>NZ_JNJB01000043.1 GCF_000701505.1 Dyadobacter crusticola DSM 16708 | reverse complement strand
CCAGTACTACTATGAAGCAAGGGTCCGCTTCGAATCCACAAAAAGACAAAGCCAGCCTACCATACTTAAAGGTTGGGTGCAGCTTATGAGGTAAGTAAGACGTAGAACAGAGCGCCAGTTGAAATAGTATAGGGATATCATTGAAGAGTTGTTTGGTAAGTTTATATAATCACATATATTCGCTTTGAACGCACACATTTCGTGTGAATTTTCGTTCATCTAATTAGTTGAAAAGTGATTAACAGGCTTCAAAACCTCTATCTCATAGCTTGATTTAACATTTATGCGCTCTGCTTTACGACTTCTACTATATACTTTCTCGCTTTGCTTCCTGTTTTCCGGCTTTGACGTAATGGCCACGCACATTCGTGCCGGAGAAATTACAGCAAGGAGAATTTCAGGCCTCACCTATGAGCTCAAACTCACCGCCTATTTTGATATGCAAAACGGGGAAGGTGCGGCAAATGCTCAAAACAGAATCTTTTTTACAGTTGGAAACGTCCAGTCTTCTGGTACCCCCGTCGTTCTTGAAGCGCCGAGAGTTGAAAATCCGCCACCGAACATTGGAAATAACACAACCCGCAATACTTATATTATAAACTATACATTTCCGACGGCAGCAGCTTACAGGATTTCATTTGAAGAGGATAATAGAAATAATGGTATCCTGAATATCGGGCCTCCTCCTACACAAAACCTTAATTTTTACGTCAGTACCATTCTGGAAATCAATCCGCAGTTCGGTGCTAACCAGACTCCGGTTTTACTGAATGCGCCTATTGATCTTGCAGCAGTAGGACAGCGCTACATTCACAACCCGAATGCATTTGATGCTGATGGTGACAGTCTCGCGTACCGCCTTTTTGTACCACAAAGAAGTGGGGTAAATGGCGCAGGTATCAATTTGCAATATGTAAATCCTAACCAAATCGGCGCGCCGGGACGCACAGAGGCCGGGGCTACGCCTGCTAATTTCAGTATTAACGAACTTACAGGTGATCTCATCTGGGATGCACCGGTTACAAAGGGTTATTACAACGTTGCATTCATCGTAGAAGAATGGCGGGACGGAGTGCTGATCGGCCAGATTGTACGGGATATGCAAATTATCGTTGACGATGCGCGCAATGACCGGCCCTTAATGGACCCGCTGGACGACATTTGCGTGGAAGCCGGCACTTTCATCAACCAGCAGATCAGGGCCACAGACAAGAATGGCGACAG
>NZ_JNJB01000042.1 GCF_000701505.1 Dyadobacter crusticola DSM 16708 | reverse complement strand
CTTTATAAAGTCTTACGGTTTGCAAGAAGCCGGTCGCTGTTTTCCGTGTCCTGTCGCCTATGTAATCCATCTTCTGACCCATTGGGCAGATATAATGGTCTTGCCCGGGGTTGTAATAAAGCTTGTCTGCGGCGAATAGATGCTTCTTATTAAAGGCACGGTTCTGGCGTTTGTCGAACAGGTTATACTTCACAAAGGCAGTCACCTTCTTTTCTTCCAATAACGTATAGTTTTCCTCAGAGCCGTAGCCAGCGTCAGCAGTAAGGGATTTAGGGGCAGCGCCAAAGCTTTTTTCATGCTGTTCCAGGTGACCAGCCAGCGTATTTGTATCAGTGGTGTTGGAGTGGATGGAATAGTTGACGATGAACTGGTTGGAAGTTGATATCTGCACATTATAAGCCGGTTTGAGCTGACCGTTACGCATGTGATCTTCCTTTAATTTCATAAAAGTCGCATCCGGATCCGTCTTGCTGTAACTGTTCCGATCGCCTAAAATGGCCTCCTGCTGCTCATATCGCGCGATATTGGCTGGGTAATGCTTGGTCACATAACCCAACTTGGCCTTCATTTTCTTGTCAATGTTTTCCTTCTTGCCGAGCACCTGGTTGAGCGTATCGACCGTCTCCTGCACTTTTTCTTTGTTGATCGTGGTCAGGTCCGGCGGCTCGGGCAAGTTATCCTCGCTAGCAGCCACGCTTTGGGCATAAGCCCAGATATCAGCCAGCTGCTTCTTCATTTTCTCCTTGTTGGTGGCAATAGCGCGCTTCCAGACAAAAGTATATTTATTGGCATTGGCTTCGATTTTAGTCCCATCCGTGAACACTTCTTCAATACTTAAATAGCCTTCCTGGGCCAAAAGCGTCACCACCTGTTCAAAAATCGTCCGGAATGTATCCTTCAAACGCACGCCCCGGAACCGGTTAATGGTGTTATGATCCGGGAAGCTCATTGAGCTTAGGTACATAAAGTAAATGCTCTCCCTACATGCCGCTTCCAGCTTTCTACTTGAATAAATATTGCTCATATAGCCAAATACGAGCACTTTTAACAGCATCTGGGGATGGTAACTTGCCGGACCGGTCAGGTAGTAGGCGGCATTGAGCGGCTCTAAATTGATCTTATTGATCACATCGTTGACCACCCGGACAACGTGCCCTTTGGGGACAAGATCTTCTAAACTTGGAGGAAGCAGCATCAACTGATGCTGGTGATAAGGCTTGAAATTAGGCTGTCGGCGACCCATTTTTCTTTGGTTTGCTTATAACTAAAGATAATCAATCCAGAAAAATTACCCAAACCTCTAAAATGAAAAAAGACTGCCTCATTTGAGACAGCCTC
>NZ_JNJB01000041.1 GCF_000701505.1 Dyadobacter crusticola DSM 16708 | reverse complement strand
ATCCTTTGGGGGAAATATGATGCGTTTTTCAGCTTGGAAGAAGCATATTGCTATCAACGGGACTTGCCTAACGCAAATCTACACATCCTTGACGGCGGACATATGCTATTGCTTACCAACTTTGAAGAGACATCAGCGCTGGTCCACAAGTTTTGTTGGGCGGTATCAGGTACTCGCCGGCAGTTCAATCATTGATTATGGCCTTGTGCTGCTAATGATAGGTTCTAATTCATTTGAACTCTAAGCAAAATAAGGCCTATCCTGTGGTTCACATTCCAACCGCTCTTCCATCTGAAATGGGATGTGTCAAACATTTACGGATACTTTCACTTCAACTAGGTGCTTAAAAATTAAACATTGGCATTTTTGCGCATCTGAGTCGGCTTGTATGCTGATGGGACGCTTCGAGGTCCGGGGGCTTCTAATCGTTTCCATTGGGAGTTTCCCCCGACATCCTTGCCAGATAATCAGCATACTCAGTTAACATATCTTTCGCATTACTGAAATCAGGGGAGATGCGGGAAAGCTCGGCAATGATGTCTTTCTGTTTGGTATGGGTTATGCAGCAAATAGCTGGCGGCCTGGGTAAGCGGAATTGAGTATGGTCATGATAGACTTCCACCACGATTGTGCCACAATCGCTTTTATCGGGATATTTAATTACACTCCACATCCAGCGCTGTTGATCAGTTTCATCGACATTGCCCCATTCCCTCGAAATGTTCAAATTACCTGGCAGCTTGGGCATGACTTTGAAGCCACTGTCTTTGAGTTTCCCGTAGACAGGTTTAAAAAGTAAATCTAGATAGAGGCCGTAAGCTCCATCACCCATTTTTTCATAAGCTTTTTGTAGCCTGTCAGAGTGCTTATCCAGGACAATCTCCCAATAATTGTTAATGTGAAGCTGAGTCTGCTCGGCAATTTCCTGAATGTTGCTCTTAGGTGTAATTGATTGCATAAACGTTAATTTTGTTTGATGCAAATCTGCATAAAAACCTTTTTTGATCCTCCTTTATATACTTTTTAGTATATAACCATTTTTGGATAAGAAACTGAATATCAAAACAATAAAATACCTATGGAGAGCTTTATTTTCGATCACAAGGTCTACTATAATCCTATCGAATTTGCATTTGCTCACATTGGCGGTACGTGGAAAATGCCGATTCTGATTTGCCTCAGAGATTCAGGCAAGCGATACGGTGAGTTGAAACTTGCGGTCCCACGTATTACTGACAAAATGCTTTATACCCAGTTACGTGAGCTGGAAGGTATGGGATTACTTACCCGCACTGTGTATCAGGAAAAACCACCCAAGGTAGAGTACGCACTGACAAAGAAAGGACAACGAGCATTACCAGTAATTGACCAGCTGATCCAGTATGGGCAGGAATTAATGAGTGAAGTGGACCTTCGAATATTAAGTCATTCTGAACTGCTAAAAAAGTAACGTCTTAGATTCTCATATAACCTCAAATGAGATACACATACAGAGGCATTGGCGA
>NZ_JNJB01000040.1 GCF_000701505.1 Dyadobacter crusticola DSM 16708 | reverse complement strand
ATCTGTGTCTCGGTGAATTTGGTCTTTTTCATCAGTTTAAAATTAAGGTTTAATCTCTAATTTCAAACTGTCTGTGGGTTAGGGATACTTACACAAAGTATCGCCACTCATGAGGTACCGCCAGCGATGGGATGGTGGCAATGACCAGGAGAGCCTCAATCTAAAAGATGTCACCTACAAAAAGGAAATGATTGAGTTTGGTCCTGAGAATGAATTAGTAAGTGTCAGCAGATACAGGGAAATGGTAGAGGCGATGGTACAGCAATTGGCCGACCAGAACCCAGTTTTGCAAAAGATAAAATCGGGAGAATCGATAACTGAAAGTGAATTGAATGAACTGGCGCGGATGATGAATGATAAAGACCCTTTCGTCACAGAAAAGCTATTGCAGAGGGTTTACGGAAATCAACACGCGAAATTCCTGCAATTCATCAGGCACATTTTGCATATAGAAGTGATTCATTCTTTTGAAGAAACGGTAACCACGGCTTTTGACGAACTTATAAAGCTTCACAGCAACCTTTCAAATAGCCAGATTGAGTTTATGGCGGTTTTGAAGAAATATCTGATTGACAAAGGGAAGATTGAAAAGAAAGATTTGATTAATCCCCCATTTACTCAACTGCATCCCCAAGGCATACTGGGCATTTTTTCACCCAAAGAAATTGAAGAAATCATCACGGTCATTCATAAAATAGCTGCTTAGTAAACACAAAGAGAGTACAAATGTTATCTACTGAATTAAAATCAAAAATAAACAAGCTTTGGGATAAGCACACTTATCCATTTTTTATGCAAACTTCGGATGGTTCAGGTGTTGGCTCAAATGTACATTCAGCTAACCCCGCGGCCGATGCACGCCACGCATCAAATGCCAGCACTCCGCTGACAGATTCCCAAGCCGAATTCTGGTACCTCATCGAATGTCAGGGCTGCAAGGAGCTGGCGCATTCGCTCAAAATGGTGCATGATCTGGCGCTTTATCATTCGGATGTTCCGTTTGATACGGCCGAGAAGTCGGCGCTTTTTGATGTGAATTTGCTCGTGGAGGGATTCCAGAAGATGGCCGGGAAAGTTTAGGATTGGAAGGGCTGTTGGCGACAGTCCTTTTTGCTTTTTAGATATATTGGTCCCAGAAGTGACTTATACAGGAAATCATTGAAAACACCTGCATGCAAATCTTCACCACCAAACACTCTGCCCTCTCTCCCCTCAGCGAAGTACCCTTTAAACTCGAAAAGGACATTCAAAATCTGTTTGAAAAGAACCTGGAAGTGCTGACTTCCTTGAAACTGATCCGATCCGAATTTACCATTAAGCAATTCCGCATAGATACCCTGGCATTCGACTCTGAAAGCAACTCGTTTGTGATCATTGAATACAAGTGTAGGCTTCCCATTTTTAGAGGAGCTGTAATTTAGACTTGGTTGTTGATTGTAATGGTTGATCCTTCTTTTTTCATGGTACTTACTTTCAGCTGTATATGCTTTTGATTTGGTGTTAGTCCCTTCA
>NZ_JNJB01000038.1 GCF_000701505.1 Dyadobacter crusticola DSM 16708 | reverse complement strand
AGACATTGCGCAGCAGAACGCACGGTTACCGGTACTGACAGCGCCAGCTGGCACTGAGACTGCGTATCGGTAATTACCACATTATATGTCCGGCTCGTTGAAGCCGTCACCGTTGGGCTAGCTACAAATGCGTTGGAAAGACCTGCCTGAGGGCTCCATACATACTGATAGCTTCCTGTGGAAGTTACAGTCAACGGAAGCGCCGTTGCGACACCTTCACAAACAGCAAGCGGTGTAGTACTGGCCGCGATCGTGTTAGGGCTGACAACCACAATTACTTCTTTGAAATTACTGCAACCGGTAGTCAGGTTGGTCTGCGTCAGACGATACGTTTGTGTCTGAGCGGTTGTGATCGTAGTTGAAGTGCCGGTAGGACTGGCTACACCTGTCGTCGGGCTCCACTGCCACGTTGTGTTTGCAGCCGGCGCACCTACAAGGCTTAATGTAGTATTCCCACCTACGCAAATAGAGGTGTTACCTGTAATGTTGAAAGCTGCGGGCGTATTCACCGTCACAACAACATTATCGGTACGGGTACAGCCATTGCGTGTTACGTTCACCGTATAGGTTGTCGTTGCAGCCGGCCTTACAGTTGGCTGTGCTACATTGGTTGCTCCTACGATGCCAGCGCCAGTCCATGCATAGGTAGCGCCTGCTATGGCCGGTGTACCAATTTGGGTAGATTCTCCTGCGCAGATCGTTGCATCGCTGCCCGCAGCCGCGCCTGTCGGGGTTACCACTACTTCGTCAGTAAACTTACATCCGTTGGCCAATGTTACCACGACCGAGTAGGTAGTAGCTGTCGTTACGTTGGCAGTTGGGTTAGCTGCGGTAGTGCTGTTGAGCCCTGTTGCAGGCGACCAAAGGTAAGTGGCTCCTGCAGGCGCTGCCGAGTTACCCGTCGCACCAAAGCCGATTGCAACCGGTCCTGCGGCGCAGACAATAACATCATTAAGTACCAGATCGGGGATCTGATTAACGGTAACAGTCACTTGATCGGTCATTGGAGCCGAACAGCCAGGATAGCTCACTTGAAGCGTGTAAGTAGTCGTGGCACTTGGGCTGGCAACAGGGTTACTGCAATTGGTGCAGCTCAGTCCTGCTCCCGTCCATTGGTAAGTGGCGCCGGCAATCGGTGCTTTTCCAAGCTGAATCTCTTCGCCTTCGCAGATTGTAACGCCGCTGCCGGTGTATTCACCAGGGGTAAGCTCATTTGAAAGCGTAACCGAATCGATGGCCACACAGCCCGAAGCAGGGTCAGTAACCGTGAGTATAAAGGTCTGCTTGCCGGTAGCTGAGAACTCAACCTGTGGCTGTGGCATAGAAGCATTGGTGCCATTGGTCCATGCGGCCGCAGCTGGCTGCCAGCTGTATGTCCAGTTTGTGCCTTCCGGCGCGGGAGTTCCCAGCGTCACTGTTGCTCCATTACAGATCGTGCGGTCTACACCAGCATTTGCTACAACCTGAGCAACTGTAACATTGACCGTGTCTGTTGTGATACAGCCCGATGCAGTCTCCTCAATTTTAACAATATACTGCTGATCGCTTGTTAAGGTCGCTAACGGGTTACTTACCCCGGCGTTGTCAAGTCCTGTAGAAGGCGCCCAGGTGTAGGCAAAGCCGCCGCTGACCGGGCTGCCGAT
>NZ_JNJB01000037.1 GCF_000701505.1 Dyadobacter crusticola DSM 16708 | reverse complement strand
ACAAATCAGAAAGGAGTTGGCTGGGGCCAGTTCCTCCTGAAAGCCCTTGTTTTTTTAATGCTCTTAACTGCTTCCATGCAACTCAGGGCTCAGGAAGTCGCAATGGATTGGGCCAAGGCCTTTCTGCCAAACGCCACAGCCGGTGGAGCTGTGGTTCCTTACGGCGTCGGAACAGATGCAAACGGGAATGTGTATGTAAGCGGTTATTTCACCGGGACTGTTGATTTTAATCCCGGGCCTGCTGTAACCAATTTGACTGCATCTGTAAGTAGCGCCTTCTTCGTCAAGCTTGACAAGGAAGGCAACTTCATTTGGGCAAAGCAAGTTGGTTCTACTGGTGGGACGACTTCTTATGCGCTTAAAGTTGATGCGGCAGGTAACATTTACGCAGGCGGGACGTTTGCCGGAACCGGAGATTTTAATCCTAACGCCGGGGTCAACAACCTGGTTTCCAATGGAACTTTGAGAGACGGCTACATTTTAAAGCTTGACACAAATGGAAACTATGTATGGGCTCAGCGCATGGGCGGTCCTAATAACGAATATAGCCATGATATAGATTTGGATGCAGCCGGAAACGTATATGTCATCGGGCATATAGGTGCAGGAACAGCTACTTTTGGCGCGTTAAGCATCACATCCGCCGGTGGTACTGATGCCTTCGTAACCAAGCTAAGCCCTGCGGGTGCTTACCAGTGGGTCAGAAGACTGGGTGGCCCCGGAGAAGACGCAACAGGGGCTGTCGACGTTGATGCCGCCGGGAATGTGTACATCAGCGGAGGCGCCGCGGGAAATGCGACCGGTATGGCAACATTGGCTGGTGCTGGGGGGTTTATGATCAAGCTCAACACAAACGGAACAACACTATGGTCTAATTTATCGACAGAGACAACCAATTACCGCGGTATTGCCATAGACAGCGATGGAAATGTATATGGCGGCGGAGGCGGGACTGCAACAGTTGTTAAGCTAAACAGCAGCGGTACCAGGGTATGGTCCAGAAAAGTTGGAACGTCCTCCTACAAATTGAAAGTTGGCCCTGACAATAACATATATTCTGGCGGTATTTATAATGGAACTTCCACTACAATGGGTTCGTTTACTTTGCCTTTTAACGGAGGAGCGTATGATATGTACGTAGCCGGATTGAATCCAGCGGGAGATGTTTTGTGGGCTAAACCTTTCGGTGCATCGGGTGTAGAAGGGCCGTTTTACCTTTCCGCGGATGTGCCGGGTGAGGTGCTGACTGCAGGTTTTTTTAATGAAACGGTTGATTTTGACCCGGGTCCATGCGTTTTTAATCTGACCGACACATCGCCCACGGGCAATTCCGGTTTTGTTTTGAAGCTAACAAGCAACGCATTGCCTGCTGGTTTCGCAGTATCGCCGAGCACGGTTGCGCCCCTGACCCAGACAGCATGTAGCCTGGGAATACCCAATGTAATCACCGGCAACGCGGTCGGCGTTACAGCACCGGCAGGTTACACTACCACCATCGTCTACCAGTGGCAGAAATCAACCAGCGCCTCAGGGCCATGGGAGGACATGGCAGGTGAGGTCTTCAAGGATTTGCAGCCGCTCGCTTCCAGTGAATCGCTCTATTACAGGCGTCTGATCAAAGCTGGAACCAATTTCTGCGGTGTGTTCCAGACGATGGATACATCCGCAGTAGCCACTGTAACAGTCGGTGCCAACACGGCACC
>NZ_JNJB01000036.1 GCF_000701505.1 Dyadobacter crusticola DSM 16708 | reverse complement strand
GAGCCCGTGCTACAAACAAACCACTGAGGACCATCCGCATTGGCAGTTGGTGCCGTGTTGGCACCGACTGTTACAGTGGCTACTGCGGATGTATCTGCAGTCTGGAACACACCGCAGAAATTGGTTCCAGCTTTGACCAGACGCCTGTAATAGAGCGGTTCACTGGAAGCGAGCGGCTGCAAATCCTTGAAGACCTCGCCTGGCATGTCCTCCCATGGGCCTGAGGCGCTGGTAGATTTCTGCCACTGGTAGACGATGGTCGTGGTGTAACCTGCCGGTGCTGTAACGCCGACTGCATTGCCGGTGATTACATTGGGTATTCCCAGGCTACAGGCCTGCTGCGTCAAAGGGGCAATCGTGCTCGGCGATACGGCGAATCCGTCCGGCAAAAGCTTGTCGGTTAGTTTAACCACGTAGCCGCTTGTCGGGCCAGGAGACGATAGATCGTAAACACATTCGTTGGGGTCAAAGTCGGCAGTTCCCCGAAAAAAGCCGCCAACCAGCACTTCCCCGGCATGATCGGCAGATATCCAGTATGTTTGGTCAGATAAAGGTCCGCCTATTGACTTAGCCCAAGCAACATTTCCGGCAGCATCTACCTTCGCAACAAAAATATCATTACTTCCCGCAGCCGTGAACGTAGTTGATCCCAAAGTGGCAGTTCCGGTATAGACACCTGTGATATAAACATTGTTGTCAGGTCCTATTGAAAGATAATTCGCTCCGTCGCCTAGTCTTTTTGACCACTGAGTGACACCAGCGTTATCCACCTTCACCAGTGTGGGTGCGCCAGCCACAGGAGCACTTACCGCACCGTAAACATTACCGAGCGCGTCTAGCCGTATGTTCCTGTAATAACTACCTTGGGGATTTTGATGAGACCAAACAAAGTTTCCGTTGTTATCCAGTTTAAGTATGAAACTACCTCTTTGTGTGAGAGTAGCAAGGCCGGTTGTATTGCCTAATTCGCTTCCACCTCCTACGTAAATGTTTCCAGCATTGTCGGTCTCAATACCGTAAATAATGTCATTGCTGGTTCCTCCTATTCTTTTCACCCATTGAAAGACCCCAGCGGAATTTAATTTAGCGACAAAACCGTCTTGGGCACCTGCGGAGGTGATCGACAAGGAGCCAAAAGTCGCCGTGCCGGTTCCTATATAGCCTGCCAATAATACATTTCCTGCGGCATCAAATGCTATGTTATAACTGTACTCGGCGTCGGGCGATCCCATTCTTTGCGCCCAAACATAATTGCCGTTGGTATCCAGTTTTAGGATGAAGCCATCGGATTGCCCGCTGGAGACCAGATTGTTGACGCCCGTGCCTGGATTAAAATCCACCGTACCTGCAAAGGGTCCACTTACGAAGACATTACCCGAGGCGTCAACATTCAAAGCATAACCGGCATCATTATTGGTACCCCCCATGCGCTTAGCCCAAATTAATTTGCCATTTTGGTCATATTTGGCAACGTAAATATCATAGGCACCCACCGAAGTAAGGTTAGCTACACCGGCCCCCGGGTCAAAGTCAACGGTCCCGCCAAAAAAGCCTGTGACATACACGTTTTTGTTGGCATCGGTCTCGGCCGCATAAGTGGTAACGGTTTGACCGGCTTGCGAAAGAAACCCATTGGCCCACTGAAGACCAACATCCTGAGCCCTGAGTTGCATGGAAGCAGTTAAGAGCATTAAAAAAACAAGGGCTTTCAGGAGGAACTGGCCCCAGCCAACTCCTTTCTGATTTGT
>NZ_JNJB01000035.1 GCF_000701505.1 Dyadobacter crusticola DSM 16708 | reverse complement strand
ATTAGCTTTGAATGGATCGATATCGCGTTTCAATTTCCACTCAGTTTAAAGCAAATGGACGAGGGTGCCTCGGCTAAAACTGAGACACCCTCTTCTTTAACTATATATCACTATATATTACTTCTCACGGAAGAAAATGGTAATCGGCACGCCTGAAAAATCGAAATTTTCACGCATTCTGTTTTCAAGATACCGCAGATAAGGTTCTTTTACATGCTTGGGATTACTGCTGAAAAACACGAAGGTGGGCGAAGGTGTTGGCAGCTGGATCATATATTTAATATTAATATACTTCCCTCTGTGTGCCGGCGGCGGATATTTTTCAATCTCAGCCTGCATTACCTCATTCAGTTTCGAGGTCGTGATTTTCTTAGTCTTGTTTTTATAAACCTCCATTGCCTTCTCCATTACCTGGAGAATGCGTTGTTTTTCGACAACCGAAGCAAAAATGATCGGCATGTAGTTCATCGGGGCCAGCTTTTCCAGTAAGGCTTTTTTGTAGGCGTCAGCCGTTTTGGAGTCTTTTTCAACAAGGTCCCATTTATTAACCATGATCACGATCCCTTTCTTGGCTTTGTCGGCCTGACCGATAATATTCATATCCTGGCCTTCCAAACCCAAAGTCGCGTCCAGCAACACGATACAAACATCCGATTCTTCCATTGCTTTCACCGAGCGAAGGGTTGAATAGAACTCAATATCTTCCTTCACACGTGATTTTCTTCTGATACCCGCCGTGTCCGTCAGGATGAATTCCATTCCGAAAGCATTATAATGCGTGTGGATCGCGTCGCGCGTGGTACCGGCTATATCCGTTACGATACTTCTGTCAGTTCCGGTCAGTACATTCAAAAACGAAGACTTTCCAACATTCGGGCGACCCATGATCGCAATGCGGGGAATCCCTTCTTCCGGATTCTCTATACCCTGTGTGTCAAAATGCGTAATTACCTTATCCAGCAATTCTCCTGTTCCGAAACCGGTTTGTGCGGAGATCGCGAAAATTTCATCTCCTAAACCCAGTTCGTAGAATTCAGCAGCAGATTGGTAACGTTCCTGTGTCTCCGCCTTGTTGGCCACGAGATAAACTGGTTTGTTGAATCGCCGAAGTACATTCGCGAAGTCTTTATCAAGATCTGTCAACCCCGTCATGGTATCAACCATAAACAACACTACTGTTGACTCTTCAATGGCTAGCTCCACCTGATCGCGTATCGCGCCTTCAAATATATCTTCCGAACCAACTACATATCCGCCGGTATCGATCACTGTAAAATACTGATCCGTCCATTCTCCATAACCATAATGCCGGTCGCGCGTAACGCCGCTCTGGTTGTCCATAATTGCCTTGCGGCTCTCTGTAAGGCGGTTGAATAATGTAGACTTACCTACATTCGGTCGCCCTACTATCGATATAATATTTGCCATTTTACTTGTTTGATCTGGTCCAAACGATATTGTTGATACCGTTTTTCATTCATTAATTATTAATCTTCATATCCGAACTGGCGAAGCTTGTTTTCTTTGCTTCTCCAATCGGGTTCTACTTTTACGTGCTGTTCAAGGAAAACTTTTTTGCCAAAAAATGCTTCCAGATCGTGGCGGGCCTGTGAACCTACTCTTTTCAGCATTTCCCCTTTTTCGCCGATCAGAATCCCTTTCTGACTCTTCCGCTCGACTAAAATCTCGGCACGGATCACGATGATATCGTCTTTTTCCTTGAATTCTGTGATTACTACTTCGGAGCTGTATGGAATTTCCTGGCGATAATTCAGAAATATTTTCTCGCGGATCATTTCGGAAGCAAAGAAACGCTCAGGTTTGTCTGTTAGTTCGTCTTCCCCGAAATAGGGCGGGTGAAAAGGCAGGCGCGTGATCACCGCATCGAACAATGTACCGATATTCGCATTTTCAAGAGCCGAGATCGGGATAATAGCAGCGGGATGGATTTCATTCTCCCATTCTATCATTTTCGCATTCACGTGTTCCTGATCTGACAGGTCGATTTTGTTCAGCACCAGGATCACAGGCGAATCGGTGCGGTTCAAAAGTGGAAGCACCTCGTGTTCAGTTACCTTCTCCCCTACTTCCACGACGAACAAAACTACGTCGGCATCTTCCAGTGACCCTTTTACAAAAGTCATCATCGAATCATGCAGCTTATAAGCAGGCTTGATCACACCCGGTGTATCCGAATAGACGAGCTGAAATGGAATATTTTCGTGTGTTCCGTTAAGTATTCCTAATATCCGGTGTCTGGTTGTTTGTGCTTTGGAGGTAATAATGGACATTTTTTCACCCACCAATACATTCATCAGCGTCGATTTTCCAACATTCGGTTTACCGATAATGCTGACAAAACCTGCACGATGGTTACGTAAGGGAGCTTCTTTTTCTTCTTCTTCCATAAATTTTTTGGTATTCACTATTTAAAATGGAATGCAGCTGGCCGGATTTTAGAAATCGCTGATAACTAGGATGCTGCCACCAATTATTATGCAAACCTACGGTTTTCCGGGCAGCAAACCGCGCGCCAGGGCGTAGTATTAGTGGGTATATCCATAAAAGTTGTCTTAAATTTTTTTGTAAAAAGCTGGCATATTCAAAATAATGCCGTATGTTTGCACTCCAATTCAACGCCGCGGGATGGAGCAGTTGGTAGCTCGTTGGGCTCATAACCCAAAGGTCGCTGGTTCGAGTCCAGCTC
>NZ_JNJB01000034.1 GCF_000701505.1 Dyadobacter crusticola DSM 16708 | reverse complement strand
CTTTAAGTATTTGATTATCCAGGCTCAGATCAGCAAACATCTTTTTCAAGCGTGAATTTTCTTCCTCTAAATCTTTCAGGCGTTTAACGTCAGAAGCTTCCATGCCGCCATACCGGCTCTTCCAATTGTAAAAAGTGGCTTCGGAAATGCCATTCTGCCTGCAAATCTCCTTGGTTGGAATGCCAGCTTCCTGTTGTTTGAGGATCGAAACGATCTGTGTCTCGGTGAATTTGGTCTTTTTCATCAGTTTAAAATTAAGGTTTAATCTCTAATTTCAAACTGTCTGTGGGTTAGGGATACTTACACCAGATCGTGGATCATTTTGAGGGATTGGGATAATTCCCGACAGCCCTGACAATCGACGATATACAGAAAATCTGCCTGCCGTTGCGTCAGCGGAGCGCCGACATCTAATGCGTGACGTGCATCATTCGTTGCGTTGACTGAATTTGCATTCGAGTCGATTCCTTTACCATCTGAAGTTTGCATTGGCAATGGTTTTTGGGTGAATAAATAAGGAGAGGTCACCGCAAACTTCAACGAAGAAACACTTCGGCCAGGTTTCGGGACTTGCACCCGTATGCCTCTCCAAGGCCATTTTGGCCTGGCTATTCTAATAAAATTCATAAAGTGTTTCTAAAAAGTTTGCGGGGCAAATATAGGGGAATATTCTGATCTGCAACAGGTACTTTGAGGAGCGCTGTTGTAAGCCGCTGATCAGCTATCAACCGCGAACGTCGCAGACGTAGACATCTAAACGATCGAATACAATATTAGGGCTTTGATATAGTATTACAGAACAGTTCAAATCAATTTGCACTACTTCTAAATGTTGAAATTCTTATTTTACCCTTTTCTTCCACCGCCCGTTTGATATGCCCATAATTAACTAACTTATTTGCAAGATCCCAATTTATCTGAACAGCTGAAAGCATTGGTCTTTTCCCTAATATTGCTATCTCGGAGTAAGGAACCGGCAAGGCACGTAGAGCACTTGAAACCTCTTCTTTTGTCATTAACTCGATTTTTTTAACTAGTAACTGTATCTTTTGCTCAGTAGAGAGACTCGCCAATAATATGTGAATTATTGTATTCTTGGAAATTACTAGCTGATCGCTGGCAATAGCCAAAGTACCAACAACCCTGGTGATTCGAGGACTGCCGATAATCAAAGGCTCACCAACATGACTGATCAAAGAGCTTTTTTCTTGATAATTTAAAACAGTGGAGGATAATAGACTGAACACCTCTGGTTCTTCAATAACATAATCGGCGATCTTTTCAATAAAAGCTTGGTGCTTTTGTTCGGCTAATACTAAATGCAAGCCATTGAAGTCAGAGCGAAGCAAATCATAGTTATCCACAGACAGTCCAAGCTTCTGCTTTTGTATTAGCACCGCAACCTTTTCCTTTGATAGTTCGCCAAAAGATAGAGAATCGTAGTAGTATGGTACAGATTTCAATATCACTTCATAGCATGTGTTGGAGATATTTTCCTCTAAAATTAAACTCCTAATAAATTTATTTACCGTTGCCAAGTCTGGCACAGGGTTCTCTATATTGATCTTCATTGCGGAAAGAGCCTGTGCATTTGCTTCAAAGTTTATAAATTCGATGATATAATCGTCGAATACATCATCTGCCTCGTGGTAATAGTGAATAAGGTTCTGCCATGTGGGAACAAGACGTGATGCTTCTAACAGATATTGGACGATCTCCGTATTTTTGACGTTTTTGATATCAATAACTTTTGTTGAGACTTTCTCTACTATTTCCTTTTTCTTATCGCTCGATAACTTATCTTCATTCAGTAAAACAAGCAAGGCAGCTTCATCTTCTGCAACATTATCTTCCAAAGGCAAATACACGTTAGTGATATAGTCGTCCATGGCCTGTCTTATATAGCTCTTCAGCGGTTCACATCCTGACTCAGTTATGGCATAAAAATTCCTAGTATTGAAATCATTTTCCTCATACCTACCATATTGCTTGATTACTACTCTAATCGTGGGATCGGTTAGTAAGTAGTGCTGGTGTTCGTACACGAACTTTGCCAAGTCAACCGGTGCTTTGGCAAAGTTCAACTGGACGAATTTTATTTGAAGAGTGTTGATTATTTGCTTCAGCTTATCGCTATTCACCGCAATATTCAAAAAATCTTCCATTGAAGATATCTCGCTTTTAAGCTTTGACCTACTCGCAATCGACTTAATATCATCAATCTCAGAGTATTCTAGCACTAGCCTAAGATAAACCTGTAGTCTTTCTCTCGTGAAATTAGATCGCTGTGAAACGAACTGCCAAATATTCGGCCAAACTTTGGTAATCATATTAATAAAAATATTAACATTTTTTCCAGAATCAATAAATCCATTTATAAATGAAATGGAAGTTTCAGATTCGTCTTTTAGAATATTAAACACGGCTGTCTCTTGATTCTTATAATTGGCGTTACAAAGTAGTTCATCTACAAGGTTGTAGTTTAAAATATAGTTCTGAGCAAAATCGATTGAATCGATCTTCGGAATAAGTTTATTAATCTTGTTAAGTTTATAATCAAATTCACTCTTGATCTGAGCCTTCACATTCAATAAAAACTCTCGATCTTCTTTGGTAATACTGCCTTCGTAAAAAATTGATATATAATCTAAATAATCCTCGTCAATATATGAATTCCGAAGTAGGATGTTTACCAATTGCAGCTGTTTCTTATTTTCAAGATCCATTTTGCATCCACCCAATGCAATTATATCTTTGATTTTATAGTGCCTAATCTTTACTTTTTGATTTTCTAACTCAGTCATTTTACTTTTAAGTTCCTCTGTCTTTTCAGCGCCCCAATCATTGATCATTTTAACACGATTCGCGTAAGTGCGCTTCGAGTCAACCTCCGCTTCGATATCTGTGAACTTTATTGAAACTGGATTATTCGTCTGATAATAATTGCCGTTGTAATTGTGAATGAATGTATTGTAGTTGAATTTGTTTTTTACAAGATGTTGGAAATTTTCGTCTGATGTCACCTCGGAAAAATTGTAACTAGTTCCGTTCATTATAAAACTGGAAATGTTTGATAGCTTCTCTATGTACTTATATATATATATCCTTCTTAACTCCTGAACGTCAACAATAAGCATGGCATCCAGTTCTTCAACTTTTGTACGCAATATTTGAAGTTGATCGTCTATTTCCTCCAATTTTTCTTTGACAAATTCATCTTTTTTATTAAACACATTAAACAGTTTACCATCCCCGTTGCTCAGATCGACAAAATCGTTAGGATAAATATTCTTATATACCATCATCGCCAGTAACTTATTTGGGTTGAGATTGCCGAGCTTTCTATGATATATAAAGTATTCATTTGTAATATTATATAACAACCTCATATCATCAATAAAAAGAGAAATATTCTCAATAAGCGCTGGGTCAATTTTGTAGTTGTTTTTTATGACAATCTCTCTCAATTTCTCAATGGAATTTGAAGAATTGATGACTGGGATCACGGGAATGATAAAATCAAAAAATTTAGTCCTATCCTTATCTTTGAATATGTCATCTCGTACTGCATATATAAATACAATCTCGCGTTTGATCTTCTCTGTATAATTGATCAACTGATTGAGCTCTCTTAATTTGGTGAATATCTCTGTCTGTTCAAAGCGATCAAGATCTTCGATCACTACGACCGTGTACTTTGTGACTTCAAAGAAATAGAGAATTTCATCCAAGTGGTTATTCAGTATTGACTTACTGATACTATCACTTATCGCAATTTCGGCATCTTGAATATTAAGCTTATTAATAGTAATGCCACTAATAGTTCGTATGGACTTGAAGATTATATAGAAATAACCTATTAGGACAATACTTGCACTCGCTAAGTTCGAGATAGTCTTGATAAGTGAGCCAGCAGTGTACCCAAGCAAGTTTTCGAAAAAATCTTTATTGAATAGATGGATGGTCGCAATCGCAAGGATAAACACACCTGCAGACATAAGCCACAGATGTTTTCGTTTAAAGCTCTTAATTTTTTTAAATCTAGAATCAGGTATTTTGTGATCTTCCTCATGATAGAAGATCTGCTGAAGGATACTTAGTTCAATCAATCTTAGGAGTTCCGATCCTTTTGCTGAGTCTTGGTTTTCCGTCTCCTCTTTAAATGTAGCCAGCGAGATGTTGAGGAAACATAAATCTGGGTTAGTATTATGGGATTGAAAGGTCTTAAGAATACTACTCTTACCAGATCCATATGGGCCTGTCAAAGCAATATTTTTAATGTCAGCTGTCTTTCTGTTTGTAAGTGCCCAACTGAGAGCGCCAGCATATTCTCCCTGTGGATCGGCGTCTCTGAAATACTCCCGTTTCACTGGACAGCCAGCGGTTACAATTAAGTTTAATTAGGATGCTCTGGCGTTGGTTTCAAAAAATAGATCATTTGGAATATACCCGGTTCCGGTGTGTTTACGTCGACGGTTGTAAAATTCTACATATGCCTTTATTCCCCGATACAGATCCATCCCACCATTCGGAGGGTTTAAATACACATATTCCTGTTTGAGTGATCTCCAAAATCGTTCGATAAAGACATTGTCTAGTGCCCTTCCTTTTCCGTCCATGGAAATCTGTATCCCCTT
>NZ_JNJB01000033.1 GCF_000701505.1 Dyadobacter crusticola DSM 16708 | reverse complement strand
TGGAATACAATTCTTTCTCCTTTGTATTTTCAGTGTCATTCCCAGCCGTCGGTACCTCTTTGCTGAACACGAGCTCCGCCTTTTCCAGAAACTCCCGCTTCCAGGCCGCTATCTGCGTTGGATGAATCTCATACTTGGAGGCTAGTTCCTGGACGGTCTGAACCTCTTTGATAGCTTCAATGGCCACTTTGGCTTTGAAGCTTGCGCTGAATTTTCTGCGTTCCTTTTTCATAGTTAACTACTAAAATAGAAATTTAAGTAGCTGTCCAGATTTTTGGGAGTATTATATAATGTTTCCTTTCTAATTCTTCTATAATCTTTGCCAGAGTACTGATTTGATCAAAAATCTCGTCCACTTCTTTCTGCGTTAGCCAGTCCAAACGATCGCGTAGCGCTTGTTGTAAAACTGCTTTAAACATTCACAGTTAAAATAAATCCATTAGATATAAATTTGTTATCTGACATAACAAAGACCATTTTGTGACTTCGTCTTTAATATTTACGCCACACCAGAAAAAAGGTAACGCTTTCGGAAGGATTTATAATCCTGATCAATGCAATCAGGTAAGACAAGACTCCGGGCAAGAAAGCTCGATTTAACTTAACGGAACATAAGTCATTTCCAAAAATCGCTTCACTTAAATACTTTTACGACAAACAATCAGAATTCAAATGCCAATCCTAGCCGCCTACTCCCTCGCCATCATGCCCAGCGCTACAATCCTGCAAGAAGTAGCCGAAATGAAGCAGCAGTACCGTGGTGCAATCGGTAAAAGTTATGGCAGCGCGAATGCAGAGGCACATATTTCACTCGATGGGTTTGAAGCAAGTGAAGACGATTACGCATATATTTTGGCAGAGTACCGCCGAATTGTATCTGAGCTCGATCCCTTTAATATTGTCTTTTCCGGTTTCGAGGATTTTGACCGGGGTAACTTTTCTGCTTTTTACATCAGATTAACGGAAGATTCTTCTGAAGAAATCCGTAAACGGACTGCAACAGTTATGACGACTTTTGACAAAAAGATCAAAAAGCAGTACATGCGAAAGTGGGCTGACGAATCTAAAAACCCGCATATGTCCATTGGGAGGCGGCTGTCGAGAGAGTGGGTTGCGCTGGCTTATTCCATATTCACCAAATATGAAGCGAGCTTCCATTGCAATGCATTTGCGATCAGGAAGTATAATGACAAACGGCGCCAGTATGATGTTGTAGACGTGCTTCCGCTGCTGGGTGCTCCCGTGGTGCAGCTGGATCTTTTTCAACCTTAACAGAACATGTTTCCAAGAATAGAGAATATACCGGAAAAGAAACTGGTCGGTCAGCACATGCAAATGTCTTTGACTGAAAACAAGACTTTCCAGCTGTGGAGCGGGTTTATGCCCCGTAGGAAGGAGATTACCAACGCAGTTTCGACAGACCTGATCTCTATGCAAGTTTACGATCAGGATTTCTTTTCACCAGCCAGTGTATTTGAGAAATGGGCTGCCGTTGAAGTCAGCGATTTTGATCAGGTACCGCAGGGAATGGAAACATTTATATTGCCGGCTGGTATGTACGCGGTGTTTCACTACAAAGGAATACCAGATAAATTTGAAAAAACCTTTAAATGGATCTTTGGCATCTGGCTGCCATCTTCTGAGTTCGAAGTAGACAGCCGGCCGCATTTCGAATTGCTCGGCGCGAAGTACAAAAACAATGACCCTGAGTCGGAAGAAGAGATTTGGGTTCCTGTTCGGATTAAAGATCTGATAACCTAGTTTATCACCCTACTTTCAGCCAGCCCGTAATACTCAGTCTCACTTTGTTGGTCAGCAGTACTTCATGTTCCAGCTCGCTGCTTTTGAAGAAGATACTTTTCCCGCTGACAGGCGAAATATCCTGCGCCCGGTTAGCGTGGTGGATCCGGAGCTCGCCGCCATCGCCATCGCTCCATTCCGCATTGAGATAAGTGATCATCGAATATTGCCGGCTTGGATTACTGCGAAACTGATCCAGGTGTTTCTTGTAAAAACTGCCTTCGGGATACAACGCATAATGAAATTCATAACCCGTAATGCCCGTGTAACAGGTACTGTTCAGGTATGCTACAAACTCGTCGATCAGATCAAAAAATTGATTTTCAAAAGCATCGTTGTGCTTGCGGTCGAGCCAGTAGATGAGGTCGCTGCGGTACAGCTTGTCGTGTAGTACAATCTTTTCATTTCCTGTGCCGGCAGATTGAAACTGATTACTTTCCAGCAACTTGTACAAATTACTCTTCAGGTTTGCAGCGAGTAAATCGCTCAGGAAATTTTCTGCTATCCCCACTTTATGATCGATGTAGCTGTCGATCAGTGTATCAAATGTTGTTTGCAAAAAGCGAAGATTCAGCGTAGTCCGAAAGCCGGATCCGGTGAAGGTAGCGCTATTATCCTTCTCTTAGACAATAAGTTGTGTTTTGTTTGTTTGTCACCGGATCTGTTTCAAGGGCGGCAAGTTTTTCGAACGAAATAGCATTGAATCCAAAGCTGGAACAGAACGCAGGCTGGTAGAGTAGAATAGGAAAAAACAGGAAGGATGGGCGTAGCGGTGTAATCCTCCTTTCGATAACTGTGGTCATTCACATGAACCGAATTCGCTCGCATTACCTTCATTCGGGCTTTTCAGAAGTTTACTTCTGTTTTATTCCAAACAAGGTAACTGTTTGCGAGCCGGACCGGTTTCCCCATAATCGTCAAATTACACGCATAGCCAGGAATCCCCATTTGGAAGCGCCATTGTTGAACGTTCATGACTATCTGCTTCCACATCCCGAATGGTTTCATAAAAGCGACGGGCACTGGAATGTGCATGGTAAACGGCTATGGTTAAAACGTGTCAATGAAATGGTGCTTGATCAAAACCGCTCCTGGCAACTCTCGCAGAAGTAGCTTCGCCGCTTTGTTTTACCAAGATACTCTTTGTGAAAAGGAATGTTACAGCGCGGACAGATCTTCTTTGTATGTGCCAGCCAATGCTTTTTCAGTGTGTTTTCCTTTTTCCATTCTAAAAAATCAAACGAGTAGTTCCGCGTTTCTTCGACCATTTCCTGCAGCTTCTTGCCTGGTATTTCGCCTATTGCGCTGAGTGGGTGGACCTTAATGCGGAATAGCACCTCATTCTTAATGATGTTACCACTTCCGGCAAAGATATCCTGGTCAAGCAGCGCGTCGCAGGCGAGCGTTGTGGGTCGGGCTTTCAGCTTCTTTAATGCAGCTTTTGCATCCCAGTTTTCCGACATTACATCTCCCGAGAAATCATAAATATCTCCCAGAGGTTCATCCAGTACTACAACTGAGCATACATAAAAGTTGAGCTCGTGTTCGTCAAAGAGCAAAGTCAGGCGCGGATTAGTTTTCTTCTGCTCGTCGATCAGGTAACTTCCGAATAGCAGGAAATGAATGCGGACGGTGAAATCTTCAAAGCAGATCAGAAAGTGTTTACCCCAGGATTTGAAATCGGTTACTTTCTTACCAATCAGCCTGTCCATATCAATCTTGGCGTAACCCTCGGCGTGACGGACTGTTTTTCCTTTCAGATTGAGCGTTTCAATCTTTTCTCTCAAAATAATAATAGACGGACCTTCCGGCATAGTGCAGCAGTTTGTGTTCCATAGCTTTGCTCAACAATAATGCCAGCCCGGCATACTTATTATACGTTTAGCATCTGTCACCAAAACACAAAACCATGCGCAATTTCATGATTACCATCGCTTCGACTTCTGAGGAAAATATATTGACTTTCGAGCGGCACATTATTCAGAATGATACTTTTCCAAGTCAGTCGTATATTACGAACGTTGTGAACAGGGGAGGACCGGAGCAGGTGAAAGGAGAGGTAATTTCTATCGTCGAGATTTCCGATCAGGATGTTGCTGACTATGAAGGCCGCAGCTAATCAACTTTAATCGACAACCATTTATATGGGATTTTTCTCCAAGAAGCCTGACGATAATGACGCATCTCAGCCTCAAATTTTCCCCGTAGAGCGGAAATATCCATTCTACATACAGGCGCCGATGGTTTTCATCGGGCTTTACCTGCTTTTCTATTTCATGCATCTTTTGCAGGATATCATTGTGCCTTTCGCTTTCGCCGGGCTGATCGCCATTTTGCTCAATCCGCTTTACAATCGGTTTCAAAAATGGAATATCAACAAGATACTTGCGATTGTACTTACGATTCTCCTCGCAGTTCTCGTTGTTGCGGGAATTGCATTTTTCCTTTCTTCGCAGATCGCTCAGTTTGGTGAAATGCTTCCGCAGCTTAAAACGAAGGCAGCGTCACTAATTCACGAACTACAATCCTGGCTCTCGGTCAAATTTAATGTGTCTAATGAGAAGCAGACCAGTATGGTTAACGACGCATTGGACGAAGCGATGAACAGTGGGAAAACCTATGTGGGGAAAACGTTGAATACGGTATTCGGCATTTTGAGCTTCTTTGTACTTATCCCACTTTATATTTTCCTTCTTCTTTACTACAAGCCGCTGATCCTCAATTTTATTTTCGAAGTTTTTGATGAAAATAATTCAGAGCAAGTCGCTGAGATTTTGCAGGAGACGAAAGGTGCTGTACAGAGCTATATCGTCGGCCTGATGATCGAGACTTCCATTATAGCCGCATTGAATTCTGCTGCATTGCTTATTCTGGGAGTTAAGTATGGCTTGCTGCTCGGCGTGATCGGCGCAATACTGAACCTGATCCCGTATATAGGAGGATTAATCGCGATTATTCTTCCGGTACTGATTTCATTTATTACCAAAGACGGGATCACTACGCCGCTGTTGATCGTGGGCGCTTACTCGCTCATCCAATTTGCTGACAACAACATCATTGTACCGCGGATTGTATCTTCCAAAGTGTCAGTTAATGCATTGATATCCATTCTCATTGTGCTGCTTGGAGGTACACTATGGGGAGTCAGTGGGATGTTCCTCTCGATTCCGTTTGTCGCTGTATTGAAAATTATTTTCGACCGCATCGAGGAACTGAAACCCTGGGGCAAGCTACTCGGCGACAAAATGCCCGAAGATGCGCCCAAGCAGGTTGTTAATCCAAAAGAAGTGCGGTAGCCCGGCATTCCGGATTAAGCATAAAAAAATCGCCGCCCCGGTTAGGAGCGGCGATTTTTCTTGTTTGCTGATGTTTAGTAAGTCAGTTTTTGAATGGTACCCAGCGGCATGCTGATCACATAAAACTCGCGATCACCTGTGCGTTTAATGTCCGTCGGCATCATCAAGCCCCCAAGCAATACCTTTCCGTCTTCGTTCAGGACAGCTCCTGTGAATGGCGTGAAGCCTCCTGCGAAGTCTGCAAGTTTCACAACAAGCGGCTTGTTGTTGGCAGTCAGTGTGATGTGCGTCAATGTAGTAAAGCCATCTTTGTAAATGCTAACGTGGCCGCTCATATCCACAGCGAAGATCTTCGCGCTGCCCGGAACAAATGGTCCGCCTGAAAGCGTGCTGATCAGGAATTTACTTCCGTCGAAAACAATTCCGGTTGGTACGGCATCTACGATCGGTGCTGTGCCTACCTTAGGAAGTACTGCAAAAAGGCTGATCGCTCCGGTGTTATTGTCTCTTTTGAAAATTGCGTTAGCCCCAGCGTCAGCCATATAGATGTTGCCATCAGGACCTACGGTCATGGAGTACAGGTTAGAGTTGACAGGCGTAGTCAATCCCAATGCCCTGATTTGATTGCCGTATTCGTGAACAATCAGGTCAGAAATAGACTTTTGTGCATCGCCGGCATTGAAATTCGATACATCTGCGATGTAAAGTTTACCGTCGATCCCATGCAGTATATATAGCTTGCTGTCGTGGAACATTACGTGGCTGATACCTTCCGCTCCGCCCTCGGGACCCATTACTGAGGTAAACCCGCTGGCAAATGTAGTCTTGGTACCATCCGGGGTGATCATTACAACTGCACCGTCATTGTTACCGGTACCGATCTCTGAAACCCAGAGATTACCTCTGTTATCTTTATCCATTCCGATCGGCGCACGTAAGCCGGAAAACAGGTTGGATGCAGTAAGCTCAGTTGGCTCAGGAATAGGTACAACGTGGTCTGTACATGCAATTACAGCGGCAAAAAGAAGCAGGGATGCAAGAATTGAAGGCAGGAATCGTCTTTTCATAAGAAATGATTGTAGGTGGAACGTTGAATGATTTAGTTGAGAGTGGCGAATGCCGCGTTAAAAGTAAAGAATTTGAATCCGGACAGAATCTGCTGACAACTTTATTGACCAACTTTCTTATTAACCGGTTACAACATACATGCAGGATGCAGCAACTATTTGATTCTGAAGGGCTGCGGACTATTTTCACGTCAGTATCCACCAATCACACCATTTCACATGACGGAAGAAATTGTTCAACCTATTCCAAAAACTTATGTCGCCATTGATGAGCAGACAAAAGAATCGGGTTTCACGATGGCCTCGGACATACATACCTGCTCGTTGCTGAAAACACTGGCTGCGTCGAAACCTGGCGGTAAATTCCTCGAACTAGGTACAGGGACAGGGTTATCGACCTGCTGGATACTCGACGGAATGGATGCGAATTCCAGTCTCGTTTCCATTGATAATGAGGATAAGTTCCTGAAAATAGCCGATCACTTTCTGGGCGCCGATCCGCGTCTCTCGTTGGTATTAACCGATGGCGCAGCGTGGATTGAAGCGCACAAGGAGGAGAAATACGATTACATTTTCGCTGATACCTGGCATGGTAAGTACCTGCTTTTGGACGAAGTACTTGACATGCTCAATCCAGGTGGATTTTACATTATCGACGACATGCTTCCCCAGCCCAACTGGCCGGAAGGTCACGACATAAAAGCCCGTAATCTGATTGAATATCTCGACAGCAGAAATGACATTGTGCTGACAAAGCAGGTTTGGGCAACCGGGATTATAATCGGAGTAAAGGTTAGATAGCGTTCGGGCCGTAGTATTTGTTAATAAATAAAAAGAAGAGGCTGTCTCAAATGAGGCAGTCTTTTTTCATTTTAGAGGTTTGGGTAATTTTTCTGGATTGATTATCTTTAGTTATAAGCAAACCAAAGAAAAATGGGTCGCCGACAGCCTAATTTCAAGCCTTATCACCAGCATCAGTTGATGCTGCTTCCTCCAAGTTTAGAAGATCTTGTCCCCAAAGGGCACGTTGTCCGGGTGGTCAACGATGTGATCAATAAGATCAATTTAGAGCCGCTCAATGCCGCCTACTACCTGACCGGTCCGGCAAGTTACCATCCCCAGATGCTGTTAAAAGTGCTCGTATTTGGCTATATGAGCAATATTTATTCAAGTAGAAAGCTGGAAGCG
>NZ_JNJB01000032.1 GCF_000701505.1 Dyadobacter crusticola DSM 16708 | reverse complement strand
CCTTGGTAGGCCGTTACCCTGCCAACTAGCTAATCGAACGCATGCCCATCTTTTACCAATAAATCTTTCACATTTAAACCAGGTGGCCTTAATGTAGTATGCGGTATTAATCCGGGTTTCCCCGGGCTATCCCCCAGTAAAAGGTAGGTTGCATACGCGTTACGCACCCGTACGACAGTGACATTGCTGCCCCTTCGCCTTGCATGTATTAAGCCTGCCGCTAGCGTTCATCCTGAGCCAGGATCAAACTCTCCATTGTAAATTATTTCCGATGGCCTAAGCCATCAATGTTTCTAACGAACCTATCTTTTTGCTCTCTTCATCATGTCAAAGAACGTTGCTCCAAGTTTCCTCAGAACTAGTGGTTTCGCCGTCTGCGCTACCGTTGTTCCCGATTGGGAGTGCAAAAGTGCAGCCTTATTTTTTTATATGCAACACCAAAGCCAAAATATTTTCCAAACTTTTTTCCACTAAAACAGCAAACCCCTGAAAATGAATTCTATCCGTTCCGAAAATAATTTAAAGGTTTTTTCACCCCATTTACATCACCACAAATTCTGTTCATAAAAGTATCACTTTTTCCAGGTAAACTTCCATACTATATTAGAAAGGCCAGACCCTTGAAACGAAAAGCGGCTCCCATATAGTACAGGAGCCGCCTTTAAACTCTTTTGCAATTATGAACCACAAGCCTCACAACCTTCCGGATCATCCAATGAGCATTGCATATCAGAACGATTGTCCCTCGGCATTACCGGCTTGGTATGCTCCTCCGCATATTGAACATAATTTAATTCCTTCTCAGTAACTACAGCCGTCGCAGGCTCCAGCAACACTTCTGCTTGTTTGCTGACCGTGAACTGAACAGGATCCGATGCTGCACGTGTACGCAAGTAGTACATCCCCGTTTTAAGTCCTTTTTTCCAGGCATAAAAATGCATTGACGTCAACTTGCCGAAATTAGCTTCCTCCATAAAGATATTCAGCGACTGAGACTGGCAGATATAAGCTCCGCGATCGGCAGACATATCCAGCAGGCTGCGCTGCTTAATTTCCCAGGCTGTCTTATAAAGATCTTTGATGTTCTGAGGAATGTTCGGAATAGCCTGGACCGACCCGCTTGCCCGAACAAGGTTATTCTTCATTTCTTCATTCCAAAGGTTCAGGCGAACAAGATCTTTAAGCAGGTACTTATTAACTACAACGAACTCGCCCGACAAAACCCTTCTTACATAAATGTTGGAAGTAAACGGTTCGAAGCATTCATTGTTCCCCAAAATTTGGCTGGTAGATGCAGTTGGCATTGGCGCAAGCAGCAGCGAATTACGGACACCGTGCTTAACTACTTCCTTCCGCAATTTCTCCCAATCCCAACGATTGCTTTCCGGCGTTACATTCCACATATCAAACTGGAAGATACCTTTAGAGATCGGACTTCCTTCCCAGGTTTCGTATGGACCGTTCTTAATCGCAAGCTCCATTGAAGCCTCCATTGATCCGTAATAAATGGTTTCGAAAATCTCTTTGTTCAACTGGCGTGCTTCATCCGAATCGAAAGGCATACGCATCATACAAAATGCATCTGCTAAACCTTGAACACCGATACCAATTGGTCTGTGCCGCTTGTTACTTTTTTCTGCTTCAGGAACAGGATAGTAATTGAGGTCGATGATCTTGTTAAGATTGCGCGTGATCACCTTGGTGATTTCATATAGCTTATTGTGATCAAAGCGCATAAAGCCATCTGCACCCTGCTCAACAAACTTTGGCAATGCAATGGAAGCCAGGTTACAAACCGCTACTTCATCAGGAGCTGTGTACTCGATAATTTCAGTACAAAGGTTTGAAGACTTGATGGTACCCAGGTTTTTCTGGTTTGATTTGCTATTCGCGTGGTCTTTGTACAACATATAAGGTGTACCTGTCTCTATCTGCGACTCCATAATCGCAAACCACAAATCCTGAGCCTTAATCGTCTTCCGCGCCTTTCCCTCTAATTCATATCGCTCATATAACTTTTCAAACTCTTCACTGTGCGTATCCGAAAGTCCAGGGCATTCGTGTGGATCAAACAATGACCAGGTATCATTTGCTTCTACCCGCTTCATAAACAAATCCGGGATCCAGAGTGCGTAGAAAAGATCTCTTGCACGCTGCTCTTCTTTTCCGTGATTTTTCTTCAAATCCAGAAAATCAAAGATATCTGCATGCCAGGGTTCCATATATATAGCAAAAGAACCTTTACGCTTACCGCCGCCCTGATCAACATATCTAGCCGTGTCATTAAAAACGCGGAGCATTGGTACGATTCCATTGGACTGCCCATTGGTTCCTTTAATATAAGAGCCTGTTGCACGTACATCGTGAATGCTCAATCCAATGCCTCCCGCAGACTGGGAGATCAACGCGCAATTTTTAAGTGTATCGTAAATGCCGCTGATACTGTCTTCTTTCATTGTCAACAGGAAACAAGACGACATCTGCGGCTTTGGTGTTCCTGCATTAAATAAGGTTGGAGTGGCATGCGTAAACCATTTTTCTGAAAGCAGGTGATAGGTTTCAATCGCCGCCTGGATATCCTCCTGGTGAATTCCCACTGCTACACGCATCAACATGTGCTGCGGACGCTCTACAATTTTTCCGTCAACTTTCAGTAAATACGATTTTTCGAGGGTTTTATAGCCGAAATAATCATAGGCATAGTCGCGGTCATATATAATAGTAGAATCAAAAAGAGAAGCATTCTGACGGATTACTTCGTATACCTCCTTAGAAATAAGGGATGCATTCTCGCCAGTTTTAGAGTCTATATATGTATATAAGCGTTTCATTGTAGCCGAAAATGACTTCAATGTATTCTTATGAAGGTTTGAGATCGCTACACGCGCAGCCAGGATCGCATAATCAGGGTGCTTCGTAGTCATCGAGGCGGCAGTTTCCGCAGCCAGGTTGTCCAGCTCGGCGGTGGTTACGCCATCATAAATACCGGACACTACCTTTTTCGCAACCTCAACAGGCTGGATGTACTTGGTGTCCAAGCCGTAGCTTAGTTTCTCAATGCGGGCCGTCACCTTGTCGAATTTTACGGATTCGCGGCGACCGTCACGCTTTATTACATACATAGACATATAATAGCTTGTTTTTTAGGAAGTTAGTAATGTATATTCTGGATAAATTGCTTGAACTTGATATCTAAAAATCTCCTGAAATAACATTAATTTGAGCGTATTCACAACCACACTTTCAAGCCAAAACCGGGCCGTCTGAGCAGAGTACAAATTACCAAATTGTTAAGAAACTTATAACTAGTCATTTAGCCTGACACACCAGGAAACAGTTCTGGAAAAAATTTTTCTAATTATTTCTGAACAGAAAAATTTGTAAACTTTTTTTCACAGATACACCTGTAAAGTTTTCATCAATTTCTAAATGGCACTGTGAATGAACATGTTACATTTTACAAACTCTCTTCATAGAATTTAAATTTGTAAACTTTTTATTTTTTTGCCAACAAATTTTATTCAAAAAAGTACAACAAGAAACTATCCAACCTTAACCGAAACATGGTAGACAAAATTGAGAATGAAGCGAGAAGAGCCTTTTTAAAAAGGTCTTCAGGTATCATCGCTGGACTGGCCATTGGAGCCAATGCGCATGAAGTATTAGCGCAGCTTCCATTGAAGCCGAATTACACGATTCCACTGGGGGTTTATGCTGCTTACGATAAAGCCAATTTTCTAAGAGAATCAGGTTGTACATATATAGAGGAGTCGGTTGCAGGGTTTTTGATTCCTGCTGATGGAGATGAACAATATGAAAAGAACCTCCAAAAGCTAAAACACGATAACTTCCCCATCAAGTCCTATGTGATCCTGCTTCCGGCTGCATTAAAAACATTGGGCCCGGAAGCTAATCACGAAGCCATTTTGCAGCGAACCGACCTCGTTTTAAAACGTGCCAAAGAATGCGGCTCTCAATATGTAGTGTTTGGAAGCGGCGGCTCGCGGATTATACCGGAAGGATTCGACAGAGCCACTGCAAAAGCGCAGCACATCGATCTGACAAAAAGAATGGCCCCACTGGCCGAAAAATATGGCGTGACCATCGCTGTGGAGCCGCTGAACCGCGGCGAGACGAACTTTATCAACAGCCTGGCAGAAGGAGTAGAGATTGTTGATGCAGTGAAAAGCCCGAGAGTGAAGCTGTTGTGCGATATTTTTCACATGCTCAAGGAAGACGAACCCGCAACCGAGATCGTGAAATATGGTAAACACATTGTGCATTGCCACATTGCAGAAAAAGAAAACCGCACCCCGCCGGGTGTAAAAGGTGATGATTTCAGACCTTACCTGAGCGCATTGAAAAAGATCAATTATAAGGGCGGGCTTTCCATTGAATGCTTCACTTATACCGACTTCGATAAAGAAGCAAAGCGCGGAATTGAGGTTTTGAAACAGCAACTCAGTGAGGTATAGGTGCGGCACTGCGCGCTATGATACTAATATTAAAAAAGATACAGTTTTAAAGCTTGGTTTGAAAATTTAGATTTTATACTTTTGCAATCCTTTTTGAGAATTGTATCGAAACAAATAATACCATATACCAATGAAAAAAGATATTCATCCCAATTATAGAGACGTAGTTTTCTGGGATTTGTCGAGCGATTTCAAATTTATTACCCGTTCTACGATCGAGACTAACGAAAACATCACTTGGGAAGACGGTAAAACCTACCCTGTTTACAAAGTGGAGGTTTCTTCTCAGTCACACCCATTCTATACTGGTAAAAATGTTCTGGTTGATACAGCCGGACGTGTTGACAAGTTTAGAAAACGTTACGGACAGAAAGAAGCTTAGTCACAACAAGCTTCGTAACCGATACATATTAATGAAAGCAGTCTCCTGGCAAATGTTCAGGAGGCTGCTTCTTTTTTTGTCCTAACCGATAAAATGCGCGAACTTTGGCAACACATACTGAACTAATATGCCCGCTGTAATCCTATTTGACGATCCCATTCTTCGTAAGCAGCTCTTACCACTTACATTCACCAGGCCGGTTGCAGCAATCCGCTGCGGTATTGAAACAATCGCTGAAAAGTGGGAACGAACACTGCATTCACCTGTATCATATCAAACCGAAAAATACTTACAAGCTAAGTTCGCATCACATATATCCAATGATAACTGGTATATCAATGGCGGACTTTGCCCGGATCATCTGCTAGTTGAAGCAGCAAATAAACTCGCCGTCAATTCGGTACTTACTTCACGGAACAACGAAGTACTTATCGCCAGAACAGACAGCCCGTGGGAGCCGGCGCCTGGCGTCGATGAGCTCACTCCGGTGGCCTACACCGATCCATTTATTTTGATCCGGCAGGTTTGGGATATATTCGCCTTCAACGCGGCACAGCTCAAAGCTGATTTTGAAAGAATTACTTCTGACAGGATTTCAGAGCCGATTACCGATCCTTTTACAAATACTTATAATCCTTCACAGGTATTTATTGAGAAAGGAGCAGTAATAAAAGCAGCTATTCTGAATGCAGAAAATGGCCCTATATATATTGGTAAAAATGCATTGATACAGGAAGGCTCTACCATTCAAGGCCCGTTTGCGATCTGCGAAGGTTCTGTGCTTGCTCAGGGAACCAAAATACGGCCGAATACCACAGTCGGGCCATTTTGTAAAGCTGGCGGTGAAGTGAGCAACAGCATTCTTTTTGGATATAGTAATAAAGGCCACGATGGTTACCTCGGCAATTCGGTACTCGGAGAATGGTGTAACCTCGGCGCAAATACCAATAATTCGAATCTAAAAAATGACCACAGCGCTGTAAAACTTCACAGCTATGCAACAAATCAGCTTGAAAATACCGGTCTGCAGAACTGTGGCCTGATCATGGGAGACTATTCAAAGGCGGGTATATCTACCATGTTCAATACCGGAACTGTCGTGGGCGTGAGTGTCAATGTATTTGGTGGCGGTTTTCAGCAGAAGCACGTTCCCTCCTTTTCCTGGGGCGGGACCGCGGAAGGTTTTTGCGAATATCGTTTGCAAAAAGCCCTGGCAGTAGCCTCCGATACAGTGAGCAGGCGAAATATTACTTTTGACGAGAAAGACGAAGCGATCCTGAAAGCCGTTTTTGAACAAACCAAAAGCCAGCGCGTCTATTGATAAGGCTGCCATTGAAAAAGATTAAATTCGAATACTGTGCTTTTTAAAGATATCCCCGGGCTTGAAGCAATAAAATCCACGCTGATGCGCTCGGTAAAGAACAGCCATTTGGCTCACGCACAGCTGTTTGACTATCCGCAGGGAGGTGCCGGGCTTTCCATGGCACTAGCTTTTGCTACTTACATCAATTGCGAAGACAAACAGGAAGAAGATGCCTGCGGCAAATGCGCGTCCTGTGCAAAAATGGAAAAGCTAATTCATCCGGATATGCACTTCATTTTTCCGACTGCTACCTCAAAGAAAGTTGATGGAAAAACCAGTGAAGCATTTCTCCCGCTTTGGCGCAGATTCCTGATTGAAAATCCATATCGGCTGCTTCCGGATTGGCTGGATGAAATTGGCGCCGATAATAAGCAAGGCAATATTTCAGTAGAAGAAGCGAGAGTAATTTTGCGGAAGCTTTCTGTGAAATCATACGAAGGTGAATACAAGATCCTACTGATCTGGAAACCGGATATTATGAATGCGGCATCTTCTAACGCACTCCTAAAAATTCTTGAAGAACCTCCTGAAAAAACACTTTTCCTGCTTGTAAGTGACCAATCAGATAAGTTACTGACTACCATTATTTCAAGAACACAGCGTATTACCATTCCGGTCTTTTCGGACGAGGAAGTAAGAAGCTACCTGAAACGCCACAATGCAAATGAAGCTGCTATCAACCAGGCGGCTTACCTGTCAGACGGAAATCTGTCCGAAGCATTGAAATTGGTCCAGGAAGATGAAGATGACCGGTCGGGCTGGTTTGCAGGCTGGATGCGCTCCTGTTACCGATATGACGTGTCGCACCTGGTTAAACTCGCCGATGGGTATGATGTGATGAACAAAGAAAGGCAAAAAGGCTTGCTGGAATATGCATTGCGGCTTTTTCGTGATATGCTGATCTGGAGTCACGGAGCGGGCGACTTGTTGCGCGTACCGCAGGAGGAACTGACATTTGTCCAAAACTTTTCCAAAACGGTTAATTTTGACTCGCTTGAAAGAATGATCGAAGAAGTGAATACAGCGCATTACCACATTGAACGCAATGTGCGCGCCAAGATGGTATTTCTCGATCTTTCACTCACCATTGCCCATTTTTTCGAACGCAAATGAAAGGGAAAGTGCAGCTCATCGGCGCTACCGATATCGTAGACTTGCCTGATTTAGGCTGGTTCAATGTCCCAGTCCGTATTGATTCGGGCGCTACTACCTCCGCAATCCATTGCTCCCGCGTAAAGCTTCTCAGGGATGGAGATCAAACCCGCCTTCAATTTTATCTGGATAAAAAGAAAGGCGCGCCGCAACAATCCTACATCGTGGACGATTACAAAGAGACCATTGTCAGAAATTCCTCAGGCAAAGAGGAAAAACGGTATGTGATCAAAACCGGAATCCGGATTTTTGGTAAAAAAATTCGGACAGAATTTTCACTGGCGAACAGGAAGAAAATGCAGTATCCAATCCTACTCGGCCGAAAACTTCTGAAAAACCGTTTTATCATTGATGTTTCCCAGAAGAACCTGTCTGCGTCAAGGCATTCAAATGCTCCTGACCGTTTAAAACCCGACAGCCAGAGCCCTCGTCATCACAGCTAATATTCAAATATCTTTTATGAAAATCGCCGTATTATCCACCAATGCAGACCTTTATTCGACGCGACGTTTGGTGGAGGCAATCAAACAGAAAGGTCATGAAGCAATTGTCATTGACCATGTTAAATGCTTTGTGATGATCGAAGGCGGAAAGCCTTCCATTATATATAAAGGAAAACCCGTCCCAGAGATTGACGCAGCTATTCCACGGATCGGAACTTCGGTGAGCGCATTTGGCTGCGCAGTGGTGCGCCAGCTGGAACTAATGAAAATCTTTACTACTGTTAAATCGCAGGCCATTTTACGTTCCAGGGACAAGCTCAGAAGTATGCAGGTTTTGGCCAAAGCGGGTATCGGCATTCCGAAGACTGTTTTTGCAAAAAATCCTTCCCAGGTTAATGAACTGATCCACATGGTTGGCGGACCGCCGGTTGTCATAAAATTACTGGAAGGAACGCAGGGAGTAGGTGTGGTACTGGCGGAGACTATCAAAGCAGCGAAGTCTACGATTGAAGCATTTTACGGCTTACGGGCTAATTTTTTGATTCAGGAGTACATTGCAGAATCGAAAGGAGCAGATATTCGCGCATTTGTCATTGGCAATAAAGTGATCGCAGCAATGCGGAGACAAGGTGCCGATGGAGATTTCCGCAGCAATCTGCACCGTGGCGGCCAGGGTAGCCTGGTTGAATTAACACCCGAAGAAGAACATACCGCGGTAGCAGCGGCAAAAGCACTCGGAGTAAAGATTGCAGGAGTAGATATGTTACAATCCGAAAGGGGCCCGCTGGTCATGGAAGTAAATTCATCCCCGGGATTGCGTGGAATTGAAGAAATCAGTGGAATTGATATTGCCTCTTTGATTGTTAGTTACATTGAAGACAAAATTGTTACTGACGAAGGGGATACTGTTGGAGTTTAAATAAACACCTGTAACCAAATTGGTAACAATTTTTATATCTTTATAATCCGGCATGCGGGTAATAGCGGTAAAAACATTAAGACACTATTGGGAAAGTTATCCAAAAGCAAAGCAATCCCTGCTAGCCTGGCATGAAGAAGCGGAACTGGCTGAATGGACATCTCCAAATGAGTTAAAGGAACAGTACCGTGATGCTTCAATTTTGAGCAGCAAACGCGTTGTTTTCAATATACACGGCAATACATACCGGCTGATTGTAGATATAGAGTTCAGGTTAAAGATCGTTTTTATTGTTTGGTTCGGGCCGCATGAAGCCTACGATAAGATTGATGCAAAGAACATAGGATATGGCAACTCCAATTAAAAATAACGAACAGTATGAGCAGGCGCTAAGCCAGATCTATCGGCTTATGCAGGTC
>NZ_JNJB01000031.1 GCF_000701505.1 Dyadobacter crusticola DSM 16708 | reverse complement strand
ATATTTAATACCGATCAAGGTAGTCAATTTACAAGCCCGGGCTTTATTCACCCTTTGTTGGAGAAGGGGATACAGATTTCCATGGACGGAAAAGGAAGGGCACTAGACAATGTCTTTATCGAACGATTTTGGAGATCACTCAAACAGGAATATGTGTATTTAAACCCTCCGAATGGTGGGATGGATCTGTATCGGGGAATAAAGGCATATGTAGAATTTTACAACCGTCGACGTAAACACACCGGAACCGGGTATATTCCAAATGATCTATTTTTTGAAACCAACGCCAGAGCATCCTAATTAAACTTAATTGTAACCGCTGGCTGTCCAGTGAAACGGGAGTATTTCATTAGTTTTATCGGGTTAGTATTATGGAGACAAAAGAAGAATTTCAAATGCGACTGCAAGGCTTGATGCAGAAAGCAGATCAGGCGATATCAGAAGGTCGTGAAATACTTGTTAGACAGGGAAAAGTGCTTGATTTAAGCGAATGGGTCACAATTAAAGAGTATTGCAATCGCTTCGGGATCAAGAACACGGAAACCGTAAGCAACTGGATCAAGCGCGGTATTATTCCGGCTAGTGACACGTTGGTCATTGAGGAATTTAACAACATTCGAATGGTCAAAGCCAAACCCTACAGGGTTATTGCTGGCGATATTGTTTAGGTAGAATATGCCCGGCACAGCCCGAACTTTACCTGTATGTTAATCGTCAACTCGGAAAACCCATTCCGAACGCATATTCCGCTCCTGCCTCAATAACAAATTCAGCTGCGCGGCGTGATGCTGCACGTGTCTTAAATTGTAGAGCAAAATTTCCAAAACGGAATAATCCATATCGCCGCTCGGCTCTATCCAGCGCTCGCTTACTTTTTCTTCGGTCAGACCAAAAATCACTTTCCTCAGCTTCGCCCGGACATCCTCAACATATGCCAGCATTTCAGGCTGCGTATAATGCATATCGGGCACCATATCTCCCACAACACCGTCGGGGATCTCGTCCGGTTCGGTAAAGGAGAAAGGAAGTACGGAGTGAAATTCTTCCGGGGCGGGAATAGTCAGGTAATAATCTGCAAGGATCAACGCGTGGTAAGAGATGTAGAAAAACCGCTTTTTAGTCTCCCACAGATCTGCGGGACAACGCTCAATCGCATTTCCCAGCGTATTAATACCCGCTCCGAATTGTTGCCAGAGGCTTTCCTTGATGGTTTCTATCATGTTATGTTTATATAATCCTGCTAATCCCGTCTATATCGCAGCTGCACCAGGCCGGAATCAAAACTCTTGGCCTCAACCAGCTTCAAATCCGCACCTGGCCGACCATCCTTGAAAAGCCGGATTCCATCTCCCACAAACACGGGAATAATGGAAATAACAAATTCATCAATCAGGCCGCGCGTCAAAAGCTGGTGTACTACTTCGGCGCCGCCGTCGCAGAAGATCGTTTTGCCTTCTTTTGCCTTCAATGTCGCGACTAACTCGCCAATGTCGCCGGTATAAAAATGCGTGTTGCCGATACTTTCCTGCGGCGTTCTTGTAATGATATATGATTCTTTGTCCGCGTGGCTAAACTCCGGCACATGCTGCATTACCCAATCGTAAGTTCGCCGGCCGACGATCACCGTATCCACTTCGGCAATAAACTCCCGGTAACCATAATCCTCTCCCTCCTTTTCCACCTTCGCCAAAAACCCAAGGTCGTCGCCCGGCGCAGCAATGTAGCCGTCGACGCTCGTAGCAATGTAAAGAACTAGTTTTCTCATTTTTCAGTAGCTAACAGATTCTTATAAATCGTAATAAAGGAACGTGAGTTTGTAGACTTTTACACACCGAACACTAAGTTCGTCCGGTACCTACCCCCGTACTTTGTCACCCTGAGCCTGTCGAAGGGCCAACCCCTGAAAGAAAAACAGCAGATCATGAAATGACCAGTAGACATTCGGCGCGTCGGGCGAGTAACCCAGTTCTCGCTGTGCGATGATGTAGCCGCCATACAATGCCCATAAATGATCACACCAGGTGTCGGGCGAGCTGGCACTCAGCAACTCTTTGACCTTTTCACCGTAGGCCATACACGTAGAGTCCTCAGACTCGGGGGAGTTTGGTTTGTTGTACATTACCTTACTTGTTTTGGGATGAATAAAAAATGCCCTGTCTTCAGGTGTCCCAGTGTAAGTAAATCACACTCGAGGCGCTTTCGCGGTCCTCACACCATAACAGGGCAATGTCAACTAGCTTTTTCATAAAATTTACTTGTTTTGGGAAGCTGCATATTCGGGAGAAAACTGTTGGGATGCAAACAAAAAGAACGGGAATTTTTTAACGGTTCCCTTAAGGCTTATTGGATGCTTTCAACAAGTGCATCATATTGATCAGGGTCTGCCTCCTTCATCCTTTCAATAACATAAACTGCAATTTGATTCATAGATTCTACGTCAACAGGTTCAAGACTCCTGTCAAACCTATTTTCCAAATGAGAATACTCGTTTGTCACCCGGTTAACTAAGCTAAAAGCAACATGATCATTTTGAAAAAACTTTTCAATGCGTTGATCATTTGTTAGTTTGTGACTTGGATATTTATAAAACAGATATGACTCTAAAAATTTACGCATATTGTTTCCAAAGCTATATTGAAGCTCGTCTTCAATGTATTCAGGGCTCGATCTTGAACAAAGGTAGATTTGCTTAAATAAATAATTAAATTCCGTGGTATAGTTTCGTAAGTAGTCGGGAGCAATTTTCAACTTCGAGCTGCTTTTGCTAGCTCTCTCTACAATAAAATAGTTGACATCCGGTTTTGGCTTACTATCTGTCGCTACTTTATATTTAGGTATAGTTAATCTCTTCAAATATTTAAGAAAATCGAGATTATGCGTGGATATAAAAAGTTGACTAAAAAGGAGCGGTTTGGCAATGATATTTTCTATCAAACTAAACATAAAAAAGATATGATTACTGTCGAGGCTTGAAATAGGATCATCAATATAGACAATCAACCCATTCTCAGCCAGATTGCCTTTTAATTCATCTTCTATTTTCGCTATGAAATAGCAAAACGAGATTAAGCTACATTCACCTTCACTTAGGTTGTTTGCCCTATTGCCATCTCTCTCAATGACAAATTTCATTGTTGGCGCATCTCCTTCCGGTCTTAATCGCAGATCGGCATGCCCAAAAAAATGCTTCAAGTGCTTATTTATCAGTTCGGCACCTTTCCCCTCATCCTTAGCTTTTAACTCTAAGCCTGCTTTTTGCTCGAATAACTGATCTATCACATCCTTTCTCTCACGTAGTTCAGCTCTATTAGCTTCAACTATGCTCCTTTGTAGCGACAAGGCTTCCAGGCGAACTTTATAATCGCTCGAAATAACAAAATTGGCAACTTCATTCAACCTAAGCTGCAAACGTATTTTTTCTTGATCTGCACTTAATGTCTTTGTTTTATTTGCATGAGCACCAATAAGTCGGTTAAAGGCCTTAATTGTATCAAGCAAGTCGTCCGATAGATCTTCAATTCTAAGCAAATCTCCTTCGGTGAATATGTCCCTTTCCCTCTCCTTTAAACGAAATATCAAAATCTCAATATTTGCTAGATATTGTGTCACTTGACCCGTCCATGTTCCAAGTATTGTGTTAAATTCTGATTGTAAAGAGCCGTAAAATTGACGTTGGTCTAACTGAATGAAGCCTTGAAGCCGTTCTTTCGCAGATTCTAATATCTTAACCTGTCTAACTATTGCCTCTCTAAGAGCTTCTGACTCTTGACTAAAATGAGCATCGAGTTTGGCCCAAAGTTGTTTGTTAATAGGATTTCCACAAAATGCGCAATTTGCTCTTAGTCCTTTATGCTTTTCTATCCCCTGCCGAACCCACTCTTGTAACAAGCTATCATTCACCAAATCGGTGATTGGCACACTAGGTTTGATTTTTTTCCTGATAATGTCACGAGTTTCATCGTAAAATTTGGAGAAATTTGGTTTACTCTCTTGTATTGGTACTATATCTGCCAGCTGAACTTCTTTCAAAAGCAAACTTAATTCATTTCTAGAATCATCATCGACAATAAATGATGCAATATCAGATTCGATTGTAGCTATATCGCTTTTTAAGTCGTTGATCGAATAGTTTCTTTTAGTTGATGTAGCAATAAAAAGATTCAGATTTAGTTTAATATCATCATTTGCCTTTTTCCTCAACTGTTCTTCCATTTCTGTTTCTTTCTTGCGGCATTCTGCGGCAATTTCCGCGAACGAATCTTCCTTTACCTTGTAAGCCGCAAGCAGTCCATTTCCGTCCTCCAGATTCCCAAGACAATCTCAATCTCCTGAATTTGTTTGTCCAGCTCAACGTTAGACGCACCAAGAATTGTAAACGGCTCGATAGTACCCTCTTCGTCATTGTGAATCCAACTTAGATTTTCTTTGACAAAGTCAGTGTTATAGACGCGAATTTTTATTGCTTTATCTATAATGTCGAAGTTAGACTGATCAATCAACTGACCACTATCCAATGTAATTGAAAATACTGCATCTTTATGATGTTTGTGTAAGCAGCCATTTTCGATACACTTGAAAATTCTAGATAAAGTAGTTTTGCCAGAATAATTTCTGCCGTAGATGATATTTAGTCGCCGAAACGATGCAGTCTTGCCAATGGTCGAATTCCAGTCATACTCGTCAAAAAGTCCAAATCGTTTAATATCAATTTCCCTAATCATGCTAATAACTTGTTTATTGAGAGAAGAGCTTTGTATTATTTGGTAATAGAACCATTCAACGGAAATTTACTTAGATAAAAGACACTTCGGTTAAAATTCCAAAATGGGCTGCGCAAATACCTGAAAGGCTTCCCATCACCATATCTGCAGACTTGCCTAGATTAAATTCCCGGTACTTTTCCAGCAAGTCTTTCGGTTTTGGTCTCATGTTCATTTGCCCCCAGCTGTGCGTCTCCTGTCCCACGAAGAGAATCTTGTTCTCCATGGCGCAATATTCGTCGAAAACATGCATCAGCAACGGTGCGGAGACATTATTTTCCCAGGTCTCGGCATAAATGGAGTCGGTGTACTTTTGATAGATTCCGAGTAATTGGGCATTTAGTGATTCAGCGGTCATGATAGAGGTTATGAACTTCCTATTTAACAAGGATAGCGATCGATCGAAAACCGTTAAATAAGTTTTGTGAATGTATTTAACAGCCCGCCTGACCGATCAATAACCGATAATAGCAGTTCGGACATCGCTGCTTTTTGCGTAATAATCTGCAAAAGCAAACCAGCTATTATTGCGCCATACTTATCTCGCTAATAATCGCAACGGAGGGCCAACATCCTCCTCCGATCGATCGCGTCCATCCCTGGCGAACAGGTAACCCTTGTCTATTCATTTCACTTTAACAAACTAAAATAATGAAGAAGCTGCTGTTCTTAATCATCCTCACTGCGTGCAACAAACCTACGCCCGGCTGGCCCGACCCCAAACCACAAGAGCCGGTGTACATCCCCACCGCCGAAGACTCTGCGAGAACCGCCGGACCATTTATGCGCATTCATCCGATGGGACAATATCCGGAGATGATTCATAGCAATTTGGAGCGGCAGCCGAAGCTTAAAATTGAGGACTGGCTGTCTGCGCCACTTCCGACAGCCGATTTTGGTCGGATTCTCAAACCGGGACAGCAAATGGAAATGGTCGCATTTGGCGGCGGGCTGACTGCCGGTGTCATGAACGGCGGCATTACCCGTGAAAGTCAGCAAACCAACTACACGAACTTGCTCGCGCATCAAATGGGTATCAAAAACTTCGCAATGCCGCTGTTCGAAAAAGAGCACTTTAATGGAACAGGCTATTACGTATACCGTAACACGACAGACGGATATCCGCAGTGGGACCGGGTGGTGAACAATACTATTTCGGTTGTTCCGGGCAAGACAGCGACAATGCCGAAATACCAGGGAAAGATCTCAAATTACGGGCTCTACTGGGGAAGCACTGAATGGTTTGTTCCCGGCTGGGGCTGCGAGAATTGCTCGTTAACTACACTGCTTGCTTCTCGGTTAGAGGGTCACGTACCGACTGATTTACCTTACAACTTTATTGTTATTGAAGAGTTCTTTGATCGCTGGATGGAAGGAATTAGGACGACCAGGCAGATTGGAGGTTTTGATGAAGCATTTAATGGCTCTATCATGAACTCGGGTAGAATTACTGATTATTCAATCAACTATGTTCTGCATGGTAAAAAAGGGGTGATTTTTACTATCCCGCGATATCAGGATTTACCTTACATGGAATGGTACTCGATGAAGAAATTTCAAAACGCATACATCACCTTTGATCGCGAAGGTGTGGCAGATGAGGTGATCGATTTTACGAAGCCGTTTTCGCTGATCCCAACAGCCCGGCTACATAATCTTTGCAAAAGGTTTGCGGGCGGCACCTTTTCGGCTAATTTAACTGACATTGAGGTAATCGATGCCACGGAAAGCCATCAGTCCGATCCTGCACTCTACTACAACCAGAAGATCAGGGACTTTGCGGCAGAGAAAGACCTTGCTGTGGTGGATCTATTTGACCTATATCAACGCATTCATCAAGGTGGGTACAAAACAGATGACGGTGTTTCAGTGGATGGGACTGCTTATGGAAATTTCTTCTCATCAGACGGTATTTATCCAACGCCGCTAGGACAGGCCATTATTGCTAACGAGGTAATCAAAGCGCTTAACAAGCATTATGGTTCCAAGATTCCGCTGATCGACATTGTGGTTTTGCCAAGGCTGTTGAGGGAAAATAGTTTTTTCGCAGATAAGTACCAGGAGACAAGGACTACATATCTACCCGATAAATAGTTGCTTCCGGCCAATCGCGCATTGCTTTGTAGTACTTCAAATCAGTAGCGATCAAAAGTGCTACTATTACGCATCCTTATCAAACCAATAGTTAAGCCTTCCAGGACTCAACGTCATTTTAAAAGTATCTACATCATTCATGAGCAGGATCGATGATCAGTGTTTATATATTTCACTTTAACAAACTAAAAATGAAAAGACTACTGCTGCTTTTAGCACTCACTGCATGCAACAAGCCCACCAACAGTTGGCCGGAACCTAAGCCGCAAGAACCGGTTTACATTCCTACCGCACAAGACTCGGCAAGAACCGCCGGACCTTTTATGCGCATTCACCCGATGGGACAATATCCCGAAATGATCCATGACGATATCGAGCGTCAGCCAAAGCTTAAAATCGAAGAATGGCTGTCTGCGCCACTTCCGACAGCTGATTTCGGCAGAATTCTTAAACCCGGACAAGAAATGGAAATGGTCGCATTCGGCGGCGGGCTCACAGCCGGTGTCATGAATGGAGGCATTACCCGTGAAAGTCAGCAAACGAACTACACCAATTTGCTCGCTCACCAAATGGGCATCAAAAACTTCGCAATGCCACTGTTTGAAAAGGAGCATTTTAATGGAACCGGTTATTACGTATACCTTAAAACGGCAGACGAATATCCGCAATGGGACCGGGTGGTGAACAATACTATTTCGGTTGTTCCGGGCAAGACAGCGACGATGCCAAAATACCAGGGAAAGATCTCGAACTACGGGCTATACTGGGGAGGTACTGAGTGGTACGTACCAGGCTGGGGCTGCGAAAACTGTGCATTGACTACACTGCTGGCGTCGCGGTTCGAGGGGCATATGCCGGCTGATGTACCTTATAACTTTATAGTTATTGAAGAGTTCTTTGATCGGTGGATGCAGGGAATTAGAACGACCCCAAATATCGGGAGGTGGAATTACTCTTTTAATGGCTCTGTGATGAATACGGGAAGGATCGAAGACTATTCGATAAACTATCTTTTGAACGGAAAAAAAGGGGTCATTTTTACGATTCCTCGTTACCAAGATTTGCCATATATGAGCTGGTATCCAATGAAAAATTTTAAAAGTGTCTATATTTCTTTCAATCGAAACGGTGTAGGAGATGGAGTTATTGATACTTCTAAACCATTCTCTATTATTCCCACACCGCAATTGGATGGGCTTTGCAAAAAATTTACTGGTGACCACTTCATGGCCAATTTCCAAGATATAGAGGTCGTAGACTATGGCGAGACTTATGAATCTGACCCCGCCACTTATTATAATCAGAAAATCAGGGATTATGCCGCAGAAAAAGATTTGGCCGTAGTTGATCTTTTTGACCTATATCAACGCATTCATCAGGGAGGCTACAAAACAGATGACGGTGTTTCAGTGGATGGGACTGCTTATGGAAATTTCTTTTCCTCAGACGGTATTTATCCTACGCCGCTCGGACAGGCCATTATTGCTAACGAGGTAATCAAAGCGCTTAACAAGCATTATGGTTCCAAGATTCCGCTGATCGACATTGCCGGTTTCGTGAAAACTAACGGTCTCTAAATGCAGCTTCCTAAAATCATTCATCCGCACATTAATTTTTTCACAATGAACAGTTTCATAAAATGGATATTCATATGCGCATGCCTCCTGACAAATATTGGCAACGCACAAACGGTAACATTATCCTATCCAATCAACAATTCCGTAATTCAGAGAAGTACACTTAACAGCGCCACAGCCACTATTGCAGGTCAGTTAATTCATAATACCCTTGCAGTCACAATGAGTTACAGGATTCGAACTGTGAGCGCTACGGGCGTCGTTGGAGCGGCGGGGCTGGCTACAAACTTGAGCCTGGCCGCAAACGGCATGTATTATACTACATTGACAGTCAACAAAGGCTGGTATTTATGTGAAATCCTCCTGAATGGCGTAGTATATGCCTCCGCAAAATTCGGTATTGGTGATGTATTTATCATTGCTGGTCAATCCAATGCGCAAGGAGTTGAAAAGTCTAACTATTTGTTGCCGAGCAGTGCCGGTATTCCGGAATGGATTGTCGGCACCTTTCATGACTACACTTGCACCAGAAATATCCCAAGCGGGGCCTTTAATGGTATGTTTTCGTTAAACACGCCTGATGAAGTAAAGCGGCATAGCAGGTTGGGGCCATCTGGCAATACGATCTGGGCTTATGCCGCATTGGGTAAGCTCATCTCCGACGCAAACGGAGGAATGCCAGTTGCGTTTTTCAATACCGCCACCGGCGGATCGTCGATCACGGAATGGAAGCAAGGAGCCGACGGAGTCGAAGCTAAACATCCCTATACGGGAGCGCAGGTTTGCCTAGGTTACCAAGGTGGATCCATAAATCCTGCGGACTATTACGGCTTGCCATACACTACGCTAAAAAACGCATTAAACTCTTATGGATCGCTATTCGGCGTAAGGGCTGTACTTTGGCACCAAGGCGAGACAGATGCCGATTTGAACGTCAATCCCATTTACAAAGCAACAAGCGCTGCGGATTATCAGGCCAAATTACAAGCGGTGATTGCAAAGTCCCGCGCTGATTTCGGAGCGCCCAATCTTACCTGGTATATTTCTAAGGCTTCCATTAGCAAGTGGGGACCTCTGAATGGAACGGTCAGAACAGGCCAGGCCAATGCAGCATCAGGTGCGCCGAACCTCAGTGGCCCGGATACAGATTACGTCACGGGAAGCTCAGGCGCTACTACCGACATCGTTGGTGTGAATAGATACAGAGGAGACACCACTCATTTTTACGAAGGTCCAGGTTCAATCAAAGGACTTACCTGGCTGGCGAATAAATGGTTCGCAAGCATTGGAAGTTTAGTTAACCCCATTGCGGCAAGTTGGGTACCTCAATTGACCTATTCGAAAAATGGAGACCTAAGAACACTTACTGCTCCCGGCGGGGGAGTTCAATATGTCTGGAACTCTACGAGCATGAATTCACCCGGCGTCCCAGGAGGAAACGCAAGTGTGTACACTGCCGACGGGAAGCATCTTGGCATTAAGTGTCACATGAAAGACGCAACTGGAAACTGGCACATATCGGCGGCTCTTAATGTAGGAAAGTACGAAAGTCAGCGCGAGGGTTTTGAGATCGAAAATGACAAGGAACCCGAACTGCCTGGTTTTGAATTAACCGCCTACCCAAATCCATTTACTTCCAGTTTTACAATTGCATTTGACATCCCCGAAGAAAACAGCCATGTCAGATTGGAGGTTATTGATATTCAGGGCAGAATCTTGAAAACTGTAGTGAACAACCCCCATGCCAAAGGCAAGTGGCAGTATGAAGTGATGAATCTGCCTGATAGTGCAGGTGAAATATTGTTTTGCAGGTTGAAGGTTAATGAGAGCAATACAGTGCGGAAGCTTGCGCGGGTGGGTAGGTAAGAGACGAAGATAGTGCTTCACCTATGCTCCGACAGGTAGAGGTCTTCCGAAATATCCTTATACTGTCAAATAACCTTTTGTAAGTGCCCCGTTTTTCAGACAGTCATTTGTTGTTGAATTACTTTTTTCACCAGCAACTCCTTCCACTCAAATGGGGTCAAATTGCCCAGTCCTTCGTGCGGCCGTCGCTGATTATATTCTTCGATCCACTCAGCTGTTAGTTGCCTGACCTGATCCAGGTCAAAGAACAAATATGCGTCTAATACTGCTTCCCGATACAGTCGGTTAAATCGTTCGATATAGCCGTTTTGAGTTGGCTTCCCCGGCTGTATATACCTAGTTTCAATGCCTTTCTCCTCACACCAGATTGCAAAATCTTTGGAGGTGAATTCCGGCCCATTATCGGATCGGATTGCTTTTGGGAAGC
>NZ_JNJB01000030.1 GCF_000701505.1 Dyadobacter crusticola DSM 16708 | reverse complement strand
GGTGTATTGGAGCGGGACGGACAAAATTATATCCGGATTTTCTCCGATGAGCTGGTCATATCGTTCAGCTGCGGTCAGCGATTGAAGTTTGGAAATCCGCTTTTCCATTTCAATAAACAGATTCTCAGCAATTACCCTTCGCCAGATATGCAGCTTTGGTATTGCATCGCATAGTTTCTCTAGCTGCTGTCTGTCAATCACCCACAAGACTGTGGGCTCAATGGCCGAGATACTTTCGACCGTGGGTGTCCTTGTCAGAAAGCTTGTAAATGAGGAGATAAACCGTCCGGCCGTAAAGAAATAACAAGTATGCTCACTGCCAAGGCTATCAATGTAGTGCACGCGCAGCTTTCCCGACGCTAAGGCTTCCTTTACTTACATCAGGGCGCATTTAATAAAGATGGTAATAGGTTTTCTTGACCGGTTTAAGATAAAACAATACTAATGGGAATAAACTGCCCTAAAATTGAACATCCTTGGCTATCATACCATTTCACAAGGAAAAACGCAACGGACTTAAAGCTCTAACTTCTGTTTGTCTTTCAAGAGCTGCGCTTTCAATTTTGCATAGTCCAGATCCTGCACAGCCACTTTGGCATCAATCGCCTGCACCGCAGCGGAAGCTGCACTCTCTCCTAAAATCATGAAAACGGGCTCCATTCGAATCGATCCGTAAGCAATGTGGGAACTGGAAAGGCAAACCGGAACCAACAGGTTTTGGCACTCTGCCCTTTTGGGAATTATAGAAGTATAGGAAATGCTGTAAGGCTTCTTGGGATGCACACCGATATCACCTTCATTCTGCACAAATCCATCTTCTTTAACATAACGCTGTGCATGGTGCGAATCCAATGCATAAGAACCCATTCCAATCGGTTGGCTAACCGGTTCTAGGCCAAGCGTGTGGTTTTCGGTCATTACACTTTCACCGATCATTCTTCTAGCTTCACGCACATAGATCTGGTGCGGCCAGCCGCCATTATCTTTGAATTCATCCTTGGGTAACCCCCAGTTGCTCATCTCTTTGCGGACATCGGCTGGAACTTGCGGGTCATTGGACAAGAAATACATCAGACCTTTCTGGTACAATTCATGCGCCCTGATGATCTCTTTTCTCCTATCGTAAGTGGCTTCTGGGTAATCATAGTTCTGACCGATGAAATCGGTGCTGAATGGACCGTGGTTGTTGGTATCTGTTTTTTTGTTCGGAATCGGGTCGTATTTATCAAATGTCTCTGTCCAACCTGCCTTGTAAACCCTGCCCAGCAACTCATAGTTGACAGGATCATAACCTTCCGGTTTGGCGAATGGAATGCGGTTATCGGGATTCGCAGAAAGACACATCCGGAAACAGTAAGCCTGTATTTTATTATCCCCGGAGCCATTTTCCGCTATCTTTTCATCACTTACATAAGGCAGGAGGCCGCTTTTCGTGTCACCCTCCACCTTGTATGGACTAACATTCTTCTGGAAATGATGTTTGTGGTGAAAGACGCCTGCTTGTACACCGTTCCATTTTTCATTGTAAACACTATTTGCCTCACGTCCAACGTGGTATTTCACACCGGCGGCAGCCATTAAATCGCCTTCATAGGTGGCATCAATAAACATTTTGCCTTTTAAAGTTTTGCCAGAAAGTGTCCTGATCGAAACGATTTTGCCGTCTTTTTTCTCCACACCGTTTTTCCGGTCTAGCCACTCGTCGCGGTAGATCTGAATGTTATTTTCCTTGACAAAATCTTCAAAAACCTGCTCAGCCGCGTGCGGTTCAAAGATCCACATCGTACGCTCAGTTCCGTCCATTGCAGAGGTACCCTGACCTTTGTTGCCATATTCTTCCTTTTTCTGCCATTTCCAGGCTTCCCGCTTGTCGTAATGCAAGTATAGCCTGTGGTAAAACTCCCTGGCCAAACCGCCAATGACAGACTTATCACCCGTATCCGTAAAACCCAAACCACTTGCAGAAAGTCCGCCAACATGCTTGTCAGGAGAAACGACCAGCACTGTTTTTCCTGATTTTATAACCCTTACCGCAGCTGTAATGGCCGCGGAAGTTCCTCCATAAATGACCACGTCCGCGCTTTGTGTTTTCGGTTTTTGTGAAAAACCTGCATTGCTGCACATAAAAATCAGGGCAGCTATATAAATCAAATATTTTTTCATTTCAATCAATATAAGGTTTAATCTATTCCTGTACTTTCTTAAAAATAATCGCATCAACCAACACCTGCCCTTCCGCACCTTCGCTCAGAATATCGACATACCCGTCCATTCCTTCGGGGAAATCGAATTTCCCGATGGAAAGTGACTCAGTAGGCTGTACCCAAATTTCCTCCGTGCTTTTTTCCGAACGAACCTTTACTTTGAATTTCGGTACTGCATTCAACTTACTATCTACCGGGTACTTTTTCCCATTCGAACTGGCCCTAAGTTGGGGATCAAAAGGGGTTTGCTCCGAGAACAACAACTCGTATGTACCCGCCGCCAGATCGGGCCGAAACCTTACAAATTCACCTTCCACAGTCCGCCCGCCATTGGTCAGATACATATCACCGAATCCTTTTTCCTTCCATCTTTTAAACTGCGGCGCAACCCAGAAGTACGGCGTACTGTAAAACCGGTTTTCACGCACGTCCGCATTGTCGATGATCTCGCGTTTGAGGTTTCCAATTTCATTGTGCGCTGGCGGGTAAGTCGGGATTGTGAGGTTTACCATCAAATACTGCACTGCATTGGCGCTCCCCGGGGCCTCCACGTGTATACGCGCGCTGTAAACGCCCGTACGCAAACCGCTTGCATTAACAGAAACCTTCAATTTTTGCGCATTGCCCTGTCCCTCCGTTTGCAGAGATAGCCAGCCTTTCCCGCTCAGATATTCTACTTTAGGCGCATTGACTTTACCCAGTTCACCTTTCCCAACATTCAGCAGCGCCACCGTTTTTGCATTGGGCTCCGGCCTGGTTGGCCTGGCAAGAAAGTGAAGTGAATTTGGGATAAATGCTCTTTCCAATGCATACACATCCATCACGTGCACTGGGCGAATCCGGAACGAAGGTTCTTCACTGCAAGCCAATGCCAATGCAGATACCGCGTTTGGCGCAGCATTTCCATTGGGGCCATCAATTGTAATGTGCTGCGTGAAGCCGCTGCGGGTTACACCATCGTGGACCAGGAGTGTTACCGGATAAATGCCCGGATTGACAAAAACATGCTTTGTATTTTTCTCAACAGCAATGCCGCCGTCGCCGAATGTCCAGTAGTACAGCAGGTCGCGACCAGCGCTTTTGTACGCATTCCGCGATGTTTCGCCAATAAATGAAATACCCTCCCCTGCCCTTCCCGGGCGCAGCGGACCGATGATTGCCTTGGTTTCACCCGCCCGCTCGCGGTTATCTTCAAAAGTTTGCCAAAACAAGATCCAAGGATCGAGCAGCATCTCGGCTTCCTCTTCCTTTGCTTTTACCCGAAACACAAAATGCGAATGGTTATTATTCCCTACATGCACACCCGACCCGTCCGAATAATACACGCCGGCGCCGATGGGCGTATGCTCCGGAATACGTAGGTTCAGCATGTGGTGGTTTTGAATGCTCCATTTGTCCCCGTTTTGCCAGGTATGGATCCCCCGCCACCGGTTGTTATTATCGCCCTTTTCCAGACTGAAAACCAAATAATGATCGTCGATCGGAAACGGGGTAAAGTGTGGGGTGCCAGCTGGATTATTCAGATCCAAACCGCCGTGCAGCTCAAATCCATTGTAAGCGCCCATCCAGCAATCGTCTCCATTGTAACTGTTCGAAATGCGTAGGAAATTTTCACTGCTGGGAAACATTGGGTAAAGTTTCGACGGAGCAATGCGGCTGGTCATATCCGTCACGGCGAAACGTGCGTGCTTGTGCGGCACCGATTCGCTACTTTTTCCGCCGTGCTCATCCTTAATGATCTGCCCGATCGAATTGACCCCATCAAACCATACCCGCATTCCGTTGATCACATAAGGCTCATAAAAACTTTCCTGAGAACCGACATAACGTTCCATTTTCATCAGATGCCCGTCCATTAGTACCTGACAGGTAAAATGGTAAAGCGTGGCGCCTCCGGGCTGGTCTTCCCTGAGTTTTCCGAGGTTGGTAATAATGACATCCGACGAAATTTCCTTTAATACCATTGTCCGGATCTCGCCATTCCGGAGGGTAAATTTCAGCGTATCCTCCTTGTTCATTTCAATGGGCGTCAGCGTAGCTTTGGCCTTCCGGAATATGGTTTCGCTACTGGCGGAACTTCCCCAAAACAGCAGGAAAATGACAAATGCCAGATTAAACTGGGACATTGGTATCAAAGGATATTGTCGTTGTTTACGCATCATCATTTAATCTTTCTTCTCACTATGAATGGGTTAAACAATTATTTATTGACCGCCGTAGGCTCGAAAAGGTCAGGCAAAGGATTGGGGGTGCTTGCATTTGAATTGATCTCATTTTGTCCGTAGAAGAACCTTTCAGGCAGTTGGTTGCCTGTGGAAGGCGTGAGCTTAATGCCGATTCCATCTTTGCGCGTTCTTCTGATATCATTAAAACCGATCAGCCGGACAAAGAAAGTGACGTATCGTTCTTCCAGTATCTCTTCCAAAAGCGCCCGCGTTTTGTCAAAATTGGTCGGATTCGCCATGCCGCCGGCAGCAAAATCGGCTTCTGTATATGCGTCATATTTAAGGCTGTACCTCGACCGGTAAGTAGGGTCCATGTAGCCGCCCAAGCTCATAAATTCGCGAAACCTGTTCAGGTGCGTTAATGCCAACGCAAAGTCGGGCTTTCTCGCCGCAGCCTCCGCCAGGGTCAGCAAGTTTTCTTCGTAGGTAACCATCGGCGAAGGTGCATTCATCGCGATAACCCCATTCAAAGAATCGCCCCGAGCTACGGAAAGGTAGTTTGGTTCGATTTCGCCGGTAATGCCTTTTGTACCCAAATTGACATAGTAAAAATTAAACCGCGCAGTTTCATCCGTTTTGACATTACCCCGGTACGTTTTCGCAGCCGGATCAAGAATGGTGGTCAGATAGGCATTTCTAGCGCTCACATCGCCGGCGCGTTCTTCCACATTATGCAGATAATAGCGGTTGCGCGTGCCCGCAGTTGCCGTGTGCGGACTCAACAAAGAACCAGCCGGGCTTGCAATACCTTTCAATGCTTCACTATAAGCCTTATCGTATTCCCTGGTTTCCATATAAAGCCTCGCTTTCAACGTATGCGCCACTGCAATCCATTTGGCAGCATCGCCATTGAAGAAAATATCGGCCTTGTTTGTCACCGCACCCTTTCCCGATTCCAGGGCCACAATACCTTCATCGAGCAGCTTTTGAACACCTGCATACACACTCCCCTGCGGATCGAAAACAGGATTGGGATATTGCTGCGGATTACCAAACTGAGAGAATGGGATATCGCCATAAAGCGCCGCCCCAGAGCCCATTACATAAGCTTGCACCACCCTAGCAATGCCGATACCGCGCTGGTTATCCGCCTCCCTGTATTTGCCAATCGCTTTTTCAAGCTGAATGTAGGTCTGGTTATAAATGTAGGTCCAGGCATCATCGGTTTCCACCGCGGTGTACTGGTAATTCTGATAGTTCAGGTACTGCCTTTGGATCCCGGTCATGTACCCCGACCACATATTGGAAATGATCGCAATCCTCGATCCGTTGAAGTTGACAGACGCCACCTGCGCACCTGTGAGCATCATATCGGCGGGCGCATCAGTCACATTGTTCGGGTCCACATTCAAGTCCTTCACAAAACTCGAACACGAGGTTGCGAAGACAAAAACGGTCGTTATAGCAAAATAAAATAGTCGTTTCATGAGGATAACTAATTAATAGTTAATAAGTAAAGAAAACAGGTAGGATCTTGTGCCGGGGTTATCAAAGTAATCCAGACCTCTTCCCAGCGAAACCTGCGTATGATTGGAATCAGGATCTATCCCGCGCACGCCTGTCCACAGAAAAAGGTTACGACCCGACAGTCTGAATTCAACGGACCGTAATTTTGTAGCCTTTCTGAAAGCTTCGGATTGCAGAGTATAACCCAGCGAAAGCTCCCGCAGCCTGGTCCAGCTGCCGTCCACGACAAACTGTTCTTTCAACCCACTGAAACCGCCGCCCAGCGTCGTGTAATACGATTCATCCAGCAGCACTTCTCCTGCGCCCAGGTCGGCGACATTGCCTCTTACCGTTGTCCCGGCAGGGATCACTGCACCTTTAAAATTTTTGAGGTCTTTCGTCAATGTCACCTCTTTGCCTACGTCTTCGTGCGTCCCGTGCGAATACATTACGCCTCTTGTTCCTTCAAAAAAGTCGCCGCCCTGAAATGTTTCAAATAACAATTCGAGTGAAAAAGATTTGTAGGAAAGATTAGCGCCGAATCCGCCTCTCCAGTCAGGATTAGGGTCACCGATTTTGGCATTGGCTGCATTGACTGTGGGGAAACCGTTTGCATCAAAAATCTTGGTACCCCGGTCGTCACGGGCATAATGTCCGCCCATAAACACGCCGACGGGCTGACCTTCCAGCGCATTGATCGTCATATAACCGCTGATACCTCCCACTTGTACGGCCGTTGCGCCGGCGAGGTCGGTTACCAGACTGCGGTTTCTATTGAGGTTAAAATTGAGCGAAAGTGTCAGATCTTTTTTTCTGAAAACATCATAATTCAGATCAAAATCCACGCCCTTGTTCTGCATGGTTCCTGCATTCTGATAGGCGCTGGAAAAACCTGTTGAGTTAGGTACCGGCACAGAGAGCAGCAAGTCTTTTGTTTTGTTCTGATAGTAGGTAATCTCGGTTCTCAGCCTGTTCCCCAAAAATCTCAGATCCGTACCCACTTCATACTCCGTTTTCCTTTCGGGCCGCAACTGATCATTTCCGAAATTTGCACTTTGCAGGTAAGATCCGTTTCCGTAAAGCGAGTTACCAGCCACAAACAAAGTCCTTGTCCGGTAAGGAGCAGGCTGCACACCTACCACGCCGTAAGATGCTCTCAGCTTTCCGAATGTCAGCCAGTTGGCTTTTTCAAACATTTTCAATTTCGTGAATTGCCAGGCAACGTCTCCGGAAGGATAGTAGAATGTATTGTCGGACGCTTCTCCAAAAGTCGACGCAGCTTCACCGGCGAATGAAAAATTGAAGAACAATGCATCGTAAACCGACAAGCCTAGTACCGAATATGCCCGCGCACTTCTGATGTTTGTCTTATAATTGTTCGGGTTTTTGTTGACGGTCAGGGCATTTGAAAAATTCCAGGGCCCTTCGGCGATCAGAAAATCGGACATTTCTCCGCCCAACTCGGCATATTTACGATCATTCAAATTGAATCCGGCAATCAGGTTCGCCGAAAAATTGGGATTGAACTGGTGGCTATACCTTCCGATCAGATCATAATTGAGCTGATTTTCCAGAATGTTTACTTCACCGTACCGGCCATTCAAATTCACCGCATCAGCCTGCGCCGAATTGACAGGGAAATACGTTCGGCGCACATCGGAAGAATTATCGACACCAAACCGGTTGATGATATCCAATCCTTTTATGGGCGTAATGGTCAGCTCCGCGCTGCCGATAAACCGGTTCACCGAATTCGGGTTTTTCTGCTCGATCATTGTCCACAGCGGATTGTTGTACACCGGGTTGGAGCTGTTTCCTAGGTAATTCCGGTACGACCGCTGCCTGTTCGGGATCGGCGCCGCATTGGGGCCGCTGTAATAGTTGCCTTTGTAATCGGTGATGTCGAAATCGGGCGTCATGCGGTAATAACCCAGCAGCATACCAGCCGTATTATTGGATCGCTGCACGCGCTCCGACCGGATCATTGCGTAAGACGCATGCGTGGACAGTTTGATGATCTCGCTGAACTTACTTTCAATGTTCAGCCTGATCGTGCTCCTTCTGTAATCGCTGTTTTGTCTGAAAACACCTTTCTGGTAAACGTCCCCCAGACTAAACAGGTAGTTGGAGTTGGCCCCGCCGCCACTAAGACTGAGGCTATTATCGACAGCATATCCGTTCCTGAAGATTGATTTGAACTGATCATCCGCATAAACGTCACGCGAATTCTTTTTGATAATGGGATAGTATCTTTTCCCAGTTTGGTAACCTTCAAAAAATTCACCCGACATATTTACCTCGTCCGCTCCGCCAGCTCTTGCCTCAATCTTGTCACCCCAAGCATTTCCGGAAGCAGGGTTAAATTTGCCCTGGTCGCCCTGGCCGAATGCGGTTTGTCTTTGGTGGTAGCGGTTGATTTCGTCCATTGAATAGCTCGATTTGAACGAAATCCGCATTTTATCATTGAAAGCGCCATTTTTGGTAGTAATTACGATCACACCGTTAGCAGCCCGCGATCCCCATAGTGCGGCAGCCGAAGCGCCTTTTAAAACCTGAATGGAAGCAATATCGTCGGGATTAATGTCATTCACGCGCGATTGCTGCACGACGCCGCGAATGTTGGTACCACCATGAACGGAGCTGTTAATGGGCACACCATCAACTATATACAGTGGCTGCGATGAGCCGGACAAGGTGCTCGCGCCCCGGATCTGCACAAAAGAGCCGCCGCCCGGATCGCTGCCCGAAGACCTGCCAACAAAAACGCCGGAAGCCTTTCCTGCCATTTTATTAAGCAGGCTCGTTTCCCCGGAAGCCGCAATGCTTTTATCCGTGATCTTGGAGCTCGTAGATCCCAGCTTGTCGGCGGATTCCTTAAACCCCAGCGCGGTAACCACCACCGCGTCCAGCATCTTGATGTCCGAGTCCAGAACAATGTTAAAACTCGTTTGGTCGCCTACGATAATTTCCATGTTGACGTAGCCCACAAAAGACAGGATAAGCGTCGCGTTTTCGTCGGGAACGCTGATTTCGAAAGCGCCATCGGTATTGGTAAGCGTTCCGCGTTGTGAGCCTTTCAGCATCACGCTCACACCTGGCAGCGCCTCGCCCTTATCGTCTTTTACAGTTCCGCGAATATTTATTTCCTGACGGGAATGGCTATTTTCGGGCAGATTAATCTGCTCATCGCCTGCACTTTTAGATTGATTTATAGCCTTTTGCAGGATGATCTGCTTGCCTTGCAGTTTGTACCGGATCCCGGTTTTGAGCAGCAGCTCGTCGAGCACACCAGATAAAGGCTGCTGGTGAGCGGTTATGGTCACTTTTTGGTCGGGTGAGATCAGGTTTGAGGTGTAGGTAAAATGTACATCGGCCAGTTTCTGGATCTGGTTGAGCACGTGACGCAATCCTTCATTTTCTGCATGAATGGATATCTTCTGGTTCAATGCTTTCTGAGCGTCGGCCGGCCGGGCGAGACTCACTCCTGCAAACAGAAAAACCAACAAAAGCTGATGAATTGATATTTTCATAATTGTACGTGCCAGCCAAAGCGCTTGTCTTTGTTTTTTCATAATTTTGATCGTTTTGTCATAGACTTGATAAGGGTTGAAGGCAAAGTAATCCCGTTCATCTTCCTGGAAGATTGGCATGCGTACGAGGGTACAAATGTGACGGGCAGGCTGGTGGTGGCTCAAACACCATCAGCCTTTTTGTAGGAGAGGTTTTATCTCATAGGCGGTTGGTTTATATTAAAGGTATTGTCTTTCGGCAATTGGCTTTAGGATCCATTTTGACTGGCGACGACCGAAAGCACTCAACGGCATCCGCTTCCCGCAATCACAATCCCGCCATTCGAAGGTTCGTAATGCGCGTCGATCGCTTCGCAGATGCTGTTGATTCTTTCTGTCAGCGTTTCTCCGCGGAATGATGTGATGATCCGGCAGTTGGTAAAAGTGTGTTCGTCGAATGCAATGTCAATTCCGTACAGTTTTTCAAGCTTGTTGAATACCTCAGCCACAGGTGTATCTACAAAAACCTGCTCGTGTGAATCGGTGTCCTGCGCAATGATTTCCAGGTCTTTAAGTGGAGTTCTTTCCAATACCAGGTCATTTCGGTCAAAAACAGCTTGTTGGTGCATTGTGAGCATGATACCCGGCGCGGGTTTGCTTGTTGCATTTTCCGGAAGCTCAAACTCGCTCGACTTGTGTACAGAGACTTTCCCGCTTTTCACGCTCACTTTAACAAGATCATCTTTAGGGAATGCCGTAACCCGGAAACGCGTCCCCCATACCTGTGTGACGGTTTCACCCGCATAAACGAGGAACGGCCTTGTACCGTGGGAGACTTCAAAAAAAGCATCGCCACTCAAGGTTACTTTCCGGCTATCCCCGGCGAATGTTTGCGGAAATTGCAGCGTACTTCCCGGGAAAATGGTCACAATGCTGCTGTCACTGAGAATGAGCGTCTGGTTATGCGGCGTATCGTTTTTTCTGGCAACAAGCGCGTTGGAGACCTGCGTAGCTTGTCCAGGCGAGTTTTGGCTGAGTAGTGATTTCGAAGTTTCACGCGAATTCCACAGCAAAAAACCCAGTGAAGCAACCAGCACCGCCGCCACCCGCCACCAGTAATGTAACAGAAAAGACCTTTTCGTTTGAGGTGTCGAATCCAGTTCATCGAGCTTGCCTACAATCTGTTCGACCCTGCGCGCCACTTCCTCCTTTGGGAGCTGGGAATTGTAACGCTGGTCCAGGGTCAGGACAATAATGCGCGCTTTTTCGTAGCGGTCGCGATGGTCGGGGTTCGCCGCTGTCCACGCTTGCCAGAAGGCGGTTGATTCCTTATTGGGATGGAGCATGGAAGTCCGGAAGTAATCATCCCGGGCCAGGTCTTCAATGGTGTAATCGTTGTAATTGAACATGGATGCAGCAGGCATTTCACCGCTTTAATGGACATTTTAAAAGTGACCCCTCGCGTCTTGACGATCAGAATCAACCTATAGTCCCATTTGCTGCATTACATACCCAGTGCAATTCAATTATTTTTTGGAATAATTACATCAAATCGCAACACATTGATTAGGAATTATTTATCTATTTAAAAAAATAGATAAATACAGGAATAATGAGAACGACGACCCAACTATCCCTGATTTTTTGTAGTGTACGGTGAAGCAGGTTAGCCACGCTTTGCCGCGCGAGCCCCATGATCTGCGTAATTTCATCGAATTCGAGTCCTTGGTAAAAACGCAGGTAAACAATCTCCTGCTGGCGCCTGGGAAGCGTGTCCAGAACCGCATTCAAATGCCTGATCCGGGCTGTTTCTTCTTCTTTTAAAACAATGCAGGATTCTATTGAGATATCCGGGTCTGCTGCGAAAGATGCATACAGCGGCTCTTTGAAGCGTTTCAGGCGAATGCTTTCCTTGAAGATTTTATTGCGCAGCGCGCGGAGCAGGTAAGTTTTTACAAAATCAGTTTTTGACAAGAAAGTGCGCCGCTCCCAAAGTTCGAGAAAAAGCTCCTGAACGCAGTCGGCGATGAAATCCTCGTCACTATTCAGCCTGAGTCCGTAATTGTATAACAACTGGTAATAATGAAGTGCGAGCTGTCCGAACGCTTCTTTGTCGCCCGCCCGGAACCTGTCCCACAATACCTCGTGCGAAACCTGAAAAGATATGTTGCTGGTATCGTTCAAAAGGTGTCTTGATGAGAATGTCTTACCCGCCGAGAGCAGAACGTTGTTGTTTTACACGAAAGCAACAACTCAAATTAAATACCATAAAACGAAAGTTAAAAACATTATTAAATCTTTCTTTTAATTTATCTGATCTATATCGAAGTAAAGCACCGAAGCTTATGTTGCCCTCTTTTACAACAGAATCGTGGTAGTATTTAAATGTATTAAAAATGAAAGTTTTTGATATTCTAGGAACAGGTTAGCTTTCATTAACCGCTCATGGGTAATCTCTATGTTGCAACAAGCTGTTTCTTATAGGTTAGCCGCTAATTCCTTGGCTGGGCTCACGTTACAAGTTGCTTCTCAATTTGTGATAAACAGGTCAATTTATGCTTCTGATTCATCAGGCCGTGACAGCCTACTAGGGTACGATTTAACGTATACCATTAGCAGTAATTGTACTATTTTTGCCTCTTTTTGAAGTAGAACTGATAAATTGAGATTCATCTAAAATTTCGATTATACCACCGATTAATTTGGCCACCTCGAGCGGTTACATATGGAGTCTGGGAATTACCTTGTTAAGAGCGCATAGTTGATAGAGATAAGGCGTTCGATAAAAATTTTATCTTTGCATATGAGGAGAAGTACAACTTTCTTTTTAGCAGATGACGATGCCGATGATCGCCTATTAATGATAGAGGCGATCAAAGCCATAGATCCAAACATCGGAATTGTGGAATCAGAGAATGGGCAGGAACTTCTCACGGTTCTAGAGTCGCAAACAGTATTTGATAGATGTCTTATCATTCTGGACATGAACATGCCGAAAATGAACGGCTTGGAAACTTTATCAAATCTGCGAATCATTCCTCGCTTAGCTTCCTTACCTACTGTTATGCTTTCAACATCTGGAAATCCAGATATGATTGACTTTGCTAAAAAATTAGGTGCG
>NZ_JNJB01000029.1 GCF_000701505.1 Dyadobacter crusticola DSM 16708 | reverse complement strand
CCCCAAGACCTTTTTTAAAAAATCTACCTGAACCTGAAGTTCTCCGATCTTGGAATACAATTCTTTCTCCTTTGTATTTTCAGTGTCATTCCCAGCCGTCGGTACCTCTTTGCTGAACACGAGCTCCGCCTTTTCCAGAAACTCCCGCTTCCAGGCCGCTATCTGCGTTGGATGAATCTCATACTTGGAGGCTAGTTCCTGGACGGTCTGAACCTCTTTGATAGCTTCAATGGCCACTTTGGCTTTGAAGCTTGCGCTGAATTTTCTGCGTTCCTTTTTCATAGTCAACTACTAAAATAGAAATTTAAGTAGCTGTCCAGATTTTTGGGAGTATTATATCATGGCTGGTGGTCGGCGAGACTTTTACTCAATCGCCTGGATAATTCTCAGCGCGATGACTGACGGTCAAACTGCGGTGGATTGTAAGAAGATTAGTTATGCAACACTCACGGGGTTAAAGTGTACTGTCGGCCTTTTTTTGGGTACATTTCCTTCTATAATGTATTTTAAGCAAAGGAGTTGTGGTTAGAAATGATTTTTTTAGTTCCGTACGTAGTAACTTTTGATTTATGGGCAAATTAGTAGTAATCGAGTGGCTTTCATTGGACGGCATTTTCGATACTAACCTTTTCGATAAATGGTTCTTTCCCTTTGATAGTGTAGAAAGACAGCAGTGTATTAAGCAAACCACATTGGCCAACACGGCAATCTTATATGGTCGCAAAACCTATGATGAATTATCTGCGTATTGGCCTCATAATACGGATCCTGAGCTTTTTGAGATAACTAAAAAACTTAACGAAACACCAAAATATGTCGTTACTGACAACCTGCAAGATGCAGGTTGGAATAAAACGACCATCATTTCGGGAGACGTGTTCAATCAAATCAGCGAATTGAAAAGGCAGCCAGATCAAATAATTCATGTGAATGGCAGCGCGAAGTTGGTGCAGTTTTTAGCCGAAAAAGGCTTGATTGATGAGATTCAGCTCCTTATACATCCCGTTGTGCTAGGAACAGGCCAGCGGTTTTTCATTGAGGGCATGAATATTCCAGCATTGGCACCCACCAATATTCGGCAAATGGATAAGGGTGTTTTGCTTGTTAGTTATCAAGTTCATTTATAATCTAATGATTCCGGAAAATTCGGATTCCCATGAAGTTGAAAACATCCGTTGATATCAGACAGCTTTATATGCCTGTGCAGCCAACGGCCCGACAGTCTGGTGAGCAAGTTTTATATTCCGAATTTTGCCAGATGACCTGTTACAAAGCTGTATATATTGTTACTGGAATTAAAACAGCCAACTACCTGGTGTGAGAACAGATCAATCAGACACACAGATACGCCCATTTGCCGCCTTTCAGGGATATGTAAGTGATATCGGATACCCACACACTATTAGGTCTGGTTGGTTTGGGCTGGCCCAGCAAAAGATTGGGAGATACCCGTTTCCCATGCCAACTATCGGTTGTCCTTGGAATAAATTCGGCGGCTGAATAGCCCTCAATCCTTCTTTACGCATGATTTCAGCAACTTTCCTGCGACCAATTTTTATCCCCTTTTGCTTCAAGGATTCCTTAATGCGTCTACTACCGTATCGTTTGAAATTCCGGACAAACTCCTTCCGAATCTCATGCTTTGGCCGGTTATATTTTTTATCAACGTTATGGCTTTTCCCATGCCTGTAACGACAGTAGGCTGTTCGACTAACTTCGAAAAGTGAGCACAGATAATTGATTTTTTGCGTCCGAGAAAGAGAGTATATCAGCTCATAGACATCCCTGAGTCGGACTGGCTCAAGAGACCTACGGTCATTTTTAAGATTTCCCGGTCAGTTTTTAAGCGCTCGTTCTCAGCACGTAGTTTTGCAACTTCAGCAGCCAGCTTTGCTGCTTTATCGTTACCATTTTCTTCGCTATTTGATTTCGTCTTTTTCTTTGCCATCCTTCTCCAACGATAGAGAACCCGCGGCGGCGGACCGCTTCTCGGCAATTCCAAATGCCTACGAGATTTCCTTAGCGCTTCTGCCGGAAGCCAGCATTCTGGTCATCTCCTGCTTGAAATCAGCATCGTAGCTTCTACGAGTTTTTACCAATTTTTTGTCTTTCATTTTGCATCATGTTGTGCAAAAAATGTGTGCCGCTTTTTGGAGCCACCTCAGGTCTCCTCAAATATGGGTGGTTGGTGGCCTAAAATAGTTGGCAGGCATGTGGACAAAACGATGGAAGCCAAAGGCTTTTTTAAGCCCCGGAATGGCGCTCTTAGCACCAGGAAAGACGATAAAATTAGGCACACCATAAGTAAAGGGCTCTGCCGTTATATAGAAAGTAAATCTATTTTGGAAACGTGCAATACCTGCTGGATACTTGAAGACTGGTTAACTGTCAATCGATCCAGTAGCATACCAAATGACAGATCGTTGAATTGCTGCGCACGAGTGTTTGCTCAACTGAGCGGGCGGCGCCACCTGGTCCGCAACCGAGCTCCGATACCCTTGGCCCTTTATTCAAAGGCTAGGCATCCACGACTTTTTTGGAGTCTATCTGAAAGCTTACTTTTCATATATGGCTCAGCCGGATCTAGGTTTTAAGGATTCATCTCAAACCAGTATTTTTAATTTTACTGGTACAATTCTTTAAAAGGCCCTGAAAAGTTATTAACTCTCTAAATCAGAAACACTTTGGATTGGCAAACATTATTTCTTAACGACCTGGACTGGAAATTTGCTCTTGAAATTATCCTTCGCACTTTTATCATGTTTGCCGTCATTCTAGTTTTTCTTCGAATGTCAGGAAAAAAGGGGGTCAGACAATTGTCGATCTTTGAGGTGGCAATCATCATCGGTTTAGGCTCCGCTGCCGGTGACCCGATGTCCAATAAAGAAAATGCGATCCTGCCTGCGTTCTTGGTCTTCATTACAATTCTTGGGTTCTATCGCCTGATTACCTGGTTTGCCGTAAGGAACGAAAAATTCGAAAGCGTACTGGAAGGAGATCCTATCTACATCATTGAAGACGGTGTTTTTAATTTGGACACTGGTGATCAAAACCATGCAAAAGACGAATTCTTTTCTGAAATGCGTCAACAAAGTATCGAGCACCTGGGACAGGTACGTACCGCCATTCTAGAACCAAATGGAAACATTAGTTTTTTGTTCTACGAAGATGATGAAGTCAAATCAGGCTTACCAGTGATGCCCAAGCTTTATAAAGAGAAACTTAAAGTGATCAGCAAGGAAGGCGAATATGCCTGCTGCTTTTGTGGAAATGTTGAGCACATTGAAGAAAGCAAAAAACAATGTAACAGGTGCAAAATGGACGAGTGGGTGAAGGCAATCAAAACACGCAGACTATCCTAATCAGGTAACCCCTCGATTCATAACATCTCAAAAAATTAGCTGCCAATGTTGTTTTTAATGTCCGATCTAATGGCATTGGGCAATCCTCTACTTTCTACAATTCGCTCCAAAGGTTTAATGATTCATCTTCGATGACAGTGAGGTGTCGACCTCAATTGCCAAGACCTCACGAGAGCAATCATCGATCACATTGAACGTCCGAAATTTACGGATCCCGACCATGCTATCACTCATAAGTCACGCTCCAAGTATCATTTATCTGCGCAGGCTGAACCAGCGGTTGTTTAACCCGGTCTGGCAACCTTACGCTTACCTTTTCGTTTCTTATTGAGCTTTAAAGCTTGATAGAGGCGGTGTACCCGCTTATGGTTCCAAGGTGGTATTCGGACTTTTGTCCGTCAGACCGATGATGCGAGCACCTTTCAATTCAGTTGCTAATTGGAAGCGTTGCAAGCCATTGATTGGCTGGTCGGGTGCAACCCAGTTTATAAATATTAAATCAGGATTCGGGATCGAATTGCGCTCTACAAAGGAAATTGCTTGATCACAACTATTGACAAAGAAACAAGCCACATGAGGGAAGGCTTGTTTGGCCGCTTGGCTGAAAATTAAATGCCCATCTTCATTTTCATCGATCAGCAGGAATGTTAAAGTCTCGTTCACCCTTTCCAGATTATAGTATGGTCGGCAAAGTCATAATCCGCACCAACGTTATGCTACTGCGGTGCATTTTAAGGATTGTAAATTCATAATCTTGGGTTTTGACATTGTCACCCGTAACAGGGATCCTTCCCAGCTTTGAGATCAAGAAACCAGCAAGCGTTTCAAAGTCACCATCGACGTGGATGCTTTCTGGCAGGTACTCATTCAAATCAGTGAGCGAAGCCGAACCCTGAACGATATAAGAATTGTCTGCTTCTCTTTTTAGAATGGCATTTTCATTGTCGTACTCATCCTGAATTTCGCCTACCAACTCTTCCAATATATCTTCCATGGTTACAATTCCCTCTACACCGCCATATTCATTGATGATAATGGCCATGTGCTGACGGGTTCCCTGAAATTCACGAAGTAGAATGCCTATCGGTTTTGATTCCGGAATCATTTCCACCGGCCGAATCAGATCGTTTAGAAGAATGGACTCCCTGTTCCGGTTTTTTAAAAGCAGGTCCTTCAAGTTAATGATCCCTACAATATTATCGTTTGAGTCCTCAAATACCGGGACCCGAGAGTAGCCCTCCTGTATAATCCGTTCCAACTCAGCTTCGGTAAAGTATTTTTATCAATGGCCACAAGTTGGTTACGAGGTACCATAATTTGCCGGACAATTCTTTCAGAAAAATTAAAGGCGTTTTTGATAAGGTCATAATCTGCTGCTTGTATCAGCCCGCTCTCTTTTTGTTGATGTACCAAATAGCGCAGTTCATCGCTGGTGTGGACCTCGCTTCCATGGATCGGGGTAATGCCAATTGCCTTCAATATGATGTTGGCAATTCCGTTCAGCACCCAAACGATGGGTTTGAAAAGGATGTAAAACCCGTGTAGCGGATATGAAATAAATAAGGTTGTTGCTTCCGGGCGCTGTATTGCCACTGACTTGGGGGCAAGCTCACCAAAGACGATATGCAGGACCGTTATAATTGCGAAAGCAACCGGCAATGCAATCTGATGGGCCAGTTCGGGCTCAATTGAAAAGCCAAGTGAATGAGCGGAGCTAATCAAAATTTTGGATACAACCGGTTCACCGATCCAGCCTAGGCCTAAGCTTGCCAAGGTAATCCCAAACTGGGTGGCGGCCAGGTATCCATCCAGATGCGCGACAATCTGCTTTGATAAAATAGCGAAACGGTTTCCATCCTGAGCTTTTTGCTCTAATTGAGATGCCCTCACCTTTACGATAGCGAATTCTGCTGCAACAAAAAATCCATTCAACAGGACAAGAACGAACGTAATTAAGACTTGAATGACCATAATGCATTAACAAGATTGTAAACGGGAAAATTAAATAGTTCAACAAAAACCTACGATCAATAGAAATTACTCACGGAACTAAGCTCTTTCAATACTGCTCATTCAGAAGCTTTGACAATCATTTTGTCGGTAATAAATATGCAAAAACCAGGGACATTGTTGTCCCTGGCAATTACGGATCATCTCCACCCGCCACCAAACGCTTTATATAAATTAATTGAAGTTTGATATTGGAACTTCCGTGCATCGATTAAATCCAGCATCGCCTGCAATGCATTCTGCTGAGCAAGTAAAACTTCTATATAAGTTGCCCTGTCTGCCCGGAAAAGCTCGGTAGAAGTCCCAATCGAGCGGTTGAACTCGTTGGATTCATTACTTTTCAACCCTCTACCTTTTTGAGGTTTTCCATACGCACCAATGCATCATATAATAAGAGAGCAATCCAGAGTTCTGCAGGGCGACAATTCCCTACATTTTTGCGGGCATCAGCGAAAAATCCGATGACGATTTTGTAGCGTCCTGGCCAAAAGGCAAATACTTTGACCATGGTTTACAAGCTTTCCATCTTCTTAGTCAAAGTGCCAACAGTTAGCCCTTGGACGATAATAGAAAACAAAACAACGAAATAAGTAATAGCAAGGATCAGGTCCTTGTTTAGATCTTGGTCTATGGATAATGCCAGGGCAATCGATACACCGCCCCTGAGACATCCCCATACCAGCAAAGTCATGGACTTCTTACCAAATTTGTTATTAAAAGGGATGATTTTGACCGGTAGGTAGATTGAAATGAACCTGGCCATCAACACTACTAGGATTGTGACTGCACCAATGAGGCCATACCGCTTCAAATCAGGTATTAACAACAATTCAAACCCAATAATCAAAAATAAGATTGCATTCAAAATTTCATCGATTAACTCCCAGAACTTGTCAATATAGTCGCGCTCAGACTCTGTAACACCCCCAAGATGTTTGCCGTAATTTCCCACAACGAGCCCAGCTGAAACCATAGCAAGAGGCCCGGACATGTGTAGTGCCTGGGCTGCCAGATGTCCCCCCATTACAATTGCCAATGTAATCAGGACGTGCACATTATAGCCATCAACGCGGTAAATCATTTGTGAACCAATAAAGCCCAGCACAAAACCTAGAAGAATACCGCCCAATGCCTCTTTGGCCAGCAGCCAGGAAATCCCACTGAAAGAAGTATTTACTTCTTCTCCCCGCGCCAAGGCCAGCAGGACGATAAAAAGTACAACTGCTAAACCATCGTTGAACAGTGATTCCCCAACAATTTTCGTTTCCAGGGATTTGGGCACGCCCGCCTGTTTCAATATGCCCAGGACGGCAATCGGGTCCGAGGGCGAGATGAGTGCCCCGAACAGAAGGCATTGGATAAGCGGGATTCCCAAACCAACGATTGGCAGGATATAATACATCGCAAATCCGACCACCAGTGTTGAAATAACCACACTGATCGTTGAAAAGATAATGACCGGGATGCGCTGCTCTCGCAGGTCTTCAAGATGGACATGGATAGCACCCGCAAAAAGTAAAAAGTTGAGCATCGCCCCCATTAGGATTTCTGTGAAATCAATGCTAGAAATCAGCGAGGTGACACGCCCGAATATATTAGGGAAAAGCGTATCGGTAGCCAGCAAGCCAAGGGAGACAAGCAATGCGATTACCATAATACCTATTGCAGATGGCAATTTCAAAAATCGGGCATTGATGTATGCAAAGATTGATGAGACGACAATCAATGCTGAAAATGAATAGTATAATTCCATGATTGGGCAGTTAAATAAATGAATATAGCCCTTTAGGGCTGGTAGTGGGTTGTATTCAGGTTTGTGTTCGCTTGTTTGGTTCGCTCGATAATAGAGTAGTCAGACAAGACAAGTGCTTCCCCTTTTTGACACAGACATTTTGTTCAAAATGTGGGCCGGATCGTGGTGGCCAGTTCACCCAACGCCTTGGCCACCAGCATGGCACTTTCGCCAATTAATTGTATTTCTTCCAGCGTCTTATACATGAATGCTTGTTTTTTGATTGCAAGCCGGAACTGTGCTTAGTAGCAGATACCCGGCCAATCCTGATAATAGGGAACCTGTCAGGATAGAAAATTCCGCTTGATGACAAGAAGTTATATAATCTGAATGAAGCTGCACTAGCATATGAGATTAGGTATGCTGTGCTAGTCTTTGCCCTGGACCTAATTCGATGACGCTTTAAAGACAGAAAAAAATTTAAGGGAATACGATTGTAAATATGTACATCATCAAATTAACCAAAAGCACTATTGCATATAAGCTATTAGTCTGTCCCTTATTTAGCGAAAGCATTACTGTAAATACCGAAAGTACAAGCAGAACCATCGATTTCATATCTAATCCCAATACAAGTGGCAAGTCCATGAGTGTACACACAATTACTACGGTTGGAATACTGAGTCCGATACTCGCCAATGCCGAACCCAATGCAAGATTTATACTTGTCTGATACTGGTTACGTCGTGCAGCACGGATAGCGGCGATCCCTTCGGGCAATAAAATAACAGCTGCAATAGCTACACCAACCAATGCAGTGGGCAAGCCAGCTGCTATAACTCCGGCTTCGATTACCGGGGAGAGGTTTTTAGCCAATAGAATGACTACCCCCAAGCAAACCAGCAAAAGGACAAGACTAACAAAGGATTCTGCTGTTGTAACAGACTTTTCTTCGCCGGTAACGCCTGCCAGGAAATACTTGCGGTGCCTGATCGTTTGCGTAAATAAAAATGACCCGTAGATAACCAGGCAACAAACACCAGTTGCAATAAGCTGCGGCGCACTGTACGAAGGACCCGCCCTGCTGGTCGTAAAATTGGGCAGCACCAGGGTAAGTACCAGAATGGACACCAGGCTTACCAGCGCAATGGTTACGCTCTTTGTTTCAAAGCTCTGTTCCTTAAATTTGAGTGCACCGACAAACATACTTATACCCAGGATTCCATTCAGAATAATCATAACCGCCGCGAAAAGTGTATCCCGCGCATAAGTTTCGGCACCGATACCTCCGGTCAACATCAGCGAGACGATGATGGAAGCTTCTAACAATGTGACGGCAATTGCGAGTATAATGGTACCATAGGGTTCGCCTACTTTGTGTGCTACTACTTCTGCATGATGGACTGCCGAAAGTACACCAGCAATCAAAGCAGCTACGGCCAATAATGTGACAAAAAAGCCGGCCTCAGTTGGCAATACCAAGTAAAAAAACCAGGCGAAAAGAGGTGATATATAAGTCCATTGAAAAATTTTCTTCATAAATAAAGGTTGGCAATATTTTATGTGGAAATATAGTATTACCTAAAATAAGGAAATTTTGCTGTCTCGTCCCGAAATATCGATACATAACAAGCACATCGATATGGAAAGTGAAGAGCATTATCAAACTGAGAACATACAGAAAAAGAACAGTAGCAAACATCAGTCCGCTAACTGTTCCCAAATTGTAGTTTCCTGTTCTAAAACCTGTCTCGGTTTTTAGGACTAGTCGATTTTATTTAAGCTTTAACTTTCTTTGTTACCACAGGGGCGGCTTCTGCTGTTGCCAGTGCAGGCGTTTTATTCTGGTCGCGTTGCAGCAGGTCAACTACGACCGGCGCAGCTACGAAAAGCGAAGAGTAAGTGCCTACTATTACACCAAGCAACATACAGAATGTGAATCCGCGGATCACAGCCCCTCCGAAAATCATCAAGACGATCAGTACTAGAATTACCGAGACACCTGTCACTGCGGTACGGCTTAATGTACTATTCAATGCATTATTGATAACCGTCGGCAAGCTTTGGCCACGTGATTTATCGTCGGCCAGGTAGTCCCGGATACGGTCATAAATTACAACGGTATCGTTCATTGAGTAACCGATCATTGTCAGGATCGCTCCGATAAACGCCTGATCGATATCTAGTGACCAGGGAAGAATTCCATTGAACAATGAGAAGATCGCCAGGATAATAATCACATCGTGCGCAAGCGACACAACCGCACCATAACTGAACGCTACCCTTTTGAAACGGATCAGGATATAAATAAAGTTTGCAGCCAGTGCAAGCAATACCGCATACACAGCCGACCATAAGGTGTCATTTGCCATGGTCGGACCTACTTTGTTTGAACTTACGATTTTGGCTAAGTTACCGCTGATCTTCTTAACACCTTCCATGATCTTCGCTTCTGCGCGCTGATCCGCATCTGGTGTAGTTTCTTCGATCAGATATGCCGTGGTGATTTTCACCTGATCTTGTCCACCAAAAGTTTTTACCTCAGTGGCAGAACCCAGTGTTTCATCCATTTTATCACGCAATTCGTCTGCATCTACATTATTTTCAAAGCGCACCACATAAGAACGGCCGCCTTTGAAATCAATACCCAGTCCAAATCCTTTGAAAATGAACGAGCCAACTCCAATCGCGATGATTACGCTAGAGATAATGTAGAAACGGCGACGCTGAGATACAAAATCGAAGTTGTTGTCTTTAAACCAGTTTTTAGTCAGGCCGGTGTAAAAGTTAAAGGTCTTACCTTTTTTGATCTGGTGTTCAAGCAATAATCTGGTAATTAAAATCGCAGTAAAAAGAGAAGTAAGCAGACCTAATACCAGTGTAGTTGCAAAACCAAGTACCAATCCGGTTCCGAATGTATAAAGGATAATACCGGTTAAAAGCGTGGTTACGTTTGAGTCAATAATTGCACTCATGGAATTCTTAAAACCGTCGCGTACTGCTTGTCGAAAGGGTTTGCCTTCCTCTATTTCTGCTTTAATACCTTCATAGATCAGTACGTTCGCATCTACGGCCATACCAATCGAAAGCACAATACCCGCGATACCGGAAAGCGTCAATACTGCGCCGAGTGACGCCATAATACCGAGCAGGAAGAACAGGTTGATCAGCAATGCAATGTCAGCGATCCAGCCGGCCTTGCTGTAATATGCGATCATAAATACCAGTACGATCAATAAACCAACTGCAGATGAAATCAAACCGTCGTTGATCGCCTCAGCACCCAGTGAAGAACCTACAACTGCCTCTTCTACGATGTGTGTCGGAGCTGGCAACTTACCGGCCTTCAACACGTTAGACATATCCTTGGTCTCTTCAACTGTAAAACTACCGGTAATGCTTGAGTTTCCGTTTGGAATTTCTCCCTGTACAGTCGGTGCCGTGTAAACCAGGTTATCAATTATAATCGCAACCGGGCGTCCGATGCTGCGGGCAGTCAGTGAGCGCCACTTGCGGGCACCTTCGCCGTTCATACGCATGGTCACCTCAGGGCGGCCCCTTTCATCAAAGTCGTGGGTAGCATCCACAATCACGTCGCCTTCCATCGCTGCTTCGCCATTTGCCTTTTTAATAAAATATAAAGGCAGGATTAATTGGTTACCACCTGCTTCTGTTCCTTTCCGGTCCCACATAAAAACCAGGTCAGCCGGGAACAACGAGCGCACTTCAGGACGGCGCAAAATCTCTCCGGCGCGCGCAGTATCTTTCAGGTAAACACCCAATCCTTGCGGCATGGGAACAAACAGGCTTGTGATTGCCGCAGTCTGTGCCGCAATAGCCGCCGAGTCACTTTGCGTTGAATCGCTTTTTTGTGCCAGCTGCTCAGCCAAACCGCCGGTTGTTGTCTTCTTGGTAGTATCAGTAGTTGCAGTAGCAGCAGGTTTCTTTGCTTTCTCAATTTCCGCTTGCTTGGTCAAATATCTGCCCAAACCTTCCAGACCTGCGCCCAATTCGTTAGTAAGATATACTTCTGCAAATTCAAGTTTCGCAGCGCCTGAGAGCAGGCGGCGAACACGCTCCGGATTATCTACGCCTGGCAATTCCACCAAAATACGGTTCTGGCCTGGCAAACGCTGAATGCTCGGGTTGGTAACGCCAAATTTGTCAATACGTGCCTGGGTGATCTGAAACGCACGGTCAATAGCACCGTTGATCTCCGTATTTAGCATATTAACTACATCGCCATCTGACGAGTTGCTGCTGATCTTGCCGCGGTTTGCACTGGTTGCAAACACAGAAGCCAGACTGGTATTGGGCGCAGCTTCCTTGTAAGCAGCCACAAAACGGTTAATGAAAGTTTTGTTGTCTGCCGCCTTATCCTCGCCCGCTTTTTTAAGAGCAGCCTGAAATGCTGAACTGCGTGCATTTCCACCAGCCATTCCCTTCAAAATATCCGCAGGTGCTACCTCTAATACCACGTGCATACCGCCTTGAAGGTCAAGGCCCAGGTTAAGTTCGCGCTCCATTACTTCCTGAAGCGTGTGCCCCAGGTACACTTCTTCACGCCACAATGAATCAATATAGCGCTGTTTCTTCGTGATATCTACCTCTCCTCTTGCGTCGGTTGCGTAGGCGGTTGCCTTACCTTTGAAGTTGCGTGAAGCAAAAGTAAACGACAGATAATAGACGCTAATGAGGGCAATTACAATGGTAAGCCCTATTATTCCATTCTTATTAGTCATTTTTCAGAAAAAATTAATTGACATTCATAAACAAATAGAGATTGCAGCCTAATGCAAACCACTGGTGCAGGCTGTAAAATATTGAAAGTATAAATACTGAAATGCGGCGATTGCCTCCCCGTGTTCAGGGAGCGTTGGTGACGACAAACTTTCCAAAAATTTTTTGGAAGTAGGAAACCAGGAAAAATGATTCCTGAAAAGCAAACCTGACGGCAAGCTTACGGGCGACAAAATGCCAGGCCAGTTGTGGCAAAAAGTAAATGTAATGTGAGAAATCAAATGAAACGGCTGGCGCAATAACCGCTTCCATAGATAAGGTACTTACTTTTGCCTTGATCTGGCTGGATGCCTGTTCTTGAGCGTTTTTCTGCGCAATTTCTTTATTCTTACCAGCAAAATTCTGGCCTAACCCCGCGTAATCAGACCAGCACCAGGCACCTGCGACCACCAAAAGCATGGCAGCAGCCAGCATGAAGCTGATTGTCTGATTGATAACTCGTTGCGCTTTCACTAATCTATACAGGGGGTTCAAAATGAACCGCGAATTTTGATCTAAATATTTACAATACCAAACTATTTTTTCCGTAAATACCGTTTGATAATCTCTTTGCGGCTTATTTTGGTAATATGACAACGATCAGCCTTGAACACATAATCCTTGCTAACGGCTACGTCATTCATGTTTGCCGATAAACGGAACTGTCCCGCTGATTTTCGAAGGCTGAACCTCACAAGATCAAATCCTGACACAGTTCAGCGTACACTCCCACTTTCTAAGAATTTCGCCTGAAATACAACGTACCCCTGTTCAGCATTCTGTCATTTAACATACAATAGATATTCGAACGAGCTGTTAATCTCAGAAAAGGTAGTCTTTGTTCACATACTTACGACAGTTTGTATGTGTATCTAAGTCAACCGGAAGTACAGTTTAAGGTGCCCGATTCAAAGTAAATCAAACTCCCAAAGGCATTCATAAGCTCCAAACCCCCATTTCTTACAACATTCCAAATTTCATTTTAACGACCGATTAATTTGGCCACCTCGAGCGGTTACATATGGAGTCTGGGAATCACCTTGTTGAGAGCGCATAGTTGATAGAGATAAGGCGTTCGATAAAAATTTTATCTTTGCATATGAGGAGAAGTACAACTTTCTTTTTAGCAGATGACGATGCCGATGATCGCCTATTAATGATAGAGGCGATCAAAGCCATAGATCCAAACATCGAAATTGTGGAATCAGAGAATGGGCAGGAACTTCTCACGGTTCTAGAGTCGCAAACAGTATTTGATAGATGTCTTATCATTCTGGACATGAACATGCCGAAAATGAACGGCTTGGAAACTTTATCAAATCTGCGAATCATTCCTCGCTTAGCTTCCTTACCTACTGTTATGCTTTCAACATCTGGAAATCCAGATATGATTGACTTTGCTAAAAAATTAGGTGCG
>NZ_JNJB01000028.1 GCF_000701505.1 Dyadobacter crusticola DSM 16708 | reverse complement strand
TTAGCGTCGGGAAAGCTGCGCGTGCACTACATTGATAGCCTTGGCAGTGAGCATACTTGTTATTTCTTTACGGCCGGACGGTTTATCTCCTCATTTACAAGCTTTCTGACAGGGACACCCACGGTCGAAAGTATCTCGGCCATTGAGCCCACAGTCTTGTGGGTGATTGACAGACAGCAGCTAGAGAAACTATGCGATGCAATACCAAAGCTGCATATCTGGCGAAGGGTAATTGCTGAGAATCTGTTTATTGAAATGGAAAAGCGGATTTCCAAACTTCAATCGCTGACCGCAGCTGAACGATATGACCAGCTCATCGGAGAAAATCCGGATATAATTTTGTCCGTCCCGCTCCAATACACCGCCTCTTTCCTGGGGATTACCCCGCAGCACCTTAGCAGATTAAGAAAAGAAGCCAGTCAATGATTTCTTCGCATTTGTTCAGTATTTCAAAATCAGCCCCGGCAACCTTTGTATTGAACAAATCAGAATCTTATGAAACATCTGTTATCCATCCTGTTTTTATCAACTCTTGCTATCAGTTCGTATGCTCAATCTACCACTCCCGGTGACGAGCCGCGGTACGAAGTTGCAGTGCTCGCCGGATTATTGCAGCCAACTATGCTTCAAGGCGGCAATGTCGAAGTCGATTTTTACACCCGGAAAATGGTGTTCAATTATTCTCACGGCTTTTCGCTGGACCTGGACGCCGCACATGGTACCACGGTCGGTGAAGTGAAACGACAAAACCTTGCTATCCATTTGCCATACTCCACCGGCTTTGGCATCGGTTATCGTATCAACAGATTTTTTGACATACGATTTGAGCCGAAACTACATGATTTTGACGTCTACTATGAGGGTAGCACCCGTCAGTCAGGCAAAGTTGCAGATTACCGAACGGTCACCCTAGGGCTGGGCGCTTATTTCCGCTGGAAGCCATTTGAAAAGCAACAAAACGTCCTGAAAGGCATCTTCACATCTACCAGCGCGCGCTACTGGCAAAATGTATGGTCATCGCTGGACAATAATGAAATCGTTTATACCAATCAGTTTACCAAGACGCAGGAAACTCACAAGGCTTCCAACATCGGGATCGCCAACACGCCTTTCATATTCAACATAGCAGTCGGATACAGCTTTATAATTAAGTAAGTAGACCGATGTAGGGCACATCGATTATCAACCTCCATCAATTTTTTACAAACATGCAAACCATACTTGGATCTGGTGGCGCTATCGGTGCGCCATTAGCGAAGGAGCTTACAAAATATACTAGTCATATTCGTCTGGTTTCCCGAAATCCAATAAAAGTTAATACGGGCGACGAATTGTTCTCTGCTGACCTTACAGATAAAGCGCAAGTCGAGAAAGCTATCTGCGGCTCTGAAATTGTTTACCTTGTTGTCGGCCTGGAATATAATACGGCTGTTTGGCAGCGCTGCTGGCCTTTAATTATTGACAATGTTATCAGCGCTTGCTTATTGCATCAGGTCCGGCTGGTTTTCTTGGACAACGTTTATGCATATGCTTCTGCGCAAATTTCCAGAATGAATGAAACTACTATGATATTGCCTTCCAGCAATAAAGGTAAGATACGGGCGGGTCTGCATGAGAAAATTTTCGCTGCCATAAAACAGAATGGATTGAAAGCTCTTATCGCCAGAAGTGCGGACTTTTACGGTCCTTCTGTAAAGAATAGTCCGCTTGAAATTATGGCGTTGACTCCACTTCGAACGGGTAAGAAAGCATCCTGGCAAATAGATGATAACAAGCTTCACGCCTTTACATATACGCTCGATGCAGCAAAGGCAATGGCTATGCTTGGTAATTCAGAAAAAGCCTATGGACAGGTATGGCATTTACCGACAAGTAAGGAAAGGTTAACAGGAAAAGAGTTCATAGCGTGTTGTGCGCTCGAATTAGGAGTAGAGCCGCGTTATTACGTATTCTCGCGGATCATGATGAGCTTAATTAGCATTTTTACACCTATTGTCAGAGAATTGAAAGATGTAGCCTATCAGTACGAATACAATTACGTATTTGATAGCACTAAATTTGAAAAGTTTTTCTCCTTTGAGCCTACCTCGTATCAAGATGGGATAAGGGAAGCAGTCATAGCTTCTGCTACTTCACGTGAACTGACGAATTGATTGCATGCGTGCGTGCATAATGGCTGATGGTAGCGGCTGTAAGTGAATTTTGCACCCAGTTGATAGTTTTCGCGCAACACAGACCAAATGAAAAAGCTTGTGATCGTCACCTTCACAAAACGCATTTTATGTCATTGTTAACAGGAGCGTCCGGCGGAATCGGAGAAGCCGTAGTTAGACAATTGGCTGCGAGGAAGCAGAACCTTGTACTGGTAGCCCGCAATGCGGGAAAACTATCCGAAATCAGTAAACTATTACGGGCTCAATATGGAATACAATATTTTTCCAGTTACAAAAAGAGTCTTCGCTTCCCATTGACAATTTTAGCCAGGAAGTTTGGATTGCCAACATAGTGCTTCTGCTAACATATTGCCATCGCTATTATCACAGGCAGTTTATTACACGTAAAGCTGTCAGCAACGAGTTATTGGATAAAGTTGACAAAATCATAAACACTTTTCTGGTATCAGATCAACCGAATAAAGGTTTACCCATGGCCTAGCATCTAGCAGAAGTACTACATTTGTCGTCCAAATATTTGAGCGATTGTTTAAAGCAACTTACAGGAAGCACCACACAGCAATTAATTCACGAAAAGCTGATCGAACATGCCAAGGAAGGATTGTCTGCCACGCAGCTCTCGATTACTGAAATCGCTTATGAATTAGGTTTCGAATATTCGCAATCGTTGAGCAAGCTTTTCAAATCTAAAACCGGGCAGACGTCACTGGGATTTCGAGCGCAGTACAATTGAAAAATCTGTTCGTTTTAACCTAGCTAGGCACGTCTAGAGCCGGACTGACGTATTTCCGCTTGATTTTAAATGCGAAATCATTCGTAGACACAGGCTCTGTGATAGTTTTTCTTTACGCATCCAAGAAAGGATGCAAAAAAAGGAGCTGTGAATGACACCTTCATGAATTAAACGATCTTTCCTGACAGACACTGCCATTTCCTTTTTACCTTTGGGCTGGGATTTGTGATCACATCCCTTTTTTACATGAATTATCTAAGGAAGTGTTGGTGGACAAAGTTGCTGGTGGGGTTCCTTGCGCTACACATCCTGAATTTGTCTGTGGACAGCCCAGACGGGCAGCCTTATTTTGTCGCCGAAGACCTTTCTATCAATGACCAAGAAAGCTTTGTTGAACTTGTCGTCGAGAAGATCCTTGGTTTTGATGACGCGTTCGCCGAGTTTGATGATCCTGATAGCAGCAACATCAATGTAAAACTGATCCTGTCTTTTCCATTATTAGCACAGGCTTTTCTCTTCACACCCTTTATACATTATTTCCAGTTGGTTGCCGGTCATCATGTGACCAGCCGGTCCTGGCAAATACCAGCTTTAAGCAACCTTGGCCCTCCGCCAAAATGTTGAAACTTCTTGTAGCGTAAAGACTTAGGTAACAACATTAACTTCATTGATTAACCGATGAAAATATACGGTGCAGCAGTGCTTGCCATGTTCCTTGCAAACTGGCATTTAGAAGCATATGCCCAAATAAACCAGAAGGACAGCTTATTTATTGCCGAAACGGAAGAAATCCAAAAACCAGCCAAGGTACTTCATGCAGAGCCTTTGTTCATTGATTTGATACGGGATTTAGGCGCAAGAAAAGGAGAGAAGGAGTGGAATGTGGGACTTGGTCTTCAAGACCAGAATGAAAGGGATGAATACATCACCTTGGTTGAATATGAATGGGCGCCGGCAGACCGGCTGGGGCTGGAAATAGAGCTGCCCTTTACATTTTATCCTACTGCCCGTAGTTTAGAGCAGACAAACGGTTCCAAACTTAACGGCCTGAAAATAGCTGCTCAATATTCGTTTTTTGTTTCGGAAAAATACAAGACGTCAATGGCAGTAGGCTATTTGCATGAACTCGAATTGCCTGCATTTGCCCAGTATGGCCAGGCTCGAATGCTGAAAGGGAATGTATACAGCCCGTTCTTTGTCGCAGCCAAGCGGTGGGGCGGCAACTTACATAGCCTAGTTTACACCGGGCCTATTCTTCACCACGATTTTGCTACTCGGCAGCTGGAATCCGAATTTCAGATCAATACCAGTTTCCACTATATGATCCCATCGACGCGGAATTTTATTGGGGTCGAGTTTAACAAGCAGACCTATGCTGGCGAGTTTGATATGACTATCCGTCCACAGATGCGGGTGTCGGTAGCTGATAATTTACTGGTTGGTATCGTAGCAGGCATTCCTGTCGATAAAACCCAGGAGCGTTTAAGCACGTTCCTGCGCCTTATTTATGAGCCAGGCCACCGAAATTGATACTCGCTGTCGACGCATTACTATCAGATATTTAACTTAACATCCCTGTTCTATGGCAATAATCACACTTACGCTCGATCTGGAAAACAAATTGATCGAAATAGAAGGCAATGATATTCTGGCACTTGAAGAAGTTAAAAATCCTGCGTTAATTGTCACAACACGTGTTTACATGAAAGGTGGCATCTACCATGATGTCGTAGAGCCGTTAGATATTGTCCAGGCAATTCAGCTTGGCTATTCCAGTTAACAGTATTTTTGAAATATTATCTGTTTAAAACTGATATGTTTCTCATTGCAAGGAAAGGGATGATACCTCCAATTGATTGCTATAGCCCTTTAAAGCAATATACTCTTGGCGAGACGATCATTTGTGCTGGGTTACGTCCCTTTCTTTTAAATTAGCATAAATCCTAAAACCACTTCTGATGGAAATTAGCGATATAAAGAGAGTTGCAGAAAACTACATGCAGGTATGGGATTCAGGTAAAGATGGCTTGCTTGAAAAATGGGCGTGCAAAGATTTGATTGTAGAGTATACCCACTTTGAGAAGCCTCTCAACGGAATTGAGCAATATCGCAAAATCCTAATCCAGAGCTATCTTTCGTTTCCTGATATAACTATATCAGTGGACGAAATTAATGCAATTCAAGATAAGGCCATTGTGAAGTGGAAATACACGGGCACTCATAAAAATGATGTATTGTTTGGAGTTGCCCCAGAAGGGAAGCGGGTAACGGTCACAGGCATTTCAATACTTGATTTCTGCAATGACCGGGTTTCCCGGGAATATGGGATTGTTGACAATCTTTCCCTGGTTTTGCAATTAGGGGCTCTTCGCATGTAACAATCCTTTTTTAAAAGGTAATGACTACGCGAATAGCAGTCGTATAAGGTAAATATTTTGTAGTACCAGTCCCGAAGGAAAAAGCGAAATTCAACTATGGAGACAATCATCAGGTGGGTAGGATTGGACAACAATTCGCAAGAAAGCTGTCGTATAAACCAAACTAGTGATAGAATCCTGGTAGAATCTGAAATTTTGGGGCCAGGCTTGAATGTGCAGTATCAGATCATGCTAGGAACAAATTGGATGCCCACATACTGCGAGCTGAACGGGCATTCTGAGGACTATGCCTTCCACTATATCTTCCAGCGTCAGGAAGATGGCCAATGGATAGCGAACGGTCATCTGGATAGTAGTTTCGATGAATGTGACTATGTTGACATTTCCCTTACACCGTTCACCAATTCCTTGCCTATTAATAATCTGGACTTACCTGAAATGTCAGTAAAGGAAATCAGTGTTGTATATTTTCATTTGTATAAGTTATCTTATGTTAGATAGAGTATTGAGATTGGAAATGCTCTCTTCTACATCCCTCCTGCCTAAGCGTTCCAATACTGCACATAGTTGTGAGTTGCAAGCGCCTAGTCTCCCTTTTTATGCTTATGAGGTTTTAGTGAAGGCGTGTTTCCTACTTTCCTATTTAGGTTTTAAGGTGATTAGGATGTAAACACATTCTCCAGTAGCCGAGGATAGAGCTAAGATTCTCTTTGAACTCCTCAAAGCTATTTGCCTTCTTATAAAAACCCGGGATGGTGCCTTCTTATGCCTTTCGGATCAGGCCTAGTTTACCAAACCTGCAGGTAAAACGCATAATTGCAGAAACTGCAGACAAAGAATCAGCCCCGACTTTCCGGAGCGTCGAATTGAAATAGCTGGCCGAAGATCGGTGATTTGCGTAGCAGAAATCTTCCTTCGTAAATAGCGTCAATAGAGGCTTGTCCAAGCTCTATCAGGCCAAACCAGACTGCGAATTTCTCGATAAACCGCCATTGGTAAACAGCTTCTGGCGTGAGTGGAAATTCTGGGTGCCCCGACGGGATTGGGTGGTGTAAATGGGGAAAGGCCTGCATGACCTTGGAGGCGTAAAAGTTGGCCTGACGGTCTTGCGCACCATACCGGTGAAGCAAATAAAGCGAATATGCCCAGCCGAAGTGTCCGGCCTGCGAATCGGCAAGATCCAGGTAACCCCAGTTGAACCGCGTGGTATACAGGTCAAAGAGCTCCCAGAACCTTACCTGCCGCCCTTTGGATAATGACTTTTGACCGGCCTGGGTGAGCGACAAAGCATTGCCCCGCTTTTTCACATCTGGCCCGATCAGAAGGCACGCTTTCAAAGCCTGGATGAAAGCCACATTATCCTCGGATATCTTTTTAGTGTAGCCTTTCTCAATGTCATCGTCGATCAACAGCTTCTTTTCATAAAGTTCACCGCATACCGAAAGCGGCAAATTCCCTTTGGTGGTCAGTTTGATCGGCCCCTTTGAGAGAATGCCATACAGGATTTCGATCAGGCGAAAGAACGGGACTAAGTCGATCACCTCGTCAGCAAGAACCTGTTGCCGACGTATAATCGAGACTTGTCCGAAAGGGTTATTGAGCAGCGCATGCATTTGCTGAGCGGATAGCCCGTCGAAAGCCGCAAGTGGCTTCTGATTGCGGATTAGCATAAACGAGTTCAACTTTTGGTTAAGCTCCTGCTGTGACCAGCTTCCCTTTGCAGCCTCAGGATAGGCGGCCATGAATTCTTGCATAATATCGTCTGCGAACCCCATTACAATTGCGCTGGTTTAGAACAAATATAGTGATATCACGAAAAATCATCTGGTAACCACTTCACTGTGGCTTGCAAAACGCAGGAAAACGGGATTTGAGAAATTCGAGCTAGATCTGAATCCACAGAACGTCTTTGATGTATTCCAGGAAGGAAACCTGATACGCGTGTTTAAAGTCGATAGCGTGCCATTTGGCGACGTCGGGACCATAGTGTACAAGAACAACACCAATTATGTTATCCGCGTTAACAGCACAAACGAAAAGGTGAGCATCAGACTGGATGAGCCAGGCGAGAATTTGTTCATTCCGCACTGGATTGACCAAACAACACTACAGCGCCTTGGCTTCAGGCCGGATTCCACCGGAACGACATGGTCTGATGGTATTGTCGAGCTGAGATCTGCTAAGCCTATCGTGATCAGCGACGATCCCCAGGTCAATTACAGGAAGCGCTTTTAAACTATGTCTTCAAAGTCTTCATCCTCAAAGAGGATATGGAACTGTTAATCCCACCGACCGGAGAAGGCATCATTCGTGTGGTACACGAGCTGCAAAATATCTATGCATCGCCGAATGTCAGGAAAACGTGCTGAAATGAAAGAAGGCGTGAGTGATCACGCCTTTGGTTTTATTATTAATAGGTGCTGATTAAGCCATATTGTAAACCCGAGCGTTCATATTCACGGGGCGCTCACACACATCGCAATAATCGCTGTTAAAGTCGTTATCTGCGTGGCTAGCCAGCTCTTCTTTGCTATCGTAAACTCGCACCCGGTCAATCATTTTCCGTATATCAGGCGACAGATGAGCAAAAAGGATATCAATGATTATATCGGCCTTTTCGTAGCAATCACTCCCTGGCATATCAGGTGCGCTAATACCTAGAATATAGGTATCTTTCAGCATACCATTGTAGGCAGGTGCGAGACCGATAGCATCGATCTCCATTCCATTAACCTTTTCACTGTTTGTGAAAAGATCAATTAATACGTCTACCAATGCGTTTCTATCCATGACAATAATTCTTTAACCCTTTTTATAAATGTTGCTGCAGTTGCTTGCCGACAGCTAAACTCATATCTCCTTTGTTCCGTCCAGTTGGACACCGTGCTCCAAGCCTTTTCAAAATCGACTTCGGCCAATTTTTTAGCTTCCATCTCGGGATGCAGGCCGGAAAGCAAGACCAAAGCTGGTATGTCGTGTATCTGAAATGCCTGTATCAGCTTGCCAGATGCATTACCCTTCACAGTGTTACTTTCAAAAACATCCACTCCCAGCTTCTTGCAAACCACAGCTTTCAGGCCGAACTCAATTGCGTATCCGGCGAGATAATTCGCGCCAGACCAAAATCCTTCCTTGTATAGTAACTCCGACTCTTGTAGCCGGTGTTTAGCCATTGCTTGTAATTCTACTCCAGTTGCCAAAAGAGATACTTGTGTTACAACTGCTAATATAACATAAATATTATGTACTAAATTCATACCATAAGATCTTATGTATTACTGATGATACTAAAGATCTTCTATATAAGGCTTTGAAGATCTAACATGAATGTTAGAAATCTTAATCTGCTGATGCTGAAAGATCTGCCTGTCCAATTTCCCTATGTTCGAGGCAGTACCACTTAATCTTCTGCCCTTCCGGCAAATCACCAGGCTGATCGTGGTTTGCCACATACCTGGCACGGCTTGTCCTTTAGCTGGCCGGTTGACTTCTGCTTTTCAAATGTCTGCTGTTAAAGCGAAGAGAGTTTCTTGTAAGCCATGAGACCTCGGAAGGTATGTCCGTTTGGGCAAGACAACGACCGGGGCTTCACAACCGGCGGGGCCTGACGGGTAAAAACGGATAAAACCCGTGTATGCATTATGCCACAGCTGTTAACGATCTGTCAATCAAAGGGTGATGTGCGGATTATTTTGCCTTTTAGAAAGATAAGCAATAAGGCCGTTAATCTCATGATTTGACTTCGTTTTGTTTGATGTTCAAAATTGGTGGATCCATCTTTTGAACTACTGAACAAATGCGAAGAAATCACCGGCTGGCTTCTTTGCGAAGACGGCTTAGATGCTGGGGCGTAATGCCTAAAAAAGAGGCTGTGTATTGCAATGGCACTGTAAGGGCTATGTCTGGCGTCTCTTTAATTAACAAATCGTAGCGCTCACTTGCCGTTTTGGATTGCAGTTTAGATACCCGCTTTTCCATTTCGATGAACAGGTTCTCGGCTACGACCCTTCGCCAAATATGTATGGATGGTATCTGGGCAGAAAGCTGCTCTAAATCACCTTTGTTAATTACCCATAAATTGGCCTGCTCCATCGCAGTATACTTTCAACTGCCGGCGTGCAGGTGAGAAAACTTGTGTATGAGGAAATAAAAACGCCGGGTGTAAAAAAATAGCATGTTATTTCCTGGCCTGACTCTTCCAGATAGTGGACTCTCAGTTTTCCCGTTTGCAAAAAGCCCACCTGGTCGCACACTTTTCCCTGATGTACCCAGAAGCTGCCTTTTGGAAGTAAAATTGGCTTAAAAAAGCTTTTAACCAGTTCAATTTCAATATTAGTCAGCGTGATTACTTGGCTCAATTGTTCTAAGAGATCTTCCATGTTAACTTCCAAAATTGGGACTTTCACTGTCAATGATTAGTTACAATTACCAACTGCCAGACTTGCTATCGTTAGCTATTCACCTTATTCTTGATCCCCTCACAATAAGACGTTGGGGGATAGGAAAACCGCTTTTCAAATTTACTGCTGTTAAATATGTAATCACGATCGTATTGGTAGGCCATTTCTCTTAGTTCCTTTACGATTGGAACGAAGATGCCAATCAGGTGCATCATTATTCTTGTGAAGATAAAATAGCGAGACTTAACATTCATTTCCTGAGCAATTTTTTCAATAAAGTCTTTTCCCGTAAGCCTCTCAGAGCTAGTGGGTAAATGCCAAACCTGGCCGTAAGCATCAGGAGTATTGCCTAAGAGGGCAATTCCTTGTGCTGCGTCAGGTACATAAGTGAAAGAATGGAACTTAGAATCGTCGAATTGCCATAATGCTTTTTTACCATTCCTGAATTTATCTAATACCATGATTTTAAGCGGGCTGCTTTCCACCATAGGTCCATAAAAATCTGCGCTTCTGGCAATTAATACTTCCAGCCCAGGTCACTTATGGCTTGAATGACCATGTCCTGTATGTTGGCCCTGACCTTTCCTTTGCTGCTCGAAGGGCTTATGCTGGATGTTTCCTTCATGTTGGGAATTTCGCTGTCTGCATACATGTAGACATTATCCAGAAAAACTAACCGCGCGTTATGCTTATACTTAAACTTAACTTAAAACCTGTATCCAAGGTGAATGGTAGGAAAAACAGACCATTGTGATTGTATGTACTGCTGAGCGTTTCTAGTGACATTTGAAGGATTAAATGAATGTATGAAAGCCACCCAGGGAACCAGATAAAAACCTCTATATTGATTTTCTTTGCTACCAAGCATAAAACGGTACCCGGCCCTCAAGCCCAGCGTCAACCCACTTACAGACTGGGAATCATCGCTGGTTCTTAGGCTAATTTTATCTGTCGCATAATCGGATTGCAGGCCAAAGAAGAGTCCTTTGTTCTTACGCAGTAGATAATCAGCTTTTAATCCTACTCCGGAGCTAAAAACAGAAAAGTGCTTGTTTTCCAGTGCAAATTTGGGCTGTTTGATACCATAAATACCAATATCAAATCTCATGTGTGACATCGTATAGCCTGCATGCAGAGAGTACCCGTTCAATATGAAAGCAATTGGATCTGCTTCTAGTTCAAACCGGTTTTGCAAAGGTTGCCGTTGAGCAATACTTTGGAAAGGAAACGCAAAGATGAAAATCAAGATAACTCTGGCGGAAACATTCATATCAATTGCATATTGGTTATCTGCAAAGATATCTGCCGCCACAGAAGTCATCTGTTAACAAAAGATAAGAAATTATGACAGACGGGCAATCCGCTTTCGAATCCGGCTGAGTGATACAGGCGTCACACCCAAGAAAGATGCCAGTATATATTGAGGTACGCGCTGGACCAAATGCGGATATTGCCGCACGAAAAGCTCATAGCGCTCTTGAGGACCAGCTAAAATGTAAGAGGATAATAGCTGCTGTGAGTAAATAAATCGGGCTTCCATCACTTTCCGCATGATCACATGGCATTTAGGCACCTGTTCATAAAGCAGGTCAAGTTTTTCTTTGCTGAGCACCAGCAATGTGCAGGGTTCAATTGTTTCGAGGTTCTGGGTACTGGGCTGCTGCTTAATGAAACTTTCCAGGCAACTGGCGAACATATTTTCGCTGAATATAAAAGCAGTGATCTGATCGCTATCCTTAGTTTGGTAAAAGAGCCGCGCTAAACCGGAACAAATAAAATATATCTCCTTTGCAACGTCCCCTTCGCTGGCAATAATCGTTTTGCTCTCTACAACTCGAACCGTGAAGGCTTCCTTTAAAAAGTCCCATTCCGGCTGGGAGAGTTCAACCAGGCTTTCAAATGCCGATTTAAGTTTACCATACTCTGTGCGCTCCTGCATTGGCATTTATGAAGTAGTAGCGGTTTTATTTAAGCAATGATCAATTGATACAGGTACAAATAAAGGAACTAAAACCGGCAAATGCGCATCAGAGTTACGATGCTGGTTTCAAATAACAAGCCGTATGCCGCTCTCACCATCCCGGCAAAGTGCGAAAACGTTAAAACACTCTTCAAACATTTCTACTCACTTGGTTTAAGACATCTGGTATATTGTCAAATCCGGCCAAATCGTTTTTACCGGCAGATACAAATTTTATCTATGTCATTCATGCATGAAAACATAATTTACTTCTTACTTATCGGACCGTTCAGAATGAGCCAATATTCGAAGATCCACCTCACTCATCAACTCTTCCCCGTACTCGACCAGTCGGTCAATTACAGGTAATGCTCGTTCGCCCTTCTTTGTCAGGGCGTATTCTACCTTGGGCGGTTTTTCTTGATACACTGTGCGGGTAAGCAATCCCATACCTTCCAGCTCACGTAACTGGGTATAAAGCATTTTATCGGTAATGTGCGGGACTAAAATTTTTATCTCACCGTATCGCTTGCCTGAATCTCTGAGGCAAATAAGAATAGACATTTTCCATGTACCTCCGATGTGGGCAAATGCAAACTCGACCGGGTTATAATAGACCTTATGATCGAAAATAAAGCTATCCATAGCATCTATATTGTTTTGAAATTCAATTACTTAATTAAAAACAGGTTATATACTAAAAAGTATATAAAGGAGAATCAGAAAAGTTTTTATGCAGATTTGCACCAAACAAAATTATTGTTTATGCAATCAATTACAGTGAAAAGCAACATTAGGGAAATTGCCGAACAGATTCGGCTTCACATTAACAACAATTGGAAGACTGTGCTGGAAAAACATTCCGACAGGCTACTGCGAGCTTATGAACAAATGGGTGATGGAGCGTACGGCCTCTATCTCGATTTGCTATTTAAACCTGTCTACAGGCAACTCAAGGACAGTGGTTTCAAAGTCATGCCGAAGCTTCCAGGTAACTTAAACATTTCCAGGGAATGGGGCAACGTTGATGAAACTGATCAAGAGCGCTGGATGTGGAGTGTAATCAAGTTTCCTGACAAGAGTGATTGTGGAACAATTGTGGTGGAAGTCTTTCACGACCATACCCAATTCCGCTTGCCCAAGCCGCCAGCTATTCGTTTCATGCATTTAACCAAAAAGGAAGATATCATTGCTGAGCTTTCCCGGATCTCCCCTGATTTTAGTAAAGCGAAGGATATGGTAGCTGAGTATGCTGATTACTTAGCAAAATTATCAGAAGAAATGCCAAATGGAGACAATTAATGGAACTTAGACCTTGGTTATTGCGCCAGCCTCCAAACCGGTGCTGGTTCGCTAAGGTTTGAATATTATTATATTTTTTATATTATCCATCAGACATTGTAGGATTGGTGCCAATTTATACTGCAAGTATCTTGTCGATAATCTTGTTTAGCTTTTGGTTAAAAGTGGAAGGATCTTCAAGCATAGGATAATGACTGGTAGCCTGTATAACTTCGAGCTCGTATGCTTGCACGCCATTATTAGAAAGTGAATCCGGATTGTTAGGATAATAGTCGGAGTTAAGCAAATGCAATGTCCACGGGAGCTGGCGCAGAAGCATTACTTCGCGCTTAGCATAATTAAAAATGCTTTCAATTAATGCATAACCCATTTCTGGCTCTGCGTTCCGATAGGCGTTTACAATGCGCTCGACCAATTTTGCGTCAGTTTTAGGTGTTACGAGCCCCATCCGCACATATTCGGCAGCATTGTCTGCAAAATTATCTTTCAGACCAGCCAGTATTTGGCCCCGCATTTCGTCCGGGAATTTTTCATCAAGATCTTTGAAATTATCGACAGCAATAAATCCGATTACAGGGCCCGGAAATGCGATGCCAGCTTCCAGGATCGCCGCCGCACCCAGGGAATGCCCGATCAGGATTACATTGGTCAATTCGAGCTGTTTGATAACCTCAATAACATCTCGGCCAAAAGATTCGACTGTCCAGTCGCTACGCTCAGATTCTGATTCTCCATGGCGCGCCAGGTCTAGTGTAACAACTTTAAAGCGCTCACTGAAAAACGCCACCTGATCTTTCCAATAGGTCTTATCTATAAAACCGCCGTGTACGAAGAGGAGGGTAATGTCGCCGATGCCGGAAGTATGTGTGGCCAGTCGGGTATTATCATTTTCGATCGTTTGCATACGCTGATGAAATTTGTTATCCGCAAAAAGAATAATAGCGTTAGAATTCACACTATCTCAGTTATTTATCTTCAAGTTTTTTAACAAGAATTTAGAACTGAGTGTACGTGAAAACAGATTTATCTGAATTTAGCAATAAAACCGTGCAAAAAAGCTGATAGAACCGGCTTGGCGACAGCTTATAGATGACATTATGACCTAAATTGGCAGATAATCTAGCAGAACAACACCACTTTTAAATACTTTACTATTGGTTAGTTGAAAATCCAGCTTCTTGGTAAGTCCTGAAAATAGCGGTGTTCCCTGGCCTAGTGCCACTGGATCAATCATGATTTGCAATGTGTCGATTAATCCTGCTTCCGCTAATTGCATTACAACACTTCCACTACCTAGGATTGTCATCACTACATTAGGGTCATTTTTAAGATTTTTAATTTCATCGATCATGTCTGTTTGAACCAATCTTGTATTTTGCCATTCTGCCTTTTCCAAGGTTTTTGAAAAAACCAGTTTTGAGGATTCGTTCATACCTGCTGCTACTTCTGGCATGTTTTCCAACGCCATGGTTGATGGCCACCAGCTAGCCATTTGTTCGTAGGTTTTACGTCCAAAGACCAGTATTGATTTTCTCCCTTCCATACTTTCAGAGGCAAAAGAGCTTTCTTCATCCCCGTGACGATGCCAACTAATGTCTTCTTCCAAACCTTTGTAGTAGCCGTTCAAAGTGATGAATGTAAATGCATGAAGTGAGCCCATAACGACAATTTTTATGTTTAAATAATGAATGATCAAAGTTAATGCCGGACTTGCTGGATCAGCGGTTGTATAATGCGTGCCTGATACTGCCGAACAAAACTCGTGGATTAGTGCTGATGTCTCTTCAAAGTTGGTAAGCAATACCATATGCCCGCCGTCAAGGACGTGTAGATTGGAGTTGGGCAAGTCCCGTTGATAGCAATATGCTTCTTCCAAACTAAAAAACGCATCATATTTCCCCCAGAGGATCAAAGCCGCAGGTTGGTGTGCGCGGAAATAATGTTGAAATTGTCCAAACAATTGAAGGTTGCTTGAATAGTCTCGGTTAACGTCGAATTGCCTATCAATGTTGCCCGGCCGATTTAAAAGTGCCCAGTCCAACAGCCATAGTGCCTTCCTCACTTAGAAAAGCTTTAACTTTTTTCGCTTTTTCCGGTGTTGGGTTTGTCCAATGGTCTCGGTTTCATCCCTTTGCGGCCCTGATCCTTCCATATAAGCATTTCCATTCTGAACAATGATTCCCAGATTCTATCAGGATGTTTTGTGCGCGCTGAGAATTATCCAGGCGATTGAGTAAAAGTCTCGCCGACCACCAGCCATGACTTACTTATTTTTGATACCGAAAAACTCCTGCACCATCGGTGTAAACCATCCGATCCGTTCCATGACTCCCATGTGAGAGGTGTGTGGAAGAATGGCCAGCTGTATATTAGGCATAGGTTGCAGATCGCCCATTACATTGCCGTCCCGCTTTTCGAACATCTCCCTGATATGGCTCAGCGTCACTACATCTGAGTCGCCAAATATCAGCAGCATTGGTTTTTTGATTTTGACATAGTCTTTTTCCCAGTCAAACCGTTTCATATCGAGGGCTTTCAGCTTTTCGACCAGTTCTGGAAAACGTTTCGGGTCTGGTGCGAGGCTGTCGTATTCTGTTTTCATAGGAGTACCTTCGAGGCTAGCTGCCGTCATTTGCGGGATGAGCGGTTTCAAAGCGGGCTGCATTCCCTTTTCGGCATAGGACCCGGAGATCACCACTGCCTTTTTGACCAGCTGCGGGTGACGGATAGCGACCTGAATTACCACGCCAGCGCCCATGCTGTAACCCGCCAGATCGGCACTGTCGACTTTCAGTTCTTTGGCCAACGCGGCTACGTCGTCGGCCATGCCCTGGTAAGTAATCGCCCGATCAGCGTCATTGGTACGGCCGTGGCCCTGCAATTCTGCCACGATCACCATTCTGTCGGAAGATAGCTTTTCAGCGATCTGCCGGATCGGTCCGCCTGCATTCATGTATGCGCCGTGCAAAAGAATCAGTGGCTCGCCTTTCCCAAGGATTTCATAATACATTTTTAGTCCATTAACATTCGCATATCCGGTTTTTACTTCGTTTGCGGGTTTGTCATCAGGCTTTTCGTCTTGTTTTTTTGGGGTGTTACAAGCCAGAATCATCAGGGACAAAAGAAGCTTCATTATGTGCGTTTTCATAATATCGGAATTTTAAGGTGAGTTGCTTGTCACTCTTCTCAATCAGTGACATTGCAAAGATCTTCTAATAACCGAAGATAATTCGGGTGGAAATACGTCAAATGAAAGGGCTAAATGCGTCTTGTAATAAACATGACTTGCACTCTGCGATGGCCCACGAGGTGATCTAATGCGGGGAAGGCGCCGGCGTTTAAAGAAGAGATTATCAGCGCATCAACACATTTAATGAAAAAACCACACGGAATAGGTCATTAATGCCTTATTTTTCGGGTTATTGTTATTTGTGTAGCATATGCATATTCCACCAGTACATTGTCTGCGAGAAAGTGCCAGGATGCAAGCGGTTCTTTGATGGGTGGTTGGTACTCTCCACTACCTAAGGAAAAGGCTTCCCACTTGCCCACAATTTGCTGATTAGGGTCAATGTAATCTATGCCACAGCCGAAAAGTATTACAGCAATCACAGGCGTTGTAATCGTTTTTATAATCAGCTAGTTGTTGTTTCCTACTACGACAACGAAATCATAGCGTGATTGGGTCGCCGCTGACATTCGACAATCAGTCGCACGCGCCAGTTGTACCCTGCTGCTGTTTTCGAGAGTTTATTCAACAAGGTCTTTGGTTTGTGCGTCGATAAAGGCACATGTCACAAGGTTATTCTTTGAGACCTAAAAAATGCTTTCTATCTTCTTGACTTAATTTTTCGATTGTGTATCTCAATGTTACGCGTGGCATTGTTGCAGCATGCTTTTTAAGAAATAGCAACAGTTTTTCTTTATCCTTTGATCCAGCTGTTCTGAGCCAGCTGCCTACCGCCTTATTTACCAGTTCATGGTGATCATTGAGCAGTATTTCGGCAATCTTGAATGTATCGTCTAGCTGTCCTGTTTTGATAAAGGCGTAAGTACTTACAATGGCAGTGCGTCGTTCCCAAGGGTTCTGGGAGGCAGCTAATTGATATAAAATATCTTTTGGCTTGTTCAACAGGTACCCTCCAATAACAGAGGGAGCTGCCCTGTCAACAAAATCCCAGTTGTTAAGTCTATCATGCCTGTCTAAATACAGTTCGAAGAGCACTTTTTTATGTTGCTCACTTACTTTCTTGTCTCTTGCTTGGAAATCCATGATACTGACAGCGCCCATTCTAACCTCGTAAAATTCACTGTCGAGTAAACATTCAATTTCTGAGATAGGCATGTCTTTAAACTTCTCCGCTATTTTGAAGACATCTCCAAATTTTACGCCAAATGCAATAGTAAGCGGATCATCTCCTTTGAAAAATCGGCGGACCTTACCCATTTCATTCTTGTTCTTATATAGCGCGAGTGTTTCTATGAAATCTGATGCGGTCAGTATCTGAGTGTTCTGAGTCATAGAATATGATAGTTGCTAATTTGAGCTGTTGAGAATACTATTGGATCTGTGTTTATAGGCTGTGGAGAAAGAATTGTTCCAATGGCCCTTGCAAGTGCCATTCGACTTTTGCATTCTGAGTTGTGCAACACTCACGGAGGGTTTTTGACTTGAAGCAGCAAGTATCCCTGTGTGACAATTTTATTGATTTATCTTCGGCGCA
>NZ_JNJB01000027.1 GCF_000701505.1 Dyadobacter crusticola DSM 16708 | reverse complement strand
CTCATATAGCCAAATACGAGCACTTTTAACAGCATCTGGGGATGGTAACTTGCCGGACCGGTCAGGTAGTAGGCGGCATTGAGCGGCTCTAAATTGATCTTATTGATCACATCGTTGACCACCCGGACAACGTGCCCTTTGGGGACAAGATCTTCTAAACTTGGAGGAAGCAGCATCAACTGATGCTGGTGATAAGGCTTGAAATTAGGCTGTCGGCGACCCATTTTTCTTTGGTTTGCTTATAACTAAAGATAATCAATCCAGAAAAATTACCCAAACCTCTAAAATGAAAAAAGACTGCCTCATTTGAGACAGCCTCTTTTTCATTTAGTATGAGTTAAATGTTTATGTCAGCCCAAATTATACTTTCAGAATAGTCACTTCCAAATCCGTCAATCGCGACAACTTACCGAAGTCGGCCTTGTTAAAGGTGTATATCGTAGAACAATAGTTTTCCACAATTGCCAGATGAATGCAATCATTTATGTTTTGAAAACCCACGACCTTCGCAAGCTCAATGGCGCGCGTCATTTCGCTGGCTTGGTAGCTAACTGGCTCAAAAGCAAGGAATGTCGATAGCGCATTAACTATGTCGTCAACCTTCTGGCCGAGCTTTGATAAGACAAATGCAGTTTCTTGCAAGCATAAAAATGAGAGAAAGAAATGTTCCTGCTCGGCTGCGGACTTGAATTTCGATTTTGCTTTCTCGTGCTTTTGCTGGTCTTGGGATATAAGCAAGTGGATCAGTACATCCGTGTCGAAGTAAATCATAGGTTTGATTCGTTGGCCAGCGATGACAGGTCAAGGTTGGGATCAACCTTCACGCCTTTAAACTGGTCAACAACGTTTAATACCCGGTCGGCAAGTTGTTTTTGGCTGAGCTTTGCTGGTAGGTCCCGAGTTTCAATCGTTATTTTAAGATCTTTATCCTGAAATATCTGCATGATATTTCTGATCAGGTTCGCATTGATGTCACCTGATTTCAGTTGAAAAGTGTGTCGCATAGTAATGTTGTTTACATCAAATATATCAAAATTCATACATTCCCGCTTAACAGATGTTGGCATTTCAGGCCAGAGTTATCCCGCGGAGTGTTATGATTTTCATAGCAGTGCAATTATTGATTATACGGGAAGCGATCGCTTGTCCTGCTGTTTGTTCCCCTGTTTGGCATAATATTTACCATAACCACGTATACACAGCTAAACTCCGTGGATTTATGAATGCAACAAAGAATATCGCAGCAGGGCTCGCCGGAGCCGTAGTACTGAACCTGCTACATGAAAGTGGCAGAAGAATTTATGATAAAGCCCCAAGAATCAATAAGGTAGGGGAAGAGGCTCTTTCCAAGTCTCTCAAAACCATTAACATCGATCCGCCAAAAGGGAAAAAGCTCTTTGGCCTCACACTCGCCAGCGATCTGCTGAGCAATGCAGCTTACTATAGTATGGTAGGAAGCGGAAAAGAAGAAAACATTCTCCTGCGTGGCGCCGGTTTCGGGTTCGCTGCAGGTATAGGCGCATTGACGTTGACCAAGCCGCTCGGCCTCAACGACACGCCGGTAAACAGAACTGTACAAACACAGATATTGACAGTAGCCTGGTACGTCCTGGGCGGACTTGCGGCCGCATTCGTAGCCAAAAAAATAAGTGAAAAGCCGCAGCTCGACAAGCTGGTAAGCTCTGTCAGCTCCTTCGGTCTTTTATAATAGCCAATATTTATTCACCCGGCCTGGTCACGCGCATCATGCCTTTCATTACTCGCCAGTGCCCGGGAAATGAGCAGATAAACGGATAAGTGCCTGGTTCTTCCGGGGCTTTGAAGTTCAGCCGGAAGCTCTTACCTGAATTGACCAGCGGTGTAGCAAAAAGCACATCGCTGGTAACCGGGACAAAATTCTTCTCAAATCCATCTTTCAATTGCGCCATTGCGTCAGCAGCTTCGCCCACTTTTTGTTCAGTTCCAGGCCTGGTGATGACCACGTTATGCGGCATTAAATCCGGATTGTTGAACACAAGCGAAACTTTCCTTCCGGCGGGTACGTCAAAGGCGGTTTTGTCGAAAGCCATTTTCGCCTCCACTGCTGTTAATGTAATTTCTAGTGTGCCCAAACTTTCCAGGACGCGCAGGAGCTGCTGCTTCTGGGACAATGTAGAGCGGTTTACAATTGTCTTCATCGCATTCACCGCTTTGCCGAAGCCTTCCGAATCGATAGTACTGACCGGCAGGTTTTTTAGAGAAGCAATAAACCGGTCGGGAGACTGTGTTTTCGCCGGCTGCGCGAGTACCATTTCCATTAAAATAGGGTAGGTAGTTTCTGGAAAATCCGGGGCAAGGGTTTTCGATTTTGCAAAAAATGATGCTTGTAAGGCTTTGTCCTGCAACATGGAGATACTCTTGAGATAGTTCTCTTGATCGGCCGCTATGTGATTTTGAATGGACTTGTCCGATCCTTCGGCGGTCATGATTGCAGCGTAGCCCATTTGTTTTATCAAAGCATTACTATCTGCTTTGATGAATTGCTCAAACTGCGGCTTGCTATAGGCGAGCTGATTTTTGTCCCCTCTGAGTACTTGTAATACCAGTTCTTGCTGTCGGTCCGGGCGTTTTTCCTGCTTCAATGCATATAGCAAAGTATTCGTTTCCGACAGTTCGAGCTCTCTCGCCAGTGACGCAAGTACCTGCTTCTTTTTCACCGCCTGAACAGTGCGCCGACCCAGTATCTCGACAGTCGGCCCGTGGTTCTTTGGGAGTGCAAGTAGCTCATTGTCACTCAGGAATGGAAGTAAGTATTGCTCTATGTCAGGAAGGAACATGGAAAGTTGCATAGCTGCATACCACACCGGCTTCAAATGGCGGAAGGTCTCCGAAATGGCGTAGTCGAGATAGTAGTCGGTAGGATGCCGGAGTATATCGAATGCAGCTGACATACCTTCCTCATTTTCAAAAAAGCTCGCCGCGACAATGGCTTCCAGTCTTACCCGCGCAGATTCATCGTTGATCCGCTCCCGCAACAAATTAACTGCGCCCGGCACGCGTGCATGCCAGAAGCGCAATACTTTGGTGGCAGCAGTTCGGGCTCTGGGATCTTTTGCATGGAGAAGCGTTTTGAGTAAATCCTCCTCTACCACATCAAAATCCTGATAAAGCCACAATGCTTCGAGTAGGTGATGTTCATAGTCAGTATCTTGCTTGTCCAGTGCATTAACCCACTTTTTTAATTCGGGCAAAAGCTCATTTTCCTCTTTTGATCTGAGCTGTATGCGGGTTCTGTAACGCAGCCGGTCTTCCGGTGCTTTCAGGCTTTCGAGCAGCTCAGGAATTTGCATTCGAGTCAGGTCAGTGACTTTCGAAAGTGGCCGGTTGCGGTAGCTGACGCGCCACACGCGACCGTGCGACTTATCCCTTGCGGGATCGCGGGGCGGGTTTTCTCCGTGGGATATCAGCGGATTGTACCAATCTACAATGTACAAAGCTCCGTCGGGACCAAATTCAAGGTCGATCGGACGATAGTTCGGGTCGGCGGATTGCAGCAGCGGCTCTACTTCTTTTCCAATAATCCCAGAGCCTTCGTGTACAATGCGGTGCTGCTTCGTTCCCTGAAAGCCAATGTTGTTATTGACCAGGAAATCGCCCTGCACTTCTTCCGGAAAGTTTCGGCTGGATACAATTTCTATCCCGGCAGTAGGCCGCACGCGCGTTTCTGTAAACATATTGATACGCGGGTGCTTGTCGGGGTAATCTACCTTTCCGGTCATGGGAGGCGCAAAATAGTTGGATCCGTCAGAAGCATCACCGATCAGGTGAGTGCCCCATTTATCGAAAATGCTTCCCCAGGGATTGAAGTAGGGGTAGGAAATGTAATGCTGCAGACGCCCTGTTCTGGGTTCAAAGCGGTAGGTCGCGCCTGCATAGGAGCGCACTGGCCCGTATGGCGTTTCTACCTGCGTGTTCAGGAAAGTGCCTTCGTTGAAGTACAGCGCTCCGTCTTGTCCGTACGTGAATGCGTGGGTTGCGTGGTGGCTGTCTTCCGAACCAAACCCGGTAAGTACCACTTCCCGCAGATCAGCCTTGTCGTCGCCATCCGTGTCTTTCAGGAACAGAATGTCAGGTTCCTGGGAGACAAATACACCGCCATTCCCAAATTCAAATCCAAGCGGAAGGTATAAGTCGTCGGCAAAAACAGTGTGCTTGTCAGCCTTCCCGTCGCCATCAGTATCTTCTAAAATCACAATCTTATCGTGCACCGGAATGCCCGGAAAGTACTGCGGGTAAGTGGGCATCGTGGCGACCCATAGCCGCCCTTTTGCATCAAAATTCATTGCAACGGGCTTTTCAATCGGGAAGTCTTTTTCAGAAGCGAACAGGTTGATCTCGTAACCTTCCGGCAGCTTGAACTTGTCGGTAGTCGCCGGCCACTTCTTGTTGTGGTGTTCGTGCGTGGCTGCTTTGGCTGCTTCACCTTGCCGCCCCGTCATCGGAACTGCCGTTTGCAGCATTGGATCAATTGGTTTTCCTCGTCTGTCCACGATCTCCATCGCGCGCTGATACGCTTCTTTGCTGCCACCTCTGGCCAGATCCCATATTACCGAATCCAGCGCCGCAGCCATTTGATTGAGCTTCCGCAGCTCCGGAGGGAATGCAATGACGCCGAAAGGTTCGCGCCGCCGGCCATATATATACTCTCCGTTCACCGCCCGCCAGCGATAGAAAAAATGATCGTCTTTCATCTTAATTACTTCCGTAAGCTGCTTGCTGGTAATGGAGTTGAAGTCGATGGCTTTTCCGAAACCAAGTGACTGCGCCATCCATTCAGCGGCGAGCTGGTAACCTTCTCGGGTGAGGTGAATGCCATTGATCGTGATCTTTGATTTTCCCGCTTCCTGCATTCGTTTTGAAGATGGGGTATACAGGTCGACAAAAAACAGCCCCATTGAAGCCGCTATCTTCTTCATCGATTCGGTATAGCGCAGCAGATTCCGGTTGTGCTCCGCCGGATCAGGATAATGTTTGCCCAGATCTTCGTGGGCAATGGGAGAAACAAGCACGAGCTTCGGCGCTGACTTCCCATTGTATTGATTGGCTTGCAGGTTTTTGATAAATGTCAAAAGATCTTTTTCAAACCGGGGAATGCCGGGAGTGCCCTTGAAGGCCTCGTTCAACCCAAAACAAAGCAGAATGATGTCCGCTCTCTGGTCGTACAAGTCCTGGTTCAATCCTTTGAAATTAAGGCCGACAGGCATTACGATCGGCTCTCCCTCGTGGGTAAATCCTTTAAATGTCACTTCCTTTTCGCCCACCGTCAGCCGCTTTGTTTTTTCACCAAAACCAGGGAAGTTTAATGGTCGAGGCTGCAATGCTACTTCATCGACACTCCATCCCATGTTCCGCAACGTCAGGTTTTTGTCGGGAAAATGCTTCTGTAGAATGGTTTCAAAATAGCCGTAGTGCCGCATTCTGTCTGCAAATGTATTTCCCAATAAAATGATGCGATCCCCTTTCTGAGGCAGAAAGCCCGGGTTCAAAGCCTGCGCATTTGCATCAGCACTGCATGCCATTGAAGCTACCAGAAGAAATGTGAGACAAATGCGGAGATAGGTCATGGAGGATCGGATTGGTGTGATTTATAACAAAATCAATAATTTTTATTGCAATTCACTCATTTAATACTACTATATCATCCTGTGCTGTCCTGACTTTAAAACATCACTGGTAAATTGCATGATTCAAATAAATAATTAGATTTACTTTCTGCCTCCGAACAGCTGTCCTCTATTTGCCAGAAAACTGTGCACGGTAGAATTTAGTACCAGCAGGTTTTAAAGGAAGAACATTCAACTCCATTTACCCCAATTTGCAAATGAAACCACAGTTAGCCCGACGCCGATGGTTCCGCATTATTCCGGTTGTTTTTGTAACATATAGTCTCGCATACCTTGATCGAGCCAATTTTGGTTTTGCGGTTGCGGGGGGGATGTCCGAAGACCTGGGAATTACACCAAACACCTCAACTTTACTCAGCTCGCTGTTCTTCCTGGGTTATTTCTTTTTTCAAATTCCCGGGGCGCATTATGCCGCGACCCGCACTGCTAAGAAGCTGATTTTCATCTCGCTTATTCTTTGGGGTGGACTGGCTGCCGCGACGGGAATGGTGGCGGACACGACCACGCTGATCGTGATCCGTTTCATGCTGGGAGTAGTTGAAAGTGCTGTAATGCCCGCCATGCTGATCCTGCTAAGCCAGTGGTTTACCAAAGAAGAACGCTCGCGCGCTAACACTTTCCTGATCCTCGGTAACCCTGTGACGGTACTATGGATGTCGGTACTATCGGGCTATCTGATCGACTCAATGGGCTGGCGATGGATGTTCATTCTGCAAGGTGCGCCTGGCATTGTCTGGGCATTTATCTGGTGGAAGCTCATCGACGAGCGGCCTATCAACGCCGACTGGCTTACGACCGAGGAAAAGCTGGCCGTAGAAGCAAGACTGAGCGAAGAGCAGGCGGGAATCAAACCGGTGAAGAACTATGCAGAAGCCTTCAAATCAAAGAAAGTGATTTTGCTTTGTCTACAATACCTGTTGTGGAGTGTGGGAGTTTATGGTTTTGTAATGTGGCTGCCTTCCATTATCAAAGCAGCGCCGAATATGAATATGATCAATACGGGCTGGCTTTCGTCTGTACCGTACCTGTTTGCGGTCATCGGAATGCTCTCTGCGTCTTATTTCTCTGACAAAACTGGTAACCGGAAAATATTCGTCTGGCCTTTTCTACTGATCGCTGCAATTTGTTTGTACGGAGCAGTTTGGCTCGGTCCCGATAAGTTCTGGTTTTCATACGCATTGCTTGTCGCAGCTGGCGGTGCGTTGTACACGCCTTACGGGCCGTTTTTCGCAGCTATCGCCGAAATTCTGCCGAAGAATGTGGCTGGCGGCGCAATCGGGCTGATCAATAGTCTGGGTGCATTGGGCTCATTTGCCGGATCTTACCTGGTAGGCTACCTCAATACTGCTACCGGGAACTTCAATGCATCTTACATTTTAATGTCCGTCGCATTGGTGCTCGCCACCATTATCACGATCATGGTAATCCCCGGACCCGCTGGTTCGACAGTCCGGCCGGCGCAAGTGAAGACTTTCGATCATTGAAAAAACACCAGTATGTTTTGGCGCGGAATGGTTAATTTCAGTCGCTGGGATCCTTTTACCAAATATTACCTAAACCCATAAGTGCATGAGAAGTTTAAAAGTGCCGGTTTCTGCCGGTCACATTGTTTTGCTGTTTTTTTTCCTGACTGGCGGTTTTGTCTCCGGCCAGGATCCGTCCAAAAGTACAGGCGCAACCAGGTTCACGCTGAAAGACGGAGACCGGGTGGTTTTTCTCGGCAACTCGATTTTTGAGAATGATTTTCAGTTTGGTTACCTGGAAATGCTGCTTACCACCCGCTTTCCGGATAAGGGCGTGACTTTCCGCAATCTCGGCTGGACAGGTGATAATGTTTGGGGCGAAGGCCGATCAACTTACACGAATCCGCCTACTCCGTACCAGCATTTGATGCAGGATATTACCAATGCAAAGCCAACTGTTGTATTTCTCGGCTACGGCGGTGTTGAAGCGCAGGATGGACGTGCGGGTTTGCCGAAATTCAAAGAAGGTTTGAACAAGCTGCTGGACAAAATCGACTCACTGGGCGCGCAGACGGTCCTGCTTTCAACTATTCCCGTTGTTTCAAAAAACACAGCACAACGCATTGCCGAGCGGAATGCAGATTTGGAACTGTATTCCAATGCGATCTCAGAAGTGGCATCCAGCCGGGGCAAGCAATACCTGGATATCTACAAGCCGGTACTTGTTGCCAGCAAAAAGGACAGTATCATCGAAAATACAGTCCATTTGACCGAGCTGGGCTACTACCAGCTGGCTAATATCTTGGAAAAGGCACTCGGGCTCGATGCAGCGAAAGCCACAACCACGATCAATTTGTCAAAAAACAAGGCAGAAGCTTCCAATGCGAGGGTTATTCCCGGAAATGAGCGAAATGCCCTGGTGAAATTTGCGGTGGAGAACAAATATCTGCCGCTACCCACACCGAAATCTGTTTCCGGTGTAGTCGACAATGCGCGGACGATCCGCATTTCCGGTTTGAAGAAGGGTTATTACCTGTTAACGTCTGAAAACAACCAGGTAGCTGTTGCTTCTGCAAAGGATTGGGAAAAAGGCGTGGAGATCAAGCAGGGGCCGCAATACACGCAATCTGAAAGCGTGCGGAATATGATTGTGAGAAAAAATGAGCTGCATTTCTTTCAGTACCGCCCATTAAACCAGACTTACATTATCGGCTTCCGCAGGTACGAGCAAGGCAGGCACGTGAAAGGTTTGGAAGAGCAGGATATCCCTATCAAATGGCTGGAAGGCCAGATTATCCTGAACAGCAGCCCGAAGGAAGTGCTGTATGAGTTGAGGAGGGTGGAGTAGGTACCTCGGCTGTTGGCAGTCGGCTTAGCTTTGTCATGCTGAGCTTAAGCTTTGTCGCCCTGAGCGCAGTCGAAGGGAGGAGCGATAACGCATTCCCTTCGACTGCGCTCAGGGTGACAAAAGGAGGTGCTCAGCCTGACAACGTGAAAAACAGGTTACAAAATTGAATTACTAAACCTAATCTATGAAAATCACTAAACCAATATATGGAGCCGCGTTGATCGCAACGATGTTGCTGGCGACTTCATCTAATAAGTACCAGGTAGTAAAGGAAGATCCCGATCCTGACCCGCAGAAAGAATTGGCTTCGTTCAAAGTGGCAGAGGGATTTGAAGTAACCCTTTTTGCGGCTGATCCGATGGTAGCGAAGCCCATTCAGATGAACTGGGACGCGGAGGGACGGCTTTGGGTGGTAAGCAGTACTGTTTACCCGCACCTGAAAACCGGGGAATCTGCAAACGATAAGATCTTTATTTTGGAAGATACGGACGGTGACGGAAAAGCGGATAAGTCTACCGTTTTCGCGGAAGGATTAATACAGCCAACCGGAATCCTGCCGGGCGACGGCGGCTGTTATGTCGCGAATTCTACCGAGATACTGCATTTTTCAGACACTGACGGAGACGGAAAAGCCGATAAAAAACGCCGGATATTAAACGGTTTTGGTACGGGCGACACGCACCATTTGATCCACACATTTCGCTGGGGACCAGAGGGACGTATGTACTTTAATCAATCAATCTACATTTACAGCCACGTAGAAACACCATTTGGCATCAAAAGACTGGAAGGAGGCGGTACCTGGGCATTGAACACGCGCAACCTGGATATGGAAGTGTATGTACGCGGACTTGTAAATCCTTGGGGCTTGCAATTTGATCGTTGGGGACAGTCTTTTCTGACAGATGGTGCAGGTGGAGAAGGTATCAACTATGGATTTCCGGGTGCAACGTTTGTTACGGCGCCGGGTGCGGCTCGCATTATCCGCGGCTTAAACCCGGGCCAGCCCAAGCATAGCGGTCTGGATGTTGTTTCAGGAAGACATTTGCCTGATGCCTGGCAGGGAAGAATGATCACCAACGACTTCCGCGCAAACCGGATCAACAGCTTCCGTCTTGAAGAACAAGGCGCCGGCTATGCTTCCAAGCAGGCCGACGACCTGATGTGGACAGATAATGTGGCATTCCGCCCGGTGGATATCAATGTAGGCCCCGACGGCGCAATTTATGTAGCGGACTGGTATAACCCGATTATTCAGCACGGAGAAGTGGATTTCCACGATCCGCGCCGTGATCAGCAGCATGGAAGGATCTGGCGTGTTGTTGCCAAGAACCGCCCGCTGGTCAACAAGCCGCAGCTTACGAAGGCTAGTGTAACCGAGCTGCTCGATGCATTGAAGCTGCCTGAGGAATGGACGCGGTTGCAGGCAAAGCAGGTTTTGAAAGCAAAAGGTGCCAAAGAGGTAATCCCGGCTTTGCAGAAATGGGTACAAGGTTTGGACAAAAATGATAGCAATTACGAGCATAATCTCCTGGAAGGACTGTGGGTTTACCAGACGCTGGAAACTTTCAATCAGCCCATTTTGCTTGAACTGTTGAATGCAGAGAGCCACAATGCCCGCGCTGCTGCCTTGCGCGCACTGGAACTTTGGTACCCCAAGATGAACAATGTACCTGCGCTTCTTGCAAAATCAATCAAAGACGAACACGCGCAGGTTCGCCTGGAATCGGTGATCGCATTGCGGAAAACCAGAACTCCCGAAGCTGCGAAAACCGCATTGCTTGCATTAGACGGTCAAATGGATGAATTTCTTGATTTTGCATTGTGGCAAACGATCCGCGAGCTGGAACCGCTCTGGCTCGCGAAGCTGAAATCCGAGCCGGGATTCCTGGGTGATGCGAAGAAAACAGCGTATGCATTGAAATCGGCGACAAGCCCGGATGCGGCGACATTTATGGTACAGTTGTATCAAAAAGGAGAGGTACCAGAGGATTATCAGAAAGATGTACTGAGCTCCATTGCAAGAACAGGCCAGGCTGCCGACCTGAATATGCTACTCGATTTGTCGCTTAAAAATAAAGACAAAAATGTAGGTGCACAGCTCGCTGCGCTGGAAGACGCGGCGCGCCAGCGCAATGTAAAACCTGACAAAAATCCGGAAAGTATTGCCACTTTCATTGGTAGCGATGATGATGCAGTAAGCTTAACTGCAATCAGACTGGCGGGATTATGGAAGTTGAACCAGCTGAATACGAAACTCACGGAGCTCGTCAAATCGGGAGATACAGATACGAAAAAAGCAGCATTAGGCGCATTGGCTGCGATTGACAAGCCAAAAGCACAGAAGCTGATGACGGATTTAACCGGATCTCAGAACCCGGCAGACGTGCGTGTTGTTGCTGCAGCGCAACTGGCGTCAGTTGATCCCAAAGCTGGCGCAACCATCGCTGCTGACCTGATCCGGACTTTACCAGCAAATACAGATCTGACAGAGCTTTTTGTCGCATTTATTAGTACGAACCCGGGAGCAGCTGCATTAGGCGAAGCCATTGCTGCCAAGAAAATTCCGGAAGCTGCTGCTAAAACAGGTCGCCAGCTTGTTCGCTCTCGCGCGGGCTGGACGCGGCAGAATATCGATGAAATGAAAGTACTGGTGGGTGCATTGGAAGCTTCGGGCGGAACATTGCCCACGCAGAAAATGCCGCAGGAACTAAACGAACAGCAGATTGCCGGACTCGCCAAGCTGGTGAGCGAAAAAGCAGATCCTGCAAAAGGAGAATTGATCTTCCGCAAAGTGGAAGCCAGCTGTACCACTTGTCACGCGATAGGCGGAGCGGGCGGATTGATCGGACCGGATTTGAGCAGTTTGGGTACCAGCTCGCCGGCTGAGACCATTATCAAGTCCATTTTATACCCGAGCGAGTCCATCAAAGAAGGATATGATTTGAAACGCGTCGTGAAAAAAGATGGATCTGAGTTAATGGGCTATCTGGCTTCTGACGGCGCGTCGGACGTGGTGATCCGTGATGTGACTGGCAAGGAAATTTCAATTCCGAAAAGCCAGTTACAGGTAATGGAGAAGGTACCTGGTTCGCTGATGCCGCCTGGACTTACTGCCGGTCTGGATCAGACGGAGTTCATTAACCTCGTCGGCTATCTCACCAAGCTGGGCGAATCGGGTGATTACCGTGTACCGAACACGCGTTATGTACGACGCTGGGAAGCGAGCGGCGATGATGTCCTGCCGATTAGCAAAGGTTCGGCCGCGGCAAAGAAGTCAAAATCAAAACTTAGCTGGCAGCCTGTGTACAGCAAAGTTTCAGGAGAGCTACCCGTAGCAGAGCTTCCGGAAGTGCCTGTGCAGGGTAACAAGCATTTGAGTTATGTCCGGTTTGACATAGAAGTTTTGACCGCAGGTAATGTCACTTTCGGCATCAGCACTCCCGCCGCCATTGTATCAGCTCTCACCGGCACCAAAGACCTGAAAGTAGCAGACGGAAATATTACCACGAACCTGCCACAAGGGATTCACACCATTACGATGCTGGTTGACAAAGACGCAGTAAAAAGCGGCGGCTTAAAAGTGGAGTTGAAAGAAGCAGGTGGCGCGCAAACGCGGTTGAGAATGGGGAAATAGAGGTTTGAAGATCAAAATGAAAACGGGTGCAGTGTTAAGCTGTATCCGTTTTGCTTTTTTGTACAAACAATAAGAGAGCATACTGTAATAGTCAAGACATCATTCTCCGAGAATGCGGTACAACTCAATATTGAGATAATAATGGTTCCCCTGAATACTTCTGCGTTCCAGAATTCCCATTGATACCAGCTGATTCAGATACTTTTTGGCGGTGTTTTCGGAATATAGTTTTTGTCCGGTGATATATTTTACACGCGTAAGTGGCTGGGTGAAAATTACATTGACAATAGATTCTGGTCTTGCAATGTCTGTATCGGATATAATTGCTTGAAGGATCGCTTCTTTGGTGCTGATCACGTCGTTGATCTTATTGTATGTGAGATTTGCGGTGACTTCGATGGCGCGGAGCATGTAGTGAATCCAGTTATGCCACTCGCCCCGCTGACTTACGCCCATTAAGCCGTCGTAATAATCATCCTTATAATCCATGATGTAGCGGCTCATGAAAAGGATCGGATAATCCAACAATCCTTTGTGCGTTAGATAATGGATATTCATGATCCTCCCCGTTCTGCCATTTCCATCCCGAAACGGGTGAATTGCTTCAAATTGAAAGTGGGCGATGGCCATTTTGATCAGCGGATCGGCTTTGAAGTTTACATCATCATTCAGAAACTGGATTAGATTTTCGAGTTTCGCTTCTACTATACCTGCACCTCTCGGAGGTGTATATACCGCTTTTCCCGCATTCGGCCCTGTTCCGCCCTGCCGGATATAGGTGTGAATAAACGGTGGACGAATGTTGTCACTAGCCTGGTTGACCTGCCGGTAAATGTCCCTGAAGTAGTTCAGGTCGAACTGCTTTTGCTCATTTAGGTACTGGAACCCTTGCCAAAGTGCTTCCCGGTACATTAAAATTTCTTTTGGTGGACCGGAAATCCGCTCACTTTGATCTTCACCGAAAGCTTTATAAAGCTCATCATCGGTCGTGAATATATTCTCAATTGCGCTTGAAGCTTTCGCTTCCTGTAAACTGATCGTGTTAACCAGCATACCCTGATTCGGTATTGCAATGCTTCTTCCTTGCAGCTTGCCTAGCGCAGCTTTTGCGCTGCCTAGTTGCTCATATAGCTCAACAGTCCTGTATAAAGCAGGGTCAATGGGCAAGTCGGGAAGGTCATTCCAAGGGATAGTTCTATCAGGATTAATCTGGTACTTCATAGGATGCCGACGTTTTTATCTAACATTAAATTATATACTATTTTAATGTTAGCTACTGATTTGGCATCAAAAATAGATAAATAAATCGAGCTAACATTAAAATACATCACATTTTAATGTTAGCTCGATTTTTGGCATTAAAACATAATTATGGCTTCGCGAACGCTCCTGCAAATTCCTTCGCGAAATCTTCCAGTTTGTAGCTTCCCAGGTCCGGGCGGTTTTTCCAGTATTCTTCCTGCATTTTACCTGAACGGAGCGCCTGGCCCATTTCGACATATAGTGAAGCGAAGCTCTCATTTAAACCTGCGCCGAGCATTCCCTGGTAGGCGTCTTCGTCTCTGAAAGGTACCCAGGGTGTGTTTTCCTTGCCGATTGCCTTTCCGAGAATGGCGGCGATCTCATTCGGGTGGCGCTCGTCGTTTGCGATGTTTATAATGTGATGTCCGGTAAACAGATTTAGCAATTGCGCAGTAGCTACTTCGGCGATGTGATTCGTGTCGGTCAGAACTAGCTTTTCATCTGTATCGCCAAAGTTGTTTCCAGCTATACCCGCATTTTGGATGAGTCCGCCGAGACTGAACAGGTTTGAAAAGAAGTACGACGGACGCAGGAAGGAAAGATTGAGGCCCGGGATTGCCAGCAGCTGTTCTTCCAGGTAACCCAATGCGTCTATCGGCCCGGCGCCTTCGCGAAGGTGCGCGCCCAGACTGCTGAGTACGGCTACATATTTGATCGCGCTGCCTTTCAATGCTTCCAGGTAAACGTCTGCCACTTCCAGCTGAAACTTTTCATAGTCTGTCAATGAGAAGCTGCTTGGGATCATCAGGTAAGCCACTTCTGCGTTCTGAAACGCACTTTTTACAAATTCTAAGTCGGTGACAGAGCCAATTGCTGCGTGTGCGCCAAGTGCTTCAATCTCTGCTTTTTTGTCAGCGCTGCTGCTGATTACTGTTACTTCGTGTCCGGCATTTACCAGGTTTTTCGTTACGGGTAAGCTAACGTGGCCGAGTGATCCTGTGATGATATATTTCATAGTTGTAAGTTGTTTTTTGTTGCCACAAAGCTATATTTGTACTTACTTTTTGACAAGTACTTACCCCAAAGTATGTATCTATGACGAAGATCAAAGAAAGCTCGACGATCCACGCGAACAAGCAGATTGCATTGGCGGCATGTCCGGTTACTTACGTGATGAACAAGATTGGCGGACATTGGAAGCCGATCATTATTTATCATTTAATAAGTGGAAGCAAGCGGTACAGTGAGATCAAAAAGGCAATGCCGCATATTACTGAGAAGATGCTGATCCAGCATTTAAAGCAATTGGAAGCTGATAATCTGGTTTCCCGGGAAGCAAAGCCCGTGGTGCCGCCTTACGTAACTTACTCGCTGACGGACGCTGGCAAAGAGCTGCAAGCTGTGATACACGGAATGGCTGAATGGGCTTTGAAGGATATGGAGAGGGCAAAGTCTGCTGAATTGGTTGCCGCGGATTGATAATAAGTCATGGTTTTCGCCGGAAGAAATCGTCACAAAAGGTAAATTACAGCCTTTCACAACTGACATTCCTGACCGATGAAGCGTACAAGTATCTACTTCTTTCTGCTATTCAATGCACTAACTCCTGTTTTTGCCCAAAAACAACAAACCCTCACCGATGACGGTACCTGGTGCTGGTTCAGTGACCCGCGGGCGATTTATACGAAAAATGGTTCGATTGTAACAGGCTGGGTCACGAAGACCGGCGATATTGTAGCAGCTTCGCTTGATGTAAAATCAGGGAAAAGTGTGCAGAAGCGGCTGTATACCAAGCTTGAAGTTGACGATCACGACAATCCTGCCTTCCTGGAACTACCCGATCAGAACGTTTTGGCCCAGTATACGTGGCACGGAGGAGGGAAGAACGGAATGGGCGTTATACAGAATGTGACTGCACAGCCGGGCAATGTCAGCAGCTTTTCAGATTCGGTTGTTTTTACCCCAAAAACGGATGAATTGTTGAAGCAATTTGTCCGCGAAACTTACACTTATGCAAATCCCTCCATGCTGAGTGCAGAGAATAATAAATTGTACAGCTTTGGCCGCTGGATTGGTTTTAAGCCCAATTACATTACCTCAACTGACAATGGAAAAACCTGGTCGGACCCGAAAGTGGTAATTACTTCCAAAAAGCTTGACACCAATAACCGGCCTTATGTGAAATACTTTTCGGATGGCAAGTCGAAGATACATCTGATCTTCACGGACGGTCACCCGCGCAATGAAGCATTGAACTCCGTTTATTATTGCTACTACGAAAAAGGCGCATTCTGGCGCGCTGATGGTTCTAAAATCAAGGATGTAGACCAGCTTCCGTTTCATCCCGAAGATGCATCAGTCGTGTACAAAGCTTCACCCGCGACGGGAAGAGCGTGGATTTTTGATATTGTTATTGATAAAAAAGGCCGACCGGTGGTGGCTTACACGCGGTATCCGAGCAGTGAAAAACACCAGTATTACTATGCGGTTTTTGACGGAAAGAAATGGATAGACAATCACCTGATCGACTCGGGCAAATGGTTTCCGCAAACGCCGGAAGGGAAGGCGGAGCGGGAAGAGAACTATTCCGGCGGCCTGACCATCGATCCGCTCAATCCCGAGGTGGTCTATTTCTCTCACGAGATCAATGGGGTTTTCGAGATATCAAAGGCGGAAACCGGAGACTTTGGCAAAAATTGGAAAATCACGCCCGTCACGCGCGGTTCGCAGCTGGATAATGTGCGGCCAATTGTGCCGCGTTATAAAAAGAAGGGCGACCAGAATGTGTTGCTTTGGATGCAGAACAAGAAATATGTGCACTATACAGATTACGACACGCGCATTTTGTGGGAAGTTTTAAACAAATGACAGAAAGTATATTCCGGCTGCCTGCTTGTTTTACTTACAAATCAGTTTTGCAATCCATTTAACAATTCAATTATAATCATGCAAAAAAAGTTACTAGCGCTTGCTCTTTTCTTCGCGGCTGCATTCACGGCGCAGGCTCAGCAGTTTAAGGCATTATTGTTTACCAAAACGGCGGGATTTCATCACGTTTCCATTCACGAAGGTGTAGCTGGTATCCGCAACCTGGCTTCACGGCACAACTTTTCGGTGGATTGGCAGGAGAATGCGGATGTTTTTAATGAAAAAAGTTTGGCTAACTACCAGGTTGTCATTTTCTTGAATACAACAGGAGATATCCTGAACGATCAGCAGCAGGCAGCATTTGAAAAGTACATTAAAAGCGGAAAAGGGTGGGTAGGGATACACTCGGCGGCCGACACGGAATATGACTGGGCCTGGTATGGCAAGCTGGTTGGAATGTATTTCAAAACGCACCCGGCGCAGCAAACTGCATTCCTGGACGTGAAAGACAGCAATTTTCCAGGTTTGGAACGCTTCCCGAAACGTGTGATGTGGACGGATGAATGGTACGAATACAAAAAGCCATACAATGCCGACGATCTGAAAATCCTCATTACACTGGACGAGAAAACATACGATCCTAAAACCAACCAGGGAACAGGAATGGGCGCAGAGCACCCGATGGCGTGGTACCACAACTACGATGGCGGCCGCGCATTTTACACTGGTTTAGGCCACATTGGTCTCGTCTATTCAGACCAGACTTTCCTGGATCACCTATACGGCGGAATTTACTGGGCTGCGACTGGTAAGGGGTTGAAATAGCGCCTTTGTCATGCTGAGCGCATTTGTCATGCTGAGCGCCTTTGTCATGCTGAGCGCCTTTGTCATGCTGAGCGCAGTCGAAGCATCGTGCACGTTGCTTCGACTGCGCTCAGCATGACAAGGCTTACTTCTTCACCTCAAACAAAGCAATCGTATAATCCAGCAAAGCCGAATTCCCCACGGCGCCGTGGCCGGGGACTACTACTTGGGTATCAGGGTATTTGGTTTTGATCTTTGAAACCGTTTTCGACCAGTCATCTACATTCGCGTCGGCCAGGTTACCTTTGCTCGCATTCAGCTCCTTGATCAGGCACCCGCCGAACATGGCTTTTTCACTCGGGAAGTAGCCGATCACATTGTCGCGCGTATGTCCCTCGCCGTTAAACTCTGTAATTACCTTGCGGTCGCCTACCGTAAGTTCCAGCCTATCATCGAAACCGTTTTGAGGTACTTTAAATTTCGCATTTTTAGCAGATGTAATTGTCTTGTTAGTTGCGTAGGAAGGAATCCCGCGGTTGTGAAATGCATCTAATCCGGCTACGCAATCCTCATGAAAATGCGTGGCAATTACTGCTTTTACCTTGCATTTCAGATTTGCCTCCACCCAGTCAATTACCGCAGCAGAGGTAGAATCGCTGACCGGCGTATCAAAAATAATCGCCTCGCCTTTGTCATAAACGATCATCCCATTGCATGGAACTCTGCCGAAACTCTGCGTTTGTAGATAGGTAATGTGCTGGTATACATGATCTTTTACCTTCTCGATAATCAGGTTTTCAGATTTAAGGCTCTGTGCCGAAACAGCCGAGGCAGCACAGCAGGCAATAGCAAGCAGAAATTGCGATAGACTTTTCTTAATCATGGAAATGGGAGTGAATGGATTAGCGATAGTCAGCTGCAAGATAGCGCAAATTTTTTTTTTGGGACAGCAGCCCATGCGGCAAAGCGTGCACTAATTTTTATATTCACCGCACCAACCTAAATCGAACGAAATGGAAACATTAGCCCAAATCCTCGTCGGCGCCGTCGCCCTGGAACACCTTTACATCCTCTACCTGGAAATGTTCGCCTGGGAAACAAAAGGCAAAGAAACCTTCAAAGGCTCGCTAGCACCAGAGCTCTTCAAACCGACAGAAACATTAGCAGCCAATCAGGGGCTGTACAACGGGTTTCTCGCCGCCGGCCTGATCTGGACTTGCTTTATTAAGGATTCGCGTTGGTCGTTTTACATCGCAGTTTTCTTTCTGACTTGTGTGATCGTGGCTGGAATTTATGGGGCAATTACGGCTAGTCGGAAGATATTCTTCGTGCAAGCCCTGCCAGCGATTGTGGCGCTGGTGGTTTTGCATTTGAGGTAATGCCATTAATAAGCACCATCCTTCCTTTTTTGTCACCCTGAAATTATATCCTTTATCTTCTGTTCACTTCAACTTTGTCACCCTGAGCGCAGTCGAAGGGCGTTCGTGCGACCACGCTTTTTTGGCCAGCTAAATCATTTAGGGCAGCTTATAGCAGGAGCCGTCGGGAACTGCTTCGACCGCCCGGCGGCCCGGTCCGCTCAGCATGACAAAATTGGTGATTAGCCAGCTTGACTAGTAATAACTAAAGTTAGCGTTCACGTTTCCAGGTTGTCTTGTTCATACACTCCGCCAGCTTCCTCAACTCCTCCCAATTCCCACCAATTATCGCCTCCTTCTTCTTCCGACTCCAACCTTTCACCTGCTTTTCAAACGCAATGGCATTATTGACGTACTTAAATTCGTAAGCAAAGACAAGCTCGACGGGTCGTCTGGTTGCAGTGTAGCATTCTGGGTTCATGCCTGAACTATGTTCAGCAATCCGGCGATCAATGTTGTTTGTCATGCCGGTGTAATAGCTTTCGTCGGAGCATTTTAGGATGTAGACGTAGTAGGTTTTGGTGTGCATTAGCGTTGTCTTTTTGTTTAGACGTGCCAATGTTAAAAGAGTAACACAGTTTGTGTTGAAATTTTTTGAGTGGTAAAGCAAAATGCCTTGTTGCATTGTGCCGAGGAGCAGCGCCCTTTGACTGCGCTCAGGGTGACAAAGGCTTGTCATGCTGAGCGCAGTCGAAGCAACGTGCACAACGCTGCCTCAAAACAAACTTAGGCGAAGAACGTAGCTCTCCCCAGCACCCCAGGCTGCCAGCTTCCATCTCGCCTTCTCAGTGCCCGCGAAATGGTGAGCACTTCTTCCAAACGTCCCTCGGGATCGCTCATGAGGTTTTGGCTATGGAAGTATTGGCCGATGATTTCCCACTCGAAAGTGTCAGTTTGGGAATCGTAAATGCCGATGGGGATGCGGTGGCCGTCGGTCTGGAGCGTGCCCAGGACGTGCTGCGCCTCTTCCTGCGACGAGCAGCCCACGTGCTGGTACTGCCCTTTCAGCGTATATAGTACCGAGTAACGGTTTTTCGAAAATTCGTTTCCTTGCGCTTTCTGCTTGTTCTGTCTGAGGGAATTTTGCAATATTTTCATGATCTCTGTGTTTGTGTCTCCGTTCCGGCGGTCCGGCGCTCCGGTGTTCGCTTAATCTGCTTATTGTAAAAATGATAAAATGAACGGAGATATTTAAAGTTTCAAGCCAGCATTTCGTGCCGCTCAAAACCATAAACGCATCTTGTATTTCAATAGTTTAACAAAATTCCCACACAGGCGAAAGTTCTTCTGATCTTGAAGGTGTTTGGTGGAATAGTGCAATTATTGATTGGTAGTCCCTCCGAGTAACGCGAGTGTCGTTGCAGCTAATCAGCGATCTGCCGGAATTTTTATAATAAAATATAAATTTATGATCCATGCTCCTAAATTTCCATTGAGATTCTTTATGAGTTGACAACCAATACGTTAGATAAAATTTGCCAACTTTCAAAAACAATTTTAACATCTATTAGTTACGAGTATAGATAAGTCTTCGGTTACTTTATCTGGATGATATTTCGTCGAAATTATAAGTACACGAAGTTGTGTCCGTATCAAAATAGAATTATATCTCATCCTCTAATTCAAATAATTAACAAAATGTTAAAAGGCCAATTAAGTGACGAGACTTTCAGTTATAGAGATAGTCACCGATTTACAGATTCAAACTATATATTGGTTGTAAAAGATGAAGAGTTTCCAAACAACAGTCTTATATCTATCTTTTACAATAACAATGGAAAACTGTTGGATATAGATGAGTATGAAATGGGGGATCGTATTCTAGCAACAAAAAATATGCTTATGGATATACCTCCGCTGAACGAGCGTTTTTCATTACATCAATTAGCAAAAATATCCTCCGGCACTATTATCAAAAACGAGAAATATCATGAAGGCTCAACATTTCCTAAGAGCATTACATTTCACACAAACGTTTATGCTCTTAGAGAGAATGAGATAGTCGAAATATTTGAAGGCATTGTAAGTGAGGAGAGTGCCATATTTGAGCTCAATGAAATAGCATTAAACAATTTACTTAAAGACTATATACAGACAAATAATTCTTTTTTTGTCTTAGATAATAATATTCTAAGTGGACCATTCAAAGTAAAGAATACTGACACTTCCGGTAATTTTATTGTTGAAAAAGGCGGATGGATTCCGTTTGGTGACTATGAATATTCAGATCGAATATATGTCCAATTTGAAGCTAACCATATTACAAGGCGTATTATTGTTCCATCAGTCTCAAAATTGAGTCTAATTCGAGAACGAGATTTTGTAACGAATTCGGAATTACTTAAAAAGTTTGAAAATCGGCTATCTCGAACACCAGAACTCTATTCGGTACAAGAAATTGATAAGATACTTGATATAACGAAAAAGGTTATGTCAGATTCTTTGTCGGAAAATAGAGAGGAAGAAATGAGGCTACGGGAAATTTTGGGGAGAGCTGAACAAGGATTGCTGGCGAATATTGATCTGGCGAATGTCATACCGGAAATTCCAATAGTAAAACATGAGATTGAGCGACTGGAACTGTTCAAACATAATTTGGTGAAAGATATCCAGAAGTTTGAATCCATAAAACTGATGACAGAACAAGATATCAATGCAAGCATTCAAACTTTGGATAAGGTAAGAGATGAAATAAAAGATATTGAAAAGTTTAAGGCTGAGGAATTAAAGAAACAGAAAATTAGCCTTGAAGATGAGATTGTTCAATTAGAAGAAAAAAGAAAAAATATAGATGAAGAAATTGAAAAAGAGCGAGAGAGTAAATCTATATCAATTAAGGAATTAGAAGGTACGATCAAATATTTAGAGAAAACAGAAGAATCTTTAAAATTAGGGATTTCAACCTTGCAGGAAAATTTTACTGGGGAACAGAAGACTGCACACAAGAAGCTGCAAGAGCTACTTGTAATTAATCAACATTATAACATATTAAGCGGAAAAGATTTTGATACAAATCGAGAGGAAAGTCATTCAACATTCCGTAGTTTTGAAGTTGTTGAAGATGTATCTAATGAAATAGATAAATTTGAGCTGTATAAAAATTTAAAAGATAGTTTAGTAACAATATTAAGTAAACATAACAGAAAATTTGATTCGCATTTTATTGATAATATATTAATATCAATACACCAATGTACACTGACTTTGTTTGCTGGGATGCCAGGAAGTGGTAAAACTTCGCTAGCAAGAATATTAATGAGTGCTCTTGCTCCTAAGGAACGAACTCGGGAAGTATCAGTAGCGAAGGGCTGGACTTCACAAAAGGATTTGATAGGCTTTTTTAATCCTCTCTCCAAAAAGTTTCATTCGTCATCTACAAATGTATATAGCCTCTTAAGGCAACTTGACTGGGAGCGTCAAAAGAATGCATATATGAAATACTCCCGTTTCACTGGACAGCCAGCGGTTACAATTAAGTTTAATTAGGATGCTCTGGCGTTGGTTTCAAAAAATAGATCATTTGGAATATACCCGGTTCCGGTGTGTTTACGTCGACGGTTGTAAAATTCTACATATGCCTTTATTCCCCGATACAGATCCATCCCACCATTCGGAGGGTTTAAATACACATATTCCTGTTTGAGTGATCTCCAAAATCGTTCGATAAAGACATTGTCTAGTGCCCTTCCTTTTCCGTCCATGGAAATCTGTATCCCCTTCTCCAACAAAGGGTGAATAAAGCCCGGGCTTGTAAATTGACTACCTTGATCGGTATTAAATATTTC
>NZ_JNJB01000026.1 GCF_000701505.1 Dyadobacter crusticola DSM 16708 | reverse complement strand
ACACTGCATTATCACTTAAAAGTGGCGAACCCTTTACAGTAGGAACTTCCTCCACGCGTAGAGTCGCGGTACTGCGCCATTTTTACCCCCATATTAAGACCGTCGATATGCGGGGCAACCTGCAAACACGACTGCGCAAATTGGAAGAAGGCCAATGCGACGCGCTGCTCCTCGCCTACGCCGGCGTACACCGGATGGAATATGACGATAAGATCGCCGAGCATTTATTACTTGACGAATTTACGCCGGCAGTTGGACAGGGAAGTGTGGCAATTGAATGTTCCGTTACATTAAGTGAGGAGAAAAAGGCAATACTGAAAGAGCTGCTCAATCATGTAGAAACGGAAATTTGCCTTTTGACCGAACGGGCTTTCCTGAAAAAATTGCAAGGCGGCTGCAGCATTCCCGTATTTGCAATGGCAACTTTGAAAAGTGAGCAAATACACATTACCGGCGGCATTATCAGTCTGAATGGCAGTGAACTGATCAGAAAAACGCAAACAGGCGCACAAACTTTCCCCGACGAACTAGGTACCGCCTTAGCTGACGAGCTACTCGAAGCAGGTGCTGACAGGATTTTGAAGGAAATCAGGAATCAGAATAGTTGAAATAATTGAATGCAGACAACGCAAAAGCCCGGCACTGAGTCCGGGCTTTATTGCTGTTAAGGGTTATTCTGGTTAGTCTTTCTTTGGAATCGAATCTGCCGGAACAACTGGTTTCACAGGGATTGAATCCTGTCTTACAGGTAGTGCGGTGCTGTCCGGCTTGATGGTCGAGTCAGCAGGAATTACTTGCCGTGCGGTTGAATCCGGTACAATCGCAGGTTGCATTGTTGAGCCAGGACGGACTGTAGAGTCCATCTTCATCGTTGAATCCGTTCTTGTACCTGGCTGCATTGGCCGCATTGGCCTGGCAGTACTATCCGCGCCAGCTGGCCTTGCTCCGCCCTGTGGTCTTCCGCCGGTTGCACCAGCTCCGCCTCTTGCAGGAGAAATTCCAGGAACCGAGATCGCCGGTGCAGCTTGTCCGCCTCCGTCCATTCCGCCGCCATCACTTTTCTGGTCGTCGTTATTAATTGACTTTCTTCTGCGGGATCTTTGTTCAACAAACGTCATTTTACCAAAACGATAATTGAAGTTCATGCGGAATCCTCTATTGAAGAGAAAGTTCGTGTTCTCCTGAGTGAAAGTCGGCGATTCGAGGCTGGTACGCATTTTCATCGAAGGCGCCAGGAAGTTTTCCATTCCGAAACCAATACCTCCGCGTTTGTTTTTAAAGTCTTTACGAATACCCAGATCATACATTCTGAAACCAGCCTGGGTACCTTGCAGCTGCACTTCACGTCCTCTTGCAAAACCGCCTAGCTGCAACCCCCAGCCGTTTTTGATAGTCAAACTACTCCGCAAACGCCCGCTAACCACAATCCCGCTGTTGCTCGACCGCAGCGAAGCGTCGCCGCTGTTATTTCTTAGGTTGGTATAATAAGAGTCAAAACCACCACCGATCTGCCATCTTTTAAACAATGTCAAGTTTCCGTAGACATTGACACCATAGTTTTTCTTCTCACCAATATTTCCATAAGTCGTCGAAATCACCCCATTGCTGTCTGTTGTACGGATACTTTCAATGGAGTTATTGGTAAACCGCGCAAATGTCGCCACATTGATATACAATGAATTCTTGAAAAAGCTGGTACCCAATTCAACCTGGTCGGTCAGCTCCGGACGGAGATTCGGATTACCAAACGAAATGTTGTTCGGATTGGCAGAATTAATGTTAGGGTTTAGGAATTGAATGCCGGGACGTTGCAGCCTGCGGTTATAACCCAGCTTTACAGTCTGACCTTTGCCAAATGTCTGCGAAAGGTTCAGGCTTGGTACCAGGTTGCTGTAAGCAGGCAGATTCAGCTCGCCACCTTCGCCCTGAGTAGCATCAATGTTGGTATATTCATAGCGCGCACCGGCTTTTACAGTGAAACGGCTTTTAGTAGTGAATGTATAGGAAGCGTAACCAGCACCCACGTTCTGATCATAATCGAGCGCACTGATCGGGCGGTCTGCTATTAAGCCGCCATATACGATATTACTCACCACCTGACGGAAAATTCCTTTTCCACCAAATTCAAAAAGCTGATTATCCTTGATTGGCGTTTGGTAGTCAATCTGGACGGTACTTTCCTGGTTGTGGCTATTGTTATCATTCAATTCTGTACCAAGAAATTCTCTCGTGCTCACGCCGCTAAGCACGTTGTAAACATCCGCAGTGTAGTCATTCGTACGGTTATTACGGCTGAACTGTGTTGAAATGCTTAATTCTTGTTGTGGTTTCGCGAGTGTCTTGATATAATCCACATTCACGTCCCACGTTCCCGACAAATCTTTTGAATTGACATCACGGAAACTATTCCGCTCCACTCCGGCAGCTGACCTGTTGAATGTGGTCAGTTCCTGCATATTGCGCTGGTTCCGCATTCCGTAACGCACGCTTGCTGAAAGAGATGTTTTAGAATCTATCTCGTAATCCCAGCCAAAATTATAAGATCCGAATGCCATTTTGTTGTCCGACTCACTGCTCTGCCGCACCTGAAAGTTATCCACTTTCCCATTCTGGATATTCTCTGATCTACCAGGCATGTTATAATTGAAACGGCCAAAGCCACCCAGACTAAAACCCATTTTGCCAACCCGGTAATTGCCGCGAAGTCCCAAATTAGAACCCCGGTTACCAATCCCCGTGTCCAGGTTAAGCGTACCGCCCTGGATCGTGCTTTTCTTGGTAACGATATTGATGATACCCGCAGAACCTTCCGCATCGTAGCGGGCAGAAGGAGATGTAATAACCTCGACTGACTTAATCATGTCTGCCGGGATTTGGCGCAATGCATCTGCAACACTGGTTGCGATAATGGTCGACGGTTTGTTATTGATCAAAACCCGCACGTTGGAACTACCTCTTAAGGAAACGTTTCCATCCAGATCGACCGTCAGCATCGGCACTTTTTTCATTACATCCGAAGCGTCGCCACCTTTACTGGTAATGTCTTTCTCGGCGTTGTAAACAAGCCTGTCTACTTTCTCTTCCACGAGCTGGGCCATTCCCACAACTTCCACTTCATTCAGCTGCACTACGTCAGGCGCCAGTGTTACGTTTCCAAGATCAATGTCCGACCGGCGGTCAATTTTGATATCGCTGATCGTTTTAGTTTTATAGCCGATAAATGAAATGAGGATCTTGAAATTCCCCGAGGCCACCTTCGTCATCGCAAATTGTCCTTTCTCATCCGTGGTAGTACCATCAATGGGATTGTTGGTTTTGATATCCACCAGCGACAATGCAGCAAATTCCACCGGATTCTTGCTCACAGAGTCGACCAGGGTTCCCCGTATTTTTCCGCTTCCGCTACGGGTATCTTCGGCTGTTCCTGGTATTGCAGTCTGGCGCTGTCTGTCGCCGCCACCCCTGAAATCGCCGCCGCCTGGCCTGCCACCACCTCCGCCGCCAAACTGTGCGTAGGCTCCAAATGTGATTCCTGATAATAATGTCAGGAGTGTTAATCGTAAACTGAGTTTCATGGTTGGGTTGTATATAATGATGCACTATCCGAGTTTCAAAATAAGTACCTAAAACCGGGGCAGAAAAAAGGAATAGATAGAAACAGGTAATGTACCGATCAAAGGCAAGTTTCACACGACTAAGTAGCTTGTACCTGCCGATGAATTCGCATTGCACAAACCCCTAAGATCCCCTGAATCAACGGGATCTGGCAAATAACACCCCAGTATGGCTCATTCCGGTTTAATAGACTCCACACCTGATTCAGTCGGTATTCGTCCTGCTTTGATCGATTGAAATAGGGGATTAGAGAATTTCCCTGTAAGATTGCGTTTATATGTCAGGACCATTGACATATAAACTAAATGATAAAAATGGATACGCGTGCCGCTCGAAAATACCCGCCACTGCTCCTGCACCTTTTAGGGTGGGGCTTTCTGGCTATGTTTCTGATGTGGCAGCCACTCAACTGGCAGATTCAGTTTCCGGTTGCATTCTGGATTAAGCAGGCTGTTTTGTTTACACTGCTTGTCTCTATCTTTTATATCAACTACTACTTCTGGTTTCCTCAATATCTTGCGAAAAACAAGTACGTTAAGTTCATTCTCCTGAATGTAGCCTCAGTTTTGATTGTGGCATTTATGATGGAGCAGGTCAAAACCTACATTGGTTTCGGCAGTCAGATGGAAAGTGCATTCCGGCTGGCAAGAGAGGCGAATGGAGAAAAGAAGCGTGGTGAAAAGCTGGATAATTTTGCGATGATTACTGCATTAATGGTAATCGGATTAAGTACCGGTATTGCAGCTGTACGTACGGCGCAAATGGACAAGCAGTATCGTCAGAACCTGGAAAAAGAAAAGATCAATTCTGAGCTCTCCTTTCTGAAAGCCCAGATCAACCCGCACTTTTTCTTTAATACCCTGAATAATATCTACGCATTAACGGTAATTGACGTGGAAGCGGCAAGGGAAGCTTTGCATAAGCTTTCGAGAATGATGCGCTACGTACTTTACGAAACCCAGCACGGTACCGTGTTACTTAGTCAGGAAATTGCATTCGCCCAGGATTATATCCAGCTGATGCAGCTCAGGCTGACTGATAAAGTAACAGTACACCTGGACCCGCCAAATCCCATGCACGATGTCTCAATTGCACCAATGCTATTCCTGCCCTTTATTGAAAATGCATTTAAACATGGCGTAAGTGCCGTGCAGCCGAGCCGGATCGACATTCGGATCAGTCAGAGCAGCAACAAGATTTTTGTTGAAGTGAAAAATACATTGTTTACGGACAAACGGGCGATCCTGGATGAAAGTAATGGAATTGGCCTGGCTAATACGCAACGCCGCCTCGACTTGCTATATCCCGGAAAGTACCAGCTGGAAGTGAATGAGAATAAGGCTGAAAAAGAGTTTGAAGTACATCTGGAATTGGAAACGGCATGAATGTACTACAATGCATCGCCGTTGACGATGAACCGCTGGCACTTGGACTGGTTTGTGCTTTTATTGAAAAAACGCCGTTTCTGTCCCTTACAGGCAAATATTCGAGTGCAGTAGAAGCATTGCAGGTAATTCACAATCAGCAAATCGATGTCATTTTCCTGGATATCCAAATGCCTGACCTCACGGGTATCGAACTAGCCCGAGTGATCGAAAAAGCAGGCGGACGGGCTCCCAGAATCATATTTACAACCGCATTTAACCAGTACGCCCTCGACGGCTTTCGGGTTGACGCACTTGACTATCTCCTAAAACCCTTTAATTATGAAGAGTTCCTCCGTGCTGCATCAAAGGCGCAGGCTTATGCCGAGCTTTTGCAAAAAGCATCTTCGGCAGGATCCGTGGAAAACAAGGATGAATACCTGTTCTTGAAAGTTGAATACCAGCTTGTACGGATTTCCTACGACGATATTATGTACACGGAGGGACTTAAAGATTACGTAAAGGTCCATTTAAAGTCAGACCCGAAACCCATTCTTTCACTCACGAGCCTGAAAGCGCTGGAAGAAAAACTTCCCGCTTCCAAGTTCATGCGCGTGCACCGCTCTTTCATCGTTAATCTCGACAAGATCAGTGCGGTGACGAAGAATACCATCCAAATCGGCGCGATTACTATTCCCGTGAGCGACCAGTACAAAGAAAGCTTTAGCCAGTTTTTAAGTAAATGGATGTAGCTATTTCAGCTCTTCCTGCAGGAAGTATCCTGTAAAGCTCCCTTTTACTTTTGCTACTTTCTCGGGTGTGCCTTCTGCAATAATGCGCCCGCCTTTGGCGCCACCTTCCGGTCCCACGTCAATAATGTGGTCAGCGACTTTAATCACGTCCAGGTTATGCTCGATGATCAAAACAGTATTTCCCTTTTCTACGAGTTTGTTCAAGACATTCAGCAAATGGCGGATATCCTGGAAATGGAGGCCGGTTGTAGGTTCGTCGAGAATATACAGGGTTTTCCCGGTATCTCTTTTTGATAGCTCTTCCGACAACTTAACACGCTGCGCCTCGCCACCGGATAATGTCGTTGCGTGCTGACCCAGGGTAATGTAACCCAAGCCCACATCATTGAGCGTCTGCACTTTACGGAGTAATCGGGGCATATTCTCGAAAAACTCCAATGCAGTTTCTACCGTCATATCCAACACGTCGGCGATCGACTTACCCTTGAAACGCACTTCCAGTGTTTCCCGGTTGAAGCGTTTTCCCTTACAGGTTTCGCAATTGATATGCACGTCGGGCAGGAAATCCATTTCTATTTTCTTCATTCCCGCGCCTTCACAATCTTCGCAGCGGCCGCCTTTTACATTGAATGAAAAACGGCCTGGCTTGTAACCGCGGATTTTAGATTCCGGCAGTTCGGCAAAAAGTGTACGGATATCTGTAAATAAGTTGGTGTAAGTAGCAGGATTTGAACGCGGAGTTCGACCAATCGGCGATTGATCAACTTCAATTACCTTATCAATATGTTCCAAACCTTCTACCGATTTATAGGGCAGCGGCTCTCTTCTTGACTTATAAAAATGCGCATTGAGCAACGGAAAGAGCGTTTCATGAACCAGCGAAGATTTTCCGCTCCCACTCACTCCGGTAACACAAATCATCGTTCCGAGCGGGAACGACATTGTTACATTTTTGAGGTTGTGACCCGTACATCCTTTCAGTATGATGGAGTTACCTGATCCTTTTCGGCGCTTTTTCGGTACCTCGATAGACTCCCTGCCGCTGAGGTATTCAGCAGTAAGTGAGCCGTTTTTCAGGAAAACCTCAGGCGAGCCTGCGCCCACTACATTCCCTCCGTGCCGCCCCGCACCGGGACCAATGTCGAGGATATAGTCAGATGCGAGCATCATATCCTTGTCGTGCTCAACTACCAGAACCGTATTTCCAAGATCGCGCAGGCTTTTCAGTGAATTGATCAATCTTACATTGTCACGCTGGTGCAACCCGATACTCGGCTCGTCCATAATGTATAGAACACCTGTAAGCTGCGTACCGATTTGCGTCGCAAGCCTGATCCGCTGTGCTTCCCCACCTGACAATGTGCGCAATGCGCGGTTCAGCGTCAGATAATCCAATCCTACATCCAGCAGAAATCCGACACGTTTTCTGATTTCTTTCAAAACCTCATGTCCGATCACCCGCTGCCGCTCTTCCAGCCTGTCTTCCAGATTTACCAGCCAGTCGGCCAGCTCGCGTACATCCCTGTTGGAGAGTTCCGCGATATCTTTCCCGTCAATTCTAAAATGGAGCGATTCCTTTTTCAGCCGCTTTCCATTGCATTCAGGACAAGTTTGAATGGACATGAAATCTTTCAGCCATTCCTGAATTTTGTCGTTACCACTCTCCTGCTGCCTTTTCAGGAAGTTGATTATGCCGTCAAACTTCGTTTCCCATTCTGTACCGGGGTACTTTTTCGACGGTACCGGCACTGCATCTTCGCTTCCGTAGAGAACCAGCTTGATCGCTTCTTCCGGAAATTTTTCAAGCGGCGTTTGCAATGTGATTTTGTATTTTTTCAAAAGCACTTCAAGCTGTTTGAAAATCCAGGCTTCCCTGTATTCTCCCATTGGCGCAATACCGCCTTTACTAATGCTTAAAGATTTATCAGGAATAATAGATTCTTCGGTAATCTCCTCGATCAGCCCCAAGCCCTGACAAGTTGGGCACCAGCCGTAAGGTGAGTTGAAAGAAAATGCATTCGGTGCCGGATCATCATAACTGATCCCCGATTCCGGGTCCATCAGGTTTTGGGAAAAATAGTACGTTTCTCCTTTATCATCCAAAACCATCAATGCCCCTTTTCCCTGCTTGATTGCCGTCGCTACCGACTGGCTAAGCCGGTACCTCGACTGGCTATCCTCCGATTCACTCTTCGGGATAATGCGATCGATTACGATTTCGATATCGTGCACCTTATACCGGTCGAGCTGCATTTTTGGTGTAATATCGAGCACTTCGCCGTCTACCCGCACCTTCGTATATCCCAAACGGGTAATCTGCACGAACAACTCACGATAATGTCCTTTCCGGCCTTTCACAACCGGCGCAAGCAGCATGATCTTTTTACCTACAAACTGTAACAAAAGCTGATTAACAATCTGATCCTGTGATTGTTTGATCATTCTCCGGCCGGTTACATAGGAATAAGCCTCGCCCGCCCGCGCATACAGAAGGCGTAGAAAATCGTAGATCTCCGTAACAGTACCCACCGTAGAGCGCGGATTGCGGGATGTAGTTTTCTGTTCAATGCTGATAACGGGCGAAAGGCCGCTGATCTTGTCTACATCAGGCCGCTCCATTTCTCCTATAAAACCACGCGCATACGAGGAAAAACTCTCCATATAACGCCGCTGCCCCTCTGCATAGATGGTATCAAAGGCCAGCGAAGACTTGCCGCTGCCACTGATCCCGGTTACTACAACCAGCTTGTTACGAGGAATATTAACATCAATATTTTTAAGATTATGCTCGCGGGCGCCCTCTACTTCAATGAGATCCTGACCGGCAAGTTCTGTAGCATTCAGATGTTCCAATACCTTGAATTATGGTGATGAATAAATTTTTCTTGTTGATGTAGCCTAACAGGCTTAACCACAAAACTACACCTTCAGTTGCATAATTATCACAAGTTTCAATGGCAATCTCTTGCCGCCGAGAATTGAAGTATTAAGTGATTTTCTATTGCAATGCAAACGTTGCCAATTTGCACGAAACCATGATGCGCACGCATTGTCACCATTAGTATATTAATATTTAATCCACGTTTCATTCAAAAACAATTGTAGAATTATGAATTGAATTCATACTTTTGGTAGTATATTGATAATTAGTAATACATAATTAACATTTTAACATCCCTATTCTATGAAACAAAATTTACGAGTCGCTCTGACTTCCGTAACGTTATTGCTATGGGCGCTGCTGAGCAGTGGCACGTCTTACGGGCAAGACAGACAAGTTACCGGGAAAGTCACATCCACAGTTGACGGAGCCGGAATTCCCGGTGTGAATGTTCAGGTACAAGGTACCAATACCGGGACAGTCACAGACGCTGAAGGCCGGTATGCTATCGACGCAAAATCACCCAACTCAATCCTTGTTTTCTCTTCAATCGGGTATATCAAACAAGAAATTACCGTAGGTTCAAAAACAGTAATTGACGTAAAGCTTGCCGACGACGTGAAGAGTCTGACCGAAGTGGTTGTAACCGGTTACGCATCGCAGCGGAAGCAGGATATCACCGGCGCGGTAACTGTTATCAACCCAAAAGAACTAACTGCGGTGCCGAGTGCCAGCGTTACGCAAATGCTGCAGGGCCGTGCGGCCGGGGTTACGGTTGGTAATGATAACTCTCCGGGTGGTGGAACGATGGTCCGTATCCGCGGTTTTGGTTCTATCAACAACAACAGTCCGTTGTATGTAATCGACGGAGTACCTACGCAGGGAACACTCAATCAGATCAACCCGAACGATATTGAATCCATGCAGGTGTTGAAAGATGCTTCTGCCGCATCTATCTATGGAGCACGTGCAGCCAACGGGGTTGTGATCATTACAACTAAAAAAGGGAAACCGGGCGCGCCGAACATTACATTTGATTTCTATACAGGTACACAGCGGCCCGGCAAAATGCTTGACCTACTGAATACCAGAGAGTTGGGCGAGTACTTGTACCAGGCTGACCTTGGTGCCGGCAAAAATCCTTCGGCTACTTCTCCTTCTGTCCAGTACAAGTTTGATGAGAATGGAAACCAGACCATTGCCGATTACATTTACCCGAACGTGTATGGAGAATTACCTTCCAACTATACCTATACCAATGATATTGCTGATCCGAACCTGGGAAAAACAGCATTTAACATTACAAAGGCGAATAAGGAAGGTACTGACTGGCAGGACGTGATTTTTGATCCCGCGCCCATTTCCAATTACCAGATCGGTGCATCAGGCGGCTCTCAATCAGCTAAGTATGCGATCTCAGCCAACTATTTCAAGCAGAATGGTATTTTGAGATATACCAACTACAAACGCTATTCAGTTCGCGCCAACACAGAGTTTACAAAAGGTAAAGTTACTGTGGGAGAAAACCTTACGTTCTCTTATGATGAAAGGCAGGGCATCACGAATAACGATGAAGGTAACCCAATCATGTTCGCAATCCGCGTTCACCCGATCATTCCCGTGTTTGATATTACAGGAGGTCCAGCCGCATTGGGCGGTACAAATACCTCTGCCTACAACGGATTTGCGGGAAGCCGCGGAAGTAACCTGGGTAATGCGCCTAACCCGCTGGCACGCTTGTACCGTGAGAAAGATAATATCACAAGAGGTACCCACGTGTTTGGAAATATGTTCGCGCAAGTAGACATTCTTCCCGGATTGGTAGCCCGCACCAGCTTTGGTCTGGAATACAACCAGTCCAACCGCTCTGAATATTTCCACCGCGACATTGAAGCTGCTGAGGCGCGTAATGCAAACAGCATGAACGTGATCAATAACCTTGACCGCTCCATTACCTGGTTCAACACATTGAACTATGGCAAAATTTTCGGCTCGCACAACCTGAACGTTTTGGTAGGAACAGAAGCTGTGAAGACGTATGCTGCCGGTTTCCAGGCGAGCAGAAGTGGTTTTGCATTCGACGATCTTGATTACCGCTACCTCGATGCAGGTTCGGCGGCTGGCCTCGCCAATGCAGGTGCAGGCGCTACACGTACCGCACTTTTCTCGCAATTCGGTAAGATCAACTATGGTTTCAAAGACCTGTTCCTGGCTGACTTTACGCTACGTCGCGACGGTTCATCCCGTTTCTCGGAAGCCAACCGCTACGGTATCTTCCCGGCATTCTCACTCGGTTTGCGTATGACAGAACTAGGGTTTATGAAGCCGACCAAAAAGGTACTGGACGATTTGAAAGTGCGTTTTGGCTGGGGTAAAACAGGTAACCAGCTGATCCCGAACGTAGCGAATGCATATACATTGTACGGTCCCGATCCTCAAAACAATGCATACGATATCAATGGTACAGGAACTTCCATCGTAGGTGGTTTTGACCTGGTACAATTTGGTAACCAAAACGGTAAATGGGAGACAAATACCTCTACCAACATTGGTCTGGATGCGGTATTGCTGAACAACAAGCTGGAAGTAGTTCTTGACTTATACAACCGCGTAACTTCGGATATGCTTACCCAGATCGCCATTCCAAGAACAGCCGGAACGGGAACCATTCCTTACACCAACATTGGTGAAGTTCGTAACAGAGGATTTGATATCGGTCTTAACTTCCGTGACCGTAAAGAGGATTTCTACTATGCAGTGGGCGTGAACGTTGGTCATTACAAAAACGAGGTGATCAAATTGAATAACAACCCGAATGCAACCATTTTCGGCTTCACGACGCGCCTTCCGGCGATGTCTGCAACCAAAGCAGGCTACCCGATTGCGAGTTACTACGGCTACTTCGTAGATGGTGTGATCAAAGATCAGGCAGAAGCAGATGCAGCTCCTAAGTTCGGTTCGTATACACGTGAAGGTGTATTCAAATTCAGGGACGTGAATGGAGACGGTATTATTACCGCTGCTGACAGAACTATCATTGGAAGCCCGCACCCTGACTTCAACTACGGCGTTAACCTGAATGTTGGTTACAAAGCTTTCGACCTGACCGTGTTCGGACAAGGTGTTTACGGCAACGAGATTTTTAACTACGTGAGATACTGGACAGATTTCAATGTGTTCCAGGGAAACAGATCTAAGGATATGCTTTACAACTCATGGAAAAAACCGGGCGACGATGCTAAACTGCCAAGACTTAACTCCGGTGACGCCACCAGCCAGCAGGTTTCTTCTTACTTCCTTGAAGACGGTTCTTACTTCCGGATCAAGAATATCCAGCTGACTTACACAATTCCTTCTGCGGTTTTGAAGAAGATCAAACTCAACTCAGCGCAGGTGTATGTGCAGGGACAGAACCTGTTCACTTTTACCAAATACACCGGACTTGATCCTGACATTAACCTGAGAAGATCGGGTAATGACAACCAGGATACGCACATGGGTGTAGACGAGGGTGCATATCCGGTTTCCAAATCGTACCTGGTAGGTGTTCGTTTCGGCTTCTAAAATCTGGTGACAATCAAATTATTATAGATAATACGATGAAAAAAATAACATTATTAGTACTCCTGATCGGGCTTAGCTTCTCCTGCTCCGACAGCTTTTTTGACCTGAAACCGCAAGGAAGAGCCTCGCGTGAACAATTGAGCAATAAAAACGGGGTAAATGCATTGCTGATCGGTGCGTACTCTCTGCTCGATGGTGTGGGCTCTGGTAACACCGGACGCCAGTCTACCATTTCGAATTACGTTTTCGGCGGAATTGCGAGTGACGATGCGGTGAAAGGAACTGATGCGGGTGACCAGCCTGAGCAGTCTTTCATTGAACAATACAACTGGCTTTCTGATAACACCTACTTTCTTGGAAAATGGTGGCACCAGTATGATGGAGTTGCCCGCTGCAATGAAGTGATCCAGGTAGTAGGCGGTGAGCTGGTAAAAGATATGACTGAGGCGGAGAAGTTGCAGGTTGTAGCGGAAGCACGTTTTCTGAGAGGTTTCTACCACTTTGAAGCTAAAAAAATGTGGAATATGGTGCCTTACATCGACGAAAAGGTGTACGTAGCAGCTGATCCAAACTCTACCAAAATCCCCAACACAGATGATATCTGGGCGAAGATCGAGGCTGATTTCCAATTCGCTGCTGATAATTTGCCACCATCTCAGGCACAAAAAGGAAGAGCTACACAATGGGCAGCGAAATCGCACCTTGCGAAAGTGCTCGTGTTCCAGAAGAAATGGGCTGCGGCAAAAACTTTGCTCGAAGATGTTGTTAAAAACTCAGGTAAAAAACTGGTTGCCAACTATCACGACAATTACAGAACTACCGGCAATAACAATAGCGAATCTATTTTCGAAGTACAGTTTTCAGTAAATGACGGCACTAACGGAAATAACGGAAACGCCGGCGATAACCTGAACTGGCCCTACTCTGCGAATGCGCCCGGAAGAGGCTGCTGCGGTTTTTACCAACCGTCACACAATCTGGTGAATGCATTTAAAACTGAGAATGGACTGCCGATGATCGGTACTGCTGCTGACGGATCACTGGATACTTACAACAAAGTGGATCTTCCAAATGACCAGGGAATTGCTGCTTCTGCTCCGTTTACATTAGACAAAACTATCCCTGTTGACCCTCGCCTCGACTGGACTGTTGGTCGCCGCGGCGTCAACTTCCTGGACTGGGGCCCAATGCCGGGTTCTTCCTGGATCCGCGACCAGACTTATGCTGGTCCATTCACCGGCAAGAAATGGATGTACTATCTGGCAGAAGAAAACAGCACCACGCACTCGACCAGCAAACGGAACGTCAATAATAACTTCCGCCTGATCAAACTTTCGCACGTGCTGCTCTGGCTGGCAGAATGTGAGGTGGAACTTGGCAACCTGGCTGCGGCAGAAGGATATGTAAACCAGATCCGTCTGCGTGCAAAAACCGGCTCTGTTCAAGATCCTAGCGTGACTTACAAAGTGGAGCCTTACCCCGCTGGCACATTCGCGAGCAAAGGCGCTGACTTTGCAAGAAATGCTGTCCGTATGGAGCAGAGACTCGAATTTGCAATGGAAGGTCACCGCTTCTTCGATCTGGTAAGATGGGGAATTGCTGAAAAGGTGCTGAATAAGTATGCTGCCGAAGAAGCAGTGGCTGGAAAAGAACCTTCCGGACGTACTTTCAGCAAAAGAGGTTACATGGCCGGAAAAACTTTTACTTCCAAAAACCTTTACTATCCACTGCCGCAGGATGAGATCCTGAACAGTCAGCTGGATGGGAAAGCCGTTCTGGTTCAGAATCCGGGGTATTGATAAGCTGCATTTTTAACCAAACTAACGCAAGGACCTGCTTCGGCAGGTCTTTTGCGTTTCAGGCATTATGAATATCTTTATCTCAATTAGACAAAGAAAGAAATGACTATTAAGAACGAAAGTGAATACGAGAAAGCGTCGGAGCGTGCTGACGAGATTTTTGGCTCTAAAAAAGGTACGCCCGAGGAAAAAGAATTGAAAGAGCTGTTGAAAGCAATGAAAGACTACGAAGACGATTTTATCAAAATGCTGAAAGACAACAACTAACCTACTGCAAAGTAAGAGCCAAGCCTTCGATCTTCTGGCACCTGCTGACAAATAGTTCAGTAGCAGATACACGTACTTCCACTTTCATCAAACAATTCATTTCAAATTGCTGATTTAATACAGGAAGCTCCATTTCTTTTACAATCCGCATTACTTCATTCATTTGCGGATAGGAGAATGCAATTTCATACCTGTTTACAAAATGCCTGGTTACCACATCTGCTGCATTCAATGTATCCTCAGCTGTGGTTTTATATGCATTGATCAACCCCGGTACCCCCAGGAGTGTCCCGCCAAAATACCGGACAACCACCACCAGCAGATTAGTTAGATTACGTGAATACAGGGTATTCAAAATGGGGCGGGCCGCAGTACCAGACGGTTCGCCATCGTCGCTCATCCTGTAGCTCATTTTATCTGTACCCAGCCGGTAAGCATAACAATGGTGCACGGCTTTGGGATGTAATTCTCTGAGCTCGGCCAGATGTTGCTTAGCATCGGCATCACCTGCAATCGGGAATGCATATCCGTGAAATTTGCTCCCCTTGTCCTTATAAAATCCTTCCGCCGAGTTGGCGATCGTTTGAAAAGTATCGTCAAATAACACGGGCGCGGCGTTTTTTCTGCTGATAGATGAAAACCGTGTAAACCAATCCTGCTGCGGCGAATCCCGCCATTGAGAAAAACACAAGCGGAAAATTCTGTGACTTGTTAGCAAACAAAGCCGCAGAGAGAAATGCCCCGATGCCAATGCCGGCTTCCAGGCAAATGTACATTGTAGCAATAGACCGGCCGCGGTTATGATCACCGCTTAAATCGACAGTCCACGCGGAAAGTACAGGAGATAAAATGCCCATTGATATACCAAAAACAGCACCACCCGCCAAAAACAGGAAGGGGGTATCTGCATAACCTGTGATCACCATTGAAACGATCAGTATAGCTGCTCCGACAATCGTCACCGGCATCCTTCCGTGCTGATCTGAAATTTTACCTGCAAAAATGCGGACGAGAATGGACGAGATTGTAAATACCATGAAGTAATAACCTTTGTTCTGCAGGCCAAGATGTTCACTGAAATCGGGCGTAATTGTTGCCACTGCACCAAATCCGAAGTAGCACAGGAAAGTAATCAATGCCGGACTGAATACATCGGGCTCGAAGATATCGCGCCAGGTCAGCTTGAATGCGTCTGCGGTGAGTGGGCGTTTTTCAGCCAGCGTTTCTTTCATATTCATTAGAATGGCAATTGAAAGTAATGCGAAAACAGACGAGGTATAGAACAGTCCGTTCAATGAAAACGACTGGCTGATCATACTACCGACGGCCGGTCCGAATGCCGATCCTACTCCCATACACATTCCATGAATACCCATTGCCTCGCCCCGGCGGTTTGCAGGAACGATGTCTGCCACGTAAGCTGCGGTACCGGTTGGCTTGAAGCCCGTAGAAAATCCATGTACGAGCCGGAGCAGTAAAAACGGCATTACCGTGGTAAAAACGGGATATAGCAATCCGCAGACAAAGCAAACCAATGAGCCAAATGCCATCACCGGAACCCTGCCTACACGATCAGTAAGACGACCGCTAAATGGTCTTGACAAACCTGCCGTCAATGTAAATAAACCGATGATCGCACCTTTATAATCTGCTCCGCCCATTTGTGACAGATATCCCGGCAACTCGGGTATGAGCATATTGAAGCTGGAAGAAAAGAGAAAAGAACTGAGGCCCAGCAGCCAGAATTGTGTGGTAAAGATGCTTTTTGTAGCGGTACTTTGCATGCCGCAAAGGTACAGATTTGCCTTAAAGAAATTTTAAACGCTTACTAAGACTTAGGCGGCAGGTTAAGCACAGTAAGATCTAGCTTTGCCAGTGCTCTCTTTGCCTCTTCAACCTTCCTAACTACAAACGGATCATTTTTGCTGCTTTTTATTGATGGATCAACCTTGATGTCCGCTAGGGTTAACTCCCGTTTTCGTTCTGATCTCATGATTTTTTTTATTTTTACAACAAACGAGTCAAAATTACGATTTACTTCAAAAGGCAGTAAACGTCCATTTTCAGCACCATAAATTACGAATTTATCACTCCAATCAAGCAGCTCCTGTGCCAAAATAATCTGATACAGCCTTGTTCTTGATGAAGTACTTCCTTCGAAATATATTGCAGCGTCGGGGTGAAGTTCTAAAAATATCCTTACAATCTGAATAACGGTAGCAAGCACTTTCTTCATATCGTTATTGTTGGTTGTCACCATATCATCCAATGCGCCTGTGCTGTTCAAATCACCAAATGCTAAGTTGTAAAGTCCGTCAGCGATCGAAACAAACTCCACCTTCTTGATTACAATCTTTTCTGATGAAATACTCTCGAATGTATAGGAACATCGGTCAGGTGAACTACTTACGGGATAGGTGTTGTGTTTCAATGGCTTTGGTTTAAGCCAAAAGTAGCAATTCGAAGACCTACAAAATAAGTCATTGCCCCAACTCACAGTCTCATCTTTCCTGCGGAAAAATCGGCGCCGTCTTTCCTGAGACATTCTTTTTTCCCAACTTTAAAACATGGTACGCATATTTTACAAAGAGGGGCGTTTGATCAAACGCGAAAATGACTTTCGTGAACTTGGCAAGGTGAAAAACCTGATCTGGGTCGATTTACAGTCACCTTCCGCAGAGGAGGAAGAGTGGGTCGAGAATAAATGCAATATCAGTTTTCAAACTCCGCAGGAAATCGTCGAGATTGAAAGCAGCTCCCGGTTCTTTGAACAAAATGAAACCATTAATGCCAACTCTAACTTCCTGAAGATCGACCGGGAAGGCTATGAGACGTATCCCGTTTCTTTTCTGCTGCACCAGAATGTACTTTTTACATACCGCCGTGGCGATTCCAAAACGTTTGCGGATACAGTGAAGAAAATGAAAGTGAGCCCGGAGAGTATTCAGGGTGGTGTAGATTTTATGCTCCTGCTGCTGGAAACCCGCATCGAAGCTGATGCAGATTCGCTTGAAGGTATTTCCAAAGATATTTCTGCGATTAGTAAGGATCTTACGCATCAACAAAAGGCACGACAGGAAGTGCTGATCAGGATCAGTGGTTTGCAGGAAATTACGATGATGCTCCGGGAAACAAGCATTGATAAACAACGCGTTTTATCCGGAATTTTACGGAGTCAGTATTTCCCTGAGGACCGCAAGGAACATTTACGCATCATCCTGAAAGACATTAATTCACTTCTGGAATATACCACCTTTAACTTCGAGCGGCTGGAATATCTGCAGAATACGTTTATGGGTTTGATTAACCTCGAACAAAACCAGGTAATCAAAATATTCACGGTGGTAACGATCATTTTCATGCCGCCTACCCTCATTGCGGGGATTTTCGGAATGAATTACGACCACATTCCTTCAACCAGCGAACCGTGGGGATTTTGGGGATCCCTCCTGTTGATGGTTCTGTCCTCTGCGGTCGTGCTCTTGTTTTTCAGACGGAAAAGGTGGATTTGATGGCAGCTACTCGGCAATAGGAATCGCATAAAAATTGAACGTTCTCCATTTGTTCATATCCTTTGCCGTTTCAATCTTTATCACTTGCGCGTTTTCGTGGAAGTCGGCAAAATAGTACAGCGAGTAATTGAAATCAGATACAAGCTTGAACAACTCTGCCCTTTCCTGCTGCGTTGCTTTTGGAAAACATTCTGCGATAATAACGGGTCTCAATTGTCTGATTAAACCGGATATTGACTCTATCACTTCTTTATCAGCTCCCTCCACGTCTATCTTTATAAAAGACAGTTTTGGAAGTATGTCAGCATAGTTCGCGATCAGGTATTTTTCAAGTGCAATGCCCTTTATCTTCGTTGATAGCTGAAATGCCCCATGATCTTCAACCATTTCATTTGCAAGTCCTCCGTTCCCGAAGGAAGCTTCTGATGACGCGTAGCCAAACTCGCCATCTTCTTTGGTTACTGCAAAAGGTAAGGCAATGATGTTGGTTTTGTCTTTGTTCAAAGCCGCATTCACTTCCATTATTTTGAAGACGTGCGGATTGGGGTCGAAGCCAAGAGTAACACCCTCTTTGCCGGCTGCCAGGGACATGGGTACAGTAGTGTCTCCAATGTTCGTCCCTATGTCAATGCAGAGGCTTCCTTTTCTAATAAATTTTTTGAAGAAGTTAACCTCTCCCTGCGTGATAACTTTGGGCTTGATCAGCGGGTTTTTCCAGTTGGCAAAAGAAATCGAACCCTCATCTTCAAGCGTAAATGTGTCGATTGTGTGAGAGTACTCACTAAAGTGACGCCGCGCTTTACGCCTTGTTAACCATCTATCTATGTACTCAAACATGCTAATCCAATCAAAAAATTAGTTGCAACTTGACTTTAACAAATATAGAGTTCTATTTGACATCAGCCAGTAAAATCTACTTAAATATCAACTTCGTCGACTATCGCTTGTATATCGCAAACCGTCCGTTAAAGAAAGTAAGCTTATAAAAAGGAATAATCCTGGTCCCTGCCTTGGGGTAATACGACTCGGGGCGGAATTTGTAGTCCATCACGATGAAGTTGGCGCCATTTCTATACGCCCACGTAGCCATTTTCAATGTAGTCATTCCCCTTTTCTTTGATTGAAGCTTATAATTTTCGTGCGTCAATAAACGTGGATATTCCTCGTATTCATCAAAAAAGAAAGTTAACGGAACAAAGCCAACATGTTGATCTTCAATGTGCGGCCTGAGCTTTTCATAGGAAAGCGGAAGGTACTCCATGGTGAAATTCCGGTAGATAATCTGCCCCATCCCGAAGACACTGATCAGAAAATATGCAAGCATTATCCCCTTTAATGACATCGTTGAGAACGGGCGAATTTTATACAATTCGTATACCAGTACCAATATGAAAGGCATAAAAATGACAAGATAGAGTGCGCCATTTGCTTTAGTGATCAGCCAAAAGGAAAAGAAAAGAGTAAGCGAGTAGACTCTTAGCATGACCGGCACTTGTGACACTAACAGCCGCTGCTTCCATAACAGAAACGTGAGAAGTAATGAAATGGAAATCTGTTCGGGTGAATGGAAGAACAGCCTGGGATATGTAGCTAACTGGAATAGTTTGGAATGTAACCCAAATGCATCCTGAGTTGCAGGATCGTGGCTGAACTGATAAGTCCAGATTGAGAAACCATTGCGTGCCGAAGCTACATCCGACCAGTAAAGGCCTGCTATAAGTCCACCGGAAATCGCGAATACAAGGAGGGACTTGTATTGTTTGGAATTAAGAAGCGTCACGAAACCCGCGATTAAGAAAATGATCCCATTCAAATGACACAAGAAAGCCATTGCAGCTAAAATACCGGCTAATACCTTTCCTGCAATGTATTTTCGACTACTTTGAATCAGCAGAAAAGAGCCAAAACCAAGTGCGGCCAGCATCATTTCAGGACGATTTTCAAAGCTCATTTTCACGAGCAGCCTATTAGCAAATGTGAGGATTAAAACTGCAGGCAGGTACCAGGTACTGAGGCTCTGCTCCCTTATCTTGACGTAGTATATCAGTTCAGCCAAGACAATGCAGAAAAAGATTAATCCGGTGAACTGCAATACCGGTAAATGGTAACCAAAAAACTTTATCAGCACTGCGCCAAAAAGCAGGAAGAATTTGTGACTGACCAATATTTGCTTTTCCCATCCCAGCAAACCCCGGAAATACTCCGATCGGATTACTCCTTCGCGTTCAAGCCAGTAGGATTGTTCACCAAACCAAGCATCGTCACCGGTTGGATACCGATGAAAGTAGGACAGTAACGCGAGTGCCACAAAAAACGATAGGAGAGCAAAAAGTTTGCCTCTTGATATTTCCAGCATTTAAAACAATTCAAATAAACCTGTAATTACTAAACTCAAACAGCCGGTGGCCGGTCTTTTTTTCGTACCAATATAACAGCGCGTCTTTCAACCGGAATCTCTTTTTCGAAGGGTCCAGCGCAATTTTCCAGTTCTGTCGCGCGATCCTGTCTCTCATAACCTCCGGGTGGGAACCGTCGAACTTTTTGATAGAATCGAATTCAGTATAATCGAAAAAATCCTCTGATTTCAAGAGTTTGTTATGTGCATCACCTTCGTCCCAAAATCGGCTCACATTCCTCATTTTGGTCTGCATCTGAACAGGACTTTTCACCCACCCATAATGATATACGGCGGCTCCCGAATGCTTTACATTCAACTTCGTCCGCCCGCGGCGAAAGCCTTGCGCGTCCCTGAATGCAGTGATGGGCGTTTCTTTCGGCTGCTTTTCATTCCTGATAATGCGGATCTCGCGGCGATACCATTTGCGACTGTCGCCCACGTAATCGTAAGTTCCGTAAAAATGAAGATAATCGAAAACTAAGCCTTCTACCGCAGGATCATTCACATAGCGCCTGCACGAATCCAAAATAGCCGGATGATATTTTTCATGCACCGCCTCGTCGCCCTGAATGTAAAAAGCCCAGTCACTATCCGGGGAAATCTGCTTCAATGCTTTGTCTGTTTCAACCGCCAGCACTTTTCCACCAGCCCGCAGCGACATATCCCATTCAGATTCCACAATGCGGATTTTGTCAGAATCGATAGATTTAATCAGCTCCAAAGTATCATCTTCACTAATTCCAACACTGACCAGCATTTCGTCCACAACGGGCAGAATGGACGTGATTGCTTCCTCAATCGGATAGTCGTTGAGAATGGCATTTCTGATGATTGTGAAGCCTGATATTTTCAAGGTCTGAGAAGAATTTATATGTTGTTGCTGTCCAAATTTCCGGACAATTTCACGTGCTGGATACAGCAAAGTTAATCGTTTCGGAAGAAGAATTCTGCTAAATAATCTCGGGCAAATAGACCTGCTTCTCCTTGAGTTTTCGGTCCAAAGCATGTAGATTTGTTTTCCTTCGATTCTGAATTTTCGTCTCAGAATTACTTTAATGTTATATAAACTGATCCCCGTAAAATAGCTAGTTAATTATGTCACAAGAACTTACCAGACAGGAACCCCTGTTGATAGAAGACCCTTTGCGGTTTGTTTTATTTCCGATCAAACATTCCGATATCTGGGAAATGTACAAAAGGCACGAGGCTTCGTTCTGGACTGCTGAGGAGATCGATCTTTCTCAGGATATGAAGGATTGGGAGAACCTGTCAGACGGTGAGCGGCATTTCATCTCACACGTACTCGCGTTCTTTGCTGCTTCGGACGGTATTGTAAATGAAAACCTGGCGGTTAACTTTCTAAGCGAAGTACAATATGCGGAAGCCAAATGCTTCTACGGTTTTCAGATCGCGATGGAAAACATCCATTCTGAAACGTACTCACTGCTGATCGATACTTACATCAAAGATCCTTCTGAAAAAGATCATTTGCTTCGGGCTATTGAGACCGTTCCGTGTGTTGGTAAAAAGGCGGAATGGGCCTTGAAATGGATCAATAGCCCCGTCTTCGCAGAACGCATTATTGCATTCGCGGCAGTAGAAGGTATTTTCTTCTCGGGCTCTTTCTGCTCCATATTCTGGTTGAAAAAACGCGGTTTAATGCCGGGATTGTCATTTTCAAATGAATTGATCTCGCGCGACGAAGGTTTGCACTGCGAATTTGCGTGCTTGCTTTATACGCAGCATATCGTCAACCAGCTTCCGGAAGAACGCGTTATTGAAATCATGCTGGATGCGGTGGAGATCGAAAAAGAGTTCATCACAGAAGCATTACCTGTTTCGCTGATCGGAATGAATGCGGAATTGATGAAACAATACATTGAATACATCGCCGACTTCTGGCTCGAAAGACTAGGTTGCTCGAAACAATTCGGCTCAGCTAACCCATTCGACTTCATGGAGTTGATCTCACTTCCGGGCAAAACCAACTTCTTCGAAAAACGTGTGGGAGAATATCAGAAAGCCGGCGTAATGAGCGGCGTAAAAGACAAAGATTCAGGTCACAAAATCTCTTTCGACTCGGATTTTTAATTTGTCGTACCTTTTGTCACCCTGAGCGCAGTCGAAGGGCTGCTACTAAGAAGCGTTGTCGCCCTTGCTTCGACTGCGCTCAGCATGACAAAGGTAAGCACGGCCGGCAAGTTGATCAACTCAACAAAGCCTCAACCTCCTTCCAAACCAACTCACTTTCATACCCTTTGGCCAGAGCATATCTGGCCAATTTTTGTTTCAGTACCAGCGGATTTGTTTCGCTTCTTTCCAGTAAAGCCCGCTTTTTTTCAAGAAGCTGCTTTAAAGTCGCCACGTAATTTTCATCCTTGATCTCCGCCATTCCCTGGTCGAGGCTGTATTTACTGATCCCGCGCCGCTGCAGCTCCTGTTTGATCTTGATCCTGCCCCAGTTTTTTACCCGAAACTTGCCGCCTGCGAAAGTCTTGGCAAAACGCTCTTCGCTGAGGTAGTTCTGCGCAATCAGTTCAGCAATGATCTCGTCGGCTTCATCTCCCCACACATTCCATTTGCGAAGCCGCTGGCGCACTTCATCCTGCGTGCGTTCCTGGTAGGCACAGTAAGAAGCAGCTTTTTGGAGGATAAGGCGGTCCATTGTGAATATTAAATGTTGTTAATCCGATGCAAGAATAAAGAAAATATCGGCGATCAATAACTATTTTTGAAACTAATAACACCCGACTAACCTGCTAAATCCGGCTACCAATGCATATCGAAAGACGGTCATTTTTGAAACTTGTGCCTGCTGTGTCCACGCTTCCATTCTTTTCCAACGAGTTAAACGCAGCTCCGAAAGCAAGAATTTCACTGCGGTTCATCGTCGCTTCCGACGGTCATTATGGTCAGCCAAATACTGAATTCCAGAAGTTTCATAGTGATTTGATAAGTTGGGTAAACCGTGAAAAAATGCAGAAAGGGGTGGATTTTCTCTTCATCAATGGTGACCTGATCCACGACGAGCCTACGCTTTTATACGATTTCAAGAAAAGCATTTCCGGCCTTAGCGTACCATTTTATCTAAGTCGAGGAAACCATGACAAGGTAGGTCTGGACGTGTGGGAAAGTACCTGGGGCTACCCTACCAACCACAGTTTTGCCAAAGGGGAATATGCGTTTGTGGTGGGTGACACTTCCAATGAAAAAGGTGAATACGTTTGTCCGGACGCAAACTGGCTGCGTACCGAAATTGCGAAATACAAGGAAAAGAAAGGCATTTTCGTGTTCCTGCACATTACACCAGCCAAATGGACCGTCAATGGAATCGAATGCAAAGAGGTCATTGAACTCTTCGAAAATACCCCGAATGTAAAAGCCATTTTCAACGGCCACGACCACGACCAGGACAGCACCAAACAATACGGCAAAAAGCCTTACTTCTTCGACGGTCACTTCGGTGGCAACTGGGGTACAGCTTACAAAGGCTACCGGGTTGTGGAGGTATATGAAGATCATACCTGGCAATCTTATCAGTATAATCCTACGGCTGCGCCGGTTTTGAATACATTTTCGGGGAAGGGGTGATGGATTACATTAATTAAATCTTCCCAGATTTGAGTCAATAAGCGGTTTTAAATCGAAGTACATTGTTCTATAAGAGTGCCGCGGAGGAAGTTGTTCATCCGGATTGACAAACATAAAACCTATTTTTTGGTAGAAGCCAGAGATATCATAGCCATTGTCTTTGTCATAAAAAGCGTCAACCGTCATAAATCTGACACCGACAATTGGCGCAACTTTGAAAGCAACATATTCAAGCGCCCATTCTACCATTCGTTTTCCAACTTTCGTTGCGCGCTCGTCGGCCGCTGGTAGACCTATTTTAACTGCTGGGAATGTGGTATACTTAATCTTTTCGTCTGCCAGTAGTTTTTCGGTTGCAATTAACTTGTCTGCTAGTAACGTGATATAGGCAGCCAAGCTATTTTCATAATGTACGACCCAGCAACGACTTGTGTGGGAATTTACTTCTCGCATCACCCGACCTTTCTTCCAGAACGTTTGAAATTCCGGCCTTTTACAACGAAACCCCTGACCTAGGCTTGCTAAATCAGGGGTTAATTCTGAAACTCTACATTCCGAGAAATTTACTCCGTTAAATTTTTTGATCAATGACATTTGTGTTTTGTTTGGCTCTTCGGTCAACGATTCGCCTGATAGTTTCCATGGCTTGTTCGTTTGCTACATGACCGTCGGTTTTGATAGCTTTTATCAATTTTTTAGCCTCTTTGCCCACAACTGGCTTAGAAAGGGTGTTGGTAACGAACTTCATAGTCACTCGAATTTTGAATTACAATATAAAGGGACAAAAATCTCACGCCAAAATAAATGAGCAAACGACGGGCTAATTAATTAACGGTTCGCCATTGTATCGCAGTCTCGCCCAGCTTCGCAATCAAACTCGCCGCTCGCAACTGATTGGCGAGATGCACCCGCATTTCCGGCGACACATTTTCCAAATCTTTACTAAACAGGTACGTCTCTACCATGATATGCATGGATTCGACGATCTCCCCCAGCCCATCCATTTCAAAAAAGGCTTGAACATATTCGTTTTGCTTTTGAAACTTGTAGTTGCTAGCCGATTGATTTTGTTGTGTGTTCATGTTTTTAATGAGTTTGAGTTAATATTTGTAGGAAAATCCGATAAACTCAAGGCAAAAAAATTTAGTCTGGGAAAAATAGAACCTCTGTCTTCACTTCAACTCTTCCAAATTCTTCAAGAATCGCTTTCATCCTCTTTTCTGAAATTCCCTGGTTATAAGTGAAATCCCTCCAAGCAGTAGTCAACTTTCCCTTCTTTACGTCAGGTGGCAACTTAGGATAAATTTCTGTAAGCCACCATTTGAAAGCTTCGGTAACAGATGAGAACTTCTTCATTGCAAAAATATGAATTTGTAGGGAAACCCGATAAATTATTTTGAATCTATTTTCAAAGCTAGAAAAGTTTATGAAAATCATACAAAGAGGCTGTCTCAAATGAGGCAGTCTTTTTTCATTTTAGAGGTTTGGGTAATTTTTCTGGATTGATTATCTTTAGTTATAAGCAAACCAAAGAAAAATGGGTCGCCGACAGCCTAATTTCAAGCCTTATCACCAGCATCAGTTGATGCTGCTTCCTCCAAGTTTAGAAGATCTTGTCCCCAAAGGGCACGTTGTCCGGGTGGTCAACGATGTGATCAATAAGATCAATTTAGAGCCGCTCAATGCCGCCTACTACCTGACCGGTCCGGCAAGTTACCATCCCCAGATGCTGTTAAAAGTGCTCGTATTTGGCTATATGAGCAATATTTATTCAAGTAGAAA
>NZ_JNJB01000025.1 GCF_000701505.1 Dyadobacter crusticola DSM 16708 | reverse complement strand
CGTCTTGGGGGCAGCCTATGCTAATAGCGTACGCGACCACGCTTTCTGGATAAGAAATTACGATGCGATGCGTAAAATGCATGAAGGTAAGCAGTAACCAAATTCAACAAATCTCATCAAAAGAAACGTCTCCATTTTGAGAGACAGGTTGATACTTCAACCTACTATGTGAATTTCAGAATTGTTTTGCACTGTTTTAACATAGATATTTTGCCTGACGGTTCATTCAAACATCGACGTTAAAGTGTACCATTTATGGCAAGGTTTCTTGTCACCTACTTGCTTTTAAAGCATATTGTTGACATGTGTACCATTCTATATGCTTGAAGCAAAACGATGTCGCCAATGCCTCTGTATGTGTATCTCATTTGAGGTTATATGAGAATTACGCCAATGTAAAAGGCGCAGGCTGCAAATAATCGTTGTGCGAGTGGCCCTGGGGAAAATAGTCATTCAGCTGCTTGCCAAAACTGGACAATGAGACCAGGCAGGCAATTAAAACAGTGATTTTTTTCATGTTGGTCAGATAGATAGGTAGCCAGGTATGACTACCCGGCTACGATTAATTTCAAGAAAGCGTGCGAGGTTACCAGCCTGGCGTCTGACGGTACGTACCGTTAGACTTGGCGATTTCATCCGGACTGATCGGCCAGGCCATGTGTTTCGCAGGGTCGAAGTTGCGCGCGGGCCAGATCTGCTGTACTGTGTAAGGTGAAGCAGGATCAGTTTTGTTGGTATGAATGCGGCCGTGCAATGGCGCATTGATCTTGGCATAGTCACCCCATCTTTTCAGATCCTGCAAACGGTCTGTCCATTCGCAGGCCAGCTCCACGCGGCGCTCGTGTTTCAGGTTCGCCATGGTAGGAGAGGCGATCGGCGCAAGACCTACACGGGTCCGCAATTCGTTGAGCGGCGCAGCAGCTTCTGCATTCTTGCCCTGCATGATCAATGCTTCTGCTTTAAAAAGCAGGATCTCGGCATAACGGATCAGTGAAAGGTTCAACCGGGTAGTAGGGTAGTCGCCATTCTGGTTGATCATATTATTGGTACTCGGATCTTCATTTGTGCCGTAGCTGTACGGTTCCATGTATTTATTGATCTGAAAACCCGACAAGCTATTAGTTGAAAAGTAGGAACGTTCCTTGCCGAAGTAAGTGAACTTGTCGCCGAATTTCAGGATAGTAACTTCTCTTCTCGGATCATTTGCCTCGTATTCCTGATACAATTCCTCGGTAGGCTGGAAATAGCCCCAACCGTTGAAAATGCCCCAGCCTTTGTTTTCAAGGATAACACCCACAAACTCCGAACCACCCTGCACACCGGAGGTTACCGACCAGATGTATTCTGGGCCAAAATTATTTTCGACTTTAAATACACTCTGATAATTTTCACGTGCGCTGCCTTTACCCGTCATCAATGCGCGTCCGCCTTCGTTTTTGATCTTGTCAGCCAGCTCAGGAATCAATGCCCATTTGCTCGCGTCGAACTGCGCCCAGTAAGCGTAGGTTTTTACCATATAAGCCCAGGCTGCTGCCTTGTGCGCGCGGCCCTGGTCGGCGGGACCGTAGGTTTGGAACAAAGGCAGGAGATCGGCCGCTTTCTGCAGATCGGATATGATCTGCGCATAATTGTCGGTGACCGATGGCAATTGCGGCGGGATCCTTTTTCCATATTCTGCATTTTCCGGACCGTCGAAAGGTACGCCCTGATCTTTATGTCCCCAGAGATAAGCGATCCAGAAATGCGCAAATCCGCGTACAAAATAAGCTTCTCCCAAAGCTGCATTTTTGACCTCCTCGGAAACACCAGTCGCCGTAGGAACTCCTTCGATTACCTGGTTTGCCTTGTTGATCATCCAGTACACATCATTCCAGCCACCAGTCATGCCGCCCTCGCGACCTGTTACATTGAAATTCTTGATGTTATCGCTTTCTGCACGCACGCGCCCGGTTACCAGGTCGTCGCTCGCATTCTGCATCCAGAACAAGTTCCGGCCCCAGGTAGATTCGTAGCGCATGGGAACGTACATGGAAGTAACGGCTTTTTTGACGTCGTCTTCACTTTTCCAAAAGAATGCTGTTGTGGGTTCACCATTTGGCTTGGTATCTACCCAATTTTCATCACAGCTGGTAGCCGACAGCATTACGGCTACAAGTGATAGTTTATATAAATTACGAAGTTTCATTTTGTGCAAATTTTTAATCCAATGATCAGAATTTCAGTCTCAAACCAGCCGAGTAAACGCGCGATACAGGGAATTGTCCGCCGTCGAAGCCGATGCCTCCTACCTCTGGGTCCATGCCTGAGTATTTGGTGAAAGTCAGCAGGTTATCGCCGCTCACGTACACACGCAAATTTTCAATGCCTTTGATTTTATTTAAGGTATAACCAATCATCAGGTTCTTCACCCGCAGGTAGTTGCCGTTTTCGAGATACCAGTCAGAATTTGTTGCAAAGTTCCGGTTCGGGTCGTTGGCCTGAATGCGGGGAATGTCAGATCCGGTATTGGTATCCGACCACGCATCGAGGATCTTGTCCCAGCGGTTGTAACCTTGCTCAGCCCCGTTTAATGTCGACTGTTTGAATGCATGAAACAGTTTCACACCTCCCACACCTTGCAGGAAAAGGCTGGCGTCGAAGTTCTTCCAATTCACATTAGCTGTAACTCCATAAGTGATTTTTGGAAATGCACTGCCCGAAAACACCCGGTCGCCGTCATCGATTTTGCCGTCGCCGTTTTCGTCCACAAATTTCAGATCACCAGCTTTTGCATTCGGCTGAATGCGCGTTCCATTTCCCGCTGTATAAGCTGCTGCCTCTTCGTCGCTCTGGAAAATACCTGCATTTTTAATCAGCCAGTAAGAATAGTATGGCCGGCCAACCACGGAACGGTAAGGGGTCAGAATACCTCTCCACGCATCGCCGTGCGACCAAAATGAATTCGGGTTTCCATCAATATAATCCACGGAGTTTTTCAGTGTGGCGAAATTTCCGTTTATCTCATACCCAAACTCATCCACGCGGTCTTTCCACGAAGCCGAAAATTCCCACCCTTTATTTCTAATTTTCCCCTGATTGATATAAGGTGCGCCGTAGCCAAAGGTATTAGGCCAGCCTGAATCCTGCTGTTTGATCAGGTCATAGGTGAGTTTATCAAAATAATCCACCGTCAGCGACAGTCTTTCTTTCAGAACACTCACGTCCAGACCAATATCTGTTTGCTGCGAAGTTTCCCACGAAAGTTCTGGATTGAAGCGTGAATTCACATACAAACCGTTGGAGAAAGGCGCCTCGTTTCCAATCTGGTAGGTGTTATTGTTGCTTAAAGTTTGATAACCGTAATATCTGGCGATAGAACCGATATTTCCAATGCGTCCCCAGCTTGCGCGAAGTTTGAGCAAGTCGATGTGGGTGCTTTGCATAAATGGCTCGGAGCTGATTTTCCAGGCACCGGTGATTCCGGGAAATCCTTTGCCCCGGTAACCTGCTGCAAGTCGGCCGGCAATGTCGAATCGGTAGCTACCTGTTACAAAGTAGCGGTCTGCCCAGCTGTAAGAAAGACGTCCCACGTAGGAAGCATTCTTGTCTTTCCATTCATAATCTGTCGGGCGATCCTGGTCGAAAATGGTAGCATTTACAAAGAAGTTAGCCCAATCTGCTTCGTTTTCAAACCCACGCGCGCCTGCTCCGAACCCACGCGCGCCGTTTTCCTGGGCCGTAGTTGAAACCATAGCGCCAATGCTGTTTTTACCCAAAACCTTATTGTAGCTCAATGTATTCTCCCAAATCCAGTGATAGTTCCTGTCGGTTGAATTGGCAAGCGAATTTTGGTTGTTTGGTTTCCCGGGTTCGGTTCTGCGGGGATCGAATTTCTTCCAGAGTGAATTTCCCTGACGATAAGTAAAACGGGTAAAGAATGTCAGGTCAGGGATAATATCTGAATAGGTAAGTTCCGAAACCGACTGTACCTGGTTGGATTTATTGTAAGGATTATTACGCATTAATGTCCCGACCGGGTTGATCGCATCGCCGTGAATACCAAGATATTGGCTATCGCGCGGACCCACGCCGCCAAATGTCCCGTCCTCATAATAGGCAGTTGCTGAGCGTGGCATGTACATTGCGGATAAAATGGTACCGCTGTATCCACTGTTGGTTTCGGTGCCGCGACTATCATTATTGTTCCAAAAAACATCCTGCCTGAATTTCAGGTGGTCATTGAACTGATAATTTGCATTTAACCGGAGCGACAGATTCTGACTGAATGTGTTCAGGAGCGTACCTTCCTCTTTTTCATAACGTCCCTGGATCAACGTTGAGAATTTGTCGGTACCTGAGTTAATACTCAAATTATGACGCTGCACGATCCCTGTGCGAAAAATTTCGTTTACCCAGTCAGTGCGCGTTACTTGTGCGTAGGGGTTTTTGGAAGCATCCCAGCCGTCGAGCGGGTTCAAGCCAGCATTGGTATAGGCCAGGTTGGAAACGCGAGCTTCTTCCTCGGCAGTAAGTGACTGCGGTGTTTTCCAGGCTTGTTTGGCTCCGATAAATCCGCTGTATTCGATGCTTGGTTTGCCTTGTGAAGCCTGGCGCGTAGTGATGAGAATTACACCTGCTGAACCGGAAAAAGCTCCATATATCGCTGCCGAAGCTGCATCCTTTAATACCGTCATCGATTCTACATCAGCCGGGTTGAACGGTGCGCCGGGAACTCCGTCGACTACGTAAAGTACGCTCTCACCACTGCGCGAGCCCATTCCGCGGATTGTTACCGAAGGTGCGCTGTTTGGATGTCCGCCATTGCTCACGGCAGTTACCCCGGGCACTTTGCCCTGGATCATGCTCTGCACATTCAGCACGGGACGGTTTTTGATCTGCGCCATATCAGGAACCGTCGAAACAGCAGCTGAAAGGTCACTTTTGCGAGCAGTACCATAACCGATGACGACTACTTCGTCCAAAGATTTTGAATCAGCCTTCATCGTCACCTCGATTGCCGACTGATTGCCGATAAGGATTTCCTGTGACTGATATCCTACGAATGAAAAGATCAGGGAAGCTTCTTCGCCTTCATTAACGGAGATCGTGAAACGTCCGGAAACATCGGTGACGGCGCCGCGCTGAGTACCTTTGATTATAATACTGACACCAGGAAGCAATTCGCCGTTTTCATCGCGGACGGTACCTTCGATGTCGCGGACAGCCTGGCTTTGAGTTATGTCAGCTGCGAGAAGTTGTTGCCCGGCGCCGGGAAGGCAGAGCGCCAGCAATAATGTCGGAACAGCAATTTTTAGATTAAAAATGCTGGTAAAACGTGTAAGCATAAGCTTGTGGAGTTGGTTAAGATATGGAGGAGGTTCTGCCGACGGGCAGTTTGTCCCTGTAAATTGGCCACAAAGATGGGGGTAGGAGCGGCGGGGTAAAAGCTGCAAACTGATTCTTAACAATTATTTAAAAAATATTAAGAAGTCCTGTGTGGGTTTAAATTTATGTCACAATGCTTGCTCAGGAAGCAATTTGATTTGGATTAAAACAGCCCCAGGTGATCAATCGATTCTGGTAAGCCAACTTTGCTGGGACATTTTGAAGGCTTTCTTGAAATCACGCTTGAAAGTGGTCGGACTGCTTAGGGTTAACGCTTTCTGAAAATTGCTTTTCCCATAGTATTTGGAGCAAATTCAGGGACTCTGCTTTTTCTAATTTTGTTCAACGGCTGATTTCACTTTGTTCAAAGGCCAGAAATCTACGACATTTTCCCACTCGCATAACGACGTATGTGTGTGGACGCTGATGAAAGTGATCAAGAGATCATCCTGCGAACTATTGTTCACAGCATAGTCAATTTCTATGATGCAAAAATACGGTCGTTAAAACGTACTTCAGGCAGTTGTGATATATATGTCTAGATTAATCTGCGGCGATTATAGTTCAATAAATAGTCAAGCGAGGACCTTTAACTGTAACTTAGATCGGACAGTTAACTCACATACATACACTCGTGTGTAGATATTTAGCATCGTATCCAGGTTACTAACGTGATATGTTTACTATAATGGCCAGCTGTGCTTTTAGATTCCTTCTTAATATTATCAATCTCGCAAATAAACATAAAATTACAGCAGAACCCATCCTTTCGACTACAAGCTCGGGCCTTTTGGCTAAAGATGCTTTGCAGAGACTGTAGAACTTTGCAATAACAAAATAACAGACAAATGGAATTAAGAAATAGCACTGTGCTGATCACAGGCGGCACGAGCGGGATTGGTTTGGAACTCGTAAAACAACTGACTCAGCTGGGGGCGAATATCATTATTACGGGCCGTAGCGCCAATGCTCTTAGGGAAACAAAAACCAGATTTCCAAAAGTACATACTTTCAAAAGTGATGTCAGCAATTCAGATGACATTGAAAGGCTATACCAGGATGTAACCGGGCTCTTTCCTGAGCTGAATATCATTATCAATAATGCGGGCCTGATGCGGTTGATTGATTTGCGGGACGGGGCATTGGACCTGGTAGATATCAACACTGAAATAGCAACCAATCTTTCCGGTACCATTCAAATGGTACACCAATTTTTGCCGCACCTGCTCACAAAGAAGTCTGCCGCAATTGTCAATGTATCCTCAGGAATCGCCTTTATGTCTTACTCGGCTGCCCCGATATATAGCGCTGCCAAAGCCGGGGTTCGCGCCTACACCCAGGCATTGCGCTTGCAGTTGGAAGACACCAATGTAAAAGTATTTGAAATGATCCCGCCTGGGGTCAAAACGAATCTTCAAAACGATTGGGTATTAAAACCTAGTCCCGGCATGATGATGGACGTTGACAAGATGGTAAGTGTTGCCATAAAAGATCTTTTAAAAGATCAGCCAGAGCTCAAACCACCTATGATCAGCGTAATAAAATTTGCAACCCGGCTTGTTCCAAACGTGTTGCTGAAATACGGGCACCAGGAATTTAAGAAAATTAAAGCGCTACAACGCAGTAGTCTAAGCTAAACAGATGGAAAACACGAAACCTTACAGGATCCAATCCATTACGGAAATCCATCGCCTGATGGGGTTGGGAAAACCGTTTCATCCGCTAATAGGGATTATTGATCTAGCCGGACAAAAAAATGATACGGGGCTCGATGCTGTCATATTTGATCTGTATGTCATTTCCATGAAGCGGGGATGTGACAAACTGGTCTACGGACAGCAGAAATATGATTTTGACGAAGGATTGATGGCCTTTATGTCACCCGGGCAAATTCTGCGAGGTGAAGAGAACGGTGTGCCGCCCAAGCTTGATGGCTGGATGCTCTTCATCCATCCGGATTTTTTATGGAATACCTCGCTTGCGAAAAAAATTAAGCAATACGACTATTTCGGTTATGCAACTAATGAGGCTTTATTCCTTTCTGATCACGAGGAAGCCCTCGTCAACGGCATTGTTGCCAACATCAAAAGTGAATATAAATCCAACATTGATAAATTCAGCCAGGATGTGATCATTGCGCAACTGGAACTGCTCCTTACGTATGGGCAACGTTTTTATGAACGCCAGTTTATTACCAGGAAAATAACCAATAGCAGAATTTTGGAGCGCTTGGAAGTAGTACTAACCGAGTATTTTAATGACAATGACCTGGTGTCAAAAGGGTTACCCACAGTTAAACATGTTGCGGAAAAACTAAATGTCTCGGCCAAGTATTTAGGCAGTTTACTCAAACAATTAACTGGGCAAAGTACCCAGCAACACATACACGAAAAGTTGGTAGAAAAGGCCAAAGAGAAACTCTCTACCACCGAATTAACGGTAAGCGAAGTTGCCTATGCACTGGGCTTCGAACATTCGCAATCATTCAACAAACTCTTTAAGGCAAAGACGAAACAAAGTCCGCTGGAATTCAGGCAATCCTTTAACTAACACTTGGGCCGGGCTGCATAGAGCAATACTGCAATGTCCAGAATGGTTACGTATATCATTAGGGGTTAATATGTATGCAGACATCCCAGACATGTCAGCCTGTCACGTTACAGCATAAGTTTAGTGTACAGTTGATTTTAAGAATACTCCCAGTACCATTCGGGGATGTTTCTTAGTCGACATAAAATTCTAGCGTAAAGTAATATGCGAAGGCAGGACGAGCTGATTATTACTGCGGAAAACCGCTCATGCACCCAGAAGAAAGATTGATTATTAGATATATCGATAAGATATGGAATAACTTAGAATTCGACACACTTTCCGAATATGTCGATCCCGGCTTCGTAGACTATTCTATACCTATAAATGCGCTTAGAAATCAAAGGGGTACAGCCCTTTATTTAAAGAAACTGTCTGAATCACTTTCACATCATACCCAGATAAGAGGATTGTTGAAATGTGACGACCTGATTATTTGTCAGTTTGAATTATCATGGTATTGTGTCCAGGGGTTTGGAAGTATTGAAGGACGTAGGATTTTCAGGGTAAGAGAAGGCAAAATACTTGCCCACTGGGAAATTATAAGTAGGTAGTAATGCGGTTATTGCCTGCCTACTCACAGACTTAAAGTTCATAGTGATATTCTTAACAAGACGATATGTTTCAGTATTGACAAGAATAAGAGTGATGAACGGAAGGTGTTTGCCTGTTATAAGTTCGGCAGCCGCGTCAAGCTGTGGTAATTCCAACTCATAAAATCTTCACTCAAAGTTAATGCTCATGCGTTCAAAATAATAGCTGCGGTATCTTCAATCATGGTCTGCTCGTGTACCAATCCTCGGACAATTTATATCAGTAACAGAACCGACAAGTCAGTCACACTGCTGGTTGAAAAAGAGGTTAGTGCAGGCACCATCTCCAAGCTGGCAGCTTTTAGGGACTCCCTTCACGGGAAACAAATAAAGCCAGGACATATTAAAGTCAACTTTGGAAAAGGCAAATGGAACAGAGACGACCAGAGCAATTTGGAATCAATGCTGCCCAGGATCAAAGTGTTCCAAGACGGTAATTCGCAGCCATTTATCCTACCGAAAAGTACCCACATCAAGCACTGTGGCTGGATCGCAAATGAATTGGTATTAAGAATTGATGATCTCAAATAACAATAAAACCAGACTCAAAATGATAGACAAAAATAACGACGACAAATTGCCAAACGCTTGGTTCATGCTGTCAAACGCAATGCCGCCCGTGGGATATTTCTTTACTTTAAATAGAAACCAGTTCCCTAACAAAGCCAGAAGGGCTTTGATGGGTGCTTTGGCCGGTATCCTGGTAGCAATATTGATGGGCTACATCTTTAACAACTATTTGCTCAGATGGCGAGCTGAAAAATGCGGTTTCCGGAATTAGCGACAAAATGCTTTACACGCAATTGCGCGAGCTGGAAAACATGGGATTAATCTCCCGAACTATATTTCAGGAGAAGCCACCAAGAGTAGAGTATCAACTTACAGATAAGGGTAAACGAGCATTGCCAGTAATAGATCGAATCGCTGACTATGGTAAAGAGTTAATGGATGAAGTTGATATCAGGATACCAAACTAAGCTGATTGCATGTATAGACTAATAATCAAATTCTCAAAAAAACGCTCCTTCGTTAAACAACCGTCCTTACACTTTTGCTAGCTCTGGCCGATCGTACGTATGGAATGTTTTTTTAAAATCTGCTTCGGGAAATCCCGCAATTAGGGGAAAGGTTATAGTTTGGCTTGATGTTTGACTATAGCTGTCAAAACAACCTATCAAAGGATGAAAAATAGTGAAGTCTTAGAAATTGCCGAAAACTATATGCACGTGTGGAGCGCTGGAAACGACGGCCTTCTTGAGAAGTTCGCAGCTGGTGACCTGCACGTTGAATATACTCACTTTCCTAAATCTCTGAATGGTATCGAGGAATATCGCAGAGTTTTGAAACAGACCTACAATTCATTTCCAGACATAAAAATACTAGTCAAGGAAATAGATCTTAGTGACAACAAAGCTATCGTTAAATGGACATATGTAGGGACGCATCTTAACGACATTCTTTTTGGTGTTGAACCGAGCGGTCGGTCAGTGAAAGTAGATGGTGTATCGATACTTGACATTAATCAAGGGAAAGTCGTCCGTGAATACGGAATTGTCGACAATCTTTCGCTGCTCATTCAATTAGGTGCTGTAAAGATTTAGTTTTTGACAGCATTAAACTATTGTCTCACAAATCCCTTGTTGTTGAGACAGTTGTTTTTGTCATCTCTGACAGCTCTTTACGCTTTCACCGATCGCACAATTTTGTCAAAAAGACTGAAACATAAATGTCTCGTCGGTGAGACATTTGTTTTACTTTTGTGACATGGTAATGACGAGGGAAAAATTGGTTGAAGCTGCGGTTCTTGCATTTAATGGTGATGAATCAGCTACCATTGAGCAGATAGCCGGCATCGCGGGGGTGACCCGGAGAACGGTACATCGCTATTTTACAGACCGAAGTACATTACTTCTGGAATGTAAAATAGCGATGTTGCGAGTCTGCAATGCCAAGATGCGTGAGGCATATCATAGCAGTAAGCAACCTGCTATTCAACTTGAAAATATCTTTTACGCCGCTCTTGAAGTCGCGATTCAGTATTCGTTTGTCAAAAAGGTTTTTAAGCAGACGCAGTACGCAGACTTAAAAATAACGATGAACAGGTTTTTGATGATGTGAAGACCAGCTGGTTCAAATTGGTAGAGATACTGCAAGACCAAGGAGCAATTGACAAAAAATTGCCGGTTTCCTGGATCTATAATCTGTTCGGAGGAATAATTGAAATTGCTGTTCAAGCACAACAAGCAGGCGACGTGGCCCGCAATGATATGACAAAGCTTGCATGGATATCATTTAAAAGGAGTATCAATCTTAAATGACAGAGTTTTAATGCATTTACCAAAAATAACTGATCGCTATACTGACAGCGAACTGGTCAAGACACTGGCGCGCTTTACCAGCAAAATCATTTCCGTTAATGACATTAAGCTTCACTATGTCTTGGGTGGTCAGGGGGAGCCATTGATCTTGTTACCGGGCTGGCCTCAAACCTGGTGGAGCTATCACAAGATCATGCCCCTGCTTGCTGATAAGTATCAGGTGATTGTTGTTGAGCTGCGGGGCATGGGAAGTTCGGATAAGCCAATATCAGGTTATACAAAAAAAGAAATGGCCGGCGAAGTAACCGTTCTGCTGGATGAATTGGGTATCGGGCGGGCTCACATTGGTGGTCACGACATTGGAGCTTCTGTTGCATTCAGTTTAGCTGCCCATTTTCCTGAGAGAATAAATAATCTGGTCTTGCTGGATACACCGCATCCCGACGAGAACATGTACAAGCTTCCAATGCTACCCATCGGAGACGGCGTTCACCCGTGGTGGGTTGCTTTCAATCAAATCAAAAACTTGCCGGAGCAGCTGCTTGAAGGCAGGTTCAACATTGTACAAGATTGGCTTTTTGACCAATTACTAGAAGACAAAACCACTATTAATGCGTTTGACAGACAAGTATACGCACAGGCCTACAACAGTAAAGATGCCATCAGAGCTTCGAATGCCTGGTATCAAACCTTTCCGGAAGATATTAATGACTAAAGGGTAAGCGGATCCAGGCACCAACGATTGGTATAGCGGGTACATCTGGTTACCAGATGCTATCTTATGTATTACCAGCCTATATTGACGAATTGAAAGTTCAGGAAGTGCCCGGTGCAGGGCACTTCATACAGGAAGAGATGCCATTTGAAACAGCCAGATTTATTAGTGCATTCCTTGGCTAGCCTGGCTATTGATTAGTCTTGATAGTAGATTGTTCCTCAAATGCAGAAGTTAAATTTAATTGAAAATTGAATTCACTGCTAGAATGCCATAAAGGACAGATGTGGAGATTTGAATCCCTGAAAGCCACTTAAAGAAAGCTGTTGACCTTTCTTTGCTAATTGTAATGGTATCGTTTATAGGAACTGAGACGGTGAGAGAAAGCTTTCGAGAAAGAATACTGGAAGCATTGACAATTGTTTTACGGCTGACTAAAAACTGCCTGTTAGCCCGAAAAAAGTCGTTACCTACCATACTTTCAAGCTCCTCCAGGGTCTTTCCGGGGTAATGCGTTTTTTGATCGAAAGTTAATACACGAACCACTTCGCTTTCTACAAAAAACAAAGCAATATCATCAATCTTCAATGGCATTACGGTGTCCCGATAATTAATCAGCAAATGTGATACTTTAGGCGTTTTGGTTTCTGTTAGCAAGCCACGGATCATTTCATATTGGCGGGAGAGCATATCTTGTCTACCTTGGGTTAATTCCCTAAATTTTTGCAATGCAGCAGAAACTGAGCTTGTTGAAAAAGGTTTCAATAAGTATTCAATCCCGTTGGCGCGAAAGGCAGTCAGTGCGTATTCATCAAATGCAGTGCAAAAGATGACCGGTGTGCGCAGGTTATTTAGGATCTCAAAACTAAGACCATCACCTAGTTGTATATCACTAAATATCAGATCGGGCTCCACGTGATCTTTGAACCACGCAAGTCCTTCACTAACAGACCGTAGAATGGCCTGGATTTCTGCGGTCGGATCGGCTAATTTGATTGTTTCAGCCAAATCGTTGGCTGTTATTCGTTCATCTTCTATGATTACTATTCTCATTGTTCAAGGATTTTTATTTTGACAGAAAAGAATGAACCGTCGTTATGTATAAATATCAGCTCTTGCGCCAATAGACGGTATCGTTCTGCCAGATTTGCCAGGCCCTGCCCAGTGGATATCTCCCCGCTGCTCTTAGGTTGAAGGTTGTTTCTGACAACAATGTGGTCATCGGATTCGCTAATGTCAATATGGATGGGTTGTTCTTCGGTGAGGCTATTGTGCTTTAAAGCATTCTCTATCAAGGGTTGCAAGGAAAAAAAAGGCAAGTAACCTTTTTGAGCTGTGTTTGCCGAAATGTTAACGGTGTAGCGCAGTGCAGATCCAAAACGTATTTGCTGCATCCTCAAATAATCGTCGCAAAATGCCAGCTCGTGTCTTACCAATGTCGTGTTTGTCCCTTGATTGGATATGGAAACCCGTAGAAAATTGGCAAGATGTATCAGATAATCTTCTCCTTTCTGAAAATCCGCTTTGTAAAGTGACTTGATCGTATTGAGTGCATTGAACAAAAAATGAGGGTGGATCTGCTGCCGAAGCAAAAGATTTGCTGAATCACTGGCATTAGCTCTAAGCTGCAAGTTCTCTATCTCGGATTGCGCCTTCCTGTTCTGCAATACGACAATGATCTGCACTAGTAGAATCAAAGAGTTAAAGGTGCATGTTGACAGGATTGCAAGGCCGTTTGCCTTTACAACATTTGCACCATCGCCCTCCCAGGGCTCGCCTGAAACTAATGAATATAAATTCCGTGAAATAAAGAACACCAGAATCGCACCTGCGTAGCTCAGGATGTACAATCTGTTTTTTTTAACAGCTGACCCCTTGTGTTGCCGCTCAGCAAACCTGATGAACAGCCAAACATTCCATAAGCTGGTCAGACCAACGAAGATAAACGTCTGGATAAAGCGCAGCCATATTTCTGACAGTGTGTAGTCGAGGCCCAGCAAGAAAATGACCATCAATACTGACGATAAAAATGCCACAATCCAGCTAAGCTTACTAAGGTTTTTGACTGGAAGTGTATCGTTCATATTGCGGTAGTTTCTGTCCAACATGAAAAAGTCTATTTATGGAAACCTTTAAACGGGGTCCAGAATGGCAGCATTGATACACCAAACTGGACAAAAGGAGCGGCACTGTTCTTATTGCTGATAAAATAATCCTTCGGTTTTGCCCCTTGCTCGAGGATCCTGGACTTCAATGTCGAGTTGATCCCCGTACTCAGGCTAAATACCATTTTCTTCGTAAGTTGATATTCAAACAGCAGGCCTGATTTAATCTCTAAGGTAGAATAAGTCATCTTACAAGGCAAAGTGGGATGGGTCTTTTCAAATTCAAAAAAGGAATTGCTTCCATCCATCTCGGCAAAAGCTGTAACAGATGCTTTCCTGGCCACTGATTTTCTTAAAGCAAACCGGTATGGCATATCTGCCATTAATTCCAAACCAATTGAGCGGAAACTGTGATAGTAGCTAAAAAATAAGAAAAATGGCGCTGGGGCGGAGGGGTCGATCATAACTAATGCACCTGCCATCAAGTTGGAGTTTTCTGTCCTGCGGATTGGAAAGTTGACTAGTCCCCTGAATGTAAATTGTCTGCTTGAAAATGAAGGGTTAACCAGTGCGTTTATTGAGCCCGAAAAAGAAACAGGCCTGTTGAAGAGGGTGTCGCGTCTGATGTAACTCGCACCCAATGACAACATTGGTATATAGGTGTGCATATCAACCACAGTCTGATCACTCATATAATTGGTGACATCGGACATGCCAAAAAATTGATGTACTACACCCAAATTACCTGCAACAATATTTTTTGCATCCGAGTACACAGGGAAGTTCATATTGATTGTGGTACGGGAGGACCGGAACTTCGATTTGAAAAAATCTTTTCCATATAGCTTTGCTTTCAAATTAGTGGTCAGATTTTCCTGATGAGTGATCGAAAATTGGCGAAGACGTGGGTACATCAGCGCTGCATTGTCAAGGTAAGCTGCCTTTATCGAATCCATCATTTTTTCTTTTATTCCAGTTTGGCGATCGTCTTGCGCATAAGCATGATGAAGAGTTAAGACCAGGACGATAAATAGACTGAATGTACGCATGGGTATTGTTTGATTTGAGCTATATAAGTATTTGGATTGAAACCTACGGAAGCTAGAAGAACTCCCAATGGGCAATGATCTGATCCCCAGCAAAAGAAAAAATCCTGTGCATAAAAATCGTTTCTTCCCGTATGTCGCCAGCTAGTTGACACGTCTTATCACTTATTGGTCTGACATCTATCCTGACTTGCATGAAGACAAGGTTATTCTCGCTGCTTACTGACTGGATGGTCGTTTTGTGTATAATGCTCTTATTAAGCTCGGCAAGGTAGATGGATAGCCCTTTAGTGCTCTGAAAACCGCAGGGAAGAGAGTAATCTTTAAACGCCAGATGTAGATAGCGGTCAAGCATTTCCAGATTTTGTCCGTTCCAAATATTTTCAATGAAATCCATTGAGCATTTTTCCTTCCTAGACATCTAAATTGTATTATACTAACACTACCTATCTAATCAACCTTATTACAGCGGATCTAATACGGGAGTAAAAATCTGCAAGAATGGCGGTAAATGGTTGTACTTTTTCATTCAAGCGGACATTTAGAGCAGTGAAATGTCGGTAGAAAATCGCCTGTTGCCTGAATTAGAGGCATTAGTAGGAGGGGAATTTAACATTTGCGGTTCTGAGTATAAAGAGTCAATGTTATGTCAACAATGACCAATCTTTAATATTGGAATATGAAGCTATGAGTTAGAAATATGATTTTTTTAATGCACCTACATTTCGCCCGGCGTTTTGTCCGCCTCGGTGACAAATGACTAAGAACTGCTTTTTCTTCTCTTCACTTTTGGCCTGTCAAAAAAGTGCATAGAGCGCCAACAGAAGTCAAAATGAAAAAATACTTGCTTATTACGATGATGACAGTTGTCTCCGTTTCTGCCTGGGCGCAGCAGCGGCTGACCTTGAAAGAGTGCATTGATTATGGGCTTAAACATCACCGCAGCACGGTTGTCTATCGAAATGATCAGCAGGCCGCACAATTCAAAGCCAAGGAAGCCCTGGCAGCTTACTTGCCGGCCCTGAACGTAAACAGTACGATGGATGACAACCTAAAAGTCCAACAGACGGTTATCCCTGCTGGAATTTTTGGGCCGGAAGATACCAGGGTAGCATTTACCAAAAAGTACCAAACAAATGTGACGGCCCAGGTTGATCAGACCATATTCGACCAGTCGTTAATCACCGGGCTAAAAGCAAATAAGGTAACCTATAAGCAAGCCCAGCTTAATACCGAGCAAAATGAAGAAGCCATTATCTACAATATCACTAATGCTTACTACCAAATTTTTGTCTACCGTCAGCAGCTTGCGTTGTTAAAAACCAACACGGATACCTACCGCCAGCAACTAGATATCTCCAAACTTCAATTGGAGAAAGGAGTCGCCATGGAGGCCGATGTAAATAAGATCCGGGTCAATTACAACAACACAGCTTCTCAGGTTCTCGTCGCTGAAAGTAACTTGCAGCTAGCCCAGAACCAGTTGAAGAATGCCATGGGGTACCTGTTGCGCGATTCACTGGCCATCCAGGATTTTCAGCTCGACGAGCCTGTCTCTGACCAGCCACTGGTTTCTTTCCAGGATCTGGCATCTTTTAACGCCTCTAACCGGATTGAATTCAAACTGGCCGAAGTCAATATTTCCCTGCTTGAGATAGACCAAAGAAGAATCCGGGCCACGGCGCTGCCTAAGCTGACCGGCTACGCTAGGTATGGTGGGGTAGGTTTTGGCGATAATCTGGGTGGGTCTATTTCAACGATTACCGATTTTGCTGCCGTCGGCCTAAAATTGTCCATTCCTGTTTTCGATGGGTTTAAACGTAATGCGCAATATAACCAGGCCCGCATCAAGCAGATTAATGCGCGTGAAAACCTGATGATTGATAAGGAAACTTTTCATCTCGAATACGATAATGCGCGTACCCAGCTTTTGAAAGCACAAAGCAGCCTGGAAAATGACAAACGTAACATTGGCTTGGCAGAATCGGTTTTCAAAAGCACCGATCTGCAATACCAAAAAGGCGTTACAGATCTGACAGATTGGCTTAACTCTCAATACTCGCTCAAAGAAGCGCAGAGTAACTACCTGAATTCCCTTTACAATTTCCTGATTGCCAAAATTGACCTTGAAAAGGCGAATGGTACTTTGAAAGGCTTTCACAACTCGCTTTAACATTCCAAAAATATGAAACGCAAGTACATTATATTCACCGCATTACTGGCATTGATTGTGCTGATCGCTTTCAAGCTAACAGGCAACAAAAAGCAGATTAATGAAAACAACAAGCCGCAAAAAAAGGTGGCCGTCAAAATTCCTGTGAAATACGCCGAAGTAAAGCAGCAAGAGCTGGAAATGAGCATTGTCAAGACGGGTAACCTTGCCCCGTTCAAAGAGTCCAAAGTCATTACGACCAGCAGCGGGATTTTACAAAAAGTAAATTTTGAACTTGGGCAGCAGGTACAGCAAGGGCAAGTACTGGCAGTGATGGACAATCAGACCGCCCAACTAGACCTGCTCAAGGCGCAGAGCAGTTTAACCAAGCTCAAAGCCGACCTCCAAACTTATACAGAGCTTCTGGAAGGCAAGGCTACTACCCAGGAAAAAGTGAATGAACTGCGTCAGAGCTATTCGGAAGCCCAGGTCCAGGTTGATCAGATTAAGAAGCAAATGGCAGATGCCTCTATAAAAGCGCCAACAAGCGGGGTTATTTCAGCAAAGAACATGGAACAGGGCATATTTGCCAGCGTAGGTTCGGAGATTGCATCCATCATCAATCTTACCCGCAGCAAAGTCCATGTCAATCTAACCGAAGCGGAAGTTTACCAGATAAAGCAGGGACAATCTGTTAAAATTACAGCAGACGTATATCCAGATGCGGTATTTAATGGAAGGATCAGTTTTATAAGCCCGCAAGCGGATGCTACCCACAACTATATGGTCGAGATTTTGATTGACAACGTAAAAAATGCCCCGTTACGCTCCGGCACTTTCGTCTACGCCGATTTTTCCCAGAAGTCAAAACAGCAGATACTGGTCATTCCGCGCGAGGCACTGACTGAAAGTGTAAAAAACGCTTCTGTATACGTGATTGATAAAAGTAATCATGTAGTGCTCACAACGGTGCAAACCGGAAGGGAAACAGGTGGCCTTATTGAAATTACCAGTGGTCTGAACACCGGCGACCGTGTGGTCACCTCCGGACAGATCAACTTGAAAAATGGGACAGAAGTGAGTTTAACGAAATAATCCAAACAGGCATGTCATTATCTGAAATTTCCGTAAAACGGCCTTTATTAATCGTTGTGATCTTCACCGTCCTCATTCTTTTCGGGGGTATGAGCTATGGCCTGCTCAACTACAACTTATTACCTAAAATCCAGGTAAATGTAGTTAGCGTAAGCACAATCTATCCGGGAGCGTCGGCCGCAGAAGTTGAATCCTCGGTAACAAAAAAGCTTGAAGATGCTTTTTCATCCATCGAAGGGCTCGATAAAATCAGCTCTACATCCCAGGAGGGGGTATCACAAATATCAGTTAACCTGAAAGCGGATGCGGATGTGGACAAGGCAGAGCGTGACATACAGCGTAAAGCGGACCAGGCTCAAAATGAACTCCCGGCCGGGATTGAAAAACCGCTGGTCAGCAAAGTTAACCTGGAAGAAACGCCCGTTGTCAAGGCAGGTGTCACTTCCAAACTTGCGCCAAGGGAACTTTACGATTTGATCGATGTCGAGATACTGCCGCTACTGCAAAATATTCAAGGGGTAGGTCAGGTGAACATCATCGGTGGGGATGAAAGGCAAATCCAGGTCAACATTGATCAAACGAAGCTGAAAGCGTACAATATCAGTATTGATCAAGTCACGCTGGCAGTTGCAAAGGCGAACCAGTCGTTTCCGGCAGGTCAAATCGAAACCAAAAATCAACAGTTTTCTATTCGCTATGACGCCAATGTGAACTCGATCCAGCAGATCAAAAAGTTGATCGTAGCCAAAGACAAGTCAGGAGGAAAAGTATTTCTTGAAAATGTGGCCGAAGTAGTTGACGCAACTGCGAAAACGACAGCGATCAACCACATCAATGGTGTTCCTTCTATTGGTATCCAAATTGTGAAGCAAACCGATGCCAACGCGGTAGATGTCAGCAAACTCGTGAAGGAGGAGTTTGTAAAACTGGAAAGCCAGTTTAAGGCCGACGCTATCAAGTTCGAAGTTTCCAGTGACCAGAGCACCTACACCCTTGCATCTGCACATGCCGTAATGGAAGACTTGATCCTGGCGATCATCATCGTGGGGGCAGTTATGCTGGCATTCCTGCATAGTTTTCGCAGTTCCATGTTTGTATTGGTGGCGCTACCATGCTCTATTATCCCTACGTTCATTGCCATGTATTTCCTGGGGTTTTCATTGAATATGATGTCCTTAATGGCCTTATCACTGGTCGTCGGAATTCTGGTCGATGACTCGATTGTGGTCCTGGAAAACATTTACCGGCATTTGGAAATGGGGAAAGATAAGAGGCAGGCCGCCCTGGATGGCCGCAGTGAAATCGGCTTTACAGCAGTAGCGATTACGCTTGTCGATGTCGTGGTTTTTCTTCCGCTTGCTCTTTCGGGAGGCATCATTGGCGCAATACTTCGGGAGTTCTCTTTGGTGGTAGTTATATCCACCCTGATGAGCCTTTTCGTCTGCTTTACCATCACCCCGCTTTTGGCAAGCCGCTTTGGAAAAGTGGAGGAAATGAACCCGAACACATGGTGGGGTAAAATCAACTTAGCATTCGAGCGTTTTATCGATCAGCTCAAGGCCGACTATGCATATCTGTTAGATATAGCCCTTCGGAAAAAGCGCTGGGTACTATTAGGAATTTTTGTCCTCATTGTTGGTTCGCTTATGCTGGTTGGCAAGGGTTTCATCGGGGCAACATTTATCCCGGCAGCAGACCAGGGTGAGCTGATTGTAAAAGTTGAACTAGACCCTTCTGCCAGCATTTACCAGACAAATATGGTAACCCAGCAAGTCGAGAAAATGATTATGGACAAGCCTGAGGTCATCAACGTGTTTTCAAGTGTAGGCTTTGTATCCGGAAGTGTTGCCGGGGCTGCTAACAATGCCAACCTGGCCGAACTTACCGTGACGCTGGTCGACAAAAAGGAAAGAAGCTTTACGCCGGCCGAGTTTGGGCTTAATATGCAGCAAGAGATCAACGCCGTTATCCCGGGCATCAAGGTCTCTTCGGCTGCAACCAGTATCTCGGGCCAAAGCCAGGCGCCGATCCAGGTCGCAATAAAGGGCGTCGATTTGCAGCAAGTGCGCGCAGTTGCCGCCCAATTTAAAGAGACAATTGAAAATGTTCCAGGAACCCAGTCTGTTGAATTATCGGTAAAAAACCAAAAACAGGAGGTGAACGTAAAGCTGAACCGGGAGAAGATGACACTGCTTGGCCTGGATGCTAGCCAGGTTGGTAAAGCCCTGCAAAACGCGTTCAGCGGCGATGACCAAAGCAAGTTCAAGCAATCAGGCAACGAATACGATATTAAGATTGGCCTTGATGCCTACAACCGCTCGGAGATAAGTAATGTTAAAAACCTTTCATTTACCAATAGCGATGGACAGAGCTTTCTTTTGAGCCAGTTTGCCACGGTTGGGGATGCACTGGGTGAGAGCGTCCTGCAGCGCAATAACCGCCTGAACGCTATTACGATCAATGCGAATGTAGTTGGCCGGCCTGTTGGCTCGGTTTCGGATGAAATTGCGGCCAAAGCTGCAAAGATTAAATTGCCCGAAGGCATTTCCATCGAATACCTGGGCGATACCAAAAATCAGGGTGACGCCTTTGGTAGCTTGGGTATTGCGCTGGTAACAGCGGTATTGCTTGTCTACCTGATTATGGTAGCGCTTTACGAAAGCCTAATTTACCCTTTTGTTGTACTCTTTTCCATTCCCGTCGCGCTGATTGGTGCTTTTCTTGCACTGGCTCTAACAATGGAAACGTTGAATATTTTTTCGATCATCGGCGTGATCATGCTGCTTGGGCTGGTTTCAAAGAACGCAATCCTGATCGTGGATTTTACCAACGAACTCAAAGAGAAGGGGCATTCAACGCGTGATGCGCTTATTGAAGCAGGGAAAGAAAGACTTCGCCCGATCCTGATGACCACACTTGCGATGATTTTAGGAATGCTGCCCATTGCGCTGGCAAGCGGTGCTGGCTCGGAGGTGAAAAACGGGATGGCTTGGGTCATCATCGGCGGACTTACAAGCTCGATGGTGTTGACATTATTTATCGTGCCGTCCGTCTACTTGATCATCGATAAGTTAATGGTGCGTTTTAAGAAAGCACCAAAAACACAGGCGATTGCCATTGCGCATTAAATAGCCAATAATTAGGACCTTACAAGTCCCAGGTTATACAGCATGCTGATTTAAAGCTACTCATAATCAAACAAGTACTACTTAAATATGTAAATAATGAAAAACAATTGGTTTCTCAGGTCAAGTTTTATAGTGTTATGCGGGCTATGCTCTGGGGCGGCAAACGCTCAAAATACGGAGATTACAATAACTGGCATCAAAACGTCAAAAGGTCAGATTGTCTTGAAGATTTTCACGGATGAAAAATCCTTTGATCAAGAAAAACCTGTCAAGACGCTGACCTTTGATAAACAAAAATTGAAAGACAATACATTAGTGGTAAAGTGTGATCTGGCACCTGGTATCCAGGGTATTTCATTGGTCGATGATGAAAATAAAAATGGGGAAATTGATAAGAATTTTGTCGGGATCCCAAAAGAAGGGTTTGGTTTCTCTAACTTTTTTATGGAAAAAATGAAAAAGCCGACCTTCCAGGACTTTAAAACCGAAATAAAGAAAGCGGATAACAAAATCAGCATTAAGGTGAAGTATATGTAGAATGCTATGGTAGAAATGTTTTGTTTGACTCACCTGGTCCTGATGATTATCCTTTCAGGCCCTACTTCTGTAAAATGTAATCATTCCAAATCACGCAGCTATGGCAAAACAGATTGTATTGTTAATTGCACTTTTTCTATTAGGTACATTTCATACAAATGCTCAGATCAGTAAACGCTTTCGCAAACCTGATACCAAAGAAAATGATTCCGTCAGTTCGGAACGCAGACGCCTGCCTTTCGGAAATAAAACTAAGAGTGACACCGTAACAACCGACATGGCGGCAAAAGGCCTGAAGGAGGCCCTGGCAATAGGCTCTGAAAGGGGCATCAAACAGTTATCGAGTGTGGATGGGTTTTTTAAAGATGCAGCAATTAAAATTCTATTACCCCCTGAGGCTGTTCAGGTTGAGAAAGCTTTAAGAAAGGTTGGCATGGGAAAGCTGGTGGATGAAGCGATCTTATCTATGAACCGGGCCGCCGAAGACGCTGCGAAAGGCGCCGCCAACATATTTGGTAATACCATCAAAGAGATCACAATTCAAGATGTTTGGGGCATTCTAAGAGGTGGGGACGCTGCCGCCACGGAATATCTTAAGGGAAAAACCACGCCACAGCTCACCGAGGCCTTCAGACCGGTAGTAGAAGGTTCTCTTAACAAAGTCAATGCTACCAAGCACTGGAACAATGTCATTACAGCATATAATAAGGTCCCACTTGCGAAAAAGATCAATCCGGACCTGACAGCATACGTAACCGAGCGGGCTTTGTCAGGAATATTTCATCAGCTGTCGGTTGAAGAAAAGGCCATTCGTGAAGATCCCGTCGCACGGACCACAGATCTTTTAAAGAATGTATTCGGGAAATAGTCTGTAATTTTTCCGGAAGACCAAAATTGTAGATAGTGATTTTTAAATATGGGCAAACCATTCTACACGTACAAATTAAAGAATGAGAATTTTGAATGATTTACCATTTTAGTCCAATATCAAACAATAATATTACCTCAAATTGCCTGAATGGGCTATATGGAACAGTATTTTTAGACTATTATTCATTATTGGTCTAAAAAATTATTTATAATGAAGAAACTTGTTTTTATCTTTTTCTTAGCTGCAGTATCGCCGAGCGCTTTTTCGCAATCGTTTAGCCTGGGTCCGAAGGCAGGCTTGAACCTAAGTAATTATGCTGGTGGCAATATTGACGCTGACGCATTATTTGGCTATCATCTGGGTGGGGTGCTGAATTACGGATTTGGCGATGTGTTTTCGATCCAGCCGGAAGTTTTATTTTCTACGCAGGGTGCAAAGGTTCGAAACGAAGGTAGGCGCTCTGACTTCCGGATTAGCTATATTACTGTTCCGGTTATGTTAAAATTCAAGACAAGAGGAGGTTTTTTTGTTGAGCTCGGTCCGCAGGTAGGGTTTAGGTCTTCGTCAGATATCCCCGATCAGACGATCAACAACTTTGCAAAGAACCTTGATTTGTCCGCAGGGGGTGGGCTCGGTTATCAGACAGGTATTGGCTTGGGGATCGGTGTCCGCTACATGGCTGGACTTAGTAAAGTAGGCGATTTTTCGGGCTCCAATATAAACCCCGATTTTAAGAATAGTGTAATCCAGGCCAGCATCTTCTGGGCTATTCCTTTGGTGAAATAGCTGTAAGCTTGAAAACCTCAGAGCCCAGGCATCCATTTCGGTAAGCCTGGCTCTGAGTAGTTTGTAGTTAAGTTTAAGAATGTCTTAGTTAATATAATTTAGAAACATGCCTTCTACAAAAGAGGATGCACTCCGGCAACGAATACTTACAGCAGCCGACAACCTGTTCAGGGCAAACGGATTGAACAAGACGACTATGGACGAAATAGCGCGGCTGGCTGGAAAAAGTAAAAGCAACCTTTATTACTATTTCGCAAGTAAGGAAGAGATTTTTGATGAAATTATATCTACTGAGAGAGAGCGCTTTTTTCAGGCATTGCAACAAGCTGTTTCAAAGGCGGCGTCTGCCAAAGAAAAGCTTGAAGCGTTCAGCCGTGCCAGATTGACGCTTTTTACTACTTGGGTTAACTTATATAGTGTAGTTATTGCAGAACAAAGGGAAGCACTTGCTTCAAATGATGAAGCGCCAGCCAATAAGTATCGGCAGGCTTATGATGAAAAGTTGGTCAGTATCCTTGAAAATATTGTTCAATATGGCATCGTAACCGGTGAATTTCGAATCATGTCTGATAAAGAATTGGAGATGCTAGTGTTTGTTGTTATCAGTGCCTCTCAAGGTATAGAAAGAAATTTGATCATACATGGCAAACTAAACGACATGGTAAAGCAAATCGACTTTTTTCAGGATTTACTCTATCATGGATTAAAGAAAACAGATATCTAATCCTGATAACCAAAAATTTCATTTCAACGCAAATCGCAATATTATAGCTGCCTTGATGGCTAGTTAATAAAGGCAATGCTGGCAACTATATCAGAAGCCACATTCATAGTGAGTAATACAGCAAAGGGATGAATTGCTGACTTGTCCCTTTCTACGTTTGCAGATACCGTTGCTTTCCGACGCGGCAGTTCTGACCTCCTATAAAGTTAGTTTATTAATATTTAATGAAAATAGAAATTTTTTTATTTGGGTTTCTTCTCCTTATCACATCGCCTGCATTTTCACAAATTACCCCCCGATATGGTCAGCTGTTGTACGACTCCCTACCTGACTACACTGGAAAGAGAAAGTCCTTACCTCAGTTTCAACTGGATCTTGAAAATGGGGGTATGATCCTTCCTAATAAAAAGGCGGCAGAGGATTTTGGCGACGTTTATTACGTTGGGCTAAATTTAAGGGTCGGCTGGCAAACTCACCCCGAAAAAGATACTTATCACCGCATATACAGATATCCTATTTATGGTATCGGGTTATATTCCAGTACTTTTAGTAAACCAGAGATCGGTACACCCTTTGCCGTTTATGGCTTCGTTGCAATTCCAATACTGTCAGGAGTCGCCAAACGCTGGGATTTTAATTACCGTATATCCCTTGGCTTAGCCAGTAATTTTAAGGCCTATGATGAATTTGCTAATCCCAATAACCTAATGATAGGTAGCCACCGGACGGTGTATATTGACCTCGGTGCCATGGCAAACTATCGCTTGGGCGACCGTTATCAGATTGGATTTGGGTTGGCTTATCATCATTTTTCAAATGGTGCTCTGAAACTACCCAATGCCGGGATCAATTTGATTCCATTAACTGTTTCGCTTACCTACAATCCCAAACGTGCTTTCCCGCTTTATGGCAGACCAAATGTGCATACAGACGCAGTGATCCAATATCATCTGCAATATGCAGGTGGCTTAAAACAATTCTCGCTGACCAATACCAACCGATATTTTAAATCAACATTGTCGTTCTTCAAAAGCTATCCATTAGGATACAAGTGGCGGATAGGTGGTGGATTTGATGCGTTTTATTCAGATGCGGGCAGGCACGTAGAAATAGCAGGAGAAAATGCAGGAAAGTGGACAAGTGTTTTATCTGGCGGTCCTGCGTTTTACATAGATCACGTGCTTACACAAAAGCTGTACATTAACGGCAATGTTGGCCTATACGTCAATAGAAATGAATTTAATGATGAAAAGAAGCCTTTTTATCTGCGGATTGGGGCGAGGTATAAAGTCTATCAGAATACGTATACCGGCGTTTCTATAAAGGCACATATGGGAAATGCAGATTTCATTGAATGGACGGTTGGGCATTCCTGGTCACGTAAAGGGCGATGAATCCAAAGCGTCTTGACATTGAATTTTAGATCTATCGTACTCGCAGAATATACAAATTGAGCTACATATTGTAATATATACAAACGCCCATTTTTGAATCAAAAGGTAATAAAATATAGCTGTTAAACATGTTGTTGGAACGATCCTACTTTCAAATTTGCTGCCCTAGAACCTGTATCCCAAATGGACGGTAGGGAACACTGACCACGGCTTTTGTACGTATGATTGACCCATCTGTAAGACGTTTGAAGGCGAGGCCGCATAGATTAAGGCAACCCAGGGAACAATGTATAATCCTTTGTACCCATTTTGTTGTTTGCCCAGCATAAACCTATCCTCCGCGTACTCCCAATGTTACTCCCTGTTTATTTTCCCGCTTTGCTTCTGATTTTAGCCCGATCCGATCTGTTGCAAAGTCGGACTGCACACCCAGAAAAAACCCTTCCTGTTTCCTTAACAAATAATCTACTTTGACCCCCACGCCATTGGTAAAAACATCAAAGTCCCGGTTGGCTAACGAAAAACCTGGTCGTTGTATGCCGAACGCGCCTACATCAACGCGTATATGGTTGATCAAATAGCCCAGATGGAATGAATAACCCTTTTAAAATGAAAGCAACCGGATCCGCCTCAACTTCAAAACGTTTTTCCTGAGAGTAGGATATTTGGGTCGACAGTAAAAGAATGCAAAAGGTGCGGGCAAGGTTAGTGCTCATAATTCTGTCCTCTGGTTTTTAAGCAAAACTAAGGCGGACAGAAAATGTGATTGCTTAACAAAAGATAAGAAGCTAATTCCCGCTTGAAATTCTTTTCCAGATCCGGCTTAGGGATACCGGTGTTATGCCAATAAAAGACGCAAGTATATACTGCGGGACTCTTTGTACTAAGTGTGGATGCTGCTGTGCAAACCATTCATACCTTTGTTGTGGATTGGACAAAATGTACGAAGCAAGCAGCCGTTGCGAAGCAATGAAGCGCTGTTCCATCACTTTGCGCATGATCACGTGTGTTTCCGGCAATTCCTTATAGAGTTTTTCTAAACCATCCTGGCGCAATACTAGAATCTCGGTTGGTTCGAGTGATTGCAGGCTAGGCGCCTGCTGGATAAAGCTTTCGAGGCACCCGGCAAACATGTTTTCTGAAAATATAAAAGCAGTAACCTGATCATTGTCAGGTGTGGTATAAAATATCCTGGCCAGGCCTGAATGTATGCAAAAAGCTCCTCGGCAACAGAGCCTAAGGTGCTCAACACGGACCGGTCAGGCACTTGAGGATATTCAAAACACTGCCTTAAAATATTCCATTTGCCATTATCCAAAGTGACCAGCAATTCAATTGCATTTCTCAGCGATTCGTACGCTTCCGAATCTATATTTAGCTGAGGGTTGTTCAAGTGACTGCCTACCAGTTAAGACAAACATATACTGCTGGAAGATACGGTATCTGATGCAATTATTAAGTGGTAGAGTGACAGATTGATTAAAAAGCATCGATTTTGACCGTAGTGTTAACACAAGTCAAGAGAAATTGCGCTTGGGCAACTTAGCTTTGCATAAACTAATCTCCCAGAGGCAGATGCAATTAAACAATTGTAATGCGTTTATAACTGGTGCAATCTATATATGCAAAAACTACTTGACAACATAACACAGATAATTGATTTATCGACGGTTGAGACCGAACTGATCATAAGGGCATTTTACCCAGTTAAGGTTTCAAAGGGACAATTTTGGATCCGTGAAGGCACTATATGCAATCAGGTGGCCTTTTTAGCGTCGGGAAAGCTGCGCGTGCACTACATTGATAGCCTTGGCAGTGAGCATACTTGTTATTTCTTTACGGCCGGACGGTTTATCTCCTCATTTACAAGCTTTCTGACAGGGACACCCACGGTCGAAAGTATCTCGGCCATTGAGCCCACAGTCTTGTGGGTGATTGACAGACAGCAGCTAGAGAAACTATGCGATGCAATACCAAAGCTGCATATCTGGCGAAGGGTAATTGCTGAGAATCTGTTTATTGAAATGGAAAAGCGGATTTCCAAACTTCAATCGCTGACCGCAGCTGAACGATATGACCAGCTCATCGGAGAAAATCCGGATATAATTTTGTCCGTCCCGCTCCAATACACC
>NZ_JNJB01000024.1 GCF_000701505.1 Dyadobacter crusticola DSM 16708 | reverse complement strand
CTTAAACTGCCTTTGCTCATGCCGGTTATCACCAATGTCACTGTTGACTCTACCAGTGAGACAAGGGGCGTGATCACTGTCAAATGGACCAAACCAGCTGCGGCATCAGGGCTGCCTGCACAGTACCGCCTTTACCGCGCCGTGGGACAGAGCGGCACTGCCTTCACTTTGGTCACCACCATCAACACCAACCTGACTCCGGGCGCTGCCGATACCATCTTTGTAGACCGCGGGCTGAACACTTTGGTCAACCCTTACAACTACAGGCTCGAATACTGGACCACACAGGGCGGACAGCTCGTCAAGTTTGACCAGACCGAAACCGCCAGCAGTGTCCGCCTCGAACAGGGCGCTGCCGAGCCGGGCAAGATCCGCATCAACTGGTCGGCGCTGGTGCCCTGGGACAATGCAAACCGTGTGCACAGGATTTACCGCGAAGACAAATCCAGGCCGGGTACCTTCAACCGCATTGCCGAATGGCCGGTAAGAGGAAGCCAGTCGTTTACTTTCCTTGATGATGGCGTAGACAGGTATGCTGCCGACGGTACGGCCAATGTGACCATTAACGATGATTCCACTTACTGTTACAAGGTAGAGACGGTCGGCTCTTACAACAACAGCCAGATCAGGCCTGCCGTGCTTTATAACTTCTCGCAGATACTTTGTGTGTCTTCATCGGACACTACCAAGCCTTGTCCGCCTGTGCTGTCCCTGGACCCGCTTAACTGTGATTCGCTCAATGCGCACCCGGACGCATTCTGTGACACGCCTACCTTTACAAACCAGCTCTCGTGGACCTATCCACAGCAGGCCGACGGTAAAGAATGCGATGCGGCAGTGACTGCTTACAGGGTCTACTATGCCCGCTATGAAGATGAAACACCCGCTTTGATCACAACAGTGACGATCCCGCCCGCGCCACTGGCAACCCAGTATGCCCATACCGGCCTTACCTCGTTTGCAGGCTGCTACTATGTGACGGCTGTCAACAGGTTTGGTGCGGAAAGTGCGCCGAGTAACACTGTTTGCAAGGACAACTGCCCGATGTATGTGCTGCCTAATGTGTTTACACCAAACGGGGACTTGAAAAATGATGTATTCCAGCCTTACGAATGCCCTGCTTTTGTGCAGTCGATGGAATTTACCGTATTCAACAGGTGGGGCGCCAAGGTGTTCTCCACCAACGACGTGAACATCAACTGGAACGGGAAAACCAATGCCGGAAAAGACCTCGCAGCAGGCCAGTACTACTATGAAGCAAGGGTCCGCTTCGAATCCACAAAAAGACAAAGCCAGCCTACCATACTTAAAGGTTGGGTGCAGCTTATGAGGTAAGGCACGATTTTATCTGTCTTTTTTCTTTCGAGATCAAGTATTTCCTTTGTAGCCCGCGCATGATGCGCGGGCTTTTTATTTATTGTGAACAACTTATAACTCAGGAACTATGAAAACCGCATATATTTTCCCCGGACAAGGATCTCAATTCAAGGGAATGGGATTTGACCTTTACCAATCTTCGGATTCGGCCAAAGCATTGTTTGAAAAAGCCAATGAAGTACTCGGCTTCGATATTACCAAAGTGATGTTCGAAGGCTCGGACGAAGACCTGAAACAGACTGCGGTGACCCAGCCCGCCATTTTTATTCACTCCGTTATTCTGGCAAAAATCAGCACTGACTTTAACCCTAACATGGTCGCTGGTCACTCGCTTGGCGAGTTTTCAGCATTGGTTGCAGCTGGGGTATTGTCTTACGAAGAAGGCCTGCTCCTTGTTTCAAAACGCGCCTCTGCCATGCAGAAAGCGTGCGAGATCCGCCCGTCTACAATGGCAGCCATTCTCGGCCTGCCCGATCAGGTGATCGAAGAAGTATGTGCAGGAATAACAGACGAGATCGTGGTGCCGGCTAATTACAACTGTCCCGGACAGGTAGTTATCTCCGGTTCATTGGAAGGTGTTGAAAAAGCTTGCGAACTGTTAAAAGCGGCGGGTGCAAAACGCGCATTGATCCTTCCTGTGGGCGGCGCATTTCACTCGCCATTAATGGAGCCGGCGCGCGAAGAATTGGCAGAGGCAATTCACGCTGCGCAATTTGAGCCGCCTGTATGCCCTATCTATCAAAACGTAAATGCCAGGCCTGCAACTGAGGTAACTGTGATCAAGGAAAACCTGATTTCCCAGCTCACAGCACCCGTAAGATGGACGCAATCTGTGGAGCAAATGGCTGCTGACGGAGCAGAAATGTTTATCGAATGCGGCCCCGGAAAAGTGTTGCAGGGTTTGGTTAAAAAGATTTCTCCTACTGCCCTGCTGCAAAGTATTTAAATTTTTTTGTGCAAAAAGCTTGACAACTTAAACTCGTCACATTACTTTTGCACCACTGTTTACGGTTTTGGCCGATGGTGTAATGGTAACACAGGACATTTTGGTTGTCTTATTCAGGGTTCGAGTCCTTGTCGGCCAACAGTAACTTAAAGAGCTCAGTTTCCTGAGCTCTTTTTTTGGTTTATACAAACACCTTTCACATCCCGCATTCTTGCTGAAATTTAGCCGGGCCTTTTTAAGAATGTGTACAAATTACATTATTCAAATCCTTCACTGAGCGCTAAAAAGGCACAATTCACTCAATTTTGGCCACTTTTATATACCAATTCATTGTATTGGTGACTTGCTACTTTTGGATACTATAAAATTTCCAGATGAAATATTACATTTATATGTTTTAACCTAAACAGCACCCATATGAAAATTGAGAAAATCAAAAAGCGAGACCGAGAGCGTACCAAGAGTAAGATACTCAAGGCAGTTGGCGATGTAATTGAGCAGCATGGAACCGAGAAAGTCGGTGTTAACCTCATTGCTCGTACTGCCGGCGTCAATAAAGTTCTTATTTACCGGTATTTCGAAAGCGTAGACGGGCTCATGGAGCAGTATGTAAGATCAGGCGAATATACCTCCACAAGCAGTACCGACTACATTGATAACATTCCAACCTTGAGCCCTGAGGAACGTGCAGAAGCATTGAACAGTCTGATGCAGACGTTCATGAAAGACCTTCGTGAAAGAAAGGCTACCCGCGATCTTTTAAGGTGGGAAATCGGTACGGGCAAATCAATGCTCTCTGATGCAAGAAACCAGACAGCACACAAGATCCTGAGCAAAATCGGCGAGCTTCCCAATTTTAATGATACCAGCGCGCTAGTTTCGTTTTTGTCAGCAGGTATTTATTTCCTGACCATTTCTACAGACTACCGACAGAAAATGGGCGATGTGGACCTGCAATCAGACGACGGCTGGAAACGCATTGAACGCATTATTGAACATATTATCACAGATATCAGAAACTAGCCTGCATTTCTGCGCGTGCAATCTTAAACAACCATCACCTATATTTGCTTGTTCATATATGATTATACTGATACTTTCTGAATAAGCTTTGCAAGTATTGCCAGGCAACAAAATATGGGTGTTTTAAAGAAGTTAGCGGGGGAAACCGCCATGTACGGGATCAGCACTATGCTGGGCCGTTTCCTGAACTACCTGCTGGTTCCCCTCCATACCGGGCTGTTTAAACCCGAGCAGATTGCGGCCCAGGGCCAATTGTATGCTTACGCAGGCCTGACAATGGTTATTTATACTTTTGGAATGGAAACAGCCTTCTTCCGCTTTGCGCGGCAGGAGGCAGATCGAAGAACCTACTATAATCTTATTTTAAGTGCAGTTATGCTGGTCAGCCTGGTTTTTTCCGGGCTGATCTTCGTTTTTGCACCCCAGGTGGCCGAGGCGATCCGCTATCCTGAAAGTGCTAACATCGTCAGGATGTTTGCGGCAATTATGGCGACGGATGCGATTATTTCGATTCCATTCGCGAGGCTGAGGCTGGAAGGAAAAGGGAAAAAGTTCGTGACGGTGCGCCTCGTAAACATTGTCATTACCATCCTGCTAAACCTATTTTTCCTGATTGTTTGCCGGGACATTTACCAGGGGAAATATCTGTCGCTCCTGAAACCCGCAGTCGACCTGTTTTATAATCCCGTTCATGCGCCGGATTACATTGTTCTTGCCAACCTCATTGCCAATCTGCTCTTCTTTGTGTCACTGCGGAAAGAGTTTGCCGGATTTCGCTTTGTTTTTGACAAAACCCTTTTTCAACCTGTCTGGGTATATGCTTTTCCAATTCTGATCATGAATGCGGGCGGGGTGATCAACATGCTTTTTGACCGTACATTCATTCAGTTTTTACTTCCCGAAGGCTTTTATCCTGGTCGCAGCACCAAAACGGCAATTGGTATCTATGTGCAATGCTACAAGCTTTCGATCTTCATGAACCTGGCTATACAGGCTTTCAAATACGCCGCCGAACCATTCTTCTTCACGAAAGGGGAAGACAAGAATGCGCCGCCGATATTCGCCAAGGTGACCAAATACTTTATCATCATCTGCGCATTGATGTGGGTCGGGATCTCATTGAACCTCGACTTGTTTGCCGAGATATTTCTCAAACAGAAAATTTACCATGAAGGCCTGCCTGTGGTGCCCTGGCTGCTCGCAGGATATCTGTTCCTGGGTATTTACTATAATATCGCGACTTGGTTTAAGCTAACAGATCAGACGCAATACGGAACCTGGTTCACACTTACCGGAGCTGGCATTACTATAATCACCAGCTTCCTGCTGGTTCCGCAAATCGGCTATCTGGGATTCGCAGTGGCATTTGCATTGTCGGGACTGGTAATGCTTGTCTTGTGTTATTATTACGGGCAGAAATTTTATCCCGTACCTTACGACGTAAAGTCCGCTTTGGGCTATCTGGCAGGTGGAGGCGCTTTGATCTTTCTTTCTTCCCTTGTAAAAATACCGGAGCTCTGGCTTTCCGCCACGCTGCACATTATCCTGTTTGCGCTGTTTGCTGCTGTTGTTTTTATGCTGGAAAGAAAAAATCTTCCTGCATTCCGGAGATGAGGCAGATTAGTTAAGGCTGCATTTCGCGCAGCAGCTTATTGGAGAAAAGAAACTCTTTCAGTTCGGGAACAGTGGTTTTGGTAATATCTGAATTGACACCTTCCCACAGTTTGTCTCCCTGGTACAGGAACATGATATTCTGGCCGATTTCCATTACCGAATTCATATCGTGTGTGATGATGATAGTGGTGATCTGATATTCTTCGGTGATCTCTTTGATCAGCTCGTCAATCTTTACCGAAGTGAGCGGATCAAGCCCGGAGTTAGGCTCATCGCAAAAGAGGTACATGGGGTTCATTACAATAGCGCGGGCAATTCCCACGCGCTTTTTCATCCCGCCGCTGATCTCGGAAGGCATTCTTTTCGCCGCCGCTTCCAGGCCAACCCTTTGAAGACAGAATGCAACGCGCTCCTGCTTTTCTTGTGCAGACTGATCTGTGAGCATATCCAATGGAAAACGTACATTTTCCTCAACCGTCTTCGAATCGAACAGAGCGCCACCCTGAAAAAGCACACCCATTTCACGGCGAATGGACTGCTGCATTTCCTTATCGCTGTTATAAAAGTCCCGGCCGTCGTATATAACATTGCCCTGGTCGGGCTTAACAAGGCCGATCATGCATTTGAGCAAAACACTTTTACCGGTTCCGCTTCCGCCGATGATCAGGTTGGTTTCCCCTTTTTTAAAATTCGCGGAAATACCTTTTAAAACCTGTTTCCCGTTGAAAGCTTTGAAAATATTACTGATCTCAATCATCGCATGGTAAAATGATGGCGCCTTTAACGTTACAACAGCAACTGTGCGAGCAGATAATCGGCTACCAGAATGGAAATACAACTGTTGGTAACTGCCCCGGTACTCGACTTGCCTACTTCCAATGCGCCGCCCTCGGTATAGTATCCCTTAAATGAAGAGATCGTCGCGATCAAAAACCCGAATACGAAGGGTTTTACGCACATAAAGAAGATGTTATAAGGCACAAATGAATCTCTGATTCCGTACAAATAGTCCCTTTCCGTGATAACGCCCGTTAGAGTACCTGCCAGATAACCTCCCAAAATCCCGAGGAATGCAGAAAAAATAACAAGCATCGGAAAAGTGATCATTGCAGCCACTACTTTGGGAAGAACAAGGTAAGAGGCAGAATTGATCCCCATTACTTCCAGCGCGTCTACCTGCTCAGTAATGCGCATGGTACCGAGTTCAGAAGCGATATTGGAGCCTACTTTGCCGGCGAGCACGATGCAGGTAATGGTAGGCGCGAGTTCGAGGATTTCCATATCCCGCACAATCAATGCAACAGTTGAAATCGGAATGATCGGGCTTACCAGGTTATAGGCTGTCTGAATGCACGAAACTGCGCCTATGAATGTAGAAACAATCGCGACGATAAATATCGAACTTACCCCGATCCCGACACATTCCTCCATCAGCCTCCGCCAGTAAACCGAGAGCTTCTCCCCCTTTCCGAACAACGCTCCCAAAAAAATAAAGTATTTCCCGATTACAGACATAATCTTAATAGTATTCAATATTTTCGGGAAAATTAGGCAAAAAAGAAGCATTTATAAAAATGAATCCATTAGCGGTAGTTACCGGCGGTACAAAGGGAATTGGTCGGGCGGTAATTGAGCGATTTCTGCAAGGCGGGTTTGATGTAGTCACCTGCGCCAGGAACAACGACGACCTGCTGCAACTCAAACGCCAATTCAACGAAACTTATCCCGCAAGAGAGGTCGCTGTCTTTCAGGCTGACTTGTCCGAGCGATCTCAGGTGAATGCATTTATCGATTTTATCAAATCTCAAAACCGTTTTGCAGAGGTACTAATCAACAATACCGGAGTATTTATCCCCGGGCAGGTACATAATGAAGAAGAAGGGGTTTTGGAAAAAACGATTGAGACAAACCTGTACAGCGCATATCACCTCACAAGAGGATTGCTTCCGGAAATGACTGCGGCCAGGAAAGGGCACATTTTTACGCTTTGCTCTACGGCCAGCATCATTGCATACCCAAACGGAGGTTCTTACTGCATATCCAAGTTCGCACTTTACGGAATGACCAAGGTGCTCAGGGAAGAAATGAAGCCCCACAATGTAAGAGTAACTGCGGTAATTCCCGGAGCTACATTGACCGATAGCTGGAAAGGCACTGATTTGCCGGAAGAGCGATTTATTGATCCTAAAGACGTTGCAGAAGCTATCTGGTCAACTTACTCGCTTTCCGGGCGGACTGTCGTAGAAGAAATATTGATCCGGCCGCAGTTAGGAGACCTGGATTGATTAGTGTACAAAGCGCAATTTTAGTAAATTGCCGCATTTTTAAAATTATTTATTAAACCTTTAACTTTTTTCATGGAACAATACCTCGGTATAGACGTGGGCGGTACTAACGTAAAAATGGGAATCGTTGACGCTACGGATGGGAGAATTTCAAATTTTTACAGCCATGATACCGCCAGCTGGCGCAGCTCAGGACATTTTATAGATCGTTTGGGTGATGCAATCGCATTGCAGCTAGTCGAATATCCCGAGGTAAAACGAGTGGGAATCGGAGTTCCGGGGTTGACTACCCGCGACCGGACTACATTGATTGAAATTACTGCAATTCCCGAGATAGATGGTATCGCAATCGTGCCCGATCTGAAAGCACGTTTTCCAATGCACGACTTCTACCTTGAAAATGACGCCAATGCAGCTGCTTTGGGAGAGTATTATTTTGGAGAAGATAAACTACCGGAAGATTACATTTTCGTAACCCTGGGAACAGGAATCGGCGGAGCGGCGATTATAGATAAGAAAGTTTTCAAAGGTGGCGGCGGTAATGCAATGGAACCTGGCCACATACCCTCGAAAAACGGCAAGGTATTGGAAAGAAACATCGGTAAAAAAGAACTGCTTGACCTGGCTAATTCCATGCGCGCAGCATATACCGGCACAACGCAGCTTCCTTCTGATGGTACTATCTCTACGACTGGCTTGGTAGCCGCTGCTTCCGGTGGTGACGAGCTTGCCAAGCAGGTATTCTACGAAATGGGTTATTTGCTGGGAGAAGGCCTCGTTTCAATGGTCCGTATACTGGATATTACTACTATTTTGATTGGCGGTGGCATTTCTGCTTCGTTTGAATTTATTTTGCCGGCAATTAACGAACGCTTTCAGTACTGGTTAACTCCTTACTATCTAAAAACAATCAGCATCAAACGCGCTACACTTGCCAACGATGCAGGATTACTTGGAGCGGCTTCGTTATGTTTTGATTGACATACTGCGATTTACAACTTCATATTAGCCATATACGTTACTAGTTCCGGATGAAATTATCAGTCATAGTTCCTGCCTACAACGAAGAGAAAACAATTTGGAAAGTGCTGGACAAGCTTAAATCCGTTGAATTGATAAGTGGTTTTCAGAAAGAGATCGTAATTGTAAATGACTGTTCCTCAGATAATACCGAGGGAGTAGCACAGCGATTTATGGCTGAAAACCCGCTTCTGGAAGTAAGTTATTATCGTCACGAATACAATCAGGGGAAAGGAGCAGCACTGCACACAGGATTTCGACGCGCTACGGGTGATTACATTATCGTGCAGGATGCGGATCTGGAATATGATCCCCAGGAATTTAACATTTTACTGAAACCGGTTGTCGACGGGTACGCCGATGTAGTTTACGGCTCCCGCTTCATGGGTGGAAGACCGCACAGAATTCTGTTCTTCTGGCACACGATCGGCAACAAGTTCCTGACATTCCTGAGCAATATGTTCACTAACCTGAACCTGACGGATATGGAAACCTGCTACAAGCTTTTCAGGGCCGATTTGCTTAAAAACCTTTCACTTCATGAGAAACGCTTTGGTTTCGAGCCGGAAGTAACAGCGAAGATTGCTAAAATACCCAAGATCAGAATATATGAGGTAGGTGTATCTTATTACGGCCGGACTTACGAGGAAGGCAAGAAGATAAACTGGAAAGACGGTTTCCGCGCATTGTACTGCATTGTACGGTATGGATTGGGAAGCTGAGATCTAAGAGATATTGTAAACAAAAATGGGTAGCCTTCGCTACCCATTTTTGTTACTGCTTGATGACCTTACTGCTGATCACAGTTCCGTCGCCCTGATCTACTGTAAGGATATAGAGGCCGGTCGGCATTGTTGAAATGTCAATTTCATACCTGCTTTCCGATTTTAGCTGCGCATTGTGCACCCACTGCCCGCGCGCGTTGCTCAGCCTGATGTGTCCCTTCACTGGGTTCTTGAACTCCACTTTTAAAGCAGCCGAAACAGGATTGGGAAAAACTCTCCAGAACATTTCACTTGGTGATGGTTTTACAGCCAAAAGCGGCAGCATTTTTACAGTAGCGGTTTTTACGAGCGACTGCGAAGTTTTACTGAAAGCCTGAATGCGATAATTGTAAGTTTCATCCGGCGAAACGTCTTTATCCTCATATGACAAGGTATTTCCGCTGAAAGTGCCGATTGCGACAAACTCTGTGTCATCCGGTCCTTTCTTTTCAAGAACGTAGCTGTCCGCACCGGTGGACTGCCACGAAACCAGCACACTGGCTGCTTCGGATTCTTTGGCCTCAAAAACAGCAAACGTGATAATATTGGCGACCGCGAGTTCCTGGAAAGAAAACGCGCCCAAACCCCGTGCATTCGTCAGAAAAGGACCGTAATAAATTCTGATCTGCTCACCTTTGTACGCTGGCAGGTAGGTCAGCTTGCTTGCATTGGAACTGCCTGCGAGCTTCAAAATAACCTTATTTCCACTTGCAGATCCCGACGCAATGCTCGCCGGCTTCGATTCATCACCGTCGAAGTAAAAAACATCTTTCAGCCCTTTCAGGAACTTGGTTCCATTGACATCATCTATCAATGTATCTTTGGGCCAGCGCAAGTTTTGCCCCTCTTCAAAAACCAGCGTTATCTCATCCTTTTGCTCCGACGAATAATAAATCTTCTGCACATCCGGGCAATTTACATTGCTGCTGTCCGCAGAACCATAAACCTTCGGTGCCAGGAATTTTTGAATCCTTCTACCCAGCTCCTGGTACCCGGACAGACTATAATGGATGCCGTCAAATCCTAGCAAGCCGCTTACATTAAAATGATCTGTTTTCGGATAAATGTATTTCGTTTTCCGCTGGAACTCGCGGATAGTACCTGCCACATAATAAGGATTAAACAGTACCGGAATTTGAATCACTACAAACTTGTCAACCTGGGGGTAATCCTGCTGCCAGTACTTGAAAAGCTTGTCGTATTCCTGCTCGTAGTTGCGGATATCCTCCAAAGCCTCCTGCTCTCCCTGATACCAGAAGAAAGCGCGAATGCGGCCCGGCCTGGCGGCTTTGATCCTTTGGTACAAAAATCCATACAAATTCGATGAAGCAGGATTTTCAGCATTGCGGTCGGTATGATAGCGAATGTACGATCCGGGTAAAGCACCGTTGATCACGCACGTAGGGATACTGTCTGTTTCCAGAATGCGCCGTTGCATTTCCACGCCCCAGGCGCCTGCGTAGGGCCACGACCACGAAGAAGGTATCCACATTGTGTCACCCAGAGTCTGGGCAGGGCTGTCGTCAGGGGTTCTACCCAGTGTACGGGCATACTTACTTGACCAGTTTCCGAAGTGGACCGCTGCTGCATTGGACTGCCCGCTGATCACATAAAAATCGCCTGCCACGATCTCTGTTCGTTTTACGACCAGCACCGAATCGTCTGTCTTGCAAGCGTAAAACGCGAATTCGTAATCAGCCATTTCAGCCTTGATCTTCGGTTTCAGCTCAAAACTGGCGAAATCCTGGCCGGCATAATTCAGCTTCTGCTGCTGCAAATCAACCTGCTTCCCATTTCGGAAAGTAACTACTGACATGTGGTCCCAGCCGGTAGCTTCTATTCTTCCGGCAAACGGCACCTCGGCTGTATTGTCGTCGGCACGTGCAAACAGCTGCATATCTTTGGGCAGCTTGTTGAAGACGACTGAAAAAAAACGCTGGCCGTATGTTTCCTGTGATATCCCAGCGAGGATAACCAGGAAGAAGGCACTGATCTTACTTGTAAAGCTCATTTCATTCAACAACTTTTAAAATCCTTACCGCTCAATTGGTTTAAACAACCGATATAAATATATCCCTAATATTTTGCATTTGCCGCCTCAGGGATTTCTTCTGTGTTTTCGGACAGAGACCATTGTTCGTCAAACATCGCCAGGAACCACAATGCCATAATTACCGGCAGTGAATATTTGTCCCACGACAGCTGCGCTTTACCAAGCAGCAGCACATTGAATGCGACCATCCAGCTTGCAAGATTGAATTTCGGGGAGAAAAAGCGCATCAAAGTAACTAATGCCAAAAGTCCGAAAACGACCTGTTTAACCAATCCACTGATTCCGATTGTCATTAATAACTGATCGATGTAACCGAGATAAGGCCAAGTGAAATACGGATTGTAGGCTTGTTTGGCGGGAAAAAAAATGATTACAGCGGCAAGTAAGGCCACAAATGCAGCGAATAGTTTCGGATAAAGCGACGGAAACCGGAACAAATAACCCAGCTTTTTGGTAAAAATCAATTCCGGAATAACGTGATAAACTGCGATTACTACCGACGCATACATCAGATAACCGAAATTGTACTGTGCGATCTTGTCCGAATCGTAATGCTGATCGGCCATCACTGCGGCCGGCGCGGGGCCTTTCCAGAGCAGAACCCATGGAACAATGCTCAAAACGGCAATTCCGTACCATATCCAGGTTTTATCGTTCCAGATATTCCTGATCAACAATGCAGGTTTGACCGATATTCTTAAATGATTGAAAAGCTCGTAAGCTACGACAGCAGCCGGGAATGCCAGCATATACTGCCGACAACAAACAGCCGCTGCAAACAGCAGCATCCCGGCCCAATGCACTCGTTTCAGGTACGCGACAATGCCCGCCAGCACAAAGAACATTGCAAAAATGTCCGTATAGTAATAAACGCTGACGAGATAGTAGTTGGGAAAAAGCAGTAAACCGACCAGACACAACCAGAAACGCTTGCTCTTTTCAGGGCTGTTCCACACAAAAAGCATCAACAAACCGAAGCTGAAAACGAATGTCAGTAAACGCAGGTACTGGATACTATCACCAAAAAGGCTTACAACCCAGCCGCCCAGAATGAATGGGATAGGTGTATTGAGCTCATTGTAGCTTTTTAGCAGATCAATGGAAGGGATTGGTTCGGGACTGAAATAAACAGCCGTGGGCAGGTAGTGGAATTCGTCCTGATAAAGTTCTACCGTAAAACGTTGCTTTAAAAAGAAGACTGCAACAAAAAGTATAAAAAGAAACAGCGTAGCGTTGCGCTTTTTTGAATTCATATATCAAATGAAATTTACCTCTGCTTTCAAACTGATCCCAAATTTCGATAAAATGGATTCCTGAATTGTTTCGGATAATAACCTTATTTCGTTTCCGGTACCTCCTCCGTAATTGACTAGTACCAGCGCCTGTTTTTCGTGCACCCCGATATCCCCATTCCGGTAACCTTTCCAGCCAGCTTTCTCAATCAGCCAGCCTGCCGGTACTTTTACTGTATTTTCATCAACCGGATAACCGGGTATTTCAGGAAAAGCCATTTTCAAATCCCCGAATTGAGTTGCAGAAATCTCGGGATTTTTGAAAAAACTTCCGGCATTCCCGATTTGTGCAGGATCGGGTAATTTACTTTTCCTGATCCGCATGATCGCCTCACTTACGTCTCCGATTGTTGGATTCACAATTTCCATTTCGGCCAGCGTTTTCTGAACATCTCCGTAACCAATGTTCACAACAGGGTTTTTGGACAAAACAAAGGTGACGCCCGTGATTACAAAGCGGCCGCTGGCTTCCTTTTTGAAAATACTTTCACGATAGCCGAATTTGCATTCCGCATTTGAGAAAACGTGTGGCACGCCGGTTTCCACCTCCACCGCCTCTACGGATTCTATCACATTTTTGACCTCAACACCATACGCACCAATATTCTGCATAGGTGCAGCACCCACGCTTCCCGGAATCAGAGAGAGGTTTTCAACACCTCCGTAACCACTTCTGACGCAATGCAATACGAATTCATGCCAGCTTTCACCCCCGCCTGCTTTCAGCAAAACCTGTGAATCAGTTTCCTTGATTTTCTCAATTCCCAGGATTTTCGGATGAATTACAAGTGCGTCAATATCCCGCGTTAAAAGGATGTTGCTGCCGCCCCCTAAAATAAATTTTGGCGTTTTTTTCCATTCCGGATTCGTCAGAATTTCGGTTAATTCCGTTAGAGATGTAATTTCAACAAAAAAGCGCGCCGTCGATTCCAGCCCAAAGGTATTGTAATGACGAAGCGGAAAATTGGATTGAATTTGCATTGGTATTGTGAATTGTATTGGTAAAGTTAGGTATTACAATCAAAACTAAGTGGTATGCCGATTCATCCTTTTTTATTATGTTTGTTAATTCAGTTACCGTTTTCAGAGATATGAAGCTGAAAAAGAATTCCTTATTGGCACTGCAGATTGGCATGATCATCTTATCAGCCTGTAGTAAAAAGTCGGTAGTCAGCTCGTCCAGCTCAGAGTACAGAGAAGACCTTTCGGCAGTCAGGCCAAGGTATGAATATGTGGAACCTGTATTCGATAAAGCTCCCAAGGAGACAGCTCCGAAGCCGACCACTGCACCGAAAGCCGATGTAGACAAGCCGCTTTACGTAAATAAAAAGCTTGATACCGTACTCGATACCCTGGCCAGGCACAACAAGTCGATCAGGTATATCAACGGATATCGTATTCAGTTATATGTAGGTAATGTGCGGCAGGAAGCTGATGGTGCAAAATCCTATATTTACCAGGCATTTCCTGACCTGAACCCCTACGTTTCCTATTCCCAGCCCACTTACCGCGTCAAAGCAGGTGACTTTATGTATCGCAGCGATGCAGAACAGTACCTTGACATGATCAAAGAACAATATGCCTCGGCCGTCATTTTACCCGATCGCGTCGATATAAAAAGAAGCCTGGATATAAATTCCTCAGCAGAAAACAATTAGTTGATATTTCAGTAATAATTAAATCGTAATCTCACTCGATATACAGACGTCTAAATGAAAAAGGCATTGATTACCGGGATAACCGGGCAGGATGGTTCTTATCTGGCAGAGCTCTTACTGAGCAAAGGATATGAAGTACACGGCATTAAGCGCCGCAGCTCTTTGTTCAATACGCAGCGGATTGACCACATTTATGAAGATCCACACGAAAAAAATGTGCGATTCCATCTTCACTACGGTGATCTGAGTGATTCTACCAACATCATCCGGATCATTCAGGAAGTTCAGCCTGACGAAATTTACAACCTGGGTGCGATGTCGCACGTACAGGTAAGTTTTGAAGAGCCTGAGTACACTGCCAATGTGGATGGTATCGGTACTTTGCGGATACTGGAAGCGGTTCGTTTGCTGGGTTTAACTAAAAAGACGAAGATATATCAGGCTTCCACTTCTGAGCTTTACGGTCTGGTACAAGCTGTGCCGCAGTCAGAAACAACACCTTTTTATCCACGCTCACCTTACGCAGTTGCCAAACTTTACGGTTACTGGATCACAGTCAACTATCGTGAAGCTTACGATATGTTTGCGGTAAACGGGATTTTGTTCAACCACGAATCGCCATTAAGAGGTGAAACTTTCGTGACCCGCAAAATCACCCGCGCAGTTGCACGTATCGCACTAGGCTTGCAGGACAAAGTTTACCTGGGTAACCTGGACGCACAACGTGACTGGGGCCACGCCAAAGATTTCGTTGAGGCAATGTGGCTGATCCTGCAACAGGATACTCCGGAAGATTTTGTAATTGCAACAGGTATCACTACCCGCATTCGCGAGTTCGTGAAAATGGCTTTTGACGAAGTAGGTATCGAAGTTGCATTTACTGGGGAAGGTGTTGACGAGATCGCAACTGTAGTTGCATGCAATAACCCTGATTTCCAGATCGAGATCGGTAAGGAAGTAGTAGCTGTCGATCCAAGGTATTTCCGCCCTACAGAAGTGGAACTGTTGATCGGAGACCCAACGAAATCGATGACGAAACTAGGGTGGAAACCGAAATATGACCTGAAAGCTTTGGTTAACGATATGGTTACAGCTGACGTGACACTGTTCAAAAAGGACAGATTGCTCGAAAGCAGCGGTCACCGCGTTCCAAACTATTACGAATAAGAACTCTGTTAAAATACAAAGGCCCGGAAGCAAGCTGCTCCCGGGCCTTTATCTTTCTGCTGCATTAAACAGTTGTTTTATTACCCGCAGGTTTTTTCAGGGACTTGCCTGTTTTGATCAAATCCTCCGCGCTGGTATATCCCAGCACCTTCTTAACTACTTTCCCATTTGGATTGATAAAAAACAATGTCGGATATCCTTCGATTGGATATTTGCTGGCCAACTTAGGCCCTTCGCCACTCTCCATATCAAATTTTACATTGATAAAATTCTCATTGAAAACCTCGGCTACATCCGCTCTTGTAAAAACATTCTTCTGCAGTAATTTACATGGCCCGCACCAGGTGGTATATGCGTCAAAAAAAATGATCTTGTTTTCGGCCTTCGCCTTTTTCAGGATTGACGCCCAGGAACCTTCGACAAACCGAATTCCCTTTTCTGCTTCTTTTGCATTCTTATCGCCAGTTCCCGCCACGGCAACAGAAAACGACAAAGCCAATACTGCAATCAGCAGACCCAATTTCTTTAAGTTTCTCATTATTTGCTTGATAGTTATACTTAGATTCTGATTACGAAAATAACGTCTTATCTTATTTTGCGCAATTCCTTGTTAAACATACGATTACGCTTTTACAATGGATTTGCGGGGCAAAAAAGATAACTTCGCAGCTTCATTAACATTAATTCCCTATGAAAGTTCAGGATGCCAGGTACGTGATGAGCAATTCGGACTATCTGAAATGTCCCTCCCCTGAATTGCCCGAGTACGCATTTATCGGCCGCTCCAATGTGGGCAAATCTTCGCTGATTAACATGCTCACCGGCAAAAAAGCACTGGCGAAAACCTCCCAGCAACCAGGAAAAACGCAGCTGATCAATCATTTTATTATCAATGATTCCTGGTATCTCGTCGATTTACCCGGGTACGGTTATGCAAAGGTCAGCAAGGTCGAGCGGGACAAGTGGGAAAAAATGATCAATGATTATCTATATAACCGGCAAAATCTTATTTGCACGTTCGCGCTGATCGACGTGCGGCATAGTGCGATGGCCGTTGATCTTGAATTCATGTCACAGCTGGGAGAAGCCGGCATTCCGTTTCATATCATTTTTACAAAAGCAGATAAGCTCAAACCCGGGCAGGTTGCCAACCAGGTTGAAGCATACAAATCGAAGCTGGGCGAGCTTTGGGAAGAAATACCACCGATGTTTGTGACCTCAGCAGAAAAAAACGAAGGCCGGGATGCTGTTCTGAAAGCAATACAAACTTACAACGACGCGTTTCAGAATACACAACCGTAGCAAGTTGTTTGGCGAAGTATCTTTCCGTTATTTTGCGGAAAAGTAGCCGGTCAGTAAACCGCATTCAAATCAGAAATAACAAATAACAAAAAGGATGAGTGAAAAAGTAGAGTCTACAGGAATGGAGCTGTTAAAGGAAATAGCAAATGTTTCAGGTAAAGGCGGACTGTTCCGTATTCTCAAACCGAGCCGCGCGGGCGTGATTGTTGAAAGCCTGGATGAAAAGCGCGAAAAAACACTGATCGGGCCCACTGCGAGGGTTTCTGTGTTGAAAGACGTGTCTATTTTTACAGATGGAGAGCAAGAGTCAGCTCCGCTGGAAGACGTATTTACCACAATTCGCGAAGTACATGGCGAGCAGGTAGACTTAGCTGTTAAAACCGCATCGGACAAAGAACTGATCGAGTTTCTAGTGAAAGTTCTGCCCGACTTCGACCGTTCCAAGGTTTACGTATCAGATATCAAGAAAATTATTACCTGGTACAACCTGCTTTCAAAGCACCTTCCTGAGCTTTTTGTAGTATCAGAAGCAACAACTGAGCCGGAAGCGGCGGTGGAAGAAGCGAGCGCAGACTCAGCAGAGTCGGAAGACTCTCCCAATAAACCTGCTAAAAAGGAAAAAAGCAAAGCTTAATCCAGTCCCATAATATCCGAAAACCCTGTCTTTTACGACAGGGTTTTTATTTTTTGATCTTGTACAAAATACATGGACGCACTCTCCTCCTACATTGACCACACACTGCTTAGCCCTGTCGCAACTGAAACTGACATTCGCAAGATATGTGAAGAAGCCTGGAAGTTCCAGTTTAAGGCAATTTGTGTAGCGCCTGTTTACGTGCCTTATGTGGTTGAAATGATGGAGTTTTGTCCTGTCAGGATCGAACTTGCAACCGTGATCGGCTTCCCCATGGGCTATTCCGCTACAGAAGCCAAACTGACCGAAGCGCAAATTGCATTGGAACAGGGCGCGACGGAACTGGACGTGGTGATGAACCTTTCACTCTTCAAATCAATGGCTTACCTGAGTGTGCGGCAAGAGCTGGGCCAGATTGCTCAGCTCGCTCACAGTAAAAATGCATTAGTCAAGATCATCATTGAAACTGCCTATCTTGATACTTTCGAGCTTTACACAGCTACCGAAATTTGTGCCGAGGCCGGAGCCGATTATGTAAAAACCTCCACCGGCTTCGCCCCGAAAGGAGCAGAAGTAGAAGTGGTGAAAACACTCCGCACGATCCTACCCAAAGAAGTAAAAATCAAAGCTTCCGGCGGGATTCGTACAGCTGAACAAGCCATTGCATTGATCGAGGCCGGCGCTGACCGCATTGGTACTTCCGCTGGCGTAGCGATGATCGGCCAGCAATGAAACGCGTATTGTTGTTAAGCACGGTACATCCTCCGACCGACCCGCGCATTGTCTATAAAATAGCGCCGGCGCTGGCTGCGCAATATGAAGTAATATGTGCATTGCCGCAGATCCGGCAGCAAAAAGCATTTAGAACCATTTCGCTGCCGTTTTTCAAAAAGTTGTCGGCAAGACTTTTGGTAACCTACCCCGTTTTGTTCTGGAAATGTATTCGCCTGAAACCTGACATTCTGCACATTTTTGTTCCCGAGCTCATACCGGCCGCTTTCATATTTAAATGGCTGGGCGCAAAAGTGATTTACGAGGTTCAGGAAAATCTCGATCAGAAGTTTAGCATCAAGAAATACAATAATGCGCTGATCTTTCAGCTGTTATTCGCCTATTTTGATAAACTGGCACGAAGGGAATTCTTCTTCATCTTCACTGAAAAAGCATATCTAAACACGTACAGTCAGTTAAGGTATCCCCACGCCGTCATTCAAAACTTCGCGTCCATTCCGCCGTCTGACATTTACAATTCAATTCAGAATTCCACGCAGGCAAGCCCGGAGTTTTTATATGTTGGTGTGATTTCCATGGAAAGATGCATTGATGTAATGATCCTGGCATTCTCGAAATTGAAAAACATCTATCCCCATTTCAAAGCGCATTTCTTTGGAGCATTGCGGCTGGATCAGAATGCATTGGAAACTTTGCCAGGATTTGATCAGGTACGCAACAACCTTGTTTTCTATGGATACACCGATCAGCAGATTGCATTTCGATATGCGTCACGCTATGTGGCGGGAATCGCGCTGCTGAAACCCGTCGCCGATTATCCTGATTCTTACACAACTAAATTGTTTGAATACATGGCATTTGGCTTGCCGGTTATTACCTCTGACTTTCCCTTGTACAGGTCCATTGTAGAACCTTCTCAATCCGGATTTTGTATTTCTCCTTACGACGACGCGGCCCTTTTTGACAAGCTGGCCTTCCTGGCAGAAAATGAACCGAAGCGATTGGAGATGGGGAATAATGGCAAGATTCGCGTTGAAAATTTTTATAATTGGAAGCAGGAAATACAAAAACTGCTCTCTTTTTACGTAGATATATCAGCCTGAAAAAAAGATCTCAGTTGAAGGAGCTGGTTATTATAATTTTATAAATTTACTATTGAATTGTTCAAATATTTAGTACTACGATTTCTATGAAATATTTAACTTTCGGAATCAAAAAGAATCGTAGTTTGCGGAGTCAACTTCTCAATCATGTATATTAATACAGTTAGTCATTATTTGCCAAGCGAAGTTATTGGTAATGAATATTTTACAAATCTCAACAACCTGTCCAACGAATGGATTGTAGAACGGACCGGAATCTCAGAAAGACGTAAGGCATCAGCGGAAGAGAATACTTCCACAATGGCAATTAAGGCGGTTGAATCACTACTTGAAAATATTCCTTACAGTAAAAACGAAATAGACCTTATTATCGGCGCTACTTATACGCCATACGATACCATTGTCACGCTTGCTCACGCAGTACAGCACCAGTTGCAAATTCCGGACATTCCCGTTTTAAGCATTTCCTCTGCCTGCTCTTCGCTGCTTAATGCGATTGAGATTGTAGAAGGCTATTTCGCGCTTGGCAAAGCTTCCAAAGCGTTGGTGGTGGTTTCGGACCATAATACTGCATACTACAATGAAATGGATACAGTTTCCGGTCATTTATGGGGCGATGGAGCGTCGGCGCTGCTGATTTCCAAAGAGCGCCAGACTGATTCGGATATGCATATCAAGAAGATCATCACCGGCGGAGCGGCTACCAGCGGGAAAGCCATTGAAGCGGTGGTACTCCGGCCCAATGACCGCGGCGTAATTATGCCTTTCGGCCGCGACGTGTTCCAGAATGCGTGTATTTATATGCCAAAGGTCAGCCAGCAGGTACTGCACGCGTGCGGACTTACGATTGACGATCTCGACTACCTGATCCCGCACCAGGCTAATCACCGGATCAGCCTCAATGTGATCAATACACTTGGTATTCCGGTGGAGAAGCTGATCTCCAACATTCAGTATCTTGGAAATACGGGCTGTGCAGGCTGCGCGATTGCTTTATCTGAGAATAAGGATAAGTTTAAAAAAGGAGAAAATATTGTGGTAACTGTTTTCGGCGGAGGATACTCTTACGGGGCAATGCTGGTTACTATCTGATATAAAGACATTAAAAAAGCCTTCCGACGGAACAAGTTGTTCAATCGGAAGGCTTTTTTGTTACTGCAAACCCTCTTAGTTCACCTCAGGCTCAGCAAACATTTGCGGCTTCCATACATTGTTCGAAGGATTGATATCCGGCAATGCATGCTCCGGGTCAATCGTTACTGACCGGATTGCCTGCTGGGTAGGTGCTTTGAAAGTCCACGTTCCGCCTCTTTGCCAGATTTCAACAGGCAGTTCAATGCGTGTTTTCTTTCCACTTACCTCTTCAATGTCAATCTTCGCTGGCATTGCCCATTGATCCAGGTTTTCAATTGTAATGAAAGAGCCACGTTGTGGGTTTTGCTCTACGTAGCTAACACTTTTTACGCTCTGGTCGAGCTTGTAGTTCTCAAAAAACCAGCCTTTCCAGAACCAGCCCAGGTCTTCGCCCGCTGCATCTTCCATTGTACGGAAAAAGTCGTAGGGAGTCGGATGTTTGAATGCCCAACGCTGAACATATACTTTGAATGCATAATCAAACCGCTCCTTGCCTAATACCTGCTCACGCAACATTTTAAGACCAAGCCCTGGTTTCAGGTAAGCTTCCCAGCCAAGATTCTGCGCCTGAACAACATCAGGAATAGTCATAATTGGATCAGCCTTCTTTCTGTAAATGAGCGGCGCCAACTGGTGCAGGTCATTCATCTGCGTCGTTTTATATTCGCCATTATTGAAGTTGTCGCCGGAAAGGAAGTTGATGAATGTATTAAAACCTTCATCCATCCACGCATATTTACGCTCGTTGTTTCCCACGATCATCGGGAACCAGTTATGCCCGAACTCGTGGTCTGTTACTCCCCAAAGATCATCTTTGCGGCTTTTGCTGCTGCAAAATACAATGCCCGGATACTCCATTCCTCCTACGATACCGCCCACGTTGGTAGCAACGGGGTAAGTGTATTCATGAACATAGCTGGAATAAAACTCAATGCAGCCTTTTACATATTCCGTAGAGCGGCCCCAGCCGTCCAACCCACCATCCTCTGCAGGATATACCGACTGTGCCAATGCAGTTTTTCCTTTCGGTAAATTCATCCGCGCTGCATCCCAAACGAATGCTTTTGAAGTTGCCCAGGCGATATCACGCGCCTGCAGACAACGGAAACGCCAGGTTAATGTACCCGATTGTTTCGGTCTTGTGGACGGATTTGAAACCTCTTCTGCCGATCGGATCATAACAGTCTGATCACTCTTAGCTGCATTTGCCAACCTTGTTCTTTGCTCGGCTGTCAATACCTCGCCCGGGTTCAGCAGCTCTCCAGATCCCACTACGATATGGTCCCAGGGCACAGTTACATTGTATTCAAAATCCCCGTATTCCAGGTAAAACTCACCCGCACCCAGGTAAGGCAACAGGTTCCAGCCTTCTATGTCGTCAAAAACAGCTACACGAGGGTACCATTGCGCCATTTCGTACACGATACCATTTTTCGTTTCCAATGTTCCCATGCGATCAGAACCGTATTCGGGAATTTTGAATGAGTAAGCGATTCTGATTTTAATCACGTCTCCATTCGCTTTCACCGGATTTTTCAGGCGGATCTGCATGCGGGTGTCGGTGATCTTGTAGTCGGCTTCCACAAACTTGTCTTTGCCTTGCTGAACCGTTACAGTTGTAATCGAGTCACCCCCATTGAACCCTGTGTTCCCAAATCTTCCGCCGGTTACCGGAGTTGTTTTACCGCCTCTGGATTGTTCGCTAAACGCATTCTGATCCAGTTGCAGCCAGATAAATTCGAGATTTTCAGGACTGTTGTTCTTGTAAGTCAGCTCCACGTCCCCGCTTACGGTTCCTTTCGCCTCATCGAGCGCGACATTGATTTTGTAGTCGGCTTTATTCTGCCAGTATTTAGGCCCCGGCGCGCCGCTGCCTGTGCGGTACTCGTTACCGGGCTGAAAGTTGAACAGCGGGTGAAACAATACATGTGCGTCATAAGCCCCTTTCCCAGCCTCCTGTGCACTTGCGCTAAAAAAGCCCAGACTGCTTATCGCAAGCAAGCCCAAACGAATTATCGAAATTCTCATTCTGATCAATAAAATTGGAAATTATAGAATTGAAAACGACCAAGATACGCCTTTTCGCCTTTTCTCATATAAAAAGTTTAATTTTCGGCGACGAACGACATACCTCCCCCGAGGCGGTATTTTAATCATTAATTATGCGGGAGCGCCTTTCTTCAGAAGCTTACGTGAATGGTATCCTGGCTGGCGACCGCATTATCCTGAGCCGCGCCATTACGGTTATCGAAAGCCGACTCTACGAGGACAGGGATCTGGCGCATTCCATTCTCCAGAGCGTTTTGCCGCATTCCGGAAATGCGTTGCGCGTTGGAATAACGGGGGTACCGGGTGTTGGAAAAAGTACGCTGATTGAAGCACTCGGAATGCACCTTACCAAATTGGGAAACCACGTAGCTGTGCTTACGGTAGATCCGACCAGCTCAAAAACCGGCGGCAGCATCCTGGGCGATAAAACCAGAATGGAAGAACTGGTCCGAAATCCGATGGCATTTATCCGTCCGTCTGCAACAGGCTTATCGCTCGGTGGCGTTGCACGGAACACCCGGGAAGCGATGATCCTGTGTGAGGCAGCTGGCTACAATGTTATATTGGTAGAAACTGTCGGTGTGGGACAATCGGAAATTCTGGTAAAAGGCATGACTGACTTTTTCCTGCTGCTTACATTGCCCGGCGCAGGCGACGAGTTACAGGGGATCAAAAAAGGGATTATGGAAATGGTTGATGCCATTGCGGTCAACAAGGCTGACGTGAACAACGCACAGCAAATAGATGCCGCGATTTCTGATTACCAGAATGCAATGCATTTGATGCCGGCGACCAGCTCCGGTGTGCCGGTGAAGATAATGTCGTGCTCGGCACTCGAAAACAGCGGGATCGGGGAGATCTGGGATGTAGTAACCGGGTTTGAAGCGATAACCCGGCAAAGCGGCTATTTTGCAAAAAACCGTGAATTACAGCAAGTAAACTGGATGCACGAAATGATCCGGCAGATAATCGAAGATCGTTTTTACCAAAACAGCAATGTAAAAAGCCAGCTTTCCGATTTTGAAGAAGTTGTTAAAAGCGGGAAAATGCTTCCTGTCAAAGCAGCCGAAAGCCTGATTGACTTATGGTTGAAGAGCTAATTTTTCCGCTTCACCCTTAAAAATCCTGGGCAAAAGCATCTTTAAGCTAAGTTTGGACGTTAAACTTATCAAATCTCTACTGATTACTTTATCCTAATACCATGAAAATCACTCATTACGTTACCAAAACGTTGTATTTTGTAATGCTGGCGCTCGCCCTGACCGTAGCTGCCTGCAAAGATGACAAAGACCCCGAAGCCGAGCCTGTCGATGATAACCCGATTGTAGGTACCTGGCAGCTGACCGCAATTACGCCCGAACCGGGCGCGCCACCTATTTCGAACATCGAGCAGATCAAAGCACTAGTGCCATGTATTTTTGAGATGAAGCTGACCTTCAATGCAAACAATACTATCTCAACAGCCGATTGCCCGATAGCAGTCACTGCAATTGGCACTTTCGTACCTGTGGGTACCAATGCAAAATGGAAGGTTAACGGCGATAAACTTACGTTAACAGAGGGAAATGTGTCAGAAGAACTTAAGATCACGCAGACGCCAACAGATCTTACAGTTGTTGTAAATACAAATGCAGACGCTACAAAGCCACCCGTTAATGCGCTGCTTATTTTTAAGAGAGTGTAAGAAAGCTAGTTTTTCAAAATAACAGAGGCCGGGCATCAACCCGGCTTCTGTTATTTTTAGCCGCTTGTATGATCGCAGATGATCAACCACTTTCCTTGTATTTTCTTAAAAAGCAAAGTGTAGTGGCCTTCAAGATCGCCTTTCTCCGGTCTTGTTAAATGGAATTTACCTACCACAAATGCAACGCCCGGTCCTGGAAACGAGAAATTCAGAAAGGTGAATTTCAGCTTACCCATTGTGGCTTTGTCCGGATAGCTCTTCATGTAGCGCTCGTAAGTTGCTTTATACCCGTAGGTAACGCCTGCTTTTCCCACAAACATCAGCGAGTCAGAATTCCAGTACCCATTCATAAAGGACTTGATATTCCCCTGGTTCCAGTCCGCTTCCTGCTGCCTGAGTATCGCCAGTACTTCTTCCTTATCCTTGTCCGACTGGGCCGAGACAATGGTGCAGGTAGCAAGCAGGATGAGTGTAAAAAGCCAGTTTCTCATATTTTTTGCGGATTTTTGTAAAACGGTTTTCATTAGTCCAATATAATGAAAGATTTGATTGGCGAAGACCAGTAGCATTTACAAGACCGTAATTCGCAGGAATGGGAAAGTTCAATGATCTTTTCAGCAAGATTGACAGGCAGAAATACCCATTTATCGATGGTATTTACTACCTGTTCATTATCGTTTTTCTACTTATACTTTTCTTATTCTTCGCCTGATCAGTGGCTCGCTCCTATCTCTTTATTTTAAATCCAAACTCGGGCACTTCAACCGGCAAAAGGACTGACTACATTACTTCCCGGATTCAATCGATCGCGGACAGAAATGACAGTAATGCAGAAATCCTCTTTACCGAAGGCCGGGCACACGCCACGCAGCTTGTAAAAGAGCACGTCAATCAGCAGGATTGGGCGGGTATCGTGGCAGTGGGCGGAGATGGTACTATCAACGAAATTGCACAGCCGCTCGTGGGCAGTGAAACGCCGGTTGGTATTATCCCGTTAGGTTCCGGAAACGGCCTGGCCAGGCATCTGGGCATTCCTATCTCACTGGAAAGGTCTCTTCAGAAGCTTTTTACGGGCAAGCAGATTGTCATTGACACTGCAACCCTCAATGATATACCCTTTTTCTGCACGGCAGGAATGGGCTTTGATGCATACGTTGGCCACCTTTTCAGTCAGCAGAAAATGCGGGGACTGGCTACTTATGTCAATGTTTCCTTTCGTTCCTACTGGCGTTACAGACCTCAGAGCTTTAAGTTGAATGGGGTAAAAACCAATGCATTTTCTATCTCATTTGCCAATGCAGGACAGTTTGGTAACAATGCGTGGGTAGCTCCGCAGGCTAATTTGCAGGATGGAATGCTGGATATCTGCACGATCAAACCTTTTCCAAAATGGTACGGTACCTCGCTCGCCTATCAGCTTTTTACAAAACAGATGAAAGCGTCGCGTTTTATCGACTATCAAAGTGCTACACACGCTGTGATCGAGACCGAAGTACCGCCGATGATCCATTATGACGGCGAGCCGCTGCAACTCACGACTGCGCGCATTGAAGTCAATATCAAACCTAAAAGTCTGCGTGTGATTGTTTAAATTCACATTCAAACAGGAATTCAGTTTTTAAAAATGTCAAAAAAGAACCGCTCCGGGATTATCTATTCAACCAATCCCGATTTCGAGTTTAATGATGCCGACGATGAGGCTGAGACTTTGCCGCCTAATCAGCAGGACCTGCGGGTTTGGCTGGAAAGAAAAGGCGGGGGGAAAGTGAGCACGGTTGTAAAAGGTTATACAGGCAAAATATCTGACCTGGAAGCCCTGGGCAAGCTGCTCAAAAACCTCTGCGGAAGCGGAGGAACGGTAAAGGACCACGAAGTGCAGATCCAGGGCGACCACCGCGACAAGGTAATTACCTCGCTGACCAGCAAAGGATACAAAGCAAAAAAAGCCGGAGGTTAGTCCGGCTTTGCATTAAAGTACTTCGTTTGTGTCGATTTCAGTTGGCGAAGGTAAAGGTTCTGTCTGCGGCTGATTATCTGGCGCAACAGATCGTGAGGCACCGAGCACCTCTACATTGGTCACAAAATATTTGGTATCCCCGTTCCAGGGTAAAGTGAAGAACTTCTCTTCGTAAGTCAGCGACACGCGGTGGCCATTTTTGATCGCTTCTTCCAGCTTTGAGATCGCGTCTTTATTCTTCGCACTTACAGAAAAGACCCATTCCGACGAGTTCATTGTTCCGTCGCCTTCGTAAAGCCCGCCCATTCTGAGCTCACCTTCATAAGTTTTGAACAAATATCCCTTATTGCTGAGCTTGGTAATAAAGCCGCCCCGTTTTCCTTCGCTGTAATATCCGAACGTGAGATAGTATAAGATTCCAAAGATAATCGCCAGAAAAATCGCGAATATGACCCATTTACGCATAAGTGTGAAATTCAGTGTTTATGATGAAAGCTAACTTCGGAAAACCGTTTGATTTTTCCTATTATTTCGCCCTGATTGCGATTACAGGATCCATTCTGGCTGCAAGCATAGCGGGGATAATTCCTGAAAGCACGCCGATTATGCTGGACACCGTGAGTCCAAGCAGGATATTACCGGGCGTCAGCAGGATTTCAAGCGAACCCATTGGGACAAAGGACATCAGGTAAACCAGAAAAATCCCGACTAATCCGCCCACCAGACTTAGCATCACTGCTTCAAACAAAAACTGAAAGAGAATGGAATAGTTCTTCGCACCGAGTGATTTTTGAATGCCGATCAAGTTTGTTCTTTCTTTAACCGAAACAAACATAATGTTGGCTATCCCGAATCCTCCCACCAGAATGGAGAAGCTGCCGATTACCCAGCCTGCAACGGTCAGTACTGCGAACAGTCCCGCAATTGCCTGCGCTGCTGCTTCGGGTCGGTTGAGCGAGAAATTATTTCCTTCACGTGGCTTGATGCCGCGCTTGGTCCGCATTAAGCCGGTTATCTCAGCTTCAACCTCCTGCATTCCTTCATCTTCTGGAAATCCTTTGACGACGATATCAGCACTCCTGCGGCCCGACTGGAACAACTTTGAAAATGCGGTAAAAGGGATAATGCAGTTCTTGTCGGGACTACCGCCAAAATCGACGAGGCTCTCCCCTTTTTTCACCTGCACACCAACAATCGTAAATTTGTTACCTGCGAGCTTGAACGGCTTTCCAATCGCGTCCTGCCCCGGATACAGCGCGGCAGCAATGTCGGCACCTACCACAGCCACATTCCTTGCATTGTTTGTTTCCAGCGGAATGAAATAGCGCCCTGTGGCAATGGGAATTTCAGAGATCTGGTTGTACTCGAAAGAAACACCCTGGATTTGGGCATTAATGCTGTTTGAGCCGTTTTTAAGGATTGTATTTCCCTTGAAATCCATCACAGCTACTGCGCTGGCACTTTCGAGGTTGTCGTACAAATATTTGTATTCGGCATAAGTTGGCTCCGGCCACTGGAAGTATTTCCACCATTGGTATTCCCCACCGAAGCCCCACGGCCATTTTTGAACATAAATTACTTTGTCGCCGATGAAGCTCATGCTGTCTTTGATGCTCCTCTCCAGGGAATCCACAATGGTAAAAACGGCAACAATTGCGAAAATGCCGACTGTAACCCCAAGCAGGGAAAGGATTGTTCGTGTAATATTCGACTTCAAAGCCTGCCAGGCAAACCTGAAACTTTCTAAAACCTGTCGTAAAAATTTCATAATCACAGTCGGGACATATTCAATTCAAAAGTTAACTGTTAAGGCTCTGATCCTGAAATAAATTGTTACAAAAGGTAAGAAAAACGGTCTGATTTGATATCTTACAACACTAACCTTTCACTCCTGCTATGCAAAAACACTATACATTCTTCATTGTTTTCTGTTTCGTTTCCTGGTTTGCAGCTGCTCAAAAACCAGTTCAGGAATCTACCGGCTTTTACCAGTTCCTATCCGACGATCCGAATCAAAAACCTTTTTTCAGTGATAGAAAAGGCGTTTTCGCAAAAAATGGTATGGTTGCTTCTGCGCATCCGGAAGCATCAAAGGTGGGAGTCGAGATACTGAAAGCAGGGGGAAATGCGGTCGATGCGGCAGTAGCTGTACAGTTTGCACTGGCGGTAGTGCACCCTTCTGCAGGGAACCTCGGCGGCGGCGGATTTCTGGTGCTGCGCGACAAAACCGGTAAAAGTTACAGCATTGATTTCCGTGAAAAAGCGCCTGCAAAAGGGCATGCAGATATGTACCTCGACAAAGACGGGAACATCATTCCAAAAGCAAGTACGCTGGGCCGGCTTGCTTCCGGTGTGCCCGGCTCGGTAGCCGGAATGGCAGAGGCGCACGCCAAATATGGAAAGCTGCCATGGAAGCAGGTTTTGCAACCCGCCATTGACCTGGCTATGCATGGAGTTGTGCAAACAGAGCGGGAGGCACGCGGCTTGAATGCGATCAAACAAGATGTGGAAACACTGAACCCGGGCACAAAATACTTTCTTAATCCAACCGGCAAGGAATGGGCAACAGGCGATATCCTGGTTCAAACGGATTTGGGTAAAGTGTTGAAAAGAATTCAGAAAAAGGGACGTGATGGTTTTTACAAAGGCAAAACAGCCCGACTGATCGTCAGAGATATCAACAAAAACGGCGAAGGAATTATCAGTAAAAAAGACCTGGCCGACTACCATGCGCAATGGCGGGAAACAATAACTGAAAGCTATAAAGACTATAAAGTGATCACCATGGCGCCTCCTTCGAGCGGCGGAATTGCATTGGTCCAGCTGATGCGCCTCACCGAACCATTTCCACTAAGAAAATGGGGCTGGCACTCCGATTCCACGATCCAGGTGATGATCGAGGCGGAGAGAAGAGTTTATGCCGATCGGGCCAAGTTTTTGGGCGATCCCGATTTTGTAAGAGTGCCGCAGGAAACCTTGATGAACAAAGAATACCTGGCCAGCCGCTGGGCAGATTTCAACTGGAATAAAGCAACTGTCAGCAAGGATATCAAAGGCGGTACATTTCCTGGGTACGAAAGTCTGGAAACCACGCACTTTTCGGTTGTGGACAAAGAGGGAAATGCCGTTTCACTCACTACTACATTGAATGGAGGTTACGGAAGCCGGGTTGTAATTAAAGGCGGCGGATTTTTCATGAATAATGAAATGGATGATTTTAGCGTTAAAGCCGGCGCGCCGAATATGTACGGACTGATCGGCAACAAAGCCAATGCGATTGCACCTGGTAAGCGAATGCTCTCCTCGATGACCCCGACTATCATAGAAAAGGACGGAAAGCTCTTCATGGTAGTAGGTACCCCCGGCGGTTCGACGATCATTACTTCTGTTTACCAAACCATATTGAACGTGATAGAGCACGGAATGACAATGCAGCAATCTGTGAATGCATCAAAATTCCATCATCAGTGGCTTCCGGACAAAACCACTTTCGAGGCCAATGCATTTTCCGAAGGAGCAATCAAAAAATTACAGGATAAGGGATATATACTTGAACAACAACGGAACACAATCGGCCGAATGGACTGTATCCTCGTCTTACCCGACAGAACCCTGGAAGGCGGATCCGATCCCCGCGGCGACGATACCAGCGTTGGTTACTGAGTAAACGCGATCAGGCGGCTTAGAGATTATTTAGAATTAATTGCAATTTGTCTGTAATAAGACCTAAATTCGAGTGAATGGAGTAACCATTTGTTTATTCGTTTTTGCCATGAAAAAGTCCATTTACCTGATACTTCTGCTAGCCGGTCTTTGCTCAGGATGTAAGAAAGAGAAAGATCCTGAAATCGGGCCGAAACCTGAGCCGGAAACCGAGAATCCGACCAAAGCAGGAGAATTCCTGAAAGGTCTGACTGTGACGGGTGCACAGCAAATCACCTTTGATTCGACTTCCAAAAGCTATATGGTAAGTCTGCCCGACACTTACAGCGAGGAACAGGCAGAAGTTAAATTATCCCTGCATTCCAACATCGGACTGGTGAACCAGAGTGGTGAAATCACCAAGGACAGCATTATCCGCTTCGCTTACCGGGGAGTTGGGCCGCTGGTATTCGAGCTGCGGGAGAAAGCCAATCGCGGCAACTTCTTCTTCAATGTGTATTTCAATTTTTCGGGCAAACCCAATATCACATTACTTAGTAAAGAGTTGCCGATCAGCTCGCTAGGAATTATTTTTCCGCTTCGTTTTGAGGCCAAAATGGGTAGTATTCCGTCAAGTCCAAATCAGGCCGGCCCTATTTTGCGCATTACCAATCCTAAAACCGGCTTTTCGACCGAAACAGTAGTGTACGATATAGAAGGCCAAATTGGATTGGAAAAGGCCGAAACGCTGCTGACCTCTGATCTGCATCGACTGGAAATTTTATTTTACAACCAGGAACCAGTGGTTTTTGAAGGGATTAAATTCATCCGCGACGCGCCGGTAGTTACAGTTTGGCCTTCTTATAAATTCCAGTATACAAGAAAAGATACCATTAGCGCCAATGGTGGAATCTTCATTCCGCAAGAAAAGTATACCGTAACCTTTTCAAGCGACTTTCTCGAAAAACCTGTAACAGCAGCAATGCGGGTGAATGATCACTCTAAAATTTCACTTGACAAGATTCCTGCTAATTTGGAAGAAGGCGCCTACCTCGTTTCATTCTATGAAAAAGACAAACTAATTGGGAAGAGCAGTGTCTACCTGGGCAACTTCGAAACCAACTGTCTCGAAACGATCTGGAAAGGAAGCATTGAAAAAACGCTTGAGAGAAATACACTGCCCCTTTTACTTAACAAAGGCGATATATTTTACGCAAAATCACAGCCTCTTGATTATGGTTCAGGCAGTACCGATTTCGATGTAAATCGTCTGCCCAGACTCCGCTTGAAATCAGCTGCAAAAACAGTCGATCTTGCCCCGGAGCTCATAGTCTTCAACTGGTTGATAGCAGGATTCAGTTATTCACTTGGCAAGTATAAGATCCCAGCTGATCTGCCTGCTGGCAAATACACGGTCACCGGAGTTTATACAAACCGGTACGAGTCAAAGCCTTATTGGTCAAAAATGGAAGTTAAATAGCAGCTCAAATTCTGGTCAGCTCGGCGATTAATGTATGAAATTCGGGATACTCGAACTGTAACTCCACTCGATCTGCCATTTCAAAATCCCTGAAATCAAAGCCGGGCGCTACGGTACAACCCACCAGCGAATAGGAACTTCCGGCGGCAGGCCGCGAGCCGAACCAGGCTCCTGCGGGAACTACTGCCTGGAATGTTTCTCCATTTTCGGGATCATTTCCCAACCTGATTATATGTAGCTTTTTGGTTTTTGGTTCAATAACAAAAATCTCCAAAGCCTCCCCTGCATAAAAATGCCACATTTCGTCCGACTTAATCCGATGAAATGCGGAAAAATGATGCGCATCGAGCAAGAAGTAAATGCCTGTACTCACCGTCCTGTCGCCCCCAAACCGCGCAGGTAGTGCCTCGGAACTTATCACATCTTTCGCGCGGTAAGTCTCCGCATAAAACCCACCCTCAGGATGTGGTTGCAACTGGTATTTCTCTACCCAATATTCAAGAGGCTTCATAATTGTTATAGTAAGTAGCTCCTAAACTAACTGGAAAGCAGTCCGCCGCCAAATAATCAATTGCATTTGTCAGTTCTGATCAATTCTTTTACATTTGATCATTATTAATCAATTTTAATCAAAACTGTTCAATGGAGAATTCAAAAGTTAAATTGGTCAATGAAGAGGTACTGTCTGACAACTGGTACACATTGCGGAAGTACACATTTGATTATCAGGGTAAAAACGGGGATTGGGAACGCCAGAGCCGCGAAGCTTATGACCGTGGAAATGGAGCCACTATCTTGTTATACAATGTTGAAAAACAAACCGTTATCCTTACCAACCAATTCCGTCTTCCGACTTACACCAATGGAAATCCATCGGGAATGCTGATCGAAGCGTGTGCCGGTTTGCTGGACAAAGACAATCCGGAAGACTGCATTATCAGAGAAACCGAGGAAGAAACCGGCTACAAGCTCAGTTCTGTGCGCAAAATATTTGAAGCTTATATGTCGCCTGGCTCAGTAACTGAAATCCTGTATTTTTTTGTAGGTGAATATTCTGACGAAATGAAGGTGAGCGAAGGCGGCGGCGCAGATGGTGAGCAGGAGAACATTGAAGTAATGGAAGTCCCGTTTACAGAAGCCGTGGAGATGATTTCGCGCGGCGAGATCAGAGACGCAAAAACAATCATGCTAATCCAGTACGCGCAGATCAACAACCTGCTAAAAAACAATGCAGCTTAAAGTAGCGCGGTGCCGGCTTCAAGCTGCATTGTCAATATCCTATTCTGTTATCCTACGAAATGGGATCCGGAATAGGTGTGTTCTCGGGAGTGGCGGTGGTAGTGGAAGCTTCCTTGTTCCCGACAAATTTTTCGTAAAGATCTTTCAGAAATGATTCCACATCAGGAAAATTCCCTTTGAGCGACTCCGCTCCTTTGGTTTTTAGCTCTTCAAAGTACTCGGGAGCTTTATCAATTGCGCCCTCGGCCTCTGCTTTGAGACTATTCGCTTTCGTTTTAAGATCTTCCAAAAGCTTTTCTCCCTCTTCGGATTGAAGATACTTGTGTGCTGCAACTCCTGCTGCGGCGCCAAGAATGAATGTGGCCAGATGTTTTGAATTGATGCCCATGGTTTCCAGTTACTTAGTTTAGCTTGATTTAAATAACTATTTCTAAATGTACCGGGAGAGTTGCTCCGGTGGAGTGTTACCACCAAAAAATTATGCCTGCAAGAAGCAGGCATAAAACCGAGGATTTACTTGATTTCAAATGCAGCCTGCATCCGGTAGCTGATTTTGATCTTCTGATATTGCACATCGCTTTCAGTAACTGCATCAGCCGACTCCGCTGACATAGCGCGCATATTGGCTTTCGCAAACATGGGCTGCGGAAAGTAAAGGTTTTCATCAAGCTCCTTAATTTCCAGCACGCGGCCAAGCTTCTGGTCCAAAGATGCCACCAGGTATTCAGCCTTCTCTTTCGCTGCTTTCAATGCGTCAATCTTTACCTGCTTTTTGAATTCTTCCTTCTTGGAGTGATCTACGCGCGCAACATTTGCATAGTTAACCCCGCGGCTTTCAACCTTTGACATAATAACGTCAAGCTTTTCGGCACTGCTCACTTTCAGCTCATATTGCTTGCTTTCCAGGAAAGTAGCTGGCTTTTTCTTCTTATCAACATATTCCTGATAACCACCTACGCCGCTGATCGACAGACTTTCTTTCGGTAGCCCTGCATCTGCAATCGCTTTCACAAGCTGCTTCTCCAAAGTACTGATCACAACTTTATCCTTCTGGTTTTTTTCATCTTGATAATACTCGCGCAGCGAAATGTTGAAGTAGATCTCATCCGGCACTACCTCGATTTCGGCGAAGCCGGCTACTTCGATATTAGGTACCTGCATTAGTTGTTCAGTTTTTACCTGTGAGAACGCGGGGGACAACATTACTGCAGATAATAGAAAGCTGGCTAAAAATGCTTTTTTCATGGCTTTAAAAAAATGAAAATGAATTAAAAATGAACGTTGGGACAATCACAATGTAAAAGTGTTTTGTGTCTCAACGCAGGTTAGATGCTTTATTGTTGCCAAAGTTTAAGCAAATCAGGCTTTGTTGTAAAATAAAAATGGAAGATCGTCCATAACAGGATAACCTTCCATTTGAGTACGGAACGAGATATTTCAGGTAAAGTTCTGATAGATAGAGTCCATTATCCTAACAAAGTGCTGATAGTCTGAATCATTAAGACTTCCCCATCCTTTTCTTCTGATGTCCGCTACAATGGGAAAAGCCTGGTTGTAAATAGACTGTCCGTGCTTTGTTAAAAAAAGATTGAATTTTCTCCGGTCCCCTGCTGCCGGGCCGCGTTCCACCAATCCTTTCTTTTCGAGCAGATCAATGATTCTGGTGACAGTCGGTGGATCTTTGAATGTCATTTCCGCAAGTTCATTCTGGCTCACTCCCTGCTTTCTGAATATATGGTCGATAAGTACCCATTGATCAACTGTCAAATCGAAACCTGCTTCTGTCAACTGTTTTTGTAAGGCGTTGCGAATTTTTTTGATAGTCGTGTCTATTTTAAAAAAATAGGCACGGTGATCGGAGTGATGTGTCATGTAGAGTACAAGTTGAAGTTTAGCTATTGAGTACGTCAAAGTTATAAGTCTCCCCAACTATTCGTCTACTAATAATTGCAGGGAAAAATGGCAGAGCACAAACAACTTTTTCCAGCAACCTTCCCGTTCGTACTCTGCTTCTCGCCGGCAGCTAATTCCCGCCCTCCGCAGCTATAAAACTATTTTGTTAATCCTAGAAATAATAGAACATTTCACCCAATCTAGTTGGCTTCATTACAAACTTATTCCTTCTACTTATGCATCGATACTTTACGGTTTTCGCAACAATTATGTTTCCAGTAATTCTTCTTTTCTGCCTGTGTGCAAGTCCTGCTGTAAGTGCCCCGTTTTTCAGACAGTCATTTGTTGTTGAATTACTTTTTTCACCAGCAACTCCTTCCACTCAAATGGGGTCAAATTGCCCAGTCCTTCGTGCGGCCGTCGCTGATTATATTCTTCGATCCACTCAGCTGTTAGTTGCCTGACCTGATCCAGGTCAAAGAACAAATATGCGTCTAATACTGCTTCCCGATACAGTCGGTTAAATCGTTCGATATAGCCGTTTTGAGTTGGCTTCCCCGGCTGTATATACCTAGTTTCAATGCCTTTCTCCTCACACCAGATTGCAAAATCTTTGGA
>NZ_JNJB01000023.1 GCF_000701505.1 Dyadobacter crusticola DSM 16708 | reverse complement strand
GACCAACGAAGACCTTGTTGGTGACTATTGGCCTGGTGTTCACCTCTTCCCATCCCGAACAGAGAAGTTAAGCCCAGAACCGCCGATGATACTTGGATCAAACCTGGTAAAGTAGGTAGTCGCCACAATACCATTACTAAAAAAGCCTTGCAGAAATGTAAGGCTTTTTTTATGTCTAAGACCTTCGTGTTTGCCTCTTCCCAGATCAGTCCGAAAAGTTGGGGGGTGATTAAAAAAGTAGTTTTTTTGCAATGAATCAATATTGAATGCATTGCAAGAGTCTTACCAAGCCCTAGTCCGTTTCCTATTGCCCGAGGGCATCCTTGATTATTTTGAGCTTTCCAAAATCATTGAATCTATCCCTGGCCTGCACATTTACCTGGAAGAAAGAATTTTCCTCCTTCCGAATACCAAGATCAAAAATTAGACTCCAAAGGCTTTCTTCCGGAGATATATATTCAGGATTTTCCCATTCGCAATCAGAATGTTACGCTCTGCATCAAGCGTCGGCGCTGGGAAGTCAGAGAGACCGGCGAGATTATCAGCAGGGATTGGAATGTTGTGCAACAGGGGACTCGGATGACCAAAGAGTTCGCTGATTTTTTAAAACCGGGCCGCCGGGCGGACTTGTATTGATAATAATCCAGTCAGCTGCTCTCAATTAGGAAAATACTTTCATTTGGACGGTAAGCAACTACAAGAGCAGTATAAAAATCATATCAGTGATTACAATGACTGGGACCAGCGTGAGCATGCGGCAGAATGGCTTGTGTATCCTGAAAATGTCGGCCCATATTTAAGCATCGATGAGACCTCACTTTCCAATGGTGAACTTTATACGATTGTAACTAATAGGGCTGCAAAAGGCAGGAAAGGTTCTTTGCTGGCAATGGTGAAGGGTACGCAAGCAGCATCAGTAATTGAGATTTTGCGAAAAATACCCAAACGTACTCGCAGTAAAGTGCGCGAAGTGACCTTGGACATGGCCGCCAACATGGGAATGATAGTAAGTCGATGTTTCCCGAAAGCATCAAAGGTTATTGACCGTTTTCATGTGCAGAAATTGGCTTATGATGCCGTTCAGGAAGTTAGGATCAAATACAGATGGGAAGCATTAGATCAGGAAAATCAAGCTATTGAAGCTGCAAAGCAAGCTAATTTGCCTTATCAACCTGAAACTCTTGCTAACGGTGATACACTCAAACAGCTCCTGGTTAGGAGCAGGTATTTGTTATTCAAACACTATGATAAGTGCCGCAATGGAATTGGACTGCTTCACAGGTCCAGCGTTCAAAACTGCTCTTTGAGCGCTATCCGCTCATTACTCAAGCCTACCTATTAGCAACAGGATTAGGAACGATCTTTCGCACTGGCAAAACCAAAGAACAAGCCTTCAAAAAGTTGGCATTATGGTACAATGCAGTGGAAGATTGCGGCCTGGATTCCTTCAAAACCGTCGCCAGGTCTATTCAGATGCATTACCTGGATATTTTAAACTTCTTCAACAACAGAAGCACGAATGCTTCGGCGGAGTCCTTCAATGCCAAGATCAAGGCATTTCGCTCCTCATCCAGAGGTGTTCGGGATATCCCATTCTTCCTATTCAGGCTTACCAAACTGTATGCTTAACTTCCCCCCAGATTTTCAGCTTGATCCCTCTTCCCAGACTGCGCGCCCCGGACAGAGAAGTTAAGCCGGGGGGCTAGCCCAGAACCGCCGATGATACCTGGCCTGCGCGGCGCGGATCAAACCTGGTAAAGTAGGTCGGGCCGCGCAGGTAGTCGCTACAATACCATTAATACTTAACCGCCTTGCAGAAAGGTAAGGCGTTTTTTGTGCCTAAGGCCTTGAGTTCGCGTGGATGGATCCTAAATTTTGTATCAAGCAGAATTCTTGGGGGAAATTCAAAAAGTTAGTCATTTTGTAATGAATTAACATTGAGTCCACTGCAAGAGTCCTATTGAGCGTTAGTCCAGTTACTTTTGCCTGGGAATTATTAGTACTTCACGATTAATTCTCTGTCTTTTCCAATCCCATAACTTGTATATCTCATGTGGGGGACTTGGAAGCCAAAGTCGCACTATTTCGTTTACGCCTAACTGTTGTTACCCAGCATCCCAACAACGAGCTTCAAACGAATCATTGTCGATAAGTTCGGCGGTGAGTCGGGCCCACTTCCTGCTATTCACCTGCCCGGCTCAGGAAAACGGAAAGTTTTTTCTTGAACAAAAGAAACATTGCTCAAAGGACTGTTCGCCATCTGACAGATACTTTTCCATTTGTATGAACAGAATTGAACTATGTCTTGCTGATCGCATGGCTACTCTCGTGCCATTTAGTTAAAAACAATGTGCCCCAAATATTGATTAAAAGCTCCCGGCGGAAGATTCATATAAACATTAGATAGTTAGCCGAATTACTTTCAAGAAAGGTCAGCGATCACTCTGCACTTTTAGGTACCCATTGAAGGAGTCTGGAAACCTGGGAGCGATGAAAGATACTGATGGAAGATAGAGTTCTTGGATTAGATTTCGTGCGGGCAGTAGCTATCCTGCTCGTTATTATTCATCATGGATTTGAAATCTGGCTACATCAGTTTCTCGCACTCTCGATCAGGTAGATATCTTTTTTGTATCGGGCGGATTTCTGATAGGCTGGATTTTGGCGGCCTACTTTGCTGTCATACTGGCTAGCTCATGGAGAAATTGGCAACATTCACGTTTTTGTACCTTGCAGCGAGTGCCGTCATCTACTTGCTGATCTGGCTTGTGGCTTGCAAAAGAACAATTCGTCGGCTCGGCTACTCTGGCTGACGTAAGCTTTTCCTATTAACCAGTATTTGCGTGGTGTTCATAATGCCGCGTTCGACGACATTACGAAAAGAGAGGCTCAATAAACAAAGGTGTGACCTACCTAAGCAAGATATCTCACTCAATGTATCTGGTCAATTACTCTGTCGTTTCCAGATCATCAATATAGCAGCGGCGAGCCATATCGATGCGCATGCTCCAATCTTGTATATAGTTTACTGGATTAGCACAGTCGGACTCGAAGTGCTACTGTACCATTATGTTGAGAAGCCTTGTCTGGCGTTCCGGGGAACTATTTTCACGATAGGCCAATTAAAACACTGCGGCGACACAATTCTGTCGAGATCGTAATGGGGTGAATTAGTAAAGTGCAGCTTTGGACGATTGGCTGCGACTTGTGCTGGCGAGTTCAAAAACAGCTTTAACAATCCCTTTAACATCCATTCCGCATTCCTCATATAATTCCTGCGGCTCGCCGTGCTCTACGATCGCGTCAGGAATGCCTAGACGTCTTACCTGGCTGCTATATCCATTATCGATCATAAACTCAACTACTGCACTCCCAAATCCTCCCTGTAAGCAACCATCCTCGATTGTGATTACCTTGTCATAAGAAGCAAAGATCTCGTGCAGCAACGCCTCGTCCAGAGGCTTCGCGAAGCGCATATCAAAGAGCGCTGTATTGATGCCTTGCATTTCGAGCTCTTCACAAGCTTTCAGCGCAAAATTGCCGAGCGGTCCAAATGAAAGAATAGCGAGATCCCTACCACCGCGGACTTTCCGGCCTTTACCAATTTGTATTTCTTCAAACGGCGTCTTCCAATCCGGCATCACGCCGTTGCCTCTTGGATAGCGAATCGTAAATGCATTTTTGCCAGACTGAAATGATTCCAGTTGCGCGGTGTACATCATATTACGAAGTTCCTGCTCATTCATCGGGGAGGCCACGACCATATTTGGGATACAACGCATAAAAGCAACGTCATAAACTCCATGATGCGTTGGACCATCAGCACCTACCAGGCCTGCCCTATCCAGACAGAAAATCACAGGTAATTCCTGAATGCAGACGTCATGAACAACCTGATCGTAAGCGCGCTGCATAAAGGTTGAGTAGATATTACAGTATACTATATCACCCCGGGTAGCCATTCCGGCAGAAAACGTAACAGCGTGTTGCTCCGCGATACCAACGTCAAATGCCCTTTCAGGAATAGCCTCCATCATCAGATTAAGCGAAGAACCGGAAGGCATAGCAGGAGTAATGCCAACTATTTTCGGATTTTTCCTGGCCAGCTCTACAATAGTATGACCAAAAACATCCTGGTATTTAGGTGCTTGTGGTGTATCGTAGGTTTTCTTCTTTATTTCACCAGTGATTTTATCGAAAATCCCCGGCGCGTGCCACTTAGTCTGATCTTTTTCAGCAGGTCCGTATCCTTTGCCTTTTACAGTTAAACAATGTAGAAGCTTAGGTCCTGGAATGCTTTTCAAATCGTGCAGCACCTCTGTCAAATGACTTATATCATTTCCGTCGATCGGCCCGAAATATCTTAAACCCAATGACTCGAACAGGTTGCTTTGACGCAAAATGGCCGTCTTCATAACCGTCTCCACTTTTGACACAATCTCCTGAGCACTTTTCCCAAAGTGACTCATTTTACCCAGCAGGTTCCAAACCTCGTCCCTGAATTTGTTATAGGTTTGAGATGTAGTAATATCGGTAAGATACTCTTTCAAGGCGCCGACATTGGGATCAATCGCCATGCAATTATCATTCAGGATAATCAGCAAGTTAGAATCGGTTGCGCCTGCATGGTTCATTCCTTCAAATGCCAAGCCGGCGGTCATCGCGCCATCTCCGATTACTGCGATATGTTGTCTTTCGAAATTTTTCTCCAAAGCAGAAGCTACAGCCATTCCTAATGCAGACGAGATTGATGTAGAAGAATGCCCTACACCGAAGGCGTCATATACACTCTCCTTGCGTTTTGGAAAGCCTGACAAGCCGCCGTAAGTCCTATTGGAATGAAACGTATCTCTCCTTCCTGTCAGGATCTTGTGCCCATAAGCCTGGTGGCCTACATCCCATACAATCTGATCGTCAGGCGTGTTGAAAACATAATGTAAGGCAACACTTAGCTCAACAACCCCTAAACTAGCTCCAAAATGTCCGCCGTAAACAGACACATTATCGATTATAAACTGCCTTAGTTCACTACAGACTTTGGGAAGTTCTGATATATCCAGTTTTCGTAGATCTTCCGGACTATCAATTTTAGCTAACAATTTGCCAGGGGTTATAAGCATAGGGTGGGGAATTGATATCAGATTTTAGGCACTTAAATGTCTGTTAACCTGATGCGAAATTAAGCAAATAGCTGCTAAGTCGGATTATTTTTGCTGACTAGCCTTAAACAACTTCTGTTTCTCCTCCTTTGTCAGGCTTTCATAGCCAGACTTAGAGATTTTATCAAGGATATTATCGATCTCCATTTGATCAGGCATTTCGATTGTTCCTGATGACGTGGATGAATAAACACTGGTGCTGCGATATACCTGGCGTTCTCTATACGTTACCTGCATTGCCGGGCGCTTTCTGAACATTCTTGACCAGACAGACATAATTGCATAGATAGGTTTCCCCAGGTCTGTGCCGCTTTGAAGTAATTTGATAAATACGTAGCCAACAAAAGCACCTCCCAAGTGCGCCAGATTTCCACCAGCATTGGGGCCTACCGTTTGCGCCAGTGATAATATGATGTAAAACAAAGCGATGAATTTGATCCGTATAGGACCCAGGAATATCAAATTGAAAGTGTAGTTCGGTAATAAAGTTGATGCTCCGACAGCTACCGAAAATGCGGCAGCAGACGCACCGAGCATTCTTGAACCCTCTATTTGCGCTTGAAAATATGGCAGTACATTGTAGAGCACAATGTAAATCAGGCCACCGGCTATTCCGCCCAGCATATAAAGTGCGATCACTCTTTTTGCGCCTAAATATTCATCAACCAGCTTGCCGAACCAGTACAGGAACAGCATGTTGAACAGAATATGAAATATGTCGTCATGCGTAAAAAAGTAGGTAATTAGCGTCCAGGGTTTGTAGATTAACTCGTTAGTAGCTGCGGGCAGCTGCAAGGAGTTAATAATTAACAGGTATATACCGGAAGCCTGAGAAAGGGTCAGAATGATCTTAGATAGCAGTAAAACTAGAAATACCGCCGTGTTTATCAATATAATCTTTACAAGTGCATTCTCGGATTTGGCGAATTCACGTTTTACGTCATCAACAATATTGCTCATCTTCAATAGAAATTTGATTTTTGCGTGCCCCAGTAACGCAATAAAATATATGCAAATAGCATTCCTCCGATATGGGCGAAATGCGCTACGTTGTCTGACTGAGCATTTTGAATACCTGAATATAATTCATACAATCCGTAGAAGGTAACGAAATATTTAGCCTTAATCGGAAACGGTACAAAGAGCAGAAAAAGCTCAGTATTTGGAAACAACAAACCAAACGCCATCAAGATACCAAAAATTGCTCCTGAGGCGCCCACCATCGGCGTATTTATCAAACGCTGATAATAGCCATTAACAAAATTGATACTATCCTGAATATAACTGGTATTCGTTGGATTTTCTTCAAATTTATTTAAAAAATTAAGGTTCGCTTCGTAAATCCCTTTCGCGTATTTACTCATAAAATCCGCTAGTCCGTCAGGTGTAGGATTCTGAGTAAATATCTCAACAGCTTGACGTACTTGTGTGTTCTCGAAATAATCAATTCCTGAGAAAAGTAATCCTGCTCCTATACCCGTAAAAAAGTAGAAAAACAGAAATCGCTTCGGCCCCCACATTCTCTCCAGAAGCGGTCCGAACATGAATAAACCAAACATGTTCCCGAACAAGTGCCCGATGCTGCCATGCAAAAACATGTAAGTCACAAATTGAAAAGGCATGAAGTCAGGTGAAAGTACTGATCTGAGAGAGAAGATGTTACTTAAACTTAGGAAAGTAGTATCAACCAGATAAAAGAGAATATTCAGAATCAGTAAATTTCTTACAGTAGGGGTTATGGCTAACATGTCAATCTAAATTCAGCGTTTATTTTTTGAACGGGGCGCACTTGCTTTTTGGTTCCTAGCTTTTAAATATGCTCGTCAGCTTATCCATGGTCAGCAATACGATAATGGCTTCTCCACCAGGTGTTCTGTTTGGATCGGTAGATGCAAACAGCTGATCAATCAGCGTATGAATTTCTACAAACGAAAGCTTAACTGCGTATCTGACGGAAAAGCGCCGCGCCAGTGATCTTGACAGACTTTCGGGCTTGTTTAATTTGAGATCCGAATAGCTCTGTTTCAACTGCTCGATCAGCTCTTCAAAAAGGTCCTGCTCGCTCTCCTCCGGGAGATCGGCGGGAATTCCGCGAATAATCAGTTCATTGGCACCAAATTCATCGAACTCAAACCCAAGACTGTGAATCTCCTTTTTGGTTTCTTTAACAAGCTGCATATCCGAATGCGTCAGCCTGATCCGCTTCGGGAAAAGCAGTTGCTGACATGCGCCACTTCTGTTGATCAGCATCTTACGATACCGCTCGTATAAAATCCTTTCGTAAGCGGCTTTCTGGTCGATCAGCATAATTCCGTCCTTCACCTGGGACAGGATGTACCTGTTATGCAGCTGAAAAAGCACAGCGTCGCTCTCAGGCGCAGAGATTACCTCAGACGCCATCCTGTTGATCTTGCTGGCTACTGTTTTTGATTCTTCATGGTAAGCCGGGCGTGAAACGGTAACCGGACTTACTTCAAATGCTGCCAGCTCGCGGCCACGATCCTCTGTATTTTGAAGTCCCTCAAAAAGCTTACTCCAGTTGGTTAGGTTCGACTTTGTTGGCCCGTTATCTCCTTTTTTAGATTGAGCAGCCCAGTCGGGCATTACGGTGCGGGGAACAAAATTAAGTCCAGGATCTGAACCTAAGCCCTGATTGAAGAAATTTACATTGTCATCAAAATCAATGGATTGTGAGAAATTGTAAACACCAACTGCTTTTTTGACTGCGGCCATCACAATGGCGTAGACCGACTTCTCGTCATCAAATTTGATCTCCGTTTTTGTCGGATGAATATTGATATCAATGTGCGAAGGATCGATTTCCAGGAAAAGTACATAAAACGGGTGGCTTCCGTCCGGAATTGTACCGTCGAATGCGCTGATCACAGCATGATGCAGGTAGCTGTGCTTGATATATCTGTTATTTACAAAGAAAAACTGCTCGCCACGCGTTTTGCGGGCAAACTCCGGCTTTCCAATGTAGCCTCTGACACTTACGTAAGAAGTATCTTCCTGACAGAAAGCCAACTGTTCCCTGTAACTTTTTCCGTATATATCTACAATGCGGCGAACAAGCTTCGCAGGCTGCAGATTGAAGACTTCGGTATCGTTATGATGTAATGTAAAACTTACCTCCGGGTGCGACAACGCAACGCGCTGAAACTCGTCCAGAACGTGCCGCATTTCGACAGAGTTGGATTTAAGAAAATTCCGTCGCGCCGGAACATTGAAGAAAAGATTCTTGACCGCCAGGTTAGTTCCTGCTACCGTCGCAATGCTTTCCTGGGCTTTGATCTCAGAGCCGTCAATGCGGATCAGTGTACCCAGTTCATCGCCTTCCTGGCGCGTGCGCAGCTCTACTTGGGCAACTGCCGCAATGGAGGCAAGTGCCTCGCCCCTGAATCCCATTGTCCGGATACTAAACAGATCTTCCGATTTCCTGATTTTTGAAGTAGCGTGCCTTTCAAAAGACATTCTGGCATCAGTTTCCGACATACCGGAACCGTTGTCGATGATCTGAATTAAAGTACGGCCAGCTTCTCGTAGAACAACCTGGATTTGAGTAGCGTGCGCATCAATCGCGTTCTCAAGAAGCTCCTTCACAACCGAAGCTGGACGCTGCACAACCTCCCCTGCTGCAATTTGATTTGCAATAGAATCAGGCAGTAGTTGTATAATGTCAGGAGACGGCATGGTGAATGGGGGTGACTAATTTTACTATAACAAATAAACAAAATTTTTCGCAACCGGTTCTTCCAACGTCCCGAGCAGTCATTTTGAACGAAAAGGTGGCAGAGGTTTGTTAATGGAGAATAATCATATTATTTATTGAAAAGATTAAGAAAAGTTGCCGATTTTGCTTCTTATTCTTTGCATCCTAGAATTAATTTGTATAACTTGGGAAACTAAACTCGTAAGTATTAACCTTATCCAACTATGAAAACGCCCATCTTCAAGAGATTTAATTTCACTATGGCTTTGCAATGGCTGATCTTTCTACCGGTCATTTTGCCGCTGTGCATCATATTTGGCGCGTTTCAAGGAATCATGAACATGGTTGAAAAGATGGCGCAAAGAATGTGGATGGACATGGAGTTGTAGAATAACTTAGCAGAAAATCATTTTACACTTGCTATAAAACGAAACAAGCCCGGAACATCCGGGCTTGTTTCGTTTCTCACCTATTCTAAAATTTCCACCTCACAAAGGCTTCCATTGCTTCGTATTCTGCAAGGCCTAGCGAGTCATACAAATGAGCTGTTCCGCGGTTTCGTTCTTCGGCTCTCTGCCAGAATTCGCGGGAATCTTCTCCCTGGAATACGACTCCGTCTTTCTGCGACTGGTGTTTGAAGATACCCTGGCGTTTCTTCAAGACCTGGTCAGGGCTCATCGGTACTGCCATTTCGATCTCGTAAATATCCCATTCTGCCCAGGCGCCGCGATATAGCCAGACCCAGCAATCTTTCATGAAGTTCTTGTGCTTCGAGCGCTGCAATGCAGCTTCGATCGCGTCCCAGCAAACCTTATGAGTTCCGTGCGGATCGGCAAAGTCACCAGCTGCATAGATTTGATGAGGCTTGATTTCTTCGATCAGATTTTCAATGATCTTGATATCTTCTTCACCAATTGGCTTTTTCTGAACTGTGCCGGTTTCATAAAAAGGCATATCCAGGAAGTGGGCCTGACTTGTTGGAATTCCGACAAACCGGCAGGTTGCTTTCGCTTCCCCTCTTCTTAATAATCCCTTTACCTTGCGGATCTCCGGTGTATCGATCTCGCTGTCTTTCGTATGTTTCAAAAACTCTTTGGCGTCGAGGAAAAGCTTGTTTGCATCGGGACTGTCAATTCCAAAACCTTTATTGAAATCCACCACGAAATCAATAAAGCGAAGTGCCTCGTCGTCTGCAACTGCAATGTTACCCGAAGTCTGGTAAGCAACGTGTACTTCGTGTCCTTGATCAACAAGCCGCTGGAAGGTACCTCCCATTGAAATAATGTCATCGTCCGGATGCGGGCTGAAAATCAATACACGTTTCTTAGTTGGCTGCGCTCTTTCAGGACGATAGGTATCGTCTGAATTGGGCTTACCTCCCGGCCAACCGGTAATGGTATGCTGTAATTGATTAAATACATTGATATTGATCTCATAAGCTGCACCGTATTGTGCGAGCAAATCGCTCATACCATTGTCATTGTAATCTTTATCGGTGAGTTTCAAAATCGGCTTGCAAAGTATCTTGGATAAATGCGTTACAGCCTTTTTGATCATTTTATTATCCCAGATCACAGAATCGACCGCCCAAGGTGTTTTGATCCTGGTCAGCTCGGAAGCGGCACTTTCATCCAGTACAAAAGAAACATCAGGGTGCGCCTGCAAGTAGGATGCCGGGTTCAATTCGGTAACAGGACCTTCAACAGCTCCGCGGATTACCGATGCTTTTCTTTCACCCCAGGCAAGCAGCACAATTCTTCTTGCATTCAAAATCGGAGCAACACCGAGAGTGATTGCTTTCCGGGGAACATTATGGAGCCCACCGAATTCCATCCCAGCAGCTACCCGCGTAGAATGATCGAGTGTAATCAATCTCGTACGTGAGTTGATGAGAGATCCTGGTTCGTTAAAACCAATGTGTCCGTTTCCACCTATACCCAGGAGCTGGAAGTCAAGCCCGCCTACTGCATTGATCTTGTTTTCATAAGAAGTACAGTAATCACGCAGCAAAGCAGCGGGCACTGTTCCGTCTGGCAGGAAGTAATTTTCTTTTGCAATATCAACGTGATCAAACAATTGTTCTTTCATGAACCGGTGATAGCTATAAATAGAGTCGGGCTCCATTTGATAGTACTCGTCGAGGTTGAAGGAAATCACGTTTTTAAAGCTCAAACCTTCTTCCTTATGCATCTTTACAAGAAGTGCATAAACTGTTTTGGGAGAAGATCCGGTGGCAAGTCCCAGCACGCAAGGCTTACCTTCTTTTTGCTTCTGGCGAATCAAATCAGCAATTTCCTTGGCAACGGCGTAGGAAGCTTCCTTTGAATCTGCAAATATCTGGGTTGGGATTTTTTCGTAGGTAATTGGCTGCCCGATGGTGCCGTTTGTACCTTTTCCGTTGTTTGAAGCTTGCATCAGTATTGTCTGCGGACTTACCGTTTGTTGGCTCATACTTACCTGGATTTATTATTAAGAGTTTTGAATAGACTGAGAGAGAAACATTCTGCAATATAGTGCGGGTGTTCGATCACACTGCAACATTTGCGGCAAAAATACTACACAAAGTTGATATTCTTAAAATAATTTAAAAACAACTTCCATTCTCAAAAATACGCCTTTAAATTAAAAAGTGACTAGTGTGTTTGCCGCTTAAATCACCGGAAACATAAAGTAACAGGTAATATTTTATTACAAAAGAATTGCTCGTATTTTTGCGGCATCTTCAGTCCATATCATAAAAATACATTCATGTCTACCATCACCAGCGTTGAACGTGACACTACCATTTTCGATCTGATCAATAAGGAAAAGCATCGTCAGGAATCGGGGATCGAGCTTATTGCTTCTGAAAACTTCACTTCCCGTCAGGTTATGGAAGCTTCTGGAAGTGTATTGACTAACAAATATGCAGAAGGATTGCCGGGCAAACGCTATTACGGCGGCTGCGAGGTAGTTGATGAAATCGAGCAAATTGCAATTGATAGATTAAAGGAGCTGTTCGGTGCTACCTGGGCTAACGTACAGCCGCATTCAGGTGCACAGGCAAATACTGCGGTGTTCCTGGCATGCCTGAATCCGGGAGATAAAATCATGGGTTTCAACCTGGCGCACGGCGGTCACCTGACTCACGGTTCTCCTGTTAATATCTCAGGTAAGTATTTCCAGCCTGTATTCTACGGGGTTGAGGCTGAAACCGGACTGATCGACTGGGATAAGGTAGAGGAAACCGCATTGAAAGAGCGCCCGAAGCTGTTGATCTGCGGAGCTTCTGCATACAGCCGGGATTGGGACTACGAACGTCTGAGAGCAATCGCAGATCAGGTAGGCGCAATTCTGATGGCAGACATTTCTCACCCTGCTGGTCTTATCGCAAAAGGACTTTTGAAGGATCCGTTTGATCATTGTCATATTGTGACCACTACTACGCACAAAACTTTGCGTGGCCCGAGAGGTGGAGTTATTATGATGCGGAATGATTTCGAAAATCCGTTTGGAATTAAAACTCAGAAAGGACAATTAAGAACAATGTCGTCGCTGCTGGATTCAGGAGTATTTCCTGGTACACAGGGCGGTCCATTGGAACATATCATTGCTGCTAAGGCAATTGCGTTCGGAGAAGCGCTGAGTGAAGGTTACTACAATTATGCGACGCAGGTTGCGCGTAATGCACAGGCAATGGCGAAAGCGTTTGTCGATAAAGGATACCGCATTATTTCAGGCGGAACAGATAACCACCTGATGCTGATCGATCTTCGTACAAAGAATGGAATTGAGTCAGGATTAACAGGCAAGCTGGCAGAAAATACGCTGATAAAGGCGGATATAACCATCAATAAAAACATGGTTCCTTTCGACGATAAATCTCCGATGGTAACCTCAGGGATCCGGGTGGGAACAGCTGCAATGACAACGCGCGGTTTGGTTGAAGGAGATATGGAACGTATTGTTGATTTGGTTGATACAGTGCTCATTAACCACGATAATGATACCAAAATCGCTGGGATTAAAGACGAGGTGAACAACTGGATGAAACAATTTCCATTGTACGTGTAACACTTTCTGAACACTTATATAAGGAAAAGCGTGGAGGCAGATGGTCTTCACGCTTTTCTCTTTTTGGGACAGCAGCAGAATTTAACAAATAGCTAGCTTTATAACAGCTCTAAATATTATTGAAGAACCACGTCGAGGCAATACAAAGAATTGTGCTACAACTTGTTTTGACTTAATAAAGTTTTCATAACTTTGCACTCCAAAATTGAATTAATTGATATGAGCAAGAAAAACGCGGGTGAACCGGGGATTGAAATCATTGAAACTCCGGAAGCATTAGCTGGCCAGATTAATAAGGCAGAAGCTTTTTTCATCAAGAACCGCAAAGTTGTTTTAGGAATTGGAGGAGCAATACTGGTAGCAATTGTTGCATTCGTTGGATACCGCTTTTATATTGAAAGCCAGGAGGGAACAGCTCAAAATGCCTTAGCAAGTGTTGTTTACGATTTCGAAGCAGATTCTTTGCAGAAAGCATTGAATGGAAGCGGAGGAAACGAAGGTTTGCTTTCGATTGCTGATAGCTACAAAGGCACCGACGCTAGTAATCTTGCTAATTTCTATGCAGGTGTCGCATTGCTCAAACAAGGCAAATATGATGAAGCAATCGAACATCTGAAATCTTTCAGCTCTTCTGATCTGCTCATTCACGCGCGTGCCCAGTCTTTGATTGGAGACGCATACATGGAAAAAAATCAGGCTGCTGAGGCGATCTCTTATTATCAAAAAGCCGCTGATTACGAGAAAAACGAATATTTTACGCCGGTTTACCTGATGAAGCTTGCTTTGGCTCAGGAAAAAGCTGGTAAGGCCGCTGATGCAGTTGCTTCCTATAAACGTGTAGTGGAGGAGTTCCCGCTTTCGACGGAAGTGGTAAATGCCAAGAAATACATGGGGCTATTAGAAGGACAGGTCGGCAAATAATGGTTAACCATTCTGTTCTGAAAGAGGATAAAGCCGACGTGGTTTTATCCTTTTTTTATTCATTTCATCGAACAATCCACGAATAGATTATACAGCAATGTCAAGCGCAGATAAGAATTTAAGTGTGTTCAATACCGACGGTCTTCCCGATATCAGTTCAAAGCGGTTCGCCGTAGTAGTGGCAGAGTGGAATTCCGAAGTCACCGAAAAACTTTTTGAAGGAGCATACCGCACATTAATCCAGTATGGTGCCGCTCCTGAAAATATCGAGCGGGGTAATGTACCCGGGAGCTTCGAACTTACCCTGGCTTCACAATGGTTTGCCCAACGCCCGAATATAGATGCCGTGATCGCATTAGGTGTTGTGATTCAAGGTGAAACGAAACACAACGATTATATCAATCACGCGGTAGCGCAGGGGATTACCAATGTGAGTCTTAAAACAGATAAACCGGTCATTTTCGGTGTGCTTACGCCAAATACAATGGAGCAGGCACTCGACCGCGCGGGTGGCGTTCATGGAAATAAGGGAGATGAAGCTGCAATGACCGCCATCAAAATGCTGGGACTTTACGCCCAAGTTGCACAGGGCTACACCTCATAGCTATTTGTAATTTGGTCATGAATTAGCTTTCAGTGAGCACTTAGCTGACACACATATTCAGTCATTCAAAATTCAATCATTCAATCATTACATTATGCAAGTCTGGAAATTTGGCGGTACGTCGGTAGGTAAGCCTGAGCGTATGCATTCCATCCGCGAACTTCTCAAAAGTGATCCCAATCGGAAAATCGTCGTTCTGTCTGCATTGTCAGGCTCGACTAATGCATTGATCGCGATCGGAGAGGCTGTAAAGTCATTTGATGATGCCAAAGCAGCTGTGTTGATCGACGATCTTAAGACGCATTATGCACTTTTTGTAAAAGAGCTTTATTCTACACCTGAGTCGCTGCAAAAGGGACAGGAGATTGTGGATACGGAGTTTGGCTACATTAAATCGCTTGTGGGAATAAAGCCATTCACGGTCAAACAGGATAAAGAACTGGTTGCGGAAGGAGAGATACTAAGTACCAAAATGTTCCAGGCGTACCTTGAAGAGAAGGGAGATAACTCAATACTGCTTTCGGCGCTGGATTTTATGCGCATTGATGCGGATGGAGAACCTGAACTTTCTGTGATTGAAGATACGCTGGTAACAATCCTGAACCAGTATCCTGATAAAGATACCATTATCACACAAGGATTTATCTGCAGAAACCCGAGGGAAGAAGTTGATAACCTGAAACGGGGAGGCTCGGATTATACCGCCTCACTAATCGGTGGTGCCATTCGCGCTGATGAAATCCAGATCTGGACTGACATTGACGGAATGCATAACAATGATCCAAGAATAGTAAAACGGACGTTCCCGATCCGCGAGCTTACGTTTGAAGAAGCCGCTGAACTGGCGTACTTCGGAGCAAAAATCTTACACCCAAGTACGATCACACCAGCTAAACTGAGAGGAGTTCCCGTTCGTCTGAAAAATACAATGCAGCCGGAAGCGCCAGGGACATTGATTGCAAATCAGACCTCCGACAGAGAGATAAAAGCAATTGCCGCAAAGGATAATATCACGGCAATTTACATCCACTCAACACGTATGCTGAATGCATACGGATTTCTTCGCAGGGTGTTTGAAGTATTTGAAAAATACAAAACGCCAGTGGATATGATCACTACCTCGGAAGTGTCAGTTTCTGTAACGATCGACAACTCAGAGAATCTGGACAAAATTACTGCTGAACTGCGCGAGTTTGCCGATCTGGAAGAACACGACGTTGATCAGAATATCATCTGCATCGTAGGAAATTTCAGCGCAGATAAAGAAGGTATTGCATTGAAAGTACTTGATGCTCTGAAACATATACCTATACGAATGATTTCGTACGGAGCTTCTGAACACAATCTTTCTTTATTAATCCATTCAAAATACAAAGCCGAAGCGCTGAATGTGCTTAATGAAAGATTGTTCTATTACGAAGACGCAATGAAGGATATCTTCACGGCACCTTAATAAAGATATTTTAAAACAAAACGGCGGCTGCCTGGTAAAAGGAAACGCTGATAACTTGAAATGTTACAAACAAACTTCATTCGCGAAAACAGGGAACTTACTATTGCCGGACTTACAAAAAAGCATTTCAAAGATGCGGAACAAGCAGTGGAAAGAATACTTGATCTTGATAAAAAACGGCGGGAAATCCAGCAGGAGCTGGATGAAACCTTAGCCGCGTCCAACAACCAGGCCCGCGAAATCGGCGCTTTGATGAAGGCAGGAAAGTCGGCCGAAGCGGAAGAAGCAAAGGCAGTTACTGCGACTTTGAAAGAAAAATCCAGAGCACTGGACGAGGAGCATAAGCTGGTCGAAAAGTCTCTGCTGGAAGAGCTGGTAAAGCTCCCTAACCTGCCGCACGAAAGTGTGCCGGAAGGGAGAAGCGCTGAGGATAATGTCACGGTTTTAGAAGAAGGTACCAAACCTGCGCTGCCCCAGGGTGCATTGCCGCATTGGGAACTGATCAAGAAATTAGGCAAGAACCAGGCTCCGATTATTGACTTTGAACTCGGTAACAAAATTACCGGTGCTGGTTTCCCGGTTTACAAAGGAAAAGCGGCGCGTTTACAACGGGCTATGATTGCTTTTTTCCTTGACGAAGCTGGAAAAGCAGGTTACACGGAAGTGCAGCCTCCGATCGTGGTGAATGCAGACTCCGGTTTTGCAACAGGTCAGCTGCCGGATAAAGAAGGTCAAATGTACCACGATGCTGCGGACGATCTGTACCTGATCCCAACTGCTGAGGTGCCTGTCACCAACCTGTACCGGGACGTAATCGTTGCTGAAAGTGAATTGCCAGTCAAAAATGTAGCATACACGCCCTGTTTCCGTCGTGAAGCAGGAAGCTGGGGAGCTCACGTACGGGGGTTAAACCGCTTGCACCAATTTGATAAGGTCGAAATCGTTCAGATCAACAAACCGGAGGAATCATACAAAGCACTGGACGAAATGGTTGCTCATGTGAAAAGCCTGCTTGGTAAACTTGGACTACCATACCGCATTCTGCGACTTTGCGGCGGCGATATGGGCTTTACGTCGGCACTTACTTACGACTTCGAAGTATGGTCAGCCGGGCAGGAAAGATGGCTCGAATGCAGCTCTGTGTCCAACTTTGAGACTTACCAGGCAAACAGGCTTAAACTGCGTTACAAAGGCGCTGACAAGAAGACGCAGCTGCTTCATACATTGAATGGATCTGCGCTTGCATTACCCCGGATTTTGGCTGCATTGTTGGAAAACAACCAGCAGGCAGATGGGACTGTTAGAATACCCGAGGTACTTGTGCCTTATTGCGGTTTTGACACGATCGAATAGATTTACTAAGCTTGAAACAGAAAGGCTCTCAATTCACGGGAGCCTTTCTGTTTTATATACCGCCAAGAACTGCCGGTTTGACCTGAACTTCGCTGTGCTTGGGAAATGCGAGCCAAATAAAGTAGCCTGTCATAACGACAATGCAAACTTGCATGGAGTAGTCGATCAGCAATTGTGAAGAAGCGAATGTATCTCCCGGCGTCATATAGCAGGGCATTCCAAGCCGCCACCAGAATGAAGGATGTACGACGCACAAGATGTTGTAAATAAAGAAAATCGCAAGCTGCGTTTTGTTCTTCCAGTTAATGGTAACAAAAACAAGCGGTAAGAGGAAGAGGAAAATATAGTTGCTGTATGCACTCTGCTGTATGATCATCATGGTCGCATACAATACGATCCACACTCTTGATAGCATTATCCGAAAGTCGAAATTGCGCATTCGCCAGGCTGAAAGGGTAGCCAGCCCAACCGACAGAGCAAGTCCGATCCAGTTCCAGAATTTTTCCCCAACACCTATTCCATTGTTGAACCACGGGTTGATAATGGCAGGTATATTTGGGGCACGGAGTGTTTTGGCTTCATCGAGTGGCTGCATGAACTCCCAGCCAACCAGCGGATACAATATCCCTAAAGAAATTATTCCGACAATCAGCATTGGAATCAACATCCGCATCTTTTCTTTTTCCAAAAGAAAGAGCGGCACTAATATCAAAACGAAAATCGCCTTGGTGGTTAGAAGTCCGATAGCCAGGACAACCGCATACCACTCAACGCGCAACGTGCGCTCACGTATAAGGTAGGCAAGTATTACAAACAGCCACATCCAGACATCTTCCTGCGCGCCAATTACGCAAAGTACAAGTGAGCCTGGGAGCAGGAGGTAGATAATGGCGAGAAAAAGGAATTTTCCCTTTGTGAAAAAAGGCCGGAAAAAGTGGTAGCTGGCCAATAGCGCAATTCCATCCATGACCGCCATTGTGAGTACGATCATTTTGGCATTGAACCAGATCTTTAACCAAATACCTAGAAAATAAGCATACAATGGTGAGTACGGCGACCAGAAATCACGATATACAACCTGCCCTAATGAAGCTTTGCTTGCTTCGTCCCAAAATCCGTTTACATCGGATGTCGGCTCCATTCCTGCTGCAATGTAGATGACAATGAAAGGAATGAGTCGCAGTAAAAGCCAGCTGATCAGGAGTGTAGCTCTTGCAGATTTCGCTTCAAGCCAATGCTGTGTCCTGTTTCTGAAAAGCAGCAGTACAACAACAAACAGGATGCAGAGCAGGCTAATGCCTATTTTGGCGAATACTATGCTCATGCGAGTACCGTGTTTTTGGACGGGACAATCTTGCGATAAGTCTCCCGCAAAATCCAGAGGAAACAGAGCACATTCAGAATCTCAAGAATGTATTCAAACAGATATGATAAATCGCTGAACATACCTAAAGAAGTGTACGCAGGTTGTTTGATATAAACCCAAACGAATGGCTGCACCACTGTAAGCCAGTTCAGCAAAAGCAGAACCGCCACGTGAAAAGTTTTGCGGATATCTATGATTTCGAATAAAACGGCCATTAAATAAGCAATCAGATAAGCGCCCATTGCGCTGGCCTGGAATATCATCATACAAACAAAACAGGCGATGAAAATACCCGGAAGTACCTCATTAATGTGCCGGTGCCGCGATTGAAATGCCATATAAACCGGAACAAACACAGTAAAAAGTAAGCCAAACCAGTTGATCATTCCCGAGTTTTTCTCATCAATCGGTACGATTAACTCGATAAATGGGCGGCCAATGGAGAAGAGGTTGGGCGTCATTAACTGTTCTGTATGTCGGATCGGCATCAGGAACAAGTCGCCAATCTGCCAGTAAAGAAAGCCCACAGCCGGCAAGCCAATAGCCGCCATCACCAGCAGCATTTTTACAGGCTTTTTAACCAAAACCAAAACGGCCGGCAGCAGGAAAATGAATGTAACTTTGATTGTCAACAGGAAAATGGCGTAGAGAATACCTAATCCAACTTCATAATTTTCAGGACGTTTGAGTGTATAGCGCCACATCAGCAGCGCGGCGCCCCAAAACCATACTTCCTCCTGCCCGTCTACCAGAATGTACATGAAACCCGCCGGGAGCAGATAGTAAATAATAGCGAGCTGCAATGCTTTGGAAGAACGTTCCTTGTAGGTTTTATAAGTAAGCCAAAGAATTCCGGACTCCATTAAAACCATAAATAGCACGATCGCACGCGCATTGTGCCAGATCCAAACCGGCAAGCTGATGATGTAAGCATAGAGCGGCGCATGATAAGACCAGAAATCACGATAGACAAAACCGCCCGCTTTGGCTGCTTCTGCTTTGTAAAAGAAAAAAGGAATATCTCCCCGGGGATCTTCGTTGACTATCAGGAATATCCCGATGTAAGGAATGAGGCGGAAAAGTAAAAATCCAAGTCCGAAAACTAATTTATCGTTCCCGGACTGCCAGCGCGAAAAAAGATCGGACCTGGTAATCGCCCAAATTATTCCGAGGGTTAACCCAAGATTAATGAGGAGTTTAATGTAAAAAATGGTAAGAATCGGCATCTGCAATCTGGCATAATCAAGCCGCAAACTTAAAACAAGTTTACTGATAATGAGTAGCTAATATTAAAGATTTAATCCAATGGAACGGTATGCTTGCCAGCTGTTTTCCAAAAAATTATTTTTGATAATAACCATTTTTTCAATCAGCGTTCAATAAATCGACAACCACATTATTAAACGGAATGGATTTTAATCTGAGCGAAGAGCATGAATCGGTGCGCGAGGCTGCACGGGATTTTGCCAACAATGAGTTGCTGCCCGGCGTTATCGAGCGCGATATTCATGAAAAATTTGATCCGGTTCTGCTCCAAAAAATGGGTCAGCTTGGGTTTCTTGGAATGATGGTAGCACCGGAATACGGCGGCAGCGGAATGGATACCCTTTCGTACGTGCTGGCCATGGAGGAAATTTCCAGGATTGATGCATCTGCAGGTGTTATCATGTCTGTCAATAATTCGTTGGTCTGCTGGGGACTTGAAAAATATGGAAGTGAGGAGTTGAAACAGAAATACCTGACGCGGCTTGCTACGGGAGAAATAATTGGTGCCTTCTGTTTATCGGAGCCGGAAGCAGGTTCCGATGCAACTTCCCAGCACACAACAGCTATCGATCAGGGAACACATTACCTGCTGAATGGTACCAAAAACTGGATCACGAGCGGAAATACCTCTGATGTTTGCATTGTTATCGCTCAAACAGACGCAGAAAAGAGACACCGCGGGATCAATGCATTCTTGGTCGAGAAAGACTGGAATGGATTTGCAGTTGGTAAAAAAGAGGATAAAATGGGGATTAGAGCCTCTGACACACATACTTTGATGTTTTCTGATGTAATTGTACCTAAGGAAAACCGGATTGGTGAAGACGGACTTGGGTTCAAGTTTGCGATGAACGTTCTGAATGGCGGCAGAATAGGTATCGCTGCCCAGGCGCTGGGAATAGCGGCAGGTGCATTGGAACTCTCCTTAAAATATTCCAAAGAGCGCAAAACTTTTGGGAAGCCGATCAGCGATCACCAGGCAATTCAGTTTAAACTGTCGGAAATGGCCACCAAAGTGGAGGCTGCGCGGTTATTGGTGTATAAGGCAGCGCGGCTGAAAGATGAGGGTAAGGATTACGTGCAGGCGGCGGCGATGGCAAAATTGTATGCATCGGACGTTGCCATGTGGGTTACCACGGAAGCTGTCCAGGTACACGGAGGCTATGGATATGTCCGGGAATATCACGTAGAGCGGCTGATGCGGGATGCCAAAATCACGCAGATTTATGAGGGTACCTCTGAAATACAAAAACTGGTGATAGCCAGGGAGCTGCTGAAATAGTCTGATTTAGAATATCGAATTCATTTTATTCTAAATGTTGGATTTAAATGATATCAAAATATCATTTTTTTTCAGTTTTTTGTCAATCTATACTTGTATTAGTTTTGTACAATTTATTAGATTTGTACAAAAATTGAAAGTTACGGTCGAAAGGGCCCTTAAACATATAAAGTATGGAAGATTATAATAAGATTATTGAATCTTTAGGGGTAAAATTCGTGAAAGCCCGTCATATACGGATTTTGCAGCCTATTACAATTAAGAATTTCTACGATGTGCAGAATTCACTTACGATTCTGTATGATGGGGAAGTTTCTTTCGGCTCCGAGGAGTCGCAGAAGGTGGAAGAAGGCGATATGCTTTTCATTCCTGGTGGAAAACACGCTACTGTGACTTACGGTAACACGCAGACAGCCAAGACCGTATCAAACGAAGAGTTCATGACCAACCGCGATAACTATATCGACGCTGGCCACGACCCTGCATTGATCGGAAAGCTTCCAAACTCTTTCGGATTGATTTCTTTTGAAGCAAAGGTTTTTGATACTGTCAACTTTTTCACTTCACTGGATGTACCTCCGTTTTTGATCAAAAGAGACGATCAGATTGCAGCTACAATCAACCAGATCCTGACAGAAGATATGCTTGATACGCCGGGTAAAGGCCGTATCATTAAGATAAAGACCGAAGAAGTTGTAATTGAGATCATTCGGTACATTCTCAAAAACAAGCTGTTTGTTGAACAATTGGTTACGAACAGTACTTACTTCAAAGATCCGCGCCTGATTGACATTTTTGCTTATATCAAGGACAATCTGGGCGGCGACCTCTCCAATAAAGTACTGGCCAATGTGGCAAATGTGTCTGAGGATTATGTTGGTCAGTATTTCAAGATGCTGACGGGTATTAACCCGCAGGATTACATTGAGTACCAAAGAATGGAAAAAGCAGTAGACCTGCTTCGTACATCCAAGAAAAGCATTCGCGCGATCGGTTCTGATGTTGGCTACAAAGACACAGCCTATTTCTGCCGCCGCTTCAAAATGATGTTCGGGATTCCGGCTGGTAAAATGCGCCGTCGTGAGTCTTTGATGAATGTATAGAATTTAATTAATTAAAAGTCAGATATTAAAAAAGGAGCTCTCAAAGGCTCCTTTTTTTAATTGAATACATCTTTGTTGCTAGTTAACAGGCGTAAGCTGCACGGCAGAAACCTGCCACCTCCCACCGGCCCTGACACAAATTGTCATGTAGCTCAAATCACCCTGGAAGCTGCTGTTCTGTAACCTTGCCCGTACACTCCATAATCCGGTTACTACGGCTACATCGCGGTAATTGCGTGTGCTGGTGCCCGAAAGCATTCCAGACTCAACTGCGATCAAACCTTCGCTTATCGCCTGTCGCAGTTGCTCCCTGCTGATCTGCTGTCCATTGAAGCTAACTACTGTAAAATCTGGGGTAAGTAATTGGTCCAATGCAGCAGCATCTTTCTCCTGCAATGCATTGAAAAATAGCCTCGCACAGTCAGTCCCATCAATCGGCGCCACTTGCGCATTTGTTGCCAATGCGATTGGAAACAAAACCAAAAACAATGCTTTGAATTTCATCTATTGAGAAGTATAAGGTAGCTTCGTGCATCAATTTAAACTTAACGAAGCGATTGTCTAAAATGAAATTTGCGGACAAATTTTATATCCTGATACTTTTTGTAGTATTGAATGCATGCGGCTCTGCGCCAGACAAGCTAGGCGTTTTAGACCTGAAAAAATGGCGTTCTGATCGCGGTGGCTGCGAAGATGTTCGTGGAAAGCTTAAACAAGACTTTACGGCTGTACAGGACGAGTTGAAAGGGAAATTTGCGGACGATATTACTAAAATCCTCGGCAGGCCAGATATTCACCAGCTTGGAGAGCGGAACCAGAAGTTCTATGTCTATTTTTTGGAGAAAGGTCCACAATGCGAAAATATCCAGTCGGCCTCGAATGCAGAAAAAGTGATTCTAAAATTCAATGCGGTGGGGCTTCTGTCGGAAATTACTTACCAGAGCCGCCCATTGTAGTTACAGGTAGAACTTCTTAATCTTGATCAGTTGCTCTACCGGCTCAGATACGAGGTATTTAATCGATATCCCTTTTTTTATCGCAGACCGGATAAATGTAGCTGAGATATCCAGCAGAGGTGCTTCAACAAACCTTACTGCCTTGTGATTTGCAAACAAATGCGCCTTTGATCCAGGTCTCGGGTACACATACAGGCCAGTATATTCCAGTACCTGCTCATAGTTTTTCCAGTTGGGAAATTGCGCCAGATTGTCTTCGCCCATAATCAGCCTGAACTCGTGCTGCGGAAATTTCTCCTGAAGGCGGATCAGCGTATCAATGGTGTAACTTGGCTTGGGCATGTGAAACTCAATGTCACTGGCCCGGAATGCGGGATTGTCAGCGATTGCCCGTTCTACCAAATCGAAGCGGTCGAATTCGTGCAGCAGACTGCTGTTCTTTTTAAAAGGATTTTGCGGACTGACGATAAACCAAACCTGTTCAAGGTCGGTAGTAGCCTGCATTGTATTGGCGATGATCAAATGCCCGATGTGAATGGGATTGAATGACCCGAAGAATAGACCGATTTTCATGCAGTGAAGTTAAGATGCAAGAAAACGTTCTACCAGCTTTTCTGCGTTTTCAAGGGCTACGTTCAGCTCATTGTTGATCAGCACTTCGTCAAATTCATGCTCAAAGCTTTGCTCATAGCGTACTTTGGCGAGCCTGGTAGCGAGCGTATCCGCCGATTCTGTACCTCGCCCTGCAAGGCGGCGCTGTATTTCTTCTTCGGAAGTAACCTTCACAAAAACAGCGAGAGCCTGGTCGCCGTAAGCTTCTTTCAGCTTCAAACCGCCCTTTACGTCTACATCAAAAATCACGTGTTTTCCCTGTCCCCACAAGCGCCGGATTTCTGACTTTAATGTACCGTAATAATTGCCCGCGTACACTTCTTCCCATTCGGCAAACTCCTGGTCAGCAATTTTCTGACGGAAGTCGGCTAATGAGAGAAAGTAGTAATCCTTACCCGGGATTTCGTGATCCCTTTTCTCGCGCGTACAAGCCGAAACCGAGAATGCGAGCTGGTTACTATACTTACTTAATAAGTGTCTTACGATGGTAGTTTTTCCGGAACCGGAAGGGGCAGAAAATATGATGAGCTTACCTTTCACACGAACAGCTTAACTGTTGATTTTAGTTAAAATCGTATTGAGGATACTTTCAGGGCAGGGCTTTTTCTCTATTTTGTGGTTGAGCGAGTCTTTGATGCACTTTTCAAGTCGATAGGCTTCGATGCAGGGAATGCATGTATCCATATTTTCACGAAAATGGTCTTTTTCAGCTTCGGTCGCCTCATCATCCAGGATTGCCTGAATGACCTTCATACACTGAGCGCGGTGCTCACACGTGTGCTTCATGACTTTGTTTTGCGCAGCTTCTGTCACAGAAGGCGTCGTTGGAGATGCATTCATTACTTAAAATGAAAAGAATAATGGAATAAGTTTCTGTTGTACCCTATAACCGAATAGGTTGCAAAAAAAGTTTCACAACCTATGAATCATATCCCATTGAGCTTGCATAACTCTTTAATTTTTCTTTCAAAAGATTACGCGCGCGGTGCAGCCTTGAACGTACGGTACCGATAGGGATGTCAAGTATCTTGGCCATTTCTTCGTAAGTGAAACCTTCAATATCGCAAAGGATGATCACGGTCCGGAAGTCTACCGGCAGTGCGTTCAATGCATTGGCTACTTCATCCCCGATCAGCTCCTGAACTGCATCTGCACGCAGATCGACAGTGTAAGTAGTGTCGGAAGCTTCTTCTGAATTGTATGTGGTTTCAACCTCCTGGTAATCGACTTTCGAGGGTTCTTTGCTCTTCTTGCGGTAATCGTTTATGAAGCTATTTTTAAGGATCCTAAATAACCAGGCTTTGGCATTTGTACCTTGTTCAAACGAAGAAATAAACCGGAAAGCTTTTAAATAAGTATCCTGCACCAGGTCATTTGCATCGTCTTCATCCATGGTAAGGCGAAAGGCGAAGTTATACATGGAGTCGATATGAGGCATGAATTCGCGGTTAAATACTTCATAACGAAGATCATCCGTGTATCCATTAGTCGTGAGCGTTTCTGACATGGCAACTAACATAGGAATGCTGAATTTACAAAGATTAATAACAGCTCCAAACGGTACAAATTATTTTTGACAAATGGCTCGTTGAAGCTATTTAACAGCCACTGCTTCACGATAAAATTATAAAAAGACAGAACTCAACATTTCCGAAAACTGCCTTTCTGCTCATCGCACAATTAATGTAGCTACATCAAATTCCGAGCCAAAATCAGGATTGTGCCAAATTGGCATATTCAGCGTTTGGAAAAAAGTTCCAGTAATATAATGAGGAGCGTAGTCAGGAGGGTGCTGGCACCAATGCGGATGAGGGTATAAAGGATCATTCCAAAGTGATTGATCTCCATTAAGAAAAGAACGGAGTGATGCAGCAGGACCAGCGGAAATATGTAAGTAATGAATGCACCAAAGCCCTGCGTGCGGATCCCGACCTCCGCTCTCTCGGCTCCCTTTGACTTCATTTGAAAGTGGATCAGGAAAGGGCGTATGTAGGCGATGAGGACTGTGGCGGAGGCATGCATGCCAAATGTATTTGAAAAAACATCGACCGTAAAACCGATCCCAAATGCAATCAGCAGCAAATACATCCTGTCAATGTCAGCTGGCAGCAGCAAAACCCCGGCGATATAGATAAAGCAAAATGCGTAGTTGAACAAGACCATATTGCGCATAAAGAAGATCTGCAGGAAAAGGTACAGCAGGATCATCAGCGAATATTGTATGGCTTCTCTTAAACTCATCGTTTCTCAATAGTACGTTCTTTCAGACTTTCCTGCTCCCCAAGTTGTTGATTTTGTACCACATAAACGTAAGAGAGGTTTCGGAAGTCTGTAGAGAGCCTTAAAGTGATATTGTAAAAGGTCTGATTCGGGTGCACGCTTACACTCTCCACCTTGCCGACCATAATGCCAGGAGGGAACACCGAGTTTTGGTCAGAGGTAACCGCAGAGTCTCCCTTGAAGATCTTCGTGTACTTGGATACGTCAATCAGATCAATGAAGTTTGGATCCTTTCCGGGCCATTTGGCGTATCCTATCTCTTTGCTGCGTACCAATTTGCTGGATACCATAAATTGTGAATGCAGGATCGAAGTGATTACGGAATAATGCTCGGAACAGAATCGAACTTTTCCTACTACGCCGGTAGCCGAAATAACGCCCATTCCCGGTTTGATCCCGTGGGCGGTACCTTTGTCTATGGTAAGTACATTGTTCTGCTTATTGGTCTCATTGTCGACCACCTTTGCCACCGTGTAGGTGTATCTTGAAGCAAATACTGAATCAGGAATATAACCTGCGGGAGCATCGACGGGCTGTTTCTGGTTCAAAGTTGTAACGAGCGCATGCAATCTCGCATTCTCAGCGGCAAGGTCTGCATTGATTTCGTCCAACTTGGTAAACTCCCGGGCTGAGTTGGAGAAGGCGAGTGTTTTGGCAACGTAGTAATTGGAGGTATTGAAATAAGTAGCTCCCCAATAGGTATTACTGCGCACGATGAGCCAGACACTGAGTACTTCCAGCAATACGAAAACCAGGAAAAAACGATTTCGAATAACGAAATCAACAAGTTGGAGCATGGGCTAAAATGTTCACGCGCAGTTCATCAATCGACATACGTGTGTGGCGCACGATGCGCAAAAATATAAATTTTTTGAACGTCGGGCGCCAGGCGCCAAATTGATAAACTATGCGCGAGCCGATCCTAAGAAATCAGTACAGGCTTGTAGAGTTCAAGATTTTTCAGAACTTCTCCTGTACCTTTTACTACTGCCTTTAAAGGATCGTCAGCAATGTGAACGGGTAATTTTGTTTTCTGAGCAATGCGCCTGTCCAAACCGTGGATCAGAGCCCCGCCGCCTGTCAGGTAAATACCGTTTTTGAAAATGTCGGCTGAAAGCTCAGGTGGAGAGATTTCCAGCGCCTTCATGACGCCTTCCTCAATTTTTGAAATAGACTTGTCAAGAGAATACGCGATTTCACTATACGTCACGCGAATTTCCTTTGGAATACCTGTCATTAAATCGCGTCCGCGGATCTGGTAGTCGTCTAGAGGAACTTCCAACTCAGGCGAAGCAGAGCCGATCGCCATTTTGATCAGTTCCGCAGAGCGCTCACCGATCAGCAGATTGTGCTCACGACGCATGTAATCGACGATATCACGCGTGAAAACGTCCCCCGCAATGCGGACAGACTGCTCGCAGACAATACCGGAAAGTGCAATTACCGCGATCTCAGTAGTACCACCACCAATGTCCACGATCATCACACCATTCGGCTGTGTAATATCGATCCCGATGCCAATTGCAGCTGCAATTGGCTCATGTACCATGTAAACTTCCTTGGCGCCGGCATGCTCACAAGAATCCTTTACAGCGCGCTTTTCAACTTCCGTAATTCCCGAAGGAATACAAACTACCATTCGGTGCGAAGGCGTAAAAAACCGGCTGCCGGTATCGATCATTTTGATCATGCCGCGGATCATCATTTCGGCCGCCGTAAAATCTGCAATAACGCCATCTTTGAGTGGGCGGATTGTTTTTATATTTTCGTTGGTCTTCTCATGCATCTGCATGGCCGTGTGGCCTATCGCCAGAACTTTGCCCGTGGTTTTGTCCATGGCAATGATAGAAGGCTCGTCAACTACAACTGTATCTTTATGAATGATCAAAGTATTGGCAGTACCTAAATCAATCGCAATATCGCTAGTCAAAAAATCAAACAATCCCATATAATTTGTTAAAATTTGCGCTCACTTTGATTTCAGGTTGGCAAAATTACAGATTATTGTCCACAAACAAAGGCATTTAAAAAATTTAGGAAGTTGCCTCAAAGTGGGTAAAAAAGCGTCATAATTAGCCCCTTTGACAGAATTTACAATTACTACGTACCTTTGTTTTTACTATGGGAATCAAAGCAATTTTGAGTCGGCCGCTGGCGCGATATATAGTTCAGCAGCAGAAGCAATGGATCTCTGAAAGCATTGCGGTTCAGGATAAATGGAGACAGCAATTAGTTGCTAAAGCGGCAGCTACCGAGTTTGGGAAAGACCATTATTTCAGGGATATTCATTCCTATTCGGACTTCAAGCAGGCAGTGCCGGTTTCCGATTATGAAGACCTGAAAGGGTACATCAGCAAGGTCAAAGAGGGAGCAGAGAATATCCTCTGGCCAGGCAAGCCGCTTTATTTTGCCAAAACCTCCGGAACAACTTCCGGGACAAAGTATATCCCGATCTCCAAAGACTCCATTTCCAATCACATCGACTCGGCGAGAAATGCCATTTTGACGTATATTGCTGAAACAGGAAAGTCGCAGTTTTTAGACAAAAAGCTTATTTTCCTGTCAGGGAGCCCGGTACTGACAGAAACAGGCGGGGTACTGACAGGCCGCTTGTCAGGTATTTCTAACCACCATGTGCCAGGCTATCTCAGGAGAAATCAAATGCCCAGTTATGAGACCAACTGCATTGAGGACTGGGAGACAAAGCTGGAAAGGATTATCGACGAGACGATCGACCAGCCAATGTCGCTGATATCCGGGATCCCGCCCTGGGTGCAGATGTATTTCGACAGGATTACGGAGCGAACAGGTAAGAAGATCAAGGACGTGTTTCCGGACTTTTCTCTTTTCATATATGGAGGAGTTAATTTTGAACCGTATCGTGCAAAACTTTTCGAATCGATAGGTAAACCCATCGATTCTATTGAACTCTATCCCGCCTCCGAAGGCTTTTTTGCTTACCAGGATGTGCAGCATGAAGAAGGATTGCTGCTCTTGCTGGATACTGGCATATTCTACGAGTTTATTCCTGCTGATCAGTTTTTTGACGAAAACCCGCCAAGATATTCAATCGGCGAAGTGGAAGTTGGCAAGAATTACGCGATGATCGTGAATAATAATGCAGGACTTTGGGGCTACTCACTGGGAGATACTGTGCGCTTTGTTTCTACAAACCCTTATAAAGTTTTGGTATCCGGAAGGATCAAACACTTTATATCTGCATTCGGTGAGCACGTGATCGGAGAGGAGATTGAAAAAGCGCTGAAATTTGGAATGGAGCGGCACCCGGAGGTGGAGGTAGTGGAATTTACAGTGGCGCCGATGGTGAACCCGCAGGAAGGCGGGCTTCCTTATCACGAATGGTTGGTAGAGTTTGCTACTTTGCCGAATAATATGGAGCAGTTTGTGGCAGATGTAGACCGGCGCCTAACAGAGCTGAACATTTACTATAAAGACCTGATCGAAGGAAGTATCCTGAGGACGCTGCAATTGGTACCACTTCCAAAGAATGCATTTATTGATTTTATGCGTGCAAATGGAAAGCTGGGCGGGCAGAATAAAGTGCCGCGATTGTCCAACGACAGAAAGATTGCAGACGAATTGGTTAAGTTCAAAAACAGGGGGTGACCTTAAAAGAAGATCGAATGAAGAAGAGAATTGCCATTTTAGGGTCAACCGGGTCGATCGGAACACAGGCGCTCGACGTGATCAGTGCCAATCCTGACGTATTTACTGTATCGGTACTTACAGCCGGCAATAATGCCGATCTGCTGATCGAACAAGCTGTGAAATTCCTGCCTTCCGAGGTGGTGATATGTAATGCAAATCAAATTGATAAAGTAAAATCCGCATTAGCTTCATTTCCGATCAAGGTTCATCAGGGGGAGGAGGCGCTGGTTTCGGTGGTTGAAAGTGACGATGTAGACATCGTACTCACCGCAATGGTCGGTTACTCCGGGTTACTGCCCACGATCCACGCAATCAAAGCAGGAAAAGCGATTGCATTGGCGAATAAGGAAACGCTGGTCGTAGCCGGCGAGCTCATCACCGCTTTGGCTAAGGAGCATAACGTAAGTATTTACCCCGTTGATTCAGAGCATTCTGCGATATTTCAGTGCCTGGCCGGAGAGGAAAATAATCCGGTAGAGAAAATTATTCTGACTGCCTCCGGTGGTCCATTCAGAGGAAAAGACCGTGCGTTTCTGGCAGAGGTAACCAAAGCGCTGGCATTGAAACACCCCAACTGGACAATGGGCGCGAAGATTACCATCGACTCCGCCACATTGATGAACAAGGGGCTTGAAGTAATTGAAGCAAAATGGCTGTTTGATTTACAAGCTTCACAGATCGATGTGATTGTGCATCCGCAGAGTATTATTCACTCAATGGTGCAATTTGAAGATGGTAGTATCAAAGCACAAATGGGCTTGCCGGATATGAAGCTGCCTATTCAGTATGCATTGAACTATCCCAGCCGGTTAAAATCTGATTTTTCGAGATTTAATTTTGCCAGTTATCCTTCTTTAACATTCGAAAAACCAGATCTGGAAACTTTCCGGAATCTTGCGATTGCTTATGAGGTTTTGGAAAAAGGTGGGAATGCAGCTTGTATCGTCAATGCGGCTAATGAAATAGCTGTGGATGCATTCTTACACGACCGGATAGGATTTCTGGATATTTCGGACGTAATTACCGAAAGCCTGGCCAAAATAGCCTTCATCGGTAACCCTTCCTATTCTGACTATGTTGAAACCAATGAAGCAACGAGGCGTTTTGCTTCTGATATGATCCAGGTGAAAGTATAAATGAAAACCACCCTTCTCAAATACTTATCTGTTGCGCTTGCCAGTACACTCAAATTCTTCGGTGGCCCGATTACCGGTGTAATCCTGAAATTGACGTGGATAGAAACAGCAGTTTGCTCCGCACTTGGGATGATGTTCACTGTTTTGGTATTGACGTATATCGGCGGAGGGATTCAGGCATTTATTAAAAAAAGACGAAAGTCCAAGCCTAAAAAGTTCACACGGACCAACCGCATTGCCGTTAATATCTGGAAACGTTTTGGCATTATCGGTATCGCATTTCTGACGCCGCCATTGTTCACGCCACTTTTCGGACCAATCCTTGCGGTAGCATTCCGCGTCCCGAAACACTCCATATTCATGTGGATGTCGCTAAGCGCGATCATTTGGGGACTTGGAATTTCCTACATCGCCCACAAAGTCACATTTATTCAGGACTGGATCAAATAGTGTGGCCGAGGAGAATCAGCGGCTGTTCCTCGGGGGCTGATCCTCAGCGGCTGACTTCCTTTTTGGGCGCGGTTGATTTCTTCATAAAATCGCCCTGAGAGAAGTACTTTTCAATGAGGCAGTACATCAATATAAAGAAGTACCTGCTTCCCATTTCCTTGATTTTGAGCTTCGACTCGCCATACTTCCGGTTTGTCCAGCTGTTAGGTACAACCGCATAGTTGAAGCCGCGCACCATTGCTTTTAGCGGTAGCTCGATGGTAAGATTGAAGTGAGGAGCTAAAAAGGGTTTGATACCTTCGATGGTTTCCCTTTTATACAGCTTGAATGCATTGGTGGTATCATTGTACTTGATCCCCATTACAATGCGAACAATGAAGTTTGCCACGCGGTTGATCACTTTTTTCAGTGTCGGGTAGTCAATCACTTTGCCGCCTTTGTCCCAGCGGGAGCCGAACACGCAGTCGTAATCGCCTTCCAGCATTTTGTTGTAATACTTCACAAGATCTTCGGGATCATCGGACATATCAGCCATGAAAACGGCCACGCAATCGCCTTTAAAGCGTTCCAGTCCATATCTTACCGCGTATCCAAAACCATTCGGGCCCGGGTTGGTATAGTAAACCAGTGTGGGGATCTGAAGTGAAAGCTCGTCCAATACCCGCAACGTTCCATCCTTGGAATTATCGTTAGTCACGCATATTTCGTGGGGGATATTGTACTTATTCAATGTATTGTAAAGAGATACCAGCGTGTGTGTAATGGATTCTTCCTCATTATATGCTGGTATTACGACGCTTAGCTTCATAAAAGTCAGTTGTTGAAAACAGTACAAATTAAAGATTATTAATTTGAACTGCCAATTTTCAGCGCATTGCGAGCTTTGCTTCGTAGCCCGCTATGGTTTTTGAAATAACGTCGTGATACTTGTAGTCCAGCCACTTGTCTACGTTTTCAAACATTTCCTTTCTGTTTTGTAAAAAAGGAATATTTGTATGTGCGTGCACATTGCTCAGGCCTGCGCTGTGCTTCCGGTATACACCCATTACATCCGGCAGATAGCCGATCTTACCTCTGGCAGCAAGCTGAATCATCAAAGCCCAGTCACCCGCAGCTGCTTTCGCATGCCAATCAGCAAAATCTTGATCTTGGAAAGGATTCCGGTACATCCAGCTGGCTGTGGCAAAAAACCATTTGTCTTCCAGGATATCCGCAATACCAGAAATGGATTTCTGATCCGGCTTGTTAAATAAGTGCTCAGGAGATCCATCTTCATAAACAACCCGCATATTGTGATGACAGACGCTGAAATCCGGGTTTTTGTCCAGGAAGTCGACCTGCTTCTGCAACTTCAATGGATCCGTCCAGTAATCATCGCCTTCGCACATGGCCACGTATTTACCTTTGCAAGCTTTCACGAGTTGCAGTACATTATTCCGACCGGCAAATTCCCGCGGCTCGCTCGGACCCTGGTTCTCGGAATGCAGAAAAGCCCGGATTAGCCCGGGCTTTTTCTGATCGTATTCTTTTATAATTGCTTGCGTGCTATCCGTAGAAGCATCGTCGCCGATTACAATTTCAAAATCAAAATCAGTTTGCTGCATAAAAGCTCCTTCGAGCATCTGTGCAATGTACTTTTCGTGATTATATGTTGGGACGCAGACTGATACTTTCATGTAAGATTCTAAATGGCAACAAGCTCCTTCACAATGTGACCATTGATTTGATGAAAGGACAAACCATTAACATTCGTCACACTGGTAGCGTGCTCAATAGTCAAGGAAACGGGATTTCCATTTTCATCAAGGTCAACAAGCATGTTTTGATTCAAATCATCAGTTGATACCACTTCATTTTGATTAAAAACTAAAAGCAGCGTATCTGTATCCTGAAAATATTTAATATCCATACTAGTTCCTGACCAACTGAGATCTAACTAAAAACCCCCTTCAACTGCTCTACGCTTGGGAAATCAGGTGTAACCAGCTCTGTTTCGGGTTTGTAAATGTACGCCATCGGGTAGCCGCGCTCGATGAATGTAGGCTCGTCGAGATTGTTGTACCGCAGCTGAACAGACCAGCGGATGTTGTTGGTAATGTTATTTCCTGATTGGTGGATCAAAAACGCAGAGAAGATCAGGAGATCGCCTACTTTAAACTCGGTTTGTACGAAGTCTTCATCTTTCAACTCTGCTGTGATCCCGCCCTGATAACCCGAAGTCGAGGATTCCCGCAGACCGGTAGTGTGGCTGCCTGGAATTACCTGCAATGCACCAATGTCGGCGCCGGCATCAACCATCGGGAACCAGATTACGGTACTATCCAGAGAACCCTGACCTGTGCGCCAATCCTGGTGCGCATCCAGTTTCCAGTGCTTGCTTCCGTCTTTTGACAAAAACCGGCTGTTGAACTGCATCGCAGCACGTGCGCCGATAATTGGATTAGACAAACCCACTTCTTTCAACAGGTTTTCGATCAAAGGATCAACTCCCAGACGGTGCAGTGAAAATGTATGTTGTACTGTTTTACCGGTATTGACGAATGCATTGAAATCTTTCTCAAAAAACTCAAACATTGCATTCTCAAATGCATCCCGGTCGTCTATATCGACTGACCGGCCCGTTACGTGTTTGATCTGAGTCGCGAAGATTTTGCGTGCGTCTGTATATATTGTATTGATAATGTTCTTATCGAGGTAATCTCTTAGAAGAACATACCCGTCTCTGTTAAACTGTTCTTGAAGTGTACTCATTTTCTGATTGCTTGTGTGAAGTTTAAGTAATAATGATCGCTCAAAATTATTATTCTTTTGGCAATGCAGAAGTGACTTAGATCAGTCTTTTTCAGGAGATTAATCCTCCCAGACTGCATAAGCAAATCCCGCCGCACCAAAGCCATTCCCATTATACAGCAGGTAACGTTTTCCGTTGTGCTGATAAAAATTAGCGTAGTCGATCATCTGATAGTCGAAATCCTCGGGGTTTTCTGATTTTGCAATTCCTACCAAATGGTCTTTTCTTTCCCAGTTCGTTCCATCCAGAGATTCTGCATAGCCTAACCGGTAACTCTGGTTACGATCCGTGCGGTAATCGCGGGAGTGGCGGAATGAATAATACATTTTGTAAATACCATCTTCCTTGAAAACACTCGGGCGACCTACTGCGTGCAGAAAATCGTCGAAATCAAGTGTTGGAATGTCGCTGATCTCCCAATGGATCCCGTCTTTGGAAGTAGCAGATTGCGCGCGATAATAGGGTTCAGGATAATCATGTATCCATTCGCATTTGTGCCCCGAAATGTACCACATCCGCCAGGTACCGTCTTCGTCGATCATCACCGAAGGCTGCGCAGCCCAAAGCGGATTTTGAATGCTGCGATCCATAATCGGACCGACAAACTTTTTCTTGAAAGTCAAACCGCCATCGTGACTCTCCGCTAGTCCCATGGAAAGCCGGTAGGAATTATGCGTGCGGTTCCAGCCGGTATAGTAAAGCCAGATATCTCCATTCGGCCTGTCTATAAACCAGGCTGGCATTGCGCCTGTTTCGTCATATTCACCTGGTCCGCCAAGTTCCAGTACGGGCTTGTCGTGCACGTAAAGGATTTTTTTTGGGTCATCATAATCCACATCTATAAATGTCGGACGCGACTGCGTACTGGCGTCGCGGGTCGAGAAATAAATGCGAAGAAAGTCTTTGTGTTTATATGCAAATGGAACCTGTGCGTGCGACAAACTATGTGGCATGCTGCCGTCAGGTTTGTAAATAACTCCTTTTTTAACCCACATGGAAAGCGTAATATCTTAGATAGTGAAATGTAAAATGGAAGAAGTGAAGATTAGTCCACCGCCTTTTCAGCTCTGATGCGCCAGTTATCTACGAAATCCTTACCTGGTATCGGCAGATCAATATCTACTTCCGGGGCAGTTGAGGTCACTTTGAACTCCATTACATAGAATGCATTGCCAAAAACGTAGTGCAGTTTGAAATTTTCAATGTTGGCAGGAAGATCTTCCAATGGAACCTCAGCCCTGAAAAGCGGATTGGCTTTCAAAAGTGTGGCATAAGTTGGCGTATTTCTCAACCAGGGAGCAATGCTTTCGTCGCCTACTACAACTTTTCCGCCCGGCCTTACTACGCGGGTCAGTTCCTCAAAAGCCTTTTTTCTCTCAGAGAATGTATTAATACCGCCAAAGTGAAAAACAGCATCGAAAGTATCATCAGGAAAAGGGAGGTAAGAACCGTTTCCAAGAAAGTAATGCGCATTGACGTCCTCTGTATTCAGTTTCTCCTGTGCTAGTTTCAGCATATTCGGAGAAAGATCGGATAGTACAGCAGTTCCGCCCGGGCGAACGCGGTCGAGGATCAATGCAGAATCCTTACCGGTTCCTGCGCCCACTTCCAAAGCTTTCATGCCTGGCTTCAACTCCATCAAATCAATAAAGAATTTTCTGGTAGCAGCTTCATCAGAATGATTTAAGGTTTCAAAAACCCAGGAAACACCTTTGTCGTAACGAAGAAATGCCTGATCGTACAGGTATTGCTCGCGTGCATCCTCAGGAAGCAGCTCTTTGGGATATAGCATATTGACAATCCCGGTGTCGCCTACTTCATACACCGTACCATCCTGGCTGGTCAATGTTTTCTGATCTTCTGATATAGTTAACGGGGTTCCTGTAAGCGGACAAACCAACGATTCTAAAAACTCCTTCTGATTCATTTTGTGCTGTGCTGATTAATTCAAGTCTGGTCAAAATTACCCTTTTTCTTCATACAACGTTCAATGTTAGCCGCCTTCTTACCAAAAGGGCGGGCGACAGAGTTGTATTGCAGGATCAGTACTGCAACCTATTTATACTTAACTTTGGGCGATTTGTAACCAAATACCGTCATTAAAAGTAAGATCCGCGTTCCTATGTCTCAGCTTCTGGAAAAAATCAAAACGCTTGCGAAAGAACAGTCAGCAGATATCATCGCTCATCGCCGGCACCTTCATAGCAATCCGGAATTGTCTTTTGAAGAATTTAAAACAGCCAAATACATCGCTGCTGAGCTGACTGCATTGGGCTTGCAACCGGAAGAGGGAATAGCTGGTACAGGTGTGGTGGCGCTTATAGAAGGAAGAAATCCTGAGAAGAAGGTGGTAGGCCTGCGGGCAGATATTGACGCATTGCCGATTCTGGAAGCGAATGAGGTACCTTATAAGTCGACGGTACCCGGTGTAATGCACGCTTGTGGTCACGATGTACATACATCTTCGTTACTAGGTACTGCGCGGATTTTGAACCAGATCAGAGAAGATTTTGAAGGAACTGTAAAGTTGGTTTTCCAGCCTGCCGAGGAAAAAGCGCCGGGCGGGGCTTCGCTGATGATAAAGGAAGGGGTTCTCGAAAATCCAAAACCTGCCAGTATGGTCGGGCAGCATGTAGCTCCCAATATTCCGGTAGGCAAAATCGGTTTCCGGGAAGGAATGTACATGGCGAGTACCGACGAATTATATCTGACGGTAAAAGGAAAAGGCGGCCACGCAGCTGCACCTCACCAGCTGATCGATCCGGTTTTAATGGCATCGCACATTATAGTTGCATTGCAGCAGATCATCAGCCGCAACAGAAACCCTGCAAATCCTGCGGTACTTTCATTTGGAAGGTTTATTGCAGACGGGGTAACGAATGTAATTCCAAACGAAGTGACTATCCAGGGAACGTGGCGGTGCATGGATGAAGAATGGCGTGAAGACGGGCTGCGGAGAATGAAGAAAATGGCTGAAAACATCGCCGAAGCAATGGGCGGAAGCTGCGATTTTGAAATCGTCAAAGGTTATCCATTCCTGAAAAACCATCCCGAACTCACCCGGCGCGTTCGCACTGCTGCTACGGGGTACGTGGGTGCCGAAAATGTAATTGACCTGGATCTCTGGATGGCAGGAGAGGATTTTGCATTCTACTCACAGGTAGTCGATTCGTGCTTTTACCGCCTCGGAACGCGCAATGAAGCGCGCGGCATTGTTTCAGGAGTGCACACACCAACTTTCGACATTGACGAAAGCGCATTGGAAATATCAACCGGATTAATGAGCTGGCTCGCGATTTCGGAGCTTAATGCTTGACGATGTACCTTTTGAAGTAGCTATTGATTTTGAGGCTGATCACGCCGAGGACAGCCTCTTTAAATATTCCGCGTGACATTTTGGAAGCGCCTTTGGTACGATCTGTAAAAATGATAGGTACCTCTACAATGCTGAATCCATACTTCCAGGAATTAAATTTCATTTCGATCTGGAAAGCGTAGCCGATGAACCTGATATTATCAAGGTTAATCGCCCGCAGTACCTTCGCTGTATAGCAGATAAAGCCGGCAGTAGGGTCCATGATCTTCATTCCGGTGATCGTTCTTACATAAGTACCGGCGAAATACGACATTAACACCCTGTTAATGGGCCAGTTAACAACATTCACACCCGTAATGTAACGCGATCCGATCGCTACATCGTGACCTTCGACTGCGCAGGCTCTGTATAGCTTAATCAGATCTTCGGGAGGATGAGAGAAGTCGGCATCCATTTCAAAAATATATTCATATCCTCTGTCCAGCGCCCATTTGAACCCGTGAATGTAAGCAGTGCCCAGTCCCAGCTTGCCTTTGCGCTCCACGATATGCAGCCCCGGATATTCGTTCATCAATTTTTTAACCACATCCGCAGTACCGTCCGGGGAACCGTCGTCAATGATCAGCAGGTCAAAAGGATGCGCCAGGCTGAATACTTTCCGGATGATTGCTTCAACATTTTCAATCTCGTTGTAGGTTGGGATTACAACAATACAATTATTCACGGGATGGGGTTGTGTTTGGTTAAATGGGTGATTCAGAGAGGAATGAATAGTTCAGAGCTTAATATTGTTATTTTTCTCCCTAATCTCAATTTTCTTATTCACTTTTTCATAAATGCGCGTCATGAGCTGGGGGTGGGACATATAGTAAGAATAACTTTTGGAATATGTCAGCGTATCCACCTTGTGTTTCTTCCAGATATCTGCCTTCAAGTGGTTGAAGATCATTAGTGAAGAATCCAGCGACCGCAGGTTCAGGCGGTTCACCCGGGACTCGGCAACGTGAATGTCAGTCAGGATAGCGGCCATCTTTTCCTCCGACAATGTATCTTGTGGCGGCTTCTCCTCCTCGGAACAGCCGGACAGCAGCAGGAACAACAATATGAAAGAAGCGAACCGCATTGGTATATTCATGGCTTAAAGCAGCATCACTATCAAAATCCCTATCTTTGTTTAGATAGGACTGGTGACAAAGGTGATAATTTTTTTGCAAAACTTATGTTTGAACAGTTTTTGGGAAAGCTGCGGAAATACGAAATCCGCATGCGCAAAGCTGTAACCAGCGAGCGTCACGGCAACTTTCACTCGGTTTTTAAAGGCTCAGGTCTGGAATTCGATGACCTGCGGCTGTACCAATACGGCGACGATGTGCGGGCGATCGACTGGAATACTTCGGCAAAAGGACACGGTACCTTTATCAAGATATTCAAGGAAGATAAAGAGCAAACCGCCTTTTTCATGCTCGACGTAAGTGCGTCGCAGCACGTGGGAGAGGCCAAAAGGCTTAAAATTGATATTGCAAAGGAGATCTGCGGGGTTTTGGCATTGTCGGCAATACAGGAAGCAACGCGCGTGGGACTGCTCTGTTTTTCCGACCGTAACGAAAGATACATCCGCCCCTCCGATGGAATGAAGCACGGGTACACGGTGATTTCCGAACTGTACAAGCTGGTACCTGAATCTACCCGGACCAACATTGGCGAGGCGATCCTGGTCACTTTGAATGTGCTTAAACGACGCAGCCTGATCTTTCTGATTTCCGATTTTATTGACAGCAATTACCACCACAACCTCAAAGCGCTCGCCCGCAAACACGATCTGATCGTAATTCATTTATACGATTCACGGGAAATTAACCTGCCTGGTTTGGGTATTATTCCATTGTACGATGCCGAAACGCAAAGTACTGTTTGGGTAAACACTTCTTCAAAACAATACCGGGAAGATATGTCGAGCCGCTTTGATCAGAGAAGCTCGGAGCTGAGGAGGCTGTGCCACCAGAACCGCGCAGACTACATTTCTATCAACACCCAGGAAGATTATGTACCTGCGCTTATCCATATGTTTAAAGTAAGGCGTTATACCAAAAGCAGTGCGTCGCAGTAATAGAATGGGAAGAGTGTTTTCTTTGTTTTTTGTAAAAAAGATGACCGGCAGTTTGTTGCTGATCCTCTTTTTATGTGCCCATGCATTTGCGCAGAAAATAAAACCTTCCGGCGTTTTCCTAACTGACAGCATTGAAGTAGGCAAGCCGGTATATTTCGCATTGAGTGTGCGCCACCAGCCAGGTACCGAAATTTTCTTTCCCGATTCGGCGTATAACTTCTCTCCGTTTGAAATTGTATCAAAGCGGATTTTCGTGTCCAATACCGACGAAAAGGGAACGCTCGACAGCGCGGTTTACCAGCTTATATCTTTTGACGTAGCTCCCAAACAAACATTGCGCCTGCCAGTTTTTGTTTTTCGTACCAAAGATTGCACTTCTGTTTTCACAGCACCAGACTCTGTGTTTTTAATCAGCAGCAATTTGGTTAAGTCTACCGAAAAGCCTGTTTTGAAGCCGGAGACGGACCTGCTTCCATTGAGCAGTGAGTTCAACTTCTCCATTCTGATTGGTACTGTCGCCCTGGTTATTGGCGTGTCGGGCAGTATTTATTGGGTTTTTGGACAGGATATTTATAAGCAATGGCAGCTCATTAAGTTGCAGAGGCGGCATTTGGAATATGTAAGATCTTTTAACAGGTTAATGCGCAATGCCCGGGATAAGAACAATATAAAGGATGCGGAGAAAGCGATCATTGTTTGGAAAAACTATCTCGAAAGATTGGAGAAAAAGCCTTTTGCAACTTATACAACCCGCGAAATCATGGACAATATGCCCGACGATGCACTTGCGGATGCATTGAGGAACATGGACGGGATCGTGTACGGCGGCCAGGGGAAGTCCAAGAATATGGACGTATATCTCGAAGTTTTAAAAACAGGAGCTACCCGGCTTTATCGCAATAAAAGGAAATTTATACTGGATAGTCCGGTCAGCTGATCAAAGGAATGGATGCATGGTTTTCACTTCGCTGGTTTACTTACGACATGTTCAAGTCGTACGAGTGGGTGTATCCATACTTTTTATATCTGATCCCATTTATTCCAATCCTTTTCTGGCTTCGGAATGCATTGCACCGTAACCATAAACAGCGGCTTACAATCACCCATACACCGGTAAGCGGTACTGCTAATTTGCTGACTCTGCTGCGCTTCGTGCAGCCGCTTTGTGTCGGATTGGCAGTGTCTCTCATTCTCATGGCTTTGGCACGGCCGCAGGTTGTTACGGAGCGAACAGACCAATATTCAGAAGGAATCGATATTATGCTTTTGCTGGATATATCCGATTCGATGATGGAAAAAGATCTGAATCCAAACCGCCTGGAAGCCGCCAAAAGAGTGGCGCGGAACTTCATCAGAGGCAGATTACAGGACAGGATAGGGCTGATCATATTTGCAGGTGAGGCAGTTTCACTTTGTCCGCTTACAACCGACTATGAACTCCTTTATGGTTTTTTAGATGAAATTAACCCTAAGATGGTCCCTACTCCCGGAACAGCCATAGGTAGTGCTTTGGCGGTAGCAGTGAACAGAATGCGTGAAATGCCGGGCGAAAGTAAGGTCGCGATCCTGATCAGCGACGGCGATAATACCTCTGGGAATCTGGATCCGACTACCTCTGCGCAGCTGGCTAATGCATTTGGCGTTAAAGTGTACACGATTTCAGTTGGTCGCCTGAAAAAGGCACCGCGCTCGGATAGTACCGCGAGTACTGCATTAATAGATGAAGGGCAGCTTCAAAATATTGCAGGTTTGGGCAATGGGAAGTATTTTCGTGCTACGGACAATTCGGGATTGGAAATGGTGTTTAAACAGATAGACCAGCTCGAAAAGGTCAAATCCCGTGATATGCTGTCGCGGGATGTCAAGGATTTTTACAGAATATATCTTTATTGGGCAGTGCTTTTCCTGCTTGCAGCTATCGGCACCAAAAGCACATTCATGGCCAATATCCTCGAAGATTAATGCTCAAACCTTTTTACAATATAGAAGCAATTGAAGCCGGCCTGGATGAGGTAGGAAGAGGCTGTCTGGCCGGACCAGTTGTTGCGGCTGCGGTTATCCTGCCGCGGGACTACAAGCACTCATTTCTCAACGACTCCAAGCAGTTGACCAAGGTACAGCGCCTGGAACTTGAAAAAGAAATTATCAGAGAAGCATTGGCGTGGGCTGTGGCTGAGGTGGACAATCTGGAAATCGATAAAATCAATATCCTGAAAGCAAGCTTCCTGGCAATGCATCGCGCAGTTGATAAGCTGACTATGAAGCCAGAGCATTTGCTCGTTGACGGAAACAGGTTTACGCCTTATCCAATGATCCCGCATACCTGCATTATCAAAGGCGACGCGCATTACCTGTCCATTGCAGCGGCATCGGTTCTTGCCAAAAATTACCGGGATGCATTGATGGAAAACCTTGCTGCACAATTTCCATTCTACGGCTGGGAACACAATGTGGGTTATCCCACCATTCACCACCGCAAGGCAATCGGCTTACATGGACCCTGTGCATACCACCGAATGACTTTCCGGTTGTTGAAAGAAGACGTAGATCAGTCTGTGGAAGCTGAAACGGAAGATTTAGGTTTTTTATAGAGCGGTACGGTACTGCAAGGCTCGCCAAACATCAGGCTTTGCACGACAGGTTTCAGCAGGCGACTGATTTCCACGTAGGCACTTACCGGCACCTCTACTTTGCTGCAGCCTTTTACAACTACTCTTTTACCTGCGAAAGAATCAATGTCAAGCTTTTGAATAGCATTGCTAAACAGTGTAGCCTCCAATGCGGCCAAATCTCCAAAAACCACGCTTTGTGCGTAAGGTTCAAGGTGCACAGCCAGCAACATATAAGCCCAGGTGGGCACGATCGCGTCTTCCGAACAAATAATTGCAACGTGCTTGCCTGTATACTGCGACCAATCATGTGCTTTCAGGAATTCGCGAAGATCTTTTTCCCGCAAAATCATCCCCTGCCACAGATTGTCTTTGATATCATAGAGGACACGCTCTCCGGGCTGATACAGTTCTTCCAGGTCGAGCGAAACAATCCCACTTGTTGCTACGCGATTTACGATCTCTTCGGCTTCCATTTCGGTTTGTATTTTGATAAAAAACCAACACGAAAAAATTTGAGTTCGTTTACTGCATTTTACAAAAGCGATTATGCAAGTGTTTTGGATTTTCTTGGAGCAGGTGACATAAAATCTTTGAGATAATAAGGCTCGAATGCGGCCACATCTTCAAACTTTCCAGCATCGAAAGCTTTTACAGCCAGCAACGCTATGGTTTTTGAAGATGGATAAATGTCTGCTGAGGGGAATAATGCATTGGGCTGGTCAGCGACGAGTGACTTAAACTTGGCAGCACCATCGCCAAAAAAGACCATTTTATTTATTTGTAAAAGATCTTCGAAGGAGTTTTCGGCTAATATAGTCGCTTGAGTAGGAAGTACCGGCTCGTTCTGATCGTTAAAAACAGCTGCATAAACTTCCATTCTCCGGGCGTCAATCATCGGGCAGAGTAAATGGCCGGGATAAAATGGAGCGAGCTGCAGCGCCATTGCTTCAAGCGTGTTGATAGCTAACAGCGGTTTATCCAATGCATAACAAAGTCCCTTTGCCGTAGAAACACCCACGCGAAGGCCGGTATAGGAGCCAGGCCCCATCGCAACCGCCACTGCATCCAGGTCACTTAATGTGTAACCTGCATTTTCTACACAGCCTGCAATGAGGGTAGTGAGCATAGCCGAAGACGATTTATCGGTAAAAAGCTCGTAAACTGAAACTACTCCGGTTTCATTGGTAAGTGACACGGAGCAGCCGCGCGTAGAAGTATCAATAGCTAGGATAAGCATAAATGGAAAGCCCGTCGTGTGACGGGCTGAATCTGACTATTTCTTTTTAAGGATCTCGTTGTAACGGGCAGGCTCTTTGAAAAGTGCCAATGCGGCTTTTACTTCACTATCATTATTGAAAGAAGCTTCCCGCATTCCTTTTTCAAGGTAATAATGCTTAATAATCTCTTCTTCCAGGATTCTCTTGATTTCAGGCTTGAATATCTGCAGATCATTGTCTTTGCTGTGTCCTAGCTTAGATTTCAGTGCTTTTAGCTGGTCTTCGATTACTTCCAGAGATTTCTCCTTTTTAGCCGAAGCTTCCAGCTCGCTAAGCTCACGTTCCACCTGCGTGGTATAATCATATTCTTTGTCGCCAAGCCATTTTACGAAAGCCGCATAATCCGTATCAGAAAGCTGGAATTCTTTGGCAGGTTTAATGGTAGGGTGCTCAAAATGGTATTTAACCGCATAATCAAAGAACAGTCGGTTGCGCCCCAACGAAGTAGCCAACGGCGAGTAGGTTTCTTTTTCTGTCAAAATATCAGGCAAAATACCGCCTCCATCGAAAACGACGCGCCCGTTTTTAGTTTTGAATTCCGTCATCAATGAATCTGGGATCTTGCCTACACTGCCATCGTCATTCCGGTGGCTGTAATCGATTGCCTGGATGCACCGGCCGCTCGGTATGTAATATTTGGCAGTAGTGATCTTCATTTTGGTATTAAATGACAAATCACGGGTAGTCTGCACCAAACCTTTACCGTAAGTTCTCTGTCCGATCAAAACGCCGCGGTCATAATCCTGAATCACACCTGAAACGATCTCCGCAGCCGATGCACTGCGGTTGTTGGTCAATACCACCACAGGAATGTCAACATCCAGTGCGGGATTGTAAGCAGTGTAAGTTTTATTCCAATCGTTTACCTTTCCTTTTGTGGAAACGATCTCTTCACCTTTGGGAATGAAAATATTGGAAATTTCAATGGCCATATTTAGTAATCCGCCCGGATTATCACGCAAATCGAGAATAACGGACTTCATACCTTTTCCTTTCAACTCCTGAAATGCATTCCGTACCTCACGGGAAGCGGTGGCAGTGAAGTCTTTCAGATCAATGTAGCCGACACTCTCGTTTAGCATACCGTAATAAGGTACATTGGTTACCTTCACGATATCTCTGTTCAGCTTTATTTCAAGCGGTTTTGTAATTCCGTACCGCTTTACGGTCAGCGTCACATTTGTTTGTGTCTGTCCTTTCAGGAGTTTCCCCGTATCAAAATCCTCTCTTGTAGAAAGGTCGATCCCATTGATTTTGGTGATCTCGTCTCCCAGCTGGAGTCCGGCCTTCTGAGCGGGCGTATCTTCATACACCATCATAACCGTGTGTTTGCCTTCTCCGGAATTCACGATGGCGCCAATACCATTGTATTTACCCGTCGTCATGGTCATATAATCCTCGATATCATCCTCCGCATAATACACGGTATAAGGATCAAGAGAGCGCAGCATATTGTCTATGCTGGTCTTTATCAGCTGATTAGGATTGATTTCGTCAACATAATACGCATTCAGTTCCTTGAAAAGCGTAGCATAAATATCAAGGTTACGTGCTATTTCGAACAGGCGGTCGTCTTGCCGGAAAGACACAAATGCCAGGCCGCCAACTACGGGCAGAGCCAGCAACATGGAGCGGAAATACTTTTTCATCTATGTTCAGGAATTAGGATGGACTTTTGGGTGAGGCCGGCAATTTTTCCAGTTTGGTGAGCGATTGCTTCATAGCCGATTCAATAACGTCGTAGGACACTATTTCTTTTGCAAGATATAAAAAAGCAATGTAGGAAGGTTTTGACTCAGTGGTTAATGTAACCAGTGAATGCTTGTTAAGCCGGTAAGCTTCGCGGCAGCGCCGCCTGATCAGATTTCGGTCGACAGCCTTTTTAAAATTTCTCTTCGAGACTGAAAAGAGGACTTGGGGAGGGGAGACGGGGGCATTCATATAAAGCACCCTAAAAGGAAAAAGGTAGAACGTGTGGACCTCCGAACTACCCTTTTTGAAAAGCCTGCCGATTATACGGGGGCTGCACAAACGCTCATTTTTACCAAATGTTTGTTTCAAGTCTTCTAATAAAAAAATGTCTGATAAACTTGATTATGGTCAAATTTATCAGACTATGAAAGACTTCGCTTCCCGAACTTTACGTCCCGGATTATCGCCCTAAACTCAGACCAATCAAACCCTGATTATTGCTTGTGGCGTTTTTCGTCAGAAACGGTCAGTTTCCAACGGCCCTTTTTACGGCGGCCAGCAATCACTTTACGTCCGTTTGCAGTGGACATTCTTTCACGGAATCCGTGCTTATTTCTCCTCTTGCGATTCGATGGTTGAAAGGTACGTTTCATCTCAGTATCAAATTATTGCGATATAAATCTCTGTCTATCCGTAATTTTGGCTTGCAAAGGTAGATAAAAAATTACTTATAGAAAAACTTTTTCTTGAAATACCATTCGGCACAACCGTTATTAACTTCCACTGATGCCCACGCAGGATCCCAGTCTGGCGTCACATTGAGAATTGTGTACGGCATGTTCTTCAATTTTGGTATAGTTACCTGTTGCTCTTTTGTGCTGAGCACCAGCTCTGTACGGGCGATCATTTCTTTGTTGTAACGGGCAGCACGACCAGTAAGCAGGTCCGACCAGGCAGAGCGATAATTGAAATTGCTCAGGTATAAGCTGAAAAAGTAAAAAGCGACAACCCAGCTCAACACACCCAGGCTCAATATGGGCTTGATGCGCTCTTTTTCCAATAACCAGAATATTATGACGAATACATTGAAAGTCCAGCCAATCAGCGTCCAGAAGTTGATCACGCATTGTCCGCGAAGGTTAGGAGGCTCAGCGATAGACCAGTAGGATGGAAAGTAGCTCAGGTAAAGAGCTATTGCAAAAACCAGTAGGGAGAATGCGGGATGTACAAAAAAGAAGCTGAATTCACCAGACTTTCGTGAAGTATACAGCATGCAGGCAATCGGGATCAGGACAAGTGTCAGCACACACAAAGCCGGGGCCATTTTCGATAGATTATGAAACTCCCAAGTGAAGCTGCTTCTCAAAGAAAAAAGCAGATTGTACTTCAATGGAGTAGGATAAAGCCCCGATTCCGCCCGGGCTGCATTGCCCGGCGCTGTCACAGACAATACGCCAAAAGTCAATGAGACAAGGGAGAGGACCAGGTATTTGAAATGTATTTTCTTGTCAATTATACTTTTGAAAAAGAATAACGAGCCGCAGAGAATCACCAGCCAGACCAACGTATACTCATTCATTCCGATCAGTAAAATGAGGCCTAGCGACAGCACAATTATATTCTGGGTTTTAATAGCCGGGAACTGTCGGAAGAAGTAAGCCAAAAGGTAAAGTGTGCTAATGTCGGCGATCGTGTAATAGTAGCCGGTATACCAATAGATATACCCTGGAACAGACGGCATTTCGGCGATAAAAACAAACAACAGTAAGAATGCGAGCAAGGCAGTTTGCCAGATAGGCAATTTATTTGCTGATAATGCTTTGGCAAATGTGATAAAAGCATGCACATAGATCAGAAGCAGAATGGCAGGAGCGACTTTGTAGCCAAAGTAAGAGCCGTAGGTAAGCGGCTGCGTCGCAGAAATGAGCGTTCCGATGTAGCGTCCCGACCAGGTAAGCCAATAATGCTTTTGATAAGCCCAGTAGCCCATTTCATTGACTGTCAACGTGTGACAATAATCGTCGGTCGTCGGGAAAGTGAAAAATGATAGTGCTACGAATGGAAGGAGGAGAATCGTAAACGCGAGAATCAGCAGCTTCAGACGATTGTCAGCGCTATTAAGCCACGTAGAGTTAGTCATAGATAAACATTTCTGATGGATGTCAAACCGGAGGTTCAAACATAAGATTTTTCTTGGGAAGAATCGCCAACTGCGCAGTTGAGCTACTTTAAAGGCAATAAAAAAGAGGCTGTCTCAAATGAGGCAGTCTTTTTTCATTTTAGAGGTTTGGGTAATTTTTCTGGATTGATTATCTTTAGTTATAAGCAAACCAAAGAAAAATGGGTCGCCGACAGCCTAATTTCAAGCCTTATCACCAGCATCAGTTGATGCTGCTTCCTCCAAGTTTAGAAGATCTTGTCCCCAAAGGGCACGTTGTCCGGGTGGTCAACGATGTGATCAATAAGATCAATTTAGAGCCGCTCAATGCCGCCTACTACCTGACCGGTCCGGCAAGTTACCATCCCCAGATGCTGTTAAAAGTGCTCGTATTTGGCTATATGAGCAATATTTATTCAAGTAGAAA
>NZ_JNJB01000022.1 GCF_000701505.1 Dyadobacter crusticola DSM 16708 | reverse complement strand
CTACCAGTGACATTGGTAAGCTTCGATGCAAAAGCAGTTGAGAAAGTTGCAGTACTGACCTGGAAGACGACGGCTGAATCAAACAGTGACCGTTTCGAAATCCAGCGTAGCCTTTCTGGTAAGCAATGGGAAACGATCGGTTCGGTGGTGGCGCAAGGCGAAAGCGCTAGTGCGGTTGAGTACACCTTCAAGGATGTAAATCCAGCTGGCGGTAACAACTACTACCGTTTGAAAATGATCGATAAAGATCTGACGTTCTCCTATAGCGGCATCCGGTCTGCTTACCTGGAACCAGGTCTTGTTCTGGCCACCTACCCTAATCCGGTTAGTGACAGGCTTATGGTACGCAACTTCGATCAGGTCAAGCAGCTCGTTATGTATAATAAATCAGGCGTAAAAATCCATCAGAGCCAGAAAGTGTCAGCCGAAGGCATCGACGTCACAAAGCTCCAGCAAGGAATTTACACGATTACCCTGATCCTGTTTGACGGCACTATCAGCACACACAAAGTAGCCGTTACCAGGTAACGTTTACCAGTCCGGCAGGGAAATTCTCTGCCGGACTATTTTTATCACTTAATGCATACATTGATCATGGCTGAACAGCCAACCGGTTGCGAGAGATCGGGCTTAAATGAATTTTCATTTTCTTCTAAGCATAGGCACTCCAGTAATCTCAGGTATGATATCTATCCACTTCAAAAAGAAGCCCGGTACTGAGCAAAACTATCATGGCTTTATTGCTTCTGCTGCGGAACTGGTACGTTTTCTTGAGACCGCAGACGGATTTGTGATCTTACTGACAAATGGAAAAATTGTACATCACAGACCAGATAATGCAACCCACTTTCGGCGATGGCTCAAAAGCCATCATATCAAAGAGCTAAGCCGATGACAGCGACGAAACATACTTCCGTCACCTGGGCAGATTGTCCTGATTCACCGACGACATAATCTTAACTTTAATAATCATGTGATGAACATACTATTTATCGATTCACAAACTTTACTAAGGATTGGTATGCGGTTTCTTATGTCGGAAGTATCGACCGACTACTTTTTGCACGAAGCTGCCAATCCTGAAGACGCTGCGGCGATTTTATCTACAAACAAGCTGGATTTGATAATTACAGACATCGGTGCAGACTCTGACACATACAAACAGCAAATGCAGTTGCTTCGCAAAACTCAGCCAAATCTACCCATACTCATCTATTCGACCTTCCCGAAAGACGTTTATGCAGACGCCATCCTGCAGGCAGGAGCCAATGCATATATTAGCAAGCAGTCTAAACCGCAGGAGCTTGCAGCCGCGATCTCCACGGTAATTGCAACAACTAAGTACTAAGCACAGCAAAGAGCGGCATTCATTCGATTTCCTGGCCGCAAGAAACAATAGACAAAATCTATATAACACAAAATTGTGCACATGCGTACGGTCGTATGTATGTGTACAAATACCAATGCATTACCCCTCTTCACAAAAAACGAATTTTGACAGCTTCGTTTCATTTATGAAGCAGGACAAACTGTCCACGAGAGATAACACTCGTATGAAGAGATATTACAGTTCATGCTAAATAAGATTGGTGCAAAACTTGGATACTTCAGTGTTGCGGCCTGCACGGAAAAAAAGGGCTAGATTGTCCTTGCCCATTAAAGTCGCATATGACATCCTTCAAATGTGAACAGCTAATCACCTTTTGTTCTTATACGGCTCCAATAAAGGTGTATTGCCTGGCGATTCGGATCCGTCCGATAGAACCATCTTTTAGCATATTAGTATAGTTTGTAAACTTGTTTCATGAAAAATGAGACTGAAAAAATGCGTAAGCTATACGGTCAATGGCAGACGCAAGGCATTAGCAAACAGGCTTTTTGCAATCAAAATGGTATTGGATACCATAAATTCAATTATTGGGTAAAGAAGTTCGGCACCAGGAATTCAACTGCTGTGGTACCGGCTCGTGGTTTCAGCCAAATCCCAGGTGAAGAGCCTGAGGCTATTGAACAATCCCAACAAGCGCTGGCAGCAATCACCTTTCCGTCGGGCGCGCGTATAGAGCTATTCGGTTTTCTTGATGCATCCTTTATCAGGAAGCTTGTATTTTAATATGCTGGCTTTATCTCACAGCTGCCGGTACTTTCTGTACCGGAGCCCGACGGACATGCGTTTTGGAATATACAGTTTGGCTGGCTTGGTCCGAAATGAATTGGGCTTTGACCCATCGAGCGGTGATGTTTTCGTTTTTCTGGGCAAACGGCTTAACCAGATTCGTCTGCTTCAGTGGGATCGGGATGGCTTTGCTATGTATGTTAAAAAGCTGGAACAAGGCACTTTTGAATGGCCGAAGTCAGAAAATATAGCCATCACCAGCCATCGCCGGGCGACCCCGCAACTGACACTTCTTTTGCAGGGCGTAATGCTGGATTCGGTTCGCCTCAGAAAGCGGTATCAGCATGCAAATCAGGTCACAAAATAAGAAGGAGATTCACCTAAAAAGCCCCTTAAAAGCTTGATTTGGCTGTTTTTTGGCCGTATCTTCGGGTTATGGAAGATACAGCGACGGACTATAAATTACTCTACGAACAAGCACTTGATGCTCATCGGAAGGTAGTCGCTGAAAAGGATGAACAGATCCAGGCCCTGAACTTTGAGCTTGATAAATACAAGCGGTATATATTCGGCAAAAAGAATGAAAAACTGGCAGGTGTCCACACGGATGCAAACCAGATTGATCTCTTTGAGCTAGGAACCGACCAGCAGCAACAAGAAGAACTTTCACAGCAAGCCGCAGACGTTGTAAAGGAAAAAGCTCCGCTAAAAAACGTGGAAAGGGAACGGGAAGAATGCTGCTTCCTGAGAACCTGCGCCGTGAGATCATCATCATTGAACCCACCGAAGACGTTACCGGCTGAAACATCATCGGAGAAGAGGTCACTGAGGTGTTAGACCTTATTCCTGCTGAGTTTTTTGTGAAGCGTTATATCCGTTACAAATATGCCCGTGCCAATGGTGAGGGCATTATAACCGCATCACTTCCAGACCGTGTCATTGATAAAGGCATTCCTTCGGAAGCAGTCATCGCTCAAATGGTTGTTGACAAGTACGTTTTTGGTCTTCCGCTTCACCGGCAGATTGATAAGTACAGACGATTGGGTGTAAATATTCCGGCTTTCACAGCTTCCGATTGGATTATGAAGGGATGGCACCATCTGATTCCTTTATGGGAGCTCTTAAAACTGCTGGTCCTCAATCAGAAGTATTTACAAGCCGATGAGTCGCCTCTAAAAGTGCTTGATAGAGACTATAAAAATGGGATCCATCAAGGCTTCATGTGGAGATATAATGCCCCCTGTGATAAGCTGACGCTGTTTGATTACCGGAAAGGCCGTGATCAAAGTGGGCCTAAACAGATGCTGGAAGGTTACGCCGGTATATTGCAGGTCGACGGGTACGCCGTCTATTAAAAGCTCTTTGGTAACCATCCAGATATCCTTTTGGTCTACTGCGCATCGCCCATGCCCTTCGAAAATTCGTAGACGCTCTTAAATACGACCACCAAAAGGCTACGTATGTGCTCGAACGTATGCAGTTACTGTACGCGCTTGAAAAGCAGATGCGGGAAGATCGACTGAATTGGGAAGAGAAAACCAAGTTAAGACAGGAAGAATCGGTCCCGGTTCTTTTGGAATTAAAAGAGTGGATGACCCAGCAGCTTCCGCAGGTAATCCCGCGCGGCGGCCGCCTAAAATTCCACTCGGTCAAGCATAGCTTACTCCTTACCACGCTGGGAAGGGCTGAGCGCGTATGCATTGCATGGACAAATTGAGATTGATAATAACTTGGCCGAAAATGTAATCAGGACCCTGGCAATCGGAAGAAATGCATTTTTGTTCGCCGGCTCTCACCAGGCAGCCGAAATGACAGCTGCCATGTATTCATTTATGGCTACGTGCAAGAAAAACGGCATTGATGAAAAAGAATGGCTGAAAGATGTCTTTGAAAGGATCCAATCACATAAGCATAAAGAGCTTTATAAATTGCTTCCAAATAACTGGATTAAGTTCCGGAATCAGAACGCTTAGACTACCTGCCAGGAAACCCAACCTTGTTGAAAACCATTGCTTCGTATGTGAAGCGTCTCGTAAATTACTTAATCAATGAAGGATTGTTAAACTCAGCGCCCCTATCATCTGGCTAGTATTTCGCCTGTCATGGTCATATATCTTTTCAAATATGTTTATTCATGCTGCTTTCAAGTTTGTTTAATCAACTATATAGCAGGAGGTCATTTGACATTCAGAGATGCGCGACACAGAATTCTCCATAACCTTTTACATGATGCAACATCAATTATAGTGTTTGCAACATGGCTTATAGCCCTGGTTTTTAAGATTTGCCAATTTTGCAGCAGAAAATAACCTGCTGAAATTGAAAAGCTTGTGAAAAACTATTTATCATTTATCTGTAGTATATGTTTATCTCCGCTGATAATTTGCCTGTTACTATCAGCTTGTGATGACAATGAAAAATCACAGCGTTACGTCGTGAACGGGGTGGCATCTGCATTGGAATGGAAGGGCTATTTGAAAGATGGCAGTGGCAACAACGGGACCATTAAAGTAGCAGGCGTGCTATTCGCCAATGAAAAAGGCAAGGTCACAGGCGGCCGGATTAATATGCCGGTATCTTCTTTGATCAATATCAATCTGCCAACCGACGAGCTAAAACATCAGCTGGTTCGCCATCTGCAAAGCCCGGACTTTTTCCATATGGCCGCCTATCCGGAAGTCAGCTTTCAGATTAAATCCCTTACGCCCAATCCGGACCTGCCCGGTATTTCTCTGGCCGCAGGTGAGCTGACAATACTCGGTAAAACCAACCCGGTAAGTTTCGCGGTAAAAATAAATGCCACGGGTGACAGACTTGAAGTTACCGGCGACACAAGCATTGACCGTAAACTTTGGGGTATAACCTACGCCAGCGATGAAAACGTCGCGAATGGCATGTACGTCAGGCCAGGCATTGATGTGCAGTTTAAGCTTGTGGCCAATAAATACTAAGTCTCCCTACATCTTATGGTAACCGCTGTAAGCGATACACAGAATCTCATTTACGTATATAAATCAGTTATGAAAACCTTTACAATACCGGTGTATTTCAGTGCCCGGCTCAAGCAATTCATTACCGTGGCGCTGATTGCACTGACGCTTGCATATAGCGCAAACGCCCAGACGATCCGCTACGTAAAACAAAATGGCAGCGGCAACGGAAGCAGTTGGGACCTGGCAAGCAACGACTTGCAAACGACTATAAATATGTCATCAGCCGGCGATCAGGTTTGGGTGGCTCAGGGTGAATACCAGCCTGCTTCGGGACAGTCTTTTTCAATGAAGGAAAGGGTTAAAATCTTGGGTGGTTTTTCAGGAACTGAAACAAGTTTGGTGCAAAGGAACATTTCACCGGATCGCTATAAAAGCATTTTAAAGGGAAATAATAGCAGGGTAATAACCAATAATAACAATGGCCTGACCACTGCTGCGGTTATTGATGGTTTTACTATTACCGGTGGCAGCAATGTGGAGGGTGGTGGAATGTACAACAACTACGCTTCCCCTTTTATTGCAAATTGCATTTTTACAAAAAACAGCACGGAAGTCTCGCAGTCCGGCGGCGGGATCTATAATCAGCATTCATCCCCAGTCATATATAATAGTGTTTTCACAGAGAATGACGGTTTTTGGGGTGGAGCCGTTTCCGCTAGTAATTCCTCCTCACCTAAGTTCTATAATTGCTTGATTTTTAACAATAGCGGCTCCCAGGGCACAGGTATATATGAGTATAGCGACAGTTATTCCGAATTTATCAACTGCACAGTTTATAACAACAACTCACCTTCCGGAATGGGCGGTATTTATATAGGTCAGGGTGCGCAACCTACCTTTAGAAACTGCATCATTCAAAATACCGCAACTTACCTGGACCGCTTGAGCTATGATCCTACCGTCAGAACAAATTGCCTGTTGGACCAGGATCCCCTTTTTATCAATGTTGCAAATCCGGCGGGGGCAGATAACATTTTCGGAACAAACGACGACGGGCTGCACATCCAAGCATCCAGCCCTGCCAGAAATGCTGGTGAAAACGCCTATGTATCCAATATTATTAGTCAGATTGATCTGGCTAACAATCCAAGGGTTACCGACGAGCGAGTGGACATCGGTGCCTACGAATATTTTCAATCTGCTGATATCCGGATACGGTATGTCAGGATGGGTGCAGGAGGGAAAGGGTATACCTGGGAAACGGCCAGTGGGGACTTGCAGGCGATGATTAATGAATCTGTAAGCGGCAATGAGGTCTGGGTGGCTGCGGGTGAATACCAGCCAGCTTCCGGTCAATCGTTTTCCATGAAAGAAGGCGTTAAAATCTACGGCGGCTTTCCTGTAACAGGAAAGCCTGAAATGGCCAGCCGCAATTACGCTGCCAATGTTACGATCCTGAAAGGCAATGGAGCCAGCGTGGTTTCCAACTACAATAACGGTTTGACCAATGCGGCCGTACTCGACGGTTTTACCATCACCGGCGGTAACGCGACCGAAGGAGGCGGGATTTACAACAGAACTGCTTCTCCCCTGCTAAGGAACCTGATCATCAAAGACAACAGTGCGACGGGCGTCGGCGGAGGTATATCAGTGCAACTTAATGCAGAGAAATTTCGGCTGGAAAACTCCCTGATTACAGCCAATTCAGCAGGTGGTGGCGGTGGCGGGTTTCATGTACTGAATACCGGCGATCCGGTGCTTGTCAATGTGACCATCGCAGCCAATACGGCCAGCTATCGTAATAGTGGCGGCGTTTATGTAGAGCGCAGTAATTTGAGTACCAAAAACTGTATCATCTGGGGCAATAAGGTTGCAGGCGCCATCGCAAATTTTGAAGGTCCGGGAATGGACGGCATTTCCATCATTCAAAACAGCCTTGTCCAGGGTAGCCGCGGCTCAGGAAGTAACTGGAATACAGATATCAGCAGAGACGGTGGCGGTAATATTGACGCAGACCCAATGTTTGCGGATGCAGAGAATGGCAATTTCCAAATCGCATCTCAAAGTGCCGCGGTTAACGCCGGAAATACCAGCTTGCTTGCTGATGCAGAAACCCTGAAAGACCTGGCAAATAACACACGCGTATTCGGTGGAATGATTGACATAGGTTCATACGAAAATCAGCAGGTTATCGATGCCTCTGTCCGTTATGTCAGACAGGGCGGCATTGGCAGTGGTTACAGCTGGGATCAGGCGAGTGGTGATCTGCAGGCAATGATTGCGGAGTCGAGATCCGGCAATGAGGTCTGGGTAGCGGCAGGTGAATATCAGCCAGTTTCCGGCCAGTCGTTTTCCATGAAAGAAGGCGTTAAGATCTACGGCGGCTTTCCTGTAACAGGAAACCCTGAAATGGCCAGCCGCAATTACGCAGCCAATGTTACGATCCTGAAAGGCAATGGAGCCAGCGTTGTTTCTAACTACAACAATGGGCTGACAAATGCGGCCGTGCTCGACGGCTTCACCATTACAGGTGGCAATGCGGCCGAAGGCGGCGGGATCTACAACAGGACTGCTTCTCCTTTGCTGAGAAACCTGATCATCAGAGACAACAGCGCTACGGGTGTCGGCGGCGGAATATCGGTACAATTTAATTCAGAAAAATTTCGGCTGGAAAACTCCCTGATTACAGCCAATATAGCAGGTACTGGCGGGGGCGGGTTTCATGTACTGAATACCGGCGACCCGGTGCTTGTCAATGTTACCATCGCAGCCAATACGGCCAGCTATCGTACTAGTGGCGGCGTTTATGTAGAGCGCAGCAATCTGAGTACAAGAAACTGTATCATCTGGGGTAACAAAGTGGCGGGCGCCACTGCAAATTTTGAAGGTCCGGGAATGGACGGTATTTCCATTATTCAAAACAGCCTTGTTCAGGGAAGCCGCGGATCGGGCAATAACTGGAATACAGATATCAGCAGAGACGGTGGCGGTAATTTTGATGCAGATCCGCTGTTTGTGGATGCAGAGAATGGCAATTTCGCTGTTCTCACTTGGAGCCCGGCCATCAATGCCGGCAACAATGACTTGCTCGCTGACGCCGCCAACTTAAAGGATCTGGCAAATAATGCCCGAATCCACATCGGTACGATCGATATGGGCGCATACGAAAATCAACTGGTCATGGATGTCGCCATCCGTTATGTCAGACCGGGCGGCACTGGCAATGGTTACAGCTGGGATCAGGCGAGTGGTGATCTGCGGGCAATGATTGCGGAGTCGAGATCCGGCAATGAGGTCTGGGTGGCTGCGGGTGAATACCAGCCAGCTTCCGGTCAATCGTTTTCCATGAAAGAAGGCGTTAAAATCTACGGCGGCTTTCCTGTAACAGGAAACCCTGAAATGGCCAGCCGCAATTACGCAGCCAATGTTTCGATCCTGAAAGGCAATGGAGCCAGCGTTGTTTCTAACTACAACAATGGGCTGACAAATGCGGCCGTGCTCGACGGCTTCACCATTACAGGTGGCAATGCGACCGAAGGCGGCGGGATCTACAACAGGACTGCTTCTCCTTTGCTGAGAAACCTGATCATCAGAGACAACAGCGCTACGGGTGTCGGCGGCGGGATATCGGTCCGATTTTCTTCAAACAACTTCCGCCTGGAAAATGCTTTGATCACATCTAACACAGCAGGTGCTGGCGGAGGCGGGTTCCACATACTGAATACGAGCTCCCCTTTCCTGGTCAACGTGACCATCACTGGTAACGGTGCTGGTTCCGGCACGGGCGGGGGTGTATATGTAGAGCGCAGTGACCTCTATACCAGAAACTCAATTATCTGGGGCAACAACGTCGCTGGTCAGACAAGCAACTTTGAAGGACCCGGAACAAACGGATTCTCCGAGATCCGGAACAGCCTTGTCCAGGGTAGCCGCGGATCAGGCAATAACTGGAATACAGATGTCAGCAGAGACGGCGGCGGTAATATTGATGCAGATCCGTTGTTTGTGAATGCGGAGAATGGCAATTTCCAACTTTCACTTCAAAGTACCGCTATCAATGCAGGAGACACTCAGCTCCTTATTGACGCAGCGAGCTTGAAGGATCTGGCAAACAATGCCCGTGTGTTTGGAGGCACAATTGATATGGGAGCTTACGAAAATGGCGGTCCGGAAATCCGCTACGTCAGGCAAGGCGGAACAGGGAACGGGTACAACTGGCAAAATGCTTCTGGTGATTTGCAAATGATGATTAATGAGTCCCAACCAGGTCAGCAGGTCTGGGTAGCCGCAGGCGAGTATCAGCCAGCTTCCGGACAATACTTCTCAATGAAAGAAGGTGTAAAAATTTATGGCGGGTTTGCCAATGCAGGCGACCCGGCTTTTACAGACAGAAGCTGGAACCAGTACCAAACGGTTCTGAAAGGCAACGGCACCCACGTGGTACGCAATGAGCAGAATGGCCTTACCAACGCAGCCGTGCTCGACGGCTTTACCATCACCAGCGGCTCGGCAGACACAGGTGGCGGAATGCTCAACAACCGGGCGTACCCGTTGATCAACCATTGTGTTTTCAAAGCAAACCACGCAGACACATGGGGTGGCGGGATTTACAACATTGGTCCGGGAACGACACTTGTTGCAAATTCACTTTTCTATCAGAACACTGCGCAAAGCGGCGCGGCTGCGTTCAGTTATCAAGATGCCAAACCCAGGTTTGTAAACGTGACTATAACAGACAACGCCGCGTATCAAAACGGCGGAGCTGTCCATAATTACCAGGATTCGGAGACTGAACTGATTAATACGATTGTTTGGGGTAACACGCAATCGGCTGGAAGCAGCCAGCTCTACACTATTGGCGCAGGCAGCAGCAAAGTGTATTTCAGTGTTGTGGAAGGTGGCGAAGCTGCTATTATCGGCGACAAAACAGTTGTTGGTATTACTTCATCAGATCCCCTGTTTACAGATGCACCAAACGGCAATTTCAGTTTGCAGGGTTGCAGCCCGGCGGTTAATATCGGAACAGCGAATGTTCTCAGCGGACTCCTGGGAGACCTTGCCGGCAACGAACGGCTCTACGGCATTGTGGATGCAGGCGCCTATGAATACCAGGCCGATATTCCAATCGGGGCAGACAGGCTTGCCGCGAATGGAAATGTGACGGGAGTAAACATAGAAGCCGGCAAATTGTATGAGATCCAGGTGACAGGTGACAACTGCCGGAGCGTTGCCGCTATCGAATCGAAAGGCGCTTCTCCGTTATCAGGCAATGTCACCATCACGACCTGGATAGATAGCCAGGTGAATACAGACAAAGGCGCTCCTTATGTGCAGCGACACTACGACATTTCACCGACATCGGAAGCGAAAACTGCTACTGCAATAGTCACCTTATACTATACACAGGCTGAATTCGACGCCTTCAACAGCCAGATTTCATCCAACCGGATCCCTTCTGAGCCACAGGATGTAGCGGGCCGGGCAAACCTGCGGGTTTACCAGTACCATGGCAGTGCGGAGGGCGGTAGCGGGCCCGGCAGTTATACAGAGGGCGTTACAGCCATTGATCCTGCTGACACTGATATCCAGTGGGACTACGGCTTCCAGCGTTGGAAAGTAAGCTTTGAGGTGACGGGATTCAGTGGATTCTTCATCGGCTCAGTGAGTAGTCCCCTGCCTGTCAAGCTGGTGAGCTTTACCGGCAAATTCCGTGACAATAAAACCGCCGCATTGGAATGGCGGGTAGCCGAGCAGCAGAATATCGTCGCGTACATCGTTGAATACAGTTCCGATGGAAAAAGGTTCGCGCAAATTGCAAGTGTGAAAGCAAATGACCTCACCCAGACAATTTACCAATATGAAGATGCACAATTGCATACGGGTAAGGCGGCCTATTACCGGCTCAAGATCCTGGAAGCGGACGGCAGCTTTGCATTCAGCAAAGTGATAGCCGTGAAATTGGCTGAAAGTACAGAGTTGGTAGTCTACCCTGTACCTGCAAAGGATATGATCTGGGTTAAAGCGGCTGGCCTGGCGGGCTCGGAAATGCAAATTATCAGCAAAGCAGGTGTTGTTATAAAAAAGATCAGTGTAGCGTCGGATACGCAGCAAATTGACATATCTACCCTTCAAACCGGGATCTATTTAATCCGGATGCCAACAGACATTATGCAAAGATTTATTAAAGACTAGGCCCGAAATCGGTTCGTGTTCAACTAGCAAAAACCCCATGTCAGATAAAATGTATGACATGGGGTTTTACTGTTTATCATTAGTTTTACAAAATCGTAAAACGTGCATAAACCTTTCAATGCTCATCAAAGCTCCTTTCGGAATTCACTTCAATTTGGTCTGGCTGCTGTTGGGTATGACTTGCGCGAACGCTCTTTCCCAGGCCAGCCGAACGATCTCTACCAGGGAGGGACTGCCGCAATCATTTGTCTCGGGGTTAGAACAGGATCAGGCAGGATTTGTTTGGGTTGGCACCCGAAACGGGCTGGCGCGTTACGACGGCGTAAATTTTAAAGTTTTCCAGCAAAACAATTCCGACAAGTCAATCCTTGCATCCAATCTCATTATCAACATAAAGAAGTTTAATGACAAGATTTGGATTGAACATGAATCGGGGGAAATAGATGAGCTGAACCCGGTTTCAGAGCTGGTTGCGCACCATTCTGTACCAATGAAGCTCAATAGCGGCGTCTTTCTGCGCCGCGCCTGGCTAGCTGATTCAACTGGTACGCTCTGGCGGATCATGGATGGGAAAGGGTTGATCAAATATGGCGTAAAACCGAAGGTTTATAATAGGAAATCGGGTGGATTTGACAGCGACACTTTGTGGGGCCTGTGTGAAGGCCACTATGGGCGGCTCTGGGTATTAACGAGGTACGGCCTCAGCAGCCTGGACCGGCGTACTGGCAAGATCAAAAACTTTGGCTCGCCCCAACTGCCCGATTACCACGATTACCGTTATGCTGTCCGGCTTCCGGTGGCACTGCACCTGCGTAGCAATGGCGAGTTGATGTGGGCGGACCGCAGGTTTCTTCATTTCTTTTCCTCTGCCACAGGCGAATTTTTAAGGAAAATCCCATTCGACTCACAGAGTGACCGCGGGGTATCATGGATCCGCACAGGACCTGATGGTGCCGACTACTTTGAACGGGGGGGCGATCTTTACCGATTTAAGGAAGATACAGGCCTGGCATTGATATATGGAAAAACCAGGGAAGACAAGAATCCTGTTCAATCATTCCTGGTAGATAAGTCCGGCCTGGTGTGGTTTGGCACTAACGCCCACGGAATATTCCAGGTGGATCTGACAACGCCGTTTTTTCCGGCTTTCCCTATTCAGGACGGGTTTGCAGGCGATGTTATGAAAACTGCATTCAATGCCTCCCTGCCTGCGTTGTTCGATTGGAAACCGAAAGATCAGGGCTTTGCTGCTTCGGGATACCATATCCGCTCGGCATACGACAAAAGCGGTGCTCTCTGGATCGGCCTGAAAGAAAAGATTGTCAGGTATGATCCTGCTACCAAAACATTTTACTCGCTTCCGGGATTAACGCAGATATCCAATCCTGCCGAGACCGGGATTGGCATCAAAGGGCTCACAATCAGTCCGGAGGGAGCGCCTGTTGTAATTGGCTATAATCGAAATGTCCTGATCTATCATCAGGATAAAAAAACCTGGGAGTGGCTTGTGCCGCAGGGAGAAATAAGCCGGCAATTCGGCACGAACGTGACACCCCAGGATATTTCAATGGACCGCGACCGGATCTGGATCACTACTGAAATGCACGGATTGATCATCATCAATCGCAGGTCGGGCAAAATGCAGCTACTCAAACATCACCAGGGCCCCGGTGCATTGCCGACCAATCAGCTTTTAGGTTTGAAACAAGATCCATCCAGGCCCTATTTGCTCTGGATTGGCAGTCGCAATGGTTTGATTTGTCTTGATAAAAAGACATTGAAAGCGGAGATCTTCAATACAAACACCGGGCTTCCTGATAACACTATTTACACATTACTGTCTGATCAATATGGTAACTTGTGGTTTGGTACCAATAAAGGTCTGTGCAGTTTTAGTCCGATTACGCATAAAGTAAAAGTTTTTCAGACCAGGCACGGCCTATTGGAAGACGAGTTTAACCGCTTTCACCAGTTGATGCTCCCGGATGGTCGCCTGGCTTTCGGCGGGACGCACGGATGGACCTTATTTGATCCCAATAAAATAAAAGAAGATGTGTACCAGCCTGCGGTCGCACTTACTTCACTCAAAATAAACAATGAAACGGCTACGCAATCTTCAGATGGATTCCTTAAACAGCCTCTGAATGCGGTAGATAAGCTTGTCCTGCCGCACGATCAGAACACAGTCACTTTGTTTTTTGCAGGATTGCAGTACAACCAGCCGCAGGATTTACAATACAGGTTCCGGTTGTCCGGATACGATAATGAATGGATTAATTCAGGCCACATACCATTTGCCAATTATACCAAAATCCCACCCGGCAGCTATGAATTTATGGTCAACGCCAGCAATACAACCGGACAATGGAGCAATGAAATCAAGAAGCTGCACATTACAGTCCTTCCACCCTGGTGGCGTACCTGGTGGGCTTACCTGTTTTATGTATTGGTAATTGCCGGAAGCGTCTGGTACTGGATGCGCCTTCAAACAATTAAGATCGAGCTTCGTAAATCAGTGGAGCTCAAAAAGCAGGAGGCACAGCAGCTGCGCGCATTGTCGGAGATGAAGGAGCGCTTTTTTACCAATGTAACCCATGACTTCCGCACGCCGCTCACACTAATCCTCTCGCCGCTTACACCCTTAATCCAAAAATATTCAGGAACCTCGGACGGCGGCAAGCTGCTCTCTGTTAAAAGAAACGCCGAGCAACTATTAACACTGATTAACCAGCTGCTTGATTTCTCACGGCTTAATGCAGGAATGCTGACAGTAGACCCCTCAGCAGGCGACCTGTGTGTTTTTATATCACATACACTCAGCCTTTTCAGAGAAGAAGCATTGAAAAAGAATATCAACATCGATTTTAATCAACAAGTCAGCGGTGATTTTTGGTTTGATGCGGCCAAGCTTGAACGAATGCTGAGTAATTTGATTGGAAACGCTCTAAAATTTACACCCATAGGCGGACGTGTCGAGGTTTCAGTGACCCGGGAACAAGGTGACATTGTGTTTTCCGTTGCTGATAACGGGATTGGGATTCAAAAAGAGAGACTTGCGTATGTATTCGACCGTTACTACCGCATTGAAGTAAATGAAATGCTTGCCGGGAAAGGATCAGGAATTGGTTTGGCATTAGTTAAAGAGCTTGCCGAGCTGCAAGGCGGTCGTGTGGAGGTGGAAAGTATCGAAGGTAGAGGAAGCACGTTCCGTATCCGCATGCCCTATCAGTCCGTTGACTCCGGACAGGAGAAAACTTCGGTCAAAGTCAAAACGAATGAGTGGGAAGTACCGCTTATCCAGGACGAAGAAGTAAGGATACTGCTGCTGGAAGACAATGCCGAACTTTCCGACTTTATTGCAGAAAGCCTGCCCGGGCGTTACAAGATAGAAAGAGCGTCTAATGGGCAGCAGGGGCTGGAAGCAGCGCTGTCCACGATTCCCGACCTAATCATTAGCGACGTGATGATGCCCGTCATGGATGGTTTTGAATTTTGTCAGCTCATCAAACAGCATACGCATACGAGTCACATTCCGGTAATTCTGCTAACAGCAAAGGCCGCTGTTGAAAGCCGTATGCAGGGGCTCACGAAGGGAGCAGACGATTATCTGACCAAGCCCTTCCATGTGCCTGAGCTGAACCTGCGTGTTTACAACCTGCTCGAACGCCAGCGTAAGCTGCGCGCCTATATTCAAAAGCGGATAACCACGCCACACCAGGAACACAGTCGCAAAGTAACACAGGAACTTGATCCATTCTTAACCAGGTTCTATGATGTTCTGGATCAGGATCTGGACAACTCGTCGGTGAGTGTGGATGAGCTGGCATCACGGATGAACATGAGCCGTTCGCAGCTGCACCGGAAGCTGCGCGCAATAGCAGATATGACCGTCAGTGATGTGGTTAGAAATTACCGGCTCAAAAAAGCCGCAGCATTTCTCCGGCAAGGATTCAACAGTTCAGAATCCGCTTATAAAGTCGGTTTCGATAGTCCAGCATATTTCTCCAAATGTTTCCGGGATGTTTACAACATGACACCATCCGACTACCAAAAAGATATTACTTAAAGCATTCTGGTGCTTGCCTAACACCGACTTGGTTTGCAAGTGATAGTAGAAGCGCTTGATCGGCCTGCCCCGGGCATTACTGAAACCATTTACACAAGACTATCAGCAAACAAAAAAATACCTGTGCTTCATCAACGAATCCGAGATACATTTGAGATCTGAGCTATCCCGTTAAATTGTACTCCTAACCACATGTCACCCTTTTTATCAAATTCAATGAATTCCACTGAGTTAAAGGGCAAGGGAGAATTTGATTTGTTGATAACTGACCAAGTAGATTCTTTGTCAAAAGAGCCCACCCCTCCCGAATATGTCCCCAGCCATAACCTACCATTCCTATCTTCCGAAATTTCAACGACCGAATTAGAGGGGATGCTGCTGTTAGAAATCGTGTAGCTTGTCCATTTACCGGCCTGAATCCTAACTAACCCCTGCCCGAATTCATTCCCGACGGTTGCCCGGGAAAGTACGCCCAACCATAACACATTTTGTTGATCGACCAGCATTGTAGGCACCCAATGTGACGGATCACACTCCAGGACTTGTGTCCATGTATTTCCTTCTCTTTTCATTACCTGCCCTCTTTGGCCCATATCAGGTAAATTACTTACCAATAAAGAATTCTCTCCATCGAACACTATTCTTACTGCCTGACTTCCTTTTAAGCCCGTTATAATGTGGTTGGTCCAAGATCTGCCGTCGAAACATCTGACCCCGCCTTCCATAGCTTCCCAGAGAACTCCGCCGTCGTCCATTTTCAGTGCCGCGGACTTTCTCTTATCCGCCACATTATAGACTTGCCAGCGCTTGCTGGTTCCATTGACCTTTTTGACTGTGTTCAAATCGATAACTACACCGCTTCCCTTCCAGAGTATCCGCTGCTGATCAGCATAAATTCTTTTCAGAAAGCTGTCCAGTTCGCCTGGTTTTTCAGTCTTAAAATAATGCCAACCGGAAGAATTGAGCATGCGCAATGCGCTGCTGTCTCCCTGGCAAGACACCCATTTGTTATCGAGTTCATCAATGGCGAAAGTACTTATGAAGTAGGGTGAATATGGAGAATACCAGGCTTTCCATTCACCAGACAGTTCGTCCGGATTTGCAGTTTTTGGCGCTTTGCATCCAACAATTACTAATGCTAAAAGCGCAATCCGACAAAGTACCTTCAAAGTCGCCGCTTTCATTTCGAAGGATCCTTTATAAGGCCGCCAAATGTATCGAGTTTCAGCAATCTCTGTACGAAGATCAAGTCTGTCGCCAGAACGTCAGAAGCCTTAAGCTCGTCGAGAATAAACTGGTATTTTGGCAGGGCTAAATCCCTCAATAATGCTCCCGCTTCGGCGCTATTCTTTGAATCTTTTTTACCGATCTCCAAAAACAGTATTGCCCAACCGGACGGAGGATTTTCCCTAAATGCCGAAAGTGTTTGCTTGTAAATATCTAGTTGACGAACTGCTTCAATATTGCTCATCGGCATACTCGCCTGATAGAGTTTTTCGAGCCGTTCGGTCTGCGAGCTGCTGAAAGTTGACGAATTGGAGGAGAGCAACTTGTCAACTTGCTCTTTTTCCTGTTTTTCAAATAGTGTGCCTTCTGACAACACCTCGTCCTTCTTACATGATACAATCAGCAAGAAGAAAGAAAGGACGCAGTATGTGAAATTGGTCATCGTCATGATCGAATTTAAAGATTCCCTTCCAATGTTCATAACAATCGCATTGGAAGGGAACAGGTTTTACTTGCCTACCATTAATTTCCTTGTATAGACTTTATTACCCGAAGCAAATGTGACGATGTAAATTCCGACTTTCCAATTGGAGGTATTTATCTCAATGCTTCTTTGACCAGCATCTAACACTTGATTTCTGATTGGGGTTAAAATATTCGCCCCCGATGCATCGGTAATCGAAATAGTCACCGCGACTGGCTCTTTTAAGACGAAATTTAGCTTTGAATAAGTTATTGCCGGATTAGGAGCAACTACAAAATTCTCAGAGTTATCTTCAATCCCACTCTCTCGTTTAGACTCGGATAATGCCAACACCTTTTTGATATAGTTTTTCGCGTTGGCCCTAGAAGACGGTGCGATATACTCGCCCATTTTCGTGAAATGATTTTTCTGCCAATCCGCTTTTACCTCGTCCATGATGTATGCATATTTCTGGCGGGTTAACTTTACAAACACAATCTCCGCGAGCTCCTGCAGGAAAGTATCTGTCGAATTATCGAATGCTGTCTTGGCAAGTAGATAATTGTACTGCGGATTTGAAACACAGAGTTCTGCAAACTCCTTGTAAGTATCAGATTTGCCGAGCTCATCAAAGGTACTTTGGAAAACATAAGGTTTGGAATTGGCGAGATCAGCCAACTTCTGCAGCCTTTCCCTAAAAAGATCCGCTTGTAAAGTAGAAGTACTCAATAAATCATTCAGCTTTTTTTCTTCATCTGCTTCCAGCACAACCCGCGGCAACACCGTCAGGCCCAAAGCGACAGATTCTTCCACGTTATTTACCCGAAGATACGGGGATTTTGAGGCATCCCGATAATAGAACTGTATCGACCCATAGCCGTTAGGATTGTTTAAGGCGTCGCGGGGATGAAAAATTCGCTCATTCCCACCAGGCTTACTTTCCCAATCATAGCCGTGAGGCATCCGGTTAGACTCCCACCGGAGTGAAGCATGTGTAAAAGTCCACTCATAACTGGAAGGCCCCCACATTGCAATTTCCCCGTTCGAGCTGTTTGCATCAGTTCTTGTATAGTTAGGTGCTCCTACAAACCTGGCAGGGCTGTTCCCGTAGTAATTATCCCACGACTGATAAAAATTTCCTGAAACGTACCACGGACTGCTCAAATTGTCGCCTGCCGGAGAGTTGGACGCCCAAAAATATCTACCTAGGTCGGTTCTGCCGCCAGCCCACGAGGTACAATTGTACGAATTGCTAGCTGGTGCTGTCCGCATCGCGTCATTTGCGTGTAGATTGGGGAAATAACTGGGATCCAAAGCTGAGCCTGCTTGGCTTACAGAGCCATAAGCGTCTGCATTGCCCCAATAAACGTACCATGCACCTTCACTTGATACCAGCATCTTAAGATCCATACTTCCCGAACCGCTCTTGATCAATCGCAACCGGGCGTCATTAAACCAGTTATAGGTCATTGGAGGTGCATACCAGTAGCTCGAACCGTGGTAACGCAAAGGGGAAAGCGTTCCCGCTTCTGCAATCCATATTTTGGGAATTCCCGTGGAAAAACCTGTGAAATAATTCAAGGTACCACTTTCAGAAGTACTCACATCAAGCATATAACCCGATACAGGCATGTTGGTATTCAACGAAGATCCGTTTTGCCAAACATCAACAATGCCCTGGGAACCTGTCGGAGCAGAGGCATAGTAGCTGCTGTACGCACGCAATACCAGGTAGTAATCTCCGGTTTGGGGAACGGTGATCTGTATTCGAGGATGCCGTCCGGTATGATCATCATTAGACCATGCATGATTCTTATTAGCATCACAAAAAAGATACATCACTGGATCTACCGTGTAATAGTCATTGCCTGATATGGGTGTGGTATGGAAAACCACATTTTGTCCGCTAGTCAAATATAACTTTCGATAGTATGTATAGACGACAGGCAAGGTCATGGTATGTTTATACAAACCCAGGGGATTACTCAACGTGTAAGGCGACACTTCCCAACTGGTAGTTTTGTTCACCGCTGAAGCTACACGTGCGTTAGGACTGCCAGATTCCCTTTTTTCCGGCTCGGTAAATTCCAGTTTAGAAGTGTTTCCCTTGTTCTTTTCCATGTTGGCGATCAAGGACTCTATATATTTACCATAGTGGGAAGTGTCCAACTTGGCGTCTTCTTTGTTTAGAGCCAGCTTGATAACGTCAATTTCGGGGTAAAACGGTGCTGCTGCTTCAAATACCACCAAATGCTCGCCTGCGGCCAGCGGCAGAGCCTTGTCGGACTCAAGGCCAGTTACATGCCATCCTTCTTTTTGTATGGAAAGAGGCCCCAGATCTTGATCATCCAAATAGACTCTGACTTGCTGAAGCGGGTAAAGCTTTTCAGAAACGGTATTGCTAAGGGGAACTTCCCGGGTGGCAAGTAAATGCACCACCAAGTGGTATGTGCCGTCTTTGCTTATCTTAACACGGAAACTTTTCCGGAGTTTGCTTTCTCCGCGTCTTTCGGAATACGATCTGGTATATACCTGACCATTTTCAAGGCTTCGTCCCACGTCTGCAGTCGAAGATAAGAGCTTCTGAGCTTCATCGGATCTGTCAGCATAGGAAAGCTGCTGAGCACTGCTTAGTGTTGCGAAAAACACTAGCAGCAGCACCAAATTGATGGGCATGGCAATCTGAACCTTACGAAGGTAGTAAGAGTGTTTCATGGATTTGGACGTTTATGTTGCGAAACAGTTAATAAGCTTTCCTAAAACTCACCACCGGCACCTCCCAATTCTCCTCTCTCATCCTTCGGCTCAAATCAATAAGTGCACCTCAATGCAATGATTTTCCTAAAACTCTTCTTGTTATCCAAGGTGGGGGGCCGTCCATGTTTACTGCGCGATCATTCACTTATTCCAAACCTCCAGATTCTTAACTTTTCCGTGGTCACATGCGAATGATAGCTTGCACTCTTCCTTAAATCATCCAGAATTGTAACTTATAGGAAAGTTAATAACTAATTCGACAAGTTCAAACCAAGAATTTGTGTTTTTTTATCATTAAATATCAAAAATACAGTATGATAGTTTGTTAGAATGGAGGCACAACTTGAATGGTGCATAAGCAGACGCTGCAATGGATTTCGTCGGCGACGTGCTCAGCTGCGGCAGGCGGCTATGCGCGGCCGATGCAACTGCCTTGCAAATGCTATCACCCTGAAAATCTTCAGTCCTGGCAACCTTGGCAATGCCGAATTTCTCTAAGCTTTGCTTAGCTGTAATAATTCAAGCAGAAATTGGGAGCACATAGAGATTTCTTTTATGTTTGCAACATCGTTGCATCAACAATTGATACCACTGTTATGGGACGACAAACGGCTGAATCCCGAAAGAAAAAAATGAAAGCGCTCTGCATGCAGTGCGTATTCGGACAAGTGTTTAATCTATTTACATAAGACTGATGTCGAATTTGCAATTAACTCAAACTAAAACCGACATATTAGGTGCTACTGCAAGTGTATTGTGTTTGATACATTGCCTTGCCACCCCCTACCTCTTTATCGCTGGCGCAGGGGCAGCGGCAAACCAAGAAGAAGGCCCGGCCTGGTGGGGCATGATCGATTTGGCCCTGCTCGTCGTTTCATTGTTCTCTGCGTATTGGTCAGCAAAAAAATCTTCCAAACAGTGGATGAAATACGCTCTATACGCAACTTGGCTCGTCCTGGCCTTCCTTATATTTAACGAAAAATTCGAGGGTATCCGCCTGCCCGCTTTCGCCGCTCATACTTCTTAAAAGCTGCACCAGCTGCTGCTCGGAAAGATAAGTCATCTTCCCATCGATCATTACATTGATCCCGCCTGCACCTTTAAGCATGATTTGATCGTCTTGCCCGATGCTCACGCCAGGCAATTTACGGAGCAAATCCAGCGCGGATGATCCTGCACTCGTTGCGCTATTACCGACGTTGTAAATCAGTTTTCCTTTATCAATTTCGATCGCTTCTTTGCGAGATGTTACCGTTACCGCCTTTAACTCAGAGGCCGATTCTTTCATGACTAACTCGTAGGTCAGCTTTTCTGATGTAGTACCCTGAACAATTATGGTGTCATTAACTATTGCAAACCCAATTAATGAAGCATTGAGTATAAATCGCCCCGGTTGAAGCGCATCAAATACAAACCGTCCGACCGAGTCACTGACGGCCCACTCGTTGAAAGAAGGACTGAGTTCAGCGGTTAATTGAAGGTTCACCCCTGCCAAAGCATGTCCATTCTGATCCTTTGCCGAACCAACAAGCCCTCTCTCTATCGCTTGCGAATGAAGCATGCTGGGAAGAAAGAGTACAAAAAGCAGCAATCCGAGACAGGCAGTTCTGGTAGGAGTAAAATTGGCCATACTTTACATCTTAAATATCTTGCAACATTGATGCAAATATACACACAAACTTCCTTCTGCATCATAGTTGCAAGAGTAAGATTAGAGACGGTCCATCATATTCTATTATTTCAACATTCAGATCGCCTGTTGACCGGAACCAACTTCCTGGTTATAAGAGCGTCTAATTAATTAATAGAGTTAGGGGCCGGTTTGTAGATTTCCAAACCCTGGAAACCTGATTTCAAAAACGCCTGATGTTTGCTATCTGTCACCGCTTGCAATTTTTGGTAAAACAAACCCGCATTGACTGTAGTTGGTGAAGCCCTTGCTTCACTCAAAAAAGAGCTGATCGCCTCATTCACTTTCTTTTCGCCAATTAACTGGCTCAGTCTATACAGGATATACCCTCCCTTTTGCTCAGAAACATAGCTAGCTTCTTCATCGGCTTTGAGCAGTACCGGCTCCTGATTTGGTTCTTCGGCTCGGCCTTTCAAATAGGTATCGTGGCTTTTTTCAAGATGTTTTTCCAATGAACCTACACCGTAAAATGCTTTCAGCTGTAAAAGGGCCAGGTATGCCGGTATTGATTTAGTGATGAGCGGGTATCCCTGTGTTTTGGATAGGTTGGCTTGCTGCATATACTGCTCGGCTATCAGTCGGGCAGTGACGTAGCGGAGATAATCCAGGTCCTGTTTGCGGCTGATGTCGGCAATCCAGCCATGATTTTCAGGCAGCACCAGTACGTTCCCAAAGGCAAACAGATCCTGGTCATACTTGGGGCGCTCTGCAATCCGAATGCTTTCATAAGGGTAGTCCCCTAAAATCCCGCGCAGAAAACCAACAGCTTCACCAGCTGATTTAATCATATGATCCACATTGTACGGATGACCGGGATGGTAATAGGCCGCAATTTGAAGACCATTGATGTCCTGCTTTTTTACCTGATAATTAGCCGAAAGAATATAAAAGTCAAAAACCTGCCGGCCCTGCGAAACAAAGCGAAAGTGATTTCTTAAATGATCCTTACATTGTTTTTCTAATTTCCCGGGGGACCGTCAACTTCGATTTAGCGGATTCATAAGCGGAACTGTCGCCCCGCATCTGTGTTTTAAATCGATCGGACTTCACTCTGAGAAACTGTTTCTTCCACACGGGCAGCTTGGATAATCCTTTTGTAGGTATCCTGACTTCCCAAATATTTTGATCTGGCCGATTGCAGGTAGTCATTAGCCTGGGCAAAGCTGGTAATCATTTCCAGAGCATCAAGGGTCACCGATATCTGACCCTTTGGGACACAGTCGCCGATGTCTACCTTAATGCTTCTGACATACCCGGCTACTTTGGCTGTCACTTAGGCCCTTTCCATTAGAAGCAACTCGCCCGGAAAGGAAACCTGTGCGTCAAAACCTTCAACGCAATGCACCACTTGAAATTTTCTAATTCTTGAAGTGAGATTGATAACTTTTAACAGAATCTAGTAATAATCTGACAAAGAATATCCATTTATCACAAAATACAAAAGTATTATATGATACACTTGCAACGTCGTTGCAAGTGTATCATATTTGCAACATCGTTTCATAAACAGTATTGATTTGTCTTCACCGGTCTTTAACGGTATCGTCTCGGACAGCGGCTATCAATTATCTTAACCAACAAGATTTACCCATGCTCCACAATTTTTACAAGTTGAAAAAAGGCCTGTTCGCGCTAGTGGCCTTTATAATTCTGGCTGCAAATACGAACAGCTATTCACAAACCAACCAGGCCATTCTTTCCGGTAAACTTACCGACGAATACGGGCAACCAATCGCAGGTGCGCATGTTCTTTCTAAGGATGGTCTGCACTCAGCTGTTACCGATTCGGCAGGAAGCTACCGACTCATTTTACCGGCCGGAAAATCGAGAGTCATCTTCTCGCATGTGGGCTATGGCATAGTCGAGAAGTCCTTTTCTGTGTCTGACGCTCAGACCACAAACGGGTCGATACAACTGGATATAGCTAACCAGTTAAACGACATCACAGTAACAGGATCGGCTATGCCCGCAGAACTGCGTACAATCTCTTCAAGTATTTCTATTCTCAAAGCCTCCGATCCTGAAATGAGGCAGTTACAAACGATCGACGACGCGCTGAATTTCATCCCAGGACTATCCGTTGGAAGAAACCGCGGACTGACTACAACCGGAACGCATACGTCGATCACCATGCGGGGAACCGGCGCTTCAAACCGCACCCTGATCCTGAAAGATGGCGTGCCCATCAACGATGCCTACACAGGCGGCGTTTCCGAATGGAATTCGACTGCAACGGGCAGCATCGCCAGAATTGAAGTCGTAAGAGGTCCGGGATCATCCATTTACGGTTCCAACTCGATGGGTGGCACAATTAATCTTGTTACGGAAACGCCCACAGAAAAACCCACTTTCGGTGTTGATATGCGCTATGGATCCATGAACACACTTCAGACCGGTATAAAGGCCGGCAAACGGTTTAAGAACGGAATTGGTGTAATCGCTTTTGCCGAATACAAAAAGACTGACGGCTATCAGTACATGGCCGACAGCCTTTGGAAGGACTATTTTCAGAAGCCCAAGATGGAACTGCTCAATGTCAATGCGAAACTCTCCTACCAGATCAATCCAAATTCCAAACTGGAAGCGATTATGGATTATCATTTGCAAAAACCCGTTTCGGGCACAACCACCATCTTTGACGATAAATCCTCGACAAACAATTATCTGCTGCGCTATACCGGCAATAATAATCTCTTCAATTACAGCGCAACGGCTTACTACAACCATGCGGTCAGAAATTCAGAGTCGATGAAATGGAACAGTAAAGAAAATCTTTTCAATACGCCCAATTACACATCATACGTGCCGATCAATATCTATGGCTTCATTGGTAAAATCAATAAAAACTTTAAAGGAAACTCGGTGACTGTTGGTGCTGATATCAGACTTACCCGGTCTGTCTCTGAAAAGCTTTATCCTGAACAGGGTAGTCAAAACTTTTCAGGCAACCAGAACTTTACCTCCTTTTTTATCAATGACGACATTTCCATTGGTTCAAAAATCAACGTGAACGTTGGTGCCCGCTACGACAACTGGCAAAATGTAAAAGGAAAGTTTTTTGACAACATGACCGGAAAAGAAATTTCGATCGATTATGCCAAAGCTTCTGCCAATGTGGTCTCTCCTAAAATTGGGCTGGTTTATCGGGCGACGGACCAGGTACGTTTCCGCTCCCAGTATGCAATGGGTTTTAAAGCACCGAACATTTTTTACTTGTATAATTCCGCGCCGCTGGGAAGCTCGTTCCGGCTGGGCAATCCGAACCTGAAACCAGAACGTATGGTGTACTCCGTTGACCTTGGAGCAGATTTTAATATTAACGAAAACCTGGAATTGTCCGCGACTTACTATACCTCCCAATACAAGGATTTCAACGAAAGTGTGCTGATCCCGGCCAGTGAAGTTCCCTCCTATTTTGATCCGGCCGGACTTCCTGTCAGACAATACATCAACATCGGAAAAGTAAAACTCAGCGGTCTGGAAACTTCTTTGCGCTACAAGCTGCAGCAGCATTTTACGCTGATCGGAAGTTATTTTTATAACCGTTCTAAAATCCTTCAATACCAGACCAATCCTGCTTACGAAGGCAAAGAAATGGACAGTAACCCGCGTCATACACTGAGTGGTGGACTGATCTATGACAATCCAAAAATGATCAACATAGGCCTTTGGGCAAGACATACCAGCGAGAGTTTTGGTGATCTAGAAAACTCTGAGAACCTGATCCTGAAACCGATTACAGTTTTTGATCTGAAAGTTTCCAGACAAATCGGAAAATTTGCCGTCAATGCCAACATACTTAACCTGTTTGATAAACTGTATTTTGGAAGCTATACGTCCAAAACAAGTTATTACTATGCACCAGGCCGCTCTGTTAACATCGGACTTTCCTATTCATTAAAATGATAAAAAACATCTTCCTGCTGCTGACAGCACTATTAACATCTTACACGGTGATGTACTTGTCTGAAAAGCTCTTTAAAGGAAACAAGTTCCAGGCTTTTGCCAAGGCAACGGTTTTGATTTTGGGCGTAGCAGCAAGTGGCATACTGTCTGCAGTAGGACTTGCTTTGACGATGGGACAACTGCCTATGCAAGTGGCAGTTCTAATCTTTTCGCTGCTCACCGCTGCATATTTCTGCTATTATCCGGCGAGCTCCAAACGTCAACTAGCAGCCTGGATGATCATTATTTCGGTTTTATCCGCTTTTTGTATTTTCGGATTTTATCATTCTTTTGATCACAACAGCCTCATTTCCTTTTACCTGTATTTGCCCCTGGGACTGGCTGCTGGTTTCGGTTTGTCTTTTTTGTTTCATATTTCGGGTAAAAACCGGGCGCTGTATGGCCAGAGTCTGGCTTTCCTTCTTGCATCTTTCAGTATATATCTTCTAATGGAAACCCATTGGAGCAGCAGTCCTGCCGCTGTCCATTCAGCATCCTTAACCGAACAGCCAATCAATGTATTTTGGGTTGCCTGGCTACTCCTTCTTATTTCCTTTACCTGCGGACTTTTTTATAAATCTAAAAACAAAACCTCATGCTGAACCACTTAGAATCATTTTTATACCTGGTATCTACCGCCCTGGCCTACCCTGTCATCATTGGTCTTGCCCTGATGATCTTATGGACAGTCATCTGCATGGGCAGCTTTGTGCGCGAGCTATACGAGCGCAGAAGCAGGACTGAAACCAGTTCCGACCTTTTTAAAAAACGCTTTCAAACCCAGATTAACGAAGCACTGGCGGATACCGATTATGCCGATATCTGGCTGACGAAGCTGATCAGAACCTGGGAAAAAACACAGATCAATAAGCTCGACAGGATACGTTTTATGATCAAAACCGGCCCCTCTCTCGGACTGATCGGAACACTGATCCCGATGGGTGTATCTCTTGCTTCACTTTCGGAAGGCGATTTGATGGCTATGTCAGCCAATATGGTGACTGCTTTTACCTCGACGATCGCTGGTATTGCCTGTGGCGTTATTGCCTATCTGATTTCCATGCAGCAGGAAAAATGGCTTCGATCTGATTTTATGGAATGTGAAGTTTATCTGGAAGTATTGCTGCGGGATCTGGAAAAACACAAAACGGCTGTCACGGCCTAGACCAGTATCCATTCGACTAAATATTCAATTCTTTTCAAAAATGAAATTACTCAGCAGATCCCATATCTCCACTAGCGATGAACCGCTGGAAGATCCTATCAGCGGTGTTGCCAACCTGTTTGATGTCAGCGTTGTATTTATCGTTGCCATGCTTTTTGCGCTCGTATCAGCACTGAATATGCTCGACATGATCGATCCCAAGTCAGATGTGACTTTTACAAAACAATCTGCCAACGGTGAGATTGAAATTGTAGAGAAAAAAGGAAAAGAAATCAAGGTAAAGAAAATCACCAAAGACGAATCTTCCGGAAAAGGCGAGCGGCTTGGAACGGCTTACAAGCTTGAAAACGGGCAGGTTATTTACGTACCGGAATAAAGGATTCTATGAAAAATTTACTTTTTACGTTTCTGCTGCTAGCCGTTTTGTGGCTTCCGGCTCATGCGCAGATACGTGTCAGCCTGGTGCTGTCAGATAATTATACCAAAACGGGATATGATGTTACACAAAAATTAAAATTGCTCAGCGGATTCAGCACGAAATGTGATGTTAAGATTTTCCCGCAGGAAGGCTTTGCTGATACCGACCTTGGTTTTCTTGAAAAATCAGACATCATCTTTGTGTATGTACACAACGCAGGGGTTTTTGAACAGGCTAAACCACAGCTTCTGACCGCAATAAAAGACGGAGCCAAAGTGTATGCATTGGGTGGAACACCAGCAGAAGATGTCTACAAATCCCAGGGTGTGATTTTTAACGCTTCGGTCCTGAAATATTTCGAAGAAAGCAGTACTGAGAACATCAAAAACATGGTGTTGTCGCGACTGGATGTCGATCAGAAAGTCAAATTTCCGTACCGGGAAGTGATTAAATATGCCGACGCCGGGATTTACTCGCTGGCGCGGGACAGCATTTTCACAGACCGGGATGCATTTATCAAAAACTATAAAAATTACCGCCCCGGAAAACCCTGGGTCGGCTTTTATGTTTTCCGTTATGAAATGCTAACAGGTCAGCATCAGTATCTGGATACGCATATTCAATATCTGGAACGCGCCGGTTTTAATGTGATGCCTTTTTACGGTTTCCCGCTTGGTAATTCGCTCAAAAAGTTTTGCATGGACTCCGCCGGAAAAGCGACGATCAACTTTTTGGTTTCCGCTTCTTCCCTGCCCGGTTCGTCTCCTGAAGATCTCCGGTTGGTATTTGAGAAACTGGGCGTGCCGGTTATCAGCGCCATTCAGCTTGACCAATCCAGAGAAGCCTGGGAAAAATCTGCCATCGGACTCAGCGTTTTTAACCGTACAATGAGTCTGACGCGCCCGGAAATGACCGGCCAGGTCCAGCCCACCGTAACAACAAGCCAGGAAAGCAAAACTTACCCCGGAGGCATTCAGGTTAGTGAAAAAGTGGCGATTGAAAACCGCGTGCAGCGGCTTGTGGACAGGATAAGCGCCTGGAACCGGCTTCAGACCAAGGCGAATCACGACAAAAATATTGCGTTGATCTATTACAACAATCCTCCGGGTAAAGAAAATATCGGGGCCAGTTATCTCAATGTACTTCCGCAGAGCATGCACTCTATTTTAGCCAGACTGGGAAAGGAAGGATACGACCTTGGAAAAAGCATGCCCGACAGCAACAAAATTTATGACGATGTAATGGGAAATGGCCGTAACATTGGCAGCTGGGCGCCGGCGGAAATGGACCGGATGGTCAGGGAAGGAAAGCCGGTTTTAATCCCGCTCAGCGAATACCAGGAGATGTTTGAAAAGCTGAGCACTAAGTTAAAAAATGAAGTGCTAAAAAAATGGGGGCAGCCGGATACAGCCAAAATCATGACCTGGCAAAATGCTTCGGGTGAAAATTTCCTGGTGCTTCCTGCCGTCTGGTATGGCAAAATACTGCTTACGCCTCAACCCGCCAGAGGCTGGAACCAGGATTTAACTTCCATGTACCATGACCTTACCCTTCCTCCTCATCACCAGTACATTGCTTTTTATCTTTGGTTACAGAAAAAATTCAGGGCGGATGCCATCATTAATCTCGGAACACATGGTACGCACGAATGGCTTTCAGGCAAGGAAGCGGGGCTCAATGACGATGACGCCCCCGAAGCTTTGATCGGCGATCTGATCAATATTTACCCGTACATCGTTGATGATGTAGGTGAAGGATTGCAGGCTAAAAGAAGGGGAATGGCTGTCATCATTGATTATCTCACGCCGCCATTTGACAAAGCCGGACTCAATTCGGAGCTCAAAGAACTGGCCGGACTCATCACAGATTATACTTCTGCGACCGAGAAAAGCGAAGCGCTTGCCCAATCTAAACTAAATGAAATCAAAAGACTGACAGCCAAACTGGGATTGATGAAAGACCTTGGTTTATCGGATGCGTTTACCGACGATCAACTGGAAGAACTCGAACATTACATTCGCGATATTGGTGAAAAACAAACGCCTTTCGGCATGCACACCTTTGGCAAATCCCCATCGGCTGAAAACGCGGCGCGTACGGCAGAAGCGATCGTGGACCGGCAAAAAGATTTAAAAACAGCTGAACGTGATAGTCTGATCACTGATTTGAGCAACAAAATTCTGGCCAGCGGAGATAGTGAAATGAACGCGCTTGTTGCTGCTTTGAATGGTAAATATATTCGTGCCGGACAGGGCAATGACCCGCTCAGAAATCCGCAATCATTACCAACCGGTAAGAACTTCTTTGCTTTTGACCCCTCAAAAGTCCCTTCGAAGGAAACTTACAACATGGGCAGTAAACTGGCTGAAGAGCTGATTGCAGGTTACCAAAAGGCGCATAAAGGTGAATTCCCCGATAAGGTGACACTCAATCTCTGGTCAACTGAAACCATCCGTCATGAAGGTGTAATGGAATCTCAGATTTTGAAACTGATGGGTGTTAGGCCAAAGTATGACGCATTCGGACGGGTTAAGGGCATTGAAATAATTCCGCAAACGCAGCTCAACCGGCCAAGAGTGGATGTAGTGATGGTCCCGTCGGGTTTGTACCGCGACATGTTCCCCAACCTGATGGAATTAATGGACCAGGCGGTCGTGCTGGCAAAAGCACAGGATGAGCCCGATAATTACCTGCGTCAGCATATTGCCCTGGCCAAAGAAAAACTGGTTGATCAGGGTGTGAAGGAAGAACTGGCAGAACGACTGGCTTCGGTGCGTTTGTTTTCGGTGCCCAGCGGCGCATACGGCACAGGGATTGAAAATGCCGTAGAAGCTTCCGGAACCTGGGATAAAGAAAGCCAGGTTGCCGATGTTTATTTCAACCGCATGAGCCATTTATACGGGCAGGGATTTTGGGGAGATAAACCTGAAACAGCAGATTCCACGCTTACTTCCAATTTGAGTATTCAGCTTTTAAAAACAACCTTATCAGGCACCAAGACCGTTGTTCACAGCCGCTCTTCCAATGTGTATGGGGCACTGGACAACGATGATTTTTATCAATACCTCGGCGCGACAGCCATGGCAGTAAGATCCATTGACGGTAAGTCGCCCGATGTAACGGTGACCAACCTGGCTGACCCCAATCAGATGGGACAGGAATCATTGGATAAGTACATTGGGCGTGAAATGAAAACACGTTACCTGAATCCAAAATGGATCAATGAAATGCTTGGTGAAGGTTATTCGGGCGCGCGGATGATCAATAAAGTAGTGGAGCATCTATGGGGATGGCAGGTGACTGTTCCCGAAGCCATTGATGAGAACAAGTGGCAGCAGATGTATGATACGTACGTGGAAGATCAGTATGGACTGGACATCAAACAGAAATTCCGTGACGCGAAAAACATGTATGCTTACCAAACTACACTTTCGCGTATGCTGGAAGTGGTAAGAAAAGATTACTGGCATCCGGATGAAAAAGTAACGGAAAATCTGATCAAAGAATACATGAACACCGTGGCAGAAGTGGGACTTTCCTGCAACGGAAATGTATGTGACAATTCCACCCTGACTGGTTTTATTTCTGATAAAATGCAAAATATCCAGGGCGTTACCGCGGCTCAGTATACCTCTTACAGCAAGCAGCTCAGTGATATCCGTACTAATCCTGGTATAAGTCAGCCTACAAAGACCGCGCAGCAAAGCAAGCCTTCTGCCCGGCCAGCTTCGAAACCAGTCTCACAGCATAATGCTGCGGCAAGTTCAAAACCGGCAGATCAGAACCCGGGAGAAGTAAGGGGTTATAAAATGGAAGAAGTAGTAAAGCAAACAAATGCTAAAGCTTCAAATCAAAAACCGGTTCAGCCCACAAAGACGGCTTTGTTTTGGATGATAGCAGCGATGACAATTGCATTTTTTGCGGGAAAACAATGGAAAACTGATAGCTGACACCTTCCTTTATTACAATTACACAAGTCTGTCATTCGTGGTGATGGTCTTGTGTTTTTCAATGGAGCATATGCTTGAAATGTTTACAATGGGTAAACTGCAAGTGCGAAATCAAAGCGCTTACCTGCCAATAGCATCTTGCTAAATTTAAACGTATTCCCTTGTTTCTAGCTAAGAATCGCGGGATTTTTTTTAGTAGTTTACTTTTCACGGCAGTGGCCGTCCGGCTCTGGTTTCAGAGCTTGCCTGGCTACTATGCGCTTCAAACATTCGTTTTCTTCGCGAAGGCCATCCCTGCCGCTCGCGAAATATTTTTCCCTTCCACCTCCTCAAAGGAGATGGTGACAGCCTGGCCACCGGTGTCGCTATACTTTCTTCTGACCTCGATGGATGATCGGAAGTTTATAGATCAAGAGTAAGGTGGCCTATGAATTTTTGTCGGTTTTTGGGCACATGGTACTGTTTACGAATGCATAAACAATCAGGCTAGTTTGCACGTTCTGACCTATCTCGCGGGCCAGCTTCAATATTGTCGGAATTAGCGGGTCTAGGCGATCTTTCAAGACGCTGTATTTCATCGCGAGAAGCGAGGCGGCCAGAAACTTGTTGCGCAGCGCCTGATCTGCTCCATCAGGAAGGCCAGATTGTTGAAAAAAGGATGACGCAAGCCCTGCCGATACTCATTCAATTACACGAATGGATGCAGCAGCATCCGAAATTTGCTTCATCGGGATTCCAGTACGGTTACACGACAAACACCAATGACAAGTGATTTTCTTTGACACTTGTTCGAATGTTAAAAATTGACGGAATGTCTGATGCTTCGGCTACCCTAATATCAATATGCATATAATATGTTTTACTTCTGTTTATAACGTCTCCCCTAATCCCTTCCAAATACCCGGTGTCGCAAGTTCAACTAGATGTTTATCGGTATCGTAGAAATACAGACTATATCCCTGATTGAAGGAAATTTCACTTTCTATATCGATGTTGCGGCTAGCAAGACGTTCTTTCCAGTAGCCAATCGAGCCACTATCAATTGAAAATGCTATGTGAACCGGTCCCTTTCCATCGTGTGCTGGTATAAAGCCCCCTGTCGGGACCTGAACCTCTTTAAGAGAGCCTTCCTCTTGAAATAGTAGTAACACTTGTTTCCCTGCAACATTTAATGCTACTAACCGTTCTGAGCTAAGTAAAACTTCAAATCCAAACAAATCCGTGTAGAATTCGCTGGCACTGTTCAGATCCGGGAAGTATAGTGCCGATTCTAATATTCCATTAATATTTCCTTCCATATGCTGTCAATTAATTAATTGAGCCCCTCCCGGGTTTTCAGACGGTTGAAAGTAGAGTTTCCGGTGTTTCGAAAGCAGTTGAACTGATGAAAAGGCCAATTAAAGGATATTAGGTTTGATATGGCAACTAAGCTTTCAACCAGACTTCAAGAAATTGCAAATGCCCTGCCTTTAAAGGAAAGCCTTAAAGTGCTGGAAATTGGCTGCGGTTCGGGAGGGGCTGTGCGTGAAGTTGTCAAACGCTTTCCAGTAGATCGCGTGCTGCGAATCGACCGGTCTGCCAAAGCGATCGCGCAGGCCATTGCAAACAGCAGGCAACGGCATTTCTAATGCATACATGGCTTTTGCGGCATACTTCCACGCTACCGAGTCGGCGTCACCATGGTTACTGATGTCGCCGAGATGAATTACATACTTTATATTCTCCTTTTCGCGCTTTCTTAATATCCAATCGGTTTGCGCATAAAACATTTCCTTTTTGCCGCAGTGCTCTTCGGCGGTATAAAATTGGGTATCCGGGATAATCGCGATTGAGAAATCTGCATCATCCTCTTCTTCGAAATGCTGAATGAGCGTGAACCCGAACAAAAACAATCCTGCCAATGCACAGGCGATGATCAAGTGTTTTTTCATGATTTTATATTTTCGAATTCCTACGTTACTAAATCAAAATTTCGGCTTTTCGATACGATAGGAGCTTTTTTGAGTAAACGTGCGACCAAACAGATCGGTGGCCCTTACCTCTATTTTATGCTCCCCCAGTCCGATATTTTCCGGAAGCGGCGCTCTCCACAGGTGGGTGCAATTCGCTGCCTCGGTTGGCCGCCGGCCGCGCATGAGCGTATCCGCACGGTCCCATTCATTTCCCTTTGCAACGAATGCAGGATCAGCTCCGCCCACAAATTTCATAGGCTTCCACGGCTTGTCATCAATGCGGTATTCTACCTTGCTTTCCTTGTGCCCCATGAAGAAGTTGGCGTAAATGTGCCCCCTCCCTTCCCACCAGATATCATTCATCACTTTTCGGTGATATAGGTTGATCTGATAACTTGCAGGCATCCCGGCAACCTTGTAATCAATTGTATACTGATTGCCGTTAATATTAAGGAAGGCATAACCCTTTGGGGTGCCATCGCTCATATCGGATTCAATTACGCCTTGATCATTCACTTTGCCAGACCACCAATTGCCACAGGTCGTACCAACATTATACTCGTACAAGCGCCTTTCTTTGGTCCAGCCATAATCCTTGCCGTACAATTCCTGACGCTGGTTATGCGAATGTGCTGACAAAACGAGGACGTGCGGGTATTTTTCCAAAATTCGGAACAGTCGCTCGCGATCTTCTTCCCGGAATGAACCGGGATAGCCGTTTTGTAGTGGGACGTGAAATGCAACGACGACCAATTTGCTGGTGTCTACCAGTTTAAGGTCGTTTTCAACGAATCTGAACTGACTTTCCGTCAACCCACCGCGAAACGCGTGACCTGGATCCGGAAACAGGTTGTCTTCTAAAATCAGAAAATGCGCATTACCATAGTTATAGGCATAATTGGCAGGGCCGAAGTTGGCTGTGAAGGTTTCGTCAGTCAGGCTATCCACCGGCGCGTCGGTATTCATATCATGGTTACCCATCACATTATACCAGGGAACTCCCACTTTGCTCACTGATTTTATGTAGTGCTTGTGCAAGGCCAAATCGTCGCCGGCGATGTCGCCAAGAGTAAGGCCGAATGCTACATTTTTGACATGGGACACTTCCGACACAATACCTCTTTCAAAATATCCCAGTTCACGTTCATTAAGAAGTTGCGGATCCCCAAAGATCAAGGCGCGAAAACTGTCCTGCACGCCAGCCGAAGTCAGCGCGAAGTCGACCGATTTGGGAAGCGGGCCAGTCGGCGAAATCCCTTTGTATTTCGAAGCAGGCGATCCCTTGGTATTATGCACATAAAAGAACTGCGGCTGATTATATTCATTCAACGGCACCGCGTAGCCGGATGGTTTTATAACCGAAATGATCGCATCGTCCCAGATTGGAAGGACATATTTACCTTTCGAATCGGTGACGGTTACGTTGACACCATTGGTTACAGCAACATTACGTATCCCTTTCTCGGAAGCTTCCTTCCTGAGATTACTATTCGCATCATTGTAAACGAATCCGGAAACCTTTTTTTGGGCAAATGTACCGCCCGCGCTCAGTATCAATGTCACGAGCGCTCCAAATAGAAATTTCATTTTTACCAATATTTAATCAAATTGAAAGACAATCAGAAACTTTGAACGATTCTAAATATACGTCACCTCGTTTTACGTGGGAGTCTTGCTTTCTAGTATCCTGGATTCTGCACAAGAAGATCATTGTTATTGAGCGCCGCCTCAGGGATCGGCCACAAGTAATGCTGCTGAAGAAAAACCTTGTTTCTGCCCAGTACATTCTTCACCTTAGGCACCACATCCTGTATGATTCCCCAGCGTTTAAGGTCAAAATACCTCGTTCCCTCGAATGCCATCTCTATCTTTCTCTCAAAGCGGATAGCCTCTCTCATCTGATCTTTGCTTAGCCCGGGCTGGATCGCAGGCATATGCGTACTGGGCCGTGATCGGATTGCATTAAGGGCGTTATAGACTTCCTGATTTGGACCAGCAGTTTCATTCAATGCTTCGGCATACATCAGCAATACGTCTGCATAGCGGATCTCTACCCAATCCTGTTCACTGGGATTCACAGAGTATTCCTGCGCAGGAAATTTACTTTTATTCAGGAATTTTTCGATGATCAGACCGTTTGGCGTTCCCGCTCCTGCACTCGGTTGAAACCCATTAGGATGTCCGGGCCACGGTTTTCCAGGATAGAGCACCGAAACGTCCAGCCTCGGGTCGCGGTTTACATAAGGTTTCTTGGGATCATAAAGCGGCGACTGAGAAATGCTTCTCCCATCAATGCAAAGAAATTCATCTACAAACGATTGCAAAGGAACAGCACGCTCCCCTCTGCCGTACCAAACGTCAACGCCCCAACGCGGATCCTGTAAGTTGTTGGGCGCCAAAAAACGGATCGAGAACAGGATTTCGGGCGATTTCTCCTGGGTACCGTCGATAAAAACATCCTTCAAATTGCTGCTGAGCGAGAATTGCTTGTTCAGCACGCCCTTGAATGCATTTACGGCACCAGGGTAATCTTTCATATACAGCAGCACCTTGCCTTTCATGGCGTAAGCAGTTCCCCTAACAGCGTGCCCATTGTAGGCAATCTCGGGAAGGCCCCCGATAGCCTCGTCCAGGTCGGCAATAATCGCTGCATAAATTTCCTCTTTCTTGCTTTTTGGCCGTTTACCGTTTTCCAGGGTCAGCGGTTCCATGGCGAGTACCGCGTCACCAAAATACTGGGTCAGTCGAAAATTGGTCAGGGCACGGATGAATTTCACCTCCGACACATATCTGGCCCGGTCCTGATCAGCCATTGTCACTTTCTCAATATTAGCCAGGAAATCATTGCAACTCGCCAATGTTTGGTACAGTGAATTGTAGACGGCAGTGACGTCGGCGCTGGTCGGCTCAATGACACCCTGAGCAAACCCTTCATACTCGCCTCTATCGGCTTCGTCAGATAATGTTGAAAGGGAGGGCGTCATCCATGAAAGCCTGTTAAATTGAAGCTGTCCGTACACTGCGGCCAAAGCCGTTTTAACATCGTCCTCACTTTTCCAGAATGTCTCCGACGAGAGCTGCGTAAGTGAATTCTTATTTAGAAAATCTTCGCTGCAACCGGTAAAGAGGAACGTTAAAATGATTGCAGGAACATATTTATAGCAACAGCGGATAATGTTGTTTTTGATAAACCAGATCATAATTTTCTTTTTTTGAATGTCTTGGTTAGAACCGGACTTTTAGCCCTAGTGAATAAACTTTGTTTTGTGGATAGCGCACACCGCCACGGCCCCCATCGCCGCTGCGTTCAGGATCGAAGCCAGTGAATTTTGTCAAAGTGAACATATTCTGGCCCGACAGATAGATGGTCAGCCCGGAAAGACCCAGAACAGATAATTTGTTCGGCATGAAATCATAGCTGATATCCAGGCTTCTCAATCTGAGATAGGAAGCATTTTCAAGCCAGAAGTTAGAGGGCTCTGAACTCGCTTTATTGCTATCGATATACAGTTTGGGCACAGTCTTGTTTGGGTTTTCGGGCGTCCATCTGTCGCGCCATCTTACCGGCGGCGGAGATCCCTGCCTGAAAGGTTCATATCCCCATTGTCCTGTGTAATACTTCGCGCCTTGCACCCCGTAAAACATTGCATTCAGTGAGAAACCTCTAAACTTCAAACCAAGATTTGCTGCATATTCAAAGTCGGGATGGCGGCCGTCCATGGTAACTTTATCGCTGGTATTAATCACGCCATCGCCATTTTGATCTATATAACGCAGGTCACCCGGTGACGGATTATTTGCCTGCTTAGCAGCCTGATTAATTTCCTCCCGGCTTTGGAAAATGCCTTGCACTTGCCACAGATAATAGGTTTGAAAAGGATCTCCTTCGCGGTTTATGAAATTTTGACCATAGGTTACAGAACCATATCTGGCTAGTTTGTTCCTGTATGCTGAGATTGTCCCACCGACATTATAAGATATTTCGCGGCCAATTTTATTCCTGAAATCTAATCCAAGTTCCATACCTCTGTTGATCATCAACCCGTCGTTGATCAAAGGTGCGGTATAACCTATTTCAAGAGGAATATCGGCCCTTCTCAAAATGTCAGATGTTCTCTTATCGAAGTAGTCGATCGTCAGTCTAAGTCTTCTATTGAAAATTTCGGCATCAATACCAAAATCCGTTACGGTGGTCTTCTCCCAGCTGATCTCGGAATTGTTTAACTCTGTTTTTCTTACACCTGGCGAAAGCGCGTTATCGAATGGATAGCCCGTAGTAACCGCCAATAGGGATTGATATGGATAATAACTGATTTCCTGGTTACCAAGACTTCCCCAAGAACCCCGTATTTTCAGCTCGCTGAGCCAGTCTGCTTCAAAGAAATCTTCTTCGGCGATATTCCAGCCACCGGAGAAAGAAGGGAAAAATCCCCATCGGTTCGAAGGCGAAAAGCGTGACGATCCGTCATACCGGGCGTTGACCTCCAGGAGATACCGGTTTTTGAAACTGTAAGCAAAGCGTCCGAAGTATGAAAGCAAAGCCCATTCACTGGAACTTCCCCTGTTGGTTTGCCCTGCTGCGGGCCCGGCATCCAGCTCTGTAAGCGCGCTTGTTATGTAGTTGATGCGGGTACCGCCCAGGGAGCTTACCTTGTAGGTTTCATAGCTCGTTCCGAGTGTTGCATTCACGTGGTGGTCACCGAAATCTTTTACATAGTTTCCGTAAAGGTTTGCTGTCGTCAGGTTATTCTTGGACTGAGTCTGTTCATAATTGTTGTTCCCAAAGCTGCCTGAGGGTGCTCCTGTGGCAAAATTAGAGGTCGGGACTTTGGTGTTCATGAATCTGCTTTCAGCCATCGTTCCAGCAGCCGCGACGCTTCCCGTGATATCAAGCGACTTAACCGGCGTAAATTTTAAATAGGCTTGCAACCGGTAATCCTGACTTTTGATTCTATTTAAAGCCTCATTGGCCACCAACCAGGGATTCTTGTTCCCAATCGTCTCATTAGGATAGCCCCGTGTTGCATAGCGCCCGCTGCCATCTGCAAGCTCTGCACCAAATGTAGGTCTTTGGGCCATCGTGGATAATAGCGGGTCCACACCGTCACCGCCGCTGTCGCCAGAAGGTGAAGTGCGGTTTTTAAGGACCAAACCAAGCTTTGTACCGAAAAGGAGTATTTTGCTCAATTTGCTATCCATTTTGAATTGCATGGATGTCCGTTTCATGTTGTAGCCTTTAAAAGTCCCCGGCTGATCCAGGTAGGCGGCCTGTCCGAAGAAGTTGGTCGCCCCCCGGTTTCCGGTAAATGAAAGCGTCTGGTTGGTGACCACTTTCGTGTCGAACATTTTATCCAGCCAGTTGAAATTGGGGTACTGATCGCGGTTCGTAGGATTTCTGTATGCATCGATTTGTTCCTGCGTATAAGGCGAGCCGCCTGTTCCAAAGTTTCCGATCGCTTCATTCCACAGCTCCATGTATTCAACGGAGTTCCAGATCAGGTCCGGGTATTTCGTTGGTGAATGCAGCGCCGTGTTGATGTGGTAGTCAAAAGTGGTTTTATCTGTCTTTGTTCCTGTTTTGGTGGTGACCAGAATAACGCCATTTGCAGCCCTGGCACCATATATTGCAGCAGACGCGGCATCTTTGAGCACGGAAATGCTTTCGATACTTTCCGGGTTAACGCTATTGATATCGCCGCCCGCCACGCCATCGATGATGACGAGCGGATTAACACCGGCGCCGCTGAATGTTCCAACACCTCTGATTTGCAGGTTAATTCCTTCCGCGCCTGGGGCACCGGAGTTTTGCGTGATTTTGAGGCCAGGCAGTCTTCCCTGCATTAATGATGCAGTATTCAAAAACTGGCCTTGTTGAATATCCTCCGAGTTAATGGAAGCTACTGCTCCTGTCACGTTTATTCTCTTTTGCGCCCCGTAGCCGACAACAACCTGCTCATTCAATGTATTTGCCAATGCTTCCAGCGTTACATCAAAATAGGTCCTGCCGGCGATAGCGACTTGCTTTGAGGCAAAGCCGACAAAGCTGAACACAAGCGTTCCTGCCGTTTCCGTCGCCTCGAATGTAAATTCGCCATCTGCGTTGGTAAGCGTTCCTCTGCTTGTGCCCTGAAGCAGGATACTTACACCGGGAAGCGCAGCGCCTTTCTCATCTACAACCTTGCCTTTTAGGGGAATAAAGTTTTGTGCGGGCGATTCCTGTACTTCCACCTTTACAGGTGATTCATCGGGCGTGTCACGCGAAAGAATAACATGCTTGCCACTAACCTCATACCGTATGTTCATCGGCGTAAAAAGCTTTTCCAGTACTTGTCCGAGCATGGCATTGCTCGCCTTTATTGTAACGGCTTGTTGAGACTGACCAATTTGCGGTGTGTAGGAAAACCGAACATTAGAAGCTCTTTCGATTTCTTTCAGCGCAAGTTTGAATTTGACGTCTGTGAGGCTGAGAGTGATGCGACGGTTCAATAACTCCTGGGCGGACAGGTCATTGGCCCAGGAAACACCTATAAATGTAAACGCCAGTAATACCTGAATCAACGATATTTTCATATAGTAGATTAGTATATATCTTACCTGTTTCATACTTTTAAGTCAGTTATTCGTTTGGAAAATTCGGATAATAGATTTCCTTACAACCTCTCCGGGGTGTTAAGGATTTAACAAGGGCCAATGGTGGAGCAAGCATCATTGGCCATGTTGCTTAAGGAAGTTGGATGGTAGCTAAGTCTTCATGGGGAAGGTGGGATAGTGAAGGAAGATGAGAAGGAAAAAATTATAGGGTTTAGGATTATTTCTTACATCCGGTGGTGCTGACGATGACTTGCGCGTCGATAATCTGGTACGACGCCCCAATCGTTTTACATACCACATCCAGCATTTGCAGCAGGCTTTGGTTTGAAAAGGCGGATGAAAACTGACAGTTTTTTAATGTTTCCGCGTCGTAGATGACATTTACGCCATACGCACTTTTCAGGTCGTCGAAAAATTGGATTGCATAAGCATCTTCATATTCGAATTTGACCGAAGACTTTACATTCGGAAGTAAGACAGGATTTTCGACAAGCCTTTTATTTTCAAACAGTTCAGCCTTTCTGTCAAAGACGACGAACTGATTGGGAAGCAATAAAACAGTTGGTTCATTTGGCCCGTCAGTCGACGCACTTGCTTTCTGCCAGTTTCGAAATACGGTCACTTTTCCACTCAATACCCTGACCGTCACATCTGAACCGTCGTGGAAAGCTATCACTTCGAACTTGGTGCCAAGTACCTTGGTTAAAACCTCATTGGCATAAACATAAAATGGCCTGCGCGCGTCGGGAACAACATCCAGGGTCGCTTTCCCGGATAGATATACGCAACGATTTTTCTGATTATAGTCCGAGGCGAAACTGACCTCGCTTTGTGGGTCCAGCGTGACCATTGAGCTATCGGGTAATTGATAAATCTCTGGCTTCGATCTTGTATTACGGTGACTTGTAATCCTGGAAGTTTTCGCAACGTCAGCGATCGTTTCTTCGTAAACAGATTTGCTGAAACCGCCCCGCGGCGATAACAGATAGCCGGCAGCGACAATCGCCAAAGCCACAACGGCAGCGGCAACCAGATACCATTTGGTATACTGCGTTAAAGGCTTTACACGATTACTAGTCTCGTATACTGCAACGCTATTCAGGATCCTATCCAGTAATTTTGCCTCCTCTTGTTCGGAAAGATATGTTCTAGCATAGCTACTGAGGCCCTGCAATACTGCATTTAGCAGCAGCTTTGCTTGCTGCCATTCGGAGTCTTTATCAGGATTATCCCGAAGATACTCTTCCCAGAAAGCTGATGATTCCGGTGTGGGATTTAGCTGATGTCTTAAAAAAAGATCGTCTGTAACGAAGTCAACCGGCCCGAAATCTTCGTATGAGGTATTCACTGTATGCTTGTTTTTTACAGGAGGATAACAAATACCCAATTTTCATACTCAGCAAACAGCAAAAAAGATTTGCAGAAATTTGAATCAGTTCATTTCAGTGCACGGTTAACTGACTAGGAAAGCACATCTTGAAAAATGAGTAACGCCAATATAATCCAACTGCGAAGTTTTTCAATAGCCCGAAAAACAAGATTATTCGCGGATTGGGTGTTGACGTCGAGTACCTGGGCAATCTGCTGGTAACTCATATTTTCAACAAAACGCAGCCGGATGGCTTCCTGTTGGCGCGGAGGAAGTTGAGCAACGTGGCGGTTCAGCATTTCTTCGCTGTTTACCCGCTCCTCGTTCTCAATTTGGATATCTTCTGCGGACGGATCAAACCAGAGGTCTTCAAAGTTATCCTGAACCACAAACATCTGCGGGCGTTCCTGCCGCTTCAAAAGATGCAATGCCCTATTTTTGAGCGCCACAAAAAGGTACAAACGAATATTATCTGGAACGGTGAGCCGATCTCTTTTGACCCAGATCTCTAAAAAAACATCATGAATACAGTCCAGCACAAATTCCTCGGATATCGACACTAAACTCATTCCATAACGGTACATGGCCTTAACATGCAATCCGTAGATCGCCGTGTAAGCATCCTTATCTCCCGCAAGGAGCTCTTCCCAGAGCACCTGTTCATCCGTGGTTTCACTTGCCATCAACAAGACCTTTTCTCTATGCAAAGTTGAAGACTATAAAATCGTAGAGGCAAAGAAACGAGTTTGTGGCGTACGGGTAGTTACTCAGCAAGTGAAGGAATCATTAAGGTTTTCTGACCTCTACAATCTCCCAAGAAAGCCCGGAGATAGTTAGCCCTATTTTCAGCGATGAACACTTTATTGTCCGCTATTTCTACCATCAACAGGTGTAGTATTTCCAAAACCAAACTATAGTGTGTTTCGCTTAAATTGCCTTCTGTGGTTCAGATGATTTCTGCAAACTGTTAAGAGATATTGTAGCTTCGAAGCACGTTTATGCCTGAAAGTAATGCTGCACTAACGTGCGGTACTGCTCGCCGATGGGAATTTCATGCTTTTCAATTTCTACGTCTAGCTTCGTGTAAGCAGTGATTTTGTGTACATTGACTATATATGAGCGGTGAACACGTAGAAAGCGTTCGTCCAGCAATCTTTGAAAAGAAGAGATGCTGTATTTAATCACGTGCTTTTCGTCAGGCAGATGAATAGTGATGTAGTCTTTAAAGCTTTCAACGAATAAGATGGAGTCCAGTATCAACTTTACCTGTTTTCGGTTCTTTGCGATAAAGATATGGTCCTTATGCGGTATCCTTGACAAGTCAGCAATTGTTTCGGGTCGCTGACTGAGGAACTTCTCAGTCGCCTGAAACAGGCGCTCAAATGTAATCGGCTTCAGCAGATAATCTACTGCGTTTAAATCAAAGCCATCGAGTGCATAATCGCGGTACGCGGTAGTAAAAATGACGCTAGGTTTGTGAAGCAGATTTTTTAAAAAATCGGTCCCTTTCATCAATGGCATTTCGATATCGAGAAAAAGCAGATCAACCGATGTCTGCTGTAACAGCTTTCTGGCTTCCAAGGCACTGGCACACGTGTGCACTACTTTAAATTCAGGCAATTTTTCAATATGAGTGTTAATCAACTCGCGGGCGAGTTCTTCATCGTCTACAATCAGGCAGGTGTAGGTCATGGCGTTTTTAGGTCTAGCGTAACCGAATAAGTATCCTTCGCCTCGTCCAATCGCAGTTGATGGCCGCTGGGATATAAGAGTTCAAGTTGCTTTCTGACGTTTCTCAGGCCGATTGCCGGCTTTGTGTCATTATCCCGGGGAGCGTCAGGCGGAATAGTATTCTTGATATAGAATGTAATCGTGTTATTGTGAGCATGCAACATAATGTCAATAGTTGCTTGGTTAATCTCCTGGCTAACGCCATGTTTGAAGGCATTTTCTACAAAGGTAAGTAGCAACAAAGGGGCAATCTTCGCATCATGGCTGTAAGAGGGATTGAATGTAATGGCAACCCGCTTACCATATCGTATTTTCTCTAAGGTCAGGTAGTTCTCGATCAGCTCGACTTCTTTGATGAGCGGGACGTAGTCTTCGTTGCAACGGTATAGCACATAATCGAGGATATCCGACAGTTTACTGATAACCTCGGGGGTTTTATCTGATTTTTTGATGGCTAGGGCATAGACGTTATTTAGTGTATTAAAGAGAAAGTGAGGATTTAGCTGATGCTTCAGAGCTGTCAGTTCGGCTGTCTTTTTCTGCTCGTTGATTTGGGAAAGGCGCTGCTGGTCGCGGTAAAACTGAAAAAGCAGCAGCAATACAGTAGGCGAAAAGAAAAAAATGGCTTTGCTGGCTGTGAGGGAGATATCGGTAATCCGTTCGAGCATGGATTGGTAGCCAAATGCATCAAAGCGCGTCGCATAGGATTGCGGGTAGACAGCTTCAAAGTAGTAGTAATTGGCCGCGTGGTAGGCAGTAGCGGCTAGAAATAGTGGTAACGTCAGCAGAATGCTGAAAGCGAAGAACCGCTTTTTGTTCAGAAAGTAGGGAATCAATGCGCAGAGCGTGGTGTAGGCAACTGCGACTTGGAGCAAAGTTGTCCAGGATATTGCCCCAACCAGATGCGCGGCGTTACTGTAAAAAGCCCGATTGGTCGTGATTAGATGAAATAGAAAGATCACTGCCCAGAAAGCCAGGTTTCTGAGCAAGGGGGTGTCCCATCGGCGGTATTGGCTTGCCAAAGTGTTCATTGCGATACAGCAAGGTACGGTCAAACAACACGGTACTAAACAAAAATAGACAATTGAACCATACAAGGCGTCAGAGAGGCTGTTCGCGTCGATCAAACCTTATATCTCCGCTCAGACTTCGGCTGGTTGCTCAAAGCGGCTATTGATCTACTTTCCGCTCGTGCGAAGGCTTTCTCGGTTCTTTTGCGGTCGTACAGATCATCCGCCGTAATAGAAGCCCTATGACCAACCAACCGACTATCTTGATCACTGTCTGCCTCTTCACTTTGAGCGTCTGTTCTTACGCCCAAACGATAACTTCCGTTCGGGGCAATGTTGTCGATGCTAAGGGAGATGCCCTTTTAGGTAATGCCATCATCATCAATCCCCAAGATTCCAGCATCGTCAAGGAAGCACCTTTTCTGGAAGGCAAATTTGAACTCTCCGGGTTGAATCGATGGCAAGTAATTTTAAAAATCACTTCCCTTGGTTTTCCAGATACTTACCTTACCATTCTTTACAAAGGAAGTGCCCAAGTAGACGTAGGAAATATTGTACTGGGAAGGTCAGCCAATGAATTAAATGAAGTGCTCGTGAGGGCAAAGGCCCCTCTCGTACGAGAGAGAGGCGATGGATCGATCGAAATAAATATCGAAAACACCCCCTTGGCTACCAGCACTTCTGTCGATGAGATACTTAGCAGGTCTCCTGGGGTGGTCTACGATGCCGAAGGTCAAATTGGTATCTTCGGTAAGGGGGCGGCAATCATTTTTATTAACGGTGTCAGAATTTCGAACGATCAGCTGTCCACTCTTTCCCCCACCAACGTTGTCAAGATCGAAATCATTAGCAATCCCGGACCCCGCTACGACGCCCAAGGCAATGCTGTAATCAACGTCACTACGAAGCGTAATGCCGCCGAGGATATCCGAGCCATGCTAAAGAACTACTATTCGTACAGCGAGTTTGCGGGATACGATAACCGGACCAATATCGACCTCAGCTATGCAAAAGAAGCGTGGTCTGTAAAGGGCAGTTATGGTTTGCAGCTGGGCAACGACCGTATGATATTGAAAACGACCCGCGTCCGGAATACGCCGAATGATCTTTTTAGCTCGGAGCTCACCACTGACTGGCGATACAAGCACGACAACTTCTCCAACTACGGCATGGGCCTTCAATATAACATGAAGCGAAATAGCTACGTGTCTTTTCAGTACACCGGGGCTTACGAGAAACTAGGCGGCGTACAGTTGAGCGACAATACCATCACCGACCACGAAAACGCGCTTTATGACAGCAATTTAGCGTGGGATGAGTTGTCGCGGGATAATACGTTTAACGCCAACTACAACCTGGACATTGACAGCTTGGGTTCTAACGTGTTCGTTGGAGGTCAGTATGCATCGTACCGACACAATTTCGACAATGAGATACGCCAGTCAGAAACCTTAGCTGGCACAGAGAAGACGCAGTTAATCAATAACATGGGAGAAGGCAACATCCATATTCTAAGCATTCAAGCTGATTTCGTCAAGGCTTTCAAACGAGGTGCTAGCCTGGAAGCCGGCGGCAAGCTGGCATTCGTGAAAAATTACTCGCTGACCACATTCATGAACATCGGCAAAAATGGAACGCCAACAAAGGACGACGAGCTGTCGAGCGATTTTGACTATACTGAGCGGGTGCCTGCCGGATACGCTAACTTCCGCGGCCGCATCAGGAAGGACTGGAATTACAGCTTAGGGCTGCGAGCAGAACTAACCAACTATGCGCTGCTGACAAGTTTTAAAGAAGGAGCCGCGCTCAACGATCTTTACATCAATGTCTTTCCCAGTGCTTCGCTGACCGCCCGATTTTCAGAGAACATAAACGCCTACTTCATCTATTCCTCGCGGATTGACCGCCCTTCGTACCAGTCACTCAACCCCTTTGTTATTTATCAAGACAGATTTACTTCTATTCAGGGAAACCCAAACATCCGGCCAGCCAAAGTACATTCATTTGAGCTTGGTGCTACCCTGGGTAGCTGGAGTATGAAGACAGGCTACAATTATACCCTTAACTTGATAAGCGGCGGTGCCTTTCAGGCAGAGAATGATCCGCGGGTATATATTTTACGACGTGCCAATATCGGCAAAGAACACGCCTATTTTTCTTCGATCACCAAAACGATCAATACAAAATGGTGGAACTCGATCAATACTGCAAGCATTAGCTACAACAATGCCGTAGACGATGCTGGTTTTTTTTCTGGAAGAGCCAAACGACCATATTATTACCTATATTCTCAGAACCGATTTAATGTGGGCAATTGGATCACATTCTACACAACGACATGGTACCAAAGCGATAAGCAGGACGGCATTTATTTACGAGAAAGTCAGTCTTCGGTCAACATTGCTCTCGAAAAGAAATTCCTGAAAGATGCACTGAGCTGCAACCTTGAAGCGAACGATTTATTTCACCAAGCTCGGGCTGCCGGAGAATATAGATTGGGTTCTACCGACGTCGTGTACGGCAGAAAGTACAATACCAATTATGTCAGAATCGTGATTTCGTACAGTTTGGGCCGCTTAAAGCAATCTGGCTATCGGAACAAGGACGTAGGCGAATCTGAGAAACAGCGGGCGAAGTAACTAATTACAACCACACAGATAAGAGTAAAATTGAGTGAAGTGTCCGCTCAAAAAGTCACTTTTCTTAAAATATATTTGAAGAATGGCATAATCGATACCCACAACTAGCATCTACTTTTCGCTTACTACCTCCAATCCAAAGATTCATGAAGGCCGTAACTTGAAGCGATTCAGAGTGGACGTTCCAGTCTTTATGATTGCAACCATATTTTCAAGGCTTTGGCGATGTAAATATTCGTCTCATTTACCAGCTCAATCAGACGATTTTTGTCGCCTTCATAGAGTTTCTAACCAGCCACGAAAGTCAGCAATTTGAGATAGCGAATGTAGTCGTTTGACGGCTTGGTTCAGATTGTTTCCCGCTGTGCTCAGTTCGCGACGAAGGCGTGTGAGTTCAACCATCACCTCGTCAAATGACTGGTTACGGTGGTTAACAATAACGGGCTCGGAGAGCAGAACTTTCCTTGCATACTCACTGGTCTTTCGGCACTGTTCTTTGCACTTTTCTGAGAAGCTGCTGAAATTCCTCAGAAGTCAAGCGGACGTGCAGCCACTTGTTTCGGTTGTGTTTGTCTTCCTTCATCACATGATCATTTTCACATTTCGACATTCATTTTCATTCAATCCCGCCAACGACTCCGGAGTGTTTGAGCGGGCCCAGATCCTTAGGTTGTGATACAACCTGACCGTAAAAGTCCGCACTTCTGGCGATAAGGGCTTTCAATCCATTCTGTTTTATAGCAACGAAAATCTTCTCATGCAGGCCCGCCCGTATCTTACCTTTATTGCTGGAAGGCAATATCATAGTAGTTTCATTCATTCTGGAAATTTGCGCAGAAGCATATGCATAAACGTTGTCCAAGAAAACCAGCCGGACCTGATGCAATAAGCAAGCGCTGATAACATTGTCAATAATTAAAGGCCAGCAGCGCTGCCAAACAGCCGTATTATATTCCAGGCCGACAACAAGGTAAACAATTTCAGAGCCGCAGATAGCTTTCTCGACTTGCGCTTTATCTGTAAGGTCAGCAGAGAACAATTCGTCGCCCGTATTAACTTTTATTGGATTTCGGGAAACCAGACGAATATGACTAGTATATTTTGTAAGCTCCTTCGCTAATGGCGCACCGATAGCGCCACCAGATCCAAGTATGGTTTGCATGTTTGTAAAAAATTGATGGAGGTTGATAATCGATGTGCCCTACATCGGTCTACTTACTTAATTATAAAGCTGTATCCGACTGCTATGTTGAATATGAAAGGCGTGTTGGCGATCCCGATGTTGGAAGCCTTGTGAGTTTCCTGCGTCTTGGTAAACTGATTGGTATAAACGATTTCATTATTGTCCAGCGATGACCATACATTTTGCCAGTAGCGCGCGCTGGTAGATGTGAAGATGCCTTTCAGGACGTTTTGTTGCTTTTCAAATGGCTTCCAGCGGAAATAAGCGCCCAGCCCTAGGGTGACCGTTCGGTAATCTGCAACTTTGCCTGACTGACGGGTGCTACCCTCATAGTAGACGTCAAAATCATGTAGTTTCGGCTCAAATCGTATGTCAAAAAATCTGTTGATACGATAACCGATGCCAAAGCCGGTGGAGTATGGCAAATGGATAGCAAGGTTTTGTCGTTTCACTTCACCGACCGTGGTACCATGTGCGGCGTCCAGGTCCAGCGAAAAGCCGTGAGAATAATTGAACACCATTTTCCGGGTGTAAAAATCGACTTCGACATTGCCGCCTTGAAGCATAGTTGGCTGCAATAATCCGGCGAGCACTGCAACTTCGTACCGCGGCTCGTCACCGGGAGTGGTAGATTGAGCATACGAACTGATAGCAAGAGTTGATAAAAACAGGATGGATAACAGATGTTTCATAAGATTCTGATTTGTTCAATACAAAGGTTGCCGGGGCTGATTTTGAAATACTGAACAAATGCGAAGAAATCATTGACTGGCTTCTTTTCTTAATCTGCTAAGGTGCTGCGGGGTAATCCCCAGGAAAGAGGCGGTGTATTGGAGCGGGACGGACAAAATTATATCCGGATTTTCTCCGATGAGCTGGTCATATCGTTCAGCTGCGGTCAGCGATTGAAGTTTGGAAATCCGCTTTTCCATTTCAATAAACAGATTCTCAGCAATTACCCTTCGCCAGATATGCAGCTTTGGTATTGCATCGCATAGTTTCTCTAGCTGCTGTCTGTCAATCACCCACAAGACTGTGGGCTCAATGGCCGAGATACTTTCGACCGTGGGTGTCCTTGTCAGAAAGCTTGTAAATGAGGAGATAAACCGTCCGGCCGTAAAGAAATAACAAGTATGCTCACTGCCAAGGCTATCAATGTAGTGCACGCGCAGCTTTCCCGACGCTAA
>NZ_JNJB01000021.1 GCF_000701505.1 Dyadobacter crusticola DSM 16708 | reverse complement strand
CTTAGCTTCCTTACCTACTGTTATGCTTTCAACATCTGGAAATCCAGATATGATTGACTTTGCTAAAAAATTAGGTGCGCTCGACTATTATATAAAGCCATCTACCATGGATGGCCTAGTAAACCTGTGTCGTCAATTGGTTTTTGGAAAAGCTGGGCATACTGATGTCGGTTCCGGTACGCTTTAACTACCGAATAATCTTCAGTTAAAAAGGTATAGACATAATCTATAATGTTATCCAAACCACCAGTGTAAGTTTCATTAAATAGGCAGACTGGAACAAATTTGTATCAGATGTTTGAAATCATTGCTAAATTCTATGATACTCAACAAAAACGTTTCCGTAAACGGGATAGACATATTTTACCGTGAGGCTGGTGACAGGCAAAACCCAACTTTGCTGTTGTTGCACGGGTTTCCCAGCTCGTCGGTTATGTTTAAAGAATTGATGGAAATATTGTCTGACGACTTTCATTTGATAGCTCCGGACTATCCCGGGTTTGGGTTCAGCGGTTTCCAGATACCGACTCTTCAAATATACATTTGCCAATATAGCAGCATGCATCGATTCCTTTCTGCAAAGCATTGATGTCAATGACTTCTTTATTTACCTGCACGACTACGGTTCTGTAATAGGACTGCGGATCTGCAGGAAACATCCTGATAGAATCCTGGGAATCATTGTCCAGAATGGAAATGCTTATATGGAAGGTCTAGGACCGCAATGGGATGAAACCAGGGACTATTGGACAAACCCAACACCGGAAAAAGCGGAAAAAGTCAAAGCTTTTCTAACCGAGGAAGGCACTAAAATGCAATATACAGCAGGGCTGCCCGACAATTTTTTACCACAGCTCGGCCCTGAACTATGGTTTCTGGATTGGGCACTTTTAAGCCGGCCTGGCAACATTGACATGCAATTCGACCTGAACCGGGATTATTCCAGCAACCTTGAATTGTTTGGCTCATTTCAACAATATTTCCGCACACACCAACCTCCTGCTTTAATCCTTTGGGGGAAATATGATGCGTTTTTCAGCTTGGAAGAAGCATATTGCTATCAACGGGACTTGCCTAACGCAAATCTACACATCCTTGACGGTGGACATATGCTATTGCTTACCAACTTTGAAGAGACATCAGCGCTGGTCCATAAGTTTTGTTGGGCAGTATCAGGTACTCTCCGGCAGTTCAATCATTGATTATGGCCTTGTGCTGCTAATGATAGGTTCTAATTCGTTTGAATTCCAAGCAAATAAGGCCTATCCTGTGGTTCACATTCCAACCGCTCTTCCATCTGAAATAGGATGAACCTTATCATTCGGACAGGAATTGGGTTTTAGAAGTATCAGCCAATTAATAGGCATTCCTTGGCAGCGTCTATCACTTCTTTTGATATCAAATTCAGATTTAAAACCAAAAAGGAAATCAACTAGACTGCCGCCTATGTTATAAAACTCTAAAGCTGTCTTTGGCATACCTTCTACATTTGCCTCGATCAGCCTAGGATCATCACTGGTCCCCGAACGATAAGGGCCGGTTACTAAGATAATCATTTGACTCACACCTCTGTTTTTAGGAGAATTAATGCGTGTTTCCTCATGAAAATGTGAGCAAAAGTACCAATTCTATCCACTGCCTGAGCCTTGGGTGATCGGCTTCACCAGCTGTTCACGAAATTCATATCGTTCTTGCATCTAATCCAATAGCTCTTCGCTTGATTTTGATTAGGGTGTTAAGTGTCGATAACTGCAGTAAAATTTGCCGTAATTTGTTAGCAGGAAAATCGCTAAAAAGGGCTGACGTTGTTGCTGAATTAACCAAAATTTACCAGCGGAGAACCTAAAAATAATGACTGAATTACTTCGCAAACAGATTGAGGAGATTATTCTCTTAACTGATGATGAATTTGAGTTTGTGCTTGCACACTTCACAACCAAAAAATTTAAAAAACATCAGTTCGTCGTTCAGGAAGGACAAATGGTGGAAGACGATTTCTTTGTGCTTGAGGGTTGCCTGAAGTCTTACTTGACCGAGCCGACAGGTAAAGAGCATATCATCCAGTTTGGACTTCAGAACTGGTGGATAACCGATTACGAAGCATATTATTACAATACGCGGGCTACAGTAACAATAGACTGTGTTGAAGACAGTACCGTACTCTGTTTATCCAGCAGTAACCGCGAAAAATTATGCGCTCAAATGCATAAGATGGAACATTTCTTCCGCAAAAAAACAAACCGTAGAAATGTGGCATTACAACGGCGAATTTTATTATTAATGAGCGCTGACGCCCGGGAGCGCCATGACAGGTTGTTGGAGCAATACCCTGTACTCTTCCAAACGGTACCAAAAAGGCTTATTGCTTCCTACCTGGGAGTTAGCCGGGAAACTCTAAGCCGGTTCGGAAAGTCATCCCAAAAGAAGTGATCTATATCACATCAAACTTGTGCGCTAGCTCATCGCTCCTGACCCTGGTCCTGACAGATCTTTGTCCTGTTAAACCGAAAATTAAACATGGCAACATTTCACATTCAGCCCAGCAGCAGTACCGTCAACTGGACGGGTAAAAAAGTACTCGGCCTCCACACCGGCAGCATCGATATAGCCGAAGGCTATTTGGAACTCACAAATGGTGAAGTAAAAGCCGGTGAAATCAGCATTGATATGGCTTCACTGACAATTACCGATATCGATGACATTCAAACTCATGAGGAATTCAAAGCACATTTGTATTCCAGCGATTTCTTTGCGATCGATCAGTTCTCCACAGCGCGGCTGGTTCTTTCTCATAGCCTGGCTATGAGCGGCACCCAGTACAGACTTTCAGGTTTACTGACTATTAAAGACATTACTCACCCGATCAGCTTTGACGGTACGATCGAGGAGCTGACCGAATACCTGCTGGCACGCGGCGAGCTGATCATTGACCGTACTTTGTATAACATCCGGTACGGATCGGGCAAGTTCATCGATAACCTGGGCGACAAGCTCATCTACGACCAATTCGTCCTGCAATTCAAGATTGTGGGGAAAGCTAACTGGCATTAACCCGGTAAATCGTAACGGCAGTAGCTCCGAATGAATCCAGGGCGCCGATCACAAATTCATTCAGTACAACTCCATCACAACATATTGAGATCATGTGGAATAAAACGAAATTCACAAAACTTCTTGGCATTGCTTATCCCATTGTACAAGGACCGTTCGGAGGAGGTTTATCTTCTGTTTTGCTAACCAGCACGGTTTCTAATGCAGGCGGACTAGGTTCATTCGGTGGCCAACCGTACACAGCGGCCGAATTAATTGATATATGTTCTCAAATCCGAAGAAAGACAGATAAGCCCGTAAACATCAATTTATGGGTGAACGACCGGGATAGCCGGTTAGCCACGTATACGGATGAACGCTATCAACAGCTGATGGAGCTGTTTACTCCATATTTTAATGAACTGGATTTGCCTTTGCCCCCAAGATCTACTGAACTTGGACCCCGGTTTGATGACCAGGTCGAAGCCATTTTCGAGGCCAGACCAGCCGTCTTCAGCTTCGTATACGGCATTCCTTCGCCTGAGATCCTGGAGCGGTGTAAGTCGCTGGGCATTATAACGGTGGGGGCAGCCACTACGGCCGATGAGGCTGTTGCATTGGAGCAGGCTGGTGTTGACGCGGTTGTTGCGACCGGTTTTGAAGCGGGTGGTCACCGTGTGTCGTTTTTACAGCCGGCCGAGGAATCATTGACCGGCACGTTTTCTCTGATTCCGCAGGTGGCAGACCGGGTTTCCATTCCCATAATCGCAGCTGGCGGTATAGCGGATGCGCGCGGCTTAAAAGCGTCTCTGGCTTTGGGGGCTCATGCTGTGCAGATGGGTACGGCCTTTCTGGCTACCCGCGAGTCAAACGCCACCCAGGATCACAAAGACATCCTGTTTTCGGAAAAAGCCAGGAACACTGCATTAACTAAGGTTTTCACCGGGCGACTCTCACGAGGAATCAGGAATCGCTTGATCGACGACTTGAAGGAAAAGGATCATTTATTGGCTCCATATCCTTTACAAAGTAAGTTTATGAGCCATCTTAAAGCATATCCGGCAACGGCTTGCAGCAATCCCGCTTTCAGATCGTATTGGGCAGGTCAGTCAGCTCCATTATTAAAATACAGGCAAGCTGAAAAACTGATCCGATCGCTGGTAGTCGACATGGATGCAAGTTTGACAAACTGATTACAGGTTCCAGCAACCTTTAAAATCGAGCTGCGCCATGATAAACTAGGGTGTGGCAGTGATTCTGGCTTCTGGTTTTCGGCATCTAGGGATTCAAAGTGTTTTCAATAGATGAAAAGGTCTTTTCAATCTATTGAAGCATTGGCTTTAACCGGAGCAGAACGGCCGCCACCGCGGTCCATGGCTTCAGTAAGCCCCAATTTCTGTACGAGGATCTACCGCAAGCTTCTCCGGATACGGCTCAACGACTGTGGCGTGATCTTGAGATATGAAGCCAGATACTGTTGGGGGACCTGCTGAACCAACTCGGGGTATCGCCTCATCAGCTCTGTGTATTTAGTGGTAGAGTCGCCAAAGTTAAGAAAGTCGTTGTCCTTGATTTTATTTAACAGTGTTGCCTCACTGATACTTTTAAAGAATATGTACAGATTCGGTACATCTGCGAATAGCTGCTCCAACACTGAAAATTTGATCATATGTAGTTCGCAGCCTGCGACGGCTTGAATGGACTCAGTGGCAGGTTGCCTGGAATAATAACTTTCCAGGTTGGCAAAAAATTGATTTTCACGGATAAAGTGCTTCGTAACATCGTCTCCTCTCGCGTCGGCACCGAACAACCTTAAAATCCCACTTTCTACAAATATGATCTCGGAAGCTATCTCGTGCAGATCCTGTACATAGTCCTCGGACTTTACTGTAAGGTGTCTGAAATTTGATGCTACCGATTCTATATCCACAGTTGACAATATTCCACCAAAAGCTAATGCAGACTTCAATTTTTCCATTAGATCAGTATTTTTTGTGCAAACAGGCTGTCCGCACAGGCCAAAACAGCGTCCTTTGCTGAGACTGGTTCCCACCCTAATTCCTTTCTGGCTTTAAGCAAATTTGTTTTCCTTCTAATCGTTTCAAGCATGATCGGTCGGAGTTCAGGCGTGAAAAAGGCAAGTGTGTGACTCACAAAATTGGGCATTACACTCAGCGGAATTTTTCGTTCCGGGTAATGTTCTTCTAAAATACCAGCTATTTCTCTGAGGGTCAAATATTCTGATGCACCAAGATATCTGTTTCCATTGGCTTCTGGAATTTCCATTGCCCTGATCAACAAGTCGGCCACGGACCGAACATCCACAATGTCAAAACCGACTTTTGGTAATGCCGGAAAGCTTCCATTCAGGATGGACAGTATAAGGTTTGCTGACGTGCCGAAATCCTTTTCAAGTACAGGTCCAAGAACAGCACCTGGACAAACTGTTACCAGTTCCAGGCCGGAAGCATCTGCTCCAATAAAGTCCCAGGCTGCCTTCTCAGCCACAGTCTTGCTTTTATAATATGGGGTAATGTCTTTTTTGCTATGCTCGTTGGTCCAATCATTTTCATCAAATGTCTTTCTTAATTTCCGCGCGGGCCTACCATAAGCAACAGCAGCCATAGATGATGTTATCACAACCCTTTTAACATTATTTGCCGCGGCCGCCCGAAGGATTGCTAATGTCCCGTTCCTTGCGGGGAGTATCAGCTCGTCCTCATGCCGTGGCAACTGCCGGGGAAAGGGTGAGGCGATATGCTGGATAAAGTCCACCTCCGTTGAAAGCTCATCCCAAATCAGCTGATCCCCCAAATCGGCAACTGCAAAATCAAGATTATGGATATGACTTGTATGCTCAGCAAGTACCTCTTTGATCGGTTCGATTTTATCTGCGTTACGCGCGGTACCAACTACGCGGTAACCCTGGTTTAGAAGTTGGATCGCCGTGTGTGATCCCAAGAATCCAGTTACCCCGGTTAGCAAAACTTTTTTGTTTTTCATCAGCTCTTTCTTTTTACCAAATTTCTGCGTTAAGCGCTGACTCCCAATTATCATTTGATAAGAAATGCAAGGAACTGATTGCGATGACTCGTGAATAAAGGAAATTGATTAAAGTGCAGCTAAATTGAATTGACGCAAATAACGTCCGTGGTTGTTACACAACTCTCGATAGTAATTGCAACCTCACTATAAGCGTCCTTTAACACGATGAGAATCGTTCAGACAATAAACAATATATCTTGGCAGGCCATCTACGACAATCTCGCAGACTTTTGCAATAGTGAAAACGTCTTTGGATCGAAGGTTTTAAGTTGTGCAACAGCCACCACCGTTTCCACGGACACTGATAAACGAAAAATGAAAGAATCGCAGGCTGGGCTTGCTACCGGTAATGAATCATAAGGAATAATAACCCTTAGGGCTGATGGAACCAGGTTTGCCAATTGGAGTGAGCTAGGAGCTGGATTGCAGTACCATACATGGATGTACTTATATGTAGTGCTAAGTTTACCATTTTTATTACTCTCGCGTTCCAAGCTACATTTTCAACAGCACTAAGTAAGCATAAGTCTAATCCGTCAAATGACATTGGTTAAAAAGTGAAACCTGGATCGATCATAGTCCTTATACCATCCATGATGTTACGGACTCGATAGCTTAACCGCTCGTAGAGTAATCCAATACAGTGACCTGGCGCTCTTCATAGATTTTTCAATCACATTGTAAATTTAGAAATGCTCTTCCTTCGGTGATGAAGCTATCCCGCTTAACCTAAATACCGCCCAAACTTCCTGTTAAAACTTCCATCCAATTGCAATGCTCGGTGCAGGAAATACTGGCCTCAAACGGAAAGTTGTTTCTCTAAGCCTCTGTTCCCTGCCTCGGCCAACGATCACGTTAGCAGTAATTTTTGGCAGAACGTACAAGCCCACAGCTTTCCAGGGAAACCACATAAAACCGACTGCCGGAGATATGAAACCGTTAGTTTTTCCATGAACCTGCTCTTCTATGTGGACCTTGAATTCTTCCACGCCAACTCCTACCTCTCCAAAAAAACCTTTTCTGCTTTCTAAAAAATGGTATCGGGAAATGATACCCGCCAGCCAGGTCAGTCGGATCGAAAGTGCATCGCGATTGTTACTTTCAAAAATCAAAGAGCGGGTATTGCCATTTATCTCATGCGTGGCGTAAATAGCCCCGAAGGAAAATTTGGATTGGGAAGGATAATAGAATACGGCGGCGTCAAAGCCATTTTGCAAATAAGTGGTAAGCCGCGTTTCGACTGCAAACGTACCTCTCGGACTTGGATCCTGGGCTTTTGCGGAAATATAAACGAAGGCTAAAAGCATTGCCAGGCATTTCATTTTCTTTATCATAACATGGTAATTTATTGTTATGGTAAAGAAATGAGCTGCGACGGGTGTTTGCATTCACATTTGTTAAGAAAGTTCGAGCAGATTCACTTTCTTGTTTTCCGCAGCCTGCTCAGGCTCTGGGGTTTAATTCCCATAAATGAGGCCAGATCATACTGGGGCATTTTTTGAATATGATCAGGATGCTTTTCAAGAATGTTGGTATAATAATCAGAAGCATTAAGGCTTGTCAAGTCGGTAATCCTTTGCTGGCAGCTTAACAGCGTATCAAAAACGAGCTGGTTATAAAACTTCTCGATTGCCGGAAATGCATCCATTGCCTGGTCAAAATCGCTTCTGGTAACATAATAGGTCACAGTGCATTCCGATGCTTTAAGGAATTCCTGCGTAGACTGCTGCTTCGAGAAACTTTCAAGACAAGTAATGAATTCATTTTCAGTGACCAGGTGCCTCGCTACGGATTTGTCATGCAACTCGCTCCCCAGCACTACCGAGCCTTGTTCGATAAAAAACAATTTCCGGGCAACATCGCCTGGGCGGATCAGAAATTCGGATTTTTCAAAAGTGGCAGACTTAAATTTAGAAAGGAGCCGTCCAAGGTCATTTGGGTCGGGCAGCAAATTTTGAAACTTACTTCTGAGTTTTTCCATTTTCCAATGAGTTTGACACTAATACGATCATATATTTTCCAGAATATCCGCCAGCTCTTTGGGCCTTGTCAGCATGATCCAATGTCCTCCGTCTTGTTCCAGACTCACTCAGGACGAAGCTGGAATAAGTAAAGGTGGAAGGATAAATTAGCAACCGATGATCACCATAACACCACTATGGATCTGTTTAATGATCGGTTTGTTGAATTTTAGCCTGATGATGAAATATAATTTGACTATTGATAAGACAAGTCACTTGCAATAAATGCAGGCCAGTCAAGCCCACTAAGTAAAATGATCTCAATAATTTAACATGGCTATTGATAAATACAGGTCTATTATTATGAATTATTGCCCCTTTTTGCTCGAATACTGTGGTATAAGTCAACGGCTTATCCTAGATCTTTCTATCACTAGATCCCTTCTCTGGTCATGACTACCTTCCTGATCGTTCCGTCTTGGTTGTAGAGCAATTGGTCAATACAAACAGACCTGCGATGACTTCCGCCGTCGGGCAAGGCGCCATTGTGGTAAAATAAATAGTCCTTGCCGTTGTACGGCTACAAAAGTAATTTTTTCTCCTTTGGTTAGATGGAATCAATCTGCCAGTTTTTAGTGATAATGGCTTTACAGAAGCACATGCACATGTTAATTTTCCTTTTGTAAACCAGGACGATAAAAAGTTACCAGCCGATATACTGAAAGGTCAACGCATAAAAATTGCATTTACCTAAATTAACCACGGGTACATTAATCCGGAAGCAGAGAAATACAGAAAATAATCGACAGTGTTTTCAAAGATTTATCCAAATGGACTACGATAGGTAAACCATCTTCCACATACATTACTCCCCTGACTTGCTTTGAGGAATACATGAATTGGGGACTGGTTACGCTGTATTATCTAGATCTTTTTGATAAGAAAGCATTTGATACACTCAATATGGGCAATGAAAAAACGATGGTCGAACTGCGTGGCTTTCAACACAGAAATAAAAAACCATGTCAAACTGTTGCGGATTTGTATCCTGCTATTATCGAGTGGACAGCAAAATAAGAGATAATTAAACACTAATATTACTGAATATAAGATAGTTAATGTGGATTGAGATGTTAAATTAACCAATTTAGGTCTTGGGAACAATGGATACGGGTCAGCGAGAATAGTAAAACTAAATACCTAGTTCGCTAACGCCGTTTTTCGCCCATTTGTAAGAAAAACCTCATCAATGAATATGGCGCGGGAGAATATGGCTCAAATCCTGAAACTGCTGCCTTGGCCCGCGCCCACAAGCCTAGCTACGAAATCCTGTCGCTGAACGATTACCGCACGCGTTTCAAACAATATCGCAGCGATCCGCAATTGCAGCTGGCCCACCAGAAAAAGCCTTTATCTGTGTGTGGGACGATCATGAGATTGCAAATGACTCATACATGGACAGCGCGCGAAATCATAATGAGGGCGAAGGTGATTTCCAGCAGCGCAAGGAGCGTGCGATCAAAGCCTATCATGAGTACATTGGTGTACGGACGCTGGTGGATGCAAAAATTTACCGGAGCTTTTCGTTTGGCAATATCCTGGACCTGCACATGCTCGACGCCCGGATCATTGGCCGCAACAAGCAGCTTTCCTACGCCAACTACATTACACCGACGGGACTTGACGCAGCAGCATTTCAGCAGGATTGGTTAAATCCAAACCGCAGTATACTGGGCAAAGAGCAGCTTGCGTGGCTGGCAGTGCCATCACTTCGGGAAAAGGTGCATGGCAGGTGTTGGGGCAGCAGGTTTTGATGGGCAAAATGTACGTCCCGGCAGAGATGCTGTTGACCATCGTGCAAATCATTGCCGAAGTGGACGCGACGGGCTCTGCTTCGCCGGTCACGTTCGGCATGTTCCAGACATTACTGCTGGAACTGACGAAGATCAAAGGCCGCCTGCTTGTAGGCGACCCGTCGCTGACCCCGCAGGAAAAAGCGTGCGTGCAAACCGTGTTGCCGTACAACCTGGATGCCTGGGACGGTTACCCAGTGGAGCCGAAATGCTGTATGGAATGGCAACAGGGAAAAAATTGGTTACATTATCCGGAGACTCGCATAATGGCTGGTATTCAAATCTGGTTGCACAGGACAAGTCAGAGGTAGGAAAGGAAATTGCCACATCTTCGGTAAGCTCGCCTGGTTTTGAACAGGATCTGGGCGCAGAGCCCGCATCACTTGCCGGTTTTGAGCAGGCGCTTGCATTGCTGGTTGACGACCTGAATTATTTGGATGCGTCCAGAAGAGGCTATGTTTTAGTTAAAATGAGCGTTAGCCAGATTGCTGCTGAATGGCGATATGTATCTACGATCCTTTCTCCAACGATTGACACAAGTTTGGGGCACGCCGAAGCAATGGGAGCTTAAGCTAGGTTATTTGATCAACAGACTGGCGTCAAGCCAATCTGTTGATTCTTGGCTATGTTAAGTTTTTGAAAAGCGGTCGTGATTGGCGTGAAATTTTAGATCGTAATAACAGCCTCGCCAAATGCCAGGTTACATTTCATCAACAAACTTGAAATTAATGGCCACTGAATTTAGATCTCCATTGACGAGGCTACAAAATACATGGCGTATTTTACTAAACGGTCAAGGTTTGTGGGTAATCATAACCATTAAACTATTAATCGAAAATCATGAAAAGCGCTAAGAAAGAGCTGATCGCCGACATTCAAAACTTTACAGCATAAATTGGCTGGTTCACAAAGTGAGCCCAAGAAACTGCAAAAAGCATTTAAACACACTGCGAAAAAGCTAGCTAATAAGATCATGAAGGTCGCAGACAAGCCGGCTAAGAATGTTCAGAAAGATAAATCGAATACTGGTTCGGGCAAGGGTAGTAAATCAAAAGAAAAGCAGCACGTGGTTGCGCCTGGCTTAACAAACACTATTTCTTCTGAAAGGGACTTGCTGGCACAAAACTAGAAACCCAGGCTTTCTTATGCATCCATTTTCGGTCAACCCTGTATATAAGTCTAGCTCCAGCAACTGCTAGGCATACAAGTCGGGATGCCAAGGGAGGCAAATTTTGAGTCTTAACTTAATGTTGTGGTAATCATTGCTTGACATTGTAAGACTAGTTTTGAGCATTAAATGCTCTTATCTTACTACTCTTCAATGAAAAAAATCTCAGTATTGTTTTTTTGCTTATTGCTGATCTCATCAGTACAGGCACAGTCTCTCGTAAGAGGATTTGTATTTAACGACGCTAACGGCAATGGTCGCAAGGACAAAAATGAAAAAGGGCTGCCGCAGGTCTCGGTATCTAATGGTGTAGTAGTAACGCAGACCGGATATAATGGCAGTTACGAATTACCTGTTGGAAAGGATAATATCATTTTTGTAATTAAACCATCAGGCTTTAAAATTCCGCTTACGGAGGATAATCTCCCGCGCTTTTATCGTTTGCACAAGCCAGACGGTTCACCTGCATTGAAATACAAGGGCGTCGCGCCAACACCCGCATTACCTGCATCACTGGATTTTCCATTGACTGCCAAAGCCGAATCCGACGACTACACCGCATTGATTTTCGGAGACCCGCAGCCCTACACGGTGGAGGAAATTGAATACTTTGCTCGTGGCGTGGTGAGTGAAGTGGAGGGTATTAAAAACGTAGAATTCGGGCTGAGCCTCGGCGACCTTGTCGGAGATAATCTAGATCTTCATCAACCTTATGTGAAGGCGGTGAAAAGGGTCGGCTTACCGTGGTATAATCTGATGGGCAACCATGACATGGATTACGATGCAACTAGTGACTCACTTTCTGATGATACTTACGAAGCGCACTTCGGGCCGGCCAACTACGCTTTCAATTATGGAAAAGTGCATTATATTATTCTTGATGATATCCTGTATCCTGACCCCCGCGACGGCAAGGGATACTGGGGCGGTTTCCGTAAAGATCAGCTGGATTTTGTAGAAAATGACCTGAAATATGTAGCAAAAGACCAGTTGATTGTGCTTGCTTACCATATCCCGTTGCACGAAGAAGGTGAAGGCGATGCTTTCCGTGATGAAGACAGGAATCGTTTGTTTGCTATTCTTAAAGACTATCCGAATACACTGGCGCTGTCGGCCCATACACATTTGCAGCGACAGAACTTCCATGGTACAAAGGCAGGCTGGAACGGCACCAAACCGTTGCACGAATACAACGCAGGCACTACCTCAGGGGACTGGTATTCCGGAGAATTTAACCTACAAGGCGTGCCTTCGTCGACCATGCGAGACGGGACGCCAAAAGGGTATGCGTTTCTGCGTATCAAAGGCAACCAATATAGTATTGATTATAAAGTAGCTGGTGAGCCCAAAGAGTATCAGATCCGCATTCATACGCCACGTGTGGTACCGGCGGGGCGCAACACTTCATCAAGCATCTATGCAAATTTCTTTATGGGTCACGAGGGAAATGCTGTACAATATCGCATTGACAACGAAGTCTGGAAAGATATGATTTTCCATGACGAACCGGATCCACATTTTCAGCGGTTGGTCAACAACTGGGATTATACCGAAAGCCTGCCGGCAGGACGCCGCCCAAGCAATGCAGTCAGAAGTACACATTTGTGGCGAGCACCATTCCCTAATAACCTTGCTGAAGGGCAGCACACCGTTGAAGTGAAAGCAAGAGATATGTTTGGCCAGGATTTTACACAAAAGCACGTTTTCTGGGCTGAAAGATAATAAACGACATCTATGTCATCTGGTATTAGGCCAGCTTGGCGACGCCTGGCAATGCCGTTGTGGACGTGGCAAGAAATACGTTTGCAGATGCCCGAGGCAAATCGGAACCGTTACCAAGCGCTGGGCTAAAAACCAGGCAAGTAGTAGCAGAAGCGGGATTGTCGTCAGATGATTCCGCTTCTGTTCTTATAAAGATCTATTACATGTTTGAACGGATAATAAACGCCTATTATCCTAACATTTAGGAAATTGCTTTGGACAGTTCTTAGTTTTAGAGATTCACAAAATCAATCAAACTATGGAAATCTTTAAGAATGAAGCGACGCTGACCATTCCTTTGACGATCACTACTGTTGCCAGACTAGTGTGACCGGTTCTATAGTCTTATGATTGAAGGTGAGTGTTGCACAACTCCCTCTTGCACTTGCTACCGCAGTTAGGTGTCACCTAGCGCATTAAGGATTGTCCAGACTACAGAATAGGAATTTTCATTGACCATCCATGAAAACCTCACAGACTTTACACCATTGGAGCTATCATCCGACCGAAGGTTTCCAGTTGTGCAACACTCACGAGGGTTTGTGAGACATCGCAATTGCTAACAATTAGAGCATAAACGTTTTGAGATACTGGAGATCCTGCCTTCATATCTCACAATTATATCAAGTGGAAGTGCGAACGTTTAACAAGCTTAAAGAGATAACTACTTTTTCAAAACATTCTAGCAAAATCACTTTGTCCACATACAAACGGTCGTATGTATGTGGACAAAGTGCTAATGCAGTATACTTCGCTGAAAGCGAATGAGATTGACCGTTAGTTAAACCATATTCGCCGGTTAATCGCTTCGTTTCCTCTTGCCTTGGGTCTTGCTATCTATGGGAAAGCATTTTCCGATATGGCAGACTACAAATTTATAGGGGAAGTCAAAGATTTCAACATTAACGATTACATTGGACTTTTTGGCTGGATCGGCACAAGCTGCAAAAAATCTATGCATCGAAGGGTTTTCAGTCCTCCTACCTGCCCGACGAAGAAAATAATAGCCGTGATGAAGCACGGGGCTTGCAGCGCTTTTGGCTTGAAGGATAGCTTGTTCAAGTTGACGGCGCATTTCGTTCTGGATTCATAGTACATATTTCGAGAAAGTCTCGAACGTTTGTGAAGTAGTTGCCTGATATTGAGTAAACTTATTGCTAAATCAGCTCTCACCAAAGCGCATGAAAATTAAAGCGTTAACCTCTTTAAAAGCTGCGATTATATTCTACTTGCAATTTATATCGATCCATACATTTTCCCAAGGATCGGTCAGGCTTGAAGGCTCTGTAACAAATAGTCAAACAGACAGACCGCTAGCTTCGGCAATTGTATTCATAGATGGTACGAGCATTGGAACTTTAACAAATGAGCAAGGAGGATTCACTTTGTCAAACTTACCACTTGGTACACTGAATTTAGTTGTCACTCTTCTCGGCCATAAATCTGAAAAGCACGTTTTGTATTTCGATAAACCCGGAGTTAAGAAAATTCACGTGAAAATGTTAGAGGGGTTGGATCTGAACACTTTGAAGAGTGTACAATCTTTGCAGCCTTATCAGCTGAAACAAATCTGAGACAATTTATCGTTGATCTTTTCTACAATAAGGCCAGTCCACGTCTGTACAATTAAACTGAGCTCATCCTGGCTTATGTTCTGATGATTTAGTTTTCTGAGCCATGTATCGTCTTTCGAACTACCGACTTTGTAGGTATATTCCTCAAAGTAGAATGTCAGAACCTGCTTCACATCAAACGTATCTACACCCGCTCTTTTGAAACCTTCAAGTCGGGCGGCAAGGCCTATCTTGCTGACCGCATCGTGATAGTATCTAACCTCTAAATCCGCCGAAGTAAGAAAATCTGAATCGTCATCATCAATCGTCCGGAAGAGCGTGCTGGAAAAAAACAGTGGAAACACCTCGGACCGAAGCCCTGCCTCCGCCTTCAACGCGATGTCAGGAAGCACTTCGGAAAAAATCTTATTGACCGCGTCAATGCCAAGTCTCTGCCGTACTTCTTCTAGCAGTATGTGTAAATGAAGAAGAACTGGAAAGGTAAGCTTGGATAGCCGACCTATCTCTGCCCAACAAAAAACACCCAGCAAATAAAATCATCCGAAAAGTCATTAAATCTGTGCTCGCTAAATTTTGGGACATAAAGAAAATCGCCCGGCTTAAAGCCAGTAGTTTGATCTCGTAATGTAAATTTCCCTTCACCTGAAATGAACATATAGAATTCATCACGGTCGTGCGGTGATTGTTTGTCGATTAAATGCGGCCTATATATTTCTACTGAAAGCAGGCTGTTTCGAAAAGAACAACAAATTCTTTCCCTGATTCTTTTAACCGGTCGATTGCTATTTCCTGCTCTATTTTATTTATGAAGTTATTTTCAAAGGTCATCCGTAAAATGCCATCTTGCTTTTTCCTGATTAAATTTCCGCATATTATAATCGCCCGATTTGTTCCTGGGAATTGAAAGGCTTTCCCAATTTTCATTAGCGGCCATTTTCGCAATGTAAACGATCTGCCCGATGTGATAAGGGTAATGGGCCAGCTGTCGGTTGATCGCCTCCATTACCGTGTGGCCGTCATTCCGGATGTATACGATCGTTTCCAGTTGATCGTCGCGAAGGTTTCGCAAGGTGGTTAACAATTGCGCCCAGCCTTTTTCCCAGTGCAATATGATTTCTTCACGGCCAGAAAAAAGATCCTCAAATTCCGCATCGCGGTTTCGCCAGGGTTTTTCACCGTCGGTTGTTAAAAAGTCAGTAAAACGCGAGAGCATATTTCCGACAATGTGGTTGACGATCACTGCTATACTATTGCTCTCGGCATTGTATTGCCAGAAAAGCGCCTCGTCGGGCAACTGCGCAATCGCCTTTTCACCTAGCATTTTATAATACTCAAACTGTTTGATCGAGCTGGCTAAATAACTTGTATTCATGATTTTAATTTTCCATTTTGTCGAATTCGTTCTTCCAATGCGCCGCGAAACCAACAATTAATTTGAACGCCATTAACATGAGTAGCACATATAAAGAGTTAGGGATTTTGGTATAATATCGCATTACCAAAACTACTAATGTAAATAGAAGTACGCTGATCTGCTTTTGAAAATGCGTATTGTACACAATGACGGTCACACTGGAAAACAGCATCGCACAGAAAGATAAAATCACAATCTCTGATCTGAATTCCAGAAAAATACCGAGCAGCAACGCCGACTGCAACAAATGAGACCAGACAAAAGCATGGGGCGACAGGTGGTGTTCCCTGTAGTATCTGATTGTGCTTTTTGTAAAATTACTGACAACGCCGCCGCCAATATCAATGGAAAGCACTGCGAGTATAACAATCTTCCACACTGGTAATGATCGTGAAAAAGCCAGGTTGAACAACATGACTAAGATCGCAAGTAAGTAGGTTAAGATCAGCTCGGTCTGATATGCTTTTTTGCCGTGCAACTTCCATAAGGCTGGCGGAATGCTTACCTCTTTTGCCTGATATAAATTCATTACTATTTTAGGCTTAGGACTAATGATCATTTCTTATCTGCCGCCGGTCACGTCTATAAAAATACCTGTCGAAAAGGACGACTTTTCTGTGGAAAGCCAAAGGATCGCCTCCGCCACTTCTGTTGCCAGTCCGCCGCGTTTCAATGGAATACTGTCCTTGATCCTATCGACCCTGCCGGGCTCACCGCCAGCGGCGTGAATGTCGGTATAAATGAATGCAGGCCGCACCGCATTGACGCGGATACCTTCTTCGGCTAGCTCTTTCGAAAGCCCGATGGTGAATGCATCGATTGCGCCTTTGGAAGCAGCATAATCAATGTACTCGTTCGGCGCGCCTGTTCTGGCAGCAATAGAGGACACATTGACAATAGTACCGCCCTCGCCACCATTTTTTACCGACATTCTTTTGATCGCTTCCCGGGCGCAAATAAACTGGCCGGTAATATTGGCCGTAAAAATCCGATTAAGCCTCGCTACATCCATATTTTCCAGCCGCATCTGACGTTCCAGTATGCCCGCGTTGTTGACCAGCGCATGCAGGTTTCCGAAAAGCTCGTCGATTTCCGCAAAAAGCCTGAGAATATCTTCTTCTTTCGAGATATCAGCTTGAATGGCAGCCGCCTTCCCGCCTTTTTCAATAATATCCGAAACCACTTGCTGGGCCGCAGCCTGATTCTGATGATAGTTAACGATCACTGCAAAACCGTTTTCAGCGGCCAAATAGGCCGTCGCTGCGCCTATTCCCCGGCTTCCGCCTGTTATGAGCATTGTCTTCATTGTATTGCTATTTGTTCAGGGTTTAACGTTTTTAAATTGTTTTTGAAGTTGATCTCAGCTTTAAGTCGTGTCAGTTGGCCTAATAGCATTGTTGCCTTTATGTCATGCACTAATCCCAGCTCCCTGGCCATTCTCACTATTTCGAAATTAAGCGTGTCAATTTCCGTCCGCTTGCCTGCGCGGATATCCTGCAAAGTGGAAATAAGTTGACCATCAGATGCCCGGCTGATCTCCAACAAACCTTCTTCTATATCATTTGAAGTGAGCAGTATACCTTTCGCATTTGCAATACCACTACATTCGGCAATTACGCGACCGGCAATTTGCATGGCCTGTTCACTTCTGTAAAATATGCCATTATGCGTTTCCAGCAGCGGGCAGATTGAATTAAAAACACAATTGATGATCGCCTTTTTCCAGATCGTATGCTGGATATGCGCCTTGCTTTCGAATACCAGTTGCGGGGTAGTCAGCTGGCTGACAATGTGCTGCAAACGATCTGTATTCCCGCGCTCGATACCGACGGGACAAGGCGCAACGGGCTTGAAACGGACCGTGGTTCCGTCGATGACCTGGCTTGTTACAAATAATACGCAACGATATATTTCCGGAAAGCTTTGTGCCAAGAAAGGTCTCTCCACGCCCAATCCGTTTTGCAGCAAAACAATCGGCGAGTTGCCGGTTTTGTTTTTCAATGCGATTGCCAACTGCTCATTTCCGAATGATTTGTTGGCAAGAACAATAATGCCGTTAAGCGTGGGAAACGCATTTATCGTGGAAATGGTGACCTCGGCCTCGCGCAAAGTTCCGTCTTGCATCTCAACGCGTATAGGCTCGATTTTACGGCTGCCGTCGTTTACGCTTCCTCTGATGAGCGTCGCTTTTCGTCCCGAAAGTCTGAGAAAGACCGCCAGCGCCCTCCCGATGGCGCCGCTCCCGATGATGTAGATATGATCTGAATTTAGATGCATGATATGATTCAAACTGACAAGGGCAAATTTGAACAAAAGGAAAATACGATAGCAGATGCAGTTTTGCTATTTTTGACGGCAGCAGTTATTTTTAAGCATGAAAAAAGAAGGGATCGATAAAGGCAAATTTGTCTACCTCCAGATTGCAGGTATTATAGAGCAGCAGATACTGGACGATACTTTGCGTACCGGCGACAAACTGCCGTCGTTGCGCACCATTTGCAGCGAATATGGTGTAAGCCAGAATACGGCCCTGAGCGCCTATTATCACCTGGAAAACAAAATGCTGATTGAGACCCGGCCGCAATCGGGCTATTATGTCAAGTACCCCGGAGCCAGGATCCCGCAGGTACCAGACATCAGCAGCCCATCTACCATTGCCAACTTTGGCATCAGCGAACTACTGGTAAGCAAAGTGTATGATAATCTTGGCAAAGGCGGGCACCTGCCGCTTGCGCTTGCAACTCCTGCCAACGAACTTTTACCAATTGCCAAACTCAATAAAGGATTACTCCAGGCAACCCGAGAGCTGCAAGGCAGCGGCGTAGCCTACGATAAAGCCGAAGGAAACGAAAGATTGCGAAGACAAATAGCGCGCTGGGCATTTAACATGGAATGCAGCCTGAGCCACCACGACATCATCACTACCAGCGGCTGCCTTAATGCGCTTTCCTATTGCCTGATACCCGTCACTGAAAAAGGCGATACCGTCGCGATGGAAAGTCCGGTGTCTTTCGGGATGCTGCAACTGGCCGAGGCACTGGGCTTGAAGGTACTCGAGCTGCCCACGCACCCGGAATCAGGTGTCGACTTGAATGCATTTGAAGGTGCTTTGAAAAACAAAAAGGTGAAAGCCAGCCTGTTGATCAGCAATTTCAACAACCCGCTGGGTAGCTGTATGCCCGATGAAAACAAAAAAGCGGCTGTGCAGCTGGCTGAAAAATATAATGTACCCCTGATCGAAAATGATATCAGTGGCGACGTATACTTTGGCCCAAACCGGCCAAGGACCTGCAAAACTTACGACAAGAGCGGGATCGTACTCTGGTGCGGCTCGGTTTCCAAAACCCTTGCACCGGGCTACCGCGTGGGCTGGACAGCACCGGGCAGGTTTAAAGAAAATGTGTTGAGAATGAAGCTCTACCACAGCATTTCCGGCACTTCGATCACGCAGGAAACGATCGGCGGCTTTCTGGAAACCGGGCGCTACGAAAGCCACCTACGCAAACTCCGCCACACATTGCATGGCAACATGCTCCGGTATTCGGGTGCCATCGCCGACTATTTTCCCGAAGGCACCAAAGCCAGCAGGCCGCAGGGCGGTTCCGTTTTGTGGGTGGAGCTACCGCCACATATTGATACTGTCGATCTTTATGAAAAAGCCCTTGCCCGAAGCATCAGCTTCGCTCCAGGCAAGATTTTCACGCTGCAAAATCAATATCAAAGCTGCATGCGCTTGAATTATGGATTATTGTGGAATGAGCAAACAGAAGCGCAGCTGAAAACGCTTGGAGAACTTGCGAAACGACATTAGCGTGGAGAAGTTTCGTTTCCCTATAATTTCTGATTCGTGTTACAACATTCTTGATATGGGCCAAGTGGTGATTGCTATGCCACGCATAGTTACCGATCGCCTCGTCCAACCTGAACTCCCTTCCGTGTTCGGGATGGATATAGATCCTTGAAAGATCCTGCGTGCTAAGACTTTGAAGCAAAACAACCCAGCGTGCATGCAGCCCGCGAAGGATAAAAAGAGAATCATCAACGGGGATCTCCCTGGAATCCGCCAGCTCTGCCCAAAGCGCTTCGAAGTAAGGTTTGATAGTCGGGCTGTCTTCGGTTAAAGTTAGCTTGAAACGGCAAAAGGCGTTCATGTGGCTGTCGGCGCAGTGATGCACTACCTGACGAACTGTCCAGCCACCGAGCCTGTAAGGTGTATCCAGATGGCTATCAGTTAATTTTTCAACCTTTTTTGACAACACACGGGAAAAATCGGATATAGTTTTTATCCATTCGTTCAAGATTGCTGTGGTAATTTCAGCCGGCTTTTCAAATTCGCCTATCGGGTATTTGAGTTTGTACAATGTTTCAGTATCCATTGCCTAGCTAATCAGATAGTTCCAATTGTGTTTGTCTTCTTGCTCCCCTCTGCGGATCGCTTCCAGCTCATTTTTGAGAGTAAACATCACCGCGCCGGTTTCTGTGTAGGGGAAATAATCGGTGCCGTTAATCTGGACACACGACATGGATGACACGATCGCTGCAGTGCCTACGCCAAACAATTCCACACGTTCATCATTCTCAAAATACCCTTGCAGCTCTTTGCAGCTGATCGCTCTTTCTTCAAATAGAATATTCAGATCCTTTGCAATCTGAATGATTGAATCTCGCGTGATACCATCAAGTATGGAGCTGCTGACCGGGGGGGTAACAAGGGTGCCGTGTACATACATCATGATATTCATTGTTCCGGCTTCTTCCAGACACTCGTGCGTTTTGGCATCGGTCCAGATCACCTGGTCGAAACCGGCTTCGACTGCTTTTTGTGTCGGGTAAAAAGCACCGCCATAGTTCCCTCCGAACTTGGCATATCCCGCGCCGCCTTCGGCTGCACGCGCATACTGCGTCTCTACTTTGACTTTCAGCGGCTTGTCATAATACTCCCCGATAGGCGTACAGGCAACTGCAAAAAGATATTCGCTGGACACTTTTACACCGAGCCGAGCTTCGGTGGCTATCACAAACGGGCGTATGTATAAAGCAATGTCCGTGCGATCAGTCGGCAGCCAGGTCTGGTCTTTTAGGATTAGATGGGTAAGCCCTTCCAGAAAAAGGTGCCTTGGCAATACCGGCATCGACATTCGCTCCAAAGACTTGCTCAACCGATCATAATGCTTGTCTGGCCTGAAAATGCTGATCGAGCCGTTGGCCAGCCGGAATGCTTTCATGCCTTCGAAAACGGTTTGCCCATAGTGGAAACAGAGCGCGAAGGGACTTAGGGTAAGGTTTTGAAATGGCTGTACGCCCAGGCTCGACCAATTACCGCCTTTGTATTCAGCAAGAAACAGGTGGTCTGTCGGCGTTTCTCCAAACGAGAAGTGATTAAAGTCAAACTGCTGCGCGCGGCTTGTCTGGGGTAAATCCAGGTTTTGCATGGATAATTGGATACTGGTGATCTGCAAATATCCATTCAAACCAAACTATGAGAACAGACGCAATTTCATCATTTTCGATGGGTGCAGCTCTTTCACTGGTACTTGGTAGGGCTGTCGTAATAGAAGATGTAAATATCTGGTGAATCGAAGAAAAACAATGAATAAGAAAGGCTATACCAACAAATGACTGTCCCGATCTGCCACCGCGGTTGTCCTATATCCCCTACAACTGCCGATGCCTGAAATGGTAGCTTTGTTTATTATAAATAAAAAAAGGCAATCGAAATGGATATCAAATTCGAAGGCGGCATCAACATTGCCGTAAAGATTCCGAAAGCTAAATACGAAGCCACAGTTCATTTCTATCGCGACATTCTCAAACTCATCGTGGAAGAAAAGCCGATCACGAATCCGACAGTTTCGCGAACACACCAGGTTCGCTTCGGTAGCAACGTCATGTGGCTGGACTGCGTCGATAACTATACGCATTCCGAAACCTGGCTGGAGCTCAATGTGGAGAATATCCCGGCAGCAACTGAATACCTGAAATCTCACGGTATTTCGACCTGTGACGAACTGGAAGAACTTCCCGACAATATGCATTGGATCACCGATCCCGCAGGCTCAGTCTATATTGTTAAAAACAGAGAGTGATTCTGAGGCAATTAAAATCGAAAAGTCATGGCGAATAAGCTCTCAAGCCGACTTCAAGAAATTGTGGATGCACTGCCGCTGAAAGAAGGTATGAGAATATTGGAGATCGGCTGTGGATCAGGTGCTGCTGCCCGCGAAGTTGCCAAACGTGTCCCAGGTGGTCGAGTTCTGGGAATTGATCGTTCATCCAAGGCTATCGAACAGGCTATTGAAAATAGTAAGGCAGAAATTGCTTCCGGCGTACTTTCTTTTCGTGCCGAGTCAATCGAAAACTTTGAGCTGCAAGCGGGCGAAGGGAGGTTTGATCTCGTCTTTGCGATTCGTGTAGGTGCGCTGGACGGAAGACATCCGAAAATTGAGCAGCAGGCTATCGAAAAAATCCGGAAATCACTCAAACCAAATGGTAAGGTTTATATTGATGGCGGAAACCCATTGAAGCTGCTTGCAATCTGAAAACCGATAACTAAAACATTGTTATGAAACTTTCTTTAAAAGCGGACAACATCCTGGAAAAGATCAATGGTAATACCAAACTGGGAGATTTACGGAAAATTGCCAAGGATATTAAGAAAGATCATGAGCTGGCTCTTGAACTTTGGTCGACCGGGAGATTTTTGCCCAGGCAACTGGCCATTTTAATTATGGACAATAAGCGTATTTCACAAGATCTGATCAATAAGCTTAACAATGATATGAAGACCCATCCGTCAGGAGAGGCCAATCAACTTATGGACTGGTTAATGGCCAATCAACTCCTTAAAGACAAGAAGATCACTGCTTTAATTGAATCATGGGAAAATAGCCCGTCTGCTCTTCAAAGAAGAGTATTCTGGTATCATCAGGCGCGTTTGAGATGGATGGGACAAACACCCCCTGATAACACGGCGGAATTGCTGGCCAAAATAGAAACCAACATTGCCAAAGAAGAACCGGAAGTGCAATGGGCGATGAACTTCACCGCCGGTTGGATTGGTGTCTATGAAAAACAATATCGGGATCGCTGTATTGCCGTCGGCCAGAACACTGGTCTTTATAAGGGAGAAATGGTCTCAAAAGGCTGTACTCCGGATTATCTGCCGGATTTTATAGCGATTGAAAGTAGCAAACGGAATTTATAGTTATTTTTCTTAAAGAAGATACGATTCACCCTGCTAGCCGATCACATATCTCACCTATGATTAAAACATATTTACAACCGCTGTTACCGATGAGCTTATTGCCGGATTAATACTCTGAATCAGAATACCCAGCCTCTTTGGGGAAAGATGAATGTGGCTCAGATGCTGGCTCACTGTCGTGTAAGCTATAAACTTGCATGGCATGAGGAAGCTTGGTGATCATCAACCACCTGCGCCAATGAACTAAATCAAGCGAGAACCCTGACCTGGATAAAAATTTCTTTTGTGTCCCCATAGCGTGTGTTAATGTTGCCGGCGTCTGAACCCTGCACATCCTAACTCATTTCAGCTTGGGTGGGCATCATATTCACTTTCAGTTCTTAATTTCGTGGTCGGTAAACATAAACAAAAACATGACCAAAGCAGATATTGTATCCCGAATAACCGAAAAAACTGGCATTCAGAAAGAGGAGGTTGAAAAAATTATCGAATCGTTTTTTGCAACTATCAAAAATTCACTTCGTGAGGGTGAAAACGTTTATTTCCGGGGCTTCGGCAGCTTTATTATCAGGCAAAGGGCTGCTAAAACAGCAAGAAACATCACTCTGAAATCAACTATTGTCGTCCCTGCCCATCAAGTTCCCGTTTTCAAACCAGCTGACGATTTCATCAGCCAGGTAAAGAAAGGCCTGCCGGTACAGTAGTCGTTCGACGTTTTGCTGTGTAAAGAACCGCGCTCTACGATCTTTACACAGCAAAAAGCTTCCTTAGCACCTTACCTGGCACGCCGTTACGATTTTGGTTTTGCATTTTTCACTGCCGCCCAGCCTCGTCCAAATAGATGCTGCTGGGCTGTTTGCGGCTCAGGGAGGGTTCATATTTAATATAGCCGTACTCGCTGAGCTGTCTGATATACCTGAAATAGGTGTCCCGACTGCTGACTTTGGCAAGACCAATGACCTGATGGGAGAAAACCATCAGTGGTTGCCGGTACTGCTGAGCCGCCCAGCACTGCAGAAGTGCCGCATAGAGGCCGATATGGCCACAACTAATGCGCGGGTCGCGAGCTATGCCTTCAAAAAAAGTATGCAGCAGCCCCGATACTGTTATGCTAAGGGTGTACGCGCACAAAATGATTGTCCGTTTCCGAACAGCCATAACGAGGGTTTGTTTACTAACCTAATTAAAGGTACCTGTAACAAGGGCATGACTATTTTGGACTGCAAACCTGTCAACCTTTTTCACCTGAATCATGATCGGTAGCTACTTTAAAACGTCCGGACGCAGCTTGATGCGCAACAAGCTGTTTTCTTCCATCAATATTGTTGGCCTCGCCATTAGTATGTCCGTCGGGTTACTGCTGATCGCGTTTGTGCTCGACCTGCGTTCTTACGACAAGTTCAACAAGAACGGTGAGCGGATCTATCGCATTACCAACGTAGCGGCTTTCAAAGGTGAAAAAGGTGGCAAGTTTTCATCGACATCTGTAAAGACAGGAAAGCTGATCCGCCAGAAAGTGACTGGTATTGAAGAGGTGGCTATTATGCGCAATGACTTTTTGCAGGATGGGAGGGTTGGCGACAATGTTCTTCCGATCAAGGGCATCTGGGCGGAGCCTTCGGTGTTCAAAATATTTACATATCCAATGCTGGAAGGCAATCCCGAAAATGCGCTGCGCGATCCCTACTCGATCGTTCTGACGGAGACGGCCGCGAAAAAGCTCTTCGGCAATGGAGCCGCGCTTGGCAAAGTGATAAAATTCGATACACTTGATTATCAGGTAACGGTGTGATGAAGGACGTTCCTTTCTTTTCGCATCTGAGTTTCGAAGCATTGGTGTCTTTCTCGACTGCCGAACAGCTAAACAGGAAAGATAAGAATTTCGACAAATGGACAAACATGTTTTCGAGCTCCGTTTACCTTTTGCTGCCGGAAAATACCCGGGTTTCCTCAGTCCAGTCGCAGCTCGACGCAATTGCAAAGCAGGAAAATCTCGCCGAAGAAAACACAAAGATCCAGCTCGAATTGCTTCCTTTATATGACATTGTGGTCGGAGAAAATCTCCAATCCGGCTCCATGAGTGGCTCCACTGGTCCTCATATGGCTCCGGTTGTACTCTGGATACTGGGTGGCCTCGCATTGGTCGTAATATTGTCTGCGTGTTTCAATTATACCAATCTTTCGGTAGCACGCGCCATGCGGCGCTTTAAGGAAGTAGGTCTGCATAAAGCGATCGGCGCCGGAAAGGCACAGATCCGGCAACAATTTCTGGCCGAGGCGATCATCATTTCCCTGACAGCACTTTTCCTTTCATTCTTTCTATTTCTCGTGTTGCGGCCGCAGCTGATCAACATGGCCCCTGAAATGCAGCGTACTGTGAAGTTGGAGCTCAGTCCGTCCATGATCATAGCGTTTATTTTGTTTTCTGTCGGTGTGGGCGCTATGGCCAGCTTTATGCCTGCGATATTCTTTTCAAAAGTCAGTGCAATCCATGCGCTCAGGAATGTCTTTTCTGTGAAAGCGTTCAAACAAGGGACGCTCATACGCGCCCTGGTCGTGATCCAGTATACGGTCACACTGATCTTTATTACAACAACCGCCGTCGGCTATGTGCAGTATAAAAACATACTTGGGTTCGACCTTGGATTCAACACAGAAAATGTCTTGAACATCAATATGCAGGGTAATAAAACCGATGCGCTTCTCAAGGAACTAAGCGAAATGCCGGAGGTAACAGCACTGTCCCGCTCGTTTATCATCACCAGTGTAGGCAATGCATGGGGCGGCTATATGAAATACAAAGATTCCGGGGACTCCGCCCTGGTGATGACCAACAACGTAGATGAAAACTACCTGGCTGTTCATGGATACAAGCTTCTTGCCGGTGGAAATTTTATTGCACGACCAACTACTGCCAACGCTGTCCGCGAGGTTATTGTAAATCAGGAGTTCTTGAAACGATTTAACATCGGAACAGGCGACCCTCAGAAAGCACTTGGTGAGGAAATTACATTCATTAATTTTAAAGTAAATGGACAAAAGATGACTATTGTGGGCGTGATGCGGGACTTTCGCTACGGCAAGGTCGACAACCGCATCGGCCCGGTGGCAATCATGCCCTGGACACCCGAAGATAGGGCTATCATTAATGCCAAGATAAAAAGCAATGATATGCCGGCGACGATGGCCAGGATCGAATCAACATGGAAGAAAATCGATCGTGTTCACCCATTCGAGGCTGAATTCTATGACGAAGCAATAGAAGATGCTTACAGCGAATTTTCCACCATGATCAAGATCATTGGTTTCCTTTCATTCCTTACTATTTCTATCGCATCGTTGGGATTGTTTGGAATGGTGGTATTCACAACCGAGACAAGGCTGAAAGAGATCGGCATCCGAAAAGTAGTGGGCGCCACCTCCGCCAGTCTGATCTACTTATTAAGCCGCGGCTTTCTAATTTTGCTGTCAATATCGGCGATGATTGCCTTGCCGGTGACATACCTTTTCTTCGAGAGATTTTTGTTCACGAACTTCCCTTATCATACACCAGTGCAAATAGCAGAGCTGTTCGCTGGCTTGCTGGCGGTGTTGCTGACCGCATTCGTTATGATCGGCTCACAAACGCTGAAGGCGGCGCGAAGTAATCCGGTGGAGGTTCTTAAAAATGAGTAGGATTTGAGAGTTGGAACCTATATTTAATAAGTTTCAATCAAACGCCGGACACGTTGCAATACCAGACCTTTCAGCCACAGCCTGATTTAAATTCATTTGTCAAATGTTACTGGACATTGGAAGTCCCGGCAGATAGTGACACCGCCAAGCAACGGACACAACAACTTCCGCTGGTAATCCCGAAAAGCCTCTTGGGTCAAGCGATAGCTTATACCTTGCCCCGTAGGGAAGGACTCAGTCCGTATGCATTACATGGGCAATTTGAGATCGACCGCGGCGGCGGACCGCAATAACTTGGCTGAAAATGTCATCAGACCTCTGGCCATTGGAAGAAAGACGTTTTTGTTCGCCGGCTCCCATCAGGCAGCTGAGATGACAGCAGCTATGTACTCCTTTATGGCTCCGTGCAAGAAAAATGGTGTTGATGAGCAGGAATTGGCTCAAAGACGTATTCGAAAGGATTCAATCACACAAACAAAAAAATCTTTATCAACTGCTTCCAAATAACTGGTTGGAGTATCGAAATCAGAACGGTTAACCTAGCTGCCATGAAGCCCAACTACACAATATGGGTTCGTCGGTTGAATACGGTTCAACTATTTTCTGCCATCCCTATCCGGCTCGCTTTAATCCCTAACAAAGCGCTACATGTCCCTAAAAATTTAAAGAAGAATTTTGCGGCGTAAAATTTCGATCATCTCGAAAATTTACTAACGGCATCATGCAACACCGTATTTACGACTTTTTTCTGCTAAGAAGGCCTTTGTTACCAAAGCAGACCTTGGCAGATTTTCATGAAAAGGTCGGCACCGACCCAGTAGCATTTCAGAACGAGTTGATTCGAATTTTCTCCAACCCATTGGTTCAGGACAGCCTTTTTATAGCCTCCAAGCCTCTTTTTGAATCTCTGATGGGGGTTTTAGCATCCAAGCCAATTAAGAAGGCCGATAGAACCTACCGGGCCTTGTATAAATATTTGATAAGGATGTCAACCCGGTGCACACCTTTTGGACTATTTGCGGGCTGTACAACCGGTCAGATCAAAAGTGAGACGGCCATCACAATTTCGAATGCCGATCAAATAAGGCCGGCGTACAGGTTAAATGCAGGTATTGCCGATCAGCTTTGCCAGTACTGGCAACAAACAGAAAATCTTAGTAGCCAGCTGCTCTTTTATCCCAATTCCAGTCTGCTAGCAGGCCCGAGTTGGTTTAGGTATCTGGAAAGAAACCGACAGGAGCCGGGCCGTTTCACGCTGACCGAGCTCAGCTTTCAGCCAGCTCAGGAAGGACTATGGCAGAGAGCAGGCTGATGTGATCATGAACATCACCGGTAATTTGATAGCCGGGCAGGTCTCAGGAGACACGGCAAGGCAGCTTTCGGAACGGTTTGGAAAAATCATGCAGGATCGTACCAGCTTTTCTATCACTCGGAACGATACTTCCATAAGTCAATCAAAGCAGCTAGACCTTGCCATCCCAGCCTCTAAAATCGCCTCACTAAGCTCAGGAGAATTTGTAGGAATCGTGGCAGATACGCCCAGTGAAAAGGTTGATCTAAAGATTTTTCATTGTGAAATCGCCAATGATCATCATGCTATCAAAAAGCAGGAAGATGCCTACAAGGAAATTCCAAGGGTACGAAAGATCGATCAGGCCGCGGTAATGGCCAACTATTATCAAATTAAGCAGGAGGTGCAAAATATTGTGTTTTCAGAGATGGAACGCTTGCTTAATGATCCAGAGCTGTCGCACTTGATTATTGATAAGTAGTTCATGCAAAATGCACTTAGCGCCTTCACCCTTGTACGTAATAAACCCTAGTACCAGCAAGATATATCAAAGAAGTCAGCTCGCTAAACTCGATTCCTGCTGATTCGATTGTTTAACAGAATGTACTGCTTCATAGGGCATCACTAGGCTTACTTTCCAACTACCACGTGAAGCGATTTTGCTGTTCCGTTGTTGAATGTGAGATTGACAACATAACGGCCCTGCGGGAGATTACCAACTTCAAGTCCGGCTGAGATGTTTTTTGTTTTTGTCAGTGGCCTGCCACTTAGGTCCACCAGCGTAGCTTCTTTCAATGTGTTCTGGGTTATTCCATTGAAATTGATCCTGTCAGACGCCGGGTTTGGGTAGATAAATGCGGTTGCATGCTGGTCAAATCGTAACTCTTTGATCTGGCTGTATGTGTAGGATGCATCCAGATCAACCATTTTCAAGCGGTAAAGATTAACTCCGGTTAATGGATGCTGATCAACAAACTGGTAGTTCGAATGATGATCCGTGTTTGCGCTCGTGGTAGCAGCCTGCAAGCCGATTTGCGCCCACTGCTTGCCGTCTGCACTGCGTTCAATTTCGAAGTGACTGCTATTTACCTCTGCGGATGTAACCCAGTTTAGAATGGCCGATTGCTCAGCCGCTTTCACATGAAAGCTCGCCAAAGTAACAGGCAAAGATCCCTCTGCGATCACGCCCAACGTAAAAATGCTGAAGTTATCAGGAGTAAGTTCTTCGCTTGTGGTTATCGATCCCGCTGTAAGTGAGCTACTTTCTCCACCTACAGACACAGGATCGACAATGGATGGCACCTTCACCCATTTGCCTGCCGACCAACCAACAATCGTCAGCTTGGCCAGATCTTTGCCCGCGAGCATGGAAGTAATATCGCTATCCGCATTCCAGGTCAGACTGATTGTCGTACTTGCCGAACCATTAATGTCCCAGAACTCCTTGTTGCTGACCAGGCTCGTGCCGGGATCGGTGACCAGCGGATTAAATGGTCCTTCATTGAACATATCACGCGTCATATCTGAGCCCGGGTCCCCAAAGAAGTATGCGCCGGAAGTACCCTGCGCCTCGGCCGCAAATGGCCGGAGAGTACCATTGCCACCAACGGGGTAAACGAACAGATTTGTGCCCACCTTCTTCACGTACCCGTCCACAAAATTATCAATCCCAAGTATGCCCGTCTCCACCCCCGGCCCAAATGTAACGAGTCCGATCTGGGTACCGCGCTTTGTAGATATACTGTTGGTAAACTGCGCCGAGACTTCTAAGTTGAAGAGAGTGAGGGTACTTAGTAAGCCACAGAAAAACAACTTGGACAGATTCTTCATAATAAATTCGTATACAAGTAGAGTTAATGGGCTGAAATATACAGTTTATTCCTATTTCATATCAATTATTTCTACAACGATGTGCTACAAATTAGACATCCAAATCGATGTGCAGGTTTACGGCAAGGCATATCTGGCGTGTTGAAGCGTGTGCTACCGGCAGTTGGCAGAAGATCTTACTTGTCAACGCAGGTATGGGAATGAAGACGAACTGGAAAAATGGCTATCCCGGGCTTATCCACAGTTCGAATAACTATCCAGAAAATCCGTTAAGGCTGGCATTTAGCACACGAAGACGCCGGCACGTGGCGAGGTCTCGTCGAGCGGGGTGGCGTGTGGTCAAAGCAGGAACTACTTGCTGGATCTGAGAAGAATTAAATAGCGCTGTTCCGATGCGAACTATTTCGTTAATTATTAGACGATTATTTACTGAACACAATTTAATTGAACCAATCGAATATTATATTTAATCCTGACAAGTTTACACCAATTTAACCATCCCATTTGAAACATTTTCAGTATTTCAAAAACATGAATTTCGTGTAGAATAAAGCCTTTTCCGGCGTTTAGAAACGGGATTTTTGTGACCCCAGATTTCGTCAAACTGACCACATATTACCCGGGGTATCGCCCCAAAAAGTATTTTGCCCTACCCTATTGTTGTAATTTAGATTTCGAAATCAAACAGGCCACTTGCAAACTGACCTGTATTTTATCAAGCACACTCTTTTTCGATATCCGTCAATAGCATAGCCAGCCAATAAACTTGTCTGTTGTTATTGATTACCTGACACCAACATCATCACATAAAAAATAGGCTTTTTAATAAGTTTATCGACCTGACGATTACGCCTTCAGAAATACCAATGGAAAGTTTAATGCAGTGTCAGTAAGATTGGTGATAAATAATACAGACTTTGTGTAATATACTTTATTACTGATCGCAGATTTATTCATTTGCATTGGAGATATATTTCGCCTCTGCTGAAAAATGCTCCTTGCTTTATAAAAAGAAATTCCAGTACAAATAAAGACATGTGTTTGTACTATAATGAATTTAGATTATTAACTATTGATGATTGATTCGTAATGAGTAAAAAAGTATTTGATGTCCCTGTCCTGCTCATCACTTTTAACAGGCCGGAAACCACTTGTCATGTTTTTGCACAAATCAGGAAGCTAAGACCTTCAAAACTTTACATATTCTCAGATGCGGCAAGAGTAGAAAAGCCCGAAGAAAAAGAATTGGTAGATGCATGCAGGAGCTTGTTCGACGATTCGCAGATTGATTGGGATTGTCAGGTGGAAAGATGGTTTGCTGACAGTAACATGGGCTGCGCAATGGGTGTATCTTCTGCGATCAGCTGGGCATTTGAAACAAATGAGAAATTGATCATTCTGGAAGACGATTGTTTGCCACACCCAACCTTCTTTTCGTTTTGCAAAGTAATGCTTGATAAATACCACAACAATGATCGCGTGATGCATGTTTCAGGTACCAGATGGAACGAAGAATTTGTCATGGGGCAATCCGATCATTTTTTCAGTTTGATAGGTCACATCTGGGGCTGGGCAACCTGGAAAAGAGCGTGGAATAAATATGATTTCTGGATGGAGAAGCTGCCCGAAATGAAGAATCAAAGAAAGATCCAGACGTTATTCGGAGATAGCAAAATCGCCAGATATTGGTACGACCGGTTTAACGAAGTTTATGTGGAAGAGAAAAAAAGAACCTGGGATTACCAGTGGCAATATACTCTCTTCCTCAATTACGGTCTGGCGGTGGTTCCAAACGTTAATCTGGTGAGTAATATCGGTCTGGTTGGCGTTCATTCGAGCGGAGAAAAGACCGAGGACCATTTTTGCGAAACCTGGCCCTGGCAAAATACAGGTTCACAGGTGCAGCTGGCAGTCAACACCCAATACGAGCGTCACCACGCAAAAAAACGGTTCATGAGAAAACCACCCATGCGCATTCGGATCATGAACAGGGTGAAGAATATGCTGCATTTGAGTGCGTAGTGAGAACACTAAGGGCTATTCGCGAAGTAAGGATTAATAAAAAGCTATCTATTTAACTACCTGTGTATTAATGAAAATCGCGGTATTATTAACAACCTACAACAGAAAGAGCAAAACACTCGATTGTTTGAAAACCCTGTACAGTCAGGATATCGATGACAGTGTTCAAATTTCCACTTTTCTGACTGATGATTTATCGTCAGACGGGACAGCCGAAGCAGTAAAGCAATCATTTCCGCAGGTTCAAATTTTAAAAGGAACCGGTAGCTTGTTTTGGGCGGGCGGAATGAGAAAGTCATGGCGACGGGCATCTGCCGGTAATTTCGACTACTATTTGCTGATCAATGACGATACAATGTTATTTTCAGATGCAATTAGTACACTTCTGAGATGTGTGGAATCAACGAAAACAAAAGACGGAGTTCCAGGTATTTGCATTGGTAGTACGATGGATTCTATATCAAAAAAAATATCTTATGGAGGAAAAAAATTAACATCGAATTTTTCCATAAAGAGTGTTCAGGTTTTCAGCTCCAAAGAAGCGGTGGAATGTGATCTTGGAAATGCAAATATCATGCTGGTTCCCGCAGCTGTCGTAGAAAAAGTCGGTATTTTATCTGAGAATTTCACACACGGAATTGCTGACTATGACTATACATTGAAAGCAAAGAAGGCAGGATTTTCCGTTTTTGTTGCACCCGGAATTTTAGGTGAATGTACGGATGATCACGGTAATAACTGGCGCGGTTCCAATACGCGGCTTTCGGAGAGAATCAAATATTTAAAGAGCCCAAAAGGGTTAGCTTATCATGAATATCTGGGATTTATACGTGATCACTTTCCAGTCTATTATCCATTTGCATTCAGCAAGCTGTGGCTCAAAACTTTATTTCCATTTTTATGGGATAATTTAAAAGCAACGCAAAGTTAAAGGCCTTTTCATAGCGCTATTTAGCAAATTTATAAACCCCGCTAATCTAAATGATAACCCCACTAGACTCAGGTTTGGCCACAAAATAAAAGATCAAGAAATAACCTTTGGTAACTTAGATTAACAATTCAGCACAATAGCAAATGATTGTAACACGGGAGCTGTTCAGTGCTCCCCGATTAAGGCACACATGTTAGCATTCGTCGATTGACACCTGCCATCAGCCTAAACTATTATAGATCCATTTATTTGGTTCAAAACTGATTAATAAAGCTAAATACTCTGCCTCGTTCCGAATAATCCCTCAAAATGGAGAATAAAATTCATGTCGTTTACCTTACCAACGTTCCTGCCCCTTACCGGGAAAGAATGCACGAACTGCTCGAACAAGAAAGCGCATTTGCATACACTGTTGTGTATTGCGCGCAGCTTGAACCTAACAGGTCGTGGAAGCTGGATTATGGGAAATATGCGAGGTACTTTCTGAGCGAGGCATCAAAGACATTCAAGCATAATAATCCCTCTGTCTGGGCGCTGCTTAATGTGATCAGGCCGGATGTTCTGATCATTACCGGATTCAATCCGACAATGCTTTATGGTTTTATCTGGGCGATGCTTAAAAGATGTAAGTTAATCGTATCCCTCGATGGCACCTATGATTCGGAAAAGGACTACTCAATATTCCATAAGCTGGTCAGAAAGATCATTTTCCCCTTTACAAACGCCTTTATTGGGCCGAGCCGCGGATCGGCTAAGCTCTTCAAAAGCTACGGGGTTAAGGATAGCGACATATTCAAGAGCACACTGTGTGTTGATAACAGCAGATTTTCCCCATCCAGCATCACCGACAGGGAATTTGACATCATGTTTTCGGGCCAACTCATCGCGCGAAAAATGCCTGGCTTTTTTGTGGATGTGGCCTGCCGGCTCAACAAGATTTATCCGGGACTCAAAATACTTTTGGTTGGGGACGGTCCCGAAAGGGAGCCCGTTTTAAAGCGGCTTGATTCAGAAGGGCTGGATTATCTCTTCACCGGCTTTCTTGACCAGCAATCGCTCGGTTCGTGCTACAACAAGTCGAAATTATTCCTTTTCCCGACGTTGCATGATCCCTGGGGCATTGTTGCAAATGAAGCCTGCGCCAGCGGCACGCCCGTGATAACCTGTGCAAACGCCGGCGCGGCTGACGATCTGATCATTGATCAGCACACGGGCCTAATACTCCCATTGGATGTGGATATCTGGGTTGAACAAATCGCCAGGCTGTTAAACAATCCGGGGCAGATCCGGCAGTATGCCAGCAATGCATTATCGCGGGTCCGGATCTACAATCACAACCAGGCAGCTCAGGGAGTGGTAGATGCTGTGTTGCACACTGTCCCAAGCACTTTTGCAGGGACTTACCACCAGATCTGATGCAAAGTTTACATGACAAACATAAAGTTAAAGTATAGTTACAAGCGACACGTATATAGCATAACGTTAACCCGTCTATTCTGATTTCAGCTTACAATAATATCATTTTAAACAAACCTTTTTCTTCTGATCATCTATCTCAAACTCATCAAAAATAATCGTTATGGTAAAAGTTGCATTGATTGGTGCCGGCAAGATGGGCATATCCCATCTCTCTATCCTCGGGGCACATCCGAATGTTGAAGTTGTCGGAGTGAGTGACACCTCAAAAATGGTCCTTGACGTTTTCGAAAAATATTCTTCGTTCCCCTGCTTTTCCAATTATGAGGAAATGCTTGCGAAGACAAATGCAGACGCAGTTTTTGTATCTGTTCCCACCAAATACCACGCAACAATGGTGCGCAAGGTCCTGGAAAGAGGCAAGCACGTTTTTGCTGAAAAACCGCTTTGTTTGACTGCCGAAGAAGGGAAATCACTCGTTGAGCTGGCAGCGGAAAAGGCTGTTGTCAACCAGGTAGGCTATCACAACAAGTTCATCGGGACATTCAGGGAGGTAAAAAGACTGCTGGATCTCGGTGTTCTCGGCGAAGTATACCATTTTACCGGTGAATCGTACGGGCCGGTTGTAATCCGCGAAAAACAGGATAACTGGCGCGCAGATCCCGCTGAAGGCGGTGGCTGTCTGATGGACTATGCTTCGCACGTTATTGACCTGATCAACTACCTTTTAGGTAACATCACTGGTGTCAGAGGCACGATGCTGGAATCGATTTACTCGAAGAATGTAGAAGACGCTGTTTATTGTATTCTCGAAGTTGATTCAGGTGTAAATGGGGTGCTCTCGGTAAACTGGAGTGACGAGACCTACCGCAAAATGTCGACTTCCATTACAATCCAGGGCAAAAAAGGTAAAATCATCTGCGACGCCAATGAGCTGAAAGTATACTTCAAGTCAAGCGACTGTCCGGAAGGATATTCAAAAGGCTGGACTGTGAAATATGTGACCGATCTGACCGACTCTGTGGATTTCTACCTGAGAGGAGAAGAGTACTCTTCGCAAATCGATTACTTCATCAGTGCCATTGAACGTCAGGTACCTAATGTTATCAACAACTTCAAAAGTGCCTGGTATACCGACAATGTAATTTCAATGATCAAAAGCAGCAACCTTAATTAATCATGGACAGAATCATCTTCGGAGACAATCAATTCTTCGCCGTCAACCATATTTCTGACGAAAAATCACGTGCGCAATCCATTAAGTTTAAAGACGATCGCGCGATCATCAAAACACTGGATATTGCCATTGAAAGCGGCATTAACACTTTCATGTGCACAACGCACGACCGCATCGAAAATATTTGCGACCACATCCGTAAAAACCCCTCTAAGTACCAGGATTTCAAGATTTATCCTTGCATGCCTTACGCACATAAGTATGCAAATGCTGTGACGGAAATGGGCTACGCGGGTACGTTGAAACACTTTGTTCCCGGCAACTTTGTGGGATCACTTTTCAAGGGCGGCCTGGCCTTCTTGTCCAAGGATTATATCTCGATCATGGAACTCCTCATCGACTCTGAGATGAAGATGTTCAGGGGTATTCAAACACCTGTGATCTTTTTACAGAATGTAATCACAGACCTGCTGCTTGGCCTTGGAATGAACGATATCCTCGTTGCATTTCACCGGTACGTGAAGAAGAAGTACGGCGCAGAAGCGGGTTACATTACCATGAATATGCCTAAACTTCTGTCTGTACTTGAAGCCAATGGCATTCACAACCCGATCATTTGCAGCTCGATCAACAAAGTTGGTTTCCGCATGTCAGGCGGACGTGAGATTTACGAGGAGGTGCTCAGGACAAAAAAGGTGAGAGCAATGGCTATGCAGGTTCTGGCCGGGGGCGCGATCCCTCCGAAGGAGGCGATTGAGTATGTATGCAATTTGCCTAACATCGAATCCATCCTTTTTGGCGCATCGTCTGCCGCCAACATTGAGCAGACAGTAGAACTAATCAACGAATACAGTTTGACTGGCGAATTAAGTGAAGTTGTCAGCTAATCGACACACTTTCAGGCAGTAAAAATCAAACGAATGAACCAAGTACCTATGAGATCAATATTGACATTAGCAATTGCGGGTTTGCTGTTGGCAGGATGCAGAAAAGACAAGGAAGTTACCACAGACCCAAATTTCATTGAATTCAGGGCAACTTATAATAATGCAGACGGGTCTCCAACCCTCAGGTTTCAGCCCGGAGATCTGCCTGCCCGGCTGCGCCTGAATCCCAGCAGCAGCTTTGTTCATTCCGGCGAATGCCAAAAGTCGATGGCCTGCCTGAATTTGTCTGATATCCGCGTTGAAGAAAACGGGACGCCTTACGAGTTCATCATGGAGAATGCAGAGACATTTGAAGTGGTCAATGGGTCTCCGCTGAGAGATCTGGATAACAAACTCTCGATTAGTCCCGTGAAAACGCTGGATTATGTACTTGTCCTGGATATTGGGAGGTCGCTTGGCGGCAACGAGGCGCTCATTAAGCAATACGCCGGCGAGTTTATTGACAGGATTGCTGCCAATGCAGCTACAAAGTCCAGGGTCGGTTTGGTTGTCTTTTCGGATGTCATTGAATCATTTAAATTGAGCTCGGATTACGCTGCCGCAAAGGCTTTCATACAAAGCAGAAAGGGCGGCAGCGAAACCAAGCTTTACCAGGCAGTAGATACCGGATTGTCGCTGCTAGAAGGTTCCAATGCCGAGGCGATGGCGCTCATCACCTTCACCGACGGCCTTAACAACTCGTGGACTGACTCTAATCTCTATCAAAGTATTGATCATGTGAAGAACCGTCTTGGTTCGCCAATTGGTGGCAAATTTGTCTCCACCTATACGATTGGTTTAAAGGGCCATCCCACATACAGCCCCGACGAAAAGGTGTTAAAAGACCTGACACGAAACGGCGGAATTTCCCTGATCGGAAAAACGGCTGGTGAGATGGACGGTATTTTCAAAAAAATGGCTACTTCGGTCTCTTCGGTTTACACTTTTACTTACAGCAGAAATACCAGCAGGTTATCCGCTCCTATTGACCTTCTTTTCAAACTCCAATTGAAAAGTCTCTAATTGAAATTTACCCTCCTCAAACCTTTACTCAGCACATCATGAAAAGTCCATTTGTTGCGGGATACCCGTTCGACGATATTCTGGAAAAGTCAGTTTCAGAGAAAGACTGGGCGGCTTACAAGCGAATCTTCGACGTTGCATTCTCGCTGACAGTTATGCTTTGCGGAATACCTTTGTTCCTGCTGGTGATGATTCTTGTGAAATGCTCGTCGAAAGGCCCCGTGTTCTTTTTACAAACAAGAACCGGCCGCTGGGGCGAACCTTTCAGCATCATCAAGTTCAGGACCATGTATACCGACTCGCACAAATACAACCTTACACATTCGCTGGGCGCTTCTGACCCACGAATTACTCCGGTCGGAAATTTTTTAAGAAGAACGCGCCTGGACGAGTTGCCACAGTTCCTGAATGTGCTAAAAGGCGAAATGTCGGTCGTCGGCCCGCGACCGCTCCACCAGGTTGATGTAGATATGCTGATGGCACAAGCAAGCCACGATTTTCAACGGCTGCTTACGATCCGCCCAGGTATCACTTCTATTGGTCAGATCAAAGTGGGGTATGCGACTAATGCAAGTGAAAATTTGAAGCGATTGAAATACGATGTTATGTACCTGGACATCTACGGGATGAAAACCGATATCTATCTAATCTGGCTTACTATCCAAGTTGTTCTAACTGGGAAAGGTAAATAGTAGAACCAGCACAAATTCCAACTATAAATAAGTTAGATCCATAAATACAAAGATCCGCATCGATATACGTATACGGCACACCGTTAATCAAATGCAGTTTCAATTATAAATAATCTGGACTAAGTACCAAGCCTGCTTAACAGGTTCATCATCAACTTGAATACGCTCTATTCTAAACTTGCAACGAGCTGTTAGTTCCTAACCACCGAATTAGTAAAACTGACCCCAAGATTCAAGGCCATTCGCCCCAAAAAAAGTGATAATCTTTATGCAGGGCGTAATTTAGATGAAAATAAGACAACTCAACGTATGAATTCCTGCCTCCCTATTGATTGCCACGCTCTTTTTGCCAGCCGAGAAACCCATCAAGAGAGATACCGTTCCTACTCTGGTACCACATATAAAAATGCCATTTAAAAAATGAAAAATTTGCTATCAAGGATTACCATTGCAGTGGCGACACTCGTATTCGCATCATGCAGTTCCTATAAGAATGTGCCCTATTTTAAAGATTTAAATCAGGCGCTGCCTTCCATTGATACTGTTGGGAATTACTCTTCTCTAACCATTCAGGTTGACGATATTCTGGGGATAAATGTTACCAGTCTTAACCCTGACGCTTCGGTTATATTTAATTACAATCTCGGAAGAGTTAATGGAAATAACTTTGATAATTCAAATGGAAATCCTGTGGTGGGCTATCTGGTTGATCAAAACGGGAATATCCAGCTTCCATTGATCGGATCGTTTAAAGTAGCCGGCCTTACTTCCGCACAGGTTCGGGAATCACTTACAAAAAGGTTGGTTACCTATTTGAAAGAACCTGTTGTAAATATCCGACTGCTCAATTTCAAAGTTTCAGTGCTTGGAGACGTACTGCGGCCGGACAGTTACAATGTTCAAAAAGAACGCATCACAGTTATAGAAGCTATAAGTATGGCGGGAGATCTTAATATCACTGCCAACAGAACCAACGTAATACTTATTCGCGAAAGGGATGGAAAAAGGGAATATTACCCGATCGATCTTACCTCGAAAAAAGTGTTTGATCAGCCATTCTATTACCTTAAAAATAACGATATCATTTACGTAAAACCGGAGCGTACTAAGTTTGCGGCCGTTGACAGGAGCTATCGTACTGCGAGCCTTGTGCTTTCAGCGCTCTCCATTATCGCTATTGTTATTACTCAGCTCTAAAAGGAAACTCATGAATAAGGAACCGATCGTTATTGTATCTTCTCCGAATATTGCACGTGAAACGCAGCCGCAGAGCATTTCAGAACTGCTGACCAAATGCATTTTCTATTGGCCGGTTTTTGTTGTGAGCTTGTCTGCTGCGCTTGCAATTGCGTTCCTGTATATCAAAACAACGCCGCCGGTTTATGAAGTAACAGCCAAACTTCTGATTAAAGACGAGAAAAATGCGAGCGTAGAAAAAACACCCCTCGAAAAGCTGAACGTCTATGAAAAGCCGAAGACAGTTGAAAATGAAATTGAGGTTCTCAAGTCAAGGGAATTGATCGGACGAGTCGTTAAAGATCTGCAACTATGGATAAGCTACACAGAGAAAAAGACCTTGGGCAGCCAGGAGCTGTATAAGAATGGCCCTTTTGCTTTTCAATTCATTTCAGGTATAAAAGACTCGCTGTACTCGAAGAAGTTGGAGATCTTAATAGAAAGTAAGGACAGTTATAGCGTAAGTGGATTAGGAAGTAAATCTATTTCCGCAAACTTTAAAGACATAATTGTCACTAATGATTTCAAGTGGAAGCTGTCCAAAACTCCTGCCATAAAAAATTACATTGGAAAGAAAATTGAGATCACCTTTACGTCTCCAGAAAAAGCAGTTGCGGATTATCAAAAGGGAATCTCAGTCTCCCTTGTAAACAAGTTGGCTCCCGTTGTCGAACTTAGCATCGACAATACCCTTCCCGAGCGTGGAAAAGACATACTGAATAGTTTAATGCGCGTCTATAACGAATCCTCATTGGAAGATAAGAACAGGATCACGATGAGCACACTTAAGTTCATCGACAATCGCCTGTCATCTCTGACAGGTGAGCTGGTCAGTGTTGAAAAAAGTGTCGAAGGATTTAAGAGCAGTCGCGGTGTAACCGATATTTCATCAGAAGCGAAAGTCTTTCTCCAAAACGTCCAATCAAATGATACAAGGCTGAATGACGTTAATGTACAACTTGATGTAATCTCAGGAATAGAACAATATGTGGCTTCCAGCAGCAACGCCGGAAATCCACCCGCAACACTCGGCATTTCTGATCCGGGGCTGGTTAATCTGGTTGAACAACTTAGCGCATTTCACCTCCAAAAAAATCGGCTACTCGCTACCACACCGGAAGAGAATCCTATTTTTGAGCCGCTTAACAGACAGATAAAAACAACAGAGAATGCAATTCGTGCCAATGTGCGGGCAATTAAAGGATCGCTCCTGGCAACGAAGGCGCAATTGCAGGGAAATAATTACAAATTCGAAAAATCAATTAAGAATATTCCGGGTCAGGAAAGACAATATACAAGTATCAAGCGTCAGCAGGAAATCAAGGAGAATTTGTATGTATACCTTCTTCAAAAGAAGGAAGAGATTGCATTAAGCTACGCTTCTACTTTAAATGATGCGAAGATTGTAGAAAGCGCTTATTCGGATGTACCCAAGTCGCCCAAAAAGCCGCTGGCTCTTGCAATTGCACTCCTGTTCGGGCTCGTTGTTCCTGCGGGCTCAATATTCGCGATCGGCATTCTGCGCGGCCGCATTAATAACCGAAGTGAAATTGAAAATACGGTTTCCATTCCTGTAATCAGCGAAATATCTCATCAGAAAGGGAAAGACCCGCTGATTTCAGGGGACAAAAGTAACTCTCTCATACTGGAACAATTCAGGGCGCTACGAACAAGACTTCAACATATTCACAGCACCGAACAGCATGGAAGGGTGACACTCTTCACGTCCAGCGTGGCGGGCGAAGGAAAAAGTTTCGCAGTGAGTAATCTCGGAATTTCACTCGCAGCATCAGACCGAAAAACGATCATCCTGGAACTTGATTTGCGCAGACCAAAAATTGCATCGCTGTTCAAATTACCAGCCAATCATCCGGGAATTTCTGAATATCTGCGGGGCGAGGTAATGGAGAATGAAATCATTCAAACTACCAAGCAAGCGGCTAATCTGTTCGTAATCGGCTGCGGTGAAATACCAGAAAATCCATCCGAACTTTTGGAAAACGGGAAGCTAGAAAAATTGATCGACTACTTAAAGCAGGAGTTTGACGATATTCTTATCGACACTCCTCCTGTGCACCTCGTATCCGACGCACTTATCATAGATTATCTGAGTGAAGCCACCATGTATATCATTCGACAAGGTTTCACATCAAAGAACGAGCTGGCCTTTATAGAAGAGCTCAATAAAGACAGCAATTTCAAAAACATGAACATCATATTCAACGGCATTAATCGCCGGAAACACGGATATGGATATAAGTATGATACTGCTTATTACAGGTGAGATATAAGTCACCAATCCATTGAATTTTCGGCAAAATCCCGCCCCCGATATATATACTCAACAGCGACTATTTAAAAGCCTTAATGCGTAATACCATCGACAAATCGGATTCAGGTGTTGTCAGCAAGTTTAGCACTCTGATCAATAATCCAACCATCAGAAAATATGCGTTCAACACGTCCTGGCTGTTCAGCGAACAGATCCTGCGGATGGCGGTCGGACTTTTCGTTGGTGTTTGGGTTGCCCGCTTTTTAGGACCTGCGAATTTTGGAATACTGAACTATGCGCAAAGCCTGGTCGGACTATTTGGCGCAGTGGCTACGCTGGGGCTAAACAATATTGTAATCAGAGAACTGGTAAATAAGAAAGTAGATGAAAATCTACTGCTTGGCACTGCCTTCGTAATGAAGTTAGTCGGTGCATTTGTAGTAATGACTTTGCTGGCAATCACCATCAACATCATTCCGACCGACTCCTACACAAAGTTGATTGTTATGATCACGTCGGCATCTACCATTTTCCAAAGTGTCAACGTAATTGACTTCTACTTTCAGTCCAAAGTCCAATCTAAGTTCGTTGTATATGTCAACTTCGTAGTACTGCTGATATCCACTTTATTGAAGCTGCTCTTTTTATTCCTGAAAGCATCGGTCGAGGTATTTGCCATTATTGTGGTAGTTGAAACAATCGTCTCCGCTATCGGTCTTATCTACTTCTACAAAAAGAATAAGGCTGATATCCGACAATGGAAATTCAATACAAATGTCGCCGTAAAATTATTAAGGGACAGCTGGCCGCTGATACTTAGCAGTATTTCCATCTCGATCGGAATGAGAATTGACCAGGTCATGCTTAAAAGCTACATCAATGAAACGAGCGTCGGATACTATGCAGTCGGGGTAAAGTTTGCCGAGATATTCAATTTCATTCCGATGCTGATAAGCCAATCCATTTACCCCAAAATTATTGAAATGGATCTTGTCAAGGAGCGTAATAAGTTGATTGCAATGCTCCGGTATATATTTATGGCCCTTGCATTGTTGGGAATAGGTGTGAATATATTTTCAGGATTTGCAGTCAATCTGCTATACGGAGCAGAATATGAACCAAGTATCGCAGTAGTGAACATCCTGATTTGGTCCATTCCATTTACATTCCTGAATATTGTCACAAGCACAATCCTTCAAAAACTGAATAAGAACTCTACAATTCTTATCAGACAACTTATCATAGCTGGTATTAACATACTGGTCAACATGTATCTTATTCCGAGATACGATATCGCAGGCGCGTCAATGGGAACATTGATCGCAGATATGTCGCTATTCATTTTTGGTTTCCTGATTCCAAATGAACGCGCAATATTCTTTCTGCGATTAGAAGCACTGTTGTTTATCAAAACCGACAAAATCGGGAAGCTTATCTAACGAACTTGAAGATGAAGATTTTAACCGTCGTTTACGATCTGGATAAGGGAGGTACGCAAAGAGCAGCTCAGAACTTTTGCGAAGCATATCAGATTCTCGGACATGACAGCCAGCTGCTGGCAACACAAGCAGGTGGTCCCCGAGAGATTGAGCTTCATGCACTCGAAATTCCGTATTTCGTTGGTTTGACAGACGATTTTATCAAACATGTAAAAATATGGCAGCCCGATATTGTACACCTGCATTCCCATTCACTTGTCAAAGAGGAAGTGCTTGCATTGAAGCAATATTGTCAATCGGCAAAGTTTGTTGAGACCAATGTATTTAGCGAACCATCATCATACCCTGAGGATATTCTGGAATATAGCTTTCAGCTTTCAGAATGGTGCCAATATTTGTACCTGCTGCGCGGCGGATCTGAGAATAAAAGTGTCATTGTACCTAATCCGGTTAAGACCGCACAATTTAAACGCCCATCTAACATTGAAATAGCTGAGTTTCGCAATAAATATAGTATCCCTGAGAATGCATTTGTTATCGGCCGCATCGGACAACGACATTATGCAAAATGGTCGCATTATTTAATTGAGCTTCTTGACCGACTTCTTAAAGAAGTGAATGCCGACACTTACCTTGTTCTCGTAAATGCCAGAGAAGAATTGCTGGAGTATGCTTATGCCCGCAACCTTCATCACCGAATCATTAATATTGATTCAATTCATGGTGACCTCGAATTGTCGAGATGCTATTCAGCTATTGACGTGTTTATGCACATCAGCAGCCAGGGTGAGAGTTTCGGATATGCTTTGGCAGAATCCCTTTTGTGTGAAACTCCCGTTATTGCGCTGAATACACCCTGGTCAGATAACTCGCAAAGTGAAACAATAGGTCACGGGATTGGCGGTTATTGTGCCAATTCCAGGGAGGAGCTGTTTGAATATACAAAACAGCTCTTTCATGCCAAACTTCTACGGCAGAAACTCGGATCTCAGGGAAGAGAGAAAATCATTACTGACTACGATTATGTTGCAGTCGCCCAAAAGGGTTTACAGATTTTGTCGGGAGTAAGACAACCAAAAACCAAGGTGATTATCAATAAACTACCCGCGATTCAACATTTCGATTTTATAAAGAAAGTGGCAGTCAGCTTACTGTTGTGGGTAAAGTTTAGAAACGCCGGAACAGCTAGGGTAACAAATTATTTGCTACGGAAGCTTTACAAACATGAGATATTCTACTCGTAACAAAACAATCCCCCAATGAAAATCCTCCACATAACTTGTTTTGATAATGGCGGCGCCGGCACGGCGGCAGTGCGGTTGCATAAAGGACTCCTGAATTTAGGTATTGAAAGCAAAGTCTTGGTGTTAGAGAAAAGAACAGATACACCGGAAGTGTATGCATTTCAGCAAACTAACAAGTACTTTGTGTTGTTTCAGAGGATTCTAAAGAACCTCGGGTTTCCACTCACACTTGAACATTCCAACGACAACCGTTCAAGAAAATTCAAAGGTGATTTCGATTATTTTTCGTTTGCAAAAACGTCATTTACTGAGCTTGTTAATCACCCATTGGTTGAAGAATGCGATGTGGTTAATCTGCATTGGGTCGCAAATTTTCTCGACTATCAAACATTTTTTAATAAAATAAACAAGCCTGTTGTGTGGACACAACATGATATGAATGCCTTTCAGGGCGGATTTCACTATAAAGACGATGATATCAGGAACAGGGAAATTCTTTTCGAAGCAAATGATGAACAATACCAATGTAAACTGAAAGCTCTCAACCAGTTGCCAGACGATGCGCTCACCGTTGTTTCCCCATCAAGGTGGATGATGAAAGAAGCATCTGAGTCGGAAATATTGGGCAGATTTTCGCATACGGTCATCCCGAATGGAATAGATACCTCCGTGTTCAACAATAAGAATTCAGCAGAGTCAAACTTGAAGAGCAAACTGGGCCTAAATCCTGACAAAATAACCGTCTTATTTGTATCAGAAAGTGTAGCAAACCCACGAAAAGGATTCGACTTTATTGCCAGTCTTACCGCCGATCAATTGCTAAGACAAAGTTGTGAATTCGTAGCTGTCGGCAATATAAAAAGTGGGCAGAAATTGCCAGGAGTGAAATACCTGGGCAGCATTCATTCTGAAATGCTACTCAGTGAAATTTATAGCGCTGCCGACTTTTTTCTACTGCCAAGTCGTGAAGATAATTTGCCGAATGTTATGTTGGAAAGCCTGGCATGCGGCACCCCGGTTGTTGCGTTTTCCGTTGGCGGTATGAAGGACCACATTGTAAACGGATACAATGGAATGTTATCCAATGAGCTCTCAGGCCGTGGCCTTCGTGAAGTGCTGGCGAAATGCATCAATCGAACAGCTGAATTTAACCAGGATACAATCTCAACCGAATCCAGGAAGAAATTTAGTCTTGAAAGGCAAGCCAAATCCTATGTTGCTCTCTACAAGAAAATGACACAAATACTTGTCGATTGATATGCATAGTTCTATTATAAGTACTCCTCAGCCAAAAATCCAGGACCCATTAATTGCTGTAATAGGAAGGCTGGCCGTGATGATGGTGCTAGGACAATTTACATTTTCCAGATACCCAGCACCTGTAATCGCAGTGTCACTAGTAGTTATTGGCGGGCTGTTTTTCGAATCTCTTTACAGGAACAAATACCCAACATTTCTTATCCAGCTTTTTATATGCAATCATTTTATGTTTGGATATGAAAACGGAGGTATTTATAATATGGCGGCGTCGTTGTCACTCATTACGTATCTCGCCTTCTTTAAAAATTCCTTTTCGGCACCTTCATCTGTGGGCGCGATGTTGATCTCCTTATTAGCCGCTCTACTGATTATCCAATTTATTAGCCTGCTCAACAATAATGCAGGTACTCAAACAAAGTTGGCAGCCGCATTGATATTCACTAATCTGTTATTTCTCTTCTTCTTTGCATCAAAAATCCAGCTCTCCTACCCGGATTTAAAGCGGTTCATTGAAGTAGTCGGCATATTTTTCTTCTACAGTTTTGTAGTATCTATCAATCAAAAATATGAACTGTTTGCATCTCCATTCGAATTTTTTCCCAGCCTGAGTGCTGCCGAAGAATATGAAATGGGTATCCTCCGCAGCACAGGTGTTCTAAATAATTTTGAGTTTTACGCTGAATATTCAATTTCCTTAATCGCGCTGGTGTTACCGGCAGTTCTAAGTGGCTCGTCGAAAGCTTATGGGCAGAAATTCTACTATTTCTGTTTCGCAATCATCTTTATAGGTGTTCTATCCATCATATTCTCAGGCACCAGGTCTTCTGTATTGCTACTGCCTGCTGTGACGCTTTTGACATCCGTCCTCTTAAACAAACGCCTCAAAATAAAGGTACTTCTTTATGGCGCGGTACTCGCTTCTGCGTTCGCAATCGTAAACGCCAGTGCTGGATGGATTGACTTTGACGTTTTTTCAAAACGGAGTGAAAACGTGGATCTGAAAAATCTGACATTAGAAAAGATCCTGAGCGGCGAAGAAATAAACAGAGGCGGAATTTTCGCGTACGGCATCAAAAAAGCGGGTGAAAGCCACCTGCTATTTGGTGAAGGTTATTTCACAAACAGAAGCCAATACATCAAGGTACATTTTGATAAAACCGGTGATGATATTATCCCGGATTATCACAACCTGTACATGAGTGTTATTGTAATATGGGGATATTTAGGAGGCATTATATTTCTTTCCTTATTTATAATAAGTCTCGTCAGAGGTTATCAACTCTATTTCAGAGTGCGGCAATATAATCTGTTTGCGATAGATATCTTACTCGGATTTAATCTTCTGTTTACCTTTTTACTGATTAACCAGTTTAAAATTCAATTCATCCGGGATGCCAATTACTTCTTACTTACATTGTTGTTCCTGGTGATTTATAATGCAGTCATTACACTCTTAAAAAATAGTACGTTTCTTGTACCACAAGAAAACGCAACCAAGAATATGATAATAGATATAGATGTAACAAAATACGCGAACTCTTATCTGACAAGTGAAACGCAATTTTAAATCAACAAATTTGTATTCAGTGCACAGAGACAAAATAATCAATGGAAAGTAAAACTAGCCTCGTTTACCTGACAAACGTACCTGCTCCGTATCGTGAGAGAATGCATGAGATACTTGGCCAGGATACGTCCATTTCGTACAGTGTGGTCTATTGCGCACAATTGGAACCAAACCGGACATGGAAACTTGAATACGGAAATTATCAGAAGCACTTTTTGAAGGAAAAGTCAAAAACATTTAAACATAATAACTTAAATGTATGGCCTTTACTTAACGTACTGAATCCGGATATTTTATTAATTACCGGCTTCAATCCCACGATGCTTTATGGTGTGATCTGGGCCTTACTAAGAGGGCGTAAATTGATTGTCTCTCTCGACGGGACTTACGAGTCAGAGAAAGATTATTCAATTTTTCATAAACTGGTCAGAAGAGTCATATTCCCTTTTACCAAAGCGTTTGTCGGACCGAGCAATGGATCGGCAGAACTATTCAAAAGCTACGGAGTAAAATCCAGGAAAATTTTTAAAAGTACTTTATGCATTGATAACAGCCGGTTTAAGTCACCTGAAATTCAAAGCAGAGAATATGATATTATGTTCTCCGGACAGTTTATTGAGCGGAAAATGCCCGGCTTCTTTGTCGAAGTGGCCAACGAGTTGAAGAAAACACATCCTGCTCTCAGGATATTAATGGTCGGTGATGGTCGTTTAAGGCAGTCTGTACTTGCAAGAATGGATGCGTTGAAACTGGATTATGTATTCACCGGTTTTCTGGATCAGCAATCCCTTTACTCCTGCTATCCAAAAGCAAAGCTTTTTCTTTTCCCAACCCTTCACGATCCCTGGGGAATTGTAGCAAATGAGGCGTGTGCAAGCGGGACGCCTGTGATTACATGCAGTAATGCAGGTGCTGCTGATGATCTGGTTATTGATGGAGTGAACGGATATATTCTTCCATTAGACGTAAAAGTCTGGGCTGAGCAAATTGTGAAATTATTATCTAATGAAAATCTGATCCAGCAGTTTTCCGACCAGGCTGTGAAGAAAGTCCAGGCCTACAATCATTTCCAGGCTGCAAAGGGAATACTGGATGCAGTCTCTTTTACTTTGTCGAAAAATACTTTAACCCCTTCGCATGAAATCTAGCATTTTATTTGTCTTACACATACCACCACCGGTGCACGGTGCTGCAATGGCTGGTACGTTTATTCGTAATAGTGCATTGATCAATGATGAATTCGATACAACATATATCAACCTTTCCACTTCCACGCATTTAAAGGAATCAGGAAAAGGAAGTTTTAAGAAGCTTGGTGCATTACTGAACATTCAGTACCGCGTGATCAGCGCATTGATCAGGCGAAATTATGATTTGTGCTACGTTACATTGAATGCAAGCGGTCCCGGGTTTTATAAAGACATGCTGATCGTTGCGATATGTAAACTTTTCGGAAAGAAAATCATTTACCATTTTCACAACAAAGGTGTTGACACTTCAAAAAAGACGCGGATAAACGATTTTCTTTACCGGTATGCATTCAATAATGCATTCAGCATTCTGATCTCTAAATATCTTTATTCCGATGTCAAGAATTATGCAAAACAATCCAATGTATTTTTCTGTGCATACGGCATTCCGGAAAGTACGGAGACGGCGAAAGTACACACGCAAATAGCTGAATCTGAAAGCCCTTGCCGCCTTTTATTCCTGTCCAACATGATGCAAGAAAAGGGGGTATATGTACTTGCCGAAGCTTGCAAGATTTTAAAAGAACGCGGCCTGCAATTTGAATGTAATTTCGTAGGTGCCTGGTCGGATGTTACCAAGGAAGCTTTTGAGATTAAGGTAAAGGAACTTGGCCTGGAAAAGATGGTTTTCGGCCACGGGGCAAAATACAATAGCGACAAACTTGCTTTCTTTAACAACTCCGACGTTTTCGTTTTTCCCACCTATTATCATTACGAAACTTTCGGCATTGTAAATCTCGAAGCAATGCAGCATAGCTTGCCAGTAGTCTCCTGCCCGGAAGGTGGTATTCCCGATATTGTTGTAGATGGACAAACCGGCTATCTGGTACCGCAAAAAGATGTGAACGCATTAGCTGACAAACTTGAAATCCTGATTCTAAACCCCGAGCTCAGAAAAGCAATGGGGAAAGAAGCAAAAGCGAGATTTGAACAGTATTTCAGACTCGAAACTTTTGAAACAAACATCAGGGACATACTCAAAACTGCGATTGCAGAAAACCCATCATAGTATTCTCAACTTATCACAATACAAGCTTAAATAATTATGGAACTTCAAGGATACAAAAGTACAAACGTTCTGAGCTACGAGGTATTTTCGGCTTCTTTGGATATCATCAGGGCAGATGTTAAAAAGCTGCTTATCAATACTTTCAGTCCTAACTCGTACGGTATTGCTCTGCAAGACCAGGAATTTGAGAAGGCGCTCAAAGGCTCCGATCTCCTGGTGTTAGACGGTATTGGAATAGCGCTTGGAAGTATTCTGCTTAATGGGAAGAATATCAAAAAAATCGCTGGTCAGGACTGCTTTGACTATCTCGTTGCCAAGGCCAACGAACATGGCTGGAAAGTTTTTTTACTGGGGTCAACAGAAGCGACGCTGCAAAAAATCACTCAGCGATTAGGTCAGGAATATCCGCGGGTGATCACTGCAAGTTATTCGCCGCCCTATAAAGCCGAGTTTTCAGATGAAGACAACGCTCGAATGATTGAAGCAGTCAATGCATTTCAGCCTGACATCCTTTTTATAGCAATGACGGCTCCAAAGCAGGAGAAATGGGGTTACCAGCACCGTGATCTTGTGAATGCGCGAATTCTGTGTGCTGTGGGCAATGTATTTGACTGGTATGCCGGAAATAGTAAGAGACCTGCGCCAATATGGATCAAGCTGAGACTGGAATGGCTGGTCAGAATTTTTCTAAGACCGGAAATTTTCAGGAGAAATACGAAGAACCAGCTCGCTTTTGTTAAGGATCTGCTTCTTCATATTTCTTACCTTAAACGGATTAAATCATAAGTCGCGATGATCGGTTGCGGATTCTTATTCTCTGGTGTCAACCTTGTAGTTTCCCTGGAAATATAATTCTCCGCCCGAATCCACATTGATTTTTTTCGCAGCGATATTTTGACTGACAGATATGGTATGTCCCCGGTTTATTTTGACCAAATCATTTGAATCGGGAACTCTGCCATGGGACCATATCGACTTTTCGCCCCAGGAGCCGGAGCCAATCGTTTCGACTATATTGGAAAAAAGGGAAACGTTTTTGAAGCTTTTGAAAAGTACAGCATCTGTTTTGGGACTTTCGGCTCCAAACCAGTTGCTGAGAATGTCAGAGTAAACGCGCCGGAAGTCTATCTGCATGGCGATATCGTAGTTATTGTCCCCTGAGCTTGCCAGCGGCGGCACCAGATCTTTGGCAAGATCAGGGTTTGTACCAATGTTCTGCCGCTTTATACCGGTTCCAAAAACCAGCATCGGAGCGGCGATGCCGTGATCGGTTCCTTTGGAAGCATTTGAAGAAGCGCGGCGGCCGAAGTCGGAAAATGTCATTCCTATGACACGGTCTTCTGTACCCTGCAACTTCAAGTCCTGCTGGAAAGCAGATACTGCACCAGAGAGTTTGCTCAACAGGCTGGCATGCGCCCCATTTGAAGTATCATTCGGATCGACCTGCTCTGAATGCAGATCGAAGCCGCCAAGCTCCACATAGTAGATCTTGCTTTGCAGGCCTCCGTGGATCAGCCTGGCTACTATTTTAAGCTGTTCCGCAAGTTCGTTTCCGTTTTCGGGATAGCTCGCCATATTTCTCCCAGCCTCAGACGCCCGCTTGATCTGGGCACCGTAACCGATCGAGAGTACCTGCTGCTCCCTGACGTATTTGATCAGCTGACCGGAATAGCAACACGGCAGATCATCCACGGGAATGTTGGTTTGTGTTCCCACTAGTTGGTAAAATTCGTCCGGCGTAGCCATTACAATGCCCATTGACTGCCGCTTCCCCAGCAGACTTGTACTCGCGATGTGCCCGATTTGTATCGCCAGCGGATCTTTCATGTTATCATTCGGATAATTTTCCGGGTAGCCGGGAAACCTGTCTTCCAAATACCTTCCTGCCCAACCCGTTGACGCGTATTGGGTCGCGTCAGATCCGGTCATGTAGATATCAGTGGAGCGAATGTGCGAAAGATTGGGGTTCGGGTAAGAAACAGAATGAACAATAGCGAGCTTACCTTCTTTATAAAGCTGCTGCATGCCTGTCATGGCGGGATGCAGTCCCATTTCCTTACTGCTACCCAGCGTCAGCACTTTATTTTCAGGGATAGCGATGTTACTCCGCAGCGACTGGTAGCGCGAATAGTGCTCCACCGGAATCACCATATTCAGGCCGTCATTTCCGCCATTGAGATAAATGATCACTAGTACCCGGTCCGGATTGGCGGTAGCTGCCTCGTGAAGTGAATTCACAAGTGCCGAGTTTCTTGCAAATGCTTTTACACCAAATCCATTTAACATTACCGGCAAGACCATCGAGGAAGTCGCCGCAAGAAAATCTCTTCTGTTAATCGTTGACATTGTCAAAAAATTTGAAATTCAGCCATGCTCATCATATACTTCATTACCGCTTCCAGCCGCCATAAAATCCCGCTTCTGGTTTCCTGATTCGGATTTCTCCGGTAAGCGTTGAATTCAAATTCCCAAGTTTTCCGGGGGGCTGAATACATCATGATCTTGTCAATTAAAAATTCCTTCTGTGAAGGGAATAGATCATGAACAAAGAGGTTTTTACTAAACGCTTCGAAGACTTGCTCGCAGGTGATGCAGGGAGTGCCCTCCACATCAGAAAAGTTGGGCTGCAAAGAACTAACCCACTTCACCAGATCAATACCTATTTTGTAACCTGGATAGATTTCCGTTGGATAAACCATCTGATCTGTAAACATCCGGCGCATTCCAATACTTGCAGAATTGATCCAGTTGACAGAATACCCGGTTTGATAATAAGGCAGAGATCCGAAAACGAGAGGCTGGTCCAGCAGGTTCAGCTGCATCGGGTACATTCGCCAATGTATGTATTCCACATACTTTTTGAATGCCATATATTCCCGCTTCATGTCAGGGACCGGCTGCTTAAAAAACCGCATACAGCCCACCAGCAACTCCGCAGGAGATTTGATGATGGAGCCAATATTATCAGGATGATAGAAGATCTCGCTTGAAAGCAGTTTTCTCAGCACGGGCTCTAATGCAAAGTTGTTTTCTGCACTGGCAAAAAAGTTGGCGAGCGGTACAATTACATTATTCTCAATGTCCGGCGTCACATCTGTATTGACATACCAGCGGTAGAGTTTCCGGCAAATGAACCTGGGACATTCGGGATGGCTGGTCAGCATATCAACCAGGTCGCTAAGCTCCTCATTTCCGGCATTCGCCCCTGCCCTACCTTTTATTGTGGTGTTATTATAATGGTCGGAAAACTTCTTGTCCCCGGTGTCGTGCCGGTCTGGGTTGAATACAGTCCTGGCCGCAGCGGAGCCGTGGACAGACTCATTCTCTACCTGCCAGCCGGTCAGCAGTCTGGCGGCGGCTTTTACGTCTTCATCTGTATAATTCGGATTGTTGGCATAATCCCGCTGACCTACGGTAAAGAGTTCCTGCAATTCCCTTGCATAATTCTCGTTCGGGTGATCCTTCTCGTTCTGGTTTCCATTCTGGTAGATGAGCATTGCTGCATCTTTTGTAATCTCAGAAACGAGCGTCTTGAAATTACCGAGACTGTTCTTCCTCAGTAAAGCGATATACTGATATGAAAGCCGGTAGTCAGTAACGACGGCTTGTGTGGTTACAAAATGGTTTTGCCAAAAAGCAGTGATCTTTTCCAGTACCGAAGGCTTTCCATTCTGCTCGGCCATCAACCCTATCCACCAGTACTTCACATAAAAGCTGTATTCGTTGCTCTTACCGTAGTCGAACGGTTTATCAGTAAACGTCTGACCAGCAATGGGAGAAGCATCGTCCATCACCACGGGCGGAGCGGGAGAAAGCGTCAAAGCCGCGTTTTTAATAAGCGCATCAATGGCCTCGGAGGCCGACAGACCTGTAAAATCAACGATCTCTTCCGGCGTGGGCCCGAAGGTAGCACGTCTGAGCAGATGCGCCGCATTCCTGGCAGAAAGCGGTTGCGAGAAGGGGTCTAGGTAGGGCATGGTATCGAAAAAGGGGCACCGGGTAATGTGCTAATGTTTAAGTTAAAGTATTTCTATGTTTAATAATGACAAATTCTAAACACAAGACCATCTTCCGAAGATATTAATTTTTAGCTGAATCCAACGAACAACTACAACGCATTTGTAAACTCATTATACCATATCAGATCTACTTGCAGTGAGGTGCGACACATAGTACTATACCAAGCGTCTCTGCCGAGAACTAAAAAGTGTTAGTGCCAGACCTGCTTTTTACATCTAATGCATCTTTCCAAAGAAGTACTAACAAAAACCATCACCGGAAAAACTTTCATAACTTTGTAAAAAAAAGTTGTCTGATTTTACTCAACATTCAATAAGTCTAAATGAAAAAGGCATTGATTACCGGGATAACCGGGCAGGATGGTTCTTATCTGGCAGAGCTCTTACTGAGCAAAGGATACGAAGTACACGGCATTAAGCGCCGCAGCTCTTTGTTCAATACGCAGCGGATCGACCATATTTACGAAGATCCACACGAGAAAAATGTGCGTTTCCATCTTCACTATGGTGATCTGAGTGATTCTACAAACATCATCCGGATCATTCAGGAAGTTCAGCCGGACGAAATTTACAACCTGGGCGCGATGTCGCACGTACAGGTAAGTTTTGAAGAGCCTGAGTACACTGCCAATGTGGACGGTATCGGCACCTTGCGGATCCTGGAAGCGGTTCGTTTGCTGGGATTGACCAAAAAGACCAAAATCTACCAGGCTTCTACCTCAGAGCTTTACGGTCTGGTACAAGCGGTGCCACAATCAGAAACAACCCCTTTTTACCCACGCTCGCCTTACGCAGTTGCGAAACTGTACGGTTACTGGATTACAGTGAACTACCGCGAAGCTTACGATATGTTTGCAGTGAACGGGATTTTGTTCAACCACGAATCTCCATTGAGAGGTGAAACTTTCGTAACCCGCAAAATCACCCGCGCAGTCGCACGTATCGCATTGGGCTTGCAGGATAAGGTTTATCTGGGTAACCTGGACGCACAACGTGACTGGGGCCACGCCAAAGATTTCGTAGAAGCGATGTGGCTGATCCTGCAACAGGATACCCCCGAGGACTTTGTGATTGCAACAGGTATTACCACCCGCATTCGCGAGTTTGTGAAAATGGCTTTTGACGAAGTAGGTATCGAAGTTGCATTCACAGGCGAAGGTGTTGACGAAATTGCAACCGTAGTTGCATGCAACAACCCTGATTTCCAGATCGAAGTTGGCAAAGAAGTAGTAGCTGTTGACCCAAGATATTTCCGCCCGACAGAAGTGGAACTGTTGATCGGAGATCCAACGAAATCGATGACAAAACTGGGCTGGAAACCTATATATGACCTGAAAGCACTGGTTAATGATATGGTAGCGGCTGACGTGACCCTGTTCAAAAAAGACAGGTTACTCGAAAGTAGCGGTCACCGTGTTCCAAACTATTACGAATAAGAAATCTATTAAATACAAAGGCCCGGAGGCAAGTGCACTGCTCCCGGGCCTTTGTATTTAATAAGCTTTTAAATTTTTGGTTTATAGCAGAGTTTCTTAGAATGCAGGCCTCCTTGATCAAAAGATATGTGGTGTTTAACGATAAATTAGGATACTTATAGTGACTTATGTATACTAATTTGCCTGTTTGCTCGATACTTACATACAAGTATTTTGATATATTTGTCCACTATTCAACGTTACCCTTCAAGCCTTAGATGAAATTCTATGTTTCCCTGCTGATGACAACTAGCCTCTTGTGTTGCAAAGCAAAGAAGGATGAGCAAAAATCGACAACCGAAATTCTGCAAAGCAAGGAGGTTGCTGCTTACAGGGAGGATACTAGCCATGCTCTACAAAAATCAAAAGTGGCTTTGCCTGGCGTAAATTTTGGCATATCTCTAAAAGAATACCAATCCGCCAACAAATACATGTTACAAGGTTTTGGTTCCAATACCTATTTTGTCAAGCCTTTCTTCGATAACGAATCAGAACTGTTTAAAATTGAGCTTTCTGGTCTTAGTCGAAATGCATCTTACTCTGATACAAAGCTTTGGGAGGATCATACTAATCTGGTCAAGTTCTTCGAGGCGGATAACGGAGCCCCGAAGATTTTAGCTGTTGCTCCTAAATTAACTGAAATAAAACCAGGTGAGGTTAAGTGGACGCATTCATGGTCCATATCCTCAAAGCGGATCAAAGTCGGTATTGCCGAGGGAACTACAGGGGAAACGTATGAGGTTAAGGGTTGGGTTTACGACAAATCTATGCTTGATAAGAAAAAAGCTGCCGATTCATTGATGCTACACCCTGAGAAAAAAGCGACACGTAAATTGAGGAATAAGCTTAGGCACATGAAAAAACAGAAGAATAAAGGATCTTGAGTTGTGGTATTAAAATTCTTAAGAAAATGGGCGCTCGATATCAAGAGCGCCCATTTATATTTACGGGTTATTTTTAGCTTATTTTGTGAGTACAATTCGCTTGCTCTCCGTTTTAGCACTTGTTTTAAGCGTAAAGATGTATATACCATCTGCATAGCGACTCAAATCAATCGACTCACTCGCCTTGCTTCCAGTACCAATTTCTGTCTTTTGCCATACTACCCGGCCTGTCGAACTTACGATAGACAAGTTCGCTTTGACATCTTTATCCAAACTGTACTCAGCTGTTATTTTCCCTGACGTCGGGTTTGGTGCCACAGTAATCTCTATATCTTCTGGCTCTTCAACGGGCATAAACGGAGCAATTTCGGGTGTCGCTATCCTGGCCGAAGAAGCGCAGGTAATAACCCTCGGTGATCCTGGTATAATGTAATTAGTCCCTTTCACCCGCAGGCTGATGGAATGAGTTACTCCATCCTTCAAAACTGATGGGGTCGACAAATTAAAGCCATAATTTCCAGTTCCATAACCTTTGTTCTTAATGTCTTCGCGATACAAACTTGCAGTAACAGTACCAAAGATCGTGCTACCCTCCATGATTTCAACCGTTAGGGTTTTGTCCGGATAATTCTTATCCCATGCCCAGCCCTTGATCGTAGCACAGCTCAGGAAATCAAAGCCGCCCCCGTAAGAAGCTGGCAAGGCGCAGTTCACAGATTTTGGAGAGCCTGTCAGGACCGTACCTGGGCCTTTAATGCGCACACTCAATGAATGTGTCGCGCCATCTTTCAGCACTGCTGGCGCAGGTATCGAGAACCCATAATTACCTGTGCCAGTACCAGCTGCCTTTAAGTCTGACCGGTAAGCATCCGCTACAACAGTGGCCAGGATCGTACTGCCCTCTAACACCTCAACTGTCAAGGCTTTTTCAGGATAATTCTTGTCCCACGCAAAGCCCTTGATGAAGTTACAATCCGCGC
>NZ_JNJB01000020.1 GCF_000701505.1 Dyadobacter crusticola DSM 16708 | reverse complement strand
ATTGCTAAAAGAAAGAAACGGTGCTTTGATGTCGAACCGGTCTTTGGCAACATCAAAAATAACCACGGCTTCCGCCGGTTTATGCTCCGCGGCAAGCAAAAGGTCGAAATCGAATGGGGACTGATCGCATTAGCCCAGAATCTAAGGAAAAGAGCAGCTTAGGAGCGCCCGTTTCTTGCTTTTTAAGCCGAAAACAGCCGATTAGCTTTGAATGGATCGATATCGCGTTTCAATTTCCACTCAGTTTAAAGCAAATGGACGAGGGTGCCTCGGCTAAAACTGAGACACCCTCGTTTTGTGCCGAAGGCGGGACTCGAACCCGCATGGGGCAACCCCCACACGCCTCTGAAACGTGCGTGTCTACCAGTTTCACCACTTCGGCGTTGAAATTGGGTTGGCAAAAATATAAAAGACTTGAGACTTTCCAAGTCTGAAACTTAAATTTTCACACTCTCGTACAACGCCGGAATGTGTACATTCTCAAAACCTGCTTTCTGCAGTTTCAATTTGAAGGCAACCTGCGTTTCATATTCTCCGTGAACCAGGAAAACCTTCTGAACGCGCCCCGGAGTCTGACAGGAGAGGAAATCAAGCATTTCGTTGTAATCGCCGTGGCCGGAAAAAGAATCCATGCTTTCAACCCGGCACCGTACATCGAGGTGTTCGCCAAAGATATTTACCTGCTTATCACCGCGCTTCAATGCGCCCGCCAGCGTATTAGCCGATGCATAACCTACCAGCAAGATCGTTGCATTGCGATCCCCGATGTTGTTTTTGATATGGTGCTTAATCCGACCCGCTTCTGCCATACCCGAAGCACTGATGATAATACAGGGTTCTCTTCTATCATTCAAGGCAATGGAATCTTCCACCTCCGAAATGTAGTGCAGATAGGGAAATGCAAAGGCGTCTCCATCCTTCTCAATGTACGCGAGTATTTCAGGATTAAAACAATCATCGTGCGCTTTCATGATCGCAGTTGCCCGAATCGCCAGCGGACTGTCAATATATACCGGGATATGCGGCAGCTGCCCGGAGCTATATAGCTGATCCAAAGCATAGATCAATTCCTGCGTGCGGTCAATGGCAAAGGCGGGTATAATCAGCTTTCCACTTCTGTCGACACAGGTTTCCTTCACAATCCGAAGCAAATGCGACTTCATATCCACTTCCTTCTCGTGAAGCCTGTCCCCGTAAGTTGATTCGCAAATAATGATATCCGCCTGCGGAAATACATCTGGCTTCCTTAAAATCCTGTCGTCAGGTCGGCCGATATCTCCTGTGAATGTCAACTGTTTAGATGTTCCCCCGTCCGGGATCGTCAGGTGAACTGCGGCACTTCCCAGCAAGTGCGCCGCGTCGGTAAGCAAAACGGCAACTTCATTGCCGGTACCTACATAAAAGGTTTGGCCGTACTTCACTGTTTTAAACAAGCTCAATGCGTGTGCTGCATCTTCTGCATTGTACAGTTCTTCCAGCAGTGGCCGACCCTGGCGCTGCCGGCGTTTATTGATCCTTTCAAGATCTTTTTCCTGAATATATGCACTGTCCATCAGCATTACCCGGCAAAGATCCGCCGTCGCTGGCGTACAATATATTTCTCCTTTAAAACCTTTTCTGACCAGTCTCGGAATCAAACCGGAATGATCAATGTGGGCGTGAGAAAGTATCAAATAATCAATATCGGTCGGTTTAAAACCAAAGTTCTCGTTGAATTCGTCGGTTTGTATCCCTTGAAAAAGACCGCAATCGAGCAGTATTTTTGTTCCTTTTTCGGTGGTGATCAGGTGCTTGCTTCCGGTGACGGTTTGTGCTGCCCCAAAGAACTGAATGAGCATAGCGAAAGTTTTAGTGAGTTGCCTACTGCGCGTGACATTTACGCCAGCACATAAATCGAGTCAAGGTTGCGCCCTATCCCGTCGTAATCCAGCCCATAGCCGACTACGAACTTGTTTTCTATTTCAAAACCAGTATAGCGCATGGAAACAGGCGTTTTTAGCGCCTCGGGCTTGTGAAGCAGGGTTGCGACTTCAACAGATTTCGGTGACAATGCGTGTACTTTCTTGATAAGTTCTGACATCGTCAGACCAGTATCAACAATGTCTTCAATAATGATCACATCACGGTCCCGTAGATTTTGGTCCAAACCCATTATCTCTTTCACTTCACCCGTTGACTCAGTTTTGGAATAGGAAGAGAAGCGGATAAATGTAATTTCGCACGACAATCCGACCCTTTTGACTAACTCACTAGCAAACAGGAATGCGCCATTTAACACCACCAGGAACACAGGACAATGGTCTTCATAATCCTTGGTGATCAGCGCCGCCAGTTCAGAAATCCGGCCTTCGATGGTCGCATTGGGAATGAAAGGGACAAAAGTTTTATCGTGAATGTTAATCATTTTCTGAGGTGTCATTTTCGCAAAAGCTCTGAGGATCAATATTACATTCTTTTTTCAAAAACCGGGCCGCTGACAAACGTAAAATAAAAATCCCGCGTTAATAGGACAAGTTTACCCCTGCTATGAAAAGTATTATTAACACCATCATTTTCTGCTGTTTAACTGTCATTATCATCCCTCAGGCAACTGCTCAATTGTACTCTTCGGCCGAGCTGGACAAGAACTACGACATGATCCTGAAAAATCCGAGCGTACAGATCGAATCGACTGAGGCGATCAATATGCTCTATAATTATCAGTTTCATGAAGCTGACGCCGAGTTCAGGTGGTTGAAATACAGGTATCCGAAGCACCCGATGCCGCACTTTTTGATGGGCCTGGCAGAATGGTGGAAAATCGTGCCGAATACCGATAATGAAGCTTACGATAAGACCTTCCTGGCACAAATGGATTCGACCATTAACCTCGCTGAGGAGCTTTATGATAACGAAAAAAACAAAGTAGAACCTGCATTCTTCCTGGCTGCCGCTTATGCATTTAAAGGAAGGTTATATGCTGAGCGGGAAAGCTGGGCGAAGGCTGCATTTGCGGGCAAAAAGTCGCTAAAATATTTTGAACAATGCAAAGGAAACGGCGATCTCACCCCGGAGCTGCTCTTCGGAGACGGGCTTTATAATTATTACGCAGAATGGGTACCCAAAGAATATCCCATTTTAAAACCTATTCTGGCCCTTTTTCCCAAAGGAAATAAGAAGCTGGGAGAGCAGCAGCTTGAAAAAGTAGGTAACAATGCATTTTACACGCGGGTCGAAGCCAGATACTTTCTATTGCAGATTTATAGCATTGAAAATGAGCATAATAAGGCTTATGAAATGGCGAAGTATATGTGGCAGACTTTCCCTAACAATCCTTATTTCGAAAGATATTTCTGCCGTACTGCATTTGTGACAGGTAAAATGGGTGAAGCCGAAAAGGCAGCCCAGAATATCATCGACAAAATCAGTAAAGGAATGCCGGGCTATGAAGGCGTAAGCGGCCGGAATGCCGCTTATGTGCTGGCTTATTACAACATGAACTATCACCGGAATTACGATCTGGCCGGGCAGTATTATCAGAAAGCCATTGACTATTCAACGCAAACAAACTCAATGAACGCAGGTTACTACGTTTCTTCGCTGATTGGTTTGGGTAAAATCGCGGAGATGAAAAAAGATTATGACGCCGCTTTGAAGTACTACAAACTGGCCGATGATCGTGCTGATAAGAAGACAAGCCAGGATAGAGAAGCCAAAGCGGCGATCGCGAATTTGAAAAAGATGAAGCGGGAGCAACGGCGGAAACGGTAGACTCTTGTCGCGCTTAGCGCAGTCGAAGGGCAAGCACTACTTCTTCAACTCGGCGTAATGTTTAAAAAACAACGGGATGGTTTCAATCCCCTTATAATAGTTGAACAGTCCGTAGCTTTCATTCGGGGAATGCAATGCGTCGATATCTAATCCGAATCCCATTAAAATACTCTTGCAGCCTAGCTCCTGCTCAAAAAGCGCTACAATCGGGATACTTCCTCCGCCTCTTGTGGGGACCGGCTTTTTACCGAAGGATTCTTCCATCGCCAGCTCGGCAGCTTTATACTCGACAGAATCAGTGGGTGTTACATAAGGCAGGCCACCGTGATGCGGAGTTACTCTCACCTTTACCGAAGCCGGCGCAATTGATTCAAAGTGCTTGGTGAAAAGCGCCAGAATTTCATCATCAGTCTGGTGCGGAACAAGGCGCATGGAAATTTTAGCATTGGCTTTGGAAGGCAAAACTGTCTTCGCGCCTTCTCCAATGTAACCTCCCCAAATTCCATTTACATCGAGCGTGGGCCGCACGGAAGTTCTTTCAATCGTCGAGTACCCTTTTTCTCCCTGAATATCGTCAATATCCAAGTCACGTTTATATTCATCAAGATCAAAGGGCGCTGCATTCAGTGCCTCCCGCTGCTCAGTTGTTAATTCTTCGACTTTGTCGTAAAAACCCGGGATTGTGATGTGTCCGTTTTCATCTTTAAGCGAGGCGATCATTTCACATAATACATTAATCGGATTGGCAACTCCGCCACCGTAAACACCCGAGTGCAAGTCGCGGTTTGCTCCCACAACTTCCACTTCCACGTAAGTAAGCCCGCGCAGGCCTGTTTCAATGGAAGGTACATCGTTGGCGATAATGCTCGTATCCGAAATCAGGATTGTGTCGCATTTGAGCATATCGCGATGTTCCCTCACAAATGTACCTAGGTTAGAAGAACCGATTTCTTCCTCGCCCTCAATCATCACCTTCACGTTGCAGGTAAGCGTATCGGTGGCAAGCATGGTTTCCAATGCTTTAATATGCATGTAAAATTGCCCCTTATCATCGCAAGCCCCACGTGCGTAAATGCGCTCATTTTTGATTACAGGCTCAAATGGAGGCGAATTCCAGAGTTCGTAGGGATCTGCCGGCTGTACATCATAGTGGCCGTAGATAAGTACTGTCGGCAATGCAGGATCAATGATTTTTTCACCATAAACAACAGGATGCCCGGCAGTTTCGTAAATCTCGGCTTTATCTGCACCTGCTTTTTGAATGCTTTCACGCACAAACTCAGCCGCTTTCAGCATATCGCCCTTGAATTTGGAATCTGCGCTCACTGACGGAATTCGGAGTAAATCCAGGAGTTCGTTTAAAAATCTATCTCGATTTTCTTCAATATATGTCTGCATTGCTGTGTATTAAAATGATGGGCCAAGATAAAAAAATAACCCCTAAGGTTTCCCCAGGGGTTTACATTTGTTGAAATCAGGTGCTCTTATGCCCTGTTGGTTTTACGGCTAAATAGCTTCACCCGGTTTTCATTTCCATTCAAAAGCCTCACAATGTTTTTTTGGTGTGTAAAAACAACAAGCACAAACATGATGAAGCCGAAAACGATTAGCAGCGGCTCGGGGTGGCCAAATGCGCCGGTCCAGGAAAGTACCGGAAATGCAAGTGTAGCCAGTATTGAGCTGAGCGAAACGTATTGAGATGCGATTAGTGTCAGAATAAATATGGTAATGCAAACAGAAGCAAGCTCAGGGTGAATCGCAAGTACCATTCCTAGTAAAGTCGCAATTCCTTTTCCGCCTTTGAAATTGACGAACACTGGAAAAATATGCCCGATTATCGCAATGATTCCAAACAGTATTTTGTAAACCAGAAGCTCGGTTTCACCAATTTCATTCATGTAAAACAGCATGGAAGCGAGGCAAGTTGCAGTCCAGCCTTTCAGTACATCAATCAGCATTACGACTGTTCCGGCACGCTTTCCTAAAACCCTGAAAGTATTGGTAGCCCCGGCATTGCCGCTACCCTGCTTGCGAACATCAATTCCAAAATATCCTATTCCGTACCACACTGAACTTGGAATAGACCCCAGCAAATAAGCGGCAACAATTGATACTATTAATAAAGCAACACTCATTTTGTACTATTCAATGATAATATTAAATTAGAATCAGATTTCTTCAAAAATACAATAGTTATGCCATTTTACAACAAAACTGTGCCCAAAAACCTTGATTATGCATGCAGAATTTCATTTTCTAGAATAAAGTACTGCAATTATTAAAAACCGCTTAGAAACCTTCGGTAGGTTCTTCCTTTTTCTTCTTCTGTTCCGCTGGCGCGCTTACTGGTTTTTTCTTGGCAGTTGTTTTCACAAGCTTAGCTTTCTTGACAGCTGGCTGATAAAAATCATCGAACCGGTTGACAAACATATCCTTCTCCTCAGACCCGATCGATACCAGCGTCATGTCTTTCGATTTCACATTTTTTGACTTGGCTGTAATCTGATCATTGAAGTCGACCATGGAAGAAACAACGCCCAGCTCGCCTAATTTGTAGTCTATATAATACCAAACATCAGGTGATGCCTGCAAATACAAGCTGAATTCATCTCCTTCTACACCCCGGCGGATTTCAAGCAGCCCGTCCATCTGCGCATTGATGTTATTACGCCCGAAATGCGCTACGCCGATTGGTCCCTGAGAATAATAAGCCTGGTGTGAAGGCGACCAATGCAGGTTTACATTCGACAATACCATCGGAACATCCAGGATTGGCGAAGCTTCGAAAAGCGGCTTATAACCCGCGGCAGTCAGCTTTGCGTAAGCATCAGTCGCTTTCGGCCCGATCAATGCAGACAATTTCTGATTAAGCTGTTCCGCATCATCGTCTGCGGCGGTACTGTTCTGCTCTTCCAGGTTTGTCTCAACGATCTTAGCTGCGATCGGCTGTGCAATCGGTTCCAGCGCAGGCATTTTCAACAGTAACATACTATTGAATGTAAATTTCGAACTATCCACCTGCACCTCGGCGCTGCCGACAGATTGCAGCCACTCGGCGCCTACGAATTTGAATGGACCTGAAAAAGTGGCCAGTCCGGTCTTATCGTCAAAGCGAAGTGCATTGGCTTCGTCGATCAGCCCGTCGGCGCCCGGAGGCGGTACTACTTTAAATGCTTTTTGATCTTCATCATAGTTCAATGCACCCTGCGCGAGGTAGATATCCTCGTCGCCGTCGGATTCTTTGGGCGACAAAAAGCTCATGTACATTCCGCGTGTTTCATTATAATGCAATCCGACCGAAAGCGGGATCTCGTGCTCGTTTTTCAGGTCTTTGTTAATCTTGATAGCTACCGTTTCGCCCGGCGCCTCTTTATAGACGATCCACGAGCTCTGAAAATCCTTCCTGAACTTGATTACCGGCTTCACAAACCCATCCAGTTGCAGGGAAGGCTCATAAGCGATCAGGTTGATGCCGCCCTTGAACTGAATACGCGGAGAAAGTACAAGGTTCTCTTCCTCTTTTACATCCGCACGGGCAGTTGTGTAATACTTGATCGCAGCTGGCTGTTTACTGTTTTTGGAACGTTTACCTTCTGTTTCTGAGCCCAATTCGCGCAGCTCAAAATTCTGCATTTTGATATTGAAAGTATCTTTTCGCGCCGTGATATACTGGTATGTGGCCGAGCCTTCGAAATGATTGCGGGAATCAATGCGTATGTTCGCGTCACGCATTCTGTGCGCTACATTCAATGTATCTATCTCAATGCGGGCATTCTTCAATGGCGCAATTTTGCCTTTGCTGTCGACGCTTACCACACCTTTATCAGGAATGATCTTCACGTCGGCAGTCTGGATAAACGGAACACCTTTGATGTTCAGTGATACTTTTTCGATGTCATAAAGTGCTTCTGAGCCGCTGAAAGTCAATCCTTCCTGCGTCGAATCAGTAGAAGTGTAGGTGGAAGTTTCCCCTAACCCTTTCATCAGGATTGTTTTCTTGTTCATATCCCATTTCGCGCTCCCGATCAGTGTCTGGTAAGAAGCCGTCGGAATCTGCATTCCGGAAGAATCATTTCCGAACCCGGTTTCGTCGGTCAGGAAGTTCGCAATGCCTGTTTTGAAGTTAAAATCAATATTTACATTATTCCCGGTCAGCAGCTTTTTAGCCGATTTCACTTCGCCACTGTTGACTGCGAACGACGAGCGGTTTGCCAAGAAACCGTCTTTATTAAACTTAATATCCGGCGAAGAAAGCTCCGAATCGGCCCGTTTCAGCTTTCCATTACCATATAACCCTGTCGACCGCAGCAGCAGGCTACCTTCCAGGTTAGTTGTTCCATTATGAAATGAAAAGGATTTTCCGGTTGTGTTGATAAACATGCTATCTGCATTCGGGTACCATTTCAATGCATAGTCTTTCAAAGCCACTGCCGGGAAGTACCCTTTTCCGATCGTAGCTTCCTTAATAGACGCGATTTCGCCGGACGCCATGAGCGAGTCAGAGGCGAGTACGACGTTCTTCGCAGTAATCGTGGTTGATAAATACTTGATAACCGCCTTGGAATGCAAACCGGTGTTATCCATTGTCAGCGTGTCGGTAAACCTGGCCTGAGCCTGTCCGTTATAGATCGGCATATCCGTTACGGGCGGCTTGTATTCAAAACCGAGAGAGTTGTCGGGCATGCTTTTCAGCACGGTTTTGATTGGTGGTATAATGCCCCCGGAAGTAAACGTACCGTCGAAAATCACGTCGCGCTCATCAAGCCCGCCCATATCGAGTTTCGGTATTTTGAAAAACACATTTTCTTTCGGGTAAGTGATCGGACCACGTTCTTCCTGGTCAAAAAACACCGTCATACCATCTTCCACAACCAACCGCGGCGACTTCTTCACGCCTTTCTGCAAGCCCGACTTGTTCTTTGGATCGCTCAGGTAAAAGGTACCTCCCTTATCATACTTCACGTGGCCACCGACCTCGCCTTTCTGGCCTTTTGCAAATTTTTCTTTCGGTGTAAATGTGATTGAATCCGAAGGCGCTACATTCACGAAGAACTGATTGTAGTCAAACTTGATATTTTGTCCGCGGAACTGGTAGTTGGAAGCCACCATTCTTCCATTCAATGTAAAATTTCTGTTTTTACCGATGATCAGCTTTTTGTCCGCGGGCGCCGCATGTATTTTCAAAGAATCGCTCACTACAAAGCTGGATACGCCCAAAACTGTGAGCAAAGTATCGGGCATGTAGATAGTCGCATTAGCAGTTTCACTGTTGGCTGTGTACTGCGACGCAACCTGAAAATTATCGTAATCCGCTTTGTCGATATTTGCCAGCACATACAATGCACCTTTTTTGCTCAAAGCGTATTCGTCCGTGGCTTTGTTGTAAATGAAATAGCCTTCCAGCGTCAGTCTGTCGAGTGTATTTCGTACGATTTTCGGATTTTGTTTGAATTTGGCAGCAAGCTCTTCTGAAAGGAATAAAGACTTTTTGGTAGCCTGCACGTAGCTCGCCGCCATATTGAGCGGTTGAAAACCGTACTCTTTTGCAATCTCCCTGAAACGTTCTTTTTTGAAAAAATCCTGAGATTCCAGCGTTACCGGTACAACCTGCTTTCCGTCAATTCTCAGAAATTCGAGCTTGTCATTTGTAAACCGCCAGCGCATTGCCTGCGCCCAGATATTCATTTTGTGATAGCTATCCTGATAGGGTAGCGGCGCATAGTCCGTCCTCTCCATTCTGCCGGTTTTCACCAAGCCTTCATCATCATTGTATTTAAATGTAACTCCTTGATGGTAAATAGAATCGCTGCCCAGCGGGATCGATAGAATGGCAAACGAAGATGATATCACCGAGTCGCGCAGCGCAAACTTCTTGCTTTTAGCTGTAAATGCGACCTTTTCCTTATACTTCACATTCACTGTTGAAAGCTGATCGCTGAGGGAGGTACTGTACATATTCGTCCCGATCAGTGAAAAACCGCCTTTATAATCAATGCTCTTCCGATTGTCTTTCAGCCGCGCGTCAATCCCATTGGAAACAAAGCGCGGGTAAGGTGCGGGCTGGCCTTTGATTTTTTTGACACCACGGTATTCCAATTTACCTTTAACCGGCGCGGCAAGCTGCTGATCATGGTGCAGGGTGACATTTTCAGCAACAATCTTGGGCTGAGCAATATTGAATGAGTATGCATCCAGATCTACATAGATCGAAGAATCTCCGGCTGCAAGCCAGTCGAACTTTCCGTTTTTTCCTACGAAAATCCCATCCTGCAAGGAAATACTTCCATTACTTGGGCCAAAGACAACCGAGTCGCTGCCAGTCACCATCGCAAACTTTGCGTTCTGCAGGTCGACCAATGCACCTGAGATAATGGGAACAGGCGTCGATTTGGGCGCGATTACGAAATTGGTATCTACCGGCGTGTCCCAGCTGTCGTTGATAGCAGCTTCTACATTCGCTCTTTCCACATTCGCAGAGTCGAAACGGAACTTATAGGAGCCTTCTACCAGGTAAAGAGAGTTATAGTTAGCCGCATACAGCTTTTTACTTTCATTGAGAACACGTACAGTTTCCAGTACTTTCTGCAATGTTTTACCATCATACTTTTCTCCTGCCTGGGCCGCGAGATTGAGGAAACTGTCAAAATTATCCGGCGCATTTTTAGCGAAAAAAGCTGCATTCCGCGAAAGCAGGTACAATACAGGGCCCGCCTTCTGACCTTTTGCAACCTGCGCTTTGACAATTGCTGTAAACTTCATTTGCTGGGAGGTATTGAATGCAGACATCCAGATACTATCCAGCTGAGCAGCTGCGCGGACATATTGGGGGTTTCGGCTTCCGTCCATTGCCTTCTTGAATTGCACCATAAACTGGGCAGGTTCGTCAGGTAATTTCAGGTTTTGGGCAAATGCATTTTCCCCAATTGATATGAAGCAGAACAAAAGTAAAGTATAGCGGATTATTCTCATCTTTTTGGCTTTTAGCTACTGGCTTTGCGCGTTTAGCTGTTGACTATTTCTCAATTGATCTTAGCCGATTTTTGGTTTTTCAAATACAACGGTTGCCCATTGGTTACGTGTATTTGATCGTAACTTTTTCAGGCCGCTATCCAATGCGCATTGCTCGATATCTGCCTGATCATTTTCATAAAAACCACTTGTTACCAGCCAGCCGCCTGGTTCCAGGTGTTGAACGTAAGTCGGGATTTCGGCCAGGAGGATATTGCGGTTGATATTGGCCAATATGCCACCAAACATTCTTCCTTCCTGCACTTTGCTGATAGTACCCTGGAAAACCTCGGTTTCGGCGGTGAGTTCATTCATTTCAAAATTCTCGACCGTATTCTCCACAGCCCATTCGTCGATATCAAAACCCAGCAAACTGCTAGCGCCTAGTTTTGCAGCCAGAATGGCCAGGATACCGGTTCCGCAGCCTACGTCCATGATCGAAATTCCGTGATGAGGCAGACTCAGCTGTTCATTCATCACAAGCCAGGTGGTTTCGTGATGTCCGGTGCCAAAAGACATTTTCGGCTGGATCAGCAAATCATATTTGAATGCGGGATCCGGGCTGTGAAATGTTGCCCTCACCCGGACCTGGTCACCGACTTCGATCGGTTCGTAGCTTTTCTCCCACTCCTCGTTCCAATTCCTTCTTTCTAACGATTTCCATGTAGCCGCTATTGCCGTCAGATCCAGGTATTTGGCGATAATTGCCTGCAATGCGTTTTCATCGAAATCCTCTTCCTGAATGTAAGCCAGCAGACCACTGTCAGTCTCAACAAAAGATTCAAATCCCAACTCGCCCAACTCGGCCATAATGATTTCAGAAAAGTCGGGTTCAATGTTGGCGGTAACTTCTATGTAGTTCATAATTGCTTTTAATCGTTTTTGCTCTCGCAAAAGGTAACAAGAATCTGGGTTTTGGCCAGATAATGTATGATGTGCATATATCTTTCCGGAAATTAACCCTGTAATTTTAAAATTAAACTTTAAATTTACGGGGTTAATTCTTATTTCATGTATCCTAGAATCATCGAGACCGAGTTTCTTGAGCAGCTATCAGACAATCCCGCTGTGGCATTGCTTGGCCCTCGTCAAGTCGGAAAAACAACGTTGGTAAAGGAGCTACAAAGTCGGTTTGACAGACCTTGCATCTATCTGGATTTGGAATCAAATGCTGACCTGACGCGCCTGCAAGACGCTGAATTGTATCTGGATGAAAGACGCGAGAGTATCATAATCCTGGATGAAATCCAAAGAATGCCGTCGCTTTTTCCATTAATGCGATCTTTGATCGATAGAGAGCGGGTACCAGGCCGCTTTATTTTACTTGGTTCTGCCTCACCAGATTTGTTAAAAGATAGTTCAGAAACACTAGCGGGTCGGATTTCATATCTGGAACTTCATCCTCTTCAACTCGAAGAAGTAAAGGAAGATGTTAATTATACTGTCCATTGGCTGCGAGGAGGATATCCCGCCATGCTGCAAGCTGTGTCCGACCGTTCTTCTGCAAGAAAAATGGCGGATTTTATCAGCAGCTATATAGAGCGTGACCTGCCACTGCTAGGATTGCCGGGAAATCCGAGCAATATCAGGCTTCTTTTAAATATGCTGGTGAGCGTTCATGGTAGTCTGCTCAATGTTTCTCAGTTAGCCAATTCTCTCAAAATGAGTATGCCAACTGTGCAAACCTACCTCGATTATCTTGAAAATGCATTTCTAATCAGGCGTTTACTTCCTTGGCACGTGAATGTAAGCAAGCGGCTAGTGAAAAGCCCAAAAATCTATGTGAGGGACTCAGGTATGTTGCATTCACTTGCCGGCATTACAAGTCTTGAAGATCTTACAGGCAACATTATTGTAGGCAACTCGTGGGAAGGCTATGTGAATCAGCAAATCATAGCGGCATTACCGTTTGATGTGAAACCCCATTTTTATCGCACGCAAGACGGTGCCGAATTAGACCTTGTGCTGGTAAAAGGTAATACTGTAAAGCTTGCCATCGAAATAAAATATACGAACAGCCCAAGTTTAAGCCGGGGCAATACAAATGCTCAGCAAGATCTCGGAAACCCGCTTCTGTTAGTTGTTACTCCATCAGCTGATGATTTCAAAATGAAGGAAAACATTCAGGTATGTAGTATAGCAACTGTAAACAACTATATCAATGCAATCTTGTAAAATCGTTAGCTCCAACGAAAAAGCCTGCAAAATGCAGGCTCTTTATTCTTTATCAGGGCTTTCTCCTCTTTGTTGCGAGATCGTGCGCGGTGTCGTAATAAGATCGCAGGTTTGTCCAGTCGAAAACATCTGAAATATTTTCAACCCTGTTACGCTGCATAATGCGGTCGCGGCGCTGCATTCTTACGAATTTAAACAGGATATCTGCGAGCTGGTCCGCGGCTTGCGAGAATGTCTGCGATTTTCTGTTGATTACATAAATACCCCGGTTTTCGTAATCACGCATAATCTGCATGATATAATCTCCAAAGCCAGATAAGTCGCTTGTAACAGTAGGCACGCCGCGAACTACGCATTCAAGCGGCGTATAACCCCAGGGCTCGTAATAACTTGGGAAAACACCCAAATGGCAGCCGCGTACAAACTGCCCATAATCCAGACCAAAGAGCGGGTTGGTTGAAGAAATAAAGTCAGGGTGGTAAACGATTTTTACGCGGTCACGCTCATTATTGACCAGATTTGCCCTTTTGCAAAAATCCGTAATTCCGTCTTCCTCTTTCAAATCGTGCGTTACGAAAGCAGGTAACTTGTCTGTTTTCCAGCTCTGGATCGTCCTGCGCAACCTTAGTCTCCAATATTCGTCCACAAAATTGTTCAAGTCAGGCATTTTGTGATCGGCCCCGGAAGCAGTTGCCAGAAAAAGCTTCTCTCCTACTTCCTTCTCGATTGCGGTACACGTTTCCTGCAATTCATTCAGCACAGCGCGCGACTGCAATACATCGGGATTTACAGAATAATAGGGCTGCTTGGTCACGATGAACATTACTACCGTCATATCCATATTGGCCTGCACCATTTTCCAATTCAGGCGCGCAAGTGCTTCTAAGGTAAGGTCGTAACCTTTGTTACTGTATTCGTAGCGACCGGAGGTAAAAAAGTAAAGTGTTTTATCAAGATCAAAAGAATAGCTTGGGAAGAAGTGCCCCAGAACAAACTCGTGAATGCGCTCTTTATGTTTTAAATGCAGGTTCTGGAATTCGTGCACCGCCTGAAAACGTACTACATTCAAACCGTTCGGCGTAACAAGATCGGGCATTCTGCCAAGGAAAACCTCGCATTCCCGCGCAGTAACGTCACTCACTGTGGTGAGTACATGTGCATTCAGCGCAGCCTGCCTTTCTACCGAACATTGCGCCAGGATATTGTAATTTTTGGCTTCCTGTTCCCAATCAAAAAATGGCAGCTTGTTGTAAAATCCGGATACATTCTGCGCTAGGTAGCGGCCGAGCATTGTAGCGTGGGTGGTAAATGTGAGCGCCACTTTTACATTGTCCCTTTTGAGCTCGGGTAAGCCACTGCTTGACATCCATTCATGAAACTGCGCCGAGATATCTTCCCTTTTCGCATTATCCTCTGCATATTCTTTCAGGAAAATGCGCACCATTTCACCAAAACACAGCGTCTGGTTTACAAGGTGTTCAACGTTGATCGTCGGAATGCGGCTTTTTTCCCAAAGGTTGAACTTGATCGTATCAAGCTCTTTTGCAATGCTGTCAAGGTCAAAAAGAACGACACGCGGCTTGCCTGTAACGAGCCAGTATCCATAATAAACCGAGTAGCCCATTTCACGCATTCTCTTCACTACCCTTCCCGCCGGTGAATCATCAAGATCATTGATAAGCTCAAATTCGGAACTCGCTTTTTTCTCAAAATAGGGGCCCAGCAAGAAGTAGTTCTCGTCCCACTTCTCGACCATTGCCGGCACTTTGGTCCTTATAACAGTATATATTCCTCCAACTTGATTACAAACCTCCCATGCAACTTCAAACAGGACGTTTTTCTTAGTGGTTTTAACAAAAGGTTCCAATATGGGATATATGTTTAAACGTTACCATCGGTAATTCAGCGATTAAATGCGCTTTTTTTGTCACAAAAATCCTTGTAATTACACAATAAATATGCAGAAAAATTATTCACAATTACAACAATCACGCACTTGATTATTCCCTGAAATACAGTGCCGAAAGGGACGAAATATAATAATGGCAAGAATTCCTCAAACAGCCGCCTGTTGGATTCAGAGCCGTAAATGAGCTCCTCCTCACATGAATTTAAGTGCCTTGTCGGCTAACTTTGTTCCAAATTACGTTACTTTGATTGGATTAACATTTTGCATTGGTCAGATAGTGAAAAAAATTAAAATAGTTGCGCTTTTCTTTGCAGTGATCATGTTCTTGTTGGAAAGTTGCATAGCGCAGACTACTGAAATTGATAATCTTTTGCCTCCAAAAAGGGAATTCAGGGCTGTTTGGATTGCAACAGTCGATAACATTGATTGGCCGAGCAGTAAAAATCTTATACCAGAAGAGCAGCAGCAGGAGTTCTCCAATCTCCTTGATTTCCATAAAAGAGTCGGAATGAATGCGGTGTTTGTCCAGGTAAGGGCAGCCGGAGATGCATTTTACGCCAAGAGCCCTGAGCCCTGGTCGGAGTGGCTTACGGGCCGGCAAGGAAGAAGGCCGGAACCGATGTGGGACCCGCTTGATTTCATGATAGAACAGGCACATCAGCGCGGACTTGAATTTCATGCCTGGCTCAATCTCAACCGACTTGTTCATAAATCCTCAACCAGCGTTTCAGCAGACAATATCAGCAAGATTCACCCGGAGTGGATCCTCAGCTACGACGGCTACAAACTTTTTGATTTCGGGATCCCGGAAGTGAGGCAGTTTATTACTGATATGACCGTCAATGTCGCGAAAAACTACGACGTGGACGGGATCCATTTTGACGATTATTTCTATCCCTACGCATCTCCCGGGCAGGTTCTTCAGGACGAAGCCACTTACCGTAAATACGGTGCCGGGTTTTCAAACAAAGCCGACTGGCGCAGGCACAATGTAGATTTATTGGTAAAACAGATCCATGACGGATTGTATGCTGTTAAGCCGAAACTTAAATTTGGTATCAGCCCATTTGGGGTGTGGCGGAATAAAGACCGTGACCCCGAAGGTTCCAAAACTTATGGCGCTTTGGCTTCCTACGATGATCTTTTTGCCGATAGCAGGAAATGGATTCAGGAAGGCTGGATTGATTACATCGCGCCGCAGGTCTATTTTTCGTCGGGCTTTGGGCGGGTACCCTATCGTAATCTCGTGGACTGGTGGACTGAAAACCGCTTCGAAAGACATTTGTATATAGGAATGGGCGCTTACCGCGTCGGGTACAAAGACAAGGATACATTTTGGTCCAACCCGAAAGAGATACCAAATCAGGTTCGATACCTGCGTGAAAGTGAGACCGACGGCGCTATCTTTTTCAGTTCGCGATCTTTGCGCGCCAACAGTCTGGGCTTTGTAGACTCGCTGCGCCGCGATTTTTTCAAATATCCTGCATTGATACCGACCATGCCCTGGAAAGACAATGTCCCGCCGCTTTCCCCCAAAAGCCTGAAAGCGACACTCTTGTCAAAAGGTTTGGAGCTTACCTGGGAAAGACCCGACGCAGCTTCGGACGGGGACAAAGCCTGGTACTATGTGATTTACCGGTTTATGCCCGACGAAAAAGCAAGTGCGCACGACCCGACCAAAATCCTGGGAATGTGCTATCAGGGCGAAAAATTTGTGGATACCAATGCTGAATCGGGACAAAGGTATGTTTACTATGTGACTGCGGTAGACCGGCTGCATAATGAAGGCAGACCGATCGGCCCATTGAAGGTTGAAGTCCACGATCAGAAACTAGTCAGATTTTAACATGAGCAACGCCATTCAATACGAATATAAACCCGAATATCTGACGGTTTCGGATCCCACCAAATACAACTCCGAAAACCTTCGTACCGAAGAAATGGTGTTGAATATGGGTCCGCAACATCCTTCAACTCACGGGGTTCTACGTCTGGAAGTCCTAACAGACGGTGAAGTAGTTGTTGATGTAGTACCGCATTTGGGTTACCTGCACAGGTGTTTTGAAAAACATGCGGAGTCACTCCCATTTAATCAGATCATTCCCTACGTCGACCGGCTCGACTACGTTGCTTCCATGAACTCTGAACATGCTTATGTAAGAGGTGTGGAAAAAATGCTGGGTATTGAAAATGATATTCCAAAACGAATTGAATACATACGTGTAGTAGTTACTGAGCTGAACAGGCTCGCTTCTCACTTTGTGGCTTTGGGAACTTACGCAATGGACATTGGCGCTTACACTCCTTTTTTGTGGATGATGCGCGACCGGGAGCAAATTCTCAGGCTACTTGAATGGACCTGCGGAGCGAGAATGCTTTATAATTACATCTGGATCGGCGGTTTGTTCTACGATTTGCCTGTGGGATTTGAGGAAAGATGTTTAGAATTTACCAAATATCTCAAACCTAAGCTGATCGAGCTACAGCAGCTGGTTGTTGATAATAAGATCTTTATTCAAAGAACTGCAAATGTGGGTATTCTCCCCTTGCCGGTAGCGATCAGCTACGGTTGCACCGGACCTATGCTGCGAGGTGCAGGATTAAGATACGATCTCCGGAAAGTGGACGGATATTCGGTTTATCCTGAGCTGGATTTTGATATACCTATTGGAGAAGGCAAAATGGGGACAACGGGCGACTGCTGGGACCGTACCTGGGTTAGGGTAGTCGAATGTTGGGAATCTGTTAAAATGATAGAACAAAGCCTCGTGCAACTTACGGGAGACTATAAAAGAACGCGTGACTTTGACCCGCAAGCTCTGGTACCCAAGAAGATCCGCCCCAAAGCAATGGATTTTTACATCAGAGGCGAAAGTCCAAAAGGAGAGTTGGGATTTTACTTCCGGGCAGATGGGCGCTCAGACATTCCGTTCCGGTGCAAAGCACGCTCCTGCTGCTTTAATAATCTGCATGTAATTGGAGAAATCTCAAAAGGAGCTTTGCTCGCCGATCTGGTAGCGATTATTGGTTCGATTGACGTGGTGATGGGCGAGGTTGATAGGTAGGAGCCTTGACCCCAAACCCCTAATGGCATTTGCTTTTGCCCGTTACCCCAAACCCCTAATGGGGCCTTTATTTATGCGAGAAAGTCCCCCTTGGGGGATCTAGGGGGGGACAAAAAAAGAGCCGCCTTCCGGCAGCTCCTCCATTCCTAAATATTTAGTAATTACGCTTCCTGCGTTACACCTACAAGCTCATTCTTCGCCAGGAACTCCGCAATTTGAACAGCGTTTGTCGCAGCACCTTTGCGGAGATTATCTGCTACTATCCACAGGTTTAATGTTTTAGGCTGAGATTCGTCACGACGAATGCGGCCTACGAAGGTTTCGTCTTTTCCGTGCGCTGTTAAAGGCATCGGATATACTGCATTCTTCGGATCATCCTGAACAACTACACCCTCAGTCTGAGCGAGAATAGCGCGTACTTCTTCCAGATCAAATTCATTTTCAAACTCAATGTTCACCGCTTCCGAGTGACCGCCGATTGTCGGGATACGCACCGTTGTGGCAGTAACCGCGATTCTATCGTCGCTCATAATCTTCTTGGTTTCATTGGTCATCTTCATTTCCTCCTTGGTGTAACCATTATCGAGGAAAACGTCAATGTGTGGAAGTACATTTAGGTCGATCTGGTGTGGATATACTTTGCCTTTGCTATGATCGCCCGCGCGCTCGGAGAAAAGCTGGTCTACTGCCGCTTTACCTGTACCCGTTACAGACTGGTAAGTGGATACAACAACGCGCTTGATCTTGTATTTTTTATGTAATGGATTCAAAACGACCACCATCTGAATGGTAGAGCAGTTTGGATTGGCGATAATTTTATCTTCTTTAGTCAGCTCGCCTGCATTGATTTCAGGCACTACGAGCTTTTTCGTAGGGTCCATTCTCCAAGCTGAGGAATTGTCCACAACCGTGATACCAGCTTCTGCAAATCTTGGCGCTAGTTCGAGGGAGGTACTTCCGCCGGCGGAGAAGATAGCGATCTCAGGCTTAGCTGCAATCGCATCCTCAAAACCGATCACCTTGACCTGTTTACCCTTGAATGTAACTTCCTTGCCAACAGATCTTTCTGATGCAACGGCCAACAATTCCGTTACCGGGAAATTACGCTCTTCGAGCACTTTGAGGATTTCGCCGCCTACCAAACCGGTAGCGCCTACTACTGCGATTTTCATTCTTGCATTGAGATTAAAATGAATAAAATTGACTGCTCCCGCCACAGGCGAAAAGTGCCGCGAATTTACGACGAAAATTTAGGATTATGCCCCGAATCTTTCATTAATGTATTTAAATACAGTATTTAACAAAGGAACTCGCTTTCTTTGACAACCGCTTCAATCAGCTAGAACCTATAAACTTGATAGGGAGTAACGCAAGCATTCAGTGGAATATCATAGTTGTCAGTATCCGATATTTCTTGTACCGGCTCAAAAAAGGACAGACCTATTTTCAAGATATCATCTCTGCATTCACTTAAAAAACGATCATAATAGCCTCCGCCGTAACCTACACGAAACCCACGTTGATCAAATGCAAGAAGCGGGACCAGAACTAAGTCAATCTGCTTGGGTTCAATGCGGGTGGAAGTCTGAGGTTCCGGTTCAGGAATGTTCCATTGGTTAAGAACCAGGATACTTTCCTCTGTCAGAAGATAATGTTCCATTTCCTTTGTTCCTGGCAAAACATAAGGTGCAGCAATGCGTGGCGGCGCCGCTGTTTTCCTGAGTATTGAAATAAGAGGCCGGCAATCCACCTCGTTTTTTGATGGATGTGGTAAAAAAACGTGTATTGTCGAGAAAGTAATTCCAGACAGGTAGCTCAGGGTTCTTTCTGTAACAGACAGGTTAAGTGCAGCGCGTTCTTCCTGCGTCAGCGCCATTCTTTTTCCTAAAAACTCTTTACGCAAAAAGGCTTTTTTCATGAACTCTTAGCAGTTTTTCAAACCTGACAATATCAAAAAATAACCTGACGTGCCCACGGTTTAACGCGATTTTTCAGCCTTTTTATTCATTTGTTTGTACTTTCACGGTTTGATTTCAAATCTTTAACTATTGTATAGAATTTAAGACATGAGCAAAATTAAAGTTGACAATCCCGTTGTAGAACTGGATGGCGATGAAATGACCCGCATCATCTGGAAGTTTATCAAGGAAAAGCTGATTTTACCTTATCTGGATGTAGATATTAAATATTACGATCTGGGAGTTGAGTATCGCGACGAGACGAACGATCAGGTTACTGTTGATGCAGCCAACGCGATCAGAGAATATGGCGTTGGTATCAAATGCGCAACAATTACTCCGGATGAAGACCGCGTGAAGGAATTCAATCTGAAGCAAATGTGGAAGTCGCCAAACGGAACTATCCGGAACATCCTGGACGGAACTGTTTTTCGCGAGCCGATCGTAATGCAAAATGTTCCCCGACTGGTAACTAACTGGACCGCTCCTATTATCGTAGGTCGTCACGCATTTGGTGACCAGTACCGTGCAACTGATTTCGTTGTTCCAGGTAAAGGAAAGCTTACTGTAAAATTCGAAGGCGAAGACGGACAAGTAATTGAGCACGAAGTTTACCAATTCCAGGGACCTGGTGTGGCAATGGCGATGTACAATGTCGACGATTCAATCCGTGGATTTGCGCGCGCTTGCTTCAATGTGGCGATGGACAAAGGCTGGCCATTGTATTTGTCTACCAAGAACACAATCCTTAAAAAATACGACGGACGTTTCAAGGATATTTTCCAGGAAATTTACGAAACAGAATACGCAGGAAAAGTACATTACGAGCACCGTTTGATCGACGATATGGTAGCTTCTGCATTGAAATGGGAAGGTAACTTCGTTTGGGCTTGTAAGAACTATGACGGTGACGTTCAGTCTGATACAGTTGCACAAGGTTTTGGCTCATTGGGCTTGATGACTTCTGTACTTGTTACACCGGATGGTAAAACAATGGAAGCGGAGGCAGCACACGGAACAGTGACGCGTCACTATCGTGAGCACCAGAAAGGAAAACCAACTTCCACAAACCCGATCGCGTCAATTTTTGCATGGACACGTGGTTTGGCGTTCCGTGGCAAGCTGGATAACAATCAGCCATTAATCGATTTCTGCCATGCTTTGGAAAAAGTATGTATCGAAACTGTTGAAAGCGGAAAAATGACGAAGGATTTGGCGATCGGTGTGTTTGGAAACGACGTGAAACACGGCGAGCACTTCCTATATACTGAGGAATTCCTCGAAGCAATTGATACCAACCTGAAAGCTGCTTTGGCTTAACAAATCAGGTTCTTTATATTTCAGCCACCGGCTTTTTAGTCGGTGGTTTTTTTATTGTATTTGAGCCCGAATAAGGCAGAGGATATCTCACTTCTTTTCCCGAAACTTCTTCACGGTCTTTACCGCTGTCATAATCAGCACCGCAAAAGCGATCAGCCCCAAAACTCCCCAAAGCCAGTCGACGGTATTTTTTAATACCACTAAAAAAACAATGGAGAATAGGAATACCGTGGCTACTTCATTGAACAGGCGCAGCTGAAAGGATGAAAAACGGAATTTTCCCTCTCGGATTTCCAGCAAAATTTTACGGGTGAAAAAATGGTATACTACCAAGCCGACGACAAAAAGCAGCTTTAACTGCATCCAGCCCTGATCCAGCCACGCCGGCGTAATGTACAGCATGATTGAGCCGAAAATCAATGTAAGCCAGCAGGCGGGTGTCATAATTGCATTCCAAAGCAGCTTTTCCATTTTGGTGAACTGCGCAAAAAGTATTTCACGCTCAGGACTGGGCTTGTCGCCTGCCTCGGTATGGTAAACAAACAGGCGCGGCATATAAAAGAGCCCTGCAAACCAGCTGACGACGAAAATGATATGCAATGCTTTGAAATGGAGGTATGTCATAGCGGGGATGTTTGATCTGGCGACAGGCTGTGCGCTGCGCGGCTAAGCGATCTTTTTGCGGGCAAATTTCGTAAATAATGCATGAATACCTCAGAGAAAACTTTCTTTGTGTCGGATTCGTTAATCAATCTGTAAAGTAACCCAAACCAGTAAAATGAAAACCACAATCCCGATTTTGACGTTTTTGTTTTTGTGTTGCATGGTTGTGATATCTTGCGCTCAGTCGGATAAAAAACAAAAGAGAAAAATGGACAAAGAAACCGCGTTTACGTCGCTTGACGAGAAGAATGTTAATACTGCGAATATGGAAACCGCTACTTTCGGAACCGGCTGCTTCTGGTGCACAGAGGCTGTAATGGAGTCTCTGGAGGGCGTGAAGAAGGTTGTTTCAGGTTACTCCGGCGGCCACGATCCTAATCCGAATTACAAAGCGGTTTGTACAGGTAATACCGGCCACGCAGAATGTGTCGAGGTAGCGTACGATCCGAAGGTGATCAGCTATGCAGACCTTCTTGAGGCATTTTTCCGCAGCCACGACCCGACAACACTAAATCGCCAGGGAAATGATGTGGGTACGCAGTATCGTTCCGTGATTTTTTATCACAACGACGAGCAGAAGGCACTGGCAGAAAAAGCGAAGACAGAACTGGATAAATCCGGTGCGTATTCAAACCCGATCGTAACTGAGATTACGCAGGCTGTGAAGTTCTATCCTGCTGAGGATTACCACCAAAACTATTTTGCCAACAATCCGGAACAAGGCTATTGCGCATTTGTGATTGCTCCGAAACTGGATAAGTTCAAGAAGGTATTTAAAGAAAAGCTACGCAAGGAAATTTAATTTTCTGGCTGCAACATGAATAGAAGGCCACTAATAAAGTGGAGGTACCCGGATAATAAGTAACAATGGCACAAGTTTTGAAGCATTCAATTAAACGCTTTAATTTGTGCCATTATTAACAATAACTTATCTATTACGATGAAAAAGATTCTATTCATGTTTTTCGTTGCGTCCGTTCTAAGCGCGACCTCGGAAAAAGCTTTTGCGCAATTCGAGAAAGGAGATAAATTACTGAATGCAGGTATCAACCTTGGTGGCACATACGGCGGCGGCGGCGTAGGTGTGGGTGCATCTTTCGAAGGTGGTGTTCACGACTTCATCAGTGTCGGTGGCCAGGCTGACTTTGTGTCATGGAACTACGGTGGAGGTTTTTATGGATCTGGTTGGAGATATAACTTCTTCAGTATTGGCGCGAGAGGATCTTACCACTTCGGAAAACACTTTTTAACAATAGATAACCTTGATCTATATGCAGGTCCTTCCTTGGGATATAGGATTGCAAGTTCATCTTATGACGGAGTTGGATATGATGCTTACGGTAGCGGTGTATTTTTTGGTGCATTTGTAGGCGCCCGTTATTACTTTAAGCCGACTATTGGGGTTTTTGCAGAAGCAGGTTACAATGCATCTCCATTAAAAGCTGGTATCACTTTCAAGTTCTAAGAAAGAAATATAGAGCCAAAAACGGCCTGGAAATAATTTCCAGGCCGTTTTTGGCTCTATGCATTACTCAATATCAAAACTGTACATTCACTGTCAGAAAGCCGGTTTGCGTTCTTGCATTGAACCCAGGGCTGAACTTGAATACGATCGGCTCACCTCTTTGCAGCAGCTCTCTTCTTATTTTACCAGCCTTCGAACCGTTCCTTCCTGCCTTCACGAATCCAACTGTCCCAAAGGTAGCTGCTCCTGCAAAACCGCCGATGATCATCCAGGCACCTCGGATTGCCTTTTGCTCATCCGCGTAAGTGAGGAAATTTCCATTAGCGTCGGTCTCGATTTTAGCGATTATTCCCGTTCCTATCCCCATAAAAATGAGACCCGCAGAGGTACCTGCGATTCCAATGGCCAGGCCATTTTTAGATTTGGTTTTGTAGTACTTGTATATTCCTCTCAAATGGTCTGAAGAGCTTGTCTGCAATTCCTGCTGAAACTTGTTGCCTCTCGGTACCATCGCAGAGCTAGCGGCCGGTACCTGCCGGGGTGCAGCCGAAGAAGGTGCGTAATAATTAGGCACTTCCAAGGTTGCTTCAAACGTCTCTACTTCACCATTTCCGTACTGAATCGAGACAATGTCTGCCTTTTTAATCGTAAACAGCGGACCTTCCTGGTCGTTGACCTTTTTGTATTTAACCACACTATCGTCTACTTCCTGGATAATTACTTCCAGCTTAGTTTCATTACGAAGCAAAATAACGTCTGGTTTCCGCGTAGTTTGAGCAGAGACAGCATGGAGAAGCAAAAAACAAATGACGGCTAAAAGCTGAAACCTCAGCGCAGATAAACTTACTTTCATTATGGAAGGAGCTAAATATGAATATTTTGCTCCGAATGAAGTAATAAATTTATCCTTATCAAAATGTCACGCGCATTGTGAGTTGGCCGGATTTATTAAACGGATCAAAGCTGGGCCCGATTTTAAATGTAGTGAGCGGCTGACCGCGGCGTTCAAGCTCTGCTTTGACCTTGTTAGCTTTTTTATGATTAACACGGTACTTATTAAAAGTAAGTAAACCAAAAACCCCGCCAAAAACAGGCCCCCCGATTGCAAGCGCAGTTCCAAATTTCTTATCATCTTGATCTTCACCAACTGCGCCCACAATAATTCCGGAAACAAGAGTAGCTACTGCAATAGAAGTAAAAACAATGGCACCTGTCTTTCCGTCGATCGCCTTGTTGTGGTAATATTCATACTTATCCCGCAGCTGATCCGAATTCGCCATTACGACGCTTTTCTCAAAAGGATCTGTTGGTAAATTATTAAGATCCGCGTATTGACCGACTGAATCAGGCGGTGTTTTTCCTACAAGAACTGAATCGCGCACATTTAAAATCTTTCCGTTTTTCAACAAAACTCTTGCAACCTGATCCATATAGATGTAGGCTTTGGCGCTGTCCGATGTGCTGAGATCGCGGTAGTTAATCTTTTCGTAGGTCATTTGCGTAATAAGCGCCTGAATTTGGGAACTGTCCCGTTTGACGATCACATCGTTTTTACGCGCAGTTTGTGCGAGGGTATTCTGTACGAGGGAAAAGGACAGAAGAGCGATCAGAATGACCGGGAGGAGGTTAGATGTGTGTATCCGCATAAAATCAGGTTTGATGAAAATGTGTTTAAACCTACACAAACTTTCATCAAACCTGTAAAAAATTATGCTACTACATTCCGAATTTGTTGAGCTGCTTTACAAGTACCTCAAAATCCTTGGGGTAAGGCGCTTCAACACGAACAGGCTCGCCGTCCATTAATGCAAATGAAAGTGAATGCGCATGCAATGCAACGCGCTGAATGAGAGGCTGCTCCTCCGTTTCCTTTTTTAGATTGAACTTGCGTTTCAAACTTGAAAGAAAAATCGGCTCGCCGCCATACTGCGGATCACAAACGATCGGCGCTTTCAAGCAGGAAAGGTGAATGCGGATCTGGTGCATTCGGCCGGTAATGGGGATACATTCCACTAATGTGTAACCCCGGTAAACCTGCAAAGTGTTGAAGATCGTCTCTGCCACCTTTCCTTCTGCGCGGTCAATTTTCACCGCTGTTCCGTTTTTCAAAGGCAAAATCGGCAGATATACTGAGATACTGTCGAGCTTGTGAATGCCATTTGTGACCGCGTGATAGCGCTTTGTCACTTCCCTGTGCTCAAATTGCATAGCCAGGTGGCGGTAAGCAGCAGGGTTCTTGGCAAAAGCCAATGCCCCGGAAGTTTCCTTATCCAATCTGTGTGCGGCCTGCAATTCTGAATTGTATTCCTTAGCAAGCCTGAGTACGCTTCCTCCCCTATCCGCAGTCCTCTCGTCCAGTGTCGCCAGATGCGGCGGCTTGTTTACCACGAGAAAATCCTCGTTTTCGAATATAATGATGTCGCTGAAATTGATCTTCATGTTTGTTCTGATAAAAATAATCCGAATGAATTACCTGAGAGTAACTCATTCGGATTTACGAAAATTTCGAAATCAAGATTTTTCGCTCTGATTTACAAAACTAATGAATCTGTATATCTTTTGACAGACTTAATAGTTTCACACCAACGCACTTACTTTCGTAGGATTGGGATTAATTGTATCTGACTCAACCAATCCGTCACGGAGGCGGACAATGCGGTGCGCGTAGTGGGCGATATCCTCTTCGTGAGTTACCATTACGATGGTATTGCCCCGGCTATACAGCTGATCGAACAAATCCATAATCTCGTAAGAAGTCTTTGTATCGAGGTTACCTGTCGGTTCATCAGCCAGCAAAATACTGGGATCATTTACAAGCGCCCTGGCAATTGCAACCCGCTGGCGCTGACCGCCTGAAAGCTCATTCGGCTTGTGCCCGGCCCGATTTTCGAGTCCCACGTTTTTCAATGACAGCATCGCTTTCTCCGTGCGGTCCGACTTGCTCAATCCTGCATAAATCAATGGCAATGCAACATTATCAAGCGACGACATTCTTGGCAAAAGATTGAATGTTTGGAAAACAAACCCGATTTCCTTGTTCCTGATCTCTGCAAGCTCGCTTTCCGTCATATCGCTCACATCTTTGCTATTCAGAATGTAGCGGCCGGTTGTGGGCGTATCGAGACAGCCGATGATATTCATTAACGTAGATTTGCCAGAACCCGACGGGCCCATAAATGCGACGTATTCACCTTTATTTACCGAAATAGTCACAGATTTGAGTGCCTGGATCACTTCGCTTCCCATTACATAACGTTTTGCAATCTCGTTAGTCTCGATGATTTTCATATTGAAATTCCTTGTTGAAAAGCGTTTAAAGGTGATAGTACTAAGATGCCGCTGTCATCCGGCGGAAATGCCCCTGTACAAAAAGCGAGGCGAGCAAAACAGCCGACGGGATTCCTTCATTGAACAGCTCGCCTTGATATTTCCAAAAACTGGTCGATTTGAATGAGGCTTCGTCTTCATCCTTTTTCACGATCCATTGCTGCTGCATCCAGTTACTGAATTTCCAGCTGTAAGTTATTTCCTCATAGGTAATCTCGGCAGTGCCTTTGAACAAATTGTATTTAATGTTGCCCAAAATTCCTACTCCTTCGATATCCCTGATTTCAGTAACCCTGTTCCAAAAGCCACGCGTTTTGAACCGCAGCATACTTCCGTCGAGTTCACCGTAGCCGTCTTCCTTCCAGGCATTGATTTTCAGCAATCCTACGATCAGCTTACCTCTGAACAGCCGGCTCTCGGTTCCGCTGAAATTCGAATTGATGATTAAAGACATATTTAGCCAGGTATAACTTACAGCAATCTAAAATATTAAATCACTGAAACTCCGCTCTTTGTTTTTCGATAAGTGCCCGCATAGGTTGATAGCGGCTCATAAATTGCTGATAACCGGCTTGATCTGCATACTGCCTGACCTTGCTTTCACCTTCGTCGGCCTGTCCTGTCAGTCCCTGGTCGAGGCTTAACAATGCATATTGTTCCCACAATTGTGGCGCATATTCATTGTAGGCAAGCGCGTCCAGTACCATTTTGTACGCTTTTCCTGTTTGTTTTTTCTTACGCAGATATTCGGAAGTTGCTGCAACGCTTTTTGCATCGAACGGATTAGCACGGACCGCATTTTCGAAATTCACGTCGGAAGGCGAACGGACTGCAACCGCCAGCAGCGAGTCTGTAGGTGACTTTGGTTTTATACCTGAGAAAAGGTTTCTTTTCAGATTTTCAATTGCTACGCTATTCTCGGGTTTCTGAATTTTATCCAATAAAATGACTGCCACTTCTTTCTTATCATAAAGTGCATTGGCAACCGCCATTCCGATGGTACCTTCTACTCCCTCCACATCTGCCAGACTTTCAATTGCTTTTTCATAAAGTCCGAGTTGTAAAAACCAATGTCCTAAAACCTTGTGGTACAGTTCGCTTTGCTCCTCTTCATCAGAAGCCAGCGCGGTAAGAACCTGCAAGGCTTTGAGCTTGTCGCCACTATAAAACTCCGGATAGAGCGCCGCCCAGCTCAGATCTTTCGACAGCACGGGATTTTTGGACGCAAGTTTATTCAGCAATATCGCAGTAGATGCATCCGATCTGGCCTGGTTTAATGCGTAATTAAGAACATACACGGATGAAGAAACGCTCAGAAGCGAGTCAGCCGGGATTGCCTTCGCATTCCATTCCTCCTTTGTAAATTCCTGTCTAAGATTTTGAACTGCCAGCCAGTTGGCCTGCCACGAAAGGTATTCCCTCTTTTCTGTTGAAGATGCGAGAGAATCCAGCAATTCTGCGTCTGTGTTTCTCGCAAGAATAGCAAGCAAGTTCGTGGCCGGAATCTCGGAGCGGGCACTACTGTTTTCTGCTCTTTCGAGGTAATAGTAAGCGGAGTCGGCTACATTGGTTTTGGAATAAAGCATACCCAGGTTGTTAAGTAGCTCCCCGCTTTTCGGAAACTTTCCAACACCTTCCTGCAAACTGTGCACCGCATCGAAAAAGAGGTTTTCCTGAGTCAAAATACTACTCAATCCTACATAAGCCTGTGGAGATGGATTTTTCAGTAATGACTGACGGAAGTAAAAAGCTGCGGCAGTGCGGTCGCCCTGGCGAATAGCGAGCGAGGCAAGCGAGTAATTAGACTTGTGATTTTGAAATTCCTGCTGCAATGCGAGTTTGTAATATTGCTCGGCAAGCGCAAACTCCTGGGTTCGGGCGTGCAAGTCGCCCAGTCCATTGAAATACCCGGCGATAGCCTGATTAACCGGCAGCAGTCTTTGAATAGAAAATAATATTACCACACCTGCAAAACCGAACAACCGTGTTTGTGTCAGCCCAAATCTGAGCGGTTTGTACAGGACTTTGTAGACAGCCAGCTTTTGTTGAAAAAGAGGAAAAAAGTTGACCAGAACATAAAAGAAGAACAAAACACTCATTGCAAGCTGACCCTGCACTACCACATCTTCCAATGCCTCCAATACCGGATCATTGGCCATTCCTGCCATTAAGCCTGTGAATGCAGCCGCAATGATAAATAGCCCAATGTAAATCCAGAACCCGGCACTTCTGAATGGAAGCATGCCGCCTGTTGAATCGGCGCGTCTTCTGAAACCCCAGATTCCGGCTACTCCGGCAATCAATGCAAGCACAACGGGGCTGACCAGCGTTACATTCCAGTCTATTTGCTTGGTGTTTTTAAGATAAATCAACAGGAGCAAGATCAGGTACAACACACTGATCACAATGAAGTTGATCAATCCGGTACTTCCCTTCCGAACAGAGCCGCTGGTACTCAGCCAAACCAGTCCGGCCATAATCTCGGTTGAACAAACGAGCAGGAACAATGCGGTTAGCAGCAACCAGAATGGAAAGGAGTAGGTCGCAGCGGCCAGTGCAGTGAAACTGATCGGAGATGTGAAATAAGCAACCGCAAAAATCAGTATTGACGCTGCCAGTACACCGGCTATTCTCATACTTATGCCGGCGTCCTGCCTGAATGCATGAAAGTAGTAGGTCGTAATACCGTAGATCAGGACAGTTATAATGAACAGCAGCTTGTTTCCTTCACCGGCCCCCGACAGAATTTCCAGCTTCGAAAAGCCCAGGAACATAATGAAGACAACCATCCCGGCCAGGTACCAAAATCGGGATAAGGTAGTGATTGCAGCTAAAATCAGACTGATACCGATGATTGCAAAGAGCCAAAATACTTGTACGGTCACATAATCGATCTCCATTACCGAAGCCATAAAACTTTCAGTTACAAGATGCGAGGGGGTGGAAACGCCGTATTGCCATTGTCCGATCCGCAAAAAATCAACGATAGCGCCGGTTTCTGACATTTCGCTTACCACATTCCAGCGGACTACATTTTGAAGCGGATCTATGCATTTGAGTATAAAAAATGCAACGGCGGAAACCAGGACAGCCAGCATCACAACCGCCATTCTGCGCTCAGATACTGACCATACTTTCCAGAAAAACAATTCCTTCATATTTATATTAACAGACTTCCCTAGGGATTTTAATAATTGTATATACCTCAACGAAAATATCAGTAACCTGTTATTTCGACCAGATCTGATGTGTGAAGTAATTTCAGCGCATCTTTTAGCTTGGCGCTTAAAATTTCTTTTAGCCTCATTTTAGAAGTATTGCCGCAAGTCAGCCAGATAACCTTAGTAGGGCTGCCATAGCGATCAAGGAGTTTTACAAAATCCTCATCTTTTGTGATAACTATGGCGTTTAATGCTCTTGCACGAAAGAAAATATCATTGTCAGGGGAATGTCGATGGTTCAAGAATTGTGTAGAACTACACTCCAGATCAAAGTTTGATACAATCCAGGGGGCCAAACCCGGTGAAAGATGAGCATCAAGAATGAGCATCAAGCTGCTTGAAGGACTGGATGATTGAGCTTAGCCGCAGCATTAAGAAGGCAGGCAGTAATATCTTCCGGTTCAAGATCCGGTAACTCATCGTCAACAATCTGCGCAGGGGTAACACCAGCAGCCAGCAGCTCAATTACATCTGTCACCCTGATGCGCATACTACGGATACACGGCTTTCCATCACATTGGTCAGGGTTGAAGGTGATACGTTCAAGCAATTGCGCATTCATGTTTTCTTCTATTTAAAGCTGATCCTTAGTTGACGTATTCCGGTTAGATTGAGACATTAACATTATATATATCTGCAACAATGTTAAACGTTAAGCTTTCCTCACAACAAACAATCAAAATTCTATTTTGCTCCTAACAAAGTAGGTATTTTCTAAAAAATATCCAATAAATCAATAATTCCGCTCTTGGTACTGACCAAATTATCTCCTACTTTTGCGGTCTGAAAAAAACCTCATTCGAGATAATCAAATTCATATAATGGCAAACGCGACAAACATAGGAAAAATTACGCAGGTAATTGGTCCGGTTGTAGACGTATCATTTGAAGATAGCATCAGCATTCCGGCTATCCTAGATGCGTTAGAAGTCATCAAACCGAACGGGTCGAAAGTAGTTCTTGAGTGCCAGCAGCACCTGGGCGAAGACCGGATCCGCACTATCGCAATGGATAGTACCGAAGGTATGCAACGCGGAATGGAAGTTCGTCCGCTTGGAGCTCCTATCAAAATGCCAATCGGTGAAGGAATTAAAGGCCGTCTATTCAACGTAATCGGTGAAGCGATCGACGGACTTACACCTTTGGATTCATCAAACGGTATCTCTATCCACCGTTCAGCTCCTAAATTTGAAGAGCTGGCGACATCAACCGAAATCCTTTTTACAGGTATCAAAGTAATCGATTTGCTTGCTCCTTATGTAAAAGGGGGTAAAATTGGTTTGTTCGGTGGTGCAGGTGTTGGTAAAACCGTATTGATCCAGGAATTGATCAACAACATCGCGAAAGCCTACGCAGGTCTTTCAGTGTTTGCCGGAGTGGGCGAGCGTACCCGTGAAGGAAATGACCTGATGCGTGAAATGATCGAAGCTGGTATCATTAAATACGGCGAAGAGTTCAAGCACAGCATGGAAGAAGGCGGCTGGGATATCTCGAAAGTAGACTATAATACATTAAAGGATTCACAGGCAACTTTTGTTTTCGGACAAATGAACGAGCCTCCTGGCGCACGTGCACGTGTTGCATTGTCGGGTTTGACGATGGCGGAGTATTTCCGCGATGGTGATGGCGAAGGTCAGGGACGTGATATCCTATTCTTTATCGATAACATCTTCCGTTTTACACAAGCAGGTTCTGAGGTATCCGCTCTTTTGGGACGTATGCCTTCTGCGGTAGGTTACCAGCCAACACTTGCAACGGAAATGGGTCAAATGCAGGAACGCATTACCTCAACAAAACGTGGATCAATCACATCTGTACAGGCGGTTTACGTACCTGCGGATGACTTGACTGACCCTGCTCCTGCAACAACATTTGCTCACTTGGACGCAACTACGGTATTGAGCCGTAAAGTTTCTGAAAAAGGTATTTACCCTGCGGTGGATCCATTGGACTCAGCTTCAAGGATTCTGAATGCTGAAACTTTGGGTGCAGCTCACTACGATTGCGCACAGCGCGTGAAAAATATTTTGCAACGCTACAAAGAATTGCAGGATATCATCGCGATCCTTGGTATGGAAGAACTTTCTGACGAAGACAAGCTGGTTGTATCCCGCGCTCGTCGTGTAGAACGCTTCTTGTCGCAGCCATTCTTCGTTGCTGAGCAGTTCACAGGTTTGAAAGGAACATTGGTAGATATCAATGATACTATCAAAGGATTCAACCTGATCATGGACGGAGCTTACGATCATCTTCCTGAAATGGCATTCAACCTGGTTGGAACCATCGAAGATGCGCAGGCGAAAGGAGAAAAAATGCTTGCAGAAGCAACTAGATAAGTTAAAGAGTCCAGAGTTTATGAGTTCATGAGTTTAACACATTGACTCTAAACTCATAAACTAAAACTTTCAACCATGCATTTAGAAATAATTACCCCAGATAAGAAAGTTTTTGCCGGAGAGGCAACTGCTGTAACGTTACCGGGTACGGAAGGACAATTTCAGGTTCTGAACCGCCACGCGCCGCTTGTAAGTACACTTGGCAAAGGCGACGTGGTAATTGACACCGGAGCTGCAAAGCAATCCTTTCTAATCGACGGAGGCGTTGTGGAGGTGCTCAATAACAAAGTACTTGTACTGGCAGAATCGATTCTCTAAGAATATTGATCAAAAGTGAAAAACCGGATGTCGTGAGAACGGCATCCGGTTTTTTTGTGCTTTAGCTTATACCAACATCAGTCATCTTTCTATTACCTTCATACCTCGTTCCTTCATTGCGGAAAACTTCGACTAACTTTCCGTTGGTGAATTTTGCGACAAACTCGTACCATCTGTTCGAATCGGTTAGTGAGGTATAAAAGCTAATATAGCCATGCACCTCTGGTACTTCAATCCATTTTTCATATTGGCATGCCGGTGCGTAATCGTCTAAAAAATCACTTGAGTACACGCCGTACAACAGATTCCCTTTCTCGGTAATCCGATAAGTTCGAAGCAAATTATCCAAAGACTTCGTCTGAAATTCCTCATTCAATAACAACTGCTTCTCTTCATCGGAAACTGGTAAGAGGTTGATATCGAACAGTAGTGTGTCAAACATTCCCATAGTCTCGCTTTTTGAATTGTTTTACAAACTAATTTGCTAACTCAGCCTGTACAAATCTATTTATTCAGAGGTATGCGCAACATCCGTGAACCCGGTACCGCCAATCTTGCCGCATTCCTGGAAGTGCTTCAAGTGCGAAGGTTGATCATTTCAATCTTTTGAAGATAACCCAGACCATTCGTCGTATTTCCCGATTCAAAATAGTGAATGACGACTCGTCAAAATCAATTAACCTAACTTGCGGTGAATCAGAAAATTGCGCGACTGCTTCATTCCGTTTCCCGCATCCGAATGCATTGTAGTTCATTACGAACATAGAAGTTACAAAAAGAAAAACTTTTCTTATTTTCGGAAGGCACATTCCTTCACTCCTTAATATGACACAACCCTCTGCAAAAAATGAGCTTTTCAAAATATTAGGAGTAGGATTCGGCATTGCAGTTACCGTGGGCGGCACCATCGGGACTGGTATATTGCGCAAGCCGGGGCCCATTGCAGCCCAAATCGGCGAACCCTGGCTGATCATGCTGCTCTGGGCGGCAGTAAGTCTCTACGCATTCCTCGGCACACTCTGTACCATCGAATTAGGTACTTCGGTCCCCAAAGCTGGTGCCTGGTATGTTTATGCGCAGCGCGCTTTCGGTAATTATGCCGGATTTGTGGTGGGCATCAACAGCTGGCTCGGGACTTGCTCTGCGCTGGGTTTCGGGGTATACACGATGAGCGAGTACCTGGCATTGCTCATCCCCACACTGGTGGGCTACGAACCTTACGTTGCAGCCGCCATTCTGCTGGTGCTGACCTGCGTGCACTGGATCGGGCTCGCATTGGCCAGCAGCTTCCAGAATATTATGAGCGTACTGAAAGGGATCGGACTTTTTGCATTCGTGGCCGTTTGCTATATCTATGGAGACGAAGTCACTGCCGAACAGGCAAGTACTACCACCAGCAAGATCATAGCGACAGGCAGCTGGATCGCACCCGTTATTTTCTCTCTTCAAGCCATTTTTTATACTTACGACGGCTGGCACACCGCGGCCTACTTTTCAGAAGAAGACCGTGACCCAACCAAAAATTTGCCCCGGTCCATGATGGGGGGCGTATTGGTAATTATCGCCATTTATCTTCTTTGTAACCTCGCTATTTTGCACGTATTGCCCATGAACGAGCTGGCACAATCCAAACTGGCTGCGGCCGATGCGATACGCTTGATTTTCGGGGAAGGTTCAGGAAAAATCGTGACGTTATTTCTGATGATATCCATTCTCGGGATTGTGAATGCGCAGCTGCTCTTTAATCCTCGTGTACTTTATTCAATGAGCCGCGATGGCCTGTTTTTGCCTTCCGGCAGCTCCGTTAATAAGGGCGGCACACCTGCGGTAGCAATGCTGGTAACTTCCGGGGTCGCCATACTTTTAATATTAATTGGAAAAGATGCCTGTGAGAAGCTCTCGGATATCGCCACTTTCTTTTTTGTACTTGGACATGCGTCCGCATTCGCGTCTCTGCTTGCATTGAGAAAGAAAGAGCCGGAGCTGGCCAGACCTTGGAAGGTTCCTGCTTACCCTGTTTTACCAATTGCGATGCTGATCTGCTCACTTGCATTTTTGATAGGTGCGGTGATCCAGGACTTGGCCAGCAGTCAGTTTGCATTGTTATTCCTTGTAATAAGTTACCCGGCGTATCTTTTTGTGCGACGGGCAAATCGCTAAGTACTTTCATCTACAACAAACTAAAACATGTCACAATGCACAAAAGTCACATCAGGATTCTAGCTGCTGCGGTATTCCTTTTCATAGTCGCATTCAAATGGGCAGACGAAGATTTTACCAAAATGATCTCCGAAAAGCTGCTCCGTTACCGGCAAGCTCTCCCGGTTGAGAAAGCCTATCTGCATACAGACAAGCCTTATTATATGACTGGCGATACGCTGTGGTACAATGCATTTCTCGTAGAAGGCTCACTGCACAATCCCGACAGCACCAGCAATTTGCTGTATGTGGACCTGATCGATCAGAACACCGGGAAAAACTTTGCATTAAGGCGCACTTACCTGAATGGCGGGATCGGGAATGGTGAAATTGTACTGGCCGACTCCATTCCGCCTGGTGCATATTCATTGCGCGCTTATACCAACTGGATGCGCAATGCTCCCGAAGCTTTTTTCTTTCATAAAGATATTCAGGTCTTCGATCCCGCCGGAAGTACACCTGTTCCTGCGACCGGTAAAATTGATTTACAGTTTTTTCCTGAGGGCGGCGAATTGATGGCCGAAGTCGCTACACGTGTTGCGTTCAAGGCCGTGAATGCCTCGGGTATGGGAGAGCATGTGGCAGGATTTATCATGGACCAGAATAATGATACTGTGGCCTCCTTCAAGAGTGAGCACCTGGGAATGGGGCGCTTTCAGTTTGCAGCTAAGTCCGGGTCTTCCTACACTGCATTTTTGAGGGAAAAAAACGGCGGCGCATCGAAATACGCTTTTCCGAAAGTAAATGAAACGGGTTATACACTCGTTGTTGACAATACCTCCAATCCGCTGAAAACCAGGATAATTGCCTATGCAAAGGTTCCGGGTAAAACTGAGGTCCCTGTCAACATTGTCGGGCACTCGCGCGGTATTGTTGCTTTTGTAGCCAAAGGCAAAATTTCAGGCAAAGGTTTAATGATGAATGTTCCCAATACTGATCTGCCAGATGGAATAACGCATTTGACGCTATTCAATGAAGAAAACAGACCTGTGTGCGAGCGGCTTATCTTTATCGATCACAATCACAGTCTCCGGGTCCAGGTAAACCCTTCAAAAGCTGCTTATAAGCCGCGTGAGCAATCCGAAATTGAAATTGCCGTAACGGATACAGCCGGGAAGCCAGTCGAAACTCACATCTCAGTGTCCATTACGGATGCCGGACAAATCCAGCAACAAATACACGACCAAAACATTGTTTCCTATCTGCTGCTTTCTTCTGATTTAAAAGGCCTCGTCGAACAGCCGGGCTACTACTTTGACGAAACCAAAACAGAGCGGAAAATGCACCGTGATATTCTGATGATGACGCAGGGTTGGAGCAGGTTTAAATGGGAGGAGGTACTCCGCGATTCACTTGAAGGCCCAAGATACTTTGTGGAACAAGGTATTACATTTGCCGGAGAAGCACGCAGAAACAAAAAGCCAGCAGCTCAGACTGCGCTTTCTGTTTACGTAAGCAATGACAGCCTGAGCAATTTCCTGACTGCCGAGACAAATGAAAAAGGACAGTTTGCATTGTACAACCTCATTTTTGAAGACTCTCTGAAAGTACGTGTACAAGGAATGGGTAAGAAAAATAATCAAAGTCTGTCGTTCAGCATTTTCCCGCAGGAGATTCCCAGAATATCCCCTGGGGAGAATCCTTACTATCCACTTACCGTAGACGCAAAACTGCTGAATGATTTCCTACAAAGAAATGCACAGGATCAAGAGATTAGCAGAAAAATACGGGCAAACCGGGAACGGTTATTGCAGGAAGTCACCATCAAAGCCAAGAAGCAGGTCCAACGCGATCCACGAAAAATCTATGGTACAGCGGATGCGTCCATTAAGGTGACGCCAGAGCTTGCCGCCGGTAGAATGAGCATACTTGATATACTTGCGGGAAGAGTTGCGGGTGTATCAGTTACGGGTTTTGGGATGAACGCGAGGGTGAGTATCCGGGGAAATCAGAATGAGCCGCAGTTTGTTTTGGACGGAATGCCGGTGGATAAGGATTTTATTTCCTCGTTGAATGTTAATGATGTAGAGTCCATTGATGTACTGAAAGGCCCGTCGGCAGCGATCTTTGGAATGAATGGTGGAAATGGAGTGATATCAGTTTTGACAAAACGAGGAAATTCAAGCTACGACTACACACAAGATATAGTGCCTGGCGTGCTGGTCTCGAAAATTGCGGGGTTCAATGTGCCGAAGGTATTTTATGCTCCCTCCTATTCACCGAAGGAACCGCAGAACGTAAATCCCGATTATCGGGCGACGATTTTCTGGGCGCCAATGGTAAAAACAGACGGGAATGGAAAAGCGAAGATCCGGTATTTCAATTCTGATGCAGCTACTATTGTCGATGTGCGGGTAGAAGCGCTCAGTACCAGCGGGTCGCCGGGCTTTGCCAGAAGCACATATTCAGTGAATTAAGCAAACAAGAATACTTGCATTTCCGCGTTAGTATCTTTGTTTGAACAGTCTTACGAACCAGTCGTACAGACAAAATTGGTAACTTTGTTGTTTACTCTGAAATAGCCGGTCAAGTCTCGGAAACTGATGGCATCTGATTGAAATATGAAGACCGTGTATTTGAAACTAAACCTTCCGATCTTAATGCTGGCGAGTCTGCTCGTCACGCATTCTTCGCTTGCCCAGCGCCGCAACAAAGACCGTGATAAAGATGCTGTAAAAACCGAAGATGTTGGTCTTCGCCTTGAAAAAGAGTCGCTTGCGACGGAGGGGATGAAGTTTATGATGAAAGACGAGCCCGCCCGGGCATTGCCTCTTTTTGAGAAACTGGCGCAGGAAAACAGTCAGGATGCAGCCAGCCAGTATTTGGTAGCCACTGCATTGATCAAGCTTGAAAAGTACGACGACGCAATTGCCCCCTCTAAGAAAGCGCACGAGCTTGACAAGGAAAATATCTTTTACGCGCAGCAACTGGCAGAGCTTTATGCCAAGAGAAGGAAATATTCCGAAGCTGCTGCTATTTACGAAACACTAGTTGCCAAAAATCCCGAAAATATCCAGTATGGAATTGAGCTGGCGGCCGTGTACGTATTTAACGATCAGCCTGATAAAGCGATTGAGACCTATAATGTTCTTGAAAAATCAATGGGCATTACAGAAGAAATCACACACCAGAAACAGCAGCTTTATCTGAGGCAAAACAATCTTGATAAAGCTGTTGCAGAAGCGAAAAAGCTAATCAATGCCGAACCTACCGAGGTAAGCTACCGTGTAGAACTGGCCGAGCTGCTGATCGCCAACGATCGCATCGTGGAGGCAGTGACACCACTTGAAGAGGCGCTCAAAATCAATCCTGATGAGGCGCAGGCACACGTACTGCTGGCAGATATATACCGCCGCAATGGCGACGTACAGAAGTGTAACCAGGAGCTTAAACTGGTTTTTGCTAATCCAAACCTAGAAGCAGAGCCGAAAATCAGGGTTTTGACAGGTTACCTGAGTATGCTGAAATCAGAAAATGAGATTACTGAGGCAGTTACGCTGGCGAAGCAGCTTTTGGAAACACACCCGAATGAAGCCCTCGCAAACGTAATATACGCCGACTTGCTCGCACGTCAGAACAAGAAAGCAGAAGCCCGCGACATTTACGCAAAAGCTGCCCGGATCGACGGCTCCGACTTCAAGATCTGGATTGCCTTGATCCAGCTGGACGGCGAACTCAACCAGATCGACAGCATGCTGGTGCATTCAGAGAAGGCGTTGGAGCTTTTTCCAAATCAGGGACTGTTCTGGTATTCCAATGGAACGGCGCATTTGATGAAGAAGAATTACCGGGAGGCAGTTTCTTCTCTGGAAGAGAGCCTTAAACTGGTCACCAACAACCCTGATCTTGTTCCGCATATTTACGCGTCCCTGGGTGATGCATTCAACGGGCAGGGCGACCATGCAAAATCCGATGCTTCTTACGAGCTCGCATTGAAAGCAAATCCCGATAACGATCATGTTTTAAACAATTACAGCTATTTTCTCTCGCTCAGAAAGGAAAAACTTGACCTGGCTTTGAAGATGTCGGAAAAGCTGGTGCAGCAGCACAAAGACAATCCGACTTACCTGGATACGCATGCCTGGGTACTGTACATCCGGAAAGATTATAAGAAGGCGAAAGAGTTTTTGGAGAAAGCAATGCTCGACAGCAGCAGCGTAAGTGGCACGATTGTTGAACATTATGGAGATGTTCTTTTCAAACTCGGCGAAAGGGACAATGCAGTGGCTCAGTGGAAAAAGGCAAAGAGAATGGGAGAAACCACTGAACTTCTTGACAAAAAAATAGCAACAGGTGCATTACATGAGCAATAAATTAGTAGCCGGGCTGTTCGCCATTTCGTTTTTTTGGTTAACAGCTTGCCACAAACAACGTACATCCAAAAGTACCAGCGAAAATCCATTTTCAGATTCTACGGCAGCAGGCACAGCGACTTCGGTGCCAGATTCTTCTAACAATGCAGCGGCCGCACCGGTGGAAGCTGTCAAGATTAATGAAGTTGCATTCAATTACCTGACTGCCAAATCAAAGGTATCTCTCCAAAGCAAGTCCCAGAATTTTGATAATGCCAATGTGAATATCCGGATGAAGAAGGATAGTATCATCTGGCTTTCTGTGACGGGAGTTGGTCTGGAAGTCGCCAGGGGCATTATTACCCGCGATTCCATTGTATTTATGGATAAAATACATCGCGACTATTTCGTGTTTAATTACGAGCAGCTGAGTAAGCAATATAATTTTGACCTCAACTTTGATCTTTTGCAGGCAATGATCGTCGGAAACCTTCCATTTGCCCAGGAACCCGATGCAAGGTTTGTCAAAATGAATGAATTTTATGTTTTAAGGCAGATCAAAGACCGGCTGGAAATCGAGAATTACATCAGTGAAAGCACACTTAAACTGTCACGGCTAAAAGCAACAGAAGTACCTACCCAGAATGCTTTTTTGCTTGATTACGAAGATTTTAAGAATGTAGGCGGAATTCTGTTTCCTTTCTCTAGTATCATCAATCTGAATGTAAAATCACCGAAAGATCAGCAGGTAAGCCAGACTAATATGCGCATTAAGCACAGCAAGGTTGAAATGCAGACTGAAAGCCCGGGATTTCCATTCAATGTACCTTCCAGCTATAAACGCAAAAAATAAAGTCAGAAAGTCTGCTTAAATTTGCCGGCCATGAATTGTATTTTGCCTGCAAGAATCAATAATATGCTTTTTAGTACCCCTGGTCGCCGTCGTTTAATTTTAATGCTGACGTTCATTCTGTGTTCGTTGGCTGGCGCTTACGCCCAGAAAACCAGGGAACAGCTGGAACGCGAAAAAAGCGAAAACCAGAGCAAAATCCGGGAGATTCAAAGTATACTCAAACAGACTTCTTCCCAAAAGAACGTCAACCTCGGACAATTAAAAGCATTGAACCAGCAGATCAACACTTACAAAAAGCAAATTGACCTGCTTTCTGACGATCTGGAACTGCTTGATGGCGAGTTAAAAGTCCTTGAAAGAAAGCGTCAGTCGCTTGACAGCAGCCTTAATGTTCTCAAAGAAGAGTACGGGCACATGATCTATGAAGCCTCGAAGCGGAATGCATATTTCAATCAGCTTGTCTTCCTTTTTTCTGCCGGTACATTCAATCAGTTTGTATTAAGATATAAATACCTCAAACAATATACAGAGGCGAGGCAGGGACAAGCGAAGGAAATCGGCGTTTTGCAAGACAAACTCATGCAGGAGCGCCGTCGCATTACCGCGAAGAAAAATCAGCAAAAAACTGTTCTGGACACCCGCGTATCTGAAAATACCAAGCTGGAAGGCTTAAAGGTGAAACAGAACGAAGTTATTCAGGAGCTGTCGCAAAAGGAGGTTGAACTTAGAAAACAGATTGCTGAGAACAAGCGCGCTACCGATTTGCTGGAAGCCAATATCAGGCGGATCGCAGAACGCGAAAGAAGAGAGCGGCTCGAAAGAGAGCGGAAGGAACGGGAAGAGCGTGAAGCACGCCGCCGTGCCGAGAGAGAACGGCTAGCCCGGGAGAATGCCGAAAGAGAGAAAAAAGGCGAGGCAGCTATCGTAGCCGCGCCGAAAGAAGAGGAAGAGCCGGTTGTTTCTAGTGGTATGAGCGAAGAGGAAACCACACTGGCATCTTCATTCACAGCATCGCAATCCCGACTGCCATGGCCGGTTAAGGGATTTGTTTCGGGCCACTTCGGACAGAGGCCGCATGCCGTTTTGAAGGGTGTAATGGTCGATAACCTTGGTGTAGATATACAGACAACTGCCGGAGAGCCGGTACGGTCAGTTTACGATGGCGTGGTACTCGACGTAACAGAAATGCCTGGAATGGGCAATGTAGTTGCGATCCAGCATGGTAATTATATGACAATTTATGCCAAAATGAATGGCGTAACTGTTCGCGCCGGACAAAAGGTAAAAGCAAGAGAAAACATTGGCCGCGTAGCTACTGACAGCGACGGAACCTCAGAGCTTCAATTTCAGATCTGGAAAAATACTTCCCGCCTCAATCCCGAAAACTGGCTGATCAGGAGGTAGCGATTAGTGAAGTACTATTCGGAAATAATCATTTATTAGTCAAGTATTGTCATTAATCGTCGACGTTTGAGATGTATCATTAAAATAGCTCTGACAACAAATGACCATAAGTGACAATTTTTGCCACCAGACAACCAACCGGTTCCATTAAATACAAAAATATATGTCTGTCCACACCCCTGACATCAAACGCGTTACTACTCATACCATTCAGGAAATGAAAAATCGGGGTGAGAAGATCTCGTGTCTTACCGCTTACGATTATTCAATGGCTGGAATTGTAGACGCAGCTGGCGTGGAATTGATCCTCGTAGGCGACTCGGCTTCCAATGTAATGGCGGGCCACGAAACTACGCTGCCGATTACCATTGATCAGATGATCTATCATGCAACTTCGGTTGTTCGCGCGGTAAAACGTGCACTGGTAGTGGTGGACCTTCCTTTTGGATCTTATCAGGGAAACTCTCGCGAGGCTTTAAACTCGGCGATCCGGATCATGAAAGAGTCCGGAGCGCACGCAGTTAAACTCGAAGGCGGACTGGAAATCAAAGATTCTATTACCCGGATATTAAGCGCGGGTGTTCCGGTAATGGGACATTTGGGCCTTACACCGCAGTCCATTTATAAATTTGGTACCTATACTGTACGCGCGAAGCAAGAGGCAGAGGCGGCCAAGCTGCTGGAAGACTGCAAAATGCTCGAAGAAGTAGGTGCTTTTTCTGTGGTTTTGGAAAAGATTCCTTCCGCATTGACAAAGAAAGTGTCTGAAAGTGTGACGATCCCAACCGTAGGAATAGGCGCAGGACCGCACGCAGATGGTCAGATTCTGGTACTACACGATTTACTGGGTATCAATAAGGAATTCAAGCCCAGGTTCTTACGTCGCTACGCTGATTTAAATGGCGTGATGACCGATGCAATTTCCAATTATATTAAAGATGTAAAAGGCAAATCATTCCCGAACGAACAGGAATCTTATTGACCTTTTTAAAAGTATAAAACTATTCAAATGGCTAAAAAAGCACTCCACGTAATATATGAGGACAATCATCTTCTCATTATCAATAAAGAACCTGGTATTCTGGTGCAGGGAGATGCAACAGGTGATAAATGTCTTCTGGACATGGGAAAAGAGTACCTGAAAGAAGCATATAACAAACCCGGGGCCGTTTTTTTGGGAACAGTCCATCGCCTAGACAGACCCGTAAGCGGGCTGGTTGTGTTCGCGCGGACTTCGAAAGCGCTCGAAAGAATGAACGAGATCTTCCGGAAGCGCGACGTACAGAAAACTTACTGGGCGGTAGTAAAAAACAAGCCTGCGGAAAAAAAAGGCAAGCTGGTACATTGGCTTTCGAAAGACGAATCGCGCAATGTTACAACTGCTTACGACTACGAAGCGCCCGGTACACAGCGTGCTGAGCTTTCCTATCGCTGGCTTGGAGAAGTAAATAAGTTTCACCTGCTGGAAGTAATGCCAATTACAGGCCGCCCGCATCAGATCCGCGTACAGCTGGCTTCGATGAACTGTCCGATCCGCGGTGATTTGAAATACGGCTATCCAAAAGCGAACCCGGATGGAAATATCAATTTGCATGCGCGCAGACTGTATTTTGAGCATCCCGTAAAAAAAGAGCCGGTGATTTGCCGTGCAGGTGTACCGAACGATCCATTCTGGGAAGAATTCCTATCACTGGACAAGGAAGAGATCAAGCCGGAGCACCTGGACTTCCTATACGAATAAATCGATGATCGAAAAGCTGAAAGAGCGCTGGAATGTCAAAAACGGTTGGGATGTGCTCATTATCCTGATTGTTTTTGCCTGCACAGGCTTTTCGGTCCTGTATGTAAAACGTACGCTATTTGACCTGATCGGATTGACAAATGAGTCGCCTGCCTGGCTTCGCTGGACGGTAAATATCCTGATCATACTTCCATTGTACCAGCTAATTCTCCTGATCTGGGGATGGGTATGGGGTAAATTCTCTTTCTTTTGGGAATTTGAAAAACGAATGTTCAGCAGGATTGGCAGCTTGTTCAAAAAGAAAGGTGCGGGTGTATAGCTGATTACTTTCCAGCTACTTCAATGATCTTACGATAAACTTTCCTGGCAGCTTCGTAGGCTTTGGCAGCCGCTTCTTTCTCATTTGCGCGGATATTTGGCTCTTTCATTTTCCAGCATTGATCCAGCGCCGCGAGGCACCATTCTGCACTCTTTTTATCAGCAATCGGCTGATCAGCCACTTTCACGAAAAATGGATTTGAATGCGAGCTGGGGAAAATGCGCAATGCCACCCAGGCTGACTTTTCCATTTTATAATCAAATTTCAAATCCTTGATAGCTCCGTCAGCCACTATCGCGACGGTATCTACTGCTTCTCCATTCACGATCAGTTCCACGCGCACATTCCTCGATTGGCCTACCCTTGCTCTTTCAATATCCCAGAATGGCATGGAGGTAATCGGCGTCCTCGCTATTTTTTCTCCGATACTATCTTGTTGTGCCGGGAGATAAGCAGCAACGGCGGCTGTAATGCGGACTTGCTCTCCTTTCGCCAAATTCAACTCGCTTTCTCCCATACCCGCCAGTTTCCCATTGACAGCAAAATCCAGGATGTGCGATTTACCGTCGGATACGTAGCTTCTTCCCTTTTTAAGCGCGTCGACATACCCGTCATAATTCATCGCTCCGTTCATTTTGAAATAGCTTCTCGCCTGTCCTACTCTTGCGTCAGTAATGCAGGGAAAGTCGGTTTCGCCACTTAGCCTCGGCCGAAATCCGCAATTCAGGGTGTGATAATACATATTCAGCTCCCAGGGTGCAGGGGTGTCGCCCGCACTGAAAAAGTCCACCAGGTCTTGTGTGACAGTTACAACGTATTCGTTCGCCCCGATTCCATCCATTTTGGGTAGAATGTAGTTCGGTATCTTAGTAACGGGCTGCACAGGTTCCAGTCCCCAACCGGAATGCGCATAACCCACGAGCCCGCCCTGCTGCTTGGCCCATGAAAGTACCGGCGCCGTCCAGCTGGGCCAGTCTTCAATCACCTTTGTGCCCGGATAATCGTCTTCTTTTATGCGCAATAAAACAATGTGACCAGCGTGCGAAGAGGGAAAACCGGAAACTTCCACATCATTTCTCATGATATTCTGCCGCGTGGAAAGCGCGTGATCTTTCCCGGTGAAAAACGTCTTCTGCCGGTACCAACTTGGCCCCCAAGCCAGATTAGCTGCCATATCCAGGTTTTCTCCCAATACCTGCCTGAACATATCTGCGGGATCTACTCCCTCGGTCGGACTGTCGTAGTGACTGCAACCGGCGGCATGAATGTGGTGATCGGCACTGTACCAGCCTAGTTTGGACATTTGGATCCAGCGTTTCAGGTCAAAGCTGATACTTACCGAGTCTGCATTACCGGGCACGGTTATCTCCTTTGTCTGAGGCAAATATTCCGGTCCTCTGGTATACGTAACTTTGTATGAACCTGCCGGAAGCCACACGTGCTCACCGTCTTTGCGGTATATCTGTGGTTGGAAGAAAAAATCAGGGTACTCGTCAAAAGCTGTAACACGGCGCGACGGCAATGGATAATACCGTTTGAACCTCCCTCCCGATTTTGCCTTTGAATCCGTGATCAGAAAAGAAGCCATAACCGGAGTTCCATCTGCATCCTTCACCCGTAAGTTCACCTTCACGGCTGGTTTTACATCGAAAAGAATGTGCGTGGAATTTCTAAAACCAATATCCTGCGATCCCTGCCCGGCATGGTAACCGATCTCAGCCTCGCGCTTTCCGGCATCTTTCGAGTAAACCTGAACAATGGCATATTCGAGCCTCAAACCCGACAAATTGGGCTGCAAAGGTCGGTTAGTATACATTTGTACCTCTAAGAAGCGGTTTGCAACCTGACCCGGCGTGAGTTTGTGCTCTTCTTTCACCCGGTGCTCGAAATTGGGAGAATGGTAGGGTTTTGCTGCATTCGGGCTTTCCACTACCAGTTTGGCCGTGATACCCGCCTCATTATTGACTTTGACTAAAAAGCTCGTCCAACCCGACTGAATCAGCTCCGCCCTGGCAGCACCGCGCTCTACCTTTACCCTACCTTCGGGATTGATATCTACGATATTTAAACAATACGGATCGAGAATGTCTTGAATTGCGCTGACTGTCTCCGCATTTAAAGCCTTGTTGGCCAGCTGTTTCAGCTTGTTCTCGTCATGTTCAGGCAAGGGATTTCCTTAAAATGCGAGTGCGTCGCGGAGGCGCATTGCCTGTGCGAGCAGTGGTTGCGGCTCTACGCCTGTGTTTCTGGAACCCGCGGCGTGATGCTCGTGCTGGGCATACATGAGCTGCGGTAATATTAGATGCAAAAACAGTAGCGTAAAGATTTTCCACATATCAATCTTTGTCTTTATTACGATTCAATTTCCAGGCTGTGAATCCGAGGTAAACCATACTTCCTCTCGCTCCTCCTCTTTTCCAAAGCCCATTTACACTGCTTAATCCCAGGAAAATGGGTCCAAAATGCCCGACAGCTCCAATCGATGGCCGGTTGTTTCCTTCTATGAATGATATAGGAAAGGCAAAATCCGAGTCTTCATCCTCAAACCTTGGCGTAATTGTGAAAACATTAGGCTGATAAATGTCGAGATACTCGCCAGAACGTTCTTTAAAGCGCTTCGTTTGGGATAAGGTCACAAAAAAACCTTTTACCAGCTGAATATCGGCTTCCAGATGTACTGCCTGTGGCAGCCGCACACTTTTGTTAAAAGTTGTGTCCGACTCTGCTGAATAGAGGCTCATGAATCCTTCCACTCCCTTATCGGCAATGGTTTCCAGTTCTTTCTGCCCGATTGATGCGGCTGCCTGACGGCCGCGTTCTACCCTGGAATCCTTCGTTTTGTATCGGATAGAACCAATATCTGTTAGAGATGCGCCCAGCCTGATCAGGTACTCCGGACTTTCGTCAAAAACTTCTTTGGATTTTCTCCAGTAGGATCCCAGCTCATAGGTGAAGCCCAGATCATAGCCCCAGCCAGAACCATACTTATCAGAATTGAACAGGCTTCCCAGCGACGCACTGCGATTGGGCGCGCTGTATCCACTCTCGTAGGTGAAGCCGCTGACCGACAGATCACTGATATCGCTGTTAGCTGCTTGCGGTGTAATACTGAAACGGTCGATAGAACCATTCAGGTAACCTACACGCGCTCCGAAAACACGTTTCACCGTGGCGCCGATCCGCACTTTGTGTGATTCAAGATCAAGCAATTGTGCGCCGTAGGACAGGCTTACATCAGAAAAGCTCTGCTGAATAACATTGAAATCGCCCCATTCTCCGCTGGTTACCGAAGGCGTACTCCCGGTGTCGAGCCTATGAAAGTACAGATTCCGGACTGCTCCTGGGATATGATTGGCGAGCACGTAACCTCTTGTGCGGAACTGCAATGCAAGCCCCTGGTACTTACCATGCGCGATCATTGCCGAAGGCCAACGGATTTCGCTTGCCACATGAATCGGATCTTCATGGGAAAGTGATCCCATCGTGCGCGACCGACCGTAAAGTTCTTTGGTTGAATGCGGGGTAAGAAGCGGATACAACAAGGAATTTTCACCCAAAAACCTGAAATACCGGTAGTTAATGCTCCCGCCGAGGGTTATGATGTTGATCTGCCACTTATGCTTTGGCCCGCCTAGTACCGAAGGGTTATAAGTAGCACGATAAATCCCGCCGTAATTGCTGGTTGTCAAACCGGGGATCTGCTGTGCGAAAGTGGCCGTTGAAAATACTGAAAGGAATAGTGCTGAGTAAAGTGCGGACTTTTTCAATGTTGAGCTTTGTTAGTAATGGACAAATTTCCGGAGGCATCGTAACGGACAATCTCCTGTTCAAGCAAGTTTTGTATTGTTGTGAGGAAAATACTTTCATCGCTGTCTTCGAATGCGCGACTTAGTTTTAACGGCGTGATCAAACCCTCACTTGCTATGTGCTGAATGATCCGCATAGATAGATTTTCCTCACCAGCGGCTTCAAGTTTTTTCTTTTTCAGACAGATATCGCAAATACCGCATTCTTCCGCGTCGAACTCGTTGAAGTATTCCAAAAGGAGCAATGTACGGCATATCTGTGTATGTGAAGCATACCTGGCTACTGCTTTTGCTTTGGTAAGGTCTCTTTCTTTTTTTCTTTGTATTTCAAAAACATTCAGCGGCAACAAAGCCGCATCGTACCGCGGCGTCATAAATGTAAGCTGTGGTTTGTCCCTCCTCGGCTGGTAATCCAGTATATCCCGCTCCGCAAGGAATTTTAGCTTTTTAATCACTTCGGACTCCGGTGCGAAATATGCCTGGGCCATTTCCACTTCCGAAATCCGGACATATTCCGTGAAAACTTCGCCTCCATATAGCCGCAAAATCACTTTGATAAACGAATCGAATTCCTGATAGCGTATCTGAAAATCGTATAATTCCCGGTTGTCAACCAGGAAATGTACCCGCGACGGATCATTGAAATTTTCGCTCAGCTGAATAAACCCTTCTTCTTCAAGGAGTTTGAGCGCGTAATGCGTTTCATTGGGAGCCAGCCCGAAAACGCCGGTAAAATCCTGTATGTCGAAGCTGTATCCGCTCATTTCACCGCTACCTACCGGCACCTGGTAATAGTTGGCGAGAGATTGATAAACCCTTCTTAACATCTCAATGGGCGGATACCTTCTTTCAATATTGTCTGACAGCTCGTTTAGTTCCTGCTGGTTGAACAGCGCAACTGCATACGCCTTTTTCTCGTCCCTGCCTGCTCTTCCCGCTTCCTGATAATAGGCTTCCAGATTGTCCGGCAAATCAAAATGTATGACCGTCCGCACATCGGGCTTGTCGATTCCCATTCCAAATGCATTGGTTGCTACCACAGTACGAACCTGATTTTTAATCCACGCCGATTGCCGCTCGGAACGCTCTTTGAAAGGTAAACCTGCATGGTAAGCCTGGGCAGAAACCCCGTGGCGGTTGAGCCAGTCAGCGATTTCTTTGGTCCGTTTCCGGGTTCTTACGTACACAATGGCGGAACCGCTTACGTTTTTAAGTACCTGTAATATTTTCTTTTCTTTATTATCCTCGGCAAATGCAGAGTACGAGAGATTTGCACGGGCAAAGGATTGTTTGAAAACCCGTGCATTCTTCATTTCCAGCTTATCCAGGATATCTGCACGCACTTCTTCCGTGGCTGTGGCAGTGAGTGCCATGACAGGCACACCCGGTATGCGCTTACGGAAATCGGAAATGAGCAGATAAGCGGGCCTGAAATCATAACCCCAGGCCGAAATGCAATGAGCTTCATCAATCGCCAGCAGGCAGACCTTCATTTGTGAAGCGCGCGCAATCATAATGTCGGTCCTGAGCCGCTCGGGAGATACATACAGGAATTTGGTATTTCCGTGAATGCAATTATCCAGCGTAATATCGATTTCGTTCCGGCTCATGCCGGTATGAATCGCGGAGGCAGATATACCCCGTCTTTTTAATTGCTCCACCTGGTCTTTCATCAGGGCAATTAATGGCGTAACTACAATGCATACGCCATCCATAGCCATCACCGGTACCTGAAAACAAATAGACTTTCCTCCTCCTGTCGGAAGAAGAACGAGTGTGTCTATTCCATTCAGAACGGTTTTGATCGCGTCCTCCTGAAACGGACGGAATGTATCATACCCCCAATAAGTTTTTAATACCGCCTGTAAGTCAATCATTTACGGAAAATAACTTTTGCTATCTGTAAAGAAGTTAATACAAAGTAATATGATATGTTTGTGATCTATACGCTATACCACTATTACGATGTATCAGGCAACACGCTCGGACGAGTACATAAAAGTACTTGCCTGGTTCTTCACGGTTAGTTTTATTTTGATTACGTTTTTGCCAAGATCCATTGACAACACCATGTTCATGGACGGGGTAACCTATGCTTCCATCGCCCGGAACATGTCAATCGGCATAGGTTCTTTCTGGCGACCATTCTTTGCGCATTCGTTTTGGCTTCCCTACGACAACAACGGATTTTTCTCCGGCCACCCTCCATTGCAGTTTGGAATGCAAGCTTTGATGTTCCGTTTAATAGGCGATTCCATTGCAGTAGAGAACATTTACAATCTTCTTGTTCTCGCCTCGTCCATTTTCCTGATTGTAAAAATCTGGTGCCTGTTACTGAGAGACAAGCCACAACTTCAACGATTTTCCTGGCTGCCTGTTTTGTGCTGGTATGCGATGGTAACGGTCTGGTACAGCATTCCAAACAATTTTCTTGATAGCACAATGGCCGTTTTCTGCTTGCTATCTTGCTATTTTCAACTCCTATCTTTCAAGGGACAGGCTGCAAGCCAAACCAGCTATTTATTTCAGATTTTCGCTGGTATCTGCATTGTTGCTGGTTTTCTGAGTAAAGGTCCGGTGAGCCTGTATCCACTCGCATTCCCCTTGCTTTACGCAATCAGCATTAATAATAAACTCTTTAAACCGGCGCTAATTTGTACAGTGATCATGCTTGGTGTATTGCTGGCAAGCTCCCTGATGCTATGGAGCTACCAGCCCGCCTGCAACTTTCTGAGCACTTACATCAGGGGGCAGGTAGTGCAGGCTTTGCTTCAAAAGCGGGAAAGAACCGGTGTCGGATTAGCTGGCCACTTCTACCTGCTAGCAGAACTGCTTAGGAACGTATATCCGCATTTGTTAGCATTGGCTTCACTGAATGCATTTACCTCGCTGCTTGGTTTACGTGTATCAATTTCAAGAGAATTGCGGCAAATAGGCGTACTATGCTTCCTGGTTACCGCGTCTGTGACTTTGCCTATGCTGGTCAGTATCAAACAATATCCACATTACCTATTACCTGCGTTGCCATTTGCAGCTTTGCTGTTTGCTGCATGGCTTGTTGAAAGAACTGCTGCGCTTTCTCATTTATACAAAAAATTAATTCTGCCCGGATTGATTGCAAGCTGTCTGGTTTGCTGGACAATTACCACCGTAAAATTGAGTCGCATGGAGCCGGACATGATGGCCGGTAATGCGATCAGGATCCGGAAGTTTGTTCAGCGTTCGTCTACCATAGGTGTTTGCCACGACCTGTTTCAGGATGCGAACATTCACGCCAACTTCCAGCGCTACCATTGTTTGTCACTTACGACGGATACAAATGCCTCCAAATACATCTTCGCCGACTCTTCCTGCCTTTCACAATTCAATGCAGAAACCGACTCGATTATTCCGTTAGAAGACGATTATCTGCTTGTTATGAAAAATACGCGCCGCAGGATCGGTAAGTCGCTTGCAAAGTAGCATCTGAAAATTACTTTGCCCGACAGCTAACTACCAGGTCGTTAAATGTCTGAAAATATTAACTTTGTTTTCATTCATTATCAAATCGTTTTCATGCGCACGCTACTGTTCCTATTCAGTATCATCACATTATCAGGTTGCTCTGTTTCGCATTATGTTAATAAAGAGATCAGGAAATCCCCGGTTCTGAGCCAGCAGCATACAGGAGTTTCAATTTCCGGAATCAATGGAACAAAGACCCTGGCTTCTTACCAGGACGACAAATATTTCACCCCGGCCTCCAATACCAAGCTGTTCAGTTTTTATGCGGGGCTGTGCGCATTGGGCGACTCCATTCCCGGGCTGGAATACCTGGAATGGGGCGAGCTGCTGATCATTCGCGGTACCGGCGACCCTTCTCTTTTGCACCCCGATTTACCTCATAGCAAGGTTTTTGATTTTTTAAAAAGCAGAAAAGAACCCATTTTCTTTACGCCATTTAATTTTGAGAACAAACGTTTTGGTCCCGGCTGGGCTTGGAGCGATTACAACGATTATTATCAGGCGGAGGTAACGCCAATGCCTGTTTATGGCAACATAGCCCGGTTTAAAGCAGGCAATGGCGCGCCCTTCCATGTAGCTCCTTCTTTTTGGGAAAAATACGCGATACTTGATACACTCGCTTCGGGCATTGAGCGCGAAGAGTTTCAGAACGTTTTTCACCATTCCAAACTGGCGGTACCGCAAGGTTTAGAGCAGGATGTACCTGTCCGCATGACCGATATGGTGACTGTTCAGCTGCTCAGCGATACTTTGAAAAAAGAAGTTAAGCTAATCAACATTCCGCTGGAAATTGAGCTGCAAAAGATATATAGTATTCCATCTGACTCGCTGTATACCAGGATGATGCAGGTGAGTGACAATATGATCGCGGAGCAGCTCCTCCTCCTTTACGCGTCTGCAAACGGGCTTCCGCTGAACACTGAGAAAGCAATCGCACACGCCATTGAGCACCATTTGAAGGATCTGCCTGACCGCCCGATATGGAGAGACGGGTCAGGATTGAGCAGGTACAATCTCTTTACGCCACGAAGTATTGTTGCATTGCTGCGTAAGATCCACGCGAAAATGCCGGAGGAAAAGCTTTTTCAAATCCTTCCTACGGGTGGGAAGAGTGGTACATTGAGCAATTTGTTCAAAGGCAGCGAGCCATTTGTTTTTGCCAAAACAGGCAGTCTCAGCAATATCTATAACCTGAGTGGCTACCTGGTTACCAAAAAAGGCAAAACGCTCGTTTTCAGCTTTATGAACAACAACTTTACCCGCCCAAGCTCAGAAGTAAGGAAGGAAGTAGAGCGGATTCTGACCGGCTTGCACCAAAAATTTTAGGCTTACTGATTCTCGCCCCAGGTACTACCCGTACAGTAAATCCGGTTCATTCCATTTTCACGTACCAGCAGATAAATCTGGTAAATGCCCGGTTCCACATTGGCTTCGTGAAAACTGGCAAATGCACCTTTTGAGAAGTACATCTGCCTGCGAATCGTCGTCTTCAGCGGAACCGCAGCCTGGTAAGGCGGAGATGCGTAAGTATGTTTTTCAGATTTAAGCAATACGTAAGCGCCATCGGAGAAATCCTTCTTCTCGTCGAAGAAACTGTTTTGAAATTCGATAACAATGTGATTTCCCATCTTACCGACTTTATCAGGTTTGTAGAGACTGTCACACGGAATTGAAGCCAGGTTCAACTGCGGGTTCCAGCCTTCGGCAAGCGGGTCGGCTGAGTGGTAATACGATCTGATATGCTCGTAATGTTTTTGGTCCATTGAAAACATCCTGATTCCCAGCCAGTCTGCGTTATAACGTGCATTGAATTCCTGCGCAATTGCGGCGCGACGGTTGTTCACTGCCTCGGCAAAATTGCTGTGCAGAATAACGAGGTTCAATCCTATCGCAGCCAGCAAAATGAATGGAGCCAGTTTTACCCGCACATGCGATTTAGCGAAAGACAGAAACGCAAAGTACAATGCAATGCACCAAAGTGCTGAATACATGCGGTAGCGGCCTTTGAACATTCCTTCAAAAGTGTCAGTCGGAATGCGTTTATAGGTCAACGCGAGCGCTGTAATCCCCACGAACACGGCAATTCCGGCGGCGAAAAGCGCGGTCTGGTTATCATACCGGGATTTCAGCCAGGCAGAATCCCAGAGCTTGCTGAATTCACTTCTGTATAGGAAAATCAATCCGCCAATGAAAATCATACCGGTGGCGGAAGCCAGGTAAAGCATTGTATAAGAGGTATTATAAGCAGAAAGCGTAGCAATGGAGCCGATAAATCCGAAAAAGCCGAAGAAACCCTCTTTCACTTGTTCAGGATTGCCAAAATCAAGGTTTTGCGTAATTGGCGTAAAGTCAATAAAATAAACGACTGCAACCGCAATCATCGAGACAACTGTGATCAGGAATTCTTTGCGAAAGCCCGTGAGCAGGTACATCAATCCCATTACCGGAAAAACCATTAATCCATTTCCGTAAGAAAATGTGGCTGCCAGGGCGAAGGCGATCGAAAAAATGATCCTGCGGGGATGGAATGCAGTGAAATACAATGCCGAAAGAAAAAACAGGATTACGCCAAAATTACAGAGTGAACTTACACCCCAGAATATATTTTCGAAAGATTGGATATTGAACCAAAGCCACATCACCGGGACGAAATACCAGAGCGATACTTTCAACCGGCGAAAAGCGCGATAAAAGATGACAGCGCACAATGTCCAACAGATATTGGCCACGATCATTGGCCACACAAGATTGACCTTACCAAAAATCGCGTGTAAAAGCAGGATTACCGACCTGGAAAAAACGAGCCTGTGTTCGGGAAAAAGTTCGGTGAGCAACCGCCAGCGTTCAGCCAGATCAGCATTTCCGAAGCGGGGAATGACACCTAAAATCATAATGTCGTCGAATGCAACATAGTTGACATTCAGCGCAATGGATTTAAATACCAAAGCATAAATAACGACGGGAACAATGCATAAAAAAATTACCAGCCAGGTTTTATCCCTGACAAAACGAAGGAGAGATTGGAGCATAAAGTTAGTTTTCGGTTTCCTCTTCGGCCGAAGCGCGGGGATCCTTGGTATAATCGTAAAGCAGCTTGCCTTTATCGTCCCACTCCCTCAAAACAAAAGGCTCAAATTCATCATCCCAGCCAGATTTGGGATACTGTATTTCTTTCTTGCGCTGGCGACGGAACTGATAATACTCAATCCAGCGGCCCACTTTCTTGCCATCGTCGTATTTTCCGCTGGTCATTAGCTGGCCTTCCTTGTAAAATTGGAGATACTCCCCTTCTATTTCACCAAATGCAACAGGAATTACTTCTTTCACCTGGGTATGCGCCGAATCGTAGTATGCAATGCGCGATTCAGCAGGAAAACCGCGGTCCCAAATCGCCTTATCGATCAGGTTGTACTTGGCGTCGTACTTCACCCATCGGCCGTCTTTTACGCCCATATAATAGTAACCTTCTTCTATCAGGTTTTCACCACTGTACTTTTTATAAGATCCATGAAGCGGAAGTGCTTGGTCTTTTTTCTGGATTACCGCAGAACTAAGCTTTTTGCCTTTTTTATCATACCAACGCGTTTCGGTAGCACGAACATAGCTGCTGATGGGCTGATATTCTTTCAAAACATGAAATGATTCCAATGTTGCACGATCCCCGCTACCGTATTTGACAGACATACTTTGCATTGGGATACCTTTATATTGCACTTTTGCAAGCTTCGCACGTTCCTTCCTTGCTTTTCTGTCGGTCTTCTGGTTCTTGTACTCTTTCACCCTTAAACCCAGATCCGGGATCGTTTCCCCGAACAAGGTTGACAAGCTGGTTGTTTTATCATTTGATCCTGGCAATGAAGCACCTACGACCGGATCAAGACCTGAGATAAATGAGCTTAGACCTTTTGAGCGGCTTGCTGTATCTTTTTTAACGGTTTCTTTCGGTAGCCAGGAAGGAGGTGTAGAATCCTTTTGAACAGACTGAGCAGATACCCCCCTAAACAGACAACACGAAATTAGGCTCCAGATCAGAACGATTCTTTGCATGTGAATTGGATTTTTCTTATCAACAAGATTGTTACTTTTGTAACGAATTGATTTTTTCTATATTGATATTCAACGTACAAATTTAAAAAAACACCGTGGAAAAAAGCGCTAAAATTTATATCGCCGGACACAGAGGAATGGTTGGCTCTGCAATACACAGGAAACTGGTTAAAGAAGGTTTCGAAAATCTGGTATTGAAAACATCTTCTGAGCTGGACCTTCGCAACCAGGCCGATGTGCGGGCATTCTTCGAAGCCGAACGCCCGGAGTACGTTTTTCTGGCAGCAGCGAAAGTAGGCGGTATTATGGCTAATAACATCTATCGCGCTGAGTTTTTGAATGATAACTTATTGATTCAAAACAATGTGATTGACAGTGCTTACCGCAATGATGTTAAGAAATTGATGTTTTTGGGTTCCAGCTGTATTTATCCAAAGCTTGCGCCGCAGCCACTTCGAGAAGATTCCCTGCTGACCGGACTTTTGGAACCAACCAATGAACCCTACGCCATTGCCAAAATCGCGGGTATCAAAATGTGCGAAGCTTACAGGGCACAATATGGCTGCAATTTTATTTCGGCAATGCCGACCAATTTGTACGGTCCAAATGATAATTACGACCTGAACAACTCTCACGTTTTACCCGCTATGATCCGCAAGTTTCATGAGGCGAAAGAAGAGAATAAGCCTTCTGTCGAGCTTTGGGGCACTGGTTCGCCGTTGAGAGAGTTTTTACATGCCGACGACCTGGCCGATGCCTGCTACTTTCTAATGGAGAATTACGATGAAGCCGGATTTGTAAATGTGGGTGTCGGAGCCGACGTTACGATCAAGTCCCTCGCTGAAATGATCAAAGATGTTGTGGGTTACGAAGGCGAAATCAACTGGAATACGGACAAGCCTGATGGTACACCAAGAAAGCTGATGGATGTATCTAAATTGCACAATTTGGGCTGGAAACACAGCATTGAACTGGAAGATGGGATTAAAATCACCTACCAGGATTTTCTGCAAAAAATCGAAACGTATGCGGTGTAAAGCAATAGATACTAGCGCCTTTAAAACAATCGTAGCATAATATTTCAGTACTAAATTCAATTTTGGCCTACTATAATTCTTTTTTTTGAAGAATTTCCCATATAAAATTATAACAATCTTCGGGAAACTAATTAGTTTTGCAGCGTCCTGAAAAAACGGGGCCTCGTAAAAACCTTAGTCATAGAGAAATGTCCGCCATTATTAAGTTAGACCAGATAGACCGAAAAGTACTGGAGATCTTACAAACGAACGCAAAAATAACCAACGCACAACTATCGAAAGAAATAGGGCTGTCTCCCGCACCAACGCTGGAGCGCGTTAAAAAACTGGAACAATCAGGCATTATCAAGAGCTATCACGCACAACTTGAACCTGAGAAGGTGGGTTTGGGTGTTAGTACCTTTGTTCAGATTTCATTAGTGGGACACCGGAAGGCTGTTACTGAATCATTTGTTGAAAAGATTCATGCGATACCAGAAGTAATTGAATGCCACCATATTACAGGAACAGGCGACTTTTTACTACGTGTTATTTCCAAAGATATCAGTACTTATCAGAAGTTAATGCTGGAAAAAATCAATGAGATCGAAGAAGTTGCCAGCACACAGACAATGGTAATTTTATCGACTTTCAAGGAGAGCAAAGTTTTACCGATACCATAATTAAGATCTTCTTTCCATTATAAAAAAAGCCATAGAATATTCTGTGGCTTTTTTCATGTTTTTACAAATGTATTTTACTATTGATGTTGCTCTCTTAACAGGTCGTTGACTGTTTTTACCGGATTGAATGTAATCAAAGGAACTTCCACAAAAAGCGTGTTCCAATCAGCCATTGATCCATTCCACAAACCAGGCAGCTCCTGCGCTTTAAGGTCTTTTCCATCTTTGGACTTAGCAGTAATAAAGCCAGTCAAAGGATCGCGGAATTTCTTCAAATCAAATAATTCACCTTTATAATTCTTTACTGCACAAACCAGATCAACCGGGTTAAAATGCGTTGAGTTCTTAAATATTTCGTTCTGAGATGAATTATCGACATCAACTTGTGCCGATTCGACGATTTGAAGTGACGAAGAACCATCCGCATTTTCAGCCCAGAATGGACCGCCGCCTGGTTCTCCCTGATTTTTTACCATTCCGCAAGCGCGTAAAGGCCTGTCGAGTTTTTGAATGAAGTACGTATTTTTCTTTTCATCTTCCCACGATTCAAACCCTGCGGGAGGGACTACACAAAGCTCATTGCGGAAAAAGCTGTCAAGTTCCTGCAAAAGCGCCGCATCTGAATCCTCTTGCAATTTGTTAATATACCCAAATACCCTTTTTTGAAATTTAAGAACAACGCCGGCAAGTGCCTTTTTATATTGGATAGTATCAGCCTTAATGCGGTCAGGTACTACGTTGTCAATGTTTTTGATGAAGATAATGTCTGCATCAAGCTGGCCCAAATTTTCCAGTAAAGCCCCGTGTCCGGCTGGTCTGAATAAAAGTGACCCGTCTTTTTCACGGAATGGAGAATTGTCCAGGTTTACTGCAATGGTATCAGTAGCGCTTTTTTGTTCTGAAAACGAAACGATATAGCGCACGCCAAACTCACTTTGGTATGTCGGTAAAACTTCGACTACCAGCTTCTCAAACTTATCCCTGTGCTCAGGCGATACTGTGAAATGGATTTGAACGTTGCTGCCTGCATTGGCATACTTAGCACCTTCCACCAAATGCTCTTCCAATGGTGTTCTCGAACGGTCCGGATAGTTATGGAATTTCAGCAATCCCTTTGGAAGCTCTCCATAGCCCAGCCCTTTTGTAGTAAGAAAATAGGATACAATAGTCTGTTCGTCAGCATTTTCAATCTGAAAACCGTCAGATAAAAGTGAAGTTTTCAAATCATCGTAAAACGCGAATTCTTTAAGCTTCGCAAAAAACTCATCAACTGACTTATCTCTTTTATTTTCCTGCAAAAACCCAAAGAGCGATTTGAACATGCGGGTCGCAGCCCCGGAGGCTGGTACAAACTTCAATAAGGATACTTCTCCTTCAGAGGCACTTTTATCGAATTCACTGATCAACTGTGAGATTTCTTCTTCTGTAAGCCTGATAATGCCGTCACCAACAGTGGCAGCCTTTGAAAGCTGCAAAAACGGAAATCCATTTACAAAATATCCAACCTGCTCTTCGACAGTGCGGATATCACTTCCACGTTCTTCTATTTGAATTATATCTTTTTCAATGAACATACTATTATGGTTTAATCAGTGAAGTTTTAGGGCAATGTCAGAATATAAAAGCGCCGGGGGAAGACACTATAACTATGCCTGATCTATTTATTTAAGTATCCTTAGCTTAGCAAAACTGAGTAAAAGCGTTTTTTCGCCGACAGTGTCAAATTTTACGGTTGCTTTCCGGTCGGTACCATTTACATCCATTTTGGTAACAGTTCCAAATCCAAACTTTAAGTGCTCGACTTTATCGCCTTCCACAAGATCAAAAGTGTCACTTGGGACAAAGTCGGGCGAAGGAACGTGAGCAGCCGCTGCTGCGGAAGCTACCGGTTGTGCAGGTTTTCTTTGCAGGTTTTTGACAAATGAAGTAATCGGAGGAGCTGAGTCTCGTTCGAATGCATGCTGCGTCATTTTATTTACATTCAAAAAGCGCTGATCTACTTCCAGCAAAAAACGGCTGGGCTCGCACATTTTAATGCGGCCCCATTGGTACCTGCTTTCAGCATAAGAGAAAGTCAGCTTCTTTTCTGCCCTGGTAATAGCTACATAAAACAGCCTGCGCTCTTCTTCCAGATCCTGCCTGCTTTCCAGCATCATCTGGCTGGGGAACAGGTCTTCTTCCAATCCGACGATAAATACATTCCTGAATTCGAGACCTTTGGCGGAGTGGATCGTCATCATTGTAACACGATCGTGGTCTTCGTTTTCATCAGGTTCGTCTGCATTTGTCAGCAATGAAACTGACTGTAGAAATGCGCTTAGGGTTTTGTCTTCATTCTCCTCGCTATCAACGAACTCCTTAATTCCATTCAGTAACTCCTGAACGTTCTCGTATCTCGACAAACCTTCGACTGTCTTATCCTCGTACAATTCACGCAAAATACCGGAGGCTTTGGCAATGTGAGACGCAATCTCGTATGCATCCCTACCTTCTTCTACTTGTATTTTAAAGCTTTTGATTAGAGTACCGAACTGTTCAATAGGCGTAATAGTCCGGCCGGTCGCATATTTTCCGATGTTTGCGACAACATCCCAGATTGCCATTCCATTCTCATAAGCGGTGACAGCTATTTTCGCAACTGTTGCGTCACCGATCCCTCTTTTCGGAAGATTGATGATCCGCTTAAATGCTTCTTCATCGCGCTGATTTACGGTAAATCTCAGGTAAGCCAGCAGATCCTTAATTTCCTTTCTTTGGTAAAAAGATTGTCCGCCAATGATCCGGTATTTAATCCCAAGCTTTCGGAGCGCTTCTTCAAAGGAGCGGGATTGTGCATTTGTGCGGTACAAAATCGCAAAATTCTCATTCCTTAGTGCCTTCTGCATTTTCTCTTCGAAGATGGCGGTAGCTACGAGCCTTCCTTCCTCATTGTCGGAATTAGCTTTAAGCACGTCGATCAGCGAGCCTTCTTCGTTTTGTGTGAAGGTTTTCTTTTCAAGCTGAGCTTTGTTTCTTGCGATAATAGAGTTTGCAGCTTCAACAATCGTACTCGTCGAACGATAGTTTTGTTCCAGCTTGATTGTCCTTACATCCGGGAAGTCTTTTTCGAAATTCAGGATATTCTCAATGTTTGCTCCTCGGAATGCATATATACTTTGTGCATCATCGCCTACCACAACTATATTCCGGTGGACAGCTGATAACTTTCTGGTTATTAAGTATTGAGAAACGTTAGTATCCTGAAACTCATCGACCATCACATGCTGGAACTTGTGCTGATACTTATATAGTACATCCGGAAAGTCGCGAAAAAGCACATTTGTGTTGAAAAGCAGGTCATCGAAATCCATTGCGTTAGCCTGAAAACAGCGGGCCGCGTAGGTTTTATACAACCTTCCGATCTCCTTCATTTTGGCTGCATCGTCATCAGCCTGAATGATTGGATTATTAATGTAGTCATCGGCGGAAATAAGCCGGTTTTTGGCCCCTGATATCCTGTTAAAAACTACATTAGCCTTGTAGACTTTGTCGTCGAGGTTGAGCTCCTTTATGATACTTCTCAATAATGACTTGGAATCGTCGGTATCATAAATGGAGAAATCACTTGTATATCCCAAATAACGTGCCTCTATTCTCAGGATTTTGGCAAATACGGAGTGAAAGGTACCCATCCATATATTCCTTGCTTCGGTGCCTACGGCGCCTTCAATGCGCTGCCGCATCTCGCCCGAGGCTTTATTTGTAAAAGTCAGCGATAATATTCGGAACGGATCCACGCCATTGCCGATCAAGTTTGCGATCCGGTAAGTAAGTACCCTTGTCTTCCCTGAACCTGCACCTGCGATAATCATCAAAGGCCCGCTTCCATGCAACACTGCCTCCCGTTGCGGCTCATTCAGGGTTGATAAGTATTCCGTTTGATTAGATATTGTATGTCTTTCAGATTTGCTCATGCCATTTGCTAAAACTCAAAGTTAGGAAAAACCATTTAATGGCTCCTTTCCGTTGCAAGAGAGAAGCTGTAAGTTTTATAGTCAAATAATCTTTTTGGTTTAGAACAAGAACGATGCATTATGGGTTGTGCTATTCAGGTTTGTACCAAATCGAACATGATATGAATATCGAAGATCAGCCTTTGGAGGCGCAGTGGGAGTTTTTGCTGGATAAACTCGAAAGGTTGGTTGGAAAAAAACCCGCTGACTTAAATGGCGTGCTATTTCTTATAGGAGTACAGGAGCTGGGCCAGGGAGCTAAAAGGTTTACAAAAGAACAGAAGCAGGATCTTATGCATATAGGTATATGCAAAGCGCTGAGCTTATCAGGGTACTATACATTGGAGTACATAGATAGTGACGGCTGGCCCCATTACAAGTTAGATCGCGCGTTGCCACCAGGCGATTTAATGAAGCAGGAATCCCTATTGAAAATGCATGTCATAGAGTACTTCAGAGATCTTTAAATTTTTTTCTGAATGGATAGAATTCATTTTCAAGGGTTTGTTGTTTTTTTTGGGAAAAGTTTGGGAAATATTTTGGCTTTGGTGTTGCATATAAAAAAATAAGGCTGCACTTTTGCACTCCCAATCGGGAACAACGGTAGCGCAGACGGCGAAACCACTAGTTCTGAGGAAACTTGGAGCAACGTTCTTTGACATGATGAAGAGAGCAAAAAGATAGGTTCGTTAGAAACATTGATGGCTTAGGCCATCGGAAATAATTTACAATGGAGAGTTTGATCCTGGCTCAGGATGAACGCTAGCGGCAGGCTTAATACATGCAAGGCGAAGGGGCAGCAATGTCACTGTCGTACGGGTGCGTAACGCGTATGCAACCTACCTTTTACTGGGGGATAGCCCGGGGAAACCCGGATTAATACCGCATACTACATTAAGGCCACCTGGTTTAAATGTGAAAGATTTATTGGTAAAAGATGGGCATGCGTTCGATTAGCTAGTTGGCAGGGTAACGGCCTACCAAGG
>NZ_JNJB01000019.1 GCF_000701505.1 Dyadobacter crusticola DSM 16708 | reverse complement strand
GAAATATTTAATACCGATCAAGGTAGTCAATTTACAAGCCCGGGCTTTATTCACCCTTTGTTGGAGAAGGGGATACAGATTTCCATGGACGGAAAAGGAAGGGCACTAGACAATGTCTTTATCGAACGATTTTGGAGATCACTCAAACAGGAATATGTGTATTTAAACCCTCCGAATGGTGGGATGGATCTGTATCGGGGAATAAAGGCATATGTAGAATTTTACAACCGTCGACGTAAACACACCGGAACCGGGTATATTCCAAATGATCTATTTTTTGAAACCAACGCCAGAGCATCCTAATTAAACTTAATTGTAACCGCTGGCTGTCCAGTGAAACGGGAGTATTTCATAGTCAGGACAAATATTCTTGTCTTTATTTAGATTTTCTGGACAATAGATTGCCTCCGCAATTATCAAGTAGTAAGATATTGGTGTATGGTAGAAGCTAAATTTGGTACTTTCTGTCATGCTGCCACTTATAGACCAAGTAACCCCTTTCGTTATTGGATTATGACGCTTGTAGATATGCTTATAACCAGTATGCTCATTCCCATTAAATAGAATTAACTGCTTGCTTTGGGAAATCTGCAGTATGTCTGTTTTTTTGATACCTGGATGATGTAGATTCGGTACTTGATATTGGGGGTTGGTAGCTTCATATAATATGAAGCTCGCTTCCTTAAAGGTTAGCAACGAGTCCTCCTCCATTTATTTTAATTGCTTATCTCCTTTCATTTGTATTTCAATTACCCGCTTCTCACGCTCAATCTCTGCAATCAACTCCTCCTCAGTCGGAAGGTAAAGCATATACTTGGTTGCAAATAGATGCTTGCTATCATTCAAAATGCTATACTTCACGACAGTTTCGTCTTTCTCAGTACAAAGAATAATTCCGATTGTAGGATTATCATCATCTTGCTTTTTTAGGTCGTCGAACATTCTGATATACATATCCATTTGTCCGGTATCCTGATGTGTTAACTTTCCGGTTTTCAAATCAAAAAGCACAAAGCATTTGAGAAGGTAATTATAGAAAACCAAATCAATGTAAAAGTGACTTGTTTCCGTACTGATCCTGAATTGTCTTCCTACAAATGAAAACCCTTTCCCTAATTCCAGTAGAAATTGCTGCAAATTTCTAATTAAAGCTTTCTCAATATCTTGTTCCAATGCACCTGCTGGTTCAGGAATGTTTAGAAATTCAAAAACATACGGATCTTTTAAAAAATCCTTTGCAAGCGTTTTGTCTGAACCTTGATCTTGAACTAACAATCCCGATTTGGTTTTAGAGGAAAGCAAACGTTGGTAATAGTGGGAATTAATGTTGCGCTCCAATGTCCGCGTGCTCCACATTTGATCGGTGCATTCTTTAAGATAATAAGCTCTTGCATCGGGGCTTTCTATCCGCATAATCAGCCGATTATGGCTCCAAGACAATTTGCTACACACTGCGTAGCACATTGCTTCGTCACGGTATGTAAGATAAAATTGTCTGAAATTGCGAATGTTGGCATAGGAAAAACCCTTGCCAAATTCAGCTGTTAGCGAGATGGACAACGTTTTAAGAATCGCTTCGCCGTAAGCAGCTTTTTGTTCTCCATGTTGCTCTTCCTGCACGATCCTCCTTCCCATTTGCCAATAGGCAACTACCATTTCGCTATTTACAGCACTGTAAGCTTTTTGCCTGGCAAACTGTAAGATATGCATGACGTCCTTTAATAAGGACGTTGACAGCGAATGGGATTCTTTCATAGATGTGAAGTTAGTTTAGAATGGATTTTGCTTAGCTATCTATTCCCAATCAACCGCTCCAACCGCCCCATCATCTCATCCTTCTCCTTCAACATCCGCTCATACAAAGCAATCTTCTCCTCGTGAAGCTGAATTAGTTTCTCGATCGGGTGGAAGACGGGATTGTTATTAACTACCGCGGCATTGTTGTTGAATGTGCTTGAAATAACAGTAATGGCCTGATCCTCATCAAAATTCCGAATCGCCTCCGCCGGAATCTTCAAAATCGCCGCCACCTGCTCCAAAATGTCGGAATCGATCTTTTCTTTCTGTTCAAGCAAGGAGATTTTCTGCTGGTTCCAGTCTTCGCCGAGCTCAAATGCCAGGGCGTCCTGCTTATAGTTAAAAAGTTCTCTGAATCTCTTCAAATTACGGCCTTCGTGGATCTTTGGATTGGAGGTAGTATGTGCCATGTGGAAGGGGTGTTTGGTTAAAAAAAGCAATTTATATAAATCTGCCGGGAAGTGCCCGGATATCTTACGGGCGTCGTAATGTATGTTACCTGGCGTAGGTGTTGTGCACTACTTTCCAGGTCAGCAGATAAGCTTCATAGCGTTTTGGAGCGCCAGGTTCAGGATTTGTTCTGACTAGCCGTCCGTCCGAATGCGACGCGGCCCTCTGGTTCATTTACGTCTAAATGACCTTGCTATCGATTTGAAAGTCTGCAAGTTGCTTGCCAGATCATTGTTCGAAGAGCCAATCATCAGATAATACAGATTGTCGCTGAAAAGAACTGCCAGATAAATTTTCTCATCCTGTTCAAACTTTTTGTTTTTAGCAGTGCCGATAAGTTCGTAGCCTGTTGTTCCATCAATGCTTAATTCATTAACTGAATCTATGTTGATCTCAGGATAAAGCTGTTTTGCACGGTTTAAACAAAATAGTTTCTTGTCTTCAATCTCCACTTTTGAAAACGACTTAGCCAGAATGTAAGATGTCCGATCTGAGGACTCAGTCGGGATCTTACCATCCATGTTGTATATTAATGAGTTGGCGACATTCTTCGCGAAGACCAATTTGCTTCCAGTGGTGCTGACTTCAAAATCAATTGCTTCAAAAGGGTTGACCTTTCTATTTGCATCGAAATATGCTCCGAGAATCGCTTGCTTTATTCCCTTCCCAACTTCTTGTAATTTTTGCGGAAAAGCGCCATTGATCATGACAGACTCATCATCTTTTCCAAAACAGAGAATGAATTTGCTGTACACATTGCTATGCGCGTTCTGCGTTCCGGTCAAAAATACGCCCGGCATACCATTCAATGTCAGTGTTTCAATTTCGCTAATCTCAACACCCTGAGATAAAAATGCTTCTTTTGTCAATCCTGCGCGAAGTTTTTCAAACTGCCCGGGAATGCTCATTACCATGATACTGGAACCACTTTGTGTTTGCTGGAAGCCAGCGAAGTTTGTTGCCTTTTCAAAGCCGCTCGGCGGTATGAGACTTACTTTTGTTCCGGCGATAGGCAGATGTTCTGGTGTGGAAACGTTGGTAATTGATTTTTGCCCGTAAGCTGCGTATATATTAAAGAAAAGGCCAAATAGGAGAAAAAGACGAAGAATCATAAAAGTGAATCGATGGTAAAATTAGGAGCGGCTTAACAGATTGAAAATTAATAAGTCCGCGTCAATTTATTGATTTTTTTTCAGTCAGCAATCACTGATCTCGAATGCGAACCAAAGCACATTCAGCGCAGCAAGACGCTCGGAAATTGATTAAACGGTATATAAGTTTGCAAAATCAGTGTTTCGCAAAGCCAGGCGGACCAATCAACAGCATCAGAACGGTTCAAGAAACGCTTTTTAAAATCCAGTCCTGAATAATTTCAATTAAGGCGTTCTCACTCATTTCAATAGATTCGAGCGTGTTAAAGGTTGCGATAGCTCTATCATTTTCCTTCCAAAGCAAAAGATGATTTTCATCTTCGATTAATCGGCCCTCTGGTTGTTCTTTGACCTTTGCTCCGCGGTGAAAGATCAGTTGGATTTTTGTTGCAGGCAGAATTTTCATCGTTACTCGATCCTCACCGCCAATCGAATAGTTGGGCCCATTCCATTTGATGTTTTCGTTTAGCCGCGTGTCGGCCGATAATATGATCGAGCGCAGCACATCAATTTCGTTCCTGAGCGGATGACCCAAACTATCCAGGAACCTGGTTACTTCTGCATTCATTGCCATAAAACTGGAAAATTGAAGTTTCGAGATGATTTGTCGACGCCTTTTTTGTTCATGGATTTTAACGTTTGTGATTTACAAAACTAGTCTTTGCTCAATTGGCAAGTGTAGGGGATACAAGACAAGCGTAAGTGCCGATCGGGACAGTTGTTGTACAAAAGCTGCGTTCTCTGGATTGTTTTGCCATATTTGTACCTGTTCAGTCCTATTATAACTGCATTAAACTCCTATTTAATGAGCGAGCTCGAAGTATTAATAAACCAGACAATCAATGCATACGAATGGACAAACAAGTTGCTCGAAGCGGTTCCCTTTGAAAAGTGGGAGCTCACGCCGAGTGTAGTGGAATCGAACATCAACTGGCAGGTTGGGCATTTGATTGTCAGTCATTACTTCCATTCGATCATGGTAATCCGTGGCTATCAAATGAATATTCTTCAAAAACTTCCCATCAAAGAATACAGCGAGATGTTTACAGTAGCCGGTCCGCATATTTCCGTTGGAAAGGTAAACCCGGACACATTGTACAATGCTTTGAAAGTAATGCAGCAAAAATCCATTGCTGTTTTATCCTCGCTATCAGCTGCCGAGCTCAACGATCCTTTGGAACCCACACCTACGCCGCACCCCATTGCCACCACGAAATTCGAAGCCATTGACTGGAACATTAAACACACCATGTATCACTGCGGACAGATCGGAATGATTAGCCGGGTTGTTGACAAGCGATATGATTTTGGTTTAAGGTTGCCCAAATGAATTTGATTAACCGATCATTTTATCAGATGCTAGCCAGACGATTATGTCTGTCGCTCCTCATTGTTTTATCATCTTTCATTTGCCGATCACAGCAGTTATACAGCAAATCATTTGGAAGCCGAAGTAATCACCCGATCATTTTCTTACACGGATGCCCGGGTAGTAGCAGCGTGTTCTTCGAGGCAACCACAGCTCAACTGCTGGCGGACCGGGGATTTTATGTGATCATCTATGATAGGAGGGGAGAAGGTCGGTCGGCGGATAAGCAAGCTCGTATGGACTATTCCGAAGCTTTTGAAGACCTGAATAACATTTATGCGCTGCATGAGCTGAAAAAGGCATCGTTGCTCGCATTCAGCTTTGGCGGTTTGATTGCTGCACAGTTTGCAGAGAAACATCCTGAAAAGGTTGCTTCCCTGACTTTGTGCAGTGCGCTGGTGTCGCAGCAAAAATCTTACGAAACAATTCTCCGGTCTGCAAGGCGTATTTACGAGAACAAAAAGGATTCTGTGAATCTGAAAGAAGTGTCGGCAATTGCCAAGATGGACACGAATTCACTTGCCTACCGCACAATGGTTTTCAAGCATGCGTCTGCAAACGGATTTTTCTCATTACCAATGCCAAATGACCATGCAAAGGCGATTTACGATACTTATCAAACAGACTCACTGATAACAAGCTACGTAAAAAACGAACATGCAGTTGCCACATTCTGGAAGCATGAACCCAAACATAATATTGATGTTACGCCACAGCTCAAATATCTGCAGAAGTTACGAATTCCTGTCTATGCACTGTATGGCAAACAGGATGGTCTTTACTCCAATGAGCAGATTAGTGAAATTGGACGCATCATTGGGAGTGATCGAGTCAAATATTTTGATCAGTGCTCACATACTTTATTTATTGATCAGCAGGAACTGTTCTTGGCGGCACTGAGTAAGTGGCTGAGATAATCAGCCAGGCGCTATTGTTCTGGAATTTCAAAAAAAGCCTTTTGCGCTTTTAATGCTTTATCAAGAGATCGTTGAATGTAAGCGATGCCTTCCTTCGCCTCAGGCGTCGCGGCGCGTTTGGCAATCTCTGGATTTGTGAAATCCACTTCTTCAACCCGCTGATTGATCCACCACAAATTGCCAAACGGATCGAGTATCCGGCAAACTTTCGCGCCAAACCATAGCAATGTAATATCTGTAACCGATTGTGCGCCAAGTTCAAGACTTCGGCGGTATGTTTTCTCAATATCTGTTACATACAAATTCAGAAATGTTGGTGTAGCGGCCCAACCTTCACGTGCGTCGAAAAGCATGACGTGAGCATCTCCGATCTTTACAACCACGTGGATGATTTGTCCCACATCATTCGTGATTCTGCTGTTTGGGATTTCCTGGGCGTCGAATGCATCTTTTAAAAACACTATTAATTTTTCCGAAGATGGTGAAATGATCCAGGGTGTAATGGCGGTGTAGCCTTCGGGTGTGATGTTTACTGCTTTGCTGGTTTCCATGTGTCTTGTTTTTAAGTTCACACGAAATAAGTCGCGGCAGGTGACAGCCTTATGTCAGGGGTTGTGAGAACTTATTCTTATAATTTTCAAGAAATTCTTCCAGGGTTATTTTATGAGGCTTGAAAATTTCATTTGTGACTTCCAGCCTGGTAATCCGGTCAAATCGAAATAGCCTGAAATCCTGACGCGTGCGGCACCAGGCAATGAGATACCAATTTTCCCCCAAGCGGTTGATGACCGCAAATGGTTCGACAAACCGGATTGTCATTTCGTCTTTTGCTGACGAATGATAGGCAAGTCGGACGACATTAAAATGGGTAAGTGCAATTTGTAACGACGATAATAAATTGCTACCTGACTTCAATTGCGATGTTTCCTCAAAAGCAACACGCTCAGAAAGCAGCGCAGCTTTGTCTTTCGTATTACTGCGGAGCACCGATTTGATTTTTGTTACAGCATTTACATAGTTTTGTGACAACGAAGAATCTCTATTAAGCAGCACCAGCTTTTCGGCTGTAATCAATGCATTCGCCTCTTCTTCGGAAAACATGACAGGAGGAAGCCGGTAGCCATCGACAAGCGAATATCCTTTTCCCTCCTCAGTAACGATAGGCACTCCTGCACTTTCCAAAGTACGGATATCACGGTAAATCGTCCGTACGCTGACATTGAATTGCTCAGCCAGGTAAGTCGATGTGATCATTCGCCTCGATTGCAGTTGCGTCAAAATGGCAACAAGCCGGGAAAGTCTGGAAGTATCTTTATCTGACAAAGTTTGGTTTTCGAGTGTCAAAGATTAATGAATGGTATTTTAGGGCATGACTAATAGAATCAGTATTTGAAAGTTATAATGCATTTACTATAACCCATTTAGCCCACACGCTCATTCCGTCTCAAGAAGTTTCCTTAGGTTCTGTCCAAGAAGATTGTCCCATCCTATTTCAAACCGTTCTCTTCGGAAATGTGGATGGTCGGGAAAACTTTCCAGCTGTGTCTGGGTGACCCGTAACCTGGTTTTCTCGTTTTCTGAAAACAGATCGAAAACAACGTCGGATGTTCCCGGATAACCTTTATAAGCCCAGCTATGAGCCAATGTTTTGCCTTCCATCACTTTGGTGACAATCCATTCCTTTTGATAACCGGCATTGTCATCGTCAAACTCGAATTTAAACCCAACCACGGGTTCAAAATGCCGAAGTTGAGGGAAGTACCATATCTTCATTTCTTCCTTATTCGTTAAAGCTTTCCAGGCTTTTTCAATCGGGACATTGTATGTAAATTCTCTTACCAGTGGATCGCTCATATTAGATTAACTTTTTGACAACGGCCATGATCTTTTGTTCCTGCCTGCTTTCATTGGGTTGTGAGAGAACAGTGCTGATGATTTGTTCCTGTTCATCTTCCGGCAACGCTTCGAATTTGTTCAAGATTCCCGAATAAGCAAACAAATCCAGTAACTGCTTTTTTGAGCTAAGTATATGATCCGAATTCAAATACATTACAGAGTCATGGCCGAAGCTGCCGTTGTCGCGGCGAGTGTGCTTTGACCGGCTGTTTTCATGGATGCTCTAAGTTAAGAATCTTTTTGCATCGGCGATTCGGCTGGTAGCGGGTGCAAACGCGATATTTGCTTTGTTCAGCGTGTCTATAATCGTACTAGTCGCATTCGACAGTAGTTGCCATCAGGTCGGCTGATCAGCTGAGCGCCAGATGTTCATAGGTATGAATAACCTTTGAAGGCATATATAGTTCTTTAGGCTTAAACCAGGAATTTAGCCAAATTTCGTTGTGCCTGTTAGTTAGCTAATCTGAAATGTGAAGATTCACAGTAAGAGCAAGGTTCCTTTTAAGCTCTTACGCTCGCCAACTGATGACTGTATGACTACTTGATAGGTAAATGTACCTTTCGCAACAACGCCAAAATTAACAGCAACTTAATTCATCATTCGGTAATCATTCGGTGTAACGCCTGCTTTTTGTTTGAATAAACGGGTAAAATGCTGCGGGTATTTAAAGCCAAGTTCGTACGCAATTTCACTCACAGATTTATTTATGTCAAACATTCTCTCTTTGGCCACGTCGATCACTTTTGATTGGATATAATCCAGAGCAGATCTGCCGGTTTCTTTCTTAACCAGGTCACCAAAATAGTTAGGCGATAAATGCAGGGCTTTGGCGAAGTAAGCTACGGAAGGCAAGCCTTCCCTGAGCGGTTTCCCGGATGAAAAATATTCTTTCAATAAGTATTCAAACCGTTCCAGTATTCCTTTGTTTGCAATGCCGCGGGTAATAAACTGGCGGTCGTAAAAACGGATGCAGTAATTGAGCAGCAGCTCGATGTTGGAGGCAATCAGTAATTTGCTGTGCTTATCTATATTTTGATCCAGTTCATACGCGATTTTCGAGAAGCAATCAGTCACAATACGCTGCTCTTTATCAGATAAATGAAGCGCTTCATTTACATCGTACGAAAAGAAAGAATAATCCTGCATGCGTTTGCCCAAAGGAGTGCCATTTATTAAGTCGGGATGAAAGAGCAATGACCAGCCTTTCGGGGCGAATTGTTCATCGCCGGGCTCCACACCGATCACCTGTCCGGGGGCTACAAATATCAGACTTCCCTGCTGGTAGTCATAGTGCTTTCTTCCATTGCGCAACTGGGCATGGTTCAGTTCTTTCAGACTCACCGCATACAAACCAACGTTGAATGACCTGGCGGGCATCGGTTGCGCTTTTGAGTGGTCAATTACGGTAACCAGAGGATGTTTGGTGGTTACACCCCGAATGGTATTGTATTGCGCGATACTGCCAATTCTTATAATCTCTTCCATATCTTATTTTTTAATCGCTACAATATTAAAGGTTCCGGCAAGCCCTTTTTGATACCCGTCTTCCTAATCAGTAAAACTGGTAGGGATTCCGTAATCTGTCTACAAGAGGTCTCTCTCTTCCTGCACAATTTTGTAGCAGAAAACATACAAAAATAAAAAATGAAAACACGACAATTAGGGACCTCTGGATTAGAAGTGTCCGAACTAGGTTTTGGCTGCATGGGATTAAGCCACGGTTATGGTCCGGCAACAAACGAAAAAGATGCCATTGCAATCATTCAAAAAGCTTATGAATCTGGCATCACTTTCTTTGATACTGCCGAAGCGTATGGGCAAGGCGCCAATGAACAGTTGGTAGGAAAAGCATTGCACCATGTACGTGATAAAGTAATTATCGCTACTAAGTTCGGCTTTAAAAACGGCAAAAATACAGATGGTCTGGATAGTCGTCCCGAGCGCATCAGGCAGGTGGCGGAAAACTCGCTGCGGTATCTGCAAACCGGTTATATCGACTTGTTTTATCAGCACCGCGTGGATCCGAATGTTCCAGTAGAAGAAGTTGCAGGAACCGTAAAAGATCTGATCGCCGAAGGCAAAGTAAAACACTTCGGTATGAGTGAAGCCGGTGTGCAAAGTATACGCAACGCACATGCCGTACAACCTGTGGCAGCCCTGCAAAGCGAATACTCCCTGTTCTGGCGGGAGCCGGAAAATGAAATCATCCCATTGCTGGAAGAACTGGGTGTTGGCCTGGTTCCGTTTAGTCCGCTGGGCAAAGGATTTTTAACGGGTAAGATAAATGCGGACACTAAATTCGACAAGACCGATGCCAGAAATATCCTTCCTCGTTTTAGCAAAGAAAACCGCGAAGCAAATCAAGCCGTTGTTGACCTTGTAACAAAGCTTGCCGGGGAACATAACGTAGCCGGAGCACTGGCCACACCCGCACAGATTGCATTGGCATGGCTGCTGGCGCAAGAGCCATGGATTGTACCGATTCCGGGAACTACAAAAATCACGCGCCTGGAAGAAAATATTGGCGGTACAAAAATTGCCTTAAGCGGTGACGAATTAGCCAATATCAACAGGGTTTTGAACAACATCAGCCTTCAGGGAGAACGCTATCCCGCAAGCCTGGCAGGCCTGCAAGGCAGGTAACCCATTTCAAGCTTTTAAACACTTATTGATAAGCAGAATACAAAATGTTCTAAGCGATGAAGATTACATTGAATAACGGTGTGAAAATGCCGCTGCTGGGCTTTGGCACTTACTTACTTCGAGACGGTCTGGAGTGTGAGCAGTCTGTGCTGAATGCTTTAAATGCTGGCTATAGATAAAGGTAGTGGACTAATTCACCATGTTTAAAAAACGTTTGAAAATAGCACCACTTACAAACCTCGTCTTGATCACATTTGGTTAGATTAACTGCGAAATTAATTTTAAATCACTCAGTAACCGGTTCGACATTTGTTTCGCTCCGGGTGGGATAAATCATCAGAGGGCAGATATTCATTATACCTTGCCTTCCTTGTGAAAATAGTTCGCAGAAGAGTCAATTTAGAAAACTCCATGGTTAGAAACGAAGGCAGCCGTCGCTTAAGAGGTCCCAATAGAATTCCTCCGATTCTTGGAAACTAGCTTCAAAATTGCAAATTCGATATGTGAAACCGGTCAAATTTCTCCAAAATTGGTCATTTCATCTGGTAACCTATTTGGTAACCTGGAAATTGAAATCTAAATTATTGCTTTTCCTGAAACAGTTAGGCGATAAAAATGATCCCAGTGGGATCACTTGAAGAAATAATAAAAAGCATCGAAAGCCTGCAAATCAAACGATTGCAGGCTTTTTTGTTTGCCGGGCTATAGGAAATATTAAATCGAAGGTGAAAACAATGCGGAAAGAAACTGAAGATTATTTCACGAACTTCCCGGATCGCTAGTCTTTATGTTATCAAGTGTTTTCACCATACAGAGAAGCAACACCTTCTTCATTCCTGGCCAATTCAATTAACTCATCTCGGAACCGGTCGATCGCTGCCGTGTAGACTTGGATTTCTAATTTTACTTTATTTTTCTTCTCCTGGTTGCTGTCACGATCGTTACTGTTCTCTTCTAGATTGACTTCCACGCCAATGAGACCAGATGGCTTAAGAAGATATAGATACATGCCCCAAAAAGCGCAGCCGCCATTTGTTCCTGCCTCGTATAACAATGGCTGGTAGCCTGCCGAGAAATTATCGAGTGATGTTGCCAACTCCATTAATGATTCGGCTGTAACATAAAGCTGTGTTGTCCCAAAGTATCTTCCGTTGCTTGCCTTGACGCTCAACTCGATCATATCGTCGTCCTTCCATATGACCTTTAGTTCTAACTGCGACTTTTTAAATTCCATAGGTAATGAACTATAATTATATCAGGCGACAGTAATAGATTTTAGCAAGAGATAGACGATTCAACTTTTTGCATCTCATGCAAAAGTGCAAAAAAATAAATTTGGAAGTTGTTCAACACATCGATGATTAGTGATCGACCAAGGTTGATACTGGGAACTTTGAATCAAAGACTCTTCAACCAAATGGCGTAAAATTGTTTTTGTTCAGCAACGGTCACAATTTCCTTTTCATCAGCAGGTTCAAAAATATTCACCAGACTATTCGAAGTAGTGGGCTTTCCAAGATCTAACGTGTAAGCTTTGATCCCACCACTCATTTGACTGCGCTTTTCATAGCCAGTTTACGGGTACTATCTCCGCTCTGTCCGCAAGATGGGCAACAATGCGGTTGTGAAGCATATGAAAATGTTCGTAAGATCATTAACATATACCTAGGCAATGCCTGTATGAACTTCCTTCCGCACTTCGAGCAAATATTCAATATCCCTCATTTTGCCTCATGTGCGGATTGTCGTTGATTTCGGCTTCCGGAATGGGGCCGATCCGGTAAGGGTGGTGAAACGGAATGACTGTTTTGAACTGACCATCAGTTTTGTGTATTTCCTGTTGCAGGCGGTTCAGATCATGGAGACGGTCACCTTCGAATGCAAGTTCTTTACGACGTTCAATTATAATGTCGGAGAGGAGCGTGGGACCTGTACTAGTGTATCTAAAAACGGGGTCGCGTTGCCGAACGAGTTCGTTGAGGTAGTAGCGCGCTACGTCCTCGCGCTCCGTCCGATAGGCAGCTTCTGCGGCAATGAGGTACATTTCTGAGAGTCGTATTACTTTTTTGTTGTCACGGTCGCCTTCAACATGGGTGTATTTCTGAACGATCCACGCCGGATTCTCTGCCGATTCCCTTTTTCCACTTATAACCAGTAGCCTGCGTATATCACTACGTGAGTAGAGGTCCACGAGAGATGCGCTTGCAAGCAAATCGCCATATGCCGACTGGCTGTATAGGTACGCCATTTCGTCGGGGCCTGCATTTAACGTTTCATCTGCCGATATTTCCAGTAGGGTCTCCAATTTCTCCGCGCTAGGCTGCGTCCCTGCCGATGCCCAGTATGCGACCAGATTGGTTGGTAAAAGCATATGATAACCTCCTGCCTCAATGACCTTTTTGGCCAGAGTCAGGGCTTGGTCGTACTGTGCCTGATAAAGAGATACCTTCGCCGCCAAAGCCAAAACGGCATACTTCGAGAAACGAGTGGAACCGTTTTCGATAGTAATGAGCCGGAAAGCGGTATCGAAATCGCGGTTGATTTGCGCATATACTTCGCGAACGGTCTTCCGAGGTGGTCGCAAAGACGTGTCCAGGGTGAGGACCACCGGCACGCCCGGGAAATCTGCATTTGAAGTGAAGGGCCTGGCAAAAGTCCTGACAAGCATAAAATACATCAAGGCGCGAATAGCATGCGCTTCTCCTTTGTATTGATTCACCTGGTCAGTTTCCGGTAAATTTGCGCCGATCACCTGATTGGCCCGCATAATGGCGGTGTACGCATCGTACCAGATGCCTTTGTATTCTTCATTGTTGGTAGTGATCAGGTTTTGGTCAAAAGCGAGGTATTTTCCCGAGTTTCTGATAGAGATATACACATTATCCGAGGCGAGATCACCGATCACGGGCAGTGATCGTCCGTATAGGTTCTGGCTTCGTAACTGAGCGTAGCAGCCGTGTAGCGCAGCGAGCAGGTCGTCCTCGCTCCGGATTGCCTCAGCCATTGGGATTTCGGTATAGGGATGCAGGTCCAGGAAGAATTTATCGCAGGAAATGAACAGGGCTGCCAGGAACAGGATTGCTACTAGTGGTTTCATACGCCGCAAAATTTAAAATGTTAGTTGTAGCCCCGCAGAAAGCATCCGTGGAATGAAAATGTCGAAGTTGACAGTGCTGCTGATACCTGCTTCCGGGTCGTATGGGAGATTTTTGTCTTTTACCCAGGTAAGTAAGTTAGCGCCGCGCAGGTAGAGTTTAAGGGCATAGGATTCGCCCAACGGTAAGATCCTGGCGGGTACGGTGTATGCCAGTAACACGTTGCGAAGTCGGACGTAGTCGCCCCGGTACAGAAAGCGCGTTGACGGAGCGTTGGACGCATTCGCCCCTCCGTACACATATTGCGGTACGTTGGTTTGGTCGCCGGGCTTCCGCCAGCGTCCGAGCTGGGCCGATACCACATTGAAATTGGCATTGGCACCGTCGCTCTGCGTGTATCCGGCCCACGCATCGTAGATCCGGTGGCCCGCACAGTAGTACAGTTGCAGGTCAAGGCTAAGTGACCGATACGTCAAAACCGAGCCTATACTCCCGAAGATGCGTGGAGCAGCCGAGCCTGAGAGCGCCTGAGCGGCTGCATTGTAAGACCCGGTAACTTCCTCCCGGCTACCGTTTACCCACCAGAGAGGAACGCCGCTCTGAGAATCTACTCCGGCCCATTGCCGCATATAAAAGGATTGTGAATCGTTATCGGTCCGACGGATGAATCTTCCTGTGACGACATCACGATTACCCGGAAGGGAAACAATCCGGTTCCTGTTGCGGCTCATACTTACGGAGAGGTCCCATGTAAACCCCTTTGTCCGGGAAATTTGGCCTGAAACGGCAACTTCAATTCCCTGGTTGGACATCGATCCCGCATTGTTTTTGTAACTGGCAAACCCCGACGTGCCGGAGAGCGGCTGGTCCATGAGCAAATTTGAAGTAATGCGTCGATACCAGTCCGCTACCAGCGTAATCCTCCCACCCAATAAGGTCATATCCAGGCCGAAATCGAGCGGCTTGTTGAATTCCCAGCTCAGACGGTTGTTGCCGGGTGTGACAGGGCCCATGCCCGTCCCGCCCTCATAATTATAGGTTTTACCGTAAGCATAGGTGGGCTCCCAGTCATAGTTGCCAATGCCCGCATTCCCGTTGAAACCGTAGGAACCTCTGATTTTAAGAGCATCAATGCAGGAAACATTTTTGAAAAAATCCTCCCTGTCTACATGCCAGGAGAGCCCCACCGACCAGAAGTTACCATACCGGTGACCATCCCCGAACCGGGACGAGCCGTCGCGTCGGAAGCTAGCTGATAGTTGCCATTTGTTCCGGTACAATAAGTCCATCAGCCCCAACGCGGACAGGAATGCGTAATCGCTGTTACCACCTTCTACCGTGGCCGGGACCGTTCCGGCCGAGGGGACCTGAATTTGCTGGTTGGTAGGAAGGCCATATGTCGAGGCGTGATTGAAATAGTAAGTGGATTTCTGCGCTTCGTAACCGCCGGTCAACCGCAGTGAGAAGGTACGATCTGCAAAATTCCGGTTATATTCTGCCAAATTCGTCCATACCCAATTAAAATACCGTCCATATCCCCTTGCTGAAAGTCCTTTTTCGAGAATGGCGTCGCCATACAGCGGGTTATTATAACTGTCTTCTTCGAGGGTGTGGTAGTCGATACCAATACGGGAGGTGACTTTAAAATGACGTAAAATGGTGTAATCAGCGGCAAGCGAGCCAATGCCTTTAAGCTGACCGGTCTTCCGGCTATCCATTGCTGCAATTGCTACCGGATTATACAAACCGCCATCGGGGAAGTCTGGTGCGGAGATATTGGGCGAACCGTCGGGGGCGCTAGGTGAAAGGGAAGGACGCAAAAAATAGGCGGCCAGCACAGGATTGGAAAATGCGCCGCCATTGTCGGGGCCGTGTTGGCTGGTATGCCCCACAAGGAGCGAGGTCTTCAACGACAGCTTTTTGCCCGCCCGATGATCCAGAGTGACCAGGCCGGTAGTCCTGTTAAAACTGCTCGTGATGACATTTCCAGTTTGGGAGAGATGGCTAGCGCTGATATAAAAACGCGTCTTCTCGTCCCCACCGCTCACTGAAAAATGATGCTGGCGGCTGTTTCCAGTCCGGGTAACTTCTTTGAGCCATGAGGTGTTTACCTGCGGGTTGATACCCATGGATTCTTCCACATACCGTAAGGCCGACGGCATATCCGGGTAGCGCTCGGGGAAACGGTTGCGAACGCCCTCGGCGGTGAGTTCACGCCATTCGCCTGTGTTGAGCGGACGATTGGCGGGGTTTTCGTAGGCGCGCCCTACCCAACCGAACTCGCTTTCAAACCGGAAAGAAGTACGGCCTGGTCGGCCACTTTTCAAAACAACCACAACCACCCCGTTGGCAGCGCGGGAACCGTATACGGAAGCGGCTCCTGCGTCTTTCAGGATCGTAATACTTTCGATATCGTTGGCAGCAATGCCGGAGAGAGCATTGGCACCGGGTGCGTTGCGTTTTAGCGATCCTGCATTAACGGCGATCCCATTGACCACATACAAAGGATCCGCAGAGGCTTGCAGGGACCCGTTTCCCCGAATGCGGACGCTTTGCAGAGAACCCGGCTGCCCGGAGCTGCCAACGGACTGTAAACCCGGAACCAGGCCCTGCAAGGCTTTGTCCAGAGAGATGAACGGGGTATTTTCGATGGTCTTACCTTGGACAACGGCGTAGGAACCGTTGGTCTTGTCGCGGGAAGCAGTATGGTAACCATTTACCACCACTTCATCCAATGCTACTCCACCATGGATCAGCTGAACATCTTCCTGAGTCCCTGTTGCTTCCTGCTCCTTCGTAGCTAGGCCGATGCCCCTGAATACCAGGGTGGCAGGCGCTGCACCGGGCAGCAGAATGCTGTATCTTCCCAAAGAATCAGTTACTGTACCGAGTGTCAAGCCTTTTACCCATACACTCACCCCCGGTATGGGTGCACCGTTTTCAATGGAGGTAACCCGGCCGGCTACCATCCTTTGCTGGGCGAATGCCTGAGTGCACGCGAACAGAAAACAGGCAAAGACCACACACCGAGCTGTCATATTGCTTTATATTGAAGAAGTTAATTATTCGCTAGCATTTGTTTCAACTTTTCTGCGCCCTGCATCCGATATTTCGGATCCAGGATGCCATTGAAAAACATAAAGTCGTGAAGGTTGAAAAAGCGGCGATATTCCTGAATGAAGTCGTGGAAGGAGTGTACGTCGCCATGCGGCATTTTATCTTCATCCTGTTGTTCCCGGGCAATTTTGGCAGCTGTTCTGGCCGAAGGATGGCATATCCCGATTACAACCGACCGTATCTGCGGACTACGGCCATGGAGCTCAAAAAACTGCTGCTGAAATGCATCGAGCTGATCTTTTTGTTCGGATTTAAATTCCCGGCTGGCCCAGATGCAAAGGTTGGTACCCAATGCCAGCGCGCGCTTGAAACTGTTGGCCGAGCTGCCCAGCGTCCAGAGTTCCGGCAAGAAACCTTTGTAGGGAGGAAGCACTACGCCTTCGTTATGAAAGAGTTCTTCCTCTTTTCTCAGGAGGGTAACAGTTTCGTTCACCTTCTGCTCAAACTCTTTATATGCCTCTTCATTGGGCTTACCGGTCGAATGCATCGCCACAGCCTGGTAGGGCATGCCATTGGCGAAGCCCAGCTCGATGCGGTTTGGAAAAATGCTGTTGTACAATTTATAAGAGGAGGCAACATGGTAGGGATTGTGAATGCAAATCAGCGTTCCAGCAGTTCCTATGCTCATTTTTTTCGTATAGGTTGCCAGGATTGGTACCAGGTTCGTGGGATTATTGTAGGTCAATGCCGGTTTGGGCATATGGTGCTCGCCCAGCCAGAACTTATCGAATCCCATTTCCTCGCCGGTTACGGCGTAGTCGATCATATCCTGTAACTTCAGCATGCTGTTCAGGTGAGATGAACGCTGCCCGAAATCGATCAGCCCTATTCTTATTGCTTTCATAGAACTTGTTGTTTGATGGGGTTAGGCAGCCATTTGAAGGGCCTTACTGATCAGTTTCATGGCGAGGTTTCTTTCGCGCGAATCCACACTGTAATTGTAAAGTATGAATTCATCCACGCCATATTCTTCCTGGTACTCTGCTATTTTCTCCTGGAAATATGTGGGACAACCCACCAGGTTCAGGCAGGGGCCGGCTGACTTAAACTTTTCGGCGGTACGCCTGGCTTTTTGCATGGTTTTGTCGCAAATGAAACCTACCACCAGATTGGTTTTGGGGTACTGTCCATTTGCCTCGAAATAATCCTCTCTAAGCCGGATAAGGCGGTCCTTGGCAAAACCTTGCTCGGCGTATTCGTGGCAAATAGATCTGGAAACGTTGATCCTGAGTTTGATAATGCGCTCATTACTACGGTACGCAGAGCTCGAAAGTGCCCATACATCCGGCACATTGCCTTTGTAAGGGGGCACTACCACACCTTTCCCGTCCTGATAGAGATCGTCGTCATCGCGCAGGTAATGCATGAGGGCTGCGAATTTTTCTTCGAAAACCTCACTTTTTCCCAGGTGTTCGTCGCCCGTCGCATACTTGATGGCGTGGGTGCTCGGTTTCCCATTGGCCACACCCAGGTCAATGCGGTTCCCATAGATGTTGTTGAGCATCTTGAAAAAAGTAGCGACATGATACGGCGAATACAGGTTCAGCAGTACCCCAGCCACGCCGACCCGAATCTTTTTGGTGGAAGAGGCGAGTACCGGCAACACGGCCTGCGGATTTGACCACGCCAGTGACTTCTGGGAAAAGTGGTGCTCACTGATCCAGTATCTGGAAAATCCAAGCGCTTCGGCCGTGGCCGCCGAGTTGACGACGTCGTCCAGTTTGAGCAGGCTGTTCAGTCCGTTCTCACGGAAGCCGAAATCTAAAATTCCACAGGTTGGCTTTTTCATATGACGATAACTTAAGATAGTAACCATATTTTTTCCCAATAGCCGGGTTCATCCAGCAACGCATTCATGAGTACCAGCCCCGAGCCGACCGATCCTTCCAGGAAAAAGCTCGAAATGTCGGTATACAAGCCTGCGGCCCTTTCTCTCTCAAATTCTGCAAAGGCGGCTTTCATCCAATATCGATACCCCGACCGGTAGTCGTCCAATCCCGAGATACGCCCCAGGTAATCGTAATAATGGGCAATACCCGTGGCGCCGTGACAGAACAGCGAACCGTGGCACCGGGCATGGGTAAAATCAGTGATGGCGAGGCTTGCCAGCCCCGTTTCGGTGGCGAGGTCATACCAATGCGGTTCATCAAGTAATGCGGAGGCTTTGTATAGTAAATGGCTTACGTTCATGTCGCCATAGCACCAGCGCAAGCCACCCTGATAACTTCCGCCGTCAGGTTCGCTTTGCCCCTGATCGTTCACAATGACGGTATTGGGGAACATGGCGTGTTTTCCCGGCTCGTATTCCCCTGTATTTTTGTGGTGGATAATAAATCCGATGTATTTGCGGATGAGCGACTCTGTAAGCTCCTTTTCGATTCCAGCTTCGTAAAGATTTAGCAGGACCAGGATCGTCGCGGCCATTCCATGCGAAAGTCCCAGGTTAACCTCTCCGGGTCGGGATATGTTGGCGATGTAAGCGTTGCGGAAGAAAGCACCCTCGCCGAACGGTTGCGTGATATCGGGCAGGCTGCGAACGTATTGGACAAGGTAGGCGTGAACATGGGGATTACGTTCAAGGCGGTAGTAGAGGTAGTGAAATCCTCCCGTACCTCCATGCAGGAAATCCGTATTGCCCTTCAAGATCTTTTTATGGGAATGCTCAAAAACATACTGATCCAAACGATCAAGGAAATCAACATACTGATCGGCAATAAATCCCTCATTGATCAGCACTTCCAGTGCCATACCCAGGCCCGAGAGCCCGCTGGCGAGGGTGGGGTTCATCATCTCCGCAACTGAATTGTCCGTGATCCGTTTCAGCATTTCTTGCAGCCGGATAAAGCCCTCCGTTCTCCAATGTTCTTCGCCTGTTGCACGGGAGAGGTAGAAAAAATAGAGGATCGTACCGAGCTCGCCCCTGGACACGTTGGCATTGGGCGTGGGGTTTTCGGTGATCAGTGCGGTAAGTGCCGGAATTTGGTCCTTGATGCGGCTCGTGAGCTTATCTTCCTGGATGGTTTGCATGGTTGGAATGTATGTGAGGTTAGAAAAGCCAGATCAGGTCGTCAAAGTTTACCTTTCCCGGATTTACGCCTTTGATCAGCCCGCACCCGACGCCAATGACGCCCTCACTGAAAGCCAGGTTGGTATGGGTATGCCATTGGTTGTAAGCAGCTTTGAAGCCTGCATAACCGTCCTCTGCATTTCCGCATTTCAGGATTTCATTATACCAGAACTCAGCCGCTTCGGTCATTACGCTTTCGCCGGTGATTTGCGCGATGCGATCAAACATCAGTGCGAGACCAGTAGCGCCAAAAAGGATACTGGCGTCCAGTACGCCGGTTTCCGGCTGGCTTCTCCGCGTCGCGCAATTCCTGAGCAACGTGAGTCCTTCCTGGCGCCATGTTTCGTTGCGGAATGCCATACCTGCCCGGAGGAGCATATACCCGATTCCCATATCCCCATAGCACAGCGCCAAGCGGCTTTTATTCGGCTCCTGGACGATGTCGATGAAGTGGTAATGCTTATCGTGTGTTTCGTGTGCTTTGAGATAGACAATGGCTTTACGGGTAATATCGCGGAGCGCGTCGGCAGAAAACAGGTTCATTTCAACCGCTTTAGCAAAAAACAGTAAAATAGCTGCCGACCCGTGAGGCATGCTGAGATAGGTGGTTTCCTTTTTCGGCATCAGTCTTGATATCCAGTAACAGCCGTTCTGGACATGTACTGCGCATTGAAGAATGCCCTGAATGAGTTCGGCCACAATGGGTTGGAACTGTTCGTAGTCGTAACGGCATCGCTGGAGGAAATAGAGGCCATAACCCAATGCGCCATTGACGAAGCCGCCTATGTTCCTCTGACTGAGCTCAAAGCGCATCTTGTGGAGTAAAATGGTGTCTACATCGCCGAGAAAAACATTGGGTTCCAGGTCAATCACCTTCGCCTCGTACAGGTAATGCACCACGGCCCCGAGTTCGGCAAAATCCTGGGGATAGCTTTTATCCGGATCACCGTCGATCATGTCGCAGGCCTGGTCGAAGGAACGCCTGGCTTTAACCACGTAATTTTGATCGCCGGAATGGAGGGCGTACAGGTAATTGAAAACAGAAACGCCGAGATAGCCTCTTGAAAATCCGAAGCTGGTGAGTTGTTCCTGGTGTGTGCTGACGGTGTCGCAGATCTCACTGATCTTGCCAGTGGCTAGTTCAACTGAAAGTCCTGATGTGCCTGATAACGTCATTGCCATTCTATTTTAGTGAATGCACAAAGGTGTCCATGCACACAGGCACGGGAAGACAATTATAGACTAACCCCGGCATTATCTCGACGAATCCGGAATGCGCCGCAGCATGGTTAGGGGAGGGGCATGGTCGATGGAAATCAGATTTTGGTATAGATAGTTTAGCGCACCGGCATTTCCTGGAAAATATCGCAGGTCAATCGCGGCAAGCAGCGTTTGTCGCATGGTTTAACCTTTAAATACATACAATAATGAAAAAGAAAAGAGAGTCTGTCAAACTGGTACTGGACAAGGACACCATCGCCCGCCTGAGCATCGATGTGCTTTCTGCCGATAACAGCCGGGAAGTATTTGGTGGTGCGGCTACCACTACTGTTGAAGGTCCTACCTGCTGTGGGCCATATAAGTATACTTCCTGCGCCTGAGCCAGCAGGTACGCATGGGAGAGCACCGGCTTTATCAAAGGCCGGTGCTTTTTTTGTCCTTGGTACCCCGCACGGCCGTATCCTTCGAAAATGATAGACGAGTTTTGAAAAATCAAAGACGAGCCATTTGGTAGATAAAAAGCGTCACGTTTCCGGACAATGGACATACGTCGATAATATATAACGATTCGTATAAATAATATGAGGTACGGCCATTCCTTCCCCCATGTTTGTAGGGATTTCGTTCGGGCCCAATTAGAACGTCATGTTTCATTTATTCACATTAACTATTTATTTTTTATGAAAAGGAAATCAGAAGTATCAAAGCTTTCATTGGACAAAGAAACAATCGCACGTCTTAATGAGGAACAACTCTCGAACGAGCAAACTCAGGAACTGGAAGGCGGTGCCACAGCGGGCGGAGACAACGGACCAAGCTGCTGTGGTATCGGGAAAACATCTACCTACACTTCATGCGCAGGCTAATCAATGGGTCGGGATTAGCTCGGTTTACGCGCTAATCCCTTTGTTTATTAATCACTTTCAATTCCATCAGGATCATGAAGAAAAAAACAACCAACTCGAAGCTGTCTCTTGATAAAGAGACAATTGCCCGATTGAACGAAGAACAATTGTCATCTGAACAAACACAGGAAGTAGAAGGCGGTGCGACGGGCGCCGGCGATAATGGCGCAAGCTGCTGCGGGATAGGCAACACCTCTACCTACACCTCCTGTGCCAAATAAATTTTCATCCAGATTACCTTAACACTGATCCAATCATGAAAAAAAGAGACTTAACATCGAAACTATCATTTGACAAAGAAACAATTGCGCGACTGGACATAGAACAGCTGTCATTAGATCAGACCCAAGAAATTGAGGGCGGCGCTACGAACGGTGGAGACAACGGGCCCAGCTGCTGCGGCGAGGGACGTACCAGCACCTACACGTCGTGTGCCAATTAAAGGCAATTTTGCAAAAGAAACCGGAGTGGCAATTTGTACTCCGGTTTCTTAATTGAAGATGTTACGAGTTTCACCTGTCCAATCCAAAGCATGATGCGTATATCCTCTCAGGGCTTTTTTTTATTAAGGCGCCCACAACTATCCCTTGATGTCTTTCAGGCGTTTCACAAAAAGATCAATGGGCACCCGGAACTTTTCGAGCAGGAAATGATCAGTTTCATTTCACAACCTGCCATCCTGGAAGCCATTTATATTGCATCTCCGGAACTTTACGATTCATTTACAGGGCTCCTGGAAGGCAGGGTCAAGACGGGCGTGGACAAGCTTATGAAGTCGTTGTACAAATACCTGGTGAGGATGACGTCCAGAAGCACGCCTTATGGTCTCTTTGCCGGATGCGCTTTGGGTGAACTGGGGCCGACAACAGGAATCACCTTCAGTAAGGACGATCCGTACTATACACACTCACGTCTGGATATGAACTATGTTGCGGAAATGGTCTCAGGTCTGCTACGCAAGAGCTACATCTACAGTCAATTACAGTTTTATCCAAACAACAGCTTATATAAAGTCGGGACCACCTACCGGTATGTGGAAGGGACCGTCAAAAATAAAAAAAGGCAATATGTGCTGGCTGCCGTCGAGTCCAATGAATACCTTGATACAGTGCTGGAACTCGCCAGGGACGGGGCGACGGTAGCACAATTGGCTGATAGCCTCATAGCACCGGACATTACACCGGATGAAGCGGCCCAATATATTGATACCATTGTTGAAGCTCAGATCTTGGTGAGCGAAATGGATGCGACCGTTACCGGGGATGAGTTTTTCAAAGTGATCGTCAAAAAGCTGGAAGGTCTGAATGGAACGGAGGAGGATACACGTCATCTTCGTGAAATTGATGACCTGCTGCAATGTCAGGAGGGCGGTGTTGCAAAATACAAGCAGATCGAGTCTATTATATCAGAGCATTTTGTTACTACGGGCAGTAAGGACCTCGTGCAGACCGACCTTTTCTACCAAACCGAATCCTGCGTGCTCAGCGAGCAGGTGGTAGACACGCTGACCAAAGAATTCACCAATATTTCCTGCCTGGGCTACCGAAACCAGTTTCCGGAGACGGATCAGTTCCGGAGGGCATTCTATGATCGCTTTGAAGAGCGGGAGGTGCCGCTGCTCGTGGCTCTCGATAATGAAGCCGGACTGGGTTACGGACACATTACGGCCGGGAAGGCCGACAACCTGCCGCTGCTAGATGAAATGTACCTGCCGTCGGTGTCAAAACCTGGGCAGACCGAATGGACACCAGTGGTGAAGTTCAAGGAAAAGATCTATCAGAATGCTATGGCCGAAAAGAGCAGCTGCGTACATCTGACCGACCAGATGCTAAATGCATTACGAAAAGAGATGCCGGTCTTAAATCCACTGCCCGATAGCTTTTACTTGTTCGGAAGCCTGATCGCTCCCTCACAACAGGCGATGGATGCAGGCGATTTCCAGTTCGCATTCCACGCGATGGGTGGACCTTCCGGCCTAAAATTGATCGGCCGATTTTGCCACGGAAATCCTGCATTGACCGAATTGACCAGAGCGGCCTCACGGGAGGAGGAAATGCTCGATCCGGACGCCATTTTTGCGGAAATCGCGCATTTGCCCGAGGCTCGTGTCGGTAATGTGCTGATGCGTCCGCATTTCCGGGAATATGAGATCCCTTACCTGGCCGGTTCCTCGCTACCTGCCGAAAACCAGATTTTGCCCGAAGACCTGATGGTGTCGGTGCCAGGTGGGAAAGAGATTGTACTACGCTCTAAAAGACTCAACAAGCGCGTTTACCCACGACTGACTAATGCCCATAACTTTGCCGCCGGACTTCCTGTTTACCGGTTTTTATGCGATCTGGCCTATCAGCACGGAAACCAGTACTTCAACTGGAACTGGAGTTTCCTGGGGAATAATCCATTTTTACCACGTGTGCAGTACAAGCACTGGATACTGAGTAAAGCCACTTGGAACCTGGAAAAAGGTGATTTTGCCGCCTTGCTCATCAAGGAGCCCGCTTACGTTCAGGAATGGCAGCAGCTCCGGAATGCGCTGGGTATTCCGCAATGGGTATGCCTCCGACAGGGCGACAATGAGTTGCTCATCGACGGTGAGTCGGAAATTTCGGTACAGATCCTTTGCGATGCGATGCGCAAATACGGCAAGATCACCATTTCCGAGTTTGTGGATAGCCCAGGACTGGACAGTTCCGGACAGACGATGCTGAATGTAGCTGGTCGCGGGTATGTCAACGAATTACTTATCCCGCTTTTGCAGAAAAAAGACAAGAAGGAATCCATCGTTCCTGCTGCGCAACAGCCCGATCGGGTCCGCAGGCTGTTTATGGTTGGGAGTGAATGGTTATATATCAAAATCTACGCCGGGACAAAAACCGCCGACCGCTTGCTGACCTCAACGATTAAGCCGTTTACCGAGCGGCTTTTAGAAAAGGGCATTATTGAAAAATGGTTCTATCTCCGCTATGCCGATCCAGATGAACATTTGAGGATCCGGTTTTACCATGGCAGCAGGCCGGGGTTCTGGAACGAAGTCCTTCATGAGCTCAATCAATTGCTGCACCCACTCCTGGAGGATGGTATCGTGCTGAAATTGCAGATAGATACCTACAAAAGAGAGCTGGAACGCTATGGACAGCACTCATTTCCTGGCATCGAATCGGTCTTTTTTGCAGATAGCGTCGCTACTGTCGACCTGCTCGACTTACTTGGAGGTGATGAGGGGGAACGGTACCGTTGGTTGATCGGTCTGCGCTGCGTGCATACGCTCCTGGATGACATGTATTTCACGCTTCCGGAGAGAAAAGCGTTGATGGACGCTCTGCAGGACCGGTTTTTCAATGAGTTCAACGGTAATACTCAGCTTACGGTACAACTCAACAACAAGTACCGGGTCCATACAAAAGACATCGCGAGCTTTTTGAATGCGGCCGACGACGCAGCCAATGATATAGAGGAAGCCGTTATTATTCTGAACGAACGCTCCGCTCGGATCAAACCGGTGATGGATGCCTTGCTGCCCGATCTGGAAATAAGCAGGAACAGCCTCGCCGCGAGTTTGATACACATGTTCCTGAACCGGCTTTTCGTTTCCAAACAGCGCGTACATGAACTAGTGGTGTACCACTACCTAAAAAAATATTACGAATCCACCCTCGCGAGGGCAAAAAACCCAGATAAAAAAATGGTGACTGTACAGAACTAATGTGATAAATTAAATGAGAATGCTCATATTTGTTTGTCGGATGTAACCGGATGTTCGGTTACTTGTCAGACTCCTCAACGCAGGATGAATCAGCGGTCCTTAACAAGCATAATAACCAGCAGTTCCCCGATGACTCCAACTACGACCACCCGAAAAATAAGTTGTCTGATCATTGATGACGAGGAGCCGGCCCACGAAGTACTGAAGTTTTTGATCGCTAAAATCCCGTGGCTTACCTACGCGGGAAGCTGCTACAATGCGGTTGAAGCGCTGGAAGTGATTCCGGAGCGTCTGCCTGATATTATTTTTCTGGATGTAAACATGCCCGAGCTGTCGGGCCTAGATTTGCTGAACATTGTAAATGCCCCGCAGTCGCAAGTGATTATGACCACCGCCTATCCCGAATATGCTGTTGACGGCTTCACTTTCGACGTAACCTCATTCCTTCTTAAGCCCATTGGTTTTGACCGGTTTTTAAAAGCGGTCACCAAGGCACGCAGGCTGGTGACCGGGGCACAGGCTTATGACGGTAAGCCCAGGACGAGCGTCGAATCGGCGGGTTTGGCTGATATCGATCCGGCTCTGGCGAATCCGCTACTTGAAGATATGGCTGCATTGCCAGTATCAGACAAGAAACCTGAAAACGGTGCCCAGGACGAATACATGTGGATTCGCGCAGACCGAAAAATGTATTGTGTCTGGTTCAAGGATATTTATTTCATAGAGGGGTTGAAAGATTATGTGAAGGTATACCATACCGCCGGCGTGCTGGTGACGCTGGCATCGATGGCTTCCATGATGGCCCGGCTCCCGTCGCCGACGTTTGTTAGAACACATCGATCCTATATTGTGAACAGGAACAGCATAAAGGTGATAGAAGGCAATATGATTACGATGCTGAATGGCATGAAAGTATCTATTGCGGTTTCTCCGACCAGGGATGAAGTGTTCAGGCAACTGACAGAAAAGTAAAATTCATTGGATGGATAGAAACGATAGCGATAATTCCTTCGTAGCCAGATTACTTTTCCCGCGTACCCCTGCGTTGCGGGTTTTCTATCATGTGTGCTTCTGGGTACTGTTCCTTTTGCTACATTATGCCTATGCCATCCCAACACTGGCTTCCCAGCTTTCCGACCCCCGCGTTACTGTGTCGAGCTTCCTGTATTTCTCGAAAGTCATTCCTGAATACTACCTCTGTGTAGCGCTTTTTAACTTGCTCCGAAAGTATCTGAAAGGCGTAACCCTGGCCGTAGTCCTGCTGTTGACGATCGTTGTAGTGAAGCATTTGCTCTCAGGCTTACTTTTTTTGTTGGTCGACTATGCATTTGACTTGAAAAACATGCCTGACCGGTTTCAGGTAGTCGCAGGAATGTACCTGTCCCCTTTTCAAATTTTTAATCCGCGGTCCTGGCTGGTATTTGCCTACGACATTTCCGAAATGGAGCTACTCCTGCTTCCTGCGGCTTTCAAGGTTGCCAAGTATGCGGCGATAGAAAACATTCTGCGCCAGAAGTTGCAAAACGAAGCACTGGCAATGGAATTAAAGGTGCTAAAATCGCAGATCAATCCTCACTTTGTGTTCAATGTTCTCAATGCAGCCTATGCGAAGATCCTGCCGGTGGCGGAGGACGCGGCCGAGTACCTTCAGAAGGCGTCGGAGATTTTACGTTTTGCATTGTACGAGGCCAATGATGAGTTTATCAAGCTCGACAAGGAGATTCAGTATATCAAGCATTATGCAGAACTGGAATCAATCCGCAGTACACGCCGATGCAAAATTAGCCTAGTGCAGGACGGGGAGATTGATGACGCGCATGAAATCCCTACATTCCTGCTGATCACGCTGGTGGAGAATGCATTCAAGCATGGGGTGCACGCTACACGACATAACTCCTACGTGAACATTCACATCGGCGTCACGCCCGAACGACTGGAATTCAGCATTGCTAACAGCAAGCCCAACGTGCCTGCCATGCGGAACGCAAACCGGGAAACATCGGGTGGAATAGGACTGGTGAACCTGAAAAAACGGCTCGAAATGTACTATCCAGATAACCATCTGGTAGAAAAGACAACTACCCCCGAGGAGTATAAAGTATCGATCAAATTGCCATTAAAATAGCCGCCGCGATCCTTTTGGGGCTTTGGTCGACCGTTAGCTCATATTGGTATAAAAAGAGAAAAATTATGTTTTTTCTTGTCTTACTTCATGTCGTAAATCAAACCAATTAACATACGACATGAAAAATCAATCTTCTACTTCGGCGAATTCGGCAAAAATGTTTCTTAAAAAATTTACAGTGGCGCGTCTGGTCGGATTCGCATCAGATGAAGCCACAAGGAATATGACCGATTCGGAGACCACTATCGCTACTAGTATCCTGTGCAAAGCACTCACAGCTCTAAGCAATTAAACAACCCCAATTAGTAGTCCTACAACTAGGAACAGATCCGTACAGACCATTCCTGGTTCACTTAAGAAAAACCTGGAATGGTCCTTCACGGCTGCATGGTCGAATAATAGGATAGATTCGTCGATAAAGCTGTGAATACCCTTGCGGACCGGGCACATTTGTACATCACGTTTTACAAAACACAATTGCTATGAGAAAGAACTTTGACCAGTTTTGGATGGAACTCCTTGAGGGAAATGAGACCGCCCAGACGCCGGATTTTGAAATTCTAACAAAAGACGGCGGAGAAGAACTCAGAGGCGGTGACCGCCCCTACATGCCCGGCTTTTACGAAACGACTACCGGCAGAGCCAACGTCCGCTCGGGTAACCTGCTTGAAAATCTGGGACTAAACAATCACTAAAATGCTTTTTAATCATGAAAAAGAAAGACAGATTTTCTATTAGCAAACTAGATAAGAAAAGCACCAGAAAGTCGCTCGACGAACTGAAAGAAGACGGGAAAGACCAGATCGATGGCGATGATGTCCAGGGAGGCTGGTTGCAGTTTGGCGGCGGTAAAACTAACGACGATGACAAGGAAAAGCTTCAATGAAAACGAAATGTCCTGATTGTTAACCTGGATGAATTATGCCCACCCAAAAAGGCCTGAGCGGCGTGGTAGTCAAGATAGCGAGCCGTTGTAACATCAACTGCTCCTATTGCTATATGTACCAGATGGGTGACGAAAGTTATCTCCTGTTGCCTAAGGTAATGGCCGATATTCAGGTCGATCAGTTGATGGCACGGGTAGCCAGGCATTGTGACGAGTTCAAGCTCACGGAATTCGAATTCATCCTCCACGGGGGAGAGCCGCTCCTGGCAGGGAAGGCATTTTTCAGGACATTTGTCGAGAAGGCGCGGGCCGCATTGGGTTCCAGGGTCAAACTGAAATTTGGTGTCCAGACCAACGGCGTGCTGCTTGATGCAGCCTGGTGTGTATTGCTCAACGATCTTTCATTTCACATCGGTATCAGCCTGGATGGTCCGGCGCACTGGCACGACAGGTTCCGTAAAGATCACCGGCAACTTGGTACCCACACCCGGACGGTGGCGGGATTAGAGGCTGCCCGAGTCGCCGACTGTCGGCTCGGTATATTGGCGGTGATGGATGCCAACTCGGACCCGAATGAGCTGTATGCGTATTTTCGCGGCCTCGGCATCCGGTATCTGGACTTCTTGTGGCCGGATTACCACCACGACAGGCCGCCGCCATTATACACAGAACGGGTTTCCACGCACGCTTATACACCGTACGGTGATTGGTGGATCAAACTTTTCAATTGTTGGTTTGCTGATCAAAGTAGTGCTAAGCCGCGGATTCGATTCCTTAATCAACTTGTATTCATGATCCTCGGTATTGATACCGGCTTCGAAAGTATTGGACAGGAAGAGAACCGTTACCTCATTGTGGAGACGGACGGCGGCATCGAAGCATCAGACTACCTGAAAGCATGCGGGGACGGTTTTACGAAGGAAGGCATGGATGTGGCAGATCATGATTTTAGTGAGGTATATGAGTCACCGTTAGTAAAATTGCACCGGCAGAGCCACCGCATTTTACCGGATATGTGCCGTAAATGCAGGGTGAGGCAGGTATGCGGAGGCGGGCATCTGGCGCATAGATTCAGCGCGGAAAAGAAATTCGCAAACGCGTCGGTCTATTGCTATGACTTGATGAAGCTGCTGACACATGTACAAAACGTGTTGCTCGACCATTTGTCGTCCGCGACGATTGATGGCGCTGGTTTGGTGCGGACGTCCTATGCGGACGCTTTGAAAAGTATCAATATTGTAAATTAACGACGGACATGGCTGGAAATAAATACAAGTTTTTTGCACAGCTGGATTTTATGGACTGTGGCCCCACATGTCTTAAAATGGTGACGGCATATTTCGGGAAGGACTATTCCATTGACTATTTGAGGTCCAATGCATTTGTCTCCCGATCGGGTGTGAGCCTGGCCAACCTGAGTCTCGCTGCCGAGAAGATCGGCTTCAAGACCTTGATGGTAAGGATCAATTGCCAGAAATTGAGCAATGAGGCGCCTTATCCCTGTATTCTGCATTGGAACCAGGAGCACTATGTGGTGCTATACGATGTAAAAAGACAGTTTTCATTCAGCAAACGGAAATTTGAGGATCGCTATATTATCGCCGATCCCGGGCACGGACTGATTGCCCTGGACCGGGAAGTGTTCCTGCGCTGCTGGGCGGGCGACCCCGCAAGGGAAGTCGGCGTAGCGTTGCTCCTCGAACCTACCCCCGAATTTCATCATATAGAGGCAGAAGGTGACCGGAAGCCCAATACGGGTTTCGGATTTCTGTTTCAGTACCTGTCCCCCTATAAAAAGTACCTGACGCAGGTATGCCTCGGAATGGTCTTCGGGAGCATTGTGAGCCTGATATTTCCGTTTCTAACGCAATCGCTGGTCGATTACGGGATACACCAGCACAATATCAGCCTCATTCACCTGATCCTGATCGCCCAGCTGATGCTTTTTCTCGGCGGGGTAAGCGTCGATATGATACGGAACTGGATCTTGCTGCATATTAATACAAGGATTAGCCTCAGTATCATCTCGCACTTTCTGATCAAGCTTATGAAGTTGCCGATCAGTTTTTTTGAGAGCAAAAATGTGGGTGATATCACCCAGCGGCTTGCTGACCACCACCGGATCGAAACTTTCCTAACCAGTACGACTATCAACACGCTATTTTCTGTCCTGAATATCATCATCTTTTCAGGGGTACTGGCTTTTTACAGTGTGGAACTGCTGCTGGTATTCCTGATCGGGAGTATTCTTTCGTTTGCCTGGGTTTTCCTGTTCCTCAAACAACGCCGCGACCTCGATTACAAACGGTTCCAGAGCATGCGTGAAAACCAGAGCAGCATATTTGAGCTCATCACCGGCATGCAGGAGATTAAACTGAACAATTGTGAGCGCGCACGCCGATGGGAATGGGAGCGCATCCAGGCGAAGCTTTTCAAAGTAAATGTGAAGAGCCTGAGCTTGGAACAATACCAGGAAATCGGATCTTCATTTTTCACCCAGCTCAAAAACATCATCGTCACCTACATTTCGGCTACTCAGGTGATCAACAACGAGATATCACTTGGGGTCATGCTCAGTATCTCCTACATTATAGGGCAGCTGAACGGTCCGTTAGGGCAGATCATCGAGTTCATCAAAAGCGTTCAGGACTCAAAAATGAGCCTCGACCGGTTGAGCGAGATTCACAACAAACCCGATGAAGAGCTGAACGAGGAGTATATGTTTGGTAAGCGGAGCGAGATTGCAGATTACAGCGAGAGGGAATTGCAGGAGGCCGTTGCCGACCTACGGTTCAACAGCATGTTGACTGGCTTCGACGAGGGTATTACGATCCGCAACCTTTCATTCAGGTACGGCAGCCCGCATGTCCCCTGGGTTCTCAAAAATATAAATATCCACATTCCAAAAGGGAAGGTGACCGCCATCGTGGGCGCCAGCGGAAGCGGTAAAACGACATTACTCAAACTGCTTCTGAAATTCTACCCGCCGCAGGAGGGCGAAATACTCGTCGACGGTATTGAAATGACCGACATTCAGGCCAGTAGCTGGCGGAACCGATGCGGGACGGTGATGCAGGACGGGTTTATTTTTTCGGATACCCTCGCCAAGAATATTGCCGTAGACGGGCACAGGATCAATGAAAACCGTTTGCTGGAAGCCGTGCTGACCGCCAATATCCAGGATTATGTGCGAAAGTTGCCGCTTGGTTTCTCTACCAAAGTAGGCAGCGCAGGTTCCGGTCTCAGCGGAGGCCAGCGGCAACGTATTTTTATTGCCAGGTCGGTGTACAAAGATCCGAGTTACCTGTTCTTTGACGAAGCTACCAGCGCACTCGATGCCAATAATGAACGCGTCATTATGGAGAACCTTGAGAAATTTTTCAAGGGTCGCACTGTGATCGTGATCGCGCACCGGCTCAGTACCGTCAAGAATGCCGATCAGATTATCGTTCTGGACGGGGGAGAGGTTAAGGAGATCGGCAATCACAAGGAATTGTGCAGAAGCAAAGGGTATTATTACAACCTGGTTAAAAATCAACTAGAACTGGACGCAGCTTAAATGAAAATCTTATGTCAACTGTAATTGATCAGTATCAACCGAATGAAGAGATCCAGGAAATTATTGGTCAGGTTCCCAGCTGGGTTATCCGATGGGGGATCTCTGTTTTCCTTGTACTGTTGGTGATAGTGCTGGGAGTTTCCAGATACCTCTATCTGCCGGTCTCAATTAAAGCAAAGGCGAGTCTGAATGCCCGAGAACAATATTTCAGGGTCGCGTGGATGAAGACCGATCCAGCCGTGGATTACCTGCCACAGGTATCGGACGGCGAGGTCGTGCGGAAGAATGACACTATTCTCGTTGAAAGCAACAGCATTACGGGCAAAAAGCAGTTTTACACCGCACCTACCAATGGAAAGATAGCCATGTTCAAAGGTACTGAGGAAATGCCGAGGGCATCGGTCCTGATGGTAGTACCGGAATTTTCAACTTACGATGTGGAGCTGTATGTGCCCATTAACGGGGCCGGCCAGCTCCGGAGAGGGCAGAAGGTAATCCTGCGGCTCAATGAGTTTCCGGAAAGCAAATATGGTTTTCTGATCGGTAAGGTAGCCACCAGGCCATTAATCCCTATTGATCGGTTTTACAGGGTAAAAGTGGCGCTCACCAATGGTCTGACGACCAACATTAATCAAAAAATTCCTATGCAGGCGGTCATCAACGGGGAAGCCGAGGTGATCACTGAGAATCTGTCTGTCTTTGACAAGGTTTTTACCGGGATTTTCTAGCAAGCTTCTGCTGGTTTCTGTGCGAAAGTGTAGGTCAATAGGCCGATTAAAATCATTTCCTTGATCTTAAGATCCAGGTTGACCAGGGCGGGTGTTGGTGCGTCGGCATCTAGATCCGCCCCGGTCCTGTTCTCGAACTGCCCGATCAGGGTCCGGTAAGTTACTGGATGCTCGGTGTTGAGCAGGATCAGCAGGCTCAGGTCGTCCAGCGATCGATGCGTAATATGTTCGTAGTGGAAATCGAAATCGTAAACCAGCGTGCAATGGCTGTCTACCGATTGCGACGGATATCTTACCCTGAAAACAGGCGCATGCTCGTTATAGGTCAGCGTATCGTCCAGTCGTTCACGGATCGGGAGGGCCATAAGGCGATCCACCAGGGCGAAACGGTTTTGCTGTTGCATCGAAAACCGCGACTTGTTGCGAAGGTAATTGCGGATGGCGCGGCTCTTTTCCATTTCAAACCGACTCATTTTCAGGATCTGCTCTTTTCCCTGTTTGCGGTATTTGCGGGAGAGGGAGTGATAGTTTTCAAATGTAAAAACGGCAGGCTCTCCGCTGTTTTTGCACAACGCATTACTTAGTGCGAACGGGTCGGGAGTGGATTTATCTTTGACAGGCGCTTGCCGAAAATTATATTTTTCCAAAAAATAGGCAACACGCCGGAAGGTATCCGGGAAAAGTTTCTGAAGGTAGAACTCCACCTGTTTGCAATAGAAAATGCGTTGCTTGTTCTCTCCGATCAGATGCGTCACGGGGTAATTCTGGTTGAGGCAGTTGGCCAGAGAAGCATAGCCGCCATCCATTTTTTCATCAATGAGCATGGCAATGGGCAGGTTCTCCGAAGCGGCTAGCAATGCAAAGAAGCATTCTTCAATCAGGGTGTTGAGATAACCTGTATTGGTCATTTCCGCGGAGCCTTCCCGACCGGATAGGTGCTGGTCGTAGAAAGTCCCCACGATATCCGCATATTTTTTAAAGAAAACATAATCCGTACCTCCGGTAACACCCATATTGACGGCCGGGTAAGCATCAAGCGACGGATCGATGAAGCCTGGAAGCGGAATGCCGGCACCCTTGAACTGATTGACGGCCACATTATAGCACATAAAGCCATCCTGCCTGTTTTGGGCGATTAGTGGCATGTTAAGTGTGGACTCCGGCAGGCCGTTCCAGAGAAAAGCGTCGCCGTCGACGTGGATGAAAGGTTCGTCAGACAAGCCATAGGAGAGGATTTTGCGCATTACCCACCATTTTTTCGGATACTTTTTGCCCAGTCCCTCCTGTACCAGATGTACCTCCGAGTAAGGAAGGGCCAATTCGTCGATGAGGATGTGGCGGCCGTTTATGTCCGTATGCAAGACTACTTTTTCGAAATGGCGGGCGAGGAGCGAGGCACTCAATGCCCAACTCATAAAATGGTAGCGCGGGTCGAGCCATCCCCCCGCAAGGTGTTGAACAGGTTGATCCGGCGGGGTCCAAAAGGTTTGTATAGCCTTCATGCGCAGCTTGTTTGAAGGAGAAAGGATGAATGATAGCACCAGCGAAGTAATGAAACGGCTGTGTTGCACGGGTCTTTTTTAGACGAAACGTGCCCGGGTTTCGACGAACCGAAGGTTTTTATCCCGTCTTAATTTTCGGCGGGTTGGTATAAGAAAATTTCAGCAAAACCGCTTTCTGAACTCTTTTGCGTATCAAAAAAGGTATTATCATCATAATCCGGATGCTATGAAAAGGAAATCATACCTGATTGCTGCATTTGTAATGTCCCTGTCGGGCCATTTATCAGCGCAATTTCTTGTAAAAGGGAAGGTCGTAGAAAAAAACAGCGCAGTCGCGCCCTATGCCACCGTAGCACTCGTTGCGGGCAAAGACTCCAGCATTGTGAAAGGAGCAATGTGTGATGATCAGGGCCTTTTTGCGATCGATAACATTGCGGAGGGCGACTATCTGGTCACTGTACAATACATGGGTTTTCAGAAGAAGTGGTCGGAGCGGTTCACGCTTAATGCGGCAAACCCAGCACAGGAATTTTCCGGTATAGCTCTTGAAGAAACTGCACAGGATCTTCGGGAGATAACCGTGAAAGGCCAGCGCAGCCTGGTTGAACAAAAAGGCGACCGCATGATCCTGAATGTGGAGAACAGCGTCATCGCGAAGGGCAACAAAGTGGAAGATCTCCTGAAATATGCGCCCCTGGTACGTACATCGTCCAACGGTATTAAAGTTGGGAATAAAGGGAACGTACTGATCCTGGTGGACGGGCGACAAACCAGCGAAAGTGCATTATCCAATTTTTTACAGAATTTTTCGGCAGAGGAAATTCTCAAAGTAGAGGTAATGTCCAACCCGCCTGCCAAATACGATGCGTCGTTCGGAGCGGTGATTAACATTATTACGAAAAAAAGCCTGAGCACAGGGTTAAACGGGCGTTTGAGTGTGATCCACTCGCAAGGACAAATGGGCAGGTTTTATCCCGACGGCTCTCTTAACTTCCGGACGCCGAAGTGGAACTTCTTCACCTCCGTAAGTGGGAAAGTGGAGAATACACTTGAAGACCAGGTCTTGGAGAGAAAATTTCCAGGCGGCGCAATGAAGAATGAACTGGAAGTAATTTATAGAACCAAAGGTGTTTCGACATTTAGCGGGATTGATTTCACACCGAACGACAGACAGTCGGTAGGACTGCGGTTCAATACCGGGCATAGCCGGAGCCGCTACCTGACCGATATGGAAACCCGGTTCATTGGCGCTTCCGGCAAGGTTGATTCTTTGCTCCACGTGGACAAGAACCGTCGGGGTAATTCGGAGACTTATGATGTGAACCTCTATTATACCGGCAAACTCGACAGCACCGGAAAGGAACTATCGGTGAATGTGACGCAGAGTTTTTTGGATAAATCCAATGTGCAGAATCTTTACTACCAGCGCCAGGATGCGGAAGGGGGAGCAATCGGAACGACCACGGCCGTTAAGATACAGAACCCCGGCGATCAGCGAAGCCTCATTGCGCAGGCTGATCTGACCCTGCCTTCCAAAGCGGGCCGCTGGGAGCTGGGCGGGCGGTATATGTCTATCAGCAACAACAACCAGCTGATGCAGGAAACCGCTACCGAAGGTTTCTACGTACTCGATCCCGCCTTCAGCAACTCGGGGGTTTACAAGGAATTTGGCTACGCCGGATATGGTAATTACACCAACGACCTGAAAGGGGGCTGGTCGGTACAAGCAGGTGTGAGGTTTGAGTATACCAGCCAGGAGTTGGCGAGTTCAAATCTGAACCGGCGATATTCCGGGTTCTTTCCGAGCCTGGGAATCACCAAAGAGTTTGATAATAAATCGAATTTCAATATTTCTTACACCCGCAAGATCTCACGGCCCGCGCTGTCCAATCTTGTTCCTTACCGGTCGCTGATGGACCCTTACACGATTTCCGAAAGCAATCCGGCGCTGAAACCTTCCTTCGCTAATACATTGGACGTCTACTATACGATGGGCGGGTTATCATTTTACGCCAATTATACGCATACAAAGAACCTCATCTCGGATGTGATGTTTGCGGACCTGGAAACGCGAATTTATATACAGTCGATGGGTAACCTTAAGAGTGTAAACGACGCATATGTAGGGGCCAACTGGGGACAGGAAGTGGTTAAATGGTGGCAAACCAACACCTCTCTCACAATTTCGGGTACACAGACACGGTCCGAGATCGGTAATGTGCCGGGTGTGAAGCTGGGCGGCTATGGGTTTTCTTTTTACAGCACAAACATCTTTTCACTGCCCAAAGGCTACAAGACAGAGCTGTTTTTCGCTTATAACTCCCCCAACCGCTACACGATCTGGCAGAACAGGGCGTTGTACTGGGCAACGGTCAGCCTGACCAAGGAAGTAGTAAAAGATGTCACTTTTAAAGTCTCTTTTCAGGATATTTTCAGGACCCAGGTTAACACATTGCTGACCGAGTACGGGCCTGTGAACATTTCGAGCCGGTACTATTCCGATAATCAGCGAGTGAGGGCGTCTTTATCCTACAATTTTGGAAAGAAAACAGTGAAGCAGGCCAGGAATAAAAGCCTGGGCAACGAGGCGGAAAAAAGACGTATGAACGCGAACTGATCACGACAGAATATGGAAAATCATGCGAATGTGACTGTTATTCTGACAGTCTGGAAGCGCAACAATCTTCGCGAGCAGATAGAGGCAATCCTCGCCCAGACGACGCCGCCCGCCCATATATGGGTGATTCAGTGCATGCGGCATGTGCATGTGAAGGACGTGCTGGACGATTACCCACAAATAAAATTCTTTCAGTCGGACGAGGACCTTAAATATTTCTCGCGGTTTAGTATAGGTATTCACGCAAAGTCGGAATATACCTGGGTGCTCGACGATGACATGGTACCGTCGCCGACCTGGATCGAAACATGCATACGGGCCTGCGGTCAGCACCACGCCATTGTGGCCAGTAATGGCCGGATCATTCCCCGGGACGACTTCTACCCCGAGCGTGTCAAAAGTCCCGGTTATGTGAACCGGTATTTTGTTGGCGACAGCCGAACGGTTGACTCGGTTAACCTCTGTGAGGCAGATACCAAGATCGATTTTCCGTGTAGCAGCTATTTTTTCAGGACTGAATGGCTGAGGTATTTCTGGGGCGTCTGGCCAGTCACATTTGAAACGGCGGAAGACATCCATTTCGCAGCCAGCTGCCGGATACTGGGCGACATCGGAACGGTTGTACCCCGGCAAACGAGCCCTTCGGACAGCGGGAACACCCGTCCTTCTTACAGCCTTGATGAGTTTGCTTCCTGGAAGAAGGACGGTTTCACTTCAATTCGTGCCGAAGTGATCCGGTACTTCATTATGGAGAGGGGCTGGAAGCCCTTGTTGTGGTAAACCAATAGCACTTTGATCTTGAAAAAGAAGGAAATTACATTCATTATACCCTATTTCGGGCCGCCGCCGGCCTGGATGCCTTTTTTTCTTGAGAGCTGCCATGCCAATCCGGACTGTACATTCCTGTTCTTTTCGGATACAATGCCCGAAGGAACGCGACAGAATGTGAAGGTTGTCAGAATGACGCTGGCGGACTTGAAAGCACTGGCCATTGCCAGGTTGGAAATGCCGGTATCACTGGAAAATCCCTATAAGGTGTGTGATCTGAGACCCGCATTCGGGATCATTTTTGATGATTATCTAAAAACCTCGGTATTCTGGGGTACCTGCGACGTGGATATGGTCCTGGGAAATATCCGGAACTTCTTCCCGAACGAGCTTTTGTCACGGTACGACGTTCTGAGTGCCAAACGCGAATACCTGGTCGGACATTTTACATTGTTCCGCAACAATCGGAAGATCAACAGGCTGTTTCTAAAAAGCGCCGACTACCGGCAGATTTTCCTGAGTACCCGTTCCTTTGCATTCGACGAGTGCAACTTTTTGTGGTGGAAACTTCTGGCAGGTCAAAGCATTCTTCGTACACAGTCGCAGATCGACAGCATGTCACATGTTGTATGCAGACTGGCCGAAACGGGGCAGATTCGTGCCTATTTCGACTCACATGTGCTCGAACAGGACAAGTTAGACGCACAGGGCGACCTGGAAGCGTTATCGGAAATATTGGTATGGGATGAAGGCACCTTGCGGGACACCGAAACCGGCCGTGAGTACCTTTCATTTCATTTCCACTTCTTAAAAAAAGAGCCGTCGTTTGCCATTCCCGCCTGGACGGCAACACCCGGGCGCTTTTACATATCGAAGGACGGATTTTTCAGGGATGCGGCATTCTAGCTCCCTGTGGTTGAAGCATTGTTATGGATAAAAGCAGTTAGCAATATGTATATCAACTACTTAATACTGGCTCATAAAAACCTGGAACAGGTAGACCGGCTGGTTGACAATCTATTGGACGATCGTGCCTTCATTTACATCCACGTGGATAAGCGGGTGGCGTATGGGGAGATCAGGCGTCACCGGTTTGCTTCCGCGAAGCGGGTCCGGATCATCAAAAACCGGGTTGCTGTATGTTGGGGTGGGTTCACGATGGTAAGTGCCACGTTGAATCTTATGAAAGCGGCCCTTGCCGGGAGGCGAGAAGGTTATTGCGTATTGCTTAGCGGACAAGACTTCCCGTTACAATCCAAGGAGACCATCTATTCATTTTTCGAGGAGCATTCGGGAAAGCAGTTTCTGAACTATTGGAAGTTACCTTACAAGAACTGGGTGAACGGCGGGCTGGACAGGATCAAGTACTACTGGTTTGTCGATAAGATTGGCATGCATGAAAGTAATGTTTTTTGCGCGTTCCAGCGTGAACGTAACATGGAACGCCCCTTTTTCAAGGATCTTCCACCATATGGCGGCTCACAATGGTGGTGCCTTACCACCGAATGCATTCGCTACATCCTGGATTTCATAGCAGATAATCCCATCATCGTCGAGTTTTTCGAGCTAACCCTTATTCCTGACGAATCATTTTTCAAAACCATTGTGCTTAACTCACCGTTCAGTGAACATGTAGTAAATGACAATTTGCGATATATCGTTTTTGAAGGAGGCAAGCCCCATCCGAATGTCATGCAGGAAAGTGATTTTGACGCATTAATCACCTCTGGGAAATTTTGGGCCCGGAAATTCGACATTGTTCGTGATCATGTTATCCTCGACCGGCTGGAAGCGCATACCGTTGGGGTATTGCAAGTGCAGTAGTACTTAGCAGGGGTATGTAATTTCCAGAGAAGACCTGCTCTTCTGGCTGTACAGGCAAAAAGCCTATCTTGCAAAACCATTGAAATCTGACCTTCCAAAATGACCGAAATAGAAACATTAGTTCGCCAGACCTCCAATGCTTATGAATGGGTAAATAAGCTTCTCGCCGAAATTCCACTTGATAAATGGGATCATTCCGGATGTGATCGAATCGAATCTTAGCTGACAGCGATCTGTTTACTGCGTCGGCACCTCAGTTAGCAGTCGGGCGTGCGACTGCGGAAACGCTTTTACAAGACCTGAAAATGATGCAGCAAAAGTCAATAGCTATCCTCCAATCGGTTTCGAATGCTGAATTAAACAATCCGTTAGAGCCAACTCCAACACCACACCCCATCTCAACAACCAAATTTGAAGCCGTTGACTGGAACATCAAGCCTACCATGTACCACTGCGGGCAGATCGGCATTCTCAGCAGGGTTGTTGAAAAGCGTTTCGATTTTGGATTGAGGCTGGCACGTGAACAGTAGATTCGTCTTTCATTACTTCGCACATTGCTCACATACCTTATTCATTGCTCAGCAAGAGATATTTTTCTCGAAAGTAGGTTCCTGCCTCGGGAGAACCAGTGCGCATTTATTTGCGTGGAGCGGCAGCCGATGTTTTAAATTTTTGTTAATTAACCCTTAATCTGCAAATTAAGCCGGGACTAAAGATATATTTGAGGTTACGCAATCCGCTACCTGCTCAATGGCAATATGAATATCGGCAAGCTGTATGACGAAAGGGAGACGCTCGCCGCATTGGCGCAGGGTGACGAGCTTGCGTTCGCACAGATTTTCCAGAAACATAGTCCGAGAGTTTACTCCGTTGCATTGAAATTCCTCGATTCCAGAGAAGCTGCCGAAGAGATTGTTCAGGATATCTTTATGGATATCTGGCTTCGTCGCGAAAAAATGACCGAAGTGCTAAACCTGGGCGGCTATTTGCAGGGAATGGTGCGAAAGCAGGTTTACGATGCCTATCGCAAAAAGATGGTTTTCTCGGACCTGGTCACTGAGCTGAATTATCCCGATCAATCGGCGAACTCTACCGAGCAGCTTATTCAGGAGCACGATTATGAGCGCTTTTTGGAAGAAATAATCAGCAAGCTGCCAGGACATCAGCAGGAAATTTACCGGCTTGCGAAGGAAGAGGAACTGAGTCATGAAGAAATCGCGCAGCGCCTGAACCTGTCCCGCCTCGCAGTCAAATCCCACATGAAGCGCATTCTCAGTTTCATCCGCGTCAGGCTGGAACCCCTTTTGAAAGCTGAGATGATCGCTTTTATTTCTCCTTTTCTGATGAATTAGAAGGGCGTTATCACCTGATTTTTCGTCATTTTTCATTCCATTTCATTTTTTTCTAAATTCTTTTGAGAATGCGTGCCCCCTGCGACGCCTTTTCGCGGACATGTATTTCAGAAGCCGGATACTACGCCGGAACATCACCACTTTTTTTGTTTGATGGAAAAAGAACCAGAGGGCGAGGGCGCGCCGGATTTTGGGCAAACCCAGCGATTTGATTATTTAATGGCCCGCTACCTTGCCCGGGAGGCTTCGGAGCAGGAAAAGGAGGAGCTGCGCTGGCTTACTAAAAATGGTTTTGGTGCACAATTCCAAATATGGATAGATGCGCAGTATAAGATGGAAGCCAGCACGGAACCTATGCCGGATCAAGTACAGGCCGAAATCCTGGCTAATATTCTTGGCGCAGCTCCGGCGAAACAAAAAGCATTCCGGTTCCGGTGGAGCTGGGCAGCAGCGGCCATTCTCATACTTGGCTCGGTGTGGTGGCTTACATTCCGAAATGTGACCCGCCGGGCAACAATCGCGGATACAGAAATCCATTCAGAAAACCCGGATCGGCTGGATTTCAAAGGAAAACAATACCTGAACCTTCCCGATGGCAGCAGCGTGCTCATGAACGAAGGCAGTGAGCTCAGCTACTCTCCGAGGCAGTTCGCAAAGGGAATTCGCACAGTTACCCTGCAAGGTGAAGCCTACTTCGATGTTGCACACGATCCGAAAAGTGTATTCCAGGTCAGGGCAGGAGCGGTCGTGACGCGCGTCTTGGGTACCGCATTCAATGTCAGGGTTCTACCAACGGAGGTGAAGGTGACGGTGACGCGCGGGCTCGTGGAAGTGGGAGGAAATGACCGTATTTATACAAAGGTAAAACCCGACGAGCAGGTTACTGTGAATGTAGGCAGCGAGAAATTCACAACCACACGCATTGACGCAGACCGGGAACTGGCGTGGCGAAATAACTTCCTCGTTTTTGATAACATTACGCTTGAAGAAGCCCGCGAGTTAATCGAAAATCACTACGGGACCGAGCTGACATTTACCGAGCCTGAAATCCTCAGATGCCGCATCACCGCTTCGTTCCTGAATGCGGAGGATTTGCCCACCGTTCTAAAAGTACTATCGGCCATGACAGGGGCGACCTATTCAGTAGACGGAAAAAAGGCAACCATAACAGGAGGTTCCTGTACGTAATCCTTGCAAAACTACCTTAACCAACTATATCATGTCAATCCAAAACCTCCTCCGACCGCATCCCGACGACAGCTAACCGGCAACGACCTCACCCGGAGTAAAAAATAAAGCCCCCCGGCGGCCACCGGAAGGCTTCAATACCGTAGCAAATGCAATGTTACGGCTCCGCTTTTAACATCTTGGAATCACTAAAAACGTCTGGTAAATGTATAAAAATTTTATCAACCGGGGAAGGCATGTCCTTTCTGCCCCGCGGCCCGCTATCAAGTCAATCATGCGAATAGGGTTGTTCTATCTCATTATTACCGTCGCCTGTGCACAGCTGCTGCTGGCCAATTCGTCAGGCGCACAGTCGCTCGCCGAAATCGAAGTTTCCGTCGAACTCAGGAACGAAGAAGTCAGGAGCCTTTTCAAAAAGATAGAAAAGCAAACTGCATTGCGCTTCGCTTATATGGAAAACCAGGTAAGCCGCCAGCAGAAATTCAATCTTCCAAAAGGCCGGTACAGGGTCTCCGAGGCGCTGAATGTCACACTACCCGCCTTGAACCTGACCTATATGAACACTGGAAATGTCGTGTATATTGTTCGGAAACCGTCTGATCAGAAGGACGGGAAATCTCCGCAGGTGGGTCTGAATGAGCATACCCGAACCGAACTCTCCACACCTGCCCAGCTGACAGTTACCGGCAAAGTTGCCGATGAAAAAGGGGAGGGGTTGCCGGGCGTAAATATCATTTTGAAAGGTACCCAGCAAGGGCAGATCAGTGATGTTAACGGCCGGTTTTCGATTGAAGTACCAGACGAAAATGCCGTGCTGGTGTTTTCTTTCGTGGGCTACATACCGCAGGAAGTGGCTGTCGGCAAGAAAACGGATATCGAGGTGCTTCTGAAAGTGGATCAGAAGGCGCTTGACGAAGTGGTGGTGGTAGGGTATGGAACCCAGCAGCGCAAGAATATCTCAGGCTCCATCGCCACCGCGCCGACAGAGCTGGTCGCCAACAGGCCGGTCATGAATGTGGGCCAGGCACTTCAGGGAACGGTCGCCAACCTTTCTGTGAATGTTGGGAATGGCCGGGCCGATACTTCGCCGAGCTACAATATCCGCGGTCAGAACTCGATCAACGGTACGGACGGCCCGATGGTAGTTATCGACGGCATCATTATGGACGCTGCCGCGCTAAACAACCTCAATCCCCAGGATATTGAGAATGTAAGTGTGTTGAAAGATGCTGCTTCCGCTGCGATTTATGGTTCACGTGCAGCTTTCGGGGTTATTTTGGTTAAAACGAAATCCGGCCGGACCGAAAAGCCGCAGATCAGCTACAACAATAACTTCGTAATCAAGCAGCCGACTTACCGGCCACAGATCGTGGAGGATCCGTATACCAACTTTTCGTACTCCAATCAAATGGGCGCTTTCCAATTCGGTGCACACGTGCTGGAATATGCCCAGCGTCTGCAAAGTGACCCGAGCCTGCCAAAGTTCATGGAGTTCGGCGGTTCCTGGACTTACTTTGATAGCACAAACTGGTACGACCAGATTTTCAGGAAACAAGCATTTTCAACGCAGCACGGGATTGAGATCTCCGGCAAAACTGACCGCGTAAACTATCTTTTGTCCGGAAATTTCCAGCACGAAGACGGTCTTCTTAAACCGGCTTCCGAAGATTTCAACCGCTATAACATTCGCAGCAAGCTGGATTTCAGAGTCACCGATTGGTGGACTATCGGCAACAATACCAGCTTCATGCGCAACAGCTACTCCCGTCCAGCCGCATTCAACGACTCTTTTCTGTTTTATTCACAAACAATGGGTTCCTATGAGGCAGTGCGCAATCCGGAAGGCGGCTGGTCGTCGGCGGGTGTTCAGAGTGTAGGTAAAATGATAGACGGCGGACAGGCAGAAACCACGAACAATCTCTTTCAATCAACTCTTAATACAAAGATCTCTTTACTGAAAGATGTGCTGGACGTGCAGGGTAATTTTGCCTATACCAATAACCTGACGCTTAATCAGTGGGGAAATTTTGCCGTTCCCTACAAGCGTGGTCCGAGCCTGCCCTTTATTTGGGGAGGTAATAATGCAGCAGCGAGAGGTACCACGCCCCGCACGCAGATCTACATGGATGCGTACGCGAACTTCACCAAAACATTTGCGCAAAAGCATTTCGTGAATGTAATGGCGGGTTACAGCCAGGAGTCCTACCGCAACCAGTACCTGTATTACGATCGGGTGGGTTTAGTCACACCAACTTTCCCTACGCCTCAGCTCGCAACTGGTACGATATCCCTTCAGGAGAGCGTCACCAAATGGGCGATGCGGAGTGGATTTGCAAGATTGAACTACATTTTCGACGACAAATACATTGTGGAGATGAACGGCCGCTACGACGGATCTTCCAGGTTCCCGAAAGGCAAGCGCTTCGTTTTCAATCCCTCGGCCTCTGTGGCGTGGGTGCTCTCCAATGAATCATTTATGGAATTCCTGACACCGGTAGCAAGCCACCTGAAAGTGCGGGCCTCTTACGGACAGCTTGCCAACCAGGCGAGCAGTGTGTTCGGGTATATGCCTACAATGGGTTTTTCAAGATTAAATGCTATGCTCGATGGTACACGTCCGATGACCGTCGGAGCTCCCGGGCTCGTAGCGGGTGACTATACCTGGGAGCGCGTGATCACGCGTAACTTGGGGCTTGATATGAACTTCCTGCGCGACAGGCTTTCATTTTCGGGGGACCTTTTCATCAGAGATACGAAGGATATGCTCACCAAGGCTAAAACCTACCCCGGCACACTCGGCGCGGCTGCTCCCAATGTCAATGCTGCCGACTTGCAGACCAGAGGCTGGGAGATTAACCTGGGCTGGCGTGACCGGTTCAAGGTTGGCAAAGACGATTTCAGATACAATTTCAATCTGATCCTTTCTGATAACCGCTCCAAAATCACCCGATATGACAATGCTACCGGTACGCTGGACGACCATTATGTGGGAAAACGGATCGGCGAAATCTGGGGACTTACCACATTGGGCTACTTTGGAACGAATGATGAAGTAAAGTCCCATGCAGATCAGTCACAGGTATCCTCCAATGCCTATCCGCTCGAAGCTGGTGACCTCAAATTCGCCGACCTGAATGGAGACGGCAAGGTAAACCGCGGGCAATGGACGCTCAATGATCACGGCGACTATTCTATCATCGGCAACAGCGAGCCACGCTACGCCTTCGGTCTGAACCTGCGCGGCGAATGGAAAGGCCTTGATCTGGGCGTGTTTTTTCAGGGTGTGGGCAGGCGTAACTTTTACCCGACCTACCGCAGCACGACAACCGATTACGAGTTTTACAGCTACTACGCTACGCAGTGGACGCACCTTACACCGCACATGCGCGACAACCATTGGACGCCCGAACGTACTGATACATTCTACCCGCGCCTCAAACCTGGCATTGCTGAGACACCCGGCAGGGAAATGGCCGTGGAGCAAACCCGCTATCTGCAGAATGCTGCCTACCTGCGTTTGAAAAACCTGTCCATCGGATACACGCTTCCCGCGAATGCGGCCAAAGCGATCCGTCTGAGCAGGGTTCGCATTTTTGCCAGCGGCGACAACCTGTTTACGTGGAGCAAGCTTCCGAAGTTCTACCAGGTTGACCCTGAACTTGCCGGACGTGCAAGCAATGGCGGCGGGATCGCCTATTCGCTGCAGCGTGTCTTTTCTTGTGGCCTGAATGTAACTTTCTAAACTCCAAATGTCATGTGCATGCATGACATCATCCCTTATCTGATATGAAAATCAAGCTCATTAAATATAGATCCCTGGCCCTGGCGCTCCTGGCTGCGATTTTTCTCGCAGGCTGCGACGATGCTTTCTTGAATGTGCGCCCCGAGACCGAAATTACTGCTGATGCATTCTTTGCAACGCCTGCCGATCTGGAAATTTATTCCAATCAATTCTATACCTATCTGCCAGACCCGGTGAATGACAGAGGCTCCGACAATGTTGTGGCCACGGCCATTGATAACGAGTATGCTTATATGGTGATGAGGGGCGTGGTCAACCCGGACAATGTGGGCCAGTGGGGTTCACACTGGAACCGCTTGCGCACGATTAACTTCATGCTGGAAAGGGTAAATCAGACTACCGGAAACGCTGCTGATATCAACCACTTTGTCGGCATCGGACGTTTTTTCCGGGCGCTGCATTACTACGATCTGGTAAGGCAATATTCCAATGTGCCTTGGTACGGTCGTACCTTGCAGACCACCGATACCGAGCTGCTTTTGAAATCCCAGGATCCCAGAGCGGTTGTAGTTGATTCGATTATGGCGGACCTTGCATTTGCTGTGGAGCATATCAAGCCTTCTATTGACGGAAAAGTCTCCAAAACACGCCTGACCAAGTACGCTGCCCTTGCTGCGCAGAGCCGCATTGCACTCGAAGAAGGAACCACGCGAAAATACCGCACGGAGCTGGGCCTGACCGACGGAAACCGATTTCTCGAAATTGCCCGGAACGCAGCAAAACAGCTGATGGACTCCGGCCTTTTCTCAATCTATATGACAAATGGTACAGGCGAACGCAAGCGGGCCTATGAAGCGCTTTTCAACAGTGAAAGCCTCAGCGGCAACCCGGAAATGATCCTGATTAGGGAATATAACCTTGCCGAGGGCGTTACCAACACCAAAAAAGCGGTTTTTAATGAGAATACAGGGTTGTCACGCGATTTGCTGGAAGCGTATCTGGCGGTTCAGAATGGGAAAGCAGTTCCGTTCCAGCAGGTGGCAGGTTACCAGACTATGACCTACTGGCAGGTATTTCAAAACCGCGATCCGCGTTTGAACCAGACTTTCATGCAGCCAGGCTTCAAAATGCCCGGCAATCCGAAGATCGCCTACCCGAACTGGAACATAGGAGGATATCCGCAGGTTAAATCGTATCCGACAGATGCAGACCAGATTGACCTCGCAGGCGGTCGCGGGCATACTGATAATCCTGTTTTCAGACTGGCTGAGATTTACCTTAACTATTGCGAAGCTAGGGCCGAGCTGGGCGAGCTCACACAGGCCGACCTGGACCTGGCCATCAAACCGCTGCGCGAACGCGTCGGAATGCCCGCGCCCGTACTTGCCGACTGGCTGGCAAACATTGATGCGCGCCTTGCTGCTAAATACCCCAACATTTCGTCGACCCAGCAGGGTGCCCTGCTGGAACTGCGGCGCGAGCGTCGTGTGGAACTTGCCTGTGAGGGATTTCGTCTGAATGACCTGAAACGCTGGAAAGTAGCAAACCTGGCCGCGGAAACGCCGGTAGGAATGTACATTGCCAAGCTTGGCCCGGTTGACATTTCGGGTGATGGTATACCGGAATTCTACATTTCCGAAGCTGGTGAAGGGGTTGAGCAGGTACGTCAGCAATTCCCGGGTGTCGAGATATTTGAATATAAGCTGAATGCGTCACCTTTTGAATTGACGGGCGGTGATAAAGGATTTATCAGGATCAAAGCCCAGAACAACATTTTCAGTTTCCCCGAGAAGTACTACTACCGCCCTGTCAGCAATCAGGATATACTGGTTAATCCAAACCTCAAACAACATCCCTTGTGGCAATAAGCCGCTCATCAAATCCTTCCGGCGCAGTAGCCGGGAGGGTTTGATATCCATACTGCTTCTTCATTAAATCCATTCATCTGCATTGAAAAGTACATACAGCCGCCGGACTTTTGTTCGGGCAGCGGCAGGGATCGGACTGGGCTTGTCAGTCCGCCGGGAAGCCCTGGCCGCCACATTCTCCCCCGCCTCAAAGCGCATTGGCATGATTGGCCTGGATACCTCGCACTGTGAGGTTTTTACCAAAATGATCAATAACGCGGTAACGGATAACCCAGGTTTTAAAGTGACCGTAGCCTACCATCCCAAAACCAACCGGGATGTCCTCAACGTGGCACCATCCGTTTCTGAACAATTAGCAAAATTGGGGGTCACGATCGTCGATAACCTGCCTGCGCTGCTGGATCAATGTGATGCAGTGATGCTGGAAAGCATTGATGGAAACGGCCACCTTTCACAGGCTTTACCGGTACTGGAAGCGCGTAAGCGACTTTTTATAGACAAGCCGCTCGCAGCTTCGTTGCAGGGAGCAAAAGCGATTGTAGAAGCCTCGGAACAATATGCGACTCCTTTTTTCTCGTCATCCTCCCTCCGTTTTGATCCCAATGTGCAGAAAGTGGTGTCGGGCGCGGTTGGTAAGGTGATTGGAGCAGATGTGTACACGCCAGCCACAATCGACGAGCAGCATTCAGACCTGGCCTGGTACGCCATACACGGGCTGGAAATGCTGTACACCGTCATGGGGCCGGGTTGTAAGGAAATTCGCAGGATCTACACCAAAGACACGGACGTGATCACCGGGATCTGGACTGATGGGCGGATCGGCACACTGCGGGGCGTGCGTGACTGGCCCGTTGGTATCGCGGGTACTGCATTCGGGGAAAAGGGCACCGCGCCGCTTGGGCTGTTTTCCGAACAGGCTTACCAGCAACTGGTGCAGCAAATACTACACTTTTTTGATACAGGCAAGCCGCCGGTAACGCCCGCCGAAACGCTGGAAATCTTCGCCTTTATGCAGGCCGCCGACAAAAGCCGGAAGAAGAATGGCGCTGCTGTCAAAATTCACCTGTAAGCTTAACATTACCCGCCGCATTGGGCGTGTCTGATACAAAGAACTGATTTATGAAAACAATTATTTTGCTCTGTGGTTTTGTTCTTTTCTTATCCGGAGCTTCCCGAACCATTGAAACAGATCGCACGCAGGGAACCCCTCCAGACAGCAGCAGATATGCACGCACGATATTGGCGGAAGGTTTGGACGAACCAATGGAAATGGTGATCCTGCCGGGAAATGATGTGCTGTTTGTAGAACGCAAGGGCGGCATCCGGCTTTATAGTGACGCGAAGAAGCAATTAAGTACTGTCGCGAATATCCGCGTTTTCAGTGGCATTGAGGATGGATTGCTTGGCATAGCTGCCGATCCTGATTTTGAGAAAAATCACTGGTTATACCTCTACTATGCAGTAGCCGGGGACAGCGCAAAAAACCGCCTGTCGCGGTTTGTGTTCGCAGGAGACAGTCTTCACCGGGCGACGGAAACCACTATTCTGGAATTCGGTACGCAAAGGAAGTACTGCTGTCACTCGGCGGGATATCTGAAATTCGACCGGGCGGGAAATCTCTATCTTTCCACCGGCGACAATACCAATGCTGAGGAAACTGAGGGGTATACGCCAATAGATGAGCGACCGGGGCACGAACTCGCAGACGATCAGGCCACTGCCGCCAATACCAATGATTTTCGAGGGAAAATTCTCCGGATCAAGCCACTGCCCGAAGGCGGATACAGCATTCCGAAAGGAAACCTTTTTCCGGAAGGTACACCCAAAACCCGGCCGGAGATTTATGCAATGGGCATGCGGAATCCCTACCGGTTCAGCATTGATGATGAAACAGGCTATCTGTATTTCGGTGAGGTAGGTCCGGATACTAAAGTGAGGGGTGCAGACGGCGAGCTGATGAGCTATGACGAGATTAACCAGGTGCGCGGCCCCGGCTATTTTGGCTGGCCTTACTTTCTGGGTAACAACGACATTTTCCCGCATTATAATTACGAAACCAAACAGTTAGGCCCGGGAAAAGATCCAGCACGGCCACTGAATGATTCGCCGAACAATACCGGCCTGCGCGAACTTCCGCCTGCACAGCCGGCCATGATATGGTATAACAAAGGCAAGTCAAAGTACTTCCCGCTGGTAGGCAGCGGCGGGGCGACCGCGATGGCGGGGCCGGTTTACAATAGCAAACAATTTGAAAATGCGCCATACAAGCTACCAGACTACTATAATGGCAAACTGTTTTTCTTTGACTGGATCCGCGGCTGGATCATGGCCGTGAGTTTCGATAAAAATGGGCATTACGCCGGAATGGAACCATTTTTGAGCCACTGGCGGTTTGATGCGCCCGTGGATATGCAGTTTGCCGGCGACGGCGCCATTTACCTGCTTGAATACGGGAGTAATTGGTTTTCCAAAAACAATAACGCCCGGCTGGTACGAATAGAGTACACGGAAGGGAACCGCAACCCGCTGCCTGCTATCAGTCTGGATCGTCAGTACGGCGCTGCTCCATTTACTGTTAAGCTTTCATCAGAAGGTACCATCGATCACGACGGGTTGAATGGGCTGGCTTATGAATGGGTGGTAGAGGGGAAAAAATACCAGGGCAAAAACGTCTCTCACATTTTCCGCAAAAATGGCACTTATGACGTCCGCCTGACAGTCACCGATCCGCAGGGAGGACAAGGCACGGTGACCAGGAAAGTATTCGTCGGAAACACGCCGCCAAAGGTAGCTATCAAAACCGCGGGCAACCGCAGCTTTTACTGGGATGACCGGAAAATGGATTATGAGATCCTGGTCTCTGATCAAGAGGAGACTGTTGCAAAAGAGAAGATCGCCGTTTCTTTCGGCTACATTCCCAATGGTAAAGACGCGGCGATTGTACTCACGCAAGGCAAAGACGTGGCTGGTGCGCAATACCTGAAAGGCCAGACCCTCACGGCGAACCTGGATTGCCGGGCTTGCCACGCACTGGATCAGGAATCCGTGGGGCCGAGCTACCGTTCTGTAGCGCAGCGCTACGCGGGAAATCCTGATGCCCGTGAGAAGCTGATCCAGAAAATCATCGACGGAGGAAGCGGCAACTGGGGTGAGCGCGCTATGTCACCGCACCCTGATCTGCCACGGAACGACGTGGCCGAGATGGTCAGCTACATCCTTTCTTTGTCAAAAAAGACTGAAACGTTTCCACTGAAAGGTAGCATTCAACTAACCGAGCACAAGGGAAAAGGGAACGACGGTGTATACCTGATGCGCGCGTCCTACACAGACGGGGGCGCAAATGCGATCGAGCCGCTGACATCCTCGGCTTATCTTACGTTGCGCAGCGCCGTGGTTCAGGCCGAAGATTTTGACAAAGGTGATGTGAGTGTCGCTACCTTGACTACCGCTTTTATGGCGCACATCAGCGGCGTCATTGACGGTAGGTACATTGCTTTCAACAACATTGACCTGAAAAATGTGAAACGCATCGGCATTCGCGCACAAACCAGCGGCGCGGGCGGAACAATTGAGGTCCGGCAAGGCGGTAAATCAGGTAGACTGATCGGTAAGACCAATGTAGCGGCGGGACAGTCATTTGGGGCCGGGCAGGGGTGGACAGAGCTTTTCGTGCCGGTGCCCGAAGGCTCTGCTGCCGGGGACCTTTACTTTGTTTTTCACAACAACCAGGCAGGAGCGAAAACCCTGTTTCATATTGATCAGTTCGTCTTTTATAACTGATAGGAAAGCATTGTTTTTGTAAAGGAATTTGTAGGTATCCTGTGGCAGTTTGTTACAGGATATTTTTTGAACTTACTTCTTCAAAGGGCAAGGATTGAACCTAATAATAAGAATTTTAATTAACACCAGGAACCCATTCATTTAGCCATTTTCTATTATTAATATAGTGCTTTCAAACGCAAAACCTGAAAGTATATGGTAAATCTAAACAGAGTGTTTATTTACATCCTGGCCATTGTTGCCATTTCATGCTCAAAAACCGAAGTCGACTCGTCTAATTTGGATGAGAGTTATTTTGTAGGTACATGGACAATTTCTCGCGATGTTACACCATCAGTTTCGAATGCCGACCAGGTCAGCTTTACCCTCAACAAAGGTGGGTATCTTAAACTCAATATCATTGTTCCTTCTGTACCCGGTCCTATATATCAATGGAACTTTGCGGCAGCTAAGAAAGAACTGACAATTATAACAACTAGCGAAGAACGTTATATCGTGACCCAGCATTCCGATCGAACATTTAAGGCGCGCAATTTAGCAACAAACAATCCTTTTGTATTTAAAAGAATTTAGTCCGTTAATTGTATCCATTGCTCTGATTATTCTGCACTGTTTTTCGCACATTATCGCAATCAGGTGGGCAGACTCGGCGTAATTGATGAATTTGCACAATCAATTTGACTGCCACGACTCCGATGCATTTGCCGTCGTGAAATTGATCGCAGCTCTTTTGGCGGAAATGAGCAGCAAAACAATTAGTGCATTTTAGACTATTTTCAACTTTTCAGTATGAATTTAAAAATCATCACATCTACAACGCGGCCTGGAAGTAAAGGAGTTATCATCGCCGAATGGATCAATGCGCTCGCCAGGGAACAGGAAGATATTACTGTTGAGTTGCTGGATTTGGCAAAAATCAACCTGCCGCTGATGGACGAGCCACAACATCCCAGACTAGGTCAGTACGAACATCAGCATACGAAGGATTGGAGTGCCAAAATCAAGGAAGGCGATGCTTTTGTTATCGTGTTGGCAGAATATAACTACGGATTTCCGGCACCCATTAAAAATGCGATAGATTATTTGTTTCATGAATGGGCTTACAAACCGGTAGGAATTGTGAGTTATGGCGGCGTTTCCGGCGGGTTGAGATCGGCCCAAATGCTCAAACAGGTACTAACAGCGTTACAAATGATGCCCATCAATCAGAGTGTTACGCTGCCGCTTTTTGCCAAGCAAATCGATTCAGGCAATTCGTTCAAGGGTGATGAATCCCAGGTGAAGTCGGCCGTGGCGATGTTTGCTGAATTGAAAAAATGGGTAACAGCCTTGCAACCGCTTCGGAGTCAAATAGCGGGCGGTCGTTAGTGATCACCACTGGGTTTTGTGCCAATGCAGTCCGCTCTGTATCACGCCAGGGGAGCCGACAGCAGCTTGTAAATCGCTTCTTGCGAGCGGATTGCAAGCTGTGCTGTTTGTATCGGCACATTGTTGAGTTCACTGTCGATCATTACGGCCTGCACATTATCCGCCCACTGCAATGCAATCATCTGTGTTAATTGAGCCCGCAGATTTTCATCATAAACGGGAAAGCAAACTTCAATACGGCGGTAAATGTTGCGGTTCATCCAGTCGGCTGAGCCTATATACACTTCCGGCTGACTGTTGTTGTGAAAAATGAAAACGCGGCCGTGTTCAAGATACCGGTCTACTATTCGCTTGACCTTTATGTTCTCACTTTGTCCGGCGATGCCCGGAACAAGCCTGCAAATACTGCGCACAAGAAGCTTGATCTCAACCCCGGCATTTGAAGCTTCGTAAAGCTTATTGATCAGCACTTCTTCTTCCAGATTGTTGAGCTTGATTGTGATCCCGGTTGGTAATCCCTTCCGCGCGTGCTCGATTTCACGGTCAATCAATTGTAAAAATCTGCCCTGCAGGTTGAATTGTGCAACGAGCAAATGCTCAAATCTGATCAGGTCCGTACTGTCAGGTTTTTTCTTTTTGCTTAAAAAACGGAACAGTGTTTCGGCTTCCTGCAGCATCGGCTGATGTGCGGTAAGCAATATGTGATCGGTATAAAAACGCGCGGTGCCTTCATTGAGATTCCCCGTCGCCAGCAATCCGAGATGCGGAGCTGACGAATGTTCCCTGATCACCAATGCAAGCTTTGCGTGCACTTTCAATGCATTCACGCTGTGAACAATTTTGACGCCGGCGGATTTCATTTTCTTTGCCCAGCGGATATTGTTTGCTTCATCAAACCGCGCCTTTAATTCTACAAGCACCGTTACTTTTTTTCCGTTTTTGGCCGCGCTGATGAGCGAAAATGCAATCTTGGAGTCATGTGCCACGCGATACATCGTCGTGTAAATCTCCTTCACGGTCGGGCTTATCGCAGCTTCATTAAAAAACCTGAGAATCGTGTCATAGCTCTGGTAAGGCGCATGTACCATCAGATCGCTTTTTGTCAGCGCATCAAACAGCATTGCGTTTTCACGGATATCAGTGGCCACTGGCGGCCGTGCAGGGTAAGCTGCCGCAGGCGGACTTACTGGTAGCGAAGCAAGATCTTTAAGATTATGGTGTTGCCCGCCTTCCACCACCGAAGCACTTTTCAGATCAAAAGCGCTTACAATGTCGTGAAGGTGCTGCATAGGCAGGCCGGGTTCAAATAAAAGTCGGGTTGCAAAGCCGAAATCGCGCTTGCTGAGCTGGCTCTCGAACTTTTCTGCAATGTCATCCCCGTCTTCGTCCATCATATCCAGCTCCGCGTCCCGGGTGATCTTGATATTATAAGCTTCAATGCTGACGGCATCAGGAAAAAGGCTGGCCAGATTATGCTTGATAATGTCTTCCAGGAAAAGAATATGATCTTGATTATCGTGCGTGACTTTGAAAAACCGGCTCAAATTTCCTGCCGGAATATTAACCAATGCAACCCGCTCTTCATGCAGTGGATATTTGAGAATTGCAACGAGATAAAGTTGATTATTTTCGGGGAAAAAGCCAGAACTACCATTCAGAAAAACAGGTTGCAGAAAGCCTGCAACCTGCGAGAAGAAATATCGATTTACAAAACTTATAATCTTGTCTGGAATGCTGCTTTTGTAACAAAAATTAATGTTTAGCTCATCAAGCGCAGGTATAATGGACTCCCGCAAGATATTGCCGAATTCTGCCAGCTGGCCTTTGATGATGATTTCGGCTTTACCATAAGCATCTTCACTTTCTTCCTGAATCGCTTTTTTCTGCAAATATGGCATCCGCACCCGGTAAAACTCATCCAGGTTGGAGGAGTAAATCGACAGAAACCGTATTCGCTCCATGAGCGGAACGGCGTTACTGGCAGCTTCTGAAAGCACCCGTCCATTGAAGGAAAGCCAGCTGATGTCCCGGTTGAAATAACTGTAATTCCTCATTTCTGGCCAATGTTCAAAAGGAATGAGAATCAAAAGTAATGATGCCTGAAAACGACTTTGGCAAACATAGATACATTGTTAATCATTCGCAATGAAACTCTCGGGAAGCAAAATGCATTTTGCTTAGCAACCGCCTTTGCGAGGAGCACGTTTGTAAATAACCTGGCTATTTCGTTCTACATAGTCGCCTGATATTATTGGGAATGAATACTTTGGCGCGTGCGACACATTGCGGCTTTTTATGATTATTTTATTGTTAACTTTCAGATTACGCAATTGTTCAAATCCATTGATAGCATTCAAAGAATCCTGGTGAGCCCTTTCCGAACCGAAACTGAGAATGTAGTCGTCTCCATTAATCCTGACCATCATTCCGAAGCCTAATCGTGAACCTGGCGGAAGAGAGAGTGAGGTCACAACAGCCTCCATATCGCTAAAAGCAATTATGTGCTTCCTTATCTTAGCTTCACTGGCATACACTTTTTTACCTTCGGGAGATGCTTTCCAATTGTTGTACATAATACCATCAGGCGTAGCCTCCCATTTTTTCAATGCAGCTTTTCTTTCAGTAGCAGAGGGTGACTTTGATGTTGGCTTTTTGGAAGCTTCATTCTTGATTTCACGATTAGCAAATACCAGTCCGCTTACCACAACGAGCGATAAGATCAGCGCATAAATGATTCTTTTCATTTTTATACAGGTTTAATTTAAATAACAGAAAAGCACATACGTGTACGAGTTTGGTCAGTAAACCTTTTGTTCTCAAAGATTTCAACCACTGCAGTGTGCCGCAAGCTAAAAGTTTCTTTTATGTCGTCTGTCAATGGCCTGTAAAAGAATGTTAATGAAACGTAAAAGGAGCTTTGAATGGTGGCCGGGTAACCAAGTCCAGCCCCCGCTGATTGCTAAGGACAATGTGGTTACCCGTGAAATTAAATGCAACTACCGGCCGTCAGTTACCTGCAAAGTAAGCCGTTTTCAGGTACTCGCGCAGTGAAGTTGGCTTGCGGCCCAGCATGCGCTCAACGGTATTATCCGTACCGGCTAGCATGCCGTCTTTCGCAGCGGCACACCATTGTGCAATGAAGTTGGCAACAAATTCGGGGAGACCGGCTGCAACTTGCTGCGCAATGTAAGGCGCCAGCTCGGTGCTTCTGTAAACAATGGGCCGGCCTGCCAGTGCAGAGAGTTCCCGGGCGACGTCGTGAAATGAATAGGCCTCACTGCCTGAAAGGGTATATTCCTGGTTTTCATGCCCTTCGCTAGTCAGTAGGGCAGCCGTGGCGGCTGCCAGCTCGTCCCGCTTGACGAAGGCGATTTTGCCTTCTCCTGCCGGCGAAATGATCTCCGCGCCGGGCACCTCGTTCCCGACCATATAGGCAAGGCCTTCAAAGTAGAAACCGTTTTTGAGAATGGTGTACGTTAAGCCAGACGCTTTGAGGTGAGCTTCCGTCGCCAGGTCGCTTTCCGTAACCTCTACCATCACAAAATCTGAACTGCGCTGGATGCTGGTGTAAAAAAGGTGCTTCACGCCGGCTTTTTTTGCGGCATCGATTACATTCCGGTGCTGCTGCGCGCGGTCGGTAAACGCAACGGCGGAAACCAGCAGCACCTTATCAACGCCCTGAAAGGCTTGCACCAATGCAGGATAATCAAAGTAGTCGGCTTGACGGACGTCCACACCGCGCTGCACGAGGTCGGTTGCTTTGCTGATATCGCGCACCAGCGCGGCGATTTCCGTGGCCGGATGGGTAGCGAGTAATTCGTTAATGACTTGGTGGCCTAATCCACCTGTGGCTCCTGTTATTAGAATCATGAAAAAAAGAAATAAAAACCTGCTTATATTTACTTGCGATTTGCAAGTGTAAAGGTATGATATTCTACTTGCTTTTTGCAAGTAGAATGAAAATTGATTTTATGAAAGAACTAAAACAGCGTTCTAAGTGCCCCGTCAGCACGTCACTTGATGTGCTGGGAGACAAATGGACCTTACTCATTCTCAGGGATATTGTGTTTGGCGGGAAGTCTACTTATGGCCAGTTTCTGCAGTCAGAGGAAAAAATAGCGACCAATGTGCTGGCCGATCGTCTCGCCGTTCTTGAATCGCAAGGTATCTTGACCAAGACCGTAGCTGCGGATAAGAAGTCAAAGTTTAATTACCGTCTGACCGAAAAAGGAGCTGATACCGTTCCAATTATTGTGGAGCTTACTCTGTGGGGAGCCAAGCATTGCCCGACTGTCGTCAAGCCTGGCTTGCTGGAAGAACTAGAAGCCGGGAAAGAGGCGGCTGTGGCAAAGTACCAGCGGCTTGCCTTTTTAGAAAACTAAAAATGGAGCTATATCTTGCCGGATAAGAATGCATTCATGAAAACGCCACTACACAACCATTCGCTGCGGCAGGATTTAAATCAGAACAATCGACTGCCGATTCGGCTCGTTTCACCGGATTTTGGGCATATATCAATGGAGCATGCCTACCCGGCAAACAAGCTGTCAGCGGAGCACGCATTGCGCGGGAGTGGACTTAACTGGTCTGTCGTATAGTTCCCGTTTGTGTGCGGCGATTGCGACAACTACTTATCATCATAATGTCCTTTTGCTGCAATTACAAAAACAGTAACAGTTTGTTCAACGATCTGGTAAACAAGGTGATGCTTCTTGTCAATGCGCCGTGACCATAGTCCGGAAAGATTATTTTTGAGCTGCTCGGGCTTGCCGATTCCGTTATACGGATCTTCACCAAGCTCCTCAAAAATGAGCCCGATGCGTTTTATAAGAGACTTGCCGCCGGATTTGTGTAAAAATGAAAGGTCTTTTTTAGCTCTATCGTAAAAGGTTACAGAATATCTGCCCATATGTTTTTAAGATCGCGAATGGAAGTCACTCTTCCAGCCTTCACGTCCTCAATGCCCTCTTTAATGGCATTTAACACTTGCGGGTCCGAAAAGAAGACATCAGTTTCAGTACTTTCATCAATTGGCGTGAGTAAAACTGACTTCTTATTCTTTCCCCGGTGAATAATCACACGTTCCTTCTCGGCAAGATCCAGATAATCCTTCTGCTTTCCCCGAAATTCCCTGGCTGATATAATTCTCATTGGTGTACGACTTTGTGTACATGAAGATATGCAGATTTAACTCACAGTAAAGCATAGTTGTTGAGATTTGTGAATCGTTGAATGTAAGATAGTGCGCTCAGGATTCGCTTTTAAGTTCACAATGGAAACAGCGCTTCCGCCTGCCTCAGGGGGAGTTTGTGTTGGCGATCTCTTGCAGAAGTCAACAAATAGTAAACATTTACATTAGCCGGAATTACCGGCTACACATTCAGCGGTTTCGGCTACACTTTGGCTTTTTCGTTTCCGGAGTTTTGCATCATAAAACTCAACATACGATATGATAAACGGAATTGAAAATAAGGTGGTCGCTATCACCGGCGCAAGCAGTGGCATTGGTGAAGCCACAGCGGAACTGCTCGCAGCCAGGGGAGCGAAAGTTGTTCTCGGAGCCCGAAGGGCAGAGGTTCTAGGCGGTATAACGGAACGCATTGTGAATGCTGGCGGCCAGGCAGTTTACCTGCAAATGGATGTTACAGCACAGATTAACGTCGCTTCACTGGTACAATTAGCATTGAACAAATTTGGCCGTTTAGATGTGATTATTAACAACGCAGGCATCAGTCAGCTGCAATTATTGGAGGATATCGATGTGGGAGGGTGGGAGCAGATGATCGACGTGAACCTGAAAGGCACGCTTTACGGAATTGCTGCCGCCTTACCCGTGTTCAAATCGCAGGGGTCAGGACATATTATCAATATTATTTCCACAGCGGGCATCAGTATTGTGCCCACAATGGGCGTTTACGCAGCTACCAAGAATGCGGTCCGCACGATCAGCGAAGCGTTGCGGCAGGAGTCGAAAGGTCGCTGGCGGGTCACAGGGATTTCTCCCGGGTTTGTAGATACTCCTTTCGCGGGCAAAATCAAGAATGAATCCATCCGGGATGTTCTGACGCAGCGTGCGAGTGAAATTGCCATTCCTGCGACGGCCATTGCAGAAGCGGTTGCCTACGCGATCGCCCAGCCGGATCAGGTCGATATTGGCGATCTGGTGATCCGCCCGGCAATTCAGGATTAAGGAGATCAGGTTTTTAAATAAGTAAGTCAAACGACGATATGCACGGGCAGCCAGTGATTTTTGAGAATATTGCAGCTTTAATGCAGCGGGTTGGCTTGCCGTCGCCGCTGCATCCGCTGATTACATTGGTCAACTATGATGAAGACAAACCTGATCTGGCCGATGCCGGGAGCCAGTATTTGCTGCATTTTTATAAAATAGCATTCAAGTTGCGGTTTAAGGGCAAGGCAAAATACGGCCCCGGTTCTTACGACTTTCGCGAGGGCGGGCTTGCATTCGTAGGGCCCAATCAGATGGTCGAGTTATCTGCTGATGAGGAGGAGCATGAGGGTTTTGCGCTGTATTTTCATCCTGATCTCCTTTACAAATATCCGCTGGCAGGCCAAATGCATCGATATGGCTTTTTCTCCTACTCGGTATCCGAAGCGCTGTTTCTTTCTGAAAAAGAGAAGCTTGTGATCAAATCTGTATTTGATTCAATTGCAACCGAGCTGACTACAACGACCGATTATTTCAGCCAGGATGTACTTGTCTCTCAAATCGAGCTGCTGCTGCATCATTGTAATCGTTTTTACAACCGCCAGTTTCTGACACGAAATGTGGTTCATCACGATCTGATCGATCAAATGAACATGTTTTTGAATGAGCGGTTTGAAAAAAACGAGGCGCTGATCACCGGCTTGCCTACGCCGCAGGAACTAGCGCAACAATTGAAAGTTTCCCAACGATATCTATCCGATATGTTGAAATCCCTCACGGGCAAGACCACCCAGCAGCACATTCATTTAAAGATGGTTGAGAAAGCCAAGGAAATGTTAGGCAGCGATGCGCTTACCACCGCAGATATAGCTTATGCACTAGGTTTCGAGCATCCGCAGTCTTTCAATAAATTGTTTAAACAGAAAACCGGGTTGTCACCTGCTGCCTTCCGTAAGTTGCTCAATCCGAATTAGGTTTGCTTACCAAGAATGATAATCCAGCGCATTGCTTAGTGACTCGCAATCGCTTGTTTCTGTGGTAATAGCCGGTTCAGCAGGTTTTCGATCACCGGCACAAAAGGGATGAAAAGCAAAACTCCGGCCGCATTGAAGATCATGTGCGCGTTTGCGATCTTCTGCTCCATTGCCGTGCCTGTTGAAATCCATTCTATAAATGCATTGAATTGGGGAAAGAGGGCTAATCCAAGCGCGATGCAAATGATGTTGAAGAATAAATGGAACAAGCCGGTTTTTACAGCCTGCCTGTCGGAGCGGATTGTGGCCATTAACGTATCAGAGCAAGTACCCAGTTCTGAGCCAAGCATTACTGAAATCGCACCAGGCAGGTTGATGAGCTCTTTTTTTGCCAGTGTGATCACCATACCCACGGTGGCCGATGAGGATTGGATAACCAATGTAACGAGCGCGCCGATCAGCGTCCCACGGAGCGGACTGTCCAGTTTCTCCATCCAGGATATAAACTGCTCGTGGTCTTTCAAAGGCTCAACCGCCCTTTCCATTGTATATAGCCCAAAAAACAAAATTCCAAAGAACAACACTACGCGGCCTGTTTTGGAGACTTTTTCGCTTTTCGCAAAAAAGCTGAAAATTAATCCAAGGAAAATCGGAATAGGAGAATATTGACCAATATCCAGGGCGATCAACTGACTTGAAAATGTGGTGCCGATATTGGCTCCCATTACCACCCCGAGCGATTGGCGAAAGGTCAGGGCACCTGCATTGACGAGGACAATCGTCATAATGATAACGGCCGAAGAAGAATCCAGGAGAATTGTAGCAATTGTGCCGGTTATTACTGACGCGATCAGGTTTTTGGTAAACAGATCCAGCCATTTGTTGGCCCTGTTGCCAATAAGTTCTTTAAGTGTTTCGGAAAGATTATTGATTGCAAAGAGGAATAAGCCCAGCCCGCCAAGAACCATCAGAAAGATTTCCATCCTATGTTTTTGGTGCAAAGTAGCCTTTCGAATATTAAGCAAACATTAAGTTAAGTAACTGCTGGTCAATCCTGCATTCCAGTTTTATAAAATTGTTAAGTTTTCATCTGGGCCGTTCCAAAAAAAAGTGACGGATTACATTTGGCTGAAAATTAAACTACGTATTATGAAGCACAAATACATTCTTGGTCTGGCACTGGCAGTTTTTATGAACAGCTGTGTAATGGACCACTTTCCACAGCAGCCAGGCGAAGAAAACCTGTCTTCTTTCCGTGAAGTAGCGAGCGTCGATCTTGGAGAAACAGGAGCTTCCGAAATCTCTGCCTATGATCCGGCCAGCAAGCGCCTTTTTGTAGTCAACAATGAGTCAAAGGCACTGGTTGAAGTGCTGGATTTGTCGCAATTTCCCACGGTAACCAAGCTTACACCCATTGATATCTCTGCGCTGGGTGGCGTTGCCAACAGCGTTTCCGTACATAGCGGAATGCTGGCAATCGCGCTGGAAGGAACAAACAAGCAGGCAAATGGAAAGGTGATCATTGTAAATACGACCACGCTGGCGAAGATCCGCGAGATTACTGTTGGTGCTTTGCCGGATATGGTAACATTCAGCCCGGATGGTAAATACATTGTGACTGCCGACGAAGGTGAACCTAACGGAGCTTACACCGTTGATCCCAAAGGTTCAATCTCCATTATTGATGTGGCGAACGATTTCTCGGTAAAAACATTGACGTTCGACGCGTTTGAAAGTTCGCTGAGTACATTGGCAATGAAAAATTTCCGGATTTATGGTCTTAATGCAAGCTTTGCGCAGGATATCGAGCCTGAGTATGTGGCTGTTTCCAGTGATTCTAAAAAAGCTTTCGTGACTTTGCAGGAAAATAACGGAATTGCAGAGGTGGATCTGGCAAGTGCAACCATTGTCAAAATACATCCGCTTGGTGCGAAGGACCTGAGCAAGCTAATCAATGCGGTCGATCCAAGCGATCGTGACAACAAAATTGCGCTGACGACTATACCTGTCAAATCATTGTATTTGCCCGATGCAATTTCATATTTCTCTGTAAACGGTTCCAATTATCTGATCACTGCCAATGAAGGCGATGCGCGGGAATATGCTGCGCTGGACGAGCAAGCGCGCGTGAGTTCGGTAACACTGGATCCGACAGCTTTCCCCAATGGGGCCACGCTTAAACTGCCTGCCAACCTGGGCCGTTTGCGCATCACTAACACCCTTGGGGATACTGACAAAGACGGCGACTATGACGTGCTGTTCGGCTTCGGCGGGCGTGGTTTCAGTATTTTCAATGCAGCTGACATGAGCCTTGTACACGATTCAGGATCTGATTTTGAGCAGAAAGTAATCGACGCAGGATTTTATGACGACGACCGTTCTGATGATAAGGGAGTTGAGCCTGAAGGGGTAACCGTGAGCACAATCAATGGAAAGCCCATTGCTTTCATCGCGCTGGAAAGGGCAGATGCGATCGCGGTATATGACCTGAGCAACCCTGCATCCCCGCATTTTCTTCAATTAATTAAAACCGGCGATGCGCCAGAGGGCGTGTTGCTCGTTCCATCTGACAAAAGCCCGAATGGGAAAAGCCTGCTCGTGACAGCAAACGAAGGTGATGGAACTGTGAAGTTTTATCAGACGAATTGATTGGTATACCTTAAATACTTTGTCTTGATATAGTAAAGCCGCCTTACAAATGAGGCGGCTTTACTGTTATAAAGAGATTTTCATTCCGTCAATAACTCACGTATTGCTCATTGAATGTTCCATCGTCAAATAAATCTATAACTGCGTAACCCGGCTGTGTTTCGCGACGGATACCATTCCACCAAGCCCCGCTTACGGCGCCATTGCAGAGGAAAGTCACACCATTGTAAACCACTTTATCCCGCATGTGCAGGTGCCCGCTTAAACAAAGTTTTACATTTTTATGACGGTAAAATAAACTAAGGATCTTCGCTGTGTCGGTGTGCATGTCGCCGCCGAGCATTTCCCACCGATTTACCACATTATCTTCAATCATTAGCAGTGCCGTCAGGATCGGAATGTGTGACATCACCATTACCGGCATATTTTCGGGTGTGTTTTTCAGCTCCGCTTCGAGCCACGCAAATTGCGCGTCGCCCAGCTTGCCGATATACCAGGTGTTATCGATATCCAGGTGCGTACTGTCGAGCATGATGATTTTCCAGCCATTTCGTATAATGCTGTAATACGAGTTTGTAAGTTGCAGCTGGCCCAAGGCATATTGCTTGCCGTAGAGAGGTAATTCTTTGGAATTTTCATACCACCAAACGTCGTGGTTACCCAGGCAATAATGGATAGGAAGGCTGGAGTCCTGTTTCATGATGCTATGCAAAAGCTTCCATTGCGAATCAATTGAGCTAATGTTCTCCTTATTCATGTCAAAAACAATGTCCCCGCCATTCAGAAGCAAGTCGACTTTTGGAGACTGGTTTTGAATATGGTGAAGACACCTGGCAAATTTCGTCGGCGCGCCTAGGTCATTTTTCAAATGTACATCAGTCAAATGCGCAACGCGGAATGCCGGCTTTGGTAATATAGCGGCATCTGCTTTCTTGGTTATCAATGGGGCTGCGAATATCCCGCCGAGCCCTTTTATTAATGATCTTCTCTGAATTAAATCCTGCATTGAATTTGTGGCTTTCATCTTAAAGTGCTGCAATGTAAGACCATTCGTTTTAGGCAGAAACGCCGTAACAGAATGATAATACGGAGAATCAACAGCGACTTAAAATTGCGGTGACATGGGGAACATAGCCGAGTTGTAGCTTTGAAACCTATCACCATCAACTCCATTGCTGTCAATGAAAAGTCAATCCACAATCAATAGAAGGGAATTCCTGGGTCGTTCTGTCCTGGGTGCGGGCGGACTTGTTCTGTCGACTGTGCTTGTAGGAAGCTGCACGGATCACGACAATATTCCGGGTCCGGAAGATCCTGATCAGAACGGTCGTTTTGAATACGGCGTCGCCAGCTTTGACCCGACTTCAAGTCAGGTGATTTTATGGACCCGCGTCTCTCCGTCCAATTGGGGTTCTCAAAAAGTAACGCTGACCTATGATCTCGCGACTGATGCGGCTTTCAATCAGATCGTTAAAACAGAAATGATTGATGCTTCTGCCAAAGATGATTACACGGTGAGTATCGATATCAGCGGACTTACGTCCAATGCAAAGTATTATTACCGATTCAAAATCACGGGTACGGAAGTTATTTCGCAAACAGGCGAAACCAAGACGCTGGCAAAGGATGCCGAAGTTCAGGATGTGAAGCTGGCGATTTGTTCGTGTTCCAATTATCCGTCGGGACTCTTCAACGTGTATGGTGCTATCGCCGCCTCAGAAGCGGACGTTGTGCTGCATTTGGGGGATTATATTTATGAATATGGTGCTGGACAATATGGCAGTAATCCCTGCTGAAATGCTGCTCGCTATCGTGCAGATCATCGCCGAGGTGGACGCGACTGGCTCGGCCTCGCCGGTTACATTCAGCATGTTCCAGAACTTGTTGGTTGAACTGACAAAAATCAAAGGCCGCCTGCTTGCTAAGGATCCGTCGCTGACGCCGCAGGAAATCGCACGCGTGCAAACGGTTCTTCCTTATAATTTGGACGCCTGGGACGGATATCCGGTGGAGCGTGAGATACTTTATGGCATGGCAAAAGGCAAAAAGTTGATCGCATTATCCGGAGATTCGCACAATGGCTGGTATTCAAATCTGGTATCTCAGGATAAATCGCTGGCAGGGAAAGAACTCGCCACTTCTTCGGTGACGTCTCCCGGTTTTGAGGAATATCTGGGGGCCGAGCCCGCATCACTTGCGGGTTTCGAGCAGGCTCTTGCATTGCTGGTCGATCACCTCAATTATTTGGATGCGTCGAGAAGAGGATATGTTTTGGTAAAAGTTAGCCAGATGCAGTTAACAGCTGAATGGCGATATGTTTCAACGATTCTTTCTGAAACCACCAGCACGGTTGTCGGGCATTCCGAAACGATTACAGCTTAATTTAAAGTTAAAAGTTTAACGGCGCACTTCTTTATCAAAGGCGCGGCGTTCCCAGATGAGGATAGAGAAAATTTTTTTTTACTTTTTTTGAAAATATTTTTGTCTGGTGCTTGCTTCTTAAAATTCCCTGTCCTACTTTTGCACCCCGATCACAACAACAGCACTGAAAACGATCAGCGCCACTAGTTCTGAGGAAACTCGGAGCAACGTTCTTTGACATGATGAAGAGAGCAAAAAGATAGGTTCGTTAGAAACATTGATGGCTTAGGCCATCGGAAATAATTTACAATGGAGAGTTTGATCCTGGCTCAGGATGAACGCTAGCGGCAGGCTTAATACATGCAAGGCGAAGGGGCAGCAATGTCACTGTCGTACGGGTGCGTAACGCGTATGCAACCTACCTTTTACTGGGGGATAGCCCGGGGAAACCCGGATTAATACCGCATACTACATTAAGGCCACCTGGTTTAAATGTGAAAGATTTATTGGTAAAAGATGGGCAT
>NZ_JNJB01000018.1 GCF_000701505.1 Dyadobacter crusticola DSM 16708 | reverse complement strand
GAACAGCTCTTTAAGTATTTGATTATCCAGGCTCAGATCAGCAAACATCTTTTTCAAGCGTGAATTTTCTTCCTCTAAATCTTTCAGGCGTTTAACGTCAGAAGCTTCCATGCCGCCATACCGGCTCTTCCAATTGTAAAAAGTGGCTTCGGAAATGCCATTCTGCCTGCAAATCTCCTTGGTTGGAATGCCAGCTTCCTGTTGTTTGAGGATCGAAACGATCTGTGTCTCGGTGAATTTGGTCTTTTTCATCAGTTTAAAATTAAGGTTTAATCTCTAATTTCAAACTGTCTGTGGGTTAGGGATACTTACACAGGCACGAGGAGACCGCAGGTATACCTGCCGATGCACAGGCTTACAACTTGAAAAATGGTTTAGGCTTCGTTACAGACAGAACAGTTATGGTCGGGAAAAGCATTTCTGATGACCAGGCCAAAAATCGCCTGCTTCACTTTTCAAATCCAAACGTACAAGTTGGAGGAAAGCCGACTGGAACCAACAATGCAAACAATGCTAAAAGGATTTCTGATTCCCATTTCGTAGTAAGTGCCTTTCAGCCTAATCCAAATCCACCATTGGCAGCCTACATCGATGGCCCTACTTATGTAACAACCCAGGGCGGTAAAAACTACGAACTAAATTATAGTTGTGGTAACGCACCATATTCCTTTATTTGGCAGTACAGCTATGACGGAGTCAACTATACCTTGTCAAACACTACAACTGATATTTTCACCTGGTTTTTTATCAAAATCAGAAAATATATCTCAAAGGTACAGTCACTGCCGGTGGAAAATCAACTACAGCTTTCATTGCCATAACTGCGCAAATGCCGAGCCCCTACAAGCAGGGAAGTGCAGGCGTCGATTCCACGGTCACCTTTAATCCTGACTTCGAAGTAGCACCGAACCCCGCCACCGACCAGGTACAAATCCGCTATAATTTGGAAACTGAGGCAGATGTCGCGTTGGAAATTATGGATTTATCCGGTAGTCTGCTAGAAACTTTGATTCTCGAAAAAACCCATCAAAGAAAGGGATCACATTCTCTATTTTGGAAAAACGATAAACTCGAAAATGGAAGCTACTTAGTAAAACTAACCGTTGATGACAAGATTATTGTGAAACGCATTATAGTTCAGAAATGAAACTGCTAAAACGATTTCCCAAGTACGTGCTTGCATTATGGTTATTCGCAGCTTGTCTACCTCAGTTAGCAATTCCTGAAAACTCCTGGGGGTATTTCTCTGCCAGAGTCAATGGAAAACGATGGGAGAAAACTTTTGAAAACGCTTTTCAGGCAATTCGGGCATCTGAACATGATCTTGATTCTTCTGTTTGCAAGAGACTGATTGTTTATTCTTTACTGTTCGAGTCGGACGGAAATCTACAAGAAGAACTTTCTTTTTCTAATATCCCTAAAAAGGAGGGGCGATACAAGGTCTCGCGGAATAGAACATACTCCTGCAAAGATTCGACTACTGTATATTCCCATCTAAACACTTTTATAGATTTTGATATGTTCCGTGATCAATATGAAGTACTGGATTCAGAAGACAATTACCTTCAAATTGATACATACCAGGAAAATGGGAACAGAGAAATAAAGGGCCGGTTCAATGTAACTTATGTTTTAAAAACACCAAGAGCCTTTAACTCTTATGAGGATACGCTAAGATTCACAAATGGGAAATTTCATACAAAGATTTTAGAGCCTTTAAAGCGGCATTTGTAAGCGGCCTCAACTTAGTTGGGTTTGAAGTCAAGCGTCAAGCCTAAGATTGAAAATGCTCCTGAACACGAAATTCAGGAGCATTTTCAATCTTATAATAAGAATAGGTACCTAAGCCGAGTTCCTCGCTGCATTGATAATCCCGAACATTGCCCGCATGATCAGCTGATTGTAGGTTTCTACGTCAACCGGCAGGTCTTTGGGGTCAAGTGCCAGCATTTGCAATGCATATTGCTGAATGGTAATCAGAGGCAATACAATGCGCTCGCGCGTTTTGATAGATACTTTCGTTACATTATTACTGTCCAACAGCTCCTTCTGTCCCGATACTTCAAGCAGCAGGTCACGCGTTAGCAGGAATTCATCATACATTTTGTCCCAGAACTCCCGATATTCTTCCTCGTCACGCAAGTACTTTGTCGCCGGGAAAAATGCTTTTGAAAGCGACTGCATTGAGTTCTCGATCAATGTCCGGAAAAACAGCGACTTCTTGTAAAGTTGCTTGATATCCTCGATCTTGTTTTCCTCCGCCATTTGCCGGATCGCCGATCCAAAACCATAGAACCCTGGTACATTCTGCTTCATCTGCGCCCACGATCCTACAAACGGAATAGCCCGCAAATCCTCAAACTTCAACCCTTCATCATCATTTCCACGCTTGGTAGGCCGGCTGCCGATGTTGGTCTGTCCGTAGAAACGCAACGGTGTTTTCTTATCAAGATACTTGACAAACATCGGGTGTTTTTTAAGGTCCAGATAAGAGTTATAAGCTGCCTCTGCCATTTCTTCGATCAACTCCTTATCTTCTGTACTCAGCTCATCCTCAGCACGATTATCACGGAATAAATGGTTTTCCAGACCAGCTGTAAACAATCTTTCCAGATTGTACATTGCCGTAGTTACAGTCCCGTAATTAGAGCTGATAGTCTGCCCCTGAACGGTCAGTTGTATCTCTTTATCTTCAATATCTGATCCCAGCGACGAGTAGAAGTTGTGGTTATTGCCACCTCCGCGCGCAGGCGGTCCGCCGCGGCCGTCAAAAAACGTGACTTTGATTCCAAACTCTCTCGAAACTTTGGTTAATTCCTCTTTTGCACGGTAAATAGACCAGTTGGCACGCAGGTAACCGCCATCTTTCGTTCCATCCGAAAATCCAACCATAATCGTTTGGTGATTCTCGCGGTTTTGCAAATGATTCCGGTAGAACTCATTTTCATACAAGCTGCGCATAATGCCGGGCGCATTGGCAAGATCGTCCACCGTTTCAAACAATGGAACTACATCAAGCGCCAATTTTCCATTTTCGTCAGCAATGAGATTCTTAGCCAGCGCAACTACCTGCATTACATTCAATGCAGAAGTATTGTTACTAATTACGTAGCGGTGAGCGCCTTTCTCACCATTTTTTTCCTGGATCGTTTTAATCGCTCTGATTGACCCAAGAATATCTTTTGTTAATGGATCTTCATAGTCTTCGTCGCGCAGTGGAATATTAAGCGACAGCAGCATTTCTATTTTCTTTGGCTCATCCCAACCTTCGTAGTCACTGTATTTCAGGAGCGGAATTTTTTTCTCCAATCTTTTCAGAATATCCTCCCAGGCTTTTCCGTGTTTCCGGCTATCCTGGCGTACATCTAGGCTCGCGAAGAAGAATCCGAACAGGTTAAGCTTCAAGATAAAATTGTCAAGCAGCTCTACAAAAAGCCCCTGATGCTTGCTGACAAGCACTTCCCGCGCTTTCAACAATTCATCGATCAGCTCCTGTGCATTGGCATAACCTTCCTCGAACGGACCGAAAATGGTACTGTTCATTTTTTTCTCCGCAATGGAAACTGCCTCGTCGACACCTTTAAAGGTTAATCGCCTTTTCAGCTGACGAATATCGCGGTAATAGCTGCGCAGAAGCGTTTCTCTCAGCCTGTCCGCAACCTGCAATGTAATATCCGGATTCACAAAAGGGTTTCCGTCCCTGTCGCCACCCGGCCAGAAACCTAGCCGGTAAACATTCGGGTAAGGCCAGTCATGGACGCTCATTCCCAGCCCATTGATCAACTTTTCAAGGATAGACGGGATAGCATCATAATATACATTTTCAAGGAACCAGCACAGGCTGACAGCCTCGTCAAATGGAGTAGGTTTTTCGTGATTGATAAATGCAGTTTTCCCTAATTGAAGCAAAAGCTGATTTACCTCGGTAAAATCGTTTTCCTTAATCGCGTCTTCGAGATCGTTGATGATCCCGAGCACTTTACCGGAGTAAAATTGGGTCGGGTGAGCTGTCAGTACAATGCGCACGCTAAAATCCTGCAACTTCGTCAACAGCTTCTTTTTCAGCTCGTCTTTGTCCAGCCTTTCGGTCAGGTAAGTAACGGAGCCTTTTCCGGTAAGATCGTGGGTTTGATCAAATGCTGCATCTTCAACAGAGTCAAAAAGAACAACTTGTCTTTCAATGTATTGAATGAATGCAAAAAGCAGATCTGTCCTTTCCTTAGGAGTGGCGGTTTCAAGTAGTTCCGAGAAAAAGTGCTCGATGATTTCCTTCGGAGATTTTCCCTCCTGAAAACCTGTCTCACTCTGCTGCGTAAGTATCGGAAGTAGCGAGCCTGTCTGAAAAATACCGCGATAGGGTAAACTCAGAAAAAGGCTGTTGAAAATATTATACTTCGTTACAACTGCGTCCTGAAAACTGTTATTCATAATGAAGCGACGAAATTATATTTTGAGATCTGCTATGGAGGTCAAATATAATCCTAAAAATCGGTTTCAGGCTTTTGGGTGCGCTTGCTGATGCGTTTTTTTCAGCTTTTCAATGGAGTTATGTGTATAAATCTGAGTGGCAGCGAGGTTGGCATGACCAAGCAGCTCCTTAATTGCATTCAGATCGGCTCCGCGATTAAGCAAATGCGTAGCATAGGTGTGACGGAGAATGTGAGGGCTTTTTTGAGATAAAGTGGTCACTGCCGATAGATATCTTTTAACAAGCCTTTGAATAAACACCGGGTAAGCTGCTTTCCCTGAATCCGTCACAATCAGGTTATCTACCGCTGCGATCTCTTTTCGTTCCTGCAGATAGGTTCCGAGCAGCTCAGCTAACGATTTCCCGATCGGTACCATGCGCTCTTTGGCGCGTTTTCCGAAAACTCGGATCGTATGTGCATAAAGGTCCAGGTGCCTTACTTCCAGATCCAGCAGCTCGGCCAGCCGGATCCCGCTGCCGTAAAGCAGCTCAATAACTACCCGATCTCGCAATCCCGGGAAGTCTGCCGAGAAAGTATCCTCTTGAAAAAGCATCTCCATTGATTTTTCTTCCAAAAATGCAGGCAGCTTTTTCCGTGTTTTCAGTGCAGATAATACTTTCGTCGGATCTTTGGAGATCAACTGTTTTCGTCTCAAAAAAGCATAGAAGCTTCGTAAAGAGGCAATTTTTCTATTCACGGAAGTCGGGTTCAACCCTTCCTCCATTAAACTGACAACCCAGGAACGCAACATAGCCGGCTGTGCCGTTTCCGGTGCATTGCATTCATACTGAAACAAAAGGTATTTCTGAAATTGATCAAGATCCGTCTGGTACGATTTGACCGTATGTGCGCTGGCGCGCTTCTCAAAGTTCAGAAATTGTAAGAAAGCGTCGATCATGACAGCCAATATACAAAAAAGAGCTATCTGAAATCAGACAGCTCTTTTTTGTATATGGATACAATGATCCTGTATAACTCATTCAGAAACCACTCCTTTGGATCTAGTCCTCTAAATGACCGTAAGTCTTTTCCTTGTAAACGGCACGCAAAACTTCGAAACGACGTCTAACAGATGGTTTTTCGAAAGCTGTACGGGCACGAAGCTGACGCATTGTACCGGTTCTTTCAAATTTCTTCTTGTAACGCTTAAGAGCGCGGTCAATCGATTCGTTGTCTTTAATGTTGATAATCAGCATGCTTATTAATGTAATGTTTTTTTGAATGGTTTTCTGAAATTGGACTGCAAAGAAAAGCCTTATCAAACAGAAAATCAAGAAATAAGTCATTAAAATTAGGTTATTTTTGCAAGCATCGTCATAGGAAGAGTGTAATAGAACATTTAGACAGCCCGATATGAGCTCTCGATTGGGAATTATTGATTTAGGAACAAATACATTTCACCTGCTCATCATCGAAAAGAGCGGGGATCAGTTTTCCAAAATCTTTCATGACAGCCGCCCGGCCAGGATCGGAATGGGCGGGATCAACCGGAAAGTAATCACCCCGGAAGCTTTCGGTCGCGCAACTTCTGTACTTACCTATTTCCGGGAAACATTAGATTTGCACGGAGTTCCTGCTGAAAGCACATTTGCCTTCGGTACCAGCGCGATCCGCAATGCTGAGAACCAGAGCGAGTTCTGCACTGAGATATTCGACAAAACAGGTATTTCCATTACAGTAATTGATGGAAACAAAGAGGCAGAGTACATTTATCAGGGCGTCCGGTTTGGTACTGATATCGGCGATTCGCCGGCATTGATCATGGATATCGGAGGCGGAAGTGTGGAGTTCATCATCGGAAACCATTCTCAGCTATTCTGGAAACAGAGTTTTGAAATAGGCGGGCAACGCTTGATGGAAAAGTTTATGAGAAATGATCCGCTGTCTGTCGCCGATAGAAAGAGCCTCTATAACTATTTTGATGAAAACCTCATTCCGCTTGCTAATGCAATTCATCAATATGCCCCTCAAAAGCTGGTCGGCTCCTCAGGCACATTCGATACGCTTGTTGATATAGATTTTCAGTATCGCCTCGGAGAAGGTCCTCCAAAACACCAGACTGACTTCCATCTTCCATTAGAAGAATTTTACCGCGCCTATCACCTGATCGTCTCCGGAAACCACGATGAGCGCATGCAAATTCCTGGAATGATCGAGCTCCGGGTGGATATGATCGTAGTCGCAGTGTGCCTGATTGACTACGTTTTAAAAAGTTATGGCATTCAAAAAATGCAGATTTCGAGTTACGCGTTAAAAGAGGGTGTTCTTGCTGAATTATTGTCAAACTAATTGCTTCTAATCCGTAAATTAGATTTCTATTTACCCCCCTGGCTTCTATCACTTTAAACAAAACTCTTTAACAATTCCATGAGATTATTTCGGTGCCTTATTCTTACGGGACTAGCTCTCGTGTATCTTAATGATGCCCAAGCCCAGAAAAAGAAGAAAAAGAAAGAAGAAGATGTGAAAATTGAGAAGGCAGTCGATGCCATGGCGACGGCTGTCAAAGACAAGCTGAAAGATGATAGGAAAAAAAGTCCGAAAGCTTTTAAAGACCTGATCGATACCAGTGCAGTGAGCCAGAAGGGAATGATCTCGGTGCACAAAATGGATGATAAATGGTATTTTGAAATACCCGATTCGTTGCTGAACCGGGATATTATGGCGGTTACGCGATACTCGAAAACCGCAGCAGGAGGCGGAATTTTTGGAGGAGAGGAAGTAAACCGGCAGATGATCCGCTGGGAAAAAGGTGTCGATAACAACTTGCTGCTAAGGTCAGTAACCGTTGTTTTAACAAGTCCTGACAGTACAAAGCCCATTTTTCAGGCTGTCAAAAACTCCAATTCTGATCCGATTATCGGCGTTTTCGATATCAAAGCGCTCAAAAAAGATCCTGGTGCAAAAGCTTCGGTCATTGACGTTACCGATTTTTTTAACTCCGACAACCAGGTTTTTTCACTTAGCTCGGTTAACAAGCAGTTGTTGAAACTGACAGGTTTCAAAAAGGAGGCATCTTACATTGAAAAAATGAGGAGCTTTCCGATCAACACGGAAATACGTACTGTAAAAACGTTCACGGTATCTCCGCAAACGCTTTCCCCCACCCCCGTTCCGCAGATCGGCCAGTACTTACCTTCCGGGCTCGATGCCGGCGTTGTGACGTTTGAGATGAATACTTCCATGATTCTGCTGCCGGAAAGACCTATGCAAAAGCGGATTTTTGATAGCAGAGTTGGCTATTTTGCCAATCAGTATGCCGTTTTTGGTGAAGAATCACAGCGGTCGGACACGGAAGTTTTCGCAGTAAGATGGAGGCTTGAACCCAAGAATGCGGAAGACGCAGCCAAGCAGAAAAATGGGGAGTTAATTGAGCCGAAAAAGCCCATTGTTTACTATATAGATCCGGCAACACCTGAAAAATGGCGCAAATACCTGAAAGCAGGGGTGGACGATTGGCAGGTCGCTTTTGAAAAAGCTGGCTGGAAAAATGCAATCCGCGGCGAATACTGGCCGGAAGGCGACACAACCATGAGTCTGGAAGACGCCCGGTATTCGGTGATCCGCTATTTCGCAGCAGATATCCAGAACGCTTACGGTCCGAATGTACACGATCCGCGAAGCGGCGAAATCCTTGAAAGCCACATTGGCTGGTACCACAATGTAATGCGCCTGCTGCGTAACTGGTACCTTATTCAGGCTGCCGCCGTTGATCCGAAAGCACGTACAAAGAAGTTTGACGACGAACTTATGGGCCAGCTCGTGCGATTTGTATCCTCACACGAAATTGGACATACATTGGGACTGCGGCACAATATGGGCGCAAGTTCTGCGACGCCGGTCGAAAAGCTGCGTGACAAAGAATGGATTAAAGAGCACGGCCACACAGCCTCGATCATGGATTATGCGCGGTTTAACTATGTCGCACAGCCGGAAGATAGTATTACTGATCTTTTCCCCCGCATTGGCGACTACGACAAATGGGCGATTCAATGGGGTTACAGCAATTTCCCTGACATCCGCGACCCGAAAGCGCAGAAAGCAAAGCTGAATGAAATGACGAAAGAGGCTTACAAGGATACCCGCCTGCATTTTGGAACAGAGATCAGTCCCTACGATCCGAGATACCAGACCGAGGATCTGGGTGACAATGCAATGAAAGCCTCAGAGTATGGAATCAGGAACCTGAAAAGGATACTACCCAACCTGATCGAATGGAGCCGTGAAGATGGCGAAAGCTATAAGGAACTCGATGAGATTTACAGCAATGTAACTGCGCAGTATCGCCGGTACCTGGGCCACGTAATCAAAAACATAGGTGGAATTTACGATACGCCTACTACCTATGACATGGAAGGGCCAACATTTACGCCGGTTGCAAAAGCGACGCAGAAAGAAGCGGTTGAATTCCTGAATGCGCAGCTTTTCAAAACGCCGACCTGGCTTTTGGACCAGAATATCATGAACAAGATCAAGCCTGAAACCGGTGTAGAAGCGATTAAAGCACTACATGAATATGCGATTACCGCGCTTTTTGCGGGCGACAGAGCTGTAAGGTTAATGGAAACAGGTATGACTGCCAAGAACTACACGCTCGATGAGCTGTTCACTGACCTGGAGGGCGGTATCTGGTCGGAAACTAAAACAGGCAAGAACATTGATTTGTACCGTCGCAACCTGCAAAAGGTGTATACCGAAAAGCTGATCGACTTGCTCAAACCTGGCAAAGCCAATGTACAGTCCATTCCCGTGGGGATCACCTACGGTTTTTCAACCCGCGTCGTGGAGCTTGAAAAAACCGATTTGCCTTCCGTAGCACGGGCGCATTTGGAAAGTCTGAAATCGACGATTACCGCTGCTATTCCGAAAAGTGCGGATAAGATCACCAAATACCATTTACAGGATATTTTGCAACGGATCAAACAAAGTCTCGATCCAAAATAAGCCTTGAATTCGAAGAGCCGGGCATTCACGCCTGGCTCTTTTTTGCTTTAACCCTCAGCTATGGCGGACTTAGAACAAATACTCAGCGGGTACCCTGCATTTGCCAGGATTATTGACAATGGAAAAGCTTACAGAAGACTGGATTTTTCAGCCGCTAATCACGCATTGCTCACCCGTGATCTTTCGAGAACAAGTGAATTTTTGAAGTATGTTTTTGAAGAGCTTTTGTTGGGAAGTACATACAATGGGATTGGCGGATATGGGGAAAACCGCGTAATATACCGCCAGCGAATGCATTTCGGAGGCGATGAGCCAGGTGCACGGAGCATTCATTTAGGGACTGATATCTGGGTGCCGGCAGGCGAGCCGGTGTATGCGCCAATTGACGGAGTAGTTCACAGCTACGCATTCAACAACCACTACGGCGACTATGGTCCTACGATCATTTTAGCCCACGATTTATCAGGAGTACGATTTTATACATTGTACGGGCATTTGTCGCTTTCTTCATTGAACGGACTTTCCGTCGGAAAACCCATTGCAAAAGGTGAGCAATTTGCCTTTATTGGCGACTTCCCGGAAAATGGCGACTGGCCGCCGCATCTGCACTTTCAGGTGATCAGTGAAATCGGCGACTATGCAGGCGATTTTCCCGGGGTAAGCAGCATTTTTGATCAGGATTATTACTTATCAATCTGCCTTGATCCCAATCTCATTTTAAGGATAGCGGAAAACAACTGAGCAGTCTCTACTTTCTGTGAATCGCAGTTGCGGCGGATTGTGCGCCTGCCAGTATCGTGATGTCGGCGATTGTGACGCGATCCGGTGCATTCACAGCGTACAAAATAGCGTCAGCAATATCTCCTGCCTGCAATGGATCAAAACCCTGGTATACTTTCCCGGCACGCTCTTCATCGCCTTTGAAACGAACCAATGAGAATTCAGTTTCCACAGCACCGGGAGCTACATTCGTTACCTTAATTCCGTGCTGCGTCAGTTCCAGGCGCATTCCCTCGCTCAATACTTCCACAGCCGCTTTCGAAGCGCAGTATACTGCTCCGTTTGCATAGGTCTGCTTTCCTGCGATGGAGCTGATGTTGACGATATGTCCCTTTCCTTTTTCCAAAAGCAATGGAATAACCGCTTTGGAAACGTAGAGCAATCCCTTTACATTTCCATCGATCATCGAATCCCAGTCGTCGGTATCGCCTTCATCCAGTGAGCCCAGCCCGTGTGCATTGCCTGCATTGTTAATGAGGATATCAATGTTTTTCCAATCATCGGAAAGCGAGTTGATCATTGCCAGTACCGCACCTTTGTCACGCACATCGAAAAGCAGTGTGGTAACTTGTACTTTGGAAGACAGTTTTCCGGCGAGTTCATCGAGCCTTTCCTGGCGACGGCCACACAGAATGAGACTTATTCCTGCATCTGCGAAGAGTTCGGCAGTTGCTTTTCCTATCCCGGAGGTAGCTCCGGTAATCAATGCAATACGGGACATTAGAATTTTGATTGTGTTACTGGCCTGACTAATCCTTTTTAGTTCGTGGGATGTTCAGACTGCTAAATTGACCTTTTTCCAACTGGGCGGCCTGGTTAAACATTTGCACTGCCTGTTGAAAAACATTATCGGTAGGATTAAGTACCTGGAAAACCTCGTTATTAAGTCCACTCTTCTGCTTCCTGCCCCAGACATACCGGCCAATTATTGCCTTTGTTTGAGAAGTAATCAGCGGTTTAGAAAGATTCAGCTCAGCAGGATTCGGTTTGATACCTGATTTGGTAGCATCTTTAACCATATCTGCCAGCATTGCATCTGATACTTCAAACGATTTTACGAATTCGTCAAAAGTCTGTTTTTCCAGCTTTTTCTGATTAGCATTTGCATATCGTAATGCGTATTCCCTGATGATATTTTTTGAGTAAAGTTCATACAGATACTTGCTGTTCTGTGTGGTATCTTTTGGAACAAAAATATCCGGCGTAATACCGCCTCCGCCATAAACAATGCGCCCACCGTCGGTTTTGTACACTTTACTCTTATCAAATTTGATGCTATCTACATTGAACAGCTCGCCGCTTTCATACCGATGCGAAAGATCCTGGCTGTAATCTTCACCTTTGCCCAGCTCGTAAGGCTTTTGAATGCTTCTTCCACTCGGTGTATAATAGCGCGAGATGGTGAGGCGCAGCTCAGAGCCGTCGGAAAGCTTGATCGGCATTTGCACCAAACCTTTACCATAAGATCTCCGGCCCACAACCAATGCGCGGTCGTGATCCTGCAATGCGCCTGCCAGGATTTCAGAAGCCGAGGCGCTTCCTTCATCTACCAGAACGATCAATGGGCCTTGTTCAAAAAGTCCATCAACGTGCGAACGTGTTTTTCTGTCGAAACGGCTGTCTTTTCCTTCGGTATACACCAGCAGCTTATCTCCGGCGATAAATTCATCGGCCATGCTCGTAGCGCGTTCCATATAACCGCCAGGGTTGCCGCGCAGGTCAAGGATCAGGTTTTTCAACCCCTGTCCCTTTAATGTTTTCAAGGCAGATTTAAACTCTTCGAAAGTGGATTCGGAAAAGCGGCTGACCTTAATATATCCGATCTCCTGATCAACCATATAAGACGCATCCACCGAGAATGTCGGAATGCGATCGCGCACTACCGAGAAATTCATTTTCTCATTCAATCCCACGCGCTCAATAGCAAGATTTACCTTCGTGCCCCTTTTTCCACGTAGTAATTTATAAACCTGCGCATTAGTTACTCCCGGACCGGAGAGCTTCTCCTGGTTAACCGAGATAATCCGGTCGCCGCTCTGAATGCCCGCTGCCTCCGAGGGCCCGCCGCTCAGGGGGGTTACCACGTAAACCGTATCATTGTAAATATTGAATTCAACGCCGATTCCATCAAAGCCTGATTCAAGCTGCGAGCGAGCTGCGGTAGCTTCCTCTGCATTGAAATAGGCAGTGTGCGGATCCAGCTTTTCCAGCATTTTCGAGATAGAAAAATCAACAAGCTCCTCGGTATTGACCGAATCCACGTAGTTATTTTCAACCAACATCAATACCTCGCGGAACTTGGCGTATCCTTTGGCAACTTCTGACAGCTTCTTTCCGCCGCTAAAAAACGTGCTGCCCAGCAACACACCTGCCGCCAGCGTGATCCCGATGATGATCGGCAAACGCACAACCGACTTCGGGTTATTAATCGGTGTCTGAGACTTTTCTGAATTCATGCTGGTCAAGTTTGAAAGGGTGTTGAGAAGACTTTCCGCACACTTCTATTTAACGTGAATTAAGCGATTTTGATTGCTTATTGCAAGAGAGCCAACGGCGTGTTTTGAACGAAAACGAAAATATAGCGGGCTTAGATCCTGAACAGAAATCGAAATCTCACTTCATACAAAAGATCTGAGTGATTCTGGGTTTCGCATTGTGTCCAGGTTGATGCATTTCTCAGGATCCTGGCCCATTAGTATGCGCTTCATAGGCGCCTCCATTTTCTTCCCATTGATTGTGTAAGGAATGTCAGCAACCTGTTCGATCGTGTCCGGAATATGTCGCGGGCTATACTGAGTGCGAATTGTTTCTTTGATTCTTGCCTTCAATGCGTCCGTTAGTTCATGTTCTCTTCCCAATACAACAAACAGGGAAATGGTACCTTCTCCATTGGATTTTTCAAGATAAACCGCCAGGCTGTCTTTCACTTCCGGTAAACTTTCAACGGCACGATATATCTCCGCGGTACCAATGCGCACACCTCCCCTGTTCAATGTCGCATCGGAGCGACCATAAATGATCACCGACTTCCGATCGGTTATTTTGATCCAATCGCCGTGCCGCCAAACAGCCGGGTACATTTCAAAGTAGCTGCTGAAATACTTTTCCTGATTTGGATCATTCCAAAAGCAAACGGGCATGGAAGGCATTGGCTGGGTAATTACCATTTCTCCCAACTCATCTTTTACCGGTTTACCATCTTCATCAAAAGCTTCAACGCGTGCGCCGAGCATTCGGCATTGTATCTCACCGGCATATACCGGCACAATGGGGCAGCCACCTACAAATGCAGAGCAAACGTCGGTACCACCGCTGAGTGAAATAAGCCAGACATCTTTTTTAACCTGTTTATAAACCCATTCAAAAACTTCGGGCGGCAGAGGAGAGCCTGTGGATCCAATTGTTTCCAGACTGGAAAGTCGCTCAGAAGTAATACTCACGCCGCTTTTCATAGAGTTAATGAAGAATGCAGCACCACTTCCAAAGTGCGTGATCCTTGCTTCTTCCGCCAAACTCCACAGTACCTGTGATGAAGGATAAGCAGGCGCGCCGTCGTAAAGCACGAGTGTAGCACCACAGAGCAGCGAACTCAATGCATAGTTCCACATCATCCAGCCGGTAGTAGAATACCAGAAGTACCGGTCGCCCGGCTTAACATTCTGGTGCAGCACCAATGCTTTCATGTGCTCGATCAAACAACCTCCAACTCCGTGCGTAATCGCTTTCGGCTCAGCAGTTGTTCCTGACGAATACAAAATCCAGATCGGATGATCGAAAGCAACCGGCTCGAAATCGATGCCAAAATGCTGCAAATGCAGGATATCCTCCCAAGACGTATACCTGTCGTACCGGCTTTCAGTCTTGGTATTATTAATTAAAACAATGTCCTTGACCGTTCGCAAGGAGATCGAAAGCTCCTGTGCAAAGGCTGTTAAATCGTGAAACTTGCCATTGTACTGGCAACCATCTGCGATAAACAAAACTTTGGGTTCAATCTGCTGAAAGCGCTCAACCAATGCTGTTTTTCCAAAATCGGGAGAACAGGAAGACCAGACTGCGCCGACGGAGTTTGCCGCCAGAAAGGCCACAACAGCCTGAGGTATATTGGGCAAAACAGCTGCGACGCGATCCCCAGGCCGCACTCCTATTTGTTTGAGCCAGGTCGCTACCGCTGCCACTTCCTCTTCCAGCTGCTCCCAGGATATTTCGCGTAATCCTTCCCGCTCGGATTTGAACAAAATAGCCGGGCGGTCCTTACTTTTATTTCTGAAAATATGCTCAGCGTAATTGAGTTTGGAGCGGGTAAACCACTTGGTACCGATCATCCCACTCTGTGGGCGCTGCAGTACTTCAAGGTAAAGATCGTGCGATTTAATGTTGAAGTAGTTCCAGAGACTTTCCCAGAAGTCTTCCAGATCCGTTACAGACCACTCCCACAGGTCGTGGTAAGATCGAAAGTAAAGTCCCTTTTTGACAAAAAGCCAATCCATGTACTTTTTCAGATTGGATTGTTCCAGCAATGTCCGTCCAGGTTTCCATAAAGGTTGTGTCTGCACCTCGGTTGACATATACAATTTCGTTCATTGAAGATTTAGAGTCGAAAGCCATGTAACCGGCATTTCGCTGATAGTACTAATAAACGTTACTTTATGACTTTTGACATAAAATGACAGCGAAATATTTAACCGGAAAATTGCCGTATCTTTGCAGGCTAATCTATAAATTATCAATACTTTCTGATGATCAGATACGCTGGCTAACTGATTTTGGTGGCATTAATATCAGAAAATACACCACAGTTTTACATTCAGTTACAAGCAATTTGTTAAGAGGAAAAAATCCCAGTAGTGATACTGCATTCCTGAAATGAGAAAAAGAACAAACAATTCAAGACCGGCATCGGGCGGCGGGGACAAATCCTTCCGAAAAAGCAGCGGCGGCAATTCATTCAAAAAAGCAAAGCCGGAGACTGAAAGCAGATTCAGTAAGCCAAGTGTTAAAAAATCCAGTCTGAAATTCTCAGCACAGGAAAATAAGCCTACCAAATCACGTCCCAGCTTCGGGCACGAAAAACCAGCAGACGACAGGCCGCGTTTCGACCGTGAGCAAGGTGGTTTTCGCAAAGACAAGCCTGCTGGAAATGCCGGTGGTTTCAAAAGAGATTCAAAATTCCAGGGAGAAAAAAGATCTTTCAAAAAACCGGAATCAGGCGATACCCGGCCTTTCAGATCCCGCAGTGAAGGTGAGAATACGGAAAGAAAGCCATTTTCAGACAGAAGAACATCGACCGAAAGAGGAGAAAGACCCAGTTTCGACAAAACCCGTGAGTTCAGACCAGAAGGAAGGCCTGCATTCGGAAAAAGGGAAGAAAGAGGTGATTTCCGTCCGCGAGAATCAAGAGAAGGTGCACCGCGAGAAGGTTTCAGATCAAGAGAAGACGGTGACCGGGCACCAAGAGGAGAAGGGTTTGGAAGGGAAGAAAGGGCACCGCGAGAAGGTTTCAGACCAAGAGAAGACAGGAGTGAGAACCGTGCGCCAAGAGGTGAGCGATCCGCGCGCGACGAGCGTGCACCAAGAGAAGAAAGAGCACCAAGGGAAGAGAGAGCGCCAGATACAGAGGACAGAAGCGGATTGGACCGGAGAGTGGGCCGATATGAAACAGCGCCCCGCTATAATTTGAAAGATTACGAAAAGAAGGTAGCTCCTAAAAAAAAAGAGGAAACCACCACTGATATCAGGTTGAACCGCTACATCGCGAATGCAGGTATCTGTTCGCGCAGGGAAGCCGATGATTTGATTTCTGCCGGCCAGATTTCGGTAAATGGAAAGACGATTACTGAAATGGGTTATAAGGTGAAAATAAGTGACGTTGTCAAATACGGCAAAAAAGCACTAAATCCTGAAAAAATGGTGTACATCCTGATCAATAAACCGAAGGATTACATTACCACCACCGACGATCCGGAAGAGCGTAAAACAGTGTTAGACCTGATCAAAGGTGCATGCAACGAGCGTGTTTACCCGGTGGGCCGATTGGACAGAAATACAACAGGCTTGCTGCTGCTGACTAACGACGGTGAGCTGGCTGAGAAACTTACGCACCCTTCAAGCGGGATCAAGAAAATTTATCAGGCTGAATTGGATAAACCGATCGCAACAGAGGATTTCGAGAAATTACAGCACGGAGTAGATCTGGAAGACGGATTTATACGCCCCGATGAAGTTGGTATCGTTACACCGGATGCAATGGTGGTTGGACTTGAAATCCACAGTGGTCGTAACCGCATTGTTCGCCGGATGTTTGAGCACCTGGGCTATGAAGTTCAAAAGCTGGACCGGACTGTATTTGCAGGATTGAATAAGAAAGACCTGCCGAGAGGCAAGTGGCGCTTTTTAAGTGAGAAAGAGGTTGTGAAGCTTAAATACATGCTTTGATATAAAACAAAAAAATGGCTGCGGAATCCGCAGCCATTTTTTTGTTTTATCATTTATTACAATCTAAATCCGAAAGAGAATACATCGTAAGGTGCGTCAGGGTACAGCCCTTCAAAAGTTACCATCGATTCCTCTTTTCCGGCGATTGCCGATTCGAAGTCTTTCACATTACGGACTGCCTTACCATTTACCTTTGTAATAATAAAGCCCTCTTCCACTTGTGAACGGGCAAACTTGCCGCCTTCGATAGAAACTACTTTCACTCCACCTTCAATTTTGTATCTGGATAAACGCTGCTTCTCTGCATCGCTTAGGTTACCAAACCGTGCACCCAGCACATTCATGATCGCCGCAGTTTCATCACGTTTGATAATGTCTGAACCGCCTGTTCTGTTGCGGAGTGTAATGCTCAGGTCTTTTTCCTTACCATCGCGGTTTACAGTCAAGTTAACCTTATCGCCAGGTTTGTGCAGACCAATTGATTGTTGAAGCTCAGGAACAGAGTGAATTTCAATTCCGTCCACTTTCACGATCACGTCACCTTTGTTTACACCACCTGCTTTCGCCGCGCTGTTTTCAGTGAATTCACGAACATAAACTCCGTCATTCACTTTCACGCCATATTCTTCTGCTTTTCTGCTGTCAAGATCGTCCAGCTGGATTCCAAGGTATCCGCGTTGGACGTTACCAAATTTGATAAGGTCGCTGGATACTTTTTTTACAATGCTGGAAGGTACTGCAAACGCATAACCGGCAAAGCTACCTGTCGGGCTGGCAATGGCGGTGTTGATACCGATCAATTCGCCTTTCAGGTTCACAAGCGCACCACCACTGTTTCCTGGGTTTACTACCGCGTCAGTTTGAATGAAAGATTCAAGTGGGGAGTCGCCTGCACTTGCAGAAGCCGGGGTCACACCATTGCGGCGTGATTGACCGATAATTCCAAGACCGCGACCTTTTGCACTCACAATACCGGCAGTAACCGTTGATTCGAGGTTAAATGGGTTACCTACTGCAACTACCCATTCTCCTACTTTCACTGCATCCGAGTTTCCCAGGGTTACGGCAGGAAGATCTTTTGCTTCCACCCTGATAACGGCGATGTCAGTAGAAGGGTCGGTTCCGATTACCTTCGCTCTGTATTTCCTTTTGTTATGCAAAGTAACTTCAAGTTCCTGAGCACCTTCCACAACGTGGTTATTTGTTACGATATAACCGTCAGCTGAGATAATCACACCAGAACCAGACGCTTCCTGAGACTGAGGACCGCGCTGGCTGCCTCCAAAATCATCTCCGAAGAAATCCCTGAAAATATCCGGGATCTGCTGACCGCCTCCGCGGTATGCCTGGCGTGTCATCGTTGACTTTATGTGTACAACCGTTGGTGTAGTTGCTTCTGCTGCGTAGACAAAATCTCCCGGTGCACCTACCGGCGCGCCAGTCGAGGTAAACCGTGCAATAGATTCGGCAGGGGCTTCTTTAAAAATTACATTCGTACCGCTATCCGGACCTAACAGTTTAAAGCCGGCAAGAGTTGACGCACTTGAAATCAACCCAACCAACACTAAACCTTTCCAATTTGTTTTCATAGACATATGTTGGGGTTTTAATTTTATGAATGATTAACGCAAAGCAAATAACTATTTATTCCCTTAACAGGCCCGTTTAACATAATTTAACAAAGATATTTCATTTCAAATCTAACCCAAATATCCTGCCAGTAATGTCCGGTTTACGCGCTTTTCGTTGATCATAGAAGAAGGCGTTATTCGTGAAAATAACGCCTTCCTTACTTCAAAATTTCAATTATGCGATTTCGATCTGACGGGCAGGTTTTTCCTTTGCTTCTTCGCGTTTTGGCAACACTATGCTCAAAATACCGTCGGCATAATTAGCTTCGATTTTCTCGCCGTCGATTGAATTCGGCAGGGTAAAAGTCCTTTGGAAAGAGTTGTACTTGAACTCTCTACGAGTATATTTCTCCCCTGCTTCCTCACTTTTCTGATCCTTATGGGCAGAGATTGTCAGCTGGTTCTTTTCAAGGTTCAGTTTGAAGTCCGACTTCTGCAAACCGGGAGCGGCTACTTCAATGCGGAATCCTTCTTTGCTTTCAACTACATTCACTGCCGGTACACTTCCGGAGAAAGCGGGTGTGTTTAATTCGTTGAAAAGGTCTTTTCCAAAAAAACCGTTCAGGTAGGAAGGAGTTGCGAATTGGGTTTTAACTAATGTGCTCATTGCAATAAGATTTTATGTTTTTGATTTCTTGTTTTAACCTCTGTGGTATGCAGTGATATTATCAACTTCCATTCCGACCCATAAAATGCAGAAATAACAAGACAAAAAGTCACCAAATTAAAGCGTTTGCACAAACCACAAGACAAAATGTCCGATTCGTATTGAACATACCTGTAAAATGACAGGATTGTAACCTGAATAAAGCACTTGAATAGGGCTTACCTTAATTCAAGAATAGCACAAGCCTGCTCGGAAGCGGATTGTTCAGCTTTCTTTTTGGTAAAACCGTTGCCGGTAGCGAAAGGCTCGTCGTTGACGAGTATTTGAGAGATGAATTCGCGATGGTGGCGGGTCCCCCTTTCTTCGAGTATCTCGAAGCGGATTTCCTTGCCCTCACGCTGGGCCCATTCGATGATGAGACTTTTGAAGTTTGCATTGTTCTGGATAATACTGTCCAGATCATAATGCGTGATAAGCTTGCTGATGATGAATGTTCTCGTGAACCGAAAACCTTTATCCAGGTAAATAGCGCCTACAAACGCTTCAAGCGCATCTCCGTACATGGAAGAGCGCGGCGACATTCCACGGCGGTTACCATCGTATTCGATCAGCCTGTCAAGACCAAGCTTGCGGGATATTTGATTTAAAGATTCACGATTGACAATTCGTGAGCGGATTTCGGTTAAGAAACCTTCGTCTTTGTAGGGGTATTTGGTAAAAAGGAATTCTGCGACTACCATACCCAGGACTGCGTCGCCCAGGTATTCGAGTCTTTCATTGGATTCTCTGAAACCTTTGATGGCGGTTTCTTTGGATGCAGAAGTATGGCGAAAAGCGAGCTGGTAAACGCCTAAATTGGAGGGGCGATCACCGATTACGTGTGCAATGGACTCCTTAAATTTTTTATCCTCAGCACTTCCGGTACGGAAAAGAGAAAGTATCGGTATAAGAATTCGCTTTGCCAATTGTAGAAAGTTTATCAGTCTTCATACTTTTTGAAAATGACTGATGCATTGTGACCTCCAAATCCAAAAGTGTTACTCAAGGCGATATCTACCTTGCGCTTTTCTGCTTTGTTAAAAGTAAGATTTAGTCTTGGATTAATATCCGGATCATCTGTAAAATGGTTGATCGTAGGCGGTACAATCTGATCCTTGATTGCCATGATGCAGGCAGCAGCCTCGATCGCACCTGCTCCTCCGAGCAAATGTCCGGTCATGGACTTGGTTGAACTGATGTTCAAGTTATAAGCATGCTCTCCGAAGAACGTCTCAATTGCCTTGATTTCCTGGGGATCGCCGATCGGCGTGGATGTACCGTGCGTATTGATATAGTCGATATCCGAAGGCTGTAACCCGGCGTTTTCCAATGCATTCTTCATTACCATGTATGCGCCCAGCCCCTCAGGATGTGGTGCAGTAATGTGGTATGCATCCGAAGACATACCTGCGCCGATCATTTCAGCGTAAATTTTTGCTCCTCTGGCTTTTGCATGTTCCAGATCTTCCAGAATAAGAGCGGCACCTCCTTCTCCCAAAACAAAACCATCACGATCCTTATCATAGGGACGGGATGCAGTTTCAGGACTGTCGTTTCTTTCGGAGAGTGCTTTTAGTGCATTGAAACCTCCTACACCAGCAATAGTAATTGCTGCTTCGGAGCCGCCTGAGATACATACATTCATCATACCGAGCTTGATATAATTGAATGCATCGATCAGCGCATTGGTAGCTGATGCACAGGCGGATACTGTGATAAAATTAGGTCCTCTAAAACCGTAGCGGATCGAGAGTACTCCCGATGCACTGTCCACGATCATTTTAGGGATAAAGAAAGGATTAAAACGAGGTGTTTTTCCATTCTCAGAGAAGTTCATCACTTCCTCTTCGAAGGTTTTAAGCCCTCCAATTCCTGAGCCCCAAATTACACCGGCTTTGTCGAGATCAAGCTTATCTACGTCAAAGCCGGCGTCCTTCATAGCTTCGTCTGCAGCAATAACGGCGTACTGAGTAAACGGGTCCATTTTACGTGCTTCCTGTCGCGGGATGTAAGTATTGATGTCCAATCCCTTGACTTCACAGGCAAAACGGGTACGAAACTTCTCAGCATCAAATTTTGTAATTGGCGCTGCGCCGCTTACCCCCGCAACCAGATTTGTCCAAAAGGTAGAAACATCATTCCCGATGGGCGTCAATGCACCCATTCCTGTAATCACAACTCGCTTAAAACTCATAAAAAAGGACAGAAATTGAAGATGATAACTGGCTTAAAGACCGAATTACTTCACGTTCTCTTCCAGATATGCAACAGCTTGGCCTACTGTACCAATGTTCTCTGCTTGGTCGTCAGGAATAGATAGATTGAATTCTTTTTCAAACTCCATAATCAATTCAACGGTGTCTAGAGAGTCCGCTCCCAAGTCGTTCTGGAAGTTTGCTTCCGGTGTAACCTCCGACTCTTCTACGCCGAGTTTCTCGACGATAATTTGCTTAACTCTTTCTGCAATTGCTGACATTTTATAATCACTTTTTGGTTAAAATCGCAACAAAGAAAGATATTTCAGTTCACTTTTTCAAAATTTTTTTAATGCCTTCTTTTTATTGCATTCTTTACTTCCAAAATAAAAAAAGCAGTAAATCAATCCATTATCAGGTGCTCATTTCTGGAATTCTTCTTCCGGTCTGGAGAACATCCCGCATAAGTGTACATTCACCAAATATTTAATTAAAAGTCATTTAAGATATGATTTCAATTACGAACCTGAAAAATACAGACTCTCAGCATTTTTTTTTAATGGCCGGTCCGTGCGCCATTGAAGGCCGCGATATGGCCCTCCGCATAGCTGAACATATTGTAAATGTGACCACTAGGCTACAAATACCATATATTTTCAAAGGTTCCTACCGCAAAGCAAACCGCACGAAGATCGACTCATTCACAGGCATTGGCGACGAGAAAGCTTTAAAAATACTTAGGGAAGTAAGTGAAACTTTTGGAGTACCTACTGTTACTGACATCCACGAATCACACGAGGCTGCGATGGCTGCCGAGTACGTGGATGTATTACAAATCCCTGCATTTCTTTGCCGCCAAACCGAGCTATTGGCCGCGGCAGCGCAAACCGGGAAAGCTGTAAATGTGAAAAAAGGACAATTTCTTTCCGGCGCTTCAATGAAGTTTGCTGCCGAAAAGATTCATGAAGTCAATCCGGAATGTCAGGTGATTTTAACCGATCGTGGCAATAGCTTTGGATATGGCGATCTAGTGGTGGATTACCGTAACCTACCTGAAATGGCTGCATTTGGAGTTCCAGTAGTAATGGACTGCACCCATTCTCTGCAACAGCCCAATCAAAGCTCCGGAATAACCGGCGGCAAACCGAAGCTTATCGAGACAATCGCCAAAGCAGCGATTGCGGTTGGCGCAGATGGGCTGTTCATTGAAACTCATTTTAATCCTTCAGAAGCGAAATCCGACGGTGCAAATATGCTTCCATTGGATCAATTGGAGGGTTTATTGGAAAGACTTGTGCGCGTGAGAGAGGCAATCTTATGATCTTCAAAGCAGCTCGAATCCAGATTTTCACCCTACTGATTTGCTGCAACCTGCTCCCGCAAACAGTTTGGGCGCAGCGGGATTCTACCTTGTGGCGGGTAAAAGCAGGAGACGTTATTCCGCCGGTTTCGCTAGCTGTTGCCGGGCTCATTGTGCAAGGTAAGGTCAGTCGCAGCCTGCAAAGGGAAGTCCGCTCACAGTATCCTGGATTCCACACCAATGCGGATGATTTTCTTCCATACGCTCCGGGCATTGTGAGCCTTGGACTGGCGTCGGCCGGTGTGAAGGGAAAACATTCGCTGGGCGACCAGGTGATACTCGCATTACTCTCCAATATTGGGGCACAGGCGGTAACACAGGGTCTCAAACGTGCTGTAAAATATCCGCGGCCGGATGGAGAGGATAACCATTCATTTCCTTCGGGACATACAACTACCGCCTTTGCAAACGCCGAGATACTGCATCAGGAGTATGGCGACAGAAACGTTTTTTATAGTATAGGCGGGTACGGAACTGCCACAGCGGTAGGTACTATGCGTATTTTGAACAATAAACACTGGCTGGCAGATGTATTAATGGGCGCGGGGATCGGGATGGGCGCTACCAAAGTATTCTACATCAGCTATCCCTGGCTTAAACAAAAAGTGACCCGCAAAAAAAATAATTCGCCGGCTTACTAGCTGCTGACAATGGGTTGTCACACCGGCCATTTTTATTTGCCTCAAACTAAATTGTATCGCCATGGAAATCAAAAACATTCAGTCGTTGTATGTTCATTATTACGAAACACAAACCTCCCTTGCCACACTTTCGGAGTATGTGCGGGTAGTTGCCAAGAGGCTTTATAAAGACGCGATTAAGAACGATTTTGAGATTACCGGCCCCGTATACTGGATTTATGAAGGTGCGGACGGAAACCCCGAAACAGTCTTCAAGCTGACCATTGCATTGCCAATCACGCCGGCAGCACCTGTCACTGGTTCCGAATTCCGGCAAAAAAATCTTGAACCATTTCAATGCATTTCAAAACAATTACAGGGAGAATGGAGCGTGCTTGGCGCTGTTTACGGCGAATTGTTTTCCTGGATAGGTTCTGAAAACAAGATTCCTTCCGGGCAAAATCGTGAGATCTATATCAATATGGATTTTGAGAACCCAGCCGCGAATATCACGGAAGTCCAGGTAGGCATACTTTAATACTTAAATCTTCCTGCACAATGTCATATTGCAATTACATCAACAACAACATTTCAGAGCTGCCAGATTATTTATTAAATAAGGAATACCATGATAATCATTACGGTTTTTCCATTGATGACGATGACGAGCTTTTCGGGAGATTGTTGCTGGAAATCAACCAGGCGGGCCTGAGCTGGACTTTAATGCTCCGAAAACAACATAGTTTTCGGGCAGCTTACGATAATTTTTCAATCGAAAAAGTAGCCGCCTATGATGAAAGCGACCGGGAAAGATTGATGCAAGATCCGGGAATTGTCCGCAACCGGTTAAAGATTAATGCCGCAATCGTGAATGCACGGAAAATTCTGGAACTAAGAAAGGACTTCGGCTCCTTCAAAGGCTGGATCGAAGCGAATCACCCTTTGACGAAAGAAGAATGGATCAAGCTTTTCAAAAAAACTTTCAAATTTACCGGCGGCGAAATTGTCAATGAATTTCTAATGAGTACAGGCTATCTGCCCGGCGCACATACGCCTGATTGTCCTATTTATAAGAAGACCCCTTTAAAAAACTGATCAAATGCGCAGGAGTATTGGTCTGTAACCCCTGTACGCCCTTACTTAGTGCTTCTTTCCAGGAAACCGGCCCTTCGTTTGGACTTTGAACATCAAGCCACACAGCCACTCCGCTTTCGTTTGCAATCTTTACCAGCTCAGGATCTTTCACGTTATCCAGCACCTGTACGTCGGTTTTTTTCAGGAAGCCAAGTAACCCTTCTTTGTTTGTTACATTGTTTGGCAAACTTGTCATCAGTGGAACAGCCGGCGCAACTTCCTTCCATTGCCGGTACTGGCGCTCGTCATTCAGGTACACTACCACTTGATTTTCCATTCCTGCTGCCTTGATTTGCTTCCAGGTCTCTTCCGTGCTGGCGTCTTTGAAGTCAAGATAGATGTTGATCTTCCCCTTGCAGGCTGCAAGTACCTCTTTGAATTCCGGGATCCGGTGCGTTCTTTTGTTTCGGTTAAAAACCTGCAGCTTACGCACTTCGGCCAGCGTCATATCTGCAATGCGGCCGGTACCGTTGGTAGTCCTGTCTACTTTGGCGTCGTGCAGTAACACCAGCTTTCCATCTTTCGTAGTCCGCAGGTCGACTTCGACATAGTCGGCCCCGCATTCAATGGCCTCGCGGCATGATGCGACCGTATTTTCAGGTACCTCCATGTGATTACCGCGATGAGCGATCACGACTGTCTTATTTTTACTCTGAGGTAAACCTGGCGACTGCGCATTTGCGCGAGCGCCCATTCCTAAAATCACAAACAGTACTATCAGTCTTTTGCCAATCATAACCTGGAAAAATCAGAGTCTACAAGCACGGAAATTGATCCTTACTTATAGACTCATAAACTTTAAACTAAATACTTTTTGTATCTCGAAGCTGCTCAGGTTCACAAATTCCTGCACCCGCGCATTGATTTCTTCACGGGAAAGGTTCACCAGGCGCTCAGTACCAAATTTCTCAACACAGAATGACGCCATCGCTGAACCGTAGATAATGCCGCGTTTCATGTTTTCAAATGAAATATCGTCAGTGCTCGCGAGGTAGCCGATAAATCCGCCGGCAAATGTATCTCCCGCACCGGTTGGATCGAATACTTCTTCCAGCGGCAATGCAGGTGCAAAGAAAATGCGATCGCCCTGGAACAACAATGCGCCGTGTTCTCCTTTCTTGATAACCAACGTTTTCGGGCCCATTTCCATAATCTTCTTCGCAGCTTTGCGCAGCGAATATTCTCCTGAAAGCTGGCGCGCTTCTTCATCATTGATGGTGATCAGATCCACCAGCTTCAATGTTTCCTTCAAATCCTCCAGCGCAATGTTCATCCACAAGTTCATGGTATCTAGCATGATCAGCTTAGGACGTTTCGCCATTCTTTCGATGACAAGCCGCTGCGTGGCAGGAACTGTATTACCCAGCATCAGAAACTCGGTCCCCTGATACGATTCAGGAATAATCGGATCGAAATGTTCCATTACGTTCAGCTCCGTAACAAGCGTGTCGCGCGTGTTCATATCCTCGTGGTACTTGCCCGACCAGAAGAATGTCTTTCCGTCCGGAACAATTTCAAGTCCTTCTGTATTAATGCCGTGATCCTGCAAAAGACTGATCATTTCCGCTGGAAAATCGCCGCCGACAACTGCTACCAGGTTGTTATCTTTTGTAAAATAAGATGCGGATAGTGTAATGTAAGTGGCCGCGCCTCCGATAATTTTATCTGTTTTTCCAAACGGCGTTTCGAGTGCATCAAATGCAACAGATCCTACGGTAAGTAAGCTCATAAATAAGTACTGTATTGATTTTAAGTTAGTTTCAAACTTCTTATTAATTCAAAAAACGTAGCGAAGATAATCAAAACAGTCGAATAGCATCTTTTGGCGAACTTCAATATCTCAGTGATTGCCAATCAATCATTTGTAATTTCTTATTTTTGTTTCTTATCCATTTTACCTCTTCACTATAAACACATACTGATCTATGGAAGCGATTTCAGAAGCACGCAGACACATTGATAATGCCAAAGATTTTCTTAGTAATAATGCCAAAAAACAGGATGGCCTCTACCAGGACAAGAAGTATGTCAAGATTGCAGGCCATACGGCATATACAGGTATTTTGTTGGCTCTGAACGAATTTCTTGGTGAGAAAAATAAGAAGACGCCGAAAAGCGCCGAATGGTATCAATATGAACTGAGTCGCGTTGACAAAAGCTTGCTAGCAAAATTTACCACTGCTTACGAAATACTGCATATTAATATGGGTTATCAGGGAAGCAAAAGTGCAAAGATTGCCTCCGTTGGACTTTCAGAAGCAGAAAAGATAATCGACTGGGTGGAAACACGGCTCGCCAAAACCCAGCGTTAATTTCGAATCCTTATTAGTAAGTACCCATATAAATGACCGCACAAACTTTCCAGCCGCTTAGATTATTTAATACGCTTACACGAAAAAAAGACGTGTTCGCGCCCATTGCTCCTCCGTATGTAGGTATGTACGTCTGCGGTCCGACTGTTTATAATAATGTGCATTTGGGAAATATCCGCACTTTCCTGTCTTTCGATATCCTTTACAGATATCTGACCCACATCGGCTATAAAGTAAGATACGTCCGCAACATAACCGACGTAGGCCATTTGGTGGGCGACGGTGACGAAGGGGAAGACAAAATCGGGAAAATGGCAAAACTCCAAAAGCTCGAACCAATGGAAATCGTGCAGCGCTATACCAACGATTTTCACGATGTTTCGGCCATTTTCAATCTTTTGCCTCCGAGTATTGAACCTACCGCAACCGGCCATTTGATCGAGCAGATCGAAGCAGTACAGGCACTGATAGAAAAGGGCGCCGCTTACGAATCGAATGGATCTGTTTATTTTGACATTAATAAATACCAGGCTGGCGGAAATGAATATGGTAAGCTTTCTGGTCGCATTATAGAAGACCTGCTGAATGAAACCCGCGAGCTCGACGGACAAGCTGAAAAGCGCAACCCGCTCGATTTTGCATTGTGGAAAAAAGCAAGTCCGGAACACATCATGCAATGGGATTCACCCTGGGGAATGGGCTTCCCCGGCTGGCACCTCGAATGTACCTGCATGAGCAAGAAGTACTTAGGAAAGCAGTTTGATATCCACGGCGGCGGAATGGACCTGAAATTCCCTCACCACGAATGCGAAATTGCGCAAGGCAAATCGCTGACGGGCGAAGAGCCGGTGCGTTACTGGATGCACACCAATATGCTGACAGTAAACGGACAAAAAATGTCCAAGTCGCTCAATAACTCTTTCCTGCCCTCGGAGCTTTTCTCTGGCAGCCACGAGTTGCTCGATCAGGCTTACAGCCCTATGACAGTTCGCTTTTTCATGCTGCAAAGCCAATACAGGAGCACGCTTGATTTTTCGAATGAGGCCCTGAAAGCTGCGCACAAAGGCTATAAAAGACTTGCAAACGGATTGCGCAATGCCAAACTGCTGACTTATTCGCATGAGGAAGGAGTTGCCGTAGACGAGAACAAACAAGCTGATATCCAAAAGGCAATCGACGGGTTTTACGCGGCTATGAATGACGACCTGAATACCGCAGTAGCATTCGCCAACCTTTTTAATATGCTCAAATACATCAACATGCTCAATATGGGGCAGTTGAAGCCGGCAGCTATCGGCGAAGAATCCTTCAACAGCCTGAAAGATAATTTCGTAAGATTTTTCGAAGATGTGCTGGGCCTGAAAGAAGAGCTTGCAGAAGGGTACGCAATTCTGGACGGTATGCTGAAATTGTACCGGGAATTTAAAATGCTGCAGAACTACGAAAAGGTTGACGAAATCCGTTCTTATTTTAAAAATCAGGGCCTTGTGATCCGCGACACCAAAGTAAGGGTTGACTGGGCTTACGAGGAATAATCATGAGAAACCGGCAATCGATATTCGCTTACATTTTACTCGGCGTGTTCTTATTAGGCGGCGCGGCCTACCTGCTTGCTCCGTATTTGAACAAACCGAAAGTAGAGGAAACGAATGTCGCGCCCGCTGATAATGCACCGACATTTGTCAAAGAAGGCGAGGTCACATTCTGGAAAAATGGACAGAAGTATAAAAAGATTGATGTAGAAATTGCCGAAAACGAAAATGAACGCGCGAAGGGTTTGATGTACCGGCCCTACATCCCGGATTCTGTGGGCATGCTATTCATTTTTGAGCAGTCGGAGCCGCAAAGCTTTTGGATGCACAACACCAGTATTCCACTGGATATCATCTACGTGGATGAGAATAAAAAAATCATATCTATCGCTGCCAACACCAAACCCTACTCCGACGAGGGCATTCCTTCCAATGGAAGTGCTCAATATGTAGTAGAAGTAAATGCAGGTTTCAGTGAACGCAACAATATCAAAATCGGAGATGCTATTTCTTTCTAAGAACCTGGTTTTCAAATCATTCAGTTACCTTTTTTGCTTTTCTATCTTAATTGCAGGCTGTAAGAGCAACACCAGCTCGGAACAAACTACCGAAGCTGCTGCTCCCAAGCTCGTCGCGAGTCCTGCGTTCAACGCAGATTCTGCCTACGCATTTATCCAGAAGCAGGTTGACTTTGGCGCCCGGGTACCCAATTCAAAACCTCACCAGCTATGCGGCGATTACCTCGTAGCTACATTAAAGAAATACGGTTTGCAGGTAATGGAGCAACCATTTACTGCGACTACTTATGACGGTACCAAACTGAATGCACGCAACATTATCGGAAGTTTCAATCCGACTGCATCCAAGCGCATTTTGCTTACTTCCCACTGGGACTCGCGCCCATTCTCAGACCAGGATTCTCTTGTTAAAAACAAACCCGTGCTCGCCGCAAACGATGGTGCAAGCGGCGTGGGCGTATTGCTGGAAATCGCCCGCTTACTGGCAGCACAGCCGAGCAAACCGGATATTGGCGTGGATATCATCTTTTTTGATGCGGAAGATTGGGGAAGTACGGAAACGCAGACAGACATGGATTACAGCGGTTTTTGTCTGGGGTCCAAGCACTGGGCTACCAACAGGCACGTACCTAATTACACAGCATATTTTGGAGTATTACTGGATATGGTGGGTGCCAAAGGAGCTACTTTCTCGAAAGAAGGCCTTTCCATGAAATTTGCAGAAGATGTGGTTCGCCAGGTTTGGACAACAGCAAGCAGACTGGGTTACAACAACTATTTCATAGATGAACGCGGCTCATCAGTGACCGATGATCACGTACCTGTAAACGAAATCGCCCGCATTCCGATGATCGACATTATCCACACAAACCGCAATTCCACGCTGCTTACATTCTTCCCGGATTGGCACACAGCCCACGATGACATGGAGAATATTGATCCAAACACGTTGAAAGCAGTCGGACAAACATTGGTGCAGGTGCTCTACCAGGAAGCAGCGGGAGAAGCATTGTAAGGGTGGCGTTTATAGTTATTTATTGTCATTTGTAGTCATTGGTTGTTTGGTGTAGATCGGAATTTTTTTCAGATCTGACCTATAAGACAACTAATAACTGCAAATAACCACCAGTGCCAATTAATGACAAAAATTAATCACTTTTTACATCCGCTTCACTGTAATCCACACATCAGAATTCCTTCCCTTATCGTCGCTGCAAGAGATCTTTACCCTACCTGGCGGCGGACTGATGAAAACGGCCTCATGCGGTTTTGCCTTTCGGGTCATTTTATTATTGATATACCAGAAAACTTCCTCCACATCATTCGCCGCCTGACAAGCCAGCTGTAACTGCTGCGGCTCATCTTTCCGGATGTAATATTCACTTCCCTCATTTGGACTCACAATTAATGGAGCACCATCGTGAAAAACCCGCTCACACTTTGGATTATGCGGCGGAATTTTTTGATAGGGTATTTTCTGCATTTCATTAAATGTGATCAATTCAGGCGCGAGGTTAGGATACGCTTGTTTTTCAAATCCATTCTCAGGAAGACAATAAGTACAATAAGAAATCTTGCCCGCAGAATCTGTAAAAACCCAGCGCAAATGCTGGCATTTCCGGAAATTGGATACACCTACAATGTACTCGCCTGGTACTGAGTGCGTGCAAAACTCCGAAGGAATGTCGCCTGTTGCCGGGCAGACCAGCCTGGTAGAAATATCTGCCGGAGACTGGTACCAGCCCCTTGGTGAGTTGTAGTCCAATGCATTGAAAATAGAAAACAGGAGCGGCGTCGCGGTTTTGGCCCCGCTCAGCTCCGGTACTCCCTCACCCGAAAAGTTGCCAACCCAAACCCCAACCGTGTACCTTTTATTATAACCAATGCTCCAAGCGTCACGCTTTCCGTAAGAGGTACCTGTTTTCCAGGCAATCTTTGGTAAATGATAAGTATTGTCAAAATTGGTAGGTAAGTCGGGGCGGGTAATTTTGGTCAGAATGCCCGTTACCAGAAAGGCCGCTTCCGCAGATACGATGTTTTCTCCCTTGACCCGATCTGATTGCTTTACATACCTCAGCGGCCGGAGTTCTCCTCTATTTGCAAATGCGGCAAAAAGGCGTGTTAATTCTTCCAATGTTACGCCGCAGCCCCCCAGGATCAGCGATAATCCCAGATCTTTGGCCTGCCTGTCTACTGTTTTAAAACCTGCTTTTCGGAGTTTGCCGATCAATGCGGGGGTACTGATTTCCTTCAAAACCCGGACCGCAGGAATATTCAGTGAGTTGGCCAATGCAAATTCCGTGGTAACCGGACCATTAAACCGCTGGTCAAAGTTCTCAGGCTCGTATCCGCTAAAATTTCCCGGTACGTCATTCAGTACACTTTTGGGAGTAATTATCCCTTTATCAAATGCTGTGGCATACAAAAGCGGCTTCAAAGTGCTACCCGGCGAGCGCACTGCCCTGATCCCGTCCACCTGTCCGCCGTCGAAGGGATTATTGAAGTCCGCCGAACCGACGTAAGCTTCTACTTCCAACGTTTCGTTATTCACGACGAGCACAGCCGCATTGTGAATATTCATCAGCTTACGGCGGTTGATAAAATTATAAACCTGCTCTTCAATCTGCTTTTGTGATTGAAAATTGACGGTAGTTGCGATAATAGGCTGACCAGAAAACTGCTTTTTGAGCCTAAGAGATAAGTGCGGCGCGTGACGTGGTGCGTGCAGTCTCCTCACCTGCAAAGGTTCCTGTAAAGCATCTTCAATCAGATTTTTTTCAAATAAACCCTCCTGTTCAAATCTTTGTAACCAGCTATTTCTGGCCAGTCGCAATGCATCATTTTTGGCGCCCGGACGTAAGCTGGACGGTCGGTTCGGGACGATTGTCAATGCTGTGATTTCCGCCAGGCTCAGTAGCTGGGGCGATTTACCAAAATACAGCAGTGCTGCTGATTTAATCCCTTCGATATTCCCACCGTAAGGAATCAGGTTGACGTAGAATTGCAGGATCTCTTTTTTAGAATAATGCGCTTCCAGTTGCACTGCCCGCGCCATTTCTATCAGTTTATTGGAATAAGTACGCTCGCGCGGTTGCATCAGCCTCACTACCTGCATAGTGATCGTGGATGCGCCGGACGTCCTTTTACCCGAAAAAACATTCCTGAACGCAGCGCGTGCAACCGCAAACGGATTGACACCAAAATGGTAATAGAAATATTGGTCTTCCTTATAAATCAGCGTTTTGCTAAGCAATGGGGTAATCTCCGGCAATGCCGTGTAAAGCCGCCATTTTTCATCATCACTCAAAAACGCGTGGATCACTTTCCCTTTCCTGTCGGTAACCTGAGTGGCGTAGCTGATTTTGGGTTTGAATGGGAATGCAAGATCAAGGAGCAGTAGCAGCAGCAATACAGACAAAATTGCCCAAAAAGCTTTTCTGACCTTTACTTTTTTCATGTTGACTGGTGTGTAAAGAGGGTTCTTTGACAAAGATAAAATTAGATTCTGTTTTGTCCTGATCAGTTAATTTTCACTACTTACTGACTTTACTTCAATTTAAGCCAATCAAAATACCATTATGTCCAAATATATCGCTGCAATCGATCAGGGAACAACCAGCACGCGCTGCATTCTTTTTAACCATAGCGGGAATATTGTTTCCGTGGGGCAAAAAGAACACGAGCAGATATATCCGCAACCGGGCTGGGTGGAACACAATCCTGTTGAGATCTGGAAGAATACTTTGGAAGTAATCGCAATTGCGAGGATCAATGCGTCGGCCACAGCAGCGGATATTGCAGCGATCGGCATTACCAATCAGCGCGAAACCACGGTAGTTTGGAACAAAAGGACAGGCAAACCTTACTATAATGCATTGGTCTGGCAGGATACCCGGACAACCGAACTTGTTGCTAAATACGAAAGAGAAGGCGGGCTCAATCAGTTTAGGGATATCACCGGCTTGCCAGTTTCAACTTATTTCAGCGGATTGAAATTAAAATGGCTGCTGGATAATGTGGACGGGCTGCGCGAAGATGCAGAAAAAGGCGAGGCGCTGTTCGGGAACATAGACACCTTCCTGATCTGGCATCTGACAGGCTCTACCCAAAGCGGCATTCACGTGACCGACGTTTCAAATGCAAGCCGCACCCAGCTGATGAACCTGCGTACTTTGCAGTGGGATGCCAGCATGCTCGAAGCGTATAACATCCCCGAAAAAATGCTTCCTGAAATCAAAAGCAGCAGCGAAGTTTACGGCCACGTGACCAATGAGATCCTGCCCGGCGTGCCAGTGGCAGGCGACCTGGGCGACCAGCATGCAGCGCTGGTGGGACAAACGTGTTTTGAACCGGGAATGGCGAAAAATACATACGGTACCGGTTGTTTTTTGGTAATGAATACAGGCAGCGAACTGAAAACATCTGAACACGGACTACTGACGACCATCTCGTACCAATTCGGAAACCAGCCGGTTCAATATGCATTGGAGGGCAGCGTAGCGGTGACCGGCGCGCTGGTGCAATGGGTTCGTGATAACCTGGGTTTGATCCAGAACAGCAGCGATATCGAAACGCTCGCGAGAACAGTAGCCGACAATGGAGGCGCTTACTTCGTACCTGCATTCTCCGGATTGTATGCGCCCTACTGGCGGAACGACGCCCGAGGCGTAATTGCAGGATTAACCAGATATGTGAATAAAGGGCACATTGCGAGGGCCGTTTTGGAAGCTACTGCCTACCAGACTGTGGACGTAGTGCGTTCTATGGAGCAGGATTCAGGCATTAAGCTCGCGTCTTTAAGGGTTGATGGCGGAATGGTGGCAAACCAGCTGCTGATGCAATTCCAGTCGGACATTCTGAATACGCAGGTTGTAGCTCCGGCAGTTGCAGAAACTACCGCATTAGGTGCAGCTTATGCAGCCGGACTAGCGGTAGGTTACTGGCAAAACACCGAAGAGCTTAAAAAGAACTGGGCAATCGCACACACCTGGAACCCGGATATGGACGCAGCTACCCGCGAGAAATATCATTTAGGCTGGAAAAAAGCGGTGAGCAAGTCGTTTGGCTGGATGGAGGATTAGTTGTTAATTTTGGTCTAATCACACCAGCCCAGTTCGACTTTTTATAATCTTTCCAAACAACTGCCTTTCTTGCGCTGTCTGGGCTTTCGACGTAACTTCGGGTCGCTGAATCAAATTAGAGTAGCCTTATGCATACCCTCCGTCTGAAAAAGCCGCTTGCTTTTTTCGATCTTGAAACCACCGGAGTCAATATTTGTCGTGACCGGATTGTAGAAATATCGGTGGTCAAGGCTCTGGTGAATGGAGAAACCGAAATCCGGACCCGGAGGATCAATCCTGAAATGCCGATTCCGTTGGAAAGCAGCCTGATACACGGCATTTACGACGAGGACGTGAAGGACGCGCCTACATTCAAAAGCATAGCCAGAAACCTGGCGTCTTTCCTCGAAGGATGTGACCTGGCCGGTTTCAACAGCAACCGGTTTGATATCCCGATGCTGGTGGAAGAGTTTTTACGGGTAGGTGTTGATTTTGACGTAAAAAACCGAAAAATGGTGGATGCGCAGCGCATTTATCACATGATGGAACCGCGCAACCTGGCCGCTGCCTATAAATTCTATTGCGGTAAGACGCTTGAAAATGCCCATAGCGCCGAGGCCGATACGATCGCAACATTTGAAGTGTTGCAAGGCCAGATTGCCAAATACGAGGGCATGAAGATTACCGACACTCACGGTAAGGAGACTGAACCCATTAAAAACGACGTAGGCGCACTGCACGATCTGACGGCATCAAAGATCATTGATTTTGCAGGAAGGATGGTCTTCAACGAAAAGGGCGAAGAGGTCTTTAATTTTGGTAAACACAATGGTAAAAAGGTCACCGATATCCTTAAAAATGAACCTTCATTCTTCGATTGGATGATGAAAGGCGAATTCCCACTGGATACCAAACGAAAATTGACGGAAATCAAATTACGGGCATTGACCCAACGCTGATATATCGTATTTATACCTATTTTTGCCACAAATCTGTTTTTGATACTATTTTAACCGAATATCCTATAAGGTAAATCTGATATGATTCCAAACCCTACTATTCCAGAGGTTACTATACCATCGGTTATTCAGAATATTCCTCTTCAACACTACTTAATTCTCAGCACCTTACTGTTTGTGATTGGCATTATCGGGGTTTTGACCCGGAGAAATGCGATCATTATTTTCATGTCTGTTGAATTAATGCTCAATGCTGCCAACCTCCTGCTGATCGCTTTCTCTTCTTACAGATCTGATCCGTCCGGGCAGGTTTTCGTGTTCTTTATCATGGCAGTTGCAGCTGCCGAAGTAGCTGTGGGCCTAGCCATTATCGTAATGATTTATCGAAATACCAGAAATACAGATATTGGTTTTCTTAACAAATTGAAATGGTAAGCTGTTGATTATAACCATTTTCATTTTCAGAACCAGAGATCAAAGTCCATTTTAAATATGTCTGCATCATTACTTATCCTGATCCCGTTATTGCCGCTTGTTGGCTTTCTGATCAATGGGCTCGGATTCAAAACAATACCAAAAGGAGCGGTTGGAATTATTGGTACCCTTGCTGTGGTGGCCAGCTTTGCAATTTCCGTAATGACCTTCAATGCATTCCTGGCCTCGGGAAGTCAGCCGCTGGTAGTCCCTCTTTTTGACTGGATTACAGTAGGCGAGCTGCGCATTCCATTCTCCTTTCAGGTTGATCAGCTTTCATTGCTGATGCTGATGATCATTACCGGCGTTGGTTCGCTGATCCACGTTTATTCAATCGGGTACATGCACCATGATGAGGGATTTGGCAAGTTTTTCGCTTACCTCAACCTGTTTTTGTTTTTCATGCTGCTGCTTGTTCTCGGCTCGAATTACGTGATCATGTTCATAGGCTGGGAAGGTGTTGGGCTTTGCTCTTACCTGCTGATCGGCTTTTGGAATAAGAACACCAACTACAACAATGCAGCCCGCAAGGCATTTATCATGAACCGTGTAGGTGACCTCGGCTTCTTGCTTGGGATATTTACCATTATTGCCACGTTTGGTTCAGTTGAGTACACCGAAGTTTTCAGCAAAGCAGCCAGCTTCTCACTCGAAGATCCTGCTATTGTAGCCATTACATTATTCCTGTTTATCGGAGCAATGGGTAAGTCGGCCCAAATTCCATTGTACACCTGGCTGCCCGACGCGATGGCCGGACCTACCCCGGTTTCTGCATTGATCCACGCCGCAACGATGGTAACAGCGGGAATTTACATGGTGATTCGTTCCAACGTCCTCTACTCGCTGGCGCCTTCCACACTGGAAATCGTAGGTATTATCGGCGGAGCTACTGCATTATTCGCAGCTTCCATTGGTTTGTTACAAAATGACATCAAAAAGGTACTGGCCTACTCTACGGTAAGTCAGCTGGGATACATGTTCATGGGACTTGGCGCCATGGCTTATTCGGCTTCGATGTTCCATGTGATCACGCATGCATTCTTTAAAGCATTGCTTTTCCTCGGTGCCGGTAGTGTGATCCACGCGATGTCAGACGAGCAGGATATCCGGTCAATGGGCGGTTTAAGAAAGAAATTGCCTGTTACCTTCATTACATTCTTCGTTGCCACCTGGGCGATTTCAGGTCTTCCGCCATTCTCGGGTTTCTTCTCGAAAGACGAAATCCTGGCGCATGTTTTTGAACATAACAAGGCACTTTGGGTAGTGGGTGTGCTTGGCTCGGTGATGACATCCTTTTATATGTTCCGTCTGCTCTTCCTGACATTCTTCGGTACCTTCCGGGGAACACACGAGCAGGAGCATCATTTGCACGAATCACCCGCTTCCATGACGATCCCGTTGATCGTACTTGCTGTACTTTCGGCAGTCGGCGGATTTATCGGGGTACCAGAAGCGTTGCACGGGACACACCACCTGGCCGAATTCATGAGCCCGCTTTATGATACAGCCAGACAAGTTAACCCTGCCGCATTTGAAGCAACAACACTCTCCCACTCGGAAGAATATATGTTAATGGGCATTTCAGTAGCCGCGGCCCTGATCGCTGGAATTGCTGCCTTTGTAATGTATGTTCAAAAAGGCGCGGTACCTGCTCCGGATTCCGCCGAAAAACCAGCATTGCAGCGCGTTATTTACAATAAATACTATGTCGACGAACTGTACGACTCAGTTTTCGTAAAACCTGTCAAAACACTATCAAATATCCTGTACAGCTTCGGCGAGTTCTTCATTGATCTTTTTGTAAATGCAACTGTTCGGCTGACAAGCTTTCTTGCCGGGCTCCTGAGAAAGACACAAACTGGCTCAACAGGAGAGTACGTTTTTGCGATGGTACTGGGCATTGTCGTGATCCTGTTCTGGAAGCTTTTACTTTGATATTACTCTTAAATCCGTTCACCATTTACTGCTGACCGTTGACCTGAAATATGCTTACTCTTCTTTTAATACTTTTACCGATTGCGGCTGGAATTCTCACCTTATTGTCCGGTGAGCGCCTTGCCAAACAGGTTGCATTGGTAGGCGGACTCGCGTCGCTGGGACTGGCGGTTGCAGTCTGGCTTCAATTTGACCCTGCCGCAGGAACCCAGTTTGGTTTCAAATACGCCTGGTTGACCAACGCAGGCATCTCTTTCGCGGCGGGCATTGACGGGATCAGTTTGGTACTGGTGCTACTCACCACGTTTCTTACCCCGCTGATTATCCTTTCCGCATTCAACCACTCTTACAAAAACGCTGCGACATTTTACTCGCTGATCCTGTTTATGGAAGCCGCGTTGATTGGCGTATTCACTGCGACTGACGCATTCTTGTTCTACCTGTTCTTTGAAGCAGCATTGATCCCGGTTTATTTCCTCGCTGCAGTTTGGGGTGGAGAAAATCGTTTGAAAGTGACCTTCAAATTCTTCATTTATACGATTTTCGGAAGTTTGTTCATGCTTGTGGCGCTGGTATATCTTTACTACCAAACACCAGGAACGCATTCCTCTGAAATCAATGCATTTTACCAGCTTCAATTAGCGCCGGCTGTACAAGGGTTTATATTCTGGGCGTTCTTCATTGCATTTGCGATCAAAATGCCGCTTTTCCCATTCCATACCTGGCAGCCAGATACCTATACCGAATCCCCGACTCCTGCAACAATGCTTTTGTCAGGTATTATGTTGAAAATGGGTGTTTACGGTTTGATCCGCTTTTTGCTGCCGATCGTCCCTGCCGGAATGGAAAGCTGGGGCCTTTTAGCAATGATCCTTTCAGTGATCGGAATTATCTACGGATCTATCATCGCGATCCAGCAAAGCGATATGAAGCGTTTGATCGCCTATTCTTCTTTCGCCCACGTAGGCTTAATGGCAGCAGGTGTTTTCTCCTCTTCTGTCAATGGACTACAAGGTGCATTAATTCAAATGCTGGCGCACGGTATAAATGTAATCGGTCTGTTCTTCATTGTTGACATCATTTATTCAAGAACAAAAACAAGGTACCTCGACCAGCTGGGCGGCATTACGCAGAGTACTCCCCACCTGAGCGTGTATTTTATGGTACTGCTGCTTGGCAGCGTAGCCCTGCCGCTGACGAATGGGTTTGTAGGCGAATTCCTGCTGCTATCCAGCGTTTTCCACTACGACGGTATCCTCGGTGCAATTGCCGGACTTACGATCATCCTTGGTTCGGTATATATGCTCCGCATGTTCCAAAAGTCAATGTTTGGACCCAAATCGAAGTGGGCGGAAGGATTTCAGGACCTTACTGCAAGTGAACGCGCAGTGCTTCTGCCGCTTGTGATCATGGTTTTCTGGATCGGCATTTATCCAAATACATTTCTGAAACTAACCGAACCTGCTGTAAGCCAACTTTTACAACTGGTAAATAACTAAGTATAAATATGTACCCCATTATTCTGTTGTCATTTTTTGGAGTCGTGACCCTCTTTCTGGGTTTCTCGAAATCAAAAAATATCCTTTTGCCTGCAACCTTATTTTTTCTGTTGATAGCGCTGGCTGGCAACTTCGCCGAGTGGAACAAAGGGCCGATACTTTATTTCTACGATATGCTGCGGGTTGACAATGTGACCTTGGCATTCAATGGCATCATATTGCTCTCTGCGTTTATGATCGTGGCAATTTCAGGCGGCTTTCAGGATAATGCAGATTCCGAACCGGCTGAGTACTACGGACTAATGTTATTTTCCCTTGTCGGTGCATTCATGATGGTGGGTTTTCAGCATCTAATCATGCTGTTTATCGGTGTTGAAATCCTGTCTGTCGCTATGTACGTGCTTACGGGAAGCAACAAGCGTAACCTACGCTCCAACGAAGCGGCCCTTAAGTACTTTCTGATGGGCGCATTTGCTACCGGCTTTATGCTTTTCGGAATGACTTTGCTGTACGGCGCCACGGGTTCTTTCAAATTGGAACATATACAAGGATTTGCATCTAATATGCCTGTCGGCTCACAGTCCTACATACTTTATGCAGGTCTGCTACTGCTGCTGATTGGGATGCTTTTCAAGGTATCTGCCGCGCCTTTTCACTTCTGGACTCCCGATGTATACGAAGGTGCACCGACGATTTTCACGACTTTCATGTCGACAGTTGTAAAGACTGCTGGATTTGCTGCCTTGTACCGTTTACTGAGCGGCTCTTTCACGGGTATTTACGGATTCTGGTGGATCGTTGTCGCAGCGATCGCGGTACTTACGCTGCTGGTTGGTAACATCGGCGCTACAAGCCAGAACAGCTTTAAAAGAATGCTGGCCTACTCGGGTATATCGCACGCGGGTTACCTGCTGATCGCACTAACCGCGTTGTCGAAACCATCACAAAACGCTATCATTTTCTATTCGCTGGCTTACTCGCTCTCTACAATCTGTGCATTCGGTGTACTGATGCTGGTGTCCAAAGAGAAGACGATTGAAGGTCAGCCGAACGAATACTACGATGCATTCAACGGATTGGCAAAGCAAAATCCATTATTGGCATTTGTGCTTACCGTCTCCATGCTCTCGCTGGCAGGTATTCCGTTGACAGCCGGCTTCTGGGGCAAATTTTTCATCTTCACAAGTGCAGCAGAGCGAGGTATTATTTGGATAACAGTGATTGCAGTTTTAATGTCAACTGTCGGTATTTACTACTACTTCCGTGTGATCATCTCTTCTTACTTGAAAGAAGGCGATCTTATTAAAATCCGCGTTGCACCATTCTATCAGGCTATTCTCGTGCTGGCGACTTTCCTGACGATCTTGTTTGGGTTGGCTCCGGGTCTATTCGAGAACCTGATCTAAGACTTTGTAATAACCGGTTTGTAAAAAGAGCTGCAAATTTGCAGCTCTTTTTTGTTACCCTTTCCCGAACCGCACGTCAAAAGGATATCTACGGCACTTACAGATATTAAAATGACACGAACTCTTCCCTGCAAACAGGTTCAGGAAAACCAAAGCGCATTCAACCTCGAACATCTGCTCTCCCGTAAGCCAATCCAAACAGATCATGAGTCAATCCGCCAGCAGATCAGTGATGCTGATATCCTGATTACAGGCGCTGCGGGGTCCATTGGAAGCGAGCTGGCGATGCAGGTGTGTCAATTCAACCCAAGGTGCCTGATCCTCGTGGACCAGTCTGAAACGCTGCTGACCGAAGTTGAAGCTTCTTTACAAATCCGTTTTCCGCATATCAAGCTTGCTACCTTCATCGCTGACATCACCGATCCGGCGAGAATGGAACATGTTTTCAAGCTGACGCGCCCTAAAATTCTTTTTCACGCAGCCGCATACAAGCACGTGCCCGTTATGGAGAAACATCCCTACGAAGCTGTTCGGACCAATGTTTTTGGCACAAAACTCCTCGCAGATCTCGCTGTTCGGTATGGAGTTAGCCAATTCATTTTCATATCAACCGACAAGGCAGTTATCCCCGCCAGTGTAATGGGCGCCACCAAGCGACTGGCTGAACTATATATCAGGCAAACCGGGGAAAGATCAAAGACGAAATTCACGATCACCCGGTTCGGAAATGTGCTGGGATCCAGCGGCTCATTTATTATTGTCTTTCAAAGACAGATTGAAGCCGGCGGGCCGGTTACGGTTACGCACCCCAAGGCAACCCGCTATTTAATGACGCCAAATGAAGCTTGTCAATTGGTTCTTCAGGCGACTTCGCCAGACTATTACGGTAAGCTGCTTTTCTTCGACATGGGTGAACCGGTGTCCGTGCGCACAGTTGCAGAACAAATGATCACTTTGAAAAAGCTGACACCGCACGTGGATATCTGTATCTGCTATACCGGCCTGCGACCCGGTGAGAAGCTGCACGAAGATCTGCTTAATGATGATGAGACAGAAATACCCGCTTCACATCCAGGAATGCGCATTGCAGTCTCCGACGAAGTCTGCTCCCTGAATTTTGAAATTATATTTGCGAATCTCAGCACTGCATTGAAATCAGGCAGTCCCAACGAAATTATCGCAGCATTGAAACAGATCTTACCGGAATATGGCAGTATTGCCGATCGAGTTTTGTCAAAGGCAAATGCAGGATTTCATTTCTGAGATAGCAATCCGTTTACGTGCATCCAGCGCTTGCACCTCCCAAACCACTCGTCAAATGAAGGTTCTTTAAGATACCCGTGCTCGCCTTCGGAATAGATATGCAGGTCGGCGGAGACTCCCTTTGCATTCAATGCTTCGTAAAACCGGATACTGTTTGATACGGGAACAACCGTGTCGTCACCCGCATGCGTGATGTAGGCGGGAGGCGTAGATTTGGTCACCTGCTGCTCGTTGGAAAAGTATTTCACCTTTTCCATAGATGGATTTTGGCCCAACAGATTTGCCGAAGATCCCTTATGCCCAATTTTGTCTGTAAAGCTGATGACCGGATACACAAGAATCATAAAATCAGGTCGCAAGCTGGTCTTCTTCGGGTTTGCGATAAAACTGCTGTCGTAGTGGGTACCTGCCGTTGCAGCCAGATGTCCGCCAGCTGAGAAACCCATTATCCCTATTTTGTTTGGGTCAACTTTCCATTGCGCTGCCCGTTCCCGAACCAGCGCAATTGCCTGCTGCGCGTCCTGCAATGGGCCCACGGACTTATCTTTCATAATCTCCTCCGAAGGCAGCCTGTATTTGAGTACAAATGCAGCAATCCCGATTTTGTTCAATTCTTTGGCAACCTGGTAACCCTCCCGATCGATCACCAAAACACCATATCCGCCTCCCGGACAAACGATCACCGCAGTTCCGTTTGCAAGCGCAGGATCGGGTAAAAACACCTTTAATGTGGGCTTGGAAACATTCCTTATTATGAAATCCTTGTTAGTTTCCTTGTCGGGACCAGCAATTGAATTCGGTACCGCATTGGGATAAAGCACCATTTCTTCCTGCGCAAAAGCGCTGAAACGTACTGCCAGCACAAACCCCAACAGCCAGCTAAAACTTACGATTTTGCAGAATTTACCCATATGTGACAGCCCGCCGAAATAATTGTTTTCTAATTTTTTTCTAATGCGCTTAAAAGTATTTTCTCTCTAACTTTCGGCAGGTGCAGTATGTTTTTTATAAAGATTTGTTACGGCTTCCGCTTACCTTGTAAGAATTGTAGAAGGAAGGCGCTACTTCCCTGGATTTACCGTCAGAAAAGCGGCCCGTCCTAAGCAACCACGGAACGAAATTGCACCATTCAATGGCAAACACTTAGTTCCTGTCATATTAATATAATATTTACAAGAAAATGATTTTGCCGAAGTTGCTTTACACGCTGAACGAATTGAAAAAATAACTAGTTTTGTAGAGTAACCGAATCATTCAGTTGTTTCTTTCTTAAGTTATAATCGGTTCTAAGCTCAGATTTATAATACCTTTTCATAATCCAAATCCACAATAAGCGCATGAAATATCCAGTACATGCAGAAGGCAGGTTTCAGTTTATCGACGAAGGGAAGGGCGAAACATTGCTGCTTTTGCATGGCCTTTTCGGTGCGCTGAGTAACTGGGATGGTATTATCGACCATTTCTCTGACCGTTACCGGGTAGTTATCCCGCTTTTGCCGATCTACGAACTGCCTCCGAGAGAAGCCGGACTGGAAGCATTGCTCGCATTTCTGGAAGATTTCGTTGCTTTTAAGGCGCTTTCAAATGTCACTGTGATCGGGAATTCGCTCGGCGGACATATCGGCTTGCTCTATACATTGAAAAATCAAAGCAACGTTAATAAGCTCGTGTTGACAGGAAGCTCCGGATTGTTCGAAAATTCAATGGGAGGCTCCTTCCCTAAACGTGGCAGTTACGATTACATCAAAGAGCGAGTTGCTTATACTTTCTATGATCCGCAGGTCGCTACCAAGGATCTGATCGATGAAGTTTTTGAAACTACTTCCAGCATTCCGAAGTGCATGAGCATCGTTGGAATTGCTAAATCTGCACAAAGACACAACCTGGCAAAAGATTTACACGAAATCAACGTTCCTACACTGCTGGTTTGGGGCTTGAATGATACCATTACACCGCCTCACGTCGGTTATGAGTTCAACAGGCTGATTGCCAACTCGGAGCTTTACTTCATTGATAAGTGCTGTCACGCGCCTATGATGGAGCATCCCGAAGAATTCAATGTGATTTTAGAGAGTTTCCTAGAAAAGACTGTTTCAGTGCCGATGGTGTAAGTCAGGCAGCTTCAGGGAAATTTCTTTTTTGACGAAAGTTGATACATATATAGTTTTTTTATAGCTTCGAAAAAAGACGTTCCGAAAATGCTTGCAATTTCCCTTATAAATCCGATGATTCCTGTGCTTAAACCAACCGACTCGGTGGCTACGGCATTGGATTGGATGGATGAATTTGGTGTCAAGCAGCTGATCGTCGCGGATCTTGGCGCTTATCAGGGAATCGTTTCAGAGGATATCCTATTTGATATTGTCGACAGCTCCGAAGTTCTTTCCAAAATCATCATTCAGCACAAGGATATTTTCGCCTCAGAAGACCAGCATCCTTATGAATTGTTGCGATTAGTAAATCAATTCGGGTTGAGGATTATCCCCGTTTTGCATGAAGACCGCAGCTTCGCCGGCAGCATTCTGGTGAGCGATCTGATCGAACATTTTGTCAATGAGCTTGGAGTTCAGGAAAAAGGCGCGGTTATCGTGCTTAAAGTGGCTGAAAGAAGCTATTCATTATCAGAGATCAGCCGCCTGATAGAATCCAACGGAACCAAAATACTAAGCAGCTACTATTCTTCGGGAGAGGTTTACAACCCGACAAACGAAGCTCAGCTGACTTTAAAACTCAACCGCACCAGCATTACCCCCATTATTGCAACCCTGGAACGTTTCGGTTACGACATCGTTGAAGCACACGCCAACGATCCGATCGAAAGCTTCGACCAGGAGCGTCTGGACATGCTTTTGAGATACCTCGCTACCTAGTTCTTTTCCCTTTCAAATTCCCGCCGACTTTTGAAACGGCATATTTGTCGCTTATCTTTCGGAAGGAACCATCTGTATTATCACTTTTCTTCATGAAAATAGCCATTCATGGACGCAATTTTAATGAGTCCGCCCGACCGTTTATTGAAAACATGTTCAATGAACTGAACCGCAGGAAAATTGAAATACAGCTCTCAAAAACGTTCCGAGCTTTTTTAGACCAGGTGGGTATAGCCCATTACTCGGAGCTGGTTTACGAAAAGCCCCAAGAACTGTACGACGCGCATCTGATCGTGAGTATGGGCGGAGACGGTACCTTGCTGGAAACGGTCTCGCACGTTGGAAGGCGCCTCATCCCCGCTGTGGGGATCAATACAGGCCGGCTCGGGTTTCTCGCCACAGTACCTCCCGAGCGGATTACGGATATGGTAAATGCATTGGAAACAAGCCAATTCCGCATTGACGAAAGGACATTGGTCGCCATTGAATCTAACCTGGATCTTTTTGATGGGTTGAATTTTGGTCTCAATGATTTTACAATCACCAAAACCGATACTTCTTCAATGATCACGGTTCATACCTATCTGAACCAGGAATTTCTGAATTCCTACTGGGCAGATGGTCTGATTGTATCAACGCCTACGGGCTCTACGGGATACTCGCTCAGCTGCGGCGGACCGGTGCTGATGCCGCATTCACAAAACTTTATTATAACCCCGATCAGCCCGCACAACCTCAATGTACGCCCGCTAATTGTAGAAGATACCGCATTGATCAGGCTGGAAGTAAAGAGCCGGAGCAACAATTTCCTCGTTTCCCTGGATGCCAGATCCAGGATTGTTGATGAAAACACACTGCTGACAGTCAAAAAAGCCGATTTTACCGCCAAGCTGATCAAGATGAAAGACGACAGCTTTCTGAATACACTAAGAAACAAACTGTCGTGGGGACTTGATATGCGCAATTAAATTTCACCTCCATGAAGCTGATATACCACACTTTCGACCTTGATTTAAGACATACTTTCACGATCGCCCACGATTCGCGCGATGTGCAGCAAACACTGATTGTGGAGCTTGCCGATGAAACTTCGAGCGGGCTTGGAGAAGCTACTGCCAATCCTTACTACGGCGTAACGATCGATAACATGATGGATGCCCTGGAACAAGCGAGAGCTATCGTGGAGGCGGGTAACTATCAATCTGCGGAGGAACTCTGGGCGCTGGTCCATCCGGCCCTGAAAGAAAATTCATTCGCGCAGTGCGCATTGGACGAAGCTGCACACGATTTTTTTGCCAAAAAGGCGGGTAAAAAACTTTATGAAAACTGGGGCTTATCCCTCGAAAATATCCCACTTACCAACTTCACGATCGGCATTGATTCGGTCGAAAAAATGGTTTTCAAAATGCAGGAGCTCCCCTGGCCGATCTACAAGATCAAGTTAGGAACGGCTGACGATTTGCGGATCGTGCAGGAACTGCGACGACATACGGATGCAATCTTCCGAGTAGATGCAAATTGCGCCTGGACAGCAGATCAGACCATTGCATTTGCGCCAAAATTGAAAGCGCTGGGCGTGGAGTTCATTGAACAGCCGCTTCCCGCCCAGGATACCGACGGAATGAAAAGGGTATTCGCCGAATGCGCACTGCCAGTGATAGCCGATGAAAGCTGCATTCTGGAAAGTGACGTGAAAGACTGTTCGGGCCTTTTTCATGGAATCAATGTAAAACTCACCAAGTGCGGCGGCCCTACCGCTGCCAAAAGGATGATTGCCGAAGCAAAATCACTTGGTATGAAAACAATGGTAGGCTGCATGACCGAAACCAGTGTGGGTATATCCTCCATTGCGCACCTGCTGCCGCTGCTCGACTATGTTGATATGGACGGATCTTTACTGATCACCAATGATCCGGCTGACGGAGTTGGATTTGATTTCGGCCGCATTGTTTTTCCACAACGGAATGGAAGCGGCGCCCTCCTGAAATTTCCAACCGTGTAGATCGTGGCATTATACCTGACAAATCACCTGCCCGGGCGGACCGTCAAAACTGATAAGGGAAAAGAATACCTGTGGTTTAGCGGAACAGATTACCTTGGAATGGGACATAATCCCGACTTTCAAACATTTTTGAACGAAGGTATCAGCAGGTACGGGACACACTTCGGCAGTTCAAGAAATAACAGTCTGCAGCTGGGTATTTTCCGTGAGGCAGAGGCACGTTTTGCAGCGTGGCAAGAAGTGCCGGCAGCATTGCTGATATCCTCAGGAATGCTGGCTGGGCAGATTCTAATGCGGGAAATTGAAAACTTAGTTTATGCAATTGATCAGGCCGACACCATAACCTACCATTACGCGCCGCGTGTTCACCCTGCACTTTGGGGTAACAAATACGAACGCAATAATGCAGAATGGAATACCTGGGCGCATCAAACTGTATCACTTATCAATGCAGGCGCAGGTGATACTTTCCATATCATCTGTACTGACGCAATTGGTTCTCCTTTCGCTGAATACCTTGACCTCTCCATTTTCAACCACATTTCAGCTCCGGAAAACTGCCGGCTCATTATTGATCAGTCACATTCGCTTGGCGTGTGCGGCACTGCGGGATCGGGTGTAAATGCGTATTTGAATACAGCTTTAAAAGCCAGGACTTTGTTTATCTCTTCTTTGAACAAGGCGCTCGGGATACCGGCCGGAATTGTTTGGGGCGAACAGCAGGACATTGATTTCCTCAGCAAATCGCCCTGGTTTGCAGGCGCATCGCCGCCAGCTCCTTCTTATGCATTTGCATTTAACAAGCTTATGCAAAATGGAATATATAATCAGATGCACCAGGTTCTAACCCAAAATATCAATCATTTCAGCAACTTATTTAGGGATTCAGGAACTCTGTTCGAATCCATTGCACATTACCCGGTATTTTGCAGCAACAACGTCCGTTTATCTGATTTCCTCCTGGAAAACGGCATTATGGCTTCCTGTTTTTCTTACCCGCTGCCTTCCTCCGAGCCGGTAACCCGCATTGTAATCAGCGCGGCGCACCAACAAAAAGACCTCGACCGGTTGGCCGAGGTCTGCAAGCAATTTATCTCCTGATTATTCCGGAGTGTTACCCAGATTAGCAAGTCGCTTTTCCTCACGCAGCTTCTCCCGTTCCACATTCGCGGATACAACAATACTGATCTCGTAAAGCAAGAACAAAGGAATTGCTACCAATACCTGGCTGTAAATGTCAGGTGAAGGCGTGATAATCGCTGCCACAATCAGGATTACAATAAAAGAGTGCTTCCGGTATTCCCGCATGAAAGAAGGAGTTAGTACACCGACTTTCGCGAGTACAAAAACTACAATCGGCAGCTGAAAAGCAATGCCGCAGGCGAGTGTTAAAGTAGCTACCAGAGAAATATAAGAAGCGAGACTAAATTCGTTGATAATGGATTCGTCCAGCGTATAGTTTGCTAAAAAGTTGATCGCGAGCGGACTAACTACGTAATAACCAAACAACACCCCGGTAAAGAAAAGGAACGTCACATAGAAAACAGCTCCCCGCGCCGACCGGCGTTCTGATGGTTTTAAGCCCGGTTTTATAAACCGCCATATTTCCCAAAAAGCGTAAGGAAACGCGAAAATCAAACCGGCAATCACAGAAGAGGTCATACTCATTGTGAATGCATCGCCCATCCCGATTACCTGCAGCTTAAAGTTCAGCGCCTTTACGCAGAGCTCATCATAACCAACTACATCTGCCAGCTTGCACAACATTCTGTAAGTCCAGAAATCCGGCTGTGACGGTGCAATGATAACGTAGTGGTAAATTTCCTGAATGTAGATAAATGCGATGATCGCGAAAACCAGGATTGATGCAGCCGCGCGGATTACGTGCCACCTTAATTCTTCAAGATGCCCGATAAACGACATCTCTTTACCTTCTTCTTCTTCGCTATCAAATTCCTGATCTAAGGGCATATTTTTAAACTATTACTAAATTTCTATTTACGTAAAAAAGCAAAAACAGGATCACAGGCATTTCTGTAAAAGCCGAATTTACCTAAAAAACCCGTCGAAGTATTCCGGCGGGTTTTTTTAGCTCACTCTATTCGTCAGATTAGTCCATGATAAATGGGTAATCAGACTCTACATAAACATCTGTGTAAGCTTCTTTTGGATCCGGGAATTCCGATTCTTCGGCAAACTGAACAGATTCTGCTACGATGTCTTTGATTTTCTTATCAATATTTTCAAGATCTTCTTCCGTCGCAAAGTTGTTTTCGAGGATCACAGCACGGATTTGCTCGATCGGGTCTCTGTGCTTGTACTCTTCTACCTCTTCTTTTGAGCGGTATTTCTGAGGATCTGACATCGAGTGACCACGGTAGCGGTAAGTCCGGAATTCAAGGAAAGTGGGTCCTTCTCCTTTACGTGCCCGCTCAGCAGCGCGGGATACCGATTCGTGAATTGCCTCCACGCTCATTCCGTCAACAGGCTCAGAAGGAATGTCGTAAGCCTCGCCAAGCGTATAAAGCTCAGTTACATTGGACGTTCTGGCTACCGAGGTACCCATTGCATATCCATTGTTTTCAACTACAAAGATCACAGGCAGCTTCCAGCTCATCGCCATGTTCAACGCTTCGTGGAATGCACCCTGACGGATTGCACCGTCACCGAAGTAGCAGATACAAAGGTTGTCTGTCTTGTTGTATTTCTCGGCAAATGCAATCCCGGCACCCAATGGAATTTGTGCACCAACGATCCCGTGACCGCCTACGAAGTTTTTCTCTTTATCAAAAATGTGCATGGAACCGCCTTTTCCTTTGGTTGTTCCTGTTTTCTTTCCGTAAAGCTCTGCCATAATTGCATTCGGCGAGGTGCCTAATGCAAGCGGGATACCATGGTCGCGGTAAGCAGTAATATATTTATCGCCTTCTTTGAGCGCGGTTACAGCACCCGAAGAACAAGCTTCCTGACCGATATACAAATGGCAAAAACCCCGGATCTTCTGCTGGCCGTAAAGCTGGCCCGCTTTTTCTTCAAAACGACGCTGTAAAAGCATGTTCTCGAACCAGAACAGATACCGCTCTTTTGAATGCTGTAATTTCTTTGGGGCAGATGATTTCTTTTTTTCAGTAACGGTGGCCATTATTTGGTTCTCGTTTATAAAGACAGAACTTTGTCTTAAAGTTAGTGGTTTGAACAGAGTCTGTTTTTTGCCGTACTCACGCAATGATTTGCGAAAATAAGCATAAACTAAATAACAAAGAAGTTCATGTGGCTAGAAAAGCTCCACCTTACATACTTTAAAAGTTATGAGGAGAAAGCCCTGACCTTCGGTGAACATGTCAACTGCCTGGTTGGCGAGAATGGCAGCGGCAAGACCAATCTCCTCGATGCCATTTATTTTCTGACCCTCACTAAAAGCGCCTTTCACAATCAGGATGCATTAGGCATTAAACACGGATTTGATTTCTTTGTCATTGATGGTGTGTTTGCTGATAAGTCACGCCACACGCAGATTACCTGCAGTTTTCAGCGCGGGCAGCGGAAGGTATTTATGTCCGACAAGAAGAACTATGAGCGGCTCAGCGACCATATCGGGCTTTTCCCGCTCGTACTGATTGCGCCGGACGATACTGACGTGATCCGGGAAGGGAGCGAGGAGCGCAGGCGGTTTTTTGATGGTGTACTGGCGCAGGCGACTGCCGGGTACCTGGAAGATTTCCTGCAATACAACAAGATCCTGAACAACAGGAATGGATTGTTGAAGCTGTTTGCCGAACGGAACTACCTCGACGAAGACTTACTCGAAACATACAATGAACCGCTGATCGTACTTTCTCAAAGGCTCTACAATCATCGTAGTCAGTTCATGAACAGGTTTTTACCATTGTTTCAAAAATACTATGCGTTTCTGAGCAGCGGGAAAGAACAGGTTGATGTGATTTATGAAAGTGAAGTGTCCAGTTCCGATTTCCCGGCAGAGTTCAGGAAGAACCGTAGCCGCGATCTGTACGCACAACGCACGGGAAAAGGCATTCACAAAGACGAGTACATATTTGAAATTGGTGAAGTTACCCTCAAAAAATTTGGTTCTCAGGGGCAACAGAAGTCTTTCCTGATCGCATTGAAGCTGGCCCAATTTGAGTTATTGAAAGAAGAAAAAGGGAAAACGCCGATCCTGTTGCTGGACGATATTTTTGATAAACTCGACGACCGTCGCATTCAGAAACTGATCGAGCTGGTCGATACCGGCTTTCTCGGCCAGGTTTTCATTACCGACGCCCGCCCCGAACGCTCTCAAAAAATTCTCGAAAATGTAAAAGCCGATGTACGGTTTTTTAAGATTGAGAAGGTGCAGGCTAGCTAATTACTTTGAGCGCCTATTATCGCGGATATCCATCACGAGAACTGTATTGTCAAAAACTGTATAGTACAGCGTTTGATGCTTTCCCAGAACGAATTCATGAAGAGAACCAATCGTTCGATGTTTTTTACCCATGAATGGGTATTCTCTCAGCAAATCCAGCTGAAATTTGAGTTTGTCAGTAAATAGATCCGCTGATTCGAAGCCCCATTGATCATATAAATAGGAGATTACTTCGGTATAGTCTCTCCTTGCATCCGCCGTCCATTTAATTTCGTAAGCCACTCTTTGCCTTCTTTAAGTACTTGTTCATTCGGGATTAAATTTCCTTGTTGAGCTTGTTTTAAAGATTCTGTTAAGAGCCGGTTGAGTTCGGCAGGATCTATTTCGATCGATTCCGCATTTTGCTGTTCTACTAAACAATTGAGCATTTTCAACAGATCTTCCATTCTGTCGTCGTCAATTTCTTTAACGATCCGAATCGCTTCCGCCCTAAGTTCTGATGCTGACATATTCTAGCTTTGACAGTGTATTATAAAGTTACCGGATAAAAACAAAAATGCCAGACTTGAAGCCTGGCATTTTTTTAACGGTATCTTCTTACAGACTACACATACTTCGGATTCAACTCCTTCGCCTGCGCTACGAACTCCTTCACTTTCTGCTCTTCCTCTTTCTTGCAGATTAGGAGAACTCCATCGTATTCTGCAACGATATATCCATCCAAGCCATTGATAACAACCAGCTTATCTGACGGAGTTTTAATAATTGAGTTCGTTGTATTATGCAGGATCAGATTGCCGTCTGTTACATTCAGATTCGAATCTTTTTCCGAAACTTCATAAAGTGACTTCCAGGTACCCAGGTCTGACCAGCCGAAATTGCTCAAAACCACATGAACATTGTCCGCTTTTTCCATGATTGCATTGTCAATGGAAATACTGCCGCAATGCGCATAGGCGCGCTGAACAAATGAGTCTTCCGTTTCAACATAATAATGGTTGTCGCCTCCGCTGAAAATTTCCGCGATCTCAGGCTGGAATTCATTCAATGCCTTTTTAAATGCATTGATATTCCACACGAAAATTCCTGCATTCCATACAAAGTCACCGCTATCCAAAAACTGCAATGCAAGTTCCAGGTGCGGTTTTTCGGTGAATGATTTAACCTTTTTGACAGTCAGCTTGTCGGGTATGTACTGGATATATCCGTAACCGGTATCCGGCCTGGTGGGCTGAATACCCAGTGTCACCAGGATATCCTCATTTCGCGTAGCACCCAGCGCCACCTTGATGGTATCTCTGAAAACATCTGCTTTCAATATGATATGATCGGCAGGTGCAACAACTACATTCGCATTGGGATTGCGTGCCGCGATCTTGTAACAAGCATAAGCAATGCAGGGCGCGGTGTTCCTGCGGTTCGGTTCCAGCAGGATCTGATCATCAGATAAAGCCGGAATCTGCTCTTTTACAAGTTCCTTGTACTCCTGACTGGTGACGATATAAACATTTTCAATGGGACAAACTCCTTCAAATCTTTCAACAGTTTGTTGCAAAAGCGTCTGTCCGGTACCGAGTACATCGTGAAACTGCTTCGGGAAATCGGTCCGACTGAATGGCCAGAACCTGGTGCCCACTCCGCCTGCCATGATAATCACATAAGTATCCTGCATTACGAGTATTTTGTTATAAGCGTGATTGAAAGGTCTTCAAAACTAGTGATAAAGCATCATTATGCCGGCTCAAACAGTCAAAAAGGCAAGTTAAATTACCATAAAATGGCCGCTGGCTTTCAGAATCGATGAAAATCAATTTGAATAAATCCATAACTGTACAGTTTTCAACAAATATTTGACAGGATAATTCTGTAAAAATTTAAAGAAAATTTTGTACGTTACTTTTGAATAATCTACATCAAAAACTTAAAATCAATGCAAGCAATCTATACTAAAATCCGTCTTCTGATCTTGCTGCTTTTGCTCTCTACTGCCGCATTTTGTCAGATCAGTCTCCAAGGTAAAGTAACAGAATCGGCCACGGGCGAGCCGCTGGCAGGTATCAGTATCCAGATAAAAGGAAAAGTCGCAGGTACCATCACCGACAACAAAGGGGCTTTCAGCCTTAATACCACATCTGTCCCGCCCTTTACGCTTGTTATTTCTTCCGTCGGCTTTCAAACGCAGGAAGTAGCGGTTACCTCCGGCCAATCAAACCTCAGCATCAAGCTGGTTGAACAAATTACCCTGGGCGAAGAAGTTGTAGTTTCAGCTTCCAGGGTGGAAGAATCAGTGATGAAATCCCCGGTTGCCATTGAAAAAATGACCCTGCGCGATATGCGCGACACTCCCTCCGCTAGCTTTTACGACGCGCTGAACAACCTGAAAGGCATTGATATGACCACCCAGGGTTTCCTGTTCAAGTCGGTGAACATGCGTGGGTTTGGTAGCACAGGTAACCCGCGGACCGTGCAGATGATCGACGGAATGGATAATCAGGCGCCCGGCTTGAATTTCCCCCTCGACAACATCATTGGTATTCCGGAACTGGACGTGGAAAGCGTGGAGGTACTTCCCGGCGCAGCCTCGGCGCTTTATGGACCTAATGCAGTGAATGGATTGATCCTGATGAACAGCAAAAGTCCTTTCCTGTACCAGGGACTGAGCGCAAGCTTGAAAGGCGGAATGATGCACGAATCACGCCGGAGCAAACCTACGACACCATTCGTAGATGCGACAATCCGGTATGCAAAGGCATTTAATAACAAAATTGCATTCAAGGCCAATATCTCAATGATACGGGCAACAGACTGGGAAGCAACCAATTATACCAATTTAAACCTCGGCGGGAATGCTGATCCGGGCCGCGGGCTTGGTACCGCGCTGGATTACGACGGCGCGAATGTTTACGGAGATGAGATCCAGACCAACATCAATGCAGTAGCACAATCCCTGGCTAATGCAGGACAGATCCCGCAGGCAGCAGTGGGATTGGTGCCAAATACTTTTGTGAGCCGCACCGGCTACCTTGAAAAAGATCTCGTAGATTATAACACGAAGAGCTTTAAAGCGAATGCAGCTTTGCATTACAGGATCAATGAAAAATTGGAAGCCGTAGCGCAGGTTAACTATGGATATGGAACAACCGTTTACACCGGGACAGGCAGGTATGCATTGCGCAATTTCAACCTGACCCAGGCGAAACTGGAATTACGTGGGGACAACTTTACAGTACGCGCTTACACAACGCAGGAACGATCGGGCAAATCATACCTGTCGGGACTGACAGCAGTTTCAATGCTCACTGACTTCAAACCAAACAATGTCTGGTTTGGTCAGTATACCGGAGCATACGCCTCGGCGAGGGCAGCGGGCAGCGACGAGGCACAAGCGCATTTGCTTGCCAGGCAAACTGCGGATGCAAATAGACCAATGCCCGGAACTCCCGCTTTCGACCAGCTTTTAGATAAGTACCGGGATATGCCGATTGTAGATGGCGGAGGCGGGTTTGCGGATAAAACGAACCTTTATCACACCGAGGGATTTTATAATTTCAAAAACCAGATCAAAGTAGCAGAGGTACTTGCCGGGGCTAATTTCCGTCAGTATCAACTGCGTTCGGCAGGTACTTTGTTCGCCGATACCAAAGAGGGCCGCTCGGGAACAATCCCGATCAATGAATGGGGCACGTTTCTGCAGGCAGGAAAATCGCTGTTGTCTGACCATTTGAAACTCACAGGATCAATCAGGTATGACAAGAATGAGAACTTCAAAGGACAGTTTACGCCGAGAATTTCTGCCGTAACTACTTTCGGCGAACACAATATCCGGCTTTCGTATCAAACCGGTTTCCGCATTCCCACAACCCAAAACCAGTATATAGACCTAAGAACACCTGCGGGAACACTGATCGGCGGCCTGCCTGAATTCGATGCGCGGTACAACCTGTCAAACGGGATATTGCGGAACAATCTTTCCCCGGATGCCATTGCGCAAGTGATTAACAGCGATCCAAGCATCGTAGCGAGCGCCACCAATTATGCCACAGTAGTGGTAACGCAACAAGCTACTGCAGCTATTACGCAGGCTGTTACCGCTCAGGTTACCTCGGCAGTGAACCAGGCGGTTGCGGCAGGTGCTATCCCCAATGATCCGGCTGCGATCCAAAGCGCGATTGCCACCGGAGTGAGCCAGAACCTGCCAGGCGCACTATCATCACAGCTTCCCGGTATTCTGGCAGCGCAGGTCCCGGGCCTGGTGCCAACTCTGGCCCAAGCTTATGCTTTGGAAAAGCTACCTAAGTACAGGGCACGCCGACTACAACCAGAACGCATTGCATCTTATGAAATCGGTTATAAAGGGGTTATTGCGAAAAAGCTTTTTATCGACGCCTACTATTATGTAAGCCAATACAAGAATCTGATTGGCGGATCAGTTATTGTGGTTCCCACAGCGGCGGCGGCTCCCGGGCTGCCGATTGAATCTGGTATCGGCGTGGGCAATTTCAATGGCTTTTCAAGGGCTGTAAATACGACGAAGGTCATCACAACCACCGGTTTTGCAATCGGGTTGAACTATGTCTTACCCCGCGGGTTCAATGCTGGCGGAAATGTCGCAAATAATGAACTCCGCAATTTCACCCCGTCTCCGGAAGTGCAGTATTCTGCATTCAATACACCGAAGTACCGGTACAATGTAAATTTTGGCAAAAGAATAACCAGCAGCAATTCACTGGGTTTCAATGTAGTCTACCGCTATCAGCAGGCGTTTTTGTGGCAGTCAAGTTTTGTAGTACCTACAAGCACGGGGATCCCTGTTTTCTCAAACACGGAAGTGCCGGCTATTCACAATCTTGATGCACAGGTAAGCTTGAAGGTTTCGCCGATCAAATCCATTATAAAAATTGGCGGAACCAACCTTTTGGGTAAGTCTTATATTCAATCCTACGCCAGCCCTAACGTGGGCTCGACATATTATGTAAGTATCACATTTGATGAATTGCTGAACTAACTATTTTTCTCCGTATGCAAGGTCGCCCGCATCGCCCAGGCCCGGAACAATGTAATATTGCTCATTCAGTTTCTGGTCGATTGCCCCAAGCCACAGCCTGCATTGCGGAATGCGTTGCTGCAAAAACTCAACGCCTTCGGGACTGGCTATCACGGAGGCAATGTGGGTTTGCGCCGGGATACCAAAGCGCAGCAAGGCATGATACACTTTTTCCATTGACCGGCCGGTAGCCAGCATTGGATCAATCAGTACAAGGATTTTGCCGGTAAGATCGGGGCTTGTAATGTAGTCCATTTCAACCTCAAACTCATCCTCATCGTTGATATGATGCCCGCGGTAAGCGCCGATAAATGCATTGTCTGCATGGTCGAAAATATTCAGAAAACCCTGGTGCAGCGGCAGTCCGGCGCGTAGAATGGTCGCGAGTACGATGGGTTGGAGCAATGAACGTGAGGGAGCTTCGCCGAGTGGCGTCTCCACTTTTGACATTTTGAAGGTCAATGTTTTCGAAAGTTCATAAGCCAGCAGCTCCCCCAGCCTCTCCATATTCCGACGAAATTTCATCCGGTCTCTTTGAAAATTTACATCACGCAATTCGGCCAGATAGTGATCGGCAATGGAGGGTTTTTGGGTTAGTAAAAACATATAATCGACAGTTTTTAAGCTACTCCATGCAAGATAATACAAATTCATTGACGTAATTTGGATGTATAATTCTAAAAATTCTTCGCAAAAGTTTGATTTGTGTGAACAGTAGATTTTGCTTGCCTATGGTTCAAGGAATAAGCCGGTATTTTAAAACATTGTTGATCATACTGGTATCCCTGTCATACGGACACGCACAAAGTTCATTTATACCATTCAACGACGACTACTACCATCTGATAGACCGTCTGGAAATCAAGCGGGGCAAACTTTCGGAAGGCTTTCATTATAATACCAAACCTTTTGAGAGAAAGGCAGTAGTTGCACTCACCGATTCTATTCTTAAAGAGGGAACCGTGAACTTCACCGAGCGCGACTGGGAGACGATCGATTACCTGCGGGAAGACAGCTGGGAATGGACCAACGGAATGGTCGCTACAGATTCACTTAAATACGACCAGCTTTCCCGGCTGCATTGGTTCAAAGTACCACCTAAGGGACAGAAAAGAAAGTTCTTTCATCACCCGGCTGACCTTTACAGCATTCATAATAAGGACTTTGACCTGCACTTCAATTTCACCACGACTAACTTCATAGGTCGGGATCGTGGTATCACTACTGATTCTACGATGTGGTTTACAGCACGGGGCGTCGAGATACGCGGTATGATCAATGAAAAGTTGGGCTTTTATACTTACGTTGCTGATAATCAAGGACGGTTCCCAACCTACGTCAACAATATCAACAACCTGTCAGAGCACGGAAGCTTTCCCGGAGAAGGGTTGGCCAAGTCGACCAGGAATGGAAAAGATTTTCTGAGTGCGCGGGGCTACATTACATTTCGGCCGTTAAAAAGCATTAACCTCCGCTTTGGCCACGACCATAATACGTTCGGCAGCGGTTACCGTTCGCTGATTCTTTCTGACAACAGCAGCCCATACCTCTTCTTGCGGCTGGATACCCAGCTCGGCCGGTTCCATTATACCAACCTTTGGACCAGCATGATCGACCAATCTTTCACGGGCTTTCTGCGGAAGAAAAAATTTGCTGCTATTCACCATTTGGGCGTGAACCTGACAGACAAGATTCACATCGGTGTGTTTGAAGCGGAGATTTTCAACCGCGACTCAGTCGGCGGCGGCTACGATCTCAATTACCTGAACCCGATCATTTTTTACAGATATGTGGAATCGTATATAGGTAGCGAGGACAATGCATTGCTGGGTTTTGATTTTCGCTGGCTGGTGGCTAACAAAGCTTCTGTTTACGGTCAGTTTGTGCTCGATGAATTTTTGACAAAATACCTTTTCAACGGCAGCAAATCGTGGACTAATAAATACAGTCTGCAACTGGGCGCTAAGTATGTGGATGCATTCGGCGTACCTAACCTGGACTTGCAGGCAGAATATAATTTGGTACGCCCCTATACTTACTCTCATAAAGATGGGGGACGGAATTATATGCATTATGGACAGTCGCTCGCACATCCGCTAGGCGCCAATTTCCGTGAATATCTCGCCATTCTGCGCTACAAGCTTACTTCCCGCCTCTCAGCCTATGGTACTGTGATGCTTGCCACCCAAGGAAAAGATCCAAGCAGTAATACGATGATGAATTATGGAGGGGATATTTCCAAAAGTTACGAGGGCAGAAGCTTCAATCGCGACGGAGAACTGAACCAGAAAATCGGTCAGGGCATTAAAGCTTCCACTGCATTTACTGACTTACGGCTCTCCTATTCGCTCGCGCACAATTTTTTTGTAGACGGGCGCTACCTCCTCCGCAACATCAAGTCAGCTGATGCTGATGTTGCAAGCAAGTCCAACATTTGGACTATCGCGCTGCGCTACAATATGGCTTACCGCCAGCAAACCTATTGAAATACAACCATTATGGAAACTGACCCACATGAAATTCGTAGCCTGATCCGGCTCGCATTACTGGAAGATATTGGCGACGGCGATCATTCTTCTCTGTCCAGCGTACCTGAAAATGCGGTGAAACGTGCCAAGTTACTTGTCAAGCAGGACGGTATCCTGGCAGGTGTAGAAGTTGCCCGGATTATCTTCGACGAGACCGCTACCTTTTATAATGATCCTCCATTGAAAATTGATGTGTTACTTTTTGACGGAGCCGACGTCAAAATAGGTGACATTGTTTTCATAGTGGAAGGTAGTGCGCGATTGATCCTGAAAGCTGAGCGGCTGGTACTGAATATCATGCAGCGAATGAGCGGGATTGCGACCTATTCCAGACAAATGTCTTCGATTGTTGCAGACCTGCCAGTGAAATTGCTGGATACCCGTAAAACCACACCCAATTTCCGCTTGTTCGAGAAACTGGCAGTAAAGATTGGCGGCGCAGTTAATCACAGAATGGGGCTTTACGACATGATTATGCTGAAAGATAATCATGTGGATTATGCGGGCGGAATTGAATCAGCTATTACAGGAGCACGCAAGTACCTGACGGAGACGGGAAGAGACCTTAAAATTGAAATTGAAACCAGGAGCCTGGCTGAGGTAGATGAAGTTTTGCGGGTAGGACAGGTCGACATTATTATGCTCGACAACTTTTCGCTCGATGACTTGCGCACTGCGGTGAAAAAGATCGACGGCCGGTTTGAAACAGAAGCTTCGGGAAATATTACAGAAAAAACCCTCCGGGCAGTCGCCGAAACCGGAGTAGACGGAATATCAAGCGGCGCATTAACGCACCAGGCGCGGAGCCTGGATTTAAGTTTAAAAGCCTTTTAACCTCTATCAACATACCAGACGCGTATGCAGCATACAGGACTTATCGCATACGCTTATTACAAAAAAGGCCGCATTGGCCTCGTACTCCTGTATTTTGTCGCAGCCCTCTTTTTTCCGAATACAACCTGCGGGCAAGAGCCTCCCAGAAGGGACATTGATATCAATCAATTCGTAGCAGAGCTGTTCCCGGTCCCATCCGAGGATACTGATTATTCGGAACTCTTCGAATCGCTTTTGCATCTTTACACCAATCCGCCCGACATTAATTCGGTTACTGCCGACGACCTTTCAGGCACATTGGTACTTACCGACCAGCAAGTAAGAGCACTGCTCAGCTACCGTGAGCAAGTCGGTCCATTCCTGTCTCTCTACGAACTACAAGCGGTTCCGGGTTACGATCTTTTCACAATCAACAGATTACTTCCATTCATTACCTTGAATCCTAAACCCGTTTCGATCCGTGATGCATTAAAAAGTCCCGGGCAGCATTTTCTGATGTTTCGCACCGGAAGAATACTTGAAATGCAGAAAGGATTCTCGGCGCAGGATTCATCTTCGAAATCGGCGGCGAGATATGCAGGAAATCCTTACAATGCCTACCTGCGCTACCGCAATGCGCGGACCGGCTCTTACAGCTTTGGGTTTACAATGGACAAGGATGCAGGTGAGGAACTCTGGACCTGGAAAAGCAGTCGCCATATTTTCGGCGCGGACTTTACATCCTTCCATGCACAAGTTATGAACCGGGGAAGATGGAAGAATCTGGTGCTCGGCGACTATCAGATGCAGGCTGGCCAAGGGATGGTACTTGGGGCTGGTTTTTCTTTGGGAAAAGGATCAGAAGTGATCAAAACCGGGTACCGCAGTACCCTGGGCTTCAAACCGTACACTTCGTCCGGCGAGGCTCTTTTTTTCCGAGGCGCAGCAGGTACCTATGCTGTCAGCAAGCACACCGACATTTCGCTTTTTTACTCAAAAACAAAAAGGGACGCGACTATACAGGAAAGTACAGGTGAGAAGCCGGTAGTAACTTCACTTCCGATTAACGGATACCATCGTACCAGCAGCGAGATAGAAAAGCATAATATCCTCCCGGAGCAGAATATCGGTGCGCATTTGCTCCACCATTTCACACAAAATGGCCAGATCGGCATAACTGCGCTGCATACTTTCTATCGTACCACAATCCGAAAACGTAATCTGCCGTATAACCAATTTGAGTTTGCAGGAAAGCAAAACCTGATTTCCGGCGTTCATGGTGATTACCGCTGGCGCAATTTCCACTTCTTTGGTGAAGGCGCTTTCTCGTTGTCCAGAGGCACCGGATTACTTACCGGAAGTATCGTGAGTTTGGGTAAAAAGTGGGATGCTACTTTCCTGGGGCGGCATTATGGACGTAGTTTTCATACATTTTACGGAAATCCGATCAGTGAAAACACCCGGCCAATCAATGAGAACGGCGTTTACGGCGGTTTACGCTTCATGCCCTCCCGACGCTGGCAATTCAGCGGCTATATCGACCGGTTTTGGTTTCCCTGGCTAAAATTCCAGGTTGATGCACCTTCTCACGGATTTGACTATTATTTGCATTGTCTTTACAAACCTGGTAAGCGGCTGAATGTGTACGCATTACTGCACGAAAAGCACAAGCAGCGCAATGCGCCTGAAAATAAAGCGTCGGCAGCAAGCCTGATTATGTCGGTTCGCCGGACTGCCATGATTAATTTTGAGTACGAAGTACCGATGCTTTTTTCTCTGCGAACGAGATGCCAGCTAGGTGATTCCGGACCCAAAAACAAACAGAAGTCGAAAGGGATCCTTGTCATTCAGGACCTTACCTGGCGTTTTTCACGGGTGGAGCTCAGCGGCCGCATTGCCTGGTTCAATACCGACGATTATGAGAGCCGGCAATATGCCTACGAAAAAGATATGCTCTACGCATTCTCTATTCCGGCCTATTCCGACCTGGGGACGCGACATTATCTTATGCTCCGTTATGGCATTTCGAAGAAAATGAAGGTCTGGGCCCGCTGGTCACAAACTAATTACAGAGATCTTGAAACCATCAGCTCGGGCCTGAACGAAATTCAGGGGCACAAGCGAAGTGAGTTGAAAATGCAGCTCATGTATGAGCTAAATTGATTTAAAAACAATATTCTGACCCTAAAATGGCCATCGACAAACAGGAAGCACTTAAGAAATATTTTGGCTACGACTCTTTTCGTACACACCAGGCAGAGATAATCGACTCGGTGATGGAGGGGAAAGACTGCTTCGTGTTAATGCCAACTGGCGGCGGAAAATCGATCTGCTTTCAAATCCCCGCTATTTTGCGGGAAGGATTAACCGTGGTGATCTCTCCTTTAATCGCATTGATGAAAGACCAGGTGGAAGCGCTTCACGGAAATGGAGTTTCTGCCGCATTCCTTAACTCCACACTATCATCTTCTGAGCAGGATAGTGTAATGTGGCGCGCCAAATTAGGCGAGCTGAAACTACTCTACATTGCGCCGGAGCGACTTTTCTCAGGTAATACTTTCGATTTGCTGAGAGAATGGAATGTGGGATTGTTTGCAATTGACGAGTCGCATTGTATCTCTTCCTGGGGCCACGATTTCCGGCCGGAGTACCGGTCGCTGAACTCACTGAAACTGCGCTTTCCAAATGTCCCGGTAATCGCACTGACCGCAACTGCCGACAGAGTTACCAGGCGGGATATCCTGAAACAATTGCGAATTGAGAATGCCGAAACCTTTATCACCAGCTTCGACCGTCCCAATCTCAGCCTTACGGTGTTGCCTGGCAGAAAACGCATCCAGCAAATACAGGAATTTATAACAAAACGGCCTGCTCAGCCGGGGATTATCTATTGTTTAAGTAGAAAAGGGACCGAAACAGTAGCAGCAAGTCTTAAAAATGCGGGTGTCAAAGCAGAATTTTACCACGCCGGACTACCAGGCGACAAACGCTCGAAGGTGCAGGAAGCTTTCCTGCGCGATGATTTGCAGGTGATTGTAGCGACGATTGCATTCGGAATGGGGATTGACAAATCGAATGTTCGTTGGGTTATCCATTATAATCTTCCGTCCAATGTGGAGAGCTTTTATCAGGAAATCGGCCGAGCCGGACGCGACGGTCTGCCTTCGGATACTGTACTCTTTTACAGCTACATGGACATTATTACCCGGCAGGATATGATCAATAATTCGGAACAATCCGATGAACAGAAGGAACTGCTGCACGCGAAGCTGAACAGGATGAAGCAGTATGCCGAGGCTGACATTTGCCGGCGGCGCGTATTGCTCAATTACTTCAATGATTCTTTTGACCGGGATTGTGGCAATTGTGATGTTTGCAAAAATCCGCGTACTCGTTTCGACGCTACTATTATCGCCCAAAAGGCACTATCAGGCATTGCACGCACAGACCAGAAAGTGGCAATGGGTTTACTGGTGGACATTCTGAGAGGCAGCAAAAACCGGAATGTAATTCAGCACGGGTATGAGCGCCTCCCTACTTTCGGCGTCGGAAGTGAGCTGAAAAGCGATGAATGGGCTGAGTACATCAGCCAGCTGCTCAACTCAGGTGCAATGGATATTGCTTACGACGAAGCTCATGCATTCAAGCTAAACACATTAAGCCGGCAGATCCTGAAAGGAGAACGCAAGGTGGAGCTCGTCAAATTCATTCCGCTGTCGGAGCGGAAGGCGAAAGAAGAAGAACTGCTGCCGAAGGAGAAGCCGAAGCGCGAGGTAATTAAGGATGCATTGTTTGACAGGCTGCGGATACTTCGCAAACAATTGGCAGATGCATTGGGCGTGCCGCCTTATGTGGTTTTCAGTGACGCTACATTGTCGGAAATGGCGCAGAAGAAACCTGTTTCCGAAATGCAGATGAAATCTATTTCAGGTGTCGGGGCCGAGAAGTTCAGACGATACGGCGAGACTTTCATCAATGAAATCCTGGATTTCGCGCGTGACAATTTCAAGCCGGGTACCCGTTCCATTGCCGGCATGACATTCATTGAAACCTGGGACCTGTTTAAGTCAGGACTTTCTGTCAGGGAAATCGCAGAAAAAAGAAATCTCAGCGCCACGACCATTATTTCTCATTTAATTAAGCTGAAAGAAGAAGGCCAGCAGATCGATCTGGAAGCATTAATCGATAAATCTGCCTATCAAATTATCGTAAAAGCAGCAGAGGAGATTCAAGTGGGGAAAAACGATCCACTCAAACCACTTTTCGAACTGCTAGAAGAAAGATTTGATTACGGACAAATTCGCCTGGCACTCGCAATCCGGGAAGAGAAAAATAGTACTTTATAAATATTCGTTTAGAGGAAAAATTGTTGCCCGAAATACCTATACGTTTTTGATTTAAATTTTCTGGCAGTTACAACCTTCTGGCCTGAAAATTGCTCTTAATGCTGTACATGGCTTTCTTTATTAGATTCCAGACATTGCATTTAATATGAAAAATCAGCGTATCCTCTTAATAGCCTCTATTTTACTTGTTCTTTGTGTTTTCGAAAAACAAGCTCGTTATAAAGCACTAAGAAGTGCTAGTGTGGAAAAAATGTACAATGCACCTGCAAGAAATGGGGTCAACACCCCAATATTTGATCAGGAGCGTGTAGAAGTTTCAAGTGGTGACAAAAGATTGTACGATCCTGCAGATATTTTTGAATTTGCTTCCGCCGATAGCACACTTGAAGCAAGTTCTGTCAAGTTCAGTGGCAGGAATGTGCTTAATATAACAGCAGATAACAAGCTGCTGAAATATTAAAATTCTTAGCTGAACAATCCCATAATATCTTCCTGGCTGAGCTTTTTAATAAAGCCCGATTCGCCTCCTACCAAGTCCTCAGCAAGATCTTGTTTTCTTTGCTGTAACAGGAGGATTTTTTCTTCTATCGTATCCTTACAAATCATTTTATAGGCAAACACTTTCCGGGTTTGTCCGATCCGGTGCGTTCGGTCGATTGCCTGCCGCTCTACTGCCGGATTCCACCATGGATCAATCAGGTACACGTAGTCAGCCTCGGTCAGGTTAAGTCCTACCCCACCGGCTTTCAAGCTCATCAGGAACACGCGGCAAGTCTGATCATTCTGGAAACGGTTCACCCGCCCTGCTCTGTCGACGGTCTGCCCGTCGAGGTACTCATAAGGGATATTCACTTTTTCCAAATGCTGGCGGATCAGGTCGAGCATACCCAAAAACTGACTAAAAATCAGAATTTTGTGATTAGATGCATTCTCTTCAATCTCGCGGGTAATTTCTTCCAGCTTAGCCGATTCATTTCCAAAATCCTCTTCTCCCGACAATATCGAAGGCGAATCGCAGATCTGGCGCAGCTTCAATAATGCTTCCAAAATCAGGAAACTGCTCTTATTTAATCCCTCAGTAGCAAGCTTCTCCGCAATTTCTTCACGATATCTTTCCCGGAAAGTCTCGTAAACTTTACGCTGCTTTTGCCCCATTTCGCAGAAAAGAATAGTTTCAGTCTTGTCCGGAAGGTCCGTCGCAACCTCTTCTTTGGTTCTTTTCAGCATAAATGGATAAACCAGCTTGCGAAGCTCAGCCGCTTTTTCCTTATCCTGATACTTGTCGATCGGCGTCGCGTACTCGGTCCTGAAGAAGTCCGCGTGACCCAGCATACCGGGATTCAGGAATTCAAATTGAGAGTATAGGTCAAATGTATTGTTCTCGACAGGCGTACCTGTCATGGTAAGCCGGTTTTTCGCCCGCAGTAACCGCGAAGCCTTTGAAGTAAGCGAATCCGGGTTTTTGATCGCCTGCGCTTCATCCAGGATAATGTAGTTAAAATCAAAGCGCCGCAACAGTTCGACATCGCTGCGCATAGTTCCATAGGTTGTCAAAATGACATCGTATTCTGTAAAGAAGTCGATCTCCTTTTTCCGCGCCATACCACGGTGCACATACAACTTCAGGTCCGGTGTAAATTTTTCCGCTTCTGCCTGCCAGTTGAAAATCAATGTAGTAGGAACTACGACAAGATTCGTATTGCTTGGATTAAGGTTCTTCTGCTGCTGCAGAAACGTAAGCATTTGCAAGGTTTTTCCCAGACCCATATCGTCGGCTAAACAGCCTCCCCATCCAAATTCATCCAGAAAATGAATCCATTTGTATCCTTCCTCCTGATACTGCCGCAACGTTGCTTTTACATTTCCTGGCAGCGGTACATTCGGGATTTCTTTGAAGTTGAGCAGCTTCTCTTTTTTCTCCTGCAATTCACGAAAAACATCTTCATTATCCACTTCCGAAATCAGCTCATCTATCAGCGAGAAATGGATTTTGGATAAATGGATCTGATCCGCATCTACCCTGCCAAACTGCATGATCGGTTCGAGTTTGCTAATCCACTCTTCCGGCAGCATTCCCAGGGAGCCGTCGCTCAGCTGTACATAGTTCTGCTTTTTGAGAAAAGCCTTTTTAACCTCTGATAGCGGAACAACCTGATCTCCGAAGGTAATCTCAATCTTCATATCAAACCAGTCAATGCCGGATGAAGCTTGTACCTTCACCGAGCCGCGATTGGGATTGAACCGCATTTTTTTCAGGTTATTAAAACCTAAAACATCATAATGCTTCTTCTTGGCGGCTTCCACAAACGTAAACAGCCAGCCGTCTTTCATTACCTGATCAAAAGGAACATGAAAGAAAGGCTGTCCAGCCTGATTACCGAAGCTTGGGTGCAGACTTTTCAGCCACTGCCAAACTGCATTCTCAGCATTCATATCCCTTTCCAGCATGGAAATCTGTCCATCCTTGAAGCTGGTTTTGGCTCGCCGTTGGTCGTGCAAAAACTCGGTTGTTCCCTGCTCGTCAGCATATACATAGGAAGGAACAATCAGCAGGTTGGCTTCGTCTTCACGCAGGTAAAGAAGCGGCTTTTCAAATTTCAGCGGTGTGGATTGTACCTCGTGCCGGGTTTGGAAGATGACGTCAAACTGCTCCGTAAGCGGAATAATCCAGTCATTCAAAAAGCTGTCACCAAATTCCTTTTTCACCCGGATCTTAAAGCCATTCTGGCTCAGGTAGGCGACCATTTCGGCTTCGCTTACGCCCGCCCAGCGAAAGAGGGTTTTCTCATTATGAATTCCCAGCCAGAAACTATCCAGCGACATTACTTTTTGCAGCTCGATCGGAGCGCCGGGTTTTAATTCCAGGTATGGATTGAGGGTAATAAACTCCTTGTCTTCTGTGACTACAAAAAACAGCTTTACCGGTTCACGGTGCAGTTCCAGCTGTGTGAGCTGGTTGTTGCTTGTTACATAATCACTGTCGGCAAGGTATAGCCGCTCGGGATCCAGGTCGGTAAAAACCTTGCTGATCTGCTTCCCGACATAACTACGGGCTTCGAGCCGCTGTTGACTGCTTACGTCGTCAAAATGCAGATATGCATTATAAGCCCAGCCTTGTTTCCGGATGAATTTTTGCAATCCTTCTTCCCAATGCTTCGCCAGCCGCACGAGGCGCGCGTCAGCTTCTGTGAGCACAGGGATCTCGTCTGCCGAGTAATAGTGGCTGGATCCGCCGGCTATATTGCGGATATTGGTGATTTTCTCGGATTTGGTACTATGTTTGACAGAAAAAACACCGAATCCAATGTCGAGCAGGTGGTTTTTACCTTTTGGCCAAAACACGAAAATAGAAACCCTGTCTTCGTCGTCCTGCCCGTTATCTGCATTGGTAACTGCGAATGTAACGCTCTGCTGCGGCAGTATCCGTTCTTTGAGCTCATCCCAGTTCTGGTAGTTACCGACTTTTTGAAGCGCAGGATCGAGTTTTATTAATTGTAAGCCGCCTGCTTCGTCGAGGCGAAAGTCAAATTTGTCTTTGAAATTATCCTGCAGGGAATAACCGTATTCGGCTAGCAAGCTGTTTTTCTCGGCAGTAAGGTCGCGCATTACTTCGAATGCCTTTTCACCGAGCTCTTCGCGCAGTTTCAGCAAAGCAGCCAGCTTGTGCGCACAAAGTGGCGCCCAGAGCTTTTGTCCGCAGGTACAAGAAGTATGTATTTGCCGGGTATTTGCAACCCGCTCTAATTTAACAGTATAAGATTGCCCCTGATCTACAACCAGGCACTCCGCCTCTCCTTCCTTTGCAGAAGTGATCTCCACGTCCTGAACTGCCTCTTTGTTTCTCCACGCTTCGTCCAAAACAAGGCTGCGCAGCTGGAAATCCCGAATTTCACCGAGTTCTACAACAGTATCCTCCATTTCGTGGACAACCTGCTTGATCGTAGGCATTTTGTCCAGAATGTATAAAATTGCTGCTACCCTGTGCTTGCACAAACCCGCTTTGTCGGGGCAGGAGCATTCGGTAATGATCTGAGGAGTAAGAAAATCCCGGATGTTGATCTGATAAAAATGAATGGAGTAGTCACTCTTAACCTTAAACTCCGCATTCCCGGGCCCGTTGTAATCCAGCTTTAATACTTTTAAGCCGCCACTGCTATAAATGGAACGCCCTCTTGATAATACGTCCTTCTCTGTTCGTCTCAACAAGAAGTTAGATAATTTCTCCTTCTTTTCGTTTTCCATTTACCCGCTACCTTTTGAAAACGCAAAAGTACGGGATGTTTGGGTTTTATAGAAATCAGTAGCGGAGATATACCCGTAATTTAAACTAGCTGATGTAAGGCTGGTCGATTACGCCGATATGTGCATTGATCATATTTCCTTTGAGGAAGTCGGCGACTTGCTTACCAATGTTGGGATAAAGCCGCTTTTCAGGAAGCTCTTCCAGCGGCAGCCAGACCATTTTCAATGCAGTTGTCTGTTCAGGGTTCAATACCGGATTCTGATCCCCAATATCAGCCTGGAAAACAATATGAAGCGTTTCTTTCTGCACTTCCGGCCAGATCACTTCGCCGCAGCAGACCATTTCTTTCACTTCTGCATGAATGCCTAATTCTTCTTCCAACTCGCGGGCAAGCGCCTGGGACAGGTTTTCACCAGGATCGGGATTTCCGCCGGGTAAGGCGAAAACGTCTGTTCCGCTGTAACAATAACAAAGTGTCAGGATTGAATTATCGCGCAGGATAATGGCAGATGGGCGTACATTCATGAAAACAGTGGTGTCTGATGAGATTTAGCCCAATATAGTATTTCCCGGGTTTTTTACTCCCGCAAAACCATTTTTTCAATCAATAACATGAAAATATGGATCACCTTAATATGGATTTCCTGGATCCTGTCGGCGTAACCAAAGTGAGGTACTCTGATTTCTACATCGGCCAAACCGGCCAGTTTACCGCCGTCTTTACCCGACATAATGATCACTTTCATTCCTTTTGCCCTGGCTGCTTCTGCTGCGCGCAGGATATTGGCCGAGTTACCGCTGGTACTTAGTCCCAGCAAAACGTCACCGGGCTGGCCCAATGCTTCCAGGTATCTTGAAAACACAAATTCGTAACCAAAATCGTTACTCACGCAGCTGATGTGACTTACATCCGAAATCGCAATTGCGGGTAATGCGCGGCGGTTGTCGCGGTATCTTCCCGTGAGCTCTTCGGCAAAATGCATGGCGTCGCAATGCGAGCCGCCGTTTCCGCAAGAAATTATTTTTCCATTGTGAATGATTGCGTCCGCCATTAAACCGGCTGCACGCTCAATTTTTTCTATCTGATCCGGGTCGCTAAGAAAGCTATCCAACACGGTTTGCGCTTCTTTCAACTCTGCGCTTATCAGATTCTGGTAGTTCATATTTTTTCAGGCTTTGAATTCAGATTGTAAAAACGGTGCTAATATCCGTCAAATTCACCTAATCAGATGCGGATCGCTTTCAAAACATGCGTTTTCCTTCCCGGACCTTTGTGCCGCTCTACTTTGAAACCGGCCACGGCCAATGCACGTTTGACAATCCCTTTGGATGAATATGTAACTAATACGCTGCCCGGCGCAGTTTGGGCTGCTACCTGGGAAAATATTTCTGCCGACCAAAGCTCCGGCTGCGCGCGAGGATCGAATGCGTCGTAAAAAACAACGTCGAAAATTTCGGTGGACTTAAAATCCTGTAAATGGAGCTGCTCTTTCCTGAATGTAAAGAATTCCGAAAGCTGCGTCGGCTCGCCCCAGGTTGCTTCATGCAATTTCATAAAGCCGGATCCGCCGCTCTCGCTTTCATAGTTCAGCAATGCTGCCTCCTCAGGTTTCACTGGATAAGCTTCAACAGTTGTATAGATTACCCGCTTTTTTAGCTCGTCCGCGAGCTTCCATGCCAGAAATGCATTTAAGCCAGTGCCAAAACCCATTTCAAAAACTTGAACAGGATTTTCAGACTGGCTTAAAACCGGCTGCAAGCCGAGGTTGATGTAAATGTGCCGGGATTCGTTCAGAGCTCCCTGCAGGGAATGGTATTGCTGGCCGAACTGAGAACTGTATAATGAATGTGAACCGTCTTCGGTGACTAATAGGCGTTCCAATTAAGCCGGGAGTTTGGTTTGTTTTGGCTTAAAAATACTCAAATCATCCTTTTCAGGGTAATCTGGGTGAAGAAAATGTCCCCTTTCCGCTTGACGAGCAGGTCTATATTCTTGCCGTCTCCTCTCTGCATCAGCTTATATATTTCACTAACATTTAAATCAGTAGCGGCGTGATCGTCGATAAAGAGCAGCTGGTCTCCTTCCATTAAGCCTGCTTTCGAAGCGGGAGAATCATCGACTACATGGTTTACTATGTAAGAGCGGAGGTCTGTTCCTTCGGCGCGGATCTCCATTCCGCTCATATCGTGTTCGAACTTCTCACGCATGCGGCTTCTGACCGGCTTCAATACCATGTACTGCTGCTGGTAGTTCATAGTCACTTTAAACCGGCGCAATAATTCGCAACCGATATTTCCCTGCCGCTCGGTACCTGCTTTCAATTTGGCCCCGAAAGCTATGCTGTCAGGAAATGAGGCAACGATATTGTCCATTTGAAACCTGCCCAGCCGAAGCTTGTCGATGCGGCCGAGATTTCCATTGATTACTCCATTGAGCCCGCGACCCAGCTGTGCTCTAATCACTTTCTCCGGCAATCTGAAAGTTTCTTTGCGTGTGTTGTTTAACAGTAATGCGTGACCTGCGCCGGTATCGATCAATACCCGGATCGGATGTTCTCTTCCGTCGGCAAACAGGGTTACTGCGTCGGTAAAAGGCTTGGTATCTTCAATAATAAGGGGATGTTTGTCGCCTTTTCTCGACTTATACTTGTACTTATCGGGCCGCATCAGTACCAGTTCTTTTTTCGAGAAATCAATGGTGACCACGAAGTTGTTGAAGATCTCGTACCCGAAAATCCCATGAACCGGCACACCTACGTACTCCGAGAGGCGCAGAAAGTCTTCTTCCAGGACAACTATGTTCTGGTGATTTGCTTTGAGCCGGCCCATTGCAAAACGGTTGTCAATTGCCACGTGCGCCGAGATTGATTTACCTTCACCCGCGCCGGTCAGGTTAACCTTCCGGGTTAAACGCAGCTTGTCAGGTTTGAGCACGTAAGGGTCGGTGATGATAATGGAGCTGACTCCCGTGTCGAGGATAAACCGCAGGGAATCACGGTCATTTATCTTCGCATACAACAGGATCAGGTTGGAATGCAGCTCGAACGGAATGCGCGTTGACTTATGGTTTTTGTCTAGGAAATAACCATATTTTTCCTCTGAAACGGGGGGAACGTCTTCGGTATGTGCAAGAGAAACGGTGCTAGTAAAAAGTATGATCGCCAGTAATAACCACTTAGACGTTTTCATCGTGGCCTCCTTTCTTTTAAATCTGGATTGTTAAGTCTTCTGTTAGCGCTAAAAACACTCTGATCATAAATGGCTTAACTCTGTCTTTTATTCTCTTCTGTGTACACAAAGTATCAAACTCCACGGCTATTTAAAGCAAGTAAAATTAAGGTATTTTATCTCATTTAAACACAAAAAAATCTTTGTATTTAAAAACTTTCTGTGTTTTTATTTAACAATGCTGTTTAATCGGGTAAATGACAGAATTATGATAATTTTGTTGCGTAAAATGAAGTTTTTCACAATTAAAATTTTCTCATGCGAAAAAAAATTGTTGCCGGTAACTGGAAGATGAACAAGGTTCTGGATGAGGCAGTTGCGCTTACTTCCGAATTAGTAAATATGGCCAATGATGAAGTGCAGAATGACGCGCAGATCATCCTTTGCCCGCCTGCCATTTATCTGACCACTATTAAAAAATATATTGAGAATGCACCTAACTTTTCACTGGCGGCCCAAAACTGTTCAGATAAAGTTTCGGGGGCATTCACTGGCGAGATCTCTGCGCAGATGCTGCAGTCTATCGGTGTGGAATATGTGCTGATCGGGCACAGCGAGCGCAGGCAGTATTTCAACGAATCCAATGCAGTACTTGCTGAGAAGGTAAATGTAGCGCTGGCAAACGGTGTATCGCCGATCTTCTGCTGCGGCGAATCTTTGCAGCAAAGACAAAATGAGGATTATATCAGCTTTGTGAAAAACCAGCTTACAGAAAGTCTTTTCCACCTCACAGAGGCTGAATTGCTGAAAGTAGTTATTGCTTATGAGCCAATCTGGGCAATAGGCACGGGGCTGACGGCCAGCGCCTTGCAAGCTCAGGAAATGCATGCTGCATTGCGTCAGCACATTGCTTCCAAATACGGCGAGTCAGTTGCAGAAGAAATTTCGATTTTGTACGGAGGCAGCGTAACAGCAGCCAGCGCACCAGAACTTTTCGCATCGCCAGATATCGACGGCGGCCTGGTAGGAGGAGCTTCCCTGAAATCGCGGGAGTTTACGAATATTATTAAGGCTAGGTAGCACCTCGCAAATACATAAGCGTTCAAATTTGTCATCCTGAGCGCAGACTGCTTGTCATCCTGAGCGCAGACTGCTTGTCATCCTGAGCGCAGACTGTTTGTCATCCTGAGCGCAGTCGAAGGAAAGGCACTATGCCACTCCACTTCGACTGCGCTCAGTGTGACAAAGGGACTGCGCTCAGTGTGACAAAGGATTCCGCTCAGGATGACAAATACCTCTTACGCTTCCGTAATCACAAATTCCACTCTCCGGTTCTTACGGCGTTCTTCGGCGCTGCCTTGGCTTAGTGGGCGGGTTGCTCCGTAACCTTTGGCTTCGATGCGGCTGGACTCAATGCCTTTTTCGACGAGGTAAGTCTGTACCGACTCAGCCCTTTTTCTTGATAATTCCAGGTTTTTGTCAAAATCACCTACATTGTCTGTGTGGCCTTCAATGCGGATCCTGATGCTTTTGTTCTCCTTCATCATGTCCACTAGTCTGTCCAGCTCTCCGTAAGACTCCGGCAACAATGTGAATTTGGAAGTTTCGAAATAGATATTCGGCATTGTGATCGTTTCGCCGACTGCTAACGGATTGAGGTAGAAATCGTGGCTGAATGTGCCTTTCCCAGCTGAGTCGGCCGGACTTACATTGTAGCTTGTACCGTAAAAGCCTTTCGCTGTTACCCGGAAATCGTATTTTTCAGCAGGGTCAAGACCGATTTTGTATTTACCGGAAGACGATTTGATTTGCAGGGAATCACCATTTTCTACATACCTGATCTCGGCGGCAATGGGCTGCTTGGTCTTTGCATTATAAACCGTTCCCCTGAAAACAGCCACTCCGCTTTCATTCGCAGGTTCTTCTGCTTTGGATTCAGGTTTAGGTGCAGCTGGCTCAACAGCAGGCTTTTTTGCAGGTGCCTTTGCTTTCGCACTGGCTTGCTCATTTTTCTGCGGCTGCTTTTTCAGTGGATTTTTGATGTGAACTCCGTAAAAATTCCACGATTGCGTTCCCTGCGAGCTCCGGCCTTCATAAAAATCAAATTCCTCAATACCTGGGCTCAGCCGCTCGAAATAGGCAACGAAGTTGACTGTATCGCCCGGCGTTACGTTCTTCTTACCCGCAGTAGGGATATTTTCGGCTTTGATAAACTTAAACTTTTTGTCAGTTTCCCCGGGCTTGTACAGTCTCGTCTCCGGATCGAGCCAGATCTGGCTGGATGCCATCCCTTGTTTTGGATTGAATGGAAAAGGGATCACCTGTTGTTGCTGCTTGGGGATGCCTGATACCTTATCTACAAACTGCAGATGGATGATCGTGTACTGCTCCGTTAATTCTACGCGCTTGATTTTGACGTACTGAGCCGACTGTTCATCGACTTTCGGGTTTTCGGTAACTTGTCCGAAGCTATCATTCAATGAAAGTGTAATGGCGAATGCAAATGCCAGAAACGTTCTGAAATTCATGACTTTTAACTATTAAATTAAACAACTGAAACAACGCCCGCAAGCAGCTGATAGTTTGTTAAAAATTGTTAAAGTGCTGACTTACTGATTTACAGGAATAAAGCTATGCCAGAATGCCGGATCATAACGTTCCCAGGCGTGACATGCAAATGGCAGGCGGTGGTTTGTGAGCTCATAAGTCGCTGCCGGGCTCTTTTCGAATGCAAACTCCAAAGCCTCTCGCCACGAAGGCTGCTTCATAAACAGTTTCATGGGGATCAACCGCGTTGCTTCCTGGGAAAACAGCATATCCTCATTTCCCTTCCATTCGGGATAAAAAGTATTGTATATTTTCAGATAGCGGATAAATGTATCCACCCTGCGGAGTGACAATCCGCCATTTAAAACAATGCGATTCTGGGTCAGTGCATCAGCAAATTGCTGGGCCTGCTGCGTACCCAGCGAGTCGAATGCAGGCTGGTGCAAAGATGGCGCGCCAATGTAATCGTAACCTTTGGCACACCACGCCGAAAGTTCATCCCGGAACACAAAAGCGTCCAGCTGGTAGATCAGGATGTACTGGTAGGCAGTAAATTTTTTGTAAAAATCAATGGAAGTGAGCAGGCGGTTGTACGCAGCAATCCCATTGAAGCATTCGTCGTTAAAAGAAATCTGCTGAATAGAAGGTACTGCGTCGAACTCCGGGCCGAGGACCAGACTTTCCGGCTTTACGACAATGATCGGATATGCGGACAGTACCTTCGCGCATTGCCTCAGGGAAATCGCCTCTCCGTCAGTCAAACCGGTTTGGTAAACTGGGATTACAACGGCTGCGGGGGCTTTTTCCTGATCTGATTTCACTCTAGATAATAGTATTTATTCCAACAAATCCCCGATCGCGGGCAACCACCAATCTTTGCTGCTGAACCGGTAATATCCCCTTAGCACCTGATTTATAATGGGCGTCACCCTTTTTACACGGTTGTCCGGCAATGAGGCCCGGCTCGAAAAGTGACGTTGCGACAAATATAGCTTGATCAGCTTCTCGCGCGGCACAAAGGGCAGGGATCGGAGGAGCAGGTACATCTCGTTCAGCTTGCTCGCTTTCTCTGCAAGTGGTCCCAGTTTTTTCTTCCGATCTCTTACAAACCTGTCTTTCAGGTGTACTTTCTCGGTTTTCCCACCAAAACCTACCTGCTGACTTGAATGGATCCGATAGGAGATCAGCGGCTCTGCGATAAAGTCTATTTTGTTTTCCAGGCTCAGTACCATGGCGATCCAGGCGTCGTGGATCAGGTCGGGTACGTGGGTTGGGAATGGGGTAAGTCGCTGCAGGCAGGATTTGCGGATCGTGAGGGTAGCGCCTGTCACTACAAATCCGTGGAACAGGATCTCGTGTGGTTTCCCTTTTTTCCATTTAGACTGCCCCCCCGCATTGAATTCAATTTCTTCCCAGATATTTCTGCCGATTGGTTTTGAATCGCCATCAATCATGATCGCGTCGCTGAAAACCGCGTCGATGTCGGGGTGCTGATTCAGGTAAGCAACCTGTTTTTCAACCTTGTCTTCCCGCCAGAGATCGTCCTGGTCACAGAGAAATATAATTTCTCCTTCACACAACGTGAGGCATTTCTCAAAGTTTTTGGTTGAACCGAGGTTCTGCTCATTTACATAAATCCTGACGGGAAACCCGCTTGTTTCTGCAAAATTCCTGATGATCTCAATTGTATTGTCCTTCGAACCGTCGTCACACACTACCAACTCGTCAATGGACAAAGTCTGGTCAGCAATACTCTTTAACTGCCCTGAAATGAATTTCGAGCCGTTGTAAGTACACATTGCCACTGATATCATAATGTGTATATAGATTTGACCGACAAATGTCGCAATTTAATACTTAGAGGCTCCTTCCCGCAAATTCCTTTGCCATTTTTGCTAATCGTCATTCGTAAATCATCTTGAATTTTGAGGGATCTTAATTACTTTTTCGTTGATGGCCCACGACATAATTTCAGAGTACGCTTTTGCTTCCCGGTAATAGATCAATGGCGTACTATGATCGTGCTGCCATTGCGCGATTGTTGTTACCACTTCGTTGTTTGTTTTTTTGAGCTCGCGCAGGTTGTTGAAATAACCAAAAACCCAGAGCACCAGGCCGATACCGGCTATATACTTTAACAAAACCGGCTTAATTATCCTTAAATCCAGCAAAATAAGCACCAGTATAATCGGGATAGTTGCCGTAAAAAACATATATCTCGGCGCTACTCCGCCACCCGCCTTCGCGTCGAAACGTGAAATAGCAACAATAATACCAGTGAGAATAGGCAGCGACAGTAAGCTGTAAAGCAATGGATTTTTAAATGCATATCCGCGAAAAAAAAGCCACAGCCACGTCAGCATTACGATTAAACCTACGCCCATACAAACCACGATGTTCGCCACCTGCCCTGAACTGGGATTGAGATAAACAAAGCTTCCCAGGAATGTAAACAACAAACGCGCCATCCATTCAATATTAAAGGGCGCTTTGCTGCCCGCATTCATCGTTGGCAAATGCAGGAATGTAACTGTGAGCATGACCATTGAAAGTACAGCCCACAGCGCGAGCAGCGGCCACTTCCTTTGTATCAGCAAGATAAAGCCGCCCAGGAACAATGCGATAAATCCGTTTCCGAACGAAAGTACGGACAGTGTTGCAGCAATAAGACTCAAAAAAAAGTATCCGCTCACCAGCTTATCCGCTTTGCTGACTGTGTACAAACTGAGGAATGAGAAGAAAAAAACGGTATAATGCTGAATTCCTCCCCAGTAGTAGAATGTAACCTGCCAAAAAGCCAGACTGAAAAGGAAAATGCAGGATATAAGTACCAATTCGGGACTTAGCAGCTTGCTGTAGCTGACAATGCGGAGCAACAAGGCAAAAAAGCCCAGCAAGAAAATATTCTGGATTAAAACCAGGTTACGGAAACTAAGCTGATCGAATAAAGAATAGTAGATCGCCGCGCAGGATTTGGAAAACAGAATGCGGTGTTCGTTATGGCGGCTGAGCAGAATATCCGCCCGCATACTGAAAGAATCGGTGTCAAAAAAAAACCGCCGGATGAAGTTCAGCGTTGTATCGTAATCGTCAAATGAAGGTACATTGATCGCATTTACAAAGAGCGTAAAAAGGAAGATTAAAAAGATAGCGCCGCTCAGAGAGATGGATAGATATTTAGACATATCTGATATTTTTGTCAAAAAACCTCATGCTTTAATGGCGGATAAAGTTAAGCGGAGGAATCCGGGATTCTAAATAAAGTTATCAATCTCATTTGAATGGCATTACCAGATCAGCTTAAAAAGGCAATTATCCAGATGCCTGCCAAGGAGAAGGATAAACTGCTCCTCCGGCTCATTACCAAAGATAAAACACTCTCCGACAGGCTTCATTTTGAACTGATTGAAGATAGCTCGACCATACCTGAACGACGGGAAGATATCATGGCTACCATTATACGTACATCGAATATACGTACATCGAAATTCAACCAGAATACACCCGGCTGGATTTTAATGGATATGCGGAACCTGAGCGGCGACATCGCTTACCACGTGAAGGTGACCAAAGACAAAATCGGCGGTTTGGAACTGAATCTTTTCCTGATGAATACCTTTTTGGAAGCCTATCCGTCTATCCTGAAAACGTACTCGTCGCGCGCAGATACATGCGCATTGTACATAGCCAAAAAGGCCCAAACGATATTAAATGGTTTGAACAAGCTGGACGAAGACTACCGGGTAGATTACCTCAAAGATGCCAACCGGATGCTGCAACTGGTTTATAATTTGTGTTCCAAAATGTATGCGCGACAGCTGGAACTTCCCACTCAGATCGAATAGTTTCTTTTACAAACTGCTATCATGAAAAAGACTGCGCTGCTGATTATAGATGCACAATATGATTTTTGTAATCCGCTGGGAACACTTTTCGTGCCCGGCGCGCAGGAAGATATCGCGCGGCTGACCAGACTGATCGCCCTTGAAGGAGACAAGATTGGCAGCATTTTCGTAACCCTCGATACGCACAAAGTCCTGGATATTGCACACCCGCTTTTTTGGGAAGACCAGAATGGAAATACAGTTGCGCCATTTACATTGATTACTCCGGCTGCTGTGAAAGCTGGCAAATGGACGCCCAGGTACCATCAGGAATATGTAACCGAGTACCTGGAAGCTTTGGAGCGGCAGGGAGAATTCAAGCATTTCATCTGGCCCGAGCATTGTTTAATCGGCTCCAAAGGTGCTGCGCTTGATGATGCGCTGCTGGAAGCTATTCTGGCGTGGACCCACCGTACCGGGCGGGATTATGTTGCAGTTCAAAAAGGTATCAACCCGCTTACCGAGCATTTTGGAGTCTTTAAAGCGCAGGTACCTGTTGCAGGTGCCGCTGAAACTGAGCTTGACACTGCATTTCTGGACAAGTTGAATGCATTTGACCGAATCCTTATTGCCGGCGAAGCGAGGTCGCATTGCGTAGCTACAAGCATTGCCCAGATCATCCGCTATGCGCCTGAATTGATCCCGAAAGTAACCGTGCTGTCAGACTGTATGTCCGACGTGACCAACTGGGGGCATTTGGCGGATCCGATCTTCGAAGATGCTGCTCAAAAAGGAATGTCTTTCCAATTGGCGGGCTCCGCATCTTTCTGATATACCCCTTGTTTTCCCCTTTTGCAAGCCAAACTAAATAAGCCTGGTTTTGGTTTGCATTTAGATACGTCATTAACAAACTTGAACCTGAATTCCATTAAATCCTTTTATGATGCATTTACCTTTTGCTCGGATCGAAGCTTCCCAATTTGATGAACTTGACCCGAGAGAATACATTCTGATCAAAGGTGCACGAGTTAATAATTTAAAAAATGTGGATGTCGCAATTCCACGCAATAAGCTGGTCGTAATCACCGGCCTGTCTGGTTCAGGCAAATCTTCACTTGCATTCGATACGCTTTTTGCGGAGGGCCAGCGCATGTACGTCGAAAGCCTGAGCAGCTACGCGCGGCAGTTTTTGGGAAGAATGGAAAAGCCCGAGGTAGAGTACATTAAAGGTATCTCGCCTGCGATCGCCATTGAACAAAAAGTAAATACCCGCAACCCGCGCTCCACGGTAGGTACTTCTACTGAAATCTACGATTACCTGAAACTGCTTTTCGCGCGCATTGGGCGCACTTATTCTCCGATTTCAGGGGAAATGGTGAAAAAAGATTCGGTTACTGATGTAGTCAACTATTTGCTGGCACATCCGGAAGGTACCCGGGTAATGGTACTTGCGCCGTTACTGATACGCGAAGGCCGCACACAGGCCGAAGAGCTGACTATTCTGCTTTCCAAAGGTTACAACAGGATTGTACTGAATGAGGAAGTGCTTTCCATTGAAGATATTATAGAGAACCCCGACAATTTCCCCCAAGCCGGAAACCAGATTTTTATCCTCATCGACCGCGCTGCAGTAAAAGCCGACGATGAAGACACGCAGTACCGCCTTTCGGATTCGGTCCAAACTGCCTTTTTTGAAGGGGAAGGAGTTTGCATTACCCAGGTAGTCAATGGGGAACGCCGGGTTTTTTCGGATAAGTTTGAATTGGACGGAATGACATTTGAAGAGCCGAGTGTCAATCTTTTCAGCTTTAATAATCCATTCGGGGCGTGCAAGCGGTGTGAAGGTTTTGGTAAAGTATTGGGAATAGATCCCGATCTGGTTATTCCTGATAAAAACCTGTCCGTATACGAAGGTGCGATTGCACCCTGGCGCACTGAAAAAATGAGTGAGTGGCTGGTGCCGCTTGTGCGCAACGGAATCAAATTTGATTATCCCATTCACCGGCCCTACAAAGATTTGACGCAGCAGCAGAAAGACCTGCTTTGGACCGGTAATCAATATTTTCAGGGTATCAATGATTTTGTGGCGGATCTGGAATCGCAGACGCACAAGATCCAGTACCGCGTAATGCTCTCGCGTTTCCGGGGCCGTACTACTTGCCCCGACTGTCGCGGCTCGCGCCTGAGAAAGGATGCATCGTTTGTAAAAGTAGGCGGCGCTTCCATTACCGATCTGGTTTTAATGCCGATTAAAGATGTTTCCGTCTTTTTCCAAAATCTTGAAATTGGTGAACATGATCGCCAGGTGGCGAAACGCGTATTGACGGAGATCGAAACGCGACTGGACTATATGAACCGCGTCGGACTGGGTTACCTGACCTTGAACCGGCTTACAAGTACCTTGTCAGGCGGTGAATTCCAGCGCATTAAGCTTGCCACTTCGCTCGGAAGTGCATTGGTGGGCTCTATGTACATTCTCGATGAGCCTAGTATCGGATTGCACCCGAGAGATACCCAGCGATTGGTAGGAGTACTCGAATCGTTGCGCGACCTTGGAAATACATTGATCGTGGTGGAGCATGAAGAAGAGGTAATGCACGCAGCAGATCAGATCATCGATATCGGTCCGGAAGCGGGTACTGGCGGTGGTCACGTCGTTTTCCAGGGTAACCAGGAAGATATCGCTGCATTGAAAGCGAGCGGCGAAGAATATAATACCGATCCTGAAACGAGGTCACATACCATTGATTTCTTGCTCGGCCACGATTCCATTCCGGTACCTTCCGTACGCAGAAAAGCATTGCATTTTCTCGAAATCAAAGGCGCAAGGGAGAATAACCTCAAAGAACTTGATGTAAAAATCCCGCTCAATGTGCTCACAGTAGTTACCGGCGTAAGTGGCTCGGGAAAATCCACGCTGATCCGAAAGCTGCTTTACCCTGCATTAATGCGCCTGAAAGGGGAATTCAGCGAAGAAGTTGGAAGGTTTGACGAGCTGATCGGTAGTGTTGACCGCATTGATGCAGTGGAAATGATCGACCAGAATCCGATCGGAAAATCGTCGCGCTCTAACCCGGTTACTTACATTAAAGCTTACGATCACATTCGCCAGATGATGGCGGACTTACCTCTTTCAAAAGCGAGAGGCTATAAACCTTCCCATTTCTCATTTAATGTCGACGGCGGCCGGTGCGAAATTTGCCAGGGCGAGGGTCAGGTGAAAGTAGAAATGCAGTTTATGGCCGACATTTATCTGACCTGCGAAGGCTGCAATGGAAAGCGGTTTAAACAGGAGATACAGGAGGTCAGGTACAATGAAAAAGATGTATCAGAGATCCTGGATATGACAGTCGATGAGGCCATTGAATTCTTCCGCGGCAGTGAACCTAAGCTGGTAGAGCGGTTAATGCCTTTGCAGGAAGTTGGGCTGGGTTACGTGGGTCTGGGACAGTCTTCTAACACATTATCGGGCGGAGAAGCGCAGCGCGTCAAACTGGCTTCGTTCCTTGGAAAAGGCTCTTCCAACAAGGGTAAGATGCTTTTTATCTTTGACGAACCTACTACCGGACTTCATTTTCATGATATTAAAAAATTACTGAAAGCAATCAATGCGCTGGTGGAGCAGGGGGATACTGTTATTATTATCGAGCATAATATGGAGATCATCAAAAGCGCAGACTGGATTATCGACCTCGGCCCGGAAGGTGGCGACGATGGCGGGCAGCTAACTTTTACAGGAACCCCAGAGGAGATGATTAAGCTGGAAGGCAACTACACTGCTGATTTTCTGAAAGACAAACTTTGAGAATCGACAAAAGTCACTTATATTTAGGACATAGGTCACCTTAAAAGGATAGTATGTCAGCGCCGCTTCGCATGTTTCAGGAAGATTTTGTTCCCTACGGATCAAAGCATTCCTCTGATTTCAGCCTGATCCGCATTTCCCGGGAGGGAGTATTGCGGTCGGAAGCTGACGAAGTTGCTGATCTGGTTGGGCTAACAGACAACGAGATTGCATTTGTGCTGGGAATGACACCGCGCAACCTGCACCGCATTCAGGCTGATAAGAGACTCGGTACCGATGCTTCTGAAAGATTACTGCTGCTGCGGAATGTGCTGCTCCATGCGCTGGATACTTTCGAAGGTAAAGCGGGTACTGTCAGGAACTGGCTGCGTACACCACTTTCTGAATTAGACGACCAATCGCCGCTTCAATTGATGGACACAATTACCGGCTTCGGGCTGGTGGACGATGTCCTGGGGCGCCTGGATTACGGTCTACCTGCCTGATCGCAGTTTTATGGCTGTTGTTTACAGGATTATTCGGGAAAAATTTAAAGACAGTGCACTTTCAGCTGAGGGCAGCCGGCTCTTTGGAGCACGCTGGAATCCTAAAGGAATCGGCGTCTTATATACAACATCTACGCCCGAGCTGGGTTTGGTAGAAACCCTTGCCCACGCACCGGGAGTTCGCTATGAAGATCTTCCGATGTACTGGCTCTCCTCCATTCAAATCCCAGATCAGATCAGGTATTACGCTAGAAATGAAATGCCGGGTTTTTGGCAGGACCGGAATTATGATCGTACACAATACTGGCTCAAAGACTGGTTAATCAGTCCCGATATACTGGCAGTAGGGCTTCCTTCCGTCATTGTTCCCTTTTCTTTTAACATTATCATTCATCCTCAGCATCCTGATTTCGAAGGAGTTTCGCTCATTTCACAGGAAAGGATACCTATTGACAGGCGGCTTTGGAAAGCCTGATTAATGATTTCGAGAATGGCCCGATCCTTTTCAACAGGTGTAATTAACAGTATAGAAAAAACCCGAAAGCCTTATTGAACCAAAAAACAGCTGTAACCGATGAAATTATACAAAACACAAAACGGCATTATTCTCGAAAAGGATGATACATTTTATCGCTTGCACGAAACGGATTGGGATCTGGCTGTTAACCGCGACGATCTGTACGAGTGGCTTGAAATTCAAACCGAGCAATTAATTCCGATCATATTCACCGACGATCTGCCGATGCCTGAAGTGCTGGCGCCGATTGGCTCGCAGGAAGTATGGGCTTCGGGTGTAACTTATTTCAGAAGTCGCACAGCCCGCATGGAAGAGTCGGAAAAAGCAGGTGGCGGAAGTTTTTACGATCGTGTGTATGAAGCTGAAAGGCCGGAGCTTTTCTTTAAATCAACGGCCTGGCGTGTAATAGGAAATCACGGGACCGTGCGCATTCGCCGTGATTCCTCCTGGGATGTTCCCGAGCCTGAACTCACACTTTTTGCTTCCTCTTCGGGTACACTCGTGGGTTACACGATCGGGAATGATATGAGTTCAAGAAGTATCGAGGGTGAAAACCCATTGTACCTTCCGCAGGCGAAGTCTTACACAGGCAGCGCCGCACTGGGCCCCTGCCTGTATGTACCCGAGTATCCTTTAACTGACGATACGGTAATTGATTTGTCTATTGTAAGGAATGGAGAGGAGGTTTTCAATGGGGAAGTTACTTTGGCTCAAATGAAGCGGAAGCCGGAAGAGCTGCTGAAATATCTTTACCTGGAAATGTCTTTCCCGCACGGCGCTTACCTGATGACCGGTACCGGCATTATTCCACCTTCTGATTTCACACTTCAAAAAGAGGACGTGGTACACATTACCATTGAACCGATTGGAACATTGACCAATGTGGTTGGATAAAAAAACGAAGAGCGGCCAAATGGTCGCTCTTCTGCATTAATGATAGAAGTATGATTGTCTACGAATTTCCCAGTGGAGTAGAACCTACGAATGCATAAACCATGCACCGAAAAGCTCCGATTATTTTAGTTACAATTGAATCATCTGCGTTTTCACTCTTTTCATTTTTAAAGAAAGAACTGGGGCCTTCTTCTAAAATCCGCTCGTTTAATGTTACGGATGCATTGCTGCCAGCCAGACTTGTGTTAAACAATGCAGCGCTTTTTGCCTGAACAGCCGGCTTTGTAGTTCTGGCAATGGATTTATGCTTTTTCACGACCGCTTTCTCAATTACCACCTCTTTTCCTGCCTGCAGCTTTTTATGGGCTACAAACATATTATGTACATAACCCGTAGCTCCGGCCCTGAAGCTGAACAGTACTAAGAATATGAGCAGTAATTTGATCGTTTTCATGGCGTTTTTGTTTTCAGTCATTCAAAAAATCCGAACAGAATTCATTGTAACTAATTGACCTTACAAATATATAGGTTTCATTAGGTATCTTGCAATACATAGTACCTTGTTTTTAACAAATTTTTTGAAAAATTTTTGGGTACCACTAAAAATGAGCTGCGATGCTTAACAGATGTAAAGGTAATTTGAAAGGTTGCACAAGCCTAGATAAAAAAGATGAAATGCAGATTTAAGTGGTTGAACCGTAGCGCCTAGCGGATAAAACAGAAGAGGCTGTCTCAAATGAGGCAGTCTTTTTTCATTTTAGAGGTTTGGGTAATTTTTCTGGATTGATTATCTTTAGTTATAAGCAAACCAAAGAAAAATGGGTCGCCGACAGCCTAATTTCAAGCCTTATCACCAGCATCAGTTGATGCTGCTTCCTCCAAGTTTAGAAGATCTTGTCCCCAAAGGGCACGTTGTCCGGGTGGTCAACGATGTGATCAATAAGATCAATTTAGAGCCGCTCAATGCCGCCTACTACCTGACCGGTCCGGCAAGTTACCATCCCCAGATGCTGTTAAAAGTGCTCGTATTTGGCTATATGAGCAATATTTATTCAAGTAGAAAGCTGGAAGCG
>NZ_JNJB01000017.1 GCF_000701505.1 Dyadobacter crusticola DSM 16708 | reverse complement strand
CTTTGAATGGATCGATATCGCGTTTCAATTTCCACTCAGTTTAAAGCAAATGGACGAGGGTGCCTCGGCTAAAACTGAGACACCCTCTTTGCATTACTCTCAACTAAATCAATCCATTTTCATGAAACGCAGGCTTGATAACTCTCCATCGTGGGAGATTTTCATGAAATAACTTCCGTTAACCAGTTTTTTAACATTAACGCGGTGAACATTCTTTCCTTCTGTAATCTGAATGGGCGATTTGCCGATCGCTACACCCGCAGCATTGTAAATCACAACTTCCGATTTTCCAGCTGTGCGTGAAGAGAATTGAAGATCAACATAATCCTGTGCAGGGTTTGGAGCAACTACGGTTCCTCTGATAATACCCGGGTTCACAGAAACAATTTTGCTTTTCGTGAAGGTACCGTCTATATCAATTTGTTTTAGCTGATAGTAGTTAATACCAAGCAGCGGGCTCGAATCTACGAAATGGTACCAGCCGGTACGCTGATCTGAAAGTGAAACTTTGCCGAGCACTTCCGCATTCTTCATTTCAGAATCATAACGCAGTACTTCGAATTCTTTTCCATCCTGCTCCGAAACAACTTCCCAGGAAAGCTTAACACCTTCTTCAACTGTTTCGCCAACGAAATTAGCTACATAAATAGGCAGTGGCCCGATTGCAAAGGTGGCGCTAGTCACAGCTGACTTGCAGCTACCACCTTCAATCTGGATCGTGTAGGAGCCGTTTTGAAGCGGATCATACTGGATCACCGGGTGGTTATTCTGAGGCGAGACGCTGCTCTGACGAATGGCATTATTGCCCGACATGATTTTCCAGTCAATGGAATAAACTTCGTCTCCGTCAAACAGGAATGACAAACTTCTATCATCAGAACTCAGCAATGCCTGCAATGTTGGGCCTCTTTTACAAGTTGGGCGGGTATCTCCGGACAAAGTAAAATTCTTGGTGGCAACAGATGCAGCTTTGCAGTCCAGTGCCTTCATTTCGAAGGTATAGGTACCGTTTTGCAGATAATTGTACGAAATATTAGCTGTATTTGATTGAAGTACACCGGTACTGCCATTTGCAACAGAAGAAGATCCATCAAGGATACGCCACGAGAAATTGCGCAGGTTCGTGCCGGCATAATCAACAGTAAGGCCAGTCGAAGTCAGGTTTCTGATTGTAGTAACCGAAGGGCCGCCCTGACAGTCAGGGATCACAACAACCGGCTCCTGGATCGTAAATGAGCGGGAAGCAACACCCGACGTGCAGCTTGCTCCCTCTATTTCCAATGAGTAGTTACCTGGATTTAACGAACCGTAGCTGAGGTTTACTGTCTTGTTACTACCCAGATCGGACGTGGTACCGTTTCTGAGCACCGAACTGCCGGATTTGATCCGCCACCGCAAAGTACTGATACCGTCACCTGTAAACGTAAAGCGCAATGAGGTTTGCTGGATCGAAGAGATATCGGAAATCGCAGGATTGGCCGGACAGTTATTTTCAACAACCGGAGTAGCAGATTTTGGTACAATTGGCCAGTAGCAACCATTTACCATTTCAAGTGTCAACTTACCTTTCCATTTATCGCTTAGTGAACCTTTCGTACCATTGATCGTCTCAGGCAGCAGGTCCATACTGTAGTTATCAGTGCGCGTATCATTTGCACCTTGCTTGATCATCACACGAAGGCGGCCATCTACGTATTTTGTATACTGAAAGGTAGATGCGCCATTATCAACAAAAGTGCCCAGCAATTCGCCGTTTTCCATGACATAGCCATTACAGGTGATTTTGCCATTACTTGTTCCCAGCAAGTTATTCGCCGCAGTACTCGGATCGACCGGGTTCACGCATTGCTTGATAAGCGCGTCATTTTCTGAATTGTTGGGAAACTTACCAAGGTCAAGGAAGAACAACACGAAAATATTGCCGGATACGGTACCTCCCCAGTTGAAATAAACCCGGTTCTCAACGATCTTGGTATATGCCTTTTTGCCGTCGCCTGTTTGCCCCAGGTATTCACCGTCCGTCCATACAACCGGCTGACCATCCCGGGTTCCGCAGGTAACTTTGGTGGCAAGGGGAGCTGCCATCTGATCCATTGATTTGGTTTCAATGGTAAAAGGCTTGTCAACAGTTTCTGAATAGGGATTTTTGATCGTGTAGGAAGTCATACCGGCAAGTTCGATCAAATCCTGATTGGGAGTTCCCTTGCTTTTCTCCTCTGTGCTTGTCACAGTAGCAGCCTCCGAGCTTATTGGCAAACCACCTGTCCCAACATGCGGGGCCGCCGCCAGCGGACTTACAAATCCCGCAGCAAACGCCAGTTTTAATAGAAAATTCATAGAATGTAAAAATTAGTAAGCAATAATGATGTGAGTTATATGTGAAGTTTGAGAAATCAATTCAGCTGTTTGAGTCAAATATACTACAATGCCATATAAGTATTTCCCAAATATGTAGAATAAAATTGAAACGAACTTAGCCATATTTGATAGGCTGGCGTGAAGAAGGAAATAAGATAAAAAACTTGACGAAAAGTTTCGATGGATTATTAAAGGGATTACTGCAATTCCGAAAGGCAAAATCAGGGGAATGTTAAACACTGCGACCAGAGATCCAATGCAGAAAATCGAAAACTAGGGAAGAAATGCGAGCCGTAGAAAACAAAAAAACCGCCTTGAAACAAGACGGTTTTTGTAATGATTGAAAGTGCTTGACTTTGCACGGTTTTGTGACCCATAGGGGAATCGAACCCCTGTTTCAACCGTGAAAGGGTCGTGTCCTAACCGCTAGACGAATGGGCCGACTGGTCTCCTACTTCGCGCGTTTTTTGCACTTTCTTTCACTTTTTCGCTTCCCTTTTCCGAAAACGTGGTGCAAAGATGCAGGCTTGAATTCTAAATTGCAACTTCTATACGCAAATAAAATTCACTTATTTTTTTATCAATTCATTATCAGCACATTCAGTTGCAAACTTTTTTTTTATTCAACTACTATTAACATTCGAAACGGGTAACTTTCTAAATTTGGATTTATGCATTTCTTCTAATTGCTCGTATGATAAAATATATCCGCGTTCTTCTCATTGCATTTTTAGCTCTCCCCGTCTTTGCCCAAAATACAACTCCTGAACAACACCTCGGATTTCAGCTGGGATCCAAATTCGCTTTTCACAGTCAGATCGTCCAATACTTTACATTGCTTCAATCTCAGAACCAGGACCGCGTGAAACTGGTCCAGTATGGGTCCAGCAATGAAGGGCGGCCGCTGATGATCGCGTTCATCTCTTCGCCTGAAAACATAAGTAAGCTGGAATCAATCCGGCAAAATCATTTAAAAAGCATCGGTCTGCTGGAAGGTAAGCCAGATGCCAGTGTACCGCCGATCGTCTGGCTGAGCTATAATGTGCACGGAAATGAGTCGGTTTCTGCGAACACCAGCATGCAGGTGCTTTATGAGCTGCTCAACAAGAATAATGCATTAACGCAGGATTTCCTTAAGAACATGGTCATCATGGTGGATCCCTGCATTAATCCGGATGGTTATGAGCGCTACTCGCAATGGTATAACCGGGTTCAGAATGCAATCCCGGACGTGACACCTTACGCATTGGAGCACGATGAACCCTGGCCCGGAGGCAGGTTCAATCATTATCTGTTCGACCTGAACCGCGATTGGGCGTGGCAAACCCAGAAAGAAACGCAGGAAAGAATTGTGCTGTACAATCAGTGGATGCCGCATTTCCACGCCGATTTCCACGAAATGGGACCTTCGAGAAGCTACTACTTCCCTCCTGCTGCGAAACCTTTTCACAAAGACATTACCGCGTGGCAAAGACAATTCAACGACCTGATCGGTGAATACTGCCGTAAGTACTTTGATAAAAACAACTGGGCATATTTTACCAAATACAATTACGACCTCTTTTATCCAAGCTACGGAGATACCTGGCCAACGGTTAATGGCGCAGTGGGCGTTACTTACGAGCAAGGCGGAGGCGGAAGGGCCGGACTAGGCATTGAACGCAAGGAAGAAAAAGACACGCTGACATTGAAAAGCCGGATTTCCCACCATTACGCAACTACGCTGGCAACGCTTGAAGCTGTTTTGTCGCAAAAAGAAAAGATTGTTACTGAGTTCATCAAATACCACGACAATGCCGCGAAAGCGCCTGCCGGAAACTTCAAGACTTATGTGATCAAGACAAAGGGACGCGAAGAGCGGATCAGGTATTTTGGCGACTGGCTTGGCAAGCAGGGAATTTCCTATGGAATTGCCGGAAAGTCTTTGTCCGTAAAAGGTACGGAGCTGATCAGTTCTGTTGACGAATCCGTGAAGATAGAAAACAATGATCTGGTGATCAGCGCATTTCAGCCAAAATCCAATCTCCTGCGGGTATTATTTGAGCCGAAACCGGTATTGGAAGATTCAGTTACCTATGATGTAACAAGCTGGGGTCTGTCTTATATTTTTGGTTTGAAAGCTTACGGATTGAAAGAAAAGCTGATTCCGGCTTCCTATCAGCCTGAAAAAACAGAAAATACAATCCCGAACTTTCCCGTTTATGCTTATGTAGCGAAATGGTCAGAACTGGGAGATGCTGTTTTCCTCGCCGAGCTCCTCAGGTACGGTTTCATGGTAAAAACCTCCAACGTACCTTTCGAGATTGAGAACCAGGCTTTTGAGGCAGGCACATTGATTATTACAAAAAAAGGCAATGAGCGCGCTGACTTTGACAAAATCGTCACTTCACTGGCTACAAAGCACTTCGTCAGGTTAACTCCGGTAAAAACAGGTATGGTCACTTCCGGCGCAGACTTTGGCGACGATCATGTAGCTTCCATTACGGCACCCAAGGTTGTGGCAGTGAGCGGAGAAGGCGTTTCAGCAACTTCTTTTGGCGCTGTGTGGCATTACTTTGAGCAGCAGATCAAGTATCCGGTTACGATCGTCAATGCGACAAAACTCTCGTCGTTACCATGGAGTTCGATTGACGTTTTGATTTTACCTGACGGAAGATATGGGGATATCCTCGGTGAAAAGCAGCTGGACGCATTGCAGAACTGGGTTAAGAACGGCGGAAAACTAATTGTAATGGAAGGCGCGACCGATGCTTTCCTGAACAAGCCCGGGTTTAGCCTGAGTAAGAAATTTTCAGAAAAGAAAAAGGATGCCGACTTCTTCAAAAAATACGGTGACCAGGAGCGTGAAGACGCAAGTAATTCGTCGCCCGGCAGCATGTTCCAGCTCACCATGGACGAAACGCACCCGCTTTCATTCGGTTGTTCAAAGGAATACGTGACGCTTGTAAGAGATGCCTACGAGCGCGAGTACCTCAAAGATGGATGGAATGTGGGCTACCTGACAGAAACAAGCTATAAAGCAGGCTTCGTGGGCAACAGAATGAGCAGCAAGCTTAAAAATACATTAATCCTGGGAGTACAGGAAATAGGCCGCGGCCAGGTAATCTACATGATGGACGACCCCGTCTTCCGCGCTATGCTCTACAATGGAAAGATACTTTTTAGCAATGCGGTGTTTCGGTAATTTTGAATGATTGAATGATTGAGTTTTTAATGAGTGAATTTTGAATGAGTGAATGAGTGAATAATTTAATTTTGAATGACTGAATTCTTGGTGACTAAGACCGCTTCCGATCATTTACAAAATTATACTCATAAGAACAGATCATTCACTAATTCGAAATTCACTCATTCACTCATTCAATCATTCACTCATTAAAAACTCAGCCATTCACTCATTCACTCATTCAAAAAACCCCTAACCCCCAACTCATACCCTCTAAGTCCCAGCCCGCAGATCATTCCTTTGCATCTGGATGTGAGATAGCTGTGGTGGCGGAATGGTTCTCTGGCGTGAATGTTGGAGATGTGAACTTCGATTGCGGGGGTTGTCACGGATGATATCGCATCTGCCAGAGCAACGGAAGTATGTGTCAGTCCGCCTGCGTTGATGACAATGCCGTCGAATGTAAAGCCGACTTCGTGAATTTTATCAATTAATGCACCCTCGTGATTAGATTGGAGGTAATGCAGCTCTACTTCAGAAAAGGTGCTTTTCAGTGTTTCAAAGTAATCCTCAAAGGATTGGCTGCCGTAAATTGTAGGTTCACGTTTGCCCAGGAGATTAAGATTTGGACCGTTAAGGATCAATATCTTTTTCATTGATTCGTGCAGATTTAATTTTCTTCTTGCTATGTGGCAAAGCTACATTAAACATTTCAAAAACTATCTGCGGCTGGAACGCTCCCTGTCCGGCAATTCGGTCGATGCTTATGTCCGGGATGTGGAGAAATTGGAAGAGTACGTCGCCCTTGCCGGGATCAACCTTCCGCCTGCGAAAATTGAGGAATTACATCTAAGTGCTTTCCTGAAATACCTTGCCGAACTCGGTTTGGCTGCGCATTCACAGGCCAGAATGCTCTCAGGCATTAAAGCATTCTTCAAATATCTGCTGCTCGAAAATGAGATCACCGACGATCCGACCGAGCTGCTGGAATCGCCCCGACTCCCCCGAAAATTGCCCGACGTGCTTTCTTATGATGAGATAGAATCCATGCTCGCCGCAATAGATCACTCCACGCCAGAGGGCACCCGTAACCGGGCGATCCTGGAAGTACTGTACAGCTCTGGCCTGCGCGTATCAGAACTGACGGGCTTGCTGCTCACGCACTGCTACTTCGATATCGGATTTCTGCGGATTTTGGGGAAAGGCGACAAGGTGAGACTGGTACCCATTGGAAAGGAAGCAATCAAGTACACGCAGATCTACCTCGAACACGTTCGAAACGAAATTGCGCCAGATAAGGATAGTGGGGATATTGTTTTCCTGAACCGAAGAGGAGGCCAACTTTCCCGGGTGATGATTTTTTTAATGATTAAAGACATCGCCGAAAAAGCCGGTATTCAAAAGAACGTAAGTCCGCATACCTTTCGCCATTCTTTTGCCACGCATTTGATCGAAGGAGGCGCAAGCTTGCGGGCTGTGCAGGAAATGCTCGGGCACGAATCCATTACTACCACCGAGATTTACACGCATTTGGACAGGGACTATCTTAAACAGATCATCACTGAATTTCATCCCAGAGCCTAATCATTACTCCACTTCCTGCATCAGCGAATCCAGTTTGAGGGAATCTGCATCGGGAGAAGCGCCGGGCAATGCGCGATTCAATTGCTTAGGCTTGTTCCAGGGAGCTGTGGTTCGGCTGGACATATCATAAGAGATGTATGCAAACAGCGCCACGAATGCAATAAATACAATGACAAAAATCCGCCGGTTTCTATTAGACTTTTCCATTTCACTCAATCCCTGCGACCTGTTTTGGTGTTTTGTACAAAACTAAATCTCCAGTCTTTGCAGATATCTCCTCCCAGTTCAGGTCTTTGAACTCAATAAATGCGATCCCTGATTTTTTCATTGAACCGATATTTGAGCCGGAAAGGTATTCGGCAAAGTAAGTGATGTCCGGGTTGTGACCGAAAAGAATAAGGGTTGAAAAATCATTGCTAACGGTATTCACTGCGGTGAGATACGCCTTCGGACCGCCGTCGTAAACATCCGCACGCGAGTTGATCGAAGCCACATTTACACCAAGCTGATTTGCGAAAATCTCAGCAGTCTTAAACGCCCTCGAAGCTGGGCTCGAAATGAAAATATCTGGTTTTACATTTGAACTGACCAGCCACTTCGCCATTATTTCGGCTTCCGCGAGGCCCTTGTTGTTTAAGTTCCGGTCAAAATCACGGGTTCTGAAAGTCTGGTCCTCCGCGGTGGCGTGACGGACTAAAATGAGGGTCTTTTTCATCTTGAATTTTTTTCCAAAAATACTGAATCGGGGTTTGTATTACTTGCGGCGCGCGCTTAAAGTTTTACAGGAGCTTATACACCACTCAAAATAGCGTTCGACCTTCTGACAATATTTCTCCGGCACCGCGGCACAATTAATACATATTTTTGTTCCTTACGTATCTTTAAATGAAAACTTCATACCGTTAATATAAAATGCTGCAGTTCTTTAAGTATGTGCTTGCCACATTTGTGGGCATAATCCTCTTCTTCTTCTTATCATTCGCGATCCTGGCTGGTATCGGGTCCATGTTTTCTTCAGACGAAGAAGTCGTAATCAATGAAAAATCAGTCCTTAAACTCGACTTAAACCAACCCATTCAGGAAGTGGGAGTTGATAATCCATTCTCCAACTTCGGTGGGATGTTCAGCGGAAACGACGATGTAATCGGATTGAAAGATATCCTGGCGGCCCTGAAAAACGCACAAGCCGACGATAAAATCAAGGGTATATATTTGAAAACAGACAGTCCGCAAGCAGGTTGGGCCACATTGGAAGAGATCAGGCACCAGCTGACAGAGTTCAAAAAATCGAAAAAATTCATAGTTACCTATGCTGAATCGTACTCCGAAAAAGGGTACTATCTCGCATCAGTAGCCGATAAAATCTACTTGAATCCTGTTGGCGGCATTGAATGGAACGGACTTTCTGTTGAATACAGCTTTTTTAAAGGCACCTTCGACAAACTGGACGTAAAGCCGCTTGTTTTCAGGGTTGGAGAATTTAAAAGCGCCATTGAAATGTTTACCCGCTCCGACATGAGCGAAGCGAGTAAAAAACAGTCAGCCGAGCTCATTGGGGCTATCAATGGTAATTTCCTCAAAAACATTTCTGCATCCAGAGGTATCCCGGTAACACAATTGCAAAACCTTGCAGACTCACTCGGTATCGAGAATCCAAAAGCAGCATTGAGCAACAAATTCATCACCCACCTTGGCTACCAGGATGAGCTGGAAACCTACCTTAAAAAGGAGCTTAAAGTTGACGAAAAGAAAAGTATCTCTTACGTGGGCGTTGGAAAATACCTCAAAGGACCTGCTAAGGTGAAGGAAGGTGACTTCAACAAGCGCATCGGCGTGTTGGTAGCCGAAGGTGAAATTACTACCGGCGATGGCGGTGATGATAATATTGGATCCGACAAGTTTGTTAAAGAACTTAAAGAAATCCGTGAAAACGACAAGATCAAAGCCGTGGTTATCAGGATCAATTCTCCGGGCGGCAGCGCGCTTGCTTCGGATATCATGTGGCGTGAAATTCAGCTTACTGCCAAGAAAAAGCCTGTTATTGCTTCAATGTCCGACGTAGCGGCTTCGGGCGGGTATTATATGGCAATGGGCTGCGATACCATTGTTGCCCAGCCTAATACAATTACCGGCTCGATCGGGATCTTTGGACTCGTGTTCAACGTAACCGATTTCATGAACAACAAGCTGGGTATCACATTCGACGGAGTAGGCACAAGCCCGCACGCCGATTGGCCGACGGCAACTCGTGAAATGACTGAATTTGAGAAATCGATGATTCAGAAAAGTGTAAATGAAGGTTACGAAACATTCACCAGGAAAGCAGCGCAAGGCCGCAGAATGTCAGTAGAAAAGTTGAAAAGCCTTGCGCAGGGCCGCGTGTGGTCGGGCGTGGAAGCGCAGCAGAACGGACTGGTTGACGTACTAGGCGGCGTCGACGATGCAGTTAAATTAGCGGCAAAGGCTGCCAAGCTTTCAGAAGGTGACTATCGCGTGCGTTACTACCCTGAGAAGAAACGCCCGTTTGATGAGTTCTTCCAAAAAATGATGGGTGACGAAGAAGAGAAAGTCACTGCCAGGAACCTGGGAGAACTTGCTCCTTATGTGAAAATGTACAAAAAGCTGATGAACATGGGCGGAATGCAAGCCAGAATGCCCTTCGAGATGGTCATTAAATAACTTCAATGATATCTTACAAAAAAGGCCCTTCCTGCTTTGCAAGAAGGGCTTTTTTGCTGCCTGTCAGGAAACTACCTTTCCAGTATCTTCGTCTAGCTCTTGCCTGACGATCAGAACAGCATGATGATTTGGAGTAATGCCGACACCATCCTGGCGGGCGTAGACTTTGGTAAACTCAGCCCCGAAGTATAGAATGATCGATGAGTAATATATCCACGTGAGCAGGATTACAATGGAGGCCGAAGTACCATAAGCGGCTCCCAGATCTGATTTCCCCAAATAAAAACTGATGACAAACTTTCCTATCAAAAAGAGGATTGCAGTAAAACCCGCACCCACCATACATTCTTTCCACCTTAACTCACCGTCTGGCAGTACTTTGAAGATTACCGTAAAAAGCGAAGTAATAATAGTTAGTACCAATGCAAGGTTAACGATATAGAAAAGCACGACGGAAGCTTCTGAAAAGTAGCGTTCGAGACGGTTGCTTAAAACATCTACTAGCGCACTTGCACCCAACGATACCACAAGCAAAAAGCCCAAGGTAAGTATCATTGAAAATGAGATCAGCCGGTTTTTAAGGTACTGCAGCCAGCCTTTTTTCGGCTTCGATTTGATCGACCAGATGTAATTAATGGAATCCTGCATTTCAGCAAAAACCCCGGTCGCACCAATCAGCAGCGTTACAATGCCGATTCCTGCCGCCAAACCCGACTTATTGGAGAGCTCTGCATTTTTCAGAATTTCCTGCAGTTGCTGCGCCGCACTCGCACCAACCAGTCCGCTGATCTGCCCGAACAGCTCACCCTGAATAGCATCTTTGCCAAAAAAGATGCTAAATATCGATATAATCACGAGCAGCATTGGTGCGAGTGAAAATATGGTATAGTATGAGAGCGCGGCGCTTAATTTGAGCCCGCTATCATTCATAAACTCGTTGAAGCTTTCTTTGATGATGGAGAGATACAGTTTGATATTTTTCATGAAGTAGCGTTTCTGTGCTGTTAATTGGAAACAGGTCAGAAATATCTGTGCCAACATGAAATCACCAGCTCAATTTTACCAAATCATAACAGTAATCCGGCCAAGGTAGCCGACATATAAGAAGCCAATGTACCGCAGATCAGCGCCTTAAAGCCCAGTCTGGCCAGATCTGCGCGACGTGTGGGAGCCAGCTCGCCGATACCTCCTACCTGAATAGCAATGGAGCTAAAATTCGCAAACCCGCACAATGCGAAACTTGTGATCACGATTGTTTTATGATCCAGTGTATCTTTCAATTTAACAAGGTCAAGATAGGCTACAAATTCATTGATCACCATTTTAGTGCCCATCAGAGAACCGGCAGCTTCAATATCTTTCGCAGGCACTCCCATTGCCCAGGCGAAAACTGAGAAGACTTTTCCTAGCAGGAAGTTGAAGCTGAGCTGAGGAAACGACAAGAGCCCGCCAATGTAACCCAGCAAATAATCCAGCAATGCAACCAGGGCAATAAAGCCGATCAGCATCGCAATCACATTGAACCCGACTTTCAAGCCTTCACTCGCGCCACCAGCGATTGCGTCCAGCAGATTGGCATGCGTTTTCTGGATTTCCAGCTTTACAGCGCCTTTAGAATCAGATTGCAGCGTTTCAGGAAATACGATCTTGGAGATGACCAATGCACCGGGAGCGGCCATTAAGCTGGCGGCGATAAGATAAGGGGCAGGTACTCCCAACGAAATATAAACTGCCATAACTCCTCCCGCAATGCAAGCGAAACTACCTGTCATGGAGGCCATTAACTCCGAGTTAGTCATATTTTTCAGGTAAGGTTTAATCATAATCTGTGCTTCCACCTGACCTACGAATGTACTCGCTACGTTAGAAAGTGCTTCTACCCCGCTCACACCCATTAACCAGTAAACGCCTCGCGCAATAAATGAAACCACCCGCTGCATAATTCCGAGGTGATAGAGCATATTCACCAATACTGCAACAAAAATGATGGTAGGGATAATTTTAAAGAAGAAAACGAAGTCGTTGCCGGGACCGAATGCACGCTGCATCAAGTCGGGCCTTACCAATGTGCTAAAAACAAAATCAGCTCCCTTATCCGAAAATGAAAGGAGCTTCTGTACTTTTTCACCCAACCACTGAAAGACTGCCTGGCCAATATCCGTTCGGAGAATGAAGACTGCCAACCCGAACTGCAACGCAAGACCCACGCCAACGGTACGGTAATTAATTGCTTTTCTGTTGTTTGACATTGCGAACGCAATGCCGAGGATCAGCACAATACCTAGCAGTCCTGTAAATCTTTCCATAAATATTGTGTCGTCACTTTTTAGCCAAAGGTGCAAAAATAACAACAAAATATCGGTATGTGCTACGCGGTGTTAAATATCAGGAACCAGCGCTATTATTTAGAAGTTCTGGCTGATCTCTTTTCCGGCAAGATGCTGTCTGCGTGGCGGTGAACGATTTTCCATTCATTGTTTTCCTTCCGGAAAACTACTGTCACTTGTAAATCTTTGGTTTTCCCATTCGCCAGCTTGTAGTGCTCCTTTTGCAATAAATAAGCCTGTACTTCACCTTCATCGCTGGTTATCTTTTCGAATGTATAGGAGTTAGCAGCCGAGGCAGGCTTTTCAACAGAATCGAGGCTCGCAGAAATTGCTTTCCAGCCTTTCAGCTCCTGGTTACTATTGTCGCCAAATATGGTTACGTCATCACTTTGCAACCACATTGATTTAAACAGCCCGGGATTCCCATTCGCCATTTCAAGATTTGCCTGCTGCATTCTGGTAACAGCAGCTTCAAAAGTATTTTCCTCAACAGACTGCACCGGGACCATATTTCTTAGTCGGTCTGGTAGAAAAGGTTGGCTGCTTTCTCGCGCTTTGGTTCGGTATTTAAATGAACATGCAAGCAGAATCAGGAGAATGAAGACTGAGATATTTCTTTTCATGGCTAATAAACTATTTATTACTTCAATTCTAAGACAAATATCTACTGGAAAATATTGAGAAAATAGAGTATAAATACCTGTTTATCGCTCGTCACTCCATTTAGATACGCGTATAGTGTAGAAAAAGTATATTCATCCCGAATAAAAAAAGGGACGTGAATAAATCCACATCCCCTTCAAATTGCTTGGAACTAAATCAACTAATAGCCCAAAACCGGCGACAACCATTTTTCAGTCTCTTCCACAGACATTTCCTTTCTTCGTGCATAATCCTCAACCTGGTCCTTAAATATTTTTCCTACAGGGAAATATCTGCTTTCCGGGTGTGAAAAATACCAGCCACTCACACTGCTGGCGGGATACATTGCAAAACTTTCGGTCAGTTCAATGCCGATTTCTTCTGCTTTCAGCAAATCAAAGAGCATTCTTTTCTCGGTATGGTCAGGACAGGCAGGGTAGCCTGGCGCGGGACGGATACCTCTATACGCTTCCTTGATCAACTCTTCAGTAGACAGGCTTTCACTCTTATCATAGCCCCACAATTCCTTCCTTACTCTTTCGTGCATCAGCTCTGCCAGCGCTTCCACCAACCTGTCGGCAAGTGCTTTTACCATGATACTATTGTAATCGTCCTGATCCTTTTCAAACTTTTCGATCAAAGGCTCGATACCGATTCCGGCAGTTACAGCAAATCCGCCAATATAATCCTGATGTCCGCTTTCCAATGGCGCGACGAAATCAGACAAACAGTAATTCGGCAGATTTGACGCTTTCTGAGTTTGCTGGCGTAAATGGTGCAGGACCACCGCAGTGTCTGCCACGAGCTCTCCTGCATTCAGATTTTCTTCCGCATGCTTGCTAATGCGATATTCAATGTGATTGTGAGAACCGTGACGCTCACAAGGAACTTCGCGGGTTTCTTCTTCGAAACTATGCAGCACTATATCGTCCTGAATGGAGTTTGCCGGCCAGAAACCAATTACCGCTTTTGCTTTCAGCGTTTTATCACGAATGATTTCCCCCAGCAATACAGCTGCATCCTCATACAATTTCATAGCTTCCGATCCGACAACCTTGTCTTCGAATATCTTAGGATATTTTCCGTGCAGCTGCCAGGTTTGAAAGAATGGCGTCCAGTCAATGTATTTTGCGACATCAGCCAGATCATAATCATCATAAACACGAGTCCCTAAGAACTGCGGCTTGGTCGCCTTGAATTCACTCCAATTGATCTTCGCCTTGTTTTCACGCGCTTTTTCAATGCTGATATGTGCTTTTTCGCCACCTCTTTTAGCGTGATCATCGCGCAATTTTGCGTATTCCGCCTTGATATCTGCCAATACATCTGACTGGCTCTTCTCGCTTTGGATCAATTTACCTGCCACAGGAACTGAACGCGAAGCATCGAGTACGTGGATTACCGGACCGGAATAATTCGGGTCGATTTTCACCGCTGTGTGAATGCGTGAAGTCGTGGCTCCGCCAATCAGAAGCGGCGTTTTCAGCTTTCTGCGCTCCATTTCTTTTGCTACTCCTACCATTTCGTCGAGCGAAGGCGTAATCAATCCCGACAATCCGATGATATCCACATTGTGCTCTTCTGCTGCTGCCAGAATTTTGTCTGTTGGCACCATTACGCCCAGATCTATAATCTCGTAGTTGTTACAGCCGAGTACTACACCTACAATGTTTTTACCGATATCATGGACATCGCCTTTCACAGTTGCCAGCAGAATTTTTCCCGCAGAGCTGCCCCCTTCGCTTTTTTCAGCTTCAATGAAGGGCTGTAAGTAAGCCACCGCTTTTTTCATCACCCGCGCTGACTTCACGACCTGCGGCAAAAACATTTTACCCTCGCCAAAAAGATCTCCCACAATACTCATCCCGTCCATTAAAGGTCCCTCAATTACCTCCAAAGGCCGGCTGTACAGGTGGCGGCATTCTTCAATATCTTCATCAATATAGTCCGAAATACCCTTCACCAATGCGTGTGATATCCGCTCCTTAATGGGCAGCTCTCGCCAGCTCAAATCCGGGCCGCTCTGCGACTTACCTCTGTCTTTCACAGTTTCAGCGTATGTTACTAGTCGCTCAGTTGCATCAGGGCGGCGGTTAAGCAATACATCTTCCACCAGCTCCAAAACATCTTTCGGGATTTCATCGTAAATACCGATCTGACCAGCATTCACGATACCCATATCAAGTCCGGCCTTAATCGCGTGGTATAGAAATGCCGTGTGAATAGCCTCGCGAACCGGCTCGTTTCCGCGGAAACTGAACGAAACGTTTGAAACTCCGCCTGAGACCTTTGCATGCGGCAGGTTTTCTTTAATCCAGCGAACTGCATTGATAAAGTCAACCGCATAATTGTTATGCTCTTCCATCCCTGTCGCAACGGTCAGGATGTTTGGATCAAAAATGATGTCCTCCGCCGGGAAGCCCACCTCATCTACAAGGATCCTGTAAGCTCTTGAACAGATTTCGCACCGGCGCTCAAAATTGTCGGCCTGACCTTGTTCATCAAATGCCATTACAACCGTTGCCGCACCATAACGCAACACAGTTCTAGCTGACTCTTTAAACTTCTCCTCGCCTTCTTTCAGGGAAATCGAGTTAACAATAGACTTGCCCTGCACACATTTCAGCCCCGATTCAATCACCTCCCATTTCGAAGAATCGATCATCAGCGGTACTTTGGAAATATCAGGCTCTGAGGCGATCAGGTTAACAAAAGTCTTCATTGCTTCTACCCCATCGATCATCCCTTCATCGAGATTGACGTCGATTACCTGCGCACCGCTTTCTACCTGCTCGCGGGCAATAGACAAAGCTTCGTCGTATTTGCCTTCACGAATGAGCCTGGCAAATTTCTTCGATCCTGTCACATTGCAACGTTCACCGATATTGACAAAATTGGTGAGCTTGTTGATCTTCACCGGTTCAAGTCCCGATAGTTTCATGACGGTTTCAGGAGCCGGCAGCGTACGTGGTGAATGTTTTTTGGCAAGATCTGCAATTACCCTGATGTGATCGGGTGTAGTTCCGCAGCAGCCTCCGATGATATTGACGAGGTTATCCTTTAAAAATCCATCAATTACTTCGCCCATTTGCTCCGGCGATTCGTCATATTCTCCCATTTCATTCGGCAAACCTGCATTCGGGTGAGCCGATGTGTAAAAAGGAGATTCTTTCGCCAGTATCTGAACATAGGGCCGCATTAAATCAGCACCCAATGCGCAGTTCAAACCCACTGAAAGCAGTGGCAGGTGAGATACTGATGTAAGAAATGCCTCAGTAGTCTGGCCCGAAAGTGTGCGGCCGGAAGCATCCGTAATCGTCCCTGAAATCATTACGGGCAGAGATTGACCGGGTACATTTCTCCAGGAATCAAGTCGCTCTACTTTGCCGTTTTTCGCATCAACAAAAAACTGATCAATTGCGAAAAGGGCGGCTTTCGCATTCAAGGTATCGAAGATCGTTTCAACGAGCAGCAGATCACAGCCCCCGTCAGTCAATCCTTTAACCTGTTCATAATAAGCTTCAACCAGCTGGTCAAAGCTGATCGCCCGGTACCCGGGGTTGTTTACATCGGGAGAAAGTGAAGCAGTCCGGTTGGTAGGGCCCATTGAACCGGCTACAAATCTTGGCTTTTCAGGCTCCCGCTCGGTGAATTCATCGGCAACTTCCCGCGCCAGCCTTGCTGATTCGTAATTCAGCTCGTAGACCAGCTTTTCCATTCCATAATCCGCCATGGCAATGGTGGTACCGGAAAAAGTGTTGGTTTCGGCGATATCCGCACCCGCTTCGAAATAGGCTGCGTGAATTTCCTTGATGATATCTGGGCGGGTCAATGAAAGCAAATCGTTGTTTCCTTTCACATCTTGCGGCCAGTCGGCAAACCGGTCGCCACGGTAATCGTGATCCTCCAATTTGTATCGTTGGATCATCGTACCCATAGCTCCATCCAATACAAGAATGCGGTTTTTAAGAATCTCGCGAATATCCGCCTTTTCAGTTGCTATCATTTATGTAAGATTTTGATGAGTTCATGATTAATCCGCCGGAAGCAGACTTTACAAGTGACAAATTTAAGTCAATAGATTTTTTATTCAATAAAACAAAAAATATTAGACTAAACATCTACCTTTTTGACATTCGATACACTATTTATCTATATTCGAAGGTTAGTTGAAGTGAATAAAGATATTCTATCTATGTATAATCTGGACGAAACGGATGCCAAAATCCTGCATTTGCTGCAACAGGATGCGACCTTGAAAACACGTGAATTATCCGAAAAGCTCAATCTTTCTTACACGCCGGTTTACGAACGGGTAAGAAGACTGGAAAAAGAAGGCGTGATCCGGAAGTACGTCGCGCTGGTGGACCGTGAGAAAGTGGGTAAAAAATTAATGGCTTTCTGCAACATCGCGCTGAAAGAACATTCGAAAAATATGGGTGAAAAGTTCGTCAAGGCTGTGACTGCGATGCCGGAAGTAATGGAATGCTTCAATATTTCAGGCGACTACGATTTCCTGTTGAAAGTGGTAGTTGATGATATGTCGCAGTACCAGCAATTTTTAATGCAAAAGCTTGGCTCTCTGGATAATATCGGCAGCACACACAGTTTGTTTGTAATGGGTGAAATCAAAAATTCCTCCGCGTTGGAAATGTTGGCGGGCAAAAAATAAATACGGTCCCAAAAGATCCAGGACCGTATTCCAACTCACCCCTAACAAAAGGTCTTCAAATGTTATAAAAAGTTAAATTTTCATCTAGCCAACACACCAGCTGCGCATGCTAGCCGGCGCTATAAATCGGATTACGCCCGTATTTCGCCGATTGTTGCATTAGAATGCAGTTTTGCTCCAAAATCAGACACTTTGCTGACTAATGCTTTGATTTTAAGTGGCGTTAACTTTTTCGTAATTTTTTGCAACAGAAGCACAGCTGCCCACGTAACTGAGATTAAGAATTCGATCCCTGACAATCTTGATACCCTGACGTTGCTATTTGGAAGAAAAATATCCTTTAATGAGAACGACTTCAATTCCGTCGTAGCTGCGTGCATTGCTGGCAATAACCAGGCGCAGCGACACCTCTATAAACAGTTTTTCGGGTATTCTAAAAGCATTTGCCTTCGCTATACAGCCACCACTGAGGAAGCTGAGGAAGTTCTGAATGAAGGTTTTCTGAAAGTCTTCAATAATCTTGAAAAATATGACGCAAACCATCCTTTTAAAGCCTGGCTGCGGACTATCATGGTGAATACGGCGATTAGCTATTATCGCAAACATAAAAAGCATAGCGAGGATGTAATTGCACTGGAAGATGCGCCTTGTCCCAGGTTTGAAGAAGATGTAATTTCGCAAATCACTGCGGATGAAATACTTGCATTAATCCAGAAGATCAAGCCGGTTTATAAAAACGTATTTTTGTTATATGTGGTCGATGGCTACAATCACAGGGAAATTGCAGATTTGCTGCAAATCAATGAGGCTACTGTGAGGTCCCATTATGTTCGTGCAAGAGCCCGGTTGCAGCATCTAATAAAACAGTACTACCCACATCTCTTTCCAAGCGATTGGGCCATAAAGTCATTCAGAGGAAATGAAAACTAATCAATTTGAAACAACTATACGCCGGAAATTAGAGAGTATTCAACCAGACTTTCAGGAAGCGGATTGGGCGAAAATGCAGAATTACATGCATGCGCACACGCCGCCGGGTTTTTGGCAACAGTATGGTTCATGGATCGGGTACGCCGCCGCAGCTTCGGTCACGGCGGTAATGGCATTCTTGTACGTAAACCAGCTTTCACAGAACAACAGTTTGGTTGCAGACGTTAAGAATTTGAAAGAGCAGATCGAGGTGATCAAACAACAACCTGCCGCTGCTGTAAAGGCTGACACCATTTACATTGTACAAAAAGCAGATGTGGATCAAAACCAACCGACTTACCCGACAGCTGTCCAAAAAAATGGTCAGTATGCAAGCCGGAGCAATGCATTTGAAACAAAACCAAAGTTCAATGCAAAAAGTCGAAAACAAGAATTTAACGGTTTGAATGCGGATACCAGCCAATCGGATTTTAGCCTGGCTTCCGGGACCAGACCCGAAGTTCCGGCCAGCTCCACGCCAAATGATCTTAGTTATGTAGCTTCTGACTTAAATGAAAACGGCGACGTACCGCCTTCGTCCCCAACTCTGGAAAATTTTGCCCAGCTTTCGTCAAAGACTCCACTGCACATAAACAGTGGCAACGCGCTTTCCAGGAAAATGAACTATGAACTAGCAAACAGACTGTCTATGAGACAGGTACAAAGGGCCATTAACTGGAATAGTGTTCAGATTGCAAAAGCCACTTCCATTTCTGACAAAAAAGTGGAGCGAACCGCAAAGGCGGAGAATGTAGTTCCAAAGCTTGATATCAAAGCACCTTACCGTTTCGGAGGAGGGGTTCAAATGGAAGCAAATGGAACTGCGAAAACGGTGTTGGGTGAGGTATTGATTGCCAAAAAGTTCTCAATCACAGCAGGTATCAGCTGGCTGAAAGTTAAACCAATGGAGTTTATTTCCGAAAAGATATTCAGGGAAAAAGTACGTAAGGATTTCAAGCGCTCAAACCCGGGAGAAGTACCACTGGCTTTGGATGTATTTAATATCAAAGTTAACCCGACGCTCGTCCAGATCCCATTGACGGTTGCATTTCGGAACAACCTCAAAGACAACTGGGCTTACTACGCGGGTGTTGGAGCCAATGTGACGGTTTCGTCCAAGGAGAAGGTTTCATTCGATTGCATTGCGCCGAACAAAGAGTACTTCAAGAACGAATTTGATAAGAAGAACAAAGTACCGGCTGTCAGCTCGGTTAACTTTTCAGTGGGAATTGAAAAGTCCTGGCACCCGATTGTGGTACAGGCAGAGGGTTATGTTTACACTTATTTCACCCCTCTGACTCCCCTGAGCCACTCCGCCGGGCCAGGTGTCAAGTTGAAGCTTTTATACCAAATAGGCGGCAAAATGTAGATAAAACAGCCTTAACTTTCACGGGCACTCGTACAATGTGTTCGTGAAAGTTCTATTTTTGGCTTTTATTTACTCCCCTATAATACGTTTCCTTGAAATTCGCTGCAATAGATATAGGATCCAATGGTGCCCGCATGCAGATTTCTTCTGTGCTGCACGACGGCGGTGTTTCCCGCTTCAAAAAGGTTGAATATGTGCGTTTCCCGCTTCGTCTTGGCCATGACGTTTTTACCCAAGGCCGAATCACGGAGCAGAGCGAAGACCGCATGATGAAATTAATGCTCGCGTATCAGCTCCTCATGGAACTGCACGAGGTAGACGATTTCATGGCGTGCTCTACCTCCGCAATGCGAGAAGCCGAAAATGGAATGGCAGTAAGGGAAAGAATAGAAAACCGAACTGGAATTCACATTCAAATCATTGACGGACAGAGGGAAGCCGAGCTTGTTAACAACGTGGTTGTTAAATCTTTAAGTGATGGTCAGTACATTCACATTGACGTAGGTGGCGGCAGTACCGAACTGAATCTGTACAAAGACCGTGTGAAGACTTTTGCAAAATCCTTCAAACTGGGTTCTGTGCGGCTTTTGGAAGGTAAAGAATCTAAAAATTCGTGGCAGAAGATAAAAGAATGGATCAACCAGCACGTGGATTACAGCCAGCCTATTCAGGCAGTGGGGACCGGCGGTAACATTAACAAGCTTTTTGATTTGTCATCCAAGCTCACGGAAAGCTCCACGAGTCTTGATGAAATTGAGAGAATGAAAGAGTATATCGCTCAATTTTCGCTGGAAGAAAGGATAAATAAACTACAACTTAATCCCGACAGGGCCGATGTAATTGTTCCGGCAGGAGATATCTATACTTCTGCTATGAAATGGGCAGGTGCAGAAATCATCCATGTACCCGATGTGGGCCTCAAAGACGGAATGCTGCAACTACTTTACGATAGAGCCTGCAGAAAGAAGAAAGCCTGAAATCAGGCTTTCTCTATCACAACCAAACCTAATCACCATACATTTTCGAGGTCTTTGGCTTCAAACTTGTGGTTTCTTTCGTGAAAAAGTGACCCTGTTTGATTTCGTTTGAGCGCCAACGCGTCTTTTTTATTCAATCTCGCGATTAAGGCTACCGGGACGAGTACGACCAAAAAAATAATAGTCAACAAGATAGCGCCGTTGATCTTTCCTAAAACCTCCGCCAATTTGAACCAGTATTTTACAATCAACTCGCCGGCGAGAGGAATGAATATGCACACCAACCCAAGTATAGCCGCGGCGGCCAGAATAGCAGGGTGTTTGAAAAAGTAAAAAATCACGATGAGCCCGGTAGCTATTACCAGCTGCGCTTTTGCGTGCTCCGCTTTATCAGGTACAGTCATTGAAGCGTTAGAACAACGTGTAAATAAACGGAGCTGCTGCCGACCCTCCGCCGATCACTACCAGGATACCGATCAGAAGCAGAACAATAATTACAGGAGCGAGCCACCACTTCTTTCGCTCCTTCATAAATGCGAATAAGTCTGTTAGAAAATCCATATCTGAAGCATTTTAGAGTTTACTATTTAAGTTCGTCAAGATCTTAGCTTTCAGCGATTACCTGTTACTGATTGCCTTGGATAGCCGGTCAGCAATAAGCTGGTTGACTGCCGCGCTCGCGTGCCCATCGTTTTTACCAACTACCCGCTCCTTTTCGGGCACTTCCAGAATACCGTCATCAATCCCAACAATGGTTACATTCTTGGACCGGAGGTAATCCACAACTGGTTTAGTTTCGTTAGTGCTTTGAGCTACCTGAAAGAGGAATGGAATGAACACCGCGTACATCTGTGCTTGTGTAGAATCGCGGTAGGCAAGCATTCCTGAGAGGTTTTTCAGATGTGTATGAAGGACGGTAGTATCATTGTAAGCAGTATGTACAAACTTTTCAAAAGTGCTTACACTGGTGTGTGGAAGTTGCCAGTAGATGAAATTGGGCAAATAAAATCGTTTTACAATAGTCGCCATTGGACCTTTGAGATCCGCGTAAGGCTCGGTACCTGTGAGTAAAAGCCCATTGTCGCGGCCTGCTTTCTCTATATCATTAGGGAAGTATTCGAGAATGATAATATCAGGTTTAACTGGGAAATCCTGCAAACGTTTCACCTCATCACGCGTATCAGCACCTGACACTCCCAGGTTATAGACCACGTACCTGTCAGACCCGAGTTGTGATTCCAGCCTGTCGGAAAAACGCTCACTTACATCTTTAAGCCCGTGACCGGCTGCAAAGGAGTCACCTATTACAAGTATTTTCTTTTTCCCAGGCGAGTCGTTAACCTCCTTGTCGCGATAGCCGAGCGAGTTTACCGGGTTCCAATATTTTTCCCACCAGATCTGTGAAGCTCTTGAAAGCAATCCTTCGTGGCTCTGTGGAATGTACATGAAAACGCTTTCAAGGAAGATCAGAACGATCATAATCGGAACCACGAGGGTTACGATATTGGCAATCATACCATTAGCTCTGCTTTTGACTACTCCATAGTAAAATAGCCGAAGCACTTCCATCATAAGCAAACACCAGAATGCCAGCTTCATAAGCCGCACATGCCAGCTGTCCGCTTGTGGGCTGCCCGGATATTCAAACTTGATCTGAAACTTGTCCGGGTAAAAAAGGAAAATAAAGAGCAGCCCGAGAAACAAGAATCGAAATGTGCTGGTAACCAGGGTTTTATATACCATTTTTACACGATTTTGAGAGGATTAGTCCAGAACAAATTCTTCCTTCCACCCATCCTTTTCCATCCATTCCGGTTGCTGCTTCTTATCAAACAGGTAGTTACCAATGACGAGATAGTCCATTTCGGTGCGCATAAAGCACCTGTAAGCATCATTGGGAGTACATACAATAGGCTCACCGCGAACGTTGAAGCTGGTATTTACAAGTACCGGACAGCCAGTCAGATTTTTAAATGACTGGATCAGCGCATAGTACCGGGGATTGGTTGTTTTATGCACAGTCTGTATCCGCGCGGAATAGTCAATGTGCGTAATGGATGGAAGTTCTGACCTCTGATGGTAAAGCTTTTCGCGAAGGTCCATTGCTCCGTAATTTGCCGGAACCGCCTTTCGTAGTCTTTCCGCAACAGGGTGGACCAGCAACATGTAAGGGGATATTCCATCGAAATCAAAAAAATCAGCGCATTCATCGGCAAGTACCGAGGGCGCAAATGGGCGAAAAGATTCTCTGTACTTGATTTTTAGATTAAGCTTCTTCTGCATTTCAGCATTCCTTGGGTCACCCAGGATACTGCGCGCGCCCAAAGCCCGCGGCCCGAATTCCATTCTCCCCTGTACCCAACCTACGACATTACCTTCGGCAAGAATGGCAGCCACTGCATTACTCAGCTCTTCAAAAGTCTCGAATGAAGTGTAACGTGCCTTGTATTTCTTTGCCGCAAGCTCCACGTCCAGGTCGGAAAAAGTAGGGCCCAGATAGGAACCCTGTAATGCGTCACCCGTCCAGGAGATATCTCTTTCACAACCATAATAGATATGGTAAGCAGCCTGCGCAGCGCCCAGGGCGCCTCCTGCGTCTCCGGCTGCTGGCTGAATGAAGATATCCTCAAATATTCCCGAGTTTTGCAACTTTCCATTTGACACACAATTCAATGCTACTCCACCAGCGAGACACAAATATTCTGCGCCTGTAAGTCGCTTCGCTTCGGTTGCCATTCTAAGAACAATCTGCTCCGTGACGTTCTGAATTGCCAGGCCTAAGTTGCAATGCTGCGCTTCCAGTGCGTCTTCCGGGTCCCTTTTCGTGATGCCAAACAGGAATTCCCATTTTGCGACATTGACCATTTTCAAACCAGTCGCGTAGTCGAAATAATCCTGGTTCAGCCAAACGGAACCGTCGTCTTTCAAATCAACTAACTCACTTAAAATAAGTCGTTCATATCTCTGGATATCTGACGAGGCTGTATTTCCATAAGGCGCAAGCCCCATGAGTTTGTACTCACCTGAATTGACCCTAAACCCAAGAAAATAAGTAAATGCAGAATATAGCAGCCCAAGCGAATGCGGGAAACGCATTTCTTTGAGGATGGAGATATCTTTTCCTTCGCCGCTGCAAATCGAAGCAGTAGCCCACTCGCCTACTCCGTCAATGGTCAGAATAGCAGCTTTCTTAAATGGCGAGGGGTAAAATGCACTGGCCGCATGTGAAAGGTGATGTTCTGGGAAGAGCAGTTTTAGCTTTTTCTTTTTGCTGTAACCCAGTTTGACCAGCTCCTCATTGATCAGCCTTTTTAAGAACATCTTTTCTTTGAGCCAAACAGGCATTGCGGTCAGAAATGACCGCAACCCTTTTGGCGCGAAAGCGTAATAGGTTTCAAGCAATCGCTCAAACTTCAGCAACGGTTTATCATAGAAAGCCACTGCGTCCAGCTCGTCAATCGACAATCCTGCATATTCAAGACAAAACCGGACTGCGTGGGAAGGAAAAGACGGATCGTGCTTTTTTCTTGTAAAACGTTCTTCCTGTGCCGCGGCAATAATGTCACCATTTTCGATTAACGCAGCAGCAGAGTCATGATAGAAAGCGGAAATACCTAAAATCTTCATTCAATTGTTTGTAAAAAGTATTCGACTGATAGTTAGGTTTGGTATTTTTTTTGTTAGAAATTAGGACAAAGCGGAGTACTCTCTATATTCATGAAAGCACATTAGTATTCTTCTTTACCCAAAATTATCTTGTGTAAATTCCCGATCATAAACCTAACGTAAGTAACTGTACGCCAATTTGTTGCTCTATTATAAAGTTACCAACCGGCAACTTAATTCATAATGTCCTAGGCCAACGGAAGATAACCTAATCATTGAATGACCCAAGATAACAGCGTAAAATGCTGCCGTGGATTCAGATTATCCTCCGGCAAGTGCGGGCTAGCGAAAGGAATTGAAGTGCTTAAAGTAAGAGGGGAAGCAGTGGGCTATTCTGCTGTTGCATTAAGCGTCGTTGAAGAAGACTTCACCCGACTTAGCTGGAAGTACTTCTTAAACTTGATAAATGGCGCCTCCAAAATGTACCAGGAAGCTGTTGCCAGCAAAATGAGCACAACCAGACTCACCAGTTTAAGTGAGTTTTCGGAGAATGTCAGCGTGATGTGCAGAAAGCGATGCAGTACTTTGATGATAAATGGCACAACAAGCGTCGGTACCAGCATGTGATATACGTACAGTCCATAGCTCACCCGACCGATGTGCCGCATGAATGCATTGTCGAGAATACTTCCGAAAATGGAAGGAAACCCCTTTCCATAACTTGCTTTTGCAACCAGGTACAGACAGAAAAGCGACATCGAGGTCCTGAAAAAGAGCGTTTTCAGCCAGGAATCATCATTATTGAAGCAGATATAAAGAAACACACCAAGCCCGACCAGAGCCAGTACATTCAATATTTTCAAGAACTTAACAACGGACTTATCAAAATAGCTTACATAAGCCCAGATCGCCCCCAAACCAAAAGCATCCAGGCAAGTTGGCATTAATACGCCTTCGCTATAACCGAAAGAACCCAAAATCGCGCGGGAGGCGATGCCGAGCAGCACCGTAGCTATCAATGTTCCCCGCATGTAGCGCAATGGGACCATCAACACTACAAATGGCCAGAAAATATAAAATTGCTCTTCAACCGCAAGTGACCAGAATGGAGAAAGTACGTCCGACCAATCATGTATTTTCTCGATCAGAAAGTTTGAAATATAAAGCAGATAGTAAGCAGGATTGTAGTAAAGCTGACTCGGGATCTTAGGAAAGAAATCAATGTACCGAATGCTCCAAATCACCAGCAATGTGAGGTAATAGAGCGGAAAAATGCGCAGCATCCGACGCATCATGAAGTTCTTGTAAGTAGCTCCAAGTCCGTGTGCAGCAAGGTGATTCCGGCTCGCGAGCAGGATCCGCGTGATCAGGAAACCGCTTAAAACAAAGAACAAAGTTACTCCTACCGGACCGTTTGCAATTACATTGATACCCTCACCTTCGGGAAACCAGTGAAACAAGACAACCAGGGCAACTGCAAATGCCCTCAGCCCGTCAAGTTGAGAAATGTACTCCTGCTGTTTCTGCATGTGTGTCAAAATATAACACACCAAAGAACGTCATTAATTGGTAAAAATTCAGCTTAATATTTTGACCGGCTTGTGATCTTCGTCGAGAGCCACAAAAGTAAAAATGCCCGTAACTGCCTTCTCACGGCCTTCTTCGTACATTTTTTCAACAAATATATCTACCCGAACCTTCATACTGGTATTGCCTACGGTCTCCACCCGGCCCACCAATTCGATGATCGTTCCGGCCGGTATCGGGTGCGTAAAATCAATGCGGTCAGAAGATACTGTAACGCACCGAAGCCGCGAAAAACGGGTGGCTGCAATGAAGGCAACTTCATCCATCATCGACAATGCAGTTCCACCGAAAAGTGTGTCGTAATGGTTTGTATTGTTTGGGAAAACAGTTTTAAAAACACGTGTTTCCGAAGCTGTGATTTTTTCCTGAATGTTCAATTGTACTTGGTTTTAAGTTAGTAGGGGACGTTGATTTTGGTCATTTGTGGTCATTAATTGTCTTCTTAGTCTCTCATTAACAATAAATGACAAAGAATGACCACAAATGACAGCATTCAACTACCTGTATCTTTCGCGCAGCAAGTTACCCGCCAGGATCATATTTCGCAACGCAGCCCCGGTTTCGGGCCATTTTCTGGTTTTCAAGCCACAGTCAGGGTTCACCCAGAGGTTTCTGGCTGGGATTACCTTCAATGCTTTTTCGAGTAAAAGCACCATTTCGTCCACGGTCGGTACGCGCGGAGAGTGGATATCGTACACACCAGGACCGATCTCATTAGGGTAATTGAAGTTTGCAAATGCATCGAGCAGCTCCATTTGCGATCGCGAAGTTTCAATCGTGATTACATCTGCATCCATTGCTGCGATCGAATCGATAATATCATTGAACTCCGAATAGCACATGTGCGTGTGGATCTGCGTCTGATCTGCTACCCCGGCAGCACTGAGCCTGAATGCGTCAACCGCCCATTTGAGGTAAGCCGACCAATCTGCCTTTCGCAATGGAAGCCCTTCCCGGATCGCCGGCTCATCGATCTGTATCACCTTAATACCTGCTTTTTCCAGATCAACTACCTCGTCGCGAATAGCCAGGGCAATCTGAAATGCTGTATCTTTCCGCGGCTGATCGTCACGAACAAACGACCATTGCAAAATCGTAACCGGACCTGTAAGCATTCCTTTAACCAGCTTTTCAGAGTTGGCTTGTGCGAATGCAGACCATTTGACTGTCATCGCTTCGGGTCTTTCTACGTCTCCGTATATGACAGGCGGCTTCACGCAGCGGCTGCCGTAGCTTTGTACCCAGCCATTTTGCGTAAAAACGAAACCCGACAAACTTTCCCCGAAATATTCAACCATATCATTCCGCTCAAATTCCCCGTGCACCAACACGTCGATCCCAAGTTCCTCCTGCCAGCGCAGCGAACTGACGATTTCTTCCCGAATGCGAATCTCGTATTCTTCTTGCGTCAACACATTCTTTTTCAGGTTAGCGCGTAGCAAACGTACTTCGTCAGTTTGCGGAAATGAACCGATCGTGGTCGAAGGAAACATCGGCAGCTTCAACTTTTCCAATTGTATCTGCTGTCTTTCTGTAAAAGCACTTTCACGACTGAAATCGCTTTCAGTTACCTGAGAAAGACGATTTTTCACTTCCTGCTTATGGATCAGGGTGGAATTACGGCGGCTTTCAATGGCATTCTGGTTGGCTATAAATGCGGGATCAGTAACCCAGTCTATTTCAGCAAGGCGCGCAATTTCGGTCACTTCCGATAGCTTTTGTTTTGCAAACGACATCCAGTTTTTAATGTCCAGCGTCAAAACAGTTTCATCCAGTTCCAGTTCAAGGTCGCACGGGCTATGCAGCAGCGAAGAGGAAGGTGCAATGAGTAAGCGGTCTTTCCCGAGCACATTTGCTGCCTGAGCTATGAATGCCAGCGATTTGGAGTAATCATTTTTCCAGATATTCCGCCCGTCCACTATGCCCAGCGAAAGCTTGCGCGCAGACTCCACGAAACCTTTATGATCCAGCAAAGCAGACAGCGACTCAGCGCCTCTGGTCAGGTCGATGTGCAATGCATTTACTGGCAAGCCGGCGGCGGTATTTACATTATCCCCCAACCCGCCAAAGTAGGTGGTGACAAGCAACTTCAATGTCGGTACTGCATTTCTGATCTCGGCATAAGCTGATTCAAATGCCTTCTTTTGCTTTGCAGATAAGTCAAGTACCAATGCCGGCTCATCAAGCTGGATCCACTCGGCGCCTCTTGCGGCAAGCTCCTGCAGAACGGAAATGTAAACGGGCAACAGATTTTCAAGCAAATCAATCTTATCAAATCCCTCCTCTTTTTCTTTCCCAAGCAAAAGATAAGTGATGGGGCCTAACAGGACGGGTTTTGTCAGAATTTCCTTTTGCAATGCATCTTCAAATTCGATTAACACTTTATCGGAATACCTTCTGAACTGCTGATCTTTAGTAAACTCCGGCACGAGGTAATGGTAGTTTGTATCAAACCACTTGGTCATTTCCATTGCTTTTATATCGTGGTCGCCGCGCTGATAGCCGCGCGCCATTGCGTAGTAAAGTTCAAGTTCCTTGTTTGACTTTCCGTCGATCAGCTGATGGTAACGTTCGGGCACTGCGCCTACCATAAGCGATATGTCGAGTACCTGATCGTACAGGGAGAAATCGTTGGATGGTATCAAGCCGATACCAGCCGCTTTCTGCGTGCTCCAGTTTTCGTGACGGATTTTGCGTGCGACTTTTTGTAATTCGTCGCGGTCAATTTTGCCGGCCCAAAACTTCTCGCTGGCTCTTTTCAGTTCGCGCTGGCTTCCGATGCGTGGGTAACCGAGATTGTGTGATAACATAGCATTTGTGTTTAAGAGTTAATAAAAACCCTTTGAAAACACCCCCGTCCCGACCTGAACCGGTACGTAACACAAGTGAGATTCAACCTGGCAACAGCACAAGTCTGCTTCCTGGTCGATCTTGTAAAATGTTTGGTAAATCAATGCCTGACCAACCTCCAACCGTGAGAGAGTGGCCATTGAGAGTAGTGGCAAGTCTCCTGGCTTATATCATTTTTACCGTCCTTCTCGTCATAACTGCCTTTAATAGACATTTATAACAATGGAACGCCTGGGTAAAAACCTGTTCCGGTACCTGGAACTGATACTTACAGTAGCACGACTGCCCGTGATTCGCACACGGTTCCTTTTTAGTTTGCTAGTATTTGGATGAGGGTTCCAAAGCAAAACCACTACCCCGATTGACGGGCGTTCACAAAGAACTGGTCAAATTTAGAATGAAAAATGCAGCACCTGAAAATGCCCCTTGAATTAAGTGAAATGAAGGAAAATTCAATTTTCCTGCGGATATATTATCTTTTTGAAGTAAAAAACGAAGGCTTCAAAAGTGATTTTTTTGAGCTTAAAGTTCCAATCCACTCGCAGCTTCTTTATCCAATATAAACTCTGCATTGAAATGATTTTGCAAAACAGTGGCCGGGAAGTCGGCTGTTACCGGGAATGCCAATGCGCGGGCGATTACCTGCGACTTGGCCGCTCCCGAGCCGATCAGAATCGCTGTTTTTGCCTCCAAAATATGTCTGATCCCAACCGTAATGCCCCGGGTAAGAGGCGTCGGCTCGTTAAAATATTTCTGCCCCACTTCGACTGTGAGCGGATCGAGCTCGGAAATATGCGCGTAGGTATCCCACGGTGTTCCCGGCTCATTTAATGCGAGGTGACCATTCATTCCAATCCCAAGAACGATCAGGTCGAGTCCGCCGAGACTTTCCACAATCTTGTTCACCCGCACGCATTCCGCCTCTGGATCAATCGCTTTTCCATCGAAAAATACGATTTGATTCTCCCGGAAGCCGATCGGTTTCAGAAAATCTTTATCGAGTAGGTCACGGCAGCTTCCTTCGTCACCTGCACCCAGACCGATCCATTCGTCAAGACCAATGTAAATGCACTTAGAAAAGTCAACTTCTCCTTTCTGGTTGGCTGCTGCTAGTGCCCGGAACATGCCGAGCGGCGTACTTCCGGAAGGCAAACAGATGACGGAATCAGGCTTTCTGGTCAGCAATGCGATCACACGATCTGCCGCCGCCTGGCTCATTGCATGATAGTCCGGGTAGATACTGATTTTAGGTACCATTGCAGCTTAAATTGGTTTTTGAAGGCCGCCAATCTAAACATTCTTTTCAAAGAGCTTAACATTTATCCTTCAAAAAACAACAAAAACTAAAAGCCCGAACCTAACTTTACCTCTCAATCCAATTCATTTTTATACTACTAAAAAAATAAAATGGAATACCGTATAGAAAAAGATACCATGGGCGAAGTGCAGGTACCCGCCCATGTATACTGGGGTGCTCAAACGCAACGATCAATCCAAAACTTCCCGATTGCGCAGGATATCAACAAAATGCCAAAGGAGATTATCAAGGCATTTGCATACCTGAAAAAAGCCGCCGCGATTACCAATTACGAAGCTGGCGTGCTTCCAAAGGAAAAAAGTGACTTGATCGGGCAGGTTTGTGACGAGATCCTGACTGAGCAGCTCGACGATCAGTTCCCGCTCGTAGTGTGGCAAACCGGCTCCGGAACGCAGTCTAACATGAACTGTAACGAGGTAATTGCTTACCGCGGACACGTGTTACAGGGCGGCGAGCTGGCTGATAAGACCAAGTTCCTGCACCCGAATGACGATGTGAACAAGTCTCAGTCTTCCAATGATACTTACCCGACTGCAATGCACATTGCAGCTTACAAAATACTGGTAGATGTAACTATCCCGGGTATTACCAAGCTGCGGGATACATTGAAGGCAAAAGCGGAAGCTTTCAGGAATGTGGTAAAAATCGGCCGTACGCACTTTATGGATGCGACCCCGCTTACACTTGGCCAGGAGTTTTCGGGATACGCTTCCCAGCTTGACCATGGATTGCGTGCGATCTATAACTCACTTGCTCACCTTTCTGAGCTTGCACTCGGCGGAACAGCAGTAGGTACAGGGATCAATACTCCCGAAGGATACTCGGAAAATGTGGCCCGCCACATTGCTGCGCTCACAGGTCTTCCATTTATTACCGCCGAAAACAAGTTCGAAGCCTTGGCTGCACACGACGCGATTGTGGAAGCACACGGCGCATTGAAAACAGTAGCGGTTAGTCTGATGAAAATCGGGAACGATATCCGTATGCTTTCGTCAGGCCCGCGCTCGGGGATTGGAGAGATCCATATTCCGGACAATGAGCCGGGAAGCTCCATTATGCCGGGTAAAGTGAACCCGACACAATGCGAGGCGATCACAATGGTAGCTGCGCAGGTAATGGGAAATGATGTGGCAATCGGTATCGGCGGATCAAACGGACATTTTGAACTGAATGTTTTTAAACCTTTGATGGCGTACAACTTCCTGCATTCAGCGAGATTGATCGGCGATGCGTGTGTTTCTTTCAATGACAACTGCGCCGTAGGGATCGAGCCGCTGCACGAGAACATTAAAAAACACGTCAATAACTCTTTGATGCTGGTTACTGCATTGAATACCAAAATCGGTTACTACAAAGCAGCCGAGATCGCACAGACTGCGCACAAAAATGGCTCTACACTCAAAGAAACAGCTGTTGCGCTGGGATACCTTACCCCTGAAGAATTCGATGCGTGGGTAAAACCTGAGGATATGGTGGGAGACAACAAATAGAAATCACCATTTTTCTGCTTTTTTGAATGCTCTGCCATATAGCAGAGCATTCTTTCTTTCAGATAAGATGGAAATTAAAGCTGAATTGCTGGCTGGCGAGCGGTTATCCAAACAAAAAGCAGTCGCTATTGCTGAGTACGCTGCTGCTTCGCCGGAAACTTTTCGCGAGCTGGTTGCATGCTTTTTGTCGGAAGATCCGCGGCTTGTGCAACGGGCGGCGCATAGTTTGAGCATTGCGGCACGGAAAAACCCTGAGCTGGTACAGCCTTTTACAGGAACGCTCGTGCAGCAGCTCGGGCGGACAGATGTGCATAACGCAGTACTGCGGAACAGTGCGCGCATTCTGGAATGTGTGCCGGTACCGGAAGAATTTCATGCGGAGCTCATCGAAACGGCATTCAGGATTATTCAGGACAGGCAGTCGGCGATTGCAGTGCGGGTGTTTTCGCTCACGATCGTGTATAATCTTTCCCGCATTTATCCTGAGCTGGGAACGGAGCTGAAATTTGTGATTGAAGAGCGGCTTCCGTTTGAAAGCGCTGCATTCAAGTCCAGGGCCGCTAAGATTTTGGCCAGTATAGACCGGAGAAAAGAGGGGGTCTAAGTTTGGCCTCTCAACCAGAATTCAGAGAAATCATTTTACCTTGCTTTTCAAACCACCGAATAAAATGACTATTTACTGCCACGCCACACTGGATGCTTCACTGAGAAGCAAGCTGACGGAAACTTTGCCTGAGCACACGATACAGTACCGAACAGAGCATACAAGCCAGGAAGAGGCATTGGGTTACTTTCTTGCAGCCGACTACATTCTGGGCAACCCGCCGGGAGATTGGTTTAAGCAAAAACCGGAAAAGCTCAAATTCTGGCAGCTCGATTCGGCAGGCTTTGATCAATACAGTACAACTCCGCTACCGGAAGGCGTGAAAGTGGCGAATATGGGCGACTGGTTTGCGCGGCCCTGCGCAGAAACCATTGTGGGCGGGGTACTTGCATTGTACCGTGGCCTGGACACGCTCACGCTGCTCAAACAAAAATCAGAATGGGTGGGATCGAAATTACGTGCGGAGCTCAAACTGCTTTATAACCAGAACACGATCATACTTGGCGCCGGCACGATTGGCCAGGCTGTGAACGCGATACTGAAAGGACTCGGCTGCACTACCCACATGATGGCGCGTACCTCCCCCGATGCTGACCTGCACAGTCGCGAAGAGTTGCTGGAAGCGCTCCCGAATGCCGATCTGGTAATAAATACATTGCCTGGTACTGCAACTCATTTCGCAGACGCGGAGTTTTTTTCCAAAATGAAAAAGACGAGCGTGTATGCGAGCGTAGGAAGGGGCAGTACTACGGATGAAAAAGCATTAATGGAAGTGCTGAATTCAGGGCAGCTGGATGGTGCGGTGCTGGATGTAACGGAATTCGAACCGCTTCCTGAAGACAGTCCGCTCTGGAAAATGCCGAATGTGATTTTAACCCAACACACCGGCGGCGGACACAGGAATGAACATATGGGCAAAGTAGATTTATTCCTCAACAACATTTTCGCAATAGAAAACGGAGGAAGCCCGGCCAATGAAGTTGACCTTTTCAGAGGTTATTGATTATTTAAAAAGCTAAAAATGACAGACTCAGAATCAAATATATTAGAGGCAGTTAGGGAGAAATATTTCCACAAATTCGGCAGCGAAAATGATGTAAGGGTTTTCAGGTCGCCCGGCCGGATCAACCTGATCGGTGAGCATACCGACTATAACGACGGGTTTGTATTGCCTGCGAGCGTCGATAAAGCTGTGTACTTCGTGATCAGTCCGCGTGCTGACCAGCAGGTTGTGCTATATGCTGCCGACCTGGACGAGACATATACATTTTCGCTCGATGATCTTTCAAAACCAGCAGCTTCCTGGCCGCACTATCAGATTGGAATTATCGAGCAGATTTATAAGAAGGGCTTGAAAGTAGGTGGTTTTAATGCGGCTTTTGGCGGCGATGTGCCTGTGGGCGCAGGGCTATCCTCTTCGGCTGCATTGGAATGCTGCCTGCTCTTTGGATTGAACGAAATGTTCGGACTCGGGCTGGATCGATTTAGTATCGTAAAATTGTCGCAAAAGGCGGAAAACGAGTATGTGGGCGTACAATGCGGCATTATGGACCAGTTTGCGTCTGCATTCGGAAAGCAGGAGCAGGTGATCCGCCTGGACTGCCGCTCACTGGAATACGAATACTTCCCATTCCCGATGGACGATTACCTGCTGGTGCTCTGTGATACGAGTGTCAAGCATTCACTCGCCAGTTCGGAATACAATACGCGGCGGCTGGAATGCGAAAAAGGGGTTTCTATCCTGCAAAAATATGATCCTGCGATCCGGAGCCTGCGCGATGTAGCTCCTTCGCTTGTAGAAGCACACCGCGATGAACTAGGTGACGTGGTTTACCGGCGTTGCAAGTTTATTACAGAAGAAATTCAGCGCGTACAAGATGCTTGTGACCTGCTTGTGTTGGGTAACCTGGCCGATTTTGGCCAAAAAATGTACGCAACCCACGACGGCCTGCAACATGAATATGAAGTAAGCTGTCCGGAACTGGACTTTCTTGTTCTGCAAACGAGGGACAATGAAAATGTGCTCGGGGCCCGGATGATGGGCGGCGGATTCGGCGGTTGTACCATAAATTTGGTAAAGAAAAATGCAGTAGAAGCCTTTGAAGAACAAATGAAGCAGGCTTACAAGAAAGAATACAATATCGATTTGCCCTGCTACCGTGTAAAAATTACCAATGGTACCGAGGAAATCATCAGCTGACCGCAACCTTACTGACGCAAACTTTAACCTTTCATTATGAAAAAGCTACCCATTTTACTCACGGCACTGATCGGCTTCGGCATTTTCAGCTGCTCTCAAACAAAGAAGGAAGAAAAAATGATAAGCACAATTTCTAAAGAAACTTTTGGCGAACTGCCAGACGGACAAAAAGCAGATCTGTACACGCTCACAAACGGAAACGGAATGACCGTCAACATCACCAATTACGGCGGTATCATCACCAAACTCACCGCGCCTGATAAAAAAGGCGAATGGACAGACGTAGTACTGGGATTTGACTCTCTGCAGCCTTACCTGGCCGAACACCCGTTTTTCGGCGCGCTGGTCGGGCGTTACGGTAACAGGATTGCAAAAGGCAAGTTTACGCTTGAAGGCAAGGAGTATTCACTCGCAATCAACAATGGACCAAACTCACTGCACGGAGGCAAGAAAGGTTTTGATAAAGTACTCTGGAAAGCTACAGAGATCAAGGAAGACTCTATTGTGGGTTTACAGCTCGAATACGTGAGCAAGGATATGGAAGAAGGTTATCCCGGTAACCTGAACGTCAAAGTCACTTATACGCTGGATAACGACAATGGACTGACCATTAAGTACCGAGCTACTACCGACAAGACAACCGTACTAAACCTGACAAATCACTCTTACTTTAACCTGACCGGCCTGAAACGGGACATCCTCGATCACGAGGTTTTCCTCGCTTCCGACAGCATTGTACCGATTGACGCTACACTCATTCCTACCGGCAAGCTGAGAGCAGTGGAAGGCACACCTTTCGACTTCCGTAAACCAACAAAAATCGGCGCGGGGATCAACAAGACGGAAGACGAGCAGATCAAGAATGGCGGTGGTTATGACCACTGCTGGGTAATCAAGAGAACAGAGCCCGGACTAATGCTTTTTGCGACCGTCAAAGATCCTGAAAGCGGCCGGTTCATGGAAGTTTTCACAACCGAGCCAGCTGTTCAATTCTACTCGGGCAACTTTCTGGACGGAACATTGAAGGGCAAGAATGCGACATTTTCGAAACGATTTGGCTTTTGCCTTGAGACCGAACATTATCCTGATTCGCCAAACCAGCCTCAGTTCCCTTCAACGGTACTGAAACCCGGCGATACTTACGAGACTACGACGAAGTATAAGTTTTCGGCGAAGTAGCCAGCAGACTGAACATTCCTTCATTACATGACCAAGGGCGAAGACTGGTTGCGCAAGCGGCCGATCTTCGCCCATGTTTGTTTCTGTAACTTTTTAGCTAATTTCGATATGCCAACCGTACTTTACATCAATGGTTTTCGGTTCTTCTTCTATATGAACGAGCACGAGCCCATTCATATTCATGTTGAAAAAGGAGCATGTAATGCACGGATAGTTTTGGCACCAGCGATCATGATTTCATATAATCACGGGTTCAAGAAGAAAGAAATAAGGAGCATCTTAGATATAATCGTCTGTAACTATGGAAACACCATTCAAGCCTGGCATGATACCTTCGATAAGTGAAGAGCTTCAAGCTTTTTTGAACGGAACGAACGACGAAGAGGTCGTTGAAATTGCAGATGAACTCGATCATTTTATTCAGGAAAAAGAGTTGCAAATCCGGCACTTCGGATTTGCGAGGGATCTTGATCTGGCGCTGTTCATACTAAGTAATAAAAAAGTAATAACCAGACCATTATCATCTTTTCCATATCTAAAAAAAGCGATAGACTGGGATCTGGATCAATATACCATATCTGAAGCCGGCATTCACTGGCCGAACCTGGACGTTGACATCAGCCTTAGAGGGTTGCTGCTGGAAGAAAAGATTTTAATCAATTGATGACTTACAAGTACTAATACCAATGCTAACCAGAACAGTAAAAATCAGCAATGTTACCAATTTGTCCGATGCTCGTTATTGCGCCGGAATGGGAGTCGAAATGCTTGGTTTTTCTATTGATGAAGATGCTCCTAACTACATCTCACCGAAAAAGTTTGAAGATATTTGTTCCTGGCTTGCTGGTGTCACATTGGTAGCAGAAACGGCAGACAATAATGCAGAGTCAATTTTTGCCAAACTGAATAACTACCCCGTCCACGCAGTGCAGGTGGAACATTCGGGTTTGCTGGGCTACATGAAAAGTGAGCTCGGCCTCCCGCTTATCCTGCGCATCAGCGTGGATTTATACGAACCTGATGAAATCCAGTCACTGCTGGACAGGTACGAAGGTGCCGCCTCGCACTTCTTGCTCGAAAGCGATGCAAATGCCGCTTTGACAGAAGATTGGCTGCAAATCCTACCCGCATTGGCCAGCGAGCATCCAATCTTGGTTGGCTTTGGCTTTGACGATGAATTTGCCCTGAATGCACTGAATAACCTGCCAGGCAATGTCGGGATTGCATTGCGCGGAAGCGATGAAATTCGTCCCGGCTACAAGGATTTCGGCAGCATGATGGACATTCTGGAAGCGCTGGAAGAACAATAGCACGACTTTTCCCTCCTATTTTTTCGTTTTCACTGAAAATATCCGCTTAACACGTCGTTTTACCGATAATACTTTCCCGGTTTACAGTATCTTGTATTACCTACTACCTTTGAATACAAATAAACGCTAAACTAACTATGGAAAAGAAATTGCACCGCATCCCTGAGCAAGCCGTTTTTGGTGGAGTAGCTTCCGGACTTGCCCAATATTTTCAAATAGATGTTGTAATTATCAGGGTATTATTCGTCGTAATGCTGCTGTTGCCCATTCCTCCGAGCTTTGGTTGGACAGGTCTGATCTATATTATTCTCTGGGCAGTACTACCTACCGGTCCTGCTATCAACTACACTACTTCCACTGATCCTAACAGCGCTGCCCAGCCGCTTTTTGACAAAAAGACGTCAGACCAGACGGTGATGATCCTCGGCGGAGTGCTGGTCGCATTTGGCGCGGTCATGCTGCTCGACGATTTCCCGATCTGGTATGAATTGAAGCGCTATTTCTGGCCAATCGCATTCATCGCAATCGGTGCATTCCTGATCCTGCGCCAGCGTGACAAAGAGAATGAAAGCAAGTCGAATACAGTATATCCGACTACTCCGCCGCCAACTGATCCGGTACCACCTGTGACACCGGAGCCGGAACCGCAGCCTTACACACCTTTTAACACGCCAAGAACAAGCTCAGGCCGGCAGTTTCCGGAAGATCCAGAATCACCACAAGCGGATGGAGATGATCCGATCATCAAAGTGAATTGATCCTTTTATTAGATACCTAGAAATTACATTTAAATAAATATAGCCATGAATTTCAAAAACATCTTTTGGGGCGTTATCCTGATTGTTTCAGGCTCGCTGTTTCTCGTAGAAGAATTGACCGCATTCGATTTCGGCCGCTTTTTCTGGCCGATAATCCTGATTACGACCGGCGGTTTGCTGTTGCTACGCAATTACCTTCATTCAGATACCTCAAACAGATCAAATATCTAGAACATGAAAAATTCAAGAGGCATAGTATGGGGTGGTATTCTGATTATTCTTGGAATAATCTGGCTGCTCCGCAACCTGAACGTCCTGCACGTGAACTGGGATGAAGTACTTCCCTACTGGCCGGTGCTGCTGATCCTGGCAGGCGCTATCTTGCTCGCGATCGGAAAAGAACGCCACTCGGGCGCAGGCGGGCTCGTCGCATTACTGATCACATTGGGTGTCTTGGGGGGTATTATGAACAAAACCAACAATGCATTTGACCGGCACAGGGACAATTGGAACTTCGGCTGGAATGATGATGACCACGACGATGAGGATCTGGGCTATCACGACGATCACCATAATGGCGACAACGAAGGCAATCATGACAAGGATGAAGATTATCACAAAGACCGGCCCGAGCGTAACAATGGTCGACCGATCAATGGATCTTACAAGTACGAAATGGAAGATTTCATTCAAAAAGCCAATTTTAACCTGGAAGGCGGAGCGGGTTCGTTTAAGCTGGAAGGCAACACTGCTAAGCTTTTTGAAGCAAATACAAAAAGTACCATTGTGGGTTTCCTGTCAAATACGTCGGTGAATAAACTGGAAAATTCAGCAACGGTGAACCTGAAAATGGAAGACGGAAATGTGAAGATCAAGAATGGCGAAATCTCCAATCAGGCCAAAATCCAGCTCAACGAAAAGCCTGTATGGAACATTGATCTGGGGATCGGCGCAGGCAAAGGAAACTTTAATTTCAGTAACTACAAAGTCGAGAAGCTGAAAGTAAGCACAGGTGTGGCTGATATGGATATAAAAATGGGGGACAAACTGCCTGTTTCGAATATTGACATAGAAGCCGGCGTTGCATCGGTCACCATAGATGTACCTAGATCGGTTGGCTGTGAACTTCGGATCGACGGTGCGCTCAATGCAAAAAACATCGAAGGTCTGGAAAAAGTAAGCAGTGGTTTATATCGCTCTTCCGGCTATTCCACTTCTGCCAAAAAGATCATTATTGATTTTGAAGGCGGGCTCACCAGTATCAACATTAACAGATACTAAGCCAAGACACCGCAGTATATTCCCCATTTAAGAGCGGGGTTGCCTCAAATGAATATCTTTGCATTTTCTTGCAGAGGTATTCATTTTTTTATGTTTGGTAAAATACAAAGTACATTCATCCTGTCGCTCGCTCTTTCATTTGGCCTGTTTGCACAATCTGAGCTGCCCGAAGCAGAGCGACGAATGATCAGCCAGGGACTCATAAATATTCAGAAAACAAATCCCGACATACTGGTCGAGCTCAAATATTCCACCACTGACAACTTCTTAAAAAAAGACATTTACGGCGAGCTGACACGTGCTTATCTCCAACCGGAAATGGCGCGGCGGCTCAGCAATGCAAGTAAGTCGCTGACAAAATTAAAACCTGGCTATAAGCTGCTTGTTTATGACGCGGCGCGGCCAAATACTGCACAATATGCATTGTGGGACGCGCTCGATGATCTAAAAATCCCGCCCGGCAAGAAAACCATGTACGTGGCTGATCCGAAGATCGGATCAAACCACAACTTCGGCTGCGCAATAGACCTCACAATAGCTGACGAAAATAACCGCCCATTAGATATGGGTACCAAATTTGACTTTTTCGGTCCCCTTGCCTACCCGCGTTCCGAGCAGCAGATGCTAAAAGCAGGAAAGCTGACGGTTCAGCAAATTGAGAACCGCCAGCTTCTGAGAAAAGTAATGATAGAGGCAGGATTTCGCGTAAATACAACTGAATGGTGGCATTTTGACGGAATGTCAAAGAGCCAGGCCCGCGCCAAATACGGAATGATCAAATAATGTTATTCGGGCCTCAGCGTGCTGCCGCCCGACAAATCTTTCCGGATTTCAGGATTACCCTTGTAACGTACCTGACTTGCGCCGCTTGCTTCTACAATCAGCTTTTTGGTAACGTAAACTTCCGCCTTGCTTGCTCCCGATAAGTCCAGATCAGATTCTTCAACAGGCAGACCGAACGAGAGAAGCTGCGAAGCTCCCGACAATTCACCATCAAGAAATTTGGCTTCACCGAAAAGATTCAACCTGGATGCACCGGAAAGATTAAAATCCATTTCTCTTGCAGAGCCATCAAATTCGCATTGGGACGCGCCTGAAAGTTCGATTTTCAGGGAAGGCAGATTTTCGAAGTTTTCAATGCCCGCACGTACCGCGCCCGAAAAGTTGACCTCTTCAATGTCCGGCATTACAATGTCGATGTCCATTCTTTTTCTGTTTCGGCTGTAATCCCGGTAACGGGCGACAAGCTTCCCGTCCTGGACAAAAATATTCAGATCGTCAAGATCGTTCATTTCGCCGGTAGCAGATACCGCAAATGATGTTCCTGAGACTACATTTACCCGAAAAGCATCGCTCATTTCCAGCTCGTCGAAGTTTCTGAAATCGTAAGTGCGCGTGCTGGTTCCGCGGGGTGGGATATCATCGTCGGATTCAACATAAACACAGGATTGTAGGCTGCATGCGACCAGTAAAGCGGAGATAATGATTTTTTTCATAGCTAATAAATGATGACTTGATGGAGCATTGACAAGTACCCCCCTTGGTCCCCCCTATCCCAAATTTATTTTTTTCCTAAATGGGGGTAACGGGGGTTCCGGCTGTCTTAAAGAAAAGAAATTCAGACTTGGCAGCGACCGCTCTTACATATCCAGAACCGCTAATCGGAAGAGATTATCTATTTTTGACCGAAAATCAAAAACAGATATCGGTGCACTCTTCCGATCCAGATATAGTTGCTGCCATCAGGCGGGGCGATGAACAGGCTTTTGAAAAGACCTTTCGCCAGTATTATCCGCGCCTTTGTAATTATGCAGGCTCATTGCTCAAAGACGAGGAAGAAGCCGAAGAGGTTGTACAAACCGTATTCGTGAATATCTGGGAAAAACGGGAGGATCTCGAAATTACCCTTTCACTGAAATCATACCTTTACCGCGCGGTTCATAATCATTGTCTCAACAGGTTTAAGCACGCCTCCGTGCGGGAAGTGCACCGCGAGCATACCCTGTATTTTTCGAGTGAATCGTACGAATCGGTGACAGAGGTAATTCACGCAAATGAGTTGGAGGAGCGGATTGAACATGCAGTGCGTAAACTTCCCGAACAATGTCAGAAAGCATTCAGAATGAGCCGCTTTGAGGAGCTTAAATACCAGGAGATCGCCGATCAGCTCGGGATATCGATCAAAACCGTTGAAAACCAGATAGGAAAGGCATTGAAATTGCTGCGCCTGGAACTTGCCGATTACCTTCCTTCAATATGGTGGGCACTTTATTTTATTGTTGAACAGCTAACCGGAAAGTTACCATGAGCGAATTTCATGACAACATATCGGAAGAGCTGCTGGCGCGGTACCTCGGAGAAACTGCGTCCGAAGAGGAGATTAATGCAGTGGAAGCCTGGCTCGCCAATTCGCCTGAACATCAGCAGGAACTGGCTGCTTACCGTTTTATCTGGATGCACGCTGCCGCAGTGCCGCGCAAGCAAGTAGATACGGACCTCGGCTGGAAAAAGGTCAGGAAAAGAATGGAGCAGGTAGCTGAGGTCAGCGCGCCGCTGGAAGTACCCCGCGAAGCCCGCCAGATCAGCTTTGATCAACGGCCTGCTGCCAAGCGTACATTCTCCACGACCATTTTGGCCGCTGCCGCAGTCGCATTGCTTGCACTTGCATTTGGATGGTTTTTGATCAAAAACAGGAATGCTGAGCCGCTTACAGTAGCTACCGTTGATAATACCAAAGAGCAGCTCCTGCCCGATGGTACCAAAGTATTCTTGAACTATAATTCTTCAATTACTTACCCCGAGCAGTTCAATGGAGATTTGAGAACAGTCTCATTACAAGGAGAAGCATTTTTTGAAGTAAAACCGGATAAAGCGCATCCCTTTATTATCAATGCAAATGGTACTGAGATCCGTGTTCTTGGGACTTCATTCAATGTAAAAGCCTACGAAAAATCCCCGGTACGCGTCGATGTGGCTACCGGCAAAGTGCAGGTAAGCAAAGCGTCGAAAAAGATCGAACTGGTGAAAGGCGAAGGTGCCGAAGTATCTGCCGACTCTATCAGGAGCTTACAGGCGAACATGAACATCATCGGCTATCGGACTCAGGTTTTCGATTTCAATGCGGCCAACCTTAATGAAGTAATCAGCACAATCCGTGACGGTTACCACGTAGATGTGCGCTTAACTAATCAGCAGATCGCCCAATGCCGCCTCACGATCCGTTTCGAAAAAGAACCGCTCGACGCGACACTTTCAGTGATCGCCGAAACCCTCGACCTCGAACTGAGAAAAGAAGGGAAAGTGTACTGGCTGGATGGGAACGGTTGTCAATAGTTACCTAAACAGCGCCACTTTGGGAATCAGAAATTTACAAACTCTCCTTTTCCTGCTTACGCTCCACGCAGTATATGCGAGTACTGTATCGGGACAAGATTTACTGGAAAGACGCATTACGATCCGGGTCAACAACCAGCCGCTCGATCAGACTTTACAGCAAATCGGCAACCTGGGCGGTTTCAGCTTTTCCTATAATCCCGACATTCTCGACTTCAAATCGAAGGTAACTTTCAATGCAGCCAACCAGAGTGTCAGAGAGATTCTGACCGTGCTGCTCAGGAATAAAGCTACATTCAAAGAACGGCGCAGATACATCATCCTGCAAAAGAAAGAAGAACCCGAGAAAGACGAAGAGCCCGAGAATTTCGACCTGAATGGATACATTATCGATAACAGTACGGGCCGCAGGCTTGCGAATGCAAGTATTTATGAATCGGCTACGCTGGCCTCGACTGTCAGTAATCAATATGGTTATTACAAAATCAGGCTACCAGCCCGGGCCGCGTCGATCCGCCTGGAAGTAAGGAAAGAAGATTATGTGGGGAAAACGATTTCGATTTCACCAAAGCAGGATACTTACCTCCAAATCAAGCTCAATCCTGACACCCTGCGACCGATCTCACCTAAAAACCTGGCGCTTTCAAAATCAAGATCCGACTCGCTGCACCACAAAATTGCGGTACCCCGCACGCAGTACCCGGTGCAAATGGAGGCAATTGACACAGTTGCATTAGCAGGTGATACCACAAGCCAGGTTGTCGGCAAGGATTATGAGCGGCTGGTCAAAACCTACCGGAAAGTCCAGAGCGAGTTCGTCAGTGCATTTGCCTCTGCACGCCAGGCGATTCACACCAGGAATATCGAAGACACTTTGTACCGGCCCTTTCAGGCGTCGATTTTGCCATTCATGGGCACTAATCACGCACTCAGCGGGAATATTGTCAACGATTTTTCCATTAACCTGATCGCCGGCTATTCTTTGGGAGTGAATAAAGTGGAAGTCGGCGGCTTGCTCAACGTGGTCCGCGGCAATGTGAAAGGTTTCCAGCTCGCCGGGGTCAGCAACATTGTCGGAAAGAATGTGAATGGATTTCAGTATGCCAATTTCCTGAACCTGACGCTGGGAGATTTTTATGGTTTCCAGGGTTCCAATCTCATCAACTACACCGGTGGCGATTTTTCAGGTTTCCAGCTAGCCGGGGTCGGGAATGTAGTGGTCGGTGTTTTGAATGGATACCAACTTTCTTTCGGATATAATTTCGCAAATACCGTCCGCTCTGGCCACCAGATCGGCACGATCAACTATGCCGATTCAAGCGCAAAGGTACCTTTCGGATTATTCAGCTGGGTTCGGACCAACGGTTACCGCCGCTACGAGTTATCAACTGACGAGTTCAATTATTTTAATGCAACCTTCAAAACCGGTGTAAGCAGATTTTACAACATTTTCACCCTTAGCTTTAATGGACTGGAACCCGACAAGCCGCTCGCAAGTATTGGTTACGGCTTCGGAACAGCGCAGCGGCTGGGCAGAGGCTGGGCGCTCAATGCAGACCTGACCGGCAGTATCTTGCTCTTCAATGGTCAGGAGCCCGACGAAATTGACACGGGTTTCTTCCGGTTTTCTGTTTCGATAGAGAAGAAGCTCGGGAAGAAATTTGCCTTGTTCGCAGGTCCGGCACTCAGCTTACTGGCTTCTGATCGAAACGGCGTGCTGCAAACAAGTGAACAAAAAGGGTTAAAACCGGCCTGGATCGGCCCTGCACCTACTTCACAGCAAAGTGTCTATCACTGGGCCGGCGTGCAGGCGGGGATCCGTTTTTGTCATAATTAAAAACCAATTCTCTTACGTCCATTCTGCGTTGCATTGCCTCCTGCAAATGCCCGCAGTTCTTCCAGTTCTTTTTCAAATCCGCCGGATAAGATCGGGAAGCGGCACCACGATCTCGGATCCAGGTTCAGATCATCCAGGTGAAATGAAGGTGCGTAACGTTCGCGTTTCCATTGGTTGCGGCTCCAAAGCTTGAAAAACCGCTCCGTCCAGCCGAGCAGCTGTTCGTCGGTATACAACCCTTTATAGCGAACATGCAGGTTTCTGTAAGATTCAAGCGGCGATTTCTTATCTCGGATCGCCAGCTTTTCGAGCTCATTCAAAAATTCATAAGGCATCAAATCCTCCTCGTCCGTCTGGGTTTGCGCAAGCGGACGCAGCTCTGCGGTAGGTTGCAGGCTGTTAACCTTTTTCAATCCCTCGATTTTAATGTGCTTCCCTTTTACCTCACAGCCGGTAGTTTCCAGCCACCGCAGCCACTGCCGCAGGTAATGCTTATCAATGCCTGCAAGCGGACTGATACTTCCCGCAGTATCCCCATCCATCGTCGCATAACCTACTGCTGCTTCGGAGCGGTTGGAAGTAGCAAGCAGAAGGTGATTAGCAAGGTTCGTCAATAGCCACACGCCCGGGGCGCGTACCCTTGCCTGAATGTTCTGCAATGCGATATCATCCTGCTCCCAGGAAAGCTGACGCCCGATCTGCTCTTCGATCAAGCCTTTGTAGGTTTCTACCAGCCCATTGATGTTGACATTATAAAAAGTAGAGCCAATGGATTCAGCGAGCGATTGCGCAGACTCCAAGGTATCTGTGGAGCTGTTTTCCGTTCCCTGATATATATTGTGGATCAAAGCCCGGGCGAGATCTTCCTCAGTATGCGCGTCCTGGATTTCTTTGATATAAGATAATTTTTCTTTCAGCTTGTCCATTCCAATGCTTTCATCTGCCAGCCGGATCATCAGTCCGCACAAAGCTGTGCAGGCGCAAGAATCAGCGCCTCCGGAAAGTGAAATGGTGAAACCATTTGACCTGCTTTTCCGGAGGTAGTCGAATAATGCGAGGCAAACTGCCCGCGCAAATTCCTCCTCTTTCAAAGCGCCCCCTTTTTCAAACGGTTCAATATCCGGCACTTGTGGTGGTACAGGTTCTATTTCCGGAAAGTCAAACCGTGCAGGTACGCGCCACGTGCGGTCTTTTTGGGGAACAGCAATTTTGCTTTGTACCTGCCCCAGCCGCGTATTTTCAGTGTCAATCACGGCGGTGGTAATCTCGTAATCCGCGTAGCTAAACCGCTGGCTCGACGCCAGTAATTCGCCATTTGTCGCGATCATGGCATCACCATCGTAAACAGCTCTACCCGCTTCGTTACCTAACAAATTGGTATATATATAGCTGCAAGAAAATGCCCTGGAAGCATCCACAACCAGCTTTTCCCGTGTCAAAAACTTATTAAATGCAAAGTGACTTGCGCTCGGGTTCAGGATAATATCTACCCCGCGCTCAAAATGCCGGCGCGCAGGACGGTTTGCAACCCAGCCATCTTCGCAAATCTCAAATGCAATCTTTACACCGTGCGACCCGCCCTGAATGGGCCCACTGGCAACATCAAAAATCACGTCACCGATTGGATAGAACATCTGGTTTACCTCAATGCTTTCAACAATACCCGGTGCCCACGGCCTGAACCAGCGCGCTTCGTAATGTATACCATTATTGGCCAGGTTCTGCTTGCAGTAAAAACCTGCAATCTGCTTGTTCGAAATCAGGCAAGCTGCATTGTAGATACTGTTGTTATGACGCACCGGAAGTCCGACTGCCACGATCATCCCGGCGGTTTCCTGAACGATTTCCAGTAAGCAGCGTTCCGCCTGAACGACCAGGTCGGGAGCAAAAAAGTAATCGTCGCAATTGTAGCCGGTGATGCACAGCTCTGGCAAAACAAGCAGGCTCACCTGCTGCCGCCGCGCTTCTTCAATCGCGTTGATGATATTTCTGGTATTGGATTCCCACGCCATTGGCGTTTGGTTGACAGTTCCGGAAGCTACTTTGATTAATGGCATGAAAACTTGTTCAGTTAGTGTCGCTTTTCGTTTCTTCTAAAAACTACATGCCGGCAACTTAATAAAATTTGCCTTTTCGTACCGGTTAAGTTTTTCCCTATTTTTGTCAACATCAAAATCAACCAATCGATTCCTCTTGCAATTCCCCTCCTTTATAGCCAAAAGAATCCGTCACAACGAGGCTGGTTCGTTTTCTGCAACAGTTTCCAGGATTGGGGTAGCCAGTATCGCGATCGGAATCGCAGTGGGTATCATTGCATTTGCAGTGTTACTTGGGTTTAAGCAAACCATTCAGCAAAAGATCTTCCTTTTCGGCGCCCACATCAACATCAATGCATTCTCGCAGGGCAATACGTATGAAGAAGGACCGATGGGTATACCTAACCCTGTATCGCTGGCCCTGCCCCAGATTCCGCAGGTAGCACGCTGGCAGGCGGTTGCTCACAAATCGGGGATTTTGAAAACACCGGAAGAGATTAAGGGAGTTATATTAAAAGGTGTAGGCAAAGATTATGACTGGCAAACCTTCAAAAGCAGCCTCAGGGAAGGTCGCCTGATCGGGTATCAGGACTCGTCGTCTATCAAATACGGGTATTCTTCCGAAGTATTGATCAGCCGGAAAATTGCATCCGAAATGCGCCTGAAAATCGGCGATGATGTGATTATGTACTCTTTGCAAAATCCGCCGCGCCCCAGAAAACTGACAATCTGCGGAATTTACGATACGCAAATGGAAGAGTTCGATAACAATCTGATCGTAGGTGACATCGGACTTGTTCAGAGGCTGAATGGATGGGGCAAAGATTCAGTCGGCACCTATGAGATATACCTGAAAAACTTCCAGGACCTGGACATGGTAGCAAATCGCCTGCGCACCGAGCTACCTCCCGGACTTTATCTCCAGAAAGTAACAAGTACCTTCCCGCAAATTTTCGACTGGCTGGTTTTGCTTGATCGTAACACCGCCGTTTTCCTCACTTTGATCCTGTTCGTAGCCTGTTTTAATATGATCTCCATCCTGCTTGTGATGATCATGGAAAGAACGCCGTTAATCGGATTGTTGAAAACACTCGGCAGTCCGAATGGACAGATCCGGACTGTATTTTTTCGGGTAGGATTGTATATGGTACGCCGCGGGTTGATCATCGGCAATGCAACCGGATTGCTCATCTGCTGGCTTCAGTACCAGTTCAAGCTGATCCCGCTCGATCCGGTCAATTATTACATGGACACTGTCCCCATTGTTTTTGATTGGCCGATTTTCCTGATGGTCAACATGGCAACCATTGTTATTTCAGGATTAATCCTGCTAATCCCCACGCTGATCATCAGCAAAATACAGCCGATTAAAGCATTGCTTTTCAAAAAGTAAATCAGGAGAGCAGCTTGCTCAGCAGCCGGAAATCAGTTTCAAAATCTGAAATTGAGGCAATTTTAATCTTATTAAATTCTTTGGAAAGCGGATTAAGGATATAATTCCGTTCTCCGGGAACAATGGCCGAAGGAACTGAAAATGCGACTACGGCGGGGTCACTCAGCACCTGCTCCCCGATCCATTGCGTGTAGGCAATATCTTCCGCCCACGCAGTTTTGAGCAGATTGGTATCCGTGTGAAAAATTAAATTGTCATCATCGGGGATATTCAACCGCAGCAAAGCAATGCGTTGCATATTTTCCTTATGATTGGCGTGAACAAACTTTTCAAGTAGCGCTAATGAGCAATGCGCGCTCGTGTAAATGCACGCATTCCCGACAGGGTTCCACCTCCCTCCAAACAACTTCGCGCCTGTTCCGCTCAGATCTTCAATGTACTCCTTCGCTGCAAGCCTGTATACAATCATATATACACGCCATGCTCTATCCGGCCCAGCTCATTGGCGATCTGTTTGACACCCCAGAAAGACCGTAGGGTTGCAAAATCCTGCTGCTCGCCTAGTACCATGCGTGGTGTACGCAGCCATTGTTCGAGTGTTCGGGCATTGCCAAAAACATGTAACCCAAGCTCCGCCATGTTTTCAAGCTGGTACAAATGCTCAGCATAAAGCCCTTCAAATGGCTTTTTGTCTTTGAGGTACCGCTGCAAAGTACGGTCACTGATATGCAGGATATCTGCCCATTCCTGCTGTGTAAATAACAGCTTGGTGCAAAGATCCTGGAATTGTGACACAGAAAACTCGCCGATTTTTGGACGTGCCAAATACATGACCTCCGGCTCGGCAGCAATGCGTATCGGTGTCATTTCGTCGGGTAACTGATATTGTATCTGTTTCATATCCGAATTTTGTCACACCAATGTACGACTTTTTTCGTGATTACCAAACCACCTTTCCCAGCTTCTCCGCCGCTCTCAGAATTGTGTCATCGTTCTTAGCAAAACAGAAACGCAGCGTTTTGTACCCTTCGGGATTTGCGTAAAAGGCCGAGACTGGAATAGAGGCTACTTTAGCTTCTTTGGTCAATCTTTCAGCAAGTAGCACGTCATTTTCACCGGATAAACTTTCGTAGGAAACATTTTGGAAAAAGGTACCCTGAGAAGGTTTTACCTCAAACCCAATTCCATCAATCACATTCAAAAATAAATCTCTTTTCTGCTGATAGAATGCCGAAAGCGTAAGGTAATGCGCCGGTTCGTTCAGGTATTCTGCAACGGCAAATTGGAATGGAGTAACTACGCTGAAAACCAGGAACTGGTGTATTTTCCGGAACTCGGCAGTCAATGCAGCTGGCGCCAGACAGTACCCCAGCTTCCAGCCCGTAGTATGAAAGGTTTTCCCGAAAGAGCCGCACAAAAAGGTGCGCTCAGCCAAAGCAGGTATAGCAGCTGCCGAGATGTGCTTGCGACCGTCGAAAACAATGTGTTCATAAACCTCGTCGCTGATCACATACAGATCATGCTGCTCCGCCAATGCAGCCAGCTGTCGCATATCTGTTTCCGTCCAGACATTTCCAGTCGGGTTGTGCGGCGTGTTGATCATAATAGCGACTGTTTTGTCTGTAATTGCAGCAGCCGCTGCCGCCCAATCTACGGACTCATATTGCGGATCGAGGGTTACAAATACCGGCACGCCTCCATTCAGCTCGATCGCCGGCACATAGCTATCGTACGCGGGCTCAAAAACGATTACCTCGTCACCGGGATTTACAATCGTGGAAACAGCCACATACAAAGCCTCAGTTGCGCCGCTCGTAATTGTAATTTCTGTCTCAGGATGGTATTCCTTCGCAGCAGCTTCCCAGGTTTTCTTCGAGATAGCTTCCCGCAGTGACATCACTCCGGCCATCGGCGCATACTGGTTCTTACCTGATTGAATGTATTTATCAACTAGCTTTTGCAGTTCGGGCGAACAGTCGAATTCAGGAAAACCCTGTGCAAGATTGATCGCCTGCTGTTCCTCAGCGAGCCTGGACATTTTTGTAAAAATCGTAGTGCCGACATGCGGCAGCTTGGATTTCAACCGGGAAGTCGAAAACATGAAAATGGAAATTTGATTAGACTACTGATCAAGATCAATGAAATCGGACGAAAAATGCTTCATCCGAAGCGGGCTCACAGCCAGTTCTTCTGCCAGGAATGCAGGATAAATGCGCTCGTGTTGCAGCTCACTTATATCGATCCATTTAAACAAAAGATCCTCGGCGCCTTCGCTGCCCAGGAAGTCGGACTGGCTTTGCAAACCGGGTATCTGCATCTGGAAATAAAAACCTATTTCATGGTAACGGGTCCCGGTATACTGGAAGAAGTTTTCTGATACCCACAACATTTCACCCACTTCCACCGGCATTCCGGTTTCTTCCAGCATTTCCCTGGCCAATGTATCTTTGGAAAATTCAAAGATCTCTGCCCTGCCGCCAGGCAGACTCCAGAAGTAGTCGGAAGGTGTTTTATGCAGCAGCACTTTTCCATTCAAAATGGCCACGCCGGCCACACGATAGTTGAAGAGGGCGTCGCCAACTGGAAGACTGATCATTTATTTGAAGATTAATGCAAACCGAAATTACAAAATCCCGGTGGAAGACTGTCGCGTGATCAGCGAAGTTTTAAGCGAACGTATTTCGAATTCAGTAGTCCGCTCGGGATGTTCGATCAGCCTGATCAGCAGCTCAACTGCCTGCTGGCCCATATCGGTGGCTGGCTGCACTACGGCAGTAAGTGGCGGGTTCAGAAGCTCGGCCACGCTGATATTGGTAAAACCCACAATCGCAATTTCCTCAGGGATCCTGATCTTCCGCTTTTGAAGTACGGACATACAGCCCGTGGTAAGCTTGTCGCTTGCCGTAAAAATCGCATCCGGAGGCTCGGGCAGGTTTAGCATTTCATCGACAGCAGCCTCGTTTTCACTCACTAACTTGCCTCCATACTGACAGTATTTCACATAAGAGTCATCAAAAGGAAAGCCGTAATCTTCCAGCGCTTGCTTGTAGCCGGCCAGCCGCTCGGTTGTATTGGACAAATAAATCGGGCTTGTCAGGTGCGCAATGCGTTTTCTTCCGGTGAGGATCAAATGCGCTGTGGCTTCATAAGCGCCTGCAAAATTGTCGGCGACCACTTTATGCGTTTCTATTTCCTTAGGTACCCTGTCCAGAAAAACAATGGGCAGGCCTTTTTCCATTAACTCCTGGAAATGGACCAGATTGGTGGTCAGGCTCGCAAGTGACACCAGCAGCCCATCAACTTTCCTTGAAACGAGGTAATTGGTATTAGCAACTTCCCGCTCGTAAGAATCGTGACTCTGGAAAATTACAACGTGGTAGCCCAGGTTGTAGGCAATGGATTCTATTCCATTGATTAGCTGCGAAAAGAAGTGATTGGCAATCTCAGGGATAATCACACCGATAGACTTGCTCTTGCTGTCTTTCAGGCTTAACGCAATCGGATTTGGCCGGTAGTTCATTCGCTCGGCGTATTCCATTACCAGCCGCTTTGTCTCGGGATTGATTTCGTAGCTGTTCCTTAACGCACGGGAGACGGTCGACGTTGACAAATTGAGTGCCTTTGCAATATCCTTGATTGTAATTGCTTCCAAAAGAAAGTTTGTTTAGTCCAAGTTTTATTCAATACCCAGCCATTAACATCTAAAAGATTGAATGCTAAATAGAAAACGGCAAGTTAAATAGAGGATAAGTTCCGGGCTTTGTACTGCTTGCTGGCAACGTTCCCGATAACGATTGCACAAAAAAAGACAATTTGATATTTGATATTGCTAATAATTCAATCTAAACTCGGTCAGATGTAGTCGTAGTAGAACAGACGCTAAATTTAGGTCTTACCCCGAAAAAGCCAAACCAAAAAGCAAATCAGCGACCGACTTCCGCCATCGCCAAACTAATAACTCCACTGCCATGAATTATCTTTTCAGGGAAAAGCTCCGCCAGCTGAGGAACCACCCGGACGTGATTGTCCCCCAGGATACCGTTTTTCAGCTACCAGAGAAAGTACTCCAGTTCGGTACCGGCGCATTCCTGCGCGGGCTTGCGGATTTCTTCATTGATAAAGCGAACAGACAGGGCGTTTTCAATGGGCGGATCGTGGTTGTAAAATCCACCAGCAAAGGTGATTTGAAAGCATTTGAGCGGCAAAACAACCTTTACACACTTTGCACGAGAGGTACCCTTAATGGTAAACCCGAGGCGGAAAACATTATTTCATCGGCGATCAGCCGGGTGATTTATGCCAAAACACAATGGTCGCTCGTACTCGATCTGGCCCGCAATCCTGCGATCGGCATCGTCATTTCCAATACAACCGAAACTGGCATTCAGCTTGTGCAGGACGATATTTACCAGTGGCCGCCCGTTTCATTTCCAGGAAAATTGCTTGCCTTCCTTTACGCGCGCTATGTTGCATTTTCAGGTAGTCCGGAGCACGGCGTGGTAATTATTCCTACTGAGCTGATCACTGATAATGGACGCAAACTGGAAGCTATCGTTCTGGAACTCGCGCATCGGAATGGTCTTGAAGGCGCATTCATCGACTGGATTGAACAACATAACCATTTCTGCAACTCGCTGGTCGACCGCATTGTACCCGGCAAACCCGAGGAAACGACCCATAAAGCTTTGGAAGAAGAACTGGGCTACCAAGACGAACTGCTGATCACAGCCGAACATTACCATTTATGGGCGATAGAAGGCGACGAGACGATCAGGCAGAAAATCGGGTTTTACGGAATTGACGAGGGGCTTGTAATTGAGCCGGATATCGAGCTTTACCGCGAGCTGAAATTACGTTTACTCAATGGCGCACATACAATGGGCAGCGGGCTCGCGCATTTGTGCGGCTTCAAAACGGTAGCAGAAGCAATGTCAAACCCGGACTTCGCTGCATTCATCACTGACTTGATGCTCACCGAAATAGCACCGGCTATCCCCTACCCACTTCCAGACGGGCTGGCTGCCAATTTCAGCATGCAGGTAATAGAACGTTTTAAAAACCCGCACATTCAACATCAATGGCTAAACATCGCGCAGAATTATTCGGCAAAAATACTTGCCCGCGTAACACCTGTGTTCTTCAACTATGAAAAAAACCGGGGTACATTTCCAGAGCATGTCGCGTTTGGCTACGCAGCTTATATCTGGTACATGAAACCTGGCAGAAGAGACAGCGATCAGTATTACGGTCAGGCAAATGGCGAATACTACCTGATCAATGACGAAAAAGCCGCCTTCTTTCACCAAAAATGGCAAATGGGTTCACTTAATGAAATGGTAAAAAGTATTTTGAAAGACTCTTCAATCTGGGGTAAAGATCTGAGTAAAGCAGAATCCCTAATCACCGCAATCGCTGGACATTTACAATCCCTTAAACAAAACGGAGCAGCATCAAGCCTGAAAATGTTTGTTGCAAAAGCTGAGTTTGTTTGAGGCAAGAGCTACTGTCTGCTCAAACTGTTTCAGTTAATGAGCCTTGAACTAATATTTTATTTGAGCGATAATAAACTACACATTTAAAAAATCGAGAAGTTGTATTGCAAAGATTTGTATATCTAAAAAGATGATACGAGTTAACTTAGAAACGTTTATATTTCATACTTCGAAATCAATACAGTACACCAGTGCCTGACATTTTCCTCGCGATCAACTCTAAAAAACAACTTGTAGACCGCCCGGAAAGTCGCCTTGCCACCCACAAGGAAAATGACCTTGTCGATACCAATACGCCTGGCTAGCATAGAATCCAGGTGGGTGGAGATCTGAGAACTCAGCTTCCATAGCTAAATGCAAGATATCCCACTTGACTGTTTCAACAAAAGTCATGGGAAGGGCATTTGCCATAATAACATTTTTCAGTTTCCTCGAAACTAGAGGCTCTGTCATTTTCTTAGCTTCCCGCACTAACTCATTCCAATGCCTAAATCTCTCTTTCGAGATTTGTAAAATTTTTTCACGGAGTCTATTTGCTGCCTCTAATTGCAAATTATTCCATTCGTCAGAGGAGCAGAACACGATCGCCTCGTCCCACGATGACAACACTACTGCATGCTGTACATCATTTACTCCTATCCTTGTAAACCATTCCACTTGCTCAAGTTCTTTGAGAGTTTGAACTGTTTTGAAATCTAATACCATAGGTGTGCAATTAAAATAGTATTGAGTTTATTCAGTAATAGTAGACCGGAAACCTAGTTAGTCGGCCGAACAGGCACTGGTGCAGAAGCGTGGTAATCTCTTTGAATGATCGTTGCATATTTATCAAGCAGCTCCATGACACGATCGTGGGATTTGGAGCGGACAACCAGCCCGACATGGTAAGGTTCATTCATGCGCCAAACGATTTCAGGATCGTTGAAAACCGTCAGATCCGGCCACTCCTGCCTTGCAAGTGAAATGATGATGCCGGAGTATTCCTTGCGGAACGGGGGAAGCTTGTAATTTTCGCCTTTTGCTTCGGCAGTTTCCATTTTGGCCCATTCTTTCCAGAGGTTTATACCGGAAGAAGCGTCGACCATTTCCGAAAGATTGGCACCTCCCACGCGGGAAGATGTTTCCAAGAAATAATATTTACCGTCCTCATAACAGCGGATCACCTCCGTATGCGACGCACTGTGTTTCAAACCGAATGCTTTTAACAAATCAATGGCGAGCGTTTCCAGCGCGTGATCCTCCGCGGAATCAAATGGAACCGTCACTGACCTGAAAATCCCGCCGCCGTGCGCCACATCAAATGGAGGCGCCAGGTACTTGCTGTTCCACGAAAAAATAACCCGGCCATTGTACGAGATCGAATCGACATGGTAAACATCGCCTGGTTTGAATTGTTCCACCAGGTAAGCGTGCCGCTTGTCGCCGAGCTGGTGAATGGTCTCCCAGAGTTCTTCTGCGGTTTCCAGCTTTTTGATCCCGGTCGCAGAGGCTTCGGAACGTGGCTTGATCATCCAGGGACCAGCATATTTTTCGATGAACAAATTGATTTGCTCATCATTGAAAAGGGCTGAGAATGCAGGCACTAAGATTCCCGACTCTGCCGCTTTGGTACGCATAGCCAGCTTGTCCCTGAAATACCGCCCGGTGGTCTGCCCCATCCCCGGAATTCTGAAATACTCGCGGATATGGGCTGCTTTTTCAACATCAAAATCATCCAGTGCTACTACCCTGTCAATGGGCCGGCTCCGCATTACGTAAGCCAAACCATTGATAATCTCTGACATATTGTATGTTCCGTCCTCGCCTTCCTGCACGTAAAAAAACTCATCGACAGCCTCACGCGCCCAGGGTTTGTTTTCAAGTTTTTTTGCAGTGATCAAAAAAACTTTATTCCCTGCCTCTTTGCAGGCCGTGAGAAAATCGTTGCCTTTGAAGTAAGTGGAAATGCAGAGAAATGTCAGCGGTCGGACCATAAACAACTGGTTATGATGGAAAGTAGCATCGGTAAATCTAGCAAAAAGAAGCAGTCTGGCAAGTAAAGCCACAGTTAAATTTGAGTGACATTACAGCAAAAAACAGGCCAGCAAAGCGGTTAATGCTAGCTTAATGCAGTGAGATATTGCTTCAAAAGCCGGATCCCGTAAGCGGTACCTGCTCTGCCAGGCGCAAACTCCGTGTCGCCAAATGCCATTCCCGCAACGTCAAGATGTGCCCACGCGGCATGTGAATCTGTGAATACTTCCAGAAACTTGGCTGCGACGATCGCACCAGCCAGCGGCTTTCCGTGGTAATTTTTTACATCAGCAATATCCGAGCTGATTTCCTCTTTGTATTCGTCCCAGACCGGCAACCGCCACAAGCGCTCACCAGTTGCTTCTCCTGCCCTGGCCAGGTCAGTCGCAAGGTTATCGTTCGGGGTAAAAAGACCAGCCGCCTCATAACCGAGCGTCTGGATTACACTTCCTGTTAATGTGGCAAGATCTATTAAAATATCCGGCTGAAAATTGCGGACTGCATAACTAAGTCCGTCGGCGAGGATCAGGCGACCTTCCGCATCGGTATCGATAACTTCAATGGTTTTGCCGGAATAAGAACTGATCACATCACCGGGTTTCATCGCTGCACCGTCCACCGAGTTCTCGGTAGAAGGTATAATGCCGATAATGCGGACAGGGAGTTGGAGTTGTGCCGCAAGTTCCACCACACCAAGTACCGCCGCGGCACCGCCCATATCGCTTTTCATCAAATGCATATTGGCGGAAGGCTTGATGGAAATGCCACCTGTATCGAAGGTGACACCCTTTCCTACCAATGCCACTGTTTTGGTATAATTGGCCGGCACATATTCCGACACGATCATAACGGGCGGCTTTGCACTTCCTTTGCTCACAGCCAGCAATGCATGCATACCCAACTCCTGCAACTTCTCTTTGTCAAAAACAGAAACGCTGTATCCATTTGCCGCCCCTGATTTTTTCGCCCATTCGCCTAAACTTTCGGGTGTTTTATAGTTACCAGGCGCATTCATCAAGTCCATGATGCGCAGCTGCACCAATGCCGTTTTCTGTGCTGAGGAGATCGTCTCCTCTATTGAAGTCCCATCTTCCGTCAGGATCTGTAACAGGCCGCTTTCGAAAAATACACTGAAAGGTTTCGGCTCGGTTTTATAAAGTTGCAGGTTATAACCACCCAGAATAATCCCGATGATTGCATTTTCGATCCATTCCGGGCTCCTTCCTTTTGCATCCAGCACGATATGCTCCGGCCAGCGGTCTTTCCGCTTGAAGAAAAGTAAGCGAAAAATCCTGATCAAAGCAGACAACTTAGGCTCTTTCCCCAGACCAAGCCAAAGCTCATTGGACGAAAACCACCACAACTCCCCTTTCTCAGCCCTAAACATCAACTGATTCCCAGGCTCGGCACCCTGCTCAAAACTCCGCACAACCAGCAACCCCTCACCCCCATCAAAAACGTGCTCTATCCGCATATTCTTTTAAATAAAACTTTACAATAATAAGCTTGTCACGCTGAGCGCAGTCGAAGCGTTGTCCGGCTGAACGCACCGGACCGCCGGAGCCTTAGCTTGTCACGCTGAGCGCAGTCGAAGCGCCCCTACTCCATTCCACCCCGTCGCGTTGCCTTTCTTTGCTCCGGCCAGGTACCAGGCTGTCCATTTGAGTTTAATGGCAGCACAACTCTGTCCCTCGATGCTTTTGCAGGATCTTCGCTGGCCTGGTAAGCCATAATCGCAGCCAGTATCGCATTGCTTCTTACATCGTCAAATATGATCTTATCATAAGTATCGCGATTGGTGTGCCAGGTGTATGTTCCATAAGACCAGTTTAATGAGCTCAGCGAGAATGCAGGCGCGCCCACTGCCACGAACGAAGCAAAGTCGGAACCGCCGCCGCCAGGTGCGCCCGGGAAGCGCGTGTCGATCGGTGCCTTGATCGATTCAGGTACTTTGGACAGCCAGCGGCCGAGATAATCGTAAGAATTCAGGAAACCCTGTCCCTGCAAGCTCACCACGCGGCCTGTTCCATTATCCTGGTTAAAAAGCGCCTGAATGTTCTGAACGATCTCGGGATGATCTTCCACAAATGCGCGCGAACCATTGAGGCCCTGCTCTTCGCTACCCCAGTGACCTACCAGTATCGTGCGTTTTGGATTTGGATATACTTTTTTGAGGATTCGCATTGCTTCCATCATCACAATGGTTCCGGTACCATTATCAGTAGCGCCGGTACCTCCGTCCCAGGAGTCAAAATGCGCTGAAAGCATCACGTATTCATTAGGTTTTTCTGTACCCTTGATTTCACCAATAGTATTAAATGTCTGGGCTACGCCGGTTTCTTTGGCATCTGCCCTCACGCTGATCTTCGGAGTATGTCCCGACTCAGCCAGCCTGTACAACAAGCCGTAATCTTCCAGAGAGATATCCACAGTCGGGATTTTTTTGGTATACGCGCCGAAGATTTTATTGGCACCAAAACCTTTTGACCAATAACTCATTACAATACCTGCGGCTCCTGCTTTTTCAAGTGCAACCGGCAATGTACGCGCATTATAACCGCTCTTTTTGATCCGGTTTGCCCACGCTTCCGTTTTTGCGTCGCGGTCTTTCTTCATCTTTTCAAAAGACTCCTTCGTCGCAAACTCCTCCCAGTTATAGTCCGGCCGACCTGTGGGTTGGTGCATGCTGATCATCACAAACTTTCCTTTAGCAGATGGAAGCCATTTTTGAAATGCAACCGAATCGGCTACATCGGGCAGGATGATTACGTCCGCCACAACTGCTTTCCCCCCAGTGCCCGGACTCCAAGCAAGCTGCATTCCTTCAAGAGACTTTACACGTGGCGCCACCATATCAATGTGCGAAATGCCGCGCTCCCAGCCGCGCCATTCTCCCCATTTTTCATTCCTGGCAGCGATGTTCCAGCCTTTGTATTTTTCAACTGCCCATTCGTGTGCCTGCTGCATCTGCGGCGAGCCTACCAGGCGTGGACCTATTACGTCCATCAATTCGTGCGCCAGCTTTTCCAGTTGTGAATTATCTGTTGCTTCTTTAACGATATTTTCAACAATAGGGTCTTTTTGACCGTAGCTGACAAGTACGTGAAAGGTTAAGATCAGTATCAGGGAAATTTTCTTCATAAATGTTGATTTAACAATGATTGGTAAAACTAATGTATAAAATACCCGTGAGGTTTGGATGTGGTCTTGGAAAATTCTAAGTCGTTGTTACAATTCTATAATCAGGCAGAAAACTGCTATTTGTGATGTTCAGGCGATTGACAGCTTTTATCTTTTTTGCCAACTACTTTGTCGGGGCACTTGCTGTCGCATTGTCGCTGGAAACGATGTTTCAGCTGGGTTTGCCATTCAACTCAACCCCCTACTATATTCTGATTTTCTGCGCGACTGTCTTCTATTATACGATCGCCTACTCCACCGCTCCAAGCTCTTCATTTTCAGATAATCCAAGAACGGAATGGTACCGGAGCCACTATCGTTTCATTCGCAGCAGCCAACTTGTACTGTTTACAGTTTGCGCGGGATTGTCGGTGTGGTTTTTGGTAAAAGATTTTTCAAAGCTGTGGCACTTGCCGCTCGTCAACTGGCTGGTGTTAACGGCGGTGCCCCTGGCTGCATTGTTGTATTACGGTCTGCTTCCCAAATCGGTAATCTCTTTCAATCTGAGAAATACAGGCTGGCTCAAAGCATTCGTAATCGGATTTGTGTGGGCAGGTTTTGTAAACATTTTCCCGATTACAATGCTGAAAATCGAACAGGGCGTATCCGTGCAGGAACCGATATTTATGTTCTGGTTATTTGTCAAAAACTGGATGTTCTGTACAGTGAACGCAATTATGTTTGACATGAAAGATTATGCCGACGATGCCAACATTCAGCTGAAAACCTTTGCAGTGCGGTTTGGACTCAGGAAAACGATCTTTTATGTACTGGTGCCACTACTGCTGGTCGGACTAGTGTCCTATCTCACCTTCGCATTGTTCCGCCGCCTGAGTACGCCGACTATCCTCTTTAACCTCCTTCCGTTCGTCAGTCTGCTGGCTGTTGCTTTTACGCTGCAAAAACCCAAAAGTGTTTTGTTTTACCTGATTGTTATCGACGGATTACTGTTGGTAAAAGCCATTTGTGGCATTGCCGGAAGCTTTTTCACAAACTAAAACCTTCTGAAACGTGAAAAACAACTACGACCGAGTCGCCTGGATTTACGATCCATTGAGCAGGATTGTATTCCGGAATGCGCAAGTTCAGGCGCAGCAGGCACTTATTCCTTACATTCCAGAGAATGCAAAAATCCTGATCGCGGGAGGCGGTACCGGTGGTATCCTGGAAGCGATTGCGAAAAGGTACCCGGCCGGACTGCACATTACTTATGTGGAGATTTCAGAGAAAATGATCCGCAAAGCCGAAAAGCGGCACGCAGGCAAAAACGCAGTCGCATTTGTGCATGCAGCAATTGAGGATTATCATTCAACAATGCATTTCGATGTAATTATTACAGCTTTTCTCTTTGACAACTTCAAGCAGGAGAAAGCAGACCGGGTTTTTCAAAAGCTCGACGAATTGCTTCATCCTGGTGGAAAGTGGCTTTTTACAGATTTTTATATTGATAAAAAAAGCAGCCTGTCATGGAAGACGTGGCTGCTCAAATCAATGTACCTGTTTTTCAAATTATTTTCCGAAGTAGAAGCAAGTCAGCTTCCTGACACGGTCTCTCTTTTCAAAGGTGCAGGTTACCGCACGCTTTTCACCGCATTTTGGTATCAAAAGTTTATTCAATCGCAGGTTTACCAAAAACCTTAAACCAGCGCAGTCCGCCGCCGCCCGAAGATGAACCTTTCATTGAAAACAACAATGGAAACCAGGATCAGTGAGTAGCCGATGATCTGAATGGAATTGATGTTTTCGTGATAATATAACAATGCGATTGCGAAGTTCATCAGCGGGTTAATGTAAAGCAAAATGCCCATTGTAGAGGAAGTTACGCCTTGCAATGCGTACAGATTCAGGTAAAGCGGCACGATCGTAAACAGGACCGCAATTACAAAAATCAATGCATAAAACGATACTTCGGTAGGGATACCTTCGCTGTATGCCGGATAAAATGGCAGCAGGAGTAACGCTGAAAACAGGATCTGAACGGTTAACACCAGGAATTTATCCAGTCCGATATTCTTCCGCTGACTGACCAGGTAAAGTGCGTAAGATCCTGCTACGATCAAACTGTAAGCTATATCTGCTATATTATTGAAAGACAGCAACAAACAACTAAAAATACTTAATCCGACAGCGACCCATTGCCACTTGCTCAACTTCTCGCTCAGCACAAAGTAGGCGATTACGGTCGTCATAATCGGACAAACCAGGTAAGCGAACGAAGCGGCTTTGATGCTGATGTGGTTCATCACGTAAATGAAAAAAAACCAGTTGGCTGTCAGCAATATACCTCCCAGCAATGTAAGCCACACAGCCCGGAACCGCTGTTTCGCAGGTAATGCGCGGAGCAGCCTGACATTTTCCTTCAAAACCTTCACTCTGACAAAGAAACTGATCACTGCCATGATCACCGCACAAAGAAAAACGCGGTAGAAAAGGATATCAAGCGAAGCGTAGGCGGCAAGCGGTTTGAGCGCTAAACTGAAAAACCCCCAGATCACAAAGGAAATGAAGGCCGCTAGGTAGTATTTTGAAAATTTCATGCAACAAAAAAGTCAGCCGGAGAACACCGGTAGTTTTTCAACAGTAAAAAAAGAATGCAGGTTTCGCTCTCGTGGAAAATTGTCCTTCATGCCTCGCGATATTAGTTTCCGGTTATTCCAACCATTCCCGCGCTGAGTAACTCATGTTTTTGTAACCACTTAAAACTAACCCGATGAAACTGATCTACCTGCTCCTCTTTCCTTTTCTCCTGCAACCTGCATTAGCGCAAAAAACTTCATTGTCTGTTTATCTCAATGGCGGCCTGGGCTCGTTTCGCGGAGTATCGGCTGTTAAAACTACTTCGATTCGCACGGGAGGACCGTTTTGCAGGTGCGAAGGGAGTTCTGCAAACTCGTTTGGCGCAAAGAATGCGGTTTCCTACGGGGCCGGGCTTGTGCTTCAAAAACAATTTAAAAGCAATGTACTGCTCGGGCTCGATCTGGGTTATGAGCTTTTAAGGACGAAAGCGACCATAGAAGAATTACAGCTGGACGATATGATCATGCAAATCGCCGGCGGCAAGAGCGTGAGCTACAACCATTTTGCGAATATATTCCCGCATGCAGGTTACCAGTTTAATGTAAAGGACGACTTACACATCGGGCTCTCAGCCGGTGCAGATTTCGGGATCGGGCTCGATAGTTACCATAAACATACGGCACCAGATGTTTTTAAGAGATATTATGATAACACCGATATCATTCCGGGACTTGATTTCAGGCCGAGATTACAATTGGAAGTGGGCTCAGACAAACTGAGCTTAACTGCAGGATATTCTTACGGGCTGAAAAATTGGATGGGAAATTACGACGGCGGCAATCCGAGAGCTTACATGGACGTGATCAGACTTGGCGTTCAGTACCGCCTTTTCTAAAAAACAAAGTCGGACTGGAACCTAAGCCGGTACAATTACCTTCATTGATCAGGTAAACACATTGAAACCGGTATGAATTTTTCTGATATTAAGTTGATTGCGACCGATATGGACGGTACGCTTTTGAACTCTAAACATGAACTGCACGAGTCTTTTTACCCCATTTTCAGAAAGATCAAAGAACGCGGGATCATTTTTGTAGCAGCAAGCGGGCGGCAGTATTTCAATCTTACAAAAACGCTGGCGCAAGTTTGTGACGAGGTCATTTTCGCAGCGGAGAATGGAAGTTATGTTGTTTACAAAGATGAAGAAATCCACGTTCAGGCTACTGATCCGGAGCTGGTAAGAGAGCTGGTCACCGTTTCACGCGGCATTCCGAATACCTACCCGATTATTTGCGGAAAGAAAAAAGCGTATGTTGAAAATGACGATCAGGAGTTTATAGATCATCTGAAACTTTACTTTGAAAGATACGAGATCGTTGAAGATCTGCTCGAAGTAAAAGATGACCAGTTTCTCAAATTCACCGTATGCGACCTGGCAGGGTCAGAGGCTAATAGTTACCCGCATTACAAGAAGTACGAAGATGTATTGAAGGTCAAAGTCTCGGGCCCGATCTGGCTGGACATTTCCGACAAGAAAGCCAATAAAGGACGCGCAATGGAGGTTTTGCAGGAGAAATTCAACATCACGCCGGAACAAACAATGGCGTTCGGCGACTACTTGAATGATCTTGAAATGCTTACAAAAGCGGAATATTCCTACGCGATGGCGAATGCACATCCGGACATCAAAAAAATAGCCCGTTTCATCGCCAAAAGCAACGATGAAAACGGGGTAGTTGAGGTACTTACGGAGTTAATGGATTAACTTCTAAGCAGTGTATTTCTTGAAAATGGACGTTGCTGTGTGGCCGCCGAAACCAAAGGTATTGTTCAGCGCATAGTTGACAGTCTGTTTCACTGATTCTCCAAGAATGATATTCAACCCTTCGGGCACGTGTTCATCCAGGTTTTGAGTGTTGATTGTTCCCGGAATAATATCATTTTGAACAGAGAGCGCACAGACAATACTTTCTACCGCACCTGCGGCTCCAAGTAAGTGTCCGGTCATAGATTTGGTGGCACTGATCGCAACCGGGTGATCGCCGAAAACTTCCTTGATCCCGTTCAGCTCGCTCATATCCCCCAGTCCGGTGGACGTGGCGTGGGCATTCACATAGTCGATCTTGTCGGGCGTGATACCTGCCTCTTTCAATGCTTTCCGCATTCCGAGCGCAGCACCCATTCCGTCGGGCGGAGTTCCGGTAAGATGGTAAGCATCGGCCGCCATTCCACCACCCACAATTTCAGCATAAATCTTTGCACCTCTGGCAACCGCAAATTCAAGATCTTCCAGGATCAATGCGGCTGCACCTTCGCCCATTACAAATCCATCACGGTCTTTGTCGAATGGCCGCGAGGCGGTTGCAGGATCGTCGTTTCGCTTGGAAAGTGCCTGTGCGGCGCCAAAACCGCCGAGTGCCGAATAAATAATGGCAGCTTCCGAACCGCCAGCCACCATCACTTTCGCCTTGTCCATTCTGATGGTATCAAAGGCGGCGATTAATGCGGTGTTGGAAGATGCGCAGGCAGATACGGTACAATAATTGGGACCGTGCAGCTTGTGGCGGATCGAAATCACACCTGCGGCGATATCCACAATCATCTTTGGAATAAAGAACGGACTGAAACGAGGTACTCCGTTCGATGCATGGAATTCGAGCAGCTGGTCTTCAAACGTACCCATTCCGCCATTTCCCGTTGCCCAGATCACACCTACATCGTAGCGGTCTGTAATATCCATTGCTTCAAAATCCAGTGCAGCATCTTTGATCGCCATATCGGAAGCAGCAATCGCGTACTGGGTATGCAGATCGTATTTTTTAAGCTCCTTTTTCTCGATGAATTCTTCCGGATTAAAGTCCCGGACCTCACAGCCGAATCTCGTTTTAAACTTGGAAACATCTAATTTCGTAATGGTAGCCGCACCGCTTTTGCCATTCACAATATTTTCCCAGAATTCGCCCACCGAATTCCCCAGGGGAGAAATCACTCCCATTCCTGTAACAACTACTCTTTTCATAAAAATTTGAAACGTTTTCGACAACTGCGGAGCTGATCAGTCAAACTCCTCAGTCACTGCATCTTTGAACATAACCGACACGAGCTTCTGCACCCGCGGGCCTAAAATCAGTATCACAGGGACAACAATCACGTAGGCCATGCTCCAAGATTTCAGCCAAATCACCAAAAAATTGGCAACAAATCCAATATTTACGGAAATCAAAGTAAACGAAATCACACCCGTCGTAATGATGCCCAGTACCAATGCGAAAGCTATTTTCTGTCTCATAATTCAGCCACTTTATCCTGTTTATTAAAGAATGCCTGCACCGGCCCGATCAGAATTTCACATCCGGATTCATCGCCCGCAGCGCCTCGCCTGGCGAGCTCAGGTATAATTGATACAGCGACTCTGTGTTCCCCACGCGCACTTCAAATGTCTCTGTTTCAAATGCATTGAAAAGTTCGTCCGCAACTTCCTTAGGCGGGATACCATTTGCGCCACCGATTTCCTGCGAAAATTCCGTGTTGACAAGAGGCGGCATCAGCTCGAATACTTTGACAGAACTACCGGCCAGCGTAATGCGCAGTGACTGGGAATAAGAATGCAGCGCAGCTTTGCTTGCAGCGTAAGTGGCAAGCTGGTGGTTTGCCGCAATCGCGGCAATGCTCGATACATTTACAATCGCTGCGTCAGGCGCGTTTTTCAGGGTTGGCAACAGCGCCTGGTTCAACCGGATTACGGATAAATAGTTGGTCAGCATTTCCTCTTCCGCAATGGAAGCTGCATCCTGGTCACCATCCAGCTTGTAATAAAATGCGCGGCCTGCATTGTTGATCACCACATTCAATTCCGGAAAATCGGCTGCGACACGATTTACGAGAGCAGCAATAGCATTTTTATCGGAGATATCGGATACAATTGGCGTCGCATTTTTGAGCTGTGACGCAGCCTTGGCAAGTCGCGCCTCGTCCCTGCCGGTGATGATAACCTTGTTCCCGTTTTCTGAAAAAACTTTTGCTATCTCAAAGCCAATACCGGCACTTCCTCCTGTGATCAGAATAGTGTTTCCTGTAGTCTTCATTGTTTTACATGCTAATTGTTAAATATTATATACCGATCGGTATATTTTTAGGCAAAATTTTTTATTCCAAATCCTCGATCATTTTCTTGACAGACTTCATAATCGCATTCCGGTAATTTAGTTTTCCAGTCACCTTACCAATCATAATACCGCCTTCGATCAATGCAACGATACTGATCGCTGCCTCGTCGGGATCCACCTTTGCATTGAACTCGTTTGTGGCGATGCCCTTTTTGATCAGGTTTGATATCGCGTTTGTCCAGTTGTTAATAGCTGCTGCGGCTCTTTGTTTTAACTCCGGGTGAGTATCGTCGGCTTCCGTAGATGTATTCAGGATCGGGCAGCCGCCGGCAGGGAAAGGGTGTTGGAAAAAATTCTCGTAAACATCTGCATACACCATCAGCTTTTCCTTGAAAGTGTCTTTTTTGTCCATTTCAGTGGAAATCGCCGCGAACATGCATTTGATGTTATGGTCAAATGCGGCCAGTGCCACATCATCTTTGTTTTCGAAATTACCGTAAATGCTGCCTTTGGTCAGTCCGGTCGCATTGATCATATCATTCAAAGAAGTCCCGGCAAAACCTTTCACATTGAAAATTGGTGCCGTTTTTTCGATGATATACTGCCGTGTCCGTTCTGCCTTGCTCATTATCATTTTGTGTTGATGAAACAAAATTATACCGATCGGTATAATTATCCAAACTTTTCAAGACTTATCTTTAGAAAACAAAAAAGCGGCCAGGTTCAGAACCCGGCCGCTGCACTAGTTACGTGATGCCTATTATTTGCTGGCTACGCGCCAGATCGTATTACCCGAATCATCGTTAACCAGCATTGAACCATCTTCCAGTACAGTGACCCCCACCGGGCGACCATATACTTTCTTTTCGCTTTCAACAAACCCGGTTAAAAAATCCTCAGGCTCTCCGGCAGGTTTGCCGCCTTTGAATGGAATAAAAACCACTTTGTATCCCGAAATCTTTGAACGGTTCCAGGATCCGTGCTGCCCTACAAATGCGCCATTCTGGTACTTGGCCGGAAATTTTGCTTTGTCATAGAAAGCTAAACCAAGCGAAGCAGTGTGTGAGCCAACTGGAACGTCCGGCACAATGGTCTTTTTAACAAGATCAGGCCGCTCTCCTTTTCTTCTCGGGTCTTCATTCTGGCCAAAATAAGCATACGGCCAGCCGTAGAATCCACCTTCCTTCACGCTGGTTACATAGTCAGGCACGAGGTCGTCCCCTAATTTATCTCTTTCATTTACCGCAGTCCACAACACATTGCTGCCAGGCGCCCAATCCATCCCGACCGGGTTTCTCAATCCGCTTGCATAAACTCTCTCCCCGCTTCCGTCCGGATTTACTTCCAGGATATTAGCCCTTCTTTTTTCTTCGTCAATCCCGTGTTCAGCTACATTACTGGCCGAACCTACTGAAATGTAAATTTTTGATCCGTCTGCATTCGCAAGCAGGTTTCTTGTCCAGTGGTTATTGTAACCGCCCGCTGGCAACTCAACGATCTTTTCACCTTTGCTGGTGATTTTTGTATCCCCCGGCTTGTAAGCATACCTGAAAACACCGTCGGTATTAGCTACATAGAAGTAGTTGTTCAACACAAGCATTCCGAGCGGCTTATTCAACTTTTCCATGAATATCTCCCTGATTTCCGGCTTTCCGTCCTTGTTAACATCACGAAGAATGGTAATCCTGTCGGCGCTTTTCTTGGTACTTGACTCCGCCACGAATACATCGCCATTCGGCGCCTGGTAAGTCCATCGCGGACTATCGAACTTATCTGCATACTTGGTAACCACAAATCCCGCGGGAGCCACTGGCATTTTACCTTCTGGCCAGCCTGCTTCTTCAGGGCGGTTTTCAACAGATTCTGTTGTAAATGGGGCTGGCAAAGTCAGACTGCCTGTTTCAGTTTCAGCTGAGTCGGGCCCAGCCTGCGCAGCTTCCTCCTTTTCCTTATCACTAACTTTACTGTTGCATCCGGCCACAGTAAATGCAGCCATGAGATATATCGCGGCGAGTTTTTTAATGTTCATACTGGTTTGGTTTTTAGCAAAAAAAGCAGGTTGCGGTTTTTCAACCTTCAACCTGCCTTTGCAATAATAATGCCAGCAAAAATCTATATCAGTCCACTCTGTCTTAAAACGCGTTGCTCGTCTCCGGTGATAAATGCGAATATTTTCAGCGTGCCATTTAGATGTTGCAGGAAGTAAATCGTACTGAATTCAATGGAACCCTCCGCTTCATCTTTGACATAAAATGATTGCCAGCGCACATCCACGAGATAATGCAGATCATCGAGCTCGGTGATATCTACCTGCCTGATCTCCATTTTGCTGATCCCTATCGACCGATAGTATTCATATCTTTTTGGAACAGCCTCCAAAAACTGCGCGTCATTTTTCCCGCCTGATACCCCTGCCGGGCTTGCCTCAACGAAAAACTCGGAGAAAGCTTCTGCGGTATCTTCTGCAACTGCATTTCCTGCCAAACCTTCTTCAAATCGTTTTTCATATTCCTCAAAAAACGCCTGAATACTATCATTTATATCGTCCATCTTCCTCTTGGCTTGATTGTAAATACAAACAAGGCAAAGAACTATGCCAATATGCAGCGAAGGCTAAAACGTAACCGGCACTTCAACTACAGTCTTGTCCCAACCCATGAACATCTTTGCCGAAGTATCAGACACTTTCTCAAAAACAATGGAGAAATTCTCAATCGGCTCGGCGGCAGCTTTGGGGGTCGCAGTTACCCGCAATACATCGCTCCCCTCTTTATATTTGTAAGCGCCCCAGTAATCGAGATCGGTGCTGAGGATCACAGTCCATTCTTTCTCGCCCGGTATCGTAAAAAGTGAGTAAGTACCCGCTTTCACTTTCTTCCCGCCAAATGTTGCATCCTGATAAAACTTGATCTCCGTCGCTTCGTCCGCACCGGTTCTCCACACTTTCCCGTAAGCTTCCAGTTTGCCAAATGCCTCTCTGCCTTTTAAGGCCGGCCGGCTGTAACTTACCTTAACAAGCGCCTTTTCACCATCTTTCCGGTCGTGGGCAAAATGGTCGGGGAAGTAGGCGATATCACGCGGACTCTTATCCAGCGGTCTGAACTTTTGAGCCTGCGAAGTGAATGCAGCCAGAACAAGCAAAAACGTAACGATAATGTTCTTTTTCATAAATGGTTTTTGGTTAAAAACAGGATTAAGCCAGCATTTTGCCCGTCAGTACCGGGCGCTGGTCTTTGGTATTGCCAAGTATTGCTAAACTTCTTTTAAACTCGATCTGCACATTTTCACCCTCAAACTTGCACCGGACAGTATCGTAATGCGCAGTTTCTATAAACCGCCACGTCATTTCGAAGGTACTATCGTCAACCCACGCCCCATTGCAGGCGACTTTGGTCTCCGTTTCGCCGGGTACCGGGGTTAGTACCAATTTCAGCGGCATGGTAGACAAGTCTGTCAACCCTATTTTCCAGCTTCCCAATCCATTCACAACCAGGTGCTCGCCCCGATCATCTTTCAGCCTGAAAAGACACCAGCCTTTGTCGAAATCAAAAGATACCTTACTGATCTTCAAACTATTTTCGGCAATGCTGAAACTCTTCTCTTCAGCTTTGCTGCCTGCCAGCTCAGAAGTAGGTTTACCGGCTGTTTGCGGGAGCGCAAGGCTGGTTAATTTCTTTTGCAGCTGCGCTTGTTCCTCTTTCCCGGAAGGCACGCCGCCATCTTTTACAGCATTAAGAATGTGGTTCCAGACATGATCCAGAATTGCCTGCATATTGCCGGTTTCACTGGTGATTGCTACCACCATATCTTGTTTGGGCATTACAATGCAATATTGCCCGTAAGCGCCGTCGCCCCGGTAGGCTCCATTCCGGCATCGCCAGAACTGGTACCCGTATCCTTGCAGCCAGTCGTTTTCAGCCTGCGGGCGCGATCCACCTTTGGATTGAATGTGCGAGCGCGTCGCTTCTTCAACCCAGGCTGCCGGAATAAGCTGTTTTCCATTCCATTCTCCTTTTTGCAGGTACAGCTGGCCGAACTTCGCGATATCTTCTGTCTTGACCCGCAACCCCCAGCCGCCTGTGTTAATCCCATTCGGATCTACCTCCCAATCCGCCCCTTCAATCACCAGAGGATCAAACAGCCGTGGTTTCAAATATTGTAATAAAGTTTGTCCGGTCAGCTTCTGGATGATTGCGGAAAGCATGTAAGTAGCACCGCTATTGTATACGAAGTGGGTACCTGGCGCGTGCTCCACCGGTAATGCAAGAAACGATTTCACCCAGCTTTTCTCTTTCGATTCCCTCACCGAAGCAGTGGTATCCTTATCGTGACCGGTCGACATACTTAGCAAGTCTTTCACCCGCATTGCCGCCAGATTCCCGCTGATCGTAGCAGGTTTTTCGTCCGGAAAAAAGGAAACTACCTTGTCATCGGCTTTCAGCTTTCCCTCTGCAACAGCCAGCCCAATCGCCGTGGAAGTAAAGCTTTTGCTCAAAGAATAAAGGGTATGTCTCAGTTCAGGATTATACGGAGCCCACCAGCCTTCGGCTACAACTTTTCCCTGCCGCAGGATCATCAGACTGTGTAAGTTCAACTTCTCAGCTTCGACTGCATTCACAAAGTCGAGGATACCTTTGCCCGAAACGCCCTGGGATTCAGGTGAACTGCGGGGTAACTGGCCGTAGGAAAGCGCGCCGGCCCAGGAATTTGCGGGGATTGAACTTAAAACACCTAACTGCAGCGCTCCTAAACCTAACTGCTGTAAAAACTCCCGGCGATTGTAAGACATGTGATCAGGAATATATGTTTGTGATACTGGATATCATTTCGCGGCAGACGTTTTGACCAATATGTTTGCAGGTAATGGTATCTTTACCCTCTTTTTAAAAAATCGATTAACTGGCTGAATACTTATGTCTTTCGAAACACTTGGCTTGTCTGAACCATTACTAAAAACAATTGCTGAACAGAATTATACTCAACCTTACCCGATTCAGGAAGCTGCTATTCCGGCTATTTTGAAAGGAAATGATGTTCTCGGCATTGCGAAAACGGGTTCCGGAAAGACAGCCAGTTTCGTATTACCCATTCTTGAGTTATTTCAAAATAAACCAGCTGCCGCAAACCGGCACATTTCTGCATTGATACTGGTGCCAACGCGGGAGCTGGCGGTGCAGGTTGGTGTTGTTTTTCAAACTTTCGGAGAAAGGCTGCCCAGGAAAGTAAAGACAATGGCGGTTTACGGCGGGGTTTCGATTAATCCGCAAATGATCGGCTTGCAGGGAGTAGAAATCCTTGTCGCCACGCCTGGCAGGCTGCTCGATCTGCTTTCCTACAAGGCGCTCAATATTTCGCAGACTCAAATCCTCGTTTTGGATGAAGCCGACAAAATGCTGAACCTGGGTTTCGCGGACGAGATGAAGGATATCTTCTTTTTGCTTCCTAAAAACCGACAAAGCATTCTGTTCTCAGCGACGCTTGGCGATGAAATTGACCAGATTAACAAAACACAGCTCAAAGATCCCGTCCGCATTGAAATTGCAGAAGAAGAGCAGAACATTGACCAGATCAAGCAAACAGCCTATTTCGTAGATCCTGACCGCCGAGGTCCATTACTGAGATATCTCATCAAAACCCAGGCAATGCAGCAGGTCCTGGTATTCGTCTCCGCGACGAGAACTGCGGACAATCTAGTCGACAAGCTGAATAAAAACGGCATTCAGGCGATGGCAATGCACAGTAAAAAAAGCCAGGGCGCGCGCACCGAGGCTTTGAACAAGTTTAAATCAGGAAAATTAACTGTGCTGGTAGCGACAGATTTGGTAGCCCGGGGAATTGACATTCAATTCCTTCCTTACGTGATCAATTTCGAACTCCCCCGCTCTCCCAAAGATTATGTACACCGGATCGGCAGGACGGGAAGGGCGGAAGCTTCGGGACAGGCCATTTCGCTGATCTGCCCCGAAGATGTACACCATTTTAAGATCATCCAAAAGAAAATGGGTAAGAAAGTCGAGATGTTCGAATCTTACGACCTGGATTTGATGGGATACTAGTTTTTCTTCTTCTTGGCCAGCTCTATAATATCCTTTTTGCTTCCCGACCAGAAAGCAATCTTCTGGCGGTTATAAGTATAGGTAACTGCCACAGAATCGCCGAAGCTGATGATCGCCGGATAGGAATATTCATCTTCCTTTTTACCAGTGGCGATATCCGTTTTGTCCGTCCAATTTTTGCCATTATCATAAGAGAGAATAAGCGACAGCGGCGACCGCGAACCCCAGTTTTCATCGTCGGGATTGTAGGCCAGCACCAAAGTACCGTCGGTCAGCTTAGCCAGGTCGATTCCACTATTCGGATTTGGAAGGCTAGTTTTTTTGATTTCAGACCAGGTTTTACCCAGATCTTTGGAGTCACTTCTCCCTATTACACCTCCGGTAGTGCGCACCAGCATGTGAATACTACCAGGTTGGGATTCCCACAAAGTGGGCTGGATTGCGCCCTTGCCTTTAATTTCTGTTGTATCAATTTTGAAATACGGGCTTGCTTTCCAGGTTTTTCCTTTGTCGGTACTTCTGTCGACAAATACCTCCCAGCGGTTCACTTCATTGGAAGAGCCGGCCAGCCAGTCGCCATTTGATAATTCGATCAGCTTGTTTTTCACAGGACCTCTCCCACCCCTGTCGCCTTTCACCAGCTCATACGCTTCTGACCAGGTGTTTCCATTATCGTCGGAAGTTTTAACCCAGGTTTCCCAGTGTGCAATCTCTTTTCCTACTTTGAAATACAGGTAAACCTTACCATCCGCCGTTTTTTGCAAAACAGGATTCCAATGCGCGTCTTCGCGGATCTTGGCTACTTCCACCGGAGTGCTCCATTTACCTGGCCGACCTTTTGACAGCCAGATACCTACATCGGGATTCTTCTCCTCCGTTCCCCCAAACCAGGCAATCAGAAACTCGCCATTATTGAGCCGCACCAGCGTAGAAGCGTGACATTGGGCAAAAGGACGATTGTCGCCGAAGACAAATTCCTTTTCTGACGCAAGTGTATCAGCCGCCGCTCCATCGGCGCTGTTGGTTTTGTTGGAATTACAGGAAGTCAGCAATATTGTTCCAAATAAAAGAGCAGTTTTGATGCCCGTAGCAACATTTTGTTTGATCCGCATGATGAATTATGGTGTAAGAATGGTAGAAAAGATACCGGCACGAAGCCGGATCAGGCTACTTACTTGAGTAATTTCTTAAGATCATCCATCACCAGCCCCGGTGCTTGCTCTTCATACAAGATCCTGTAAACTGCGTGCGTAATGGGCAGATTAACCTGAAAAAGCTTATTGATCTCAAAAATGCTTTTCGTGGCGTAGTATCCTTCTGCGATCATTTTCATTTCCAGCTGGGCAGCTTTTACGCTATATCCGCGCCCGATCATATTTCCAAAAAGCCTGTTGCGGCTGAACTGCGAATAAGCGGTAACAAGCAGGTCGCCGAGGTAGGCGGAAGAGCTCAGGTTACGCTCGCGCTTGTCCAGTGCAGTAACCAGATTGCCGATTTCCTGCATTGCATTAGAAACCAGTACAGCCTGGAAGTTATCACCGTAACCAAGTCCGTGGGTGATTCCACAGGCAAGCGCAACGATGTTTTTCATAATGGCGGCATATTCCACCCCGTACAGATCGTCTAACGGATTGGCCGCTACGTACCGGCAGGTCATCAATTTGGCAAAATCCTCAGCCGCCGGACATTCGGTAGAAGCGATAGACAGATAGGATTGTTTTTCCAGCGCCACTTCCTCGGCGTGACACGGACCGGCGATCACGCAAGTATCATTCAAGTTGATCCCGAACCGTTCCGAAGCCCAGTCGGTGATCAGTATATTTTGTCCGGGGATCATACCCTTGATCGCAGAAACGATGCGTTTGCCTTGCAGATGTTTTAATGTCAAATCGTGCAGTGCGTCTTCTATAAAAGCCGCAGGTACAGCCAGGATCACGTAATCAGCTCCTTTAACTGCATCTGTTGTTTTCTCAAAAACCTTGATTTTCCGGGGTTGCAGCACCACGTCGCTGAGGTAGCTCGGATTATGGTGGTACTTGCGGATGTGATCGATATCCTTCTGATTGCGGAGCCACCACCTGATCTGCACGTTATTTTGTTCGCACAAAATCTTGATCAGCGCAGTGGCCCAGCTGCCTCCGCCTATGACGGCTATTTTAACTCCATTTGAGATACTCATGAAAGAAACGCTTCAAAACAGGTGCCATGTAATAAAGCAAATATCGGCAGCCAGCGCTTAAAAATGGGAAGTTTCCGGGTCAAAATAAAAAATCCTTGCAGCAAAGCCGCAAGGATTTTCCTTTTTAACCTAAACTAAATCGAACTTATTACTTTTTTAGAACGTATCAGTTCCCGTTTTCATTTGATTTTTTTTCGTCTTTTTTCACCTCCTCTTTCTTTTTCTCGACGAGATCACCATTGTTCAGATTTTTCGATACCGCTATGTACGGCCCCGATATGATCCTGTCGCCTGCTTTCAGTCCGGACAAAATTTCGATATTTTCAAAGTCGCTGATACCGGTTTTCACTTCCCGCATTTCAGCTTTTCCATTTACGTCCAGAAACACAACTTCCTTAATAACAACTTCCTTTTTCGGCTTGTTACTGTTTTCTTCTGCGCCTTCGTTTTCCTGCGGTGGCCCTGCGGGCGAGCCAGCCGGCGGCGTGTTGGAACGCGTTGTCACAGCAGCAATCGGTACAGAAATTACCCCGTTTTTGCGATCGGTGATGATATCCACTGAGGCCGTCATTCCGGGCTTGAAAGGATAAGATTTTTTGGAGCGGGACCCCATCAGGTCACTAAATGAATCATTCAGGATCTTTACTTTCACTTCAAATTCAGTTACTGCGTCGGCCGAAGTACTTGCTGCCGATGTGCTCGATGCAGATGCAAGTCCGGCTGCTGTGTTGGCAATTTCCTTCACTACTCCCTTGAATTTCCGACCTGATGCACTGTATGCATCCACGTCGATTTCGGCAGTATCGCCCAGCGAAACGCGCACAATGTCGTTTTCGTTAACATTTACCCGCACTTCCATATTTGCTAAATTGGCAATGCGCATCATTTCGGTACCCGCCATTTGAGAAGTTCCCACAACGCGCTCGCCGGCTTCTACATTCAGAAGGGAAATAATCCCGCTCACCGGCGCAAAAATGCTTGTTTTGCGAAGGTTTTCAGCTGCATCTCGTAAGCCTGCCTCAGCGCTTTTGATGTTAAACAACGCGGCTGATACATTTGCCTTGGCGGATTCTACATCCTGCTGGGCTACCCCGAAAGTCGAAGAGAACTGCTCGAAGTCTGCGGCCGATATTACCTTGTCGCTGTAAAGCTTTTTGTTTCTTTCAAAATTGGCTTTGGCCTGGATCAATCTCGCTTCGGCCTGGGCTACCATTGCTTTGGTTTGCTCATAATTGGCTTTGCTGGAATTCACCGCTGCCTGCGCGCGGGCCATCAGTGACTCATAGTTGTCAGGGCGGATTTTCAAAAGGAGCTGACCTTTCACTACCGAATCGCCCTCTGCAACATTCAGACTGATGATCTCACCAGAAACGTCAGGACTTAATTTTACTTCCACTTCGGGCTGCACTTTCCCCGACGCAGTCACGCGCTCCACAATATCCGATTTCCCCACAGTTGCATATTCAACCTCTGTGGTTTTTGGCTTGCCGATGTATCCCGCCTTTTTAGCCCCGAAGAGACCGACAGCGAGAAGTAGGACAAGACCAGCTGTAATCCACCAGATTCGTTTTGAAGATTTACGTGCCATGCTATTTTAGATTACAATTAATGGTTGATTGTGGAATGGGAGAGTAACGCGATCAGAAATCTGAAAGCGGGCGGTTCATATAGAAGTCCAGGATTTTGGTCCTGAAAACATAATCGTATTTGGTCTGGACAAGGTTGCCATTTGCCCGGTCGAGATTGGCTTTGGCAATGTTGAACTCAACTGAGTTGATTGCGCCTACATCAAAACGCACCTGCGAAACGCGGAATGTTTCCTGTAATGCTCTTACCTGGTTTGCCGTGGCGGAATACCGCTTGGCCGCATTGGTCATATCAATATATGCCTGCTCCACGTTCTTGCGGATTGTCAGCTGGACTTGCTGCGCCTGGTATTCGTAGGTTTTCTGCTGGATCTTGGCATTCGCAACGTTGTATTTGACCCGGAAGTTTGTAAAAATTGGAATGTTCAGGTTCAGGTTTATCGCCGAGTTTCTGTTAAAGTTCAACTGGTCCAGGTAAGTAAAGGTCCGCAATGCGCCGTTCGATGTTTTCACCTGCTGCACAATGGGTAACTGCTCCCCGTTATATATGATATAATCAGTTTGAGATACTACCTCGGTGATAGACTCTCCCGAACCATCGGAAACAAACCTTTCCTTAGGAGCGGCACTGGAAAATGTGGTATAAACACCTCCGCTCAATGTCAGCGAGGGCATTCCTGCTCCGCGTGCAAGATCCACATTTGTTTTTGCTGCTTCGATGCGCAGGTTTGCGGCTTTCATTTGGGGAAGGTTGTTCAATGCAGTTTCATAAATCTCCTGGATCGTGGCATCATAAGCCTGCAAAGTCGGGTCTTTTACTTCAATTTTAACCACATTGATCTGCTCGCTGCCGGGCATATTCATGAATTGTTTCAAATTCAGCTTGGCAGTTTCGAGGTTATTCTGTGCATTTACCAGTGTAAGCTCATCATTGGCAAGCTGGGCTTTCAGATCGAGCAGGTTGCTTTCAGCGAGGGTACCTGCTTCTACCAGCTTCGCAGTCCGGTCTACCTGCAATTGCGACGCATTTACCTGTAACTGCGCTACGTCGATCAGTTCCTGATTGGTAATTACCTGCAGATAAGCCAGCGACACATTCAGCATGATATCGTTCCGCGTAGCGTCCAGGTCCTTGGCGCTGGCCTGGTAATTCGCATTGTTGAATTTGATATTGTTTTTGATCTGAAAACCATTAAAAAGGGTAATCTGACCGCCGAGCTGGTAGTTGTTGGAGCTGATATTCTGCTGGACAAACTGGTTGGTAAACGGGTCAATGTTACGACCAAAGCTAAAACCTTGTCCGGCACTGAAACTGATACTCGGCCAGCGCTGCCATTTGGATTGCTGGTAAATGTTATCGTTGGATTGGACCGTCAGCTCTGATTGTTTGATCTGCGGATTGGTTTCAAGCGCGATGCGAATGCAATCTTCAAGAGAATAAGTGTTAGCAGGCTGATTTACATCTTTTTGCGCGAAGGTAGCTTCAACTGGAACAATTGCACAAACGAGGAAGAACGATAGTGCGGAATTTCGTAACGATTTTAACATGGGCCGTCCAGAGTTAGTTGATCAATATTAGCGTTTAGCATAAAAAACAACCATCCATTTTGGACGGACGGTTGCATATAAGTGTAAAAGGGTAATAACCAAAAAGTCTTATTATCAGTGAAAAAATAAGTATCCAAGCCAGATCCCGGCAAGTACTCCGACGAAATCAGCAATCAAACCGGCCACAATCGCATACCTGGTGTTCTTGATACCAACCGAGCCAAAGTATAATGCAACGATATATAATGTTGTATCAGCTGATCCCTGGAAAATACATACCAGTCTGCCGACGAAAGAGTCCGGCCCGAATTCCTTCATTGCATCGATCATCAATGCACGCGCGCCGCTGCCGCTCAGTGGTTTCATCAATGCAACGGGCAAAGCATCCGTAAAATCCGTGTTCATTCCGGTCAGTGAAAAAAGGTACTTCAAACCGTCAATTAAATAGTCCATTGCCCCACAAGCCCGGAATGCACTGATCGCCACCAGCAATCCTACCAGATAGGGAATAATGGTGACAGTAGTCGTAAAACCCGCTTTCGCGCCATCGATAAAAGACTCAAATACATTGATTTTTTTGTACAAAGCCACACCCAAAAATCCTGCGATCACAGCGAGCAGCACAGAGTTACCTACGAAAATGGAGATTTTTTCAATTTGTTCTTTGGGCAAACCCGAAAGGTACCAGAGCATAAATGCAAGAAATGCAGTGATCGACCCGAGCCAGAGCAGGATAGTGCGATTGAAGAGATTGATCTTCTGCCAGGCGGCCGTAATGATCATTGCTACCACCGTAGTAATATAAGTACCTACCACACAGGGAATAAAAACATCCGACGGACTTTCAGCGCCCAGAATTGCCCGCTGCGCAATAATGGAGAGCGGGATGATCTGCAAACCGGAAGTATGCAGTACAAGAAACATGATCTGTGCATTGGAAGCAGTGTCTTTGACCGGGTTTAGCTCCTGCAGGCTTTGCATTGCCCTGAGTCCAAAGGGAGTAGCTGCATTATCCAGGCCCAGGAAGTTAGCCGAGAAATTCATGATCATCTGTCCGTGCGCGGGATGGTCTTCCGGTACTTCTGGAAAAAGCTTGTTAAAGAACGGACCGATAATCCGCGCCAGCTGGTTAATAATCCCCGCCTTTTCACCCACATTCAAAATCCCTAAAAAGAATGTCATCACCCCGGTAAGCGGCAGCGCAATATCCATTACCGCTACTTCGGCCATTTTCAGCATTCCTTCCGTCACCTCCTTGAAAGTCTGTACATCGCCGGTGAGAATAAATTTCAGGAAGGCGATTACAAAGGCTACGACGAAGAAGCCGACAAAAATATAGTTCAATGCCATGGTTAAAATCCGGGGAAAGAGGCAGGTTTGGTAATGTTTTGTTTACAATGCAGTAAGTAAAATATTGCATTTAATGCAAATAACAAAAGTATATTGCAAAGCAGGAACTCATCTCAAACCAAACCTCAATTTTCCATGAAGTATTGTTACCTACTTGTCCTGGTAATACTGTACGCGTGCAACGGACAAACTGATTCAGGCAGCACGGGCAATGGCGGCGAAAAAGTAGTAAATGACACAATTGCCCTTGAACGCACGGAAGTTGAGAAGCTGCCGGTTGCCACTTACAGCGAAAAAGTAGAAGATCCGCTGAATGACTTTAAGTTCGCAGTTGAGGTTTACGAAACAAAAGCGACGTTCGACTTCCTGATCAAGATGACGTACAAAGCGCTTGATGTGGAGGATACATTGAAGGTGCCCAATTTCGGGATTATGCCAACAGTCGAGATTCAGAAAGGAAAAGAGAAGCAATCCTGCATTATTGGTTTCCTGGACAAAAAAGGCGAGTTCAAAGAATACAAACTGGTGAAGATTGACCAGGGCCAATTGAAGATCTCAACAATCAGGCACTACGCGAGAACGCGGTATAAGGTGAAGAAGTGAGGAACATCGAGTTGAGGAAAACTGACTTGATATTGAATGCGCTATTCTAACAAGACGCGCGTGCTTTTCGGCAGGCTGTTTTTGTAGACAAATACAAAGTAATATACACCTCTTGGCAGATCAGATACCGGCACCCTGAGTACGTTGTCATTTAGATCTTGCTCTGCCACAATAAGAGACCGTATCGCTTTTTCTTCCCTTTCGCTCGTAATATTGATAAACTCAGGCAGCTCTACTGAATCTGCTTCGCCAAATGCGATATTAATAAAGTCGCTCGCCGGATTGGGATAAATCGCGTAAATGGGATTGGGCTTCGCGCAATTATCGACGCAAATGGTGATTCCTTTCTGAACCGTCCCAAAACAGTTACTTACCACGATATCAATTCCGTAACAATTATTAACGTAGGAGTTGAAGTAAGCGGAACCACCATTTCCATTCAGTATCGTATTTGCAGGATCACTCGCTTTCCATTGTCCGAAAACGGTGCCCGGCTCAGAAGTGTACGCATTTAGCATCACGCCAGCTCCATTACACATAAAATCCGGCGAGCCGCCGCCATTAGCAGTGACCAGTAACGAAGCGGGTTTCGGCGCACTGCGCTTGACATTAATTGGCGAACTAAATGCAGAAGTCATCGCACAAACCGATGAAACTGCGGCTACCTTTACGGTTCCGTCAGACACGCCGGTAATCTGCGCAGAGCTGGTATTAACTTGCGGAGTAGCCGTTACGCCGCCGGTTGTTGACCAGGTGTAGCTGGTTGCATTGTTTGCGCTGGCGGTTATTATCTTCGGCGCACAGAGAAGGATGTCTGGGGAGTTGATAACGGGCTTGGTTGGCGTGGGTCTTGTGATGTTGATTGTAATCTTAGTCCTGAAATTATCGGTATCGTTTCGTTTTGCTTCTACTGTAATTTTCCCTGCTGCATTCACATGCGTGTTCACTGTCACTGACGGCACAGTCGAGCTCGCCGGGCCTGACCAGCCAGCGGGATAATAGAAGTAATACGTGACAGGCGCATTAGGATCGGTAACTACCGCAGGGACGGAAATCGTTTTCTGTCCTGCGCCGCATGCATACTGCAATGAGCTGTTGTTGCCGACTGTTGAACCATTGAAGGACAAAGATGTTGGTTCACTAATGTATTTAACTTCAATAGGTTGGGCAAGTGCTGCATCATTCGCGAGTCGACTAAGAATATCCTGTGTTTGCTCTGACCCTCCCTGTGGTGTCCACTTGAAGGTTACTTTCAGACGTAAAGATTTGCTCGGAATACCATTATTGTAGTTTTTCGTATTATCCCAAGTGATTGTCAACTGACTAGAATTCTTTCCATTTATCACAGTGCCTCCTACCGGAATCCATTCATAGCTCACTGCAGCGGTCTTAGGTATGGTACTCTCATCTGCAAATTCTATAAGAGCGTCGTACTTATATTGATTAGAATAACTGGCATTACTCGGATTTAAGTTGAAGAAATTAATTCCATCGTGGATCGAGCTTGCCTGATATCCCTTGATTCTAACAATCGGATTGGTAGCTGCATAAATGTTAAGTGATCCAAGTAGTAAGAATATGGTGCCCAGGATTTTAGAAATTGCTTTCATAAAGCCGTTTGCTTAAAGGTTATAACTGAGGTTGATTAGATAACATGGCAGAGGTTCTATACCTTTCCAGATCAGCAGGTTTCTGGAAATAAACTGATCTTCAAATGAGGTCCTCAAACCGGTTATATAGTATTGAAATTGGATGTGACTTTCGATGGATACCGAAACTCGGTGGTTTAGATAGAGCTTAACACCCAAGAAGCTGGACAGCCAAACCAAACTTGTATGAGATTTAGTGATTAGTCTGCCACGAACATTACTATCCCATTTCGATATCACATTGTAAGCAGTGCCTTTGCTCAAACGAATTAACCCACCAAAGTCAACCCCTCCGAACAGTGTAGTTCTCCCATGAGATCTTTGCCACTCATGTCCAATTACAAACATAGGTTTGATATCGTAGTTGTTGCGATCCCACTGGCCGAGGGTTGACGTATCACCAGGATATAGTTGTTTGTGTCCACCAATCTGTGGGCTCAATGCAAATCGCCAGGCTCTCCCTTTACCGTTAGTGCTCGCATGTGAATTGCGCTTGATCGAATAGTAATACTGGTAGGTTCCTGACCTGCCAAGTTTGAACAAATTACCCGCATTCACATTGAATTCCCATCGATGCCGCTGTACTTCCTGATCAATGTATTCTTTGGCTTTTGCGACGCCCTGTGTAGGCTGCCCGCGGGCGGAGATGATTGTGCAGAAAAGGACATAGATTGTCCACCCAAGTAATTGACTTGCTCTCTTCATATTTGTTGATGTTTTTATACAAATAAATAGAGAGTTTGGGACATCAATTCTGGGAAAACCCAGCTTTTCGACCTACAAAAACCCAGAAAATTCAGTATTTCGCTTTGAGCTTGCTGACGTAGTTCTCGGAAATGCCGAGGTAAGAAGCGATGTATTTTTGAGGAACGCGGGCGACTAGTTCTTTGGAGCGTATCCGAAAAGCTTCAAACTTTTGAGGTGCGGATAAAACGCGCATTTCGCGGAGCAGCTCACTTTGTACAAGCGCAGTTCGTTCCGCAATAATGCGGCCCAGGCAGCAGATTTCCGGGAAATCGTGGTAAAGCTGGTACAGATCATGCCGTGAAATGTAAATCAGCTTGGAGGGTTCGAGCACTTCAATGTATTCACGGGCGGGGATCTGATTTACGAAGCTGGCGGCGGAATGGAAAAAGTCGTTTTCCTTAGCAAACCATTCCGTGATATCCCCCAAAGTACCGTCCTGCTTATCAACGAGCTGGTATCCTCTCACCAATCCGCACCTGACAAACCAAAGCTTGTCACATACATCCCCCTCAGAAAGCAGTAAACTGCCTCTTAGCACATTGACAAACTTCATCTTGTGGATAAACTGCGTACAAACCTGTTCGCTGATAGGAAGAATACCTGATAGGGAGGTAATAAATTCTGAATACATGATAGTGTGAGATAGAGCTGAAGTACCGCAAGATTAACACTTTACCAGTACTTTCCAACACCAGAGCGAGAGGTTTTTAATTTCAATCAGAAAGCAAAAAGCCCGGCATAAGCCAGGCTTTAAACATGATTTGTAACACCTGTAAATCAGGCTTTAAATACCTCGTCCATTTTCTCACGGATCGTAAGCAGGCGTTTTCTGTCGCCGCCTGCGACTTCGGCAGAAGCCCAGCCTGAGTAACCGATCTTGGTCAATGCTTTGTTCACTTCGGCCCAGTTGCAGTCACCTTCCATGAATTCTACATCAAACCCTTTCCAAAGACCCAGTTCGTTTTGCTTTTTAAAGCTGAATTCTTTCAGGTCGAGCTTCAATATACGTTTGTCCAGCGCTTCGATCCACGAAACCGGCCAGCTGTAACGCAGCACATTGCCTACATCAAAATACCAGCCTACCATCGGGTGCTTGAACTCGTCTACAAAACGGGCAGCTTCCAACGGACTCAGCAGAAACTGGTTCCAAACATTTTCAAATGCGATTTTCACGCCCGTTTTTTCAGCAACAGGAAGCAGTTTCCTGATTTCCTTTTGCGAACGTTCGTAAGCTTCGGCATAAGTAGTTGTCGCATTCACAACACCGGGCACCACCAAAACAGTGGTACCGCCCATTGCTTTGGTATCAATCAATGCCTTCTCAATGGACTTCACGCATTCCTCGCGCTTTTTAGGATCCGGATCGGAAAGCGGGAGTTTCCAGTGCATGGAATTAACTGTCCCCGGAAGCTCCAGTCCCGTTTTATCGCGGGCTGCCAGGATCTCCTTCATTGTCAGTTTTTCGTCGGGAGAATCGAGCTCTACGCCGTCGTAACCAAGGTCTTTAAGCAATTTAAATTTGTCCATTACTGACAAATCTTCTTTCACCATCCCCCATTTCAGACTTTTCTTGATCATGGGTTTGGCCAAAGGTGCAGTCTGCAATGCCGCACCGGACACCACAGATGAAGTAACGGCCATAGCTGAGGTAGCTACGGCCGCACTTTTGAGAAATTCTCTACGCTGCATGAAATATCAGGAGAATGCAGTGATACCTGGTTTAGCAACTTCCACAACGGGAGGTTTCATATCGAAGCTGTAAGTATCAGGACCCAGCTTTTCAGATGAGTTCATCGCATCATTCCAGGTTACGCGTTTGCCTGTGTAAGATGCCATTCTACCCATGATCGCGATCAGGGTGCTGTGCGCCATAAATTCTCCGTCGTTGATCAGCTTGCCGCTACGGATAGAAGCAAATAGCTCGTTGTGCTCAGTCTGGTACATATCGTTCTGAACACCTTCATATTTCCAAGGATTAGCTCCCGTGATTTCGTGTACGTTCCGCGCGCAGTTTACCATCGCGCTTCCTTTTGTACCCAGTGTTTGTACGAGATAGCTGTTTTCGCAGTTAGCCTGCTGTCTCGAATGGTGGAAGCCTTTTACGCCATTGTCGTAATCGTAAACAACCGAGAAGTGGTCGAAGATATTTCCGAACAGCGAGTCAGTACGTACCTGGCGACCGCCTGTACCTACCGCCGAAACCGGCAGCTTACCACCCATTGCCCACGACATCATATCGATACTGTGTACAGCCTGCTCCACGATGTGGTCACCGGCAAGCCAGGTATAGTACGTCCAGTTACGCAATACATATTCTGCATCGGACCAGCCCGCTACACGGGGGAACGACCAGAGTGTACCGGTATCATAAGTGTTATAAATCGCTGTGATATCCCCTACTGCACCGTCGAGGATTCTTGCAAAGCTTGCACGCTTCGGCTCGTGGTAGCGCCAGCAGAAACCCGACATCAGAGAAAGGTTTTTCTGTTTTGCCAATTTCGCCGCATCAAGCACTTTACGTACGCCCGGCGCATCTACTGCTACCGGCTTTTCGCAGAATACGTGCTTGCCTGCATTGATAGCTGCGGTCAAATGCTCCGGACGGAAGTGAGGAGGAGTTGCTAGAAGCACTACATCCACACCTGATTCCAGGACTTTTTTATATGCATCAAACCCGATAAACTTATTACCTTCCTCTACTTTAACCTTTGGACCGTGAATTTTGGTCAGGTTAGCAAGAGAGGAGTCCATTTTATCTTTGAAAATATCTCCAACTGCGTGAAGAACAACATTAGGATCAGCTTTCAAAGCCTGATTAGCAGCACCTGATCCGCGACCGCCGCAACCAATCAAACCGATCTTCAAAGTTTCGCTGTTGACACCGCCAAAAGCACGGTTGGGGTTCAGGATCGTAACGGCTGGAAGCGCGCTACCAGCGAACGCCATTCCCGCCATTTTCAGGACATCTCTTCGAGAAGTACTCATTGTTAATAGGGATTAGGTGATAGATTTACCGAAAATTTGATTTTTTAAGTATACTGCCACAGATTCGACATAAACTGAGGCAATAAAGATAAACAAAACTGTAATTTTTCTGCTAATGTAAAACCAAAAATTCAAATTGCGTGTTCGACCACACGCAAAAGTTTCATAATGATAAACGAATGAAATGCATACTTTTATATCCCCGAACCTCTATTTCTTAATATGATTCACGACAATCTACTCCTCATCATATCCCTGCTTTTTGTGGTCGCAATGCTTACGATGGTAAGCGAAAAAATTGGTGTCTCATATCCTATATTCCTGGTAATTGCCGGTTTGATAATCAGCTTTATCCCCGGCATGCCAATACTTGAACTGGCGCCCGACTGGGTATTTCTGATATTCCTTCCTCCCCTGCTTTACAGTGCGGCCTGGAACACTTCATGGAAAGATTTCTGGGCTGCGAAAAGACCGATTTCCCTGCTCGCATTCGGACTTGTTTTCTTTACCGCCACCGCCGTAGCTTATGTTTCAAATGCATTGATCCCTGGATTTACATTGGCAATGGGCTTCGTACTCGGCGGGATTATCTCTCCACCTGACGCGGTAGCAGCTACTTCTGTTTTGCAAGGTTTGAAAGTGCCAAAAAGAGTGGTGACTATCCTGGAAGGCGAGAGTCTGGTAAACGACGCATCCTCCCTGATCGTTTTCCGTGTGGCACTCGCAACAGTTGCTTCGGGCCAGTTTGTATTCTGGAAAGCGGGTGTCGATTTCCTGATGGTCGCAGTAATGGGCGTGTTAATCGGCCTGGCGATCGCGCACGTTTTGTACGTCGTACACCGGTTTTTCCCAACTACCCCCAGCATTGACACTGCGCTTACATTCATATCTCCTTACCTGATGTACATTGCGGCTGAGCACTATCACTACTCCGGCGTTTTGTCGGTGGTAAGTGGCGGGCTCTTTCTCAGCTTCCGCTCTCACGAGCTCTTTACCTACCAGTCCCGAATGCAGACCAACTATGTTTGGGAAACGGTCATATTCCTGCTCAACGGCATTGTATTTATCCTGATCGGTCTGCAATTGCCCGAGGTAATGCTCGGCCTCGACTGCTATACGGTCACAGAAGTAATTTCCTACGCTGTGATTATCAGCGTGCTCACGATCATGATCCGTATTATCTGGGTATTTCCGGCCACCTATCTGCCTCGTATGCTGTTCAGGTCTATCCGGGAAGGCGAACCCAGGCCGAAATGGCAGCCCGTTTTCATTGTAGCATGGAGCGGGATGCGGGGTGTTGTATCTCTGGCGTCTGCACTTGCAATTCCATTGACGATCAGCGGCGCAGCTTTCCCGCATCGTAACCTATTCCTGTTTATTACGTTTGTGGTAATACTCTTTACACTTGTATTGCAGGGACTTAGCCTTCCGTTGATCATCCGATGGCTGAAAATCGAAGACGATGGCGAGAATATGGAAGAGCAGAATGCAATGATGAACTCGCGGCTTGCTACGGTCAGTCTGGACTATATGAAATCCAACTACGACGGGGAAATTGCTGAGTTCGAGCCTTTCCGGCTTTTAAAAGAACGCTATGAGAAGATTATAGAAATGGCAGACAGCAAATTCCTGCATTCCAATGATGATTCCAATAGAAGCGCAATCCGTAAATACCGGAAGATGCTGCTAGAAATCATAGAAGTGAAGCGTGGCGAGATAATAAAACTGCGCAGGGAAAGAGCCTGCGCAGATGAATTGATCAGAATAAAAGAAAGAGAGCTCGACCTTGAAGAAGCGCGTCTCCGCAAATCACATTAGTCCCATTCTACTTCGATCACATTGTCTTTCAGGTCAATAGTTGTAAAGTGTTCCCCATTCTGACGTTTGAGGGACACTTTTCCATTTTGGACCTTGGCAACCTGCTGAGACAAAACGTCTTTATTCGTTTTCTTCCGGTAAACGGCCACCAGCGAATCAGAGCTGGACACTTCCACATCGCAGCTGCGACCTTTTGCCTTGATCAATTTTGCATTGTCGGGCAGGTAAGGTGCTTTTGCTAAGGCGAGCGCACGCGACGCTTGGGGTACGCCGTATCCAACAAAATTGTTTCCGTAGGGATATAAATGTGAGGATTTCTCGATCAACGAGATCAGCTCCTTGTTGGTAAGCTTCGGATTCGCCTGTAAAAGGCAGGCAGCAAAACCGGTAATCACAGGCGCCGAAAGTGAAGTACCGTACAATGAAAAGCAGGATACATTCGGTTTTACATAAGGTAAAAACTCCGGCCCTACACTGCTGTACCCGATCCTGTTCCAGAGCTTTCCATTGGTCGCCCCAACCGAAAGAACTCCCTTTGCATCCGCTGGCGCTGATACAATCCCCCAGCTTTTATCATCTCCTTCATTGCCGGCCGAAACGATCAGCATAATACCTTTTTTATCGGACGCAATTTGGGCGGCGCGGGTAATTGCGCTCGTCTTACCATCCATTTGTGAGGGTATATAGTTTTCTTTCGGATCTGAGAAACCTTTGGCATAACCCAGAGAAGTATTGATCAGCCGTACACCCAGGCTGTCCATCCATTCCATTGCAGCGATCCAGTTGTCTTCTTCGCCGCGGTATTCACGCATGGAATAATCCGTGCGGGCCAGATAGAATTTTGCATTGGTAGCCATTCCGTACTGGATTTCATCCTGGAAGTCCACACCGGCAATCGCCGCCATTACTTCGGTACCGTGCATATCCGAAAAACTTTCGGCAGTGCTGAAAAGCAATTCCCCCGGGCGGCCCGGCTTTACATAATCCCGAATTGCGAGTATTCTTTTGTTGGAAAAAACCTGTGTAAGTGAAAGTGACGAGTCGGCTCCGTAAAAGCCTGCATCAATAACGCCGATGGTCACATCTTTCGCAGTAATGCCTTCTTTCAGGAATGCGCTGGCTTGTACCTGTGACATTACCGGCGCCATTTGTGCTTTTTCAATGGGCTGGGTTTTGGCAACGTAAAAACCAGGATCAATGGGAACCACTTCCTTCACAAAGTCCAATTCCCGCACTTTCATTGCCTGCTCGCTGGTGAGCACTGCTGATACTGCATTCAACCATTTCGAACGGTTGATGATATTTACCGAATGCGCCTTCAAAGCTTGCTCGTAATCTGTCCGTACAGGTAAGTCGGTTTCGTCAGATCTTACCAAACCCAGCATCTGCCGACATTCCATTGTTTGCCGGGATACTGCGGGCGATGCTCCCAGATCTTTGTTTTTCAGATAAATCCAATATTTGGGAGATGCAGTTAAAGCAACAGGTATCAGGACAAATGCAATCAGAAGCAATCTTTTCATGAACGAAAATCAGTTAGGTATTCTTTATTTGGTATCCTCAAGGAAAGAACAAGTTAAACGTAATTTTACAAATTAAATTAGAGTTACAAAAAATAACCGACCATGCGCTACGACCGTATTGACAAAACCCTGTTTATAGAAAACCGCCGCCGTCTGACCCAGTTGATGAAGCCAAAATCACTCGCCATTTTGAATTCAAATGACATTATGCCAACCAATGCAGATGGTACAATGGGCTTCAAACAAAACACTGACCTGTTCTACCTCACCGGCGCGGACCAGGAAGAAACGATGCTGCTCATTTTCCCGGACCATCCCGATCCAAAATTCCGGGAAGTGTTGTTTTTACGTGAAACAAATGAGCTGATCGCGGTTTGGGAAGGTGAAAAGCTAACGAAGGAACAGGCAAAAGAAGTAACCGGTATTCAGTCGATCTTCTGGACGCACCAGTTTGAAACTGTATTCGGGAACATCATTTTCGAAGCTGAGAATGTTTACCTGAATACCAACGAACATACCCGTCACGACTCGCAGGTACAAAGCCGCGATGCGCGTTTCGTGCGAGACTTTAGGGAAAAGTATCCGCTGCATACGCTCCTGCGAATCGCGCCGCTGATGCACCAGCTGCGCGCGACGAAACATCCGATAGAAGTGGAACTACTTCAAAAGGCTTGTGAGATTACAAAAGCGGGTTTTGAGCGCGTACTGAAATTTGTAAAGCCCGGGGTGCAGGAATTCGAGATCGAGGCTGAGCTTGTTCACGAATTTATCCGAAAACGTTCCAAAGGTTTTTCTTACCAGCCCATTATTGCATCGGGGGCTAATGCTTGTGTTTTGCATTACATTCAGAATAACCAGCCTTGTAAAGACGGCGACATTCTACTACTCGATGTTGCCGCCGAATATGCCAATTACGGCGCCGACCTCACCCGGAGTATTCCTGTTAATGGCCGCTTTACCAAAAGGCAGCGCGAAGTATATGATGCTGTACTGCGCGTATTTAAAGCGGCAAAGGGAATGCTGGTGAGTGGTAATATCTGGGACGAATACCACCGCGAAGTAGGTAAAGTTATGGAAAGCGAGCTGATCGGACTTGGTTTACTAACGAAGGAAGCAATTGAAAAACAAGATCCTGACTGGCCGGCTTACAAAAAGTACTTCCCGCACGGTACCTCGCATTTCCTCGGTCTCGACATTCACGATGTAGGAAACAAATACCGCCGCTTTGAGCCAGGCATGGTCTTCACCTGTGAGCCAGGCATTTACATCCGTGAAGAAGGCTTAGGTATCCGTTTAGAAAACGATATTCTGATCACCGAAACCGGCAATATTGATTTAATGGAGGATATTCCTCTGGAAGCGGATGAGATCGAGGAGATTATGAATAGCTGAGCGTTGCCATTTTGCTATATTTGAAAAAAAACTGAACATACACTTATAAAAGAAAACACCTCCCATTCTATTGAAGAAGCAAGACGCTATCTGGCGAATGCAAAGCAGATTTTGAGTGAAAAGGCGCGTAAAGAAGATGGGTACTTCCAGGATCCTAAGTACGTGAAAATGGCCGGACACACTGCCTATACGGGTATTTTGCTGGTTCTTGATGAAATTTTCGGAAAGAAAACGCGCGGCAGAAAGGATGTGGACTGGTATAAACAGCATCTTTCGCAGGCTGACAAGAAAATGCTCAATTCCTTTATGACCGCTTACCAGGTACTTCACCTGGATATGGCATACGATGGCGCAAGAAGTGCCGCATTGGCAAAGCTTGGAATCGAAGAAGCGGAAAAGTTGATCCACTGGGTTGAAAGAAAAACTGGCAGCGCGTGATAGATTAGTTATGTAAGTTTGCGAGCCGGGGAGATTAGCATCTTTCCGGCTTTTTGTTGTTAACACGTAAATTACGCTTGCATGGAATTCCTTGCGGAAGACATTTATAAACTGCTTTTATCCTTCTTCCTTGGCGCAATTATCGGTGCTGAGCGCGAATACCGCAGCAAGTCTGCCGGGCTGCGCACCATGATTTTGATCGCAGTGGGCTCCACCCTTTTTACGATCCTGTCTATCAGGGTCAGCTCTGATGCCGGCAGGATTGCTGCCAACATTGTTACAGGTATCGGCTTCATCGGCGCTGGCATTATCTTCCGCGAAAATAACCGTGTAGTTGGAATTACCACCGCCGCCATTGTGTGGGTTACCGCCGCAGTCGGAATGGGGATCGGGGCTGGTTACTATGAGGCAACTTTCGCTTGTTTTGTGATTTCAGGAATGTCGCTGGTGATCCTTGCGCCTGTTCAGAAGTTCATTCGCAAGAAAAGTCAGATCCGCAACTACCGGCTGGTGTGCATTTACCAGCAACAATCCCTCAAAGTATATGAAGATTTATTCAAGAAACTCGATATGAGTATATTACTTGGCGAACAAAGCCGGGTTGGAGATAAAATAACCGGAAGCTGGACATTACAGGGTTCCGAGAAGAACCACAACGAGCTCACCCGGCGACTTCTGAATGATCCGGAGATCAAAGAGTTTGATTTTTGAAACTGATTTTTATCAGCATTGCTGCATTAGTTTTTGATTAAAATTGAAGCTCAAAACGCCCAAAGCGAGTTTTCCAGCCACATCAAACCGTTATAATAGTTGTTAGGGAAACTTTATAAAGCGAAATAAACATTTATACTAAAACAACCCGAAACCTTACTGATTTTGCCTGCTGGCATGCAAGTCAGTTTTCCTTTAAAAAAATGTCTGACATAGTTAAGCATAAGCTTTGGGAGATAATAGGCAGGAACACTTCTGCTGCGGAATCTGAATGGTTACAGCAAAAAGGATCTGCTGCGCCTCTGGAATTAATGACGGCTTTCGTAGCAGCTCCCCGCTTTCTTGCAAAGAAAATAGTAGCGGTATCCGGAGACGAAAAATGGTCGCTTAATATGGAGATACCTGGCTTTTCAGTGAATAAATGGTCGCTTGTTCGCCTGAGCCGCGTGTGGCTGCTTACCCAGCTCGATCCCTCAGATAAGAGTGAGTACGTCAAGAACATTGAAACTCTGTTCGATACTGCCGAAATGAACGAGCTGGTTGCATTGTACTCCGCATTGCCGCTGCTCTCCTATCCCGATCAGTGGCTTTTCAAGGCCACCGACGCGGTGCGCTCCAATATGGGTTTTGTGTTTGATGCAATTGCACTGCACAATCCTTATCCCGAAAAGTATTTCAATGAACTGGCCTGGAACCAACTGGTATTGAAGACGATTTTTAATGATAAACCTATTCATTTGATCGAGGGACTGGAAAACCGCGCCAATGAAAAGTTGGCACTGACGTTATCCGATTTTGCGCACGAACGCTGGGCAGCCGGCCGCAGGGTAGCTCCGCAGGTTTGGCGACTGGTTGGTAAATTCATGAACCCGACTTTGCTTGCCGATATGCAGCACCTTTTTGAATCAGAGAACAAGGAAGACCAGAAAGCCGCTGCATTAGCATGCTTCGAATCTTCTTTGCAGAATGCGAAATACCTTCTGGCCAAATATACAGATCTCGAAAAATCTGTCAGATCAGGTGAACTGACCTGGACCGAACTTGAACATTCCTAATTATGTGCCTAAACCACAATGAAAACGCGCCCAATCCTTCGCACTTCGAAGAAAGCGAAGAGACAGCAACTGCGCACCGGGATATTGCCTGGAACGATTACCGTGATTTGATCAAAGGAATGCGTTTTTTTGATCCGCATATCCACATGGTTTCCCGCACCACCGACGATTACCAGGCAATGCACCAGGCCGGGATTGTTGCATTGATCGAGCCCGCATTCTGGGTTGGTCAGCCGCGTACTGGGCTTTCGAGCTTTAAAGATTATTACAGCAGCTTGGTTGGTTGGGAGAGATTCCGCTCTTCGCAGTTCGGGATCAAGCATTATTGTACAATGGGCTTGAACTCCCGCGAAGCCAATAATGAGCCGCTGGCCGAGCAGGTAATGGAGATTTTGCCGTTATATATATACAAAGAAGGCGTCGTGGGAGTTGGTGAAATCGGTTTTGATGATCAAACTCCTGCTGAGGAAAAGTATTACAGACTGCAACTTGAACTGGCAAAAGAAGCAAAGCTGCCGGTACAAATTCACACACCGCACCGGGATAAGAAGAAAGGTACCGAGCGTTCCATGGCGATTGCAATTGAACACGGCCTTGACCCGTCGTGGGTGATCGTGGACCATAACAATGAAGAAACAGTGAAGAGTGTGCTCGACCAGGGCTTCTGGGCTGCATTCACGATTTATCCGTTTACCAAAATGGGAAATGAGAGAATGGTGAAAGTAGTGGAACAATACGGACCTGAACGCATTATGGTCAACTCCGCTGCCGACTGGGGTATCTCTGATCCGCTCGCCATTCCGAAAACAGCCGCATTGATGAAAATGAAAGGGATTTCAGACGAAGCGATCCGGCAAGTAACTTACCAGAATGCGATCGATGCATTTGGTAAAAGCGGACAGATAGACGTGAGTGATTTTGAAAATGGCTACGAGATCGACCAGACTGCGAAGTTTCACGGAAACAGCATTCTGAGAGGCGGGCAGCAGCCGGCTCCTGTTAAAGACTCCATAGTGATCAGGTAACGTGAGCAGCATCAAACCCTATCTACAACTAACGCGCCCGGCCAACCTGGTCACCGCCATTGCCGACATTCTTGCCGGCCTGGCGATAGCTCAATTCACCTTTTCGGATTTCTCCCCAGCATTACTGGTAGCTTCTACCCTGGGACTGTACGGCGGCGGCGTGGTGATGAATGATGTTTTCGACGCCAAACTGGATAGTATCGAGCGGCCGGAAAGACCAATCCCAAGCGGGAAAGTACCTCTGGTTTCGGCTACCTTTCTGGGCATTTCTTTGCTGGTATTCGGTATGCTCTTTGCGGCGCTATTCAGCGGATTAAGCGGCTTGATTGCCGTTGTTATTGCAATGCTGACTGTACTTTACAATCGCTTTGCGAAACATCATGCATTCATGGGCCCGCTCACAATGGGTATGTGCCGGGGAGCCAATCTGATTCTCGGAATGAGCGTCATACCCGCATCTTTTCAGCAATACGGCTGGATTGCGCTGCTGCCCATTGCTTACATTTTTGCAATTACGATGATCAGTCAGGACGAAGTGCATGGCGGCAAAAAGCGCACGTTGTATATCGCTGCGCTGCTTTATGCGATCGTGATGGCGGCCCAGCTGACGATTGCTAGCCGGGAAGGAAATATATTGTTCACGATTCCTTTCGTTTTGTTGCATGCCTGGCTAATCGGCCGTCCATTATGGAATGCGATTCAAAATCCGGTTGGTCCGCTGATCGGGAAAGCTGTGAAAGCTGGTGTTATCTCGCTTATCGTGATGAATGCCTCCTACTGCGTTGCTTTTGGTCTGCTTCCGCTTGGATTGGCGGTACTTGCACTACTGCCGCTGTCGATGCTGCTCGCGCGGGTTTTCGCCGTAACTTAGTATTAAAATAAACCCACATTGCATTCAATGTCTTTTTCAATGCAAACCATACAACAGCGTTTCAAAATAGAATATAACTATGCGGTGTATTTCACACAGCATTTATTCGATGTAAATAATCCTTTGCTGAAAGACTTTTTTACCGGGTTTTCGGAAGAAGGCTTTCAGAGAAAAGCATTGGTGATTGTCGACGAAGGTTTCGCCGCATTTCATCCGACGCTTTCTGAGGAGATCAAAACTTATTTTACAACAGCGATACCTCAGGTACAGCTTGCTGCAAACATCATGATCATACCTGGCGGCGAAGCTTGCAAGAATGATCCTGCATTGTTCGAAAGCCTGGTAGAAGCCGTGGACGCACATGGGATCGACCGGCATTCATTCGTTATCGGAATTGGCGGCGGCGCAATACTCGATCTGGTAGGTTATGCTGCGGCGGTTTCGCACCGGGGTATCAAGCTGATCCGCATTCCGACTACCGTTTTAGCCCAAAATGATTCAGGGGTTGGTGTCAAAAACAGCATCAATTTCAGAGGAAAGAAGAACTTCCTGGGCACGTTTGCGCCTCCCGTGGCTGTTTTCAATGACCTTACTTATCTGCGCACACTCGACGACAGGGACTGGCGCGCTGGTATTGCAGAGGCGATCAAGGTCGCGCTGATCAAAGATGCAGCGTTTTTTGAATGGATTGAAGCCAATGCAGAAGCACTGGCCGGTCGCGACGAGGAAGTAATGGCATACCTGATCCACCGCTGTGCCGAAATGCACACGGATCACATTGCAGGCGGCGATCCTTTTGAATTCGGCTCTTCCCGGCCGCTGGATTTCGGTCACTGGGCTGCGCATAAATTAGAGTACCTGACTGATTTCCAGGTTCGCCACGGAGAAGCAGTCGCAATCGGCATTGCACTGGATTGTGTGTATGCAACTAAAATAGGTATGCTCGCCGAAGCTGATCTGACCCGCATTCTCGACGTTTTGAACAAGCTGGGTTTTGAATTATATCATTCCAAACTGGCTGAGAACGATAAGATCAACCTGCGCAACGGATTGCACGAATTTCGTGAGCACCTCGGCGGCAGGCTGACCATTATGTTACTTGAAAAAATCGGAAAAGGAGTTGAGGTACACGAGCTTGATGCGGATATCATCGCACAATCGGTTGATTATCTGGAAAGTTCAAAAATAATCCACGCATAATGATCACGCCTTACGGACATTTAACCTACTGCAGTAACATCCACCCGGGAGAAAAGTGGGCTGACCATTTTCAGTCACTGCGGGACAATCTGCCTTTTATCAAGCAGCAGCTGTCGCCAGACCAACCATTTGGACTTGGCCTGCGCGTGGCGAATGAAGCTTCTATTGAATTGAGTAAACCCGAGGTGCTGGCGGAATTCAAAAGCTGGCTTTCGGAAAATGATATATATGTTTTTGTGATCAATGGATTTCCCTACGGCGGGTTTCATAACGTAGTCGTGAAAGACGATGTGCATGCGCCCGACTGGACCACGATCGACCGGCTTGAATATACCGTCAGGCTGTTTAACATACTTGCAGAGCTGCTGCCGGAAGGAATGCACGGCGGAGTTTCAACGCCGCCGTTATCTTACCGTTACTGGTGGGAAACCGAAGAGGACAAACAGAAAGCGACAGCAAGAGCTACCTCGCACATTCTGGAATTGCTGGATACGCTGATCAGCATTGAAAAACAAACCGGCAAATACCTGCATCTCGACATTGAACCGGAACCCGACGGGATTCTTGACAATACCGTTGACTTTGTTGAATGGTATAAAAAAACGCTGTTACTCAGAGCCGAAGAATACCTCGGCGCCAAATACGGGTTTACCAATCAGCAAGCCACAGAAGCAGTTTTGAGGCACATTCAGCTTTGTTACGATATATGCCACGCCGCGGTTGGATTTGAAGATCCGCAGGAAATTCTCGATTCTTTAAATGAAGTCGGGATCAAAGTGGGCCGCATTCAGGTGAGCTCCGCTTTGAAGGTGAATTTTGAAAATGAGAGAGAGATTAAGCTCAAAGCGATCGAAACTTTCGACGAGCCTGTTTATCTGCACCAGGTAGTTGCATTGAATGAAGGCCAGAGCAAAACCCGTTATCCTGACCTGAAAGAGGCGCTCAGCGATTGGAATGAAACCCAAAAAGAATGGCGCGTGCATTTTCACGTACCACTTTTTGTAAATACCTACGGAGTACTCGAATCTACCCAGTCTGATATCATCAAAACGCTCGGGATTCATAAGGAAAATGCATTTTCGGATTACCTGGAAGTCGAGACTTATACCTGGGGCGTGTTGCCGGAAGATATGCAGAAGCCCATTGGCGAGTCGATCGTGAGAGAACTGGAGTGGGTGAAGAAAATATTGAGTTATGAATAAAACAGTAGTAATCGACATCGTCGGACTAAGTGCAAACCTGATCGGAGAACATACTCCGTTTTTGGCCAAATACATCAAAGACCGGCAGTTAACCCCTATAAAGCCCGTTTTACCCGCAGTTACCACCACTTCTCAGAGTACCTATATCACTGGCAAATGGCCGGCCGAGAATGGGATTGTGGGAAATGGTTGGTATGACCGGGAAGATGCGGAAGTAAAGTTCTGGAAACAGTCTAACAAGCTTGTAAAAGGCGAAAAGATCTGGGAAGCTGCGAAAAGGATTGACCCGCATTTCACCTGCGCCAAAATGTTCTGGTGGTACAATATGTATTCTACCGCCGATTTTTCGGTAACTCCGAGGCCGCAATACCACGCCGACGGTGTAAAAGCGCCTGACTGCTACGCTTACCCTCCGGAGCTGCGCGACGAGCTTCAAAAAGAATTGGGGCAATTTCCATTGTTCAATTTCTGGGGCCCGAATGCGAATATCAAATCGAGTAAATGGATTGCAGATTCTTCCATTTGGGTTGACAAAAAGCACGACCCGACACTTACGCTGATTTACCTACCGCATCTGGATTACTGTCTTCAAAAGTTCGGTCCTGATTTCTCGAAGATCAGCAAAGAACTGGGTGAGATAGACAATTTGGTGAAAGAGCTGGTGACGCATTATAAATCCAAGAATGCGAAGATCGTCTTGCTCTCTGAATACGGGATCAATCCTGTAAGTAACCCGATCCATATCAACCGGATACTGCGGAACGAAGGTACCATTGCGGTGCGGACTGAAAGGTGGTATGAACTGCTGGACGCAGGTGCTTCCAAAGCATTTGCCGCAGCTGATCACCAGATCGCGCACGTTTATATTAATGATCAATCTGTGCAGGAACGTGTTGTAAAGGTTTTGAAACAAACGCCGGGCATTGATCTGGTATTGAATAAAGAAGAGCAGAAAGCCTACCATATTGACCACGAACGCTCGGGCGACCTGGTGGTAATGGCCAAACCTGACAGCTGGTTTACCTACTATTACTGGCTCGACGACGCCAAAGCGCCCGACTATGCGCATTTGGTCGATATCCATAGAAAGCCGGGATATGACCCGGTTGAAATGTTTATGGACCCGAAAAATCCTTTGATTAAAGTACGCGCCGGCTATAAGCTCGCCCGCAAGTTAATGGGGTTCAGGTACCTGATGGACGTAATTCCGCTGGATGCCACCTTGGTGAAAGGTTCTCACGGGAGTATCAACGTTCCCCGCCAATATTACCCGATCTGCATTACCGACTCGCCGCTTGCAAAAAGCGAGATTGAAGCGGTTGATGTGTACGATGTGATCTGGGAACATTTGATTTAAAGCGTGTTTTAAAAACAAAAATCATTTACAGGACGTTGACTTAACAAACATCAACGTCCTGACTATGAAATCGCACCTGATTCACACGTTTTTATTCGCCTTTTTATTGCTTGCGTGCTCTTCCAAGGAGCCCGATACGCAAGAAGTCCCGGAAATCCCGGCAGGCGGAATCAAATCCGCTGACGCATTCCCTGCATTGAAATTCAGCTTACCTGTTGAGCTCGTCCAGGCACCGGGCGACAGCAGCCGTTTTTACGTGATTGAGCAGGAAGGTACCATCAGAACTTTCGCCAACACCAGCTCCGTAGCAAGCAGCAGCGCTTTTTTGGATATTAAAAACAAAGTAACCTCCGGCGGCGAGCGCGGCTTGCTGGGTCTGGCATTTCACCCTGACTATAAAACGAATGGATTTTTCTTTGTGAATTATACTAATGGAAGTCCATTGAAGACGACGATCGCACGCTACAAAGCCAATCCTGCTACCAACCAGGCCGACCCCGCGAGTGAGGTCGTGCTGTTTACATTCAATCAACCTTACAGTAACCACAACGGAGGCTCAATGCATTTCGGAAAAGATGGTTTGCTATATATAGCGACCGGCGACGGAGGCAGCGGCGGCGATCCGGAGAATAATGCACAAAACCTCAAAAGCTATCTGGGCAAAATCCTGCGTGTGGATGTGAATGGAACTGGAAAAGGCAACTATGGTATCCCAGCCGATAATCCATTTGCCGCGAATACGCAGGGAAATCTGGCGGAGATTTATGCATACGGTCTCAGAAATCCCTGGCGGATCAGTTTTGACCTGGAAAACACCCGCCTTTTTGCAGGAGATGTGGGTCAGAATGAGCGGGAGGAAATTGATATTATTACCAAAGGCGGCAATTACGGCTGGCGGTTGAAAGAGGGTGTGGATTGCTACAATCCGGGTTCTAATTGCAATAGAGAAGGTTTGGTGGAACCGATCCATGATTATGCTCAGAGCAATGGCGATAAATCGATCACGGGCGGCTATGTATATCGTGGAAAATCGGTACCCTCACTGGCTGGCAAATACATTTACGGCGATTATGTAAGCGGGCGGATCTGGGCGCTAGAATTGGATGGTGATACCAAGAAGGAGAATACACTTTTGTTGGAAAAGCAGGGATTCATTTCTTCTTTCGGCCAGGATCTAAATGGGGAGGTTTACTTTTTGAATTACAGCGACGGAAAGGTAATGAAGCTGATGAGCGCAAATTAAGTTGAAAAATAGGTTCGCCATTTTATCTTTGCCGAAAATTTGAACCAACTTCTCGGGCCTTTTCAATCCTGACAAGTCTAAAAATAGAAAAATGTCGAAAGTCCTAATTATTGGCGCGGGTGGAGTAGGAAGCGTTGTTGCTCACAAATGTGCGATGAACAGCCACGTTTTTACCGAAATCCTGCTTGCGAGCCGCACCAAGGCCAAATGCGATAAAATTGCCGCTGAAATACAGGAAATGCACGGAGTTACTATCCAGACTGCGCAGGTAGATGCGGATATAGTAGCGGAAACGGTGCTCTTGATCAAGCGTTTTCAACCTAAGCTACTGATCAACGTGGCATTGCCTTACCAGGATTTAACGATCATGGAAGCTTGCCTGGCGACCGGCGTACATTACCTCGATACTGCCAATTACGAACCTAAGGATGTTGCGAAGTTTGAATACAGCTGGCAATGGGCTTACCAGGAACGTTTCAGGGAAGCAGGTTTAATGGCCGTTCTGGGCTGCGGTTTCGACCCGGGTGTTACGCAGGTTTTTACAGCTTACGCCAATAAGCATCATTTCGACGAAATGCATTACCTGGATATTATCGACTGTAATGCAGGAGATCACGGAAAAGCATTTGCAACGAACTTCAATCCGGAGATTAATATCCGGGAAATCACACAACCAGGAAGATATTGGGAAAACGGCGAGTGGGTTGAAATACCAGCAATGTCGATTCACAAACCGATTGAATATCCAGGTATCGGCCCAAAAGAAAGCTATGTGCTTTACCACGAGGAGCTTGAATCTCTGGTAAAGAACTTCCCGACTTTAAAGCGCGCGCGTTTCTGGATGACATTCGGACAGGCTTACATTACACATTTGAATGTGCTTGAAAACGTGGGTATGACGAGTATTAAACCTATCAAATTCCAGGGAATGGATATCGTTCCGCTTGAATTCCTGAAAGCAGTATTACCTGCACCGGATAGTTTGGGTGAGAATTATTCAGGACAAACTTCTATTGGCTGCCAGATTAAAGGTATTGAAAATGGAGAAGAGAAGACTTATTACGTGTGGAACAACTGTGACCACGCTGAATGCTACCGCGAAGTACGCGCTCAGGCTGTAAGCTACACAACGGGAGTTCCCGCAATGATCGGCGCAATGCTGATGCTGACGAATGAAGAGTGGATGAAACCGGGTGTATATAATGTAGAAGAGTTGAATCCCGATCCGTTCATGGATTTGCTCAACCAGCACGGATTACCCTGGAACGAACGGATTAATGTGACTCTTCCTCACGAGTATTGACAAAATGAAAAGAGGGTGTCTCAGTTTTAGCCGAGGCACCCTCGTCCATTTGCTTTAAACTGAGTGGAAATTGAAACGCGATATCGATCCATTCAAAGCTAATCGGCTGTTTTCGGCTTAAAAAGCAAGAAACGGGCGCTCCTAAGCTGCTCTTTTCCTTAGATTCTGGGCTAATGCGATCAGTCCCCATTCGATTTCGACCTTTTGCTTGCCGCGGAGCATAAACCGGCGGAAGCCGTGGTTATTTTTGATGTTGCCAAAGACCGGTTCGACATCAAAG
>NZ_JNJB01000016.1 GCF_000701505.1 Dyadobacter crusticola DSM 16708 | reverse complement strand
GACGCCGCGCGGTGAACGTTTTTCCCTTCATAGCAGATTAAAATTAGAAAATTTGTCTAATTCATCACCACTCTATTTTTGGGGAAGCGTACACAAGCGCAGTCAAAATTACAGCGTGGTGGATCAGGGTGTTTCGTATCTCAATCTGATGCTGGATTACCGGGCTGACTTCCTTGTGGAATACAACGAAGCCTATGGCGAAAGCCTTAAACGAACCGATATAGACTGGTCGCAGAGCCGGATCATATTCGTTTCCCCCTCTTTTACGGACTTTCAGAAACAGTCGACCAATTTCAAAGATCTGGGCATTGAGCTTTGGGAGATCAAGCAGTTTGAGAATAATCTGCTCACGATTGATCAGATCAAAAAGTCCAGGTCAGCGCCGAGCATTAAGCAAATGCAAAAGGGTGACGATTCGGAAATAGGCAAGCTCGCCAAAGAAATCAAACCTTACTCGGAAGAAGATCATTTGTCGGGCAAGAGCGACGAGACGGTCGAACTGTATGAGACTTTTAAGAATGCGATCCTTAACCTGGGACCTGATATCGAGATCAAGCCCCAAAAAATGGTAATCGGGTTTACGGTGAAAGGAAAGGTATTTGCCGACGTGCTTGTCTTGAAAACAAGTCTGAAATTCTGGATCAATCTGAAAATTGGAAGTTTGGACGATCCTAAGCATCTGTCCAGGGATGTTTCGAACATTGGGCACTGGGGCAATGGCGCCTATGAAATCAGGGTCAATGATGCCGCGAATCTGGAGTACATTATGAGTTTGGTCAAGCAGGCGGTGACTGTGTTGTATTAGTTTGGAGTTAGGGAATAGTACTTGCTTTCCAAAAACGACTCGGTATTTTCCGAAGCCATGATCTCCCACGCATTTTTGTTGTCAAAAGTCTTTTGCAAAGCAGCTTTTTTGAATGTTGCATAATCATCTTTTTCAGGTAGTAGGCGCTCTGTCATGAAGAAATCCGTCCCGAACAGCATTCGTTTTTGTAGTATTAGGTCTTCTAAATATTTAAAGAATATCGGATGTGTTTTTGGGTTTCCGACGGTAAAAGAAACATCCGTATAGACACCGGGGTATTTTTGGATAAGTCCCTGAATCTGTGAACACCAGTTTTCCTGCTTCATGCCGAAGAGCTCTTTGGGAGTAATTCCATTGGCTTCATCCAGCACGTGGTTATCTCCCCCAAAATGCGCAAAGCAGATCTTTAATGGCGTGCCTTTCTTATTAAAGTAGTCAAGAAGCGAATCAAAACTGGCCGGTTCCAGAAAGTAGGAGCAGGTATTCAGATTGCGATTGTTATCATTTTGACCTAAAATCCATTTAAGGCGATTCACTGAATTATCAGGAGTTGGAGGCGGTGTGCCTTGCCCAAAATTTTCAGAATAGCGCTGCCCGGAGTAAACATCGAACGGGTTCAGGCTTGCATTGACAAACGCCGTGTCGTTATTGTAAATCCCGCCCAGATAGCTGCAATGGCTCAGAACCGGCACACCGTTTTGCGCAGCCCACTCAAATGTTTCTTTTAGCTTCTCGTCAAAAGCATAGAATCCAAGACTTGGGTAAATTTTCAGGCCTACGAATGGATAAACCGACCTTCCGCCGCTTACCTGTACTTTTGTGTCAAAATACCGTTCTACGGTCTCTTTCAATTCTCTACCGGTACCTTTCCATCGCGGATCAATGCCCATAAAGACCAGCAGGTTGTCAGGATTTTCTTTTTTGACTTCAATAATGCCTTCCAGCTGCCCTTCATAGCCAGTTTGTGACGGTCCCGCGCCGCAATGCTCCATGTACATGGTAAGTGCGACGATTTTGATATTAGGATCATCGTCATATTGTTTTCTCAGCAATTCAAATATTTCCCGCTGATTCCGGCTTTTGCCAACCTGTAAAAAACTTGCATAACGCTTACCGAGGTTACCGCCCAGCTTCGATAAGAGAAACTGAAATAGGGCCGAAAAAACCAAGGTGTTTGTTAACTTATCTACCAGCCATGCAGCTAAATCAGGCAAAAACATGTTAAGAAAATTCCTCGGCGCATTCCGGATATTGAAAATGTGGCTGTGTACATTATAGAACTGCATTGTCGGGCTTAGGTTTAGTTGCTTTTTTCAAAAGGTCGAACCAGAATGGGGCGCCAAAACTCGCGGCAAATCCTGAGATCAGGATGCCCATTAATTTAATCAGCACATCTCTCCAAAATCCCTCCGTTTGTTGAGGATTTGATTTGTCTTGGAAGAGATTGTATTGCAGACCAATGGGTAGTTTGGTTTCTCTAATCAGTTGTCTAAGCTCGCCCTTAAGACGGGTCTGAGCTGGGGTGGATTCCAATTGTAGTAATGCTGTCAATCTACTTTGAAGCATGTTCGTCTGTGCCTTAGTCAGTGGAACTGATGCGATCGTTGATTGGAGTTGGGCGGATGAAATTGAATCGTCATAAAAGTCTGGATGCTCCTTATAAAAGCGAACTACTTCGGCAGCTGCGCGCGGATTATTTTCATAAAATTTAAAGAGCTCAATACTATCAACATTAATAACCAGAGCAACAAGTGCACCCAGAAGGAACAGCCTTTGCCGCGTGAGTTTCTTGTACCATAAGGTAAGCCTTTGGGTGAATTCGCCAAACCATTTTTCGAGGTATTCGACCAGATAGTTGTGCAGCTCCACTTCGTTGATTGCGCCGCCCGGACCGGTTGCAGACTTTAATTCGGCGTAATTCATAGCCTGTCTGAAAAGTGAAACAAGATCACTCTGCTTTAAAACAAGCGTAGCGTATTTGAAATTTTTCAAAAGTGCTGATTGATAACCGACAATTACGCCATTTGCATGAAGGTTACTTATCTGGCTTTGAACAATAAGCGAACTTCCAACCACCTCAATGAGCGTTTCAGCAAATAGTTTGGGGGAAATTTCATTGGAAGGTTTTTTTGCATCGCGGCTCAGCAGATCAACAGTTCCGTGAGAATAAATCCGGTCGGCCCAGTTGATCCCGTTGACATTGTCCATCAACTGTTTATAAAGATAATCCTTCATAAACTTTCCACGCTCGGCGATGATCTGGATCATTGCTTCCAGAATGTAACTACAAAACAATGCAAACAACGCCCAGCTGACGACAATAGCCAACGCGGTAGTGAGAATAGGAATGTCTGGGAGGATCATGATATAAGAGGTTTAGAGTAGCATTACCAGCTGAAATAAAGAGATGCTGATATGCGCTATTTGATCGTATTGCTTAGGACATTTAGTCCAACCATTACACCAATGGCAAAGCTTCGTTTCAGGAATGGATCGGAATCATCCGCGGTATTTCCAATGTCGCTGAACTCAAAGAATATTCCGGCGAGACTGATGGTTGGTTGTCCTTTTTTCAGCAAGTGGAGGCCAATATTAAGATCAGCGGTAACCTGGTTCTGTGTGAAACCGTAGTTGAGTGTTGGGGAAAAAATAAGGGCCACTCTGCTGTCCAATGCACCCGGAATGTAGGCATAGTTGCCGCGAAGCCTTAGCTTGAAACTTTCTTCATATTCATCATCAGGCGTATCCTCCGCATATGTTGCCCCATTATCGTCGACCAATGTTACGGACTGAATTGAGTCAGCTGGTGTACCGTAGGGCGTATTGCTAAGCCTTTTAACTTCGACCTTACTCAAAGCGGAGTAGTTGTTGGTTTTGGTGAATGTAAGCGATCCGCCGAAAATCTGGCCGCTTGTCGCATCGCGGGCAAGGGTTGAATATCCAAAAGTGGAGAGGCCGAATGTAAACCCGTCGAACGGCCGAAAGTCTGACAGGCGGGTATCGAAAGAGTTTTGAGGCCGGTAGAAGCGGAATTGGCTTCTTGTGTATAAACCTGACAAGATCGTGTATTTAAACGAACCCCGTTGATTGATTGGATCTGCAAAAACTCTACGCAATGCATAGTATCCACCTCCACTAAACCCTGATGCGAATTTGGAAGAAGTGAATACACTTCCGAGCCCATCTTCTGTTTTTACCTTGAAACTTAGGCCAAAACCATGACTTGTCTCATTGTAAGGGTTTTGCGGTGCGCCAACTCCTCCGGGTATACTAATGCTTGGAGGTGTGATTGGCGGAGTCGCCTGCCCAGGCTTTTTAAGCTGAAAAATTTTAAAGAGGTTTAGTTTGAGACTGTTGTCTCCAATGTTCGCGCGCGCTGAAAGCAGTGCGCCGTTGTTTGCACCACCCAAGACAGGGGTAGACTCTCCTTGTAAGTCTTCAAAGAAGTCTTGTGCTTTAACTGTGTCAATTGCGAGCAGGGACGCAATTACCGCGACGATAGCCGTATATCTCATTGTCTATCCATTGAAATGTTAAATACTTCATCTAAAAAACCTCCCGAAGTGACGCTCGTAGAATGTACCGAAGGTTTGTCCGGATCTTCATAAGTGTCGGTAGTATCATTGTCGGTGCAGGAATAATTAATATCGAAGTTTGTACCTACTGGTGCCACAAATCGGAAAGTAATAACCATTGTGTGCCCTTCCTCGATTTCTCCTCGAAAGTGAATGATTCCATTATTGTCTTCGATATGTTCTTTACCCGCATAAAATCGTAATGACTGGAAAGCGCCGGTGACAGTCGCGTCGTAAGTAAAATTGACTTTGCTCATACGAAAATTGGGTTATAATTACTGGATAGGGTTTGCAGTGAGATACTCTAAACATTCATTCGCCTCTTCCTTTCGACATGTCAAAATTCGGGACTCTCCTAGCCGCAATAAATACTTGATTATGGTGATTTTATATCCTCAAATCAGGGGATATTCAAATGGGGCAACCAGGAATACACAAGATAATGCGCAGCCGGTGCGGTTGCGGGAGGATTTGTTGCGACAAGAAAATAGGCGCAGCGTTCTGCGAGGATGGGAGATATTAAATGATCTGGAACTTCAATGCGTATTTAACCAAACCGATGGTAGACTGCACGCCGAGCTTTTGCATCAGGTGCTTGCGGTGGGTTTCTACGGTACTTGCGCCGATGAATAGCTTTTCGGCGATTTCAGTCCCGGAATATTCCTGTGCGATTAATCTTAATACTTCCAGTTCACGTTTGGTAATGGCGATGCTTTGCGGCTTGTCTCCGGTAGCTAAGGGGTCTGGCGAATCGTCTTTGGCGAGTACCGTCAGTACTTCTGCACAGTAGTACTTCGTTCCGTTGCAGATCAGGTTCATGGCCATTTCCAATTCGTTTCGATCGGCACTTTTCAATATGTAGCCATCGGCACCCGCGCGGATCGCTTCTTTAATGGATTCAGGCTTGTCTGCGACCGTGAGTAAACAGATCTTAACGTTTGGAAATTGATCACGCAATTTCAGGGTCAATTCAAGACCGCCCATTAATGGCATTTGAACATCGGAAACCACAAGGTCGATTTCAGGATCTCTTTCCAGTGCCGCTAAAATTTGTCTTCCGTTTGTATGTTTTGAAACCACCTCAACATCTTTCATGCTTGATAATAGCATAGCAAGACTATCCAGTAAAATCCTGTGATCTTCGGCAATTAAAATTCGCATAACGTTCGGGTTTGAAATCTCTGTTTAAAGCAGAGAAACGGCTAAATCTCTCTACGATATAACTAAAACCTGTTTATAAAAATCCTGAAATTATAGGATGTAAAATCATGAGAACCGGGGATTTTTGCCGGTATATTAATCGCCCAATTTTGCAGTCAACCTTCAACTTTTAACTACAATTTAAATTCATGTCTTACCCAGTCAAGTATGTTCGTCTGAAAGGTTTCGCGCACATTGGTGTGGCCGTTGATGGCCGGCTAACTCTTATTATGTGTGATAAAAAAGGCAATGCCTATCCGGGCATTGAGCCTATTTTTTTCTCGTTTATTCCGGGAAAAGAACAAGGCACCGTTCCGCCTTCACAGGAAAGTCCGTCGCAGATACCGCCACCCGTGAACCCGCCGATCAAATTTCTGAATATTGATATGTATGCGCAGTTCAATGAGGAAGACTTCAAGCGGTACCAGCCGCTTTGGAATATTATTACACCGCAGCTTACCTGGGCAAGTGCCGAGCTGCCTGCACCTGATACCATGGACAAGATGAACCCGACCGGCCCGCCTCCCTAAGTGGATAAGCTGGGAGAAAAATTCCCGTCGAAACAATCCGATTCGATGGGAATCTTAATAGCTACCCGCGTGCCTGATCCCGGTGGAAGTGTAATGTCCAGCGTCCCGCCGAGCGACTCCAACCTCGTGTGAATGTTTTGAAGCCCCACACCGCGCTTCACCTGATTCTCACCAAGACCAATGCCGTCGTCGGTAACCGCAATATCCACGCCATATTCAGTCCGGCGTATACTGATCCCGGCGAACGAAGCTTTCGCATGTTTGATCACGTTGTTGATAAGCTCCAATATAATGCTGTAAGCATTAAATTCTATCTCAACAGGCAGCCGCTGCTCCATGCCTGCGATGCTCAGCGAGAACTGCAATGGCGAATTCTGGTTAAATTTGCCGACCAGCGCAGCCAATGTTCGTACCAACCCTTCTTTCTCCAACTCAGCCGGAAGGATATTATGTGAAATGTTACGTACCTCCACATACGCATTATGCACCAGGTACTTTACGTTTTGGTAAACGGATTGTTCCGTTTCAGATAAATGCGAGGGATTAATGTGTTGAATACTCATGTTGACGGCACTTAGCAGGCTGCTCAGATTATCGTGTAATTCGATTGCAACGCGTTTCCGTTCAATAGTCTGCCCTTTGAAAAGCGCTTTTTTAATTTCTTCATTCTTGGTAGTAAGCTCGCGATTCGCCTTAACCAATTCCTCCGTCCGTATTTTCACACGGGTTTCCAGCGTGCTGTTGCTGAATGCCAGCTCTGCCTTAGCGGTTTCCAACCTGACCTTTTGTTTGCTAATCAGCATGTTCTTGGCTTGCAGGCGCTTGTTATTCCAGAACAATAAGCCAGCAATTAACAAGATAGAGGCAATGCCAATAAACAGTCCATTGCGGGTCCGGCGCTGGGCCAGCAGTTCCGCCTGCTTCTTTTGCAGTTCGTTTGTTTTATGGATATTGTCGTACTGCGCCTGTAACGTCTCGATGCGGTGAGCAGTCTTTTCTTTTAGAAGACTGTCTCTTAGTAAAACAAAGTGCTCGAACGCAGCAAGCGCTTTTTCCGGCTTCTTAATTTTCTTGAAAATTTTGGAGAGCGCCTCATAAGCTTCCGCCTCAATGCTGCTATTGCCGACACGTTGCGCGACTGCCCGGGCTTTGTTGCAATAACCGAGGGCCTCATTCCATTGATTTTGCCTATAAAACAGATTGCTGATATTCAGTAAAATACTACCTTCCAGATCGACGCTGCCGGTTTTTCTCGCCAATACAAGTGCCCGGGTAAAATGGTCGAGCGCCTGAGGTAATGCGTTCATTTCTTTGTAAACCCAGCCGATCGCATGCAAACCCTGCGCTTCGTACCAGGTGTGATGGTTCCGCTTCGCCAGCCTGTACAATTCCTGATTGACCTGTAGTGCTGCTTTTAGATTCCCCTGCTGCCGGTAAATCGCGCCCTGCACATTCAGAATGGATGATTGTATATAGGAGTCGGGATGTGCGCGCAGTACAGCCAAGCCCTGTGTGCAAAGTTTTGACGCTTTCCCAAATTCTTTAAGACTTGCATAAGAATGCGCCAGCCAACCCAGCGAAGCGGCCATTTTCTCGTATTGCTTCATTTTCTCGGCCAGTGGCAATGCCTTGTAATGGTACCGGATACTTTGATGATAATCTCCACGCACCTGATATAGGTAGCCTGCATATTGGTAAGCGTAAACGAGGTATTCCTCCAAACCCGGTTTTTTGCTAAGTCTGATCAGCGCCTCATTGTAGCGGGAAGCAGAATCAATGTCAACATCCACATAAGCGCGCATCAGCGCTTTGAGTGTTCTGCATGTGAGGGTATCACATACCCAACCGGCAGGTGCAATTCTGATTGTTAGTAAATCCTTTTTAAGACTGTCAATGGCGGCGGTTTGTGCATTGGCTGTTTGCGGCCATAAGATCAGGATAAGCAGCAGTTTTTTCATAGAGGAGGCGTTTGGGTAAACTTAACTAGTATACAGCTATTTACAAAAACAATATCCTTAAGTTTTAGGATACAAAATCGTATTAATCAAGGATTTATATAGTCCCTGGTTCTGGTGACCTTTGAAATGTCGGATGTGAACAAGAAGCGGGAAATTGAATTGGCATTTCTGTGCTCTAGGAAATAGAAAAATGGCAAAGACGCCTGCGTTTAGTAATTACCGTTATTCGGTTGGACGCTTTGATTTCTGCTTGCTTTTGTCTTGGATCTGACATTCTAACAAGCATCACTACTCACCTTAAACAATATAAATCGTGAACACAAAACAGCCAGAAGTCCCGGAAGCAAAGGCAAAACGTTTGGCGCACGGGTTTCGAAGAACGATGTTCGGATTGTCGCCTTCCTTTGTAGAAAATAGTAGAAGCGACCGGTTCGGCTATCTGTTTGATTCAAGATCAAGCCTTAATTATACTCCGGCTAACCGGAAGTTGCTGGAAGACTTAGGGTTGAATATGCTTGAAGACTCCGCAACAGCTGACATTGAAAATAGTACGATTGAATCGGGCTATACGTACTTCGGGCAATTTGTTGACCATGATATTACCCTGGATGTAGATTCAGATATCGATGTCGCCCGCGATGCGCGCACCCTGATTAATTACAGAACGCCAAATCTTGAACTGGATAGCGTATACGGAGATGGACCTGGCGTAGATTCCTTCCTGTATGACGCAGAAGGCGTCAAGTTGCTGATCGCGGATACGATAGTAGGTGGCGCGGACAACACAATTCGGGTTATGCCATTTGACTTGCAGAGAAACATCAACGGCAAAGCAATCATAGGTGATCCTCGTAACGATGAGAATTTGTTTGTTGCGCAGATGCATATGAGCATGATCAAATTCCATAATGCGGTTGTAGATGCAATCCGGCTGGAAGATCCCGCTTTGGCACCTGACAAGCTGTTTGTTAAAGCGCAAACGGAAGTGAGGCGGCACTATCAATGGGTTTTGATGCATGATTATCTTCAAAAAATCATCGGCCAAACAAAGGTGGATGAGATTCTCCTGAATGGACCAAAGCTTATGCCCGCTAGCAAGAAATTCTTTATGCCGGTTGAATTTTCAGTGGCAGCATATCGCTTTGGACATAGTCAAATCCGCGATAATTATCGTTTTAACCAGGTTTTCGATAAATCGGAGTTCTTTTGGGCATTTACATTTACAGGCAGAGTGGTGCCTAGTGACTGGATTATAAACTGGCGCAGCTTCTTTACCGTTGACGGCGTTCCGGCCCATAATATGGCACGAAAAATTGACACAAGGGTGGCTTTTAGCATGAGTCAATTACCAGGCTCAGCGCCTGGTGGTTCGTTTTTTGCCACTTTGTCTTCCAGGAACCTGGCGAGAAGTATCGCATTGAAAGTAGGTACAGGAAATGCCGTTGCAAATAAGTTGGGTGTCACACCATTGACAGAAGAAGAGCTGTTAAGGTCACCTTTTGCAAATCCAACTTCAAACCAGGTGCAGCTTCACGAGCGCACAGTAGAAATTCTCCGGTCAGCAAATAAGCTACTTTTAAAGAAAACACCACTTTGGTACTACGTGTTGAAGGAAGCAGAAGTGATCCATCAAGGAAATCAGTTGGGTCCCGTTGGTGGGGCAATCGTAGGCGAAGTATTTATCCGGCTTTTGAAACAAAGCAAAGATTCATTTTTGAATGAACCCGACTGGAAGCCCAGATTCGGAGTAATGAACAATGATCCGAGTTCTTATAAGATTGTTGATCTGCTGAGGTTTGGCGGGACGTTGGATATAGCTGGGATTAACTGACCCCGAATTATAGATGTATGGCCGACTCCCGCTTCTTAGGCCAAGGCCACTTCGCCAAACCCCTAAAATCATACAAGAATGAAAGGCATTTTTACCAACTCTTACCGGAACTGGTTTTTTAAATTCGGTTCCATATTCATTGTGCTCATAATAACATATGCTATTCTGCATACATTTAAAATTTATGACCAGGAGGAGATTGTAAACTTCACGGACCAGGAACAGGCGAATATTACAGCATTAGTTGACAACTATATTGCCGGTGACAGCAGCAGTCCTGATAAGAAGAGAGTGACAAGCGCACTCAAAGATACTATTGTCAAAAATGTTGAACGGTTTGTGACAACGAGGTACAAGTTAAGTTCAGAAAGCAGGAATGAGCTGAGGGAGGTTTTGATACAGTTTGCTAATTCGGGATTTTCCGCATCCTTCCTAATAGACTTTAAACTGCGCGTTCATTCCTATTTCTGGCTGACCGAAGATGGTGTTTTTCTTGAAATTATCTTTTGGAGCTTGTTCGGAGTTCTTTGCAGCTTATTCTTCTATGTTTCCGAATCAATGGCAAAAGGCGAATTCAAGACAGATCAGGAATATATTCATGCCGCTAAGCTATTGTATGCCCCAATCACAACTTTGGTCGTTTATCTCAGCATTAATGCATTGATTTCCAGTGGGGAAGTAAATCTTAACAACCTGAGGCACGGCTTGATTATTTTGTCCTACGTGCTGGGTTTCTTTTCAGGAAGGACAATCGACCTTCTCGGCAGGATTAAAGATCTGGTGCTGCCGGCTGGAAATAACGAGACTGCACAAAGCAAGGCCGATGGAGATTTCGAGAAGCTGGATGAAGAGGTGCAGCAGCAGCTGATTGTTGAGGCGATTGAGGCAAACGATGAACAATGGCGCTCTACGCTACCCAATATACAGGCCATCGGAAGCGGGAAAAAGTACATCAGGAATAAAAAGACCGCCACCAATGCCATTGTATTCGAAGTTAATAAAAAGGAGCAACTCATAGATGACCTGGACAAAATACCGGAGCGAGTCGAGTTCCAGGGCTATCAGATCCCTACGGATGTGCTGGAAAGGCCCGCTCCGATAGTTACTCAGGCTACAAGGGGGCCAGGAAGCAGCGTCTCGCGCATTAATCTTGACGAAACCGGTACCATTGGCTTAAAAGTTTTTCGGAGAATTGGCAACAATACACAGCCGTTCCTGCTCAGCTGCTACCATGTTCTTTGCAAGCCAGAATTAAGTGCAAACATCCTCAAAATAGAAAATGGGGGTACAACGTTTAACCGCGCCCTTGTATCACCCGCAAAGAGGTTCGATCCAGATGTGACGCACAATATTGTAGCTGCGGTCGAGGACGGCACATTGAACAGTTTCATCGATGCGGCAATCGCAAGGCTGTCCAGCGAGCACGCAATTGACGTATCCGTCGGAGGGATTACTCCGAGTCAGATTTATGATCTGCAGAAAAGCGATGAAGATAGCAGCTTTAAAGTGCAGTCTTGGGGAGCTATCTCCAAACAACCGTCACCTTTCAAGAAAGTTTTGAAAGTGAGTGCTAATCCAAGTATTTATTATGAAGGCATTGAACCGAAGGTGATGAAACAGCTCATCCAAACCGAGAAGATTTCGCAACCCGGGGATTCGGGGGCTCCTGTATTCACCAGCGACGGCAAAGTGGTCGGTATCATTGTGGGTGGCGATAACGTTTCCGTAAGCTATGTCCTCCCAATCCGTAGAATTCTAAATACACTGTCAGTTCAGCTAACGCCAGGTCAACCTTAAATCATACAGAGTCATGAGAAATTCGATTTTTTCATTCTTATTGCTGCTAATAATCTGTTACAATGGCTTCGGGCAAGTTGAAAACGCTTTGCTGATATTTTCAAGGATTTCCCCATCGCTTCCAGCCCTACAAAACACGAAGCCGATTCAACAGGAGCGATCCTTGTAAAAATCGGAGATATCGATAGCCTGAATTTAGCCAATATTGGCTCCTGGCGGTTTTGGCAAAGGGATAAAACGGCACTAAGCGTTCCTGATTTTGCGATTAGCGGTAATACCGCTGAAGTTAAATTTTCAGAGCTAAGTGGTAATCTAGAGCAAGGGCCGATGGAGATCCAGCTCCACGGCAAGCTTACGAAGATAGTAAATGAACAAAATGTAACAAAGGACACACTTTTGTGGGAGTTCATCCTGAACAAAGTGGCTGATCCTGGCTCAGAAGCCGTCGGGGCGACTACCGAAAGCGCTTCCAAAATACCTCCAGAAGACTATCTCGAAGCAATCAGAACCCTGCATCCGAAATTTGAGCAAGACAAAGTTTATCAGGAAGACAATACGATATTCCTGTTTATCGGAGAAGACCTGACACGCATTCCCGGCACGGAATTTCCAAATTGTATCAGCAGCAACGTGACTTACGTCATGGAGTATTTTACCAAAAGAGAAGACGCAAAGGTGAATTTTCGTGGAGAGGCCAGGCAGGCAGAGGGGATAGTAATATCGTTCCAATCCTTAAAAGATGCATCACAGGGCAGCATCAGGCACTACACTTCCCAACCCTTTGGCCCTTTCGAACAGGGAGCTGATTTCTTCATCAGCGTTGATGGGGGCCCGGTCAAGAATTTTTCGTTTAACGCATGTTCGGCAGCTTATCATGTCAGCATTTCCGCCGGCTTTTTCGGGTCTTCTCTGAACAATCCGGAAAATATAACCCAAACGGTTGATGACGGAACACTTTATGCCGATAACCAAACCAGCCAGAAGGCGATAACCATTATGGCGCTGTTTTATCCAATCCCACGGGACCCTTTTTACAGGTATAAAGAACTCAATTTCTGGCAGAAGTGGAGCTTTAGTTTTGGTACCAAGTTGAGTGATGAACTCTTTAAAGATTTTTATTAGGGCTTAATTTCGAATTTTCAAAGGGAGGCAATTTCACCGGCGGTATTCACTATGGTCAGCACCGCATTGTTCAGGGCTATGAGAAGTTCGATTTCGGGAAAGACCTCTTCACAGGGAAATTTGATAACAAGCAAACCAACCTTCGTTGGGACGTGGGTTTTTTCGTCGGCGTGACGCTGGACTTGAGAATTTTGAATGCACTCCGCTCCAACGGGCAAGATCAGAAAAAAAGAAATACAGAAAGGACTGGTTCAAATTGAAGATATCATGAAAACAACATTGCTTTTAGTCCTTGTCTTCAACTTGTGTCAGTCGAAAATACCAGTATGTGGCCAGCAGAGGCCAGCTGCGGGACCAGATACCACCAGTTGGAATAGCAGCAAGCAAATCAGCGTCTTCCTGGGCGACTATCTTCTGGCTCCAACAAAATCTAACAATTTCTATGCATTCATTCAGTACAATCACCTGTACTCTTACGGGGATGGGGTCAAAATGCCCAGAATATCGATATTGTTAAATCCGGCAATCACATTAGGAGGCAGACTGAAAAGCAGTGATCCCCTGTTTAACAGTTTCAAACCTTTGCAACAGGGCCGGGTAAGTCTTTTACCAACACTTATTGTTTCAAGTTACATAGATAACGGCCAGAAAAAGGATATTGAATTATTTGCCTCGGTTAAGGCAGGTATCAACTACTATCCTTTAATTGAAAACACGGGAACCCGCGCACACGGTCTGAACGGGTACGAACAGTGGCAGGTGGGTATCGGAGGCGGAATTGATTTCAAATCAATAATCAGACTGGAAGGATTATATTACAGAGCTGGTTATGATCTTAATAAAAAGACCCGCCATTATTTCGAAGAATACATCAATGAATCTGCTTTTTTCAATGCGGTCCGGGTAACAGCCAAATTTAAGATATACAAAGGCCTGAGTGGCGTCGTGGATTGGCACGGCTTTGCCAACTCTTATAACAATGAGAAGTATTATTCTGTCGCGCTCAATTACGACTATTCTATACCACGGAAAAAAGTCGGTAGCAGCACCCCTTTCACTCTGACTGGAGAAGGTCCGGAAACAGTGTCTCGTGAAGGAGAATTCATTCCAAAAACCAATGTTGCAACCCGGGGGCAAAGTCAAAGTAGCAAATCGCCTTCAACGCTGGTGACATCCCCCAAGCCCAGACTAACTCAACCAGCCTTACCAGCCATTTTGCCGGAGTTGCGCTTATCGGAGGTACTTCATTACAATGGAAAGCCAACCGATAAGGTTGAATTGAGCGGTTTGGCCAACGATGGTAACCGGATTTATTTCGTATCCGATAATAGAAGTGATATTTATCAAATTCAGCTAAACAGAGGGAACTTTCAAATAATTGATACCATAGTAACTACACCAAAAAACAAGAGTAATATCTATAATTTTGAAGGTATTGCAGTATACGAAAACACTTTTTTTGTTATTGACGAAAACATAAACTCAACGGTTTATCAATTTGCAGCTGACGGAAAAAAACTGAATCAAGATTCATACAACGGAAAGATAAGCTATAAAAAGAATGATGGCTTAGAGGGAATAGCGTTAGATCCAAGAAGAAAAGTCATGTTCCTTGCCAAGGAACGAGATTCTGCCATTATTTATAAAGTAAATATGAAGCAGAAAGAAAATCTTTCAGTTCTCTTTGCCTTGGGAGATCTGACGGATGACATTTCCGACCTGCAGTTTCTGGGAAATCATCTATATGTCTTGGAACGGCGAAAACATAGAATATCAAAGCTCGACTCCACTGGCCGAATAGTCGCCCAAGTATCATTTAAAAGTACTACTACATCGTCATTCGGCTCCTATAAACAGATGTATGCAGAAGGGAATGGCAATGAGAAGTATGGGTTTTCAGAAGCGTTGCTGATTATAAAAGATAAGATATATGTAGGCATGGACAGCGGTAGCAATAAGGTAATCCGTCCCTGGTTTACCGACACGTTTCGTAGTAAAGGAGCTAAATCTAATGGGAACCCGACTGTAATTTTAATCTTTGATAAACCCGATTTTTTCTAGGCATTACTAAACAATTACTCACTTGTAAGTTCATAGATGTATTGCCTTGCTCAAGCATCTATCGATTCACCTCAAACTCCTCATTAATGCCATGAATGGCAAGCGTTTTTATGACTTGTTTTTTGGTTATTCTTAAAGTTCCGGCGACTTCGGTGTGCGTATTCATGATCCTTTTGGTTTTATTTACATCTATCGTAATCCGATAGCCTGATCCCTCAAAATTGTCTACGTATCCATTTGTAGTCGGCTTCCTGCTCACGTGATCGAGGTAGACAAATTTCTCGTTGCTCTGGAAGAATGCGGTTTTGTGCGCACTTACTACCAGGATAAATTTATTGTTGGACAAGCTGGTCGTATCGAAGGTGTAGAAGCTGCATCCGCCGTCGATTTTTATTGGGAAATCGCGTATAAATTCAAACGGAATCGGGCTTTGCTGACAGGCTCTTTGTTCGATATTGTTGTTCCAAAAGAAACCAAACCTTAGAAAAATGAAAATCAGTTTAGCCATTTAAATGTATTTTCTGTTATTCAAAATCAATTGTTGTTCCGGTGGAAATGATATTGCACGCTATTTTTTTAAGATCCCTTCAATTGAATTCACAATCCCTTCATTCAGAATGGGCTGCTTTGTTACCAGGTCTGTACGTGATCCTCGGTAAATGGCCCTGATTATTCCCGTTTTATCAACAATGATGTGGTACGGATAACCGTCAATGCCTAATGATGTAAACAATGGACTTGCGTCAGGCAAAATGTTGTAGTTAAATGGATGTTTAGCCAGACTTTTCACAATCTTTTCGGCATGCTCCGGAGACGGTGCCAGAAATACAACGGGTTGTTTGGTATAGCTGTTTACAAGTTCATTAAGTCTTGGCATTTCTTCGATACACGGGGCACAGGTAGTTGACCAAAAGTTGAACACAACTACTTTTCCATTTAAAGAACCATTTTGATATAGCCTCCCATTAATATCCTTTACTTTAAATTCAGGGAAAGGTTGGCCGACCCATTTATTTGAAAATGCTTCAAGCGGATTAACGGTTAAAACTTCAAATGTAAACTGGACTTCCTGATCGTTTTCTATCCGGTCATTCAACGCAATCGGCTTACCCCTGTTCGCAGCGCTGATACTATCAAACTGAGCTTTTGTAAACCGACGACCAATGGAATCTATATACACCCGCGGTTTTGCAACTTGTGCAGTAGCGCTGGAACTTGTGGCGAAAAGCAATAATATCGCTAGTTTGAAAACCTGATGCGCCATGTCTCTGCAAGGATTAGATCAAATGATAATCGCCAAGCCGGCTTGTGGAATATACACACAAGAACTTCAAAACACAAACACCAAATCCCGGCAGGAACATATCCTTCCGGGATGAATGTCTGTGACGCGCGCCACAGCATGAGCTTCTGTAATTCTGTACAGCCGGTTGTAATGCTTTTTTTGTTCAGAAAATCAATCCCGCTACTTGTCGGAGCGGGTAGTGTCGGATAAGGCGGGATAGTCGGTGTAGCCTTCCGCGCCCGGGGTATATAAGGTAGCGAAATCAACCTCATTGAGTGCTGCGCCGGTTTCTATGCGTGCTGCAAGGTCTGGATTCGCCAAAAAAGATCTTCCGAATGCGACAAGATCCGCGGACCCTTTGTCGAGGGTAGTCTGTGCAGTTTCCGGTGTGAACCCATTGCACAGAATGATAGTACCTGTGAATGATTGACGTATTGCATTCAATGTACTTTCAGGAATTGCGGCAGTTACACCGATGTGCAGGTATGCAACGCCAATTTTTTCCAATTGTTCAGCCAGGCATACGTAAGTTTCATGGACTTCCACTTCGTCGTATACCGGCAGGTCACCCAAGGTAGAAAAAGGTGAAAAGCGGATACCTACTTTCTCTTTTCCGATCGCTCCCGCAATTTCAGTCGCCAGCTCGATCGCTAATCTGGCTCGTCCTGCGATGTTGCCACCATATTGGTCTGTGCGGGTGTTTACGCCAGGATTAAGGAATTGCTCGATCAGGTAACCGTTGGCCCCATGAAGTTCGATTCCTTCAAATCCAGCGCTGATTGCATTGCGCGCTGCCTTCACATGTTCCTGTACAACCTCCTGTATGCCTTCCTCAGAAAGCGCAACCGGCTCGGAATGGTCCTGCATACCTGCCTGGTCGGTAAAAATCTGACCTGCTGCCTTCAATGTGGAAGGACCTACCAGTTCAGCTCCGTCGGGCAGATTGTATTGATGTCCAATGCGCCCGGTATGCATCAGCTGCACAAATATTTTGCTCCCGGCTGCATGTACCTGGTTCGTAACTAGTTTCCAGCCTTGTACCTGTTCTTCGGAGAAAATGCCCGGAATGCGCGGATAGCCCAGGCCGGCAGGTGAGGGCGCTGTGCCTTCGGTAATGATCAGGCCGGCGCCGGCGCGTTGGGCGTAGTACTGCGCCATCAATTCATTCGGGAGGTTGTTAATGGCGCGGCTGCGGGTCATCGGTGCCATCACCAGCCGGTTTTTAAGGCTGAGCCCTCGTTTGGAAAAGGGCGAAAAAATCTTGTTCATTTCCTTCGTGTTTAAATTTGATACACAAAGGTGCTCGGTCTGGAAGGAACAAAATAACCTGATCTGCCTTAATAACAGTCCTATCCGCCGGAAGCGTATTTTTTAGGTTTTAACCCAACCATCTTTTCAAATAACCTGCTGAAATGACTGAGGTTCACAAAGCCCAGACTGTAGCCAATCTCGGAAACCGATTTCCCGCTATGACGGAGCAGAAATGCGGCTTCTTCCATTCGCGCTTTTTGGAAATAGTTATAAATGCTGTCCCCGAAAACCTGTTTGAACTGGTCTTTCAGTTTCGTTTCGCTCATCCCCGCCATCCTGGCCAGCTCCGCGAGGCGGGGAGGCACACTCAGGTCAGACAGCACAGCCGTCCTGACGAGCATCAGGCGCTCCGCATCTTGTTTGTGGAGCATATTGTGCTTCGCTGTGCCTCGTTTTTGAAGTACTTCAAACAGCAGGTAAAGCAGCTGCTGAACATTGATCCAATCGCGGAAATGGCGCAGATCGTGTGACTGGTTTGTAAGGGTAAGTTGTTTCAGGATTTTGTGAAAATCCGGCGTCATTCTTTCATAGAACAGGAACCCAGTACCTGCGGTCAGGATGGTCTCTATGGTACGGTTTGGCTGATCGATGGCGAGCAGCCCGCGAAGTACACTGCGATCGACTCCCAGCACAGTGAAGAAGACCTCGCTATGAGCAGCAAACCGGATATCGGAATTCAGGTCTGTCGAAGCAATCTGGACAGCAAAGTCTGTCGATCCCGAGAGCTGCACAGGTCCGCCGCCTGCAACCAGCGATGCGGCAGTCTCGTTGCTGTGAAATATGACGCTCACCAGATCACCCGGTTCAGCAGTACCGACGCGGGTAAGTTCAAAATCCTGTTTTAAAATGTAATGGTGTACAATCATTTTTACGCCAGCGGAGAACTGGACCCTGCGAATACTGCCTTCTCCCATTTCTTTCGGAATGATCAGCTCATCGCCGCTAAGAGGCACATTGAACTGCTCGGAAAAAGCATTCAAAAAATCGAAGCCGGGTTGGGGGATAAACTCAAATCGCATTGCTATTATAATGGCAGTTTTCTGTACGTTCCATTCATTACATGATGAAGCCGCGAAGAATTTATTAATTTACATCAAGAATACCTTTCTGATAATCACTCCGCAGCGTTTCTCACACTATATCAAAGCAACAGGGCCTGTAAAAAGGTACTTACTTGATTAAATTTCTCAAACATAATCATTAGTAAACTAAAACTGTCGGCCATGAAAAGATTATTGACTTCCTTTCTGCTAGTTGCTTTTGAATCATTTTCGCAAGAGACTGATTCTCGGGTTGTAGTTTCAGGTATAACGAATGATAAGTCAATCGATGAAGTTGTTCTATATGATGCCCCTCCATTTCTAGATATTAATGAACTTATTGTCGTATCTAAGTCGACGCAAAATGAGCGTGGCGAATTCACTCTGAAATTTAACATTGAACATCCTCAGATTCTCAAATTGTTTGTCAAGGGCCGCAGTTGGGAAATGTTTGTGTCACCTGGCAGTAATCAGAAGTTTGAAATATTAAAGGACGGCAATAATAAGAATATTTCTTTTTCCGGACAGAATGCCGGTAACTCGGCATTTTTAAATGATTTGAATGATCATCTTCGTGCCGACAAAATAAAAACACCCTTATACTCATTTACCGAAAACCTATCAGCATATAAAGCGAGAGTTGATAGCTTTCATAAAAAAGAGATTGATTTTTTAAATGAATTTGCTTCTAATCAGCCTGTTGATAAAGCACTCCTGTCTGGACTGCTCGCTTATGAATATCAATCTTTGTTAGATGCTCCCAAACGCTCAAATCCGCAAGTGCAACTTCCTGCAGACTACATGAAGGATATTCGTGATCTGTCGGTACTTGATGAAAAGATCATCGGATATCGGCAATTTTCAGATTATTTACGCAGCAGATTCATACTGTCCAAGTCTAAGCGCGACGATATCAGAGCCAATTTCAGTGCTCTATATCAAGACATAAATCTGAAAACAAAAGGTAAGAGCAACGATTTTCTTACATCTTCATTAATTGGCTTCTATGTAATAAATTCATCATCGATTGATACTTCCAATACCTTTGACGCTGTCTTAAAAAAGGCAATGCTGTCCATTACCGATACGATATACGGCGAGTATCTGACGAAGAAATTTACCGAGTACAACTATCTAAATAAGGCGATTCCCGACGACGTCTTGGATCGCACTATTTTGATCCGGTTTAAAGACAAAGAAAAGAAGACACTTAGAGAATTTATGATGGAATACAAAAGTAGCGCCGCGTATTTCGACTTTTGGGCAAGTTGGTGTTTGCCTTGCCGTTATGATATTGAAGAATCTGAGAAAAGCAAAGCGTTATTGAGTGAAGAGAAAATACGTCTGGTATACCTATCAATTGACAAAGACCAGAAATCATGGGAAAAGGCTGTGTTGGAAGACAACATAGTTGACAATCAATTTCTCATTCAGGATGGTCTCAAATCCGAACTGGTGAAGTATTATACCGTATATTCCATTCCCAGATATTTTTTTCTGGATAAGGATCATATGTTAAAAGATGTTTATGCGCCACGCCTGGGCAAGAGCCATTTTGAAAGTCTTAGAAAGGTCATTAACAACGATAAGATCCAGGTGACTACGTACAAATAGGGTCAACTGTAAACAATCACTGAGCAAGCAGTATGCCTGTAATGCTTTTTACAATTGACTGTTTATATGGATTCGTTGATTCGTCGTTGCTTAATAGGATGATGCAATACCTCTTTTCAATGGGCCTGAATAGGATACTTGCAAAACATGGTATACCTCCTTCATGATATACTACCTTGCCGATACCTGGGAAAGACCGAATGAACCATCCGTAGCCGTAGGTGCCGGAGCTGTTGTAAATCAATTCTTTAAATTCATTTGAGATGAGCTGCTCGGTGTACAGGGCCTGGTCGAATTGATATAGATCCTCAACAGTCGAAAACATCGATCCAGCTCCCGTAAAAACGGCGGGATTGATATAACTGGCTTCGACAAGGGAACTGCCACTCTTTACATACCCCCTGGCAAGCCGCTTAGGAACACTTCCGTCTATCAGACTGCCAGAGCTGCTCATGTTGCATTTATCCAGAATCTGGATTTTCAAATGCTCCGCATAACTCCGTCCTGTTACTTGTTCTATGATATTCGCCAGCAAAACATAGGTGGAATTGGCATAAACAAAGGCTTTGCCGGGCTCTGAGGGTGGCGTGATCTTGTTCAATTCGCCGGTAAGCCAGGCAGTAGTCAGGTTCTTTTGAGAAATGACGGAGGGATCGACGAAATCGGGGATACCAGAGGTGTGAGATAACAGCTGATGGATCGTAACGTCGGCGAGCTTCGCGTTTTTAATCTCAGGAAAATAGTCACGTAGCGTATGAGCGGTTGTCATCCTGCCCGCTTCTACCAGCTGCATAATAAGTAATGCAGTAAATGGTTTGTTTAATGAGGCAATGTAAAAGGCTATATTATAACTGTTTGGCAACGAGTCCCTCACATCCGCATAGCCAAATCCATTCCGGTAAATGACCCGGCCCTCCTCAGCTACCAATACTGATCCCTGAAACTGGCCGGCTGCATAAAGCGCGTGCATTAAGCTGTCGATCTTGCTGGTTTTGTCCTGCGCTGCTATCCTGGCAGAGAGCAATAGGATTCCTGCAGCCATGAAAATGGCTCTTGTAGTGTTCATAAATTTGAAGCTTAAAAGGTTATTCGATGTCCAGTATATCGCCTGGTTTACAGTCCAGTGTCTTACAAATGGCTTCTAGGGTGGAGAAGCGTACTCCCTTGACTTTCCCCGTTTTAAGCAGCGAAAGGTTTGTCATAGAAATGCCCAGTTTTTCGGATAATTCGGTCAGTGACATCTTCTTTTTTGCCATCGCCACATCCAGGTTTATGATAATTGCCATAGGTTATAAGATCGACTCACTGTCTGCCTGGTGTTCGGCTCCCCTTTGAAATACCTCGGACAGCACGAGTAGTAATAATCCGAACAGCAACGTCCGTCCATCAAAACTATCATTGTACCAATCGAATCGCGCGCCCGAAAGCAGGATGGTCGAGCGGGTGTAGTAATAGTGAAGGAAAGTTTCGAGTATATCAAAAAACGCCAGGGATAACACAGCAAAGGCAATCCACTTTATTCTGGCTGCATTCTTGGGCTCAAATGGCTGATTAGCTGAAAAGCCTGAGAAAAGCTGCTTTAACTGCCAGGTCACAAACATGATCAAAGCGATATAAACCAGGTTATGGGCCGTTTGCAGCAGTTTTCTGCCTAAAGTACTGTCTTCAAACGACAGTGTTTGCTCACGGGTAACCTGTTCCAGCTCGTTTCTGTCATGCAGCGCAAAGCGGGCTATCTGATCACCGACCGGCGTTATGGCTGGCTTGGTCTCAGCTGTGTTCAGCGTGAGCGGCCAGGAATACCGAAGATGGTTGTCCTCCAAAAAGACCAGCGCCGGTGTGAGTAAAAACAAGAATTCCAGGTACCAGACCACGGTAATGGCCCTGTTCAGAAAAGAAGAAATGGATCTATGCCCCAGTGCGTTCATCGGCTTTTTTTCTGCCAAATTAATGTATGTTATGTAAAACACAAATTATTTTATGCAAAACATAAAATAACTTTTACATTTTGGTCGAGTTGATATCAAATGCGGTGTACTTGGAACCAGCTTGAAACCCGCCGGATGTAACCACTGCTATAATAATTATTGCAACAAGGTTGCACGTTTAAATTAACAAAGCTTTATTTGCAACATTGTTTCATAAGGCGGTGGCTTGCTGAGAAAGTCGGAATTAATGAGGATACGTGTACTTTTTTGTTTGATAACATTGCTGACTGCGTCGCCTGTGAAGGTTTTGGGGCAGGCGTTGTCTGGCAAAGTGGTCAGCAGTACGCACCAGCCTCTGGTAGGGGCAACGATCACATTGATGCCCGAAAAGATTGTTCAGCTAAGTGATGTGAATGGCGCGTTTCGTTTCGAGCGGGTTGAGCAGGGCAAACATAGTGTTACCGTTTCATTCGTGGGTTTTCAGACCTCGTCCAATTCATTCACAATGTCGTCCGACGCTTTGCAGCTGGACGATATCCTGCTGGCAGCCGATGAGGCACAGTTGCGGGAAGTTACAGTTAAAGACGATTATGCGCAGTCGCGGCAGCAGCAGGTTTCGCTCCATATTGATATCGTCAATGCAGACTATCTAAGGCGTAACCTGGGGGGGAGCCTAATGCAATCTTTGGAGAAATTACCCGGCGTCAAAACCATTGGCATTGGCTCTGGCGCTTCAAAACCGCTGATCCGCGGACTTGGGTTTAATCAGGTAGTGGTGGTGGAAAACGGTATTCGTCATGAAGGCCAGCAATGGGGAGCAGATCATGCTTTGGAGATAGACCAGTTTGCAGCCGGCAGGGTAGAGGTGATCAAAGGACCATCTGCGTTCTTGTACGGTTCAGAGGCGATTGGCGGGGCCATTGATATCAAACCTGCGGCGGTACCAGCGCCTCATTCAGCCGGCGGCGCATTCGACCTGGCAGCCAAAAGCAACAATGCACTCTATGGAGGTTCATTCAACCTTTACGGAAGGAAAGACCGCGTTTTTGCCGACGCGCGGGTCACCTGGCAACAGTACGGAGACTACCGCGTACCTGCCGATACCATTTTTGTTTACGATTATGCTGTGCCGCTTCATCGTAGCCAGCTGCGAAATACGGCAGGGCAGGAGCGGAACCTGCACCTGCGCACAGGCTGGGTCACAGAACCATTCCAGTCTGTATTTTACCTGAGTCACACATTCAGTAAAAGTGGCTTTTTCGCCAATGCGCATGGACTGGAACCGCGGCGGGTAGATCTGGACTTGCATGACCGGTCCTCACGGGACATTCAGCTCCCTTTTCAGCAGGTCTCGCATACCAAAATCATCAATCGCAGCGAGTTGCGCATTGGCCACGCCCACGTGGATTTGGAGCTGGGTTACCAGCGCAACTTCCGTCAGGAGCATAGCCAGTATGTCAATCATGGGTATATGCCACCATTGTATCCAAGTGAACAGTCTGCGCCCGAGACTTTGGAGCGGGAATATGACAAAACGGTTTTTTCCGCCAATGTTAAAAGTGAGTTTGCCTGGAATAAACATAATCTAACGATCGGCGCAAGCGGGGAGCAGCAGCAGAATACCATCGGCGGCTGGGGCTTTCTAATTCCATCGTTCACGCAAGGCAGCGCCGGCGCTTTTGTCTTTGATAAAATCAGGTTGAATGAGGACTTGCTGTTTCAGGCTGCAATCCGGTTTGATCGCGGCAGGATAGCAATTAAAGAATACAAGGACTGGTTTGTTTCTCAGCCTGAAAACGGAAATCATATTCGGCTGACCAGGGCGGAGGCGCTTACGCGCACTTTTAATAGTTTGAACTGGTCGGCGGGGATCAATTACGTGCCCGGCGTCTTTTTCCTGAAACTGAATGCAGGCACCGGTTTCCGCATGCCGATTGCCAAGGAGCTGGCAGCAAATGGGGTTAATTATCACTACTTCCGCTACGAAAAAGGCGATCCTTCTTTGTCAGCTGAAAAGTCCTACCAGCTCGATTTGGGACTTGGCAGTAAAACCACCCGCCTATCTGCGCAGGTAACCCCATTCCTGAATTATTTCCCCAATTACATTTACCTGAACCCAACCGCGCGTCACGATTACTTCTACGGCGCAGGTAACCAGGTTTTCAACTACGCGCAAAGCCGCGTGCTGCGCTACGGGTCCGAGTTACAGGTGGAATATCAGTTTTTCAAACATTGGAGCGCCGCTCTGGCAGGGGAATACCTGTACACCCGGCAGCTATCTGGCGCGAAGCAGGGATATGCATTGCCCTTTTCACCACCGGCTTCTGCGCTTGCCAGCCTCACTTACCAGCCAAGTTTCGACAAGCTGCCTGACGCTTACCTGACTGTCGATTGCAGGTTAACGGCTCGTCAAAACCGGATTGTGCCCCCCGAGCGGCCTACACCCGCTTATCAGGTGATCGATTTTTCGGCAGGTGGCAGCGTGCGGCTCGGGCAGCAGCTTATGTCAGTAAGCCTTCAGGTACAAAATGCGCTGAACACGCGCTACCTGAACCATACCAGTTTTTACAGGCTCATTGGACTGCCCGAGGCGGGGCGCAATATCGTCCTGGCCGTCAAAATACCTTTTGCCTTGAAGGGCAAGGCTCCCAGCTAATGCATTCTAAATTCTATTACTCACCATAAATCCAAACAAAATGAAAATCAAATCAATGCTTGCCCTGCTGCTTGCGGGAGCCCTGTTTGCGTCCTGTAATGATGATGACGATGTAGATGTGGCTGCGCCTGCGATTACGGGTATCGAAATTGGCTCAGGCAACAACAAGAAAGCCCAGGCGGGCAGCGACTTTCACATTGAGGCCCAGATCGTTGCTCCGGGCGATATCGAGCGGGTTCAGCTGGAAATCCATCCCGAGAATGGCAGCGGCTGGAAGCTCGATACGGTGTATACCAAATTAGCCGGACTCAAAAATGCAGAGCTGCACGAGCATGTTGACGTTCCAGCCAATGCAACACTGGGAAATTATCACCTGCATTTAACAGTAACCGACAAAAATGGTAAGAAAGCGGAGATAGAGTCAGATCTGGAAGTGATCAAAGACCCAACTCTGCCTGCTGTGACCGGTTTCGCAGTGGAAGTTGAAGACGCGGGAAAAGGGCTGCACCTGGAAGCTGCAATTGCTGCGCCGAACAAAATAGCCGCAGTTACCGTGGAAGTGCACGGCGAGAAGTGGGAAAAGGAGTTTGAGTTCAAAGACGCTGCAATGGTAGGTCAGACCGCTTTCGATTTTCACAAGCATGTTGATATCACTGCCGCGCCCGCGGGACATTACCACGTGCATTTAAAAGTGACTGATCAGGCCGGAAAGGAAAATGAATTTGAAGAACATTTTGACAAATGATCGCTGATCTGCCAACTATGAAAATTATGCACGGCAAGCCCTCCTTCAAAAGCTTTTTACCGCTTATGCTGGCGGCAATTATGATCACCTTCTCTGCTTGCGAGAAAGATGAACCCGCGCCGGAACCAGAGCTGCCGAAGCCGACTTTGGAGAACCTGGAACTGGGGTTGGGTAATGCAGGGATAGGTGTGATCGGCGAAGATTTTCACTTCGAAGGCAACATCCTCGCCGCCGATAAGATCGACAAAGTAGAAGTAAAGATCTTGCCCAAAAACGGTGAAACGTACAGCAAATCCTGGAAACATGAGATTACCTGGGACCAGTACAAAGGCTTGAAGAATACAACTGTTCACAAGCATTTCAGCATTCCGGAAGATGCGGCGGAAGGTAAGTATGACCTTTTCGTGATTGTATTCGATGAGAATGGTTCCAAGCTGGAAGAAAGGCGGGATTTTGAGATTTTTTCAAGGGCAAACCTGCCTGTCAGGCCAATGATCTCGGGATTTTGGGTTCATAAAAACTGGCAGCATTTCTATGATTTCCACGCCGATAAAGACCAGTACTCTACCGAGCGCTATAAAAAAGGCGATACGATCCAGGTACAGGCTAACATCTCATTTGTAAAAGGGGACGGGAAATTATACGTGCTGCTGATCAGAAAGTCGGCGAACTACAACCCGCAGACGATTGAAGGAGTGGATCTGAGCAAAGCCATTGTTTATGATGTTTTCGAACATAAGAATGAACAAAATGTCTTTGACTTCGGCAACTTCCTGTTCGATGAGGAGAGCTACGAGACAATCAGGATGATCCCCAACCTGGTTATCGGGGCTGAAAAGGATAACAACTCACCCATTCCCAATCAGATCAGCGGCAACAAGGCCTGGCAAACGGGTGACTATAATTTGGTATTGATCTATAAAAATACCACCTATAACAAGACGCTCCATAAAAGCATCCCGCTTGGTATAGATTATAACTAACGGTTTTCCAAACCAATGTCTCTGCTAATCAACTTTAACTAAAAACCACCGGGCCGGTGTAGCCATGCACCGGCCCGTATTTAATTGATCCTGATGAAAAAAATCAAACAACTCTTCCTGGCGGCATCGGTTGCATTGCTGACTGGCGCTTGTGATAAAGACAAGCCAGCCATCGATATTGAATATCCGGTCATCGACACAGCGGCACCAGGTTCTTTTCCCGTGCAATGCAGCACTGTGGAACGCGGGAAAGCATTCACATTCAAGGCGACATTTTCGGACAATATTGCGCTGGGTTCTTACAGTATTGATATACACCACAACTTCGACCATCATACCCACAGCACCGAAGTAAGTGATTGCGAGACTGATCCGGTCAAAAAGCCGGTGAATCCGTTCCTGTTGATCAAGAGTTTTGATATCAATGATAATCAGCAGCGATTTGAGGCTTCCCAGCAGATTGAAGTCCCGGCTGATGTGGACCCGGGAGATTACCACTTCATGATCCGGCTGACCGACAAAGAGGGTTGGCAGACGATCAGAGGGATTAGTATCAAGATCAAATAATTATAGCACGGGGTTTTGTGCATGTTTTAAAAACGCTTGTCTAACAACCATCCGAGTGGGGCAAACAGAACAAGTTCTGATTGAAAGCAAGGTTCGCCCGACGGCGAACCGCATTGCTGTATTGGAGATCTTCCTGCAGCAGCACAGGTCATTGTCGCACGCACGTTTACAATGCTTGCTCAATCATCAGATTGACCGCGTAAGTCTGTACCGGACGCTGCTCGATCTGGTGAATGCAGGCCTGCTTACGCGGCTTGTCAACTCAGAAGGCGTCGCGCAATTTCATTACCGGAAACCGAAGAGCAGGGGAGAGGGTATACTCACACCGCATTTCAAATGCAACCATTGTGATGCCATCACTGCACTTCCTGCCCTTCCAAGTACGTATATCAAGCGCGTTTCATCAATAGGTCATATCCAGGATGCAAGGCTGCTGCTCGAAGGTATTTGTTTGGAATGTGCCAATGCTTTGTGACATTCAAATTGATATGGTACACTGCTGACCATCACTTTTCTGCAATCGAAGCATCTTCAAGAATGTAATTCAGATGCTCTACGTCCTGACTGTTTAATTTCAATTTTCCGTTAACTGTTTTAACCGCATCGGTTTTAAACAGTTGTTTTTTATCACGAAACTGCAACTCGACAATCGATTCGGGCCCCGCGCCCCCACAAAAGAAACACATGGACATAGGCTGCGCAGAAATAACATAAATGTTACTTTCCGGGTCGACTGGTATCATGTAGCCTCTGATCCGGATTTGCCTTCCTTCAAGCTGCCGGACGGTTTGTCCGAAGTTTGGGTAGAGGAAATGCATGCCAAGTTCTTTGTTGAACTTGCGGCTGAAACGTACATCCGAAAGTTGTTTCCAACTGATCGACAGCGGAGGATCAGCTGCAAAGCTCAGCATGGAGCAGGCCAATATGCCTGTTATAACCAGTATTTTCATATTGACAGATTTATTGCCGATGATGCGCATTGTTGAGCTGCATTCTGATCGACTCGATAGCTTCCCTGGCATTTAGCTGGTATTCCAGCATGGACTCGTCTGTCATCTGCGGAGCAGGTTTATGCTGGTGTCCTTCCGTATGCTGATGCGCATGCTCAAAACCAGGAACTTCAATCACGGCTTCTTCCCACTCGGCAACCAGCCGGGCAATGCTATCCAGCCGGCTTTTCTCTGGCGGAACTATATTCTCCCGGCGGAGGCTATCCAATGATTTTTCAACGCTGGTAGCAATGTCCATTGATTCAATATGCACCTGATTGGCTTTTTGGAGTGCTTCACTTTTCTGCTGGACGTCACCACAGCCCAGCATCAATGCCAGCGGGACTAAATAAATGATTGTTTTCATCTGAGCGAACTTTACTATTTGCAACAACGTTGCAAATATCAGTAAAAATTATCAAATCATCTATTTAGTGCCAATTTATGCTTAGTAAATCTGCTCTTTCCCTCCCTGTATCTCTCCTGGTATCACTGCTGCATGTTGGGTGCTGCCTTTTTCCTGTTTTAAGCATTGCGGCAGGATTTGCTTCAAATTTTGACATTCTGATCCGCTATAAACCGCTCATTTCAGGCATTCAGCTGGTTATGCTGATTTACCTGGGCCTATCACTCACCCGGTTTTACACAGGCAAATCGCCATTTCACAGCCGTTTGGAAATTTGGTCTTACCATGTTGCTTTTGCAGTGGCTTTTGCCGGATTCATCATCGGTGTATTCGAACCTTTCAGAAGTGAACAGCAGGTCATGGCGCAACGACAGTTCGAACTGTTCAAGACCCACCGGCGCATAGAGCTTGCCATTTCGGGCCAGTTCAATGGCGGCCGGTTAGAAGAAGATATCAAGTCCATTCGTGGTATTAAAGCAGCTTCCGTGAAGTTGAATGGAGCCTCGGTAAGTGCTACATTCAAGAGTGACCAGGTAAGTTCCTCGCAGATTGTGAATGCGCTGCAGCAACGGGGATATGCCGTGAAGGTCTTGTGAATCGGGCCGTTAAGCTTCGGCTTTTTTGGACGGATTGTCAAAATACTTTTCCAGGTAACTCATGACCTTTGTAGCAGTCAGGCCGTGGATCAGAACAGACAGCAGCGCGATGAATGCAGTGATTGACCATAGTTCTTTGGCATGCGGAAAATGTGCTTCTTTCAATGCGAATGACAGATAATAGAAGGAGCCGATTCCACGGATACCGTAAAAGCTGATACCCAGTTTTTCCTTGAAATGCAGCGCAGTTCCATGCAGCCCGATCAATCCGGAAACCGGCCTGACGATAAAGATAAATGCAAATGAAAGCAATATCATTTGCCAGCTTAGCGCGTCGAGTATGCCGTCAACCAAGCTGCCGCCGAAGAGAAGCAGCACCACAGCCACCAGTATCCGCTCGGTTTGCTCCGAAAATTGATGCATGTCTTTATGGAAATTGTGGTCGATTTCATAATTACGGAAAGTAACCGAAGCTACAAAAACGGCAATGAAGCCGTAGCCATGTAAAAGTTCTACGCCGCCAAAGATGACGAGCGCGCCGGCAATGGCAATGAAGCCGTCATTGAGCTTGATCATGCGGCTCTTTTCGGAGAAGTTTAGTACCAGGTAAGCGAGAAGTCGCCCCAGAACAAAGCCGAGAATGACGCCGCTGGCAATCTTATAAAGCACGTCGACAAGAGCCCATTTGGTTAATTCGTCGCCGAGGGTTCCCGGTAAAGCGACGGCCAGCGCAATCGCCAGCCAGGTAAATGGGAACGCCATACCATCGTTCATGCCGGCTTCCGCTGTCAATGCAAAGCGCACGTCGTCTCCCGCTCCTTCCATGGGCGGCCCAACCTGAACATCCGCCGCAAGTACGGGGTCTGTTGGGGACAATACAGCTGCCAGCAGAACCGCTGACGCCACACTGAAACCCAAAAATGCCCAGGCCAGTATGGTGACTGCTCCGACACAGAGCAACATTGTGACGCTGAGAAGGCGAAATGGGACCCGCCAGTTTTTGAACGAAAACGGCTTGTCAATCTTTAATCCCGTACCCATCAGCGATATAACAACAACCAGCTCTGTGATGTGGACCGTATGATCCTGATGCAGCAATGGATCCGCGCTCGGAAGCATATCCAGCGTGCTGAAAACCAGCACGCCCAGCAGCACATAAACCACTGAGTCGGAGATACCGGTTTTTGCTGTAAAAGACGGCATCCATGCCATTCCCAGAACTGCGGCACCGATAATTAAAAGAATAAGAACATAGGTGTCCATAGTGTCGGAATGTGATTGTGGCTGGTTTGATTTGATTCAGCCCTACAATTCCAGTGCCAGGGGGACAGGGGGTAGTCAATTAAGAGCAGTACCCGGTCAAAAAAGAAAGGAAGGTGCAAAGCTGCTCCTTCCTTTACTGAAACTACAATGAAAAATTATCGCTTGATTATTTGCTGTCTGTATTGTGCGTTACCTCGCGCAGCGACCACCACGTAAACGCCGGCGGGCAAGGCCGCTACATCTGCCGGTTCATTGTCCCTGATCTCTGCCGTTTTTACCAGCGTTCCAGAGAGGTTATAAATACTCATCCTGACAAAGCTGGCATCACCGTCGCGCCCGAAATAAAGCTTATCTGTGACTGGATTCGGATATAGCCCGGTGAATGCATTTTGTTCTGAAATGGCTACAATCCGGCTGTATTCATACTGCCCGTCCAGGTCAACCTGTTTAAGCCTGAAACACATTCGCGGGCTGCCTGCATTGGCAGCGTATCGGTAGCGGAGCAATTCTTTACTGTTTCCGGCAGAGCGCACGGTGTCGATAGCTTCAAAGCCCGACGAGGGATTAAATGCGCTCTCGATCACAAAGTATGCTGAGTTTGTCTCTTCGGTAGTTGCCCATTCGAGCGAAGCTCCTTCATGGGTGCGCTGTGCTCTGAAATACAGCAGGCGGACAGGCAATGGGCTGCTGGTCTTTACGGAGCCAGACAAGCTCGCAGCTTCCTGATATACCGGCGCATGGAGTCCATTCCTTTCAAAAACTGCATAAAAATATACTTTGTCGGCATCAAGCCCCGTGACAGTTACCTCACTTCCCGTGCCTGCATACACAACAAATTCTCCGCTGCTGATCTGGGATCCTGACTTAAAAACGGAGTTGGCATTATATGATACCAGGTTCTGCGGGATTGCTGTAACGGCGCTGCCTTCCTTTAATATCGCAATCCGCCCGTCTCCATTACCACTGGTCCACCGCAGTTTAATGGCGTTTGCACTGGATGTGGCGATCATTTCTGTACTGCTGTGGGTTGGCTTTTGAGCAGTATTGCCTGTCGCGATGAGAAAATCTTCACTTTGATAAATCGTTCCCGCCCCGGATCCTTTGAACTCATATACTGCAAAGTAGTATCCGGATTCTGGCAGCAGATTAGTTACTAATACAGAGTGGCTATTGGAGGTAAAAACCGCAAACTGACCGTTTCCCAGATCCTCACTTTCTCCAAAACGGCTGTTTGCAATGTATGTTTTGCCATTTTGCGGGCGGAAATCCGGAGCCGAGCCTTCCCTGGCTATTACCATTCGGCCATCGCCACTGCCGTTGGTCCAGCTTAGTCTCAACCTGTCGCCGTCCCTTTCCGAAATGACGGGATCAGTAGCAGGCCGGTCTTGCTGCTGAGGAGTGGTAAAGCTGTAAGTCGATGCGGGCCTGAGGTAGGCAGGCTGCAGAGCGCCATTGAACTCGTACGCATTGACGTGATAGGTTGTCGCCGGGCGCAAGTTGTTCACGGTGAATTCAGTGGCGGAAGTCGTGGAGAAAACGGCAAAATTGCCCGGGCCGATTTCAGCGCTGCCATAATTGGAGCTCACATCCGGCCTTTTGAAATCCTGCGGATCTATCGCAGGCACGCCATCCTGCCGCATAACAAACATTCTTCTTTCACCATTTCCTTTCAGGAAGCCGATCGTCGCGCGGGTCGGTTCAGCACTCTTCAAGGTAATCTGGCCAGTTTGAACCGTGGGATAGGGAATAGTTGAAACGAACCCGGACAGAAATGAGGAGGTCAGGTAGTCGGGCTTATCGGGTACGTTGTATTCAAAAACAGCCAGATGGTAAACGGAAAGTGGTTCCAGACCTTTCAAGCTAAAACCCGCCTCTACGCCGTCGTAAACCACAAACTCGTCCTCTGCCAGCGCACTTCCTTGCCCGTAAATCGCATTGGCAGTATAACTCAGTCCATCTTCCGGCCTGGCGGTAACAGCCTGGTTTTTCCTGGCCACAACCAGCCTTCTCGCTCCATTGCCTTTGGTCCACACTGCGCGCAGGCTGTTGCCTTCTACCTGCTGCATGCCTAATGCAGTAGGCGGAAGAGTAGGCTCGTTCGGGATTTCTATCTTGATAACCGTACCCGGCGTCCGGTAAACCGGGGCGTAGTAGCCATTGAAATCGAATACCTCCGCATAATAGGTACGCCCGCCTTTCAGGTTGCCTATCGTGAAGCTGTTCCCGTTGGTGGATCCCGCGATGAGGTAATTACCCGAACCAAGTTGCGCACCTACTCCGTAATCCTTGCTTCCGCCGGTATAGCGGACAAGGTCAACAGGTTCGGAGGAAACCGGGCTTCCCTGGCGCATCAGGATCAGCCGGTATTTACCTGCGATACTGCTAAACAGAAGGGTTGCCGAGGAGCCGGTTACCTCTGCTAATGTTACTTGTGAATTGTTCGAAGGTTCCGCGCTGGTACTCGTTTGCCCGGACAGGTACTTGTCTTTGAGATAATACGTATAACCGGCCAGATCCATGTCAAATTCATAAATGCGGAAATAGTAAGTAGTCCCGGGCTGCAAATTGGTCAGCGATGCGGTGTTCTCATCCGAATCATGCACGATATACTCTTCGGGTGCGATCTGAAAGCCGGAACCGAAAGCCGGGTTCGCCGGGTATCGCGTTCCATTCTCAGGCACTGCGACCGGAGCACTTCCTTTTTTGAGGATAATCAGACGGCGGCTGCCATTCCCTCTGGTAGAGATAATTTTTAGGCTGTTGCCTTCCACATCTGCGGAAATAGCGCTTTGTGTCGGCACTATAGGTCCTGCCAACGTCTGCGCGCTGGCTGTCGCAGCGGTTTGTGTGTAAATGGGCGAGGAAGGCTGATTGTATTCAAAACAGGCAAAATGGTAAGTCGTATTTGGTTCTAAGTTGCTGACCGTAACACTCTGACCGGTTCCATTGTACACGACATAGTTAGAACCTTTGAGCACCTGACCTGTTCCAAATTCAGCTCTCGCCAGGTAGTTCTTGTTGTTTTCGGGAAATGCATCAACTGCGCTGGCTTTTTTGACAAAAACCAGCCGCTTTTCACCATTGCCTGGCTCGATGTCAATCCTGATTGAGTTGCCTGTGATGCCGGAGGTTTTCACAGACCGGGTAGGTGTTGTCGGCGCCTGGGCGCATAGCATCGTGTGCATGCTCACTAAGAGCATGATGAGTTGTGATATTTTTTTCATGACTAATGTTTAAGATTAATGCCTCCCGAACTTCTTAAAGCCAGGTAGACCAGCAGGCAACAGAGCAGCAGCCCTGTGATGGCGGGAATGATAATCGATCCGCCCGCTGCGCCGGATTCGCTGACCGCCCAGAGGATCTTTCCGCAGGCGATTAAAACCAGTACGGCCATTCCGCTTACCAGGCTCCTTTGCCAGCACGCTATGGATAATAGCAGCATCGATACCGGCGCCAATGCTGCCAGTAGTGCTTTCTGGAATGTCCATGTTCCCCGCAGCCATTCTTTTTCAAATTCAAGGAACAATCTTACGTTTTCAGGTACTTTCTCCGGACTGGGAAACCAGAACATACTGGTCAGTAGCAGGAATACCGTACCCAAAACGCCGGCCAGGCTGCGCCGGAAGGAAAAGTAGCAGTACGGAATCAGGAACAGTGGCCGGATATACCAGCTCAGCTGATTCTGGTGCCGGGCATAAGCCCAGTTGAAAAATGGTTCGCTGTATATGGCGAGTCCTATAAAAAGGACGATCAGGCAGCCGAAGCAAATGGCGGCGATCTGTTCTGCTGTGGAGGGTTTCACTGCGCTTCAAAAGTGATGTTATACAGCTTCTCAAACTGCTTTTCTGTAACCCACGCAGGCGCAAACCGCATGGCTGCATTCCGCAGCCCGGCAAATAACGGATGTCCGATCTGCGCAAGCTCACCTACTTTTCTGGACTGGTTGATGATGTACTGTGTCCGTTTCAACCGCTTTTCCTCAAATGCAGTGAATGCTTTTTCGAGCGTTTGATCCTTGTTGAGCTCCACCAATAGGGTTGCCGCGTCCTCGATAGCCTGGCATGCACCTTGTCCCATGTTCGGAGTGGCCCCGTGCGCTGCATCACCGATGAGGAGGATATTATCGAAAGCATAATGGTCGAGCGGAGCAAGGTCGTAAATATCATTGTGGATCAATGGGCTGCCGTATGCTGTTTGCAAAATCTGAGGAACAGGATCATGGAACCGGCTGAAATGCTGATAAAGATCCTCGGCTGTAAAAGCCTTGTATTTAGCGTCATTTTCGGCGGCTTTGATACAGGCGAACCAGTACACTTTCCCATCCGCAAGCGGTACTATTCCGAAACGTCCCGTTTGGCCCCAGGTTTCAGATGCGCCATTGATCCGCAGGTCAGGGGCGTCTATCACGCCGCGCCAGCAGGTGTAGCCTGCATAGCGCCGCACAGCGGCGGGGACGAGCTTTGTTCTTAACAGAGAATTAATCCCATCTGCCACAACCAGGTAATCCGTCTTTTCGCATGAGCCGTCGGCAAAGTAGAGCTTCGCCTTTTTTCCTCCTTTTTCCAGACCGGTCACTTTCTTATTCGTGAAAATTGAAGCCGGATCAACATGTTTCAGTAAAGCTGTATGCAGTTTGTGACGGTGGATCGTGAAATTGTCCAGCCCAAATTTGTCACTGATCGCGTTACTGTTGTTTTCCGAAATGATCTTCCCCGAGCGATCTAAAATGCGGAAGTATGGCAATTTTCTTCCCAGAGGGACAATGTCTTCCATTATTCCGAGGGTAGAGAGCGCCCTGATGGCATTGGGAGCCAACCCCAGACCGGCACCCGCTGCTGTGATTTGCGGCGCTGCTTCGAAAATCGTTGTTTCATAGCCGGCCTTCTTAAAGGCAATGGACGCTGTGAGGCCTGCGATACCGGCCCCGACGATGGTGATATTCATGGTTGTCGCCTAGATTTCAGAATATATTCAGGACCGTGTGCTCGTCAAAATGAGCGTATTCATTTGGTATATCCATTGAAAAAACCGTAAGCAGCTTTTCAAATCGGGCACCAGGCAATTCTTTCCGGGCCAGTGAAAGCAGCGATTCAAATACAGGTCCGGGAGCCGTTTCCCTGATGCCGAGCAACCACTTGCTAATCTCTGAATTATTGAGCGAGCGCATCATCCACACGGTTTCTAGTTCAAGAATATCCTCAGGCACGCTCGCAATGATCTGTTGTTCAACGGCCATTATCTCTTCGTCAGAGTAGCTGCCCCAAAGCATTTGGTTCAGCACCTGTTCCTCCTTGATAAACAGTGTCAGATTAAAGGCGAGTAGTGCTTCGAAGCAATCGGAGATCAGCTTTCCTTTCTGTATCCTGTCATTTTCTGAATGACAAAACGCGAAGTCCTTTGCGGCAATTCTTGCTTTTTCTGCCAAAAACCTGCTTTCGATGTGCTTTTCACGAAAACGGCGGTCAATATCCATGTCGACTTTCTCTAACAGCGGATGGATGAAATCGCTTTCGTGTTTGAAATGCATGTCGAGCAGTGCTAAGGTTTTTTCAAGGTTTTCGATCGTTTTCTCAGCTTCCTCCAAGTCAGGGAAGTCTGTGCGCTGAATTTCCAATGCATTCTCGTAGCATATCGCTTTCAGCGCTTTATGGATTGAGTTAAAAATGTTGTATCTCATGGCTAATCTGGTTTTATAATGACTATTTGGTTTTCTTTTCAACTCTGACCACCTGGTGTTCAATGGGCTTCACTGATCCCAGATAGGCGAAAATGGCTTCGAGATCTTTTTCTTTCATGCCTGCATACATCGTCCAGGGCATTGGTGTGTTGAGCTCGCCCGGTGAAAGATTTGGTGAAATGTAGCCGCTGTCGGCATAAGCTTTGAAGCGCCGTACAAACATTTCTTTTGTCCATTTTCCAATGCCGGTCTGCGCATGCATGGTAATATTCGGCGAGCGCAAAATACCGCCCGGACTGCTGAACTCCATTCCCCCGCCGAATTCCGTTCCAGGTATGACACTGCCCTTGCTGGTTTTACTATGGCAATCCACGCAGCCAGTCGCAGTCACCAGGTATTTACCATAGGCAACCTGGTCCCGCTCAGAGGGAATTCTGGAAAACTCCGCTTTTTGAGGCATTGTGTTGATAATGAAATTGACAGGAAAGTCAGGCTCTGATGGCGGAACGTCCTTTTTGACAGCCGGCAATTCCCTGATATAAGCAATAATGGAGTATACATCCTCCTGGTCCAGCCGCCCGAAACGGTGGTACGCCATTACGGGAAACAATGCTTTTCCATTCTTATTTACGCCGGTCGTAATGGCCCGGAGAATTTCACCGTCTGTCCATCCCGCCAGTGCATAAGGTGTGATATTTGGTGCGAAAAATTTCCCGGGGAAGCCCATTTCCGTTGTAAACGCCTCGCCGCCAGCGCCAAATCCTTCGCTCGTCATCGGACCCGCGTATTTTGACCAGTCGCGTGTACTGTGGCAGTCCATACAAACAGTGACATGGTTTGCCAGGTATTTACCCCGCTCAATGCGTTTCGCTGTTCTTTCGATTTTGATATCCGGCGCGGGGCTTGTGTTAGGAAGCGCTGTTTTAACATAGATCATCACAGTCGCTATCAGGGCGATCAGGCCAGCAAGGATTTTGCCGGCAATTTTCAATGCTTTCACTTTTTTTGTTTTGGTAAAAATCAAGATATGATGGTTGCTGGGGGCGGCACGCTCGGATTGTGTCAGCACCCTCAACTCCCTTGTTTCCAGACAAAATTGCGGCTTAGCGTGCAATGCGGCAACCGCAAACCGACGGGACGGGCATACTTGCTGACGAATTGGGGAAATCGCCGATGAAGGTTATTTGCCCAGCCAATTCTTGAATTCAGTCACTTTTTCGCGGCTTACGATCACCTCTTTTTCGTGGTCGGGACGCAGTTTTAACACCAAACGGTGTCCGAAATAATCGCTGATCTGCTCCAACGATTCGGGCGCAACGAAAAACGAGCGGCTGATGCGGTAGAAATCCTCGGGTTTGAGCATCGTTTCCAGCTCGTCCATGGTATAGTCTACCACGTACCGTTTATTACTATACGTCCGAAAAAAGTTGAGCTTCTCGTCAGAATAGAAGTAAGCAATATCCTCCACGTTCACGGACACGAGCTTCTGGATACTTTTTACCAGAAAACGCTTTCTATAATTCTGCGTGTTGAGCCGCTGATGCAGTTGTAAGGCCAGGTTTTCGACATTCACGACCACCGGCTCCGCTGCCTCGGCCGTTTTCGGTTTGTCGATCCAGCTGGAAAATTTGTTCAATGCGTTTTCCAGCTCCTCTTTTTGCACCGGCTTCAACAGGTAATCGACGCTGTTTACCTTAAATGCTTTCAGGGCGTACTCATCGTAGGAGGTTGTGAAAATGACAGTGCTGGTCACCTGCACGCGGTTGAATATCTCAAAGCTCTGACCGTCCACCAGCTCAATGTCCGCCAGGATAATGTCCGGTGCCGGATTGCTGCTGAGCCAGGCGACGGAAGATTCGATACTGTCGGTAATGCCGACTATGTCAATGTCTTTTTCAATGCTCCGAAGTGAACGCTTTAATTTGGCAACTGCCAGATCTTCATCTTCAATGATAAGAACTTTCATGTGGTGTTTAGATTTTGTTTGCAATTCAGACCGGTCATGCAATTATGGATAACTATGTGCTGTGAGATGTGGCTTTTCCAGCAAGGCAAGCCGCACCCGAAAGTGATGTTCGTCTTTTTCTATGACAGCTTCGGGCTGGTTGAGCAGTTTGTATTTAACAGAAATGTTGGATAACCCCACGCCATTGGAAGAGACACTCCCTGATTTCTTCTGTATATTATTCTCAACAACGAGCCTTTGCTGCTCATCAACTGAAATGCTGATCGTAAGCGGCTGATTTCTGCGGGCCACATTGTGCTTCACCGCATTTTCGACCAGCAGCTGCAGGGATAAAGAGGGCAGCAGCCGGTCTTCAAATTCGCTTACGCCATCCACCTGTAAGAACACCGCGTCCTGGTACCTGATTTGAAGTAGCGCCATGTACGACCGGATGAAGAGTACCTCGCTGCCCAGCGTGGACAGTGCCTCCTGGTTATTGCGCATCAGATACCGGTAAACCTTGCTGAGCTCATCCAGAAAGTACTCGGCCTTAGCTGGGTTGCTTGTGATCAGCGACGACAATGCATTCAGGTTATTGAATAGAAAATGCGGGTTGATCTGCCTGATCAGGTTTTCAAATTCCTGTTCATGAAACTGCATTTCAGCGCGTTCTTTTAAAGCCAGACTTTCCTTCCATTTACGAAAAATATACTCCGCCTCGCATATAGTAATCCCGATCACGGTAACAATGATCCCGATGATTGAGCTGAACATAAAATCGTCCTGTACAAACGAGTACCCGAAAATATGAAGCCAGTCGAACCCGTAAAATATCACGGCCATATTGATCTTGACCACCCAGATATCCAGAAGTATCAGAGCAACTACCCGTTTCCACATCTCGGGCAATGTTACAAAGATCACTGAAAGCCTGCGGATCAGTCCGAAGTGAATGTACCAGAACGAAACCGACACGGTACCGATAATCAGCGTTGTGACGAGATATACCTCGGCGTCGTCAAAGTACCGCCTGCCAAACAGCTGATAGCCCGCGGTGGTGATCAGGACAGGGAACATTACAAACAATGTCAGCCATTCAAGGGTGGAAGGTTTGTAACGGTTCATTTCGGGGTTGCTTTCGGTTTTGCAAATTTCAATTTCGGTCTTGCTACAAACAAATGCTATCAGATGAATTGGCACATTAAAATAATGGAATGGGTATAATAGTTAACAAATCAGGTCAGCGGTATTTCTATCAGCTGAAACTCCTGCTGCCTGGTAATGCGCACCGGGGCCAGATCAAGCAGCCGGAACTTGTTGAGCACGCTATGCATATTGGTGTGATCGTCCTCCTCCTGCGCATCAATCTTCAACGCATTGGTATGGTAAAGTTCCAGCCAGTTATCAGCAGAGGTGGCAATGCGTATCTGCAAAGGCTGCGATTTGCTGATCATATTCCGACTGATAATGTGCTCGATCAACAGTTGCAACGTGAGCGGCGGAATGCGCTTTTGCAGTGAACTGTCTGCCACTTCCAGGTCAAACCGGATTGCGGAACCATATCTTACTTTGAGGATGTAGGACCAGGATTTAATAAACTGCAGTTCCTTTTGCAGGCTCACAAATTCGCCCCTGTCGCTGTTGAGCAGATACCTGTAAACTTTGCACATTTCGTCCAGGAACACTTCCGCCTTCTCGGGGTCCTCGCTGATCAGGCTGGAAAGTGTATTGATACTATTGAACAAAAAATGGGGGTTGACCTGCGTTCTCAATCCTTCGAGCCTGCTTTTGGCATATTCCGTTTTCAACTGCTCGGTTTCAGTCAATGCCAGTTTCCATTTCTCGAAATTGGCTACACCTTCATGCAAAAATGTCGCAAGCAGGTTCAGGCCGATTCCTGAAAGCAATGCAATGCCGAAGTTTATCAGGTCAAACTGGTAGAGACCTGCCTGATGATACATCCAGAAAATGAATGTGTTTACCAGCGCAGTCAGCGGCAGGAACAGCACCAGCGAGATACCGATCCGGTGCATGGTCTGGCTATCCTTGTGATATCGTTTCGCCATAACCATCGCGATCCATGTGTGCAGCTGCCAGGCAATTACCTTCACGGTTAAGGTGATCAGGGCGGTTGCCACAAACAACGTTGCATTCGAAAAAAGGGCTTTTGAGAAAATGAGGAAGTTCAGCAGCAGCGAATAGGGGACCAGGATGCCCAGCATCAGCGGATATTCGCTTGTAATGTATTTCGGCAACTTCATCATTTACGTTCTCTCAACAGACTGCTTTAATCAATTTATGCCAAAACCCGCTTTTATCTCCCGCTATAAAGATGCCATCTTTTCATATAATGTAAAAAGACTTGTCGATGACTTGGGTAAAGATGTGAATGAATTGGGATTCCAGCGGACAGGCTGTTCTGGATCAAGTTTCACCTTCTCTGTTGTTAATCTGTGTAGTTGTAAGTTGTTAAGAGGCTTCCATTATCGCTCTGTTCTGTCCGTCTGGCGGGGCACCCGTTTGCCAGGTATTCGTAGCGGATTGTCTTGCGGCCAGGCACTTCTTTCTCTACATTTCCGTCGAATCGATAAAACCGGATCGAGCCGGGATTGTTTTTTGAAAATTGATATCCCTGCAAAAACGGATAGATTGTCCAGAGGTTTTCTACATTCCGCTTGTTGTCGTAGTTCGCGAGTTTCATGCCGGAATAAGTATCAAAAAAGCTGGTTTTTGACATACTCGCGTTTTTCAGTCAGATTTCCGTTCTGGTTGTAGTAGAAACGGAACTGCATTTCCAGTTTTTTACGATTGTTCGTCTGGTGGATCTGCGTGATCCTGTCGCCGGCGTAGCTGTAAGTGCGAGTGATAAGTAAGATACCGTTTATTTTGTTTAAAGACAAATTTGCAGTCGGCTTACATCCAGGAAGAACATATTCGGACGGAATGGGATATTCCATCAACGAGCTGGCATATTCCAGGACCGGTTGTTAGCCGTGGAGCAGGAGTGTCTTATTTGCTCAAATCCGGGTTGCATGTCACAGCCGGGACACCTACCCCAAATTCATCGCGGTTTATTCCAGTTGAGGGCAGTTAAATAGCAATCAGTCGGAATGCGATTGGCCGCGCAGGTCCCGCAGCGGATTTTTGCCCAAAAAACAATATCTATGATCATCAGGAACATTCACATTTTCAATGGAGGCCCGCTTACAAGCACCTCCGACATTCTTATTTCCAACGAGGGCATTGTTCAGGAAATCACTGAACACACCGGCACTCTGAGCGGTAATAATATGATCGACGGCACGGGTATGATCGCCGTGCCGGGGCTGGTAGATGCGCATCGCCACGTCTGGCAGGCGCCATTCAAGGGATTAGCCTCTGATATGATGCTGATGGAATATCTGGAAAAGGTCGTCGGTGGTATCGGTGCGCGGATCACAGCACAGGAATTGTATTACCTCAATTTGTACGGTCATATTCAGTGTGCCCAGGCAGGTATCAGCCAGGTTTTCGACTGGTCGCATATCATGAACTCTCCCGAGCATGCCGACGCGGCGCTGCAAGCTGCTGCCGATTCGGGATTGAACGTACTATTTTTTCACTCCACGCCAGCTACCCAGCGCGACAAATACTGGAACCATAGTACCTGTCCGCACGACCGCGACATTGAGCGGCTCGCCGCGAAATACACCAGCTATTCCCCGCAGGTAAAGCTCGGCATGGGCATCCGGGGGCCGGAATTTGCATCCATTGAGGTCAACCGTTCGGACATCGAGCTGGCGGGGTCGCTGGGTATTCCCGCGTCCATGCATATTGGAAGCTCAATCCTCGGCAAGATCTGCAAGCCGGTAATGCAGCTGGAAGCGCACGGGCTTTTAAACGAAAAACTGAACCTGGTACACTGCTGCACGCTTTCGAAAGACGAATTTGAGATGATCGCACAGGCTGGATCTTTGGTGACCATTACGCCTGAGGCCGAAATGCAAATGGGACTGGGAGATCCTGCGGCCAGATTTATCCTGGATTTTCCAGCGTCGAAATGGTCGGTTGGCATTGATATCCCGACGGCGTCTACCGACAGTCTGATCTTCCAGCAGCGGCTTTTGCTCCAAAACTATCGTTCAATTGTAAACGGCAGACTGATTGACGAAATGGAATTCCCGATGACGATACCTTACAAGGCAAACGACTTCTTCTTCGACTCCATGGAGAGTGCCAATTCGTACAGCGGGTTTAACACTTCCGTGCGCATTGAAGTAGGGAAAAGCGCTTGCTTTTCGCTTTTCAAATCCGACCAACTCGGGAACGAAGCATTTATGTCCAATCCTGCATTTTATTATTTGTCTGATGAGCACCCGGATTCCATTGTGCTGAATGGACAGCTGGCCAAGCATGAGGGCCAGTGGCTGCTGCACGATCTCGAAGAGCTGGAAAACAGAGTTCGAGCGATTGTTGCGAGGACTATCAGGCATTAGCGGGCGCATTGGCGTATATACACTGGCGTTTTGCTTACAAACAGACTTACCGACATGAAACTGGAAGAACCGCTGGATTTTGGCTGGAACATGAAAACGGTCAAATCAGCAGAAACTGAGTACGTCACCAGCCCGAATGGCGTTTATTATCTCAGCATCGGGCACGAGACTTTGAAAGGCATTACACCGCAGATGCTCGAATGGTGGTTTAAGAACATTGGCGGCGAAATGACCTACCAGGGACGCGTTTGTACAAAATACAGGGTCTGGCATCCGCGTGATCACATTCGCTGGGAACTGCACCGAAACGGTCGCAAAGATGGAAGCGTCGGCGTCGGCAGCTATTTCCGCATTGTGGAGGCTTTCGGGAGAAACCCCGACTGGACCATTGATAGTGCAGAGCTCGTAACCAAGCTTGACCACACTGGCATTCGCCTGGTGAAGCGGATTTTAGGTATCGAGATATTCAGCCTTGAACATTGGTTTGAGCCGGTAGGGGACACCGACTGCTCGTATCGTTCGTTAATGAGCGTTGGCGACGAAGGTTGGTTCGGAAGACTGTTCTTTAACAGGTTGATCCGCCCCTGGATTTTTACCAGGGAAATGGGATTTGCATGGATGAAGCATAATGTGGAGGAAGTAGGCAACTTTGAATTTTTTCTGCCGGAGTTGTACAGCAGTCAAACCGCCGTGACTAGTCCTTTTGCGGTGTGATCTGCAAGGACTGATTAAATGGTCATTGGCCGGGCCGGTGTGATCAAAAAGCAGAAACCATCGCGTCGGGTTTGTTAAAAACTGATAGTTGGTGGTTATTTGCAGGCGAACTTCATTGTTCAATGAAAACATTACGCTGCATTTGACTAATACTCTGTTATCCAAAAAATGAAAAAGCCATCTATTTACAGTTTAATCGCGGCAGGTATGCTCACGCTTGCCTGCTGCATTTCGGTACATGCACAAGATAAGCTGCACGTGCTGAAAATCGGGAGTGCCAAAGAAATGCATTCGTTTTTCAGGTACACCGGAAACGACAGGCCGATCATAGCCGGGCACCGGGGCGGAATGGTGAAAGGTTTTCCTGAAAACTCGATTGCTACTTTTGAAAATACATTAAAACATACCCCCGCAATCTTTGAGATCGATCCGAGACTTACCAAAGACAGCGTGATTGTACTGATGCACGACGCAACCCTCGACCGCACTACCACCGGCAAAGGGAATTTGAAAGACTATACTTTCGAAGAACTGAGGCAGTTCAGGCTGAAAGATGCGGAAGGTAATGTCACCGACTATCCAATTCCTACCTTATCCGAAGTAATCGACTGGGCGCGCGGGAAAACGATTTTGAACCTTGATTACAAGGATGTTCCATTAAAAATGACTGCTGATCTGATCCGCAAACACAAGGCAGACGCTTTTGTGATGCTGACCGTTCACAGCGCCGCGGAAGCAAAGTTCTACCTGGAAGACAATAAGGACAGGATGTTCTCCGCATTCATCAGAAACAAAAAAGAGTATGATGAGTACGAAAAAGCAGGCATCCCATTTACCCAGCTGATCGCCTATATCGGCCCGCATGTAAAAACAGAAAACCAGGAGCTGTACAGTCTGCTGAACAAAAAAGGCACGATGTGCATGATCTCAGCAGCGTCATCTTACGACAAGCTTAAAACTGCCGAGGAAAGGAAAACGGCCTACTTGTCCATCGTCAAGGACGGAGCGTCTATCCTGGAATCGGACTTACCCATTGAAGCTGCGGAGGTGGTCAGCGATCTGATCAGGAAGAATACTTCCAATGCGAAATTCTTTGGCAGAAAATAAGAAGCAGCGCCATTGATGAATATTACTCGCCTATAATCCTCTTCCGGTGGGCGATTCCCCATTCGGTGAGGTTATTGATGATGGTTCTCAGGGTTAAACCATGATCAGTAAGCTCGTACTGGACTGTTATTGGCTGCGTATCCAGCACAGTCCGTTTTACCAGCTGGTTCAGTTCCAGCTCTTTCAATTCCTTGCTCAGCATTTTGTTGGAAATCCCCTCCACATCGTTCAGAATGTCCGAGAATCTCCTTTTGTTGTAGTAACAAATGGACGATAGGATCGCAATCTTCCATTTTCCATTCAGCACGTCCATTGAATCCTGGACTGCCATCATTTCCTTTTTATGCCTGTCGTTCTGACGCGGTTCACACTGCATAGGTTACTTTGTTACCTCGATGTTACTGTTACTTTTTGTTACAAAGTTACCAATGTAAACAGTCAGTTCCTAGTTTTGCATCCGTAAACTTAATCAAGCCGCGATGTTCCGTGTTTGGCGAAATTTCCGGTATTGCGGAAGAGAAAAACTCGGCTTCCGGCGGCATTGACGGGATTTACGTACAGTTTTCAACGGATTGATCTAACAAAGATGAACAAGCTCAAAAACAAAGTCGCCGTTATCACAGGCGGAAACAGTGGAATTGGATATGGAATTGCCGAAGCTTTTAGAAGTGAGGGTGCAGTAGGGGCGATCACGGGTAGGAACCAGTCAACGCTCGACAGCTCTGTCGAAGCATTGGGCGCGGGTTTCATCGGTATCAAAGGTGATGTTACCAGCGGGAACGATCTGGAAAATATCTTCAAACGGACTGCTGAGACATTTGGAAACATTGACATACTTGTTGTCAATGCAGGTGGCGTTGTGGACGGGATCCCTATGGGGACGATAAGCGATGTTACGGAGGAAGGGTACGATCGCTATATGGACCTGAATCTCAAAAGTGCATATTTCAGTGTGCAAAAATCGCTGCCGTACCTGAATGACGGCGCGTCGGTTATTCTGATCGGGTCGAGCGCTGCGCACCGGGCTGCGCCGGGAATGGCTATCTACAGTGCGGCGAAAGCGGCCATTATTTCGCTGGCCAAGGGTTTGTCGCTGGATCTGCTTTCCAGGAACATCCGGGTCAACGCACTTTCGCCGGGCTCCATTGACACACCTGTGTTTGGTAAACTGGTGCCGGAAGAACAAATGGAGCAAGTAAAGCAAATCTGGATAGACATCATACCAGTCGGCAGGCAGGGACTTCCGTCGGACATCGGGAAGGCAGCCGTGTTTTTGGCTTCTGACGATTCAGCTTTCATCGTCGGCACCGAGATCCTTTCAGATGGCGGAATGACTAACATCAGTCTGATGAAGTAATAGTATTTAATAGCAACACAATGGAATTGAACAATTATAACGGCGCATTGCAGAGGCCGCTCGGCTCTGGTTTCAGCGCCACTTCGACTTCCACGGAAGTTATAGCGGGAATTGACCTGACTGGAAAAATCGCGGTTGTAACAGGAGGTTATACCGGTATCGGCTTGGAAACAACGAAGAACCTCGCAGCAGCCGGGGCAACGGTGATCGTGCCGGCGAGGAGCATTCAAAAGGCGAAGGCGAATCTGGAAGGAATCGCGCGTGTAGAAATCGAAGAGATGGATCTGATGGAGCCTGGTTCCATTGATGCTTTTGCGGAGAAATTTCTGGCCTCGGGCAGACCATTGCATCTGCTGGTCAACAATGCGGGCATTATGTTCGTACCGTTGCGCAGGAACAGCCTCGGGATAGAATCGCAGCTCGCGACCAACTATCTGGCGCCATTCCGGCTCACTGCAAAGCTTTGGAGTGCATTGAAAGAAGCCGGCGGCGCAAGGATTGTAAATATCTCTTCACTGGGACACCAGTTTGCCCCATTCAATTTCGAAGATCCGAATTTTGAAAAACGTGAATATGATAGCTTACAGGCTTATGGTCATTCCAAAACCGCGCTGAACCTGTTTTCAATGGAACTGGATAACCGCGCAAAATCTCTCTGGATCAGAGCTTATGCTGTGCACCCGGGCAATATCTGGGGAACAGAACTGACCAGGGAAGCGCCGCTTGCGACATTGCAGCAGTTAGGGTTTTATGATGATCAGGGCAATCCTGTACCGGAGGCAATCGCCTCGCTCAAAAGCATTCCTCAGGGGGCGGCCACTACGATCTGGTGTGCGACCAGTTCGTTGCTGGGAAACCTCGGTGGCGTGTACTGCGAAGACGTGGATATTGCCGAGCTGGCGCACGGGCAAGAATTCTCAACCGGTGTAAAGCCTTATTCACTGGACGAACAAGCCGCGAAACGGTTGTGGCAGTTATCAGAAGAATTGACGGATACCAGGTTTATGGACATCTGAGAAGAGCGTCAGAAAAATTTATGTTGGCCAGCATTGTAAAGTGCTGGCCAACATTTAGTTTAGTGTAACTACTAGCCGACAATTGACGATGAAAAATTTACTACTCATATGTACTGTGCTAATTGCGACGATTTCGGGCTGCAAAAAAAGCAATGATCCCGTAGTTGACGCCGAAACTCAGGAGGCGCAAAGGTTGGTAAAGTTGCACGAGCAATTTCATGGAAAATACAGGATTGTCAGCTCAATCGCCGATCAGGAACTGGATATAAACATGGATGGACTCACTTCAACTGATTTGCTGAAAGAAATCCCGGCATTTCAGTTCGAAAACCATCCACATATTGTAGAGGTACGCATTTACGGGAAATCAAATATGCTGGCCAACTCATCGCTTATTATATCCCAGGGCTGGCCGGAACAATATATCTCGATAGGAAACAAGCAATGGGATGGGGGGCCTGGCCTGGAGTACAATGCAAATCTGGCTGTAAATTATGTGCATCAGGGTAGCGTGCGCAGTTTCAGGTTTTCCGACGATTTGAAAGAGATCATCGTTGAGCCGTCGGAGAATGAACGTCCCTTTCGCTGGGTTGCACCCGAATCCGTGAAGATTGACGAATTGGACAGATTACATTTTATAAACAAGCGGTATTTGTATACAAAAGATGGCGTGAAGCAGGTGAAAATCACTTCCGTTTACGAACGCGTTACGAAGCAGACTTAGTCTTCTTAATACCAGGTCCCGCCCGAGACTCACTTTTACAAGGACATTGATGAAGTATACCTCCGCGCCAAGCTCTGATAATTATCAGAAATAGCTTGGAAGTGCGCATTTGGCAAAATACATTTGTGATTTGTAATTTGTCTAAATAAGGTTAATGAAATCTCTTCTATCACTCTCAATTTGCTTTCTTCTATCATTCCACTGTTTTGCCCAGTCAGGTAAACTGAAAGGTACGGTGATGGACAACTCTAAAAACGGGCTGCCTGGTGTTAACGTGGTTATCAAAAATACCGGCATCGGAGCGCAGACGAATGAATCGGGTTATTTTGAGATAGCCAACATCAACGACGGCAGCTATGTGCTTTCCGTTTCCTCAGTAGGATTTAAAACCAGGGAAATCCGCTTTACCATTTCGCAGAATGAAGTGGATCTTGAAACTGTGACATTGTATGCAGGCGACGAGATTTTGCGCGAAGTAGTTGTGGAAGGCGAGCGGGAAAATAAGTTCTCGCGGAGCAAAACGGCTTACGTTTCCAAGTTACCGTTACGCGATTTCGAGAATACCCAGGTTTACAGTACCATTACCAACTACCTGCTGAAATCCCAGATCGTGACTAACTTTGACGATGCTTTGAAGAATGCGACTGGCGTTGAAAATTTGTGGACCTCTACCGGCCGTGGCGGTGATGGAGCAGGTTACTTTTCGCTGCGTGGCTTTTCTGTGCAGCCGAAGCTGGTTAACGGTCTGCCCGGACTTACAAACGGTACGATCAATCCTGCCAACATCGAACGTATTGAAGTGCTGAAAGGACCTTCTGCTACCTTGTTTGGAAATGCGGTGAGCTCTTACGGCGGACTCATCAATGTGGTTACTAAAAAACCATTTGTGGGAACAGGCGGCGAGCTGTCATTTACAACGGGCTCTTACGGCCTCAATCAGATCACGGGCGATTTCAATACCGCATTGAGCAAGGAAAAAAATCTGTATTTCAGGCTGAATACTTCTTACGCAACCGAGCGCAGCTTTCAGGATGCAGGTTTCAGAAAATCATTTTTTGTAGCGCCTTCCCTTTCTTATAAGGTAAATAACAACCTGTCTTTCTCGTTCTACGGAGAGATCACGCAGGCTGAGCAAACTAACCCGATGTTCTTGTTCCTGAACAGAAGTGCGCCTACCACAGCCAGAAACATGAAAGAGCTTGGCTACAACAACAAGCTTTCATTCACAAGCAATGACCTTACACTGGAAAACCCGACGCAGAATTATCGCGTGGAAATGGACTACAAATTGTCGGATCAATGGGAATCACAAACGCTGATCTCCAAAAGCGCCACTTCAACAAGAGGATACTACTCTTACCTTTTTGACTTCGGTGTACTTGGAGACAATACGTATTCAAGGTTTTTGAACAAACAAAATGAGTATACCGGAACATCTGATATCCAGCAAAACTTCATCGGTGACTTCCGTCTTGGCTCCATGCGGAACCGCGTTGTGGTAGGTCTGGACTATTTCTCTGCGATTTCAACAAGCAATGGAACAGGTTATGCATTCTACGGGAATGTAACTCCTGACGGTCGTGCTAACGGGGATAATCCATTCACGGATTCGCTGGAAACGACTACCTACCCGCTTTCTACCGCTGCCGTGGATGCTGTTCTGGCGAGCCAGCCGGTTTCAAATGCGAAATCGCGTTACAACATTTACAGCGCCTACGCGTCGGATGTACTGAACCTTACCAATACGCTATCGGTCATGGTTGGTTTGCGCGTGGATCATTTTGACAATGTGGGAAGTGTATCAACTTCTGACGATGATTACAACCAGACTACACTCTCGCCGAAGTTCGGTATCCTGTACCAGCCGGTGGCAGATAAAGTCTCTGTTTTTGCTAATTACCAAAACGGCTTCACCAATGTGGCGCCTGCATTGGTTGGGAACCCCGAAGACGGACCGCAGACGATCAAGACATTCAGACCGGAGCAGGCTAACCAGATTGAGTTTGGTATTAAAACCAACATTATCAAAAACAAGCTGAATGCGACGATCAGCTATTACGATATCCAGGTAAAGAACATGGTGATCACAGATCCTGCGTCGCCTTTCAACAAAATTCAGGGAGGCGAAAGATACAGCAAAGGTTTTGAGATTGAACTGAATGCAAATCCTGTGAATGGACTGAATATCAGGGCGGGTTACAGCAATAACGACAGCAAAACCACTAAATCCGACAATAGCGATATCCTGAACAAAAGGCCACTTGACGCAGGCTCGAAACACACCTATAACGCGTGGGCGAACTACGAGGTACCAGGCGGAAAACTGGCTGGATTCGGAATAGGAGCGGGGATCAATGGCGCGAGCGAGCGTTTTGCAATCAACTATGTTTCGACCGGAGACTTTATGCTCCCTGCATATACCGTAGCAAATGCATCGCTCTTTTATCAGGCGGAAAACTACCGCATCGGATTGAAGCTGAACAATGCATTCAACAAAGAATATTATAAGGGATGGTCTACGATTGCGCCGCAAATGCCGCGTGCATTGTTAGCGAACATTACTTACAACTTCTGATTTTTGTTGAAAAAGAGGTATCGGTGTAAAAAGGCCGGGAGATTCATGTCTTCCGGCCTTTTTATGTTGGGTAAAATCGGGCTACTTGTTGGGGATCAGGTAAAAGGTTTGGCTGAAAGCACCATTTACGGCGCTATCCCAGGCTTCCACCCGCATCCACTTTCTTCCTTTCAGATTGGGCCGGAACTGAAACTGCTGCTCGCCGAAGGCTTTGGTTTTAGACAGATCTATTTTTTCGCGGAACACGTTTTCGCCATCACCCGAGATAATCTCCACGAAGTTCATCGGGAAAGTCCAGCTTAGCTTCAAGTTCACATTTGCGGTACCATCGGCATTCAGCGCGAGTGTTTCTCCTGACAGCTTACCATTCACTTTCAATTCGTGCATTAATACCTCGCCGGTCGAGCTGAAAAACTTGCCGCTTTGCATTGCCTCCGTTACAGGTTGCCAGCCTTCATCATACTTCGGCAGCTGATCGAGCATCAGGTAATTGACATTCATGTGGGCGTACATTTCGTTTTCCCGGGTAATGGTAAAAAGGTCAGCCTCAGCAATCACGGTCTTTTTCTCGCCCCAGTTGTTCATATCATCAAGTAAGTCGAGCACGCGATTTCCGAGTCTTGGCTGAGAAAGGTCCGCGGGCATTGCCTTCCAGGCGGCCCCCATAAACCGGTCGGATTTGAAGAATGCTTCGTGGTTGTAAATGTCGGGCGTATTCACCGAACCTTTTGTTCTCGCATGCGCAGTCCAGGCTAATCCCCGCTCTTCCTGCAATAATTTCAGCATATCTTCTTTGTCGCCAATGCGATACACTTTCCCGAATCCTGGCTTGTTCTCGACAAAAGGCTGATCCTTTTTCCGTGACATGATCCAGTACACAGGTTTAGGAAAAAGCTGCATCCAGTGCCCGCCGAAGAATTCATTAGGCTCTTCACCCGGCATCAGCAGGAACTCGTTGTCTGAAAGTCTTTTGCATTGCTCGAAAAGCGCTTTCAGTTCCCGCAACCGTAACGAATCCGGGCCTTTCGGGTGCGCAGTATAATGGAACTCCCCCAAATGGACCATATCCACACCAAGGCTTTTGAACACTTCCACAAACTCGGGCTTCTCAGGAACGGGCTTGCCAGCGAGTACCACATTCATGATAAACTCATTGTGAAAATGGCTGGACATGGTTTTGAAGCCCGGCAGTTGAGGGTACCTGTCTGCATTGGTAAATTTCTTGACAGCCCCGATCGCATCACTGCCGCCCGCGTCACTGAGCAGGCAGAAGAAATTCAGGCGCTGCGCGGTTCCGGGGGGCGCATTGAACCACGGTACAAAGCGGCGGTCGCCTTCCAGTTCCTGCCGGATTCCGATCCCGTACCCGTCCAGCATTTTCCGGTAACCTTTCCCGTGCCAGATGAATTTTAGATTGAAAGCTTCGTCGAGCGGGTAAAAGTATTGGTGCGGCGCCGGGAAAATAGCCAGCGATCCATTTTCGGCTTGCGCGGTGATGGTGCGGTATTTAACGGCAAGATTCCTCGCAGAATCACTGAACTGAACCGCCGCAGTTTCGATCTCATCAGCGGTGTTTGTCCAGGAAAGCTTTTTCCATTCGTCCGTTTTGCTGACGAGCCCGGCATCGTAAACAATAGCCGCCGCTTTCCCGGTCGTCGACATCACGGCTGCGATATTGAACAGCGGGCTTCCATTGTAAAATGTCACTTCCAATGCGCCTGAAAATCGGTCAGCGGACAGGCTGCCGATGCTTACAACCGTGCGGCTTCCAATACTTTTGACCGAGATACCTGATTTTTTAAGCACAATTGGGAAAGTCTCGAAAGGGCGCGAGGGTACTTTGTCGAAGAAAATATTCCATCCATTCTGTGACATCAAATCGCGCTTGCCGACAGTCAGCAGAAATGCCGCATCCAGGTCTTCCGAAATCGTGACAGGCGCAGCTTTGCTTCCAAGCGCAATGCGTTTGAACAGCGGCCGCGAGGCGGAGAGATCGAACTGTACTTGTCCAAACTTCCCCTCACCGGCAGGCCAGGTGATCTCTACCAGATCTTTACGGGTGGCGATTGTGGCTTCACCTTTCTGGTCAAATTGCCGGGTATCGGGTTTAATTTGGCCCTGTACAATCCCCATGGATAGTAGCGTAAGCAGAAGAAGTGCCTTTAATTTCATAGTTGGTTTTGGCTGTTGCATTCATATCAGTATAGCAGAATTTGAATGTATTCTACCCGGGCACTTTGTTAATTTCGTTCGAAATCGAACAGGCGTCTGTTTGTGAGTTAACCCACACAATGCTGTAATACAGGAGGTTGGTGGAAAAATTTGCGCCGGTACAGTTATTTAATCGACATTATCGGAATAAATCAAAATGCATTTATGAAGCGTGTGTTTTTGGGAGAGTTTGAGGAGGTAGTTTTGCTGACAGTCGCAGTACTTGGCGAGAACGCCTATGCGGTTACCGTGACGCAGGAGCTTGAACGTAAAACGGGTCGACTGGTCGGATTCAGTTCCGTGCATACAACCTTGCAGCGAATGGAGCAAAAGGGTTACCTGACTTCTGTCATGGGCGGGGCCACGGCTGAGCGCGGCGGACGGCGCAAGCGCTTTTTTGTCGTTACGGCACTCGGGCAAAAAGTGCTGTTGGAAGTGAAACAGGTTCGCGACGATTTGTGGAATGCACTTCCGCAATCCGGATTCCAATTAACAAAAGGGTAAATGAAAAAGATAACACCCCCGCAATGGGCCAGCAAGCTCCTGGCCCGCTTCGCTGATCCGAACACATCGGAGGAACTACAAGGTGATTTACTAGAAATGTATGCGCATTGGGTGCGAACCGTGGGTGCAGCCCGCGCCCGGCAACGCTACATTCTGAATGTATTTAAGCTACTGCGGCCTTTCGCCAGGGACAAAAAGTCGCAGCAATATCCAAGAACCTATTTAGCCAGTCCAGCCATGATCCAGAACTACTTCAAAGTCGCATTAAGAAACCTCACTAAAAACAAGGGGTATTCTTTTATCAACATCGGCGGGCTTGCTGCCGGAATGGCCGTCGCCATGCTGATTGGACTCTGGATCCACGATGAATTTTCATTTAACAAGTACCACCGGAATTACGATAAGATAGCCAAGGTCATGCAGACCGTGGTGGCTGACGGTACTAAATACCACGGCGAATACATGCCTGCTCCACTCGGGAATGAGCTTCGTACGCACTATGGGTCCGATTTCAAATACATTGTCATGTCCTCTTTTTCCGGGGAGCACATCGTCGCGAACGGTGAAAGGAAATTTACCAGAAAAGGTACCTACATGAGCGAAGAAGCGCCTGAGCTATTCTCACTGAAAATGCTCGCCGGAACGCGGGCAGGTTTGCAAGAACCGTACTCGATCATGTTGTCGGAAAGTGTTGCGAAGGTTCTTTTCGGGAGCGTAAATCCGGTCGGTAAAATCGTCAGGCTCGACAATGCGATGAACCTGAAAGTCACGGGTGTTTATGAAGATCTTCCCTATAACACAGAGTTTCGCGACCTGACCTTCATTGCTCCCTGGGACTTGTACGTGGCGACGCAAAGCTGGGTGAAGTCGGCACTGGACAATGTGGAATGGGACAATAATTCGTGGCAGATATTGGCGCAGCTCAGCCCCAAATCAACTGTTGATAATGTATCTAAAAAGATCAGGCATATTAAGCTCAAACACTCACCGCAGACAGCTTACCTGAAACCGGAGCTGTTCCTGCATCCGATGGCAAGATGGCACCTTTATTCAGGATGGGATGCATCGGGCAATATCAATGCACGCATTCAATATGTCTGGTTATTTGCCATTATCGGGGCATTTGTATTGCTGCTGGCTTCCATCAATTTTATGAATTTGAGTACAGCCAGGTCGGAAAAGCGGGCGAAGGAAGTGGGTATCCGAAAGGCGATCGGTTCGCTGCGCGGCCAGCTTATCGGTCAGTTTTTGAGCGAGTCTTTGCTGGTGGTCGCTTGTGCATTTGTGCTTGCTATCGCCCTCGTTGTCTTGCTGCTCCCTGCATTTAATGTACTGTCCGACAAAAAGATCGTTTTCTTATGGACAAATCCATTGTTCTGGTTTGCCGGTGTCGCCTTTTGTGTTATCACAGGTGTAATCTCCGGAAGTTACCCGGCGCTTTACCTTTCTTCTTTTCAGCCTGTCAAAGTATTGAAAGGAACCTTTTCGCTTGGTCGTTTTGCCGCTGTTCCGCGTAAGGTGCTTGTCGTTCTGCAATTCACGGTATCAGTAACCCTGATTATCGGAACGATCATTGTTTACCGGCAAATACAGCATGCTAAGAACCGTCCGATCGGCTATGACCGCAATGGGCTGATCACTGTCAATATCAACACACCAGAACTTTACAATCAATACAATGTATTAAGAGGGAGTTTGCTGGAAACGGGCGCAGCTGTGGAAATGTCCACATCATCTACGCCACCAACACAAAACAGCTCTAATAATGGTGGGTTTGAATGGGAGGGTAAAGACCCGAATTTCAAGGACAATTTCTGCACGATCGGGGTGACGCACGACTTTGGTAAGACGGTCGGCTGGCAGTTTGTCGGAGGAAGGGATTTTTCAAGATCATTTTCAACGGATTCGACGGGAATGGTAATGAATGAAGCCGCATTGAAATATATGGGCTATAAGAAGCCTGCGGATATGGTCGGAAAGTACATAAAATGGAATGGAGTCACGTATACCATCGTCGGCGTGATTAAAGATATGCTGATGGATTCTCCTTTCGAGCCAGTCAGGCCAGCGCTTTTCATGGTCAATTATGGCTGGGCAAATGTGATTAACATCAAGCTGAATCCGACAATGTCAGCACGTGAGTCGCTGGACAAAATTGAAAGTGTTTTCAGGAAACTGAGTCCGGGAAGTCCGTTCGATTTCAAGTTTGCAGACCAGCAATTCGCAGCGAAGTTTTCCGCGGAAGAACGCATTGCCAAACTGGCATCTGTATTTGCCGGACTGGCGATACTGATCAGTTGCCTTGGATTATTTGGACTCGCCTCCTTTACTGCCGAGCAGCGTACCAAGGAAATTGGCATCCGGAAAGTATTAGGGGCGACTGTACCGAATCTTTGGGCTCTTTTATCAAAGGATTTCGTGTTGCTGGTGATTGTCTCCTGCCTGATCTCGATTCCGCTTGCCTGGTATTTTCTGAACAACTGGCTGCTTTCTTATCAGTACCGGACGGAAATCTCCTGGTGGATTTTTGCAGTTTCTACATTAGGCGCATTGGTGATTACGCTGCTTACCGTGAGCTACCAGGCAATCCGCGCCGCACTGTCAGATCCGGTCAAATCTCTAAAAACCGAATAGCAGGTCAACTTTGGCATAGTTTTACTTAGCTGACGGATCGGTTGTTCCAATCTGTATTTTCAGCTATTGACCTATGTTATTTTCAAAGAGTTTACGATTATATGTGCTGGTATCCTGCTGTTTTATTCCTGCTGCGCTCAGTATCGCGCAGGAAGCAGGACAAGAGCAATTTGAGAAAAAGATTATCGCCAAAGGCACTTCCGATCCCTGGGAGATTGTTTTTGGTCCCGACCAGCATCTTTGGGTAACCGAATCCAAAGAGTACCGCTTGCTCCGGATTGATCCGGCGAGCGGGAACAAGGAGGTACTTATTAACCTCAGCACCGCGAAGACTTTCCCCAACTACGATAAGGTGAACGATTCCATCGACGGCGGAAAACCGCTGCCGCAGGGTGGCTTAATGGGAATGGCGCTGCACCCGATGCTGCTGAAAGGAAAACCATTCGTTTACCTCGCGTTTGTTTATGATTTTGAGGGTAAAGACCGGCCCGGGGACGGACAGGATCCCAAAGACCACGGTTATCATTACAAGACCAAAATCGTCAGATGCACCTACGACCCGCAGGGGCAGAAGCTACAAAATCCTGAAACAATTTGCGATGTCATTCCCGGCAGTAATGATCACAATGGCGGCCGGCTGCTGATCTCGGCTGTGAATGGAAAAGAGTATCTTTTCTATTCTGTGGGAGATATGGGGGCTGGACAGTTTAAAAATGCAGAGCGCGCCAATCACGCACAGGAGCAGGATATTTACGAAGGTAAAATGCTGCGCTTTAACACAGAACCTGACCAGGATAGTGAAAAGGATGAAGCCTGGATCCCCAACGACAATCCATTCAACCGCAAGAGCAAACAAAATGCGGTTTGGTCACTTGGCCACCGCAATCCACAAGGTTTGGCTACGATGGAGATCAATGGCCAGCCTGTGATTTACTCTTCAGAGCACGGGCCGTTTTCCGATGATGAGATCAATATCATCAAAGGCGGCAAAAACTATGGTCATCCGCTTATCATCGGTTTGCCAGATGGAAATTACAACGGACTTTCTGCCGGCGTGACCGACAAAGACAAGCTGCCTGGCAAATGGAACACCACCTATCCATACATCGAAAACGAGCAGGCAAATGCCGCGAAGCTGAAAAACTTTGAGCCGCCGATCAAAAGTTTTTACGCAACAGATAACAAGCAGCTTCTTGCATTCGCCGACACGATCCGGGCGGGAAAGAAGAGCCCGGAATGGCCTGCACTCGCACCTTCGGGGATTGCGGCGTACACTTCGGACGCCATTCCGGGATGGAAGAATTCACTCCTGATTACTTCGCTTAAAAAAGGTAAAATCGTGCGTTTGAAACTGAATGCAGCAGGTACCGTAGTGGAGGAAGAAAAAGATTATTTTATGAATAAGGTACGGTACCGCGATGTGGCAGTATCTGCCGACGGAACGAAAATCTACGTGGTGACGGACAAATCTCAGGTGACATCAGGTCCTTCCGGCGAGAACCCCGAAGAGTCGGCGGAGCAGGGCGCTATTCTTGAATTTACTTACAAACACTAGCAGCGTGAATCCGGCTGGGTACTAGTTTGGATTGTTACTAAGAGGTTTGCTAGTGGTCTGACGATGAGATAGCATTGTGCGCCAGCATCAGACACAGCTAAACGCGAAAGCTGTTCGCGCTATTAAATATGCCCGCCCGGACACCTGCAATGCAGAATGGCCGGGCGGTTGCATTTAAAGTCGAGCTTCCCGTGAGATTCAATGTGCAGGAGTATAGTTGCTGCGTAGCTGTGCGTTTCAGCTTTCCTTGCTAAGCTTGAAAAGTACCTTGCTGATCAGGTCGCGGATCTTGTTTTTCAATGCAAGATGCAGCGCAAGGAGCAGGATTACAAAGCCAAGCAAAATCAAATAACCCAAGTAATCACTATCCAGCCAGCGGTTCAGCAGCTGGCCCACTACCAGCAGGATCGTGATCGTGATACAAAGACCGATCACTGCGGCAAGCAGGTAGTACACAGCCGGGGATGCCATGTTTGAAACGCGGCCATAAACTTCGGCCCGTATTGCGTTCAGCTTTTCATCGATAAAGTTCGAAACCGTGTCAAAAAGCTTGTTTTTGGCGGCAACCGGGTCCAGGTGAATGCCTGAACTTTCTTTTTGTGCTACTCCCGACTCAACCGGTTGGCCGGGTACAGGCTGCTGGATCTCCTGTCGCACCAGCAGCACGGCATGTTCGTTCGGCCGGATTTCGTGACCGTCGGACCTAGCAAAAACCTTTGTGAACTCAGCGCCAAAGTAGAGGATAATCGAAGAATAATAGATCCAGGATAGCAGAATAACAATGGATGCAGATGCGCCGTAAGTCGCGCCCAGATCTGAGCTGCCCAGGTAAAAACTGATCCCGAACTTACCGATTGCAAAAAGTACGGATGTAAATGCGGCGCCGATCAGGCACTCTTTCCAACGCACGTGCCCGTCAGGTAAAACTTTGAACACAACCGAGAAAAGCGCCGTAATGATCATCAGCACCAACCCTACGTTCAGGATTGAAAAAAACACAACGGAAACGTCTGAAAAGTAGCGTTCCAGTCGTGCGCTCAACAAATCTACCGCGGTGTTTACACCGAGGGTTACGACCAGCAGAAAGCCGAGGGTTACAATCAGCGAGAATGATAAAAGCCTGTTTTTCAAATATTGCAGCCAGCCTTTCTTCGGCTTGGACTTGATCGCCCAGATGTAATTGATGGAATCCTGTATTTCAGCGAATACCCCGGTCGCACCTATCAACAGGGTTACACCACCGATGATCGCCGCTGTGGTTGACTTGTCAGTGATCGCGGCATTTTTGATCAGTTGCTGGATCTGAACGGCGGCTTCTTTCCCCAACAAACCTTGAATTTGTCCATAAAGCTCACCTTCAAAAGCCTCCCTGCCAAAGAAGAAGCTGACAATGGAGATGATCAGCAACAACATCGGCGCCAGCGAAAAGACAGTGTAATAAGATAACGCGGCGCTCAGTTTGAGTACATTATCATTCGAAAACTCTGAAAAGGTCTCTTTCAGGAGCGAAATGGTATACTTGACTTTCTTCATTTGAAACGATTTAAACACAACATACCGAACCAACAGACTTACACTTCCACGATTTTCGCCGGTTGTATAATTTGGATTGCGTATGTCTATGCAAAGACCTTACCAGCCCGGAATGGACTGGTGAAGTCTTCGTGTTGCGTAAGGTAGCGAGGTGCAGAGTAGGGGAGAAGAATATCAGATACCTGTTGAATCAAAAGGTAAACCCAACCGCTATTTTCGACCCAAGGTACGGTCGGTGACCGCCTGGAATGCGGTGGGTTGTTTGAAAGGGTTTTACGTAGAAAACGGAAGCATCGAAATAAATCCTTTTGAACAGGCGCTGCTGATAGCCCAAGGCAAGCCCGGCGCTCAGGTCATGGCTTGTAAATTGGCTTTGCGAGGCAAACGTATTGCTGGATTTTGCATTGAAGATTTCGTATCCACCTTTTAATGCGGTGTAAAGACCAGAAAGGTTGTTACCTGCTTTTCCTTTTCTCATCATCATTCTTTGCAGGAAATAATAACGCACTTCAAGACTGGTGCTGATAACTGAGTGGCGTTCCTGATGGATGTTGGGTGATCGCAAATTGAAGAAGTACGCATTGAGGTTGCCTTGTACCGAAAGCGGCGCAATACCGATCCTTCTTTCATAAGCGATGCCGCCGCGGAGGGATTGCTGTAACCAGCCGACAGACAAGTTGGGCATTTCGACTTTCCACTGGTCTTGTACGGATTCGTCGCACAGTATCACGTCGCAGATCGGACCCGCGGAGGTTCTTTTCCAATCACCTAATGCAATGCCGATGTTAGCCTGAGTACCTAATACAAAGTTTCTGACATCAAACTGATTTTGATATTCATAGGACGTGAACTGGACATGAGACTTTTGAAAGAGCCCGAGGGCAAAGTCTATGTACCCGTTGTTGAAAAAACGGCTTTGAAATCCATACAGTAACCCCAGTCTGCTTACACTTTGGCTGTTTGGAGAGGTTTTGTAAATGGATTGTTCATAGCTGAACCCAAAGTAAGTCCCGCTGAAATTGTTTGCATGAAGCCCGTTTGCAATCCTTTTGTTCATGTTGTGAAACCAGCGGGCTTTTACATTTCCGTAGATGTTTACATTGTTTTGATTTAAATGCACGAGCCTTTCAGCAAGACTTGCATTTTCGTAACTCAGCTGGGAATAAACAGATGCTTCGAGCGACAAAGAGGGAAGCAGCTTGTATTCATACCCGATGTTGATCCCGGTACCCTGTATATCCGAACTCACAGCAGCAGCTTTCAACATGTGCCGTGTTGGTACTTTGGTCATGAAAACGTTTTGATAGCGGTCAATGAAAAGCTGCTTTCGCAATGTATCGGCTTCCTGATAGATTTCTGTACGGATATTATCCTGGCCATTTACCGAAAGGTGTGCAAACAAAAACGCCAGGAAGGCAAGTGACTTTCTCATTGTTTCGGATTGAAAGATTGAATGGTTGTGGTCCGGTGTAGGGAGTGATCACACATCCAAATCAAAGAGGCGATAAAATATCGGAAAGGTTGTACTTCAAATTCGCGGGTTCAAATAATTTTGAATAATCAACAGCCAGTCCATTCCTATGAGCAGAAATCAGGAGTACATCGAGATCCGCGGTGCGCGTGAGAACAATCTGAAAAATGTATCGCTGCGTGTTCCCAAACGGAAGATCACCATTTTTACAGGCGTGTCGGGTTCAGGCAAATCCTCCATTGTTTTTGATACGATCGCCACGGAGGCCCAGCGCCAGCTGAATGAGAATTTCAGCATGTTTATCCGGAATTTCCTTCCGAAGTGTGCGCAGCCCCATGCCGATGCAATTGAAAACCTGAGTATGGCAATTGTCGTGGACCAGCGCAGGCTGGGAGGTAATTCGCATTCAACAATGGGTACTATCACCGATATCTCTCCCGTTTTGCGCCTGCTGTTTTCCAGGATCGGCGAACCCCATATTGGCAACTCCAATGCATTCTCTTTCAACGACCCGCAGGGAATGTGCCCGGAGTGTAATGGTTTGGGAAAAAAGATGGGCGTGGTGGCTGACTCCTTCCTGGACATGAATAAGTCGCTGAATGAAGGTGCAGTGCAGGTGCCTGTTTTTGCTACCTGGGAAAAAAGCAGCTATGCAAGCTCCGGCTTTTTCGATAATGACAAGAAGCTCTCCGATTTCACAAAGGAGGAAATGGATCTGCTGCTTTATGGGAAAAACATGAAGTACAAGTTGCAGGTGGGCGGCAGCACGATGAATGCCACTTACATGGGGGTTATTGAGAAATTTGAGAAATCATATATCAAAAGGGATATTAAAACCCTGTCGGAACGCACGCAGAAGATGGTGGCGCCCTACATTGCGCTCGGCCCGTGCCCGGCCTGTAAAGGCGCGCGTCTCAGCCAGGCGGCGCTAAGCTGCCGAATTGCAGGGAAGAATATTGCGGAAATGTCGTCCATGGAAGTTTCTGAGCTTCTGGAATTGATCCGTTCCATCAATGATCCGCTTGCCGCCTCTATGGTCGCCACATTGACGGAGCGGCTGGGGCACTTGGTCGATATTGGTCTCGAATACCTGAGCCTCGACCGGGAAACAACCACACTCTCCGGCGGCGAATCGCAGCGTGTCAAGATGGTGAAGCACCTGAGCAGCAGCCTCATTGATGTGATGTACATCTTCGACGAGCCGAGCGTGGGCCTGCATCCGCGCGACGTACACAGGCTTACCGAGCTCCTCGGCAAGCTCCGTGATAAGGGGAATACGGTGATCGTTGTAGAGCACGATCCAGACGTGATCAAAGTTGCAGATCATATTGTAGACGTGGGCCCGCGCGCGGGTACTGCCGGAGGTGAGATTGTTTTTGAAGGAACTTTCAGCGAGCTCACCCAGGCAGATACGCTCACAGGCCGCCACATCAAACAATCTTTGCCATTAAAACAAAATACCCGCAAACCCTCGGGCCAGCTGCCGATTATTAATGCCAATGTAAATAACCTGCACCACGTGAATGTCAATATTCCGGTGGGTGTGCTGACTGTGGTCACGGGGGTAGCCGGGTCGGGCAAGAGTTCGCTTATCAACCATGTTTTTTTAAAACAACATCCCAAGGCAATCGTGATCGATCAGTCGGCGGTAGGTACTTCCACACGGTCGAATCCTGCCACTTACACCGGCGTAATGGACGATGTCAGAAAAGCATTCGCGAAAGCAAATGGGGTGAGTGCGTCGCTGTTTAGCTTCAACTCACAGGGCGCCTGCGAAAATTGCCAGGGACTAGGGGTGATCTACACTGATCTGGCCTTTCTCGACGGTATCAAGACCCCTTGCGAGATCTGCGAAGGAAAACGCTTCAAAGAAGAAGTACTCGCTTATAAGCTCAACGGGAAATCGATTTCAGATGTACTGGAATTGACCGTTCAGCAGTCTCTGGATTATTTTGAACAGAAAGAGATCCTGAATAAACTGCACGCAATGCGCGATGTAGGGCTTGGATATCTCACTCTGGGACAGCCGCTGAGTACATTGTCCGGCGGTGAATGCCAGCGGATCAAGCTTGCCAGTGAGCTTCACAAGAGCAGCGGCGTATATGTGCTCGACGAACCGACCACCGGCTTGCATATGTCGGACATCACGCATTTGCTCTCGATCATGAATAGATTGGTCGATGGCGGGAATACGATGGTAGTAATTGAACATAACCTCGATGTAATCAAAAATGCAGACTGGATCATCGACTTGGGACCTGACGGCGGTACGAAAGGAGGGAAAGTGGTGTTTGAAGGTACCCCGCTGCAACTGCTGAATGCAGAGGGATCCATTACAAGCAAGTACCTCAAAGCGGCGGTGCCTGTAAGCTGATCAAACAAAACGGGCCGCTGTAACCACAGCAGCCCGTTAATCTAAATGTAAACTGGTCGCGCAAACCATGCTAGTTCGATTGTTCGTGCTCGAACTGCATTACCCACATACAGTTTCCGGGCCAGTAAGCGCCTATTGCCTCGTGGCTGACGAGCTCATCGTCAACTACTTCGTAGCCGGTAATGCAGCCGCCGGAACTTTCAAGGTCTGCTTTTGCGCGGTTATATAGTTTGATCCAGGTATCTGGTGAAATAAGCTCCTGAGAGACGTGGAAAAGCTTCCGCCAGGACTCGTCAGAATTGGCACCGTACCTTTGTAGAAGATAATGTTTGAAGCTTTCATTACTCAGTGTAATTACTGGCTTCCTGTCGGTTTCAAGTTTCATAGCATACTAGAATTAGTTTTACAAAACAGAATATTAGTAACCGAACTATTACTAAAAACATACCAGAAGGAGTCTTGTGAAAACGAGCGCGAAAAATTTAATAAATGGACCCGCTACCTGGAACCGGAATATTCCTGCTTTTTGGCCCTCAGAAAAGCGTAGTTGCGGTGTGTGGAAAGTGACTTGTCCAGCAGTTCTAGCAAGCCCAGGTTTTTGAAGGCATACCAGTTGATTTTCAGGAGGTAAAGACTTACATAAGACTGTGGATGGCTGCGAATAAACGCAGCAGTTTCCGCAAGTAATTCCGCTCTTTCGATACGTTGTTTTTCAAGCCAGTACTGTACACTATCCGGCTGATTTTTCTTCCGTGCACGGGCTTCTTCCAAAACCCATTGATTGGCCCGCAGATCAGAAGGTTTTTGGATGCTGTCGTTAAAAAGCTGCCACTCCCGGTTGCTGCGTGAGTTGGTAACCGGGGACCTCGAAACATTGCCGGTATCCAGCCGAATGACCGTACCCGGTTCGAAGAAGAAGGTGAGCGCGCCTTTCAGCTGTGAGACTTGCAGCTGGTACAAGTCGGGCAGGAGACTTTTGTCCATTTTCAGGTGCGTCGTGTCGAACCCAAGCTGAATGGAATGCACGATGGCTGCAAATCCTTTCTCACGCGTCAGCAGGATAGCACGGCGGTCATTTAAAATGCGGGGGGAGACGATACTGATCTTTACACTCTGGGAAAAGCAAGCAATCTGAGCGGCGAGAATGAAGAGAAAAGACAGTAAAGTTTTGTGCATGGATGTGGACTGACGTTCGTCCTCAATTTAACGAAAAAAAGTTGGGCGCAGTTTGTCACCACGCCCAACTTTCATACATGCTTCAATCAACTATTTGATAAGCGCCTTAATGACCACGGGCTGGTGATCAGAAGGGTAACGTTGTTCTTTGGCATCTGTCAGAACGCCGTATTTCAGTACATCCACATTCTTGCTTACAAAAATATAGTCAATGCGATTTTCCATTTTGGCGTCGAACTTGAAGCTGTTGAAGGTGCCTTCAGGTCCGTAAGGAGGCTGTTTGGTTACCTCATGTGCATCGCCCAGAATTCCCTGAATTGCTTTGATCTGCTCTGTGTCAGGTGTTGAGTTAAAATCGCCTGTCAGGATCACGGTCGATTTGCCTGCAATTTCATTGATTTTTTTCACCATCAATTGGCCCGACTGTTTCCGCGCTTCCACGCCCTGGTGATCAAAATGCACATTGAAAAAGAAGAACTCCTTTTTCGTTTCGAGATCCTGGAACTTGCCCCAGGAGCAAATCCGGTTGCAGCAGGTAGCGTCCCAGCCTTTCCCAGGTTTGTCCGGTGTTTCACTCAACCAGAAATCACCTGATTTTAAAAGTTTAAAACGGTCTTTTTTGTAAAAAATAGCTGAATGCTCTCCGCCTTCCTTCCCATCATCGCGGCCTTTTCCATAGAATGCAAATTCAGGAAGTTCAGCTACGTCTTTCAACTGCCCGATCAACGCTTCCTGCACACCAAAAATGTCGAATTCATGAAAGCGGATCAGGGCTTTTACATTTTCTTTTCTATTAGGCCAGGCATTGACGCCATCGTTGGCCGTGTTGTACCGGAGATTGTAGCTCGCAATGTTGATGGTGCCTTTTTGGGCAAAGGTGACATTTGATAAAGCGAAGAACAATAATAAAGGAAAGATTAGTCGTTTCATGATGTGGATTTTATAATGACTATATACTATGCATTTTGAGCTCACCTTTGTCACCCTGAGCTCAGGGTGACAAAGCTTTAGCGAGGCGACAAAGGTGTTAACTTTTCCCTTTTCTCGCAATTAAAAACTTTCCTACAACCTCACCATCGTCACGGATCATTTTCAAATCCAACTGCTTTTTCGTGGCGTGCAGCTTGATCAATGTCCGCTTCCCTTCCAATGGGCCGCCGCCAATTACGATCGGGAAATTGTGGTCGGCGTCTGGTTCGTGCGTCATGTACCGGTGCGTGTGACCGGATATCTGTAAATCAATTTTGGCTTTGTTCAGCACCGGACCGAAAAGATGGCGGCAATGCAGTGTACCATGCCACTCACCGGAATGGTAAGGCGAAATGTGGATCAGTACTACCCTGAAATCGGCCTTTTTGAACTCCGTAGATTCCACTTCTTTTTCGAGCCATTTCTTCTGCGTTTCGCGGTAGCGGTCAAATGCGATCAGCCCGCCGTAATCCACCGCATCGTCAGCCTTATCTTCACCTGAATCCAGTACCACAAACCGCACCGGCCCGCGCGTGAATGCATAATAGTATTTGTTTTCAGGATAAGCATAATAGTCAGGAATGTGACGCGAGAAGCTGCCGCGGCATTCGTGGTTACCCTGCGTCAGAATGAATGGAAGTTCAGTCGCGAAAATGTCCACGCAAGGTTTAATGAGGTGGTCGATCATTTGCTGTTCTTCACTCACCCAGTCAAAGCAATCACCGTTGAAAACCACAAAATCATAGTCGCGCGTGTTGCCGGTGTACCCGTGGCGGTACAGCAGCTGCGGGATAATCTGCGGCCTGTCGTGAATGTCGTTAAAAATGACCATTTTGAATTCTTCTTCATTTTCGGCCGGTGTTTTGAAGCTCAAAAGCGCACTAGAAATCGTCTCCCCAAATTCAACCCTTGAACCTTTATAGCCTGCTATTTCAGTCGAAACAATCTTGTACTTGTGGTCAGTACCGGGTTTCAGGTTTCTGAGCGTGATCTTGTTAATGCGGTTATTGGCTTCGATCAAACCATTTGTGTAACCAAATTCACGCATGCTGGTGTAAGTGCCCGCGCCGTACTCCACCCAGCTGAAACAGTTCTTGTGCGTGATCCACATGATTGTTACTTCATCGGTACCCATATTTTGGAGGTACGGACCTGCTACGAAATGTTTTTTTTCCTCAGCTGCCTGATTGTTATCCAATGCAGCCGCGGCTTGTGACGCACTGAGCGGAAGTAAGCTCAATGCGCCGATCTGAGACATTTTTTCAAGAAAAGACCTTCTGTCTGAAAGCATAATAGATAAGGATTTAGGAATAGTCGGTTTCGTACTTTACTCCCAGTTCGGGTTTTGCGTCAGGTTGGTATTCAGCAGCCGCTCCTGTTTCGGGATCGGGTAGAGGTAATCCCTGTTCTCGTCGAACTTCTTGTTGATATGTCCGTTCACAACGATGTTACCACCTTTATTTCCGTTTTCGAGCAGGATTTCGCTGCCCAGTTTCAGCAGTTGTGCGCCGGGAACAGTCGGTTTTGTGCCTTCATAAATCACAAGATCCACTTTCCCGTTTTTATCCAGATCGTAGTTACCCGGACCAGGGAAATACATTCCTTTGAATTGTTTGGTCAAAAGCTGTCCCTCTTTCCAGCGGATGATATCATCCCACCTAAGGAAATTTTCCATCACCAGTTCCACTCTTCTCTCGCGGCGTATTTCCAGGATCACGCCCGCATTCTTCCCGCTCAACTTGGTATACATCTGCGCCTGATAAGGATCAGGTTTTGCATTTGCATTGACCATATTAATGTTCGGCATTCCTACACGTTCGCGGATGAGTTTGGTTGAAATCTCCAAATCCTCCTGCGTCAGCGTACCTTTCTCTGCTTTCGCTTCGGCATAGTTCAGCAGCACTTCGGCGTACCTGAAAATAGGCATATCCGTAATATCCTTGTTGAAAGTATCCCATTTGGGTTCCGAAACGAATTTGATCAATTGATAACCCGTAACCGTCGCGCCGAATTCGGGAACAAGCTGGGTAGTTTCGCCAATGCGCGTGTAGCCCGGCGTGCGGATCGTCTGTGAAAGTCGCGGGTCGCGATTTTGTGTTTCCTCAAAAAACTGCATCGTTTCGTAACCTTTGATATCGGTAAACCGCGATCCGTCTTTCATCAGGTAACTGTTGACCAGCTTTTTCTCCAAACCCGGCTTACCATAGGAAGCTGTCATTGTGTAATAATTCAGGTTGTGGTAAACCTGCAACTCGTCGCTGAAATCGCGGGCGAGTATAATCTCGTCTGCAATTGCATTGTCGGCAGAAAACAGTTTCAGGTAAGCTGTTTCGGGAGTTGCCTTGTAGATGGAATAGCCGCTGTTGGTCATCAGGTCCTGTGAAGCTGCGATACTTGCGTCCAGGAATTTTTCTGCATCCGGCAGGTTGAACTCAGTATGATACTTTCTGAAAGTACCTTCATAAAGCCCAACGCGCGATTTCAATGCAAGTACTGTCCATTTGGTGATCGTATTTACCTGGCGGGTAGTAGTGGCGCCAAGTGCAAGTGTCGCATATTCCAGGTCGGCCATCACTGAGTCCATAACCAATGTTCGCGGATCGCGTGCTTTGGTCAGCATTTCCTGATCTTCCACCTCAATTGTGCTGGAATACCAGGGTACATCGCCAAACCTTTTTACCATATTGAAATAGAAATAGGCCCGGAAGAAACGTGCGATTCCGTTGTATTTGATCACTGCATTCTTGTCCTGACATTTACCCGAATTCGCCAGGAAGTAATTGATATTTCTTAAATTAGTCCAGGTCCACCCGCCGCCGTTCGTTGGCACAATGCGCGTTCCCTGCAACTCGTCTCGCAGGTTGTTTTTTACCACATTATCCACATCCTCATTATACACATCTTCTGCGCCCGGGAGCATATTGTAAAATGAGTTGGTGTAAAGCAAAAGATCGTTCTCGGTTTTAAAGAAAGTTTCGGGAGAAATAGCATCCATAGGGAGCTCGTTCAGGTCACACGAAGCCAGCCCGATACTGAGGACTATAATGGCGATTAACTTTTTCATATCAGTATTTTAAATTTTTTGAGACCGGATTAGAAATTGATACTCAGACCAGCAGAATAGGTTTTCGCAAGCGGGTAAGTACGCCCGTTGACACTGTCTCCGTCAAATTGTTCCGGGTCGATGTATTTTGTTCTGAGTGGCGTGTAAGTCAGCAGGTTCTCACCGCTGACATAAATCCGCGCATTCGGAATGCGCACTCTTTTGGTAATGCTGGCAGGAATGGTATACCCGATCACGACGTTTTTCAACCTCAGGTAACCTACATTCTGCACGTACCGGTCGTTTCTTGCATTCAGGTCACCGCCGCCGTTTAATGCGGTGTAGCCACGAAGGATAGGGAAGTAAGCATCCTGGTTTTCGGGTGTCCAAACGTCTTTTTCAAATTCTCTTGGAATGAAAGAATAGTATGGACGCGAGTAAGGTCCCCAGAATTTGTCGGCATTTGCACCCGGGTACCAGTGCTTCCGAAGAATGCCCTGCGCCAATGCAGAGAAGTCGAACCCGCCCCAGGAAGCGCCTAAATTAATCCCGTAGCGAAATCTCGCGCTGGTGTTACCGATGATTTTCAAATCGCCGTGATCGGCCAATGTATTCGCGCCTTCTGAAATTTTACCATCACCATTTACATCAATGAATTTCAGATCGCCCGCTTGCAGCTTGCTCCATTCGCCCGGCGCGCTCAGACGCTGCTTATTCACGATTGTCTGATCGACGGTATAAGCTTGTGCTTCCTCATTTGTTTTGAAAAAACCATCAATCGAATAGCCCCACATCTCGCCGATCGTCTGACCTTCATAGCGGTTGGAAAGGATCTGGTTCGGGTTATCGAATTTGGTAATCTTGGATTTTGAGTCAGACAAAATGAATGACGCATTATAAGAAAACGATTTTCCTGCGAGCTTAAACTGATCGCGCCAATTGATCGCGAGCTCAAAACCGCGCGTTTCCAGATCGCCCGCATTCTGCGTAGGTACAGTTGCGCCGTAAACCGAAGGCAGTACTTTTCCAGGTATCAGCATATCCCTCGTTTTCCGGATATATGCGTCAAAAGACAAGTTCAGCTTGCTTTTGAACAAGTCTGTGTCGATACCAATGTTGGAAGTAGTAGCAGTCTCCCAAGTTAAATTTGGTGAGATAGGGTTCGGATTATTAACGTAATTCAACTTCTGGCCATTTGTCATCCAAGTCGACAATGAGGTTGGCATAGCCGATATGTATGGATAAAAGCTTGCCGAACTCGGATTATCATTGAATTTAGGAGGAAGCTGGTTACCCAATGTTCCGTAAGACGCTCTGATCTTCAAGTTGTTGACCAAATCGCGTGCTGGCTCAAAAAACTTTTCCTCGCTGATCCGCCATCCTGCCGAAACGGATGGAAAGAAACCATAGCGACGACCTTCTCCGAAACGCGAAGTTCCATCATAGCGCCCATTTACTTCCAAAAGGTACTTGCCCATATAATCGTAATTCACCCGGAAGAATGCACCGAATAATGAATACTGGTAAGATCCGCCTTCCGTCAGCTGCTCGCCGGTCCCGAGGCTAAGGTCATTCAGGCTTTCTGAAAGCAGGTTTTTACGCGCGCCATAAAGTCGCTGGTGCTTTTTGCTTTCATAGTTCATTCCCAGCGTGCCGGCCAGGTAATGTTTCCCGAATGTCTGATTATAAGAGGTATACACGTTGGTTACATTCATCGGATCAAACCAGAAAGTCTTTTTCATCTGGTCTGTATTGTAGTTCGGAACGTTCGTCAGAACACCTGGCTGAATGGAATATTGTGCGACCGCAGCACGGTACCAGTCGTCGGCGATGTAGAATGAGTAGGAGTGATTGGCAACCAGGTTCCATGTTTTGGTAAAATCCATTGTCACCGTGTTGATCGTCGTCAGCTCGTGTACTTTCTTTTCACCGCCGGCAGCGCCTTTTAACAAATTGGCAAACAACCCGTCACCAATGGAGTAGTTGTTTTTTAATGTATTATAGGTAGCAGTTCCGTCCGGATTCCGTGGTGCATACGCCGGCATGGCGTGTACCGTAATCGCCACGAAATTAGAATTGGCGCCGCCTTCCAGTCCCGGGTATTTATATCTTGAATCAAAATACTGGGTATTGTTGCTCACTTTCAGCCAGGGCGTCAGCTGCGCATTGACTTTTGTACGCAGCGTATAGGAATTGAAACGGTCGGTATTGATCCGCATAATTCCATCTTTTTGAAAAGCCGAACCCGACAGGAAATAATTGACCTTCTCCGTTCCTCCCGAAAGATTGAGGTTGTGCTGCATGGAAGGCTCCCGCATGTCGAAGATCGTATTCCACCAGTCGTAGTTACCGTAGTAGTTGTAAATGTCTTTTCCATTCACATTCTTCACTACAGTCCACGGACGGTCGGGATTTTCGGTTTTATCATACCGCCTCTTTTCCAGTTCGGCATAATCTTCTTCCGAGTAGCGCGTGTAAGTATTGCCTGTCGCGCGTTTGAAAGCCTCGTCGTTGAGCATCGTGTGCTCGTATCCGTTTGTAAGGAAATCAGTACTTACCGTTGGTTTCCCCCAGCCAAAGTTGTTGCTGTAAGACACACTTGTTTTGCCGCTTTTGGCGGTTTTGGTAGTCACCAGGATTACCCCGAATGCACCCCGCGCCCCGTAGATCGCGGAAGCTGCCGCATCTTTCAAAACCGAAACAGACTCCACATCACCGGGGTTGATCCGGTTGATATCGCCCGGGATACCGTCGATCAGCACGAGCGGCCCGCCCCCGTTAATGGAAGTTTCGCCGCGTACATTGAGGTTACCGCCCGATCCCGGCTGGCCCGTGCTGAATGTAATGTTCAGGTTGGGCACCATTCCCTGCAGAATCTGGGACATATTGTTCAATGGTCTGTTTTCCAGGTCTTTCGAAGTAACCTGGCTCACAGCGCCGGTCAGGTTTACCCGTTTCTGGGTACCATAACCTACCACCACCACTTCCGATAATGCTTTATCGTCTGATTTCAAGATTACATTCACCTGCGAGCGGTTTCCTACCACCACTTCCTGCGAAATATAGCCGACGAAACTGAACACCAGCACTGATTCGGGATTGGGTACTGTCAGCGAGAAATTTCCGTCATTGTCGGTGGTGGTACCTTGTGTACTGCCTTTCAAAACCACGCTCACACCCGGCAGCGTACCCTGTGCGTCGGACGCTGTGACGGTACCTTTGACATTGATATCCAGCGGTTTGGCGTATTCCTGCAATTTTTCTTCCAGTTCAATGATGTGGGCTTCTTCTTTTGATGTCCGGGTTTTTGCCAGAACAATCTGCTCATTGATTACTTTGTATTCAATCCCTAGCGGGGTGAAAAGCTGGTGGAGTACACGGGATAATTTCTGATTTTTCACATCGATCGTAACGTGCTCCCGCACTGATACGCGGCTGCTGTAAACAAATTGTGTATTTGCCTTTTCCTGAATCTTGTTCAGCGCCTCCTTCAATGAGACGTTTTTGAGGCTCAGTGTCACGTCTTTACTTAGCAGCGATTGAGCGGTAGTCTCTTTCGCGTAGCTGCCACCAGCAAGAATGGTGACAAGGATCCATTGAAGCAGTCCAATGCGCATGATCTTTTGCCAATTGAGCGGCTTGTTACGTACTGTTTTTTGCATAATTTTGATTGTCTGATGGTTAGGCACTGTTGGATAAATGCATCCTTTTGATCGGTGGTACGAGGAAAAAGGATGGAATCTTGAACCGGAGGTGGTGGTACACCTTCGGTTTTTTTGTGGATTTGAGCTGGTCTTTGTTACAGGCTATTCACATGGGATTGCATTGATGGTGATGTTTTCTCCGGAAAGTACATAGTTGGCATCCAGGGTGGTACAAAGCATTTCAAGGATGCTGCTCAGCGGCTGCGACTCAAAGTTCGCAGTGACGCTGCATCGGGCAACTCCCGGATTGGTGAGACTGATGTTGACCTTAAAGCGCTTTTCAAGCTGGTCTATCACCTGGTTCATCGGGGTTTCTTCAAAGACAATTGTGACTGGTTCGTAAATTGGTTTTCGCAATGGGATAGCAATCGGGCGGGCTGTCAGTTTCCCGGATGAGAGCTCAAAAAGTGCCTGCTCCTGCGGTTTCAGGATCACTTGCTGAGCAGTTCCAGCCGTATTTTTAGCCAAAACAGACACGCTACCAGTAACTACATCAACCTGAAATACCTTCCTGGAAACAGGTGCTTTGACATTGAAGCTGGTACCCAGCACGCGGATCACCAGCTTGCCGCTTTCTATATAGAATGGTTTGGCGGGATTTTTCTGAATGTCAAAAAAACCTTCTCCCGAGAAGGTAACCGCGCGCCGCTTTTCTTCAAACTGCTGCGGGTAGGTAATGACAGCGCCCGGGTGCATGGCTACCGAGCTGTTGTCGGGCAGCCGGTGGATTACAATGCGTTTTTCTTCGTTTGTGAAGGTGGTCAGTTGAAGCGACTTCTCTTGAAATTCCGCTGATATCTCAGGCTGTGTTTCCTGTTTCTTGTCAGGATATTGGAAGTAAATGCCCACTGCGAGCAATATGGACGCAGCAATTCCGATCAGCCAGCCCAGCTTGAATCTGCGGGGCGCTTCTTCCTCTTCCGGCTGCAGACGGTTTTTAATTTCGCTGAATGTCGCATCCTGTAATGTCTGCTGGTCATCCTGCGGCAGCCTGTCCAGATATCCGCTTTCACCGCGCAGCGATTCGTACCAGGCTTCCACCTGCGCCTTTTCTGCTTCTGTACATTCGTCTGTCAGATATTTCTGGAGTAGGGAAGGGGGGATACCGGCTGGCTTCATTGCTGGACTGATGGTTTATAACAGGAAGTCGCGCGCCGGAGACGCAACCCTTAGTCAGCCCGTGAAAATTTTCAGAAAAAAACAGAAAAGAGAAAAGCGGAGATTATATGTTCTTTCAAATGCGACCTTAAAACCCGCAGCGCCCGGGTGATATGTGCCTCGACGGTTTTCTCAGAGATTGCGAGCTGCTCGCCGATCTGCTTGTTGGCAAAGCCCTGCCGGCTGAGCACGAATACTTCCTGGCATTTGGCCGGAAGCAGGTGCAGTCCCTCTTCGTACCTGTGTTGCAAATCGGCGACCAGCACTGGCTGGTCAGTTGCATCATCCACTTCAATGCGTTCTGCTTTCCATTGATCGTAGTGGTGGAGCCGGGTATATTCTTTCCTGTAAAAGGAAATAACCTGCCTTTTCGCGATGGTAAAAAGGAGAGAGCGACAACAGTTTGCATGCAGGGTCGTGCGCTGCTGCCAGAGGTTTACAAACAGTTCCTGGATGATTTCCTGAGCGGCAAACTGATCATTCACCTTGCTGTAAGCATAGTTGAAAAGCGGCTTGAAATAGCGGCTGTAAAGCGTTTCAAATGCCAGTTCATCGTCCTGCTCGCGGATCAGCGCAAGGATATTTTCATCGGAACAGCTCGTGTAAATGTGGTTCATAATGAAGATCGCCTGGGAAGTCTGACAATAACTCAGTTGGGAAGGTTTGCAAAATTCGGAATTAAATTAATTCAGGGCTGTCTGAGCAGATTAAGTAATCTCTTTCTTTTTTTTACTTTCTTAATAAAAAATTAACACAAGTAAGGCGCATACGGTCCTTTTACGGTTAATATTTATAACTGTTCAGGAAGAGCGTTACCTCCATAATCAAGCCCATGAAAAATTACCCCCAGGCCGCGCGCATTCTCGTGGCTATTGACTGCATTATTTTCGGTTTCGACGGAAAAGACATCAAGCTGCTGCTGATTAAAAGGAATTTTGAACCTGAAAAAGGGAAATGGTCCCTGATGGGAGGGTTCGTAAATCACGATGAGGACTTATCAGACGGTGCAGCACGCATTCTCTACAACCTGACCGGACTCAAAAATATCTACGTCGAACAGCTGGCAACTTTTGGAAAGGCGAGCCGCGACCCGGGCGAGCGGACTGTATCGGTCGTGTTTTTTGCATTGATTAAGATTGATGATCACGATTCGGAAGCGGTAAGAACACACAACGCTTCGTGGATTGTGCTGGAAAACCGGCCGAAGCTGATTTTTGACCACGAACAAATGGTAGCTCGCGCCATTGAGCACCTGAAATACAAAGCCGCATTGCATCCGATCGGCTTTGAGCTGTTGCCCGAGCGTTTCACGATCCCGCAGCTGCAAAAGCTCTACGAGGCTATCTACAACATCCCGATCGACCGCCGTAATTTCAGCCGCAAGCTGCTTTCAACCGGATTACTCATTGATACCGGCGACAAGAACAACAACGGCGCCACCAAAAAAGCAACACTATACAAGCTCGATACAGACAAATACAAAGCCAAATTCCACTCGTTTTGGAACTTCATGCCTGATTCGATGAAGGAGGGAAGTTCAATCATTCAATGACTGAATGATTGAATGAGTGAATGAGTGAATAAATCAATTTTACATGAGCCGCTGTGGAACGGGGAATTAGTCAATTTCAAATGAGTGAATGAGCCGCCGTGGAACGGTGAATGAGTGAATAAACTTTCTAGATCTGAATTAGCAGGTTAAAGCGACTGGGGAGTGCTTGAACAGAGTGAGTGAGTTGGGAAGTCCCAATTGTTTGATATTTATTCCAAATAGGATAAGCTATGCAGCCCATTCAGTGCAAAAACAAACCGACCAATAATTTAGTCATTCAAAATTCACTCATTCCCCGTTCCACGGCGGCTCATTCACTCATTCTGTCATTCCCCGTTCCACGGCTGCTCATTCAATCATTCAATCATTCAATCATTCAATCATTCAAAATTGAAATTGTGTCATCCATACACTAGAAACAAATTTATTTATATTTGTTAACTGATAAATTAAATAAAGCTGTCTTATTGCTCTGAAATATCCTAAACCGTTTATATGGAACAAGCTTACGTAATTGGAATTGACTTTGGAACTGACTCGGTGCGGGCGCTTGTGGTGGACGCGTATTCGGGAAAGCAGGTGGGCACGGCCGTGCAGGAATATAGCCGCTGGAAACAGGGCAAGTATTGCGATCCTTCGCGGTCGCAGTTCAGGCAGCATCCGCTCGATTATATTGAAAGTATGGAAAAGGCTGTGCTGGCTGCATTGGAGCAAGCTCCGGCTGACGCGCGGGCTGCTGTTCGCGGTATTTCCATTGATACCACCGGTTCTACGCCGGTTGCGGTGGACAGATCAGGAACACCGCTCTCGATGCTTCCGGGCATGGAAGATAATCCGAATGGAATGTTCATTCTCTGGAAAGACCATACTGCGAATGCGGAGGCGGATGAAATTAACAGGCTTGCGCATAGCTGGCCAGAGGATTATACGAAGTATGTAGGCGGTATTTATTCGTCAGAATGGTTTTGGGCCAAAATACTCCGTACGCTAAGGGTCGATGAACAGGTGCGTGAAAACGCATTCTCGTGGGTGGAGCATTGCGACTGGATTTCGGCCGAGCTTACAGGGGTTACCGATCCGCTGCAATTAAAAAGGTCCCGCTGCGCTGCCGGACACAAGGCATTGTGGCACCAGGATTTTGATGGATTACCTTCCAATGCATTTTTGAAAGAACTCGATCCGCTGCTCGACGGACTCCGTGACCGGCTGTTTGCCACGACTGAAACTTCGGAAAAAGCAATGGGTACTATTTCCGCTAAATGGGCGCAGCGATTCGGTATTTCTGCCGATACGGTTATCGGAGTGGGTGCATTTGACGCGCATATGGGTGCGGTAGGCGCATTGATCGAGCCTTATTCTTTGTGTAAAGTAATAGGTACTTCCACCTGTGATATGCTTATCGCGCCGAGCGAAGAAGCAGGGCATTTGCTGATCAAAGGAATTTGCGGGCAGGTCGATGGGTCCATTATCCCTGGTATGCTGGGGATGGAAGCCGGGCAGTCTGCTTTTGGTGACATTTACGCCTGGTTTGCCAAGCTGATCGTGCAGCCGGTCCGGGAGCTGCTCGGAGAAGAAGCTGCCGCAGAGTTGTCAAAAAACCTGATTCCCCATTTTTCGAAGCTTGCCGCGGAATTGCCTGTTACGGAAACCGACATCGTTGCAATTGATTGGCTCAATGGACGGAGAACACCTGACGCCAAACATACACTCAAAGGAGGAATACTCGGTCTTAATCTTGCCAGCGACAGTGCGCGGGTGTTCAAAGCGCTGGTGGAAGCTACTGCATTTGGATCCAAAAGCATTGTGGAGCGGTTCAGAAATGAAGGTGTTCCGATAAATCAGGTGATTGCAATCGGCGGGGTCGCCAAAAAATCGGCATTTGTGATGCAAACACTGGCCGATGTATTGAACATGCCGATCAAAGTAGCCGCTTCCGAGCAAGCCTGCGCGCTGGGCGCTGCAATGTTTGCGGCAGTCGCATCCGGCATTTACCCCACATTACAAGAGGCGCAACAAGCAATGAGCTCCGGCTTTGACGCGGTTTACGAACCCAGAGAAAAGGAGTCGCGGGTTTATCAGGTACTTTATGAAAAATACCTCACGGCCGGTGCATTCATGGAAAATCAGTTTCTCATACAAAAAGAACCTGCAATTGCGGGTTAACTCGACTCAACTTACACTCATTTTACCAGCCACTTAATGCTTGATTTAAAACAATTCGAAATCTGGTTTGTCACGGGAAGCCAGCATTTGTATGGAGAAGATACGCTCCGCCAGGTCGACGACCACTCCCGTATCCTGGCCAAATCCTTTGATGAATCTGCTGCGGTTCCCGTAAGAGTAGTTTTCAAGCCGGTAGTGAAGTCTCCCGAGGAGATTTACCAGATTATGCAGGAAGCGAACAACACAGCGGCCTGCATTGGGCTGGTCGCGTGGATGCATACTTTTTCACCTGCCAAGATGTGGATCAGAGGGTTACAGATCCTGCAAAAACCATTGCTGCATTTGCACACACAATACAACCAGGACATTCCCTGGGCAAGTATTGATATGGATTTCATGAATCTCAACCAGTCGGCGCACGGTGACCGCGAGTTCGGTTTCATGATGACGCGGATGCGGCTTAACCGGAAAGTGGTAGTGGGTCACTGGCAGCAGCCGGAGGTTTTGAACAACATCGGCGACTGGGCCAGGGTAGCTGCTGCTTGGCATGACATGCAGGGAGCCAGGTTTGTGCGCTTCGGCGATAATATGCGCCAGGTTGCTGTGACGGACGGGGACAAGGTAGCTGCGGAAATGACGTTCGGGTTTTCTGTGAATACGTATGCCGTCGGTGATCTGGTAGCGGTTATCAACCGGGTTGAGGACCAGGAAGTGAATCGGCTTGTCGCTGAATACCAGGATACTTACGAGTTGGCCGACGCCTTGAAATTAAATGCTGCCCGGCACAGTGCATTGCGCGACGCCGCCCGCATTGAGCTTGGGTTGCAATACTTTTTGAAGGATGGAAATTTCAAGGGTTATACCAATACTTTCGAAGATCTGCATGGGATGAAGCAGCTGCCGGGGATTGGCTCGCAGCGGATGATGGCGGCTGGGTTCGGCTATGCGGGTGAGGGTGACTGGAAAACGGCCGCAATGGTACGCGCCTTGAAAGTAATGGCAAGCGGACTGAGCGGCGGCAATTCCTTTATGGAAGATTACACCTATCATTTTGATCCGGCCAACCAACTGGTACTAGGCTCCCACATGCTCGAAATATGCCCCACCATTGCAGGGGGTAAGGTTTCATGCGAAATCCATGCACTCGGAATAGGAGGGAAGGAAGATCCCGTGCGGCTGGTTTTCAATGCTCCCGCCGGTCCGGCGCTCAATGTATCGCTGATCGATTTGGGCAACCGGTTCCGTATTCTGGTGAATGAAGTAGAGGCGGTTGAAGTGAGCGAGGCACTTCCTAAGTTACCCGTCGCACGGGCATTGTGGAAACCGCAGCCCGATATGCAAATCGGCTGTGCAGCCTGGATTTATGCCGGCGGCGCACACCATACCGTATACAGCCAGAACCTGACTGTTGATCACATTGAAACATTCGCGGAAATGGCCGGCGTGGAGCTGGTGGTGATTGATAAGAATACAAACCTGAGGCAGCTCAAAAACGAGTTGCGCTGGAGTGAAGCCAGCTATAAATAATTCAATATGTCAAAATATACCTATCTCAAAGAGCTGGTTTACGAAGCCAATATGGAGATACCCAGGGAAGAACTGGCGATTGTGACCTTTGGGAATGTAAGTGGTATCGACAGGGCCGAAGGTGTGGTTGCTATCAAGCCCAGCGGGGTACCTTACCACCGGCTGAAAGTGGATGATATCGTGATCGTAGATCTGGACAATGTGGTGATAGAAGGCAGTATGCGACCTTCTTCCGATACCAAAACACATACTTTGCTTTATAAGAGTTTCCCCGGAATAGGCGGGGTATGCCATACGCATTCCACTTACGCGGTGGCCTGGGCGCAGGCTATAAAGCCGATTCCAAACCTGGGTACCACACATGCTGATCACCTGACTGCTTCCATACCGGTTACAGAGGTGATGTCGGACGAGATGATCCAGGGGAATTACGAATTGGAAACCGGCAATCAGATACTCGATCTTTTTACCGGTAGCGGGCTCAGCTATGAAGAGGTGGAAATGGTGCTGGTAGCTTGTCACGGTCCATTCACGTGGGGAAAAGATCCAGCGAAAGCCGTATATAACTCAGTAGTGCTGGAAGAAATTGCGAGAATGGCGTACCTGACTTTGCAGATCAACCCGCTGGCAGGTACTATCAAGCAAAGCCTGATCGACAAGCATTATTTCAGAAAACACGGGAAAAATGCCTATTACGGGCAGGAATAATCAATTTTTTTTGTCCATTCTTTTGCTGGCAATTTTGCGCATTTGCTGTAATGCTTCCTGCCGGGACATTCCTTTCTGGTTGGACTTTGCTTCTTCAATAGACTCTTTTGAAAACCGGCCTTTGAGGATATTATAAAGTGCTAAAAACATTTTGATTCTTGCTATTCAGCTTATTAAGTGATGATCAAACTTACCAAAGAATAAGCTATAAAAAAACTGCCGGATCGTTTTAGATCCGGCAGCTTAGTATCTTGCAATTCAAGACCTTATTGTAGACGTTGAGTATAAATTCTTCTTAGCCAGCTACTTCCTTGCGCAGTTTGCTTCCCGGGTTAAACTCATCTTTGATCCAGCGCACAAAATTGTGGGAATTCGTTTTGTAAATTTCCATTGACAATGGTTTGATGCCGCTGAACTCAACCTCTTTTACGTATTCAGCGTGCAACTTCAAAATCTCAGACAGGGTCTTGCTATCGGTTTTCATTGAAAGTGTTGGGATGTTAAGGTTTACAATAGACAATGAGAGCCATTGCTACAAACGTGTTCCCGAACATTGTTCATTTCTTGAAATATTTAAATAATTATATGGCGAGTTCTATTAGTACCATACAATTAATCTGAACGGTCATTAACATTAATTTAACGGCGAATGCGAAAATTAACGAATTGTTACATTTTAGGACAATGTGAGTAATTGCGGGAATTGTGTAAATCCCGTAAAATACCCAGTTTCCTGCGCACGTTTTGGCAACCTGTTGATCGGAAACCAAGGTTAGTAAATCAATAGCAAAGAGCTTGCCAGATTGAGCGGCTGAGTACGGGAATTATATGGCGAGCTTTTTTTTCAGGAAGGTTACTTCGAGCGGCTTGGGAAGGAGGTCGATGATGTGCGGATTGGCTCTTACCTTTTCAATGTCGCGGGTGTCGATCGTAGAGGAAAGCATGAAAATCCTGATTTTTGACCGGAGGTGATCTGGTAAGGTCTCAAACTCGTCTATAAATTCAAATCCGTTCATATCAGGCATTTGCAGGTCCAGCAGGATAATTGTATCCGGTATTGCATTACCCTGGTTCATGAGGAATTTGAGCGCTTCACGTGCAGAGTTGAAGGTTTTGACTGAATCGGTGATACCGCTTTTGATCAGCAGCTTTTCGTAAATGAAAAGATCAAAGGCGCTATCGTCTATTAAGAAGAAGTTTAGAAGTGACTTCATACCGCCTGATTTATTTTTTTATGGAGGGAATGTTGATTTCAAAAACGCTGCCCTTACCCAACTGCGAGCTCACGCTGATGTTGCCGCCCAGTTTCGATATCGCTTCATGGACTATATACAAGCCGATACCCGAGCCACTGTTGGTAGCTCCGGCGCGGTAGAACATTTTGAAGATTTTATCCTGGTCCGACTCCCTGATTCCAGAGCCATTATCGGCCACAGTGATCGTCGCGTGCGTCGGGGTGGAGCGCACAGTTAAATGTACATAAGGATCAGGCTTGGATTTATCCTGGAACTTGATCGCATTGTTGATCAGGTTGTTGAAAATAATCCGAAGCTTCATCACGTCAGACTGGAAATTACCTGTCTGTTCAATATCAGTAGTCATTTTGAGATTACCGTACTCGGGCAGGTACTGGATCGTTGCCTGCACTTCGGTAACCAGTTCTTCAAAACTGATATCGGTTACCACAGGTACGCCTCTCGCGTTTTTGTAATAATCGATGATATTGATAATGAAGGTATCCAGCTTTTTGACCGACTGCCGGATCAGTTCAAGGTACTCGTTCTGCGACTTCACATCCTCTTCCAGCAGCGCCAGGTTTACGATACCAAGCACGGACATAAGCGGCGCGCGCAGATCGTGAGAGGCGCTGTACACGAATTTATCCAGCTCTTCATTGGCTTTCTGCAATTCGCTATTGCGCTGTTTCAGGTCTTCCCGGGTCTTGTAAATATCGTAAGCGCTCGCAATGGCGGTATCTACATACTGGTAGTCCCACGGTTTGTCGATAAAGCGGAACACTTCTCCTTTATTGATCGCGTCAATGGCGGCGCCAATATCGGTGTGGCCTGTAATGAGGATACGGATCGGTTTCGGGAATTTGGTCCTGATCTTTTCGAAGAACTGGACGCCTGTCATAATTGGCATCCGCTGATCGGCCAGGATAATGCAAAAATCCCTTTTCTCTAATATTTCCTCGGCCTCAACTACCGATGAAGTAATGGTGATATCATATTGTTTGCGGAAAGACGCCTTGAACGATTGCAGATTATGCTCCTCATCGTCGATGTAAAGAATGGTAATTGGTTTCTCATTCATTGAAAATCAGGGATAGGGCGTATTTTTCTTTTTACCGGAAGTGTGATCAAAAACTCTGTTCCTTCACCAACCTCCGTATTAACGTGAATTGTACCGCTGTGAACTTCTATAATTTTGAAAACGATTGAAAGTCCGAGCCCTGTTCCGTCCCCTACCTGTTTGGTTGTAAAAAATGGCTCAAAAATTTTGGCACGTACCTCTGGCGGCATTCCCGGTCCGTTATCGCGCATTGAAATGGAAATATGATCGGGATCGCTCAGCCAGGTCTTAACCCAGATCGTCGGTGTCCTTCCTTCTTGTTTTTCTTTGAGCAATGCATAGATCGAATTGGTCAGGATATTCATGAAAACCTGGTTCAGCTTGCCGGCGTAGCATTCAATACTTGGAATGTTTCCCAGCTCTTTCACCAGTTTGATGGCATTTCCCATCTGGTAATTGAGAATGATCAGCGTGGATTCGATGCCTTCATTGATGTTGACGAGGTTGAGATCAAGCTCATCCACACGTGAGAAGATCTTTAATCCTTTCACGATCTCAACTGTTCTGTGCGCACCATCTTCCATACCTTTTAAAAGCGTGTCCAGCTCGGTTTTAATGTAGTCGAGGTCCAGTTCCGCTTTCAGCTCCTCAATTTCGTTTATTTTAGTATGCAAATGCTCAAGGGAGTCAATGTTCTGAATATTTTTATAAGAATCCAAAATTTCAAGTACATCATCTATATCTCTCCGGAGCGGCTTGATATTTGAGCTCACAAAGTTGATCGGGTTATTGATCTCGTGGGCAATACCGGCAGTAAGCTGACCCAGTGAAGCCATTTTCTCAGCGTCAATAAGTTGCGTTTGCGCGTCTTTAAGGCGCGTTAATGCGAGGTTAAGCTCCTGGTTAGCGGTTTGTAGTTCCGCTGTCCGTTCGTCGACACTCCTTTCCAGCAATGCATTTTGTTCCGTAATAATTTTCTCGTTTTCCAGCGAAACGCGCAGCGCTTCTGCCTGTGATTCTTCCCGCTCTTTCTTGAATATATTGATTTTATCTGCCAATGCAATGGAAAGCAGAACTACTTCTGCAATAGAACCGAACTGCATTGTATAAGTTGTAAAGATGTTATACGGCAGTACGTTCAGATTGCGCAGGATCAGGAGGAAAAGTCCGAGCAAAAATATTGACCAGCCAACAAGGAAAAGCTTGGCGGGCCGGTAATTTTCTCTCGAAAGCTTGATGCCGATCACCAGGCAGCTGAGTGTCCCGAAAGCGCCTGAAATATCTACGAGCCTGAAACTGAGTAGGTCAAAACCGACTATATTAAGCAGAATGGAGGAAGAATAAAGCGCGACAATAATGTAAACTATAAAAATCGCACGTGGCCATTTTTCTTTGAGCTGCAGGAAGTTTTTGACAAAAAATATAGCAGAGATACCGGCTATACCCGAAAAGTAAATGGTCGCTACGGAGTTGAAATCAGGCGCATTCGGCCAAAGGTATTTGAATGCATAACCTGAAAGCGATGTTTGTGCCAGCCCGATGGACAACACGTAAAGTACATAAAAAAGGTAGCTTCTATCTCTTGTCGAAAAGTAGATAAACATGTTGTAAAGTACCATTACCGCGATGATCCCGCAGAAAATCCCGTTAATGGTTTCACTCAATTGCGCCGTTTCGAAGAAGTTCTCCTGATCGCGCAGGATCAGCGGCAGGATTACCTGGTTGGTTCCTTTGACTTTAAGATAGTAGGAGTGCTCCTGATCCGCCCGAAGCGCCAGGGCGAATACCAGGTTCTGGTGCTTGACGCGCCGCTTGCTGAAATGATCGTCGTCATCGTAAGTTTCCGTCCGCACCTTGTCTCCGACGATCTCGTACATCTCGCAGGAATGTATCCAAGGGTGGGCGAGTTCGAGATACAGCATGTTTTTTGCCGATCTGTTGCGGATCGAAAACCGGATCCAGAATGTGGACTCGCTAAGTCCGATGTTGGGTACTTCGTCCGTGCTTTTGACGAAACCTTTCACCTGTCGGATTTCCGGCAGGGTCAGCTTGCCTGAGGTGTCTTCATATATTTCAAGATATTTTCCGATGATCAGCGAGCCGCTCTTGTAGTCCACTGTTTCAGCGGATAGCTTGCCGGCTGTTAATGTTATTAGAAATACAAGCAGGATTCTAAGCACCTTCATACCTCAAAACTTCATGTCCAAATCGTAATGTAAAGCTATTTCACCTTTGGGACCCTGCTCAACGGCAAATTGAACAGGATCATTTCTCAGCCGCCTGATATGTTTCAGTTCTTCTTCATGCGCCAAAGGCAGCTGGTCAAGGTCTGTGACCACGATTGCCGTCGCGATCAGTCCTTCCTTGGGGTAATAGAAAGTTCCATTGTTGCCCAGCGTCCTGATCACCTCGAAGCCCAGCCGCAGGCACTGGCGCAGCGTCGGCGGCGAACATAATGCAAGCAGTTTTTTGATCCCGATCTCTGTGGTAACAGCGATCCCCACCCGGCCCATAAAAATACTCCCAATACCGAAACCTGCAACTTCTTTGCTGTTGAATGCACCGCAGAACTCGGCGATTTTCTCGTGTTTCAGGCCGTCAACGTACCCGTAAATGCGGTCGTCTTTTTTGGCGATGGCATCTTCCATCGGTAGTTTGCGCGTTTCCTGCCGAACCTGGATCCTTGCGCCTCCGTAAATCTTCCCGCCATCTTCGGATTCAACGATAATCACATACGTATTCTCATCATTCAGCCAGTCGTGGTTTGCCGAAGTTACCTGTTTTACACCGTAGGCTTCAAGCACTTTACGGTGTTCGTCAATGTACCTGAGGCAAGTTTCCACGTCGGTAGTGGACCTGAATGCTCTGATTTTAGCGACCATCAAATTTCGTCATTAACTATAAACAATACTTCATCTAATGGCAGGCGTTTTGATTTAGTAGCTATCGTTGAAGATTTATGAATTCTTAAAAGAGCCACGGGGTTGTAGCCCGCAGGTACGCGCGCTGCAAGCTCAAACCTTGATTTCAAAACATTGAGTTTTACAATTTCCTTTTCATTCAATCCTTCACCCGAGCGAAGTCGACTAAACAGGGATACCGGCGTAAAAAGCGGCTGCGCCGACAATCCCAGCTGCATTGCGCGAAGCCACATTTCCTGTGCGATCATACCCGAATAGAAATGTGGGTGGCCGGTCTCGGGCATTGAAATGACCGCGATACCTGACGAAGCACTTACGGCGGCTGCAATGCGCTCGGCTAGCATACTCCCGCCATCGATGTTTTGTAAAATGTCGGCGATTTTCCTGTCGCGTAGCATTGCAAGCGCGGCTGCGTGCGCAGGGTCTACTGCAAGCTGCGATAAATCATGTCCGGAATCAGATGGATTTTCTGTTGAGCCAGCGCTGATATTTCGTTTAAAAATGTCTCTGTAACCCTCATCATGAAGGATACTGATCAGCTCGCATGCACCTGCAATAGCTGCAAGTTCGCTAATATGAGTTGAATTTTGGATAAAGTCAATGTTAACATTGGCTACTCCCGTTCCTGCTTCGAGCAGATAATTAACGTCGTTTACGCTCATTTCGAAAGGCAAACCCGCGCCCCGACTGGTCGACCGCTCCGGGATCATCTCTGCAAGCACAGAGTTAATTGCATTACTTTCTGATAAACCATTTCGCGCGGTAAAATCAATAACAGCAATCAGGTCAGGCTTTTCCGAAGCCGGAAAGAACAATGGAGAAATGTCGTAGCCCAAAGCATAGCTTTTCAGCCTGATATTCGTGAATGCTGCGCCAAGTGCAAAGTGGGCAGCGGTATTTTTGTAGTTAATAAATGCATGTGACCGGTGCGGATCGTGGAACAAATGCAGCCTGCCGTTGCGGTAAAGCCATTTCCAGGGCTGGTCATTTCCCCACGAGGGCGCCTGCGTACCCGCTTCCACAATCTGCCTGATTTCATCGCGCCCAGGCTTTACTGCTGGTTGCATTTGCGGCAATGCGGCTGCGGTTTCCAGCGCATGCGCCAGGTTATATTTTGTGTTCGGATTAGTATAAACGGACTCAGCCGGCAACGCCGCCTGATTGGCTATAATCTGTTCAAGATCTACGTAGAACCTGCCTGACCCGGTAAACTGACCAAGTAAAATTCGTCTCGTTACATCCGTCACCACACCTCCTCCCAGCGTTACCGCGCTTGCGAGCTGAGGCCAGGTACTAATCGACTGTCCCACTTCCAGCAAGGACGCGCGCCCGCGGCGCGAGGCATTTTTTACGTCAATAATCCGCATTACTAGTCCGAGCCGGTCAGCGGGCGGGATGTTTTCAAGTCTTTCAGGCGGGATACCGCTTAGCATTCCATGTAGTATCTCCCGGCCTGGTTCGAGGTCGAATCGCTCCACATCGAGCATTCCGCGGTCGCTTGTTTCCATGACAACCGGAATTTGTAGTAGTCTGGCTGCCTGCCGGCACTTGATTTTTACTTCAAGATCGTCGCATTCATCGATCAGCAAATCAAGATTTCCATCTTTTGTTAAAAAATCGTGAAGATTTTCAGAGGTAATTCCTTCGGTTTGGCATTCTACATCGAGAAATGGATCAATTTCGGCTATTTCTCGTGCGGTAATAATGCTTTTGTTTAAACCGATGTTGTGGATACCCGTCCTGATCCTGTTCAGGTTGCTGAGTTCAAGTGTATCAAAATCAGCGAGTTTAAGTTTTCCGAACAGGCGCTCGGTAGCGAGCGTTAAGGCCACTGCGTGGCCGACGGATAGCCCGATTATGCCGATTTTACGTTGGGATAGGGAAGCTTGTTCCTGAGCAGTGATCTTATGCTGGTTGCGAGTGGTGCGAAGCGCAATGAAGTCGGCTTCACTGACAATGTGTAAGAGGCGGTTTGACCAGGGGTAGTAAAGCCAGCAGCCTTCAAAATCCGGATTTTTGCCGGCAGTGAGTTCTCCGTACTTGTTGTCGAGCTGTTCACTGGTCAGTCGGGATCTGGGATTTTGTATTTTTATAAGTTCCTTCGCCTGAGATGCATACAGATCGAGTACAACCGAATTCCTGTACTCGTTTCTAAATGAACCGTAACTTTGTTCATCTGCATATTGCTCATTTGGGATAAATAGCGGTTTATGGATTGTGTTTGTTGTAGACTCAGAATGCATGTCGGGTAAGTTGGAAGGGCTGCGTTTATTGCCTAAACACCTACAAATTGCTGAATTTATTTTTGTAAAACTATCATTGGATCATTGAGGCTCAAAATATTTGGATCAAAACAGTGGAAAGATTACCCAATAAATCCGATGTTGTGATCGAGCGGTCACCAACTCTTACTGCCTGGTCACCACTTTTCGCAATATAGAATTATCTTTACATTGTCAGAAAAGTTGATTCGATATTCGACCCATTTATGATACCACCTCGTAGTCTATTTTTTTAAGTAATGGAAACCAAAGGGAAAATAAGTGTGCTGTACGTGGATGATGAGATTAATAACCTCAATTCATTTAAAGCTGCCTTTAGAAGAGATTTCAATATCCTGATTGCTACGTCCGGCAGGGAAGGACTGGAGTTATTGAAACACAATGTAGTACACGTTATTATTACCGATCAGCGGATGCCGGAAATGACGGGAGTGGATTTTCTGATTGAAGTATTGAAAGATTACTCAGATCCTGTGCGGATCTTGTTAACTGGCTACACAGACATTACAGCAGTGATTGATGCCGTTAACAAAGGGCACATTTATTATTACCTCAACAAACCCTGGGACGAGCAACAGTTGCGGATTATTATCAAAAATGCCTACGAGATTTTTCACCTGCGGGAAGAAAACAGGGAATTAATCGAGAAGTTGCTCGATGTAAATGGGCAATTAGAATTTCTTTTGAGGCAAAATCTTCTTTCCTAGCTGGAAAAAGCCGGAACGATTATCTACTCTGGTCAGCATCATCGACCTTAAACTACTTAATGCAGGTCCAAAGCCGCGCAGAATGTATGATAGCATCGAAAATGCGAACGTCACCATTACTGCCAGGAAGAGTATCGCAGTAAAGAGCAGATTTCCGATTGCTTTTAAAAATATGATTGCGTCCATGATTTCAGTCAGTTAGCGTGTTTGTGTAAGCAGAGAACTAAAATCATACCAGCGGTTGCCTTGTCAACTAATATTTGGGTTAGTTGAAGCAACCCGTCAAAACGGCTGGTACTGTTTTTGTGAATAAAGGAGCAGGCTTTAAGGCCGTTTATTTACTTAAATCAAACCTATCAATATGAAAAAGATCCTCGCAATCGGAATTATATGTGGAGTAGTACTTTTCGTTTTCGCCGGTTCACTGGCCAGTGAAATAGATAACCGGCTTTTGGAAGAAAAAAACGTGTAAGAAGTTGCCTTTGAGACGAAGCAAAGGGTATTTTTGCCACCTTCGGGTGGTATTTTATTTTTCGATCTGATCTGAAAATTCTAAAAACAACGGGCGGAGCGCATGTTTAGAAAATTTTACGTTTTGTGTGCTTTGTTAATTCTGATCCGGCTGTGTACCAATTGCGGTCACCCGTCCATTGTACGCCCATTTCCCGAGCCTGAGCCGGGAGGCAGCGACACTACCGACACTGACACTACGATCACCCGCCCGGATTCCACCGAACTTGACACGATCCGAGCAAAAAATTCCGACAGCTTACTGGCATTCTCGAAGCGTTTCGGCGCTGTTTATACATTCGATGAAGCCGGGCTGGAACAAAAAAACGGGACATTTTATAAAGCAAATGATTTTATAGGCCGGCCTGTCACCCTCGATTACAAATTTGTTGCGCCAGCGAGTGATACCATGAAGCACCGGCCATTTGTACTAATGGTCCACGAAGGCGCATTCTTGTTCGGGTCACTCGACAATGAAATGGGAAAGGCGAGGATGCTCGCCCGGAAAGGGTATGCTGCGGCTTCTATTAATTACAGGCTTGGTTTCAATGGCGGAAGTGAGCAGAATGCTTGCGGCGCCAATAACCGGGAAGTTGTGCAGGCGGTATACCGCGCGGTGCAGGATACCTATGCTGCGCTGCATTATTTTGCGGGAAAAGCGGACGAACTGGGTATTGATCCCGGGCAAATGGTACTCGCAGGAAGCAGCGCAGGCGCAATCACGATCACCGCATTGGTTTACATGAAAGAGGCTGATTTTGAAGCATTGCTACCAGGTATTACCGCCACGCTGGGCAGGCTGGATCCTGATCCGCAAGGCGCTCCGTTCAAGGTACGGGCACTGCTTTCGACGATGGGATATGGTATCTTCAAATCCGGTTTTATCACCGCGCGGAATGCAAAGCCGACCGTGTTTTTTCAGCGGACCGGCGATAATGTTTTGCCTTACCAACGGGGAACCTTTCTTTCGTGTCCCTTTTACCTGCCTTTGGAAGGCGCAAAGCCGGCTTCGGAACAGCTGCGTAAATTCAAGGTACCTTTTGAGCTCAACTATCAGCCCGAGAAAGGCCACCATCTCAGCTACACGGAAGAGTATATTACCAGTCGTTACGCGCAGTTCGTAAAGCGGCTTTGGGCAAATAACCGCCGCCTGATCGTTAATGAGAATTTCAAAACAGTGGAAGATGTGCTGATCAAGTGATCAGACATTTGCGGTTGTTCTCTGCTTGGGTTTGCCAGCCTGCATCATCGGAAAAAGAGCCCTGATGTAGTTGGAAAGTTTCACTTCCAGAAAATAGTAAGAGAGCTGCGAAAGAATAAGTGTTGTTGAAATAGCTAAAAAAAGCATTGCGGTACCTGAGCCGAATACAGGAAATCCTAACTTGTTAAAGATGATCGGGATTGACACGAGCACCGGCATGTGCATCAGGTAAATGGAAAACGACATATCACCTGTTCTGATTAGCCAGGCCGGATAATTGGTTTTCGCTCCGGCTTCGTGAAATATAACCGCCAGAAACAGAGCCGCTGCGCCAAATCCCCATTGAAGTGGCCCGAAACCTCCAAAGAAGCCGGATAAGTACTGCCAGATCACAAGCAACACCACGGCGGAAGTAACCCCCCTTTTTGAGAAAATACCTGATAAAAATGCGTTGGCCGGAGGATGAATGTAAATAAGTCCGATCACGACACCCAGCACGAAATTCCAGATTATGGGATTGGTGATCATATTGAAGTACCCGACCCCATAATCAGCTGACTGATCCGGCTTCCATGTGAAGTAACCTGCGAAAAAAGGTATTCCCACCAATGTAACAGCAATCAGACCAAAGAACACAAGCCAGCGGTGGCGCGCGAAAAGCAGCGAAAATGCAATAAGAAAGTAAAAGTAAATCTCGTAGTTGAGGCTCCATCCAACAGAAAGGCTTGCGTAGCCGTAGAATGGCGCGTCGGTGTGAGTGAGCGGGATAAACAGTAAGCTTTTGATCAAGGCTTTTATATAAACAGGGTTCATCTGAAAGCCTTGGTGAATGAGGTAAAACCAGGCAGTTATAATGGCATAAGTGGGCCAGATCCTGATAAACCTTTTAACCATAAACTGGTAAATCTCGCGGATTGTTGAAGGTGTTTTGCGGGTAATATATACCATAATGAACCCGCTGATCACGAAAAACAAGGGCACACCGGCCGGACCGGACTCAAAGAAGAAACTGATCTCCTGCTTAAACGGATCGTCTTTTCCTACTACATCCCTGGAATGGTACACCGTCACGATCAAAGCCGCTATCGCCCTCAGCATCTGTATGCTGTCGATTTTTGCTGCTGGCTTGTTGCGGGTCTGTCCAGGCTCTTCAAACATGGCATCTTGGTAATTACGTATTGCTACGACAAATTGTGGCTCCTATTTCTACCCAAAAATGAAGTAATTTATCATCATACAAAGCGAACAGCTGTGAAATTTTATTGCAGATTACTAATCGGCATAATTTTAGACAACGATATGGTATCTGGCGTTAAATCCAATATACATGACCAAGTCACTGATTACGAAGAAGCAGATTCAGATTGATGCGCCTGTCGCCAAAGTCTGGGAAGTATTGATTGCCCCGAAGTATATTCGTCAATGGGACGATCTGCCGCAGGATTTTGGAGATTACTACCTGGAACTCGGCCGGACAATCGAGTGGACCGGGTTTTCACGTTCGAGCGTCACCACCTGCGACCCGCTGGAAAAACTCGTGCTCCATCTGTACGCCTTCAAATGGGAACTTCCTGCGTCTGATTACGACATTGCTTATACCTATCTGCTCACCGAAGAGAGTGGGGGTACCCGGCTTACCTTGGAAATCGGCGACTTTGGTGTGCTGGAAGATGGGGAGAGTTACTACGTGACCTCGGAAGAATTTGCCGGCTCTGCTTTGGAGAAAATCAAAAGTTTGGCTGAAAACAGGGTTTAACAGGTGTGACAATTATATTTGTACTACACGTGTCAGCACATCATGGAGCCCAGAGCAAAACTTTATTACGATATCAACGAAGTAGCCGAAAACCTCGGGATTGAAGCCTCGACACTGCGTTTTTGGGAAAAGAAGTTTCCACAGCTCGATCCGAAGAGGGATGCCCGCAACAGGCGGCGTTATACGGAGCGGGATATAGAAATTATCAAGAAGATCATGCATCAGCGCGATAAGCAGGGGCGTACCATCAAAGGTACCCGCGAGCAATTACGCCGTAAGGAAGAGTCTGAACTGATGATTCAGCGCCTGACGCGTGTGCGCAAATTTCTTGTTGAGCTGAAAGAAAACTTATGATACCCGCCCATTTAATCCTCGCCTGAATGAAGACTATCCTGCTGTTTTTACTGGCGTTCATTGCGTCAGATGCTGCATTCTCACAAAATTTTCAATCAGCTTCCATTCGCAAACACATCACCTTCCTCGCTTCCGACGATCTGGAAGGCCGGGGTACTGCGAGCCTGGGTGAGGTGAGAGCCGCCAATTACATTGCAGATTATTTCAAAACGCTCGGCCTGAAACCGGCGGGGACCAGCGGCTATTTCCAGCCCTTTGAGGTAACTTTTGCAATAGACGGAAAGGCGCATGCAATGACAGGCAGGAACGTGGTTGCATTGCTCGACAATGGAGCCGCGAAAACGATCGTGATCGGCGCGCATTATGATCACCTGGGAAAAGGCTTCCAGGGCAGCTCACTTTCTCCTGACAGCAAAAATCAAATTCACAATGGTGCCGATGATAATGCATCAGGGACAACCGGCGTAATGGAGCTGGCGAAGTATCTGGCCGAAAACAATGTTACCGAGAAGCACAATTATCTTTTCATCACATTCTCCGGCGAAGAGCTCGGACTGATCGGTTCGAAGCATTTTACTGAGAAACCGACTGTGCCGTTAACCACCGTTTCGGGTATGATCAATATGGATATGATTGGTCGGTTGACGGACGAAAGAGGCATTATCATCTCTGGCTGGGGTACCAGTCCGGTTTGGGGCAAGCTGATCCCGCCGCTGGCAAAGAAGCAGAATCTGAAATATACAGTTGACTCTTCGGGTGTCGGCGCGTCGGACCACACTTCATTTTACCTCAAAAACATACCTGTCGTCCAATTCTTTACCGGCGGCCACGGCGATTATCACAAGATTTCCGATGATGCCGATAAGATCAATTACGAGGGAGAAGTAAGAATACTGAACCTGATCGCCGATTTGCTAATGAACCTCGACAAAGAACCTGAGCCGGAGTTTCTCACCGCAGGGAATCCGCACTCAGGTGCTACGACGAGTAATTTTAAAGTTACGCTGGGTGTAATGCCCGATTACAGCTACACGGGAAAAGGTCTGAAAATAGATGGTGTTTCCAAAGCCCGGCCCGCTGAAAAAGCAGGTATCCTCGTGGGTGATATCATCACCAAGTTAGGCGGGGAAGAGATCGGGACGATCTATGATTATATGGAAATCCTCGGCAAGCACGAAAAAGGACAAGTGGTGGAAGCCGAGTTCTTGCGTGGGAATGAAGTCAAGAAAGTAAAGGTTACGTTCTGATTATTAAACCATTGCGCCGCGCTTACCAAGTTCAATCGCTTCCATTTGACTGATCAAACCTTCATGCATATTGAAGCGGAGTATGGTGCGGAACTTGTGAAAACCTTCCCGTCCCGCTGCACCCGGATTGAAATAAAGCATATTATTCAGCTTCTCATCCCGGATCACCCGCAGTATATGTGAATGCCCGCACACAAAAATATCCGGCGTACTGCTTTTCAACTCAGGCATAACCACCGGATTGTACCTCGGAGGCGCCCCGCCAATGTGCGTAATCCAGACGCGGAATCCTTCCAGCTCAAAATGCAGATTCTCGGCAGTGCGCAACCTCACTTCGCTGCTGTCTATATTCCCAAAAACGATCCTGGTAGGCTTAAATGCTTCAAGCCTGCTGATGATATCTATCGAACCAATGTCACCCGCATGCCACACTTCATCACAGGTGGAGAAATGGTCAAATATTCTCTCGTCCAGATAACCGTGTGTGTCAGACAGCAAGCCGATTCGCCTCATTTTTCAATTGGAAATATTGATTAGAAAACAAAGATGCGAGAATGAATATAACCATTAGATAAAAAGCAGGAAAATTTATGTACTTAAAGTAACTTATATATAAACTTGTTTCAGATATTGCGTATGTAAACTTAGCAAAAGTTAAATTTTTCCAGGATCAATATAAATAATGTTAAAACTAATTTTTTAGTTGTAAAGTTATTGCGCTTTGTATATAATTGCATAATTGTCGTTCATCAGTTACAAACTCTCACTTAACCTTGCGCCTAGCCTTGAAAAAATCCTTACTTCTGTTCTTTTTGTGCCTGATGATGTCGGTTGCGCACGCGCAGACCTCGGGACGTTTTACGTTGAAGGGAGTCACGGTTGATACCTCCGGTGTCCCGCTCCCCGAATCCACCGTGATGTTGCTTGCGCCCAAAGATTCAACCCTCGTAAACTTTGCGCGCACGGGCAAAGACGGCTCGTTCGAATTCAAGAACGTGAAGCGCATGCCTTATCTCCTTAAAATCACTTACGTAGGCTACCTGCCTTATCAGGAGGAAGTCAAGCCGAAGGACGATGAAGTGACAGACTTGGGGAAAATTAAAATGACTTTCATGGACCAGGTACTTTACGACGTGGTGATCAAGGCATTCCGTGCTCCGCTGAGCATTCGGGGGGACACGATCGAATATGATCCCAAAGCATTTAAAGTGCAGCCGGGCGCTTCCGTCGAGGATCTGATCAGGCGGCTTCCCGGTTTGCAGGTAGACCAGGATGGTACCATTAAGGCGCAAGGTGAAACTGTGAAACGTGTAACGGTAGACGGTAAGCGCTTTTTCGGCGATGATACCAAGGCGGCTACCAAGAATTTACCCGCAGAAGCCATTTCCAAAGTTCAGGTATTTAATGAGAAAACCGAACAATCCCGTATTACAGGAGTGGACGATGGTAAACATGAAAAAACGCTCAACCTGCAATTAAAAGACAGTCACAAAAAAGGCGGGTTCGGAAAAGCTACGCTCGCAGCGGGTACCGACAAGCGGGTAGAAGGGAAGGTTAACTACAACAGGTTCAATGAGAAAAACCAATTTTCAATAATTGGTCTCGGTAATAACACCAATCAGGGCGGTATGTCGTGGGACGACTATCAGGATTTCAAAGGAAGCCAGTCTTTCAACTGGGGAGATGACGGTGACTTTGGCTTTGGCGGCGGGGTGCGTTACATTAGTTTCGGCGGCGACGATGACGAAAGTCTGACGATCCAGGCTGGCCGGGGAGCGCAAAACCGCGGTTTTAACAAGAACTGGGCGGGCGGCGCAAACTATAATTTTGATACTAAGAAAACCAAATTCAACACGAGCTACTATTATAACCAGACAACCCAGGACCTGGACGCAACTTCAAGGCAAACCAACTTCCTGACCAATTCCGCATTCACCAAGCTCGATACCAACAGCCGGCTGAACTTCAATGAAAACCACCGGGGAAGCCTTCGCTACGAAAAAACAATTGACTCGCTTAATACACTCATCGTTCTCTCCAACATGCGGATCGGGAGCGGAACAGCAGATTATTTAAGCCACCAGGAGTTTTATCGCGGCGTACAGGATACAACGCAGATTTCGAACATGAGCGATCAGCGCAATTATTCGGATTTTAATTCATTTGCACTGGGGAACACGGCTATTTTCCGTCATAAATTCAAGAAAAAAGGACGGAACTTCGCCGTAAGTGCTGCCTACAATGTGAATAATTCAGATGGAGCGATCAACCAGCGATCAACCAACCGATTTTTCAGAACTTCGGCACCGGACAGTCTCCTCAACATCAATCAGGAAAATTTCACGAAGAGTTTGCGTAACCAGGTTAAAGGCAGCTTGTTGTTCATTGAGCCGCTTTCCAAGAAATTTGTCCTTGAATCGTTTTACAACTACAGTTTAAAAAGCGACGAAGTTGACCGGGACGTTTTTGACGTTAGCGAAGGCGGCAGGGTAATGAACAATAACCTGAGCCGCTATTATACCAACCGGTCCACATTCAACAGGCTCGGGACTTCACTGCGGTACTCACACAATGGATTAAACATCTCAGCAGGCGCAGGAGCGCAGCAGATCCACCTTGACGGGAAGTTTGCGGTAGATCAGAGCGATCCGACCAGAACGAGGATCGACCGCAAGTTCTTCAACGTTGTACCTAACGTTTCACTGAATTTCGACCTGAAAAGGAACAGATACTTATATGGAGGGTACAGCGTAGGGGTAAGTGAGCCGAACATACGCGATTTGCAGCCGATCGTTGATAACAGCAATCCGCTTTATATCCGAGTAGGTAACCCGAACCTGGTCCCGACTGTAAACCACTCCGTCAACCTGGGCTATAACTATTTCAATCCGGGTACCTTTACGCAGATGTTCTTTGGTGCTTACTATAATTATTATGATAATCAGGTTATTTACAGCCAGTTTGTCGACGAGAATTTAGTGACAACCACAATGGCGACGAATATCAGCGGCGGAAGTAACCTGAGTGCATACGGAAACTACGGTTTTCCAATCGTGAAGACGAAAAGCAATTTCAACATCAATGCGTCTTACAACCTCGGCAGGAACCTCACCAACATCAATGGAGAGCTGAACGAAACCACAAGCAATGGATACAACTGGGGCGCCAGGCTGGATTATACCCCAGGCGACAATTTCACGATCTATACCAATGCAAACTGGAATATCACAGATACGCGGTATTCGATCAGTTCAGGACAGAACCAGAAGATTATCAATACGAACTACGGTGCTGAGATGAATTTCAAAATGCCCAAGGATATTTACTTCAACAGTCGCTTTTCGTATAGCAGCTATGTGAATGATCGTTTTGGGTTTAATCAGAAAATGCCGATCCTTAACGTGTCTGTTTACAAAACCATGCTGAAAAGCAAAAAAGGGGAGATCAGGCTATCGGCTTTCGACTTGTTCAACAAGAACCGGGGTATCTCACAGTCGGCTTACCAGAATTTCGTGTCGCAGGAGCAAGTGCGCACATTGGCGAGGTACTTTATGCTGAGCTTTACGTATAACATGCGCGGCGTTGGGCATTCTGTCAGGAGAAAAGGTTATGGATACTAATCAACAATCAATATTCAGAAGTTATGAAAAAATTACTTGCCTGCTTCCTTGTCCTGAGCTGCTTACCCGCTTTCGCCCAGACTGACGGATTGGCAGTTACTTACGAAAGGACATTTTATTGGTCGAGGCTTTATGATAAACTTACCTTTTTATCGGAAGAAGAAAGGAGCAGGATGAAGACCTCCTGGGGGGCGAATGACGACGGTGATAAAAGCAAAGGTCAGCTTTTCATTACAAGCAGCCAGAGCAAGTACGTTGACCTGGAACCGGAGGCAGACGGAGGTTACAGGTGGCGGCAGAGCGAGTACATGATCTTTCGGGATTTTGACAAAGGCGTAAAAACAGAGCTAGAAGAGTTTGCCGGTAAAAACTACATTATAGAAGACTCGCTACCTGCGCCTAAATGGAAGGTTATGAACAAGATCAAGGAAATCAATGGCTATATGTGCATGATGGCGGTTTCCGAGGATACGATCAAGGGTCAGAAGATTGCAGCCTGGTTTGCGAATGATCTTGCTTACAACGGCGGCCCCGAGCGATATTACGGATTACCGGGACTGATCCTGGAAGTTGATGTTAACGACGGAGAGCTGATCCTGACTGCAACCAAAGTAGAGAAGAAGCCGGTAGCTGAAAACCTGGTTATCTCAAAGAAGATGAAAGGTAAAAAACTGACTAATGCGGAGTATGAAAAATTGATCACCACGCATATACGTGACAGCATCAAATCTAGGCGAAATCCTTACTGGTCGTTCAGATATTAGAATAGGATTAGAATTAAGCGATATTCGCTTTGTACAGATTAAAAAGGGGAAATTGTAAATTACAGTTTCCCCTTTTTTTATAATTTTGCTTCTTAAAACCGCATCCCGGGTCTACTGGCTCGATATTTTTACTATCAGTGCAGTTGTATCATGTTTAACTTAACAGTGTTTATTTAATTTAATAACCCTTGATGATTATGAAAAATACGCTTTTAGCCGTTGCAATGCTTTTTGTACTCGGTTCCTGTGCTAGCAAAAAGAAGTTGCTTACTGCACAGAAGCAAGCTAATGAGATCCAGATCCAACTGGATAAAGCAAGAGCTGATTTGAATGATTGTGACAGCAGAACTGCTGGTTTGAATAATGATTTGAAGGCTAAAAATGATGAGCTTACCAGCAAAAATGCTAAATTGAAGGAGCTGGAAGAGCAAGTAGATTTCTTGAAAAAGAACAACAACAACTTGCTGGATCGTATGTCTGATCTGTCGGTAATCAGCAAGGAAGGTTCAGAAAGCATCAAAAAGTCACTGGCTATGATGGACGCACAAGGCGCACAGATCCGTGACCTGAATTCAAGCATCCAGAAAAAGGATTCGCTGAATATGGCGTTGGTACTCAACCTGAAACGTTCATTGGCTGACGTGAGCGATGAAGATGTTCAGATTGAAGTTAAGAAAGGCGTTGTGTACGTTTCTCTTTCTGACAAAATGCTTTTCCGCTCAGGAAGCTCGGTTATCAACTCACAGGCTGAGAGCGTGTTGAGCAAAGTGGCTAAGATCCTGAACGATTACAAAGAAATCGAGATCCTGATTGAAGGTCACACGGACAATGTACCTATCTCAACTGACAAAGTTGCAGACAACTGGGATTTGAGCGTACTGCGTGCTACTGCCGTTGCACGTACGTTGCAGAAGAAATATGGTGTTGAGCCGGTTCGTATGATCGCTGGTGGTCGCGGCGAATATTTACCCAAAGTGGCAAATGATTCAGCGCCTAACCGCAGCCTGAACCGTCGGACTGAAATTATCATTACTCCGAAATTGGATCAGTTCTTCAATCTTTACACACCTAATGCAGGTAAATAAGGTCTGAGAAGCTTTTTAGCGGCCCGCAGGATTGATCCTGCGGGCTTTTTTTATTTATATTGGCCAAAATAAAATAGAACGATGTCCCAAGCTGTACCTGGTAAGGAAACGATTGAAGCAGCGCACCAGCTGATAGCGCCTTACATTCACCATACACCCGTAATGACCTCGCAGTTTCTTGATGAACATTGCGGGGCCAGGCTGTTTTTTAAATGCGAAAACCTGCAAAAAATAGGTGCATTCAAGGCGAGAGGCGGGTTGAATGCAATGCTGTCGCTGTCGCCTGGGCGGCTGAGAAATGGAGTTACAACGCATTCGTCAGGAAACCATGCGCAGGCAATTGCATTTGCGGCGGCCAGGGTAGGGGCAAAGGCTTACATTGTAATGCCCGAAAATTCACCTTTGGTAAAGATCAGGGCAGTGGAGGGTTATGGTGCGGAGATCACGTTTTGCGTCAATACACCAGAAGCGAGGCAAGCTGCGGTGGATGAAATTATCACGCGTACTGGCGCTGCATTCATTCATCCCTTTAACAATTATGAGGTGATCGCCGGACAAGCTACCGCGGCCAAAGAACTGATCGAGCAGGCAGGTGACCCGCTCGATATCATCATCGCTCCGGTAGGAGGGGGAGGTTTGTTGAGCGGAACTGCATTGGCAGCACACTACTTTTCTCCCGGAACAAAAGTGTACGCGGGAGAGCCGGAAGGCGCGGCTGACGCGGTGCTTTCTTTCAGAAGCGATCAAATCGAAAAAGCGCCTTATGTGAAAACCATTGCCGACGGGCTGCTTACCTACTTAGGTGACAAAACATTCCCGATCATCAAGCAGCATGTAAGCGATATCTGGCTGGTTTCGGATGAAGAAATCATTGCCGCAATGCGGTTTTTGTGGGAACGAATGAAGCTGGTTGTGGAACCCTCCGGTGCGGTAGCACTGGCAGCGGTGTTGAAAAATAGGGAGCTGGTGAGCGGCAAGCGCATTGGCATCATTTTAACAGGTGGAAATGTAGACCTCGGCAAACTGCCTTTTTAGCCGGCATTAGATTTGTGAAAAAAGGAATTTTCATAAAGAACAATATGCGCTTCGGCGAAAAAGACCGTTATAGAGGAAATATTCATATTTTAGATTTACAAAACCAGTAATTATTTACACCTAACATTAAGTTATGAAAAAGCTGATTTTTTGCTGTCTGGTTGTGTTGATGGGCGCTTGCAAAGACAAGAATGAGGAGGTTGAACCAGAAACTGACTTTGCTCCTGATTTTAATGGCACCTACGTAACCACAACAGTAGCACCCGGACAGGTGAGCAACATGCAATGGGTGGTTACAAATAATGCGAAGAACCAGCTGGCGATTGTATTTACCAAAAACGTCGAAATATCAGCTGCCGGTACCACACTTACACTTTTGCAGACTTACAAGCTGATCAATGTAAAAACTACCGGAAGAGACGCGATCGAACTGAGCGAAAGCGTGGATGTGGAGCAAAGCAACCAAAAGCCTTTGCGACAGAAGGTAGAAGGAACGGGAACCAGGATCATAAATGGAAGCGGCAAACAGCAGATCAACATTACACTGAAACTGACCGATGCCTCAACCGGGAATGCCACTGAAGAATATCTGGAATTTAAGAAGCAGTAATAAAAACAGCGGCTGTCACATTTTGTAGCAGCCGCTGTCCTTTAAAGGCACCTTATCAGCGATAATAGGGTGCTTTCATGTTATAATGAGCGTAGCTTTTCAGCCAAAATCATTATTGGAAAAGCCACACTCAGCACCGCACAGGTAAGCACAAAAGCAATCAGCCAAAACACGGCGAGGGTTAATTTTACAACTACGATCATTTCCGTCTTATTTTATTGAATAGACTGTTTCTAGGCTAGTTTGGTTGCAATAACACTCGCTTTTTCGGCTGATTTTTATCTTCCGCAAATCCCATTAAAATCACAGTAGACGCAGGTGTTCAGATCGTCCGTTTTGCGGAAAGGTATATCGGGGTCAAGCATTACATTCAGGATATCTGTGAGGATCACTTCTGATTTTTCAATGAATGCGCCAGGCGCTAGCTCGTCCGTCAGTTCGAGTGGGTTTGAGATCTGATTTCGCGGATCGCGGAAGGAGTAAAACCCGGATTTAACAGCGTACTCACCGAAGTTGAAGGTGTTGTCTTTCAGCCTTAACCCTTTTTCATCCAGCATTTTCCGGTACATCAGGTACTCGTACATCCATAGCTGGCGCACATATCCCATTTTCCTGTCCGGGTCAGTCCGGATTACTTCTTCTCTACGCGCCGGGTCCATTAGCTTTTGCTTGCCCGCGAGTTCCACGCTGCCTGTTTTGTAATCCATTACATACAGCGTTCGCTCCGCTTCGTCCAGTTCAATACGGTCGATCTTACCACCAAGTCGCACAGGTGTGTACGAGCCTTGCAGGATCAGGTCTATTTTGGTACTCAAAGGCTGCTCGGCCGCAAGTATCCTTCTGCGGGGCTTTTGCTGCATTTGATTCTGTAAGAAAACCAGGATCTGCTGCTCACCAATCTGGTAGTAGATTCGGTTTAGTCCCAAATCGGTCACGTAACCTTTGAAAAGCCGGTCAAACTCTTCCCGTAACACAGTTTTGATCTGTTCTTCGGAAGGATCTTTGGATTTAAGGAAAAATTCCATGTCCATTCGTTCCAGCGACGCGTGCAGCCAGGTACCGATCTTGTCCATTCCCAGCTCTTCTTCTACTTCCTCTTTCTCCTTTACACCCACAATGTGTTTAAGGTAAAACTGCATCGGGCAGCGAATGAATTCGTTGAGGTGCGTCGGGTAAATGCCTTTATTGGCCAGATAGCTGCGAATGGTAGCAAGCATTGCCTCATCCTTCTTAACAGCTTCTTCCAGATCGTGCTGCTGCTTTCCTTCGAGAACAACCGATTTGTGGGTGATCTGAATGCGCGGATTGAACTGCGCGAGCTCAAATTCCAGCTGTTGGATAAACCGGCTCTTTTCACCGCCACCTGGCGCATCGTTGGTACTGGTATAAAGCAGGTGCACTTCGGAGGCACGTTGTAGCAAACGGTAAAAATGGTACGACATGACCGCCTCCTGGTGCAAATGCGTCGGCAGCCCCACGGCCTGGGCAGCGTCGAAGGGGATAAGCGAGTTCTGACGTTTGGCTTGCGGTAAAATGCCTTCATTGAGCGAAAGAATGATGATCCTTTCAAAATCGAGCGCGCGTGTTTCGAGCATTCCCATAATCTGCAAGTTACTTACAGGCTCGCCGCTGAATGGAATGCGCGTTTGTCTGATCAGCTCGAACATGAAAGAACGCATTGTTCTCAGCGTGATCAGCTCTGCTTTTTCCTCAATCGTTTGCTCGAATTGTTTCAGCAGTGTATAAAAAAGATACAGATACTCGGTTTCGAGCGCATTTTTGTAATCTTTATAAACTTCCCGAAGCAACTCAATCAGCTGATAAAAAGTATCTAATACCTGTTTCGGGTTGTTCTTTTGCCAATGCGTAAACAATGCACGGAACAATGGATGGTTTTCTCCGAGGCCAAGCAGCTCTTCCGAGCTGAGGAATACCTGGTTGTTTGCGGTTATTTCAAATAAAGTTCGCTGAATGATCGTCTGCCCGTCACTGAGCGGCTGCAATGCGACGTATTCGTAATGCCGGATAAATGGATGGTTCAGTACCTTATCAATCGACTTATGTCCGAATTTCGGGATGCGGATGGTGCGGCCGGCTTTGTTTTTGAATTCAACTACATTCTGCTGCAAATCAAAAATACTGTCCACCAGTGTATACAAAAGTGAATTCCGCATAGAAAGCCCCATTGTCACATTCAGATCATGCACTTCCTCGTCCAGCGAATAGAGCATCGGGAGCAGGAGGTTTTCGTCTGCCAGCACAATGGCTGTCGGAATGCGGGCGGCATCCGTTTCTGCCTTCATACTTTCGTACAGCTTTCCTGCCACTTTTGTTTGCAATGCTGCATTGGGTACCCCGTAAACAGTGATCTGTTTTGCAGTCGACAATAGGTGGTTACCGGTCCAATTCCATTCACCGAACGAGCCGCTTTTCTGGTATTCGCGCAAGCTCTTTCCAGCTTCCACAGCCTTGTTTTCCGACATATAGTACCTGTCGGTATCCCAGAAAACCTCCGCCTTCCCAGCCTTGACCAGGGACGTAACAATCACCCGTTCCGATTCCGTAAATGCATTGAATCCGGCAAAGTAGACCTTCTCGTAATCTGTTCGGTTTTCTACCAGTTCCGAAACTGATTCTGCCAGTTGCCTGTACGCCATTCCCCGGTAAGCTTTTCCTTTCTGTTCCAGCTTGCTCCGGAAGAGCGCATATAAGGTTTTGATGTTTTCGAATAAAGAAAAGTATTGCTTCTGCCCGCCTTCCGTTTGAAGGGTTTTGCCGCCGGGCAAGTTATCCTGCCATCGGCTGATTGCGTGTGCTTCTGACAGGTAGTCGAATAAATAATCCGTTTTGACGAGGTACTGGTCAATTTTGTCAAGATCGTTCAGCAATACCGCAGCCCATCCCATAAACCGGTCAAACTGCACATTGGGATCTATCTCCCTGAAAGTTTCATACAGATCGAAAAGCAGGTGTACCGGATCTTCAATTTCCAGCGTGCACATACTTTCTACAAAATCGTCGACTGCGATCACCGACGGGCTCATGATCGGCATTGTAGTTTCGATTGCGAGCTCCTGCATCAGAAAGAAGGCCGCTCTTCGCGTGGGGACCACGATCTGTATCCTTTCGAGTGAAGAATGATTGTCAAGAATTCGCTTGGCGACGAGGTTCAGAAAGGACTGCATATTTTTAGTTGATGAAGAGGGTCAATGAATACGATCTCCCCTCGGCGTAAGTGATTTCATGATCTCCGCTTCGGCATGGAGGAATTCCTTCCAGCGCTGTCTCACTTCGGCTGCCGGAAGGTAAGTTTCCGCAAGCTCGATGAAGGTGCGGTAATGCCCCGCTTCTGAGATCATCAGCTCACGATAGAATTTTTGTAAAGACTCGTCTTCCAGTGATTCGGAAAGCAGCTTGAACCGCTCACAGCTTCTGGCTTCGATCAGGCCGCAAATGAGCAGGCGGTCGAGCAATGATTTTTCGTGATCGCCTTTGCTGCGGACCAGCTGCATGAGCTGGCCTACATATTCATCTTTCCGCTGCCTGCCGAGCGGGATATTTCTTTTTTTTAATTCCTTCAAAACCCTTTGAAAATGCCCCCATTCTTCGGCTACAATGGGCGTCAGTGTTTCTACCAATTTCGTTTTTTCGGGATAATGTACAATCAGCGAAATGCAGCTGGAAGCCGCTTTTTGCTCGCAATAAGCGTGATCAATGAGGATATCGCCGATGCGCATGGCAGCGATATTTGTCCAGCGCGGGTCCGTTGGCAGTTCAAGTCCGAGGGTTGTGAGTGAAGTGGCCATAATCAAACAACGAATTAGTCAAACATCGGCCAGTTGATCCCAAATGAAAATGCCCGCGCCAGGCCCAGATAGGTAGGTGTTACAAAATATCCTTCCGGGAACAAGCCCAGCGAGCCGCCCTGGTTCAGGTAAGCCATTTTGAAAAACAGCCTGACCCGCTTGATACGTACATTGGCAAATGCATCAATGACGGAATTCTGATTCAGCCGGTCACGGTTCTGCAAATGGAATTGCTGTGTTACCGGCATATAAGCATCAGCCAGGTAAGCCGAACGATACCGCGCCGCCAGCCCAAGCTGGATAAACAGTACTTTGGCATAAGTAAAATCAAAGGTAACCTCGCCGCTCGCGAATAAAGATGGAATGCGCAGTACATCCGTATTGTCATTCAATGTCAGGTAGCTCATCGCGGCAAAGTTCCACCGGCCCAGGTGAACTCCCGAATTGAAGCCCAGCCGCAGCAAACGGAAGCCAGAGTTCAGCTGCCTGGGCATTGCAAGGGTATCGTAATAAATGTAATCGTTGATCTGGTGGATCTGGATCTCCGGTACAAACTCTATCTTCTTGGTCTTCAAGGGGAGCGAAGCATAAATCGTCTGCACTTTTGTGGGATCGAAGCTATTTCTCCATTCAAAATGGTTGCTGAGGTATCTTTCAGTCAGCAGGTCGGGCGCGGTTTGAATGCTTTGGAATCCCGCTTTGCCCCATTTGGTATTCAGCTCGCCTTTTAGCCTGTATTCTACATTTTTTGCCAGGTTCAGATCTGCTTCCGCGGTAAGGTAATTACTCGAATCTTTGAGGTAATATCCGAGCCACGCGCCTATGATGTTGTCAAAGCGAAGACCGGTGCGGTAAGTAGTGGAAGGATCCCCAATGTCGTTGGGAGGCTGACTCGTAGTCCGCAGCCCGTAAAAGCGCTGCCGGATATAGGCGCGGTAGTTAAACCCGGAATAGAAACCTTTGATGCCGACCTTATTGTCGAATAATTTGTAATAAATATCCTGTCTCGTTTTTAGAGAGTCAAACCTGAAACCCGGGTAAGCATTCCTTTCGAGTCCGCGTTGAATCGACAAATCGGTGTACCGGTTGATGGTACTTTGAAAGTCGGCTTGCTGGAATAGCTGGAACCCATTTGCGAGCCTGTATTGCTGGTAAATGTGAAAAACATGGCGGCGTTCCCACGAATTGGCATCGTCGCTGATCTTGGCCGCCCCATCGTAAGAATACTCTTGTTCAACACCTTCAATCAGGTTAGGAATAATGCCGCCCTGCTCGCGCACTTTCTGGTTCATGTGCCGGTAGTGCGCCAGGATGAGGTATTTTTTGTTTTTGGAAAAATAGCTGGTGTGCAAAAGCAGTGTCCAGTTTTGTCCGAGCAATGCCTGCGAATTAATCGTCTGCGCAAATCCGTATTGCTTATTCGAAGTAAAACGCTGCCCGCGCATACCGAAATTGAATCGGGGATTTACATTCTGGGTATAAGCGAATGTCCCCATAGAAGTTTTCCGGCCGCCTGAAAGAAAGTCCAGCTCGGTGTGTTGCGATCTGGTATCTACATATTGAACTTCCTCCTGCTTGATCGCATACGCATCGTAAGCCCTTAACCCGAGCTGTGCGCCGATATCCTCTCTTGGCTGGAAAAAGAGGTTCCTGGTGGCGGTTACTGCATTTCCGAGGTCGACCAGCTTACCCCAGGCTTTGTCCATTGGCAGCCAGCGGTGGAAATTGGTAAGGCTGGTATCGACGCGATAGCGCACCGAATCGCGGTTGTTCAGAATGTCGTTTTCGTAAAAATGCAGGGTTGTATGCGGACCGTAGACGTTTTTGGTACTATCATCAAGGATCTGCGCCCCACTTTGACCACCGCCGCCGCCCCTGCTGCCCCCGCCTGAGCCGCCTGGCATTTGCATGCCGCCCGGCAGCCTGACCTGCGCGTTAGCATTTGGAATGACAATAAAACCTATCAAAAACCACAGTGTGGAATAAAAAACAATTCTCATAGAGGAAACTATCGTGCTGTCCTGGTTTGCAGGGCTTCGACGCGGGTGGTGAACCATTGAACAAAGCGGGCGCTGTCAGTCCCGAAATTGACAGTAACAGGAATATAGGCAAATCGCTCAGCACATCCCAACTGCCCGACCAGCGGCTTCAATTTGACCATATCTTTTTCGGTTGTTAATACAAAAGTATCGTTTTTTAGGTACTTAATCAGGCCTTCAACCTCGGCCAGCGTGTAATTATGATGATCCGGAAAGATGACTGTATCTAAAACGGTGAAATGCCCGTGTATATATCGGATGAAAGGGGTTGGATCTGCTATTCCTGCAGCTATTTTAACATTCTTTAACTGCACGGCCGCTCCATTGTAGCCGACCGGTGCTGCGTAATCCGTGAAGGAAAAAAATACGGGCTTTTCGGTCCCGGCATAATATGCGATCCGTTTTCTGATCTCATCCTTTGCAGACTGGTTCAGCTCGGCCGGGCATTTGGTAACGATAACAATGTCGGCGCGTTTGGCACCGTTCCGGTTTTCACGCAGCCTTCCGGCGGGGAATGGATGATCTTTGTAAAAAGGCCGGTTGAAATCATTTAGCAGGATGTTAATATCTCGTTGGATCGCACGGTGCTGGAAAGCATCGTCGAGCAATAACAGCCGGGTCTCTGGGTAAAGTTCGGCAAGTCTGGCGGCGCCGGCTGTGCGGTTTTCACTTACAGCAACTATAATCTCTTTCGCATTGAATTTTCGATAAAACTGCATTGGCTCATCGCCGATTTCAGCTGCTGTTGAATCAGCCCCGGCGAGCACAAAACCCCGGGTTTTTCTACCGTAGCCGCGGCTCAGGATTGCGGGTGGGGCAGAGGCGGCGAGCATTTGAGCCAGGTATTCTGTTACCGGCGTTTTCCCCGTTCCGCCCACCGTCAGGTTACCGATTGATATCACCATTTGTGGTGCTTTGTTCGACCGGAACCAGCCCAGATCGTACAGCAGGTTACGCAGCCGGGTGACCAACCCGTACACCCAGGAAAAGGGGATTAATGCTGCTTTTAACCACTGATGATCTTTCATATAAGCTGCATAATTACATATTTTTTGCCTAATATTGTTGCCCTTATAATACCTGACACCACGTTCTCATGCCCTTAAAAATTGTGTACAGACCCTGTACGCTTCATTTTCGCAAAGAAGCTGGCACCTCTCGCGGGGTTCTTACACAAAAGACTTCATGGATCCTGCAAGTGACAGATTCCGAACAGCCGGGACTTACTGGTTACGGAGAATGCGGCCCGCTTCCGGGTCTGTCCATAGACGATCTTCCCGACTTTGAAACGCAGCTTCGGGCAGTGTGCGACTTGTTCAATGCGCTTGATTTAGATGTATTTCCGTTTAACCTCGGCATTATCCTCGACCAGGTTGTTCCCCAGCACTTACCTTCCATTCGTTTTGGTGTTGAAACCGCATTGTTGGATATCATGAAAGGCGGGCAGCGGAAACCATTTAACAATACGTTTTCGGAAGGGAAAACAGGTGTGCTGATGAACGGACTGATCTGGATGGGCTCTTATGAAAATATGCTCGAACAAGTGGAGGAAAAGCTTGAGCAGGGCTTCACGACATTGAAAATGAAGGTAGGCGCCATTGATTTTGATAAAGAATGCCGCATTCTGGAAAAAGTGAGGGGTACGTACAGCAAGGAACAAATCACATTGCGTGTGGATGCGAACGGTGCATTCCTGCCTGGCGATGTGCATCAGAAATTAAAGGCACTTGCTGCATTTGAACTGCATTCCATCGAACAACCCGTCAAAGCCGGGCAGCACGAGCTGATGGCTGCATTATGCCAGTCTTCGCCGGTACCTGTTGCACTCGACGAAGAGCTGATCGGTGTATTTGATTACCGCGATAAATTCGCATTGCTTAAAAAGCTCGCTCCTCCGTTCATCATCTTGAAGCCAACACTGCTGGGAGGTTTCCGGCACACGAGCGAGTGGATAGAAATTGCGAACCGCCTCCAAATCGGCTGGTGGATTACATCGGCGCTCGAATCCAATATCGGACTTAATGCTATCGCACAATATACCGCGGCTTTTGACAATCCGCTTCCGCAGGGATTGGGTACGGGGCAGCTTTATCTCAATAATTTCGACTCACCACTGGAAGTCAGGCAGGGATACCTGCATTACAATAGTGAGAAAGGCTGGGGTTTGCCGTTTTGACCCCCTAACCCCCTGTAAGGGGGACTTAATTCTGCATTAGCCCCCTTACAGGGGGTCGGGTCCAATCAACCCCTTTCCTCAAATAGCCCAGCGTCGCTGCTTCTGGCGAGCCGCTTTCGGGTGTGAAGTTGTATTCCCAATTTGCCTGTGGCGGTAAGCTCATTAATATCGATTCTGTGCGTCCATTTGTTTCCAAACCAAACTTGGTACCCCTGTCCCAAACCAGGTTGAACTCCACGTAACGGCCGCGACGGAGATACTGCCATTGTTTTTCCTTTTCGGTGAATGCATCATTCCGGTGTTTTTCCATCAATGTGGTATAAACCGGGGCGAAACTTTCACCTACTTCTCTGACGAATGCGAAGAGCGCTTCTTTCGATAAGCTTTGCCCCTTTCCAGCTTCATTTGGTTTCAGGTAGTCAAAGAAAATGCCGCCGACACCGCGTGTTTCTGATCGGTGCGGAATATAAAAGTAGTCGTCGGCCCAGTTTCTGAACTCAGGATAAAAAGCCTCGTGGTGTTTGTCACAGGCTGTTTTGAGGGTTTGATGGAAGAAACGCGCGTCTTCTTCGACTACATAATGCGGGGTAAGGTCGATGCCGCCGCCAAACCAGCAGGTTCCATTGCTGAGCTCGAAATAGCGGACATTCATGTGGATAATAGGGACGTGCGGGTTATGCGGGTGCATTACAATGGAAACGCCCGTTGCAGTGAAATGAAAATCGTCGCCGGGGTTCAGGTTCATTTGCTGACGCAGCCTTGGATGTACCTCGCCTTTGACGCTGGAAAAATTAACACCGCCTTTTTGAATCACATTCCCGTTCTGGATCAGCCGCGTTCTTCCGCCTCCTCCGGAATGGTGTTCCCACAAGTCTTCCTGAAACCTGGCAGCACCATCGGTATTTTCCAATGCGCTGCAAATGCGATCCTGTAAATCTTTAAAAAACGCTTCTATTTCTTCAACTCTCATATTTCTCACTTAATTATCCGGCCTGCAAAAGTACGATAAAAGTGAAAGTGTATGCAGTTATCACACGTGAGTTGTTGACACGCGTTACGTAACATGTTACATTTGTCAATGATTAGAAGCATCGTCAGCAAGCCCCTCAAATTGTTTTATCAAAAAGGTGACAGCTCGAAATTACCTGCCTCGCAATTAGGTAAGATCAGCCTTGTTATGACGCTTCTTGACGCTGCAAGTATTTCTGAGGATATGGATTTTCCAGGTTCAGGATTACACAAGTTGTCTGGCGAACTAAAAGATTTCTGGGCTGTTAAGATCAATGCAAACTATCGGATTATTTTCAGATTTGAAGGGAAAGATGTAACAGATGTGGATTATCTGGACTATCATTAAAAAGCGCGTATATGGAAGAACATAGTGTAAAAGGCCCAATGAAAAATCCGGTACATCCCGGTGCGGTGCTTAGAGATTTGTATCTTGAACCATTAGAATTGACGATCACCAGTGCTGCTAAGGGGCTGGGCGTGACGCGTAAAACGCTTTCACAACTAATAAATGGACATCAGTCCGTTACGCCTGACATGGCGTTGAGACTTGCGGAGGCATTCAATACAACTCCGCAATTGTGGCTTAACATGCAGCAAAATTATGACCTCCGACAAGCGGAAGAGAAGGTTAAAACTCACGTTGTAACACATTTCTGGACTGCCTCCAAGCCTGGCAATGCGCAGGCAGTTTGATCGAGTTCAGAGATTTCATTATTTCCAAAAACCAGGAAAGCGGAGTATCAGCTCCGCTTTCCTGGTTTTGATTAAATCATTAAATCCTTAATCATCAATGCGCAGGAATGTGCCGCTGAGGTTAAATACCAGCTCTTTCCGGTTTGAAAGTTTTACTTCCTGAGTGGTTTTGCTCTTTTCCCATTCTGTAATATAGTGCTCCGCGTAATTGGCTTGCACGTATTCCAGTACCTTTAAGGGAACAACGCTGTCGGGGATCTTCTTGTCGTTGGTACCGTCCACACTGTAACATTCACCTTTGTTGTCAAACTCAAGCTCGACCTGATTATCCAGGATCACATCGTAGCTCGTCAGCAGATCGTAGCGATCACGCACGACTCGGGAAATGCGGGCATCGGGGAAATGGGCTTCAATGTATTCATTTGCCTGCGGCGGCAAGCTGGCCTCGTCCACTACTTTTTCGTTATCGCAGCCGGTAACTGCCGCCAGGATCAGCATCAGGTAAATTGAAAGCGTCTTCATCATTCTTTTCCGTTAGTTAAACATTGCTTTTAATGATGACAACTTACCCCCTTGATCCCCCTATGCCATATTCCTTTTTCCTAAAAATTTTGGATTCTCTTGAAAGTTTTCGGTCGCTCGCCGACCCAGCCGAGGCGTAAAATGGAAACGCGGTGTTCCACGCGTGCTTTAAAAGTTCTGTCAAATTCTTGATCTGTTGTTAAATCCAGCTGGTATTTATAGCTACGCCCTTTTAATGCGCCTCCATATAATTTGCTCGACCAGAATTCCACAATGTCCGTGTGCTTGTACTTGTTAAGCGCGCTGTTTGGCACTTTTCTCCCGTCGATCCAAACGCCGAAAACGTCTGCACGTTTCCATTTTTCGAACATTTCTGGGCTCGGGGATTCTTTGATGGGTATGTTTGCCCGGTAAATAAAAAGCCCTGAATCCTGTGTAGTCAGCAATTGCTCCTGGTTCATTTTGCTGACCAACGCGAACATTCTATCTCTCAGCTTCGCAGGCATTCTCACAACCGGGTCGATGCGCCCATTTACAGTCTTGAGGTAAGTTGTATATTTTGCAACGGTTGAATACAATTCTGTTATCTCATTTTGTGACGCGCCCGGCCCGCTCTTCACTTTCCGTACCATCTCAATATTGAATGCTACTTTGTGCTGGTCACCAGCATGTTTAGGATCTTCAAATGCAATAAGACTTACTTCTGGCGAAGCGGCTGCTATTTGTTCACCGCCAGCTTTTACCTGAGCATAGACTTTCTCTGAAAAGACAATTGTCAGTACCATAGAAAGCAAAACTGCGACAGCTTGCTTCAAATACTGCCTGTTCAGATTTCTGAGTTTCGTCATCATAGCTAGTCGTTTTTTGGTGATGGAATAGTTGAAGCTGCTTATGAGTCCGGGAAACTGCTTTTGAAGTACGGAGTCCAGGAGTAGCAATTGATAGCTTTTTACATCTGAAAACTCTTTTAAAACAGCCTCATCGGCCAGAAATTCGTGATTTAGTCGGATCGCTTTTTTATAAAATAACAAGAATGGATTGAACCACATCAGCGCGTGGACTAGCTCGATGAAAAGAATATCTACGGAGTGCATTTGCCGCGCATGCGCCAGTTCGTGAGTAAGGATTTCACTCCTTATCTGCTTGTTTTCAAAGGATTTTTTAGGAATAAAGATGTTATCGAGGAAAGTATAGGTGACAATATCCTGCGGTACCAAAACCAATTTCGCGCCCGAAAAAGGAATGCGCCGGCAATGCGATTTTAGTTTTAGAATAGCGATGACATTTATCAAAAACCGGACTAAAAGCAACAAGCCAATCCCCTCAAAAGCGAAAAGAACATACTGCATAAAATCCGGCGCTGCATTGTTTTCCGTTGCCGAAATCACGGGGCTCAACGCGGCGGTATCCTGCATTTGCTTCAAGATAACCGGGAAAGCAGCCGCGACAGGTTCTAGCGGCGTCTCCGGTTTGATCTCAAATGAAACCAATGGAATTCCCAATGAAAACAGCAGCGCGAGCAGGAGGTACCCCCTGTTGAAACGGAGCATTTTTTCACGTTCCAGAAACAGATGGTAAACCGCAATGAGGATACCTGAGCAGAGCACCGACTTGATGATATAGCTAGTCATTTTTCTTCCTGTTTATTTCGTCATTGATGATCTCCCTGAGCTGTTCCAATTCCTCGGTCGACAAGTTGGTATCCCGCGCAAAAAAGGATCCGAACTGCGCAGCAGAGTTATTGAAGAAATTCTTAATTAACCCATTCACATGGTTTGAGAAGTAATCGCTTTTGGCGACTAGCGGATAGTACTGTCGTGAATTGCCGAACATATTGTAAGCCACAAAGCCTTTGTCCTGCATTCGTTTAAGTAATGTAATAACGGTAGTCTGCGCAGGCTTGGGTTCAGGAAGCGCGTCAATCAGCTCTTTTAAAAACAGCTTTTCGTACTTCCAAAGGGGTTCCATGATCTGCTCTTCTGCTTTCGTCAGGCTCATTGCTCTACATTCAGATTGTTTACTCTACAAATGTAGATTAATGTTTTATTAAAACAAGAATATATTTAAAAAAGGCTATTTAATTATCGCCAAACATTCAGGGCAGGATAGTTAGTAACCACTCAGCCACTACTTTTACATTCTCAATTGATCCTTTCAGAAATGCTCAGACTTTTACCTCTATTTATCCTGTTTTTTACCGCCAGTTTTGCCCAAACCCATACTTCAACCATCCGCGGAACGGTGCGCGATGCAGATAGTGGCCAGCCGCTGATCGGCGCGACTGTGCAGCTGGTCCAGGGCCAGAGTGGCACGATTACAGCCCCGGATGGTACATTCCGGTTCGATCAGTTGCAAGTGGGGAGGTACCAGCTTACGGTGACTTACGTGGGTTATGAAACGATTGTTGTTCCCGAAATTCTGCTTGAATCAGGTAAGGAGAATATCGTACAGGTAAGATTAAGTCCAGCTGGAAGGGAATTGCAGGAAGCGACAGTTTCGGCTTCGCGCCCGGTTGCATTCAACAGTGTGCAGCCGATCACGATTGAGCAAACTTTCCGTTACGCAGCTACTTATATGGATCCTGCGCGTGTGGCGACCTCTTTTCCGGGCGTGGCGGCAGCGAATGATCAGGCAAATGGGCTGGTTGTACGTGGCAACTCGCCAAATAATATGCAATGGCGGCTGGAAGGTGTTGAGATCGTCAACCCGAATCACCTTTCCAATGCAGGTACATTCAGCGACCGACCTACATCTACCGGCGGCGGAGTGAACATTCTGAGTACGCAATTACTAGGGACTTCCAATTTTCTCGCAGGTCCGTTCCCTGCCCAATACGGCAATGTGACCGGCGCGATCCTGGACATGAACCTGCGTAAAGGGAATGATGAAAAAACCGAATTTACAGCGCAGGCGAGCTTGCTCGGGCTGGATTTCGCGGCCGAAGGACCATTTTCGAAAAATTCCAAAGCTTCGTATCTTGTTAACTACCGCTATTCTTTCACGGGTTTGCTCGGCGCAATGGGGGTTAGTTTTGGCGGCGAAGATATCCGTTTTCAGGATCTTTCATTTAACCTGAATTTCCCAACTGCAAAAGGAGGGAAGTTCACGGTTTTTGGCACGGGAGGTGTTAGCAGTAATACATTTGAGCCCGATAAGGATACAACAGCTTGGGAGTTTGCAAAGGATGAGCAGAATATTTTATACAAAAATAGAATGATGGCCGCCGGGCTGACTTTCGAGCAGCCTTTGAGGGATAATGTTTCATTCCGAGCTGCACTGGTAGGCTCAGGGCTCAGCACATCCCGCATTGCCTATCTGGTGGATCCCCGGACTATTGAAAGAGGGGAGTTGCTGGCGGATCAGAAGTTGGCTGATAGTAAAGTTTCATTCAACACCACGCTCACTTATCGGTATAATTCCCGGACGAGATTTCAGGCAGGGCTTTACGGGACTTTGAATAATTATGCAAGTTGGGCTTGGTCGGTGAAGGAGAAGTTGGCAAGTGTTAGCCTTCAACCGTTCGTGAACTGGTCGCTCAGGATCTCTCCGAAACTCTCTGTTGAGCTTGGCTTGCATGCGATGCTAAGTGTTGTAGGAAGGGCCCATAGAATAAGCGCCTTGCCCGAACCTCGTGCGTCCGTTAAATGGCAGGTCAGTCAATCTGCGCAGCTTTATGCATCTTACGGTCTGCACAGTCAAATGCAGACAGCAGGTATTTATGCCACCCGCATAGCGGATTACAGTTACTATAGAAACATGTTACTGAAACCGACACGCTCGCAGCAAATTACGCTGGGCTATCAGAAGTCACTTGGCAAAAGCAGCAGCCTGAAGGTGGAAGCTTACTGGCAGCATTTGTTTGATGTGCCCGTGGGACGCGGGATAAATGATAACTTTTCGAGTATAAACCTGGTGGAGGAAATTCCTTACGAATGGCTTTACAATGAGGGCACGGGCAGAAATTACGGTTTGGAAGCAAGTTTTCAAAAATTGCTAACCAACGATTTTTACATGCTTATTTCAGGCTCTTTATATGACGCCACTTTTGTAGATCGCCTGGGCGAGCGTCACAAAAGCCGTTTTGACGGCGGGCATACATTCAGTTTTACGGGCGGCAAGGAGTTGAGGTCCCGAAAGGAAACTTTGTGGGGGATTAATACGAAGATATTATGGATCGGGGGCTTTCGCGATAAGCCAATTAACGCAGCCGAATCGGCCAAAAATGGTGTGACCACTTATGAGCAGTTCAGTAATTACACGATCAAGTTAAAAGACTATTTCCGCCCCGACCTGCGCATTTACAGAAAGAAGAGCCGGGAAAAATACAGTACCACCTTTGCCATTGATCTACAAAATGTCTCCTCAACAAAGAACGAAGCCTACCGTTATTTTGATAGCAGGCAGCAAAAAGTAATCACTCAAAATCAGCTGGGGTTGATTCCGGTGGTGAGTTATCGGTGGGAGTTTTAATTTTGAATGACTGAATGATTGAATGACTGAATAATAGAATGAGCCGCCGTGGAACGGGAAATGAGTGAATGAGCCGCCGTGGAACGAGGAATGAGCAAAACCTTTGTCATGGTGAGCGCAGTCGAACCAGAGAGCACTATGTTACATTCAAGAAATTTTCAATATTTAAACCACTTATAGTCAACAGCTTTCCTGATTAGCGCCTTTCTTCAATCACAAACATAGAACTTTCTATGCGCTAAATGTGTAAATAGCAATGCAATTGAACTTCTGTTCAAAAGCTAAAAGCTAAAAGCTAAAAGGTAAAAGCCGACGGCCAATTGCCGAAAGCCGATAGCCAATTGGGGGTGACTGGAATTGACAGCGGGTTGGAAGTCTGTGTGTAAGCATGTCGGGAGTTGAGAATACCTCCCGGAAATAATGTTCTCAAACAATAAATGGCGAATCTACTTACGCCATGGCTGCTTAATCCGGAGGATTAACCAAATGCCATCATCTCTCCACCCCACGTGCTGCCGGGTGGATCCAGAGGTGTCGAACCGCAGCGCTGGTTGGTATATTGATACGTAAAGCCAACGAGACCCTAGTATCTAAGGCTTAGACGCGGGTCCGCCGCGAACCTTGTCTGGCCTGACAATCTAATCGAGGATAAGCATGTAGAAGGCGCAGGGTTTCCCTGTTCTGGACGAGGGTTCGACTCCCTCCATCTCCACAAAGTAGTTAGAATTAAGCCACAGGCGAGGTCGGAAACCTCGCCTGACTTGTTTAAAATGGTTTTGTGAACATGGGGTGACAAAAGTATGTGGTCGCAAATTCGACTACATGCAAAAGTATGTGGTCGAATTAGGGTTGCTCAGCCTAATTCTGTGTCGTATCAGTTTTCTGTAAAACTATTATGACACCATGCTCACCCTTCTGAAAAAGATTATCAAAATGCGGACTCTGTTTGTCCTTCGTAAAACTAGTGTTAATAAATCTGGCCTCTGTCCGGTCAATTGCAGGATCACTATCGACGGTGTAAAAGCCACTGAGTTCGCAGTGAGGTACACTACCGCTTACCCTTTAATCATTTTCGAGAATAAGGAGCAGGATCACGCATTTTCTGGTCACTTCGCCGCTTACCGCGGATTCTACGATGCTCTAATGCCTCGCCTCCGGGCAGAATGGGAGCCAAAAGGAATTAAGCCGTATGTGGCTCACAACTACTTCACCAAAGTAGATGGAGAGGGAATGACTTTGACCGGAGGGAAAGAGAATAAAGATCTTTTCAACAAGCCGATATCTGAGTGGCCCAAATCCGATTTAATGCCGGGCGGAACGCTGAGCGGGACAAATCTGCTTTGTCACGCCTACTATCTGAGCTCTGCCGATCTTACTCGTGACGAGCCTTACTCGTTCATGTTTTCCGCAAAGGTGGCCAATATGCTTGATAAAGATTTGATTTTATATCCTCAAAGCACACACGAGCACCACCCCAACAATTTCAAGGCCGTATACTATCCAGACGGCACCTTCTTCAAAACCACAAAGCAGGAATACAATCCGGCTGAGGTGATCACGATCTCATTCATCGCTCAAACCTTTGGTTCCGGCATTGTTCCGTTTGGAGCTGGGCCGAAAACCAATGAGCAATTCCGGTTTTCTCGTGATTGGCACTACACATCCGGAAACCTCTGGCTAAAAAAGGCCGCTAACGACTACTCGCCAATAGATCAGTTCCACTATTGGAGTGAACAAGAGCAATTTCCCGGCGGTGTATTCGAGTATTGTATCGCAGAGGGCGTAAGGCTTTATACCCAGACTTTCGCAAAAGTAATTCACGGCAAACCCGAATACCTGGATTTCAGGATAGATGGAAAGGCGATTTCAGGCAGGTAGACAAACGCAATGTGAATGAGCTGGTAGATGCTTTCCGTGAAAAGCGCGGGATTGTCTATGCTCAGGAGAAAGATGGGTTGCTCGCAGTGTTTTACCTGAACCCGTATGCAGACACCGACCTGCACATGGTCGAGTACAGGTACCGTGACAAGGTGTATTCGATGCCGGTTCATAGCACAATTGTTCACCCCGTACTGCACCGGCTATGAGAAAGCACATTCACCTTGTTGTTTTCATTTTCGCAGCAGTCGTGTTGATCCTTACCGCTGTCTGGCTTACCCGTTCATGCGCGCATAAACCGATTGTCACTACAACCTGGAAGCCTGCGGACAGTCTGGCCCATTACAAGAAACTCGCCCAACAGGATTCGGCAACTTGCTCCAAACACACACAACAGTATGAGCAAGATTATAACCGCTACCTCTATCCTGATCCTGCTGGCCGTGACAGTTTGGGGGCAAGAATCTGGAACGCTGCTATCCGAAAAGCAGACAGCCTACGCAAACGCTCTCCTTGACAGCGCATACCGCTACGAGCTTCTAAAGCCTACATTTTTTCATCTCAAAACCGCTTATGAATCGAGGGGAAAAGAAATCGACGACCTCCGAAACGCTTTGCGTATGTCAGAGCTGCAAACTGCATTGCAAAAACAAAGCTTTGAAGCCACTATCAGTGAAGAAAGGAAGAAGACCAGAAAGGGATATTGGAAAGGGTTCAAGCATGGATTCGGCGCCGGTTTCCCCGCTGGATTTTTAACCGGGCTCTCAGTCCATTAATCTTCAAACAAAATGAAACTTTTCGAACATTTTAATCTTACGTCAATGCTCGCCTCTATCGGTTTGACAATTGCAGTTTGTGGTGATGGTTTCCGTCGTGCTGCTGGGTTATATTGCTTCAATTATTCTTTCCGTGGTGTTCAAGATCGTTACGTCGCAGGTACCCGGTGCCAATCCGGTTCCAGGTGTCGCGCTCTACTTCATATTTGCCGGGTATGGTGTAATGTTCACCTACTACTTCATAAAGAGCTGTGATTTGATTGATCAGATCCTGCCCAACCTGCTGCCGAAGTGGTTCAGTGCTCCGTTCCGCAAGTTCCGCCAGACTGGTGACTACAAGGATTTGCTATCATTTGCCGGTCAGGAAGAGGAAAAAGCAAATACACCAGTGTCATGAAAACACAGGCGCAACTGATTGCCAAGTTTGGAGATCCGTATAAGGATAAGTTAGCGTTTGAACGTAAATGGATGGTGTATTGGGAAGTTCCGAAAGAGGTCATCGAAGCTATACCCGTAATTCCCAGGAAGATTTACATCAACTACTATGCGATTGTTCCGCTGGAAGATACTCTGAAAGAGCTGATCGCAAATGGTCTTCACAAGGAAATCAAGACCTATGATGGATGCTTCAACATCCGTCCCAAACGCGGCAGCTCTGGCATATCCACCCATGCGTGGGGGATCTCAATTGATCTGAACGCGAACTGGAATCCATTCAGAGGAAGGGTAACCTGGTCCAAAGAATTTTTGCATGCGTGGCGGCAGAATGGATGGATCTGCGGGGCCGACTGGTCAAAGGCATCAGTTGACGGTATGCATTTTCAACGGGAAGGTTTCTAAACCGAGCTAGTAATATTTTGTCGAATAATGCGTAAAAGCGCCAAGAAGAGACTTGGGCGCTTTTATACATTATCCAAATTAGCTCTTATGCAAGAGATTCAGCCTAAGGCACGATCTGTCCTACGCCTGTAGACCAAACGGTTACTTTCCAATCGGAAGTACTAGAATCGGTCAGCTTCCGGTAATCCCTGCCACCACCTGTGATTGAAGGGTACGACACGAGTGTTCCTGCCCTTAAAGTGCCGTAAGCAGCGTTAAGGTTGGCTTTTGTAGGAGCTGAGGTTGCTGAATTGGAATTAAATGACGGCTGAGCTCCGAAAAGTACATTACCATTCGAATCTGTCCATGTGCCGGAGATTTCCTTTATGGTCCAGGATGTCGTCGAATAGCCCACCCTGGTTAACGTTATTTTACTGCCAATCACATTGCTCTGGATAGGGGTGTTAGGGCCTGCAAGCGGCCTAAGTGACCAGCCTGTAATCGTGTTAATTCTAATCGGCTGAGCGGCCGTTACTTCTATTGTAACGTCTGCATTTGTCCCTACTTGATCATGCAGTGTGACAGTTTGAAGTCCGGTTGATGTAGTATTTGTTAAATGCCTGTAGTATGCCACCGTTTCTACGGGAGCAACAGAATAGCGGCTTCGGATGGTTATGTCATTACCACCCAGGTCCTTAATTAGCACACCGTACGCGTCAGTCACTTTTGGGAAAAGAGCAGTGTTCAAACCCACAATCGCTTTCCATGGAGACAAAATTTGGATTACTTTCGGATTGAATATCGAACAGTTTGTCCAGTTAGATGTTTGCGTCTGTCCATCTGCGAATAAAAATCCGATTACGTCAATTTCTAGCGGAGTGCGGTTATCAACAATGGAAGGTTCATGTAAATGGACGTTACCTAAAAGAGCCGCTCCAACAGCATCTGAATGCCTGTAAAACATATAGGCAGCCCGAAAAGTGTAATTATCGAGCGTTGCAGAACCGGCGCTGATTACAGTCGGATTATAAATGTCCACGCGTGGGCCGCTTGCAGCGTAATTATAAACCAGCAATCCCGACTTTGGATTATTCCTCCAGACCGGATTCTTGATCACTATACTGCCTTGGAAATTGCCCGCTGTCTGGTGGATTGTAAACCCATTTATACTGCCTTCGTCAGTGTGATTATCTATCACAATGTCAGCCACTTGACGAGAGTTTGAATGGTGGGCAAGCGCTATAAGTACTCCTCCGTGATTACCTGCGGTATATAAATTGGTAATTTTAATACCTTTCAGCACTTCCCATTGGCTGTTTGGTTCAATGTCTATGCCATTTGCCGGGGCCGATCCGTTAGCATTCCGAATGTTCACCCGATCTATCCAGCAGCCATTCGCCGTTATAATTGTAATCCCGTTCCTATTTGTGTTGTCTATATTGACGTTCACAATCCGGGCATTGATGTTCGTCGTACCGCCATCTCCTCTCCCAAGATATATACCATCGCCCCCAGTATTTTTAATAGTAATGTCCTCTATTAGCAAATTTTCAGACCCTAACACTTTGATGCAGCCGTTAAATTGACCGTCTTCACCAGATGGGTAGCTTGCTTTAATGTCCTCGAATGTTGCTTTGCCTACAATTTTAACGTTTTTGCCATTCGAAATCGTAAACATTGTTTGGTTATTGCCAAGGTTGCCGGTGCCTTTTACGTGGGCGCCGTCCTCGAAAATTAAGGACTTTTCGGTAGGGATAATTACCCCTGTTATCCGATATGGATTCTTGGTTTTCTCGAAAAACACAGTTCTAACATTGCTCTTAGCTAACATATCATTCCATTCACTGAACTCGTCCGTTATTCCGTCAGGAGCGGTGATTCCAAACCACTTAGCATTTACCACTCCATTGTAATTTCTTTTGTATCGTCTACCGCTTGCCGTTGCTACTAAAACAAGTGCACCGTCATCCGGTGTGTCGGTGTCGGATGCGTCATATACAAATAGACCCTGCCTCGGATTGTCTGTTATTACTATTGCCTCAGTAGTCCCAGCTAAACCGGCTTGAACCTCCGCAATTGTCAGATAAAGGACATTTCCGACTGACGATATTCGAAGTGCTTCATCCGTTATTCCACTCCGCATATCTATCTGAGGACTGAATGTTAGTGCACCAACTGCAACAAATGTGGATTGATTGTCAGCATTTTTATGGCTCCTTAGTAGCTCAAAAACACCTAAGCTACTTTTGGATACAAACTTACCTTTGAGTTTATATGAAGCCTTAGGTCGAGATGGGGTGAGCTCAGTTCCAATGTAGTCGTGATAATCGCCACCTGTTTTGACAAAACCCTCTGGTAATGTCAACTTCAGCTTAAAATTGTTTGCATCTTTTAGAACAAACGCGGTAGTAGGCGACACGTTTAAGTATTCGGCAGAAATAGTAATTTCGAATTCCTCATTCAAGCTGACGTTTGAGACGTTTGTTTCGATCTTGAATCTAATGGGGTCGATCTTGGGAGAGGCTGACAAGCAATGTGTAATTGCAAGGACGAAAAACAGAGTCCAGGCATACGATAAAGTTAAAGCATTTTTCATAGATGGTAAAAATTAGATGAGAGTTGAAGATACCCTAAGCAATCTAATTGCACTTACCATTAAATAACATTCTAATAGCGTTCGAAAAAATTCGACATTAAAGTAATAAAAATAACCGACAAGGGTGGGTAATAATATCGTATTCGAAACCTTCTCGACTTTTGTGCCAAGTGCCAATGTCACCTGCTTGAAAGCGGGTATAGCTTTATAGCCCCGGAAAAACGATCTGCTTAGTCGTTACTTAAATGTGGGCTGTCCATTCTCCAACCATTCCTTAAATTCAATCAGTCTGAGCCGGTAGAGCCAGATCCCTTGTAATCTGGACTAACCTTTAACATATTTAGCTCAGCTGCAACGAACTTGGCTGGATTCTGACGGTGGTGTAATTATTAAACTTTATCGGGCCCGCGGGCAGCTCTTTTTCGGCGAAGTAATCGATCAGTTCCTTGGTTGTCATCGGGAGTGCTTTTCTGGAACTCGAAGGTACAAGATGCCACTTAAAAAAAATTCTAAATCTTTCTTGCTCCATTTAGCCTGAAGGTCGATTTTCAAAAATCGGCCTTTTTTCATCTTGACACAGTTGTTGTATTTAGATACTTTGAAATCTACTTTACGATACCTTAAATATCATCAGCAATGGAAACTTATGAAATTCAACACTTTTTCCTGGCGGGAGCAATCGACTTTTTAAAGCAACTTGATCCAAATACTAAGCCATTCAACGCCGCAAACAAATCCTCCTCAAAAAACCCTTCCGGCCCTGCGCCTTTGTTCTTCATATTCATAGTCTTTTCCACCTCTCGCTCGTACATTTCAAATGCCTAGGCAGGGTTCCGGACGTCGCAAATCAATTGAGAGATACAGAAACCCCAAGCCTGTATTTAAGACCCTCATTTGCGTCAATGATTCGGGAATTGTTGTCGAAACGGGTATTGTAAAGTGCCTCCAAGCCAATGCGCCTGCTAAGCCGTAAGTTCAGCCCAAACGCACCTGACAACGTAAGATTCTGGGAACTGACAGTGGTATGAACACCATCAGTGAACTCTTTGCCCCATTGAAGGTTATAACCGGAAGCAAGTTGCACAAACGGCTTTAACCTGAACCTCGCAATATAATAGCGCAAATAGATTTCCGGTAAGGCAGAATGTAATTGATATTCGGGGAGCACGGATGTAACTGACTTGCCATCCTTTGTCTTCTGATAACGTTTTCCCATTGAAAATTGTAATCCGGCTACCAGGCGATCAGCTACCAGATAGCCTATTTGAGGCGTAATTGACCAGGCCCTGGTGAAAGACTGAAAATCGTTAGCTGCCGAAGCAGAAGCGTTTAGCGTTGCGATGAAGCTACCCTTTCTTAACATCTCAGGAAAGGATTCGTCCGAAACTTCGGCAGGTTCGCTCATTGCTGAATTGCCTTGTGCGTTTGTATGACTAATTGATGCAAGGAATAGAGCGCAAACAATGAGGGTGTAATGTAGTTGTTTCATGGAATGTTGATTTAGATAAATAGAGAGCAAGTTCCTTTCATGTTGTAAACAATACAGCTAGAATTTCAATGTGTAACCTATGTAAGGCAGTATTGGCAAAAAGGAAACCTGCTTAATGGAAATTCCGGTTGGCTTGAAATCACTATTACTACGCTGAATTTTCAAATCCAGATATAAAGGATTATTTCTGTTATAAACATTGTACATCCCGATGCTCAGCTCAGTATTTCGTTTCCGGGCAGTGGTTAAAGATTTGACAGCGCCAATATCCAATCTATGGAAGCTAGGCATTCGTCCGTTATTCCGATTGTCGTAAATAAACTTTGGATCCGTATTATTTTCTGTAAGTGTCGCGGCAACAGGGAGTGTAACTGAATGTCCTGTTTGATATACAAATGTGCTATTGAGCTTCCAACTTTTTCCAATCGCATATCCTGCTGTAAGGGACAGGTTATGTCTTCTGTCGTATTTCATTGGAAACCAGCTATTGTTGTTTATTCCTATGAATTTTCTTTCAGATTTGGACAGGGTGTACGACAAGGATCCCGTTAATTTACCAATATTTCTGGCGACCATAAATTCCAATCCTTTTCCCCTGCCAATCCCATTTTTAGCAATAATTGCATCCCAGGAATCCGCCAGCAGTCCGGTGAAGTTGGTGCCGTCAGGATAGTCAATCAGGTTTTTCATTCTTTTGGTGTATGCTTCAAGCGATAATTCCCAGCCGGAGTAGGGGAAAGTCTTGTATAATCCGAATGATAATTGGTTGGCCCTTGAAGGCACTACCTGATTTGTTGAGGGAACCCAGGCATCATAACCAAATCCAAAGCCGTTGTTGGTTAGTTGATGAAGGTATTGATTCATCACCGAGTAACCCGCTTTCATCGCCCAGTTGTTCAAAAGTGACCAGTTTAGCCCAAGTCGCGGTTCCGGATTGTGGAATGCACGGCCGCTAACTTTGTAAATACTATAACGTAACCCGGTATTGAGCCGGATCCTCGATGTTACAGTAATATCTCCGTCAACATACAAGTCTGTTTCGAATGCAGGATATCGGCCTTCCTTGGTATTGTCGAACAAACCATTGTAGTTGCTTTTCGTGACAAACGGACTAAATGAATGCCTTGTCGCGTCGATGCCGAATTTAACGCCCAATCGATTCGCAGGAAAATAGTCGAACTGAATTTTGCCCCCCCAATCACTTACACCAGCGTTGGTGTTCCGGTAAAAATTTACAGGTTGTTCATCTATATTCTTATCCTGGAAATCATTCGTGAATTCACTGGTATATTTCGAATAGAGCAAAGCAAATCTTGCGAAAAGTTTTTGAGAGAAAACCTTGCTGAATCTGAGTGTCGCCGTAGTGTTGCCCCAATTATTCCCAACCGCTGTTTCTGTCTCTTTTCCACTACCGCTGGCACTCCATTCGGTGTACTTAAACCGGTCAAAGCCGTTGTAAATACTTACATAAATTTGATCCGTTTTATTGATCTGGTAATTGAATTTTGCATTCAGGTCATAAAAACGATAGACACGGTCCTCTCCCGTGCCCGAACTGGGCTTCTTGCGTAAACTGAGTAAGGAAGTGAGCCCTAATGTAGAAACTCGTCCGGAAATGATAAAGGACGCCTTGTTCTTAATAATAGGCCCTTCCAGTGTGAGCTTTTGATTGAGCAGGCCAATCCCGATTTCTCCGCCAAACTTCTGATTGTTCCCATCTTTCATAGTAAGATCAATTACAGAGGCCAGTCTGCCCCCGTACCGCGCAGGGAATGCCCCTTTGTAGAGATCCACAGATTTCAAAGAAGCTGGATTAAAAACGGAGAAAAACCCACCCAAATGCATGACGTTATAAACAGGTACTTCATCCAGTAAAATCAAATTTTGATCCGGCGTTCCGCCGCGAATATACAGACCTGCACTTCCCTCGGTACCGGTGGAAACACCAGGTGTATAGCTTAATGCTTTTAAAACATCAACTTCACCAAGTAATGCAGGCAGTGCTCTGATTCTCTCCATAGGAATTGACAATTTCCCGATAGGAGCAGTGAGAATATTGTTTTCTTTGATACTTATTTCGTCGAGATGATTACCCTGCGTTAATTTTATTTCAACTGGGAAATCAACCTTGGAAATATTTTTAATATATCCAGGCAAATAACCAACATAGCTAACTTTAAGATGATGATCCGGGGAGGGAATTTCAAAGCTGAAATAGCCATATGAATTGGTTTGAACGCCCGTTCCTGAAATGCTATCTATTACAGAAGCGCCAATAAGCAGTTCGCCACTGGCAGCATCACGAACCGTCCCGCTTATGGTAACTTTTTGCGAGAAAGCATCGTGCTTTATTAGAATAGCTAACAGAATGAAGAGAAATACAAAGGGCTGATTCATAGCAATTCTATTGTCTTTTCATTTGATGCAAAAATAAGACCGTAGCCATTTTTGACATTAGTAAGAGCCCGCTGTGGAGGAAGTACCAGATGGTCTACACCTTCCGGTTGCTTGTTTTCTATTTTCGCGTATTCAAAATATTCCTTTGAAACAACGCCAATACGCGCAGTCACTTTGAGAACTCGATCGGTATAGTCGTAGCCAGTTGCGGTTTCTATGTAGAATTTTAGCGGTATCTGAGGTGCTGGCAAGCATTGATTAGACATCAAGAAAACACGACTTTGTGGATACAGAAACGCTTCTATAACTGCATTGTATTTTGGCTTCTCCGGTTCAGTTCCCCACGTGTGGCAATCTTCTTCATTAGCGGGTATATTGTCTGCTGAAGCATAAGGATAGCTGGAAAGTGTATCGTTTGCATAGTAACTCATCAGCTTGATGCTAAAATACTTATCCGAAAAAGCATCTTCTTTCGTAAAGTATAAACTAACCAAATCTTGTGGAGTTTGGTGGTTTATTTGAGGAACAACATTTTGTGTTCGTATTGCAGTCATCCCTGCTGACTCAACCGGGACAGTGACAACAGCCGACTCCGCAGTAGGTAACGAAGGTGCTGAAACCTGTACAATATAGCTGGCACCCGCCTGAATCACACTGTCGGATGTATAAAAGCCAGGCTCTTTCCCGGAATGCGAAAGTGTCAGATATGCTTTTCCATTTTTATATAATACAACGGTGGCATTATTTACCGTAACATCTTTCGGAATATCTCCAACCGGGTTGAATGTTTTTGTGACTTGTAATTTGAATGGAGAGTTTGCTTGAAGTTTACCCCACAAAACGAGTTTGTCGCCGGAGTACGGAACATTCATATTCAGGTCTTGTTCTCTGCAACCAACAAAGAGAATCAGTGTGATAAGAAGGAATTGTTTAACATTCATATTAAGATCAATATGCTCAAAACCAAACCATATACATCAAGCATGTATATGGTTTGGTTTCAATGGCTAATCACATACTTGATTACCGAGGTATGTAAATCAGCGGAAACTACGCTCAATCAGGATAGAAATTGACATTATATAATTTTGAAGGTGTAACTTGGCAATACATGTTGGCCTTTGTACCGACCAGCCAGGACAGCCCTGCCGTTCCATAGACTTCGCTTACGAACACACTAATCTCTTCCACATTGTTTTCGCTTCTTGATCCAGAAAAAGGAAATCTGGAAATAAAGCCCGACTCATTTTTCTCGTAAGTGCCTGAGGTTGTTAAGCTAAGATGATCAGCTGCAGTACCGCTCCATCCAATTACATTTTTCTTTTTGTAGCTTACTTTTACAACGAGAGAGCTATAAAAAGGAGCTACATGACGCTTGAATTCACCAATAATGCGACGATTTCCATCAGTGTTCTGATAGTCTTGCACCCGCGCATTTTCTATTTGTTCGTTAATAATCTTAGTATGCTTCACTCCTGGCATGTTACGATTTGCCAAGAATTCCTTTAAGATACCGTAGTCCCGTCCAACTTTGATTGCACTTGCCTTGTCAACTCCAAGGTGATAGGCTATGTCAGAGACTATTATGTATCCTTTATCATTCAAAACTGCTGCTAACCTTGGATCGTCAACGATCTTCTCCAATATTTTGTTTTCCCCGCTTCCTCTGAATACCAAAAGGTCAGATAGTTCACCAAAGTCGCCAGTTTCAGCGATTTTGTCATATTGTGCTGTCGTTATGACACTCTGCTTTTTTAATAAGGATGTGAAGCCGGATTTAGGATACCAGTTAGTCATATCTTTTTGATCGGCAATTTCCTTGATTACATTTTTTAGATGAGCTTGCGAAGAGAATTTCAGTACTCCGTCGACAAGTTCGACGTCAATGACCGAGGCCGATCGCTCGGCGTCAGTAGATGGATTGATCCTACCTTCTTTGTTGTCACACGACAGGAAAAAAACACCTCCGCATAACAATAGCAATAATTTCTTCATACTTTTACTACGGTTTAAATTGTGAAAAATAGTTTGAACTGCATTTAACTCATCCTGCGACCGCAAAATCTGGGGTGAGTTTTTTATTGAAGTAAAGGGCGCATTCGCCGAGAGTAAGCTTGATGAATGATTGTTAAGAGAGACTGATATCTTAATCTTACGTCGAGTACGCCCTCTCAAGAAGAGCTGAATTCAACCCGTTGTTCTGCGTTTTGATTGAGTGTTAACCGTTCCTCGATCAATCTTGGCAACTCTTTCAAATTTTGTTACGCTAATTGATACAGTCATCATCATGACGATGTGACAAATCAACGTTAAATGCTACTAAGGGAATAATAAATTCGTCAAGTACAGTTAATTCTTCGACCAATCAAGGCAATACTTCGACAAGTACCTAAGTAAAGGCCGGCCGTTTAGGTCGTTTTGCTCTGGATGAGGTTGCATTGAGAGCCGTTTTCTTCACAACTTTGCCAGCCTGTCGTTCAAATCCATCAGTTAGGATTTTTGCAAGCAATCGGCCGACAAGGCCAACAGCTCTTACTTCCACTTGTACGCTTCCCATTTTTAGAGGGGTGGCGAGTTAGACTTGGTTGTTGATTGTAATGGTTGATCCTTCTTTTTTCATGGTACTTACTTTCAGCTGTATATGCTTTTGATTTGGTGTTAGTCCCTTCA
>NZ_KL370788.1:86663-164861 GCF_000701505.1 Dyadobacter crusticola DSM 16708 | reverse complement strand
CTACCTGAACCTGAAGTTCTCCGATCTTGGAATACAATTCTTTCTCCTTTGTATTTTCAGTGTCATTCCCAGCCGTCGGTACCTCTTTGCTGAACACGAGCTCCGCCTTTTCCAGAAACTCCCGCTTCCAGGCCGCTATCTGCGTTGGATGAATCTCATACTTGGAGGCTAGTTCCTGGACGGTCTGAACCTCTTTGATAGCTTCAATGGCCACTTTGGCTTTGAAGCTTGCGCTGAATTTTCTGCGTTCCTTTTTCATAGTCAACTACTAAAATAGAAATTTAAGTAGCTGTCCAGATTTTTGGGAGTATTATACTCCGACAGGTGAAAGCGAATTGAAAGATGCAGGCAAAATATTTGCGTTCGTGGCTGCGGCATCAAAATTTTCGATTTTGTTGATAAGATTATTAACCTTGCCTTGTAGATAGTTTAGAAACTTTAATTGAGCCTTTCTCATTTTGTGATATGCTATATTATAGCAATATGGGATAATACTTGCTTTCTATACTGATTTGGTATAAAAATAATATTTATTAGCATTGGGTTCAGACATACCACTGACATTCAAATGAATAATATCGAGGGCTTTTTATTCTTCGTATTGTCGCTTAACAACATTTCGACATAACAATAAACGTTGCGCAAAAGCTGAGAAGGGGATCTATTCGTTTTGTTAAAAAATCTTAGGCGAATATGGAATTTACAAAGAATATCTTTAAACTGGCCTCTGCGATCAAGCAGATGTAGACAACAAAGATTTTTTTCATACTCAATTCCAGAGGTTACGCTTGCATCTATTATGGTCAAATAACCTCACCCCACCGCCATCTTCGCCATATCCTTCCAGATATAATGCGGAGCTGACTCGCGCAGTGCCCAATTGATACTCATCGGCTTCGCTCCGTAATGGTCGATATAATCCGCCAGGCCCAGGAAGACATAGGCAATCGTATTATTGAATTCATCATTGTTCTTCTCCCGCACAAAAAGAAGAATCGATTTCCCCGTTTGTTTTTGCTTTAGATATGACAGCCCTTTACCAGTTTCAGGCCGGGCCGTGTTTTGAGACTGCCAGTGAAATATCTTCTCACTGACTGCGTAATCGTTATACAATGTGGTCGGAGAGTAATTTGCTTCTGTCTTTTCCAGCGTTATGAGCAGCAGCTCGGCATTCTTCGCTTCCAGGTTTACGACCCCTTCACGGTTGCTGGATTTCCTTTCAAATGTGCTTTCCCCGAAAGCGGCAAAGATCTGTTCTCTCGAATATCGGCTATGTACTTTGATCGGTTGAACAAAAGGCAGATCAGCATCCATTTCGATGTGCGCAATTCTGTCGATAACGAGTTCGAGCAGCTCGGCCATTTCACTGACTAGCTGTTCATTTCTTCCAATTTTTGCAATACTTGCCGATAGGTCCTCTGCTCCGCCCGGGCTTCGCCAAAAATCGTAGTGGAGCATGGTTAGCATTAATTTTTCCTGATCGGGCAACGCATTTACATCTACCTGAAACTTCTGCTTCGCCATCCTTAGAATGAATGATAAATAGCTGAATGAATTACAGCAGAGCCATTTTTTCAGTATCGTGCGCTGCGTCTCCTTCTCATTGATTGGCAATAGATTGTCCAACTGATTCGCCAACTGACAGAGTCTGCTCCAAGTCGCTCGCTTGTAAATCGCTTGCAGCGGAATGTTATGGAACGTGACAAAGTTTTTAAGCGATAAAGGCAATGTGGTTTGATGCCGGAAATTGGCGATTTTGTTAACGAGCTGATTGGTATTGAGCTGGGTCGCCGACCGTATATTTTTTAGAATGATTTCCTTTGCCTTCTTTTCCAAAACAATGGAGCAGCCCAATGGCAAATGTGGGAAATCACGTTCGACCTCTTCCAGCGTGGAAGTATTGGTTTTACCTATGAGCGCCCTGAATTTACCTTCAAAATCGTATTCTGGCCGGGCATTGCCAACAAAGTCGAGAACAGTCAGGCACTCCTTACCCTCTGACAATCGCAAACCCCTACCAAGTTGTTGAAGAAACACCGTCAAACTTTCGGTAGGTCGCAAAAACAGCACGGTGTCAATTTCTGGGATATCGACACCCTCATTGAAAATATCAACCACGAAGAGGTAATTGATATCCTTCCGCAACAATTTAGATTTAATGGTGGATCTCAATTCTTCACGGTCGCCTCCGCTGATAAGGTAATCTGCTTTTAACCCAGCCAATGAAAACTTTTCCGCCATGTAAATGGCGTGTTCACGAGTTACACAAAAACCCAATGCCCTGACATCCTCATAGTCTGTGAGATAGTTTCTGCAGTGACTAATAATTTCTCCAACTCGAAGATCATTGTGCGTGTAAATTCTCGTCAGCTCACTTGGGAGATATCGTCCATTCTGCCAGGTTGCATTAGATAAATCTGTACTATCGCTAATTCCAAAATATTGAAATGGACAAAGCAGTTTCCTGTTCATGGCCTCAGGCAATCTAATTTCGGCTGCAATTGTATCGCAAAAGTCCGCCAGAATATCGGCCCCGTCAGTACGCTCGGGAGTCGCGGTTAAGCCAAGAAGCACCTTCGGCTTAAATTTATTTAGAATTGGGCGGTAGCTATTTGCGGCAATGTGGTGCACTTCATCTACGATAATGAAATCATAATAGCTTTCCGAAAGCGGCAGCTCCTCCATGCGATTTGCAAGAGTCATCACAGACGCAAACACAACATCATAATTGTCTGGCTCGATGCCGTCCACCCAGAGGTCACCAAAGTTGTTATCACGTAGAATGCCCGCAAAGGTCGCCCTTGCCTGCATCAGTATTTCCTTTCTGTGTGCGACGAAAAGAAGTCTTGCGTGAGGCTGGGTTTTACGAAAGTTCTTGAAATCAAAGGCCGAAACTACCGTTTTGCCTGTACCGGTCGCAGCGACAATCAAGTTTTTATTCCTATTATGAATTTGCCTTTCAGCTAAAAGCTTTTCTAAAATCTCCTCCTGGAACGGTAAAGGCTTTATATCAAAAAAAGAAGTCCCTTCAACTTGACCTTTGTTCTTCTCTCTTCCGAGGGCTACTTTTAGTTTCTCCGAATGTTCCCCCAATCTAAAATATTCGAATTCTCCGTTTAGCCAATACGTTTCGAAAGTCTTCGCGAATTTGTCTATGATGTGACTAACTTCCTGAGTAGTTACTTTCAAATTCCACTCCAATCCGCTGGTTAGCGCGCTTCTTGAAATATTGGATGACCCAATGTAGCCTGTATTGAAGCCGGTATTTCGGAAGAACAGATAAGATTTTGCGTGTAGCCGCTCGTTTTCCGTATTGTATGAGACCTTTACTTCGCTATTCGGTAGTCCCGCCAAAAACTCCACTGCTTTTAAATCAGTCGCGCCCATGTAGGAAGTCGTGATTATTTTGAGGGAATTACCTTGACGCGTGAATTCTTCCAGCTCTTTCTGAAAGATTCTAATGCCCGACCATTTAATGAAGGAAACCAGGAAGTATATCTTATCAGAAGAGAGTATTTCCTTTTTCAGTTCACTTTCGAGCGAAAGCCCGACATTGGAACCTGTGAATAATTCGCTTTGTCCTAAGCCTGTAAATGGGGTTATTTCCTTAATATGTTTTTCAAAATCGGAGAAAGGCGCATCCATTTTCGCGAATACAGCATTCAGGATTTTTCCATTTATTAAAACCAAATCCTGATCAAAATCAGTGTAATCCAATTCCGTTCGAAGTACCCTGATGATCTTGTTTGATAATTCGATTTGATGTTCAATACTGTCATCTCCAGATATCAAACTTAAACCGTAGTTCAAAAGGCGACTTACATGCTGACTAAGCAAGCGAGCAACCTCGCTTTTATCGACGGGTGTTTCCTTTACAAAGAATTGTTGTTTATCGAGGGAGCTTATCTTTGAAGCAATGAGCTTGGTAATCAAATTCTCGTAAAGGCCTTGCTGCATGGGAGGGGTTTGAGATTGATATTGAGATAAAGTTGCAAAAAACTATCATTTACCAATATCTGGTCGTAAAGTTTTGCAACTCATACTAGTAATCCCGATCGGGTACAAACTAAATACAGAATTCTATTTTATACCCGTATGATACATTATGGCTAATTTCACTATATTTATACCATAAAGGGTATAACATGTCTAATTTCTCAGCATTTTTAAAAGAGAGGCGCAAAGTAGTCGGCTTAACGCAAGAGGAACTTGCTTCGAAGGCTGGCGTCGGCTTACGCTTTATACGCGACCTGGAACAAGGTAAGAAAACACTTCGGCTAGACAAGGTCAACCAAGTGTTGGCATTATTTGGCAAGGAAGCCGGTGTGGTAGATCTTAAATCTTAATGCTATGGCCAAGCAAGCAAATGTATACTATAAAGACAAATTCGCAGGTGTTTTGATAGAAAATGATGAAGGATATACGTTCCAGTACAACGAGTCCTATCTTCGATTATCTGACGCCATGCCTGTGAGTCTGACTTTACCCCTGCAAAGTGGTGCTTTTGAAAGCCGGGTATTATTTCCATTCTTCGACGGGCTCATTCCGGAAGGCTGGCTATTGAACGTAGCTCAAAACTATTGGAAGCTTAAAGGAAACGATCGTTTCGAGTTATTGTTAGCTCTTTGCCGGATGCGATTGGAGCTGTAAGTATTTTACCGCAGGAGGAGGTCGCCGATGTCTAAATGCCTGTTTTGTTACCAAAAATTGGAAAATGACCAACAGTATCACGCCCGGTGCTGTAAGAAATTCTTTGGTACTAGCACGCTACCTGAGCTGCATCTAGACAAACAAATATTGAGTGACCTGGCTACTAGGACAGTTAACAAGCGTATTGCAGTAACAGGGGTTCAGCCCAAACTTTCGGTGGATCTGGAAAAGGAAGTTGGGGGCGAGCGGCTAACAATTGTTGGCTTATGGGGACAATACATCCTGAAACCGCAGCATGATGAGTTTCAATTCATGCCAGAAACGGAGGATTTGACAATGCATTTGGCGGACTTATTTAGAATCAAAACCTGCCAACATACACTCATCCCCACCACCGAAGGCAAGCTGGCCTATATCGCTAAGCGTTTTGATCGTGAGAAGGGCCAGAAGGTACATGTTGAAGATTTCTGTCAAATCTCAGGATTTCTGACAGAGCAAAAATACAAAGGTTCCTACGAGAAAACTGGTAAACTGGTCGCTCAGTACTGCACGAATAAAGGTCTGGATACGCTGAATTTCTTCGAGTTGGTTTTGTTCTGCTACCTGACCGGCAATAATGATATGCACTTAAAGAACTTCTCGGTAATCCACCATAGCAACCATACAATTTCTCTTTCACCAGCCTACGATCTGCTCAATGTAAATCTGGTGTTTCAGGACGATGCTGACGAGCTGGCGCTTACTTTGAATGGCAGAAAGAGGAAAATTATTAAAGGAGATTTTGACATTTTCGCAAAAGCGCTGAATCTGCCGGAAAAGGCGGTATTCAATATCTATGCAAAGTTTGCAGGTGCGGAAAAGAAAGTAGAAGGCGTGATACAGTCGTCATTTTTGCCTCAAGATTGGAAGAAGAGATATATTGAAACTTGGAATAAAAAAATAAGGATCCTCAAAGCTTAGCACTTCCACTTCCGTTTCATCTATTAAGCTCGACAACTCAGTCACCCACTTTGTCAAGCAATTCATATGGGGAAAGAGAACTTAAAGCTGATCCCCCATTTTGATCGCGGAGTACAGTATTGTTCGCGGTTGCCGCTTACATCCCATTGGGTTCAAACTTCCTTTACCCGTGGGTAATCCTGGACACTAATCCGGGTAGCATACGTTCTCTGAATTTTATAATCTTTTATAATTATTAATATACGTTTACTCTTTCGTGGCCATGCCAAGCCTAAATTTGTTCTTAAATAAGCGGCCAAGCAATAGTAGAACCGATAATAGGACAAGAAAACTTGCAAAGTGAATGGGAGAATGGCTTTCCCTCTTGCGTATATCGTAATAAGTTATTACTCGATGATATAGTTGCACCCTGATTTTACCACTGTAAGGGGTCGTGTCAAAGAATTTTTCGAAACAAAACACGCCGTGGTGCTCAATGTTGGTAGTGGCTACTTGAAATAAAGTGTAGCCCGCCTAATAGCATTCACAAATCCCCTGCGGGAGGGTTTAATGTTGAAATAAACATTAGCATTGAAAACAATTCAATTATCCAGTTTAATGCTGTCGCCGACGCGGCAAGTATATAGTTAAGTAGTATGTGCACCAGGCTATCAGAGCAATAAAAAATAATATACTTTTTAAATCCATCTATTATTATGAAGAAAATTACAAGCATCCAATTCATTATCATTCTATTCTTTATAGCCAGTCTTTACGTGGCTGCTATCAGCAAGGAAACACCACCCCCTGCAATTGACTACGGCAAAGAGCAGACACAGATTTTACAGCTGATTGACGCAGAGTCCAAAGCCTTCTGGGACAAGGACTATGACAAATGGGCAGCTTGCTGGGTACATGCACCCTATATCCGTACAATGGGCTGGTGGAAAGATGGCGGGGTTACCGTAGTTAAAGGATGGGACGAAAGAGAGAGTAGAACCAAAGGATACATGAAGGACTTTCCGGAACCCAACCCACAAAATGTACGGCGGGAAAATATCAATGTCAGAATCTTTAAGGATGCCGCCTGGGTCACTTTCGACCAGTATGGCACGGATACCGGAGAGCCGGTAATGGATATGCCTGGCCTCAGCCGTGAAACCCGTTTTCTGGAGAAACACAACGGGCAGTGGAAAATTGCATATGTGGGCTGGCTACTGGAGGGTAACAAGCAATAAGACGCGCAATGGCGCACTGATAGAGTGTTATTGCTGGGCAATTTTAATGCGAACCGGCCCTTTGATATGCTTCACATCAACAGGCGTACCCTTTTGTGTGATTACCACACTGCCTTTGTTATGCAAGTCAATTGCTACCTCGCGTACATCTTCCATATGATTTCGCCAGTTGTCGGGAAATAGCATGCGCGCAATTTCAGAAGGACAGGTGCTTTTTTCAGCGCCACGATGAATGGCAGTAGATAGGATGGCTGTTGCTATTTTCTCGTAATGCTGCATGTTTCTTTAAAAAGTAATTAAATCCAGCGTGACATACCATTAGTTTATATCATTTCGGAAAAGGGTTTAAATTATGAGGTTACAGGCTAAGTTTAAGATGAACGATCCCACAATCGGCCGCTATTTCCGCTACATCACGTGAATCTCTTCTATTGCAAATCTATATTCGTCCTCTCCGACATCATATACACGGCAGCCCACTGTTAAGTCTCCACGCTCTCCATCATAAAACAGATCTATGTCAGCCCTAAGTTGATTAGGATATAATGTTTCAAAAAGGTAGACATTTTCTATTTCTTTGTCTGGAGTGGGCGACAGTGTTCCGGGGTGGGAATCAACAATTTCTTTAATATACTTTTCAGTCAGTTCTTTTTCATAATCCAGATGATATACAAGCCCGAAGTGCCTATTTGCAATAAGCGTCATCAGTTGTTTGATAGCAGAAATTGCTTTATCCTTTTCCATATATATGAGGTAGTTTGAAAGGTATTCTTATCTTCGTAACCGGAGTTTTTTCAGGATTTAAAGTATTTAAACCATCAAGAATACACGGATTGCTTAAACCTGGCCGTGAGAAGCGATCCACCCGACAGGTTAGTAACATCATAAAAGGTGAAAAGTATCAACCTGACCAAGATACGCTGAGATATATCTATATCCCTAAATTCAATTAAGAACTAAGAGGTATTATACTCTCCGTTAATCAAGAAAGAGATGCTTATTTAAGAGTCTCTTTCTCGATTTTATCCATCGCATTCCAAGTGTAGAATTTGACGCAATTCCCATTCAACGATTCTCCATCCACGCCAGAAATGCGGGCGTTTTTTCTTTATTAATCAGCAATTGCTCCGGCGTTTCTACAAGCAACTTTACATATAACTTACGCATAAAATAATGCTCCACTTCCTTGATGGCTGAAAAGTTGACCAGATACTGGCGGTTTACACGGAAAAATTGCTTTTGGCTTACCGATCCGGCGATCTGGTCGAGCGACTGGTTCAGGGAAAATTCTTGTCCATCGAAACACATGATCATTGAAGTTTCATTTTTAATGTAGAAAAAGGCGATCTGCGTGGTTTGGACCGTGGTATATTTCTGTTGTTTAAAAACCAAAAACGTGGTTTTCTCAGCGGGAGGAACAATTTTAGTCAGTAACTCGCTCAGATCCGGCATTGTCTTTTGCTGGAAAAAAATTTTCAGATCGTCGACTTTGCCGAGTGCGCCGGCAATGTCTTCTTTTGAAAAAGGTTTGAGCACATAATCCACGCCATTTCGCTTGAATGCTTCCAGTGAGTATTCATCGAAAGCCGTGCAAAAAATCACTGGACAAGCGATTTCAACGGATTTGAAAATCTCAAAACTCAGCCCGTCAGCCAGCTGGATATCCATAAAGATGAGGTCCGGCTTTGACCCGGTGGAGAGCATTTCAATGGATTCTTCAATGCTTTGATAAGGCCCGGTGACGCTGGATTGCGGCCGTAACTCGCGCAGAATATTTGCGAGGGAGCGCGCCGTTTTCAGCTCATCTTCAATGATTATGATGTTCATGGATTAAAGGAAGTCTGACCTGAAATGTGTTTTGCTCGCTGAGCACCTCCACTTTCTTATTAATTAAATGGCTGTATTTCAGCTCAATGTTCTTTAATCCAACACCCAGTGATTCCTCCCGGCTGTTTCTAAGCTGGATTTGGTTTTCAACAATGATGCTTTCGCCCTCATTGAAAATCCGGATATGAAGCGGTCGGTTCAGTGATACAACGTTGTGTTTGAGACAGTTTTCGACTAATAGCTGTAATGTAAACGGAGGAATTAATGTATCTAAAACGGTTTTATCGAGCTTGTTCTGGAAAATAAAGCCCTCCTCAAACCTTGCTTTTTGCAAAAAAAGATATGCATTTAAAATCTCCAATTCTTCTTTCAAATGGATCAGGTCCAGCTTGCGGCTTTCCAGCGTATAGCGGTAGAAGTTGGCGAGTTTCAGTATAAAATCTACGGATTGCCGGTCATTGGTTTCGACCATCGCTTTAAGCGTATTCAGACTATTAAACAGAAAATGTGGATTCACCTGCTGCTTCAAAAGATCATACTGCGCACTCAGGTTATCGTTCCGAAAACGTTCCAGCTCCATGCTCACGTGCTGGTTTTCATAATTTTGTTGCAGCATATTCAGGAACATGTAGAACACCAGATTGATCAAGATCCCGCGCACTTCCACCATCAGCATCGCCGGGCCGAAATCAATGTGCGACAAGATAAGCTGCTGAATGCAAGCCAGTCCAAGCATTACGACAAGACCTAAAACGAGCGAGTTCAGCAATTTGGCATAAGATATCTGCTGTCCCTGTGTCGGCTTGGTTTTGCGCGAGAGCATGTAAATATTGAAATACCACATGATCACAGCAAATGACGCCGTGATCCCCGCATTTACAGCCGCCTCCAGAGGCACAAACTTGTGCGAAGCCAATTGCGGCACCGAGGAAAGCAGACCGATTACAATGGAGCTCGTCCAGATGATTTTGTTTGAGACTTTTAAAACCGGTTTTGATGTCATGTTTAATGCTTGGTCGATCCAATTTCGGCCTTTTCAGGGAAAAACAGCAGCTTGCTGGGAAGTAATAAACAGGATTCGTTGATCCTCCACGGGCTTGTTGTCGCCCGCTGCGTAACTTGGCCCAGGCTGAAAATTGTAATCAAAAGTGAAACTTTCCTCGTTTCTTCCTGTCACTTTTACCTGTTCAACAGAATAAATCCCGGCATTGATATTGGTCCCATACCAGTGCGGCATTGGTTTTTGTTTCCAGGTTACCAAGGTATAATGTGCCCCAATGCTTGGCTTGGACAAAGAATCCCGGGCAGTTTGCAGCGCCAGATCATTTCCGTAAAGCATTGAAATTGTGCCTTTTTTGTTATTAAGGATGGATTTGATCACTTTTTCGTTCCCGGCATCGTACAAGTATTCCGGTGCCAGCGTGGCAGTGTTGCGATCGTCGCAGGACGTGAAAAAAAGTGCTATCGCAATGATATATAGGGAGATTGTTGTCTTCATTTCAGGGGATTTTATTTGGTGGGAATGTTGAATACAAAATCATTTTCAGGTGCCAGCAACCGGTGGCAGTTAGCGCAGGTTTGTTCGAACAAGACCGTTTTTCCTGCCGGTTTCAGATCCAGCCCGTCGAATTTGGCAAATCCCCAGCCTTCGGTGGCGCTGTATTTTTTGCTGTCTTTGATCATGAACTGTGCATTTTGGAAGTTGCCGGGAAGCACATTGCCATCCTTATCCTCCACCTGTTTTCCCCAAACCACCTTTACAATCCTCGCTCCGTCGGGAAATGGGAGCTGGCGATTTTTGATGGCTTTTACCATAATATCGTTTCCGTAGACGATCCGCATGCTGCCGCCGTCGAACTTGTCGGTGAGGCTGATAATTTCCCAGTGTTTGTAATCCGCTGAATAAGGAATGCCGTTTAAGGAAACGGGAGTTTTGGGAGTTGAAGCTTTTTGATTTGCCGAAGTTTGCGCCACGATCCTGGCTGTATCCACCTTATGTCTTCCGGGAAGTGTGTTTACATATTGCTTCAAAACCGCGAGCTCGGATGCAGAAACTTTGCCGCCGGAATGCGCCAGCTGGTATCGTTTCAAAGGCATTTTACCGTGCTCGATCGCATTCACCATCTCCCAAAGCAGCAACTCCTGAACGGCTGGTGGATTTTTGTCCCATTCGGAAAAATTGAACCGCGAACGCGCCTCATTCACATCATGCGAAACCAGAAAAGATGCCGGCGCGATCTTGTCAAACCATTCCACTTTCGCTTCATTGGAATGACAATCGTAACACGCGCGCTCCAAGATCTGCTTCACCTCCGCAGGGGCCGCAATCTCGCTGGTCACAGGCGGGTTCTCAATGTCAGGTGAGCTGATCTGTAGCACCACAAAGATTAAGATGAGCACAATTGCTGCGCTTCTGTAAAATGTTAACCCTGGCTTTTTCATTTCGATATAATGATCTCATTGTCAAAGCTCAAATGTATATATAGGTGCTTCTGTTTCTAAGCAGCAACGACCCGGGTTAGACAAATTTTACCGTAAAACAGACATAGGCAATCGTGAGCTAGACAATCAGCTAAGCAGCTGAATGTGCATTCAGGGAACAGAAATTGTGAGATCTTGAAACCTACTTAGCCAACTGCAAATCCGCAATACTCTTGATCCTGTTTCGCTCTAAAAATGCATCAATTGTCTCGAAATGCTCGATCACACGTTTATCCTTAAACTCAAAAACCTTTTGGGACAAACCTTGCAAAAAGTCACGATCGTGAGATACCAGCACCAATGTTCCGTCGAAGTTTCGAAGTGCTTCTTTCAAAACATCCTTTGACTTTAAATCCAAGTGGTTTGTAGGTTCATCGAGAATCAGCAGGTTTACAGGTTCGAGCAACAGCTTCACCATCGCAAGACGCGTTTTTTCTCCGCCGGATAATACGCTTACTTTCTTGTCGATATCTTCACCCTGGAACATGAATGCGCCCAGAATATTCTTGATCTGTGTTCTTACATCACCTTCTGCAACTTCGTCCACAGTTTGAAAAATGGTGAGATTAGGATCCAGCAAGGATGCCTGGTTTTGGGCGAAATAGCCAACCTTGACATTATGTCCCAGCTGGCAGGTTCCTTCGACATCGATCTGGCCCATGATCGCCTTGATCATTGTCGATTTACCTTCCCCATTCCGGCCCACAAACGAAACTTTTTCACCTCTCGAAATGGTCATGCTCGCATTCTTGAACACAACCTGATCTCCGTAGGATTTGGAAACGTCTTTTACAGTCACCGGATAATCGCCGGACCGTGGCGAAGGTGGAAAACGAAGTTTCAGGGCTGAATTATCGATTTCGTCTATTTCAATAATTTCAAGTTTTTCAAGCATGCGTTCGCGGGAGGAAACCTGGTTAGTTTTAGAGTAGGTTCCGCGGAAGCGTTCGATGAATTGCATGTTGTCTGCAATCATTTTCTGCTGCTCCTGATAGGCTTTGAGCTGGTGCGACCTGCGCTCTTCTCGCAGCACCAGATAATGCGAATAGTTGGCTTTGTAGTCAAAAATCCGGCCCATTGTTACTTCAATGGTGCGGTTTGTAATGTTGTCAATGAAGGCTCGGTCGTGGGAAATGACCATTACTGCATTGGATTTGTTTACCAAAAAATCTTCCAGCCACATTACCGATTCAATATCAATGTGGTTGGTCGGCTCATCGAGCAAGATAAGGTCGGGCTTTTGCAACAGGATTTTGGCCAGCTCAATGCGCATCCGCCAGCCTCCGCTGAATTCCTTAGTTTGCCGCTGAAAATCTTCCGGCCTGAATCCCAATCCTTTCAAAGCTTTTTCCACCTCTGCGTCGTAATTGACTTCTTCGAGCTGGTAATATTTTTCACCGATTTCGGTCACCTGTTCGATGATCGCCATATATTCATCGCTCTCATAATCCGTGCGGGTTTCGAGCGCGTGGTTCAGTCTTTCCATTTCGGCGCGCATTTCAAAAACCTGCTTGAATGCTTTAGCCGCTTCTTCGAAAACGGTACAGTTATCCTCGGTGAGTAAATGTTGGGGCAAATAAGCGATCACAGCGTCTTTGGGCGCACGTACGTGGCCGCGATTGGCTTTTTGCTCACCCGCGATGATTTTCATCATCGTGGATTTCCCCGCTCCATTCTTACCCATCAGGGCAATTTTATCGGTAGGGTTGATAACGAAGGAAACTTCGCTAAAAAGGACAGAACCGCTGAATTCAACGGCCAAATTTTCAACTGTAATCATCTTCTCATTTTTTGAAGCCGCAAAGGTACGATGATACGATGATTGACCAACAGCATTGAATTAATTGTTAATCAGAGGCGTTTTCAAGTAAGTATATCATGTTCTAATCAACTCAAAACAGATGGACTTACGCACAACATTGTCGGTAAATGAGAGCTTTATGGAAATGCTGACAGATATAAAAAACCGGGGAGCAAAAGCAGAAATGATCCTGGACATCAACGGACTGGAACGCGCTGAGGGCGTAATCCAGGAGATTCACGCCGACGATCCCAACCCATACATTGTACTAAGAGACGGAACGAAGATTGTAGAAAAGACAATAGCCGCCCTTAATGGCATGTTCCGGCCTGAGTATTCCGGATGTTAATGGGTCTGGGGGAGGGCGACGGCGCCAGCATGCTCGTCTTTGTCCATTCCGATTATCCTGTCAATATCCACATAGTATCGGCCTGACCGAATATTCGTTTCGAGCAGGATCTTTCGGCAGGTATCAGTAGTAATAGCGCCGCCTAGCGCCACTGCTGAGCCTAATTGCGGCCAGGATGAGATTGATTGCCCGATCTCGGTTAATGAGGCTTTCAGGCGGTTTGAAATTTGATCCGCATCGATAATCCTGCCCACTATTTGTACTTTTTCCTGTGTAGACAGATTCTTAAAATCAGCCGGGTCCATGTCGGCCAGAAGCCCGTGTAAAATCGGGCGGTCGGGCTCTTTGTCGAATCGCTCAATATCGATCATGCCCCTGTCGCTTGTGTCCATTACAACCGGAATTCTGAAACGCCGGGCCCTTTGCCGCGCCAGTACCTTGATGTCCAGTCCATCGCATACTTCCACCAGAACATCAAGTTTTCCACCTTCGGTTAAAAAGTCATCGATATTGTTTTCTGAAATTCCCTCGTGATAGATCTGTACATTGATAAATGGATCGATTTCTGCTATCGCGCGGGCGGCAACAACGGACTTGTTCATACCCAGGCTATGCGTGCTGGTCTGAATGCGATTCAGGTTCGAAAGTTCGATCAGGTCGTAATCGGCCAGTCGCAATTCCCCTACGGATCTTTCTGTGGCAAGCGTCAGGGCAACAGCGTGCCCGATCGACAAGCCGATGATGCCAATTTTTTTGGTAGCCAATATTTGCTGTTCCTCAGGAGTGATTTTATAATTATTCCGGTTGGTCCTTACTTTGCTAAATTCCTCCTCATCCAACAGGTGGACAAGTCTCCTGCTCCACGGATAGAAAACCCATACGCCATATTCATGAAGAGTCGTACCGCCGAGGTGTTCTTGTATAAGGGCATCTGATTGTTCCTGCGTCAGTTTAACAGCAGGGTTTTTAATTTTTGCGAGTTCAAAAAGTTGATTATAGATGGTATCAAATACCAAAATATCGGGCTTCTGTGCGAGAAGCAGTTCTAATCTATTTCTATCATCTGAATTAATAAGCCGATAGAAAATAGGTTGAAATAAAGCTTCTGATTTCTCTGAGATATTTTCTTCAAGTCTTGTTAATATTTCCATTAAAGTATATCGCGTATTGTAAATGTTTTCTTTTTGTTAATGCCAGTTCATTTATGTTAAAAAGCAGACGTTATCTGTTTGTTTGCGACATTAAAATTGATGGAATGCGGCAGTTTAGCTACTCGATCCGGAAAGCTATCACCCAAAACACCAGCGCCATATCTGCAAACTACCCCAGCTATAATTGATTGGTTTATATGGGTTGGTGACATTTTATGGATCTCTGAAATGACCGCTGCTGATGAAGCGGGGAATTTAAATCCTGGATAGCCATTGTCATTTTGTTTTGTAGTAACTCCCTCCATCATCGGCAACAAATCTGCATGATATTTAACCGAGTTGACCGAGCAGGAGTAGAGGCAATATCTGGAATGATCCAGAATTGAAATCCCTATTGCCGCCAGCATAGCAAACCTGCACAGCCCCAGTCCCCGAAATTCGTCCGATACAGCGACCCTGCTCAATTCGACTATTTTGTCTTGATAAATCAGCCTGCTTTCCGGCTTTATGTCAAATGCATATTCAGTCGGGAGTCGCTCGGAAGTGTCCGATTTTATATCCAGATTAAACTTTTGGTTGATCGCGTTTAGCTGCTTTTCAATTGTTTCATTAACATGCCTTTTCACGACTCTTATCGTAGCAATCTGGCGACGATTAGAAAATACTCCGATTAGATTGGCTTTCCAGTCACTTGGCAGCAAATCATATTGCTTATCCACGTATTCGCCTGAGTATTCTTTTTTATAAATTTTTGATCTCAAAGCCAAGTGATCGATAATGTCGGCCTCGCTTGTCAGTTCTCGAAGTTCAAAGTTGCTGAGTAGTAGCTGAAAATTAAATTCCATTGAATTTGATATTTAGTAAGTGAATGATTTAGAAATGCATGAAGCTGTTAACAATCACATATCGAGATGACTTTGGTACTTACCACATGAAATAAGTACCCGGTTATCGGTTCAGCAAAACTACTTTCTACTATAAGGCAACGTTTTAAACATTCCTTAAGAAGTATAAAGAATTATAAAAATGAGGGGAAATCAGAGGAAGACTTAGCAGGCATAACAATGCAGCTTCCAGGAATAACTAGAAGCGCTGCATTTGATTACAGTTTTGCTAGATAGGCAGTGAAAATATGTGGAAATTGGAAGCTCTGGTGAGAAGCGGAGTAGGAGAAGAGGATTACACTGATCAATGATGTCAACGGCAATCTGTTACAGGATCGTAGTTGACATCATTCTAAGCTTGTTTTTCGTCGTCGGAGCCTTCAAATCAACTCTTTAAAACTTGAACAGGATCTTCCAACGCGGCCTTTATACTTTGAAAGCTCGTGGTAAGGATTGCAACGAATGCGGTTAGAATGGCGGTCAGAAGGAAAGGCCAGGGCGAAATGCTAGTTCTGTAAGCGAAATTGTCCAGCCACTTTTCTGCTAAAAAATAGGCTACAGGTGCCGCGATGATGAAGGCAATCAAAATCAATCCCAGAAAATCTCTATAAAACAAAAAGACAATACTTGCAGTCGAACCACCCAGCACTTTTCGCACGCCAACCTCTTTTTTCCGCTGTACCGTCGCGTAAGCACTTAATCCGATCAGTCCCAGACAAGAGATAAAGATGGTTAGGAAGGCAAAGTTCATAAACAGCGCCTTGAACTGCTCCTCAGCGCGATACTGACGATCGAAATATTCGTCCATGAAGAAATAACTAAATGGCCTGTTCGGCATGAGCAAGTTCCATTTTTCTTCGATGCGCTTCAATGTTCCCGGTAATTCCCCGCCGGCAATTTTTACAGATACGAGGTTGCAGTATTTCGGTTCTATCCGCATAGTAAGAGGCTGAACACTTTCCTGCAATGACCGAAAATGAAAATCTTTTACAACGCCGATAATCCTCCCTTCATTTCCCGATTGCAAGAATTGTTTTCCAACTGCGAGGCTGGGATCGCTGTAACCAAACAATTTGGCAGCCGCTTCATTGATAATCATTGCCCTTGCGCTATCGGTCGCAAAGTCCTCCGAAAATTCTCTCCCGGCCAATATTTTTAATTTAAACAATGAGATATAATCGAAATCCACGAGAAGTTCGTGTAGGTCACCTGTTTGCAGATCCCCGCCTGCGCTTTCAATTTGTGTAATAGCATTTTGATATCTGCTTCCCGGGATACTTGATGATCTGGATGTAAGAAGTGCTCCTTTGATTGTAGATAAAGATTTCTGCAAAACCGCTTTATTCGGATCGGCATCGGTATCTATCACCAGGATTTGATCCTTACTGAATCCGAGGTCTTTATTCTCCATGTACTGCATCTGATTAAAAATGATCAATGTTCCGATTATCAATGTAATCGATACGGCAAACTGGCTTACAACCAGCGCTTTTCTCAGGAAAACACCCTTCCCACTGTTCCTGAAATTACCTTTTAATACGGATGCTGGCTGGAAGGAAGATAAAACCAACGCAGGATACATACCTGCCAACACCCCGATAACAATAGAAACCACCAAAAACACGACCACGAACGAAAAGTCATCAATGATCCCGTGACTGATTTCCTTTCCAGCCAGGGTGTCGAAGTGAGGAATCAGAATAGCTGACAAGATAAGGGATACAAAAAAAGCAATGAGGCATATCAGCACAGATTCACAAATGAACTGCTTTGCGATTCTCCAGCGTCCCGCTCCAACCACTTTTCGCATTCCTACTTCCTTAGCACGCTCAACAGAACGTGCTGTCGTCAAATTGACGAAATTAATGCAGGCAATAAGCATGGTGAATACAGCTACTGCCGTAAATATGTATACGTTGGAAGCATTGCCCTTTTCCATCCAGCCGACGTACTCCGCTTGTAGGTAGACGCTTTCCAGCGGTTCAAGTGAAATCTTATACATTAGCTTTTGTTCAGCCATTATTTTTCCAGCATGCCGCTCCAGAAAGTCCGAAAATTTCGCGGTAAGCGATTCTGCAGACGTATTCGGTTTCAGGAGCAGGTAGGTCATGGGCTCAAAAGCGGCCCAATCATTATCGGCTTCCGGCTTGTAACGTTTCATTGTGGACGCCGATAAAAACATATTTGCCCTAATATGAGAGTTGAGCGGCAGGTCCTGCACGACTCCTGTCACATTTGCGACCAACCCTTCCGCATCCAGTAATACTGTTTGCCCGATCGGGTCTGCCTCTCCAAAATACTTTTTTGCGGCGGTTTCAGTGAAGACAATGCTTAGCGGAGCTCTCAGTGCCGAATGCGCATTGCCGCGGATTAATTTGAAATCAAAGACCTTGAAAAGGGTTGAGTCAGCAAACAACGTCTTCTCTTCCTGAAACTTAGCATCCCCTTTTCTGACAAGAAAACTGACTCGGCTTAAACGCACAAAGGTCTCAATCTCGGGAAAATCTTTCGCCATATTAGGCCCATAAGCCCAGCTTGATCCTTTGTGGCTGGTTTCGTTACTTGTTTCAATGTCAGTCACAATCCTGAAAATCCGATCTGATTTCGAATGGAATTTATCATAACTCGATTCAAAGTTCACGTATAGACAAATCAGAAAGCAGGCAGACATGCCTATGGCCAGTCCCAGGACATTAATTGTTGAAAATCCCCGATGTCTCCAGAGATTACGGGACGCGATTTTGAGATAATTGTCAATCATACCAACTTGCTTTTAACCGTTCAATTGTGTGTAAAATCATCCGGCACTTGCTCATTGATTATCGATAAACGTTAATTCCGCAAACATGTAAACAGGGCCGTTGGAATTAATTTACTCATTCTACAACTTCGGTTGACTCATAGATGAGCAGCCGGTAGCAGCGATTGATTTTCTGGTAATTTGTTTGGTACGCAAAACGGAGATAACACGCATGCAGCAATCACATCACCAGCACCTTACCGTTCACCACCGCAACCCTGCTGCTGAAAACATAATCAGCATCACGGCGGTCTGCATACGACTGTTGAATCAGCTCCTTCCTGCGGGCTACTTTTCCTTTAAAAAGCACCTTGCCATTTTGCCGGATGGTAATTGGCTTGTCCAGGTTCATCATTTTATCGTTCAGGTGAATGTATAACGTATCGTTATCATTCCTCTGAATGTCGATTTCCTGGCCGCGGTAAGAGGCGAAAACCGTGTGGCCTTTTACTGCCGAACCCTGGGGAACAGAAAGCCAGTAAAAATGCTTTCGTACCACATCGTCCTGGATCCAGTTTACCTTCTGAGGATAAGGATTACGTTTAAATTTCGCCATCCACGCGACACTGATCGTATCCTGCTGCTTCATCCAATGCGGCATACCGGCCATTAAATGCGCATCGTGAATGAAGCCGCCTTTGTCAGTTGCTTGCAGCGAATCAAGGCGGTTGGACCATTCCGTTAGCAGCCCGTTTCTGTTATATGCGGCATCCTTCTCGCCTACGGCCAGGAAAAACGGCAGGTTCCGGAGGTTCAGAATGGGCGCATCGCCGGGGTGCCCGGCCATCATCGCTGCTGCTGCCCAGTGATCGGCCATTCGCGGTGCGAGCTGGTACACGCCGTCGCCACCTGCCGAATATCCCATTACATATACTTTATTCGGATTAACGCCTTCAACTATTATCGCGTCCAGAATAGCTCTTTCGAGCAAACCGTCTACCGGCTCCTGATGCCACATATTCCAGGTGTTCGACGGTGAGCGCGGGACGAAGTAGACGCCCTCGGTCGGTTTATATAACCTTTGCTGATTTTTGTACTGCTGATCGTTCATGGATGCAGGGCCGCTGCCACCACCGTGCAGGGAAATAAACATACTGCGACCATCACTTGGTTTCTCACCAAAAACCTTGACGGTGAACAACAAACTATCGCTGCCAATCTGAATTTTTCCTTTTTCCCATTCTGCTTTGCTGGTTAACAGGAATTTCTCTTTATAGTCCGAGACCACCTTTTCTGCCTCCGCAGCAGCTTCCTTTGCAGTAATACTTTTGGAAGCGGGCTGTGCGAATGTGACTGAAACGAGCAAACAGAACAGAGAAACGGAAGCTGCTTTAAAAAGGAACATATAGAAGTGAATGTGAAATCATAGTAAAAAACATGCTGCAAGGTACGAAGTTTCAGGTTTTGGGCACTTTGCTCAGCCTGCTCACTTTCAACTCATGTTCAGAAGCCAAAATCTTCCCAATATTGCAATATCACCCTAAATCCAAATCGGGCCCAATGGATATTGTACATAAGAAAGACAAGGAAGAAACGAAGAAGAAACTGATCCAGGCGACCGGGGAGATATTTATGAGTAAAGGCTATCATGGTTTGAAAGCCGCAAAAATCGCCTACGTCGCAGGTGTGAGCAAAACATTGATATATCGCTATTTTGGGAATGTTGAGGAGCTTTTCAAGGCTTATCTGTCTGAAAAGGATTTCTGGGTGTCCATGGAAGATCAGGTTGAGGAGCTGCTGGAAGCTAACCGTCATGATTTCGGGAAAGAGCTTGCCAAGAAAACGCTGGAAGCCCAGATCTCCTATTTTATCCAGAATAAAGAAATGCAGGAAATCATGCGTTGGCAAATTACCGAGCCGAACCAGATTGCCCGAACTCTGGCAGATTCCCGGGAGTTGCTGGGCGAAGAGTTGCTCAGCCTCAGCGATCCTTATTTCAAAAACTCCGGCGTGAATTTTCGTGCATTGCTCGCCGTGATCATTCCCGGCATTTACTATCTCGTTCTGAATGCAAAAGTGAATGGGAGTTCATTCTGCGGGATTGATATCAATAAAAAAGAAGATATGGAGCAGTTGCAAATGGCTGTGAAACAAATTGTAGACTGGTCCTACGAGAAAGCCAGCTCCTGAAAATACCTTGTTTGCTATTTCTTAAAGTAACAATAAACCCGGGAAAAATATAATTTTGCATGTTACGGTTTAGTGGAAAAAGGAAACATAGATTTCGAAAAATTTTGACTATCTATGAACAAAACCTTTACCAACGTTGTGCATGCTGCCTGCCTTCTTGCTTGTAGCTATCTATTTTATTATCACGCCGTAAATTTCAATAAACCGGCTCTCAACGATGTAGTGATCATCGACAAATCCCTGGAAAACTACCAGGAACTCGCCCGTAATTCAGGGAAAAGTGCATTGGTGATCCTCGTAGAAAATACCGACAGCGGGTTTTCAGCTCTGGAAAATAAACTAAGTACGTTGCACGAAGTAGCACGTCTGCATATTCTTACTCACGGTACAAATGGGAACTTTGTGCTGGGGCGGCAGCAGCTAAATGCACAGAATATCAATGAATTTAGTAGTTTCTGGAAAGCTGTTAGCAAGAGTTTTGCGTCTGAAAAATCCGAATTACTGATTTATAGTTGTCAGCTCGCGGGCAACCGGACCGGGCAGCACTTTGTGGATAAGCTTCATGAACTGCTGGGTGTGTCCGTAGCTGGCTCCGAGGATAATACAGGCGCTGGTACAAAAGGCGGAAACTGGGATTTGGAATATGTAGCGGGACAGTTGACCAAAAATCAGGTTCTGAAATTTCTGGATTTCAAAGGTTTGCTGATTCCTTATTTCTCTGAACGCAGCGGCACAAATAGTCCATTTGACGCGATGAAGATCCAGACGGACGATCAGCTTATTTATGGTGATTTTGATGCTGATGGCGACATTGACATACACCTTTATGCTGGCGGAGCTGAAAACCAGTATTGGCGGAATAACGGAACCGGCGGCTTTTCGCAAGTCAGTGGCGCGGGTAACCCTTTCAATAATGTTACTGAGAAGTCGGTGTTCTACAACGCGAAATATGCCTTTGTAGCCGATTGGGACAATGATGGAGACGATGATATTTTTGTCACAAGACGGTCTCAATCCGATCAGAATATCTTCTATAAAAACAACAACGGCGTTTACCAGGAAATTACCGGCGCTGCCAGTCCTTTTGATCAGTTGAAAATTTCAGGCGACGATCAGCTCATTTACGGTGATTTCGACGTCGACGGAGATATTGACATTCACTCGTACCCGGGCTCAGGGAACAACGATTTTTGGCAAAACAATGGGAGCGGGCAGTTCACCAAGGTTACCGGATCAGCGAACCCGTTCCGAAACCTGGGCAATACGGCTGCTTTTTTCACAAATGCATCCTTCGCCCGCGTGGCCGACTGGGATAATGACGGCGATGACGATATTTTTGTTACCAAACGCAGCCTCGGTGCAGCAACCGGGGAAAACATATTCTATCGCAACGACGGCGGCACTTATGTGGAATTGTCTGGCGCGGCAAGTCCGTTCAGAAACATCGCCATCGTGCAGGACAATCAATATATCTACGGTGATTTTGACGCAGACGGCGACATTGATATCCAGGCTTCCAGCTCTAATGCGTCCACTACACTCCGGTTTTGGCAGAACAATGGCAGCGGCGGGTTTACAGACGTTACCGGCACCAACAATCCTTTCAACAACATTCCAAACAACGGCGCTTTTTATAATAATGCTGCGAAAGCATTCGTCGCCGACTGGGACAATGATAACGACGTGGACATTTTCGTAACTGCAAGAACCGCATCCGACCAGAACATTTTATTCGTACAATCCGAAGCACCGCCGGCTTTAAGCAGCTCCAATCCTGGAAATGCAGCAACGGGCGTTTCGGTCGACGCCAACATCGTGCTTAATTTCAGCAGACCCGTCAATGCAGTAGCGGGTAAAAACATTGTGATCAAGCGCGTTTCGGACAATGCAACAGTTGCCACGATACCTGCCACAAGCAGCCAGGTTTCCGGCGGTTCCACAACAGCGATCACGATTAACCCGACGGGCGATCTGGAAGGTAGTACTGGTTTTTATGTGTTGATCGACAAAGGCGCATTTGCCGATTTGGACGGAAGGATTTTTGCGGGTATTCGCAGCAGTACTGCATTACGGTTTACGACCGGAGCAGCTTCTACGACGGTCAGCAGCATTACACGTGCCAATTCGTCTCCAACCAATGCTGCATCGGTAGCTTACACAGTCATATTTGCCCAAAGTGTCACCGGTGTGGACGTGACGGACTTTTCACTCACTACAACAGGAGGGGCAAACGCCACGATAGCAAGCGTATCCGGAAGCGGCACCACTTACACCGTGACGATCAACACAGGAACGGACAATGGAACGATCCGCCTTGATTTTACGGGAACAGCCGGCACAGTACCCGCAGTAGCCTCCGCTTTCACGGCCGCCGAAACCTACGAGATTTACAAAGTATCCACGGCCACCAATTTTTACCGGACCCGAAACGCCAATGCAGACTGGAACCTGGCCGAAAGCTGGGAATCTTCCGCAGACAACAGTTTCTGGATAACGGCGACCAGCTTCCCAAATGCAGCCACGGCGGCGGTAACTGTTTCGCCCGGGCAGACGATCGCGCTTCCGGCTGGGTTTGATCCTACGACTGGCAATCTTGTCAACAACGGGATAATCAATGTAAATACTAGTTCCCTGACCATTTCAGGCACATTTGCCAATGCGGGAACGCTGAAAGGCAGCGGCAGTTATGTGGTGAGTGATTTTACAAATGCAGGAAATATCGCTCCCGGGAATTCTCCGGGTAGCCTTTCCTTTACCGGTAACCTGACCAATAATGGGGTGATTGACATTGAATTGGCCGGAACGACTGCGGGATCGGAGTATGATCAGATTCAGGTGCTGGGTACTATGACGTTTGCCGGAACGCTGAACGTTACGTTGGCCGATAATTATGTACCCGATGCAGGAGATACATTTACGATCATCGATGCAGCCAGTAGTACAGGTGCATTTGCAACGGTGAACCTCCCGGAAGTTCCGCGGAAGATTTGGGAGACTACCTATGATAATGCAAACGGAACATTTGTGATCAGGCTGATTAATGATCCGCTGCCAGTCACGCTGGTCAGTTTCGACGCCAGAAAACAGGAGGCTGCGGCTGCATTGCGTTGGGAAACTTCGCAGGAGACCAACAGCAGCCATTTTGAGATCGAAAGAAGTGCAAAAGGGTTGGGCTGGGAGCGCATTGGATCGGTCGCGGCAATGACTGAAAGTTCGGCCGTGAGGAAATACGAATTCACAGATCTGAATCCTCTGGCAGGAGAGAATCTGTACCGTCTCAAAATGGTCGACCTGGACGGAACATTTGCTCACAGCAGAATACGGAGCATTAATTTCGGTGAACAGACCATTGAAATCAGCACATATCCAAATCCCGTAACAGAAAAGATTTTCCTGAATGTAAAGAATAGCCGGACGGTGAACGGGATTATGATTTACAACCTTTCCGGGATGCTGGTGAGCAGCTTCGGCTCTTATACAGCCGATGGAATTCAGGTGCAAAACTTACCTTCCGGCCTGTTTTTACTAAAACTCAACACCACCGACGGGCAGTCCAGACAGTTGAAGTTTGTGAAGCATTAAGCTCCGTTTTAGACAATATAAACACTCCATCAGCAGATTAAAGAACCTGGCTGTGGTATCAGTGATTTTGATTTTATTCCTGATGTGGATTCAATTGAAAAGCTGATAACGCAGCTGGGTTATTTTGTTAAAAGACATGGCGTGAAGTCGCAATGAGAAACTCAGGGTGCTGATTTTAGTTGATCTCTTTTAGCAAAACGAATCATAAAAATCTCGACCAGCACCCCAATCCCAACTCCCACACTATAACATACCAAATCGCTCCAAACGAAAGTAAAGCCGAGTATCAATCCGCCCAGCGGCATATTCCGGATCGTATCAATCCACGGCGCGTGATACAGCTGACTAAGCTCAATGCAAACCGAAAACCCAAGTGCCGCCGCAGCTACCTTCCAGGTTGACCATTTGCGAAAAACAAAAGCAAACCCAAAAAACACCATCATCGCCCATAATGCATCACCGACATAAAGCTTGATGAATGCATGATGCCCGAGCAAACGGCGTGACAGAAAGCCGGTTAGCATTATGCCGGCTGTGATTGAGCCGTAAACCAGCCGATTTCTGAGAGAAACCCGTGAAGAAGAACTGTTGTGCATTGACAAATAAAACAAAAAAGGACTGTCGCCAACAGTCCCCCATTCCTAAACTTTCGCCCCCATCTTCTCGAAGCCTTCCCAAAGCACCTTCAGATCAAAAAGCGCCGATTTTTCAGCTCTCAAATGGAATATCCGAATGATAAAGCGCCAGATTATGCACCGTCAATTTCGTTGAGCAAGTCGTTGATGAGCGATTTCAACTGCTCTATGAAGTTTTTCTTGCAGGAGCTTTTGCGGAGGCAGGGCAGTAAGGTAGTCAGCTACCCTGATATTACTTCTGTCGAGTTGTAACAATTCCACGTGCTCCTCATTCTTGCCTGTGCAGAGGATCAGTCCGATCGGCGTGTTTTCACCTTCAACTTGCTCGTATTTTTCAAGGTAACGAAGATACAATTCCATCTGCCCCTTGAATCCAGCCTCGAATTCTCCGAGTTTGAGATCAATGGCAACCAGGCATTTAAGTCGTCGGTGATAAAAAAGCAGGTCGATATAATAGTCCCGATTATCAATGGTAATCCTTTTTTGCCTTGCCAGAAAAGCAAAGTCGCTGCCCATTTCTGTTATGAAACGTTGCAATTCAACGATGATGCTCGTTTCCAGGTCCCTTTCAGAATAGGTGTCCGCGAGACCCAGAAAATCGAGAAAATAAGGGTCTCTGAAAACGAGGTCCGGACTTACCTTCTGCTCTGTTTTCAATACCTCCAAATCATTGGCAATCGTTATTTCCGGCTTCTTGCTGATGGCGGTACGTTCGTAAAGCATGGAATTTATCCGTTCCTGCAATTGTCGCGACGACCATTTTTCAAGCTTGCAGATCTCGATGTAGAAGCTCCGTTTCAATTCATCATCAATCGCGATGATCTGTCGGATATGTGTCCAGCTCAATTGTGTACGCAGTGCGTGCACAATTTCAACTTCGGGGAAAACCTCAGCAATACGAAGGCAGTGATGCAGCTGTCGTTTGCTCCATCCATTGCCATATTCCATAGTCAACTGCTTAGACAGCGTGTCAATGACCTGCTTCCCGTACTCGGCTCTATTAAAATTCAAAATCTCCTGATTGATCCGTTTACCAATATTCCAGTACAAAAGGGTAATCTCCGCGTTAACTGCGATAGCAACGTTTTGCCTGCTTTGCTCAATGAGCTGCTTTATGTCATTGGCAATCAGTGGTAAATCTGAAAGTGGTGCATTCATAGAAGCCAAATCTGCTTTTAAAAAACAAAGAAGGACTGTCGCCAACAGCCCTTCCAATCCTAAGCTTTCCCAGCCATCTTCTGGAACCCCTCCACGAGTAAATTCACATCAAAGAGCGCCGACTTCTCAGCCGTATCGAACGGAACATCCGAATGATAAAGCGCCAGATCATGCACCATTTTAAGCGAATGCGCCAGCTCCTTACAGCCTTGACATTCGATGAGGTACCAAAACTCGGCTTGTGAATCTGTCAGCGGAGTGCTGGCATTTGATGCGTGACGTGCATCATTCGTTGTGTTGACTGAATTTTCGTTCGAGTCGACACCGGGACCATTTGAAGTTCGCATATCCAAAATGGATTAAGGTGAATGAAAATGGAGAGGTCACTGCGAACTTCATCAAAGCTGGCGCTCATGATAGGTCTCGGGACTTCCACCCGTATGCCCCTCCAAGACGATATTTTAAACCCAAGCTTTCGCATGAATGCCATAAAAATTTTAAATAAAGTTCGCGTAGCAAATATAGGGGAAAGTTTGAATCGATGTGAGATGAATGAACTAACGGTGACCGGTGATAGATCGCAAGATGATAATTCATTATTTTAGACATTGCAAATCGTATTCTGTTTGAACTATGCCACGAAACAGCTCCAAGCCTCCCAATTCATTCAACTCCTCGGTGTACTTGCTTTCAGAATACGATTTTGATAGAATTGCTAATCTGAACCTATTGAAGGAAAGCGAACAATACCGGCTAATACGAGATCGACAAAATATGTATGACGAGAACGCCGTGCCGGTGTATTTCGGCCCTTCAAAAATTGGATATCTTGAAAGGGGTGTTGCAGCAATAGCTTCTAAACTTATTGATGACGGAGACGTACTTTCCGTAGCATATGTGAACGGCTATAAAAGCGCTCACTACAATGCTGAGCATGATAATGAAAAAGGAGATGGATATTATCGCAAATTACAAATCCGGATTACTAATGAATCCTGCTTGGCTCGTGCTCAGGGAATCGAGTTAGACGATATGATCAAAGCCAAATATCAACAGCTATATGACAATCCCGCACTCAATAAAGCCAGCAGTGCAAGAGGATGCATGATTGTATTAATATTTTTTATAATTTTATTTGTACTAATTAATGCTCTGACCAGCTAGATTTAATCCAGCAACCTCAGTGGAAAACTCCCGCCAGTATTGGAGAGAATCTGATAACACTTACGGATACATTAGTTCAGCTATGTTAGGAAAAAATCTTCTGACTCACTCTGTTCCGAATGCCACTTTTCCCATTGCTCTTTCTCCTGTTTAAAGATTTGAGCATCAATATGTCTAGGCATAAATAAGGACACTTCATCGTCAGCATATTTTGCAAAGACATACCTATGAGCATGTTCCGCAATCATGCGACGCAAAATTCTGGTTTGTTCATTAGAGAATCTGCTGCCACGTTGCGGTGGTTTCTTGCCGACGATAGTATAAAGCATATGTTCCGGACTAAGCGGCATTAGTATTTCTGAACCTTTATTGCCTAATCCGCCTTTGAAATCGTATTTTCCAGGTTTATAATAATTAAGTCGAATAACAGGCTTATCAGAGGTCATCCAATTCATTCCATTTGCGGGATGCATGATAGTCCATTTATGCCGGTGCAGAATTTGGGTAGTATCCTCTAATTGATATTCCATTAAGGACAACCAAGATTGTCGACCAGCAGCCGTTTCAACGTTTAGAATACCAAATTCTTCTCCGTCTTTTATTTCGGTTGTTATTTTCAGTGGAAAGGTTGTCTTCAGTTTATCGATTGAAGTATTCGTAGCATTCTGTTGCTGCTGTTGTTGTTCCAATTGCTCTGGAATTTTCGCTAGAACATCCTCTATTATCTTAGAGACGATTCCCGGCTTTTTTTCGATATGTTCTAGAAGACGAGCCGGGGTTCTAAGATCGTGCAATGCCAAGAATCGAACCAATTTATGCCAATCATCAGGAGTCAGCCGATCCTCATTTACAACATTTTGAATACAGGATTCCGCAGGGGATTCAAATTCATTTGCAAAGCGACGCTCAATCTCATCACTTTCAAGACCATTTGACCTTCGTGTATAGAGGTGTTCCTGATAAGCAAATTTTTCAATGCTTTCCTCTTTCCAAACCGGCACCTGATCATGTGAGACCAACCTACGATAGACAAAAACTTTATTAGGAGAAGATTCCCAATGTTTGAGATAACTCTGTGAGAGATAGTGATTGTTCTTTCGAAATTCTGATGCGGACATACATGTTAGAACTTTTAAATTCTTTCATCAATATACTGAAAAAAACAGCAAATTCACCATATCAAGCTATTGAACAGTCAGCTTTGAATTGTTGTACTAGATTCGTATCTTTCATCATTCCTAATGACAAGAACAACCATGAATCAGTCAACAAAATACAAAAGCATTCAGGAATTGAAATCATCTTCAAAGCCTGCTGACTCATCTTCAGTGAAGTCAATGGAGCGCCACGAGAGTTTTGAGCGTTCAATGAAGTCTTTGAGACAAGAATATATCAAAGCTGGTTCTAACAAGAAATGAGCCTTCAATGGACTATACACGCATCATTCGCTACATCTGCGAGATCTTCAATAAACATATAGTAGAATATATGATCGTGGGCGGTACTGCGGTGGCGCTTCATGGACATTTCAGAAAATCTACTACTTTAAAGGGCGAGGTCGTTGATAAGCCAGACCTAGATTTTTGGTATAACCCCACCTACGAAAATTATTTCAACCTTCTCAAAGCTTTGGAAGAGCTTGGAATAGATGTAACAAAATTCCGTGAAGAGCAAGCCCCTGATCCCAAAAACTCTTTTTTCAGATTTGAGTTTGAGGATTACACGCTTGATCTGCTCCCCAATATAAAGGCACCTCTGAAATTCAGGGTATCATTCGCCAAAAAACAAATTGTCCAATCCGACGGTGTAGAGATTTCCTTTATCAGCTTCGACGATCTGATTGAAGATAAGCAAAGTCTTGGTAGAGCGAAGGATATGGAGGATGTTAGGGAGCTTAAAAGGGTGAATGAGTCCTGAAAGGTTGCTATTGGTTGAAAACATCTGCTATTGCAACTTCTATTAATTCAAAACAATAAAAACCTGCAAACTGAAATTGGTTGATTTATAGGCGTTTACATCTATTTTCGTTTGCAAGTTCGTTTGCAGGAATGCAAACTTTCAAGTATAGCACAAATAGGTTTCAATGGATTTAATTTGTCCATATTTGATGTTTCGACCATTTCTCTAACGTCGAAAGAATGGTCTATAAAGCTTAGTAGGTATAAATGTGCTTTGCTGCTAATCGCACTGAGATTAATAGATAACATAGCCTGGTGGCAGTTTGCACTAAATCCGCCCCCTCAATCCCCCTTCAAATTCTCAAGCGGATTCACCAGCGAAGCCTTCACTGACTGGTAACTCACCGTCAGCACCGCGATTACAATTGCCAACAAGGCGGCAAGGGCGAAAACCCACCAATCCAGATTCACGTGATAGGCATATTCCTGCAACCATTGGTTCACCGACCACCAGGCGACGGGGAAAGCGATCACATTTGAAATCAGGACGAGTTTCAAGAAGTCTTTTGAAAGGAGCGTGGCGAGGCTGAATGACGAGGCACCGAGTACTTTTCGGATGCCGATTTCTTTCACACGCTGCTCAGCGGAATAGGTAGCGAGGCCGAACAGTCCGAGGCAGGCGATGAAAATGGCGGCGAGTGCTGTCCAGATCATGAGTGTCTGGCGGCGGGAGTCTTCCATGTAAAAGCGGGCGAGCTGCTCGTCAAGGAAATGGTATTCAAAAGGTTCGTCGCCGTCGGCCCGCACCAGTACGGCCTTCAACTTTTCCAGCGTAGCCGGAATGTTGGCCGGTTCTATTCTGGCGGTATAGTAATCAATGGGGTGAACAGGATTTTGATTATAGCCCAAAACCAGCGGAGCAATTTTTTCCTTCAAAGATTGGAAATGGAAGTCTTTAACAATGCCCACTACCTTTGCCTTAAAGGGCGTTCCGTTCGCATTAACAGCTTCAAAATCACCACCATTCGACGAAGCGGCGGGAATTTCCACAAACTGACCGGCCGCACTCGTGATATTCAGCAGCCTGGCGGCGGTTTCGTTGAGTAGTACCGAAGTCGAGTCGGAAGGATTATCGAAGTTGCGGCCTTGTGCCAGTTTTATGTCAAAAGTGCCCAGGAAATCCTTGTCTGCCCCGAAAAAGTAAGTCATCTTCGGCTCAGTGCGGTTGCCCTGGGCATTGACCTTTACGCGTTGGTACATTTTCCATTCGCCGGGCACCCGGGAAGTGAGCGACACGCTTTTCACAGTCGGGATTGCGGCCATTTCGGCTTTGATCGCTTCGGCGGCGCTCCTGGCCTTGCCTGTGTTGATATCAATCACCACGAGCAGATCTTTGTTAAATCCCAGGTTGGTGTTGTTCATGAACTTCACCTGACGGTAGAGAACAATCGTTCCGATAATGAGTACGATCGAAACCGTAAATTGGAACACAACCAATCCTTTCCGTAATCCCAGACTGCCGCTTTGATTGATTTTCATGCCTTTTAGCAAAGCCACAGGCTTAAAACCTGAAAGCAGCAGGGCCGGGTAACTGCCCGAAATAAGGCCAATCAGGACTGTGGCGCCAACAGCCAACAACCATACGCGGTAGTTGGTGGATAAATCAAAGGAAAGCTGTTTTTCTACAAAATTGTTAAATGGCGGCAGCAGCAGGTTCAGTAGAAGAACGGCCAATACAAACGCCAGTCCGGTAATCAATATGGCTTCCAACAGGAACTGATAAACCAGATTCTGCCGCACTGCACCGATCGACTTACGCACCCCGATTTCTTTGGCCCGGTTGGACGCCCTGGCGGTGGAAAGGTTCATATAATTGATGCCCGCGATGAAGAGCACAAACAGGGACACAAACGAAAACATCCTGACATAACCCAGGTTCCCCTGCGGCATTGCCTCCACATTGGAGTTTCTGGCCCCGTCGACGATGTTTCCCGAATGCAGGTGCATGTCTTTCAGAGCCTGTAAGCTGAAATGCAGGCGCGTACCTTCCTCAGGTTTGAAGTTGGCTAGGACCATGCTGGTCATTTTAGCGGCGGTAGTTTCCGGCTCTGCGCCGTTTCTCAGCAAGGCATAAACGGAAAAACCGTTGGACAACCAGTCGGTAGCGGCGATGTTTTTGAACTCGTCCGAGTTGGTGTTTTTGGAAATGAGGCTGTTGAAGGTAAAGCTGGAATTTTTCGGTTGATTTTTCAGAACACCGGTGATCCTGTGCGGCGTGTCGAGGTAACTCCATTGAAGCTGTTTGCCCAGCACCTGCGTGCTCCCGAAAAGCCGCATCGCCAGCTCTTCGTCGATCACGATCGAGTTCGGCTCTTTCAGCGCCGTTTTTTTATCGCCCGAAATCAATGGGAAATCGAATATTTCAAGAAAGTTTTGATCGGCTATGGTAATGGTTTCCTGGAAATTGACCGGGTTCTGCGGGTCTGTCAGATTCGCTCGTCCGATGCGGCTCATGCGGGTTGTATTTTCTACTTCGGGAATGCTCTGCTTTGACACTTCCGCCAGTTTGAAGCTCGCCGCCGCAATGGTGGTCTCCTCGCCTTTTACATTCATATGCTCCACAACCCGGTAAATGCGGTTCGCTTTGGTATGTTGCTGATCAAACGTGAGTTCGTCGAACAGATAGAGTCCGATGAGCAGGAAGCAGGTAAGACCGAAAGTAAGGCCGGCCACATTCAGGATGGTGTAAAGCCTGTTCCGGACAAGTGTGCGGATGGCGACAGTGAAGTAGTTTTTGATCATAGCTTATTAGGAAAAAGGGGGTGGCGGATCAACGTTAAAGTTGTAATCAATGGCAAGAAGATGCATTGATTTTACAATTTGAAACGAACAAATCTGTACCATCCTGAAAAAGGTGCAAAACGGGCGATTTCAAGTGAATGGCTGTTCGGCAAGGAACATAGGATGTTCGATAATGAACATCGTCGCACTATTCCCTGTCTGATCCGTTTGTTTGTATTTAATTTACGCAATCACTTAAAAAGCCCAACTATGCCCATTCATGTCGCCATTACCCGCAAAGTGCTTCCAGGAAAAGAAGAGGAGTTTAAAGATGCGCTCCGGCGTTTTCTGGGAGATTCGTTTTTGCATGGAGGCGTTCATGGTGCTTCCATGATGACCGCGCTTCCGGGCAGCGAAAGTCGCGAGGTTGGGATATTGCGGACTTTTGCAGATGAAGCCGAGCGTGATGCTTTTTACAATTCACAACTTTTCAGGGATTGGGAAGCCTATGCGTCGACCCTAACTGAAGAGCCCGTTTATCGCGAGCTTACTGGTCTGGAAGCCTGGTTTCGCTCGCCGGTGCCGCCGCCGCGATGGAAAATGGCTGTTGCGACGCTTTGCGGTGTGTTTCCAACGAGTCTCCTGTTGTCCTACACCATTGGCCCGTACCTGGCTGCGCTTCATCCTGTATTCAGGACTTTGATTATTGCTGCGTGTATGGTCGGGCTGCTGACCTGGGTAGTGATGCCGCAGGTGACAAAGCTGCTGAAACCCTGGCTTTCCGGCCGCTCGCATGCGAAGTAAGAGAAGTGATAACAAGCTGATGTTGACCTGTATCTGGCACAAAGAACCCCTGTTTTTGTCCCACATCACCTCCATTGAAAACAAAAGCAACCTTTACTTTTGACGTTCATCAAATGCAACAAACTATGAGAACGCTATCATTCAGCATGAACATCACGATCGATGGCTATTGCGATCATACGCTGGGCATCCCCAGTGCGGAAGTACATGATTATTTCACACAATTGCTGGACGACGTCGACTTGCTGTTTTTCGGGCGGGTAATGTACGAACTGATGTTTCCTTACTGGTCCGATGTGGCGAAAAATCAGTCTGGTACACCGGATGAAATCCAGTTTGGTGAAAAAATCACATCGATCGAGAAAGTAGTTATTTCAAAAACGCTGGAAACCGCTGACTATAACACCCGCATTATCCGCTCAAACCCGGTAGAAGAACTCCTGAAACTGAGACACCTGCCGGGGAAAAAGATTTCGGTAGATAGCGTAAGTCTGCTTCCGGAATTGATTGCAGCCGGACTGATTGATGAATTCAACATTGTAGTTCACCCCGTCATAGCCGGAAAAGGGCGTCGGCTGCTGGACACGGAATTGCTCCGCGACAAACTTGTATTAAAGCTGGTGGAGACTGTCAAGTTTCAAAACGGCTGTGTGGCGCATCAATATGCGAGGTAGAGTCTGCGGAGGCTATCAAACCGGGTTTACATCAATTCTCATCTCTCATTTACCGGAGGATAATCCGCCAAAATATTGGTACAGCTTCCTCCTATATTGGGTTCAAATAAAACGACTTGAACCAATGGAGAAGCAGATTGAGATTTATAAAAGCGGCAATGGGGAAACGCAGATTGAAGTGAAGTTTGGTCAGGAAACTGTTTGGCTAAGCCAAAAAAACATGTCTGATTTATTTGAAAAGGACACGGACACCATTGGGCTACATTTAAAGAATATTTACGCCGAAGAAGAATTGGATCCAGGTTCAACAACCGAGGATTTCTCGGTAGTTCAAAAAGAAGGAAAGCGCAACGTCAAACGAACGATCAAGTTCTACAATCTGGATGCTGTCATTTCAGTCGGTTATCGGGTTAACTCGAAACGGGGTACTCAGTTTCGGCAATGGGCAACCCAGCGGCTCAAAGACTATCTTATCCAGGGCTACGCCATCAACGAAAAGCGGCTCGCGCAGAAAAACCAGCAGGTGCAAACCTTGAAAGACGGAATCCGTATTTTAAGCCGCGCTATAGAATATAAGGTTGACGAAGTGGACACCGCCTGGCTGGCGCATTTTGCAAAAGGACTCGAACTGCTCGACGATTACGATCATGAAGCACTGGATCAGAAAGGCATCACCCAACGAGCGGCGTCATATCCCGATTTATCAGCTTATCAAAATATCATCGGCATCATGCGGCAGGATTTCAGCTCTTCCGTATTTGGAAAAGAAAAAGACGACAGCTTCCGGAGCTCCGTCGCACAGATCGGCAAGGGTTTTGGTGAAGTGGATTTTTACCCGTCGATCGAGGAAAAAGCGGCAACGTTACTGTATTTAATCATCAAAAACCACTCCTTTGTTGATGGAAATAAGCGGATTGCCGCTGCATGTTTTCTGTTGTTCCTGGAAGTAAATGGTTTATTGAAAGCGAAAGAAACCCCCATTATCAGCAACGAAGCCTTGGCGAGCCTGACACTCTTCGCCGCAGCCAGCAAACCCGAGGAAATGGAGACCGTGAAGAAGCTGATTGTAAGTGTGTTGAACAGAAATCAATAATAAATCCCAGAGAGTTGAGATAAAATACCGGGTGGCAAAATGTACCTGACCATTCAACTTTTGTCCATTCTCTCCCGCCTTCCAGCCTGCCAATTTTGCATTCAGTTTAAAGGACGCGGCGCGGTGCCGCTCCTCTCACATTAACTCAATGCAAAATGAAAAGACAACAGAACCGCACATTGGGTGCATTCGAAAAAACGTTTTGGCTGCTGGATCAGATCGATTCAAAAGACTTCTGCCTGGCCGCCGATATCTTCGGAACACAACCCGTTGAAAAATGGCGGAAGGCCATCGACATGGCACAACTACGCCATCCCAACCTTTCGGTAAAGGTGGTGCTGGACGACTTGGGAAGACCAGCCTTGCAGCATGTGGACAACCTGCACATTCCGCTCCGTGTGGTGCATGCAGAGCAGAACTATCGCTGGGAACAGGAGGTTGAGAAAGAGCTTTCTGTACGGTTCAATACAGCCGAAGGTCCATTGCTACGGGTTGTTTTGGTTCAAAAAACAGACCGCTCCGTCCTGATCCTGGCTGCAAACCATACCGTGGCCGATGGCACATCATTGAGCTATTTGACTCGGGATATATTGCTTGCCGTTACCGGAAAAGAGCTGGAATTAATGCAACCGCAAGTCTCTAACGATGAAACCCTTGGTCTTCCGGAAGATCTGCCTGCACAGACAGTGGAAAAGGTGCTCGAATTAAAAATGAAGACGGATGTAGTCAATCCATTGGTTTCATCGCATCGCTTTTCAGAGAGCACAACGCATAACCTGCTCGAACGCGCCAGACAGGAAAACACAAGCGTTCATGGTGCCATTTGTGCGGCCGTGCTAATCGCGTCAAGAAAACTGCGTCCGGAATGGGACGAGACCAAAATGGAGCTGGTTTCGCCTGTTTGTACGAGAGGAGCGCTTGATCTGGACGATAATTTTGGACTGAACATTACCACGCAATCCGTGTTTTTTGAAAACCAGCGACATTTATCCTTCTGGGATCTGGCAAGGCTTGCCAAGGCCGGCCTCGGCGGAACCAGTTCAACTGAATATACAACAGGCTATTTATCCTTTTTCCGGGACCTGGTTTTTGGTCACAATGATATGCAGCAGATGCTGGATGCGTTGAAACAAGCATTCAATCATCACATTATGGTTACCAACCTGGTGCGGGTGAGATATAAAACTGATTTCGGGCTGTTGAAGCTCGAAGCCTTGTATGGTCCGATGGTTCGGTCTGGAGAGGGAATGGAGCAGACGATCGGCGCATTGACAACCAATGGTTCGCTGGGACTGACCAATACAAGCGATACGCCGATTCCCGGCCTGCTTGCTGAAATGGAGCGAATTCTGGAAAAGGCTTGTCAGGATAATGTGGTTACGAAGACAGCATGCTCTTTTCGATAAGCTCCCGCAAGCGCTGGTCATTCTGATCGCCCCACGCTCCAATCGCACCGATGACGGGGATCAGTGATTTTCCGAAATCGGTAAGATAATATTCGACTTTGGGCGGAACGACCGGGTAAATGATTTTCCCGACCAGCTCGTGGTTTTCAAGCTCTTTCAATTGCACATTCAACACCCGGCGGGATGCATCCGGAATTTGCCGTTGCAACTCGCTGGGGCGTTGGAAGCCCTGGTGAATGAACCACAAAAGTCTCATTTTCCATTTGCCGTAAAGCACTTCACCGATCAGGTCGAGCCCGCAATTCAGGTTGGGCATTGTCTTTCTTTCGTACATGCTGCAAATATAAACATATGCCTTTGGAGGTTCAATAGGGATAAATTTATCCCTATCTGAATCGTAAATCCGTACTTGTCAGCAGGAAGCATAGTGCTGAAATTTGTCCTACACAAAACCAACAAGGACATGGATTTCAATTTTGAAAACGAACTAAAAGACAAAATTGCACTCGTAACCGGGGGATCAAAGGGCGCCGGAAAAGCCATTGCAGACCGGCTTTTGAAAGCAGGTGCAACGGTGATCATCACAGCTAGGAACAAGCCGGAAGAAGAAAATGAAAACATTCATTTCATATCGGCCGATTTAAGCAAACCCGAAGGCACCCAACAAGTGGTGGAAGAAATTCACAAACAATTCGGTCGACTGGATATTCTGATCAATAATTTGGGCGCCTCAGAAACGCCCGCCGGCGGCTTTGCAGTACTAACCGACGAGCAATGGGAAGAGACACTTCAAACCAATCTGCTGGCGCCCGTGCGACTGGACCGCGGCTTCCTGCCCGGCATGATCGAGCAGGGCAGCGGTGTGATCATTCACATTGCGTCCATTCAGGCTAAGTTACCTTTATATGAATCTACATTGCCCTATGCGGCGGCCAAAGCGGCTTTGGTCAATTATAGTAAGAGCTTGTCGAATGAAGTCACCCCGAAAGGTGTACGTGTGCTCACCGTCTCTCCGGGCTGGATCATGACGACAGCGTCCGTCCGAATGATGGAGCGCATAGCCGAAAGCTCAGGCGGCACGATGGAAGAAGCTGAAAAAAGCGTCATGGATGCATTAGGCGGCATTCCATTCGGCAGAGCTGCCTGGCCGGAGGAAGTTGCCGAGCTGGTCGGTTTCCTGGTCTCGCCAAGAGCAGGCTATCTTACCGGGACCGAATATGTGATTGACGGCGGCACGGTTCGTACAGTTTAACAAGCATTCAGCAGGTTTTTTATTAAAGCAAAATCAAATTTTCTATCAACTTAAATTTCAAATCATCATGCAACTCCCTGAAAATATAGAAGGCTTAATTAAAGCACAAAACGAAGCGGATAGCAGCACATTTGCCGATTACTTTACAGAACAGGCAACCGTGTTCGATGAAGGCTCATCCTACACCGGTAAAAGTGAAATCAAACAATGGATCGAAGAGGCAATAGAGAAATATAAAATGCAGTCGAAAGTCATTGATTTCACGCAAACAGGCTCAAAAGGAACACTGATCGTGGAAGCAAGCGGCACATTTCCGGGGAGCCCGGCAGTGATGCATTATCATCTGGATTTCGATAATGCATTCATTAGCTCGCTGAAAATTACAGGCTAATGTTCTCAAATGCATTCATTTGCAGGATACAACGTCAGCCAAAGAGATAACAGCGACCTTTTAAATAATTGCTTACAGCTTTAAAGTGCCAGCATGCTGCATACGCGCAGAAAGTTGTCCGTCTCCTTTACCGAAGGATAATCCGCCAAATTATTTGCCAGGCTTACTTCTATATTGGGGTCAAATAAAATGGTTTGAAAATGGAAAAGCAGATTGAGATATACATCAGCCCGGATGGACAGGCGCACGTTGAGACAAGGTTCGAAGACGACACTGTTTGGCTTACTCAAAAAATGATGTCAGACCTGTTTCAAACGACAATCCCCAACATCAATATGCACCTCAAAAATGTGTATGAAGATGGGGAGTTGATGGAAGAGGCAACTGTTAAGATTTTCTTAATAGTTCAATCGGAAGGCAAGAGAGAAGTGAAACGTAGTCAAAAATATTATAATCTGGATGCCGTTATCTCCGTGGGCTATCGTATCAAGTCGGAAGTTGCCACGAAATTCCGCCAATGGGCGACCCAGCGGCTTAAAGAATATCTTGTCCAGGGCTACTCCATTAACGAACAGCGACTTGCTCAGAAAAACCAGCAAGTGCAAACGCTGAAAGACGGGATTCGCATTCTGAGCCGTGCGATTGAATACAAGGTTAATGAAGCAGACACAACCTGGCTCGCACATTTTGCCAAAGGACTGGAATTGCTTGATGATTACGACCACGAAGCATTGGATCAGAAAGGCATTAGTCAAAGAGCGGCCGTTTACCCTAACTTATCGTCTTATCACGACATTATTGATACCATGCGGCGTGATTTCGACTCTTTCGTGTTTGGAAAAGAGAAAGATGATAGTTTCCGAAGCTCGGTTGCGCAGATCAGTAAAGGATTTGGGGAAATTGATTTTTATCCGTCAATCGAGGAAAAAGCGGCTACCCTGCTTTATTTAGTTATCAAAAATCATTCATTTGTCGATGGGAATAAACGAATTGCCGCGGCGTGTTTTCTACTTTTCCTGGAAGTCAATGGCTTATTGAAAGCAAACGAGAACCCAATTATCAGCAACGAAGCACTCGCGAGTCTGACACTTTTCGCCGCGGCCAGCAAACCGGAGGAAATGGAAACTGTAAAGAAGTTGATTGTTAGTGTTTTGAACAGGAATCAGTAACAAAAGAGGGACTGCCCTCGCAGTCCCTCTATTCTAAACCTTTTCTCCCAACTTCTGAAATCCCTCGACAAGCAAGTTCACATCAAAAAGCGCCGATTTTTCGGCCGTATCAAACGGAATATCCGAATGATAAAGCGCCAGATCATGCACCATTTTAAGCGAATGCGCCAGCTCTTTGTAACCCTGACATTCAACTACATACCAGAATTCAGCTTGTGATTGCGTCAGCGGAGCGCTGGGGTTTGATGCTTGACGTGCATGATTCGTTTCGTTGACTGGATTTGATTTTGAGCCGATTCCTTCTTCATTCGTTAAAGTTTGCATATGACCATGAAAAAGAGTGAGAAAAAAGGAGAGGTCACCGCAAACTTTAACGAATGAAACTACATCGGTCAGGTCTCGGGACTTGCACCCGTATGCCTCTCCAGGACCATTTTGGTCTGACATTTGAAAATAGTTTCATAAGAATTTATTAAAGTTTGCGGGGCAAATATAGGGGAAAGTTTGGATGGTGGAACTGCGGATGAACTAACGGTAAATTCAATTGCTTCTTGAATCGAACAAAATAATGTAAACAAAAATGTTTATATTTATTGTATGGAAAAGCAGTTCGAAAAATTCAAAGGCATTCATCCCGGAATCATCCTTGACCGTGAGCTGAAAAAACGATCTATCAAGCAACGTCCGTTTGCACTATCAATCGCCGAACATCCCCAGAGTTTCAACGCGATAATCAAAGGAAAACGAAGCCTGAGCACAGCATTGGCACTCAAAATCGAAAGAGGGCTGGGCCTTGACGAAGGCACATTTGTACTGCTGCAAGCTTACTATGATATCAAAACTGAAAAGGAGAAGCTCAATCGCCAGACTCCTGACCTGACAGTTTTGCGAAAATCACTTTTCTGGGATACCAACATTTCACAAATCGATTGGCAAAAACAGGCAAAGGCTGTGATTAACAGGGTTTTTGAAAGAGGTGACGAAGCCGAGAAAAAGGAGATTTCAAGATTTTACGGGCAAGAAAAAGTAAAGTCAATGCTTCAAACTTCCGAGATACAGCAATCCGATGATTAATCACGCACATGATAAGTTATGCTTTATTACAACACTATTAAATCAGCTCTTAAAAGACACACTTTTCAAACTGATGGCGGCAGAGCCGTTTAATTCTTTCAGGCTAGTAGGCGGAACCTCACTCAGCTTGCAGCTCGGCCACCGAATTTCTGTTGATATCGATCTTTTCACAGATGTACCGTATGGAAGCATTAATTTTGAAGCATTAGAAGATTTCTTAAACAATACATTCCCGTATGTAAGCCACTTAGCAAATGTACTTCCCGGCATGGGCAAGTCTTACACCGTCGGAGCCGACCGAGATCAGGCAATTAAGATCGACATTTATTACACTGACAAGTTTATCCAACCCGCTCTCATTATCGACGGCATCAGAATGGCGACCACAGAGGAAATCATAGCGATGAAAATCGATGTGATACAGCGAGGCGGCAGGAAAAAGGACTTCTGGGATTTATATGAACTACTGCCGAAGTATAGTATCCGCACCATGCTCGCTCTTCACAAGCAGCGTTATGAATTTGGTCATGACTCAAATTTAATCCTGAAAAATTTCACCGACTTTACACAGGCCGATGGCGACTTCAATCCGATCTGTTTGAGGGGAAAATATTGGTAATTTATCAAAGAAGATATCGAGGATGCGATCAAGGAATTAGGAGTTAATTACTAATCTCTAACGTCCGGTATTTTCGTTGCAGTTCGCTGGGGCGTTGAAAACCAGGTGGATAAACCGCAAAAGCTGTATTTTCCAATTTCCCCTGCCCGGGTAACTTACATTGGAACACTTGTAAGTTACCCGGGCACATCCCGACAGATTTATATAAATTGCTTTTTCTAACCAAAAAAACCTTTCCGCATGGCACATACTACCTCCAATCCAAAGATCCACGAAGGCCGTAACATAAGACGATTCCGGGAAATGATGTCTGTAAAACAGGACGCACTCGCCTTTGAGCTTGGAGATGACTGGAACCAGCAGAAGATCTCGCTACTGGAACAAAAAGAAAAGATAGATTCCGATATCTTGGAGCAGGTTGCGGCAATTTTGAAAATCCCGGCTGAGGCGATTCGAAATTTCAATGAGGACCAGGCAATTAATATTATCACTACTACTTTCCATGACAGGGCTTTCGGCAGCTCGATTAACCACGGCACCATTCAATCAGATCCAATTGACAAGATTATTCAGCTACATGAGGAGAAGATTGCCTTGTACGAGCGGATGTTGAAGGAGAAAGATGAAATGATGGAGCGGTTAGAGCGGTTGATTGGGGGGAAATAAGGAACATTGCGAAGTTATCAAGATTGTTGTGTCCAAAAAGAACATGTATATTATTTCAGGTTGTAATGGAGCGGGAAAAACTTCCGCCTCTTTTACTATTTTACCTGAAATTATTGAATGCAAAGAATTTGTGAATGCAGATGAAATTGCGAAGGGCATATCACCGTTTCAACCCGAGAAAGTTGCACTGGAGGCGGGAAGAATTATGTTGAAAAGGGTTAATGAGCTTTTGGGAAATAATGAAAGTTTCGCATTTGAAACAACATTATCCAGTAAAAGCTACAAACAAAAAATCCAAGAAGCAAAGAGGCAAGGATACGCAGCAACGTTGATCTTTCTATGGCTCGAAAATATAGAACTAGCAAAAGAACGTGTAAAAACAAGGGTCTCAGATGGCGGTCACAACATTGAGCCAGATGTGATTGAAAGAAGGTATATTAAAGGAATTAAGAATTTATTTGACATTTATTTACCCATTGTCCATGGTGCGTTTCTGTTCGACAATTCTTTCGGAGTTCCGGAGATCATTGCACAGAAAACACTGGAAAATGGTTTAGAGATTATTGATGAGATCAAATATGCTCAACTAAGAGAAATATATGACAACAATTAAAGAACAGCTGGAACTACGCGACAAAATCATATTCGGCCTCAAAAAGACTTATGATAATGTGGTCGCATTCAAAAAGCAGAAAGATAGCGCACTAGTTGTAATGAGGGACAATAAGATTGTAAAAATCAAACCTTGGGAAAAGTAACTTTCAAATAACCTGGTAATCCCTACACTCCAATAAGAAAAATAGTGCTGAGATTTGGCGTTGCACATATATGATTACAAAACCCATCATAAAAGGGACGGTTTCCGCTTTACTTATACTTTTTGTTTCAACATTCGCTTCGGCGCAAAGTCTGGATTCTACTTTAAAAGAAAAAACGGAGCAACGAATCAAATCCGCCCCCGAAAGCGTCTTCAAAAAGTTTCGGGAAGCTGGAATGCGGCCTGTTAACCACGAACTTACATCCGCACAAAAAGAAAAAGTCCGCAATGCATTCGCCTTGTTGCCTCCATTGCACCAGCGGATTTTGAAACAACATTTGCTCAGCATCAGCTTCATGGACAATATGCCGAACACGGCATTAACCTCGCCGATCGATTCAGCAGGCGTCCCGAAGCTGTTCAACATTACATTCCGCGCGAGCCTGCTGAATGAGAATGTTTCGGAATGGGCGACCTGGAAAGAGAATTCCTGCTTTACGCCCGCAGCTGATTCCAGTTACAAAGTGCGCGTGGAAGCCGGGACCATGGACGCGATCGTTTATGTGCTCCTGCACGAGGCCACCCACATCGTCGACGTGGTAACCGGCATTACCCCGCATCCCGAAGATGCAGATGCTGTGGTGGAGCCGACAGCGTTTACAAAAGACATCTGGCGACTGATGAACAAGCCAGCCGGGCCATACATTGATTCCCTGCTGGAACAAACGCGCTTCCGGAGCGGGAAGCCGGTTCCGGTCAGCCTGGCGCCGGATGTTTATGCAAAGCTTTCGAAAACGCCTTTTCCTTCCTTATATGCTACGGCGGCGTGGTCTGAGGATGCTGCCGAGCTGGTCACGATCTATCACATGACCGCCCGGTTAAAGCAGCCGTTTTATGCGGTGGTTACCAAAAACAATGTGGAGGTGGCCCGCTTTGAACCCATGAAAAATCCGCTGGTCAAGCGGCGATTGGGTCAGTTAGCGGCTTTCTACAAGCCGTAATTTCATCTTGAGGGAAAAATGTACAAGGCACTTGGACTTTTATCCATTCTTCTGCGCAGTTTAACCTGCCACCTTTGTAATGTCAAACGACAACAGCCCAAAGCTAACAGCTAATAGCTAACAGCCAGAAGCTTACATCAAACATTCAAACTTACCACTCAGATGAAAACTATTGCCTTGACCATCGCATTCCTTTTCACTTTTATCCAAAGCCAATCGCTATTTGCACAAACACGTAAGCCCGCAGCATTCGGAAGAGAAGAATACATTGAAGTGGAGAAAAATGTAAAACTCCACGTGATCGACCTCGGCGAAGGCCAGCCTGTCGTGCTCATCCACGGATGGCCGCTGAACAATGAGATGTATGAATATCAATACCAGTATCTGGTTGAAAAAGGGTTCAGGGTGATCGGGATTTCCCTCCGCGGTTTTGGAAAATCGGACCGGCCTTATGGAAAATATGACTTCGATACTTTCTCCGACGACATCAAGGTAGTTTTGGAAAAACTGAAAATCGAGAACGCAACATTAGGCGGATTTTCAATGGGCAGTGCTGTGGTACTTCACTACGTAACCAAATACAACGGTGCGCATATCAAGAAGTTGGCCGTATTCGGCGCAACCGGTCCATCATGGAAACAACGCGAAGGCCATCCTTATGGCATCACTGAGCAAGGCGCAACTGATCTGATCAAACAGACTAAAACCAACCGGGAACAACTGGTAGCAGGCTTTGGAAAAGCATTCGAAGGAGAAGAAGGCGGACTTTCACCGGAATCGATCAAATGGTTGGAAAGCATCAACCTGAATGCATCACCTTACGCTACTACTCAGGCTATCAGCGCATTGGGTGACCTGGATCTTCGTCCTGTGCTTGGAAAAATCAATATGCCGGTTGCGATATTCCACGGTGTAAACGACAAGTTGTGTGACTACGCTCAGGCTGAGCAGCTTAACAAAGCCATTAAAGGATCTTACATTGTGAAATTCGAAAAAGGCGGACACGGGTTGTTTTTGGAAGAAATGGATAAATTCAACACCGAACTTGAAAAGTTTGCAAGAAACTAACTTAAAGATCGGGCCTGTGAAGCAAATCATTGCTTCACAGGTTTTTTCTCTATTTTGAAACAAAAAGAAACCCTTCATCCACACGCGTATATAGCCATGAGCAATGTTTTCAATAATAATTTAAAGACCCTGGGACTGCTGCAAGTAAGCAAAGAGCAAACGGAGATCATCAACGGGCCAGCCTATAAAGAATACATCAAAATTCTCTATCTGCCTGCTGGCTACAAGCTGCGGGTTGATTTTGCGTGTTACGATACCCAGCAGCCTACATTGTTTTTTATCAGCCCCAATCAATATTTGGAGCTGGAAGCAGCTGGTGAGGAAAGCGGTTATTTTATTTTCTACAACCGTGATTTTTACTGCATTCAGATTCACGATCAGGAAGTTGCCTGCGATGGTCTGCTTTTCAACAACATTCGCAACATGCCCAAAGTGGAGCTCCTGGAAAACGAAATCGCTTTTCTAGGAGGCTTGTTTAAAGAAATGATAGGAGAATTTCAGTTGAACGACAGCTCACTGGAAGAAATGATGCGGACCTATCTTAAACAGTTACTTATCCGCGCGACGCGCTCCTGGAAACGGCAACATTTGACCCATGATGTGACCGACCAGCAAAGTGATCTTGAATTTTTCCGCAAGTTCACCAGGCTTGTAGAGGAGCATTATAAATCCAAACACACCGTAGCCGACTATGCAGATTTCCTGTGCATGGCGCCGAAAACGATTACACACAAATTCAACCGGTTGCGACTGCCGCAGCCTAATGAAGTGATCAAAAACCGCATTATACTGGAAGCGAAACGCCTGCTGGTACACACTTCACTTACTGCGAAGGAAATCGCTTACGAGCTCGGCTATAATGATCCGGCTTATTTCAGCAGGCTGTTTCAAACGAAAACCGGAGAGTCGCCTTCGGGCTTTCGGGCCAACTTTTTGGGGTAATACCGACATTGAAAGGTTTCGGTGTATATTTATCTTGGAAAGCAGTTCAGCCCTTTTAAAAACACTGGAATATGACGTCGGATCTTATCTCGACATTGCGGAAAGATGTCCAGCTCGATGAAGCGGAAGCGGCGTATATTTCGTCGTTTTGTAAAAAACGGACCTTCAAACGCGGCGCTGTCCTCCTCAATGCAGGAGAGCAGGCTTCTGAAGTGTTTTTTGTCTTAAAAGGTGTACTACATCAGTTTTATCTTGACGAATCAGGCGTAGAAAAATCCTGCAACTTCGCATTCGAGCATGAATTTATCACCGATCTGGAAAGCTTTTCCAAACAGGCAGCTGCCACGTCCTGTATCAAAGCACTTACCGAGACTTCGGTACTTATCCTGAGCTGCAAGGATCTGGGCCTGCTTTTGCGTGAGTTGCCCTCTGTCGCCTTATTCTTCCGCATTCTGGTAGAACGTCTCGCAGCGGAAAGCATGGAACGCACCAAATCCCTGCTGGCTTACACACCTCAAAAGCGCTTTCTACTGCTAGCCGAAGCCCGTCCGGACATTTTCCTGCGCGTGCCGCAACGGTACATTGCGCAGTACCTCGGCATAGCTCCCGAAAGCCTCAGCCGCATTCGCAAAAGATTGTTTGTGGAAGCAAAATCTTAACACAGATCAACGTTTGGAACTGGTTGCCCGCGATACATTTGTATCAAAAAAACAACTATGCAAACGATACTCGGCGCTGGCGGCGCAACAGGCATTGCGCTGGCCAGAGAATTAAAAAACTACACGGAACACATCAGGTTGGTATCCCGCAAACCGGCGCGCGTTAATGCGGACGATACGCTTTTTCCTGCTGATCTTTTAAACGCATCTGAGGTGGAAGCGGCGGTCGCGGGCTCTGAGGTGGTGTACCTTACAGCTGGTCTGGAGTACAATATCAAGATCTGGAAACGCGACTGGCCCATTTTGATGCGCAATGTGATCAATGCATGCACAAAGGCAAAAGCGCGGCTCGTTTTCCTGGACAATGTATATATGTATGCGGCAGAAGAGATTCCGCACATGACTGAATGCTCTCAGGTAAATCCGCCGAGTGAAAAAGGGAAAGTACGGGCCGGAATCCAGGATATGCTGTTCGCTGCCAAGTCGCAGGGCATGCAGTTCCTGATAGCCCGCAGTGCTGATTTTTATGGGCCTGACGTTAAAAACAGCCCGCTCAGCATTTCGGTTACGGACGAATTCAGGAAAGGTAAAAAAGCATTTTGGCAAATGGATGCCTCGAAATTGCATTCATTCACATACGTACCTGACATTGGCAAATCCCTTGCATTACTCGGTAATACGCCCGATGTGTACGGCGAAGTCTGGCATTTGCCCACGTCGCCGGAGCGGTTCACCGGAAAGCAGTTTATTGAAATGGTCGCCGCGGAAATGAATGTACAGCCGCGCTACTACATTTTTGCAAAATGGATGATGCAGCTGCTGGGCCTTTTTGTGCCGATCTTAAAAGAATTAAAAGAAATGGCTTATCAATATGACCGCGACTATGTTTTTGACAGCAGCAAATTCGAGAAGCGTTTCTCTTATAAACCCGTAAGCTATGCGGAGGGGATCAGGCAAATGGTGCGTCACTAAACCAGCCTTTTCATCCTCACATCTTTGCAATCCGGCCTGAGCCATTTGGGTCGGCTTGATATTTCACGAAAGTTTCATGAGAACGAGTCCGGCCAAGATAAGCAAAGCAGCCGCGATCCGCATTGCATTTGCCGGCTCGCCAAGTAGAAAAGTGCCGACTAAAAAGGCACCAACCGCACCAATGCCCGTCCAGACTGTGTAGGCAGTACTGAGCGGCAACGTCCGCATGGCTAGCGCGAGCAGGGAAAAGCTCGCGATCATCGCAGCGATGGTAATGGAACTAGGAACAAGCCGGGTGAAACCTTCCGACTGCTTCAGGAAATACGCCCAAACAACCTCCAAGAGGCCGGCGGCAACCAAATAAATCCAGGACATAACATTGACCTTTTAGGCCGGGCCGTCCCGATACGGTTCCCAATATGGGGGAGGTCGTCCTCCTGCATTGCGCTGCCCGGAGATGGGCTGAGTAGCGCGACGCAAAAATACGAAATCAGCGAGGTTACAGTCAAGTGAGCTCTCAGCTTCAGGATTATTGTTAAAAAATGAGGCTTCTGTTCATTGGAGTCGCAAAAAGGCAAAAAAATATCTGCGATTCTATGTATTTTCCAGCTAACTGACCGAACCTTAACCATCGTAATGAAAGCAGAAAATAACTTAACACTAACCAGGCGTGAAATGCTCGGGGTGGCCGGTCTGGCCGGTCTCGCGGCAATAACCGGCAGTGCGGCCGCAGCTGTCCCGAAGAGTGCGCCGGCAAAACCGCGCATTGCCTGCCTGGTTACTTACTGGGGTGCCACGAGATCGCACGCTGACTGGATTATCACGAAGCTTTTGGATGGTTACTGGTGGCAGGGAGCCCACACCCCTTCGCGGGTGGAGGTTGTTTCTGTTTACATCCATCAGTTTGACACAAGTTTGCTGGCGCAGAAAATATGTAAGTCAAAGAACATTCCGATTTTTAAAACGGTAGGAGAGGCAGTTACCCTGGGTGGAAAGGAGCTTGCGGTGGATGGTGTTGTAATTGTGGGAGAACACGGGGAGTACCCGACCAATCTGAAAGGACAATGGCTTTTGCCACGCTGGTGGATTTACGAGAAAGTAATCCGGGTATTTGAGCAGAGCAAGCGTGCAGTGCCGATTTTTAACGATAAACATCTTTCTTACAACTGGGACGAGGCCAAATGGATGTTCGATAAATCGCGCGAGCTGAATTTTGCATTGACGGGCGGTTCCTCCATTCCAATTTATTTTCGCAAACCTGAGATAGAACTTGCAATTGATACGCCACTGAAATATTCAGTTGTACTTGGCGGCACGCTCGACGAAGGCGCTCTTTTTCATAGTGTGGATGTACTGCAGGCTTTTGTAGAACGCAGAAAAGGCGGTGAGACAGGTGTGAAATCTGTCCAATGCATTCGCGGGCCTGAAACTTGGAAGTGGACTGAGCAAAATCCCTGGGCCGGGAAGTTACTTGAAGCAGCACGCGTCAATTTTGATTTGAAAACGGGACACTTTCAGCAGATTGAAAAACCAAACGTCTGCATTGTCGAATACAATGACGGAACCAAGGCGGCTGTTTACAATGCGCGCGATGTAGGCTGGACTTTTGCCGGGGAGATCGAGGGGCAAAAGAACCCTGCAATAATCTCAATGCTCGGCTGGCCCGGACCTTTTGACCAATACCACGCCTCGAACTCCCAGCCGCATTGGATTACCGAAATGATGGTAACAAAGCAGGAGCCATTCAATGCGGAGCGGCTGTTGCTGTCAACCGGGATCACAGCCTTCAACATGGAATCGAATTGGGAAAATGGACGCTACTCGCCCGTAGGACGCCGCATTGATACACCTTTTATGAACATGAAATACCGCTCCATACGCGGGCCGCAATTCAGCCAGGGAGAACGCCCGCCCGCATTACCCTACGTTCGCGGATTCGCTGAATAGTTGAAGTTTGCTGAGGCTATGTCAGGAATAAGCTTATATTTGTGTACCAAAAGATGTACATCATGGCAATTGTAGAAACTACAAGCAGGCAATTCAGGGAGCGGCAAAAGGACTTCTTTGAAATGGCTGATAAAGGTGAAAAAGTGATTATCAGGAGAGGTCGTAAACAATCTTACGTGCTTACTCCAATTTCAGAGGACGACCTGTATTTCACTCCCGAAATGATCCAGCGTATAAAAGATGCGCAACAGGAGATCAAAGAAGGGAAATCTACTGTCATCAGGAATAAAGAAGAGCTTGACGCTTTTTTTGACAGCTTGTGATATACACCCTCGTTTTTTCGGACCAGGCAAAAGCAGATTTGCAATCTTTGAAGAAGTCTGAACCACAGGCGTATAAAAAAGCGCGGCTATTAATTGAAGAACTTGCTCAGCATCCAAAAACAGGACGCGGAAAACCGCTTAAAAAGCATGATCTCGCAGGTCTTTATGCGAGGAAGATTACCGATAAGCATAGATTGCTATAATTGGTGAATGATCAAACCATTACCGTATACATTATTTCCTCCAAAGGTCATTACGACGATAAATAGCGAATGAAACGCAGAGAAGTTATAAAATCCCTGGCCCTTTTGCCGGTTGCGGGTACCGCTTTTGAAAAACAATCCTTTGATCCTGCTCCTTCGCGGGGAGGCAAACCAATGCCGGATTTGCATCGCAATGCATTTGTCATGGATGGACATACGCATGTGATGAGTCGTGAGCTGATATTCAAAACTGACATTGGTCAGCGGTATCCCGATGGTACCGTCGATCTGCCGAGGGCTAAGGAGGGTGGATTGGACGCGATGTTCTTTTCGGTTTATACGCCTGAAAACTATTATCCGGGAAGATTTGAGATCAAGAATACTTTCCGTGTCGTAAATCTTGCATTGGAACAAATCAGGAAAAACAATGCGACGATTGAGCTGGCGCTGACTGCCTCCGATATTGAGCGGATCAACAAAAAAGGCAAGATGGCGGCGTTCCTTGATCTGGAAGGAGGGTACGACCTGCACGGTGATCTTGACCTGCTGCGGGCGCTATACAAATTGGGGTTACGCTCCATGCAGCTGACTGCGCACAGCACCACAAATGCATTTATCGATGCCTGCAACGATGTGTATACCTGGGGCGGTATCAATGCGCACGGAAAAGCGGTGATCAAAGAAATGAATGACCTTGGGATGGTGATCAATGTTGCACATGCTTCCAACGACGCTATTCTGCAATCAGTCGCTGCGAGCCGGCATCCTGTTATTTACAGTCACGGCGGCTTCCACAAAATCGTAGACCATCCCCGCTGCATTTCCGATGAAGCCGCAAAGGCGATCGCTGCAAAAGGAGGAGTAATCGGTGTCCATTTTGGCAGTTTGTTTAACAATCCCAAATACTGGGCATGGCAGAAACCGAACAATCCGGTCCGGGTGCAGCCTGATCCCCAGCCTACAACGCCGAGGATACTGGCGTCTCAGGTTACTAACCAAACCATTGAAGAGGTAGACAAGGAGTTTGCACGCGAGCTCCCATTTACTTTCAATGGAACCATACCCGACGAGTACTGGATGCATGTGGACCAGCTGGCGAAGGTAATTGACTACGGTGTGAACCTGGTAGGAGAGGACCATATTGCGCTGGGATCAGACCTGGACGGCGGGCCTGAGCTGCCGCGCGAGATCAAAGACATCAGCGATTTTCCACAGATTACCATTGCATTGCAAAAGCTGGGCTACACCGATCAGCGCATCAAAAAGATACTGGGCCTGAACTGGCTGCGAGTGATCCGGCAGGTAACAGAAGGGAAATGAGGTAGAACCCTTTAATCCCCTTTCAGGCTCTGCACGGGATCAAGCAGCGCCGCCCTGATCGCCTGGTAGCTTACAGTTGCGAGTGCGATAACAAGTGTTCCAATGCTCGCAGCTGCGAAAATCCACCAGGATATCTGGGTGTGATAAGTGTACTTTTCGAGCCACTGCTCCATTGTATACCAGGCAATTGGTATCGCAAGCAGACAGGAAATACCTACCAGGATCACAAAATCGCCGGAAAGCAGCTGCCACAGATTTGTAACTGAGGCGCCGAGCACTTTCCGGATCCCGATTTCCTTTGTGCGCTGTTCTGCCATGAAAGAAGCCATTCCAAAAAGTCCGAGGCAGCTGATGAAAATGGCGAGGACGGTAAATATCGCCGCCAGCTTGCTGATCCTTTCCTCGGCAGCAAACTTCAATGCATATTCCTGATCCACAAACTGGTAAGTGAATGGAGACTCGGGCGCATGTCTTTTGAATACCGCTTCGATGTTTTTCAATCCGGAACTTGCATTGGTGCCGGGATTGAGCCGTGCAGTGATAAACCGGCCGCCTTTCGGGTGAATGAAAAAGATCGATTTCTTGACAGGATCGTAGGGCGATTCCATGATCATATCCTTGATCACTCCGATAATTTTGAAAGACCTCCCGTCCCAGGTAACTGTCTCTCCGATCGCATCATTTAGTTTTTGTTTTGCCAATCCCATGAACTTCACAGCGGCTTCATTGACCACAAACCCAGCTGAGTCGCTGGCCAGGGTTTTGGTAAAATCCCGTCCCGCAATGAACTTCCAGCCGACCGTTTTTCCAAAATCGTGTGAGATACCGATGGTCGCAAACTCAGATTGCAGCCCCGGATCTTTGCCTTTCCAGTTGAAGCCTACATTGGCAGAAAAAACCTCAGTAGGTGGTCCCGCCGACTCAGCCATGGAAACCACGCTTCCTGTTTTGACAAGATCATCCAAAACAGCATCGAAATGCCTGTGAATGTCGGGCGTGTTCACCAGCATGGTTACAAGTCCCTGCCTGTTGTAGCCGATAGGGCGGCTTTTGGCATGAAGTATTTGTTTATAAACGATGACAGTACCTATGATCAGCGTGATCGAGACGGTGAACTGCAGTACTACCAGGATTTTCCGCGGCAATGTAGCACGCAGGCCCAGCGGCGTCCATTTGCCTTTCAATGCTTTGATGGGCTGAAATGAAGATAGATAGAATGCGGGGTAGCTGCCTGCGATAAATCCGGTTAACAGCGCAAACAAAAAGCTGCCCGCCAGGAAAACCGGATCTGTCCAGGGCATTTGCATTCGCTTGTCGGCGATCTCATTGAATGTAGGCAAAACAAGCCTGGCGAGCACCAGCGAAAGGAAAAAAGCAAAGCCGACGACGAGGAAAGATTCACTGAAAAATTGTCCGATCAACTGCAGGCGCACCGAGCCGATTGCTTTTCGGATACCTACTTCTTTGGCGCGCTTTTCGGAGCGGGCGGTACTCAGGTTCATGAAGTTGATGCAGGCCAGCAGCAATACAAATACACCAATAATGCCAAAAAGCCAGACGAACTGAATGCGACCGCCTACGTTACGCCCATTCTCCCATTCAGAATAAAGATGCCAGCGGGTCATCGGATGCAGCAGGATTTGCGGGTTAAATTTCAGCGCATCTGTTCCTGCTTTCCGGAGTTTGATGTTTTTGATCTGCTCAGAAACTGCTGTTAAATTTCTACTCGGGGATAACTGGGCCAGAATCTGAAAGGAGCTGCTTTCCCAATCGTTATTTTCCACAGCCGCTTTCACCCATTCGGTAGACGAAACAAACAGGTCAAAAGGCGCGATGAATGCGAGTTCGTGAAACTCTGAATTGTAGGGAATATCTTCATAAACACCCACCACCTTTAAATCCAGATCCTTATTCAACTTAAGCGTTTTATCCACGGGATCAGAGTTTCCGAAAATCGCCCTGGCAGTTGATCCTGAAAGCAGGATAGTTGCAGGATCTCTCAGTCCGGAAGCAGTGCCGCTGATCATTTTTAGGGAGAGCATTTCGGCTGCGCCAGCGGACATGAAGTTGCCCGCCTGCGTAAAACTTGATCCGTTGTAGGTCAGCACGTGCCTTTGAAGCCAGGAGGTAATTACTACGCGGTCAAAAGCTGCTCCGTAGCTTGTCTGCAGCTCCTTGAACAATGGCGCGGGTACATTACTACCGGTATTTACTTCTCCATCCAGCGTTTGCTGCTGCATTACCCGCACAATGCGGGGATAATTCTGATGGGTTGTGTTGAAAGAAAGCTCGTCATAAATCCAGAGACCAATCAACATTGCAACCGCCATTCCCACCGCAAGTCCGCCCATGTTAATGGCCGAGTAGGTCTTATTTCCGGTCAGGTTTCGCCAGGCTATTTTGAAGTAATTACGGAACATGCTAGTTGTCAGTTGATTTTGAAAGCAAAAGTCAGACTTATGAAGTAGCTACTGACCAGCGCGCACTTGCACGTCCCGGAACATAAATGCATTGTCACTTACCCGCACAGGTTTGCCGCTGGCAGTGGTGACGTTTCGAAGAATAACTTCTTTGGTTTTCACATAAGGATACTTTTCCTGATAGGAATTGTCTTTCACTTCCGGATTGAAGTTGGCGAAAATAGCCGGTCCCTGGTAGTTTTCAGGATGCTGTGCATCATCGATCCGAAGATTTTCAACCGTAATTTTTTCAGGCATATAGCAGGTATAACCAAAGTCGTGCTGACCTGAATTCGAGCCGCTGATCAATGCTGCATTCACCGGCTTCCCATTTGCCGGCACAAATACGCAGTTACGGATAATTACTTCTCCCTGCCAGGTACTTCCATAATCCGAGCGGAGATTAACGATGCTTCTACCCCGGATCCTAGAATTTTCAATCAACAAAAGTCCGCTGCCGATCGCATTGATACCCATGTGCCCGAGTGTCGAATTGCGGATGGTTGCATTGGCAACTCCCTGATGCGCATCGAAGCGGGAAAGCGTGCAATGGTCGTAAAGGAGGTTTTTGCAAAAATTTGAGCCCAGAATACCCCAGTATGTATTGTCATTGATGTCATTCGTCTGCGTGCAATTGACAAAAGACACATTCAATGCGCGATTTGCCGACAGGTCGTAAGTGCCCATTGTAACTGGCTTCCCGGCAGCGCCGATAGTGCTGTACGTTTTGTGCCCGGTCAGCACGGTGTTCCTGATCGTCACATAAGCGCATTCGCCGATGTTGATGAAACCTCCGTAAGGCGCGCCCTGTTCTCCCTCGCCGGTAATGCGGTGTTCCATTCCTTCCAGAAGTACATTCGAGCGACGTATTGCGATATTCCGGTTGTAGTATGTATACTTTGATTCAGCTTTATTGGCAATGGTGGTAAAGCGCCCGCCTTTGATGTTCAGCGGCTTTTCGTCGATCGGAAGTGCAGTGATATCCGTAATCTGATCAAAATCCCAGATAATCGGCGCATTCATATCTACTTTGCCGCTTTTATCAACAACAAAAATGTCAGTCTGCGAAGAGCCATTATTCTGATTTAGCCCAAACCGGATATACTGCTTTACATTCGCATTGGTAACAGTTACCAGGCAGGAGCCAGGTAATTTTGCATTGATTTTCTCCTGGTTTCTTTTGAGTGAAGATATACCTTCCAGCTTGAAAGGTTTCAGGCTCGAACCCACTGTGAATACAGCAGCATTGCGGTTTTCAACGTCAGTATCATCAATAATAAAAGCGGCTTTCCCAAAATCGGTATCGGTCCGGATCACTGCTGTGCGCGCTTTGCCGCCAATGTAATAGGTAGCGCCATCGTCGGCCTTCACGGCAAGTCCATGAAGATTGGCAAAGGCGTGGGTTGCCGCGATCGCATTGATATCGTCTGTTTTGCCATCACCTTTTGCGCCGAAGTCGTTGTAATGCACCACGCGCGCTGCTTTGAACTTCGCCACGTTTTTTGGAGCTACGTTAATATGGAGGTCGCCATTCTCGATCACCGAAACGCTGGTTTTGCCTTTCTCAGCGGTGATTACCACATTTTCGCGCGGCGCATTGTTCTGTGCGCGTGTTATAAAACCGAGGAGCAGAAAAAGGAATAGTAGGTTGTACTTGATCATAAGGGTATAGGATAGTTATTCATGTTTCAAAGAAGGAGGGTTTGTTCCGCTACTCTATGAAACTTTAAATCAACCCGATCAATGAAGTTGAGGCCAGCCTACAAGATTTCTATATAACCCGCTGTTCCATTCACACGGATCCGCTGACCATCTTTGATTAACCTGGTGGCGTTTTCAACTCCGACAATGGTCGGTAATCCATATTCGCGGGCGATTACTGCACCGTGGGTCATCATTCCGCCGACTTCTGTGACCAGGCCTTTGACAGAGACAAACAAAGGTGTCCAGCTGGGGTCAGTAAAAGTGGTGACTAGTATATCTCCCTCTTGTAAATCTGCATCTTTCATGTTCAGAATTACCCGCGCTCTTCCCTCGATAATTCCGGAACAAACCCCCAAGCCCGGAATTGCACCAGCTGGCAGGTTGTTCGATTGGTATTTGCCTGAAATGATCTCGCCATCGGAAGTAATTACCCGCGGCGGGTTTAGTTTTTCATAACTCCTGAATTCTTCCTTCCGCTTGTCAATGAGCTGCTGATCTGCCTGGCCTGATTGGTATATTTCACACAGCTCTTCCAGCGACAGGTAGTAGATATCTTGCTTGTCACGAATTATTCCCGCTTTTACGAGTGCATCTGCCTCTCTGAGTAACGCCCTCCGGTATACGAAATAGCGGCTGATCATTCCGTATTTCGGGTATTCGCGATAGCCTGCAAAATTCCGAAGCTGTGCTATCATCCGTTTTGCTTGCATTGCTTTGGCTTCCCCTTCAGGTAATCGGGTGAGGCACGACAGTAATTCCTGTTCCTTCTTTGCAGCTTTCTGCAAGCCGCGCTCAAATTTTTGCCTTCCCGCGCCGGGTTCGAAGTTTTTGACGTGACTCAATAGGAGCGGGATCAGTAAAGCGGGTTGTTCCAGCCAGCGGGTTCTCGTAATATCAATTTCGCCGACGCAACGCATTCCGTATTTGCTGAGAAATGCATGGATCGCACTCCGGGCTTGCTCGCCGCCATTGAAGCTGGGTAGCTTGTCAAGCCAGTTGTCGTCCTTCACATTTTCCAGGTACGCAATTACCTCCGGAAAAGGGCGCACTGCATCGGCAACATCTAAAAGCGCCAGTCCCATTTCGGAGGTGATGTTGTTGGGAACAGACTGGGATAGTGTATCTGCTGCGCTCTTCTCACCAAGCCACTCGTACATTTTCTCATTGATCCACGCGGCAGCATTCATGCCCGCCTGAATGGCACGGTGACTTTGCGGATCAAATAATATCTTCTTCAATTCACTAATATCATCCAAGATAAACCGGATCAAATCTGCTCCTGATTTGGCCTGAATGCGCTCTTCCAGTTCTTGCACCGACCTCTCGCTACGGCTGATCAATTCAGGGATAAGTGAGGCGGCTGGTTCAATTTCTTCTGGCACGGGCGGCTTCGACGGCGGTATATTATCGTCTGGTATGGTCTCTGTCTCGCCTCGTTCGAGGATCGCCAGCAGGGCGTCTTTGATAAGCGGGTCCGATTTTCCCATTGTATCCAACAGCGCTTGCCTCTTGGAATGCGACGAAAGCAATGGTGTTACATCAACAAACAGCCGCCCGCCCGCAGTCCGCATTCGTGCCGGGGTTACGTGCAGGAAAAAAGATAGGCCGAGCGACTTTATAGCGTCGGTCATCATTTGTCCATGTCCGACAGACACGTAGACGCGCGCATTTCCGGTAACATCCTGCGCATTCCATTCTGGAACCGGGAACAGGGTAGTGATTGGCCTGCTTTGGACAATGTAAAATGTGCCTTCTGCCAAACACCATTCGATATCCTGCGGCGCATCTTCGGTACCAGCGAAATGGGCCTTGATCTGACTCCCCAGCTTTGCCAATTCCAGGATCTGTGAATCGGTAAGTACCTGCTGTTTCCTGCGGTTGGGTGTAATCTCTTTCTGCTCGGTACCGCCTTGCTCAGCCGGATAAATCGCGAGATTTTTGGGAGATACCTTCTTTTCAATGCGCCGGTCTTTGTACACTTTGTAATGGTCTGCATTCACCAGACCGGATACTGCCGCCTCGCCCAATCCGAAACTTGCGTCAATGCAGCGGGTCTTCCTGTTGCCGGTAACCGGATCGGCAGTAAACAGAATCCCGGCTGCTTCCGGGAAGATCATGTTTTGAACAATCACAGCGAGGCTGACTTTCCGGTGATCGAAGCCATTTTGAATGCGGTAAATGATCGCGCGATCGGTAAAAAGGGAAGCCCAGCATTTGCTGATATGCATGAAGATTGACTTTGCTCCAACTACATTCAGGTAAGTATCCTGCTGGCCTGCAAAAGAGGCTGTCGGTAAATCCTCGGCAGTTGCGCTGGAACGGACGGCGTAAGCATTGTTTTCACCCAAAAGCGTAAGGTACCTGCTTATTTCACTCTCAATGTCTTTTGGAATGATAGCCTTTTCAATTGCCTTCCGGATCTCACTACCCAATGCACTGATTTGCGCTCTTTGTTCTGCTTTTAAAGCCGAAAGCTCAGTCAGTAATTTATCAATGGAGGGTATTTCCTGAATAATCTTTTTGTAGGCTTCTGTCGAAACGCAAAAGCCGGTCGGTACTTTGATCCCGTCGATGCGCATGAGTTCGCCCAGGTTCGCGCCCTTTCCGCCCGCCAGCTCAGCTTTCGTTCTGTCGATTTGGTCGAAGTCCAATATGTACTTTCCCATCTTTCCGGTGTGTGAGGTTTGGTAATTATCTTTTTCTGCTGATTGCATCCGTGTCGGAGGTCAGCGCGTTTGTTGCTTCATTCATGATCTCAATGGATTTTGCGAAATAAGCTTCAATGACTTTGCTTTCCTGATCTGAAAAAGAGGCAATCAATTTTTCTGTTTTGCTGCGGAAATCTTCGTAGAGAGGTACCAGTAGCGCCATGATGTTTTCTTTGTCAGGCTCTATGATCACCTTCCGCCTGTCTTCCGCAGCATACCGTCTTTTTACCAGATGTTTTTTCTCAAACCGGTCGATCAGGCCAGTAACAGCGCCAGTAGTAAGACCTGTGAGCGCAGCTAATTCACCCGCGGTCATCTGGCCTTTTTCCATCAGAAAACCCAGGTACTTATGGTCAGTACCTGGTAATCCCGCCTTCCTCGCTACCGCTTCATGCAGCTGAATGGAAGTAAATGCATGTTGCTGACTAAGTTTCCTTATCCGCCTGAGTTCAGTATCTTCCATATTATCTCATTAACTAAATATCTTAGTTGCAAAGATAAATGAAAGCAAGTGTTATTGTCAAATTTCAAAGTGAATTATAAGCCAGGCAAGAAGCATTGGTGCGAACTAGAAGCGCGTGTTGATCCCGATACTGACAACGCCTTTGTAACCATAGCCAAGTTCGGCAAAGCCGCCCACCTTTTTTCCGACCCTGATCCCAAACGGCGTGATCTGGAAGGTGGGCGTCGCATACAGTTTAGCATCAGTTGCGAGCCGCTGGTCTTTAATCCGGACAAAAAGCCCGCCTATACCGGCGGCTGCATACAAGGTAACATGCGGAGCGTCGGCGTAGGTGATTTTAGGTTCAAATGCCATCATTAGATTGCCATGCTTATCAGTCCTTTGAAAATCATAGTAGCTCGTTTTATAAGAGTTACCGTTGCTCGTTGCTGCTGTAACGCCAATGGCAAACCGGCGGGTTACCTGATACCTGTAAGTAATTGAAAATGAACTCGAAAAGTCCATTTTTGGAAGTGGCTCATTGAACACGGAGCCTAAGAAGATAATGAACGCATCATCCAGCAGCCGTTCTCTGGCCAAAGGTCCGTAGCTAAGCTGGATTTCGTGCTGGGAAGGTCGCTGTGCATGGGCTGGCGTGCTTGCTGCTATAAACAATGCAACAACCATAAAGGAGAGAATAGTAGAATTGAGCTTTTGCATGAAAGTACAGGTTAGGTGAGGCAGTTAGGATGGTGTGTTTTTGCACAGCACAAAGTAACCGGGTTGGCAGAAGTTTATATCTTGTCCTGCAACACGGATCTGAGTTGTTCTGCAACACGGATTTATCTTGCGCTCCGACAAGATTTTGTCTCACCCAAAGTTGTGAAAAAACGTAAGCCCGTTTTGCATCTATGAAACCCTCCGAAGATATTAAGCCACTCCAAAGAATTCTCGAAGCTTCCAGGTTTATCCTGTCGGAGCCGGTTAAAGAACGTTTTCAGGAAAATCTGACCCGGTTTATGATCCCTAAAGGCAGGGTACTGGTGGATATGGGGCAGGTTAGCAAATGTCTTTACTTCATCGAAAAGGGCGCAATGCGGACCTACTATCTCCGCGGCTCGGAGGATATCACATCGCTGCTCGTTTCAGACGGTGACATTGTTTGCATTGCGGAGAGTTTTCTTTTGCAAAAAGCGTCGAGTGACGTGTTGGAAACACTGGAAGATACAACCGGCTATTCCATTACTTACGAGGCTTACCGGAAATTGGTACAGGAAGACGTTTACATGGCGGGTCTGGCAGTGCAGCTTCTGGAGCAGCACCTCATTAATTTCACTGACCGTGTGAAGGTTTTCAAATACCTTTCGGTAGAGCAGCGGATCGCGCATTATATCAGCCAGCCGTCTTCACTGCTGCGGCGCATTCCTGATCACTATATCGCCACCTACCTGGGCACCACTGCTGCCACTTTCAGCAGGTGCTTGAAAACGATCAATATGGATAAGAACGGGGCGACGCGCGCCTCTTTCTGAATAGTTTTTGGCCGGCCGGCTAACAGTTCAAAATACATTCCTCTCAATTCAGAATATGAAAGGCACAGTTGATCCTAACTGGGTTTAGTGCCGTCCGTTCATCGGCTACTTTTGGGCAAAATCTAAAAGATAAAGCCATGAGAAAAATTTCCATCCTAAGAAATGTGTTCACAATGCTCGCCTTACTTGTTGCAGTAAGTTCCTGTGACAAAGACAAAGAAAAAGACCCGGCACCGGACCTTGGCACCAAGGCTGCGGGTATTTACATTTTCTCTGAGCTTGAATTTGAAGGCAACACCATTCCCGCCGATAAAAGCAACCTGAAAGGCGATATTCGTCTTGTTCGGAAAACGGCGACCACAGTTGATGCCGAGCTCGATATCCGGCTGAAATCAACCAATGAAGATTTTATGGTCTACGATGTAAGTGACATCCAGCTTTCCGAAAATTCCGGTACAATCGAGCTTACTTACGAAGGCGAAAAGGTAGCTGAGATCAAAGGAAAGAAGGTTATTGTGAATGGAACTGACGACGCCGGCGTGGATTTCAAACTTACGGCTACGCGTTAATAAAACTGTCCCGTCAAATACCCTCCCGCAAGTCGGCAACTTGTTGGGGCAGTATTTGGCGAGGCAAAGCAAACCCTATTAGAATTCCGCTATTTTCAGCATCTAACTCTAAGGGTGAGACCGAACCTGAAAAACGTTGACCGGCCCGGACAGCTCACTACTTGATGACCACTACTTTGTAGTTCTTTACAGCTGCTCCTTTAAGCACTTTAATGGAATATAGTCCCGGTTCCAGCATTTTCACATCTATCCCTTCGTCGCTGATGTTGCTTGTTTTCAGTACTGCCTTTCCGGCAGCGTTGCTGATCTCAACAGCGGATATTTTACCAGGACTTCGGTGTTTCAAATAAAGCTTGTCGGCAACAGGATTTGGAAAAATAAAGTCCTTTTCTCCCTCGAACTGCACACTTACAATCTTGCTGAACGCTGTACTGCCGTCGTGATCAATCATGCGAAGGCGATACAGGTTTTCTCCACTGAGCGGATCAGTGTCAATAGCATCGTAGTGATGAGCTACTTTGCTTTCGCCGATCGCTTTTACCGTCTGAATCGTTCTCCAATTCTTACCATTACTACTTCGCTCCACCTCAAAACGATTGCTATTAGTTTCGTCGGTAGTTTTCCAGGTGAGGAATATTGTATTTCCTTCCTGATTGCCATTGAATGATACAAGTGTTACAGGCAGAGGTTTTGTCGCTTCAGAGCTGCCTACGCTATTTTTCGCATTCCCTGTAAAGTCTGCCCATTTTGAACCACTCAGCCCCGTCCCGAAGCCCGTGGAGGCACAGCGTAGTTGGATTCTTGCATCGTCGGGTGAAAACCCGGCACCAACCAACTCAGGTGCCCAGAAAAGTGAAACCGATGCTACCAAAGTAGGCACAGATGAGAGCGGCTCACTATTAGCTTCACGAAAGAGCGAGTATTTGAAACGTGTATCATACCCGGCTGGCGAGCTTCCTTTTACGTTTGTTTGCGCTTGTGCGGCGGAAAGCTGAGCATTTTTTACTGTGATACTATTTCCATTCGGTAGTACAAATGGTGCTTCCATTGGAGCGCCGAAGTCTATATCGAATGCAACATCAACGCTTTCGAGTCCAAATTGCGGACCGTTACCACCGTCGCCGGGAGATTTTACATAATTAAGATATGCCTGACTGGCGGACATGTACAGATCGAAGGTCACATCCAGGCCATTGTTGGTAAGTACCGCATGCCGGTTGCGTGCTTCAAAGAATATGTGTGGCCCGGCAGCTATATTGTCAATCGGGGTGGTTTGCGCATTGGCTACGCAATGTATTAGGGTGAGGCCAATTGACACAAGCGTATTCAGCGTATTTTTCATAAAAGTTGATAGTGTGAGGTTTGAATTAATTTTCACTCAGGACTGAGAATATAGCCTTCGCATTGCTAGTATGCATTAGTATCAGGTCAGCAACGTCCACTTTCCCATCCAAATTCAAATCGGTTGCATCGTAGACATTGATCAATGATTTGCCGCTCGCAACTTTAACCCTGTTGTGATCGGTGACATCAATTCCTCCGTCCTGATCACAATCGCCGGCCCACAGAGACCACTTTCCGTTCATAGAAGCAAGCTGCGGCTGATATAATCCGTCCGGTGAATACGCAAGCTCAGGTGCAGGTGAGAAGTCGTAGCTGTAAGCTTCGTTGTTATTTTCATCAATCACATTACTCAGCACAAGCAGGTGATTGCGATGGCGGATCGTTACTCTGAAATCATGAATAAGCTGTCCCAATTTTGGCACTGAACCATCGGGTTGTACTACAACGCCATCTGATTTCAGCAGTAAGCTTCTGGTTTCGATGACATCGTAAGGGCTATCCGGCTTACGCAGCTCTACCTGTATCCAGTCTACAATTTTACCTGCGATAGCAACATTGTTGATATTGGTAAAGGTTACGCCGCCATTGTAGGGATCGTTCACCGGAAGAAGTCCCGCAGCTTGTAGATCATTCCGCATTTCACCTGTCCCGGTCATAGCACCTTGCAAAAACACTTTCAGGCTTAATTGAGTCTGGCAAGGACCTTGGGAAGCAACTGTCACAAGCGATGTAGATTTATTTACATTAAAGCAGTCACCTTGTGAGTTGTAAAAGAAAGCGTAATAAGTACCCGGACTAACTGCATTAGGATGTGCCAGGGGACTGCCGATTGGTGTATCCGTCGTAAACCAGACCAGTGAAAATCCTTGCGGCGGCGTGCTTGTGAACTTACTATTCAAATCAGCCTTGGTTGCAGGACAAATAATTCCAAGCTTGCTGCCTGTCAGCTGCACTTGAGGCAATCCACCGTGGCAGGTCGTCTCGCAGGGTTCGATGGTTACTGTAACGTTTGCTGTTGACAGGTTTGTGTTGAAGCAATCGTTTTCGCTGTCGTAAAAGAATGCGTAATAAGCGCCTGGTTGTGTAACGTTTGTAGGATTTTTAATTGCTAGGCCTGAATGATTTTGGTTGTTAAACCAAACTAAGACGCTACCCGGCGGAGTACTATTCGAAAGCATCCCATTGAGATTCACGCTAACCTGAGAACACTCATTTTTCAGCGTGGTGCCGGTTAATGCAACCTGGTTGGTGCCTGCCTTACAGTTATTACATTGATCAACCACAACCGTCACTTTCGCAGTTGACAAGTCAGTATTAAAGCAGTTGTTGTTAAAATCGTAGAAGAATGCATAATAAGTTCCTGCAGACACTTTGCTTGGATCCGGCAGTGGCTCGTCGCTGTGGTCTGGTGTTTTGTGCCAAAACAAGCCTGAGCTTTCTGGGATCGTTCCTTGAAAGGCTAAGCCTAGACTTACAGAAGTAGACGGGCAGTAGTTGCCTAGGGAGGTTTTAGAAATCGCGACTTGCGCCCCCTTTGTAACAGTAACTTTTGCTGTGGAAAAGTTTGTATTAAAACAATTATATTGAACACTGTAGAGAAATGCATAGTATTCTCCTGGTAATACATCGTCTTGATTTGGTAAGGGTAATCCCTCGTGTGTTGGATTGTGATACCACGCGATTTCTGTTCCTGCCGGAATGGTTTGTCCAAGCGCCTTAGCTAAATCCGCATTTGAGGATGGACAGACTATCTGTAGTGATGGTTTTGCAATACTAACCTGTTGGCCGCCATTTGGCACATTTTGAATAACAGTCAGGACAGATGTCGAGAAATTTGTGTTGAACATTTCTACCACTGGCTCTCCACTAGATTGATCAACAGCAAACGCATAGTATGTTCCCGGCGTCGTAAATTCGCAAACGCCAAATTTCATTTCGATATATTCTCCTTCATGAAAAGGATTAGTGTAGAATCGCGTTTTGCCTAAGGTCTCAACATCTGTACTGCTTAAACTAGCCACCGGATTTTGGCAGTCAATAGTTAATTCCGTGGTTAGCAAATTAACCTGCTCACTAACGACAGGTCTAACATGTCCGCCATTACTATCGATGTCAAATCCCAAGTAGCCGCCTGATCCAGAACCTTCTCCAGAAATAGCAATAACTGCTGTTTGGGACGTTGCCTGGAATATAAATTGACCATATTGCCAGGTACCTACTTGATTTATTTCCAAGTTGCTGGAGCATGAGCCAATTCCGCCCTGTTTGATTTCTAAAAACGTTTTTAAAGGAGCAGTGTCATGGCTTCCCGCCTCCAATGGTATGACGGGATACGTGAATATGTAGTATTTTCCTGGAGTAAGGTTAGTTATGTTTGTACTGACAGATGTTGTTACAGATTCACTAAAAAATAATGTTAAGAATTCTGGCCCGCCAGATGGAGTATCCCATTTATTATCAAATTCTGGAACCCAATTGTCTTCTAGATGCCCGGCGGGGCCGTTGGAGTTTGATATCGAAGCTTCTCCTTGTAATAAGGTGTACCCCGGCGGGACACAATTTTGGCAAATGGGACCGACTACCCCTGGCATGGTCTGTCCCATTAACAGATTGTTCGAGGTTATATACACTAGGAGAATAAGCAGCAATTTTTTCATGTAGAGAAAGATGTTTATTAAACCAGGAAAATTGACTTTCCATTAATTACACATCATAATTACCCTATCCAGTAGTAACAGCCTAAACTGTTTAATTTACGGTTAGTTCAAATGAGTTATGGGTAACTCCAAAACAAAATGAGCCCGGTACAATACCGAGCTCATTATTAACATTAAAAAGTATATCCCCTTAAAACTCCGCGCTCTTCGGATACCTCGGAAAAGGGATCACATCGCGGATGTTGCCCATTCCGGTAACGAACTGTACTAAACGTTCGAAGCCCAGACCGAAGCCGGAATGCGGTGCGGTTCCGAATTGGCGGGTTTCCAGGTACCACCAGAGATTTTCTGGGTCGATACCCACTTCGTGTACCCGGCCAAGCAGCTTTTCATAATTTTCTTCCCGCTGACTTCCGCCGATGATTTCGCCGATACCCGGGAATAGTACATCCATTGCGCGTACCGTCTTTCCGTCTTCGTCCAGCTTCATATAGAAGGATTTGATCTCCCTCGGATAGTTGGTAAGGATAACCGGCTTTTTAAAGTGTTTTTCAACCAAATACCTTTCGTGTTCGCTGGAAAGGTCAATTCCCCAGCCCACAGGATATTGGAATTTCTTCTCTTTGTGCGGTTTTGACTTCAATAATATATCAATCGCCTCGGTATAAGTCAGTCGCTCGAATGGGTTATCTACCACAAAGCTTAGCTTTTCAAGCAAAGGCAGCGAGCGCTCATTTTGCGGCTTGCTTTTTTCTTCTTCTGCCAGCCTGTTTTGTAAGAAATTGAGATCGTCCTTGCAGTTGACCAATGCGTAAGTAATCACATTTTTAACAAAATCCTCAGCCAGGTCCATATTGTCTTCCAGCTCGAAAAACGCCATTTCAGGCTCAATCATCCAGAACTCCGCAAGGTGTCGGGTCGTGTTGGAGTTTTCGGCACGGAAAGTAGGCCCGAATGTATAAATTTTGGATAGCGCCATTGCGCCCAGCTCACCTTCCAGCTGTCCCGACACAGTCAGGTTAGCCTCTCTTCCAAAGAAATCTTCCTTGAAATTAATCGCCCCCTCTTCGGTACGGGGCAATTTGTTGAGGTCCAGCGTAGTTACCCGGAACATTTCGCCTGCACCTTCTGCATCAGAGGCAGTGATCACAGGTGTGTGGAGGTAAAAGAACCCTTTATCGTTGAAGTATTGATGAACAGCAAAGGCTAGCGCGTGGCGAATGCGTAAAATGGCACTGAAAGTATTGGTGCGAGGACGCAAATGCGCGATTTCCCGCAGGAATTCCAATGAATGCTTTTTAGGCTGTAAAGGATAAACTTCCGGGTCGGCAGCTCCGTAAACGAGGATATCGTCTACTTTCACTTCGACCGCCTGGCCGGAGCCTTGTGACTCGATGAGTTGTCCTTCGATTTTCAGACAGGCGCCGGTTGTGACGGTTTGCATCAGCTCGTCGGGAAACTGCCCTGGCAGCGCTACTGCCTGGATATTGTGAATGGTGGAGCCGTCGTTTAATGCGATGAATATTGCATTTTTACTTTCCCTTTTTGTCCGCACCCAGCCTTTGAGGGTGACGGGTTGGTTTTCCGGAGAAGCCTGTAATATCTCTTTAATTTGCAGCGGTCCCATTTTTGGCAATCTTTTGTTATTTGAAAAGTATTTGAATATTCAAAAGCATCTTATGCGTTTCAAATGCTTTTAAATAGGTGGTTGGATTCTGATTTGTAATCTGTTCGCTTCCTTGGCAAACTTACAATGTGAGAAGCTTGCTGACAAGCAAACCTGTTAAGAAAGCCACAAAAAAGCAGTATTTAGGCCGATGCCGAAAATTCAGGCGGGATTGGGTTGCGCAGTATCCTTCACTTTCAACTTCCTCCGCGTATTGATTTTCGTTTTGATCCACTCGGGATAATGTGTTGCGTCTTCGGCCGGGTACACGTGAAGTCGCTGCGATGGATCTGGTTTGAGCAGCTCTGCCTGTGAGCTGCCGAGGATGCGGGCGGCGGTTTGTACACCCGAATAACTGGCTCCTGCGACTCCATTGGCCAATATGCTCGCCCCACACAAGTAGAGATTTTCAATTTCGCTTCGGGCTTTAAATGCAAATGCGCCTATCTGCCAGAAGCTTTTTTCGGTACCATATACGCAGCCGTCGGTTGAACCAATGTAATGTTTATTCGTCAGCGGCGTGCCCATTTCTTTCTGGATAATGCTTTCGCTGATCCCTGGCAGCACCCTTTCCAGGCTTTTGATCATTTTCACGCTCAGCTGCTCTTTAAAATCTAAATATGCCTGGGAATGGACGCCGGTTTTACCTTCAAATTGGCTGAAAGCCTGATTGTTAATAAGCGTAATCACTTCCAGTGTATGGTGAATACCGTCAAAACTCGTCGGATCTTTTAATGTGCTGCAACTGATAAATAGAGCCGGGAATTCCATTTCCGAAGCAATGTCCGTACCTGAATGTTGTCCGTATGATTCTTCGGCCGCAGCGTCCGGCATCAGCCAGATATTCCCGGAGTCCAGGCCGGCTTTGCGCAAATCCATATCGACCGTCAAAAACAGGATCAGTGAAGTGCAGGAGTATTTTGTTTTTTTTAATTGATTTAAAAGTTGCTTGCTGAGGTACCGTTCGCCTATCAGCTTCAAGTAAGTTGTCCCAGGGTCGGCGTTTGAAATCACCCTTTTGGCGTATATACGTGCTCCGTTTTCAAGTTCGACGCCTACCGCTCGCCTCACTTTTTCACCCTCAATCAAAATGCGTTTCACCTGCTGCCCCGTCCTGCATCGCCCGCCATGTTTTTTGATCACATTAGCCATCGCTTTGACGATCGCCGCGCCGCCACCCAGAGGGTAAAAACCGCCTTTTTCGTAATGCGCCATGACCGCCGCGTGGTAAGGGAAGCACGCTTGTGCAGGTGGAAGTCCGTGGTTACCCCACTGGATATTCAGTATTTTTTTGAGTAATGGATCCTTGATATGCCAGTCGATAACCCGTTTTACGCTGAACAAACCGTATTTTCCTAAATGTCGCGTGCGCCAGGGAATGGTAAGGTGGTCACGAAAACCATTCATTTCCGAGATCAGGTCCAGCTGACTGCTGACATTTTTGACGACAGCTAAATATTTTTCAATGCCTTTCTTTCCTTCGGGAAATTCGGCTGAAAGTGTTTTGCAAAGCGCATCAAAATGGGCAGGGATATCGATCCGTTTTTCACCAATCCAGCAATGTTCATAAGCCGCCGGATTCATTTCGAAGAAGGTAAGATCATTGGCAATTCCCAAACCTTCATACAACATGCGGGTCGACTGGCCTTTACCAAGCTGTCCTATGTAATGAACTCCAGGTGAAAAGCGCTGACTTCCAATCCGAAAACTGTGGCACCAGCCGCCAAGCACATTATGTTGCTCCAAAATGAGCACGGTCTGTCCTGCACGCACCAGGCAAATCGCCGCTGAAAGCGCACCCATACCTGAGCCAATGATGATATTATCGAATTCAAATGTTAAATCCTGCTGTTCAGATGACACAGTTTGGCTTGTTGGGGAAAAGGTGTGTGATGGATTGCATATAAAAATATTATTCCTCATCATTTCAAACCTCTCCTCATATAGCTATTATAACCATCGATGTGGCAATAATCTGAACCACAATCTAGTACAATAGGAGTAGTCTCAGACAACCCCCGGACACAATATATGTTAGGTGTTGTAGGGCCCGTTAACGCAAGCAAGCCTGGCAAATAAGTCTTACAAATAAGACTGCGGTAAAATAAGCTGAAAAGTTGTTCCGGCCCCGGGCTCACTTTTCACGGTTATGTCTGCTTTTAGAATATCACAAAGGCGTTTAATAATAAAAAGTCCGATCCCTTCTCCATGCCCCTCCGTATTAGGTTGCAGATCAGGGTTGGAGTCCCGGGTTTCTGTGTCATTCATTTTTGCCAGCAGGTGCTCAGAAAGTCCCGGCCCCGTATCGGAAACAGCAAATTTCCATGTGCTAACCTGCCCATTGTCTGTTTCGTTGGCTTGCCAACTAACATTTACACCACCTTCAAGGGTATACTTCAAAGCGTTTAAAATCAGGTTTTGGGCAATACGGCGTACTTTAACGTCGTCGCCTTCTACAAGCAAATTTGCAGGTCCTTCAAAATGTATAAACAGCCCTTTTTCCGCAGCTAGCTGCTCAGATCCGGCGCAGAGTTCTGTCAACAGGCTTCCGGCATTGAAGCTTTTGATGTGCAATTTTTCCTCGCCTGATTCGAGCCTGGAATAATCCAGCAGCTGGTTCATCATTTGTGATACCTGGTTGAGGTTGCGCTGCAGCATTTCAAGGATTTTTTCCCGTTCATGATGGGTATCCATTGTATTGAGCAGGGCGGCTGCTCCCACGATGATACCAAAACTGCCACGAAGGTCATGGAAGGAAGAACGTAAAAAGGCACCCCGCTGCTGTATATATTCTTTCATTGTAGCTAGTGACTCGACCATGTCGTTGGAGCTATTCAGCTGCTTAATCAGCTTTATTTGCTTCAAATTACTTTCCTTGAAATTGCTGATATCCAGCTCGGTAATGGCTATGCCGTGGTCGTGCCGGGTCATGGAGGTAGCGAGCCATCTAGGGTGTCCATTCAGCAAATGCTCTTCGTAAAAAGGGTCTCTTGTTACGTAGACTTGCTTCATCTCCACCTGATTCTGCAAGGAGAGTAACCCGGAGGCAAGCATGCCCACCAGATCGGAAACTGGTTTCCCAAATTCGCCTGAGAACCTCTGGTTACATATTATAAGCGTAAAATCGATTGGCTGTCCATCTTCACCTTCAATCGCTTTAAAAAAAGCAATCGACGCAGGCGAGCTGTCCAGCACCGCCTGCAAGCTCGTAGCGACCTCCGTAAGCTTAACTTCTGCCTCTTTCCGGTCGGTTATGTCCAGCGTGGTAACCACTATACCTGCCTGGTCAACTTGCCTGGTGATAAAAAAGGCAAGCGTCTTCTGTTGTATCGATAATTCCTCGTAAGCTGCATCTCCGGTCTTTAGGACCTGGACATATTTATCAAAAATGCCTGCATCTTTTAAGAACGGAATAACTTCCAGCAATGTCCTGTTTTGGATCTGCTCACTATTCTGGCCAGTAAATTCCAGGGTTTTCTCATTAAATACCGATGTTGCAAAGTCGGCAATGCTATCCTTGTCTGTATAGATGGGCTCCATGAGCGTTACGGATGCAGGAATACCATTCAGCACGCTTTGAAGGCGGTTGGCCGTCCGGGCAAGCTTCTGGTTGGCATTACCAAGCGCAATGGTTTTTTCGTCAACATGCTCGTTGAGCTGCTCAGTAATCGTTTTTTGAAGATGAATGTCGACCCCGCTGCCCGTGTAACCGGTAAAACTTTCATCTGCAGAGAACACCGGACTTGCGTTTTCCAATATCCAGCGGTATTCCCCGTCGCCTCGTTTAAGACGATATTCCAAAGTGAATTCTGTCTGTTGTCCCAGGTTTTCAGACAAAACCGCCTGGTAATTTGGTAAGTCATCGGGATGCACCGCCTCGAGAAAAATGTTCTGGCTTTCGCCCACAGACCGTCCGGTAAAGTTAAGCCAGGCTTTGTTCAGAAAATTAATCTTGCCATCAGCCTCGCAAACCCAGATCATGGCTGGCGCGTTATTTACAAGTGTTTCGAACCATTGCTTTCTTTCGCTTAGCAGCCGCTGCTCGCGGCGGTGGACGGTGATATCTTCAAAGCCTAAAAGTATAATCTGCTTCTGATGAAGGGTTAGCTTTCTGGCGTGCACTACCATTGTTCGCTGCTCAGTGGCAGAGATCCGCATGCTTACTTCCAGGCCACTAACGGCCGCATGATAAGCGCTGACCTGGTGCAGTAAGTCCCGAAACTGCGGAAAATCAAACTGGCGGTTACCCAGCTCATAGATCAATTGCCCTTCGGTCCGCTCAGCATCGGTCAAAAAGAACCGGTAAAATGCATGGTTGGCGCTTTTGATACGCATGTGTTCGTCCAGAACAAGAGTCGCTTCATTGATTGTTGAAAGGATTGTCTCCGAATACTCATAAGATTCGGTCAGCTGGTCGTTGCGGTTCTGCAGCTCCTGGTTGATGGTCTGCAACTCTTCATTGGCCGATTCTATTTCTTCCTTGCTGGTTTCAAGCTCTTCGTTGATGCTTTGCAGCTCTTCATTGCTGCTGACGATTTCTTCGTTGGCCGACTGCAATTCCTCGTTACTGGCCTCCTGCTCTTCAACAATGGAATGCATGTCCTGTCGGAGGGCCGTGAGCTCGGCTTCCAGCTGGCGGTTGCGCTGTTCAGGGTCCCCTGTATTGGAAACGGATGCTATATTTTCGCTGACTTGTTCAAACACAACCAGGAAAAGCTGCTGGTTGGCAGGATTTGTGATGGGTACAGCCTCGATATTAACATAGACAGGCCTGTCGGGATAACTGATTTCCAGGCCGTCTTTTCTTTGCCTTTCTGCCGTTTTGCGCGCTTTCTGAACAATGTTGCGAAGCTCAAAAGCCAGTGAGGGATGTGCCATTTTTGACAAGTTCAAACTGGCTTTCCCCGCTGAATGCTGTAAAAAAGGTGTAGTGATACCCCGGAACTGAATGATTTCCAGATCCTGGTCAATGACCACGCTTGCTGGCACATATTGAGAGAGCAGCAGGTTATCTACCAGTTTGTCCAGGTCGCTTACAGTAGCGAGTTTAGTGGTCTTGGTAGTGAGCGTTTTCATGGGGGAAGAAGGTGTATTGCTTTTGAATGGCATGTCGAGTGGGATATTAGTCCGGGTGTTGCTTTTGCGAACAAATACTTTCTGCGTTTTTTCTATCTGCGCAAAATACGTTGAGGAGCTTCCCACTGACTCGGATTTACCTAACAGCAGATACCCGTCGGCTTTAAGGGCATAGTGGAAGGTGGCAAATACTTTCTGCTGCAGCTCAGCATCCAGATAGATCAGCAGGTTGCGGCAGCTGATCAGATCCATCCGCGAAAATGGTGGGTCGCCCAGCAGATTGTGCGGAGCGAAAACACAAAGGTCCCGCACCAGTTTGTTAACCTTATATTGGTCATCGACTTTCGAAAAAAAGCGGTCAAGCCGGGCGGGTGAAATATCCAAAACCTCACCTTTTGTAAAAACACCCATACGGGCTTTGGCAATGGCGGAATCACTCAGGTCAGTGGCAAAAATTTGTATTGGCAGACTGGATGCCTTCGTGCCCAGCACTTCCAGCATCATGATCGCCATGGAGTAAGCCTCCTGGCCGGTGGAGCACCCGGCCACCCAAATCCGGACTGCTTCACCAGGGGATTTGCCGCTAACAATACGGGGAAGTATTTGCTTTTTCACATGCTCCATGGTGGCAGGGTCACGGAAAAAGTTAGTTACATTGATCAACAAATCGTTAAAAAGAATCCCGGCTTCGGTTGGATTCTTTTTAAGATGCTCCACGTAATCTGCCAGGGTTTCAAGTTTATAAATCAGCATCCTTCGGATAATCCTGCGCCGTATGGTTGACTTTTTGTAGTGGGTGAAATCAACACCTGCAGCAGACTTCACAAAGGCTAGTACTTCAATAAGGTCTTCGGTGTCGTTATCATCCTGAACGGCTTCGCTGCTCTCTGAGGTCAACCGGAAAATCTCTCTGTGGTTGCTGATCCTTGAAAGCTCGGTCGCAATTTCGGAAGGCGACAATACCAAATCTACGACATCCTCTATGATGGCCGACTGCGGCATGCCTTGGAAAGCTGCCGTTAAATCTTGTGCAAAGGTGATGCCGCCGGCAACTTTAATGGCCCTCAAACCACGCGTCCCATCACTGGCCATTCCGGAAAGCACAATGCCGATAGCTCCATCCTTTTGCCTTTCGGCCAAGGATATAAAAAAGTCGTCAATAGGCAGGTGTGGAGCAGGTTTTGGCTTTCTGGGAGTCAACACCAGTACCCCATCTACAACCTCCATGGTTTTGTCTGGCGGGATCACATAAAGCCGGTTTGGCTCTACGGGCATCAGATGGGTTGCCTCTATGACCGTCATGGCGGTTTTAGTCGCAAGGATGGAATCTAGCTTGCTATCGTAGTCCGGCGATAAGTGCTGTATGTATACATAGGCCAGGCCTGTGTCTGCGGGAAGAAAGGATAGTAGCTCACTCATGGCCTGTTGGCCGCCGGCCGAACCGCCAATGGCGACGATCGGTACAGGTGTTTTTCCGGGCTCCAGATTGGTGTACTCGGTATTTTCAGATTTGGGGGTTACCCCTTTATTGATCATAAGCAATATGGAGAATTCGTCCTGGCTAGTCAGAGGACTACGCAATGCCACTAGCTGGCTTATTAGGAAAACACATAGGGCCTCACCCGCTCCGGGCAAATACTATTGCAAAATCAGAGATTAAGAGCATGCATCATCCTGGTAATCCACGCTAGCACCAAACACAGGATTGATATATTAAATAGGTGAAGGGAAGTAGACTTTAAGTAGCAGCAAGATCTGCGGGAGCGACAATAGCTGATTTGATCTGCTTTTTCTTGATCCGCTTTTTGAGTGTGTATATGGAATGCTCGGTAATTGAAATTCCGATCTCGTCTTTAATCTGTGCGACTACAATTGTTGCAGGCAGCTGGAAGAGTTTGTCGCCGTAGTAGGCAAGCAAAACGTCGTAACGACCTTTGAGCCCGAGTGCAAATGCCTGGGTTACATATTTTTTGTCCAAAGTGCCGTTTTCTACCTAGTGAAGCTCTAAGATAGCCCCAATATATTTAAGATGGGTGAAAATTCTTTTGTTGGATAGCGTATGTAACCCTTAAAACAGCCGGGCGTGTACTTTGGACTAACAGAACTCAAGACAACGTGATGTCATTGACCTGCCCCTGTGTGTAGATGTAGTCCAGCAGTGCTTTGGACCGGCTTCTGAGGATATCTGCCTTTTCCTCAAAATCCCGTGCATGGTCCTGGTTGCCACTCAATTCACAGCGCGTCACTGCTTGTTCTAAAAAAAGAATACCCTCTTCCATGCTGCGCATTGCTTGCCATAACTTTGCTTCTACCGACTCATTGATGCCCAACCACAGGGAACTTGATGAGAACCCATGACCGGTATGGCAACGGTAGCGCACATTTGATCCTTCCTGGAAGCTGGTCAGAGCACCACCGCATTCAGGACAGGTTAAATCTGTTTTTTCGCCCATATGATGAATGCCCCTTGACAAGGCGTTTTTTTGTCCGGCAATTTCAATTTCAACCTTCATTCTGGTTTTAAGCACATCATTTTCAACCCGGTTACGCTTCGCAGGCTGGGTGACCAGCGTGTTGATTAATGGACCGATATCTTTTAAGGGTAGAATATAGTCAGGATCAACCCGTTCGAGCGCGTTCCTTGGCATATCCGGGTAAGGGGAATCCTCGGGGCTTTGAACAATTGTTGTACCACCCAGTTGCTGGACCGACCAAAGGCCTGAACTGCCATCACTTAGATATCCCGTAAGCACAGCGGCGATCACCTGGTCTGCATGCCAATAAGCCGCTGAACGCATCGTTACATCGATAGCGGGCCTGAAATTATTTTCTTTCGGCCCTCTTTTAATAGAAATATGCTCGTTCTCAATGATCATGTGGTGATCCGGTGGGGCAACATAAATGATGCCTTTGCTGATCTGCTCGCCGTCCCGAGGGTGCCTGGCCGGAAGCGGCCCGTGGCTGGAAAGTATCTCTGGTAAGTAACTGACCTTATTGGCCGCAAGGTGCTGCACGATAAAAATGCTGGCGGCAAAATCCTTGGTAAAAGACTTTACCAGCTCTTTTAAAGCCGGGACGCCTCCTGCTGATGATCCTATAACAATAATGCTATGGCTTTGTAAATTCATTCTCGGTAACATTTTAGGCAAGCTTCATATAGTGTATGCCGGAGTATTTCTAAACCTATTTTTTACTTTGCTTTCTTTGTTTCTTCTCTGCTTTCATTCTTGCGCGTACACCGTCGTCAATGCCTGTACCTGTGGCGGTGGGCGTTAAAACAGCGCCAGATGTAGCCGGCGCAGGCGGGGCTGTTTCGATCTGATACCGATGCGCAATGTTGGCCGACAGTCTTTCCGTGAAGTGAGGAAACAAGCGATGAGAGATGTATGCGCCCCGTGCTTTCCAGCCCACGGGCAATTCCCTGTTGCGATGAAGTGAAGAAAAAATGATGGCGTTCACTACCTTTTGTGGTTCGTCCATGGCTGCCATGCGGGGCGTTCCGCCGCTGTAATTGGCAGCGTGCCCCCAGAAAGGGGTATCAACTGCCCAGGGCATGATCGTTACTACTTTGATTTTCTTTTTATTTCCACTCAGCCTGATCTCCTGGTGCAACACGTTGCCCAAGCCCCTTACTGCGGCTTTAGTCGAGCCATAAGTGGCGTGGTAGGCCAGAGGAACTGCACTTTCAACCGACCCTACATTGATCAGCTTGCCATAGCCCTGGGCTTTGAAAAGCTTCATAGCCGCGTAGCTGCCGTAGATAACACCTTTTAGATTGACATCGACCAAACGAGAATATTCTTCCAGTGGTATCTGTTCGAAGCGTCCTATTGCACCAACGCCGGCATTGTTGATCCAGACATCGGCATGACCGAATACCTTCAATGTCGTATCTGCCAACCGCTGGATATCTTCTGGCTTGGCCACATCGGCTACAACCACAATTGCTTTCCCTCCGGCTTCCCTCACCTGCCTGGCTACATCTTCCAGCATATCACCGCGCCGTGCGGCCAGCACCACGTTGGCGCGGTACTGTCCAAGCTGCAAGGCCGTGCCTTTCCCGAAACCGCTGGATGCGCCGGTGATAACGAACGTCTTCCCTGATACTTTGCGTTGAGCAGACTTGCTTAGATTTTTAGTTGCACAGCTGCCAAAAAACAGCAGCAAGAAAACGGAGATGACAAGGTTGGCCGCTTTGACGCTTAAATGTGTATTGCCGATTGTAGGTTGTAAATCGCTTTCTGAATGTATTGTTCCGTTTAACATAAGCTTGACTGAGTGATCTTGTTTGACAATGCCTGCGTAGTTCCGCAGCTGCCTCTAAAAATTGTGCCAAATTTTAACTCAGTATGCTAGTGTACAAAAAGCACTGAAATGAGAAAGTCAGAACTAAAATAGGATATGAATTTGCTGATAAAAAGCGCTCAATGTTGTAAACTATTTGGTAATACTTGATCATTTACTGATAGGCGTGATAGGTGCCTCAGGACTTTCTTTTTCTTTATTCAGCCGTATATCTTCACTGTACTGATTTTGTTGTAAAACCGAGTCATGAATGATTTGGGCCCGTGATGCACTTTCTTTTGATTTACTGTAGAATATGCCGGCCGACTTGTTATCACCAAGCTCTTCATAATGGTCCCCTATATTTTTAAGGAGCATATCCATTTCTTCCAACCCGCGCATGGTCTGCCATAACTGGCTTTCAACAACCTCAGATAATTCTGATAAAAGCGAACTTGCCGTATAAGCGTGGCCGGTATGGCACCTGAACCGGATCAATTTTCCTTCCACCAGTCTGACCAGCGCCCCATGGCATTGCGGGCACGTAAAGGGTGTAAGTTTACCCATATCCATAATGCCCATTTCAAAAGCATTGTCCCTTGTTGCAATAATAACTTCCATCTTCAGCAATTTAAGCTGCTGGGGAGTGAACTTGTTTCGCTCTGGGACAGGCTCTTTGACCAATCCTGCAATCAGAGGCCCCATGTCCGCTGCTGCGACAGTGTAATCCGCCTCTACATATTCCAGGGTATTTTCCGGAAGTTGTGGCTGCTCGGCATCGCTTGGATCCTGGATAACGACCGTACCGCCATGCTGCTGTATGGTCCAAAGCCCCGAGATACCGTCATTGAGAAGACCTGAAAGGATTATCCCAATGACCCGGGACCCGTATACATACGCTGCGGAACGAAACAAGGCATCAATGGACGGCCTGAACCTGTTCTCTTTCGGTCCCCGTTTTACGCGTACCTTATCTTGCTCTAAAATAAGGTGGTGATCGTTTATGCCAATATAGATCTTTCCTTGCTGGATTATATCCCCATCCTGTGGATGCACGGCTTGCAGGGGGCCAGCCTTTTCAAGTATCCAGGGCAATCTGGATTCAGAGTAAGCGGGAATATGCAGTACGATAAAGACGGACCCCTTGAAATCCTCCGGAAGGCTGCTGACCAGTGCTTTCAAAGCTGTTACCCCCCCTGCCGAAGCGCCGATCACAATGATGTCCCGTGTTTGCATATCAAATATTATCTGGTGGAATCGTGATAATGAAATTTCCATACCACGGTTTCTCTTAGCTATCTCAGGCAGCACCACCTTGCTGTTGAACTATATCGCTGGTTCAACGTTTGTTAAGGAGAGCATTTAATCTCAGAATTTAAGTTTCGCCTGGTTGCCTAATTAGGACTCACCACTTCCGGATCGAACCGAACAACCGGATGTTGGTTTGTCAATACCTCTCTTATGGCACCTGCTGCCCCTTATTCTGCCCAGTCTCTTGGCGAATTAGTCAATTATTTATTTACCCGTCGCGAAGCCATTTTAAACAACTGGCGTACAGCATGCGAAAAAGGCCCTGCTTTGGGGAAAGTCTCTTTGCTGAGCCGTGAAGAGTTCAACAACCTGTTGCCCATTATTTTAGACATCCTAGAGCAGCGCTTGCTGGGTAAACCACCGGAAGCGGACTTGGCCCTTACGGCTCAGGGCCATGGGTTGCATCGGTGGCACAAGGCACTTGAGTTGATGGAAACGATGCGGGAGCTGAAGTATTTTTCACATATACTTTATGCTGAACTCGAACTGTTTGTGCAGCTGTTCCCTAACGCGGACAAATCTTTATTACTATATGTCTATGCACAGATCGCTGCTCTGATGCAGGAAACGATTGATGGAAGCGTGCAGAAATATGATGAGCTCCAGCGCTTGCAAGCCAGCAGCCGGGCCGCTGCATTGCAAAGTGCCATTGAGCAAATGCAGGAATTATCACTGCAGCGTGATGACATGCTCAGGACGTCTTCACATGATTTGAGGGGAAGTTTCGGCATTATCAATTCGGCCGCTATGCTGCTTAAGATGGAGGGGGTGAGTCCGCAGGAAAAGGAAGAATTTATGGAGATGATGAGCCGGAACCTGGCCAATGTCCATGCAATGCTGACGGGTCTGATGGATCTTTCACGGCTTGAAGCAGGCCAGGAAACCTTAAAAATAGAGTCCGTTGATGCGGCTAAACTCTTAAATGACATAGTAGCAGGGGCGCAGCCTATGGCAGCTGAAAAGAATATTGTTTTAAGGGGCGACGGGCCAGCTATGCTGGTTGTTGAAACGGACCAGGTCAAACTTCAGCGCGTTATCCAGAACATCCTCATTAACGCTATAAAATATACCCCGTCAAGTCCCCAGCACCCCTCGATCGTTTCAGTTTCTTGGTCAACGGAAGGAGACTACCGCTGGATATTCAGCATCCAGGATTCTGGACCCGGTTTGCCCGATAACTTAACAGGTGTTTTCCGGGAGCAGCTTCGGCCGACAGTCGAACCAGCAAGCGTAATGGGGCTAGACCAGGCGGAACCAGTAGTTGTTTTGCCAGAAGGCATCCCTCAAATACCGTCGGCAGATCAACTTGCTCAAATTACCAACCATGCTACCAAGAGTGAAGGCGTTGGTTTACAGATCGTCAAGCGGCTGTGTGAGATGCTGGATGCCAATCTTGATATTGAAAGTGTAAAAAGCAGGGGTACCCTGTTCCGCGTCCGGTTACCTATTCACCATACAGCCTAACGGGGAGTTTCGATTTCCTTTTGCCCCGATGTGGAGTATCAGCCATGATGATGGCAGCAAGGAAATACTGCAATGTTATTACCAGCTATGTTGCCTTTCTATGAGCTTCCGGTTAATGCAAGTAAGAAAAAGTAATACAACAAACTCTGCAATGAAAATGCTATTGTCTAATGAAGGAGATAAAAACGGTGTACCTGGTCGATGACGATGATGACGACCGGATGCTTATGCGGGAAGCGCTCCAAAGCGTTATAGAAGGCATCAGCATCATTGAAATCAATAATGGAGAAGATCTGGTTAAAGTCTTTGGACGGCCATGCGAAGGCAATGGTCCTTCTTTGATTTTGATGGATATGAATATGCCCCGAATGAGCGGGCTTGAGGCACTTGCACTTATTAAAGCCAATCCAGTGTCAATGCATATCCCGGTTGTGATGATCTCCACTACAGCGGACCAGCGGCTGGTTTTAAGGGCTTATGAAGAGGGAATAAATGCTTTTATCACCAAACCGGTATCTGTACTGGAGTTCGAGCAGATGGTGCAAGATATTAACATCTGTTTTTTACATCATTATCAGCATGTATCAAGTAGCCCGATACTTTCAAAAAAATTAAAGGGAGAAAGTATCCTGTTTATCGAAGACGATGATGATCACTGGAAACTAATTAAGCACAGCCTTGATAGAACTTTGCCAGATGTGAACATTATCAGAATGGTTGATCAGGAACACACAGTTGACTTTTTAAATGCAAGGGCAGGTGAATGGCCGTCCATGCCCGAATTGATTATTCTCGACCTGTATTTGCCTACGAAAAAAGAAGGGCTGGAATTGTTGGGCTGGATCAGGCGTTTTTTTGCATTGCATAAGAAGCCACCAGCTACTGTCATCGTATTTAGCTCCTCTGGTCGCCAGCAGGATATAAAAGAGAGTTATGCAGTTGGCGCTAATGGATATATGGTTAAAACGGAAGACCTCACTAAATCGGCTTCGTACTTTAAAGATTTATGCCATTTCTGGTGGAATACCGTAAGCCTGCCGGAAAGAAACTACTAGTTAGTCCGGGCTCGGTAGCAAAAACGCATTCTTGATTTTTGCGTGGGTTCTATACTGGTTTAAGTGGTCTCGTAGGGATTCGAACGGCACCGGCCGCCCGGCCCAAACCTCCTGATCCG
>NZ_KL370788.1:0-86238 GCF_000701505.1 Dyadobacter crusticola DSM 16708 | reverse complement strand
GAACGGCACCGGCCGCCCGGCCCAAACCTCCTGATCCGTAGTCATTCTGTTAGTAAATAAAAAAGCACCTGATTTCTCAGATGCTTTTGACCTTCAAGTGGTCTCGTAGGGATTCGAACCCCAAACCTCCTGATCCGTAGTCAGGTGCTCTATCCAATTGAGCTACGAAACCCTTCCGTAATCGGACTGCAAAGATAGGTATGACGTGTTATTATACAAGCATATTTATAAATAAAATCTTGCATTAAAATCTGTAAGAGGCTATTTGCCCTGAAAATCAGGCTTTCTTTTCTGCAAGAAAGCTGTAATTCCTTCGCGGCAATCTGCACTTTGGAATAAGATCTCCTGGTTAACTCTTTCAAGTTCCTGCATGCGCGCCAGATCCGAATGGGAAGATTCGTTTAAGACTTTCTTCATTGTGCCGATCGCGAGGGTAGGAGCTGTGGCGTAAAAGAGGGCCAGCTTGTCTACTTCTTCATCAAGCGCAACAGCTGGTACCGCCTTATTGATCAAGCCGAGTGCAACTGCTTCCTTCGCCGGCACTTTCCTGCCAGTTGACGCCAGTTCAAAGGTTCTCGCCATTCCGATTAGTCTTGGTAAGAAGAATGTGAGGCCTGCGTCGGGCATTAAGCCGATTTGTACAAATGCGAGGCTCAGGTAGGCTTCTTCATTGGCTATCACGATGTCACAAGCCAACGCCAAAGAGCAACCCGCGCCCACAGCAAGCCCATTTAACCTGCATATTACAGGCTTGGGAAGTTCGCGTACCGCATTGATCATTGGTTCGTAATGGTCTTTCAGCAGCTGTTCTGCCGTGTTACCGGCTTCCAGGGTTTCTTTCAGATCTGCGCCCGAGCAAAATGCCTTGTCGCCTTCCGCGGTAATGATTAATACGCGGATCCGGTCGTCTGATGCTACTTTGGTGATAGCCGCTGCTATTTCCTGCATGAGCCGCGGGTTCAGGGCGTGGTATACCTCAGGCCGGTTAAGGCTCAGTCGCGCAATGCCATTTTCTTCGGTAAAGAGGATGTTTTCGTACATGGGACCAAGACTTTTGGATCAGAAGTAAAAATAGACAGTCAGGCTGCTCACCAGTACGCCGCATAGAAATCCCGCGAAAACCTGTCCGGGACTGTGTGCATTCAGTTGCAAACGGGCACTTAGCAGTAGGCCTGCGAGCAAGATCGCGATAAGCAATGGATTGAGCAAAGCCGCCTCGTCGAAGCGGATCATTAATCCCGCCAGCAGGGCGATCATACCGCCAATTCCTGTTGCATGCGCACTGATTTTCCAGAAGTAGCTTACACAGGTAACGATCACCAGCGACAAGGTTACGCTGGCAAGTATCACGGATATCTGGGGCGCCATTTCTCCAACCGGCTGCAATTGCCAGCCAAACAGGTAAGTGGCCAGTCCATAAATGATAACCGTCGCCAGATAAGGCAACCGCCGCTCATTCACGTCGTCGACATACAAATTTGTAATCACCCCCATTTTCATAAAGTAGTAGGTAACTACCGCTGGTGCAACGAAGGTGTTCAAGAACAAAAGTGTCAGTAAGCTGACCAGCGCAGGAAATTCAAATGCGCTGACGCCAACGAGGTCCGGGGAAAGCAGGAATAATAAAGCAAACAGGTAAGTAGTGAGGATCAGTGGGTGAAACAGCACCGATAATACGATAGCGAGTCGGTTATTCAAGTGGAAGAGCTTTAATCTGAATTTTAGTAAACAAAATTAACCTGAAAACCACACTGTACAAAAACTGTCCCAGGCACGCGGCATGGGAATTTAACGTGAGCTTTTCAAACCTGAGAACATGGCCGGGAAAAAGAAACATAATACAAAAAAGAACAAGCTCGGAGTGAAAAACTCGCTTGTTAACAACATCAATGCACGAAAAAAGAAAGGTATAGCGCGGTCAAAAAGCAAAAAGACGGTTAGCAAAAAATCCTATTCGGCCATGAAAAACAAGTGGGGGAAAAAGAAGAAGAAGTCCGGCAAATCGAAAAAGGCAAGGAAGACCAAAAAGAAGTAGCTCAGGAAACTACATTCTTTGATTCACCGCTCTGAAAGCCCCGTAAATTCTCCGCAGTTAACTGCATCAACCTTTGCCGCGCCTCGAACGTAGCCCAGGCCACATGCGGTGTGATCACACAATTTGACGCCGATAACAATGGATTAGTGCTTTTGGGCGGCTCTTCCGAAAGCACATCGAGACCGGCTCCGGCGATAATCCCGTTTGTCAACGCTTCGGCCAGGTCAGATTCATTGATCAGCGGGCCGCGGCCGGTATTGAGGATCAGCGCGCTGTTTTTCATCAATGCCAAACTGTTTTTGTTGACAATCTCTCTGGTCTCCTCAGTCAGGGGGCAATGCAGGCTTACTACATCGCTACTTTCAAAAAGCGTTTCCAGTGAAACCATTTCAATTCCTTCTACCGGCTGTGGGTGCTTTCTGTAAGCGATAACCCGCATACCCAAAGCAAGTGCGATTCTGGCCACATTCGAACCAATATCTCCTAAGCCGATCAGTCCCATTGTTTTACCAGCCAGTTCAATAAGCGGCGATTTGGAGTAGCTGAAATCCTGTGACGACGCCCATTCTCCTGCAAAAACGCTTTGGCTGTGCGTTTCAACCCGGTTGACGAGCGCGAGTAGCAATGCAAAAGTTTGCTGGGCAACCGACGCGGAACTGTATGCTTTTACATTGGTGACAACAATACCCTGCTTTTTAGCCGCCTCCATATCGATATTATTATACCCGGTGGCAGTAACGCCAATGTACTTCAACCTGGGTAATTGGGATAGCGTGGCAGCTGATAATACTACCTTATTTACCAGAATCGCATCTGCATCGCTGGCCCGCTCCACAATCTCTTCCTGCCTGGAACGGTCGTATATTTCAACATTGCCCAACTCCAAAATAGGCGCCCAATCCAGATCGCCTGGGTTCAATGTATATCCGTCAAGTATTACGATGTTCATGGTTTCGGTTTCAGTTAAATGTTGCGCCAGCCCAGCACGGAATAGTCTGTTCTTTTCTGATCTTGATCTCCGCCGTAGATAAGCGTTTTAGTACCCGCAAGGCCGTTACTTACCTCATTGAAGAAATTCATTCCTTTGAAATGTTCGGTCAGTAACATCCCTTTCTACGTAGGTTTGGTTAGAAGACATCAATTTATATTTACTTGAATGTCAGTCCCTAATCTAATCAAACTTTGAAATTACATAACTTCTATTTTGAAATTACATAGATCAAACTTTGAAATTACATAGAATGAATTTTGAAATTGCATAAAAAAAGTCCGCTCTGGCGAAGTGGCCGGAACGGACTTTTATGTGGATAAAAAACTAAGCTTACTTCTTCGGATCCGTGCTGACTTTTCCGGCTCCGACACCTTCCATTTGCATCGGGTTAGGTGTTTTTCTGCTCTGCTGTTTGTAGATCTGGAAGCGGGTTGGCTTGGAAACGCGCGGGAATGAGTTGTTCTCGGTATCGATATCCGCAATCTGCTGGTAAGGATCGAGCGTCCATTGAACCACCTTCTTTTTGGTAGAGATTACCTTGTTGATCTGCTGGTCGTTGAAACGCCAGATTTCCGCTGGGAATACTGCAACCGAGTCAGTGCCATCTTCAAAGCCCATTTTAACAATTACAGGCATCGGTAACCCACCTTTGTTTTTTACCGAAAGTGTATAAAAATTGGTATTCTGCTGGATCAATGCTCGCTCACTTTCCGAAAGCGAAGCCAGGTACTGCTCATATCTTTGCTTGTCAGCCGCCGTTACCTTGAATGGATCGTAACGGTTATAGAAATCTGCCATGCTTGAATCCTGGGCTACCACAGTTTCGCCTTTGGCTTTTGCATCCTGGATTTTGCTTATTGTATTTTGCTTGCGCGCAAATTCCTGGCGGGCGAGTTCTTTTTCGATATCCGGATTTTGAGTATCAATGCTGAACCAATCCACACTCACCAAATCCTGGTCAACAGCCTCGGTTCCATAAAACCAGCCTTTCCAGAACCAGTCGAGGTCAACTCCCGATGCGTCTTCCATGGTGCGGAAAAAGTCAGCCGGTGTAGGGCTTTTGAAGCGCCAGCGGTTGGCGTATTCCTTGAATGCGTGATCGAAAAGCTCGCGGCCCATTACCGTTTCACGCAGGATATTCAATGCAGTTGCAGGTTTTCCGTAAGCATTCGGTCCCAGTCCGATCACATTCTCCGCAGAAGCCATAATCGGGGTTAGTACCGATTTGTCCGACGACATATAATCTGTAATCTGATTAGGCTCGCCGCGGCGGGTCGGGAAGTTGTAATCCCATTCTTTTTCAGCCAGGTATTGGCAGAAGGTATTCAAACCTTCGTCCATCCACGCCCATTGACGCTCGTCGGAATTGACGATCATAGGGAAAAAGTTGTGGCCCACTTCGTGAATGATCACGCCGATCATCCCATACTTCACCGCTTCGCTGTAAGTCCCGTCTTCTTCGGGCCGACCACCATTAAAGCTAATCATCGGATATTCCATTCCACCGCCTGCCACTGAGTGACACGAGATCGCAACAGGGTAGGGGTATTCAAATGTGCGTGCTCCATAAGATTTCAAAGTGTGCTCCACTGCCCGCGTAGAATACTGTTCCCAAAGCGGATTTCCTTCTTTCGGGTAAATGGACATACACCAGATCTTGCGGCCGCTTTTATACACGTCGCTTTGCATTGCATCCCAGATAAACTTCCGGCTGCTTGCGAAGGCGAAATCGCGCACATTATCAGCTTTGTAAATCCAGGTTTTCTTGCCCGGATTTTTGTTTTCCCGCTTTTCCGCCTTTTCTGCTTCGGCCTGGGTTACGATCAAAACCGGGGTCTTCGATGTTTCGGCTTTTTTAAGACGCTGCTTTTGTGTCGCTGTCAATACCTGAGCATAGTTCTGGCATTCGCCGCTAGCTGCTACTACGTGGTCGGCGGGTACTGTAATGGCGACTTTATAGTTACCGAAGATCAATGCAAATTCTCCCTGGCCGAGGAACTGTTTGTGGTTCCAGCCATTTACATCGTCATAGGGAGCAAGGCGCGGAAACCAATGCGCGATGAAGTAGTTGGCATTTCCGTCTTTTGGGAAAAACTCATATCCGCTGCGACCGTAGTACTCAGTAATGTTGTAATTCCAATCTACCCCAAAAACGAAGTTGGTACCCGGCTTCATTACCGCCGGAAGGTCAATGCGCATCATAGTGCCATTGATTTTGTACGGAAGCGCCTTACCTGCTTTGTCTTTCACAGCAGTAATGTTGTAGCCATACTCAACTTCCGGATCCAGCGAAGAGCCTCTTCCATTGTTAAGATTGGCCAGCTGGCCGGTTGTCATTCCCTTCTCATTGATCGCACCTGTGCGTGACATTGCTGCAATACCGTCTTTTTTGAAAAGGTTCTGGTCCAGTTGCAGCCAGATATATTTCAGGTCGTCGGGAGAATTGTTGTAAAAGGTAATTGTTTCCGAACCGATAATGCGGCGTTTGTCGTCGTCGAGTTCAGCCTTGATATCGTAGTCGGCGCGTTGTTGCCAGTACTCGCGGCCCGGCGCACCGGAAGCTGCACGCGTCGAGTTCGGAGTCGGCAGCATTGGTCCGAGCTGTTCGAAGCGGTCGTTGTACTGGTAGTTGGCGGAACTTGGCAGCTGCTGACTATAGGAGGTCACAGAAACCAGCAGGAAAAGTAACGGGAGCAGGAGTTTTCTCATAATTGGTTATTCAGATGTAATAAATTCTCATTATTCGGTGCCGCTGCCTGTGAGGCTGACAAAGAGCTCATTGTTCAGAATAAGCGAAAAGGCCATTCCCACAATAATCCCTGAAAGAATGTGGATCCAGCTCAGCCGCTGCGCACGCAAAATTTCAATGACCACGAAAGCAATGGAGAGGATCACAAAAACGATGATCAGCTGACCCAGTTCAAGTCCGACATTGAACCCAAGCAGCGGGCTAAAAATGGAGGCTTCCTTGCCGAGCAATGCACGGAGGTAGTTTGAAAAACCCAACCCGTGAATTAGACCGAAAAACAGTGCAAGTCCGTACCTCGCCGTGGAGTTCTCTTCCTTTTTGCCGAAAGAGCCCTTTGGGATTTTGTAAAAGAAATTCAGGACGCCGGTGATCACAATAGTAACGGGGATCAGGAGCTCTATCCAGGCGGGATCAATGTTGACAAGCCCCAGCGTAGCCAGAGCCAGCGTCACGGAATGTCCGATCGTGAAAGCAGTGACGAGGATAATTACCTTTTTCCAGTCAATTAAGGTGTAGATAGTGCAAAGCGCCATGATGAACAAAATGTGATCGTAGCCGTTGGCATCTGTAATGTGTTCAAAACCTAATTGCAGGTAAGCTTGGAATTCGGACATTCAGTAGGATTAAGATTAGTAAATCATGACATTTAATTGTCAAGACAAAGTAAATCATTTCGAATGATATTGTATTCGTAACATGAAACCAATTTATCTTCCCAAAAGAACTACGCTAATGTTATTATTTAAACTTGTTTTCAAGTAACTACCAAATATTGTTTTCATTATCATATAGTTGCGAATTTTTACTGTTAACAATTACATAACATTGGAGAAATCTGGGAGTAATGTAGCCGGGGTAGTTTTGTGCTGGAAAAATATTCTGACACAACATGACATCAAAATTTTTATCGTTTCTCCTCCTTCTTCTCTCGGCCTCTGCGGCCTTCGCACAGACAGGTTCCATTAAAGGAACAATCGTTGACGCACAATCCAAAGAACCGGTTATCGGTGCAAGTGTAGTTTTGAAAGGCAGTACCCCGCCAGTCGGTGCTTCGTCTGACATGGACGGCAAGTTTGATCTGCCAAATATTCCTACTGGAAAGCAGACAGTGGTTTTGACCTACGTTTCTTACAAAGCAAAAGAAATTGAGGTTACAGTTTATCCAAACCAGACGGTTTTAATCAACACTACACTAGAAGAAGATGTTGCTAACCTGACGGAAGTAAAGATCGTAGGACAGCGTCAGACTTTCACAGACGTTTCGGTGATCACCGAGATCAAACAAGCAGAACAGATCGCGGTTGGTATTTCTGCTCAACAGATCCAGCGGTCGCAGGACAGGGACGCTTCACAGGTAATCCGTCGTGTGCCTGGTGTTTCTATTCAGGACGATAGGTTTGTAATCATCCGCGGTTTGAACGAGCGTTATAATACAGTAATGCTCAATGACGCGATCACGCCTTCAACAGAAGTTGACGTAAAGTCTTTCTCATTTGATCTGATCCCAAGTGCCGCTATCGACAGAATGCTGATCTTTAAATCAGGCGCGCCCGAGCTTCCAGGCGAGTTTGCGGGTGGGGTTATCAAGATTTATACCAAAACAATCCCTGACGCAAATGGCTTTACAGTAGCAATCTCTCCTGGTTTCAGGGTAGGAACTACTTTTCGTAATGTTTTGGATCACAGAGGATCGTCGCTGGACTGGATCGGTTTTGGCGCAGGTGACCGCAGATTGCCTTCGGTATTTCCGACTGCAAGATCCACCAATGCTACTCAGCCCACAGAGGCAACATTCAATGCATTCCGCAATCTGCCAACATTTGTAGATACGTATACCAAAAGCGTAGCGCCTGATTTGCGTGTGTCGCTGGGTTATAACAACAGCATGGATCTGGGAAGGCTCCGCCTGACGACATTTAATAACGTCAGCTACACGAGTGCAAACCAGTCGACGCCAATGAGTCAGTACCGCTACCTTGCATTCAACACGAACACGCAGGATTCGCAGATCGAGACGAGCTATAACGATCAATATTATGCGCAAAATGTGCGTTTGGGTGTAATGTCAAACTGGGGCCTGATATTCAACCCGCAGCATAAGATTGAGTTCAGGAATTTGTTCAACCAGTTGAGTAGTAAAGAAACGACGTTCCGTCAGGGCTTTAGTCGCGATAATGAGCGGGATGTGCAGAATTACGCGTTCCGGTATGAATCTAAAAGCATTTATACAGGCCAGCTGAGCGGAACCCACGAATTGTCTGAAGCAAATACATTGAAATGGACCGGCGCTTTTGGTTATACTAACCGCGACGAACCTGATTTCAGACGTTTTGTAACAAGCCGCAACATCGGAACCAATGATCCATTTACAGTGGAGGTGGTACCCGGCAGCAATGCGAGCTTGACACGTGGTGCACGTTTTTATTCCTCATTAAAAGAACTTGCATCTTCTTTCCGGGTCGACGGCGAGCACCGCATTGAGCGTAGCAGATACGAAGGCGAGGAAAACATGCAGATCAAGCTTCGCGCCGGAATTTTTGGAGAATATAAAGACAGATCTTTTGATGCGCGCTGGTTTAATGTCAATAATCCGGGTGGCATTCCTGCTGAGATCATGAGATTGCCGGCAGCGCAGTTGTTCAGCCCGGAAAACATTCGGGCGGACAGGCTTCATTATGGGGAAAGAACGAATACGGATGACAGATATAACGCACAGAATACGCTTCTAGCTGGTTATATCGGATCTTACTTCCCTTTTACACCGAAATTTAACGGTTCATTCGGATTGCGTGCCGAACATAACCGCCAGCAACTGCAAAGCCAGCTCAGAGGAAATGGAGCGCGTGTGGATGTAAATAATCCGATCCTTCGCTTTTTGCCTTCGGCGAACTTTGCTTACAATTTTACCGAGAAATCGTTGCTGCGTGTAGCTTACACCATGTCACTCAACAGACCTGAATTCCGCGAGCTGGCTCCGTTTACCTACTATGACTTTGCATTTGACGTGTCCCGCGTAGGTAACCCCAACCTGAAAACGCCAACGATCCAGAACGCAGATCTTCGCTACGAGTTCTATCCAAGTGAAGGAGAAGTGATTTCGGTAGCCGGGTTTTACAAGCATTTTAAGGATCCTATTGAGTCAAGGATCCGCTATTCAGGCTCAGGCGTAACATTCTCCGTTGATAATGCGGAAGAAGCTTATGCAGTAGGAGGGGAAATAGAAGTAAGAAAATCACTGAAAAACCTGACTACTTCTTCGCTTGTAGACAATATTACATTGGTTCTCAATGCTTCTGTAATCAAAAGTGATGTATTAACAGGCTTCGCAGGTCAGGAAGAAAACCGCCAGCTGCAGGGGCAGTCGCCTTACCTTATCAACACAGGGCTTTATTATAATGATGTGAACCGCGGATGGCAGGTGAACCTGCTTTACAATGTGGTGGGAAGAAGGATATTCCTGGTAGGTGATAATGAAGTGCAGCCCACGGTTTATGAACAGCCACGCAACGTGCTCGACTTTAACATCATCAAGGCACTAGGTCCTCACCTCGAATTTAAAGCGGGAATTCAGGACATTCTGAATCAAAGGTTCAGACTTACCCAGGATAGCAACCTCGACGGAAAAATAACAGACATCGATGATCCTTACCAGTCTTTCCGTCGCGGATCTTATACTACCGTCGGCATTTCTTACAAATTCTAGTCACCATAGCAACCAATTAAGTCAATCAAATCAATTCATTTTATGAAAAAGTTAGGTAAATTATTGAATATCCTCATGATAGGATTATTAGTCACTGGGTTCTCAGCCTGTAACGACGATGATCCGGATCCGATAATAGAAGTTCCTGGTGCAACTGAAATGGTTACAGTTAAAGGAAGTATCACAGCAAATACCAATTGGACTTCTGACAAGCAATATCTGATCACAGGATTTGTATATGTAGAAGACGGCGCAACGCTTAATATTCAGCCTGGAACAATCATTAAAGGTGATAAAGAATCAAAAGGAGCACTTTTTATAAAAAGAGGCGCAAAGATCGTAGCGGTTGGAACTGCAACGCAGCCTATCGTTTTCACATCCAATGAAGCAGCTGGTTCAAGAAGAGCTGGTGACTGGGGTGGATTGGTAATCCTTGGAAAAGCACCGGTAAACAAAACTCCGGCTGTGGTTGAAGGAGAAGAACTTACTGAGTTTGGAGGCACCGAGGTTGCGGATAATTCTGGTGAGCTGAAATATGTTCGTATCGAATTCGCTGGTATTGCTTATGCTTCCAACAAGGAGATCAACAGCCTTACAATGGGTGGTGTTGGTTCAGGAACAAAGATCGAATATGTACAATGCTCATTCGGTGGCGATGATTCATTCGAGTGGTTCGGTGGCAGTGTGAATGCAAAGCACCTGATCTCTTACCGTGGTCTTGACGATGATTTTGATACTGACAATGGTTTCAGCGGAATGGTACAATACGGTCTGATCATCCGTGACCCGGCTATTGCTGACCAGGCTGGTGATTCAAACGCATTTGAATCAGATAACGATGCAAATGGAACAAATGCTACACCTCAGACTACCGGCAAATTTGCAAACGTTACAGTAGCAATGGCACCTGGTGCAGTTGACGGTAAATTCGCTTCTGGTGCTAGGATTCGTCGTAACTCTGCAATCTCTATTTACAACAGTGTATTCACTGGCGAATGGCCTCGTTCAGGTGTTCGCGTTGAAGCTCCTTCTTTGCCAAACTTTACAGGCGGTCTGTTGAAACTGGAAGGTGTACATGTGGCTTTGAGCGGTACACAATCAAATGGCGCGGTGGAAGGACTTACTTCGGCTGAATTCAATTCAGGTGCTAAGAACAGCGTTTCAACTGTTGCAAGCTTATTGTTGCCAGCGGGTTTCAATTCGATTTCGGCGAAACCAGCTGTATTGCCACAGGCAGGTTCTCCTCTTCTGACTGGCGGAACTACATTGCCTGCTGGATTCGAAGCGACTACTTACGCAGGTGCATTCAGTACAACTGACTGGACTGAGGGATGGGCAAACTTCGATCCTCAGAATACTGATTACTCTTTGAAGAAATAATAGTCTTATATAATTGGTGTCAGAATTTAAAAAGGCCGGAAACGTATGTCTCCGGTCTTTTTTGTTATAAATCAGTGTGTCATTCCACAATTCCCTGTCCCTTCTCTACACCGAAATTGTCAAGATCATGAACAAACCCATTGATTACGGCGTACCTTACTTTACCGCCTTTTTTGAGTATGAAAGTCGCAGTATTTCCAAGGCCGGGCGTTCCTGAAGGTATAGGCTGACCGCTGCGGAGAATATGTAGCGGGGTTGTGGTGAAATAGAGGCCAGCTGCGCGCGTGGTCGCATCCGGGGCGAGTCGCACATACGTATATCCTTCGCGAAGCAGGTTTAATGCATTCAGCTTGCTGATCTCGCTCACGTTTTTGTAGGCAGTAGGGTATACTTTGCCTTTTTCAATTGTATATCCTTTCGCATCCAGTTCCTGACTGCCGTATTGCGGATGCAGGTCGCCGAAATCTTCTATTTTACTGTAATAAAAAAACTTGGTCGCATTCGAGTAGCTTACCTCATTGCGGTTAATCCCTAAATCGGCTGTGAAAGATTTCCCGGACTGGCGCACTGTCGCATTTCTCACCACGAGATCATACACCCAGCGACCGTTTTCAGGTATTTTGTAATAATCTTCCCGGTTCTCTTTGGTGAGTGAGTTGTCAGCGATTTTTCCCAATGCAGACAATATCGCCATGAAGTTCAGCTTCCGGATAAACTGTTTCTCAGGATCGCCCACATAACCTCCCGACTCGATAAGCACGAGCGTAGTTCCCCATTTTTGTACATTATCACCAAACCCGCGCGGTTCGTGATCATCAGAGTACCGTGCTACCTGGCCCGGAATGTACTTCTGTAAGATCTTATTCATTCCAACAATCAGCTGCATGGAACGCTGGCGCACGTCGTTGATAGATAGTTCGTAGTCGTAAGATGTCGCCAGAAATGAAATCGTAGCCACTTTCGGACTTCTGCCTGCCGAGTAGCGCGGGCTCTGGTCGTGGAGATTGAAACCATAATCGGGTTTCAGCTTATCTACCAAACCTTTCAATATTGCAGCTTCGGGAGTTTGTCGGGCGGCAGCGTCGCGGTTCATATCAATGCCCTGGACAGTGCGGCGCTGGTATCTCTCGGCGCCATCGGGGTTTAGCATTGGTACGAAGTACAAAGTGGTTTTTTCGAGGAGTTCTTTCCGGAAGCTGTCAAACCCGTCGTTTTTGCCTTCGAGAAAGTTAAATATATCAAAACTCGCCATCGTGGCAGTAGGCTCGTCTCCGTGCATTTGCGTCCAGAGCAGTACCTTTTTTTTGCCGGTACCTACTTTGATCATCTGGATCGTGCGGCCTTCGAAGGATTCTCCGACCTTTTCAATCACGTACATATTATTACCCTGCCGCTTTGAAATCAAAGGAAGGATATCTTTTTGTTTAAACCTTCGTTGTGTCAGCGCTGCTTCGCGGTAGGTAGGGTGTGCTTTGAAAAGCTTACCGGCCAGATCGTCAGACTGTGCCATGGCGTGTGAAGTGGTCAATGTAAACAGAATGAAAAAGAGACGTGAAATGAATAGTTTCATGATGGTAAAATGCCATTTTCGATCGCAAGGTACGAAGAATTCTCTAAGCAAATTTTAATGCAATTTTTACGTAGAGCGGCAACATCAATAACATTTTTCCTTACATTTGTGACATGATAATCGCTGAAACATATCATCATTTTCATCATAGCCATCTGGCTTTCGGTCGTCTTGGGTGATATGTTTTTGCAAGTAGTGTTGTAATAAGGTTGAATACATAGTATCCCCGGAAGCCCGATTTTCTAATCGGGCTTTTTTTATTCTTTTCCAACAGTATAACCGGATGAAAACCGTAATTATTAAATACAATGCAGGAAATGTGCAGTCGGTGATGTACGCACTCGACCGGCTCGGTGCAGATTACATTTACACCGATGAGGTTGACGAAATCACCACAGCGGACAAGGTTATTTTCCCGGGCGTAGGGGAGGCGAGCACCACCATGAACTATCTCCGGCAGACCGGTCTGGACAAGCTTATTCCTACATTGAAGCAGCCAGTTTTCGGTACCTGTGTAGGAATGCAGCTGATGTGCCGGCATTCGGAAGAAAACGACACTACCTGTATGGGGATTTTTGATGTGGATGTAAAAAGGTTTCCAACTACTGCCGGTATGAAAGTGCCGCACATGGGCTGGAACAATATATCTGATTACAAAACCCCGCTGACCAACGCCATTCCCGACAATGCATTTATGTACTTTGTGCACAGCTACGCAGCGCCGGTTTGCGAGTATACGGTAGCCACCTGCGATTATGCTTTTCCATTCAGCGCAATGCTGCACAAGGATAACTTTTTCGCTGCGCAGTTCCATTGCGAGATCAGCGGCAATGCAGGTCAGCAGATCATCGAAAACTTCCTGAAACTCTAATCATAACCACTCCGAGCATGATTGAAATTATACCCGCCATTGATCTGATAGAAGGTAAATGCGTGCGCCTCACGCAGGGTGATTACGGGCAAAAGAAAATCTACAACGAGAATCCACTCGAAGTTGCATTGCAGTTTGAGGATGCGGGATTAAAGCGGCTGCATTTGGTGGATCTCGACGGTGCAAAAGCTAAAAAAGTCGTCAATTGGAAAGTACTTGAAACCATAGCATCCAAAACCAGTCTGCACATCGACTTTGGTGGCGGTGTACAATCCGATGCTGATCTTCGGGTTGTTTTCGAAAGCGGGGCAAAGCAGGTAACAGGCGGCAGTATCGCAGTGAAGAAACCTGAGGTCTTTGAAGATTGGTTAAAAACTTATGGCGGTGATAAGATCATCTTGGGAGCTGATGCAAAGAATGAAAAAGTTGCTGTAAGCGGCTGGGAAGAAGGTACTGCGATCTGGGTTTACGATTTCGTAGAAGAGTATGTTGAAAAAGGAGTGAAGTATACGATCAGTACCGATGTGGCGAAAGATGGTTTGCTGCAAGGACCTTCGTTTGACCTTTATAAAAATCTTCAGGATAAATGTCCCGGTCTTCACATCATCGCGAGCGGAGGGATCAGCGGCATTGAAGATGTTGAAAAATTAGCTGAAATGAACATTTACGGCGTAATTATCGGAAAGGCGATCTATGAAAACAGGATCAGTCTCGCCGAACTAATGCGCTTCTCCGCCTGATACGATATGTTAACTAAACGGATTATCCCCTGCCTGGATGTAAAAGACGGCAGAACTGTAAAAGGAGTCAATTTTGTAAATCTGCGTGATGCGGGCGATGCAGTCGAACTCGGTGCATTGTATGCAGCTCAGGGTGCCGATGAACTGGTTTACCTGGATATCACTGCCACGATTGATGGGCGCTCCACATTCATTGAGCTGGTGAAACGCGTTGCGCAAACCATTAATATACCTTTTACAGTTGGAGGCGGAATTTCGTCGATTGCAGATGTATCCGCATTGCTGCACGCAGGAGCTGATAAGGTTTCAATCAATTCCGCAGCAGTACGTAATCCGGACCTGATCAATGAACTTTCGCTTGAATTTGGCAGTCAATGCATTGTAGTAGCGATTGATACACGTTATATAGACACTGAAAACGGCAAGGAACACATTGTCCACACACACGGAGGCCGCAAGCCGACCGAGCTGAGGACAATTCCCTGGGCGAAAGAAGTGGAAGACCGGGGAGCTGGCGAGCTTCTGCTGACCTCTATGGATACCGATGGTACCAAGAATGGTTTTGCACTTAAACTAACTGCTACGATTTCAGGTAACGCGAACATTCCGGTGATCGCCTCCGGCGGAGCAGGAGATATGGCGCATTTCTACGATGTATTTACCACAGGCAAGGCCGACGCCGGGCTCGCGGCAAGTATTTTTCATTTCAGGGAAATTGATATTCCCGATCTGAAAGCCTATTTGAGCGATAGGCAACTTCCTATTAGATTGACAAGATAAACCAGACGAAATGAACGATAACTTTTCTACCATCGACTTTGATAAGTCACCCGACGGGCTGGTACCCGTGATCATCCAGGATGTTCATACAGACAAGGTGCTGATGCTTGGCTACATGAACAAGGAAGCGCTTGAAAAAACAAAAGCGGAAGGTACCGTCACGTTCTTCAGTCGCAGCAAGCAGCGTTTATGGACGAAGGGTGAAACGTCTGGAAATTTCCTTTTTATCAACGAGATCATAGCGGATTGTGATGGCGATACATTGCTGATTAAAGCCACTCCGGCAGGTCCAACATGCCACACAGGCGCAGATACCTGTTTTGGGGAAAAAAATAGTCAGGATGCCCGAATAGGGGAGGCGTTTTTTCTCAACTACCTTCAAAAGAAAGTAATCAGGGAGCGAAAAAATAATCCCTCTGAAGAGTCTTACACCAGCAGCCTTTTTAAGCGTGGGATCAACAAGATCGCACAGAAAGTAGGCGAAGAAGCAGTCGAAGTTGTGATCGAAGCCAAAGACGATGATGTGGATCTTTTCAAAAATGAAGTGTCCGATTTGCTCTTTCACCTGCTGGTTCTTCTGGAGGAAAAAAACATTGACTTAGATGAGGTAATTGACGTACTTCGTAGCCGTCACCAATAATAGCATACCGAATGAAATTACTCCTACGACTTGTAATCAGTACTTTGGCAGTGCTCGTCGGTGCCAATTTAATTCCCGGGGTTTTGGTTGAAAGTTTTACAACTGCTGTTATCGTAGCGATCGTCCTTGGAATCCTTAATACATTCCTGAGGCCAATCCTGCAGATACTCGCGCTCCCCATTACCATTCTTACCCTGGGACTGTTCTATTTTGTCGTTAACGTGTTCATTATTTATCTCGCCAGCGTTCTGGTAGACGGATTTGTCGTGAGCGGCTTCATCTCTGCTCTTTTCTTTGGGCTGGTAGTTTCACTGGTTTCCTCGATTCTTGGTATGTTTTTGGATTAGTGTATGAACGACCTGCAAATCAGGTCGTAAATGGATACACATGATTTGAAAACTACTGATTATGCTAAGTCAACTAGAGGAGATTAAAGACACGCTTTTTAAGTATTTCGAGACACGTATCGATTTATTTAAAATTGAAACCAGGGATAAGATCGAGCGGGCCGCTGTAATGGCGGTATATGGTGCGCTGATTCTTTGCATTGCATTGACGATCCTGATACTAATCGTTATTTTGCTGGGTACCTTCCTGAACAGGTGGTTGGACAGTGATTACCTGGGATACCTGATTTTGCTTGGCGTATTTGTTATCAAACTGATTATCTGGATTGTATGGAGAGAAAAGTTTGTTCAAATGATCCGCTCGGTTCTCGTTCGTTTCATGGGCGACAAAGAGTGACCAAGCTTTTAGCCACATATTAGCTGATAAATAATCTTGAATTGCTATTTTTGGATTCCTTTTGAATCCCTGAGCACCATTAAACAGTAATGAGATGAGTACTCCAATAGATTCTTCGGTAAAAGTCAAACCTTTTTCGTCAGACACTGACAAAACCAAGCATGATCTTCTGCTTGACGCAGAGATCTACCGTGATAAGCTGGAAAGCCAGTGGAGCGATCTTAAAACAGATGCTACTGCATACGGCAAACAGGCGCTGGTAATTGGTGGAGTACTGGCTACTACATTCGTCGTGATGAATGCTTTTTTGCCAAAAACCAAAAAAGACAAAGAAAGGGAGCTCGAAAAAGCCAGGCAAAAGGAAAGAGACAACGAACTGCTCCTGATCAGCCATAAGAAGCTGAAAAAGGAAACCAAACAGTCGCAGGTTGTACAAGCCGTTCAAAGTTTGGCCTGGACACTGGCGATTGGTTGGGCCCGGCATAAGCTGAAGCATTTAATTGAAGACGAACGAAGAACTGAATGAAAACAGCGAAGCATCAAATCGCAGACCTCCTTTCGACACGTAAAGCAGAAAAAAGGAAATCGTTTGCTGTTCTCTTAGACCCAGATAAAGTTAATCTTTCTACATTTCCGAAATTCCTTGAATATGCGGCTGGTCATGGTGTTGACTTCTTTTTCGTGGGAGGCAGCCTGATCACCAATTACGCCATTGATAAGCTGATCTCAGCAATTCACGAATACACCGATATTCCGGCTATTCTCTTTCCGGGAAGCAGCCTGCACATTGATCCGTCTGCCGACGCGATACTTTTACTTTCCCTTATTTCGGGCCGCAATGCAGATTTGCTCATCGGGCAACATGTTATCGCGGCGCCGCTGTTAAAACGCAGCAACATTGAAGTGCTTCCGACGGGCTATATGCTTGTGGAAAGCGGCAGGCTCACAACTGTTTCTTATATCAGCGGAACTACACCGCTACCCCGCGACAAGCCGGGCATCGTTGCCTGTACAGCAATGGCGGGAGAGTACCTCGGACTCAAAAACATATTTCTTGATGCAGGAAGCGGCGCTCAATTCCCCGTTCCCGGTGAAATCATTGCTGCAGTCCGCGAGGCAGTAGATACACCCATTATAGTTGGAGGCGGAATTAATTCTTACGAGAAAGCAGATATCGCATTAGGTTCGGGTGCTGATGTCATTGTAGTTGGAAACGGAATTGAACAAAACCCAGAACTACTTCCCGAAATAGCTGCCTGCGTGCATGCCTATAACACCAAGCCCGAGCAGGTTTAATAATTACCCAGGAAAATATTGGACTTACTAAAGAGATTGAAGTTTTTTCTAAGGAATTTTTAAGTTCTTGGAAAAATACAATCTCAAAATTTAGGAATATTCAATGCATTCCTGTTACCTTTGCATCGAACCTTAATTACACCCAAGAAATGAAAAAATTCTTTGCATTTGCGTTTGTTGCCGGGATGGTAGCTTTCGCTTCTTGTACTAGCAAGCCAGCTGACGAGTCTGCTGACACTACTGCTGTAACTGTTGAAACTCCTGCTATGGATACAACTGCTGTTGATACAATGGCTACTGATTCAACTGCTGCTGACTCAGTTAGGTAATTAGACGTACAAGTCGAAATTTTGGAAAAGCCCTATGAAAATAGGGCTTTTCTTTTTTTATTTAAGGATGAAAAATATATCGTTTGGCCTGCATGTTCCCCCGGCCGCCAGCGGCTATTGTGCCGAACTATTTCATAACCACAAGTTTGCTTTTTCACTATCAAGGCCACGTCGTACAAGGCTGGGTGATTTTACAGTCAAGCCCGGATTAATCCCAAAAATAACTGTTAATGCCAACCTGAATCCGTATAGTTTCCTGGTTACTTACCTGCACGAGGTTGCGCATTGCGTAGTTCATTATAAATATAAAACGAAGTTCAGGAAGCGGGTTGCGCCGCACGGCCCTGAATGGAAGTACGAATTCGGCGTGTTGCTTCAACCTGTACTAACCGAAAATATCTTCCCCGAAGACATTCTGGTGCATCTGGTACGTTATGCTAAAAACCCTGCTGCTTCTACCGGTGGAGACCAGCTGCTTTTTAATGCACTCCGGAGTTATGATGAGCAGGCAGCAGATACCGGCAGGATAGCACTTGCGCAACTTCACGAGGGTACCAGCTTCGTTTTTCAGAACAGGACTTTTACGCGGGGTACGATGAGGAGAACACGGGTACTTTGCACTGATAAAGCTTCACAGCGTCTATATACAATACCGGCCCATGCATTGGTGGAAGCGTGCTGATCATTTGAAATTCTTACTGTTCACGGTTTCTATTTACCTGGGCATTTCGCCTGGTATGTCGCTCTTTGCGCAATCTGTGCTGGCGAGCGGCGAATGGTACAAGCTTGCTGTTACGCAAACAGGTATTCACAAGATTGATTTCACAATGTTGCGTCAAATGGGCATTGAGCCAGCAACGATAATCCCTTCGCAGATCCGGGTTTTCGGCACAAGCGGCGAGATGCTATCCCAATCAAACGAAACCCCAATATCCGGACTCACCGAAAGTGCGATCCTTGTTCAGGGAGAGGAAGACGGCAGGTTCGACAATGGCGATGTAGTTTACTTCTACGCAGAAGGGCCGCACCTTATTTCCTACGATTCTGTAAGAGCGGAGTTGCGGCATCAGCTGAATTACTATTCAGATACTACTTTCTATTTTCTGAATATTGGACAAAAGGCGGGGTTGCGAATCAGAAATGCAAATCTGGTAGCAGCTTCTGGAAAGGTGATCAACTTTTTTGATGATTACTGGTACCACGAACAGGAGACGAACAATCTATTGAAATCGGGAAGAGAGTGGTGGGGCGAATACCTGAGCAGTGCGCCGGTAAGTTTGGAGGCTGATATACCCGGCGTAGTTCCTGCATCTGAAATCAAGTTCAGGGGCTCTGCAATCGCAGCTGCGCAGGTAAATACCCGTTTTGCCTGGCAGTTGAATGGTGAAACTATTGGAGAAACAGCTGTGGGAACTGTGGGCGCAGGAACTTACGACGTAAAAGCACTGCGGTCCGACTTTGTGGGTACATTGTCTGCATCTTCGAACCCGACCAGCCCTTTTCGTCTGACAGTAACCCATAATAAGAATGGGCAGGCTGCTGCACAAGGTTACCTCAATTACTTCGCATTGCAGGTGAAAAGGCAGCTTCGCTTTTACGATAAACAACAGATCTACCACTTTTTACCCCAATCCACAGACACGGCTACCTACCAGTTCGCTGACCCGGCAACCGGATGGACTCTTTGGGAAATCAGCAACGCAGCCCGTCCGGCTTCTGTTTTGAATCAAAACGCGTCGGGTCCATTTACATTTAACAGAAACAACAGCCGTAAACCTGCCCACTACATTGGCTTCAGGGGAGATCAGGCTTTTTTCCCCGTATCCTGGCAGCGTGTTTCAAATCAGGATATTGTATCTGCTGACACACCCGAGTTGCTGATCATTACACCGGCAGCCTGGGAGGGAGAAGCCAAAAGACTGGCCGCTTTTCGCAGCAGCCGCAACAGTCTTGAAACGCTGGTGGTAACAACCCGGCAAGTGTACCACGAAATTTCAGGCGGCAAGCCTGATGTGACTGCAATTAGAAATTACGTGCGGCATTTGTACTCGAAATCGCCGGGTAAGCTCAGGTACCTGCTTCTTTTCGGTGACGCCAGTTTTGATTATAAGAATTTAACAAAAGGTCAGACCGCTGCTCAAACTGCCAATTTGATCCCTGTTTATGAAAGCAGAGAGTCGCTGAACCCGGTTTATACATATTCTTCCGACGATTATTTCGGGTTTATGGAGCCAAATGAGGGAGAATGGATCGAGCATGCGTCTGGTGACCACACATTAGAAATAGGCGTAGGCAGGCTGCCCGTGAAGTCGGTCGCAGAGGCGAAGGTCATAGTAGACAAATTGATCCGTTACGAAACGATCGGTTCGGAGGGGAGTTGGAAGAATGTGGTTCGCTTCATCGCTGACGATGGTGACGGGAACATTCACCAGCGCCACGCTGACCAGCTCGCAGGCATGATTGAAAATGATTTTTTTTCAAAACGTATTTTCATTGATCAATACCCACAAATCACCACGCCCGAGGGCCAGAAAGCTCCCGAGGTAAACAGGCAGATCAGAAATGCAATTGACGATGGAACACTGATTATCAACTACACAGGCCACGGGGGAGTGGGCGGCTGGGCCGAAGAGCAGGTGTTGACCTTGTCTGATATGCTGAGTGCCAGGGGATTGAACAATTTGCCGCTGCTGTTTACAGCCACTTGCGACTTCGGCAGGTATGATGATCCGGGAACAGTCTCCGGCGCCGAGACAATGGTGCTAAGTCCGAAAGGTGCTGCGATAGGCGCAATCAGTACTACCCGACCCGTTTTTTCAAGTACAAACTTTACCCTGAGTAAAGCTTTTTACGAAGCGCTTATCAAGAAAGGCGAAGGCAGGTTAATGGGAGATTTTGTCCGGGAAACCAAAAACAAAGCCCTCGTAGGCAGTCTTAACAGGAACTTTACACTTCTCGGCGATCCTTCAATGCGGCTGGGAAGCGGGCAGAAGGGAATCCGCTGGACGCAGGTACCTGACACTTTACGTGCATTGCAGAAGGTGAGGCTGAACGGGGAGATCTTCGATAAGACTAGTAGTCAGCGTGATACGCAGTTCAACGGGAAAGCACGTGTAATTATCTATGACAAACAGATTCAGTTTGGAACCCTGGGAAATGAGGGAAATCCTGAAAGTTATTCTGAGTTTCGCAGCAGGTTGTTTGATGGCACTGTGACAGTGAAAAACGGTGTATTTACCTGTGAATTTATAATGCCGAAAAATATTGATTACAAGGCTGGACCTGGTAGGGCCAATGTGTACGCAGTCCGGGCAGACAGTACTGTCGATGCGGCGGCCCAGCTCACATTGATGATAGGCGGCAGTGCTGCGTTGCTTGTTGATAACACGCCGCCAGTTATATCAGCCTACATAGATAAATCATCGTTCCGGAGCGGGGATAGGGTTGGTACTTCGCCCGTGTTGATCGCGCGTGTCACTGATGAAAATGGCGTGAGCCTTTCTGTAAGCGGAATTGGCCATGATATTACATTGACTGTAAACGACACATTAACTATTATACTAAACGAATACTTCACAGCAGATCTGAATAGTTATCAATCGGGGACGATCCGGTATCCATTTGATAATTTGCCAGCCGGTGAATATAATGTCCGGCTAAAAGTGTGGGATACGTATACTAACTCTTCTGAAATAGCGTTCGGATTTCAGGTGGCGAAGCCAGGGGGTATTCAGCTCAATACGGCGAAGTTTTTCCCTAATCCCTTTATCAACGATCTGACATTTGAGTTAACCCATGATCGTGCGAACGAAGATGTCGAATTAATTTTGAATATATTGCTTGTCAGCGGGCAGCGTCTGGGTACTTTCAAGTGGTCATATTATAACAGCGAAGCTACTCTATCAGAAACGGTGGGCGTTCAGCAACTTGGCAGCTGGGTTCCATTTAATGTTCCATTGGTTTACCAGTTGTTGATACGATCATTAAAAGATAGTACCTTCGACCAAAAATCAGGGAAGTTGATACGCTCTCAATAATGTAATAAAACTTAGCAAATCTTTAGTAATAACTATCTTTCATTGTATTTTTGACCTTTTAAAAGAAGCTGATACAAAGGACTTCCTATCGCAAATCCATTCTATATGAAAATTTTTTTTGGCGCATTTTCTTCACTTTTTATCCTCACTTTGGGCACTGTTTCTGCTCAGGACACACTAAGAATCCCCGCTTCACCGCTTACGTTTTTAACATTTGCTCCTGACGCAAGAAGCGCAGCAATGGGGGAAGCAGGCGTTGCTTCTAGCCCGGATGCAAATGCAACTTACTGGAATGCGGCAAAGCTTCCATACAACACTAAGGATTTCGGTATTTCAGCTTCTTACACACCCTGGTTAAGAAGTTTCGTTGACGATATGTGGCTTGGGTATTTGTCAGCTTATAAAAAACTGGGCGACAATCAGGCAGTTGCATTATCGGTTAACTACTTTAATAATGGTGAACTGGATTTACGCGACGCGATAGGAACGCAGTTAGGCACCTTCAACTCGCGCGAAGTAGCAATCAATGGTACTTACTCCCGTCAGCTTGGAAGAAACTTTTCAATGGGTTTAACATTGAAATACATCTCGTCTAACCTTGCAGGTGACGCCGTGATCAAGGGTGTTTCATTGAGCCCGGCGCGTGTTGCAGCAGGTGATATCAGCGCATATTATAGAAAGCAGATTAGAAACGAAGATACCGGCAGCGAACTGACCTGGTCTTTGGGTGCTGTACTTTCCAACCTGGGAGGTAAAATCAACTACGGCGCAGGTACAGATACTGAAAACTTTATCCCAACCAACCTGAGACTTGGCGCCGGACTTTCATTTACTGGCGACGGACGGAACAAGTTCAATTTCGTTGTGGATGCTTTCAAGCTGATGGTACCAACGCCAGACGGTACAGATTACAATGCAAAACCTGTGCTGAAAGGTGTGTTTGGCTCATTTTCTGACGCGCCAGACGGTTTCAAAGAAGAAATGCAGGAAGTGGCAATTTCAGCGGGTGTAGAATACTGGTATAACAATATTTTTGCACTAAGAGGTGGTTACCACGGAGAAAACAAATATAAGTCAGGTAATAAATTCTTCACTGCTGGTGCCGGAATCCATTTTATGGACAGGTATTCAGTAGACTTTGCCTACCTTTTTCCTGTTTCTCAGGGAAGTCCACTTGCCAATACACTCCGTATCACACTTTCACTTGGCTTGAATAAGGCGGAGAAACTGGATGTGAGCGACACGGATAACTAAGAATCGTATATTTTAATTTTTTCGAAACGAATGGCGTTATTGCAATGTCATTCGTTTTTTTATTTGATCCTCATTATAATGCTACTCGACCGCACCATCGCTCCTGACTTTAAATTAATCAACTCCATTCATTTGCCTGCGGCACAAACCCACACACTGGACAATGGTGTGCCGCTGCATGTGATCAACATTGGTGAGCAGCCGGTGATTCGGATTGAATGTATTTTTGAGGCAGGTAACTGGTATGAAAAAGAAATCGGGGCTTCCTATTTTGCAATCAAGATGCTTCCGGAAGGTACTGCTAGATTGAGCTCAGGAGAGATCAGCGAAGCATTCGACCGGCTAGGTGCATTCACCGAGCTGACGCACACATCGGATCGTATAGGAGTGGTCGTCTATTGTGTTTCTCGCTTTTTACCCGAGGTGCTTCCATTGATCAGTCAATTGATCCACGAAGCGAGTTTCCCCGAGCACGAGTTACAGGAACTCAGAAACATTACGCTGCAAAACCTGAAAGTGAACAAAGAAAAGAATGCATACCTGGCAACAACGGAATTCCGGGCGCGGCTGTTTGGTACCGATCATCCCTATGGGCAGAGCCAGGAAGAAACCAACATTGAGCGACTGACGCACGAGGCCATTCTTGACCACTATAATCATTTTATTAAAAACGGGAAATTCACAGTTGTTCTGGCTGGCCAGGTGAGTGAAAGCCATGTAGAGCTGGTTAACCAAACTTTGGGAAAAGATCCAGTTGAAGCTGGTCAGGCTAAGCCGGCATTTTTGATTTCAACAGCTTATCAAGGCGAAGAAAAGGTAATAGAAAAAGCAGATAGCGTACAATCTTCCATTCGAATGGGGCGCGAGCTTTTTAACAGGCACCATGAGGATTATTTCAGAATGCTTGTTACCAATGAGCTGCTGGGCGGCTACTTCGGATCCAGGCTGATGAAAAACATACGGGAAGAAAAAGGGCTTACTTATGGGATTTCCTCTCACGTGGTTACCCTTCGTAATGCAGGCTATTTCATGATTGGAACTGATGTTAAAAAAGAATTCACGCAACTTACTATTGATGAAATTAAAAAGGAAATCAATCGCTTGCAGACAGAACCTGTGGGTCCGGAAGAACTCGCAACTGTCAAGAATTTCATGGCAGGTGAATTTGCCGGATCCCTCAACACCGCCTTCGAAGTAGCAGATCGCCAGAAAATTCTGTTGCTGGACGGACTGCCGGGCCACTTTTTTAATCACTATATCGATAAGATCCAGGCGGTAACGAGCGAGGATGTTATTTCTATGGCGAATGCATATCTCCGGCCGGAAGATATGATTGTGGTCATTGCCGGCGGTAAATAACTACCTCGCATTGCCAAGCGCCTTTTTGTAAGCTTCGAGGCATCTTTCCCGGGCCATTTTGTGGTCGACCATTGGCTCGGGATACGCTGCTGTTCCTATTTCAGGTACCCACTTTTTGATATATTCTCCTTTTGGATCAAAGCGTTGGGCCTGTGCAGCCGGATTGAAAATGCGGAAGTAAGGCGCCGCGTCAGTGCCTGATCCTGCTGCCCATTGCCAGCCCCCATTATTGGCCGCCAGATCATAATCAAGCAGTTTTTCGGCGAAGTAAGCTTCTCCCAACCGCCAGTCAATTAATAAATGTTTGGATAAAAAGCTGGCAGTTACCATTCTGACGCGGTTATGCATGAAGCCGATCGCATTCAGTTGCCGCATTCCTGCGTCCACCAGCGGGTAGCCCGTTTTTCCCTCACACCATTTCTTAAAATCATCTTTATCATAGCGCCAGTTTATTTGATCGTACGCGCTTCTGAATGCCTTTCCTTTACCTACTTCGGGGAAATTAGATAGTATTTGCTGATAGAAATCCCGCCAGATCAGTTCACTCAGATAAACAGCGCTGTGCTCATTTGCTTTTCGCGCCAGCTTTCGGATACTTACTGTGCCAAAACGAAGGTGTATACCAATCCGGCTGGTTGCCTGCTCCGCGGGGAAATCGCGCTTCTCTGCATAATCCTGCAAAAGCGTTTCACTTACTTCTTCGTCCGGGAAATCATAATCAGAGACTTCAAAGCCCATTTCCTGTACGGTAGGAGTTTCGGAGCCACTCCACCTTTGAAGATTTTTCAGGTACTTCTTGGTGGGGTAGGATGAAAGGTAGAAGTCATTCAGTTTCTCTTTCCACGCGCGACTATAAGGTGTGAATACAGTGTAAGGCGTATTCTGGCCAGACAGGATCTCTCGCTTTTCGAAGATTACCTGGTCCTTCACCGTTTTAAAAACCGTCTTCTTTTCCCTCAAAATATTGAAAACCTCCCGGTCCCTTTCGAGCGCGTAAGGTTCATAATCTGTATTGGTGTATACTTCGGCAATATCGAACTCTTCACTAAGCCGCTTCCATACTTTCAATGGATAGTCGTAATAGACCAGCATATCTGAACCGTACTGTTTCAGCTCTTTCCTTATCTTTTCGATTGCGTCGTAAATAAATGTAATGCGGGGGTCTTTTTTGTCGACATCATCAAGAATGTTCCTGTCGAAGATAAATAGCGGTATAACGGGATATTGCGACTTCAACGCATAATAGAGGCCGGCATTATCATCCAGACGTAAGTCGCGGCGAAACCAGAATAGTGTGATCTTCTCTTTTTTTGTCAGGCTCATGAAATCTTCTAACGTAATGAATTTGGCAGGAGACGAATAAAAACGAAGTAACTATATTTACCCGGCAATGCGGTGAAATGTTTAGTTTATATGCATAAAAACCTGGCCAAAACTCTTAAAACTATTTACCAGATGAAAGTACAATTAACCATGCTTTTCAGCCTGATCTGGCTGAGTGTATCTGCGCAAAAGAATGCCGACAAGCAGGAATGGAAGCAGCTTTTTAATGGAAAGAACCTCGACGGGTGGGATATCAAAATCCGTGGGTATGAGTTAAACGACAATTACAACAACACTTTCAGGGTTGAGGATGGGAAAATGGTAGTGCGGTATGACAAGTATGATGATTTCAAACAAAAATACGGTCATATCTTTTACAAAGGGGATTTTTCGTATTACCGCATTTCAGTAGAGTACCGCTTTGTAGGCGAGCAAGCGCCAAAAGGCGAAGGCTGGGCGTGGCGAAACAGTGGAATCATGGTACACGGGCAGCCCGCAGCAACAATGGGCAAAGACCAGGATTTTCCTGCCTCCATTGAGGTGCAGCTGCTGGGCGGCAACGATAAGGTACGTACTACCTGCAACCTTTGTACGCCGGGAACCAACGTGGTAATGGACGGAAAGCTGATCACCCAACATTGCATTAATTCTAAATCGAAGACTTACAATGGGGATCAATGGGTAAAAGCGGAGGTGCTTGTACTCGGCGATTCACTCATTCAGCACTTTGCAAATGGCGAAATGGTACTGGAATACAACAAGCCACAGCTTGGCGGAGGAAACGTAAGCGGAAATGATCCTTCCCTGATGATCGCGGGTAAATTACTCGATCACGGTTCAATCTCCCTGCAAAGCGAAAGCCACCCTGTAGAGTTCAGGAAAGTAGAAATCCTGGATCTGAAAGGCTGCATGGATCCGAAAGCGAGTAATTACAAGACTTATTTCGTGAAGGCGGATAATAGTAAGTGTAGTTATAAGAGGAAGTAGCTTCTTAACTTAGACGGCGAACAGAAGTTTTGTATTATGCATTCAGCTAGAAAGCCGTAAAACATAGCATTAAAAATTAGTCCTGGGAAAAATAGGATTTCAGAAAGATGGCTCACCCATTCTTCATTGAAAAAAGACAAGATGTATCCTAGAAGTGGATGTGAAGGGAACCGAAGTATAAGATAAGTTTTAGAAATAAAATCGGTAACCCAGGAATTATCTTGATCTCTCTGAGCCTCTGTCCATATTTTGTAAAGTGCAAACAGAGTTACTAAAAAGACAAAGATCGTAATTGCTGCAAATCTTTTTAGGTTAATTTTCTTGGGAGCCATTTATGTACCTAGAAGAGAGATATTGTTAGAGCTGACAATTACGAAGTACTAATTTCGTTCGTAAATACGCTTACTTTTTACGAATTACTCGGGAAAGTAATATTTCAATTATTACGGTATAAACAGCAACATTGACGACAAGTCCTAATAGGAAGGCACCTCCATCCTGACTTTCAAGGCGATCTAATAAGAGCGTGTGTACTGGAAAACGAAAGATTGAAAAAGAGTCAGCAAAGAAATTTGAAAGTGTGCTGTTATCAGAAGTACCTTCCTCTCTCTTCCAAGCACTTATAAAAGTGAATGCAGAGGCAGATGTTAGCAAAGAAAAAATTATCACAAATCTGGTACGACGAAAATCTTTTGCCATAGAGAACTATAAAACAATAGCAATAAACAAGAGATCCTTCAACGGACAACCTTGTTTATTGCTATAATTCTCTAACGGTATTGTGCCACTTATCGATCGGAACGATATAAACGCAGACTGCGCTTAAACTGTCAGGGCTAACAGCTAATGGCCAACAGCTAAAAGCTTACAATCTCACAATCTCCGCACCGATCGCATTCAACCTTGTATCGATGTTCTGGTAGCCGCGGTCGATTTGTTCGATGTTGTCGATGATACTCACCCCTTTTGCAGACATTGCTGCGATCAGCAATGCAACTCCGGCGCGGATATCAGGGGAGGTCATGCGGATTCCTCTTAGCTGTGTCTCGCGGTTGTGCCCTATTACCGTAGCACGGTGAGGATCGCAAAGAATGATCTGCGCACCCATTTCGATCAGCTTATCTACAAAGAACAACCGGCTTTCAAACATTTTCTGGTGAACCAGCACGGTGCCTTGGGCCTGGGTAGCTGTTACCAGGATAATACTCAGCAAGTCGGGCGTAAAGCCAGGCCAGGGCGCGTCAGCGACAGACAATGTCGATCCGTCCAGGTAATTCTCAATGCGGTAATGTTCCTGCGCAGGAATGAAAATGTCATCTCCGCGAAATTCCATTTTGATACCTAATCTTTGAAAAACATCAGGTATAATGCCCAGCTGAGGAATTTGGCAATTTTTTATCGTTATTTCTGACTGCGTCATGGCAGCAAGACCAATAAAGCTGCCAATCTCGATCATATCGGGCAACATCGTATGTTCAGTGCCTTTCAGTTCACTTACACCTTCCACTACAAGCAAGTTGGAAGCGATACCTGAGATTTTTGCGCCCATTCTGTTCAGCATTTTACAAAGCTGCTGCAGGTAAGGCTCGCAGGCTGCATTGTAGATGGTCGTAGTTCCTTCCGCCATTACTGCCGCCATTAACACATTCGCTGTTCCGGTCACCGAGGCTTCGTCCAGCAGCATATACGTTCCTTTCAGGTTCGCTGCATCGACTTTGTAGAAACCCCCGTCCTCTTCGTCGTAACTGAATTCTGCTCCTAATTTTTCGAAGCCTAGAAAGTGGGTGTCCAGCCGGCGGCGACCAATTTTATCTCCTCCCGGCCGTGGAATTCTTCCTTTCCGGAAGCGGGCCAGCATCGGGCCAAGAAGCATAACGGAGCCTCTTAATGCGGCCGCTTTCTGGCGAAACGAGTCAGATTCGAGGTAATCGAGATTAATCTCACTCGCTTCAAACCGGATCGAGCTGTCACTCAGCCTGGTGCGGCGCACGCCGAGATCGCCGAGCAGGTTGATCAGCTGATTGACGTCCCGGATATCGGGAATGTTATGGATTGTTACTGGTTCTTCGGTCAGGAGTACGGCGCAGATAATTTGAAGCGCTTCGTTTTTTGCTCCCTGCGGTACGATTTCACCCTTGAGACGTCTATCCCCGGTTATTTTAAATGAAGCCATGATTGGTTTGGGCAGTTGAAGAAATACAATGCACCGGAATTTACATTCCGGATTTTTTGCGGTTATTACGGTTGTTGTTACCGTTGCGGCCGGCAAATTTGTTCGGCCTGTTTCTGTTGGGATTACCCTGGGTATTTCCACCCTGGCGTTCCGAATTGTGATTGGCCTGCGCTTTGAAGCCTCCGCCGGCGTGGTTACCGCGGTTTCTTTCCTGTCCCCCGCCATTATTGTTGCGGTCTTTTGGAGCAGCATCAACTGGCCCATTTTGACGAATGTACTCGATTTCTTCTGTCAAAGCGCCTTTACTCAGTTGTTCAAGTTGGCCCAGTAACACGCTATCCTCGGGATTGTCTTTGTTCCAGGCATTAAAAAACGAGCGCATCAACCGGAATATGTAGGAAACAAAAGCAAGTCTGTCCTCTTTGTTTTCAGTTTGGATTGCCTTTTCTAGCAGTAGCTCGATATTTTTGCCGTAGTGACGATAAGTCAGGTTTTGCTGATTGTAGCCTACTTTAAGAGGCTTTTTACCAAGTGCCTCCGGTGAAGGCGGCGGGAATGGGCTGTCGACGTCGAGCTCAAAGCCGGAAATAATGTACAGGTCATCCCACAATTTATTAGTGTAATCCTGATTATCCCTCATGTTGGGATGGATCTGCCGCATTAATTCGATCAGGATGTGTGCGTAAAGATTGCGTTTTGCCTTATCCTCCATTTTAACAATGTGGTCGGCAAGCTTTTGTACGTTACTACCGTATTCTTTCAAAACTTTGGATTATTTATGTAATGGACAAAAATAAGAAGTTTTTGCCGAAAGAAATCTTTAAGGAAACCATAATAATCTGCCGCTCACCTTGCTTTCCGCCGCCGGTGAAAATGTAGGTAGACGCTCGCTGAAAGAGATGATGTAGATATATACACCCGCTGCAAGGTTCTTGGGCTCCCAAAACCACTCATTTCGTCCGATATGCGGACTCAGTTGCATGGTCGATATTGTTCGTCCGGAAAGGTCAGTAATCATCAATGCTGCCTTGTCTGGCGCTTTCGGACCAGAGATTGTCACTTTGAATGTAAACGCTTTTGTAGCCGGGTTAGGTGTAAGTTCAATGCGGCTGATCGCAGGTTTTTCAGAAATATTAAAGATAATCTGGTAATCGGGAGCAAAATTACCATCCAAATCCCTCGCGCGGACTGTCAAAAGGTATCTTCCGGGAGCGAGGTTAGCTGGTAGTTTTGTAGTTAAATAAAAATGCGCGGGGTCTGCGTTCCGCCAGGTAGCGCCATTTAAATACAATCTGTACTCCTCGCAGCTGTCGCATAAAGGTTTGATCCACATCACAATGCCGGCAGTATCTTCTCTGGCTGCGATGGCATGGAGATCTGTTAAGGAGAGTTCGATTTCAGCTTCCCTGGAAATCAGGTCTTCATTTTCAATAAACCTTCCATCAAGCTTCACGAGTAGCACCGGCGGGCTTTTGTCGGGTTGGGTAGCACTGTTTTTCAGCTCAACAATGCGGACAGCATACCGGTTATTTCCCTCATTCTCTTCGACCAGCAACCGGCCTTCGTCAACCTCGAATTCCAGCAAATCGGTATCATTTAACCGCAAGTGATTAGGAACAGAAATTTGCAGCGTATCTGATACTGGTGCAGCCTCTCGCTCGAATTTATATTCAGCAAGAACGGCGGAGTCACGGAGCAGGCGGAAGGAGAAACTATATCGCTCTTGTCGGTACCTTCCGTTGTTTTGAACAGCCAGTTGAACAAACATACTGTCACTTTCTGCATTGAAATCCCCGCCAGCACCATCTGAAATGAACAGAGAAGTGGAGTCGATGCTATAATCCGGAAGCTGAGCGGGAAAGATGCGGATTGCGGGATCACCGTGGAGGTTCATTTGCTGGGTGGTGATCGTATCGTAAATATTTGCGTCGCTTGCCAGGTTTCTCCTGATTGCCTCTTGCTGGATTATTCCAAATGGAAGACTGACGAACGAAGCATCGGCCAGGACTTCATAGAAAAGATCAGTGTAGCGTTTTAATGCAGTAGAAACACCATTGAAAGTATGCGCCAAAAAGAGAACTGCTCCATTGTCAGGTGAAAATATCCAGTCGCTACTGAGGGTTTTGGGTGAAAAAAAGATGCTGCCGGAAGCACAGCCATTTACAATAATCGCTGGGAAAAATGGCTTGTTGTGATACTGCTGAGCCGGGTCGCTTGCAAAACCGATATCAATATCCGTGACGTCCGGTCCGGAATGTCCGAAAACAGTAAGCAATGCGGCTCCTTTATTCAGCTTAGTGTGAAATGGTACTTTTTCAACAGGATCGTCGGTTTCCTTCGAAAGGGTTTGTACAGCCGCGCCAAGCGATGAGCCCAAAATTTTTTGCTCAAAACCTTTTACATAATCTTTAAAAACAGATAACTCCTGCCGCGACCTGCCGCCGCTCAAATGCAGCATCTTCTTTCGCCACGAAGCCGCTGCCGGCTCTGCTTCCATTGCCTTTACTTTTTGCAAATAATCCCAAACCTGTTGTGAAGTTGACGCATTGATCCGCCCCACGGGAACCAAAGGAACAGGAGACTGTTCACCAACAGCAAGCAAAAGGTCTGAACCCGGCCAGCCCGCATTGGGCACCATGTCCACCTCCCTCGCATTTGCGATTTTTCGTACTTTTTGCGGGTCCACAGACCTACCGATCAGCAGCACGAACTTTAAGCCAGGCGCCAGTTTGGCAATCAGGTTTTTCAACCCGACTGGTCCGGGTAACCCGTAGTTGAACCGGTCAAAGATCTCGCTTGTGTGAATAATGAGCGGCTTGTAATTACCGCCCGCCGGCGATGCCCGGTATTTCGCATAGGCTGCTACGGGATCTTCACCCTGCACCGGAATGCGCATGGACGGATGTGTGATGATCAAATAGTCAGCTTTCCCAGCGTTCATTTTGTGGAAATGCATCTGGGTAAGTCCGGTAAGTTGCTCGTAAACAATTTTATCGCCCCAGTTAGGCTTCTGCGGGTAAATGAGCTTAAAATACGAAACCGAAAGGTGGCCGCCTGCGCCAGCGGGGACCAGAGCAGCATGGAACATACCAGCCGTATCCAGATCTGCCGGGCCGATGGTCAATCGGATTAGGTGCGTATTGTAGTCTTCAAACTGAACATCAGCCAGTTTCCTTGACAAGCTACCTCCCTTTTTTGACCAAAACTTAAACAAATGCGTCCCGGCCGACCAACCGGCAAGAAGCATTTCAAATGCAATAGAATCTGGCCTGTCGAAATCCGCGTTTTCAGTAGGAATTTTTACCCTGAAATGTTCATCTTCCTTCAGTTTAGGTCCCGTCCAGCCTTCGCCGGTGTCATAGCCGGAAAGGACAGAGCCGGTTTCAAATCCGCTGCCTTTCGGGTAAAATGTGCCGGGCAGGTAATGTGAATTGTATAGTTGCAGTATTTCTTTGAATTTCTGTGAAACTGAGTCGCTGACTGCCAATTTGGTTCTTTTTCCGGTTGTACCGTTCATTTTCCAGGTCAAATAGTAGAATGCGGTATCCGAATACAGACTGTAATATGAATGCGGCATCAATGCGGGAGGAATGTAGAGCGAAGTATCGTTTGCGCCGTCATTTCCTTTTCCTTGAAAGCGAATGTAGCCGTTATCTGAAAGCGGCTCGTCGTTATTTTGTGAAAGTTCAATGGGGATTTCTCTCCCGCCTGTAAAAATCTGAAATGCTTTGGATGGAATAGCAGAGACAGGTATTCCTGCATTCACAAGCTGTAAAGTGCTAAGCTCGTAAAAACCTGTTTTTGTGATCGGGACCTTATAATAATTCTGTTGATCGTTGATCCATTCGTCGCCGGCAGCTTGCTGGGCGAATGTTGGAGCGCTCAGGACCAGGAACAGAAGGATAGTGTGTAAAAGCTTTTTGCGCATTTGTTTGAGAAAATCCGGCAGGTCAGTCCGCCGTTTTTCTCACATATAAATTCATCGAAAACGAATAGGAATGCGCTTCATCTGCTCCGTGGTACTCGGAATTAGTCAGCTCCCACTCATTCGGATTGATTACCGGGAAAAACGCGTCGCCTTCCAGCTGGGCGTGAACAATGGTCAGATATAGTCTGTCGGCAAGCGGCAGCATCTGTGTGAATACATGCCCGCCTCCTAATACAAATACTTCCGTTTCGCCGGAAAGTAACGCAAGTGCCTGCGGAATATCTTTCGCGTACACAGTTCCCGGAGTTTGCGGCTGATCAGTTTTGGAAGACAGGATTACATTCAGCCGGGAAGAATGCAATGCGTCAGGCGCCTCAAAGCTGGTGCGTCCCATGATAAATGCCTTATCGGCGGTCACTTCCTTGAAATGTTTCCATTCGTCGGGCAGGTGCCAGGGCAGGTGATTTTCTTTCCCGATTACTCTGTTTTCACTCATGGCTGCGATGATGTAAAGTGCCGGGCGGGGTAGTTCCTGGTTGGTTTCAGAAGGTTGTTCAGTCATGATCATTGTTTTTTACCGGTCATCAAACAAAAATACCATTCCTCACAAGCACTCAATCTTTTTCACATGGTACCTTGCATCACAAAGTACCTGTGTATACCTTTGTAGTGTTAGAATGAATTTCTATCTATTAGCCATGAACTTATTCATTTAATTAACACATGAAACCACATGAATATTGAAAATGCCCAAGTGCAGATGCGGAAGGGAATTTTGGAATTCTGCATTCTGCACATCATATCCCGGGGCGAGGTTTACGCCTCGGATATGTTGGATGAACTTACATCTGCTCACATCATGGTGGTGGAAGGCACGTTGTACCCCCTCTTGACAAGGTTGAAAAATTCGGGCTGGCTCGACTACAAATGGGTGGAATCCTCTTCGGGGCCACCACGGAAATATTATGTTTTGACGGAAGAGGGGAAGGTATTTCTGGATGCAATGCAGGCGACCTGGTTTGAACTCGCAGAATCGGTTACAACTGTTATTCGGCGTACAGAGGAATTGAGCAAAACAGCTCCTGGCAATCTTCCTGACCCTAACTGATCATACAAGACATTCGATTATTCCAACCATGAAAAAGACAATCAGTATAAATATCGGCGGTATTATCTTCCATATCGAGGAAGATGGATACGAGAAATTAAAAGGCTACCTTAATTCGATACAGCGATACTTTTCTTCATTTGCAGACAGCAAGGAGATCGTTTCGGACATCGAAGGCCGCGTCGCAGAACGGTTTATCAACAAGCAGAAAGCAGAAGCCAAACAGGTAATCTCACTCTCGGATGTGGACGAGCTGATCGCTGCAATGGGTACGGTAGCCGATTTTGAAGCCATTGAACAAGCGGAAGATATCCTTGCAGATCCGCTGGAAACAGCCGGCAGAACTGCTGTGCCGGTGCAGGAAACAACTTCTTCTTCGTACTCATCCAATGCGGGTCCTTCGTTTGAAGGGAATTCTTCTTCCTACATTCCGCCGGTTACGGAACCCGCAAAGCCAGCTGGTCCGCGCAAGCTGTACCGTGACTTGCGCCGTAAGTTGATAGGTGGCGTAGCGGCAGGTCTGGCGCATCATTTTACCATTGATCCCATCTGGGTAAGACTTGCATTCCTGTTTGCTGTGATTGGCTTGCCTGCCGGCTCAGGTATGATGAACCTGGACATGGAAGATGAATTTGGCCCCTTCGCCGGATTCATGGTGCTGGTGTACATCGCAATGTGGGTGGCATTCCCTGGTTCTTCCACTTTGGAAGAGGATACCCGGATCAAAAAGTTCTATCGTGATCCGGATAGAAAAGTAGTCGGTGGCGTAGCAGCGGGTGTCGCTTCTTACTTCGGGGTTGATTTAGGTGTTGTGCGTTTTTTGTGGGTGTTGTCCATTCTTCTTTTCGGTACCGGTGTCATCATATATATCGTATTATGGGTAATCGCACCAGTAGCGAATACCCTTACCGAGAAAATGGAAATGCAGGGAGAGCCGATCACGCTTTCCAACATTGAATCCAATATCAAACAAAGTCTTAACCTGGAAGAAAAAGGCGGTGAGGAGCAAGGCTTGACCAAATTTCTCCTTTTCCCTTTTCGTGCGATCGCATTGATTATTGCTGCGCTTGGAAAGTTGCTTAAAGGCTTGGGACCCATTCTCAGAGTTGCTATCGGCGCATTCCTGATCGCCATGTCGGTACTTGGTTTGTTTTGTTTGATCGTAGGCTTAGGAGTAGCTTTCGGGCTGACCAACGAGGTTGTTTTTGATGATCTGCCGGTCCCATTCCGCATTTTCCAGGAGCTTCCTGGTACGCTTGTTCTGTCGGGAATGCTGGTAGCGGCTATTCCGCTGGCGACCTTTCTGATCCTCGGTCTTACACTTTTGTCAAATAAAAGAATTGTAGGCGGTACCGTCTGGCTGACTATGCTGGGGCTTTGGATCGTAGGTATCATCGGGTCTACAATCGGCGGGATTTCGTTTCAGAGAAATTTTGCAAAACGCGGAGAGGTTGTTCAATCGGTATTTTATCCTGTACCTAATGGTACTTTGACACTCAACTATAATCCAAATTATGACGAGGAGAATGTAGACATAAATCTCAGGCTGGCCGGATTCAATGCCACAGACAGCATTGAACTCGTAAAGACACTTCATGCCCGGGGCCGCACGAGAGAAGATGCGCAGAACAATGCGGAGATGCTCGAATACAATGTGGATGTGAAAGATTCTGTCTTCGTGTTTAGTGACGGCCCTGCATTATCCAATCGCCTTTTCCGCGACCAGCGCATTGATCTCACCCTTAATGTGCCTTATAACAAACCTTTCATTATGTCGCGTGATTTTTACTATTCGATTAATGAATGGGAATCAGGCACGCGGAAAATGGACCGGTATAATCTGGACGATGAGGAGGTAAAATGGGATAACCTGATCTGGGTTGTAAAGCGTGATTCGGGACTGATCTGTACTAATATACCTGCCCGTTTTCTGAGAAGTGACGAGGAAAATGAGAACTCAAACTATTCTTTCGAGCAAGATTACAACAGTGATCTCGATCTGGGAGAAAGAGGTAATTATATCAAACAGTTTCCGGTGAGCAATTTTACCAAGATCGATATCGGAGGCGCATACTCGATCGTAATCCGTCAGGGAAGTGAGTTCAACGTAACCGCCGACTCGGAGGGACAAGAAGAGATTGACGACCTGAAAGTAACTGTTGAGGACGGTACGTTGCGCGTCAAACGCTCTGCCGAGTTCAGCCTTTTCGGAAACGATTGGAAAAGAATCGGTTTGGTAATTACAATGCCGACGGTTGAATCCGTGAATTTGTCAGGAGCAAACAAAACGCTGGTATCGGGCTTCAAAGGATTACCTAAGTTGAACGTTGAAGTTTCCGGCGCTTCCAAATCGGAGTTCAATGTAGAGGCCGACCAGCTGACACTGAGCTTATCGGGCGCTTCAAAAGCCACATTGAGGGGATCTGCTAAGTCTGCGTCGTTTGATGTACACGGAGCTTGTAAGCTGACAGCCAATGAAATGAATATTCAGAATGCGGATGTAGACGCTTCGGGTGCCTCTAAAGTAGAACTGGGCAGGATCCCGAACCTGGACCGACATGCCAGCGGGGCGAGCAAAATTAATATCCAGGAGTAAATGCATTCGTGCAACTTTCAGTCAAACGAAATCATCTTTCGAAAAAACTAACAGAACAATACCATGAAAAAGGCACTTGTATTTCAAATTTCCCTGCTCGCGTTCATCGTAGTCTCACTGAGCTCAATGGCGCAGACAACCAGAAAATTCAACGTTTCGAACTTCAACAGACTGGCAATGGGCAGTGCATTTAAAATTGATGTGAAACAAGGCAGCAATTACAGTGTAACCGCAACAGGCCGGGAAGAAGATCTCGAAGATATCGAAGCCAATATTTCTGGCGGAGAACTGAAACTGGGCTACAAGGGAAATGGCTGGAACAAAAACCGCAAAACGGTCAACGTGAGTATTACAATGCCGAATTTGCAGGGTGTTGATTTCTCCGGTGCCAGCAATGCGCAGGTAGCCAGATTTTCGGGAGTCAAAAACATGGAAATTGAAGTAAGTGGCGCTTCCAAGGTAAATATGGACCTGGCCGCAACAAAAGTAACAATGGAATTGTCAGGCGCTTCGTCGCTTACATTGAATGGAAATTGTGATGTTCTGGACGGAGAAGTTTCAGGAGCCTCTTCATTCCGCGGAAGCAATTTTCAAACCAAAGAAGTTAACATAGATGCCTCAGGCGCAAGCAGTGCGGCAGTATTTGCCAGCAATGCAGTACGTGCGGAAGCATCCGGCGCCAGCAGTGTCCGCTACTCCGGAGGCGCAAAAGATATTCATTCCAGTACTTCCGGAGCAAGCTCCGTGAAGAGAGGGGAATGATCATTTGAATTCACCATGGATAAGAAGGCCGGCTTAGTCCGGCTTTTTTGTTTTCTGTCAAAAACCAAAAAGCAACATATTAATGCAAGAGTAATATATTTACGCACTTTAACCCTCCCTCTATTCCTGAAACTATTAGTAATTACAAACTATTCGGATAAGCCTTTATTCCAATAAGTATTTAAATTTTTGAGGGATGAGAATCAAGTCTACCCAAACGTTCCGGCTGGTTGCGGCAATCACTTTGATCCTGATTTTTGGAGCATTTTTAAACAGTAGTGCACAAGGCAGATCGAAGTTTGGAGGACGGTATGTAAATCCGTTTGGGGATCTGAGCTTAACGGCGGGTGCGGGTGTCGCATATTACATGGGCGACTTGCGTGACGGTGTCAGCATGAAGCATTTGGGACTGGGGCCCGCGATTTCAATTGGCGCATTGTACCGGCTTACAGAGCATCTCAGCGCACGAGGAGAGCTCCGGTTTTATGGCGTTGCAGCAGATCAGCAATACTCGAAGAATTTTCAGAATAACCTTTCATTCAAAACATTCAATCCCGATCTCAACATCGGCATCAAGGCGGATCTGTTTTCTTTTAACCGGCAGGCGCGGGTTAACCCGTATCTTCTGGGCGGCATTGGTTTCACATTGCTGAACCCGAAAGCAGAGATCGACGGTACGTGGCAAAAGCTGGCGCCACTTAGGACGGAAGGTGTGAAGTACACCAGGCTCCCGCTCGTTTTTACGGCGGGTATCGGCGTATCTTTCAGAGTAGCCGAGCGGTTTGACCTGGGCTTGGAAATTTGCAATAATTTCGTCAATTCTGATTACCTCGATGATGTAAGTACCGTTTATCCCAATCCCGACCTACTTCCCAGCGACCTCGCGCGCCGACTTTCCGACCGGGCACCCGAGATCGGTCAGCCCGCCCGGCAGCCGGGATTCAACCGTGGAAATCCGGACAGCAAAGACAGCTATTTATTCCTGCAGGCAAAAGCAGCTTACCGGATCGGGAATCGGATGCAGGCAAAGGAAAGAAAGAAAACCCGCTGCCCTAAATTTTAGTTAATCCAAAAACAATATGCTGAAACCAAAGCACCCGCACCAGTCGGAAGTAACAATGACCGAAATGGTACTTCCGAACGATACCAATACATTGAACAATCTGATGGGTGGGCGGCTGCTGCATTGGATGGATATTTGCGCTGCTATTTCAGCGCAAAAGCACTCCAACCGCATTGTGGTGACAGCCTCTGTTGACAATGTGTCCTTTTCTGAACCTATCCGTCTTGGTAATATCGTAACCATGCGCGCCAAGGTTACGCGTGCATTCAATTCTTCCATGGAAGTGTTTCTGGAAGTTTGGGCGGAGGATATCCCGGCAGGCGAGCGTGTGAGTACCAATCGCGCATTTTATACTTTCGTGGCCGTGGACCAAAATGGCCGGCCCATTGAAGTGCCACCGCTGGAACCTGAAACTGCGGACGAACACGAGCTGTATCTCAGCGCACTCAGAAGGCGCCAGCTGCGCCTGGTACTCGCCAACAGAATGAGCCCCGGAGATGCTACTGAACTGAAAGCGCTTTTTCAGGCAGGCTAACGCCATCTGCATCCATTATTTGGTAATTTTACGGTTCAACTCTTTATTACTTATGCCAAAGGAAATTATATTCTCAGATAAGGCGCCGGCGCCTATTGGCCCTTACAGCCAGGCTGTGAAAGTGAATGGAATCCTCTATGTTTCCGGCCAAATTGCTGCCGAAGCTGCCACGTCAGGTGATATCAAAGCGGAAGCCGGTTTGGTAATGCAGAACATCGGTCACATTCTGGGTGCTGCAAAGCTTGGATTCCAGCACGTGGTGAAAGCCAGTATATTTTTGAAGGATATGAACGATTTTGCTGCTGTTAATGAAATCTACGGCAGCTTTTTCACCCAGGAGCCTCCCGCGCGTGAAACAGTACAGGTAGCTAAACTGCCAAAGGATGTGAATGTGGAAATATCAGTTGTGGCGGTGGAATAAAGGGGTTGCCTTTGGCCATTTATTGTCATTAGTTGTCAGTTATAGTAATTTGTAGTTTTTGTCAAGAGCAATGACAATCAATGACCACCAATGGCCATTAATGACAATTCCGACAACCAATGACAATTGCTGACCACCAATAACAACTAATGACTATTAATAACAGTAAAAGATAAATGAATAATCAACCCGTTCGAGTAAGATTTGCGCCTAGCCCTACGGGGCCGCTGCATGCCGGTGGAGTTCGTACCGCCTTGTATAACTACCTTTTTGCGCGGCAGCAAGGTGGGCAAATGTTGCTCCGTATTGAAGATACCGATCAGAACCGGTTCGTTCCCGGCGCTGAGAACTATATATTAGAAGCACTTGCCTGGCTTGGAATTGAAATTGATGAAGGTCCCCGGCAGGGTGGCCCGCATGCACCTTACAAGCAATCGGAACGAAAAGAGATTTACCGCGAATATGCAGAGCGACTGGTTTCGGAGGGAAAAGCTTACTATGCTTTTGATACTCCCGAGCAACTCGACGAAATGCGGAAGCGACTGGAAGCAGCCAAAGTAGCAGCCGCGCAGTACAATGCGATCACACGCATGGAAATGACCAATTCACTTACGTTATCTGTCGGTGAAACCAAGGCGCGGATCGAAAGCGGAGATCCTTATGTAATCCGCATGAAGATCAGTCCAAAGGAAGAAGTCCGGTTCAATGACCTGGTACGCGGCTGGGTAGTGGTGCATTCGTCGCAAATCGATGATAAGGTGCTGCTGAAATCCGACGGGATGCCGACTTACCATTTGGCCAATATCGTGGACGACCACTTAATGGGAATTACCCACGTGATCCGCGGGGAAGAGTGGCTTCCATCGGCTCCGCTGCACGTTTTGTTATACAGATACCTGGGTTGGGAAAGTACGATGCCGCAGTTTGCACACTTGCCGCTTTTGCTTAAACCAGACGGCAATGGAAAGCTCTCCAAACGTGATGCAGACCTGGGCGGTTTCCCGATTTTTCCGCTGGAATGGACCGATCCTAATACTGGTGATAAAGCAAAAGGATTCCGTGAAGAAGGTTACCTGCCCGAAGCTACCGCAAACTTCCTTGCACTGCTCGGCTGGAATGCGGGTACCGAGCAGGAAATGTTCAGTATGGAAGAACTGATCCAATCTTTTAGTCTCGAAAGAGTGCATAAAGCAGGTGCAAGATTTGATATCCAGAAAGCCAACTGGTTCAATCAGCAATATCTGAAACAGCTGAGCGACGAAGTTGTAATAGATCAACTTAAACCGCTTTACGCTTCCCAGGGAATAGAAGTTACCAGCGGCCAGCTTACCCAAATCGTGCATTTGCTGAAAGAGCGGGTCCATTTTGTTAAAGACATCGTAAGCGAGTCGCTTTTCCTTTTCAGCGCACCTGAGGCTTACGATCCGGAAGTAGCATTGAAAAAATGGAATGAAGAGGCAGTTACTGCAATTGGCGGCCTGAAAGATGCTTTGGCAGCATACAACGGGGATTTTACAGCCCATGAGATCAAGGAGGTGATTTCGTTAACAATGGAAAAGCTGGGGATCAAAATGGGAAAAGTAATGCAGGCACTTCGCCTGGCAGTGACCGGAGCCGGAGCCGGCCCCGACCTGATGATCATCATGGAAATCCTAGGAAAGCAGGAAGTGGTGCAACGGCTTGAAAATGCATTAAACCGTTTGTCACAGCAAATACGACTGGCATAGCATTTATATAACCGAACAATCAATTTCTGTTGGTTGCAGGTAGACAATATCTATTTTCGTAAACATTGAAACCCAGGTTACGCGAGTAATTCTGTTGCTTTTTAAACAAAATGGCTAAAAAGAAACAAACCGATTCTTCCAAACCGGCTTCGGAGAAACCGAGGGTGCACAAAGACCTGGACGGTTTTGACATTCAGATCAATTCATTCGGAGAAATTACGACCAGCTTCGATATGGATAAGATCAACGAATTCCTGAACAAGAATGTGGATGACAAAAAGCTGCGCGACCGCGAGGATATTCCGGGAAGAAAAACGCGTAAGTCCAAGAAGAAAACATCCGAAGAAGAAGAGGAGGAGGAGTAAAGGGATGAAGGGGAGGAAGGAGGGGTTAATTCAATGTAGTGATTGATATTTTACTTATAACCTTTACGAAAATGATCTCACACGAAATTGATTACAAGATTATCGGCGACGATATTCAGGTTGTAGAAATCGAGCTTGACCCTAATGAAACCGTTATTGCAGAGGCTGGGGCAATGCTTTTTATGGAAGACGGAATTCAGTTTGAAACCAAAATGGGCGACGGATCCGAGGCGAACCAAAGCATTATGGGCAAGATATTCCAGGCAGGTACCCGCTTACTGACCGGAGAATCGCTCTTTATGACGCATTTTACCAACCGCGGAATAGGCAAGAAAAAAGTTGCATTTGCAGCACCTTACCCGGGAACTGTAATGCCGATCGACCTGTCGAAAATATATGGAAGTGAGCTGATCGTTCAAAAAGACGGTTTTTTGTGTGCCGCGATGGGTACCAGCATGAAAATCCATTTCAACCAGCGTTTTGGTTCAGGGTTGTTTGGCGGAGAGGGTTTTATCCTTCAAAAGCTAAGAGGTGATGGAATGGCATTTGTGCACGCCGGTGGGGTAGTAATGGAGAAGCAGCTCAACAATGAAACGCTGCGGGTCGATACAGGCTGCGTGGTGGCATTTGAGCAATCACTGAGCTTTGACATTCAACGTTCTGGTGGGTTGAAATCGATGGTATTTGGCGGGGAAGGGATGTTCCTGGCTACATTGAGAGGTACAGGTCGCTGCTGGATCCAGTCGATGCCGATATCCAAGTTGATACAGCGCCTTTCTGTTGGCGGCCCCAACGCGAGAAAAGAAGGCGGCTCGGTGATCGGCGGATTAGGAAGCCTCTTTGAAGATTAATTGATTTTCAAATAGATATTGTGAGGCAGGGAGTCACTTCTCTGCCTCTTTTCATTTTATCAACACCCGTCGCGAAACAACTGCATTCTCAGTTGTGATTTTCAAAATGTAAATGCCTGTCGGAAGCATTTCAACGGGCCGCACTGTAATTACGCCGATTGTCTCACGATCTGAAAAAGAAATGCTGTGCTTTCGGCCAGCTGCGTCAAACAGCTCACATATCAGGAACTTTTCATCAGAGGTAATCAGGTAAAACATGCCGCGGTCGACAGGGTTAGGGAATACCGTAAAGTCTGGCGGGCCGCCGTTGCGGAAGAATGTGACAACTCTTGAAAATGATTCCTCGCCGCTGCTAGTATGCATTTTCAACCTGTAAAAAATCGCATTCGATTCTGCATCAGCATCACGGTAGCCAAATACCTGTGATTGCGTCTGTGACGAATTGAAAGTTTGAAGGTCGGAGTAATCAACCCCGTCAGTTGTTTTCTGCAAGGTGATTTCGGGCAGCTGGGGATCGGCGGCCAGCAGCCAGGAGATGTATATTGCGGCTCCAACCGGCCTCACCGAAATCCTGTTTACAGCATCAATCTTGGAATAGCTCCGGTCCACATAAAACAAATCGGAGATACTGCCGGGAAGCGTAGGATTGGTACCCACCAGTCTGATCCGGTAAGTTCCGTTGGCCAGGTCAGCCGGTAGCCGGATCTGTATCGGGTTTGTTGTTCCGACGCTTAATGTATCCAGGAAATTACCTTCCTGATTAAGCAGCTCCGCCTGAACTATCACGCTTTCTGCATTCCCATTCAGGGTATAAGGAAGAGAGAAGGCAGCGCCTGGGAAGAGCAATGCGGGTACGACACCCGTGTGAATGGAGTACGCAGGCTGTACCGGCGGAAGATTATTCATAAGCGAATCGCTCAGCGTGCGATTCCAGGCAGTTGCCGCCAAGGTAAGTCCCGGCACTCCGCCGGGCAGACTTTCGAAATGGCCGGAAGCTGGGCGCGGGATCTGGATCGTGTCGAGGTAAGGTCCTTTAAATACATTAAAACCCGGCAATTCTGTTAATCTGTTTTGCGCTTCCAAGACGGGGAGATAGGGATTGGGCAGCAGCTGGCTTGCTGAATTCCGCGCGATTAACCAGGGAATAGTGTAGCCAGCATCCCGCCGGCTGTTTTCTATCAGTGTCCGTATCGAATTGAAATAATCGTTTCCCGTAAACCCCAGCTGGGCATCATTTTCGCCGTGTGAGAAAAGGACAGCCCGCACACCCGACGACGCAGTCAGGTATTTGATTGTATTGATGATATTGCTATAAGGCTGGCGGTTTGGCCAATATTTACCTACATACAGATTGTAAGCATCTTTGCCGCTCGCTGCATCCCGGTAATTTTCTGAGTTAGCCGCCGCCCAGGCAGCATTGAAAAACAGAACGGGACATTTCCATCGCTCCGAAAGCATTCCGCCCAATTCGCCCCAGTACCAGGCAGTTTCGCCAGTTGGGAACACATAATTGTCTTTCTTTAATATCTCAAAAGCGGGTGCCGGCATGGGCGCATTCGGCGCTACTGTGATATTTTCGTTATTGAGGATCTTGTTGGTTTTGTTAAAAGAAATCACATGATCCGAAGCATCCTTCGCACCAAGCCCGGGCAGGCCCATTGCATTGGAGTTGCCGGTGATCAGAAATACTTCCCCCACGCCGACTCTCGGTATAGTAACCGAATCAATGGTACCGTAGTCAGTCTGGCCGACAATTTTGAGCTGGTACCAGCCACTTTCTGCAATGAAATCAAAGCTGAGAAATCCCTGGCTGATCTGCTCGGCTGGGATCGTGAATTCTTTCGCGTTATTGGGATTGCCTTCAACCGGAATGAGCGACGCTTTGATGGCGGAATAGGGGAAGTAAGCGTACGCCGTGACCGGAACACGCGCCCGTCCACTACTATCCCGCTGCATTACCTGGTTATTGACCGGGGAAAAGACGGCTATCTGCGCATTTGAAGTTTGAAATGCAAGGATAAATAAGAGCCATAAAGTACACTTCCAGATTTTCATACGATGATCTTCTTGCCGTAATCTATATAACGCTTTTACACGTTCAAGATTGATCCTGCCAATATAGCTTAAAACAAAAAAAGCCGGTCCCAAATGGAACCGGCTCCTGCAAAACTTTCTGAACTATCCGTCGTAACCTGGGTTCTGAGTCAGCTTCGGGCTGTTTCTGATTTCCGGAATTGGAATAGGGAACAACAGGTGTCTTTCCAGCAATGGAGCGCCACCACTCACATTCAGGTTGCGGTGACCTACAAAGTTGTCAAAACCTTTGGTGGTTTCGTTGAACACCTTGCGAAGACGTACCATATCAAACCAGGTAATTCCTTCGTAAGCGAATTCCCACCAGCGCTCACGCCAGATAGCTTCCTGGAACGATGCTTTGGTGAAGGTGCCAAGCGCAGGTGTTTTCAGCTGTGCACGATCGCGGATACGCTTGTAGGCTTCGTATGCTTCTGCATTCGGGCCACCTACTTCGTTCTGAGCTTCCGCGTAGATCAACAATACTTCTGCATAGCGGATCAGGTTTACGTTTAGGTTGTTAAGCCTTGTTGGTGTAATACCCGGACCGCCCAGCGCAGCAACGTTGAAATATTTGAATACATAAGGTGCGCCCAGTTCAAATTTAGCACCTGTACCATTTTCATAGTAAGAGGTATAGAACCAGCCCTCCTGATCTTTGGTGCGAAGGTCGCCCGTTTCATAAGAATTATAGAATGAACGCGTAGGCACTGTGCTTCCTGTTCCGCTTGGACCAGCAAAGGTTACCGCTTTGAAGTTCGGGAAGAAGTCGTTCAACGGGAAAGGAGCAACAACAGTGTTGTACTGAATCTGGAAGATATGCTCTACCCTGTTTTTCAGGTTTTCCTGGCGCAGTTCCTTGTAGGTAGGAAACAAATTCAAAACAGAAGGATTTGCCTTTGAGAAGTTGATTACTTCCAGAGCTTTGTCCGCAGCCAGCTTGTAATGGGATGCTCCTTTGCTCAAAGGAAATCCTGCCATTGTCAGATACACTTTTGCCATTAATGACTTTACTGCCATTTTAGAAGCACGTCCATTTGTATTGAAATCAGCAAGCCCGGCAGCTTCCGCGGCAGCAAGATCTTCCACGATCAGATTATAAATTTCTTCCTGAGGTGCTCTCGTAGGAAAGAAATCTTCTGAACTGGCAGTCTGAGGTTTTGTGATCAAAGGTGCATCACCCCAAAGTCTCACCACATAGAAATACGCCCATGCACGCAAGAATCTTGCTTCGCCGATCAAACGTGTTTTCTGTGCTTCGTTTGCAGCCGGGAATGGAATACCAGGGATTTTATCAATTGCAAGGTTTGCATTCGCAATAACGCGGTACAGACCATTCCAGAAATTCGCAATGTGACCTGTATTACCATCGTAGATCAATGCATACAAGTTGTTCAGATCGGAGTTCTGTCCCGTTTCGGTCGTCGCTGTTCCTGTTACAGCTTCCAGCATTTGCCAGTTGGCAGAGAAAATACCGGCACCATCTCCGTAGAAGCGCATATCAGCGTAAGTGGCTGCAACAGCGGCCTCCGCGTGATCAGGAATTGTATAGAATGTATCCGGTTGAAGGTTCGACGGGTCTTGCTCGTCCAGGAACTCGGAGCAGCTTGTCGGGCCCAGGAGGATCGCTCCGCAAAGCAGTAGCTTGGAAATGTTTTTATTATATAGTTTCATACTGAATGTCATTTTTGATAATCCCAATAATCTGGTGGTTAAAACGATACCTGTATACCTCCCATATAAGTGGTTGGTCTTGGATAGCTGTGCCAGATCATCCCTTGCGAGAATACGTTGTCTGCATCTCCACCACGGATCGGTGTTTGTTCTGGGTCGCCGTGTGGGTATTTGCTAAGCAGGAAGAAGTTCTGAGCTGATACGTAAAGTCTTAGTCTGCTCATTTTCATTTTGCTTGCAATTTCCGACGGGAAGTTATAACCGAACAACAAGTTACGGCCACGGATAAATGAACCGTCGAAGATCCAGCGCGTATCCACGTTAGTTACATAACCCGCTTTTGTATCACGGATCTGAGCTACCATCGTGTTTTGATTTTCAGGTGTCCATGCATCCAGTACAGTTGCGTAGCTGTTGGCAAGAGCCTGACGATCTTCACTCGCGTGGAGGTTCATGTCCATCAAGTCGTTTCCGTAAGAGAATTGCAGGTCAAGTGTCATATCAAAGTTTCCGAAACGCACAGAGTTCGAAAGTGTTCCCCAGCCTTTTGGACTACCGTTTCCGATAATTGAACGGTCAGCATCAGTGATTTTGTAGTCTCCGTTCAGATCTTTGTATTTCACGTCACCTGGCAGCATTTGAAGGTTACCACGGTAGCTGGTGAATTTCGCAGCTTCGTCTGCCTCAGCTTCGCTCCATGTACCAAGACGGGTAAGTCCCCAGAATGCACCAACTGGCTCTCCAACACGCAGGATGCTTGTTTGGTTAGTGATTGACGGACCACCCACTCCGAAGATATCAGCCGGTGTAGCCAGCGACAACACTTTGTTTCTATTGAACGAGATATTGAAGTTCGTATTCCACGAGAAATTAGCTCTCTCGAAGTTTACCGTGTTCAAAGCAAACTCGAAACCTTTGTTTTCCATAGAACCGATGTTCTTTCTGATCACAGCGTAACCGCTTGTACGTGGAACAGGTGCATCGAGAAGCATGTCGGTTGTTTTGCGGTAGTAGTAGTCAGCTTCTAATGAGATTCTTCCTTTCAGGAAGCTGATTTCCAAACCTCCGTCAGTCTGTGCTGTTTTTTCCCATCTCAAATCGCTGTTCGCCAACCTGTTGATACCAGTTCCACCGATACGTGTGTCACCATAAATCGCTGCATAGTTAGATCTCAGCAAAGGAAGTGACGAGTAAGGAGGAATCTCCGAGTTACCTGTCAAACCGTAGCTGGTGCGGAGTTTCAAGCTTGAAATCAACGTATTGCCTTTCAGGAATTCTTCATCAGATACTTTCCATGCAAATGCAGCAGAAGGGAAGAACGCAAATTTGTTGTCATCTCCGAATTTAGAAGAACCATCTGCACGGCCCGTTACTGTGAAAAGGTATTTTTCAAGTAAGGTATAGTTTGCACGACCGAAGTAAGAGTTGAATGCAAAACGTGAAGCCCCAGAAACATAAGGGTTAGAAGATGGCAAAACTGCACCAGCGCCAATGTTATTGAAGCCGAAGTAATCAGTTGAGAAGTTCTGCGAGCCTATGCCGGTTGTTGCGATATTGGTTTCCTGCCATGAAATACCTCCAAGTAGGTTAATAGAGTGAATTCCGAAGGTTTTGTTGTAGGTCAACAAGTTTTCCCACGACCAGAAAGTCTCTTTTCTGGTTTCTTTTCTAGCAGTACCCAGTTCGTTAGGAGTCAAAGTACGGGTCTGTGACTGGTTCACTTCCTGGTTGATGATGTTAATACCAAGAACGGAGCGGAATTCAAGGCCAGGGGCCAGGGTAACGTTTCCGTAAAGGCTACCCAATGTAGTCTGGGTATTCAGATTGTATCTGCGACCGTTCAAACGGTGTACTGAGCTGAAAGCACCTTCTGCACCCGGGTAATCACGGTTGTTTGCAAATGTTCCGTCAGGATATCTTACCGGAAGGAAAGGGAAATCTTCCACCATCTGACGAGGTACAGCATCGTTGATGTCGACCAGGTTCTCAGCTTGATTGTTGTAGCTCAATGTACCTCCAATGCGAAGCCATTTTTTCACCTGGTCATCAATGCTGAAACGGGTTGCATAACGTTTCAGGTAAGATGTTTTGATCAGACCCTGATCGTCGCGGTAGTTAAGTGACAGCGAGTAGGTGGTTTTGTTGTTACCTCCGCTGAAACCCAATTGATGGTTTTGAGAAACACGGTGCTGGGTAGACTCGTCGAACCAGTTGGTGTCGTAGTTAGGAGCATATTTTTTTGTACCGTCAGGGTTCGTGGTTACTGTAAAAACGTCAGGATGGTCTGCTGCCAGCTTTGCACGGCGAACCTGCGGATTATGCGTTAAATACTTGCCAGCGTCCCAACCAGCCTTGTCAAACTTTTCCATGTTCCTGTAAGCAAGATCTTCAACGTCCAAATACTGCTGGGCATTCAGAACTTTCGCTCTTTTAGGGCCGGCAGTAGGTACGCTCAGGTCAAGACCGTATGTGATAACGCCTTCGCCGGCTTTACCTCTTCTGGTCGTGATCATGATCACACCATTAGCACCTCTTGCACCATAAATGGCTGTGGAAGATGCATCTTTCAAAACCTCAACAGATACGATATCATTCGGGTTGATATAATCGATCGCCTGGCTTTGCTGGTTTTGGTTACCCTGCGGCAGCATTACTCCATCCACCACATACAATGGGTTGTTGGAAGAGTTGATCGAGCTGAAACCACGGATACGCACGTTGGAACGACCACCCGGGCGTCCGGAGTTTACGTTCACCTGCACACCTGAGATTTTACCCTGCAATGCCTGGTTCAATGAAGGAGCTGGTCTTTCTTTCAGCTGCTCTTCTTTTACAGATCCCACAGAACCTGTCAAATCTGATTTTTTAGCAGTACCATAACCAATTACAACAACTTCGCTAAGCGCCTTGGCATCAGATTCCATCGCAAGGTCAATTGTAGTGCGATTGCCTATTTCAGCTTCCTGGCCAACATAACCTACAAAACTGAATACAAGTGTTCCGCCGTTATCGGGTACCGACAGTGTATAATTTCCTGTACCGTCAGTTGTAGTTCCGGTGCTGGTACCTTTCAGTACTACGTTCACGCCGGGCAGCCCCTCGCCATTTTCTTTATCTGTTACTTTTCCTTTGATCGTTTTATCAATTCGGATCACGGTTGACGCCCCTGCGTCAGCTGCTACTCCTGCAAAAGCAGCTACGGAACACGAAAGTGCCGGCAGGAGTACTAATGAATTCCGGATGCCCCGCATGCGGAGCAACCATTGTTTGGTATCGGTATTTTTCATTTAAAGGTTAGTTAAACGTTTCTCATAAATTAGGTTTTGTAGCTTGGGTCATTTTTTAGTCATAGAAGGATGGTTGGTTAAATTGAGTACAGGACGATGAGAGTTATATTAAATGTGATTTTATTCCTATTCAAATTTGGCCAGAATAATCCGCTTGGTTGTATTCAGGATTTTCAAATTATTCCGTCAAGTTCTTTCAATTAATCACGGGGTACGGGTGATGATACGCCTTTTCTGACCATGGGTGCGAGGTTTAGCAGATTACTAACAGCCCCTAAGTGTTCTCAAAATTGATGGTGTCAGCTTGTAATTATTATAAACTATTAAAAAGGAGTTACAATATTATAACATAGTTTCATTATTACGATAGGGAAAACACAAATAATTGTGCAAACGTTTGCATAATTTTAACCTAATATCGCGAGTAAGTTTTTGGCATTCAGCTTGTTACTTCCCTGTTTCACCAGAAAAGCCACTTCGCAATATGTTGCGAAGTGGCTTTTCCATTTACTTTCTGGGTTAGCTGAAAATTAGCTCAGCTTGCCTCTTGTGGTAATCAAACAAGATCCACAGTCCGTCCTGTTCTTACCGACTCATCACACGCAAATGCGATCTGCAAGCTTCTTACTGCATCTTCCAAATGCTCTGACATGTCTAGATCCTCTGTAATCGCTTTCAGGAAATACAGCTGCTCGCGGTTGCAGAGCTCCTGGTGATCGGGTTCGTCTTCCAGGTTAATCCAGGTATCTTCCTGTGTAAATTCGTCTTTGTCGTTCAGGTCTGCATGGTGAATACGGATCGACTCGGTTTTGGTATGTGCTTCCACGGAGGAAGATTTACCCGCACCGCCTGCATCTTTGGCAACAATGGAAGCAGAGCCTTTTGGTCCGATCACGTCCTTGACAAAAAACGCCGTTTCGCTGATCATCGGGCCCCAGCCAGCTTCGTACCAACCCACGGATCCATCTTCAAACCAGATCTGCAACTGACCGTAGTTGTAATTGCCGGCAGGTATATCTTCTGTCAGCCTCGCACCGATCGCATTCACGCGAAGTGGCGTGGAGCGGGTCATTTGGCACATGACATCAATATAGTGTACGCCGCAGTCTACGATAGGGCTCAGGCTTTTCATAAGGTTCCGGTGCACACCCCACATATATCCGTGGCTTTGCTGATTGAGGTTCATACGCATTACCAGCGGCTTGCCGAGATTCTGTGCTTCTGTTACAAACCGTGCCCACGACGGATGTACCCGCAGAATGTAGCCTACCACCACCTTCTTGCCAGCTTCAATAGCAGCAGATACGACACGCTTGGCTCCTTCAACACTATCAGCCAGAGGCTTTTCGATAAACACGTGTGCACCCGCTTTCAATGCTTTGATCGCGAAATCCTCGTGCGTGTCCGGGTAAGTGGAAATACAAACTGCATCAGGCTTTGTTTCCTGCAATGCAGTTTCGTAATCGCTGTAAAGGCTGTAACCGCCGCCAAGCTTTTCATTTAAAACCTCTTTGCTTTTGCCGGTAGAAACGATCCCGCAGATTTCGAAACCATCCAACAGCTGATAGGCAAATGCATGCGAAGCGCCCATGTTACCGCAACCTACAACCAGTACACGGATTGCGCCTTTGTTTTCAAAAGATGACATAGTAAATGATAATGTTAAGTCTTCGGGTTAGAAGGAATATAGAAACAGTAAATTACAGGGATAACAGGATTTACCTGCTTTGAGTGTCAAAAATAGGGATAAAATCTGTTTTTGCCGGACCTCGATCCCGAATGCAGAAAAATCCGTAGTAGGTGTTGGTTTACATCGTTCATGGTAACTTAAAAGCGCTGATTTGAGCAGTTGTAAATAAACCCTATTTTCAAGATTCGAGTATGGGCCTTAAGTGAACGCAATTTCTTTGATCAATTAACCCCATTTTCCTGTAGTTGATGGGTTTGCATAATCTAAAATGAGCATATATCACGATCTATCACTTGTCTCGGTCGAGTTTTCAGCAGACAGACGAGAACTAATAATGCAAGGAAATGGGCTTCAAACAAAAGCTAGCCTCATCTTTCGAAACGTGGCAACATGGGCTCTTTCTCCCTTTGAAACTCAAAATGTAATTTTCGATGTAGTTAGATATGATGCAGCAACTGGTTCGAAGGAATTATTTGAAGATTATGATGTTCCTGACTATCATAGAGAGATGGTCCTACGAGAGCAATTCTTCCTATTTGAATTGCAAGCTTCCGTTGGTATGGGGGGCTATATTATTGCCAAAGAATTAATTGTACAACAACATACTTAATCTTGCTGATGATCCAAATTCATCGATGATCTAATCACAGCGGTATTTAAATAGACGGGTGTTCCACGAAAACTGGTAATCACGTAGGTAAAATCCGGATTAGAGGATACTAAGAGGCTCATGTAGACATCTGAAAAAGTTCAGTCATCAATATTGAAGGCTGACTTAATATCCAGGTTAAAATCGGTAAATAATTGATTAAAACATGAGAAAGAGGCGTGGTTACATTCGTTTACCTTTGAAATAAATTCATCACTCGAATTTTCAACATCACTTATTGATATGAACAAAGAATCCTGGTATGGCATTTTTCCTGCGTTGTTAACTCCATTCAAAGCAGATGACACAATTGATTTTGATCTTTTTGGTAAAAATCTTGAAGCTCAGATAGAGGCTGGTATCAACGGTGCTATCGTGGCGGGATCGCTGGGAGAAGCCAGTACGCTAACCAGAGCTGAGAAAATGGAGCTGGTAAAATATGCCAAGAATGTGGTTCCTGAAAACATGCCGATCGTGCTGTGTATCGCTGAACAAGCGACAGCCGAGGCAGTAAGCATTGCCAGGGAAGCTGAGACAATCGGTGCGGATGGTTTGATGGTGCTGCCCCCAATGCGCTACAAAGCCGATGATGAGGAAACAGTAACCTACTTCAAAACCATTGCGCAGAGCACGCGATTGCCTTTGATGATCTACAACAATCCGGTTGATTACAAGATCGAGGTGACGCTTGAAATGTTTGAGGAGCTTGCAAAAGAGCCGAATGTGGTTGCGATTAAAGAATCTACCCGCGACGTAAGCAATGTAACCCGCCTGTTCAACCGTTTCGGCGATCGTTTCCGTATTTTCTGCGGCGTAGATACGCTGATTATGGAAGAAGTGATGTTGGGCGCTGACGGTGTTGTAGGTGGTTTGGTAGACGCATTCCCGAAAGAAACTGTCGCGATTTTTAATCTGGTAAAAGCAGGTTATTACAAAGAAGCATTGGCGGTATACCGCTGGTATCTGCCGCTTCTCGAACTTGATATTCACCCAAAACTCGTTCAGAATATTAAACTGGCTGCCGAGAGAGCAGGTATCGGTTCAGAGTACGTACGTGCTCCCCGCATGGTGCTGAAAGGTGCAGAAAGAGAAAGTGTATTGGCAATCATTGATAAGGCAATAGAAACACAGCCAGCACTGCCCGACTATCTGAACCTGACAGCTGATACTGCGCTGGCTTAATAAAATATTATGATGAAGGCTCCTACGGGGCCTTTTCTTAGTTTCGGCATCGCATTGCCGGTGAAGGTCGGTTCCGTACTTTACGGGAATTGTACCAGGTCTTACTGCAAAAATGATTTAATTTGATTGCGACTCCGGTGGAGTCACCTGATCCTTATAGTATGACTACATCCACAAACAACCTGGAAAAGATACTGGCAAATACCCAGGCTGCATTTGTCACAATCAACAATTATCCAATCTCAAAGCGCGTAGCATTAATGCGTACGATCGCTGACGAAATTGAGGCACTTGGCCCTGAGCTGATTCAAACTGCCCGCGAAGAGTCGAATTTACCCGATGCAAGGCTGACAGGCGAGAAAGCCAGGACCATTTTCCAATGGAGAAGCTACGCCGAAGCGCTCGAAAAAGGGTACAGCCTCGACGCGAGCATTGATACTGCCAATCCCGACAGAACCCCGCCCAAACCTGATATTAGGAAAACCAATGTGGCGCTCGGCCCGGTAGCTGTTTTCGGAGCGAGCAATTTCCCGTTTGCATTCTCAACTGCTGGCGGGGATACTGCCAGCGCAATCGCTGCCGGTTGCCCGGTTGTTGTAAAAGCACATCCCGGTCACCCGAGAACATCGCAGATGATGGCAGACGCTATCTCGCGCGCCGTTGAAAAAAGCGGATTTCCCGTGGGTACCTTTTCACATATTTTCTGCGAAACCAATGAGGAGGCGCAGGCGCTGGTTACCCACCCGGTGATTAAAGCAGTTGGTTTTACAGGTTCTAACCGCGGAGGTCTGGCATTGGTGGAAGCGGCGAGCAAACGTGCGGAGCCGATTCCCGTTTTTGCCGAAATGGGAAGTATCAATCCTGTTTTTCTGTTTTCAGGGAAATTGCAAACAGCCGCTGCAGAGCTTGCAAAACAATATGCAGGTTCACTAACGCTCGGTGTTGGTCAGTTTTGTACCAATCCCGGACTGGTTATCGCGGAGCAAGGCGCGGATTTGGATCAGTTTGTGGAGAGTTTGAATGAAGAAATATTAAAAGCTTTACCCGCTCCGATGCTCAATGCCAGCATTGCCAAGGGGTATACTACCAATCGCGAAAAAGTGATCGGGCTGAATGGCGTGCAGATACTTTCAGCTGCTACCGCCGAAGCCGAAGAAGGTTACGGCGCCGCGACTGTCGCTACCGTTTCCGGTGTTGACTTCTTGATCAATGAAGATTTACAAACCGAAGTTTTTGGTCCGTTCGCATTGATCGTCCAATGCAAAGACGCAGGCGAAGTACTGGCAGTAGCCGAAAAGCTGCACGGTCAGCTGACTGCAACCTTACTGGCAACGAATGAAGATCTCGCACAAAACCCGGAACTGATCCGTGTGATCCGGAATAAATGCGGAAGGATCATATTTAATAATTTTCCAACGGGTGTGGAAGTATGCAAATCCATGCACCACGGCGGCCCGTTCCCTTCTTCCAGCAACAGTCAATTCACTTCCGTAGGGCCGGACGCTATCAAGCGTTTTACAAAACCATTGAGCTACCAAAACTGGCCGGACGAATTGCTGCCGGAAGAATTACAGAATGCCAATCCCCTGGGCATTTGGCGGACAGTGAATAATGAGGTGACGAGGGAGGCGGTTGGCTTTTAGCTTTTAGCCCTTAGCCTTTGGAGGATGGAGGAAGGACGAAAGGAGGAAGTAAAAAGCCCATTGAAGCAAAAATCTATGACTCTGGATATCAATCCAAGGTTCGAGTAAAAAATCTAAAACAGCTAACCGTTATTAGCCAACAGCTAAAAGCTAATAGCCAAGCCAAAAACAATGCGCAAAACCTTTTTTTGTATTGATGCCCATACTTGTGGCAATCCGGTTCGGGTGGTAGCAGGTGGTGGTCCATTGTTGAATGGAAATAGTATGATGGAGCGCAGGCTTCATTTTTTGAAAGAATTTGACTGGATCCGCAAAGGCTTAATGTTCGAGCCGCGTGGCCATGATATGATGAGCGGGAGCATTCTGTATCCGCCGGTTGATCCTGCGAACGACATCGGTGTGCTTTATATCGAAACCAGCGGCTGCCTGCCTATGTGCGGTCACGGTACGATTGGGACAGTTACCATTGCCATTCAGGAAGGGTTGGTAACGCCCAAAATACCAGGCAAGCTGCGCCTCGAAACACCTGCCGGATTGGTTTTGGTGGAATATAAGCAAGAGGGGAAAAGAGTAACTTCCGTCAAACTGGTTAATATCAAATCGTTCCTCGCAGCCGAAAACCTGACAGTGGAATGCCCCGACCTGGGTACATTGAAAATGGATGTTTCTTACGGAGGTAACTTCTACGGAATTATCGATCCGCAAGAGAATTTCGCTGGTTTAGAAAATTACACAGCTGATCAATTGATCAGTTGGAGCAGGGTACTGCGCAAGCGGATGAATGAACAATACACTTTCGTGCACCCCGAGAACGAGCACATCAACGGACTCAGCCACATTCTCTGGGCAGGCGCGGTTATTGATCCAACTTCAACGGCCAGGAATGCGGTGTTCTACGGCGACAAAGCAATTGACCGCTCACCTTGCGGCACAGGTACCTCCGCGAGAATGGCCCAATGGCACGCCAAAGGCAAGCTGAAAAAAGGCGACCAGTTCATTCACGAAAGTATCATCGGTTCCAAATTCACCGGAACAGTAGAAGACGAAGTAACAATAGGCAACAAACCCGCCATCATCCCCGGAATCGAAGGCTGGGCAGTAGTAACAGGCTACAACAATATCTTCATCGACGACGAAGAAGATCCGTATGCGTATGGTTTTCAGGTTATATGATGACTGTCAAGCCTTTACTTCGGCTGTCGGCTTTCGGTAGCCGGCTTTTTGATTTAGTATAATAATATGGATAGCATGTCAACTTCCTCAACACAAACTATAATACCGGCAAGCACCAACGAAAGGCCGACGGCTGATAGCCGACAGCCGACAGCCAAAAAAGGAACCACCACCATCATTGGTGGGGGAATTATGGGGCTGGCTTCGGCTTATTATTTGCTGAAAAGCGGCTGGAATGTGACTTTGCTGGATAAAGGCGATCTGAGCGATAATTGCTCGCATGGAAATGCGGGTATGATCGTGCCTAGCCACTTTATTCCGCTGGCTGCACCCGGAATGGTCGCCAAGGGGATCAAATGGATGTTTGATAGCCGCAGTCCTTTTTACGTAAAACCTTCCCTCGATTTTTCATTGATTTCTTGGGGGTTGAAGTTTATGAAAAGCGCAACTCCTGCTAACGTGGAGCGGGCTGCGCCTTACCTGCGCGATTACCATTTGCTCAGCAAGAAATTGTATGAAGAGCTGGCGCAGGAAGAAGGGTTTGATTTCGGTCTTGAGGAAAAAGGCATCTTAATGCTTTACAAAACTGAAAAGGCAGGCGAAGAGGAAATCCACGTTGGCAAAGATGCGCAGAAGCTCGGGCTCGATGTGGAAATGCTATCCAAAGAGCAGGTGCAAGCCATTGAGCCAGGCTTAACGCTAGATGTTGCAGGTGCAGTGCATTACCACTGCGATGCGCATTTGTACCCGACTGCATTGTTCAACCAGCTTCTGAAATTCATCAAAGCAAAAGGCGCTAAGGTGGTTTCCAATGCAGAGGTAACCGGATACTCCATTCAAAATGGCGAAGTAAAAGCCGTTGAAACTACGCGGGGTAAATACGAAAGTGATCTTGTGATCATGACGGGAGGTACCTGGCTGCCGCAGCTCGCCAAACTGGCCGGACTTTCCATTCCGGTAATGCCCGGCAAGGGATATTCGTTTATGCAGCCCAATGCAGCACACCCGATCGTACATCCCGCTTTATTGATCGAAGCCCGTGTAGCAGTAACCCCGATGAACGGACAAGTTCGCTTCGGCGGCACCATGGAGCTCGCAGCTGTGAACGACAAGATCAATATGAACCGGGTAGAAGGTATCGTGAATGCAATTCCGAAATACTATCCCGAACTCAATGCGGCTGTCCCTGCCAGAGAAAAAATCTGGTACGGTTTCCGCCCATGCTCGCCAGACGGACTTCCTTATCTGGGATATAGTAAAAAACTGAAAAACCTGATCGTAGCAGGCGGCCATGGCATGATGGGGATCAGTCTCGGCCCGGCAACAGGCAAGATAGTGGCGGAACTGGCCGATCGGAGTACTACTTCGGTAAGTACCGTCCTATACGATCCGGAGCGGTATAACTGAGCGTTGTCGCCTGCCCTTCGACTCCGCTCAGGGTGACAAAGCATGTGTAAGAGCTTGGTACTTGGCAAACACCTTGTCATGCTGAGCGGAGTCGAAGCAAATGCACAAATGCGACTCGTACGCAGAACACCAGTCGAAGCAAAGGCATCACTTCACTGCGCAATACCCATAATTCCTAACCTTTAAACATACTCCACCTTTGAAAAAGCACTGCTACTCCCTGCTTTTTAGTCTTGCGTTTGCCTGCATTGCCGCCAGCAGTTCTTTCGCTCAAAACCCCAAATTCAACCTCTACGAACAAACGAGTGAAACAGCCGGGCTGGTGATGCAGTATGATGCGGATATTCAGGCGGTGCGGTCGTTTTATTCTCCGATGCTCACTCGCGGGCGTGGATTTGCGGCGCCTTCGTACGTACTGAACTCGCCCGAGCAGCGAAAAAGGCTGACCGAGGTAGACAAGGATTATCTCGCCAGGTTGTCGAAAGTGGATTTTGATGCAATGAGCATTTACGGGAAAGTGGATTATATTCTATTAAAAAGAAATATCGACGACCATCTGTTAAGCCTTGCGCAGGAAGAAAAGGAATACAACCTCATTACGAAGTACATTCCATTTGCGGACAAAATTTATGCATTGGAAAAACAACGCAGGCGCGGAGATACCATTGATGGTCAGAAAGTAGCGGGCGGACTTAATGGTATTTTGAAAGAAGTAAATGCCGCTTCCGAATCCCTGAAAAAGGTCGACAACATAGATATGCCGCTCGCTACCCGCGCAGAAGACGCGATCAAGGGAATGGGGGAGCGGTTGAAAGGCGTTTACGATTTTTACAATGGCTACGATCCGATGTTTACCTGGTGGGTACCCAAACCTTATCAGGCTTTGGACAGTGCATTAACTGTTTATGCCAGATCCATCAAGAGCAAAGGCAAGCTCAACACCACTCAAAAAGAAGATAAGAGCGGCATCAAAGGAGTACCGATCGGTCGCGACGAGCTGATCCGACAGTTGGGGGTGGAAATGATCAGCTACACGCCGGAAGAACTGATTGAGTTGGCTAACAGGGAATTCGCGTGGTGCGACAAGGAATTGCTGAAAGCTTCGCAGGAAATGGGCTTCGGAAACGAGTGGCAAAAGGCGCAGGAAAAAGTCAAAAATAGCTTTGTACCCGAAGGTCAGCAGCCTGCATTGATCATGAAGCTCTACAACGATGCCAAGGATTTTATAACCAAAAACAACCTGTACCAATACCCGGAAATCGCAGACGAAACCTGGGGAATGCAGATGATGACGCCGGAGCGCCAGCTGATCAATCCTTTTTTTCTCGGCGGCCGCGACATTATCATTTCCTATCCGACGAATACTATGAACCATGAGGATAAGCTCATGAGTATGCGTGGTAACAATCCTTATTTTTCACGCTCCACGGTTCACCACGAGCTGGTACCCGGTCACCATTTGCAATATTATATGCGGAGCAGGTATAAGTCCTACCGCCAGGAATTCGGGACTCCATTCTGGACCGAAGGCTGGGCTTTGTACTGGGAGCTGCTGCTGTACGACAAAGGTTTTGCCAAAACACCCGAAGAGCGGATCGGGATGCTGTTCTGGCGCATGCACCGTTGCGCGCGCATTATCTTTTCGCTGAATTATCATTTGGGTAAATGGACACCGCAGGAATGCATTGACTTTCTGGTGGACAGGGTAGGGCACGAGCGGGCAAATGCGGAAGGTGAAGTGCGTCGCTCTTTTCAGGGAAATTACAGTCCATTGTACCAGATCGCCTATCTCATCGGCGGATTGCAAATATTCAGCCTCAAAAAGGAATTGGTCGACAGTGGTAAAATGACCTACCAGCAATTTCACGACGCCGTGATGAAGGAGAATAATATGCCGATAGAAATGCTCCGGGCGACGCTGACCAACCAGGCATTGAAGCGCGACTTCAAAACGCAATGGAAGTTTTATAGTTTCAAATAATATTGTAGCTTACAATTTGTAACAAACCGCCCTTTAAAATCTTTTTCCTATATGTTGCCGGAAACTCCTGCTGAAGAAAAAACCTCGTTTAAACCGTCGCTGGGACTCATGGACGCCACCATGCTGGTGGCCGGCAGCATGATCGGATCAGGGATATTCATTGTAAGTGCGGATATTACCCGGAATACGGGCAGCGTGGGCTGGCTGATGTTTGTGTGGCTGATTACCGGGTTTATGACGCTTACTGCCGCATTGAGTTACGGGGAGTTGAGCGCGATGTTCCCGAAAGCAGGCGGGCAATATGTTTATCTGAAAGAAGCATATAATTCACTGATCGGGTTTTTGTACGGTTGGAGCTTTTTTACGGTGATTCAAACCGCCACTATTGCGGCGGTAGCGGTTGCATTTGCGAAGTTTACGGCGTATTTGCTTCCGATGTTCAGTGAAGATCTGGTCGCATTTGACCTTGGTTTTATCAAGATTTCACCCGCGCAGCTACTCTCGCTGGTGCTCATTGTGTTGCTGACGTTTATTAATACACGTGGTGTAAATGGCGGGAAAATCATCCAGACTACATTCACATTGACCAAGCTGCTGAGCTTGCTCGGACTGATCGTTTTCGGGCTGCTTTTCATGAAACCTGAGATCTGGGCAGCCAACTGGGAGTCGGCGACGATGTGGGATTTACACAAGCTAAATATCGACGGCAGCATTGAATCCTACACAACCATAGCCGCTTTCGGCGCAATAGCAGCCTCAATGGTAGGCTCAATTTTCAGCAGTGATTCGTGGAATAATGTAACATTTATAGCTGGCGAGATCAAGAACCCGCAGCGTAATATCGGACTGAGTCTCGCATTGGGTACTATCATCGTCACTGTTATTTATGTAATGACAAACGTGATGTACACCGGCGTTTTGTCCTTGCAGGAAATTGCATCTTCCGATAAAGACAGGGTTGCGGTAACTGCCTCTCACGTAATTTTCGGCAACGCGGGAACGATCATTATCGCGGTTATGATCATGATTTCGACTTTCGGGTGCAATAATGGACTGATTATGTCCGGAGCCCGGGTATATTATTCGATGGCGAAAGATGGAATGTTTTTCAAAAAAGTGGGGACTTTGAACAAGAACTCGGTGCCTGAATTCGGCCTTTGGATCCAATGCCTGATCGCCTGCCTGTGGAGCCTGAGCGGCAAATATGGTAACCTGCTCGATATGATTTCATTCGTGGTGGTGGTGTTCTATATGCTTACCATTATCGGAATATTTATATTAAGAAAGAAAATGCCGGATGTGCCTCGTCCGTACAAAGCATTTGGTTACCCCTTCCTGCCTATCATTTACATTTTGATGGGCGTGGCGTTTTGCGTACTTCTCATTATTTACAAACCTGAATATACCTGGCCGGGGCTGATCATTGTTTTGCTGGGTATTCCGGTCTACTATTTTATCGGTAAAAAAGATCTTATGAATACAGATATTGCATGATGCACATGAAATCCACTTTTTATTCACTTCTGCTGTTCTTCCCAGGGCTTGCAATCGCTCAGGAAATGGACCAGGCAGCTATTGCCAAGATCCGTAAAGAAGGTCTTGAAAACTCAAAGGTCGCGGAGATAGCCCACCAGCTTACAGACGTTTCAGGTCCGAGACTCACGAATTCTCCCGGTTTCCAACGCGCAGCAGACTGGTCGGTAAGCGAGTTGAAAAAATGGGGATTACAGAATGCGAGACTCGAAGAATGGGGTGAATTTGGAAAAGGCTGGCAGGTTGAAAAAAGCTACCTGGCGATGACCAAACCTTATTATATGCCTTTCATAGCAATTCCAAAAGCATGGACTTCAGGTACTTCCGGACTGATCAGCGGCGAGGTGGTTGTGGTAGATATCCAGAATGAAGAGGACCTGAAAAAGTATGCCGACGGGAAGCTCGACGGCAAAATCGTGTTGACAAAAGGAAATGCCAGCACAGATCCGAGTTTTACTCCCGATGCCAAGCGCTATACAGCCGAGGAACTCGACAAAATGACTAATTCTGTTCCATTTGGACAGAGCAATTTTACACCTGAGCAGGTAGAGCGAATGCAGGCAATGCGCTCTTTCAGAAGCCGGGTGGACAGTACATTAAAGTCACAAAAGGTGAAGCTGGAACTTGCTGGCCGCATGGGCAAGCATGGTACGTTTTTCACAAGCAATGGAGCTTCTTTCAGGGGCAATGCGCCTTTGGCCGGACCGGCATTTGAGCTTGCACCGGAGCATGCGGGGCTTGTTGCGCGGCTGGTGGAAGATGGTATCCCCGTAACCCTGGAAGCAGAATCGGCAACTGCCTTTTTTGACAAAAAATTAACAACAGGTAATGTGATCGCCGAAATACCGGGTACTGATCCCAAGCTGAAAGACGAAATCGTCATGCTCGGCGGCCACCTCGATTCCTGGCATAGTGCAACCGGGGCGACGGATAATGCGGCAGGTTGTACAGTGATGATGGAGGCTGTCAGGATATTGCAGACTGCCGGTTTGAAGCCACGCAGAACGATCAGAATTGCACTTTGGTCTGGCGAAGAGCAGGGTTTGTACGGATCGCGTTTTTATGTGAAAAATACATTCGGCGATATGGAAACCATGAAGCTGCTACCGGCGCACGAGAAGTTATCTGCTTACTACAACATCGATAACGGTACCGGCCGCATCCGGGGAATTTACCTGCAGGGCAATGAAGGCGTGCGCCCGATCTTTGAAAAATGGCTGAATGGGTTTTCTGACATCATTGACCACCCGACTGTTACTTCACGAATCACCGGCGGGACCGATCACCTGGCATTTGATGCGCTGGGGCTGCCTGGCTTCCAGTTTATCCAGGATGGAATTGAATATGGTACCCGCACGCACCACACCAATGCAGATACTTACGAGCGCCTGGTAATGGACGATTTGAAACAAATGGCGGTGGTAGTCGCTGCATTTGTGTACAACACCGCCCAAATGGACCAGAAGCTGCCAAGAAAGCCCATGCCCGCGCCGCGGCCGCAGCCTGGAAGCAAGCGATAATGCACAACTTTACTTGTGAAGGAGCTACCGGAAGCAATGGACTAGGCGGCAATCAATCGTTGAAAACGCTTTTACAATAATACCAATGGAGAATCTTCGGCGCGGTAAAAGACGATTTTGCAGGGTGGAGTAGGGTAGAGGGAAAGGAGAAGGGTAAATGATAATGTTATAGATCAGCAGAATCTGTAATAGTTTGCTCGAAGTTAAATTTCAACTCCGCAAGTGTTATCTCTGATATGTAGCAATGCTCCTCGGCTAAGTCATCGAACTTAGCTTGCAGATTGAACTTGCCCTTTATATAGTAGATGGCAATGTTCGTATCGATGAGAAATTCCTTCAAAATGATGCAATTTCCCGATTCGAAACTCTGCTCCCCCTGATTTCATCAATAATCTCATCAGCAGTTTTCTCTGAATCAAATGCGCCAAAAGCTACTCGGAATGCACTTTTCTTGTCCACGACATTCTGTTTTGCAGAGGCGCTCAACCTAGATATCAGGTCAAGTTTTTCTTCCAGGCTCAGGCTATCTAAACGCCCGATGTAGCCATTTACCAGCTTTGCTGTTCATGTTCTGTATCTTATCTACAATCAAATTTAACCAAATGTATTGGATTTTAGTCTTTTAAGGAGTAAGCTGCTATCACCGCAATGCCTCCACTTCCGCCACTTCTTTCGGCAAATGCTTTCCTAAAATCCGGTTCCCCTTTTCGGTGATCAGAATATTATCTTCAATGCGGATTCCTGTAAAATCACGCAGGGTTTCGAGCTTGTTGTAATCCACAAAATCGGCCAGCTTGTTCTCGGCTTTCCAGCGGTCGATTAAGGTTGGGATCAGGTAAAGTCCGGGTTCGACTGTTACTACAAAGCCGGGTTCGAGCGCGCGGCCCAGGCGCAGCGATTTCCAGCCGAATGCGGTTCCTTTTACCAGGTCATCTGTATAACCCACATACTGCTCGCCCAGGTTTTCCATATCATGCACGTCGAGCCCCATCATGTGGCCCAGCCCGCATTGGAAAAACAAGGTATGCACATCATTTGCAATTGCTTCTTCCACGTCGCCTTTTACTACGCCAAGTAATTTCAGTCCTTCCAGCAGCTTTGTCGCGGCGAGTTTGTGTACATCTTTAAATAAAATACCTGGCTTGCAAGCGTCAATAGCAGATTTCTGTGCATTCAATACAATCTGGTACATCTCCTTTTGGAGGGATGTGAATTGCTTGCCCATCGGAATGGTACGCGTCAGGTCGCCGCAGTAGCGCATGGCCGTTTCGGCACCGGCGTCGCACAAGCCCATTTGTCCTTCCTGCATTACCAGGTCGCGGGTGTGGGTGTGGAGGATTTCGCCATTTACGGTCAATATAATTGGGTAGGAGATGTCGCCACCTGCGCCTATCGCAATGCTTTGCAGCTTGCCCGCCACTTCTTTTTCCGTCATGCCCGGACGTGTGCTGCGCATAAATTCAAGATGCATATCCACCGATGTATTCACCGCTTTTTCCAGCTCGGCTACTTCCTCATCTGTTTTGTAAGACCGCATTGCAACGACCGCCTTGATCAACGTCACAGAAGCTTTTTGCGCAGCCTCGGCAGGCGATATATGCAACCAATCCTGCAACTGCAGGTAGTGATCGCCCCGGTACGGCGGGAGGAAATGAATGACCTGCTTTCTTTCTGCAGCACTTTTCAGGTAACCAGCAATCGCAGAAAGTGGCTTTACCTGTGCAATGCCGGCTTTTGCTGCTTTTTCGGTAAGTGGCTCTTTTGGGCCGGTCCAGACGATATCGTCGATCGTGAGCTCGTTTCCGAAAAGAATTTCCTGATCATTGTCAATATCAATAACCGCATGAATGGAGGCGAAATCCAGTCCGAAATAGTATAGAAAAGTGCTGTCCTGGCGAAACGGATAAACATTGTCGCGGTAGTTCATCCCAGATTCTTCATTGCCAAGTAAAAGGATCAGCCCGCTTCCTACTTTCGATTTAAGCTGTTGGCGTCGTTGTATGTAGGTTTCTTTTGAGAACATGGTTTTTTGAGCACTAAAAATTCACTGTAAATATCGGGTTGTCAGATTAGGATAAAATCGCTTAGTTTGGCTTCAATTTAACACACTATAATTTTAACATCATGAAAACAGTACAAGTGCCTCTGCTTAGTCAACATCGTTTTCTTGATGAGGCTGGTGATGCCGCTTTTTACGGTAAAGGTAACACTCCAATTGTCGGGAACGCTGGCGTTTCAAAATGCTTCATCCTCGGAATGTTAAAGATCAACGAACCGCTCAATATAATTAGGAAAAAAATCATTGATTTACAGATTCAAGTGGGCAATGACTCTTACTTTACATGCATTCCTAGCATTCAGAAAAGAATCAACACAAAGAATTTTTATTTTCACGCGAAAGACGACATCCCAGAAGTTAGAAAACTAGCATTTGATTTTATAAAGAGTGTAGATTGCAGTTTTGAAGCAGTTGTGGCCAGGAAGATATATAGTGTTTATCAAAACAAACACAATGGTAAGGAAGCAGAATTCTATGCCGACTTATTGTCTCATTTACTTAAAAACAAACTGAACAAGTACCAAAATCTCGTCCTTAATATTGCACACCGATCACAATGCACTACGCATGTCAATTTGCAGAAAGGACTAGATAAATCAATTGAACGATCAAAAACAAAATTTCCTGACAAATTAAGTGATTGCCGAGTTGTTTTCAATGTGCAGCATCCTACAACTGAACCGCTACTCAACATTGCGGATTATTTCTGCTGGGCTGTTCAGCGTGTTTTCGAAAAAGGCGAGACACGCTATTACGACTACATTAGCGACCAAATTGGCATGGTGATAGACTTATATGATTTTGCAAAATACCGGCTTGAAGACGGCAAAGCAGGCAATTACTATGGTCGGAAAAATAAGCTCACGAAACTGAATTTTATCTCATAAAAAAAGCCCGTAAGTGCACTAAGAAGGATACCCCTCAACGGCGTGGAGCCGACCTTCATGCATAACAGGCTGATACAAAGGTGTAAAATATAAGCAGAGAATACAAAAAAATCTTGCTCTTAAACATGAACTGTTTTCGAGCAAGATTAAAACTACTAACCTAATCAGAATGTATTATCAGTAGCCCGGATTTTGTTTCAGATTCGGGTTTTTGTCTATTTCGTTCTGCGGGATCGGGAACAATGCCCGCTGCTGGGCCTGTGGACGGTGGTTAAACCATTTTTTAGTTTCATAAATCCCGAAACGGATCAGGTCCTGGCGGCGGTGCGCTTCTGCTGCAAACTCCCAGCCCAGCTCATCCAAAAAGCGGCCGAATTTCACATCATCACCACCCTGGCGTTCTGTAATGGTGCCGTCGGGAGCCTGGTAGCCGTAGTTGTATTTACTGCCTTTCATCAGGTCCGCGCCGGTAACCGTGGCTTTCGCAGGGTTCGCTTTGAATGCGCGTGCCCGCACCTGGCTCACCAATGCAGCCGCTTCGTCCGCTTTTCCAGTACGCAACAATGCTTCCGCTTTGATCATCAGCACATCCGCGTAGCGCAGGAATGGAAAATCGTTGTCGAGACTGCCCGTTGCATTGGGTTTGATCTTGTACTTGCCAATGCGGTATCCGTCGCTTGAAGCCGTTTTGTCCATTCCTGGAACGGATTTGGAATAGGTGATCACCACCGCTCCGGTAGTCGCATTCTTCTGCGGACCCATGATCCAGGTATCGGCGAGACGTGCGTCTTCGGCGTCGTAAGTGTCAATAAATTGAGGTACCGCGCAGTTGCCGCCCCACGGACCGGCATTCATCGGGTACACCGAGCGGCTCAGCGGGTCAAGCGTTTTCATGTGGATCTGGTTGCCGGTTCCATAAATCTCATCGTAAGGGATTGCGAAAATGATCTCTTTTGAATTGAAGTTGGTCCAGGTGAAAACGTCCGAATAGTTTGCATCCAGCACGTATTTTCCACTTTTAATCACCTCGTCAGCCTGCTCAATCGCCTTCGCCCATTCCGCCGTGCCGGTGTATACCTGTGCATTGAGGTATATTTTGGCTAAAAGCGTTTTCGCGCCCCAGCGGTTCATCTGACCGTACGTGGTAGTCGCATTGTCGCTCAGGTTCGGCATTACTTCCGTTAATTCTTTTACAACAAAATCATAAACCTCCTTGCGCGTGCTCTGTTTCGGCAGGTTAATGTCTTTGAAATCAGTCACGATCGGTACATTACCGTGGTTGTCGAGCAGCAGATAGTATGCAAATGCGCGCACAGCCCGCAGCTCAGCCTGAATTTGTTCTTTACCCGTTGTCAATGGAATTTCGCCGTCTTCAATCTGCGACAAAACCCTGTTGGCAGTGGTAATGCTGCGGAATGAGCTCTGCCACGCGTTTTCAGGCTGCCATTGCAGCGAAGTCCACGTGTGCTGGTGCATCCGGCGGTAGGTACCTCCATCGTCCCAGCCATTTGGACGTACCGGCGTAATGATCGCGTCAGCTGCTTCTTCCTGCAAGTCAAAGTAACCCTGCCAGCCCAGCATCAGGCCGCGTAAAGACGAGTAAACAGGCGCCACAATCGCAGGCAGGTCTTTTTCAGTAGGCTGGTAAGTGCTTGCCAAAACTTCCGAATACACTTCCTCATTCAAATCGGTACACGAAAGCGTAGCCGCACCGAGCATGGAAGCTAAAATGATATATCTGGTGGATTTATTTTTCATTGTTTTCAAGATTTTTGGGATCAGAAGTTTACGCTAAGTCCAGCTGTGAAAGTGCGCGTCGTAGGATACTTGTCGCGCTGGTCGCTGCCAGGGAAGAAGCCCGTCATCGACACACCTTCCGGGTCGATTCCCGAGTATTTGGTTATGGTAGCCAGGTTAAGTCCGGATACGAATACGCGGGCGTTTTTCATTCCTTTGACCAGGTTCACTGGTAAAGTATAGCCCAGTGTCACGTTGTCAATTTTCCAGTAATCACCTTTTTCAATGTAATTTGAAACATAAACAAGGTCACTGTTCAGCACTTTTCCGTCGATCGGATCGTAGGCAGTTTTGAGCATATTGTAAGCTTTGTTTCTTGGGTTATTATAAAACATGCTCTGGAAGTTCAGGATGTCATAGCCGAATGCGCCACGCATATTCACAGCCAGGTCAAAGCTCTTGAAACGTACCGAGTTGTTCCAGCCCACAATGTGTTTTGGAATTCCATTTCCGTAATACTGACGGTCTTCGGGAGTTGCATTTGCGATCGGGATAATCTCCCCGTCCTTGTTCTCGATCAGCCACGCGCCTTTATCGTCCACACCTACCGATTTCCACACAAAGAACCTTCCGATCGGCTCGCCTACTTTCACCCGGTGCGTACTCACCTGGATTGGCTCGCCCGTATAACCCGCGTCGAAAAAGTCGTTTGCAGCTTCAAACTGGTCGTTTGAAAGACTTACCAGCTTGCTCCTGTTCGTTGAATAAGTGAAGCCCGTGTTCCATTGCAGGTTTGCAGTTTGCACCGGTACCAGGTTCAGCAGGATCTCCATTCCATCGTTTTTCATTGTACCTGCATTGATCAGCATCGAGCTGGTCAGATAAGGCGGAACAGGCACTGGGAAGTTATAAAGCAGATCTTTCACCTTGCGGCTGTAAAAATCCACCGAACCATTGATCCTGTTTTTCATAAAACCAAAATCAATACCCGCGTTCACCTCTTCTTTCTTCTCCCAGCGCAGGTCCGGGTTGAAGTTACGCGCAGGGACAAATCCCGGTACCCATTTTCCGCCGATGTAAGCACCTTGGTTCCGGTCAAAATTATAGCTGATCTGCGACAGGTAAGGCGCACTTGCGATCGTTCCCGTCACCCCGATACCAGCACGCAGCTTAATTTCATTCACACCCGAAAGTCCGGCCATGAAACGCTCCTTACTGATCCGCCAGCCCACAGAGGCCGCCGGGAATGTACCCCATTGATTATTGATTCCGAAGCGGGAAGATCCCTCGCGGCGCACACTCGCCATAAACAGGTATTTTTCATCCAGACTGTAAGTCAAGCGGCCGAAGAAACCTGCTAGCTGCCATTTGTTTTTGGTACTTCCCATTCCAGCCTGACCTTTCTGCAATGCGCCACCTGCGCCGAGGTTGTTCCAGTCGTAAGCGTCCGTTGGGAAATCCCAGTTGCTCGCATTGAAAGCTTCGTAGGTCGCATCCTGCCAGCTATAACCTCCCAGCAATGTAAAACGGTGTTTGCCGAACGATTTGGCATAGTTACCGGTCAACTCGAGCAGGTTTTCGTTGTTCGCGTAAGTGCTGCGGTATGCTGTTCCATTCTGGTTGCTCAATCGCGTTGCGGTGTGGTTGAATGTCGTCGAGCCGCCTTCCAGGTTGCTGTTTTGTACATTGGAAACCAATAATTTGAAATTCAGATCTGCAACAGGCGCATAGTCCAGACTGCCGCTCATTCGCATTTCTTTGAATTTGGCACCGTAGTTTGATTCGTTAATAAGGGAAACGGGGTTTTCATAAAAGTAACCGTCACGCTCCTGCCACCCGCCTGCTTCCGTTCTCACACGGTCGGTTGGATTACGGATAATCGCCTGCCGGTAAATGTATCCGTACGCCGCTTCATTGTCGGCCGGACTCACCGCGCCGCTCGTGTTGGTAATGCGATTGATGATCTGAATATTGGTTTTCAGTTTATTGTCAAACATCGCGTGGTTGAGGTCTGCGCGGCCGGTAAACCGGTTTTGTCCCGATCTCAAAAAGATACCTTCCCAGTTCCGGTAGTTGACAGAACCTGTAAAGTTGGTGGTACTGTTTCCGCCGAAGAATGTCAGGTTATGGTTGTGGCTGACGGGTTTTTGCATGATCTCGTCAAGCCAGTCGGTATTGCCGCCGTAATCGGTATAAGCAATGCCTTCGCTGATTTTCTGACGGTAATCGTCGCCCGTCAGCAGCTCAGGCCGGCGCGCGATCGTCTGGATATTCACATAATTGGAATACTCCACGGTAGCACGTGAATTTGCCCGATTTTTGCGTGTTGTAATCAGGATCACGCCGCCGGTAGCGCGCGTTCCATAAATCGCAGCCGCCGATCCGTCTTTCAAAACGTCCACAGACTCAATATCCTCAGGCGCAACCGTATTCAGTCCGCCCGGAATACCGTCGATCAAAACCAATGGATCTGAATTCCCATTGATCGAGTTGATACCTCTTAAATTGATCTGCGTGTTGGAAGAGGGTGAGCCGCTGGGCGTGGTAATGCGTAATCCGGCCACTTTTCCCTGCACCAGCTGCGCCGCGTCGCGCACAGTACCCTGGATAAAATCTTCACGTTTGATACTCGCAACGGAGCTGGTCACATCGCCTTTTTTCTGCGTTCCGTAACCAATCACGACCACTTCCGAAAGCTGCTTCTGATCAGGCGCCATTTCAATGCTCAGCTCGCTCTGGCTGCCTACTACCACTTCCTGGCTTACGTAACCAATGTAGCTGAGGATCAAAGTTGCCTCATCAGGAATGGTAAGTTTGAATTTTCCTTCGGTGTCAGTGGCTGTTCCAATGGTATTGTTTCCTTTCACAATAATAGTCACACCCGGTAAAGGGTTTTTATCCTCGGCGGATACGATCTTGCCCGAAATCTCACGTTCGGCAGCCAGCAGCTGGCCGGATAATAGGCATACCAATGCGAGACTGCAAAGCAGCCGGCGCGGTATTTCCTGGATCAAGTTGGATAATAGTCTAGACATGTTCTTTGAGTTGGATGGTGGTAGAATTTTCAGAGATGGTCTTCTTTTTCATAGGCTCATAGTTTTGGGTTGTTCGCGACTACTTTCATCGTCCCGTTCATGATCCGCCAATGTCCCGGAACGGTGCAGAGGTAGGGGTAATCACCCGGCTTCTCGGGTGCGATGAATACGAGAGTTGCATTGCCTTCCGGGCTCACCAGCTCGGTTGAATGCAAAATCTCAGGCATTTTCGGTACGTAATGCATGGCGATCGCATTGGATTCTCGCGCGAGCAGGTCAGCTGCCGCGCCTACTTTTTCCAGGCTGCCCGGACTTGCTACCAGCAGGTTATGCTGCATAAAATCAGGGTTAGTGAACTGGATTGTCACTTTCTGGCCTGCTTTTACGGTGAAATTCTTTTTGTCAAATTTCATTTCATGCTCAATGGTTTTCAGCCTGATCGTCGTCGGCTCACCAATTCCTTTTCCTATTTCTTTCGGCTTTTGCTCCGTCAACGCAGCGACCTTTTTCTCTCCTTTATCCTTGACAACCTGGTTCAGCTGCAAAGTGCTTTTGATATCCAGCCAGCCTCTCAGCCTGAAATTTTCGCTATATCCTCCTACGCGATTTTCATCCCTCAAATCACGTCCGAGACGGATTTCGTCAGGTGTAAATGGTTTGGTAAAAAGCCCGCCCGCCTTTCCTTTCACCGGCGTCTCGTCTTCGATCGCCAATGTCATTTCTCCGTTTTCTGAAAGCGTTGCAAATGCATTGAAACGTTCGTCGGGCAGTTTTTTAGTGGATGTGATCTGGTAAGGCTTGCCATTTTGTTTTACCAAAAAATGAAGCTTTCCATTTTCCATGAACAGGCTGTACCCATTCTCTTTATTTCCCTGCGAAACCACCACACCCGCCAGTTCTTCCTGTGCTTTGGTAATGATTGCTTTAATCTGCAATTCCTTATTGGCCACATCCGGCGGGAAAATAGGCGGCGCCCAGAAGTTGAGCACATAAGTTTCCTGCACCAGCCCACGCTCGATCCGCGCAGTTAACGTGGAATCTTTGAGCTTTGCGGCCGCATCTTTGAAACCAGCTTCATGTTTGATCACGCCTGAAAAAATCGCCTGAGCGAGGTATTCGTCGGCTGCATTTTGAGAATCCTGACCAGCCAGGTAAAGCATTTTGCCGATCTCCTCGGAGGCTGGTAAGTCGGTTAATGCGTGGATAGTTGCGAGGCGAACTTTTAAGTCCGGATCTTCCAGAGATCGCGTCCATTTCAATGCAGAAAGCGTCTTCTCATTTCTTGGCAAAAGCTTTACTGCATTCTTGCGAACACCAGCCGCAGGGTGGCGAACTGCTCGTACCAATGCGTGATAGGCAGGGGAATCGGGCGTGAATGCATTCAGTCCATCCAAAGTCCACAATGCATGTACGGCGGGACTGTTCAGGCCAATTTCATCCACAGACTGATCATTCACGATCTTCAACAGCTCGGGAATCAATGTAGTATGCTTGCCTTCCACAATCAGCCGCTGGGCAGTTGTGCGCCAGAACATGTTGTCATTTTTCAATGCAGCAACGAGACTGGCAGGATCATTCTTATCCAGTTTTACCGGTAAATAAGGTTTTGCTTTCTTATAAACGACCCTATATATACGTCCATGCTTGTTGTCGCGCAGCGGATTGATGTACGCATTCCCTTTCCCATTCTCAAACCCGCGGGGGGTAGGATTGTGCTGGATGATAAAGCTGTACCAATCAGCCACCCAAACTGCACCGTCGGGCCCTACCTCAGCGTGAACCGGCGAAAACCATTCGTCTGAGCTGGCGAGCAGATTGAATCCATTTTTTTCTTTGTAGCTAGCGCCTTTCGGGTTCAGCTTTGCCTGGTATAATAGTCGGCCGGTCGGTTCGCAGACGAATGCAGTATTGTTCCAATACGATTTCGGAAAATTGCGTGCGGTGTATAAATTGTGGCCGGCCGCAGCTGTGAATCCGCCGTGAAAATCCACCTGGCGTAATGCAGGCGTGAGGTAATTCATATCATAATGCGAATCCAGCTTGTAAACCGTATTGCCGGATCCGTCGGCCACGGAGCGCTTTACGTATTCAAGCGGCATCGCGAAATGCCCGCTGTAATTACCATTTGCGGTGGAGATAAAAACCTCGAAATCCTCTGAAAAGCCAAGTCCCCAGGTATTGTTAGAAGTGCGGCCAATGTATTCCAGATTTTTTCCATTAATGTCAAAACGATAAATACCCTGACTGAAATTAGTCGCTTTTCCATTCACATCGCCTCTGTAACCCGCATACCCTAAAACGCCCCAGATCTTATTATCAAGGCCATACTTCAAGTTTGACGGACCTGCGTGCGTATCGCTTTTGCCCCAGCCGCTGATGATATTTTCGCGGACATCGGCCTTGTCGTCACCATTGGTATCTTTAAAAAAGATGAAGTGCGGCGCCTGTGCAACGATCACGCCTCCATTTGCGAAAGTCAGACTGGTAGGGATATTCAGCCCGTCCGCGAAAACGGTAAACTTGTCTGCCTTTCCGTCGCCGTCGGTATCCTCACAAATTTTGATACGGTCTTTGCCGGTACCTTCTTCATTGCGGATTTCGTTAGGATAATCTTCGGTTTCAATGATCCATAACCTGCCTTTCTCATCCCACGCCATCGCGATAGGCTTAATAATATCGGGCTCAGCAGCAAATAGTTGTAAATCAAAATCAACGGGTACCTGGATCAGTTTTTGGGATTCGGCAGGTGAAAGCGGCAGCTGGAATTTTGGAGCAGGATCACGTTTCTCATAGTTGGGAACATCGGCATCTTTGAACTGTAACGCCGGCAATTTCAGCTGCGCCAGCTTTTCTTTCGCCTGGTCATTTACCGCCCATAAAACACCATTCGCTACCAAATCGTGAAAGCCTTTCTGCTTCCAGGTACGCTCATCGTGACCGTAGGCGGTGTAAAAAACGCGCCCATTTCCCTGCGTGCGCACCCAGGTCCACGGTTCGTGATGCTCGCCTTCAACGCGCTCCTGCAACACCTGAATGTCCGGGTTGATCTTGTGATGAACATAAGTCTCATCCCACGTTTCAAACGGCTTCAGCCCAGTCATCACCGGATGCTCCGGCTTAGTGATCGGCGCAGTGAACGTTCCATACTTATGTGTATTAAACTGCGCACCGACAGCTTTGATATACCAATCCGAATTCTGAAAACAGAAAGAAGCCGCATGCAAAGGGATCAACGCCTTGCCACCTTCTACAAAATCCTTCATAGCAGCTTCCTGCGCATTTGTAATCGTATTATGATTGGCATAAATCATCAAACCATCGTACTGGCTCAACGTTTCAGGATTCAGGTCATTGAGGTCGGAAGTGTAAGTGAGATTAATGCCTTTCTGAAAAAGCGGCAACGAAAGCATCGGAAAGAACTTCTCCGAGAAATGGTGACGGCTGTCGTGACCAAGGAATAGGACTTCGATCCGGCGACCTTCCATTGCCGAGGTTACAGGCATATTACCAGACCCCGACTTCTTGGCACAGCCGTCGAGGATCAGGAAGCAAATGAGAATGAGTAAGAGGTTTTTCATCTGTAGTGATTTTAGTATTAATGAGGGTGTACCGCTCCTTGTCACCCGATTGCCCCTTTCTGTCACCCTGAGCGCACCGGGGCCGCCGGGCAGTCGAAGGGACGTGTAGGAAGCTAACATCAAGCGTACTTTGTAGCGCGGTCGCCTTTTGCTTCGACTGCGCTCAGCATGACAAGGCTGGTGAGCGCAGTTTTGTCACCCTGAGCCACCGGGCCGCCGGGCGGTCGAAGGGCAGGCACAATGCTAACTTCAAGGGCTTACTGCGTCACCGCAACTCTGTTCCGCCCTGGCGGATCCACTTCTAATAGTTTTTTCACAAAAAAGTCCCGCTTCTTTCTTCTTCCATAAGTACCGCCGTCGCTGTGGCCCATTCCCGGGATTGTCAACAATTCGAAATCTTTGTTGGCTTTGATCAATGCATCTGCAACGCGGTAAGTCGATTCTGGGGGTACGTTGGTGTCGGCCTCGCCTACGATCAGGAGCAGGTCTCCCTGCAATTTGGCTGCGTTGGTTACATTGGATTGTTCGTCGTAGTGCTTGCCTACCGGGTAGCCCATCCATTGTTCGTTCCACCATTGCTTGTCCACGCGGTTGTCGTGGCAGCCGCAGGCTGAAACTGCGGCGTCGTAAAATCCGGGGTGGAAGAGTAATGCGCCGAGTGAATTCTGGCCCCCCGCCGAGGTGCCGTAAACGCCCACTTTCGTGGAGTCAATGTAGGGATACTTGACGGCCAGCGCCTTCATCCAGGCAATGCGATCGGGGAAACCGGCGTCGGCCAGGTTTTTCCAGCATACGTCGTGAAATGCCTTTGATCGGTTTGCAGTGCCCATTCCGTCCATTTGAACTACGATGAAACCCAGCTCGGCCATACTCTGCATTTCACCGTAATGTCTGAACGCTTTGGGAACAAACGAATCATGCGGACCGGCATAAATGTTTTCGATGATCGGATATTTTTTCTTGGGATCAAATGTGCTTGGCCTGTATACAATTCCCCAGATATCCGTTTTTCCGTCGCGCCCTTTTGCACTGAAAATCTCGGGTAACTCAAAGCCGAGCGAGAGATATTGCGAAATATCAGCCTGTTCCAGTTTCATTACCAGCGACGCGTCGGAAGTTCTGTGCAGCTCCATGACGGGCGGGCTCGTCATGGTAGAGTAAGTGTCAATGTAATAGCTGCGATCCGGCGAGAAGGTAAGCTGGTGGTGGGCTTTTGCCTGATTTGTAAGCTTCACCAAACCTGTTCCGTCGAACTTAACGCGGTAATAGTGCATGTGATAAGGATCTTCATCCGCGTTCATCCCATTGGCCCTGAACCACACTTCGCGCTTTTGCGTGTCGATGCTGTCAATATCTCGCACCACCCAGTCACCTTTTGTAATCTGGTTTTTGATCTTGCCTGTTTTTTCGTCAACCAGATATAAATGCCGCCAGCCGTCTTTTTCGGAAGACCAGATGATCTCGTGTTCTTTGGGCAGGTAATGCGTATAGATAAGGTTTTGGTAAATGAAGGTATCGGTCTTTTCGTCGATAATATTCCTGGTATCGCCATTCGCCGCATTCACTTCGATCACCCGGAAACGCTGGTGCCCACGGTCTACTTTTTCGTATGTAAAATGCTGCGGATCGCCCTCCCGCCAGCGGATCACCGGTGCATTGAAGAAATCAATCTTTTCCGATTTTACCTTCACCAGCTCCCTGCTTTTCGCATTGATCACGAACATTTCATAACTCGTGAATTCATCGCCCGGCTGCGCGTATCCTCTTGTCCTTACTTCGCCGCGGGTGGTGTTAGGAAGCGAAGAGAGCACGTAGCTTAATTTTCTTTCCTCTTGTTCATCAATGCGATAGCAAACGATGTACTGTCCGTCGGGCGACCAGCTTAACTCACCAAACGGCCTCAGCGGGTTACCTTCGAAAGTAAGCTGCTTTAAATCTTTTCCGCTGGTGGTACCCAGGTAAATGTTGCCATTCCGGATAAATGCTTTTTGTTTTTTGTCAGGAGAAGTACTGTCTGCGCGGAAAGGCCGCCACCGGCTCGATTGTCTTGTCCACCCGATCTCAGTTGGCTTGTCTATACCAGGTTTGTCTACTTTCCTGGCTGTGTTTTGTTTGGTGTCAAATGCATACCATTTGTCTTTTGCCTGTATGAAAATGGTGTTTTTTGTCAGATCAAAGCGAAGGTCCCGTAACATCAGTTTTGGCGCGGCGAAGACTGTATCTGCCGCCTTCGACAAAGCTTTTGCCACTACCTCATTATCGAAAGCCCTGGTCTTTTTCGCTGTAATCGGATTGACATATATGTACTCGGTCAGGCTGTCTTTGAGGATATTTCTGTACCAAAATGATTTCCCATCGGCTTGCCAGCCGGGCTGAATACTTGCTTTCAGTACTGAACCTTTTGTGAGAGAATCCATCAATTCCATGCGCTTATAAGCCTCCGAAATCTCCGCTCTGGAAGGTTGGTAAGCAGGCAGCTGGGCGGCAACGATATTGGAGAGCAGGGAAAGCGCAGCCCAGCACTTTAATGCATTTTTATTAAGCGAAAACAGGTTCATTGTCAAGGTTTAGTGGGGTTTTCTCAATAGTTGGGGCAATGGAAAGCCTGTCTGCTTTTTCGTGCAGAAATTGGCTATTCACAACTTAAAATATTATTATCCCTCTATTAACTATTTGTAAAATTAGCCGTAACCCAAGTCATAAACTTGGTAGAAATTAGCGGCTTTTTGACCAATATTAACTTAAATCAAGCAGGGCTTTGGTTTTAGAAGCAATTTGAAAGATTATATTTGGTGATTTTCCAGGGTTGGAGAATTAAAGAGGGGGAGCCTCATTCAAGTTGCAAAGGCTGGTTTATTGCAACTTGCAATTTCCGATAGTTCTTTTCTTTATTGAAATTCTCGCATTCTTTGGGATAGGATAACTAATCTTTTCAATTCCCAGGTTGGTTATTTCTATGGTGTCACTTGTTAACTGGCCATAAACTAAATTGTCACACTGAGCGCAGTCGAAGTGCATATGCACTTCGACTGCGCTCAGTGTGACAAAAACATCGAAAAAACTGCGACTTAATAAACCTTCGCCAGCAAATGCGGGCGCTCTTTTTCCAGCTTCAACATCAGCTCCCCGAACAACGTATTCACCCAGGCAAACCAGCTTCTCGTGAATTTCGCCGCGTCATCTTTGTCGAAAGATTCGTGCATGAAACCGGTGTGGTTATGCGTTGTTTTCAGGAGTTTCAGCTGCGCTTCGATTTCTTTTTCGTCGGTGGAAGTGATCGCGCGGGCGATGATGCCCATGGGCCAGATCTGGTTCACCAGCGTATGCGGACTGCCTAGCCCTTCGCCGGCTTTTCCTTTGAAGAAATAGGGATTAGAGTCGCTCAGGACAAATTTCCTGGTATTAATGTAAATCGGATCTTTCACGGACATGGCGCCCAGATAGGGCATACTGATCAGTCCGGGAATGCCGGCATCGTCCATTAACAGGTAGTTACCAAATCCATCAACTTCGAATGCATATATTTTTCCAAATTCCGGGTGTGGGTATACTGCAAACTTCCTCAATGCAGTTTCTACTTCGCTTGCCAGTGCCTTGAAATCAGCAGCTAGCCTGGCATTGCCGCCGCCCAGCTTTTCCAGTATCTCAGCGATCTCTCTGAAAGAAACGACAGCAAAGAAATTGGAAGGGACAAGAAACGGATAAATCGTTGCATCGTCCGACGGACGAAATGTATTTGCGATCAGTCCATTTGGCTTGATTGGGTTACCGTAACCATTTCCGGGAACAGTGTCGGTAGACCATGCAGTTGTCCGGCCGAATTTATAAGGTCCCGGTCCGTCTTTGCGCTGCTGCTCTTTGCAGGTTTTCAGGATTAAACCTGCCGCTTTTACCCAATCCGCATCAAATGGCGTGGTATCACCTGTGATTTTCCAATAGTTGTAAGCCAGGCGAATCGTGTAGCAAAGCGAATCCAGCTCCCACTTGCGCTCGTGCAGCATCGGCTTCATTTCAGTATGGTCTTTCGTCCACTCGCTTTCCTTCGGCCGGTCGTAAAATGCATTCGCATAAGGATCGATGATAATGCATTTGGTCTGACGGTTGATCAGCCCGGCTACCATATCTTTCAACTTTTGGTCTTCCTTCAACAGCGGCAAATACGGCCAAACCTGCGCTGTACTGTCACGGAGCCACATGGCGTCGATATCCCCCGTGATCACAAAAGTATCCGGCTTGCCTTTTTCCATTTTGAAATGTACTGTGGTATCAATCGTATTCGGAAAGCAGTTTTCGAACATCCACGCCAGCTCGGGGTCTTTGATCACTTTTTTCATGCGTGTGATCGTCGCTTCCACCGCCGGACTGGTAAAACTGCGCTTCTCAACAGGTATTCTGACCACCGGGAAGTCAGCAGCATTCTTCGCGAATGACCATTTCGGGAGTGAAGCGCCTGCCACAGCCAATGCGCCGGCTTTGATAAATGTTCTCCGTTGCAACATTATATAGGTATAGGTTGGAGTTTTTAAAATATTTTAAAGAAGCAATTTAGGTAAAAAACTGTGGGCGTGAGTGGATGTGAGTTGTTGTTTTTGGCAACTGGGTCAGTTATGGTCATTCTTTGTCATTGGTTGTTGGTCAAGAACCATGTGATGGTATCGGTGGCCCATGAAACCTTTTTCACCTATAACTCTAAAACCCAGGTTTTCATACAATCGCTTCGCGGCCGGGTTGACCTGATCTACGATGAGACCAACCCGCTGGTGACCTAGTAAAGCGGCTTTTTCACAAAAGGCTTTGATCAGTTTTTTACCAATTCCCTTTCCCTGATGGTCGGGATGCACGTTTACGCAATCCATATAGAACTCGCCTGCTTCGGTTTCGTCGGAGGGATTGAAATCGGGCTGGGCTTCTCGCAAAAGATCCAGGACAGGTTTTCGAAGCTGGTGCAATTGAGCTCCGTCGTAGCCCGTGATTGATCCGATGACGCCATTCTCATCTTCAAAAACGAGTGTATTATCATAACCATATTGATTATGTCCGGCTTCAAAAAAGCGCTCGAAGAACGGGATAGCGTCTGCATAGTTATCTGATCCCGCAAAAATCCCGGCTATGTGGTCCATTGCAAGTATCAGTAACGGAGCTACTGCCCGGGCATCCTGCGGAGTGGCTGGTCTTATCATTCGTAGTTAAAAAAGGGGGATTAACTTTTGATTGTGTGTCGGTTTTTTGCTTAAAATTTATTTTTTAACCAAATGGTGGTCAAAATAGAGTCAGTACTAATCAAAAGACGTAAAGTTTTTAGCATTATTTTGGTTTAAAATTGTATTGTCAATCACCTTCATTTTTCATTTAATATCACACACTTATCTGTCTCATTCCCAGGTAAGCTTGCTATTACGTCGACTCTCTTTGAAGTATCGATAAAACACTGAACAATTAACCAATTTTTGAACCAGTATGTCTCAGAAAATTAACGTTGCAATCGTCGGACTAGGTTTTGGAGCCGAATTTATCCCCATTTATCAGAAACACCCGAATGCAAATATGTACGCGATCTGCCAGCGTACCGAATCTAAGTTGAATGAAATTGGCGACCAGTACGGAATCGATGTTCGTTACACAAGCTATGATGAGCTGCTGGCTGATCCGAATGTCGACGCAGTGCACATTAACTCTCCGATCCCCAACCACGCAGAGCAGACTTTAAAAGCATTGCGAGCGGGAAAACACGTGGCTTGCACCGTTCCGATGGCTACCAGCGTAGAAGATTGCATCGAGATCGTAAAGGCGACGAAAGAATCGGGCAAGAAATACATGATGATGGAAACCGTGGTTTATGCACGTGAATTCCTGTTTGTGAAAGAGCTTTATGAAAAGGGCGAGCTTGGAAAAGTACAGTTTCTGAAAGCCAGTCACCAGCAGGATATGGAAGGCTGGCCTGACTACTGGCCTGGCTTGCCTCCCATGCATTATGCGACGCACTGCGTAGGACCTGTGGCAGGTTTGCTGAAACTGGAAGCGGAATATGTTTCCTGCTTCGGATCGGGTACGATCAGCGAAGATCTGGCGAAAATCCACAACTCTCCTTTCGCAGTGGAATCGGCGCATATTAAATTTAAGGACAGCGATTTATCAGCTTATGTATATCGTTCGTTGTTTGACGTGGCGCGTCAGTACCGCGAGAGTTTTGAGGTTTACGGAAGCAAAAAATCATTCGAATGGCCGCTGATCGAAGGCGAAGATCCTGTGATCCATACTGCGAAAAAGCCCGAGCACGAGATCGCTGAAAGGGTGAAAACGCCTGATTACGCACATTACCTGCCTGAGGAAATCCGCTCGTTTACCGGTCACGGCGTGTACAACCTCGACGATAATGCACATTTATCCTTTGTACAGGGCGGCGGCCACGGTGGTTCGCACCCGCATTTGGCGCACGAGTTTATCAGCGCATTGATCGAAGACCGTGAACCGTTCCCGAATGCATGGCAGTCGGCGAACTGGACCAGCGTAGGGATTTTGGCCCACGAATCAGCATTACAAGGCGGCGCGTTGATCCAGTTGCCTGATTTTAAGGAGCTGGCGTAATCGCACGTCCCTTCGACTGCGCTCAGGGTGACAAGCGCTTTTTTCGTCACCCTGAGCGCAGTCGAAGGGCAACCACAGTCAAAAAGCTACTTGACAAAAAAAAGGTGCAGCGCACCAAAACATTGGTAAAAGGTGCAGAGCACCACAACATCGGTATGAAAACTAAAGCGTTATCCTTTATCCTTGGTATAGTCCTGCTGGGCTGTGCCTCTCAGCCTTCCTCTCAGAACGCGTCGGTTAAAAGCGCGTCTTCGAAAGGAGAGGCTTCCAAGGCGCGACGGCTGGAAATTCTGTTTCTGGGCGACAACGGGCACCATAAGCCTGCCGAGCGCGTGCCGCAAATCATGGCGGCATTGGGACCGAAAGGTTTCAATTTTACTTACACCGACGACCTGAACGATCTGAATCCGGAGACGCTCAACAAGTATGACGCGCTCATGCTGTATGCGAACCACGATTCGATTGCGCCGCAGCAGGCGAAAGCATTGCTTGACTATGTCGCGAGCGGAAAAGGTTTTATCCCTATTCACTGCGCGTCGTATTGTTTCCGCAATAATCCGGAAGTTGTAAAACTGATCGGCGGACAGTTCTGGCGTCACACTTTTGACACCATTCAGCCCGTTTGGACGCAGCCTGACCACCCGGCGATTGCAGGCGTGAAACCCTTTAAAACGATCGATGAGACTTACCTGCACAATCAATTGCAGCCAGACAACATCGTTTTGACGGAGCGTACAATTCAGCAAGACCAGGCAAAAGACAAACCAGGTGTTCAGAAAGAGCCTTATACCTGGGTGAGAACGCACGGAAAAGGCCGCATTTTCTACACGGCATACGGACACGACGAGCGTACCTGGGCAGTTCCTGGATTTCAGGATCTGATCGAAAAAGGTATCCTGTGGGCTGTTAACGATGATGCAAGAAATGCATTGACTGCATTGGCACCAAAGCCATTTGAATACCGCGAAGCACAATTGCCGAACTATGAGCAACGCCCTGGTCCGCAGTTGCAGCAGCTACCGCTTTCGCCGGAAGAATCTGTAAAGCACATTCAAATTCCAGTTGATTTCACATTGGATGTTTTCGCGCACGAACCCGACGTGATGCACCCGATCGCGATGACCTGGGATGAGCGCGGCAGGTTGTTTGTTTTGATCACCAAAGATTATCCTAATGAAAGAAAAGATACGGGCGGAAGTGACTATATCCTCATCTGCGAAGACACAAACAAAGATGGTAAGGCTGACAAATTCACGAAGTTTTCAGACGATTTAAGTATCCCTACCGGACTTGTATTTGCAAATGGCGGTCTGATCGTTTCGCAGGCGCCGCATATGCTGTTTTTACAGGATACTAACGGCGACGATAAAGCGGACGTGAAGAAAATCCTTTTCTCAGGTTTTGGAACAGGAGATACCCACGCGGGACCTTCGAATTTGCATTACGGTTTTGATAACTGGGTTTATGGATCAGTAGGTTATTCAGGATTTAAAGGTAAAGTGGGACAAAGCGATTCACTGAACTTCGGACAAGCGCTTTTCCGCTTTAAGCCCGATGGTTCTGATATGGAAATTGTGACCAAAACCTCAAATAATACGTGGGGATTAGGTTTCAATGAGAGCGGCGACCTGTTCGGTTCCACTGCCAACAACTCTCACGGCTGGTACTCAGCAATCCCGAACCGTTATTTTGGAGAGAGCAAAGTAGATAATGGCGGACGGAGCACGGATACGCATAAAGATATGCAGCCGATCACCCCGAAAGTGCGTCAGGTGGACGTTTTTGGAGGATTTACAGCAGCAGCGGGACATAATTTTTACACTGCCCGCGCCTATCCCAAGAAGTATTGGAACAAAGTTGCATTCGTTTCTGAACCGACGGGGCACATTCTGCACCAGAATTTCATGGACAAAAAAGGTACCGATTTCGAGGACAAGCTAGGTTTTAACCTGCTGGCTGGTGCGGATGAATGGGTAGCACCTGTATTTGCAGAAGTTGGTCCGGATGGAGCAGTTTGGGTAGCTGACTGGTATAGCTACATTATCCAGCACAATCCAACTCCGAAAGGATCTGAAAACGGTAAAGGAAATGCATACGAAACGCCTCTGCGTGATTATACGCACGGTCGTTTGTATAGAATCGCCTGGAAAAATGCACCGAAATATACGCCCATCACATTGAGCAAAGACCGTCCTGACGAGCTCGTTGCTACATTGAAAAACACGAATATGTTATGGCGCCGGCATGCGCAGCGCCTGTTGGTGGAGCGTGGTAACAAGGATGTTGTTTCGAAACTGGTTGCATTGGTAAAAGACAAATCAGTAGATGAAATCGGATTGAATGTAGCTGCTATTCACGCTTTGTGGACTTTGCATGGTTTGAATGCGATTGAAGATCCGCAGGTTTTGGCAGCAGTAAATGAAGCATTGAAACACCCTGCTGCGGATGTTCGCAAAACGGCTGTTCAAGTTCTGCCTTCGACGCCAGCTACTGCGCAAACGCTACTCGCAGCCGACGCTTTGCATGATAAGGATGCATTGGTTGCTATGAATTCGCTGCTTCGCTTTGCGGATATTCCTTTGACACCCGAAGTGGAAACTGCGGTATTGACATTGCTTGACACTTACGCGCAAGCCGACGATCGCTGGATGCCCGATGCATTTGCGGCAGTATTAAACTCGCACGACGGTGCATTGCGTAAAAAGTACCTGGCACAGCGTGCAGGAAAAGCAGGCTCTGCGACTGCAACTGCTCAAAAAGCAGAAGCTGCCAAGCCAATGGACCACTCAACAATGAACCACGATAACCACGGCGCAAGCAAAGTAACTACACAAGGTTCGGCTGAACTGGCGATTACGAATATCACGATTGAGCCAACAACACCTTACGTTCGGGAATATGCCAGAGTGGTGATTGAAATTACAAACCAGGGCAGCGTAGCAGTTCCGAAAGAATTGGTGCCAGTAGTGAATGTGGGTGTAAGAAGCCGCTCGCTGAACAGTAATTATGTGAGCCGCCAGCTTAATAATGGTATCGCTCCGGGCGAAACTGTGAAACTCACCGAAGGAAATAACGGTCCGTGGCGCTCAGGTTTTGGCTTTACTTCTGACGAAGCGGGTAAGGTGACGATCACTGCTACTGTGGACGTGGACAATGTAGTTCCTGAAAAAGACGAGAACAAGAACAATACCATGAGCAAAACCTTCGAGGTACGCAGATTGGATCGTTTGTCTGACTTCGCATTGGAACGCGCAGCGCGTGGCTATGTTTCTTATGCAAGCGGAAATGAGGTTCTGGATCTGCTCAAAACAGCGCAGACACTCGATCAGCAGGGCCGCAATGCAGTTTTCAAAGGGGTGTTAGGTTCATGGAACCCGAAACGCAAAGAGACTGCAAATGACGAAGGCAAGAAATTGCTGGCAGCTCTGAAAACCGGAGTTACCGACGACCTGAGCAGCAAATTGACCCCGTTCCTGGAATCTTACGGAATCAAGGAAGAGACTACTACTGATCCGAATGTGCAGGTTGTACAGATCAAGGCGATCCGCGAGGAGATGAAATTTACATTGACCGAATTCACTGCCATGGCTGGTAAAACGGTTGAGCTGGTCTTTGAAAATCCTGATGCCATGCAGCATAACGTCGTGATCGGAAAGCCAAAATCATTGGAAATCATCGGAACCGCTGCTGATAAAATGATCACGGCGAAAGATGGTGCTGAGAAGAACTATGTTCCGAACATCCCGCAGGTACTAGCTGCTACACCGCTCGTGAACCCAGGACAGACTTTCCGCCTGAAGTTCCAGGTGCCAAACGAAACTGGTGACTATCCGTTCGTTTGTACGTTTCCTGGTCACTGGAGACTGATGAAGGGAGTCATGAAAGTGGTTAAAGAGCAGGCCGTGTTAAGTAAATAATCCAATCAATGAAGCACATCGCTTTTCTGATACTAATCCTGGGCGCTAAAATATCGTGCGCCCAGGATTCTTTGTTTAAGAACATCCCCGCGCACGATCCTGTGATGATCCGGCAGGATGGAACTTACTATGCTTTCACCACCGGACGTGGAATAACGGTCTGGTCGTCAAAGGATATGGAGCATTGGAAGAAAGAGAAGCCCGTCTTCGAATCCCCACCCGAATGGGCCGTAAAAGCGGTACCGGGATTTAAAGGACATATTTGGGCACCTGACATTTCGTTTCACAATGGCCTGTATTATCTCTATTATTCCATTTCTACTTTTGGCAAAAACCGCTCCTGCATTGGATTAGCCACGAATAAAACCCTGGATCCAAAAAGCCCGGATTATCACTGGACCGATCACCAGCAAGTTGTGGAGTCCGTGAGCGGAAGAGATGAATGGAATGCAATCGATCCAAATCTAATACTGGACGAAAGTAAGCAGCCCTGGCTGTCGTTCGGGTCATTCTGGAATGGCATTAAGCTTGTCAAACTTACTCCGGATGCCAAAGCGATTGCAACTGATCCACAGGAATGGTATACCCTGGCGAGTGTTCCAAAAACCGCTTCCAAATCGGAAGCCGGTAATGGAGCCATTGAAGCCCCTTTTATTTTCAGGAAAGGAGATTTCTATTACCTGTTTGCCTCTTACGATTATTGCTGCCGCGGAGAAAAAAGCACTTACAAAATGCGTGTGGGCCGCTCAGAAAAGCTGACGGGACCTTACATAGATAAGGCCGGAACACCCATGAGAGACGGCGGCGGAACATTGCTGCTGGAGGGCGACCAAGACTGGCACGGCGTAGGCCATAATGCAGTTTACAATTTCGACGGCACCGACTACCTGATATTTCACGGTTACGATGCCAAAGATAAAGGCCGCTCGAAGCTGCGGATTGAGAAGTTGCGTTGGGAAGATGGCTGGCCGTTGCTTTAAACGTATTTAAACTTCAATGAAAGTCGTCCAGTTCACCATACCGGTTCCAAAGGAAAGTACCATTGTGGTGCAGGAAAGCATTTTACCGCATTACTACAACCACCTGCACCGGCACCGCGAAGTACAGATCGAGTGGGTAGTGGAAGGTTCGGGGATTTTGATTGCGGGAAATTATATGCAGCGGTTTGAGGCGGGCGAAGTGTACATCATTGGTGCCAATCAATCGCATATTTTCAAGAGCGACGAGTCGTATTTCAATGCAGCCGAGCCGAAGCAGGTGCATTCCGTTTCCATTTTTTTTGACCCGATCCACCTTTCACAAAACATATTAAGCCTGCCCGAAATGACAGGAATCCGCAAGTTTGTAAGCGGCTTGCACAATGGATTTCAGATCCCGATCTCGGACAATGCGCATATTAAAGACACGATCAAAGAAGTAATGCAGCAAAAGGAAAGTCAGCGGGTGGCTGCATTCATTTCGCTGCTTCACCACTTTTCTACAACAAAGGAATTAAAGCCGCTGGCCACAAGTAACAGTGAGCATCGTATTTCAGAAGTGGAAGGGATCCGGATGGACCGGATATTCCAGTACCTCGTTGGCCACTACAAAAGTCACATTTCCCTGGCCGAGATTTCAGAAGTTGCCAACCTTACCCCACAGGCTTTTTGCAGGTATTTCAAGAAACATACCGACAAAACTTTCGTCAGCTTCCTCAACGAAGTCCGCATCAACGAAGCCTGCAAAATCATAGTTTCTGGCAAATTCGACGGATTTTCTGACGTCAGCTATCAAACCGGCTTCGACAATGTGACGAATTTCAACAGGGTTTTTAAGAAAACAATCGGTCTGTCCCCGAGGGAGTATCAGAGGGGTTTTTTGGAGAGGGTTGGTTAAACTGCAACCGGCTTCATTCCTATTTCGATACCGTACTGCATAACTTCAAATGCTACTGGATTTGACACGTTAAAATCTTCCCGAAGAAACGGATGTGGTTCAATGCGAAGATCTATCGAACGTCGCAGTTTCATCATTGAGATCTGAGCATCAAGTATGTCATCGGAACGGTCCAAAATCAATGCGATATCAATGTCACTGTCCTCGTGATTTCTGCCTTTTGCAAATGAGCCAAAAAGAAAAGCCCTACTCACCGGGAAAAATTCTCCAACAAGCCTGACATATTCTTGTGCAATCATGAGTGCTGCTTCTTTATCCATTCACGCAACTTTTTGATTTTGTTGAAATACTCCCGTTTCACTGGACAGCCAGCGGTTACAATTAAGTTTAATTAGGATGCTCTGGCGTTGGTTTCAAAAAATAGATCATTTGGAAT
>NZ_JNJB01000013.1 GCF_000701505.1 Dyadobacter crusticola DSM 16708 | reverse complement strand
AAATGCATTTGCCGAACAAGCTCGCTCTTGGATTCTTCTAAATTCTCTAAGGCGTTCTTGAGCTCTTTCGTCCGATATTCAATCTGGCTTTCAAGGGCTAAATTTCTTCTTTTGACTGAGCTTACTCGTGCCTTTAGAATGGCAGAAACAATCAGGAAACTGCCGATTCCGCACAACAGAAAAAACCACCAAGTCTGATACCATAGTGGTGGGACCGTTATCTCTATACTCACGTACTCGTTATTGCCTCTTCCAAAGCCATTCTGCTTGCGAACATGTAAAACATACTTGCCGTGTTTCAACTGCAAAATGTTAATAACGTCACTGGAAGCGTCGATAGGCAACCATTCCTGGTGGCTGGGCGTAGTGTTCGGGGCAGTTAATGCGTAAGAAAAGTGGATATTTTCCGGACTTCCAAAATATGGCGTGGTTACAAAGACTTTTAACTCTCTTTGATCCTGCCTGAAAATGACATTATTATTTTTCAGTATAGCAGCCTGCCCGTTTATTTGAATTCGGTCCACCATAATCCTTTTGTCGGGCAACTCGGTAGAGATTTGCTCGGGTTTGAACCAAACCAAACCTTTGATTGAAGGTAAAGATAAATACCCATTAGCGAGTCGGACTGCACAAGGTGAACAGCCGCCATTAAATTCATTGGTGTAGAAGCCGTCGGCCTTGGAGTAATAATGATAATATGGTTTTACCTGTGTTTCCGAATAGTCTAAGAGATCTTTCTTGAGTATTTGAAACAGGCCCCGGTTTGTAGAAATCCAGAAGAATCCTTTCTCATCTTCAACAATGCAGTGCGCATTAGCCAAGTGTCTGTTCCTATCGAGCGGAAAGCTCGTTAGTTTCCCATCTTTAAGCAGGAAAAAACCATCCTTATAGGTTGTGACCCAAATCTCATCGCTGTTACGGGGGATGTATAAGCTACGGATGTAAGAGTTTTCCAAGCCTTTGATGTAAGAGACCTTTCGGCTGGGGATATGTATTTTATACAATCCCATGCCAGTTCCCACCCAAAGTATATCTTCGGTTTGCTGCTGAATCCAGGAAGCGTGTGTCATGGGGTGCGCCACGAAAAGCTTGGGCTCGGCAGCAGGGTCGGCGGGATCCAGCGTGTATAACCCGGCAGATCTTAGCCCAATCCAGATTCTTCCATCTTTTCCCTCGTACAGTTGGGTTATTAACTCTGGTAAAGTCCACTGTCTTTTGATTCTGCCACCTGGTTCCGTTTCAAAGATGGTGTTGCGCTTCTCACACCATAGATTACCCCTGCGATCAACGAGTAAAGTCGTAAGATCTGTGGTACTAAGACTTTCTATTTGACGGGCTGAGATCTCATCACTTGATTCATCGTGGGAGAACACAGTTCCATGGCTTGTAAAGACGCTGTTGTTAATCGCTACCTGACTATAGAAGACATTATCTGCTCCTTCGAAACGTGCATAGACAGGCCGGAATGGCTTCTTCTTCAATACAAACAAGCCATTTATCAAACTTCCCAGGAAGATCCGGCCTGTTTGCTGATCAAAGTGTACCTTGGTAATTTGATTGGTCTCAAAATCGAACCCTTCCAGTATGAGACTCGTTTTAAGTTCACCTTTTGATCCCTCATGTACCGTATACAGTGATTTCCCGAGCTGGATATATACTTGGTCTGTACAGTTGTTCCAGTGAATCACGCGTTTGTTACCTTGGACATGCAAGGGATCATCGAGAATGTTGCCCGAAAGGCTTACATACTCACGGAAGGAAGGTGACGTATCTGCCAAGCGAGAAAACACGCCGTTCTCAAAAAGGTATAAGTTGTTCTTCAATCGGAAAAACCCCCAGAAATCCCTGCCTGCTAACGGAAAAGATCTGATTCGTCTTTGGCCCTTAAAGAACTCCACGTTCTTCTTATCATATACAAAGAAGTGATTATCACCAGTTGGAATGACGAGCTTCGATTGGAAAATGTGATCTCGTCCAAGACTTGGCAAACCTTCTGTCAAATAGAATTCTTTGCCTTGCAGGTTGAGGGGTAGTGGTGCCATTCCCTTCGTGTACCAGCTGCTGTCTACTGCCGCTTGACCATTGATAATCCGGATAAAGGTTTTCTCGTCATTAGCTGCAAAGAAGCTTCCGTCAGGATGTGCGGGATTTATATGAAAGGATGCGATACTCCGGTCGAAATGCCCTTTTCCGAAGTTATCAAAAATCTTAAATCTCCTCCCGTCAAACCTGGCCAGTCCACCGTCAGTCGCTAGCCAAACATTACCCTGAGCATCTGAGGTGATCGATTTGATACTATTTTGAGGCAGGCCATTCTCATCGGTATATTGACGCACCTCGTATGCGGAAAGGCCGCTTACCTCTGCAAACTGGGCTTGACTAACAAAGAAATGAAAAGACAACGCAAACGCTAAGAGATATGAACTAATGGTGAATTTCACTTTAACTACAATTTCATTTGTAAAGAATTCCTGAGACCAAATATAGAAAGCGTACTACAAGGGAATGTTATGAAAGCGAGAAATGTGACTCAAAATTGAGATCCAGGCAACAATTAAGTACAAGGTTTCTTGGGTAAGTCTTATTTAGTAAGAAAGATCCGGCAGCCGCCTTGTAGGAGTGGGGTTACGGGAAAATAGCGTCTCCAAAAAAAAGACGCACACTTTACTTTGCAGTTGAATACCAAAGTTCCCGGTGGTACGGAACTGAGGTTCAATGTGGTAAAGAAGGTTGCTTTAAGTGCGTCGTTCCTGAGAAGTGATCAGCAAAAATTGTGTAAGTCAAGAAGTCCGAACGGATGAATGGCTTCAATCCCCAGTCAGCCGCTGTGAAGAAGCTTGTGAAAGAATTAAGGAACAAGTTTGAATAGAAGTTGAACAAATCACTAACCTAATCCAGCTTTCCTGCCCATTGGATACCGCTGATGATGTGACGCATTGCGTTGGGATTCGTGAAGGTGCTGGCATGATTGCCAACTTTCCACCATCAAAGCGGCCTTCTGCCTAAAGGTCGAGTGAAACTGCGGGGTTCAGATGCGCCCCGGAAATACAAATATAGATGCGAGGTACTAAAAGATAAATGCCTGGCGATAGCTATGTCCTGGACAGGTACACAAGCATGAGAAGAACGATGAATATCAAGGTATATGTCCAGTCTCTCCTGCCAAAACGAGAGGGATCGTCATGGGTCATTTTTTGTCCGGTGTGTGATTCAAATAAAAAATAGTCCGGGCTGGATTTCCAGCCCGGAGTGGTAAACGTTACCTGGTAACGGCTACTCCGTGTGTGCTGATAGTGCGGTCGAGATCGATCTGATCGAAATCATCGCCTCTGAGATGTGGGAGTATCCTTCAAAGATCAGTGTGTGCAGTTCAGTTACTGGGGCAAAACTAGAAATAGTTTCTATGGAGTTCAAGAAAAAAGCATTGAGATGTAATTACATGTTTGTAGTAATTATTTTACATATATTGTAGCGTGGTAAAAACTGTACTTAGTGAGCTCCTCCCGATGATGCAGTCCCACGCACTGCATTTCCCGGACGGGCAATCTGCCGGAGCTAACCTGAACAAATCACTAACTAATCCAGCTTCCCTGCCCATTGGATACCGCCGATGATGTGACGCATTGCGTCAGGATCCGTGAAGGTGCTGGCATGATGGCCCAGTGCGGTATAGAACATTCTTCCCTTCCCGGCCGCGTGCGTCCAGGAAATAGGGTGGTCACCGTCCATTTTACGCCAGATCGACGGGTATGAACTTTCATTGAGACTTAGCAGCACCTGGAACCCTGCTTTGCCCCGGACGTTTTCTTCGAAATTGTACCATTCATCTTCCTTTTGCCAGCGGGCAGGAAGTCCGCTGGTGGAAGGATGGTCTGGCGCTTCGGTGATAAGCTCTGCGTGCGGGGTATGGACGGGGAAAAACGTATGATCCCGAAATCTCGTCCCCAGCATTTGCCCATACCAGTCCCAGTGATGCTCGGTATCGGAAGCCGAGTGAATGCCCGCATATCCGCCGCCGTTTTTCATGTACATTTCAAAAGCTTGTTTTTGGGTGGTAGTCAGGATTTCTCCCGTTGTGGAAAGGAATACAACCACCTTAAAATGGGGCAGGTATGTTGAGTTGATCAGCGCGGCGTTTTCAGTGGCGTGCACATCCCAGTCCCGTCGCGCGCATTCGGCTTTGATTGCAGTAATTCCGGCTTCAATGGAGCTATGACGAAATCCGGCAGTTTTGCTGAAAATGAGTATGCTATTGGCTTTATCCACAGTCGGCGGTGCAGGAATATCACGGCCGGCAATCGCATTTTTCAGCCTGTATACATACCATTTTCTGGCCACCTGATTATTTCTTTTTTGAACGATTGTTGCCGCTTTTTCGATGGATTGAAACTGTCCGGAATAAATTTTCGCAGGATCAGTAAAGTTGTTGGATGGAGAAACGAAGTAAGCATGGGTGCCCGGCAGGATGCGGTCATACTTTTCGTTGAGCCATTTGAATTTGTGCAAATCATTCAGCTCGCCCAGACCTACCAGGTTCATTCGCAATGGATAAGCCAGATAATAGTATAAATGTCCGCCCGGAAACCAACGGTTAACTACCAGCGGCGCATCGGCAGACATGCTATTTTGCTGCATATCCTGGTCCCTGATTTTCTTGAATGCGGGCAGGAGCTGGTCCCAGCCATAAAGGTCCAGCGTGGGATCGTCACTTCCGACTTGCAGCGCCGACTTTTTGCCAAAGGTTCCGGGATAATAATGGATTATGGGAAGACCTGCCAATACAACCAGCAGGATCAGCCCTGCGGAGGTCGTCACCAGCCGTTGCGGAATCTTGCTTCTGGCAGAAGCGAAGCTTTGATCCACAAATGCGGCTGACAGGAGCATTAAACCAATGTATCCAGGTCCGCTCCAATGCGGGAGTGTATCGCGGAAAAGGGAGCTTGCAGTGGTACAAACGATGAGCGGCAAGCTGCACCAAAGCAGCAGCTGCACATCCATGCGCTGGACATACAGGCGCCTTTTGACAATGGCATACAACAACAGCACGTAAATGCTGAACTGAAAAGGATTGCAGTACAGCATTTGTCCGATAGTGGTTCTCAGAAAGGACTTCGCATTCACTCCCATTCCGTTGGGCTGGACCCGTTCGCTGTGAAAATGCCAGGTGATAAAATCGTTGTTGATATTCCAGATCAGAATGGGAGAAATCAGGACTGCTGTAATGATCAGCGACAAATACAAGGATGGTTTTTTGAGCCAGGTTGGCTTGTTGAAAACTATAAACGCCAGAAAGCCTGCCCAAAGAAAAACGCCGTGAACCTTGCTCATCACAGCAAGCCCGATCCAAATGCCAATCCATACCAGATACCTGTTTTGCTTTTGAGCGGATTGGCTGCGGATACTTTGAAGCATACAAAAAAGAGCCGCAAGCCAGGAAACAATCTGAACAGAATCGGGTAGGATAAAGACGCCGGAGATAATGCTGGTATAAATGGAGGTATTATAAAGAAGCGCCGCAATAACCCCGGCCTGCACATTTCGGATCATTTTGCCGCATCTGGCAATGAGCCAGGTATTGATTGCCGCGCCGAGAATAGCGGGCAGGCGCATCAGGAATTCGTTGTAGAAGTGGAGATTAGCCGTAAAGACCCGGATGAAAATACCGACCAGAGGCGGGTGATCGAAATGGTTCAGATCCGGCTGGACGGCGTAGGTGAAATAATACACCTCATCATTCCCCAGATTTGTGCACCAGGCAACGACACTGCGTATCAATGTCGAAATCACGACTATCCAGAATACTGCGGACTTCTTGTTGTGTGGGAGCAGCATAAGCAATCTCGTTTACTGACTCATCCTTATTTCACCTGAGCGACAAGCGCCTGCGTCCAAACTGCTGACTCTTCTTACCGGAAATCTGTACGAATAAAACCAATGCCCAAAGAGAAAGCACGGCGACACCAAGTGCCCGGTAGAAAATGGTTTCTCCTACATTTTCATGTGAGACAGGTGCACGGTACCCCGTTTTTGGAATAAAAAATACCGGGTTCAGATAAACAGTTGTACCGTTCTCAAATTCAAAGGTGGCGCGGGCGTAATGATCGGAAGGAGAGAGCCGGTAAACAATCTGGTCGGTATCGTTAGTTGATGTCAGTACCTTCCCGTTCTGACCAAACAATGTCACGCGGTTTGCAGCCTGGCTCATTCTTATCAATATAGAATCACCCTTTACATTGACGCTTTGCAAGAATGGTAAGGAATTAATCAGCTGTCCGGGGCCGATCTCAACACCGTAGCTTCGTCCCGTTCTTAATGCAGTTAAAACCTCTTTTGCTGAATTGACAGCAACATTAACGAATGTACACATGCGGCCCACACGATTTTTCGTCAGCACATTATGGGTGTCATCATTGCCAACTACAAACACTGCTTTTCCCGCCGAAAGGGCTGCATCCCATTGTTTGGTAGAAACCACCGACGGACTAAGCACTTCCATACAATTGTATCCGGTCAGCTGCGCCAGGTCTTCTTTTGTATAGCCATTTTTTAAAGCAGGGTGGTTCAGAATCACAAGCTCTCCCGATTCGCTGAGGTGTTTGAGTACATGCTGTTTGTTATGGACCGACTGCGGGAAAAGGTAATCAAGCCAGAGCACCTTATCCGAGCCGAGGACAAGCTGATGTGTTTTGTTGATATTGTATCCATGCTCATAGGCGGGAATGTAGTCGGGATTGGATGAATGGGTTGTGTCGATGTAATGGTAATTTGAAACACAATGCACACCATAGTTCAGGGCTTTATACGCCTCGTGAATGTCTTCTGCACTTCCATGTCCATTGGTAAAACCCTCCCAGGCACGCGAATGCGCATGGAAATTACACTTCACCCATTGAGATGCAGCGGCTGAGTCGTAGGGGTTGAAAATGGTTGAACCTTCAAACGGCACAGGATCATCGAATTGAAAACGGGCGCAAAAAAGGTACTGCGAAACGAACAGCCAGAGTACCCATGTGAGGAATGCGAGCAGAATGAAGCCGGGTATTTTCATGCCGGCAAAGATGGCTTTCTCGTGTTACTTCAATATTACCCTAATAAGATATGTGCTGCTATTTCCTCCATTATCAAAATAGCTACCCGGCTCAATTACCCGGTTTCAAAATATTACGGATCAGTTTATCTCCTGTTTTACTAATTTGGTTAATGCCTTTTTGAAGAATTTCCCCGGTACGTTCAGTCTGACCTGTTTGTAGAAAATCTGCTTGAAGATCCGGATACATCAACAGATAGTTGTAGTCACTGAAATATCTGGCGAGATGGCGGGGAACTTCTGCCAGAGCATCATGATAACTTATATTGCCTGGCCGCGCGCCGATGACGACAAACAGATCCTCTGTCCGAACTTCCCGGGACAGGATCAGGAAATCACTCCAATTGTCGAAAACTGTAAACTGTGCGCCCGGCCCCTTGTTGGCCTGGTTATAAGCCTGGATTGATGCAAGTGTACTTTCTGTGCTGTGATAATGGACATCACAATTCAGCTGTTTTCCAATGGTCGATATCCGTTCTATCAGCAGGGGGAACGACGCTTCCATTTCCACCCGCTCAGAACATACTACTGTGATTTTCCCGATGGTGTTGAGAGGTTGCATGCCATGGATCAGGTACACAATCTGTGGGCATCTGGCTAATAATTTCTGTGATTTTAAGCCGGTTACCGAACCAGGGTTTTTCTCGCCTTTCTGCTGGCCTATAATCACTTCATGAATCCTTTTTTCTTCCAATGTGTGCTGAATGCCGGAAACGTAGCTGACATCGTAGCGGATCAGCGGAGATATGATTACATCCGTCGCAGCTGCTGTGGTAACCATTTTGTCCTGGTATTTTCTAAGTCTGCGTTCCTCCGACTCGCGGTCTGCGGTTTCTGAACTGATAACTGACAGCACAAAAATATTCTGTTCCTGTTTTCTGGGCTGCATTAGCAATGCCAGCTCAATCATCGGATCTATCGTATCTTCCTTGGAAGCCGCAATGAGGATATTCCGGGCGTCTTGTCCCGCCGCCTGGCTTGCGCCTTCATTGAGTTTGCGGGCTAACCTGACAGCTGCGCGACTGGTTTCGATAGAGGCGATTGTACAGGTAATGAGGATCATGATCAAACAGCCATTGAGCACATCTTCATTCAGTAAACGAATCGGTTCACCCAGTTCATTTTGCCCGATAATAATGTTGTAGCCGACCAAAACTGTCGCCAGGGTAGCCGCAGCACGCGCGGCGCTTAATCCGAAGATCAATGTACGCTCGTCGCCATTCATTTTGAATGATTTCTGAGTTAATAACGCCGCCAGCCATTTTGATCCCAAAGCAACAACGGTCATGATACCGGCCACTTTCAACGATTCAGTACTCTTGAAAAGCACCTGGATATCGACCAGCATGCCGACACCTATTAAAAAGAACGGAATGAAAAGCGCATTGCCGACGAAATCAATCCGGTTCATCAAAGGGGAATGATGCGGGATGAGTCTGTTCAGTGCCAGTCCGGAAAGGAATGCGCCGATAATGGGTTCAATGCCGGCAAGCTCCGCCAAAAATGAACCCAGAAATACCATTGCCAGCACAAATGTGTACTGCGCAATGCTATCATCGAAATGCTTGAAAAACCAGCGCGCTATAATTGGAAACACAAACCAGACGATCAATGCGAACACAATGACCGACACGATAAGCTGTATCCAAAAAGCCTGGTTGATCTCGCCCTGGCTCATTTTGGCAATAACAGCCAACACGAGCAACGAAAGAATATCTGTAATAATCGTCCCGCCGACTGCGATAATGGCCGCTTTTGTCTTGTGAACATTAAAACGTGCCGCGACCGGGTAGGAGATCAGCGTGTGTGAAGCCAGCATACTGGCAAACAGGATACTGGAAATCCAGCTAAACCCAAGCAGGAAATGGGCAGCGGGGGCCGCGATGACCATTGGAACTGCAAAGGTAAAGACTCCAAAAATCAGGCTTTTCGAGCTGTTCTTCTTGAACTCTTTCATGTCAATTTCCAGTGCGGCCAGAAACATGATGTAGATCAATCCTACTGTTCCAAACAGGACAATGCTGCTGTCACGCCGGAGCAGGTTTGCGCCATGTTCGCCGACAGCCACGCCAGCCAGGATGAGTCCAATCACATAAGGGACCTTGATTTTATTGAGCAGCAGCGGAACGAACAATATGATGAAAAGCACCAGAGAAAATATGAGTACCGGATTGCTGAGCGGAAGCTCAAACATGCTTTCTGCATTTAATAATATGGCCATACGGTCTATTTTTTAGCTGATGGAGTGATGGGAGCTTCACGTTCCAGAATGGTAACCGAACGTTTGCTGGCGTCGTAAAAAGCGCTTTTCAGAGCAACCTTGCCGCTGTCTGCCAGCATTTTGATCTGCGGGCTGCTTTGAAGAATCTTTTCTAGCGTAAGCCGCGCCTGGCTTTGCGCGATGTTGTTTACAAAATCTTTGTTAGCGGAAGAACGATCCGCGAACTCCGGCGCCGTCTTCGTGGCTGGCGACAGTTCATTAACAATGCTTGCGAAATTGGCAGTCTGAACATTGTCCACAGCTGCTCCTATCATGCGGCTGCTGCTGCTGGAAAGTACAAATATCACCTTTGTGCGACTATAATTAACCGCATATTCCATGACCGCGATCTGTTTGGAATCAACCAGACAAGCTGGGCTTGATAACTGCATAAACATGGAGCGATGCAGATCAAAAATTTTTTCGACTGATTGGTCAAGATCAATGTCTGTCACTAGCAGAATGGGTTTTACTCTGGCCAGGGTGTCGGGGACTTTATTGTTCGCACTATAAACAAAAGAGGAGTCTTTGAAAAAGCGGCGATGCCCCGCCATTAAGGCTTGAAAAACACCCTTGGGCGAGTGCTGATATACAGAGTCAAACACCATTTCGCTGGTCAGTCTTGCGGAGTCTTTACCGCTTAAACTGATCGTGCTGTCGGCTGCGGCTAGTGCAGTACTATCTGGCGTCCCGGCCGTTTTTTCATCAGCAGAATTGCAAGACAAAAACCCGAAGATTATCAATGGTAAAAAAAATGGCAAGAGATATTTATTAGCAAAGTGTAGCATATGTTTTTCAAAGATTTCGCGAATTGCATTTACTATAATACACAAAAACATCGGTTTGTATGTGGAATAATCGAATAGATGATATATTCTAAAAATATCAGCCATGCAGTCGCCGGTGAAGACGAGGTTTTACATCTTGGTCTGACTGGAAAATATTTCCTCAAAAGTTCCTGTTTAAGCCTCACTGAGAAAATTGTTCCCGGTGTAGCAGTTCGGACTCGGGCAGCAAGCGTGACAATCCTATTTCGAAAGGGGTACACACAGCACCGGATCACAACAAAAGCCTAATTTTTATTTTAAGTCAGGTATTTAAGCGGCGGGCACGACAGTTTTGGATAGTTTTCCTATGTGGCGCAACAGTAAGGGTAACAACCGTAAGTAAGGTGAGGCTAGTGTTTTAAATGCCCCATCAAAATAAAATAGTAATCAAGACCAATTATCAAATGCGAACAATGAAAATCCGATTTCAAAATACCCGCTTTTTACTGAGTTTATTTTTTATCCTATTGCTTTCCGGAATGTCGGCTTGTTCGAGAAAGATGACGTTTAGTAAATCGGCAATTGTACCTGCGGCGGAGGGTAATGTAAAAGTCAAAAAAGACAAAAATGAAAATTATTCAATCGACTTATCAGTGCGTCATCTTTCGCCCCCTGAAAGGCTGGTTGAATCTCGGGACACGTATGTAGTGTGGGCCAAAACAGAGCGGAACGGCCTTAAAAATCTGGGAAGGCTCAAAAGTTCGCGCGGACTATTCAGAAAGGAGCTTAAAAGTGAGTTAGAGACGGTAACAATATTTGAACCGCGAGGCTTTTTCATTACTGCTGAAAGAGCCGCTGATATTGGTTATCCCGAGGGGCAGGTGGTACTGACAACTGATTGAATTAGATCCCAAAATGAAACCTGTGAAAACAGTCAGATTTTATGGATTGTCACTATTAGTCTGTTTAGTTGTAAGAAGGACTCCGATGTGCCAAGTTTCAGGCTTGAAATGAATTGATCATTTCCTATTGTGAGCTTGAAAGAGTTAAATACATCAAAGAATAAGTTTTAGCATGATCGAATCTTTTGTGATTAATTACTAGAAATTTACCTGTGAAATTGTGAATCGATTTTTTTCAATTAAAGCCTGTATAGCATTGACTTCATTTGTATTATCTCTTCGCGTTGCAAGACGATAATATTGTCTGCTAAGTCCCTTACCTGTGGATCTTTGAGTCAGCTTTGCTACTCGTCAGAATTGCAGCGGAATGGTGTGGGATCATTGCTTCCAGATATTTAGCCAGTCTTGTACATCATTAACCACCGAATACATTATGGATCAAATATTTTTTAGCAGCTGGGAGAGCCTGATGCGCACATTTATCATTTGCATTCTGGCCTATTTCTCACTCGTACTGATGTTGAGGATTTCAGGAAAGAGGACATTATCTCAAATGAAAGAGTTTGATTTTATCGTGACGGTAGCGCTGGGATCAACGCTAGCGACTGTGTTATTAAATAAAGATGTGGCTCTGGCCGACGGCACACTGGCACTGGCGCTTTTGATCTTTCTTCAATACTTATTGGCAAGTGCCTCGGTGCGGTCCAAGTCATTTTCCAGACTGATCAGTTCCGAGCCGACTCTCGTGTTTTTCAAAGGGAACTTCCTAAATGATGCACTCAAAAAAGAAAGGGTCACAGAAGATGAAATTCGGTCGGTATTAAGAAGTCAGGGTGTAACTTCGATTTCCGGCATTGAGGCTGTTGTAATGGAGTCAAATGGTAAGTTTACTGTTGTAAAGGATGGTAAGTTGTCGGATCCGGATTCACCGCTGTCGAATGTAAAACCAGTAAGCGGCCATTGATCTGCAACCCGTCGCGCATAAATCAATAACGGCTTTTAATTTTTAAACGAGCAATATTTTACCCCATGGAATTATTTGTACTTTTCTCAATCCTGATTTCGCTTGCAGCATTCTTCTCTTACATCAATGTCCGTTTTGTCAAGCTTCCTTCCGGGATAAGCCTGATGCTGATGGGTTCCGTAGTTGCATTGGTGGTGATCTCACTAGGGCAGGTTTCAAGTCGCTTTTCGGCAGTGGTATTCAGGGAGCTGGCGCTGATCGATTTTTCTGAATTCATCCTGGGGATCCTTCTGAGCTTCCTTTTATTTGCGGGTTCGCTGCATATGCACCTCCCTGATCTGAGAGAATCAGCAAAGACAGTTACCAGCTTTGCTGTAATCGGAACAATACTATCCACCTTCATGGTAGGCTACGGATTCCACTTCCTTACAATACTTTTTGAGGTGGACATTCCGCTGGTTTTCTGTTTGCTCTTGGGCGCATTGATTGCTCCCACCGACCCGATTGCAGTGATGGGTATTTTGACAAAAGCAAAATTGTCCAAAACCGTTGAGACCAACATTGTGGGCGAATCGCTCTTTAACGATGGGATAGGCGTGGTGATTTTCGCTACTTTATTGCAGATCGCTTCCGTAGGGATTGAGAATTTTGGTGCTCCGCAAATCGGTCTGCTGTTTCTTCAGGAGGCTGGGGGCGGCATTGTTGCTGGCGGCGTTATCGGTATTGTAGGTTACCGGCTGATGAAATCCATTGACCATTTTCAGACAGAAATTCTGATCTCCCTGGCGATGGTGATGGGTGGGTATTCACTGTGCCATTTTCTGCACGTTTCTGGTCCGTTGGCGATGGTAGTAGCGGGTATTATGACCGGCAACCGGGGCAGGGCCCGCGCAATGAGCGATATCACCAAAGATTATCTAGGTAAATTCTGGGAAATCACCGACGAGATCCTCAATGCGATCCTGTTCCTGCTGATCGGCTTGGAGATTGTAATGGTTACCTTCGAAGTAAATTACATGATTATCGGGCTGCTTACAGCCATACTGATCATTATAGTCCGGTTTGGCGTGCTTTATTTTACTGCCACCGCTTTCGGGTTTATCAAACAACTTGGACCAGGTACTTTGAAAATAATGACTTGGGGTGGTTTGAGAGGCGGAATTTCGATTGCACTTGCGCTGTCGCTGCCGTCCAGTCCATATAAGAACATCATCGTGTCGATTACCTTCGTGATTGTGCTCTTTTCTATTATCGTACAAGGTCTTACGATTGGTTCATTGATCAAGAGACTAGCGCAGGAAACCAAATAGAGGTATACTGCCAGGTTGATAAATGTTTAAAGTCGTTATTTTGTGAAACGACATTAGCATTCAAATCAATTTTACCAAACACTAATGACCGAAACCACACGATTAAAGACTATCGGCCTGATTGGTGGTCTTTCCTGGGAATCCAGCGCAGAATACTACCGCATTATCAATGAAGCGACGCGTGACCGGCTGGGCGAGTTCTATTCTGCGAAGATTCTGATGTATTCGCTGAACTTTGCGGAGATCGAGCAGTACCAACACCAGGGACAATGGGATTTGGCAACCCAAGTGATGATTGACGCCGCTCAAAGACTTGAACGAGGCGGCGCTGACTTCATTTTGATCCTGTCCAATACCATGCACCGCATGGCTGACGAATTGCAGGAAAGTATCACGATACCCTTATTGCATATTGCTGACCCGACAGGGGAGGCCATCAAAAAGCAAAACATTGACAAGGTCGGACTCTTAGGCACAGCCTTTACAATGGAAGGCGATTTCTATAAACGACGCTTGCAAAACCAGTTCGGCTTGGAAGTACTGATTCCCAACTCAGAAGACCGGGCGACCGTTCATGACATCATTTATCAGCAACTTGTGCGCGGGCAAGTTTTAGAATCATCCCGCCTTGCATATAAGCGGATCATTGAAGATCTGGTCGACCGGGGTGCACAGGGTGTCATTTTAGGGTGTACCGAGATTATGCTCTTAGTCCGCCAGGAAGATAGCCGCGTTCCTGTTTTCGATACCACGACATTACACGCCCTGGCGGCAGTGGAGCGATCACTTAGTCATTGATGATTATCAATACGAAAAGCTAAATTGGCGGATTGCGAACTGAATCTGAATGAGCAAGGAGAATCGTATTGTCCTTTGGTCTGAAAAACGCGTTTCCTGATATGGGTTTGTCTCCGCGGAATCTTTGGGATATGAAGCGCTTTTATGAGCATTATTATCAGGCAGATACAAAACTGCGGCAGGCTGTGGCAGTTTCGCCTTGGGGACATAATTTACTGTTCCCTGGTGGCGATTGAACGGAAAATTGACAGTTTCAAAGCCTCTTTACATGATCGTCTGGGAAAAAGCGAGAATGAAAACCCTTCCATCGGCATTATTCGCTGCGCCGATAAAAATCATTGGGATGTTTAAATAGCTTTGCTGGACATTAATAAGCCGATTGGTGTGGGAATATCAACTTTTGTTGCCGCAGGAGGAGTTGCAGAGGTTGGTGTTGAGGGAGTTGAATGCGTAAGCCGAGCATTTTCCTGACGTCAGGAAAATAGTTTTTTGAATAGGTAGCGGCGGAATTTGCCCTGGCTAGTCTCTTTTGGGGACTGGGTTTTTATCGACAAAATTGCCCATATCCTCTGCCTGTTCTAGAAATAAGTCAGGCATGACAAAAGGCTTTACGTAAGATTCTTGATTCGCTACCTTGCCATCTGTATACTTGGAAGCAAAAATACTTGGTCTTGCGCTGCTAAAAACCATAGGTTTGGTAGGGGAGATAAATTCTTTGTTCCCAATCAAGAACTTAGCAGTTTCTTTTTGTCTCTTTGTCGTTTGAGTTGCCATATTGCCCTCTCTGTTGATTATCAAGGTAATCCTTTCTTCAAATTTAACGAAAATGCGTCATAATTGGTGCCTTTTGTGAATGGAACCCATTCGCCCTTCCAATCTGGCCAATCTCCCTCTATTTCGCCTTCCTTGTTTTTGACAGCTTTAAACCCTTCGATATTATACCGCTGTACCAAGTAGTCGAAGTGTTTGTTAATGCCCATCTGATACAAGCGCGTTCTTAGACGCATTTCGAACTCGTTAGAATCTTCCTTCTTCCTGACTGAACCGGTGGCCAAGAGCTTTATTTCAGGATGGCTATCAATGTATTCAAGTGCCTTTTTTGCCACCGTTGCTAAAATCTGGTCTCGATCACCATCATTAACCGAAATTTTATCATCGATCTTATTAGTCTTGCGATCCCAAACCCCGAAGCCGAGATTGTATTCATTGTCACTCCCGGGTAGCTTCACAATAGCGATCAGCATATTGTGATTGCCTTTACTATAAAACTGGAAGGCATTTTCGGCATAGGCAACGGTATCGTAACTCGGAAGGTTCATGCATAGACGGCTATACCGCAAAGCTATGGAAAAAACCTTCCTATTTATTTTCTCGCAGAAGCAGCTTTATCTTCATCAACTCATGTGTTTGTAAGGTCTTACCGTTAGTTCATTCCCTCACTGCCGATCCAAATTTTCCCCTATATTTGCCCCGCAAACTTTACAATATTACTTATGGAATTTTTACTAAAAATCAGGCCAAAATGGCCTTGGAGAGGCATACGGGTGCAAGTCCCGAAGCCTGATCGAAAATTCCATTCGGTAGAGTTTGCGGTGACCTCTCCACTCTTTTTCACATTTTTATCCATTTCAAATGCAAACTCTACCGAATGGAGAAGGTGTCGACTCGAATGCAAATTCAGTCAACCCGACGAATAATGCACGTGACGCATTGGATGTCGGCGCTCCGCTGACGCAGTCGCAGGCAGATTTTCTGTATATCGTCGATTGTCAGGGCTGTCGGGAATTATCCCACTCGCTCAAATTGATCCACGATCTGGCGCTTTATCACTCTAATATCCCGTTTGATCAAGCTGAAAAGTCCGCTCTTTTTGACCTGAAAGTACTTTGGGAAGGGCTCGAAAAAATGGGAGCGAAAGCCTAGATGTTGAGGACTGTTGGCGACAGTCCTTTTTTGTTGCTTCAGAACTTGTTCACGGCTTCCGCCGGCTGTGAGAGCAAACCACTTACGCTGCCCGCGGCACGATTATGCTACAGATGAAAGAAACTGACGCAGAGACGTTTGTCCCTGCCGTTCGCTCTTGATTTTCAGGGGCGGGCATTCCAATCTATTCGCTACAATAATGAGTCAATTTAAAGTAAAAGTGTTGTCGTTCGCGCAAATTCAGGAGCTGCCGGGATCGTGGGAAAAAAGTGATCTGATCAATTTGTTGAATGCGATGGATTATGATAATCCCTCTGAAATCAAGGATGCTGAGCTGAAAGAAATGTGCATGATGTCGCTGACGGACTTTGAGCCCGAGGAAGCCGCCAAAATCGTTTTGGATTACACCATAGCCGATCGCCTGACCGACGGCCAGATCCAGAATTTGTCACATGAAATCCTGACTGAAAAACTTTGGGAGGAATATCCCGAGCTGCATTTACATCCTGATCTTTTCCGGTCTACCCAATTGCTTCACGACGCTTACAATGGCAAGTTCCCGCGCACAGAGGCAGTCCGGTTCTCCATTGAAATAGAGGGAGATGTAACCATTTTTGATGAAAACCCGGAAGCTCCCATTCTGAGGATACTGGCAGCGGGCATGTCCGACCGCAGTTTGGTGAAGCGTCTCTTTTCAGACCAGCTAGAAGGCGATCGTTTCGAAGAGGCCAAAGACATTCTCTGGCAATTGAACGTCATTTCCAAAAGTGAAACCGCTGTTACCTACGACATTGTGAGCTCGGAATACTTGCTTGGCGATATCAAGTACGCAGACAGTTACGAAGCCGAAGCCCATGCTGATGTGGTGGAGGATGAGGATGCGGCCTAAGATTCTTGACCAAGAGCTCTGCTAATGCGACCTTAAAGTTGACTAATGGTCAAAACAAAAACGAGGCTGTCCCAATTGAGACAGCCTCGTTTTTGTTTAATATAGGAATTTAATATCCCTGATTTTGTACCAAAAAGCCTTCCTGGCTGGAAGCTCCGTCAATGGCTCTCTGAGGAATTGGGAATAACCGTTTGTTGACATTGTTATCCGTTTTTCCTGTCCAGTTGCCTTCATATTTTCCAAAGCGGATCTGGTAGTTTCTTCTGAAACCTTCCCAATACAGCTCGAAGCCCGACTCGCGGAACAATATGTCGAGGTTAATGCTCGTCAGCGCTTTTGGAGTCTGGGCTGGCCGCGCATTTCTTGATGTTCTTAACTTATTGATGTCCGCCAAAGCTCCGGCATTATCACCATTTCTCAGCTTCGCTTCCGCACGCATCAGGTAAATCTCGCCCAGGCGGATCAGCACCAGGTCGACACTGCTGTAACTGCAGCAATTGTTTCCCGTGTGGCTGAACTGATACTTCGAAAAGCGATAGCCTGTGTTGTGCAAACTGCCCGGGCCGGTAAAGTCAACATTGCGGGTGTGGTTCACATAGGTCAGGTTCGCTCCGCTGGTTCTCCTGTTGATCACCGGATATATTCTTACTTTGCCGTCGGAGGATTTTAAAATATTGCCGCTTCCGTCTTTTCTGGGTCCCCAGATGATTCCACGCAAAATTCCCCTGTCCATTTCAAACTGCGTGGCCTCTACGGAGTAATAATGCTCCGTGTCATTCAATGGCGTAACTCCTGTAAGGTCTTTCAGATTTTCAGGGACAATGGTGTTTCTCTTGAAAAAACGCGCATCCGCATCAGCAGGGTCCGTGCTGCCATAAGCATCAACCCAGGTTTGGTAAAAGTCGGAAGTTGCTGCTACGGCGTCCGTTCCACGCGTATTCGGGAACTCCGGTCTTGGTATCTGATCACCGGATATAGACCAATATGCCCACCGCTGGTGATCGGTTTCCAGCACTCCCCGCTGGTCAAGCGCAAAGATCAGTTCCGGGCTGGTATGGTTGTCGTCACTGAACAAATCGAAGTATTCAGGAGCCAGTGAGTACGGTCCGGCAATGATTTCATCGGTGTATTTAATTACCTTGTCCATATCGTCCTTCCGGAATTCGGGCGTACCATACGGATTGCGATATACGGCAGCATTCAAATACAAACGCGCCAGCAAAGCTTTCACCGCATTCTGGTTCAGCCTGCCCGGATATTTGTCTTTGCTGATCACATCAACTACCGATAAAAGCTCGCTTTCGATATAAGCGATAGCTTCCTGTCCTCTCAGGATTTTGGATACATCACTCGAAAGCTCTTTTGTGAAAACCAGCCCCCAGTTGTCCAGCGCCAGCATATTCAGGTATGCTTTCATCGCAACCATTTCGTAGTAACCTGCCTGCGCCTCGGCATTGCCATTTTTAGCAGCTGCATTCAATCTTTCGGCAGCAATGACAGCTCTCGATAGAGTAAGCGTGATTTGCGTCCAGGTATCGGTTACGAGGCCATTACTTGGCGTCATCAAATGCTGGTGAACCGCGATGAACTTACCGCCGTCGTACCAGTCGGTACCACCCCGATAAGGAAGGATACCTTCGTCGGAAGCCACCTCCTGCAGTCCGAAATTGTTGGTATGCAGCCACACCCCGGCGCGGAGCAAACCGTATACCGGAGCTATGGACCCGCTTACAAGCTCAGCTTCGCCTGTTCCCGTGAGGGATTCGTCAAGTATTTCTTCATCCAGGCTTGTACAACCGATAAAAGCCAGTAGAAATGCGGCTATCGTGAGCGCCCTGTAAATTCCTGTATTTTTCATTACAATTTGGTTATCAAAGAATGATAGATAAATCCTTTATGTTTTGTTAAAATGTCACATTCAGACCCAACAGAAACGTTCTTGCTCTCGGGTAGGTAAAGCGGTCAATTCCGAATGTCTGGATACCGCCGGAAGCTGATCCCGTATTCACCTCCGGATCGAAACCTGAATAACTGCTGATCACAAATAAGTTCTGTCCCGTCAATGTAAGGCTAACCCGTTGAATCGAATTTCCCAGCCTGGTTCCTGCGAGATTGAGGTTGTAGGCCAGCGTGGCATTGTTCAATCTCATGAAAGATCCGTTTTCAAGATACCGGGTCGAAACAACATTGGCATTGCTCAAAGCCTCATTGGGATATTGAATGGCAAAATCAGTAGTGTTGTTTGATTTGGCCAATTGCGCCCTGCTGAACAAGGTCATAGTGGTGTGGTTGTAAATCTTATTGCCAGCCACGCCATTGAAGTTCAAACCCAGGTCAAAAGCCTTGTATTTGAGATTGAGGTTATATCCATAAATAATCTTAGGGATCGCGCTGCCTACTACTGCACGGTCATTGTCTAGTATCGCGCCGTCTCCATTCGTATCTCTGAATATATTTTGGCCGTTTTCCGCATTGATCCCGTCAAACTGGTACATATAGAATGCCCCCAGAGGTTGATTATTGATATAACCGTTAATCGTAGCCCCCGACTGGCCAGAACCCTGCGCTGCACCAGTTGCCAGGACTGCGTAGGGAGATTTCTCAACTTTATTCTGAATGTAGGTCAGGTTACCTCCGATGTTGTACGAGAAGTCACGCTTTGGATCGCTGCCGTAGTTCAATGTCAGCTCCACACCATTGTTCAGGATTTTCATATCCGGGATATTAGTCCAGTAGGTAGAAGTAGGCTGAACAGGGTCTGATGGAACCACTTCCAGAAGAATATTGGAAGATTGTTTATTGAAATAATCCAGCGTACCGGTCAGTCTGTTTTTGAATAACGCGAAATCAATACCGAGGTCAATCTGCGTGGATACTTCCCATTTCAAATTGGGATTCGCCAATCTTGTGAAGATAATCCCGTAAGGATACCCTTGCAGTGCCGTAGCATCCGTGTCAATCGGGTAAGTACTTACACTCCCGGCTCCTGTTTGCAAACGCTGCTCTAAATAACTTGCCTTGGTAATTTTGGATGGAATTTCCTGATTACCAGTTTGTCCCCAGCTGGCACGTAGTTTCAGGTTGTTAAAAGCCGAGCCGTTCATGAATGCTTCCTTGCTGATATTCCAGCCCAGGGCGAAAGAAGGGAAGTAACCGTATTTGTTATTCTCTCCGAACTTGGAAGATCCGTCGGCGCGTAACGTACCGGTAAACATGTATTTATCAGCATATATATAGTTTACCCTCCCGAAGAAAGATTGGAGCTCATTCTTCAAAGCATCCGAATTGACGGCCGTGGGCAGTGCAGTAGTACTGGTGTGATCCTGATAAATAGGGTCAATGTTGTTGTTTGCAAAGCCGCGGTAAGTCGTCGTTCTGCCTTCATCCAAAAACTTTTGGAATGAATGACCCGCCAGGAGCGTCACATTATGATCTTCACGTATCCAGTTATACGTCAATGTATTCTCGACGAGCTGATTGGTATTTGAACTCACTGTATTGTCCAGCACACCCTGGGAAACGTCGGACTCATTGACAACAGCCGGGAAAGGTTTGTACTGCTGATTTCTGTTGGTAGTTGAATAATCGACACCATAATTCAATTTGTACGTAAGGCCGTCGATGATTTCAATGGATGGAGAAATATTGGCCAGAATGCGGTGGTTAATTGCCTTGTCGCTGAACAGATTGTAACGGGCAAGCGGGTTTAATGCATTTGTGTTCAGCACGGTAGGCACCCCATTGGTTAAAGGAGCGATCGTCGGATTCAAACTAAGCATATCGCTCATGGTCGATATGATATCCGGCCGTAAATTCTCCGTGCGGGAAGCGGTTAAGTTATAGTCAACATTTAATCGGCCATTGAATGCCTTTTGATTCAGATTCAATTTTCCCGAATACCGTTTCAACCTGCTGTTTTTCAGGATCCCTTCCTGATCCTGGTAACCGACAGAAGTGAAATAGGAGAAATTTTCACTATTGGCTCCGCTCATCGATAAGTTGACGTTGTTTGAAACACCTCTCTGCGTCAATTCATCCTGCCAGTTCGTATTTGCTCCGAAATCCTGCAGCGTTCCGCCCGTAGCTACAACTTCCCGGCGGAAAGCATCCGCATCGAAAACATCGATTTTATTGGCAATGGAAGATATTGCCGTTGAGGCCGACAAACTCATTTGTGGTCTTCCCTTACCCTTTTTTGTAGTGATTACCACAACCCCATTGGATGCTCTGGATCCATATACAGCTGTCGCGCTGGCATCCTTCAATACGTCGATACTTTCAATATCGCTGGGGTTGATGAAGTTCAGCGGATTGGTGGGAACACCGGTAGCGGAATTGTCCAGCAAAAATCCGTCAACCACATACAAGGGCTGCGTTCCTGAACGAAGACTACCGATACCCCTGATAATAATGTCTTGCGCAGCACCGGGTTCACCGCTATTGGCAGCAATGGAAACACCCGCCAGTTTACCTTGCAGCAACTCGCCAGGGTTGGTCACGACGCCCCTGTTGAAACTTTCACTGCTGATAGAAGAAATAGCGCCGGTAATGTCCGACCTTCTTTGGGTGCCGTATCCAACTACAACGACTTCATTTAACTGCGATAGGTCCTGGCTGAGCTGGATAACGATCGACGATTGCCCGTTAAGCGGAATTGCTTTGGTGGCATATCCTACGAATGAAACTTCGAGAACAGCGGCGGCATCGGCGTCGATCACAAATTTACCTTCGGCGTTCGTCGACGTACCCTTTGTTGTTCCTTTAACAACAACAGTCGCGCCTGGCAGCGGCATACCCGCTTCATCTGTAACAGTACCCGAAACGGACTGTGCGACAGATCTTGAATTTAACAGAGAGTTTTCAGCCTGTAACGAAAGATTTGTATTGACATTCGCATAGAATGCCTGGGTAGGGTTAGTACTGAGTACAGCCCAGGGCAAACATGCGGAAAGACATACGAGCTTTGATAGACGTAATTTTGAACGCATAGAATTTAAGTTTTTACTTATGATCAGGGTTTAAAATTACCGTCCGAGAGGCGAGAGGAGCGTTAATACGCGTTATCATTGTATTAACAAAAGGTTACCAGGTTTTTGAAGCGGGGGCGCAGTGCTGTCTGGTAACACAAATTTAACACGGTGGTCCTTTTTCGCCGGCTACCTTTGCGTAGTACAAAACCATCGCCAATGAAAGCGCTACTAGGTCTGTTGCTCACGTGCTGTTTTCCTGTTTTTGCCCAGACGGACAACAATTTAAAGATTAACAAAACGCAGATAATCGGTTCACACAACAGCTATAAACAAGCTATTGAGCCGTCGTTGTTCAAGGTGTTTTCTCAAAAGGATTCCGCTGCGGCAAGCTCGCTCGCCTATGAACACATTCCGATTACAGCACAGCTTGACCTTGGCTTGCGCAACCTTGAAATCGATGTGTATCCTGACGAGAAAGGTGGGAAATATGCGAATCCGAAAGGACTGGAAATGGTTGCTGGTCAAAAACCGTATGATCCGGAGGGCAAAATGAAGCAGCCAGGGTTCAAGATCCTGCATGTACCTAACCTGGATTTCCGAAGTCATTATTTCACGTTAACTGATTGTCTCGACGATCTCAAAGCCTGGTCAGAGACGCATCCCGATCATACACCGGTTTACATTACCCTTGAAGTAAAAGGGAAAATTGCGAAGGCCGGCGAGGCTGAAGGCATTGTCGCCAAAGACTTTGACGAGCTTGATCAGGTACTGCTTGAGCACCTGGGGAAAGCGCATATCCTTATGCCTGACATGGTAAGGGGCGAATACGAAACCTTGGAAAGCGCCGTGCTGCACGATAACTGGCCGACACTAAAGGAAGCGAAGGGGAAATTCGTGTTTGTGTTGGATGATTCGGGCAGTAAGAGGGACATGTACATGGCTGGCCACCCATCGCTGAATGGCAGGACAATGTTTGCCAATGCATTGCCCGGCACACCGGAAGCCGCTTTTCTGATCAGAAATAATGCCAAATCGGCCGAAATTCCGGATTTGGTTAAAAAAGGCTATCTCATCCGCACCCGCGCCGACTCCGATACGCGTGAGGCGAGAAGGAATGATAAATCTACTTTCGAGGCGGCCTGCAAATCAGGCGCTCAGATCATTACTACGGATTACTACCAGAAAAGCACCCATTTTGAATCCGATTATTCTGTTAGCTTTGAAGGCAGTACCTATTTTAGGAAGAACCCGCTTTTTTAGGTAATCAGCGCGTAGGTACCTGCTCGACCGCCATTTTAACAGTACAGTTTGCATTACTGTGGTGAAGGTATTTTCGTTGCCGTACCCCAATTTACATTTGGCTGAGATCCCATTACAAAGGTGAGCTTGCCGCCCTTCATTAACTCGTCGCGGTAGAGCCAGCAATTATCAAGCGGTACCCCGTTGAACTTTGCAGACTGAACATATACATTCTCCTTTGAGTTGTTTACCGTTTCAATGACCAATGGTTTATTGTTGCCTAACGTAATGGAAACCTTCTTGAATAATGGACTTCCCAATTGGATAACCGGCCTCAAATCGGTAAAACCTTTTACGTCAAACAAACCGAGCGCATTAAGCACATACCACGATCCAAGCTGTCCCTGGTCTTCGTCCTGCCCATATCCATAACCGTGGATAGGGTCGGTACCGTAAAACTCGTTTCCAATCATTCTGGTCCATTTTTGGGTTAACCAGGGTTTTCCCGAAAAGTTGAATAACCAGCTGGTGTGTAAGTTTGGCTGGTTTCCGTGATTGTAAATAGAATTGATACCTGCGAAAGCATCGATCTTTTTACCGCCGCCAAAACCCAGTTTTTCCGAAACAGTAAAAATACTGTCAAGCCTGGCGTTGAAAACGTCCTTTCCGATCAGATCGATCAGTGCGGCCGGATTGTGAGGTACATAAAAGGTGTATTGCACCGCATTGCCTTCCTGGAATCCCCGCCAGGGCTGATAGGGATCAAACTGCCCGATGAATTTACCATCGGCAGTCTTGGGATGCATTAATTTGTTTTGTGGATTAAATATTTGCCGCCAGCCGTTTGACAACCCGATGAATTGATGGTAGTCCTCTGTTTTACCCAATGCCCGTGCCATTTGCGCCGCTGCGAATGCACTGAAACTGTATTCCAGCGTGTGGGAGCCTGCGAAGTTTGAACCGGTAGAATCGGTGACAAAGTCTTGTCCTTTCCTTTCCGTAAAAGGCACAAATCCATGGTCGAGAAATGCCTTGGTGTCCAGCTTTCCCGAGCCTACCGGGCGATCGCGGTAGTTCAGTTCATTGGCCTTCACTGCCTTGTAGGCCAGGTCCACGTCGTAGTTCCGGATGCCTGCATTGTAAGCACCCACGATCGCCAGCCCGACAAAGTTGGTACCTACTCCTGACACGAATTCACTGTTGGCAATGCCGTCGCCAAACCAGCCTTTATCCCTGAAAATCTGCAAATGGGTGTTCACAAAGCTTCCGTACCATTCCGGATACGACAGCGACCACAGCTGCGTAATGTTCCAGAAAGCGCCCCAGATCGCATCTGTATTAATAAATTCGGATTTCGGACCGTCGCCCATTTGCGCAGGTAACTGCCCGGTCTGCCCTCCATGTTTCGGATAAGCGCCATTCACATCACTGGCTATTCCCCTGCCCAGCAATGCGTGGAAAAGGCCTGTGTAAAACTTGATTTTGTTAGGCTCATCGGGATCTTCAACCACAAACTTGCCGAGCTGCTGCTGCCAGGTTGTCTGGGCCAGGGCTTTTGCTTTCTCGAAAGATAAATCCTTTGCCTCGGCCAGAAAGTTCTGTTTCGCATTGGCAGTGGACGTATATGACAAGCCGGTTTTTACTTCAATTGTTTCCCTGTTCTTTGTTTTATAGTTAAGTACCAGTCCGGCGCCTTTGCCCGTCGCGACGTTTTGATTTTCAAATACCTGATCGGCTGTGAAAGCGGTAACATGTTCCGGCTTTTTGCTAATCTCTCCGAAAAAATACATAGCTACTTTACCTGCCGGGTCGTAGATTTTCACATACTTGGGATACGTGATCACATAGCCTTCAAAGTGCGTATCGTCCAGCATTTTAATGCTGGCATCGGTTACAATGTCGCTTTCGCCTTGCTTGTTACCAATATCCAGGACGATATGCGACTGATCATTCTGCGGGAAAGTGTAGCGCTGAAAGCCGACTCTGCTGGTAGCGGTGAGCTCGGCGGTAACTTTGTAGTCATCCAGCAAGACTTTATAATAACCCGGCTGCGCGACCTGATTTTTTCTGTCAAATCTGGACCTGTAACCTGTATTTGTTCCTTCCAGGTCGCCGGGTTTGGTTTTCAATGCACCGGTTGTGGGCATGTAACTTACCCCGCCTATCTGCCATTCATGAAAATGCACAAACCCTTCAATCGAATTTTGGCGCGTGTCGTACCCGACAGCTTCCCAGCCCGAAGGATTGCCATAGTGCCCATTGGTGGACGGCGCCAGCTTTGCCATTCCGTAAGGTACAGCCGCAGGCGTGTAAAAAAACCAGCGGCTATGCGCAGTACCAATATCAGGATCAACATATTTCAGCAGGTTTTGCGCCGAAACCTGCGCCCATTGCATTATCAGCAAAACAAGGGATAAACTGATCTTAACTTTCATACAAATACTTCTGAACTAATGATGTGATATAAACTTCGCTGATGATAATTGTCGATAACAATAGGAGAGAACTGTTGTTCGGGGGCAAAATTTACCGAAAGTATTTTTGTTTTCTGCTATTTTAATGACCGAAGAAGCTTTTGTAAGTGGTGTTTATCTGGCGATTTATAGTAAGTGATAAAGTGGCAAATCGCACATAAGCAAACCCAAGTATCGACCAATAACTTTCAGAAATATTTAACTATCAAAAAGTAAATGGGCATGCCGATGGTGATGTTCACGGGGAATGTCACTGCAAGGGCCATGGGTAAAAATAAGCCGGGGTTAGCTTGGGGGACCGTTATTTTCATTGCTGCGGGGACTGCAATGTAAGAGGCGCTGGCTGCCAGCACGGCGAAGATAAAGCGGTTGGCAATGTCGGCGGTGACCAATGAACTTAGCAGGGCGAATATGCATCCGTTGGCTAGGGGAATCAGTACTGCAAATAGAAACGGGAACCAGCCAAGTTGAAAGAATGATTTGAGCTTGCGTCCGCTTGTGATCCCCATATCCAGCAGAAAGATTGCCAGAAAGCCTTTGAAGAGATTATTGGTAAAAGGCTTAATTCCTTCCGCTTGTTTTGCATCAGCGAAATACCCGATCAGCAGGCTGCCCAAAACCAGCAGCACGCTGCCGTTTGTAAGGGAGTGCTGTATCACCGACCGCTTCGTAACCGCATTGGTTTTCTCTGTTTCAAAGAATGAAATTAGAATTAGCCCGACGATGATAGCAGGAGATTCCATTAAAGCCATGACAGCGACCATGTACCCGTGGAGGGTAAGGTGAAAGGACTCGAGGTAAGAAACTGCGGTGACAAAAGTCACCGCACTTACCGAGCCATACGCAGCAGCAACTGCCCCCGCATCATACACTGCAAGCTTCGTTTTCAGGATGAAAAAGGTGTAGAAAGGGATTGTCAGGGCAATGAAAACCCCAAAAAACATTGACCAGATGATTTCATGGTTAAACATTTCATGGGAAAGCTCCTGTCCTCCCTTGAAGCCGATCGACAGCAGGAGATAAATTGAAATGAATTTGGAGGAGTTTGGGGGGATTTCGAGATCACTTTTGAGATATACCGCGATAATTCCGAGAATGAAAAATAGTAAAGCTGGGTTTGTAAGATTTTCACCGAGTAGATTCAGATTCATATACTAGATTTTAGCTATTTGTTTCAAAAGCGTTTTCTGTGCTACCAGAACCAATCTGGGGTATTAGCTCGACCTGAATTGTCGAATGTACTTTCAGGTTACACCCCGTGGCCTTCGCCAGATCTATCAAGGCAGCAAGTTCCTGGTGAGTTTGTGCCAACTCTCTTACCCTTTCGTCATCGGAGCGGTCTCTCGTGCCGAACCGCTCCTGCTGACTGAAACTTTTCCTATGGTGGAAAGTGATTTTAGAGTTCACCAGGCTAAGCAGTACTTCTTTGGCTTCATCGGGCTTGAAAAGCCCTTTTATCAATTGGAATCCTTCTGTAGTTTTCATAAAATCGATTTTGAGCAGTGATTAAAATGCATTTGTGAAACCATCATTGACCTTGTCCCAGGAAAATCCTGGTGTACCATTGAATTGTAGAGGTTTTCGGTCAGATAGACCTGCTCAACTAGCTCAATGAAATCCATTTCCAACTGTGCGCCGCCCCACAGAATGATCTCGATCGTAGCATCCATGATTTCGGGCCCGATGCCGTCCCCTTTTGCAACTGTAATCTTTGTCATGAATTTTCTCTTTTTTTTTGCAAAATTGGATGGGGAAATCCATTTATTTTTATTTATGTTTTAAATGATATCCATAAGATTTATTTATGCATTATACCTTTAATCAGTTGCAGATCTTCCTGGTGGTAAGTCGGCTTAAAAGCGTGACCAAGGCGGCAGAGGCATTGAATCTGACGCAACCAGCTGTTTCGATCCAGTTGAAAAACTTTCAAAATCAATTTGATATCCCATTAACGGAGGTGATTGGACGAAACCTGTTTATCACAGAATTTGGCAGGGAGATTGCGCAGGCAGCCGAGCAGATCCTCGACCAGGTTAATGCGATCCAGCATAAAAACCTGGCTTATCTGGGTCAGCTTACCGGCAGCTTAAAACTGACAGTGGTATCGACCGGAAAGTACGTGATGCCCTATTTTCTATCTGATTTCCTGAGGCTTCACCAAGGCATTGAGCTGGTCATGGATGTGACGAATAAGGCCAGGGTAGTGGCGAGCTTGCAGAACAATGAAGTCGACTTTTCACTCGTGTCGATCTTGCCGGACAAGCTCCAGATCGACCATCTTCCTTTATTGCAAAACAAGCTTTTCCTGGTGGGTAATGCGGATAGCAGCCATTCCGGGGAAGGTTTGATCGAGCATAGCGCGCTGGAAGACCTCCCGCTGATCTACCGGGAACCGGGATCGGGAACAAGGCAAACCATGGAGCGATATCTGGAAAATGCGCAGTTGAAAGCGCGAAAGCGAATGGAACTAACCTCCAATGAAGCTGTAAAGCAGGCTGTTCTGGCGGGGCTCGGATATTCTATCATGCCTCTGATTGGTATAAAAAATGAGCTGTTAAACGGAACGCTTAAAATTCTACCGATCAAGGGCTTGCCGATCAGGACGGAGTGGAGCCTGGTCTGGCTGAAAGAGAAAAAACTTTCACCCGTAGCGAAAGCCTATCTGGAATTTTTAAAACTGGAAAGGGCCAATCTGATCAGTAAACACTTTGAATGGTTTCAAATGTACTGATAAGCTTGCCGCCACGTGAATGCTTGTCAACCTCTTTACTTTCCCTCCAACATCCCTCATCAGGTGATGGATTCATTTCCTGAGTTTGGCTACGCAATGCCCCGATTTCACTACGCCGAGGAGACGAAGGCTGATGACCTTTGCCTATCTCAAAATTCAAAATCAATAATAAAAATGAAACAGTCACAAACACCCATCATGAGTTTTAGTCCGGTTGTATTACCAGTTGCCGGCCGTCACGTAGACCTTGAAATAAAAGTTTCTGCTCCTGCTAGCGGAAACAACCTGCCGGTCATACTTCTTTCGCATGGACATGGGCCCTCTAACTTTCTCTCTTCATACAGAGGATATGGCCCCATGGTAGATTTCTTCGCGGCAAATGGTTTTGTTGTCATTCAACCTACTCATCAAAATTCCCGAGCACTTGGGCTCCCGTCATCGCTTCCGGAAGCACCCTTGTTTTGGAGTTCACGGGCAACGGACATGCAATTTATCCTGGATCATTTAGACGAAATTATTTCAACAGTACCTGGCTTAACCGGAAGAGTCGATAAAGAAAAAGTTGCTGCGATCGGCCATTCCATGGGCGGCCAGACCGTAGCCATGCTGGCTGGCATGGAGGTAACTGATCCCGCAACAGGTAAAATAGTGAATGCCGCAGAACCGAGATTAAAGGCGCGGGTGCTGATTGGCGCCTCTGGTGGACCCGAAGGATTTAACGGGGTCAACAGACAGCACTATCCTGTGTTGGCCGCCGGCAATTTCAGCACGATGACTTTACCCGCACTCGTTGTGAATGGGGACAAAGACATAAACCTCATGTTCTCTGATGTGGACAATTGGCGTGCGGACGCTTATTATCAAAGTCCCGGTCCGAAGGACCTGCTGACCGTGTTCGGCGCCGAACACATCTTTGGTGGCATATCAGGGTACGATGCCCGCGAGACAAGTGATGAAAATCCGGAACGTGTTGCCTTTGTTTGTGAAAGCATTCTTGCGTATGTTCGGAGTACATTCGATCCGAACGATCCAAGTTGGGAAAACGCCAAGAAAGCGCTTAACGGCGTACCGGGTGCATTAGGCAGCATTGAAAGTAAATTATAAACAGACAATATGAAGGATGAGATGTCTAACCATCGATTCAATTCCTTATCAAGGTTGCATAAGGCGCTGGACATACCGGCACCTATGCACCCATTGGTAAGTTTAATCAATAATGCTGCAGGGACCATTCCGCTGGAAAGACTTCCCAGTCCCCACATTCTGAATTTTTACAAGATCTCCTATAAGATGAACTTCCAGGGGAAGTTTAAATACGGGCAGCATTACTACGATTTCGATGAGGGGGGAATGTTCTTTGTTTCGCCAAATCAGATCACAGGAGGTCACGCCCCACTTAGTGATCAATCCGGTTATACTTTACTTTTTCACCCGGATTTTTTATTGGGTTACGAACTCGCCAGGAAGATTAAAGAGTATGGATTTTTTTCCTATTCTATTCATGAAGCGCTGCACTTATCGGAGAAAGAAAAAACCACGGTCATTTCTGTTTTTGAAAATATTGAAGAAGAATTAAAAGACAGAATTGATAATTTCAGCCAGGACGTTGTTATTTCTCAGATCGAATTGCTGCTGAATTATGCCAACCGGTTTTACAGCCGGCAATTTATTACCCGTAAGGCGGTAAGCAGCGATCTGCTTCAAAAGGTAGAAGGCATTTTACACGCCTACTTTCAGTCACCACCCGCGAAAAAGCAGGGGCTTCCAACTGTCCAATTTCTGTCTGAGCAGTTAAACGTGAGTGCGAGTTATTTAAGTGATATGCTGCGATCACTTACAGGGCAAAATACGCAGCAGCATATTCATAACCACCTGATTGAAAAGGCAAAGGAACAGTTATCAACAAGCGACGCTTCGATAAGTGAAATAGCGTATGAATTAGGCTTCGAACATCCCCAGTCTTTTAGCAAACTTTTCAAGCTCAAAACCAGTGTATCGCCTTTGGATTTCAGGCGTTCTTTCAATTAGAGTATGTATGAGTGTAATTATTAGATTGTCTCAGGAACTCAGTGCGACAGACAAAAAAGATACGATGAAATCCGAGATAACGATTTAAGATATTTTTTCGCCCAAAAACGTATCAAAACGTGATCCTTTTTTGTATAACAAAACGGACGTTTATGAGACTTTTTGCCATCTGGTACAACTTGTGCCGATGAAGAGAATCTACCAATTATTTGCTGGCCCGGATGGAGGCGATATGTGTATTTCTGCTTTTACCTGCAAAATTCAGATACAGTTTGTTACCGTTTATACTGCCGATGTATAAACCATCCTTGTAGACAATGTATTCACCCTCACCTTTTCGAATATCAAATAAACCTAAAGGATCTGTATACGGTGTTCCCAGTGCAATCCCTTTTCGTAGAATACTAATTTGGTATTCATCTACTTTTGTAATTTCCAACTCGGATGTAATAGCAACCTTTCCATCCATCAGTTGGGGAAAGTTGAGCGTCTCACCTTCTATGTTATCAAGGGTGGTGATTTGATATATACCAGAAATATCCGGTAACACTACCTCATCAGCATCTTTCTGGCAGGCAAAAAAGGTACTCCAAATGACAAGTAATAAAACGGTCTTTCTCATAAAAATTCAGTTTTACCACAAATAAAAAATATGCTAGATTATCAGAATGTTAAATTTAATCTACTACGTTAAAACGAAATAGGATTCAGACAATTTCGAAATCCAGTAAAGCAGCAATGCTAAAAACTTTCCAACAATAGCAACTGTGATGCAAACGGAAGTGGAAATCACCGATACAGCTACATTGATCAGCCGGGAGACGACCGCACGCGTTATTACGGGTTAAAATGTAGTGTAGGTGTTTTCGATAGCGAAAGCAGCTGCTGGACGAAGTGTTAGATCTTGTTCAACTTGTGAATCACTTCAACCACCTCTTCAAAAGACAGCTCATTTACTTCTTTGTTTTGTATATCGATTTTGTTTGTCTCGATCAGTTCTCTTAATTGACCCTTACTTAAATAGTTGCCTAGGCAGCCATCCTCCACTCTTGGAGAGTCCCTGGGTACATAAACAGTTGCGTTAATAAGCAAAATTCTCTTTTTCTCACCTTTATGATCGATCCAGCCTTTGTTCCACTTTGTGGACTCTGTCGCCAGTAAGCCTGCTAAACTGGCTCCGTGAGCTGTTTTGTTAAAGAACTCTTTGGGAGAATCTTTGTCAATAAAAACTGCTGAAAATCTTCCAACTATATCAAATCGGGCAAACATATTCCAGTTTTGCAGATCGTCTGAATATCCTAAATTAAAATAGTCAACATCGTTGTATCGGATTGCCCATGGCAATAAGCCTCTGTTCTTTTTACTAGTCGCAGGATTGAGAATTTTTTTGGTATGTACGTGCCGGTCACTTTCAGATTTTATAATTGCCTTAGTGTTAACCTCCTTTCGGTTCAAAAAATCAGTAGTATTCGCATAAAAGGCTAACGGTTTTTCTATATCCTGGGCACTTGAAATCGACACAGACACGATTAATAAAATGAAGGAGATCGTTGATTTTAGCATTGCTTTTGTAAGTGATTTTTTTAGCGATAGTACTGGAACATTTATTAAAACAACTACCGATACCGGGCGAGCCAAAGAGATTCCAGGTAACAAGAAACCGCCTCAGCGAAGACCTCATGATGGACTCGACAATCAGCTTCCTTTTGAATGGAAAGAATTGCTGCTGGAAAAAAGATACAACAACAAGTGGCTGTCCGAAAAATGGAGTACAAATGATAGCTGCCCTCTTGCCGATCGGCGCACTTTCAACACAATATACGGTTATAAAGCTTTCCTGAGAAGTATAAACGGGGCACGCCAGCCAATTTTTTTCTTTTTAAATGATAACGTTTCGACTACTTCGAATAGCTAAGATTCTAAAACAATGAGGTTAGAATTAATTCGACGATAGCTTTTGCCTATTCAAGTACTAAATTCTTTTTCATTAAACTATTTACTATGATAAAGTACTATCTTATCCTTTTACAATTGGCATGGCTTCCCGCTAAACCGGTGCAGGCGCAGTTTTTTGCGGGTGCCGGGGGTTTCTTCATCTCTTCGGGGACACAGGTCAGCCTGAATGGCTTGACGATGCAGCCAGCTGCTGATTTCACCATTGCTTCAAACAAGCTGACCATCTCCGCTACACCTGTAACAGGCAATCCGGCGAGTATTGCAAAGGTTTACACGTTTAGTCAGCCTGTTGACTATGTCGGAAATCTTGGACTGAAATATTTAACCAGCGATTTGAATGGGAATAATGAAAGCACTTTGCAGCTGGCGCATGGTAATCAGACCTTTGTTACAACCACTGGTGGCGTAGTGGATCCAGTTTCACATTACATATTTGCCAATCTCGCCAGCCTGACAAACTTTACATCCGTTACAGCTGCGCAGGAAGGCGCTTTGCCGGTGACACTGGTTGCATTCCGGGCGCACCGCATGGAAGGCATGACATGGCTTAACTGGCAAACTTCGGCGGAGGAAAACAGCGACTTTTTCGAAGTCCAGCAAAGCATCGATGCCCGCAAATGGAATTTCTTAGGTAAGGTGAGTGCCTCCAGAGACAGCAAGGAATTAAAGGACTATTCTTTTCAGGACGCCGCCCCGCGGAGCGGCCGACAGTATTATCGCTTGAAAATGACAGATGCCGACGGAAGCTATGCCTATAGCGCTATCCGCAGCATTGATCTTGGGTCTGTGGAAATAGCCAGCGTATATCCCAATCCGCTAACAGACAAATTCACCATTGCCGCAGCTAAAAATGCAGTTAGTCTGGAACTTACTGATGTTACAGGACAGCACCTGCTGAATCTTCCCAAGCCTGTTGACGGCCAGGAGGTCAATATGGAAAATTATGCGGCAGGGATCTATCTGTTACATTTCAAAATGGCAGACGGTAAAAAGGATGTTGTAAAAATTTTTAAATACTAAATCATAACAATGAAAAAATCTATCCTATCCTCTCTATTTATTGCAGTTTCCTTCTACGCCAGCGGCCAGGTGGGAATTGGTACAATAACCCCTAAGGCCGGTCTTCACGTTGCAGACAGCAGCGTTCTTTTTTCAGCCCCCGGGGACGTTAGTTTAAGCCCGTCCGGTATTCCCGCAACCGGTGAGGGCCGCCGCATGATGTGGTATGCAGACAGGGCAGCATTTCGCGCAGGATATGTGGGGGGCGGAGCAAGTACTAACTGGAATGACAACAACATTGGCAACTATTCCTTTGCTGTGGGGTTCAACACGGGTGCGTCTGGAGAAAGCTCTTTTGCTGTCGGTCAATCCAGTATCGCGTCTGGTAACTACTCGGTGGCGTTAGGCGCTGGCAGTAATGCTGTTGGAGAAAGGTCCATGGCGGTCAACGGCACTGCCTCCGGCATCGGCGCAATGGCATTAGGTTATTTCGCGGAAGCTGCTAACAATGATGCATTGGCACTAGGGTCCTTATCCGTAGCAACTGGAATGGGATCCATTGCAATTGGGCCGTCTATCGCCAGGGGCTCTTACTCCGTTGCAATCGGCTTGGTAAACTCCGCCTCGGGAGATTTTTCAACTGCATTGGGCAAGAATGCACGGACACGCCATCGTGGATCTTTTGTAATAAGTGACGCAAGCGCATCATTCAGTTCCGACAGTGCATATAGTACTACTATTAACCAGCTTACCATGCGATTTTCTGGTGGGATGCGACTTTTTACGGATCAGCAAATGACTTCCGGTGTAACCTTGGCTGCCGGAGGCGGGTCTTGGAATGTAGTAAGCGACAAGCGCAAAAAAGAAAACTTCAATACTTTTGATGCCGAAACTATCCTGCAAAAAGTGGCTAAAATGCCGGTGACCACTTGGAATTACAAAAGTCAGCCGACCACAACCCGACACATTGGTCCGATGGCGCAGGACTTTTACGCCGCATTTGGACTCAATGGAATTGGCAGCGACACGACCATTAATTCGTCCGACATTGATGGTGTAAATATGGCGGCTATACAAGCCCTCGAAAAGCGCACCAAAGCGCTGCTGGAAGAAAACCAGCAACTTAAAGCCAGGCTGGAAGCACTGGACGGAAAGATGGCCGCATTGGAGAACAGAATGTCAGACGCCCGACAAAAAGAAGAAGTAGTTACTTCAAGATGAGTTTGCGGACGCTGGCTGAAGACAGAAAGCAAAAAACGGAACTTTTGACGATTTTTCGTCTAAGTTCCGTTTCGTACCGGCAACGGAACAAATGTCGAACCAGCTGCTTTACAACCTAAGGAAAATTTCTCAGTTAAGTGTCTGAAAATGAAATCCGGAACCCTAGCTGCATGTTGACCTCAGTACGGTAGGTGGTCATTTTTTCTGTACTCTCTGACCTCTCAATCTTTCTCTCATTTGTTTGTTTTACACCCTTCACTGTCCATACAGACCCTTGAAGTCAATCTGGCATTAACGGAATCTAAGGCACGCTTACTGCACCACCAACCGGTGTACTTTGCCATTGAAGCAGCACGGAGTGGGCTGGCTCAACCTGAGCTGTGAAACTTATAAGCGAGACGAGCAAGGCAGTGGCGTCGAACTCATAGGCACCCATATCGATGCGTCCTCCATCGAAACGGGGATTGCCCGCAAGGTCGGTGGCTCCATTGATCGCGCTGGTGCTGTTGGGGTCACCTGCGTTTAGGGCCTCTGAACCCATACGAAGCCGGCAATTGGTTGTGTTTACAAACGGCGAATTGGTGGTGGTCAGGTTGCCCGTTCCGGCGTTATAGCCTGTTATCGTCGATTCGAATAAGCAATAACTGGTCAGGATGAGAGCACCCTGTTGGTTGTTGAAGGTACTGGTCTCGCCGTTACCCCATACTACACAATTGGTCAACACAGGGCGGCTAATTCTCCGAAAACTAACGAATGAGTGGGCTGCTGTTACCATTAAAATCGCCGTCGTTGAAAATAGCTCAATATTTCGGACCATTAATAAATTACAACGTGTGAATACTTGGTACAGGAATGTAAAAATATTAAGAATCATATCTCAACAGCACGGCTACAATGCTTCTTGTGAACTAACGGACATAGCACGCAGGAATATCTGGCTATTAACTAATTTCACGGACCGAAAAATTAAAACAACTCAGGAATGGAGAAGGAGAATTATCAAACCTTATTTGCAAGGGATCTTAGCAAATTAAGCAATGAAATAGCGCAATACCACGATGAAGAGCAGCTATGGGTGAAGCTGCCGGGCACTTTGAATAGCTCCGGTAATCTCTGCCAGCACCTGATCGGCAACCTGCGCACTTATGTAGGGCTCACGCTCGGCGGTTTTGCTTACGTTCGCGACCGGGATGCCGAGTTTAGCGGCAGGTACTTTACAAAAAGGCAGCTATTGTCCGAGCTTGAAACTTTAAAAGAGATTGTATCTGCAACGATCAATATGCTGGACGAACAAAAGCTAGCATCAGGTTACCCGCGCGAAGTTCTGGATATGTTTCCCGAGCAGACAACGGATTTGATCTTGCAACATTTACTGACCCACTTTTCCTATCATTTAGGCCAGATAAATTACCACCGCAGAGTTGTGATAGCAGGTGTTGGCCAAAATGAAATTTGATGAAGCGAAAAGCCTTGTGTAGTCTTCCGCTAAGCGTTTTGCTAATGCATGTGGTGCGAATACAACTATGGGGTAATAAAGAAAGTATTTGCAAAAAGTCTGAGCCCCGATGACGCTTCCGGAGCACTCGGTCAGGTGGTCATCCCTCCCGATAAAAGAGAAGTAACTGGGCTTAAAAGCGCGAAAAAATAAGCTTTTATAGAACTTTAACACGAAAAAAGCCCCTCAACTTGCGTTGAAGGGCTTTTGTACCCAGAGCCGGAGTCGAACCGGCACGAGTGTAACCTCATTGGTGTTTGAGACCAACGCGTCTACCGATTCCGCCATCTGGGCATTCTCTTACTTGTTGGGAGTGCAAAAGTAGACAGAAAAACAGATTAAGCAAGTTTCAGGGAGAAAAATTTAGTATCAAATCAGACTTTAAATGCCGGTAGGCTGCTAACTTCTTTATTCATAGCGCAATGCTTCGATCGGATCGAGGCGCGATGCTTTGATAGCCGGGTAGATGCCGGAAATCACACCTACAAACACACAAACTGCGATTCCCATTGCCATCCAAAGCCACGGTACAACGAACGAGCTGTCGCTGCTGATGGAGGTGGAGATCACATTTCCAATGATAATTCCCAGGAACAATCCGCCGATCCCACCTAGAATGCACACCACAATTGCCTCAATCAAAAACTGAAAGCGGATTACCCGCGGCGTAGCGCCCAGTGATTTACGGATTCCTATTTCGCGGGTCCGTTCGGTTACCGAAACGAGCATAATATTCATCAAGGCAATGGACGCGCCAAGTAGCGTAATAATGCCAATTCCGAAACCGCCCAGGCGAAGGTAACCCGAGACTTCTTCGAAATCCTTTGCAATCGCATCGGCGCGATCAATTTCAAAGGAATCCTCCTTGCCAAGCGGGTCGTGGCGGATCGTGCGCATGATGCCGCGGGCTTCTTCCACAATAAAATCGCCGTCGGCGATATTGGGGGCAGAGGCTGTCGTGCTGTAAGCAAGTGTCCGGTTTGCGGCCAGCCCGCGTGCGTTTTCCAATGGAATAAGAATGATGCGGTCCGAGTCATTGTCTCCGCCCAGCGATCCTTTCTTTTGCAAAACACCGATCACCTTGTACCGGCTGCCCATAAATGTGATTTCCTTGTTGATCGGATCGGCGCGCACGAAAAGCTTGCGTGCTATTTCCTGCCCGAGCACAGCCACATTCAGCGACTTCTCCATGTCGTTGCGGTCAATATTCCGGCCCTGATCGATCTTATAACCTTTGATCCCGATATACTGATCGTCTGTTCCAACTACACTGCTGTTTGGATTAGTCTTTTTTGACTGGTAATTAACCTGAACTGCGCCTGCGATATCCGAGGAAAGTGAAACCCGGGCGTCGTATGAATCTTTAAACTTCTGCGCAAATGCGACTGCCTGGCGATAATTAATCGCTGGATATTGCTTGCTCCGCCTGCCACGACTGAAAAACCCGTCATCATAGCGGTTTCGAATTGTGAATGTGTTGGCGCCGAGATCCGCAAAGCTGCTGTTTACGGAACTTTGAATTCCCTCAATGGCTGTTAGTATACCCACGAGTGAAGTAATGCCGATTGCAATGATCAGCGCGGTCAATACTGTTCTCAGCAGGTTACTTTGAATAGACCGGAGGCCTTCGTCAACATTTTCTCGGATATTCATAAGTAGGATAGCGAATGCACCAGAATGTATTGTTCGTCGTTAAAAAGACCGGAGTCCCGAAATAGCAATCAACGTTTCAGACGGTCTATGTTTCTGACGAGTTGATTTTATTTCTATATTTAATCATTACAATATGTAAAACTGCGCATGAAACCGGAAAGAATCAAACCAGTGATACGCCTGATTGTCCCGCTTATCATTTTTTTGGCAGTCTCATTCAAAGGGATGTCCAACAGGATTTTAATCCCAATGGACGAAAGCCAGAAGAACCATTTGAAGGCTTATGGAATATCTTTCTGGATATTGAAAAATTTTGAAATGGAAATGGACTGGCTGCTCAACTACCGCGGGGGCAGCTTTATGGTGGCGCACAGCCAGCAGCTCGCTTCCGAAATGACGGTGCGGGGCGTTAGTTTTGAGGTGATATCAGAAGGGCAAGCAGGGCAGATACTCTCACAGATCAGCGCTGCGGACGTGAACATGGATGCAGTAAAACTGCAAAAAGCGCCGAAAATTGCGGTTTATTCCCCCAAATCTAAATTGCCCTGGGACGATGCGGTGACGCTGGTGCTGACTTATGCTGAGATACCTTACGATGTGATTTACGACGAAGAGGTACTGAGCACCAAACTGCCGGAATACGACTGGCTGCATTTGCACCACGAAGATTTTACGGGGCAATTCGGAAAGTTTTATCAATACAAGGATTTTCCCTGGTACCGCGAGCAAAAGAAAGAAGCTGAGGAAACTGCAAACAAATTCCAGTTTGCCAATGTGCCGCAAATGAAGCTGGCAGTAGCCAAGCGGATCGCCGAGTTTGTGGCGGGAGGAGGATATATGTTTGCGATGTGCAATGCGACGGATACATTTGACATTACCCTCGCCGCTGACGGGATTGATATCGTGGATGCGATGTATGATGGTACCCCGGCAGATCCGACAGCAAACAGCAAGCTGAACTACGATAACACGTTCGCATTCCGGGATTTTAAAACCATTCCGTACCCTTACGAAATCGAATTCTCGGACATTGATAACCAGCCCGACGAGCGTGGATTGAACGAGTCAAACGATTTCTTCTCGCTCTTTCAGTTTTCTGCCAAATGGGATCCCGTACCCAGCATGCTGACGCAAAATCACAAGACAATTATCAAAGGATTTTTGGGGCAAACAACTGCATTTAAAAACAGGCTGATCAAACCGGAAGTGATCATCCTGGCGGAAAATAAGTCAGCGAAAGAAGCCAGATACATTCACAGCACGCATGGGAAAGGCTTTTTTACATTCTACGGCGGCCACGATCCTGAAGACTACCAGCATCGGGTGGGAGAGGAGCCAACTGATCTGAACCTGCACCCGAATTCGGCAGGGTACCGGCTTATTTTGAACAACATCTTATTCCCGGCTGCAAAAAAGAAGAAGCTCAAAACCTAGCAGCCATTTTCCTGTTCTATAACACACAAACCGTGCGGATCCGCACGGTTTTTTGCATTTGCAAAATGAGGTAAAGTCTTGTTAGTAAGTGATTTATCAATTGGCATGATATTCGGATTAAGTAAGGTACTATTAGCCATGAACCTTACTTAAAACGAAAGCCTCCAATGGACCGGGAAATCGCCCCCCACTATCTGAAAAACTCGCGACATCGACGCTTGCTGCTGATTGTAGCAGCCGCCGTCGCGCTCGGGTTTGTGATTTACTTTTTTAGAAGATCGCTTTCCAGCACGTTGGAAAGCGCGCGGATCAGAACTGCTGTGGTTGAAACCGGAGATGTTGAAAATACATTAACCGCAAGCGGAGAGATCATTCCTGCTTACGAGCAAATTTTCACCAGCCCAATCCGGGCGAGCATCAAGCGCATTTTGATCACGCCAGGTACGCAGGTTCAGCCTGGCCAGGCGCTGGTGGAGCTTGACAAGTCGCTGACAGAGATCGAGTTTGAACGTTACCAGGACCAGCTAGAATTGAAGCGGAATGGGATCGATCAGCTTAAAATGAAGTTGAATAAGGATTTGTTCGACGCAGAGATCAATGACCGGATCAAGTCTTTGAACATTAACAAACTACGCGCCGATTTTGAAGATGCAAAGCGCCTGCAAAAAGTAGGTGGCGGTACTTTTGAAGACATTACCCGTGCAGAAAATGCATTGAAAATAGCGGAACTTGAAAAAAGCCTGTTGGAAAACGACCTGCGCTACAACCGCGAATCAATGGGCGCCAGCCTGAAAGAAACCGAACTTGGCGCGCAGATCGAAGGTAAAAACCTGAAAGAATTACAGCATAAGCTGAAAATGGCCGACATCGTCGCCGATCGAAAAGGGGTACTTACCTGGGTCAATGAAAATATAGGTTCCTCGGTGAATGAAGGCGAAATGCTCGCCAAGGTGGCTGACTTGGGAAGTTTCCGGGTAGAAGGCAGCTGCTCCGACGTATATGCAGATCAGGTTAAGACAGGTTTGCCCGTCATTATCAAGGTGAATGAAGCTGAACTGCGCGGCATGATCGCCCAGGTGAAGCCTTCCGTGAAAGACGGGGTGATCGGATTTACCATTCAACTGGAAAATGCGAGAAATGAATCGCTCAGGCCCAACATGAAAGTAGAGGTATACGTGGTGACCAACAAGAGCAGCAAAACCTTGCGCGTAGCCAATGGGCCGGCATTTACCGGGAAGAGAAAGCAGCATGTATTTGTCCTGCAAAATGGCGTAGCGTATCGCAGGGCTGTTGAGCTGGGGTTATCGAATTTCGATTTTGTAGAAATTAAAAGCGGTTTGAAAGTGGGAGAAAAGGTGATCCTCAGCGACCTGAATGCGTATGAACATCTGGAAGAAATTACCATTCAATGAGCGCGGCGATGAAAAACTTCTTCCTATTCATATTTACGCTTCTGACTTTCTCCGCTTACGGACAAGTTCAACAGCTGACGCTCCCCGAGGTGGTGGATATTGCACGCGAGAACTCGATTGCTTCCAAGCAGGCTGCTACCCAGAAGAAAACGAATTACTGGCAGTACCGTTCTTTTCTCGCAGATTATAAGCCGCAGCTTAGTCTGAGTGGCACGATCCCGGGATTTACAAGAAGTTATATAGAAGTAGTGCAGCCCGATGGTACGATCCTGTTTCAGCCCGTTTCCAACAACAATGCATTGCTGGGATTGTCACTCAGCCAAAGTATCGCGCTCACCGGCGGCAAGGTTTACGTGCAGCAGCAAATGCAGCGATTTGATGATTTTGCAAGAAACACAACCCGGTATAATGGGGTACCTTTTGAGATAGGCATTGACCAGCCGCTTTTTAGATTCAACCCATTGAAATGGGACAGGAAGATCCAGCCGCTCAAATACCAGGAAGGCAACCAGCAGTTTGTACAATCCATGGAGCAGATTGCGCTGGATGCTACGGGCTACTATTTCGAGCTGCTGGTCGCGCAGGTCAATTTGCAGATTGCCGAGAAGAACAGGAGTAACAATGATACTTTGTACAAAATCGCGCAGCATAAACTGGAACTGGGTAAAATCTCGCAAAATGATCTTCTGCAACTTCAAATGGGTTTGCTCACAGCGCAAAAAGACCTGGCGTCTGCCCAGCAGGCCGCGGCTGTTGCCTCACTTAAATTGAAATTGTTTATGGGCTTGCGGGACGAACGTGCGATTGCATTGGGGATCCCGCTGGAAACAAAGGAGTTTGAAGTAGATACCCAGGTTGCGCTCGACGAAGCTTTTGCAAACCGATCAGCAGCAATCGGGTTCAGGAGGAAGCTTCTGGAAGCGGAGCGGGACGTGCAGTCTGCCCGCAAGGATAATGGCCTGAATGCGTCGCTGGTCGCCACTTTCGGATTATCGAACCAGGGCAGGGCGCCGGGTGATGTATATATCAGTCCGCAGGATCGTGAGTTCGTCGAATTGCAGCTGGTATTGCCGATCATGACGTGGGGCCGCAACAAAGCCAGGACGGAAGTAGCACGCGCAAACCAGGAATTTGCCCGACAATCGGTAGAGCAGGAAAAATTGACCTTTGAACAGGAAATATTCACGCAGGTAACCCTTTTACAAATGCTTCAAAAGCAGGTTAAACTCACCCGCCTCGCCGACGATATCGCCGCCGAAAGGTACCAGATCGCCAAAGAAAGATTCATCCTCAGCGACCTGAGCGTAACCGATCTCGGCATAGCCACACAGGAAAAAGACATCGCCCGAAGAGATTACGTGCTGGCACTAAGAGACTACTGGCAGTCCTATTATAGTTTGAGATTGTTAACATTATACGATTTTGAGAAAAAGGGGAAAATAGGGTATTAGGAGGAAAGGGAAGAAGGAGGAAGGGGACGAAGGGGAATATGAATGTTTACCGTTGGAAACCTGACCTATTTCAAAATCAATATTAATACCTTTCCTCCCTTCCTCCATCCTCCCTTTCCTCCAAAAAAATTCAATCATTCAATCATTAAAAAAAACCGCCATGATTAATCTTCAAAATGTTGAAAAAGTTTACCGGACCAGTTCCATTGAGACACTTGCTTTGAATAACATTAATATTCATGTCAAAAAAGGCGAGTTTGTGTCTATCATGGGGCCTTCCGGTTGTGGGAAAAGTACGCTGCTGAATATAATGGGCTTGCTCGATGAGCCTTCCAAGGGGCACATTGAAATTGACGGCAGCCGCGTCGAGCAGTATTCTGACAAAAACCTGGCCCAGCTTCGCAATCAGAAGTTAGGTTTCATTTTCCAGAGCTTTCACCTGATCAATGACCTCTCGGTGATAGATAACGTGGAAATTCCGCTGCTTTACAGGAACAGCTCTGGCAAAGAGCGCAGGGAACTGGCGCAGGAAGCACTTGAAAAAGTAGGATTAAGTAACAGGATGAAGCATTTTCCTAAACAGCTTTCCGGTGGACAAAAGCAGCGCGTCGCGATTGCAAGAGCAATTGTGGGTAAACCTGAAATCATCCTCGCCGATGAACCAACGGGAAACCTGGACAGTGTAATGGGCAATGAGATCCTGAGTATCCTTCAAAAGCTGAACAACGACGGCGCAACCATCGTCATGGTAACCCACGACGACGCCATGGCCAAAAAGACCCACCGCCTAATCCGCCTTTTCGACGGAACGCAAGTTGGATAGAATGGAGGAAGGGGAGAAAGGAGGAAAGGGACGAAGAGAAAAGGACAAAAGCCCATCTTCCATCCTCCATCCTCCTTTTCCTCCCAAAAATGTAAGATTTAACAACAAAGCACAATGTTAGCTAACTATATCAAAATCGCCTGGAAGGTTCTGCTGCGGCATCCTTTCTATACTTTTATCACGCTGTTCGGCATAAGTCTTACATTGACTGTGCTCATGGTACTGACCTCCTTTTTGGATCATGTATTGGGAACGCATTATCCCGAGGTGCGGCGCGACAGGTCGCTTTATATCGGGACTGTCATGCAAACGGATTCCACGATGAACACCATGTCGTCAGGACCGGCTAGTTTTGGTTTTTTGGTTAAACATGCGAAGTCCCTGAAATCAGCGGAGCGGGTCAGTATCTTTTCCAATTTCAGCTTTTCCAACACTTATGTGAATGGGAAGCGGATCAAGCTGAACACCAAATACACCGACGCTGATTTCTGGTATGTAACTGGTTTTGAGTTTCTGGAAGGCAAGCCTTATAACGAGACCAATATTGCAAATGGGGACCGTGTTGCCGTGATTACAGACGCATTGCGCGACCAGTATTTTGAGCAGGGTTCAGGATCTGTGGTTGGGCGTAATATTGAAATTGAAAACATAGTCTATAAAGTGATCGGCGTGGTAAGAGGCGGGCCTCCAACGCGGGTTTACACTTATTCGGATATTTACTTCCCCTATACTGCGCCCAAAAGCAACTATGAAAACAAGGGAATGCGCGGGCGATTCATCGCAATCGTACTCGCGAAAGACCGGGCCGACCTGCCTGCCATTCAATCAGAATTTGACAGCAATATCTCGCGTATTCCATTTGCAGAGATCCAGGACGGGCAGAAGTTTACCGTGCTGATCGTAAAAGCTGACAAGTACTTTGACCATTTTCTCAATACATTGGCAAGATCCGATTCACAGAAGCTGCTCTTTTACGCAGTCGTGACGCTGGTTCTTGTCATGTTCATGGGTTTGCCTGCTATCAACCTGGTGAATGTCAACGTGAGCAGGATACTCGAAAGAGCTTCCGAGATTGGTGTCAGAAAAGCTTTCGGCGCACCGTCCAAAGCATTGCTCTGGCAGTTTATCATTGAAAACGTCTTTATCACATTCATCGGCGGCACATTCGCATTAATCCTGTCTTTTGCAATAATCAAAATGATCAATGCCAGCGGCTGGATAGCCTACGCCGACCTGACGATCAACCTGCCCGTCTTTGTAATCAGCATTGCAGTCTGCCTAGTCTTCGGTCTACTCTCCGGAGTTCTCCCCGCATTCAGAATGTCAAAGCTGAGGATTGTGGAGGCTTTGAAGGGGTGATAGGGGGAGGAAGGAGGAACGGGAGGATGGAGGAAGGATTAAATGGAGTTTATAAGTCGATGAGTTTATGAGTTTTTAGATCGATCCTCCTATTACCAAATGTCATTCATCACAACATTCTTTTAATCACTCATTAACTCATAAACTCATTCAACGCACCGGCGACACGGTCATTCAACCATTCATCGCACCGGCGACCCGGCGGCCCGGAGTGCTCAGGGTGACAATCCCTTCGACTGCGCTCAGGGTGACAAAAATTTTATTCACTTATTCACTCATTCAATCATTCAACATTAAATATGCTCTCACATCTTTTCAAATTGATTTGGAACAAAAAAGGGGCTCATGCTTTGCTTATCGTGGAGATATGGGCTTCGTTCCTGGTTTTATTCGGCGTGCTTTCGCTGATTGTCTACAATGTTCGTAATTACATGAAGCCTATTGGTTTTGAGTATGAAAAAGTATGGGTTGTCGATTTGGCGAATAATCAGGATACGGTCAATGTTGCAGGTAAGCTGAACCGGATTTTGGAGCGGATCAGGACCTACCCGGAAGTGGAATCTGCGTCTAGGATGAGCAGTAACACACCGTTTTCGGCCAATCAGATGAGCAATTCGGTAAGCTATAAAAAGGTAAATGTCGGCAGCGATTTCTATTACAGCGATGCAGAATTGTCTAAAACCATCGACCTGCCCACTGTCCGGGGAAGGTGGTACCGCGAGGCTGATCTGGTTTCCAAGTTTGTTCCTGTGGTGATCAATCGCGCATTGGAAGACAAGCTGTTTCAGGATGAAGTGGGTGTGGGAAAAGTATTAGGCGGGCCCGACAAGTCTTCGTTCAAGGTAGTGGGGGTTGTGGAGCGTTTCAAGGCAAAAGGTGAATTCATGTCCGACAGCCCGGCTATGTTTCAGCTGATCAGAAAAGACGATGCCTGGAACTCCAACGTGCTCATCAAAACCAAACCAGGAACAGACGCGCATTTCGAAGCGAGGCTTGTGAAAGATATTGCCCTGATGGCGCCGGGGTGGGGGATAGAGGTGAGTTACCTGACAGAATCTCTGAAAAACAGGCATAATCTGACGCTCGTGCCGGTAATTATATTCCTGATCGTAAGCGGATTTTTGCTGACCAATGTAGCCCTCGGACTTTTTGGAATTTTAAACCTCAATATTGGTAAAAGAAGAAATGAGATAGGACTGAGGCGCGCAATGGGCGCGACCGAGGGAAAAGTAGCTGTTCAGTTTCTGGGCGAAATATGGGTACTCGCCAGTTTCAGTCTCATTCTTGGCCTCTTGTTTGCAGTCCAATTCCCGCTCATGCACGTTTTCGACCTCGACAATGAAGTATATATCACCGCGATCTTGGCCGCAATCGTAGTTATTTATATCATTGTAACCCTCTGCGCCTGGTTCCCCAGCAAACAAGCCGCAAGCATACACCCGGCGGTGGCGCTGCATGAGGAGTAATTTTGAATGATTGAATGAGTGAATGAGCGGTCGCCGTCGCGAAGAATGACCGGGTCGCCGGTGCGATGAACGAGTGAGTTAGTGAGTTAGTGAATATGCTGTTGTGGAACGGGCCGTGGGGATGGAGAATGTGCAGGTATTCCTGCACCAGCCCAGTAAGAACGCCAAAGTCCCTTCAGGGATTTAGGGCAAAAAGAAACCAGAAAAATGCTCCTGATAGTTGACGACGATATTGCAATTCGTACTTCTTTGACATTACTCCTTAAAAGCGAGGGGTTTGATGTGAAGGGTGTGGGTTTGCCGGAGGAGGTTTTTGAGGTTTTGCGCACAGTTTTGCCTGAGTTGATTTTGCTTGATCTTAATTTTTCAATTGAAACTTCGGGAAAGGAAGGAATGCAGTTGTTGCAGCGGATTAAGAAAAGTTACCCGGCTGTCCCGGTGATTCTGATAACAGGCTGGGGGACTATCGATCTGGCAGTGAGGGGTATGAAGGAAGGGGCCATCGATTTCATTACAAAACCCTGGCAAAATGATTACCTGCTACAATCGGTCCGTACGATCCTGAATCTTTCGCAGCAGGAGCAGAAATCCGAAACCCGGCGAAAGCTGGAACAGAAGTATCATCTCGAAAATATTGTCGGGCAAGATCCTAAGCTGCTGGAAATACTCTCCACTGTGGGAAGAGTCGCTGCTACCGATGCGCCGGTATTGATTACCGGTGAAAGTGGAACAGGAAAGGAGCTGATTGCAGAGGCGATTCATTCCAACAGTAAACGGAAGTCGCGTCCGTTTGTGAAGGTTAACCTGGGCGGGATTTCGTCCACCTTGTTCGAGAGCGAACTTTTTGGTCACGTCAGAGGCGCGTTTACGGATGCAAAGTCTGACCGGATCGGGCGATTTGAAATGGCCAATAAAGGGTCCATTTTTTTGGATGAAATCGGGGAGCTTGACTTGCCGAGCCAGGTAAAATTGCTGCGTGTTTTGCAGGAAAGAACATTTGAGCCGCTGGGAAGCAGTAAAAGCAGGACAGTGGACGTGCGCGTGATTTGTGCTACCAACCGTAACCTGGAAGAAATGGTCGCGCTCGGTACTTTCCGAGAAGACCTTTACTACCGCATCAACCTGATCACCGTGAAGCTGCCCGCACTCAGGGAGCGGCCCGACGACATTCCGCTGCTTTCCGAGTTTTTTGTGAATAATCTTAAAACCATTTACCAGCGCCCCGACCTGCAACTCAGTCAGGCTGCATTGAAGTGGCTGAAAACGCTACAACTCCAGGGAAATATTCGTCAGCTGAAAAATCTGGTCGAAAGGACTGTACTATTATCTCCGAAAGACACGCTGGATATAGCCGATTTTAAGAAAAACCTGTCTGCGGGAAGCCAGCCTGCTGCAGCGAAAAACCTGCCGGAAGTAGGCAGTATTACGCTGGAAGAAATGGAATACCAGATGATCAGTAAAGCAATGCAGTTTCATCAGAACAAGATCAGCAAAGTGGCGCGCTCGCTGGGTATTACCAGGTTTGCACTTTACCGCAGACTTGAAAAGTATGGCATATCCTTCGATCCCGACGAACAATGAAGCTATCGACCCGCGCCAAATACATTAGCTACATTGCGGTACTGCATTTGGTGTTAATCATTTTGGTTGCCAACCTGCTGTCTGCAAACAAGCCTGCGTTCATTGCTTCCGAGCTATTCCTGTTGTTGTCTGCCGCCGCATCCATTCAGTTGTACCGAAACTTTATGCAACCTATCCAATTTGTGAAATCCGGGATCGAGGCGATCAAGGATAAGGATTTTTCGATCAAGTTCGTGCCGACGGGCAAAGGTGAGATTGACACGCTCATTGAAGTTTACAACCTGATGATCGATCAGCTGCGGGAAGAGCGTACCCGCCTGCACGAGCAGCATTTCTTTTTGGAAAAGCTCATTGAAGCATCGCCGATCTCCATCGTTATTTTAGATTACGACGAACGGATCGATTCGCTGAACCACAAAGCACAGGAACAGTTTGGCCCGGTATCAGCTGAACTGCGGGGAAAAGCATTGAATGAAACAAGCCTGCCGCTGCTGCACGAGCTGGTGGATATGCAGGATGGAGACTCGCGTGTGGTGAAAACAAATGGCGTGGTGACGTTTAAGGTGCAACGCTCGCATTTCATGGATAAGGGTTTTAAAAGATCTTTTTTGATGATAGAGGAGCTGACGAATGAGCTGCTCGAATCTGAAAAGAACGCGTATGGAAAAGTGATCAGGATGATGGCGCATGAAGTGAATAATACGCTTGGCGCTACTGATTCTATCTTACAAACCACCCGAAATATCCTGACCGATCCGGATTTTACCGAACTCAAAGAGGCGCTTGGGGTCGCGTCGGAGCGGAACCGGCGGCTTACCCGCTTTATGCGCAATTTTGCCGATGTGGTCAGGCTACCTACGCCCAACCGTACACCTACCGACCTGTCTTTGCTGGTTCGCGATGTAAGTACATTCATGCAGGCAGCGGCTTCCGAGCAGCAGGTCGCCATTCAGCTTTACTTGCCGGATGAGCGTATTATTCAGAATGTTGACACTGGCCAGATGGAGCATGTTCTGGTGAATGTGATCAAGAATGGGATCGAGGCCTGCGTGCCTGGCAATGTGATCGAAGTCCATTTGACACAGTCGCTGCTGCTGATCAAAAACAATGGCGCTCCCATTGAGCATGAAGTGAATGCGAGTCTGTTTAATCCGTTTTTCAGTACCAAAAAAGACGGGCAGGGGATTGGCTTAACACTGACAAAGGAAATCCTGGTAAACCACGATTTTGGCTTCTCTCTCAAAACGGAAGAAGACGGCTGGACCGTTTTTCGGATTGAAATGGAGGGATGATCAATGCAACCCGACCTTTCAAAATCTCATTTCCTCCTTTAATTAAACGAATCTGGATTTCTGATCTTAGAAAATGCTTCTTGGACTTCCAACAAGTAAGCATTCTATCGGTTCATGAAAAGTAAGATCACGGGTGGCGAAACGGAGCTTCTGTTTTCAGCCAAGATACTTCAGAAGTACGATGTTAATTATTACCGATGTAAGGAAACGGGGTTCATTCAAACTGAGGAGCCTTACTGGCTGGATGAAGCTTATCAAAGTGCGATTACAAAACTGGATGTTGGCCTTGTCCGCAGAAACTGCAACCTGGCTTATCTGACAGAGAAGCTCCTGATCAAATTTTTTGACTACAATGAGCGCTTTCTGGATTACGCAGGAGGGTACGGGTTGTTTACGCGTATGATGCGGGATAAAGGTTTTAAGTTTTACCACACAGATCAATTTTGTGCTAACCTCTTCGCCGAGTACTTCGATTTGAATCAACTAACAGGAAATACTCAGTTCGAGCTTGTTACAGCCTTTGAGGTTTTTGAGCATTTGGTTGATCCATATCGGGAGATAAACGATATCCTTCAATTAGCCGATAACATTCTTTTCACTACCGAAATTCTCCCTGAGAACATTGACCGGATAGCAGACTGGTACTATATCTCAGGTGAGACAGGCCAACATATTTCGTTCTATACCATCGAAGCTTTACAATATCTGGCAAGGCAGTTTGGTTGCTATTTTTACACAAATGGCACTACAACTCATTTGTTCACAAAAAGATTTTTGGAAACCGACCCGTTTTTTACGCCCGTTGTGCGGGAACCGTTTTTACTTCGTAAAGCCAGGAAATATGTCAGAAGGAATGATGAAAAGGAGCGCATTGAAATGGAAAGCCTGATCGGTCATGACTGGCAATACATTAAGAATAAGCTCAACGGGCTATGAGCAGGTTAATGCCTTCTGACCTTTATCGCAAATGCATTTGCCGGGTTTCTAATGAGCAGCTGTGCAATATCTTTTTCGGAAAAACCTTTTTGATTCAAAGCGGGAACAAGCTGGTCAGAAATGACGGTGTATCCCCTGAACTTGCCTCCGTCCGGCTCGCCGGGTTGATACCAGCCTGCGTCGTGCGAGATCAGTACCTGGCTCAGCAGGCGCTTGGTTTTTAGATGATCAAGCAGGTTGGCCATTTGATCAATGTTCTTTTCATTTACTCCGTCCAAACTGATCCAGCAACCTGTTTTTCCCAACTCATCCATTTCTTCGTAGCTACCATTTGCATGTACCCAAACGAAAGCAGAGGGACTTACGCCGGTTTCTCGGAGAATCTCGATTTCCTGAGCAGCAGGAAGCGCCGGGCCTGTGTGTGAGCAGATGGTAAGTCCGGTTTTCAGGTGCGTCAATGCAGCTGCCTTGATCAATTTTTGGTGAAGCTCAGACAACGCGCCACTATTTACGCCTGTTTTGATAAATCCGGGTTTTACGGTTGTTCCTTCAATACCATTTTCAAATTCACTGATCCAACGAGCTGAAAGTTGCTCAGCCGTTTCTGTGAAGGCCCATTCGGGAAGGTATTTGTTATCAGACGCACCATAATAGCCGGTGTTTGTCAGAATTTGAAGGCCGGATTGTTCCGATAGTTTTTGCAAAAGCGTCACATCCCGCCCAAGGAATGCCGGGGTGCATTCTACAATACTCTTGAACCCGCGTTTTTTGATCTCGATTAAGTAAGGAAGTACTTTTTTGATAACCTGCTCATGCTCCCAACGGTCTGGTGAAATCTTATCAGCACCAATAAAGTCGACCAGAACATGCTCGTGAATGAGCGTCTTGCCAAGTTTATTTGGCTTGATCCTGCCTTGAACCGTATTGATATAAGCTTCTGCAAATTCAGGCACAGTGAAAAGGAGCACCGCAGCTGCCGAATTTCGAATGAATACCCTGCGTGAATGATCGGTTTCGCTACTTCGTCCCATTATTCAATAATGATAAATGGAGTCGGGCTGAATGAGATTACAAATATGATCAGGGCGCAAATTCCCAGGATGATCCGTGGCGTGTCGAGCGGCTCGTTCTGTTCGGTTTCGGGATGTTTGATTCCCAGGAATCGGCCCAGGATAAATACAAACGGCAAAAGGCCAGTCGAGCCCTGCAAATCGGGGCGCAGGTAGGATAATGCAAATTGAAGTACGACGATGATAAGGCTGCACATCAATGCAGTACTGAGATTGTCGAAAACCCTTTTGAAACAGATATAAAGCAGGTAAATGTAGAAAAACAGATACAGCAGCCGTCCGTAAAAAATCTCATCGCTGCCAGTCGCGAAAGACTCTGCGCGAAAGAGTCCAAGGCCAGCATAGAACGCAAATAGCCCGAACAGAATGGGCGCGACAACGTCGAATTTCTTTTTACCAATTAACCCGTAAAGAATGTGGCCGCCGTCAAGCTGACCGATTGGGATCAGGTTCAACGAGGTGAAAAACAATGCAAGGTATCCCGCAAGCAGGTAAGGATAATGCTGCATTTCGTAAGGGTGCGGCAGTCGTTCGGGATTGGCAACGTAAGTTTTGAATAGCCAGAAAAGAATGTTATCGCCCAGCACAAGGTTCCCGGAGGAATTTTCATAAACAAACTGCGGATAGCTGGATCCAAACCGCGCATATTCGGGATGTATCGTAAAGATGTAATCTACTGGCGGTAAGTGCGTGAATCCGTACCAGAGTACGGCCAGTGCCGCAATAAAGCCGGCCAATGGACCAGCAATGCCGATATCGAAGAATTTAAGCCGGGACTTTACAACAGAAGTAATGCGAATGAATGCACCCAGCGTGCCGATACTTTGCGAGATGCCAAACCACATCGGAATGTAATAAGGCAAGGTAACTTTGACCTGATGCGCCCTTCCTACAAAATAATGGCCGAACTCGTGAATGGTTAGAATGGCAAGAAACGGGATCGAAAAGTGGAAGCCTTGCTTGAATTGCTCCCAGCCCATTAACCGGGTTTCTGTTTCTGCGGATTTTGCAGCATCAACCCCGCCCAGAAACGCGAAGAAGTGGTAAACGAATGAAAATTTATTTCCGAAAATCCATTCAGCGCCGGCCAAAGTGGTCGTAATTACCGTCACAATGAAAAGTATCCCCTGAATCAGATAGGTGCGTGTACTAGACTGCATAATCTTTTAGATATTCCAGAATGGTGGTCGGCTTTTGAACGTGAATAGTACTAATACCCAGCTGAGCCGCACCCTGAATGTTGTCGTAGTTGTCGTCCAGGAAAAGTGTCTCCTCTGCTTTGATGCCGGCCTGATCAAGCACTTTCTGGTAAATGCGGGTATCCGGCTTCATGAGGCCCATTTCGTAGGAAAGAAAGACCGTTTCAAAGAGATCTTCCAGCCTGTCGACGCTCGTTGAAGCTTTCAGGATCTTGTTTACCTGAGTAATGTGAATGGAACTGGTGTTGCTCAGCAGGAAAATCCGATATTTTGTTGCTAGTTTTTTAAGCAGCTCCACGCGCTCGGGAGGCAGGTCAAGCAGCAGGCTGTTCCAGGCTGTATCTATTGCTTCGTCCGACAGGTCAGAGAAATCCAGAATTTTCCTCATGAAATCACGAAAACCCGCTTCGTCGAGCGAGCCTGTTTCGAAATGCCGGAAAATATCGTTATCCCTGAATATTTCCAGTATTTCGCTCTGTTCCCTTCCACTCAGTTCCGCAAACGATTTGGACGCAACGGGAACATCAATGTTTAAAATGACGTCACCTAAGTCGAAAATGATGTTCTTGATCTGCGGGTTTTTCATGCTGGTAGCGGTGAGCTGTTAGCGATTAGCTATTAGCCCTTAGTTTTTGATCTGTTCTTTATTTCTCAATTAAGTCGACGGCCAATAGCTAACGGGCTAACAGCTAGTAGCCAACTCCTACTCAACCACAACGCCCATTGCGCAGAATTTCTCGATGCGTTGGTCAATGCGGTCTTGTTCGGTAATGTTTGAAAGTTCTGATATATTTCCAAGAATCACTTCTTTCAGCTTTTCTGCCATCCAGTTGTGGTCCAGATGTGCGCCGCCGAGTGGTTCCGGGATAATTCCATCGATCAGGCCATTTTTCTTCATATCTCGGGCCGTGATTTTCATTGCTTCTGCTGCCTGCTCTTTGAAATCCCAGCTTCTCCAAAGGATAGCGGAGCAGTTTTCAGGAGAGATCACAGAATACCAGGTATTTTCCAGCATCAAAACACGGTCGCCGATCGCAATACCCAAGGCTCCGCCGGAAGCACCTTCACCGATTACAATACAAATCACCGGCACTTTCAGCATAAACATTTCTTTCAGGTTCCGCGCAATCGCTTCGCCTTGTCCGCGCTCCTCGGCTTCCATCCCTGGAAATGCACCCGGTGTGTCGATCAGGGTAACAATGGGCTTATTGAATTTCTCTGCCAACTTCATCAGGCGCAGAGCTTTGCGGTAACCTTCGGGATTCGGCATTCCAAAGTTCCTGTGTTGCCGCTGCTTGGTGTTACGGCCTTTTTGCTGACCAATGAGCATAAAAGACTGGCCGCCCACATTTGCAAGTCCGCCGATAATGGCCGGATCGTCGCGTACCTGGCGATCACCGTGCAATTCAATGAACTCATCGCAGATCAGCTCGATATAGTCGAGCGTGTAGGGGCGGTCCGGGTGACGTGAAAGCTGAACACGCTGCCAGCGCGTCAGGTTTTCAAAGATCTCTTTTCGAAGATTTGTGATATTGTTTTCCAATAAGGAAATGGCGTCCGAAAAATCCACATTGTTTTCTTGCGCCAATGTCTTCATTTCTTCGAGCTTACGTTCGAGCTCGGCCATAGGTTTTTCAAAATCCAGGTATGTTCTCATCTTTTAGGTTCTGGTTGGTCGGGGAAAAGCGTTTTCAGAGTTCGTAAGTGGTTCCCCTCACAGGTATTTCTACCGATTTATAGCCATTTTCTTGAATCTTGCTTTGGAATTCAGCCATACTTTGCTGCTCTCCATGAACCAGGAACACGCGTTTGAGCTTTTCCGGGTCTTGCATTTTTACAAATCGTAGCAGATCATTCTGATCTCCGTGGCCGCTAAATACGTCAATTTTTTCAATATTAGCCAAGACAGGCAATTGCTTTCCGCGGATCGAGATTGTCTCCTGTCCATTAAGCAGCCGCCAGCCCAATGTGCCTTCGGAAGCATAGCCGATCATCAGGATTGTAGCGTATGGATTACCGATATTAGCTTCCACGTGCTGCTCCACCCGGCCGCCTTGCACCATTCCCGATGAAGAAATGATAATGCAGGGTTCATTGTAGTTGGATACTGCTCTGCTTGCGTCTGCACTTTCCAGATATATCAGGTTCTCAAAATCGAAAAGCATATCGTTATCCTCCTGAAAATTACGTGCCTCCTTGTTCAGCATTCTCACATGCTTCTGGTACACTTTCGTGCTGCTGTGCGCAAGCGGGCTGTCAGAAAATACTTTGATAAACGGGAAAGACTTATCCAGATACAGCTGATTGAGCGTGTACAGCAATGCCTGCGTGCGACCAACGCTGAACGAAGGGATAATAAGCCGGCCCGGAATATCAATGCAGGTACGTCTGATCACATCTGCCAGCGCATCCACCGGTGTACCGGTATTTTCATGCAGCCGGTTTCCATAAGTAGATTCGCAGATCAGATAATCCACCTGCGGAACTTCCTGCGGATCGATCAGCAATGGATAGTTTTTGCGGCCGATATCTCCTGAAAAGCAAAGCCGCTTTTTTTCTCCGTTTTCGTAAACTTCAAGGACGATGTGCGCCGCTCCCAGTAAATGTCCCGCCGGGTAAAAAGTGACAGTCACGTTATCTGCAATGCGGTAGCGGTTACCAAAAGCGACCGGCACGAAGTTGTCCATTGCTTCCATTACGTGCTTTTCAACATAATAGTCTTTTGGTACCTCTTTTTTCTTGCCGCGCTTTTTAGAAGCTCCCTGGCGCGCATTGAGGCGTTTCTGGTGCAGGTTGGCGGCATCTTTCAGCAGCAGTGACGTGAGCGCCATTGTGGGCTCCGTACACACAACCCTGCCTTCAAAACCCTCCTTATATAGATTAGGAATGTTGCCTGAGTGATCAATGTGAGCGTGTGTTAAAAGTACTGTATTAATGAGGCTTGGTTCAAACGGAAAGACACCTTTTTGCTCTTCATATCTGTTTTTCCTGCCAATCTCATCCAGATCAAAATCCGAGCCGCAGTCAATCAAAATCCGGTAGTCGTCAGATTCCAGCAGGAACATGCTTCCGGTCACTTGTTGTGCAGCTCCCCAGAATGTCAATTTCATATAAAAATGGGGTGAAAACCTAATTTGGTTTCATGCATCCGACAAAAGTACCAAAAATCGGGCTGAGATTTGGGCTTAACTTATTAGTTTAGATTCTTGGGCCAAAGTTTTGCTCCTGTCAACAGCTTGTATATATAACTATGAATCTGCGTATTTTCCTGTGTGCTATCCTTTTCTGTCCCGTTGTTTTTGGTCAAAAAATAGATAGTACCGCATTGAACAACCTGCGTGACGCAGCGCTGGAATTTCAGAACAGCGAAATGATGCGGAGCGGAACGCTGGCGATCAGCATTAAATCGGTCAGGGATAAAGCGCCTGTTTTCGGTCTGCACCAGGAAATGTCGCTACCATCGGCGTCGACTTTGAAGCTCGTGTCCACAGCCACAGTACTGGCTGTTTTTGGAGGCGATTACAAATTCCAGACTTTCCTTGAACATGACGGACAGATCAAAGGAGATACCCTGCTGGGTAACCTGTACATTCGCGGAACGGGCGACCCTTCGCTGGGCAGCGATAGGTTTCCGGGTTTTCTCAAATCCGCGGAGCTGATCAATCGCTGGTCCGCAGCTGTCAGAAACACCGGAATCAAGCATATTAAAGGAAAAGTACTTCCTGATGCATCGTTTTTTGACAATGCAACCGTAGCCAGTACTTGGATTTGGGGAGATATGGGAAACTATTACGGAGCAGGCGTGCAGGGACTTAATTTGAATGAAAACCTATATCGTGCAAAGTTCAAGCCGGGCGTGGAACCGGGCGACCCGGCAACTTTTCTGGGCATTGAACCGGCTATTCCCTATCTCACATTCACCAACCGGGTAACTACAGGCGAAAAGGGGAGTGGCGACAAAACGATCCTCTATTCCAGTCCGCTCGGGAATCAGGTGGTGCTCACGGGAACAGTTCCTGCCGGCGTAGCGAATTTCACCGTCAAAGGCTCAATTCCAAACGCGGCCGAGTATGCCGCATTTGCATTGAAAACGGAACTGGCCAATGCAGCAATCCGTATTTACGACCAAAGTCCGCCATTTTCAGGTGTGGCGACTGGCAATCAGAGAAAGGTTTTGGATGAATATAAATCCCCTGCATTGCGGGAGCTTTGTCAGCAGACGAACTTTTGGAGTATCAACCTTTTTGCAGACGCATTCTTAAAGCAGGCGGGTAAAAGACTTACCGGTAAGTCGGATTTTGATAATGCCGCACTGGCTGTAACAGGCTACTGGTCTGGAAAGGGAGCTGATCTCCGGGGATTTTACATTAAAGATGGCAGCGGGCTTTCGCCCTCGGGTTCCATTACAGCGGGCAGCCTCACCGAAATATTAAATCTCGCGAACAAAGAAGCGAGCTTCAACGATTTTTACAAGAGTATCGCGGTTTTGGGACAAAACGGTACAGTCAGAAACCTGGCAAAAGGGACTCGGGCTGCGGGGAATGTACACGCGAAAAGCGGCTCAATCGAAGGTACAAGGGCATACGCGGGTTATTTTACAACGAAGTCAGGCGCATTGATGAGCTTTGCAATTATTGCCAATAAGTACATGCCGGGTAGCCAGCGCATTGTTTCCGAGGAGCTTGTAAAAATGATGGTCTTAATGGCGCAGTTGTGAGAAGTCTTGCTAGCTTTGTAGGTTAGCTCAACTCTCGGTTACAAGATGAAAAAAATTGACGTTTGCGTCATTTACTACGGAAAGCCTTATCAAACCATCATTTCCATACTCTCGCTGCTTAAATTCAGTGGTCAGCACATCAAAAAGCTTTACATTACCGTAGAAAAGTCGCAGCCTTTCGACAAGTTCGGGGATGTTTACCATGTGATTAAAACGATTACGCCGCTGATTGAAGTTGACCTGTATTATCCCAAACACTTTTACCAGCTCGGGTATCTAGACTACGAGCGCACCCGGCGCGACACCGCATATCGTTACCAGATTCCTTACCAGTACGCACTCGAAAATGCGACAGGTGACTATCTCTTTATCATGCATAATGATATGGTTTTCCGTCGTGATATGATTGGTGAAATGCTTCCTGTATTCAGCGACCCGAATGTGGCTGGAACTGGTTCAATCGGTCAGTGCTGGTCTTGCCCGGGCTTTTCCGCTGGCCTCTGTCACGGCTCCAAATTTGAGCAGTATGTTCCGACGCAGGAAGAAGCGATATTGCTGCATGAAAAATACAATACGCCGCGGAAGGAAATGGATATTAGGATTTTGAAAACAGGTCGTGTTCACCCGATGCCAGAGTGCCGGCTCAATGAGTATGCCTGTATGATTAACCTGGATCTGTACCGAAAAACGACGCTGCCGAAAGGTGATAATGTTTGTTTTGGCGGGAATTGGGGCTTTACTGCCGATTTAGGCACAGGGTGGTTTCACCAGATGGTCAACCAGGGATTCCGCTTTCAGCATTTTGTCCTCGAAGATTACGCTACGCATTCACAGTTTAATCCGATCGGACAGGGAATACACGCCTATTCCAAAGAAGAAAACTATAATTTGAGCGAGCAGAATGCATTGGAATACCTCAAAGCCAACTATGGAACAGACGCTGCATTGGATCGGAGCTATAAGCGTTTGGCAAAATTGAGGGTGGTAAAAGGGAAGTTTGGCAAGTTCCAAGCGCTATGGACCCATAGGGTTAAGAAGGTTTACAAGATTGTAACCGGCTCAGCTGACAAGGATATATAGTTTATCAGCTGAGCGCAGTCTTCTTAAGTAAGGTCGCATTTACTTCACTTCTTCGATCACGAAATTGTGGTTGGTATAAATACAAAGATCGGCCGCAACCGTGAGCCCTTCTCTTACCATTTCTCCGGCTGAAAGGTGAGGCGCGTGTTTTTTCAATGCCTGCGCGGCGGATAATGCGTAATTTCCACCAGAACCAATTGCCGCAATGCCATTTTCAGGTTCCAATACGTCGCCAGTTCCTGAGATAACCAGGATTTCATCTTTGCTGGCAGTGATCATCATCGCCTCCAACTTTCTCAGGTAACGATCTGTGCGCCAATCTTTCGCGAGTTCAATAGCGGCGCGTTTCATATTGCCGCCGTATGCATTCAATTTTTCTTCAAAGCGCTCGATCAATGTAAATGCGTCGGCTGTGGAGCCTGCAAAGCCGGCCAGGATTTTTCCTCCCATCAAGACTCTGATTTTTTTAACATTGCCTTTGGCAACTGTATTCCCCATTGTCGCCTGCCCGTCTGCTCCCAGCGAAACTGTTCCATTATGTAAAACCCCAAGTACGGTTGTTGCGTGTATTTTCTCCATGAATATTGGCTCTGAGTAATTCGAATTTGGTTAGTACTTCAAAACAAAAGTGCCAGGCCGGTTAGCCTGACACTTTGTGCATTTATTAATATTGATAAACTGATTTTGTCATTAAACCAGCATGCTCATCGGCTCTTCCAGCAACTTTTTAACCGTTAGCAGGAACTGCGCAGCGGTAGCTCCGTCCACTACGCGGTGATCAGCAGAAAGTGTTACTTTCATGACGTTGGTCGGGTAAACCGTCCCATCTTCTTTGAAAGCAGCAACCTTCTTGATTCCGCCTACTGCGAGAATACAAGAATCCGGCGGGTTGATGATCGCAGTAAATTCATCTACTCCGAACATACCCAGGTTGGATACAGAGAATGTGTTTCCTTCCCAGTCTTTCGGCTGCAATTTTTTATCCTTCGCTTTTCCAGCCAGGTCTTTCACTTCTGTTGAAATTGCGGAAAGCGTCTTTTTGTCAGCGTCACGTACCACAGGAACGAGCAAACCTTCGTCTACCGCTACTGCAACACCTACATTGACATAATTATATCTTCTGATTTTATCACCCAGCCAGGCAGAGTTGACAGCAGGATGTTGTTTCAATGCAACCGCACAAGCTTTGATCACCATATCATTAAAGGAGATCTTGGCAGGACTTACCTCATTCAGCTGCGGACGAAGCGACATGGCTTTGTCCATTGTGATTTCCATGGTAACATAGAAGTGCGGCGCAGTGAACAAGCTTTCGCTCAGGCGGCGCGCAATTGTTTTGCGCATTTGCGATACCGGCGTGTCTGTAAAGTCGCCTGTTGCAGGTGCGCTGGTTGCTGCCGGTGCAGTTTGTTCAGCTTGTTTTGGTTTTTCAGCAGGAGCAGCTGAGGCAGTTTCCGGTGCAGCTTGCTTGGCAGCAGGCTTAAACTCATCTACATCCCGTTTCACAATCCTGCCATTATCACCGCTGCCTTCGATCTGACTCAGGTTGATTCCTTTTTCATCCGCCATTCTCTTTGCAAGCGGCGAAGCTTTGATACGGTCACCTGAGTCTGCTACTGAAACGGATTTATCTGCTTCTTTCTCACCAGCAGGTGCAGCAGCATTTCCTTGTGCAGGAGCGCTTTCGGCGGCAGCATGCGCTTCCCCGTTTTCACGGGCGATCAATGCATCTACATTTGCACCTTCTTCACCGATTACTGCAATAATCGCATCCACCGGCACTGATTCACCTTCTTTGATCCCGACGAAAAGCAAAGTCCCGTCTTCATATGCTTCGAGCTCCATAGTGGCTTTGTCGGTTTCGACTTCGGCCAGGATATCACCGGATTTAACTTTATCTCCCACTTTCTTCTGCCAGGAAACCAGAGTTCCCTCTTCCATTGTATCGCTCATTTTAGGCATGCGAACAACAGCGGCATTGATTTTCTCGGCAGGGGCATTTGCAGGGGCAGGAGCGGGTTGTTTAGCTTCCTGCTCCGGAGTTACAGTTTCAATTGCGGCTGCTTCCGGTGCTGGTTTTGTATCCTCTTTGGGTGCGGCGTTTCCGTTGCTTGAAGCGCCATTGCTGCCACCTTCAAGCAGCGATTTATAATCTTCACCTTCGTTTCCTACAACCGCCATAACTCCGTCAACAGGCACGGAATCACCTTTATTAACTCCAATGTAGAGAAGCGTACCGTCATAGTAAGATTCCATCTCCATCGTTGCCTTATCGGTTTCTACCTCAGCCAGGATATCGCCGGATTTTATTTTATCACCTACTTTTTTGTGCCATTCCGCGATAACACCCTCTTCCATGGTGTCGCTCATTTTGGGCATACGAATTACTTCTGCCATATCGCTCGTTAAGGTATTTTAGTTTCTTCGGTCTTAAATTAGATTCAGGTCAAAATTACAATAAAAGGCCAATTCTGCACCCAGTTTTGAGATAATTCTAAAACCCGGAACGTATTAATTGATCTTCAATACAGCCATAAATGCCTCTTGCGGGATCTCTACGCTGCCGACCTGACGCATGCGTTTCTTTCCTTTTTTCTGTTTTTCAAGCAGCTTACGTTTCCTTGAAATATCACCACCATAACACTTGGCCAGTACGTCTTTACGCATTGCCTTCACAGTTTCGCGCGCAATGATTTTCTGACCGATCGCAGCCTGGATTGCAATTTCAAACATCTGCCGCGGGATCAGCTCACGCAGTTTTTCGCAGAGTTTTTTACCCCATTCGTAAGATTTCGACCTGTGTACAATGGCAGATAATGCATCCACCGGCTCGCCATTGAGCATCACGTCCAGTTTCACCATATCCGACTCCTGGTAACCTGCCAGTTCGTAATCAAGTGAAGCGTAGCCGCGGGAAATGGTCTTCAATTTATCGAAAAAGTCAAATACCACTTCTGCCAGCGGGATCAGGAATTGCAGCTCCACACGCTCAGAAGTGAGGTAAACCTGGTTTTTCAGGATCCCCCTTTTATCCATACACAGGTTCAATATCGGGCCGATATAGTCCGACTTCGTGATGATCTGTGCATTGATGTAAGGTTCTTCAATGACCTTGATTTGAGTAGGATCAGGCATCTCGGAAGGTGCGCTGATGTTCAGAAGCTTATCTTTTGTATTGATTACCCGGAACTGCACGGAAGGAACGGTTGTGATCACCGTCATATCAAATTCCCTTTCCAGCCTTTCCTGGACGATTTCCATGTGAAGCATGCCAAGGAAGCCGCAACGGAATCCGAAGCCCAATGCGGCAGAAGTTTCCGGCTCCCATACAAGCGCCGCATCGTTCAGCTGCAATTTTTCCATTGCTTCACGAAGTTCTTCGAATTCACTCGTATCTACCGGGTAAATACCTGCGAAAACCATTGGCTTTACTTCTGAAAACCCAACAATAGCTTCTTTGGCAGGACGGTCGATATGTGTGAAAGTATCACCGACCTTCACTTCTTTGGCTACTTTAATACCTGAAATCAGGTAGCCTACGTCGCCACATTCCACTACCTGCTTTGGAATTTGAGCCAGCCCGAGCGTGCCGATTTCGTCGGCGATATATTCTTTGCCGGTCGCCATGAACTTAACCCGGTCGCCTTTCCTGATACTTCCGTTTTTCACCCGGAAAATAACTTCGATCCCGCGGTAAGAATTGAAAACGGAGTCGAAGATCAGCGCTTGCAAAGGCGCTTCGGGGTCGCCCACGGGAGCTGGGATACGTTCAATAATTGCATTCAGGATATCTTCAATCCCGATCCCTTCTTTTCCGCTTGCAGGAATGATATCTTCCCGTTTGCAGTCAAGCAGGTCCACCATTTCGTCTTTGATCTCTTCGGGCATTGCACCCGGAAGGTCAATCTTGTTAAGGACCGGAATAATGACCAGATCGTGATTGATCGCAAGGTATAAGTTGGATATGGTCTGAGCCTCTGTGCCTTGTGATGCGTCCACAAGCAGCAATGCGCCTTCGCAGGCAGCAATGGAGCGGGATACTTCGTATGAAAAATCGACGTGCCCGGGCGTGTCGATCAGATTGAGGATGTACTCTTCTCCCTTGTAAATGTAGTTCATCTGGATCGCGTGGCTCTTGATCGTGATGCCTCGTTCGCGTTCCAGATCCATATTGTCCAGCAGCTGCGCCTGCATTTCCCGCTGTGTTACTGTTTTGGTAAATTCAAGCAGACGGTCGGCCAGCGTACTTTTGCCGTGGTCAATATGGGCAATAATGCAAAAATTACGGATTTTCTTCATGAAAATAGTTACTATTCAAATGCTTTGCGGTACAAACTCGGTTCAAAGCAATCACAAAATTACGAGGGGATTTAATATTTCAACTGCTTTTCTCCGGTAACTTGAAAGTATTACCGCGGTAAGGTGTTTTTCAGGAAAATTGGCCTAGTCCAGTGCGGCCATCGCCTTGATCACGCCATTCGCAGGATCAAGCCAGCTTTCGAACGTATCTTTCACTTCGCCGAAAGTCACCCGGTGGGTAATGTACGTTTTAGGGTCAACCTGCCCGTTTTTTATGTTTTTAATTACATGCTCGAAATCTTCCCGGGTCGCATTGCGGCTGCTCATTAACGTGGCTTCCCGCCTGTGAAACTCGGGGTGGCTGAATGTAATATCGCCCTTCTGCAAACCTACAAGCACATAACTGCCTCCATGTGCGAGATAAGTAAAGGCAGTGTTAATTGCACGCAGGCTTCCCGTTGCGTCAATGATCACCGTCGGCATTTCGCCGTTTGTAATTTCAGCTAACTGATCAGGTACGTTGTCAGTCAATGCATTGACAGTGTGCGATACACCGATTTTTTCGCGGCAAAATGCAAGTCTGCCATCGTTGATATCTAATGCAATCACATTGCCGCCCGCTATTCTGGCAAATTCCATTGTGCCCAAGCCAATTGGTCCTGCGCCTACTACCAGCACGTTTTCACCTTCCCGTATACGCGCCCGCCGCACTCCGTGGGCACCGATTGCCAGGGGTTCCACCAATGCGAGCTCGTCGAAGCTGAGCCCGTCACCATGCACCAGGGAGTAGGAGGGTACAGGGAGGTACTCGACCATTCCGCCATCGATATGCACACCCGAAACCTTCAAAGTTGTGCAGCAATTTGGCTTACCATTCCGGCAGGCTACGCATTTCTGGCAATTGAAATAAGGAATGAAAGTAACAGCCTCGCCAACCAAAAAGTCGGTGCGGTCTGTACTGACAACTTCCCCGGCGAGTTCGTGACCGAGGATTCTAGGATAGTTAAAAAAAGGTTGTGTTCCTTCAAAAGCATGCAGATCGGTTCCGCATATTCCTATTCTTCTGATGCGGATCAGCGAGTAACCCGGCGGGGTTTCAGGTTCCAAAGCGTCCTGGTACTCGAAGTGACCGGGTGTAGTGCAGACAAGTGTTTTCATTTCGCGAGGTTCCGCTGAGTTTAAATGAGTAAGGTTAAGAATTAGCAAGTGCGCGGTCCAGGTGCACATAGCCGCCATCTACATAGATCAGCTGACCGGTTGTGTGGCTGGAACGTTCAGAAAGCAGGAATACAGTCGTATTTGCAATTTCTTCGGCAGTTGTCATCCTATTTTCGAGCGGAATATTCGCAGTGATGGAAGCCAGTTTTTCAGCAGGGTTTGGTAATGTTTGAATCCAGCGTTCATAAAGCGGCGTCCAGCATTCTGCCACTACCACTGCATTTACCCTGATCCCGTATTTCAGCAGTTCGACGGCCCATTCTCTTGTTAATGCATTCCTCCCACCGTTGGCAGCCGCATAAGCCGAAGTGCCTCCCTGTCCCGTATCGGCAGTTTTTGAGGTAATATTTACGATTGCACCTTTTGATTGCTTCAATGCAGGCAATGCATAGTGCGCCATGAGATAATAGTGAACAACGTTTTTATGCAAAGAAGCGATGAAGCTGTTGTAGTCGCCATTTTCCAGACCTACGCCGTCGTTTACACCTGCATTGTTAACCAAACCATCAATTCGCCCGTATTTTTCAAGAACAGCATTAACTGCGTTTTCGGATTCTTCCGGCTGAGTAAGCTCGGCAGCTACCTGAAAGGAAACAAATCCTTTGGAAGCGAGATCATCTACCACTTTCTGGTTATCCTCTGAATTTCGCCCCACTATCACGGGAATGGCGCCTTCCTTTGCCAAAACCTGGACGATCCCTTCGCCGATTCCTTTGGCGCCGCCTGTTACGATTATGATTTTATCTTGAAGTTGTAAGTCCATATTGTTCAACAAATCAGGTTGATGTTTTTTAGTAAATCAGTGCGAAGTCCCGAGTGTAACTTTTTTGATCGAATTGTTTTTAATGGCAAAATAGAGCACTACCAGAAAGCAAACAGCAGGCACAATGTAGGCAGTTTGGATAGAAGAAATATCCGAAACCTGCCCCATGATCACCGGAAAGAATGCGCCGCCAACGATGGACATAATCACCAGTGAGGAGCCGATTTTAGTCTTTTCACCCAGTCCGCGGATACTTAATGCAAATATCGTCGGGAACATGATTGACATGAAAAATTGCACGCCGACCAATGCATATACCGCCGCCATTCCTGTGGTAGTTACTGCTATTGCCAGCAGGATTACATTCAGGACACTGTACAATGCAAGCAGGCGCGGAGGTGCTACAAAGCGCATCAGGTAAGTGCCGATAAAGCGACCGATCATGAAGCTCAGAAATGCGCCGGAAAGGAGGTAAGCTGCCGTTTTTTCTTCAATTCCGGCCACTTGATCAGAAAAGCGGATAAAGAAACTACTGATACAAACCTGCGCTCCTACATAGAAAAATTGCGCCGTAGCCCCAAGAAGCAGGTTTTTCTCAACCCAGATCGAGCTGCCCGCCACGTTGCCGGTTTCGTCTTCATCTTTGATCTCCGGGAGCGAAGTCCGCCAGATCAGCGCCGCTACCAGCAATACTACCAGACCGATTATGATAAAAGGCACCTGAACGGAAGCCGCTTCCGCATTGAGATACGAGTCGAGTGCTTCTCCCGACATTGCCTGCTGCTCCTGCTCTGACAGCGTTTTACCTGACAATATGAAGGTGCCGCCCACCAATGGCGCCAGAAAAGCAGCAAGCCCATTGAAGGATTGTGCGAAATTCAGGCGCTGTGTCGCTGAATCCGGGTCGCCTAAAACGGTAATATAAGGATTTGCAGCGGTTTCCAGCATGGTCAATCCGCTCGCAATGATGAACAACGCAATCAGGAAAAAGCCGAAGTGGCGCATTTCCGCAGCCGGGTAAAAGAGGAATGTACCAAAAGCAAATAGCAGCAATCCTAATGTAATCCCGGCTTTGTATCCGTATTTTTTCATAAACAACCCGGCCGGGAATGCAATGAGGAAATAGGCTATATAGGAGGCCGAGTCGATCAGTGCAGATTCGAAATCGCTGAGCTGACAGGCTTTCTTCAAATGCGGAATTAAGATGGGATTGAGGTTGAGGGCAAAACCCCAGAGAAAAAACAATGAAGTGATCAGGATAACAGCCAGCCGCGTTCTACGATCGGTCATAGGAGGTATAATTTGAGTTCAGGAACGGGTGTAAAATAAAACAAAACAATTCAAAGGAATTATATTTTTTTGCCCGTGAAACCAAACCTACCTGATGTTCAGGTGCTGCTGTACCTCGTCCTTTCGCCGGCGGGATACTTCGACCCGCGACCCGTCTGTCAGTACCAGATACTCGTTGTTGCTGCTGATGCGTACAATGTAGTCGAGGTTAACCAGATGTGATTTGTGCGTGCGGACGAACTTGAAGTCCACGAGCATATCTTCGAAATACTTCAGTGTTTTGCTGGCTATGAAGGTTTTCCTGTCTTTCAAATGAATAACCGTGTAGTTCCGGTCGGCTTCAAACCTGAGAATTTCGCCAACCATGAAGAAGAAGATGCCTTCGGTGGATGCAACTGCCAGCTTGAATTCCTTGTACTCCTTCTTCTCAAAATTGCCGACCAGATTTTCGTAGCGCTGTATCTTCTGTTTGGCCGTGTCCCGCTTGAACAAGTGCCGTCTGACTGCCACCACGAGATCTGCGGGATCAATGGGTTTTAGCAAATAATCGACCGCACTGAACCGGATCGCCTGGATTGCATATTGGTTGTATGCAGTGGTGAAAATGACATTGAAGGTGGGCTTAGAGATTGCTTTAAGAAGTTCAAATCCATTCTGGTGCGGCATTTCGATGTCCAAAAAAACGAGCTCAGGCGAATACACGGACAGTACACGTTGTGCTTCTGCTACGGACGATGCAATTCTCAGCTCCACGATCTCCGGTACGTATTCCCTTATGTACTTATACAAAATGCTTCGGGATTTAAACTCGTCATCGACTATCAAAGCTTTGATCATGAGGGAGGTATTTAGTTGATTGATGAATGTGTACTTATTTCTAAGCAGGTCCCGCAAGGTAAGTTGCTTCGGACATCAGCGCTGCGGGAATGTGCAATCGGTACCGCTGGTTTATTTGGTGGATTGTATCTGCGAAGGCGGCGATTTCCTTTTATTAAGTGGATTTCACCGGCAGCTAATCGGAATAGCGGGCTGTAAAAGCATAGGTTTAGTTTGGCAGCTCATGTCAAACTCAATCGTCTTTTATGAACCACCTTATCAGATTTTTCACCCTTTTCTTCATCGCAGGCACCATTTACGCGCAGGTGCCACAAAAGTTCACTTTCCAGGGCGTAGCGCGGGACGCGAGCGGTAAGCTGCTGGCTGACAAGAATGTCGGGCTACGTTTATCCATCAGACCGGTTACCGCCCTTGGCACTCCCGTATATCAGGAAACCCACACAACTCAGACTTCTGCCAATGGAATTTTCAATATCTCTGTTGGAGGAGGAACTGTTCAAAGCGGCCAGTTCTCGGAGATCAAATGGGCCAGTGAGAAGTTTTTCCTCCAAGTAGAGCTGGATCCTAACGGAGGAAGTAATTATGTCAATTTAGGGGCCACTGAATTATTGAGCGTGCCGTATGCATTGCATGCGGAGGAGGCGGGGAGATGGAAGAATTTTGATCCGGTAGTACATAAAGGAAAACTAGATGAGGGAGGCCTTTTGTCGGTGAACCAAACTGCCGGAAACGAAGCAAGTAACGATGCATTTCTAATTTGGTATCCACGAAAAGCGGCTTTTAGAAATGGTAGCACCGACAATTACGAAACGTTTAAGGACGAGAATATCGGACTTCGTTCATTTGCTACCGGTATGAACGCGATTGCTAAAGGTGCTATGTCAGTAGCAATGGGGGTTGATGTAGAGGCACTTGGCCATAGATCTACGGCAATTGGCGACTTTGTAAAGTCGCTTGGGGAAAATTCACTTTCACTTGGTGATGGTTCTGTTGCATCTGCGGAAAACTCAGTTGCAATTGGGAATAGTGTTAAATCAATAGGAAACTATTCTATTGCGCTAGGCTACAATCTTCAAAGCAACGCTAGATATGGAACTACAATAGGGATGAGTAATGATATTTCAGATGCTTTCGATAACGAAATTAAACCTACGCAACGGCTCTTTCAAATTGGAAACGGTGATGCACCAATTAACGGCGTTGGATCAAGAAAAAATGCGCTTACAATCTTACGGAATGGCAATGTCGGAATTGGCAATAATGTGCTGTTAGCAACCCACATTCTTGACGTAGGACATCGAATTCGACTGCGCAGTAACCCCGGCTATACAGCTGGCTTGTGGCTGGACGATGCTGGTGGGGCGCAGTACTGCTTTATAGGAGGTGTAAATGATTCGCAAGCGGGCTTCTATTTTGCGGCTAGTAATGCATGGCGTTTCAACGTGCATAACAATGGAAGTGCCTGGCTAGCCGGTACTCTGACCCAAAACTCCGACTTCCGCCTCAAACGAGATATCGTTCCACTTTCTGCCAACTTTGAAAAGCTATCTTCCATTTCGGGCCGACATTATTACTGGAAAGATCCGCAGCGTAGTCAGGGTTTACAGACCGGTTTGATCGCCCAGGAAGTTGAGGGTGTTTTTCCTGAGCTGGTGGAGACTGACAAGGATGGATATAAGTCAGTCAACTACATTGGGTTGATCCCGCATTTGCTCGAAGCAGTAAAGGAGCTAAAACGGGAAAATGCGCGGTTAGGCAGCGAGAATAAAAAACTGACTGCCGACGTAAATAAATGGGCTGATTTGCAGAAAAGAATAGAAGCTATCGAGGCAAGTCTGGTGCAATCGCAGGCAACTTTATCTAAATAAGCGCGCTATGATCATTCTAATCTGGATCTGTATTGTAGCAGATGTTGTCGCGGCGGTTTTCCTTCTGATTACTTCTGTGACTTCAAACCAGGATGCAGCTGGTGCGGGAATGGTGCTGCTGCCCGCCATTCTGCTGATCGGACTTGCTGTATTGTCCTACTTTTTAATGCAGAAACATCACAACGGCTGGGCGCTCGTGGCCAGTGGTTTGCCGGCTATTATTCTGCTATATCTGCTTTTCATTTCTGTAACCTGATTCAGGCATGTTCCTGATAAGGTTTGCTTTGAAAGCTGTAAATAAGATAAAACAATGCAGGCAGGATAAACACACTGCCCAGTAGCAAAGCCATTCCAAGTGCCTGCATTGTTTTCTCCTGACCACTGTGCTCGACAAGCGACAAATACCCGTTCTTCAAAATTACGATATTAGGGAAATGGCGAAAAGTGGTTGTAAGTAAAATCATGGTCACCTGAAAACCAGCCAGCGGACGAAGCAGCTTGATTTTCCCCTGATAAAGCTGCTGCCACATATACACAAGTGAAAGCGTCGCTGCCACAATGGAAATTCTGCCCACCCAGTTACCAAAGACCCATTCAAATAAAGGTATCTTCTCAAAATAGGCAGACGTGAATACCAGTGCACCGCATGCCACCGCGGCAATATTGAAGAACTGCGCCTTGTGCGCGAAACGCAGTCTGTCATTTTCATTGTCAGTTTCGCCGATCAGGTATACCGAGGCTAGAAAGCCGCAGATTGCCACAGTGAACAAGCCAACCGCCACGGAAAACCAGTTGAGCCAACTCATAATGTAGGCTTCCATAAAGCTTTTTGCCTCCGGATTGATGTGCCCGGAAACTGCACTCCCGGCAATTATTCCCAAAAACAACGGGGTTATAAAACTAGAAACAGCAAAAATGGTGTTGTAAATGCTTTGCATATCGTCCACCACCGCGTCGTAGTGCCGGAATGTAAAAGCAGTACCTCTCGCGATAATTCCCATTAACATGATCGTCAACGGAATGTGCAGGAATACCGACATTGTTGAATAGATAACCGGGAAACCGACAAACAGAATCACAATCGCAATAATAAGCCACATGTGATTAGCCTCCCATATCGGCCCGATTGCCGAATAGAGCGTCTTACGGGTAACCGCCTTGTTCTTCTTCGACGTAAACAATTCAATAATACCAGCACCAAAATCCGCCCCACCCATCAACAGATAAAGCAAAATCGATGTCCAAAGGAATGTGATGACGACGTAGAGCATGTTCAATGAGTGAATGAGTGAATGAGTGAATGACTGAATAAGCGGTTGTGGAAACTTTCCTCCTTTTCCCGCCTTTCCTGATATACCTTCAAGCGAGCCTCCATTTTGTCACCCTGAGCGGACCGGGCCGCCGGGCGGTCGAAGGGCTACTCAATACTTATCATAAAGCGTTCCGACCATCTTAATCTGGCGATACAGCATAAATATTACAAAAATGGCGAGGGATACGTAGACTGCTGTGAAAAGGTAAAATGAGTAGCTGATGCCGGGCATGGGCGTTACTGCGTCGGCGGTTCGCATGACTTCGTATATGATCCAGGGTTGGCGGCCTACTTCTGTGACTGTCCAGCCTGCTTCCACGGCGATGAAGCCTAGTGGGGTGGCGAAGACAAAAAGCTTTAACAGCCATTTCGCGCTAAGCCAGTCCCGCTTTTTCCACAAAGCCAGGAAGTAAATCGCCGAGATGAGCATCATCGTCATTCCCATTCCGACCATAATCTGGAATGCATAATGGGTGATTGCTACGGGTGGATGATTTTCGGGTTTGATCTTGTCAAGACCTGTTACTTCCGACTCAAAGTCACCATGAGCAAGAAAGCTCAGAAATCCCGGAAGCTTGATCGCATATTTTACTTCCTTCGCTTCCTCATCAGGGATTCCTCCAATGATCAACGATGCGGACTTTTCAGTTTTGAAGTGCGCTTCCATTGCCGCGAGTTTGGCAGGCTGTCTTTCAGCTACATCTTTTGCCGAAATGTCTCCGCTGAGCGGTTGTATCAGTGCTGCCGCACAGCCAAAAATCGCCGCAATCTTAAACGATTTGGAATGAAAAAGGACATTGTTGCCGCGCATGATCATCAGTGCATGCACACCGGCAACTGCAAAGCCCGTCGCGACAAAAGCAGCTATCGTCATGTGCAAGGCTTGTGAGAACCAGGCTTTGTTAAACATTGCCTGAATAGGATCAATGTTCAGGTATTGTCCGTTTACAAAGTCGAAACCGGCCGGACTGTTCATCCATGCATTCGCAGCTACCACGAGTATGCCGGATGCAAGGCCGCTTACCCCTACGATCACGCCCGTAAACCAGTGAAACCACTTGTTAAACCGATCCCAGCCGTAGAGAAAGAAGCCCAATGCAATCGCTTCAATAAAAAATGCCGTTCCTTCTAGAGAAAACGGCATTCCGAAAATCGGTCCTGCGTGCTTCATAAATTCCGGCCAGAGCAGCCCCAGCTCAAAGCTGAGTACCGTGCCCGAAACAGCGCCGGTCGCAAAGAAAATCGCGACGCCTTTGCTCCAAGCTTTGGTAACGTTCTTGTAAACAGGTTCGCCTGTCCTAAGCCAGTAGAAGTGGGCCACTGCCATGAAAAATGGCATGACCATACCAATGCAGGAAAATATAATATGAAATCCCAGAGATAGGGCCATTTGGGATCTCGCAGCAATGAAATCGTCCATTTGGAGTAGTAATTAAGGTGCTTCAAAGCTAATGAAGTATCCCCTAACTACCGCCCTCAAATTGAAAAGAATCAAGAATCCAGAGAATCCGAAGACTTGTTTTTCTTGGCCAGTCGGCGCTTTACAATGTCCGCGGGGTATTTCAATGCAAGCTCGCGGATCTCGTATGTGAATTCCTTGAAAGTTTCTTCCCACACTTCCGCCTCGCCGGGTTCATACTCATAGAATCCATGTGAGTTGAGGATACCTTTGCCGCCTTCACGAACTACTTTATCAATGAGCTCGGGCACTTCGGTGCTGTTGTTCAAAGTTGGCAGCAGGTTTTTCATTACTGTGTGATAAGCAGGGACACCCGTAAGATCCATCCAGCGGAAAATACCCACCATTGTCATGAAATATCCCGCATTGTTGCGGCAAGAGCGGTCTACATCTTCTATGGTCGCATACCCATTTTCGACCAGACTGATCGCCTCCCGGTACATGGCGTACATCAATCTGTTGGTAATAAAGCCCGCAATATCTTTCCGAACCAGAATCGGCTCCTTACCCCATTCCTGCGAGAGTTCATACAAATACTCGCCGTATTTGATATCAGACTGATCTCCGCAGATGATTTCCAGAAAGCGGGTGGTATGTGCGGGCTCTGTCCAGTGTAATCCCAAAAATCGCTCCGGGTGCTGCGTGAGTTTTTGTAGCTGACTGATAGGAATGGCGGAGGTATTGCTCGACAGGATTGCGTCCGGTTTGATCACGGCCTCGATCTTCTGATATACCGATCCTTTTACGTCAATATTCTCGATTGTGCATTCATTCACCAGCTTGCACGGGTGCAGTATACTGTAATCTTCGGTGATAATCAGCCTTCTGAGATAGTACTCCGGCTCGTTTTCGATCAGCCCGTTTTCCCAGGAATTCTGTAAATGTTCGCGGATCCTTCTTTCGGCATGATCCATATCCGCATTGAGCGGTGCAATTGCCGCAACCTGGTGGCCAGCGATCAGCAGACCGGTTACAATGCTGCAACCCATCAAACCCAGGCCAACAATGCCGACGGGTATTTCATTCGTGTTCATAAATAGCAGGGGTTAGGGGTATCAAAAATGCTATTTACGAAAAAAGCCCCGAAATCATTGATTCCGGGGCTCTTACCTGTTTCTAAAAGCTATTTTGACCAGCTGCTCACTTCTGATTCTACTTCCTCTCTAGTCTTACCTAGTTTTTTCTGAAGCTTTCCAAGAAGTTCGTCTTCTTTTCCGTCTTCGTACAACAGGTCGTCGTCAGTCAAATCTGCATATTGCTGCTTGAATTTTCCCTTAATCTCGTTCCAGTTTCCTTTTACTTGTTGTGTGAATGCACTCATGACTTTAGTTATTTAGTTTGTAAAAAATACTTTTTAACGTCAGTTGAAAAAGCTAGTTCAAGAACTATACCAAACGTCCTAAGATGCTACAATGCGGGTTTTTTGATTTTCTTCTGAGCAACAAATTCCCGCAACTGTCCAAGTTTTTCTAAGATCCGGACTGGATCAGCTTGTCAAGCCGTACAATCCCCTGCACCATCGAGCGGACCGAATGGTAGTTCACCTTCCAGGAGTGGCTCATGTGTTTCCAGATCGGCTCGCCCTGGCGGGTAAGTAGCGGCAGCCACTCGCCAACTTCTGAATGGATCATGTGGTCAAACACAAAGCGGTGGGTCGCATCGTAAGCTTTCAGGTATTTCTCGTCCCCATAAACGCGGTATGCATCCAGCATTCCGATAATTACTTCTGCCTGCTGCCAAAATTCTTTTTCCCTGTCGTAAACTTCGCCAGCATGCGAACCTTCTACATATACACCCCCAAATTCCCAGTCGATACCATGTTCCACCGCGTGATCGAATGAGGCCAGCAACTGTTCGCGGTAGTCATCATAAGAGATTCCGGCGATGTCCAGCGCGTGCATCAGCAGCCACGCAAACTCTACATTGTGACCGTAACTAGTATTGTCTTCCGCTGAGCTCTTCATCCCATCTTCACTAAACCGGTCCCAACCCCAGATAATGTCGAACTTGATCTGAGGCGCTACCGTCCAGTCTGCCCAAAATTGCGGGATACCCGTTTTATAAACCGGGTGCATGATCTTGTTGATCAGCAATTGGATGATTTCGAGCAGCTTGCGTTTGTGTACCTGCTGCTGGCTTGCTTCATACAATGTTGTAAAAGCTTCCATTAAATGCATGTGCGCATCAAGTGTCTTGCGATCGCCGCCCGCCGGGCCAGGCCCTTTCAGTTCCCAGTTACGGTGGAACATTTCAAAATATCCGCCATAATAGGTATCTGCTCCATGCTTTTGAAGCAGGTCAAAAACCTTCTCTGCATATTCCAGCCCACGCGGGTCGCCTGTGGCGAGCGTGTACTCGGCCAGGCTGTACATCGCGAAACTATGACCGTAAATGATCTTTTCGTCAATTTTAACATTGCCTTTGCGGTCCATTAACCAGTAAAAACCACCGTGTTCCTTATCCCACATTTTATCAATCAGAAAATCGACGCCGTGCCTGGCTATTTCTACATATCTTCCCTCGCCGTAACCTGCCCGGTGCGCAGACGAAAATGTAAAGACAGTGCGGGTTTGCGCGATCAATGATTTTTCATCTTCGCCTGAATCATTACCTGCATTGTCGAAGTGTGTGATAAATCCGCCGTTTTCTTTGTCAACACATCGAGTTTCCCAGAACGGTAAAAGTTCATTTGTCAAATGGTTGTGAATTTCGGCTCGGTAGCTTTTTAATTGTTCAATGTTCATCGGGTATAAAAAGGTAAGTTTTTGATTTAACTGCGGTTTTGTTCAAATGGGCTATCTGCCGGATTTTATTGCATTAAAACAACTCAGTTCCGCGCGCAGGCCGGATCTACTAGGTAAGTCAGACCGATAAAATAACTACTGAGACACTTTCGGTGCCGAGGTAAGCGGCGATTGATTTGCAAATGCTGGTACATACTTTTTAATTCGCAGAACATTCCTTTGATATACATCCTATGAGCAACTCCGAAATTGTCGAGATCCTTGAACTTACTGCCAAATTGCTCGAACTGCACGGTGCAGATCCGTTCAAAATCAAAGGCTATTCGGTAGCTGCATTTTACCTCGACAAATACAAGGAAGGCGAGCTGCAAAATATGAGCGAGGCCGAACTCACCAAATTGCAGGGTGTTGGAAAAAGTACTGCCGGTAAAATCGCGCAGATCGCCCGCACAGGCACATTCCCGGAGTTGGAAGAGCTGATCAGCAATACGCCGCTGGGAGTAATGGAAATGTTCAATATCAAGGGAATCGGGCCGAAAAAAATCGCTGTGCTCTGGAAGGAGCTGGGCATCGATAACCTGCACGAGCTGGAACTCGCATGCTTGAATGGGGCTGTCGCAAAGCTGAAAGGTTTTGGGGGAAGTATCCAGCAGAAAATACTCGACTCGCTCGCTTTCCTGAAAGATCAGGCCGGAAAGCTTAGAATGGATAAAGCAGAGTCCGTAGCTAATGCGATTATCGCCGAGTTAAGGAAAACGTTTGAGCCGGTGGAAGCAGCGGGGGATATCCGTCGCAAGTCGGAGATTGTCGATACGATCCGCATTCTGGCAGTGACAGATTCGCCTGCTTTGTTACAAAATACAATCGGTGAAATTGACTGGCTGGTGCAGAATGAAAAGAAATCTTCGCCATTTGTGTGGCGGGGTAATGTTCAGGATGTAGCAGTGGCAGTTGAAATTGTAGCCGTAAAACCTGAGCGCGCGATCAATGAGCTGTTTCTTGAAACTGCAGACGCGGAACATCTAGGTTTTCAAAATGCTTCCGGCACATCGATCTGGCGGCAGGCTTATTATGAAAGTGCCGATTCTGAGGCAGCTATCTACGAAAAAGCGGGATTTCCATATATAGTACCCGAAATGCGTGAAGGCGCTGAGGAATTTATCTGGGCCGAAAAACATAAAACCGAAGAGCTGGTAACCTGGGACGATCTCCGCGGTATCCTGCATAACCACAGTACTTACTCCGACGGGCAGCATACATTGGAGCAAATGGCGGTGCATTGCCGGGACCTCGGTTTTGAATATCTTGGAATTGCCGATCACTCGCAGACTGCCGTTTATGCGCAGGGACTTTCCATTGAGCAGGTAATCAGCCAGCATCAGGAAATTGAAAAACTAAATGCACGCTTTGCCGCAGAAAACCCGGCCAAACCATTCAAGATATTAAAAGGCATTGAATCCGATATCCTGGGCGACGGCTCGCTCGACTACCCGACAGATATACTTGCTTCTTTCGACTACATTGTCGCGTCTGTGCACAGTAACCTGACGATGTCACAGGAAAAGGCGACAGCACGTTTGTTGAAAGCCATTGAAAATCCATATACCACGATACTTGGTCACCCGACAGGCCGACTCCTGCTTTCACGTGAAGGTTATCCCATTGATCATAAAATGATTATAGATGCCTGCGCTGCAAACCAGGTTGTGATTGAAATCAATGCATCACCCTGGCGGCTGGATATTGACTGGCGCTGGATTTCGTATTGCATGGAAAAAGGCGTCTTACTCAGCATCAATCCCGACGCCCACGCAATGGAAGGTTACCAGGATATGCACTACGGCGTAGCAAACGCCAGAAAAGGCGGACTAACAAAGGATATGACGTTCAATGCATTTGATTTGGGGAAAATGGAAGCTTATTTGGTGGGAAGGAAGACGAGAGTAGGAGGGGCGTAGATTAAACTTCAAACCTCAGACTTCGGACTTCAAACTTCGAACTTCAAACTCATGAACTCTAAACTCATGAACTCTAACTAAAACACCTTCAACACATGTTCCTGCTGGTAAATCTCTGCCGGAAGATGATTGATAATCCCTTGCTTCAAGGCGTCGATTAACCTGGTTTTCATTTGCTCGCGGTTGACGATCAGACAGACTTCGCGGGCTGGCTCGGGGAAGCGGAAGTTGCGAATGTGTTTTTTTCGTTCATCGGAAAGCTCCATAACTGCCATTTCAGGCAAAATTGTGATGCCGCCATTTCGCTCAACCAATCTGATCAAGGTTTCCATACTGCCCGAGCGATAGCTGAAACTGCTTCCAAACTGACTGTTCCGGCTCAGTTCGCAGAGGCGCTGGATCTGGGTCCTGAAACAATGTCCCTCTTCAAGCAGCCAGAGATCATTTGGCTCTATATCCGTTGGTAAAATGTATTGCTTATTATACAAGTCTGTGTTTTCGGAAACAAATGCGAAAAACCGTTCCTTATATAAAGGTAGCTCCTGCAAGCTGCTCTCTTCCGATAGAGAAGCGATAATGCCCACGTCGAGATTGCCCATTTTTAGCTCTGAAATAATCTTCTCAGTGATCATTTCGGAAACGTGCAGCTTGATATCGGGATATTCCGCTATAAATGGATTTACGAAATGCGGCAGCAGGTAAGGTGCAATGGTCGGGATTACTCCCACGCGCAGCTCTCCGGAAAGATCGCCATTGAAATGCTTGGCTATCTCGTTCATCCGTGAGGTTTCGCGTAAGATGGTTTTGGCCTGATCTATAATCTCGCGGCCGATTCCGGTTGGTACGATAGGTTGTTTCGTACGGTCGAAGATCTTTACGGAAAGTTCTTCTTCCAGCTTCCGTATCATCATTGACAAAGTAGGTTGCGTAACATTGCAATGCTCAGCTGCCTGCACGAAATGCCGGTAATTGTCCACGGCGACAATATATTCCAGTTGCTGGATGTTCATGGATTGCTTAGAAAATCTATGTTGCGAAGTTAGGAATAGATTTTGCTTATATCTTGCTCAGAAACTATCGCTCACTTTACATTTCTAATTATGAAAAATCTGAAAGCACTTATCCTTCTGGCGTTTCTTGCATTTGCCGGTCCCACTATGGCGCAAAAAGCGGCGCAGGATCAGGATAAAACAGCAGTTAAAATGAACAAGGACACCATGCCGGATAAAAGGTATGCGAACAAGAACTTGAAAAAGGACGGAACGCCGGATAAACGCTACAAATCAAACAAGGCGGATTCCACGAAAGCAAAGAAGAACTAAGTAACAATTTCTTCCTGGAAAATTAGGGTAAGCGCCCGACTGGTTGTCATTTCAATGAACAACCCAAGTCGGGCGCTTTTCTATTTTTAAATCAATCAATGCAATGGATGCAGCCATAGCCGATCATGCAACAATTCTGAGCAGGGACAGGGAGTCGGAGTTTGAGCGGATTTTCAAAAAACACTTTAAAGGACTTCATGCTTACGCCTGTACGATCCTGCGAGACGATTTCATGGCAGAAGAAATGGTACAGAATGTCTTCTGCCGGCTTTGGGAAAAAGCTGAGCAGCTTGAAATCCGCGAATCGCTGAGCGGCTATCTGTATCGTTCCGTCTACCACGAAAGTCTGAACTATATCAAGCATTTGAAGGTGCGCGATGCTTATCAATCGTACGCGGTCCACCAAACGAGCCACACCGAAAATGCGTCTCACGGCATTGAGCTCGCAGAACTGGAACGAAGGCTGGATAGCGCATTGAAGGAACTTCCTGAGAAATGCAGGACCATTTTCCAGATGTCACGCTTCGAAGAGCTGAAATACCAGGAGATAGCCGAGCGGCTTGACTTGCCCGTCAAAACCGTTGAAAACCAAATGGGCAAAGCATTGCGCCTTTTAAGATTAAAGCTGGTCGACTTTCTGCCAGCGTCATTCCTCATATTTTTTCTTAGTTAACCAGTCATGAAACAAGAATTAGACCGGCCAATAGATGATCTGCTCGTCAAGTCGCTGCTTGATGAAGCCTCGGTCGCCGAACAAATGGAAATCAATCAGTGGTTATCGGACAGCGATGATAACCTGCGTTATTTTGAACACTTCGAACTGATCTGGAATGAGAGCAAACAGCTCGAAAGAGTCAGTCAGGTAGATGAAAATGCGGCCTGGGAAAGGTTCAAAAATCGTGTAAGCAAGTCGCAGCAGGAGCCTGAGCGGATTATACCATTGCATTCAAAATCCGGTTTCTCGCTATTCCGGATCGCCGCGAGTATTATGTTTGCAGTTTGTGCAGGCTGGCTAACCTATATGTTGGTTCAGAATCAGCATCAAACCCAGCAGATCACGATGAGCTCGGGAGAGCAACCGCTGACAGATACTTTACCCGACGGTTCTGTGGTAACCTTGAACCGCAACTCTTCTATTTCTTACCCGAAAGAATTCAAAGGCGCGAGCAGGCAGGTAGCGCTGACGGGAGAGGCGTTTTTCAATGTAGAGCCAGACAAAAGCAAGCCATTTATTATCTCGGTCAACGATGTGACGGTGCGCGTTGTGGGTACTTCATTCAATGTAAAGGACAATGCAAAGCAAACGGAAGTGATCGTGGAAACCGGACTTGTGGAAGTGGCGCAGCATGCAAAAAAGGTTAAGGTGAAACCAAGGGAAAAAGTCACTGCATCTCACGAAACGAGAGATCTGGTGAAGCAGGAATCGGAAGATGAATTTTACAAATACTACCGGACCAACAAGCTTGTCTGCGACGACACGCCGCTCTGGCGACTGGTTGAAATTCTGAATGAAGCTTATGATGCCGATATTGTAATTGAAAACGAGAAGATCCGTAACCTGGCGATCAATACCACTTTTGAGCAAAAATCATTAGAAAATATCATCGCCGTGATCAGCGAAACTTTCGGGATCGACGCGCAAACTAAGGAAAAGCAGATCATTTTGAAATAGCCCTTATCTTTCGGAATGAATTTGACTTTTAGCTTCATTCGTACTTTACAGCTGGCGATTATTCTCATTGTAATTCCTCTTACAAGCTTTGCCCAGCAATTACTTAACAAACCGGTTGCCATTTCTGTGAAAGGGCAACCGGTTTCCGAGGTTTTGAAGACAATAGGTGTCCAGGGCAACTTTTACTTTTCATACAACAGCAACATTATTTCCGGCGATAGTCTGGTAAGCCTGAATGTGAGCCAAAAGCCGGTACGAGATGTTCTTTTCCAGCTTTTTGGAGATAAATACCAGTACAAGGAAAAAGGAGATTATCTGATCATACTTCCGGCAGCACGCGACAAGTCGGTCGTTCTGACCGGCTATATTATTGACCAGGAAACCAATGCACCTGTGGATTATGCGAGCGTCTACTCGCGGCAACTACTGATATCGACCATGTCGGAAGATGACGGACGTTTTCGTTTGAAAGTAAGAGAACGCTCATTTCCGGTGAATGTGGTGGTAAGTAAGGTAGGCTACGCGGATACTACGATCGTTTTTGATTATCCGGGAAAAACGGAAATACGGGTGTTGGTCAATCAAAAAGCCGTAGACCTCGATCCGCTGATTGTTCGCTACTCAGAAGGAGAATCAACTTGGCTGGGAAGGTTGTTCCTGTCGGCCAGAACGCGTATGCAAAGCCGAAATATCAGCCGGTTTTTTGTGGCATTACCGTATCAGGCTTCTCTCACACCGGGTTTGGGAACGCACGGAAGAATGAGTCCGCAGGTTGTTAACAAGTTTTCTCTCAATATTTTGGGTGGATATACTGCCGGTGTCAACGGAGCTGAGATCGCGGGCGGCTTTAACATTTCCCGTCAGAATGTACGATATCTGCAAATAGCGGGTGTATTCAATGTGGTATCCGGCAAAGTGGATGGTGCGCAGGTCGCAGGTTTTCACAATCAGATCATCGATTCGCTGAGCGGCGTACAGGTTTCAGGGTTTAGTGGAATTGTCAAAAAGCGTATGGAAGGCGCACAGATCAGCGGCTTTCTAAGTCGCGCCCGTGCAGGAATGGGCGGCGCGCAGATTTCCGGCGCATTTAATTTGGTTGAAGGAGCGAGCAGGGGTACTCAGATCGCCGGGGCGTACAATCAGGCTTCGGATAACTTCAATGGGGGCCAGGTAGCAGGCGCGGCTAATTATGTGAAGGATACGATGTCGGGAATGCAGATCGCGGGAGGTTTGAATGTTGCTGGTGCTGAGGCGCGTGGCATGCAGCTTGCGCCTATTAATTATACCAAAAACCTGAAAGGCTTCCAGTTGGGTATAATCAATATTGCGGATAGTTCGTCGGGCGCCAGCTTGGGACTGATCAATATCATCCGAAAAAGTACATCGAATATCTCGGTTTTCGCAATGGAAACAGCGCCATTCAACCTGGCCTGGAAAATGGGCACGCACCGTTTTTACAGCATTCTCACTGCCGGAATGAATACGGGTGCTGAAAAGCGAACCTACCAGTTCGGCGCAGGATTGGGCAAAGAGTTTTTCCCATTCAGGAAATTCGGGTTTTTTACTGAGCTCGTCAGTCTGAACATGTTTCAGGGTGATTGGGAAAATACGCCTTCTTTAAGTCGCTTCCAGGCAGCTGTCACCTGGAAGCCTTCGAAGCGGATTGTTATTTTCGCCGGGCCAGCTTACTCTTTGCTTTACGATCACCAAAAAGAAGGCAACCTGGGCTACAAGTCCTACCCCCCGAAAAACTATCCTTCCAGCCAACTGAGCGACAAAGTAACTTCGTGGCTGGGCTGGCAAGGCGGTATTAGCTGGCGCTATGGGAGGCTATAGCTTTTCACTGCCAGCAAGTATTCTGCTATATTTTTTAAAAAAAATCTCCCCAACTTTTTAGGGTTTCCCGCCTTCGCGTTGTCAGTATTGTACATACGGCGGCGACAGAGCATTGAAGGCCTGCAATTGAATTCATCGCGACTGGCTGTATGTATTTGAATCATCTGTTTTAAATACATTATCATGAAAACTCCATTAGCAATACTGTTCAAAGCATTAATCATCAGCGTGATAGTAGCTAACTTATCAACAAACGCAATCGCTCAGAAAGACACTACTTCCCTCGCTCACGTGGGTTTAATATATCCGATTAGTTCAAACGGACAACGCGCCGCTGAGTATACCAACCACTTTTCATTGCACGTCATAGCCGGCTTATCAGCGAATGAAACTGGTGCTGCAATCGCCGGTGCTGCCAACGTGATCAAGAGGGACGCGAGCGGGGCACAAATTGCGGGTGCTGCCAATGTGATCGGAGGATCAGCAAAGGGCGCTCAAATCGCGGGTGCAGTAAATGTCATCGGGAAATCGGCTCAGGGAATGCAGATAGCAGGTTTTTCCAATGTGGTTAAAGAGAAAGCAGGCGGCGCGCAGATCGCCGGGTTTATGAACTTGTCGGGCAAATCGAACTCGACGCAAATCGCCGGTTTCACCAATATTGTCAAAGACAGCGCACAGGGGGTACAAGTAGCCGGCTTCCTCAACAAAGCAGGAACGACCAATGGACAGATCTCCGGTTTCATCAACATCGCCAGGAAAGTAAAAGGTGTCCAATTAGCAGGTTTGATCAATATTGCCGACAGCAGCGATTACCCGATTGCATTGTTCAATTTTGTCAAAAATGGAGAGAAATCCATTGCCTTCACATTAGACGAATCCATGACAGGCATTGCATCGTTCCGCTCCGGAGGGAAAGTTTTGTACGGGATCGCAGGAGTAGGATACAACCTGAAAGACAATGATAAGCCTTTGTATGCAGTGGAGGCGGGATTGGGGGCACATATTGGTATTGCACAGCAATTTCGGATCAACCTGGAAGCAGTGAGCCAGTCACTTTCAGACTTCCATGGAGGTAACTTCTTTAAGAATTCAATCCGCATTTTGCCTGCATACAGGGCAGGAAGCCGCTTCGAGATCTTTGCAGGGCCCACGATCAACTACGCAACTCACGAGCGCGGCGAGGAGTTCAGCTTTGTTAACAAGTATCTCTGGAAGGGTAAAAAGTCTGAGAACTTCCAGGGGCTATACCTCGGATTTAATGTAGGCGTACAGCTTGTCTTGTAGCCCAACTTGTTTCTTTACTCCAAATTGTTGTAAAATTCAGCAGAAGGTAGCACTTATCTACAATCACCTGCCTTGCTATCAAAATATCAATTTTCTCATAACCAGTTGTTTGTTGGTCTGACCAGGCGGGGGTATCATTTTTGTTATAATGAGAATAACCAGCAGGAGAAATACGCGGGCAGCTCAAAACATAAGATTTATACTCAACGTTGCGTAAAGACACGCTGCAAAAAAAAGAGCGGTATCTAACCAGATCCGCTCTTTTGCATTTTATGTGTTGATACTTTTTAAAACAGACCTTTTGCTTTTGCAAGTGCATTGTCAAGGCCGGAAGCGTCTGATCCGCCGGCAGTTGCAAAAAACGGCTGACCGCCGCCGCCGCCGCGAATTTCCTGCGCCAGCTCTTTCACAATCTTACCTGCATTTAACCCGGTTTCCTGCACAATATTTTCAGCAATAAACACTGAAAGCTGAGGTTTGCCGCCGATCTCCGCACCGAAAACAGCAATCAGATTTTCAACCTGGTCGCGGAGCTCGTACGAAAGCTGCTTCAATGAGTCAGCTGATGGTACGCTTACCTTTTCTACAATCAGGTTAAATGTCCTGTGCGTCTCCATGTTCTCAATCAACGCAGCTTTAAGCGACTGTATCTTCTCGTTTTCGAGATAGGTAATTTTTTTCTGTAATGCAGTACGCTCGTCAATCAGGCTTTCCACCGCTTTAACCAGGTCGGTTGGATTTTTCAGCAGGTCTTTGATTTTAGTCAAAACAGCCTCTTGCGCACGCAGCAGTTCCAGTGCTTTTTCGCCAGTAACAGCTTCCACCCGGCGAACACCCGCTGAAACTGATCCTTCGGAAACAAACTTAAATACACCGATCTGACCGGTAGATGGTACGTGCGTACCACCGCACAGCTCAAAAGAATAGCTTGGATCAAAGATGATCAATCGAACAAAATCACCATATTTTTCTCCGAATGTAGCAGTAGCGCCTTCATTCAGCGCTTGCTGGATCGGTACGTTGCGGCGCTCTTCCAACGCGATATTTTCTCGGATCTTTTCATTAACGCGATCCTCAATTTTCGCGAGTTCTTCGTCAGTTACTTTCGTGAAATGCGAAAAGTCAAATCGCAATACTTCATCGTTCAGGAAAGATCCTTTCTGACCTACATGCGAGCCAAGCACCTCCCGCATCGCCGACAACATCAAGTGCGTCGCCGAATGGTTTGATTCTATTTTCGCGCGGCGGCCAGTGTCAATTCTCGCGGTCACAATACCCGCATTCTGCAAAATCTCATCCAGTTGCTTGTCACGTGAAATGTGAACAAAAAGATCGTTTTCCTTCTTGGTATCAACGATTCGGATGGTTTTTCCTCCATTCGCTATCTCCCCTCCATTTACCAGAATTACGCCGGTATCTCCAACCTGCCCGCCCATTTCGGCGTAAAAAGGAGTGCGATCCAATACAATGTGGTATTCTTCGCCTGTTTTGGTCTTTACTTTTCTGTATTTGACAATGTGGCTGTGGGTTTCTTCAAAATCGTAACCCAGGAATTCAATGCCGTCAGCTTCTCTTACTTCAATCCAGTCCGTAGCTTCTTTGGCGGCATCCTGGCGCGATCGTTTTTTCTGTTCTGCCAGCGCCTCCTGAAATCCTGCTTCGTCGATCAGCAAGCCTTTTTCTCTCGCGATCAATGCAGTAAGGTCAACAGGGAAACCGAATGTGTCGCTCAATTCAAAAACCTCGTCGCCCGGTATTGTGTTAATTCCTTTGCCTTTCAATGTAGCCGTGATCGAATCCAGTCTTTTCAACCCGGATTCAAGTGTACGCAGGAAGCTTTTTTCTTCTTCCAAAATCACCTTTGCCACAAATTCTTCCTGTGCTTTCAGTTCGGTAAAAACATCCTTAAACTGATCGGCCAGCACTGCGACCAGCTTGTAGAAAAATGGCTCCTGAAAGCCGAGATAGGAGTATCCGTAGCGAACTGCGCGGCGCAGGATCCTGCGGATTACGTAGCCAGCCTTCACATTGGAAGGTAGCTGGCCGTCGGTAATCGCAAATGCGACTGCGCGAATGTGATCTGAAATCACGCGCATGGCAATATCCGCAAAAGGCTCTTCACCTGATCCGTACTTTTTGCCTGAAAGTGTTTCCAAAACCTGAATGGTATTCTGGAAAACGTCAGTATCGTAATTGGAAGTTTTTTGCTGGATCGCCATGCAAAGCCGCTCGAAGCCCATTCCGGTATCGACGTGCGTGGCAGGAAGCGGAATCAAAGAACCGTCGGCTTTTCGCTCGAATTGCATGAATACCAGGTTCCATATCTCGACAACCTGCGGATGGTCATTGTTAACCAGCAACTTACCCGAAACCTCTGCAACTTCTGCAGGACTTCTTAAATCAACGTGAATTTCGGAGCACGGACCGCAGGGACCGGTATCGCCCATTTCCCAGAAGTTATCTTTTTTGTTACCGAGAATAATGCGATCCTCACCAACAATGCCCTTCCACAAATCCCACGCTTCCTGATCGAAAGGCACACCATCACTTGCATCGCCTTCGAAAACGGAAACATACAGCCTGTCTTTCGGCAGCTTGTAGACCTCTGTCAAAAGCTCCCACGCCCAGGCGATCGCCTCTTTTTTGAAATAATCACCAAACGACCAGTTTCCGAGCATTTCGAACATGGTGTGATGATAGGTATCGAAGCCAACGTCCTCCAAGTCATTGTGTTTACCGGATACACGCAAGCATTTCTGCGTGTCGGCAATTCTCCTGGAAGGCGGTGTTCCATTCCCTAAAAAAAAGTCTTTAAACTGCGCCATTCCCGAGTTGTTGAACATCAGCGTGGGATCATTTTTGGCTACCAATGGAGCCGAAGGCACGATGAGGTGTTGCTTACTGCGGAAAAAATCGAGAAAAGCCTGACGTATTTGATGCGAGGTCATTGTATAATTGTTGTACTAAGTCTCCTGAAATGAGCCGCAAAGGTAAATAAATTTACGGATTGCCCTCGTCGCTTTCACGATATGATCATTGATTGTACCAGTGCTCACACCCAGTTCTCCGGCGACCTCGCGGTGACTTTTTCCCTCTATTTTACAAAGCCAGAAAATGCGCCGCCGCCGCGGAGGCAGCTGCTTAATGGCCAGTTTTAGCAGCAGCTCCTGTTTTTCATTGCGCGGCGATTGTTCAACTTCTGCGTAAAACGGTTGGATTTCAGCTCCCAGCTGTTCTTTAATCCGCTGCTCGCACGCGGCACGCGTCTGCATGGTCAGCGAGGTGTTTCGGCAGATCGTGTACAAATACCTTTTTACATGTTTTACTTTCGAGAGGCTCTTCTTGTTCTCCCACATTTTTAAAAAGACATCCTGCGCAATATCCTGCGCCTGCTCTCTCGACTGGGTAAGCTTATGCGCATAGCCGAAGATCTTGTCGTGATAAGCGATGTAGAAAGCTGTAAAAGCAGAACTGCTGTCTGCTTTTACCAACTCCAGAAGTGTTTCCTCGCAAAGGTCTGATTCGTGATGCAAGTCCATGATGAGTTTAGTGTGCCGGGTCAAATTAGGTACAAATCTGACTGGCTGATCATGCAGGAATTGCGAATGGAACCATGGATTATTTTATGGTATTGGCCAATGTGCAAGATTAGTATATAATTAATTTTTCGGTAAAGACGGGCTCTTGCGCTCCATTTTGAACCTTTAAAATGTAAATACCGGGATGTAATGCATTGCCCTGAAAGTAGGTTGAGCCTGTCGGATTTACTTTGAATGAATGCCTTTTAGCCCCTGAAATGTCGTATAGGGTGCCCGTCAGTAAATCACTCTTGCTGTTTTCTGACGGTTGTGCATTAAGCTTGAAAACGCTGCGTTCCACATAGGCAAGCTCGAACTTCGGATCGCATCGCTGCGCGGAGAAGCGGATTGCCGAAATGGTTGTTTTTCCATCGAAGTCAACCTGTTTGAGACGATAGTAATTTTGTCGCTCAGGCTCAGGATCCGCAAATCGGTAGGTCAGGTTCTTGCTGCTTTCCCCGGCTGCCTTTACCTTTCCAATCTCCGTAAAGTGCCGGGAGTCGGCGCTTCGCTCGACTGCAAAGTAATCTGCATTCGCTTCTTCGGCCGTCACCCATTCCAGGTTAGTCTGGCAATTCTTTGAACGTACATGAAAGCTGAGCAGCCGCACAGGCAGCGCGCCATTTACCACAGAACTGAAAAACGCAAAGACAGCGGCGGTTACCGCCATTTCCTGTACCGTAAATTCCGACATCTCAACTGCTTCCCGCGCATCGGTATACCTGCGTAAAACTGGATAAGGATCTTCTTTTTTGAATCCATAAGGGTACCTGTTCAACGAATCCTGGATTGCGAAGCTCGAAGGCCGGTTCATCACCAGCGAGGCTGCCGGTCCGAAAACAGGTACGCCGGGCACGGGCGCTGCAAACTGGCTTGTGATGGTTGACCAATGCAGCGGAGCGCGTGGGGTATTCTTGCCAGCGCCTGTAATAAAGGTTTTGGACAATGGATTGTTGCCTAACGGAATGTCGATCTGTATTTTGGCAAGGTCCAGCAGTTCAGGTTTTTGAAGTAAATAGCTGAACATGATGTAATCAAATGCATAGCTCTGCGCCATTCCGAATGTACCGTAGCCTATATAATTCTTAAAAGGATGGTAAGCGCCTCGGTACGCGTGAATGTTCATGGTACGGTCGTAGTAGCTGGCCAAAACTTCCGTTTCCAGCTTTTCTTTGAACTCTGCGACAATCGTCCCATCCGTCGCAAACTTCGTGGTTGCATAAGCCCACGCGGCTTTCATGGTATGCTGCTGCCAGCTCATTGTTGCGTGAAACTCGTGTGGTATCTGGCTGTAAAGGCTCAGGAAATCTGCATTGTAGCCTACCTGGCCCGTTGCTTTGTATAATTCCGCAGCAGCCCAGGCGCGGTTGTCACGATCTTCGGGATCAGGGTAGGGGCCGGCTGAAATGCCTGGAACGCTCACTGGCGCTGACGCCTGCGGATGCGCTGCCAAAAAGGCCCAGGCTTTGGTGGCCCTTTCAAGACAGGAATCTGCATACACCGGAAAGAACTTTTTCAGGTTCCGGTAAGCCATCGCCATTACAGCAGCGAACATCGCAGTTGATTGTGTCGTTTTCTCAGAAACAAAAAGCGTCTTCGTCTCCTGTTCAGGCAGCCCGGTCGACCATAGCGCTGGTGTAACCCGGAAGTAAACGCCGCCGTCAGGCGCCTGCATTTGTTTCAGCCAATCGAGCTCGTATTTAGCTTCATCCAGTATGTCTGGGATCTGGTTTCCGCTTTCAGGAATGTTGAGGTGGGAATCAGGGAATTTTTCCGGATACAGTTCAAATGCAGTAAATAGGGCGAACACCGCGCTGGCGGCAGTAGGTACGTACCTGCCATAATCACCCGCATCGAGCCAGCCGCCCTGCATCGGGATTTTTGTTCCGGGGGCGAAATCTGTGTCGCTGTAAAGCGGGGAATTAATGTGGCTTGCATGTATCTCAGCTTCCCCGCCTGGCAGACCATTTCTCGCCCATTCTCCTGCATTTGCCTGATTCAGCGTGCCGGCTCTCTGAAAGAAAAGCCCGCGGGCGGTATGAAAGTAGGTTTCATTGTAAATATCCGGCTTGATCTCGAAACTTTCTGACCTGCCCAGACCAGCAACATATATATAGTATTTTCCGGGTGTAGTGAATGAGGAAAAATCAAGCTCAAAGACCATTTCTCCGCTAAAAAGTGGGTCGATTTTCAGGAAATTACTAGCTCCTTCAAAAACAACTTCGTCTTGCTCATTAAAAATCTTAAAACCGGGCGGGCTCATGGTATCAATGGAAAGCGGCCCTGCATCGCCCAGGAAATTGCCGAACCTAGCCAGCTTTGGGCTATTCGGCAGATATCCGACCTGATTCACCTTCACGTTTCCCAGAGCTACATGATCCGAAAATGTGAATGTGGTGTCGAATGTGCCTGTGTTACCGGCAGGATCTCTGAGCTCTGAAACCTGCAAGGTGTAAGCAGCGCCATTGGTCAGCGGTTTGTCGAAAATCAGAAACAGCTCATGCTGTACGATCGCACTTCCCGACTGTGGCGCCAGCGCCGTCACAAACGAATGTCGGCCTATTTTGACAGGATGTGCAGCGCTTTGATAATCCGGATCTGTGGGGCTGCTGATGCTGTAATTCGTTAAAGTGTAGCACGTTTCCTTGTCCGGTCGCTCGCTGATGTGGAGTTTGGCGACCTGGTTTGATACGGGCTCAAATGTAATCTTGGGCGGTGTTTGGTCGCGAAGGGAGATATCATCCACATAAAACATCACCTGAGCGGCCGAAGTCCCGAATTCAAGAAATTCAATGGAGCCCAGATTGTAAGTTTCTGTTTTCAGGGCTTTCAACGGAACTATTACCTCCTGGTAATCAGTACCGATAGCTCCGCCCCCCTGCAGGTACGGCTGCAAGTCTACCCAATTTCCCTTGGCGAAATACGTGGTAAAGCGAATGGAAGTGGTTTGTCCGGGTTTGCTGGATTTGATAAAAAAGCGGAGCTCGTCAAACCTCGAAATATCAGCCCGCCACATGCCAGTACAATTGAATGCAATGCGGGGAGAATGCGAATTGTCGGGTTCTGCCCGGAAGTAATAATCGCCTTCGTGCGCGTCCGGGCCCGACAGTATCGAGCCGTAAGCTGTGGTACAATTGGTGGTTCCGGTATTTTCTCCGTTCCAAAGTAACTTGTTCTGTGCTGCTGCCGCTTGCTGCAACACTAAAACCACAATAATTGAATGAAGTAGCTGTCTCATAAGCCTGCTGGTTGGTGCAATCAATGCTATGACTGACAACCGCGGCAGGATATATGTTTTAGCGGGAAAAAGTTTGCGCGGTTTTGGCGAGCGTTTAGTCCAGGTTGGTAGCAGAAGACCGTTTTGCAGTGAGTATAAACAGCTGACGGGCCTCTTTTTTGATCAAAAGCTTAACAGAGAATTAATACAGACGCATTGCGTTGATTTAATTTTTGAAAAGCTGTAAACCTTAACGCGCTGCAAAAATGAAACCGTTTTCAGAGTTATCGGCTGAGGAGTTGGCGATGGAAAACCTCTTCATTCGCTGGGTGCGTTTCCCGGATGACCAGGCTATTCGTTCGTTCTGGGAAAACTGGATTATCAAGTATCCATCCAGGCAGGAAACTGTGGAAAAGGCGCGGGAGCTGGTACTCATCGCGTCGGACTGGAAGCCGGAGTCACTTACCAGCCAGGAAGTGAATTCCATCTGGGGAAGAATTCGCAGCTCTCTGGATATGATCAGTGATCGTGAAGCAAAAAAATCTACCGGAGAAATTTCAGGTAGTAACTCCATTGCAAGAAGCATCATTCTGATCCTGATGTCTGTGACCTTTCTTTTTTTTTTATTCTACTTCATTTTTAGCAGCCGCTAAGCACATCAAGTCTCTCCCTGGTAAGCAGCTTCGTAAATAGCAGCTTTTCCCAAGCGCGAGCATACTATCTGATCTCTTCTTTTAAAACTATTTCTTGAAATAGTTCAATTTATGTACATTAACTTTCGGGATTATATGTATATATTTTTGTACTATATGGTAAAATTTTACAATAAAACATTTGTAAATGTCTATCTTGACAACGTTCCCGACAACGATTGCATAAATAAACTTCCCTGATTATTTCCGTTTTTCTTGCCTTATCTCTATCCTGATGCTGAGTTTCAGATTGTACTTTAAGTTTAAAAAATATGGTTATTAAAATTGTTCAAAAGTGCACTCAAAGATCTCCGCCCCAAGTATCCTGAATCCTTACAAGTCACCACCTGTTTATATTAAATAAATATTTCAAGAAAAAATTTACTTTTTCTTGTAGGGGTATTGTGCCGGAAAACCGTCGATTAATTATTTAAATAAACCTTAATGAAAAATCATGTAAGCGTATGAAAAAAAACTTTACAACTGTTGGTCAGATACTTAGGAAGCTAACAATGATGGGTATCATTGTTACTGGCTTTACTGGCCAGGCGCTTGCCGTGCGGCCTGCGGAAAAAGTGGTCGCGGCAATCGATCGCACCGTAACCGGGAAAATCCTGGCGGCAGAAGACAATATCCCCATTCCCGGAGTATCGGTGGTTTTAAAAGGTAGTCGCAACGGTACCAATACCGACGCAGATGGAACATTTAAGATCGATGTGCCCGACGATGGTGGGGTGCTCGTGTTTTCTGCTGTGGGATTTGTGACGCAGGAAGTTGCAGTGGGTAACAGAAGCGTGGTCGATATCGTGCTCGCAAGTGATCTGAAAACGCTGGGAGAAGTGGTCGTGGTAGGTTACGGAACTCAGAAGAAAAGTCAGACAACCGGCGCGATTTCGTCGGTCGGATCGAAAGAAATCGGAGAGTTACCTATAACGAATGCGCGTCAGGCTTTGCAAGGCCGGGCGGCGGGAGTGGATGTGGTACAAGCCAGCAGCAAACCTGGTGCCGGACCCACGGTGAGGATACGCGGTAGAAGATCGATCAATGCTTCCAATGATCCGTTGTATGTAGTGGACGGAATCCCGCTGGCAGGTAATATCGACGATTTCAACCCAAATGATATCGCCTCGATGGAAGTTTTGAAAGATGCTTCTGCGACCGCAATCTATGGTTCACGCGGTTCAAATGGCGTAGTACTGATCACTACCAAACGCGGTAAGCCAGGCAAAACAGTTGTGAGTTACGACGGTTACTACGGTTCTTCCAAAGAGCTTGGGAAAATTGATGTAATGAATGGTCCTGAGTTCGCGGAGTACAAGCGCGAATCCAGAAGAGCAGTGATTGACGCTAAGACTGGTCTGCCACTTTACCCGGCCGGACCGGCAACTGCGGAGGCGGATGCGAAATTGTTTGAGCCCATTGAATTGGATGGTATCAAGAACAACCGTACAACTGATTATCAGTCTTACCTGCTGCGCCCGGGCCACATTCAAAGTCACCAGGTTGGTTTGCAGGGTGGAAATGAGAAGACCCAGTTTTCGATTTCAGGTAACTATTTCAATGATAAGGGGATTATCTACAATCAGGACTTTACGCGCTACACTTTCCGCATTAACCTCGATCACCAGATCAGCAAGAGGATCAAAATCGGGACTTCTACATTGGGTGTATACAGTACCAGAAACGGAGAGAACTTCAACCCATTCGGCGGTGCGCTGGCCGAAAACCCACTCGGTAAGCCTTACGACGACAATGGGAAATTGATCTTCCTGCCAACGACCGACGGTTTGAGAACCAACCCGATTGCTGAGATCATACCAGGAGCGCAGGTCGATCTGACCAAGCGTTTCCGGATCTTCAATAGTATCTACGGAGAATGGACAATCCTGGAAGGGTTGAAGTACCGCGTCAATTTCGGGCCTGACTTGAACAACCGCCGTGTCGGCCGATTCGTGGGCAGCCAGACCAATGCAAGGCGGGGCGGAGATCCGACCGGTTTTCAGTTCAATGAGTACCAGTTCAACTATACATTAGAGAACATCCTGATGTATAACAAGCAGCTTGCAGGTAAGCACAACCTGGGCGTGACGCTGCTACATTCGGTACAGAAAGACGATCTTGAAAGAAACCAGTTCAGTGTAACCGGAGTACCCGCAGAATCGCAGCAGTTTTACAATCTGGGGCAGGCATCCATTGTCAATGGAGTAGGATCTGAATTGTGGAAATGGGTGCTGAACTCCTACATGGCGCGTATCAATTATGATTTTAACGAAAAATATCTGCTTACAGTAACAGGCCGGTACGATGGATCTTCCCGATTCGGCGCGGATACGAAATACGGATTTTTCCCGTCGGTTGCATTGGGCTGGAATATCAGCAATGAGCCTCTTTTGAAAAATGTAAACTGGGTGGATGAATTGAAACTTCGCGCCAGCTACGGTTCTACCGGTAATACGGCCATTGATCCATATCAAACCCAGGCATTGTTGAGCAGGACTTCCTATGCATTCGGTACAGCTGCGGGCTTCGGTTATGCACCGGGTTCACTGGGTAACTCCCTGCTGAAATGGGAAACTACCACTACCGCCAACGTCGGCCTTGATTTCAGTGTGTTCAAAGGCCGGGTTTCTGGTTCTTTGGAATACTACCAGGCAGATACGAAAGACCTGCTTTTGCTCGATCAGCTTCCTATCACAAGCGGTTTCAGCCAGGTTCGTCGTAATGTCGGAAGTACCCGCAACACAGGTATAGAACTAACACTCTCGACTGTGAATGTGGATGCACCAAATGGACTTCGCTGGAATACCGATTTTCAGTTGACAAAAAACAAAGAGAAAATTCTTGAACTCTTTAATGGAAAAGTGGACGATATCGGCAATGCAAGATTCATCGGGCAGCCGCTTACCGCTTATTTTGACTACAAAAAAATTGGTATCTGGCAGTTAAACGAGGTAGAAGAGGCTAAGAAATACCAGAGTGCGCCCGGTCAGATCAAGATCCAGGATACAAATGGGGACGGGAAAATCGATCCATTTGACCGCGTGATCCTGGGCTCGCAGGTACCTAAGTTTTCCGCAGGTATGACCAACCGTTTCGAGTTCAAAGGATTTGATTTGTCGATCTTCGTTTTCGCGAGATTCGGAAGTATGTTCCGCAGCTTGTTCCACCAGGACAATATGACATTGGCAGGCCGCTATAACAACCTGGACATTGATTACTGGACTCCGGAAAACCCTACTAACGAATTTCCAAGACCAAACCAAAGCCAGGAGTTTCCTCCGTTCCGCTCGACAGTACTTTATTTTGACGGTACATTCATTAAAGTGCGTAACATCAACCTGGGATACAATTTCCCGTCCAAGCTGACGGAGAAAATGAGAATCGGCAGTCTGCGTGTGTTCATGAGCGCCCAGCAGCCATTTATCTTCTCAGAATACAGGACTAAATATAAAGGGATCGACAACGAAACGGACGGGGATATCAACGCTGACCAGACACCGGCTGTTAGACAGATTACATTTGGTATTAACCTGAAAATCTAAGTTCAACTAGTCGCTTACTATTATAATCATTATAGATATGAAGGTATTATTTCGATTTAAAATATTGCTGGCTGCTACGCTGTTATTGGGAAGCCAATCTTGCAGCGACCTGCTGGAAGAGACTCCGGTCTCGCAGGTAGGCAGCGAATACATCAATACGCCGGCTGGCTTTGAAGCGGCGGTAAAAGGCGTGTATTCTTCGCTGCGCAACTACTATGGAACTGAGGATGCGATGACATTAAGTATTTTCGGAACAGATACTTATACAATGGGCGCCGACGGTTCTTTTAAGTTTGTGAACCAATACACCTCGCAGATCGACGGGAGGCTAGGGGTGACCAATGCAATCTGGAACGCCTTTTATCCGGCAATCAATACGGCTAATATTGTCATTGATGTATCGCCGAATATTACCGGTCTGGATCCGGCTCTTGTGAAGCGCCGCGTGGCCGAGGTAAAATTTTTGAGAGCGCACCATTATTTTATTTTGGTTCAAATGTTTGGTCCCGTTTCTCTTGTTACAAAGGGTAATCTGGTAGCTAACAAAGAATTCACACGTGCGCCGGTTCCGGAGATTTACGCGCAGATCATCTCCGATCTTGAATCTGCATTGCCTGACCTGGGACTGGCAACTTCGGATTACGGCCGGGTTACTAAGGCGGCGACGGAGCATTTGCTGGCGAGGGTTTACCTCACGAAAGGCACATCGGAGGCCAAAGCAGCGGATGATTTCGTGAAAGCGGCAACTTACGCACAGAATGTGATCAAAAATTATTCGTTCTCCCTGCTGCCTGATTTTGCAAGTGTTTGGGTACAAGGCGGAGGCGAGATCAATAATGAAGTGATTTTCGCGACGCAGTATACTTCCGATCCATTGACAAATGGAATTGGTAACCGTACCCACCTCTATTTCGGGATGGAATACGATACCCAGGCAGGAATGCAGCGGGATACCGAAAACGGTCGTCCGTTCAAACGCTTTAAACCAACTACTTACATGTTGGAAACCGTTTTTGCACCAGCTGATCGCGTGAATGATTCTCGTTACAAAAAGACTTTCAAAGACACCTGGCTGAGCAACAAACCAGGTAAGTATACCAACCTTTTCGACACCTCGAAGAAGGAGCTGACATTTGCCGCCGGCGATACAACGATCTTCATTCCCGGCTACGAAATGTCGGAAGCCGAGCGTGCGAAGCGACCGTACCAGGTACTTACACCTAGCTTGTACAAGGCGAATTTGTTCCCGGTACTGCGGAAGTTCCTCGATGCACTTCGTCCCGACAGGACTTACGAGCAGGGAAGCCGCGACTTTTTGATGTTCCGCTTGGCGGAAACGCATTTGATTGCCGCGGAGGCACTGATTCGTCAGGGCAAAAATGCGGAAGCTGCCGAGCACATCAATGTAGTACGCCGCCGCGCCGCGTGGCCCGGTAAAGAAGCTGCAATGGAAATTACGCCTGCAAAAGCAACAATGGACTTCATCATGGAAGAACGCGAGCGCGAGCTGGCAGGAGAAATGTTCCGCTGGTTCGACCTGAAACGTTGGGGTAACCTGGTGGAGCGCGTAAAGCTGCACAATCCTGACGGTGCTGCCAATATCAAAGAGTTCCACAACCTGCGCCCCATTCCACAGGATCAGATTGACCGTACAGCAGGCGGACCTTCTGCATACCCGCAAAATCCTGGATATTGAGGGACTAGTATTTGAATGCAGCCTATAATTTAATGCAAGATCAAAGAGGAAAGTCCCTGGTTCAGGGGCTTTCTTTCTTTATACAGTCTATGAATGTGAACCGACATTGACCAAATATTAGATCATGAATGCTACAAACCGCCGCGATTTCATCAAAACCGCGGGAATAGCCGCCGCAACCTTGCTGTCGGCCAGCTCCCGGGCTGAATGCCTGCTGAAAAAAGGCGATATCAGGATCGCGTATTCTTCCATTACCTGGGGCGGAAAAGACGAGCAGGCAATCACCGAGCTGGCAGGTCTTGGCTTCCGTGGAATCCAGCTGCGCGCCAATACCTTCGGGCCTTACCGCAACAAACCTTCGGAGCTGAAAGCGCTTCTGGAAAAAAACAACCTGACACTGGCGATGTTTTCCAGTGGCAATGTAGAAACTGATCCAGCGAAGTTGCAAAGTACCATCGATACGCACGTGGCGCACGCCAGCTTTGTGAAGGCGCTGGGCGGAAATGCATTGCAGCTGACCAACAGCCTGCGCCCGAAAGACAGGCTCCCGACTACGGAGGAGTTGAAGAAGCTGGCGGAGGTAATGAATGAGATCGGTAAGCAAACGGCAGATCTGGGTGTGCAGGCTGTTTACCACAACCACATGAACCAGCTTGGCGAAACCCCGGAAGAAGTGGACGTGATTGTGCAGGCAATGGACCCGCGCTACATCAAATTGCTGCTCGATATTGCGCATTACAAACAGGGAGGCGGCGAGCCGCAGGATGCAGTTGTCAAATACAAAACCATTCTGCATTCACTGCATTTGAAGGATACCAAGCCAGCGGAGACTAAAAACGGCTATAAGTTTGTGGAGCTGGGGCAGGGCAGGGTGGATGTTCCGGCTGTATTTGCTTCGCTTGAAAAAATCAAATTCAAAGGTTGGGCTGTCGTTGAGCTTGACGGTGTCCCGGATCCCGAAAAGTCGCCACTTGTGTGTGCCGAGATCAACAAAAAGTATATTACCGGAAATTTGAAATATCCATTGTAATTCAATGAAGAAATTCAGTTTTCAAGACCCTGGCTGAGCTTCTTTGCGGCATTTGCTAGTCCAAATTGATTTTGTAAGGGTAGTTATTGAAATAAATCGTTTAAATGTTTACAGCGGGAAGACGTTATTCTAGTCTGTCCTGATTACATCACCATTCTTGTTTAAAATGAAAAAAATCAAAATTGCCATCATCGGGCTGCTGTCGCTGGCGGTATTTTCGCCGGCATTCTCCCAGAAAACGAAAGGCGGCTGGCAGAATCTTTTCAATGGAAAAGACCTGACCGGCTGGAAACAGCTGAATGGGCAAGCTAAATACGAAGTAAAAGACGGAGCAATTGTAGGTACATCTGTCATGGGCACGCCCAACTCTTTTCTCACCACCGAGAAAGATTACGGCGATTTTATCCTGGAAGTAGATGTGAAGGTAGATAACAAGCTGAACTCCGGAATCCAGATCAGAAGCTTGTCCAAGCCGGATTATCAGAATGGCCGTGTCCACGGTTACCAGGTGGAAATTGACCCAAGTGACCGCGCTTACTCAGCCGGAATTTACGATGAAGCGCGTCGCGGCTGGCTCTATCCGCTCGACTTGAATCCGGATGCAAAAACTGCATTTAAAAAAGAACAATGGAACAAATACCGCATTGAGGCAATCGGAAATTCTATCCGCACTTTCCTGAATGGCGTGGCAGTGGCGCACGTGATCGATGATATGACACCGAGCGGCTTCATTTGTCTGCAAGTGCATTCCATAGGAAGCAAAGATCTTGAAGGTACCCAGGTGAGTTGGAAGAATGTCCGCATTCAAACCACAAACCTGAAACCAAGCCCCGCCTCTAACATTCGCATTGTAAACCTGATCCCGAATGCATTGGATGCGGCGGAAAAGGCGCAGGGCTGGTCACTGTTATACGACGGCAAGTCACCGGATCAATGGCGCTCTTACGGCGGCACAGACTTCCCCTCCAAGCGGTGGGCCTACGATGATGGTACCATTACCATTTCAAAATCCGACGGATCGGAAACCGGAAATGACATCGTCACTAAAAAATTGTACGGTCCGGCATTCGAATTTGAATTCGAGTTCAAGCTGACCGAAGGCGCAAACAGCGGCGTGAAGTATTTTGTAGACCAGAAATTCAATTCGAAAGGTAAGTCGGGGATCGGATGTGAGTACCAGGTGCTCGATGACGAAAAACATCCTGATGCGAAAATGGGAAAAAACGGGAACCGTACAATTGCTTCTTTTTACGATGTGATACCAGCCGACAGACCCAAGAATTCAGTCAAGAAGATCGGAGAATGGAACCAGGGCCGCATTGTGGTACAAAAAGATGGTACCGTGCAGCATTTTCTTAATGGCTACAAAGTAGTGGAATACGTGCGTGGCTCGCCGCAGTTCAAGGATTTTGTGATGAGTTCTAAGTTCAAAAATTTCGAAGGATTCGGCATGTCGCAGCAGGGAAATCTGCTGTTGCAGGATCATGGCGACAATGTTTCTTTCCGCAGTTTGAAAGTGCGTGAGCTTTGATAAAGTGCAGTTTAAAAAAGATTGAAAATTACAGTAGATAATCTGACAAGTCCTATTTACAACTGATTGCCGTCGCAATCGGATCTGACAATCAAATTAACCTCTTAATAAAATGACAACCAGAAGGGATTTTCTCAAAAATACAGCACTGGCATCCGCAGGTGTGGCCGTAGGTGCGAATGCATTCAGTGCAGCCAGCTACCGTCGCATCCTTGGTGCGAATGACCGCGTTCGTGTTGGTATCATAGGGTTTTCAGACCGCTTCCGCAGCTCACTGGCACCCAGCTTTTCTGATCATGCCAAAGAATTAAATTTCGAGTTTATGGGCGTTTCCGATCTGTGGAACCGTCGGCGCGACGAGGCGGAAGCATTTATGAAAGGCAAGCCTAATGTGTCCAATGAATTCGTGAAAGCGCGTAATAACGAGGAATTGCTCGGCCGGAAGGATGTGGATGCGGTGATTATCAGTACTGCCGATTTTCAGCATGCATTGCATTGCGCCGAAGCGGTGAAATCCGGTCGCGACGTGTATGTGGAAAAACCGTTTGCCGAAACACTGGAAGATGCCAAAGTCGCATTGAAAGCGGTGGAAGCCTCCAAGCAAATTGTACAGGTAGGCTCACAGCGCCGCAGCGCGCCCAATTACTGGGCTGCTTATGAATATATCAAATCCGGCAAATTCGGCGACATTACTACGGTAGAAATGACCTGGAATGTAAACCAGCCGGGCAGATGGAGAAGAAAAGAGCTCGTGTCACAGATCAGAAAGGAAGATACAGACTGGGCGCGCTTCCTGATGAACCGCCCGAAAGTAGAGTGGAACCCGCGTTACTACCTGGAATTCCGCCTTTTCTATCCATATTCATCGGGTATCCCAGGACAATGGATGGCGCACCAGATTGATACGGTGCACTGGTTTTCGGGACTGGACGCACCAAGGAACGTGGTTGCAAATGGCGGGATTTATACCTGGAAAGACGGCCGCACAAATGTAGATACATTCAGCGCTGCTTTCGAATATGGGCCATTTGATGATAAAAGCAAAGGATTCCAGGTGATCTATTCTTCGCGTTTTAACAATGAAGCAGGCGGGGTAAAAGAATACTACTATTCAAATGGCGGTATGATCAACCTCGATACCAACAAAATCACACCGGAAGGCGGCTTGAAGGCAAGAGATGCAAAATCGATGGGATTAGAGGCAAACCTGTTGCCGGAAATGTCTTTGAAAACAGGCGATAAAATCGCGACAGACGCCAATACCGGGGCCGATCCGATGACTTCCCTGCACATGCGCAACTGGATGGAATGTATCCGCAGCCGCAAAGAGTCAAATGCGCCTGCACGCGTTGGGTTTAATCACTCGGTAGCCAACATTATGGCAACGCAGGCTTTGCATACGGGCAAGCGCGTAAGCTGGGATAACAAGAAAAAGGAGATTGTTTTAAGCTAGGTATTGATCTGTTTGGGTTTCAACAACTTAAATGCATTTACGGTGAAATTTAAAAACACGGGTTTAATACTGGCCACACTGTCGCTCACTGCACTGGCGGCGAGCGCACAAAAGGTTGATCTGATCAAGAATGAGAAGGAGAAGAAGGTGGAGGTGAAAATTGACGGCAAACCTTTTACTTCTTACTACTATCCGGGAGAAAGCGTCTTGAAAAAGGCAGTTCTCTATCCTGTTCATACTGCGAAAGGTACGGTGATTACCAGAGGCTGGCCGCTCGATCCGCGGGCTGGCGAGCGGGTGGACCATCCGCATCATGTGGGTATCTGGCTGAATTACGAAGATGTGAACGGGAACGATTACTGGAACAATTCAGATGCGGTAGACCATGCAAAACGTGCATACGGTACAATCCTTCATACCGGGATTACTTCGGTAAAGAGCGGGAAAGACAAAGGCGAACTGACAGTCACAGCTGATTGGGTTGATAAAAACGGAACGCTGACTTTGAAAGAAGTTACCAAGTACACATTCAGTGGCAAAGGCGATCAGCGTTTAATCGACCGCAGCACTACACTGACTGCTGTCCTGGATGAAGTGGCAATGCCCGACATCAAAGACGGAATGTACGCAATTCGTGTGGCGCGTGAGCTGGAACTGCCTTCCAACAAACCCGAGATTTTCACCGATGCAAGCGGCATAGCAACCAAGGTACCTGTCATGAACAATGAGGGAATTACCGGTAACTACCGCAATAGCAATGGGATTGAAGGGGAAGCGGTTTGGGGAAAACGTGCAATCTGGTGCAACCTGACTGGCAAGATCAAAGATGAAAATATCAGCGTGGCAATCATTGATCACCCCAAAAACGTAGGCTATCCTGCTTACTGGCATGCGCGCGGGTATGGCTTATTCGCTGTAAACCCGCTTGGAATGAAAGCATTAAGCGACGGGAAGGAAGTACTCAATTTCAAACTAAAAAAGGGTGAGTCAACTACATTCCGTTACCGCATGGTAATTGCTTCCGAGCATTTGAAAGATGCTTCCTTGAATGACCTGGCCGCCGCCTACGCGAAGACAGAATAGCATTTATCTTGCAGGAATAACTACTCGAAGCTCCGGTTATGCCGGGGCTTTTTTGTTGAATATACCTGCACACAATCCACCATGAAGTTACCGAGGTATCCTGTTAATCAGCTAAATGATTGTACTTTTAAGTTTTACAGCAAAGGTCCACGTGGCAGATTCGAGCTGCGGGTGATCTTTACAAGAGAACTCTACGAAGGGCACCACGAGCTCTACAATCTGGCATTCGGTTGCTGGGACTCTGATCTGGAAGACATTGATGATAAAATTGAACTGAAAAACAAGGATGCTGACAAAGTGCTGTCGACTGTTGCTAACATCACATTTCACTTCCTGAAACAGAATCCGGCAGCCTTCGTCTTTGCACAGGGAAGCACGCCCTCACGAACTAGAAAGTATCAAATGGGAATTGCGAAGTATTTGAAAGACCTGCCTACGAATTTTAGAATAGAGGGATTGAAGCAGGACGACAACCCAGCGGTTGAAACGCATTGGGCGGATTTTGAGATCGGAACAAATTATCAAGCGTTTATTTTATACAGCAGAGTTTAGTTATATTTGAATTAGGCAAACAAGTGGATTATGGAAATTGCAAATACCAAAACGAAGAGGGTAAATGGGCGGCCAGGTGGCAAAAGTCAGGTAACAAGCTCTGAGCAAAAGAATTTAGAAAAGAAGCTGACTCAGATGCGAGAAACTTTGGCGCAGTACCCTTTCAAATTCGATAAGAGCAAAAGCTAAATGCCTGAAAAAACCTACATTGCAATGCTCCGCGGGATTAATGTGAGCGGGAAGAATATGATCAAGATGCCGGTTTTGGCGCAGCTCTTTACAGATCTTGGTTGTCAGAATGTGAAGACGTATATACAAAGCGGCAATGTACTTTTTAACATTACAAAAATCCCGGAGCCGGAGCTGGCAGTGCAGATCAGTAACGCGATCAAAAGGGTGCTTGACCTGGACGTAGAAACGATAGTGGTCAGTTTGCAAACTTTAACTTCGGTATTGAACGACAATCCATTTGTCAACGCGCGAAATGAGGATGTTGCAAAGCTTCACGCGACATTTCTGTATCAAGCTCCTGATCCCGCTAAAATGGCCAAAATTGAGCCCGGGAAGTTTTTGCCTGACGAATTTATCGTAGCAGGTAATATGATTTATATCTTCTGTCCGGAAGGTTATGGCCGCACAAAACTCACTAATAACTTCTTTGAAAATAAACTGAAAGTCACTGCAACCACCCGGAACTGGAAGACTGTAACCGAGCTCGTCCGGCTGGGGCAGGAAATGGAGGTACAAGCCTAGAACTTTGATAAGGGCCGAAGAAGTCGTATTCTTGATAGCTAATCTGCATTATCGCCATTTAGTTTTCAAAGAATATGAAAGACAATTCACGACGGAAATTTTTACAAAACGCCGGTCTGGCAACCCTCGCATCTGTAACTCCTCTGGCAGCCGAGCCGGAAAGGATTAAAGAGCTTTTCATCCATCATGTTTTCTTTTACCTCAAAGATCCCAACAATGCACAGGATGAAGCCAAGCTGCTGGAAGGCTTGCATAAGCTCGCCAAAGTGCCGACCATTCAATATGTGCACATTGGAAAACCCGCTGAAACAAGCCGCTCCGTGATCGTGCGCGACTACACATTTTCGTGGATGTGCTTTTTCAAAAATATCATCGAAGAGGAAATATACCAGACCCACCCGATCCACCTCGATTTTATCAAAGAGTATTCTCATTTATGGGAAAAGGTGGTTGTATACGATTCAGTCGGCCCGAAGAAAGTAGGGTAGGTGCGAAAGAAGCCTTTTAGTTTCAAAACTTTCAGCCCCGTTATGTTAAAAACGCTTTTGTCCAAGATCTGCACGGCCTCGATGCTTCTCTGTGCTGTGCAGACCCCAATACCTCTCCATGCTCAGAATGTAAGTGCTGATATCCGCCTCAATCAGGTGGGCTTTTATCCGAATGGGCCCAAGCTGGCGATTGTGGCGGGCGAGAAGTATACCCACTTTGAAGTGCTTAATGCAAGCTCGGGCAAAGTTGTTTTCAAAGGCAAGCTCGGAGCTCCTCGTACCAGCCAGTACTCAGGAAAAGTGACAAGAACGGCGGATTTTACAAGTTTTGTAAAGCCTGGCAAATATGTGATCGCGCTCCCCGGATCGGCGAGGTCCGCACCGTTTGAGATCAAAAAGAATGTGCACAGAAGTGTGGCGGAAGCTTCATTGAAAGGCTTCTACTTTCAGCGCGTCTCCGTTGATTTACCCGAAAAATATGCTGGAAAATGGGCGAGACCTGCTGGGCACCCGGACACCAAAGTACTTATTCACCCTTCCGCAGTCTCAGAAGGCAGACCCGAAAATTTTGAAATCAGCGCTCCCAAAGGCTGGTATGATGCCGGTGACTACAATAAATACGTTGTCAACTCGGGTATTACAATGGGAACTTTGTTATCGCTGTATGAGGATTTTCCACTCTATTTTGAAAATTTTAATACCAACATTCCGGAAAGCAACAATGCGCTCCCTGATTTGCTGGATGAAGTGATCTATAACCTGAGATGGATGCTAGCCATGCAGGACCCGGCTCACGGAGGTGTGTACCACAAGCTGACAAATCCACGATTCGACGGAATGATCATGCCTGATGCGGCCGACAATCCCAGGTACGTAGTTCAGAAAAATACGGTAGCTACCCTGGATTTCGTCGCAGTGATGGCGCAAGCCGGTCGTATATTCAAGAATTTCGAAAATAAGCTGCCTGGACTTTCCGACTCCTGCATGGTGGCGGCTGTGAAAGGCTGGGAATGGGCAAAAAAGCATCCCGACGTTTACTATGATCAGAATGAAATCAATAAGAAGTACGATCCGGACGTAGTGACCGGAGCCTACGGAGACAGAAGCGCTGCCGACGAGTGGCTCTGGGCGGCGACTGAAATGTATGCGACTACGGGCAAACCTGACTATCTCAAAGACATTGACCTGAAAACCGGCACGCCGATGCCGCTGCCCACTTGGAGTATGGTACAGGCGCTGGGATATTACACTTTGCTGCGATCAGGGGAAAGTCTGAAAACTGAGGCAGCGATTTTGGATCCGGTAAAAAAGAGCGTTACCGCATTCTCTGACGAGCTGCTGCAAGAGCTTGAAAAACAGCCGTATAATACGGTAATGGGTAAGAATGCAAAGGACTATGCGTGGGGCAGCAGCTCTGTGGCAGCCAATCAGGGCATCGCATTGCTGTATACATTCAAGCTCACGAAAGATAAAAAGTACCTGTTCGCTGCATTGGGAAATCTCGATTACCTGTTGGGCAGGAATGCTACTACTTACTGTTTTCTCACGGGTTTTGGGTCAAAAAGAGTGATGCATCCACATCACCGCCCATCTATTGCTGACGGGATCACGGACCCGGTGCCCGGGCTTTTATCGGGAGGACCCAATCCCGGGCAACAGGATAAATGTGCGACCTACACCAGCAAATTTGCTGATGAATCCTTTACGGACGACGATTGCTCGTACGCATCAAACGAAATTGCGATCAACTGGAATGCGCCAATGGTTTACCTGGCGGCAGCAATCGAGGCTTTAATGGAGAAGTAATTATTTGACGGGTACAGTTGGCGGTGTTTCGTTATACCCCTTCTTATCCGTCATATTTTCCTCTTCCGACTCTTCAATAGCATCCTTTTTTACTGTTTTTTGTGGCTTGGCACTATCGTCTTCGTGCTTCTGCTGGCCTTTGGGGCCTGGGCGGGAAGGGGAGCTGCCTTCAATATCTTTATTGTCTTCCTTTTCTTTCGTGTTCATAGTCTGTTTGTTTTTTGATTAAATAGCAAAATTCGTTCCTGCATATACGCGGGGGCGCGAAAATTGAAAAGGATAAAATAGATTCCGTCCCGGCGGACCTTTATTCTGAATACTTCAATAACCATTTACAAAACAACCAGCTTATGAGTATGCTTGATTCATTTTCGCAGATCCGAACCTTGTTGCAAAACATTGACATTGCCGCACTTAATAAACTTTCCAGGGAAGTTGACCTCAACCAGCTGATGGGGGTGGTTTCAAAAATGAGCGATGAGGATTTGGGGAAAATGTTGAAATTCATGCAAGCTGGTTCTGGCAAGAAAAAAGCGCCGCCTGTGGTTAATGGCGATTTTTATGAGCTGACTGAGACACTGCAACCCGAAGAAAAGCTGATCCAGCTGAAAGTGCGCGAGTTCATGGAGACAGAAATCAAACCGATAGCAAATCACTATTGGAACAATGCACAATTTCCAATGCACATTATCCCGTTGATGGCCAAGCTGGACATTTGCGGTTTGACCTACAAAGGTTACGGTTGCGCCGGGAGGTCTGCATTGCTGGAAGGCTTTATCGCGATGGAAATGGCCCGAATTGATTCATCTATCTCAACGTTTTTCGGAGTGCACAGCGGCCTGGCAATGGGCTCAATTTATCTCTGCGGTTCCGAAGAACAAAAGCAGTACTGGCTACCGATCATGCAAAAAATGGAGGTGATCGGCGCCTTTGGTCTGACCGAGCCGGAAGTTGGCTCCGGCGTTGCTGGCGGACTAACTACCACCTGCCAGCGGAATGGAGATGAATGGACGATCAATGGCCAGAAGAAATGGATCGGCAACGCGACATTTTCAGATATCACGATTATCTGGGCAAGGGACCTGGGTGATAATCAGGTAAAAGGATTTATTGTTAAAAAAGATAATCCTGGTTTCGAAGCGGAGAAAATGCAGGATAAAATGGCGCTGCGTACTGTTCAGAACGCATTGATCACGCTGACAGACTGCAAAGTCCAGGAGTCGGACAGGCTGCAAAACGCGAATTCCTTTAAGGATACAGCCAATGTGCTCCGCATGACGCGGGCTGGCGTGGCTTGGCAGGCCGTGGGTTGCGGCCGCGGGGCGTATGAGCTCGCATTAAAATACACCATGGAAAGGAAGCAGTTTGGGCGCCCTATCGCAGGTTTCCAGCTGGTGCAGGACCTGCTCGTTACCATGCTGGGAGACCTCACAGCAATGCAAACGATGGTTTTCAGGCTTTCTCAATTGCAGGACGGCGGGGTACTTACCGACGAGCACGCATCTTTGGCAAAGGTGTTCTGCACCCTGCGAATGCGCTCCATTGTGGATCACGCCCGCGAGCTCTTTGGCGGAAACGGCATTTTACTCGAATACGATATCGCGCGGTTCGTCGCTGATGCGGAAGCGATTTATTCCTATGAAGGCACTAAGGAGATCAACTCGCTGATTGTCGGCAGGGCGATCACGGGGGAGAGTGCTTTTGTATAACTGCAGATACTGGTAGTGGTGTTTAATTCAGATTTAAACCAACAACGAGTCCCGCATACGGTTTTCCATTGTAAATCCAGCTCTCGCGGTTTTTATCCAGGAGGTGATCAACGCCACCAACCAGGCCGAATGTAATTTGGTTCAAGCCCATCAGTACCGCGACGCCTTTTGACCAAACCATTCCGTCATATTCTATGCTAATCGCATTGTTGGTAACCCAGGGGTTCATGGCAGTAGCGCCAAGTCCCGTGATTAGTCCTGCCGAAAGCCCGTAATGCTTTACGTCCTGGGTAATCCTGCCGATCGGGTTTTTCTTGTAGGAAAGCCGGTAAATATCTGTGCGATAGCCGAGGTACACAACCCCATTCAGGTTATTGCTAAACTGTTTCGGGGATGATTCAGCAGTCGGGCGAAATTTGAGCGGAATTGTCAGTATATCCACATCAAAACCGTTCTGCCAGTATTTGTTTGCCCCAAGTGTTTCCTTGTCAGATTTCTGCGGATAAGACTTTTTCTGCAGAATAGTACTTTTCAGGTCCATTCGTTTCCAGCCTTTTTGCAGGGAATAAACGATGACAGAATCTTCTGTATTTTCTATGTAAACCTGCTGCTTTATCCCCTTCAACTCGGTATGATAAACACCATCGGCGAAATTAAACTTAGGGCTGTCTTTGGCGCTTTTGCAACCGTAGATCATGCAGCAGGCAATGAAAATGATTATTGTACGAGTAAGCATTATGGTGTTTTTACAGCCAAGATAAGCTTACGCCCGCATTCTTCTACTTGATGTCGCAAACGCCCCCTCTTATTGCCGTATCTACACAGCCTTCAAGGATCGCCGGGTGAGTAGCTTTGTGTTGTTCAAAGATTCAAACACAAAATTTAGACCTTGTAAAATCGATGGAAGCTGCATTTGAAAACGAGCCTGTAAAGGTACATTCTTCGAAAGGTGTGTTGGCCGGTAAAATCATCAGTGCCTTGTGTGTGTTGTTCCTTCTTTTTGACTCGATCATGAAAGTAATTAAAGAGTCGCATTCGATTGAGGGATCTGCGCAGCTCGGCTGGCCGGTGGATCAGGTGCAAAGCATTGGTATCGTATTGCTGCTAAGTACAGTTCTGTACATCATTCCACGCACTGCGGTGCTGGGCGCTATCTTGCTTACCGGCTATCTCGGCGGTGCAATCGCGATCATGGTACGCGCCGGGCAGCCGCTTTATTTTGCGCTCGTATTCGGTATCCTGGTGTGGGTTGGCTTGTGCCTGCGTGATGATAAGGTAAAAAGAATTATCTTGTCGTAGACAGCAAGCGCTACCCCAATTTATGGCCGCCATTTCCTCACCCGACATTCCCGCAAGCCCTACGGCCGCTGACTTCGTCAGGCAGCTGGAAGCCTATCAGTCGCCCGTAGAAGCAATGAAGCTGATGCGGTATTTCAAGACAGGTGAAGGGGAATATGGCGAGGGCGATACTTTCATGGGTGTGAGAATGGGTACAATCTTCACCCTGGCGAAAGCATATCTCGGTCTGCCGCTCACGGAAATAGAAGTACTCCTGCAAAACCCGGTGCATGAAGTAAGGACCGGCGCACTCAGTATCATTAATCAGCAGGCCAGGCTTAAAAAAACACCCATGCAGCAGCGCAAGGCGTTATTTGATCTTTACCTGCGCAATACCCGCCGGATCAATAATTGGGACCTCGTTGATATTTGTGCGCCTTATGTAATTGGCGGGTATCTGTACCTTTCGGGAGAATCGCGGGAAGTACTTTATCAGCTCGCCGGATCCGAGAACATCTGGGAGCGGCGTACCGCCATTGTCAGCACCGGGTATTTTATCAAACAGGGGGATTTGGGAGATACTTTCCGCATTGCGGAGCTGCTTTTGAAGGACAAGCACGATCTCATTCATAAAGCGACCGGCTGGATGCTGCGCAGTGCGGGACAGGTAAACCGCCCGCAACTGCTCAACTTCCTCGACCGCTATGCCGCTACAATGCCGCGGACTTTGCTGCGCTACTCTATCGAACATTTTGATAAGCCGCTGCGCAGCCACTATATGGGCTTGAAACTTGCTAAATAAGCATTACTTCGCAGGAGTAACCACAATGTTGCGGTATTCAACCGGGCCGTGGTCTCCTTGAATGTACAGCGGGCCTGGCTCTCCTTCGTTGCTATCCAGCGCCCCGCCGGTAATACCTGGGATTTCCTGGTTGCTGATCACTGTTTTTCCATTTGCCACAAGCGTCAGCATTCTGCCGATCAGGGTGATATCAAAAGAATTCCATTCGCCTGCATCTTTGGCTACCATTTCACTGGGCGTGATAAATCCGTAAACTGCGCCCATTTGGTCCAGCGAGGGTTCCATTCCTTTGCTGTCGGTTACCTGCACTTCATATCTTCCTCTCAGGTAAACCCCGCTGTTGCTTCCTTTCGGTATGCGGAATTCGATATGAAGCTTAAAGTCACCGAACTTCTGGTCTGTAATCAGATTAGCGCCAGATTTAGGGCTGCGCAGAATGCCATTCTCAGCAACCCACTGGTTTTCTCCTCCCACCGCGTGCCAGCCTTTGATTTCATTGCCTGCCGTGAGCTTCACTGGTGTGCCCCATGCAGGTGTACCTTTTCCGCGGAGTGAAGGAGCACGTACTCCTTTCCATGTGTAAGTTTTTCCTTCCGGCGTGGTCATCGAGCCGCTTAGCGTCTCTCCTGATAGTGATCCTTCCACGGACAGGTACTTGTCGCCGCGCTCCCATTGCGGCGGGATCTCGAATGTGAATTTTCCATCTGCAAATTTTACTTCTGCAATCGGCCTGGCGCTGCCGGAAAAGCCGGTAAACTGTCCTACCAGCGTTTTGGTGCCGGAGTGGCGTACTTCCAGCCAGGAGGGAGCAGGCTTTCCATCTCTGTCAACGGTAATGTCCCAGCGGCCTTCCAGTGTTGATGCGAGTGGTTTCGCGTCCAGCTGTGCAGCGAAGATGGACACGGTGGATAATGCAAGGCAGAAAAGCCTTTTCAGGTTAGGTCGGAATGATTTGATCATGATATTAGAATATTAAGAAAGGTCAATTTATGGATAAATTTCTAGAAAAATCTTGCGGGCTGAGCGTACATGTGCTTTCCGCATTTCCTGCTTGCCGCCGGGTGCAGTGGCATTGCCAGTTATAGCTCATGAGCCGGGTAGTTGATGCAATCGGCTCAAATATAATCAAAATGTGAGCCGATTAGCGTGAATAATCGGCTCACGTTCAAAGCATTTTTATTACTAAAACAACCTGAATTGCTTTTGATGAAGGTCGACTTTGTGTAGATTTGACAAAATGCACCTCAACAATGAAGAGTCTTGATAAGAATTTCCTTGATGATCTGGCAAGAATTGAGCAGATCCCGATAATTCCCAAAATGCTTGAAGTGATCTGCAATTCGACGGGAATGGGGTTTGCGGCAGTAGCAAGGGTAACAGATGAAAAGTGGCTGGCGTGCAGCGTCCGTGACGAGATTGAATTCGGTTTGAAGCCGGGAGAAGAATTGCCGCTGAAAACTACAATTTGCAACGAGATCAGGGAAAGACACGAGCTGGTGGTAATCGACGATGTGGATAAGGATGCCACGTACTGTAATCACCACACGCCACAGATGTACGGTTTTAAGAGCTACATCTCAGTCCCGATATATTTGAAGAACGGGCAGTTCTTCGGTACGCTCTGCGCCATCGATCCCAAACCTGCGGTGCTTAGCGGAGTGAAGACGGTAGGTATGTTTGAAATGTTCGCCGACCTGATTGCCTTTCATTTACAAAACGTTGAAGCCGTCGAAAAAAGCAGGCAGGCTGTAAGCGACCTGAACCACCAGCTTGCAGATTCTATCAATATCAATCACCAGTTCCATTTTATTTCCAACCACAACCTGCAGGAGCCGCTGCGGAAGATGCGCGTCTTTACCGGAATGCTTATCGAAGCGACCGAGAAGAACGATACTTCCAAATTGCGTATCTATGCCGAAAAAGTAGACTCCTGTGCGCAGCAATTTTCGTCAATCGTCACCGAGCTTTCCGAGTTTGCCGATTTATATAATGAAACCAATTTCGAAGCCGTAGACCTAAATGACGTGGTTTCCGAAGTAACAGAGCTGCTGGCTCCCAAGCTAGAAGCAGCCGAGGCCAGCGTGCGGGTGGAAGCACTTCCTACCATTTATGCCAATCGTTTTCAAATGGCGCAGCTTTTTAGTAACCTGATCACGAACTCAATGCAGTTTGCCAAAAACGATACGGCGCATTTGATCGAGATTTTTACCAAAACGCCACAGGAAAATAGCGCTGCTATCCGAATGGGGAAAAGCAAAGAAATGATAGAGTTGCGGATCCAGGACAATGGAGCAGGATTTTCCGAGACTCACCTGGAACGGATTTTCGACATATTTTCGAAATTTCCGGGTTACAAAGGCGGGCAGACGGAGGGGAATTCTCTCGCGTACTGCCGCAAAATCGTCAGCAATCACGGGGGACGAATTACCGCCCAGTCGGTGGAAGGAAAAGGTACAATCTTTGTGGTTACGCTTCCATTAAAACGACGCCCCGCGGTCAGCTACTAGCACTTACCACGGGGCGCAAAGCCACATTCTCTTTCTACTTATCTGTTTCTGCTTGCCTGATCAAGTCTTTCCAGATCTTCCTTGTCTAGCCGCAGTTCAGGTGCCTGAAAAATGGTTTCGAGCTGACTCTTGCTTGTAGCGCTCACAATGGGAGCAGCGATTAAAGGCTGGTGCAAAAGCCACGAAAGCGCGACTGTCGCCTGTGTCATACCGTGTTTTTCAGATACGTTGTCAAGTGCTTCCAGGATCGCGAAGCCTTTTTCATTGAGATAATCCTTCATCCCGCCACCACGCTGGCTCTTGCTTAAGTCAGCTTCCGAACGGTATTTCCCAGTAAGAAAACCGGCCGCTAGTGCAAAGTAGGGTAGTACTGCAAGGTTATGTTTCTGTGCAATGGGCGCATAATCGTTCTCGTAAGTACTTCTACTGATCAGGTTATAGTTTGGTTGTAACACCTGGTACACGGGCAAGCCGTTTTTCTCAGAAGCTTCAAAGGATGCATTCAGCCTGTCGGGGCTCAGGTTGGAAGCGCCGATGTAGCGGACTTTCCCTTCTTTAATGAGCTGCTCGTAAGCGGATAGCGTCTCTTCTACCGGTGTTTTCTCGTCATCAAAATGCGTGTAATACAGGTCAATGTAATCGGTTTGAAGCCTCTTCAACGATTCTTCGGCTGTTTTCAAAATATAAGACTTACTGATATCAGCCGGGTGCTGCCCATTTTGTGAGCCGACCTTTGTTGCCACAATAACGTCTTTTCGGTTCTGGCGGCTGCTCATCCATTTGCCGATAATCGTCTCCGACTCACCACCCGTGTTTCCCTCCACCCACCAGGAGTAAGTGTCGGCAGTATCCAGGAAATTGAATCCCGCGCCCGCAAATGCGTCCAGGATCTCGAAAGACTGTTTTTCATCCAGTGTCCAGCCAAATACATTGCCGCCCAAATTGACCGGCGCAATATGGAGGTCTGTTTTTCCTAATTGTACTTTTTGCATAAAGTGAATGTTATTTGATGCCGGCGCGCATTGTGTCTGCTGAAAACCGGTCGTGATGAACCAGCAGCAGTAAAGCGGCCATATATCCTGCGTGAATCAACTGAGGTGTAATCGCATCCCAGCTTTCAGTAGAGCTGCTGCCGAATATCAGCAGCGCCATTACCAGGAGGCCGGCTTGCAGGGATTGTTTTGTATATAAACCGATGATCAAAAGCAAACCGATCACCAGCTCGGCAATCGGCAATGCGTAGCTGAAAGGGACTACGAGTGCGTCCGGGATGAAAGACTTAGCCATTTTCTCAACCATCCAGTTGCTGAAACCAGCCAGCTTTGGAAGTCTTACCAGACCATGACCGAACATGGAAACAGCAACAGGAAGTTTGATAAAAAAGTAAGTGTATTTTGAAAATACCGGCATAGAAATTCGATAACGTGTGAGGCCCCTATAATCCGCGGCCTGTCTGATGCTGTAATTCGTCAATCCTTTTGGAAGCTTCTGCTTTGGTCAGCTTGTCGTCAAATTCAACTCCTGCTTCGTCCGAAAGTGTTTTCAGGTAGGATTGCTGCGCGCCTGTCATCGGTTCGTCGCCGGTAGTCCATTGATCTGGATCTTTCACGGTATTAGAGCCTTTGAGCGCAGCAGCGTCGTTTTGATCGTTTTCTTTTTGGTCTGATTGGTTTTTGTCTGAAGTAGCCATTTTGCTGATGTTTTTTCCAACTACAAACAAAAAAACCGAGCCAGTCAGCGGACCCGGTCTAAGTGAAAAAGGTGATCTGAACTACATTGCGTTCGGGATTAACCTTGGCTCGGATAGTTAATCATCCAGCTCACGCCATATTTGTCCTGAAAGCTTCCGAAATAGTCGCCCCAGAATGCATCTTCCATTGGCATTTCAATGGTTCCGCCCACCGACAATCCGTTGAAAAGACGGTCGGCCTCTTCGCGGCTTTCTGCGAACACGGAGATGTACGCATAGTTACCAAAGGTTAGCGTGTGGCCTGCCGAAGGCAGAATATCCGACGCCATTAAAACATCATCTTTACCGATCGGAAGGGAAATGTGCATCAGGCGGTTTCGCTCATTTTCAGGAAGCTGCTCAGCGCCGGGCATTTCCGACATGCGGTTTACGGCTTGAAATTCACCACCGAATACAGATTTGTAAAAGGTAAAAGCCTCTTCTGCATTGCCATCGAAGTTCAGGTAAGTGTTAAGTTTCGGCATGATGAGAATGTTTTTGGTTGACAGGTTTTGTTTTAGAATTTCTATAAATCGAAATTAGGCTGTCGGGACCAATTACATCGTCCCTAAAAAGGACATTCGCGGGGGGTGGTTAGGACAATGATTATCCACAAGGCAGGCGAACGCATTTAAAGTGAAGATGCCCCCGCTTTTTTTTCGGGAGACTGCGAGAGAAATGGTTTTGGAAAGCGGCCGGGAGGTCAGCCGGCTGCGTTTCTGATTATTTTCTTTTCAAAAATTTGAAGAGGATTTTATTAACTATTTCCAGCAGCACGCGGAAACTGCTGGGTTTTACGAAGAAATCGTCGGCACCGGCTGCTAACGCTCTTTTTTTAAGTTCAGGATTGTCTGAGGTGGAGAGCATTACTGTCGGCAATGCGGCAAGCTCCGAATCTGACCGGATCTCCTTGATAGCTTCAATGCCGTTCATTTTTGGCATATTCATATCTACCATCACTACCGTGTTGGAGAGATTGTCCGCATCCTTTACATTTTCCAGAAGCTCCTTACCATTCTCCGCCTCAATCACTCTTACATTTGCGTCCGCCTCTTCCAGTGCATCTTTGATCAACATTCTATCGTCTTCGTCGTCATCTGCAAGATGGACTGTCTGACCTTCTTCCATATCGTATTTGTATTTGATACAAAAATATCAAATATTCTTTATTGTTGATCAAACCGCGATGAAGTTGATTAGTAGTGCAATGCTTGCACAGCTCCGCTTCCATTTATTATCTTCGTAATAGAAACCGGAAGATATGATTAGCAAGATTTTTACTTTCCTCGTATTGGCAATGTCCAATATTCTCCTCTACTATTTAGTGATCGTTCTTGAACCGCAGGCTGACTATCGCGCGATGTTCATTGTAGTCAGAGCAATGCTGGTAACAAGCATTCTGATGCAGATTTTGACTGCAACAGGCTTCATGAAAGAAGAAAAGCTCTGGTAAGCTACTCGCTTCGCAAACTTTTTACCGGATTCAGCAAGGCGGCTCTTATCGCCTGGTAACTCACTGTGGCCAGCGAAACTGCAATTGCGAGCAAGCCCGCTGATGCAAATACCCACCAGGGCATATTCGTGTGGTAAGAGAAATCACTTAGCCAAAGATGCATTGCATACCAGGCTACGGGCACAGCGATCACGATCGAAATCAGTACCAACAGCAGGAACTCCCTCGATAGCAATGCAGTGATGCTCATCACCGAGGCGCCCAGTACTTTCCGTACGCCGATCTCTTTCACCCTGTTTTCCGCCATATAAGTTGCGAGTCCGAAAAGCCCTAGGCAGGAAATGAAAATCGTTAACCCGGCGAAAAGGCCGGTCAATGCGGCAATGCGGCGGGTATCTTCGAATTTCAGCGCATAATCTTCGTCAACAAAGTGGTATTCAAACGGATAATCCGGGTTGTAGCGGCGGAAGACAGCTTCGATTGCCTTTATATGATCCGCAGTTTCTTTGTTGTTAGTGAGCTTGATATGAATTACGTTGAAGCTGCTTTGTGCGCCTTCGATTACCATTGGTCTGAGATTTTCATAAGGCGAGCCTATCAGGAAATCTTTTACCACACCCACCACGTGATACGCCAGATCGCCGTCTTTCACAATCTGCCCGATCGGATCTTTTAAGCCCATTGCCCGCACAGCCGCTTCATTCAGCAGCATAGCCGACGAATCTGACGGGAATTTGGTGAGGTCCATATCGCGGCCTGCGATAAGCTGCAATCCTGCTGTTTTCACCAGATCTTCGTCCTCGCTAAACCGGTCAAAGTCAATTTTGTCACCTGGATTTTTTCCCTTCCATTCAATTCCCCAGGTATCGCTGTTGATGTAACTGAGCGGTGAAGCCGTTTTCGTCATAGACGCTGCTACGCCGCTACTTACCAGTTCGCGTTTTATCTGGTCATAGTTCTTTTCAAGATCACCCGTAATCCATTGGAATATAACCTGTCCGCGCTCGTAGCCAGCGTTGCGGTTTTGTGCATAGCGGATCTGCCGAACAACAACCAGCGTGGAAATAATAAGCACAATCGCGAAGCTGAATTGGACTACCACTAAAACCTTTCGCGGACTGACAGTCGCATTGGTCTTCTTAAAGGTACCTTTTAGTATTTCGATCGGTTTAAAAGAAGAAAGGAAAAATGCAGGGTAACTGCCGGCAATTATGCCGGTAAGTAGCACAAAAGAGAGCAACGCAAGCCAGAAAGCAGGACTGGCATACGGCATCTGAAGGCTTTTGCCGATCAACGTACCGAATGCAGGCAGCGTAAGTACAACAGCTACAAATGCGATCAAACCCGCAATGAATGAGATCAATATAGATTCGCCGATAAACTGACTTACAAGCCAGGATTTGTTAGCGCCAGCCGCTTTCCTGATACCTACTTCCTTAGCGCGTTTTTCACTTCTCGCCGTGCTGAGGTTCATGAAGTTGATGCAGGCAATAAGCAAGATAAAGCCGGCGATAACGCTGAACAGGCGCACAATAACGATGCGCCCGCCTGCGATTTTCCCGTTTTCAAAATTGGAATACAAATGCCATTTTTGAATTGGATGAAGAAATACTTCGTTGTCTTCGGTATTGGCAGAGTGCCTGATCGTAACATCCCTGATCTTTTGACCAAGCAATGCAGGATTTGTATGAGGTTTGAGCTGTACGTAGGTCTTCACGGAGTTGTTACCCCAGTGTTCGTCGTACTCTCCTGTCTTTTTCAGGTAGTCCCAGGGCAACAGAAATTCAAAAGTGAACGCGGTGTTGGTAGGCAGGTCTTTCATAATGCCCGTAACCGTGAAATTGTCTTTGTCTATCGTGATTACCTTGTTCAATGCATCTTCGGTACCAAACATTTTTACCGCCATCTTTTGGGTAACCACGATCGAGCTAACATGGCTGAGCGCCGTGCGGACGTCGCCTTGTAAGAGTGGGAAGTCGAACATCGTGAGAAAAGCGGCATCGGTGACCATTGCCTCACTTGACATTTTTTTTTCGCCCGCTTTCGTCACATACCAGCGCGAGTAGTTACGGGCTACGTCGGCGATTTCAGGAAATTCTTCTTTGAGGGTAGTACCCAGTATCTTGGGTGTACCATCCCAGCATTGCAACTTACCATCAAACGTTCCGCGGTTCCACGCTGTATAGAGGTACGGTGCATTCCGATGAAACCGGTCGTAGCTTACTTCATTGTAGATCCAAAGAAGGATCAGCATCGCGCTGGCCATTCCCACAACAAGGCCCAGAATGTTGATAGCAGAAAAACCCTTGTTTCGCAGGAGGTTTCTGACCGCAATCTTGAAATAGTTTTTGATCATGGATAACAAATATTAAGTAAAAACCGGGGCATGTTTTCCGCAGAAAAAATACGTGTTGCTTACATTGTTGCTGATTCTCACTAAAATAGTCTGCCAACAATTAAGGCGCTGATTATTAATATATTAATCATTTATCTTTCCCGAAAGTTGTTCATTTATGAACAAGGAACGTCCAGAAGGGAACGTGTGAATATTTCGAATTCAGTCCAGTCGGCAAAAGGATCGTATGTAGAAACAGCATATTCGAATTCAGTGGAAAGCTTCTTTGGTTATTGACAAACGAAAGCGCTTTTAAGCCGGAAATCCATTTGGCATGAGATTTGAAATGTAACCGATATCCAGGTTAATTAACCGGGTCGGTTGTCATCCCGGAAGTACGATATTCGGGCACATCCGAGATCATTTTTAATCACTTTACTATTATGAAAAAATTATTATTCGCTGCGGTACTCTTCTTGTCCGTACAATCAGCATTCGCCCAGTCATTCAGCATCGGCCCAAAAGCAGGGTTAAACATCAGCAACTACACCGGCGGGGACATTCAGTCAGACGCTTTGGTAGGTTACCATCTTGGCGGTATCATCAATTACGGATTTGGAAATGTATTCTCCATTCAGCCGGAAGTATTGTTTTCAACACAGGGTGCTAAGGTTGACCGTAACGGAAGCAGGTCTGATTTCAAGATCAGCTATGTTACTGTACCTGTCATGTTGAAGTTCAAGACAAATGGAGGCTTTTATGTAGAGTTTGGCCCGCAGGCGGGTTTCAGGACTTCATCCAACATTCCTGATCAAACGATCAATAACTTTGCAAAAAACCTTGATCTGGCAGCAGCGGGTGGCATTGGTTACCAATCGCCGATTGGCTTGGGAGTAGGTGTACGCTACGTAGCGGGACTTTCCAAAGTGGGAAACTTCACAGGTCAGAATATCAATCCTGATTTCAAAAACAGCGTAATCCAGGCAAGTTTGTTCTGGGCGATCCCGTTGGTGAAGTAATCATATTCATTATTTTGAAAAGCGGACGGGCTGAACAGCTCGTCCGCTTTTTTGTTGCCCGCTCAGGTCCGGACCTGCTTCATTCATCCATTCATTTCAGTAACGGTTCAGCGGTTCTCCCCGGCAACTTAGAAAAGCACCCGAAAAGTGACTTGGAAGCCATTGTATCCTTCGCACGTTTTTTCTAAGTTTATAATCGACTTGCAATCAGCGAATCTCTAAGCCGGGTAGCACAGTGATACTTCTTGAATTGATACTCTTTATTGTCGCCGGGACGGTCTGCTTCATCGTTAGCCAGATACTCAACTGGATAGACGAGAAGTACCCTTCCAAAAAAGAGTATGTACTCCCGCCAAGAAAGCGGCGCGGAAAGATCAAAGCAGACCTGGACATGGTCCTGCATTCCTATCAGCAGGGCTTATTAAATGAGGAACAATACCTGGATCAAACCGACGAGCTGATTGACGAGCTGGCTGATTTGCTGCACAAGAAATAGTCCCATTAACAATACAAAGGCATCAAAAAAGGCCTTCCCGAAGTGAGAAGGCCTTGATTCTGATCATTTGCCGGTTGACGGTGCCACGTATTCAAGTCGCTGTTTATCTTTTAGCAGCTGCTTGCGAAGCTCGGCATAATCCACATCCTGTACCGCCACTTTCTTGTCGATCGCCAGTACAGCTGCCGAAGCGGCACTCTGGCCCAGAATCATAAACACCGGCTCCATCCGGATAGATCCGAATGCAATGTGCGTGCTCGACAGGCACAATGGAACCAGCAGGTTCTGGCATTCTGCTTTTTTAGGTACCAGCGAACCATAGGAAATTGCGTAAGGTACCTTCGGATGCACACCAATATCCCCTTCGTTTTGGACAAAACCATCTTCTTTCACATACCGCTGCGCATTATGCGCGTCGAGGGAGTAAGATCCCATTCCCACTGACTGGTTCACCGGCTTTTTACCCAGAGTTTCATTTTCTGTCATTACTTCCTGGCCGATCATCCGGCGTGCTTCGCGCACGTAGATCTGATGCGGCCAGCCGCCATTGTCCTTGAACTCATCCTTCGGTAAGCCCCATTTCGCCATTTCGGCGCGCACACTGTCGGGTACGTTCTTGTCATTGGTCAGATAATACATCAGGCCTTTTTGATAAAGCTCGTGCTCTTTGATGATCTGCTTCCTGCGCTCGTAAGTAGCATCGGGATAGTCGTAATTTTGCCCGATGAAATCCGTGCTGAATGGACCGTGGTTGTTGGTATCGGTCTTTTTGTTTGGGATTGGATCGTATTTGTCGAAAGTTTCTGACCAGCCTGCTTTGTAAACCCTTGCCAGCAGCTCATATTTCGCAGGATCATAGCCTTCGGGTTTGGCAAACGGAATGCGGTTGTCGGGATTGGATGACAGGCACATACGGAAGCAGTAAGCCTGGATCTTGTTATCACCGTCGCCGTTTTTCCCGATTGGCTCGTCTGAAACATAAGGAAGCAGGCCGCTCTTCGGATCGCCCTCGATTTTGTACGGACTCACGTTCTTTTTGAAATAATGCCCATGCTGAAAAACGCCGGCTTGTATCCCGTTCCATTCCTCGTTGTAAACGCTGTTGGCCTCGCGTCCTACGTGGTATTTCACGCCGGCAGCAGCCATTAAATCTCCCTCGTAGGTAGCGTCGATGAACATTTTTCCTTTGAAGGTTTTGCCGCTCAGTGTTTTGAAGGAAACGATTTTACCACCTTCCATCTTCACGCCCTTTTCGCGGTCGAGCCACTCATCGCGGTACACTTTCAGGTTATTCTCTTTCACAAAATCTTCAAAAACACGCTCTGCAACCTTTGGTTCAAATATCCACATGGTCCGGTCGGCACCGTCCATTGCCGGCGTGCCCTGGCCTTTGTTACCGTACTCTTCTTTCTTTTGCCACTGCCAGGCTTCCGGCTTGTCGTAATGCAGGTACACGCGGTGGTAGAACTCTCGCGCCAGTCCGCCGATCACGGATTTATTACCAGTATCAGTAAATCCCAATCCCCCCGACGAAAGGCCGCCCAGGTGTTTGTCAGGAGATACCATAATTACAGTTTTGCCTTGCTTCACTACCTGTACTGCTGCCGTAACTGCACCTGAGGTACCTCCGTAAACGACTACATCTGCCTCAAAATCATTTTTTTGGACTTCCGCAAACAGCAAGGCGGGAAAAAGGGCTGCCAATATAAATGCGACTAATTTTTTCATTTTTAAAAAGGTTAGGTAAAAATTATTGAACTGCCGGCACCATCAGCACAGCATCTGCGAGTACCTGTCCGTCGGCTCCTTTATTGGAGATTTCAACAAAAGCTTTTGCACCCGCAGCTATATCAAAGTCGCCCAAAAACACCCATTCACCGGAAGTTTGACCAACGACCTGCACATCAGCAGTTTTGATAGATACATTCTTCTGGCTTTTACCGTCAGAAACAGTGAGTGGAATAATCGAAGACAACCCGGGCAGCTTAGGTAAGTAGATGTAAGCCGCGTACTTGCCAGATTTTGGTATGACCGGCGTAAACCGTACAGATTGCAAGTTTTTCGTAGTTGTGTCAGAAGCGAAAAACGAAGGCCCGTAGCCGCCCTTGTTGCCGGTGGCCCATTTACCTTCCACTTTCACGTTCCGCGCATCTTCATTGTCAACTACCACGTGCTGGATTCGGCCGGTAACCAGCGGATTAGCGGCGAGCTGCTTTTGCAGCTTTGCAACATCCACTTTTTGAACCGGCAGCTTGCCGTCGATTGCCATTACCGCCGCCGCCGCCGCTGACTGGGCGAGAACCATGAACACCGGTTCCATGCGAATAGAGCCGTAAGCAATGTGCGTGGCAGACAGGCAAACGGGGACAAGCAGGTTAGTACATTCAGCCGGTTTCGGAACAATAGCCTGGTAAGAAACAGGGTAGGGGCCAAAGCCGCCCACTTCCACATTACCTTCGTTTTTTACCATCCCATTCACCACAAGACGCTGGATATTGTGCGAATCCATGGTGTATGCGGCCATTCCCACGCCGTCGCTTACCACCTTTTTGCTTTCGCAATTGGCTTGCGTCATCACGTAGTTACCTACCATTCTCCGCGCCTCACGCACATATAGCTGTGGCGACCAGTTACCTGTGTCGGTGTATTCATCTTTTGGGTAACCCCATTTCAGCATTTCGCTCCTGAGCTCCTGAGGTACCCGCGGATCGTTACCCACAAAATACAACAGCCCTTTGGTATATACCTCGTGCTCGCGTATGATCTCCTCACGCTTCCGGTAGTTTGCATCGGGGTACGCGTAGTTGGTCCCGATCATATCTGTCGAAAAGCCATTACGATTATTAATGTCCGTTTTGTTGTTGGGCATTTTGCTCCAGATGAAATAATCATTGAGCGTCTTCCGCTGGGGCTGCTTGTTCATGAGTCGCACCAAAAGCTCGTAGCGCGTCGAATCGTAACCGGCAGGCCGCGTGATCGGCAGCTGGTTTGCAGGATCGGAAGTGAGGCAAATGCGATAGTTGTAAGCCTGTACTTTCTTGTCACCCGTTCCATTAGGCAGCAGTTTTTCATCCGAAATGCCCCACAGCAAGCCGCTTTCGGGCTTCCCTGGGATTTTGTAAGGATCAATGCCGTCGGGAAACTGGTGGCCGGTCATCAGCTGCACGCCATTGATCGTCTCCCCATATTCCGCATTCGATTCCCGGCCGACTGCATAAGAGACACCAGCGCGCGCCATCAGATCGCCCTCGTAAGAACAGTCAATGAACATGGCCGCCTCGATCGTGGTATTGGTCGCCGGATCGGGTTTTTGGCTGTTTTCCAAAACAATGGAGTTGATCACCGTTCCATTCTTGCTTGCCGAAACAATCCTCCGCTGGTAAGTGACCTTAATGCCGGCTTCATCGAGGTACTGCTGCAGATATTTCTTTGCCACGTGAGGCTCAAAGATCCATTGCTCGAACTTGCCGTAATGCTTGCCCAGCCTGCGATAGAAATCCAGGGAAAGTCCCGATATCGCGTATTTGTTACCGATGTCAGTCTGTCCCAAACCGCCCGAGGTCATACCGCCCAAATGCGAGGTAGGTTCGATGAGGGCGACAGTTTTACCCATTTTCTTGGCTGTATAAGCCGCAATTACACCTGCCGCGGTGCCGCCGTAAATGCAGATATCCACTTTTTGCGCCGCCGTCTGCGGCGAAGTGCGAAATCCGGAAGCGACAAAGGCAGTCAGGATCGTAATAGCTACCAGTTTTATCCTCATTTCAAGATTGATTTAGTGAGTAGTATGGACATTTCTTAATAGCCCGGGTTCTGGTCGGTAGGCTTGATCGCCTTGTTATAAAGCAGCTCGGAGTTGGGGATCGGCCAGAGCATGTGCTTGTCTGCCACCACGATTTTCTTTGTTTCCAAAATTCGCTGCTTTGCAATGCCCAATCTTTTGAGATCGTTCCACCTTTTGCCCTCGTACATGGTTTCATACCCTCTTTCCTGCACAACCTTATCTATAAAGGCAGTAAGTCCCGCAAAATCACTGAGTTTGAAATCCACTGCCGAAGGTGCTTTGGAGTTAAACCCGTAAGCCCTGCGATGCACTTTGTTCAGACTTTCCAAACCTTCTGCGGTCGGTTTTCCATTGGCGCGCGCATCAGCCTCGGCGTGAAAAAGCAGCAGATCGGCATAGCGGTACCAAGGGTAATCATTGCCTGCGCCCGCTGTGGCAGCCGGATCGCGGTACTTGCGGAAAAGGCAGGAGTTAGGCCCGAGCCCAATATCTACATTGTACAAAATGTGCGCTTTGCGCAGGTCTTTCGCATCCCAGTTCTTGATTACCGGGTTGGAAACCGAATCGGTATACTGCGCGTAAACACCGCCCGGACCGTAGTAGTTGTATTTATCCGTCTTACGGTGCGCGTAAGTTACCAGCCCGAATCCCTGCTGGCGCGAGTACTTGAAATAGAAAATCTCTTCGGTGGTATTGACAACCTCAGGCCCGTAAATCTTTTGGAAATCCTCGGAAGTAGCCACTTCCACCAGCGAGTATTTATTGCTTTCGATCACTTCCTTCGACTTGGTCTGAGCGCCGGCCCAGTTTTCCTGGTAAAGGTATATTTCTGAAAGAAGTGTCTTCGCAGCCCATTTTGTAGGTCTGCCAATTTCAGCCGGGTTGTCAGGCAGGCCGCTTTCAGCTTCCAAAGCATCGGCAAGGATCAGTTTATATACATCTTCCACACTCGCGCGGGGAATCTCTGCAACCGTCATATTTTCCTCGGTACGCAGCGGCACGCCGCCCCAGTTCCGTACCATTGCAAAATAAATCAGCGCACGCAGGTACTTGGCTTCGGCAACAAACATCGCCTTTTCTTCCGGCGTTGTGCTGGTACCTTTCGGAACGTTGCTGATCACCAGGTTCGCATTGCGGATCGATTGGTAAAAGTTATCCCAGATAACAGCCACGCGGTTGATATTGGTATTATCCAATCCCTGGTAAAGACTCACGGCAGTCTGTGTACCGCGTGAATTTCCATAATCGGCCAATCCTTCCAACTGTGCCGGATAGTTAATGGAAAGTCCATTATCGAGTCGCATCGGACCGTAAATGGCGTTAACTGCCGCCTTGGCTTCCGAGGCAGTATTATAGAAGTTTTCCGAAGCCAGCGATTTTGGTTTTTCTTCCAGTATGTCCGAGCAGGACATGAAAACCACGGCTGAAAACAAGCAGGTGAATATCTTGTTCATTTGTAAATGTTTATGCTTTGTTAAAAATCAAAACCCAACTCTTAAACCTACTGTGGTCGTCTTGGCCGCAGGGTATACATAATGGTCGATACCCTGTACAAACGAGTTACCGCTTCCATAGGAGTTTACCTCGGGATCATACCAGGAGTATTTCGTAAAAGTGATCAGGTTCTGGCCGCTCACGTAAATCTGTGCGTTGCGAAGCCATTTCAGGTCGAGCCTGGATACCGGCAGATTGTAGCTCAGCTGGATATTTTTAAAACGGAGGTAAGAGCCGTCTTCTACGAACCTGTCTGACATTTGAGCCTGCGAAGAAGTCCTGATAATCGGGTATTTGGCATCGGTGTTGGTCGGTGTCCAATGGTCCAGATAAACCTCGCGCGGCATATTCAATGCCTGCCCGTAATCATAACCTTGTCCCTGCGCACTCAGGTTGAAAATGTCGTTGCCCTGAGATCCCTGGATGAAGACATTCAGGTCAAAGTTTTTGAAAGACATGGAAGAATTGAAGCCGTAAGTAAACTTGGGATTGGGGTTACCAATGATCCGCTTGTCGCCCGCGTCCCTGGCGCCGTTGTTGTTGAAATCTTCATAGGCGATAAATCCTTTGTCATCATAACCTTTCTCTACATACCCGTAAAATGAGCCGAGCGGAAAGCCCTCACGAAGAATGTTCACATTATCGTTCACAGCCGCACCGATCGTTTGTCCCAGAATGTCATTTCCCCCGTACAACTTCATCACCTTATTTTTGTTGATGGAAAGGTTGGTTGAAATGTTCCATTTAAATGCGCCTTCCAGTACAGCTGCATTCACGCCGAGTTCTAATCCTTTGTTCTGGATCTTACCGATATTCTGGATCGTATATGTGAAGCCCAGCGAAGAAGGAAGCGCCACATTGTTCAGCAGGTCGCGCGTGTTTTTGATGTAATAATCGGCTGTCAATGTAAAACGGTTGTTAAGAATACCCAGATCAAGTCCAATGTCAGCCTGCGCAGTAGTTTCCCATTTCAATGGAGCAGCAAGCCGCGTTCCGGGCGCGTAGTAAATGTTAAGCGCGTCGCCGAAAACAACCTGGTTGGAGACAAGTTGGTTTAAGGTAAAATAAGGCTGAATGGAAGTATTGCCGGTTTCTCCGTAGCCTGCACGGATTTTCAGGTCTGAAATGAAAGGAACATTCTTGATAAAGTTCTCTTCCGAAACTCGCCATGCAAGTGCGGCAGAAGGGAATGAACCCCATTTCTCACCTTCGCTATACCGCGACGATCCGTCGGCCCGGAAGCTGATCGTAGCAAGGATCTTGCTGTTAAATGTATAGTTCACCCGCGCCAGGTAGGAGAGCAGTGCCCACTTCTGATAAGAAGAAAGCGGTACATCCTGGGTAGCAGCAGCGCCTATGTCGTAAGTTTCCTGGTTATCACTGATGAACCCGCTTCCCGACGTGCGAAAAACAGTTGCTGTGTAATCCTGGTAAGTAAAACCGGCCACAGCCGATATGTTATGCTTGCCGAAATCCTTGATATAATTGACCGTATTCTCGCTCAGAAAGCTGGTAATTTGCCCTGTCTCAATCCGAGCCGAACCTTTCGAATTAACAAACCGCGTGGTGGTATAAGTATCGGTTCTGTCGTCGGTATTTTCAATACCGGCTAGTGTTTTCAATGTCAAACCTTTCACCGGCTCAAAGGTAAGCGCCGCATTGGTCAGCACTTTGTTGGAGCGGATCTTGTCCGAATAGTAATTGAGGTAGTTCAATGGGTTAACAATCACATTGGAACCCCAGGCATAAGCCTCCGCCAGTCTGGAATAGCTTCCGTCGGGCAGGATCGCGGGGATAGTAGGGTAGCCCGACAGCATCGCCGACATCAGTGTACCACCCCGGTTGCCACGCTCCGAATTCTTGCGGTCGGAATCAATGCGGCTGAGAATGGAGCTGATGTCGAACTTGAACTTCTTACCGATATCAGAGCTCAGGTTGAGCCGCAATGCATTGCGCACGTAGTCACTGCCTTTGACGATTCCGTCCTGGTTAAAGTTGCTCAGCGCGACAGAAAACCGCGTTTTCTCGGTACCCCCGCTCACAGTTACTGCGTGGTTCTGAATAGGAGCTTTGCGAAAAACAATATCCTGCCAGTCTGTACCCTCACCGAAGCTGTTGATCTGATCCTGCGTAAAGTGCGGCGCTACGCCGTCGTTGGCCGCTTGCTCATTGTAGAAATTGGCATACTCTGTTGCATTCATCAGGTCAAGCTTTTTCCGGATTGTCTGAATACCGTAATAACCTTCATAATCTACATTGACGCGACCCGCTTTGCCGCGTTTGGTAGAGATCAGTACCACGCCATTTGCCCCGCGTGAACCGTAAATGGCTGTCGCCGAAGCATCTTTCAGTACTTCAATCGATTCGATATCAGCATTGTTGAGCAAAGTAGGGTTACCGGAGTAGGGAAAACCGTCGACCACGTAAAGCGGCTCATTGCTGCCCTGAATGGAGTTGGTACCTCTCACACGCACACTGATCGGACTGCCCGGCGCACCTGTATTCTGCGAAACGTACACACCAGCTGCGCGCCCGGCGAGTGACTGAACCAGGTTGGTGGCCGGATATGCATTCAGCTCTGTCGATTTAATGGAAGCGACCGAGCCGGTCAGGTCGCTCTTTTTCACCTGACCGTAGCCGATAACCACGATTTCCTGCAAAGACTTATCTTCCAGTACCATGTTCACGATCAGCGCCGACTGGCTTCCGATCACAACCTCCTGAGACTGGTAACCTACAAAGCTGAAAATGAGCACTGCATTGGCCGCCGCGTCGGGTACATCCACCTGGAACTGGCCTTCTGCGTCGGTGGTGGTACCGGTCTGCGTGCCTTTCAAAACCACGCTCACGCCGGGTAATCCCGTCCCTTTTTCATCCAATACTTTTCCGGAGACGTTTTTAGCAGGTTTTACAGCGCCCTCGGCTGCTTTCACATCGGGCAGGCTTCCCTGTCTTTTCAAAATGATGATCTTCCCTGAAATTTCATATTGCAGTCCAAGCGGCGTAAGTACCTGATCGAGCACTTCATATAAAGGCTTATCCTGGGCTGAAACAGTTACTTTCCGGGTTGAGTTGATCAGCTTGGAGCTGAATACAAACCGGACATCAACCTGCTTTTCGAGCTGGGCGAGGACTTTCCTTATTTCACTTCCATTCGCTACAAGGGATATTTTCTGACTGAGCAGCGTTTGTGCACGGCCCTCACGCGCATAACTTGTTCCTATCAACAAGAGGGCAAACAGGAGTTGGGTAGCTGTTATTCGCATCGTCCACTTTAATACCTGGCGGCACTTTAAAGGTTTTTTCATAGATTTGATTGTTTTGTTAAGATTGAAAAGTTGGCAAAACAGCCCCCGCCTCCGAAATGGAGGTAAATGACGCCAATCATGTGGGGACAATAATCAGGAGTCGGTAATGCGGGAACATTGCCGGCTCTTTTTACTTGGTAGTCAGTGATTTCTGTTTTTTATAATCGATGTGGGTTAAGGGTTTAGAACTAAGACAAGGTACTTGTATCAATTCCGGCAGCCTCTGCTGTGAATGACAATCTGTCCGTCAATGATCTCGTAATTTGCCTCGATCGCTTTGCAAATGATCGATAGCTTTTCATGAAGCGTCTGGTTATCCAGCATTGCGGTAACGGGGCAACCGTTCAGCAGCTCTTCGTCGAAAATAATGTCAATGCCGTACGCCTTTCCAATCGAAGCGATTGCCTGGCTTGCGGGGGTATCTTCAAATTCAAAATGGGGTACCTGCGATTTTGAAACCACGATCTCGGGCTTCTCCACCAGCGTTTTGACCATTCTTATATCATCTCTTTCAAAAATGATCTTCTGATTCGGAGAAAGCACCACGCCTTCCTGCTCGCGTTTGCCCGCCTTAGCCTGCAAGCCTGTGCCGGCTTTGGTGAATACCGACACCCGGCCCGTTTTTACCTCAACGGTAACCTGGTGGGACGATTCAAAAGCTTTGATCGTGAAGCTGGTACCCAGTACTTTGGTCACTAGCTCATTGGCATACACGAAAAAGGGACGGTCGGGATCTTTGGAAATCTCAAAAAATGCTTGTCCATTCAATATCACTTCCCTTTTGGATTCGGTGAACTGAATGGGATAGCTGATGCTGCTGCTGGGAAAAAGCGTGATCTGGCTGCCATCCGAGAGCTTTACAACCATCGGCGCGGCGGTTGCATTTGTCTTTTCTATTTGTTGTGGTTTCGATTGTTCCTGTACCTGGCCGGTCCCAACTGTACCAAGCGCAGGCAGCCGCTCATTGAAGTTTAATTGCATCAGACCCCAGCCAGCTACGATCAGCAATGCAATGGAGGCTGCAATCCTGAACCAAGCTGCTTTGTAGAATGGGCGCCGGGGCAATGTGTACCTGCCGGGCTCGTGATCAGCCTGCTGGATTCTTGCCACCGTACTTTTCACGATACTGTCAATCTCAGCGGCAGATAACTCGGGTTCCTTTGCACGTAGCGCCAATACCACCTGACGCGCCTGCTGGGCCACAGGCAATATCTGCGGATTTTCAGCAAGCCACTGCGTCCACGCTGCATCACTTTCGCGCGTCGGAGCGAGTACCCACTGCCTGAAAAACGGGTCCCAGACAAAGTCCTCAGCTTCAAAATTTAGGTATTGGTCCATACAAGATTTTGCGTCTATGTTACGATAGACAAAAACCAGTGGGCGATACCAATAATTTTTAAATTATTTCTGGATAAAAGATAAAAAGGGGATTTGAAGCTGGATTATAGCAGCTTTTTACTGGAAAAAATGAATCAAAGCAAAGACAATAAACTCGGCTTTCCATTGATTTTGCAGCTGTTTGATAGCGATTTGAAGCAGGTTGGAGACGGTTTGCGGGGATACTTCCATGATCTCGGAGATCTGATGGCGCTCCATTTCCTGGAAAAATTTCAGGTATATCACTTCTTTCTGGCGGCGCGGCAGCTCGTCAACCAGCTTTTTGAGCTTGTGTGTCAGTACCAGCGTGGATTCGTTTTCAATGTACTCCTGCTCGACTGAAAATTCGATTTCAAAGGTACCTTCCTGATTGTCAAAAGGTTCGTCAGCAAGCCGCGACTTGCCGGTAATGTTGCGGTGCATCAGTCTCCGGAGCGACGCCATCATGTAAGGTTTGATCGCGATATCCGTGCTCAGGTTCTGCCGTTTTTCCCAAAGTGCCAGAAAAAGATCCTGAATGCAGTCTTTGACAAACTCCTTATCCCTTGAAAATTTGCTGCCGTAATGAAAAAGCGCCCGGAAGTGCGTCGACATTAATTGATCAAATGCAGTTACATCACCCGCAACAAACCGCAGCCACAACGCTTGATCGTCGGGCGCTTCGGAGCGGGGTAATGCTATTTTCATCAGGGTTTCGGTTTGATATCCAAAATAATGATAAATAACCTGTAAATCACAATATTCTTGTGAAATTGATCAGATTAAAGAAACGCGCGGCTGCCATTTTCAATGTGTCTACATACCACTGGAAACAAAAGAAATCGCTTGGCGTCGGTAAGACAGGAAAAAGCGTGAAGATTTAAAGTGGACCTACCGCGACGTCCACGAAGTACATTTGGTATGTACGCCACATTTACGTACATTAGCTTTTAGGTAAGCAAAAGTGATGTCTCACCTGAAAGCTAGTATATAACAGAATAGCAATGGCAACATTAGTAAATGACCGCATAGATGTAAGGATCAGCAAAGAACAAAAGGAGCTGATCAAGTATGCTTCGGCGCTCCGTGGATTTAAGAGCCTGTCAGAGTTTATTATTTATTGCGTCAATACAGAGGCTGGTAAAATTATCATGGATAATGAGAAGGTGCTAAAGACGATCGAAGACAAGAAGATTTTTGTAGATGCCATTCTGAATCCGCCAGCACCGGGGGAAGGTCTTAAGAAAGCGCAATCAGCGGCCTTAAACCATGAAATAGATGGGATTTAGCATTAGTATATTAAATAGTACCCATAAAAAAGAAAACTTCTGTTGTGACAGGGAATCGTTAGACGATTACATTAAAAAACAGGCAAAGCAGGACGTAAAACGTTCACTAGCGATCTGTTATGTATTGGAGGATAGCGACGGTGTAGTCAAAGGGTATTTTACCCTTTCGGCAGCATCAGTTTCGCGCGAAGATATGCCTGAGACAATGCTTGTAAAACTACCCAGGGGATATGCGGATTTCCCGGCAACATTGCTTGGAAGGCTGGCTCTCGACAAAACCGTTAAGGGACAAAAACTAGGATCTGCGTTGCTTTATGCAGCATTGAAAAAAGCCCTGATTAACGCTGAGGTAATCGCGTCACTAGCAGTAATAGTTGATCCGCTGGATAACGACGCAAGAAAATTCTACGCCAGACACGAGTTTATAGACCTGCCTGGCAGCGGGCGGATGTTTCTCCCGATGGCGACAATCAGAAAGTTGGTTGAGCAGGAAAGAACTGTTTAACAACCAGCTTGTAACAACACTTACCGTTCCGCCTGGACATACCCAACGCTTTTACAGCTGAAAGGGATCGATAATATACTCGGCCCGGTAAATGGGATTTGAGGTATTCAAAGTCCAGATCACATGGCCTGTCTGGTCCGTTTTGATCAGCTTTCCATTGGTAGCGCTGGCGGAGAGGATGTTTCCGTCAGGTAGCAGCATTGTACTCCCCATAATTGCCGAATAAAGATCGGGCGGGAAGGTTGCATTGATCTTGCTGGTAGCTTCCAGCGTCGTTTCATTCAGTGCAAATGAAAGGACCCGGGTGGTTGGCCTTGCGGCAGATCCATTGTCAAACAGCATGATCTCGTCATTACTGTTCCGGTGCGCAAAGTGCTGGAAAAGGAAGTCGGAGCCTGCCGGCATTTTGATCGTCCCGTTCTTCCCAAGCTTCCACATTACTTTACCCGAAGTAGCATTGATCTTCCAGACCTGCGAGAGTGCGCGCAGGGAAATGATGTAATTGTTGTCTTTATCAATGACCAGCGAATTCCCCCAGGGCTGCGCATAGTTGGTTGGGTCAATGTTGGTCAGCTCGTCAAAGGTTGACCAGGACCAGATCTTGTTACCCTGGCTGTCGAGCACGAGAATACCATCGCCGGGCAGATTGTTTTTAAATTCATTGGTGATCGCGACGATATTGCCTTTGCTGTCCATTTGAAAATCGTGGTGCACCGACTTATCAAAGCCTTTTTCACCCATTTTAAAATAAGAAAGCGTATCGCCTGCAAGTGAAGTTTCAAGGATAATGTTACCGTCGCCCATCGGCGTAGCGTTTTCATCCAAAAGCATTATCAGCGAATGCTTTGGCGTAAAGCGAGCCGTTTTGATCACGTATTTGGCCGGTGGTGACCAGTACCAGGCGATTTTCCCGGTTTTATCCAGGATCACCAGTCCATTCGGCTTGGTCGAGGGCACCAGAAAGTAGTATCCCGGCAAACTCTCCCGGATATTGTTCTTGCTTTCATCATAGTAGGCTTTCAGCCAGGCGGGCATTTCGGCTGTGGTAAAGGTTTTTATCTCACCGGTTTGCTCCGCTCCGTCAGCCGCCTTTGAGATAATGCGGTAGTTATAGGCAGTCTTTTCTTTCAGCTGAAAAAGCGCAATGGAGTGGCTTTTCTTGGATAAAGAAACGGCCGACATAGCTGCATTGTTCTCGTTTTCAGCAGCCGGCCAATACCTTACACTTGCTTCCGATTCTCTGTTCAAAGTAAACTTAACCCTGGCTGTTAATGCAGATAAACCGCTGTTCAGAACAGTAGCAGATTGAACCTGCGGCGTGACAGCAGGATTATCGCTCTCGCAGGAAAAACCGATTCCTGCAAGAGCGATCCCTAAATACAGATTGAATTTTCTAAGCATAAGTTATTCTTTGTCCCACCAAACTCTTTTCAGCCAGTCGTCTGCGCCGCCGATCCTGCCGATTGCCTCGGTGTAGTTCGTCGGGTTTTGTACCGCCTCGGATTCAGGATAGAAAAAGCGGCGCGGGATCACGCCATTGGTACCGCTGGTGTACCAGTCCACCGAAGTGAAAGGTACCAGCTTGGGGTAGCCCGTTCTGCGGAAATTCGAATAGGCTTCGCTTCCGTTCAAGAAGAAGTTTACCCACATCTGCTCGTGGATCACCTTCATCCGGCCGTCGAGCGTGGTAGGGAATACGCGGTAATTGGCTTTCAGCTCATCAATAGCGGCTTGCGAGATAGCAGGCGCGCCGGGGTAGCTGCTCATCATTTCACAGCCAGCCTGAATGCCTTTCATGAAATGCTCCTGCGGGTTGGTTTGTCCGCCCCAGCCGCGCGAAGCCGCTTCGGCCAGCAGCAGCTCAACCTCTGCATAAGTCAGGTGAAAAAACGGTGCATTGACTGCAGCTACGTATTTGCTGGGCTGCATCCGCCGGTAAGCCGTTGGAACCACCACGCTCTGCCCGGAAGCAAGCTTGATCGTCTGATCGGGCATCCACACATTCCACGACATGCCCCCATAAGTCAAACCTTCCTGCAGATAAGCTGTAATATCAAGGTTATTGTTGTTGTCAATTGCTTCGCTGCCGTTAACAGGCAGGTAAGTGCCTCCGTAGATGAACAAGCGCGGATCTTTGGTGGCTTTCAAATGGTCCACCAATGTATTGGCCAGCCTGAAACCCGAAGAAGAAACATCGGCCTGGAATACCTGCGAGCGACCATTTCCGCGGTTTTCACCGAAAGTATAGTTGATAGGTTCGTGGCGCATCATGCAGGTATAGCTGTTATCGGTCATTACACCGCCGGCAATAGCCGCTTCCACCTGCTGTTTAGCTAGGTCAGGCTTCACCTTTGTAAGGCGAAAACCGAGGCGAAGCCGCAGCGAGTTGCCGAATTTCATCCATTTATCAACATTTCCATCGTAAAATGCGTCGCCTTGCACGGTGCCTTTGGTCGCGTCCATTGCTTTTACAGCCGCATCCAGCTCACTGAAAAAGCTGTTGTAGATCTCTTCCTGCGTGTCGTATTTGGGCAAAAATATCTTGTCCGTATAACCTCTGATCGCCTCCGTGTAGGGGATATCTCCGTAAAGGTCGGTAAGCCGTGAAAAGATGTACACCCGCAGAATCCGTGCAGCGGAGTTGATGTTAACCTGGTCCGGGTCACCGTTGGTCCGGTTGATCAGGTCCTGGATGTTTTTCAGATCGCGGGGATAGGTGGTTTCCCAGAGCGTGTACCATTGGCCTTTGTCCAAAATGCGGTACTGACCTCCGTGCTGCGTCCACCAGGAGCCTGCCAGGTGCTGCACCAACGGCGAGCTGATCGCCAGATCGTAGCGCCACACATCCTCGCGCTGGCCCGACAGGTCAGCTTGTACTTTGGTCAGCTGCACACCCGGAGAAATCGTGGAAAAGCCCGCGGGGTTCTTGTTTAACTCTTCAAAATGCTCGGTACAGCCCTGCATAAGCATCGCCAGAGCTGCCAGTGAATATATGATCTTTTTCATGTTCAATGTCTTGTTTAAAATTTCACTACCAGATTGAAACCGTATCTTCTGCGGCCAGGCAGAGAGCCGTATTCGAAACCTTGTCCATTCCCATTGTTGTAGTTGGACTCAGGGTCGATGTTGGGTGTGTTCTTGCTGATAATCCAGAGGTTACGTCCGATTACACCGAGTGTAATGGTTTTAAATGGCGTCTTTTTCAGCAGCGAGCTTGAAAAGGTATAGTTAAGTCCCAGGTCACGCAGCTTGATGTAGCTCGCATCATAAATAAACGGTTCCGGAATGTTGTTACCGATGCTCTGCCAGTAAGCCGCCGGGCTGATCGGGATCGTATTAGGAGCTCCTTCCTGGTTGACACCCTCGCCGATAAATCCTCTGTTGGCACGGTCAACGTAGTAGGGGCTCGTCGGATCGTCCAGGTTAGCTTCCTGACCGGCTGCCTGCGCGGCAGCTTGTGCCAGCTGGCGCTCGCGCTGGTATGCATTCCAGCCCTCGCGGCCTTCTTCGGTATTGGCGTGCGAGCCGTTCATGTGCATGGTCATGTTGGTCATCGAGAACAGATCTCCGCCGACGCGCACATCAAATGCAGCTTTCAGTTGCAGGCCTTTGTAACCGACAGAAGTAATCACACCGCCTGTCCAGTCAGGTAAGGTATTACCCAGTGCCATCGGGCGGGCAGTTGGAAGCGGCTCTCCATTGCTGGTGTTGTAAACACGGTTTCCATTGGCGTCGCGCAAAAAGCCATTTCCCATGATTGTTCCGAAAGGTTTGCCCTTTTCAGCAATGATCGTCGCACCGGCCCAGCGCGCTTCTGCTACCGTGAAAGTTTCAAGCAACTCACTCAGCTCGACTACTTTGTTCACGTTTTTCGCAAAGTTCAGTGACAAATCCCATTGAAAACCATTGTCGAGTTTCACAGGCGTGGTGTTCAGGAGGATTTCCACACCGCGGTTTCTCAGCTTGGCTGCATTGAGGGAAGCCGTATTAAAGCCGGTTGTTTCCGGTACTGTGATATCCAGCAAAACGTCGTTCGTAACTTCATCATAATAGGTAAAGTCCAGGCCGACACGGTCGTGGTAAAGACGGATGTCAGTTCCCAGTTCAAACGAAGTCTTGATCTGCGGTTTCAGATTTGCATTCGGGATAGAGCCGCCCAGGATTTCTCCCATCGGAAGCCCACGTATCGAGCGGCCGGTCAGACTGTACGCGAAAGTGGTTTTATAAGGATCAAAATCACTACCAACCTGTCCCAGCGAGGCGCGGATTTTGGCAAAAGACAATACAGGCGATTCGATCTTGAATGCATCTGTCACGACAAAGCTCGCGTCCACGGAAGGATAAAAGAAGGAGTTGTTCTGCGGAGGCAATGTGGATGCCCAGTCGTTTCTGCCCTGCACGTTCAAAAACAGGAACTCGCGGAAGCTCAGCTGTGCGCTTGCAAAAACAGATTGTATCTCCTTGCGGTTGTCAAAAGGCTGGATCAGCTTTTCTGTGAAATTGACCAGATTGGCAGTCCCGGGCTGGATAATCTGCGTTGCGCTGATGTTGTTTCCCTTGCTGCGGTACTTCATCAGGTTAGCACCCAGCATCGCCGAGATCTTGAAGTCTTTCCCCAGGTCTTTATTGAAATTGAACAAACCCTGAAAGTTGGTCTCGTTCGTGTTCATCGACAGCTGGTTCAATGCGCCGCCGTCGTAGGCCGGAGTGTATTTATCGTAAAAATTCTCGTGGTTGAATGTAAAAAAGTCGGTACCTGCCTGCAAGTTGAGGCTGAACATGCTATTGAATGTATAATTCATGTTCAGGTAGCCGCCTGCTCTCTCTTTGGTACTTCTGTTGAAAGTTTTGTTGAGCGTCCAGTACGGATTGGCGCGGTAAATGTTACCTGTGTAGTTTTTGTAAGTTCCGTCCGGATTGGTGTAATCCTGTAACCAAGCCTGGTCAAAGTTGGCAGCAAGGCCCAGTAAACCGTTCCCGATATTGTTTACCTCATCGGTCAGTGCCGGGCGGTTTCTTACTTTTTCGGTCATGTAGTTAATTTTCGCATCCACAGAAAGCTTGTTGGTCACTTTCGAAGTAGCCCGGATCGCAAAGATGTTTTTGTCATAGCCGCTTTTTGGGACAATGTCGCTGTTGGCAATATTGGAATACGACATTCTGACTGTGTTATCATCTTTACCGCCGGAGACAGCGATCGTGTTCATGGCCGTTCTTCCCACTCTGAAAAAATCCTGGATGTTATCGTCCATGTACCGGTAGGGGCGAACCGTGCCGTCTGCCTGGGTAATGGTTTCAAAGTCGGTAAACTTCGGTCCCCAGTTGCTGGTAATGTTTCTCGCCTGCAATGGGTCCGTTGGAAAAACACCGTCATTTCCCTGTCCGTAAGTTTTCTGGCGTTCGTCCATTCTGGTCGAAATTTCGTCGAGAGTAAATGAGCTGTTGAGCTCTACACCAACGCCTTTATTCGCCTTGCCGCTCTTGGTAGTGATCAGGATTACGCCGTTCAAAGCGCGGCTTCCGTACAATGCAGCGGCAGCCGATCCTTTCAGTACCGAAATGGACTCGATATCGTTGGGGTTAATGTCAGAAAGCCCGTCGCCAAGGTCGAACCCGCCCCATTGACTCGCACTTCCGATATTCCCATTCACCGCCGGAACCCCGTCGATCACATACAGCGGCTGGTTGCTGCCCTGCAATTCACGTATCCCGCGGATCACCACCCGGCTTGAACCCGTCGGGCCGGCTGTGGTGGAAGAGATACTTACGCCCGCAACTTTTCCCGCAATGGATGCAATCGGGTTGGTTTCGCCATTGTTGGCAATATTCTCTGCGCCTACGTCAGAAACCGCGTACCCAAGCGCGCGCTTTTCCCGCTTGATCCCGAGCGCAGTTACAGTTACCTCCGAAAGTACCTGCGTATCTGCATTCAGGGATACATCCATGGTTGTCTGCGTGCCGACAGTTACATCTTTTGGTGCATAGCCAATAAACGAAAAAGTAAGCACGCCGCCACTCGGCACGTCAATGGAATAGTTTCCATTAGATCCTGAGGCAGTGCCCTGGTTAGTGCCTTTCACAAGCACCGAAACGCCCGGAAGCGGCTCGTTTGTTTCTGCATCTTTGATAAAACCCTTCACGGTTACGTTCTGTGCACGAAGCTGGAAGGCCAGAAGCAGAAAAAGAATGAGAGGAGAAATTCTTTTCATAGAGTTGTTAGTAGATAATTTTGCAAGGATACGGAATTTAGAAAGAGTAATTTGCAGCTGTTGGACAATGCAGTACATTGTTTTGTCGCCTAAATGCAAAACTAGCGACATAATCCGTGTGAACCGGGTATCCAAATGTTACATATTGCGTTATCAGTTGTTACCTGCCACATGTAACATTCACCGTCAGAGCACCGGCGGCACAGCGCTGCTCTTCTTGCGGCCGGCATAGGCGGAAGGCAGCTCGCCGAACTTCTCCCGGAAATGTTTGGCAAAGTATTTCGGATTGTTGAAGCCAACCTGATATGCGATTTCCGAAACAGTCAGCTGGCTTTGCTCCAATAGCTGCCGCGAACGGTCGAGCCGGATTGTGCGTATAAAGTCAACGGGCGACTGGCCGGTCAGCGTGTTCAGTTTGCGGTACAAATGAATGCGGCTCATGCCCAGTTCCTTGCTGAAAGCCTCCACCGAAAAGTCCGGATTCGCCATGTTTTTTTCAACGACTTCGATGGCTTTCTGGATCAGCTTCTCGTCGAGTGAGCTGATCGCCACATCTTTTCCTTTGATTGTGACCTGCTGGCGGTAAGCCTTTCGGGCTGCACGCTGCTGGTTAAGCAAGCTTTTGATTTTAGATTGAAGTATCTCAAAATTGAATGGTTTTTCGATGTAGTCCTGGGCGCCCGTCTGATAACCTTCCAGCTTTTGTTCCTCCGAATTGCGCGCAGTCAGCAGCAGCACCGGGATGTGCGAGGTAGCTGCATTCTCTTTGAGCCTGCGGCAAAGCTCGATCCCATTCATTTCAGGCATCATCACGTCACTCACGATCAGATCGGGCAGCTCACCCAATGCATTTTTCAAGCCCTGCTTGCCGTCTGCTGCTTCCAGTATCTGGTACTTTTCCGAAAGGTTTTCTTTGAGGTAATGCCGGAAATCTGCGTGGTCTTCTACCAGCAGGATTTTAGGGCGTTCCGCAAGGAGCTCTGCGGATTGTTCGGCGCTGGCGGAAGCGGCATCCTGGCCTGGGACTGTTTTCGGGTCCGGCGCAGCTTCCCGGGGATCAGGAGCGGGAAGTGTTACGGTGAAGCAGCTTCCCTGGTCCGGCGCGCTGGAAACAGTGATCGTTCCCCCGTGTATCCTGACAAACTCGCGCGTGATCGACAGCCCGATGCCGCTTCCCTGGTTGACCATGCTGACAGGCAGCTCGTTTTGAAAAAACCGGTCGAAGATCTTCTCCTGCTTCTCTGCCGGGATGCCAATCCCGGTATCCATTACATTGATTTCCAGCAATGTAAGCTGCTCCTGATTCCGGATAATATTAGTAGTTACCTTCACGGTTCCATTCTCGGGCGTAAATTTGAATGCATTGGAAAGCAGGTTAAACAGGATCTTTTCAAGCTTATCCTCATCAAAAAGTGTAATAAGCTCTTTCACCTGTGACTCAAAGCTGAGCTTCACATGTTTTTTCTCGGACAAATCCGAAAACGAGAAGGTAGTCTCGCGGATAAACCGAAGAATGTCGCCTTCACGTGGGTTGAAGCGTAGTTCCTGAAATTCCAGCTTACCCAGGTCAAGCAGCTGGTTAACCAGGTTCAGCAGCCTTTTCGCATTGCGGTAAATCAGGTTCAGCTGACTCTGCCTGCGGGGCTCGTCCGTTTCCCTGACCATATTTTCGATCGGCGACAAGATCAGTGTCAGCGGAGTGCGGAATTCGTGGCTTACGTTGGTGAAAAAGTTGATCTTCATCTGGTCCAGCTCGTGCATGCGCTGCGCTTCTTTTCGTTCCTGCTGATGTTCAAAGCGCATCCGCTCACGCCGCAGGATCTCTCTTCTTGACAAATACAAAACCACCGCGATCAGTAGAATGTAGCATGCGACGGCCGTCCAGGTCTGCCACCAGGGCGGTAGGATTACGATTTTAAGCTCAGCGCCGCGTGGGCTCCATACGCCGTCGTTGTTGGAGGCAGTTACTTTAAAAACGTAGGTGCCCGGATCCAGGTTGGTGTAGGTAGCCCTGCCGGATTTGTCGATAGCCGTGATCCATTCTTTATCAAACCCTTCCAGCTGATAACGGTACCTGTTTTTTTCAGGATGGAAAAAGTTAAGAGCTGAAAATTCAATGGAGAGCACATTCTGGTGGTGCTTGAATGTGATCTGCGAACTTTGGTTCAGCGCTTTTTCCAGGATCACCGAGCCGTCGCTTTCTTTTCCGATACCCACTTTTTTGTTAAACAGATAAAGTTCAGACAGGATTACCTTCGGCATCGCATTGCTGCTGGTAATGCTTTCAGGATCAAAAAGGTTAAATCCTTTTGACCCGCCAAAGATCACCTGGCCCGAGCGCGTGGTTAATGCGGCATTCTCGGTAAACTCTTTCCCTTGCAACCCGTCGGACTCGTCGTAATTAATAAAGCTGAACTGCCATTTCCCTGCCGCGCCCGAAACCTGCATCTTACTGATCCCATTGGTGGTACCCAGCCACAGATTTCCCCGTCTATCCTGGGTTATTGACAAAATTGTGTTGTCAGGCAAGCCGTCTTCTTTCCGGAGCGTTCGAAAATTTTGCTTTTCCTGATCATATAAATTCAGTCCCTCGTGGGTACCGATCCAGAGCAGGCCGCGGTCGTCTTCGAAAATGGCGTGGACAAGGTTATTGCTCAATGCGCTGTCACTTTCGGCATCACTCAGAAAGTGCTGGAAGCGATTGGTCGCGTAATCGTAGCGTTCCAGCCCGTAGGAGGTACCTACCCAGATTTTACCCGCTTTATCTTCCGTGATCTCGCTGACATAGCTGGCATGAACAGAATTGGGCGCGCCGCTTGCATAATGTGTGAAAATGCCCGTAGATCTGTCGAGCCGGTCGAGGCCGCCGTTTAATGTACCTATCCAGAGCTGACCTTTCGAATCCTCAAAAATCTCCCAGATACTATCGTCTGCAATGCTGTTTTTATCCGCAGGGTTGTGCCTGTAGGTTTTAAATGTTTTCCCGTCGAAGCAGCTCAGTCCGCCGTAGTAAGTGCCGATCCAGAGCTTCTTCTGGCTGTCGATCAACAGGCTTACGATCACATTGCTGCCGATTGAATTTGCATCGCCGGATTTGTGCAGGTAGCTTTTAAATGTGTTTTTCTGCCGGTCAAAGTAAATCAGTCCGCCCCCGTTTGCGGCCAGCCACAAATTTCCTCTTTCGTCTTCTGCAAAGCGGTTGAGGTCATTGAAAGGTAAACTGGCCGCTTTGGAGCGGTTGTGCTCGTAAATGGGAAAGCGGAAGATATTCTCGTGGTAGTAATTGATCCCGTCTTTGTAAGTACCCGTCCAGATAATGCCGCTGTCGTCTTTATAAAGGCTGTTGATCGTATTCTGGCTGAGGCTCTTCTTATTGTCGATATCGTGCACCAGATAGCTGATCTGCCATTTTTGTTTGTCAAGAATATTGATCCCACCGTGGTCGGTACCGATCCAGATCAACCCGTTATTTCCCTCTACGATTCCCTGAATGATGTTGGAATTGAGCTTTGGCCCGGGCGTATTTTTATCAATGTGGGTAAAAGCCTTTTTCTCCGCATTGAAGTAGTGGACGCCGCTGTTAGCCCTCAATACGTAAATCCACAGATCGCCGTCCCTGTCGATCGTTATGCTGTAAGGCAGCTGCTGGCCGGGGTTCCGTTGCCGGAGCGCAGTGTTGCGGTACAGCAGCCGGTGGCTTTTTCCATCTATCTGATCCAATACCCCGTTCCGGTGCACTACCCAAAGATCACCTTTGTGATCCCGGCCTATCGCCGCAATGCGGTTGTCGCTACGCCTGTAATGCAGATACCGCGTAGACCTGCCCTGGCGGTACTGATAGATCCCCGTCGAATCGTGAACAAACCAGTATTTACCCGGACTCTCTTTCACAATGTTGGAAACTGCTGCATCGGGAAGTCCGAAGCGGCGGACATAATCGATGGTGTTCCGGATAAAACTTTCTTTTTCCGGGTCAAAGATACTGATCCCTTCAATGGTAGTGACCCAGATCCTGCCTTGGGGGTCTTCGAAAAGCTTGATAATGTGGTTGTTCTGAACCGAAGAAGAGTCGCGGATATCATTCCTGAAAACCCGCACGTTCCTGCCGTCGTACCGGTTGAGGCCCGAAATAGTGCCAAACCACATATAACCCCGGCTGTCTTTAAGAAAACAGGTTACCTGGTTGTTGGATAGCCCACTGGTCGCGTCCAGCTTCATAAACCGGTAAGGGGTGGATTGTGCGGACAGCTTGTTGGGCTGAACAAGAAGAAGTAAGAAAAAGAAGAGGATTTTTCCGCGCATCCGCAGCATCATTGAGTTTAGTAACCAATATAATACATATCTGACAATTTGGTGCGTGCTGATTTCGGGCTTGCGAAAGCCTGCCCGCAGGAACACATTTTTTGAAGATAACACAATCAAAAATTTGTCTTAATATGGAGACAACATTGGTTAGCTATCTTTCACGCAGTTCAGGCGGTAATGCGCCTGCTGTTTATCCGGGCGGAAGCCCCATTTGAGTCGCGTATGATTTGGTATGAAGAGGAAGTTTTGAGAGTGGAGAAAGAGGCGGGGAAGCTGGTATATCAGCCGGAAACGATATTCTACGGCAGTTCCAGTTTCACTTTATGGGACACATTATATTCCGATTTTGAGGACTTAAAGCCTGTGAATCTGGGATTTGGCGGCTCGACACTGGCGGCTTGCAGCTGGTTTTTCGACAGGATCATGGCCCAGCTCGGTCATGCGAAAACAATGCTGATCTATGCCGGTGACAATGATCTGGGTGACGGACGGAATGCGATGGAGGTATGCATTTTTTACCGGGAGCTGATCGCTCAAATCCGCAGCCGCTTTGGCGCAATCCCTTGTTATTACATCAGCATAAAGCCCAGCATTCAACGGTGGGAGCTGTTGGCTGAGATCAAAGCGACCAACCAGCTGATTCGTGAGGAGACTGAGAAGGATCAGTTTCAACATTTTGTTGACATTTTTCCTGCTATGCTCGGGACAGACGGGCGGCCGGTTAAGTCTTTCTTCGAGGCCGACGGGCTGCATTTGAGCCCGGCGGGATATGCGGTTTGGGAAAAGGAAATCCGTAATGCTTTCAGGTTGACAGACCACAAGTGATATGATCAGTTCGCCATCTTGCCCGGTAATGGAAAGACAGTACCAGAAGTGGTTCAGCCCCGTGCTGGACAGGGAAATGGAAATGCTTGTTTTTGGGACTGGCGGCACACCCGTTATTTTCTTCCCGACCAGAGCGGCGCATTTCTACGATCTCGAAGACTGGAAGATTATCGATGCAATGGGCGAGCGCATTAACGCGGGTGAGATTCAGGTTTTTTGCGTTGACAGCATTGATCAGGAAAGTTTTTATTCCGAAAAACCGCCCCGCGACCGTATCCTGCGCCATTTGCAATACGAACGGTACATACTCAACGAAGTAGTCCCTTTTATCAGGAGCAAAAACCGCAGCAAGCAGCTGACTGTGGCAGGATGCAGCCTGGGAGCTTACCACGCAGTGAATATCGGATTAAAGCACCCGACGGTTTTTACCAAAATTGTAGGCATGAGCGGCCGCTATGACCTCACTAGGTCGCTGGAATTCTTCGCGGATCTGTTCGATGGTTATGTTGACGAAGACATCTATTTCAACATGCCCAATCATTTCGTGCCCGGTATCCGTGACCCCAAACTTTTGAAGCAGCTCAGAAAACTGGACCTGACCATTGTTATCGGAAAGGAAGATGCTTTTCTGGCAGATAACGAGCAGCTAAGTGCGTCGCTGAATGCGATCGGCGTACCACATCAGCTGATTATATGGGAAGAAGAGGCGCACAGGCCCAGGTACTGGCGGCAAATGGTGAAGCTATACCTGTGAGTTGACTCCATTCTGATCTTGCCGGATCAATGATCGGGCATTTCCGAGAGCATTTCCCGTATCTCCATTAATGCACTTCTGACTCTCGATTTGACTGTGCCCAATGCGATACCGAGCTGAGCAGCGGCGTATTCGTGGCTGAAATCCTGAAAATAGATCAGTTCAATTACCTGCTTTTGTTTAACCGACAGCCGCTCAACATACCCGTTGAGCTCACTGGCGCTAAGACGCGGATTCGCGATGATCAGCGAGATAATATCTGCCTCCCCAACGGTTTCCCAGCCCACGTGGTTTTTGAATTTGAGATTGGTGCGAAGCCTGTCAATGGCCGTGTTGCGTGCAATGTTGAGCATCCAGGTAAAAAGCGTGCCTTTTTCCTTCTGGTAGCTGCCAATGTGGATCCAGATTTTCAGCAATGTATCCTGCACGATATCCTCCACCTGGTGCTCGTCCCTGATAATCTTATGTATGATTTCAGAGAGTGCGGGTGCATACCGGTCGTGCAGCAACTTAAATGCGGGGTTATCGCCGGCTTTAAGAAGCGCTACCAGTTCCGTTTCTGAAAAAGTCAGATCGTGTTTCTTCATCGAATATAAATCCGGTTGGCACGAAGCGGTTTTCAGAAACAGGCAGGTTCAAGGTGGACTGCAAAGAGCTGGCTGCGGCGGGTGGCGCGGGGTGAAAACATGATGATGGATGTTGATGATGGTAACATACGCCCGGCACTTGTCAAAAAGATCGAAAGTGATGGTTCTTTTGCTAAATTCTCACTGAAGTGAAAATCTCCGCCGGTAGGTTTCTGACAAAACAGAATACAAGAACCGGTATTGTAATTCCGATTTAATCCTAATTCACTGCATTTAGTTAGAGATTTGACGTAAATAAATCAAATCGGAAATATATTACTGATTAAGTAGTAAAGTGCGTGTATTTCATGTAAATTTCGTAAAATACATAACATATTACCGATGAACAGGGTTGAATTGGGCAGATATATTGCTGCCAGGCGCCAGGATCTGGGGTTGAAGCAGGAGGATGCGGCCGAGATGGCGGATTTGACTGCCAAAACGCTGTATACGATCGAGCGGGGTAAAGGAAACCCTTCGCTTGATTCGTTAGAGAAACTCCTGGACGTACTGGGTTTGACAATCAATGTAACGATCAGATCGACAGACGATGAAGGGGCTCGTTTATAACAATGGCACACTGGCCGGATTTCTGGAAAAGGATCCAGGCGGCCACTACACTTTCGAGTACGAGGCTGCGTATCACGCTGATACAACGAAGCCTGCAATCAGTCTTACTTTACCCAAAAGCGCGCGCGTCCACCATTCAACAGAGTTGTTCGCCTTTTTCTTTGGCCTGTTGTCGGAAGGTGTTAATAAGGATATTCAATGCCGCGCGTTGCGGATCGATGAGAATGATCATTTTAAAAGATTGCTTTTGACGGCCGGAGAGGATACGATCGGCGCGATAACAGTTAAACCTGAATAGTATGCAGTGTGCAGCTTGCTACCGAGACTCGAAACACGATTTTTGTCCCAAATGCAGTAAAAGGCTTTTTGACGGGACCAAAATCGCCGCGCGCCTGGCTTATGCAGCGCCCAAAGCAGACAATCTTCCTGAATATCTGAGACATACCACACGTCTTTCCATTTCGGGTGTACAGCTTAAATATTCGCTGCGCCGCGATGAGAAGGCATTGGTACTTACTGAAAATAAGGGTGAGTACATTGTAAAACCAATCCCGCCTTCCACTCAGCTGGTTGCGATAGAAGACGCGCCTGAAAACGAACATCTCACCATGGAGATTGCAGAACAGGTATTCAACATCCTGACGGCCGCCAATGCATTGATCTATTTCAATGACGGCCAACCTGCCTACATCACCCGAAGATTCGACTTGAAAGCCGACGGGACAAAATACCAGCAGGAGGATTTCGCCCAGCTCTTGAACCGCACAAGCGTATCGGACGGGCAAAATTACAAGTACGATGCTACCTATGAGGAGATTGGAATATTGATCCGCAAACACGTTGCCGCCGCGCCGCCGGCCATTGAAGCACTTTTCAGGCTGGTAGTTTTCAATTATATAGTCGGCAATGGAGACGCGCATCTCAAAAACTTCTCACTGATACAACATGAATCAGGCGAATACAGAATGACGCCCGCCTACGATCTGATGAGTACCAAGCTGCACACACCTTATGAAAGCGATATTGCCTTAGAGCTTTACGACGGTTGTTTGGATACAGCGTTTTACTCCGTAAACGGCTACTACGGCCGGCCTGATTTCATCGGATTTGCAAAGCGCCTTGGAATAAGTGACAAACGAGCGACCGGAATCCTGGATTTTTTTACCAATCATGAAAAACAGGTTATAACGCTGGTAGAACGCTCCCGCTTGTCACAGGAAAGTAAAAGCAAATATGCCAAGATCATGCGGGACAGACTTCTCCGGCTCAGGGGAAGGTAAACAGCGAGTGTAGTCTAGACTTGAATTTAACCAGGTTGACCAGGAATAAAAAAAGCGGGATCGCTGCATTCGAGCAATCCCGCTTTTACAAGCGTTAAGGAAAAAGATCAGGTAACCCGATCGGCAAGCTTGCCGTTATTGCCAGCCCGGGTTCTGGCCCAGCTGTGGATTCCTGACGCGGTCTGCTTCGGGAATAGGGTAGAGGTACTTTTTGTCAGCCCATTCGCGGGGGCCGGGGTTCCAGATTACCTCGCCGGAAGTGCCGTTCGAAAGCTGCAATCTTCCTGCCGCAGTTGATGGACTCACGTCAACAAAGGCAATACCCGGCGTCGTGGAGCTCGGCTTGGTACCCTGGTAAAAGTACACGTCGTTTTTCCCGTCGCCATTCAGGTCGTGTTCTCCGAGCTTGCTCACGTACATTCCGTTCATTGGAGCCTGCTGGAAAAGATCTCCAAGTCTCCAGCGGATCAGATCGTCGCGGCGAAGTCCCTCAAAAACCATCTCTGTACCACGGTCACGCAGCACTTCCAGCAGCACAGGATCGGTGAATTTACCATTGAAAAATTCGATCATGTACGGATCCGCGACAGTAGGTAAAGTAGTGAGTGTAGCACCTGTGATACCTGCCCTTTTGCGCAACGCACCAATCGTGTTTGTCCATTCAGTTGCCGTCATCTTGTCAAGTTCAGCCAGCGCCTCGGCTTTGTTCAGCAGCACTTCTCCCCAGCGCATAATAATGTGCGCATTGTCGTTACGGCTTTCGTCGTCATAAGGGAAACGCTCGTCGTATGACCATTTGATCGGCTGATAACCTGTCACGGTTTGGGCGAAATTTGGCGGTGCAATCACAGGAACTCCATTCTCAGTCCGGGTATAATCACCCACGCGGATTGTTTGTTTCAGGCGCAGGTCGCGGTTTTTTACCTCTTCGACAAACGGCGTTGTCTTGTATCCGGCTTTGCTGGTAAAAGGTGTTCCGTCCAGGTTGAGGTAAGTGTTGACAAACCGGCGGGTCAGGCTCGGGCGGTTACCATAAGTAGGGCTGATAAACCGGCGGTTGGCCGAACTGTAAATCTGCAGGCTCGCGCTTAATGCGACGGAAAGAATAGTTTCGTCGGTATACGGCGTGCGGGTAATGAACATTTCGCGGTAAGCCCTGTCGAGGGAGGCGCCCTGGTGCAGCGAAAAGCCCGTGATCGCATTTGCCTCTTTCACCACTTCCTCATACCACGCATTGGCAGTCGACTGCTTGTTATAGCTGGTGTGGTACTTACGGAAGGATGCTTCATACAAACAGATCCGCGTTTTGTACGCTCTTGCAACGTTTTTGGTAATCCGGGTAACTGACGGATCGGAAGTCAGGGTAATGTTTTCAATGGCAAAATTAAGATCTGCCAAAACCTTCTCCATTACTTCAAAACGGTCGTCACGCGGCGCGTTGAGTCTTTCCATATCCGTCACCCCGATCGGTGTTTCGATCCAGGGTACGTTTCCAAAGCGCTTTACTTTATCAAAATAAAAGTAGGCCCTGAAAAAGCGCGCGAGGCCCAGGTAATGGTTCTTGGTAGCAACCGTGCTTTTCTCGGCATTAACAATGAAATAGTTGATGTTACGAAGCGGCCGCCAGTTATCCAGTGCCCACCCGGAGCTGGTGATCGGGCTCAATGCACCAACCGCCAGGTAATCGTCGACGCCATTTCTGGCTACGATATCAGAAACATCATCATCCTGGAAAACGCCTACATCTGTGTTAGGGAGCAGGTCGTAAAATGAGTTGCTATACAATTCGAGACCGCTTTCAGAACCAAAAACAGCTTCGTTGGTGGCTGTATCCACCGGGACTTCCGTCAGGTCGCAGGAACTGGTTCCCAGCAGCAGGGAAATGACCAGCGTGGTGGTTAGGTATTGTATCTTTTTCATAGTTGAATTAAAAGTTGAGTGTCAGACCTACTGATATTGCTTTGAGCATCGGATAATTGTATCCGTCACCCGAAGTACCGCCACTGAGGTCAGGGTCGGATCCGTAGATATTTGTCACGTCTGTGTCACGCGTCCATTTGTACATCGGCGACCAGGTCCACAGGTTTTCTGCTGACAGGTACACTTTCAGGTCACGCGCATGGATTTTCTCCACAATGCGCTGCGGAATGGTATAGCCTACTTGCAGGTTTCTCAGCCTGATGTAGCCTGCATTTTGCAGAAAGCGATCATTCGGTACTTGCAATGCGCGGCCGGTACCTTGTGCCGTATACCCCACCAATCGCGGCAGGTAAGCGTCGTAGTTGTTCAGTTCGGGGCGGAACATATTGGCCTCATGCCAGCGTGGATATGCATTGTAAGGTCTGTTGTACTGGCCCCAGAAACGTGCTTCTGCCGACGGGTACCAATCCTGTTTCATCACTCCCTGGAAAAGCCCGCTCAGGAAGAAACCGTTCCAGTCGCCCGACAGGTTGATACCGAAAGTGCGGCGCGGTTCGGAGTTCCCGATGATCGTCTTGTCACCCGAATTACCAACTCTGTTCAGGCCGTGATAAATCACATTGTCACCATCCAGGTTCTTAAATTTGATATCTCCCGGATAGTTCTTCCTGGTGTTCGTGTTCGGAATGTTGGCTTGTGAAGGTGATTCCAGGATCTCGGCTTCCGACCGGAACAAACCTTCCACCTGGTAGCCCCAGATCTCCCCGATGCGCTGACCTTCGTAATACTCCCTCTGATTTTCGTTCGGGTTGTTGACGTTCGTCAGGTTCTTGTCCGGGTTGTTGTATTTGGTGATAATCGCCCAGGAGTCTGCCAGCATGAATTTCAGGTCGTATTTGAAGGGTTTCGAACCTAAGTTAAACTGGTCTGCCCAGCTCGCTGTCAGCTCCCAGCCTGTTGTCTTCAAATCAGCGTAGTTGCCTTTCGGAACTTCAATACCGAATACATTGGGTACTGTCGGTCCTACTGTAAACATGTCCGAAGTGCGGCGCTGGTACATATCGCCCGTAAATGAAAGCCTGTTTTTGAGTGTGAAGAATTCAAGACCAACGTTGGCAGTCGTCGAGGTTTCCCAGGTAAGCCCGTCAGGAACAACACCAGGCTGGCGGGTACTTTGCGGACGGATTCCATTGATCACGCGGCCCGATTGCGAAATGGAGAATTTCTCGTTGAAAGAGTAAGGATCTACATTACCGTTACCCAGCGACCCGTAGGAAGCGCGCAGTTTTACATTGGAAAATACATTCGGGTTTACATTCCAGAAAGGCTCTTCCGAAATGCGCCATCCTGCGGATACCGAAGGGAAAAATGCCCATTGCTGGTTGGTTGGGAATTTTGACGAACCGTCGTAGCGGCCATTCACTTCCAGCAGGTAACGCTCGCGGAAGTTGTAGTTCAACCTGAAAAATCCACCTGCGATCGCCCACTTTTGCAAACCACCCGTGGTTACAATACTTTGTCCCAGTGCAAGGTTGATATCGTCGGCATCTGCATACACCAGCCCGTTTCTACGCGCTGTCAGATTGCTGTAATTGGATTGCTCGTAGTTAAATCCGGCAAGGAATGTAAAGTTGTGTACCTCATTGAAAGACTTCACATAATCTGCGTAGAAGTTGGTAGCCAGGTAGTTGGTAGTCCGTTTTCTTTCCTCGATATCATTGGTATTTGTACCGGTATAACCAATTACGCCCTTTGCGCGGCTGTAAGGAACCTGCACGCGGTTTTGCTGGCTGGCAATATCAGTACTCTGGAATGTCAGGTCAGCGCGGACGGAAAGTGTTTTATCAAAAAACTGTGCTTTAGCGGCTATCTTGTTTTTCAGGAAGCGCTGCGTGTTATCGATGGCATTCTTCCCGATGTAGTAGTCTCCTACTGTGTATGCAGCTGAGAAAGAAAGCGTTCCGTCGGGATTAAGCAAAGGCGCGAGCGGGTGCCCTTCGTCGGCAATGTTACGGTAAATACCGCTCCCTTCGCCCACGTTAATCGGCTGGTGGTATTTCATAGTCGAATACTCGGTATTGTTGTCAATACGGAGCCACGGGGTCACCTGAATGCTGCCTTTCGCGCGCAGGTTATACATGTTGTAAGTATCGGTATTGTACCGGAACAAACCGTCCTGTCCATTATAACGCCCGCTCAGCAGGAAAGTGGCCTTGTCGTTACCGCCTGAGATAGACAGGTTGTGATCGTGCGCGCTGAAACGTTCTTGATAAAGTTCTTTGTACCAGTCTGTACTGTAGAAATACTGGTACTCACCTGTATTCGGGTCCACTTCAAAGCGCGGCAGCGAAGGATCTTCCCATCTTCTTTTGATCTCGGCCAGGTAAGCCGGTGAAAAGCTAATGGTCTTGTTGATCGCCGTCGGGGTATTTCCATTGTCGTTCCAGCGCGACCATGCGTCGCTGAAACCTTGCGCCCAGGGGTAAGATTCAACAATATTGTCAGGAACTTCGGTTGGCGATTTAATGGAGTAGTTGGCTGAGTACGACACCGTGGTCTTGCCTTCCGAGGCCGACTTGGTGGTGATCAGAACCACACCGAATGCGGCGCGGGCACCATAAATGGAAGCCGAAGCTGCATCTTTCAGCACCGAAATGCTCTCGATATCATTCGGGTTCAGAAAGCGCGGATCCGCTTCTACACCGTCGATCAGTACCAGTGCATTCCCGCGCTGCCCGATAGAAGTGGTACCGCGGATATTGAATGCGGGCGACTGGGTTGGTTTACCGTCGAGCATTTTAAGGTTCAGGTTCGGAACAGCGCCCACCAAACCCTGGGTCACATTGGTGATCGGACGGTTGCGCAGCACTTCCTGGCCCACCTGGTCAACGGCGCCAGTCAGGTTTACTTTCTTCTGGGTACCGTACCCTACAACAACTACTTCGTTCAGCGACTTGGCGTCTGCTTTCAGCTGTACATCAATGGTGCTCCTGGTACCGATCTCAATCTCCTGCGCCAGGTACCCCACATAGGAAAATACCAAGGTGGTGCCCTCTTCCGGAACGTTGATCGTGAACTTGCCATCGGCGTCGGTGACAGTACCTATCTGCGTTCCTTTCACAATCACATTCACGCCTGGAAGACCTTGCGGTGTTGGGCCGTCGGTCACTTTACCGGTTATTTGGCGGTCAGCGAGCAGGGTTGACGCGGTGGTGGCGGGACGGGTGGGCAGAAGTGCTATCTCTGCCTTTGCGGGTGTTTTTGCCCAGCTTACGCCACCCACAAGGGCGATCAACGCAAAGCGAGCCAGCGAGTTTGGTACGGTGCTCCCCGGAAGGAACAGCCTGTTCTTGCAGCAATGCATAAATAGTAGATTTTGTTAATAAAAGAGTTGATGTTGTTGAATGATAGCTTGCAATTCGAGGAAGGAGTTCCGTTCAGTGCCTCTGGCGGGCTGCGGAACAACCGCAGGGTTTAACGGTGCAAAATTGAATAATTCCGATAAGATGTACTTTCGAAGAGGAGGTATTTAACAATTTAATAATCTAATCTGATTACAAGTTCAAAGCTGGGGTAAATGGCACTTTACTACTGTTTATTGAAATTTTAATATAATTTAATTGCAAGTAAAACGGGGTTTTTGTGTTAAATGATAGAGGATGAAAACGGCTGATTTGAACCCATTGGTTTGGACGGCAGTTATCAGGTTATCAGCTATGAAAAATAACACACAAACTTCTGCCTTTCACGGCGTGAACAAATTTCTGTTCGTGGCCGCGTCGGCTTTGTCTTCTCTGATCTATCTGGTGACTTATCACTTGATGAAGTACCGTTACAAGGTCATCAAAAAAAATCTCTCAACTTCTTTCGGACGTGAGGGCGAACAGCGGATCAGGGCCATTATTTCCAAATACTACAAACACCTGGGCGATCTGGTGATTGAACCGTTTTTGTATTACGTCGTTAGTCCGGGCAGCCGGAAGAAACTGGCCAACTACACCAACCCGGAGCTACTGGAAGAATTTTACAGGAAGAAAAAACATGTTGTGCTGCTCGCCTCGCATTACGGGAATTGGGAGTATCTGATCAATTTACCCAAAGTGGTCAATTTTCAGGTTTACACTGCCTACACGCCCATTTCAAATGCACGTATCAACAACTGGATCCTGAAAATGCGTTCTTCGCTTGGCGTGCGGCTGATTCCCAAGCAAAGCTTCTATCGCGGCGCATTATCCACATTGAAACAGCACGAAAATCCCTCGCTCGTGGTGGTGATCGCAGACCAGAGGCCGGCCATGGACGCGAAATATTTCGTCGATTTTTTAGGTCAGAAAACGCGGGTACAGATCGGCGCGGAAAAGCTGGCGATTGCGTCGGATTCAGCAGTTGTATATCTGGAATGTACTAAAAAGTCGCGTTTCCACTACGACTATACTTTCCATCTGATTGCAGAAAAACCGTCGGAGGTATCACCGATGACAATCACGGATGCATACTACAACAAGCTGGAAACAAACATCTCCAAAGCCCCGGCGCATTGGCTGTGGTCGCACGACCGCTGGAAAGCACTTTCGCAGGATTGATCCGGTACCGCGTTCATCGCGATTTCTTGTTTATCAAATAGGTTCGCATCGGTTCAGTCGGAATCCGGAAAACGATCCACAAGCTGATCAGTATGCTGCTCAGAAGGGACAGAAGAAGTATTCCCGTTGAAATAGCAGCGTATCCGGTGAAGTTCCCTGTGAATGGGGCATCGAAAAAGAAATCGGATGCGGCAGCCAGGATGAAAGAGGAAACGCAGGCGATCCCGCCCGAAAGCAATACGAGCAAGCAAACCCGCCTGATGAGCTTCCGGTTGCGGTCCCCGCTTGTGATGGTTTGATAATCGTCTCCCAGACTGATCTGTAACAGTACCATCCTGACGAAACTATTGATGGATTCCAAAAGTGCCAGCAGCAGACTGATCAATGAAGCACACCATGCAAAAACCTGAAATCGGCTGAGCAGTGGATTGAAGTAACTTGTTCTCAGCGGTTCAATGCGCATTTGTTTTCTTGTGAGCAAATTATCAAATATGCCGCTTTTGGGATGTGAAAAAAGCGCTTCTACTGACGCCTGCGCATTGTGCCCGCTTGTCCCGCCTTTGAACAACAGGTAAGTGATTACGCCAAATTCTTCCATTTGACCAGCTATACCCGGATCATGCCGCTGTGCTAACGTGGGCATTGAAATAAAAAGACCGGCCGCGATTTGAGAATTCCCCGGCAAATTCCTCGCAACTCCCGTTACCCTGACCGGCTGTTTGATCTTTCCGACATAAAATACTTCACCGACCGCGTCTTTGTCTCCAAACAAATCAGCTGCTGTTTGCTCAGTCAGAACAGCAGTAAATGGTTTCTGCAAAGCTGATTTTGCATTGCCTTTAACAAGTGGAAAATCGAAAATCTCAAATACGGACGCGTCAGCAAACACTCCGTTTGCGGTAAGGGAACGCAAACCAGTACTTTTTAGCTGGAAGCTGGCGTGTGATAACCTGGTCACTTTTTCGACAAGGTTCAGACTTGACTCAATCCGGGAAGCTGCGGCATAACTTGTAACACTGCTGCCAACCTGCTCGCCGGGTGTGCTTAAAGTGCTTTCGAGCTTGTAAATGCGGTTTCCCTTCGAATGAAAGCGGTCGTAATCCAGTTGGTATTTGAAGTGACAAACCAATATGGTGCAAACCGAGATAGCAAGACAGAGGAATACAAAACGGATCCTGATTTCTTTTTTGATGTCAATCATTGATAGGCAGGGATGGGAGCTGTTGTTGAGTGAGTACAATTCTGCTTTGCTTTCGGCCTGATAGCTTTACTTTATTATACTCCAGTATTCGGGTCAAGGTTGGGTCTTCTCAATCAGAAATAGTGTTAATTTGCCAAAGCCTGCATTCCTTTTTATGATCAAAAACATTTCCATTCAGGAGTTTCTCTCCATGAAAGCCGGTATCGTGCTGGCAGATGTGCGCACGCCCGCTGAATTTGAGCACGCGCACATTCCTGGTGCTGTTAACCTGCCGTTGTTCAGCAATGAGGAAAGGGTGCTGGTGGGCACCACTTACAAGCAGGTCAGCAGGGAAGCGGCCATTTTGCTGGGCTTTGATCTGACGGGTAATAAATGGTCGGGTTTTATAAGAGAAGCGCTCGACTTGGCTCCTGATAAAAGAATTGCCTTGCACTGCTGGCGGGGCGGAATGCGCAGCGGGGCAATGGCGTGGGCGCTGGATCTGTACGGTTTTGAAGTGTTTTTGATTCAGGGTGGCTATAAGAGTTACCGGCAATGGGCCAACCAACAGTTTGCCCGCGAGTACCAGCTGCTGGTGCTGGGCGGCATGACGGGCTCGGGAAAAACCCGGCAGCTAAACAAGCTACGGACTCTGGGAGAGCAGGTGATCGATCTGGAAGAGCTGGCGCAGCATCAGGGTTCGGCTTACGGGACGATGAACAAAATGGTACAGCCTAAGCAGGAGCAGTTTGAAAATGACCTGGCCTGGGTAATGAAGGATTTAGACATTACCCGGCGCGTCTGGCTTGAAGACGAAAACATGAACATCGGAAAAGTGACTGTGCCGCGCGCCTTGTGGGCTTCCATGATCCAGGCACCCGTTTTGAATATCGAGGTGGAAACAGCGCGGCGGGTTGCCGGGCTGGTCCGGGAATACGGCGCGCTGGACAAGGATTTTCTGATTACCTGTACGCAGCGCATTCATAAGCGGCTGGGCCCGTTGCAGACGAAACAGGCTATCGAAGCAATACAGCAGGACCGGATGGAGGATTTTATCAGGATCGTGCTGGTGTATTACGACAAAGCTTACCTGAAAGCACTGGCGCGAACAGAACCCGGCCGGATACATACGCTGCCACTCGCCGGAGATTCTCTGGACGAGGAGGTGCGTCAAATTTTAGATTTTGCCAAAACAATTAAAACGCACAGCGTACAATCATAGCTTTTATGAATATTGATGAAATTAAGTTAACCCAGTACTCGCACGGCGCTGGATGCGGGTGCAAAATCAGTCCTGCCATTCTGGACACGATACTGCACAGCTCGGTACCTGCGGCTGTTGACCCGCGTTTGCTGGTGGGAAATGACAAGCGGGACGATGCAGCAGTACTCGACCTTGGCAATGGAAGCGCGCTGATATCGACAACTGACTTCTTTATGCCGATTGTTGACGATGCATTCGAGTTCGGGCGCATTGCTTCCACGAATGCGATCAGTGACGTGTACGCAATGGGCGGAAAGCCGGTATTAGCAATCGCGATCCTGGGCTGGCCGGTGGACAAGCTTCCCGCCGAAGTAGCACAGCGCGTGCTGGAAGGAGCAAGAGCTGTGTGCGCCCAGGCAGGGATTACGCTCGCAGGCGGACATAGTATCGACTGTCCCGAGCCGGTTTTCGGACTGGCGGTGAATGGGATGGTCGAGATAGAACATCTGAAACAGAACTCAACAGCCACGGAAGGTTGCAGGTTATACCTGACCAAACCGCTGGGCGTGGGCATACTGTCAACCGCTCAGAAGCGCGGCATTCTCCGGGAATCTGATGCTGCGATTGCGCTGGAAAGTATGACGAGGCTCAACAGCCTGGGTGAGGTATTGGGTAAAATGCCGGAGGTGAAAGCGCTTACCGACGTAACCGGTTTTGGGTTGCTGGGCCACCTTTCAGAAATGTGCGAGGGGAGCGGCCTGGCGGCTGAAATTGAATTTGATAAAGTCCCGGTGATTGCTTCACTCCCGTATTATCTGGAGCAGAACTGCTTCCCCGGCGGGACACAGCGTAACTGGAAGAGTTATGGTCACAAAATAGGCGAGCTCACCGAAGCACAACGCTACATTCTGGCTGATCCCCAAACCAGTGGCGGCTTGCTGATCGCCGTGGAAGCGCCGGCTGCTGAAAACTTTGAAGCAACGCTACGCACAATGGGTTATGACCTGACTTGCTTTGGGGAGCTGACCAGTCAAAATGGTGAAAAGCTCATTCAGGTGAGGTAAAGTACTCCGGTTGTTTTAAGGAAAGGATAGCCAATCTAAAATTCGCCGTAATGATGGTTTATCCATTCAGAATGCTCATTGTCGCAATGGTACTCTCTTGCGCACACGTCCATGCTTTTGCACAAAACCCGTACAGCGGCTGGGCCTTTCTGTCACATACGCAGCAACTGGGTAAAAAGTGGGATCTGCTTTTTGATGCACAGGTGCGTACGGGAGAGCAGTTTAAACTGGTGAACACGCTGCTTTTGCGGTCTGCGCTAAGTTACCGTGTGAATGATGAAAACTCGTTTGCATTGGGTTATGCATCAAAAAACGACTGGGAGCCTGAGGGTAATGAAGTCCGTTTCCAGCCTGAACACCGCATTTACCAGCAGTATCAGCTGGATGTTAAACTCGCTAAAACCGAATGGACGGTCCGTGCCCGCTTCGAGCAGCGTTTTATACGCTCGGAGCGGGTTTTATTTTCCCAGCGCGCGCGGGCATTTACCGCTTTTCAGATTCCTATTTTTGCCAATGAAGATTTCAAAAAAGGACTATACCTGAATTTTCAGGATGAAATCTTCCTGAATGTTTCCCGTAAAAGCCATGTAAACAATTCGGTTTTCGATCAAAACAGACTTTTAGGTTCTGTCGGGTACCGGTGGAGTGAGAAAATTGATACCGAACTGGGCTATATGTACTGGTTTCAGCGGGAACAGGATGGAGATGCTGCAACGAATGTGATCCAGCTGATGATCACAACCAGCTTCTGACCACGCGGCAGCTGAATTCTATGTGCAAAATCACTTCCTTCCCCGGGCGATAAACCAGGCGATCAGCGCGACGACAAGGTTAAATGCAATACCGGACCCCTCTGACCGGGAAAGGTGAAAGACAACCGCAGCTGCCATCAACGCCATAACCCCATAGGCGGCATACCGTGTGAGCTGCGGCCAAATGCCGAGCAGCATCGGGAATATCAAGCCGGCGGCAGCAAGCAGGTCGACGGTTCCTGTGAACTTCACGAGCCCGGGATGATCTGCGGCCCAGGGCCACATTTGCGCCAGTTCGCCGGCAGGCTTGAAAAGTTTCATGAAAGATGCCCAAACGAGCGTAGCCGCCAGCTGTACCTGCGCAGCCCATAGGAAGAGGTTTATGGTTTTTGAAATAGGTTGTTTGCCAGTCATTTCTGAGTTGTTTAGATTGAAGGCAAAACTAGATACCTTTACTATCCCTTCGATAGCGCTTCCTGTTTGGATAGCGCTATCCAAAAGGATAGTAACGTAAATTCAAAAACAGATGTTAGCAAAAGGTGGTTGTCCCAAAACAATGCTCACGATCAGTGATGCGCTGGAAGCTGTAAACGGCCGGTGGAAATTACTGATCCTGTTTACACTCTCTGAGCGGCCCAAGCGGTTCAAGGAGATTGCGAAGGCAGTGAACGGGATTACCGATAAAACTTTGTCAAAAGAATTAAAAAGCCTGGAAGCAAACCAGCTCATTAAGCGCGATGTGTATGACACATTTCCGCCGACTGTCGAGTATACTATCACTCCGCATGGGCTATCCCTCGAAAAAGTGCTCGACGAGCTGCACTTCTGGGGTTTGGCGCACAGAAAGCAGGTAATCGGCAGCTAGCGCATTTGCCGGTCAATGGGAAAATGCTTCATATATTTAAGAATTACGCTATGTCTTCACTATTACGATTTGGTTTTCTCTTCATCATTTCCTCTATACTCGTCTCCTGCGCAGGATACCGCACGCGCTATTCCAAAGAAGCACAGAACTGGCAGTCCAATGCGCCCGATCCTTCGTTGAAGCTCAAACATACCATGTACCTCATCGGGGATGCAGGAAATGATTCTCCCGAGCATCCGGCGCCCGTTTTGGAATACCTGAAAGCAAAGCTCGCCACTGAGCCAAAGGAAAGTTCCGCATTGTTTATGGGCGACAATATTTACGAATTTGGAATGCCACCCGCAGAGGATTCGGCTAAACGCAGAGTGGCCGAGTACCGGATCGATTCGCAGCTGGAAACGCTCGCAGGGTTTAAAGGATACCCTATTTTCCTGCCCGGCAACCACGATTGGCGCGGCTGGGGGATCAAGGGGGTAAAACGCCAGCAGAAATACGTGCAGCAATACATCAATTCGCGCCGGGGAAAAACCGATAAGGAGGATTATGAAAATTATTTCCTGCCGCTTGATGCCTGCTCTGGTCCGGAGGTGGTGGAGCTTAATGATAATGTGGTCATCATCGTTGTCGATTCGCAATGGTGGCTGGCCGACTGGAACAAGGATCCGAGGATCAATGACGGCTGCGAGATCAAAAACCGTGAACATTTCAGGTTTGTATTCGAGAATGTAGTGCGCAAATACAGGAATAAAAACGTGGTGATCGCCATGCACCATCCGCCTTATACCTACGGTCCGCATGGCGGCAAGTACACATTCAGGCAGCACCTTTTCCCATTGACTGATATCAATTCAAACCTTTATATCCCGCTTCCGGTAATCGGCACTCTGGCCGCCATATTCCGCGGTACGATTGGTTCCAGGCAAGATATGGCCAATCAGCATTATAAGGATCTGAGAACGGCTATTCTGGCCGGGGCCAAGAAAAACGGGAATTTCATCATCGCCAGCGGACACGAGCATACCCTGCAGTACATTGAGAACGACGATCAAAAATTCATTGTAAGTGGCAGCGGCTCGAAAGTCAGCCCTGTGGGAATGGGAAAAGGTTCGCAGTTTGCGGCCACCTCGGTCGGTTTCAGTACGCTCAGCTTTTACGAAGGCGGCGAGACCTGGGTCAGGTTTTGGGAGGTAAGTAAAGACGGGAAGGATGCGAAAATCATTTATCAGAAAAAGGTCAAAGACGCGCTCAAAGTAGCCGAGATAGATCCGGCAACGCATTTTGCAGAGTACGCGCAGCACCGGGATTCTACCGAGCAGTTTGTAAGCAAAACGGTCGTTAAGCCCGTCGGCAAGTTTCACAAAGCTTTTTTTGGCACACACAACAGGGATTTATATACCAATAAATATACTTTCCCGGTCATGGATCTCGACCAGGCAATGGGCGGGCTTACGCCGGTAAAGCAGGGCGGGGGCAACCAGACCAACTCGCTCCGCCTGCGCGACAAAAGTGGAAAAGAGTACGTGCTGCGCGGATTGACGAAAGATGTAACCCGGTTTCTGCCGGCTCCATTCAACAAAATGACGGCTGCCAGATATGTGGTTGAAGATAATTTTTTATCCACTAATCCATTTGCGCCGCTGGCCATGCCCGCGCTGGCAGAAGCGATTAACGTTTACCACACCAACCCGAAGCTCGTTTATGTACCTGCCCAGCCAGCGCTGGCCAGTTATAACTCCGTTTTTGGCGGCACTATGAACCTGTTTGAAGAGCGGCCCGACGGTAAAAAATGGAAAGAGGCTGCATTCTTCGGCCATGCCGACAAGATCATCAGTACGCCGGATGTAGTGGAAAGTATTCTGGAAAATAACAAAAGCAAAGTCGACGAACCCTGGATGCTGCGCACACGCCTCTTCGATTTCCTGATCGGTGACTGGGACCGGCACGATGACCAGTGGGCCTGGGCTTCCATCAGGCAAAAGGACGGCGGTAATCTGCTGCGTCCCATTCCCCGCGACCGCGATCAGGCTTTTTCATTATACGACGGTTTTATTACCAATGTAGCCGGACAAACGCTACCCTTTCTGCGGCAGCTGCAAAGCTTTACCCCCGAAATCAAAAGCATGAAATGGACTACGTGGAGCGCCAGAATGATGGACCGGACCTTTCTTAACAGTCTGAGCTGGGAGCAATGGGAGGAGCAGGTAAAATTTATACAGGCGCATTTGACAGACGAGGTAATCCGCAGTGCATTCTCAGCCTGGCCGGAAAAAGCCAGGGAAACTGCTGCTCCGGCGATCATCAAAAGCATTACCACGCGCAGAGATAACCTGATGCGCATTGCAAGGTCCCACTATGAATTTCTGGCTAAATCTGTCAATGTGATCGGATCGGATGAAAAGGAGCGTTTCGTAGTGGAAAGAATGGACGACGCACATACCAGTGTAACCGTTTCGGAAATCAACAAAAAAGGCCAGCTCAAAAAGCAGACTTTTCACCGGGTTTTCGAAACGGGACTGACCGAAGTGGTAACACTTTACGGGAATGGGGACGAAGATGAATTCCTGATCAAAGGCGATGTGAAAAGGGGAATAAAAATCCGCATTGTCGGAGGTACCGGTAACGACCTGGTCGCCGATAGTTCGCAGGTACATTCAGGCGGCAGGAAAACGATTGTATATGATGATCTGAAAGAAAACCGGATCTCAGCCGGGCCTGAAACGAAAGATAAGAGGACCAACAATTACGGTTTTAACACCTATGAGCGCAGAAGTGCGGAGAGCAACTACGATATCCTGCTTCCCATTCCCATCGCAGGTTACAACCCCGACGATGGTTTGTTTCTGGGCGGGAATGTAAGTCTGACCAAATATGGATTCAAAAAAGAACCTTACGCTTCCATTCAAACATTCGGGGCGAGCTTTGCCTTCAACACACTTGCGTTCCGGGTGAATTATACGGGTGATTTTATCAATGCATTTAAAAAGTTCGACTTTTACCTGGACACGCATTACCGTGGCCCCACTTACGCTTTCAATTACGCGGGCATAGGCAATGAATCTGTGCGGCCGGTGCAGGATCCCAACTTCTATCGGGTCCGTCAAAGCTCATTGTATGTTTTTCCAGCAATCAAAAAGCGCTTTGCAGGTACCAGCGGCTTTATTGCATTGGGGCCCTATGCAGAAGTAAACGACATCCAGGCGACGGCTGGCCGCTTTATCACCTCGCCCGAGAATGGTTTGGACACTGATATTTTTGAAAGAAAATACTACTCAGGCGCTAAGTTCCTGATCGATTTCAATGGCGTAGACCATATTTCGACGCCCCACCGCGGAATGAGGTTCAATGCGGCGTTTAACTGGACAAGCAACCTTAACACCGGCTACAACTTCGCCGCTTTGCGCGCACAATTGTCGTATTATACTCCATTGGACAGCCGCGAAAATATCATTCTCGCCACTCAGCTAGGAACGGGTGTGAATTTCGGGGATGGTTATGAATTTTTTCAAATGCCGGTGATCGGCGGCAGGCAAGGGTTGCGCGGTTACCGCACAGAGCGGTTTTACGGGACAAGCAGCTTCTGGCACGCTACCGACCTGCGGGTCAGGCTGGGCAGCAGCACCAATCCTGCATTGCCGCTTACTTACGGCGTTTTCGGCAGCTTTGATCATGGGCGTGTGTGGCTGGAAGATAATCCTTCCTCCAACTGGCACTTCAATTACGGAGGCGGCATCTGGCTGGCGCCGGTGGATATGGTAACTATTGCAGCAGGCGCATTTATACCAAAAGAGAAGGCGGAGGAAAAACCGAGGATTTCTGTACAGCTCGGATTTTGGTTTTGACATTGAGCAACAGCGGGCCTACTGTGCAATTAAACCGACAATAAATTTTGATACCATTTGTTTCCCCATATTTTTTCGGGGTTTACGATTCACCTTTTGAGGGAATTTCAGGCAGTTTACCTGATAATCGGGTTTCTCAACCACTGGCACATTTTTAGTTATTGTCGAGGCTCAACTAACTACCATACAAGATGAGCTCGAATTTTGATTATGAACACGAAGAAGAATCTAATGGCGGATTTGCATTGGGTTTTCTGATTGGTGCTACCGTAGGTGCATTGGCTGCAATTCTTTACGCGCCAAAATCAGGCGTTGAAACCCGTCAGCACCTGAAAGACCTGGCTGATCAGCAAAAAGACAATCTGAAAAACCAGTGGGAAGAAACCAAGGCGAAAGCTGCGGACGCAGCTGAAATGGCGAAAGAGAAGCTGAATTCAATCGCTGATCAGGCAAAAGGTGCGGCTGATACTTACGCTGACAAAGCAAAGGGTGCAGTTGACCATGTGGCCGACGAGACAAAAACAACGGCTGACAAATTTCAAAACCGTTATTGATGAACGCCCGGGAGGATGACTTTCAGCGCATCAATCAGGGACTACCAGCTGAGCAGTCACAGATTATTCCTGTGATTGCCGAAAAGCTGGTAGTCACTACGGAGCGTGTGGAAACCGGGAGTGTCCTCGTTTCGAAGAAAGTTGTAGAAGAAGAAGTACAGATTGACCGTACCATCGAGAGTGATCAGGTGGTAGTGGAAAGAAAAGAGATCAACCGCTACGTCGAGACGGCACCGCCGGCGGTCCGGCAAGAAGGAGATGTTACTATCATCTCCGTCATGAAAGAAGTGCTTGTAGTCGAAAAACGACTGATGCTGGTTGAGGAAGTTCATATTACAAGACAGCAGGAAAAAACGCCGCAGCGCTTTTCGGAAACGTTGCGACGAGAGGAAGTAAGTGTGTCCAGAAATCATCCTGGTCAACAGGGTTAAGGGGCACGCGCATCAACAAACTATTTAATCTAAGGAAATCATGGCTAAGACAGTTGTTGGAATATTTGAATATGAAAGTGACGCGCAGCAGGCACAAAACTACCTGCTGGCAAATGGGTTCGCCGATGGCGACGTAGATATCAAAACCGCATCGTACACTTCTGATAGTAGCGCAGCAACTGTTAATCAGGACAACGATATGATGGACCGTGTCGGGAATTTCTTCAGAGATCTTTTCGACGGCGACGATGAAGAAATCAAACGATACTCAGAAGCAGGCAGACGCGGTACAATCGTCACTGTACATGCTACTGACGCTGTGGAAGCAGAAGCTGCGGCAGCAATACTTGACCAATACGGAGCAATAGACATAGATGGCAGCTCGGAAAATTACCTGGATGATAATGCCGGAATAAATACGCCGGCTACCGCATACATTGATCCTGTCGTGCCCGCATACCAGGATACGCCTGTGACTACCTACACAGAAAGTAATGTGGATACTTTTGAAAACCGTGCGCTTGACGTTACGCCCGACGAGTTGCGCCTGACAGACGAATCGCTTGTTTCAGACGAAAGAAGTGAGTCACTGCCCGTGATCGAGGAGCAGTTACAGGTTGGCAAGCGTGAAATCGAGACTGGCGGAGTACGTTTAAGAAGCCGCATTGTTGAGCGTCCTGTTCAGGAGAGCATTCGTCTTCGCCAGGAGCAGGTAAGTATCAACAGAACTCCCGTTGACCGGCTCGCATCCGAATCGGAGCTGGATACTTTCCGCGAGGGTACCATTGAAATGAAAGAATATGCAGAGATCCCTGTGATCAGCAAGGAAGCCCGCGTGGTGGAGGAAGTAAGCCTCAACAAAACGGTGGACGAGCGAAATGAAGTCATTCATGAAACGCTTAGAAACACCGAAGTGGAAGCCGAAGACCTGACGGACGAGGAAAGACTGAGAGGATCAGGACTCGATTTATAAGAACGGAATGCGAACAGCAGATGACAGGCGCCTACTTGGGCGCCTGTTTTTTTGTCAAGGCTGATCAAAGCAGCAGCACGCACATGGCCGAAGCTGAGCGTGTTATATTATTGTTATATCTTATCAGGATTTTATTGTTTCTTTTGGCTATTTCAATATTTTTGAAAGGTCTTAAATCAGCAATAAATTGAATAAGAAACCACTACCTGACGAGGCAGCGTTGCTCAGTCAGGTGAGCTGTGGCGATGAATGCGCCTTTAAGCAGCTATACGAGCATTATTCAACCGCAGTTTACAGGGTAGCATACCGGTACCTTCATTCTTCTGAAATGGCCCAGGACGTAGTTCAGGAAATTTTCCTGACGATCTGGAACAGGCGGGCGGAGTTCAGGCAAGTGAATGCTTTTCAGAGCTATTTGTTTTTTATGACCAGGAATCTCTGCCTGAAATACATGAAGGATCTGGCCAGGGAAGCGACTGCGCAGGCCGAATTTTCTGAGCGGATCGATGTGAATGGACAGGATACTTCCGAACCTTATCATGCATTGCTCGACCAGGCGCTGCAACAGCTTCCACCGCAGCAAAAAAGAATTTTTGAGCTCGCCAAGATCCAGGGATTAAGCCACGAAATGATCGCCCGGATACTCAACCTTTCGGCGAGTACTGTGAACAACCACATCACCGCCGCTCTCAAATCGATCAAATTACGCCTGCAGCAATACACGATCAGTCTGGCCTGGCTGATCCTGTCGTTCCTTCTATAATTTTCAAAAAAAAATTTCTGCGGACTAGTTACTCCCTGCCAGTTTGCACTCTTATACATAAACCGGGTTGATAAAACGGACCTGCCTGCGCAAGAGGCCGTTGTCAGCCCCGACAGGAAATTCATGAACAGATTTGAAACTTTACTAAACCGGTACCTGGGCCAAAGTGCTTCCAAAGAGGAAACAGCTGAATTATTTCGCATGATCAACACCGGAGAACATGATCATTTACTCGGTGAGAACATGCTGAAAGATCTTCGGGAACAGATGCTGGTGCCGGGTTCGCAGCAGGAAGACGAGCTGATGGAAAGACTGTACGAGCAGCATATCAAAAGCAGGATTGAAGTTAGCAGTCATACCAAATCCAGAACATTAAAGCTGAGTAGCTGGCTGGCTGCCGCGGCAGCGATAACGGGCATTGTAATGGCTTCCTGGTGGTTTTTCCGTGATCATGCTGACAGGCAGCAGGCGGGCATGCAGCGTGAAGCAAAGCCTTTTCCCATTGCGCGAACTGATGTGGCCAGCTTCCACGACAGGCAGCTCATTCATCTTCCCGATGGAAGTACGGTGCTGCTCAATAATGGTGGTGAGCTGACTTACAGCCAGGAGAACTTTGGCAAAGCCGGCCGGGAGGTCACACTTTCCGGTGAAGGTTTTTTCGATGTGAAGCATGATCCTGCACACCCGTTTGTGGTACATACCGGGAAAGTCACGACAACCGTCCTGGGTACGGCCTTCAACGTTACCGCTTCCAGGAGTGAACAGCAGGTAAAGGTAACTGTAACGCGGGGCAGGGTGCGGGTAGGTGATCAGGACAGGACTTATGATGTGATTACGCCTGACCAGCAGATTGTTGTAAATACCACTACGAACGATTTTATCAAAGAAAACGTAAATGCGCGCCTTGTTGCAGGATGGAAAGACGATTTTATCATTCTGGACAATGTCACAATGCGGGAGGCTGTAGCAATTATCTCGCAAAAGTTTAATGTAAAACTGACGCTGGCCAATGCAAAACTGGGGAATTGTCACGTGAGCGCGTCTTTTCTGAATGGCGAGCGCCTGGAACATATCCTGAAAGTGATCGCAGCTGTAAATCAGCTTTCATACACCATTCAGGCCGACGGGTCTGTGCAGCTCGATGGTGAAACAGTATGCCAATAATGACAAATTTTACAAAACAGATGAATACGTATATAGAAGATAGTTAGAATTCGTTTGCGACAATCCTGCGGGTTGTAAAGCAGAAAATCCACCCGGATTGCGGCCGGATGGATCGGAGTGCTTCAAAAATCATGTTCCAATCTTAAAAGCAATGCAAAGTATGAAAATTTTTATTACTGAACCTAACGGTTTGGGAAAGGGAGCATTACGCCGTCTTTTTCACAATCCTGATCTACAATTCGTCATGCGCGTGAGTTTTTGTTATTTGCTTCTTCTTGTGCTCAGCATGGAGCTGCTGCTGGCTGGACCGGTCCGCAGTCAGAAACTTGAAGATATACGCGTTACTCTGGAACTGCGCAACGAGAAGCTTAAATCGGTTTTCGACAAAATTGAAAAGCAGACGCGGCTGAACTTCGCTTACAATGAACTGGATATCGCATCATATAGGTCTGTCAATCTTGTAAAAGGCAGCTATAAGGTCAGCGAAGCACTGGACCTGACATTAAAAGCTACGCCTTTTGCTTATAAGCAGCTTGATAAAAGCGTGATCATTTACCGCGCCCAGCCAAAACAAGAAAGCGCATTACCAGAGAGCTCCGCTTTACCAGCAAAGGTGCAGCAGGCTATCTTCAAAATTGCTGGGAAAGTCACCACCGCCTCCGGCAGCGGCATTCCGGGTGTCAATGTTGTATTGAAAGGCACGAACATCGGGACACCGACTGACGTGGAAGGCAGGTATTCGCTGGATCTGCCCGACGGGAATGGTACCCTTGTGTTTTCTTACATCGGGTACATTTCCCAGGAGATAGCAGTGCAGTCGCAGTCGGTTTTGAATGTGGTTTTGCAGGAAAACAAACAGGTGCTCGACGAGGTGGTTGTGGTAGGATACGGTACCCAGCGGAAAGGAAGCATGACCGGCGCGGTGGGGACAATCAAGAAGGAAAACCTGCTCAGGAGACCCGTTTCAAACATTCAGCAGGCATTACAGGGCCAGCTGCCCGGCCTGACTATCGTCGATAACGGCGGCGCGCCGGGTAAGTCAAACACAACTGTGCGGGTACGGGGAGTTACGACGTTGAGCGACAATAATCCTTTGATCATTGTGGATGGAATCGAGCAGCGGCTTGCCGACATTAATCCAAATGACATTGAATCCGTATCCGTTCTGAAAGATGCCTCTTCGGCTGCGATATACGGCTCGCGCGCTGCTAATGGGGTTATTTTGGTAACTACCGTACAAGGTAAGTCTGGGAAGCTGGCGGTGAATTACCACGGCTACTACGCTTTGCAGCGGGCAAATAACAAACCGGAGCACATGGCCCTGGAACCGTTTATGCGGATGCTGAATGTAGGTGCGGTGAATGCGGGCGTGGCGCCCAAGTATACCGAGGAGTACATTCAGGAGTACGTAAATGCAACCGACCGCCTCAAATATCCGCTTCCAAACACCTGGTTTAATACACTTTACAGTGTTGCTCCCCAGCAAAATCACTCCATCTCGGTCAGCGGAGGTAATGAGGGGGTAAGATCTCGCCTAAGCCTGCGTCACCAGAACCAGGATGCGATCGTTCCCAATTCCGGATCAAAAATCAATGAGATAAGATTGAATACAGACTTCAAATTGTCGTCGAAAATCACATTGAACACAGATATCAACTACCGTTACACGTCTTTTACATCGCTGGTCAACGACAACAATCGCTATGAGAATATTTACAACCGTATGTTCCATTCAAGTCAATGGGCTGTGCCGAAATATCCCGACGGTACTTACGGACTCAGTGCGCAGGGGCACAATCCGCTCATGTATGCGGAGATAGCGGGTGTCTCCAAAACCAACGACGACTACATTATCGGCAATTTCAAAGGCAACTGGGCAATTACAAACGACCTGATGTTCTCCACGCAGTTTGCCGCCCGCTTCAACAACACGATGACGAAGGCTTTTGCCAACAAATACGAAGTGCGTGATTACTACAATAAGGATATTGTCAAAAAGAACGTCCTGATCAACAGTCTGAACGAGGACAGGATATTCTCCCGGGAGATCACGATTAATAACCTGCTTACTTATTCAAAGGAAATCGGCGCGCATGCATTCAATGTGCTGGTGGGGTATTCGCAGATCAGTAATAACGGGAATAATGTCAATGCATTCCGGCAAAATTTTTATAACAATAACATACAGTCAATCAGCCAGGGTGCGAATGATAACACTAAAAACAATGGCGGTGCCGACTATCAATGGGGCTTGCGTTCGTTTTTTGGCCGTGTTAACTATGCTTACCAGGACAAATATCTGCTGGAAGTCAACAGCCGCTATGATGGTTCCTCCCGGTTTATGCAAAACAGGCGCTATGGCTATTTTCCATCCATGTCCGTGGGCTGGCGTGTTTCCAATGAGCAGTTCTGGGAGAAGCTGTCCACTTATGTGAACGACTTCAAATTGCGCGGATCATGGGGTAAAAACGGTAACCAGGCGGTAGCGCTTTACAGCTACTTTCCGACATTGAGCCTGGTGAACTACACCTTCGATGGCGTGCCCGCATCGGGTTACGCGCAGCTGAACCTGGCCGATCCTGATCTCACCTGGGAAACCACCACGCAGACCAATCTCGGCCTCGACGCACAGCTGTTGAGCAACAAGGTTTCGTTGACGATCGACTATTACAGAAAGCGCACCAATAAGATCCTGCTGGTACTACCTGTTCCTGGAACGCTAGGGTTGAATCCTTCCGCTAGGAATGCAGGCGTGGTTGATAACAATGGCTGGGAGTTTGCACTCGGCGCTCAGAACAAGTGGAACCAGTTTGCATTGGATGTGAATGCCAATTTGAATATTAACAACAATAAGGTGGTGAGCCTGGCCGGAACCGGTCCTTATATCAGCTCCGATGAAACTGACCCTATCTTTATTATTGGTGAAGGTTATCCGATTAACTCGCATTGGGGCTATGAAACCGACGGATTGTTCCAGACGCAGGACGAAATATCCAAATACCCGACGCTGGTAGCCGGTACCAAGCCGGGAGATGTGAAGTATGTGGATTTGAATGGCGATGGGATTATCAATCCGTCCGACCGCAAGTACCTTGGCAACAGTTTCCCGAAATACACTTTCGGAATGTCGCTGAATATGTCATACAAACAGTTTTCACTGGATATCCTGTTGCAGGGAGCTGCTCAGGTGAAAACGCGCCTGGCCGGTGCGCTGGCCGAAATGGGCAACAATGAAGGGTTTACCCATGCGATCTTTACAAATAATTACTGGACACCCGAACACCGTGATGCACGTTTTCCGCGTCCGTTGAAGTCAGACCTGCGCAATTTGTCATCGTCGGACCGGATGATGATCGACGGATCTTATCTGCGGATGAAGAACATTCAGCTGGTTTATCAGCTACCGGGCAAGCTGACAGAAAAGGCATTTATCCAGCGGATGAACGTCTATGTTTCCGGGACGAACCTGCTGACTTTCTCAAAGCTGAACGAATGGAACCTGGATCCGGAGACAATCTCGGGAAGGGGAGCCGTTTACCCTCAAACCTCGCTTTACACCCTGGGCGTCAATCTTTCTTTTTAGTGATCAAAGCAAAAATTCCGCATGTCATGAATACATACTTACGAAATACCATCGCCATCATCTTACTAAGTGCGGCATCTGCCTGTGACCGCCAGCTGCTGGACACGATCCCCAACGACCGTCTGCCGGTAGAGTTGTTCTGGAAAACGGAGCAGGATGCCACAATGGCGGCCAATGCGATTTACACTTACCTGGAAGGACCGGGCATTTTCAGCTGGGACGGTATGACCGACATCGGGCATACCAACCAGAGCTTTGCAACCGAAGCCCTGATCGAAAAGGGACAAACCGACGCGCTGAATAACAAAATCCTGTCGGAATGGACCAATGCGTACAAAGGGATCAGAGCTGCCAACAGCTTTTTTAACAACATCGACAAGGTACAGAATGCAGATGCGGGGAAAATCAATGTGCTGAAAGGTGAAGTGCGGTTTTTACGGGCTTACCTGTACATGAAACTGGCCAGCTTGTACGGAGATGTTCCGCTGATCACAACTGAAATTTCATTGCAGGAAAGCAGGGAAGTGAAGCGGGAGCCTGTGGCTGAGGTCTGGAACTTTGTGGTTTCCGAGCTTACTGAGGCAGCTTCCCTGCTGCCTTCTGCCCCGAAGCAAAAGGGACGTATCTCCAAAGGTGCAGCCCTGGGATTCAAAGCGCGGGCGCTGTTGTATGCTTCACGCTATGAGGAAGCTGCGGCAGCGGCAAAGGAGGTAATGGGCCTGAATGTTTACAGCCTGTATCCTTCGTATGAAAAACTGTTTAGCTATGAGGCGGAAAATAACCAGGAAGTGCTCCTTGATAAACAGTTCATCAAGGATAACTATAACAATAACGTATTTGCAACCATGGCTCCTTACAGTCAGCAAGCCAGCACAAATTCCTTTGTGCCGACAAAGAACCTGGTAGATGCATTCGCGATGAACAACGGCAAAGACATTAACGATCCGGCAAGTGGTTTTGATCCGAAGAATCCGTACTCCAACCGCGACCCGCGGCTCAGGTATTCCGTGTTTGTAACAGGCGAGCGACTGCCAGACGGGAAGATCTATAACCCTGTTCCCGGAAGTGGCACAGCCGACGCAGTGGGTTACAGCTACATTACTTCCACGACAGGTTTTACATTGAAAAAGTACATTAATCCGCAAGACCTGGCGCAGCCTGCCAATGGAGGGATCAACATCATTCTGATGCGATATGCAGAAGTATTGTTGACCTACGCCGAGGCCAAAATCGAATTGAACCAAATGGATCAGAGTGTGCTCGACGCGATCAATCAGGTGCGGCAAAGGCCCGATGTCAATATGCCGACTTTGAAGGAGCTGGCTTCCCAGCAGATGATGCGCCAGATTGTGCGCAGGGAGCGCCTTGTAGAGCTTGCATTCGAAGGTCTCCGCTTCCTGGATCTGCGCAGGTGGCGCATTGCAGAGCAGGTTCTTCCGGGCAAGGTTTACGGGATGACTTATCTCGAAAACGGCAGTCTGAAAACCGTCGAAGCACCGGCTTTTGAAAGAGCATTCAACAAAAACAGGGATTATCTGTGGCCAATTCCACAGAAAGAACGCGATCTGAATCCCGCATTGACACAAAACCCAAATTGGTAATCTGACACAGCTATGCATATCAAACATACGAGCCTGCTTGCTTTTCTGCTTTTATTCGGCCGCCAGTCGAGCGCCCAGCAAACGATCGTGGACCAGGGGCTATATCACCTTCGCGCGGGAACAGAACGGGAGTGGGACAGCTTTACCGGCACGCCGCAAAAGCAACTTTCCATCACCTTCAATGCCAGGCAATATCCGTCGCCCGCAACACTCAGCCTGAGGCAGGAAGATGTGAAAGCCCCCTGGGTTGTGCATTTGAATGGACAAGAGCTTGGAATGCTTGATCAGGATGAAAATGCGCGTGTGAGATACCTGGCTGTTCCATCCAATGCTTTGAAGGAGAAAGGTAATGTACTGACGATTCAGTCGAAGGATTTGGGTGGAAAAACGGATCTGTTGCCTGATGATATTGTGGTAGGGGACATTCGGGTCATTGATAGTACGCCAGATCAGCTGATTGAAGAGGCGCAGGTAAATGTGCGCATTCTGGAAAAAGGGCCGGGCAGCCTGGTACCGGCAAGAATAACAATCACAACCCTGCAAAAAGCGCTGCAACCTATCGGTGTTGCGCCCGGGCAGCAGCAGCTCGCGGTACGGGTGGGATGTGTTTACACCAGTGACGGCAAAGCCTCCTTTACATTGCCTGAGGGGAAATACAGGCTGTACGCAAGCCGGGGGTTTGAGTATGGCGTAGATTCTGTTCTGTTGGAGGTGAAAAAAGGCCAGGTCTCGGACCAGCAGTTTTCCATTCAAAGGGAAGTTCCTACGAAGGGCTGGGTTGCTTCGGACACCCACATCCATACCTTCACCAACTCCGGCCACGGGGATGCGACCATACAGGAAAGGCTGGTGACACTGGCCGGAGAAGGGATTGAGCTGCCCGTCTTCACTGATCACAACATGGTATATAATGCCAAACCGATGATAAAGGAAATGGGACTGAATGCATTGTTTACCCCGGTAACCGGCAATGAATTTACCACGCAGGTGGGCCATTTCAATGTATTTCCCCTTGCTGACGGAGCCAAGCCGGCCGATTATCATGTTAAAAACTGGAAAGCGGTTTCAGAGGAATTGGCTGACCACAAGCAGGTAGTTATCCTTAATCATGCCCGCAATATTTTCTACAATTTTCAGCCATTTGGTCCATACAGGCATATTTCAGTGGCCGGGCAAGGTCTGGACGGCTGGCAATTGCCTGCCAATGCGATGGAAGTGATGAATTCAAGTGCACAGCAAAAAGACATTATGCAGCTGTACATGGACTGGTTTGGTCTTCTGAACAGAGGCCACTTTCTTTCGCCGGTGGGTTCGAGTGATTCCCACGACGTGATGCGCTACCTGGTGGGGCAGGGCAGGACCTATATCCAGTGCGAGGATGAAAAGCCGGGTGAAATCAACGTGGATAAAGCAATGGACCAGTTACTGGCCGGGCGTGTAATGGTAAGTTTCGGGCTAATGGCCGAGATCCATGTAAATGACACCTACGGAGCAGGCGAGATCGTTCCATTAACAGGGCAGGACGCAAAGGTTTCCGTGCGCGTGCTGGGACCTTCGTGGATTAAGGCAGACCGTATCTCTTTGTATGCAAATGGGAAGAAGATACGGGAAGCCCGCATTACCGGCGACGGAAAGAAGGGCGTAAAATGGGAGGGAAGCTGGACTGTGCCCGTCAAATCGCAGGATACTTACTTCGTAGCAATAGCAGAAGGGCCCGATCCATTGCGTCCGTTCTGGATCATACCTAAACCGTTTTCCCGTCTTTCCAGTGTGTGGAACCCTCAGGTAATCGGGTCCTCAGGCGCTGTCTGGGTAGATGCCGACAAAGACGCAAAAAGAACGAGTGCATTCAGCTACGCGCAGCAGCTGGTCGCGCGTGCAGGTACAGATGTGAAGCAATTGGTCAGCCAGCTCAATGCTTTTGATGAAGCAGTTGCAGTTCAAACCGCGTCCATTTTGCAGGAACAAAACAAGCTCGCGGAGGTAGTAGCATCTCCCCATTTCAAAGGCGCATCAAAACCGGTAAAAACAGGCTTTGATCTTTTTTTTACGTCACTGCAAGAGTCTGAAAAGATCAGAAAAAGTGAATAGTCATCGAGATGAGCTAAGCCGCTGTCATGTTGCTGATTGTAAGTACTAATTATGTCTCAATCCGCCCTTTAATTTGACGTTTTTAACCTCCGGTGATCCTGGACGAAACGGTAGATTTGCATGACAACAAATCAGTAAATGGATGATGCTATCAGATCCTAAATCAGAGCGTCGGAAGGCGTGGGCCTATCTCGCTATTGCGAAAACCGTTCACATGAACGATATCCCAGACATATTGCCTCCGCTCATCCCGGAAGTAAAGCAATGGATGCAGCAGCGGGACATTGAAGCCATCGGTCCTGACTTTTTTCTTTATAAATCCATGAATGAAGAAGGAGAGCTGGAATGCGAAGCGGGTTTCCCAATCAGTCGTACTGTTGAAGGCGACGGGATGGTGACCGCAGGATTTTTTCCGGGGGGTAATTACGCCAGCATTGTTTATACCGGTGATTTTAAGGATATGATGCAAGCCCACGTTGCCCTGGAAAACTGGATAAAAGAGCAAGGATTGACAGAAAAAAAGCAGGTCACAAATGGAAAGACCCAATGGGGCGGACGAACGGAATTCTACCTCGTAGATCCTGAACTCGAACCTGACCCGCAGAAATGGCAAACAGAAATCGTCTTTTTACTGGCTGATTAATGGTTTTTTTAACCAAGTTATGCCGCCCTGCCCCAGATCATTTTGGGTCGGGCGGCTTTTTTGCTTTGCTTCCACATTCAATTCCAGTTGTCGATTTTGACATCAACGGGGTCGGGGCTTCCTGCTCCGGTTTCGAGAAGTGATTTGAGGCTCATCAGAAAAACGGCCCATTTGGTGCTGCAGTGATGCATAAATTCCACCGGCTCCTGCCAGTTCAGGTGTTTGAAGAGAAGTATGACAAAGTCGCCGTCCTGTTTCAGCTCGAAACGGATGGTAGTCGGGATCCATTCTGCGGGACCGTCCACAACCTCCCAGACAACCCTGGTGGGCGCGACAAGTTCTTTCACTTTCATATCAAAACCGCCGGCTCCGAACCGGAACCCGATGATATTTCCTACCTGGTCGCCTTCGCCCCGGGTATCTGTGGTCCACCAGCCAGCCAGTCCGGCATTGGTAGTGAGTGCCTGATAAACATCTTGGGGGGACGCCTTGACCCCGATCCGGTGCAGGATATCTGCCATAGTTGCTTTTGATTAGGTGTTGGTTTCACTGTGTTGTTTTGTCAAAAGTATTGACTTGCAGAAATATAGCAACTATGCAAAATGGACAATCCGACGGGTTGATTTGGACAAGATGTATTGATACCTTTCTGCCAAAAAACATGAAAAAGATAACGATTCTCGTTCCCCAGGGGCAGGGTAACCTGAGCAGTATCGTAGGCGCTTACAAGATCCTCACCCGCGCTAATAGTTACTGGAAAGAAAAGGAGAACAAGGAAGGGTACCAGATAGAGCTGGCAGGACTTTCGGGCGAGCAGGACTTTCATGATGGGCTATTCTCGGTGCGGCCGCACACCCATTTATCCGAAGTCAAAAAGACCAGCCTGATTATCATTCCTTCCGTAAACCACCGGTTCCAGGAAGCTATAGACCAGAATGCGTACCTGATTCAATGGCTGAAAGATCAATATATGCTGGGTGCCGAGGTAGCAAGTATCTGTACCGGCGCATTCCTGCTTGCACAAACCGGGCTGCTCAGCGGCAAGAGCTGCTCAACACACTGGGCTTTCGCAGATTCATTCCGCGCCATGTTCCCGCAGGTGGATGTGAAACGCGACGGGCTAATCACCAATGAACATGGCATTTATACGAATGGCGGGGCTTTTTCATTCCTGAACCTGATCATTTATGTGGTGGAAAGGTACTTCGACAGGCAGACAGCGATTTTCTGTTCGAAAGTATTTCAGATCGATATCGACAGACAGAGCCAGGCGCCCTTTATTATTTTCGCCGGGCAAAAGTCGCATGATGATCAGATTGTAAGAGAAGCTCAGACTTACATAGAAAACAATCTGCAAAGCAGAATTTCCATTACCCAGCTGATCTCCAACTATGCTGTGGGCAGACGAAACTTTGACAGGAGATTTATCAAAGCAACCGGCAACACGCCGATCGAATACGCACAGCGCGTGAGGGTGGAGGCGGCGAAAAAGGCTTTCGAGATCAGCGCCAAGAATGTGAAAGAAGTAATGTACGAGTCGGGCTATTCGGACATGAAAGCGTTTCGTGAGGTATTCAGAAAAATCACGGGCCTGTCGCCGTTGGAATACCGGTCGAGGTACAACAAGGAAGCGGGCTTTCAAACCTTTCCCTAAGTCTCCATTCACTTTTGCGCGTCGGGCACTAATTTGCAAACTGTTAATTGTCTTTACGTATGCGGATCTCCTATCAGAATGAGTTGATTTTCCCTGAGAAGTGCGTAGGGGAGGATTCAGGAAAGCAGCTTTACCGGTATTACGAGCAGTCGGAGCAGCTGCCTGCCACTTCGCGTATTCACTGGTTTGACTTTCACACCACTCGCGCTCATACGCTCCATGTCAGCTATCCCGAAAAGTTTTACAAAATGGTGCTTTGCATTGCAGGCAAGTCGCAATCGGCGCCCAGGTTTTCCCAGGGATATGAATTCAGCACAGGACAGGCGCTTTTTTATCAAACAGATGTGGAACCCTACAAAGCGGCGCTGCCGGCAGATACAAGATTTAAGATTATCCATATCCACCTCTCGGAGGAGCATATTGCATTGCTTGCCAGCCAGGTACCCATGCTTTTTGATCAGCCGGTCAAAACAATGCGGTTATCCGAAGAATGCGCAGGTGCCTTTTTACAGTTGAAAAATATAGCAAAGGAAAGTCCTGGTCTGCTGCGCCTTTTTGAAGAAAAGCTGATCACCGACCAGCTCTTTGGTCTTGCCACACAGTTGTTGCCACGTCAGGGTAGAAAAGACATTTTGCAGGAAGCGATCTGGCACATTCATCAGGCTGACCGCTACCTGACGATCGCAGAACTCGCGCAAATGACAGGCACAAATACCTTCCGTATCAAACAGGTTTTTCGCGACGAGCTGCATACTTCCGTGTTCCAGTACCAATCAGAATTCCGGCTCGAACGCGCGGCACGCTTGCTGCTGGACACTTCGATGCCTGTGCATGAAGTGGCGATCCAATGCGGCTACGAGAGTCCGGCCGCTTTTTCCAATGCTTTTACAAAGAAGCATGGCATCCGCCCTCAGGCATTCAAAAACTCCCGGGCGCGCAAATAAGGCTCCCGTTCCCGCAAATGCTGAGATCTGCGCAGCGGTAATTTTGCTGAAAAATCCAGACGATGAAAGCAAATGTAATTACCGCTCACGGGCCAGCTCGTGCAGTTTTTGAGATCAGGGAAATACCTGAACCTGTACCAGCCGCCGATGATCTGATCTTAAAAGTGCTGACAACCAGCATCAATCCGCTCGATTGCCGCATTCGAACCAAAGCTTCAGTACCCCGCCAATTTCCGGTGGTGCTCGGTTTTGATGTGTGCGGGGTCGTTGTGGCAATGGGGAGTAATGTCAAAGGTTTTGCTGTGGGCGACCGGGTAATAGGATCACCAAGTCCCTTTCGGAATGGCGCGAATGCAGAGTATGTAGCAATGGATCACCGCTCCTGCGCATTGGCCGGCGCATTGGATGACAATACTGCCGCGGCAATACCGCTGGTTGGCATTACCGCCTATGAAGCATTGTTTGACAGACTGGCCATTCAGATGGGTGACCTGGTGGTGATACACGCCGGTGCCGGCGGGGTGGGGCACCTTGCGATCCAGCTGGCGAAGAATGCCGGATGCACCGTAATTACCACTGCCAGCCGAAGCGAGTCAATGGCGTATTGTTCCGGCGAGCTCGGCGCTGATCATGTGATTAATTACCAAAAGGAAGATGTGACCAGCCGGATAATGGATCTAACAGGCGGGCAGGGAGCGGCGCTGATACTTGACACGGTTGGCGGAGCTACGTTCAAACAATGCATTGAGTATGCAGCCTACAACGGGAAGATCTGCACGATATTGCCGGTAGCGACCGACGAGCGCGAGGGCTATCGTTTGCTTTTGAAAAATACTACATTAAGCTACCAGTTCATGGGTGGCCCTTTGCAGAACCCCGCTGACAACAGGCAGGGCAAGATTTTGGAGAAGCTCGTCGCACTGGTGGAAAGCGGGGCATTACAGACCCACATATCAGGAGTTTACGCCCTGGAAGAGCTCCCGCTCGCACACGAACAAATGGAGAAAGGCCACACAATAGGCAAGCTGGTGGTGCGTGTGGCTGAAAATGATAAAATGTATACTTAAAGATCGCGGGGGTCCTGGCTTGCTGGTACGGGTTTTATTATAAGGACGAACATTTGGAAAGGACTCCTAAAAAGTTCTTTGGACCTAACAGAGCCTTTATGAAAACTTCTAATCATGCCATTGAAATCTGGGGCGGACTTGAATGTACCATCAACCGCGTGAATGACAGCTACTTCGATCAGCTGGAATATGCAAGGCACTACGAGCGTGACGGCGATATTGAATTGATCGCCTCTCTTGGGATCAAGACTCTGCGGTATCCTGTCCTCTGGGAAAGGCACCAGCCGGACTTGGACGCGGAAATCGACTGGCGTTGCACCGAAACGAAACTACAGCAGATCCGTGAGGCGGGCATGAATGTCATTGCAGGACTTGTGCACCACGGCAGCGGACCCAGGCATGTGAATTTTTTTGACGGCAGTTTCGAAGAAGGGTTAGCAGACTATGCAGTTAGTGTTGCAGAAAAGTTTCCCTGGATCCGCTATTATACGCCGGTAAATGAACCACTTACGACGGCCAGGTTCTGCGGACTTTATGGGCATTGGTATCCCCACCTGTGCGACGAGCTCAGCTGTTACAAAATTTTGCTAAGCGAATGCAAAGCAACTGTGATGGCCATGCAGGCGATCCGCCGGGTTAATCCCGAGGCCGAACTGATCCAGACAGACGATCTGGGCAAAACTTACAGCACACCATTGCTGAGCTACCAGGCTGAATTTGAAAATGAACGCAGGTGGCTTTCCTATGACCTGATTTGTGGCACACTTACCCCCGAGCATTTGATGTGGACGCGTATGGTCACGGTCGGTATCGATCCAGAACAGCTCCACTACTTTCAGGTTAATCACTGCCGGCCCTCCGTAGCCGGCTTTAATTACTACATAACCTCTGAGCGGTATCTGGATGAGAACCTGCACAAGTATGATGCGCGGACTCACGGCGGCAACGGGATCCATGCTTACAGCGACGTGGAGGTAGTAAGAGTACCCTATTCAGAGCCCATTGGTGCGGGGGTACTGATACGCGAGGCGTGGGAGCGCTTCGGTCTGCCGATATCTATAACCGAGTGCCACTTATATAGTACGCGGGAAGAGCAGATGCGGTGGCTGCATCAAATGCTGAGTACCGCAGCAGCTTTAAAGTCTGACGGAGTGGATGTCAGGGCCGTTACCGTGTGGGCACTGCTTGGACTTTATGGCTGGGACCGGTTGGTAACCCGGCCCTGGGGCGGGTATGAGCCCGGTGTTTTCGACGTCAGCAATAATCAGGTACGTCCCACTGCACTGGCAGGTATGATCAAAGCAATCAATGCAGGAGCATCCTTTCAGCACCCGCTTCTTGAAACTGCGGGCTGGTGGCAGCGGCAAACCCGACTGTTCCCCTCGTGCAGAGACCATTCCTGGCAACCAGACGCAGAATCGGCTGGCGATTGTCAGCCGCTCTTGCTTTTGGATGAAGGTGGCGATTTCGCTGCATCAGTGCGCAGGATCTGTTTGGAAAGAAATATCCCGGTTGTGTCGCTCAGTAAAACGGCAGGCGCGGGGTTTTCATTGGCCCAAATCAAACATCTAAACCCATGGGCTATTTTGCATTGTCTTTCCCCCGATTTTAAAAGTGCTCAGGACAGTAAGGAACCCGAAGTCCTGGCCGGCTTGTGCGGCGGGTTAAATGTCCGTTACATGATCTGGCAATCGCGCGGTAATATGGATTATACTAAAAACGTGCTGGCCACGAACCCTGAGACGCTGATACTTGGCGGCTCTTGTTCTGGCCAGCACGCTGCTGATCTGCTGCACCAGGCACTCAATATGCTGCTGGACGGTGCTGCGGGGCTGCACGATCTGGAAGCGGATTTAATGGCAGAACATACAGCTGTCCATTAAACCAGACCTTTCAGGCAGCAAGATCAGTGCTTACACTACGCCGCCCATCAATGGGTCCGTTTTAGTAACAGCGCCGGTTTCTACACGACCAGCGAAGCGCTCTTCGAATCGCTGACTATCTTTCACTCTAACGCTCAGGTCATACCAGTTAAAGCTTTTAGACAAATCGAAAGTAAACCGTGTACTTCCGCCAGCCGCAATGGTCTTTTTCTTGTCACCTGTTTTATAGCTGTTATCAACGAGTTCAACGGCGTGCGCTTTGTTATCCTGGTTTGTAACTGAGATAATGACATTGCCCGTCAGCTTCGAGTTTTTTGACTCATACTCGCAGCTTACCACCAGTAGCGGGTTATTCTGGTCGCCGGTGAATTCACGGAAAAATCCGTTTGGCCCGTAAATGCGCAGGTGATATTTGCTGTTTTCAAAGTCGCTGATCTTGTACTGGTCAGCCAGTGAATCGCCTGGGGATACACTATAATCCCAGGAGCGCAGAGTCTCGTTTTGGTACGGGTTCATCGCGTATACCCGGAATGGAGAACCGGCAGCTTTCTTGCCAAAAACTCTGTTCCCGGCCTTGTACGCTACTTTGATCTGACCTGTTGCTTTGTCAAAGTGGTTATCTACATAAAGCTCGTAAGGCAGCGCGCAAGCAGCCCGCACTCCTTTTTCCTGCGTCGGGAATAATGCAGATGCTACCGGATTGGCGCTGATTTCCTGGATTTCGGTTGCTGAAAGCTTTTTGAAATTGTCAGGCGCCTGTTTGAACTGTGCCTGGTGAATGCCTTCGATGAAAGGTTTTTTGTCAAGGAACTCAGGTTTCTCAATTTTTTCGCCATTGTAAGGCCGGAACACCGAAGTAAGGTCACCGCAAATGGTACGCCTCCATTGCGTGATATTTTCGTCAACGATCTTCTTGTTGAATTTGCGCTCTACAAAATTTTCCAGGAACTGCAGTGAAGAGGTATGGTCAAACACTTCCGAGTTGACAAACCCGCCGCGCGTCCATGGTGACGCAATGATCATCGGCACCCGGTAGCCAAGCCCGATCGATCCATCACGGAGCTTGCTGTCGGACATGGAAGGGTTAGTTTGCTGTGTTTTGGTGGCAAAGTCCAGCTTAGGATCAATATTAGCTGAAACTTTACCGGTATTCTCTTTATACGGATTGGGTACTGTATAAGGTGGAAGGTGGTCGAAGTAGCCGTCATTTTCGTCGTAAGTCAAAACGAAAATCGTCTTTTTCCATACCTCCGGATTTTTGAGCAAAATCTCCATTACCTCGCTCACATACCAAGGCCCGAACCAGGGCTGCCCCGGGTGATCAGAGAAATGCGCAGGCGGCATCAGCCAGGATACAGCCGGCAATGTACCGTTTTCCACGTCCTGACGGAACTGATGAAATACATCCCCTTTGGGTACACTCAGCGTCCGCTCTGTTCCATTGTCGTCGTATTGCATGGATGAGAGTGCGTGGAAGTCCGCATCGTTGATGTTTGTTGTAAATGCCATGGTATTCAGGCTTTTCTCATTTTTCGATAATGCATTGAAAGTGTCGGCGTTGAATTTCGCCTGGGCTGTCTCGATGTTGGCGAGTACTTTTTTAGCAGCTGCCAGCTTCTGTGCATTTCCGTCGCCCGGTTGTTTTTCAAGCGCTTCGATGGTTTCCAGAATGGCCTCTTTTTTGGTTTGAAGATTGGCAATACCACCCTCGTGGAAGCGCACATTGTACTGCTTGAAATATTCCAGCACATTGGTCCCGAAGTTACTCAGCCACGAGCTTTCTTCCCCTTTCAGCCCGTAACCCATTGTGATTTCATTCTGGTAAACCTTCCAGGGGACACCGATTTCTTCGAGTCTTTCGGGGAAAGTTTTCCAGGTTAGTTCAGGATAAACGTAGTTGCTGATGTTCCATAAATGCGCCTTTGCATCGGCCTCGTTCTGCTCGCGTACAGTTCCGCTCATCCAGTAATAGCGGTTGGGGTGGGTTCCTGTGATGCTCGAACAGAAGTTGTGATCGCAAACTGTAAATGCATCTGCGAGAGAGTAGTAGAACGGGAAGTCGGACCTGTCGCAGTAGCCCATTGTGAGCGGAATGTGGGAAAATTCCTTGCGGCCCGGCTTCTTCACGTCCAGCCATTTGTCGTACTTACCACCGTTCATCGCATCAGTCTGGTCGCTCCAACCGTGCGGCACCGATCCCATCCACGCCACTTTGGTATCTTTTACATTCAGGTGAAACGGCGCATAGGTATCGCCTTCCTTATTGGACTGGAACCAGACCTTATTCTTATTCGGCAGATCAATCGCACGCGGATCATTATAACCGCGCACGCCCTGCAAGGTACCGAGCTGGTGGTCGAAAGACCTGTTTTCGAGCATTAAGAAAACAATATGTTCGGCATCGTAAAACGTACTTCCGGGTTCAGGATTAATGGCCAGCGCCTGCTGAATCACAGGCGGCAGCATATTGGCCATAGTACCTGTACCGGCCAGCATAGCCGCTTTTTTAAGAAAATCTCTGCGTGAATCCATTTAATAATTAGTGGTAGTTGCGCTTAGTCGCAATAAAAATAAGATTAAAAAAGAAGCACAAAATTATCCCAACCCACAGTGCCAAATGTTAAGTCGCTGTTACGATTTGATGATTTTTTGGGTGGGGGGTAAATGAGGCGATGTACGCTTTCCCCTACACCCTCATCCGGAACAGGAGCGGGGTGGTGCCGGTGTACTTTTTAAATTGTTTGCAAAGATGGCTTTCGTCGGTGTAGCCAAATTCGTGGGCGATTTCGCTGAGTGTCAGCTGGCTGTAAAGCAGGCGGGCTTCTATGAGCTTGATCTTGTGCTTGATGATGTATTGTTTAACCGATTCACCCGTATGTTTCTTGAAAAAGATGCTGATGTAGGCAGGCGCGTAATGGAAAGTGTGGGCCAGATGTTCGATTGTGAGCTCCTGCGGCTGGTAAATGTGCTTTTTGATATACATCAGGATTGCTTCTATCGAATCCTGCTGGACAGGTTTGCTCTGAGCCTGACTGAACAGGCTTCGCGCCAGGATGATCAGCATACTGCGCATCAGGTTGTCGCGGATTACCTCAAAGTACTGCGATTGATCATTGGCGGATTCAGCTTCCAGGACCGCCAGCAGCTGGTGAAGTTTCTCTCTTTCCTGCTTGTCTGTCACGATGGAACCTCTGCTTTGTGAAGACGTATTCAACAGCCCGCGAATAATCGGCTGCCAGGGGTGGTCCTTATCTCCGGGGAGTTGCTTGTGAATGGATTCGTTGAAGCGGACAAAGCTGAATTCGGTCAGTTCCTGAATTTCAAAATGGTGAAAGTCTTCGGGACCAAGAAGAAATACGTCGCCCTCGGCATATTCAAAGGCATTTCCATTGATATGGTGGATACCACTGCCTTTCAGTATGAAAATGATCTCGAAGTAGGTATGCTTATGCACCGAATGCACCCATTTCAAAGCCTCGAAATGGTAAATGCTGAATGGGGTATGAAGAACGTACCGTTTCATTGGGCAGAGATTATCGTAAACCTACCAATTTACAATGGATTTTTACAACAGGGCTGGACTGGCACCGGCTAATTTTGCTTTTGTAAACTGGGCTAATAAGACAATCTAAACAACTATATGAAACGAACATTTATCTTACTGTCAGGCTTGGTAATGGTTTTAACGCTTTTTTCAATGCAAAAGCCAGCTGAATGGACACCGCTTCTGGATAAAGACCTTACCCAATGGGAAAACTACCTGAGCTATAATCATAAACCAGGCTACAATGGAAAAATACCAACAGATCAGGCTGGTAATCCGATAGCGCCCATTGGTTATAACAAAGACAAAGGCGGCGTATTTTCAGTGATGGAACAGCAAGGCAGACCTGTGTTGCGAGTGAGCGGCGAGACTTACGGCTGCGTTTTTACACGTAAATCATACAAGAATTATCACCTTAAACTCGCGGTTAAATGGGGCGAAAAGAAGTATGAACCCCGGCTGGACAAGCTGCGCGACTCGGGCATTCTGTATCATTCTACCGGTGAAGCCGGGGCAGAATACTGGCGTACCTGGATGCTTTCACAGGAATTCCAGATCATGGAAGGACATATGGGCGATTTCTGGTGCCAGGCCAATTCTGCCATTGATATCCGTTCCTTCCAGTCCGAAGGAGTAATGAACCGGGTCGCTGACCACAAGCAGCCTTTTGGGACATTCAAGAGTGGATCGGATTATTATTGTATGCGCTCGGTAAATCACGAAAGTCCGGCCGGAGAATGGACCAACCTGGAACTGATCTGTTACGAAGGGAAGAGTCTGCACATTGTCAACGGACACGTGGTAATGGTGCTCAATAATTCGCGTTACATCACGCCTGAGGGTAAGCAAGTTCCGATGATCAGTGGTAAAATCCAGCTTCAAAGCGAAGCAGCGGAAATTTTTTATCGCGATATTCTCATCAAAGAGCTGAGCGCAATGCCCAAGGAATACGCGGGATTATTCTAAGAATCAAAACGTATCACATTTAATGTAAGTAGAAATGAAGCAGCAATCAAGAAGGAATTTTGTTAAAAGCAGCCTTTCGGCCGGACTGATATTGGGTAGTCCCGCGGGTTTGGCCCCCAAAGATGTGTTTGTACACCATGTTCTGTTTTATCTGAAAAATCCTGGCAATGCAGGCGATAAGGAGAAGCTGCTGGAAGGATTGAACAAGCTGGCCAAATGCCCGACGATCAAAATGGTGCATATCGGCACGCCCGCAGCTACAAACCGCGACGTGATCGAGCGGAGCTACGCTTATTCATGGTTGTGCTTATTCGATAGCCCGGCCGATGAAGAAGCTTACCAGAAGCACCCGATCCACGATGATTTCAGAAACAATTATGCGCATTTGTGGGAAAAAGTAGTCATTTACGACTCAGTTGGACCAAAGAGGTAGTTCCCGGCTGGCATGATATTCGTATAGTCATCGGAAACAAACAAAAACACATTATGGCAACTGTTGGAAACGCCACCGGCGTAATTAATGATCTGATTGAAATTAATAACGACCGCGTAGCAGGATTCGAAAAAGTAATAGCGGACATTCAAGACGAAAATGTAGACTTGAAAGAATTGTTTCAAAGTTATGCACAGCAAAGCCGTAAGAACGGTCAGGAGCTCGCTGCGATAGTGGGCGCTGCCGACGAAGTTGAAACAGGTAACAGCGTAAGTGGTACTTTGCACCGCGCATGGATTGATGTAAAATCCTTGTTTGGCGGTAGCGATCGTGCCAGCATTTTGTCGGAAGCCGAGCGTGGCGAAGACGCGATTAAGAAAGCTTATCAGGATGCATTGTCAAGCTCAGATCTGCCAGCAAGCGCGGTCGAGGTTGTAAGAAGCCAGGCGCAGGAGATCAATTCTGCTCATGACAAAATCAAAGCATTGAGAGATATTGCCAAAGCGTAATCCGAGCAATACTTTAGAAAAGCTGCCCCTCAAAGGCAGCTTTTTTTGTCACCCTGCGACTGTCCACAAGGAGCCATTCCTGGTCGCCAGTTCAGTCAGGTGACCTTCGCCGGCCAGGGTTCGCAGCTTTTCTTCTGCTTCAACCCGGGGTTTATTTGAAAGTTCGGCGAACTCGCGGGCGGTAAGAGAACTGTACTTGCTAAAAAGGCTTTCCCACTTCGTGTCAATCTCTTTCTTCAACGCTGCCGGAGATTGGTCCAGCAAAGCTGCTTCGTAAACTGAATAAGGTTTTGTCCCGTAAACCTTCTGCTGATTACCCTGCGCATTCACAAAGAACAGGGTTGGAAAACCTCTCACGCCCAGCTGCGCAGCCAGGGCGAGGTCTTGTTTAAACAATTCGTTTGCTTTTCCATTGAAATCGCTTTCCAGCTGTGCGGCGTCCAGCCCAACTTTGGTAGCAGCTGCGGCCATGTTTTCCCATTTGGTGATATTCCGTTTTTTGAGGAATACCATTTCCCTTAATTCCCGGAGAAAATAAATTGCTTTTCCTGAGTCCTGCATTTGTGCGGCCTTGAATGCAATGGAAGGGGGATAGGAGGAATGCAGCGGATCTTCCAGCCAGACATCGCCGTCAATCGGCATGTCGTAATGGAGACTTACTTCGTCCCAGTGCGATGCCACGTCGGAAGGCTTGCTGATCCCGCCGCTGTTGTAGCTCCAATCCGGCAGCAGTCCGCCCATGCGATATGCTACCTCTATATATTGCCCATATTCCAGTTTGAGCTTGCGCAACTGCGGTTCAATTCCCCAGCAGGAGGAACAAATGGGATCGGTGAAGTAGATGATTTTGACGGGAGCAGAAGCAGGGCTTTCGGTTCCGGCAGTTGTATCAGTGGACAAGCCGGGGACTTCGCAAACTCCCGTTTCTATATCACACAAGAGTGGGTTATTAGGTGTTGATTCCATTCTCAATATTTGGTTTGGTACAAATCTCGGCAAGCTTTGAATGCGGGTCAATTAGTCAAAAAAAGTTGACTGCCTGTAATCTGTAACTTTTCCTTAACCTGTCCTGTTGCTCCATTGTACAGGATGCAGAGTTAATAGAAAATGTGAATTATATGGAAAATGGCAGTGAGACCCAGAGCCAATGCCCGGCCGAAAGCTTGCTTAAACAGCTGTCTGGCAAATGGAAGCCGCAAATATTCCGGCTTGCATTGAAGCGGCCGGTGCGTTTTAATGCATTGCTGCGCGAGCTGGAAGGTTCCAGCAGGCAGGCGATCGCGAGTGCGCTGAAAGAAATGGAAGAGCAGGATTTAATCCGCAAAACGGTAATTAACCCCAAACCGCTCCATATTGAATATACACTTTCGGAAAAAGGAAAGTCGGTTATCCCAATCTTCAAACAACTTGAAAATCTGGCTGAATAGGCCGCATTGATCTGTTAGGGCTGCTTTGCCGGCAGCTTGACCTGCGAAGCAATGGCGTCTTCCAGTTCTTTACCATGCAGGTTCACAGCTGCGACTTTTCCCGTTTTGTCAACAAGTACATTAAATGGAAGTGCTTCAATTCCATAAGTGCCCGCAACGGGTGACATCCAGAATTTGAGGTCACTTACCTGCGGCCAGGTGATTGCCAAATGCGCAATTGCCTTTTCCCAGGCAGGTTTTTTACTGTCCAGGGACACGCCCAGAATTTCAAACTGCTCCGAAGTTGAAAACGTCGTGTGGAGCTTTTTCAACTCCGGCTGCTCCTGCACGCAGGGTGCACACCAGCTTGCCCAAAAATCGATCAGAACCACTTTTCCTCGCATTGAGGATAGTCTGACCGTATCTCCGCCCGGCGCGGGCAGCGCAATTTCCGGTGCCTGAGTGCCGGCTTGCACAATGGTACTTTGGGCATTTGCATCTAGCGAAAATGCCAGCAGCAAAAACGGCATCAGCAGGGATCTGCTCCATTTATTTACCATATCAGTTCACAGGATACCCCTTGTCTATCCAGTCGGTTTTGATGTTTTTAGGAATATCGAGCAGGCGCGCTTTCTTGAAATTCTGTTCTTTGGCTGCGGTAAATGCGGGACGGATATTCGGGCATTTTTCAAACGGGCAGCAGCCGCAGTAAAGCACAACTTCCTGATTTTTGTCCTGTTTGGCCAGTAGAGATTTCAGCTGGTCGATATTGCCGTGCTCGTGTGCAGCCCCCGCATCGAGCGAGCCTTTGATAACTGGCTGCGGTCCGACATTGATGATCACAGGCTTTTCTGCCGACGGATCGTTAATCTGCTTGGCCAGCTCTTCCGTTGATTTGAGCTCAGCTGTTGTCCAGGGTTCTTTGGTAACCTGCGCCTGCGCCGCACCTAGCGTAAATATGCCCAGTATCAGACTGGCGATAATGCTGAATTTTCTCATAGTGAAATATGGTTTTGGTAAAAATACGTCATTGTGATGTATTATCTAACAACGTTACGGAGAAGAAAAAGAACATCTGCATCAGCTTTTTGACGTGAAAATGTTTGGTCAGAGCGCTTGTCCATTCTGATTTTCGGCAAGTGTTGGCAGATAGACCGTAAAGGTACTGCCGCTCCCAAGTCCTTCGCTCCAAACCTCAACGCGACCGCCGTGCATTTCTACGAGTCGCTTAACAAGTGTTAGCCCGATACCCAGCCCTCCTCTGGCGCGGGCAGGTGAATTGTCGGCCTGAACAAACAGCTCAAAAATTGCCGACAAATAATTGTATTCCAGTCCAATCCCGTTATCCCTGACTTGCAGAACAGCTACGTCGCCTTCCTTTTTTAAAGACAAGCATACCAGGCCGTTCTCGTCGGTATAGCGGGCCCCGTTTGTGAGAAGGTTGGTAACCACCTGGGTTAAACGTGTAGAGTCCCCGCCGAGGTAAATAGGGTAGGGAGGCAGGTTTATTTCAAGAAGTCGGTTCTGGTCGCGGTAGAACTGACCTGCTTGGTCCGCTGCCAGACGCACCAGCTCGACCAAGTCAACCTGCTCTTTTCGCAACTCAATTTTGCCATTCGTAATGCGGCTCAAATTTAGTAAATCGTCCAGCAGCCTGACCAGGTGTTCAGTCTGGCGATTCATCATCGTCACTGTGGAGCGGACTATTTCCTGATCGCTTCCTACCAGGTTGAGCACCTGAATTCCCGATCGGATCACGGCCATCGGGTTGCGCAGCTCGTGCGATAGCATGGCCAAAAACTCATCCTTCCGCCGGTCGGTTCTCCTGAGCGATTCCTCTGCTTGTTTCCGGTCAGTAATATCGAACATCACGCCGCAGGCCTGCACGGGTTCGCCATCCCTTTCCGCAGTAACCCTGCCGTGTCCGCTCATCCAGCGTACCACGCCATTATCGCGGATGATCCTAAACTCTGCATTGTAAAGGCTGCGCTCGCGGACCATCTTATCGAGCTGCATTTTAACGAATTCGGCGTCGTCAGGATGCAGACGGTCGAGAAATACTTCAGCGAGCATAGGCTCGTTTTGCGGCGGTACTCCCATCAGCGTAAATTGCTGCTCATTCCAATAGACCTGATCAGTGACAAGGTCCCATTCCCACGTAGCCATATCGGCAGCGTCGACAGCCAGCCTGGTCCGCTCTTCTGAATGGCTGAGCGAATCTTCGGCCTGCTTTTTTTCGGTGATGTCAATATTCAGCCCGAGCCATTTTTTGACAGAGCCGTCTGCATTCAGTACCTGTGTAGCCCGTAAATTTGTCCACCGCCAGCCTCCCTGCGGATTTTGCAGCCGAAATTCTGCATTGATAGCAATTCCATCATTTAAAGCTTGCTCCCAGGCGCGGGTGGCGGCATCCTTGTAGAGCGGGTGAACAGCAGCCAGCCAACCTTTTGTCAAGAGTTCCAGGCGGGTTTGACCGGTGTAGGTACGCCAACTGGGCGAGTCGCAAACAATAGTACCCTCGGGATCTGTTTCCCAAACGGCCTGCGCAAAGGAAGTCAGCAGAGTATGGTAATCCTGAATATCCAGCAGACCAAATGGTCCTTCCGGATCCTGTTCAATCGGTTGGTTCATGATAAAGAAATGAATAGCCTGCCACTCGTCAGCGCGTTACTCGAGTGCTCCAGACTTGAATAGACTGGCGCTGTTTGAATACAATAGCCGTGCCAATTAAGAAGGTGCAATCCTGGATTATCACGACGCATGCTTCAACTTTGCACGATAGACCTGCAAAACTGAATATTATCCGGAAAGCGCTTTTCTGACGATATCTTTTTTCAAGCGTGAGACAGGGATTTTGGCTCCGTCTTCCATCATCAGGTACCCGCTGTCTTCCTTGATTAAGCTCCTGATGTAAGTCTGGTTGACCAGATGCGAATTGTGCGGCCGCAGAAATCCATAGTCGGCAAGCATTTCATCGTATTCAAACATTGGTCGCGACACAAGCATCTGCTCGCCTCCAACCAGAAAAAATATCGTGTAATTGTTTTCAGCCTGGCAGCGGATGATCTGAGAAACCTTGACAAACCTGGTTTCTTTCGCAGATGAAAGCCCGATCCGGTGTTCTGACCTTTGGCGGGAGTCTACAAGCAGGTCCATTAAATTGCGTACCTGCGTGTTTTGCATTTTCTGTTCAATCTTTTCTCGCGCGCGCTGTACAGCTGTTTGAAGTTCTTGCGGGTCAATGGGCTTCAGGATATAATCCAAAGCCGAGAAGCGGATCGCCTGAATGCCGTATTGGTCATAGCCAGTCACAAAGATCAGTTCGAAATTGTGGTTGGGCAGTAGTTTTAGCATTTCAAACCCATTCTTTCCCGGCATTTGAATGTCGAGAAAAACAATGTCCGGGTTGACGGATAAAATGAGTTCTGCCCCTTCGTCAGCATTCCCTGCGTGACCGGCAACAGTAACCTGCGGGCAGTGCCTTGCGAGCAGCGCAACCAGATTGTCTACATTATGAACTTCATCATCGATAATTACTGCCCGCATCAAAGCCAGTGTTTAAACGTTATTGTAGCCCGTGTCCCATTTCCATCCGACCCGATCTGCATCTTGATCAAGCGGCGCTGCTTGTTTAAAAGCTTGATTCTTTCCCGCGTCAGAGCAAGGCCTTTGCCGCTGGTTTTGTCGGACGTATCGAACCCGCTTCCATTGTCTTTTATTTCAATGATCAGTGCTGTCCCGTTTTTCATGAACGAAACGGTCAGCTGTCCCTCTGCGCCCAGTGCCGAAATGCCGTGTTTGATGGCATTCTCTACGATCGGCTGGATCAATAGCGGCGGCACTTCGGTTTGCAGGTTACTTACTTGCGGTTCGATCAGGAGCTGGTAAGTGAAGCCGAACCGAAGCTGTTCCAGTTTGATATAATTTTCAATATTGCTGATTTCGACTGAGAGAGGCACCATTTCCTTTTCAGATTGCGTAAGCGTATTTCTCATCAGCTTACTGAAACCCGAGAGGTAGGTATTTGCGTGGTCAATCTCATTTTTGTTAATCAAGCCCTGAAGTGAGCCCAGTGCATTGAAAATGAAATGCGGGTTGAGCTGCGATTGAATGGCTTGCAGTTCCAGGTTTGTTTTGGCTGCGAGCTGTCGGCTTTTCTTTAATTTACTTCGGAACCAGAGGTAGATGATGCCGCTGATAAGCAGGAGTGCAAGCCAGGGCCGGGCTAATATAGCTATTGGAATGAACATCAGTAGTTGTCCATTATAAGCCAGGCTGTTCAGCCAGTGATGGTCTACTGAGAAAGGGTAGCTACCGAAGTTCTTCTGTTCTGCGCTGTATGAAAATTGCAGCTCGTAATTACCGTCAATCAGCCAGGTCCAGTTTTCATTAGATTGTTTCAGCTCAATAAATGGAGTAAGTTCTCTGAATGTCCCCATCCAGTGACGGTTTTCAGGGCCTATTGTATAGCGAATGCGCGTCGGCTTAATCTCCCCGTCGTAATAAGCTTTCTTAAACCCAAAAAAGATTGTATTCTCGGCAATAGACAGGCTGTCGGGAACAGCATTGGGCTTGGAGTACGTGTTGGGAGCCCTGTTGAAGAAGTGCATAAACCTGCGTAGTTCTGTGGTGTCGGCCAGGTTGGCATTCAGGTTCGTATTAATATTTACATAAAACAGTTCAGGTTTGGGATAATGCAATGCTATTCTAAGCTCACTGAGTAATTTTCCGGCGGAGTCTAGAAGTGAGATTGTGGTGCTGTCCGGCCCAAATGGTAAAGAAGGTGCGGCAATACATCTTTCTTGGCCAAGTAAATAGGCCGCAACTGCATTGTTGCGTCGATCAAACCCGGGTATTTGTCCATCCACCAATAGCTGGTATCCTGCCGGCAGCTTCTCCCCATTGCGGATCACCGGGATTAGCAGCTCGGCCGTTCTGCCTGCTTTAACGTAGAAAATTCCTGGCCGGGAAGAGATGAAAGTCGGCTTGGTAACCGTGTCTATAACTGCGTACCCGGCGACTTCCCGTTTTTCCTTTTCAGTAAAGCTCCGAATGATCAGGTCCAGGCGCGGCTGTGTGCTTTTTTCATTAATCAAAAACCGGTGCGCGCCTTTGTCAAGCAACAACGTTTGACTGCTTACAGGACATGCAACATGAATGAGCAATGCAATAAGCCAGAATGATCTCCATGATTTCATACTTCAAAAGTTTGGTTCATGGCAAAGATCAAGCAGCATGGCGGCTGGAAAAGATGGGATTGTGCGGATAACGCCTGTCGATGTGTAAAATGCAGGTAACTTCCGAATCTAATCAGGGCAGGGGCTCATTTCTCCTGAATCATTACATCACTATCCCATTCTTCGGCAGGATCTTCTCGGGGATTTTGTCTGCTCCGATCAGTTGCAGCAGGTTGATTTCGATTGTTCGGGATAGCGAGGTCATCGGGATATCGTTGGGGCTGTTTTCGAATGGGTTTTGCAGGATATAGGCGATCCATTCCACGTAGAAGAAAAGAAAAGAGATCACAAAGGTGATCGGTATGGCGATCCTTCCGATGCTTTCTACAAGTCCCATGGGCAGGATCAATGTGAAAATAAATATAACCAGCAAGACAAAAAAGCTGTACTGAGTTGGGAAAACTGTGTTCTTAATGCGCTCGCACATTCCCATGGAGTTACACAACCTCTGGATCGTATCGTCGATGTTCTGGTATAGCAAAGTCGGAATTTTACCCTGCTCGTGCAGCTCTGCCATTTTAAACTGGATCAGGTTCAGGATCGCATTGGGGATATTATCCTGAGAAGCCACATAGTCGTGCTCGCTTGCGCTCAAATGCAGGTCGGCGTAGACGAGCACCTGGTTTTTTCTCAATGAATTGGCCAAAGCGTAGCACCAGGCAATCTGCAAATGGGCCAGATTGGAAACAACCTCGTCTTTTTCATTTCGCTCTGTACTGATGAATGCGCTTGACTGGCGTATCAGCGTACGGCTGTCGTTCACGATTGCGCCCCAAATCTTTCGTGCTTCCCACCAGCGGTCGTAAGCCGAGTTGGTACGGAATCCCAGCAGCAGCGAAAGTGCTGTGCCCAGAATGGTGATAATGGAGATTGGAAAAGATAGAAAATGCCAGTTTTGAGTACTGTAAAGATAGAAGACGAGGGTTGCGTAGAGGGTAACAGCGAGAACTCCGGCCCAGATACCTCTCAGCAGCCGCCAGATCGAAAATACTTGTTTTACGTACATAAACTGCTTGAAAGATCTTTTTTGAAAAGGTAACAAAAAAACGGAGCTCCGGGGTGACCCCCAAAGCTCCGTTTTAAAATATTATGCCGGTTGATCAGACAATTGCCTGCTCGGTGGCCGGCGTACTGCCATCGTCTTTCTTGTGGTGACCTTTTTTGCCCATTGCCAGCTTTTCGATGGCAACAAACAGTACCGGTACAACGAATATCGCCAGCGAAGTGGCGGCAAGCATACCACCAAATACAGTCCATCCGATCGTCTTACGTGACTCGGCCGCGGCACCACTCGCAAATGCAAGCGGAAGTACCCCGAGGATAAATGCCAGCGACGTCATGATAATCGGCCTCAAACGCAGCTGTACCGCTTCGAGCGTAGCTGCTACCAGCTCCATACCGTGGTCGACGCGCTCTTTCGCGAATTCGACGATCAGGATCGCGTTTTTGGCTGCCAGACCGATCAATGTGATCAAACCGATCTGTGCATAGATGTTATTGGACAGATTCGGCAGGAAAGTCAGCGTCAAAATGGATCCGAATGCACCAATTGGTACTGCAAAAAGTACAGAGAATGGAATCGACCAGCTTTCGTACAATGCAGCCAGGAAGAGGAATACGAATATGATTGAGATAGCGAAGATCGTGGTTGTACTGTCACCAGCCTTGATCTCCTCGCTACTCATACCCGAGAATTCGTAGCTGTAACCGGCCGGCAGCTTCTGTGCTACCTCGCGCAGGGCCTGAATAGCCTGCCCGGAGCTGTATCCCGGCTTCGGCGTACCATTGATCTCCACCGAACGGTAAATGTTATAGTGCGAAATCAAAGCAGGGTTTTCTACTACTTTGGAGGTAACCAGCGCGCTTAAAGGAATCATGTTCCCTGCCTGGTTACGGACATAAAATTTCTGGATTTTGTCGAGAGAAGACCGGTAGCTACTGTCGGCCTGCACCATCACGCGGAAGTTACGGCCGTAAAGGTTAAAATCGTTCACATAGCTGCTACCCAGTAATGTAGAGAGCGAGCTGAATACGTCTGATACCCTTACCCCTAGCTTCTTGGTCTTTTCACGGTCTACATCGATCTGGTAACTTGGCGTTCTCGCATTGAAGAAGGTATACGCCATTGCAATTTCAGGACGCTTGTTGACCTCTCCCAAGAAGTTACGCATTACACCTTCAAATTGCTGGATATTGTCGGTACTTGTCGACTGTTGCAACTGGAATGTAAAACCGGAAGTCGCACCGAGACCAGGGATCGCGGGTGGGGCAATAGCCAGTACCCTTGCTTCCTTGATGTCAGCCGTTTTTTGCTGGATCTGCTTGATCACAGCCTGCACGTGGTGCTCGGCTCCTTTACGGTCGGCCCAGGGCTGCAAGCTCAGGAACAGGGTTCCGACGTTGGACTTGTTTGAGAAACTCACTACGTTAAGACCAGCCAGACCACCTGCAACGCGTACTTCGGGAATGGTACCGATCCGCTTCATGATTTCTTTGAGCATCGCGATGTTACGCGTTGTCGACGTAGCCTCCTGCATTTCATAAGTTACAAAAAGCCGCCCTTCATCTTCCACAGGAATAAATCCGGAAGGTTTGTTTTTGAACAAAAAGAAAAGACCTACGAAAAGACAAACCATCATCACCAGCACCAGGGGCGTCGCTTTGATCCATTTGGACACGCCGCGGGTATAGCCGCGTGAGACTTTATCAAACCACCTGTTGAAACGATCAAAGAATTTTTCCAATGCGTTTTTCTTATCGTTTTCTCCTTTGGATGGTTTCAGCATGATCGAGCACAAAGCCGGGGTCAGCGACAATGCGACGAATGCAGAAAGGAGTACAGAAACCGCAATTGTGATCGCAAACTGCTGATAAAGTCTTCCTACGATACCTGGCACAAAACTTACCGGTACAAACACAGCAGCAAGGATCAATGCAATCGCGATAACGGGGCCGGAGATATCTTTCATCGCCTGAACAGTAGCTTCTCTCGGCGACATTTTCTTTTCATCAATATAATGCTGCACCGCCTCGACGACCACAATCGCATCATCTACCACGATACCAATCGCCAGTACGAATGCAAACAACGTCAAAGTGTTGATCGTAAAACCGAATGGAATGAAGAATATCAGCGTGCCAATCAGCGAAACAGGGATCGCAAGAATCGGGATTAGAGTCGCGCGCCAGTTTTGCAAAAACAAAAACACTACGATCACTACAAGTACCATCGCTTCTGCAAAAGTTTTGAGCACCTCTTCAATAGATACCCGCACCACAGTTGCAGTCTCGTTTGGAATTACATAGTCAATGTCTTTCGGGAATGTTTTCTTCATTTCCTGCAAAGCCTTCATCACACCATCGTAGGTAGCCAATGCGTTTGCACCCGGCGCCTGATAGATCAGCACGAAAGCGGCCGGCTTACCTTGTACGAATGCATTGGACGCATAATCAAACTTACCCAGCTCTACCCGTGCCACATCGCGCAGGTAAACCACGCTTCCGTCTTCGGGAGAGGCGCGGACGATGATGTTGTCAAACTGCTCTTTGGTATTCAACCGGCTGTTTGTCAAAACACTGTACTCAAAGGTCTGTGTGCCTGGTTGCGGGTTTCCACCGATGGTACCGGCAGCCACCTGCAAGTTTTGCTCAGCCAATGCAGCTGAAACGTCGGCGGGTGTCATGCGGAGGTTAGCGAGCTTATCGGGATCGAGCCAGATACGCATACCAAAATCATCTGCTCTTGACACGATATCACCAACACCTTTTACACGCTGTAATGCGTCTTTCAGGTAAATGTTGGCGTAGTTACCAATGAACTGCGCGTCGTGGGTTCCATTAGGCGAGTACAACGCAAGAACAATCATGATACTCGGCTGGCGCTTCCGCACGGTAAGTCCGAGGCGTTTTACCGCGTCAGGCAATGTTGGCTCAGCCACACTTACGCGGTTTTGAACGTCCAAAGCCGCAATGTTTACGTCCGTTCCCACGTCGAAAACGACGTTGATGCTGCTTTGTCCGCTGCTGGTGGAGTTACTTGACATGTAAGTCATACCCGGCGTACCATTGATCTGGGTTTCAATGGGCGTAGTGGTAGTCTGCTCGACCGTCTGGGCATCCGCTCCCGTAAAGTTACCGCTCACCGTTACCGTGGGCGGGGTTACGTCGGGGTACTGGGCCACTGGCAGGATAGTCAGGGCGATCAGGCCCACCAAAACCAGCACCACGGAGGTGACAATGGCGGTGACGGGTCTTTTTATAAAAATATCTGCAATCATTTTTACTGGATTATATTAAATGCGACAAGAGGACCGGATTAATTACCTTCTTTGATAACCGCCCCTTCTCTTAGGTTTTGCACGCCTTCAACGGCGATTTTTTCTCCTTCTTTAAGACCTTCCTTCACGATCACATTCGGTCCGATTGCGGTTCCCAGGGTCACCCTACGCTGGCTTACCTTGCTGCTGTCGCCTGCCACGTACACGAAGAATTCGCCCAGCTGCTCGGTTACCGCTTTGTACGGGATCACCACCGATTTGGCAGCTGCATTGTTGAGCACGCGTACCGTTCCGCTCATTCCGGGGCGCAGGCTGTTATTCTGATTGGGAAATACCAATCTGGCTTTGATGGTCCCCGTCTGCGGGTCCACTGCTCTGTCGAGTAGCGCCAGCTTGCCAGGTACCGGGTATATGTCAGCACCAAATTTTAATGTGAAAGTAGAGTCGTTCGCCTTGGCGTTTTTCATCAGTGTCGAAAAGCGGTAGATCTCTTTCTGGTCGACATTGAAATCAACGGCGAGCTGGTTGTCAGTTGAAACTGTATTCAAAACAGTCTGACCGGCGGATACCGCAGCGCCAACTTTAACCGCTGAAATGCCGATTACGCCATCGAACGGCGCCTGCACCTGGGTGTACCGCACGCTCGTTTGAACCGCCTTGATATTGGCCTTGGCAGCTTCTGCCTGCCTTCTTGCGACTTCAAGAGCTGCATCTGCATTGTCAACGAGCTGTTTAGCAACAGCGTCATTCTTTTCCAGCTCATGGTAACGGTCTGCGTCTTTCTGAGCGCGTGCCAGATTGGCTTCCTGTACGTTCAGGTTAGCTACTGCCTGCTCATAGTTGGCATTATAAAGCTGTGCATCGATCGAGTAGAGCAGCTGGCCTTTCCTAACCCTTGCGCCGTCTTTGAAATGAATACCTGTAACAAAGCCTGTCACCTGCGGGCGCAGCTCGATCTCGTTCAATGGTACAACAGTACCGGGATATTCATCATAGTAGGAAGCCTCGCTGGTGGTCACCTGCTCCATTTTCACTGCGACTGCCGGTGGCTGAGCAGGCTGCTGTTGCTGCTGGTCTTTCTTTCCGCAAGCCACTACGATCAACAGGAGGGCTGCAACGGGATAATATTTCATGGTACTTTTGAGCATAACTGGGTAATTTCTATTGATATCTGTGATTGGGTCAACCGCTTAGAGGTAATTGATCTGGCCGAGGGCTCTCTGCACATCGATTTTGCTGGCAAGTACCTGATACAGCGCATTGTAATAATTGATTCTGGCTAATCTCAAATCCGTTTCCGATGTAACCACTTCGAGGTAGGTTTTGATACCTGATTTATATTGAAGCTGTATCACATCGTATACCTCGCGCGCCAGGTCCACATTTTCTTTCTGGGCCAGAAGGTCTGTCAAATTGCCTTTGTAGTTGGCCAGCGCTGCGGCGTATTCGGCATTAACATTGTTTTGAAGTCCTTTTACTTCCCAGTCCAGCCTTCGCAGCTGCCATTCAGACTGTCTCAGGTTTGCTTTTCTTCTGCCGCCCTGAAAAATGGGAAGTGACAGTGTCAGCAATCCAAATGAGTTAGGGTAGTTTTTGGCATACAAATCCGTAAACTGGTTATTTTGGAAGTTCAGGTTATAAGCTCCATTCAGCGCGATATTCGGCAGATAGCTCCATTTATTATACTGAATATTGGCTTCCTGCAGCTTGCGCTGGGTGGAAAGGATCTGATACTCGATCCTGGTCGTAAAATCTACATTTTGCAAGGTATCCAGCATGATCTCACGTTCCATTTGCAAGGTATCATAGGTGATATTCAATGCTTTGTTGAGGGGATAGCCCATCAGCGATTTGAGATATTCGATCTTCGCTTTCAGAATTTCCTCATTGCCTTTCTTATTGGCGCGTGTGTTATTAAGCGAGATTGTCGCTCTTTTATAGTCAATCTTGTCTGCAATGCCTGACTTGTACTGATTTTCCGCATCACGCAAGCTTCTTTCAAGCCGCACAATGTCTTCTTCTGCAACATCAACCTGCTGGGAAGTGGCGATTACGTCGTAAAATGCCTTAGAGACACTGACCGCCAGGTCCGTTTTGTTGTTGGCTGTATTTTGAGAAGCGGCGAGCTGCACATCACGCTTGGTTTGATTGGCCAGTAAGACATCCCGGTTGAAGATCTGCTGAGATAGGGTAAACTGCGCAGAGGAAATGTTACTCACACCCAGCTTAACAGGGTTTCCCGCGATAATGCTGGTTTGCACAATGAAATTGTGCTGCAAATTGTAATTAAAGTTGATCTGCGGATACCAGTCTGCAAGGCGGCTTCTGATCTGGTTTTCGGTAATGCGTTCATCGATCAGCGACTGCTGAATGACCGGCTGGTTCTTGATTGCGTAAGCAACAACATCCTGCAATGTAGCCTGTTCCAATTCCGGCGCCTGATCGGCGGGCCGGGTAATCGCCTGGCCAAGGAGTATGTGGAAAGAGTTCAAAAACAGGACTGCCGAGCCAACTGCCAAACGCAATAGTTTTTGTGGCTTTGACAAATACTTCATTTAGTAAATTTTTTTGAATAAAGAGATAATGTGATCTGCAACGGGGATTGTACTAACACTGGCTGAACAGCGTCAGCTGTCTGCGGGTACAAACAGCAGATCAGACCTTAACAGGAAGGAGAAGTGCGGCAACATACTGATAAACATTAAGGTAAAATTTTGTAACAAACGGTTACATATAAGACGCAGGAAAAAGCTTCCACACAGCTCAATTGCATTTATTAAGGATTAAAGCACAAGAATAGTTTCAAGGCTATAGCGGAAAAAGCCGCTGTAAGCGGCATTTTCTTTAAAGAATTTTATAAAAAAATGGAATTGTGCTGATCAGTGCAACAATGGGTTTGTCAGGCAGGCTGGCGGTTGGGTTCAGGCCAGATCGACTCGATGATCCAGGCGAAAGTGATCACCAGCACGCAGCCGATGAGGTTTAGCCACAAAAAGGCAGTCAGCTCGGTCATATAACTGATTACGACAAAGATCTCTCCCAGTACACTTCCCCAGAATACAGCCCGGCTTCCAATCTTTTTGAAATAGAATGCAACCAGAAATATTCCCAGTATAACGCCGTAAAACAAAGACCCGAGAATATTAACTGCCTCGATCATACTGCCCAGGCGGGAAGCATACTGTGCGACGAAAATGCAGAAGATACCCCAGAAGAATGTAGCCCAGCGTGAAGCTTTCACATAGTCGCGGTCGTCGCTGTCTTTCCGGATCATTCTTTTGTAAATGTCAACCACGGTACAAGAAGCGAGTGAATTATAAGCTGCTGCTACCGAGCCCATCGAGGCCAGCAGGATTACCGCGATCAGAAGTCCGACCATTCCCACAGGCAGGTAATCGATTACAAACCGCAGGAAAATGTAATTCACGTCATTAATATCATTCCCGTCAGCCTTGGAAAGCAGTGTTTTCGCGTCTGCTCTCAGATCATTGACCTTTTTATCCAATGCAGAGAGCATATCCCCGTTTGCACGAATGGCAGTTTCATCGTCTTCTCGCAACGCCTTGGTCAGCTGCATTACGTAAGGACGTTTTTGATCCTGAACCTCCTCGTGCTTTCTTTCCAGCTCCTGATATTGTGCGGCATACTGACTTGTTTTCACCTTATCCACTACCGTCTGGTTAAAGAACAGCGGCGGCGTGTTGAACTGATAGAATGCAAAGACCAGTATACCCACCAGCAGGATCAGGAATTGCATCGGTATTTTCAAAAGTCCGTTCATAGCCAACCCGAGCTTACTTTGTCCCTGCGAGCTGCCGGTCAGAAACCTGCCGACCTGCGATTGATCGGTACCGAAGTAGGAGAGTTGCAGGAAAAAGCCGCCGATCAATCCGGACCACACATTATAGCGGTTGTTCAGGTCAAAGCTGAAATCGATCAGGTTAACCTTCCCCATTTTGCCTGCTACATGCACCGCATCCGAAAAGGAAACATCATCCGGGAGGAATTTGACAACCATTACGCCAGCTACTACCATACCAATGGTAATAATGCCCATTTGCTGCAAATGCGTGTGAGAAACGGCCTGGGACCCGCCGGCGACGGTGTAAAGCATTACAATCCCGCCACAGATAATGTTAGTCCACGTAATATCCCAACCCAGGATCGCCGAAAGGATCAGTGAGGGTGCGTAAATGGAAAGTCCGGTGGAAAGTCCGCGTTGCAGCAAAAACAGAAAGGCAGTTAATCCGCGGGTTCGAAGGTCAAACCGGCCTTCCAGGAATTCGTAGGCGGTAAAGACTTTGAGCTTACCAAACTTGGGGACGAATGTAATGCAAAGCACCACCATCGCGAGCGGTAAGCCGAAATAGAACTGGACGAAGCGCATTCCGTCGGTATAAGCCTGTCCGGGCGCAGAAAGAAATGTGATTGCACTGGCCTGCGTGGCCATGAGTGACAAAGTCACGTGGTACCACGGCATTGACTGTCCTGCCAGCAGAAAGGAATCGACCGTCTGTTTCTGGCGGCTGCGGTATATTCCGTAACAAACAACAAATATTAATGTAAGGGAAAGTACAATCCAGTCAAGGTAGTTCATTGAAAGTGTCTCATAAAAAGATAGAAGAGCAGGATCAACACAGCCAGTGTGCCGATCATCAGGATATAGAGCTGTCGCCAGCTATTGACAAACGGGGGAAGTCCGTCGCGCGGGTTGTTTTCCTTCACATTCATGGCCTTGGTGGTTTAGGCTGTGCTTCAAAATTAGAGGTAAATGCAGCACCGACAAAATTGTAACGGTTTTTCACGGCTTTTAGCGTATAGTGGTTGCATGCAGGCAGGCGCAGCAGGACACAACAGGCTAGTTTGTAAAACTATAATCATTTATTTTCCTGCAATATTACAATCTATCCTAAGCATTTATGTTCAAAAAGTACTTTCCATTGCTGGGATCAGCGCTACTGTTTTTTGCGCAAACAGCAGCGTCGCAGAACCTGCCCCCGATTTTTGACCAGTCCTATCAAAGTCAGCAGGATTCCCGCGTCAGACATTACCTCACACCTCAACGCATTGTGTGGAGTTCTGACAAAACGGGCACGAGCGTGATAGATGCTCAGAAACTGCTGGTTAAAGGTTCGGGTCAGGCGGATCTGGTGCACCAGAATTATTGCAGGCTGATCAGCACGGAGCAGCAAAAGCCGGGTATCCTGTTTGATTTCGGGAAAGAAATACAAGGTGGCATTCAGCTGATTACCGATCAGCCTGCTAACCAGAAGCCTATCCGGGTCCGTATCCGTTTTGGGGAATCGGTGAGCGAGGCGATGTCGGATATTGATACGGTCTCAGGCGCTACCAACGATCATGCCATGCGCGACTTTGTGGTGGAAGTACCCTGGCTGGGCAGTATGCAGGTAGGTAACTCCGGCTTCCGGTTCGCGCGCATTGACCTGGTGGACCCAAACAGGGAACTGCAGCTCAAAGAAGTCCGCGCTGTGTTCGAATTCCGCGATATACCTTATCTCGGCTCATTCAGGTCCAGTGACGACCGGCTCAACCAGATCTGGAATGTGGGAGCGTACACCGTGCATTTGAATATGCAGGAATATCTGTGGGACGGGATCAAACGTGACAGGCTGGTGTGGGTAGGGGATATGCACCCGGAAGTAATGACGATCAATACTGTTTTTGGTAAAAATGAAGTGGTAGCCAAGTCGCTCGATCAGGCGCGCGACATTACCCCGCTGCCTGGCTGGATGAATGGGATCAGCGCTTACTCGATGTGGTGGGTTTTGATACACAGGGATTTGTATAAAAATCAGGGTGATCTTGAATATTTGCGCAAGCAGCAAAAATACCTGGTAGGTTTGCTGGATTTGTTGATTCAAAAAACAAAAGACAACAAAGAAAATCTGGACGGAACACGTTTCCTGGACTGGCCTTCCAGCGAAAACCAGCAGGGAATCCATGCAGGCTTGCACGCGATGATGGTTATGACGCTCGAAGCAGGCGCGGAACTTTGCACGATCCTGGATGAGCCAGCGCAAGCCTCCAAATGCAAGACTACGGCTGCTCAGCTGAAATTGTATGTACCGGAAATAAATGGCTCCAAACAGGCCGCTGCCCTTTTGTCAATGGCAGGACTTGTAGATCCGCAGAAGGCCAATGCAGAGGTGATCGCACAAGGCGGCTGCGAGCGCTTTTCGACATTTTACGGGTATTATATGCTTCAGGCGAAAGCCAAGGCAGGAGATTACGCGGGCGCGCTGGACTGTATACGCAGCTACTGGGGCGGAATGCTGGATATGGGCGCAACCACTTTCTGGGAGGATTTTGACCTGGCCTGGACAAAGAATGCATCTCCCATCGACGAGCTGGTGCCCGAGGGGAAAGACGATATCCACGGCGATTTCGGCGCATATTGTTACAAAAACCTGCGCCACAGCCTTTGTCACGGCTGGGCATCCGGACCAACTTCCTGGCTTTCGGAACATGTGTTAGGTGTGAGTATCGTTGAGCCTGGCTGCAAGACGATCCGCATTAAACCTAATTTGGGAGATCTTGCCTGGGTGGAAGGTACTTATCCCACACCAATGGGCGTCGTAAAGATCCGTCACGAAAAGCAGGCAAATGGCAGCATTAAATCTTCAATTGATGCGCCAAAAGGTGTTAAGGTACTCCGCTAACCATAGGTAGGTTCTTCCTTTTATATTATTATGAAAAAATACGTACTGGCATTGGCAATTCTGATGATGGCAACCGAAATGAAAGCAGCCGGACTTACTGCCTCTTATCTCCGCTGTGAATACAAGGAAAATCCGGTTACCGATGTACCGGCGCCGCGGCTCAGCTGGGAGCTTTCGTCAGATCAGTCTAACCAAATCCAAACGGCTTATCAGATTATTGTCGCGAGCTCTGAAAAGGAGCTTACGGAGAGCAAAGCCGATCTTTGGAATTCAGAAAAAATTCCTTCCCGCGCTACTTATCAGATTGAATACGCGGGAAAGCAATTGCAATCCGGTCAGCGTTGCTACTGGAAAGTACGCAGCTGGGACAAGAATGGGGTAGCTGGTCCGTGGAGCAAAGTTGCGCGCTGGGAAATGGGACTGCTTGACAAATCGGAATGGAAGGGCGAATGGATCGGGCTGGACCTGGATCATTTGGGCAAAGGAAAGGTATACCATCTTCCGCCAGCGCCTTACCTGCGAAAAAAGGTGCACATCAAACCGGCCGTCAGAAAGGCAACGCTTTACGTGACGGCTCTCGGCCTTTATGAATTTTCAATCAACGGGAAAAAAATAGGAGATGCATTTCTGACTCCGGGCTGGACGGATTATGACCAAAGGGTTTACTACCAGACTTACGATGTAACAGGTAATTTGAAAAGCGGTGCCAATGCGCTTGCCGCGCAGCTGTCTTACGGTTGGTGTGCAGGTTATCTCGGTTATTCATTATTGGTACAAAACCCGGTTGTCCGCGCATTTTACGGAAAAGTGCCGCTCTTGAAGGCGCAGCTGGAAATCAGCTATCAGGATGGGACAAGCGAGACGCTTGTGACGGACCAAAGCTGGAAAGCCAGCCAGGGCGCTCTTTTGGAATCGGATCTTTTGAATGGAGAAACCTACGATGCGCGCCTGGAAGAAAAGGGTTGGAACACTGCCGGCTTTGATGACCAGCAATGGAAGACGGCGCAGGTATTTCCAGATAAGCCCGACAGGAAATTGCAGGTATATCCCGGTCCGCCGGTGCGGGTTACCCAAACATTGGCAGTAAAAACAACAACTCGCAGGCCGGACGGTTCTTACATCATGGATATAGGCCAGAATTTTGCGGGTATTGTCAGGCTGAAAGTTAAAGGGCGGGCCGGAGACACGATACAGCTGCGTTTTGGTGAAAAGCTGCACCCTGACGGGCGGCTGATGACGGAGAATTTGCGAATGGCGCGTGCTACTGACACCTACATTCTAAGAGGCGATCCGAATGGAGAAGTCTGGGAGCCGAAGTTTACTTTCCATGGATTTCAGTTTGTTCAGATCAATGGGCTTCGTCAAAAGCCAGATAGTGAAACCTTAGTCGGCCTGGTAATCGGATCAGATACCCCGAAGGTGGGCACATTTGAAACAGATAACGCGATGGTTAATCAGCTTTACAGCAATATTGACTGGACACAGCGGGCCAATTACATCGACATTCCCACGGACTGCCCCCAGCGCGACGAGCGGATCGGCTGGACAGGCGACGCGCAGGTTTACGTAAAATCAGCCACTTTCAACCGCGATGTAGCTTCTTTTTTCACCAAATGGGTTGTGGACCTCAACGATGGTCAGCGGGAAAGCGGCGCCTATCCACTTTACGCGCCCGCGCCGGACCTGCGCAAAACCGATACATTCTCACCAGGGTGGATGGAAGCGGGCATTATTTGTCCCTACCAAATTTACCGCGCATACGGAGATACGCGCATGATCAGCCAGGGCTGGCCTTATATGACGGCTTTTATGGATTTTTTGGAAAAAAGAAGTAAAGGAGAGTACGTCTTCAAGGAGAATGCATTTGCGGACATTGACCCCAAAGGTGGTTTTGGTGACTGGCTTTCTTTCGGCAAGAAAACACCGCCAGATCTGCTGGCTTCCTTTTACTACGCTCATTGCGCAGACTTAATGTCAGAAATGGCCGAGGCAACCGGCAATATGAGAGACAAGCAACGTTTCGCAGAAACTGCGGCAAAAGTCAGAAAGGCAGTTCGGGCGCATTACACTGACGCGGAGGGTCGCTTCAAATGTGATGAGAAAGCTTACGGGGACGGGGCGGGTTATGTAGATGGTGCGCTTGGGTTTACCGGTCACACCCAGACTGCGTACGCGAATGCGATTTATATGAACATCATCGATCCTGCTGCAATGAAAAAATCAGGGGGATATGCTGGCTGAGCTGCTCCGTGAAAATGGTGGAAAGCTGGCAACCGGGTTTCTGGGAGCAAAGCCGCTGCTTCCCGCACTATCAGCTACCGGTCACTCTGACCTGGCTTACAAGCTTTTTCTGAGCAAAGAGTTTCCATCGTGGGGATTTGAAGTCGAAAACGGTTCTACCACCATCTGGGAGCGTTGGGACAGCTTTACGAAGGAGGACGGCTTCAAGTACAATGCGGCGATGAACTCGTTTAGTCACTATGCATTCGGTGCGGTTTGTGAATGGATGTTCGGCAATGCGGCGGGCATTAAAGCTACGAAGCCCGGCTTTGCAGAATTCGATATCAGGCCGGAGATTGCACCTGACGGAATGGAGCGGGAGAGTATCGGTCGCCTTGCGGCCAGTCTGCGTACAATGAATGGACTGATCAGTTCTCAATGGGCAAAAACACAGAACGGCTTGACCATGAAGGTAGCAGTACCTGTTAATACGACAGCCCGGATTTACATTCCGCAGTTTGGCGAAAAGCAGATTTCATTAAATGGGAGGGAAATTCGACAATTAAAACAGGTAAAGATTTTGGGAAAAGAAGACGGGTACACCGTGGTGGAGGCGGGTTCGGGAACCTACGAGTTTATCGCCGCGCATTGATGAACTTTCGATTTATTTGTTAACTTTTGCAGTTAGAAACTAAGAACTCAACGTCTAATTTGCTATTGTTAATGGATTTACAAAAAACAGGCTCTTTGAAATCAAATTTCTACATTCTCGCATTCGTCGCTCTTTTCAGCAGCAGTGTTTCTGTTGCTTCTTCCCATTCAGTCCCTGAGCCAGTTGCGCCAGAGGACACGATCGCTACAAAATCACAAGGCAAAGCGTGGGTAGAGGTAGCTGCATACGGGTCCACTGCGTCGCGTACTCCGTTTTGGCTGCATGCCAATCAATGGGGAATCGTGCCGACCACAGGGCAGGTTTTTAGTCCGAGGGTGGGAGTGGAAGGCAGAAGCGTTTTGACGAAAGACGAAAGCAAAAAGCTGAAATGGACGCTGCCGTACGGGGTCGAACTCGTGGGTAACGTAAGTAAGTACAGTAAGCTGCTGATCCCGCAAGCTTACGCAGGGATTGCGCTGGGAAACTTCCAGCTGACTGTTGGCCGGCGCAAGCAGTATGTCGGCTTCAACGATCACGAGCTTGGAACGGGCGCTTATATGTGGTCGGGTAATGCATTACCAATCCCAAAAGTCCAGATCGGGTTTGAAAACTACGTACCCCTGATTAAAAATTTCTTCTACTTTAAAGGCTTCTACTCCGACGGCTGGCTGGAAAACAGCAGACCAGTTACCAGCGAGCTGAAATTGCACAACAAAGCATTGTATATAAGAATCGGAAAGCCAAATGGCCTGCTGCAACTCCACGGCGGCTTTAACCACGCAGTACAATGGGGCGGGAAGAGCCCTTATTTTACTGTTGATGGACAGATGCCGAATGGTTTCGATAAATACTGGTATGTTATTTCGGGAGCAAAACCGCTGGGGAAGGTAGATGGGATTTCCGACTTCGACAGAACCAACAGAATAGGAAACCACGTGGCAAGTATCGACGCCGGTCTGGAATTGAATTTCAAGTCTGTTAATATTATGTTTTACCGACAAAGCCTGGTAGAAGACGGCTCGCTGTTTTATCTCAACAATGTGAAGGATGGTTTGAACGGAGTTACTTTCACAATGAAGAACACGGAGCCGAGGGTATTCTCATTGCAGAAACTAACGCTGGAACTGCTGTATACCAAGAGTCAGGGTGGCAGCGAGGCAGTCGACGGCAACCAGATCCGCGGAAAAGATGATTACTTCAACAATGCGCAGGTAAGGGACGGCTGGTCTTACTTCGGCCGCGGAATGGGCACGCCATTCATTACACCACAGACTGAAAATAACTGGCCCAGGTATGCTGATTTTTTTACTAATAATAATCGGGTGTGGGTGACGCACATTGGTATGAAAGGGGGAATCAATGATGCTGTATGGACAACAAAATTGTCACTTTCCAGCAACCAGGGCACATATGATGCACCTCTTCCAAGTAAAACCTACCAGTTTTCAGGAGTTGTTGGAATAGCTAAGCCGACAAGACTATTTGGCGGCTCAACTATCAATGCTGCAATCTCATTAGACCAAGGCAAACTATTTGACAATGCCTTCGGCGCAATGCTTTCTATCCGGAAAGATCTGGTTTTCTAATTCTTATTCAGCGGTGAGCCTGTCAATGCAAACCGCCAGACTATCTCGCCAGTAAGGTATCTTGATATCGAAGGTAGCCTTGATTTTTGATTTGTCCATTACGGAGTAGGCAGGGCGCACAGCTCTCGTTACATATTCAGAGGTTTTAACAGGATTGAGTTTTACCTCTGTTTGGCTGATATCAAAAACAGCTTTCGCGAAGTCGTACCATGAGGTTACACCTTCGTTGCTGTAATGAAAGATCCCGTAGCTGCTTTTGCCCGAGTCAATAATATCTAGTATTGCTCCGGCGAGGTCAATCGCGTAAGTCGGAGAACCTACCTGATCAACTATTACGCCGAGTTGGTCACGTTCTTTCCCGAGGCGCAACATTGTTTTCACGAAGTTGTTTCCGTACTCTGAATACAGCCAGCTTGTACGGATCGTAACATGCTCAGGCAGGATTTCAGCGATGGCCGCTTCGCCTTCCAGCTTGGTCAGCCCGTAGATGTTTTCGGGTTCTGCCGGGTCGGTTTCACTTAGCAGGCCTGTTACATTCCCTTTGAATACAAAGTCAGTGCTGATGTGCACGAGCGTTGCCCCAGACTTTTTGCATGCAGCCGCGATGTTGGCAGCTCCGTCCCGATTTACTTTCCTGCAGGTTTCCTGATCGTCCTCAGCTTTATCTACTGCGGTATATGCAGCACAGTTAATTACGTATTCAGGCTTTTCCTCTAAGAAGAGCTTGTCGAGCAAATCTTCACTTAATATGTTCCCAGCCTCTTCTGACGGAAATGAGATGTCGTTAATACTTCTTTCTGCAGAGACTTTTTTCAGGCAGCTACCAAGCTGGCCAGACGCGCCGAGGACTAGGATTTTCATGTTTTTGAAAACGATGGATTATGTAGCAAAGATAAAAGTCATTTCCAGATATCATGAAAGCACAAGGATAATATCCCTGCTCATCTATACATATCGGTAGAATATTAAATAATTTCGCGGATTTTTAGCAATTATCCAGTTCTAGAGTAGCTTGAATAGTACCGTTTTTAAATTGTTGATATTGGTTTTTTTCTACTTCAGTTTAGATTGCAAATCGATTATCTTACCTTTGTTAGTAAGGAATAGTTAGGCGAGAATCATAAGTTTTTTTATGAAGGTGTGGTAATTGCGCTGAAAAGCAGCAATTTACTTGTCCGACTTTTATCTTTTGCTAACTCTATTTTAATTCAACGTTATAAATTCTTTAAATCATGGTGCCAAGTAGTCGGAAGAAAATCCTAATTTCTGGTGGGTGGGGGTATGCTAACTTAGGAGATGATGCGATTTTAATTTCAACAATTGATCTGGTAAAGCAGAAATATCCGGATGCTCAAATATCCGTAATGACTTATAATCCTTCGGAAACTTCCGATGCAGTTTCAGATCCAACTATCCGAATCATACCATCTATCCACAGGCAGCTAAGTGGAACTGCGTCATTCAAAAGGTTAAGAGTTGCAGATCTTTCCAAGCCACTTGGGCAAAGCAAACAAATTGAATTAACTCCTTTACAGAAAAGGGCTCGCCGATATCTCTTGCGGTTTCAGGATTTTTACTTCGCGACCAGGTTCGAGTTATTCAGTATGTTTCCTACATTGGTCTCAGGTTTAGACGAATTTAAAAGTGCCGATTTATTTATTCAGGGCGGTGGCGGCTATTTTATTGAGGGCTGGAAGGACAGCTTTTTGTCGCGAATATTGGAGTTAAAGATCGCACATGAACAAGCAGTTCCCATTTTAGTGATTGGCCAGAGTATTGGTCCAATAACTAATGTCAAATTCAGAAATCTCGCTACAAAGCAATTAGGTTACGCTGATATTTTAAGCATCAGAGATATTGATTCATTTAATGAACTAACATCTTATGGTCTGAAACCCGTGTTAATCCCTGATACTGTACTTTCTAAAACAGATTTCGAATATAAAAGGAAACCAATTTTGGCTATTCTCCTGGGAAGCCAAAGTTTGACGGAGTCACAGTTGGATCTTTTTAATAAAACAATTTCAGAGCTGCCAGATCTGAACAATATAGAGGTTCGAATTACGGTGTCCCGATTGTGGGAGGCCGATCTTGCTAATGCAAGCAAATTATATCATAGCTTAAAATCCTATCCAAATGTTCAATTAATAATTCCGAAATCAAGTTCTGATTTGCAGAATATATTGGGCGAATGTTCTGTATTGGTAAGTCAAAATCTACATGGGTTGATTTTGGCATGGCGTGCTGGTTGCGCAAGCGTTTGCATTAATACAAAGAGAAAGTTTGTCTCTTTCATGGAGCAATCAGGGCAATCAAGCAGAATTACTTCGTTGAACGACTTAACCATGGAGAAGCTTTTAGCTCTAATTGATGAAGCTTTTAAAGAAAACGAGGCAGAACGTGAGTTAAGGAGAAGCGATTTATCTACAAAGGTAAAATCGCAGTTCAATGCTTGTCTTGATAGGATATGGAAAGATTAGCTTCTAAAAGCCAGACAAAGTCTTCCGGCTCAAAATACGTTGCCTTGGCCTTTATCTGGGGGCTTATTGCAAAAGTACTGGATGCGGGGATGAAGCTTTTCACTGTACCACTTCTTCTACATCATTATGGTTCAACAAATTTCGGGGTCATTAGTCTTGCGATATCTGTCAACGCATATCTGCAACTGCTCGATCTGGGCATCAACACGGGTGCCGTCAAATTTTTTTCACAATGGATTAAAGAGGGCAAGCGCGAACTGGTGGACTCGGTGGCGAGAACCAGCATATCTTTTTACGGTCTTGTCGGAGTTGTTAATGCCTTAATTCTTCTACTAATTGCTTTCTATGGAATAGATTTATTCAAAGTTTCGGGTAAACAAGCAGAGGTGTTGCAGAACATGCTTTTTATACTCGCTGGATTCGCCATTTTCAACTGGGCTACATCGGTATTTAGTCAGTTGCTTGTTGCGAATGAAAAGATCTATTATATACAACAGATCAACATGGCCAGAAGTGTAGTTAGCTTTTTAGCCGTGCTATTTACAATCTACTTCAAGTTAAGTCTTATTTCTTATTTCATCCTTTTCACAGGGATTAACAGCTTAGTATTTGTTCCATTCTACATTGTATCAAAGAGGGATAAACTAATAAGTGGATTTAAACCGGCACTTGATTTTAATAACTTTCTTGTAATCTTTCGATACAGTATTGCCATAATCGCAATGGGCATTTTTCAAATGACCGCGAGTAAGTCCCGGCCAATTATCTTAAGCATTTTTGCGAATGAAGGTCTGAAGGCGGTTGCAGAGTTCCGGATTTTGGAGACAATTACCATTTTCGTTATTTCATTGGGGGGGATGTTCTCGTCGATATTTCTGCCTAAAACTTCCAGGCTGGTTCTAGAGAAGGATAAGACTGCAATGGAGAATTTTGCATACGAGTCTACGCTTTATACCTCGATTATATGTGTCTTACTTTGTGCGCCATTTATGCTATGTGCTGAAGAAATTATAACAATTTATGTCGGCGTCCAATTTGCTTTTCTTTCAAAGTGGCTTATTGCGTGGATGATTGTTATTTTAAGCTATTTGCATAGCTCTCCGGTTAATAGCCTGCTTTTGGCAAAAGGAAGAACAAAAACATTGGTTTATTCAACCGCATTTTCTTGTATCGTTTCTCTTTGTGTAAATGCACTTTTAAGCACACGTATCGGTGTTGGCGCTGCGATCATAGGGCATTCTGTTTACATTTTGATTCAGATGTCTTTGTATTACTTGTACTTCAACAACAAAATTTTAGGCCTGAGATCTTGGTTGGTCTTTAAATCTTTTATTGTACCAGCTGCGATTGGCGGAGTCTCAATTTTCGCGGTTACACTTTTACCATTTGAATTCGAGAATCTGTTTTTTCAATGCATAATTAAATCCACTGTATTCTTAATTTTGTTTGCATTACTCTTAATGAGTTTTAGAGTAGTCGCTCCAAAGGAATTTTTAGGTAGGTTGAGAAAGAAGTAAATGTAATTCTATGGGTAAGGTATATGTAGTAATAGTGACTTACAACGGCATGGCTTGGATCGACAAATGTTTAAAATACCTCGCCCTGAACGATGTAGATCATCATGCTATTATTATTGACAATAATTCAAGTGATGGGACTTACGAGTATCTCAAACAAAACTTTGATCGTAGCGGTTATACTTTGATAAAGTCGGATGTGAACCTCTGGTTTGCTAAAGCGAACAATATTGGAATTAAGTTGGCTCTAAGGCAGAATGCAGATTTTGTTTTTCTGTTGAATCAGGATTGCTATTTACATGCTTCATCACTTAGAGAATTAGTAAATGCTAGTATTGACAATAAGGAGTATGGCATCTTGAGTCCAGTCCATCTAAATGGCGGGGGGACTCAACTCGACTTCAATTTCCGTACGTATATGCGAAGAACAGAGGGTATATTAGATGATTATGTACTTGGCAGGTTAAATCAAGTTTATGAAACGAAGTTTGTGAATGCTGCTGCTTGGCTAATAACAAGCGAATGTCTAAGGCGTGTTGGGGGGTTTGATACGATGGTCTTCTTTCATTATGGAGAAGACAATAATTATTGTCAGAGAGTACTTTTCCACAAATATAAGATAGGAATTGTACCAAAGGCCAGGGTCGAGCATGATCGGCATCTAACCATTAAGCCGTTTAATTATAAAAGAGAATTGACTCGTAGTAAAATACCGATTTTCAATATTAATCTCAGCGAATCGGCTGCGTTTAAAGCGCTTTTACAAGAGCAACTCAGGTTACTAGGGAAAGCGTCGCGGAAATTAGCGACCCTAGAATTTAGGCTGTTCCTTTTGAATTTGAAGCTAGTAGCGGAGATTGGCGTCACCTTTTTCAGAAAGGTATCGAAGAATAGAAAAATTAATAAGCAGGGTAATTTAGCGTGGTTAGAATAAGGTCCTAATTCGGCATTGCATTACTTTTCTTGTTTGACTTTACTGTCCTCTTCCCAACACCATAACCTGTAAGGTCCGAAATATAAGCATTACGTCGTCAAGCATGCTATATGATTTTAAATATTGAAGATCATACCTTAACCGTTCAACATTTTTTGCCATAGTGTCTGCATAACCAACATTTATTTGTCCGATTGATGTTATTCCTGGTTTTACCGTCAAGAGACGTTGGAATTCATGAGGTTCGGCTTCCATCAGCATTTCCACATCATATTTAAACAGTGGCCGGGGTCCTACGACGGACATCTCTCCTTTAAGTACATTTATAAACTGAGGTAGTTCGTCAAGCCTTGATTTCCTTAAAAAACGTCCAATCGGAGTAATTCTTGGATCATCATCGCCTTGTGAATGCTTTAATCCCATTTTATCCGCATCGACGTACATACTTCTGAATTTGTAGATATCAAACATCTCACCCCAGCGACCAGAACGTTGTTGTTTAAAAAATACAGGCCCAGGTGAGGTAATTTTTATAGCTAAGAAGACAAGGAAGAAAATAGGTGCTCCCAAGACCATGACAGTTATTGAGAAAACCAGATCAAAGGCGCGCTTCGCAGTTTGCTCGTTAAAACTAGAAAATGGCTTTGTGTTTACCTGGATAATGGGATACATATCGTGGTATTCTATTGTTGCCATGTTCGTCATAAAGCCTCGAAAATCAGGAACAAGCCTTATCTGAGTTCTCTGACGCTCTGCCATTTTTATAATATCTCGTACCTGGTCGTCACTGACCTCATTAAGGCAGCAGTACACATAGTCAAGCTGCTTTTCTTTGACGAATGACTCCAATTCAACGACCGCATTTTCCTGTCCAAGCTCAAACATTCCATAATAGCGATAACCAAGTTCTTTTCTTTCTCCATAAAATTCTCGGATCAGCGAAGCAAGGTCACCTTTTCCAACAATAGCAAAGCGGTTGTAATTATATCCTGCATGTCTGTAGAGCTTTAGAAAGAGGACGGAAGTAGCCCGGGCTATAGTTGATAATAGCATGAATAAGCCGTAGGTCATAAGAAACTGGTACCGGCTGTAAGTTTCTCCCTGCTTGCTCAAGTAAAGAAAACCCATGATAATAGCAGCATGGATAAGCACCGCTTTAAAAAATCTCCCTAACTGCGTATTGAAATGAAACGATAGACGAGAAAATTGATACGTTTTCAGTATGTAGATGGTAAGAATCCACAGCAGGTTAGCAAATAGCAGCAGGTTGACGTACTGGCTTTTAAAAAGTTCTGAAAAACCGTCAAAGCGAAGTAAATACGCAGAGATGAATGAGACGTTTAGAAGGACTACATCAGCCCATAGATGAGCCTTCGGCAAAACTCCAGGATAGTGATTTTTCATGATATAACGTTGAGTGACTTTTTTAGACCTTTACAGCAGATCTTTGTATAATAGAAATATCTGAGATCATGTTGGTTTGGGAATATTATGCGGAGCCCTAAAAGCGACCCAGCATTGTCTACAATTCTACTACAATTACATCGAAATTACAAGCAATTTTTTCGGGACGTTTGGAAAAGTTTCTAAGGAAATTTTTCACTTCGAGAATGTCGGTTTAATGCAATAACTACTTGCCTATCAAGCCCCTTTTTACCAAGGTTACGTGTGCTCCTGCGGTCCTTCTATAAAGTTTTCCAGCGTCTAATGCAAGCAAGATACGTAAATCAACAGCCCCTAGTAATCTTGTTTGACAAGGAATGGTTGAGTCAAGGAGGAGAGACAACTGATTTGTTCCACCCGGAAATTCTTTTTCGTAAGTACCTTTGTTCTCTGAAAATGACATTTTGTATACAAATGAGATATTGCTCAATTTCCCTGACACGCCTAAGTGAAACAGTTTGACACGGGTGTTATTAGAATATTTGTAGATGCTGTTTCTTGGAAGTAGATCATCGGTTTGCTCTTTGGGTACAATGAAAGGAGTGCCGATGGTACTGCCGTCATAAAGCCATCCGGAATATTGGACGTGATTAAAATAGTCGTCGCGCCCTCTCGGACCACCGTCTAGTGTAAACGCCGAGCCCCCCTGATCTACAGTATAGAGAAATTCTGCGGTGACTGCATTAATTTGAATATCGCTGGACTTCTCGCCATTGAACTTCAGTGAGAGTCCATTCAAGCCATCTTTAAACCCCTTTCTATAGTACAATGAACCGTCATCGTAAAGGAACTGCCTGTATATCACAAGAGTTGTACTGCGGATAGAAGCTTCTAGTGAAAAATCAATAGAACCAAGGTGATTTCCAACTCTGTTACCCCTGTCAATTGCATCATACTTTGTAGGATCGACAAAGCCAAAGGTTGGTATTCTTTTACCTGAAAAAACATACCAATAGTCAAGCAAGTCTGATGGATAGTTTTTGCCAACTGTATATCGATTTGGCATGATTACTGTGCCTCCCCATTGTACGTTGTGATTGAAGCCCCCGGCAAATCGCACTGGCCACTTAGGTTTACCTAATTTGATGTAAAGAAATTTTTGATGTAAGTAATGGTTTTTCACAATTCGATTGGCATCAAACCAGCCGTGTGAGAGCATTACTTTGAATGAGAAAATATCCTTGAAGAGTCGAATGTAATCAGTGAATCCTATCTGTATCTGAGGAATAGGAACGCTGTTTCCTGACTGAATGTAGGAGCCACTGGTTAACACGGAATCCCCCACAATACCAATGATCTGTTTTCGACGTCCGCCCCATATTTCTAATTTTCTAAGCTTTGCCTTTATATATGCTTCGGTAACAACAACAGCTGATCGTTTTCCTAATGAAGCCCATACTTCTGCACCATATCCCAAATCCCAAGTTTTTCCGCGATAGTCAGACTTGATGCTCGCCCCGGCAAGAACAACCGGATTATGCAACGGCACAATCCCAAACTGGTTTGCGTGAAGCCAGAAAGGCGTATTGCCAAGGGTTGAAGCAAGTATGCCAACTTCTGACTTGAATTCAGTAGTGCGTTTGGGGATCTTGTTAGCTGACGTAGAGTCCTGCGCAGGTGCATTTTGTGACCATAACAATAAAGTTACTAGTACAAGGACTTTGAAGAACACAGTTAAATCTGGTTTAGCCATTTTGTTTCTGTAAAGGTTCGGCGCCTTGTTATTCGATGATGGTCATTCTTTCCACAAACTTGTTAACTGAAATTGCGGGCGTCCTAACCGAAGTACTTTTCAGGGCACGCGAGCGAGTGTTGTTGCTAGCAGTTCCCACTTGTACAGGGTCTTTGTTAAACTTGAAATTTCTTATGCTAACATTGCGGATTGTGCGTGCGCCATCAACTCCTTTTATTGTTCCAGGAGTCGCACTCGTTCCATTGTATTGGATATTAGAAAAGTAGATATCCCGAATATCGCTGCCGTAATCGTCTTTGTCGACTGAATGAACCTTTGTGTAATTCAACCGGATGATTTCACCAGCTGTTATGTCTTCGATGCTAATATCATCCCAATGTACATCAGAGACATTCGCTTTGTCCGAAGCCATAATAGACATGACACCTGAATACATCCCAACTTTCTGCGTATTTTCAAGAACCGCTATATTCTTGAACCTAATATTACGATACGTTGCTCCTTTACTTTCTGGTCCTATCAGCATATTATGTGCATCATCTGCCCATAAGGTAGAGTTCTTTATAAGAATGTCCAAAGTAGGATTGCCATTCAAACTCTTAATGCTTATGTTATCATCCGCGCTCCTTATGAAGCAATCTGCTATATTGATGTTTTTAGATTGTGATAAAGTAATACCATCCGCATTAATCATATGGCCAAATATCTTCACATTTCTAATATTAACCTGCTCGCAATTGTCGATAAAGAGGGACCATACTGGGGAGTCAATTAGTGTAATCCCATCGATCGTGATATTCTTACCATTTTTAAACTTCAACAAATTGGGGCGAGTCTTTGAACGATCGTGATTTAATATTTCACCATTCAGTATTCCCCTGCCCCTTATAGTTAGATCCTTTTTGTTATATACATTTATACTTCCCTGTACAAGGGCACCACCATTCAAATAGATTGTTTGGCCGTTTTTAATCTTGATGTTTTCTGCTTTGTGCACGCCTGGGCCTAGGTATATGATATTTGGATCATTTTTATCCGGGATATTACTTTCTAAGTCATTAGCGAAAATAAAGAGGTTATTAAGGCGGTCATTGTCTAACTCTATTGAAAGCTTTTGTGCTTTGTGGATTGTGAATTGTATGAAGTTACGCCCCTTTATGAATGTAATACCCTCATTTCTTGGTCTAACTACTACATTTTGCATTATAGCTGACTTCGTTTGAACCTTGATATCGATTCCTCGCGAGAAAGAAGCATCGAAGTTCGCAAAAGCGCATCTCCCAGACTTAGACAAATTCCTAACGTTCACTTTTGCAGTTTGCACTTCAACTTGCTGCCAATTAGTGTCTCCCGGCACTCTAACCAAAATTTCATAACGGTCGCTTTTTTTAATCTCAGCTGGCGTAATATATGTAACTATACTCTGGCTCTGTACGAACCTGGTAAATAGAACCAGAATGGAAGCAATTATTAATATTTGAGCTTTGTAAATCGTCATTTCGATGTTAATCGTTACAATCATTTTAAGACGCCTAAATAACAATTCTCGATGTCGCGAATTGCTTTTTTTATGTTGTGGTTTTCGTTAACGTAGAGCTTTCCTGCCTGACCAACGCGGACAGCTGATGCATGGTCTTCAATTAGTCTTACAATCGTTTTTGCAAATTCTTCCTTGGTAATGCATGCAAATCCATTTACTTCATTTTGTAAAACATCATTGCATCCGTCACATTTACTTCCAATGCACGGGATACCCAGAGACATTGCCTCTAACAAGGAAAAAGGAAGACCCTCGAAAATAGATGTCAGGACAAAGATATCTAGGCTTAATAAAAAAGCCTGCGATCCGGTAAAATGTCCCCATTTAAGAATCTTAAACTTGTCTTCTAATTTGTAGCGTTTAATCAATGCTTCTACTTCCTTACCCAAGTGGTCAGTTTCACCTGCTCCTAATATTAAAAATTCTACATTTGGGTATTTTTCAACTACTAGACGCGCAATCTCAACAAATAAAAGCGGGTTCTTCTGATAGGTTAGCCTGGCAATTGTTCCAATGCGGAATGGTCTGTTGGTACTATAAGGTTCCAACCTCTTGATGAAATCACTATCAGTGTTAATCGCATTTAGCACCACATCAATTTTGTGCGGCTTGTGTCCAACCTCATATTGCATTCTGTAAGCTTCTGAGTTTGATACAGCTAAAATCCTGTCCGTTAGTGGTTTAGCTAATACTTCAAGCGAAAAAAAGATGGTTCTTTTTAGTCCGGTAAAGGACAAATATGACGGACCATTAGGGGTCAAAACGCTCATTATACCGCATACCTTCGCTACTATCCGACCAAGGAAGCCTCCCTTAGAGCTATGTACATGTAATAGTGCTGGCTGTTCTTTTTTTATTATTCTACGAAACTGCCAAATGTTCTTTAGGTCTAAGATTGGATCCAATCCTCGGGCCATCTTTACATTATATATTTTGATGGAAAGGGAATTACATAGATCATTGATGCTTTGCCCATAAGGACAGACCATTACAATGTCAAATTTTTCTCTATCAATATTTACTACAATCTCTCTTATGTACGTTTCAACACCTCCTAGGGATTGTGTTAGAAACAGAAGCTTCTTACGCTGCATATTTGGAAGATCCATTCAATAAAAGGCAATCTATACTAATGTAGGGACAAGTGAGATTAGAAAAGCGCCAGGTGAAAATCATACCTCGCAACAAGGATCAGATTTGCTATTCCAAATATAAAAGTGGCTAAACTTATTTGGAACTGGTACCGTCTTAGGCCACTCCAGTAAACAAGGGGATATCCGATTAGCAGTGGGAAGCCGATCCATGCAAGTGAGGCAATTCTATCAACATAAGGAAAACTAAAGAAAAGCATGAAAATAGAGCCTTGGATTAGGTACCATTTTACTATTGATTTGTAAAACGGGTTCTTCCATTTAATCGAAATTGTGTAACCTATTAGGCCGAATAAAATCGTGTATAAAACAAAATCAATTCTAAACCCAACAACCTTATTTACTTGATCGTAAACGCCAGTTTTGAAAGCAAGTGCAGACGATGGGAAAAGTGAGTAGACCAGATTTTGGATAATTTTGAATAGATCTAGCCCGGTTATACTAAGAGCCAATACGGCAAACCAGACGAACAAAGCCTGTCGTTCAGTTTTTAAGACAGATGCGCCCAGAATTGCTACTGCTATGAATCCCGCGCTTGAGTGAATCAGGAACAGCACTAATAAAACGAAAAGTCCCAGTACTCTTTTCCATTTTGTGGGATTATAAAAGAAAAGATATAAAACCCAAAAAACACCCCCGACTATCAACGAATTCCGAATCAGATTAAAAAGAAACGAGTAATAAATAAAGGTGCTGGCAAAAATAAATAGGGGGAAATGCCAACTTTGTCTAAATATAAGCTTGAAAGATATAAATGTACTTAACAGAAAAGCAGCACTAATTATGAAAAGAAAAATGTCAAATTTATCACTGAACAGAATTGAGAATTGTCCCAAACTAAAAAAGAAATAGTTAATTTGTTGCTGAACAGGTATCGCTTCGTAGGGAAGACCACTCTTATACATAGTGAAAATGTTCGAGTACATTATTGTATCAGTGCCAAGATCCAAAGGCCTGTTCGCAGTGTACAACAAGATTACAATCATCCATAGTGTCATTACAATCCGGCTTAGTGTTGATCGCCCTAGCCCGAAGGAAAGAATGTAACTTAATCCAGCAACTACGTAAAGAGCGACTAGTACATTGTACCATTCGTTTAAGTCCATTTAGTATTTATTTAAAGAAGTATTTCTTGAAACGGTTAAGGAGCGAGTAGGGTACTACATAAAGAATGCTGGTATATAATATCCCTGCAAAAAAGTACCATCTAGGAGTGAAATTCTCCGATATTGCTTTAAGTCTATTTATGACTTGTTTCTTTCTCTTAACGGTACTGATGGATGTAGAAGATATTTCTTTGCGTATAAGTACTTGTGGGATCATGGCACATTCGAAATTAGAAACGAACTTGAAAAAATATGCATAGTCCATCGCTACCACGTAATCTTTCGGGTAATAACCAACCTTTTCAATAGCTTTCACACGAAACATGACTGTTGGATGTTCAAAGACGGTGTTAAAGTAGACCCTTTGGCGGATTTTCTTCATAGTTGTCGGAAACCTCTTTATCGCAATAGTCTTACCTGTGTCTAGATCAAAGTATTCACAAAAAGTGCCAAGCAGATATATATCCGGGTTTTCGATTAGAAAATTTCGCTGAATAGTTAATCTATTTGGCATTGAAAGATCACCAGCGTCTAATCGTGCTGTATAGAGATATTTATTGGACTCAACGTACTTGAGCCCGAGAATAGATACATGGATGATTCCCTCGTGCGGAATTCGAACAATCGTCAAATTGAGCTTTGGAAATTGTGCGTAAAGGTATTCATCGGGATATAGTGCTGGGCTGCTTCCGTCATCAATTATAAGGACATCAAAACTTACTTCTTCTTTCAAGCTTTCTAGCGATCGGATTAAACCTTCTCTGTTATTGAAATGGGGTATAATCAAGCAAAGATCACTTTTTTTGTTCATCACATAGTTAGTCATAAAGCTTTCTTGTAATATCCGCGTAAGTAGTTGAGATATGAAATCACAACCCTCAGAGAATCGATGGCAAAGTAAACGAAAGGAAGGCGGCTATGCTTTTTAGCCCAATTGTACCGCGTCTTTATATTGATAGGAGACTTAATTGAGGATTGAGTTTTCCAAAAGTAGCTTAGGGTAGGTGCTGCGTTGGCGTTTTTATCGAATCTTACCCCGGTTTCCCCGACTGCACTTTTTAGGTAGGCCCTGGTGGCAACAATCAATCTATAACCCTTCAACTTAGCTCTATATGAGAAATCGTAATCTGAAGCGTAATGGGGGAAGTTCTGCTCATCATAATACCCAATAAGTTCAATCAGCTTCATTGGAAATAACGTTCCGCGACCCGGCAACAGATCTGAGTCGACATGCCCAAGATTTTTGATGCTATCATAGTGCGTATTTGGCGCAAAAGTCGATCTTATCCGCGTTGATATGTGATTCCAAATACATCCGGCAAAGTCAATTAATCCCTCTTGTGATCCGTCAAGAGACACTGATCCAATCATTGACTCCTTGTGAAATTGATTATACGTCTTCACAAGTTGCTCTAAGTAATCTTGTGGAACAGTAAGATCATTATTGAGAGTCAGAATTAAATCTCTGTTCCAATCAGGTTTTAAATTATCAGCAACAAACCTGATTCCAAAGTTTGTCGCAGCAGTCCACCACATATCATCTGATCCCTTAATTATATCTATTTCCGGAAGATTCTGCTTCACGTAGTCAAAAGTGGCACTATCACTTTCACAATGATCAACTACAACAACTTTATAATCGGAATAGGTTTGCTTCTGCAAAGACAGTAAACAATCCTGTGTTAGTTGAAGGCGTTTGTAAACCACAATGATTATATATACTCTTGGATCCATAATAACCGAATTAGTTTTTTAAAGATGAAGAATATTGAAATTTAGGATCCCGAACATCTCCCACAATTCTTGCAGGGTTTCCAGCCACAATAGCCATGGATGGGACATCTTTAGAAACGACCGACCCGGCGCCAACAACGGCTCCCTCGCCAATAGTAACCCCTTTAAGAATAAGGGAGCGAGCCCCAATAAATACATCTTTAGCAATGTGCACTGGCTTGGCTTTTATTGCCCCCTGATTATTTCTGAAATCCGGGTGAATTCCATGTGCATCATTGTCTGTTATAACAGCGCCGCTGCCCAGTAGCGTATTATCGCCAATTGTAATCTGGGTGCGACATGAAATACTCACACCAGACATACCTACATCATTACCAATCGTAATTCTTGCGCCCGGCACCATTGCTTTAATCGTAACATCTTGAAACACTCCCAAGGAATTGTATTTGGGATTACTGCAGGCAGTCCATCGCAGCCCTATGGTAAGTTTGGCATTCTTGTGTACGTAAATCAAAGGCAGCCCGTATAAACGCCAGCTAGAATTCCAAGAGCCAATATACAGTATACAGTAAATGATGTCTCTTGGATATCTCCAAGAATATAAAAGGTGTCTGACAATATTACTGAGGCGTTCGCGCATAAAATAATCAGAAAGATTTCGTTAGCAATTCTTCGTAAACTTGAAAAACGCGTTGTGAGTTAATTTGATTATCGAAGTTCTTCCTGGCAAATAGTTCAGCTTGTCCGCCCATTTTTCTACGCGCTGGTTGATCGTTTCCAAGGATCTCGCAGTATTTACAAAATTGTTCCGGTGTTTCATAAAGGAAGCCTGTCACCTTATCAACAATAAGTTCGTTTACTCCACCTAAATTCGCACCGATACTAGGCTTCCCCATAGCCGATGCCTCAACAATCGATCTTGCAAAATGTGGCTTCGTAAAAGGTACAACAAGTATATCGCTTGAAGCAATGATAGATGGAACATCTTCTCGGAAGGGAATGAAATGTATTTGAGGATCCCCGTTTGCACTTTGTACCACCTTGTTTGTGTAGGTGTCTGTAAGTTCTGGTTTTAGGCCGGCTACAACAAAGTGAAAGTTGCTGTGCTTAGCTGTTAAAGTTCTTGCAGCTTCAACAAGAGCCAAAGTCCCATTGCTCTCAGAAAACCTAGCTAAATATAGAAAAATGATTGAGTTAATTGGCAGGTTTAATTCCTCTCTAAGTATATTAGAAGCTATTTTGGAGTTGTAATCTTCAAAGTTAACCGCATTATAGATGATCCTGACGTTACCTCGAGTCTTCATGCTTGCTGCAGAAAATTTGTCAATAGCAATGAATTCATCTACATATTTAAAGGCAAAATGCTTGATAACTTTTCCACATAGCGAATTCTTTAAAAGTGGTTCCCGCACGTGACAAACTACTTTAATTTCTTTGTTTACCGATTTTGCCGCGATAGCTACAGCGAACAGGCAGGATGAATTTAAATGTATAAGTTTTGGTCTGTTGTCTTGAATAAATTTGCGAGCGTTCAAGAAGGACTGAGGTAAGAACAAAAAGTTCTTCACGAACAATTTAAAATGCATTCCGCTGACTGTTGAACCATGAAACGGGAATATGTTTTCAGTGATGAAAAGCCTCAGAGGCCTTTCTTTAAACAGATTTAAGCCAGGGCCTTTTTTAATACATAGCAAATTTACGTCGTACCGAACGTAATTAATCTTATCAAGAAGAAAAGAGAGGCTCCTTGGTGCCCCACCTAAATTCCCGCTATGATGAACGAATAAAATCTTTTCCTTATTCATAAGAGATACTATCCTCTTTCTGCTGTTTTACCAAATGCAAACTTGAATTCTTCTAAGCGCTCCACGAAATCCAAGTAAGTTTTAATTGCAATAACCTGAACTTTCTGTTTGGAAGGCAAGTCATTTCCATAGCGATTTAAATAATAGTAAATTTCATTCAACCTAGGTATAAGGGCCCATAATACTTTTGCAGAGGCTTTTAAACGGCTTGATCTTCTCATTCCAGCTCTTCCCCCACCAACCCTTCGAGATTTTTTTACCAACTCGCTCATTTTGTGTCGTGCAGGATGCTTGACCCTTACTTCCGGGGAGTACGCAACATTGAAGCCTTTGGCTTGTGCGCGTCGCGCCCATTCGTGATCGCCTCCTGAGAATAATGACTCATTAAATTGTCCAACATCGTCAAATACCTTCTTATAAGAAAACATATTACCTGTAACTGACGAATTTAAACGCTCTACCACCAAATCCTGTTTAAAAGCGTACACTTTCTCATAAACCTCAGCTGGTAATAACCTATCACCTTGAAAGAATAAATCGATATGACCCGCAATTCTGCTTATTTGTGGATTACCTGCAAAGAAATTGCAAGCATTAGCTATCCAATCTACTTCGGGAATACAGTCAGAGTCAGTAAAGCCAATGATCTCGCCGTTCGAAACGGAAATAGCCGCATTTCTGGCTGCGTATGATCCCGGCGCTGCTACTTCGATTATACTGCAATTACTAGGAAAAATAAAACCTGCCGGCGTTTTATCTGTTGGATCATTATTGGCTACTATAATTTCAAATTGGTCTCTTGATAAAGTCTGCTTTGATAAAGCCGAAAGACAAACCGCCAATCTATCCCAGTCGTGAAATGTGGGAATAATAATTGAAACTTTTTTGGAGCTATAGAACATTTGAGACAAAGTCAGAGTTTTTCAGCACTTTCAATCTTGCAACCTGGACACTAAGCAAACGCTATGGTGTTAATAGTTTCGCGGCCTACACTGAAATAGGTAAAGCCAAGATCACGCATTTGCTGTAGATCATATAAGTTCCGTCCATCGAAAATGACTTTCTCTTTTAAAAGTTTAGACATTTTCGCGAAGTCGGGAGTGCGAAATTGCGGCCACTCAGTAAAAATCATTAATGCATCAGCTTCGTCAAGCGCCGCGTAAGCGGTTGGGCAATAAGTAATCTCTGTAATGAGTTTTTTTGTATTCTCCATTGCCTGAGGGTCGTATACAGTAACTCTTGCGCCTGCGGCAATTAATGCTCTAATATTTTCTAAAGCAGGGGCCTCTCTGATGTCATCTGTATATGGCTTAAACGCAAGTCCCCACACAGCAATGGTCTTTCTTGACAGGTTACCTCGGAAATATTCATCAACTAGTGGCAGAAGTTTTTTCTTCTGGTCTTCATTTACTGCCATAACGGACTTCAATGTACGGAAGTCATATCCGTAATCTTCTGATGTTTTTGCAAGAGCTTTGACATCTTTTGGAAAACAACTTCCACCATATCCTATGCCAGCAAAGAGAAATCTCTTTCCTATTCTACTGTCCGCGCCTATGCCTCTTCTGATATTGTCTACATCAGCGCCAACTCTTTCACACAGGTTGGCAATCTCATTCATAAATGTGATTTTGAGTGCAAGGAAGGAATTGGCAGCATATTTTGTCATTTCTGCGGAGCGTTCATCCATAAAGATGACTGGATTACCCTGGCGTACAACTGGCGCATAAAGTTTTTCAATCACTTCTCTCGCTCTTATTGAATTGGTGCCTACTACAACCCTGTCAGGTTTCATGAAGTCTTCTACAGCAACACCCTCTCTCAAGAATTCTGGATTTGATACAACATCAAAATCGACTTCTGCATTAGCTGCAATTGCGGCATGTACTTTTTCTGCAGTACCAACAGGTACAGTACTTTTATCTATGATTAATGCATACTCAGAAAGAATAGGTCCTAGGTCGCCAGCTACCTTTAATATGTATTTTAGATCTGCTGAGCCGTCCTCACCCGGAGGAGTCGGCAGGGCCAAAAATATTACCTGTGCGCCTTTAATGCCACTTTTTAGATCTGTGGTAAAGGAAAGTCTTCCTTCCGCTACATTGCGTTCGAAAAGCACATCCAATCCTGGCTCATAGATTGGAATCTTTCCGCTATTTAACTTTTCAATTTTATCAATGTCGATGTCTATACAAGTTACCTGATTTCCAGTTTCGGCAAAACAAGTTCCTGTGACCAGACCGACATAGCCTGTTCCCACTACTGCTAATTTCATGTTGCAGAATATTAGAATGAAGAATTGACCGGTAACTGGCTAAACTGCTTGGAGAATCCAGGTATTGAGATACGTGGAAGAAGGGGCCGAGTGGCAAGGAGTCTTTGATGGGAAATTTTTCATGATCGTTGAGTAATGTTGAATTGTTGTTAATACTTTCAAAAATGGAATCAAAAGAGAGCGTTTACAAACTTTTAGTTTCATTTCTGAAATCAAAGTTTGTAAACACATTTATATAGTCTATTAACTTCTGGTTATCATTTTTCTAAGCTTTGATTCGAAGCTTTGCACCTTATTTTCCTTCTCATCTCCATAGTACCCGTATCCATAGCCACCATAGCCGTATCCATACCCATATCCCGCGCCGTACTTAACTCCATTAAATATGACTGAGAGATTATTGAATCTATTAGTCCTCTGCAAGTCAGATAAACGTCTCAGGTGATCTACTAAAGTGTAATTGAAGCGCACGAGGTACAGTGTTGCATCAACATACTTTTCAATCAACGCGGAATCTGTTACAAGCCCGAATGGGGGAGAGTCAATAAGGATATAATCGTATTGCTCCCGCAGCTCAGCCAGCATAACGGGGAGTCGCCCATTACTAATTAACTCTGATGGATTTGGCGGAATAGGTCCACTGGTTAGAACGTCGAACTTAGGATGAATTTCTGACGGTTGGATAAAATCTTCCGGAGTGCCCTGACCAATCAAACAGTTAGAAGCACCGTACTTATTAGTAATTTGTAGCCGCTCGTGCAAGGTAGGTTTTCTAAGGTCTAAACCTATTAATAACACGCGCTTGTCGGAATAGGCCAAGCTCGCAGCGAGATTAATACTTACAAAACTCTTTCCTTCGCCGCCTATGGAGGAAGTGAACATAATCACGCGACAAGTCCCATCTCCTAAATATTGCAAATTGGTCCGGAGTGCTCTGAATTGTTCTGCTACTGCACTGCGGCTGGTCATTTTAATAACCGCCTCGGCTGGTTGATTTTTTTCCGTTTTCATATATCCAATATCTCCGATCACCGAAATATGGGCAAGCTTTTCGATATCCTCTCGGGTTTGGACTGTATTATTTAACATTAACAGCAAGTTGATCAAAATGACTGGCAGTAAGATCCCGGCAGCGCCTGAACCAAGCCACACGTAAAGCTTTTTTGGCTTGATTGGGCTCAAAGAAGCAGTAGGAGCATCAACAAGGCGGCTGTCCGTAACAGTTGCTGCATAACCTAATGCAGTTTCTTCTCTTTTCTGTAACAGGTAGAGATAAAGGCCTTCTTTAATACTTTGCTGACGTTTAATCCCAACGTATTCTCGCTCTTTCTGTGGAATGCTTCTAAGGCCAGCAGAAAAGCGGGAATTAACACCCTCTAAGCTCGATTTCGTTACATCTAAACCCCTACGTAGGTTTTGCACATTTTCTCGGATAGCTTGACGTGTATTTGCAATCTGAGTGTTTATAGTTCCCAGAAGTGGATTACTTGCCTGCGTTGTTTGCGCATATTTTTCGCGCTGAATCTGAAGATCATTGTACCTGGTCAAAAGAGATACCAAGATGGGATCATTAATCATATAAGTGGCAGGGGCAGGGGCGCCATCACCAGCGTTCTTAATGTAATTATCAACACTCTCTAAGACACTGATCTTAATATTTACATCATTGAGTTGTGCGTCATTCTCCTTGATATTTTGTAAATACAAGTTCGACTCGGCGCTAATATCTGTCAAGCCTTGAGTTCGTTTGTAAGATTCAACATCTTTTTCAACATCACCCAGTTCACCTGTTATAAGGCCAAGTCGCGACTCAATGAACTTTAGCGTATTACTTGCTTCACTGTTCTTATCATTGAGGGACGATTGCACATAAACATCTAACAGTTTATTTAATACGTCTTTGCCACGTTGAACTGAGGTATCTTCAAAACTTAACTCGAGAACTGTACTTTTTTGATTTGGCTTTAGAATTTCAAGGCGGCCAAGCATGTTGCTGGTAAGCCTTTTTACGTCGCTAAAGTTAATTCTTACATCTTTGTACTCCGAGTCTACACCTTTTAGTACTGAGAATAGTCCCCAGGGATTTCTAAATCTTTGACCAAATTGGTACTTCGCGTCCTCATCATTAATGGAGAAAGTGTTTGCATCGATAACATGAATCTCTAGCGGATTTTGTAAACCAAACTCAGATATGAGCTCAGGCTTCACGATTACCGGACTAGCTTTATAAAGATCAACAGTTCTAAGCCCATCAGTTGTTTCTACGTTAACATCAAGCTGGAGCTCACGAATTGTCTGTTCCATTAGTGATTGAGATTTCAAAATCTCAACCTCATTTTCGACTAGCTTGTTGCCTCCGAACTGAGCCATTTCTTCGATGAAATCATTCCCACTGCTCAGACCCTTCTTCTCATCTTTGATCAACAATTTCGCTTTTGATAAATACACAGGCTGCTTGATTTGAAGATAGAAGAAAGCAGCCGTAAACGCAACAGCCAGGCATAAGGGGAATAAAAACCAATATCGAAGATATCCGCGTAAGTAAGTCTGTAAATCGAACTTCTTTTCCGCTTCCTCCATCGGTTCATGGTTCAGGTCAGCGTTCCGGTTGTTTATAACAGCCATATTGTCTTTTGTTAAGCTTAAAAATAGTAACGTTGAATAATTAGAATAATCTAAAGCGATAGATCAAGAGACTCATTGCTGTAATTGCGCTCAAGAAGATAGGAGCTAGTTGCACAGCACGGTCAGTCGTGTTCATTCGAGCCTTTATAGGCTCAACATAAATCACGTCGTTCTTGTGCAGATAGTAGTAAGGTGATTCGAATATTTCTCTGGAAGTAAGATCTACGCGTGCATACTGACGTTCGCCTTTTTCTTCTCTAATGATCATCACGTTGCTACGCTTTCCAAAAATAGTAAGATCACCTGCCAGACTAAGTACCTCGGGCAAAGTAATTTTTTCATCTGGAATGACGTAGACTGCTGGCCGATTTACTTCCCCGAGAACTGACACTTTGAAGTTGATATTCTTAATGTTCACGGATGGTTCTTTAAGGTAAACCAAGAGCCTTTTCCGAATTGTATCAGCAGCGACTTGGGTTTGCAATCCTACTACATGTATTTTGCCAATAAGAGGCAGTTCTATATTTCCGTCATTGTCAACCAGGTAACCGAAAGGTTGACGTGCTGTGTTGCTTCCAGATCCATAGCTTACAGATGTCGATGTAAATTCATTAGCTGCATTGAAAATGGCATTTGCCTCCGTATTTAAGCTTCCAATGTTTATGGAAAGCATATCATTGCTTGCAATAGTTGGCACGTAGCTCTGCGAGATCTTCGTAGAGGAAATTCTTGTAGTGTCTCCTTGGAAATATACAATAGTTTTTGGCGATACACATGAGCTAGTACCAGCAAAGATTGCTAAGAGGATAGCAACCAAAATTGAAATCGATCTCGTGAGTTTCAGTGTAGATAAAGACATAAGTGAACGATGAGTAAAATATTGAAGTAATTAATCAGTTTAGGGTCAGTCTCTTAACCGCATCTAGGAAGTGCCTGAGTTGGTGAATCATTGTTATGAAATCTCGAGAAATGGGTATGATGCAATTCTTGTTTTTTACATCTAAATTCCCAAAATCTGAATAGATTCAAGCTGCTGCCGGTTCAATTACTCAGAACAAATATAGAATAAATTCAATTCGGAAAACTAAATATCGAGGAGTTTTTCATTAGCAAATGGATATTTAGAAACCCAGTTATTCTTATCGCTTTTTTTGATGAGCTCCAAGTGCTGAATTTTGTGTGCATCTGTTCCGATGAATGTGATTAAATTGTTCTTCAGGAGCCATTCAGCCATTTTTTGAATATTTTCACCGTAATAGCCAGTAAGCGATAAAATATTTAATTGTAGCTCGCAACCTCCATCGACTAATTTCTTATACTCTGACGGGTTAGAAAAGAAATATGTATATCGCTCAGGATGAGCTAGCACCGGCTGATAGCCCTTAGACAGAATAGTGAAAATATTTTCTGAGGTATTCATTAGAGGTGTCGAGTATGGAAGTTCCACCAGTAAGCGGTTACCAGGTAGTGTGAGCACTTTCTCACCATTGGCCAACATCTCATTAAAATGCTCATCTATAAAATATTCAGCTGCCGCATTGATTTCAATTGTGAGTCCCGCCAATTTAGCCGCTTGTCTCACTTCTTCGATACCGGTCAAAATTCTCTCAGGAGTATTCCGATAGCAATCCCACATTACATGTGGAGTGGTGTATATTTGAGAATATCCTAGTGTCTGCATTTTTGCGGCCATTTCAACAGCGTCTTCAACTGTTTCTACTCCATCGTCAATCCCTGGTATTATGTGTGAATGGATGTCAACCCCAATGTGACCAAGGTCTACTTCTTTCGTCTTTTTCCTGTCAAATAGCCAGTTGAACATATTTGTTGGCTCTCCAAATTTACGTAATAACAACGACTGACATTCAGCCTTTGCATAAATCCCTAATTGGACAAATTTAAGATTAAAAAAGTGAATCACGCAAAACTTTGATCTCTCCATAAAATCAAAGGCATTTAGAAATCAAGTGTAATCGTGATCCTGTCCAAGAAGTCGACAATCTAAAATTTGTCTCCGATCGGACGAAAACACGGTAAGGAGCTACATTCACAGTATGGAGTAAAAAAAATCGGTACTCGGAGCTCTAACTCCGAGTTTAACGCATCTTTTTTGACTCATTCATGCAAGTATTTGCCAAGTTCATGCAACAAAAACCCGGCTTAGAATAATTGTAGATTATTTGTAGAATTACTTTGCATCCCTATTTAAAAATGTCGTACTTTTGTATTAAGAAATTTGCAGCAGAATGAATGAGATCGCTTGGGCTATTGTAATCCGCCCTCAGGAATGGTGTGTTCCTCGTCTGTTTAGCAACTCTTATAAGCCTAAAGTTACTTCCGTAAGTGCCGGATAATTGTAAATAGTTTGAAGCAAATGGCATACTTAGATCCTTATAATCTTTCTCTGACTCCGAAGACAGCAGCGCATTTACTTAGACGGGCAACCTTTGGCCCCACACAACAAGAGATCAAGGCTTTGGTGGGTAAGACTCCCTCAGAAGCTGTTGATATGCTAATCAACAATTCGTCATTCACCCTCTCTCCACCACCACCAGTAGAGATGCAGGAATCCAGATCTGATTACGGACAGACGTTTCTCGATAAACCATATACGAACCGCAACTTCGCGTATTATTCTTATATCAAGTACTGGTGGATTGGCTTGATGGCACAGCAAAATGGGAAGCCTTCCGTTTTGGAGAAGTTAACTGCTTTTTGGCAAAATCATTTTGTGACAACCTATGCTTCTTTCGAAGACTACCGGGCTGTCGATAAATATCTTCGTTTGCTAAGAAATGGAGCACTGGGCAGTTACCGAGATATGGTTATTCGTATATCGAAAGACCCTGCCATGCTTTATTTCCAGAATGGCAATGAAAATACAAAAGGCCAGCCGAATGAAAATTACGCTCGGGAGCTGCAGGAACTATTTACAGTAGGTCAAAAAAACTTCAGTGGTAAGCAAAATTATACCGAGGATGATGTAAAGGCCGCTGCAAGAGTTCTTACCGGATGGCAGGTCAAAACGTTGGCTGGGACGGGCTCTGATTCGCTAGGCTCTGTTTTTACTGCCGCTCGCCACGATACATCGGACAAAATCTTCTCTTCTTATTACAATAGTACTACTATAATTGGGCGGAGTGGAGATTCGGCTGGTGATCAGGAGCTCGGAGACCTTGTCGACATGCTACTGCGGCATCCGGAAACCCCAAAATTTATCTGTCGAAAGCTCTATAGATGGTATGTTAATCCGAATGTTACTCAGGAGATAGAGGATCAGGTAATTGTTCCGCTCGCAGATTTTTTCAAAAGTAGTGGAAACAACTACGCTATAGCACCTGTACTTGCCAAGCTACTGAAAAGCCACATTTTTTTTGATAACAGGAATATTGGAGCAATTGTCAAGTCGCCTTCAGAGCTGATGATTGGTACGTTGCGCTTTTTTGATCAACCTGTCCCCGATATCACAACTGAACCAGCAGCCTTCCGGACATTGATGACCTTCTTGGCAAATAGCATGGACGGCATGCAGTTGAACTTGCTTAATCAGCCTTCAGTATTTGGTTCAATTCCTTACTTCCAGACTGGCTATTCAATGAATTGGATCAATGAAACCTCGCTTGGGCTGCGTGGTAGTGGAACTGACACGTTTGTTTATCCGACACTTACCATTAAACCTGGGTATATCTTAGGAATAGACGTCCTAGGAAGGCTTAGTGCTATTCAGCCAAACTTCTCGGATGTGACAGGAACACCTGCGATCACGTGTGAGGATGTACTTGCAGAGCTTTCTAAGAATATGTTTGCGACCGATCTCGATCAAGCCCAAAAAGATTTTCTGATCGATTCAATTATGATGATGAATAGCAGCGGTAGAACCACGTGGATTAGAGAGTGGGATGCTCTACGGGCGGATCCAACTAATGGAAACAAGAAAGCCACTATCAATTGGCGGTGTCGCGCGTTGTTAAAGTATATGTTGCGTATGGCTGAGTATCAATTATTTTAAGACTCTGTGATGAAAAGAAGAGATTTTTTGAATGCAGCATCTGCTATGATGGTTCCCGTTATGTTAAACGGGTTCGGAGTAAAATCGTTTGCGAAGGGATCATCTTTGGTTCAATCCTTGAAGAGAACCTCTGCGCTGAACAATGATCGGATTTTAGTAATTATATATCTTGGCGGCGGGAATGATGGGCTTAACACTGTTATTCCGCTTGAGTATTACTCGGAATACTATGGCCTAAGAAGTAATATCGCAATTCCGGAAAGTAGCATACTTCGGCTTTCTGGAAACGCTGAGACAGGCTTTCATCCCGCTATGACAGGAATGCGTCAGATGTACGATGATGGCAAACTAGCGCTGATTCATTCGGTTTCATATCCCAACCCTGATCAATCACATTATCGGTCTACCGATATATGGATGACAGGTGTTGACTCATCGCAGTACGCTAATTCTGGCTGGGCCGGGCGATACTTAAATGAGAGATATACGGGCTATCCTAATGGGTATCCTAGTTCAGAAATGGAAGATCCGCTCGCAATTCAGATCGGTCAAATTAGTACGACTACATTGTTGGGCAACCATCAGTCAATGGGCGTAACTATAGAAAATCCACAGTCTTTTTATCAGTTGATAGGGGAATCTGCGAATGCTGGGACTGGTAATTTACCGTGCTGTGATGCGGGGGAACTAATCGCTTTTATTAGACAAAAGCAGGCACTAGCAGTTGGTTATGCTTCTGAAATTAAGGCAGCGGCAGATGCGGGTACAAATATGGCGAGCTATCCAGCTGCTTCAGAAAAGAATGAACTTGCCGAGCAGCTTAAAATCGTCGCCAGGCTAATCCACGGCGGGCTTAAATCTAAGATTTACTATGTTGAACTTGGGGGATTCGACACGCACTCTACCCAAGTTGGTACTACAAGCCTTGAAGGTGTACACGCTAGACTGTTAAAAAAGCTCTCCGATGGGATAGCTGCTTTTCAGAATGACCTTAAACTTCAGGGAACAGAAGACAAGGTTCTAGGAATGACCTTTTCAGATTTCGGTAGAAGGGCAACTTCTAATGCCTCAAAAGGAACAGATCATGGAATAGGTGCTCCGATGTTTGTTTTTGGCAGTGGTATAAAGCGACAAATTGTTGGTAATAATCCAGACCTAGTTAACGGTTTATTACCAGCTTCTCCTGCTCCGGGAGTATTAAACCGGGATATCAAAATGCAAATCGATTTTCGCCGGGTGTATTCGGATATTCTTAATGATTGGTTCGGTACCGCAGATTCCAGCACAGATCAAATCCTCTTCAAAGACTTCAAAACTACTTCTCTTTTTTCAGAAGTTGTTCAATCACTGGCGTCCGGCGCATGGATTAATCCAGAAATTTGGTCAACTGGGCGTATCCCCTCTTCGAGAGACATAGTACAGGTTAACGCGGGCCACAACATTGAAGTAGGACAAAACATTAGCGTCAAAAATGTGAAAGTCAAAGCAGGAGGGGAGCTGAAGTTCCTAGGTGACTACGGCGTTAATATTACTGGTTGACCCAACAGCTCTCGTCGCAAATCAGGTCTAAATAACCTGATGATGTTAGCACCACGCCCATGCTTGTAGAATTATTTATTTCAAATTATAGTATTTATATTTTTATATTACTGAATGAGATTGCTCATTACATTGAACAAATTCTATGAATCCTAATGCCAGCTTGATTCAGATTTATAAAACTCTGTTACTAACCATAACTTTCATTTGCACACTTGCGAATGAAAGTTATGCACAAAATGGAATCGTTGTGACGGAGCGCAACTCGCCGTTCGGAATTGTTAGTTTCTCTGCTTCCTCAAAACTCACTGGAATTAGTAATACTAAGCATGTTGACGGATACGTCAAAAAGTACGGCCCGTCTTACTTTGTCTTTCCAGTAGGGCAAAGTGGATCATACAGACCCTTCGCAGCAGAAGCGGACGGGATCGCAGGAGCTTACTTCAGGGCTGATCCATCAACGGCTTCTCTACCCACCGGCGCGCCATTTGCCAGCTCCAGTATAGGACCTGACATTAAAAATGTCAGTAAAAAAGAATATTGGGACATAAACGGCGCAAATTCGAGCAGGCTTTCCCTGACCTGGGATGTTGGCAGTGACATAGCAGGCCTGACTGGCCAATCACTTCAGAATCTCGCCATTGTAGGATGGAGTGCGACAAGTTCAAGATGGGAAGTTATAACAGCCACAATAGATGAACTAAGTGTTTTTGGTAGTGCCAGTTCATTGGAGAAGGGATCCATAACGACAATTGAAAAGGTTGTTCCCAATCAATATCTAGCGTATACTCTAGCGTCCTTAAATACGAGCGCAGTAGCCGCAAGCTACGAAGGAGACTTACAAAGCGCCAGCTGCTCAGAGTTAATCGGGTGGGCATGGGATAAAAATCATCCAGAGGCTGCTTTGACCCTCGAACTGGTAGTAGAAGGCACTGTTCATGCTACATTTGTTGCCAATACGCTGCGCACTGATCTTGTAAATGCCGGCAAAGGTACCGGCAAGTATGGATTCAAAATCCAGTTACCAAGCAATCTGATTACTGGAACAACACAACAGGTCAGTGTTCGTGTGCGCAGTAGCAAATACTTACTTTCTGGCTCACCTAAATCAATAAATTGTTCCTATGGCGGCGCATTTGAGGTTGCCGATTGTGGCACAATCAGCGGATGGGTACAGGACAGGAACAATCCAAATTCCGCATTGGAGTTTGAGCTTGTGGAAGGGACAACGATTTATGCAAGTGGCGTTGCCAATATCTTTCGCGCTGATCTGAGAGATGCAGGTATTGGAACTGGTAAGTATGGATTTAAAATCCCTTTGCCACTAAGTTTAAAAGACGGTGGGAATCATCAATTAAGTATCCGCGTAAAAGGCACGACATATCTATTATCAAACACGAAGAACATTAGCTGTGCTGCTTCTCAATTCGACGGCTATGCATATGCTGATTGTCAGAAATTATATGGCTGGGCTTGGGATTTGAAATATCCGGAAACAGCCATGACTATCGAGATTTATGAAGGAAGCAAGATCTATGCGACTGTTGTTGCGGATGCATTCCGCCAAGATTTACAGGATGGCGGCATTGGTACAGCAAATTACGGGTACAGTATACCACTTCCAGCTGAGCTGAAAGACGGTAAGACCCATGCATTATATGCCCGGATCAAGGGGACATCGTTCGTTCTGAAAAACTCCCCTAGAACCTTGACTTGTGCTGTGCCTGTCTCATATGCCGGAACTTTGGAAACTGTTAGCTGTGATGCCATCCAAGGCTTTGCCTGGGATCAAAGCTACCCGGAAAGATCAATGGTAGTAGAATTAATGGAAGGAACTAAAATTTGGGCGACTGACACTGCTTCCATCTATCGTTCTGACTTGAAAGATGCTGGAATCGGTACTGGAAAGTATGGCTTTAACTTTAAATTTCCAGCAGCGTTACGGGACGGAAATGTACATGCTTTAAGCGTGCGTATAAAAGGGGCTAGTACTACATTAACAAATTCTCCGAAGAACATTACCTGCGCCTTGCCAGCTTCTTACGGGGGCGGCTTTGATTTCCTGAGCTGTGCTACGATCAAGGGCTGGGCGTGGAATAAAAACTATCCAGACCAGGCGCTTACAGTGGAGATTGTAGAGGGCAGCACTGTCCTTGCAACTGTTCTGGCGAACAAATACCGGGATGACATCAAGTCAAAAGGGTATGGAACTGGCAACTATGGGTTTGAGATCGCTCTTCCGTCATCTTTGAAAGATGGGGCTGCGCATACATTAAGCGTTCGTGTAAAAGGGACTACTTATACGGTTCCTGGTTCACCCAAGACTGTAACGTGTGCTGTTCCTGCCTTGTACGCA
>NZ_JNJB01000012.1 GCF_000701505.1 Dyadobacter crusticola DSM 16708 | reverse complement strand
CCTGATGCCGCAGCTGGTTTGGTCCATTTGACAGTGATCACGCCCCTTGTCTCACTGGTAGAGTCAACAGTGACATTGGTGATAACCGGCATGAGCAAAGGCAGTTTAAGGCAGAATTCGTCAGAAGCGACACTTTCCCCTCCGCCCACCAGGCTTCCCGGCTCAGAACCGTTGGTGCCTGGCCTTGGGAAAATAACCACCAGCCGGTAGCTGTACGAAACACCCGGCCTGAGGCCTGCGCCATTGTTGTTGTCCAGGAAAGTAGTCTGGGTGACCGGCACGCGGGCAACTTCCTCGTAGCCGGACCCGGCAGGGATACCGGTGATACAAACATCCTCTAAGATATCTGTACACCCTTCTGCCCTGTATATAACGACCCTTGCTCCTTGTACCTGGCATTTGTAAGCATCCCAGTTGAGCCTGTAAGCGGTACCAGCCGGGTCAGTGGCTGCCACAGCTGTAAGGCCTGTGGGCTTGGGCCCGTAAACCCGGATGTTGAGGGTGGTCATATCGACCAGCTTTCGGAACAGGGAGGGGTTGGGTGTGCCGCTTGCGGGCGCATCTTCTACTTTGAATAGCACATCATAAGGCTCCATGCGGATGTGGCTGCAGGAAGTCTGCCAGGTAAACTGGCCAACGACGGTGTTCTGTGAACCTTGCTGGGGGACATTGAATGCGGCCAGCGCAGGCGGCACCAATGCGCTCTGGTAGACCCCTCCTGTGGAAGTAAGTGTCAGCCTGTCGCCATTCTTGTCTGTGGCCCTGATCTGCTGGTTGATGAAAGTGCCGGCTTCCACGCAAATGTCGTCCAGCGGGTCCATTAAGGGCCGGTCGTTGCGCGCGTCTTCCACTAGGATCTGCATATCCCGTACAATCTGGCCGATCAATCTTCTGTCCCGCCATTCTTCTACAATGAATGCAACGTTATACTGTCCCTTCATAGCTGGCGCATCCCAGATGAGATCACCTGTAAGTTCGTTGATACTGAAATTAGCAGGCGTAGCCCCAGCCTCTGTGCGTCCCGGCGCGCCGATCGCGTTAGGCGCGGCGTAGGGAATGTTGGTGCCTATTCCGCCACCACTACTTTCTTGAGGTACGAAGAGCTTATACGCAAGGCTGTCACCGTCGGCATCGAATGCATTCGGGTTGTGAATGTAACGCTGTCCTACTGCCGCAAGATCAATGGGCGGGTTGAGTAAAACAGGAGTTTGGTTTGGTCCGAATTGTGAATTGATCTCTAAGGTGCTGTGAACAAAGAAGTTGAGTTGGTTAGTTTGCACTCCGTTGTTCAGGTTAACAGTATTTGCATTCCGGTTTTCCATCCTTACAGAAATCTGGTAGGTGCTGGCGGCCGGGAAAGTGTAGGTGGTAATATATTCGTTGTAGGTCGTGTTGTTACCGATGTTCCGAATGGAGTTGGGTACACGGTCAACGCGGCGCGGGCCATCGGACCCAAAAAAGAAGTCGACATAAATAGCATTGTCAGCTGCAATCTTTCCAGCCGGCGATACGTCGAAATAGGCCGACAGTTTGATTTCGTAGGTAAGTCCTGAAATCCGTTTCGCCGTAATTTCCCCTGCCCGGAAGTGGGTCGCCCGGACCTCAGAAACAGAAAACAGCAGAATGATAAAACCAATTAATGATAGGAGGGAACGTAAAGTACTTGACATATAAGAATGGTTATTAGTCTGACCTGAACTCTCAACGAAATTCCTACTCGAAAATGTGTATGAGAATATTAAACAAAACTTGCTTTTCTGGTGTTTTAAGGGCGTTTCAAACACACTGATTAGCACTAGCTTGCCAGAATCAAAAATTTCTTAATAATGATTATAAATAATAGCCCATGCAGCAAAAATGGGCGGGTTTTTTTGCCTGACGAGCGTTTGTGATATACCTTTGAATCGTTCTAAATATACCTCATTTTTTTGCACTAAAACCATTTGTGTTTCATATGTCGTGGTTTTCACAAACGTTAACGAGCTCGATCGGGAAAAAGCTTCTGATGGCTCTTACCGGACTTTTTTTGATTGTTTTTCTGGTGATTCATGCCGGTATCAATGCAATGATCTTTTATAATGACGGCGGCGAAACTTTCAGCCACTGGGGTCATTTCATGGGTACAAACCCGATCATCAGGACGCTTGAAATCGGACTTGTTGCGGGTTTCCTTATTCACATTGTCGACGGTCTTATCTTATGGAAAAACAACAGGGAAGCCCGTCCGGTAAAGTATGCAGTCAATAATCCTTCTGCAAACAGTACCTGGTATTCAAGAAGTATGGGTCTGCTGGGGACGTTATTGCTGATCTTTCTGGTTATCCACACAGCGCATTTCTGGATTCCTAACCGCTCTAACCAATTTGCTACCGGCGAGGAACTGAACCTTTATCAGATGATGCTGGATATCTTTCAGAATGAGTGGGTTGTGTTGATTTATGTGTTGGGTTGTATCTCATTGTTCTGGCATTTGCTGCACGGTTTCAAAAGTGCTTTTCAGACACTGGGAGCAAACCATGTCAAGTATAACGGTTTGATTTCATTTGTAGGAACAGCGTATTCGGTTCTTATACCGCTTCTTTTTGCCTTGATGCCGATCGCGATTTATCTGGGTTGGGTCAAATAACGAGTGCCGGTGTATGCCGGTGATTCTTTCATTTCAAATTTCGATTAACTAATATTTATATGGCGACTTCATCTCGTCTGGATGCCAAAATACCTCAGGGACCGCTTGAAACTAAATGGAGCAAATACCGCTCTTCGGTGCCGCTGGTAAATCCCGCGAATAAACGTAATCTTGAAATTATTGTAGTTGGTACCGGTCTGGCAGGCGCTTCTGCTGCTGCTACGCTGGCTGAGCTGGGATACAAAGTAAAAGCTTTCTGCTTCCAGGATTCACCACGCCGCGCGCACTCCATTGCAGCGCAGGGAGGTATCAATGCAGCAAAAAACTATCAAAATGACGGGGACTCGATTTACCGTCTTTTTTATGATACAATTAAAGGTGGTGACTATCGCTCAAGAGAAGGCAATGTACACCGCCTTGCCGAAGTTTCGGGAAGTATCATCGATCAATGCGTAGCTGCCGGTGTGCCTTTTGCACGTGAGTACGGCGGTTTGCTTTCCAACCGTTCTTTCGGTGGAACGCAGGTTCAGAGGACGTTTTACGCAGCCGGCCAAACAGGCCAGCAATTATTGCTAGGAGCTTATTCAGGTCTGCAGCGCCAGGTTGGTATGGGTACAGTTAAAATGTACAACCGCCACGAAATGCTGGATATCGTGAATATCGATGGTAAATGCCGCGGTATTATCGCACGAAACCTGGTTACAGGTGAATTGGAAAGACACGCAGCTCACGCTGTGTTGCTTTGCTCAGGTGGTTACGGTAACGTTTTTTATCTTTCTACCAATGCACTGGGAAGCAATGTAACAGCTGCCTGGAAAGCGCACCGCCGCGGGGCATTTTTCGGAAATCCTTGCTTTACACAAATTCACCCGACCTGTATCCCTGTTTCAGGCGAGCACCAATCCAAGCTGACGCTGATGTCAGAGTCGCTTCGGAACGATGGACGGATCTGGGTACCCAAAGCTAAAAACGATAACCGCCCCGGTAATGAAATCCCAGAGGAGGAGCGTGACTACTACCTTGAAAGACGCTATCCTGCATTTGGTAACCTTGTTCCCCGTGATATTGCTTCACGCGCCGCTAAGGAACGTTGCGATGCAGGCTACGGCGTAGGAACCTCTAAGTTGGCAGTATACCTCGACTTCGCTGCTGCGGTAGAACGTTACGGTAGAGGGGAAGCGAGTAAAAATAACATTCACACTGCATCTCCATCAGATATTATCGCCTGGGGTAAAGCAGTGGTGAAAGAAAAATACGGTAACCTGTTTGATATGTACAAACAGATTACCGGAGAAGATCCGTACGAAGTTCCAATGCGTATTTACCCTGCTGTTCACTACACAATGGGCGGACTTTGGGTTGATTATAATTTGATGACGACAGTACCAGGATTGTATGCACTGGGAGAAGCAAACTTCTCCGATCACGGTGCAAACCGTCTGGGTGCCTCCGCTTTGATGCAGGGTTTGGCTGACGGATATTTTGTGATCCCTTATACAATCGGTGCCTACCTGGCGAACGAGATCAGAACAGGAAAGATCTCGACAGATCACGAAGCTTTTGTTCAAACAGAAAAAGAAGTAAGAGATAGAATTGGGAAGCTGCTGAGCATTCAGGGTAAAACCTCTCCTGAACTTTTCCACCGCAGGCTGGGCAAGATCATGTGGGATAAATGCGGAATGGCGCGTAACGAGCAGGGATTGAAAGAAGCGATTGTTGAAATACGCCAGCTAAGAGAAGAGTTTTGGAAAGACGTAAAAGTAATGGGAACAGCCGATTACTTTAATCCTGAACTGGACAAGGCTAACCGCATTGCGGACTTTATTGAATTAGGTGAGCTGATGTGTATTGATGCGCTGCAAAGGAATGAATCTTGTGGAGGACACTTCCGTGAAGAATATCAGACCGAAGAAGGAGAGGCCTTGCGTGATGATGAGAATTATATGTACGTGTCGGCCTGGGAATACAAAGGTGTTGAAGAGTGGGAACTTCATAAAGAAGAGCTCATTTATGAAAACATCAAGATTGCTCAAAGAAGTTATAAATAAAGTTCAGGCCGCTGCTTAGTACCGGCCGGATTGACAAACCATTAAAAGATAGAACAATGAGTGCAGGTAACATGCATATAAAGCTTAAAGTCTGGAGACAAAGCACTGCAAATGCACAAGGAGGTTTTGAGGAGTACAGTCTTAATTCGGTTTCTCCGGATATGTCTTTCCTCGAAATGTTTGACGTGCTTAACGAACAATTGGTTGTAGAAGGAAAGGAACCTGTAGCATTCGATCACGATTGCCGCGAGGGAATATGCGGATCATGCGCAATGTTTATCAATGGCCGGCCGCACGGCCCGCTCAAAGGAGTTACAACCTGCCAGCTGCACATGCGTTCTTTCAACGACGGAGATACGATCGTGGTAGAACCTTGGAGAGCGGCTGCATTCCCGGTCATCAAAGACTTGGTTGTGGATCGTGATGCATTTGACCGCGTGATTTCGGCGGGAGGATTTATTTCTGTAAATACAGGAAATGCACAGGATGCCAACAGTTTGCCAGTTCCGAAGGAAGCGGCTGACGAAGCGTTTTCAGCAGCAGCCTGCATTGCTTGCGGTGCTTGCGTAGCTGCTTGTAAAAATGCTTCTGCAATGTTGTTTGTATCTGCAAAAATCTCTCAGCTTGCATTGCTGCCGCAAGGTCAGGCGGAACGCAGTATCCGTGCTGAAAAAATGGTTGCGCAAATGGATGCGGAAGGTTTTGGAGCTTGTACCAATACAGGCGCATGTTCAGCTGAATGTCCGAAAGAGATCAGCATGGTAAATATCGCGCGTATGAACCGTGAATATATCGGTGCGAAGTTCTCTTCTTCGGCTGTTTAAGAATTAGATGGGTAACAAAAAAAGGTGTCGGTTCCAGGGAACCGACACCTTTTTTTGTTGGTAACCTGCCAGCTTACTTCTTCGTAGAATCTGCCGCTGCGGGTTTTCCGGATGATTTATATTCCTTATTAAGACCGTCCAGGATCTTCTGGGTAACGTCCAGTGAAGGATTTGCAAAAAGAATCCCGCCGCCCAGTGAGTAACCCAGGACATACTCGAAACCATTCTCTTTATTGTACTTCTCGATATAAGAGCGGATATTTTTATAAAGCTCTTCATTTTTCTTAGCCTCTTCCTGGCCTAGTGCCTGCGCTGACTGGTCGCGGTAAGCCATTAAATCCTGCTGCTTTTTCATCAACTGCGCCTCTGTTGCTCTTGCTTGCTCCGGCGTCATTGTCTGTGCTTTTTGCTGGAAGAAAGCTACTTCGTTCTGCAAAGAGCGTCCTTTAGTAGTCAATTCGTTTTCAAGCTGGAAATTTCTGTTTTCAAGTTCCTTTCTGGTGTCTTTGAAGAATTCGTAATTTTTCAAAAGAGAATCTACCTGAACATAAACTGTCTTGCGACCCGCAACTACATTACCGTCTGCTGCTGCGCCGGAATCGCCCGAAGGTTTATTTGAAAAATGGAGGAAAAAAAGTACCGCTACGGCCAATGAAAGCACAATGTTCCAGATCAACGAAGTATTATTATTCACGTCTTTAAGGTTTAATTTTTTTGCATGAGCCGCAAAGATAAGGATTTGTGTTTAAGTACAATGAATCTTATATATCCTTGAAAAGGCAATTTAACAGCTGCTTAACTTTCTGTATTCCGTACAAAAATGTCCCTGATCAGGGAACCGGACAGCCCTCCGAAGCCTCCCACCAGCCCGCCGATTACTCCGCTGACCAACAGTAATAAAAGTCCGTCAGGAAGGAAGAATATCTGTGCAATCCGATCAGAGATAGCGCCATTTGAAATAAGATGGAAATAGTATCCATATCCCACCCACAATACACATATTGCCAGGAAGCTGATCCAAAACGATTTAAATGCAGCTGTTGGCCACCAGAGATGAACTGCGAAAGGAACAATCGCAACTACCCACCAGGGAGCGAAGAATTGCAGTATAGCCGTGACGATCAGAATAAAAAGGAAGTTCATCGTTGTTTCTTTTGTAGGGTGATCCGGGAGGTGAGGCGGGAATGTCGCTGGTCGGGCGCACTCAGGAACAGCAGTTCATTCAACTCCCCTTTCTCCCATTTACCAAGCAGATTGAGGTAGTAAGGGCTGCCAGGATTTCCCGATTGTCCGCCCGGGTAAATACCATAGGCACGGGGTGTAGGCCCAAGCTCGACGACCATTCTCCATGAAGGTCCGTTTCGCTTCGTGATCGCATTCACGATACTACTGCCGCCACCGGTCGTGATCGGAGGCGCATTAAAGGATTTCAGGCTTCTGCTCAAATGCCGTATTTCAGTACCTTTCACTTTTGACCACTGCCACGAAGGACTCATATTCCCGTGCTGTGCTTTCAGACTGTCGAGCGTTGCTTTAAAGCTGCTGTACACGATATCATGCATGGTCTCTTGCTGCGGGGTATTTACATTATCAAACCATTTTTCCTCGGGTTGTTTCAAAAGCAAATACAATGTACGGTCCCGTGTAGGCAGCTCAGATCCGAATTCATCGCTCCATATCGCACTCCGCAATGCAGGTAACCACTCTTCGAAAATAGAAGCTGCTACCGAGTTGGGGGAATTTTGGTAGTTCCAGTTGGCAAGGATGATTTTAGCTGCTTTTTCAGATGGAGATAATGCTGTTGTGGACAATACTTCCAGGAGCTTTGGTAAAATGGTCCGGGCGAGCACACTGAAATTGTCGTTCTGCAAAGCGCGCAGGCTGTCTGCATTGGCCTGAGTCATCGCATGTAAACGTTCGTTGATCCGGATCGCCCGCTCGGAAGGCGCGAAAACCCAGTTGATATAATAAGGATAAGTGGTATCCGTACTCGATTGATTGGCACTGCTCACAAAGCCCCTTTCCGGATTTTTGACGTAAGGGTTCTGATCAGCCGGGATCCAGCTCAGCCAATCGGTCCGGGGATCGGTACCATCCAGGATAAATTTACCCTGTTCCTTGTATTTGAGAGGCATTTTTCCATTCACGGTAATGGCGATATTCTTGCTGTTGTCAGCGAACACGAAATTTTGTGCAGGCCCCACGTACCTGGTTAATGCGCTTCTGTAATCATCATAATTTTTCGCCCTGTTCAGCTGGTAGAATGTCATAAAGCTGTTGCCAGGCTCGTGCCCGATCCAGCGGATAGCGAGGTTGGGCTGCTTTGAAGTATTGTCTGTTTCGGTAACCGGCCCGTGGTGGGTATAAATAACATCTTCTGTTACCGGCAGCTTCTCCCCTTTGACGTAAACCAGTTCCTTCCTTACCCGGGTATTTTTCCATTGGTTTTCGTGCCAATACTGCTTTCTGCTGTCGTCTTTGAATTTGATTTTGTATAAATCATAAACATCGGCATCCACATTGGTAACTCCCCAGGCTACATTTTGATTGAAGCCGATAATTGCACTCGGGATACCAGGCAAAGAAACACCGTATACATTCATTTCAGGTGTATGCAGCTGTACCTGGTACCAGATCGAGGGCAAGGTCAGTTCCAGGTGCGGGTCATTGGCGAGTATCGGATAGCCGGTGATCGACTTTTCAGCACTGACAGCCCAGTTGTTGCTGCCAATTCCTTCGATTTTTTCAAAACGTTTTGCAGACAATCCGGCCGTTCCGGTTGAATGTGAATTAGGTTCAAGACTATCAGCAGCAGTCAATTTCTCAGGAATGGGAAGTGGCTCAAAATCCCATTTCCTCCCGGCGGGAATTATGGGACTTTCTTGCAACAGCGGGTAGTTAGGAAAAACCTGGTCTATTACCTGCTTTCCATATTTTTGAAGCAGCTCCGTCATGCCTGTTTCATTGGAGCGCCCTGCGAGAGTAAGCGTCATTTGTTCCAGCATGTACAAGGTGTTGATCGGCTTCCAGGGTTCCGGTTTGTAGCCCAGTAACTTGAATTCTATGGGATAGTCTTTGGGAGCGAGCTGGCTGATGTATGCATTTACCCCGGCAGTGTACCCGAGCAATGCAGTGCGCGATTGCGGCTCGCTCATTGCCATTTTAAGGTTAGCTTCGGCACCATAACCCATTCCCAGGCGGCGGCTCTGCAAGTCCATTTCGAGGGTCACCCTGCCCAGTATCTCAGACAGCCGGCCGGAAGCGGCACGTATTTGCAGGTCCATTTGCCACAATCTGTCCCTTGCAGTTATATATCCCTGGCCGTAAAACAGGTCAAAATCATTTTTTGCAAAAATGTGCGGCACGCCTGCATCGTCAAACCGGATGATCACTTCGCTTTGCAGACTATCGAGCTTGAGCACCAGCTCAGTTTTGGAACCTGATGCGTCTTCACCATTCTGACTGAATCCTGTAAACGGGCTCAGGAAAGGTCCCAATGCAGGTGCAGGTCCAAGCGGTTTGTCAAAAAAGTAAATAAGGGCTATGGCAATGGCCAAAGAAACAATCGCTTTAACAATCTTCATAGAGAGGGGACACTTTTGCAGAAAAAGGTCTTTTTAACTACGAAACTACTTGAACCATAGCTTCTATCACTTCAAGCTTACTATATAAAACCGAACGCTCATCAGGGATTTCGCTGGCCATTGAAACTGCTGCGGGGAAGTACTTCTGTCTCGCCGGACGGAATGCTTTGGCGGTAAGGTGCAGGGAATGTACGCCGGCTGCTGCCAGCTCAGCCGCATTATCAGGATTAACGCCGCCGCCTGCCATAATCTCGATCTTCCCGTTTGCTTCTCTGGAAAGTGCAGCAAGTAAGTCGATACCCTGAATGGCACTTGCCTGCTGGCCTGAGGTAAGGATTCTTTCAGCGCCGGTTTCAATTATGGCTTTCAATGCTTTATGCGGATCGGGCGTCAGGTCGAATGCGCGGTGGAAGGTTACTTTCATCGGTGCCGCATAGTCCACTAACGCTTTTGTCCGCTGTACATCTACTTGTCCTTCCGTATTAAGCACACCAAGTACCACGCCATTTGCGCCTAGCTTTTTGGCCACGTCAATGTCTTTTTTCATAATTTCTTCTTCAAAAAAATCATAAACAAAGTCACCGCCGCGAGGCCGGATCATGACGTATACGGGGATCTCTATATATTGTTTGACAATTTCGATAAGACCTGCACTTGGCGTGGTTCCACCCTCGCCCAATCCGCCGCAAAGCTCAATTCGGCCAGCACCGCCGGCTTGTGCGTTAATGCAGGATTCAAGGGAGTAGGCGCAAACTTCGATAGTCATAATAATGGTATTTTGGGAACGAAACAGGGAATTTACAAAAAGGTTTGAGGGAATGAACAGCCGCTGCTAGAAATGATTGGAACAGGCGGAAATTACACGCTGCTTTTAGGGCTTGTTGCTAGGAATTCAGTAAAAGCATTTAAATAAGATATTGGTTTACAGCTGCTTATTGGTTTGAGAGAAATATTATTTTTAAGCAAGCAATTATTTTTGCTTTTTTTCGCTTTAAGCTTTTAAAAGATGTCAAATTTTTTACTTTTGCAGAAAAGTAAAGTAACCATTAATAGGCGAAAATATTATGTACTGGACTCTCGAACTTGCATCGTACCTTGAAGATGCTCCCTGGCCAGCTACCAAAGACGAGCTAATTGACTTTGCAATCAGAACAGGCGCTCCGTTAGAGGTAGTTGAAAACCTACAGGAGCTGGAAGACGATGGTCAACCCTATGAAAGCATTGAGGAAATTTGGCCTGATTATCCCACGAAAGACGATTTCTTTTTTAACGAAGACGAATATTGATAAGAGACGACACTGAAAGGTGTCGTTTTTTGTTTATCAAGGGTCGGATTTACACGAACTCAGTCTTGAATATTTTTTTAATCTGACAAAACGAGTGTATATTGTTAGCGTTAAGAAAGGAAAGGCGAGGATATAACCGAAGGTGATTTTGTCATAATTCAGATATCTATCCATTCTAACTAATGGAGCTTCGATTGTTAAAAGAGCTGGTAAAGAAAGGGGAAGGTGAGCACGTGGAGTTCAAATTGAAATCCAGCCATCCTGAAAAAATTGTCCGCGAAGTTGTCGCTTTTGCCAACACAGGTGGCGGTAAGCTCTTCGTCGGAGTTGGCGACGACAAAACCATCAAGGGATTGAAAGATGCGGATGAAGATGAATTCACGCTTACCCGGGCGATCGACAAATACATATATCCCAAAATAAGCTACAAAAAAGAACGCGTTCCCGTAAGTCCGGACAGAGATGTGCTGGTACTTACCATTCCGCGCAGTGTCGACAAGCCGCATTATGTGGTGGACGAGACTGGTACCCGCCAGGCTTACATCCGGGTGGAAGACAAATCGTTGCAGGCGAGCAGGGAAATGAAGGAAATTATGCGCCGCGGAAGAGGTGAGCGTGATATCCGTTTTCAATACGGCGACAAGGAGCAGAAGCTCATGAAGCTGCTCGATGAAAAGCAGTCGGTTACCGTGGACCTTTTTGCAACAGTCGCCGGCATTCCCCGTAAAATTGCCTCTAATACATTGGTGGTAATGGTACTGGCCCGAATTCTGGAAGTGCACCCGCAGGAAATGATCGATCAGTTTACGATGTCAATGGGATATCAATCCAACTGACGGTGTAAGACAGGCAAAAAAATTGGCCGTCAATGTACCGAAAGGGAAATTGACGACCATAAAACAGTGCCTTAGCCACTACTTTCTATACTGCCCGGGTTCTTCCCATTAATATCAGCAGTATGTACTCGGTCAGCTTATTGTAATTATCAGCTTAATTAGAAAGGAAGATCGTCAGATTCGTCCTCTGTAAAAGTGGTAACAGGAGGAAGCGGACTGCCGCCGGAAGACGCAGAAGGACCGCCGCCATTCGCTTTGTCTACTTTCCAGGCTTTTACTTCTGTGTACCAGCGGGAATTGTACTCGCGGCTCTCGATATCAATGGAAGCTGTAACTGATTGATTGATTTGAAGGTCAGCCTGGTCGATTTTATCTCCCCAAAGCGAAATGCAAACCTTTTTCGGATACTGAGAAGGTATTTCAAGAATAAATTCCTGTTTACGCCACATTCCGTTTTTGCCCTGACCTGTTACCTCAGGAAGCAAAGCGATCACTGTTCCCGTTAATTCCATTTATTTGTTTTGATTTTTAGTGTTTCAAAAAAGGTAGTTTCAAAAGTAAGATTTTTGAAATTGATTGGCAAGAATCCGCTGCTACCCTATTGCCTGTGCCAGATCTGCGATCAGGTCTTCTGCATCCTCAATACCTATGCTGAGCCGGATTAAAGTATCTTTTAAGCCCACTTTCTCTCTTTCTGCTTTCGGAATGCTGGCGTGCGTCATACTCGCAGGGTGCGTACAAAGTGACTCCACGCCTCCCAGTGACTCGCCGAGGGAGAACAATGCAAGGCGCTCCATTGTAGTGACAGCTTCCTCATAAACATCTCCTTTTAGCTCAAATGAAAGCATTCCGCCAAAACCGCGCATTTGCTCCCGGGCAATTTCGTGGCCAGCGTGGGAAGGAAGTCCCGGATAATAAACGATAGCGACCTTTGGATGATTGGAAAGCCAGGCAGCGATTTGCATTGCATTTTCACAATGCCTTTGCATTCGGATATGCAGCGTTTTCAACCCTCTTAAAACCAGAAAGCAATCCTGGGGGCCAGGCACTGCGCCGGCTGCATTCTGGATAAAGGCGAGTTGCTTTGCGAGCTCAGTATCATTCGTGATCAATGCGCCCATGACGGTATCAGAATGTCCGCCGAGGTACTTGGTAACAGAATGCATGACAATATCTGCCCCCAGGTCGAGCGGGTTCTGCAGGTAAGGCGAGGCAAATGTGTTATCAACTACGCAGTGGATGTTCTGTTCTTTACAAAGTGCAGTTATTTGCCGAATATCGATGATTTTCAGAAGCGGGTTAGTAGGTGTTTCGATCCAGATCATCCGGGTTTTCTCTGAAAAAGCTTCTGTCACATTCCGTGGATCAGACATATCGACGAACTTGAAAACCAAACCATAACCTTCATAAATGCGCTTCATGATCCGGTAAGTACCGCCGTAAATGTCGTTGGTGACGATGATTTCGTCGCCCGGTTTGTACAGCCTCAGTACTGCGTCTGTGGCCGCCATTCCGGAGGAAAAGCAGATCCCGTGCTGTCCGTTTTCCAGTGCAGCCAATGCATTTTGCAGCGCAGTTCTGGTGGGATTATGCGTGCGGGAATATTCGTACCCTTTGTGCTTGCCCGGACTTTCCTGAACGTAGGTGGAAGTCTGATAGATCGGCGTCATGATAGCGCCGGTCGTTGGGTCGGGTGTTACGCCTGCGTGAATTGCTTTTGTTGCGAATTTCATTTCGATGTTTGAAGTGCCACGAAGGCACGAAAATACACGAATAAGCTTATTGATAATGCACTTTTGTGCCGGTCAGAATTCAAATGCGGCCACATAAAAGGTAAGAACATTAAAAACCTTTTGTACAAACAAGTGGTTATTTGAATGCAGATACTGCATACCTAGCCGCACTACATCCGTGGAAAAATCTACACCTAAAAAATTCTCGTTACCAGTGGTTATCAGTGTGCTGATGACCGTTGTTCCGCTGCTGACTACTTCCATTCTCACGGCCTGGGCAATTAGTAACGAGCAGTTTTTGCGGACAATGCCGCTAGGGTGGTGGGTTGGTGTTACATTGATGCTGACGATTGCATCCTCGCTTGCGCTTACGCCGCCTACTTTCCTGGCGCTTGTTTACGGTTATTTTTTGGGCTGGATATCGCTCCTCATGCTTTTCGGAATGAACCTGGGCGCCATTGCGTTGATCTACGTTTCTGCCAATTATTTGCATGCTACTTCGCTAAGGAAGCATTTAATGCAGGTTTATCCGCAGGTGGGCAGCTTGTTAAGCCGCTTTCATAAGAATGAGCTGCGACTGATCTTTTTTGCCAAACTTTCACCTGTTCTTCCTTTTGCAATCACCAATCTCTTCTTTGCAATGGCAGGCGCACGCTTCAAACAGGTACTTGCCGGCGGTACGCTGGGGATGATCCCCCGCACGGTACTCGCTGTATGGGCGGGAAGAGAAGCGCAGGATATCAGGTACCTCTTGGAGCATCCTAACGAAGGTCTCGCTACCAAAGTGGTTTTGATCCTGCTGATCATCGTCTCCACAATCGGGGTCGGGTATTTCTTTCGGGAGCGGAAAATAGTAGGATAGTTACGCTATACTTTGCAGAAAATAGCTTTTCTTGCTAAGATCCTACAATAATACGCTACGAAACCACATAAATTCATTGTCTTCATCCTGTTTCTTTGTGGTAAAGTTATAATTCATCCGAAACCAGAATGAAATCCTTACCATTTGTAGATCTGGTCATTGTGCTTGCCTATCTGGCAGGGATGGTTGGTGTAGGGATTTATTTTTCAAGAAAGAATACGACCGCGGATCAATTCACGAAAGCTTCGGGGCGGATCCCGGGTTGGGCGATTGGGATCAGTATCTATGCGACATTTTTAAGTAGTAATACTTTTCTGGGAGTTCCGGGGAAAGCGTTTGGCAGCAACTGGAATTCATTTGTATTCAGTTTATCAATGCCGCTTGCTGCCTGGGTAGCGACCCGGTTTTTTATTCCATTTTACAGAAAAACGGGCGCGGTATCCGCCTACACGCATCTTGAACACAGGTTTGGGCCTTGGGCGCGTACTTACGCTGTCGTCTGTTTTTTGCTGACGCAACTGGCCCGCATGGGTTCTATCTTCTTTGGGATCGCATTGAGCTTGCAGGCGCTGACCGGGTACGAAATGTCAACGATCATGATCGTGGTCGGGATTTGCATTGTGCTTTATACGGTAATGGGCGGAATGGAAGCGGTGATCTGGACAGAGGTGGTGCAGGGTGTGATTAAGACAGTCGGCGCGCTCGTTATTTTATACTTGGTTGTCGACGGAATGGGCGGCGGCGTATCCAGGATAATGAGTGTCGGCAGTGCTGAAAATAAATTCAGTCTCGGCACATTCGCGCCGGATTTTACGCAATCATCTTTTTGGGTCGTGTTGCTTTACGGGTTTTTTATGAACCTGAATAATTTTGGAATGGACCAAAACTATGTGCAACGTTACCATACTACTACGTCGGTAAAAGAGGCTGCTGGTTCTGTCTGGCTTTGTGTTTATCTCTATCTGCCTGTTTCTCTGATGTTTTTCTTCTTGGGATCTTGCCTCTACGCATATTATCAGAGTAATCCAGCCCTTCTTGAAACAATCAAAATGCAGGTTGCAACGGAACGACTGCCGAATGGAAGTCAGGAGGCGATCAGAGGATTAGCGGCGACATTGGTACCGGCTGACTATGGTGACAAGGTAATGCCGCATTTCATGGTAACAAAAGTGCCCGTAGGTTTGCTGGGGCTCATTATTGCAGCAATCATGTCAGCTGCGATGAGTACGATCAGCTCCGGAATGAATGCATCTGCTACGGTATTTTCGGTAGATATTTATCAAAAATACATCAAGCCTGACTTGTCCCAGGGAGAGTCGCTGCGGCTGCTCTATATTGCTACAACGGTGTTCGGTTTGCTGGGAATGGTGACCGGGATTGCGATGATCGGCGTGAAAAGTGTTCTGGATGTTTGGTGGATGCTGTCGGGTATTTTCGCCGGCGGAATGCTCGGGTTATTCCTTTTAGGGATTATTTCAAGACAAACGCGCAATGCAGAGGCATTGACTGCCACGCTGATCGGTATCGTGGTGATTATCTGGATGACATTCTCCGGTCAGCTTCCTGATGAATATGCATACCTGCGTAACCCATTGCATCAGAATATGATTATGGTGGTAGGAACACTCACGATCTTTCTGATCGGAATGCTCCTGACCAAATTGAAAAGAACGAGAACTGCCGAAAAAGAATTGATACTGGACAGTAAATAAATGCGCTGAACAAAAGCTCGTAGTCAGGCTTATTTTATTAAAGTTAAAACAACACCAATTTAATTGTTACTCAACATGACAAACGCACAAACGTCACGTTCGCTGCCGCAGGGATTTATTCCGGTTATGCTTACACCTTTTCTGGAATCGGGAGCAGTGGATTTTGAGGGGCTGAAAATGCTGACTGAAATGTACCTTGAAGCAGGCGCTGCGGGGCTGTTTGCCAACTGTTTGTCAAGTGAAATGTTTGAATTGACCGAATCGGAGCGACTTGAAGTGACGCAAACCGTAGTGGACCAGGTTGCCGGAAGAGTACCGGTAGTAGCCACCGGGACCCTCGGCGGGTCGATTGAGCAACAGGCAGATTTCGTAAAACGTATATACCTCACCGGAATAGATGCCGTGATCGTGATCACTGGTTTGCTGGCTGAGGAGCATGATAACGAAGCGGTTTTTCATACAAATGTAAAAAGGCTGCTGGCACTTACCGGCGACATTCCCCTGGGATTTTATGAATGCCCCGTACCTTATAAGCGGCTAATAGACAGCCGATTGCTGGGTGAGCTGGTGCAGAGCCAGCGAATTGTTTACCACAAGGATACTTGTCTCGATATCGAAGAAGTTGTAAAGCGCATTGCAGCCACAGAGGGATTCAGGTTTGGGTTGTACGATGCCTATATGGTCAATGCGACTGCCTCGCTCCGGGCCGGCGCCGCTGGTTTGTCGTGCATTCAGGGCAATATATATCCTGAGCTGGTAGTATGGATGTGCAATCACTTCAATGATGTGTCCCGTGCCGAAGAGGTGGAGAGGCTGCAGACATTCTTCAATGATTCAATGGATATCGTGCATACTGCCTATCCGATAATCGCGAAGTACTGCCTTCAGAAACGAGGCTTTCCCATTTCACTTTATACCAGGAGAAAAGTTGACGAACTGACCGAAGAGGTGAAAGAACGGGCTGACAAGTTATTAGATGAAGCCGCCCAGCTTCGAAGCGAGCTCGGCGTCGAAAGTGTTTTTAGAAACAGCTTTGCTGCGCCATTGAAATAAAAAAGAAACAATCAAAATCAAATCACCATGGCCTTTCCGACTCAGCAGATTTTGCACCGCATTACCGAAGGAGATAAGGTCGCGTTTGCGCAGCTTTGCACTCATTTTCGTGAACCCGCACTGACATTATGCAGGGTGATTTTAAAAGACGACGGCGAAGCAGAGGCAATAACAAGCCATGTTTTTGAGAAAATCTGGGAAGACCGGATTAAGCTGGAAAAAGAAGAGAATTTTCAATCATACCTGTTCCTCAATCTGAGAAACCAGATTTTTATGGAAATGAGGAAGTACCAGGATCTCGGCTTCCGACAGACGTACCTGGACAAAATGGGCTCAGTCAACAGATCTTAGCGAAGGGGATATGCGGCTGTCGAACTTTTTAAATACAGATCGGATAGATAAGCAAAAAATATTCTTTAAATGAATAGCAGACAGATACCTAAACCCTGTCACACTGGACATTTAAAATGAAACCTCATTTTCACAAAGTTCCGATACCCTCGCGAACTTCATTCAGCATTCGCCACGAAAAAGACGCCGGCTTTGGGACTGTCTGGCATTACCATCCCGAGCTTGAACTGCATTATCTCGTAAAAGGCAAGGGAGTGCGCTTTATCGGCGACAGTATCAGCAATTTTTCAGACGGGGAACTGATCCTTTTGGGAGAAAACCTGCCACATACCTGGCGTGTGGAGGAAGGCGCGACCAACACAGCCGTTGAAGTAATCATCATTCATTTTCTTCCCAATTGTCTGGGCGGGGACTTTTTGCTCTTACCGGAAGCTTACCAGATCCCGAAACTTTACGAAAAGGCAAAACGCGGGCTCCTCATTTCAGGGAATGCAAAAGAAAAGATAGTCGAGCTGATGTACTCAACAGTTCACGCACAAAACCTCGACCGGCTGATCGCACTTATGTCTATCCTGAAAATACTGGCGGAAACAACAGACTACGAGACCATTGCTTCTGCGCACGCATTTTATAAGTCGAACGATTCGGAAACTTTGCGTCTTAATAAAATTTACGCATATACGCTGTCTAACTACCGCAACGACATCACGCTGCAAGACGTGGCTGCAATCGCGAATCTTGGAATAACTTCATTTTGCCGGTACTTCAAATTAATGACCAAGAAAACGTACAATGATTTTCTGGTGGAAATACGCATTAGTCAGGCTTGCAGGTTGTTAATTGAGGATAAGCTGGCGACAGAAGTCATTTGTTTCGAATGCGGCTTCAACAATGTTTCCAATTTTTACAGGCATTTCAAGAAGGTTACAGATATGACTCCGCTTGAATACAAAAGGAAGTATTTGTACAAAACCTCTCCGGAAATGATGTAGGGCTACTTGCTGTGATTTTCATTTACTCAATCACTCGTTCTGAATTGCTAATTGTCTTCAATGAGCGAGGTATGTTTGGTGTCTTTCATCCGGATATAGATTACCAGGGATATAAAAATGCAGATGGTGACATACCAGTAATAGTAGCTTTCATGTCCCAGATTTTTGAACCAAAGGGCAAAATATTCCGCCGTTCCTCCGAAGATTGCAACAGTGAGAGAATAGGGGAGCCCCACGCCAAGCGCCCGTACTTCGACCGGAAATAGCTCGGCTTTTACGACTGCATTGATGGATGTATAACCGCTCACGATAAGCAGCGCGGCCATCAAAAGTGCGAATGCAGACCACATATCGGTCGTTTTACTCAATGTAGTTAAGAGTGGATAAGTGCAGATGGTGCCCAGTACACCAAACGAAATCAACAACGGGCGCCTGCCAACACGATCGCTTAATGCGCCAAAAACCGGCTGCAGCACTGCAAAAATGAAGAGTGAGCAAAAGGTGAGAATGGTAGACTGGTATTTGGTAAGTCCGACCGTATTGACCAGGAATTTTTGCATGTAGGTGGTATAGGTATAAAACGCGAGCGTGCCGCCCAGGGTTAAGCCAATTACGACAAGTATTGCCCGGGGATGTTTGAGCAACTCTTTTAATGAACCTTCTTTTTTGGCTTCCTGCGTTTTTGTCTGGAATGCTTTGGTCTCTGTGAGATGTGCGCGTAAGTATAAGGCAACCAGCGACAATGCAGCTCCGAAGATGAAAGGAATGCGCCAGCCCCATTCATGCATTTGTTTGTCGGTAAGGAAGATATTTTGAAGAATCAGCTGCAAGCCAAGCGCAAGCAGCTGTCCGCCGATCAATGTGACATATTGAAAACTCGAATAGAAGCCGCGACGTTTTTCAGTAGCGACTTCGCTCAGGTAAGTGGCGGAGGTGCCATATTCACCTCCCACACTCAACCCCTGCAACAAACGCGCAATAAGCAGCAGGATCGGCGCTAAAATGCCTATACTGTTGTAGCCAGGCAAAAATGCAATGAGCAATGAACCGAATGACATCAGTAAGACAGACAATGTCATGGCGACTTTCCTGCCCCGGGTATCTGCCAGTTTTCCGAAAATATACCCGCCTATCGGCCGCATTAAAAACCCGACGGCAAAAATTCCGGCTGTATTGATGAGTTGGACTGTCGGGTTGGAATCAGGGAAAAAGGTACTTGCGAAATAGAGGGAAAAGGCGGAGTAAGCATACCAATCATACCATTCAACGAGGTTCCCGGCAGAGCCGCCGATGATGGCTCTTAACCGCCAATTGGTGTCATTTCGAGTTAAATGTTGCTGCATAACGTCAGATGGGTGTCTGACAAGTTACTCAAATAATGTACAAATCCACGCGGCAGAATGTGTAACCAGCTGCGAGTGGCCACTTTTGAGGCGGATCGTCTGGTCGGCCGGAAGTAACTTGGCCAATATACTGACTGTGTGAGGTTTCAAGAGTTTGTCAAATTCGCCTGTAAACAAAAACACACGCACATCGCTAGTCTTTGCAAGGCTGCTGATTTGGTGAATGTCAAACCGGAGGCTTCGGAACGCAATCCAAGATTTTAGTATAGTGCGGCGTTTTTCCGGTGTGTTGAGAACATGTTGCGTAAAGCGGACGAGGCTGCTGTTAACGAGTTTCAACTTCTCTAAAATCAGGATTGTTTCAAAGAAGAATGCGGGTCTTTGCATTACCTGGCGAAATAGTGATCGTCCTAATGCATTCCGCGTTGCCATTGAGTAGAGGGGATTTTCAGAAATTCCGTCGGGAGCAATTAAATAAACATTTCCGATCCTGTCTGCGAAAGCTTCAAGCGTAGCCAATGCAAAGCGACCGCCCATGCTGAAACCAGCCACGTCAAATGTTGTGATTGCATTGTCTTCTAAGAATTGTGCGAGATAGTCTCTCCAGATTGATTTGGAAACGAGGGGAATATCTGAGTCCGCACTTTTGCCATGGAAAAAAAGATCAAAGGCAAAAATGGTGTAATGTGAACCTAATACCTTTTCAAAAGGATCAAAGCAGCTTAATCCATCCTGCCCAATGCCGTGGAATGCGAGAAGAGCACGCGGGCCGTGGCCAAGTTTGTGATAGTGGAGAGGTTTCAATGGAGACTATTCATAGGCTTCTGGCTGATGACTCTTAGATAAGGATCATTCATGCAGCTTGCCTTCTGATTTTTGCTCAGAAATCAACTTTTCAGAGATTGTTGGTTCATCCCGACGCTCCTCAGCAATCAATGTATCCAGCAGATCCTCCACTATTCTAGGATGCTCCTTCAAATTGATTATGAGGTCAGTTTTCTGACCCTTTTCATTCGTGATGAATCGAATACCTGTCATGATAATTGCTATTTGGAATCAATTTAACAAAAAGCAGAAAAACCTCCAACTTCCGTGACTGTGCGGCAGTTGAAGGTCTTCTATGTGGTTAAGATTCCATCAGATAAGCCTTAATAAAATCGTTGATTTCACCATTGAGTACCGCCTCCGTGTTGGAAGTCTGATGATCGGTGCGATGGTCTTTTACCCGACGATCATCCAGTACGTAGCTTCTGATCTGGGAGCCCCATTCGATTTTTCGTTTGGAAGCTTCTACTTCTGCACGGGCTGAGTTGCGTTTTTCCAGCTCAATCTGGTACAAGCGCGATTTCAAAAGCCTGATTGCGACCTCTTTGTTCATCAGCTGCGAACGCTCCTGCTGGCAGGCGATGATAATGCCCGAAGGTTTGTGATGCAGACGAACTGCCGTTTCGACCTTGTTTACATTCTGTCCACCAGCACCGCCTGAACGATAAGTATCCCAGGTAATATCCGCCAGGTTTACGTCAATTTCGATGTTATCATCGGCAAGCGGGTACACGTAAACTGATGTAAATGAAGTGTGGCGCCGCGCATTCGAATCAAAGGGAGAAATGCGTACAAGCCTGTGCACACCGTTTTCTGATTTCAGGTTGCCGTAAGCATATTCGCCGTCGATTTCCAATGTGACAGATTTCACGCCGGCCACATCGCCGTCCTGCAAATCAACCTCGCGGACCTTGTAACCATTTTTCTCTGCCCACATGATGTACATCCGCATCAGCATCGAAGCCCAGTCCTGCGACTCGGTACCACCGGCGCCTGCATTGATTTCGATCACTGCGGGCAGCTCGTCGCCTTCTTCGCCCATCATCTTGCGGAATTCAATTTCTTCCAGCTTTTCAGAGAGCTTTTTGCCTTCTTCGTCTACCTCTTCTTCGGTAGCTTCTTTAGCTTCATAAAATTCCCAAATGGTATCAAGATCGTCGCGGAGGCGCGCCAGTTCTTCATAGCCATTTGTCCAGAACTTCAATCCGCGGATTTCCCGCATTGTTTTTTCGGCGCGTTCTGAATCATTCCAGAACTCCGGTTGAACAGTTTGCTGTTCAAGATCTTCTAATTGTTTTTTACGGTTACCGTAGTCAAAGATACCTCCCCAAAGCCTCTACACGGGCCTTCAAGTCTTTCAATTGCTCTGCTGTCATTTGAAGTTTGAGTTTAAAATGTTAAAAATGCCTCCTTGATGATAGCGGTTATCAGCCTCGTCATACTGAGCGGAGTCGAAGTGCACTATGCTTCGACTCCGCTCAGCATGACAAAGGCAATGCTAAGTATGCCAAAGGAGTGCCAAGTATGGCAAAATGGTGCGCCAAAGCTGCGAATAGCAAAGATATAACAATTCGGAAGAATGGTCGGTTTCAAAGAAATAGGCTGCGTTGGAGATGTAGGCATTCCGGCAAATCGTCTTAACTTTGCGAGAAATTTAGTGTACCCATTTCTTATCAATAAAAATACCAGAAAATGGCTCAAACATATGATGTGATTGTAATTGGTAGCGGCCCCGGAGGGTATCCGGCAGCCATTCGTGCTTCCCAATTAGGACTTAAAGTTGCAATTATCGAGAAAGAAAGCCTGGGTGGAATATGCCTTAACTGGGGTTGTATTCCAACAAAAGCGCTCCTGAAAAGTGCGCAGGTTTTTGAATACATTAAGCATGCAAAAGACTACGGAATCAACGTAGGTGAATCATCTGCCGATTTTTCAGGGGTAATCAAACGCAGCCGCGGCGTGGCTGACTCAATGAGCAAAGGGGTTTCCTTCCTGATGAAAAAGAATAAGATCGACGTCATCATGGGTGCCGGTAAGGTGAAGGGACAGAAAACGGTTGAGGTTACTGATAAGGAGGGCAAGAAAACAGATTACACTGCCAATAAAGGGGTGGTTATCGCAACTGGCGCCCGCGCACGGGAGTTGCCAAACATCAAAATCGACGGACAGAAAATCATTGAATACCGCAAGGCGATGAGCCTTGAAAAACAGCCTGCATCGCTACTGGTGATTGGTTCTGGTGCAATCGGAATGGAATTCGCGTATGTATACGCTTCCATGGGCACCAAAGTGACTGTGGTTGAATTCCTTCCAAACCTGGTACCGGTAGAAGATGAGGAAATTTCAAAAGAAATCGCCAAGCAATACAAGAAGCTGGGCGTAGATACTTACGTAAATTCAACAGTTGAAAAAGTAGATACCAGCGGAAATGGCTGCGTTGTTTCGGTGAAAACGCCGGACGGACAAAAGACGTTTGAAGTGGATGTGGTGCTTTCAGCTGCCGGCATTGTTTCCAACATCGAAAACATCGGTTTGGAAGAGACAGGTATTAAAACGGATAAAGGCAAGATCGTTGTCAACGAATGGTACGAAACCAGCGTTCCGGGTTTCTATGCGATCGGTGACTGTACGCCTGGTCCTGCATTGGCGCACGTGGCTACGGCTGAGGGTATCATTTGTGCTGAAAAAATCGCCGGACACAAAACAGAGGCGCTTGACTACGGTAACATCCCGGGATGTACCTACTGCCAGCCGGAAATTGCTTCTGTTGGCTACACAGAAAAGAAAGCGAGAGAAGCTGGTTACGATATCAAAGTGGGTAAATTCCCATTCAAAGCTTCCGGAAAAGCAACTGCTGCCGGCGCAACGGATGGTTTCGTAAAGGTAATTTTCGATTCCAAATACGGCGAATTCCTTGGCGCACACATGATCGGTACCAATGTAACTGAAATGATTGCTGAGGTAGTAGTAGCGCGTAAGCTCGAAACAACCGCTCACGAAATCATGCGGTCAATCCACCCGCACCCGACCATGTCTGAGGCTTTGAAAGGAGCGACGGAAGCGGCTTACGGAGAGGCGATCGACTTGTAGAGTTAGCATTAAATTATTGGAATGTAGGGTATTCAAGAAATTGAATGCCCTATTTTTTTAATCATTTTGTAAATTTGGCTGTAAGACCTTCTGCATAATTATCTCAGCGTTTAAAATCGTAAGTCTTGAAAAGCGCCATTTACACAGGTGATTTCGACATATTGTGGAAAAGGGAACGCGAAATTAAGTCCCGCTGGGGAAACCTGATCTTCTGCACGGCATTCCTGCTGGGTTATCCGGCGACCTCCCTGCTTTATCTTTTACGGAACAACCCGGCATTTGCCGACATACTAGCCGCTGAAATCGTTTTCAGCAGTGTTGCACTGATACTGCTGTTGCTGCATTTCACCGGAAAAATTTCCAGCCAGAGCTCTTCATTTCTTACCTATCTGGCCCTGATACCTGTTCACGCGTACATTCTTGCAACAGTTCCCCACGATTACTACGGACGCGCCACATTCAACATGACGCTTGCGCTGGTATTTACATTCATCGTAGTGCGCTGGCCGGTTTGGAAGGCGGTTGTAGTTACGATACTCATTTCCCTCACCTTCCCTATTGCGTTGTATTGGGGGCACCCGGGCGTTTTTTATCAATTTTTGCGGGAAGGCGGCTTATTCTTCTTTATGGGACAGCTGCTTTTTCCATTTGTAATGCTGCGGAATGAGAAGAGAGACAAGCGTGAGTTCTTCTACCGGTATACCCTGGCCGCGCAAAATGAAAATCTTGAAAAGCAAAAGCAGATCGCGGAGCATGCGACGATCGCAAAATCAGAGTTCCTTTCCACAATGAGCCACGAGATCCGGACTCCGTTGAATGGGATCGTAGGTATTGTCCATTTGTTACAGGAAAATAAAGCCAGGGACAGCCAGGAGCAGGAGCTGATTGAAACTTTGAAATTTTCGGCTGCGCATTTAATGGCGGTGGTGAATGAAATTCTTGACTTCAACAAAATCAATTCGAACCACGTGAAGCTGCACGCGGAAAGCTTTGATCCCGAAGTACTTTTCAAAAATCTTTATAACACATTTGTTCCGAAAGCCAGAGAGAAGAATCTGGAACTACTGTTTGATATCCCCGACAACCTGCCTCAGCTGACGGCCGACCAAACCAGGCTAAGCCAGGTAATTACCAACCTGGTACACAATGCAATTAAATTTACTGACAAAGGATTTGTCCGGTTTTCAGTTATAGAAATTAGCCGGACTGACTCCATTATTACGCTCGGATTCAAAGTTGCAGACAGCGGGATTGGCATATCAGAATCGCAGCAGTCGAATGTATTTCAGATTTTCACACAGGTAAAAAGTCGGGTAAAGAGGCAGGATAGCGGTACCGGGTTGGGATTGGCCATTTCAAGGGAGCTTGTGCGCCTGTTTGGCGGAGATATCAAGCTGGAAAGCCGGCTGGGCAGCGGCTCTGCGTTTTCCTTTCAAATCGAGCTGCCATATTCTTCCAAACAATCTTCTGAAGAAGCAGTTGACAAGGTACCAGTCACCGACTTTAATACCAATACACGAATATTGCTGGTCGACGATAATGCAACTAACCTGATGCTTGCGACCCGGCTTCTGGAAAGAAAGGAAATCCCGTTTGACTTGGCGGCAAACGGGAAAGAGGCGGTTGATTTATATATCCAAAAGCGTCATGACTTGATCTTTATGGATCTTAGAATGCCAGTTATGGATGGTTTTGAGGCAACGAAGCTAATCCGGGCGCTAAGTGCCAATGTGCCGATAATAGCTTTAACAGCTTCTGCATTCGAAGATGAACGTGAACGCGCATTGGCCAGCGGGTTCAGCGATTATTTAGTTAAGCCGTTTCTACCCGCTGATTTTTACAAAATTATCGCCCTACACAACGGGGTTGAGAATGGCGGTTTGTCATAACAGACTCACTTTACCTTTTGTCGCCGCTGCATTGCTTCGCGCCAGGTTGTCAGTATGATACCTTCTTTTTCAATGTACTTTTTTAGTTCAGGATCGATCATCGCGAGGAAATCGCCTTCCCGTGTTGGCCAGGAGTCTGATATTTTTGGAAATACTTCCGTGTGAATGGTACAATGCATGATTACCATCGTAAGTCCCGGTTTTAATTTGCCGAAAGCTTCGATGTACTTTGCCGTTTTATATTGCTGCATTGCTTTCTCCGAAGTATCACCGTTTTCAGGACCTTTCCAGCCGTAGCTGCTATTTTCCAGATCGTCCAAAACAGGCAATCCTGCATTCCAGAGTTGCTGTCCCACTTTCTGGGTCATCTCGAATTGTTCAGAAATCATTTTTTCCTCGGCACGAATTGCGGTATTGTGCCCGCCGGGGAACATGACCGGGATTTTTTCCTGCATGCCTACTTTCAGATATCTCTCCATAAATTCGGGCGTGGCAAACAATGTTCCCATATGTGAATCCAAATGCGTAGGTTCAAATCCCATTGCTCTGGCGCGGTCGAGCTGGGCGCGGATTTCCTGCTCTACTTCGTCAGGTGAAGCATTCTTTACTACCTCCGCGACACTGCGCCACAATGCGCCCTCTGGATCTGTTAACCCTTTTACCTGCTGTTTACCAGCCAAAGGTCCCCAGCGATAATCTTTCCATTCAGAAGTCAGGGTCAAATGCAACCCGGCGTCGAGGTCTCTATTTTCTTTCCAATAGTTAACAAAACCAGGTACCCAGCCGCACGGCATCATCACGCTCAGCGAATTGGCGACACCTTCCCGGATTGCGCGGATCGCGCCCTGGTTCGACTCGTAACTCATTCCTACATCGTCGACGTGGATAATCAGCACCTTTTTACCTTTGGGATAGCCCAGCTTTTCAGCATAAGTCTGCCCGGCACTTTGAGAAAAGGCTACTGTTGAGAAGCAGATCATGATCAGGAGCAGTGTTACGTTCATCATGCATTTTGGTTAAGTTTACGACTAACAACCTTACATGCCATGAAGAATTATGTACTAGTGATTCTACTGTTTTTATTGCCTGCGCGGACTTTGGAAATCAGTTGCGTTGATTTTGAGAGCAAACTAAAATAGGGAAGGGGTTCAGATAACTACCTGAACAACACTATGCCTTCACCATAATAATAGTCTGTGCCATTGTTGATGGAAGAAAAAACAATTGCAACATCGTCAGTAGCAGTGGTGTACCTGATCATCATTTCGCTGGCCGGTACCGAATCGAAGTGATTAGCGTAGGCAGATTTCAACGTCCGTATCTTTTCAGATAGATCCCAGGTGTGGAGCTTGCTGTCATTTTTATATAAATTGATAAATCTTCCATTCGCCGTAACGTCAAGTTTGTAGGGACCGGATCTTAAATGCGTTGATTGGTTTAACTGAAAGTATTTAAGTTGATTGAAGCCCGAGATCGATATAGTAGCATCCGCATTTTCGAGGGATCTTGATGAAAAATTAGCGTAGTTTCCATACCGTCCTGAGTTATCGGGCTTGTTTACGACGTGCTCTGCCAGTGTCTGCCTCATTTCTTCATAGTGTTGATAACCAGTTTCGTACTTCTTTTTCAACCCAGGAAAATACTGGTCCAGCCCTTTCTGTTCTCGTGTGTTGAAGAACTGAATGATCGATTCCAGTTGCCTGTAATCCGCGGTTGGCACCGACACTTTCCCTGTAATATGTCCATTTGCATCAAGCATTTTATTCTCTTTGAGGATTTTATCAAAAGTGCGGAGCTGGCTATTTCTCGCGACAACAAAGATGTTCCACGGCCCGATTGCCAGTAACAATGCAATCGCCGAAAGCGAGCCTGGTATCCACCTGATATCCGCCTTTTTATTCACCAGAAAATAGAGAGTGGTCCCCGCCAGCCAAACTGCCAGAATTGCTATGATGTACCTGTTTTCAGTGACGCCATAATCATTGATTCTTCTGAAAATACCTATGAAAAGCAGTACGATGAGCGGGAGCAGGGCAAGGTAAAATCGTTTGGAAAATAGCCTGACCCATTTTTCCCGGATCGATTCCCGCAGAGGATGAAGCAGCAGCAATGCGAGGATCCCTGCAATTGAGAACGCCATTACGAGGTAGGCAACTCCGCCGTCGGGCAGTTTCCATTGGAAGAGGATTTTGAAAGTGTAGGCGTACAGAATAATCATGTAAACCACTTCCAGCGGCAATAAAACGTATTGTGTGAATATTTTCAGCCCGGTCGGGTAAGCCGTTTCCTGATTCAGTTTATTCAGATTTGCAGGGATCTTGCTTAGGAGGAACAGGGTATGGAAGACTACCGCGATTAACACAAAGAGGTCACCTTCTATCTGAATGAGATAGGTAATATTGAAGAGGTATTCGACTGTTTTTACAGCAATCAGCAGCCCGATGTACAAGGTCACTGCGTACAATGTAGCATTAAGAAATTGGAGAAACAGTGTCTTGTTAAACTGCCAGAAGCCGTTTGACTGGCCTGAACCTACGAATGGGGCGTACGCAACGAACAAGTGGGACGCAACCATGAAAAGCATGAATCTGTAAAAATCAGCGGGGGAGGTTTTGTCTGGGAGTGTAAAGAAATAAAGCGTGAGGACCGTTGAAAGCAGCAGATTGGTTCCGATACGAAAAGCAGGCTTCCATTTTTTCCTTTCTGAAATCAGCTGAATGGCAATCATCAGCGGGGTGGCGACGAAAAGCGGATAAGCCAGTCGGGTCATCAGATTTATTTCCTCTTCATTGCCCCTGGCTTCAATATGTCTCCACAACACAGCTGCTTTACAGATCGCAACTGCTACCACCCATGGGAAACGTCTGACGGTATTGGTAAGTTGTTCACTGACAATGTGAATGGAAGGTAGCTTGATCATGGCTTGATGAAAATTGATTCGGGAATGCATTATAAACACGCGTCAAATTACCCTTCCGCAAGTGCAAACACAATACCCTATTTTACTTTCGCGTTATCTGCGAGGTTAACGCACCCCCTAAATTTGCTTTATGATCAATATCCGGTACCTCTTGGCTTGTCTTTTATTTATGACAATCAATGCTGCCAATGCCCAGCATTTTGCATTAAGCCGGCTCTTTTATCCAAATCTTACATTGAAAGCAGATTACTACGTGCCTTCGAGCCTGGACGGGGTGCAGGATTATGGAATGTCACGAACGGGATTTTTGGGCGTTATACCATTGCAAAGTGAAGTGCAACTGGGATTTAGTTTGAGGAAAAAGTTTGATCTGCGTGCGGTACATACCGTTGCTATCGCGCAGTATACCCAGATTCAGCCGACTATCGACAGCAAGAATGTTCCTGGAAACGGGTATAAGACACTCTCACTCGGTGTGATCAGGTTGCAGGCCAGCATTAAAGATCGGCTTTGGGCGTATGGAGGAGGTTTGGGGATGACGGAAACCAATGAGACGTTCTTCAGTCCGCAGCCATTTTTCTGGGGAGGCGCTGCCCGTATGCATATCCTCGGCCTGCGAACGCAGATTGCTTACGGATCTGTTATTGCTTACAACCAGAAATTGCGCTTTGTGCCTGTTTTTGGGGTTAACAAAGGTTTGGGAAAACATTGGCGGGCTTCTGCATTACTGCCTTTTGTGGCTAACGTAAATTATAAAGCGACGAAATGGTTTAATGTAGATATGTTTGGCGGGCTGAATGGTTACAGCGGTGGTTTCCAGTTTCAGACACCGGAAGAGAAAACCCTCAGAAGAGAGAATTACCGCCATATCAAGATTGGAATGTCGGCCAATACGCACCTTTTCAGCGTAATCAATGTCTCGCTTGAAGCCGGCGTTACTACCTTCCGGCAGCTTCGGACATTTAACAGCGCACGGGAAAACCTGACTTCTTACACGCCCGCAACCACGCCTTACATTGGCGCGAGTGTGCGCTACATTACCAGCCGGTCGAGCCTTTCTTCCAAGTTTATCAAAAAGATGGGATTGGGGCAGACGGGCATTAACTGGTAATCAGGGAAGAAGTTTGAGGTATTAAGCGAGATCCAACTTTTCTGCCTCCGCTTTCAGCAGGTTTTTGTCAATGGGAACTACGCCTACCATTTCGCAAACCAAGCCACCACCCAGGTTTGAAATTGCAGCAATTGACTTTGGCGGCAAGCCCAATGCCACGCAGCAGGCGGCAATGCTGATCACAGTGTCACCGGCACCGGAAACATCGGCAATGTGGCGGATGTGCGCAGGCAGTTTGTGTGTTTCTCCATTCAGGTCAATAAAAACGCCGCGCTCGGAAAGTGTGATCAATGCTCCTTTTACATTCAAAGTTTCTTTCAGCTGCTCCACTGTCGCGCGAAGCTCTTCCGGTTTGTCCACATTGAATTCGACTTTCAGACCTTCCCTAAGCTCTTTCAAATTTGGCTTGAAGAGCGTGGTGTGGTTATAGGATAGGAAATTGCGTTTTTTTGGATCAACAACCGTGGGAATGTTAAGAGAATTAGCAAATGCAGTAATTTCTCCGATTGACTCAGCAGTGAGAACACCTTTATCGTAATCCTCAAAAATGATGACGTTACAACTCGGGATCAGCTCTTTCGCTTTTTCCACCAATTGCTGCGTCTCGCTCTTTGAAATGGGCCGATCTGTTTCGGTATCGATGCGAACTACCTGCTGTGAGCCTGCAATAATGCGTTCTTTGATCGTCGTAATACGCGCGTCGCTGCGGATCAGACCTTCACAATTCAAGCCTTTTTCTTTCAGACTATTTTCAAGCAAATCTCCGGAGCTATCAGCACCAATTACAGAGCAGACAATCGCTTCCGCACCGAGTGATTGTACATTCAAAAGTACATTGCCGGCTCCTCCGAGGCGGTATTCGCGTCTTTGCACAGTAACAACCGGCACGGGCGCCTCTGGTGAAATTCTGTCCACTTTTCCCCAGACATAAGAGTCCAGCATAACATCGCCGATCACCAATACACGCAGGGAATCGAATGCTTCAAAGATCTGATTAATGTTCATTTGTAAAAATATGCTCCCTTGATCCACTGTGGCTTTTGGTGATCATCACACTTTGGCTACAAAATGGAGGCTGGTAATTTGAAATCTTTTATTGAGATAGAGCCTGTGTGCGTCTGATCTTGTTTCTGACACACCCGAATCAAGGTGTACCTGGTCAAAATTGCCGGTTCTGGCATAGTCCATGATCCAGTCGAGCAGCATTCCCGCACAGCCTTTTCCCCGATGCGCGGGTAATGTCGACAGGTCGTCTATATAAATGTATTTTCCCCTGAACAGATTATAGCCTGTTTCGAAAACGGCTACGGCAGCGGCTTCGTTTTCTGTTTCTGCAAAAATGATTTTCCGGTTGTCTGCAAGTGTTTTTACAACCTCCGAAAGATACATTTCATCCGACAAACCAGGTCTCAGTGCCTGTATAGCGCTGCGACATTTAAGGATATCGGCTCCCGTTTCAGCGGTCCTGATGGTTATCATCCTTTGTTAACGGGAATTGTAAGATTACTCAGGTTGTGACCCATTTTATCCCTTTTCGTTAAAAGGTACCTTTCATTAAATGGATTCGCAGGAATTTCAACCGCTACGGAATCGACAATTTCCAGTCCGTACCCGATCAGGCCAGCGCGTTTTTTGGGGTTGTTTGATATTAATTTGATCTTGGTAACATCCAGGTCACGCAGGATCTGGGCACCTACGCCGTAGTCCCGGTCATCCATTGGAAAGCCGAGTTCGAGGTTGGCCTCTACGGTATCGCGGCCCATTTCCTGTAATTTATATGCGCGGAGTTTATTCAGGAGCCCGATTCCACGTCCTTCCTGGTTCATATAAACAATGACACCTTTGCCGGCTTTGTCAACCATTTCCATTGCTGCATGCAGCTGCGGCCCGCAGTCGCACCGGCACGAACCAAAAATATCTCCCGTGACACAGGAGGAATGGACGCGCACTAATATAGGTTCATCTTTTTCCCAGGTACCTTTTACCAGTGCCAAATGAAGGTCGCCGGTATTGATCTGGCGGTAAGCTATCAGGTCGAAATGGCCCCAGTTAGTAGGCATATCTACCCCGATTTCGCGTTTAATCAACGACTCTTCGCGTAGGCGGTATTCGATCAGATCCTTGATACTTACCAGTTTAAGATTAAACTTGTTGGCAATTTCGCGCAACTGAGGCAGGCGCGCCATAGAACCGTCTTCATTTAATATCTCAACCAAAACACCGGCGGGAGACAATCCTGCCAGTCTTGGGAAGTCAATGGCAGCTTCTGTATGTCCTGTTCTCCGGAGTACCCCGCCTTTTTTTGCCCGCAAAGGAAAAATATGTCCTGGCCTGCCCAAATCTTCCGGTTTGGTCTCCGGATTTACGAGCGCCTGAATGGTTTTGGCACGGTCGCTTGCAGAGATTCCGGTGGTACAACCGTTACCTAAAAGGTCGACGGAAACGGTGAATGCGGTTTCGTGCAGCGCCGTATTGTTGCCGACCATCATTTCAAGTTCTAGCTCGGAGCAGCGTTCTTCTGTGATTGGAACGCAAATCAGTCCACGGCCTTCGCGTGCCATGAAGTTGACGATTTCAGGGGTAACCAGCTCGGCAGCGCAAATAAAATCACCTTCATTCTCACGATCCTCATCGTCCACCACAATGATCAATTCACCTCTTTTGACAGCCGCAATGGCATCTTCTATGGAATCCAACTTAATCGGATTGTTAGTGCTATTCATTAATCGGGTTGATGAAAAATAGTTTTAAACCAAAACTCGTTTTTACCGTACAAAGGTATATTGTTAATATCGAAAGTTCTATTTTTGAACTTGGTCGAATGATTAACAATGGATTTATCTTAACCGTTTCAAAGTTTAGATCAAGACGACTTATCCGGGGACATTTCTACTCATCTATGAATTTCAGGCAGTTGATCGCATTTGTGCTGGGCTTGTTTCTGGCTCCGTCCTACCAGGTTTCAGGTCAGAGCTTTTGCGGGAATACCGGCGGTTTTTCGATCACACCTTCCGAAGGTTGTGCACCGCTGACAGTCACACTGAAAAATAAGGTGGCGAAGGCTGAGAATGTTACCTACGCTTACAACTTTGATCGTGCCCAAACTTCTGCTCCGGGCCAATCAGAATCGACATCGGATTCGACTTACACTTACAATCTACCTGGTACTTACACGATTTTGCAATATGGAAGCGCAAATGGAACGGGATTCAGTCAATGTGCAGATGTAGTTGTCAAAGAAACGCGTGCACCCAATGCAGAATTGATCCGATGCACAAACGGAAAAGTGAGATTGACGCTCATTGATGACAGCATTTCAAATGCTTACGATGCAATTATAGTCGACTGGGGTGATGGTTCTAGCCAGAGTTTGAGTCCAAAAAGCAGCAGTTTGTACCTAGATCATAACTATGCATCTAATTCCACGCGGCCTATTACATTAAAGGGAAGCTATCGGAACGCAGATTGTCAGCAGAAAATGGGCGTAAAAACTTTAACAGGCACTACTCCGCAGCCTTTGGCACGAATTCAAATTAAAAGCGTGGAAATGCTGGAATCCGGCGAGGCGAGAATTTTATTCGAGGGAATGGAGGGAATAAACACGGAGGTTTTGATCGATCATGGTGACGGACAATTTATTTCGACCGGAAAAACCAGCCAGACGGGGGGAACGCAAGTGGCCACGATCTCGGGCTTGGATCCAAAGAAGTTGTATAGGTTCAAACTATCGTCGATGAACATTTGCGATGAACTGGTTAGCAGTCCTGTTGTGAGCAGTATGCAGATCCAGGAAGCAGCTCTGGCGCTGGATGAGATTATTTCCCTTTCCTGGCAAAATCTTCCGAACACGGAAAATCTGACGATGTATCAGCTGAAAAGGAATGGTTCAATCATTTTTTCATCAGCGACTGAACTTTCCTATTCGGATACAGACGTGACTTGCGGCAACACTTACAAATATGAAATAGTGGCCATTATTGAGAACGATATCCGCTCTTATTCCGCGCCGGTTACGCTGGAACCTAAGACTTCAGTTCCGGGTGTGATCAATCGGGCAAGTGTTACAGTTCAGGATAATAGGACAATCGCTACCCAGGTTGCATTGAGCGGTGAGGGACTTACCAGCTCTTACGACCTCGTTATCGAGCGTGCCTTGTTGGGGAGCAGCGCTTTTCAACAGGTATCAGCACCTAACAATCAAAGCTTGCAATTTTTTGATACCAATGTCGATCCTACGGCTGCATCTTATTGCTACCGTTTTCGATATGAGAATGCATGTAACCAGAAGTCGCCTGATTTCAGCAGCCCGGTTTGCTCCATTCTGCTATCGAGCAAAGCGCCCGAAATTGTCTGGAGTGCTGAATCGCCGTTTACGGAAGCGGTAAGCTCTTACGATTTGCATCAGCTGGACGAGCAAGGTAACATCCAGGCTATCATTTCTAAGGAGCTAAGTACTGCGCATATTCTGGATTTGTCAAAACAGTCATCGTACTCCTACCGCGTGGAGGCGCAGTCAGCAAATGGATCTATGACAAGCTACTCGAATATTCTCCAATTCAGAAGTGAACCGATCATACTGGTGCCGGATGCTTTTACGCCCAATGGAGATACTCACAATGAGCGTTTTGAGATTAAAGGTTACTTCATTTCCAAATTTGAAATGTCCATTTTTGATCGTTGGGGGGAAGTAGTTTATCATACCAGCGATTTGTCCGGAAGCTGGGATGGGAAAGTGAATAGCAAAGAGGCTGCTGGGGGGTATTACATCTACCAAATAAATGCAACCGACAATTCGGGGCAAAAATTAGAGCGAAAAGGTAGCTTTTTGTTGATTAGATAGGATTTTTCCAATCCATTGATTGTACGGATAATAGTTTGGAGTCTCTCCCGTTAAATATTTACGTAGATTGCGACCCTATTTTCAAAATCTCCCCGACACTTTTCAAAATTCCATATTGCTCAATGTTAAATTGACTGTCGTTAAAGCCGAAGCTTAATATTGCACACTTATGAAATTATTGCTACCTCTTCAATCGTTTTTATTTGTTCTTCTTTGTTTATTAAAGATTTCCGCAGATGCACAGGGGCTGTGTAATAATGGCGGTGGTGGATTTGATGTTAATATAACGGAAGGATGCGCGCCGTTTACAGTGCGCCTTAGCAATACCGTCTCTAATGCAATCTCGGTTTCATATAACGGTGCTTATGATGGACGTATCACAAACCTAGTTCTGCAAGATGTATCATCTATTACCTACCGTTTACGAGGGACCTTCACGCTATTACAGCAGGTAGTAACATCGAGCGGCATTGGATATGCCTGTAAAACGATCACCGTCTTCGAAAGCAGACCACTTACAGCAGCATACTCTTCTTGTGGAGGTGGAAAAATAACCCTTAGCTTAGCTGAGGATCAAGTTATTGGGGGTTATGATGAAGCCAGAATTGAATGGGGTGATGGGGAAACTTCAACCTGGAAAAAAGGAAGCAGCTACATTTTCGAGCATAATTACACTAACACAAGTACAAGTCCCACGGTAAAAGTAACCGGGGTGCATGTTGGCAAATCCTGTGCACAGGGCGCAACTGCCAGCATTCCGATATCCTTTCAGCAAGCTCAGCTGAATGATATTTCCATCAAGTCCGTGGAAATGCTTGGCGGCGGGATTCTGCGATTAAATTACCTTGGCGCAACCGCCATTCCTACCGAAATCAAATACAGTACTGACGGAAACACATTTGGCACAGCCGGGAAAAGATCTTCTGGCGGTTTGCAGCCTTTTGATATCAGCAACGTCAATGTAAACCAAAGCTACAAGGTCAAGCTTTCTTCTCAGGACCTTTGTCAGGGATTGACAGACAGCAAGGTTATTACCAGTATGACACTGGCAGGAAAGTCTGAGGATGGAAAAAATGTTTTGACATGGAACAAATATCCCACAGATGCAGACTTCGTCAGCTACGATCTTTTGCGGGACGGGACGGTGATCAAGAGCTTCAATTCAATTGACGAGATTACCTACACCGACGAAGATGTTGCATGCGGAAGTTATTCAGAATATCAGGTAATTGCCAAAATCAAAGATGTAACATCTACTTCTGCACCAGTGGGTGTTAAAACGGAGGTGTCTTCTGCAAGGCCAATATTGCAAGCTTCTGTTTCTGTTGCAGGGGATAATCGAGTATTTATAAAGGCTAGTGTACCGGGCGCAGGACCAAATAGTACTTATGATCTTTCCATTGAAAAAGCTGAATCCGGGACACCTACATTTCGCAAAATAATCACGCTTTACAATCAAAACGAGTACTTGGATCCTGACGTGAGGACTAGCGAGACTTCTTACTGCTATCGCTTCAACTATCAGAATTCCTGCGGGCAGAAACTTCCGGTGACTCAGCCCATTTGCACAATCCTGTTAAAGAAAAACCTGACTACCCTCAACTGGTCTCCAGAATCTCCTTTGCTTGAAGGTATTGATAATTATGAAGTGAGCCAGATCGCCTCCAGCGGTGCTACTAACATTCCAAATCAGCTTAAAACGAGCTACACTGTCCAGCTTAACTCTCAAAGCGATCTTGAATATAACTTCCAGGTCCGCGCTAACTCTGCCTCGGGGGATTTTGAGAGTTTGTCCAACATTATCAATTATCGCAGGAGCGCAGGTGTTTTTGTGCCAGATGCATTCAGCCCGAATGGAGACGGTTATAACGATGTGCTCGAAGCAAAGTCAACGCAGCTTCAATCCTTTGCATTTTCCGTGCTAAACAGGTGGGGTGAGGTGGTTTTCCATTCCGACGATATTGCAAAAGGTTGGGACGGGACCATCAATGGCGCAAATGCCCCGGTAGGATCCTACGTTTACAAAATGACTTTCGTAGACGACATCAACCAAACAGTTGAAAAAAGTGGTACTTTTATGCTTTTAAGGTAGAAATCTCCAAAGAAATTTGTAGAAGCTAACACTTAACGGTTTAAAGATATGTTTGGAAATATGGCAGACATGATGGGCCTGATGGGTAAAATGAAAGACCTGCAGTCCCGAATGAAAGAAGCTCAGGAACAGCTCATCACAATTACGGAAACAGCCGAGTCCGGTGGCGGATTGGTAAAAGCTACGGTAAATGGACAGAAGGCGCTGATTAGTCTCGATATAGATCAGGATCTGATTAAGCCCGAGGACAAGGAAATGCTGCAAGATCTAATTGTAGCGGCGGTGAACCGGGCTTTTGACAACATTGAACCCAAAATCAAGGCGCATTTACAAAAAGCAACTGATGGTGTGTTACCCAATATCCCAGGGCTGGATCTGAGTGGGTTCATGAAATAAAATCTTTTTAATGACCTCCTCTGTTGCGATCGTAATCCTGAATTACAACGGTAAATACTATCTTGAAAAGTTTCTCCCCAACATTGTCCGCTATTCAGTCGGTTACGACATCTGGATAGCGGACAATGCTTCTACTGACCATTCCATTGAATGGGTAAATGCAAACTTTCCAGAAATTAAAACATTAAGAATTGCCGCAAACAAGGGATATGCGGGAGGTTACAATGAAGCCCTCAGGCAAATCACTTCGGACTTCTACATACTGCTGAATTCGGACATTGAGGTAACTCCAAACTGGATTGCGCCGGTCATTGCCTTTATGGAAACCGACGCAAACATCGCGGCCTGTCAGCCTAAGATTCTGGCTTACGATCTGCCTACGCACTTTGAATACGCCGGAGCAGCGGGCGGGTTTATGGATTACCTGGGCTATCCTTTTTGCAGAGGACGGATTTTTGATACCCGTGATCAGGATAATGGGCAGTATGATGACGAAAAGGATGTATTCTGGGCAACCGGTGCCTGCCTGTTTATGCGTGCCAGCGCATTTCACAAGGTAAATGGGTTCGATGAATCGTTTTTCGCCCACATGGAGGAAATTGACCTGTGCTGGCGGCTGCTGAACATGCAGTATCGGGTTACCTATTGTGGAAAGTCAGTTGTTTATCACGTAGGCGGTGGTACTTTGCACAAATCCAACCCGCGGAAAACTTTCCTGAATTATCGTAACAACCTGATCATGCTTTTCAAAAACCTGCCGAAAGGAAGACGGTGGAAAACGGTGTTTATCAGGGTTGTACTTGACGGGATATCCAGTGTACGATTTATTGCAGCCGGGGCCTGGCCTGATGTATTTGCTATTATCCGGGCGCATTTTGCCTTTTACAAAATGATCCCCTCGCTTATCAAAGATGTACCGCGTACAACTTACAGGGCTCCGCTATATTCAAAGAGTATTGTTTGGGAATATTTCGTCCGCGGGAAACACCATTTTGATCAACTTTCGGGGATAAATCCGCCTACAGTTCCCAAATTGTAGGACTATTGCTCTTTCTCCAATGCTGCCGGATCTCCATCCAGAATGCAAGTACCAGATACAATATGATCGGTGAACCGAAAGTCATGAATGTAGCGTAGATGAAGTACTTTCTGATGCTGCTTGCAGGAAAATTAAGCTTTTCACCCAGCTTGGCACATACTCCAAATATTTGATCTTCAACGTAATACCGAAGTTTGTTCATGCCTTTCTCGAATTGTTAGTTCATAGTTACCAATTTTAGAGGGGATAAACAATCAACCTGACGGTTTTTTATCAAAGGAACGGTAAAGCAAAATACCGCTAAGTCGTTACTTTACAAATTCTTCTGGCAAATAAATTGTTTTACAAACAATTTTTGTTTCTTTGTGATTAAAGATTTTGTAAGTTGTTCATTATAATCAAGATGTCTTAACAAGAATTTCCAAAATTTCTTTTGTCGAAGGGTTGAGCCTCCCTCAATTATTTGGTGACGGCATTTTGAATATCCACTGAATCACGAATAAAATCCTTGTATTTTCACCTTATTTCAATTTTTTTATTTCAACATTATGCCAACAGGTACTGTAAAATTTTTCAATGAAGCTAAGGGATACGGCTTCATCGTTGAAGACGACACAAACAGAGACATCTTTGTCCATGTGACAGGATTGGGAGGACTTACTATCCGTGAAAATGACCAAGTTGAATACGAAGTCGTTGAAGGTAAAAAAGGACTTAATGCTGTACAGGTAAAAAAAATATAACTGTATTTTTTTTGCATGAAATGAAAAATGCCACTCCTGCGAGTGGCATTTTTCATTTTTGTTCTATTCAACCCAGGCTTTTACATCGTCAAGCTGAGGCATCTTTTCGTCTATTTTCAGCTTCTTTCGCATTCCGCCTAAATCATTGAAAATCTTGTTCGGATTAGCGGCTTTAAGTTGCTCAATGGTGAGAATATTCATTTTCTGCAAAGCAGGTATCCAGACTGCAGGTACGCCTGCATTTACATAATCCGTTTCCTTTGCCATTTCAGCTTTTTTCTCAGGCCGCATTTGCGGGAAAAAAATTACTTCCTGAATGCTCGAATTGTTTGTCAGCAGCATTGTAAGTCTGTCAATTCCAATTCCTATCCCTGACGTCGGCGGCATACCGTATTCAAGTGAGCGCAGGAAATCGTCGTCCATCTCCATTGCTTCCTCATCGCCTCGTTCTTTCAGTTTAAGCTGATCTTCAAATCTTTCACGCTGTTCCAGAGGATCATTCAGCTCAGAATATGCATTGGCTATCTCTCTTCCATTGACAAATAGCTCAAATCGCTCCACCATTCCTTTTTTCGTCCGGTGCTTTTTGGTAAGCGGCGACATTTCAACTGGATGGTCTGTGATGAAGGTAGGCTGAATAATGTGCTCTTCTACTTTCTCACCAAATATCTCGTCAATAAGCTTCCCTTTTCCCATGCTGTCGCTCACTTCCATTCCCCACTGCCTGCATTGCTCACGGATTGCTTCTTCATCAAGCGCGTCAACATTTAGACCGGTATATTGATGTATTGCATCGGTGATGCTCAATCTCCGGTAAGGTCCTGCAAAATCAAGCTCAACATCCCCAAACTTCGCCTTGGTGGTTCCATTGACCTGAATAGCCACTTTTTCAAGCAGCTCCTCCGTCATTTTCATCATCCAGATGTAATCTTTGTAAGCGACATACAATTCCACCGTTGTGAATTCAGGATTGTGCGTGCGGTCCATTCCTTCGTTACGGAAGAGCTTTCCAAACTCGTACACACCATCAAATCCACCTACAATCAACCTTTTAAGGTGGAGCTCGGTAGCGATACGCAGGTATAGTCCAAGATCCAATGCATTGTGGTGCGTGGTAAATGGACGAGCCGCGGCACCACCGTGAATGGATTGCAGTACCGGTGTCTCTACTTCCAGCCAGCCATTTGAGTCAAAATAAGACCGCATTGTGGTAATGATCCGGGCGCGTTTTACGAAAATATCGCGTACCTCAGGATTCACGATCAAATCCACATAGCGTTGACGATATCTTAACTCAGGATCCGTAAATCCGTCGTAAATATTGCCTTCTTCATCGCGCTTCACAACCGGTAGCGGGCGAAGGGATTTGTTCAAAATTTTAAACTCCTGAACATGGACCGAAATCTCACCCGTTTGTGTGGTGAATACAAATCCGGTAACTCCAATGATATCACCAATGTCCAGCAGTTTTTTGAAAACCGTATTGTACAAGGTCTTATCCTCTCCCGGACAAAGATCATCCCTTCTGAAATACAGTTGAATGCGACCCGTGCTGTCCTGAAACTCGGCAAATGCAGCACTTCCCATGATGCGGAAACCCATGAGCCGGCCAGCCATAGCCACATGTTTATAGTCGATCTTATTGTTCTCGTAATTTTTGAGGATATCCCCTGCGTATGTGTTTACCACAAACTCCTCAACCGGGTAGGGTTCAATTCCCAGCTTTATCAATTCTTCGCGCTTTTGGCGGCGCAATATTTCCTGTTCGCTTAGTAGCATTGTTGCTGCGATATGTGATTGACTATTTGAAACTGATCTCAGAAAGAGTCGGCAAAACTACGATTTTTTGCCTTGAATAGCGAAGATGAACCTTTAAGATACCTCACTTGGTTTGAGCAATATAGGCTGGCACGTTATTAATGAATGTATAGTGCTGCGTGCAGGCTAAAATGTTGTCCAGTTAGCAGCAATTGCGTTAAACCCCTCATTTCATGTTTGCAAGAGTATTGAAAATCTTTGGAATTGTAGTCCTCTGTGCCGTTTTCATGTTTGCAGCAGTCGAAATATGGGTGGACAGAAATAAGGAAAAGATATTCAGGAGTGTTCAGGAGCTGGTTAATGAAAACCTGAACGGGAACCTCGAAATAGATGACTTCAAATTCCGCCCATTCTACGGCGGGTTCGGTTTAAATTTTACCTTGTCAAAGGTCAGACTTACAGACAGTCTGTTCAATACCCACCAAAAACCTTTTCTGGAAGCTGAGCTGATCCATGTCGCTTTGGATCTGAAAGGTTTTTACAAAGGAAATATCAAGATCAAAAATCTGGTACTGCAGGACGGTTCACTAAACCTGTTCACCATGCGTAATGGATATTCTAACCTGACCATTTTCCAATCCGGAGAGGGGAAAGACAAGAAGAAAAAGTCGGGCAGCAGCAATATCGTTGAAAAGTTTGGCCATCTCCGTTTTATCAATTTCGGGGTGATGTTCGCTGATTCGGTCAAAAGAAAATACTATGGTGCGCTGTTCCATGATGCTACCAACATTGTTACGGTAACTGACACCACAGCCAATTCCAGCTTCAAAGGCGCTGTTTTATTCAAAGGACTTACCTTCAAACCTGAAAAAGGCGGTTTTTTGGTCAACCAGGAAACCAGCCTCAACCTTGCGCTTGCATTCGATAGCGAAAACAAGAAGTTAACCATCTATCCGTCGGTTCTGGAAAGCGCCACGCACGACAAGATCAACATCAATGGAGAATTCGACTTCTCAGATACGACGCGGAAGTTTAAGATGCATTTTTCTGCCAACAAGATTGAAGTTGCCAATGCATTGCCGCTGCTGACTAAAAAGCTGCAGAGCCAGATTGACTCGTTAGGTGTAAGAGCCAGGGTAAATACAGAAGTGAATGTAGCCGGCCAGCTCTCAGCTGTACAGCCGCGCGTAGATGTAAAATTTGAAACAGATACCTTCAAATATGATTTGCCCGTTGGAACACTCAGGCAGATCAAAGCTTTTGGGACATTTACTAACCAGGCAGATACCTCGCGAATTCCTGATGTACATAATTCGGCTTTAACTGCGCCTAAAATCACGGGATCGTTTGAGAAAATACCTTTTCACTTCAAGTTCGCTGTTAAGGATTTCCGGTCTCCGCGGGCTGTGCTCGAAGGACATGTTCTGGCTGACTCTACTAACCTCGGTTCGCTATTCGATCCGGATAAGTATGTTTTCAAGCGGGGCACTGCCCGGATCGACTTCCATTTTGCTGGTAGCCTGAAAAACTTCTATAATTCTCGCGAAGACAAGTTCGACGGCAAGATAACCGGCAAAGCGACTGTCAACAACATTGCAATGGACTACCTGCCCAGGAAAGTCCGTCTTTCCAAGATTGATGGTGAATTCAATTTCAATGAGAAAGCGGTCGTATTCCAGGACCTGCATTTCTCCGACGGGCAGAATATGCTATATATGCGCGGCAAGTTGATTGACCTGATACCTTATCTTTTTGGATCGCCCAAACCGCTGCGTGCTACTGTCGATATTAATATCCCTAAATGGAAGCTCAATTGGCTGGAAAATCTGTTTGCAGCAAGGACAAATGAGCCGGAAAACAGGCGGAAGAAATTGAGGCTGTCACAGCTGCTTGACAATGCGATTGATCAAATGGAGATTACTGCGAAGCTGGATACCAAAGAGCTGCAGTACCGAAACTTCACGGCGCGGGATGTGAAGGGGGAATTTACGATCAAGGATAACGCGGTCAGGATCGAGTACTTTGTGATGAAAGCTTTTGGAAAGGGCAGTATGCGGATATCAGGAAATATGGATAATTCGGCACGCGGACAGTTACCACGAATGGCTGTGAAAGGCAAGGTTGTCAATGCCGACGTACATTCTGTATTTTATTCCTTCGACAATTTTGGTCAGAAAGCGATAACCAGCGATAATATCAAGGGCGTTCTTAATACGGATTTCAAATTCGAGGCTAACCTGAATAATAATGTAAGGCTGATGCCCGCAACGATGCGCGGAGAGTTGTCCTTCGACCTTTCAAACGGGTACATTATCAACTTCGAGCCTTTTATGAAAATGAAGCGGCTTATTTTCAAGAAGCGCAATTTCGAACGCGTTCGGTTTGCCCCAATCCGTAACAATATCAGGTTGGTTGGACAGGAAATCCAGATAGCGCCGATGGAAATTGAATCCAATGTGCTTACCCTTTATCTCGACGGCATTTACAGCTTTGGTAACAAAACAGATATCAACATCCAGATTCCGTTGAGCAACCTGAAAAAGCGGGACTCTACCTATGTTCTTGATCCTAATAACGAAGAGAAAAAGGATGGTTCGAAAATCTTCCTTCGCGCGATTGACGAGAATGGCGAGGTGAACATCAAGCTCGCTTTCCGCAGGAAGAAAGATAAGAACAAACAAAAAGACCAGGGAAAGGACGACGAGGTTGAAGAAGACTCGCTCAGTGTTCAAAACTGAGCATTAAGCAGGTTCGTTGCTGAACATGTAACCTACGCCCTTCAAAGTTTTGATGTACTGATCTCCCAACTTTTCTCTCAACTTCCTGATATGCACGTCGACGGTGCGTTCCAGCACATAGATATCAGCTCCCCAGATTTTTTGGAGCAGCTCGTCGCGGCTGAAAACTTTGTTTGGAGTTTGTGCAAGGAAAAACAGCAATTCAAATTCCTTCTTAGGTAAAACGATTGCTTTTTCACCAGACTGAGTTACCGTATAGTTCTTCCGGTTGATCGAAAGGTCAAGTATGTCAATGGTATCTCCCGATTCAGCCTTTTGCGCTTCCCGACGGAACAATGCATTAATGCGGCTCATCAAGGCACGTGGCTTGATCGGCTTGGTAATGTAATCGTCTGCGCCTACATCAAATGCAGCTACCTCAGAATATTCTTCTGAGCGGGCGGTGAGGAAAAGTATATATGTATTTCTGATATCAGGATTCTGGCGTAAAATCCTGCCTGTTTCAATACCGTCAAGCTGCGGCATCATGATATCCAGGAGGATAAGGTCCGGGGTAAAAGTCTTGGCAATTTCGATTGCTTTTTTGCCGTTGGACGCTGTAAGTACGGAGTAGCCTTCCTTGGTTAAATTATATTCGAGGAGCTCAACGATATCGGAGTCATCATCCACTACAAGTACTTTCGGTGCTGATACAGCGGATTTAGTGGTGCTCATTGCTATTATGATTAAAACGCACTTCGAAATTAGAGGATGTGATGTTCACATTACATGTATCCCGCTATTGTTAACACAAACTTAATATCAACGATAAGTAATCCGGTACATATCTCCCTGCTCGGCGGTGACAAGCATATCGGTATTGTTCAAAAACAAGATCGCCTCGTTTTGCTTTTTTACCAACCGGAAACAGCCCACGGGTTTACTAAAATTAATGCCGTCGCCAGAGACTTCAAACACCAGCACTTTCCCATAAGTCAGCAGCACGAACCTTTTACCGTCGGGACTGATATCTGCTGAGGTTACCTGCGCATTCACCGGGATACTGTCTGCCACACTGACTACATAATCCCCGGGTTTATCCGAAATGCGGTACATTCTCACAACCGGATCATCTCCCCAGTTCTTGGAAAATAAATAAAGGCTGTCCTTGTGATGAAAAAAAGCTTCCGAATCGAAAATTCGGCCCGCGCTGTTCTTTGCGGGTTTTTGCTGCTCGGCGTATTTGAACTTGATTACCTGGGTAGTCGAGTCAAGGCTATTGTATTTATAAATCTCATATTCGGATCGTGTAGCTGCATTATTGCCAAAATCACCAATGTAAATGTTACCAACCTTGTCTTCGGCCAGGTCTTCCCAATCTACATTTTTCGCCTGTGGAATGGCTTTGATTGAAATGAGTTTACCGGAAAGATCAAATCCGTACAGCTCGGGTTTGCCGCCGCTGTCATTGTGCGACCAGAATATGTTTGCATTCTGCGACCTTGCGAGCCCCGAACTTTCAGAGATCAAGCTAGGAAGCTTGCCTATTTTGCTAATTTTGTACTCAGACCGTACTCTCTTGAAATTGTTGACTTTGTGATCAGAATCGCAGGTAGAAAAAAGCGTCTTCACAGCAAACCACACGTACATTAACTTATTCATGAATTCAACATTACGCCCTGTTCCGGACAAAAGTAAAGAAACACCCGTTTACCTGAAGTTAGCCAGCGCACTTGTGGCATTGATTGCAACGGTTTACATTCTGTTTGTTCTTCGTGAAACTATCATTCCACTTGCATTTTCAATCCTGCTGGCCATTCTGCTTTATCCCGTCTGTGCCTGGCTTGAAAGAAAGAAAGTACCGCGGATCGGCGCAATCCTCCTAAGTATCTTAACGCTTTTTACAGTTATCGTTATTCTGATCTATGTAGTTTCCATTCAGATTGGAAGTTTTGCAGAAGAGTTGCCCCGTATTACTGAAAAGGCAGAAACTATCATGGATCAAACGCTTACAATGGGCGAGCGCTATCTCAATATCAGCCGCAGCCAGCAGGTAAGTGAGGGTAAAAAATACCTGGTGAATGCACTTACGGAAGGTCGCGCTTTTCTCCTGAATACGCTTGTAACCACTACCGGCGCAATTTCGACGTTTGTGTTAATCCCGCTTTACATCTTCTTCTTCATGCTTTACCGCGACTTTTTCAGAATGTTCGTGCATAAAGCGATCCGGAATGTACCTAACGAAGATCTGAATGCATTGTTGAGGAAAATTTATGAGGTAATCCAAAGTTACTTGTCCGGATTATTTCTGGTAATTCTGATCGTAGGTGTTTTGAATAGTGTCGGACTGCTGCTTTTGGGAATTCCGCACGCCATATTCTTTGGATTTTTGGCCGGGTTCTTAATCCTGATTCCCTATATCGGCATCCTGATAGGCTCGGTTCTTCCTGCTCTTTTAAGTATTGTAACTATGGATTCGCCCTGGTACGCAGTAGGAGTGATCGGGGTAATGAGCTTTGTTCAGTTTCTGGAAGGTAACTTTATCACCCCCAATATCGTAGGATCCAAAGTAAGTGTGAATCCTCTGGCGGCAATCATTGCATTGTTTCTGGGCGGCCAATTATGGGGACTTTCTGGTTTGATCCTTGCACTTCCTGTCACTGCAATCCTGAAAGTGATCCTGGATACAATTCCGAGCCTGGAACCGTACGGGTTTTTATTGGGCGAGCCGGTACATGAAGTAGCCGCAGAACAAGCGGAGTTGCAGCGGGAAGCAGTAGTCACTCCGGAATTTAAGAAGAAGCCCTACCGAAGATACCGCAACAAACCCCGCAAAAAACCGGAGGGATTTTCCGGTAACATTCAGCCCGGGTCTGCTGACAGCTAACAGCCTACTTAACAGGTACTTTCTCAACACTTATTCCCACGCTCATTACAAATGGGAGCGGATTTTGCCGCATGGATTGAGAGAGTGTGAACGTGTAGATCCCGGACCTTGGAAACCGATAGTTTTTGAGAAAAGGAATTTTGTGATCAAACAAATCACCCAGTCCGTGACCATAAGGCTTGCCGGTAACTTCATTCGATAAATACACTTCTTCCAAAGTATTTGAAATCACTTTCTGGTCGGGACCAACAAAGTTTCTTGTCATATACAAATTGTAATAAGGGTATTGCAGCGTGTTCCTGAGCAGGTAGTAGAGATTATAGGTCTGAGTAGTATCAGTAATTTCGACCTTGAAGGTAGGCCTGTTTTTGATATACCAAAGGCCATCGTCAATATCTTCATGCGCCTTGTAAACCACGTTTTCGTCGCAGGCAACAAGTGCCAGGCAGAGGAACAGGACAGCAGCAATTCCGGAAAACTTCATGAAAGTATCGACTGGTTGGACTTCAAAACTATCTATTTTTCCTTTAAACTGCTCTGCTCACTGAAATAACGATTCAGCCAGGAATTGGAAGCTGCGATTTTCCAGCGCGTCATCCATTGCGCTTTTGTGGCCACCTGGTTGTCAAAAATGGTAGTAAAAGGTTGAATGATCTCGTCCTGAACAGATTGTTTGATCTTAGCAACCGGTATGGTTTGAACTTCGCCATTTTCATCCAGGTACGCCAGCGAGCGGTCGAAGAAGTCGATCTGCATACGTTGTCCGATCTCCTGCAACCAATGCACGGATTTGTCAATGGAACAGCCGCTCGGGAGTTCGTCCCTTTCGTCAACAGCGATTACTACAAAGCGATGTTCAAACACCTTTCCTGAGGCGGTCAGCCGTTTTCCGTGTGCTTCCCAGCTATCAAGCGAGGCTTTCAGGGTTTCTGTGATGATGCCTGTTTCTGTTTCGGTAAGCTGGCGATTAGCCTGGTAAATCCAGATTCTCGCCTTAAGATCTATATCGCTGAATGGAATGTACATGGTTTCACTTCAATTTATGTTCTGACAAATGTCGTCGTCAAATTTCAACAATGAATAATCTTACTAAGTTCTTACAGTAAAAAGGCGCTTTATAGCCCATTTGCCTGTGCTACCAACTCTGCAAGATCATAGATTTTGACAGAATCCTCCCTTTCCTTGTTTTTCAAACCGTCGGTCATCATAATCATACAAAACGGACAAGCTACGGCAATCGTATCTGCGCCGGTTGCAAGTGCTTCTTCAACCCGCTCGATATTGACGTCTTTGTTGCCTTTTTCGGGTTCTTTAAACATCTGGGCACCGCCTGCACCACAGCAAAGTCCCTTGGCGCGCGAGCGTTTCATTTCGGTAAGATCTGCATCGAGCGTTTTAAGAACGTGACGCGGCGCCTCGTAAATGTCGTTGGCACGACCGAGGTAGCAGGAGTCGTGAAAAGTTATTTTCTTCCCTTTGAATGGAAGTCCGTCTTCCGGCCTGATTCTTCCTTCATCTATGAGTTGCTGTAAAAACTGCGAATGGTGTATAACCTCGTAATTCCCTCCGAGCTCCGGGTACTCATTTTTGAGTGTATTGAAGCAATGCGGACAAGCTGTCACAATCTTCTTTACTCCATACATATCCAGAACCTGGATGTTGGACATAGCCAGCATTTGAAAGTTAAATTCGTTACCAGCGCGTCGGGCGGGATCTCCTGTGCAGCTTTCTTCGGTTCCCAACACAGCGAACCTGATCTTCGCTTTGTTCAATATCTTCACGAATGCGACTGTGACCTTTTTATATCGGTCGTCAAAAGAGCCGGCGCAACCCACCCAGAACAGTATCTCGGGCGATTCATTGTTCGCCGCCATTTCCGCCATTGTTGGCACCCGGTATTCTGCTTGTTCCATATTCGGACTTTTTACAATTCCTGATTAAACTTACCGCACAGCATCGGCCCAATTAAACCGATCACCAGGAGAAAATTTCCAGGGCGCCTGGTTGGTTTCCAGATTTTGAAACATCGCATTCCACGAGCCAGGTGCCTGCGCTTCGTCCATTACTTTGTACCTCCTCAGCTGCAATATAATATCGAGTGGGTTAATCAATACAGGACATTCCTGAACACACGCATTGCAGGTTGTACAAGCCAGAATCTCTTCTTCCAAGATGTAATCCCCGATCAGACTCTTGTTATCGGGCACGAATTCACCTTTGTTGGCCTGCATGATCCTGCCTACATCTTCAAGCCGGTCACGCGTGTCCATCATGATCTTGCGAGGCGATAATTTTTTGCCGGTAATATTTGCGGGGCAAGCGGCGGTGCATCTGCCGCATTCTGTACAGGAATATGCGTCCATCAGGTTTTTCCAGGATAGATCAGTCACATCTTTTGCACCAAAACGCTCCGGCACCACGGCATCTGTATTCTGATTTTCAAGGCCCAGCATTACTTTTACCTCGCTTGTAATTTCCGGCATATTATTCATTTCGCCTTTCGGTTTAAGTCGGGCGAAATACGTGTTTGGGAATGCGAGAATAATATGCAGGTGCTTGGAGTAAGTCAGATAAACTGCGAAGCCCAAAATCCCCACGATGTGCAGCCACCAGGCAATACGCTCATAAATCACCAGCGCATCCGTATTCCAGTTTGAAAATATAGGTTGTAAAAGACTGCTTACAAGAAAGTCGCCTGTTGCGGTGTAATGCGAATGTCCGGCTTTCTGCAGAACGCTATCTGCTGCATTCATGGTCAGGATTGCGATCATGAGCACAATTTCGAGGACCAATATCAGCTTACCGTCGAGTTGCGGCCACCCATTCATTTCCCGGTGGCGCGCAGGTTGGAGCCGCTGTACGCCTGGGTTGTATCTGCGGATCAGGAAGATAACGCAGGCGATCAGAACGCCAGTTGCTAGGATCTCGAAAAAACTGATCAGGTAATTGTAAAAGCTGCCTAGCAATGGAGCCAGGATCCTGTGCTTACCCAAAATACCGTCTAAAATAATTTCAAGTACTTCGACATTGATCAAAATGAAGCCGATATAAACTGCAAAGTGAAGAACGCCGATGAGCGGCTTGTCAAACATTTTCTTTTGTCCGAAAGCAATGCGCATCATGGTAGAAAAACGTCTGGAAGGCTGATCGTGCCGATCTTCTTTTTGGCCAATCGATATGGTTTTTCTGATCAGACGAACCCGTCTAGCCAGTATCCAAAAAACGGCGGCTAAAACCAATATGAATGCAACTTGCTGTATTAAGGTCATCTATGCCATCGGATTTAATTCCACTATCAATAGTATGCAAGCATACCATAACAAATATGACAAAAATGTATTTCGATGCAAACGGTTTTGAGAGAAATTATAGTTGTGGAAGTCTAAGTCTCAGGAAATGAGGCAAAAGGCTCTTTTGCGCCCAGTTTCAAAGAAATATTTTTGAAAATAATTTGTAAACCAAAACCAAACTTCTAATTTTGCAGTCCCAAAGGGAACCAATTGAGCCTGGTGATGTAGCTCAGTCGGTAGAGCAAAGGACTGAAAATCCTTGTGTCGGCGGTTCGATTCCGTCCATCACCACAAATTAAAGCCGCTACGAGCAATCGCAGCGGCTTTTTTTTTCTTGGCCTCTGCCGCGCGTACCGAAGGTTTGAATTTTGCCTTCCAGGTCAATGTCCGGCATCGGTTGCCAATTCTAATTTATGTTCTCAGGTTGCGACTGTTGTAATAACCTTAATTAACGCTCCCTGCTTTAAGTTCTTTTTAGTTTAGAAAATCGATTAAATCTAAACTAAAAAGTTTCTTAGTTTAGATTTTATAGTAAAAACTAAACTAAGTAAAGTGTAAGTTTAGTTTTTGGGTATAAGCTAAACTAAGCTCTGTTTCAAATAAATTCTTACGGTACAACTGATCCGTTGTGCACAATCCTATATTACTGATCTACATTCGGAAAAATCTTTTCAGCAACTATATACATCCTATGAACTTTAAAATCATTCATCTCCCTGAAAGACAAACCGAAATCTGCCTCCATCGCGATTGCAATGAAGCAGGGGACGAAGTTGTTTGTATCAAAACATTCGTGACCAATTCTGATGGTATCGAGTTGATGTTGGAAACCCAGGCGAAATTTGCGAATGCAAAATCTGCGGAGTGTTTTGTCAGCGGTTATTCTGAAATGTCAGCGAAGAGTTTTCTACAACATTGTCTGAAACAAGACAAAATCTGGACGAGCTAACCTCCAAAAATCCGCTTATCCGTGACTGCCTCCCGGTGCGTTTCCAGAAATTCACAAAATGACTTAACCTGCATTTCCTGCAATGAAAGATCGAGCCCGTGATCGTAATCTTCCTGGTAAACCTGCTGGAAGTCGGTGATGATGTAGCGCAGGCTGCGTACACCTTTTGCCCTTAATGCAGGGAGATAGAAGTTCTGGTGATTTTGACTGTACTGTCCTGGTTTATAGTTGCTTGTAGTTTTAATGTCCGCCGCAAACATTTTACCCAAAACATCTACATAACCGTAGAGCAGTACATTGTTCAGCTGGTACTCGCAGTAAAATTGGGTCCGTAGCATTGGCCGGGGAAGTAATGCACGCACCTTGTCCAGCACTTCGGGATCAAACATTTCTTCGTCTGTTCCTTTAATAACGGCTTCTTCAAACGAAACCCCTCTTTGCTGCGCTTCTGTTTGCGGCACAGGAATGCGGTTGATCCGGTCAATTAGCTCTTGTTCAGTTAAATGGCCTTTTTCAAACCGGTCGAAACAATTAAGAATAGAGGGATATAGCTTGTAATTAATTGCCATTTTTGCTGCGTTGCTGCTTTTTACTCAGTTTGCCGAAGTGGTAAGTAAGTGAAATTCCCAGAAAACTGAACTTGTCATTCGGAGTGTCGCTGTAAGACTCGCTTTCTTCCGGATTGATCAGCCTTCGTCCCGATGTCGCGTCCATTTTATCTGTTCTCACAAAATAGAAGCGATAGTCGGCACTTATTTTCAATGCAGGCAACAATGCAAATTCCAAAGAAGTGCCCAGCGGAAGCATACCCTCTCTTGTCCTTTTGATACCTGTCGGTCCGCTTGCGGGTCCCCAGCGCAGGAATAGCGGGTTTCGTGCACTTAGCTTGCTGTTGGTAAACCGCAGCAGCTTGCCGTTGTCCAGGTCGTAAGCATTCGCACTGAAATAGATTTGACCGATGCCGCCGTACACCATCCAGTGCAAAGGTCCGGGTTCGAACGTGCTGAACTGTTCTGTTAGATCCCATTTAGCCAGCAGCTCAATGGAGTTGTACTCATTTAAAAAGTACGAGTTGAAAAAGGGCAATTGTTCCCCGCCAATTTTTCCAGCAGTAAAATTGATTACGACCGAAAATTCTTTGGTTAGTGCTTTTCCAATATTCACACCCAGCATACTCCGCATATCCTGTCCATTCAGCTCTCCGAAGAACTGCGTAAGGCCGCTGCCGGCTCCGATGAAAATGTCGCGTTCCTGTTTCCGGTTGTAACTCTTCTTCCCGCTTATCCCATTGGAAGAATAAGGGTGCAAAGGTTTCTGACAGTAAACATCCAGTTGCAGAAAGCAGAGGATCAGGAGCAGATACAAGTGGTGCATGAGAATGGGATTTTAGATGTGAAAAGATTGCGTCCCCATTTAGACGACGGTTTACGCTTTTCGTCAGCCACTTACCGTAAATACAGCACTCCCGTCAACGCGAAACCGCAATTATCTGTTAGTTTTGTTCATAGTTGCATTTATCAGAAAAGAAAATGAGTGTAGTACCTTACAAGGACAAGGAGGGCAGCAAAAGAGAGCAGGTTGCCGAAATGTTCGACAACATCTCGCCAAAATACGATTTGCTTAACCACGTACTCAGCGCGGGCGTGGATATATATTGGAGAAAACGAGCGATCAAACTGCTGAAAAAGCAGCAACCAAAGGTTATACTGGACATTGCCACTGGTACTGGCGACTTCGCTATCGAGGCGCTTTCGCTGAATCCGGAGCGTATTATTGGCGTAGATATCTCGGAAGGAATGCTCGCCGTCGGACGCGAGAAAATTGCCAAAATCGGCAAGCAAAATGTGATCACGCTGCAAAAGGGCGACTCGGAAAGTTTGAGTTTTGCGGACAATTATTTCGACGCAATTATCGTTTCGTTTGGAGTACGGAATTTTCAGAATTTGCTGGCTGGTCTGACAGAAATGAACCGCGTGATGAAGCCGGGAGGAAATTGCGTGGTAGTAGAGTTTTCAAAGCCGCGCAGCTTTCCTTTTAAGCAGTTTTATAATTTTTATTTCAAATACATATTACCAATCATAGGAAAGACCGTCTCAAAGGATAGTTCGGCTTACACATATCTGCCCGAATCGGTCCAGGCGTTTCCCGACGGAGAAGCTTTCCTGGAAATTTATAGAAAAGCAGGTTTTACTAATACCAAATGCATATCACTTACCTTCGGGATTTGTTCAATTTACATCGGGCAAAAGTAATATTAGGAATGCTCATGCTGCTGATCGCGGCGCAGGATTGCATGGCGCAGGGTATAGGTTACAGGAGAAAGCACCTGGAATATTACGACGACAAGCCCATTCATTACGGAATACTGTTCGCGGTACCATTCACTCGCTTTAATATCAGGCACAATAACAATTTTTTGCATAAGGATTCTGCATTTGTCATTCAGTCTCCTACGCAGGCGTCCTTTCGAATGGGATTTATCGTTAATGCATTCCTGACCGACCATTTTGACCTTCGTACAACCCCATCGGTTTCTTTGTATGAGCGACAGGTTAAGTTCAGTTATCCAAATGCTGCGGACCGGATAGAAAAGCGGGAGTCGACCTGGATAGAAGTACCATTGCTTTTGAAATACAAATCGCTGCGTCGGGTCAACTCGCGCATGTATATGCTGGCAGGGGTTACTTTCGGAGTTGAGACCAACGTAAAGCGAAATCGCGGAGGCGGCTCGGGAAAGCTGGACACTAAGTCGACAGACTTCTCGATAGATTATGGAGTAGGTTACGAGCAGTTTTTTGAGTTCTTCAAATTCGCCCCTGAACTGCGATTTTCGCATGGTTTGACAAATATGTTTCAGCCAACTCAAAATTCTGTCGGATCGGGCATAAGTAGAATGTCAACTCACACGGTGACGCTCTATTTGAACTTCGAGTAGGTATATTGATTTTCAATTGCTTGTAAAATTTTTTAAATTTTTTTCTAAAAAAGTTTGCAGACCTAGATTTAGTCGCACATATTTGCACTCCCAAACGACGGGAAAAAGGGAGTTTAGCTCAGTTGGTTCAGAGCATCTGCCTTACAAGCAGAGGGTCGGGGGTTCGAATCCCTCAACTCCCACCAGATAATCAAGCACTTACGAGACAAAACTCCTAAGTGCTTTTTTATTTTCAAACAATTTCACAAACAGAGGCATTTATATCCTTATTGATGTTTTCGAATTTAGGTATAGTAATCTAGATGGTCAAGCATCGATTTGGTTAGAACGATCAGTGTGATTTCTTTTGTCTGGCAGGCTTTTAGCATCCAATCTTGATGCTGCCTTAGCTCGGTTCGTAAAACAGCCGTAGATCGATAGTTTAAGCTGCTCTCACCTACTTTAATAAGCACATTTGCTATAATATTCAGTAAGTTGGTAGGTTTATTTTTCAAAACCTTGTTTGAAAAGTCATTTTATCCGTTACACCAATCTCTTTTCACACAAACCTGGGGGGCACACTCCGATCCGTAAATACTGATGGGGGGTTGTTCATTAAGGGGTACGCCCCTTCATATAGACGCACCCCTCGGCTTATTAGTAGTATGCTCAGCAGCATAAGATTATAGAGTTTGACAAACCCGTAAGAGTCCTTTTAAATACTTTTTATCAATATCACACGCACCTTATGCTGGCACAATTCTATAACTTAGACCCGGAAGTTCTAACATGCGTAAGTATCTGTTGATATTGATGAACATGAGAGCTTATCGTCTTAGCCGCATATCCAATGTATTGATGCGAATGGATCAAAAACCTAACATATTCTTAAATACAAATGGCCTAAAAGCCTCATAGTCAAAATTATATAATCGAATAGATGGCATTAAAGTTTGAAAGAGGCACAACGAACAGAGCTAGGAACATAGCTTTAAAATGGGTGGAGGAAAATTTACCTGAGTATTCTAACTTAATTACAACTGGTTTACCTGAGTATGACGATAGAACAGATCTATGGAGAGTACCCCTAAATACAAAAAATTCCAAGCTTGTCCTTATAGGGGAGGTTTGTATTACCAGAAATGTCGACAGAATAACTGATACTACTCAAAAAGACATTATTGTAGAGCGAGTTAAAGCTCACAAGAACCCTGAAAAGAGCGAAACAGCATCCAAAGATAAAACGAGACTATTTTACCCAGCGCCTGTGCCTAATAAAGTAATTTTAGGAAATAGTATAGACGTGTTAGACGAATTTCCGCCAGATACGGCACAATTAGTATTTACGTCTCCGCCGTACTACAATGCAAAGCCTGAGTATTCAGAATACGTTGATTATCAGGAATACCTCGACTTTTTACGTAGGATATTTCTCCGATGTACCTCCATATTATCTGAAGGTAGGTTTTTTGTTGTAAATATATCTCCCGTTTTGATCAAACGAATATCAAGAAGTACTTCGTCAAAGAGAATGGCGATACCTTTTGATATCCATCGAATTCTAGAAAGTATAGGGCTGGAGTTCGTTGACGACATTTTCTGGGTAAAGCCCGAAGGTGCTGGTTGGAATATTGGAAGAGGAAGACGGTTCGCAGCCGATCGACAACCATTACAATACAAACCCGTACCAGTAACTGAGTATATTTTAGTCTATCGAAAGAAAACCGATAAACTTATCGACTGGAATATCAGGAATCATTATGATCAGAACTTGGTAAAGGACTCCAAAATACTGGGGGAATATGATCGAACAAATATCTGGCATATCCACCCAAGTTTCAATAAATTTCACCCTGCAACTTTTCCAGAGGAGCTTGTTGAAAAGGTTATAAGATACTACTCATTTATTGATGATTTAGTATTGGATCCTTTCGCCGGGTCTGGAACGGTGGGAAAAGTTGCGCTTAAAATGGGGAGAAGGTTTCTATTAGTAGATAGAGAAGTAAAGTACTTTAAATTGATGAAGGACTCAATTTCAAAAGTAAATACCTCAAACATCCGAGTTGATTTCAATATCGATGAGGAGTTTACCGATTTAATCAAAGATGGAATATAACGTTGCTACTTACAAAAGATGGCTTGACGATAATGTAACGCTATCCAACGCCTATTCGAATGGAGCTCTAAGAGAGCTGACCGAGCACATCCTTATGGGAAAAAATTATCGATTACTGACAGAAAAGAACACCAAGGAAAAATTGCTACTCACGTATCTCTGGATAATGGACGTAGTTCAATCTGCCAAGACTCAATTTGGGCAAGGGGCTTGGCAGGAGTCTTTGCTAAAAGACCTTCAGCAAACAAGATCTAAAACCACTGAACAAAAGAATTTAATCTTTTGGCTGTTAGGGATAACAGCTAAAACGTCTACAAATCTTGGGCTATCATCTGCCGAGTATCCAGAAGTATTAAGAAACCTAGCAGCGGACATACAGCTGCTGTTTACAAGAATTGATCGTGAGGATAGTGCAGATCTAGCCTGGCTATTAATGATTGGCGGCGCCGCAACACTTAACATTAGGGGTTCCGATAAATCAAAAGTTGGCAAGCAACTAGAAAAAGTTGTAATAAAATCATTATTAACAATTTTAGGATTTACGGAGGGCGAAAATTTTTGGATTAATATTGGTAGAGATAATGAAGTAGAACGTGAAGCTGATGCTGAGGTAGAGACCAAACGTGGAAGAGTAAGGATCGAGGTTGGGCTGATTGCTGCTGGTAACCAGGAAGTCATAGAAGACAAAATTGGAAGAATGGCCAGAAACGACATTGTGCTATATGATGTGGTGGGGCCGAGGTCAAGAATCCATGAAACTGCCAAAAACGCAAATGTGAATTTGGTTCAAATACGAAATGGTGAGCCACTATTCCAAATTCATAGGCTGCTTAATGGATTGACAAAATTCCCATTAAAAACTCCACCCCGGAACGCCGTCGAAATAAATCAGGCAGTCTTTGCCTTGCCCGATACAATATTTGACATCGCACATCTCGAAGATATCCTATAAGCGTTTCAACGAAGCTTTACCGCTCATAATATAGATTTACATAGCAGCAACGATGACCCTGCGTCAAAAAAAACAGCACTTTGAGTTACTACTTCAGGCTATTTCGATCGAGGAAGACTTGGTGATCTTAAATGAAGTAAAAGTATGCTTTCTCGCTAACGCTAATCGAGCTGCATATATACTTACATGGATTTCTATAATTGAGTTTTTAAGAAGACGAATCGGTGAATATGAAACTCTTGGTGAGGCGAATGCAAAGTCCGCCTATGAAGCAATATTGAGACAGGAGAGCCAGAAAAAATCAGCTGATATGTTGATTGTTGAGAAAGCAAAATTGATTTCAGTAATCTCGGAACTTGAAAATACAGATCTAGAGTACTGTTGGAGTCAACGTTGCATATTTGCACACCCGTACGAATTACAGCCATCCAATGAAGCGGTGCTACACATAATCCGCATTGCTGTAGCAGTTATCTCAAAACCATTATTCTATAAAAAGCCCCACATAACTAAACAGATTTCTGATCTTTCAAACAAAGCATACTTATATCCGTCTGAAATTGCGGGAATTCGCTTGGCAGCCCAACCATTTATTGTTCGTATTGACCCTGCTATACAGCAATGGTCCTTCAACACTCTTTTGTATGAGCTAGGTAAAGATATTGAACCGACAAACCCGTTACTTGAATCAGCTAGCCCTGAAATCGATTTTAATATCGCGAAGAGATTTAGATCCTATCTTATCGAATTACTGATTCATTTAGGCCCTGAAGGATGCGCAAAACTTCCCTTATATAATAAAGCCATTGATTTTCCATTTACAGTCTGGTATGGATGTATAGATGACGAAACCTGGAATCTTTTTGATTCGGAAACTAAGAAAGTGCTAATAAGATACTTTCAATTAAAAAACTGCTTACAGCCCCTTACACTTATAAAAATAGTTCATAAAATTGAATTGAAAGGGTTGCTTGATAAAGAAAGCTCAGAGATATTCCAAGAGAAGCTGAGCGAATTTCCATTGCAAAATGTGTATAGATATTATCCTGATCAAAGTAAGGTTTTTGAAAGAACACGAGCACTCTTAGACACTTCAAGCTATGCTAATAATGGACTGGCAATTGACTTCTTATTGTCAATTGATGTGATTGATTATTTCAAACCACAGCAGAGCTTAGATCTTGGGATACTAATAGGTCAATGCATTCGGAACAATGCTACTCGTGCATCCAACTACGTTAATCACCTAATTGAAACCAATGCTAGTGAATACTTAATTGAAGGAATAGTTACAGCTTTAATTTTTCAAAATAGTAATATTCTATCATTTGATAAAAGGTTTCCAAAGTATTTTGTCAAACTAGCAAATAAATCTGGCTTAGGAGAAAGTCACTTAGTTTCTATTGTACAGAAAGTTAATGATTTTTTTGTGAACGGCGAACACGTCCTTCTTTTTGAGAGTGTCGAGAATCTACGGCAGACACGAGATACAATACAGAAGGAAGTAAATAATCCTCGGTATCTCATTTGGATGAATGAGATTATTCAAACCATCAACGAAAACCGTAGATATCTCGAGGATGATTGAGCGCAGTCTGAAGTAGAAATCAGAAATTGAATGATAACTTGCTAGTGACTTTCAGGATGATAATTTGGTTGTCACAAGTTACATAACTATAAGGTAATTGGCACTGATAGCTGCAATAATCAGATTTAATTAAAAGTAATTAAATCTGATTAATTTGATTATTAATTCAACGATTAAGCCCGTAAGCTTTTATTTCGTTGTTTATTGATCATAGTCATCCCAAGCATCTTTTTGACCATCGAAGGCATCATCAAAAATATCCTTAACCCAATCATTATTTCCGGTCGATGAGTATTCATAAAACTCATTTAACTCATCACGAGAGCGTCTAGAATTTGGAATATAGATATTTTTTTTAGAAGGAGTGTTTGACTGTTCTGGCAAGCCGTCAAAGGACTTTGAGTATCTAATATGGTACTTCTTGACTGCCTTCATCTCCGCTGTATTGACCTTTCCGTTACCTAAACTTTCCCCAACTTTAAAGTACTCCGGGTATAAGAAACATCCGTCAAGGTGATGCTGTAATTGCAGAGGTAAGCCACTATCACGGTTTAGCACAAAATCTGGCATAAAGTATGTATTAACGTCAGTAGACAGCCGAACATTAATTCTACCAAATTTATGAAAGAAACCTACATCGACTATTTTCTCAAAAGGTAAAAGTAAATCCGACTTGGCAATTTTTTGTTTTTCCAGAGAATCCTGGAGCTGAATACTATATATGGGATCTAAAAATTTCATTTTTTCATCAGAATGCGGGTAGGCAATTTTGCCACTTCTATCCACACTGTACGTAACAAACAACCCAGTTAATAATTCCAGCTCATTGACGTTAACGCCAGTTTGTTGCTGCAAAGTCTCCGAAGAGACAACGAGATGCTTGAGTGAATTCAAGTCTAATGAAACGAACATTTTCTTATTCATAAGCAAACATCTTATCCTAACGATTCTGCTCGTTCTAGCGCTGGTGTATATATCTTTCATAGACGTGGTCCTAGACAATAGGGTTTACGATTGAAAATTTAAGGCACTCTTCAAAGAGTTAATATTTAAAAATTTAATTTCACTGAAGGTCGGTATGTAATCTTCTTTCTACCTTCGGTACATTTCAAATATCCGGAGGTTAAAGAGGGTGACCCGCAACTCGATGATTACTGTTAAAGCCCGCAGGTTATACCTATTCTTTTTTATAGTATATCACGTCATCATTGCACTGCGTACGGTAAGCTTATAATAAATCTAGGTTACACCTTCTACCTGTGATAGCAATTCGTACGCATAGGTCACATGTCATTCGTATCTTGAAACATTTGCCCCTTTTCGACACAAGCAAATATTCGATGTATGATCTTGTTCCTGATGGCATTCAGGACGCTCATCCGGTTTTTGCCTTCTGCTGTTTTCCGGAGATAGTATCGTCCTAATGAATACTTATCGCTCCGCGCATAAATCAAGGCAGCGAGATGAAGTAAGCTTTTTAATTCCTTTCCCGCAAGAGGAGATACCTTATTTCTTCCCAACAAGCTTGTCCCTGATTGCCGTTTAAATGGAGCGACTCCACAATACGAGGCAAACTTGCGAGCACTTGTAATTGTTTTGAACTCGTTAGTACTAACTATTATTTCAAGAGCTGTGATCTGCCCTATTCCGGGAACAGATGTTACGATCTCGAACAGCCGACGCAAAGAAAGGTCTTCAGAAATGATTTTTTTTATTTGGACGTTGACCTTATTGATATCATGAGCCACAGCCGTTACCGAATTCTCAGAAAATTCGCGCAACATTCCAGACTGTTCCTTTGGCAAAAAGAAGGTATCTATTTTGTCACTGTTAGTAAGCATTTTAAAAACTTTCTGAAGCCTTTTCCTAATTGTAGACAGCGACTTTAACGATTGAATGCAAGGGCGTGGAGGCTCCCATATTCTCGCATCCTTAAAGTTTCTACGAGCATATCTGGCGATTTGAAGCGCATCATACGCATCTGTTTTAAGCCTTTGAATTCCCAATGAGCGCTTTATGCGCAACGGTGACTCAAGCCACACCGAAAGTGTCTTGTCTTGCGCTACTGCCATTAAGTGCGTCGCATAGACACCCATATCTTCCGCACAAATCAGACATTCCTTAGGTCGGACATTATGCGTCCGATGCAATCCATTGAAAAATTGTTTTATCGTAGAATAATTATTCTCTAGCTTGATTGCTAATAGGCAGTTCTCCGACAAATCTAACAAGGCTAGATCCAAGGAAAGCTTCGAGATATCAATGCCGAGAAAGAACCTCATAACAATGATGATAAACGACGATATTTGACCATTCTAATAAGCTTGCCAGAGCGGAGTGCTTTAATACCCAAAGCTCATCTCACGTTTATGGAGAGCAACATGTCAAAAATAATAATCTATACTGATCTCGACGTCGTTAGGTTAGTCGTAATAAGCAGATTTGCATTTAATGCCCTCATTTGTTCATTCTGAGCGGCGTATCTGCACTTGATCGTTAATTACCATCAATTTAGTTTGCTGATCATGTGCAGGCATTTTTCGATATTACCGTAAGCCCTAACATTAATCGACCTACTCGGTTCAAATTCGACACTTTTTTGAAAGTCCGCTAATGCTTCTGTAAACCTGCCAAGTTGATACTTTACCTCGCCTCTATTATTCCAGAGTTGATAGTGTCTGGGAGCAGATTCCAACCCCTTTGTATACTGATGTATCGCTTGGACATAGTCGCCGTTATCGTGATACTCATTAGCGAGGTTAAACGCGTTCTCCACAGTAACCGTAGATTCATCCAGGTGTTTGTAGTATAGATAGACAGCTATTCCTATCACAGCTATGACTAGAATTGTTATCATGAGATAAGATTTGGTATTTCCATAAAAAGATTAAACATAACTTCTCGGTGAAGAAAGTCGAGCTTTTCAGCAACGACTTGTGCTAACTTATGATTGACTTTATTGGAGTAGTCGTCATTTGGATCTAAGTTCCCTAAATGGCACAAAGGGAAGTAATATGCTAGATATAACGGCTGAAACGGTAAGACACGGCGCGGCCCAAAGAACTCGTTGAAGTAACGTGTATAAAAATAGTCACGCGTTTGAATGAAGACATTGACATCTTCAACTGCTGCATTAATGCTATCGCGATGTTTGGTATCGTTTGCAGTCTTCCTTGATGATTGAAGATCGTATGTTGCGACCCTAAACATCTCACTCCTGCGAATCTTGGCAATCTCGTAATAGGGATGCTTCAGAAATGCGGCACATATTTCTTCTAGATCTGGTATGAAGCCCAATTGGCGAAGCTCCCATAAGGTGAAGTATGATACAAGGAGCCTGATCTCTAATCGAGAATGAAGGACATGATTCTCCTTGAAATCGAACGGCACTGACAATTGCTCTGTCAGTGTCCATAAGTGGTTGGCAACCCGCAAAATGCGATTTCCATCAGAAGGTGGGGGTTGAGGTGAAATTAGTTCTGATAAGCTCATAAAAAACGTGGAACGTTACATTTACTTCGTCCAACACGGCTCTGGTAAGCCTTCACGACAAAAGCAAAGCAACGCCCACGTATATCGTAGGCGCCGAACTTTACTCCCTGTCGTGTCGAAAATTTACCAGATTTTGTTGGACAGGACTTTTAGCTACAAGCGAATAAAAAAATTATATCTTAGTTCATTTCAATCTTTTAAAATCATATCTGGACTCCACATTTCCGTCTTAAGAGCACAGGAAACACCAGTTTTTTCTAATATCACCTCATACATAATGTTCTGCACCTCATCTACGAACTCTTCAAGCGTGATAATGCTGTCATGCAGCGTAAAGATAGGAATATCGCCACATCTTTCAGAAATTCTTGGTAAAATGCAGTCGAGAAAAATGTGCGCTTCTACTCTTTGTAAGAGCATAGGTAGATTGCTTTCTCCGAGTTCGCGCCATCCATTCAATATCGCACCGATAGTCGGATAGCACTCATCAAATAAGGTTTTCTTGAAAAGTATCGAATCTCGAGTTTCGTCTGAACGACAATAAAGAACAAGAAACATTAGGTTTTTGACTTGCTCCCTCGAATAATACACGTCATGGTACTCTGCGAAATGTGTCACCATTGTTTCGTAAAATTTACCACTAGTGACAATATTTGAAAACTCCGCCAACTCCTCTTCAATTGCGGGAGTTTTTAAACTCCCGCACATAATAGAATATAAATACTTATCAGTATTAATATCGAAGAATTTCAAATTATATAAACTCTCTGAGTTTATATTTTTAAACGTTACCAAATTGCTTTCAGTCTCCTCATAGAAATCCAACCTTAAAAGCATTAAAGTTATCAACGCCATAGTGTTTGATAGATCAATCGACACTAGTCTACAGCCTTGATATTTTAGAAAGTGCCTGTACTCACTCTTAATATTTGTCAAGTTGGAGTGTATTCGTCCAGAATAATCATCTCTGCCAATATATATATTCTTGTCAAAAAAATTTTTTATCATCACTAGGAAAGAGTTGTATCTCAGGTGAATAGCCGCATGTTTTTTCTCCTTTGACTTTTCAATTTCAGACGCTCTACAGTCATTTAAATATTGCATAGCTCCAGTGTAATCGAGTTCCAAATTCATTAAGAGATCATATTGGACTTTCAGGGTTGAGTCTACTAGTACATCGTCGCGAAGTTTTCTCGTATCATCAAAGAGGTTCGGTTCATCTATCGGCTGTAATCTTCCGGAAGTTCTGTAAGTACTGGTAAGCCTATATCCTTTTGACTTTCCTCCAACGATATATTGGTTATCACACTCCAAAACTCCAGCATCAATTAGATATTCTAGATACATTTGATAGTTATGGATTTTAGGTTTCAATATTTGAGAGGAAAGTGAAACAAAGCTCAGGTACTCATCTATACCACTCGACCCAATACGTCGGTTTCGCGCATGCATTTCACTTAAAAGTCCTACTAGATAATATAATCGATCGAGTGTTGGCCTAAATCCCTTAGGCTTTATATTCTTAACTAAGCTATCTAGATCTAAATTTTGTGGCACCACCGCGCTTCGCTTCTTAGGGACATTTTCTGACTTCGTCTGATTTACGACTACAGGCGGAACAAACTGACTGTCTCGGCTTGTTCTAAATAATTGGAGAGCTTCTTCAAGCTCTTCGAATCCGTTTCGTGTTCTTTTGTCAAACATACCCTTTTTTGTTAATCTCTTAGACAAGGTCTTGATCCAGCCTTTACCCATTCGAGGAGTGCAGATTCTTCAAAAAGCAGTTTGTTCCCATTTTTGTGATGAGGTATTTTGCGACGAGATACTAATCCATAAACTGTATGGACTGATTTGCAAATTAAATCAGCTGCTTGGTCAATAGTTAGGAGGCGTGTGGAGCTGGACTGAGCTTGGCTAACGGCGCCAACGAGACTTTCTAGAAGTGCCAGAATCTGATCTAGCTTTTGTTCTTCGCTTTGCATAAAACATTTTTAAACACATTCTTCGTTGAATGATGGTTCAAAAATATCCAGCTTTTCAATGTAGGGTTTTTGGTACTTTTGGTGAACTTTTGGTTTCTAAGTAATTCACTGACTTTCATCAAGATAATGGTATCCCTTTGGTTTTGGTTTCGCGAAGTTTTTTGCCAGTACTTCTGGTACTCTTTCTTTCATTTTATCGAAATATGTTTTCAAATACCGAGCTAGGGTGATCCGCATGGTAGGAGTATCATCATTCAATGCTTCCGCTAAAAGTGAAAATGAGTATCTCAGCGATTCGCCCGAGATTCTTGGAGTTTTAAAATTGTATACCTTGGGGGCTTCGTCTCCCGGTAGAATTGTTTTTAGTAACGAGTCTTTAAACTGAAGGTATTCTGCCGGTGTAAGATCGCCAGGTAAGCCGGAGCTTTTTTGGGTTAAATGAGCAAATATTCTGTCAATGTGATGTGACACAATGGTTTCTGTATTGACTGTCGAATAGTTTGATCGAGTTTGCAAAGAAGATTCAGGCTCTGCTCTTAATCCATAGTGTCTCTCCATGAAATTTTCGAAGCTTCTTAAAGTTTCCCATATAATGTCGACATATGGTAAGAAAACTACTTCCGACTGACATCCTACTGCAAGCAGTTTTATATTATGGCATATATAATTGACAAGTTGTTGTTTATACAAATCTGACGCTAAATTTTCGGTGAGTTTATTCTGTGAAATTCTCGTTAACTTCCGAATATGAGTGTTAAGAGTTAATCTTAAAGCTAGTTTTGGTTCAATTGGAGCTTTTGACAGGTAGGTGCGAATTGAGTCTGTGCTGTCCTGCGACGTGGGTATGGATGAGAAATGTTCGGCGTCTTCGATCAGTGCGAGAAGTAAATTGTTTTCATAGTCACTTTCTGCAGTCAGTAGCCACCTTTTGAAGTTGGTAGGAGTAAAAAAGGTGTCAATGTCTTCCAATACCTCATCAATCTCGTTTAACTGAGGTGTCATAATTATAGAGAAGTTAGAGTTACTCACCAAAATCAAGAAACCGAAAATACAAAACACTTTAAGACAAAGTGTGATGCAATTTCCCGTTTCTCGTTTGAGGTATGAAATCTGGTGTCAGAACGCGACAAGAAGCTTGCCATAACGCTCCAATTCTTCTTCTTCGAAGCTGTCAAGATAGTGCTGAGTCGTTTTCCTGTCCTTGTGACCAAGACTTTCGGATATATAATCAATCGAAACCTCATTGCTCCGTTTCAAGACTGTGCTATATGAGTGCCTTGCCACGTAGGTGGTCAATATGCCATCAAAACCAAGTGCCTTGCCTATCCGTGCCATATGCTTGTTCACGTTCCTTGTGACATTCTGAACTATTCGCCTTTCATCAAAAGCATTTCTTGAATCATTCAGGAAAGGAAAGACAAAATTATCCTTAGTATGTTCCAAATTTCCCCATTTGTTAATGATGTCGAATGCTTCCTTTACTGGCTTAACAACGATTTGAGCTAGATTACCTCTTGAGGTACGCTCCGTCTTAGCTCTAATGAAAGTAATTGTAGACTTGTTGATGTCCCGGTATCGCAGTCGGCAAATATCCTTGATATTCATTCCGTTACACAGATAGGAAAACAACCAAATGTCTTTTGCCCTGTCTTCATTTGTCCCCGAGACAGTAGGATAATTGAACAATTTTTCAATTTGGCTGATTTTCAATGCTTTCTTAATATTTCTGCCGCCAGGAATCTGAAATCGAGTCTTTGAAAATGGATAATCGGATCTATGGATATAGCCTGCTTCAATAGCTCTGTTGACAATTGTTCGAAAGCATCGCAGATAGATACTAATCGTTGTTGTAGATTTTCCTTCCCTTAACATATGCTGCATGTATCCTTCGAGAAATTCCTTGTCAATTTGATCATATCGAAGATTTTTTGCGAATGAGCGAAATGAGCCAAGGGAAGTTTGGTAACAGCTGCTGGTGGAGACCTGTTGCTTAGTCTTAAGCTCGCCAATATATTCTTCCATTAAATGGTAGATACTCTGCTTAGCCTTCTGTGTTGTGCCTTCAAATAAAACCTTCTCAAAGTTTTTGAATGAGAAAACAGGGAGTTTTCTGACAATATCATTAGCTTCACTTTCTTTCGCTTGAAGGATAAGACGGGTTTCGCGCAGCCTATCGTTTCGATTTCTACCGCCCACCATTTGCCTAAAATCTTCTTCCGTCAAATCGATTCCTAGTCGATAGTCTTTGTACGTCCTTTGAAAGGTTACTCTAAGTTTAAGAGGGTAGGTGCCGTTTTGCTTGACACGTCTTGTGTCGTGAACGACCTTTGTCGTAACTTTTGATTGTTCCATAGATTTGATATTGATTATTAGGATTTGCAAACGTTTTTACAAACACCGCTTACAACGGATAACTAATATTTGCTATGAAATGTTTGGTTTTTTGATGTTAAGTTACTTGTAATGAGCGAAATAGGCCAATAGTAACTATCGCTGATAAACACTGATAAATACTGAGCCTACGACTTACAAGCAGAGGGTCGGGGGTTCGAATCCCTCAACTCCCACAGATAGAAAAGGCACTAGAAAAGTGCCTTTTTTTGTTTGAAACGGCATTAAGATTTGCCTTCCAAGCAGAGGGTCGGGGACGGTCGGCCGCTGCCGTTCGAATCCCTCAACTCCCACAGATAAAAAAGGCGCTAGCAATAGTGCCTTTTTTTCGTTTGAAACGGCATCAACATTTGCCTTACAAGCAGAGGGCCGGGAACGGGCGGCCGCTGCCGTTCGAATCCCTCAACTCCCATGATTACAAAAGGCGCTAGCAATAGCACCTTTTTTTCGTTTAAAGCCGTGCCAACATTTTTGTTTCTCGCAATCTGATTTCCTGCCTGTAATACAACATTGGAGCCATCGCTGCGGACTGCGCCCATCTCACTTTAATCTTGCAATTCCCGAACTGCAAAAGCCAGTCAAATGCATCTGATTTTGACTTGTACAATCACCTTGATCTTGATGTAGCATTAGGTTGTGTAACTGATATTCAACTTATTTGATATCTTTGAAAAAAGAACCTCCATCAACAATAATACATGCATAAATATCTACACTCATTAGATTATCTGAGAGGTCTGGCAGCGCTTTTGGTGTGCTTTTATCACTTTACAGATAGGGCGGATTTCTTATCAGACACAAACGTGTTGAAAGCTCTTTTTAGGCATGGACATTACGGGGTAGAAATCTTCTTTATCATCTCCGGCCTTGTAATTCCGTATTCAATGGCGAAAGCGTCCTACACATTTAGCCAGGCCTGGACTTTCCTCAAAAAGCGTATTGTCAGAATTGAGCCGCCGTATCTCATTTGCGTGCTACTGGCGTTGTCCCTGAATTACTTAACTACCACTACCCCATTCTATGTAGGAAAGGCATTTTCAATCGACTATGCTCAGGTCTTTGCCCATGTAGGTTATTTGAATGCCTTTGTCGGAAAAGATTGGCTTAATCCTGTTTTCTGGACTTTGGCGGTCGAGTTTCAGTATTATATAGTGATCGCATTGATCTTCCCATTAATCAGCAGCCGGATTCCCGTAGTTTGGATCACTACATTAATCCTGTTCAACGGCCTGTCTTTTTATTTTGATAGAAATTACCTTTTCAACTTTTCGGTTTTTTTCAGTACCGGCATTATCATCTATCGTTTACTTGTCGACAAGCTGACTTTAACCAATTTCGCGATTTGTGGTGCAGTGCTGATTGCATTTACCTTATATAGGTATAGTTACTTTGAAGCGCTGGTAATTCTAGCCACATCAACCCTTATCTTAATACCACTTCGGCCCACATCACTCACCACTTTTTTTGGCAACATTTCCTATTCACTTTACTTGCTTCATTTTTTAGTCGGATTGAGGGTAATTAATATAACCCAGCGGTTTGTTGATAATGAAGTGCTCAGGAGCGCTGCGGTTTTTGCAGCGCTCCTGGTCTCCGTCTTTGCAGCTTATTTATATTACAGGTTAATTGAAAAACCATGTAAAGAAGCTTCCCAAAGCATTAAGTATCAAAAGCGGAACTCTCTGGGCCCAGAGCAGGAGCCGGTAGAATCAGCTACACCTGCAGAAGTATCAGTTGCGAAGGTGTAGGTAAATAATGCTCAGTATTCGTAATTATTGACACTTCAATCAAACTCATACTTCATTTCCAACTTTACATTACTTCTAATTTTCGGTACCAATGAGGTAAAGCCGAACCATTCGCCGCCGCCTGTTGCGCCTCCTTGCCGGCCCGTCACTGTAACTTGTAAGGTATAGTCGCCGTTTGCTGTCTGAGAAAGATTCTGAGCCATTTTGCGGATGTTAACAGGTGAGTTGACCGGCTTACCGAAATCTGCTTTCATACCAATCAGCAGGGAATTTTTGGAGAAATCAATCGCCTGAGGCGTAATCCCGGGCTTACAGCTGAAAAATGCATTGTAGGTTGCCGAGTCGTTAATCACTCTGAAAACAATCGGCTGCTCTTCTTCATAAGTCTTCGCATACCAATGGTCCAGCAGGCACTGGATCTCATTTTCTTGAAATTTAATATTCACCTCATTGAAATACGGCATCTCGAACGTGTCCGGGTCGGGCGGTACCGGAGGGCGGCAGCTACCTGCCAGTATAAGAGTGAAAAAGAGGAAGCAGGTAAGGTTTTTCATGGAGATAAGGTTTTGATCAAGAGGAATTTAATTAGTCAACGAAGGTGCCAACTATTCATTATGTACAATTAAATATTTTTATTGTAATAGATAAATGGCTTGCATCAAAGACAGTCGTACCTCTACTTGCGGTAGCTTTTCAAACCTTCCTGGTCACCAAGTTCACCTAGTATCTTCTTCAATCCTTCCATATTCATCTTCAATCCCTCTTCTGCATCCGGCGCGAATTCTTCGTTGATAATGCCGATTGGACCTTTGTAGCTGCTCTTTTGGATAATCCGCATCATTTCCAGCTCAGAATCGCCCTGGCCGACCGGTACTACTTTCACCGGGTTTCCCTTCTTTAAACCAGCCAGATTAATTGCCAGCAAATGCGGAAGTATCTTGGGGTAAAAGGTTGGGAATGTTTCCAAATCGGCTTCTGCATGGTGGAGGTTGTAAACAATACCGATATTTGGCCTATTAACATACCTGAGCAATTGCAGCTGGTTTTCCGGATCTCCATACCAGCCACCGTGGTTGTACACGCCCACTTTGCAGCCAATCCCGGCCGCTTTGTCCGCTATATAAGCAAGCGGCTTCGCGTGTGCCTGGATTTTTTCCTGTTGCGTCATTTTATCCAGATCCTTAATTCCAGCGATCATAACCCAGATTTCGGTTTTGACATCATGCCCTTTCAGCACGTCAAGAATAATCGGCAAAGTTTTGTCATTCTCCGGATTGGGGCCGGAATACAGCCAGAATGCCTGCAACTTGATGTTGTGACTTTTCAGGGACTCTATTTCTTTGTCAAACTCAGGAATGTGCTTTTCTCGCCAATCGTAGGCAAGCATTGTAATGCCAAGTTTGTTAAGCATTTCTGATCGCTCGACAGGGCCGCGATTTTTACTGTCAAATGGCACAATGCACCAGGCAATCAGATTGTCTTTCCTATAAATGCTTTTTTGTGCCTGCGCCGAACTTGTCAGCAATGCAAGCAGAAGAATGCATTTGGCCAAAATTGAAATGCATTGTTTGTAGCGGTTCATGTTCAGGAATTTTATAAATGAACTTGCTGCCCACTTTCTGCAGACTGAATTCCGGCTTCCAACACGCGCATAATTTTCAAACCGTCGGAGAAATCGGGTTTAATCGCGGTTTTTTCATCCACCGCTTTCAGGAAATCGACTACTGCATGTACAAATGCGTGTTCGTAGCCAATAATGTGCCCCGCAGGCCACCAGTTTCCTACATAAGGATGTGCAGATTCAGTTACAAGTATGTTCCGGAACCCTTGCGCAGTTTCATCATCAGCGCGCGAGAAGTATTGGAGCTCATTCATTTTTTCCAAATCAAAAACGAGACTTCCTTCGCTGCCGTAGATTTCAAATGACAGACGGTTTTTTCTGCCTGTCGCCAGTCTTGTCGCTTCAAATGAACCCACAGCTCCATTCTCAAATCGTACCATCATCAAAGCCGCGTCCTCCACGGTTACTTCCCCTTTTTCAGTCGTGCTGGCTTCTGCTGACAGGTTTCCGGCTGTTCCTTCATTTGCCAGTGGCCGCTCTTTGATAAAATTGGCGGTAAGACAGGAAACAGAAGTGATATCGCCCACTAGGAAGTGCGCCAGATCTACCGCATGCGAATTAAGGTCCCATTGCGGACCAGCTTGCGCGATCTCTTTTTGTAATTGCCAGGTCAATGGGAACTTCGGGTCAACAATCCAATCCTGCTGATAGCAGCACCGCCAATGAAAAATCCGCCCGATTTTACCGGCTTCGATCATTTTTTTTGCCTGTGCAACAGCGGGTACGCGCCGGTAGTTGTGGTTGAGATAATGCACAACTTTGTTGTCTTCGCACACTTTCAGCATTTCTTCCGCTTGCCGGCTGCTCATTGAAAGGGGCTTTTCGCAAAATATGTGCTTGCCTGCTCTGGCTGCGGCAAGTGCAATTTCGTAATGCAGGTTTTGAGGCAATGCAATGTCGATTATGTTAATGTCGTCGCGTTCGATCAGCTTCTTCCAATCTGTCTCAGTCTCCTCCTAGCCCCAATTTTCAGCAAAATCCGTAACCGACGACTGATTTCTTCCGCATGCAGCTTTGAGTACAGGTTTCACGGAAATGTCAAAAAACTGAGGGGCTTTCAGCCACGCATTGCTATGTGCCCGTCCCATAAACTTATAACCAATAATACCGATATTGAGCGCTCTTGTCATTGCTAAAAAGGTCTGTTTACTAATAAAATGTGAGGCTGAAATTTAGGTAATTATTAACACACTATCCACGATGAAACAACTTGCTCTTGACCTGCGCACGGGTAAAGTAATGCTGCACGAAGTCCCGGCGCCGCTTGTCCGCAAGGGTTGTGTGCTGATCAGGACACGCAAAAGCCTGGTTTCCGCGGGTACTGAAAGCATGCTCATCAGTTTCGGAAAAGCCAGTTTGTTGTCAAAGGCGTTCCGCGAACCAGGGAAGTTCAGACTTGCATTGGCTAAGGTCAAATCAGAGGGATTGGTTAACACTTTCTCCCTGATCTCAAATCAACTTAGCCAGCTAGTGCCGCTTGGTTACGCGCAGGCAGGCGAGGTGATTGCAGTCGGTGAAGGTGTTCAAGGGTTTCGCGTGGGAGAGCGGGTAGTAAGTAATGGATGCCACGCCGAGGTGGTTTGTGTGCCGGTGAATCTTGTCGCTAAAATTCCCGCTGGTGTATCCGATGAAGAAGCCGCATTTACTGTGCTGGCTGCGGTGGGCCTGCAATCAATCCGGCTTTTGGTGCCAACTTTAGGTGAGACAATCGTTGTAATGGGATTCGGGTTAATCGGTCTGCTTACTGCGGAGCTGCTGCGGATCAATGGTTGCCACGTTATCTGCATTGAGCCGGATCACCAGCGGCGCGCATTCGCTTCGGAGCGGGGTTTTATGGTTTTTGATAATAGTGTCAAAGATCCTGAATTGGGATTATCGGCATTGAATGATGGTCACGGCGCAGACGGAGTTATCATTGCCACAGCTGCAAAGTCCAGTTCCATTGTCAGTCAGGCGGCGCGCATTTTACGCAAAAAAGGCAGAATTGTGCTGGTAGGTACTGCCGGACTGGATTTGGACAGAAGTGAGTTTTATAAAAAAGAACTGAGCTTCCAGGTCTCCTGTTCGTATGGGCCGGGACGATATGATGAAGTGTATGAAGATCGCGGCATTGATTACCCGTTTCCCCACGTCCGCTGGACTGAAAACAGGAATTTTCAGGCAGTATTACGACTGTTACAAGAAGGGAAGTTAGAAGTAAAATCGTTGATTTCTAAAACGATCGATTTGCAGGATATCCCAGCTTTTTACGATCGAAACGATAAGGGGAACCTGGCTACGATGATCAGTTATCCTACTCGCATTGATGAGCAGCAACGCGAGGAACTGAAAACTTTCAAATGCAAATCATCGACTCCTGTGATCGGCATTATAGGTGCGGGAAACTTTGTGAGGATGACGCTTCTGCCAAATCTGAAAGGCGCTACCATTAAATATATCGCGAGTGCGGGTGGATTGAGCGCCTATAATCTGGCCAAACAATACAGAGTTGCGAATCCGATATCCGACTATCAACAAATTCTGGCTGATCCTGACGTCAATGTAGTAATCATCGCTACCCGGCACAATCTGCATGGAACATTGGTGATAAAAGCGCTGGAAGCGGGCAAGCAGGTATTCGTCGAAAAGCCGCTGACCATTTACCCGAAAGAGCTTGATCGGATTATTGAAGCGCAGCAGAAAGCTGAATTGAGCCTTTCAATGGGATTTAACCGCCGGTACTCGCCTTATGTGAGCAGAATGCTGGAATTGTTGGCAGGTGCGCAAATGAATGTGACGGTAACAGTAAATGCGGGCAGCTTGCCAGCCGGTTCCTGGTTGAAAGATCCGGCAATTGGTGGCGGGAGAATATTGGGTGAAGCCTGCCATTTTATCGATCTGGTCACCTGTCTGACAAACAGTCGCGTGACGGCCGTGTGCAGCAATGCAATGCTAGCCTCACCGGGTCAGGATTGTGAAAATGTCAGTATCCTGCTCAGGTATTTGAATGGATCGACGGGTGTTGTCAACTATTTTTCAAACGGCAGCAGCCATTATCAGAAGGAGCGCGTTGAAGTATTTTCCGGTGGCAGCACGCTGGTACTCGATGATTTCAGATGTTTGGTCGGTTATGGTTTCAAAAATTTCGGTAAACTAAGTTTAGGTAAAGACAAAGGTCACAAACGTCAATTCTCCAAATTCCTGCAGTTCAAAAAAGACCTAAATCTGCCGGAAATCAGCATAGAAGAAATTGTTAATACAACACGAGCAACGTTCGCCGCTGTAGAGAGCTTGAAAGTGGGTCAATGGGTTGAGGTATGATGAAAATCCTTCGAAACATACTTCTATATCAGGCTTTTCTCAGGGAAATGGGCCCTCGCTACGTAGCTTTTCGTAGTATCTACGAAATTTGCCGTAAACTCGGTGTGCTACGCTTGCGCTTTCCAGATCGGTATAAATTAAGATCTTCTGTTACCCTCGCCGATTGGCGGAAGTTGAAAGTACCCTTTTTCCTGTCAACGAAAATGGAAGAGAAGTGCATAAGCAAGTTGGATTTGCAGAAAAAAGTACACAGGATTTTACAAGGAAAGCAACTATTCTTTTCCAATAAATGGATTTTGGTAAAAGATTGGCATACGAATCCTACGACTCAATTTACCTATCGCAAAGATCAACATTGGACGCGAATTCCAACCTTATCTGCTGCAGCGGGAGATATCAAATATGTTTGGGAAAAGGCAAGATTTACCTTTTTGTACGATCTAATCCGGTTTGATTTTCATGGTGGGGCAAGCCAGTCGAAGTTTGTTTTAGCTTGCCTTGAGGATTGGATTGATCAAAATCCTGTTAACCGCGGGCCGCATTGGGTGTGTAGTCAGGAAATTTCGTTGCGTGTGCTCAATTGGATCTTCGCGCTGCATCATTATAAATATTCGCCCGAGCTGAGCAATGCCATTTTCGACAGAATTATAAGAAGCATATATGCCCAAATGCGGCATGTAGCTGCGCATTTTACGTATTCGCGACTTGTCCTGCACAACAACCACACACTTACCGAAGCACTTGCATTGTATTCAGTCGGCTTGCTTTTTCCGTTTTTCCCGGAAAGCAGTACCTGGCGGCAAGGAGGTAAGAAGTGGTTTCAGGCTGAAATCGCTACTCAGATCTTTGAAGACGGGACTTACATTCAATTCTCAATGAACTATCACCGAGTAGCAGTGCAGTTGCTGACCTGGGCGCTCCGCTTGGGTGAGTTGAACGGCGATCGATTTGATGATAAAACTTACCAGAAAGCCGGCGAGACCGCAAAATTTCTTCAAATGTGCCAGGATGAAAAAAGTGGACAACTCGCAAACTTGGGTAACAACGACGGCGCCTTATTTTTTCCTTTGACCGAATGCCATTATCGTGACTTTCGGCCACAGTTAAATGCATTGGCGACGCTCTTGAATATGCCTGATCGATATGGTACCGGTATTTGGGATGAGGAGGCACACTGGTTTGGTCTTGAACGGACGCCGGCTGTAGCTAAAACTTCCTGCGCTCTTGCGCCGTCAATGCATCACTTTGAAGCAGGAGGGTATTACGTGTTGCTCGACGATCAGAGTGTCACTTTACTTCGTTGTGCCTCTTATTGTGACCGCCCTTTTCAGGCTGATAACCTCCATCTGGATATCTGGGTTGACGGACGGAATATTCTTCGGGATGCCGGTACTTATTCCTATAACACCGAGGGAAAGTGGATGGCCTATTTCGCTGGTACAACGTCACATAACACGGTTGTGCCGGGCGGGTATGATCAAATGCAAAAAGGGCCGGGATTTACCTGGTCGCAATGGGTTCGCACTGCAAATGGCGGGAGCTTCCTGAGCGAAGAAAACGGCGTTTTGGAAGGTGAATTCATAGGTTTTACTTTTCTGAGAAAACCCATTACCCATCGAAGAAGAGTCACAAAAGCAGTTGGCCGGCTGCATTGGATTGTGGAAGACTGGCTCGAAAATGCGCCTGAAAGTTTGGAGTCAAAACAGTATTGGCACCCCGATGAGGCATTTTTGGAACATTACCAGATTACTGCATTTGATACAAAAAAGGAGCGCATTGCTCCCAAAAAGCAAACAGGGTACTTCTCCGAATATTACGGCAGCAAAACAGAATGCATTGAACTGTCATTCTCATTTACAGGGAGCTACATACGGACAGAAATTGCTAAACTCACTGACTGACCATGCACATTCTATTGATACACCAGTTTTTTCTAAGAGACAACGAAGGTGGCGGATCGAGGTGGAATGAAATGAGCAGGATCTGGATTGAGCAAGGCCACCGGGTGACAGTACTGGCCGGCAATGTGCATTATATGAGTTCAGGAAGTACTTCGCGAGCAAATTGGTTTACAGATACAACCAATGCGGCAGGTGTGCGGGTACTTCGTTGTTATGTTTCTGAAAAGTATCATAAGGGCTTCTCCGGCAGGTTGATGGGTTATTTCTCGTTTGTATTATCGGCAATTTTCGCCGGGATTTTTTACGCGAGAGAACGATACGATGCAGTATTGGTAACATCTCCGCCGCTTTTCATCGGGTTTTCGGGCTGGCTGCTCGCCTGCTTGAAGCGCATCCCTTTTTTAATGGAAGTAAGGGATTTGTGGCCGGAATCGGCGATAGATACCGGTCTTTTGACAAGCAAATGGTTGATCCGCTTTTCATATTGGTTTGAAAGTTTTTTGTACAGAAAGGCGCAGATGATCAACGTACTTACGCCCGCATTCCGGGAGGTTTTAATTTATCAAAAGCATGTAGACAAGGAGAAAATATGTTTTATTCCAAATGCGGCTGACTTTGCATTGTCGGAAAAAATTAACCTCAACTTTGACAAAGATGCGTTCAGGCAACAATTGGGGCTTAAAGATGCTTTTGTGCTGGTTTACGTCGGTGCTCATGGTGTGGCGAATTGCCTGACGCAAATCATTGAAGCGGCGGAGTTGCTCGCCGATACCCGCGCCCATTTCGTATTGGTAGGTGACGGCGCTGAAAAACAGATGCTGGTGAATGAGGTCCAAAAAAGAGAATTAAAGAATGTAACCTTCATTCCGCAAGTACCAAAAAGTGAAGTGTTTAAGTACATTCTTGCGGCAGATGCGGGCTTGTCGGTGTTGAAGCAGGCGGAGATTTTCAAGACCGTTTACAGTAACAAAACATTCGATTATTTCGCTTGTAAAAAGCCGGTGTTAATCGCTATCGATGGGATATCGAGGGAACTGGTGGAGCAAGCCGGAGCAGGTACATTCGCTGAACCTGAGCATCCCGAAGATCTGGCAGCGAAGGTGCATTTGTATCTCAAAAAACCGGAATTTGCTAAGCAGCAGGGAAACAATGGCTATTTATACGCCAAAGAGCATTTCGACAGGAAACAATTAGCTGATAGGTACCTGTTGGTTATTCAAAAAACCCTGCATTTAAATCTTAGATAAATGTCTGTAAAGACGAAGTTTACAGGAAAATGAATGAACTGAAATCGTGATCCGCAAGTTTTATAAAGGTCTGTTTTCATTCACTTACTCTATCTTTGCAATAGGGTATAATCCCAATAATCAAAAACGACTTGTCGACTTACTTTAAAAATATATCAGAAGGAATTACCACCACAATGACGGGATTGCGGCTGACGCTCCGGCATTTGTGGGGGGCGAGAAATAGGAGGAAGCAGGTGGATATCCGTTCTGGTGATTTTTATTCACAGCAGGACGGAATGGTTACCATCCAATATCCGCTCGAAACTATTCCTATTCCCGATAATGGGCGCTACCGGCTTCACAATGAAATAGACGATTGCATTGTCTGTGATAAATGCGTGAAAGTATGTCCGGTGGATTGCATTGAAATTGAGCCTATCCGGGCAATTGAGGAGGTTGGGCGCGCTTCGGACGGATCGCCGATCCGGTTGTATGCTGCCAAGTTTGACATTGATATGGCTAAATGCTGCTACTGCGGCCTTTGCACGACGGTTTGCCCCACGGAATGTCTCACAATGACTAAAACGTTTGATTATAGTGAGTTTGATGTGCGGGATATGGTTTACAATTATTCCAATCTTACACCTGAGCAGGCCGATGAGAAACGGGCGCTTTTGGAACAATTTCAAAAGGAAAAGGAAGCTGCAAAAGCTGCTGCCAAGCCTGTGGAAGCCAAGCAGCAGACAGAGCCGACAGCGCCACGCCCAGCATTCAAACCTACTATCAAGCCTAAATCACAGGTTGAAGAAAAGCCGGTACAAACGGAAACAAATGCGGAAGAGCCAAAGCCAGCACGACCGGTTTTCAAACCTAAAAAGCCTGTTGATAGTGCTATTATCAGTGAAAATACAGCTGTTGAGCCTGACGCACCACAAGCGCCAAAACTAGTTTTTCGCCCAACATTGAAGCCGAAAGCTGTTCCTGACGAGCATGCGGAAAAGCCAGTTTCAGAAACACCGACCGAAGCGCCTGCACCTGCAAAGCCTGCATTCAGACCAACGATGAAGCCGAAAGCTGCGGCAGATGAGCATGCGGAAAAGCCGGTTACGGAAACGGCCGCAGAGGCGCCTGCACCGGCTAAGCCTGCATTCAAACCAACAATGAAGCCGAAAGTTGCGGCAGATGAGAATGCGGAAAAGCCGGTTACGGAAACGGCGGCAGAGGCGCCTGCACCGGCTAAGCCTGCATTCAAACCAACAATGAAGCCGAAAGCTGTTGCTGACGAGCATGTGGAAAAGCCAGTTTCAGAAACACCGACCGAAGCTACACCTGCTAAGCCTGCATTCAAACCAACAATGAAGCCGAAAGCTGCGGCAGATGAGCCGGCGGAAACTCCTGCGCCAGCCAAGCCTGCATTCAGACCAACAATGAAGCCGAAGCCGCCAAAAGAGTAGGTGCTTGTGATTTAATTTGATAACAATATGGAAGCAGCAGCATTTTACGGCTTTTCCCTCATCGCGATTTTGGCCGCGCTCTTTATTCTTTTTTCGAGAAATCTGATTTATGGTGCATTTGCGCTTTTTCTGGCATTTCTGGGAGTAGGTGCATTGTTCATTCTTGCAGGTGCCGATTTTCTAGGTGTGTCTCAGATTATGATTTATGTGGGAGGGATTTTGGTACTGATTATTTTTGGTATCATGCTTACGCAAAAGGCTGTCAAGAACAGCGATCCTACCAGGCACAATCGTGTTGAGGTACCGATTACACGCAAGCTCGCGGGGATAACAGCAAGTGTCGGTATCGGATTGGTATTACTCAGAATAATCTTCTCAGCGAACTTCAGAATGGCCGGCGAAGCGGTTGAAAACCGATCCACTATCAAGACGATCGGAGTTGAATTGATGACGAGCCATTTGTTACCTTTTGAAATTACGGCTATTTTGCTGCTGGTAGCGCTTGTGGGCGCCGCCTACCTCGCTATGAACCGAAATCCTGCCAAATGACTTCCATTACGATTTACCATTACCTGATAGTTGGCGCGATATTGTTTTCAGTGGGATTAGGCATTGCTGTTACCAAACGCCATTTTATCGGAATGCTCCTGGGCATCGAGTTAATGCTCAATGCAGTGAATGTCAATTTGGTTGCATTTAGCAGGTATGACGGGGAGCGATTAAGCGGACAATTGTTTGCATTGTTCGTCATGGTGGTTGCTGCCGCAGAGGTTACAGTAGCACTCGCGATTATTTTGCGTGTGTACGGTCACTTCAAAACCGTTGATCCCGATGATCTTAATGAGCTGCAACAATAAAGTGGCGGGCTTCCTAATATGTTTATCAAAATCTCGAAAATGAACTGGATTTTTCTGGTCCTGGCATTCCTGATCGGCATTTCGAATGCTGTACAATCGGGCGTCAATGTGCAGCTTCGCGAGTCTATCAACAATCCGATCCTGGCGGCTATTGTATCGTTCTTGGTGGGCTTGATAGTTCTGTTAATTGCTTATGCCTGTTTTAATCAAAATCCCGTTCCGTCGATCGGCGAGATTAAACAAGTGCCGTGGACACGGTTTATGGGTGGCGTATTAGGCGCTTTTTATGTGTTGACGGTAATAATGATCATTCGTCACATTGGTTCAGCAAATATGATCTGCCTGGTAGTGGCGGGACAAATGGCGGCTGTGATGGCAATTGACCATTTTGGTTTGCAGGGTTTTGCTGTTCACCAGATTTCATTGCCAAGAATCCTGGGAGCTGTTTTATTAGTCGCGGGAGTTTATCTGATTATTAAAAACTAAAAAAGGTGACAGCTGCCTGGCAACTATCACCTTTTCTCCGGAGGTATTACAAGTTAAGGGATGCGGTTAAATACAAAAAGGTCGACGAATTCCCATTTATTGTTCTCCATCTTTCCTCTTTGAATTACCAGCTGATTTTGTGAGCGTCTTTCGTAGATGATTCTGACAGACACATCATCTTTCTCAAACAAAGCCTGGTTCTTTTTAGCTTCGATAAAGTTGTAAGTATCTGAAACATTCTTCTCTTCCAGCGCGATCAATCCTGGCTTGAAATGTTTCACTCTGGCAATTGGGCCTTTTTCGCCTTGTTCAAATGCAAATACTTCATAAAGTGCAGGCTTATCGTCCTTGATCATGCGGATATAGCCCATAATGTTGTTGCCGGCAGGTGCAGTCCACGAAGCTTCGATAGGGCCGCCATTGTAAGTGCCGAGCCAGTGACCTTCCAGAAAAGCAAGGTCATTTAGAGTTCCTGTGGTTGTTTGTGCCTGGGAGATTGTGCCCACAAGCAGGAATGCAATCAGAAAAGAGTTGATCTTTACAGATCGGATCAGGTTAAATTTCATCATTGGTTATAGGTTTATTTTGGCCGGCAATTTAGGCGAATGCAGCGTTTAAAAAAAATAAGCCGCCCTGTTTCCGGAGCGGCTTATCTGTAATGTATTGCTGAATTAGTATGCTCTTTCCAGCTTTCCTTCGTAAGAATTAGCGAATGCTTTGTTTACCACCTTGTTACCTCCCTGAGTGGGGTAGTTTCCGGTAAAGTACCAGTCTCCCAGGTGATCAGGGCATGCTTTGTGCAGGTTTTCAACTGTTTGGAAAACCACGGAAAGCTCTGCGTTCAGGTCTTTCGGGCGAATGCTTTCTGCGATTTTCTGAGATATTTCCTCGTCCGTAAATGGCTCATAAAGTGCCTTTACAAAGTTGGTATGATACGGATTTTTGGTCGCAATAGACGTTACACTTTGTGTGTAAACATCTTCCAGCAAGTATTCGAGATCTCTCTCTTCCAGCAACTTGAGAACTGCACGGAATGCGACAAAATCTTTCATTTTCGACATATCAATACCGTAGCAATCTGGGAAACGTATCTGCGGTGCCGACGAAGCCACTACGATTTTCTTTGGTTTCAGCCTATCAAGCATTGTTAATATGCTCTTTTCCAATGTAGTTCCACGTACGATAGAGTCGTCGATGATCACGACAGTATCCACATTCTTACGAACTACCTCAAAAGTTGTATCGTAAACACTGGATACCATATCGTCCCTCAGCGCGTCGGCGGTAATGAAAGTTCTTGATTTTACATCTTTTGTTACCAGCTTTTCGATTCTCGGCCGGAAAGAGAGTACTTTTTCCAGGTCTTCTTCGAAGAGAATTCCCTCCATAATCGCCTGCTTGCGCTTTTTCGCAAGATATTCTTCCAAACCTTCAATCATTCCAAGGAATGCAGTTTCAGCCGTGTTTGGAATGTAGGAGAAAATGGTGTTTTCGAGATCGTAATTGATCTCTTTCAGGATCTGCGGAATCAGCAATTTACCCAGCTGCTTGCGCTCGTAATAAATATCCGGATCAGTTCCTCTTGAGAAATAAATCCGCTCGAAGCTGCACGACCGTTTTTCAAGACGGGGCAGGATCGGAAACTCGTTATATTCTCCGTTTTTATCGACGATTAATGCAGAGCCTGGCGTGATCTCTGTAATCTGATCATAGTCTACATTGAATGCAGCTTTAATAGCCTGCTTTTCAGAAGCAACTACAACAACTTCATCGTCAGCATAGTAGAATGCGGGCCGAATACCGGCAGGGTCACGGATCACGAATGAAGCGCCATAGCCTGTTAATCCGCACATCGCATAACCTCCGTCAAAATCGCGGCACGAGCGATAGAGTACGCGCTGAAGATCTATGTTGTCTTCAATCACATCGGAAAGTGTCGGATTTTCATATATTCCCTTGAATCTTTCGAACACGCGCTGGTTCTCTTCATCCAGAAAATGTCCAATTTTCTCCATTACGGTTACTGTGTCCACTTTCTCTTTCGGATGCTGGCCCAGTGAGACCAGTTTTCCAAAAAGTTCGTCCACATTCGTCATGTTGAAGTTACCCGCCATCACCAGGTTCCGGCTTCTCCAGTTACTCTGACGAAGCATTGGATGACAGTTTTCAACCTCATTGGTGCCGTGCGTACCGTAGCGAAGATGTCCAAGCCACACTTCCCCAGTAAATGCAAGATTTTCCTGAAGCCATTTAGCATCCATGGAACGGTCTCTGTGGTTCTTAAGACCTTTGCGAAATTTCTTGTGGATTTTGGAGAAAATGTCCGTAAGTGGCTGAGGTTCTACGGATCTGTATCTGCTAATGTATCTTTTCCCGGGCGGTACTTCGATTTTAATGTTGGCTACTCCGGCTCCGTCTTGTCCCCGGTTTACCTGTTTTTCCATCATCACCGAAAGCTTGTGTACTGCGTACAGGGGCGTTTCGTATTTGTCGATGTAGTATTGATAGGGCTTTCTAAGACGGATAAGTGCTATGCCGCACTCATGCTTAATGGCGTCGCTCATAGGAAGAGGAATGCTTTACAAATATGAATGTTTGCAGCTACGCAAAGCGTATTACCTTAATGTTAACTTGAACGAATTTAAACTGTAGTTTAGTTCGCTACTTCTTACAAAGGTACAAATCCTTTAGCTCAAAAAATTTCAAACTCCAGCGATTTTTAGAGAGTTGAAGTCTCTGCTAAAGGGCTGACAGGTTTAGCACAATTACAACGGCGGATAATTATATGGTAGCGTCGCTGAGGTTGCAATAAAACCTATCTAACAGAAAGATAAGTATTTTTGATCAAAAAGAATCTGGTATGCTTCATAAAACCCGAGGAATTGCGCTGAGCTACATTCGCTACCGGGAATCCTCCATTATCTCAAAGATCTACACGGAAGCATTTGGGATACAGACCTACATTGTGAACGGGGTGAGGAGTTCGAAATCAAAGTCTAACCGAATTGCTTTATTTCAGCCACTTACATTGCTGGATATGGTGGTTTATCATAAAAGTAAAGAGGATACCATTCACAGGTTGTCGGAGCTGAAATGCTATGCGCCGTTTCATAGTATTCCATTTGACGTGATCAAGTCGAGTCTCGCGCTATTTGTTACTGAAATTCTTGGAAAAACTTTGCGAGAAGAGGAGCACAATGAATTTCTGTTCCACTTTATACAGAATGCGGTACTGTACCTCGACAATGCGGAAGGTAGCTTTGAAAATTTTCACATTCAGTTTCTCCTGCAGCTCGCATCTTTTCTGGGATTTGGTATAGAGACCATTGAAGACCTGGAAAATGAATTAAAGGAAAATAATTACCCGCATTCGGCTGATACTGTCGAGCATGCGGCTTCTGAGCAGCTATTGTATTCAGACTTTGGCACGCGCATTGTACTGGATCGGAACCGGCGGCTCAGAATTCTTGAAAAGCTTATCTTTTTTTACAAAATACATTTAGACGGGTTGGGAGAAATCAAGTCTCTTGAAGTGTTGAAAGAAATCCTGAGGTAGCTTACAGCCGATTGGCACAGAGTTTGGCATAATTTTGATGACGTATATAGTACTTACCAAAACCGATTAATAATGAAGCACATACTTACAACCACTCTTGTCCTGATGTCAATAGTTGCTTTCGCGCAGGTACCCAAAGGTGCATGGAAATCGCAGGAACCTACTGGCAGCGCGTCGACGCTGATTGTTGCAGACAATTACATGGTAATTGCCTCTTACAGTGTAGGTAACAAATATTTTGAGCGTACCGAAGGCGGCCCGTTCACAATGAGCGGGGATCAAATGACTTATACGCCCGAATTCAATTCCGCGGATACTTCTAAAATAGGGATTCCCATTGTGTTCACAGTAACAGTCAAAGACGATATTCTAACATTGAAGTACGAAGAAGCAATGGTTTGGATGCGTGTCGATAACGCTGCGAACGTACCTATGGCCGGTGCCTGGCACATTACCGAGCGGGCAAACGGCGGTCAGGGAGATCTTGTTAAAATACATCAGGAAGGTACCCGTAAAACGTTGAAGCTATTGTCGGCAACCCGGTTCCAGTGGTTTGCGATTGATCCGGGTGTCAAAGGTTTTTATGCAACAGGTGGTGGTACTTACACGGCTAAAAACGGGAAATACACCGAAAACATCCAATTCTTTTCAAAAGATAATAATCGCGTTGGTACCTCACTCAGCTTCGATTTTAAACTCGAGAATGGCAGGTGGGACCACAGTGGAAAAAGCAGCGAAGGAAAACCGATCCATGAGATCTGGGAGAAAATTAAGTAGCCGAATGAACCTATTTAGATTTGTTCAAAATAATTTTGGTAAAAATTTGAATCATTCTAAATAGCTGTTACATTTGCCCGGGTTATAACTGTCAACAGGATGAGCGTTTTTGTATTAAATGAGTGCAGTATGTTTTCGGAGCAAAGCGATGTGTGGATGAAATCGGTGATAGGAGAATCCGAGTGCGTCTTTAAAAAGTGCTGTGAGAAGTATAAGAAGAAGGGAAAGCACTGCAAGAAATGCCCCAAGAAATAATGGACAGTTAGCCTTAACAGCTAGCAATACAGTTCATGGTGAATAATTATAAGAGAGGGAATGCCAGGTAGCGTTCCCTTTTCTATTTTGTATCTGTTAAACTTTGCGCTTTAATTCAAAGTGCTGACCCAGGTAAACGCGCCTTACTACTTCATCTTCCGCTAATTCCTCTGCAGTTCCCTGTTTCAAAATTTTGCCTTCAAACAACAAGTAAGCACGATCGGTGATTGAAAGTGTTTCGTTTACATTGTGGTCGGTAATCAGGATACCTATGTTTTTATGTTTTAATTTGGCAACAATGCTCTGAATATCTTCCACGGCAATGGGGTCAACTCCGGCGAACGGTTCATCGAGCAGAATGAATTTTGGATCTACGGCAAGTGAGCGGGCAATTTCGGTGCGCCTTCTTTCGCCTCCCGACAATACCATTCCTTTGCTTTTTCGAACGTGCCCCAGGTGGAATTCTTCAATGAGTTCTTCTACTTTCAGCTTCTGATCATTTCGCGACAGATCAGTCATTTCGAGCACAGCTTTGATATTTTCCTCCACAGTAAGTGTCCGGAAAACGGAAGCTTCCTGCGCCAGATAGCCCAGCCCAAGTCTTGCCCGCTTGTACATTGGCAGGCTTGTAATATCCTTATCATCCAGAAATACTTTACCGCTGTTGGGTTTCACCAATCCCACAGCCATATAAAACGAAGTAGTCTTGCCAGCGCCATTTGGTCCCAGCAACCCTACGATTTCGCCTTGTTCTACCTGATAGCTTACATTATTATTGACGAGTCGCGCGCCGTATTTTTTAACCAGGTTCTCGGTTTTCAGTATCATGTCCGTCAATTCAGATTACTGCTCGTTCTCGTGCAGCTTAATGTCTTTCAAAGAGAGTTGTAACGTTTTTTTGTCGCGAAAGTTATTTTCTTCCAGCGAATAGCAGATTGAAAACGGTGTACCCGAGATAAGATCCGGATAAAACCGGGCCAAGCCGAAGCCTACTGCGCAGTAAACCTGGGAATTCCCTTGCTTCACATCGAACTTGATGTGCTTTTCTTTCATAATGCTCGGCCTGCTCGCCAGAGTCACCAATCTGGATTCAAAAACGGGCGTCATATTACCGGGGCCAAACGGTCCCATTTGCCGGATAATATTATAGAATTTCGGAGAAATCGATTCGAGATGGAGCAGTGTGTCGATGTTAATCATCGGCACCATCTGGTCCGGAAGAATCCTGCTGCTCACGATTTCATTGAAGCGCGATCTGAATGCTTCGATGTTTTGGAGAGGCAATGTAAGTCCTGCCGCAAAAGTATGCCCGCCGTATTGTTCAAGCAGGTCTGCGCATTCTTCGATTGCTTCATATACATCAAATCCCGGCACCGACCTGGCAGATCCGGCGGCTTTTCCGTGTGAATGCGTAAGTATGATCGTAGGACGGTGATATTTTTCAATGCAGCGGCTGGCCACAATCCCAATTACACCTTTGTGCCAGTCTTCCTTATAAAGCACGGTACTTTTGGCTGTGGTAAACCAATCGTCGTTTTCGATCATATAAAGTGCCTGCTCGGTAATGCTGGAATCAAATGTCCGCCGCTCGGTATTGTGCTTGTTGATCTCCATAGCAAATTCCATTGCCTCTTCATCCAGCTCGGAAAGCAACAGTCTCACAGCCTCTTTGGCATGCTTGATCCTGCCGGCAGCGTTGATGCGGGGGCTTAACCCAAAGACAACATTGGTGATATCTAAATGTCCGGTCATTCCCGAAACTTGGATCAATGCTTTGATACCGGTTCTTGGGGATGCATTTAATCTCTTCAAACCGTAAAATGCGAGTACCCTGTTCTCTCCGGTAATAGGTACGATATCTGCGGCTATGCTGACGACAAGTAAATCGAGGTATTCGAACAACAATTCGATATCAATATGCTGCTTAATGCAAAAAGCCTGTAAAAGCTTGAATCCGACGCCGCAGCCTGTCAGCTCTTTATAGGGATATTCACAATCCTCGCGCTTCGGATCAAGTACAGCCGCTGCTTTGGGTAGTTCAGGGCCGGGGCGGTGGTGGTCACAGATGATAAAATCGATGCCTTTTTCGGTTGCTGCTTCAACCTTATCAACAGATTTTACGCCGCAGTCGAGTGTGACTATCAAAGAAAACCCATGCTCGCTTGCCCAATTAATGCTCTGCCAGGAAACGCCATAGCCTTCTTCATAGCGGTCGGGGATGTAGTAGTCCAGATTTGCATAAAATCTTTTTAAAAACCCATAGAACAATGCTACTGAGGTGGTTCCATCAACGTCGTAATCTCCATATACCAGGATCTTCTCGCCTCTGTCAATTGCTTCAATAAGCCTCTCCACTGCCAGATCCATATCTTTCATCAGGAATGGATCGTGAATGTGGGAAAGTTCGGGGCGGAAAAAGTTTCTGGATTGTTCAAAGTCTAGTATGCCCCGACGTACCAGCAAAGCAGCTAGTGAAGGGTTCAGGTTCAGGGCAGCGGCAAGGTCTGCAACAGTCTGCTGCTGCTCAGATGTAAATTCAGGATGGTGTATCCAACGCTTGTCAATCATGCCGCAAATATAACTGGATTCTGTGACCCCTGTTCATAACGGATTATCCGTTCGTACATCGGGAAAAGCTAGTTGAAAGGTCTTATCTTTGCAACCTGTTAACAATCTTTAAGAAATGGCGCGATTACTTGCAATTGACTTTGGATCCAAACGCAGCGGAATTGCAGTGACAGACCCATTGCAGATCATTGCCACAGCGCTGGATACGGTACCAACGCATGATTTACGGACTTTCCTGAAAAAATATATTTCACAGGAGCAAGTCGAAGCATTTGTAGTTGGAATGCCCAAAAAGATGGATAACACAGATAGTGAAAACGCTGCGAGAGTTCAGACATTTATCAAGTTGATCCAAAAAGACTTTCCTGAAATACCTGTGCACACGCACGATGAAAGATTTACCTCTTACATGGCGCTGCAATCTATGATTTCGGCCGGATCTAAGAAGAGCGACAGGAGAGAGAAAGGAAATATAGATAAGGTAAGCGCCACTATCATTCTGCAGTCATTTATGGAAGGCAGGGGCAATGCAAGAAATTTTACTAGTCAATAAAGTTAAAAACCAATGATTTACCCGATTGTAGCTTACGGTGACCCGATTTTAAGAAAGCCAACCAGATTTGTCGAAAAAGACGAAATGGATTTAAAAAAGCTTTCTGAAGATATGTTTGAAACAATGCATTCTGCGAATGGAGTTGGATTGGCTGCACCGCAGATTGGTTTGAATGTGAGGGTTTTCGTAGTAGATGCAACACCTTTTGCTGAGAAGGAAGACGAGGATGATGAGCCGGATTTGTCACTGGCAGATTTTAAGAAAACCTTTATCAATCCCGAAATCCTGGAAGAGACTGGCAAAGAGTGGGCGTTTGAGGAAGGTTGCCTGAGCATACCCGGGATCAGGGGAGATGTGTACCGTCCTGAAACAGTACGCATCAGGTACCGCGATATTGAGTGGAATGAATATGAGGAAGTATATTCAGGTATGGCGGCACGTGTAATACAGCACGAATATGACCACTTGCTCGGTAAGTTGTTCGTCGACTATTTACCGACTTTGAAAAGACAGTTTATCAAAAAGAAGTTGACTGATATCTCGAAAGGGAATGTCGATGCAGACTACCGGATGCGCTTCCCCGGCCGACGGTAGGTACATATATATATAGCCACTTTTGTCAGAGGGTAACTATGCCTCAGGTTCATTCGGATTCATTATCGGTTGCGCTGGTACAAACCGACCTTTATTGGGAGGATATTACCTCTAATCTGGCCTCACTTGAAGAAAAGATTGCCGAGATCGCCGAAGCAGTGGATGTAATTGTGCTGCCGGAAATGTTTAATACCGGCTTTACGATGAACACCAATCTTGCAGAACCTGTGAATTTGACCACTACCAGGTGGATGAAGCAAATTGCTGCGCAAACGAATGCATTGCTGATCGGAAGCTTTGCTGTTAAAGAAGGCGGGAATTTCTATAACCGGGTATTTTGTGTGAAACCGGACGCTTCATTCGTATTCAGTGACAAGCGTCATCTTTTTACAATGGGAAAGGAGAATCTATCGTATAAGCCAGGGGACACAAGGCTCACCCTAATCTGGAAAGATTGGAAGATCACACCGCTCATTTGTTATGATCTCCGGTTTCCGGTATGGAGCCGAAACAACGTTACTGATCCTTTCGACATACTTATATACGTAGCAAACTGGCCCGCGAAAAGAGCTCACGCCTGGAATACGCTATTGAAAGCGCGGGCCATTGAGAACCAGTGCTATGTTGTGGGCGTGAACAGGGTGGGAGAAGACCCAAATGGCTTGAGTTACCAGGGAGACTCTGTTGCGCTGGACTATCTGGGAGAGCCGGCCTGCATACTTGGCGACAAGGAAGTGATCAAGATCGTACGCTTTTCAAAGAGCGAGCTCGAAGGATACCGTAACAAATTTCCTGCACTATCTGACGCCGATCCTTTTACATTGCATTGAGCACTGCTATTCAATCACCTTCGGTACCATAATGTAACGCTCATTTTTAGAAGGGGCATTTGCAAGCGCATCTTCCCTGCTCAGAGTATTGGCGGCCTCGTCGGTGCGCCAGCTGTTTACTTCGTCGAGAATGTGCGTAAGCGGCTCTACTCCTTCAGTGTCAATCTCATTGAGCTGATCCATCCAGTTTAGTACGGAATCCATACTTTTCAACGTAGCTTCCTCTTCCTCAGGACGTATTTCGAGGCGGGCCAGGTGGGCTACCTTGTAAAGTGCGTCGCGATCGATTTTCATGGTATTAAGAATTTGTTAAGTTGCAGTAGTAACTACTGACGGAATGTCAAAATTACCTCATTTTTGCCAAACCGCTACTGCGACGTGGGGATTGGGACGGATAATGTCTCGGGTAGCATTAAAAAAGTTGGTCTTCGTTCATGTTGATTTTTGTCAAAAACGGAATGAATCAGACGAACAGCAAGGAGGCAATTGTAAAATTGTTGTTAAGACACTTAGTAGGAGAAAAATAATATTTGCTTTTCTAAGTTATTCTTGAAATATTTTGAAATACAATTATCGGCTTTAAAAAACATGTATGAAGGCTTTGGCGCAAAGAGTACAATTAAGTAACGTATATAAGCTTATGATATTTGGTTCTTAATCAGTACTAAACTTAGATTTTTTAAGAAAATAGTGGGCGAGGCGATCTTTAAAATATTCAATTTTTCAGCTTCCAGTTGAAATCAGAAATAAAAAATCTGACCAAAAGCTTGCTTTTTTTTAAAAGGAAAACTCATACTTTTGTAGATGTCGATAATTGAAAAAAGCAATCGAAATTTTATTTTACCAAAACCAGTTTTTACCGAAAATTTTATTTAATTCACAACCAAAATCTCAATTTAACCTTTAAAAGTAAGTCTGATGGAAAAGAAAGCTACAAGTCCGGCACCTGCTCCAAAGCCTGCTGCGGCGGCAACAAAAGGCAAAGGCGGTTTAAACCCGGCATTGGTAATCCCTCTACTATTTGCGATTGCATTATGCGTGTACATTTTCGTTCTGGGAGCCCCGGAACACTTTAAAGATGGTGATCACGAAAAAGGTCCAATCGACGGAGATTACTATGGAATCGTTTACAAAGGCGGTCCTATCGTACCAATTTTGATGACCTGTTTCCTTATTGTATTAACTTTCACGATCGAGCGTTTGATCACTTTGAGCAAAGCGTCAGGATCTGGAAGCATTGATTCTTTTGTTCGTAAAGTGAGAAGCCTTTTGGACAAAAACCAAATTGACGAAGCAATCAAAGAATGTGACAGACAAAAAGGATCTGTTGGTAATGTAATCAAAGCAGGTCTTCTGAAATACAAGCAGCTTACTACTGAGACTGCTCTTGACAAAGAACAAAAGCTGGCAGCTCTTCAGAAAGAAATCGAAGAAGCTACTACGCTTGAACTTCCAATGCTGCAGAAAAACCTTACTATTATCGCTACACTTGCGGGTGCATCTACACTTCTTGCACTTCTTGGAACGGTAATCGGTATGATTAAAGCGTTCGCGGCTCTTGGTACATCAGGTTCACCTGACTCAGCGGCTCTTGCGACTGGTATCTCTGAGGCCCTTATCAATACCGCACTTGGTATCGGTACGTCGGCAATTGCTACTATCTCATACGCTTACCTGAACAGCCGTGTTGACGATCTTACTTACAGCATTGACGAAATCGGCATGAGCCTACAGTCAAACTTTGCTGCACATTATTGATAGTTCTTTGAACTATTTTATAGTGTAGTTTCGTTAATATAAAAAAAACTTATATATTTGATATGGCAAAGGTAAGACCTAAGAAGCACGCCCCGCATACGGATATGACGGCGATGACTGATGTAGCGTTCTTACTATTGACCTTCTTCATTATGACTGCGACTTTTAAGTCGAACGATGCTGAGATTACTACTCCATCTTCGATTTCTCAGATCAAGGTTCCGGATGATGATATCATGGTCATTAGTATCGACAAAGCAGGTAAAGTGTTCTTTGGCGTGGATGCTCAGCCAGTGAGAGCGGCGATGTTGGAAAACATCGGGCAATCAAAAGGGATCACATTCACTGATACTGAAAAGGCCAAGTTCGCTGTGCAGTCCAGTTTTGGGTTTCCTTTGAATCAATTGAAACCTTGGCTGAATATGCCGAAAGAGCAAATGTCCCAAGTTAAACAGCCTGGTATCCCTGTTGACTCAACTGGTGCCAGTGAACTTGCTGACTGGGTTTATGCAGCTCGTAAAGCAAACAACCGGCTTCGTATCGCACTGAAAGGTGATAATCTGTCGAAGTTCCCTGTTTTCAAGGATGTGCTGTCTAATTTACAGTCGCAGAACATTAATAAGTTCAACCTGATAACAGGTAGTGAGCAAGCGCCTGCCGGCTACACAAACGATTAGGGTGTTATTAAGTAATTCATTTTAATTAAAGCAAGAAATGGCAGCAATTGAAGAATCGGGTGGTGGTGGCAAAGGCGACGGTAAGGTTCGGGGTAAGAAAATGTCTACCCGTGTAGACATGACACCAATGGTGGACTTAGGATTTTTGCTTATCACGTTTTTTATGCTTGCAACAACCATGTCGAAGCCTACTTCGATGTCGTTAGCGGTACCCGATAAAACTGACAAGGAAGATCAGGAGAAAACCGAACCTTTAAAAGCATCAAAGGTGTTGACCCTTTTCATGGGTGCCAATGATGATGTGTACTATCTGGACGGAGTAGCTGCGGATGACGATAAGGCAGAAGCGTCTTTGAAGACAACGCGTTACGGATTTGATTTGCGAAGTGTAATTTTTGCATCTCAGAAACGTATCAATGCTGCTAACCCGAAAGACGAAAAAGGGAACGATCCTTTTGTAGTTGTAATCAAGCCAACCCAGGTATCAACCTACAAGAACATGGTTGACGTATTGGATGAGATGGCAATTACGAAATCCAAAAGGTACGCGCTTGTGGAAACTTTGACGGATTCTGAAAAGAAGCTGTTGGGTGACAAGATTGTTCCGAAAGACCAATAATTTTTATCTAACCTATTAACTAATACGCGCCATGGCAGAACTAGGCCCGAATGCAACACTGGATGACATAGTGTTTGCTGATCGTAATAAGGCGTACGGTGCATTTGAACTTCGTAAAGGCTATCGTGCTGATGTTACGAAGGCCACTCTGATCGGAGCTGCACTTTTTGTTCTTGCAATGTTTACTCCGTCTATCATCAATAGACTGACAGCAGGGCAGGAAGAAGAGGAAGTAATGGTTGAAGTGGATTTAATGAAAATACCACCGCCGCCAATTGACCCGGCAGAACCGCCACCGCCACCGCCGCCTCCAGTAGAGCAGCCTAAGGTGAATACGGTGAAGTTCTTGCCTCCTGAGGTAAAAAAGGATGAAGAAGTTCCTGAAGAGGTACCACCTCCAACAGTTGAAGAGATCAAAGAGGCTGTTGTTGCTGATAAGACCATTGAAGGAGATCCTAACGCAAACGAAATCATTGTAGCTCCTGAAGCTGTCGCTGCCCCAAGTAAGGGAACGGTAGTTGAAGCTGCACCTGAGCCTGAGAAGGTCTTTACAGTGGTTGAGCAGCAGCCTGAATTTCCAGGTGGTACTGCGGAAATGTACAAATACTTAGGTAAAAATATCAAGTATCCAAGTGCAGCATCTCGTGCTAACGTTTCCGGAAGGGTTTTTATGTCATTCGTTGTTAATACGGATGGAAGTATCCAGGATGTGTCAGTGTTAAAAGGATTGGGTTTTGGTTGCGACGAAGAAGCTATCCGCGTTGTGAAAGCAATGCCGAAGTGGAAACCAGGGAAGCAGTCAGGACGTGCAGTTCGTGTTAAATACAACCTGCCAATTAATTTCCAACTGGAGTAACTCATGACGGAAAAACCATTGCATGAGAAGATCGCTGATCTGACCTCTGTGTTGATGGCTTTGACATACATAGGAGGAGGGGTCTTTTTGATCCTCTCCTCCTTGTCTTTTAGGTTGTTACCAGTTGGAAGCGTACCCAGGTACGCGTTTGCTGGCACACTTATTTTGTATGGCGCTTACAGAGGATACAGGGTCTGGCGGAGAAGAAATCAGGAGGAACTATGAAATTCAGGTTATTAGGACTGGCAGTATTAGGTGTCTGCGGAGTGTTTGGCTTGCTGAACTGCGGGTCTGGAAACAGTGATTTGGATAATCCCCGACAGGGTACGATTACAGTTGCTTCTGATGAGTCTTTCAAGCCGTTGGTTAGCGCGCTTACGAATGCTTACGAGGGAATTTATCCAAATGCGCATTTTAAAGTTGATTACAAACCTGAGCAAGAGGCTATAAGACAATTGCTGAACGACAGTGCGCGTATTGTCTTCTCGACGAGGCAATTGAATGAGAAGGAGTTGGAGATTATAAGAAGACAAAAGAGCAGTCAGAAATACCAGCATATTGCAACCGATGGGCTCGCTCTTGTTGTGAGTAAGGCTAATACCGACAGCCTGATTACAATGGCCGAAGTACAGGCTATCATGGAAGGCAAGTTGAAGGATTGGTCTCAACTTAAAGGTGGAAACCAAAAGGGGCCGATCACCTTGGTATTTGACAATGCGAATGCAAGTAACCTCAATTATATTCTTGAGAAATTTAAGGTCAAAGACATCAGAAATTTGAGGATAATTTCCTCAGGTTCTAATGAGAAGGTAATTGAGCAGATCAGGAAGAATCCTTTATACCTCGGATTTATTGGTGTAAGCTGGATTAGCGACGGTCATTCTCTTGCATCCGAGGAACTTTCACAAGGTATACACGTGTTGGGAGTCTCCAAGAAGACAAATCCCGATTCTTTGTCGGATTACATACAGCCCTTTCAAAGTGGGTTGGAATTTAAAAGATATCCCTTGCATAGGGACCTATATATTCTCAGTCGTGAAGGCTACTCAGGTTTAGGTGGTGGATTGATGACTTATATAGCCAGGGACGTAGGAGGATTGATTATTCAGAAGATGGGATTGCTTCCTACGGTACCTTACCCGCGTGAACTCGAGATCACTACCGGGGCAAACTTTTAAAGTACAGAATTTTAATAGATTTGGATTTGTTATTGAAAAAGCCAAATTTTTTATCACTATTTTAACCCGGTAAAAAATGAACAGAAACATGAAAGTAAAGTTAGTAGCACTGGTATTTGGATTATTAGCCTTTGTGCAATTACACGCCCAAACGGTGCAGGATGGCTTGGCATTGATACACGGAGAACGTTACAATGAGGCGGGCGAGGTATTCAAAAAGCTCGCAGAGGGCAGCCCTTCGGCCGATAACCAGTACTATCTGGGATATTACTATATAAAGACTGACCAGTTGGATGAAGCGCAGAAAGCGTTTGAAAAAGGTTTGCAGGTTGATGATAAATCTTATTTGAACAAAGTCGGTCTGGGAACCGTGGCGCTTGGAAAGGGTGACCGTGCAAAAGCAAAGGAACTCTTCGACGAAGCTGAAAAGAAGAAGAAAAAGGATGCAGAGGTTCTTTACCGTATTGGGGAGGCTTACACGCTATTTGAAAAGCAAAACGATCCAGCAGAAGCTATCCGGTTATTGGATGAAGCAGTAAAGAGAGATAAGAATCTCGCTGATGCTTACATTGCAAAAGGTGATGCTTTGATGTTACGTAATGAAGGTGGTAATGCTGTAACTGCTTATGAATATGCGTTGACAGCTAAGCCTAACTATGCAGTAGCCCACAATCGTATTGGTCAGATTTACCTGCGTGGTAAAAACTACAACCTGGCTCTGGAAAACTACAAGAAGGCGATTGAAGCTGATGCCAACTTTGCACCTGCTTACAAGGATCTTGCCGAATTGTATTTCTTTGCTCAGAAATACAAGCAAGCTGCTGAGAACTTCGACATGTACATTCAGAAAAGCGGTACTACTGACCCTGAGATGAAATTGCGTGCAGCTCAGTTTGCTTTCACTGCTGACGATTATGCTAAGTCGCTGCAGTTGCTGGAAGAGATCAAAGGTAAAATCAATAACCCGATTACGCTACGTATGTACGGTTGGTCTTACTTTAAACAAAACGATCCGGATAAAGCAATTGAGAACCTGAATGAGTTCATGAAAGTTGCTCCTGATAAGATCATCGGTGATGATTACAAATATTTGGGACGCGCATACAACCAGAAGAATGGTGGTGAAAAAGGTTATGACTCAACTGGCGTGCTTTACATCCTGAAAGGTGCTGATATGGATACCAGCAAAACGGAAGCGGCTACTACCTATAAAGAGGTTGCTGCCTTGTACTACGCTGCCAAAGACTATCCTAACGCTGCCGCTGCTTATGAAAAAGGTATTGCCCTTGACACTGCAAAAGCGAGCGCCAACGATTATTACTACACAGGTTTGGCGAACTTCCAGACAGCATCCAGCTTCACTGTACCAACAGCAGCGGATTCAAACTTCGCTGATAGCGCGAGGATCGCGATGGATAAAAAGAATCTGTATCTGAAAGCAGATTCCATCTTTGCGATCGTTACAGAGAAGCTGCCTGAGTGGCCTTATGGATACTATTGGAGAGCTAGTACGCTTTACAATGCTTACGACAGACAGGAAAACATAGACAAGGGTATCTCTGCTCCATACTATGCGAAACTGGCAGAGCTGGCTGAAAAAGATCCGGACCCATCCAAGTACAAATCATATTTGAGACTTGCATATGGATACCTGGCATTTTACAGCCAAACCACTGAGAAGGATCCTGCGAAAGCAAAGGAATATTGGGAGAAGCTCCTGAAAGTTGATCCGGATAACGCATCAGCTAAGGAAGCCCTGGGTCTTGCAGTAGCATCGCCTGAGGCTGGACAAACAGGAGGAAAGGCTAAAACGGCCGCAACTCCAAAGAAGAAGTAACCAGACTATTATAAAAGTAAGAGCCGCCTGGAAAATCCAGGCGGCTCTTACTTTTATAAAACAAAAAAATACTAAGACGGTGTAACCCGCGCAAAGCAGGTATTCAGAACAGGAAGATGCACTGAAGCATAATGATCGTAGCACCATTGCTTTAAACGCTTAACCTCAGCTGGCATCAACATACGAATCGCTTTTTTAAGCTCTTTCTCGAACAATCTGCGATCGAAGCTAACTTTTTGCAGAATAATTTTAATGTATTCAAGCATCGAGGCCATATGATTACTTAATTTTGTGGTTTAGGGACGCGGAATGTACATTCCGACATAGCAATTGCTAATAAAGATAACGAAATATTTAAATGAGATTATATGCGTTATTAAATATTTTTTTGTGTTATTCTCTTATTTGCACTGCGCAAGTTCAGAATGCTGATGCTACTGTGGAGCTTGGGCCTAAAAATCTGACACTCAGCCAACCCTTTACTATTTCCGTTGTTCTAAGAGATGCTGAAACACGGCCGGCCGTAACATTCCCCGACATTCGTGACCTGGAAAAGCGCAGCAAATCAGCAACAAGCTCCATTAGTACTGTTGACGGTAAGAAGGTTGTAATACAGACCATCACGCAGGAGTACTATGCTTCGAAGGCCGGCAGCTACCTGATTCCTGAATTTACACTTACAATAAATGGTCAGAAACTAAGGTCAGAAGAGACAATGGCGGTATTTTCGGCGTCACAGGATACAGAGGAGAATACAGTGCAGGCAGTCGCAGACCCACCCGAAGCCGAAATCGAGAATTATAATGAAGCTGTTTTTCTTGCGGTTCAAACAGATAAAAAGCGCGTCTTTATACGTGAGGGCTTTGCATTGAAAATATCGCTTTATATCGCTGAAAATGCGCCTGTCGATATGGAGTTCTATCGCTTCAATGAGCAATTTCAATCCATCTTAAAGACATTAAGACCAGCTAATTGTTGGGAAGAGAATGTAGGTATTGAAGAGATTATTAAAAGAAGAATTACAATCAAAGGAAAGCGCTACACCGAATATAATATGTACCAGGCGAGACTTTTCCCTATTACCACGGAGAAAATTGTATTTCCCGCCATTCGGCTCGATATGTTGGTGACGGATAATAGCGCGGCAGTAAATGTGGATAAAAAGGTCGTGAAACCCTTCCGGTCTAAGGTGGTTGCTGTGGAAGTGAAACAATTGCCCGAACATCCGCTGCGGGACCAGGTGGCAGTTGGCCAGTATAGTTTGAGAGAATCGTTGTCGGCTGCGCTTGTTTATCCAGGCGAGAGCATTCGTTATATGTTTAAGGTGGAGGGCGTGGGGAACATTGCAGCTTTGCCAACACCCCTTGTTCTAAGCAATTCCAATCTAGACATTTATCCGCCTGAGGTAAGTCAGATAATCAAGAGAAGCTATCAGAATGTTATTGGAGAAAAGACTTTCGACTACTTTGTTGTGCCCCGTAAAGATGGTACATTTCCGCTCGGGAGGTATTTTCAATGGATTTACTTCAATTCGCATCTTGCAAAATATGATACATTGAGATCCTCCAAATCATTGGAAGTTAAAGGAGAGGATTACAAAATAGCCAATCTTTCTCTGTCCGGTTCTTCCGGTCTTTATGATAACATCGAGAGTCTCGACAGCAGCAAGCAGGGAACAGATTACAAGAAAATATTAAAAGAAGTAACCAATGCGATTGTCATCATTTTGCTGGCTACGCTGATATGGGTTTTTAGAAAATAGTTATGGGAAGTACCTACGGAAAGATATTTAAGATAGCCACTTTCGGCGAGTCACACGGAGTTGGGATCGGTGTAGTCATTGAAGGCTGTCCGGCCGGACTGGAATTTGATTCCGATTTCATTCAAAGCGAGCTCACCCGGCGTAAGCCAGGACAATCGAGAATAACCACACAGCGTAAGGAAGCTGACGAATTTGAGGTTCTTTCTGGCGTTTTTGAGGGTAAAACGACCGGAACTCCCATTGCATTGATCATTCGTAATGAAGATCAGCGAAGCAAGGACTATTCTCACATTGCGACGCAATTCCGGCCCTCGCACGCTGATTACACCTACCAGGAAAAATATGGAGCGAGAGACTACCGGGGCGGAGGCAGAAGCTCAGCCCGGGAAACCGCTGCAAGAGTAGCTGCCGGCGCAGTCGCTAAATTGTTTCTGGCAAAAATGAACATCAACATTACGGGCTACGTATCGCAGGTTGGTCAAATGAAGCTGCAAAAGTCATATAATGAGCTGGATCTTTCCCTAGCAGAAGAGAATGCGGTCCGCTGCCCGGATCCGGAAATGGCCGCTCAGATGTTTGATTATATCGACAATGTGCGTAAGTCAGGCGATTCTATCGGCGGAATAGTAAGCTGTGTAGTTACGGGTACTCCTGTGGGACTAGGTGAGCCCGTGTTTGACAAACTTCACGCGGAACTTGGTAAGGCAATGTTGAGTATCAATGCAGTAAAAGGCTTTGAATACGGAAGCGGGTTCGAAGGTGTTAAACTACTTGGATCACAGCACAACGACGCCTTTTTCGTGGACGAAAATGAGAAAGTACACACCAGAACAAATCACTCAGGTGGTGTACAGGGTGGTATTTCCAATGGTCAGGATATTTACTTCAATGTAGCGTTCAAGCCAGTGGCCACGATCATGCAGGATCAGGAAAGTGTGGATCAGAATGGAAACGTCGTGGTCGTGCAGGGAAAAGGGCGTCACGATCCTTGTGTTGTGCCCCGTGCTGTACCTATCGTAGAGGCGATGGCAGCGTTGGTGCTGGCTGATTTTTACCTTAGGAACAAATCAAGCAAAATTTAATTCATAGCCGGTGTTTTCTGCGGCGCTGATTGAGGCTCAGAACTAGCCAGATCGTTCCCAGAAATTCGATTATAAGGCCAGCAAGGATAATGGGATTACTTACTTGTGTTTGAGAGGTGTTGAGGAATACACCGGTAAGTATTGTCATCATACCGGTGAGCAGAATAAGTGCAGCGTTTCCTAGTCCAAGTTTCACTGACCATTTGTTTCGTTCCACATTAAGATCGTAAAAGATCTCTTACCGAATGTAAAAAATTGTTTCGGCAAATGCTACTTACCGCATTAACTTTTCTGTCGCTTATTGATGGGAGATACCAGGGAATGGAAACAAAAAATGGCTCGTCATGAGCCATTTTTTGTTTGTAATATTTGAATGGAAAAGATCAGATAACCTGACTTTTACCAGGCACCGCCACAGGATAAAGTCCATCCGGGCCAGGCATAATTTTCGGAGAAGCATCCCACGCAAGTTTATCAGGGAACAAATTAATGTCTGAGTTCAGCGCTTCGTCCCACTTCACCATTTTACCGGAGTAAGTAGCCATTCTGCCCATAATCGCGGTCATTGTACTTTTTGCGCCATTCTCTGCGTCAGCAAACTTGTATTCGCCTTTCGCAATAGCAGCAAACAATTCGTCGTGCTCTACCTGATATGGATTCTTGTCGGCTTTACCATCATGCTGATAGATAACGCCGCCTTTGTAGTCTTTTAATGCTGTTTTCTTGCCGTCGAAGCTGTCAATGCGGCCTTTCGTTCCTACAAACGCTTCATCAACGCGGTTCCACGTTCCTTCGAACTGGCGGCACTGGCTGGAAATAACTGTTCCGTCTGCATAAACCAGGTCGAGTGTGTGGTGATCGTAAATTTCACCGTAAGCTTTCCCGGTACGCACCTGACGTCCGCCTGTTCCCTGGATTTCGACAGGGTAACCCTTTTTCACCCAGTTGGCTACGTCAATGTTGTGAACGTGCTGCTCCGAGATATGGTCGCCGCAAAGCCAGTTGAAGTAATACCAGTTTCTCATTTGGTATTCCATTTCAGTCTGGTTTGGCTGGCGCTCCTTCATCCAGGGGCTGTTTCCTACCCAGTATACCTGTCCGCCAACGATATCACCGATTGCGCCATCGTGGATTCTTTTGATTGCCTCAATGTAATTTGCCTGATAGTGACGCTGCAAACCTACTACTACATTCAATTTCTTCTTTTTAGCCTGCTCAGCGATTTCCAGCACCTTACGGATACCTGGCGCGTCAGTAGCAACTGGCTTCTCCATAAAGATATGCTTGTCATTTTTGACAGCCTCCTCGAAGTGCGATGGACGGAAGCCCGGAGGTGTTGCCAAAATCACCACATCTACATCTTTCAATGCGATGGCTTTCTTGAATGCATCAAAACCGACGAATTTACGGTCGTCAGGCACATTAACCTTGGTAGCAGTATCAACAGCTTTTCCAGTTGCGTCTTTGTATTTCTTTGCAGTAAGGTTTTTGTATGCATCATCCAGACGATCTTTAAATGCATCGGCCATTGCTACGATCTGAACGTTTTGAGATGTGCTCAAAGCTTGTGCAGCAGCTCCAGTCCCTCTACCTCCGCAGCCTATCAGCGCTACTCTGATCGTTTCGTTTACAGAACTATTGAAGCCGTATCCTGTCAGCGGATTCAATATCGCACCGCCGGCGATGAGGCCCGATGCTTTTAAGAAATTACGTCTGTTTTGTTCCATTATTCAAGAATTAAGAGTTATAGTTGATCAATAGTCTTCAATTAATTTAGGGCTGTAATAAGCCTGGATTTCCTCCGGAGATGGTGTTTTAAGAGGTCTGACAACTCTAAAACCAACAAATGAAGCACTTGTCAGCCACCACTCGCTTTTTGGCAATTGCGGATCAAGGATCTTCCAATCTGCCTTTGACGGTATTCTTGCCGCGCTTCTCAATTCCGAAGGCTCATCATCCCACGATCCCCCACGAACTGAATTTGGGTAAAGCTCAGTCACCGGCGCATACTTTTCACCGGCTGGCTTTTTAGCATAGTAATCCGGGATATATTGGTCCAGGGTCCATTCCATTACATTTCCATGCATATCATGCAGTCCGAATGCATTTGGTTTTTTCTGACCTACCTTTTTGTAAGCTGCGTCGCTGTTGCCACGGAACCATGCATATTCTCCCAATTTGGAAGCATCGTCGCCGAATGAATAAGCAGTTTTCGATCCGGCGCGGCAGGCATATTCCCATTCAGCTTCTGTTGGCAACCGGTAGAAAACACCCGTTTTTTCGTAAAGCCATTTGCAAAAATGGATAGCCGCATATTGCGTCATATTGATAGCCGGATATCCCTCGCGACCCATACCAAATGACATATCTACATAAGGTGGGCTGGGGCGGGTACTTGCATCTGTTTTTTGTACTGATTTGTCAGGATCCGGGTGGCGGGCCGCCATTTCTTTCTCCATGTTTTTGAAGGAATACAGATCGTATATATCCCAGATTACTTCAAATTTTCCCATCCAGAAAGGTTCGATTTTCACCTTGTGCTGGGGACCTTCGTCGGCTTTGTGGCCTTTTTCGCTGGCAGGGCTTCCCATCATGAACTCGCCGCCTGGAATAGCGACCATTTCATATACCTTTGGGCTGCCCCCGATTTTTTGTGTGTAATTTTTAAAGTTAGCGTCTTGGGCTATTGCGTTGAAACAAAATAGGAGTGTTGAGATTAAGAAAAGAGATTGTTTAGACATAATAATAAAACGAGTCGGTTGGAACCATCTAACTGAATATAAGTGGCAATATTAGCCTATTTACCCTATCAAAACGAATTTTTTCTAAGTTGTTTGATATCTGTTCTAACTTTGCAGACATTGAATTTTAGCTTTAATCATGAATTATCTTTCAGCAGAAAATATAGCAAAGTCATTTGCCGACAAATGGCTTTTTAAAAACATCAGTTTTGGTATCAGCAGAGGCGATAAAGTAGCCTTAATTGGAAAAAACGGAACGGGGAAGACGACATTTCTAAACATTCTTACAGGTAAGATACCCCCAGACGAAGGCGAAGTCAGTTTCAGAAAGGACATTCGCATTGGTTACCTTGATCAAAGTCCTGCATTCGACGAAAGCCTGCCCGTGTTGGAAGTGATTTTTTCATCCAACAATCCCGTGGCGCAAGTGGTGAAACGGTACGAACACGCCATTGAAACCGATAATCACGACGAACTGGCAGAGGTAATGGAGGACATGGACAAGTACAATGCGTGGGATTTTGAATATCGCACGAAGGAAGTGCTCGGCAGGCTTGGCATTCACCATACAGATACTCCTTACGGCGCACTTTCAGGAGGCCAGCGTAAAAGGGTGGCGATGGCGAAGGTTTTGCTCGAAGATCCCGATTTGTTGATCCTCGATGAGCCTACCAACCACCTTGACCTGGACACCGTAGAATGGCTGGAAAATTACCTGAATACGTCAAATACTACTTTGCTGGTAGTCACGCACGACAGGTACTTCCTCGACACAGTTTGTAATCAAATGCTCGAACTCGACCACGGTTCGGCTTATCCGTATAAAGGTAACTACTCCTATTTCCTCGAAAAGAAGGCAGAAAGAGAGGAAATGGAAGCAGCCGGCATTGACAAAGCCAGAAACCTCATGCGGAAAGAACTGGACTGGATCCGGAGACAGCCGAAAGCGCGGGGTACCAAAGCAAAATACCGGGTTGATGCTTTTGAAGAACTGAAAGAAAAAGCCAGTCAGAAGAAGTTTGATACCAAAATGGAGCTGAATGTCCGCACTTCCAGGTTAGGCAGCAAAATTATCGAGCTTGAAAAGGTAAGTAAAGGTTTTGGCGACCGGCAGTTGATCAAGGATTTTGAATATACTTTCCGTAAAGGGGACAGGATAGGGATTGTTGGTAAGAATGGAATGGGTAAGTCGACGCTCCTGAATATGATTACCGGTGAGCTGACTCCCGATCAAGGTTCAATTGTAAAGGGAGAAACCGTTCAATTTGGCTATTACAAGCAGTCAGACCTCGTTTTTAATGAAAATCAGCGGGTAATTGATATCGTGAAGGATGTTGCCGAGGTAGTTCAGCTCGGAACCGGCGAATCGGTTACAGTCGGTAAGTTGCTCGAAGCATTCCTTTTTTCTCCATCCAAACAATACGATTTTATCTCGAAGCTGAGCGGAGGTGAAAAACGGAGATTGCAATTGTTGCTGATCCTGATCAAGCAGCCCAACTTCCTGATCCTCGATGAGCCGACCAACGATCTGGACATTGCGAGCCTGAATGTACTGGAAGACTTTCTGATGAACTTCCCCGGCTGTCTGATGATCGTTTCCCACGACCGTTATTTTCTTGACAGGCTGGTGGAGCACATATTTGTTTTTGAAGGCGAAGGTAAAATCAGCGACTTCCCAGGAAACTATACCGAGCTGCGGGACTATCAGGATGAGCAGGAAGCAGAGAAAAAAATTGCAGGATCCAAGCCTGCGCCGGTTGCAGCTCCTGAGCCGGTAAAGGAAAGTGTTTCTGTTGCAAATGCGCCTGCCAGGAAAAAGCTGAGCTATAAAGAGCAAAAGGAAATGGAGCAGCTTGAAGCAGAAATAGCGAAAATGGAAAAGCAAAAGGCTGTTCTGGTCGAAAAGTTAAATAGCGGCGGCTCGCACGATGAGCTGGCAAGCTGGTCGAAGGAAATCGAAGAATTGACCGACAGTCAGGCTGACAAAGAAATGCGCTGGCTCGAACTATCGGAAAATGCTTAAATTTGGACAGCTCCATAGCAAGTATGGAGCCTGTTCCTATATCCTGACGTTATGAATTCAATTACCGAATTTTTCCAATATATACTCAACTCCGAGGAGATCATCCGTACGGGAGGTCTGCTGGTTATTACTTTCATAGTTTTCGCAGAGAACGGATTGTTTTTCGCATTCTTTCTCCCCGGCGATTACCTGGTTTTCCTGGCCGGCGTATTCTGCGGAACGGGCATTCTGGATGTACCGATCGGAATTTTGCTTTTATGCATGTTTACAGCAGCAGTACTGGGTTCTTTGTTGGGTTATATTTTTGGCAAATATTTCGGTGATATGTTCGAGAACAGGCCAGACTCCTTCTTTTTCAAGAAGAAGCACATTGAAACTACACGTAACTACTTTGAACGTTACGGTAGCCGCACGCTCATTATCAGCCGGTTCCTGCCTGTTGTAAGAACTTTCGCCCCGATACTCGCGGGATTGGTAAAAATGCCGTTTGTATCATTCCTGGTTAACAATGTAGCTGGCGGCGCGATCTGGATAGGTTCCTTGACAGGGGGCGGATATCTCTTCGGCGAGCGCTTTCCGTGGATCGTGGACTACGTGCAGTACATTATCCTTTTCTTCCTCGCGATTACCACGTTTACAGTGATCAAAGGTTATCTGAATGCGAGAAAGGAAATGGGTGAGGGCTAATCCTCTGTTTCCCTGAACCAGCCTGAATAGGTAATGTAGTTGTTCGCAGTTCTGTCGATAGCCGCATTCAGCTCGGGCGAAACATCTTTCAGGTACCTGGCTGGATTACCTGCATAAATGGTACCCGGCGGAATTTTCGTACCCTGCGTTACAATCGCACCAGCTGCAACGATGGAGCCTGTGCCTACTACCGCTCCGTCCATTACAATCGCGCCCATTCCGATCAGCACATGATCTTCGATTGTACAGCCGTGCACAATTGCATTGTGCGCGACAGATACGTAATTGCCAATTGTGGTGGAAAAGCGCTGGTAAGTGCAGTGAATCACTGCTCCGTCCTGCACATTTGAATGGTGCCCGATCCGTATACTGTTCACATCGCCGCGGATTACCGCATTAAACCAAACCGTACAATTTTCGCCCATTTGCACATCGCCTACGATCGTTGCATTTTCAGCAAACCAGCAATTTTCGCCGAATGCCGGCTGGTATCCCCGCACGGATTTAATTAGTGCCATAATCTTGTTCTTGTTGGTTTCGCAATCAAGTGGTATGCTTTTTGGTTTGCAAGGAAAATTGTCAAAAACCCGCCGGAATTTGAATATTCAGGGGTTAATGTTACCAGAATTTAAAATATATTCGTTCAGCATAAAAAGTTTCGTCAGAATATGTCTACAAGCATGAATGTCTCGAAGGGAAGCCTGCTCATTGCCAAACCATTTTTGGGCGATCCAAATTTTGAGAGAGGTGTGATCCTGATGTGTGAGCATAACGATCAGGGTAGCTTTGGTTTTGTGCTGAATCAAACCACGGAGCTGTTTCTCGGCGATGTGCTTGAAGAAACAATTTACCAGGACATCACGCTGCATCTGGGCGGCCCGGTAGAAAAGAACACGCTCCATTTCATCCACAGGCGCCCGGACCTGATTAGTGGCGGTGCTGAAATCATGAGTGATGTATATTGGGGTGGAGATTTCACAACCGTGAAAACACTGCTTAATCTGAATACGCTCAATCAGGACGATATCCGCTTTTTTATAGGTTACTCAGGCTGGGGTGAAGGGCAGCTCGCTGAGGAGCTCAGTCAGGATTCCTGGATTATTACCAACACCAATTCAGAATTTCTCTTTACAACTCCGCCAGGAAATTTTTGGCGGGAGGTACTGCGCAACATGGGTGGTGAGTACCGCTCCATTGCGCATTATCCCATTGATCCGCGCCTTAATTAATTAGGGCGGTTTAACCCTTTTACCGACTCGTAATCCGATTTGATCCGGCCCACTTCTTTTGTCAGAAAGTACTGCAATTCTTCATTGAAGACTTTCTTTTCGTCTTCCGGAAGGGAGTTATACAGGTCTTTCAGCTCTTGGTTGATTTGCGCGCGCTCCTCTGCGGAACCAGCATTCATTGATCTGATATGAAATCTTTTGAAATCGAAATTGCCCATTTGTTTTTATTAAGTATTTGAAACCATTAAGCCGGCGATTTTTGCCTCCGGAAGTTCGGTTGGAACCTTTGCTGTACAAACCTGAACAATCTCCCGAGATAACCGAACGAGAAAATTAGGTCAAACGTTTACATGCAATATGAAAACGCCATTTAAAATGCCCAGAACAGTTGTTTTTTTGTTATTGACCTTTATTCTTTTAGCGATAGATTTTTATGTGTGGCAAGGTTTACGATTTGCTACCCGCAATTTATCCCAGGTTTCCCAAAGGTGGATCGGAGGTATTTACTGGGGTTTTACGATCATCACTTTGCTGGCGTACATTGCCATGCAGCTAATGCCGCCCGATTATTTTAAAGGTACTACGCGGACCTTCGTTATTGCATTTATCGCCATTCCCTATTTATCCAAATTACTGGCCGTGTTCATCCTGCTGATCGACGATGTGCGCCGCTTTCTGCAATGGATTGTGAGCTACTTTTATCCGGGCGCAGCTACTCCGTCCCCGGAAACAGGCGAGCCTACTATCCCGAGATCACAGTTTTTGGCGACAACTGCGGTAGTTGCCGGCACCAGTTTAATGGGAACTTTCGCTTTCGGGATCATATCTGGCGCGCACGATTATCGGGTGAGAAGAGTAAAGGTACCATTGAAGAATCTGCCACGTGCTTTTCACGGAATGAAAATTGCACAATTGTCAGATATTCACTCGGGAAGCTTTTTTAACAAAACTGCTGTAAAAGGTGGTGTGGAGATGTTGTTAAAGGAAAAACCCGATATCGCTTTTTTTACAGGAGATCTGGTCAATGACAGAGCATTGGAGGTAAAAGATTATATCAACATTTTCGACAAAGTGAAGGCCCCGCTGGGTGTGCATTCTGTGCTGGGAAATCACGACTACGGCGATTACTATCAGTGGCCCGACCTGAAAGCAAAAACGAACAACCTTGCTGATCTGCAAAGAGCGCATAAGTTGCTGGGATGGAACCTGATGCTTGACGAGCATAGACCGATCCGTGTTGACGGTGAAGAAATTGGATTAATAGGTATTCAAAACTGGGGCGCCGGTAACTTTGCAAAATATGGTGATCTCGCCAAAGCATATCAGAATACAGGCGACTATCCTGTCAAAATACTACTTTCCCACGACCCAAGCCATTGGGATCAGCAGGTACTGCCAACGTACAAAGACATTGACCTTGCATTAGCCGGGCACACGCACGGAATGCAGTTTGGCGTCGAAATAGGTAAACTGAAATGGAGTCCGGTTCAATACAGGTACAAGCGCTGGGCAGGATTGTATGAAGAAAACGACCAGTACCTTTATGTAAACAGGGGTTTTGGTTACCTTGGCTATCCTGGAAGAGTAGGTATCCTCCCGGAAATTACTATCCTAGAATTGATCAAGGCCTGAGTTTATAAAATACGGGATTAATAATAAATTGGCATACAGCTTTTTGCATTCCCGGCGTTGAATATCCGACATTGTTTTTACTGCTACATAATCATGAAGAAAATCGTCCCCTACATACTGATACTCGGCCTGACACTTGGCTTCTCCGGCATTGAACAGCTCAAAGCAAAGCCTGTGGCCTCCAAAATGGAATTAATGGGGAAGAAGAAAAAGAACAGGGGTTACAAGAAGCCGAGGTCGAAAAAGATTCTTGGTATTTTCAAGCGTAAATCCGACTGCGGCTGCCCCAAACATTGATTTGCACGGGTACCGTAAATTTGTACATAATCAAGAGTAAGCATTGAGATCATTCTCCAAAAGTTTGGTCGGATTTGCTTACTTTTGTGTTTTAAAACTAGTAATCACGAACGTTTTTTGGTCCAAAACTGAATGAAAATTAACCTTCGAAATCAAGATAAATTTGAAAACCGGCACCACGGCAAAGATGCTCAGGAATTGCAGGAAATGCTGAATACGATTGGTGCCGCGTCATTGGACGAACTGATAGATCAAACACTTCCCTCAGCGATACGTTTACAGAAGCCGCTTAATCTTCCAAAGCCAAAATCGGAGCAGGAGTTTTTGGAAGGGATCAAGAGAACTGCCAGTAAAAATGCAGTACTGAAATCCTACATCGGGACAGGCTACTATGATACGATCACGCCAAAGGTAATCCTTCGTAACATTCTTGAAAATCCTGCGTGGTATACCGCCTATACTCCTTACCAGGCAGAAATAGCACAAGGTCGTCTTGAAATGCTGCTGAACTTTCAAACCGTAGTCACCGACCTGACCGGAATGGAGATCGCGAATGCGTCTTTACTTGACGAAGCAACCGCAGCCGCCGAAGCAATGACGATGCTTTACAGCCTGCGCGCCGGCAGCCGGAAAAAGGCGAACACTTTCTTCGTGTCCGAGCTTTGTCACCCGCAAACCATCGACCTGATTTTTACCCGCGCAAGACCAATCGGTATTGAAGTGGTAGTCGGAAATCACGCAACTTTTGATCTGACAGACGAGAACATTTACGCGGTTTTGGTACAATATCCTGCTACAAACGGTGATGTAATAGATTACACTGATTTCATTGCAGCCGCGCACGAGCTCAACATTTCAGTAGCAGTAGCGGCTGATTTGCTGTCACTTGCATTGCTGAAATCGCCAGGTGAGATGGGCGCAGATGTAGTGGTAGGTTCGTCGCAACGATTTGGCGTTCCAATGGGCTACGGCGGCCCGCACGCGGCTTTTTTTGCAACCAAAGAATCATTCAAGAGAAATATTCCTGGTCGTATCATCGGAGTGTCGGTGGACGAAGAAGGTAACCGTGCATTGAGAATGGCGCTGCAAACCCGTGAGCAGCACATTCGGCGCGAAAAAGCTACTTCTAATATTTGTACAGCCCAGGTTCTTCTGGCTGTAATTGCCGGTGCTTATTCCGTATATCACGGGCCTGAGGGTATCAGGTCCATTGCAGCCCGTGTTCACGGGCTGGCGAAGCTTTTCGTCGATACGATCAAGAAGTTCAACTATGAGGTGGTAACAGAAGAGTTTTTTGATACTGTTACCATTAAAACGCCTCTGACCAGGAAAGTACGTGAGACTGCTTTGAAGTGGGGGATTAACCTGCGTTATAACAAAGACGAAAGTATTACCATCGCATTTGACGAAGCAAAATCATTCGACGATGTAATTGCATTGCTGAATGTGTTTGCCGAGGTTTCTGGTTTCCAGGGTGAGATGGTTATCGATGAAGAATTCGAATTTGCTTTCCCTGAAAATCTGGCGCGTGTCTCTGATTATCTGACACATCCTGTTTTCAACACGCACCATACCGAGCACGAAATGCTGCGTTACCTGAAATCATTGGAAAGCAAAGACCTTTCGCTGGTGCATTCAATGATCTCGTTGGGCAGCTGTACGATGAAGCTGAATGCAACATCGGAAATGATCCCGCTTACCTGGCCGGAATTCGGACAAATACATCCATTTGCGCCTACCAATCAGGTTGGCGGATACGCGCAGCTGGTGAGTGAGCTAAATACCTGGCTTTGTGAGATTACCGGGTTTGCTGCCATGTCTTTCCAGCCTAATTCAGGCGCACAGGGAGAATATGCGGGCTTAATGGCGATCCGTGCTTATCACGCCAGCCGCGGCGATCATCACCGGAATGTGGCGCTGATACCTTCGTCGGCACACGGGACAAACCCTGCGTCTGCTGTAATGGCAGGAATGAAAGTGGTTGTTACCAAATGTGATGAAAGAGGAAATATAGACGTAGCAGATCTAAAAGCAAAAGCCGAACAGTACAGCAATGATTTGTCCTGTTTGATGGTAACTTATCCATCTACGCACGGCGTTTACGAGGAGAGTATCATTGAAATCTGCGAAATGATCCATTCATTCGGCGGTCAGGTTTATATGGATGGTGCCAATATGAATGCACAGGTTGGTCTGACAAGTCCTGCCAGCATTGGTGCTGATGTTTGCCATTTAAATCTGCATAAAACATTTTGCATTCCTCACGGCGGCGGCGGCCCTGGTGTAGGTCCGATTGGCGTTGCAGAGCATTTGATGCCGTTTTTACCTGGTCACGTCAATTTTAATGTACAAGGCGAGCATCTTCCCGATGGCGAAGCGGGAGCTGTGTCGGCGGCGCCTTACGGAAGCGCAAGTATTCTGACGATCTCCTACGCTTACATCGCGATGATGGGCGGAGAAGGTTTGACAAATGCCACAAAATACGCGATCCTGAATGCCAATTATATCAAAGAACGTTTGAGCGGGCATTATGAAGTGCTTTATACAGGTACAAATGGCCACTGTGCGCATGAAATGATCCTGGATTGCCGCTCGTTCAAAGCAGCTGGCGTAGAGGCTGAGGATCTTGCAAAACGCCTGATGGATTACGGCTTTCACGCACCGACATTGTCGTTCCCGGTTGCGGGAACACTGATGATCGAACCGACTGAATCAGAATCAAAGGCAGAGCTGGACCGTTTTTGTGATGCGATGATCTCAATCCGCAAGGAAATTCAGGAAATAGAAGAAGGCACCGCGGATCGTACGGATAATGTTCTGAAAAATGCGCCGCATACTTCCAGAGTTTTGCTCAGCGAAGAATGGAGCCGTTCTTATAGCAGGGAAAAAGCTGCATTCCCGCTCCCATACCTGCGCTTTAATAAGTTCTGGCCTAGTGTGAGCCGCGTTGACAGTGCTTACGGTGACCGAAACCTAATCTGCTCGTGCATTCCGGTGGAAGCTTACACCGACGCAGAGGTTAATTAATATATTAGGAGCTGAAAAAGCAGAAAGGGGAGACACTCAGTTGTGTTTCCCCTTTCTGCTTTAATGATATGTTCCAAATTTAAAAATGTCTTTCTCCTATCTCGCGTTTTCCCAACATCACAGCACCAACCATCGCAACAAGCAGCAGAATGGACGCCAGCTCGAATGGAAGAAGGTAATCCCGGAAAAGCATATGTCCTAGGCTTTCGATCATTCCCACCTGAGAGTCGAAGTTTTCAGGATTAAAAGCAGGTATAGCTGTTTTGCGGTAAGCACCGAAAAGGATTACAAATACAGTACCGCCAACGATTGTGGCCGCTATCTTGGTCAAATTTGTCTTCGATTCCTCATGATCCTGTTTCATGTTCAGGAACATAATTACAAACAGGAAGAGTACCATGATCGCTCCGGCGTAGACAATGATGTTCACTGCGGCCAGAAACTGCGCATTCAAGAGAATGTAGTGACCCGAAAGCGTAAAGAATGTCAGGATCAGGTAAAGAACGCTGTGAATCGGGTTACGTGACACTACGACCATTACTGCACTTAGTATGGTCAAGAAAGACAAGAAATAGAAAAAAGAAACAGATGGATTCATGATATGAAACTGCTGAACAGCCTGGATAATGGATCAGGGTATAGCTCGTGGAACAACATTTGTAACTTCGCCGGCTGCTCTCTTTGCATCGATCGCGCGGGCTTCTTCTTTGGTCCAGGCTTCTCTGGTGTACCGGTTAGTCATATCCTCAACCAATAAATCTTTACCCCAGATCACCTGATCTCTTTCGGTAAATACCGGCACAAACTCATCGTGGCGCAAATAAACTGCTTGTTTAGGGCAAGCTTCTTCGCAAAGCCCGCAGAAGATGCAGCGTAGCATATTTACTTCGTAAACAGCCGCGTACTTTTCTTCCCGATACAGATTTTCTTCGCCTTTCTCTCTCTCGGCAGCAACCATTTGAATCGCCTCTGCCGGACAAGCTACCGCGCACAAGCCGCAAGCTGTACAACGTTCGCGGCCTTCTTCGTCTCTCTTTAAAATATGTCTGCCCCTGAATACCGGTCCGAGGTATCTCTTCACCTCCGGGTATTCAATTGTAACTTTCTTAGCAAAGAAGTGCTTAATGGTGATACCCAAACCCGTCACAATTGCCGGGATATAGGCACGTTCCATAAACGTCATTTCTTTATTGCTAACCTGCTTGGAGCGATTTGTCAACTGCATAGCAATGTAATTTTAATATTAATTCAACCAGGCGGTAATCGCCGGCTTCAAAAAGAGCACGGCCGCACCTGTGATAATGATGTTGAAAATAGCCAAAGGAATCAGCTTTTTCCAGCCCAGGTTCATCAATTGGTCATACCGGAAACGAGGGATTGTCCAACGTACCCACATATAGAAGAATATGAAGAACAATGCTTTCCCGAAGAAAACGGCAGTACCAATTAGTGTCGCAATGTTATGTCCCGTCTCAGTGCCCAAAGCGCTGGTCAGCTGGCTGTAAACCCAGTCCATTCCCGGATAGTTATATCCGCCGAAATACAGTACTGAGATAATCGCTGAGGAAATAAACATATTGATGTATTCAGCAAAAAGGTAGAAACCCAGCTTCATACTTCCGTATTCGGTGTGGTACCCTCCAACCAGCTCAGTCTCGCATTCAGGTAAGTCAAACGGCACCCGGTTGCATTCAGCAAACGAGCAGGTTATGAAAATTAGAAACCCGAGTGGCTGATAGAAGATATTCCAGTTCATTCCGTGCTGCTGCGCTACGATTTCGCCTAACGAAAGCGAGCTGCTCATCATCAGAATGGCGATCAGCGACAAACCCATTGCCACTTCATAGCTAATGTTCTGAGAAGCTGCGCGGATTGCACCTAAAAGCGAAAACTTGTTATTGGAAGCCCAGCCTCCAACCATGATCCCGTAAACTCCCAATGCTACTACACCAAAAACGTAGAGGATACCAATGTTGGACTCCACACCTTGCAGTACCACTTCCTGTCCATTAATCCGGAAAGTACTTCCAAAAGGAATAACCGCACTCGCCAGTAATGCAGTAAGCATTGCCAAGCTCGGCCCCGCAATGAAAAGCCATTTGTTGGCCAATGCAGGTATAAAATCCTCTTTGAAAAACATCTTACCCGCATCTGCAAGCGGCTGTAACAAACCTCCCCACCCGGCACGGTTCGGTCCCATCCGGTCCTGAATGAAACCCGCTACTTTTCGCTCTGCCCATGTTGAATACATCGCGATGACCAGCGTCAGTACAAAAACAACGAAGATCGTTGCTGTCTTAACTAAAAACTCGGTTAACTCCATTTATATGCGATATTGAACAGCTTGTTAATTGTTTTTTGCCAGCAACGAACGGTGGTTTGCCTTATCGTTGTTTTCAATGCTTTGCTGACGGATAGTTTCCTCGTCTGTCACAAAAGCGCGTGAATCGTCAATCGGCTTGAACTGAGACGCCGCCAGTTTTAATGCGAAATCAGGTTTTTTAACCAGGTCTGACCGGTATTTATTAGCTGAGATCACAGAGCTGCGTTTCACCTTCGTAGGTCCTTCTAACACCCAGTCACTTGTTTTCTTCTTATCAAAACGGCAGGTATTGCAAATAAAGTCGTTCACTTCTCCCCACGTGTTTTTGCGGGCAGTTACGCGGAGAACTTCATCGCCACGGTACCACAATGTGACTTTGCCGCAGCATTTATCACAGTCGCGGTGCGCATCTTCCGGCTTGGTAAACCAAACTCTCTGTTTAAAGCGGAAGGTTCTGTCTGTCAATGCACCTACCGGGCAAACGTCAATTACATTTCCTGAAAAGTCGTTATCAATCGCTTTTTCAATGTAGGTACTGATCTCGGAAGCATCTCCGCGGTTCATGACGCCGTGAACACGTTTGTTGGTGATCTGGTCGGCTGTGTAAACGCAGCGATAGCAAAGAATGCAGCGCGTCATGTGCAGTTGCACGTACGGGCCAATATCTATTTTATCGAAAGTCCGTCTTTCTTCCTCGTATCTCGTCTTTACAGATCCGTGCTCAAATGCAAAATCCTGCAAGTGACATTCGCCTGCCTGGTCGCAGATAGGGCAGTCGAGCGGGTGGTTGATCAAAAGAAATTCCACGATGCTCTTGCGCGTATCCAGCACGCCCTGATTGGTCGTGTTTTCAACTACCATACCTTCCTGTACCTGTGTAATGCAAGACGGGACCAGTTTCGGCATTGGGCGCGGATCTTTCGCGGATCCCTGTGCAACCTTTACCAGACAGGCCCGGCATTTTCCGCCGGAAGCGTTAAGTGGTTTATAATAGCACATTGCCGGCGGAACCAGTGAAGCCTGACTTTCATCAGCCTCCGCGATTTTTCGTGCCGCCTGCATGATAGTAGTACCAGGTTCTACCTCGACCTCAATTCCGTCGAAGGTAATTTTTATCAATTGGGGTTTTATTTCTTCCATGCGAAACAATGTTCAAAAATCTCAATCAGCTATTACGCCAGCTCCATTTCACCGCGGTAAACGGCGCCGGGCTGAGTAGCTTCATGCGGGTTTGTTATATGCCAAACAAATTCGTCCCTGAAATGACGAATTGCACTGGCTACTGGCCAGGCTGCTGCGTCTCCGAGCGGACAAATTGTATTTCCTTCAATTTTCTTAGATATATCCACCAGCAAATCTACGTCGTGCATACTGCCATGACCGTGTTCAATGCGGTGTAAAACTTTCTCCATCCAGCCGGTACCTTCACGGCATGGACTGCACTGACCACAGGATTCGTGGTGGTAAAAGCGGGAGAAATTCCAGGTATTTCTTACAATGCAGGCAGTTTCGTCAAAAACGATAAAGCCACCTGAACCGAGCATGGTACCAGTTGCAAAGCCGCCGTCAGAGAGTGATTCATAGGTCATTAACCTGTCTTCACCATTCGCCGTTTTCATAATGAGATTAGCGGGCAGAATGGGTACAGACGAACCGCCTGCTACCAGAGCTTTCAAATGGTGACCTTTACGGATACCACCACAATATTCATCCGAATTCAAAAACTCCTCTACACTTACCCCCAGCTCAATCTCATAAACGCCCGGTTTCTGAATGTGCCCCGATGCAGAAATGAGCTTTGTGCCCGTACTCCGGCCTACACCGATTGCCGCGTATGCATCACCGCCATTGTTGATGATCCAGGGCATATTAGAGATAGACTCAACGTTGTTAACTACCGTTGGGCTCTGGTAAAGTCCTTTTACAGCTGGGAATGGCGGCTTGTTCCGAGGATTACCGCGTTTCCCTTCCAGAGATTCCAGCAATGCAGTTTCTTCGCCACAGATATAAGCGCCTCCCCCAGGCTGAACAACCAGTTCCAGGTCATAGCCTGAACCTAGGATGTTTTTGCCAAGAAACCCCTGTGCTTTTGCTTCTTCAATTGCTTTTTCGAGAATGCGGATCACGTACATCAATTCGCCACGTACATAGATAAAGGATTTGTTCGCACCTAGTGCAAAGCTTGATATGATCATTCCCTCGATCAATAAATGAGGGATGGATTTCATCAGGTGGTGATCCTTGAATGTACCAGGCTCTGACTCATCTGCATTGCAGACCAGGTAACGGGGTACTCCTTCCGGTTTGGCCAGAAAGCCCCATTTCATTCCCATCGGAAAACCCGCTCCACCTCTTCCTCTCACACCGGATTTTTTCGCCTCTTCCACAACCTCTTCGGGTGTCATGGTCTTAATAGCCTTTTCAACGGCAGTATATCCACCTTGCTTCCGATATACGTCGAAGGTTTCTATCCCAGGTACATTGATGTGCTCCGTTAATATTTTCTTAGCCATTTTTCAGGATACTATTTTAAGCCGAAAGCCTATTTGCTTAAATCTTCAATAATTTGGTCAACCTTCTCATTCGTAAGGTTCATATAAAACTGCTCGCGGATCTGGAAAACGGGTCCCCAGCCACAAGCCGCCAGGCATTCAACTTCCTTCAAAGTAAAAAGTCCGTCCGCAGTTGTTTGTCCGGCTTCTACGCCAAGCTTTTGCTTCAGATATCCGTAAACATCTTCCCCGCCCATCAGACAGCAAGGTCCTGTCCTGCAATATTCAATCACGTGCTTGCCTACAGGGTCAAGGTGGTACATGGTGTAAAATGTCGCTACCTCATATACTTCGACAGGTTCAATGCTCAAAATGCCTGCAACGTAGTCCATTACCTCGCTGCTCAACCAACCCCACTGCTCCTGCGCCACGTGCAAAACAGGTAAAAGGGCCGATTTTTGGCGGCCTTCAGGATACCGTGCAATGATTTCTTTTACTTTTTCAAGCCGCTCAGGGGTAAAGGCTACGAAATTGGGTGTTTCGGTCATTTCTTAAATGTAATCTGTTTTAGAAAAACTCAGGCGTCCAGTTCGCCGGCTATCACGTTGAGGCTACTCATCGTCAAAATGGCGTCGGAAAGCGTGCTTCCTTTGCACATCTCAGGATAAGCCTGATAGTAAATGAAGCTTGGCCGCCGGAAGTGTAAACGATAAGGGGCTCTACCACCATCGCTGATCAGGTAAAAGCCCAACTCTCCATTTCCACCTTCGACTGCGTGATAAACTTCGCCAGCCGGTGCATCAATCTCTCCCATCACAATTTTGAAGTGATAGATCAATGCTTCCATGTTTCTGTACACTTCGTTTTTCGGAGGAAGGTAATATTCAGGTGCATCCGCGTAGTACGGACCTTCCGGCAAGTTGTTAATTGCTTGTTCTACAATCTTCAAACTCTGCCACATTTCCTCATTCCGGACCATATAACGATCAAAAGTATCTCCGGACTGGCCGATAGGTACGTCAAAGTCGAAATCTTGATAAGAAGAGTAGGGATTCATTACACGCACATCGTAGTCTACACCGGCAGCACGCAGGTTAGGACCAGTAAAGCCGTATGACAAAGCTCTTTCCGCTGAAATAGGACCAACGTTAATGGTACGGTCCATGAATATCCGGTTACGGTTGAGCAGCTTTTCCAACTCGCGCAGCACAGCCGGGAATGATTTAATGAATTCGTGGATTTTGCGGATAGCCGTATTGGAAAGATCTCTCTCCATTCCACCGAGGCGACCCATATTCGTAGTGAGACGGGCGCCGCATACTTCTTCGTATATCTCGTAAACTTCCTCGCGCTTTTGCATTACATACAAAAAGCCTGTAAAAGCTCCGGTATCTACGCCGAGGATACTGTTACAAATAATATGGTCCGTTATCCGGGCCAGCTCCATCATGATAACTCGGATATATTGCGCCCTTTTAGGCACTTCCACACCCAGTAACTTTTCAACAGTCATGTGCCACCCCAGGTTATTGATAGGGGAAGAGCAATAGTTCATGCGGTCAGTAAGCGTCGTGATTTGATAAAACGGCCTTCTTTCAGCAATTTTTTCAAATGCACGATGTATATATCCGATCGTCTGCTCACCTGACACGATCTTTTCTCCATCCATTTTCAGGACATTCTGAAAAATACCGTGAGTTGCTGGGTGAGTAGGGCCGAGGTTAAGGGTTGTTAATTCTTCAACCAGTTCAGGCAGCTCGGTTTGAGAAGGGACGTTATGAGGTAATAATTCAATATCTGCCATATTTTACTTAATATAAGGTCAACGGCCGAAAAGGGCATCAGTTTTGTCTTCACGCGTGGCATCTTCCATCGGAAATTCTTTCCGCATAGGAAAATAGTCCATTTCTTCAATATTCAGGATCCTGATCAGGTTAGGATGTCCGTCAAACAAAATGCCGAAAAAGTCATAAGTCTCACGCTCCATCCAGTTGGCACATGCAAAAAGCCCGGTTGCGCTCGGAATATGCAAATCCGACTCAGCCAGTGAAACCTTAATCCTCACGCGGAAATTGTGCACAAAGCTGTGCATGTGGTACACTACCTGAAATTCTTTGTTTTTGCTTTCAGGAAAATGTATTCCTGTCAAATCAGTTAAGAATATAACCTGGTAGTTCTTATGATCCCGGAGAAATTCCATCAGCGGCAAAATCTCCTCGCGGGTTGTAGAAAGTGTCAGAAGCCCGTATGGTTCTTCAAAATCAAAAACCTGGTCACCAAATTTTTCCAAAAGTGCCTCAGCAACTTCCTGGTTAGTCAGCATATGGGTTATTGAATGTTATAAGATGCTAATAATTCCTGGTATTCGTCGGTATTACGGCGGCGCAGTTTTTCATTCTGTGCCAGGTACTGGATCTGCATTAATCCGTCAATGATCTGTTCTGGTCTTGGCGGGCAGCCCGGCACATATACGTCAACCGGGATAATGCGATCAATCCCTTGCAACACACTGTAAGTATCAAAAATACCACCGCTTGTAGCACAGGCACCTACTGCCATTACCCAGCGCGGCTCAGCCATTTGCAGATATACCTGCTTCACAACCGGCGCCATTTTCTTGGCAATTGTTCCCATTACCATCAGCAAATCTGCCTGACGGGGTGAAAAGCTCGGCCTTTCTGAACCAAAGCGGGAAATATCATAATGCGCGCCCATTGTTGCCATGAACTCAATCCCGCAACAAGAGGTAGCAAACGGCAAAGGCCACAGCGAATAGCTGCGGGCCAAACCAATAGCTTCATCAAATGAAGTTGCAAAAAAACCGGAACCACTGTGTCCTTGCGGAGCCTCCACGATCGTTACTTCTTTCATAATTTCCTGTATATCTAATGTTCAGGCTACTCTTCCCAGTTAAGTACACCCTTGCGGATCACGTAGTAGAAACCGGACAATAGTAAAGCCATAAACAACAACATCTCAATAAAACCAAACATTCCAAGTCCCTTAAAATTAACTGCCCAGGGATACATAAAGATTACTTCCACATCAAACAAAACGAACAGAATCGCAACCAGAAAGTACTTCACAGAAATAGGAGTACGGGCATCACCTACCGACTCGATACCGCATTCAAACGGATCATCTTTCAGTTTGCTCTTGCGGCTAGGACCAATCAGGTGGGTTACAATCATTGTTCCACCTATGAAAGCGGCAGCCAGAAAAAACTGGACCAGAATGGGAAGATAATCCGATGGGAGATAAGTGTTTTTCATTGCACAAGTGCTATACTGAATTCTTCAAGATTCTTTTAAAAAAACGTACAAGGTGGTATCCTGTCGTTTATCTCAAAATTAGCCTTTGCAAGTTTATCAATCAAATTCTTGAGTTTTTCTTTTGTTTAATTAGGATCATACTAAATAAGCCCCGTGTTGGCGGGGCTTATTTGGTTGATACCGGCAAGAAAAATGATTATCTGATTACAATCTGCTTGGTTAGACTTTGTCCTTGACCGGTCACGCGAAGAATGTATTTGCCGGTTGGAAGATATCCGAGATTAACCTGCATTCGGCTGTCGAGCAACCTTGGGCTGGTCGTTTTGATCACGCGCCCATAAAGATCGAAAATAGTTACAACCGCTTCTGCTATGTTGTCGCGGGACTCAATGTAGATGAAGTTACCCTCACTTGGATTTGGGTAAATGACAACATCATTTTGCTCATTTGTCTTAAACTCCTGAGATGCAGTATCTGAGTAGCAGGTAATGCTGTTATTGTCATTGATTGTGAAAACCACTTGTGCTCGGGTAGAGTAAACACCCGTTTTCAGGATTTTAACGATGTCTGTAATTGTATCGGTCTCGGTCTCAGGTCTTCTCCATGCAAATTGCTCGTTCAAGCCAGTTTCGCTGATGCTGGCGGTAATACTGAATGGACCGGAAGCTGCAATCACTGGTTTCGAGATCTGCGGCCTGATGATGAGCGAAGAGTTTGCAGAATTTTCGGAGACACAACCAAATATATTTTCAGCTCTCACGAAGTATTCACCACTTTCAGCAATTTTGGCGGTCGGGCCGGTTGCCAGCGGAGTTGTTGAACCTTGCTTGTACCAGCTGTAAATATCGCTGCCTTCCGCTACCGAAAACTGAAAAGAAGAATCTGCGCAAGCCTGCTGTTGCCCTTGTTGTAAAATACTCGGACGGGAAGGTTTGGCTTCGTGGTCCAGAACTACAACCGACGAAAGAAGCGAATTTCCAGCTCCATCCTTTACAGTAGCACGGTAGGTGCCGGCGGCTGAAACGGTAATGCTGCTGCTCTTTTCGCCTGTGCTCCATTCGTAAGACTGGTAACCTGTCGGCAGGGATATTCTTACGGCGTTGTTTTCAGTTACGCAAGCTGCCTCTACCGTCGGGATCGGAGCGGGTGCACTTGGTGTTACCGTCGCGAAAAAGTTTGCATCCAGGGTTTCATTCCATGCATTTGCAAGAATAGTCAATGCTTCTGTGCCTACGAAGTGGATACCATCCGGGCGGTTAGGCACGAGCGGATCAGTTTCTGGGCCGGGGTAAGTCGGATTAAAATCGGTGGCCAGCACTGCATTCTGTGCGGCGATAATCTGTGGGTAAACCTTTGATGGAACTCTGCTGTCCAGTGAAGCCCGGCTTGTTCTGGCAATTACCCAGGTAATCCGCTTATTCGTATCGCTGCTCAGCTGATTGATGATCTGCTGCATGTTAGCCTGATAAAATGAGGCTGTAGTTCCAAAAGCGCCGTCTGTTTCACCCTGCATCCAGAGAATCGCTCTTACTCCGTATTGATTTCCATAGTTACGCGCAGCGATACGGAGATTGGCGTAAGGCATTTGAGGAGCGTAGTGATAACCATAGTAGCTGTCCGTTGGCAATCCCTGAGAGCTGCGGGCCCAGTTTTCCACAGCTGTACCTTCCCAGGCTGTGTTGATGAACATTACCGGCATATTCAGCTTTTGTACGAGCAAATCACCAAGTATACCCCAACACCACGGCGTTTGTCCACGCGGTGACATTGTTTTAAGACCGGTAGTTACTTTTGAGAAAACTGGCGCAACAGGATCAGTCAGCAGATCCTTGTACATTCCCAATTCATCATTCTCGTAATTAGATACGTAAATGACGCGGTCGTCATTAGCTCCCGGACCCGGATACTCTTTCAAGCCTTGTGCATTGGATTGGCCTGCAATAATGAAAACCTCTCCGATACCGAAGCGGGAAAGAACATCCCTTGCAACGATTTTACCGTCCGAGACGCCTCTTACTTCCAAAGTATACCAACCTTGAAAAAGCTTCAGGTTTCCTGAAAAGACGCCGCCTTTTGGTGCTACTTCAAGATCCTGCCAGGGTGCATCAACTCCTTGTCCCTGAACAACGGGCACAGCTCGCACCTCTACTTTGTCCATAGGAACGGTAAATGTACCTGTAACCGTAATTTCGCGCTGGCCAGTTACATCTCTTTGATAAACTGACTGAAGTGAGGGAGAAGTGATTCTGATCTGAGAGAATGCTGCAGACGTAATGATACAGATCAACAGCAGTGCCTTCGCTACTACCTGGAGGATAATTCTATAATGCATTGGGAATTCTTATACGGGTAAAGTTTCTATCTCCGAACAATCTGAGTTTATTGGATTTTTCTAACGTATTAAATCGCAAAACGGACACAAATGTAAATGATTATTTTGGCTAAAATATAACCACTTGCTTTTTTTGATTGGCCGTTTTTTCTAAACCCGATTTACTGCACTATTATAAGTTTCTGAGTTGCATTAAAACTTGTAGAAACGATACGGACGATGTAAATACCACTGGAAAGTCCTGATAAATTGAAGAAGTGCTGGCGATCAAATTTCGCCACCTTGAATTTTTTGTGGATTACACCCCTGCTGTCAATGATTTGCACTTCTGCATTGACCACATCCGTGATTGTTTCAACAGTAAGTCTGCCGGTTGAATTCGGATTTGGAAATGCTATAAAACCCGGATTGTCATTGTCAGCGTAAAAGGTAAAAGGTGCTGAGAAATCAGAAAAACAGGTGAGCGTCGGGCTGTAAACGATCGTATTGTTAACCACATAGGTCCCTGACCTGATTGCTTTCAAAGTCGCGCTATTTTCTGGCAATATAGTTTCATTTAGCTTCCAAACGTGGTCACCGGTATTCAGGTTGTTTTCTGCAAACAACGTAAATGGTCCGAGCTGCCTGATCTCAGGTGCACTGGGGGAAGGTTTCACGTCAATAGCGACAGCCGCTGAGTACGGTGAAAAGCAGCCTTGTTCATCTTTAACCCGTGCAGCATAGCTCCCCGATTTAAATACCGATATATTTTGCCCTTCCTCCTCGTTGTTCCAGAAAAATAAGCTGCCATTCCTCGCCTGTAAAGTAATCGTATCACCATCGCAGAAAGTAGTTGCACTAAGTGCTTGTACAATTGGGGAAGGGGGTAATGCAAGTGTCGTTGTGGTAATTCTGTTACTTGGATCAGAGTAGCATTGAAATTCATTGATCGTCTGAACAGAATATTCGCCAGCCTGGGTTACTTTCAAAGTCTGTGTTGCGGCGCCATTGCTCCATAGAAATCCTGCCGCTTGTGTCGATTGCAGGTTTACACTCAGATCGGCACAGAAGGTAGTCGGGCCGTCGGCTTTAATCACGGGCGTTTGAGGTAGCGGATTTTTTATAACCTGGACAGCTGCTGATGCTGGCGACACGCACCCTTTTTCATCTTTGGCAGCGATGGTAAAGTTACCGGACTCCCGGATTTCGACATCGCGGCCAGTTTCGCCATTGCTCCACAGGTATGAAAATGCTTCGCTGCTTCTCAGTGTAGTAAAATCGCGCTCGCAGAAAGTGGTTGGCCGCAGTGCAGTGATCTGTGGGGTAGCAGGCAGCGGGTTTACTTTCACAGCAACAGCGTCAGAAGTAGATTCGCAACCATTGGCGTCACGCTGTTTGAGTGTGAAGTTTCCGGTTGTTGTAATAGAAATCGACCTTGTAGTTGCTTCGGTACTCCAGATGTTCCCGGTTTCATAGTTGGAAGTCAAGGCGACGTTTCCACCTGCACAAAACTCTGTATTGCCGCTGGCCGATATCACCGGCTTCTCCGGCAATGGATTTACCTTTACGTCAACTGCATCGGAAGCAGGAGAGTAGCAGCCAACCTCGTCGAGTGCGCGAACTGTATAAGCGCCGGAGGATTTTACAACAATACTTGATTCCTGGCCTCCATTAGACCAGACATTCTTTTCCTTCGAATCGGAAGTTAATCTTACTTCACCGCCGTCACAGAACGTAAGTACACCGGAAGCAGCGATTTTTGGTTTTGCAGGAAGTGGCGAGTTCAGGACTCTCATGTTAATCTTCTCGGACGACGCCTCGCATCCGTATACATTCGTGGTAGTCACGAAATAGTCACCGCCGGTGGTCACATTCAGGCGGTCACCTGTGAATCCATTGCTCCATCTTATATTTTCTGAGGTACTGGAGATTAATACTGCCGTGTTGCCCAGACAAACGGGATTGCTCCCTTCGATTGAAATCGTTGGCTGGTTCGGCTGAATGCTTTCATAAACACGGATTTCAGGTGAGTAGATGAAGTTGCCGCGGCCGTCCCTTGCATAAGCACGATAACTGCCGTTTCCAACCTGAATGCTGTTTGAGCTCTGGCCATTGTTCCAGCTGAAAGAATTGACGTTCCCATTTTCGACGGTAAGTGTAAGATTCCCATTTCCCGCACAGGAACTGTTGATACGCAGCGGGCTCTCGCTCTTATATGGTTCTGAATTGGCGAAAAAATTATCATTCAACTGCTGTGTCCATGCGTCAGCAAGCTGTGTTAAACCTTCGTTCATAAAGTGAACACCATCAGGATCAATGCGCGGAGTCTGGATCTGATCGGTGGAAGGACCTTCAAATACATTCCCTACATTGTTGATCACCCTGCGCTGACCTTCAATTACCTGCTGGTCTGATCCATTCCTATTGTTGTAGGATGTAAGTGAAACCACCCACGAGATATTGTGCCCCGATTCATTTCTGATGCTTTCGATTACAGTTTTAAGATCGTTCGCATAGCTGTCGGTAGAGGTGTTCACGTCATTATCAGCTTCTCCCTGTAACCACAAAATCCCCCTTAACCCGGTGATCGGCGCATATCTTTGTATAACCGCGCGCATATTCCCGTAAGGCATGCCACTGGGATCAATGGGAACACCTGTGTAAACTGAGTAACCGGTTCCGTTAATGCTTTCACGCCATGTTTTCACAGCAGTACCATACCAACCTGCATTATAGAAAAGGATAGGTACATTGAGGCGCGCCGCAAGATTATCGCCGAGCTTGCCCCAGCACCAGGCCGAGTAGCCGCGAGGCGCAATCTCCGAATCTGAGTTAAGGTGCTCGAAACTCGGGTATGGTAGATTTTCATATAGGCGGGGAGGCAGTGTGTTGTTGTATCGGATAGAGTTAACCCTGTCGTCCTGAGCGCCGGGAGCGCCCATGTTCTGGTATCCCTGTGCGTTGGATTGTCCTGCGACCAGGAAAACTTCTCCGACACCAACGTGGTCGATCTGGGACGAGCCAACAATCTGATCGCCTTTCCAGGCTCTTACTTCCAGGATGTACCAGCCTCCACTCGCGTCCAAACTGCCTGAGTAGAAACCGCCTTTAGGATCAGGCTTAATGGTTTTCCAATCATCTCTGGAGCCTGGTCCGTCGTTTCGCGGGGTGAGCTTTGCTTCTATTCTATCAACAACTTTGGTATAACTTCCCGAGATGTAAATAGTCGCTGAAAGGTTTTTATCACGTTGAAAGACCATGCGGTCCGACGGATAATCGATACTAATTTGTCCAAAAGTATTGAATGATAAAAAACTGATTCCTACCCAAAATAAGTATGGTAGATAGTGTTTCATAGTGGCTGTATATTCTTTTACGTAACTTACCGGACACACAATATGCGTCAGTTGGTTGCTTGTTTCAAGAAATTATTATTTTACGGGAAACGGCGAATTGATAAGCTCCCATACTTTATCTTTTAATTGTTCAATTCCTTCTTGAGTTATTGCTGAAATTAAAATGGTAGGGATGTTGTGAGGGAGCTGGCCTTTTAACTCAACTTTCTCTTCGTCAGTTAAAACGTCAGTCTTAGAAACGGCGAGGATGCGATTTTTATCTAGGAGAGAGGGATTATAAATCTTCAACTCTTGTAGCAACGTCTGATACTCAGCGGCAATGTCCTCGCTGTCAGCGGGTACCATAAATAGCAGAATGGAGTTCCTTTCAATGTGGCGGAGAAATCTTAGCCCGAGACCTTTACCCTGCGAAGCACCTTCGATGATACCCGGAATGTCGGCCATAACGAAAGATTTATAATCGCGGTACGACACTACACCAAGGTTAGGGACCAGCGTAGTAAAAGGATAATCAGCAATTTCAGGCCGTGCGGCAGATACTACGGAAAGCAGTGTCGATTTTCCTGCATTCGGAAAACCTACCAGACCTACGTCGGCGAGTACTTTAAGTTCGAGGATAATCCATGCTTCCAGGCCGGGTTCGCCGGGCTGTGCATGTTGGGGAGTCTGGTTGGTAGCGGATTTGAAATGGTCATTTCCCATTCCGCCGCGGCCGCCTCTGAGCAGGATTACTTCCTGTCCATCTTCGGTGATTTCAAAAAGTTCTTCGCCCGTTTCGCCGTTTTTGGCTATCGTCCCAAGCGGGACCTCCAAAATAATGTCTTTACCGATTGCGCCTGTCCTTCTTCCTCCTTCGCCGCCTTTTCCGTCAAAGGCTTTGACGTGTTTGGTATACTTAAGGTGAAGCAATGTCCAGAGCTGCGCATTGCCTTTCAGGATCACGTGGCCGCCGCGACCGCCATCGCCGCCGTCGGGACCACCTTTTTCAACGTGTTTTTCACGACGGAAATGAAGAGAACCAGCACCGCCTGCGCCCGATCGGGCATTTATTTTTACGTAGTCAATGAAGTTGGATGAAGCCATGTGTAGTATAGTGTAATGTCAGAACCGGTTACTGCAGACTTGAAATGCTGGCAGTTATCTCACTGAAAATGTGTTCGATCTCACCGATTCCGTCTATGGCTACAAACTTACCCTGTTCCTCATAGTAATCGGCCACAGGTCTTGTTTTATTATTGTATTCCTGAATGCGCTTGCTGATCAGCTCCACATTCTGATCATCTGGGCGGCCGGAGGTTTTACCACGGTTTAGCAAGCGCGCAAGCAGCTCGTCGTCACTTACCGACAATGCTACCATTACCGAAATGCTCTCATTGTAAGTTGCCAGCAGCTGATCCAGCGCTTCTGCCTGCTTTACAGTCCTCGGGAAACCGTCGAAAATAAAACCGGCAGCATCTTTATGTTCTTTGAGCTTATTATCGATCATTCCGATCACTACTTCATCCGGAACCAGAATGCCCTGGTCCATTAACGTTTTGGCCCTCAGCCCCAGCTCAGATCCCGCCTGTATTTCGGAACGGAGCAAATCGCCGGTTGAAAGGTGGATCAGATTGTACTTGGCAATGATTTTTTCACTCTGGGTACCTTTACCCGCGCCGGGAGGGCCAAACAGTATAAGATTCAGCATGTTGCTCTGGAAATTGATGTCGCAGTCTGTGGGATTTTAGGCAAATTTACAATTCTTACTAAATGTCAGCCTAATTGTCTAATAATTTTTACAAATAAAAAATCCCCTCAATGGTTGTTTTGAGGGGATTACAGGGGTCGATTACCTGATCAGGGAATTACAATGCGCTTTACGGCACCGTCTTCATTTTGTACAACTGTGACAAACAAGGTGCCTTTTGTATTCTTTTTAAGTTCAACCTGACCTACAAATTCGCCTTCAAAATCTTTGATCTCCTTGCTGCCAACTTCTTTGCCTTTGGTGTCTGTTACCACTACTTTCACGTCGCCTTTTACAGGCACATCGAAGCGTAAGTTGAGTATTCCGTTGTCGGGATTATTGGCATAAACCTGCAATGCACGCACGCTAGCCGGTTTTACAGATTCCTTCTCCCATATACCACCCATGCTTTTTCCAAAATCCTCCATATCCCGCATGAACACCTTCGCTTTCGGAGTAATTGCTCTTTCGAAAGTGCGGAAGTTGTTGCGGAATTTTTCTGAATCAAAGTCGTAAGAAAAGTCGTTGTTCCAGTGAAAAGCAAGCGGCTCCCGATCGTCGCGGTGGTCGATGATTGTTTTCCTGCGTTTTTTGGTGATTGTATTGTCGGCTCCGTCGTCCATTGTGATTGAGATCGTCTGCTTTTTCTTTTTGTCTACATTCAGGGAGTCGAGTACCTTTTCAACAAACCGATCCTTTTCCTCCCGCGTCATTGCGCCTACTTCATAGTCTTTTTCAATTCTCTTCAATTCACCATTATCATCTTCGGTAACCTGAATGTGAATCCTCGACTTTTTGCCTTTTTCTTCGGGTGTCCGTTCTTCTTTGGACTGGGCAAATAATGCATTCCCGATCACAGCGGAAATCAATAGCATTGAAAAGGTGAGCTTTTGGATAAATACAGCTTTCATAGGTTGCATTTGGTTATGTGTATGAATGGATTGTGCTCGTATAAAGTCCAGGATTTCACAGTTGTTAAATAATGTTAAAAGCAAATGCGGCAGAACCTGATACCTTAAATTTGTTACAGCAAGAATGTCGGTGAAGTGGAGGAAGGTGTTGCACCGGCGAAATGAAATTTTATGACAAAGCGGAAAATTCAGATTATAGTTGGTTTGATGTGCATTGCATTGATCGGCCTGATCGGGTTTCAGTGGTACTGGATCCGGGAAGCTATCGCGATCCGTAATGACCAGTTTAACCAGAAAGTGTCCGAATCGGTGCAGGAAGTGGTACACCGGCTTGAAAAGCAGGAAATGATGTATCTCCTGCAAAGGAGGATTGAAGCAGAGCAGCAGAAAAGCAAGCTCGACCGCATTGCCCAGCTCAGGAATATGCCCATGAAACGGGTTACTCCGCCAAACAGCCAGCCGCGGCCGGAACAAACCAGGGCTGTACAGCCCAAGCTCGAAATCGCGATTGGCCCGAACGGAGAGGAAATCCATTACCAGATTATCACCGAGGCGGTACCTACCGATGTGTTAAGCCCCAACTTCCGCATCATGGTAGATCATCAGCAGCGCATTATGGAGGAGTTTTTCCAGGCCCAGCAATATGGTATGGCGGGTATAGATGAGTTTATGCGCCGCCGGCTGGATGATGAAAAGAGACTTGGCAATGCATTCAGGGGTGTTTATGATACCGAGGCTACGAAGAATGGCGCACGTTCACATGCTAACCGCGACTCGGTATCGGGCGGGGCCGCAAACCGGAAGGTAGCGCTGCCAAATAGTAAAGCGGGCAGGAAATCCGGAATTACCATGAATGTAGGCGAGCCCGACCGCGCTGAGCTGCTGAAAGAGGTAATGAAGGATTTTATTTATACCAAAAGACCAATTGAACAACGCGTCAACCGCTTTTTACTGGATACTTTGCTTAAAAAGCAATTGGTGCAGAATGGGATTACCCTGCCTTATGAATTCGCCGTGCGCGGACAGGCGGGCGACAGCCTGATCTTTTCGACCGCCAGCCTGCGGCCGGGTGAATGGGAACAGAAATCCTACAAAGCTTCTCTTTTTCCCAGTGAAACTTTGAATGCACAGAGCGCCTTATATGTTTTTTTCCCCGATCAGCAGCGTTACATTTTGAGCAATATGGGTGTGATGTTTGGCGGATCCGGTATTCTGATCCTGGTGATACTGGCTTGCTTTTACATGGCAGTCACCACAATCCTTCGTCAGAAAAAGCTTTCAGATGTTAAAAACGATTTCATCAATAACATGACCCACGAGTTTAAAACGCCCATTTCCACTATCGCGTTGGCAGCGGAAATGGCGCATGAGAACTCGGCCAAGCTTCCCCAGAGCAACAATCCGCGGCTCGACAGGTACCTGGGCATAATCCGGGAAGAGAACAAGCGGCTCGGAACGCACGTGGAGAAAGTACTGCAAATGGCGTTGCTCGATAAAGGTCATGTTAAGCTTAAAATCAGTGAAGCCAATATGCACGATCTGATTGGAAAAGCATTGAACGGGCAAAGCGTACAGATAGAGCAGCAGGACGGGGAAGTGGATCTTGATTTTGAAGCAACCGACGAGATTGTAGCCGCGGACGAGGTACATATTTCCAATATCCTGAACAACCTGATCGATAATGCAATCAAGTACTCGCCTGATAAACTGCACATTGCGATAAGGACCTGGAACGAAAACGAGGGAATAGCCATTTCCATCGCAGACAAAGGTATCGGAATGACGCGTGAGCAGCAGCAGCGCATTTTCGACACATTCTACCGCGTGCCTACGGGGAATGTGCACGATGTAAAAGGTTTTGGGCTGGGATTAAGTTATGTCAAGAAAATGGTGGAGGCGCATGAGGGTACTGTAAAAGTACAGAGCAAACCTGGCGAAGGCAGCGTATTTACGGTTTGGCTGCCGCTAACCAAAGCGGCGATTTCTTAGAAATATCGGCCGCAAATCCTAACTTGCCTGCTTTTAATGCGCAATCGCCAGTTTAGGTAAATTTCTGACTACACAATGATTTCCAAAACATACGCTCCCCAGGAAATTGAGGACAAATGGTATTCTTATTGGATAGATAACCGTTTTTTTAACTCAAAACCCAATCCTGATAAAGAGCCTTACACGATCGTAATCCCACCTCCCAATGTGACAGGTGTACTGCACATGGGCCACATGCTTAATAATACAATTCAGGATATCCTCATCCGGAAAGCCAGAATGGAAGGCAAAGAGGCTTGCTGGGTGCCTGGTACCGACCATGCTTCCATTGCTACCGAAGCTAAAGTAGTGGCAATGCTCAGGGAAAAGGGGATTAACAAGCAGGATCTTACGCGCGAGGAATTCCTTGATTATTGCTGGGAATGGACGCACAAATACGGCGGTATCATCCTCAAGCAGCTCCGCAAGATTGGCGCTTCCTGCGATTGGGACCGTACGCGCTTCACGATGGAGCCGGACTTGTACGATTCGGTGATCGACGTTTTTATTGACCTATATAATAAAGGTGATATTTACCGCGGCCACAGAATGGTCAACTGGGACCCGCAGGCGCGGACTACCGTTTCTGACGAGGAAGTGATCATGAAAGAGGTGAATCAGAAACTGGTTTATCTCAAATACCCGCTTTTGGAGGACAATGGAAAGGGAAGCACGAAAGAAGGCGTTGTGATCGCTACTACCCGGCCGGAGACCATTATGGCGGATGTGGCGATTTGTGTGAATCCTGCTGACGAGCGTTACCAGCACTTAATTGGTAAACAAGTACTGATCCCGCTCATTGACCGTGCTATTCCAATTATCGCAGATGAATATGTAGAAATGGAATTTGGTACAGGCGCGCTGAAAGTAACGCCGGCGCACGATACCAATGATTATGAGCTGGGAAAAAAGCATAACCTGCAAATCATTGACCTGCTCAATGAAGATGGGACGTTGAATGGAAAAGCGCAGATATTGATAGGCGAAGATCGTTTTACAGCGCGTAAAAAGATCATTAAAATGCTCGAAGAATCAGGCAACCTCGTCAAAACGGAGGAGTATAAATCCAATGTAGGTCACTCTGAGCGTACGAATTCAGTTATCGAGCCGCGTCTTTCGGAGCAGTGGTTTTTGAAGATGGAGAAGATCAGCAAGCCTGCATTCGAGAATGTAATGAACGATACTGTTCAGCTGCTTCCTCCCAAATTCAAAAATACCTACCGCCACTGGATGGAGAATGTGCGTGACTGGAATATCAGCCGCCAGCTTTGGTGGGGCCACCGCATTCCGGCTTACTACCTGAAAGACGGTACGATCATTATTGCCAAATCCAAACGCGAAGCTTTGCGAAAGGCGCAGCATGAATACCAGCTTTTTGCATTGACAGAAGAAGATATCACCCAGGATCCCGACGTACTCGATACTTGGTTTTCATCATGGCTGTGGCCAATTTCTGTTTTCAATGGGATCAAAGAGCCCGATAATGAAGAGGTTAACTACTACTATCCTACAAATGATCTGGTTACGGCGCCTGAGATCCTGTTCTTCTGGGTTGCGCGCATGATCATTGCAGGTTACGAGTACCGCGGTCAGTATCCTTTTAAAAATGTGTATCTGACTGGCATTGTACGTGACAAGCTTGGTCGGAAAATGTCCAAGTCACTTGGTAACTCGCCTGATCCGATCGATTTAATCGAACAATATGGTGCCGATAGTATCCGTACCGGAATGCTTTTCAGCTCGCAGGCGGGAAATGATTTGCCTTATGACGAAAAGCTGGTGGAGCAAGGCAGGAACTTTGGAAATAAGATCTGGAATGCATTCAGGCTTGTAAAAGGCTGGACTGTTGATGCTCAGATTGCAAGTCCCGAAGGTTCGTTGCTGGCGGTTCGCTGGTTTGAAAGCAAGCTGAACCAGGCTTTGGCAGAGGTACACGATCATTTTTCCAAATTCCGTATTTCCGACGCGCTGAATTCGGTTTATAAATTGATCTGGGACGATTTCTGTGCACAGTACCTGGAAATGATTAAGCCGGGTTTCGAGCAGCCGATCGACGCGGAGATATACAATGCGACGCTCGACTTTTTTGATCGCTTAATGCGGATCCTGCATCCGTTTATGCCTTTCATTTCGGAAGAGATCTGGCAGAATATCATTGAGCGGGCGCAAAATGATTCGATTTGCATTGCTCCGTACCCGCAAGCAAAAGAAAGCGATCAGGCTTTGCTGACTGATTTTGAGATACTTTTTGAGCTCGTCTCAGCTGTTCGCAATATCCGGAATACCAAAGGGATCAGTCCGAAAATTGAGCTTCCATTGGCAATCCGCACCGATGCTGCTGAACGCTACAATCGACTGGAAAGTCTAATTCGGAAGCTCGCAAATGTGGAAGCTGTTCAATACGTGACCGAAGAAGGCGAAGGAACTTCATTCCGCGTGAAATCGGATGAATTTTTTGTCAATCTGGCTGATGAGGTGGACGCGGAATCGGAGCGCGAAAATTTGCAGAAAGAACTGGAATACACGCAGGGTTTCCTCGATGCTGTTTTGAAAAAGCTTTCGAATGAGCGCTTTGTCCAGAATGCAAAAGGGGATATTGTCGAGAAGGAGCGGCAAAAGCAGGCTGACGCGGAAGCCAAGATTGAAACTCTGAAAGAAGCGCTGGCCCGGTTAGGTTGATATTCTTACTAAATACAATAAGAAAAAGCATAGTGTAAACGCACTGTGCTTTTCTTGCTTTGAGGCAGTAGTAAGTGCCTGAAAGCCCGCTGCTGTCTTAGTTTTCGTAACTTTGCAGAATGCAGACTACGCAAAACAAATTTGAGCAGTTCAAGCTCAACCGCCAATTACTGAATGCAATTGAAGAAGCGGGTTACACAGAACCTACACCGATTCAAGAGCAGGCGATCCCGCTGGCATTGGCCGGACAAGACATACTAGGTATTGCGCAAACCGGTACCGGGAAAACAGCCGCTTATACTTTGCCGCTTCTGATGCGCATTAAATTCGCACAGGGTGAACATCCGCGTGCATTGATCATGGCGCCAACGCGGGAACTCGCAATGCAAATCTCTGAGGCCATTCACGTATTGTCCAAGTATACAGATATCCGCACGGTAGTGTTGTATGGCGGAGTTGGCCCTAAAACGCAGATCGAGAATTTGCGTAAAGGTGTCGATATCATCGTTGCGACTCCCGGCCGTTTCATGGATTTATACTTTCAGGAAGAGATCGTGGTAAAGCACCTAAATGTGATGGTGCTCGATGAGGCGGATAAAATGATGGATATGGGCTTTATGCCGCAGATCAGGAAGCTACTGGAAATTATTCCGAGAAAAAGGCAGAATATGCTTTTCTCAGCTACTTTTTCCGAAAAAGTAGAGCGGCTATCGCACGAATTCCTTGAATTCCCAACGCGTATCGAAGTTACTCCGCAGGCCACAACTGCTGAAATGGTATCGCAGACTTTATACGAGGTGCCCAACTTTCGTACAAAAATTAACCTGCTCTCATACTTTCTGAAAACGAGGGACGATTTTAACCGCGTCCTGGTATTTACCAGAAGTCGGGAAGTCGCAGGTTTGGTACACGATAACCTCCTCAATCGGGTAGTAAGAGAAAATGAATTGAAAGTAATTCACGCCAATAAAGGCCAGAATACACGTATCAATGCAATGGAAGCTTTCCGTTCAGGCTCTGTGCGCGTAATGGTAGCCACAGACGTGGTGTCGCGTGGGATAGATATCACCGAAGTAAGCCACGTGATCAACTTCGATGTTCCGCTCATTTATGAAGATTATGTGCACCGGATCGGTCGCACCGGACGGGCAAATAAGATAGGAGAGGCGATCACATTTATGACAATGGCCGACGAATACCACATCCGGAAGATCGAACAGATTATCCGAATGGAAATTCCGCGGGAGGAGCTGCCCGAAGATCTGGATATCGCGCCGACACCCATTCCTGAGCGCCAGGATATGCTCCGCGAAATCGATAATCAGAAACGCAGAGAAGATCCAACCTTCCTAGGCGCATTTCACGAGAAGAAGAAAACCTACCACAGCAAACCCAAAGATCTTTCAAAAGGCGGGCAAAAGCGGAGGGGTTCCGGGGGGAGAAGTAAACGGAAATAATGCAATACATTCCCGATAAAACCGTTTAACTTGGACAATAGAAAACCTGTTTCTCTATTTAAGTAATATATGAAAGAATCTGTTTTTGTTTGGCTTGCGGTTCTTATACCTGTCTTTGGCCTTGCGCAAAACACGCATCTTGCAAGCGCCAGCGCCGCCACCTCAGGTACGAATACGACGCAGAAGAAACCCCTGGAATTAAAAGAAAGACGCATTCTTCCGCTGTTTGGTGAGGTAAGTAAAACCTCCGAGCAGATTGACGAAGAAATCAAGTTCCTGAGTGAATGCGACAAGTCTTTTCCAAGTCGTACAGAAGCCAGCAGCTTTTTTGCTGCCCGTGCGTGGGAGTACCTGCAAGAGGGTTCGCTGGATACTGCCTGCTATCGTTTCAATCTTGCGCAGCTGCTCAACGATAAGAATGTGGAAGCTTACTGGGGATTGGGGGTAGTGTCTTACCAGCGTGAAAATTGGGTGGATGCGAAGCGGATGCTGAGTAAGGGAGTTAGTCTGCAGGGAGATAATGTTCCGCTATTGGTGGACCTTTCAACTGTCGACCTGAAACTTTATGCGATTACCAGCCGGAAAGAAGAACTGGATGAAGCCGCCGAGCTCCTGAAACATGCTACTGCGGTGGATTCAACTTACGCACTCGGACAGTACAATTTGTCGCTTTTACATTATAACCTCAATGAACTCGATAAATCCTGGGAGCATTTACATAAAGGCCGGCTGCTGGATTTGTCACAAATGAATTTTGAATTTGTGGAACTGCTGAAAGCCAAAATGCCTGATCCGCAAGGTTTTTTCAAGTAATTTTTTTCATAAGTATTTAAATGCAAAAAGCGCCCCTGAATGTCAGAGGCTCTTTTTGCATTTGATTTAAAACCTATTGAAAGAAGAATCCTGTCGGCGCAACATTTACTCTCACAGAATCAACAAGCGAGCCGTCGGCGCGGTAGCGGACTGCATACCCTGCCTGCGCGTAAGAAGGTGTTACTCCTGCGTAGATCAAACCTTGTGACGGATCAATTGCCAAACCCGTGAAAACCCTTTTGATAAGCGGGGTAGCCAGACTGATCTGCGCATCGTTGATGCCGAATTTGTAGGTTTCTCCGTGTGAAACGTAGTTGGCGTCGTAATGTGACAATGTGAAAACAATGGATCTCAGGTCATTGGTCAATGCAAAATTACCTGCTGATTTCTTTGCATCAGTACCAATCGGCAAAGTTGTTTCAATCGCATAAGAAGCCGGATCAATCCTCACTGCCTTAATACCAGCACCAGCCCACAATTTTCCATTCGCATCAATGCCGATAGGCGTAGGTGTACCGTCCACGTTGATCGTTTTTGTTACCGCTTCGGCATTTGTATCTACTACATACAGCGTTTTGCCTCCTGTGTTGGAGGTTGTTCCTACAAACAACTTACCTGTCGTAAATACCAGGTTTTCCGGTCCGTCGGCAATCGCAATTTTCTTGGTTACCTTTCTTGTGTTCAGGTCGATCACGGCAATGTAGCCAGTTGTGTAGTTGTAGTCGGCATTGGTACCCCAGCAAGAAACGTAAGCGCGGTTTCCAGCAACTACAACTTCTCTTGGGTTCTCGATGTCCGGCGCACCAATTGTACCTTGTCTTTGAAAAGTATATGCATTTACAAACTCAACCTTGTCCATTCCGGCTTTGGAATTATCAACCAGGATGATACCGTACTCTCCCGACGCAGCATAACCCTGTACGCCGCCTGTCAGGCCGGAACCATTTACTTTGGAGAAAATATCGGTTTCGGCAGTGGTATTTTCGCGTTTTAAGAATGAGATAGCGCCATTATTCTGATCGAAATTACCCTCATTCACCACGAAAACGCCTCTTGCAAAATCCCCTTTCGGCTCGGGATCACTTTGGTTACATGAGGAGACTGCTGCTGAGAATGCGATGAAGTAAAGTACTCTTGATAATCGTTGTTTCATCTTGATTTTGATTTATATAAAAAGTGTTATTCAAACTTAAAAGGTCAATTCCGCGGCGTTTTTGCATTTGAGTCAAAGGCTGCGATCAGGTTGATCGCGAAGCTTCTGCCGGGCAGTGCATTATTTTGTACGCTCAGATAAAACGTATTTGTCACATTGTTGATCTGTCCCTGCATCCGCAAATATACTTTGCCAAACGAAAAGGAGGTTTCTGCAATCAAATGGAGCAGTGCATATTCTTTCAGGAAAGTGGTATTGTCAAAAGTAGTAAACCGCTTGCCCGCAAATTGCAGCTGACCTGTGAGCTTGGTATTTCGATATTGCGCAAATGCATTCAGCCCGGCTGTATGGAGTGGCACAAAACGCAGCTGTTTTCCGATGACATCAGCAGAATATGCATCATAGGCTCTCTCCTGAATGCTTTTGTTATATGCGTAGGTCAGGTTCGTTCCCAGTTGGGTTACATCTATGCTGCCGCGCCACCCTGCCTGGATTTCCAGTCCGCGAGCAAGTACCTGCTGTAAATTTTCAATGCGATAATTTTTGGCCGGATTCCAGTAAGTCCAATCCCTGATCCGGTTGTGATAAGCTGTTATAGTTACATTTAACAGGCTTTTAGGTGAAATAACGAGGGTTTGCTCGATTCCGGCTTCCTTGTTCCAGCCATTCTCAGGCTTGATATGGGGATCGCCAAGTACTGCCCAATAGCGTTCATTTAGAGTAGGCACACGGTAACTTCTCGCAACCGAGCTTTCGAGCCTTAACTTATAATCTGGTAAATTAATCAGCTGGTATTCGGCGCCCAGTGATGGGGTAAATGGCGGATTATACCCTGTTGTCAGCGCCTGACGAAGATTGAGGGATACCACTAATGGTGCATTGGCCTGCCAGCGGGTAAGGAGGAAAAGGTCGCCGCGGTTTTCCGTAATCACAGGAGTTTCGTAGCCAGCTACTTTGGCCCGGTAATGCGTCCATTCCGCTCCTGCCTTTATCGAGATATTGCTGCCACTTTGATTCAGTGCGAAGTCAAAATCCTTTTCAATGCGATTTGAAAATTTATCGGTTACAGCATGGTCGAGCTGGCGGTAATTGCCTTTTGCGTAATCAATGATATCGCGCACCCAGGCTGCACGTGCTGTAAAATCGTGAAAATTATATCGCAGCATCGCCCGGTAGGCTTTGGTTAAAGTGAGCTCGCGGCCCGCAGTATCAGCCGGCGAAGTGGTCAGTTTGTTGCTGGTAAGCCAGGCATGCGCAGAGATTTCCTGATTGTTTTTACCAATAAGAAAAATATCCTGAACCACTCCGCGCTGGAATGTTTCCGAAGGTAGCAATGCATATTCCCGCCGCTGCCGGTAGGGAAAGTGGTTGTTCATCCGGTTATCGTAAAAACTGGTTTTCCCGGAAACCCGCCAGCTGTTCCGTAGCGTCGATCCATAGCGGGTAGCAAGTTGCTTCTGATAATTGTGAAAACTTTCGACCTGATTTCCCAATAGCACTTTGAACCCATTCTCCGCCGCAGCACTATTCAGCAAAATGCTCCCGCCAACTGCGTCAGTTCCCACAATGCTCGCAGCTGAACCATATTGAATTGACAATGCATCGAACCCGGCGACTGGTATGGTTGAAAAGTCAGTTTGTCCCAAAATGGGCGAATTGATATTCAATCCATTCCAGAGTACAGCCGTGTGGTTAGCCGATGTTCCCCGGAAGAATGCGGTGGTAAGCTGTCCCGGGCCATATTTGTTGAATGAGATCGGGGTATGAATGGACAGCAGTTCACTGATGTTCTGAAACTGAAATGTAAGCAGACTGGCTGAGTCGATTTGCTGCACTTTCAGGCCGCTCATAAACTTTTCAGGCACAAAACCTTTGATATTGACCGGCTGCAAAGCAATAGAGTCCGTTTGTGCATGGGTTAGTACCGGAAGACAAGTCCCTGCCGCAATACCTGCCAAAATCAAAATCCGCTTTACAAAAGTCACCTGGGTATTCTCTGGATAGTAACAGGCCCGCTGCTTTTCCTCCGAAAGCGTTGTAGCACGAATGATCTGGCAGGTCTCCTGGCTCGCCTTTTGGCCCGGTGCCTTCCCGTTTTTCAACAGTGGCTTAGAAGATCGGGTCAATGGAACAGACTTACAGTTGCGGGGACAGCTTCCGGTTTTAACGAAATTCCCTATTAAGCCACGAAAAGCAGTATTGAAGTTGCTACGGGCACCAAACGGCCGCAAAGGTAGCTAATTGCATTCGTTTTATGACCGAATGCCCAATCGCTTATCTTTGTCCAAAATCTAAAAGGTGGCTTCTTCCGCAGACATTCCTCGCAACGCATCCCATAAAGGCATTTACTTAATGCTCGGGGCGGCATTTTTCTTTTCGCTAACTTCCGCACTATCCAAATGGCTGGGCCGTGATTTTCACATTGTACAATTGGTGTTTTTCCGGAATATTGTCGGGGTTGTTTTTGTGCTCAGCAGCATCCGCCAGCGACCGCTTGTTCAGCGCGGCGGGAAGCTGGGTTTGTTGATTTTCAGAGGAGTAGTGGGGACACTGTCACTGTATATGCTTTTTTATGCCATTCAAACACTCGGACTGGGCCGCGCTTCAACCTACCAGTACACTTACCCGATTTTCCTCGCATTACTTTCCTGGCTGTTGATCGGCGAAACGCTGAATGAAGGTGAGTGGGCGGCAATTTTTATAGGCTTTACCGGTATTTTGCTGGTGTTCAGGCCGGATCTTTCCACTTCCCTGCGCGACAATGCGCTCGGACTTGGCAATGCACTTTTAACTGCAGTCTCTTATCTGTCTATCCGGCAGCTCGGGCTGGTTTATGATACCCGCGCTATCATCCTGTCTTTCATGCTAAGCGGGATTGTAATGCCGATCGTTTCAATGCTGATAGGCACTTACTATCCTATTGAGCACCTTGATTTTCTCATCGGTACATTCAAATGGCCCGAAAGCTCGTGGCAGTGGCTGGGATTTCTTGCCCTCGGACTAACCGCATTGATGGGGCAGAAAATGCTGACACAGTCTTTTACATTTGACAAAGCAGGGCGGGTCGCAGCGATTGGTTATTCCAATATCCTCTTTTCGGTACTGATTGGATTTTTAATGGGCGAGTCGATACCTTCCGTTTCGATGCTGGCCGGAATGCTGCTGATTGTGGCGGGTGGGATCCTTATTTCATTTGCTAAATCCAAAACCGCAGCGAAATAAATCGGCGGTAATTCTTGTTCTTTGGTTAGAAAACAAAATTTGTATGAAAAACCTCATTTTGAGCAACCTGATCGTCGCAGCTGTTGCATTTATTTTAACAAGTTTCAAGTCCGATACTGAAAAAAAGGAAACCGCGCAGATCCAATGGATGACGATTGAAGAGGCTTATGCCAAAATCCAGCAGGAGCCGCGGAAGGTTATGATAGACCTTTATACCGACTGGTGCGGCTGGTGTAAAGTAATGGACCGTGAAACTTTCAAGAACAAGGCGGTTGTCGATTACGTCAACAAGACATACTATGCTGTGAAGCTGGACGCAGAGCAAAAAGAGACAATTACATTGGGAGACAAAAAATTCCAGTACCTGGCGCAAGGTAGCAAGGGTATCAACGAAATCGCATTGGCGTTGACCAACAATCAGCCAAGTTATCCTACGACGGTATTTTTAGACGATAAATTCAACATGATCCAGCCGCTCGCAGGTTATCTGAAACCAAAGGAATTTCACGAGGTCATTACCTTTATAGGCGGCGATTTTTACAAAAAAGAAGAGTTCGACAGCTACAAAGCCAAAACTTACAAGGAAAAATATCAGGCGAAATAAAGCCTTCTTCGATATCATCACTCGACTTCCTACATAAAGTTTTTCAATAAGTTGCTCGCAGCAAGAGATCTGCGCGGGTAATAGATTTATTACTTTTGTATGAAATGCAGTGAACTTCAAGATTACTTGCAAAAGACGGATGGTTCCATGTTCGACAAAACGGCAGCCACATTGTTATGCAGCATCCTAGCAAAAACCGGCAATTAATTGTTCCCGATCATGGCCCGAAAGAAGTTAAAAAAGGCCTGTTGGTATCGATACTGAAAATGGCTGGGATTAAAACAACTAAGCGATGAAGAAGCCAACTTTAACAATTAACATCATCAAAGAAGAGGTAGGATACAGTGCTACTTCTTCGGCAGGTAGGAAGCTTATTGCTACTCAGGGAGATGACTTTGAAGACTTAAAGAAGAATATCGTTGATGCAGTTAACCTGGCTTTTGAAGATCTTGGGTTTAAGTATAATATCGATGAATTGGTACTGAGGCCTGATTTACAAAGTTTCTTTAATTTCTATAAAGTAATCAATGTGAATGCGTTGAGCAAGAGAATCAATATGAATCAGAGCCTGTTGGCACAATACATAAATGGTACTAAGAAGCCCTCTTCGTCACAAACGCGTCGTATCCTGGAAGGTGTACAGCAGGTCGGCCGCGAACTTTCAGCTATTCAGTTTCTGATCTGAAAAGCTTAAACCGTTTCTCCCTCCTGCATTCTTTCTGCATTTTCGGCAATCCTCAACCGCTCGATAAATTCCGCGATATCTCCTTCCATGACGGCCGGGAGGTTATAAACCGTGTAACCAATGCGGTGATCAGTAATGCGGCTTTGGGGATAGTTGTAAGTTCGGATCTTGTCAGAACGGTCGCCGCTGCCGACCATGGACTTGCGTTGCGAACTGATTGCGTCATTGTGCTTTTTCAGCTCAATCTCGTAAAGCCTGGAACGAAGTACGCCCAATGCCCGGTCTTTGTTTTTGAGCTGCGATCGTTCATCCTGACAGCTTACTACCAGACCAGACGGAATGTGTGTTAATCGAACCGCCGAATAAGTAGTGTTTACCGATTGTCCACCCGCGCCTGACGATTGAAAAGTATCTACACGCACATCATTCATATTGATCTGCACATCCACTTCTTCTGCTTCGGGCAACACAGCCACAGAGGCTGCCGAAGTGTGGATCCTGCCCTGAGATTCGGTTTGAGGAACGCGTTGAACCCGGTGTACACCTGATTCGAACTTCATCTTCCCATAAACATCTTCGCCTTCTACCTTACAGATGATTTCTTTGTAGCCGCCATTGGTGCCTTCCGTAAAGTCCATAATAGAAGAGCGCCAGCCCATTTTCTCGAAAAAGCGCTGGTACATCCTGAACAAATCGCCTGCAAAAATAGCAGCTTCATCACCGCCGGTACCGCCCCGGATTTCCAGGATAATGTTCCGGCTGTCATTGGGATCTTTCGGGATCAGCAATTCTTTGATAACCTGCTCTAACTCTTCCAGTTTGGGAGTGAGCTCATCGAGCTCCTCTTTGGCCATTTCACGCAACTCTTCGTCTTTTTCGGTCGCAATGAGCTCCTTCGTGCCAGCGATATCCTTCTGCAGTTTCTGATAAAGCTCATAATGCTCCACAATTCTGCCAAGATCCTTGTATTCCTTGCTTAATTTGGAATACCGGCTGGAATCAGATACGATCTCCGGTTGTATGATTTGCTGAGAAACCTCTTCGAAGCGTTCTTTTATGGCTGCTAACTTATCGATCATCTTTATTGAATATCTTTGGCACGCTGTATTTGGGGCACAAAGATACGAATTTTAGCCGGAATGAACCGTTGGGACAATGATCACTACTTAGGGCAAATACAAAAGATTGATAGGTTTATGAGACAGACTATATACATTTTAATGGCAGGAGTATTGCTGGCTGCCTGTAATTCAAACAACAGGATCGAGCAAACCAAAGAGTTGAAAAGCGAGATCAAATCTGTTGAGATTAAACGTGTTACAAACACACAACTCGTTTATTCAGCCAATGAATGGGGTAAAAAAATTGCTCAGATCACAGAAAAGTCACTCAGGAAAGAGCTGGAAAACGATCCCGCGAATGGCAAGCAGCTTTGCGAAGCCTTGGACCAAATTCCTGTCGTGGCCGCATTACAGAAAGAGTATGGAGTAAAAATTGAGTTACTGGGTGCAAGTGACTTGAACAACGCGCGCCTTGATCCGAAAGAGCGTGAATTGCTCAGTGCCTATTTGTACAGTGCTAAAAACAAAGCCGAAGCGGGGGATAATTTGCAGCGGCTTGGCGATACTTTAATGGTATACAATGCGCCGGTTGCCGTGGAAAGCCCGGTATGTAAAACTTGCTCAGACAATCCCGCTCAGCCTTTTGCAGTTTGGAGACTACTCTTTAACAAAAAAGACATTATCAGGAAACTGGATGCTAAGCAGCTGAGAAAACAGGACTAACAAACTCAAAAGCGATGGAAGCAGGTTCTAGTGTTTTGTTAAAAATCATCCGCGTGTTTCTGTTTACAATTGGGGCTTTTTTGTTCATCCAATGCAGGTCAGACAATGCTGCCCCTAACCATATACTCGTTTTCCAATCTGATTTTGGTTTGAAAGATGGGGCTGTTGCAGCAATGAAAGGCGTGGCTGCTGGCGTATCGAAAGATGTGCGGATCTACGATGTCACGCACGAAATTCCTGCTTTTAATATTTGGGAAGCCTCTTACCGGCTTGTTCAAACTGCTCCTTACTGGCCAACAGGTACCGTTTTCGTCTCCGTTGTGGATCCGGGAGTCGGCACTGACCGAAAATCAGTTGCATTGCTCACGAACTCGGGACATTATTTCGTCACACCCGATAATGGAACACTTACGCTCGTGGCCGAGCAAATGGGAATCCGCGAGATCCGAGAGATTGATGAAGCTAAAAACCGCCGGCAAAACTCGAATGAATCTTACACTTTTCACGGTCGCGACGTGTATGCATTTACCGGCGCACGGCTGGCATCAGGAGCTATTTCGTTTGAGGAAGTAGGTCCGAAACTACCAAGTCAGGTGGTCAGGATACCTTATCAGAAAGCCAGGTTTGAAGGCGGAAAAGTAATGGGAAGTATCCCGGTGCTGGATGTACAGTATGGGAATGTCTGGACCAACATTGATAAAAAAACATTTAATCAGCTGCACGTCAAAGTCGGCGACGACATTCATGTCACCATCCAGAAAAAGGATTCAACAGTATTTCAGGGGAAAGTACGGTACGTGAATACTTTTGGTGAAGTACCCGAGGGTGCGCTGGTGGGCTACTTCAACAGTCTTCTGCAATTCTCGCTCGGTATCAACATGGGGGACTTTGCAAAAGAAAAACGGGTAAGCAGCGGCAATGAATGGCGCATTCTGCTTACCCGATAGCAGTAACCAATTATTTTCCGGAAGCGTGGTATATTTCGTACCAGTCTTCCCGGCTCAAATCAATATCTGACGCACTTGCTGCATTTCTGATCCGCGCTTCGGACAAAGAGCCGATAATGGGCAGAGTTCCCAGTTTCATCAACCAGGCCACGGCAGTTTGCTCGATGTTTGCATTGTATTTCCTACCAATTTCTTCCAGTTTTGCCCTCAGGCGCACTGCTCTTTCTTCGGTGCCATTCAATATTTTTCCCCCGGCAAGTGGCGCCCAGGCAAGTGGCTTGCTGAAACTTTGCTTGATGAAGTCAATGCGGCCGTCTTCAATTGCCGAAGTGTTCATCAAATTGAGCTCGATATGGTTAGTTACAATGGGAATGCGAAGATATGACGCCAGCAGCTGGTGCTGAAAAACCGTAAAGTTCGCCACACCAATATGCTTGGTCTTACCGGATTTAACTATTTCGGCCAGTGCAGTTGCAGTTTCCTCCGGATCTGACAGGAAATCGCTCTGATGCAGCAGAAAAATGTCGAGATAATCTGTTCGCAGCCTCTTTAAAGAGCCATTGATACTTTCGATGATATGTTCTCGCGAGGTGTCGTAATACTTCGAGTACCTGTTACCGGAATGCCTGATGCCGCATTTGCTGAATAGGACAATATCTTCTCGCTTGAAAGATTTATTGTGAATGATTTTGCCGAAATGTTCTTCAATTGTCTGATCTCCGTAAATATCCGCGTGGTCAAAAGTATTAATACCCAGTTCCAGACAGAGGTTAACTGTTTTTTCGATTTGTGAGGTGGTCGCAGTACCTTCATCCGCCCACCTCCAGAAGCCGTAAATTGCTTCTGATACTTTTGGACCGGAGTCGCTCAGGCTTACTTTTTTCATTCCGGGGATTTTTGATTCGGTGCAAAAATATTTATTTCTCCAGACGTTTGTCTTTCACGATGAGATAAAAATCGTTTTCGAGTTCAAGATAGCCATAATCGTAAACGAAATGGTAAATACTGCCTTTCAGGGTGGGACGTATACTTGTGATCAGATTGAAGTCAAAACCTTTGCCCAGCAATGCACTTTTGGTAGTCTTTGATTTATCCTCCGGGCAAAATTCTTCCAGTATTCTCCTGTTCTTCCGGAGCTGGTTGTTCATATTTCTTACCACATTGTAAGAATCTGAATTGAGCCGGTTGTTGTAGCTGTTCCGGCACATATCGGAGCAGAATTTCTTATCTACTCTCCCCATTAACGGTTTTTCGCATTCAAGGCAATTCTTCATCATTCAAAATTTTGCTCAGGTCCCGACGGATCTGTTACAGTGTGCATACCTCTCTGCTCGCAATATAGTAAAATTCATTTGACACCAATAAACGCGTTTTTCCACGTGCAAATGGCTGCAAATGTTTTCATATGCTTATAAATGATTAACAACCGAATCAATTTTTTGCTTGAACACAACTTTGCATTGTCGCCTGATCGACAGTAAATAATATCCAATTCTAAACATCAATTACCATGAACTCAGTAAAACTGATCGGAAACGTAGGACGTGAAATCAATGTAAAAGATTTTGAAGGAGGTAAAATGGCCACCTTTTCGCTTGCTACTAACGAGGTATATACGAATAAGAATAAGGAGGAAGTTAAAACAACAGCATGGCATTCAATCGTAGCGTGGGGACAGCTGGCGCAAAGGTGTGAATCGTTGCTGGAAAAAGGGAAAATGGTAACTGTGGAAGGTAAGATAAATTACCGCCAGTATCAGAATAAAGATGATCACACGGTGAAAGTTGCCGAAATAGTAGCCTTCAAAATCGAAGAATACGTAAAAAGCACGGAAGTTACCGCCTGATCGGATTGCGCCTAAATAGCATTTTGCTGGTCTCACAGAGAATAAGTGAGACCAGCGAAAGAATCAAAGGCTTTCTTCGAGTGCCTGCTTCCATTTAGCATAAGCATCTTTGGTCGCTGCGCTATGTTCAGCATTCGGTTCAATGGTCTGCAATGCACTGAGTCCGTTGAAAGCATCCGCGCGATTTTTGTAATAACCGAGCCCAAAGCCAGCGGCACGGGCTGCTCCCTGCGCGCCGTCTGTGTTGTATAGCTCTACCGTAGCCCCTGAAACGTTTGCGAAAGTCTCCCGGAAAACAGGGCTCAGGAACATATTGGCTTCCCCGGCGCGAATATTTTTGAGAGAAACGCCGACCGTTTCCATGATTTCCATTCCATAGTAAAGGGCGAAAACAATTCCTTCCTGAGAAGCACGCGTATAATGCGGCAAGCCGTGGCGGCTGAATTGCAGACCCTTGAATGTACTTCCCGGATCCTGGTTTTCAAGCATACGTTCTGCGCCGTTTCCGAATGGAAGACAGTACAGTCCATCTGCTCCTATAGGTGCTTCTGACGCAAGCTGGTTCATCTGCGGGTAGCTGATATTACCCTGGAAAAGTGAGTTTCTGAGCCAGCCATTCAGGCTGCCGGTACCATTTACGCAAAGAAGAACACCATAGCGGTCCACTTCCGAAATGGGGTTTACATGCAGGAAAGTATTTACCCTCGATTTCGGATCGAATTTGATTTGTTCACTCACACCATAAACAACGCCGGAGGTACCCGCAGTAGCAGCTACTTCCCCGGGTTCCAGCACATTGAGCGAGAATCCATTGTTGGGCTGGTCGCCTGCTCGGTATGTTACAGGTGTGCCTGCTTTGAGTCCCAGCGCTTCTGCTGCTTTAGCAGTAATGTGGCCCTGATCAGAGAATGTGGGTAGGACAGTGGGGATAAGACCGGAGTCGAATCCGAAGTGGCTAAACAGGAAATCGGCGGGACGTTTGTTCACGAAATCCCAGAAGATGCCTTCTGAAAGTCCCGACGGGGTAGTAACAACTTCACCGGTCATTCGCATGGCGAGATAGTCCCCGGGAAGCATGAACTTGTAGACTTTTGCGTAAACATCAGGTTCATTCTGCTTCACCCAGCCGAGTTTTGCGGCGGTAAAATTGCCCGGAGAATTTAGCAAGTGAGGAAGGACATATTCCTCGCCGAGTTCCTGCATTGCGGTATTACCCACTTCAACAGCCCGGCTGTCACACCAGATTATCGACGGGCGGAGTACGTTTAAATTTTTATCAACTACCACAAGGCCATGCATCTGATAAGAAATCCCGATCGCAGCAACTTCCTCCGGCTTGATTCCAGCCTTGCCGACAACTGCCTTAGAAGCAAGACATGCATTTTTCCACCAATTTTCAGGCTGTTGTTCTGCAAAACCAGGCCTAGGCGCGTCAATTGTCATTTCACGCTCCGGAAAAAAAGCGGCGGCTGCCACTGCGCCGGTATCGGCATGTACCAAACTTGCTTTAACAGAAGAACTGCCCAGATCGAATCCAAGAAAATACATTATGTAGGAGTATTAATTGATTGCTAATGCTGATAAACTATGCTATAACTGCTGAAAAGTACAAAAATGTTCACTTAAAATCACAAAGCAATGTAGTTAAGTGTAATGTTTACAATTAAAGTTTAGTCCGCAGGATAAATGTCACTTTTTCAATACGCTGTAAAAAATCCCTTGTAGAAAAAATTCTCTATATTGAACTCGCATATGAAACCAGACTGAGCAAATTGTAGTTTGATCTGTGTTAATCTTGCATAAGCTCAAATATCAGTGGGATATTTGTATTCTAATCAGTTGAATACATCCTTTATCAGGAACTATGAAAAAAATTGTACGGATCTTTTTGGTGAGCAGTTGTATTGTGTCGTTGCTCGGATCAAGTCCGGGTGAAAGGAAGTGGGATAAGTCTTTTGCAAAGATTGAAAATGAAGTCAGAAAAAACAGCAAGGCTTACGTCACACTTGAAAGTGCCACCAAAACAATCGGTCACCGCCTTACAGGCAGCGCAAATGGGGAAAAGGCCGAGGAATATGCATTTAAGTTGCTGAAAAGCTACGGCTTTACTGACGTAAAATACCAGCCTTTCGAGGTAGAAGCATGGATGAGAGATACAGTTACCCTGTCTATCGCACCTGGAAGCTCCGACAATTTCAGGGATGTACCAGTAGTTTCGCTGGCACACTCTCCGGTAGAATCTAATTTGCAGGGCGAGATCGTCGACGTAGGTAATGGACTGGAAGAGGATTTTGAAGCAGTAAAGGATAAAGTAAAAGGCAAAGTAGCACTCGCAAATATCAATCTCGTGGGTGTTACAGGCAAAAAGAACCTTCACCGGTCAGAGAAAACGGCACTGGCTATCAAGTACGGAGCTACTGGCGTGATCATGGTCAATGGAGCACCTGGTAAGATATTACTTACAGGAACAGCTTCCGTCACAGGTGCGATTATCTCCATTCCGGCAGTCTGCATTTCCAGCGAGAGCGGCTTTGAAGTCCGCAAATGGATGAAAGAAGAAGGGCCTCTGGAAGCGCACATCGAAATGCACAATACCTCCAAACAGATCAAAGCGCGGAATGTAATTGCAACGCTGAAAGGGAAATCCGACGAGCGAGTTATCATTGGCGGGCATTTGGATTCCTGGGATCTGGCCACTGGAGCGATCGATAATGGAATCGGTTCGTTCGCGGTAATGGATATTGCCAGAACCTTTAAAGCTTTGAAAGTAAAACCGGAACGAACAATTCAGTTCGTACTGTTTATGGGCGAAGAGCAGGGACTGCTTGGTTCAAAGCACTTTGTAAGCGAGTTGAAAAAATCGGGGGAGATCAATAAAGTAAGCTACATGATGAACCTGGATATGACCAATGATCCCAAAGGGGTGAATGCATTTGGCCGGGACGAAATGAGCGAATTCTTTGCGAATGTGGGTAATGCAATCCATTCGGTAGATCCCAACTTTAAAAACGAGATTATCAACCGTGCAGGTTTGCACAGCGATCATCAGCCGTTTATGCTGGAAGGAGTACCCATTGCAGGTTTGTCAGGACATTTGGACCCCAATGTACTGCAATGCTACCACGCCGATTGTGATGATTTTAGTCTTGTGAACAAAGAACAGCTTGAAACCACAGTTCGCATTGGTGCTATGTACTTATTCGCACTTTCGAATGCCAATAACATAACAGTTAAAAAATTGTCAGATCAGAAAACCCGCGATTTTCTTATTTCCCAGGGATTGAAAGAAGAGCTGGTGATTGGACAGGAATGGCGCTGGGAGCACTAAACGGATTGAAATGCTTGTTTTTCCAAATGCAAAAATTAATATCGGCCTGAATATTGTTGAAAAACGTCCTGATGGTTTTCACAACATTGAGTCCTGCTTTTACCCTGTCGGCTGGAAGGATGCATTAGAAATTACGCGTTCAGAATCCTTTTCGGCAGAATTCGATGGCATCTCGATACCAGGCAACGAAGCAGATAATATTTGCGTAAAGGCTTATCAGCAACTTGCGGCGGATTATGATCTGCCGCCTGTTAAAATTCATTTGCTGAAAGGTATTCCGATCGGAGCAGGTTTGGGTGGCGGCTCAGCAGATGCGGCTTTCACAATCAAAGCATTAAATGAATTTTTTGATCTGAATATTTCTTTTGAAAAACAACTTTCTTACGCACGTAGATTAGGTAGTGACTGTGCTTTTTTCATTCTCAATCAGCCAGCCTATTGTTTTGGTAAGGGAGACGAGTTCGAACCTATTGACATCAAACTCAAAGGAAAGTGGATCGTGCTGGTCAATCCGGGAATTCATATTTCGACAGTAGAAGCGTATTCGGGGATAAAACCCCAGAGGAGCGATGCAGATCTTAGATCGTTACTCAGCAAGCCGATAGGAACGTGGAAAGATCACGTGAAAAATGATTTTGAAGCAACGCTTTTCCCGAAATATGCTCTTTTAAGTGAGATCAAAGAGGAATTGTATAAACAGGGAGCATTGTACGCATCAATGAGTGGTTCAGGGTCTACTATATTCGGGATTTTTGAACAGGAAGCAGATCTGGCTAATGATTTTAGTCAGTTCAAAATTTGGCAGGGAATACTTGGTTAAATAATTCCCTTCGAGCTATGTGCAACACCATTTCGCCAGCGTTATACTTTAATAAAATGTAAGACTGAAAATCGACAGAAGATGAGCTCAAGACCTACCACCAAATTGAAGGAAAGTCCCTTCACAAAGCGCCGCGAACCACTCGGGTTCATGCTTTGGCTGTGCGTAGCCGGAAGCTCGCTGCTTTTTTTATCGATTTTTGTCATCTTCTTTGTCAATCTCCGCCAGGAAGCCGGACAGCTTGACTCGTTGCCGGATATGTTCTGGCTAAGTACATTGGTTATTCTTTTCAGCAGTATCACGCTGCACGAAGCAAATCTGGCATTTGCAAACGAAAGATTCCTGCATTATCGTGTCTTCCTGTGCGCGACGATGTTCCTGGGCTTTATGTTCATCGCATTGCAGGTAGGTGGCTGGTTTGAAATGGTAAACACTCAGATATTCAGTAATCTGAGTAATTCAAAAGGATTCATATATCTCCTTACAGGTTTGCACCTCATGCACATGTTAGGTGGAGTAGGGTATCTCGTGTACCTGTTCAGAAAGGCAGTCAAGAACCGCTCTTATGTAGATTCGTTTGTCTACAGCGTGAACCCGCCAAACCGGCTCCGCATTAAGCTATTTACAACATACTGGCATTTTACCGGCGCGCTCTGGCTCGTTGTCTTTGTTGTTTTGATCCTTCTTTATTAATCAGAAATTCTTCTTGAGACTGTTCCGCGCTAAGAACGTGGCAAGTAAAGTGAGTATGGCAGCCATAATCATCGGAGCACCAGGTAAGTAAATCGGTGCAGACGATTTCGTAAAAGCGGAGAAAAGATTCGTCATCAATGGCGGACCGATGATAGAGGTAAGGCTTTGCAGGCTTGTTAATGCACCTTGTATCTCGCCCTGCTCATTCGCTGCGACCTGCGTTGAGATAATCCCCTGCAAAGATGGGCCGGCAATTCCTCCCAGAATGTAAGGGACTGTGAACACGTACATCATCCAGCCCTCAGTGGCAAAAGCATAGAGCAGAAACCCGATTGCATAAAGCAGCAAACCCAGGTATACACCACGTTTCTGGCCAACTTTTGGAATAATCAGCCGGATAAGATATCCCTGCACAAATGCACTCAGCACCCCCACAACACCAAGCGAATAGCCGATCTCTGCTTCACTCCATTTGAATTTCTCAATCACATAGAAAGACCAGTTGCTGTGGACAGCATGCATGGCGATATAAATCAGTCCAAGTGAGAAAATTAGTCCGTAGATAACAGGGTAGCGTTTCAGGTTTTTTAATGAGCCAATTGGATTTGCACGGCTCCATTCGAACTTCCGTCTGTTTTCAGGCTTTAATGATTCAGGTAAAATAAAGTACCCGTAGAGCCAGTTAAGAAGTGAAAATCCGGCGGCTGCCATAAACGGAACGCGCGTACCAAACTGTCCAAGCAAGCCTCCCAGAACTGGCCCAATGATAAAACCCAACCCGAATGCTGCACCCAGTAAACCAAAATTCTGGGCTCGTTTTTCAGGCGTACTGATATCTGCTATATAGGCAGCGCCAGTGGTAAAGCTCGCGCCCATGATTCCCGCAATGACGCGCCCTACATAAAGCCAGCCCAGCGAAGGGGCGAAAGCAAGGAAAATGTAATCTATTCCGAAACCAAAAAGAGAGGCGAGCAGAACAGGCCGCCTGCCGAACTGGTCGCTAATCCCGCCAATTACAGGTGCACAGATAAACTGCATTGCTGCGTAGGCAAACAAGAGCCAGCCTCCATCTTGTGAAGCCTGGCTGATCGTATCACCTGTAAGCTCGCTGATCAGCTTGGGCATTACAGGGATGATAATCCCGAGCCCAATCACATCTATAAGGAGCGTGACGAAAATGAAACCTATCGCGGGGGAGCGGTTTGCAGACATGATGATGCAGTTTTAGGCGTTGACACCTTAAATTTTAATGCCTGCGTTTTCTTATTTTGTCAAAATCTTGAACTCTACCCGGCGGTTGAGCTGCTGACCTTCCGGTGTGTCATTTTTAGCAACAGGAACAGTTTCGCCGTACCCTTTGCTTGCAATCCGGTCAGGTTCAATGCCCTTACCGATCAGGTATTCACGTACCGTGTCGGCGCGCTCCTGCGACAATTGCAGGTTGAATGCTGCGCTTCCCGTATCATCCGTGTGGCCGCCGAGTTCAATGGTAAGTGTCTTGTTTTCAGTCATAGAAAGAGAAATCCTGTCGAGCTCAGGATAGGATTCTTTGTTCAATTTGGACTTACCGGTAGCAAAGAAAATATTGTTCAGCCTGACGATCTGCCCCTCCTCAATCGGGATCAGCTTCAAAGACTTGTTTGCAATCTCACGAAAGTTCTTGCCTGATCCATTGGTTGTAGAATCTGTCAGATCCACGTTTTCACCTTCTGCTATAAAATTAGGAGCCACAGCGCGCATGCTGTATTTGTGTCCATAGGGGAGGACGATCTTGTATTCGCCGGTTGTCGGGTTGGTAGTAGCAGTGCCTACTTCTTCTCCGTCCGCCAGATTTTCGTATACAATTGTTGCCTCAACAGGCTTGCCCGTTTTAGAATCAATCACTTTTCCGCTGATCATCACGACCGGATCAGCCGATGGAATATTCGCAATGGGAGCTTCGGAAGTTGTGTCGCCGGGAGCTGTTTTCGGGCGGAGGTCAAATCTCACAACGTCGCCTTTACCCTCCGTGTTCTTGAACGAGACCATATACGCATAATCACCGAGCGCTGAAATGGTGTAGTAAGCATCGTAACCATCGGTGTTAATGGCAGGACCAAGGTTAACTGGCCGGCTCCATCTTTTCCAGGATTTGTCAATGCGTTTGCTGTAATAAATATCATTGCTTCCCTGCCCGCCTTTGCGATCGCTCGAAAAATAGAGCGTAACCCCATCCGGGGCGAGGAATGGTGTAGTTTCTGTGAATTCGTCGGTATTAATTTCCGGGCCCAGATCCATTGGCTTAGTCCATGTACCGTTTTTCTGTTTAAAACTGACGTACATATTATCGACTTTGCTGTTCTTTTTTTCACTAAAAGACATAACCAGCGTTTTTCCGTCTGTTGACAGGTACCCGCAATCAAACTGTCCCTTACTGATCTTGGCATAACCCGGAATTTCAATCTTGTTTGGTGCAGACCAGCCACGGGCCGTTTTCTTGCTTGTTGAAAAACCGCGGGTCTCGTAAACGCCGTTTTTGTAAGCACCTTTCACCAAAAGGGTATTTCCGTCGGGCGTAATGCTGTATAACGAGTTATAATCTTCCTTGTTCAATGGAGAAGGAAGCCGCCTCGCTTGGGTCCATTTATCGTTTTTCAGTTCAGAATACCAGATATCCTGGCTGCCTTTTGCACCGTGCGTATTTTGGGGGTGACTTACCCGGGAAAAATAAATGGTTTTTCCATCCGGAGAGATAATGGGGCTTATCTCATTGTATTCTGTGTTAACAGTTTTTCCTAGATTTTCCAGTTGCGCGAAAGAACTGAAAGATATCAGGCATACAGAAAGACTTAAAATTGAAATACGCATCATGCAGGGAAGGCGAACTAGTTGTTATCTACATATAACGAGCTATCAAGAGGCTTATTTTCCGGGTTTTCGCGTCGGAATATCTCCATTTTTTCTAATAGTTCAGCAGGATCGTTAGCCACTACCAGCAACTGATGATTCAGCGGATGTAAAAAGCCTTCTTCTACCATTCTTTCCAACTGAAGCAGCAGCAAATCGTAGTAGCCATTTACATTCAGCAGACCGACAGGCCCATGAAAAATCCGGAGCTGTGCCCAGGTTAGTATCTCAAATAGTTCGTCAAAAGTACCATAGCCGCCCGGCATGGCGATCACACCGTCGGAAAGTGAGACCATCTTGGCCTTCCGCTCGTGCATTGTATCTACGAAATGCAGCTCCGAAAGTGTTTTATGCGCGTTTTCAAGTTTGGCAAGAAAGTTGGGTATAATTCCCGTGACAAAACCGTCATGGTCTATTGCGCCGTCGGCAACCCGGCCCATTAATCCCATATTTCCGCCTCCGTAAATAAGCTTGATGTTCCTTTTAGCCAGTTCTTGCCCAAGTTCGTAGGCAGCTTCTGCATAAACAGGTTTTTTACCGGGGTTCGAACCGCAATAAACTACAATGGATTGCATGAGTATCAGTTTTGTGGATTATTGTTCAAGAATTGACTGGCTCAATGTCTTCAAATCGAGGTCGCCGAAGGTACCTGAGCTCATCAGCAGCAGATTTGCATTCTCCCAGGTGAGCGATTTCAGGAATGCTTCCATTTGCGCCGAGTCAGTGAAAATTTTCAAATCATCCCTCTTGAATGCAGTCCGGATATCTTCTTCCGAAAGCGCTTCAAGCCGCTTGTGTTCTACGGTTTGAGGATTGTAATAGATTACCGCTACATCAGCTGCTTTCAGTTTTCTTCTGTATTGTGTCAAAAAAGCTTTGTTCAAGCTGCTGAAAGTGTGCAGTTCGGCACAGGCTACCAGTTGTCGGTCAGGGAATTGCTCTTTCAATGCGGCAGTGGTCGCTTCTACTTTGGAAGGCGCGTGCGCAAAGTCGCGGTAAACGCTGACGGAATCCGAGCTGCCCAACAGTTCAAGTCGTTTAGATGCGCCTTTGAATGTTTGAATGGCATTGTAAAATTCTTCATCGGTAATGCCTAGCCGCTCGCACACAGCCTTCGCGCCGCTAATGTTTTTCATGTTATGGTTACCAAAAACCAAAACGGGTACTTCACCTTGCTCAGCAGTCAGTAAAATCGTCCTGCCGTTTTCTATCTTGTTAGGATGTACATTATAGGGGATATTAGCAACATCCGGCCGCTCTTTCTGGCCGATCACATTGAGCATGTCATCCGTTTCATCAAAAATGATAGCACCTGCCTTCGGCAGAGAGTCTGCTAAAAGCTCGAACTGCTTCACATAGGATTCCCAGGTTGGGAATACATTAAAATGATCCCACGCAATGCCGCTGATCAATGCGATATGCGGCTGATAATGCATGAATTTCGGGGTAGGATCGAGGGGAGAAGTGAAGTATTCATCGCCTTCAACAATGATCACCGGCGCATTTTCTGATAGCTTCACCATATTATCAAAACCTTCGATCTGCGCACCTACCAGGTAGTTGAATATCCGGTTATTGTACTTCAAAACGTGGAGCACCATTGAAGTTGTGGTGGTTTTGCCGTGACTTCCGGCAATTACCACGCGCTGTTTGCTCTGGCTTTGCTCAAAAATATATTCAGGATAGGAGTACACTTTAATCCCCAGCTCCCGCGCACGGGCAAGTTCCGGGTTATCCTGGCGCGCGTGCATCCCGAGAATAACAGATTGAAGATCAGTAGTGATTTTTTCGGGAAACCAGCCGGTAACAGCAGGCAAAAGATCGTATTGTGCAAGCCGACTGGCCGAAGGTTCATATATCTCATCGTCTGACCCTGTAACGATATATCCTTTCAGATGGAGCTCGATGGCAAGATTATGCATGACGCTGCCACCTATTGAGATGAAATGTATTTTAGGCAAAGACGAATTTGGACTCATTGATTGGAAAAACTGATTTGTCCGAAAGTTAGCAAGAATTGATCTTTGAGCCAATCAAGCGCTCAGTAACGTTCAGCCACCTTGTATGTTTTTGTCACTGCCTATGTTTTTGTCACGTTGAGCGCAGTCGCGTTTCGACTGCGCTCAACGTGACAAGTAATTTAAACGCTAAGCCAATTTTTTATACTTAATCCGCTTTGGAGTGGCATCGCCACCGAGTCTTTTCCGTCTGTTTTCCTCATATTCCGAGAAATTTCCTTCAAACCAGTACACCTGCGAGTCGCCTTCGAATGCAAGTATGTGCGTAGCAACGCGGTCGAGGAACCACCGGTCGTGGGAAATGATTACTGCGCAACCTGCGAAGTTTTCCAGACCTTCTTCCAATGCGCGTAATGTATTTACGTCCAAATCGTTGGTCGGCTCATCGAGCAGCAGCAGGTTACCGCCTTCTTTGAGCGTCATAGCGAGGTGTACGCGGTTTCTTTCACCGCCGGACAGGTTCCCTACTTTCTTTTCCTGGTCGCCGCCGCCGAAGTTGAAGCGGCTCACATAAGCGCGGGCATTTGACTGCTTGCCGCCGATCATAATCCAGTCATTTCCGTCGGCAATGCTTTGGTATACCGTTTTGGCAGGATCAAGGTTGTCGTGTTCCTGGTCAACATAAGCCAGCTCAACCGTCTCGCCCACATCAAAGTGACCTGTAAGTGGTTTTAGCTGGCCGGTGATCAGTTTGAAAAGTGTTGTTTTACCGGCACCGTTTGGTCCGATAATGCCGACTATACCATTTGGAGGCAATGCAAAATTGAGATTTTCGTAAAGTAATCTGTCACCAAAGCCCATTGAAACATTGTGTGCCTCAATTACTTTGTTACCCAACCTTGGACCGGCAGGTATGAAGATCTCCAATTTCTCTTCTTTCTCCCGTCCTTCCTCTCCAAGTAATCTTTCGTATGCGCCTAAACGTGCTTTTGACTTCGCCTGACGGCCTTTTGCCCCCATTCGAACCCATTCCAGCTCACGTTGCAGCGTTTTCTGGCGTTTTGATTCTGTTTTCTCTTCTTTTTTCAATCGCTCCTGCTTTTGCTCCAGCCAGGACGAATAGTTGCCTTTCCATGGAATACCTTCGCCGCGGTCCAGTTCCAGGATCCAGCCGGCTACATTATCCAGGAAGTACCGGTCGTGGGTCACTGCGATTACAGTGCCTTTATATTGTCTCAAATGCTCTTCCAGCCAGAGTACCGACTCAGCGTCGAGGTGGTTGGTCGGTTCATCCAGCAACAGAACATCAGGCTGGCGGAGCAGTAACCGGCACAATGCGACCCTGCGTTTTTCACCACCCGAAAGTGTCGATACCAGCACATCCGAAGGCGGGCAGCGCAATGCATCCATTGCAATTTCGAGGCGGTTGTCTAGATTCCACGCGTCGGCAGCGTCCAGCTTTTCCTGAACCTCACCTTGTCTTTCAAGTAATTTGTCAAAATCCGCATCTTCCGCACCGAAGGCTTCATTGATCTGGTCAAACTCTTTTAAGAGATCAACAATCTCCTGAACACCTTCTTCAACTACTTCTCTGACGGTCTTTGTGGGATCGAGCTTGGGTTCCTGTTCAAGCATTCCGACGGAATAACCGGGCGAAAAAACGACGTCTCCCTGGATGTCTTTATCGATTCCGGCAATAACCCGCAGCAGCGTTGATTTCCCTGAACCATTTAATCCAAGAACCCCGATTTTTGCACCATAAAAAAAGGATAAATAGATATTTTTAATAATATGCCTGTTGGGAGGAATGATTTTGTTGACCCCAGACATTGAGAAAATAATGGTTTCGTTACTCATTTTTTGTTTAATTTGTGCGTAACAAATATCGTTATATATCCCTACACTTAGCAGATAAAAAAATTGGAAGAATGGAAAATGCCACATTGAATGATGAATACGGCTATGTTAAAGACAGCAAGGTATTTTTAAAGGGGTATTTGGATTTCCCCGACCGGCAAATTGGAGAAGTTAAAAGGACAGAGCAGGAGGCGATAGATTATTTTAAAAATCGATTTAATATCGTCCTGAACAAAGTCGAGCAATTGGAAAAGGAAATAGATGAAGCCCTCAACAAAGGCTCTTATTTGACCAAACTGATCCAGCTGCAACGTAAGCTTAAAGGTTTTGACGCACTGGGGGACTTTGTTCCTTTGTTGCAGCGACTGGAAGAGAAAGAGGAGTATCTGAAAGGCTTGATTGAAGTTAACCAGCTCAAAAATCTTGAAATAAAACGCGCACTGATCGAAGATGTTAAAGTCGCTGCCGCTATTGGAGACTATGCTGCTGCAACAGATCAGATACAGGAAATAAAAGCCAAATGGATCCGCACAGGGCCGGTTGAAAAAGAGTATCAGGAGGAAGTGGAAAGCACTTTTCAGCAGATACTCGACGATTTCTTCCAGCGCCGCCGCGACTATTTCGACGAGCAGAACAAGATTAACCAGCAACGCATTGAAGAGTACGAAAAGCTGATTAAGATTACGAAAACACTCAGCTATTCACGCGATCTGGACGATGCCTATGCCAAAGCGCGCGATGTACGCAATGCGTGGAACAATGTAGGGGAAGTACCGCCAAAGCGTTTTTTCAAAGTCAACAAGGCTTACAGGCATTTCCTGAAATTGTTTTATGACAAATACAATCTCGCAAAAGGCATTGAACCAAAAGTGCGCGTAGACCCGCGGATTTTGGAACAACAGAAATTACTGGCACAGGCCGAAACGCTGTTGCGCTCGCAGGATATCGTGGAAGCTTCGCAGGAAGCGAAAGTGCTGCTCAGCAAGTGGAAGGAGATTAAAATACCATTCAAGATGGCTGACAAAGAGCTTGCCGAGCGTTTCAGAATGGTCTGTGATAAAATATTCGAGCTAAGTTATCTGGCGCGTGTCATCAGCAGAAAGTACCCTGCATTTGAACTGAAAAGTCAGGAAGAGCAGCTTCGCACCAAGTACCGGGAGCTGGAATGGCTGGCAAAACGCGAAAAAAGCGATCTGGAATTTGCAATCCTTGAATTTGACAGAACAGCCACCGGTGACCCTGAATTGGATAAGCAGGCAGCTGGCCGCATCAACATTCAGAAGCGTAAGGTTCAGATGAAAGAACGCATTCTGGCAGAGTTTGACAGAAAGCTTAAAACGATTACGGGGTAACCTTTACCGGGTGACGCTCACAGGTTAATATTACTTCATAGAAGACTTGTTGATCACCAAATTGGAAGGCAATACCCTGGTCTCATATTCGGCCGGGGTATTTTTGCTTTCTATCAGATCCAATAGCAACGAAGTGGCTTGCTGGCCCATTTCGAAGGAAGGCTGGGTAATGGAGCTCACCGGTGGGTCAAGCAGCGACGACATAGCGAGGTCGCAAAAGCCCACCACCGCCACATCGTCGGGCATCCGGTAGCCCAGCTGTCGCAATGCACAGTGTACACCCATTGTAATCCGGTCGCTTGCGCCAAATATCGCATCTGGCCGCTCACGCAATGCCATAAGCTGGTAAGTTCTTTCAGTGCCGCCTGCCTGCGTTACCTCACTATGCAAAACCCACTCGTCCTGAAATGCGATATCATGTTTCCGCAAAGCATCTTTGTAGCCTTCGAGCCGGAAGCGAGTAATAGAGAGTGGTTTCGGACCTGCTATGTGAGCAATCCGGCGACAGCCTTCGCTAATCAAATGTTCTGTGGCCTCAAATGCTCCTTTGTAATCATCCACCCGCACCCGATGTGTTTGCATTGCATCGCTTACCCTATCGAAAAATACAACCGGAATTCCCTGTTCCTGCAAGGAAACGAAATGGTCGATATCCTCAGACTGGCTTGAAATAGCGACTACCAAACCGTCGACGCGCCGGGACGCAATGTGCCGGGAGGCCGAACGCTCTCTTTCGAGCTGTTCGTGACTCTGGTAGATCATCGTATGGTAGCCCCTGCTGTAAGCAATATCCTCAACACCTCCGATTGCCGATGAATAGAAACGGTTGGCAATATCCGGCACAATCACACCGATTGTCTGCGTGCGGTTTTTTAGCAAACTGATCGCGATCGGGTTGGGATAATAGTTGAGCTGCTCTGCCAGGTTGATCACTTTTTTCTTGGTTTCTTCGCTGATCTCGCTGCTGTCCCTCAATGCCCGTGACACGGTGGATTTGGAAATATTCAGCTGCCGCGCAATCTCTTTAATTGTAATGGAAACCTTTTTCATCGAGGATATGGGAATAATGCAATCTTAATATAAAACCTATGAAATGCACCAAAGTTGGATAGGTGCACAATTTACCGAACTAAGTCAGAAGTTCCGGGGAAAGTTCCGGGAACGGGAACGGTTCCGGGAACGGTTGCGTAAAATAATTGCTTTTTTTCAAGATTTATTTTTGTGTATCACTGAATCAATGGTTAAACTCGGTTCAATGTTGACGAAGATCAGCTACTGCACACCATTACCAATCGCGGAAATTTTCTAAACCAATCCAGTCTGAATACATGGAAGCAAAACCGTTTACCTGTACAACACCTTCTGCCACGAATCAGAAAAGTTTGTTGGAAAACCTGTTCGGCAAAGTAGTGGCGAACGGGGACTACCATGCTTTCCGGGAGCTTTTCAATCACCATTACAGATCGCTTTGCAACTATGCAATGCGCGTAGTAATCACCCGCGAGATCGCCGAGGAAGTAGTTTCGGATGTGTTTGTGAAACTTTGGAAAAATCGCGAGCAGATTGAGGTGCATACTTCTTTTCAGGCTTACATTTACCGGGCAGTTCGCAATCAGGCACTGGATTATCTCAAACTGAGGATACACCGCCAAAATGAACGCGAATCGCTCGAATCTGTGCAATGGAACATGACCCACGCGGACCATTTTTCACCTTGCGAGGAGTTGTCTTTCAATGAGTTTTACGAGCACGTTGAAGATTGCATTCAGGCACTTCCCAGGCAGTGCCAGCTTATTTTCCGGCTAAGCCGCGAAGAAGGTTTGCGTTACCGGGATATAGCCGAAAAGCTCGCTATCTCAGTAAAAACGGTCGAAACTCAAATGAGCCGCGCACTGAAGGTATTGAGAGAGCGCGTACCTGAGCATAGGTTGGTAGCTTGAAGACTTCGGCTGTCGGCTTTCGGCAATTTAGGAACTTCGGCTGTCGGCAATCGGCAATCGGCTTTTTTTGAAATACCAATAACAATCACTTTTGCTGACAGATCATTCTGAAAAGCATTTAACTAAACTGCTAAAGCTGACGGCCGACAGCCGAAAGCCGACAGCCCCTTAAAAATGTCCCTAGAACAAACTTGGCGGTGGTTTGGACCCAATGATCCTGTTTCTCTGCAGGATATCAGACAAGCGGGCGCCACCGGAATCGTAACTGCATTGCACCACATCCCAAACGGTCAGATCTGGGAGGTTGATGAGATCTTAGCAAGAAAAGAAATGATCGAGCAAGCCGGGCTTACCTGGTCTGTGGTCGAAAGCGTGCCCGTTCATGAAACCATCAAGACGCGCACAGGCGACTTTGCAAAGTATATCCTTAACTATCAGCAGAGCCTACGCAACCTCGGAGCCTGTGGGATTGATACGGTCTGCTACAACTTCATGCCGATCCTCGACTGGACAAGAACAGACCTGGACGCACCTATGAAAGACGGTTCGACGGGATTACGGTTTGATGCCGCGCAATTTGCCGCATTTGACCTTTATCTCCTGAACAGACCGGAGGCGCAGGAATTGTATACTGACGAACAAAAAACAAAAGCTAAAAAGTGGCTAGACGGAGCTGCGGAGGAAGACGTGCAGCGATTGGTCCGTAATATCATAGCAGGCTTGCCAGGTTCCGAAGAGAGTTTTACAATTGAAGAGTTCAGGAAAGTACTTGATACCTATAAAGAGATCGGCGACCTGGAATTGCGTACCCATTTGTACCAGTTCATTCAGGCAATTGGGCCGGTTGCTGCAGAAGCAGGTATCAGGCTGGCTATTCACCCCGACGATCCGCCGTATCCTATTTTGGGTCTTCCGCGTGTGGTAAGTACTGAAAACGACGCGATGATGCTGCTCGGGGCTTATGATAACCAGGCTAATGGCATCTGCTTCTGCACCGGATCTTATGGCGTGAGAGCAGATAATGACCTGGCCGGGATGGTGGAGAGACTTGGTAGCAGAATCCATTTCATCCATTTACGTGCAACCAAAAGAGAGCACGACGGAAGCTTCTACGAGGCCGATCATCTGGACGGAGATGTAGATATGTATAGCGTCATGAAGGGTCTTGTTTTGGAGCAAAAAAGGAGAAAAGAAGAGGGGAGAACAGACCTGCGAATGCCTTTTCGACCAGATCACGGACACCGTATGCTCGATGATCTGACAAGCGGAAAACGGACAAACCCTGGTTATACGGCAATCGGACGATTACGTGGCCTCGCGGAATTGCGGGGACTGGAATATGGAATTGAAAGAGGGATAAACAAAGAAAAAGCTCGCTAAAATGACTTCAATAGCTACCGCTCAAAAGACTTTTATCAGTGAAGATTTTCTCCTTCGCTCAGAGACGGCACGTGTTCTTTACCATGAATACGCGAAAGAAATGCCGATTATAGATTATCACTGCCACCTGCCGCCCGACCAGATTGCGGCGGACCGGCAGTTTGAAAATCTTACGCAGATATGGTTGTACGGTGACCATTATAAATGGCGGGCAATGCGTGCCAACGGCATCAATGAGCGATACTGTACGGGAGATGCAAGTGACTGGGAGAAATTTGAGCAATGGGGAGCTACGGTACCTTATACCATGCGCAATCCGCTCTACCATTGGACTCACCTTGAATTGCTCAGGTATTTCGATGTAGATATTTTGCTTAATAAGGATACTGCGCGGGAGATTTATGAAGAGTGCTCTGCAAAGTTGAAGCAGCCTGAATTTTCAGTTCAAAGCCTGCTGAACAAAATGAATGTGAAGGTGATCTGTACCACGGACGATCCGACAGATTCTCTGGAATATCACAAGCTTATAGAAGAAAGCGGGTTTAATATAAAAGTATTGCCCACCTTCCGGCCAGACAAAGCAATGCTCCTGATCGATAGCCCGGAAGAGTTCAATGCTTACCTGGACAAACTTGCGGCAAGTTCCGGGAAGTCTCAGATTTCAGATTATAACGAACTTTTAGAGGCACTTCAAAACCGCCACGACTTTTTCGCTTCCATGGGTGGCCGGCTTTCCGATCATGGATTAGAGCATATTTACGCAAGTTTTGATGAAGAAGCAGCTAAAAATGCATTCGCGCAGACCAGATCTGGCCAGCTTGCCAGTGACGCAGACCGCATTGCATTCAAGTCAATGCTGCTGTTTGATCTTGCCAAAATGGACCATGCCAAATCGTGGACGCAACAATTCCATTTAGGTGCATTGCGGAATAACAATGCACGCATGCTCCGTGAACTTGGTCCTGATACAGGCTGGGACTCGATTGGAGATTATAGCCAGGCACAGGCGTTATCGAAGTTCCTGAACAAGCTGGATTCAACCGATCAGCTTGCCAAAACGGTACTTTATAACCTTAATCCTGCCGATAACGAAGTGCTGGCTACCATGACGGGGAACTATAACGACGGTACTGTTGCCGGTAAAATGCAGTTCGGTTCGGGCTGGTGGTTTTTGGATCAAAAAGATGGAATGGAGCGGCAGATGAATGCATTATCGAATATGGGACTGCTAAGTCGCTTCGTCGGTATGCTGACAGATTCGCGCAGCTTCCTGTCCTACCCGCGCCACGAGTATTTCAGAAGGATATTGTGTAACCTGATCGGGAACGATGTGGACAATGGTGAGTTGCCAAACGATATTCCGTGGTTGGGTAAAATGGTGCAGGATATCTCTTATCACAATGCCAGCAAGTATTTTGATTTTTGAAAAAACTAGATTCTCATAAAAATGTAATTAGATAGCCCAGACTCTTAGTTGTGGGCTATTTTGATGTTTAAAATGTTATTTTTGATCAATTCTTAACCTTACCAAAGCCTTTCTTGTGCTGCGTTGTACGAAAGGCATTATCTAAAATATGGCTCAAATAGTTTCCTTCGGTGAAGTCCTGATGCGGCTTTCTACTCCCGGTTTTTCCCGTTTTGAACAGGCCCGTCAACTCAATGTTACTTATGCAGGCGGCGAGGCGAATGTATCTACTGCCCTTGCTTACTGGGGGCATCATACCGCACACGTAACGCGCTTTCCCGATTCCCCGATCGGCAGGGCTGCTGCACAGTATTTGCAATTTCATGGAGTCGACATATCTCATATCATTTATGGCGGACCGAGAATGGCTGTGTATTTTCTGGAAATGGGAGCTGCGTTGCGGGGGAGCCAGATCGTGTATGACCGGGCTAATTCTTCGCTGGCTGAAATTGATCCGAAGGAGATAGATTGGGATAGTATTTTGAAAGATGCCAAATGGTTTCACTGGGCGGGTATCACACCTGCATTGTCGCAAGGTGCGGCGGATGCATTACTGGACGGGATTAAAGTAGCAAGAAAGTACGGACTTACTGTTTCCGGCGATATATTTTATCGGGCCAATTTGTGGAAGTACGGTAAAAAGCCTTCTGAAATTTTACCTGAACTTACTGCCGGAACTGATCTTGTAATTGCCAATAAAGAGAATATCAAAGAGATTTTCGGCATTGATGGAAACGAATTCCAGGAATCCTGTGTCAACTTACAAGCAGCTTATCCACAGGTTAGTTCAATTGTTGATACAAAAAGAACCTCAATCAGCGCGTCCCACAATCTTTTAAGAGCTTATTTGTGGAACGGGAGCCAGCTGCTGGAAACCGAAGATATTGAGATAAACCCGATCATTGACAGGGTAGGTGGCGGCGATGCTTTTATCGCTGGTTTGATCCACGGATTAATTACTTTCAACGACCAGCAAAAAGCACTGGAGTTCGGTGTTGCAGCTTCTGCATTGAAGCACACAATTGAAGGAGATGCATTGATTTCAACCATTGACGAAGTGGAAGCGATCAGGCAGGGAGAAACTTCGGGAAGAATTAAAAGATAGATAAAGTACCCGTTACACAGGTTTACTCACATCATTATGGATAAAGAAACAACATTGGTACTATTGAACGAAGTGGGCATTGTGCCCCTTTTCTACCATGCTGATATAGAAGTCGCCAAAGAGATTGTCAACGCAAGCTATCGCGGCGGTGCAAGAGCTATTGAATTTACAAATCGCGGGGATAATGCATTCACTGTATTCACCGAACTTTTGGCCTATACAAAGGAAAGCCTGCCCGGACTTTCACTCGGGATCGGCACCATTTATGATGCTGACACGGCGCAGAAATTCATAGATGCGGGAACAGATTTCATTGTGACGCCTTGCCTTAATCCGGCCGTTGGAAATGCTTGCTTGCGGGCAAATATCCCCTGGATACCCGGAGTAGCTACGCTTACAGAGATATACAATGCGCAGCAGGCGGGTGCAGAAGTCGTAAAATTGTTCCCGGGAGATGTAGTAGGATCGGCCTTTGTCAGAGCGATTCGCGGACCGATGCCTAAGGTGAAGATCATGGTAACAGGCGGAGTACAGCCTACGCGCGAAAGTATCAGTGAGTGGTTTGGTGCGGGCGTTTATGCAGTAGGATTGGGTTCTAACCTCTTTCCAAAAGACATTATCGCAGAAGGGAACTATCCCTGGATTGAGCAAAAAGTAGCAGAAAGTATCGCACTTGTTAAAGAGTTTCGGCAGAACAGCCAGGCAGTTTGATTTGATATTCTAAAATATCACTCAGGCGGACTGAAAATTCAGGAAGTACAGCTCCGCCTGAGAGTGTTTCTTCAAAGTTCCAGGATACTACCTGTTTTCCTGGTTCGTACGTGTAGGTGATTTGACTGTCTGTGCAGATCAACCATGTCAGTCTTACGCCATTTTTGATCCATTTGTCCATTTTGCCTTGCAAATCCGCCAGGCTATCTGTTTCTGATTTTAGGTTCAATGGGACAATCATAATGCAGTGTTTTACCAAATATAAGCATACAAGTGGTTTAATGGAAAAACCGTTTGCTGCGTTAATTCTTCGGAATAATCGTCAGCACTTCCACTTTTTCAACCATATTTTCCTTTACTGCATTGGCGAAGCCCGGGAGCAATGTAAGGTCAGTATCCCACAGGTCTGTATCACTCATTACCTGCTCCGCTAAGTCGATCGGCGATGCAGCGTTTCTCCATTTTTCATCAAAGTAAGCCGCAGAGTCGCAACGGATCGAGTAGGGGCGGCCGTCCAGATCTCCGTAGTAATTCCCGTCTTTATGAACTACCGGCTTCATGAAATTCAGAAAAGCGGCGAAACCTTTCGCAAATAACAGCGGCGGCTGGTCGGAGTGCTTGTAGTGTTCCAGCAAGGTTGGGATATTCCGCATTTTCATCTTTGCGGTGTATTGTACGGTAATATCAATCAGCTGGTGCCTGATAAATGGGTTGCGGAAACGATCCAGCACCTGACTTCCGAACTCACGCGCGCGAACAGGATCTACCGGGTAAGGTATCGCCGGAGCGAGCTCATTGAGCATCAGATTTGTGACGAAACTAGCTGTTTCCGGCGTCTCCATATTCTCGCGCACAGTTTCCAGTCCACGCAAAAAGCAGAGTCCCGAAGACAGCGTATGTGTACCATTAAGCAGGCGAAGCTTCAATTCGCGATACAGGTCAATAACGGGCTCAATAACTACGCCGCTATCCGCTTCTGCAAAGCTGAGCACCGAGCGGATATAAGCGTCGCCTTCAATTGCCCAAAGGCTGTATACTTCTGATATAATCATCAGATCATCCTGAAAACCGAGCTTTTCTGAAAGTTCTTCAATGCTTTCTGCGTCAGGTTTGCCGGGAACAATGCGGTCTACCAGTGAGCTGCAAAAGTGATTTGAATTTTCTAGCCAGCTGATAAATGCATCTTCAAGCTGGTGACGGGAGGCTTGTTCGATGACAATGGAGCGCAGCTTTGCCCCATTTCCCACTATTAGTTCAGTAGGTACAATCACCATTCCCGATTCTTCCGACCCGCCAAATGCTTTGAAACGCTCATATAAATAGGCGGTCAGTTTGCCTGGGAAAGAAGCAGGCGGCGAGGCAAAAATATCGTCATCGGTGAGCTGAATGCCTACTTCTGTTGTATTTGAAATGACAATTCTTATCGCAGGGTCAGTAGCGCACTTCAATATGTCGGCCCACTCGGCACCGGCGCTCAGGGTCCGGCTGATCGATGTATTGATCACAGTCTCGTCAACTTGCCGGCCATTCTCAATACCGCGAATGCTATGCGAGTATAGGTTTTGTTGTTGTTTAAATGCGTCCGTTCCGCCATTATTGGTGGATTTCACTACCACAATCCTCCCATTGAAAATTCCTTCCTGATTTGCTTTGTTCACGAAATAGTCAGGGAGTCCGCGCAAAAGCACGCCAGTACCAAACTGAATGATTTTTTCGGGCAAAGCGAGCAGCTGCCGGTGGTTCGGCAGCAAGTCAGGACGTTGATCCAGAAGTTCGGATGAAAGTTGCGGTAAGGACATTTTTAAAGAAGTAAGTACATTAATGTGACGCCAATTATAATTATTAACCCCTAATAAAAAAGAGACGCCATTTCAGCGCCTCTTTAACTAGATAACTTCAAAAAAACCGAGCCTAGGCATCGATCGTAACAAAACCGCTTTCTTCTTTTTCTTTCCGCTCTTCCGGGAAAACAAACTTGATAGGATTCTTAACCGTCTCCGGAAGCAATGCAATCGCAAGTACTTCATCAATCGTGTCAACATAATGGAATGACAGATCCTTGATGTAATTCGCCGGTACTTCTTCCACATCCTTGCGGTTTTTAACACAAAGAATGATCTCTTTTACACCCGCTCTGCGAGCTGCCAGTATCTTTTCTTTCACACCTCCCACTGGAAGCACTTTTCCGCGCAGTGTTATTTCGCCCGTCATCGCAATGTAAGGCTTAACCCGGCGCTGCGTGAAAATGGACGCCATTGAAGTCACCATGGTAACCCCGGCCGAAGGTCCGTCTTTCGGTACCGCGCCTGCAGGAACGTGTACGTGAAGATCGTAGTGGTTGAAGATCCGGTAGTCAATGTCGAGCCTGTCTGCATTCGCTTTCAGGTAGGACAATGCAGCTACCGCCGATTCTTTCATTACATCCCCCAACTGGCCGGAAAGCGTCAGATTGCCTTTTCCGCGGCTCAGGCTTGTTTCAATAAAAAGTATCTCACCACCCACCGAAGTCCAGGCGAGACCTGTAACAACGCCGGCAAAATCATTGTCCTGGTAAAGATCCTTGTCGAATATTTCGGGTCCGAGGAACTTCTCAACATGATCAGCCCGGAGTGTCTTTGGATATTCCTGCTCCATTGCCACAGATTTGGCGATTTTCCGCACGACGGTACCCACTTTTTGTTCAAGGTTCCGCACACCGGATTCTCTTGTATATCCCTCGGCAATGCGCAATAATGCAGTATCGTCAATTTTCAGGTCGCCGGATTTCAGTCCGTGATCTTTGCGCTGCTTCGGTACGAGGTAGCGTTTTGCGATCTGCAATTTCTCTTCAATCGTATAGCCGGTCATTTCGATGATCTCCATCCGGTCTCGTAAAGCGGGATGGATTGTGTCAAGCGAGTTGGCAGTTGCTACAAACAATACCTTCGAAAGATCGTATTCAACTTCCAGGTAGTTGTCGGTAAAAGAAGAGTTTTGCTCGGGATCAAGAACTTCCAGCAATGCAGAAGAAGGATCACCCCGGTAGTCGGAGCTTACCTTATCTATTTCATCCAGGATAAAAACCGGATTTGCAGAACCCGCTTTTTTGATGTTCTGAATGATCTTACCCGGCATTGCACCAATGTAAGTCTTTCTATGACCACGGATTTCAGCCTCATCGTGAACTCCGCCGAGCGCCATCCGGATGTACTCCCGGTTCAATGCTTTGGCAATGGACTTACCCAACGAGGTTTTACCCACTCCCGGAGGTCCGTAAAGACAAAGGATAGGTGCTTTCAAATTACCCTTCAGCTTCAAAACCGCCAGGTATTCGATGATCCTCTCCTTTACTTTTTCCAACCCGAAGTGATCGGCGTCGAGTACTTTCTGCGCTCTTACCAGGTCAAAATTGTCTTTGGTATATTGTCCCCAAGGCAGGTCCACCAGTGTTTCCAGGTAATTCATCGTCACCGGGTACTCGGGTGCCATCGGGTTAATGCGCTGGAGTTTATTCAGTTCTTTGTCAAAGTGAATGCGAACCTGGTCAGACCATTTTTTCTGACTGGCTTTCAGGCGGATTTCGTCGAGATCCCGCTCAGGACTATCCATTCCCAGTTCGTCGTGCAAAACTTTGATCTGCTGGCGGAGGAAATAATCCCGCTGCTGCTGGTCAATATCCGAGCTCGCTTTCGTCTGGATTTCCCTTTTGAGTTCCAGCATTTCAATTTCCCGCATCATATACTGAAGCAGAAGTGTTGCCTGCTTGTGTCCGTTTCTTTCTTCGAGAAGCTTCTGTTTATCAGCTACTTCTACATTGATGTTGGAAGAAAGGAAATGGATCAGGAAAATGGGGCTTTCGATATTGTCTAATGCGATGCGGGCTTCCTGAGGTATCTCCGGGTTTAGCCGCATGATCTTGTGTGCTCCGTCCCGCAATGACTGAAGCAGCGCCTTCGACTCTTTTTTGGTCGGGCCAACGAATGAATCCTCTATCGCACGCACCTCGGCTGTGAGATAAGGCTCTTCATGGATGATATTTTTGATCTCAAAACGCTGCCTTCCCTGTACGATAATCGTCACATTTCCGTCTGGCAATGTGATCATTTTCAGAATTTGGGCAACTGTACCAATGTTGTAAAGATCTTCCGCAGTAGGATCCTCCTTGTTAGGAATAGCCTGTGTCACGGCACCAAGTATCCGTTGATTGATATCAGAATTACGATATATCTTTTTAACCAGACGAATCGCTTTTTGGCGCACTACAGTGACAGGAATAACCATTCCCGGAAAGAGTACAGTTTGTCTGATTGGTAAAATGGCAAGTTCATTCGGGAGTTCAAAAGGCTCATCGGAACCGTCGGGTCCGCCAAGTGGAACAATTTCGAGGCTATCCATGTCGGAATCAGACATCAGTAGCCGACTATATAAGTCAGAAGGTTCAAATTTCATAGGCATTCTGTCAAAATGACAGATAATCTTTTCCCAATATATAAATAAGGCCTTTCAAAAGAAAGGGAATAATAAAACAAAATAGCTATGCCAATCGTTACCTGTCAGGTTGATTTTGGCCGGTTTCAGAGCGCGTGTATCGTCTGGCCTTTTTTGAAAAGGAAGGTCTTTTTGTCTGACAAAAGCTTCAAATTCGTCATATTCACCTGGTCATCGAACACCTCCAACAGCGTGCTGTTTTGTAGACGGTAACCCTCGGTTTTTCCCTGAAACGGAATTTCCAGATAGATCCAGGTTGCATCCTCTTCCTGCTCTTTTCCCACATAATGCATAGCCACGGGATTTCTGTTCGCGTCAGTGAGCACAAAGCCTTTCCGGATGTACTTTTCAACCAATTCATCGTTTTTGTCATTGTCTTTAACAACAAAACGCTGGTTGCCGTTGCTCCGGGACAACCCCTTTTCAAGATCATCAGTAAAAATCCGGATGCTTACCTCAAAAGACTTTTGAGATGGATTAAACTGCATGTGCGTCACCGATACGTGGTATTCGTGTTTCGGTGAGAAAGAGGGAAGAAGGAGGATGGAGGAAAGGAGGATGGATAAAAGAACAAGGAAAAAACGAAGGCTTTTCCCTTTCCTCCATCCTCCCTTTCCTCCTGATATCCCTTTAAAAAACAGCTTTCCAAACATCATTGAAGATCGCAAAAGCCATCAGGCCGAGCAGTAAAACCATACCTACTTTCTGTGCATTTTCGAGGAATGCATCAGAAGGTTTACGGCCGGAAATGAGTTCGTAAGATAGTATAACCGCGTGACCACCGTCCAGCGCGGGAATTGGAAGTGCATTCATAAATGCAAGTACCATGGAAAGCAAGCCGGTAAGATACCAGAAGCGGCTCCAGTCCCATACCCCGCCGAACATACGCGCGATACCGATCGGTCCGCTCAATGCTTTGGAAGCTGAAACTTCACCACGGAAGATCTTGCCAAAACCCTTAATGTTATCAAAAACTACATTGAATGCATCCTTGGTACCCACGGAGATCGCTTCGCCAAGTGTGTATTCAACCGTCGTATATTTCAAGAGACTGTTTCTGTAAAATCCGATTGTCCCGTCTTCCGAAACATTCATTGGAATGCTTTTCTGTGCACCGGCTCTCTGAACAACAATGGTAACCTGCTTGCCTTTCACCTTGTTCAGCTCGTCTTGCATTTGATGGAAAAACTGGATCGGCTGTCCATTCAGCGAGAGTACCTTATCGCCTGTCTCCAAACCCGCTTTCTCAGCAGGCGAACCTGGGATCAGTTCTCCGATTGTAAACGGTTCCTGTGCACGAATGAAATTTCCTTTCTCTTTTGGATCTGAGAGTTTCTCGATGAAATTGTTTGGTATCTCAACGACCACTTCTTTTCCGTCGCGGTTAACTGTATAGGAGCTGTTGCTGCCCAAAAAAACTTCCGAGCTCACGATCTCACTGAAATTGGTAAATGGTTTTCCATTCACCTTTACAATCTTATCGCCGGTCTTCAACCCGATTTCCTGTGCAAGATCACCTGCAACAATACCATATTTGTTAACCTCCGAGCTCGAAAGGAACTGATCTCCCTCGCGGTATGCGATCAGGATGAAAATGAAAATTCCGACAATTACATTCACGATAATACCTCCCAGCATAACGATCAGGCGCTGCCAGGCTGGCTTTGAGCGGAATTCCCAGGGTTGTGGCTCCTGGTTCATCGTAGCGGTATCCATCGATTCGTCGATCATACCCGATATTTTCACAAAACCTCCCAACGGAATAGCGCCAATCCCATATTCTGTTTCGCCCCGCTGGATACTGAAAATTTTAGGAGGAAAACCGATAAAGTACTTTTCAACCCGCATTCCAAACATTTTGGCCGCGGCCATATGTCCCCACTCGTGTAGTCCTACCAAGATGGACAAGCCCAGGATGAGCTGTCCGGCCATTATTAATACTTCCATTCAGGTGTTTTCGTAATCGTTATTGGTAATTTATTTTATAAAGCTTATCCGGGCGGATATGCACTCTCCGCATTAGAAACGTAAATGTAATCAGTAAAGTTACGTAAAAGCTTTGATTAGGCTAAAAATGGCCTTCACTCTGATGCAGCGGTATTTTTATCCGGAAGCGCTATTTCTATGCCCATCATCCGCATTAATTCGGAGGCATTAAAACTGCGGCAAATTCCCTTGTAAAGCCGGTAATCAAAATGCAGTTTGCCCTCCTCTACATCGGAGCGGAAATGATAATTATGCACGTACTCCTCTGTTTCTCCCCATTGACCAAGTTCCAGATCATGCGTGGAAACCAACCCGGAGGCATTTTTTCCGTGTAGTTGCCGGATCAGTGCCTCAGCGCCACGGTGGCGGTCTGCGGAGTTGGTACCTTTCAGGATTTCATCAAGGAGGTAAAAAACAGGCGCTGCATTTTCACTGGATAGTTCGAGCAGTAATCTGAGCCTTTTTAATTCTGCGTAAAAGGATGATGTGCTTTCTTCGAGCGAATCCTGGGTGCGCATACTGCTGAAAACGCGCAACGGCGAGCAGGAGAATGCAGTTGCACTTATCACAGCGCCAATCTGCGCCAGCACCAGATTAAGCCCGATTGTGCGGAGGAATGTACTTTTTCCCGACATATTGGAGCCTGTCACCAGCATTGTTGCGCCGGTGCCGGTTAATTCAAAGTCGTTGCTTACGCGCTTTTCCGCCGGGATAAGTGGGTGGCCCATTGATTTTGTCTGAACAAAAACGGCCGCGTGTTCAGCTACCTGGGGTACTATGTACGTAGGATTCGCAAATGCGTGCCCGGCCAGCGAGTTCATTGCCTCCGTATCTGCAAGCACATCGAGCCAGTGCCACATTTTCGATTGATTGGACTGCTTCCAATTTTCCAGCCCAGCGAGGCAATGCACGTCCCACAGGGTAGGTATACCTACAAAAATTCCGAAAAATGGATTGTTCCGATAGTCGAGCCGCTCGAATAGTGCGCCTGCACGGCTCAGGGATAGGGAAGAGCCTTCAATCAGCGCCTTTCTTTTGATCCACCAATCTGATTGATAATGCGCATTCTCTGCTATTTTCAACAAGTCTGCGTAAGCGACCAGTGTTTTGCCCAGCGTTGTTGTCTTGTTTGTAGTGACCTGGATAACAGCCTGAAACTGTCTCAAAATATAGAAATGAATCCCAAAGCAGACCAGTACTGCCCAAAATGGAACGATTTGCGAAACAGCCAGAATGATTACCGCCAGGGTTAGCAGCGGGAACCATCGCATTTTCAGAAGGGTCACAAGTTTGGGGGCGAGCGTCTCGGTAGACCAGGCGCGGAATGCACCTACCTGCGCCGCTGCATGTTCGTGAAGCAACGCAGTTGCTTCCCAGGTTTGCATTAGCTCCGGATGTTGTTTGAAGTCAGCCGAGGCTTGTTGGCGGGCCTGTATATCGCCAGGAGCTGCGTGATTTTTGAGCCAGTTTGAAAGTCTTTTACTTCCCTCTGAGGTGCGTGTGCGGTTCAGCAGTTTATAGAGTGAATAATCGCCGAAAATATCGAGGTCCGATAAAAAAGCGTGTTCTTTTTCGGTGTACTGCATTCCATTATCGGTGCGTTTGAAGCGCAGTGAAAGTCTTTCCAGCTCGTCTTCATTCACCGTTTGCAAGTTTTTATGAAAATCGCGGGTCTGCTTCACCTGCTGGTGTTTTCGCATGAGAAACAAAAAGGCAATAAGCAGTCCCGCGATCGCAATTGCCCAAGCTGCCTGGCCCGAGTGGTTCCATATCCAGGCAGAAAGAAGTATCAGAACAAATACAGCCAGGCGGGCCACAGAAAGTTGGTTAGACTTCGCTTGTGCTGCCGCTTCGGCTACACGGGCTTCGCTGAGTTTGGCTTCAAAAAAGGTTTTAGGAGCAGTTTGTGCGGTTACGTTTTCCATCAATTGCTTTGGGCAGTTTCAAACTGCAATTTGATCAGATTGGCGTACAATCCGTTATCCAGCAGTGATAATTCATTGTGAGAGCCCGATTCGGCGATCATTCCCTCCCGGATTACATAGATCATATCCACTTTACGGATAGTGGCCAGCCGGTGCGCAATCACAATCGTGGTGCGATCTTTCATTAACTCGTCCAATGCAACTTGTACCAGCTTTTCAGACTCGGCATCCAATGAGCTGGTTGCTTCATCGAGGATCAATATTTTCGGATTTTTGAGAATAGCGCGCGCGATTGCAATGCGTTGCCGCTGACCGCCGGAAAGCTTGATACCTCTTTCGCCTACAACAGTTTCAAATTTTTCTGGAAACGATTCGATGAAGTCCAAAGCGTAAGCGCGTTTCGCCGCGTCGTAAATCTCTTCCCTGGTTGCATCGGGCTTTCCGTAAGAAATGTTTTCGTAAATGGTGCCGCCAAAAAGCATTACCTCCTGCGGCACAATTGCTATGTTTTTACGCAATTCAGAAATCCCGAAGTCGGAGAGCGGTTTTCCATCAATCATAATTTGTCCCGATTGATAATTATAAAAACGCATCAGCAACTGAACAATCGTAGACTTGCCCGCGCCGCTGTATCCTACCAGGGCAATTTTCTCACCGGCATGAATGCGGAGCGATATCCCTCTTAGTACGGGCAGATCGGGGCGGGAAGGATAGGAGAAATGTATATTATCGTACAAAATATCACCGCGAACCACACTTGTGCCCGCATTCCTTGCTCCGTCAATTGTAATTTCAGGCTCTTCTTCCAGGATTTCAAAAACCCGTTCCGACGCACCGATGGTTTTATTAACCTGCGCATACAAATCTCCCATTCCGCCGATGGAAGCACCGATGAACGTGGTATAAAGGATAAAAGTAAACAGATCAGAAAGCCCGAACTCTCCTGCCTGCACCAGTCCGGCCCCGTACCAGATCACGGCCACAATGCCGCCGAACAATGCGAAAATGATAAAGGATACAAACCCGCCGCGAAAGCTGGCCGCGTAGAGGGAAAGCTTTACTACCCTTTGCAGGATAGTCCCGTAGCGCGAAACTTCCAGCGGCTCGTTGGTAAATGCTTTGACAACGTGAATGGACTGCAACGTTTCTTCAACCACCACATTAGCCGCGGCAAGTTCATCCTGCGCCTTCCTGGAAAGCTGCCGCATTCGCCGGCCAAAGAAAACCGACGCAACTACCAGCACCGGAAAGGTGGCGAGCATGAAAAGGGTCAATTTCCAGGAGGTATAAAAAAGGATCGCCATACCGACCACAAGTGTCGCGATTTGCCGGAAAATCTCTGCCAGAGTAAATGAGAGTAAGCCCTGTAATTGGGATACGTCGGCAGTAATGCGACTTGTCAGCTCGCCCACGCGCCTGGATTCCAGGAACGTAAGCGGCAGGGTGATGATCTTGCTGAAAACGTCCAGGCGAATGTTCGTCATCGCCATTTCGCTTACTTTGGTAAACAGGTAGATCCGGAAGTAAGAGAATATAGCCTGGCAAACCAGTATAACGAACAGGAAAATTGTGATCTGGTTGATCGTGTAAGGAGATTTTCCTTCAATCACTTCGATGATACTGCCCACAAGTTTCGGGAATGCAAGGGAAGTGCCTGTTGATAATGCGAGGAAAATCAGTCCTATAAAAAACATCCCGCGGTAAGGCCGGAGATATTTAAACAGACTTACTGTGGTTTTAAGACCCGCCCAGCTGATCTTCCGTACTGAAAAGAAAGAAGTGGGTGTATTGGTTTGCTCATTTGTAGCCATCGGAATCGGACATAGTGCATGAGAGGTGCGGTGCGCTCCCCCGAATATACGTTTGTATGTGGGGCAGCAAAAGTAACTAATAAATCAATGGTTGCGGTACCGTATGAAAACGGGTGTGGATCAGTGGATCGCCAGATCCTGATCTTGCTGGCGGTATACAGGCTTGCGAATCTCCTCGTACCAGTTTCTGACCAGTTCGTAGCAGGGAACTTCTATAAACCGGGTTACCAGGTAGGCCGCCAGAATGCAAAGGGCCACGGTCAGTACAAGCGCGGGATAAATATGCAACCCGAAATTGGTAGTGAGCTTCGAAATGACCTGCAAACCTACATACTGGTGAATGAGGTACAAAGAGTAAGATATCTTTCCCAGGAAAAACAGCGGGCGCAGATTGATGAATTTCAGGTTCCCGGTAAGGATCAGCGCGAAAATCATATGAAATAATGTGATCGCAATGCAATGCCCGAAAAACGAAATATGGTACTGCGAAGTGCCGCCTTTGTCGTGCAGGTAAAATGCTGCCGCAAGACTGAAAAAGAGCAGCAGCATGTTCTGTTTGATGTTTTTGCCGCCATTTAGTCTGAAAAACAAGATTCCCGAGAAGAAAAGCGGGAAGTGGTTCAGCAACTGGATCTTTTTGATTGCAAATGCGTAAAAGCTGAAATAATAGCCGCTGAAAAAGTGAAATGCAACGATTGCGACAATTGTAAGCGCACCAATTTTTTCCACACTTTTGAGTTTGTGTGAAATGAAAACCGCAAGAATCCACAGGTAGAATATGAGTTCTACCAGCAGCGTCCAGTAAGATCCATCCAGATCCTCAACTCCGAAATAGGCGGCTGCCATTGTGGCATTTGCAAGAATACGGGTGGGATTGATGTTCGCAGGCTCTATAAGTACCGCAACAAAGGCGGTGATCAGCATACAGTACCAGAAGGCCGGATACAACCTGGCAAAGCGTTTCACCACGAAATCCTGCCATTTTTTTGTATTTTCAATGGATTGAAAAATAACGAAGCCGCTGATCATGAAGAAAATATCAACCGCGGTTACCCCATAGCTGAACTCCCAGCCAAGCAGCTGTTTGTTGTTATTGATCGAGAAGTGGAAAATGACAATACTCAGCGCCGCAAGCCCCCGCAATGAATCCAGTTCCGTAAACCGGTGTTTTTTGACCGTATTAAGATCAGGAGAATAGTTAAACATAAACGCACTTGTCTCTGTGGAGCCGATTAAATATTGGGGAATATTTTACGCTGTTATAAGAATTTACGCTGTTATACGAAAATGGCAAAATTTCCGGTTTTTTAAAAGTGCTCAGTAGAAAAAACGGATCTTTATTTGAGTATAATAGTTTTAAGAACAAGGAGTTATAAACTTTTAATAAATTCTCCTACTTGTAAAGCAACCCTGCCAACTCTTTGCCCGTATTAGGGATAAAAAACAAATAGCATGCCCGAGTATAACTCCGCCGTTCTTCATGAACTACTCGCCGGCTGTTTACAGAGAAACCGCCGTAGTCAGGAGCTGTTGTACAAACAGTTCTACGGCTATGCCATGAGCATTTGTTTGCGCTATACACGCAGCCGGGAGGAGGCCAAAGAAATACTCAACGATTCGTTTTTGAAGGTTTTTACCAAGCTGGAAAGCTTTGATACAGACCGTTCATTCAAAACGTGGTTGAGCAGGATCATCATCAATACAGCACTTGACCATTATCGTCAGGAGATTCGGAGGGATGTGTTTGAGAATGTGGAAATTGCGGAAAATGTGTCCGTAGATGAAACAGTAATCAGCCGCCTTTCTCACGAAGAGCTGATGGGGTTGATCCAGAAATTGACACCCTCCTACCGGATTGTTTTCAGCTTATCGGTTATTGACGGCTATACACACGAAGAAATTGCAGAACAGCTGGGCATTTCGGTTGGAGCGTCAAAGTCTAATTTGTCGCGTGCAAGAGAAAAACTAAGAGAAATGTTATCCAGGATAAATATCGACGATTATGACAGAGTTACCAGATGACGAACTGGACAAACTCTTCAGAAAGTCTTCAGAAGAGTTTGATCCGCAGTATGATCCCGAAGATTGGAATAGTCTGAGGAGGAAGCTGGACCAGCAGGACGGCCGGACTGGCGGAGCGTGGTTTAAAAAGTGGTGGCCGATAGGATTGTTGCTGCTACTGATCCCGGCAGGGATTGTGGGATACCTGTGGCGTGAGAATGCAACGCAGAGTGATCGTGCAGCAAATGAAAAAGTGCTTCCAGGTAATGCGAAGTCCGGTTTTAGTAAAGAGCAAGAAACGCCGGCAGTGGGAGATAATGGAAAGTTGACAGATACAGAATCAGATAAAACAAACAACACCGAGGCAGAGAATGCAAATGCGGCGACAGTTAAAGCAATCCCGAATTCCCCTGAAACGGGCAATGCGACAGAATTGAAGAAAAATGAAAATAGGGTAGCAACAGGAAATACTGAAAAGACTTTTAGTAAGCCACTCTCTCGATCAGAATTGAAAGCTGCTGATGTAAAAAGCAGTCCATTATTGCCCCGGAGCCGATCTAAGGCAGGCGGAGTGTACTTAGAGCCTAACCGCTCAAAGACGGAAGGAGGCGACGGGGCTCTTATTTTGAATGCTGACGAAAATGCGCGCAGAAATAATCCTAACGGAACCAGTGCCTCCGAACTTGGGGCAAGGCAGGCTACTGGTTCCAGCGGGGTTAAGTCCAGTGCTGCCAGGTCAGCAATTAGCGAGAGCACGACAAAGGAACGTGCAGGTGAATACGCGACGGAACAAACCAGATTCGGGGATGAAGCTGACGGATTTCAGTATAATGTCATGAGTTTGCCAAACAAACCTGTAAACTGGCAAAATCAGATTGCTTACCCGAACATTGGTGTTCCTGCAACTGAGCTGGTTAAGTCAGATACAGAAGTTGAGGCAGATAAGAAAAAGGAAGAAGTGGCGCAGGCAAAATGGGCTGTGAGATTTGGGTATTCACCTGATTTGAGTACAGTTGGAGGTGAAAAGCTCACCAAACCAGGTACTGCGGTATCACTGCTTGCTGAGTTGTCTATTTTGCCGCGGCTATTTGTTCAAAGCGGCGCTGTATGGAGCAGAAAAGACTACCGGGCTAATGGAGGAGACTACATTTTGGATCCAAGGTGGGGCTACTACACCAAGCCGGAAAGCATTGAGGGAGTTTGTAAAGTATTGGAAATTCCCCTGAACCTGAGATACGATATTGTTTCCGGCAGCAAATCAAGAATTTTCGCGGGATCAGGGCTGTCGTCTTACTACATGCGTGGAGAGAAATATAAGTACAACTATAAAAACCCTTACGACCCGCACATTAAGTATAAGGATTGGCAGGGCAAAACAGGCTGGTACCTTTTCAGCCACCTCAATGCATCCGCCGGATATGAATATAGGGTTTCAGATAAACTCTCTCTCGTCGCAGAACCTTATGCAAGAATGCCGCTGAAACGAGTGGGCTACGGGAAAGTTAATCTTTTCACTGCCGGATTCTGGATTTCAGTTCGCTATGTACCTGCATTCAGGTAAATCCCGGAATTACCGATACCAAATCAGAACAACTAATTTAAATTTCAAACTATTCACCATGGAGACTACAAACCAAGAGAAAATGAAGCGGGGAGAATTTCTGAGAAGTCTGGGATTGAGTACCTCAACATTAATGGCTTTTTACTGTATTGGTACAACAATGACCGCCTGTGGATCGAGCAATGAAGACGATCCTGCTCCGGTGGACCCGGTTGTCGACCCGAGCGGTATCACTGGCACGACAACAGGCAATGCGATCAATTTCACCATTGATCTGACCAAAGTAACCAACCTGAAAACGAAAGGTAAGTTCGAGATTATCGGCGATACGATCGTGGCGCTTACTGACGCGGGAACTTATGTGGCACTTGCAAGAAGATGCACACACGAGGGTACCAATGTACAATACCGTTTGGCGCAAAATGATTTCTGGTGCCCGAATCACCAGTCTGAATTTTCTACAACCGGCGCTGTAGAACAAGGCCCTGCAACTACTGCGCTCAGAACATATAAGACCAGCCTGTCAAACGACGGCAACACTGTTACAGTTACCGCATAATATCACTGCATCTATGAAAATGCTCCGCTTTGTACTACCATTGGTGGTTTGTACAACAAATCTCTATGCCCAGGACGATCTGCTGAATGAACTTTCCCAACAGGATAGTGCGCAACGGGTCCCTGTGACGGCCACCTTTAAATCTACCCGGGTTGTGAATGGACACTCGGTGGAAACGATGAAAAAGAAGCATCTCGATTTCCGGATCTCGCACCGTTTTGGCCGGCTGAACTCAGGCGCTTACCAGTTTTTTGGACTCGACCAGGCGACAATGCGAATGGGATTTGAGTATGGACTTACCGACGATTTCATGATCGGAGTGGGCCGGAGCACATCCCAGAAGGTTTATGATTTCTTTGGAAAATATAAGCTGCTGAAACAAAGCACAGGCGCGCATTCCATTCCGGTTTCTGTAACGCTTTTTGGAGGTACAGGTGTCGCTACTGTGAACAAGGAACTGGAATTTCAGGATAAGCTGTACTACTCCGCGCAGGTACTGATCGCCCGGAAGTTTGGGGAGCGGCTTTCGCTGCAACTCTCGCCCACATATCTGTTCAGAAATAAACCTGAAATATCGGGTGATGAAAAGTTGCTGCTGGCTGTCGGGATTGGCGGCAGGTTCAAGCTTTCGAAACGCGTCTCGCTCAACGGAGAATACTTTTACACGGCCCGGGAGAAAAACACGCGTACCGCGCCTTACCACGATTCAATGTCGTTCGGAGTTGATATCGAAACAGGCGGACACGTTTTTCAGCTGCATTTTACCAATTCGCTGGGGATGATCGAAAAGCAGTTTATAGGAGAAACGACAGGTTCCTGGGGTAAGGGTGATATCCATTACGGCTTCAATATTTCCCGGACTTTCAGTTTTGATAAAAACAGTAAAAGGCGGAAATCAACAGATCAATAACAAACTATGAAACTTCACTTATTGTGCGCGGTAGTTCTGACTGCGCTAGGGATCGCTATATCTTCTCCGAAAACATTTGGACAAGGCGGCAAGTTTTCTACTTCCACGGGTAATACCCGTTTTTCATCGGAAACACCTTTGGAAAACATCAATGCAGAAAATAAAAAGTCGCAGGCTATCCTGAACACTGCCAATGGAGAAATGGCGATCCGGATGAACATGCGCGATTTCGTTTTTCCAAACAAGCTGATGCAGGAACATTTCAATGAGAACTACATTGAATCCGACAAATACCCCACAGCCACATTTACCGGGAAGATTGATAATGCGCCTGATTACACCAAAAACGGTCAGTATGATGTATCTGCAACCGGTAAGTTCACAGTACACGGAGTAACCAAAGAGCGGACTTTAAAGGGTAAAATGAAAGTGGATGGGGATAAGATTACTATTACTTCCAGTTTTGAAGTACCACTTACGGATCACAAAATCGAAGTCCCGCAAGTTGTTTTTGTCAAAATCGCGCAGGTGATCCAGGTAAAGGCTGAATATGTTTTAACAGCTGTAAAAAAGTAGTACTTACCTTCTTCGTCTTCTTTTTGAAGAGGTCTTTTTCCGTACAGGCGCTTTTCGTACACTCGCTTTCCGCACTGCCGGCTTGCGCACCGGCGTGGCTATTTCTTCCTCTTCCACATCGTCTTCACTGGCGACCGGCGCATTACTACTTTCAGTAGTCGGAGTTACATAACTGCGGGATGTTTTGGAAGTGAATGGAAGCTGTGAGCTGAGGATCTGTTCAATATTAGAAGTGCTGTTGATCGCTTTCAGCCGGAAACTGTACGAATAGGCTTTGGCGGGAAGCAAATATTGTTCGTGTACTCTGGGCGACCAGCTGTCGTCTCCCCCGAGTCCCATTTGTGCGAGATCAATGTTTACAGTTGTGGAAGTACCACGAGCAAGTACAGCTGCCCGCTTTTTGGCGGCAAGTAAATCCTTGTCCGTATAATCGTGTACGTTGAAGCTGAATGCCGAATCGCTGGCTGCGAGCAAGCCGTTTCCTTCTGCATTCACCACAGTTGCCCAGCGCACTTCTGTTTTGTTTCCATTCTCCTGCGGGGTAATGTAAGGGAAATGCTGGTCAGCGACTGAACCTGCATAAATGCCGATTTTTCCGCTTGTTTTTCGGTCCGCATAAGTTTCATGCGGGCCGTTTCCATACCATTGCGTTTTGTTAAAGGTAGCCGGCATTTGCAGCTGAAATCCGACCTTTGCCAGCGTCGGCCACTCACCTGTTGGTGTGAATGTATTCTGCACGTAAATATCTCCGGAGGTATAAACAATGTACTCCGAATTCACTGCCATTTCTCCTTTCAGGCTTTTCAGTTTTTGGGTCAAAGTAACGCGGTAAGCTTGTGAAGTAAGGCGCTGCGTTTTGATATCACTGGATGTAATTTCCAGCGTATCCAATGCGGCGTTGCGCCAGCGGCTTGCGTAACTTTCGGCACTGCCGCCTTCGTCATTATCAGTCGGTACCCGCCAGAAATTGGGGAAAGGTCCCGCTTCCAGCATTTCGTCTTTTTTGTTTTTGAAAGAAATAATGCGGCCTGCATTCTTATCGAATGTAACCGAAAAATCGTCGCCACTCAGCTGAACGCGACCTGCGCTCAGCTGCACCACGCGCAACGGTCTTTCCCCATATAGATTCAGAACAGGTCGCTCCGGGGCTGGCTTTACAACAGGTACCTGGTGCCAGGCTACTTCATGCCCTTTCGCAGCCCAAAGTGCGGGTTCTTTTAACCTTACACTTAGATTCAGAAAGTATTCGCTGTTTGGTTTTGAGGTTGCAGGAAGCTCAAATGGGATATTGATCTGCTGCTTTTGTCCGGCTGGGATATTCAGATTGGTTATCGTTCCGCCTTTCCCAATTGCCTTTCCATTCTCCTGTAACGACCAAACCAGCTCGTACCCGCTAAGCGATTGAAAATCGTACTTGTTGGCGATTGTTACCTGCGTTTGTCCCGGCCGCAAAGTGTCGGGTACTTCGAATTTTATGTATTGATATACTTTTTTGACCTCGCTTAATTCCGGCTGCGGGGTTCTGTCGGGATTTACCAGTCCGTCGCCTGCATTGGCTCCGTCGATGTAATTGAAATAGTCCCAGTAAACAGTTCCGTCTGGTCTTTTCAGCTGTAAACCCTGGTCAACCCAATCCCAGATAAAGCCCCCCTGCATGGTTGGCGATTTTTCGATCAAATTCCAGTATTCGTTCAAATTGCCAATGCTGTTGCCCATTCCGTGTGCATATTCACAGATGATCAGCGGCCGCGTTTTATCTTTTTTGACCAGCTCTGTCATATCCTGCGTCGAAGGATACATTACCGAAATAATGTCAAAACTGCTCAGGGTAGTAGGTTTATAGTCCTTTCTTCCTTCGTAATGAATGGGGCGGGTTGGATCGGCGAGGCGAATGAAGTCGGCCATTGAAACAAAGTTCTGCCCCATTCCCGATTCATTGCCGAGCGACCAGATAATAATCGACGGGTGGTTTTTATCTCTTTCCACCATCGCATTGCCCCGGGCCAGAAATGCAGGTTTCCATTGCGGGTTATCAGCCAGAATAACGTTTTGTCGCCAGAGTTCGTGGCTTTCAATATTGGCCTCATCAATTACGTACAGGCCATATTGATCGCAGAGATCGTACCATTCCGATACATTGGGATAATGCGAAGTGCGTACTGCATTGATATTGTGCTGCTTCATCAAAGTAATGTCCCTGATCATCGACTCACGGCTGATCACGCGGCCAGTTTCAGGATCGAACTCGTGGCGGTTAACGCCTTTGATCGTAATCGCTTTTCCATTAACGAGCAATTGTCCGCCTTTAATCTTTACCTCCCGGAATCCGACGCGCTGGCTCGCCGTTTCAAGCACTTTCCCGTCCGAGTTCATCAGCTGCACGGTCAGGGTGTATAGGTAAGGTGTTTCAGCACTCCATTTGATCGGCGCAGCTATTGGTACATCCACCCGCACAGCCCCTTCTTTACCGGTTTCCAGGGTACCTACCATTTGGCTCACCGGCGTGGTTACTACCGTTTTGTTGGCATCGTAAAGTGTAAAGAGTACCTGATGTGCATGGATTGCCTGTTCGCTATAATTTTTAATATAAGCACTCAGTTTCAGTGTTGCATTTTCATTGTTTGCGTCTAGAATTGTCCGCACCGAATAGTCGGTCAGGATTACTTTTGGTAAAATCAATAAGTTGACATCGCGGAAAATACCTGAGAGGCGCCAGTAGTCCTGATCTTCTAAGTAACTTCCATCTGACCAGTTGATTACCTCAACTGCCAGGTGGTTCAGTCCGGGTTTTACATCCTCTGTTACATCGAATTCAAATGGCGTCATACCGTCTTCATGGTAACCAATCGCGACGCCATTTAACCAAACATAACAAGCCGACTGCACGCCGCCGAATTGCAGGAAAATCTGCCTGTCTTTATTGTCCGCAGCGACTGTGAATGTAGTCCGGTACATCCCCACTGCATTGGTATCGGCTGTAATCCGCGGTGGAGTTGCTTTGAATGGATGTTTGATGTTGGAAAAAATCGGTCGGTCGTATTTACGGCCTTCCCGCGCGCCTACTACCTGCCAGTTGGAAGGGACCGGGATATTGTCCCAGTTGGAATCAGGAATATTCGGGTCAAAGAAATTGAGCTGCGCTTTCGATGGGTGTGACGCCCATTTGAATTTCCAGGTACCATTGAGTGACTGGACAAATGGAGATTTTTTGCTCAAAGTCAACGCACTCTTTTCATCTGGATAAGGCGTGAAATCGGCACGCGGTTTTTCTGTATTAATGCTGATCACCTGCGGGTCCTGCCACTCCGGAACAGCCTGAGCGCGCACTTCTGAGAGAAAGCAGGTAACGAAAACGAGAATGACAGACGTGCAAAAACGGGTATGAAAAGACATTTTTATCAAGGTAGATATAGGTATGTGTCTGTTAGTGTTCGGCTGTTTCGGCCGGTTCTTTTTTTGATAAAATTATGGATAATCAAAAAGAAACAGATGTTAAAGCAGGGAATGATCAAGTTTTATTTGAATAATGGCTTTATTTGCCCCGACACGTAAATGCTCTTTTCATGTTGTTAGCGGTGGATGTCGGCAATACCGACACGGTTTTCGGACTTTATCAATTTGGCTCCTGGGAGCACCTGTGGCGAATGCGGTCGCTGCCGCAGGAAAGTGAGGCGCATTATGAATCTAAGCTGCGGCTGCATTTCCTGGAAGCTGGGCTCTGGTTTGGTGACATGGAAACGGTCGTGCTGAGCAGCGTAGTGCCTGCATTAACGCCCGTGATTTTGAAAATGCTCCGGTCGCTGTTTGGTGAACATATCATTGTGGTCGGTCCGGATATTTATCCTGACTTGGAAATAGAAATCGACCACCCGCACGAGATAGGAGCAGATCTGATCGCCAATGCAGTGGCGGTGAGATCAAGATATCAGCAAAATTGTGTGGTGGTGGATTTCGGTACCGCACTTACATTTACAACCGTATCCAAAGACAGCAAGATCTTGGGCGTGGCGATTTTGCCGGGACTTGTCACTGCTGTAAAAGCGCTTTTTGCAAACACGGCGCAGCTCCCCGAAGTGCCGCTTGTGCTTCCTTCCACGGCAATCGGAAAGAACACAACGGAGGCGATCCAGGCCGGTATATTATTGGGATATGAAGGTCTGGTGAAGTCATTGATCAGCCGCATTCGTGAAGAACTTGGCGGTGAATGCATTGCCGTTGCAACGGGCGGGCTTTCTTCCATTATCGAAACCCTGAAAGATGAATTCGTTGAAATCGACAATAAGCTTACATTGGACGGACTGCGTGTAATTGGCGAAAAGGTCAAAGGTTAGCCTATGAAAATACCGGTTTCGATCAACTTCAAATCCCCGACGGGCTGGTTGTAAATGTATGTCCAGCAGTAGAAAAGACCTCCCGTCTTCAAATGCACAGGTACCTTTTTTCTGAGGTATAAACTTGCGGCTTCATCTTCCATAAGATCCTCATATTCATCTAAATCGCGTAATATTTCCGGCGATGTAAGTTGAAAAACTTCCCCATAAACCTTTGCTGAACTATCAGGTGCGAAAATTGCACCGGGATACCATTCCACCTGATACAGAAGTCCATGAAAAAAGCCCTCATCAATGAACAGGGAATGTGCATGCAGCTGCTGCGCCACAGGGTTTTTAAATCCTCTTCTCAAAGTTCCGTAAGTAAACAGATAGGGCAGATCTGGCATTGACTTCTGTTTTAAAATCATCAGTTTTTGGCAATAAATTTTAGAACTTTTCCATTCTGAATATATACGCCAACTAAATGTAGTTACATATCGGGTGTATTTTTTTTATATTTACATGTAAGCCGTTCATCTAATTCAGACAAAGTTATGTACGAAAAAAACCTTGGTACAAAACAAAAAGCGTTAAGAATCAATCTTGATCGCAGGATTTATGGCTCTTTTGCAGAGATCGGGGCAGGGCAGGAGACAGCAGCATATTTTTTCAAGGCGGGAGGCGCTTCGGGCACAGTTGCAAAAACGATGTCAGCCTATGATATGACTTTCAGCGATGCCATTTACGGTACGGAAGAGGGCGGAAGGTATGTGGTAGAATCACGATTGATGAAAATGCTGAATCGGGAATATAACCTGGTCGAAAAGCGACTTTCTGAGAAGAGAGGCGAAGACAGCCAGTTTTTTGCATTTGCCAATACCGTTGTTGCATTGAATTTTCAGAAAACCAATGAATCGCACGGCTGGATTGGGTTGCAGTTTCAGCTGACGCCCATGGGGCCGACCAACTATGTTGTTATCCACGTCCGCATGCGCGACGATGAGAATATCCTTCAACAGCAGGCGCTGGGAATTATAGGGGTGAACCTGATGTATGGTTGTTTTTTCTACTACAAATCACCGGAAACACTGCTGCTTTCATTGATGGACGATCTGACGACTGATCGCATTGAAATCGATATGGTACGTTTCAGCGGACCTGATTTCGTGAAGGTTGACAATCGTTTGATGAGCCTGCGGCTGGTTAAAAACGGATTTACTGATGCCGCATTGTTTGGCAGCGACGGCGGCGTTTTGCAGCCTTCGGAAGCTTTGTACAAAAAGCACATTCTCATGATGCGCGGCCGGTTACGACCGATCACGAATGTACATATAGACCTGATCAGCAACGGACAAAAGCAATTTCTGGCCGAGCCTGATGTAGACGAGTCGAAAGTTGTACTGATTTCCGAGCTTACATTGCATAACCTGAAAGCCGGCGACCGGGATATCGACGAAAAGGATTTCCTCGACCGTGTCGACATTCTGTGTTCATTGGGGCACATGGTAATGATCTCCAACCACCACGAATATTACAGGCTGGTAGCTTATCTTTCGAGACTTACCAAGCTGAAAGCAGGCTTACTGCTGGGTAGCCCGAGCTTGCAGGATATTTTCGAGGAAAAGCATTATGAATTCCTTCCCGGCGGCATTCTCGAATCGTTCGCAACGCTGTTTAGCCGAAAGGTGAAGCTGTTTATTTACCCGACATTGCAGCCCGACGGATCGGTTTACAGTTGTGAGAATTTCGTGGTACCTGCCCATTTGCAGCCTCTTTTCCAATATCTGATTATCAACGACAAGATCGAGGATATCCGGAACTATAACAAGGAGCACATGCACATTACAACGGACAGTGTACTCGAAAAGATCAAGCGCGGCGAACCCGGCTGGGAAAAGCTGGTACCTGAGAACGTAGCGCAGATCATCAAAGAAAAGTCACTTTTCGGGCTCCCGAATGAAGATAACTACGTAGATACCGTTAAACAGATCCACCAGGCTGTTGGGAATCTTTGATCTTTGATTGCCACGAATGCACGAATTGCTTTTGTGTTAATTCACGGTCCGCCGTAGCGGTGCATTCGTGGCAATAATATGAAGTAACTAACCTCAAATCCAGGCTTTTGGCTAAAAGCATTTCTGCAAATGGCCCAAATCCTGAATCCTCCCTCTACATTCTTCGGCAGGCTCCGCTATCTTGGACCCGGCTTCATTTTGTCGGCCGCCATTGTTGGCTCCGGCGAGCTGATCGCTACTACTGCATTAGGTGCAAAGGCGGGCTTCGTGATGTTCTGGATTATCATTCTAAGCTGTTTGGTCAAAGTGGCATTGCAGCTCGAATTTGGTAAGAATGCAATCTATTCAGGCACTTTCATCATGCACAACTTCAACCAGCTGCCCGGGTTGAAGCTCGGGAAAGCGCATTGGAGTATCTGGCTGTGGCTTTCACTGCAAGGCCTGAAACTGTTACAGGTGGGTGGCATTGTAGGAGGGGTCGCAATAGTGCTGCACATGGCTTGGCCTGGTATACCTGTAAATGCCTGGGCGATCATCTCTGTTTTACTTACGTCTTTTTTGGTATACAAAGGGCGTTATGGCATAGTTGAAAAAGGCTCGCTGGTGATGATCATGCTTTTTACTTCTGTCATACTGACCTCACTCTTCTTACTGCAGGATACCGAATACGCAATTGCGTGGCCGGATATCAAGTCGGGACTTGAATTCACACTTCCTGCGGGAATGGTCGCTACTGCATTCGGGGCGTTTGGCATTACTGGAGTTGGCGGCGACGAGATCATGTATTACAATTATTGGTGCATTGAAAAAGGCTACGCAGCCTATTCGGGTCCAAATGATGGCAGCAAGGAATGGAGCGAGCGGGCAAAAGGCTGGTTCAATGTAATGTATCTTGACGCAGTATTGTCAATGGTTGTTTATACAATCGTGACTGCGGCTTTTTACCTTTTGGGGGCGGCTGTTCTGCATAGCCAGGGTACTGTTCCGGAAGGATACAAAATGGTTGAAATATTGTCCGGGATATTTACCGTGACACTTGGTCCCTGGGCTAAAACCCTCTTCTTAGTAGGCGCATTCTTCGCATTATATTCCACTTTATTTACCGCCACTGCGAGCTGGGCGCGTGTTTGGGGCGATGCTTTCGGACAATTAGGCTGGATGAAATTTGATACAGAAGCCAATCAGCGCGAAGCAATCGGTATCCTTTCCTGGGCTTTGCCTGCTGTCTGGTGCGTGTTATTCCTATTCTTCCAGTCGCCAGTTATGATGGTAATACTCGGCGGCATTGCCACATCTATTTTACTGCTGCTTATTGTTTACGTGTCTCTTGTGTTCCGCTTCCGTGAATTGCCGGCCGCATTGAAGCCTTCATCCGCGTACGACGTGTTTTTCTGGGTTAGCGTAATTGCTATTCTGACGGTAAGTGCATACGGAATTATACAAATTATATAATGAGATAGTACCAAAGCATCAAACCATCGTACTTCTCCATAGCGCTCGATCAACGAGAGTTTGCGTGTTAGTCAGCTTCCTAATTACAACTTACCATAGATAGTCTAGTCTTAAACTCTTGTATATGAAAAAGGAAAACGAAGTTTCAAGGAGGGATTTTATCAAAAATTCAACGAGCGCTGCTGTTGCATTATCGATCCCTTACATTGTGCCAGCAAGTGCATTTGGTGCAAATGACCGCGTGAGAGTAGCTGTTTTAGGGGTTAATGGAAGGGGGAAAAGTCACATAGCGGGTTTCAACGACCTGAGCAATGTGGAGGTCGCAACTTTGTGTGACCCGGATAACAATGTTGTGCAGCTGAGAGCGAAGGAATTTGCTGAAAAAACGGGTAAGAAGGTTAAAACGGAAACCGATCTTCGGAAGGTTTTTGAGGATAAATCCATTGATGCAGTAAGTATCGCAACACCGAATCACTGGCATGCGCTTGCTGCGATCTGGGCATGTCAGGCAGGCAAAGATGTATATGTGGAAAAACCCGGTTCACACAATCTTCATGAAGGGCGCAAGCTGGTGGAAGCTGCCCACAAATACAAACGCATTGTGCAGCACGGCGTGCAGCTGCGGAGCTCGGAGGCATTGCAGGAGGCTGTGAAACATTTACGCGATGGATTGATCGGCAATGTATATATGGCGAGAGGTTTGGTTTACAAATGGCGACCGGATATTGGTGACAAAGGTACGGAGGCTATTCCCGCTGGATTGAACTACGATCTATGGACCGGTCCTGCCGAAATGAAGCCATTTTCCAGAAACTATGTGCATTACGACTGGCACTGGCATTGGAACTATGGCAATGGAGATATTGGTAACCAGGGAATCCACGAAACTGATATGTGCATGTGGGGATTGGGAGTCGACACTTTTCCTGAAAAGATTACCTCGTCTGGTGGTAAGTTTTTGTGGAACGATGCGAAGGAAACGCCCGAGCTGCTGACCTCTTCCTTTGTTTATCCAAAGGAAAAGAAGATGATCGAGTTTGAAGTACGCCCGTGGATGACAAACGATGAAGGCGGGGCAGGAATCGGCAATATCTTCTATGGATCTGAGGGCTATATGGTTGTGAAGGGTTACGATTATTACGAAACGTTTTTGGGAAAAGAAAAAAAGCCCGGCCCGACTCGCAAAGCCGGCGGAGATCACTATAAGAACTTCATTGATGCCGTAGTTGCGAAAGATCCGAAACTATTGAATGCACCTGTTGAAACGGCCCACTTATCGTCTGGTCTGGCACACCTGGGAAACATCGCCTACCGGACAGGAAAAGCATTAACTTTTGATCCAAAAACCGAAAAGTTCGTTGGAGACGAAGACGCAAACAAGCTCCTGACCAGAAAGTACCGAGCGCCTTATTCTTTGCCGGAGGTGGTTTAGAAGTTGGTCAGTTTTTCCGGTGGATAATCGATAAATAGTACCAGTGCATGTATTCTGATTCGGGTTTAATAATTAGCTAACTTGCATTTACATTAAACCTAAAAACAAGGAAGCACACACATGCAACATCATGAAATAGACAGGTACCTTTCCAATGCGAAGGAGATTTTAACGACAAAGGCCAGGAAAGAAGGAAACGAGTACCAGGATATTAAATACGTTCAAATGGCATCGGGTACCGCCTACAATGCAGCTTTGATGATCGCTGATGAATATCTCAAACGCAAAGAGGGAAGCAAATTCGTGAAGCCTAAAAGCATTGAAGATTACAGATGCAGGCTGAGGAAGTATAACAAAACGCTGCTTTCCTATTTAAATGAAGCTTATGACACGCTTCATCTTGCAGGATATTATCATGGCACGCCTTCTGTGAGGACAATCCGGGAAGGCATGGATGCTGCTTACAAAATGCTTGCTATGATCAGTTAGTGCTGCGGCATTGCAAAGCAAAACGCCGCCCAAGGATACTTGGCCGGCGTTTTGCTTTGAGTAGGTATGCCATTCAATCTCAAAGAGACTTGAAATCGAAAGTTTCGAGGTATTTCGTAGTGAAATTGCCGGATTTGAAACCTGGATCATCCATTAATTTGATGTGGAAAGGAATGGTTGTCTTAATTCCCTCTATCACAAACTCCTGCAATGCACGTTTCATGCGGGTAAGTACCTCTTCTCGCGACTGTCCGCTGACGATCAGCTTGGCAATCATCGAATCGTAGTTCGGAGGAATGGTGTAGCCGCTGTAAACGTGGCTGTCAATCCGTACTCCGTGACCGCCTGGAAAATGCAGGTTCGTGATTTTTCCAGGTGCTGGCCTGAAACCATTTGCCGGATCCTCCGCATTGATGCGACACTCCATTGCATATAGCTTCGGAGTATAGTTTTGTCCTGAGATCGGATAACCTGCGGCAACTTTGATCTGCTCTTTGATCAGGTCGAAGTCAGTCACTTCTTCCGTAATCGGGTGCTCTACCTGGATACGGGTATTCATTTCCATGAAATAGAAATCACCGTGCTTGTCGACAAGGAACTCAATTGTTCCTGCACCCTCATACCCGATTGCCTGCGCACCTTTGATCGCAGCAGCTCCCATCTTTTCACGCAGTTCAGGCGTAATGATCGGGGAAGGAGTTTCTTCAACCAGCTTCTGGTGACGGCGCTGAATGGAACAGTCACGTTCCGACAAGTGGCAAACCTTACCGAACTGATCTCCGATGATCTGGATTTCAATATGGCGGGGCTCTTCAACGAACTTTTCAAGATATAAACCGTCGTTCCCAAATGCGGCTGCCGATTCGGTGCGTGCATCGTTCCATGCTTTCTCAAATTCATCAGGCTTATTGATAATCCGCATCCCGCGTCCGCCGCCGCCGGCAGTGGCTTTGATAATGACCGGATATCCAATGCCTTCTGCGAGTTTTTTGCCGTGCTCGATCGAATCTAACAAACCTTCGGAACCTGGAACAACCGGCACACCAGCCTGGATCATGGTCGCTTTTGCGGTTGCTTTGTCGCCCATGCCATTGATCTGCGCTGCTGTTGCACCAATGAACTTAATGCCATAATCTGCACAGATTTGCGAGAATTCGGCATTTTCCGATAAAAATCCGTAGCCCGGATGGATTGCGTCGGCACCGGTAACTTCGGCAGCAGAAATAATATTTTGAATGCTCAGATAGGACTGACGGCTCGGAGGAGGACCGATACAAACGGCCTCGTCCGCAAATCTTACGTGGAGGCTGTCCCTGTCAGCAGTGGAGTAAACAGCTACCGTTTTAATGCCCATTTCACGGCAGGTCCTGATAACCCGCAGGGCTATTTCACCCCGGTTGGCAATGAGTATCTTTTTAAACATAAAGTCGATTTGGTTTTGCAGACCTTCTCTCGCCTCAGGCGGGCTCTACAATAAATAGAGGTTGGTCGAATTCGACAGGTGTGGCGTTTTCAACAAGAACTTTTACGATTTTACCTGAAATTTCAGATTCAATTTCGTTGAAAAGCTTCATTGCTTCAATCACACAAACAACCTTGCCGGGTTTGATTTCGTCTCCGATACTTACGAATGCAGGGGTATCAGGGCTGGATGCGCGGTAGAATGTACCGATCATCGGGGATTTAATTGTAATCAGATTGGAAGAGCTGGACTCTGCAGGAGCAGTTGGCTCAGTCTGGGCGGAATGCGTTACTGCTGTTGTAGGTACAGGCGGGGCAATTGCGGGAGCCGCAGTTACATTCGCTGGAACTGAAGTAGCTGGTGCAGCAGGAGCTGAACCGTAACGTTTTACCTTGATCTTAAGATCGGTAGTTTCAATATTCACTTCATCAAGTCCCGACTGGGCAATGAAGTCAATCAATTTCTGGATTTCTCTGGTTTCCATTTATTCAAATTTAAACTGTGGTGATCTCAACCTCAAAGGCTTGATAATAAGCATCTCGCAAAGGCCATTTACCTCACAGATTTCAAAAAGTTATGATTTTACTCTTTCTACGTAATCGTAAGTACGGGTATCAACTTTGATTTTCTGACCTTCTTCGATAAACAGAGGTACCATTATGCGGGCTCCTGTTTCAACTTCGATGGCTTTCTTTGGAGAGTTGGCAGTATCTCCTTTCAGGCCGGGTTCGGAGTAAGTTACTTCCAGCTCAACAAACGGAGGCAGCTCACAAAGTAAAGCCACATCATTTTCAGTGTTGATGAGGATTTCCACTTCCTGGCCTTCTTTCATTAAATCTGCATTGGTAACCAGTTTTTCATCGATCAGAACCTGGTCAAATGTTTCAGCATTCATGAAGTTATATCCAACCTCATCCTTATATAAATACTGGAATTTATGTCTTTCAACACGAACCGGTGTGATACCTGCGCCGGATGAAAAGGTGTTATCAAGTACTTTTCCGGAGGTAAGGCTTTTCAACTTGGTGCGGACGAATGCATTACCTTTTCCGGGCTTCACATGTTGAAATTCAATTACCTGGAAAAGATCATGGTTGAAGTCTATCACCAATCCGTTGCGCAAATCTGCAGTAGTTGCCATATAATTAATAATTAATATTAAAGTCAGTAGTCAGAACAATCTATTTCGGATCATAAGCCCATTTCAGGTAAATGGAGCCCCAGGTAAAGCCGCCGCCAAATGCAGCGAGAATGAGATTATCCCCTTTTTTGAGTTGTGATTCATAATCCCACAAACAGAGTGGGATTGTTGCAGCAGTAGTGTTCCCGTATTTGTGAATGTTCACCATCACTTTTTCCATTCCAACACCCATTCTGTTGGCAGTGGCTTCAATAATACGCCTGTTAGCCTGGTGCGGTACCAGCCAGCTTACATCTGAACCTTTCAGACCGTTACGGTCCATGATCTCAGCTGAAACGTCAGCCATATTTGTAACAGCAAACTTAAATACCTGTGCACCATCCTGAAACACGAAATGCTGGCGCTTTTCAACAGTTTCGTGGGTGGGAGGGAAGCGGCTTCCTCCTGCTTTTTGGTTAAGGTAAGGGTATCCTGCGCCATCGGACCGAATAATCGAGTCCATAATGCCATTACCCTCAGAATTAGGTTCCAGCAAGACAGCGCCCGCGCCGTCACCAAACAAGATGCAAGTTTTTCTGTCGGTATAGTCTACAATGGCAGACATTTTATCGGTACCGACAACAATGATCTTTTTATATTTTCCGGTCTCAATAAATTGCGAGCCGAGTGTCAATGCATATAAAAATCCGGAGCACGCGGCCTGAATATCAAAGCTTCCTACATTTCGGATACCTACCATATCGCAGATCAGGTTAGCTGTGCAGGGGAAAATGAAATCAGGGGTCGTTGTAGCGCAGATTAACAGATCAATTTCTCCTGGTGCGGTATCTGTTTTTGCCAACAAACCTTTCACAGCCTCAGCACCCATATGTGAACTTCCCAAGCCTTCCCCTTTCAGAATACGCCTTTCTTTAATACCCGTTCGACTTACAATCCATTCATCGTTTGTCGCAACCATTGTTTCCAACTCGGCATTCGTCAAAATATAATCAGGCACATACCCTTGTATTCCTGTTATAGAGGCTTTTATATGGGTCATGATAAATTAACTATTCAAAATCCGAATAGATTTTGGTAAAAAGGAAAGTTGCTGTTTAATCATAGGTGGTTCCGACTAATTCAGTGCTTGTGAAATATGCAAGTATGCCCTGGACTTAACCTGTTTGTAAGCCCAGCCAATCATGTTCTTGATTGCCAGCGGAGACGAAATTCCATGGGCGATCATGACATTTCCGTTAACACCTATGATAGGACTGCCGCCAATTGATTCGTAGTTTGTCTGATCGATGAAATCGTCCTGGAAACCTCTTTTCCTGGATATTTCATACAAAGATTCACCCAGCTTAAATAGTATATTGCCGGTAAAGCCATCGGTGACAATGACGTCAGCTTTGTTTGTGAAGAGATCTTTCCCTTCTATATTTCCTATGAAATTGATGCGTTTGTTTTGTTGAAGGAGGGGGTAAGTCGCCTGGGATGTGAGCGAGCCTTTTTGCTCTTCCTCTCCGATGTTCATCAAAGCCACCCGAGGGCGCTCTATCTGAAAGGTGTATTGCGCGAATATGGATCCGATCTCACCAAATTGTGCCAATACTTCTGGTTTGCAATCTGCATTGGCACCGATATCAAGCATAATAGAGTGACCTCCACCTACCTGCGGTACAAACCCAGCAATAGCCGGTCTTAGGATTCCTTCAATAGACTTTATGCTAAAAAGGGCGCCAACGTGCATTGCTCCCGTGTTTCCTGCGCTGCAGAATATGTCAACTTCTTTTTCCTTCAGAAGCTTGAATCCAACTCCGATGCTGGAATTGGGTTTTTGAGAAAGGGCTTTCGTAGGATGCTCGCCCATTTCAATAACATCTTCTGCGTGAACGACGTCAACATTAGAAGGGGTGAAATTGTGTTGATTGAATATTTCCCAAATCACATTTTCACGTCCGATTAAAACGATTCGCGCCTCGGATGGTAGCTCAGAAGAGGCTTGAATCACCCCTTCAACAATTGCATGTGGAGCTAAATCTCCCCCCATAGCATCTACCGCAATTTTCATTTACACGCTGTTATTTTAGACAAATAAGTTAGAACTCGAAGGTGTAAATTTAGCAGATGTGCCGTAGTAAAAAAGAATTTCGCAACAACTTTTATAGGGCTGCTGCGAAATTGATATGTTCACCGACTGATACTAAACTGTTTTAGTATAGTTTTCAACTACTACTTTTCCTCTGTAAACAAGGTTGCCTTCGTGAACGTGGGCGCGGTGTAGTTGGTGGATTTCTCCTGTTGTTGAATCTGTGCCAAGCTGCTTTCCGGTAAGGAAGTCATGCGCTCTGCGTGTATCGCGACGTGTAGTGGAATGTCTCCGCTTAGGATGTGCCATGATGCTTTATTTCTATTTGTTTTTGTTTCTTTTAAAATCCGTCGGCTGAAGCCGGCGGCCATTGACTATTATCTATTTCCGTCGGCTTCAGCCAACGGAAACGGGTTTGTCGGGACTGTTATTCGCCTTTTAGCTTTTTCAAAGCCTCCCAGCGAGGGTCCACCGGCCCTTCTTCTTCGGGTTCCTCATCGTTGTTTTCAGCAGATGAGTAAACTAATATCGCTTCTTCCTCATCATCTTCCAGGTCAAGGTCGTCTTCTTCTGTCCTTAGACTCGGATGTATTTTCTTTGTTGGAAGCGACAACGCTATAAAGTCAAATATATAGCGCGCAACGTTGATCCTGTTAGTATTCCTGTTGATGATCTCGATTTCCTCTGTAAGCTCTTCATCGTGGTCGCCGAACTTTAAAATAATGCGCTCGTCGGAGTTAATGGGCTCTTCAAAGGGTTCAAGACTTCTGTCACAGGTTAATGTAACTGCGCCTTCCGTGTGGAACCGAAGCTGGATCATGGTGGCCGATTTATTCAAAACAACATGCGTTTTGAAGTGTCCGTGCTCAATCAGATCCTGTTCAAGTTCTTCGAAAAAAGCGTCTCCTGATTCCATATCATAGTCATACTGTTTGTCCTCCAAACCGTAAATGTCTATGTTGTATTTAGTTAGCTCTTTCACTTTCTCGCTCAAAAAGGAGTGCAAAGGTAATGTGTTTGATATTAATAAAAAAGATGTGACGGAATTTTGTCAAATCTTCCTCGCTGGATTTCCAAAGTAAGTTGCACCGGCAGCTACATTTTCAACTACTACGGAACCTGCGCCTATTCTCGCGTTTTTGCCAACTTCAATTCCGGCTACTATCACTGCGCCGGAACCGATGAATGCGCCATCGCCTAAAAGTACGCGGTCATTAATGATAGCACCTGTTCCGATCGTAACAAAGTCGCCGACGCGTACTGAAGTATCCAGCAACGCGCCCGTCTGAATCAGACAATGGTGTCCTACAACAGTTTTCGCACCTATGATTACTCTTGCACCGATGAGATTACCGTGGCCGATGGCAGACATTCCGGAGATCACAGCTGTGTCGTGAACGGCATTCACCGGCATTACCTTGTACTCTTCAGTCAGTGTTTCAACCAGTCTTTCCCTCACCACTTTATCTCCAATCGCAACGAAAGCTTCACATTTGGACCCGAGAATACTCAGATAACCTGTATCATCAGTGGAGCCGATTACGTTTACGTCACCAAATTCCTTACCATGAAGCTCTGCGGTATCGTCGAGAAGGCCGTAAACGATTACATTATTTCTTTTAAATATATCCAGCGCCTGTACTCCCAGGTCGCCTGCGCCAAAAATTAAAACTGGGTTTTCCATAATTGTGGTTAATAAAAAGAAAAAGTCTCCATTTGCCTGAAGAGTTCAAATGTTGACAAAAAATCAAGCCACTCTTTGTGGGGTATACTTAAAGTAATGTAACGCGAAAGACCAGCGGGCTGCCGTAAGGTGACAAGTTGGTAATTGCAGCAGCAGGCCCGGCAGAGTTGTCTACCTGATTGTAGTAATTGAGATTATATAATAATGTAAAGTGAACAGCCTTGGCAATGCGGCCGCCGGTAGGTACCGAATACGCAGCGCCCAGCATAGGAGACACGATCCATTGTCTTTTTTGATAATTTCCTACCACATTCAATGGTTCCAGCTCCGCAATCAGGTTGACCGGCTTAATTACATTGTACATCAAAAAGCCTTTTCCACCATAGTAGCTGTATGAATCGAAGTAGCGTTGCTTGAAAAACATATAAGTCACACCAACACCTCCAACCAGCTTTTCAGTCAGTTCGTAGCCTACCATCGGCGATAGATTGATGTTAGTGAATGTGCCAAGGCTCAGCCCGAAGCCACCACCCGCGCGCAGCCTTTCCTTGAATGGAAGCTGTTTGAAATCAACTTCTTTTTTCTTCTCCGCAAGCCGGTTTGTGTCTTTCGGGGTATAATCCTGTCTTTGATTGGGAGTTTCCCTTCTCAGTGAATCCGGGCGATAGTATTCGTCATTTTGAGCAAACAAATTGACGCTGGTCAGGATAGTTAACAGAAGTGTGCAGCTCAGGAGGATTTTGCTTTTCATCTTAAAATCATTTATTTTATCCTATTAATAACTGGTAACGATCCAGCCTTTGTTTTTGGTTTATCAGATTTTCCCGCCGAGGCCCCTCTAATACTACTCGAACCTTTATGCATTATCACATTTCCGTAGCAAAGCCCCAGTCACACCTTATTCTTATTACTTATACGATTCCGGAAATTGACAATGATGTTATTGAAATCCAGCTACCTGCGTGGCGGCCCGGCCGGTATGAACTTCAAAACTTTGCCAAAAATATTCAATTTATCGAAGCTATTTCTGTCAGCGGTGATAAACTGCCCATTCATAAAGTAACCAAAGATCGCTGGCAGGTTGGAACAGCCGGTCAGAAAGAGGTCAGAATACATTATTCCTACTACGCAATCAGTCAGAATGCAGGTACCAGTTATGTTGATGAAGAGCTCTGGTATCTGAATTTTATCAACTTCTGCATGTACACGGAGGGCCGAATTTCGGAACCTTACCAGGTTCACCTCGACTTGCCGGAAGGATACACAATTGCCTGCGGCTTACCTTCTGCCGGGCCTAATACCTTGGCAGCACGCGATTTCTATCAGCTGGTCGACAGCCCGCTGCTCGCTTCCGAATCTTTGCAGAAGTGTGAGTACTATGTGCGGGGAGTGCAGTTCAAAATATGGATGCATGGAAATCTCAAACCCAACTGGCGCCGCATTGAAAGAGATTTCCGGTGCTTTTCACGTGAGCAGATTGCAACAATGGGAGAGTTTCCCGAAGAGGATTACCACTTTCTCAACCTGATCCTGCCAACTGCATTCTACCATGGCGTTGAGCACCAGAACTCAACTATGATCGTACTCGGCCCAGATGACGAGGGTGAAGGCTTATATTTTGACTTACTGGGCGTGAGTTCACACGAGCTGTTTCACGCCTGGAATATTATCCGGATCCGCCCGAAAGAGCTGTTACCTTATGACTTTACCAAAGAAAACTACTTTCGAACCTGCTTTGTAGCCGAAGGTTGTACAACCTACTATGGTGATCTTTTCCTGAAACGCGCCGGTGTTTTCACAGACGAAGCTTATGTGAAGGAATTGCAGGTATATATGAAAAGGCATTTCGAAAACAGTGCGAATGCATCTCAATCGCTGGCCGAATCTTCATTTGATCTGTGGCTCGACGGTTACGAAAAGGGAATACCTAACCGCAAAGTTTCAGTGTATCACAAAGGCGCCCTCGTCGCATTGATCCTCGATCTGTATTTACGCAAAAAAACCAATCACGAACAATCGCTCGACGACGTAATGCGGTTGCTTTGGGTTCGTTTTGGGAAACCATTCATAGGTTATTCCATCGAGGATTACATCGATATTGTGGAAGAAGTAGCAGGCGAAACAATGGAATGGTATTGGAAAGAATGCATTTTCACAAATGAGCCGCTTGAAACCCGCCTTAATGAAGCATTGTCGTTTGTTGGATTACAAATGTCGGTTTTCAGCAATGGAAATATTCAGCTGAATGTAATGGACGATTTCCGTGGCAAATTGCAAAGAGATAAGTGGCTGGCAACAACGCAGGTGCTGACGGCGCAGGAGGAGGAAGAGGAGGAGGAGGAATAAATGGCCGACGGCTGACAGCCGAAGTTCACTTTAAAATTTCCTCCAAGCTTGCCCGCAAATCCGGATACTGATATTTAAAATCTGTTTCTTCTTTAATCCTTTTACTGATCAGGTAGCTGCTCCCTAATACCACATTCGCCATTTCACCAAAAACGAGACGCAATGCAAATGCAGGAACATGCGGTGCCCATTGTGGCTTGTTCAGCACCTGACAGATCATTTTCGTAAATTCTTCATTGGTAACCGCATCAGTGATGGCATTGTAAGCTCCCTGCCATTTTTCATTTTCAAGCGCGTCGATGTACATATTGCAAAGATCATCCATGTGAATCCAGCTGATCCACTGTTTCCCCGAGCCAAGTGGAGCGCCAAAACCAAATCTGGCAGGTGCGGCAATTTGTTTTAATGCGCCTCCTTCGTTACTCAGTACAATCCCGGTACGCAGCTTCACGGTTCTAATTCCAAGCGCTGCGATCTTATCAGCAGCTTTTTCCCATTCAACTGTTACGTGTGATAAGAAATCCTTTCCTGGCGGGAAGTCCTCTGTATTTTTCACATCGCCGCTATCTTCACCATAGTAGCTGCTGCCCGAAGCTGATGCAAATGCAGCGGGACGAATATTCTTTTCCTTCAACTTTTCGGCTATCAGCTGAATCGTATCGACCCGGCTGGAAATAATGGATTTTTTCTGTTCGTCTGTCCAGCGCTTTTCTGCTACGCCGGTACCTGCCAGGTGGATCAGGAAATGCGTATTTTCCAGCGCCCCTTCTTCAATGTAGTTTTTTGAAATATCCCATTGAAATACTTTAACAGACGGAATCGGCTTCTTACTCCGGCTGAGATACGCTACTTCGTACCCTTTGGCGAGCAAAAGCTGTGTCAGCCGCCTGCCGATCAGGCCGGAGCCGCCTGTGATCAATACTTTTTTTCCCATATAAGGAGATGTAAAAATCTATACCGGCTGACTGTCCGGAGTTGTTAAACCATCTTTTGGTGCCTCCTGCTCAATTGCTTTGGTGACGCGATCTACCATTTCTTCCACGGATTCATCGGGTAAAAAGTGCATTGGCGCTTTAAAATGGACTGTCAGGCGTGTATTGCGTTTTTTAAACCGTAAGCCTTTTTTGTCAAAAGCTCTTCGAAAACCATTGATCACCACAGGTACCACGATCGGCTGGTGTTCTTTAATGAGGTGGGCGGTGCCCTTACGTACAGGGGCATACGGTCTGGTGGTTCCTTGCGGAAAGCTCACTACCCACCCGTGGCTCAGCCCCATTCCGATCCGGTCCTGTGCCGAGTTATCGAGCTGTCTTTTTACATTCTCGCCATTCGCCCGCCACGATCTTTCAATGGTAATCGCGCCGCCCATGCTGAATAGTTTGGGTAAAATCCCTTCCTTCATCGTTTCAGACGCAGCTACATAGTAACATCTCGCACGGGGCGAAAAGAGATAAAACGGCGGCCGGATCGTATCCTTGTAGCCCCATTTGGCAGCGCAGAAAATATGAAAGAATGCAATTACGTCAGCGAAATAGGTCTGGTGGTTAGACAGGAAAAGTACGCCATGATCGGGCAGATCGAGGAGCTGATCGCCGCCGATGATTTCTATTTTATTAACCGCAGTGTATCTGTAGTAAGTGAACCAGCCGAGAATGAATATCAATAATCTTTTGAATATCAAATAATTACCAAATGGATCTTTTTCGAAAATTCCAAAAAAGTCGAGCCTGACGAGCCACCGCGGCAGGAGACTGAATGTTGTCTTTTTCAAATTCATAGTGTCAGGGAAATGTACTTCAAAGGCGACAGGTTTTTTGGAACTGTTCATCAACAACTATTATACCAACAGATCGTAATTTAGGTAATAAGCGGAGTTAATAGGAAATATATTTAATTGCAGGTCCAACGGTCACACCAGCCGGAAGAATTGGCATGATTCTTTCAGATCTTCTAAGGCACAAACGTTTGGACCGACCCCTTTTATAACAATCATTTTTTGAGTTTGTATGAAAATGAAATTTCAATTTCACATTCTGCTTGGTCTTGCAGCAGCAAGCCTATTTACCGGATGTTCTAAAAATCCTGTCACGGGTAAAAAAGAAATTATATTCATGTCCAAAGAAAAGGAGATCGCGCTCGGCGCTGAATCACACCCTTCTATTGTGGCTACAATGGGTATTTACGACGATAAAAACCTGCAATCCTTTATCAATGAGAAAGGAAAGGCAATGGCGAACATCTCGCACCGCCCTGATTTACCTTATCAATTCTTCATTGTGGACTCGCCTGTCGTGAATGCATTTGCTGTGCCTGGCGGTTACGTATACTTCACAAGGGGTATCATGGCGCACTTCAACAATGAGGCGGAATTTGCAGGTGTACTTGGTCACGAAATCGGTCACATTACTGCCCGTCACTCAGCCCGGCAGCAAACATCACAGATCTTCGGTCAGGTAGGTTTGCTGGCAGGAATGGTGTTATCGGAAACAGTCCGCGGATTGGCCGAGCAAACGCAGCAGGCGCTGGGTTTGCTGCTATTAAGTTACAGCCGCGAGCACGAAACGGAGTCGGATAAAATCGGCGTGGAGTATTCCAGTAAAATCGGATACGATGCGAAGGAGATGGCAGACTTCTTCGGGACTTTGAAAAAAATCAGTGAAAAAGCAGGACAAACTATCCCGACTTTCCAGTCCACGCACCCTGATCCGGGCGACAGGAAGAATAAGGTAGATAAACTGGCTATACAATACCAGACAGAACACCCGGGCAAGTACAGTGTTAATCGCGATGCTTACCTGCGCAAGATTGAAGGCATAATATATGGTACGGATCCAAAGCAGGGTTTTGTGGAAAACAACCAGTTTTACCATCCTGAGCTGAGGTTCCAGTTTCCGGTACCGAGCGGTTGGCAGTATGAAAATTCGCCTGCCCAGTTTCAAATGGCTTCTAAGGACGGAAAGTCGATGATGCTTTTTGCGATGGCCGAAGGTAAGTCGCTGGAAGAAGCAGCGCAGACTGTTGTGAAAAATTACAGCTTGCAGGTTTCTGAGAATAATAAAACTACGATTAACGGAAATCCCGCCATAGCAATGATTTCGCAGCAGGTAGCACAGGCGCAATCCGGGCAAGCAGCTGCCAGTGCGATTCAGGTGGCAACCTGGCTGATCCAGTACGGAGGAAATATTTACGTGATCCACGGTGTGGCAGCGCCGGCCAACTTTGCCGGTAACCTGGGTACATTCAGGAATGTAGCACAAGGTTTCAAATCGGTAACCGACCAGAATATCCTGGGTCGTCAGCCGGAGCGTATCCGCATTAAAACAGTGCAGCGCGACGGATCTCTCAAAGATGCATTGAAAGACAACAATCAACCGGACAACAAAATGGACGAACTCGCGATCATCAACGGAATGTCGCTTTCGGACAAAGTAACCAAAGGAATGCTGATCAAGACGCTGGGAAGGTAATAGTAATAGAACTATTCTGCTTTTGTCACCCTAAGCGCAGTCGAAGGGGACGTTACTCACCATCAGTAGCGCCCCTTCGACTCCGCTCAGGGTGACAATTTTTTTTTAAAAGCCACTCACCTAACAATTTTCGCCATTCACAAAACTTTTTACCTGAGCATTTGGTTGATATGTCAACACAATATACATTTGCACCATCATGAATGCGACACTTAATAAATTTCCCTGTTTGAAAGATGAAATGAAAAACTCGCTACAGTTTAAGCTGGGGCTTGTTACCAAGACTGTTTTTAAAAGAATGAATGCGCAGCTCGTCCAGGAAGGTATTCCGGTATTGGCTGAGCAGCTGCCGATCCTGATGGTTGTATATTTCCAGGAACACGCAATGACGCAACAGGATATAGCAAACGTGCTGCAAAAAGATAAAGCGGGCATTCAGAGGTCGGTACAGACTTTGCATAAAGACGGATTTTTAAAGATCGAAAGTGATATAGAGGATAAAAGGAAGAATATGGTTTCACTGACTGCGAGCGGTAAATTTGTCTGTGAGCGCATTCAGGCGTTGGTAATCGCCTTTGATAACCAGGTAATGGAGCATTTTACCGAGGAAGAACGTAAGACTTTTATCGGCTATCTGGACAGAGTAGCTGAGGTCATCGAAAAATAAAAAAATTTATATAAATAGTTGATATGTCACCAGTAGACGTGTCAACTATTAACATTAGCCACAATTAATAAATCAGAACAAATGAAACGAGCATGGATTATTGCAATCCTCACCATAGCGGCAACTTCCGGGAGTGCCTGGGCGCAAACCCGGCTGAGCCTGAAAGATTGCATCGCTTACGGCATAAAGAATAATGGAAATGTCAAGATAGCGCAGTACCAGGAGAATATTGCTGTGCAACAGGGTAGGGAAGCGCTCGCGAGCTATTTGCCGCAGGTAGCAGGAAGTGGTGCGCTGGATGACAACATCAAGCTCCAATCTACTGTACTGCCGGGCGCGCTTTTTGGCGGGGAAGACCGACGGGTTGCACTTGGTACCAAGTACTCCACGAATGTTTCGGCGCAGGCAGATCAGGTGATCTTTGACCGCCAGCTGCTCGTTGGGTTGAAGGCCAATAAGCCGAATATCGAGAATGCGGAACTGAATTCACGCAGAACGAAGGAGAATATTATTTATAATGTAACTAATGCTTATTATCAGGTATTTGTAACACAGGCGCAGATTGATTTGCTGAGAGATAACCTGGAAAAGACGCAGCAGATACTCGGGACTTTGCAGCTGCAGCTAGACAATGGGGTTATCAAGAAAGTAGACTATGACCGTACGCAGGTAAGTTTAAACAATATTAAATCCCAGCTCACTCTGGCGGAAAGCAACCTGATCTTATCCCAAAATCAGCTGAAATTTCAAATGGGAATGCCGCTGGGCGAGCAATTCGTTTTGACGGACAATCCTCTAAGCCAGCCATTCAAATTGGTAGAGCCGGAAAAGCTGGATGTAGCTAACCTGACCGACTTTAAAATCCAGAACATCAATATGGAATTGCAGGCGCTTGAAAAGGAGCGGATCAAAGCCGGGTACCTTCCGAAGCTTTCTGTTTATGGAAGATATGGTGTTCAGTCGCTGGGCCAGAATCTGGGCGAATCGTGGGGTAACTGGTTTAGTTTCGGTGCAATTGGTGTCAAACTTTCCATTCCGATTTTTGATAGTTTCAGAAGAGATGCACAATACAAGCAGGCTGATTTAAATCTTTTGACCCAAAACGAACAGCTGAAATTGAACGTGCAGAATTATGAGCTACAAAATCACAACGCCACAACCCAGCTTCAGAAAGCAAAACTGAACCTGGTAAACGATGAAAGCAACGTGACTTTGGCCAAGGAAGTGTACGACGTAACAACCCTTCAATACAAAGAAGGTACCATTACGCTCTCGGACCTGCTGAACGCAGAAACTTCCTACAAAGAAGCCCAAAGCAACTATATCAACTCGATGCTGAGCTATTACCAAGCGAAACTAGGTCTCGAACAATCACAGGGTAGTTTAAATGCTTTTTATACGGGCTTGCCTTAAAAGATTTTAGGTCAAGAGAAAGTCATCAATTGTCATTTAGTTGTCAGTAAGTCATTTATAGTTTTTTGAAAGAACATTCAATCATTCAGTCATTCAATCATTGATTCCATGAAAAGGAAAATAATCATAATCGGCTCTATACTCGTAATCGGTCTTTTGATCGGGTTTCGTTTGGTAGCGAATAAGTCCAAGATGGACGCGAAGAAAGTAATGCCGGATAACAAGAATGTCACCATTCCGGTAACTGCAGTGGCGGTGAAAGAAGGCAGTACAAATCAGGACCTGATCCGTACAGGTAGCCTGATCCCGTTTAAGGAAGCCGAAATTATGGCGACTTCCGCAGGTAAAGTTTTGTCGGTTAAATACGACCTCGGTACCTACGTTTCACAAGGTGCGACCTTGGTGAAGGTGGATAGCAAACTCAAAGAGCTTTCACTGGAAGCAACTGAGCTGAACATCAACAAGCTGAAAAAAGACACCGAACGCTATTCAAAGCTTCTGGCGGGAAATGCAGCGACGGAAGTGCAGGTAAATGATACCAAGTACAATTACGAGAATGCATTGAACCAGGCTGAGCAAATCAAGCAGCAAATCAATGATGCTTCCATCGCAGCGCCGATCAGCGGCCGCGTGATCAAGAAGAACATCGAGCCGGGTGAGTTTGTAAACGTCGGGACTTCACTAGGAACGATCCTGGACGTGTCGCGCCTGAAAGTGCAGGTAATGATCTCAGAAAATGATGTTTATAAATTGAAAGAGGGTCAGCACGTGGAAGTAAGCACCAGCATTTTCCCTGATAAAAAGATCGACGGCGTGATCTCCTACATTGCGCCACAAGGCGACGAATCGCACAACTATCCGGTTGAAATCGTGATCAAAAATTCAAATCAACTGCGCGCGGGAACATTCGTGACCGTGGAGTTTAAGCAGAAAAGCAGCCAGAATGCATTGCTGATCCCAAGAAGTTCATTGGTTGAGAGCGTACGTAATCCTTATGTGTACACGGTGGAGAACGGCATTGCAAAACAGCGTAAAATTCAGGTGGGCCGCGAGCTGGGCGACAATATTGAGGTTTTGTCGGGTTTGAAATCAGGCGAAACGGTGATTACAACTGGCCAGATCAACCTCAGCGAAGGTGCAGCGGTTAATGTCACTAAATAGTTTTCATCAGTAAACGAATAAAAAAATGTCAATCACCGAAGTAGCAGTAAAAAGACCGCTCTTCATCATAGTAGTATTCACGGTGTTGATACTATTTGGTGTGATCAGCTATAAACAATTGTCCTACAACTTGTTGCCTAAGTTCGAGGCGAATGTTGTGAGTGTCATGACGACGTATCGCGGTGCAGCTGCGGACGAAGTCGAAACCAACGTAACCAAACACATTGAAGACGCCGTGTCGGCGATTGAAGGTTTGGACCAGATTAACTCAACTTCTCAGGAAGGCGTTTCTTCTGTAATTATCCAGTTGAAGCAAGGTGTAAGCGTGGATTTAGCGCAGCAGGAAGCGCAGCGCAAAGTAGAGCAGGTGATTTCATTGCTGCCAGACGATGCCGACCGCCCCGTGATCAATAAATTCTCGACTGACGAGATCCCGGTTTTGAGAATGGGGGTAACTGCAAACCTTTCGCCCTCCGCATTGTATGATCTGATCGACGAGAAACTGAAACCACAGCTTTCGAATGTTACCGGAGTAGGCCAGGTGACGATCATCGGTGGTACCGAGCGTCAGATCCAGGTGAATATTAAGCAGGATAAATTGAAAGCATATCGCTTGTCGATCGCGCAGGTTTCAGCAGCGATTAACAATGCCAATACTTCTTTCCCTGCCGGTCAGGTTAAAACACAGGCAGATCAGCTTTCCATTCGTTTTGACGCTAAGCTGACAACTGTTGAGAATCTGCGGAATGTAATTGTGGGCCGTAACAACTCGGGCGGACAGATTTTCCTGAAAGATATTGCCGAAGTATACGACGGAACTGCCGACGCAACTGCGGTGAACCACATTAATGGTCGCCCGTCTGTGGCATTGCAGATCCAGAAACAATCCGATGCAAATGCAGTAGATGTAAGTAAGTTGACGCGCGAGCGTTTGACGACTTTGGAAAAGCAATATGCTTCCGCCGGTCTGAAATTCAACATTGCATCCGACCAGTCGATTTATACATTGGCCTCTGCTGATGCGGTTGTATTTGACCTTGGGCTTGCGGTTTTGATCGTTTCTATCGTCATGTTGCTGTTCCTGCATAGTGTCCGCAGCTCCATGTTTATCCTCGTGGCCCTGCCTTCCTCCATGATCCCGACCTTCATTTTGATGAGCCTTTTAGGTTTCTCACTCAATTTGATGACGTTAATGGCGCTTTCGCTGGTGGTTGGTATCCTCGTCGATGACTCGATCGTGGTTTTGGAAAACATCAACCGCCACATGGAAATGGGCAAAAGCAGGTGGCAAGCCGCATTGGACGGACGTGCAGAAATCGGTTTTACAGCCCTTGCGATCACATTAGTGGACGTTGTGGTATTCGTGCCGCTTGCATTGACGCAAGGTCTGATCGGTAACATTTTGAGAGAATTTTCCCTCGTGGTCGTGTTCTCGACATTGATGAGTTTGTTCGTATCATTTACCTTAACTCCGTTGCTTGCTTCGCGTTTTGGTAAAATAGAGATTTTGGATAAAAACACACTTTGGGGCAAGCTGAATCTAGGTTTCGAAAGATTTTTAGATCGCATTAAAGACGAATACGGTCGCATTCTGACCTGGGTTTTGGGCCATAAAAGATACATTTTCATTTTGTCCCTGATCCTGATTGTAGGCTCCATTGCATTGGTTCCGGCGGGCTTCATCGGTGCTGCTTTCATGCAGCAAAGTGACCGCGGTGAGCTGAATGTGTCTATCGAGTTGGCGCCAACAGCTTCTGTTTACCAGACCAACCAGGTTGCACAAAGAGTAGAAAAACTGCTTTTGAGCAGAAAAGAAGTAACGAAAGTCTTCACCAATGTCGGCTACAGTAGCACCGGTTTGGGAACTACATCCAACAGTAACATTGCCGATTTAACGGTTCAGTTGGTTGATAAAGCCGAACGTGCGATGTCTGCCGAGGATTTTGGTACAGAAGTCCAAAAAGAAATTCTGCAAATTCCTGGCGTGAAAGTGACTGTTGCACCAACTTCGATCACCGGTAATGCCAACCAGGCGCCAATTCAGGTGGCTGTAAAAGGTACCGATATGGCGACGATCCGTAAAACTGCAGAGCAGGTGAAAGAAGTGGTAGCTTCAATCCCGGGTACTGCCAACGTGGACTATTCTGTGGACGATCCCAAACCGGAGGTAGGCGTGCAGCTGGACCGTGAGAAAATGTCACAACTTGGCATCAATGCCGCAGAAGTAGGAGCTGCATTGCAGACTGCATTCCGTGGTGACGACCGTTCGAAGTTTAAAGAAAACGGCAAAGAATACGATATTATGGTTACGCTGGACCAGTTCGACCGTTCCAAAGCGGACGATATCCGCCAGCTGACATTCGTAAACAGCGCCGGACAAACGTTCGAATTATCCCAATTCGCAACCGTGAAAGAGGGAATGGGTGAAAGTGTGTTGCAGCGGATTGACCGTCTGTCTTCAATCACCATCAACTCACAGGTGATAGGTCGCCCATCCGGTTCAATCGGTGCTGATATTCAGGCCAAAATGGCGAGTGTGAAACTTCCCGAAGGCGTCTTCATCGAATACCGCGGAGACCTGAAAAACCAGGCCGACGCATTCGGAAGTCTTGGTTTGGCGCTTGTACTCGGTATCGTGCTCATTTACCTGATTATGGTGGCGCTTTACGAAAGTACCATTTATCCATTCGTTGTATTGTTCTCGATCCCGGTTGCATTGGTCGGTGCATTAACCGCGCTGGCGCTTACAATGGAAAGTTTGACTATCTTCTCCATAGTGGGTATGATCATGTTGCTCGGTCTGGTAGCCAAAAACGCGATCCTGATCGTCGACTTTACGAACCAGTTGAAAGAAGAAGGTCACGCATTGAAGGATGCATTGATAGAAGCGGGTAAAGAACGTCTCCGTCCGATCCTGATGACAACTATCGCGATGATCGCAGGTATGCTGCCGATCGCATTGGCTTCGGGTGACGGAGCTGAGGTGAAAAATGGTATGGCGTGGGTGATTATTGGTGGTCTGACAAGCTCATTGCTGCTGACGCTGTTCCTGGTACCTAGTGTGTACTATGTGGTGGACAGGGTTAAGGAGCGGCTTGCAAATCGTAAAAAGAAAAAGCAGCAACGACAAGAACTTGTTTTAGAAGCGTAAGCTTGTGTCGCAAGCAGCCAGAGTAACGGCTTAATTATTAGTTTCCTCCTTTAATAACACAAAGATCTCCTCAAGGAGATTTTTGTGTTTATAGGCAAATCAAAATAACATGCAGGTTAGTAGAAATAGATGTAAGATCAGACTATACCTAGTTTCACTTCACCAAGAGGACGTTCCCGAAAAATAACCCTGCCGCTCCTACCAGTCACTTAATACGTTCTCATTCAGTTAAGCTTCTTCTTTTGTACGAGATAAATTATTGTTTAACTACAAAAAGTAAAAAGATGAAGCTAACAAAACTATTTCCGGTCGCATTAGGTATGGCCTGCGCGATGCTGCTGAGCAGCTGCTCAAAAGAAGACGCGCAAGCGCCACAACCGCTGGTTGAAGGTGCGAACGGACACTCGAATGCCAAGACGAATGCAGGGGAGGTGGTTCTTCCAACTTTTTCCCACACGATCAGCCCTGAGGTAAACTGGAATCTTTTTCCAAGAGGCTGGGAAAAAACATATCATCTAGGGAACACGGCACCAGTAGACGCGGGCTCATCTTCTTTGACCAGTCTTTGGGGTCACGCAAATAAGCCGTGGACTAAGCCACTGCCATTACTTCCGTCCAACGCGACGGCAAAATCAATCCTTACTGTAAAAAGTTATGGTACAAATACGACAACTTCGCTATACCGATCCGTTGTGACAACAACAATAAAGGATCTTATACCTGAAAAGACGTATTCTATTACCTTTTATGTAGCAAGCACAGTTCATGGTGAAATTCCGTTCAATAGTACAGATCTCCCTACTTATGCGAAAGCCGGCTACGTCAAACTATATCCCTATGAAAATGGATCAGCAATCGAGACAACGGTTGATTTGACAGGAAAAGAAGCACAGTGGGTGAAGAAAACCATTACATTCAAACCTACCAGAAATTATGCTATGTTTTTCTTCTCAGGCCTGACTCCTGCAGCTGGTAAACACTCCTATATCCACCTGTTTGTTGACAACAACTCAATTAAAGAGCTGGTGACCTTCCAGCCAGGTGTAGTAGTAATGTAGACTCACTTTCAGCTTACAAAAGCAGATGCCGTTTCAGTGTTACTGAGGCGGCATTTTGTGTTACAGTTTTCTTAATTCTTCGCTGATCCGGTGACTGGATCGAAATATAGTTATTGCCGCTTTCCTGATTTTAGATTCCATTTCCACGAACTATCTTGAAGAACAATCCCGCAATAATTACAATTCAGCAATTACAATTTACCTCTCCAAACTGCTTGAATGCCGCAGAATAATCTCAACAGTCCCTGTACTCACTGTAGAGGGTTCCATTAAAGCTTAATATCTTCTTTTGTAGCCGTTAACAAAACAATTGTTCACTTTAAATTTTTAAAAATGAGTCTCGTACAAAAATTACCCATCGGTTTGGGCCTTGCTTGCATGATCATGCTGAGCAGCTGCTCGAAGGAAGATGTACAGGTACCAACACAATCTGCAACAGAGGAAATCAAGAATTCTAACCTGCGAACATCAGGCAATGGTCTCACAGTAGGACAGACAGTTGTAAATGCATCCCCGGTTTTTCCGAGCACAAACAACTCAGTAGGCTTGAATACCTTTCCATTCTTCTGGAGTAACTGCCCCGGAAATCCGAATCCCGCTGCATACCCGAGCGGTACTTCAACCCTGTGGCACTTATGGGGCGATCAATCTATGCCTTGGCAGCTGGCCTTGCCAGAGTTTCCGTCAGATCCGACTGCACACTGTGTCGTGACTGTTACATCTGCCGCACTACCAGGGGCAACAGTTCATAAGGGCTCACGGGCGCAGACAACCATCAAGAATTTGATTGTCGGGAAGAAATACACTATCAAATTTTGGGTAGCAACAACAAAGCGGGAAGTAGGCACTACTTATGCAAAAACCGCAGTGGTATATCTTGGGCGCCTTGGTTTTGGGCCTACAACCATTTATCCCATCAGTTTAACAAACAAGAAAGCAACCTGGGTTGAGCAGTCGATCACGTTTACAGCTGCTAGCAATGAATTGCCATTCTCCATTGCAGCTTATAACGAGAAGGAAGGTCTGCTTTCATATGTTCATGTTTTCGTCGGTAAAAACGCGATATCACAAGTGAACTGAAAGAGTGCCTTAGTGTTTGAATAATTTGCGAATGAATGTTATAACAAAGGCCGCCCAGAATTTCTGAGGCGGCCTTTGCTTTTTAGTATCATCCTATCTCACTTCCACTTTTCCTTCATCCAATATTCTCCCACCACCTACCTGGCGCAAAATTCAACCAACTTTCCGTTCAACTTTCTTGTAAGTGTGAACGGTGAATTGCGGTGGCGATTTCCATTTACATTAACCTGCAGTAGCTTGATCAAGGCTTTAAGGTCTTGCTTGTTAATAATATCTAAAATCGGGCAAGCTTTTAAATTCCATCGATAATCACAGCCTCTTCCAGCCAGCTGGCACGAACTATCTTAAACAACAATCCCGCAATAATTACAATTCAGCAAATACAATTTACCTCTCTAAAAACCCCGATTGCCGCAGAATAACCCTAACCATCCCTGTACTCACTATAAGAGGTTCCATGACAGACTAGTGTCTTCTTTTGTAGCCGTTAGCAAAACAATTGTTCAACTTTAAACTTTTACAAATGAATCTAGTACAAAAATTACCAATTGGTTTGGGCCTGGCTTGCATGATGCTGCTGAGCAGCTGCTCGAAGGAAGATGTGCAAACGCCTGAGCCGAAAGTGGCAAGCGTCAACGAGCATTCCAACGAGAAGACGGCGTCGCCTCCATGGGTTTTTGGGACAAAGGGCTTTCCTGGCCAAAATATTCTTCCCGGATTTTGGGAAAGGAACGATAAGGTTGGTTACCCCAGTGATCCGACATTATATCCGGTAGGTACATCCAGTCCTTCCCATTTATGGGGAAATGCTTCAATGCCTTGGCTGCAACTTCCATCGTTAATTCCAAACCAGCCCTGGAATTCGTTTATAACAGTAAAATCGTCCACCGCCTTTGACGTAAAAAAACAGAGCAGGGTTAAAACCAAGATGGGCGGTTTGACGCCTGGAAAAAAGTATGCACTTAAGGTGTATGTTGCTACCACACTTCCGAAGATTCAAGGAAGAAACACACAGGTTCCACATTATGCAAAAAGCGCGGTTGTCAGCGCACTGTATTCAAATCAGACTCCTCAGGGGCTTGTTGTAGATCTTACAAATTCAAAAAATACCTGGGTTCCCGTTACCTTGAATTTCACAGCTATTGCGCCTGAAATGGATCTTACTTTCAGATCGAATTCTGCGAAGGAGGGAGAATTCAGTTATGCGCATATTTTCGTAGGAAGTGGCGTTATCACGCAGCTAAATTAGGAGGAATTCTTTTCTTTGGATCAATAAAGAGGGCCGTTCCAAAAATCTGGGACGGCCTTGTTCTTTGGATGTTTTTGTGAGCGGAGACCGGCAGTTAATTGTTCATAGAGTACGTATTTCTAGGCGTCAATCCCGCAATAATTACAATTCAACAATTACAATTTACCTCTCCAAACTGCCTGATTGTTGCAGAATAACCTCGGACGGCCCTGCACTCACTATAATGCTTTAGATCCCAGCGTAGTACTTTGTTTTGTAGCTAGGTACGAAATGAATGTTTAACTTAAATTTTATCAAAATGAACTTAGTACAAAAATTACCGATTGGATTTGGTTTTGTTTGCATGCTAATGCTGAGTAGCTGCTCGAAGGAAGACGTGCAAACTCCCCAGCCACAAATTACAGGTGTGAACCAAAGCTCGAACCTCCGAGGTGGGAGTTGGATAGATGTTTTGCCACAAATGCCCTCGACAACGGGTACATTGGGACTCGGGGTGTATGCGCCAGGATGGAGGAAAATTTATGATCAACTTCCAGCCGGCCCGCAACTACTACCTTCAGGAACTTCGAACTTTAAGTATCTATGGGGTAACCTGAACTCACCTTGGAAGAAGCCCTTGCCGCCGATTGCGGGAGTGCCTAGTACAGCCTCTTTCCTCACAATTGGAGCGATTCCAACCAATGATCAATGGTCAAATGCGGCAATCGGAGAAGCAAAGCTTCGTCACTTGAAGCCTGGCAAGAAATATGTCATTACTTGTTATGTAGCAAGTTCCATCGCTAGCGAATCCGAGGCTTATCCCCGAGTTATTATGATGCAAGTATCCAAGTGTATTTCGGACATTATGCCAAAAGGCGATTGCATTTTAAATGGCAGTGGCGCTATTCTAGTTGAAGAGCAGGGGGTTTGGTCAAAGCAAGAAATATATTTTGATGCCACTAATGCTGAAATGGCCGTTTATTTCCGTGCTTTTGCAAGCAATCTGGACGGTAAGACAGGGTATTTCAATGTTTTTGTAGATAATAACTCAATTAAGCAGCTGAACTAACCGATATTTTTGCTTCATCTTAGATAGGGAAGCGGCTTACATGGCCGTTTCCCTTCATTTTATATTGGTGTGATTAGGTGCTCACTTCCACTTCTCTCCCAAAACCTTCATCCAATACCCTCCAACAACCGACCGGGCGCGAAAGCCCACCGACTTTCCGGTGGTAGTTTCGTGCCAGTCGGAAAGTGGGATGCGGTCGGAGGTTTCTATGGCGTATTTGTAAACGGGCTTGATGAATGTTTCGAAATCCTTGGGATTCTTTGCCAATGTCGCTGTCCAGATGATCCAGTCGGATTTAGAGTACGTTTTGCGGCTATCGAGTGGGAGTCCGTAAGTTTGCTGTTTGGTCAGGTAATACTTGATTTCTTTCTCAGCTACGGTTTTTGGGAAAACGTTTAGCCCCAGGAGTTCATCCCATATCAAATTGTATTTCTGGCTCCAAGAATCCTTGTTATCGAATGTAAGCGCATAGTGATCGCCGCTGTCGGCCAGCTCCATCCACTTTTGAGCAAATTCTTTTACCAATGCATTTACCTCGGCTGCTTCCTTTGTTTCCCCAAGCTGTTCGGCCATTTTTGCGTAAGAAGCCAAACCCATTATCGCCTTGATCGACAAGTTTGCATTCCGCGCCAGGTGACCGGCGAAGTCGTCTGTGCAAAGCTGATTGGCTGGATCAAAACCTTCTTTTTTGAGATAGTTGGCCCAAACAGAAAGGACTTTCCAATGCTTTCTGGCAAAATCAATGTTATTCTCGGCTTTGCAGATCGCGTAAGTCAAGGTGAGCATGTTGCCGGATTCCTCTACGGGCATATCCTCGCCGTAAGTCTGTCCATTCGCGAGCGGGTAAGTGCCTACATCATGCGCCGCGAAAGGCTTCGTCCATTTGCCGCTTTCGGAATAATAGAAAATCGGTTCCAGCATTCCTTTTAACAAAGTTGGATTGTAAAGCAGGAAAAGTGGTGCCGAAGGGTAAGTCACATCAACTGTCCCGATAGAGCCATTGGAAAAATTTTCTTTTGACAAAAACAAAGGTGATCCTGCGGGATCCGCAACCAGCTTGTGAGCAGAAATTGCCTGCCGGTAAGCCAGCAAACAAAGTTCCGCGTATTCCTTTCCGCCCGCTTTGAATGCATCCTGGTAGATCATCTGATCCGTCGCTTCGCAGTCTTTCAGAATTTTCGCAAAGTCCGTTTCAGCGCTTTTAAGCTCGTCTTGAATTGTCTTATTACCCTCCTTATTCCACCACGGCAGCAGGTTTTTATCAAAATATTGAACGGAATACTTGTCGTCATAAGCTACCATTACGTGCAGGGACTGGCTTTCCGCATTCACATCCTTAGAGGCAAGTACAACGCCCATTGACTTGGTATCTGCATTTGCAGCCGCCGTCTGATTAGCTGTGATTGTTCCGTTTTTCGAGAAGGACTGGATTAGTTCAGCAGGTGAACCCAGCGCCGAACTTTTCACCGAAGAAGCAGGAGCGGCGAGATAGGCGTGGCCCCAGTCAATGCGAACGTCGTCGCCTTTTCTGCCCAGCAGCTTTTGTTCAACATTGCCGAGGGATAGGATCGTAAGTCCATTCTGGCTTTCACTTTTGCCGGTTACCTTCTGACTATTATCATTCACAGCCCAAAGCCCCGAAACTGAATTCAGAATCTCGGCAGAATGCGTTTTTGCATCAGTAGATTTCAACTCATAAACCACATAGTTGACCGGCCGGGAAACCATATTCAGGTCTTTCAGGATCAACGGCGCCACAAATCGCACTTTCAGCTCTACCGGCCCGGCTTCGAACTTGTAAATGCTCTGCGTGGCAGTTATTTCAAAGCTCTTTTGTGTCGCATTCGCCATTACATCAGGTCCTTTTGGCGCGATTTCGTCCACAATTCCTACGTCGATGTAGCCGGGTCCCGCGCCATTTTTACAATAAGCCGCAATTACATTCTTGCCTTTCCGGAGTGCCTTCCTGGCTGCGTCGCTGATCGGCTTTGGCTCGTAGTCACCTGTAAAACAAGGTGCGCATTCAAATGCCGAAACGCCATTGATATAAACCTGTACATCATCGTCGTGGAATATATTCAATGCAGGTTTCTCCAAATCCACTGTTGTTAACGTAAACTCGCGACGGTACCAAACTTCATTCGGGAAAATGGTTCCGGTTTTCAGCATTGCGTCATTCCGTTCTTTAGTGCCAAAAGGCGCATCGCCGGTCTTCCAGCCGCTATCATCAAAGTCTGTGTTATACCAGGTATCCGCAGGTTTTGCAGTGCTGAACTTCGCCCTGTATTTCGCGTCTTTCGCGGTGGGGAGAATGGTTTTAAAAACCGGATTAGCTGCTCCCAAAAACCGGTAAGTTTTCCCGTCAACACGGATCAGTCCATCCATCGGATGCGGCTTGCCAGTCCAATGTTTCGTCACGGAGCCATTCAGCTGATCACCAAATGACCAAACGCTGGTATATGGATCAATGGTAACAAGCGGGGTAGCCGGCGGACGGAAGGTTTGGGCAGAAAGTGATAAAGAGGTAACAAAAAGCAGCAAAAAAGACCAGTACTTAGTCATGAAGCGGTATGGTTTAAGAAACGATTCCGTCTTCTGAAGAAGACGGGCAATGAAAAGAAAAGATAATTGAGATTTCAAGCAAAAGCATCCTAAATCCATTTCCGTCGGCTTCATCCAACGGGAGACGGGATATGGGGTATGGGGACCAGTTTATTTTTTGAATGCCGCTTTCCCGCTATCCAAAAATGCGGCGAATTTGGCTGGATTTAGATCGTAATTTTTCGGGGCGACGAGCAGGTTGCCCTCATGATCAACCAGGCAATAATGCGGCTGCGCATTGTTGTTGTATTTTACAATTTGCAAGTCTGCATTCTGTGCGCCGATTGTCTTTTTGACTTTGTTGTCATATTTGGAAGTATACCATTGTGATTCCGGCAGCTCTGTTTTATCGTCGACATAAAGTGCGACAATCACATAGTCGTTCCGCAGTCTTTGCAGTACCGCAGGATCAACCCAAACCCTAGCTTCCATTTCGCGACAGTTTACACAACCGTGCCCGGTGAAATCTATAAAAACGGGCTTGTTAACTTTCTTTGCATATTCCAATGCTTCCTGATAGTCGAAAAAACCATTGAGCTCGTGGGGTAAATGGAAAAGATCGGAATACTTTCCGGCTATTTCGCTGCTGTTGCCATTCGCTGCGGCACCGGCATTTCTTTTATTTAAGTCAAAATCCAGAGATGACTGCGGTGGCAGGTATCCGGCCAAAGCTTTCAACGGCGCGCCCCACATACCGGGCAGCATGTAAATCACAAACGTGAATGTAATAATGCTGAGCAGTAGTCGCGGAACGCTAACTTTTTCCAAAATGGAATCATGTGGGGTCCTGATTTTACCCAACAAATAAAAACCGAGCATTGCGAAAATCACAATCCAGAATGCGAGGTAAATTTCTCTGTCCAGCAAACCCCAGTGGTAAACCTGATCGGCGATACTGAAAAACTTCAATGCAAGCGCCAGTTCCAGAAAACCAAGACATACTTTCACCGTATTCAACCAGCCGCCGGACTTTGGGAGCGATTTCAACCATTGTGGAAACAATGCAAATGAGGTAAATGGAATGGCAAAAGCAGCCGAGAATGCGGCCATTCCAACAATTGGTTTGACTACTTCGCCGCCTGCTGACGCTACCAGTAAGCTGCCCACGATCGGGCCGGTGCAGGAAAATGAAACGAGTACCAATGTAAATGCCATAAAGAAAACACCTGCATATCCACCCTGGTCAGCTTTCTGGTCCATTTTGTTGACAAAACCACTAGGCAGAACAATCTCGAACAATCCCAGGAACGAGAGTCCGAATACAATGAAAATGCCGAAGAACAGCAGGTTAGGCAACCAGTGCGTACTTAAAAAGTTAGCAAATGCAGGCCCGTTCAAACGAGAAACAACAGTACCTATCAGTGTATAGATAAGGACAATCGAAATGCCGTAGATGAAAGCTTTTACCTTTCCCTTTTCCTGGTTGGTAAAATAGCTGACCGTCATTGGAATGATCGGAAATACGCAGGGAGTAAGCAATGCGACAAGCCCCGATAGGAACGCTGCCAATGCAAATGCCCATAGCGATCCGTCTGCGGCATCATTTTCGGTGTTTGCAGAAGCGGTAGGAGCTTTGTCAGTAAGTATTGAAGAACCGCTGTCAGCAGTAGCTGGTGCAGGAGCAGTAACTACATTTTGGGAAGTGTCCGCGGAGGCAACAGTCGTTTCAGTGGAAGGCGTTTCGGATGAAACTGTGCCGCCGGCCGCCGCTACTTTCAAGCCTTTGAACTCGAAATCTTCTCCACCCGGGATACATAGTCCGGTTACGTGACTGCAGGTCTGGTATTCAGAAGTACCTTTTATAACAGGGTTATCTGCGAGGATTTTCACAGTTTGCTTGAAAACAGCTTTTCCTTCAAAATACTTTACATTTCCATTCCATACTTCTTCAAACTTCGTCTTCGGATTCTGCGGTTTAAGCTTCCCGACCACTTCAAAAGTGTTGTTCTTTTCAAAAGTGAAAGTCGTGAGCATTGGGCCCAGATCAGGATCAAAGTCGGAGGAGTACATATACCAGTCTTTATCGATCGTTGCGGTAAAAACAAGATCCACGGTTTCCCCTTTTTTCACGTCAGGCTTCGAGAATGAATAGCTCCATTGCGCCTTGGCTTTCTGGATCTGGGCAGAAGCGGTAAAGGAAAGAAGGAGGAAAAAGCTCAAAAAGAGGAAAATACTGCGTTTCATATCGTTTTGACGGACTGATATATTCGATGAAAGGACATTATCTATTGAATTAATAGAGTAAATGCCGGGTCTTAATTGAACGTAATTTTGCCAAAAAAATTCATCAATCGAAATTCCGGTTTCCCGCCGTACCGCTTTCTGCTACCTTTGTGCCCGCAAAATCAATTTCAGCCCAAACAGTTAGCATGTCACAGTCTCTATATATTGTTAAAATCGGCGGCAACGTAATCGATAATCCCGAAGCGTGTTCACGCTTTTTAAATGCATTTGCTCAGCTGGATTCCTTGAAAATCCTGGTGCACGGCGGCGGAAAGGTTGCTACGCAGGTTGCGGCCAAATTGCAGATTGAAACTGAAATGGTCGACGGGCGGAGAATAACCGACAAGGCAATGCTCGATGTGGTAACAATGGTATATGGTGGGTTGGTCAACAAAAACCTCGTTGCGCAATTACAGTCGCTGGGCTGCAATGCAATCGGCCTTACCGGCGCCGACGGCGGGATTATCCGCTCTGTAAAAAGACCCGTGAAAACGATCGATTATGGTTTTGTAGGAGATATTGAGTCAGTGAATGCAGGCCAGATCTCCGCATTGCTTAACAGCAGCCTCATTCCATTGATCGCCCCGCTTACTTATAGCGCGGAAGGGCTGCTGCTCAATACCAATGCAGATACAATGGCATCGGCCACGGCCGTGGCGCTTGGGGGGAGCTATAATGTAAACCTGATTTATTGTTTTGAGAAAAAAGGAGTGTTGTCCAATCCGGAAGATGACGACTCAGTTATCCCGAATCTGAATCCCGAAACTTACGCATCTTATAAAGCTTCCGGCGCTATAAATAAAGGTATGATCCCCAAGCTGGACAATGCATTTGCCGCATTGAATGCAGGCGTAAAGCAGGTGACGATCTGCCACGCCGATGAATTGCAGCATGCAACCCGCGCGTCCGCGGGTACGGCGATAACATTATAGACATTTTGCATCTGCTCCTGTAAGGCTGCTGCTTCTCGATGGTAATCGTAAGTAGTAGCCTTCTTTTCTTTTGCGATTTTCCGGGTTAGCAATAGATAATTTCTACATTATTTATCTTTTCAATACCTAATTCATAATTTTTTTTAATAACATTCGCCTTGATTAAAAATTAAATATTAAAATTGTGTTAATTTTAATCCTCAACTAATACGCAATTCCAACTATGCGAAAAAATTTACTTCGGCTTTTCGTCATGTTCTTGATGGTAAGCAGCCCTGTAATCGCTCAAACGGTGACTGGGACGATTAAATCGGGATCAGACGGCTCCACTTTACCGGGCGTTTCGATCCTTGTAAAAGGTACTACAAACGGTACCACCTCTGATGCGTCTGGAAATTTCTCGATCGCGGCAACTTCGGCAAACACATTGGTTTTCTCCTACATTGGCTACAAAACCATTGAAGCTCCTGTTGGAAACAAGACTGTACTCGACGTGGTACTATCAGAAGACGCTAACCAGCTTGGCGAAGTAGTAGTAACTGCACTTGGCATCTCTAAGGAGCAGCGTGCATTGGGTTACGCTACTGCTATCGTCAATAACGAGGCTTTGATCAAAACTGCTTCGCCAAACTTCGCAACAGCACTTTACGGAAAAGCGCCCGGTGTAACAATCAATGCAACGCCCGGTGGCGCTACTTCGGGTGTAAGTATCAACATTCGCGGTTTCAGCTCCATTACAGGTAATACTCAGCCGCTGATCGTTTTGGATGGTATCCCAATCCGTAACGGTGAGGCGCGTAACGGCGATTTCTGGGCTGACCAGCGTTTGCGCGGAAACGGTCTTCTTGACCTAAACCCGGCCGATATCGAAAATATTTCGGTGTTGAAAGGTGCTTCTGCTGCTGCGCTTTACGGTTCGGAAGCGGTAAACGGGGTTTTGCTTGTTACTACCAAAACAGGTAAAGGCAAAAAAGGGCTTGGTGTTGATTTCAATGCAAGCTATAATGTTGACAAAATCGCTTACCTGCCACGTTACCAGGATGTAAGAGGCCCGGGTTATCCTTTGAACTACAACAATGGCGGCCAGGATGCAGCAGGTTTCATTTACTATGATGTAGATGGAGACGGTGTAAAAGAAACGAGAGGCTTGCTCGGTGCAAGTGTAAACTTTGGTCCTAAGTTTGATGGACAGCCGGTTATGGCCTGGGACGGAAAGATCAGACCCTATTCTCCATCAGGAAACAGCTACGCAGATTTGTTCGAGAATGCGAGCAGCTCAAACATCAACCTTTCTATCTCGAAAGCGACTGATAATGCAAATATCCGTTTCTCGTTTACCCGTCAGGATAACGGAATGATCAGTTATAAATCTAAAAACAGCAAGAATATCGCGAACCTGAATGCGAGCTTCAACCTTAACAAAAAGCTGAAAACGGATTTGATGGTCAACTACGTTAATCAATATACTTACAACAGGCCCTTCAAAGTGGATCGTATGATCAACAACTTTACGGGTATGATGAACCGTTTTGAGTCGGCTGACTGGTACAATGACAGATACCAGACAAGTTTGGGCTACAAATTCGTAACCGGTGCGGGAACGCAGAGTTTAACCCCGAACGAAAACATTATCTACAATGGTTTTAAATCGGATATCGCAGATTACGTTTGGAATACAAGAAAGAACCAGTATTTCGAATATTCAGACCGCGTAATTGCAAGTATCACCCAGCACTGGGACATTCTTGATAACCTTAAACTGAGAGGTCGTATCGCAACGGACTGGACCAGCGAGAGAATGGAAAACCGCGAATACAGCACAGTTCCTCTTGCATTTGGTTACTCAGGTAACTTCGGAATGGACAACAACCTTTACAACAACGTATATGGTGATCTCCTTCTGACTTATACCAAGAAAATCGGCGAAGACATTACATTATCTGCATTGGGAGGCTACACGGCGAACAGAACACTGAACACGTTTGTCCAAAGATCTACCAACGGTGGGCTGAGCACAGAAAATTTCTTTGATGTTTCAGCTAGTGTAAACATCGCAAATGGTAAGCAAACCAGAAGCAGATACCTGCGTGATGCTTACATGGGAACGCTTAACTTCGATTATAAGAACCTTTTCTTTGTTGAAGGTACAATCAGAAGAGACCGTACATCTTCATTGGCGCCGGGCAACAATGCATTCGTTTACCCGTCTGTCAACGCCAGCTTTGTATTTTCTGATGCATTCGAGCTTCCACGGTTTTTTAGCTATGGTAAACTGCGCGGCTCTTTCGGTATTGTAGGTAACTATCCTGAAATCTATCGTGCGAACGTAGCATTTAATCAGGGTAATCTAAGTATCCAGCAGCAAGGTGGTGCGTCGGTTCTTTATACTTACATGACCGACGAGCGCGGCAATGACCTGATCCGTCCTGAGCAGAAGCGTGAATTTGAGTTCGGTTTGGAAACTAAATTGTTCCAGAACCGTATAGGATTGGATATCGCTTATTACAATGCACAGATCGTAGACCAGATCCTTCCGCTGAACATCGCAGCTACAACGGGAGCAAGAACCATTCTTGCCAACATCGGTACTTTGAGAAACCAGGGTGTGGAAGTTGCATTCAATGTTAGCCCGATCAGAGCTACCAACCTGAACGATTTCAACTGGGATCTTACTGTGAACCTGGCAAGAAACGTAAACAAAGTAGAGAAACTGGCAAATAATTCAACCGAATTGCTGCACGCTGACTACGACGGAAACGCTGCACAAGTAAGGTCAATTGTTGGTCAGCCAATGGGAGATATTTTCGCACACGGTATTCTTAAAAATAGCCAGGGGCAAAATGTAGTAGGACCAAACGGTCTGTACCAGCTGGACGGAGCAAACTGGATTAAAGTAGGTAATGCAATGCCGAAGCTGACTGGTGGTGTACTGAACACATTTAGCTACAAGAACTTCACATTGGACGCGGTAGTTGACTTCAGAGTAGGCGGGCACATTATGCCGACAGGGATCAACTGGATGACCTCAAGAGGTCTGACAAAGGAAAGTCTTACCAATATGGACAAAGAGCACGGCGGTCTTTCGTACTACGTAGATGCTAACGGAAAAGGAGTTCAGACGACAGAATCAGCTGGCCCTGCCGGACAGCCGGTTTACCACGATGGTATGCTAATGGATGGTGTAACTGCGTCTGGCGAAGTGAACACGAATGTGGTTTCTCAGGCAACTTACTACAACTCAACTTACAACTGGGGCGGTCCTCAGTACGGTAATGCACGTTACGAGCTGTATGTTCAGGAGAACACGTACTTTAAAATGCGTGAGCTTTCATTGGCTTACCGCCTGCCTTCCAACATCGGAAGGAAATTGGGTGCTCAAAATATCTCGCTTTCGGTTTTCGGACGTAACCTTTTTTTCCTGTACAGAACTGTGAAAGACCTGGATGCAGAGCAAACCAACATCAGTTCAAGATGGTATGAAAACATCACGAATGCAGGAAGTAATCCATCTTTCCGCACAATGGGTGTCATGCTGAGAGCCAGCTTCTAATTTCTAAAAATGATCAAGACAATGAACAAGATACTTTCATTCATATTAGCCGGGTTATTATTCGCAACAACCGCTTGCGAAGAGTCCGAATTTACTGAGAGGTATGCGGATCCATCCAAAATCTCAGAAACCTCTGTTGAAAAACAGTATACAGGTATTATGTATACCAACCGTAACTGGGTATTGCCAGCATATGGTAACTATTTTGTGACGTTGCGTACTTCAATCAACCGCTACACACAATCCGTTGGTTGGCCCTTCGAATCAGGTAATTATGTACCGGGTTCAGCAGGTTCACAGGACCTCTGGTTTAACTATTACAATACTCTCGCACAGTTCCGCGAGTTGGAACGTATATACGCAAGCAGGCCTACTGCTGAGCAAAACGATAAAAAGGTTTTCCTGATTACTGCGAAAATCTATTTGTACGATTACACGCAGCGCCTCGTCGACATCTATGGTGCGATTCCGTTCACAGAAGCGGGTATGTTGAGCGCGAATAATGGGGACTATGCTTCTTCAATAGCGAAATTTGATTCGCCCGAATCAATATACACATTGATGTTGGACGATTTGAAATTAATCGCATCAGAATTAAACACCATTAATGCTAACCCAGGTTTTCAAAACTATCAGAAAGCATTCCAAACTGCTGACATTGTAAACAAAGGTAGCCTGGACTTGTGGAAGCGTTACTGCAACTCGCTTCGCCTGCGTATGTTGAACCGTGTTTCAGCAGCCCCGGCTTTCCAGGCAAGAGCTAAGACAGAGATGGGAGAAATCCTGACCAATGCGGGCACTTTTCCCGTGGTGGAGACCAACGAGCAAAACATTCAGATGAATGTTTATGATGTCAATACAGATATTAACTCAAAAGGCTTCCAAGATGGTATCGCTTCCGGCGGGGGCGACTGGTTTGGAAACACTGCAAGCAAGAAAATGATTGATCACATGAATACCAATGCAGATCCACGCTTGAAAATTATTTTCGAACCTGGTCAGAATGCAAAAGGTGTTTATGCAGGTATTGACCCACTTGCAACTTCTTCAGTACAAACGGCACAATACCAGGCAGGAACCGTTGCGATCTACAATCGATTCACATTGAGCCACAATCAATTTTTTCCAGGTGTGATTATTAACGCAGCTCAGGTGAATCTGATCAAAGCTGAATATTACCTCAATCAAGGAAATGATGCATTAGCGAAAACAGCTTATGAAACAGCAATCGCACAATCAGTAAACTTCTATAACAGCATCCTGGCAATTACGAATGCTACAGGTATAACCAATGCTGCAAAGCCTGTTCCGGCACAGCCGGCTTCCATCACGCAATACATAGCAGGAAGTGGTGTAAGCTGGGCAGCCGCGACAACACCGGCAGAGAAACTGAACCGCATTGCTACTCAAAAATGGCTGCACTTCAACATTGTTCAGGCATACGAAAACTGGGCAGAAGTACGCAGATTGGATATGCCAGCGTTACAGTTCCAGACTGATAATGCAAACAACCAGACTTTGCCTCCTGTAAGATGGACTTACCCGGGCAACGAGGTTACCTACAATCCTATCAACTATGCTGCAGTTAGGGATAATGATAAATTGACTCAGAAGTTGTTCTGGGACGTGAAATAAGGATAAGAGATTACAAATAGATTTAGTTAAAATCGGAAAGAGGCGGGCCGCTTGGCTTGCCTCTTTTTTCGTTGCTACTTGTCGTTTTTACGATTGGTGAACACCAGGAGCTGAGGAAAGGAAACGGTGCCGCGCGCCATCAGTTTGCTTACTTCGCCGATCGTGTGAAAATAGGAGCCGAGTACAATGTCGATATCTCCGTCTTTGTCCAGATCGCCGGCTTCCATGGTCAGCCATTTTCCTGCACCTGCCAGCGGGGTTGATGCAGCTTTGAAGTTCATTTTTCCTTCGTTGGAGAGATATGCAAACCCATGCGCTGGATTTTCCAGGTCAGTGTAAAAAGAAGTGGCTGCGATGTCGATATCTCCATCATTATCAAAGTCTCTTGCAATCGCCTTGCTTGCGCCGTAAAACGGATAAAACCAGGCGAGCTTGAAATTGTCTTTGCCATCGTTTAAGTAAAGTCGTACTCCGTGGTAGTTTTTCGGCACATTGGAAAGGTCCCAATTATCTCCATTGGTAACCAGGATATCCTGAAAACCATCTTTGTTAAAGTCCACAAGCTCGAAGTAGCTCATTCCATACGAAGGTGGAAATTGCACTAGCACCTTCTCCCTGAACTTCCCATTACCAAGATTATAGAAAATGGAAATCTCCTCCCGTGCTTGCGCCATTAACGCAATTACATCCGGTTTTTTGTCTTTGTTAAAATCAGCGATCTGCGCACGCCGGGCACCGGGCATTTCTTTCAGGATATGTTCCTTCGCAGGGTCAAAGCCATCCAGCCAGAACAGCTTTCCGGAATGGTTTCCAAACCCGCAAATCAGCGCATCTGCTTTTCCATCCATGTTCAGATCTCCGGTTGTAAACTGTACCGGCCGTGGCAAAGCCTGAATATTCACCAGCGACTGCGCGGGTACCGGAGATTTGGAAACTGCCATTAATCGTCCTGCCCGCCGCTCTGATGGAGCAAAAACGCCAATCGTCAGCAGTCTTGGCGGTGCATTTTCTGGAAAATCAATGTCCGTGGGAGCAGAGTCTATCCAGTAATTTTCTTTCAGCTGCATTGCATTATCCAGTACAAATAATGCTTGCTGATCATCACCTACGTACAATTGTGAGGTACGCGGATCGAATTTGAGCAGCGTGGTTTTAGGTATTGCATTATCTGAAACGGTCAGATGCTGTCCACGGAATAATGGGAGTGAATCAGAGATCACCAGGTTATCTTTTTGTGGAAGCGGTTCCGCAGGCGCTTCATGCCGGTAGTAAGCCATTATCTTTTCCCAATCCGGTTGCGTGATTAATGCAGTCTCCGGGTAAATAGCAAGCCAGCGAATCGCTTTTTCGTCTTCGGGAAGCAGGTCTGCAAATGGGTCTTTGTCAGAAAATCGCAGGCCGAGCCGCTGTCCCATGTTCGGAAGCACGCTGGTAACCCACGTATTTTTATCCAGTAATGCAGGTTTGGGAAAGAGGTGACAGCGCGTGCAATAAGCTTTGGCCAGCTGTCTTCCTTCGGCAACCGAATCAGCGCTCAGGCTTTTAGTGACAAAAACAGAATGCTCCGCAGGCGCTTTCCAGCCTGCATTGAAGGAAAGGCAAACGATCCAGATAAAGGAAGAAATGAGCAATCCTCTTTTGGCGGTAAGCATCGGTTTTATTGACCTAGCAATTGATCCAGGGCATTTTGTACTTTATCATAACCAAAAGCAGCAAGTTCTTTCTGCATTCTCTGCGTGATTTCAGCAGACTGTAAATTGCCGATACTGCCTTCGTGTGTATGTTTCAGTTCACGCGGCGGGCTGTATGTACCTTCGCCGATTTCAGCACCTACCTGCCGGTACGCATCGCGGAAAGGAACGCCGCTGATCACCAATTCATTCACACGCTCCACACTGAACAGCAGGTCGTATTTGGGGTCGGCAAGCAGATTTTCTTTCACTTTCATGTTTTGGAGCATAAAAGCAGCTATATCGAGGCAGTCCAGAATCTCGTCGAATGCGGGCATCAGAATTTCTTTCAGGAGCTGCATATCGCGGTGATAACCTGATGGAAGATTGCTCAAAACCATCGTCACTTCCATCGGCAGCGCCTTCATGCGGTTGGTTTTTGCACGAAGCAGCTCAGCTACGTCCGGATTTTTCTTGTGCGGCATAATGCTGCTGCCTGTCGTAAGATCATCCGGCAAAACAATGAAGCCGAAATTCTGGCTGTTGTACAGACAAACATCCATAGCAAGCCGTGAAACAGTTGCTGCGAGTGACGAAATGGCGGTCAATGCAGCCTGTTCTGTACGTCCGCGGCTCATTTGGGCATAAACCACATTATAATGCATTCCTTCAAAACCCAGTAACTCGGTAGTGAGCTGCCGATTCAATGGGAATGAAGATCCATAACCAGCTCCTGAACCGAGCGGATTGCGGTTCGCCAGGCGATAAGCTGCATTCAATTGAATGATATCGTCGATCAAACCCTCTGCATACGCGCCAAACCAGAGCCCGAAAGAAGAAGGCATCGCGATCTGCAAATGTGTATAACCCGGAAGAAGGTCATTCTTGTGCTGTTCTGATTTCTGGATCAAAACATTGAAAAGCTTCTCTGTCGCCTGCACCACATTAAGCAACCGTGCGCGTGTAAAAAGCTTCATATCCACCAGCACCTGATCGTTGCGGGAGCGGCCGCTATGTATTTTTTTGCCAGTATCACCCAGCTTTCTGGTCAGGAGCAGCTCCACTTGTGAATGCACATCTTCTACGCCGTCTTCAATGACAAACTCTCCTTTTTGAACCTGGGTATAGATATTTTTCAGCTCTTCTTTCAATGCTTTCAGATCTTCGGCAGTCAGCAAGCCAATGGTTTCGAGCATGGTCGCGTGAGCGATATTGCCCAGCACGTCAAACCCGGCCAGATGCAAATCCATTTCCCGGTCTTTACCCACCGTAAACTTTTCTATTTTTTCAGAAGTGACTGTATTTTCCTTTTGCCAGAGTTTCAAAACGAATGTGGTTAGCTGATTGAATTACGGGAACAATTTGTCAAAAATACTTCCAATCCGGATTATACTGCAATAGCGGTCTGTCGAAATCGAAACTATTGGCGTTTATCGGCCAAACCGAAAGTCAGCGTTACTTTCCCGCAGATTCGGCGTCCAAATGGTTCATCAAAAGAAATCATTGATATGAGCTGGACAAGCATCTGGGTACATCTCGTTTTCGCAACCAAATACCGCCATCATTTCCTTCATGACGCAATCAGGAGCAAGGTATTTTTTCACATCAAAAAGAATGCGGAATCAAAAGGGATTCATATTGACGTGGTGAATGGATATTTTGACCATGCGCATTGTTTGATATGCCTTAAACGGGAACAATCGATCAGTAAAGTCGTGCAGATGATTAAAGGCGAGTCCGCTTGCTGGATTAATCAGAACAAAATGACCGAGCGCAAATTTGTCTGGCAAGACGATTACTGGGCAGTGAGCGTAAGCGAGCGGCACGTTGTTAAAGTGCGACATTATATCCTAAATCAGGAAGCCCACCACAGCAAACAAACCTTTACAGAAGAAATCAACCGCTTTGCCAAAAAATACAATTGGCCCCTTTTTCCGTCGGCTGAAGCCGACGGCTAGAGATAGGTGGGCAGCTTGGCTGCGTTTGCGCTGATCTATTTCCGTTCGCGGAGGCGAAGGGAAACGGGGTTTCTTCGCGCCCACTATGCCAGCTTGGATAAATTTGGAATCTCGCATGCGGCGCAGCCCGCATCAATCTATTTCCGCTCGCTTCAGCGAACGGGATCGGGGGTATCTTGGCACGAAATAGACCAGCTTGGATAAATTTGGAATCTCGCATGCGGCGCAGCCCGCATCAATCCATTTTCGCTCGCTTCAGCGAACGGGATCGGGGGTATCTTGGCACGAAATAGACCAGCTTGGATAAATTTGGAATCTCGCATGCGGCGCAGCCCGCATCAATCCATTTTCGCTCGCTTCAGCGAACGGGATCGGGGGTATCTTGGCACGAAATAGACCAGCCTGGAAAAATTTGGATTCTTCCATGCGGCGCAGCCCGCATTAATCTATTTCCGCTCGCTTCAGCGAACGGGATCGGGGGTATTTTGGCACGAAATAGACCAGCTTGGATAAATTTGGAATCTCGCATGCGGCGCAGCCCGCATCAATCTATTTCCGCTCGCTTCAGCGAACGGGATCGGGGGTATCTTGGCACGAAATAGACCAGCTTGGATAATTTGGATTCTTCCATGCGGCGCAGCCCGTATCAATCTATTTCCGCTCGCTTCAGCGAACGGGATCGGGGTATCTTGGCACGAAATAGGCCTGGCAATGCTAAAACAGAAATCTAGCGGAACAACATCGAAAGCCGCCTTATTCCGCTGACAAAATCCGTTTTACGGCAACAAAACGTTTGTGGTAGTAAGATGCGTTGAGCAGGTCGTAGCGAATGCCGCCTTTGAATGCGGAATGGATGAATTTGACATATCCCGGCGAGACTTCCGTAATAATGCCGACGTGACCGATGCGCTTGCTATTGGCACTCTCGCCTTTAAAGAAAATCAGATCCCCTGGCTTGGCATTATCCAGCTCAATAATTTTACCATGCTCTGCCTGGGCAGCGCTGGAATGCGGAAGCGTGATATTCAGCTTATCAAAACAATACCGAACAAAACCCGAACAATCAAAACCTTTCTTAGAAGTGCCGCCAGACCTGTAAGGAATGTGCAGGTGCTTGGTAGCAAATGAAACCAGGGATTCAACATTGCCGAGTGAGTCGGACTTAACTTCATTGGAGGTTAAACTCTTGCCAAACGATCGGTTATCAACAGCATTAAGAAGCAGTAACCCGGCAAAAAGGAAAACAAAACGCTTTACAATTGTCATGAAGGGTGGTAGAATAGCAACTCTTAACTCTCAAACAATAGGTTCTATCGTTTTCGATCTTTGAAACGATATATTGTAAAGCTAAACCCTTCTTTTTAAGTATCCTATATTATTTTTGATTAAAAAATAAGAACATTTCGTAAGTTGCTGATTACAATGAGCTAAGGCGGAAGTCATTAAAGTAAAGCTTTAAATGGCTTTTTGCCTACTTTTGTGGCTGAAAGGAACTGACCGATAATGACCCAGCAAATCAAGAATACCGACCGTTACCTGCAACGCGGCGTCTCGGCTTCGAAAGAAGATGTACATAAAGCCATCGAGAAAATCGACAAAGGGATTTTTCCAAAAGCTTTTTGTAAGATAGTACCGGATACCCTCGCCGGCGATCCCGATTATTGTACCATCATGCATGCAGACGGCGCTGGTACCAAAACATCCCTCGCATATCTCTATTGGAAAGAGACCGGCGACATCTCTGTTTGGAAAGGAATCGCGCAGGACGCAATCGTTATGAATACCGATGATCTGCTTTGCGTAGGAGCCACCGGGCCAATGCTTTATTCGTCCACCATCGATAGAAATAAAAACCGCATTCCCGGTGAAGTAATTGCTGAAATTATAAACGGCGCGGAGGAGGTACTGGAAATGCTGCGCAGCTACGGAGTAGAGATTTACAGCACAGGCGGCGAAACTGCGGACGTCGGTGATCTCGTCAGAACAGTTACGGTTAATAGTACTGTAATTGCCCGAATGCGCCGCGACCAGGTTGTGGATAATGCCAATATCCGTCCGGGTGACGTAATCGTAGGGTTTGCTTCGTACGGTCAGGCGAGCTATGAAGAGCAGTATAATGGGGGAATGGGCAGCAATGGGCTGACCTCTGCCAGACACGATATTCTGGGTAAATACCTCAAAAAATATACAGAAAGCTTCGATCCCGAAGTCAATGAAGATTTGATTTACAGTGGGAGCAAAAATCTGACCGATCCTGTGGAGGGTACGCCGCTGAATGTAGGTCAGCTAATTCTTTCTCCCACACGCACCTACGCGCCGCTGGCGAAGGCACTGCTGGACGAGATCAGACCGCAGATTCATGGCATGGTACATTGCAGTGGAGGCGCGCAAACCAAGATTCTACATTTTGTTGATAACCTGCACATCATCAAGGATAACCTGCTTCCCATACCTCCATTGTTCCGCATGATCAGGGAGGAAAGCGGTACCAGCTGGGATGAAATGTACAAAGTTTTCAATATGGGGCACCGGCTCGAAATTTACCTTCCGGAGCAGTACGCCAGTCAGGCAATCGCGCTTGCTGAGTCCTTCGGAATCGCGGCCCAGGTTGTCGGGAGAGTGGAAGAAGCTGCTTCAAGGAAACTGACGATACAAAGTGAGTTTGGGACATTTACCTACTAGCAAATAGAAAAGCACACAGGTGGAGCCTTCCGATGGATTCGGGAGGCTCTTTTTTGTGCCGCCCACTTTCGCAGGGTATAAATTTTGTAGTACAATTTTATTCTTATAGAAGTATTGTTACGCTTTTCATCAACTAAATGACTGATTATGAAAAAACTTAAACAATTACACTTCATTGCGCTGATCGCATCCTGCCTGTCGATCCTGACATTCGCAAACGCATTTTCGCAAGTTCCGGACATTCAGATCGACGCTGACAATCCCGACATTTCCAATCTGGACGAAGCAATGCAGCTCACGCACGCCGGCGACGGATCTAACCGCATTTTTATTGCAGAACGCGCCGGGTTGATCAAAGTTTTTCTTCCGGCAGAGCCTACTACGGCAGTAGAGTTTTTGAATATGAACAGTCCGTCACCCCGCGTAGGAGTGGAAGGTGAAGGCGGTCTGCTAAGTATCACTTTTCACCCCAACTTTGAGTCCAATGGGTATTTGTACACCTACTTTACCGATCTCGCAGGTGACCTTGTCATCGGGCGCTACACAGCATCAGGTAATACAGCTGCGTCAAATACCTTTTTCGAAATCATGAAAATCCCGCATCCGATTAATAGTAATCACAACGGCGGTGCAATCCATTTCGGGCCTGACGGCTTTCTTTACGCGTCGATCGGTGACGGTGGCGGGCAGAATGACGTTTCCAACAACGGTCAGAACCTGAACAGCCTCCTTGGGAAGATTTTGCGGATCGATGTAAATGTGCCCGGCGGTGTAGCCCAGTCTTACCAGATACCTGCTGATAATCCCATTGCAGGAAGTCCTGTATTCGCTTCCGGCCTGCGGAATCCATTCAGGTGGAGCTTCGACAGACTTACCGGTGACGCGTGGATCGGCGATGTGGGGCAGGGGGCCAAGGAGGAAATAAACTTCCGCGCAGCCGGCACTTTGGGCGGTTCTAACTTTGGCTGGCGGTGTTACGAAGGAGATATTCCCACGCCCAACATTGACCGCACGGGCTGTCTGCCTGCATCCAGTTATATCTCGCCCATTTACACCTACGTAACTGGAATTGCCCGGGGGCGCTCTGTAATCGGCGGGCGGGTCTACCGCGGTACAAGATCAGCTTTAATGCAGGGCTGGTACATCGGGACGGACTTTTTTTCCGGTGAAATTCACAAGATCCTGCAAGGTCAGTCTTACACTGGCTATGAAGAAGGTGAGCTGGCTGGAACGCGGGAGATAGGAGAGGACGAAGCAGGTGAAATTTACGCAGTGAAAGCGGATGCGGTTTACAGGATTTTTGCCGATGAACCATTGCCGGTAACGTTAACCAATTTTCAGGGATCAAAAGGAAACGAGGGAATTAACCTCACCTGGAATACGACTATGGAAGAGCGTTTCAGAGGATTTGATGTGGAGTTTAGCAGGAATGCAAAAACTTTTGAGACTGTCGGATATGTGCCAGCGGGAAATCTGGCAAATGGTACTACTTACCGATTTTCACATTTGACTAAAAACTCCGGAAACCTTTATTACCGGCTCAAAATGATTGATACCGACGATAGTTATGAGCATTCAAGAATTATTACGGTTAAAACCGACGATACAACCCCTGTGAATGTCTACGCCCGGCCGACTATTATCAGCAACAATGAACTGAATCTGATGCTCGACCAGCCTTTTCAATCTGTTGAGCTGGTAAATGCGAGCGGTCAGGTGTTTCTAAAAGAGGAAATTACAGGAAAAAGCGGCGCGGTAAGTATTCCGATTCACGAGGCTGCGTCCGGACTTTACATTGTCAGACTGGAAAACGAGAATGGGGTTGTCCATGAAAAGGTATTGATCACTGATTAAGACCGGGTAGGCAACAGGTCTTTTGCTGTTGTATTCTCACCAAATAAAATGGAAGCTAAACCATCGGGCGCATCGCTTTTGCTCCGCTCATGAATTGTGAAATGACGCACGTTAATGTGCCTGTAAGCAGAAACACCTTGTTCACACAGCGAACAAGGTGTTTTTAATTATACAACCCTAAACCCAATTTGATTCAAATACAAAATTGATATGCGAATATATGGAATATTTCCATATAAAAGGATTTAATCCAAAAAAGTTTAGACTGATGTCTGCGAGATCGTACCGTTACCTTCTTTCAGATTTAGCGTATTGATAAAGTAGATAATGTAATTTTTACTTAATCATATATGCTGATGAAAATGCATTTCCTGTTCAGATTGAGTTTGTTAACCAGTCTGTTTTTTATCCTGCCAGCATCTTTACAAGTGGCAAATGCGCAGGAGTCTTTCCAGGTAAAATGGTCGATGGACTACACACTCGGGGGGACTTCGAGCCATGCGAACTTTACTCCCGCGAATGCAACGCTGCTTGGAGGGAGCAATTCATATGCGCTAGAGTCAGTTTACAGCCCGGGTGGCGCGATCGGGACCGGCTATATTACCCGTCCCTGGCCGACCAGCTTTACTTCGGCCCGGGCAATGGAATTTGCATTTTCTGCCAATTCCTTCAAATACAGCATTACTTCTTTCACATTCCGCTTGCGCCGCTCAGCCACTGGTCCTGATAAGATCAAGGTGCGATCGTCGGCTGATCATTTTACCACGGATATCGACGCTTTTCTGATCAGTAACTCAAACCAGTTCAATACCTATGTTGTGCCGGTTAGCTATTCTTTTTTGTCTAACAACACCTTTTCATTCCGCATTTACGCCTACAATGCGCCGAGTATTCACGGTGTACTTTGGTTTGATGAAATCATTATCAATGGGCTGGTGCACCCGATTATTCTGCCGGTTAGTCTCACCTACTTCAAAGCGGTACCTGCTGAAAATCACGTCGATCTGCATTGGGAAACTGCATCAGAGCACAACAGCAGCAGATTTGTGGTTGAGAAAAGTGTTGATTTGATCCATTTTGAAGCAGTCGATGAAGTACCTGCTGCGGGTGAGTCGGAAGGGCGGAGGTATTATCAATTCAAAGATGATTTACCCGCGGCTGGGGCGAATTACTATCGGCTGCGCCTGGTTGATAAAGATGGAAGCTTCGCATTCTCTCAAACCGTCGATGCTTTGTTTGAAAACAACCACAATGCTTTCATTCAGGTAACGCCGAATCCGGCTGATCCCGAAAAAATTATAATCAGCGGAATAGCGGAAGATCCGCAGGGGCTTGTACTTACTTCATCGGCGGGTTCCAGAATTGCATTTGAATATCAGAAAACAGCAAATAACACGCTCGTTTTGCGGCCATTAACCCGCATTAGTCCCGGTTTATACTTCCTCATTTATCAGAAAAATATTGGGAAAGAACATGTTAAAATACTAGTTCGGTAAAAGATTCTATGCTTAATTTGTGTATATTAAGCATAAAAGATGGTGTATAACCATTTACAATTCACAACGTTCTGAATAATTTTAAAGGCCCGCAGCCAATGTTGAAAAAAGTGCAGCCGAAGGTTTGGTGGACAGCTCTCGCTGTCGTGGTGGTTCTGTTGATTTCCTGGGGATTGGTAAGAAAGAACAAGCCGGAAACAGAAGAAGAAGTAGCTGTACGTGCCAAAGCAATGTCGGGCCTTGACCCGGTTGTTATCAAAAATCCGGATGCGGCCACAGCTGAGAAAATCACCAAGATCGAGGATATTTTCAGACGGAAAAAGCGTGCTGGTTTTAATGGGAATGTATTGATAGTTCAAAGAGGAGAGATTCTTTACCAGGATTCCTTTGGTTTTGGAAACCTCCGTGAGAAAGATACGCTCAGCAGCGCGTCCAGGTTTCAGCTTGCCTCACTTTCGAAACCATTTACGGCAGTAGCTGTACTGAAACTGATCCAGGAAGGGAGAGTAAGTCTTGACGATTCCGTTCAACGCTTTTTCCCGGATTTCCCTTATCATGGTGTCAAAGTGGATATGCTGCTGAGCCACCGTAGTGGTTTGCCCAACTACATTTATTCATTTACAGACAGTATCCGTCACGGTCGCAAGTATCCCGACAACCTGGATATCATGGACTGGTATGCCAAAGTAAAGCCCACGCCCACACCTTATAACCGTCCAGGCCGCTCATTTAACTATTGCAACACCAATTATTGCGTACTCGCCGCCATCGCCGAAAAAGTGACAGGCGAACCCTTTGGCAAATACCTGAACGATCAGATTTTTACTCCATTGGGGATGATAAACACCTTCCTGGTGACAGATACCTCGGCCACCGCAAGGAAATTCAGAACAGTAGGGCACCAGTTTGGCCGCCGTCTTGACAAGGATTACTACGATGAAGTGGTGGGGGACAAGGGGTTATATTCCACTACAGGCGACATTTACAGGTTTTACAATGGGCTTACCAAAGGTTTACTGATTGACAAGAAGCTGCTGGATGAGGCTTTCAAGCCGCGCAGCTTCGAGCACGCGGGTATCCGCAACTACGGCTACGGTTTCCGGATGCACATTACGAAAGACAACAAGCCCCGCTTTATCTACCACGGCGGCTGGTGGAAAGGCTATAATACAATGCTCTGGGTTTCTCCCGAAGATGAAGCTGTGATCATTGTCCTTGGCAATTCTTACAACCGGTCTACTTATGATCTGAAAGAGTTGCTGGAAGTAATTCACGGTTCCGGTAAAATGGAGGATATCGAGAAAGACATCTAGCATTGTTTGAATTCGGCCACGAATTCAGGATATTTGCCGAAATCAACCAGTTCCCAGCCTTATGCCCGATTCTGCGTATTTTTTGCCGGCTTGCCTGCTGCTGGGAGTACCCTTTCTGGGGTTTCTTCTGCTCTGGTTGGGAGGCAAAAAGCTGAATAACGCAGCTGGTTATCTCGGCGCCGCAGCTACATTGACTGGCTTGCTAATCAGCTTCTTCTACGCAGATCCCAATGCAGTTCACATCGTCAGGTTGAACTGGCTCGTGATTGGAAATACCTCCATTGAACTCGCATTCCGCTTCGATTTTCTTACCTGCGTCATGCTCGCCATTGTGCATTTTGTGGCTCTCCTGGTTCAGCTGTATTCCATTTCCTACATGCACGGGGATACGAACCTGCACAGATACTATGCTTTCCTGCAGCTTTTCCTGTTTTCAATGGTAGGGATCGTGCTGGGAGGAAGCTTGCTGGTGATGTACATTTTCTGGGAACTGGTCGGCTTGTCGTCCTATCTGCTCATCGGTTTTTGGTATTTCAAAAAGCGGCCTGTCTGGGCAGCGCAAAAGGCCTTTGTACTCAACAGAATAGGCGACGCGGCCTTCCTGACAGGTATTTTAATGCTATTCTACTATACTGGTTCTACCGACTTTGAGGTACTTCTGGCCGCAGTTTTCAACCTTTCGCCTGGTCTGCTTACTGCGATCGGACTCTGCTTGTTTGGCGGATGTGTGGGTAAATCAGCGCAATTTCCGCTTTCGGGCTGGCTGCCTGATGCTATGGAGGGGCCGACTCCCGTTTCTGCATTGATCCACGCAGCTACCATGGTCGCCGCCGGTATCTTCCTCCTGGCCCGCATTGATTTTCTGCTCACATACGAAGCCAGGCTGGTCATTCTTGCAATTGGCACAATTACCATGCTGACGGGCGCGATCAAAGCTTTGAGAGCCTGGGATATCAAAAGGGTACTGGCTTACAGTACCATGTCACAACTTGGATTAATGGTGGTAGCAGTAGGTTTCGGCAGCTGGCCAACTGCTTTTTTCCATTTGGCGACACACGCATTTTTCAAAGCCGGTCTTTTCCTTTCAGCAGGTTCTGTCATTCACGCAGTAACTCCGGCTGAGGAAGACAATGCATTCGATCCGCAAAATATGCGCACAATGGGCGGGCTTCGGAAAAGCTTACCTGTAACCTTCATTTGCTTCTCAGTTTGCACGGCTGCATTGGCTGGTCTTCCATTCTTTTCGGGCTTTTTGTCCAAAGATGCCATTATAACGGCGGGGTTTGTCTGGGCTGCGGAAGTGGGTCCAGTAGCTTACATTTTCCCGATCCTAGTCATTTTCTCTGCCGGGCTCACTGCCTATTATATGACGCGACAGCTTTGGCTGGTGTTTTTTGGTGAAAAAAGATATACAGCCGCATCAGGTGTACACCCGCACGAATCGCCTGTTATCATGTGGCTGCCGATGGTTTTGCTTTCGGTACTATCCCTTTTCGTCTGGTTTTCATGGAATCCCTTTGATGCGAACGGCTGGTTTTTGCATTTTCTTGGTCCGGAGCATTCCGCGCATTTAAGTTGGGTTCCATTCGTGGCCAGCGCAACTACTTTTCTTTTTATCTTCCTGGCGTATCGGCAGACTAAAGACGCAGATCCATTCAGTTTGGAATCAAGTAGAATGGAAACAGAAACCGGGAAAAGATTTGCATTCAACTGGCTGCGGGACTACTCACAGGAGCGGTACTTCATTATACCATTTGAATTTATTGCCAATACTTTCAAAAGGTTTGAAAAGCGCTTTATCGACTCGGTTGTTGACTTTGTTGCAAAAGGCAGCGTGGTTGCCGCACATGTGATCAGCTGGATTGACAGGAATGTGGTCGACGGTGGGGTGAATCTCACTGTATTGTCGATACGCTCGGCTGGGAATGCGGCAAGGAGTCTGCAAAACGGCAGGATTCAGTCTTACTACCTCGTGACCGTGGCAGGCTTATTTTTTCTGATATTGTGGCTCGTACTGGCTTAGCAATGCCGGCGAAGCTTTAACTCAATTTTGATGATTGACCATATACTTTCCTTACTCATTGCCATTCCGCTTCTGGGCGCTGCTGCTGTGGCTGTGTGGCCAACTCAGAACACCAGCAACTTCCGGGTAATCGCACTGGTCGCGCTACTGCTTGAAGTGCTCGTTTCGGCGATCCTGTACATGAATTTTGATAACCAAAACCCCGGATTTCAACTTTCCGAAACAAGCGACTGGATCACGCTGCCGATTGGTTCCCTGGGGATCGTTTCCATTGATTACGCGCTTGCAGTAGACGGAATCAGTTTCCCGCTGATTTTGCTGGCTGTCATCGTTCTGCTGGTCGGGGTGATCAGCTCGTGGAATATTTCGCAAAAAACACGCGCTTACTTCGCATTATACCTGTTGTTGTCTGGTAGTGTGGTGGGCTGCTTTCTGGCGCAGGACTTCTTTCTTTTTTACCTGTTCTTTGAATTCATGCTTCTGCCGATGTATTTTCTGATCGGATTATGGGGCGGTCCGCGACGGGAATATGCGGCGCTTAAGTTTTTCATTTACACCTTCTTCGGCTCACTGCTGATCCTGATCGTCATGATCGGCTTGTATCTGTCCGTCATCGATCCGATCGAAACTGCGCGGGTAGTCGGCATTATGGGAGCAGACGATGTGGTTCATCCTGATCTCATCCCGCAAATCCAGCAATGGCTGATCGACGGAAAAATTGCCCCTGAACAAATCGTACACACATTCCGCTTCCAGTTTTTGGCCGACCCCGGTAACTACCTTCCTGGCTCGCTGCTGCATCTGGCTTCCCAATATTACATTGGCGACATTCCGCTGCGATTGCTCGCATTCTGGTTCCTTTTTATTGGTTTTGCTGTCAAGCTGCCTGTTGTACCGGTCCATACCTGGCTGCCCGACGCGCACGTAGAAGCCCCAACGCCCATTTCGGTCGTACTGGCGGGGATCTTGCTCAAAATAGGAGGTTACGGATTTATCAGGATCGTTGATGGATTTTTCCCTTTGGAAGCCCAGTACAGCGCCATTCCGCTGGGGATTCTGGGTATGATCTCGATCGTTTACGGAGGCTTCAATGCACTGGGTCAAGCCGACCTGAAAAAGATGATCGCTTATTCTTCGGTCTCGCACATGGGATTCGTGCTGCTTGGTATAGCCGCATTTACAGCGGAAGGAATGAATGGGGCGATTTACCAAATGGTAAGTCACGGGGTACTTTCGGCAATGCTCTTTTTACTGGCCGGCGTTGTTTATGATCGTACCCACGATCGTAAGATTGAGAACTACCGCGGGTTGATCGGCGTCATGCCAAACTATACTGTTATTACCGGTATCGCATTCTTTGCGTCACTCGGTTTGCCCGGCTTTTCGGGCTTTGTTGGAGAGCTTTTTACATTAATGGGCGCATTCCAGTCCAACCTGCTGCCTGCCTGGATTCCCGCACTCTCTACTTTGGGTATTGTGCTGGCGGCCGGCTATTTCCTCTGGACTTACCAGCGTATGTTCTTCGGCTCATTCTGGTATCAGAACGGAAATACTTCCGTCCTGACCGATCTTACAGCAAGGGAAAAAGGCTTGCTGCTGCCGCTGGTGGTACTGACGATTTTAATCGGAATTCTGCCGGGGATTGTGTTTGATATGACTGGTCCGACCATAGAAGCCTGGCTGAAAACCGTTACCCGCTAATAGCATAATTCCGGGTTGTAAGCTTTATCTGCCGAAAAGCTGATCCAGACTAAACCTGCCTTTTTTCGATAATGCTTCGAGCCGCTGCTGCTGCTCGGGAGTAAGTACTTCGATGATCTCATTCCGCTTTTCCTGCGCGAGCATTTTCTTGTCCCGGCGTTTTGTGCCATCACGTCTCGACAGCTTTCTTTCCATTCGGCCGTATCTCCGGTCAATTTTTTTCAACTGTTTTTGTTGCCGCTTACTTAGTTCAAGCTCGCTTGCGAAGCGATCCAGGTTCTTTTCAAGCCGCTTGTTGTTGAGCTTGCTGTTGGTTACTTCGTCGTCGGTACGCAGACTTTCTTTCTTACCAAAAACCTGTGCGTGCGCCGGAGTGATGTTACCAGCCGACCAAACTGACAATGCGATAAGACAAAGCAAAAAGACTTTTTTCATGTGCAAATAACAGATTAGAATGTTGCAGCTAATAACGAAAGCTGGCATCGGAGAAATATAAAAATTTGATTTTTGATACCGTGTGCGGCTGCTACCTGCTGAGCAGAAGCCTGTCTTTCAGTAGGAATTGCACATCCAATCGAAATAAATATGTTTCTCGGCAGGGTATAAGTGGTATTATTTAACATCTTTACAGTAAACATTATTAGTTTTATTTCAAAGTTCACCGCTTTGACCAAATTTTATTTCCTTCTTCTTTAATTGCAAATGAAAGAGAGTACTCCTCCGCAAAGACTTTTGTCCCTTGACACATTGCGCGGTTTTGACATGTTCTGGATATCAGGCGGCGAAGAGATTTTCCATGTGCTGGCGAAAGTAACAGGCTGGTCGTGGGCAATTTTCCTGGCGCACCAATTTACCCACCCGGATTGGAACGGATTTCGAGCTTATGATCTGATATTCCCGACCTTCCTGTTCATGGCGGGAGTTTCAACTCCATTCTCACTAGGCAGCAGGCTCGAAAAAGGAGTACCTGCAAAAGAACTCCTCCGCAAAGTAGTGCAGCGCGGTCTGCTGCTGGTGTTGCTCGGAATCATTTACAATAATGGCATTTTCCAGACTGAATGGGAGAATATGCGCTACCCGAGCGTACTGGCGCGCATAGGTCTGGCTGGTATGTTTGCCCAGATCATCTATTTATATACAGGTAAAAGAGCAAGGTGGATCTGGTTTGCTGGTTTGCTGATCGGCTACTATCTGTTTATGACGTTTTACCCGGTACCCGCCTGCGGTGCTGGAATCATGACGATGGAATGCAACCCGGCCAGTTATTTCGACAGAATGCTGATCCCCGGCCGACTCCACCTGACTATCCACGATCCCGAAGGATTAGTTTCCACAATCCCGGCGATTGCGACGGGTTTAATGGGGATTTTCGCGGGAGAATTGCTCAGAACAAGTGAAGAAACGCTTAGCAAGAACACCAAAGTTACTTATCTTGTTTTTGCAGGAATTGTCAGTTTGCTTGTTTGCGTAGTTTGGGACTACTTTTTCCCGATCAACAAGAATTTATGGACCAGCTCGTTTGTGCTTTGCGCCGGCGGATTCAGCGTTTTGCTGCTTGCATTATTTTACTGGATCGTAGATGTACTGAACTATCGCCGCTGGACTTTGTTTTTTGTCGTAATTGGAATGAATTCCATTGTGATTTACATGGTGGGCAGGTTTATTTCATTCGGTTACACGGCCGAAGCGCTGTTCGGAGGTATCCTAAGCTACTTCCCCGAACCCGCAGAAGCAGTAGGAGAAATCATCGCCTTCATAGTAGTACAATGGGCGTTTATGTATTTGTTGTTCAGGAATAAGTTGTTTTTGAAGGTATAGAAGAAGGAGGATGGAGAAAGGGGTAGGAAATGGCTTTGTCACCCTGAGCGGAGTCGAAGGGTAGGCACCATGTTACCCTTCGACTCCGCTCAGGGTGACAAAGCAGACGACTACTCACTCATTCACTCATTCACTCATTCAAAATTGAAATAAATGTCCATCCAGGTAACAAATCTCAGCAAAGTGTACGGTAGCCAGCGGGCTGTTGATGGGATATCTTTTTCTTTGAAAAAGGGAGAGATTGTAGGTTTTCTTGGACCGAATGGGGCGGGGAAATCTACGACTATGAAGATATTGACCGGGTACCTGAAACCTTCCGACGGGATTGCGAAGGTTTCGGATTATGATGTGGTGAGCCAGGCAATGCCCGCGCGCCGCTCGATTGGCTACCTGCCCGAGCATAACCCGCTGTACCTGGATATGTACGTGACCGAATTACTGCTTTTTTCCGGAAAGCTGTACGGAATGCACGGGGCTGCATTAAATGCACGCGTTAATGAAGTAGTGGCGATGTGCGGACTGGAAGCTGAAAAACGCAAGAAGATCGGACAGCTATCCAAAGGTTACCGCCAGCGGGTCGGTCTGGCGCAGTCATTTTTGCACGATCCCCAGGTACTTATCCTGGATGAACCTACCACAGGTCTAGATCCCAACCAATTACAAGAGATCAGGGAGGTGATCAGAACGGCGGGAAAAGACAAAACCGTGCTTTTTTCGACCCATATCATGCAGGAAGTAGAAGCGCTCTGCGACCGGGTGATCATTATAAATAAAGGGAAGGTCGTCAATGACAGCACGCTGGAAGCATTGCGGCAGACCGGGAGCTCATTGGAAGAAACGTTTAGAAATCTTACACAATCTACTGAAAATCACTAGATAGTTGTCTGGACTATAATCGCGAAAGCAATTATTAGAATTGCATTAAAACACGATGTTTGTTGCATTTATTGAGACTTAAAATTGTTATTATTGTAACTATCGAAAAACTGCCATGTTGTTTTTGAAGTCAGATAACCTAACATTCCCTCTTTAAAGTCAGTGATCTCAGGTATGAAGAAATGGTTTTTAGGCCGATTTCGTGTTATTGTAAGCATAGTCATTCTCGTTTTTTTAAGCACAATGGTTTCCGTTGCCTGGAAATTCATAGGTGCCAGAGAGACAAATGCAGTCGCCGCTCCTGAAAAGCTTGAAAAAGTCGTGGCAAAAGCGCCGAAAAGGAGAGCAGATCCGGTTTTGGTATTACCCGAAAACGAATGGGTAGATAGTACCCTGCAATCAATGAGCACCGAAGAGAAAATCGGGCAGTTGTTGATGGTCGCCACCTTCTCCAACCGTGACGAATCACATTACAAATACATTGACAAGCTGATAGACGAGTACCACCTCGGCGGACTGATTTTCTTTCAGGGCGGTCCGGTTGCGCAGGCTTCTTTGACCAACAGGTACCAGTCACATTCAAAAATTCCATTGTTCATCGGCATCGACGGTGAATGGGGATTGGGTATGCGGCTGGACAGCACGATTTCTTTTCCCAAACAAATGGTACTAGGCTCGATCCAGAACGATGAGCTGATCTATTTAATGGGCCGTGATATTGCGAAGCAATGCCGTAGAATGGGTATTCATATCAACTTTGCGCCTGTATCCGACATTAACAATAATCCAGCAAATCCGGTAATCGGTATACGTTCTTTCGGTGAAGATCGTGAGAATGTAACCCGCAAGGCGATTGCGTATATGAAAGGTTTGCAGCATAATAAAGTGATCGCGACGGCTAAGCACTTCCCAGGCCACGGCGACACAGATGCAGATTCACATTTTACATTGCCTGTACTCAAACATTCTGTCGAGCAGTTGCAGGAAACGGATATCTATCCCTATCGCGCGATGATTGCCGACAGCTTAATGGGCGTGCTGAGCGGACATTTGAACATTCCTGCACTGGATGACAATTCAAATCAGGCGAGCTCGCTTTCTGAGAAGGTAATTACAGGTTTGTTAAGAAAAGACCTCGGCTTCCGTGGGCTGGTTTTTACCGATGCGATGAACATGAAAGGTGTTTTGAAAAACGGAAAAGCAGCCGACGTAAACCTGAAAGCACTTGTTGCCGGAAACGATATTCTCCTTTATCCCGAAAACATTGCGGAAACGATTACAAGGATCAAAGGCGCGATTGATCAGAAAATAATCAGCGAGAAGATCATCGACGACAAGGTAAAGCGTGTATTGCAGGCTAAATATTGGTCCGGACTAAGCAAATACACACCGGTCGACATCAATAACCTGTACGCTGACCTCAACAAAGAAAGCAGCAAAGAGCTTTACCGTGCATTGAGCGAAGCGGCTGTTACCGTTGTTAAAAACAATAATAATATTCTTCCGATCGGATCTGTGCTGGATAATGGAATTGCGTCGGTAAGTATGGGAGAAGGCAGCAGCGTGGCATTTCAGAAAATGCTCTCGACTTACAAGCCTATGCGCTCCTACTCTTTCTACGACAGCCAGGCATCGCAGGAGCAGATCAGTGAAATGCTGAACTACCTCAACCCTTATCATACAGTGGTTGTAGACATTCACGGGATATCTTCCAATCCTGCGCGTAATTACGGGGTTACCAAAAGCATGACTGACTTTGTGAGTCAGTTGAAGCAACAAAACAAAAAGGTGATCCTCTGTATTTTCGGTACGCCTTATAGTATTGGCTTCTTCCCCGAGGCGGACGCATTGATCTGCGCCAATCAGGATGGGAGAGACCAGCAGGAAATTGTACCTCAAATTATATTCGGCGCATTGAGCTCAAAAGGTACGCTACCGGTTTCAGTGCTTGCCTACAAAGCCGGTACCGGCGTTTTTACTACGGCCATTAACCGCATTGCATTTGGTACTCCTGAAAGTGTGGGAATGGATGCGGCTTCTCTGAAAAAAATCGATGAAATCGCGACTGCTGCATTAAATGACCATATTTTTCCAGGCTGCGAAGTGCTGGTGGCGAGAAAAGGGAAAATCGTTTATGACAAACAATTCGGCGGCTTAAACTACCGGACTGGCGAAAGAGTTACTTCGGAAACTATTTATGACCTGGCTTCATTGACCAAGGTATCGGCTACATTGCAGGCGATAATGCTACTTTACGATCGCAAGCAGATCAATCTGGATGAAAAAGCCTCGGCTTACTTACCTGAACTGGTCGGTACCAACAAGCAGAACTTCACGATTAGAGAGCTGCTGCTGCACCGTTCGGGCCTCGTCTCATTTTATCCTCCGCTTTGGGACCGCACCAAAACCAGTGGAGGCGGCTTGCTGCCGGAGTATTATAGTGCGAAAGCGGATACCACCTATTATCTGCAGGTAGCGCCGAAGTTGTTTGCAAAACCTGCATTGCGCGATTCGGTATGGAAATGGGTAATCGAATCGCCGATGAACAACCGCCGCGATCGCTCGGGAAGTTATGGCTACCTGTACAGCGACCTGGGTTTCCTGACTTTGCAAAAGATCGTTGAACGAGTAACCGGGCAGCCGCTGGATATTTTTGTGGCGGCCAATATTTATGAGCCGCTGGGATTGGGCTATCTCGGCTTTAATCCGCTTCGCCGTTTTTCTGAAAAGCAGATTGCGCCGACAGAGAATGATTATCGTTTTCGCGGGCAGTTGCTGCAAGGGACAGTTCACGACCAGATGGGCGCGATTATGGGCGGTGTAGCTGGTCACGCGGGCTTGTTTGGTACCGCCCGCGACCTGGCTGTTTTGTTCCAAATGAACCTTTGGAAAGGAAGCTATGCTGGCAAGCGGTATTTCGAGCAGGCCACGGTTCCTTTTTTTTCAAGAATGTATGATGAATCCTACCATCGTGGGCTGGGGTGGGACAAAGCGCCGCTGGACGGAAACAGCTCCTACGTTTCACAGCTGGCATCTGTCAATTCTTTCGGTCACACCGGGTTTACCGGAACAATGGTTTGGGTAGACCCGGAAGAAGATCTGTTGTTTGTTTTCTTGTCAAACAGAGTAAATCCGGACCCGGAAAATACGGGAATAACGACGCACCGTACCCGCCGGAAAATCCAGGATGTGGTATACCGTTCTTTGCTGGAAAGGAAAAGTCAGCTTCCTTAAAGTGGTGGAAGTGTATTTGAAAAATATCTCTAACTTTACCAATTAAAAAAAGGTTAGCGGAAAGATATTCAGATTGATACATGAAAAAACCATTTACCCTTCAAAGTGCCCTAATTACGTTTTTAGCCACATTTTTCTATGCGGCAACAGCTTTTGGACAAACCACAATCACAACAGGAGTACTAAGTCCGACCACGGTTTGTGCGGGTGGTGAAGTCTCTGTACCATTTACTATCACAGGCACTGCATTGCCGCTCACAAGCTACGTTGCGCAGCTCTCTGACGAAACGGGTTCATTCGGTGCTAATCCGGAAACAATCGGAACGGCAACAGCCAGTCCGATCACTGCTACGATCAAGGCGAATGCAAAGCCGGGCACAGCTTACAAAATCAGGGTGGTCTCTTTTTTGGCGCTTGTTCAGGTTACGGAGGGGACTGAAAGCGCTGCATTAAGAATCAATGCGATACCTGCGGCTCCAACTGTAACTTCTCCGGTTAAAGTAGAGCAGGGTAAAGCAGCAACGCTTACTGCAACAGGAAGTGGTTTGAAATGGTACGCTGCTGCGACTGGTGGACAAGAACTTGCATCGAAGCCTGTTCCCAACACTGATAACCCTGGTTCAATCAGCTATTTTGTTTCTCAAACCGAAGGTGGCTGCGAAAGCGAACGTGCCGAAATTGTGGTGACTGTCGAAGCATGCACACCGCCTGCGAAACCGACAGTAGCAAATGTAAGTTACACTGTCGGCGCCACAGCTCAGCAATTATCAGCGACCCCAACAGATGGTTTGCTTTGGTATACAGCAGATACTGGTGGAGTTGGTTCCGCAACAGCGCCTACACCATCTACCACAGCTGCCGGCACTCAGGATTTTTATGTAAGCCGGACAGTTTCGGGATGCGAAAGTGAGCGCGCTAAAATCACCGTAACTGTCAGCGCTTGTGCGACACCTGCACCGACAGTTTCAAATGTAAATTATACTGTCGGCCAAACTCCCGCGGTACTTAGCGCAACGGGAACCGCTTTAAAATGGTACACTGCTGCAACAGGCGGAAGTGGCTCTGCCACGGCTCCAACACCTACAACAACATCGCCAGGTCAGCAAAGTTTTTATGTATCTCAGACGGTAGGCGGCTGCGAAGGCCCAAGAGCAGAAATTATTGTTACGGTAAGCTGTGCAACGCCGAAGCCGGGTGTTCAGAATCTAAGCTATACAGTAGGCCAGAACGCGCCGGCGCTCACAGCAACAGGTGATAATCTTAAATGGTATTCAAATGCAAGTGGAGGTACAGGTTCAGCTACCCAACCAAAACCTTCCACAGCTTCGGCAGGTACAACCAGCTATTTTGTTACGCAAACACTTAATAACTGCGAAAGCGATCGTGCTGAAATTGTAGTGACTGTAACTGCCTGTAACCCGCCGGCAGCTCCGCAGGTAAGCGATGTTGCGTATTGTATCGGGACAACAACGGTAAGGTTAACTGCCGTAGGTTCAGGTTTAAAATGGTATACAGAAGCTAGCGGAGGCACGGCAAGTACTACTGCTCCGCTACCTTCAAGTGCGACAGCCGGTATCACTTCCTATTATGTGACGCAAACAGTGGGTGTTTGTGAAAGCGCAAGAGCTGAGATAAAGGTTACTATTAATCAAACGCCAGCGCCCGTTGTTGAAGCTTTTGAGTACTGTCTTAATACGACTGTTCCGGCACTTACGGCGACAGGTACTGCATTGAAGTGGTACGCCGCAGCAAACGGTGGCAATGGTTCTGCAAGTGCACCTACGCCCACCACCAATGCGATTGGAACGAAAAGCTATTACGTAACACAGACATTAAATGGTTGTGAAAGCCCGCGGGCTGAAATTAAGGTTACAATCAAAAATGCATCTTCACTTCCGTCGGTAACTGCTACATTGAATATTTGCCAAAACGCTACTGCTACCGCGCTTACTGCAACAGGTACTGCATTGAAATGGTACACCGTCGCAACCGGAGGAAATGCTTTATCTGGCGCACCGGTGCCAGCAACAGCAACAGCCGGCACGACGAGCTACTACGTAAGCCAGACAGCATCAGGATTGTGCGAAGGTCCGCGGGCGAAAATTGATGTCGTAGTAAAAGAAACACCTGCTGCACCTGCTGTAACCACCCCTCTTAATTACTGCGTCGGCACAACTGCTGTCGCATTGACTCCATCGGGAGCTGCATATAAATGGTATGCAAATGCAACAGTTGGAACAGGGACAATTACCGCGCCGGTGCCGAGCACAACAACTGTTGGCACAATTTCCTATTATGTGACTCAATCTAATACTTACGGCACTTTGACTTGCGAAAGCCCGAAAGCAAAACTGGATGTAGTTGTTAACCCAACCCCGGCAACGATTCCTACACTTTCAGAAGCAATTTGCCAGGAAAGAACCGATAAGAATTACAGCTTCGCAACAAGCCCGGCACAGGGTAATACATTGAACTGGTATACCGCTCAAAACGGCGGAACCGGATCTGCAACCAAGCCTTCTGTAAACTTGAAAACAGCTGGAACTACGACCTATTATGTGACGCAGAAAACAGCGCTTGGTTGTGAAAGCAGAACCCGGGCAGTACAAACAATCCGCGTCAAGCCACTTCCGGCAGTACCAACCGTAACTACTCCAACGATCGAGTATTGCCAGTTTATCAAAGCAGATCCATTGAAAGCTACTCCAATGGCCAATGCGACACTGAGCTGGTTTGGTACCAATGCAACCGGCGGAGATCCTAGCACTGTAGCGCCGGTTCCGTCGACTGCCGAGGGAGGAACGACTTCTTATTATGTTGGTCAAACACTCGAAGGTTGTTTGGGAGACCGCGCGAAAATCGACGTGAAAGTCAACACAACGCCAAAGCCAACTACTAAAACTTACCTTGAATACTGCCAGGGTGCAACTGCCCAGATTCTGGATGCAACCGGAACTGTTTTGAAATGGTACCGGACGGTTGACGGCGAGTGGCAGGGTTTTCCATTTACGCCGTTTACAGACAAAGTACAAGACTACTCTTTTTATGTAACGCAGACTGGTCTTGAAAACAAATGCGAGAGCCCGAAAGAAGAGATCAAGATCCATATCAAGTCTAAACCTTCTGCAACGATTTCCGGCAATGCTAACATTGATCTGGGCGCTACCGCAACAATCAATATCAGATTCACTGGCGACGGGCCGTGGGATTACATCTTGTCTGAGGGAACAAAAGGAACAGCGAACGAGGCTAATCACCAGGTTGCTGTAAAGCCAAGTACGACCACTGTTTACTTGTTGACCGAGGTTTCTAATGAATGCGGCAAAGGCACTCCCATTGGCCAAGCTGTGGTTACCGTGAAAATACCTACTATTAACACTGGCAACTCTTCGCTAAGAGAAGCTTGTGCCGGTAAATCTTTCGACGTGCCTTTCCAGCAATCGGGCGATTTCCCCGCTGAAAATTCATTCAAAGTTCAGATTTCGACAGAGAACGAGGACAGCAAATTTTACACAATTCCTTCCGTAGCAACGAATAACTCGGTGACGGCGACCTTCCCGGATACGACAAAAGGAGGTAACTATTATCTGCGGGTGATCAGTTCGGGCGCTAACCCTGCATTCATGGTAAAGGGAAGCGTAAGTGCGATCACGATCATGGCGAGTCCGCTGCCTGTTGCAACATTATCCGGCGCACAGACTATCCTGGCAGGTGAAAGCGCAACGTTGAAAGTAGAAACCACCGGCAAAGCACCGTGGACATTTACGCTAAGTAATGGAGCCAAAGACACGCTGATCACAGCCAATGTGACCCCATTTACGTTTAAAATAGCGCCGCCGGCAACTGTGATCTACAACATCACAAAAGTTACCAACAGCTGCGGAACAGGTACTGGCGCAGGCTCGGCCAGGGTGCAGGTGGATCCAATCCTCGGCGTTGAGCCCCAACAGCGGTCAAACTGGGTGAAAGTGTACCCGACATTGATCCAGTCTGCTGTGACTGTCGAAGTGTCAGGTAACATCAAGCCGAAGCAGGCGCGGGTGGAAGTAATTGATCTGAATGGAAGGTCACGAGCAATCCAGCCGATTGAGCAAAAGACAACAGAAGTTAACTTCGCGAACTATCCTTCGGGATTGTATTTGCTGAGAATCCAGAATGGAAATCTCAGTACAGTTCAGCGCGTGATGAAACCTTGATTTTTGGTAAATAAATAGACACCGGGACATTCATTAATACAATGGATGTCCCATTTTTTTGGTACAATGGACATTCAGGCGGATATACTCGACAACTATTTTATGGCCGAAGCCATGCGAATGGCGGAGCAGGCTTACGACAAAGGTGAAATACCCGTAGGAGCAATTGTGGTGCTGGGAGAGCGGGTAATTGGCAAAGGCCACAATCAGACAGAGCGCCTGAACGATGTAACGGCACACGCTGAGATGATTGCGATTACCGCTGCTGCCGATCATCTTGGTTCGAAATACCTTTCGGATTGTACGTTATACGTGACGCTCGAACCCTGCGTGATGTGTGCAGGCGCACTTTACTGGTCGCAAATGCAACGGGTGGTGATAGGCGCAAGCGACGAAAAGCGTGGATTTTCAAGGCTGGGAAAACCCGTTTTACATCCCAAAACGCAGTTAACGAGCGGGATTCTTGCACTGGAATCCCAGGAGCTGCTGCTCAAATTTTTTAGGCAATTAAGAACATAAAGCGTTTTTCTGCTGTTAGCCATCTAGTCCTACATTCATAATTAATCATTAAACTACACTAAAAATGGCATTTACACTTGATCCCTTACCCTACGCGAACAATGCATTGGAGCCGCATATCGACGCATTGACAATGGAAATACACCACGACCGTCACCACCAGGCTTATGTTACCAATTTGAATGCAGCGGTAGCAGGCACTGAGCTGGAAGGAAAGAGCATAGAAGAAATTATTGCCAATATCAGCAAGGCGCCAGCAGCGGTACGTAACAATGGCGGAGGTCACTGGAACCATGCATTTTTCTGGAAATCGCTTTCTCCAAACGGCGGCGGCGAGCCTACTGGCCAGCTTGCTGAGGCAATCAATGCAAAATTCGGATCATTTGCCGCTTTCAAAGATGAGTTTAAAAAGGCAGCAACGGGCCGTTTTGGTTCAGGCTGGGCATGGTTGATCAAAACCGGTGATGGCGTTGCGATTACTTCCACTCCAAACCAGGATAATCCATTGATGGACATCGCGGAAGCAAAGGGAACACCTGTAATCGGCCTTGATGTATGGGAGCACGCATATTATCTGAAATATCAGAACAAGCGTCCTGATTACATAGATGCATATTGGAATGTAGTTGACTGGAAAGCAGCAGACGCACTTTTTACTTCGGCGAAGTAAACATCTGATATATAAGTAGAAGGTTTGCAGCGTGTAAATTTTTAGATGAAAACTCTTGCAAGCTGTAAACCTTTTGCTACTTTTGTATCCTCGAAAAACGGAGGTTGTAGCTCAGTCGGTTAGAGCGCTAGATTGTGGTTCTAGAGGTCGCGGGTTCGAGACCCGTCTCCCTCCCTTGAAAACAGTTCAAAGTCAAACAAAATGCCTGTAAATCAATGATTTGCGGGCATTTTTGTTTTTCAGATTATATCAAAAAATGCAAAAATTCCCATGTTTTCAGTGAGTCTTTCGTGTAGTTCACTCACTTTGAGAAAAAGACTCACTGGAAACGGCATAACAAATTGATAGCAAGATGTTTACGGCGTAAACATCTTGATTGGCAAGCGTGGTAATTCGATATTTAACCACTTTTAAACGCTTGAGTTATGTTGGAGAAAACATTTGGTCTGCTTTTCTATTTAAAGCCCGCCAGAAATCAAAAAGGAACAGTTCGCTACATCTATCTGCGAATTACCGTCGACGGCAAGGTCGCCGAACTATCTACCAAGAAGTTATGGAATACCGAAAGGTGGAATTCCTCAGTCGGAAGACCTGCTGGAAACAAGGAAGATGCCAAAACGCTCAATGCGTATTTGGACTTGCTTACCGCCAAAGTTTATCAGGCTAAAAAGATTCTTACCGAAGATGACAAAGAAATTTCTGCGGAAGGCCTGAAAAATATATTGCTTGGCAAAAGCAATGAAACCCGTACAATCCTCGAAGTGTTTGCGCACCATAATGAGCAGATGGAAGCACTCGTCGGCCAAGAGTTCGCGCCGCTCACTTTGAAGCGATACAAGACGGCTAAAGAGCATACCGCCTCCTTCATTAAGTGGAAGTACAAGAAGGACGATATGGCGATCAAAGACCTGAATTTCGAATTCATCACAGAGTTTAATTTTTGGCTCCGTAGCGCACGAGGTTGCAACCATAACTCTGCGATCAAATACATGAGCAATCTGAAAAAGGTTGTGCTGATCTGCGTCAATAATAAGTGGTTGAAGAAAGATCCGTTTCAAGGCTTCAAGTTGACGAAGAAAGAGGTTGTTAAGAATCCATTGTCTAGGGATGAGCTGAAACGGCTGACGGAAAAGGTCTTTGAAGTTGAGAGAATCGGCCAGGTGCGGGACATCTTTCTATTCTGCTGCTACACCGGACTCGCTTATGTAGATGTGAAGCAATTGAAGACGACAGATATTGTTGTCGGCATGGACGGCGAGCCGTGGATTGACACGACCCGGCAGAAAACGGATGCCCCTACACGCATTCCGCTTCTGGATACGGCGCTGGAAATTATTGAGAAGTATAAGGATCATCCGCAATGCTGCGCTGCTGGTGTTGTGCTGCCGGTTCTGAGCAATCAGAAGATGAATGCTTATTTGAAGGAGATTGCCAATTTGTGTGGGATTTCAAAGACGCTGACCTTTCATATTGCCAGGCATACGTTTGCAACCACGGTGACGCTGAGTAATAAGGTGCCGATTGAGACGGTTTCTAAAATGCTTGGGCATCGGTCTTTGAAGCAAACTATGATTTATGCTAAGATTTTGGATGTGAAGATTAGTGAGGATATGAAGGGGCTGCGGGAGCGGTTGAAGGGGATGTGACGCATTTGAGACGCAAGCGCTAGCGGTAGTTTAGTGCTTGCTAATCTTATAGCATTGTAAATTAGTGAAACGACGCTAGATTACGCTTAAATTTACTTTGCAGATTTATAGATAAACTAAGCCGACCGGTAAGTTAGTTTTACATTGCATTTTTTCTACCTTCTGTTGGCGGGTCGCCATCTTTTATCATTGAGCCGCTTCGTTCGTTAGCTTGATTAGGTGTTTAAGGTAGTTGCGGCTCGCATGTTTGCGTTTTTCCTGAACCAGCCTTAGGTATCGAATCGGCGATAATGGCCACAACTGCCATTCTGCACCTGTATCTTCACTAACGCATCTGCAAGCGAAACATGCATTACTCAAAACATCCTCAAACGGGTTACCACCGATGAAACGGTTTCGCCCGGTTCGAAATCCATATTCGTCCAATGCCTAATCCTTTGAAACGATCGGCAGAGTAAAACGCGGCGCCAGCTCAGAAGGGGTTTTAGGCCACTACCGTTTTCTCGACCACGAGTCCCAAAGCATGCTTTATTACCGCTTAAAAATGATCGACACAGAAGGCAACTTTAAGTTCTCGAAAATCATTCAATCCAAAATAGTGAGCGATCCGGCGTAGGTGGGTGAATTCTTTTCAAGTCCAGCCCGGGAAGCGACCACCATCGAAATCGACGCACCCGAAAAATCAGAGTGGCTCATTTTCATAATGGATAACTCAGAAAAATTGCTGCATTCACAATAAGCTAGCCCCTCCCCTGGCATCAATAAAATCAAGCTGACAATGCCCAATCTGTATATAGCATCCTCCGGACAACAGGATTCCGGTACTAATTATCGGTGCCCTTAAACCAGAGAGGTATGTTAGTTTCATTTTTCAGTTTCAATCTTGAACCAGTTTAAAGCCTCCACCATGGAGAACATTGCTAGGCAGCACAAAGCAGAAGGCCGAAAAGGCAACACTAATACGGGAGCGAAGCCGAATGGAGCGGGCAGTGCATTTGACGCCTAGAAGGCTTTGTGCAACTTGCATTGTTCTTCCACAAAATCAAGTAACTGAGAATAAACGTGAGATCAGGCTAAATGCGACGCATCCCCTAATCCGCCGACGGGTACAAAATTTCGATAACAGGCGTTATGCTGACCATGGGGCATTTACCCTATCCGTAAAACTACAAATACTGTAAAGCTATACAATCAACTCTATCTTCCTTTCACAAAATACAATAAGCGGGATTTTTTAAGAAGGTTCAGGTAATCGATTGGTGGATGCAATCAGTGACAGTAATATTATACTATAAGTTTGATTGAAATGTAATGTCAATATGCAATGAATTTGTAGTCGATGTTCGGTATTATAACTATCAAATAATTTTAATGTTGCTATTGCATTTTAAGTTTATTTTATTGTAACTTTTGGCCACAAACAATCTTTATCACCATGGTTAATGAACTAAACCTTCGACTAATTAGAGATGCCAAAAATCTTAGTACAAGAACCGTAGCAGACAGGATTGGTGTTTCTCAAAGCACTTATTTAGGCTGGGAACACGGACGATCCTCACCATCTCTAAAGATGTTGAATGCCCTTGCAGAAGCGATAGAAGTGTGCCCAATAAGCTTTGTAGCATACTTAGGTGGGCATATAACTATAAGGGAGTTGCTGGATTTTAGTAAAAACGTATTTAACATCAAAGAGGCAGTTTTATTATATCAGCGCCAGAAAGACGGTATCGTTATTGAAAATTTTGATTCTTTGAAAGAAGCAATTGTAAACCTTACCTGTACGATTAATAATCAATTAAATTCTTCTTCACTTTGACGATTTTCCCTTAGATATTAAGTCGGATATTTAGCCAAAAATCCTATCTATGTATCTCCTGGGGAAGGCAAATAAATCACAAATGCATACTTTTTACTAATATGTACTCAGCAAATTAGTATTTGAAGCAGTCTGTTCTAGCGACTAACAATAGACATAATATACTAACTGAAGAAACTTTTTCTATATTTTCCCTATTTCAACTGCAATCTCCATTGTCATATACTTCTTGGTACTATTATATGTGCTATGCCATATGATTTGACTACCTAATTTAAAGTAATTCAATATGATCACAATTCTATATCATATTGAATACTTCCTGTTGAAAGAATTAAACCGATTTAGTGTAAGTTTGCTGATACTACAATCAATAACTATGTAATGTCAGAAAAAAATACATTTTTATTATATATCGGGCCTATATTATGAATTTGATCAACAAATATTTCCCAAAAGAGGGTGTTATCGAAATAACCATCAAGCTCTTAAAGGAATTAAAAATACGAGTAACAGATCGTACTGTAGAGAACGATCTTCGTCAACATCCAGATTATCCGAGCTTACTGAGCATTAAAGAAACCCTAACTTTATACGGAATCGATAGTCTTTGTTTTAGGACAGATATAAGCAAAATCAATCAAATCCCTTTACCCGCTATCCTGCCTTTGGATACGAATAGCTATGACTCGAAATTTGTCATTTTACTATCGGCAGATGAAAGTTTTGTGAAGTATTACGATCCAGATAGTTGTAAAAGTAAAATACTGCGAAATGAGGATTTGTCTGAGGTTTGGGAATCAGGAGTGGTAATGGTTGTAGATGGACAACAAGGCCGAGATGAACCAAATTATATTACAAAGAGAAATTCTAAGTCTTTGCACATTTTAGGTCTTTTCGCAAGCTCGCTATTGATTATTATTGCCGCTGCTTCAAGAATCGCTGAAGGATTTATGCTGAATGGATCATCGGCATTCAACACCTTATTTCTTTTTGTTTTAACAATTACGGGAATTGTTGCAACATCTCTCATATTGCTTCATGAAATTGATAACGCAAATCCACTTATAAAGCAATTGTGTAAGGCCGGAGAGAGCAGCAGCTGTAACGAAATACTTCACTCAAAAAGCTCAAAACTGTGGGGTGTTAGTTGGGGCGCCATAGGGTTTACTTATTTTTCAGGCAGTTTTATGTCTTTGTTAGTATTACCTGCTACCAGTACAACCGTTCTTTTCATCATTGGCTGGCTAAGTTTATTTTCTGTTCCGTACATTCTATTTTCTCTTTATTACCAATGGCAAGTTGCTAAACAGTGGTGTATACTTTGCCTTTCTGTTCAGTTAACCTTGGGTCTACAATTTATCTCTATAACTGGTTTCGGATCAAATATATTATCTCTCAATAATTTGATACTTGTAGATATTAGAGTGATAGTTTTTTGTTACACGCTGCCTGCTGCCATTTTAATGATATTGATACCGTCGTTGAAGAGAAGTCAATTGACAAGAAATAAAATATTTAGCCTTAGCAGGCTAAAATATAACAAGCAGATTTTTGAAACGCTTCTATCCAAACAAAAACAAATTCAGAGTGATTCGGAAGGACTGGGTATCACATTAGGCAATAGAAATGCTAAAAACAAAATAATTAAAGTTTGTAACCCTTATTGCGAGCCTTGTGCAAAAGCTCATCTTCCGCTTGAAGAACTTATGATGAACAACCATAACATTCAGGTTCAGATAATATTCACTGCGTCTGTGGAAGATTCCGATGTCAGGAGAGAACCTGTAAGACACTTTCTGGCAATACAAGAAGAATTCGGCTCAGACGGCGTACACAAGGCACTTAAAGACTGGTATCACCAGGAGGAAATGAGCTATCCGTCCTTCGCAGAAAAGTATCCTGCCGGCGAGCGCTTGATGAAACAAAATGATAAAGTTAATGCAATGAAGTCCTGGTGTGACGAAACCCAGGTATTTGCTACGCCGACTTTCTTTGTAAATGGCTATCAGCTGCCAGATGTATATAGTGTTGCAGATCTCCGGTTTTTTCTCTCTGCATAGTTAATAGCTAACGAAATTCTTTGCCAGGTGGCAAAGTCTTAATCAATCAATTAAAACATGTTAGTATCATGAAAAAGTTAAAGTTAGACGCAATCAATTTTGGCAATTTGGAGATTCTCACCCGCGAGCAACTAAGGGGCTTGGTAGGGGGAAGCGGAAGTGGCAGTGGAAGCGGATCTACCAATAATTGCTATCAGTGTTGCAATGGGGCGGGATGTAGTCAGTGCGTCAATTTTAGGGCGGGAACCACACCAATATGTGGTCAGGGAGCAACATTGAAATATTGTCCTATCTGCATTTAATAAGTCTATCATTGATTCAATGAGTCCTTTTGGATTAGTAGGGGAGGCTCTATTAATTCAAAAGGACAGGCGGATTACATTCTGTTAAAATGAGCGTTTTTCTGTTGGCAGGTTCCTAAGATAATTTTGTAGATCAGTTTTATAGATGAATAACATCGGTTGTTTCCCCGTATACATAATCAATCTTTCAGAGAGGGTCGACAGGTTAGCACATAGCCAGTGGCAATTCAAGGCAAGAACTGAGTTTTCGCCTGTCTTTTTTAATGCTTGTAAAGATAAAGTGGGTGCAGTAGGATTATGGATGAGTGTTTGCAATATAATAAAAGAGGTATATAGCGATGAAAGCGATTTTGTTATCATTTGTGAGGATGATCATGAGTTTACGGTTCACTATTCTTACGAAGTACTAAATAAATGCATTAACGAAGGAAGACAGGTTGGTGCGGATGTTTTGATTGGCGGGGCGAGCGCTGTCAGTAGCTTGTTTAAAGTTTCGGATAGACTCGTGTGGCTGGATGGATTTACCGGAACTCAATTCATAATAGTATATAAATCGTTTTACACGACATTATTAAATGCGGACTTTCACAAAATAGATTCGCTGGATTACAAGTTAACAGAATTATCGGATCGTATATTGATGATATATCCATTTATTTCAATACAGAAGGATTTTGGCTATTCCGATGTTACGGTATTGAATAATAGCCTGCGGAGAGTTGATGGGTTGTTTCGTGATGCGTCCGATACTACCAGATATTTGCTTGATAATCAAAAGTACTATTCGAATTGCCCGGCTTTAGTATTAAAAGGGGATATCGAAAATATAAGCGTTCCAGTATATATTCTGAATATATCAAAGAATGATAGACATTGCGACCACATTAGCCGACAGTTTTTTGGAAAATCAGAATTTGAAGTGAGATACCTGAATAATGGCAAGTATGATAGTGATAATGCATCGGTCCTAGAAAGTTTTCGGAATATTTTCCAGAATGGACTAACTGATGGAGACGACGTCATTGTGGTCGGGCGCAGTGACTTACAGTTTACGGATTCCTATTCACGGGACATGCTGTTTTGTCACATTATGGAAGCGCATACGCAAGGATGTGATATATTATTTGGAGGCGTAAGCGGTGGTTTTGACTACGCGCTTCCGGTATCTGACATAAGGTTCTGGATAAACGATTACCGGTCTTCTTCATTTGTGGTCTTTTTCCGCAAATGTTTTCAACGCATACTTGATAGAGATTGCAGCTGGGAACAATCGATGGAACGGTTTATATCGGAACTATCCGCAAATAAGATGGTGGCATTTCCATTTTTATGCACACAGCACGATTTTGGCCTTTGTATTGATGAACAAGATCAGAATATATATGCTGGATTGCTTAACAGTATGTATCTGGATTCCCACAACCGACTTCAAAAGATAAAAAAGGCATATGATAAATATGCTTTGATGCACTATGCAATTTGATTGTTCTGTATCCGTAATTATGCCTTGCTTTAACAGCTCCAATTTTATACGGGAGTCAGTTGTAAGTATTTTGGGACAGACGTTTTCTGATTTTGAATTGATCATTGTTGATGATGGTTCTTCCGACAATACTATTTCAGAGGTAATGGGTATATCCGACCGACGGATCAAGCTATATCAGCGTACGAGTCACACGGGAAATTACCCGTGCCGGAATTTCGGTACTGCAATGGCAAAAGGGAAATATATATGTGTTATGGATGCGGATGATATTTCTGAGCCGGATCGGCTACGCAAACAATGGGAATTTATGGAAAATCATCCCGAAATAGGTTTGGCTGGCACTTGCGGGACTTTGGTTGATGAAGTGGGGATTGGCACCGGTAAAATCGATCGGGTTAATAGTTATGCCTCTTTGAAGGTGGGATTATTAGGTGACAATATGGTTATTCATCCCAGCATGTTCGTTCGAAGATTTCTGCTCAGAAAATATAGAATCGCTTACAATGAAAGATATGTATATGCTGCCGATTATGATTTTGTGGTAAAATGTTCCAGGTCATTCAGAGTAATCAATATGCCAGACTATCTGATCAGATATCGTGTGCACGATAAACAGATATCTTTCACAAAGGCTGCAGAGCAACTAAAATATGCTGACCGGATCAGACTTAATCAGTTAAAGCTATTTAATGCAGTATTAACTGACTACGAAGAAGATTTGTACGTCCGATTAATGAACGGTACAGGTATTGTAAAAGATGAGCTGGCCGCATGCGAAATATTATTTAACAGATTGCTGCGTGCAAATCTGCGAAGGCGACTTTATGATAAAACGGAACTTAACAATTACTTCTACTCGGTAACCTTAGGTGCCTGGGCTAAAGCAAATATACTACTCGATATCCGCTAGCATGAACGGGAAATTTAGTTGTTACCGCCAGTTGGATCAAATGGATTGTGGCCCCACCTGTCTTCGTATGGTAGCCAAATATTATGGCATGCATTACACAGCCCAAACATTGAGGGAAAAGGCAAATATCAGCAGAGACGGCGTGTCTATGCTTGGGATAGCCGAAGCTGCGGAAAGTTTGGGGTTCAAAACGCTGGGCGTAAAGATCAGTATCGGCAGATTGATTAAAGAAGCACCACTCCCGTGTATCCTGCATTGGGGCCAAAATCACTTTGTAGTGCTAACTGGTGTCAAAAAGCGTCAGGCTGTGCTAGGGAAAGGTATGTTAGATGCGATTCGGGGCGGGAGAAATGTACCCAGAGATTTGAATGAGTTTGCATCGGAGGGGTTTGGTACTTTTGGGATGCACGAACAGAGATTTACGAACAACGAAACGGAAAGCAGGATTTCTAAAAAGGCCGTTTTTACCGTTGCAGATCCTGCTTCCGGAATGGTGTCATATTCGCAGGAGGAGTTTGAGCTTAAGTGGCTCAGCACGAGAGGATCCACAGATAAAGAGGGCGTTGTTTTGTTGTTGGAACCTACTCCACGATTCTATCAAGAAGAGGAGGAAAAAGGGCGGGGACTGCAGTTACAGGAATTGATCAGCTACTTGTGGCGCTATAAGAGGCTTGTGTTTCAGTTGGCGCTGGGGATGGCGATCGGGACAGGTTTGTCTGTTTTGTTGCCATTCCTCACTCAATCGGTGATTGATGTGGGGATCGGCACACGGAACCTTCCCTTTATTTACATTATTCTCATCGCTCAGCTCGTGTTAATGTTCAGTATGTCAGCAGTTGATTTTCTCAGAAGCTGGATACTCCTTCACATCAGTGTTAGACTTAATCTGACAATTTTGGCTGAGTTTCTTTCGAAGCTAATGCGCTTGCCAGTGGCGTTCTTTGACGCGAAGCAGTTTGGCGACATCATGCAAAGAATAGGCGATCACCACCGCATCGAGTCTTTCTTGACGGGACAAACATTAGGGACGTTTTTCTCTCTTTTTAATCTGGCCATTTTTGGAGTCATTCTGGCTTGGTATAACATTACCATTTTTATTCTGGCGATTTGCACTTCGATACTTTACGCGTTGTGGGTGATATTGTTTCTAAGAATACGGAGAAAGTTGGATACGAAACGATTCGAGATATCATCGAAAAATCAGAGCAAAATAGTGCAACTGATACAGGGCATGCAGGATATCAAGCTTGCGGGGGCGGAAACATTGAAGCGCTGGGAGTGGGAACGGATTCAGGTGCAACTTTTCAAGTGGAACATCAGGAATTTGTCGCTGTCACAAATCCAGCAGGCGGGGACTGTACTTATCAACAATGGTAAAAATGTATTCATAACGTTCCTTGCTGCCAAGGCTGTTCTTGATGGAGAACTCACACTGGGCGGAATGGTGTCCATCCAATATATTCTGGGACAGTTTAACGCACCGATAGAGCAGCTGATCAGCTTCTTGCAGGCGTGGCAAGATGCGCAGATGAGCGTAGAAAGACTAAATGAAATACATGCATTGGATGACGAGGAGCCCGAAAATATTCAAACGCGCTCGACATGGGACCACAAACGGCATATTTCTGTTGAAAAGTTGAGCTATGCGTACCCAGGGGCAGGAAATGAGCCTGTGCTAAAAAATATCACACTCGACATATGGTCTGGTAAAACAACTGCCATTGTCGGCACGAGTGGAAGTGGGAAAACTACGTTACTCAAGCTTTTGCTTCGGTTTTATGAGCCTGTGCATGGTAAAATTTTACTGAGTAACAAACAAACGTTTGACTCAGGTGATTGTCCGTTTCCACTTACCAGTGAGAGAAATATGAGTATAAAATCCATTTCGCATAAGGCATGGCGCTCGCAGTGCGGTGTTGTAATGCAGGACGGGTTCATATTTTCAGATACAATTGCGCGGAATATCGCTGTTCACGAAGAAGTTATTCAACAGGAAAAGTTGTTTCATGCAGCCCGCACTGCCAATATCCACACTTACGTCGAATCGCTTCCGTTAGGGTATCACACGCGCATAGGGGCAGAGGGAAATGGGATCAGCCAAGGACAAAAACAACGCATCTTGATAGCCAGGGCCGTTTACAAAGATCCGCAGCTATTGCTTTTTGATGAGGCAACCAATGCATTAGACGCCAACAACGAAGCGATCATTATGCAAAATCTCAAGGAATTTTTTGTGGGAAAAACTGTCGTTGTGGTAGCGCACAGGCTGAGTACGGTTAAGCATGCAGACCAGATTGTGGTGCTCGACAAGGGAGAGGTCGTAGAGGTCGGAACACATAGAGATCTGGTAGCATTACAAGGCAAATATTTCGAGCTGGTAAGCAATCAGTTGGAACTGGCAGAGGGATAGCAATACTGTGAATGGAATTTGAGTGTACGGACACATTTCAAAGAGGATTACAATGCACAAAACTGAGTATCATAAAGACTTACCGGGTTTTTTTTCCGAAATCAGGAGTGATGAGGTGTATGAGATTATCAGTAGTCCACCTAACTGGCTAGTACGTTGGGGAATTACCTTGTTCTTCTTATTCTTTGTGATATTGATTTCCGCTTGTTGGATTATCAAATATCCAGATATTGTTACTGCCCCATTTTCACTCACAGCTAGCGATCCACCCCGCGGTGTAATTGTTAGGAGCGACGGAAAACTTAAAAAGTTGCTAGTTGTTGACGGCGACGAGGTGAGGGCGGGACAACTTTTGGCTTACTGTGAGACAACGGCTGATCCTATTCAAGTTTTAAAACTGGGTAAGGCCGTTCACGAATTTAATCGCTCAATTTCAAAAGGACGTTGGGAAGTAGTGAAAAACTGGAATGGTGCGGAGTATACCATGTTGGGCGAAGTCCAGAGGGATTTTCAGATTTTTAGTCAAAAGTTGAACGAGTTGGGGACCTTTCTAGAAAACGGGTTTTACCAACAGAAAAGGGTATTATTACTAGAGGAACTCGAAGATCTGGGTTACCTGGAAAAAAACCTTTCCGAACAAGTCAGTCTCCAGCAGCGAGAATATGAGCTTGCGGAGCAGGAGTTCGGAATTCAGGAAACGTTGTATAAAAAAAAGGTAATTCCTATACTGGAATATAAAAGAGAGGAAGCGAAAGCATTGGCAAAGCAAATTCCTCTCAAAAACCTGGCGTCTGCAATGATCCAAAACCAATCATCTCAAACTGCCAAGCGAAAAGAAATTATGGAACTGGATAATGCTGTATTCCAGCAAAAAAATGACTTTTCACAAATACTTCAGTCTCTGGAAAGCAGTATTTATGATTGGAAGCAGAAATTTGTACTGACAACGCCGGTCGCTGGGAAAGTGTCATTTTCTGCCCCCTGGTCAGAGGGACAATTTTTGGTTACTGGCCAGGAATTTTTAACAGTGGAGCCAAAAACTGAAACCGTCCAGGGATTAGTTCGCATTCCTCAAAACAACCTTGGAAAAATTCGCGAAGGCCAACGTGTCATAGTTAAATTGGATGGTTACCCATACAGAGAATACGGAGTCCTTGAGGGGCATCTCAGCAAAATTTCCCTGGTTCCGCGTGCCGATAGCCTATATTGGGGCTATGTCTCCTTACCATATCAACTAAAAACATCTTACAACCAAGATCTTTTGTATCGTAATGGTATGAAGGGCTCGGCCGAGATTGTCACAAGCGACAAAAGAATGTCAGAAAGAATTATATCTGTACTTTACATAGGCAGATAGCACAAATGCTACTGAAAATCGGATGACACTGAGCCGATTTTCGGGTATCCAGCCAGGTATTGGACATTTTCTAAGCGGATTTTTTTGTACGGGTGCCACTTAAAAGGTATGTACGATAAACTGCCCATCTGGGTGGACGTATCAGTTCCCTCAATATACTCAGAAAATCTACCCCCATCGCATTCCACTCAACCATGAGTTTGATTAGTGCAAAAGTTGCTCGGCCCAGGCGATCTATTCGCCATACGATAATTACGGCTCCTCTTCTTAACTCTAAACCGTCTTCGTATACTCCGGCGGCTACTTAGATGCACCCGATATCTTCTCATGAAAAATCTTCTCGTAACCTGCCTTTTTAGAGCATCAAATTGCAGGTCTTAGTTCTGCTCATTTTTCGAAACGCTTGTCTAGCTAAAAATCATTTCAAATTACACTTTAACCCTAAGCCAACTAAATACGGTAATTTGATTTAATGTACAACTGAAATGAACTCATTTATCACCGTTTTTTTGCCTTAAGTTAATCACCCCGGCAGGCAGAGAGAGTACAGTTAAACCCCACCGTTTGATCGAAAACACACCCGTCCTAGGTAGGGGAGTTGTTTAGCTATGGGCATCAGCGTCTTCGGGAAGCTATCCCTTAGACCAAACTCGACCATTCTCGACTGTTTTCGACCAAATTTGACTTTTTTCAGACAGCCAGACTGCCGCTTTCAAAGCTTCTACCCTAAGTCAAATTTACTCAGCATGGGAAAATCTCACTTCTATAAACTAGCTTCGGAAACTCGAAATCGAAATGAGCCGCCTGCTTTGCGCGTCTGGCCAGATGTACGATTGTAATACAATCGCCGGTTGCTGCGCACCCGATCTGGCCTTCCCCTCCAAAGTCGGTCCAGGTTTGTAAAGGATTTTTTAATGTTTGAAAGTGTAGATAGGATCGTGATGAAAGAAGAAAAATCGAACAAGACAAGGCAAGTAATCTTCCGGTTAACACCCAAAGAATACGCCGCATTGGAAGCCAAACGTGGTCGCACCACATGTCGAAAATTAAGTGAATTTTTAAGGCTCTTGATCTTCAACAGGCCGGTTACTGTGATCGAAAGGAACGGTTCGCAAGATCAGATGATTGGTGAATTGTCGGAGCTGCGCGAAGAGCTCAACCGGCTTGGCAACAACTTCAACCAAGCGACAAGACGCCTCAATGCTGTCAACCAGATTTCTGAATTTAGAACTTGGATATCTAGCTACGAAGCTGAAAAAACATTCCTGTTTTCAGTTCTGGACAAAATCAAATCGCAAACCGATAAACTGGCAGACCAATGGTTGCAGTGATCCACACCAGCAGTCGGCTTCGGGCTGTGCTGCAATACAATGAGAACAAACTGGAACAGGGACATGCGGAATGCATTTCAGCTATCAACTATCCAAAGGATGCGGATGCGCTGAGCTTTGATCAAAAGCTGAACCGGATTCAGTGGCAACTGGCTTTAAACAAAAGGACCAAGGTCAATACGGTTCACATTTCCTTGAACTTTGATCCGTCGGAAAAGCTGAGCAAAGAGCAGCTCGCGGAGATTTCAAAAGCCTACTTACAGGGTATCGGATTTGAGAAACAACCCGCGCTCGTATACGAACATCGGGATGCCGGTCACCCTCACGTCCATCTAGTGACAACCAACATCAAAGCAGATGGTAGCCGGATCTCGCTGCACAACCTGGGCAAAAATCAATCGGAGAAAACCAGGAAAGAGATTGAGATAGATTTTGGTTTGGTGAAGGCACAAGATCGAAAAGCGCAGGAGTTTAATTTGAAGCCGGTCAGCCTCAAAGCAGAGTATGGAAAATCAGAAACCAAGAAGGCCATTGCCAATGTGCTCGAAAAGATTTTGAAAGATTACAAATTCACAACAATTGGCGAATTGAATGCAGTGCTAAACCAATATAATGTAGCCGCAGACATCGGATCTCAGGATTCCAGGATCAGAAAGAATAATGGAATTCTGTATCGGGTGCTTGATAAGAATGGCAATAAAGTTGGCGTGCCGATCAAAGCTAGCGACTTTCATTTTAAACCTACGCAAAAACACCTTCAGAGGCTTTTTCTTGAAAACGAAACGGCTCGCCAAAGTGGTTTTTTGCGAATTAAAAACGGCATTAGCATGGTGCGCTATGGCTTGAAGAATCCGACTCTGCCCGTTCTAGCCAAGAACCTTTCTCGGGACTCTATTGATATAGTGCTCCGGCGAGGCGAAGAGGGTGCTCTATACGGTGTTACTTTCATAGATCATCGAACTAAAGCCGTCTTTAACGGAAGCGCACTAGGCAAAGAATACAGCGCGAAGGGGATTACCGAGTGGTGCCCAGACACAGATTTTTCTTTTCATCAGCAAAAATCTGAAAGGATTGTGAAGGATTTGGGCTATGCTACTGGTGTGGGGAATGCTTACCATGGCGGAAGTATTACTTCGTTAGAGAATGATAAGTCTCTTGAATCTTTGTTGTCTCCCGTCAAGGATGGTGAGTATGTGCCGAACCAGTTGAAGAAGCAGAAAAGGAAGAAGCAGAAAGGGTTTTCGATGGGGTTTTGAGAAAATGCGCGGTAACATAAGTTTTGATCAAGCCATTCAGAATTGAATCCCTTGATCAGTTCTGATTTAATGGTTTTGATCAGAAGGAAATTCGAGTCAGCTTGGGCAGTTGTAAATTCACCTAACTACCTCTATGAAACAATTTTTCCTTGCATGTGTCCTTATCTCCATTTTTCTATCACAAATTTCCTGCAAAAGTTCTCGATATATAACCGAGCAGTATATCAAGAACAATATCGAAGATCATCAACCGGAAAATACGTCCAGCATTCGTACTTACAGCATATTCAAGGGTAACACCGCTAACACTGGAAGGTATTTGGAATTAACCGGTTACAAGTTCAATTTCAAAAAAGGCTTGGTGATCGGTGCTGATAGATCTTACATAACTAGAAAAATCAGTAGTCGGGCAGGAACCATCACTGAGGCCGAAACTTACATCGACTACATTCAGCTAGATCTGGATCAATGCAGCGCGATTTTGACAAATTACAAAACACTTCAAGACAGGCTAAAAAAGGAAAAGCCTCGATCAAGCGAAGAGGTGTATCATGACTACACTGTCTCTAAAGATTGCTTCATAAGCTTTCGTAAATCCGGAAATGGGGATGGTTCTGGCATTGAGTATGTAAATTTCTGGGTGAAGGGTGAGAAATATAGGATTAATACCAATCTCTTTGTCAAAAAGTTGAAACAGTTCTTGGAATATTGATTTAACTAGATATGGAAGCAAGTGAAGTTTTTGCCTTAAAATTTGAAATATAGGAATTGCTTTGTGCCAATACCCCCTAGCAAGAAGAGACCAAGTAGCAGGAAGTCAATAAAGACCACCTCTGCCCACAATAACCTGCCTTTGTGGGCATTTGAACTGGCAATTCTAGATGGAATGCCTTTATGATCTATTACTAAAAAAGCAAGGGCTGCCGTTAACAATAAAACGGAATACGTTAATGTAACTTCCGTGGTTAATTTAAAAGCCAGTCGACTCACTAATGTCCGCAAATCGTGAGTTCGAAATACGATCCAGGTTAGATTGATCCAAAGTAGGAAGGCAACCCATTTTAGAAAAGCTATCATTTTTGAGAAACCATTTGTAGCGGTCTCAGAGTGGCTCATCATATAGATGCCGATGAGGTAGTGAAAGGAATGCATACAAGCCCAAACTAAAAAGTTCCAAGAGAACCCGTGCCAGAAGCCGCTTAATATGAATACAAAAACTATTAGAACCGGTAAGCGTTTTTTATCTCTATTGCCACCGAACGGAATAAAAATGTATCGCCGAAACCATTCAGTCAACGATATATGCCATCTTTTCCAAAAATCTTTGGTATTACTTGCAGCATAAGGCTTATTAAAGTTCTGAGTTAGATTCAGCCCAAATAGCATTGCTATTCCTATAACGAGATAGGTATAACCAAGAAAATCGAAGTAAATCTGCATAGAAAAGCCAATCGAGCCCAGGAATAGGTTCAAGGCTTCAATTTTTTCATTACCATCAAAAACAGGTTCAACAATTTCCGACAACCGATCTGCCAGAACTAATTTACAGAAAAGGCCATAAATCATGTGCTTAACAGCAATCCAAGTCCTGTGCCTTGAAAAGTTAACTCCATCTTTCAATTGAATAAGGAGTTTAAGAGAATTGTCAATTGGGCCAGCCAGCAGCTGAGGGAAAAAGGTAATGTATAGCAGGAGGTTATGAAAGGTTGGCAAGATCTTCAATCTTCCAACCTTAACCTCGATTAGATAGGCAATTGCCATTAAGCTGTAATAGGATATTCCTACCCAACTATATTGTACCCCAAATATGCGATCGCTCCCCTGCCTGGAAAGTATAAGCAATGCGAGCACTAAGGCAATTCCTGTTGATAGCCAGTACTTTGCGCTAGCCTCTTTTGATAAAACTAATAGCCTACTACAAATAAGAATTACTAATGTGACAGCTATAGCAACTAAAGCGCTTGCTAAGTTATAGGTCGACAGAAAGGCAAGACTAACGAATGCAAGCCAGTAATTTCGAAAGCGAATTGGAAGTATGTAAAAGAGGATTACTTCTATCGGCAGAATTATACCTAGATGCTCCGCCGAGTACAAATCCATAGTGATTTATTTTTGTGAAATAGGTAGGCGATATATACCATTTCTCAATCCAAAAACACCAGCAAAATAGATATAGCGTCCATCTGGTGAAAAAACAGGATCCCATTCGTCACCGGGTGTTTTAGTCATCCGGGTAGATTTCCTGGTCCTAAGATCAAGAATAAACAAATCCCAGTTATCATCAACATTCATGGAAAACACCAACTTCTCTCCATGCGGCGAAAAATTTGGATCCCATATCTCATGGATGCCATTGGTGAGTTGGCTTTCCTTTTGAGTCTTTAAACTATACATATATAAGTTGAAAATACGACCACGCTTTGATATGTAAACTAGTGAATCACCAAACTGAACGGGCCGCCAGCTCTCATACTCATCATTTGTTATCATGCGTGTTTTTCCGGATGCTAAGTCACTAGACACAATTACCGGGTTAGTCATTCTGCCATCATTAGCTTTGTTCCAACGAGCGTAAGCTAGTGTATTTTGCTTTCCGATAGACGGTATTGCTCCGTAGTAATCTTTATCCAAGTAAGATCTCGTGCCTCCGCCAATATCCAAAATGCTTAATTTCGTATCGCCAATGTCTTGGTCACCTTCGGTAAAAATGATCTTGGAATCTCCCTCTAAGAATGACGGATGAAGCTCGTCGACTTGGTTAAAAGTCAGCCTGGATTCATTGGTCATATCCACGTCCGATATAAACAATTCCATGTTCTGATCTCTCACAGACTGGAAACACATTGATTGACCATCACTGCTAAAACTAGGATATCTGTCACCTGCATTATGTTTACTTAGATATTGGATGGAGCTGCGATCACTCTTCATGAATTTTCCTATCGCTGACGACATGGCCATATGACCAGCAGCATTCAGATGCTCGTCGTACTGATAGAACACCTCAGATTCCACCGTGCTAAAAGCTTCAAACAAATCCAGGTACTTGATTTTTTTGCTATTGCACAGGTCGTTCAAAAATTTGTTTGGCAGGTGCATATCCAACTGCCTAATATCCAGCTTAAAGTTGCTCACGACTTCTGCCAAGTAATGGTAGTATAGTTGCTCTTTGGTAGGGATTTGTAAAACAATCAATTCCCCTCCAGCCTTAATGACATCTTTGGATAGCTTATCAAGAAATTCTTCAAAATTTTTGAGATCCTGCCTCTTTTGTTTTGATTGCTGTTTGTAAAATATGTTGTAGTCAGCGTTAGCCTGCTGGCCAGGATAAAATGGCTCCGTCCATCGGCCCAAAGGAAGTTGAGCGGGATTAGCGAATTTGATAGGATAAACGAGGTAACGGTAAAAGTTAGAGTAGTTCATGAAATAGTCGGTGAGATTGCTTGTGCGCTCTTCGACCTTCATGAAATCATTAAAATTGCAGATCTGCAGAAAGACCTTTTTGGGTTTAAGTTTATACCCCTTTTGCTTGAAAAAATGGTACTCGTCAGCGATACCGAAGCCGCTGATGCCTGCATTCAAAATTATCTTATTAGGAAAGTCTCTGTACAGTAGCGATGTGTACAGCTGCTCGTTTGACACTTGTGCACCTTGTGTGTACGAATCACCCAGAAACAACCAGTCAACCTTTTCTACCGTCGTCTCAGGATCATCCTCCGAACCTATTCTATAACCCTGAGCATTCGTGACATAATCAACTATGAATTCTTTGTCTACAAATCTTTCCCTCAGTAGCGGTTTATTAAAATAGTAGTGCCTTTCTACCGAATAGATATCTCGGATGTTGTAATCAGCAAATACAAAGGAAAAAACTGCCTCTGCTTGAATGAAAATGCCAATCAAAAAAACAAAATTGAAATAATACACCTGTAATCTTGGCACCTTATAAATTACAAATGCGAAGGTCAACAACATGACAGCTTCGCTTAGTAACACAAAGAAGAAGTTCTTTGTAATTAAGAACAACAAAACTGGATTGATAAGTAGTAAGCAAAACATCAGTAAAGCTATCGGTCGAAAATAATCTCTTGACATGCCTTTTACTGAGGATTTATATTTAAACTTACTTTTCTCGAAGTCGCGAAAATTCCGCCACAATCCGCTTTCACGAGGCACCTGTCACATTCTGGCAGAAAATGCCTTTTCCAGTCAGAAATTGACTTTACCGAGAATCTCCACATTGATTTTGGCAATAAGCACAATGGATGATTGTAGATGGAAACATTTATACCATTATTATTTAGGTAAGTTACAGCTATATTCAGCTCGTCGGCATATTCCAAAGGATCAATCCAAAGTAGTTTGTCATTATGCGGTGTGTAACCTGTATACTCTAGTCCCATAAATGCAACCTGCTCGACAAAAGGCAAGTTAAGGAAAATGAATTTTGCCAGTTCTGGCAATCTTTTAAAAGTTAGTTTGTGCAGCACGACGCGAAGTTCTATTCTAGCTCCGATGGATGCTAAATTTTGCAAGCCCAAAACAGTCTGATTGAACGCATGGGAGGCTTGAACAATATAATCATGATCCACGTAGTAGTCGGAATACAATGGAATTCCTAAGACGAGATTTGAGGAATTCACAGATTCAAACCGGGCCGTAAAGTTTTTCCATGCGAACGACCTGCCGTTGGTCAATATATGTATTGTTGTAGCTGGTAACTTTCGGTTTATATGGCTAATCATGTCGAAAAAGCGTTTCCCCATAAGCGTAGGCTCTCCGCCCGTGATCCCAATGATTTCAGTGGTGGGGGGAATCAGACTTATGACCTGATGATTCACATTATAATAGTATTCGATGTCATCAATGTCTTTTGGTGGCTGGGAGCACATCAAACAATTGCTATTACATCTATCCGTAGTAAATAATGTGTTATCCAAAGAGTTGACTCGAAATAGTGTCTGTATTATTCCATTCGGCAGCATCATTATGACGTCACCTTCACTTAAAGGTTGAATAGAGGGTATTGAGTGAATAATAGGACTCAAATGTGTTGTGACTGAACGTTTTGTAAGCACAGCCAGGTGCCTATCGCTGACATCGGTATTATCGAGACTATGATCTATTAAAATGGATGATTCGGCAGCTAGGCCATAAGTGATTCTGCCTATGATTGGTTGTGTGAAAGAAAGGGGTTTTCCTTTTGATCTAAGTTCCATCATGACTATGCTGCCGGTTTATGTATCCACGATTGGAATGTCGATTCAACATATCCCTTCCTGATGTCAAGCATCTCAAAGAGGTAGCGAATGATCTCCATGTTTTTTTTGCAAAATATGGAGAACGCACGATGTCCCTGCATATCATTTTGCGTAGCATAATGGAGAACCGGATCGGCTCCGCAATAGGTTAAAAACGCGCAATCGCTACAACCTGCCAGACATTCTGCTATACCATTGTCAAAAAATTGTTTCGCCTTTTCTCCCAAGAACAATTCTTCATAAGACTGAGAGATGTGGCCGAGTTGAAAGGTATAATCTTTGATTTCAGCTAGCATTCTAGATTCATCTGACGCATAGACAAAGCCGTCATAGTTGAAAACAATTACGCTACCGACTAACCCCGTAGGTGATTGCAAATCCACATAGTTGCCAGTGAAGGGCGTAAGGATTTTTTGAAGAATTATAGAGGTATAATCTTCTTTGAAAAAGACACCTTGCGCGTTAAGATTTAAGATATGTTCTAATCCTTGCTTGTAAAAGTCGAGAAATTCTGCTGTTTGATAGTGATTCTTTCTTTGATTCTTCAGAGCAAAACCATACGGGCTTATTGGCCTCAGGAATATGTTTCCAAAACCGTTCTCAGCATAATTGTCTATTATCTCCTTGGGGTATTTCAAACTTAGTGCTGTAGTGGTCATCAAAGCTGATACCTTATCATGACCCAATGCTTGGCGCATTCTATTAATTCCTTCGATTACTAAATCATAACTGGCCCGACCCGACTTGAACCTATTTGCGTTATGAATGAAAGCCGGTCCGTCAAGTGAAGTTGAGATTAGGATATTATAATTCTTACAAAACAATAATATTTCATCATTTAGAATAGTCGAATTTGTACAGATCACATAACTAATATCCTTTTTAAAGTTCTCATTTAGCAGTTGAATTCGCTCAACAGCATATCTAACTTTATCGAAGGCCAGGAGAGGCTCACCACCTTGAAATTCCACTGTTAGCTCCTCTGAGGGAGATAAGAACATATGATTAATCCCTGCGTCGAGGTCTTTGTATGAAATATCAAATTCGCTTTTGCTTTCGGCCGCGCGAGAAACCTGACAATAGTGACAGGAATGATTGCATCTTAAAGTGACTACAAAAATATGAAGCGACGTAAAGCTTTCAAGTGATCTTTTCTTTGTTCGATAGCGAGTAGAAAGAACATTCAATAATTCGGGTACAGGTGTAGGGCTAATGAAAAAGTTGGCAACAAGATCACGGTAGAGATTGGAAGAAGAGTCAATTTCTCTATTGACTATTGCCTTTGCGGTTCCCTGAGGTACTATCAAATAATCCCCTACCTCATTCACAAGTACCTCCCGATCTGTACTAATTGAATGGAATTTAAAAGGCAGCAGAAAATATATCCTTTCAGCCTCGCTTTCGAACGTTGATATGCTTCTGAATTTTCGTGAGTGTGTATTAGAAATGATGCTTTTCATCGGATTGGATCAAAGCCTATTGGATCACTAATCTGACTTTGAGGCTCGATATCAAGAGACCCATCATTGTCAAAAGCTTTGGCAATGATCATACTACGTACAGAATTTGTTTCTTGATTGATTAGATCTCTCACCTTGAAGTCTACCAATCCCTTTCTCAATTGAACCTCGATTTCCTTTTTAATTTCTTCTGAAAATGAAGCTGCATTTGGCCTAGCTGCGATCAAAAACGACTTAGGAGGAAACTTTGAAATATCAAATGAAGCAATTGGAGCAAGCCAATATATCGTTTTGAATATTACTGTCTCACTGTAAATTTCTCCGTCCACAATGAATTCTATCAATTCGTCTGTGGCTACAATCATATCCATATTGCTAATTGTTCTGTTTTAAAAGGTAGACTGTCTGGGTATTGACAATGCCGTTAGCATCGATACCATTATCCGATTGAAAGCGCTTGATGGCATCCTGGATAACGTCCATATATTCCATTTCAATGGTATAGACCTTTGATTCATCAACTGCAACAAGATACTTCTTCCTTAAAAGTATATTTATAAGCTCAGTCACGTCCATGCCTTTCATTCCCAATCTAATAATGCGATCTCCCAACTTGAATACTTTTGGATCCGCAAGCTTAAATGCTGGTTGCTGTGACTGATATGATGAACTCGACGGTGTCGACTGATACAGGCTGGAAGGGGTCGTGCTTGAAGAACCAGAACTTCCCGAAGAAGAGCTTGGGCTTCTGTATGTGGATCCAGAGCTGCTTCCGGAAGAAGAGCCACTACTTCCCGAATAGTGAGAGCGATGCGAACTATGAGACCGGTGACTTCTATGAGACAGATTTAGTGCATGGAACTCGTCAAATCGCTTTAAAATAAATGGCTTAGTTAGCTTGGGTTTATCCAATAAGAAATTACTGTGCGCCGTAGATTTGTTTGGCTCTTCGTTTTCATCTACCCCTGAGCTTCCAAGTTCAGATATGTGCTCAGTAGAATATGCTGATGATACTGAAAGGCTAGCCAGCGAACTGAGAAAGATATCTTTCAGAAGTTTACGTAAATGTTCTTTCATTGATAGAGTGGAGGTTACATTTTAAATCTCAGGAAATAAAACGTAAAAATCAAATTAATTCTAATCTATCTACGATTGACCCTATATCTAATGAGGATTTGTCAGCCAGAGAATATTTAAACTATATCGGAATAGCTCTAAGTGGATAAAGAAGACCTTGATTGAAAAGCTCTCGGCCTTTACCTCAGCGCAACGAAATGTACAAAGCAAAAAGTGACGACTTCAAATCCAAGAGGCTATTTACCGCGGCTTTCGCCGCTCCTTAAACCGCCTCATGGATTTGCAGCCAAGGGGTAAACCCCCGTTACTTTTCGCTTTGAGTGAGAATGGGCGATTTCGCTGAGGTGAAAAATAACAGTTTTAAATTAAATGAAAATCCAAACAGTAAATGGGAGGTCGGCAACATGGATCTATTGCAAAGCGTTCGAAGTCATTCCAGTCAACCGCTAACCCGCCAGCTGCTAACATCGCTTCTCAAAAATCAGGAGTATTCCTCTGATAAGATCAATGAACTAGTTTCAATGGGATTGCTCGATAATGTAAGAGATGGCCTATATCTACCCACTAAACAGCTTTCACCTTTCCGTCCTGAACCCTTCCTTTTCGCAAACCACCTATTCGGCCCGAGCTACGTTTCACTCGATAGTGCGCTATCCTACTACGGGCTCATTCCTGAGCGTGTGTTTGAGACAACCTCGGCGACTACAAAAGCTTCCATGCGATTCGATACTTCGGCAGGCGCATTCAGCTTTACACATTTACCATTGCCATATTTTAGCTTTGGAATTTGTCAAATGGAAGTTGCGTATCGCCAGAATGTCCTCATGGCATTACCAGAGAAAGCCTTGTTCGACAAGGTGGTCAGCGCCAGAGGTCTGAGGTTGACCGGAATAAAGACTACAATCGAATATCTGATAGAAAACTTGAGAATCGATAAGGATGATCTGATCAAATTAGATACGGAATTAATGAAAACGTGGCTGAACGATGCACCGAAGCGAGAAAGCTTGGCACTGATCGTAAAGCTAATTGAGGGCCTGAGCTGATGACCGTTTATTCTTCGAATCAACATTACATAGACAGATTAACTGCTGTACCTTATCGGGTATAAACTGACCTCTGTAATTTTGATTATACCCGATATAGCATAGGAGTGCAAATTTCGCTATATTTATATCATAAACGGTATAACATGTCTAGTTTCTCAACATTTCTAAAAGAACGCCGCAAAACCGTCGGCTTGACCCAGGAGGAACTTGCATCCAAAGCTGGCGTGGGTTTGCGCTTTGTACGCGACCTGGAACAAGGTAAGAAGACACTTCGGCTAGACAAGGTCAACCAGGTGTTGTCATTGTTTGGGAAGGAAGCTGGTGTGGTAGATCTTAAATCTTAATGCTATGGCTAAGCAAGCACTTGTTTACTATAAAGACAAACTCGCTGGGGTTCTGATGGAAAACGATGAGGGATATACGTTTCGGTACAACGAATCCTATCTTCGATCATCTCACGCTATGCCTGTGAGTTTGACTTTACCTCTGCAAAGTGGTGCTTTTGAAAGCCGGGTATTATTTCCATTCTTCGACGGGCTCATTCCGGAAGGCTGGCTGTTGAACGTAGCCCAAAACTATTGGAAGCTGAAAGGAAACGATCGTTTTGAGCTGCTGTTAGCTTTGTGCCGGGATGCGATTGGAGCTGTAAGCATTTTACCGCAGGAGGAGGTCGCCGGTGTCTAAATGCCTGTTTTGTTACCAAAAATTGGAATATGACCAACAGTATCACGCCCGGTGCTGTAAAAAGTTCTTTGGAACCAGCACGCTACCTGAGCTGCATCTCGACAAACAAATATTGATTGACCTGGCGACCAGGACAGTTAACAAACGCATTGCAGTCACGGGAGTTCAGCCTAAACTTTCGGTGGATCTGGAAAAGGAAATTGGAGGAGAGCGGCTAACAATCGTTGGCTTATGGGGACAATACATCCTGAAACCGCAGCATGATGAATTTCAATTCATGCCCGAGACTGAGGATTTGACAATGCATTTGGCGGACTTATTCAAAATCAGAGCCTGCCAACACGCACTGATACCGACGACTGAAGGCAAGTTGGCCTACATCGCCAAGCGTTTTGATCGTGAAAGGGGCCAAAAGATACATGTTGAAGATTTCTGTCAGATCTCAGGATTTCTGACGGAGCAGAAATACAAAGGTTCTTACGAGAAGATTGGTAAGCTGATTGCTCAGTACTGCACAAATAGAGGTTTGGATACCCTAAATTTCTTCGAGTTGGTCCTCTTCTGTTATCTCACGGGCAACAATGATATGCACTTAAAGAACTTCTCCGTGATCCACCATAGCGACCGTACAATTTCCCTTTCACCAGCTTATGATCTCCTTAATGTAAATCTGGTTTTTCCTGATGACGCTGACGAGCTGGCGCTTACTTTGAATGGCAGGAAGAGGAAAATTACCAAAGCTGATTTCGATAGTTTTGCAAAAGGGTTGAATCTGCCTGAAAAGGCGGTTTCGAATATCTATGTGAAGTTTGCAGGTGCGAGAAAAAGAGTTGAAGGTGTAATACAATCTTCTTTTTTGCCGGAGGATTGGAAGCAGCGGTATTTGGAGATATGGGATAGTAAATCCGGATTACTTATGAAGTAAATCATTTGATCTCAATTTAATGAAGATACAAATCGTTGTCTGTCTTTTAATAATGTCTGTTTCTTGTCGCCACGGGCGGAAAAATGACATGATTAATTCTTCAATTCAGCTTGACAGCTCAGTCATCCACTTCGTCGAACAATTCCTAGCCGAAGAGCATTGCGAAGGTGCTCTCAACGATATCACAATCGATAAGATTTTACCTGACAGTACAATTATCACGGTTCGAACGATGACAGCCTATAGACGTTATTTTAAGGAATATCCCAAAAGGAGAACGGTATTCGTCGGTAAAGTTCCTTTCTACTACTATGACGGCTCGGAGGAGTTCCTGCAAAACATCCCGATAGATACGAACGAAGTCTTCTTTAACCCGCCACCCAACGGAGATTTAGCATGGACTTATGTATGGAGCAAAGGGAAGGCAACAATCTATAAAGACGGGGGCGAACCGTTCTTCTACTCCTTGTTCTGTCTACCAAAGCCCAAAGTTAAGTTCATGCCCCCAGAATGATGGTTAAAAAGCAAAGTGAAATTTGTAACTTTACCCCAGCAAAATCGCAGTTACCACCGCCAAAAACCACAGGCATTTTCCAAACTTTGAACACCAAAAACCACCCGAAAACTCACCCAAAACCGGCGAAAACCCAGACCTAAACACCTCAATTTTCGCTAAAAGAATTATACATAACAAATATACTGTTGTACTATATGTATAAAAAATAGTGAGTCTTTCGTGTAGTCCACTTCAAATACAGGAGACAAAACCTTGATTAGTAGCTAATTAAAGGTAAAGTTCGAGACCCGTCTCCCTCCCGAGCATTAAGGTCCTGATTTTTCAGGGCCTTTTTTTTGTGGCCTCTCGAGACCCGTCTCCCTCCCGCGCGGCGGCCGCCTTGAAATAAGTTCAAAGTCAAACAAACGACCTGTAAATCAATGATTTGTGGGCATTTTTGTCTTTCAGATCATATCAAAAAATACAAAAATTTCCATGTTTCCAGTGAGTCCTTCGTGTAGTTCACTCACTTTGAGAAAAAGACTCACTGGAAACGGCATAACAAATTGATAGCAAGATGTTACGGCGTAAACATCTTGATTGGCAAGCGTGGTAACTCGATATTTAACCACTTTTAAACGCTTGTGTTATGTTGGAGAAAACATTTGGCCTGCTTTTCTATTTAAAGGCCCGCCAGAAATCAGAAGGGAACAGTTCGCTACGTTTACCTGAGAATCACCGTCGACGGCAAGGTCGCCGAGCTATCTACCAAGAAGCTATGGAACACCGAAAGGTGGAATTCCTCAGTCGGACGACCAGCCGGAAACAAGGAAGATGCAAAGACGCTCAATGCGTACTTGGACATGCTCACCGCCAAAGTTTACCAGGCCAAGAAGATTCTGATTGAGGATAACAAGGAAATAACAGCCGAAACATTGAAGAATGCCCTGCTTGGCAAGAGCAATGAAACCCGCACTATTCTGGAAGTCTTTCAGCATCACAACGAGCAGATGGAAGCGATGGTCTTCCAGGAGTTCGCGCCACTCACTTTGAAGCGGTACAAGACCGCGAAGGAGCACACCGCCTCCTTCCTCGTATAAAGATAATCCGCAATGCCGTGCTGCTGGCGTTGTGCTGCCTGTACTTAGCAATCGAAAGATGAATGCTTATTTGAAGGAGATTGCTACCCTATGTGGGATTTCGAAGACGCTTACTTTTCATATTGCGCGGAATACGTTTGCCACTACCGTGACGCTGAGTAATAAGGTTCCGATTGAGACGATATCTGAGATGCTCGGACATCGGTCTTGAAGCAGACTATGGTCTATGCTAACATCTTGGATGTGAAGATCAGTGAGGATATGAAGGGGTTAATGGAGCGGTTGAAGAGTGGATAAGCTTCTCTAACCCAAGTATGCATGGTGCACATCCCTCTTGTATAATCTTACTACTTCATTAAAATAGTAGTTATTGTTTTTTGACAAATATTGAACTGGCAAAAGCCCCGTTACCATTATTTGGCAATACAGTTGGTACTCCATTTTTCCAATACATAGGACTCTTCATTGCATTGTCAGAACCTTCACCTGCCACATATACGTCATTGTTAAACACAAAAACACTGGAGACCCGAATGGCCCCGGGAAGGCTCTGAGATATTCCATTCTTCCAAAGTTTTGCGACTCTGGTATTGTCGTAATAATGCAGGTTCCCAATACAATACACGTCTTTACCTGAAACGGCTACATCAACTGCTTCTGAACTGTATTCTGAGCCATCTGTAAGATAATTCCCTGCCCCATTTTTCCAATATCTGGCCCTGGACCCACCTTTAAATCCTTCACTTCCTACAACAAAAATATTTTTCCCGGATACAGCAACTGAGTTAGCGAAGGAAGTGTTGAGAGGATCACCCAAATTTACAACTGCTCCGTTTTTCCAATAAACGGCGGTTTCATTTTGGAAGTTAAGTGAACCGGCTACATAGACATCGTTTCCAGCCACAAAAATTCCTCGCGCGCGAGAACCTCTAACATCAGCTTCATCGAGCGGTATTGCAACGCCATTTTTCCAGTAGGCCGCTTGCATTCTGAGTTGCATAGTATTAAGCCCATCTCCAGAGACATACACATTTCCGTCAGAAACTACAACGTCATATAACAGCTTAGCAGGTATACCACCGTCGACATTTGATACAGCCCCATTATTCCAATATTGTCCAGTAAAGGGAGAAAAAACGATATTGGAAGTCGCTGAGGCGTCCCCCACAACGTGTATGTCGTTTTCTGATACAAAAATTGCTCTGGCGTTTGCGAAAGAATTAGTAGTAGCCAGATTTACCATTTCACCATTTTTCCAATATTGGCCAAAGCTACTGTAGGTATTTGATAAAGTGACATAGACATCTGCCGGTATAAGAGGATCTATATCTGATTTTGACTTCTTTCTGCAAGACAGACAGAACAGACAAAGGAAAAAAACGGCAAAAATATATACTTTTTTCACAGGTATGATTACACAAAAATCTATCACGTCCAAAGATACGTGCATCGGCACAATTAGCAAAGTAACGATACGACTACCAGGTCGTAGCGATCCTTAAACAATATGAAGGTGGCCGAGAAGCAAGGGGCGTTTGGCGTGAATACGGTATCTCCAAGACAACCTTGTTCAACTGGCGAAAAAAACCTAGATTTCATCCGCACTAAGCATTGGTTGACTTAGCACCGGCAGCGTTTTACCAAGAAGCTAGAAATAAATAAGTTAAACGCCCACTGTCCCCATTAGAGTAAGGCTTCAATCTCCGTAAACTACAATCTCTTTTAAATGAAAAACATAGTTCTACTGTTTCTTTTGTTTTGTTCATTAACTTCTTGCAGAAAAAACCGTGAGCCAGATTTGGCAGGAAAATTCGTAGGTGAATATTATGGATCCAAAAAAGACAGCACCGGAAATTCAACCGAAACGTGGAAAATAACTAAGCAGGATTTAAATCATGTAAATATCGTTTTCTTCTTTACGAATACTTACCCGGATGGAAGCGTTACACGATCTAAGTACGATACTTACATTCCTAACGTAACCGTTTCCGACAATAATGTTCTGGATATCAATAACCGATTTGTTGCCGATCAGTTGGAGTACAGCATCATTGGCAAAGCAACACTTATAAATGACACTCTGGATTATGATATCACCATCAAGAGTGAATACAATACTTCAAAAATGAATAACAAGATTTACAGACGGTAATTTTGTAAGAACCTCGTTTCTCAGACAGTCATTTGTTGGTGAACTTCCTTTTTCACCTTAGGAATCGTTTGGAGCCAACACTATTATGTTTATCCGTAGTAAGGGAGAGGTTGCCTACCCGGCCATTGTAAAATTACACCATTCCATATATGTATTTGTTTTATTATGTCATTGCAAACACATTGTGGATTAACCGATTTGTAGAATGGAACTGATTGAACGAGTGGTCGGTAACAAATGGATATTAGTTCTCTGCTTTATAGTTTCATGCGAATTTTCCTCATTTTCTCAAATCTCCAAACCGGCAACCGCACCGGAGAATATTGGCTTATTCCCCAAGCCAGGGTTTGAGCCGCTCGAACCCCACAAACCACGGGTTCGGAATAATTCAAACTTTAAACCGGAAAATTTTCAATTTTCCCAGGCATCAGGCACAAGCTTGAACGATCGACTGGAAGCCGGGATAAGTGCAGAAACGGTCGACTGTAAACCGTCCTGGGGGTTATTTAAATTCAGGGTTAACGGCAAAGGTCAAATCGACAGCACTTGGTTTGATGGCCACCTCCCCAAAAAGGTCTCTTTGCAGATATTAAAGAACATTCGGGCCACACAAGGAAGTTGGATTATAGCACCAGGAACCAAAGAATCAGATGTTGCCTGGTATGTCTATTTCTATTCTGATACCCGGGCACAACTGACCAAAAACCTAAATTGCTCAGAATCTGACAAAGAACTTCAAAGAGCAGTTTCGTCGATGACTTCGTACTTTTACAACATGTACTATTGGGTCGGAGAAGACAAGGCCATGATCATCAGGCCAACAAGTAACGACGGCGCACCTAGGAACTAGGCTGTTACTTAGATGAGATAAAGGAGGAATACGCTAAATGGTAGCATAGAAAAAAACGGCTTCATCTTTTCGTTCACGGTCGGATTGGGGCTTTTTCGGTTGAAATCGCAAACGGCTGGCAATTGGTGTAAAGTGAAGAGATTAACAAAGCGGCCAGGCAGATGTATTCATTTAAATTTTGTCGCCACGCATTAATGTTATATACTACAAAAAAAGGACTGTCGCCAACAGTCCTCCAATCTCTAAGCTTTCGCCCCCATTTTTTCGAGCCCCTCCCAAAGTACTTTAAGGTCAAACAGCGCTGACTTTTCAGCTTGATCAAACGGGATATCCGAGTGATAAAGCGCCAGTGTAAGTGCCCCGTTTTTCAGACAGTCATTTGTTGTTGAATTACTTTTTTCACCAGCAACTCCTTCCACTCAAATGGGGTCAAATTGCCCAGTCCTTCGTGCGGCCGTCGCTGATTATATTCTTCGATCCACTCAGCTGTTAGTTGCCTGACCTGATCCAGGTCAAAGAACAAATATGCGTCTAATACTGCTTCCCGATACAGTCGGTTAAATCGTTCGATATAGCCGTTTTGAGTTGGCTTCCCCGGCTGTATATACCTAGTTTCAATGCCTTTCTCCTCACACCAGATTGCAAAATCTTTGGAGGTGAATTCCGGCCCATTATC
>NZ_JNJB01000011.1 GCF_000701505.1 Dyadobacter crusticola DSM 16708 | reverse complement strand
ACCTGAAGTTCTCCGATCTTGGAATACAATTCTTTCTCCTTTGTATTTTCAGTGTCATTCCCAGCCGTCGGTACCTCTTTGCTGAACACGAGCTCCGCCTTTTCCAGAAACTCCCGCTTCCAGGCCGCTATCTGCGTTGGATGAATCTCATACTTGGAGGCTAGTTCCTGGACGGTCTGAACCTCTTTGATAGCTTCAATGGCCACTTTGGCTTTGAAGCTTGCGCTGAATTTTCTGCGTTCCTTTTTCATAGTCAACTACTAAAATAGAAATTTAAGTAGCTGTCCAGATTTTTGGGAGTATTATATGTCTACCCATTCATTAGCAAACTCGGCTGTACATTTTGATAGAACAGCAGCTTATAATCGTCGTACCGTGCATCTATATTAAATGTCGTAATTGTATCCATCCAATCCAACTGCTCCTTAGAAAATTCGATGTTGCTCAATTTGCACAATCTTGTCAGATCGTGGGTGAATGGCGCGTATTTGCCTGTCTCTCTTACTACGCACCCTTTCAACAATTTCTCAATTACAATATGACCAATAAACAACGCCCAATGATAGTCTCTTGTTTTAAACATGTTTTCCATCGTAACAAAATCGTCATCAGATGTTTGAAGCCAGTATGCCGACACTTTCTCATAATCAATATTTTCCCCCATACCTATAGTTTTTCTCCCAACTTAAATGCATCTTAAAACACCATCAACTTTGCTTTATCCACTTGAATACTTCAATTAGCTACTGGAAAATCTGGATCGATACCGGCGGGACTTTTACGGATTGTCTGGCGATTGATCCTGCGGGAAATAAAAGCCGGATCAAGGTTTTGAGTTCGAGTTGTTTGAGGGGAAAAATCACTGATAAGGCCGCGCCCTTTACTTTTTTGTTTGAAGCAAACTGGAAGTTTTCGGAAACGCTGCTGAATGGATATATCTTCCGGTTTTTGGGAAGTGAGATCAGTACGACAATCCTGGCAATTGACTATTCAAAAGGCATTTTAACACTGCAAGATGATCTGCCATTTGAACAAAACACCGACTTTGAAATTACGACCAACGAAGAAGCGCCGATCCTCGCTGCCAGGCTTCTGACACAAACCCCGATCGGAACGGAATTGCCGCCCATTGAAATGCGGCTCGGCACGACAAAAGGCACCAATGCATTGCTCGAAAGAAAAGGCGCTAAAACCCTGCTGCTCGTCACAAAAGGCTTTAAAGACCTGCTTTACATCGGAAATCAGCAGCGACCTTCGCTTTTCCAGCTCGATATACCAGAGCCGAAATTACTCTATTCGGAAGTGCTGGAAATAGATGAAAGAATGGATTCTGAAGGGAATATTTTACAGAAACTCGATTTAGTAAACCAGAGCCTACCTACTGATTACAAGTCAGTTGCTGTGTCTCTTCTACATTCTTACAAAAACAATACACACGAAATCGAAATTACAGACTCGCTCAGGAATTTGGGTATCAAGTACATTTCAGCTTCATCGGCGCTTTTCCCATTTTCACACTACCTCCGCCGGACGCAAACTGCGGTTGTGAATGCATATCTGGACCCGATCCTGGATCAGTACCTGTCCAATATCAAAGCCGCATTGCAGCAGGGAAACTTGAAAGTGATGACCAGCACGGGGAGCCTGGCCGAGGTAAGCGGTTTTAATGCAAAAGATAGTCTGCTGAGCGGGCCGGCAGGGGGAATGATCGCGGCTGCAAACCTGGCTCTGAAATTCGGCTATGTAAAAGCAATCACATTCGATATGGGCGGCACGAGCACGGATACCGCGCTGATCGACGGACAACCTGAGCTGAAATACATCACCGAAATCGACAAAATTGAATTCCATAATCCTACGCTGGCCATTGAAACCGTAGCCGCGGGCGGAGGCTCTGTTTGCTGGTTTGACGGATTTTCCTTACAAGTAGGACCCGAAAGTGCAGGCGCATCGCCGGGACCAGCTTGCTACGGAGCAGGCGGTCCGCTGACGATTACGGACGTAAATCTGCTGCTCGGCAAGCTGGATATCGCCAGATTTGGTATTCCGATCAATCCCGGGGCTGCGATTGTTGCATTGGAAAAACTGCAAAATTCCATTCATAAAAAAACAGGTAACAGCCTGCATTCACTTGAAATACTGACCGGACTGGAAAGCATTGCCAACGAGAAAATGGCAGATGCGATCCGCAAGATCTCGGTTGAAAAGGGGATTAGTCCGGCTGATTTTGCATTGATCACTTTTGGCGGCGCGGGTGGGTTACACAGCTGTCAATTAGCCGATTTACTGAACATCAACACAGTGGTTATACCCTACGACGCCGGACTTTTCAGTGCGGTGGGAATGGGCGAGGCGCTGGTGAGCACGATTGTACCGAGACAAATTCTGCAAGCATGGGATGAAGCCCGGCCGCACATCAGTCAGGTCCGGGAAGAGCTGCTGGTTATTGGTAAACAGATTTTGCAATTCCAGGGGATAAACGACGCTGAGGAGGCTTTTTTCAATTGTTATCTCCGGTTTTCTGGTCAGGAGAATGTAATCGAAATCCCTTACTCCGGCGACCAGACCATTCTCGACTTTGAAGCAGCTTACCGCGCGCAATTCGGTTATTATCCCGAAAATATGATCGTGGAGCTGGAAAGTGTCAAGCTCAAAATCCAGGAGGCTGCGCAGCATTTCGACCCAAAACCTGTTAGAAAAGAAGGCGAAAGAGCAGCTGCTACCAAAGAACTTATACCTTATTTCGACCCAAATAAAAGCGTTGAGATTTTTGAATGGGACTTGCTCAGTACCGGGGACGTAATTGAAGGTCCTGCCATTTTGCTCAACAACACTTCAACCTCCTACATTCCGGCTGGCTGGCAACTTGTAGTCCAGGAAAATAAGGATGCGATTATCTTCAAACAGGAGAGTCAAACCTTGAACAAAACGCAACATAACGAGGAAGTGGCGCTGCAACTTTTCACAAACCGCTTCAAGGCTATTGCAGAGGAAATGGGCGTTCAACTGCAACGGACTGCGTTTTCGGTGAATGTAAAAGAGCGGCTCGATTTTTCCTGCGCGCTGCTCGATGCCGAAGGTGAGTTGTTGGTAAATGCGCAGCATATTCCCGTGCATTTGGGCAGTATGGGCATTTGCGGCAGGCTGGTTTTAAATGCAATCAAGATTGGTCCTGGCGATGTGGTGATCACCAATCATCCGCGTTACGGCGGCTCGCATTTGCCTGATATTACATTGATTTCGGGGGTTTTTACAAATGACAATGAATGCATCGGCTACGTGATCAACCGGGCGCACCACGCGGAAGTAGGCGGAAAAACGCCGGGCTCCATGCCGCCGGACGCAACTTGTCTGGCCGAGGAAGGCGTCGTGATTTTACCACAGTACCTGGTTAAATCCGGTGATTATCAGTGGGCAGCGACCTGGAAATTATTCTGCGAGAGTCCCTATCCTACCCGCTCTTTTCTCTCCAATGAAGCCGATATCATCGCCGCACTTTCCGCACTCCGCAAAGGTAGCGAGCAGCTTTTGAACTTGGTCAACACCCACGGCTTGCCCGAAGTGAAAAAATATATGCGAATGCTCAAACAAACTGCGGCACTACAACTGCAAAATGCGATGGGGCCGCTGGTTGGTCGGGAGTTTGAAGCAACGGAATTCCTCGACGACGGGCATCAGATCCAGGTCCGCATTTCCATTCAGCCCGGCAAGCAGCTTTTTGATTTTACCGGCACATCTAATGTGCATCCGAATAACCTGAATGCGAACATTTCGATTTTGTATAGTGCGATTTTGTATGTTTTGAGATTACTGGTCGGAAAGGAAATTCCATTAAACGACGGTTTAATGCAGGAGGTGGAAATGAAGCTGCCGGATAATAGTTTTCTGCATCCGCAATTTTCAGATGATCCGTTTGCATGTCCGGCGGTGGTGGGCGGCAATACCGAGGTAAGTCAGCGACTGGTGGATACTTTGCTGAAAGCTTTTGGCTTAGCGGCGTGCAGCCAGGGTACGATGAACAACTTTCTATTTGGGAATGAAAAGTTTGGTTATTACGAAACGATCGGCGGCGGTACCGGCGCGGGAGATGGTTTTCAAGGTCGGTCGGCTGTGCACCAGCACATGACCAACACGCGCATTACCGACCCCGAGCAGCTCGAACGGAAGTATCCTGTGCGCCTGCTTGAATTCGGGATCCGGAAAGGTTCGGGGGGCAAAGGCCGGTTTGCCGGTGGCGATGGTATTATCCGCAAAATCCAGTTCCTGGAACCATTGCGGGTTACATTGCTTGGCCAGCATAGAAAGCAGGCACCTTATGGATTGAAAGGCGGCGCGGCTGGATTGTGCGGCAAGCATACCTTGATTTCTGAGAGTAAGATTACGGAATTGCCAGGTATATGCAGTTTGGAGGTTCAAGAAGAGGATATTTTGATTATTGAAACACCTGGCGGTGGGGCGTTTGGAATTTAATTAATGCCGCGAAGACACGAATGTTAACGAATGCTTTTAGTGTCCATTCGTGCCTTCGTGGCATGAAAAAAACCAAAACATGAAAAACAAAAACAAACTCCTGGGCGCTGCATTCTTAATGGCCACTTCCGCCGTTGGACCGGGCTTTCTGACGCAGACTACTGTTTTTACCCAGCAGCTCACCAGCAGTTTCGGCTTCGTAATCCTGCTTTCAGTCATCATAGATCTTTGTGTTCAATACAACATCTGGCAAATTGTCACCGTATCCGGTAAACGTGCACAGGATCTTGCCAATGAGCTTTTTCCTGGCCTGGGCTACCTGCTCGCGCTGCTGATCGTCGTCGGCGGACTGGCTTTTAACATCGGCAATGTAGCCGGCGCGGGACTCGGGATTGAAGCAATGACGGGCATTCCGGTTGAAGTGGGTACGACAGTCAGCGCGGCGATTGCGATCGGGATTTTTCTGTTCAAAGAAGCCGGAAAAGCAATGGATACCTTTGCCAAGATGCTCGGTTTTGTAATGATTTTGCTGATCATTTACGTGGCTTTTACCTCGAACCCGCCATTTGACGAAGCCGTTTCTCACACTTTTATCCCCACCCAATTCGACTCGATTTCCACGCTGACGCTCGTAGGCGGCACTGTTGGCGGCTACATTTCCTTCGCCGGCGCGCACCGGCTGCTCGACGCGGGCTTACGGGGCGAAAAAGATCTGCCGCTTGTGAACCGAAGCGCGTCCACGGGCATTCTGGTGACTGCGGTGATCCGGTACCTGCTGTTTTTGGCAACTTTGGGTATTGTCTTGTCGGGCGCGAGTATCAATCCTGACAACCCGACGGCCTCTGTTTTTGCAGCTGCGGCGGGCAGTTTCGGGAGACAATTGTTCGGGTTGATGATCTGGTGCGCGGCGATCACCTCGGTTGTAGGCGCGGCTTACACTTCGGTTTCCTTTGTGCGCTCGTTTCACCCGGCTTTTGAAAAGTACCACACGCGGCTGACGATCCTGTTTATTCTCATTTCGACAATCGTATTTCTCATCGTAGGCAGGCCAGTCAAAGTCCTGATTTTCGTAGGGACGCTGAATGGATTTGTGCTGCCGGTTGCATTGTCGATTTTGTTGGTAGCAAGTCGCAAAGCGCGGCTGGTAGGTACTTATAAGCATTCTCTTTTTCTTCAAATTGCCGGCTGGTTCGCTGTAATTGTGCTGTTGGCAATGGGTTTTAAACTTTTTTGAAATGTTCCGAAAACTAATTTTTGCTGTCTCGATTTCACTGCTCCATGCACCTGTTTTTTCACAAACTCCGAAACCACTTGTTATCAAAATTGATGCAAATAAGACGGCGCAGCGGATTGACAATTTTGGTGCTGCCGGAGCCTGGTTTTCAGAAGGTGTTGGTAAAAACTGGCCCGCAGAAAAGCGAGAGCAAATGGCTGAGTGGCTTTTTAGCAAAGAAATGGACAATAGCGGGAATCCGAAAGGGATAGGATTATCAGCCTGGCGCTTCAATATCGGTGGCGGTACCGCAGAGCAGGGCGACAGCAGCGGAATAAGCGATTTCCGTAAACGCGTAGAAAGTTTCCTGAATCCCGACGGTACCTACGACTGGACCAAGCAAGCCGGCTACTTATGGTTTACAAAAAAGGCGAAGGAATACGGTGTAGAAAACCTGATCGCATTCTCGAACACGCCGCCTGTACAATTTACCAAAAACGGCCGCGGCTATAAAACGGAAAAAGATTACGTCAATAATTTAAAATCCGACAAATACGAAGCTTACGCCACATTCCTGGCTACTGTTTTGAAGCATTTCGATGAGGAAGGTTTGCATTTCAATTACATCAGTCCGGTCAATGAGCCGCAATGGGACTGGTCGCACCCCGTCGGGTCACCTGCCAAGCAGGAAGGTACTCCCTGGACAAACGAGGATATAGCGAGAGTTACCAAAGAACTTGATAACGCGTTGACCAAAAATAACTTGGCCTCCAAAATTCTGATCACGGAAGCAGCGCAGCTGGATTTTCTTTATGGTAGAAAAGGTCACGCAACCAGGCAGATCCAGGCTTTTTTCAATCCGGCAGATCCAACGCAACTCACAGATTTAAGGCATTTACCCAAACTCATCGGCGGCCACAGCTACTTCACCGACAAAGGCGACAGTGCCCGGATTGCGATCCGGCAGCACGTAGCCGACACCACGCGCAAATACGATGTAACCTTCTGGCAAACTGAATATTCCATGCTGGCCGATGGTTATAAAGAAGGAAAGAAAGGCAAAATCCCGGCTATTGACTGTGCATTGTTCCTTTCCAAAGTGATCCACGACGATCTCGTTTACGGCAACGCCGCCGCCTGGCAGCTCTGGAACAGCTGGGAACCCGGCAGCGCCGATTTCGACACCCGCTACTACGTCATCGCATTAAACCCTGCCGACAAAGAATACACCAACGGAACAGTTGCCGCGACCAAGAACCTCTGGGCACTAGGCCATTATAGCCGCTTCGTCCGCCCAGGCATGCAGCGCCACGAAATAGCACGCAATGATAACCTCACCCCAGCCCAAATCGCGCAGGATGTAATGGTAACCGCTTATTCGAGTGAGAAGAAGGTTGTTCTGGTAGCGATCAACTATACTGAGAACGCGCGTGATTTGGAGTTGGATTTGAGTGGCTTTAAGTTGAAGAAGGGGTTTGAGAGTTACACTACTACTGGGGACACAGGGGTCAACATGAGGTTTGGAAACGGGAAGGATTGGAAGAATGGAGTGCAGCTGCCAGGGCGGGGGTTGGTGACGGTGGTTTTGGAGAAAAAACCGGTAATGAGATAATCTTGCTAAATTGCGGATGAGCGACTCGATATCGATATAAAACCAAAATCTCAACATCTAGAATAATGACTATCAATCTATCTATTGAGACTTATGTTTTCAAAGGAATTAGCAACTAAACTATTACGTCTACCCAAGAATTTGAAGGATGGAGCTGTCACTATAAACCTCCACGAGGAAAAAAGCCGTCTTATTTTAACAAATCAGGATGAACCGGAGTACGAATTCTTGTTTGACATTACATCTAACAAAAAAATATCCTTCAAAATATCTTTGCATCATTAGGAGAATAATTTGAGAGAAGGGTTACTCAGAGTAGATTATAAAGGCGGACATAAGAACCCTGAAACTCTCACAGACCTTGTTCCTGAGCATGTAAAACCGTACGTTGGATACTTTTTTCAAAATGAACCTCATATGCACATCTATGTGGAAGGATGTAAAGATCTGGCCTGGGCAATTCCGATAAACGCGGACAATTTTCCTGTTACTCAAGTAGAAAATAGTATTGATTTCGCCGCAGCCGTTTTTGCATTCGCCAGTAAGATCAATGTTGTAACTCCGATTACCATTCAAAATTCGCTATTACTATGACTCGGGCAAACACACTGATAAACGATTATTACGGCTGGCTAAAGAGTAAAACAGTAGTGATTCCAGATGAACGAACAGAATGGGTCGCAATACAAACTCCGTTCATTGGCCTTTTCAATGATACCATCGAAATGTACGCTCAGAAAGTAGGACAAAAAATATTGCTTTCGGACAATGGGGATACTTTTCAGAATCTTGAGTTGGTCGGAGCTGCTGTTAATAGAGTTGGTGAGAGAAGAAACCTTGCTGAAAGAATTTTACTTAACTATGGGATTCATTTACATAATGATGAACTGACTACCGAAACAACAGAACAAAACTTCGCGCAAAAGAAACACAACTTCCTGTCTGCAATAATGGAGTTGAATGATCTGTATATGCTTTCGAAACCAAACGTAACTTCAATTTTCAAGGAAGATGTACGAACTTTTTTGGATGCCCAAAATATCATTTACACTCCCGATTTTATCTCCAAAGGATCCACAGGATTAGAATTCATGTTCGACTTTCAAATTGCTGGAAGGGACAACGAGATTGTCATAAAGTCTTTTAATACAATTAATAAACAAACTTTAAGTAGCTTCCTTTTTAGTTGGGATGATATAAAGCCAATCAGAGAAAAAGTCAGCAAGAAAAATGTAACCGCAATCGCAGTAATTAACGACGAAGACAAACTTGTGAGAGGCGAATTCCTCGAAGCATTGAAGTCAAAGAACGCCGAAGTAATTGTTTGGAGTGAACGGCTTCAACGTGACAACCTTTTGAAGTTTGTAGCTTAATCTGGTAGATTTTGCTGCTATCAAGTAAAAGATTGTCGCCAGCTTATACTTAACGCCTGAGAGGTATCCCTCCAAATACAGTTACGGGCGGTTTATGCAGTTAGTGTTTGGTTTAAAGATCAATTAGTTAGGTCAAACTCGGAAAAATATGGAATCTGATTCCATATTTTTCCGAGTTTGACTATATTTGATTATGATAGACCGATTTGCAGCCTCGAAAATACTACAACTGGCCAGCTATTTTAGGTCAGTTGCTGTGACTGGACCCAGGCAGTCAGGGAAAACCACATTGGTCCGGAGCTTATTTCCAGGCAAAACTTATTTGTCACTGGAAAATCCTGATACGAGACGGTTTGCATTAGAAGATCCTCGTGGATTTTTAGCGAAATACGAGCGGGGAGCAATTTTTGATGAAGTTCAGCGGGTTCCAGAGCTGTTTTCTTTTTTGCAGGAAATGCTTGATGATTCACCTGAACCCGGCCGATTCATTCTGACCGGTTCAAATAATTTTCTGCTTCAACAAAACATTTCGCAAACACTTGCCGGGCGCGTTGCTACTTTAAATTTGCTTCCATTCAGTACGGAAGAAGTGTTTGGAGCACAGAAATTAGCCCCTGATGAAAATGAACTAATTGTAAAAGGATTATATCCGCCAATATACAATCCGGGCATCCCGCCACAGGATTGGTTTCCCAATTATCTGCGGACGTACATTGATCGTGATGTTCGCCAGATCAAAAATATAACTGATTTAATCGTATTTGAGCGGTTTATCCGGCTTCTTGCAGGGAGAACGGGGCAGGAATTGAATCTTACTTCGCTGGCGGTCGATACCGGTGTGGATACCAAAACGGTACAATCCTGGATTGGCATCTTGGAGAGTAGTTTTATCATTCACCTCCTTAGACCGCATTATAAAAACTTCAATAAAACCCTTATTAAGCGTCCTAAGATCTATTTCTATGACACGGGGCTGGTATGTTCACTGCTTGGGATAACTACTGCCGAGCAATTGAGCCTCCATCCGTTAAGAGGAAGTTTGTTTGAAAGTTTGGTGGTAACAGAGCTTTTGAAAAAGCGCACCAATGCAGGCAAACCGATAAACCTTTATTATTGGCGAGATAAGACTGGCAACGAGGTCGATATTGTAGTTGACAATGGGATTTCGCTGTTGCCTCTCGAAATAAAAGCCGGTAAAACGATCAATGGCGAGTTTTTTAAAAGCCTTATCTATTGGAATAAACTCAGCGGCGAACAAAAGGGATATATCGTTTACGCAGGCAATCAAGAAGAGAATCGGTCTAATGGGATAAGTGTAATAAATTGGTTTGAGATGGTCAAGAGGGATATTTGAAATAGTTAAACTACAACCCGCTACTCAACAGTAACTAGCTTCCGAATCGCTTCCACCCTCACATTTCCTCCCGCAACCTTCATCTTCCCCAACTTCTTCTTACTCTTTCTCTTCTTCCCCAGCCAGATTACTACCCCGGTGACCGGCAAGCTCGCTGCGATGAATGCGACTAGGAAGGCGACGATTTTACTGGGTAAGCCCCAGATGTTCCCGGTATGGATCGGGTATACCAGCCGGCGCACTTTCATGCCGCGGGTTTCGTTGTCGTAAAGTCTTTTGGAAATGAGGTTTCCGTTGTTTTTATCGAAATAAAGAAAGCTCACAATGTTACTGACAGCTGCGTAGTCGTCGGCTTTGGAAATGGAAATAGACAGGCTATCTGTTTTTGGCATTGTAAAAAGGATCCGGCCGGGATTGGGCAGGAGGGTATTGGTTTCCGCGAGTATCTTTTCCAGCACACCATTATCATGAATATCCGATACTGATCTGTTTACAGGAGCTTCGCGGATTACCGGGGGCTTGCCGTCGAATGTGAGGTAAATCAGGTTGTTCACCCATTTATAACTCCACACCAGCCCGGTTGCTGCAATCAGAAATACGAAAGGCAATACATAAAAGCCGAAAACGGCGTGCAGGTCCCAGTTGAGCCGTTTGAACTTAGCGTCCCATTTAACGCGGAAACGCTGCTTCTGGTTTTTGCGGTTTGGCCACCAGAGAACCAAGCCAGTGATCATAACTATCAGGAACATCACGCACGCGACTCCCGTAATCGCTTTGCCGGTTTCTTCCAGACAGAGGTACCTGTGCAGCCGCAAAACGACGCTGAAAAATGCCTCATGCTCGTCACGGACTGCTGTTATGCGACCGGTGTACGGGTCAATCGCTGCAGCTAATCCTTCTTTTTCTTTCGTCTTGAGATTGAAGATAATGGTCCGGTCAGCTTCGGGCTCAATGGTAATCCACTGGATTTTCTTCTCAGGGAATTTGTACTTAATAATGCTTTCTAAATGATCCAAAGGCAGCTTTCGCTCGCCTGTATTAGCTTCGACGACGTGAAAATCAGGATACAGAACCGGTTCAAGCTCGTCCTCAAAAACAAGAATGCAGCCTGTGAGGGCCACAACAAAAACCACAAGGCCGGAGATAATCCCCAGCCATAAATGCAGTTGTGAAGCAATTTTCTTGAAAGCTTTTTTCACAGTCAAATCAGATAAAATAGATCACATTAGAACGTGTAAGATATGGTAGCCAGGAAGTTACGCGGCGATCCCGGGAAGAGACGCAGGTAATCATAACCACCTACCCAGTATGTTTTGTTAGTCACATTGTTCAGGTTAACCTGGAATTGAAATCTGTCGATCTTGTAATAAATAGCTGCATTCAAAAGCGTGTAAGCAGGTACGGTTTGCTTATTGTTGATCGACAAATTCCGCTCGCCCACATAATTACTTCCCAGGCCGAGCCCAAGCCCATTTAAACCTGCATTGACAAACGTATACTTTGTCCAGATACTTCCCTGGTTTTTAGGTGCATTCGGTTTTTGCGAGTTCACCAGCGCCTGGTCAGCTGCGCGGGAACCTGCGTCGGTGATCTTCGCATCGTTGTAACTGTAAGCAACGATCAGATTCCAGTTTGGCTGGATATTTCCGGTGACATCAAATTCAAACCCTTTGGCTTTCTCTTCACCAATCTGTTTTTGCAGGTTCGGGTTTTCAGGTGCATTAGCCGAGTACAAGGTGTTGCTTTGTGTGATCTGATAGTAAGAAGCATTCGCCGTCACTCTTCCATCCAGCCACTCGGTTTTCAATCCGCCTTCAACCAGACTGCTGCGGATCGGATCAAACGGTCCGCCTGAAAGCGGATCGCTTTGCACTACCGCGTCCTGGGGATTGTATCCTTTTGTGTAAGTTCCATAAATATTGATGTTTTTGGTCAACGTATACACTGCTCCGATGCGTGGCAGCAGTGCATGCTGCGTTACATTCGTCTCGTCGTTTTTAGTATAGTTCTTTTTATCAATATATGTATCATAACGCAAGCCCAGCAGAATTTGCAGTCTGTTGATTTTCAGCTGTTCCTGTAAATACAAACCGTGTAACTGGTACATCACCGGCGTGGTGGCCGCGTTGGCAACCACATTGTAAGTGTACTTTGTCGGGTCTTCCAGATTGTTGTTTTGTAGCGTCAGATCATAATGCGAGATATTCGGTTTTGGAATACTCCGCGTAACGCCATTCTCGGTATAGTTATAGAATACAAATCTTTCCGGCTGCTTGGCATTGTACGCCGCTGCCCCGCCGGCTTTCAGCAAATAACCGTTTGCAGTTTGCTGTCCCGATCCTTTCGGCGTGGAAGACTGAATGTAATCATATCCAGCAACAAGCTTATGCTCAGCAATTCCCGTGTTGAAGTTATGGTTAAAAAACAGGGATACATTGTCCATAAACGATTTAGTCTTGCGGACAAAAACCTGTCTGGCTACCAGGTTTTCAATAGGAAGTCCCGCCGAGTCAATCGCATTCACATTGCTGCTGCGGTGTTCGAGCAGATCTTCGGAATAGCCGGTACGCAGGTAGGCGACGTTGAAGGATGTGTTTTGCGTAAATTGATGATTGAGTGAGGTAGTGATCAGGTATGTTTCTTCATTTAAATAATCATTCACTGCATTCAATGAAGTTTTGATCGAGCTCGAATACAAGTCGTTTCCTTTCACTGACTGCCCACGATCGAGGCGGCTGTTGGACCGGCTATAAACCATATCGAAGTTAATCCGGGTTTTGCTGGTGGGCAGGAAGGATACCGATGGAGCTACGATGATATTTTTGTCAAATTGCAGGTTCCGGAAGCTTTGTGCATTATTGTAACCTACATTCAGCCGGTATAGCAACGTTTTTTTCTCATTCATCGGGCCGGTAAAATCAGCCAGCATGCGTAAGGTATTGAAGCTGCCAGTTGTAAATGTAAGCGACTTTTGCGGCGTGTCAAGCGGCTTTTTGGTCACGCGGTTAATCGTACCGCCCGGCGAAGTATTTCCGTACAATGCAGAAGCCGCGCCTTTGATCACTTCCACTCTTTCAAGGTAATTGACCGGGGGCTGCTTCCAGAAACCAGAGAAGGTGCGCAAACCATTCACAAGCTGCGTTGTACTACCTCCATTCATGCGGAAACCCCGGATCGTCAAATCATCATAAAAAGTAAACTGATTGACACCGCTCATATTTTTCACTGCGTCGCCCATTAAAAAAGTACCCTGGTCGCGCATTACTTCTTTGGTAATGTAGCTGATCGCCTGCGGCACTTCCTTGATCGGAGTAGCCGTTTTGCTGGCAATAAAAGAGAGGTCGTTTTTGTAAGTAGTTTCTCGTCGGCCCAAAATTTCCAGCGTTTGCAACTCTTCCGCTGCTTCGAGCGCAACTAATTCCAGCTCGGCAGTTTCACCGTTTTTCAGGGCAATGTTTCGTTCAATTTTTTTAAATCCGATACCTGTGCCGATCAGCTGATAATTACCCGCTTCGAGACCGGTAAAGTCAAAGTCGCCCGAAGCGGAGGTGACTGTCCCTTTGCCCGTGCCTTTCAAAATGATGTTGACCGATTCGACAGGCTGGCCTGCCTCTGTATTTACTTTTCCTTTGATACTGCCGGTTTGCGCAAATGCTGAACAAGACGCAAGCAGCAATAGAATGAGTAGAGCGTTTTTCATTGATATGGAAGTAGAACAAGATGTCGTTAGTGACGTAAAATAACATGCTATTTAGACTAATGACAAATTGGTAGGTAAAAAAACGCAATTTTACCGAAATATCTACTCAGAACATTATTTTCTCTTTTAATAATCTAAGAAACAGTACATAAAACAGGAAAGCCCCGCGATTGCAGGGCCTTCAATTCCAATTCATGTAACTGTTCTTGCAGCTCGCAAACGAACAAAGCTGAGGATCGCGGCAATAAAGCTACCGTAGGCCTGTATCCGTATGCAACTATACGTTTGCCTTAATAAACGAAAGTCCGTCGCGCATGAGCTGCTCTTCCGAATCAAACATTTTCCGCCAGATATTTGCTACCGGCAGTTTTGGACTAAACGCTTCAATGCTCAGCCAGCCGTCGTAATTAATGTCCTTAATTGATTTAAAAATGCCTTCCCAGTCAACATTTCCCTTGCCGGGCGTAGAGCGGTCGTTTTCTGACAATTGGATAAATGATATTTTGTTGCTCGCTTTCCTGATCGTATCGCCGATATTTTTTTCCTCAATATTGGCGTGGAAAGTGTCGAACATGATTGTGCAGTTCGGGTGGTTTACTTCATTTACAAACCGCATCAATTCATCACCGCAGCTTGTCAGGTACATTTCAAAACGGTTTAAATACTCCAGACCAAGTGTAATATCCAGTGATTCAGCATAGTCGGCTACTTCCCGAATTCCCTCAATTCCCCATTGCCACTCGTCCTGCGTAGCGGGTTGTCCGGTGAAAACGCCTAATGCAGAATGGTAAGGTCCCATCAATTTTGTCGCGCCGAGTACCAGCGAGCAATCCAGTACACTTTTCAGGTGATCGATCGTGTGACGGCGCATTGCCGGGTCGGCGCTGATCAGGTTTTCCGATGGTCCGCAAATCGTATCCGTTTCGCATTCCAGCCCAAGTTCGTCGAGCTTCTTTCGAAAGCCAAACCAATGTTCGGGATTTGTATTGAAAATAGGTACTTCAACGCCATCGAATCCAATTTCTTTGATCAATTCCAGGGTAGGGAACAGGCTTTCGTCAATTTGATTCCCCCAAAGGAGAAGGTTCATGCTAAATTTCATCAAATTCCATTTTTGCGGTAATGTATACGACAATCTTACGACAAACCAGCCCCGAACGTATTCCGTCTTTTGACGAGTATTGGTCGGTTATTGATAAATCCGGTGGTAAAATAGGAATAAAGGTCAAATGTGCGCATAAAAAAGCAGCCTTAAATCAAGTCCAAGGCTGCTTTGCAAAATGTTAATAAGTATGCTATTGCGCTCTTGTGAAGATCAATGCATTGCTGTTGTCATAATAAAGGACCAGCTTGTTGGGTTTTAGATCGTACATATTCACACTTGGCAGCGCATTCACGAACAGGTTTCCCCAGGAAGTCTCAGCACGTTCTGTGCCTCCGCCGCCGAGCTGAATTGTATTTTGCTGTGCGGTTTCGTAGAAGCCGGTCAGGTAATTTGTAGATGAAGTACCTTCCAATTCGCCTTTTTCCTTGAAGTTAAGGCTTACTTCGAAGGCACCTTTTTGTAGTGGCGGCTTTCTGATGGTATCCTCTTCCTGCACAATGCTTTCGAGCTGCCACTTGCCGGTTAATTCCATATTGCTATTGATTGTGGTCGTTTTTCCACAACTGGTTAGTAAAGAGATTGACAGTACGAATACCATCAAGGGCAAGAAGTTCTTCATAGAGGTAACGATTCTTCAAAATTGTTATTAAGGGACATATTCACGGTGAAAAGAGTTGCAAGACTTTCGTTCAGGCAATCGTTTAATGTAAAAATTATGCCAGCTATTTAGCGTAAGCAGCCTAGTAATTAACGTAATAAGCAGCCTAATCGTTTACCAGTTAATAAAAGGAAGTGAATCAAGTAAAAAACAAGACTTACTGTATTTTGATATTAAATCCGCATTACTACTCATATTAATGTAAAAATTAAGGCAGCATTGTGAAGGCACCAATTCATAAAAACATCGAAAGTCAGGTTCATACGGTTACCGTGCAGGAGCTTAAAGCCCCGCATTTTGATCCAAACTGGCACTTTCATCCTCATTATCAGCTTTTCACTGTTTTGGAAGGAACGGGCAAGCGGCTGATCGGCGATTCCATTCAAACATTCGGGCCGGGCGACACGGTTTTCCTGGGTCCCGACGTACCGCATCTCTGGCGCAGCGACCCGGCCTACTTCGAAGCAGGCTCTGATTTGCTGACGCACGGTGTAGTACTATACTTTCAGGAAGATTTTCTGGGAAAGGACTTTTTGGAAAAGCCCGAAATGCTGGGGCTGCGCCAGTTGCTGATTGATTCAAAACGGGGCATTGAATACAAAGGCGCACTACGCGACCACATTCGGGAAGAGCTTTTAGCTCAAACCAGCACGGAAGGCTTCAAGAGCATTTTGAGATTGCTGACCCTGCTCGACAAGCTCGCGCACGAGCCCGGCGGCTCCCCGATTTCCAGTTACGGTTACGTCAATACTTACAAGGTTTCCGAAACAGAGCGCATGCAAAAAGTGCACGATTATGTATTGCAGCACTTTTTTCAGGAGATCAGATTGGGCGATGTGGCCTCGCTGGCCGGTATGACGGAAGCCGCATTTTGCAGGTATTTCAAAGCGAGAGCGAATAAAACTTTCATTGATTTTGTCAACGAAATACGCATTGGCCACGCTTGCAAGCTGCTTTTAGAAGACAAATGGACCATCGCCCAAATCGCCTACGACAGCGGCTTCGACTCCCTATCCAACTTCAACCGAAACTTCAAAAAATACATCGGCCACACTCCCAGAGAATACAAAGGAAATTACTGATCAAAAAAAACAGGCTTCCCAGAATGGCAAGCCTGTTTTAACTAATCCGTCCTCCCTTTCTTCCGTCCTCCCTTTCTAGCCCTTCACATAATTAGTCCCAAACGGCGCTCGCTGTGGTCTGGAAAGCAGTGCATTCGCTTCCTTATCTCCAATAAACTGCTCCTTTTTCGGATCCCATTTCAGCTTACGCTGCAACTTCATGGCAGTATGTGCAATGAGGCAGGCTGAGCAGGAACGATGCGCGATTTCGGCGTGACTGATCGTTTGTTTGCCGCTTTGAATGCTCTCGATCCAGTTCTGGTGCTGCTCCGGACTTTCGTATAAATGGATTTCATTCGCCTGGATGACTGAGCCTAATATCTTAGGATCGCTGGCGTAAAATGCCTTATTTTCTTTCGCAGTCGCTGCCGCACCCGGATCTGACGCAGTTACGCCTACATTCCCGCGTGAAACGAAGATCCAACCCTCAGTACCTTCAAATTTGACTCCGTTCGGATTCGTCCCGCCGATTTCCATTTCAACGCCATTTGCATATTTGGCATTTACCAGAAAATCACCGTGAACATCCCAAAGCCCCGATCCTTGTGCCGGGAAAGTCGCCTTTCCTTCTACCTCGACCGGTCCGGTCAGTTCGGTATCCATTCCCCAATGCGCAATATCAATGTGGTGAGAACCCCAGCCCGTGATCATACCGGCGCCAAACTGCTCCAAACGGAGCCAGCCCGGACGATCGTTGATATTGGTCTGCGAATGCACGCGGTCCAGCGTGTAAAATACTTCGGGCGTGGAGCCGAGCCACATATTATAGTTCAGATTTTCAGGTACCGGCATTTCGGAAGTACTTCCTCCCGCCGGATCGCCGGGCAAACCAACATATACCTTTTTCAGTTTTCCAATGCGACCATTCCGTACAAGCTCGCAAGTCCGCTTGAACTGCGGCCAGGGAGAAACTGACCGCTGCTGACTTCCCAGCTGAAATATCACGCCCTTTTTCTTAATCATATCTGCCATTTGCCGACCTTCCCTGATCGTAAGCGAAGTCGGTTTTTGCATGTAAATGTGCTTTCCGGCGACTGCCGCTTCCATGGCCGGCTGCGCGTGCCAGTGATCGGGCGTACTGATAATCACCGCGTCGATATCTTTTCTGGCGAGCAGCTCGTGGTAATCGTCATAAGTTTTTACTTCGAGGTAATTTTCCTTTCCAGTACGATCGGCATACTTTTTCTCAATCCACACTTTTCCTTTTGCCAGCCGGTTTTTATCCAGATCCGCAACCGCAATCACGTGCGCAGCTTCGTTTTTAATTACTTCCGGCAAATCGTGCGAAGATCCGATCCTGCCGAAACCGATTTGCCCGATGTTGATTTTATTGCTGGGCGCGTTTTTGCCGAACACACTCGAAGGAACAATGGTCGGGAACATGGATGCGGCGATAATGCCAGCAGTTCCCTTTGCAGTCGTTTTAAGGAAAGAACGCCTGTTCTGATCAATTTCTTTGTGATTGTCTTTCATTGCCTTTCAGGTTGGGATGGATTTTTTCGTTCGTTTACTTACTGCGCACTTCATCTTGCGGACTGGTAGCGTATGCTTTGCTGTAATTTCTTGCTTTTTGCGGACCAACAGCCCATTCGATCGCGCCTAAGATATGCTTCCTCAGATCTTCCTTTTCGTAGTCGGTTTTCTCGTGGCCCAGGGAAGTATAAACCGCCCGGCCGCCATCGTATTCATGCCACCAAACGGAAGGGAACACAGTGCCAAAGGTATCAAGCGCCTTTCCGGCTGGTTTTTGAATGGTAGTATGATCATTGACAGCCAGTACATGGAGGTTCACTGCCATTTCTTTGACGAAGTAGAATTCATCCTTTTCACGGTTCCATGTTGCTGGTAAATGCGCCAGCGCAGGATTTTTCGGATCCAGGATTTTTACTGAAAAGCTTTGTCCGGGCTCGTGCCAGAAGAACATTCCGCCGAGCATATTCTTAAACCAGCGCCATTTCCTTTCGGTACCCGAAGCAGAGTGAATTCCAAGAAAATTCCCGCCGGACTGAATGTAGCGCATCAAGGCAACGCGTTGTGCATCCGTATCAAAAACATCATTGTTTGTATTGGAGAAAATGAGCACGTCGTACTGTTTCAGATTATCATCAGTAAACCTGGAAGCGTCAGAAGTTGAATCCACAGCAAAACCGTTCTGCTTACCCAAAGACTGTATTGCGGCTACTGAAGCCGCGATGTTATCATGCACATAACCCTTCCCATTACGCGTGTAAACGAGGACTTTGACCTTATTCCATTTGATTTGCTGCGCAAAAGTCGGAGCCGCAAAGGATGCTAGCAGGAATATGAGAATTATTGAAAAGACTTTGGGGTATAGCTTCATCGTGAGTTAGTAATAGAGTGATAAGCAAGTTATTTTATGGTAGCATATCTTTCCTTTGTCACCCTGAGCGCAGCCGAAGGGAATCGTGCACTCCCTTCGACTGCGCTCAGGGTGACAAAAAGGTTAGCCCATTCAAAACCCAATCGAGTTCCCTCCATCCACCGGCAACGAAACACCCGTGATGAACTTCGCCGCTTCGGATGCGAGGAACACGGCTGCCCAGCCAATATCGTCGGGTTTGCCCCAAGTACCCATAGGTGTTCGGTCCATTGCTTTGTCCCGGCGCGAAGGGTCGCCATTCATCGCAGTGAGCATCATTGGCGTTTCGATGAAGCCGGGCGCAATTGCGTTTACGCGGACATTGTAAGGTGAAAATTCGGTTGTCAAAGCCTTCACCATTCCGCCGATCGCCGACTTGGAAGCAGTATAAGCCACTACCCGGTCGATCCCGTATAATGCAGCCATCGAAGTGATCATGATAATGGATCCCCTTTTTCGCTCGATCATTCTTTTACCGCATTCACGGGTCACCGAGAATACTGCGTGCAGGTTGGTTTGTATAATACGGTCAAAATCCTCATCGGTCACTTCAACCGCGTGCTTTTTCATATTAATGCCCGCGTTATTGATCAGGATATCGATTTCACCCACATTTGATTCTATGTTTTCAATCAGTGCAGGAATGGATTTCAGATCGGTAATGTCGTTTACGAAATAGGAGGCATGTTCCGCACCGAGCTTATCAACCGCTTCCTGTAAAACCGTCTCGCGGCGACCCGTCAAAATGACGCTGGCACCCGCAGCTACCATGCATTGAGCGATGTAAAACCCGATTCCGCTGCCTCCACCGGTTATAAGTGCGCGTTTTCCTTCCAGCGAGAATATCGCCTGGGCAGATTTTAATGCAAGTTCTTCTGGCATAGATGAGCGGATGTAAAAGTTGATTACTGTTAAAATTGCTGGAGCGACCTTAAAATACTCATTTCAAGTCCACGTAATTCTGCAAGTGCCTTCAACCTCCCGATTGCAGAATAGCCCGGGTAGGTTTTCTTATTCAGATCGTCCAGCATTTGAAATCCGTGGTCCGGGCGCATTGGCAGCTGATCGTCTGTATAACCATTATCTTTTCTGCGCTGCTCCTCTTTCACCAGCGCCTTCACCACCTCGTACATATCCACGTCGCCCTCTAAATGCGGTGCTTCGTGAAAATTCAATGGATTGTTGCTGTCGCGTTTGGTAGTTCTCAAATGCACAAAATGAATGCGATCGCCAAACTTTTCTACCATTTGTGGCAGGTTGTTATCAGCACGAACCCCCAGCGAACCGGTACAGAAAGTGATCCCATTTGACCGAATTTCGCAGGATTGCATCAGTTGCGCAAGATCTGCTTCGGTACTGACTACGCGTGGTAACCCAAGCAGGGATTTTGGCGGATCGTCGGGGTGAATGCAAAGGTTAATGCCGAATTCCTGAGCGAGCGGTGCGATTTGACCGACAAAATAATATAGGTTTTCACGCAGTTCTTTGTCACCGATATGCGCATAGGCATTGAGCAAACCTTGGAATTCAGTCAGCTCAAAAGCCTCTTCCGAGCCGGGCAAACCTAGTAGGACCGTATTAGTAAGTGTGCCGATCTCATCTTCGGACATTGCATTCAGCTTCGCCAGTGCAGATTGTTGAACCTGAGGCTCATAATCGTTTTCTGAACCAGGCCTTTGTAAAATATACAGGTCAAAAAGAGCGAAATCCTCCCAGACAAACCGCAGTGTTTTCTGACCTTCCGGAAGCGTATAATCGAGCTTAGTGCGCGACCAATCGAGAACCGGCATAAAGTTGTAGCAAACCGTTTTGATCCCGCAGGCTGCCAGATTTCGCAGCGATTCCTTGTAGTTACTGATGTATCTTTCACGGGAAGGCAATCCTTTTTTGATATCCTCATGAACCGGCAGGCTTTCCACAACCAGCCAGTGCAGCTTGGTGAATTGCGCATTCCCAGCCTCAATCAGGCTTTTACGTTCTTCAATCGCTTCTACTGACCATACCTCACCAACCGGTACCTGATGCAGCGCACTAATGATCCCGCTGCACCCTGCCTGTCGGATATCCATCAACGATACCGGATCATTCGGCCCAAACCAGCGCATTGTTTGAATCATAATTCAATCTTTGGGAAAATTGTGAGATGGATGTATCAAATCGCATTGTAATAGCCTGATGTTCTACCTGACGCAAAGAGTAGAACTATTCCCTTACAAAATTGAAAAAGCCGGTGAAATGTATTCAGCGGCTTTTTCAATCAGAGCTACAATAGGAGATCTAAATGATATTTCTTAGCAGGAAAATCTGCTGAGTCTTTTTACCGGTACTTAAATCTGCAACCAGCCTGTTGTAAGCCAGGACTTCCCCATCGTGTGACCAGACCAGATTAGCAGGCGCCTGTCCGGAGGGAGCTATTAGAGCTCTTATTCTTTGAGGAACAGCTGCATTGCCGATCTCACATAACATAATGCGTTCCTTCCAAACATAAGCGATATACCTGCCACCAGGATGCCAGCGCACATTTCCTGTCACGTCCGACTCATGATCAGTTACCTGTAAAGCTTCTCCGCCGAGAGGTGAAATCGTGAAAATCTGGGTGATGCCTTTTAGATCCTTCGCAAGAAACGCGAGTCTGGATCCGTCAGGCGATGATCTGACAATGCCACTGCATCCCGGAAACGTTGAATCGGAAGTAAAGGTAATCCGCCGCTCAACCGTACCTGCCGGGGGCATTGGAAAGTCAGTGGCAGTGCCTTCCAGCGGCCCCAGGCTTCCCGGTTTTGTAATATCGTCAGGTATGTCGACAACAAAAACTTCCGGTACCTCATTTCCTTTGCTGTCAATCACAGTCCCCAGAAAAGCCCTTGCGATTTGGAGGCTTCCATCCGGTTTGGCGTAACCGTTTTTGCCAACCCAGCTGTCGTTTGCTGCGTGGTTGATCTCGTCACTGCCAGGCCGCGGCTTCGGTACTACGCGCACCACAAGCACGCTAAACCATTCGCCCGTCACATTACCCGGACTATCCGGCACACGGACCGCCCCGATGTTCTTTGAAACACCGATAGTCCGCAAGTTGTGTTTGGTGCCCGAAGTATCTTCAAGGGCTTTCAGGATCGCATCATTGTAGGTAAACCCGATCCATTGACCGTCGCCGCTCCATTCGTGCCGGTGTGTTCCGCCGCGTAATGCACCAGGGGTAAAGGGATACATTGTATTGCGGGCATCCATAAATACCGGCTTTCCAGGATCAGAATCCCGCACGATCACGCCCGTGCGGCGCCACTGCTGATATGGATTGGCTTCGGAACAATTCGGTAATCCGTGGATAAATATTACTTCATTCGCAACGGGATTATAACTCACCGCACCAGCACCCGGCCCCCATTTCGCATTATCTGGTATTTCAAAAATCGTCCTGACTTCGCCGGTTTCAATGTTTACCTTTTCAATCCGGGCAGATTCTGGAATGCCGCCTTCGTCTGTCCGCGTGTCGTAAACCAGCCATTTTCCGTCTGATGAAAAATTGTCGTTGTTGTCCAGATCGTGGTGGTAGCTGAGATCGAACGTAAGCTGCTTTTCAGTTAAATAGTTGACCATTATTCAATATTACTTCTGTGGTGCACTGATCACGCCCAGGTATCTTCCGAGCCAGTAGGGCAACAGCCAAATATCACCTGCACTATGCTCAGACGCACCATTTCCATGATTTCTATCCAAAGTAAACATATTGGCATTGTGTCGCTGGATCGGGCGCTCGTCTGGCGGTAGTACTTCTTTGGTGGTTTGTCTGCGGAAATTAGGTTCTATCATCTCGATATCCTTTCGGTGGCTATTCTTGATCGCCCAATCGATCAGATCCAATGGATGTTCCTGCAAATACCATACTGCTTCGTTCAGGTCAAACTCTTTCGTGCCGGTCAATGCCGTGAAGATATTCCAGGCACCTTCTTTTTCGGGCCGTTCTGCTTCCCAGTGGTCAATGATAGATTCTTTGTATTTGGCTTTTAAGGTATCGTTGAATGCGTAGCGATACAATCCCCAATAGCCAATAAAGTACATTTCATCATCGGAGTGGTTCCATCCGTCCGACATATGTTTGGCGTGTTCGTCTGCGTCTGCCGGCGCTTTGCCAATCTCTTTCATCGTGCGCATCATGTTTTCGAGATAGCCGTGTTTGGTCATCAATTCGAATGCTTTTGCCTTATATTTTTCTTTTTTGGTAAAATGATAAGCGGTTTGCAGCATGGCGATAATGTTTGAAGAGTTCAGCTTCCGGTCACCCACATTTGTTGGAAAAGAGTTTACGTAAGCAGGATTCCATTTGCCCCACATGGTAGGTTTTCCGTCAAAATCGATGAGGTACATATCGTTTTTGACGATGTGTGACATCACAGTATCTATGAGCATAATCGCCTTACTTTTCAGTGCCGGATCGTCAACCAGCTCAGCCATCGCGCCAAATGCAAAAACGTGTCCGATTATCTCGTCGCTGCTTGTGGTTGATTTCCAATCCCATTCTTTCTCCGCCGAATGCTGCCATCTTTCAGGATCGTGCAGTTCTTTGATATGCCCGGAGCGCTCAAAAGACCGCGAGGGAAATCCTGGTACGGGATTTACGGTATACAACCTTTCCATTGCTTCCAGAGACTCACGGCAGTTTTGCAGCGCGTCGGGATCTTTCGTTACTGCGTACCTGAAAATTTCGCCGCCCAGATACATCGAAGTCCACAGACCGTCGTTGTCTGAATCTTCCATATTACCGGTCGCCAGATTCCCATGCTCCATTTTAACCAGCGTTGCATTGAAACCGTTACGGATGTGGCGTTTGCGAACTTGCTCTTCGAAAAACATCGCTTTTTCTTCCAGTGTCATGGACTTAAACTGAATGTGTCCGAGCCCCTTGGTGGTCAGGATCAAAACCGAATTTCCCGGGCCCGGCTCAATGTCCGTAACCATATTGCCGGGCAGCCAGCGTTCGCCGTAGTAATAATCGAACTTACCGTCTTCACGAAGTGCAAAAGCACCTTGATTCGATCCAAACCATAACTTTCCATTGATTTCCTTAACCGCAGTGATCCGCGTAGCAGGGAGTTTCTTTGCGACTGTCCCGGCCTGTTTACTAGTTTTTATGTCAAAAACTAGATATCCGTCCGAGGTGCCTACTACAATATTCGCGGCTTTATTGGCGAGTGCGAAACTGGTAAAGTTGGCACCGTCCATTAATTTGGAAAGCTTATTGTCCACTAGCGCGTACAAAGACTTTTTACCCAAAATCCAGAAAGTATTCTTGCCCGGCTGATTGATTAAATCCAATACTTCGTCGCCCGGCAAAGTACCTGTCCAGATTGCTTTGGAATCTTTGATCAGTTGCAATGCCTTGCCGTCGCTCACCAGGAATGTAAAATCGTTTCCCCCCGCTACTGTTTTTGCACTGGTTAATGTATGTTTTGAAAACAGAGTCCCGGCCCATGCATTGCTCATCACAACCGTATTGGTGAGATATACAAATTGGTTTTCATGCAGTAGCAAGTCCGTTACCTTTTTGTCCTTCATAAACCGGTAAGTATCGTCTGCTTTAACAGTTCCGGGATAGAGAAACTGGCCGCCGGATATGTGCTGCAAACCTTCTTTTGCCAGGATCTGAATATTTCCATTGCGGTCGGCGGCTACTTTCAGCAGCTTGGCTTTGGTCGTATCCGCGTAATATTTGATGCTGTAATCCTGCTGTAATGGTTTGTCTTTGTAAACTGGCTGCGCATTCAGTTTCGCTTTCGATGAACAAAGCGTGAGAGTCAGCAGCACTGAAAATAGATGGGATCGTTGCATTAAATAAGATAGGTTAAGGTAAGCGCGTCGGGTCAACGACAACATATTTGATAGACTTTTTGCCTTTTTCAGGATGGTGTGAGTAGGTCATGTGCACTAATCCATCGGGCGTCTGGATGAGCGAAGGGTAGGAGTACCCGCCTTTTTTGGATTCATCATTTTCAATGGAAAAGCTTTTCCAGCTCTTACCTTCGTCCGCGGAAGTTCTGAGCGTTAGTACATAGCGTCCGTGGTCAACATCATTTCCAAGAAAAGCCCAGCGGCCGTCTTTCAAGGCAATCAGCTCTACGCTGGCTGTGTTGGGAATGTCGGTTTTCCGGGTCGCTTGCCAGCTTTCACCCTGGTCGGTACTTTCGCTGACGTGAACGCGGGTAGGTTCATCACCGCTGTCGCGCATCATTGCAAACAGGTCGCCATTCTTTTTCCGGATAATAGCAGGCTGAATGGGGCCGCGGCCAACAATGGGCAAACCAGGCCGCCACGTTTCTCCATCATTATCTGAGATCGCCGTCATGGACATATTGAAACCGTCGGAATACAGCGGCAGAATGATTTTTCCATTATCGAGCAGCAGCGGTTTGATCCGCGTCATCCAGCCGATACTCCGTTTAGGCGCATCTTTGCTGGCTTCTATGATCATATCGTCGTATTTAGGCGCGTAGCCGGCCCAGCCAGCGGTGAGGTGAGACAGGCTTTTGAATTTTTTACCGACTTCTGCGGCAAAGCTTTCGCCTGGTTTCAGAAGGATGTTATCCTGCCATTCCCAAACCGGTGCGCCTGGTTTAAGGTAATTTTCCGAAGTTTTAAAACGTAAAATCGATTGTTCCCAAACGTTAGCTTGTACCGCAATCCACACGAGAAACAGTTTGCCTTTTGCATTCAGAAATAACACTGGGTTACAGTCCGGAATATCAGGCGTATCAGCAAGCAAAAACGGCTCACTCCATTTACTTTCGCCTTTTCTCAGCCGGGCGCCCATGATCTTGACATCGTCGGATGTGCGCTCTCCGCTTCCCTGAAACCACGTCACAAGAAAATCGCCATTGGGTAAGCTCGCAATACTGCTCGCGTGAACATGTTGCGATTGATGCGGAAAAATGAGCATTTGCTTCACGATGGCGCTTTCCTGCGCCAGAGTTGAAATGCAGAAGAAAAGGTTGAGGGTAAAAATCAGTAGTAGTTTTTTCATGATGCTATTTTGAAATCATTCCGAGGTACCTGCCCATCCAATAGGGAAGGAGCCAGAATACAGGTTCGCGCTCTACCTGCGGGTTTCCTCCTGCTGCTGTCCAGGGATTTTTGTCCCAGCGGACTGTCATTCTGATGCTGGGAGGCTGTAATGTGCTCACTTGCTCATCTTCAAGCACCGGGGTACGCACAATGCGGATATCTTCTCTCGTACGATGGTCGATCGGCCAGTCAATAAGGTCCAGCGGCGTGTCGACCAGGAAATCTACCGAGTTCTGCAGTTCGGCTTTTTGGTTAAGAGAATAGTTGTAAATGAAATTGATCAGCGGATTGTGGTCGCCTTTTCGTCTCGTAAACCATTCTTCCAAATGCGCTTTGTAGAATTTCAAACGCTCAGGATCGCTTTCACAGCGAATCAGGATCGGGTAGAGATATGCTTGCAGCACCACATCAAAATAGATAAACCAGGCCGGGTTTTGCTTGGTTACCTGCGCCACATTGTCCAGGTAATGTTCCTTTTCAATCAGCCGCAGGTATTCGCGCTGGTATTTCTCCTGCCCGGTCATGAAGTGGGCGAGCTTGATAAATGCGAGTACTTCCATGGAGTTCTGATTGCGGTCGGGTAGCCACTCCGGGTTCCGGTTCAGGTCGTCGGGCGACCATACCGACCAGCGTGTATGTGTCCCATCGACATCCATCAGATTCAGGTTGTGCGCCATCAGGTAATCCACCAGCTTGCCTACGTGCGCGGCAACGCGTTTCTTCTCTGTCTCGTTAGCCACGAGCGTATAATAAAAGTAGTAGCCAAACATGTGTCCGCACATTTCGTCGCTGCTGGTATCTCCTTTCCAAAGCCATTTTCCGTCCTTCGACAAATGCCAGCGGACTTCCACTGGTTTAAAGCGAGGCTCTTTCACGAGCTCATCTGCCTTTTCCCGCTCTGTAAATGTGCGGTTTTCGTCGTGCATGTGCTTCCAGTCAGCGGGGATTATTGTCCGGGCAAAAAAGCCGCTGGTGCCTGTAACTTCCTGCAGCAGGGTCAGAAAGCCGAATGCTTTTTTTGCATTGGTTTTGGCTTCGGGATCTTTCGTGGTGGCATATCTGAAACTTTCCATCGCCAGGTAGTTACCGGTGTATTCGCCGTCGTTATCATCATCTTCCGGCTCCCAGGAAGTTGTATCACCAGGTATTTTCAAATGCGCCTGTCCTGCGATCCACGGCGCGCGAATGTGTCTTTTCGCAAGTACGTCGCCAAAAAATGCGCTTTTTTGAGCAAGTGTCATTTTACTTAACATGATCGCACTTACTCCCTTAGGTGTGGCGATCCAGGCATTTCCGTGCTTGTCAAAAGCAATATCATTGACCTGATCGTCCAGCAGCCACCTTCTTGAAAAAAGCAACGATTTGCTTCCATCGGCACGAAAGCGGATTACTCCTTTTTGAGTACCCACCCACATCGAACTATCCGGAGCACGCCGCACAGTAGTTACATAGGTGGAGGGAATTCCATCTGTTACAGTCAGCTGCGCTTGCTTTTTACCCGCATTCCGAATGGTAACGCCGCCCAAGCCAGCAACCCACAGTTTTTGATCCGTATCAAATGCCAAACCTTTTGCATAGCCGCTGATCAGATCGTTAGTTTGGTAAAAGTGTTTAAGCTCTTTTTCATTCCAATGATATAAACCCACGTCCGTAGCAATCCAGAGCCCGTTTGCATTGTCTGGGATCACATCCCTGACAGATTTGGCCAGCTTACTTCTCTGACTTACGAAACCCGCGCCTTTATCAACCCAAAAACCATTTGGCCCGAGCACATACAGTCCACCTGCTGTTGAGCAGATCGCTGAAATGGGTCCTTGTAGTCCTGCAACTTTGGAAGCCGTTCCTTTTTCGTATTTGTAAAGTCCATTCCAGGTTCCAAGCCAGATATTCGACGCGGTATCTTCTGCAATTGCATAAGCCGGCCCGTCGTTTTCACCTGAAATTACTTTCGACCATTCGCGAGCTCCATTTGGTTTCAAGTAAACTCCGTCGCCGGTCGCAGCCCATATATTAGAATAACGATCTGTGAAAATGCGCCGAATTTGATTAGATAAAGGATTTGTGCCGATTACAAATGCGTCGTGGCGCTCCTGCCAGAAAGGCTTGTCTTCATAAAGCGCATTTGCCTGTACAGGCTCAGCCTGCTTTTTACACGAAAAAGCGCATTGCAAAACGAGCAACAGGAATGGAGCCAGGCAGACTTTAAAAGCACTCAGGTTCATGCCTCTGCGTAGTTGACACTTTCCTGGAACAGCAGCCCGATCAGTTTTTTGTATTGGGAGAAATCAGGTATGAGCAGTTGCGCACCTGCTTTGACCAATCTGGGTCGCTTGGCAGGATTGTGTCCGAAACGTTGTACTTCATTACTGGTAATACCCACCGCAATTCCGCCCGCCCGCCGGCCTTCCCGGATCTCGTCAGGTCCGTCGCCAAAAACGGCCAGCTCGTTGCCCCTTAATCCATTCTCCTGAATGATTTTCTCGATGATCATCTTTTTGGAAAACTTGGTATAATCCCGCAACGCGCCGTAAATACCGCCATCAAATAAATGCGCGTAGCCCAGCATCTCTGCTTCATGTTTTACGTCCTCGGCGTCTGTACCGCTGGCGAGGTACAGGGTCACGCCACGCGCTTTGAGCTCTTGCAGGAATGCGACTGCGCCTTTCATCGTGTAATCCTCGGTTGAGAGCTCACCTTTGGCGAGCTTGTCCATTCGCTTGCTCACCATTTCCATTAATCCGTCATTATAAAGCTCCTTGTACTGAAACTTATCAAGGATCTGGCTTTCCGGAACATAACCGAACTCGCGCACCAGCTTCACCAAACCTTCCATTTGGTAAATGGTTTGGATACCCGTGGTCTTGTGGATAAACTGCTTTACTTCGGCAGTTACTTTCTGATAAGTACCGGGGTCAATGGTGTCGTAGTGATCGCCGAGGATCGCTTTCAACATAACCGGCTCCATAATCTCTTCCCAACCCTGCCGCATGGAGCTGATTGTGCCGTCATGATCAAACACTGCATACCTTACCTGTCCCATTTGATCCAGCACGCCAGGTGCACACAGCTCGAAATCGGTTTCAGGCACATAAGTAGCACTGCGCTCGTTTTCTGCCAAGTCTGCATTATAAATGTAATCCGGCTCTTTGCTGATCAGCAGGATTTCTTCTGCGCTCGCGGTACCGGTTGTAAATAGCTTTTGCACGGTCACGGCAGCAGCGAAGTTACCGAAACGTGCGGCCTCAGCGGGAGCGATCCCGGCCGCGACACAAAGTGTAATCGCGCTGATCGCCGTGTCGCCTGCGCCAACAGTATCCAGCTTGTTCTTAAGTTGCAATCCGAGCACCTCGTGATATCCATATTGATCAAATGCGATAATCCCGCGCTCGCCACAGGTCACAAAAACTGGCTTATTGTTCCGTTTGAAAATCTGTTTTCCATATTTAATCACCTCACTTACCGGAATGCTTTCATCCGGTCCCCGCTGCAGACCTGCGAGTGAAGCGATTTCACGATCATTGGCTTTCAGGTAAGTATTTGAAAACCGGTCATTGAAATGCCGCGAATCGAGCATAACGATCTTGTCGTTGTACTTTGCAAAAAGCGCATTTGCGCCAGCTATAAAAGCTTCATTGTTGATACTGCCGGTCACCTGCTGGTTGAAGATCAATGCTTCGCATTCCTGCAATGCAGTTTCAAGCGCCGCCAGGATTTTCCGGTCAATCTCTGCATTTCTTTGATTAAAAACCCCGAAATCAATGCGCGGTTGTTCTTTGCCTTCCACAATGCGTTTGAGGTAGCAGTAAGTTGTGAATTGCTCTTCCTGGATAAACAGGGAGCTTGTATCTGCTTGAAGCTGCTGCAACTGGGCTGTCAGCTCTCTTCCCTGCATATCGTGCCCCACCACGCCGATTACCCTGATCTCAGCCGGGTTCAATGCCGAAAGATTGGCGACTACATTGCCTGCGCCGCCGGGTGTATAGTAATGCGTTGCAACGGCCTCGGTCCACAACCCGGTTTCAATGGAGATCTCCGAGCCGGATTTGTCCATCACCCAATAGGAATCCAGGCAGAAGTCGCCGTACACAGCGATTTTCACGCCTTTTATTTTTTTAAGAATGGTTGCAATGCGACCCTCGTTCATGTGATGTAAGCTCATGCGGTTTGAAATCGGTGTCATTTGTCTGCTATTATACTCTTCGAATGTGATCGCGGGCTATCTGGGTACGCCTCCAATTATCCCGACCTTTAAATAATTATTAACAAATCAATGTGACCTGCCTGGTGAATGTGCGTCTAAATAGTAGTAAGTATCAATCGAGAAATGGGATTTCGGGGAAAATGTGAAGCCAGTACTAAGCATTTATAATCAAACTGTTAAATAAAATCCCTTTGCGCAAAATGAAGATATTTTTACGCAGTTTGCGATTTGTATTTAGATGCAGTGATGTAGTTTTATCAAACATTTGCAGGACACCACTCAGAATAAAAGCTTACCGATCTTCCTGTCAGCAAAACATTTGACTGTACAGGGTGCAATTTGACCAACAAAACCTTACAGAACAGACTTAGTACAATTTAAAGAATAGTGTCAATAGGATGTTCTTATAGTGTTAATTATTTGAAATTTACCAAGATATAATATTTTTAAATACACCCTTTTTCTATATACAATAACCCTGAACTGCCGTGGCCTACCCTGACGAAAACACCCTCCGTAAAGTAACCGAAGGCGATGAAGCTGCATTTGCCGAGTTGTACAACCATTTCAAATCTCCCGCGCTGAGATTTACCGCCTCTTTGCTCAAAGATGAAGAAGAAGCTGAAAACATGGTTCAGGATGTATTTATCAAGATCTGGGTCAAGCGTGCGCACATCAAGCCCGATTATAACTTCAACTCCTATTTGTTTACCTGTCTGCGTAACATGGCTTTTGACCACTTCAAAAAAGTAGAAAAAAGCGAGCAGCTGCGCAGGAATTATATGGAGGCGATCAAAGCGGCAGGCGATGAAGAGAAAGAGGAAAATGAAAGAAGGCTGAACTTGGTACAGGCGGCCGTCGATTCACTTTCTGTTAAAAGAAAGCAGATCCTGAAACTGAATATTGAAGAAGGTAAATCCTATCAGGAGATTGCCGAGTTCCTGCGGATATCTAAAAATACTGTAAAAAACCAGCTCGTTAAGGCAAAACAGATCTTGCGCGACAAGGTTGATTTTGCTACAGTTTGAAAACACTGCATTCCTAAATCCAACAAAAAACCAGAAGCCTGCCGGTCTCTGGTTTTTTGTTTATACGTAAGGTCTGTTATTTCAAGTCGGCTAGTTTCGTGAGTCCGATCGACTTCAAAGCTTCTTTTAGATCGTCCATTGTTACATTCTCACCTTCAACGTTTACTACATAACGATCGGCAACAAGAATATTGATTTCGCCTGATTTGCTTTGCGTATTGTATCTTTCAAACGCTTTATAACCGTCCAGTGAGGTTGTTTTTTCATAACCATCGGCGGTTTCTTTGTCAATGTCCGCCATCGACCAGGTTGCAAGCGCCATTGTAGAAACGCCTGCGATGCCTCCGGTATCTACAATCTCCACTTCAAGACTTGAGTTGCCGCTTTCGTACCTGGCCTGGGCAGTAGATACGGTAAAGCCCATCGCGCCTGACTTTTCGCCACCGGATTCAATGCGTTTAAGCCCGATCAGTTTGCCGGGAAGTAAGTCTTTCAGCTTTCTGAAATCAACAGGATCTACAGTTTCGCCGTTTCCCATTGCCTTTGCCTTGTCGGTTATCGCCTGTAAAGTGCCCGACGTTGTGCTGGTACTATCGGTTTCTTCCGCATCGTTATCTTCCTTGCTGCAGCCACTGAAAGTCAGAGATGCAGAAAGCAGCAATGCGAAGATCTGTTGCGTTTTCATCGTGCATTAACGGTTTGGCCTCACAGGAATATGCTGATTGCCATCTGCTTGCTGAAGCGGATCTTTGCGGGACTGAACAATGAAGTAAATGCCCAGTAATACCGCCGGAATGCTCAAAATCTGGCCCATATTCAGGGCGTAATTGTTCTCGAATGCTTCCTGGTTTTCTTTCAGAAATTCATAAAAGAAACGCAGCGTAAATACCCACACCAGAAAAACACCCACCATTAAACCTCTTGGCGTAGCGGCCTTGTATTTGTTCCAGATCCAGAAAAGCACAAAAACGAGTATGAAGCAGGAAATGGATTCATATAGCTGTGCCGGGTGACGGGGTATCTGACGGAATTCGGTATTATTCAAGAAAACAAAGCCCCACGGAAGATCTGTCGGCTTGCCCACAATCTCGGAGTTCATCAGATTGCCAAAGCGGATGAATGCACCTCCCAGCGCAGCTGTGATAATAATGCGGTCGATTACGTAGAAGAAAGTTTGTCCGGTACCCCGGCGAGAACGCGCATATAGCCACAATCCGATGATCACACCAATAGCCGCACCGTGACTCGCAAGCCCGGAATAAGGAGGTATAATGACTTCCAGGGGATTTCTGAAAAGCGTTTCAGGCTCGTAAAATAAGAAGTGCCCGACCCTTGCGCCAATTACAATTGACAAAACCATGATCAGCGTCAACGAATCAATATCTTCCAGCGAGCGTCCTTCTTTTTTGAAAATGTAAATGACGATCTGCTGGCCAACCAAAAAGCCGAGGGCGAAAAGCAATCCGTACCAGCGAACAGGGAAGGGGCCAAGTCCAAAGACCTCGGGTATGGTAAATATTTCGGGACTTGCATCCCAAAGAATGTACGAAATCATGCTAAAGGGTGTTATTTTTCAAAGATACTATTTTGAGACAAGAAGATAAATGAAATTTTTACTCATAGGATTGGTCCGGATTTACCAGGGAGTACTCTCTCCGTACCTGCCCAATTCGTGCCGTTACACGCCGACCTGCTCGCAATATATGGTGGAAGCTGTGCAGAAACACGGCGCTATAAAAGGCGGCTGGCTCGGCTTAAAACGACTGTCCAGGTGCCACCCCTGGGGAGGCCACGGCCACGATCCCGTACCCTGATCAGCCGATTGCGACCTTCCTCAGAATGGAGTCGATGATGGTCATTGTCTTCACGCCGTCGGCTTCGGCCTCGTAGTTAAGCAATATCCGGTGGTTCATAATATCGGGGGCGAGCTCTTTGATATCTTCCGGCAAAACATAATCCCGGCCCTCCAGGTAAGCCAATGCTTTGGCGGCGCGGTTAAGGTAGATTGTCGCTCTTGGAGAAACACCAAACTGAATGTACCTGGCTTCATCACGCAGGCCGTAATCCAGCGGGCGGCGGGTTGCAAACACCAGCTCGATAATGTACCGCTCCAAAGTGTCCGAGATGTTCACCTTATTCACATTGTCGCGGATTGCGAAGATATCCTCTTTGTTCAGGATCGGCCTGATCTGGTAGTCATAATTGATATCCGACATCCGCCGCATTACTTCCAGTTCTTTGGCTTTATCCAGGTAATCGACATAGACTTTCATCATAAACCGGTCGATCTGGGCTTCGGGCAGGGGATAGGTACCTTCCTGTTCTACGGGGTTTTGGGTTGCAAGTACGACAAAAGGGCGGTCGAGCAGGTAAGTCTCATCTCCGATCGTTACCTGTTTCTCCTGCATTGCTTCCAGCAATGCAGACTGCACTTTGGCCGGAGAACGGTTTACCTCATCGGCGAGGATCAGGTTGGAGAAGATTGGTCCTTTTTTGACTTCGTAATCGCCAATTTTTGGTTTGTAAATCATCGTACCGATCAAATCGGCGGGAAGCAAATCCGGGGTGAACTGGATCCGCTTGAATTCAAGGTGAAGCACTTTCGCCATGACGTTGATCGTCAATGTTTTGGCAAGTCCGGGAACTCCTTCCAGCAAAATATGCCCTCCTGTGAAAAGCCCGATCAGCAGCCGGTTCAGCAGCTTATCCTGCCCCACCACTACCTTTCCCATCTCGTCCAGTACTTCCTTAATTTTTTCTATATACATCTATTGCAGTCATTTACGGCATGCTTAACCCCAGATCGCACGTACAAACCGGTCTTTTCCATTGATATCACGCAGGATCTCTACGTTCCGGTAATTTCTTTCTTCAAATACCTCTTTTGTTTCCGTACCGAAATGCTCATTGATTTCGACGTAGCATTTTCCGGCTGGTTTCAGGTAATGTGTTCCAAAATCAGCGATGGCCTTGTAAAAAAGCAAGGGATCGCTGTCTTCTACAAACAGTGCTTCGTGGGGTTCAAAGCGGAGTACATTGGGCCGCATATGCTCCTGCTCGGAGTAGGTCACATAGGGCGGGTTACTTACGATGCAGTCAAACTGGGGGATATCTCCTGACAATGGAAGTGTCATGTTCAGCATATCCTGCTTGGCAAACTTTACATCTGCGATCAGCTGTCGCGCGTTCTCTTTCGCTACTTCAAGCGCTTGGTCAGAAACATCCCATGCATGAACAGATACATGCGGCAGGAAGCGCGCGAGCACGATTGCAATACAGCCGCTGCCCGTTCCGATATCCAGGATCGAAATGTCTTTGTCCGGCTCCGCATAGTCACGGGTTACCATTCTGACAAGTTCCTCGGTTTCAGGTCGCGGGATCAGCACGGAAGATGAAACGCGGAATTCCAGTCCGCAGAACTCGGTGGACCCGATGATGTGCTGAACCGGTTCGTTGTTGTTCAGGCGGGTAATAATATCTTCCCAATCGGGTTGCGCGGCGTTTTGGGGGATCGGGCGATCCACCAGTACATCGATGTTACGAAGGCGCATATAATGCTCAAGGAGCATGAATGTGATTGCCTGGGCTTCTTTTTCGGGATATACTGTGATCTTTTTTACAATATATAAATATAGCTGGCGTGCCGAAGTCATTTCAAATGGTTTTTAATGCAATGTCGGAAAGTTAACAAATAATAGGAACTCGCGAAAACTGTGTTTACACTCACCTTTGTATTTTTGCCGGATGGATACGGATAGCAAATGGATGCAGCGCGCATTGCAGCTCGCAGAATACGGGCGGGGAACTGTTAGTCCCAACCCGATGGTAGGCTGTGTGATTGTACATAATAATCTGATCATCGGTGAAGGCTGGCACCGGCAATACGGCGGCCCGCACGCCGAAGTACGCGCCATTGAAGATGCAGATAGCAAGGGAAACGGGCATTTACTGCCAGAATCTACTGCTTACGTTACCCTGGAACCCTGCTCCCACGTTGGCAAGACGCCGCCCTGTGCCGATCTCCTGATCGCCAGGAAGCTCAGAAAAGTAGTGGTTTGTAACCTCGATCCTAATCCGCTGGTTTCCGGCAGGGGTATAGCGAAGCTGACTGCGGCAGGCATTGAGGTCGAAACAGGCATTCTTGAAAAAGAAGGATTACAGCTGAATGCGCGATTTTTCACTGCTATGAAGCAGCGGCGACCTTATGTGATCCTCAAATGGGCAGAGACTACTGATGGTTTTATTGGTAAAAAAGGCGGACATCCTGTTCCGATCAGCGGGGCACTCTCCAATATGCGTGTTCACAAATGGCGGGCGGAAGAAGACGCAATCCTGGTCGGTTTTAAAACAGCATTGGCGGACAATCCGAAGCTGAATGTGAGGCACTGGACGGGCAGAGATCCTGTCAGGATTGTGCTGGACCGTTATTTACAGCTGCCGGACACACTCCATTTGTTTGACAAAACTCAGTCTACCATAGTAGTCAATTATCTGGAAGAAACGGTTGTGCCCACCGATCCGGAGCGATATTCAGACATTCACCAGGTTGCTTACCTCAAAGTTGACGCCGAGCAGGAGCAAATCAGCCAGCTGCTTGAAGCGTTATTTAGAAGAAAAATCCATTCTGTATTTGTAGAAGGCGGGACGACGGTGATCAATGCATTTCTGCAATCCGGCTTGTGGGACGAAATAAGAAGATGCCAGGGCGCGATAGAAATCGGCGAGGGAGTTGCTGCTCCCGTGCCCCGGGGCATTTTAACCAAAACTGAAAGAGTGGAATCGGATCTGTGGACTTTTTACGTGAACCGCTAAACGCTCCACAGGTTTTCCTCGGTAGTCCAGATTTCCCACGATTTTTCAGCTTGCAATTGCAGCATTTTCAATCCATTCTGGGTGACGGCGCCTTTTTCCATTCCTTTTTTCAGGAACAATGTTTCGGCCGGGTTGTATACAAGGTCGTACATAAAATGCTTTTTCGTGATCCATTCGTAAGGCAAGTCAGGGCATTCTTCTGTATTTGGGAAAGTGCCCAGCGGAGTAGTATTAATGATCAGCAAATGCGTGCTCAGGATATCTTCTGTTAATTCCTGGTAAAGAATGGAATCATTGTCTTTCTGTCTCGAAACAAGCTGAAATTCCACGTGCAGATCCTGTAAAGCCACCATAACCGCCTTGGCCGCGCCGCCATTTCCCAGCACCAGCGCCTTAAAATTACTGCACGACTCCCCGCGCCGGTCAAGCCACTCTACAAGTGACTGGCGGAAGCCATAATAATCTGTGTTAAAGCCTTTTGTGCTCCCGTCAGCATAAATCTTAATTGTATTCACAGCGCCTATGCGCGCCGCCGATGTATCATCGAGATCATCGACATAAGCGATCACGTCCTTTTTGTGAGGAATGGTTACGTTAAGTCCCCGCAAGTCCGTTTTCTTCCTCAAAAGAGCAGGCAATCCTTCAAGTGACTGCATTTCAAAAAGCTCGTAACTGCTCTCCTTTATATTCTCCCTGATGAATTTGTCCGTAAAGTAACGTTTCGAGAAGGAGTGGGTAAGGGGGTAACCGATAAGTCCGTATAAATCCATAGGTACTGCCAAAGGTCAGCTGTGAAATCGCGAAGTTAAACCAGTACCCAGCTATTTGCAAAATATCTTGTTACCTCCGCGACCTTCCGACGTCTAAAGAAAAGGTTGAGACCGACGGTGTGTTACAGTCAGCAATGTTCTACTCAACTAGTGCAAATGTGCGGCAGAATTAATTTGTATAATGCTATTAAATGAGTAGAATTACCTAATCTTATTAGTATCTAAATGTATGAAATGGCGTAAGCTCTACCTCCAGATTTTTTTAATCAGTTTTATTTCAATCCCGGTTTTTTCTCAGCAAAAACGGGATTATACCATTCAGCTCAGAAGTGGCTCATTTACACCAGAAAAGAATGTAAGTGAAAGGGGAGCTGCACTTCGCTTGTCGCAGGATGGTACGCAAAAATCTTTCGTTATTATCCAGTTTGAAGATATTCCGACTGCACAGGAACGTAATCAGCTGAGGGCAGAAGGGATCGAGCTGCTGGAATACATTCCGAATTATGCGTATACGGCGACAGTAACCGGGAGCAACAGCCAGCGTGCATTGGCACGGACAAAAGGCAGGGCGGTTATCGAGCTTTTGCCCGAACAAAAAATGCAGGCTTCGCTGGCAAATGGAAGATTTCCTGCTCACGCAGTAAAAGAGCCCGGAACTGTCGATGTTTGGATCAACTATCCCCGTACCTTTTCTGCCGAGGAGGTAAAAGCAGGCCTGAAAGCGCTTGGCGCATCGGTTGTTTCGGAGCAGTTTACGTCTTATCAGGTCCTCGAACTGCGTGTGCCTGCCGGTAAGCTGAAAGAACTCGCCGCGCTTCCGTTTGTGCAGTACGTACAGGCGCTGCCGCAGCCCGACAAGTCTTTCAATGATAAATCGACTGCAAATTCCCGCGCAAATATTCTGCGATCCACGCTGCCGATCGGTCGTAATCTGAGCGGGAAAGGCGTTGTAGTGGGTGTTGGCGACGATGCAAATCCATCGCAGCACCTGGATTTCAACAGCAGGCTCATCAGTCGCAATCCAGCCGAGGCCGGGGTTCACGGTGTGCACATTATGGGTATTCTCGGCGGTGCGGGTATTGTTAATGAAAGGTATGCAGGGTACGCACCCAAGTCAACGATGGTCGTACAATATCTGTCCAACATTCTCGCCTATTCTCCCCAGTATGTAAAGGATTATGGGATGGTTGTAACGAACAACTCGTACGGCGGAGACATCAATAATTGTGAAACATTCGGGATTTACGATCTCTATTCATATATCCTCGACCGGCAGGCATTTCAAATGCCGTATCTGCAACACGTATTTGCCGCCGGGAACAGCGGTGCCAGTAATTGCAGCCCTTATCCTGCAGGTTTTGCAAACGTGTTAGGCGGCTATCAGACTGCCAAGAATGTAATCAGTGTAGGCAGTACTTCCGAAACCAGTGTTATCTCCAATGGTTCAAGCCGCGGGCCTGTGCGGGATGGCCGGATCAAACCCGAAATTATGGCGCAGGGTGTGTCAGTAATGTCCACAATCCCGGTGAACTTATACGGCAATGGAAGCGGCACCAGTATGTCGTCGCCGGCTGTTGCGGGCGGTTTAGTACTCCTGACCGAACGTTACCGCCAGCTGCACGGCGACCAGAACCCGAAGAATGCGCTTTTGAAAGCGTTGGTGTGCAATGGAGCTGTAGATAAAGGGAATGAAGGTCCGGATTACCGATATGGATTTGGCTGGCTGAACCTGTTCCGGTCATTAAAAATGCTTGAATCTGAGAGTTACCGTAACGATTCCCTGGAACACAATGCGGTAAAGGATTTCAACATAACTGTGCCGGCCAATACTGCCCAGCTGAAAGTGATGCTGTACTGGAATGATCCGGCAGCCAATATACTTTCTTCTCAAAACCTGATTAATGATCTTGATTTAAAAGTGATAAAAGAAGGTAACGTGACCTTGCCGAGGCTTCTCGATCCAACACCCGCCAAGGTGAACAGCATTGCAGTGACCGGGGCTGACCATACCAACAATATGGAGCAGGTTACCATCAACAATCCCACCGAAGGCAACTATACTATTTCCGTGAATGGAACATCCATCGCGCAAAATCCTTTGCAAGAGTATGTTGTGGTTTATGACATTATACCTAATTCGATTACGCTGACAAACCCTGTTGGGGGTGAGCGGCTGAAAGACGGGGATGCATTTTACATTCACTGGGATGCATTTGGGAACAATGCGAGCACTTTTACGGTGAGTTACAGTTTGAACGACGGATCATCCTGGACACCGATAGGCAACAACCTTGCGGCCTCCGTCAGGCAGTTTTCCTGGACTATTCCGGCAGGAGTGAAGAGCGATAAAGCCAGGATCAGGGTGGTTCAGAACAGTACAGGCGCCGAAAGTATCAGTGAACCATTTACCATTCTCGGAGTACCAACACTGACGCTGTCAAGTCTGCAATGTGAAGGATATATTTCGCTGGAATGGACGGCGATAACGGGTGCGACTGACTACGAGGTGATGATCCTGAAAGGCGCCGAAATAGTTTCAGCGGGAGTAACCAACTCAAACAAGTTTGTGCTCTCGGGACTTTCTAAGGATTCAACCCACGTACTTACTGTGCGGGCGCGGCTGAATGGTCAACCCGGACGGGCTGCGGTGGCAATCAGCCGCCGACCTGACTCTGGTACCTGTGCAGGTACTATTTCCGACAAAGACCTGAAAATTGAATCTATCCTGACGCCGGCAAGCTCAGGCAGAAAGAATACCTCTTCGGAGCTAAGCAGCTCAGTGTTTGTTAAAATAAGGATCAAAAACCTGGATGATACGGACTCGAATGTGCCTTTTGAAGTCGGCTATACGCTCAATGGCGTAGCTGTTCCCCTTGAAACGATCACGCCGTTTATCGAGAAGGGAAAAACGTATGATCACACGTTTTCAGCAGGTGCCAACCTGGCTAGCCTAGGCGACTATACACTTAAAGTTTACATTCACGCCGCTACCGATCCGGTCACCGCAAACGATACCCTGACCAAAACTTTCAGGCAGCTGCAAAACTATCCGCTTAGCCTGCCTTTTGTGGATGATATGGAAAGTCTGCCTGCTCAAACCGTTGTAGCAAATCAGATCGGCTTGAAAGGTGACGGCCGCTATGATTTCTCATATACTTCTGCGGACGCGGGCAGGGTCAGGACTTTTGTTAATTCAGGTTTTGCCAAATCGGGCCAGCGGGCTTTGACTCTGGATGCAAACCGGTATTTCTCAGGCGGGAATACCAACTATCTGGAAGGTACATTCAATTTGTCCGATTATAATGTGGAAAGTGCCGACGTGAGGCTGACTTTCAGCTACAAAAATCACGGACAAAAGACGCACGCGAATAACAAAGTCTGGATAAGAGGAAAAGATACCGATCCCTGGATTGAAGCTTACGATTTGTACGCCAATCAAAACCTGGCTCAGGACGGATACAAGACCTCCGATGGGATAGAAGTTAGTAAGTTGCTCGCTGCCAATGGAAAAAACCTTTCATCCAGCTTCCAGGTAAGATGGGGCCAGTGGGGGCGGAACATTACAGCAGACGAAGTGAGCGGCGCAGGATATTCCATTGATGATATCGAACTATATACTGTGTCGGACGATATTCAGATACTTGGCCTGGCGAGTCCTGCTGCCGAAAGCTGCGGATTAGGTGATAATGAGTCCATTACTGTCAAAATCCGGAACAGCTCAGCCCAGACGCTGACTGACATACCAGTTTCGTTTCAGCTAAGCAATGGTACCATTGTTTCAGAAACGATCCCTTCCATGGAAAAGAGAACAACCCTGGATTATACTTTTTCGGCAAAAGCCAATTTATCGGCACTGGGTGCACAAACGGTGAAAGTCTGGTCAGCGCTGGCGACAGATACTTTCAGAGATAATGACACGCTGCTTCTGTCTTTCTTCAATGCACCTGTTATCACGGCATTTCCATATCTGGAAAAGTTTGAAAACAATGATGGCTACTGGAATGCAAAGGGAATAAATAGCTCCTGGCAGCACGGGACACCCGTTTCTGCCGCAGTTAATACTGCGGCAAGCGGCACCAGAATCTGGAAAACCAACTTGTCAGGCAGTCACAATGACAAAGAAGAATCTTATCTCTATTCACCCTGCTTCAAGGTAGAGGGAATGGCGGTGCCTACACTGAGTTTCAGCGTTGCGCTGGATCTGGAATATTGTGACCCAACCCCTTGCGACATTGTTTATCTTGAATACTCAGGAAATGGTGGTGCGTGGACGAGGCTGGGAGCTTCCGGGCAGGGTACCAACTGGTATGACCGGACCTACTCAGGAAAAGGTGCGTGGAGTAAAGAAAGCGACCTGCGCTGGCGCGTCGCCAGTATTGCATTGCCCACCGGCTTCACAGACCTGAAAATCCGCTTTGTGATGATATCAGATGGATTCACAGCGCGCGAAGGGATCGCTCTGGATGACATTCACATTTACGACAAGCCAAATGGGATCTATGATGAGGGTACAATGGCTTCTGCCACAGCGCAGAATGTGGCCGGCGGCGATTCGTGGGTGCATTTTACGCAAAACGGTAAGCTGGTAGCCTCTATTTACCCCAATGGACAGAACCTGGGAGAAACGCAGGTGCAAAGCTATTTGAGCTCAGGAACCGTGCGGAATGCAAACTTACATTACTATCTCGATCGCAATTTCAGCATTAAACCAACCAATGCGACGCCGCAGGATTCAGTTGGAGTGAGGATGTATTTTCTGGATAATGAGATCAAATCCCTGATCAATGCTACCGGATGTGAGTCCTGTGACAAGCCTGAGAATGCTTACCAGCTTGCGATCTCTAAATACCGGAATGCTGACACGTCCAAAGAGGACGGTACCCTGGCCAATAATTCAGATGGCGGCTGGTCGTTTCATGACGGTACGGAAGTCAGGATTGTGCCTTTTGACAAGGGTTATTATGCAGAATTCAAGGTGAAGAACTTTTCGGAATTCTGGCTTGCAAAGGGCTTCGTTGGGAATTCGGCTTCATTGCCCGTCGATCTGATCAGTTTTAATGCGAGAAAAAAAGGCGGTATCGAGCAAAGTAAAGATGTAATTGTCGACTGGGAAACCGTGTCCGAAGTGGATTTTGACCGCTTTGAAATTGAAGTTGCATCAGGCAATGAAGCTTACAGAAAGGGACTTTTTGTTAAGATCGGCGAAATGCGCGGACGCGGCGGTGTCGCTGGCGGGAATAAGTACTCTTTTGTCGATAAGGAATATGTGAAGACTGGCGTACGATATTACCGTTTGAAAATGGTTGATACCGACAGCTCTTTTCAATACTCTCGTGTGCGGCCGGTTGTATTTGACGAAAAAATCGAATGGAGCATCTATCCTAATCCCTCGTCGGGGATATTTCAGGTAATGTACCAGGCAGATCCTGGCAAGGCAGTTACATTCAATTTGTATGATTTGTCCGGGCGGCTGTTCAGGCAGGATCATGCCGAGGCGAGCGGTTTTACTCAAAAGCAAACCATCGATTTGTCAACTACTGCATTTCCGCAGGGAATTTACCTGCTTGAAGTAGCTAGTGGAAAAGATAAGCAGGTGTTTAAGCTTTTGAAAGAGTGAATTTGGCTTATTAACATTAAGAAATAATGTAATTATCGTGTAAATGCAGCAAAGCTCCGGGATCAAACGAATGTTGATTTGGTGTTACAACTGAAAGTTATTTCCTCGAGTACTATGAACAAGTTTTTATCTATTATCCTATTTTTCCTCGCAGTGTCCAATCTTGAAGCGCAAAACAGAGGCGCATCCGGAAGGGCTGTTATTCTTGATACTGACATTGGTCCGGACTATGACGATGTGGGCGCAATGGCAGTTTTCCATGCGCTTGCAGATAAGGGGGAGATAAGGCCGCTGGCGGTGATTTCTTCTAACAAAAATGAGCTGGTAGTGCCGGTAATTGAAATTTTGAATACCTACTTCGGCCGACCGGAACTACCTGGTGGTGCACCGAAAGGTCGGGGTGTAAGTTTTGGCGCTTCGCAAAAATGGCCTGAGATGCTGGTCAGCAAATATCCACCACGAACTGCAAAAACCTCAGATGCTCCGGATGCAGTACAAACCTATCGCCAGATTCTGGCCAAAGAGCCGGATGGAAGTGTCACGATCGTTACCATTGGATTTTTAACAAACCTTGCAGACCTGTTGAAATCGCAGCCAGACAAAATCTCTCCATTGGCCGGGCCTGCATTGATCAGAAAGAAAGTGAAACAACTCGTATCAATGGCCGGCGCATTCCCGGAAGGACGCGAGTACAACGTTTATGCAGACTCGGTTGCCGCAGCAGAAGTTTTTGCCGAATGGCCTACGGAAATATTGTTCAGCGGATTTGAGATCGGTAACGAGATCAAAACTGGCTTGAAGCTGGTGACGAATGAAGGATTAAACAGTCCGGTCAAAGAAGTATTTGCGATGGCAATGCCGCAAAGTAAGGAGGATGCGGGTGGCCGGATGAGCTGGGACCAAACTGCCGTGCTCGTCGCCGCGCGGGGAGTGCAGCCATATTTTGGTTTGAAGCGTGGCAAGATCATTGTAGAAGGCGGCAACAACAAATGGAGCGATGATCCAATGGGGCCGCATGCCTATCTGACTCCCAATATGCCGGCGGAGCAGCTGGTTGCGGTAATTGAAGGATTGATGATGTGGCAAGGCAAGAAGTAGGCGCTTCGCATTTTTTAAAGCTTGATAAAAATCCTCTTTTTGTACAAAAAATATAGCGGGATAAAGTTGATACATACGAAGAGCAGCGCGTAAACCATGCTGGCAAATTCCTTGCTTACTTCCAGTGAGTTAAATGCATTGACGCCGATCTCATTCAGCGTTCTACCTGAAATGTCCCATTGATAAAAGATCAGGGACAGTATGTCAGCCAGCACATAGGCGGTAATTGCATTGGCCCCGAATATTACGCCAGGCGTAATTGCGGCTTTGTTGTTTTTGATATCAATCACAAAGTAAAGAGCACCAAGGAGCATGGAGGCAAATCCGGAGGTTACCAGTACGAAGGAGCTTGTCCACAGGTTTTCATTTACAGGAAAAACAAGTCCCCAGCAGTATCCCGCACACGCGGAGATTAAGCCGCCCAGCATGAGGTAGTTGCTCTTTTCGTTAGCTGACATTGGAAGCAGGAGTACTCTTCCTGCGAGCATTCCCGTAATCCCGGTTGCGACCGCCGGAAAGGTGCTCAGTATCCCCTCTGGATCCCAGTTACCCTGCCACATTTTACCGGGCAGATACTGTTGGTCGACCCACGCGGCGAGGTTCAGGCCGGGTTCAAGTACCACAATCCCAACTGTCGGAGTTGGGATCAATGTCATTGCCAGCCAGTAGCCTACCAGTATCAAAGCCGCAACAGCGGCTTGCTGTTTCCAGCTCGTATTCAGGAAGAGCAGCGCACATACCAGGAACACGATTGCAATACGATGCAGCGTGCCTGTGTACCTGAGATCCGAGAAGTTGAAATGAGGCAGCATATTCAGGAACATTCCGACCGCGAAGATTTTGGCGGAACGTATCAGTATCTTTTGGTAAAGCGCAGGTCTGGCGGCTTTTTCAGTTCGGCTATTTGAATAGGCGAGGGCAATGGAAACACCTACGATGAATAGGAAAACGGGTGCGATAAGATCTGTAAATGTCAAGCCGTTCCATTTCGAATGGCGGAGTGTGGGAAAAACATGGTGATCATCTCCGGGAAAGTTGACCATAATCATAGCTGCGATCGTGAACCCGCGCATTGCATCGAGCGACAAAAGCCTGGAAGTTGTACCCGTTAGTTTTTGCATTAATCCACCATTTTTAAGCTGTATTACCGGTGAATGTTTTGGAAAGACTATCAGGCAGATAATTAAATGAATATTACTGCTGGTAAATCACCTGCGCTAGTATATTTTGCCAACTTTTCAGTATTACAAACGTCAAATACTTACTCTTTCTACCCGTAAAAGTCACTGGCACCGGCAAATCCGAATATAACCTTATGAAAAAACTATTTAACTATCAGTTTCTCATTGTTGCGATCTTCTTCCTTTCAGCTTGTGGCAAATCGGGCCAGATCAGCAAGGAGCAAGCCGAGAAGATCCGTGTTTCCTGGAAGCTGGTGAACAATTTCGGCGAGCCCAATGGTAGCTTCGAAGCCAGGTTCGTAATCAAAAATGGGAGCGATATTACTTTGGATGCTACCAACTGGAAGCTGTTTTTCAACATGTCGCCCCGGCCGATCCAGACCAACAAAACGCCTCAGGCGGCTACCGTCGAGCACATCAATGGCGACTGGTACAGGATGGTGGCTGCAAAGGATTTTAAACTGGCTCCGGGGGATTCAGTGATCGTTAATTATACAGGTACTGAGGCGATTATCAAGGAAACCGATGCGCCGATGGGCTTGTATTTTGTTTTTTATGATAATGAGGGCAAAGAAAAGGAGATCGTGCAGGTGACGGAGTATACCGTCGAGCCTTTTGTTGCCAAAGAGCAAATCTTGCGTGGAAAGAGAGATCTCATGCCAATTCCTACGGCGGAAACAAGATATAATCACAATTTGCAATTCACCAAAGTTGCCGCAGACCAGCTCCTGAAGATAATCCCAAGTCCTGTAAAGCTCACTGCCGGACAGGGAACGTTTACCCTCACCAGCCAGACGCAGGTATTTTATCAAGAAGGTCTGGAAAATGAGGCTAAGTTTTTGATCCAGAAACTCCGTGAAATGATCGCCACGGATCTGCCTATACGCGCAGGCGTGCCCACAGGTGATTCCGCAGAAGCGCCGGCCATTGTTTTGAAAACGGGTGCGGTTAACGTGAATGGAATTTCAAAAGAGGCTTACAAACTCGGAATAGGAGAGACGGGGATTTCCATTACAGGGAGTGATGCAGCCGGCGTTTTTTATGCAGTGCAAAGCCTGGTGCAGCTCGCGCCTGTGGAAGTTTACCAAAAGCAGGGTACGCCGGTTGTTTTTAACTATGTGCAGGTAGAAGATGCGCCGCGTTTTCAGTTCAGGAGCATGCATTTGGATGTTGGACGTAATTTCCAAACCAAGGAATCCATCAAGCGGGTACTGGACCTGCTGGCTGCTTATAAGATCAATCATTTTTTGTTCTATATCACGGAAGACGAGGGCTGGCGGCTGGAAATAGATGGTTTACCAGAGCTGACGGAAGTTGGCGGACAGCGGCAACATACCTCGGGAATGGAGGCATCTGCATTGCATCCTTCTTACGGTTCAGGACCAAAAGCTTATGATAAGGACAAATATGGAAGCGGATACTACAAGAAAGAGGATTTCGTGGAGATACTTAAATATGCAGCCGAGCGCCACATCAAAGTTATTCCGGAAGTCAATTTTCCTGGTCACGCACTGGCTGCGATCAAATCCATGGAGGCGCGGTATGAGCGTTTGATGAAAGAGGGCAAGGAAAAGGAAGCGAATGAGTACAGGCTGATTGATCCCGCGGATAAATCGGTTTATTTGTCGGCGCAGGCTTATAAGAATAACGTGGTTGATATTTCACGCGAGTCGACCTACCATTTCTATGAGAAAGTAGTAGATGAAATTGCGAAACTGTACAAGCAGGCGGGATTGACGCTCGATACATTCCACACAGGAGGAGACGAAGTGGCAGAAGGTGTGTGGACCAAATCACCAAATATCGCCAAGCTCATGCAAGAGCATCCGGAAATCAAAGAGTACCGCAATTTGCAGACATACTTCCTGAGAAACCTGCTGCCGAGGCTCGAAAAGCGTAATCTGAAAGTACATGGTTGGGAAGAAGTTGCATTGAATAAAACTGCTACCGGCGCTTACCTGGCTAATCCGGAGTTTGTCAATCGTCCGCTGGTGCCGTATATCTGGAATAATGTGTTTGATGTTGATCTGGGTTATAGAATGGCGAATGCGGGTTATCAGGTGGTACTTTGCAATGTGACCAATTTCTATTTCGATATGTCTTACAATAACGATCCCAAAGAGCCAGGTCTCTACTGGGGTGGGTTTGTTGATACCTGGGATAACTGGGCTTTTGCGCCCTTCAATATGTTTAAAACGACAGAGGAGACGGCAATGGGCAAGCCTATGAAAGAGGAATTTGTTGGTAAAGAACAACTGAAACCTGCCGCGAGAAAGAATATCCTGGGTATAGAAGCGCAGCTTTGGTGCGAAACCATCAAAGGCCGGGATATGATGGAGTATATGATCCTTCCCAAGCTGCTGGGTTTTTCAGAAAGTGCCTGGGCTGCCGAAAGGAAGTGGGAGTTTGTGGCTGACGATGCCGCCAGAAAGAAAATGATGAAAGAAGGCTGGAATATTTTTGCCAATACCATGGCGCAGAAAGCACTTCCGAAATGGGCGTATATTAATGGAGGGTACAATTACAGAATGCCAATGCCCGGCGCTATCATTGAGAATGGAATGCTGAAAGCCAATTCAGAGCTGCCGGGATTGATGATCAGGTATACTACTGACGGTTCGGAGCCGACAGCCAAGTCTGACTTGTATGAAGCGCCAGTGAAAGTTACCGGCACTGTGAAGCTGAAATGCTTTGATATTGCAGGCAGATCCGGCTGCACGAGCGTTGTGAGCGTACCTTAATCAGGAGCTTAAATCCATATAAACCCTCATGCAAAGAAACAGCTTCATTGTCGTACTGATCCTGCTGATATTTTTCGTCATTTCCTTTCTTACGAACATCCTGGGACCGATTATCCCGGATATCGTAAGAGATTTCAGCCTGAGCCTGGGCTTGGCAGGTTTTCTGCCCTTTGCTTTTTTTGTGGCTTATGGGGTAATGTCCATTCCTGCCGGGTTAATGGTTGAAAAGTACGGTGAGAAACGCATTCTTATAGCTGCTTTTCTTCTTGCATTTGTAGGGGCATTGCTGTTCGCTATTTTGCCTGGTTTTGCGATTGCATTAACTTCATTGTTCCTGATCGGCATTGGAATGGCTATGCTGCAGGTAGTGATCAACCCGCTTTTGCGTGTGGCGGGCGGTGAAGAGCGGTTTGCATTCTTTTCTGTATTGGCGCAGCTGTTTTTCGGTGCTGCTTCTTTCCTTAGTCCGTTGTTATACACCTACCTGGTGTTCCATGTGCATTCAGGGCAATCGGGCTTCATGATCGATATTTTGAATGATCTTGTTCCTGAAAACCTGAAATGGGTTTCACTTTACTGGGTATTCTCGATGATCGCTCTGGTCATGGTTTTACTTATTGCGTTTGTTAAATTTCCCAAGGTGGAGTTACTGGAAGAGGAGCGGATTGATGTGGGAAATGCATTCAAAGAGCTTGCGGCCACGCGGAAAGTTTGGCTGTTCTTTCTGGGTATATTTGCCTATGTGGGTACGGAACAGGGGATTGCCAACTGGATTTCACAATTTCTGCAGACTTACCACGATGTTGACCCTGCTACAACCGGGGCATCTGTGATCTCATATTTCTGGGGCTTGCTCACGGTCGGTTGCTTTCTGGGCTTGATCCTGCTGAAACTGATAGACAGCAGGAAAGTGCTTGTTTTCTTTACCTCAGGTGCAGTAATCGCATTACTGGCTGCGCTGTTTGGTTCAAAGCAAATGGCATTGTACGGTTTTCCGCTTACGGGCTTTTTCGCTTCTGTGATGTATTCGGTGATCTTCTCGCTCGCATTGAATTCCGTCCCGCGGCATCACGGTACTTTCTCCGGGATATTGTGTGCCGGCATTGCAGGCGGCGCAGTTGTTCCGCTGATTGTCGGCGGCTTGGGTCAACTCTTCGGCTTGCAGTCAGCAATGCTGTTTCTCCTGATCCCGCTGGGATATATACTTAGTATCGGAATATGGGCTAAGCCTCTGGTCAATAATGCAACGGTCACCAGCGTGAAAGAGCTTTTCAAGGTTTCGGGAAACTAAGATCATGTACAAAGTTATTCTCCTTCTTGACTTCGCGGAGGAATACAGCAAGAGCCTGATGAAGGGTATCAACGCGTATTCAAAGGAGTTTGGCCCGTGGATTTTTTGCCGGATGCCGCTTTTTCATCGAGAAACGATCGGGATTGATGGTATCCTGCAATGGGCGCTCGACTGGGGTGCAGATGGAATTGTCGGTCAGCTTTATAATAAGGAGATCGACAAGATAGTCAAGGCGGGCATTCCTGTTATCGCGCAGGATTTCAAGGAACGTTTTACCGAGATACCTAACATCACCGGCGCCTACCACGAAGCAGGCCAGCTGGGTGCAGACTACTTTCTGAAAAAAGGCTTTACCAATTTCGCGTTTTACGGTTTTAATGACATCGTCTGGTCTCGGGAGCGGGCAGAAGGTTTCGAGGAAAGACTTAAATCAAAAGGACATCAGGTCCATTATTTTGAGCACAAAAAGGCCAGATCTACGGAGCTTTGGTACTACAAGCCCAGTTCGCTGAGCCGCTGGCTGAAATCGCTGCCAAAGCCGATCGGTTTGATGACCTGCGATGATAACCAGGGGCAGCACATTACCGAAGCCTGCCGGCACGTGGGTATCCGCATTCCGGAAGAGGTCGCAGTTCTTGGCGTCGATAATGATGAAATGATCTGCGATTTGTCCGATCCTCCGCTTTCAAGTATCGCATTGGACGTGGAAAAAGGCGGCTACGATGCAGCAAAGTTGCTCGACCACATGATCCAGCATGGTACCGGCGAGTATTATGATATTATTGTGAAGCCCATGCAGGTGATCACGAGGCATTCGACTGACATATACGCTACAAACGACGATCACATCGCTTCTTCATTAAAGTACATTCATCAGAATATCGAGAAAAACCTTCATGTTGATGAGGTAGTAAAGCAAGTACCATTGTCGCGTCGTGCATTGGAAAAAAGGTTTCTTGAAATCACCGGGTACCCTATTTACAAGTACATTTTCAACCTTCGGATCGAGAAGTTTACCCAGAAACTGCTGGATACAGATATGTCGGTATTTGAAATTGCACTGGATATGGGTTTGACAGATAGCAAAAATATAGCCCGCCAATTCAGGCAGGCTAAGGGATGTAGTCCAAGTGCTTATCGGAACAAGTATTTGGCTGGGAAGTAGAATTCTGAGTCTGAAGTTTATGAGTTCATGAGTTTAAAAGTTTATGAGTTTAAAGTTAATAGGTATTCGCATTGGTACTTTCAACTCCTAAACTCTGAACTCATGAACTCTAAACTCCTAAACTCTAAACTCAAAGACGCCATTACCAGATCACAATTCTCGCCGAATCCGGAAGTGTCATTTTGCTGCCTGGTGCGCAGCCGAATGCAGCCTCAAACTCTTTCAAATGTGGAAGTGGCCCATTGATTCTGTCTTTAGCAGGTGCGTGCGGGTCTGTTTGAACCTGATTTCTTAATGCTTCGTCGGTCGTGTTCATGTGCCAGACTTGCGCCCAGCCGAGGAAAAACCGCTGCTTCCAGTTGAATCCGTCGATCGGTTCTGGCTCTTTTTTGCCTTCAAATGATTTTTGCAATGCATAATAGGCGAGTGTCAGACCTCCGAGGTCAGCTACATTTTCTCCGATCGTCAATGCACCATTGATGTTAAAGCCCGGCAGAGCTTCAATGCCGCTGAAATAGTCGATGTACCTTTTGGTGAGTTTATCAAAATTGGCGCGGTCGGCAGCAGTCCACCAGTTTTTCAAGTTTCCTTCATCATCAAACTGCGAACCCTGATCGTCAAATCCGTGTGTAAATTCATGCCCGATCACAGCGATGATTCCGCCGTAATTGATAGCATCATCGGCGTCGCGGTTATAGAATGGCGGCTGCAAAATGCCGGCTGGGAATACCACTTCATTGTTCAAAGGATTGTAGTAAGCATTCACTGTCTGCGGCGTCATTCCCCATTCTTTCTTATCCACCTCTTTACCGATCTTTTCAACCGATTCCTTATGCCCGAAGAGCGCTGCGGATACTACGTTTTCGAATAATTTATCAGGTGCGATCTCAATGCTTGAGTAATCCTTCCATTTGTCCGGATACCCGATTTTATAGGTAAATGCTTTGAGCTTTTTATGCGCTTTTGCCTTTGTCGAGTCACTCATCCAGGTCAGCTTATCAATGCGCTCACCATATACAGTGCGTACATTCTCGATCATTTCAGCTACTTTCTTCTTGTCTTCTTCGGGGAAGTATTTTTTTGAGAACAGCTTACCAAGCGGCATGCCAAGCAGCCCGTCTGTGGACCTTATGGCTCTTTCCTGCCGAACCCGCTGCTGTTTTGTACCGCGCATAACCGTGCTGAAAAAGCGGAAATCTTCCTGGTCAAAGCTTTTGGGAAGGTATCCGGCGAATCGTGAAAGCAGTTGCCATTTGGTGTACATTTTCAAAGTACTTATCGGTGTTGCTTTCAGCAATGTGTTAAGGTTTTGCAGATATGCTTTGTTCTGGACAATGATGGTGTCAGTTTTGATATCCTGTTTATCCGCGAAAGTTCTCATTTCAAATGCAGGCAATAACTTTTCCAGATCGGAAAAGGCCATTTTATTGTAGGTCTTCACAGGGTCACGCAATTCTACATTACTGAGTTGCAGTTTGGCCAGCTTTGTTTCGAAGTCCAGCAAGGTTTGCCCGGGTTTCTGATCTGTAAAGCCAGCCAGCGAGAACATTTTATCCACATGCCCGACAAACTCCTTTCTTACTTTGACAGTGCTGGAATCGGTCCGTTCGTAGTAGCTTTTTTCACCTAAACTCAAACCTCCCTGGCCTTGATACAGGATATTGATTTTGCTGTTCCGTAAATCTGCATCTACCCCAAAGCCCACTACGCTGGGCACTCCTAGTTTTTGCAATTCACCTGATACCGGCACAAGATCCTTTAAGGAAGTAACTGCATTGATCTTATCCAGATACGGTTTCAATGGAGAGAGACCGCGCTTTTCAATGGTAGCTGTGTCCAAAAACGATTGATAATAGTCGGCGATTTGCTGCTCCTCACTTCCCTTTTTACGGTCTTTATTGCTCGCAATTTCATCGATAATGCTTTTCAGCCTTACTTCCTTATTTTCTTTGTCCAAAATCCCGAATGCACCCCAGCGGCTCTCCGTACCAGGGATAGGATTTTTCTTCTTCCAGCCGCCATTCGCATAGCTATCAAAATCATCACAGGCTTTGGCTGTGGAATCAAGTGAGCTGATATCGAAGCCAGGTACTTTTGCTGTATCCGACTGTTCGTTTTCCTTTTTGCAACCCGCTAGCAGCAGCGACAAAGCGAGTGCGTGATAACCGAAACTGGCTAATTTCATCTTTTGTGAAATGAATGTTGAAGTATTTGTTAAGACCTTAAATCAATGTATACCGCCCATCCAGCCTTTGATCGGCTTCCAGAAAACGAGCAGCAATAATCCGAAGATTGTTGTAATAATGGCTACCTGGTTAAACAATGCAGGCATTTGAAGGATGTTACTTTCGTCAAAACCGCCGGCAAAAATTCCTGCAATAAGGTTACCCAATGAGGCGCCGACAAACCAGATTCCCATTAACTGACTGACGTAACGTTTCGGAGCGAGTTTGGTGTAAGAGCTCAGTCCTACCGGGCTCACACAAAGTTCACCGATCGTGTGAAGAAGGTAAGTAAATGTGAGGAAAAACGGCGAGGCCAGGTCTCCTGCGACAGCGATCTTGGACGCTGCTACCATGACGAAAAAGCTAAGACCCAAGAGAATCAAACCCATTGCAAATTTGACCGGAATGGAAGGGTTACGGTTTTTCGCTGAAAGCGAGATCCACAAACTAGCCAAAATGGGGGCAAAGATCAGGACAAATGTAGGCTGGAAGTTCTGAAACCAGCTCGATGGCACTTCCCAGCTGCCGATCATGCGTTGCGTGTGGCGTTCTGCAAAGATTTGCAACGATGTACCTGCCTGCTCATAGCCGGCCCAGAACAATGCAATGGCCAGGAAAAGGATGATCAATACACCAACGCGGTATTTTTCGACGCGTGTAAGTCCGCCTGCAACCAGGATGAAAAGGAAATAGGCGGCAGAAATGGAGACGATAATAACTCCTGCTCCCTGCGCAAGTCCCTGCGCGGTGGTCATGTCAATGGTACCTGAGGATTGCAGCACGATCAGGAACACAATCAGTAATGCAATTAGCCCGTAACCTAGTAATTTGTTGTTGCCCGATTGCGACGCGGTATTTAGCTGACCCTCCTCCTTTGCAGTCGGCACGTCACCGAGTCCTTTCAGGTAAGTGGCGCTGCCGAAACGAAAGACTACCAGGCCAAGTAACATTCCGATCGCAGCTGCACCGAAACCCATGTGCCAGTTTACTTTCTCACCAAGGTAGCCTACGATAGCGATTCCGAGGAACGAACCGAGGTTGATGCCCATATAGAAGATGGAAAATGCCGCATCACGGCGGGCACCACCTTCCGGGTAAAGCTCTCCAACAATGGAGCTGATATTGGGCTTCAGAAGCCCGGTACCGATCGCAACGGTGCTCAGCCCGATAAAGAAAAGGGCCGATCCGCCGGGTACTGCCAGGATAATGTGCCCCAGCATAATCACAATCCCTCCATACCAGATCGCCTTTTTCTGACCGAGGATATTGTCTGCCAGCCAGCCGCCGGGCAATGTAAGCAGGTATACCGAAGCAGTATAAAGGCCGTAAATAGCAGTTGCTTCTGGCGCACTCATTCCCATTCCGCCCCTGACATTATCTAGCAGAAAGAGTAACAGGATAGCGCGCATGCCATAGTAACTAAAACGCTCCCACATCTCTGCAAAAAACAGAACGTACAGACCTCTTGGGTGTTTTTGGGAAATTTGTGATGACATATAACGGAGGTGATTTCTTTGGTTTTCGGGGTTATTCTCAATTGATTTTATCGTGCAAGATAGGAATTATGGGTAAATATCGAAATGCATAAAAAAGCGGCGGTGGTGCTTTACACCATCGCCGCGAACAAACACTGCGGTTTACCTGATTACTTTACTGAGAATGAACCTTCTCCGACAGAAAACCCTTCGGAATATAACTCTATGGTGTATTTACCCGAAGGGAATGCAGCGTCCCGGTCGTATAGAATGCTCACGTCCTGGTTGCTGTTGGTATAAGCGATATCCTTGCTGATGGTGAAAGCCTGCTCCTGGCCATTGTAGTCGAATACGCCGGAGCCGGTTTTTGTATCCGAGATCGTCGCGCCGCTTGGATCGATGATACGGAGATAAATGGTTTTATTATCGTTTTGGGTCAGCGGATTTTTTTCCAGCATAAAGTCGACGCGTACCTTATCGATCCTTTTAGCTTTCACATTCTCACCTTCTCTTACCTTGCCTTTTGATGAAATGGCATAAACTTTTACATTCCTGGCGCGCAATGCGGCTGCCATTGTCACCTTGGATTCCAGCTCAGAATTCTTGGCCGCGACTGTCGAAAGTGAATCTGCTACGGCTTGCTTGCTGGTTTGAAGTTCCGTTTTCTCCTGGACCAATGTTTCGTTTTGGCTGATCAGCTGCTGGTTTTCCTCGCGAAGCTGGGCGATTTCTTCATCTTTTTTGGTTAAGAAGCTTTCATAGTCTTTAATCTTCCTACTCATATTTGCATTGCCTTTCCGGAGTGCTATCCGATCATTTTCCAATGCAGCTTTTACTTTTTGAAGCTCTTCAACGTCGCCCCCGAGTCCCTGCACTTCCTGTATCCTTGCGTCAAGTTGTTTGGATATTGAATCGAGTTTGATCTCAGAAGCCGCCAGCTCGCTGACACGTGTTTCCAGATCGCCGGATTGTTTGGTTGTAAGTGTTCTTTCATTATAATAGAGGTATCCAAAAACCGCGGCTATGATCGTCATTAATATTAATCCGACCAAAAGACCGGTGTTGCTCTTCCTTTCCATAAAGTGTTGTTTAGGTTAAAAGTGATATCTTTTATGGAGTTTGTTCAAATATCATGCCATTCCTACATGCAAAGACTATGCATCCTTTTACCTCAAACTAAATGAAAAAGCCCGAAAATGTACACTTTCGAGCCTTTTAAGTATTCTTATTACGTAATAGCATTCATCTAATAGTCGCCGCCAGCGCCGCCCCCACCGAAGCTACCTCCGCCAAATCCGCCGAACCCTCCGCTTCCTCCTCCAAATCCGCCGCCGCCCCAATTGCCCGAAAAGCTGCCGCCACCCGAGTGTGTGGTATAAGGCCAGAATATCGGTCCGCCAAAGCCGCCGATTCCTCCACCTCCACGGCCGCCACGATTGTTCCGGTTCCGCATGATAATGAATGCGATAATCATAATAAAAGCAACGATAAAAAGTATCGGCGGAGAGCCGCCATTGTCACCGTTATTATCCTGCTTTTCAGCTTTGTATTCACCAGTTGCATATTTGAAGATCATGTCCACGCCTTCGTCCAAACCCTGGTAAAACTGATTTTGTTTGAAGCGCGGGGTAATCACCTGCGAAATAATCCGTTTGGCAATTGCATCCGGAATTGCGCCTTCCATTCCGTAGCCGGTGCTTATAAAAACCTTCCGGTCAGTAGGTGCCCATAGCAGCACGATTCCATTGTCTTTATCCTTTTGGCCTATACCCCATTCTCTACCAATTTTGAAAGCGTAGTCTGCGATAGGATAGTCACCTGTTGTCGGAACAATTACGACAACGATCTGCGAAGAGGTAGAATCGTTGTACGCAACAAGCTTTCGTTCAAGACTGGCTTTTTCATCAACGCTGAGCTGATTTGCAAAGTCATTTACCAGTCTTGGCGGATTTGGTTTGGCAGGGATATCCTGTGCCCAACTGCTACAAAGAGAGATGATCAGCAGAATGGGTATTAAGAGTATTTTATTCATGAGTTCAGTGTCCGAACGAAATATCGTCTGGAAGTTCGTTGATGTCGTCGGATTTGTATGGGAAATGCGATTTCAACTGAAATCCAGCCTCCGCGATACCTTTACAAAGTCCTTCCAGGAACAAGCCTTGTGCAAAATGGCTTCGCAGCAGGCTCTTCGTTGTTTCCCAAAAATCGTCAGGTACCTTTTCGTTGATACCTTTGTCGCCAAGTACCGCAAACTTCCTGTCTTCATAAGCGAGATAAAACAGAACTCCGTTTCGCTGGGCAGTCTGGTGTAGGTTCAGTGCGAAGAAAACTTCTTTCGCTCTTTCCATTACATCCGGGTTAGGGCATTTTTTCTCAATATGTACCTTCACTTCGCCCGAAGTCTGTTTTTCAGCTGCCTTTATCGCACTAATGATAAGTTGCTGCTGCTCTTCTGTAAAAAAAAGGGGTTGCGCTTCCATGGAAAATGGGTGTAGGTATCTGTGAAGTGCTGCTAAGAAAAGTAAATGGTTTCCGGTACTATTCCCGGAAACCATTCATGTCGGTCTAGAACTGTACCGAAGGTGCTTTTTCGGAGCCGGCTGTTGCTGTAAAGTAGCCTTTTTGCGAGAAGCCGAAAACGCCCGCAAACAAGTTGGTTGGGAATGTTCTTACTTCCTGATTGTAGTCTTTTACAACCGTGTTAAAGTCATTTCTTGCTACGCCAATCCGGTTCTCTGTGCCTTCAAGCTGTGCCTGTAATTCCAGAAAGTTCTGGTTTGCTTTGAGCTGCGGATATTGTTCAACCGAAACAAGTAACCTGGAAAGTGAGCCGCTTAACTGATCCTGTGCAGCCTGAAACTTGGAAATGTTCTCCGGAGTAAGCTCATCAGCCTGGATCGTTGTCTGGGTTGCTTTGCTACGTGCTTCAATGACGGCAGTTAATGTACCTTTCTCGAACTCAGCAGCTCCTTTTACGGTGCTTACCAGATTTGGTATCAAGTCGGCGCGACGTTGGTACTGGCTTTCTACCTTAGCCCAGGATTCTTTCACTACTTCATCTTTTCCAACAAGCCCGTTATATTTTCCACAGCCGACGAATCCGAGAATTAGAACCACGACTATTACTGCGATTAATCCTTTTGACATTTTAGTATTCGGTTAATAGTTAATGAATAATCAAAGTTGTTCAAAGCTAACAAAATCCGCACCAAAAACTACACAACCGGCTTTTGGGTCAATTTTGACGGATTTTGAGCTTGATAGTGGGTTTTCGTTTCATTGAAATTGTCCCTGGCTTCTCAGTCCTGACCAACTCCTGCCACTTTATTCCATTTACCCCAGGTAACAGAAGGCTCGTAGTCTTTGAGGTTGCTTTCAAAATACATTGCTCCCCAGGTCCAATTGATGTCGAGTGTATTGGCAAGGTATTCGGCACTTGCCTGACGTTCGGATGCGGGCAGGTCGCCTTCTATCTTCAACCTTTTCATAATTGCATTTACAGCGGGATCTTCTGTTTCTCCGTTAATCCATTTCTCAAACACTGTATTCTCATTTGACCAGCGCTTTGCGAACAGGTGCTTTACACCACTTGGCTTGAAAATCCGCGGCCCAAAGCGAAGTAATGTCCAATGAAAGTAGTCCCTTTCCAGCAGATCGCGAAGCAGGTTCTGCTGCTTTTCTGACTCCGGCAATAACCGGATAGTCTGATAAACGTAGCGGGGAGAAAGATTGCCCAGTGCGAGCAACTGAGAAATACCGGAGTCGATCAGGGTGTGAAAACCCGCAGGGTCGCTCAGTGTCTTGAGATATCTGGCAAGTGCTTCAACTGCATTGGCTTGGCTAACCTGCGAAGCTGATCCGGCCTCAGTTTCAAGACTTATTTCTTCGGGACCAATTTGTAAGTCGCTGAGGGCAGGTAACTGACCGGCCTCATATTGGCCAGGCAATTTGACCTTGTCCGGCTCAGGCAATGCATCTTTGACAGACAAGTTGCCTTGCATTTTCTCGGCAAATTCAGCAAAAGAGGACGGGAGCTTTGAAATTGGGAAAGGCAGCTCGGCAGCGTGCACCAAAGTATCGGTCCAGAATAGCTTGATGTCGATATTGAGCAGTTTAAGGTTTTTACTTAAAGAAGACTCAATCCGTGTTTCTTCAGGGCCAATTTCCTTTGTGGTATAAACATAATTTGCTTCAAAACTTTCGGCTATCTCTGCAATGATCTTTTCGGGCTCACCAATCCTAATTAGTAGGTCTCCGCCTTTGGCTCGGATCTTTTTTTGTAAATCAGCTACGCATTCAATCAGCTGCTGCGCTCTTAAAGCACTTGTCCGGCGAAAACCGAGCCGGGTTTTCTCATATTGTCTTGGGTCAAAAACAAAGACGGGGATTATTTCTTCTGAGGAGTTGCAGGCTGTAAATAACGCTTCATTATCCAATAATCGAAGGTCATTTCTAAACCAGTAAACAATGCGCTGCGCCATTTACCTAAACTTAATTGATATGATAAAAATGTGATTGGAAATAATCGGCAAAGATAGGGAGGGTTAAAACAAAATCCCGCTCAGGAACAAGCATGTCCGGAGCGGGATTTATATTGTTTTAATCTGGTTAGTAGCTCAGAATAGTGAATTCGGTCCGCCGGTTTCGCTGGTGTTCTTCTTCTGTTTTTGCATTTGGAACAATCAACTCGCGCTCGCCGTACCCTTTTGCTACCATTCTGTCGGCATCAATTCCCTTCGAATTCAGGTACGCCACTGCTGACTCAGCCCTGTTCTGGGATAATGTCATATTGTAGGCATCCGTAGCACGGGCGTCCGTGTGCGAGCTCAGCTCAATGTTCATACTCGGGTTATCTTTCAAAATCTGAACCAGCTTGTCGAGCTCAATCGCAGCGTCAGGGCGAATATTGTATTTGTTCAAATCGTAATAGATGTTTTCCAAAACGAATGTTTTGTTCAATTCCAGCTTGTCCAGCTTGATGGTCACATTGAAAGTGGTATCTGTCAGTTCTTTCGTCAGGAAAATCGGGGGAATGGAGCGGCCGGTCATTGAAAACGGTTCACGTCTGCTGATATAACCTTTGCGTTCGGCCAGTAATACGTAAGACCTGCCTTCTTCAACAGACTGTTTCCCGAACTTACCATCGCTGCCAGTCGGCAGCTGAGCAATTTGTACATCAGAGGTATCAGGATAAATGTGCACGATTGCAGAGTCCAGTGGGATTGATTCCTGTCCAGCAGTAACTACATTACCGCCAAGGAAATATCTGACCACTTTCGGTTTTCCATTGATATAGTTTGGATTGTTCGGATTCAGCGGATCGTTAGGATCATTGTTTCTGGCAATGGTTGTACTGTCAGGATCTTCGGGTGCAGAGAAATAGTAAATGTCGTCATCACCTTTTCCTCCGTCTCGATTTGAAGAAAAGAAACCTCTGTTCAAACCTTCATAAAACACCAATCCGAAATCGTCCTGCGGACTATTGAATGGAAGCCCCATATTCTCTATTGTTATCACCCCTTGACTACGGGTCGCAGAGAACAAGTCCAATTTACCAAGACCAGGGTGTCCGTCAGACGCAAAGTACAGCTTGCCCCCCTCTGCTACATACGGGAACATATCGTCACCGGCAGTATTAATGTCCCTGCCCATATTTACGGGCTTGCTGAACCGGCCTGATGCGTCCATATTGGTACGGTAAATATCAATGCCGCCTGCGCCGCCAGCTCTGTTCGAAGCGAAGTAAAGTGTTTTCCCGTCGCGCGAGAATGCAGGCGAACCGTCCCAGGCCAGCGAATCATTAATCGGGAGAGGAGCCGGGACAGTCCATTTTCCTTCAACATTGCGACTCATATAAAGGTCCACATCTTTGCTGCTGTTCTTTTTGCCAGTATTACCCCGGGCAAAAACCAACGTTTTTCCATCAGGCGAGAAAGCAGGGGAGGCCTCATTCGCGTCTTCAGCAAGGATTTCCGGACTTAGCAAAACAGGGTTGCCTTGAATCGCCCCGGGATCTTCGGTAATTGATACCTTATATAACCCCAGCATGGGCTGTCCGTTGTTTTTATATATTTTCTCTTTTTTAGATGAAGAAAAAACAAGCTCTCTTCCAAGAACCGTCGGTGAGAATTCAGAACCGGCTGTGTTGAGAGGTATATTCTTTACCTCTACTTCCATTTTCTCAGTTTTGAGCCTGTCGGCAATCCGCAAAATTTCGACTTCCCGCAGTGCTCTATCCTTCAACGCCTGCGAGCCAACAGTGTCTTTGGCGAACGAGGCAAACTGCGCAGACGCTTCACTATACTGACCAGCAGTTTTCAATGCGTATGCATATTGAAACCGGGCATCATTACTTGCCAGACCAGCATCCAGGGCTTGTTTATAAAAAGGGATAGCTTCTTTAAAGCGGTTTGAAAGTCGGTAGGATTCGGCGATATAGTAGCTGGTTTGAACAGGCTCATAATTTTCTTGAGCAGCTTTTTGGAAACCTTTTATCGCTAATTCATATTCTCCGTTGGCGAATTTCTTCTGACCGTCCTTGTAGGCCTGCATCGCCGAATTGCAGCCTGATAAAAGAGCACTAAGTATTACGAGGGTAAAGACACTCCGCAAAAGTTTCATAATGTAAAGTATAAAATCAAACGATTCGACGCGCACACTGGGTTTTTGAAAAACAATACTAATAAAGAACGTTTGGAAATAAAATTCTGGATACAAGTGGAAAAGATTTTTATCTGGATCATATTGAAGTGCTTTGTTGATCAGCAAATGGCTGGACTGAAACGCAATTTTCGAAAAAAGGTAAGTAACGCTTTGCTAATCAGCTATGAAATATTACTTTTGCAGTCCGATTTTTCGGGAAAACTGTTTACATAACAATAGGTCGGATTGCTAATCTGATCAAAATCAATTTGTTAAATGCCAACTATTTCACAATTAGTCCGTAAAGGTAGAGAGACCATTACATGGAAATCAAAGTCGCCGGCTTTGGATTCATGCCCTCAGCGTAGGGGTGTGTGCACCAGGGTGTACACTACAACGCCAAAGAAGCCGAACTCCGCACTTCGTAAGGTAGCTCGTGTTCGTCTTTCCAACAACAAAGAGGTGAATGCCTACATCCCGGGTGAAGGCCACAACCTGCAAGAGCACTCGATCGTATTGATCCGCGGTGGTCGTGTAAAGGACTTGCCAGGTGTTCGTTACCACATTATCCGTGGTGCGTTGGATACTGCTGGTGTAAATGGACGTAAACAACGTCGTTCTAAGTACGGTGCTAAGCGTCCGAAACCAGGACAGGTTGCAGCAGCGCCAACAAAAGGTAAGAAAAAATAAAAAGTAACTCTCTCTGCTTTTATTAAATAATTAAGTTGATAAAAGGGAAGTAATCTGCGCCTTGCGTGGGTGAATAAGTTGCAAAACGAAACCTCGTGTAAAAAACATTAAGACAAAATGAGAAAGTCGAAACCAAAGAAAAGATATATCCTTCCTGATCCTAAGTTCAGGGATGTTCAGGTAACTAAGTTTGTGAACAACCTGATGTACGAAGGAAAGAAGAGCATTGCATTTACCATTTTCTACGACGCATTGGAGTTGGTTGAGAAAAAGACCAGCGAAAATGGCCTTGAGACTTGGAAGAAGGCATTGAATAATGTTACGCCTTCAGTTGAGGTAAAAAGCCGCCGCGTTGGTGGAGCAACGTTCCAGGTTCCAACGGAAGTTCGTCCTGAGCGTAAGCAGTCTCTTGGTATGAAATGGTTGATCAACTACTCCCGCAAGCGTGGAGAAAAAACAATGGTTGACCGTTTGGCGGGAGAAATCATTGCTGCTGCAAAAGGTGAAGGTGCTGCTGTGAAGAAGAAAGACGACACGCACCGTATGGCGGATGCGAACAAGGCGTTCTCACACTTCCGTTTCTAAGGAAACAAAATATAATGCAATCGGGAGCCCGGCTAATCCAGGCTCCCGATTTTTTGTATAAATTTTTGAAAAATAACTTTCCCTCAATTGGATTTATAATCAACAATTTATACTTTTGCGCTCTGAATTTTAGGAAGCAACGAGTTTCTCTTTCTCTAAAAAGTTCAAGTTCTTCGAATTGAGTTGCACATCGAATAAAATATAACACATCACCATCTGTCATGGCACGTGATCTAAGATTAACAAGAAACATTGGTATTGCTGCGCACATTGATGCCGGTAAGACAACAACAACTGAGCGTATCCTGTACTATGCAGGGGTAAGCCACAAAATTGGAGAAGTACACGATGGTGCTGCTACAATGGACTGGATGGAGCAGGAGCAGGAGCGTGGTATCACCATTACTTCGGCCGCTACAACAGTTAACTGGAACTATCGTAATGAAAAATATCATATCAACATCATCGATACGCCGGGACACGTTGACTTTACCGTTGAGGTAAACCGTTCTTTGCGTGTATTAGATGGTTTGGTTTTCCTTTTCAGTGCAGTTGATGGTGTTGAGCCTCAATCTGAAACTAACTGGCGTCTTGCCAACAACTATAATGTAGCACGTATCGGTTTCGTAAATAAAATGGACCGTTCAGGCGCAGACTTCTTGAAGGTTTGTACGCAGGTAAAAGAAATGTTGGGCAGCTACGCTGTACCTCTTCAATTGCCGATTGGTGCAGAAGATTCATTCAAAGGTGTAGTTGACCTGGTTAACTTCCGCGGTATCGAATGGAACGAAGCTGATAAAGGAATGACCTTTACCGAGGTACCTATTCCTGACGATATGCTGGAAGAAGCGACTGAGTGGAGAGAGAAATTGCTTGAAGCAGTTGCTGAGTTCGATGAGACTTTGATGGAAAAATACTTCGAAGATCCTAACTCCATTACAGAAGACGAGATTCTTGCAGCTCTTCGCGCAGCGACGATCAGCATGAAGATTGTTCCTATGGTTTGTGGTTCTTCTTTCAAAAACAAAGGTGTTCAAACGATGCTTGATTATGTGATGGCTATTTTGCCCTCACCTCTTGATCGCGAGAGCATTGTCGGTACAGATCCGCGTACCGGAGATGAAATTAGCCGTCAGCCATCTGAAAAAGATCCTTTCTGTGCACTTGCATTTAAAATTGCTACTGACCCTTACGTAGGTCGTCTTTGCTTTATTAGATCTTACTCTGGTATCCTTGATTCAGGTTCGTATATATTGAACAACCGTTCAGGAAATAAGGAGCGTATCTCGCGTATCTTCCAAATGCACGCTAACAAGCAAAATCAGATTGATAGACTTGAAGCGGGGGATATCGGTGCTGTTGTAGGCTTTAAGGATATCAAAACGGGAGATACATTGTCTGATGAAAAGAACCCAATCGTTCTTGAATCAATGGTATTCCCTGAGCCTGTAATTGGTTATGCAATCGAGCCCAAGAAAGCTGCTGATAGTGATAACTTCTCTAAGGCTATTACTAAGTTGATCGAAGAAGATCCTACGTTGCAAGTTGAGAGTAACGAAGAGACTGGTCAGACGATCATCAAAGGAATGGGTGAGCTTCACCTTGAAATCATCATCGACCGTATGCGTCGTGAGTTCAAAGTAGAAGTAAATCAAGGTGCACCTCAGGTTGCTTACAAGGAGATTCTTACCAAGAAATTCGAGCACCGCGAAGTTTACAAGAAACAAACAGGTGGTCGTGGTAAATTTGCCGATATCGTATTTGAAATCGGACCACGTGATGATAATGAGGAAGGAAAAGAGCCGAAAGTGGGTCTTCAATTTGTAAATGAAGTTGTGGGTGGAGCTATCCCTCGTGAATTCATTGCTCCGGTTCAAAAAGGATTTGAAGCAGCAATGGTTAACGGAGCTTTGGCTGGTTACCCATTGGATTCGATGAAAGTGCGTTTGTTCCACGGATCATTCCACGATGTCGATTCAGATGCGCTGTCTTTTGAATTAGCTGCTAAGATCGGCTTCAAAGAAGCTGCGCGTCATGCAGGTTCAAAATTGATGGAGCCTATCATGCATGTGGAAGTACTTACACCTGACGAGTACACAGGACCGATCACTGGTGATCTTAACCGTCGCCGTGGTATCATGAGAGGAATGGATTCACGTAATGGAGCACAAGTTATCAAAGCTGATGTGCCTCTTTCTGAATTGTTCGGTTATGTTACTGATCTTCGTACAATGTCATCTGGCCGTGCCACTGCATCATTGACATTCGCTTACTATGAGATTGTTCCTAACAACATTGCAGAGGCTGTCATTGAAAAGGCAAAAGGTTTAGTTAAAGCATAAATAAAATGATCCGTTATCTGCTGATGTAGATAACGGATCATTTTTATATAGAAGCTTGCGAAGTAAATGGTTCTTTCGCTTGTGGATTGTCGGAACTTGTTCCGTTCAAATATTCTCAGAACCGGAAATAATAAAATACAATGAATCAAAAAATCCGTATTAAACTTCGCTCATTCGACCATAATCTGGTTGATAAGTCAGCTGAGAAAATTGTCAAAGCTGTAAAAGCAACTGGCGCTATCGTTAGCGGACCAATTCCTTTGCCAACGAAAACTGAGAAATTCACAGTTCTCCGGTCTCCACACGTTAACAAGAAGTCACGTGAACAATTCCAGCTTTGTACTTACAAGCGTTTGGTGGACATTTTCTCTACAAGTGCAAAAACAGTTGACGCGTTAATGAAGCTTGAATTGCCAAGTGGTGTTGACGTAGAGATTAAAGTATAGTAAAGGGGCTTATTTAGTTAAGCCAAGACATAAATTGGGTGAAGGTCCGTTTCCGGAAACCACATCTGAGCTCACGAAAGCAGTCGAATGCTGTTGCGGTTTTGCACAATTCGGCGGTGATCAAAATTCGAGGTCAGATGGTTCAAATCATCTGACCTTTTTTGCTGATTATCAGCGAGAAATATTTTTTAACTGCATTGGATACTACGAATTGATTTCCTACCTTTGCAGTCCGTTTTAAAGAATAAGGGGTATTACCTGCTAAATTTAAATTTCAAACATGTCTGGTTTAATTGGTAAGAAAATCGGGATGACCAGTTTGTACAATGCTGACGGGCAGGCTCTGGCATGTACTGTGATCCAAGCTGGTCCTTGTGTTGTTACACAAGTTAGGTCCGAGGAAAAGGATGGTTATAGAGCCATTCAATTAGGTTTTGGTGAGAAGAAAGAAAAGAATTCTTCCAGGCCTTTGATTGGCCATTTCAAAAAAGCCAATACAACTCCCAAGCAAAAATTGGTTGAGTTTAAGGAATTTGAAGTGGAGCATGAATTAGGAACTTCATTGTCCGTTCAGGATATTTTTGAAGAAGGTGAGTTCGTTGACGTTGTTGGCTCTGCCAAGGGACGCGGCTTTCAGGGTGTTGTAAAACGTCACGGTTTTGGTGGTGTGGGTGGTCAAACTCACGGTCAGCATAACAGAGCGCGTCACCCAGGTTCGATTGGTGCCTGTTCTTTTCCGTCGCGTGTATTTAAAGGTATTCGCATGGGTGGACGTATGGGTAACAATCGTGTAAAGATTCAGAATTTAAGAATTCTGAAAGTGATACCTGAGCAAAACATTTTAGTTGTTAGTGGCTCAGTACCGGGTTCAAAGAATTCATTTCTAATCATTGAGAAATAGTACCAATGGAACTGTCCGTATTAAATATAAAAGGAGAAGATACCGGCAAGAAGGTAAGTGTGTCAGAAGATATTTTCGGCATCGAACCTAACACGCACGCGATCTATCTCGACGTAAAGCTTTACCTGGCAAATCAGCGTCAGGGAACGCACAAATCAAAAGAACGTGCAGAAGTAAATCATTCTACACGTAAGATCAAACGTCAAAAGGGTACAGGTGGTGCACGTGCTGGTAGCATTAAGTCTCCTGTATTTGTAGGCGGTGGACGTATTTTCGGTCCTCGTCCTCGTGACTATGGTTTTAAATTGAATAAGAAAGTCAAAGTACTAGCTCGCAAGTCGGCGTTTTCTGCCAAAGCTCAGTCTGATGCGATATCTGTTCTGGAAGCATTTACATTTGATGCGCCAAAAACAAAATCTTATCTGAATGTTTTGACCTCACTTTCCTTAGTGAACACGAAAACTTTGTTGATTCTGCCATCAATTGACAGCAATGTTTATCTGTCAAGCCGTAACATTCCAAAAGCGAAAGTTACAACTGTGGACGCAGTCAATACTTATGACCTGATGTATGCAGACCGACTTTTAATAAGTGAATCTGCTTTGTCTATTTTGGAAACCCAATTGAACAAATAACAATGAGTGTACTGAAACGTCCGATTATAACCGAAAAGGTAACGGCTCAGGGTGGTCAAGGAAAATATGCTTTTGAAGTATCTCTTTCTTCTAACAAAGTTGAGATTAAGAAAGCTATTGAGAAGCTGTTCGGGGTTACCGTAGAAAGCGTTCACACCATGCGTAGCATTGGTAAAAGTAAGTCCCGCACATCGGGAGGGAAATTTGTTAGTGGAAAAACGTCGACTATCAAGAAGGCTATCATTACGGTGGCTGAAGGAGAGATCATCGATATATACGGTGAGGCATAAGCCTGGTTGAACGACTTAAATCTTGACGAGTAATAGCAAATGGCAGTTAAAAAATTAAAACCGACAAGTGCTGGTCAGCGTTTTCGCTCAGCTCCTACTTTCGAGGAGATAACAACAGCGAAACCTGAAAAGAGTCTTCTGGAAACGATCAAAAGAACAGGTGGTCGTAATAGTCAGGGACACATGACCATGCGATATATAGGTGGTGGTCACAAAAGAAAGTATCGTGTAATCGATTTCAAAAGAAATAGATTCGATGCGCCGGCTACCGTACTTACAATTGAATACGATCCAAACCGTTCGGCGCGTATTGCCTTGATCCAGTTTGAAGATCAGGAGAAAAGATACATTATCGCTCCTAATGGATTGAAAGTAGGGCAAGTTCTTGTTTCTGGTAGTTCAGTTGCTCCAGAGGTTGGAAATGCACTTCCTCTAAGTGCAATGCCGATTGGTACGATTGTTCACAATATAGAGCTTACTCCAGGTAAGGGTGGACAATTTGCAAGAAGTGCTGGTGCTTATGCACAGTTGGTTGCAAGAGAGGGCAAGTATGCCGTTCTCAAAATGCCTTCTGGTGAGATGAGAATGATCCTGTCCACTTGTATAGCTACGGTTGGAACAGTTTCTAATGCAAGTCACATGAATGTGGCACTTGGGAAAGCTGGTCGCCGCAGATGGTTAGGTCGCCGTCCACGTGTTAGAGGGGTTGCAATGAACCCAGTTGATCACCCAATGGGTGGTGGTGAAGGCCGTTCTTCTGGAGGTCAGCCTCGGTCTAGAAATGGTCAGTTTGCGAAAGGTCTTAAGACTCGTGATCGCAACAAGCACTCTGAGAAATTGATTATCAGCCGTCGTAAAAAATAATAGAATAACATGGCACGCTCATTAAAAAAAGGACCATATATCGACTTCCGTCTGGAGAATAAAGTTCAGGTTATGAACAATTCTTCGCGTAAGTCAGTAATTAAAACCTGGTCACGACGCTCAATGATATCGCCCGATTTTATCGGACATACATTTGCAGTACATAACGGAAATAAGTTTATCCCTGTTTATGTTACTGAAAACATGGTAGGTCACAAGCTGGGAGAGTTTTCTCCGACGCGTAATTTCCGTGGTCACACTGCAAAAAAAGATAAAGGAAGAAAATAAATAGTCGACGATAGCTAGTCCCAAATGGACGAGCCTATATCTAAAGAACATGGAAGCAAGAGCTATATTAAGAGACGTGCCTACTTCTCCTCGCAAGATGAGACTAGTGGCCGACATGATTCGCGGACAAAAGGTCAGCAAAGCGTTGGCGTTATTAAAGTTTCAACCGAGAGCGTCTTCTCCTGTTTTGCATAAAGTTTTGTTATCAGCTGTTGCTAACTGGCAGCAATTGAACGAAGATGCTAAACTTGAGGATTCAGATCTGATTGTTAAAACCGTATTTATCGACGGCGGACGTATGTTGAAGCGTTTACGCCCTGCTCCGCAAGGTAGAGCGCACAGAATTCGTAAGCGTTCAAACCATATTACCATCGTGATTGACGACGCTTCGGTTTCGGCATCAGGTGCAGATAAAGAAGAAGTAATCACCGAATCATAAGTAAACGATCTATATCGAATGGGACAAAAGGTTAATCCTATAGGTCTGAGACTAGGAATTGTTAGAGGATGGGAGTCAAGCTGGTATGGAGGAAAAGACTTCTCTGACAAATTAGTTGAGGATGAGAAAATCCGTAACTACATCAAGGCACGTATCCCAAAAGGGTCGATATCGAAAGTAGTTATTGAGCGTACATTGAAACGTATCACGCTTACTATTCATACTGCCCGTCCGGGTATTGTTATTGGTAAAGGTGGTAGCGAAGTTGATAAAATTAAAGAAGAGCTTAAGAAGATTACAGGGAAAGATGTCCAAATCAACATCTATGAAATCAAACGTCCTGAAATCGATGCGAAGTTGGTTGGTGAAGCCATCGCGCAACAATTGCAGGCTCGTATTTCTTACCGCCGTGCAATGAAGCAGTCAATAGCTTCGGCAATGCGGGTAGGAACACAAGGAATTAAGATTCGCCTTGCTGGTCGTCTGGGTGGTGCCGAAATGGCACGTACAGAGGAATACAAAGAGGGTAGAATTCCGCTGCATACTTTAAGAGCTGATATAGATTACGCTATTTCAGAAGCACAAACCATTTATGGAAAGATCGGAATTAAAGTCTGGATCTTTAAGGGTGAGTTATACGGGAAGCGTGACTTAACTCCAAGTGCTGCAACAGCAGCTTCTGACAGAGCTGACCGCAGTGCGTCTGGCGGCAATGATCGTGGCGGGAACGACCGTGGCGGACGTGGTGACAGAAGGGGCGGCAGAGGAAATGACGGGGCTCCTCGTGGCGAAGGTAGTGGCGGTAGTGATGCTGATCGTCGTAAGAGAAGCAATAATAACAACAAGAACAAGAAGAAGTAATCAGGCATTTCCGGTTAAGCCGGTTCAAATAGATTAATCATGTTACAGCCGAAAAGGACAAAATTTCGCAAGCAACAGAAAGGAAAGGGTTCATACAACGGTTTAGCGACACGTGGACATGAAATCGCTTTTGGTTCGTTTGCTATTAAGGCTCTTGAACCAGGTTGGTTGACTGCACGTCAGATAGAAGCTGCTCGTATCTCAGTTACACGTGCAATGAAACGTGAAGGCCAGGTTTGGATCCGTATTTTCCCTGATAAACCTATTACAAAGAAGCCTGCTGAGGTTCGTATGGGTAAGGGTAAAGGTGCTCCGGAGTATTGGGTAGCTCCTGTTAAGCCAGGAACAATCATATTCGAGGCGACTGGCGTTGCGCTGGATACTGCCAACGAAGCATTGCGTTTGGCTGCACAAAAGTTGCCAATCAAAACCAAGTTCGTGGTACGTCGGGATTACCAAGAATAGGAAAAGGGTCCCGAACGGAATCAGAACGTTAATCATTTAAAGCAATGACTAGTAAAGAAATAAAGGATCTGTCGCAAGATCAGCTTAAAGAGCAGATCGCCCAAGAGAGAGAGCGCTTACTTCGATTGAAATTTGCTCATGCAATTTCACCTATCGAAAACCCTTTGCGTATTCGCGCCTCACGTAAGGAAATTGCAAGACTCTTGACAGAGCTGTCGGCTAAATCTAACCAGCAGTAAATCAGATTGAAATTATGGAGGCAACAGAAAGAAATTTACGTAAAGAAAGAATAGGTAAAGTGGTGAGTAACAAAATGGAGAAATCCTGCGTGATCACTGTTGAACGTAAGGTTAAGCACGCCAAGTATGGTAAGTTCATGACCAAAACGACTAAGTTGATGGTTCATGATGAGACAAACGAGGTTGGAATAGGCGACACGATTCGGGTAATGGAAACTCGTCCGCTGAGCAAGAACAAGCGTTGGAGATTAGTAGAAATCCTTGAAAAAGCTAAGTAATAATGGTACAGCAAGAATCAAGACTGTCAGTAGCAGATAACAGTGGAGCTAAGGAAGTACTCGTAATTCGTGTACTTGGAGGAACTGGAAAGCGCTATGCTTCGGTAGGGGATAAGATCGTAGTTACGGTTAAGTCGGCTCTATCTTCAAGCAACATGAAAAAAGGAACGGTTTCAAAAGCCGTAGTTGTTCGTACCAAGAAGGAGGTACGTCGCAAGGATGGAACTTATATCCGCTTTGAGGATAACGCAGCAGTTTTATTGAACAACAATGACGAGCCTCGCGGTAGCCGCATATTTGGTCCAGTTGCACGTGAGTTGCGTGAGAAGCAGTTCATGAAAATTGTGTCACTTGCACCAGAAGTGCTATAAGAAATAAGGTATTTCTTTAAACTATTAAGAGAATACGTCAATGGAAATTAAAGATAAAAAGGCACCAGCAAAATTGCATATCCGTAAAGGCGATACCGTGAAAGTAATTTCAGGTAATGCTAAGGGAGAAACAGGTGTGATCAAGAAAGTACTGGTTGAAAAGCAAAGAGCTACAGTGGAGGGCGTTAACATGATTACAAAGCATGTTAAACCTAATGCTCAGAATCCACAAGGTAGTATCGAAAAGAAAGAAGGTGCTATTCACATCAGTAACCTCATGGTTGTGGATCCAAAGACAGGAGAAGCAACTAGGACAGGCCGTAAGGTTAATGAGGGAGGTAAATTACAGCGCTTTTCAAAAAAGACCGGTAATTTGTTGTAACCGGCATTAGCGTTTCTAGTTTAGTAGCAAAGCAAGTGGGTCGGTAATCCACGTAACTAATTTGAAAATGGCACAGCCAAGATTGAAAGAGAAGTACACAAGCGAAGTCGTTTCGCAGTTGAAAGAGAAGTTCCAATATAAGTCGAGTATGCAAGTACCTCGCTTGACAAAGATCGTGATCAACAAAGGTATCGGAGCTGCTGTGGCAGACAAAAAACTAGTTGATACAGGAGTTGAGGAACTAAGCCTGATAACAGGACAGAGAGCAGTAGCAACAATTTCTAAAAAGGCGGTTTCAAATTTCAAACTGAGAGAGAACATGCCAATTGGTGCAAAGGTCACTCTTCGTGGAGATCGTATGTACGAGTTTTTAGACCGGTTGACTACAATTGCAATGCCCAGGGTTCGCGATTTCAAAGGGATCAGCGATAAGGGTTTTGACGGAAGAGGAAATTACACGTTTGGTGTTAAGGAGCAGATTATCTTCCCTGAGATCAGCATCGAAAAGGTGAACAAGATCACTGGTATGGATATAACGTTTGTTACTTCCACCAACTCTGATGAAGAGAGTTATGAATTGTTGAAAGCGTTAGGAATGCCTTTTACTAACGCCAGCAAATAATATAATATTTAATACAAGATTTATTTACCGACAATGGCAAAAGAATCAGTAAAAGCGAGAGAAAGAAAAAGACAGGCGCTGGTAGAAAGATATGCTGAGAAGCGTACAAAGCTGAAGGCCGCTGGCGATTGGGTTGGTTTGGATAAGCTGCCGCGTAACTCTTCTCCGGTTCGTCTACACAACCGATGCAAAATCACAGGGAGACCGAGAGGATATATGCGTAAATTCGGGATTTCAAGAGTTCTATTCCGGGATATGGCTTCTGATGGAAAAATTCCGGGAGTTACTAAATCAAGTTGGTAAGAATACTTTCAATTCTGATTTCAATTACTTAACTTTGCACTCCCGTTTAAAAAGGGGTGTTTAAACTTGGCATAAAAATGTTAACGGATCCCATAGCAGACTATCTGACGAGACTCAGAAACGCTATCAAAGCGAAGCACCGGGTTGTTGAGATACCTGCATCCAACATAAAAAAAGAGATTACAAAAGTACTTTTTGATAAAGGGTACATCCAAAGCTATAAGTTTGACGAGGTTGGACCTCAGGGAACGATTAAAATCGCTTTGAAGTATAATCCTGTCACAAAGCAATCTGCAATTGTTAAATTGGAGAGGGTAAGTAAGCCTGGTTTGAGGAAATACTCAGGTTCATCAACATTGCCGCGCGTTTTGGGTGGATTAGGAACTGTAATAATTTCAACATCTAAGGGTGTAATGACCGATAAGGAAGCGAAGACCCTTAATGTAGGTGGCGAAGTATTGTGTTTCGTGTATTAATATTTTAAAGATATTCAGGAAATGTCACGGATAGGAAATAAAGTTATCGTTTTGCCAGCTGGAATTTCAGTTGCGGTTGGTGAGGATAATGTCGTGTCGGTTAAAGGCCCCAAAGGGACACTTTCTCAGACTGTAGATAGCGATATTACTGTTGCTGTTGAAGGTGATGAGTTAACTGTAAAGCGCCCGACTGAGCAAAAACGTCACAAAGCATTGCATGGTTTGTATCGTTCATTGATTAACAACATGGTAATCGGCGTTGGTGAGGGGTATAAAAAGGAATTGGAGATTATCGGAGTTGGTTATAAAGCTAGTTCAGCTAACAATGTTTTGGAGTTGCAGTTAGGATATTCCCACAACATTTTTATGGCTATCCCTACCGAGATTAAGCTCACTACAACGTCGGAGAAAGGACAGAATCCTAAGGTGATTTTAGAAGGTATCGATAAGGAGTTGATCGGTTCGGTAGCTGCTAAGATCAAATCGCTTAGGAAAGTTGAGCCTTACAAAGGTAAGGGTATTCGTTTTGTTGGTGAGATTGTACGTCGTAAGGCTGGTAAGTCTGCTTCTAAGAAGTAATTCGTTGCCACAGAATAATGTTATAAACAAAGTTAGATAAGATTACAATGGCTAACGCAAAAACAGATAGAAGACAACGCCTCAAGCTCCATATTCGTAAGAGAGTCAAAGGTAGTACGGAACGTCCGAGGTTGTCGGTTTTCCGTTCAAATACGAGTATTTATGCACAGATTATTGACGATATTAATGGAGTTACGTTGGCTAGCGCGTCGTCAGTAGATTTGGGTGGAAGAAAGGAGAACTCTAATGTGGAGATAGCTCTTCAAGTTGGAAAGAAGATAGCCGAGAAGGCTCAGGAAGCAGGTATTCAGGCGGTAGTTTTTGATCGTAACGGATATTTGTACCATGGAAAAGTAAAAGCATTGGCCGAAGGAGCCCGTGAGGGTGGCCTGAAATTCTAAGTATAACAAAGACTATGTCTATAAATACAAGACCTTCGAAGGTTAATGAGTCCGATTTGAAAGAGCGCGTTGTTGCCATCAATCGGGTAGCAAAAGTAGTAAAGGGCGGTCGTCGCTTCAGTTTTTCAGCCATTGTTGTAGTTGGAGATGGTAATGGTGTTGTTGGTTATGGATTAGGGAAAGCCAATGAAGTGACCGACGCAATTGCTAAGGGAATTGATGATGCAAAAAAGAACCTGATTCAAGTTCCAATGCTGAAACATACTGTACCTCACGAAATGGAGGGTAAGTTTAGTGGCGGTTTCGTTTTGATTAAGCCAGCTGCGCCAGGTACTGGTGTACTAGCAGGCGGCCCAATGAGAGCTGTTCTTGAGAGTGCAGGAATTAAAGATGTACTTGCTAAGTCCAAGGGCTCATCAAATCCTCACAATGTAATTAAGGCGACAATTGATGCTCTTTTGAAAATGAGAGCTCCTCATCAGGTTGCTTTTCAACGTAGTGTGAAGCTGGAAAAAGTATTTAACGGATAATCTTAGGATTTCCTATATCTGAGAGTAATCATGTCAAAAGTACGTATTACACAAGTAAAAAGCACAATTGATCGTCCGGAGCGTCAGAAGCTTACCATCAAGGCTCTTGGTCTAGGTAAATTGAACAGGTCGGTTGAGAAGGAGAATAGCGATGCTATTGCGGGGATGATTCGCAAAGTAAGCCATTTGGTTAAAGTTGAGGAAATTTAATATATACGAATTGTATGAATCTTAGTTCGTTAAAACCAGCTGCGGGATCTGTTAAAGTTGGAAAGCGGGTTGGGCGTGGTCAGGGATCCGGCAAAGGCGGAACCTCTGCACGTGGACATAAAGGGGCACAATCCAGATCAGGATACAGCCGTAAGTTAGGCTTTGAAGGTGGACAAATGCCGCTTCAAAGACGTTTGCCTAAATTTGGCTTTCATAATATTAATAGGACCGAATACAAAGCTCTTAATTTGGATGCGATCCAGGCATTAGCGGAGAGAATCGGTGTTAGCGTTATAACTCCCGAGGTAATTATCGAAAATGGTTTGTGTGCGAAAAAGGATCTCGTTAAGATTCTTAGTAGAGGAGAGTTGTCAGCTGCTGTTGAGATTCATGCTCATGGGTTCTCCGCGACTGCGCTTGAAGCGATTGAGAAAGCAGGCGGTAAGGCGATCAAGTTGTAATTACGCTGTTCGGTGATTTGACAGTTGCTCAGGATAGCTAATGTAGACCCACAAAATGAAACGATTTTTAGAGACTATTAAGCATATATTTGCAATTGAGGAGTTGAGAACACGTATTCTCAACACTCTTTTGTTTATAACAATTTTCCGTCTGGGGTCCTACGTCGCATTGCCAGGTGTTGAACCTGATCAGATGAATGTATCCTCGCAAGGATTGTTGGGCCTTTTAGATACTTTTTTAGGTGGGGCTTTTAGCAAGGCTTCCATTTTTGCATTAGGTATCATGCCTTACATTTCTGCTTCCATCGCCATTCAGCTTTTGACAATGGCTTTGCCTTATTTTCAGAAGATGCAGAAAGAAGGTGAGTCAGGGAGGAAGAAGCTAAACCAAATCACCCGGGTTTTAACGATCGTTGTTACCCTTGTTCAAGGAACCGCATATCTTAACACAACGGTGCCTGATGAGGCGCTGTTAGTGAGTCGCAGCTTATTTTCAATCTCTTCTGTTTTTGTACTAACTGCCGGTACCATGTTTTGTATGTGGTTGGGCGAGAGAATCACTGATAAGGGCATTGGGAATGGGATCTCGATGCTAATTATGATTGGTATTGTTTCGAGGTTCCCTGGTGCAATTTATAAAGAGTTTGTTTCTAGGGGAAGTGGCCAGATTTTGCTTTTCGTACTTGAAATAGTTGCATTGTATTTTGTGATTATGGGTGCGGTTATGTTAACACAGGCTGTTCGAAGAATACCTATTCAATATGCCAAGCAGGTTGTGGGTAATAGGGTAATGGGCGGCCAGCGTCAATATCTTCCTTTGAAACTCAACGCTGCTGGAGTTATGCCGATCATTTTTGCTCAGGCGTTGATGTTTATCCCATCTTTAGGTGCTTCCTATTTTGCTGAGAAAAGCGACTTTGCCAGTAACATCGCTACTATTTTTGCAAATTATACCACGTGGCAGTATAACTTGTTGTTCGCATTTTTGATCATAGTATTTACTTTTTTCTATACGGCCATTTCTGTCAATCCACAACAGATTGCAGACGATATGAAAAGAGGTGGCGGTTTCATTCCCGGTGTTAAGCCTGGTCAGCAAACGTCAGAATATATTAGCTCGATTTTAGATAGGATTACTTTCCCTGGTTCAATCATGTTAGCAATTGTCGCAACATTGCCGGCATTTGCGAGTTTGCTGGGTGTGTCTACGGATTTTGCGCACTTCTTTGGCGGGACCTCGCTTCTCATTATGGTTGGAGTCGTTCTCGATACACTACAGCAAGTGGAGAGTTATTTGTTGATGCGCCGTTATGAGGGTTTGATGAAGTCCGGAAGAGTAAAAGGTAGAACGGAGAGCGTTGCTATCTAGAAGAGAATGATTTATTTGAAGACAGAGGAAGAAATTGACCTTATCAAAGAGAGTGCCCAAGTTCTGGGAAAAGCTCATGCAGAAGTAGCGGCCTGGGTTAAACCGGGAGTTGCAACTAAAAAGCTTGACGCGATTGCAGAGGAGTATATTAGATCGTATGGAGGAATACCTTCTTTTAAGGGATTCAATAATTTCCCTGCCTCACTTTGTATTTCTGTGAATGAGGTTGTAGTCCACGGATTTCCTAGTGGATATGTGTTGAAGGATGGGGATATCATCTCTGTGGACTGTGGAGTTAAGTTGAGAGGATACCATAGTGATAGTGCATACACATACCCGGTTGGAGAAGTATCTAAAGAAATAATGGATCTCTTAACAGCTACAAAAAAGTCTCTTTACAGAGGGATAGAGCAGGCTGTTGATGGACTAAGAATGGGCGACATTGGTTACGCAATCCAATCTTACGTTGAAGATAGAGGGTACTCAGTGGTGCGTGAATTAGTTGGCCACGGGGTGGGTAGAGAGCTTCATGAGAGTCCGGAGGTACCAAACTACGGTAAAAGAGGCAAAGGTGTGAAATTGCGAGAGGGAATGGTGCTGGCAATTGAACCTATGATAAATCTTGGTACAAAATCAGTGTTGCAAGAACGGGATGGCTGGACTATCCGAACAACGGATCGCAAATATTCGGCGCATTTTGAACATACGGTAGTGGTAAGGAAGGGTAAAGCAGAGATTCTAACGACATTCGATTACATAGAGAAAGTGACGGCCAACACCAGCCTAATGGTAGAAGTAAAGTAATAAACGCTACGAATGGCAAAACAAGCATCAATCGAACAAGACGGAGTTATTCTCGAAGCATTGTCAAACGCAATGTTTCGTGTTGTATTAGAAAACAAGCATGAAGTGATTGCTCATATTTCAGGAAAAATGAGAATGCACTATATCAAGATATTACCGGGAGACCGTGTAAAATTAGAAATGTCTCCTTATGACCTCTCGAAGGCGAGAATCACCTATCGGTACAAGTAAGGAGTCGATCACCTCAAATTAACACTTAAGTATACTCAGATGAAAGTCAAAGCATCAGTTAAGAAGCGCAGCGAGGACTGCAAGGTTATACGCCGGAAGGGTAAGGTATATGTAATTAATAAGAAGAACCCACGGTATAAACAAAGACAAGGTTAATCATATGGCACGTATTTCAGGAGTTGATATTCCCGACCGTAAAAGAGGCGAAATCTCGTTAACGTACATTTTTGGAATTGGTCGCAGTTCTGCGAAGAAAATTCTAGATAAGGCGGGAGTGGATTTGAATAAGAAAGTTATAGACTGGACAGACGACGAGTCTGGTGCGATTCGTGCGGTTATAGCCGGAGAATATAAAGTAGAGGGTGCACTTAAGTCTGAGGTTCAACTGAGCATCAAACGCTTGATGGACATTGCTTGTTACAGAGGACTTCGTCATCGTAAGGGATTGCCACTTCGCGGACAAAGAACGAAGAACAATTCTCGTACTCGTAAGGGTAAGCGTAAGACAATCGCTAACAAGAAAAAGGCTACTAAATAAACAATGAGCGGTGGCGCAGCCACACTTATTTCCCTTGAGCAATGGCACAAAATAAAAGAAAAGATAAAGCAAAAAAGAGAGTTGTTGTTGTTGAGTCTGTTGGTCAGGTTCACATCAAAGCCTCCTTCAATAATATAATTATCTCCATTACCAATAGTAATGGTCAGGTTATATCCTGGGGTTCCGCAGGTAAAATGGGATTCCGTGGATCAAAAAAGAACACTCCTTATGCTGCACAAACAGCAGCTCAGAGCGCAGCGCAAGTTGCGTTTGATTTAGGAATGCGCAAGGCAGAGGTTTTTGTCAAAGGACCTGGATCAGGACGTGAATCAGCGATCCGTACTATCCAGAATGCCGGAATCGAGGTAACAACAATCCGCGATATCACTCCGCTGCCTCACAACGGCTGCCGCCCTCCAAAACGTCGTAGAGTCTAGTCAAATATCCATTCGTAATTTGGACACTGGGGTTACAGAATGGTTTTAATTTAATAGTTAAACAAATAAGTTTTTAATGGCACGTTATACAGGTCCCAAATCGAAGATTGCGAGACGTTACGGAGAACCAATTTTAGGTCCAAGTAAGGCACTTGCTAAGAAAAATTACCCTCCTGGAATTCATGGTAAGGGTCGCCGCTCCAAGAAGTCGGAGTATGCTTTGCAATTAATGGAAAAGCAAAAGGTAAAATTCATCTACGGTATTCTTGAAAGACAATTCCGTAATTTGTTCGAGAAGGCTTCCGTAAAAGAAGGTATTACTGGTGAAAACCTATTGAAATACTGCGAAGCACGTCTTGATAACACAGTTTACCGCCTCGGAATAGCTCCAACTAGAAGAGCTGCCAGACAATTGGTATCTCACAAACATATTCTGGTTGATGGTGAGATCGTAAATATTCCTTCATATTCTCTTCGTCCAGGACAAGTAGTTACTGTTCGTGAAAAGTCCAAATCACTTGAAGCAGTGACTGACAGCCTTGCTGGTCATAGCTCACGTGGATTCAACTGGCTTGAATGGGATGGACAACAACTTTCGGGTAAGTTTGTAACCTTCCCTGAGCGTGAACAAATTCCTGAAAACATCAATGAGCAGCTCATAGTCGAGTTGTACTCTAAGTAATAATCTTCATAAATTCAGTACTTTCTCCGTTGCGCGGGGGAAGTACTTTTTAGCCGTTAACGGCAATTTTGCGATCGCAAAGGTAACGGTAGCGTGATCAACTATCATTTACTACTATAAAAGGAGCAAAGACTATGTCAATATTAGCTTTCCAAATGCCTGATAAGGTCGTCATGGAAAAAGCAGACGACTTTCACGGGTTGTTTGAGTTTAAGCCTTTAGAGAAAGGATACGGCGTGACCATCGGTAATGCGTTGCGTAGAATACTTCTTTCATCTTTGGAAGGTTACGCCATCACGAGTGTGAAGTTCCCTGGCGTGCTTCACGAATTCTCTTCCATCGAAGGTATTGTTGAGGATGTTACAGAAATCATCCTGAACCTGAAAATGGTTCGCTTTAAAAAAGTTTCTGACTTGAATGAGAGTAGGATAGTAGTAAATCTAAAGAATGTATCTGCCATTACAGCAGGGGACATTGGCAAATTTACAAACGCATTTGAAGTTCTGAATCCAGACCAGGTGATTTGTCACATTGACGATCAGAAAGAGTTTGAGATGGAGCTTTTACTAGATAAAGGCAGAGGATATGTTCCAGCAGATGAGCCACGCGCGAATGAATTGCCATTTGGCTATATCGCTGTGGACTCTATTTACACACCGATAAAGAATGTAAAATACAGTGTTGAAAATACACGTGTTGAGCAGCGAACGGACTATGAGCGTCTTCTAATAGATATTCAAACTGATGGTTCAATTCACCCGGAGGATGCTCTGAAAGGTGCAGCGAACATTCTTATTCAGCATTTCATGCTGTTCTCAGATCAAACAATGACGTTTGAGAAGCAGAAAGCGGAAGAAGATAATCAGGTTGATGAGGAAATGTTGCGCATGAGAAAGCTTTTGAAAACTTCCCTATCCGAGCTGGATCTTTCTGTTCGTGCATATAACTGTTTGAAATCTGCCGATGTTAAATCATTGGGCGATTTAGTAAGGCTTGAAATTTCTGATATGATGAAGTTTCGTAATTTTGGAAAGAAATCCCTGACGGAGTTGGAGCAGCTTGTTGCTGACAAACAACTGACTTTCGGAATGGACGTTGCCAAATATCGCCTGGAAGAGGATTGATAATTATTCCATTCATAAGTATGTATTCTGTAGCGCGCTAGTCGCAGCTCGAAGCAACTAAACAACAAAACAATGAGACACGGTAAAAAGGACAATCACTTAGGAAGAACAGCATCTCACCGCAAGGCGATGTTGTCGAACATGGCTTCCTCTTTGATTCTCCACAAAAGAATTGAGACCACATTGGCGAAAGCGAAAGAACTGCGTAAGTATGTAGAGCCTTTGCTGACCCGTGCAAAAGAAGATTCAACTCACAACAGGAGGATTGTATTTTCTTATTTGAACGACAAAGCTTCTACAAAAGAGCTTTTCGGTGCTGTATCTGACAAGATTGCATCTCGTCCAGGTGGTTATACCCGTATTATTAAATTAGGAAACAGACTTGGTGATGCTGCCGAGACAGCTCTGATCGAGCTGGTTGATTTCAACGATGCATTGTTGCTTGCAAATGCTGATAAACCAGCTAAAACTCGTCGTAGCAGAAGAGGCGGTGGTAAGAAAGAAGTTGTTGCTGAAGCAAGTGCTGCCCCTATCAAGAAAGAGGATCATCCAGTGGTAGAAGAGTCGGCACCAGCTGCTGATGAAACTCCGAAGAATGTAGAAACATCCGAAGGTGCTGATAAAGAGTAGATTTGGAATGTAATTGAAATATTGAAAGGGTTAAACGTTTAAGTTTAACCCTTTTTTATGCACAAAAAGCTGTATTTTTGCAGCGATTTTGAGAATAAAAGTTTGGTAGTCAGAAGAAAATCGATAAAAACCATATATGAATCAAAAACAGGAAGCTCTGTTGTTGCTTGAAGACGGAACAGCATACAAAGGTCTAGCTTTGGGAATACGTGGAACTACAGGTGGAGAAATCTGCTTTAATACCGGCATGACTGGTTATCAGGAAATCTATACGGACCCCTCGTATTATGGACAGATCATCGTCAACACCAACTCGCATATAGGTAATTATGGTGTGCAGTTGAATGATGAAGAAGAATCGGGCTCAGTTAAAATCCGTGGGATGGTTTGTAATACTTTCTCCGCAATTTATTCCAGAGATACTGCCGACTTCTCGCTTCAGGAATATTTTGAGCGGTCTAAGATTGTAGGGATCAGCAATGTAGATACAAGGCACCTGGTGAGGCACGTACGTGAAAAGGGTGTAATGAATGCAATTATTTCTTCTGAAATCCTCGATGAAGCCCTGCTCATGGAGGAACTAGGGAAAATTCCTTCCATGAATGGACTAGAACTGTCGTCAGAAGTTACTACTACCCAGCCATACTTTGTTGGCGAGGAGACCGGCAGCAAGTGGCGGATAGCAGTCATTGATTACGGCATTAAGAAGAGTATTCTGTCAAATCTTACTTCAAGAGGTTGCTACTGTAAAGTATTTCCTGCAAAAACACCGTTTGAAGAGGTAATGGAGTGGAATCCAGATGGATTTTTCATCTCAAACGGACCTGGTGACCCGGCTGCAATGTTATACGCCGTAGAGAGTGTGAACCAGATGATTAAAACAGCTAAGCCACTTTTTGGTATCTGCCTGGGGCATCAATTGCTGGCGCTTTCAAGTGGAATCACCACATATAAAATGCACCACGGGCATAGGGGCTTAAATCATCCGGTGAAGAATTTGATTACCGGTCTATGCGAAATAACTTCTCAAAATCACGGATTCGCCGTGAACCCTGATGAAATCCAGAGCCACCCTGATATCGAGATCACGCACATCAACCTGAATGATAACACCATTGAAGGGATTAGAAGAAAGGACTATCCGGCGTTTTCGGTACAGTATCACCCAGAAGCTTCACCTGGTCCACACGATTCGAGATACCTGTTTGACGAGTTTGTTAAACTGTTAAGCGCAAGTTGATCAAAAAACCTCCGTAATGGAGGTTTTTTCTTTTAAGAGCAGGCGGCCGGCATAAAAACAGGTTCACAGATTCACCTGAAATCGGTGGTGTTACTGAATTGTAAATTTACCTTAAAGTGATTTCCCGTTTATGGATGACGATTTTTTTTGTGTTATTTTGTAAGCGTTAAATATTCAAATTTCTAATTAAAACATAAGCTGCAAATGAGTACGATTCAATCAGTACATGCAAGACAAATTCTGGATTCAAGAGGAAACCCGACAATTGAAGTAGATATTCGTACCGAAAATGGTTATCTGGGACGTGCTGCTGTTCCATCTGGTGCTTCTACCGGAAAGCATGAGGCCGTTGAACTTCGTGACAACGATAAGAGCGTTTATGTTGGAAAGGGTGTTTTGCAAGCAGTCGAAAATGTCAACGATATAATTTTTCCTGAGCTGATCGGATGTTCAGTATTCGAACAAAATCTGATTGATAAGATTATGCTTGAACTTGACGGAACTCCTAACAAAGGGAAGTTGGGTGCTAATGCAATCCTTGGAGTTTCACTGGCGGCGGCGAAAGCGGCAGCGCAGGAAGCAAACCTTCCATTGTATCGCTATGTAGGCGGCACAAACGCAAATACGCTACCTGTTCCAATGATGAATATCCTGAATGGAGGAAGCCATGCAGACAATTCAATTGACTTCCAGGAGTTCATGATTATGCCGGCAAAAGCAGATACATTCTCCCAGTCTCTCCGGATGGGGGTTGAAGTTTTCCATACCCTGAAAACTGTTTTGAAAAGCAAAGGATATTCCACAAACGTAGGTGACGAAGGTGGTTTTGCTCCAAATATTAAATCAAATGAGGAAGCAATTGAAATAGTGATCCAGGCTATCGAGAAAGCAGGTTATAAGCCGGGCGAAGATATCTTCATTGCAATGGACGCAGCTGTTTCTGAATTCTACGAAGATGGATTGTACCACTTTAAGAAATCAGACGGACGCAAGTTGAGCTCTGATGAAATGGCTGACTACTGGACGCAGTGGGTTGCTAAATACCCGATCATTTCAATCGAAGACGGAATGGATGAAGACGACTGGGCTGGCTGGGCAACACTTACCCAATCTGTTGGTAAGAAGATTCAGCTGGTTGGTGACGATTTGTTCGTAACGAATGTAACACGTCTGCAACAAGGAATTGAGTCGCAGATTGCGAATGCTGTACTTGTGAAAGTTAACCAGATTGGTTCATTAACTGAAACGATTGACACGGTTAACCTTGCAAAACGCAATAGCTATAAGAGCATTATGTCGCACCGTTCTGGTGAAACAGAAGACTCTACAATCGCCGATCTGGCAGTAGCATTGAATACAGGACAGATCAAAACCGGTTCTGCATCTCGTTCAGACCGTATGGCGAAATACAATCAGCTACTTCGCATTGAAGAAGAGCTGGGTGAAAGCGCATACTTCCCGGGATTGAAATTTTAATAACAAAAACCGGAGCCAAGTGCTCCGGTTTTCATTTTCGGGCGCTGCTATGAAAAGCAATTCATTCCGGTCATTTAAAACATTGAAAAACTTCTATGTCGCCACATTGGTTGCATGGTTGTTCTGGATCTTGTTTTTGGACAACAATAACATTCGGGTAGTGTTTTCACACCGGATGAAGATGAAGGAACTTGAAGTAGAAAAGTCCAAGCTACTTGAGAAAATTTCGCAGGTAAAGAAAGAGCGGAACGAGGTCTTTGGAAATCCGCAAATGGTTGAGAAATGGGCCAGGGAAAAGTTTCTAATGAGGAAACCAGGCGAAGAGGTTTACGTAATCGTCGACGAGAATAATCAACCCATTGAAAGTAAAAGCGAAGAGTAACCCGCCAGGTTCGCTGAAAAACAATTTTAACAATCCACCACATTGAGCAGAAAAGTCATTCTTATCATTATGGACGGTTGGGGAGTCGCCAAAATGGGCGAGGAAAACCGTTCAGCTGTTATAGCTGCCAACACTCCTTTTTACGACAGTATCCTGCAGAACTATCCAAATAGCAGGCTTGAAGCAAGCGGTCTGGCTGTCGGACTGCCTGATGGTCAAATGGGTAACTCTGAGGTTGGGCATACCAATTTGGGAGCCGGCCGGGTTGTTTACCAGGATTTGGTAAAGATCAATCTCGCAGTATCAGAAGGTACACTAGCTCATGAAAAAGCGCTGGTAGAGGCATTTGATTACGCAAAGTTTAACAATAAGAAAGTACACTTTATTGGTTTAGTATCAGACGGGGGCGTTCATTCGCACATTGACCATTTAAAAGGACTTTGCAAAATCGCCGCAGACAGAGAACTTCAAAACGTATTCGTTCATGCTTTTACAGACGGTCGCGACTGTGATCCTAAAAGTGGATTAGGGTTTCTGACGGAGCTTAAAGATGCTATGAACAAGACTACCGGTCGCCTTGCAAGCATTACCGGTCGCTACTATGCAATGGATCGCGACAAACGATGGGAACGCGTGAAGCTTGCCTACGACGCTATGGTCCATGGTGAAGGAAAACACGTTCCGGAAATGGAGGTTTTGCAGGCAGTCCAAGCTTCTTACGAAGAAGGTGTTACTGACGAATTTATCGCGCCTATCATCGCGACAGACGCGGCAGGTATACCGATTTCGGTAATCAGCGACGGCGATGTGGTTTTATGTTTCAACTTCCGCACAGATCGTGGACGTGAGATCACCGAGGTGCTTACGCAGCAGGACTTCCACGAGCAGAACATGCACAAGCTGAACCTGAAATATATTACAATGACGAATTATGACGATACTTACAAGGGAGTTGATGTCATTTTCGATAAAGATAATCTCAACAACACATTAGGCGAGGTTCTTGAAGCTGCGGGTAAAAAGCAGATCAGGATTGCAGAGACTGAAAAATATCCGCACGTCACATTCTTCTTTTCTGGCGGAAGAGAGAAGCCTTTCGAGGGCGAGAGCCGCTTGCTTTGTGCATCTCCGAAGGTAGCTACTTATGACTTGCAACCTGAAATGTCTGCATTCGGTATCAGAGATTCTATTGTCACGGAATTGGAAAAAGAAGAAGTGGACTTTGTTTGTCTCAATTTCGCTAACCCTGATATGGTGGGTCATACCGGCGTGTTTGAGGCAGCAGTGAAAGCTTGTGAAACGGTTGATCAATGCGTGCAGGCAGTTGTTACAACAGGTTTGCAGCACGGTTATTCTTCTATTATCATTGCCGATCACGGGAATTCTGATTATATGATGAACGACGACGGATCTCCAAACACCGCGCATTCATTGAACCTGGTACCCTGCATTCTGGTTGACAACGATTATAAGGCGCCTATCAAGAATGGAAAGTTGGCAGATATCGCCCCGACTATTCTGGATTTAATGGGACTTGCCAAGCCGGAGGAAATGACGGGAACCAGTTTGCTCTAAAACTTAACTGTTGCAAAAGATGTTGTTCGCAGAGAGCCCGAAAGGCTCTCTGTTCTTTTAAAGTTCCATTCTGATTTTTTACAAATGCCTCAGCAGATCAACCACGAGAAATCCTTTGTTCACGCCACTGCTCTATACTTTTTTATATTGCTTTTTACCACAATCATGACTTCGTGTGATCAGCAGCGTGCAGATGAAAATGCTATAAAAAGGTACTTTGATCTAAAAGGATTTGTAGAAAATCAGATCGTTTACCTAAACGAGAAAAAACCTGAGGCAATGAAGTCAGCAAAGCTTGATGGCGAGCTTCAAACTGTCAAATCAAGAGATATTGACTGGAAAAAAGAACTTGAATTGTTCATTCAGGCTGATATAAACAAGCCTTCTTACGCGCAAAGTTACAATGTGGTAAGGAAAGATTCGTCCACCTACGAGTACAGGCTTAGAGAAAACGCCGATCTGCCGGTACGGTATCTAAAAATTGTTACGGATAGTACGATCCAGTCTCCGGTCAAAGTACTGGCAGTATTACAGTCGCACAATCGGATTTACGAATCTGAGAAGCAAATAGAACTGACTTGCATTGAAAAAGACAATCTTTGGCAGGTTTCTGCATACTCCGTAAAGGGGTACCAAAAACTGATCTTTATGGAGCCAAAGCATTTTGAAATATCGTCAAGAATAGGATTATAGCGGGTTTTTTAGATTGCGTTTCCTGTACGCTTACACCATAAAATGGGTAAAGATTACCCATTTTCCTCCAAGCAAATGCGCCTGAAAGGCTATTTGCCAAATATTTCCTTCCGAAATTTTAGCTGTTGATAATAGGCCTCAGATGTGGAATTTAGGCCTTTTGACTGGTATTATTCATAGAAATTGGTTCCACTTATACATTCCGCTGAACACAGCTTACCCGAGCAGGGCACAAAATTGGTTGCTTAATAAGCGAAACCATGTAGACCCGGACTAACCTGTCAACATGTAAACTAAATCATAAAGTAAAACTTAAAACTCAATGCAACAAGAACAGAAAAATAAGCAAAGCATAGCTTGGGCAATGGTAGTTGTCCTTGGGCTAGCCACAGCCATGTTTGGCTACTTGTTCACAACTCAGAAACAAGAGTTGACTCAACAAGAATCAATGGTAGTTGAGAAAGCAAGAGAACTGGCTGTTACTAAAACTAAACTGGATTCCATTTCCACCGTTCTGGATGCGAAAATTGCTGAGATTGAAAGATTGGGTGGGGATATTACAGAACTTACCAAAATGAAGGAGAAGTTGGAAGCTGATAAACTGGCTTTCAGCAAAAGCAGAAGAGTTGAGACAAACAAGTATCTTGGAAAGATCAAGGAATATGAGAAGTTCCTGACTGAGAAAGACGAGATGATCGCGCAATTGAAAGCTGAAAACGAGCATCTGGTAGCTTCCAATGATTCTCTTAGCACTCACGTTGGTACTTTGACAAGCGAAAGAGAAAGACTGGTTCAACGCCAAACTGAGCTGACTGACTCTGTAACCACTTTCACAGCTGCTAATAAAGAGCTGAGCGAAAAAGTAAGTAAAGCAGCTGCTTTGAAAGCCCAAAATCTTAGAATCCTGACCGTTAATTCAAGAGGTAAGGTAAAAGACAAAGACGAGTACAAAGCGAAGAGAGTTGACAAACTGAAACTGGTTTTCAACCTGCCTGAAAACGAGCTTACTGCTCAGGAGCCAAAAGACATTTATGTAAGGGTTCTTGATCCAGAAGGTGCAGTGATCGCAGACGATGCTACTGGATCAGGCGAATTTGAAGTGAATGGCGCGCCATCAAAATTCACAGCACGTGAATCCGTAGCATTCCAGAACAACAACCAGAAAGTTGAACTGCTTTACGACAACACATCTCAGTTCCGTCCTGGTAAATACAATGTGGAACTGTATGCCGAAGGCTACAAAATTGGTGGCGGAGACTTCACCATCAAGTAAGACATAACTTCACACCATGCATAGCTATGAAAGGCGGCCGATTTACATCGGCTGCCTTTTTTTGTCATTCATGATTTTGGGCCTTGATCACATCGATATACTGCCTCAGTATTTCAGTTTGTGCAGGATCGGATTCGGGGTAGGACATATCCATTCTTTTTAACTCCTCTACAATGATCCGGGCTACTGCAAGGCGCATATTACGCTTGTCATCGGCGGGAATGATGTACCAGGGAGCTTTCTTTGACGCAGTTGCATTGATACATTCTTCGTAAGCCTTCATGTATTCATCCCATTGCGCCCGAACTTTAATATCCTGTTCGTCAAACTTCCAGTTCTTTGCAGGATCTTCAATGCGTTCGATCAGCCGCTCGGCCTGCTCCTCTTTAGATACATTCAGGAAAATCTTGACTACCCGGATTCCATTTCTGTATAGATACTTTTCAAGATTGGTAATATCTGAATAACGTTGTTTCCAGAGTTTGTCAAGATCTTCTGTCAGCTCTTTTGGCAGCCTTTGTGATTTGGTCAGGATTTCGGGTTCTACCTTCACAACAAGCACTTCCTCATAGTAGCTCCTGTTAAAGATCGTGATCGTGCCCCGTTGAGGCAAGACTTGGTTGGTTCGCCACAAAAAGTCGTGACTTAGCTCTGTTTCTGTCGGCCTCTTAAAAGAATGTATTTTGATGCCTACGGGGTTCACGCCTGAAATAACGTGCTTGATCGTCCCATCTTTTCCTGCCGCGTCCATAGCCTGAAAGATCACAAGCAACCCGTAGCGATTATGGGCGTACATCATGCTTTGCAGGTCATCCAGTTCTTTGGCCGCCTCAGCCTGCATGATTTCGTAATGCTCCTTATCGTCGTAGAAATCCTTAACCTTCGTTTTTGCCTTTCCAATATCAAATTTCTTGGAGCCGTCTACACGGTAGTCTGCGGGATCAAAATCTTGCATAAAACAGGTTTTTACAGTTGATACTATCTTTTATTGGATTGAAGAAAATCGACCAGCTTCTTGAATGCACGTGCACGGTGGCTCAGTTTCGACTTTTCCGACAATGTCATTTCAGCAAAAGTTTGCTGATAGCCATTTGGAACAAAGATCGGATCATACCCAAATCCATTGCTTCCTCTCTTATCCCGGATAATCGTGCCTTCCACCGTACCCTCAAACTGCTGGTAAACGCCGTCGATCACTAATGTAATGATAGTTAAAAACCGGGCCTGCTTATTTTCAAATGGGGCAAGGTTCCGAAGTAATAGCTCAATGTTATCTGCGGGCTCCCGTTGCGGTCCGGCATAACGAGCGGATCTTACCCCCGGTTCTCCATTCAACGCAGCTACTTCCAGTCCGGTATCATCAGCAAAACAGTTTACATTGAAGTTCTGATAAACATATTCAGCTTTGCCCCTGGAATTCTCGGCAATGGTTTCATAAGGCTCAGGAATATCAGTTTCACAGCCTATGTCGGCCAATGTCACCAGTTCAAACTGATCGCCCAGTAACGCCTGTACTTCGATAAGCTTATTGATGTTGTTGGTTGCAAAGCAGAGTTTCATAGCATTGATGTTTAATATGAGCTGTGTATTTTACACAAAAAAACGGCCACTCTTGTGAAGCGGCCGTTTGATTTTGATATTCTTATTAACGTGCTGGTGGCGTAACCGGCGGAGCAGCTGGTGCCCCGGTGCCTTTGGAGAAATCGATCAGTTCCATTTCAAATTGAAGAACCGAGTTGCCTGGGATCGGTCCATAAGCTTCGGGTCCGTAAGCTAAGCCTGATGGAATGATCAGCAATCCTTTTTCGCCTTTCTTCATAAGCATAATTCCTTCTTCCCAACCTGGGATCACCATTCCTTGTCCAACTTGCAGATCCAATGGTTTGCCCTGGTTTTTAGAACTGTCAAACTCCTTGCCATCGAGGAACTTGCCTGTATAATGCACTTTCACATTATCACCTGCTGCCGGACTTGCGCCTGAGCCTTCAACCTGCGGAACATACACTAGTCCAGAAGCTGTTTTGCGTGCTTTTCCCTGCAGGTTATTTTTTGCAAGGAAAGCATCGATCACTTTTGCGTCTACTGCTTTTTGTTTAACACCTGCTTCTGATTGCTGCTTCTGGAATTCTTCTGATGTTAAAACACTCAAAACTTTCACAGTAAAGCTGATCTCAGAACCTTTTTTGATCATCGGCGGCATTGGCTGCATCATCTTTGCAAACAGCGTGTCTGCATTGATCATGAATTTTGCACTGTCGCCAGTGGCAAGCATCGCAAGACCTTCTTCAAAACTTCCTTTAAAAGGAGGAGCCTGCAAAACCATCTTAACAGGGTTTCCTTCTTTGTAGGTATCGCGAAGTGTGGAATCACTACCGTTTTTTAAAACCAGATGGAAAGACATAATATCTCCAAGCTTTGCTTTTCTGGCATCATCTTCGTGCTCGAAGATCTGATATTTAAGCCCGTTCTCCGTAACCTGCGTCTTATACTGATTACAAGAGCCCGCAAGGATCGTTATGCCCATCGCATAACTGATTGTTTTAAGATTCATTTGATTGTTTTAATTTGGAATATTTGGGTGAATTTTGATAGGTCAATTTAAAGCTTAGTCAACGCTCAAAAGCGCTTGTTCGTATGTTGGAAGGATACTTAAAAAATAGTCAACGGTTTCATTCACTGATTGTTCCGACCTTCCTCCGCTCGCATTTTTGTGTCCGCCGCCATTGAAATGCGCACTCGCAAGATCTCTTACCGAAAATGTTCCGACTGATCTGAAAGAAATTTTGATCTCTCCTTTGCGCTCAATGAACATTGCCGACATCACGACATTCTCGACCTGCAAACCATAATTAACGATGCCCTCAGTCTCGCCTGTACTTGAATTAAACTTTTGAAGCTCAGCCTCGGTGAGTACCATGTAAGCAGTTCTGTATTTGGGCAGTACCACCAGCTTCTGCGAAAGCACATATCCAAGAAACTGCAGGCGGGTAAGTGGAGCATTATCATAGATAAGCCGGTGAACGCGGCTGGAATCAAATCCTGTCCGCATTAGATCGGCAACGGCAAGATGCACTTCTGCGGTTACGTTGGCGTGCCGGAAAGAGCCCGTGTCGGTCATGATACCGGCATACAGGTACTCCGCCATTGGAATGTCAAAAATCTCGGTTGCAGGAGCGTCGTGTTCGAGTTCTTTTACCAATTGATAAACAAGCTGAGCTGTCGCAGCTGCATTGGTATCCCAAATCATCCATTTCGCGAAGTATTCCGGTTCAAGATGGTGGTCTATCATCATCTTTGGAGCAGGTGCTTCCTGAACTATCTTGCCCAGGTCTTTTAAGCGGGATAATACAGAAAAATCAAGGCAGCATATCAATGTAGCTTCCTGGATTTTTTTCTTGCATTTAGCTTGCTCAGTGGCTTTTTCGTAAACGAGCACCAGATCCGGGTTAATCATCCACCGCAGATTTGCAGCGTATTCAGTAGGGCTGATAACAGTTACTTCGTGTCCTTTTTTGGATAAATAACTAGCCCACCCGAGCGAAGATCCCAGCGCGTCAGCGTCGGGGTCGCGGTGCATCGTAATGATGATTTTTTGGGGAAGGGATAAAAAAGAGCTTAACTCCTTAACGATTTGATTCACAGTTATTTATTTCAAAAAGGAAGTTTTGAGAGCGTAATAAGCCCACAAAATTAACAAAACTGTTGGGATTTGCTCAATCTTGCTCCCGAAAGGCTAAGTATCAGCACACTCTTGCGCCTTTAAATGCATACTTCCCGAACTATCAGGGATATACAATGAAAAATAGTAGTTTTGCACAAAATCAATTAAGCTTTTGAGTATGCCAACAAACAGGACTTTCACAATGATCAAGCCGGATGCCGTACAGGACGGTCACTCGGGATCAATTATCAAAATGATTGAGGAGGCGGGATTTCGTATTGTAGCCTTGAAAAAAACAAAACTTACCGCAGAGCGTGCAGGCGAGTTCTACTCTGTTCATAAGGAGCGACCGTTTTATAATGATCTTTGCAAGTACATGTCTTCTGGAGCAATCGTCCCGATGATCCTTGAAAAGGAAAATGCAGTAGCTGATTTCCGCACACTGATCGGAGCAACCAATCCGGCAAATGCAGAGGAAGGCACTATCCGGAAATTGTATGCAAAATCAATGGAAGCCAATGCGATCCACGGGTCGGATTCTGATGAAAACGCGCAGATTGAAGGCAACTTCTTTTTCGCTTATACAGAACAGTTCTGATACCCGATATCCCATAAAAAAGCCCGGCAAAAAACTAATTTGCCGGGCTTTTTTATGGGATAGTTCACAAATACCTCCTAACGAGAACGCTGTCAATCACATGGATCACACCATTATCTGCGTTTACATTCGGGATTACGATGTCCGACTTGTTGATTGAAACAATGCTATCGACTTTCGTGATATTGACCTTTACCCTGTTCAAAGTAGGCTGCTCACCCGCTTTCAGGTCGGATAAGTTAGTCTTTTTTTGAAGGATATGATTTTTAAGGAAAAGCATAGCAGAATCCTTCGGCATGTTAGTGATTGTAGTTGCACTGATATTGGCCCTGCTGAATGCATTGTTGTCAGGCGCAAAAACGGTCAGGTTTTCCGTTCTGAGCGCGTCGCTCATTTGTGCTTGGATCATAATGTCCCTCAGTAAACTGAACTGGTCGTTTTCCAGGATCACATCGGTGACGGTCTTTGGTTTTACCAGATCTTTGCTATCTTCTTTACACGAGAGAACAGTTGCTGAGATCGCTGCTGCAATCAAAAAAAATGACGCACAACGCCCTATAAAACGGTTTTTTTTCATAGCTTTCCAAAGAGTTATTTTCCGTAAAACTAATGGAAAATGTAGTTTCAGCGTATTTCACCCACAATTTTTTTAATCCTAACCCCCAAACCAATATGTTAAAAACAAGACAATTACTTCTTATTTGCTGCGCCATTTTGTTTGTTAACTCAGCTTTCCTGGTGTCTACCGATTCAACTGTGAAGCCAGCCAAAAAGCCAGTGAAGCTTTTCAATGGAAAGGATTTAAAAGGCTGGAAAATAAATGGGACCGAGAAGTGGTACGTTGAAAACGGCGAGCTTGTCTGCGAAAGCGGACCGGACAAGCAATATGGTTACCTGACTACCGACAAGTTTTACAAGAATTTCGACCTGTCGCTGCAATTCAAGCAGGAGGCTAACGGAAACAGCGGCGTGTTCTTTCGCTCAACGGTTACCGGCACGAAGGTATCGGGCTGGCAGGTAGAAGTTGCTCCACCAAATCACGATACAGGTGGTATCTACGAATCGTACGGCCGCAACTGGCTGGTAAAGATTCCAGATGAGAAAGAAGGATTTTTGAAAATGGGTGATTGGAACACATTGCGCATCCGAGCGAATGGAGATAAAGTGCAAACCTGGTTGAATGGCAACGAAATGGTGGATTTCGAGGACGCCAAAATCGGCGCAGGAAATGGATCGATTGCATTGCAGATCCACGACGGCGGCGGTATCAAGGTACGCTGGAAAAACATCATGCTGGAAGAACTATAGTTTTCATTCCTGTGACCACGGGATTCATACTGCTCAGGCGGTAGTTCGTCGGAAACATTTAGACAGGAAGCTTCATGGTAAATAGATTTGTGTCAACAAACGCAATCTGTTAGCCATGAAGCTTTTTTTATATCAATTAGCGTCCAGGAAGTTGCAAGTTTCCCTTGCCGACATTCACGTTTAGTTTTGTTATGAACGAAAAAAGAACAAAACCGCTGCGCATGACAGCCTCATCATTAGATGGGAGGGATTTTAGTAACATGGATCTCGAGAATGCTGATTTTAGCTTTTCAAGCTTAAAGGATATCAATTTTGATGGAGCTAATCTGCGTAATGCCAGGCTCCGCTTTTCAGCTCTCGACCGGACGACATTCAGGAACGCGGATTTGAGCAATGCAGATCTAAGTTTCAGCAGTCTTACCGATGTAGATTTGAGCGGAGCAAAGGTGGAGGGCGCAAATTTCAGTTTTACATCACAGGAGAAATCTTTCAATTGGCAAGATTTAAGCTTGGTGGCTGTTGTTCAAAATCAGGGCTGGGTCGGGACGCTTGTGGCCGCAGTGTTGGGGGCAGTAGTTCTCTATGGAATCAATGCAATCGCCTACTTTACGGCCGAGCTGTCCTTTACTGAGGAGCCTGTGCGGCTGGCATTTTACAAATACCTCGTGCTACTGAATATTGCCACCGGCGTATTTACAATATTGATAACACAAGCGCTCACAACTTGGCTGGATGTAATAATCAGGAGTCTTTTCACGAAGCATTTGATCCTGTCTGTCGTCGTTTTTCTTTGTGACAGTGCATTGGCATTGAGCATGCACCAGTTATTTGCAACTAATATTGTAAGTAATTACATCGCGCAATACCCGGATGAACCATCGAGGCATGTACCCTGGTACTGGTATGCATGGGTACCAGTGGCGATCGCAAATGTTTTTTACTTTTTAAGTAGAGAAGGCAGGCAGATTTCGCGTAAGATATCTGATCAGGAATACCAGCTGTTGAATCTTGAAAAACTGAAAACGCGCGCCGAGCTGGATGCATTGCAGGCGCGCATCAATCCTCACTTTCTATATAATTCATTAAACAGCATCGCCAGCCTGGTGCATGAAAATCCCGACAAAGCCGAAGAAATGACGTTGCTCCTGTCAAAGCTCTTCCGGTACACCACGGGTAGGAAGACGACTGATTACTTCGACACCATTGAAAATGAGTTGGAGATGGTGGAAACTTATCTGCAGGTAGAAAAGGTCCGGTTTGGGAGCAGGTTGCAGTTTAGTGTGGAAGTAAAGGAACCAGGATTAAGCCAGCTGCTCATTCCAAAGTTTATCTTACAGCCAATTGTCGAGAATGCGATCAAGCACGGTGTATCTAAGATGGCCGAAGCGGGGAATATCGTGGTCAGGATCTATGAAGAAGAGCAATGGCTTCACCTTTGTGTGCATGACAATGGTCCAGCATTTCCGGAGACAATGGGCGCCGGCTACGGGATTAAGAGCATTCAGGATAAATTGAAATTACTCTACGGAGAACTCGCGCGGATAGAACTTCATAATGAACCCGCAAAAACTGTGAATATCGGCATTCAAAGGTCAGCAATCGGACAACATCAAAACGAGAACCATGCATTTCCCTCTTAAAACCATTTTAATAGACGATGAACCGCTCGCCTTGGGTCGGCTGAAAAGATTGCTGGAAAAGCATCAGGACAATTTCCAGATTGTAGCAGAAGCCAAAAACGGCGCAGAAGGTTTGATCGAAATCAATAAGCACGATCCTGACGTTATCTTTCTGGATATCGAAATGCCGCTTTTGAATGGATTTGAGATGCTCGCGAAACTCTCAAAAATGCCGCTTGTGGTTTTCTCAACAGCTTACGATCAGTACGCGATCCGCGCATTTGAAGAAAACTCGGTTGATTATCTGTTGAAGCCAGTTGAAAATGACCGTTTACTTAAAACTATTGATAAGATCCGTAACATTACCAAAGCCGGCGATGCACGAGTAGCAAATCCCTATTCTGAAAACCTGCTGCGCTTACTTGAAGAAATGAAGCCCAAAAAGGAAATCTTTTCTTTGTCGGTCAAATCAGGCGACCGGATCTTGCTGGTACCGCTTACAGATATCACCCATTTTGAGGCCGAGGAGAAATATGTTTTCCTGAATACCCTCGACGGACAGAAGTACCTTCTGAATTACACGCTTACTTCACTTGAAGAAAAACTACCTAAGCATTACCTGCGCGTCAGCCGCGCCGCGATTGTTAATACCCACCACATCAAGGAAATCCAGAAGCATTTCAATGGGAAGTATATGATGAACATGCGCGATCGCAAATCCTCCCAGGTTACAAGCGGCAGTACTTACAACGACGCTATACGTCATCTCCTTGATAATTAACCAGCTCAGTTAGCTTAACTCCTTGTGAACGATTGATTTTGAAGAGGGCATACTTATTCCTAAATTGCGCCCCTGTTTACAATCCCATTAGAATTTTAGGAAGATAGTCTCCTGTTCATCAGTAGGTTTGTTGTATTTCGTGCAATTTGAAATACATATTTTTTTCTGAATTTCGGCACATAATTAACTTGCTCAGCGTACAGGTCGGTATATAAGTGATTCCCGAACAGCCGAGGAGATTAGATTTTGTCCGGAATTGATAAGATCCTTTTAGTATTGTTCAATTGTTTTGTTAAAAAAGGTTAAAGGGAGTCAGGAGTAATGAAGGAGCTCATTGATGCGGGCAATCTGCCAAAGCACATCGCCGTTATCATGGACGGTAACGGAAGGTGGGCTCAGAACCAGGGCGCAGCCCGGGTTTTTGGCCACCGCAATGCGATAAAGGCGGTAAGAGAGGTGACAGAAGGTTGTGCGGAATTGGGTGTTTCATACCTCACGCTCTATGCATTTTCTACTGAAAACTGGGCTCGTCCCGAGTTTGAGGTCAGAGCATTAATGGAGCTGCTCGTACAGTCAATCAGGAACGAGCTGCCTACGATGCTCAAAAACAATGTTCGGCTGGACACGATCGGAGATACAAAAAGTCTGCCAGGAAGCTGCCAGCGCCAGCTCACAGAGGCGATTGAAGCTACACAGGCAAATACCGGATTGAATCTCATTCTTGCATTGGGTTACAGTGGCAAATGGGACATTACCCAGGCTGCAAAGAAACTGGCCGAAGACGTTAAAAGTGGTATTCTGACACCTAGTGAGATCAATGAAGAAATGCTTTCCAGCAGGCTTGCTACAGGAGCCCGCCCGGAAGTTGACCTGATGTTGCGGACCGGCGGCGACCACCGGATCAGTAACTTCCTGCTATGGCAGCTCGCGTATTCCGAATTGTATTTTTATGAAGATCTTTTTTGGCCTGATTTCCGTCGGGAGCATTTATATGAGGCGATCCTTTCCTTTCAGAACAGGGAAAGGCGGTTCGGAAAAACAGGTGAACAAATTAAAGCGAATAGTGCTAAGTAGAACAATATGAACTTCCCTACCAATTTGAATAAATCACTAGCACATCTGAAAGGTCTTACAGCATTACTGTTGATCTGCTCCTGCGTGTCGGTAAATGCACAGCGCGTAGGCATCGGCGCAACCAACCGCCCGGCAGCGCCCGCAGCAAACAGTGTAATGGACCCGGCTAATCCCAAAGAATATACCATTGCCGAGGTGACCGTATCCGGCACCCAGTTCCTGGATCCCAATTCCATGGTATCTATTTCGGGTTTAAAGCCAGGCGACAAAATCAGGCTTCCCGGACCGGCTATCCCTTCTTCTATTAAAAAAATGATGGATTTCGGTACGCTGGACGATGTAGAAATCCTTTATACCAAAATTCAGGATGACAAGGTTTGGCTGAATATCCATATAAAAGAACGTCCAAGACTCTACAAAGTATCTTTTTCGGGTATTCGCAAGGGAGAAAAAGAGACATTGAATGACAAGGTGAAGCTGATAAAAGGTCGCGTTATTACGCCTACTGTTATCAAGAACACGCAGCTTGTTATCAAGAAATACTATATGGACAAAGGATTTTACTACACCAAAGTAAAGGTGTTGCAAATCCCCGACTCCACACGCGGCCAGGCGACACTGAATTTCACCATTACGAAGGGTAAAAAGGTGAAAATTGAGAAAATCGACATTCAGGGAAATACTGCTGTAAGTGATAAGATCCTGAAAAGGAAAATGAAAGGCACTAAGCAAAAGCGGATCGGAAGGCTTTTCAATCCATCTAAATACATTCCGAAAAAATACGAAGAAGATAAGGAAAAACTGATCGCGTACTATCGCAAGAACGGTTTCCGCGATGCTACGATTGAATTTGATACCATTAGAAACGGCGAAGAAACGATCAGTATCGACCTGAAAATCGACGAGGGGACCAAGTATTACTATCGTGATATTACCTGGTCAGGCAACTATTTATATACATCAAAATACCTGAGTGAGCGTTTAGGTGTGAAGAAAGGCGATGTCTATAATCCTGAGGAACTGGATAAAAAAATCAATGGTATTCCTGGTGGCGATGTAAGCTCCATTTACATGGATGACGGTTACCTGTACTTCCGTATTGAACCGACAGAAAAGGCAGTAGAAGGTGATTCAATCGACGTTGAATTGCGGATGTTTGAAGGTAAGCAGGCTACTATCAACAGAATCCTGCTGAATGGTAACACAAAAACAAGTGACCGCGTGGTTTTGCGTGAGCTATTTACTTTGCCAGGACAGAAATTCAGCAAAACGGAAATCATCAACACGCAGCGTCAGCTTTCGCAGATGGGATATTTCGATCCTGAAAAAATTCAGATCAATCCTATTCCGAATCAGGCAGATGGTACTGTTGATATCGAGTATACTGTTGAAGAAAAACCTTCTGACCAGATTGAGCTTTCTGGTGGTTGGGGAGGATACATTGGTTTTGTAGGTACACTTGGTTTGGTGTTCAATAACTTTTCTATCAAAAATATCCCGAACCGTGAAACCTGGCGGCCGCTTCCTTCCGGTGACGGACAGAAACTTTCACTTCGCTTTCAGGCAAACGGACGCCAGTACCAGACTTACTCGATGTCATTCAGCGAGCCTTGGCTTGGAGGTAAAAAGCCGATCAACTTCGGTGTATCGTTCCAGCGTACTGTTTATCGTTTAACAGACCTTAGTTCTATTTATGGAAACAGAGGTTTGAGTGGCGGAAACAGGACGATAGATTACCGGGGCGGGTACTTCAACAACGGTGTAACTGTATCACTGGGACGTCGCTTGAAAGAGCCGGATCGCAATCTTGTGATGACGCACTCGCTATCCTACCAGCGATACCGCCTGGATAGTCTGGATATTTTCGGGGTAGGTTATAGTACCGGTAACTCCAACAATATTTCATTTAACACTACGATTTCAAGAAATACGCTCAGCGACTTCCAATTTCCGAGAAGCGGTAGTAACATTTCTTTGAGTGGGACTTTCACACCACCTTACTCAGCTTTCCGGAAAAGAGAATTCACCGACAAGACAGATTCTTACCGCTGGGTTGAATACCACAAATGGATGTTTGATGCGAGCTATTACGCTACCATCGTAGGCAAGCTGGTATTAAGTACCCGCGCACACATGGGTTTCCTGGGTAACTACGACGGATCCAATGTGTATAGCCCGTTTGGTCGCTTTATAGTTGGTGGGTCCGGTTTAGCTGGTCAGGGTACATTCTCATTAGCGGATCAGGATATCATCGGTCTCCGGGGTTACCAGGATCAGAAAGTTGGGCCTATTTCGGAATCCGGTCGTCCGGCTTCTGGTGGCGGGGTGGTCTACAACAAATACGTAATGGAGCTTCGTTATCCGGTCTCACTTAATCCGCAGGCAACTATTTTTATCCTTGGTTTTGCGGAAGGCGGTAACAACTGGGGCACTTATAAAGAGTTTAACCCATTTGACCTGAAACGTTCGGCTGGTGTCGGTGCAAGGATCTTCATGCCGGCATTCGGATTGCTGGGTATTGACTGGGGTTACGGGTTTGACAGGATACAAGGTAGGTCAAAACCTAGCGGGGCTCAGTTCCATTTTACAATCGGGCAGCAAATCAGATAATATTCCCGCGGGAGTTTCGTTAAGAAGTTTGCAAATTATTAGCAGCTTGGCATGAAGAAGTTTTTTATTTTACTAGTTTTGTCCATTCTATACACGTCAGTGGCTAATGCTCAAAAGATTGGGTACACGGACATGGAGTTCATTACAAGTAAGATGCCCGAGTATCAGGCTGCACAAGCGGAGATGAAAAAGTTCTCCGAGAAATGGGCAAAGGAAATTCAGGACAAATTTGGCGAGATTGACCGGATGCAGCGCGCTTATATGGCCGAAGAGATTTTGTTAACCGAGGAGCTAAAAAGAAAGCGGCTAAGCGAAATCAAGGAGAAAGAATTAGAAGCGGGCGAGTACAACAGCAAGATCTTCGGAATGGACGGAATGATGTTCCAGAAGAAGAAAGAACTCATGAAGCCGGTACTTGAAAAAGTGCAGCGGGCCGTAACCAAAGTTTGCAGCCAACGCCGTCTTGACTTTATGTTTGACAAATCCAGCGACGTCGGAATGCTTTATACCAATCCTAAGCACGACTATTCCGATTACGTAATGGAAGAATTGGGAATTGATCCAAAAGCTAATAAAGCAGCAATCGCCGACAAACCCGGGCAACCAGCCAATCAGCCTACAAATAGCTCACCAAAACAAAAGAGTACAACCAGTAAACTTAAATAAGTAACAAGCAATGAAACAAAAATTGATGGCTTTTCTGGTCGTAATGACCTTAATCACCACCCCTCTGTTAGCTCAAACAACCCCTGCAAGCGGACTTTCTAAAATAGGCTATACCAATGTTGATTATATTCTTGGTAAACTGCCCGAAAGTAAGGTAATGCAAAATCAACTTGAAGTAACCAAAGCGCAACTTGACAAAGCGCTGGGAGAAACATATAAAGAGGCGCAGGACAAGTATGAGGCTTATCAGAAAAACGGGGCCAATATGACTGACGTGATTCGTGCAGATAAAGAAAAAGAATTGCAGAACCTGCAAACACGTATTCAGGAAATGCAGAACAATGCACAGACTTCGCTGCAAACAAAGCAACAACAATTGCTGGAACCAATCCTGACCAAAATCAACAATGCGATCCAGGAAGTAGGTAAGGAAAATGGGTTTCTCTACATCCTGAATATGGATGCAGGTCCAGGCTCAACTCCTATCATATTGTTCACCGCTACTGAGGAGAACAATGCGACTCCTTTGATCCTGAAAAAACTGGGTGTTGATCCTGACAAGGCCGAAGCTGCACCTGCTGCTGCTACACCGGCTGCAACTACGCCAGCGAAGCCAGCTACAACCGCACCGGCAGCGACTCCTAAGAAAAAATAAGGAAGCGTTATTGAACTTAAAAAACCGGAGAGCAGTCTTTCAGAAGATTGCTCTCCGGTTTTTTAGTGCCCTACAATCAGGAGTTTCGGGGAGTGCGCTTGCTTTTTTTATAATGCAACATTCGAGTTAATATTTAAAAAGTGCAAACTAGATTTAATTCCACGATTCTAAATCGAAGCATTTCATTTTTGTAAGCTTTCACAGGGCTTTCTATACGGGATTTGCTAGTTTTGCGTTTAGTCTCATGTTCTTCCAGGCAAAGAATAAATTATATTTTTGAAGTTATGCTCATAAAAGATATTCATAAAATACTGATACTTCTGACAGCTATTTTACTGTTTTCAAAGGTGCAGGGGCAGGATAATATGAAGAGTACTTCAGGCAGTCCGCTCCAGATTGTATTCCCTGTGGAATCGGAATGGAATGTTCTTTATGAAGGCAAAGAGATCAATTTTCATTTACAGACAAAAGGTGGCAAGAGTGACTCGGTGAGATACACGATCACCAGTGGCCTGGCAAAAGAAATGAAGTTCGACTCGCTCGGGCATTTCGTCTGGACTCCCAGCTACGATATCGCTGACCGGATCAATACCACCAAATCTTTTCCAGTAGTGTTTGAAGCGCAGAGTACAGCGGGAGAGAGCGTTTCCAGGGAAGTAGTGTTCAAAGTCAATCACGTTAACCGCCCGCCGCAGATTGATGAGCTACAACCGTTTTATGTGCAGTACAAGACGCAGAACGTTTACAAAATAGATATGGGTTCTGTGCGCGACCCCGATGGGGATCCGATTGTCTTTGTACCCGTTTTGGAACAAATGCCCGAAGGGATGAAGCTCACCGCAGCAGGTGAGATAACCTGGGAGCCTTCGACCGCACAGTTTAATATACTGAAAAAAGGACCGAGGTACATTGATTTCTATGTGGAGGATCAGCCTTCAAAAGCAAGAACGAAGGGACGCCTTAAGCTGGATGTCACCCAAATGGACCTCGCCCCCGATTTTACGATCATACCTCAGAATTCAGTAATCAGAAGTGCAGAGAATAACCGGATCAACCTTAGGTTTACATTATCTGATCCGAACGGTGAAGAAGACATTACTGCATTCAATTTTGTGTCAGAGAACAAGAAAGTACCGGCAGAAGCTCTGGTCAAAAATACTCCTACGAGCTACGAGTTTATCTGGGAGCCTGGTTATGATTTCGTGAAGGATCCACTGGATACAATCGCTTTTAATATCACATTTTACGTGCTGGATAAAGCGCAGAACAAAAAGGAAAGGAGTGTCAGATTTGTGATTAAGAATACGGTTGATGAGAGTCTTCGTGACAATTACGTATATAATCTCTACCGCGGCGCACTTGTGAATGCGTGGGGCTTGCTGGAACAAATGACGGAGAAAGAAGGAGAGCTGAAAAAAGCTTATTCGAGAGCTAAGAAAGGTAAGAGAAGTCGCTCATTACTAAATGCGTCACTGGGCGCGACGACGGGCTTGGCGCCGGTCATTGCGAAAGATAAACCCGAGACGAGGGGATATATAACAACGATAGGCGGCACCACTGTCGCCACTGTGGGTACATTGGAAGCGACAGAAGTAATTGGTAAGTCCGTAAACGGGTTACTTGATCGCTTTAACTATGTTATGCAGAAGAAGAATGAGCTCCAAAACAAGGGGGACGTTTTTGCCCGTGAGTATGGACAAAAGTCAGCCCGGCGCCATCCTGATTTTATTCGCAGGTTAGACGAATTTAAATCATTAATGAACCTAAGCGGGTTGGTAGCCTTAGAGCTTGATGCCAGATGGGAAAATAAGAAAGAGGCGACGGACAATGCTTTGAAAAAAACATTTAAAGATTTCGTGCCTTTGACTAAGGACGAAAATTAATAACAAAAAAGAGAGAATTTAGCTCTCTTTTTTGTTGTTATCGTCTTCATCCAGCCCGCGATTTTCGGTGGGAATCTCGGGAATGTATTCCTGTGCGGGTGTTGTAGTTACTGCCTGAGATAGCTCAGCGTCGTTGTTTCCGGAGATTGTATCGCTTTCGAGCTTCTCGTCCTTTTCATCTTCCGACGTTGTTGAAGCTTGAAAACTTCCCTGGAATATCAGTATGCTGCAAACGCCAATGAAAATACAGGAATCTGCAATATTGAAAATAGGAGTCGAGTAATACTGCCCGCCCCAGACCGGCACCCAGTCAGGAATAAATCCTTCCCAGAAATCGACGAAGATCATATCAATTACTTGCCCGTGGAACCAGGGAGTTGGAGATCCGTAAGGTGCATTTTCGAGAAATACGCCGTAGAAAGTACTGTCGATCACGTTGCCAACTGCACCTGCCAGGATCATAGCCAGTGCCCATAACAAACCCTTCGAAGCTCCTGCACGCGCCAGGTGTATCATATAGCCACCTATTGCAACCATCGCCACCAGACGGAAAAGTGTCAGGAACAATTTTCCGTATTCGTGTCCGAGCTGCATCCCGAATGCCATTCCGGGATTCAGTACATAATGCAATTTCAGCCAGTTTCCGACCAGTGCAATCTGACCTGAGAAGCCGGGATCCATATATTTGTGTACCAGCAGTTTGGAAGCCTGGTCAATAATGATAAGCAGCAAACTGAACAGCAAATAGGGTACCGGATTTCTAGATCGATTCATTCTTTTGGAAAACAAATGGGAATTTCAGGAATGCGAAAGTAATAAGTTACTTATAAAGAACTGATTCCTCTTCTTTTCAATTCACTTTTCACTAACAAAAACTCCCTGCTGCTCTGGCCTGCAATGGAGGTGTTTTCTTCCGCGCGTCGGATCAAATAGGGCAGAACAGCGTCGATAGGCCCGTAGGGAACATACTTCGCAACGTTATAACCAGCTTTTGCCAGATTGTACGATATATTGTCGCTCATCCCGAGCAATTGTGCAAACCAGATCCTATTATCGCTTTTCTCGATGCCAAGCTTGTTCATTTTTGCAGCGCAGTACTGAGAGCTGTATTCATTATGAGTACCCAGGCAAATGGAAATGTGCTCCACGTGTTCCAGGCAGAAGTCGATAGCCAGATTGTAATCTGTGTCTGTGGCTTGTTTGGAAACGTGGATCGGATTAAAATACTCATTTTCCCTTGCACGTAACCGCTCTTTTTCCATATATGCGCCGCGCACAAGCTTCCCGCCGAGCAGATAGCCTTTTTGCCGGGCGGTGAGGTAAGCAGTTTTAAGTTGGTCCAGCGTTTCATGACGATAGAGCTGGTAAGTATTATAAACGATCGTACGCTCGCGGTTGAACTTCTGCATCATCTGATACGTCAGGTCGTCGATCACGCCCTGGATCCAGCTTTCTTCCGCATCGACGAATATCCTTACATTCTTCTCGTGCGCACGGGCACAAAGGCTTTCTACGCGGCCGCGAACCCGCTCGTAAGCAGCTTCCTCCGCCTCGGTCAACTGATCATTCCGCTGGATCTTTTCAAGAAGCTCTGCTGAGGCAACTCCGGTGACTTTGAAAACAGAGAATGGGATAGTTTGAGAGGTTGCTGCCCTGTCAATAGTACGCAGGATTTCGGCTGCAGTTGCATCGAAGCTCGACTCCTTATCTTCGCCCTCAACCGAATAGTCGAGAATGGTACCGATCCCTGATTTTCCGAGCATTGCTATGGTGCGATCACAATCGTTAATTGTCTCGCCTCCACAGAATTGTTCAAAAATGGTAGCCCGGATGAGATTTTTTATAGGTAAGTTTAGTTTTAGTGCAAGCTTTATAAAAAAAGTGCCTAAATTTACCACTCGAGCCTGATTCATGAGGCTGAATAGCCAGTATGTTTTCCGCAGTTCAGCGTCAGATTTAGAGGCAAAAGCGACGGAAGTATCTTCAAAAAATACAGGTATTTGGTTTATCGGTGAAGAATCTGCCATTTTAAGTACACGTTTTCTCTACTGAATGCATAAGTAAAACACAGTAAGAAAGTTGTGTTCATTAAGAAGTTATTTGACTTTTATGGCATCAAATGTACGTCAATCCCGGAAATACGCATGAACTACCGGGTCAAAATATTGCAATTATCTATTTTACTAAGGACAAGTTTTTGAATATGAATGCTTCTTTAGACATCCTTCCGCTGAGCAGTTGGATCAATACCGAGGGAAAACCTTTGGTAATCGCAGGGCCTTGCAGTGCAGAAACGGAGGACCAAATGTTAGAAACCGCAAGCCAGATTAAAGAGGAAGGCTTTGCGCATGTGATCCGTGCGGGGATCTGGAAACCAAGAACCCGCCCTGGCAGCTTTGAAGGGATGGGAGAGGCAGCACTGCCCTGGTTGCAGGCGGTAAAAAAAGAAACAGGAATGCCTGTTGCAGTGGAGGTCGCTACTCCGCAGCATATCGAACTGGCATTGAAATATGGCGTTGATATTCTTTGGGTAGGCGCTCGTACTACGGTAAACCCGTTTAACGTTCAGGAACTCGCTGACGCATTGAAAGGTATCGATGTACCTGTACTCGTAAAAAACCCCGTTAACCCTGACTTACAGCTTTGGATAGGCGCTCTCGAGCGTTTGAACCAGGCAGGTGTAAAGAAATTGGGTGCGATCCACAGAGGTTTCTCGAATGCACAAGAGACTAAGTTCCGGAATTCACCAATGTGGAATATCGCGATCGAGCTGAAAACACTTTTCCCTGAGTTGCCCGTAATCGGTGACCCTAGCCACATGGCAGGTAAACGTGCTTACCTGTATGAATTGGCACAGCGCGCGCTTGACTTGCATTACGATGGTCTGATCATCGAATCACACCGTGACCCGGACAAAGCCTGGTCCGACGCTTCTCAGCAGTTAACTCCTGCAGCTTTGGGCCAGATGCTGCACGATCTGCATGTTCGTAAAGAATCTTACGGCAGCGATTATGCATCACAATTAGAAATTATCCGCGGCAAAATCGATCATTTGGATCGTGAAATGCTGGAAACTCTGGCGCAGAGAATGGCATTAGTTGAAAAGCTGGCTGAATACAAACGTGATAACAACGTAGCTGCTTACCAGGTTGACCGTTTCCGTGAAGTATTGGAAACACGTGCTGGCTGGGGCAAGAGCATGAACCTGTATCCTAATCTGGTAGACGAATTGTTTAAACTGGTACACATGGAATCTATCCGGAAGCAAACGGAAGTGATGAACCAGGTGAGCGCCTAGGCATTAATAATATTTCAAATGAAGGCTGTTCGGTAATCGGGCAGCCTTTTTTGTTGCATCAAAGCTTACTTTCCTGTAAAACCCGCTTGATTTCTGCTGCCCAAAGCCGATAAGCCTGCGCGTTTAAATGCGTTTTGTCGACAGCAAACGCTGGTTTCAACCCTGTTGTATCCGAGATTTTTGCATTAAGATCGATGTAGGTAATGCTATGTTTCTGACAGTAATCAACCAGGAACCTGTTTAATGCAATCACTTCTGCCTTACTGATCGGATCGTTCTGTTCGAAAGGCGTGAGGGTAACAACAGGTTTGATGTTGTTTTTAACCAAGATATCAAGCAGGCTTTTGAAGTTCGCCTGGATCTTTTCCTGTGAAACCCCGACCGTGATATCATTGATCCCACCTTCCAGAAAGCAGATCTCAGGCTTTAAATCTACAACGTGTGTTTGTATTAATTGAAGGAAATGGTAAGTACAAAGGCCGGGAAGTCCATTGTTCATCACGTCGGTCCGGCCGAGCAGCTCTACCCATTTTCCCTGTGCAGTAAGGGAGTTGCCATACATCACGATCGTCGGATTGCCTTTGATGCTTACAAACCTTTGAAGGATCTTATCCCTGTAAATAATCGCAAAAGCCAGTATCAATGCGATCAGGACGAAATTGAGCAGGAGCGAGGCAACAAGGAGCTTTCTAGTTTTCATACGCCAGTCCGGAAATGCTAGTAGGCGTGCTCACCGAGATTGAAACACCTTCTGCAACGTGCTTCGTAATGGTCTGTTTCACCCAGCAATACCCGTGCATCTGAGGCAGTAAGTCGGTAAGAATGCGAGGCAACTTCGCCGCAGACCATGCATATCGCGTGCACTTTGGTGACATATTCCGCAGTCGCCATCAATTGCGGCATACAACCAAATGGTTTTCCCATGTAATCCATATCGAGTCCGGCAATAATTACCCGTTTCCCGGAATCAGCCAGATCGTTGCAAACCTGCACGATTGCTTCGTCAAAAAATTGAGCCTCATCAAGGCCCACTACCTCGCAATTCTGCGCCAAACCCATTATTTCAAGTGAAGATTTGACCGGGGTAGAACGGATCGAATTATCATTATGAGAAACAATGTTCTCTTCGTGGTAGCGTTTATCCAGTGCCGGTTTGAAAATCTGTATTCTCTGGCGCGCTATTTTTGCTCTGTTCAGTCTCCGGATTAACTCTTCCGTTTTCCCGGAGAACATCGAGCCGCAGATCACCTCGATCCAACCGGTTTTTGGGTCTTGATCTTCTCTTTTATGGGATGGTTCTACAAACATCTTTGGTGTCGGATTGACCTTCTTAAGAGTCAATTTTAATTATATTTACAAAGCAAACATATTTTTGTTAAACACGACCGTTATCAAAAGCTCATATTCGTTATGCCGGATAATTTGAATTCAAACGCACTCAACCAATACGCCACCCGGTTTACTACAACTGTTCTGAATGATGTTTACAGAGCTCAGGATGTGATAAATGGCGCAGGTTTATTGAAGCTCACTCCGGTACGTCAAGTCAATCTGGGAATACTTAACCGGTTGTTCGAAGCATGGAAAAGCAATGCAGAATCATTTCGCAGTCCGTATTTCGATTTTTCCCATGAAGATGTGAAAAGGGCATTGGAAGATTTCATGAATACCGCTTCCCAGCATATTGCGGTAAAGCGTGCAAACCTTGAACCGTTGCTCTCGGAATCTGTGAAGGATTCTATCCGGCTGCTGCTTGCACCTGCTGATTATTTTGAAGGTAAGATCCGCTCAACACCCGACGCGGAATTTACACACGAAAAAGCCGAACAGCTGCTCAAATACACACACATTCACCGTGGTATTGCAGAAGCAATGCTGGACAGGCTTAAAGACAGCGGCTCCGAGTCGGTATACCAGACGCAGGCAGTAAGTTGGCTGTATGAATTAAAGGATAATGCAGATCTTCTGGACGATACGGACGAGCATTTACAGCTGTTTTCCGATGTATTTCCAGTTAACATCAATGAAATACGCATTCAGGAGGTCAGCAAACCTGTAAGTACCAAACAGGAGCCAAAATCCTTCTTTGACTCTGCATTCAGCGAGCTGGAACCAACCGGTGTAAAACCTGGCCCGGCTCGCGCTGAGCCCGTTTCCGTTGTTTTGGGAGATATTGTTGCAAAATCCCAAACTGTCGAAAAGGATTCATTAAACAACCGTTTCAAGGTGGATATTCCACAGCCGACGGAGGATAAATCCTACGGGAGCGTTCCTTTTCGTGTCGAAAGCATTGCCAGTGCGATTCCGTTAGGTCAGCGGTTCATGTTTGTAAATCAGCTTTTTAACAAAAACAGCGAGCATTTCGACAAAGCTATTTATGAGCTCGATGCAGTTAAAAGTTTTGAGGAGGCAGAGAACTTGATCTGGCACAGGTATGCTTCCAAATATGCCTGGGATGTAAATGGGGAAGCAGTAACTGCATTGCTGGCAATCGTAAAAAGAAAATTCGCCTGATAATTCAGTATTTGAAATATCGAAAGCTTCCGAAGTTCAACTTCGGGAGCTTTCCTGTTTATTTACCAATTGTAAAAACAGGCGCCTGGCCTCCTGTAGTGCAGCAAGGTCCAGGTTAATGGATTGCTGTTTTTCAATGGCGAAATCAACGAGCTTTTCTGTAGGCATATTGCCCACCAGCTCGTCCTGTGCCATCGGGCAGCCGCCATATCCTAGCAGCGCGCCGTCAAACCGGGTGCACCCGGCGGCGTAGGCAGCTTCCACTTTCTGGCGCCATTCCGCAGGTTTGGTATGAAAATGAGCGCCAAATTCCAGGGAAGGATAGCGCGGGATCAGTTCCGAGAAAAGCGAGGTAATTGCGTCTGTACCGGCAACCCCCACCGTATCGGATAATGAAAAAGTTTTCACCCCCAGCTCTGCCAATTTACTAACCCATTCGGTCACAATGCCTGGCTCCCAGGGATCTCCGTACGGATTTCCGAAGCCCATTGAAATATATATCACCACTTCCTTCTCACTTCTGAATGCAAGCTCACAGATAGTACGTACTCTTTCGAGGGAATCGGCGATTGTCGCATTGGTGTTGCGGCGCTGGAAAGTTTCAGAAATGGAGAATGGAAACCCGAGATAACTGATTTGTGTAAAACCGCAGGCTTCTTCCGCGCCTCTTTCATTCGCCACAATTGCCAGCAACTTCGATTTCGAAGAGGAGATATCAAGCTGGTCCAGCAGAAGTGCCGTATCACTTACCTGCGGCATTGCTTTCGCAGAAACAAAACTCCCAAAATCAATCGTATCAAATCCAACTTTCAACAATTGATTGAGGTACTCAACCTTTCGCTGCGTCGGAATGAATGGACGATAACCTTGCCAGGCATCGCGGGGACATTCGATTAGTTTCAATAGTTCAATGAGTGAATGATTGAATGAGTGAATGATTGAATAAGGGAAGAAGGGGAAGAAAGGGAGGAAGGGGGCTGTTCGATATTTCTCCCTTTACTCCATTCTCCCTTTCTTTACATCAAAATCGGAGCGAGATCGGCTTCGTTTTCTTTTAGCCAGGCGGCGATTTCCTCTACTATCTGGCGGATACCGATTTCGGGTTTCCAGCCGGTTAATGCGGTAACTTTGGTATTGTCGGTGACGTACAAACGAATATCAGCAGTGCGGTTTTCTGGTACTACTTTGATGGGGATCGTTTTGCCTGTGACTTCCTGACAAACTTTCGTCAGTTCCTGCAACGAGGCGCTGCTTTCCAGGCCACCGCCTGCATTCAGGATCTCTCCATTAACCTTGTCGAGATTGTGCAGTTGCCAGTCGATCAGCCTATAAAGGTCAGCCACGTGCAGCATATCGCGGATCTGCTTGCCGGTACCGCCATAACCAAAATAGCCCAGCTGCTGCTCAAAGTAGTGTTTTGCAATCCACAACACCATTACGCCCTGATCAACCTTGCCCATTTGCCACGGACCGGTGATAACCCCGCAGCGATTGATCACTGTTTTGAGGTTGTAAAATTCATTGTATTCCTGAATAATCAGCTCGGAAGCCAGCTTTGTAGTTCCATACAAAGAGCGTGCGCCATTCAATGGAAAATCCTCGGCAATACCCTTTGACGATACTCCAGGAACAGGCTGCTCATCAGACAATGCAAACCTCGTTTCTTCCTCCACAAAATTCAGCGTCTCGATGGTTTTGATCGGATATACCCGGCTGGTCGAAAGGAAAATAAAGCCCGCTTTGTGCTTCAATGCATAATTGAGGCAATTAACAGTACCAACCAGATTGGTGTTGATGAGGTAATCAGGCGTTCCGTCCAGTCCAGCGAGTACCGAAGGTTCGGCTGAGGCTTCTATCACGGTGTCCACTGCGGGAATGGTGTCGAAGTCCTCCTTGTTGCGTATATCGCCATGGACGAATTCAACTCCGTGCTTTTTCAAGCGGCTGATATTCAGTTCTGATCCCCGGCGTTTCAGGTTATCGAGCGCAAATACTTCGTAATGCGGATAATTCATTTTCAAAGAAATGGCCAGCGACGATCCGACAAAGCCTGCTCCTCCGGTAATTAAGATTTTCATAAAGTGTTTTTAAATTGGGAAGAATGTGTGGATTCAGATAAGACCAAAGTTAGGACATTCCAGAAAAACGGTCAGCAAGCTGACTTAGATTTCTATGGAAATAGGCATGCTGCGCAGCTAAATGCCGGATAATAAATAAATTCCGGTTCAATGAAGTATGTAACTTCTGACAACTTCTTTGGAGTACATACCATTCGAAGCGCAGCAATTACACAACTTTTTATAGTATTATTATAAAAAAATTTCGTGCATGTCGAACTTTTCCTCTCTCTGTTTCCTCTTTCTGTGCATTGCCGGTACTTCCTTTGGCCAGATAGCCCAGGTAAATACTACAGCAGATCCGGCTGCCTACCCGATATCAGTTTACAAAGAAGCCACTGCATTCTCTCAAAATCTCTATAACGGCCGCCTGTATTACCTCTATGATTCGAGGAATGATGAACATCAGTTTTTTGATACAAGAAAATGGATAAAAGGTGTTGTGCACTATGATAACCAGCAATTTGACAGCATTCCAATGCTGTATGATATCTTCAAAGATGAACTGGTGATCAAGCATTTTAATGGAGATCACCTGTTGCTGCAATCCGAAAAGGTCGACTTCTTTTTATTAAATCATCACAATTTCGTGCGCCTCGAAGCGGGGAAGGATATTGAACCGCAAATGCGTACCGGTTTTTACGACGTGATTTACAATGGTAAATCCCGCACGATCGCGCGAAGAGCGAAGCAGAGGCAGGAAAAAATCGTGGACAAAAAAGTAATATCCCTGTACCCGCAGAAGAATTTCTTTTATGTTCTCAAAGATGGAAAATACCATAGTGCGCAGACCAAGAAGGCGGTACTAAACCTTTTTCCTGAGCACAAGAAAGAACTGCGTAAAGTGTTGAGGGACGGACGTATCAGTTTCCGGAAGCAAAAAGATCTGGCCATTGCCAAAATGGTCGCCGTACACGATGAATTAGCCAAGCCATGAAGAGACTTTTACCACTCATTTTCCTGATCAGTTTTTCGTTCTTACCAAATATTAGCCAAGCACAAAATGTAGCCGAGAAGAAGATCACCGTCAAGCTGGATTCTGCCCGGTTTGGTGCATTTGTGCAGCTTGTGGAAGCGCAGACAGGCTACTATTTCTATTACGATGCCAGCAAGTTCGACAGTCTGACCCTCGACCTGAATGTGAATAATCTCACCATCCGCGAAGTACTTGATCAGGTTTTTCGTGGATCTGAATTTGAATATGCCATTGATGCGCAGAAGCGGATATACATCACCCAGGGACAGCGGATCATCACGCAGCTCACACCCGGACTTTTTGAGCCCGACAGAGGCAGTGATAATGACTCCATCGCGTATGCCGGTCCTGGTGATGATGCCAAGGAAAAGCTGCTTTCTACCGCAGAAAGCAAGCTACACGAAATCGGAATACGAAAGCATCGCATTACACCGGGTAATTCCACCATCACAGGATATGTAAGGAATGCATTAACCGGCGAACCTGTAATCGGAGCGGCGGTATTTATCGCTTCACCTTCCATTGGCGTCACAACCGACGCCCTCGGCTTTTATGCATTGACGATCCCGCGCGGCAGGCAGGTTGTCAGGATCAGGAGCACCGGAATGCGCGAAACGCAGCGGCAAGTCATGCTTTATTCAGACGGTAAGCTGGATGTTGAAATGCGTGAAAGTGTTGTAGCCCTGAAAGAAGTTTCGGTAAAAGCAGGAATGGACAGGAACGTGGTAGGTACGCAAATGGGAACCGTGAAGCTCACCATTAAAAACCTGAAACAGGTACCCACCGTTTTTGGGGAAACAGATTTACTCCGTACAATTCTGACATTACCCGGCATTAAATCGGTAGGGGAAAACAGTACCGGGTTGAATGTGCGCGGCGGCTCCACAGACCAGAACCTGATCCAGTATAACGATGCGGTTATCTATAATCCTTCCCACCTTTTCGGCTTTTTCTCTGCATTCAATCCTGATGTACTGAAAGATGTGGAGCTGTATAAAAGTACCATTCCGGCCAGGTTCGGGGGACGGTTGTCGTCTGTTTTGGATATCAATAGTCGCGATGGTAACAAAAAGAAGTTTGTAGCCTCGGGCGGAATTGGTCTGGTAACCGGCCGGCTTACATTGGAAGGGCCGATTGTTAAGGACAAAACATCGTTTTTGCTAGGCGGTCGCTCCACTTATTCCAATTGGGTGATCAAGGCTTTAGACAATGAAAACTATAATAAAAGCTCGGCTTCATTTTACGATATCAACCTGCACATCAGTCACGAGATCAATGAGAAAAACAGCTTGTTCCTGACCGGCTACACCAGCGACGACCGGTTCAGGTTGTTCGGGGATACCCTATATACTTACCAAAACCAGCTTGCTTCTTTGAAATGGAAGCACACATTTAATTCAAAGCTATACAGCGTATTCACAGCTTCGCACAGCAAGTACCAGTACGCAATGAATGCAAAAGGGTTGCCGCTGAATGCATTTGACCTGAAATTCGATATTAACCAATCTAATTTCAAGGCAGATTTTAGCTATAACCTCAATCCGAGGCATACCCTGGAATTCGGGCTCAGCAGCATTTACTATAAGCTGCGCCCCGGCTCCTTCAAGCCAGCTACTGCCGAGTCACTGATCGTGCCCGATGAGCTGGAACCGGAGCAGGCTGTCGAAAGTGCATTGTATATTGAAGACAAATTTGAAGTTAGTCCGCGCCTTTCCATCTCGGCAGGTATCCGGTATTCCCTTTTCAAATATCTGGGGCCAAGAAATGTGAATACCTATGTACCCGGCCTGCCTATTGAATACATTTATCAGAATGGTGTAAGACAGTATAAGTCGGGAGAAAACATCGAAACTTATGGCGGACCTGAATACCGTGCTTCCGTGCGGTACAGCGTCTTTGATAACCTGTCTCTAAAAGTAAGCTACAACACGCTGCGGCAGTACATTCACCTGCTTACCAACACCATGACTGTTTCGCCGACGGACATCTGGAAATTGAGCGATCCATACATCAAACCGCAGATCGGCGACCAGATCTCAGTCGGACTTTACCGCAATTTCCGGGGGAACAAAATAGAGGTATCTCTCGAAGGTTATTACAAAAACATCCAGAATTTCCTGGATTACAAAGGCGGCGATTCGCTGATTATGAACCACAATATCGAAGCCGCCGTGCTTAATACGAAAGCAAAAGCTTACGGAGTTGAGTTTATGATCAAAAAAATGACAGGTAAGCTGAATGGCTGGCTGGGCTATACTTATGCAAGAACATTGTTGCGTGCCATTGACCGCGAGTCGCCGGATGCGCCGAATGACGGTAACTTCTATCCGAGCAATTACGACAAGCCGCACGATTTTACGCTGATCTCCAACTACCGTTTCTCTCACCGGTTCAGTCTTTCATTCAATTTCACTTACAGCACCGGCCGGCCTTATACCCCGCCAATCGGCAAGTACCTGATCGATGGTGCACAGCGGGTTTACTATGCTGATCGTAACCAGTTCCGCATTCCGGATTACTACCGGACTGATCTGGCGATGAATATCGAAGGAAATCACAGGATTAAAAAGCTCGCACACAGTTCCTGGACATTCGCTGTTTACAACGTCCTCGGGAGGAAAAACCCGACTTCCGTGTACTTCCAGACCGTCGGCGGCAGGGTAAATGGTTACCAGCTTTCCATTTTCGGCCAGCCAATTCCTACCATTACTTACAATTTCAGATTTTAAGAAAAAGAATATGAGATACTGGTTATTCAAACTTGGCTTCTTTGCATTACTGCTTATTCTGGACAGTTGCGTCGAGCCTTTTTCCCCGCCCGAAGTAAACTCTGTTGAAAATTACCTGGTGGTAGACGGTTTTTTGAATGTAGGGCAGGACACAAGCAGGATCGAGCTGCGCCAGACCCAGAATGTAAATGAACCGACAATGAATCTCAATGTCGAAGGCGCCGTTCTCAAAGCGGAGTCTGAAACCGGCGAGAGCTTCACATTTACAGAAGCAGGCAGGGGATTGTACCTCCTTCCGCCTCAGCAATACAATGAAAATGCGAAATACCGGCTGAGGATCAACTTATTTGGGAAAGAATACTTATCGGATTACGTGGAAGTTACCAAAACCCCGCCGATTGATAGCGTGACGAGTCGGTATGATGCGGGGCAGGATGCCATGATTTTTTACGTAAATACCCACGATCCCAAGAACAACACGCATTTCTACAGATGGAAATTTGAAGAAACCTGGGAGTATCGGGCTGCTTACTACTCTTATATCGAGGTTGTTGACAAAAAGATCGTGACCCGCAGTAAGGATATTAATCAATGCTGGGGCACTATGCGCTCGGGAAGTATCCTGCTAGGCTCAACGATCAAGCTGAGCAGTGATGTGATTAAAGATCTGCCGTTGTTTAAAGTGCCTGTTTCGACCAATAAGCTTTATCTCAAATACAGTGTGCTTGTGCGGCAATATGGCCTTTCCCGCGAAGCTTTTGAATACTGGACAAGTCTCTCAAAAACGACCCAGGGAACAGGAAGTTTATTTGATCCCCAACCATCTCAGGTTACCGGGAATATCCATAATGTAAATGATTCCAAAGACCTAGTATTCGGCTATTTCAGCGCGGCTACGGAACAAACGAAGCGGCTGACCATAGCGCCGCGTTTGGGGAATTTCCCGCGCTGTATGCCGCCCGATACGTTTGATATTGTCTGCAGGCCGATGAGCGATAGGCAATGTGCACTGGAAACAGCCGCATTGTTAATGTCTTTCGGAGGAGAACGGGCAGAGTACATTCTGGGTGCGCCGGCCAGTTGCATTGATTGCAGGACACAAGGCGGAACAACTGAAAAACCAACCTTTTGGTAGCTAACAATACTGCGAAACTCATGTGTAAACTCGCGAAGTTCTTTATTCACATTCTTTTGCTGATCGCATTCCCGCTCGCTGCTAGTGCGCAGGAAGATCCGATGGTCACTTCCATGAAGCAGCGTTTCGACCTATATACCGGGCGCGCAGTGCAGGAGAAGCTTTACGTGCATTTGGACAGGCCGTTTTATCTTGTCGGCGAGACTGTTTGGTTCAAAGCGTACCTGCTCAATGCCGCTACGCACCGGTTCCTTGATCTGAGTAAAGTAGGTTATTTGGAAATACTGGATCTGGAAAATAACCCGGTCGTGCAAACCAAGTTTTCAATGCGCGAAGGAAAGGGTAATGGATCTGTGATAATACCTGCCACGATCATAAGCGGGAATTACAAAGTGCGCTGCTATACCAACTGGATGAAGAATTTTGGTGTGGAACAGTTTTTCGAGAGTGTGGTTTCCATTGTCAATCCATTCATCAGGTTCGAGCCGGACCGTACTGTAAAAGATCAAGGCACGTACGACGTACAATTTTTCCCGGAAGGCGGGCGCCTGGTGCAAGGTTTGGAAAGTAAAATCGCATTTCGCGGAATTGCCGCCGACGGGAAAGGAATCCGGTTCAATGGAGCTGTTGTAAATGCACAAAATGATACCATTCAAAAGTTTGCTCCGACCGTCAATGGAATAGGCAGCTTTACATTCATACCCCAGGAAGGCGAAACTTACAAAGCGTACATCACCGATTCGAAAGGTACCCGCACGGAATACGAACTTCCCGCCGTTGAGAAACAAGGCTTTGTAATGCAGGTCAAGGATTCTACGGATCAATGGGTTAAAGTATCGGTAACCGGGAAGCTAAACACCGATGAACCTGTGTACGTTTATATGCTCGCCCACACGCGCCAGTTGAATCCAACGATCGAGAAAAAGCCGCTGATAAGAAACAAAACTTATTTCCTGATCGATAAAAGCAAGCTGGGAGATGGAATTTCGCACATTACGATCTTCAATGAAAAGGTAAAGCCGGTTTGTGAAAGGCTGTATTTCAAGCGGCCTCAAAGTAAGCTCGACCTGGAAGCAAATCTGGCCAAAACATTCATTACCCGTGAGAAAGTCTTGCTGAACCTCACTGCCAATGTAGCTGCCGCAGCTGATCAGATGACGAACTTGTCTGTCGCCATTTACCTCGAAGATTCCATTCAGGCCGATCCGCAGCAGGATATCGCTAGCTACCTCTGGCTCACTTCCGATTTGAAAGGAACTATCGAATCGCCTGCTTCTTATTTCAGCAATGTGAACAAAGAAACCGATCAGCAGCTTGATAATCTAATGCTCACGCACGGCTGGCGGAGGTTAACGTGGGAGAATGTATTCGGTAGTCAGCCGCCGAAATATGAGAATTTGCCTGAGTACGACGGTCACTTCATTACGGGCAAAGTCGTGAGCAGGGAAGACGGAAGTCCAGGCAAAGGGAAAGATGTATTTCTGGCAGCTCTTGATGTTCCGGCGAGGTTGTACGTGGCGCAAAGTGACCAGAATGGAAAGGTAACATTTGAGGTTCGCCGCTTTGAAGGTCCGAAAGAGATTACCGTACAAACCAACCTGGCGACTGACTCGACGTACAAATTTGAGATAGCCAATCCGTTTTCAAAGCAATTTTCCGAAAAGGCGCTACCCGCATTCTTTTTTGATAAAACCCTGGAAAACCAGCTGCTTACGCGCACGATTAATATGCAAACCGGCAACGCTTACCTGCCGAGGGTTTACACGCAAAAGAAGGTTACATTAACCGACTCCGTCGCATTTTTCGGAGTACCAGATGAGAAGTACTTTCTCGATGATTATACCCGTTTTCCAACAATGGAAGAGGTTTTGCGGGAATATGTAAAAGGAGTTTTGGTAAGAAGAAGGCAGAAAGAATATCATTTCAGGATGATAGACAAGCTGTTGCCAAACACTTACTATAACAGCGATCCGCTGATCCTGGTCGACGGAATACCCGTTTTTAGTGCGGATAAGATCATTGAATTTGACCCATTGAAAGTCAAAAAGATAGAAGTACTTAATTCACGGTACTTCCTGGGGCCGGTGACATTTACCGGAATTGTAACCTTTACAACTTACGGAAATGACCTGGGCGGCTTCGAGCTGGATCCGAAGGTGCTCGTTTTGCCTTACGAAGGCGTACAGGCACAGCGCGAATTTTACGCGCCGAAATACGACGCAGCCAATGCGAACAGCCGCATACCTGATTTTCGCAACCTGCTGCACTGGGCGCCTAATGTAGTTACCGACAAAACCGGCAAAGCTGCACTTGAATTCTACACCTCAGACCAAACAGGTAAGTACCAGGTGGTTATCCAGGGAATTACTCCCAATGGTGTGGCCGGCAGCAAGCGGTTCTCTTTTGAGGTTAACCGGAGAAACTTCTGATCAGATCAGATATAGAATTCCGAAGTATGCTTGATTTCTTTCAGCACGAAAGTGCTGTTTAGCACCCCGATGTTATCGATTTTGGATAGTTTGTATTTGACGAAATCGTGGTATTCATCGAGACTGGATACATTGATCTTAAGCAAAAAATCCACTTGCCCCGCCATGTGGTAACATTCCTGAACTTCATCCAGGTTCTGGATTTCCTGTTCAAACTTCTCGATAAAAGCTTCATTGTGGTACCGCATTGACACCTGACAAATGGTGGTAACCTGCCGGTTGATTAGCTTTTTGTCAAGAATGGCGACATAGTGTTTGATGTATCCTAAACTTTCCAGCCGCCTGATCCGCTCGTAAACCGGCGAGATCGTCAGGTTGAGCATTGTAGCGATTTCCTTCGTGGTCTTTTTTGCATCTTTTTGAAGAATGCGGAGGATTTTGGTATCAATTTTGTCCAACTGTTCCATGGTGCAATAATATTTGCTGCGGCGAAGTAAAGTTTGATTGTCAAGAAGTGATTTTTAGCAAAAAATAGCCATTGTGTAGCAAAGTTTCCTGCATAACGGCGCTAATGTTGAAAATAAATTTCTTAAACGGGAAATTGCAAGTGATTTATGCTTTAAACAAAAATCCCTATGAAGTCAGAAAATGTTTTGGTAATCGGGGCAAATGGCCAGATCGGTTCTGTTTTGGTGGAGTACCTGTGTGAGATTTACGGGATTGATCACGTAGTTGCTTCCGACCTTCGGAAACCGGAATTGGAAAAAGGCATTTTTGAACTGCTCGACGCGACTGACGCCAATGCGCTCGTGGCGATTGTGAAAAAACATAAGGTTACCCAGATTTATCATTTGGCCGCAATCCTGTCTGCAAGAGGCGAGCAGGAACCTTTGAAAACCTGGCACATCAATATGCAGACTTACTTCAATGTGCTGGAAGTAGCGAGAGAAAATAATATTGAAAAAATATTTTATCCCAGCTCGATTGCAGTTTTCGGCGAGCAGGTAGATGTGCGCGCGAAACAATGGTCTTACCTGGATCCCGGAACGGTTTACGGGATCAGCAAGGCTGCCGGCGAGAACTGGTCGAATTACTATTTCCGGAGATACGGGCTGGATATCCGCTCACTTCGCTACCCGGGCATTATCGGTTATCAATCCATGCCTGGCGGAGGTACTACCGACTATGCGGTTGATATTTACCACAAAGCGGTGCAAGGAGAATTGTTTGAATGCTTTTTGGAGGAAGATACGACGCTCCCGATGATCTATATCACTGACGCAATGGACGCAACGGTTCGTTTAATGGAAGCGCCGGCTGAGAAAATCACGGTCAGAACAGGATATAACCTGGCAGGAACCAGCTTTTCTCCAAAAGAAATCGCAGCCAGTATCAGCAAATATATTCCCGAATTCAGGATTACATACAAGCCCGACTTCCGCCAGCAAATTGCAGAATCGTGGCCACAGGAAATCGACGATACCCAAGCCAGAAAAGACTGGGGCTGGCGCCCATCATACAATCTCGACAAAATGACAGAGGAAATGATCCGGGAGCTTACAAGGAAATACAAGCCAGTGAAGCAATAGTTGGCAGAAGTAAGTTGGTCATTGGGTCAATAGAACATCGAGTCATTAGGGCATTCACTAATTCACTCATTCACTAATTCAGTCATTCACCGTTCCACAGCGGCCCATTCAATCATTCAGTCATTCACTCATTCAAAACTTGAACCATGTACGGAACAATTCAGGCAGAACTCGAAAAGGAACTGGACGCGATTAAGGCGGCGGGTTTATATAAAAAGGAAAGGATTATTACTACGCCACAGGCAGCGAGCATTGCGACTACCGACGGGAAAGATGTGCTCAATTTTTGTGCAAACAATTACCTGGGCTTATCATCGCATCCCGAGGTAATCCAGGCAGGTATTGAGGCGATTAATACGCACGGATTTGGAATGTCGTCGGTACGCTTTATCTGCGGGACCCAGGACATCCACAAAGAACTCGAAAGGAAAACGGCTGAATTCCTGGGAATGGAAGATTGTATCCTGTACGCCGCTGCATTTGATGCAAATGGCGGCTTGTTCGAGCCTTTGTTAAATGAGCAGGATGCCATTATTTCTGACGAACTAAATCACGCTTCACTAATCGACGGAATCCGCTTGTGCAAAGCGAAACGTTTCCGCTACAAGCACAACGATATAGCTGATCTTGAAACGCAGTTAAAGGATGCGGCAGGAAGCAGAAGGATACTGATTGTGACTGACGGAGTCTTCTCAATGGACGGTACCATCGCGCAGCTTGACAAGATCTGTGATCTCGCAGAACAATACGGCGCAATGGTGATGATAGATGAATGTCACGCAACGGGCTTCATGGGAAAAACCGGCCGCGGCTCGCACGAATTCAGAAATGTAATGGGGCGCATTGACATTATTACCGGCACTTACGGAAAAGCGCTGGGCGGCGCCTCCGGTGGGTTTACAGCTGCGAAAAAGGAAATCGTTGAGATCCTGCGCCAGCGTTCAAGACCGTATCTATTTTCAAATACACTGGCACCTTCCATTGTAGGCGCATCCATTAAGGTACTTGACTTGCTCTCGTCTTCCACTGCGCTTCGGGATAAGCTGGAAAAAAACACCGCGTACTTTCGCAAGGCAATGACCGAGGCAGGTTTTGATATTCTCCCTGGCGAGCACCCGATCGTCCCTATCATGCTTTACGACGCCAAACTTGCACAGGAATTCGCTGCCAGGTTACTGGAAGAAGGCATTTACGTAATCGGGTTTTTCTACCCGGTTGTTCCGCAAGGCAAAGCCAGAATTCGCGTACAAATCTCCGCTGGCCACGAGCAGGAGCACCTGGAAAAAGCAGTAACAGCTTTCACGAAGGTAGGGGTCGACTTGGGAGTGATATAAAGAGGAGGAAAGGGAGGATGGAGGAAGGGGACGAAAGGGATTAAAAGCTTTTTCCTTCCTCCCTTTATTCCCCTTCCTCCCTTTATTTCCTCTATTCCCCTTCCTCCCTTTATTCCTTTTCCTCCCTTTCCTCCACCAAATTCGCTTCTACATGCAGTGATTGCAATGTGGCGTTTCCGTATTGAGTTACCATCGCTACATCGGCGGCGTCGCGGCCGTGGGCGATTTCAATGCGATAGCCTTCGGTTTTCTCCTGGACTGCGTCGAAAGTATACCAGTCTCCACCGATAAATACCTCAAACCAAGCATGCAGGTCCATTACTTTGAGCTTGTCGAGGTAACCCACCGTCATGCGCGCGGGAATGCACAGGTTTCTGCAAAGTGCGATAGCCAGGTGTGTAAAGTCACGGCATACCCCTATACGATTGCGGGCCAGGTCCAGCGCTGTTGTGCTGGCATCTGTTACACCGTACTGGTAAGTAATATTGTTATGAATCCACGTCCGGATCGCCTCTACCTGTTCATAACCCGGCGCCCGGCTGCCGGTGATTTCCATAGCCAGCATATTGATTTCATATAAGTCCGACTGGCAGTACCGGCTTGGCAGGATGTAATGCATTACCTCGTCCGGCAAGTCGCCTACAAGCACGTAGCCGGGAGGCGGACTGGGGATCGGCTTGGTGGCATTTACCTGCGCCTGTACTTCCGTAGTGATCACCACGCGGCCTACTGGCAGAATAGTCCTTTGACAAGGATTTCCGTAAATATCAATGTATTCTGAAAAAGGTACCGCTGGTTCGATTTTGAAGCCTTCCTGGATAATAGATTGACCTTCCTGACGACGAGGACGCAGCATCGTGGTCACGGTAGTGGGAGCGTATACATCGTACGTGAATACGCTTCTTCCCTGCATTTTCATGTGGAGCCGATTTATGTTTAGTAAATATAACGAAAGGTGTGAGGTATAAATCGCGTGCCGTTTATCTTCTTGTAAACTCTATACGCGTTCTGAATTAAAACATGTTAATACACGTTTCTAAGCTGGAATGCTAGTTTTGGCGTTCGTCGAAGTATGTAGTATTTAAATTTCATTACCCATGGCAGTTACAAAATGGATCGTAGACCCCGCACATTCAGAGGTACAGTTTAAAATCAAACACCTCGTTATCTCAACAATTACAGGCTCATTCAATAATTTTGAAGGTGGAGCCACTTCTGACCTCAGTAATTTTGAAGACGCGGAAATTCACTTCTCTCTCGATGTGAACAGTATTGATACCAATATTGAAGCCCGTGACAAGCATTTGAGGTCAGCAGACTTCTTTGACGCAGAGCAATACCCGCACATTACTTTTCAATCCAACTATTTTCATAAGGTCAAAGGCGATAATTACAAGCTGTCCGGTTTGCTTACCTTGAAGGGTATCACCAAACCCATTGAGCTTGATGCAGAATACGGCGGTTCAGAAAGAGACGCAGAAGGAAACATCAGAGTAGGGTTTGAAGTGGAAGGCAGGTTGAGCAGACAGGAATTTGGCTTGAACTACATGCAACTGACCGATTCCGGCGGGCTTGTGATTGGTGAAGACGTAAAACTCATCGCGAACATTCAGCTGGTCAAGCAAGCCTGATTGGTTTTTGTAATTGATAGCATATATCCCGCCGGCTCTGCTGACGGGTTTTTTGTTGTATGAGGATATTAAGGGGGCGTTTTCCTTTTATATTTGGTCGGTTTAAATCTTCAAAATGCCCTTCCATGAGATTTCTTAGGATTTTGCTGCGGATCATCGGTTCAATCGTTTTGATATTAGTGTTGATCCTGGCGGTGCTTGTCACGACGATGGATAAGACACCCTACAAGGAAATGCCTTATTACAATCAATGGAAGCAGATTATAGCGAAAGTCGAACCGATTAAACCAGATTCTTCGGGCCAGCTGAAAGCAGGTTGGGCGAAGGTCAACATTACGCCCGATTCACCTACACCAACGGCAGGTTACGGCAACAGAAAAGGGCGCCCGTACACGGCGGTACACGATTCAGTTTATGTACGCGCCATTGTGATAGATAATGGAAAGAGCAAAGCAGCGATCGTTTCCGCCGATCTGCTTATTATCCCGCCTACTGTCATCAAGATCCTGCAAACAAGGCTGACAGACAAAGAGATTCCATTCGATCAGGTGTATTTCGGAGCTACGCATACACATAACAGTGTAGGTGGCTGGGGTACTGGTGTTTCTTCGCTGTTTTTCTCCGGAAAATACGATCCTGCTATTGTCGACCGGCTTGCAGATGCATTCTATACAGCTATTACAAATGCAAAAGCCAATATTGAACCAGTTGAGCTGACGTATCTCGAATCCGTAGACACACTGGATATCAGAAACCGGCTGGTAGGGGACGAAGGAGGGGTCGACCCTGAAATACGCTCTGTAGCGTTTGTGACCAAAACAGGTAAAAAAGCTATACTGAGCTCATTTGGCGCACATTCCACGGTTTTGGGCTCACGTAACATCGTGCTCTCGCGTGATTATCCCGGTGCATTGGTTGATTCACTTGAAAACGGAAGATACAATTTTGCAATGTACATGGCGGGCGCGGTAGGGAGTATGGGCCCGATCGAAAAAGGCAGCGACGATTTTGATGAAATAAAAAACCAGGCATTTGGCGTACAGAATGCATTATTGTCACCTGCAACTGTAAAGGAGCCCAACAAAGACAATGTGATTCGTTCTTTAACCCTCCCTTTGCCCCTCCGCGACCCTAGTCCGCGGCTAACAATGGGACTGGTTTTAAGATCCTGGGCTTTCAAAAAAGCATTCGGAGACTATCCGGTTTATGTAAAAGCATTGCGCGTTGGTAATATGCTGATGGTAGGAATGCCCTGCGATTTCTCTGGCGAGCTCGTTGCAGAACTGGATGCTTATGCAAAATCAAAGAGGCTGAATTTGCTCGTTACCAGCTTTAATGGCGGCTATATTGGTTACATTACCCACGATAAGTACTTCGACAGGGATTTGTATGAAACCAAAACAATGAACTGGTACGGTCCGTACAATGGAGCCTATTTGCAGGAAGTGATTAAAGATATCATTGATAAAATGTCCTAAAACCTGAACTATGAAAGCAATTCTCTTACTCATTTTTGGTATGATAAGTATTGGCAGCATTGCGCAGGCGCCTGTAAAAGTTGCAGTGGCAGGCTTGACGCACGGACATGTGGGCTGGATTTTCAACAGACCCGATAAACACGATATTGAGTTGGTCGGGATTTATGAACCAAATCCAGAGCTGGTGAAGGAGTTTTCTGAGCGATATAAACTCGATAAGAAGCTCTTCTACTCCAACCTCAACAAAATGCTGGATGAAACAAAGCCGCAGGCAGTATCTGCATTTGGTGCGATAAGTGAACACATTATGGTTGTAAAAGCCTGTGCGCCGAGGAAAATTCATGTAATGGTTGAAAAACCACTGGCAACAACCTTCGCGGACGCAAAAGAGATTCAGCAGCTGGCTAAAAAGAACAACATACAGGTGCTTACAAATTTTGAAACTTCCTGGTATGCGAGCAATCAGTACGTGAAAGACCTTGTCGAGCAAGGAAAGCTTGGCGAGATCCGGAAAGTAATGGTTAATGACGGTCACCAGGGGCCGAAGGAGATCGGGGTTAGTAAAGAATTTTTGGAGATACTTACTGATCCCGCCAAAAATGGCGCAGGCGCATTGGTGGACTTCGGCTGCTACGGCGCCAACCTGATGACGTGGCTGCTCAAAGGGCAGCGCCCGCTTTCGGTAACAGCCGTAACGCACCAGAACAAGCCGGAGATTTACAAGAATGTCGACGACGAGGCTTCCATTATCCTGCAATACCCCAAGGCGCAATGCATTATCCAAGGTTCATGGAACTGGTCGTTTGCTCGCAAAGACATGGAAGTTTTTGGGAATAAAGGTTACGCAGTCGCTGTAAATCCAACCGTTGTGCGGCAGCGTTTGCAGGAAAAAACACCCGAACAAACCATCAAGCTCGATCCGCGCCCCGCGCCATTTACGGATCCATTCTCCGTACTGGCGGATGTAGTAACCGGTAAACTGACCTTGGAACAAAACGATATGTACGGATTGCCGGTCAATGTAACCGTAGTTGAGATTCTGGAAACAGCCAAAGAATCGGCCAGGATAGGAAAAACGATATTTTTGAAATAATAAAAACAAAGTATGGAGCCGCGTTCGGTAAAATATTCGCAGACGGTCCTCACAGAATTGATGATCCCGTCTTATGCCAACTTCGGCGGTAAGATCCACGGTGGAATTCTCTTGTCCCTCATTGATAAAGTCGCCTATGCATGCGCATCCCGGCACGCGGGTACTTATTGCGTGACCGTATCTGTTGACGGCGTGGATTTTCTGCAGCCCGTAGAAGTCGGTGATCTTGTTTCGCTGCATGCATCGGTCAACTACGTCGGCAGGACTTCGCTGGTCATAGGTATTCGCGTGATCGCGGAGAATGTGCGGAATCGTACAGTCCGGCATACAAATACCTCCTACGTAACCATGGTTGCAAAGGGTGAGGACGATAAGCCCACTCCAGTACCTGAGCTATTATTAGAAAATGAAGAAGACGCACGCCGCTTTCTGGAAGCGATCAAACGCAAGGAGCTCCGCGAAATTTATCGGGACGCGCTGGACAATGCAAAAACCCGGCTCGATGTCCAGAATAATATGGATCAGCTAGCCGGGCACCGTTGCGTTGTGGGATGGAAAGTGAAAAAGTAGGTTTTAAAAACCGAAAAGTCCGCCACCCTTTTTCGTAGAGCGTGAACGCGTTGTTTTACCAAATAGCATTCCAAAAACACCCCTGACCACCTCCCGGCCGATTTGCTTGGCCAAAGGAGAATTTAGAGCTTCAGAAAGCATTCCTTTTTCTTCTTTCTGTTTCCTGACCTCGGTTGTTTCCTGGCGGGTTGGTTCGTCTGCTTTTGCGTGTGCCTCCATTCGTTTAGTCAGCATCTCGTAAGCACTTTCCGGGTCTACGGGATCTTTGTATTTTTGGTAAAGACTGGATTGCTGTACGTGCTGGTCATAATCTGCCTGGACCATTGGCCCCATAATGGAAGTGGGCGGAAGCAGGTGCGTGGCTGCTACTTCGGTCGGGATACCTTTTTCATTCAAAACCGTGATCAATGCCTGTCCGATCCCAAGCGTCGTGAGTACCTGGTCAATTTCATAAAAGCTTGACTTGGGATATGTTTTCACCGTTTGTTTCAATGCATCTGCATCCTGAGGCGTGAATGCGCGCAAAACGTGCTGTACGCGGTTGCCAAGCTGAGACAATACCGAAACCGGAACATCCTGCGCCATTTGGGTACAGAAAAACACGCCCACACCTTTGGAGCGTATCAGTCGGATTACCTGCTCAATCTGGTCGAGAAATGCCTTTGGCGCATCTTTGAACAGTAAATGCGCTTCATCGAGAAAAAACACGAGCTTAGGCTTGTCGAGATCTCCCGCCTCCGGTAGCTTTTGGTATAATTCAGCCAAAAGGCTCAGCATGAATGTGGAAAACAGTGCTGGCTTATCCTGCACATCTGAGATATTGAGCAAACTGATTATTCCCTGACCGTCTACGCGATCGATCAGGTCGTTGATATCAAATGATCTTTCACCAAAAATGCTTCCTACGCCCTGCTGCTCCAATGCAACGATCTTACGGAGGATAGTACCGGCAGTTGAGCTGGAAATGCTGCCATAATCACCTTTGATCTCCGCCGCGCCCGGCCCTTCCGATAGATAATTGAGGACTTTCTTCAAATCATTCAGATCGACCATTGGAAGATCCTGATCATCGGCGTATTTGAAGAGGATCGCGAGCACACCAGCCTGCGTATCATTTAAACCGAAGATCTTAGACAGGAGAATAGGGCCAAATTCGAGGATAGTAGCCCGCATTTGCGAGCCTTTCTTTCCGCTCAGGGAATATAGTTCAACAGGGTAGCCTTTGGGTGTAAACACATTGCCCAGGATCTGCGAACGTTCTTCCAGTGCTGCATTTGATTTTCCCGGCTGGGCTATCCCCGACAGATCACCTTTGATATCGGACATGAAAACAGGTACGCCGGCCGCGGAAAGCTGTTCAGCAAATACCTGCAACGTACGCGTTTTACCGGAACCGGTAGCGCCTGCAACCAGCCCGTGGCGGTTCATCATCCGGAGCGGGAGACTTACCCGGGCCTCACTGATGATCTCGCCATCCAGAATGGCAGAGCCTAAATGGATAACAGGTTTGTCAGTCTGGTATGATTTCTGGATTGCAGCGGTGAACTGTTCTTTTTTCGACACGTTTACTCCCGTTTTAGGTTATGAGTTGATATTTTACAAAATTTAACTGTTTCGGGAATAATCCAAATCAGCGCCTGTAATTTTCCGGAATGAGAATCTTTGGGGATAGTTTATTACTTTTCGCATACTCTTGTATTTGCAAAATTTTATTAGGTATTTTGGTGGAACTGCTTAATGAATATTCTGATTATCAATTTTAGAGACAATACTTACCGTTTATGCTAAGCCGAGTAGCGAATTCAATTTACTGGATGAACCGTTATATGGAGCGGGTTGAAAATTATGCACGCTTTGTAGGAGTTAACTTCAATCTTGCCCTGGATTTGCCGCCTGATGTAGATGAACAATGGGAGCCCCTCCTGATTGCAACTGCCGATCATTACCTTTTTTATAAATACTACGATAAGCCGACGAAAGAAGATGTAATCCATTTCATGACTTTCGATAAGCGCAATCCCAACTCCATTATCAGCTGCCTGTACGAGGCCCGCGAGAATGCACGTACGATCCGCGAAACGATATCGAAGGAAATGTGGGAGAGTATCAATACTTTCTATTTGTCTATCCGTGAAACATCCCCTGATCATTTCCGGAATATGGACCATATGCAATCCTACTTCACAGATATCCGCAAAAGCTGCCAGCTGTTCCACGGGGTTGTAGATACTTCCATTACCAGGAATGAAGCCTGGCATTTTGGCCGGCTGGGTCGGCACATTGAGCGGGGCGATAAGTGTTCGCGGTTTCTGGATGTGAAGTACTTTACCTTGCAGCAAGATTCCGGCACCTCCGGTTCGACGCTCGATCTGATGCTCTGGACTGCGGTACTGAAATCGGTAAGTGCCTATAATATGTACCGTCAGACGCACCGGGCGCTCACTTCCATGAACATCGTGGCTTTTCTGATCCTTGATAAATTATTCCCCCGGTCCATTGCTTACTGCGTGCGCCAGGCGGAGCTTTCGCTGTATGCCATTGCCGGCTCCATTCCTGAAAGAGGCCACACTAATCCAGCTGAACGTGCATTGAGCAAGGTACGCGCGGAGCTGGAATTCACAGACGTCGAAGAGATTTTCAAAACCGGCCTGCACGAGTACCTGGACACATTTCAGACCAAAAACAACGAGATAGACAGCGCTATTTTTGATATGTATTTCGGACTGGATAAGGGCCAGTCGCAAAGTCAGTCACAAGGCCAGTCGATGGGCCAGAGCTTCGGCCAATTTAAAACCCAGTGGATGAACTGAGTGCAAAACTTTCATAACTTAGCGACCCACTTTTATCAGAGAGAGCCGCAAAGACATGACATATTGCCTTGGTATCAAAGTAGCATCCGGCCTGGTCGCCATTGCTGATACGCGCCTTACATCCGGAACTGAGGTTTCTACCAACAAGAAAGTTTCGGTTTATCAATCCAGCAAGCATTCGATTTTCGTGATGACGTCGGGCCTTAGGTCTGTCCGTGACAAAGCGATCACTTATTTCAAGGAAGTGCTGGAAGAGCGGGATTCTTCTTTCAATAAGCTCTACAAGGCGGTGAATGCATTGGCGAGCAGGTCAGGCGAGTCGCGGATGAGGACAGATCTGCACTTCATGCGGCCGGTTTATCTTTCAATCTTTTCGCGATTGTCGGCGGTCAGCTTGAAAATGACTCCGAGCACAAGCTCTTTCTCCTCTATCCCGAGGGCAATTGGGTGGAAGTTGGGGACGGTTCTCCTTTTATTATCATCGGAAATTCGGGCTATGGAAAGCCGCTGTTATATCGTAGCCTGAAATTCGATTCGAGCATGCACGATGCATTAAAAATCGGGTTTTTATCGTTCGATTCCACGCGCGTCAGCTCCAACGACGTGGACTATCCGATCGACGTGGTTATGTACACAAAAGACTCGTTTGAGATTGTTGAGCATCGTTTTGAGAAAGACGATCTTGATTATGTAGGTAAACAATGGAGTGCATTGCTGAGCAATTCGGTACAAAAATTACCGCTTCAATGGATGGATCCGGTATTTACTAAAATGCAGGAAGTTGCAAGAACCTGACCCAGAATTTGAGCTCCATTTGAGGGTATACGTCTCCGCCCGGAAACTCAGACACGGTATTAGTTGTAGAAAAATCTGACTGCTGAGAGGGAAATTTCGTATTTTTACAGCAAACAAAAGACATACACCAGAACGTGACGTTAATTAAATCTATCTCCGGAATCAGAGGTATTGTGGGTGGAAAATCCGGGGAGGCACTGACTCCGATTGATGTAGTAAAATTTGCAGCTGCATACGGAACATGGCTGAGGCGCTCGAATCCACAAAATTCAAAAGTTATTATTGGCAGAGATGCGCGACTTTCCGGTGAAATGGTAAGCCGCCTCGTTGCAGGTACATTGCAGGGAGTAGGTCTTCATGTTCTGGACCTGGGCCTTTCTACCACGCCGACTGTTGAGATCGCTGTGACCCATGAAAATGCAGCGGGAGGGATCATTTTGACAGCCAGCCATAATCCAATTCAATGGAATGCATTGAAGCTTCTGAACCACAACGGAGAGTTTATTTCCGAGGCTGATGGTGCCGAGGTTTTGCGCATTGCCGAACAGGAAGATTTTGCATTTGTGGATGTAAAGAAATTGGGCAGCTACGAGTCAGACGATACTTATCTGCAAAAGCATATTGATCAGGTACTTGCATTGTCATTGGTAGACGTGGAAGCGATCAAAAATGCCAATTTCAAGATCGTAGTTGACGCAGTTAACTCTACCGGCGGAATTGTTGTTCCGATGCTCTTGGAAGCACTGGGAGTTGATCCGAAGAATATTAAACAACTCAACTGCGAGCCGACAGGCAACTTTGCGCATAACCCGGAGCCGCTGCCGGAACATTTGCGTGAGATCAGCAAAGAACTGAATAACGGTTCATTCAATCTCGGAATAGTTGTTGATCCGGATGTAGACAGGCTGGCGCTGATGTGTGAAGACGGAACACCGTTTGGTGAAGAATATACCCTGGTAGCTGTTGCCGATTATGTCCTGAAAAATACACCCGGTAATACCGTTTCCAATTTGTCGTCCACAGCTGCATTGCGCGACGTTACAGTCAAAGCAGGAGGCGAATACTTTGCTTCGGCGGTAGGAGAAGTGAATGTGGTTAATATGATGAAAGCAAATAACGCGATTATCGGAGGCGAAGGGAATGGAGGAGTAATTTACCCTGAAAGCCACTACGGCCGTGACGCGCTGGTGGGGATCGCATTGTTCCTGACGCATTTGGCCAAGTTCGGCAAAACTGCATCGGTTCTGCGCAGGTCTTATCCGAATTATTATATTTCAAAAAATAAAATCGAACTGACCGCGGACATTGATGTTGACAACATTTTGAGCCGCATTCAGAACCGGTATTCCAAGCAGCCGCTGAATACAATTGACGGCGTGAGGATCGAGTTTAACAAAGAATGGGTTCATTTAAGGAAGTCAAACACCGAACCTATTATCAGGATCTACTCCGAGTCGGAAACGCAGACTACGGCGATCAACCTGGCAAACAAAATCATTTCGGACATCAAGGAAATCATTTCCGAGCCGAAACAATGAGTCAGAAGAAATAACAAGAGTAATATGAAAGCTTATCTGGATAACGCAGCTACTACCCAGCTCGACCCGGAAGTATTGGAGGTAATGCTTCCATTGATGACCGAGCAGTTTGGTAATCCATCTTCCATTCATTCATACGGAAGAGCCGTTCGCTCATCAATAGAGCGCGCACGGAAAAGCATAGCGGGTATCCTGAATGCGGCTCCTGCCGAGATATTCTTCACTTCGGGAGGCACCGAAGCTGACAATACTGCGATCCGCGGCAGCATAGAAACTTTGGGGCTAAAACACGCGATTACTTCCCGGATCGAGCACCACGCTGTTTTACATACCCTCGAACACCTGAGCAAAGCCGGCATGATCAAGCTGAGCTATGTTAACCTGAATGAAAAAGGGGAAGTGGACCTGGAACACCTGGAAACACTGCTCGCTACCAACAGCCGTTCGCTGGTTTCACTCATGCACGGGAATAATGAGATTGGGAACCTGCTCGATCTTGAAACTGTCGGAGATATTTGTGAAAAGTACAATGCAGTTTTTCATAGTGATACCGTACAAACAATGGGTCACTTCCGCCACGATCTGCAAAAATTAAAGACGAATTTCATTGTCGGTGCGGCGCATAAATTCAATGGCCCGAAAGGAGTAGGGTTTTTGTATGTACGGCCAGGAATTAAAATTGCACCTTTTGTACACGGCGGCGCACAGGAACGTAATATGCGCGGAGGTACCGAGAATATTTACGGTATTGTAGGGTTGGCGAAGGCCCTGGAAATTGCATACCGCGATATGGACGCACACCGGACGCATATCGAAGGTTTGAAGTCGAGAATGATCGAGAACCTGAAAAGTAAAATTGAGGGTGTATCTTTCAATGGAAACTCTGCGGAGCTTGGCAACAGCTTATACACAGTGCTGAGCGTAAGCCTGCCGCCTTCTGATATCAGCGATATGCTGCTGTTTAACCTGGATATTGCGGGAATCGCAGTGTCGGGAGGAAGTGCATGTTCAAGCGGGACCGACATTGGTTCACACGTATTGAATGAACTTCAAATCGATCCCGATCGCGCCAACGTTCGTTTTTCGTTTGGTAAATACAATACCGAGGCTGAAATTGATTACGCCGTCAATACACTGGCTGATCTGTACAAAAAAGAGGCTGTAAGCCTCTGATTAACTTCTTTTATTTTTAATAAGATCTTCGAGGGTCTCAATCCAGGTGTCGCTGTCGTTGAGACTTTCGACCAATTGCCAGTGCTGTCCACCTTCTTTCTCGAATAATTCTTTGTACTCTTCACCTACTTCGATGGTTGTTTCCAAACAATCTGCAACGAACGAAGGAGAGAATGCGAGTACGCTTTTGACCCCTTTCTTGGTTAGTTCAGGGATAATTTCATCCGTATAAGGCTTGATCCAGGGCGTTTTTCCAAGACGTGACTGGAAGCATGTGGTATATTTACCTTCCGGTATTCCCATTGCTTTTACAAGCAGCCTGGTTGTCTCAAAGCTTTGCGCGCGGTAACAATGCTGATTGCGGTGGTCGAGCTTGTCGCAGCAGCTACCAAACTGGCAGAAGCTGTTGGTCACATCTCCTTTGGTAATCTGACGCTCAGGTAGTCCGTGGTAGCTGAATACAATATGATCGTAGTTGTGCTCGGACATGTATTTTTTACCGAGATCGGCAAATGCCTGAATGAACTTCGGGTGATCCAGAAAACGGTTTACAAATCGAATTTCAGGCAATACTTCCCAATCCTGCACCACGCGCATCACCTCCTTGTATACCGATCCCGTTGAAGCGGAAGCGTATTGCGGAAAGAAAGGCACCACGATGATCTCTGAAAGGCATTCTTCACGCAATTTCTTCAATGCACTTGCAATGCTCGGGCTTTGATAACGCATTGCCAGTTCCACCACGTAATCGTTCCCCAGTGCTTTTTGCAGTTTATCCTTTACTGAATAACCATAGATTTTCAGCGGTGATCCGTCAGGTCGCCAAAGCTGCTTGTAGACTTTGGCAGATTTGGGAGCACGGAAAGGCGCAATGATTAGGTTGATCAAAAACCACCTGTTTAGATAAGGAATGTCAATCACGCGCTCGTCCATCAGGAATTCGCGAAGGTACTTGCGTACATCCGGCACCGAGGGACTATCCGGCGTGCCGAGATTTACAATCAAAACACCTGTTTTCCCAACGGTTGATTTGTTATTAGAAGAAACTGGTTGAGCTAAAGTGTCCGTATGCATTATTGTGTTTTATCAAAGTCCGGTTTACCTGAATAAAATGGATCCGGGGTTTTAAAAGTTCGCGTTTTCTGTTTTATTCACTTCATTCCAAGCAAAATCTCCCGCAGCACAGCCTGCGCCGACCATTCGCGGTTTGCAGCTTCTTCAATTACGAGAGATCTTGGTCCGTCCAGTACTTCGTCGGCCACCTTCATATTCCGGCGTAATGGGAGACAATGCATGAATTTTCCATTGTCGGTCAATGCCATTTTTGCTTCGGTAATCATCCATGAAGGATCATCGGTGAGTACTTGCCCGTAATGCTCGTACGATGACCAGTTTTTTCCATAAACAAAATCAGCGCCTTCCAATGCTTTATTCTGATCGTAAATCACCTGGCCTTTTCCAACAAACTCCGGCGCAAGATCATAACCTTCCGGGTGCGTGATCACCAATTCCACATCCATCGGGTTCATCCATTCACAAAACGAATTAGCTACCGCCTGCGGCAATGCTTTGAAATGCGGCAACCAGGTCAATACTACTTTCGGGCGCTGTTTAACTTTAAATTCCTCGATCGTAATGCAATCTGCGAGTGATTGCAGAGGGTGGCGTGTAGCCGATTCCAGGTTTACGATTGGTACTTCCGCGTATTTCTTGAACTGCTGAAACACTTGCTCCGAGTAATCTTTGTCGCGGTCCTGCAATGCCGCAAACGAGCGAATGCCGATGATATCGCAGTAGCTGCCGATTACAGCAGCTGCTTCTTTCACGTGCTCGGCTTTATCTCCATTCATGATCACACCCTCCTCCATTTCGAGGCCCCAGCCATCTTGGCCCACATTCATGGTAATGACGTTGAGTCCGAGATTTTGTGCGGCTTTCTGGGTACTTATCCTTGTCCTGAGACTGGAATTGAAGAATAACAATCCGATGGTTTTGTTTTTTCCCAATTCAATATCCCCGAATGGATTCCGCTTCGCGGAAATGCCGCTGCTAATCAGCTGACTGAGATCTGTGACGTCGTTAATGGAAAGGAAGTGGTTCATTCAGTTTAGTATTCTGACAGTAGTTAAGTTCTGCGGCAAAGCCGGTTTCTAGTAAATTATATTAAATGCTTGTTACAGCGATTTCTTTCTTTAAAGCTTCGAGGAAAAGATCGGCTTCTTCTTTGCCCAGGGCAAGAGAAGGTAAAAGGCGGATCGTATTTGCCCCGGCAACTCCCGTAAACATTTTGTGTTCAAAAAGCAGCCTGTTACGCAGGTCTTTTACAGGGAAGTCATATTCTATCCCAATCATTAATCCACGTCCCCGCAACTCTTTATATCCGCCGATCTCCTTAATTCCTTCAAACAAATATTCACCGATCTCGGCTGCATTTGCAATCAGGTTTTCCTTTTTCATAATATCCAGCACTGCAACACCTGCTGCGCAAGCCAAATGGTTGCCGCCAAATGTGGTACCCAGCAATCCGTAGCTTGCCTTGAATTTTGGTGAAATCAGAATACCTCCGATTGGAAATCCATTACCCATTCCCTTGGCCATTGACATAATATCGGGATCAATGCCGCTGAACTGGTGGGAAAAGAACTTGCCGGTTCTTCCGTATCCGCATTGCACGCTGTCGAGTATCAATACTGCGCCGGTTTCGTCGCATTTGCGTCTGAGTGTTTGCAGGAATTCGTCAGTACAAACATTGATTCCGCCTACACCCTGGATTCCTTCGACAATTACTGCGCAAACCTCCTCTGTGATTCCCTCGCTCGCAGCCTGCACATCGTTAAACGGCAGAAAAGTTACGTGCTCCTTGTAATTGACGGGCGCTACAATCGATGGATTGTCGGTAGCAGCTACCGCGCCGGCTGTGCGGCCGTGGAATGATTTGGTAAAGGAGATAACTTTCGTTCTTCCATTGTGAAAAGAAGCCAGCTTTAATGCATTCTCATTGGCCTCAGCGCCTGAGTTGCAAAGAAAGAGTTTATAATCAGGGTAGCCGGACAATTCACCCAGCTTCTCTGCCAGCTCTTCCTGCAAAGAGATCTTTACAGAATTGGAGTAAAAGCTGATCGCACCAAGTTGCCTTGTAAGTTTTTCAACATATTCAGGGTGGCAATGACCGACTGAAATCACCGCGTGTCCGCCGTAGAGATCAAGGTATTTTGTACCATTTGAATCCCATAAATAACTTCCCTCCGCCTTTACAGGCTCTATATCGTAGATCGGGTAAACATCAAATAAATGTGACATTGTGCTGTCTCTAAATGTGATTTTGAAAATTCTATCAGAACGCCGGTGCTTTCAACTTCAATCCCGCGTTTTCAGGTAATCCGAATGCAATATTCATATTCTGAACAGCTTGTCCGGAGGCGCCTTTGGTAAGGTTATCAATGATGCTCGAAATCAACAGCTGACCATCGTGTACTTCCAGGTGTACAAAGCACTTATTCGTATTAACAACCTGTTTCAGATCAATAGGAACGTCGCTTACGTGCGTAAATGGGTGTGACTCGTAATAGCTTTTGTAAATAGCATTTGCTTCTTCCAAAGTACCATCGAATGCCGTATAAACATTTGCCATGATACCTCTTGTAAAGTCACCCCGGTAAGGCACGAAGTTGACAGCTTCCGCAAACCCTGCCTGCAACTTGCCGAAGCTCATTTTTATCTCGGTCAAATGCTGGTGCGTAAATGCTTTGTAGATCGACATATTGTTGTTTCTCCACGTAAAGTGCGTGGTCGCACTCAGCGCCTGACCAGCTCCGGTACTACCCGTAACTGCGCTCACGTGAATTGCATCCTTGATCAATCCTGCATTTGCCAGAGGCAGAACAGCAAGTTCAATGCTAGTCGCAAAACAGCCTGGGTTGGCAATCCTGTTTGCTCCAATTATTGCTCCTCTTTGAAGTTCCGGCAGACCATATACAAACCCTCCGGTTTCATCCCGAAAGTCTGTACTCAGATCGATGACTTTGAGTGTTTCTGGCAGAGCATGTGCTTCCAGAAACTTCTTCGATTCACCGTGACCCGAGCACAGGAAAATCGCATTCAAATCTGGTTGATTCAGCAATTCCTGCGTATCGTCACCTGAAAAAAACAGCTCTGTATCTCCAAGTAAGTCGGTATGCGTAGCATAAACCGGCTTGCCTGCCTGACTTTTGCTGTGTGCAAAGGCGATATTTACATTTGGGTGATTGATTAAAATTCTAATCAACTCCCCGCCCGTGTAGCCGGCCGCACCTATAATTCCTATATTGATATCACTCATTTGTAATCCAGTTTTCAATCTGAAGTCCGCCAACTCTTTCAAATTCCCTGACATTGTTGGTGACCAAAATCAGTCCATGACTTAGTGCGTGCGCTGAGATCAGCAGGTCATTTGCTCCAATTACCTTTCCGGTACTCTCCAAGTCAGCCCTTATTGAAGCATAAGCTTCTGCTGCTGGTGTATCAAATCGAGAATGGTAAATGGTCTCAGAAAAGCTTCCAATGCTGCCTTATTCTTTTCTTTCAATTGACTTTTCTCAACACCATACCAAAGTTCAGCAACAACAATGGACGAAATTGCTATCTCCTTCCAATCCAAAGTCTGCAACTTATGTAGTACTTCAATCGGCCGTTTTTTGATAATGTAGGCCACTATATTGGTATCCAACAAATATTTCATTCGAATAAATTTTCAGATTTATCGAGAGGAGGCTGGATACGTTGAGTCAAATAATCGTCAGAAAAATCGGCAATGCTGCTCCACCAATTTTGCAACCCGTTTTCAATTTCCGCTTGCTGTTTTCTTTTCTCCAAAATAGATTCCATATACTCATAAAGCTCCTGAAGAACGTCAGCAGGCAGTTCCTGGACCTTCCTTTGGATCTTGCTTTGGAGTTCTATTTTAGTCATATCGGCTATTGATTTGCTTCCGTCACTTTCTGATAAATCATTACCTGATTCGACGCTACTTTAGAGAAGCCGCGTACGTCGTCTCCGGTCCAGGCGTTGTTCATTTCACCGTAGCTTCCGAATTTGGAAGACATCAGGTCGAATGGAGATTCAATTCCTTCTACATGGAAACGGTAAGGCGCAAGGTAAACATGCACTTTGCCAGTTACGTGCGACTGCGTATCAGTCAGGAAAGTTTCGATATTCCGCATTACCGGCTCGACAAACTGCCCTTTGTGCAACAAGCTGCCATACCAATTGGAAAGTTGTTCTTTCCAGTAAAGCTGCTGCTCGCTCAGCACGTGTTTCTCCAAAGTATGGTGCGCTTTGATAATAATCAATGGCGCAGCGGCTTCGAAACCGACGCGGCCTTTAATGCCGATAATAGTATCGCCCACGTGAATATCGCGGCCAATTCCAAAAGGCTGCGCAATAGCCGCAAGCTTTTGAATTGCTGCTACCGGATTTTCAAAACTTTCACCTGCGACCCCTTTTAGTTCCCCTTTGACAAATTCAAGAGTAATGCTTTCAGGTTCTGTTTTTGAAATCTGTGTCGGCCAGGCTGATTCAGGAAGGTATTTTTCAGAAGTAAGTGTTTCTTTTCCACCTACCGAAGTACCCCAGAGTCCTTTGTTAATGCTGTAAGCAGCTTTTGCCCACTCGCGGCCAACTCCTTTTTTAGTCAAATATTCAATTTCTGCTTCACGCGATAATTTCAAATCACGAATTGGCGTAATGATTTCTGCTTCGGGAATAATGATCCTGAAAGCCATATCAAAACGAACCTGGTCATTTCCGGCACCTGTACTTCCGTGCGCAATTGCGCTGGCGCGGATTTCCTTGGCATATTCAGCCACCGCGACCGCCTGAAACACACGCTCGGCACTTACTGAAAGTGGGTAAGTATTGTTTTTAAGGATATTACCGTAAATAAGGTATTTGATGCAATCATTATAGTATTCACTAGTCTTCGAAATGGTCGCGTGCTTTTTCACACCCAGCGAATAGGCATTTGCCTCAATGGTCTTGAGTTCTTCATCCGAAAAACCACCGGTATCCACCAATACTGAATGGACCTCGTAGCCTTTGTCTTCGGCTAAATACTTTACACAAAAGGAGGTATCTAATCCCCCGCTGAATGCTAATACTACTTTCGGTTGTGACATTATTTATTGGTATGGATACAGGTAAAAGACTCTAGTCAGTGAATTGCTAGCAATGTATCGGCTGGTATTCCCAGATTCCTGCTCAGCTCTCTGATCATTTTAATGGTTAAATTTCTTTTCTTACTTAACACTTCTGAAACTCGGTTTTCTCCTCCGAAATAAGGCGCCACATCTCTCCTTGTAAGATGAAGTTGCTCCATTCTTTCCTTGATCGCTTCAATGGGATCGGGCTTTGGAATGGGGAAATGCCTTTTCTCATAATCAATAGCGAGAATCGTAATAGCTTCCAGAATATCGAGTGCCCGTTTTCTTTCCTCAGGATCTTCCAAAAGGTCAGCATCGATTAAGCTATCGATCACTTTGCTTGCCTCTTTAAATTCCGCAGCGTTAGTAATCGGCAATATCTTAATATCGTCAAGAGCAATTGCTAGCTTTTCCATAAATCCCTATGTTATATCTCTTTAATATTCTCAATCCTGTCGTAATCGGCGTGAGTTCCCAGGAAGCGTACAAACACGAGTTGTTTTTCATACTCAAACTTTGCTATTAGCCGATACTTATTGTGCGCTATATTAAATACAATGCGACCGTTCCCCACTGTGTCTGCATTTTTAAAGAACTTGATCACTTCAACCGGACTCTTAAATTGGTTTTTTTCAATGGAGTCGTACCAGAATTCCAGTGCTGCCCTTGCATCAGATTGTTTATCCCAAAATGCTTTAAGTGTGCCCCTGGTAAAGATTCTCATGGTATAGGCAAAAGTACACAAGTTTTAGACAACGATATTCCCATTCTGGGAAAAGCTTGCGAGGTCGACAGAGTTTTATATTGTTAAACAAAAAAATACCTCGCATCGGGCTTGTTAAGGCTGCCGGGCGAGGTATTCAAAAGATATATAAAATCTGTAAATGAATGTGCTACTCTAATGTACGAGCACAGCCCCGGCGTTTTTCTTTTTAGCACGTTCTTCCCTTCGCAGCAAAATGCGTTGCTTAATGCGCATCCAGCGTTCGTAAAGGCCCGACTCTTTCAGAAAATCCCAGGAATGCTTTTCTTCAACTGTTACGCCGCTGTTAGCAGGAACAGCAGGTTCTTTCTCCGTTGGATCGTACATCATTCCCGTGCAAAGACAATGTTTTCTGCCGGTACGTGTAAGCACATCATAATTGACACAGCTTGCGCAGCCTTTCCAGAACGCGTCGTCAGCAGGAAGCTCACTGAATGTGACCGGCTCGTAACCCAGGTCGGAGTTGATTTTCATAACTGGCAAACTCGTCGTTATACCAATGATTTTCGCGTCCGGATACTTTTTACGGGATAGCTCAAAAGCCTTCATTTTGATCGCTTTCGCCATTCCGCTGTTACGGAAGTCCGGGTGAACGATCAATCCTGAGTTAGCCACAAACTTGCCGTGTTCCCAGGTCTCTATATAACAAAATCCAACCCATTCACCTGTATCGGTAGTGGCGATGATCGCTTTACCTTCCACCATCTTTTCCATGATGTACACCGGAGAACGTTTGGCTATACCGGTACCACGCTTTTTAGCGCTTTCCTCCATTTCAGCACAAATTATTTCGGCGAAACTGAGGTGATTTTCATTGGCAGTCTGAACGATGAACTTACTGCCCACTACTTCGGTATTTTTCATTGATGGCGATTCTGACAAAAATTCGAAAACAATAATTACTACACCCAGATAAAAACGATGGGACGTTTAGATTTTTAAGAAAAATTGGGGGTAAAAGATTTTACCACGTAGGTAAAAGATAATTATGCGGTCCGGGGGGACCTGAATCGGAAAGGCGTAGTATGAAGGACAGTATATGTGCCGTTGTTATTCATTGACTTTCAAGCGAGTCTAAGAAGGTGCAAATTTTGAAAAAAAAATTATCACACCAAAGAAACAGAAGATATATTTTTATGGTTCGGTTTCAATGAAAGTTTTCAATTACAGCAGCCAAAGTACCTTTTCATGTCAGCTTTAAATCCGGACGATATTCTAAACGGTTACATCAACGGAATATTTCCCATGGCCGAAGCTGATGGAACAATTTACTGGTATTCGCCCAATCCCCGGGCAATTATCCCGATCGATTCTTATAAGCCCGCGCGGTCTCTCCGGCCCATATTGAACAAGAATTATTTCGAGATTCGCGTAAATGCCGACTTCGAAGGCGTCATGCGCGGCTGCTCAGCGCCGAGGTCCAAGGAGCCCGGTACTTGGATTTCCGAGGATATTATCGCCAGTTACACTGAACTGCACCGCTTTGGCTATGCGCACAGTGTGGAAGCCTACCGCGAAAACAGGCTCGTTGGCGGGCTTTATGGAGTTTCAATCAATGGTGTATTTTTTGGCGAATCGATGTTCACCATCGAAAGCAATGCATCTAAGGTCGCATTCCATTATCTTATTCAGCTTTTAAAAGTGAATGGATTTGTGTTGCTCGACACGCAGTTCATCAACGATAATGTGCTTCGCTACGGAGCAATTGAAATCCCGCGTGAACAGTATCTGGAGAAGCTCAGAAACGCATTGAAAGTAAAAGTCAGATTTAACGGAACACCGCTGAGGCAAATCGTAGCGGGAAACTTAAATGCGCCTTTTCCTCAGAAATGATTTAATTTTGGTCAAAATCCACTACCTGGCACCATCCTCCTTAGGTAATGCCGCATTTTTGTACCAGAAGTGTCGAAACCCATTCTTGTCATCAAATTTGGAACTGCGTCGATCACGCTTGCGTCCGGGGAGCCGGATACAGGAAAAATCGCTGAAATAGCACGGCAGGTTTCCGAGATTCATTCAGAGTACCGCATTATCATTGTTTCTTCGGGAGCAGTTGGGGCGGGGAAAGCCTATATTCAAAACTATAAAGGCACGATGACGCAGCGAAAAGCGGCGGCCTCAGTAGGTAATCCGTTGCTTGTCGGGCTGTATGCAAGCTTTTTTGCCCCCAATCATATTTTTATAGCCCAGAGCTTGTGCGAACGTCAGCATTTTGCCAACCGCGACAAGTTTTTACAGCTGAAAGAAACGTTTGAAGAGCTTTGGGAAAATAACATCATTCCCATTGTCAATGAAAATGACGTGGTAAGTGACCGTGAGCTGAAATTTTCTGATAATGACGAGCTGGCCACTTTGCTGGCTGTCGGTTTCGGCGCAGAGTCGCTTATGTTTTGCACGTCAGTCGGCGGGTTGCTCGACGAGGACGGCAGGATCATTCGCAGCGTGACCAATGTTAATGAGGTTTTTAAGTTTGTAAAAACAGATAAATCATTCCTCGGCCTAGGCGGAATGGCCTCCAAACTTACCTTTGCAAAGCTGGCAGCTCGTATGGCGATCAGGGTTGTTATTTTTGGAATGAACAAAAAAGACGAGCTGCTCGAAGCGTTACAGGGAAATGCAGGTACGTTGATCACGCCGGGCAAAAGTACATTGTCGGCCAGAAACCGGTGGCTTGGCAGCGGCGGACTCGTTTCGGGAAGGTTGCAAATAGATGAAGGCGCTTCCAAGGCACTTTTGAAGAGGAAAAGCCTGCTTGCAGTAGGCGTTGTGGAAGTCAGTGGAGATTTTGAATCTGGCGAGATCATTGAGATTTACTCACCCGCCGGAGAAATGATCGCGGTGGCGCGTGCGAGGGTGACTTCGGTTGCTATTCGCGAGAATTTAAAGACATTGAATTTTGAAGTGGCTCACGCCAACGATATCGTACTGCTTTAATGGAATCGATCTTACCCCTTTTACAGGAAACACAAAAAGCATCGGCACAGGTGCGTAACCTGGATGGTACGCACAAGTCAGAAATGCTGCTTGATCTTGCGGCGAGAGTTCTGGAAAGTTCAGCGGCAATTATGGCCGAAAACCAGAAAGATCTTGCGGTAATGGACGATGCTGACCCCAAAAAAGACAGATTGCTCCTGACGGAAAAGCGCATTCAGGATCTCGCACAAAGTATGCGTGACGTCGCAGCATTGCCGGATCCTGCCGGGGCTGTTTTGCTGGAACGCACCATAGAGCAAGGTTTATCTTTACAGAAAATTGCAGTACCGCTGGGGGTCGTGGGGGTAATCTACGAGTCACGCCCTAATGTAACCCTGGACGTGGCGGCACTTTGCCTCCGCTCCGGAAATGCGTGCGTTTTGAAAGGCGGGAAGGAGGCGCATTATTCAAATCTTTGCTTGGTCGGATTGATACACGAAAGTCTGGCTAAATTCGGTATTGACCCTGCGGCAGTGATGCTCTTGCCTACTGACCGTAAGTTTGTCAGCGAGCTGCTTACCGCCACACGTTTTGTTGATATTATCATTCCCCGCGGCTCCGAAAGTCTGATTAAGTTCGTGAGAGAAAATTCTTTGGTACCTACCATTGAAACCGGTGCAGGTGTTTGTCATACATATGTCGAAAAAACCAGCGACCTGGACAAAGCTGCTGCGATTGTTATAAATGCAAAAGTTTCACGCCCGTCGGTTTGTAACTCACTGGACACGATCTTAGTAGATCAGCAAGTAGCGGACGCTTTTCTGCCCAAACTCAAAGAAGAGTTTGTCAAATGGAATGTTGAGGTTTTTGCGGATGAAATTTCCTTTCCCGTGTTCGAAGAAGCAGGTTATCCTTTCTTGCAAAAAGCGCAGGCGGAGGATTTTGGACGCGAGTTTCTGGATTATAAGTGCTCCGTAAAGGTGGTGGATGGACTTGATTCGGCCTTGGAACACATCCGAACATTTTCTTCCCGGCATTCAGAAGCAATTATCTCGAAAGATGAAAATGCGATTGACCGGTTTTTAAAAGAAGTAGACGCGGCAGCTGTTTATGCGAATGCCTCGACGCGTTTCACGGACGGTGCTGTATTTGCATTAGGCGCCGAAATAGGAATTTCAACTCAAAAATTACATGCCCGCGGCCCATTTGCATTGGAGAAACTAGTGACTGAGAAATGGATTGTCAAAGGGGATGGACAGGTAAGATGGTAAAAACTGCGGAACAAATACAAATATTGACAGATGAGGCGATCTCACTTTTGAAGAGCCTGATCGAAACACCTTCGTTTAGCAAAGAGGAAGCCGGAACTGCGCTTTTGCTGGAAGAATTTTTTGAAAAAAAAGGAATTCCCTTTGAAAGATTAAAGAACAATATCTGGGCAAAAAACCTTCATTTCGACGAAAGCAAGCCTACTATTCTCCTAAACTCACATCACGATACAGTTAAGCCAAACAAATCCTGGACACTTGATCCTTTTCAGGCGATTGAGGAAGATGGAAAGCTGTTTGGACTGGGCAGTAATGATGCAGGCGGTTGCTTGGTAGCGCTAATTGCCACTTTTTGCTATTTCTATGATCGTGAGAATTTAGCTTACAACATAATCATTGCGACTACGGCCGAGGAGGAGATATCCGGTAAAGAAGGTCTTGAACTTGTTGCACCGTTGCTGCCGGAAATTTCATTTGCGATCGTTGGCGAACCTACTGAAATGCATTTGGCTGTTGCAGAAAAAGGGCTGCTTGTACTTGATTGTACCGCCAAAGGTAAGTCGGGCCACGCGGCGCGAGAGGAGGGTGAAAATGCAATCTACAAAGCATTGAAAGATATCGAATGGATCACTAAATACCAGTTCCCAAAAGTTTCGCCTACGCTGGGGCCGATCAAAATGTCGGTAACCATTATCAATGCAGGTACGCAGCACAATGTGGTGCCCGATACCTGCGTGTTTACGGTTGATGTGCGGGTGACAGACCAATACACTTTAGAGGAGGTGATTAGCGAAATTCAGGAAAATATCCAGTCTGAAGTAGTGCCACGTTCTATCCGCTTGCGGCCTTCAAGTATTCCCATTGAGCACCCGATTGTGTTTGAAGGATTGAAGCTGGGACGTGAAACTTACGGATCGCCCACTACTTCGGATCAGGCGCTCCTGGACTGCCCTTCGCTCAAAATGGGCCCCGGCCATTCTGCCAGATCACACAGTGCCGACGAGTTCATTTACGTTCATGAAATCGGAGAGGGGATCATACAGTATATAAAAATGATTGAAGGAGTTGTAATCCAATAATTTGCTATAATTGCCGAGGTTAACCTAATTGTTTGGCAATGGAATTCTACTCCGAAGAAGATATCAAGTCTTTCCATCATGTCCGGTTTATGTACATCACAGCTACATTGACCGGACATATTTTTACTATTACATTAAACCGGCCCGAGAAGAGAAATGCATTCACGCCAACAATGGCGGAGGAGATTATCTATGCGTTGGCTTATGCGCATTACGAGCGGGAAGTGAGATGCGTGGTTGTGCAGGCAGCAGGAAAGGTTTTTTGCGCCGGCGCAGACTTGAATGCATTTCACGACGCCACTGTGAATCAACAGAATCCTACTTTACCTAAAATACGCGAGGATGCTCGCCTGGGTGATGCATTTGACGCATTGCTAAAACCAGCTATCGCGAAAGTGGAAGGTGCTGTCTTGGCCGGCGGTTTCCTGATTATATGCGGCTGTACTTTTGTGGTGAGTACCCCTGGTGCGATTTTCAGTCTGCCAGAAGTAAAACGGGGTATCTGGCCAATGCAGGTTATGGCGTCTTTGGCGAAGATTGTTCCTGAGCGAAAAGCGCTTGAACTGGCGATAACAGGGCGGGGCTACACTGCAGGTGAGGCGCTTGACTTTGGTTTGATAACTGCAATTGAGGCAGAGGAAGAGATTGACTTTGAAGTGGATGCACTCGCCGATTTGATTTGTGCAAATGCGCCTCTGGCGATTAAAGCTGGTATTTCAGCATTTCAGCAAATGAAACATGTACCCGAAAGCGATCGGCACACATTCCTGAAAGGACAATTGGAAGCTTTGCTACAAAGCGAAGATGCAAAAGAAGGTGTACTAGCTTTCAAAGAAAAAAGAGAACCAAGCTGGAAAGGAAAATAGTTGACCGCCGAAAGCCGAAAGCCGAAAGCCTAGTTCACCGGCACAATCTCAATTTCTTCCCCATACCGGTTGTGAAACTTGAAATCCACTACTCCCAAAGAGCTATCCTTGGTCAATTTAACCCAGGTTTTGTAATGGAAAAACCATTTCATCTGCTCTGACATCAACCCTTTTGTAAAGTAGGAATGCAGGAACGGGTGAAGCGAAATTGTTATGCCCCGCTCATTCTGTTTGGTAAGAATGTAATCCAGATTATTTGCGATCACATCAGAAACAAGGATACTTGCCTGAATCGTGCCCGTTCCGCCGCAGGTAGGGCAGGTTTCGCGGGTAACGATGTTCATTTCCGGCCTCACACGCTGACGTGTAATTTGGAGCAGACCGAATTTTGAAAGTGGAAGAACCGTGTATTTTGAGCGGTCGCCTTTCATCTCGTCGCGCATCGTATCAAAAAGAACGCGTTTGTTTTCCGCTTTCTTCATGTCAATGAAATCGACTACGATAATTCCGCCCATATCGCGTAAACGAAGCTGGCGGGCAATTTCTTTGGCAGCTTCCAGGTTTACACTTAATGCAGTAGCTTCCTGATCTTCCTCGGAGTTGGACTTATTACCGCTGTTTACATCAATAACGTGCAAAGCCTCGGTATGTTCGATAATCAGGTAACCGCCATTTGGCAAGCTTACTGACCTTCCAAAAAGCGACTTGATCTGCTTTTCAAGCCCAAACTGTTCAAACAGCTTATTTTTTCCATTATGCAGCCTCAGGATGTTCTCCTTGTCAGGCGCGATATTGTGGATATAGGCTTTGATATCTTCGTAAACATCCTTCGAATCAACTGTAATGCTGTCGAATGATTCATTGAGCATATCCCGGATAATGGAAGATGCGCGGTTCATTTCACCTATAATGCGGTCACGAGGCTTCGCGTCGCGCAGGTTTTTGATACCGTTTTCCCACTTATCAAGACAGTCCTGCAAGTCCCTGTTGAGCTCGTCCACGTCTTTTCCGGTAGCCACAGTCCGGATAATAACACCGAAGTTCTGAGGTTTAATGGAAGACATCAGCCTTTGCAAACGGTTCCTTTCCTGTTTGTCGGTAATCTTCTTAGATAGGTTAACCGAGTTGGAGAAAGGCACCAGTACAATGTAGCGGCCTGCAATGGAGATATCGCAAGAAAGTCGCGGACCTTTTGTAGAAATAGGCTCTTTGACAATCTGAACGAGAATGGGCTGGTTTTTGGAAAGTACCTTATCAATTTTACCAAGCTTCTCAATTTCCGGCTCCATCTTGAAATTATTGAGCTTGCCGGAATTGGCCTTCTTGGATATAACGTCTTTGGTGAGTTTGTTAAGGGAGTTGATATTGGGACCCAGATCAAGGTAATGCAGAAATGCATCTTTTTCAAAGCCCACATCAACAAAAGCGGCATTGAGCCCTGCAACCAGCTTTCTGACAGTACCAAGGTAGATATCTCCTACGGTAAAGCTTTGATCCGGCGTTTCGACGTGATATTCTAAAAGACGTTTATCCTGCAAAAGGGCTATACGTTCTCCCTTTTGAGTAGAATTGATTAGTAATTCGTTACTCAATGTTCAACCAACTGAATGGCTATATAATGTTGATACTTAACCGCCCGCTTTCCAGGAAATGAAAAGGGGTATTGCAAATGTAGTGAAGAAGGATGACCGGATCTTTATGAAAAATCCGGTCATATTAATTATTTCTTCTTATGTCTGTTCTTTCTAAGTCTCTTCTTTCTCTTGTGAGTTGAAATCTTATGTCTTTTTCTTTTCTTTCCGCAAGGCATAATTTATGTCGTTTATAATAAAAAATTAATTCTCTTATTCGTTGTGGATCAATTGTTCAGGCGACCTTCCAGCTCACCGACGGCTTGCTGAATGACCGGATCTTTTTCTTCTTTCTTAACCTCTGCAAGTACTTTACGCGCCTGCTCCTTGTCGCCAAGCTCAACCAGCGTCAGACCAAGATAAAACTTAGCCTTGGTATTCGCCGGATTGTTCGTCAAAATCTGTCTGAACCTGTCAGCAGCTTTCGAGTACTGGTTCGACCTCAGGGATAGTATACCCAGATTGAAGAGCGCCAGTTCATTGGTTGGATCTGTATCCAGCACTTCACGCAGCATCAAAATACCCTGCATCGGATTTTCTGTGTTCACGTAAGTCATGGCCATGTTCGACTTTGCAGCAAGCAGGCCAGGATTTTGATCCAATGCTTTTTGATAAAATTCCCTCGTTTTAGCACCCAAATTTTTCGCCTTCTGATCATCTACTGCAAAGCCGTAAGCTTCATAGTAGCGATCGCCGGTGCGAAGGAAATTTTCGGCAGTAGGAGCTAAAACAGCTACTTGTTCCGCATAAAATGCAGCACTGTCAAATTTCTGGAATTCAGCAAACTTATCAGACAATTGCAGCCCAGAGGAGATCTTTTCTTTTGCATTTGCCTGATTGAAGCCGCTTCGGAGCCGATCAACCGTTTTTTGCTGATCGGGAGTCAAAGCGGCTCCATCATGCTTTGGAGATGTTTCAGACGCACTTCCGGTTGAAGCCGAAGCAGTCTGGGTTTTCTCCTGGTCCACTTCTTTGCTTTTTGTATTCACAACACTTTTGGGAAGACTGAAAAGCGTTCCGACAAGAGCAACTGCAAGTACACAAGAAAGGAAAATGGATTTTTTCATAACATTATAACCTGGGGGGCAGGTAAATTACTTTTCAGCGACTGCTTTTAGTTTGTCACTTTCCTTAACCTGTTCAACGAAGACCTTGGCAGGTTTGAAGCTAGGTACGAAATGCTCGTCAATAATCATTGAAGTTCCCTTCGAAATATTACGGGCAACCTTACGCGCACGTTTTTTATTAATAAAACTACCAAACCCTCTAACATAAAGGTTTTCGCCCTCAGAAAGGGAATCCTTTACCACGGTGAAGAACGATTCCAGCGTTTGCTGAACGTCGCCTTTGTCAACACCTGTTTTTTCAGAAATCTGTGCGATTACGTCTGCCTTAGTCACTTTGATTGTTTACTTTAAGTGGATATTATTTCATTTATTTACTTACTCCTCTGAATTTTGGGAACACAAAGGTACGGTAATTTTACCAGAATTTAAAAGAACGACAATTTCATTTTTTTTCTAATTGATTAAATGACAGTCTCTAATGACGAAAATATATTGAACCCTGATCCTGACCTGATAACGAGTTTTAACAAAAAATTAAAATCATGGTATATAAAAAATCATAGACAGCTGCCCTGGCGGGAAACCAAAGACCCATATAAAATTTGGTTGTCAGAAATCATCCTGCAACAGACCCGGGTAGCTCAGGGAATGCCTTATTACGAGAAATTCCTCCTTTATTTTCCAACGGTTTTCGACCTGGCCAATGCCGACGAACGTGATGTGCTGCGTTTGTGGCAGGGGTTAGGGTACTACTCCCGCGCCAGGAATATGCATTTCACCGCCAGGCAGGTTGTAGCGGAATATGGCGGCGCTTTTCCCGCAACTGCTGCGAAACTTTTAAAGCTCAAAGGACTGGGCGCTTATACAGCAGCTGCAATTGCCTCTTTTTCATTCGACGAGCGGGTGGCCGCGATCGACGGGAATGTGTACCGCGTTATGTCCCGGATTTTCGGGATCCAATCTGATATGCTGGGCAATGAGGGCAAGAAGGAGTTTGCATTGCTTGCTGGTAAGCTGGTACCTGCCGATGATCCTGCTACTTACAACCAGGCGATGATCGAGTTTGGTGCATTGCAATGTGTTCCGGTTTCACCGGCCTGCCACATCTGTCCATTTACGGATATATGCTTTGCATTTGCGCACAACATGCAAAACCAGCTTCCGGTTAAAGTCAAAAAGTTGAAGGTAAAGCATAGATACCTAAACTATCTAGTGATCCAATCGGGCGAAAAGCTGGCGATGAAGGAGCGGGGAAGTAAGGATATCTGGCAAGGTTTGTACGATTTCCATCTTGCCGAAACCAAAGATCCGGTAACTGATCCGGAAGAGTTGTTGGGTGGCGTTTTTCCATTTAGTTTACTTCAAAGCGGACAGCTCAAACTCTTCACAAAAGTATACACGCACATTCTCACGCACCAGCGGCTGCGGGTACGCTTCTGGTGGCTGGAAATTTCCGCAGACAATACAATAGAATTGCCGACAGGCTTGACTTTTTACACAAAGGATCAGATAGAAACGCTTCCGAAACCGATTCTCATTGATACTTTCTTAAAAGAGGAAAATTACCTGTAAATGCTTAAAACTGATAGCTATGGCAAGTTTTAGTTTGAATTCCAGTCAGGTTGAAGAATATAATCGTGACGGTTATATCGTAGTGAAAGGTCTTTTTGCGAAAGAAGAGGTCGATAAGCTGTACCGAACTGCGCTCGAAAACTCGGTAATGCAGAAGAATGCAATGGACTTGAATGACCAGTCAGGCAAAAAAACGAAGTTGTCGCTATGGTTTACCCCGGGTGACGATGTGTTCGGGTACCTGATCCGAAGCGAAAGAATGGTCTACTCTGTTTGGCAGCTGCTTGGGCAGGAAAGTCAGGTTTGTCATTTTCATACCAAACTGATGCAAAAAGAGCCGAAAGTCGGAGGCGCCTGGGAGTGGCATCAGGATTATGGTTATTGGTACAAAAATCAATTTATTTTTCCCGATCAGTTAATGAGCGTAATGGTGGCGCTCACGCCTGCCAACAAGGAAAATGGATGTTTGCAGGTAATCAAAGGCTCGCACAAAATGGGTCGCGTCAATCATGGATTTGCCGGCGAGCAGGTAGGTGCCGATATGGAAATGGTCAACCACGCGCTCAAAACAATGGACCTTATTTACTGCGAGCTGGAACCCGGCGACGCGCTGTTTTTCCATAGCAACCTGATGCACCCTTCTGAGGCGAACCTGTCAGACCAGCCGCGATGGTCTTTGATCTCCTGTTACAACTCACAATCGAATCTGGCTTACGCAGAAATGTCTAACTCCTGGAAAGTACCAGTTTCCACAGTACCCGACCACGAATTGCTTGAATGGGAAGCGAAATCGTTTGGAGATGCTGATTTCTTGAAAAAAGAAAACGATCCTGCATTGAAGACGACGGGGTGGGAGGCGGAGGTGAAGACGGTGGGGTAAGGGACAATTGTGGTCATTTATTGTCACTGGGTCATTAATGGTCATTTCAGTCATCCCTGACTTTATTTAAAACTACAAATCACCAGAAATGACAACTAATAACAATAAATGTCCATCAATGACAATTGATGACCAAAAATGACCAACAATAACTATTTCTAAACAAAAATCCGTATGCAAAAAATAGCAATGCTCGGCTCCGGCTTTATCGGGCGGTTTTATGCTGAATCTATCCACGGACAGCGCGGCCGCGACAGGGTAGTGGCTATTTATGCACGACGGGATGAAAGTGCAAAGAAGTTTGCAACTGATTATGGCTGCGATTTCTGGTCGTCCGATATGGAAGAAGTAATTGCCCACCCCGATGTGAACATGGTTTGCATTGCTTTGCCCAATAACATTCACGAAGAGGCGGTAATGCTGTGCGCCAAGCATAAGAAGGCAGTTGTATCCACAAAACCTTTGGGGCGAAATGGGGAGGAAGCATTGCGGATGATGAAAGCGGTGGAAGAAGCCGGGATTTTCGCTGGCTACCTGGAAGACCTTTGTTATACCCCGAAGTTTCTCAAATCACTGGAAAGTATTAAAAATGGTTCGTTGGGCCGCATTATCTGGGCTAAGTCAAGAGAGGCGCACCCGGGACCACATAGTGAATGGTTCTGGGATATCGAACAGGCCGGCGGCGGCTGCATTCTCGATCTGGGCTGCCATTGCATTGAAATATCACGGAATTTCATCGGGAAAGATATAAGGCCGGTGGAAGTAATGTGCTGGGCAGATACGCAGGTTAAGCCCATTGATGCCGAAGATCACGCAATTGCATTGGTAAAATATGAAAACGGGGCGATCGGACAGTTTGAGGTAAGCTGGACTTTCCGCGGCGGAATGGACCTGCGCGACGAGGTAATGGGAACAGAAGGTACAATCTGGATCAATAATTTCCTGCGTACAGGTTTTGAAATGTTCACCACCGGCCAAAATCCTGACGGTAAGGGAGAGGATTACGTAGCCGAAAAAGCTGAAAGCAATACCGGCTGGCTGTTCCCGGTCGGCGACGAAGTGAATGATCTGGGATATAACCACATGTTTACAGATATGTTCAATTCAGCTGAAAAAGGTACGGAGCCTGCTGAAACTTTTTACGACGGCTACATTGTCAATTCAGTAATCGATGCGGCTTATAAATCGGCGAAGACCAAGCTTTGGGAGAAAGTTGAATTGCCTGTGTGGCGCGGCAGAGAGGGAGTAACCAAGCCTTCCAACTACGTTTCCTACAATGACGAATATTACCTGATCAAGCAGGAAGTAACCCACGACGGAAGGAACAAGCTTATTTTGAAAGATAAAATCAGCGGCAAAATAACCGAGCAGGACATTTAGCCGCTCATTTATTGAATATCTCATATCTTTAAATTTTTAATTCAATCCACATCTGAGATCATGGCAGGAAGTGTTAATAAAGTGATTTTAATAGGTAACCTCGGCAGCGACCCTGAGGTAAGATACCTGGAAAGCGGCTCCGCAGTAGCGAAATTCAACATCGCTACAACTGAAAGTTATACCAACAAAAACGGCGAAAGGATAGACAATACCGAGTGGCACCGCATTGAATTGTGGGAAGGCCTCGCGAAAGTAGCTGAGAAGTACCTTAAAAAAGGTAATCAGGTTTACATTGAAGGCCGCATCAGAACAGACAGCTGGACTGATAAGGAAGGTCAGCAGCGTACCGGCGTGACGATCCGCGCGAGTAGTATGACATTGCTTGGCGGACCGTCGGGATCAGGCGGCGGTGCAGAGAACGGAGGCGGATATCAGCAGCAATCTTCGCAGCCCAGAAGCAACCAGGCACCCCGGTCATCCGACCCGATACCTCCATCGCTGGCAGCCGGTAGCAACGACGACGACGATCTGCCATTTTAATCTTGCGAGGATTGAATCGGGGGTATTGGGGGGCTGAATGTAATTATTAAAAGGGAAGTACCTTTTTAAATGCATATTAGCTACATTTATCTTATTGAACATTTACATCCACCTATTCTGATATTTCGTGAAAGAAGCCGAAGATAGTGACGACCCGCTTGCCCGAACGCGTACGGGGATTTCCATTCCCCAACCATGTACGCGATCCATTCTGGCAGGGGCGATTATACCCGTTGATTTCTTAGCTCCCTACGATTTAATCCTCGTAATATTTCTCTTCCTCTTTTCACTTTCCCTTTCAGGAATACGGGCTGCTTACGCGGCAGCTGGTGCCATGGAGAACCCGTGGGACCGCAAGCCTGATGAGGAAAACCATTTGCCTACCCGCATTCAGCAGCTTGCCCTGTCGCTCGTTCAACGCGCATTGACATTATTTGCATTGATACTGGCCGTAAGATTGGTATGGATCTGGCTCGAACAGTCGCAAAATGAAAATGTGCGCTGGATTGCATTAGGCATGCTCGCATTCTGGATCTGGCTTGATGCTATTGTCCGCTTTAATGCAGCAAGGCGCGCCAATGAACTGATTCCCCGTCTTGCGGGTCTTACAAGGGTTTTGATCAAAATCGCGAAGCCGCTTACCCAGCCTGTACTTAAACTAGGCTACTTCTTCGGGATATTCACGCCCGAGGGTGCGGAGATCACCACAGAAATGCTGGAAGCCAAAGCCGAAAGTGAGGAAGAAACTGACCTGCTGCGCGGTCTCGCCAACTTCCGGCAGACTAACGCGAAAAAAGCAATGCAGGCGCGCCTGCACATCACCGCTTTTGATATTGAACTGAACTTTCACGAGTTAATGGACAAGATCAACAAGTCGGGCTACTCGCGGGTACCTATTTTTCGCGACGATCTTGATCATGTCGAGGGAATTCTGAATGTAAAAGACCTGCTCCCGCATATACATCTCGACGAGCATTATAACTGGCAAAAGCTGATCCGTCCTGTGTATTTCATCCCTGAAAGCAAGCGGCTTGACGATCTGATGAAGGATTTTCAGAACAAGCGCGTGCACATGGCGATTGTGGTTGACGAGTATGGCGGAACAAGCGGACTCATCACGCTGGAAGATATCATTGAAGAAATATTCGGGGATATCAATGATGAGTATGATGAAGACGAAGAAGTGAACTATACTCAGGTCGATGAGAATACCTATGTTTTCGAAGCCAAGGTGTTGATCAACGATCTTTGTCGCCTGCTGCACTTGGAAACAGATTACTTCGATGAGGTAAGAGGGAACAGCGAGTCGCTTGCCGGACTGTTACTTGAATTATTCTCGCAGCTTCCGAGAACCGGCGAGGTAGTGACGCATCGCAAAGTGACCTTCAAGGTGCAGTCAGCGGATAAGAAGCGGATCAAAAAAGTAAGGGTACTGGTAGGTTAGCTAATCCCGCTTGTTGTCAGGAGCTGCTTTTGAGAAGTACCTGATCTCGTATAATTCCTGATTTTTACCTGAAAGATATGGAGCCTGGGCTTTTTTCAGCACCAGGCTCTTTTTGTCTAAATGCAGGATTTGGTAACCATTCATCACCTTTCCAGTCGAATCAAGATAGACCAATGAATCGGAGGAAATGAGCTTGTAAGCAGATTTGCGGTATTCTCCTTTGCGCCGCTCAAAGAGCGACCCATCCTTTCTGTACTCGAAATAAGACCAGTGCGCGTCTTTGGTATTATTGGTAAAACTGAATCCATTTACATAGTTCGAAATGGAATCAGTTCTCCACAAGCCCACTATATCTTCTTCATGGGACGCGCAGCCGGTCAGCATAAACGGGAAAGCAAGTATGATCAGCAGCTTTTTCAATGTTCGACTTGCCTTATTTAATTTCTGAAAACTAGTAGTTGCTGTTCTGGATCAAAGTGCCATTACTCAAATCCACCTCACGCTGCGGGAGCGGGAAGTAGTAGTGTTTTGGTTTTACAAAATTGCGGCTCAGCTTGTGCGGTCCGCGGTCGATTTTGTAATGCGCCACGATATCGATCAGTCCGGCTTTGTCCCAACGCATTAAATCCTGATGCCTCTCGTTCTCTCCGGCTAACTCCACCCGCCTTTCGTGCATGATATTCTTCATCGTTGCATTCGTTACCGGCAACAGACCTGCGCGCTTTCTAACCGCATTCAACTCCGCATCTCCATTTGCTCCTGACCGGATCTTCGCTTCGGCAGCTAACAAATACACGTCGGCAGTTCTTAGAAAAGGTGCATTCAGGCTCTGGCTCATATCACCGTTTGCAGCAAACTGTGTGTATTTTTTGAAAGCATAGCCTGTTACCCGCGTCATATCTGCGGTAAAAGTTTCGTCACCCATTGCATTGCGGTCAACCTTGTCACCAGGACTGAAAATTGACGAACTTTTTCGGGTATCCCCTTTTTCAAACTCTTTCACCAGATCCTCGATCGGCTCATGAAAGCCCCAGCCACCAAATGCCTGCGGGGTGTGGTAAAAGGTAGGGGAGTTGTCGGTTGTCCAACCTGTTTCGTATTGCAATGAAAACAGGATCTCGGGATTGTTCTCGGTAGCAAGCTCAAAGTTTTGGTTAAATCCTGCCGCGAGCTTGTAAGCAGGATTTGAAATTACCTTTGCACTCGCCTCAATTGCTTTTGCCCATTGTTCCTGATATACATACAACTTGGTCAGAAAACCGTATGCAGAACCCTGTGTCACCCGTCCCGCCTCCGCGTCGCTGTGCGAAACGGGAAGCAGTGCAGCCGCTTTGAGGAAGTCGGATTCGGCTTGTGCGCGCACTTCGGCGAGTGTGGATTTAGGTTTATTGAAATTCAGGTTCAATGCATCATCTTCCAGCAAAATAGGTACCTCACCATAAATGAGTGAAAGCCGCCAGTAAACAAATCCTCTCAGGAAATAAGCCTCACCCAAACTTCTGTTTTTCAAACTTTCATCCATTGTGACTTTCGGCGCATTGATCAGCACTGCATTGGCTCTTGAAATCACCTCGTATTTCGTTTTCCAGGTAGCCAGGATGTGCGAGTTTGACGCATCGAAGGTGAACATTTCAAGCGATGTTTCATCTGAATGGTCACCTGCGCGGTTCATATCGTCCGAGCAGTTATCGAAAGTATACTCGGTATGTGCAAAGCCGTCTTCATCAAGCAGCGGCGCGTAAACTGCATTCACTGCGGCCACCACATCGTCGCCATTCCGCCAGTATTGCTGAGAAGTAACCTGTCCGTAGGGTGTTGTCTGGAGCAGATCATCACAGCCCGTGAGCAGGGCGAGGAGAATATATCCGGATAGTATTGTGATCTTTTTCATAGGTTCTTGATTTCTTCGGTATAAAACTGAACGGGGGTTTAGAAGGAAACAGTTGCTCCGATTGTCCAGGTGCGTGCCAATGGATATTGTGCGTAATCTACGTTCAGCTGATTATATGAATTGGCGCCCCCTACATATCCCAGCTCCGGGTTCAGGCCCGAGTATTTGGTAAATGTCAGAATGTTTTGTCCCGTTACATATATCCTTGCTTGCGTCATTTTCAGCTTGCTGATCGCATTCTTTGGAATGGAGTAACCAAGTGTCATATTTTTCAAACGCAGGTAATCGCCTTTCTCAACAAACAGGTCCGATGGACGGAAGTTGCGGTTTGCATTGTCGATACTCACCCGGGGGACTGTGTTGCTTGTCCCTGGTCCGCGCCACCGATCGCTTTGTTCCGCATACAAATTGAAGGAGTAGCTTGCGTCAAGACCCTGCATTCTGTCCGCGTTATAAATTTTGGAGCCGCCTACTCCTACAAAAAACAGGTTAAGGTCAAAACCTTTCCAGTTTGCGCCTGCAGAGAAACCGTAGTTGATCTTAGGCTGCGGACTACCGATAATCGTTCGGTCCTGATCGTTTACAACACCATCGCCATTGAGGTCGAGAAAACGGACATCGCCGGGCTTGATCAGACCGTCATTCCGGCGGGAATCGTTTGCTATGTTGTTATCAGCGTCAATTTCGCCTTGTGTTTGATAGATACCATCGGTTTTGTAGCCGTAAAAAGTTCCGTAAGGCTGACCTTCGTAAGTACGGACAATCTCTTGCTGGCCGCGACCGTACAGCTGTGTGGCAAGAAAGCCGCCCGGTGTTGCCAGCCGGGTGATTTTGTTTTGGATGAACGTTGCATTGCCGCTTACATTGAAAGTCACGCTGCCGACTGTGTGGCGGTAAGAAGCTTCCAGTTCCAGCCCTTTATTACGAAGTTCTCCGATGTTCTGATCAGGGATAGTAGCGGTACCGATTGTCCCGATCGAAGGCGGGGCGAGGAGCATATCCCTTGTGTTTTTGACAAAATAATTAGCCGAGAAAAAGAGGCTGTTCTTGAAAAGCTCTGTTTCCAAACCAAAATTTGCCATTTCGGCCGTTTCCCAACCGATGTTCAGGTTAGCAAGCCTGCTTTGTGCTGCACCTGAAACCTGGCTCTGAACACCGCCATTCCCAAATGCATACCGGTAAGTAGAGTTGATCAATGCAAGGTATTGCAGTGAAGCTACATTCTGGTTGCCCAGCCTTCCCCAGCCCCCTGTCAGCTTGAAGTTACCGAACATTGGCAATGCACTCTTAAAGAAATCTTCCTCTGAAATCCGCCAGCCGGCTGAAAAAGCAGGAAAGTACCCCCATTGATTTCCGGGAGTGAATTTAGAAGAACCATCGCTTCTGAGCGTTGCAGTTAACAGGTAGCGGTCTTTGAATGAATAATTTACGCGCCCGAAAAAGGAAGCCAGTGCATCGTAGCTACGTCCGCCATTTCCGCCATTGTTCAATGGTACCGACACGATTGTTCCCGCGTATTGCATGTAACGCAGCGAAGGATCTTCGCTCGCAAAGTCGCGTCCCCACTGATTAGAGTAAACACTATTGAAAGTCTGAGAAGTAAAACCGCCTGTCAGGTTCAAAGAATGCGCGCCGAATTTCTTGTCGTAAGCCAGGAAATACTCCTGCAGAAACGACCAGCTTTTTTCGTGGCCTAAAGTCAGCTGGTTATAAGAGTTGGTACGGAACTGATCGTTGATCTTAATGTCAAAATTGCGGCTCTCGCCGAAGGTAGCATCAACAGCCACATTTGCCCGTAGCGTCAGGCCGGACAGGATTTCAAGCTCACCGGTAACATTGCCGAGAAAACGGTTACGTGCATTATCCCTATCCTGCGTGTCGACCGTAAAGATCGGGTTGTTAATATCGCCAAATGCGCCGATCCCCTGGGTTGAACCATAAGAACCATCTTCATTCCTGACAGGCAAACCCGGGTGAAAACGGATCGCGCTCCAGAGCAAACCTGTTTGTGAGGATTGCGTATCGGGCCCAACATTGTGCGTGTTGCTGAACTGGAAATTCTGACCGATCTTAATACGGTTGCCGACTTTATGATCGGAGTTAATGCGGAAGTTCAAACGCTCATACTTCGACTTTTCAATAATCCCGGTTTCCTTATAATAGCCGCCTGAGATTGCAAAAGATGAAAATTTGCCGCCACCGCGGAGAGATATGTCATAGTTCTGGGTGGTTCCCTGCGTCAGCAGTTCATCCTGCCAGTTAGTCAGCTGTGTCTGGTATTGTTGATCATTCCAGATAGCCGGGACCGGAAGATTATCATTTCTGTACGCTTCACGTTTAATGGACGCCAGTGAATCTGCGGTAAGTACATCCAGCGTTTTAATGCGGTTGGTTACACCCGCATAGCTGTTTAAAGTAACACTGATCGGCTTGTCAAACTGTCCTCTTTTGGTTGTTACAATAATTACCCCGTTTGCCGCCCGCGTTCCGTAAATAGCGGAAGCCGAAGCATCTTTCAGGATTTCGATCGATTCAATATCATTTGGGTTGACGTCATTCATTGTTCCCGAAGGCACACCGTCGATCACTACCAATGGAGACGAGTTATTAACAGTACCAAAGCCGCGGATCTGAATCGAACCTGCATCGCCCGGCGCACCGCCGTTTCGCACGATATTCACTCCCGCCGCACGACCTTGCAGGGCCTGCTGCGCGCCACCGGAAGGAAGATTTTGAAAGTCAGCACCTTTAACAGAAGATACCGCGCCGGTAATGTCCTTTTTTTCCTGGGTACCATAACCCACAACAACAACTTCACGCAATGCACTTACATCAGGCGCCAAAGCAATGTTGAGCAGTTCTTTATCCACCGCAACTTCCTGACTCACGTAACCAATGAATGAGAACTTCAATGTCGCATTCTGATCCGGGACGGTAATTCGGTATTCGCCGTTTTCGTTGGTGGAAGTTCCCACCTGGGTTCCTACCAGCAGGATATTTACACCTGGCAGTCCATCCCCTTTTTCGTCTACCACTTTACCGGAAATAGTCCGGTCGATTTCCGATAACTGCGAGGTGGCTGCGTTGGTACTGCCAGTCTGTGCAGGTGTTTTCTTTCTCAGCAGGATCCGCGAGCCGCCTACTACCTCGTAAGAAACGTTCAATGGGGTGAGCAGCTGATCGAGTACGCGGCTCAATGGTCCTCTCAGTTCTTTAACAGTCACATTCTGAACCCGCTGAATACTCGATGTACTATATACGAATTTCACATTGGCCTGTTTCTCGATCTGCTGCAAAACCTTTTTGATCTCCTGGGATTCAAGCTTCAATGCGACTTCCTTGTTGAGCAGTTCCTGTGCGCGGGTTGAGTGCGCAAACGAAATGCCGCAGCATATAATCGCAATAAGCAGTTGTTTAACTGTAGTACTCATGACTTTGTAAACAACCCGTTTGGTGGGTATTTTTTTATGCATAGTTTTAAAGGTTTTTGTTTTAAGAGGCAAAGACAACTGTTTATCAGGGCGGTGATGTTCGAGCATCACCGCCATTTTTATTTACTAGTCAATACAACCTGCACCCTGCACAAACAAAGCGGTTCCGCGTCTCTCGTACGAGATGTTGACCGACCTGCAGATCAGATCAAGCTGCTGGAACAAGGTTAATCCATTCAAATCACCGGTGAAAAGGCAGGAATCGGCTGTATCGTTTTCGAGCACGATATCGATTCCGTATGATTTTTCAAGGGCTGAGAAAACGTTTTTGACCGGGATTTCCGCAAAGGAAAAGCCGTGTTCAGTCTCAGCGGCGGGGATTACCAATAATGGGTTTTCAACAATGGACAACTCCATTTTTCTTGATTTTTTATCAAAAACAATGCGCTGGTTTGGTGTCAGTATTACCCCATTCTTGTTGATGGTATTGTTGTCAGATCCTTCATACACGGACACTCTTCCTGTTTTTACCTGCACCTCGACCGAGCCCGATTTGTCATAGGATTTTACATTAAAACTGGTTCCTAAAACTTTGGTTACCAGGTTTCCCGTGGATACGATAAAAGGTTTGGCTGCATTCCTTTTAATCTGAAAAAAAGCTTCGCCGTGGAGGTAAACTGTGCGGTTCTTTTTACCAAAATGCGACGGGTAGCTCAGACTGCTATTCTTCTTCAATGTAACCACGCTGCCATCTTCCAATGTAAATGGATGTGACTTACCAGAGGTATTCCTGATTTCTATCAACTCGCTCCGGTGGTCGGTCTCCGCCGCAGCAAATGTTTCAACCTCATTTTCTTTGAACACAAAAAGCCAGGTACCGGCGATCAGAATAACCGAAGCTGCCGCGGCAAGCCAGGGCAGTGATCTTTGAAGAAGCGTTTTCCCAAATGCGGACCTGAGCACCCGGCTCTTTATTTTTTTACCAATAACTTCTTTCTCATTTTCGAAAACCGGTGTTTCATCCAAAGGATTTGATTTCAGGTACTCCATAATGAAATCCTCTTCCTCAGGAGAATGCCGCCCGGATAGATACTTGTCCAAAGTTTTCTGAAAATCGTATTGGTTCATTAGTTGTTGAGAATGCTCAATTATCGGTTTGGTATATCCACAGATCGTCCTTTAATATCTTCAATGACCTGGTTATGTGGTATTCCACGGCCTTCTCTGAAATGTGGAGCTCCTTTGCAATGCTTTTTACGGATTGGTTTTCAAGCCTGCTAAGCTGAAAAACGCGGCTGGTTTTGGCAGGCAGTTTCTTCATAGCGCGATCAATTGCGGCTGAGAGGTCGTTAAACTGTACATTCTCCTCGGTGGAGGAGATCTCCTGCATTTTGTTAAGCAGCACATACTCCTGGTATTTCCGCCAGGTAATCCGGGATTTAACAAGATTTGTGATCAGGTATTTGAGTGAGATCACGAGGTAGGAGCTCAAATGCTTGATGTTGCTTTCCAATCTTCTGTTCCAAAGACTTTCAAACAGATCGTGCACGAGTTCCTCTGCTTCTTCTTTGGAGCCTGTCTGATGATAGGAAATGCAGAACAGCTTGTACCAATACCGGTTATAAATCTCCTCAAAAGCACGTTTGTTGCTTTGGGAGAGCTGAGTCACCAGTTGTTCGTCAGTAAATATTGGCTTCATCAAGTGCCGCGGAAGTGGGATACAAAGGTATAGTCAAACAACAGCGGAATATCCCTAAACCGTTTTATGATATTTTTAATAATTTAAAATCGACCTGTTTTCATCTTTTTTTGGTCAACTTAAAACTTATAGCTAATTTTGCCCGGCAAATAACAATCGTTTATTTGCTATGAGCACAGACCCATCCAAAGTCCTCTTCGAGGCCCTCACTTACGACGACGTTCTTCTAATACCTGGTTATTCAGAAATTCTTCCTCGCAATACAACAACTAAAACCAAGCTTACACGTAACATCGAGCTGAACATTCCATTGGTTTCAGCAGCGATGGACACTGTAACAGAATTTGACCTGGCTATTGCAATGGCCCAGGAAGGCGGTATTGGAATAATCCATAAAAACATGAGCCTGGAAGCACAGGCCGAGCAGGTTAGAAAGGTGAAAAGATCTGAAAGCGGAATGATCCTCGATCCGATCACGCTTTCTGACACAGCTACGCTGGGAGACGCACACCAGATTATGCGTGAGTTCAAAATCGGCGGTATTCCTGTCATTGATAAGGATCACAAGCTGGTAGGAATCCTCACTAACCGCGACTTGCGTTTCCAAAAGGAAATGGCCAAGCCGGTTACGGAGATCATGACGAAGGAAAACCTGATCACGGCTTCCGACGGTTTATCGCTCGACGACGCAGAGAAGGTCCTGCAAGAGTACAAAATTGAAAAACTACCTATCGTTGATTCGGAATATCGTTTGACAGGTTTGATTACCTATAAAGATATCCTGAAACGCAAATCCCACCCCAATGCATGTAAAGACGAATACGGCCGCCTTCGTGTAGGAGCAGCAGTAGGTGTCACTGCCGATCTTCTGAAAAGGGTTGAAGCATTGGTTAAAGCTGGTGTGGACGTAATCAGTCTTGATACCGCACACGGACACTCGGCAGGTGTGATATCGGCTTTGAAGTCTGTAAAAGCCCAATTCCCGAAACTCGATGTAATTGCTGGCAACGTGGCCACTGGCGAAGGCGCCAAAGCACTAGCAGACGCAGGCGCTGATGCTGTGAAGGTAGGAGTGGGACCAGGAAGTATTTGTACTACACGTATTATCGCAGGTATCGGAGTGCCGCAGCTTACCGCAGTAATGTGGGCGGCCGAAGCATTGAAAGGAACCGATGTGCCTGTAATTGCTGACGGAGGTATTCGTTTCTCAGGAGATATGACGAAAGCACTGGCTGGCGGAGCAAGCACAATCATGATCGGTTCAATGCTGGCTGGAAGCGATGAAGCGCCGGGTGAAATTGTAATTTACGAAGGCAGGAAGTTTAAGGCATACCGCGGAATGGGCTCGGTGGAAGCAATGGAAGATGGTTCAAAAGACCGGTATTTTCAGGATGCGGAAGACGATGTGAAAAAGCTTGTACCGGAAGGAATTGTCGGTCGCGTTCCATTCAAAGGAAAAGTGTCTGAGATTGTATATCAAATGGTAGGCGGCTTGAAGGCAGGAATGGGCTATTGCGGAGCGGGAGACATTGCAACTTTGCAAAAAGCCCAGTTCGTAAAAATTACCTCAGCCGGCGTAAAAGAAAGTCACCCGCACGATATCATGATTCAGAAGGAAGCGCCGAATTATTCGAGAAGTTGAGAGGGAAACGTCGGCTGTCGGCTGTCAGACTTCGGCTTGTTAGCTTTTAGCTTTTAGCTTTTAGCTTTTAGCTTTTAGCTTTTAGCTTTTAGCTTTTAGCTTTTAGCCCAAAATAGAGATCAAAGTACAACAAAAATGCCTGGTTGAAAAGCCAGGCATTTTTATTAAATTTTTAAAAGAGCTAATGGCTAACAGCTAATAGCCAACGGCTCAGAGCGGAACACTTATAGCCGACTGTCGATAGCCGACAGCCGAAGTCTACTAAGCCACCTTCGGCTTTGCGAATTTGCTTTTGAAGTAGCCGAAAATCATTGGCAGTAACGAGAACCCGATGATTCCGAAGATAACCAGTTCGAAGTTCTTCTTAACGATTTCCATGTTTCCGAAAAAGAAGCCAAGGAGCGTTAATGAGGGTACCCACAATATAGCACCAAGGATACAGTAGATGATGTATTTGGAGTAGTTCATACTTCCCGCACCTGCCACGAATGGTGCTACTGTGCGCACGATTGGAATGAACCGCGCCATGATCACGGTGCTTCCGCCATGCTTTTCATAAAATGCCTCGGTTTTTTCCAGGTATTCCCTTTTCAGGAAAAGAATGCGTTCTCGCTTCTTGATTTCCCCGCCTAGTTTTTTACCCACAAAATAGTTAAGGTTATCCCCCAGCAATGCGGCTATAATCAGTAAGATAATGATCAGCCATACATTCAGTCCAGTGGTTTCATTGGCAGCAATGGCGCCGGCAGCAAATAACAGCGAGTCCCCAGGTAAAAGCGGCATGATTACCAGGCCGGTTTCCGTAAATACGATCAGAAAAAGGATCAGATAAGTAAGTGTTCCGTATTCCTGGACAATGTCAAAAAGGTGCTTGTCAAGATGGAGGAAAATGTCAATAAACTGCCTCAGAAATTCCATAGCTAAAATTAGGTGAGTGAAAAATGCGTCTTAATTATTTGGAATCAATTTTCCATTTTTGTTTGGTCTTCGCATTCAGGAAGTGGTTGAAAGTGTCCCCGCGCAATCCCAGGCGGATTGTTTCGAGCGGGATCAGCTCACTTGGCGCGATATTGCCGAGATTTACGTTGGCACCCAGCAGTTTTACAAACCAAACTTGCTGCGATTTCTGCGGCGCCTCCCAAAGCATATCTTCAAACGGGATTTCAGTCAGGATCTCTTCCACCAGGCCCTGGCGCACTTCACCGCTTGCCCGGAACAAGCCGACATTACCAGACTCGCGGGCTTCACCGATTACTTTCCACGCGCCGGCCTGCAATTCGGATTTGATAAGCTGAATCCATTTATAAGGAGGGATAATCTTGTTTTCGTCCTTCGAGCCTACTTCTGAGAGCACAGTCACCTGCTTGGACAGCTTGTTGATGTATTCGCATTTAACATCCTGAGGCATTTCAATCGAACCGTCAGATACTTCTGCGTACTTAAGATCATATTTGTCAAGCAGCTTCCGGTAATCGTCAAATTGGTTTCTTACAACAAAGGCTTCGAATAAAGTGCCGCCGAAATAAACCGGAATGTTGGCGCTTTTGTAGACTGCCAGCTTTTCATTGAGATTAGGGCTGACATAAGAAGTTGCCCAGCCCAGCTTTACGATATCAATGTAAGGAGATGAAGTTGATAACATATCCTCTGTTTCCCTGATACTGAGCCCTTTATCCATTACCATTGTCAATCCCTTTTCACGGGGTTTTTGGGTACGGTCAGGAACCTGCGATAACGTAAAATTCATATATGGGTATGCTTTTATCTCTGGCAAAAACTCCGGTAAAGGTAGCAATAACCTTCAAAACATAGCAATTAAATCCACAATATTGACTCTGAATCATAGATGTTTCTACGATAATTACTATTTTTAAAATCTAACTTTTCCGGGTTGGGTAATATAGCTTTTTGCATTCAGGAACCCGGATCTTCATCATGATGGAAAACGAACGTATCAGTTTTTTGCGCCAGTATATCGGCAAGAATATGCAGCAGAATTTCTCTCCCGTCGCGCAGTGGCTGAATGGGAAGCTGCTGAGTATCGAAGAGGGAATGATGCAGATCGAGTATCTCGTGAGGCCGGATATGTGTAATCCGATGGGTACGTTGCACGGTGGAATGGCGGCTACCATCCTGGACGAAATTGTGGGCACGATGGTGTTCGCGCTCGGAAGGGAGTATGCATTTACTTCTGTCAACCTCAACTGCGACTTTCTGAATCCGGCATTTCCGGGCGATGTGCTCATCGCACATTCCAATGTCGTACGGGTTGGCAAAAACATTATTCATGTAGAAGGCAGGCTCACTACTCCCGAAGGCAAGATTATTGCCAAATGCGCGAGTAACCTCATTCAAACGAGCTTTCAAATTCCTTCCCTGGTCGGAAACTGACCTGGTTCAGCTTTATATTTGTTGTATGGAAAAACAATTCAGTGAGCTGACAGAAGCGCGCCAGCAACAGCTTATGGCATTTGACCGGCTGTTAACAATTATGGACGAGCTTCGGGAGCAATGTCCCTGGGACCGGAAGCAAACCCTGGAGAGTTTGCGGCACCTGACGATCGAGGAGACTTATGAGCTCTCAGATGCAATCCTTGAAAACGATTTGCCGGAAATCAAGAAAGAGCTTGGCGATGTGATGCTGCATTTGATTTTTTACGCCAAAATAGCCTCCGAGAATAGTCCTGAAAAAGTCTATACTTTTGACATAAAGGATGTGTTGAATGGAATTTGTGACAAGCTGATCTCCCGGCACCCGCATATTTACGGAGACACCGTAGCGGATTCGGAAGAAGCAGTGAAGCAAAATTGGGAAAAATTAAAGTTAAAGGAAGGTAATAAGTCCGTTCTTTCTGGCGTACCTGCCTCTTTGCCCGCGTTGGTAAAAGCAATGCGCATTCAGGAAAAAGCAAGAGGGGCAGGGTTTGACTGGGATGAGAAGCAGCAGGTTTGGGAAAAAGTGGAGGAGGAATTGCAAGAATTTAAAGCCAATTTTGACATTGCATCCGGCGAAGCGATTAACCAGAAAGAAGCGGAAGGAGAATTCGGCGACCTGCTTTTCTCACTTGTCAACTATTCCCGTTTTGTGGATATCAATCCGGAAACAGCGTTGGAAAGAACTAATAAAAAGTTTATCCGGCGCTTCCAATACCTGGAAGAAGCCTCCAAAGCGGACGGGAAATCGCTTTCAGATATGACGCTTGAAGAAATGGACGCATATTGGAATAAGGCGAAGGAATTGGGGGTTTGAACCGTTAGAAAATTGCTTCATTAATAGATTGTTCGTTGTCGTTTTTGTAAGGATATTGCTGGCATCTTATCAGCACTACACTTACTAACGCACACGAATATGTTTATAGAGGAACGGATTGATCTGGCGGAAATCAGCCTTGTTGAACACGGAAAACAGATTGAAATGATAGCAACTGGCCTGGCGACGCTAACAACGCTGGTATACACCGGCTTTGCCGAAATGAGGGAAAACTTCATCCGGGTGGAAAACAGGATTGCTAATATGGAAATTCGGCTTGACAAGCTGGAAGACAAAGTCGATCGTCTGGAAATCCGCATTGACAGGTTGGAAGTGCGGATGGATAAGTTGGAAGCGCGGCTTGATAAAGTTGAAGGCAGGCTTGATCAACTTGAAATTAAAATGGATCAGCGCTTTGATGAATTAACTATGCTGATCAGAAGTTTGAAAAATTGAAATGTCCTCGCACCATATAGTAAAAGAAAAACAGGAGCCGGCGTTGATTATCGCCAACGGAGAAGCTTGCAGCGAAGAACTGCTCGGACAGCTGCTTGAATGGAGCCCGTTTATCGTTGTGCTGGATAATGCGATTTATCGCGTATTGGAGCTCGGGATCAAGATTGATGTCTGGCTTGGTGACTTCGATGATCCGCATGATTTCGAAGCCATCCGCGAGCGTCAACATCCACTTGAAATTGTCAATACGCCGGATACGGAGAAGACTGATCTTGAAAAAGGCATTGATTTTCTGATCGAACGGGGTTTTCCAGCGGCTAATATCGTGTGGGCAACCGGGCGCCGGGCCGATCACGCAATCACAAACATAACCAATCTGGTTCGGTATAAAGAAAAGATCAGGCTGGTGATGTTCGACGATTACTCCAAGATATTTCCACTTACAGGTACTTTCGAAAAATGGTATGTGGCAGGTACGCCCATTTCATTGATACCTGTTGGAGTTGTGGAAGGCATTGAAACTGTTGGTTTAAAATACAACCTGAAAAACGAAACACTTACCCTTGGCCACCGGGCCGGCAACAGTAACGAAGCCGAGTCCGATGGTTTGGTCAAAATCTCTGCTCAAAAAGGTGATATGCTGATCATGGAGTGTTGGGATTTATAAAGAAGCTTTTACTTCTTTTGCTTCCACGTAAAAGTTCTGGTCAACTGTAAGCGTCTTTTCTGACTTTGTTTTAAGCGTCTTCCATTCAGTAGTCGGGTAGATGAAATCTTCTTTTCCAGTGCCTATCTGAACTTTCACGGGCATATCAAAGCCGTCAACCACATTGCTCCACCGGTACTGCAACCCTTTTGATCCGAATGCATATTCCAATGTAGGAATGCGAGTATCGCGCAGGTACTGGTCGAATACCTTACTTAGCTTTTTGCCTGATTTTTCACTTACATAAGCCTCGATCTGAGCACCGTCAACGGTTTGGTGGTAGAAAGTTTTATTCAGCCCGCGCAAAACCTGTCTCCACTTTTCGTCGTCATTGACAACCTGCCTGATCGTGTGCAGCATGTTACCGCCTTTATAGTACATATCCTTCGATCCTTCCTGATTGACGCCATAGATCCCCACGATCGGTGTATCATTGGCAATTAGCTTCCGCGTACCAATAACGTATTCGGAACCCGCCTTTTTACCAAAATAGTATTCAGTATAGAGGTTTTCCGAGTAGTTGGTAAAGCTTTCATGGACCCACATATCGGCGACATCCTTGTAAGTAATGTTGTTGGCAAACCATTCATGCCCGCTTTCGTGAATGACAATAAAGTCCCATTTCAACCCCCAGCCGGTACCTGAAAGATCTTTCCCGCGGTAACCCATTTGATAACCATTTCCATAAGTTACAGAACTCTGGTGCTCCATTCCCAGATAAGGTACTTCCACCAGCTTGTAGCCGTCTTCGTAAAAAGGGTAAGGTCCGAACCAGTGCTCGAAGGCTTTCAGCATCATGGGCGCTTGCTTAAATTGCTCTTTCGCTTTTTCCAGATTCTTAGGAAGAACATAGTAACTGAGTTGCAAATCCCCTTTTTCGCCTTTGTAAGTCTCCTTCCAGCTTACGTATTCGGCTACATTCATATTCACACCGTAATTGTTGATCGGGTTCTTTACAGCCCAATTGAAGGTGCGGGTATTGTCGTCGTTATCTACAACCGACAGCAAATTTCCATTTGAAACGTCGGTCATATTCTTCGGGACCGTTATGCTGATCTTCATGCTGTCGGGCTCGTCGTACATGTGATCCTTGCAAGGCCACCACACACTGGACCCCAGTCCCTGGCAGGAGGTAGAGATCATCGTATTGCCTTTTCCGTCGGGTATCCATTGCACGCCACCGTCCCAGGGCGGATTTTTGGCCAGCCGCGGTTTACCCGAATAGAATACTTCAATTGTTTCGGTATTACCCGCTTCCTGTTTTTTCTTTAGGTCAATAAAGAATGCATTACCGTCGCGTCTGAATTCCAGCGATTCTCCGTCCTGGGTCACCTTGCTGATTTGAAGCGGTTGTTGCAGGTCAACCTGAATGCGCTGGTTCGGTTGAAGGACCTTGTAAGTGATCGAAGTACTGCCTGTTAAAGTACTGTCCTTTGCATTAGGTGTGACTTTGAGATGGTAGTGAGTCAAATCCCACCACGCACGCTGCGGTGTGATGGCGCCTCGCAATGTGTCGGCGTGTGTGAATTTCTGATCTTGTGAAAAGCCGGGAGCTGCCGCAGATAGCAGCAGCAGCAACATGGAATGGCGTAGGTTCATTCGGTAGGTTTGGATTAATTATTTATTCAGTACTTCCATATCGTTCAGTTCCGGCCCGCCTCCCCGGTTGGCGGAGCCTGCTGCGATGAATATCTTTTTATTCAAAATTACCGCCCCGGTACCGTGGCGGCCCTGGTGCAGCGAAGGTAAATTTTCCCATTTATTTGTCTTTGGATTGAAAGCTTCCACTTCATTATGCGCCTCGACATGCGCGTCACTTTCTCCTCCGATTACGACTAACTTGTTCTCATAAACAACGGTCATATTCCCGGCCCGTAAAGTAGGCAGGTTATTTTCAGCAGGTAGCGTAGTCCATTTGCCAGTTTTGAAATCAAAAACATCTACTTCCGCGATTACCGTATTCAGTACCTGATTGATTCTTGCAGTGGACAATCTGCCGCCGGCAACATACAGCTTATTGTCAAGCACAGCTACCTGCACATGGTCTCTTGGGCGGGGCGCATCGGGTAGCGTTTTCCAGGTACCCTTGGCCGGATCAAACTCGTCGAACCAGGTAACCTGTCCGTCCCAATGTCCATCCTGAATACCGCACACGAGATAGATTTTGTCATTCATTACAAATGCACCAGCCGCGCCTCTCCGCCGGTTTTCCGGAATAGACGCACCTTTTCGCCATTCGTTTTTGACGGGATTGAAAATGTAAATGTCGGGAATCGGGATCTCGTGCGGGTAGCCGCCGGTAAATGCGCCAAGTACGTAGATCTCGTTTTTATAGGTAACTGCCTGAAAGTGGCTCATTTCGAGCGGAGTTTCCGCCAGGCTGGTCCATGCATCTTTCATGAAATCATATTCGTCTACCGGCTTGATACCTCGTCCCCCTAAAAGGTAGAGCTTCCCATTGGCAGTCGCCATTGCATTTTCATGCCGTTTCACCGGAAGATTCTCTGGCTTTGAAACCTGCCATAGCTGGGCATGAGCAGATGCAAAGATCAGGTTAAGCAGAAAAACCCGGCAGACCTTTTTGTAGAGGAGATTCATAGTTAAAAAGTGTTTGTGATGATCAGAAAAGCACTTTCCAGCACTTCGTATCAAAAAAGCACCATCAAGATACAATTATATTCTATAAAACCGAAAGACCAGCGAGTGGCTGGTCTTTCGGTTAATTTAGGTCAAAAACTGATTAATTTTTACTGCTTACCTGCAATGCGGGACTCTCAAACCCTAGCTTTTTCAGGCCCGACTGAATATCGGGATCTTTCATAAAAAGCTTCCATATCAAGCCTGTGCGGTAATTCTCAATCATCACGATAATGGGGCCCTGGTCAATGGCTAAATGCGATTTTGCGTACCAGTTTTGCGACTCGTTGAACGCATCCACAAAACCGTATTCACTCCATATCTTATCCCCCAGATCATCGTAAAAGTGGCGAAGCGCTTTCATCGATTCTTTTGGAGTATAAGGAAATGAGGAAAGTGCGGCAGTAGGTGTAATGGTACCGAAATCGTTTGTTGGCGAATGTGCATTGTATCCATTGTAAGTATCACTGGCAGTCAGTCCCCAGCTATTTTCACCATAACCTTTGAACTTACCAGGGTTGGCCACACAATGTTTATAGTTGATGAGAGTGTGGTTTACATTCTGCTCCCAGTAGTCGGCATACTGGTCTTTCAGCTGGCGGGGATCCAATCCTAGAAATGAATAGTGAGCAAAAAACAATGGACCACCGTAATCGAAACCAAGCGGCAGCTTTACCCCGTGATACTCTTTCCCATTTTTAAAATGATCACTCTGCGCCCAGCATTTATGGTACACCTGCTCGGAAATCGGGTAGCGCGGTGAAGCTGCGGCCAGTATGTACGTAATCAGGGTTTCATTGTAGCCACGCAGCTCGAAATTCATAGCCCAGCCATGATTCGGACTCCAATGCCAGTACAGCTGATTTGGATTTCCCCGCGTATACCAATCCCATTCTGCCTCACTCCAAAGCCACTGAATGCGGTTGCGCAGATCACGTTCCAAATCGTTTTCACCATCGAAATATTGCCTTGCTGCAAGTAATCCCTGGAACAGAAATGAAGACTCAACCAAATCGCCGCCATCGTCTTTTCTGCCGAATGGGATCGTTTTTCCGGTTGCTCCATTGAGCCAGTGCGGGAAAATGCCGTGGTAATGATCAGCCTTTGAAAGAAACTTTACCATTTTCAACAAGCGCGCAGCTACCGAGTCGCGCGGCTGCCATTTTCTTTCGGCCGCGACAATCATCGCCATCACGCCGAAACCGGTTCCGCCTGTTGTAACTACCTCGTCGCCATAATCAAAAGCGATATCGCTTCGCTCGCGTGACATACCGCTTGCCGGGTGGCCAAATTCCCAGAAGTAACGGAAAGTCTGCTTTTGAACCAGTTCGAGCAATGCAGTATCCGACAAGTTTTTCGGCCTCGCAGCTGCATTGAAAGCTTCTGCTTTCGCAGTAGTATTCTTTTTCTTCTGAGCATGACAATCCACTTTCGCGAATAGCAGCAATAGTCCTATTAGGTAATAGCAGGATAACTTCATAATTGAGTAGTTAAATTTCTTAATTGATATTCGGGCTTGTAAATCCCAGCTTTTTGAGGCCGGATTTTACTTCCGGATTAGCCATAAACAGCTTCCAGGGCAGCCCGCTTCTGTGATTTTCGATCATTACGACAATCGGCCCTTGATCAATAGCCAGGTAGGAGTCTGCAAACCAGAGGTCCTTCAATGAGAATGCATCATGGAACCCGTATTCGCCCCATGTCTTATCTCCCAGTTTATAGTAGAAGAATTTCAAGGCTTTCATCGACTCCGCCGGTGTATAAGGAAATGCTGATAGTGCCGCAGTAGGTGTGATCACGCCCCGGTCATTGGCTGGTGAGTTGGCGCTATAACCGCCAGGAATGTCGCTGGCGGTCAATCCCCAGCATTGATCGCTGTACCCGTAGAATGCACGAGGATTGGCGATGCAGTAGTTGTAATTGATTAATGTATGATTTTTGTTTTGGGTAAAATAATCGGCGTACTGATCTTGAAGTCCGGTCGGATTCAAACCTAAAAATGAATAATGCGAAAAAAACAGCGGACCTCCGTAAGGCTCACCTAAAGGCAGAGGAATGTTGAAATAGCTGTTCCCATTCTTCAAGCCGCCGGAGTTTGCCCAGCCTTTATCATAAACCTCTCTCGTAATACTGTGCGTAGGAGAGGAGGCAGCAAGCATGTAAGTGATCAGGCATTCATTCCAGCCGCGGATCTGATGGTTCATTTCCCAGCCGAAAGTAGGGCTCCAATGCCAGTAGAGTACGTTTTCTTTGTTTTTCGTAAACCAATCCCATTCAACTTTCTCCCAGATCGTATTGATATCGGCCCGCAATTTGCTCTCAGCTGCATTGTTAGCATTGAAATATTGCCGGGCGGTAAGCAGTCCCTGGATTAAGAAAGAAGTTTCAACTAAATCAGCGCCGTTATCCCTCTCACTAAACGGAACCACCGAGCCGGTAGCGCCATTGAGCCAGTGCGGAAATGCGCCGTGAAACTTCTGCGTTTTGTCTTTCAGGAATGCGGTAATCTTCTGCATTCTTTCCAGTCCAGCTGCACGGGTGATAAACTTTCGTTCAATCGCAATCGGGATGGTCATGATTCCGAACCCACTTCCACCGCTGGTAACAACGTCACCCGAACTGTTCCGTTCTCTTGCGAGTCCGCTTACCGGATGCGCAAAGTCCCAGAAGTATTTGAAAGTTTGCTGTTGTACCAGACTTAGCAATGCTTCATCCGTGATAACCGGGAATTTGTTGGTACTATCGAGCCGGGTATTCAGGTTTAAAGTAACAGCATCTGACAGAGCGGTATTCGTTTTCGATTTCAAGGCCGTGGTGGCTGATACCGTATAAGCATTAAGGTATTCGAGATTGTTGCTCGGGACGATTACGATGGTACTATCTCCATTTTCGAGGCTGGCCGAGAATGGGACTTTCTCCCCTGATCTTGACACGAAAGTAAGTCCACTAGCAAGGGAAGCGTTGCTGAGAGCGGATGAAAATGTGAACCTGAGATTGGGTTTCAGGTTCACATTTTTGTATTCAAAGCCTGAAAATGCACCGTCCATTTCCAAGCTGCGCAATGTGAAAGAGGGAGGCTTCACGGGAGACGGTGGTTCAGGATCATCCTTTGTATCACAGGAAATCCCAAACCAAACCAAAAACCCAGCAAAAACAATACTTCCAAATCTTTTCACACATTCAGTCATTCAGTCATTCACTCATTAAATCAGTACCCCGGATTCTGCGTCAGCAGCCCTCCGCTCAGGTCTATCTCGTTTTGCGGAATAGGCCATACTTCGTTCTTATTTGCTTTCCAGCCTTTTGGTCCAAAGATCTGGGCAGCTCTTCCCTGACGGATCACATCGAAGTATCTGTCAAACTCCATTGCCAGCTCTACATGCCGCTCGTGCCAGATCGCGTTCCGCAAAGCTGCCTGGTTCGTGGTTGTAACTTTTGGCAGTACATTTTTCAAAGTACCTCTGGCCCGGGCACGTACCATTTCAAGTGATGCAAGTGCCTGAGTAGTGTTTCCCAGTTCGTTCGCAGCTTCTGCATTCATGAGCAGTACTTCGGCATAACGGATTACACGTATATTCTGCTGAGCACCCTCGTTGAAGCCTGTGATAAACATGCTGAATGGAACGTAGGATTTCTGATTATACATCGGATTGTCGCCGACAGCAGGAATTACATCACCTGCAGGCGTTGTTTCGCCCCGGAAAATGATAGTTGCATCACGTCTTGGGTCGCCTGTTTCAAATGAATCAGCCAATGCTTTTGTCGGTACATTGAAGCCCCAGCCGCCTCCAACCACACCACGCACTCCCTGAACCTGGGAATACTGCGAGTTGGAAGCATCTTTATTTGATTCGATCAATGCATTCTGGATCTCAAAAATTGACTCAACAGAATTTTCGTTCGGAACTCGGAAAAGCGCCTCGTACGAAGGGAAAAGTGAATATTGACCCGAAGCAATCACCAGATTGGTCAAGTCAAATACCTGCTGCCATTTAGCCTGGTACATTGCCACCTTCGCATGCAGCGATTGTGCAGCTCCTTTTGTTACACGGCCAAGATCCGCTGCACTGTAGCTTAGCGGCAATACTGCGGCAGCGTCTGTCAGATCCTGTTCAATGGCCGCATAAACTTCTGCCTTTGGAGTGCGCGGTATGTTATATTCGGTCGCATCCTTCGGTAATGTCAGGCGGAGCGGTACATCACCAAAAGCCCTCACCAGGCGGAAGTACGAATAAGCGCGGACAAACTTGGCTTCTGCGATATAGCGGGCTTTAAGTGCCTCATCCATGCTGATTGCCGGAATGTTGGTAATTACCTGGTTGGCATAGTTGATGTTCTGGTACTGACCTTCCCAGAATCCAAGCAGCTGTCCGTCCGTTGAACCAACCGTAAATTCGTCGTATTGATTGAAGAATGGCGCATCGGACGCCGTCGAACCTTTCTCAGCATCGTCGGAACCTACGCTTTCAATGGAGATCGCAGCAAATGCCGTGTTGTTCCAGCTCCTGAGATTGGCATACATCGCATTGACAGCTTTTGTTGCGTCATCTTCATTTTGCCAAAAAACGGCTCCTGCTTGTTTTCCCTGCGGGTCAGTGTCCAGAAAGCTCTCATTGCAAGCCGATGGAATAATCAGCATACCAGCCAGTCCGAAATACAAGCCGGCTTTTCTGATATGGTTTTTAAATTCTATGTGATTCATGTTGATTCTGATATTAGAAAGTAACATTGATACCGAAGTTGTAAGTAGCCGATAGCGGATACACATTCGCGTCGATTCCAGCCCGTGTCGGCTTGTTCTCATCTGCTCTCACTTCCGGCGACAATCCTTTGTATTTGAAAAAGTTCAATGCATTCTGCGCATTCGCATAGATTCTCAGCTTCCGGATTTTAAGTTTCTCGTTAAATGATTGCGGCATTGTGTAACCAAGCTGCGCATTCCGCACCCTGAAATAATTTCCGCTCTGCACATAGAAAGTACTAGGAGAGTAGTTTACACCACCACCAATGTTAGCAGAAGGATAGGTATTGGAAGTTCCTTCTCCATGCCAGCGATTGTCATAAAAATCCTTGGTGAAGTTCTCATTACCATAGCGCCAGCCCAGGTTTGCATTGTAAATGTCTACCCCGGCAACACCTTGGAAGTCAAGCATCAGATCCAGGTTCTTATAGTTCCAGTTCGTATTGATCCCGTAGGTGAACTTGGGGTTTGGATTGCCGATCACCTGTCTGTCCAGACCTGTAATAGCCCCGTCCGGCGTGCCCGAGGTGCCAGTTATATCACGGTACCGGAAATCACCAGGTTTAGCAGTTGGCTGCGCTGAGTTGGCGATTTCATCCTGATTTTGGAAAATCCCGTCGACCACATAGCCGTAAAAGGAACCGATAGGATCGCCTACCCGGGTACGGGTTGCGCGTGCGCCGCTGGTAAGTCCTACGCCACCGTCATATATCGGATTAGCACCACTGGATACTGCAAGTACCGTGTTCTCGTTGAAGCCGCCATTGAAGCCGATGCTGTAAGAAAGATCTTTGCCGATCTCGTCTCTCCAGGTCAAAGCAAACTCAAAGCCCTTGTTCTGGAAATCAGCCTGGTTACCCACGATATTTCCTGATTGTGTACCAATGGAGGCCAATACAGGGATATCAAAGATTGCTCTTTCCGTTTTCTTGATGTAATAATCAAGTTCAACTGTCAGTCGTGATTTCAGGAAAGCGGCTTCTAAACCCACGTCAGTACCTACGCCGCGTTCCCAGTAAGTAGTGGGAGGGATGATGGTATTAATGCTGGCACCAGTGTTCACCAGGTTGTTACCAAATATCGCCGCCAGATTACCACCAGTTGCCACCGTAAGCGTAGACAGATTTGAAGGCACAGATGCATTGCCTATTTTACCCCAGCTACCTCTCAGTTTCAGGTTATCGAAGAAAGTCTGATCTTTCATAAAACCTTCATTACTGATCACCCAGCCCGCTCCGATAGATGGGAAATAGCCCCATGCATTTCCTCCCTGATAAAATTTGGAAGAACCGTCAGCACGAAGTGAGGCATTGAGCAGGTAACGATCGCCAAAGGAGTAGTTTATCCGACCGAAGTAAGAAGCGTAAGTTCCCAGATCACCTTTGTCCTCGATATTGCGACCATTTGCATTACCCAGCGAGAGGTACAAGTCGCCTTCACTGTTATAAGGAACGTTCAATGCACTTGCAGTCATCTCGTAGAATTGGTCACGCTGCGCTGATTGACCTAGCAGGGCAGTGAAGCTATGCTGTCCGAATTCTTTGGTATACGTTAAAGTATTTTCAAAAATCCAGTAGCGCGTTTGTGGGCGGGTAAATCTAAGCAAGCTCGTGGTATTACGCTGCTTGAAAGTCGCCACATATTCCGGGTTATAATAACGGGTTTCATCTTGCGAGTACCTGCCGCCTAAACTTGTTCTGAATGTAAGACCAGTTATAGGGGAGAACTCCGCGTACGCATTACCTGTCAATAAGGTCTTCTTGGTATTCTGATTGTAGTAGTCAATGGTAACCTGTGGGTTAAAGTTGTTGGCGTCGCCCAGATTAAAATCATTCGGATCACCATAGGAACCATCTTCTCTATACACAGGCACAATCGGGGCAGCAGTATACAACTCGCGGAAAATTCCAGCTGCTTCGTCTTTCGACTTACTGAAAGAACCTGTTGCAGTGTAACCCACTTTCAAGCTCTTCAACACCTGAAAATCGTTTTGAAGACGCGCAGTGTAACGTTTGAAATTGTTTTTCTGAACAACACCATCCTGATCCAGGTAACCTAGTGAGAAGTTATAGCTCGATTTCTCGCCACCGCCGCTGATAGAAAGCTGGTGATTGGTAATCTTGGCAGTCCTCAAAATCTGATCGTACCAGTCAGTACCTTCGCCGAACTGGTTTGGATCCAGGATATTTTCCTTGCCATTGATGTTGCTCAGCTCGTTGACCATCGTAGCGTATTCTTTTGCATTCGCCATTTTGACCTGATTCGTTACCTTCTGGAAACCGACAAAACCGTTGTAGTCCACAACCGCTTTGCCTGATTTACCCTTTTTCGTCGTAATCAGAACTACCCCGTTTGCTGCCCGCACACCGTAAATGGATTGGCTGGAAGCATCTTTCAGGATGTTCATACTTTCGATATCGCCTGAGTTCAGAAAGCTGATATCGTCGAACCAGACACCGTCTACCACATAAAGCGGGTTAGCGCTTCCATAGGCAGTACCTACGCCTCTGATCCGGATCTGCGGTGCTTCACCGGGCTTTCCGGAGTTGTTGATCTGCACACCTGCTACTTTTCCCTGCAAGCCGCTCACCGCATTCATCGAAGGCTGTCTTGAAATGTCCTCACCTTTAATCTGCACCACAGAGCCTGTTACATCGAGCTTCCGCTGGGTGCCATAACCTACCACGACCACTTCATTGAGTGCCTTGGCATCCTCCTCAAGTCCTACGTTGATGACGGTTTGCGTGCCCACTGTAATTTCCTGAGCAGTCATTCCGATCATTGAGAATACCAGCACCGCCTGTCCCGAAGGAACCCTGATTGCGTAGTTCCCCTCGGCATCAGTAGGAACGCCCGTTGTAGTCCCCTTTATAAGCACGCTTGCTCCCGGAAGTGGCGAAGCGTCTGCTGCGGATGTTACCTTTCCTGTCACATCTATTTCCTGGGCAAAAGAGGAAGTTCCCATTGCCAGAAAAACAAGCATGTACAGTAACCGTACAGTAGTTTTCATTTGGTATCTATAAAGTTGATTGAACTATTAAAAGAATTAATTGACTTCAAATTTAAATCCGAAGAGAGAGGGAAATCAAGAAAAGCACTACATCACCACTACATCACTGGGAATAATGCAAGGTTTGTAAAAACAAAAGCGGCTTTGTAGCGGATAAATCCAATCGGATCAAACATCCATCATAAACTGTACCAGATTGTCGTCGTTGCTCAATCCTAGTTTTTTGCGGAGGCGGTAGCGCTTTATTTCCACACCACGGATAGAAATCCCAAGTACAGGCGCCATTTCCTTGGTGGACAAATTCATGCGTAAACAGGCAGCAAGCCTGAGCTCGGATGGTGAAATTGTCGGAGATATCTGGCGGAGCCGCTTGAAGAATTGTTCGTGTACTTCGTCAAAGTTTTGTTCAAAAAGCTCCCAGTCATCCTTGCCTGCAACATTGCGCTCGATACTGTGCAGCAGCTTCTGATAATGGATGTTAGGCAGCTGGTGCCCAAGCTCAGCTTTGACCTGTTTGAGCTCGTTACTTATCTCTTCCAGGATCTCATTTTTGCGTACCACGTTAATCGCAACATTGCTCAGCTGCTGACTCTTGCTCTGGATCTCACTTTGCAGCTTCTCATTCTGGATCTGCATGATCTGCCGCTCGCTGGAAAGCCGCTGCTGTCGCAGCTTCTCTTCCTGCTCTTCGATCAGCCTTCTGCGGTGCCGCGCCAGGCGCTTCTCCTGGTAAAAGATCAAGCCAAATAATGCGGTTACAATCAAAATGGTGAATAAGCTTCTCGCCAGCAGGGTCTCCCGCCAGAGCGGCTGAACACTGAAGCGGTAGGAGGCGACCAGGTCATTGAGGCTGCTCCGGACTTCGAAAACATAATCCTCGGATTCCAGGTTGGTGAATTCAACAAAGCTTTGGTCCGTCCATTCCGACCATTGATCTGTCAGGCCTTTCAAACGATACCTGTACTGAATGTTACGGCCATATTCGGGGACTGAGTACGAAATGCGGATTGCGCGTACATTACTGGGCAAACGGGGAATGTTGCTTACTGAATAGGTTTCTGACAAATTGCGGAGGTTCGCAACTCTGCGGATAATGGGCGCAGAGTCGGTTGCGCCGGCATCAATATCTGATGATCTGTCATAAAGCGCATATCCATTGTCCAGACAAAAGAAATAATGCGTGTTCGTCACCGGAATAATTGTCTCGCTGTTCCGGATCAATTTCAATGACAGATCACGGGGTTTCTGGCCTGGGGAATAGAAGGTAACCCTGTTCATGAAAACCTTAAACCAGTCGTCGCCAATGCCGGTACGAACCTTAAATGGTTCTTCTTCAGGCATGAAATCGGCGCTGCTTTTCAGACTTTCCTGGCCTGCGGGTTCCAAGAATGTATTGGCGGATCTGATATGGATTTTGTTCCGCCAGTTAAACAGCTCGACTGAAAACTCGCTGGGTATGTTCGCCGGTGCCCTAAATTCCCGCCATTTCAGCGCAGAGTCAAGGCGGGGCGTTAGCTGGCTTAGGAAAAGTCCCTTGTAAGCATGTGCGAGCCAGAAAAACCCATTCTTATCCTCCACAATCTGGCGGATCGGAGTAGGGGGTACCCCTCTTACAGGATATGCATAGGTCCAGCGATTCTGTGTATTTTTTTTGTAAGTATGCAGCCCATTGTATGCGCCTTGCAGTAGCAACGTATCGTTTCCGCTTTTTATCGGCAGCATAATCCAGCCCCCGGTAATATTTGAAACCTTTCTGATCCCATTCTCTTCAATACTATACGTAGCGTCATTGTGGCCGCAAAGCAGCTGATCGTCAAACACTTTCAGCATCCACGTCTGTCCTTCGAGTCCGGGAACTGCTCGAAAGGGTTCGGACGAGAGCCATTTTTTAACAAAAACCCCCTTGTTTGAACCCACGTAAAGCTTACCGCGCCAGATAGCCGCCGCGTAAGTGGAGCCAAGCGGATTGTCACTCGTTTGATATGAAATAACCGGAGAGGACATAGCTACCAGGCTGATTCCCTGATCCATTCCAATCCATAGCTTCTGGTGGTTATCCTCATTGAGCGCAATTACAGTGTTGTTTTGAAGACCGGTTTCTTTGTTAAACCGGTACCTGACTTCACCATTTTTCTTCAAGATATAAACCCCATTCTGAATGGTACCGATCGCAAGGCTGCTGTCCCGGGAGAGTATGATAGCTTTGTTGATGATGTTTTGCTTCAATTCCTCTGAAACGGGGATCTGCCAGGGAGATAGTACGCCGTTTTGCCAGATGAAAAGACCGTTTTTTGTAGTAGTGATGAGAATCCGCTTTCCGGGCAGCGGCAGAATGGAGGAGATTATCGAGGTCGCGAGCGTCTCTGTTCCAGGTAACGGCGAAAAGTTCTCTCCTTTTAACTCATAAATTCCCTTATCGATAACGGGCACCAGCACGCGATCGTGTACATAGCGGAGGAACATGAAATTACCATCTGCCTGCATTTCCGTAAGCTTTTGCCCGTCGTACCGATAGATCTTGGCAAATGATTGAAAGTAAATGTATTTGGGCGTTTTAAGAATATGCCAGATCTCCTCCGTTTTGAGGCTTTTGAAATTGGCCTTTTTGCTGAGTGAATGATATTTCAGTTGTCCGTCAGCGGCTCGCAGCCAATAACCAAATTCAGAAAAGCCACCGACGTAAGTGCGTTGCTCCTGCACAGGTTTTAACTTTGTCTTGCCCGAAAGTGGCGGCGCAACGGTAATTTCGTCGCAAAGCACTGCGCGCACAATCTGTCCGTCGGGCAGGGGATACAATTTCCAGCTTGCCCCGTCATACTCCATTAAACCGTCGGAATTGGCTGCATATATGATGCCGTCGGAGCTCTGGCTGATCGCCCAGTTTTGGTTGTGGGCTTTGTATTCAGAAGAATAATAATTCACCAAAGGCGGTGTTTCCTGGGCAAAAACATGGGAGAAGATGCACAAAAAAACAAGTATAGCACTACCCGAACGTGCCTTATGATTCAGGCTAGCAAAAACATCCATGTCAACAAATGAAAAAAATACTTTCTATTTTCTTGCTTACCTCGTCAGTTGCAATGGCGCAGGTAAAACCAACAGACGACAATACCAGAACTGACATTCGGTACAATCTTAACGAATCAGGTTCACATTATGTAAAAGTAACTTTCACGAATCAGGCATGGTTCCGTTTCAATGAAAGTAACCCCGGGACTACCGTACTTGGCGATCCAAAAACAAACACATTCGACATCGGGCTCCGCAGAACCCGCTTGCAGCTGTTCGGACAAATCACAGACCGGATCTTCTTCTATACCCAGTTTGGAATGAACAATTTCAACAAGGTAAGTGCCTTCCCCGCCTATAATAACGCCGGAACGCCCAGCAACAGGAAAGTCGCTGCATTCTTTCACGATGCTTTAGGCGAGTATGAAATCCAGCGAAAAGGAACGAGCTTCATTCGTTTTGGGGGCGGGTTGACAATTGTTAATGGATTCTCGCGGTTTTCTCAACCTGGTATTGGTTCTATCATGACAATGGATGTGCCTGTTTTTGCGCAGGCGACTGTCGATCAAACTGACCAGTTTGCCAGAAAGCTGGCTATTTACAGCCGGGGACAAATTGGTAAGGTAAACTACCGGGTTGGTGTTGCAGATCCTTTCCCTGTTGAAACGAATGGGTCAGCGCCGGCTGCAATTAATCAGAATGCAGTCTTTTCACAACGTGGCAATCATAAGCAGTTTGAAGGATTGCTGATCTACAACATTTTTGACACCGACGATAACACAACCCCGGGGTACTTAGCAGGTACTTATCTCGGGAAACGCCGGGTTTTGAACATCGAAGCCGGTATCAACGCCCGTAAAAATGCAACATGGAGAAGAGAAGGTGCGGACACACTGTATCACAATATGACACTGTGGTCGGTGGCGGCTTACCTGGATATGCCCGTTGATAATGTAAAAGGTACTGCTGTTTCTGCCTACTTAGGTTACTTTAATACTGATTACGGCAGAGGCTACCTGCGCTACAATGGAATTATGAACCCTGCTACCGGCACTACTCAGCCGATTTCCGGTGCGAGCGGCACCCAGGGAAATGCGTATCCGATGTTTGGAACAGGCAGTGTGATCTATTCTCAGGCAGGGTTTAAGTTTAAAGACGGATTACTGGGCAGTCATGGTACGTTAATGCCTTACGCTTCGCTGCAATATGCAGATTATGAACGCCTTCGTGACGGAATGAGTGTTTTCAATGTTGGGCTAAACTGGCTGATCAAAGGACACAACGGCAAAATGTCGCTCAACTATGAGAACAGGCCCATTTACCGCAACAGCAATGTTGTCAATGAGCTGGAAGCAAGCGGCCGGCGCGGGGCTGTGACTTTGCAGTACCAGGTTTCAATATAACATAGAGCTAAGGAAAAGAGCAGGCGGAGCAGCATGGCTTCGTCCGCTCTTTTTTATTTGTCAAAAGTTGAAATTGAGTCTCGCAAAAATATACCTTCCATTAACACCCATTTGCTGGACGCGCCGCGAATACACAAACCGTCCAAGGCTCACATTACCTGAATGCGTGTGTTTGTCCTGGTACACATCAAATACATTATTCGCTCCCACCGACAGATTGATTCCCCTGGTCAGGTTGTAATTCACTGCGATATCAGTAACTACTTTCGCGCCAAACGTTTGATCCAGCGTTTCTTTCTTTCCTGTCAATGCATTTACAGGCCAGGAGTCAGGCTTGTTCGGGTCTATGGTTGGATCCAGGTAAGTAACCTCGCCAAAGCGCACGGCGCGTAACATAATGCCCAGTTTTCCCGCATTGTAATTGACTGTCAGGCTTTGTTTGTTCTTCGGACTGGCCACTTCAAACCTGCTTTGATCTTCCCGGTTGAAGTAAGTGTTTACCTGTTTTGTCTGGATCAGGATATCGGACGCATGAATAACAGGTTTTCCGTCAGCGCCTTTCTTTACTTCATTTTGAATGAAAGTACCCGCCAGCACAGCCTTCAAAGATTGATTACCTGAGAATTTGGTATGGTAGGAAAGTACGCCCTCAACTCCTCTGGAACGAGTATTTACCGCATTGGAAAAGAAATTGGCAGTAGTTGCATTTGCTGCCGCAAGCTGTGCCTTTAAATCTGCATTCCCGCCGTCATTGAAGTTATTGGTGAGTACAATGCGGTTGTCAATGTCAATCTGGTATGCATCTACAGTGAGCTCCAATGCATTTGAAACCTGAATGGTTGTTCCTACTGTAAAGCTTTGCGAGGTTTCCTGTTTCAGTTTTGGGATACCCAGAATAGCTGCGGGACGACTGTCGTTTGTAAAGGTGCCGCTTTCCTGCGCTACCTGCTGGCCGTTTTGCGTAACGAAAAGGGTATTGGTCTTGGCATAATATCGCTGCTGCAAAGAGGGAGCCCTGAACCCCGTGCTCGCCGAAGCCCTGAATGCAATTCCGTCTGTAATCTTGTAACGTGTAGCAAACTTGTAGTTCAATGTATTTCCAAAGTCAGAATAATGCTCGAAGCGCAGGGCTGCACTGAGTACCCACTTTTTCGTAAGGTCTTGTTCAAGGTCTATATAGCCTGCAACGCTGCTCCGCGAGTGAGATCCTGCATTCTGAGGAAAGAACCCTGAAAATACCTGAGCCCCGGCCGCTACTCCGGCAGCTACATCATAGTTTTTGTAAGAAGCTTCTTCTCCCGCAGTGATTGTGTATTTGTCAGTCCGCTGCTCGGCGCCGACTCCTACATTGAGTCCCGAAAGAACCTCCAACTTTCTGTTCAAATCCAGATTGATCGTATTCTGGGAAAATCCATTCCCTCCGGCATTGAACTCGCGCTGGATCATCGTCGCCGTGTTGATCTGTGTGTAGTTGATAGAATTGGAGATGGTATAGTCAAAGTTGTTTTTGCCAAAAGTGTTACTCAGATCAAACCGCCACTGACCTAATTTTCCGCGCAAACCGGCAGCTGCCGAAATATCATTCACATTGCTGTTGATCTCCGGCAGAAATCCATTCGGATACAATGCGAGTACTCCTGTTCTTACTGCGGCGGGAATGGAGTTAGGGTACCGGTAAAAACCTGCCGCATTGCCTTTTTTGTTGTTGTAGCCTCCAAATGCATATATCTCCATGGCCGGTGACACTGGTATGTTCGCATTCAAGACTACGCCGCCGCCCTGCACTTTCGAATTCCCGATCCGCATATCGAAATCGTTCCTCGTCAGGCCTTTTTGCGTAAGCAGCTGCTCATCAACAATGGCGCCGTCTACTGCCGGGAAGATCTGACCAGTGTAGGTGCCGGTACGGTTGGTCGCCTCCCGGTTCACAAATTCTCCCGTTATGTTCAGGAAACCTCTCTCGCCGATCTTCAATCCATAGTTCAACCCGACTTGCGCAGTACCTCCGTCGGACACATTCACTGTTCCTTCTTTTCCATTGTTGAGCACATAATTCTTGTCATACTTTGTCAGGTTCTGCCCGTAAGAAACATTTCCGCTCAACCCTGTTTTTGATTTTAATATAATGTTGATAACCCCCGCAATTGCATCCGAACCGTACTGGGCAGCTGCTCCGTCTCGTAGAATTTCTATTTTATCCACTGCAGTTGCAGGAATCGCATTAAGGTCGGTACCCACTGTCCCGCGGTTGACGGTACCATTTACATTCACGAGCGACGATTGGTGTCTGCGTTTACCATTTACCAAAACCAGCACCTGATCGGGCCCGAGTCCGCGGAGCTGTGCGGGGTCAATATGGTCGGAACCGTCAGAGATAGTCTGCCGGGAAGACTGAAACGAAGGCGCCACGTAGGTCAGGATCTGATTGATATCGACTTGTCCTACATTGTTGGTAATCTGCGATACCGGGATAATATCTACCGGAACAGGGGAGTCTATACGCGAGCGTCCGCCGCTTCGGGAGCCGGTGACTACTATTTCGGTTAGTACCTCAGATGATTCTGTAAGCGTGATGTTGATCAGGGAAGGCGCATTGCCCTGTACAATGGTGGGGACTATTTTGGTCGTGTAACCGATGAAAGAAACGGCCAGATTGTACGTGCCTGGCTCGGCGGCCAAGGAGAACTTTCCGTCTGCATCAGTAACAGTTCCGTGGCTGGTACCCTGGATCAGAATGGAAACCCCTGGAAGCCCGGATCCGCTTTTTTCATCAGTAACCTTCCCGTTAATGGATTGCGGGAATGCACACAGCGCATTCATAATCATTAACATAGCTAATAGTAGTGTTTTCATAAAAGTGTGTAAAAGGGTTAAAGAGAGATGAACTGTTAAAAACAAAAAAGCCGGCTTGGAGAATCCAGCCGGCCTTGCTTAATACAATTTAAGAAATTTAGAGACTTAGCGCGCCATTCATAGAACGAACGGCTTCTGCTGACTTTTCAAACGCAGCTTTTTCAGCGTCACTCAGACGAAGATTGATGATTTTTTCCCATCCATTTCTACCCAAAACAACAGGAACTCCCATACAAATATCTTTCTGCCCGTACTCTCCATTCAGATATACGCTGCATGGTACAATGCGTTTCTGGTTACGCACGATACTTTCAACCAAAAGCATGGTAGCCGCGCCTGGTGCATACCAAGCGGAGGTACCGATCAGTTTTGTGAGCGTGGCGCCTCCAACCATCGTATCAGCGGCTACTTTTTCAAGCTGCTCCGAAGACAGGAACCGGCTTACCGGAATCCCGTTGTAAGTAGCCAGTCGCGTCAATGGAATCATGGTAGTATCACCGTGACCGCCGATTACCATTCCGTGGATATCGAGCGGCGAAACGTCCATTGCAAGTGCGAGATAAGTTTTGAAGCGCGCACTGTCCAATGCGCCGCCCATTCCTATCAGACGCTTTTTGGGAATACCCGATTCTTTCAGGGCCAGGTAGGTCATCGTGTCCATTGGATTGGATACAACGATGATGATCGCTTTGGGTGAATATTTGAGAATATTTTCGGTAACTCCTTTTACAATTCCGGCATTAATTCCGATCAGTTCTTCCCTGGTCATCCCGGGTTTGCGGGGCAAGCCAGACGTGATTACTACTACATCCGATCCTTTTGTTTTTTCATAATCATTCGTGGAGCCGACTGGTTTTGTATTGAATCCCAGCAATGCGGCAGTCTGATAGATATCAAGCGATTTACCCTCACTCACGCCCTCTTTAATGTCGAGTAGAACGACCTCCTCTGCCAGCTCACGACGAATAATATTATCGGCAGTAGTTGCACCAACGGCGCCCGCGCCTACAACAGTGATCTTCATAGGGAAATATGGTTTATTGAATAGAAACTAATGCTTTTTGAATTTTTCCTAAAAGTAGGATACATAATTTGTTAATACCAAGGGGAATGTGATTTTTTGGCGGAAAAGTAACCGCAGTGATCCAAAATGCAATTTTTTACGTATTTAGATAGTTATATTGGCATTCAAAACCACTTTTTCCTGCCATTGTATAATGATTAACAAGTCCATGGTCACACAAATATTACAGTCGATTTTTTTCAGGAAAGCAAAAGGCAAAGCAGGCCGGTACGCACGTAACTCGGGTAAGCTGCTTGAACTGGCGAAAGATGTCGTTAGCAAGCTGCAGCGCGTAGGAGTGCGGGAGAACCTGGCCGAGTTCGCCGTGAATGTTCAGTTACTGATCCGGATGGTGCGGGCTTATGCTTCGGGTGAATACCGAAATTTGCCCTGGAAAAGTCTGCTTTCAATCGTGGCGGTGCTAATTTATTTCGTATCCCCCATTGACCTGATCCCTGATTTTCTGCCTATTGTAGGTATAACTGACGATGTAGCTTTAGTGGTTTGGCTGGTGAAGACTTTGAGTGATGATGTGAGTAAATTTGGTGAGTGGGAAAAGCGGAGAAATTCGATTAACATAGGATAAAACAGAACCTTTTAGTAGTTTCTGTAGAAAAGAATTTTTATTTTTGTAAACAATATAAAAGAAACAGATATGGAATCAGCAACCGTTTTGGCATTTATGGGATTGGGGGGACAGGAGATATTTTTTGTTGCCTTGTTCGTTTTACTCTTCTTCGGTGCGAAGAAAATTCCCGAGTTGATGCGCGGTTTGGGGCAGGGTATCAATGAATTCAAAAACGCTACTAAAGACGTTAAGGAAAATATTGAAAAAAGCATGGAAGACCCCAAATAACGCTTCCATCTTATTGAAGAAGGTATAACCAGAGCCTTTAAGCTAATCCCTTAATGGCTCTGATTATTTATTTACAACCCCACAAATAATTTACATTGAAAGAGTATCTGACGCTAGCTGAAATTCAGGAAGATTTGCGTAAAGGAGGTCTGACCTGCGTCGAGTTAGTTGAGCATTACTTACACAAGATTGAATCCAATTCCCATCTGAACGCTTTCGTTGAAGTATATTCAAGCGAAGCAAGGGAACAAGCCGCCACCGTTGATCAGAAAATTGCTAACGGTACCGCAGGCAGGCTTGCCGGAATGGTGATTGGATTAAAGGACGTACTTTCCTACAAAGGCCACGCTTTACAGGCTGCCAGCCAAATACTCGATTCTTATGTTGCGCCATTCACAGCTACTGCTGTTCAGCGGTTACTCGATGAAGACGCAATTGTAATCGGCCGGCAGAACTGCGATGAGTTTGCAATGGGATCTTCCAACGAAAATTCATCTTTCGGACCGGTGCTGAATGCAGCAGACAATACCAAAGTGCCGGGTGGTTCTTCGGGTGGTTCGGCAGTGGCAGTTCAGGCAGGTTTGTGCCACGCTTCACTAGGTAGCGATACTGGTGGGTCGGTGCGGCAGCCCGCTGCATTCTGCGGGGTTGTGGGTGTCAAGCCGTCTTACGGAAGGATTTCGAGGTACGGATTAATAGCCTACGCATCTTCTTTCGATTGCATCGGGCCCATTACCAAAAGTGTTTCGGATGCAGCATTGCTGCTCGAAATCATGGCGGGAGCTGACGATTTTGACAGCACGGTTTCCACGCAGAAAGTACCTTCCTATTCAACTGAATTAGAATTTACGGAAAAAGCCAGAATCGGTTACCTACGCGATTCTGTTGAAAACGAGGCTATTTCTTATGCTATTCGCCAGCAGACAATGGACTTGCTGGATCGTCTCAGGGCAGAAGGCCACGAGGTAGTTCCGGTGGAGATGAAATTGCTCGATTCGCTGTTGCCTACTTATTATATCCTGACAACAGCTGAGGCAAGTTCTAACTTGTCGCGTTTTGACGGTGTAAGATATGGTTACAGGAGTCCTGAGTCCGTTGATCTGGAATCAATGTATAAAAAGACCAGGACAGAAGCATTTGGAGCGGAAGTTCGCAGGCGGATTTTACTGGGTACTTTTGTTTTGAGTGCAAATTACTACGACGCATACTATACCAAAGCGCAACGCGTTAGAAGATTGGTGCGGGAGGAAACAAACCGGTTCTTTGAACAATTTGATTTCCTGATTTCACCCGTCACACCTACAACAGCCTTTACAATTGGTGAAAAGACAGAAGATCCTTTACAAATGTATCTTGCGGATATCTTCACTGTGCAGGCGAATGTGGTTGGTAATCCTGCTATCGCAATTCCAAATGGAGCAGATGCGAACGGAATGCCAATTGGAATTCAAATAATGGCTCCTTATTTTGGCGAGGAAAAAATGCTGGCGTTTGCTGACTACCTTGTCAAGCTGAATCAAAAGGTTGCCGAAGCATAATAATACGGATCAAGGGGTTTGATATTTTTTGACCCTGCTTATTGAGCTTGAACTGTATTTGACCCAAAGTTTAAAGTAAATTATCGTGCCAGAATTGCATGCGGTTATCCAAAAGTTATTCTGACGAAGATTCTTTGTGTGTTTAATGATAAATGTATTAGAGATTATTGCGATTCATCAGGGCGATTTCCCGAGTAGGGAGTTTTGAAAAGAGGATTTTCAGCCTGTAAATAGTTTAGAAACAGGTACTAGCCATCGAAAACCGTGAATTGATTAACCTTCAAAAAACATTTGATTAATGAGGCTTTCAAAAAAAGTATTGTGGCTCGGAGCCATGTGTGCAGGAATCTGGAACGCACCCGCAATGGCGGTAATTCCACAGGAGAAGTTAACATTCGAGCAAGATACGCTTAAAACCGAAGCTCAGGAGGAAGCAAACCTGCTTCCGTACCTGCCCGAAGTTGAAGAAATAGGACCTAACCCGGCTGTTCCCCAGGATCTCCTGAAAACACGGTTTGCTAAACTTGAAAAGTCTATACCGCTTACCTACCACAAGTCCTCTCACGAGTTTGTGGAATATTTCATTTATAAAAAAGCCGATTTTACCCGGACAATGATGGCGCGTATGCCTTTGTTTTTTCCAATGTTTGAAAAAGCATTGCAGAAGCACGGCCTGCCGACTGAATTGAAATACCTGTCCATGATCGAGTCCGGCTTAAATCCTACCATCATTTCCCATGCACGTGCTGGCGGTCTGTGGCAGTTCATGCCGGCAACCGGTCGCGAGTTCGGTTTGTATCAGGATAAATACATTGATGAGCGTTTCGAACCTGTGAAAGCCACAGAAGCAGCTTGTCTTTACCTCAAACAGCTTTACAGGATTTTTGGTGACTGGGAGCTTGCACTGGCTTCTTACAACACAGGACCAGGCAACGTGAAACGCGCAATGCGGCGGTCGAGAGGGACCACGTTCTGGACGATCTACAATGTGCTTCCACGAGAAACACGCTCCTACGTTCCGCAGTATGTGGCGATGAATTATATGATGAACTATGGGCACGACCACGGTATTTTCCCGGAAACCACCGAATTCCAGATTCCTCATGATACTGTTCACATTAACGGTTACATTGATCTTGCTGTTTTTTGCGAGCAGAGCCATGTTAATATGGAGGATCTCAAAAAGTTGAATCCTCAGATTACTAAAACGTCACTCCCTGCACATACCCGCGATTTCGTTCTTAAAGTACCGAGCGTACAATACACTTACTTTGTCAGCAACCGTGATTCTATCATGAACTACTGCACAGGTAAGCTGCTGAATGGGGCGCTTGTTGCAAAAGCGGATAGCACAAGAACAGACTCCCTGGGCGTCAATAAGGCATTCCCTTATGCATTAGCCAGTCAGTCATCGGAAATGGATGAAGATGAGGACGGAGGAGAAGAGCAGGGATTGATTGAAAGAAACCGCACTAAAAAAACCAGCCACACTGTACGCAAGGGAGAAACCTTATCCACCATTTCGAGAAGATACCACGTGAGTGTTGCTGAACTGAAAAAATGGAACCGCATCAGCAGATCAGCAATCAACAGAGGACAGCGGCTGGTGATCTATAAAACTGTCAAAGAAACCGCGCCGGCTGCGACGAGAGTAGCAGCGGCAGCTTCAAAAGCAGACGAGCAGAAAACATATAACCAGGCAAGGCATACCAGAAAGCGTTACCATACTGTTCAGAAGGGCGACACGCTGTGGATCATTTCACAACGTTACGGACTCGAAATCGGACAGTTGAAAAAGAGAAACAATATCAGAGGTAATTCTATTAAGCCTGGACAAAAACTGATCATTTCTGCCTAATGTTCAACAGTCCACAATGCACATACTATTTATATGATTGCCTACGTTAACGGAACTGTAGCGTACAAAGACCCGGCATATGCGATTATCGATGTGAACGGATTGGGCTACGAAGTTCGCATATCCTTACAAACTTATACCTCACTTCCCGAGCCGGGTGAACGTTGCAAACTTGTAACGTTTTTGAGTATCAGGGAAGATGCACATGTGTTATATGGTTTTTGGGGAAGCGACGAAAAAAAACTTTTCCTCGATCTGATCACAATTTCAGGAATAGGTCCGTCGACGGCTCTTGTCATGCTTTCTTCCCTATCTTCATCTGAAATAAGGCAGGGGATAATAGATGAAGATCTTCGACTGATCCAGTCCATTAAAGGCATTGGATCAAAAACTGCTCAACGCGTCATTCTGGAATTAAGAGATAAAATACGCAAGGAAGAGCTGGTATCAACAGGTCAGAAATCGTCAGACACATCTTCCGGAACTTTGAAAAATGAAGCCCTCGCTGCCTTGATCACCCTCGGAATCCCGAAGGCCACGGCAGAGAAAAGCGTGGACGCCATTATCAAAAGGGAAGGGTCTGAACTCACAGTAGAAAACTTGATAAAACTAGCGCTTCGTTAACCTGAGCCGCAATGCATTCTTGTAAAAACCTTTACGCAGATAAAATCGTCTTGATGGATTTGATTGTAATTACAACCTTCTCTAAATAAGTCTATTACTTTGTCATCAACGATTTACTCTTTTCTATTTAAAGTCTTAAGTATATCAGCCGGAGCGGCTTTGCTGGCCAATATCTCGGTTGATGCGGATGAACCATATTCACAGCATCCGCAGGAGTGGGTTGTGGAAGATACCATTCCCGATACGAACAGAAGAACAGTCGACAGGTCCGGGAACCAGCTGATCACACGCTGGAAGGATTACTATTCCAACCGGATCGCCGAGCCGCGTCCCCGCTCTCCTTTTTACCTCCGGGACCCGGCGAATATCTCTACCAATATTATTCTGGATAGTGCCGGCAAGATTGCGGTGACTGAAAAAGTCAGAACGCAGTCAGGCGACCTGAATTTCCGCGCCCCCGAGCGTATGGATCTTGAAACTTATGATAAGATCCAGGAAGACCGGGCATTCAAGAGTTTGCTGCGCGAGTATGCAGGCAGGCAGGATGGGAAAAGTGCAATGGGAGCCCGTGGGTTGTTGCCTAAATTGGATATACCACCCGGACTTTCGAAGTTGCTGGGCGATGATTTCATTAACTTCAAACCCACTGGCTTTGTCTCGCTTGACCTGGGCTTAATGCATCAGTTCCTGGATAACCCGGCGATCCCGATCCGCCAGCGTCGCAATACTCAATTTATTTTCAATGAGCAGATCAGCATCAACTTCGATGCGAGATTAGGCGATCAGCTGGGCTTTCAGACAAACTTTGATACAAAGGCCAACTTCAACTTCGAGAACGCGATTAAACTGAATTACAAGAATCCGGAGGAGAGCTTTATACGGAAAATTGAAGCTGGTAATATCAACTGGGCGATCAACAGCCAGCTGATTCCGGGCGTTCAAAACCTGTTTGGTTTGAAGACTGATTTTCAGTTCGGCCGTTTGAACGCGACCTTTGTGGCTTCCCAACAAAAGTCAAGCAAGGAGCGGATCGTCCTAAGAGGTGGCGCCCAAAACCGGGATTTCGAGCTGCGTGCTGATACTTACGATGAAAACCGCAACTTTTTCCTCTCTCAATATTTCAGAAATATTTACGAAAGCTCGTTGCGGAATACTCCTACAATCACTTCCGGGGTTACCGTAACCCGGATCGAAGTGTATGTGACTAACCGGACTACAACAACCGAATCCCTGAGGAATGTGGTGGGTTTCGCGGATCTGGGCGAGCCTGCTCCGTACAAGTCGGCCAATCCAAGCCTGCAGCCGATCCGTTCCAGCTCTCCGGCCGACAATGAAGCAAACGGATTGTACAAAACCTTAACTGAAAATACCGCATTCCGGCAGGTTGATAATACCAACAGTGCGATTACTTCGCTGGGCCTTGAAAAAACACTCGACTACGAATTGCTCCGTGGCGCGAAAAGACTGGTAGCAGATCGCGACTACACTTTTCATCCGCAGCTCGGTTATATATCGCTGACCAATGCGCTGAGAAACGACGAAGTGCTCGCAGTCTCTTATGAATATACGTTGAATGGGCGCGCATTTAAGGTGGGTGAACTTACCGAAGATTATCAGGCGCGCCAGGATAACGAGGTCATTGCTTTGAAACTGCTTAAATCGTCGACGATCCGCAACAACACCCGGCTGCCGATGTGGGATTTGATGATGAAAAACATCTATTCACTGGGTACCAGTCAGATTGACAAGCAAGGATTCCAATTGCGTGTTATTTACAAAGATGACCAGACAGGTATTGATAACCCCAATTTACAGGAAAGCAGCATCGCCAATGTGCCGCTGATCCGGCTCGCGGGATTGGACAGGCTCAACCCTGTAAACGATCTGCAACCTGACGGTAATTTTGATTACGTAGAAGGGATTACCATTGATAGCAGATCCGGCAGAATCATTTTCCCTGTTCTTGAACCATTCGGAACAAACCTGGCCCGCAAGTTCGGGGCAGGTGAGGACGCTTTCCGGAATAAATACGTGTTCAATGAGCTGTACCGGACTACGATGATAGACGCGCAGCAGGTTACTGAGCGCAATAAGTTTTTTCTCAAAGGATCTTACCAGACCAGCGGGGGAGCCGAAGTACAGCTTCCATTCGGGGTACTCGAAACTTCTGTAACAGTCACCTCAGGCGGTGTGCCCCTTTCACCTGGCTCCGATTACATTGTTGAAGCGCAGATCGGGCGAGTGCGTTTGCTCAATGGAAGTGTGCTTAACTCAGGGCGGGAGATTGTCATTGAATATGAAAGACCGGATATGTTCCAGAACCAGGTCCGTTCTTTATTGGGAACGCGCCTCGACTATGTGGTAAACCGGGATATGAGCATCGGATTGACAGCGATCAAGTACCGCGAGAGACCGGCAGGATTCTTGTCCAGGGTGGCAATCGGAAATGAGCCTGTGAACAATACCATGCTCGGCTTTGATATCAGGTTCAGAAAAGATGTACCGTTTTTAACCAAGCTCCTTGATGCATTGCCGCTGATCCAGACCAAGGAAATGTCAAGCATTCAGTTTAAAGGGGAATTTGCGAAACTACTTCCGGGTGTTTCCAAAGATGTAAATAACCGATCACTGGTAGACGATTTCGAGGCGGCCCGTACAATTTACGACCTTTCGCGCCAGCCTCAGAAGTGGCGGCTTGCGTCTGTTCCTGCCCAGTTCAGGACCGGATTTGACGGCAGAACCCTGAATTACGGATATAGAAGGGCAAAAATCTCTGCCTATACGGTTGACAATATTTTTGGAGGAGCGCAGGGGCTTGGCGGAGGTTACCAGCCACCTGCCAACATTGAAGAAGCGGATCGCAAGAATTTCTACGAGCGGTTGTTCCTTCCCAATGATATTTTCCCTAACCGCCCCATTGCAGGATTGATAACCTATCCGCAGCAGGTGCTTGACATCGCTTTCTACCCAAGTGAAAGGGGGATGTACAATTACAACACAGATCTGAATCCCGACGGCCGGCTAAAAGCACCGCGTCAAAATTTCGGGGCGATCAGCCGGGCCATTACTTCTGATAATGATTTTGATAATGCAAACATTGAAAGCATCGAGTTCTGGATGCTGGATCCATTCATTCCCGGTCCAAATGGGGTTGTCAGAGATGGATTTGAACGAGCTAACAACACAACAGGAGGTAAGCTTGTCTTTAACCTGGGGGATATCTCGGAAGATGTAATTCCCGACGAGCGTTACAATTTTGAAAATGGACTGCCTATCGGCCCGAAACAGGTTGGCGTCAATGTAGATTCTACGGCCTGGGGATATGCTACTAAATCTCAATATCTGATCAATGCATTCAGCAATGAGCCCGGAGCAAGAGAGCGCCAGGATATTGGTCTTGACGGATTATCAAATGAAGAGGAGCGTGCTTTCTTCCGCCAGTTTATAGACAGACTGCCTGCGAACCTGACGCCAGCTGCACGCGAGCGTATCCTGGCTGACCCTTCCGGCGACGATTTCCGATTCTTCCTCGGTTCCGACCTGGATAGTGCAGATGCCAAAGTGCTGGAACGCTACAAAAATTATCTGGGAATGGAAAACAACTCTCCTGAAAGTCTGGGAAGAGCTGCGGACGTTACGCCGGCTTCTACGAATGTTCCTGACGGAGAGGATTTGAATGTCGACAATACGATTAACGACAACGAATCCTACTACGAATATGAAATTGATCTGAAACCGAACCAGCTTGCAGTAGGGAACGGATATATTGTTGACAAAACGGAAACAGACGGACAAAACTGGTACCTGTTCCGGGTTCCGATTAAAGAGTTTTCAGGAGTGATCGGAAATATGAATGGGTTCAAGTCCATTCGTTTCATGCGCATGTATTTGACCGACTTCCAGCAGCCTGTCGTGCTTAGATTTGCACAGTTGCAAATGGTAGGTCAGCAATACCGTAAATACACTTCTAATCTCGATGCGCCGGGCTTGCAGGAAGTGCCCGAGCCTTACGATGCGAAGTTCACTGTGGGTACGGTAAGTATTGAAGAAAACAAAAACAGGGATGCCACAACTGGCGGCGATAAGTACCAATATGACATTCCTCCGGGCTGGCAGCGTGATCTGGACAATACCCAGCGTCCTCCGCTGCAGCTGAATGAACAGTCCATGAGTCTCTGCGTGACTGATCTGCGTGATGGTGATTCCCGTGCCGTTTTCAAGAATGTCAATCTGGATCTCTTGTTCAGAAAAAGGCTGCGTATGTATGTGCACATGCAGAATGACCAGGATGAGAGTGGAATGGTAGGAACCTTCATGCGTATCGGTACTGATTTAACCCAAAACTACTATGAGATTGATCTTTCTTCGCTGAGAGCCACTTCGTCCGGTCCTAAGTTAAGAGAGGAAATATGGCCGGAAGAGAATGAGATCAATATCGCATTGGCAGATCTGATCGAGGCGAAAGCTCAGCGGAACAGGCAGGTTGATAGAAACCTGAGCGTGCCTTACACCATGCAAACTGCGGATGGACGATACAAGCTAACTGTCGTGGGTAATCCTGATTTGAGTTCAGTGCGTGTCATGATGATTGGTATGCGCAATCCGAAATCAGCGGATCAGCGGCCGAAGAGCTTCTGCTTGTGGGTAGATGAGCTGCACGTGGAGGGTTTCGACGACAGGGGCGGTATGGCGGCGATCGCACAGCTGGATGCCAAGCTTGCAGATTTTGCTACGCTTACAGCCTCGGGGCGCTTGGAAACATTTGGATTCGGAAGTGTTCAGCAGCGGATCGGTGAACGCTCGCGGAACCTTACCCAGGAATATGGATTTTCGTCAAATATCGCAGTAGATAAATTGCTTCCTGCCAGCTGGGGGTTCAGTATTCCGCTGTTTGTGAGTTACGATCGCAGGAATGTTAAGCCGCATTTCAACCCGCTTGATCCGGATACACCGCTGAATACATCGCTGGATAATTTGCTTACCGACGAACAACGCGACGGCTATCGTCGCATGGTCGAAGAAAATGCGGTAAGGCGTGGTATTAACTTCTCGAATGTCAGGAAAGTAAAAACGAGACCGGGAGCAAGAAATCATTTTTACGATTTTGAAAACTTCTCGTTCACTTACGCATTCAGTGACGATAAGCGACGGAATGTCCTTACACAGGAATATAATCAGCGGATGTACAAAGGAGGGATTTCCTATGTGTACAGTAGCCAGCCAAAGGCATTTGAACCATTTAAAAAGTGGACACCTAAAAACAGGTGGGGCGAATTAATCAAGGATTTTAACGTGACTTTGCTGCCTAATATGGTTTCGTTGAGAACCGACGTAGACCGGCGTTTCCTGAAAACACAGCTGCGTAATGCAGATCTTACTACCGATGGTATTCAGCCGCTTTATGAAAAATACTTCTGGTTCAACCGCTACTACGATTTCGGGTGGAACCTTACGAGGAACATGACCCTGAATTACAGCTCGTCAGCTAATTCGATTATCGACGAGCCAATGGGCGATATCGACACGGGTGCGAAGAAGGATTCGCTTTGGACGAATTTTAAAAAGCTGGGCCGGATCAAGAATTTTGACCAAAAAATTGACCTGACTTACAGGCTGCCGCTCGATAAAATACCGCTTACAGACTGGATGACGGCGGACTACAAGCATTCCGTTGCTTACCAGTACCAGGCCAATGCGCTTGGGCTGCGGGATACCACCGGGCTGCCTTTTGGGGACATTATTCGAAACAGCAGAGAGCGCGGGGTAACAGGTAAAGTCGATTTTGTATTGCTTTACAATAAGCTGCGCTACCTCAAATTTGCCAACACACCTTCCGCGGGGCGCAAGAATTTTGCACGTAGCCCGGGTGATATCGAGGATATTGATATGCGCACAACGGACGTGCTGAAAAGTCTTACCCGCGCGCTGATGACCGTTCGCGGTATCAACGTGAGCTACTCGGTGCTGGAAACGACCGCATTGCCGGGTTACCTGCGCGCACCCAAGTATTTCGGGATTGACGACGCCAATGCACCTGGCTTACCTTTCGTGCTCGGCCAGCAGGACAGGAACTTCCAGAAAAAAGCAGCCGAGAAAGGCTGGATTACCCGAAGTGAGCAGCAGAATATGCCTTTCCAGCAAACAATTGCGAAGAACTTTTCTGCGAACACAACACTGGAACCATTCAAGGATTTCAGGCTGATTATCGAAGCGCGACTGACGCGCCAGGATGCTTATCAGGAATTCTACCGGCCAGATACCAGCGGTGGATTTGCTTCTCAAAGCCCATTGCGGAATGGACAGTTCAGTATGTCATTTATGTCGTTCCGGACTGCATTCGCGAAAATGCGCCGGGATAATTCTTCGCCCGTTTTTGATAAATTCAGAGCTTACCGGGAAATTATCCGCGACAGGCTGAACCAGGAGAACAGGAGCGGCGGTGAGTACAATGAGACTTCTCAGGATGTATTGATCTCGTCATTCTTTGCAGCTTACACGGGTAAGGATCCGAATACGGTGCGAACAAATCCATTCCTGAAATTTCCGATGCCAAACTGGGATTTCAGCTATAACGGGTTATCTCAGCTGCCTGCATTCAAAAGGCTTTTCAGCTCGTTTACCTTGAAGCACAAGTATATGTCCAATTATAGTGTGGGTAACTTCACCTCCTCGCTGGATTACGAGGCTTTGTATGTGAACCTGGCTGTGACGGGTTATCCATTGTCGTCGAGATTGAATGATCTTGGTCAGTATATTCCTGTGTTTGCGATGAGCACCATTACCTTGTCGGAGAAGTTTCAGCCGCTGGTGGGTGTTGAGGTACGTACGCAGAGCAGGATTACTGCGAGAATGGAGTATAACAGAGACCGGACGATCGCATTGAACCTTTCCAATTCCCAGGTTGCTGAGTTGTTCAATCAGGATGTAACGGTGAACATTGGTTTTACCAAAAACAATGTAAAGCTGCCGTTCAAATTGAATGGGGTGAAGAAGACTTTGAAGAATGATATGACAATGCAATTAGGAATGACTTTCCGTGATACCAGATCTATCCAGCGGAAGTTTGACGGAGAGAATATCCCGATTGCAGGTAACATCAACTTCCAGCTGCGGCCAACTGTTAACTATATGGTTAACAACCGGCTAAGTGTACAGTTTTACTTCGATCGGACATTCAACGACCCGCTTGTTTCCAACTCGTTTTACCGGGCCAGTACCTCAGGTGGCGTACAGTTGAAGTTCAATTTGGCTGAATAAATTTTTGATTTGGAAAATACACGTCACATCATGTAATTTGCGGATCAGATTCATCCAAAACTTACCTAATAAATCATGAATTTCCCTTCAAATCTAAAGTATACAGAAGACCACGAGTGGATTCTAATCGAAGGCGATACAGCAACAATCGGAATCACGGATCATGCGCAGCACGAACTGGGCGATATTGTATACGTGGATATCAATACTGTTGGGGATCAGCTGGAAAAAGGGGAAGTTTTCGGATCAGTGGAAGCTGTGAAAACGGTTTCTGATTTATTCATACCAGTAGCTGGAACGGTGCTTGAAGTAAATGAAGCACTTGACAGTGAGCCTGAACTTGTAAATACAGATCCTTACGGACGCGGCTGGATGGTAAAAATCAGCCTTGCTGGTCCCGCTGACGGGGACGGGCTGTTATCCGCAGAAGACTACCAAAAATTTATAGGTGCCTGATAAAAGGTTGAAGCTCCATTAGGAGCTTTTTTTTTGAAACCGGATCAACAAATGCATCCGGCTACCAATTTAGAATATGAAATTGCTAATCCGATCCGTCCGAATCATTGACAGTAAATCGCCGTTCAGCGGCCAGGTTAAAGACATTTTTATCGAAGACGGGAAAGTAAAAGAAATAGGGGATAACCTCTCCGCGGACGATGCGGTGATCAGGGAAACGAATGGGCTCTGTGTATCTGCCGGCTGGATAGATATGCGCGTAGCTGCGCGTGACCCGGGGTTTGAACACAAGGAAGATTTGACAACGGTGCGTGCCGCGGCCGCGCATGGCGGTTTCACGGAGATTGTCCTGCTGCCGAACACCAATCCGGTGGTGCATAGTAAAGATACCCTCAACTATATCCGCCAGGCGGGTAGCGGCAGTCTGGTTACTTTGCGACCCACTGCGTCGGTAACCCGGAAAGCGGAAGGTGTGGACTTTACAGAAATGATAGACCTGCATACTGCCGGGGCAATCGCATTTACAGACGGAGAGCACGCGGTTCAAAGTGCGGACCTGCTCCTGAAAACGATCCTGTACCTCCGCCCGCTGAATGCATTGCTCATGAACCGGCCTGAGGATGCAGAACTTGCATTGTACGGACAAATGCACGAAGGCGTAACAAGTACATTGACGGGCATGAAAGGTATCCCGGCTCTGGCAGAGGAAATGATGTTGATTCGCGACCTGAAACTGCTTGAATATGCATTGGAAAAAAGCATGTACAGCAATGCCGATCCGGTACTGCATATTTCATTGATATCGACTTCGGTTGCTGTCGACCTGATTCGCGACGCTAAAAAGCGGGGCTTGCCGGTATCCTGTGATGTAGCCGCGCACCAGCTTGCATTCGAAGACTCGGACTTACTTGGTTTTGATACTAACCTGAAAGTCAACCCGCCATTCCGTTCTGCGGACGATCGGGCTGCATTGAGGGCGGGGCTGGCAGACGGAACAATCGATGCTATTGTATCTGACCACAATCCGCACGATGAAGAGAGTAAAAACCTGGAATTCGACCACGCGGACTTTGGTATAACCGGTCTTGAAACTGCTTTCTCGTTAGCAGTAATGCACAGTGGATTAAGTGTGGAACAAATCATTGAAAAATTCACAAGTAAGCCAAGATCCATCCTGCGGCTACCTGCTACGGGCATTGTAGTAGGAGACGTAGCAAACCTGACGTTCTTCGAACCGGAAGCAGAATGGACATTTAATAAGAGCTACTCTAAATCAAAAAATACACCGTTTTTGGGACAGACGCTGAAAGGCAAAGTAAGTGGGGTGATCAACAACGGTAAACAGGAGTGGTATTCATGAAATCGATCATTGCGTATTTTAACAAACCTATTCTCAAACTTTCGCTGCTGTTCGGGCTGGCATTGGGGATACTGCTATTTGTCTTTTTTATCGGGTTATATCTGATGGGCATTGTTCCGCTGGGAAATAACAAGGTAATGGACTTTGGTATTCACATCATATTAATTGCAGGAGCGTGCTGGTATTACCGCAAAAAGGTGGGGAATGGATTTTTACACCTTTGGGAAGCGCTCACAATTGGGTACGTCGTCAATACCATAGGCGCGCTGATCGCGGGGTGGCTGATCTACTTTTTTGTTACTTACATTGATCCGGCTGTTTTTACCAATTACCTCGCCGAAATGAAAACGCTGATGCTCGAAGGAAAAGCGGAGCTGGTGAAGAACATCGGGGAAGCCGAGTTTATGAAAATGTATAATGGAGTTGGCAGTATGGAGCGATCGGAGATTATCATGGATGAAGTAAGCAAGAAGACAGTAATGGCGATTATCCCAATCCTAGTTATTTCATTGATATTCAGAAAGCAGGATTACGGCGTTTTTCATAATAAATCTTAAACCTATCGACTTACCTGAAACAATCTAGCAACTAATGGAAGAAAAAACATCTACCGCCCGGGTGGCTTTGAAGTACGGCGTACTGGCTTCGGTTGTCATCATGATTTACACAACTATCATCAACGTGGCCGGTCTAGGCCAGAACAAGCTGCTTTCCTCGTTGTCGTTTGTATTTATGATCGTTGCGATTGTGTTGGCAATGAAGAATTTTCGGGAGCAAAACAAAGGTTTCATTAGTTACGGAGAAGGACTAGGAGTAGGATCACTGGTTTCCGCGGTAATGGGGCTGCTCAGCTCTGCGTTCACGATGTTTTACATTCAGTTTATAGACAATACATTGCTAACCCAAAGTATGGACCAGGTGAGGGAAGATATGGAGCGGAAAGGAATGGACGATGCGCAAATTGACCAGGCTATGGAGCTTTCGCAGAAATTCATGTCTCCCGGAATTGTGTTTGTGATGGGCGTACTTGGCTATGTGGTGACAGGTTTTATTATTTCCCTGATCGTAGCTGCAATAATCCGCCGGGACAAACCCGTTTTTGAATAGCTTTTTCAAGGTTGATATTTTAAAATCCAGACAGTGTTTGCAATTTTCCGGAAAGAGATTGGCAGCTTTTTCAATTCACTGATCGCCTACATGGTGATGGTCGTGTTTCTTACTGCGATCGGACTGATCGTCTGGGTTTTTCCGGATTCCAATATCCTCGACTACGGTTATGCAGATATGGGATCGTTTTTCCGTCTAGCGCCTTACGTGCTGCTGTTCCTGATCCCGGCTATTACCATGCGATCTATTGCAGAAGAAGCCCGGAATGGTACACTCGAGCTGCTGCTTACCAAACCGATTACCAATGCAGACCTGGTAATCGGCAAGTTTCTGGCCAACTGGAGTCTCGTTTTACTGACATTATTACCAACACTAATTTATTACTACAGCATTTACCAGCTGGGTAGTCCGGTAGGAAATATTGACTCGGCCGCAGTCGCAGGATCTTACATCGGACTGCTGCTGTTTAGCGGAGCGGTGGTATCAATGGGCTTGTGGGCCTCTTCGCTCAACGACAATCAGATTGTAGCATTCATACTCGGGGTATTCCTAGCGTTTATTTGGTACGTTGGGTTTAGCGCGATCTCTCAGATGCTTGGCAGCGGCGTACTTTCGAAACTGTTTTTGTGGGTGTCGCTCGACGAGCAGTACCTCGCACTCGGCAAGGGACTGGTTGATTCACGAAACGTCATTTACCTGCTGAGTCTCATTGCTTTCTTCCTTGTTCTGACCCTCTGGCGTGTCGAAAAGCTGAGAAAGTAAAAGCTTTGAAATTCAACATTAACCTTTTGATCTAACCGCGTGTATTTGATCGTATATGATCGAAAACACACCTAGATGATCGCCTTTTATATAACACCCAACTCTCGTGTTGAACATGTGCAATCCGGCAGTTGGAAGAGGCGGCCGGGCGGGGCAATAATTTACAATCGCGCTGACCGGTTCTTGGGAAATTTCGCTAGATTGCCAGCAAGTAATGCACAATTAACTATTAAGCGACTCTTGGCGACAAGCAAGGTAAAATACTCGGAAGAGGAACTCGTGCTGGCTCTCAAAAGGAATGAGAAGGTAGCATTTGATTTCCTGTACGACCATTACTCTGGCGCTTTGTTTAATATCATTTCAAAAACGTTAAGGGACGAGGAGAAAGCCGCAGATGTATTACAGGAATCCTTCGTTAAAATCTGGAAGAATATAGCTTCATACAATCCGGAGAAAGGACGGCTGTTTACATGGATTATGAACATTGCGCGAAACGGCGCGATTGACGCGGTGAGGGTAGAAGGAAGAAAACCGGCAATGGGTGATATCGATGACGTAGCGGTGAGGAATGAAAAAGACGCGTACGAAGATTTACAGACAACGAGTTCGGAAATGAAGGCAATCATAGATATGCTTCGGCCCGAGCGAAAAATTCTTATTGACATGGCTTATTTCCAGGGGTACACTCATGAAGAGATTTCCGAGGAGCTGAGCATTCCGCTGGGCACGGTGAAATCGAGGATCCGGACCGCGTTACAAGAGTTAAAACAATACTTTGCAGCATGAATATCCAAGCATACATAGAGTCCGGCATATTGGAAGAATATGTATTGGGCACTGTCTCTCCTCAGGAAAAACAGGAGGTCGAGTGTATGTCTCATATTTATCCGGAGATTAAGGAAGAGTTGATGAGAACTGAGAATGCTTTGGAAGAATATGCATTGAAACATCAAACACCACCTCCGGCTTCATTGAAAGAGTCGATTTTCGCAATGATGAATTTTGATTCGGCTGGTGATACAAATAATGACACGCAAAACGGTGATACTGCCGGCACTCAGGAAGAAGTTAAAGTAAACAATAGCATCGAAGCACCCAGGGTTGTGGAGGCTGATGGTGGTAAGGTGATAGGCGATGCGTTTGAAAGGGTAGAGGTTGAAACAAGAGAAGTAACTCCCCTGTGGGCAAAGATTGCGGCTGCGGCTGCCATTCTGCTGGCGCTTTTTGCAGGCTGGTCGGCAATGCAGATCAGCAACTATAAGAACAGCAACGAACAACTAGCGGCCGAAATCGGCAGTATGCGTGGTGAGATGGAAGGAATGAAAAGCAATCTCGCCTATACAGAATCGCTTGCGGGAATGTACCGGGATCCACAGTACAAAGTGGTAAAAATGGCCGGTATGCCAAAATCTCCTCAAAGCAGCGTTGCAGCATTCTGGAACCAGCAGACGAACGAAGTAATGCTCGATGTGCAGAATCTCCCGGCAGCGCCTGCCGGCAAGCAGTACCAGCTCTGGACGATCGTGGACAACAAGCCGGTGGATATCGGAATGATTGATAAGGATTTTGCCGGGAAAGTACTTAGAATGAAAAACACCAAACCTGGCGCAGTAGCATTCGCGATTACATTGGAAAAAGAAGGCGGCGTACCCTCGCCGACAATGGAGGAGATGTATGTAATGGGGAAAGTGAGCTAGTTTCCGCATTGTGCAAAGTGCTTCGACCGCCCGGCGGCCCGGTGCGCTCAGCATGACAAGGCGGCGCAACTTGTAATCAGCATTGTGCATGTTGCTTCGACTGCGCTCAGCATGACAAGGCAGGCTAGCATGGTAAGTACATTAACCTTTTGTCACCCTGAGCGCAGTCGAAGGGCAGGCAACCAAGCTAGCTTACATGCGAGAAGCGTTGGGCACGTTGCTTCGACCGCCCGGCGGCCCGGTGCGCTCAGCATGACAAATGTGAGCAACCGTCAAGCTAAGTTCCGCTCAGCATGACAAGGCATTTTTAACCAGTTCGAGTAAACAATGAAGCGTCGTAATTTCCTAGGTAACATAGCACTGACAGGTGCATTAGTAAATACCATTACAGAAGGTTCGGCTAAACAGTCCGAACCTTTTCTGCATAAGAGCAAGCCCAAAGAAACACTCAAAGCCGATCTCGTCATCGCAGGCGGTGGCCTCGGCGGCTGCGCAGCGGCATTAGCCGCATTACGAAATGGCTTAAACGTAATCCTTACCGAAGAAACCGACTGGATCGGCGGGCAGATTTCCCAGCAGGGCGTACCGCCTGACGAGCATCAATGGATTGAAACCCACGGTGCGCCGAAGGCCTACCGCGACTTCCGCAATGCAATCCGCGAGTATTATAAAAAGAATTACCCACTCACAGCCGAAGCCAAAAGCCGAAGTCACTTAAACCCTGGCGACGGAGCAGTATCGCGCATTTGCTGCGAGCCCAAAGTGGCCGTCACGATTTTGAATGATTTGTTCGCGCCTTACCTCAGTGCCGGCAAGCTGACATTGCTCACCGAGTACAAAGCTATTTCCGCCGAAGTGCAGGGTAACCGCGTGACTTCGCTGGAAGTAAAAAGCAGCCGCCCTGGTAAGGGCCGCTCTGGGAAACAGTTAACATTAACCGCGCCCTATTTCGTGGATGCTACCGAGCTGGGCGACTTGCTGCCGATGACCGGCACAGAGTTCGTCACCGGCACCGAATCCAAAGCGGAAACCGGCGAGCTCCACGCCCCCGAAAAAGGCAACCGCGACAATGTGCAGGCATTCACGATGTGCTTCGCGATCGATTACCGGCCGGGCGAGAACCATGTCATCGAAAAGCCAGCGGAATATGATTTCTGGAAAAACCACGTCCCCAAAATGAGCAAACCCTGGTCGGGCAGGCTGCTGGACCTGGCGTATTCCAATCCTAAAACCCTCGAACCGAAAACGCTTGGCTTTCACCCGGAAGGCATCAAAACGGGCGACGCGCTCAACCTCTGGGTGTACCGCCGCATCATCAGCCGCCAGAACTTCACGCCCGGCACTTACGCGGGCGACATCACTATTGTCAACTGGCCGCAAAACGATTACATGCTCGGCAACCTCATCGGCGCCAGCGAAAAGGATTTCCGAAAGCACGTCGACCGCGCCAAACAGCTCAGCCTCTCGCTCCTCTACTGGCTGCAAACCGAGGCCCCGCGCCCGGACGGCGGCAAAGGCTGGCCCGGCATTCGCCTCCGGAAAGACATCATGGGCACCGACGACGGCCTCGCCAAATACCCCTACGTCCGCGAATCACGGCGCATCAAGGCACTTTTCACCATCAAGGAAGAACACGTTGGCGCCGCAAACCGTGAAATAGCCGTCGCAAACGGCGCGCCCGGCGACAAAACCAAAGCCGCTACATTCCCCGACAGCGTCGGCATCGGCTACTACCACATCGACCTCCACCCCAGCAGCGCCGGCGACAATTACATCGACTTCGCCTCCCTGCCATTCCAGATCCCCCTCAGCGCCCTGCTGCCCATACGCATGGAAAATTTGCTTCCCGCGAATAAGAACATTGGCACTACGCATATTACGAATGGGTGTTACCGATTGCATCCGGTGGAATGGAGCATTGGGGAAGCCGTGGGGTTGCTGGTGAAGTATGCGCTGGGGGAGAAGGTGATTCCGAGGAAGGTGCGGGAGGATAAGGGGTTAGTGAAGGGGTTTCAGGGGTTTTTGGTGGGGGAGGGAGTGGAGTTGGAGTGGAGAGTTTGAGATGAGTTAGGTGAAATATTCATAGATTGTGAAAAGTAAATAACACCACTAGGAAAAAAGACGATATGCCTACACTATTTATAGTCTTCGGTTTGAGATTCTATTTTTACTCCAATGAGCACTTACCGATTCATGTTCACGTTAAGAATGCAGACGGTGAAGCAAAGTTTGAGGTAAATCCTGTTAAACTGATTGATAATAAAGGGATAAAAAGGAAAGACATTAGTTTAGCAGAATCCCTAATCGAAGAGAATAAGGAAATCATCATTGCTAAATGGAAAGAGTATCATGGAAATTGAAGTAAAAAAAGTTTGGTTTGAGGATGATAATATATTTATCCAAACCGTAAATGGCGAAGAGCGCAGTCATCCTTTAAAGTGGTTCCCGAGATTATTAAATGCGTCCAGCGATGAAAGGGAAAACTACGAATTATCTCCTTTCGGAATTCATTGGGAAAAGCTTGATGAAGATCTAAGCTTTGAAGGTTTCTTTTCCTTTTCTAAGGAGCAGGCACCAACCAGGTCCACAACGGCGTAGGCTTAGGCTAGTGCCACATCGACCTGCATCTCAGCAACGGAGGTGAGAACTACATTGAGTTCGCATCATAGTATTCCAAATCCCGCTAGGCGCGCTGCTGCCCGTGTGCATGGAAAACTTGCTGCTTGCGAGCTATTCATAAATCCTGATAGTTTCCTTTCATAAAATAATGAAACATTTCGCCACTTTTGTTTTCACCAGCATATATTTTTCCATCGCCGGAAATATAAATTTGCAAATTATCGGGTAACAAGCCGATCTCACTTTCCGCCCTATACAATATACGCCCAGCAATCAAACCTTCTAATGCAGTCTCGAAGTCGATATGATTTTTTGAGATTAAACCGAGGAGGCCTGGATCTGATACATTGCAAGGGCTTTGCTCTTGAAGAAATTGGAGTATTACAAACTGCGGCACATCTAGCTCATACGGTTTCCATGGCAAAGCAGATAGTGGAATTTCTAATTGTTTTTTTGTTAGGTAGTTATATTTAAAATCCCAGCCCCATTGAGATTCATTAAGTTTTATTTCTTTACAAGCTAAGAATGGATGTACGGCTTCGTGGTCAAAATCGTCTCCAAAAATTTCTGAGCTTATGCCAAACTTGTATGATAGACGGGTCCAAATAAGCTCCAACATATGATACATTGATTTTCCTGACGACGACATAAGGATTTCCCAATAATACGGATTTTGAGTGAACGGAAAAGCCATGGGCATTCCATCATTTTTAATAATCGTGTTATTGCCGCAAATGTATAAATTAGGGAGGCCGCCAGGGCTATAACCTTTGGTTGATCCGTCTTTCAAATTCTGCTCCATTTTTTTTACAAAGCCTTCACGAAGTGAAAATTCGGATGAATAGCCATAGTATCCTATAACAATTCTTAGTGGATGAAAAGCTTCCATGAGTAATAAATGATAAGCCATTTTCTCCTTGTCCGGAAGTTTTTCGACTCTTGACCTTTCCGGCAATTTTTTACCTACCAGAGCACGATAAGCATCACGATGCATGCGGCCTACAAAAGATTCAGCATCCCTTGGGGTGGAAATATCTAGAACAGATCGGAGATTTTGGTGAGAATCGTCAATGTCATTGGCATACAAATTCTTTTTAACTTGAAATACGGCGATGACATCTCTAATATGATACTTGAAGCGGCCTGAAAACGAAATATTCTGTCCTTCACCAACAACTAGCATACAATCCATTTCATCACTCATTGCTCCTTCGTCGTTGAAAATGAAACTGCGCTGAACAATTTTCAAATTAAGGCCTTTAAAAACAGATCTAGATAAGAGTTGCTGAGTTACTCCTTCAAACATTTCCCCAATAGTTACCCGGTGTTTGACGCTGCTCTCATCCTGTTCAATCTTTGTCAGGGCGTATTGTTTAAATTGTTCTAAGAGGTCGGAAATAGTGTTTATCATTTAAAACAAGCATTAATAAGAGAGGGCCTGTACTCATCCAATAAACCAGGTAAGAAGAAAATATAGTCAAAACGCGATATACTATTGAGCTTATAACCAATCGTCCTCAGAATTTTCATTCTTTAAGAAACTTTTCAATCTCCACCCTCAAAACCGGCAAGTGCCTCACCATAATCCCCCAAATAATATCATCCGAAACCGAATGATCCGATTTTGAACATCGACAAGTTTTCGGGAATTGGTGATTCGAATGGCGCTATCCTTCTTGATAATGCGGTTCATTGCCTCTCCGATGATTTCAATGTTTCTTTCGACGGCGCGTTTTGTGCGTAAATCAGCTTGGTAGTTGGCGAATAGCATGGGCCGGTCGGCGAAGAAACTGTCGATCTCTGCGATCGCATTGAGAATGTCGTATAGCCAGGTTTTGATCTCATTGTCCATACACAAGCTGCTTTTGCTGGTTTATATTTTGCAGAAATATGGGTTTTTAATCGCTTTTTCTTCCAGCAGATCCACAGGGCGTTTGAAAATATCTTGCAATGAGAATTTAAAATCAAAATAGTTATCCGCGTAATCTTCAACTTGCATGGGAGTGAAGTCGACAATCAGATCAATGTCACTATCTCCGTCGAATCGATCCGTTAGAACAGATCCGAATGTATATAAGCTTTTCACTCTGTGTGCCTTACAAAGTTTCACGATAGCATCTCTGTACCTTTCCAGCTTGTTCATATTGCTGTCTTTTTCTTTTCAATGTTCGAGCTATTATTTCCCCCCAATCAACCGCTCCAACCTCCCCATCATCTCATCCTTCTCCTTCAACATCCGCTCATAAAGCTCCATTTTCTCCTCATGAAATCTTCTTATTTCTGCAATTGGATTGACATTGAATGTTGAATGCGGATTACCTAAATATGCCTGGTCGTGAAATGTATTTGAAATAATATTGATCGCCTGATCCTCATCAAAATTCCGAATTGCCTCAGCGGGGATTTTAAGAATGGCGGAAACTTGTTCGAGGATGTCGGCATCGATTTTTTCTTTTTGTTCGAGGAGCGAAACTTTTTGCTGGTTCCACTCTTCGCCGAGCTCGAAGGCGAGCACATCTTGTTTGATTCCGAGCATTTCGCGGAAGCGTTTCAGGTTGCGGCCTTCGTGGATCTTGGGGTTGGAGGTAGTATGTGTCATACAAATCGCGATTTCGTTGAAAAGGCAATTTATATAAATATGGCGGGAAGTTTTCGGGTAATTTACGGGGGGTGGGAGGTTGGTTACTGTTTCCGAGCTGGTGAGTTTTGTGGCTGGCTTGGTTTGCCCTTCGACTGCGCTCAGGGTGACAAATGACGGTGCCGCTTAGGTGATGGGGGTTAACTCACCCTTGTCATGCTGAGCGCAGTCGAAGCAAAGTGCGAGATGTTACATTCAAGCGATTTTCACACATTAACCAACATAAAAATGAACACACAAACACACACGAACGAGCCTTCGGAGGCGGTTTTGCTGGCTTTTGGCAAAGAGGTAGACACATTGCTGAGCAGCAGCAGCCCGGCGCGATGGAGGATGCATGTTTGGGATATGTTCGGCGGCTACATCCTCGCACAAAAGGAGCTAGGTTACACGCCGGAGCTGAGCAATACGTTTTGGTCCTTTAAGGAATTAGTGGAGTTTTTTGAGGCGGCGGAACGGATTCGGGGTGGGGAAATGGTGGAGTGACTGGTGTAATTTAGAATTGGTTTCAAGAGTGTTCCGTCGACTGAACTCGGCGGGAATGGATTGGATTGGAAAGTGTTCCGTTGACTGAAGTCAACGGGAACGGATTGTGTTGGTATTCAACCAACCCCATTATCTATAGCCGTCGGTTTTAACCGACGGAAACAGATGGAAAGAATGGTGCGTTTGTTCGGTAATTTTTGGTATATAGCATTCGAAATCAATGTGTTTAATCTTTTTTCGTAAACGTATATGAAAAAGTTGTCTACGATTTTGGCAGTAGGGTTTGTTTGCCTCGCTTTTTCGGGGAAAGCGCAGAAAGCGCCGGGTTGGGAAATTGGCATTCAGGCTGAGTATGGGCGCGATTGGTATCACAAAAGTTACGCAGCTGAAGTAAATTACGGGGAAGAGAACCTGGATTTTTCTACGGATCGCTCGTGGGGCGGGGGATTCTATTTTGAAAAATCGCTGAATCCGAGATGGTCTGTTTTGGGGCAGGTGGGATACGCGCAGAAGAAGATTCACCCGCAGCTTTTTCATTATCCAAGCCAAACGACTGGGCATCACTATACCCGAGAATTGCATCACAGAATTGCGGCGGATGCGGGCATGCGGCTTTATTTGAATCCGGAATCGCGCTTGAAGATTTTTGTGGACGGCAAACTGGGCGGGAATTTCTTCGTTTCAATCGTTCAGCGAGAGGCCAGTCAGGGGGACCGGGTTATCAAAGATGTCTTCAACTTTCAGCGCATAGCCCCGGTCGCATCGGTTTCGGCAGGTCTCAAATGGTCAAGACTTACGATTTCGGCAGAGCATAGAGACGATTTGATGGTTTCGCAAAGAAGTGATAAGAGAAGTGGAATTGCTGGAAAAGGATTGTTTGGGAAAGTTGGGGTAACCTTGTTTCGGGGTAAGGGTAGGTAGGATATCTTGCTGAAAACACATTAAAATAGCTAAATGAGGGCATTGTCGTTGATTTGCATTGCATTACTAATTTCTACATTATCCCACGGCCAAACGTCGCCGGAACCTAAACAAAGCCTCTCATTGAACGCTGGTCTTGTCAAGCTTGGCACCGGAGATATGTTCGGGCTGATGTTCGGGTTTTCATATGAAAAGAAGTTCAGCCCGCGGCTTTCCTGGCTGGCAGACCTGAGCACAACCATTCACGATGGCGCAGACCTGATGCTGGTCACCATTGAAAACCAGCCAACGCAAGACATATCTTATCGTTACACGATCGCCGGAGCACAAGTAGGAGGAAAGCTGGCTTATGATTTTATCAAGTCTTCAAAAATTGACTTCGGAATGCGGCTTGGCGCATTGCTTCATTACCAAAGTTCTTCCCTGGCTGATCAGCGGGCGATTTACTTCCCAATCGTCACAGGCTATCCGCTTCCTTTAACAGTGACCATACACAGGGAGCCGCAGCGCACCTTTGCATTGGGCGGACAAGCACAGCTTTTCGGCAATTATAATGTCAACAGAAAACTGGCAATAGGCGCGTCTCTTGGCTTACAGCTGGATACAAATGGAGATACCATGTTTCCGCAGTTGCAGGTTTCGGTGGGAAGGCGGTTTTAGATAGAGCCTCTGACAATCGCACGTACATTTCGACGTAGAGTAAGGTCGTTTGATACCAGACAAGTTTTAGCCAATGAATCAACCAATTTTATGATACCAGACTTCTTTTTGTACGGTCGCCGGGTGATCCACATTGAATATGATACTGCCACAAACTGGTCTAGCAGGCTTCCAAATGCAAACTGGCTTTGCATTCTGGTCAGCGATCGTCGTGAACGCCGGTACTTGGACGAGGTAATCAGCAAGATCATTGAGAAAGATGTTGGTTGGGTCGCCACAATAGGGAGCCAATGTGAATTAGTGCATGACTTAATTGACGAGGAGATCGCTTTTCGCATGGCAGATATTGAACCGCTGTATTTACCGAAACATAACATTATGACGACTTTTCATCATGATTTCAGTGATGGAATCTGGTTTTCTATCGTAGCAGCAGATGATGATGAATTTGAAATTAAATCAGTCGTGATTTTGGATTTGACGGAAGGTGCGAGTGATGACAAAATTCAGACTGTTTTGAATACAATAATTAACAAAGAAGCCGATTGACGATGTCACGAAAAAAGCGAGCAGCGCAAAGCGCCACCCGCCAAAAATGTAAAATGCCGAACCCTATTTCGCGCCCTTCGCCTTCTTCAAAGCTTCCGTGGTCAAATAATACTTCGCAATCATATTCGGCACTTCCCATTCCGGCAGCTTGCCAGCTTTGAGATACTCCATATACTTGTTCGCTACCTGCGCGAAGTGCGCTTCGTGGCCGTTGTCATACTTCTGAGGGATTGTTACTTCCCAGCCGGCTGCATTCTTTTTCAGCTCAATGCCCGGATATTTGTCCTGTGCGGCTTTGAAGCCGGCCGCAACTGCATCTTCGTAAGCTTTGCTCTTGTCTTTTGTCTCAATGTAAAGCACCGGCTTGTACTTCTGCTCTTTACCCTGGCGCACAATCAGGTTGGCTTTTGAGCCTTTCATGATCGAATAATGCGTATCGCCAGTACCTTCTGGCGCCTGGAAATTCCACAATACGGAAACTTTCGCGTGTACGCCTTTCAGTTTATAATTCATCTCACCATTGGAATACACATTCAATGCCGTATCCTTCACGTCTTTGCTCAGGAAATCAGGGAACTTCTCGCTTTTAGTCACCAGCTTAAATTGCGAAGGCGTCAGCTGCGTGGCAGTACGTTTCGCACCCAGCAGCTCGATGTCTTTTTTGTAATCCAAAGTCACGTCCGGGAAAGCGCTCCATTGAACCAGATCTATCAAATGCGTGGTTACATCCACCATGCCTTCGCCCTGCTGTTTTACATCAAAAAACCAGGTCGGACGAACGAGCGGCTCGCCTGAGATATATTTAAAAAAGTGGTGCACACTTTCTTTCATCACCGCCGGGTCTGATGCAGTTCCTTTTTGTAATTCTCCAAAAATCGCGGGAACAGAAGCAAGCTCGCGTTGCAGCGCATTCGTGATCTCGTAACGCTCTGTCATGATATCATACAAAAGCACCTTGTTCTTTTCTGCACTGGCAAATGCTTCTTTCAGTTTGTCAAAACCGGCTGCATCAATCGCCATTGGCTTGTCGGCCAGTACGTTCAGGCCAGCGTCCACAGACCGTTTGATATAATCCGTTTTCTTCTGATTATTTCCTGCCAAAACAACCACATTACCTTTCTTATCAGACAGCATTTTGTCCATAAAATCGGTACCGGTGTACACTTCTTCTTTCCAGCGGGTCGGATCTTCGCCACGGGTGTTATACTTTTCCACCTTGTCCAGGTAAGCTTTCACATCCGGACCGTCGGTTGCATACACGTGAACCACCGAATCCACATCGGCGTACATGGATTTTTGCACAAGCGCCGCATGGAAATGGCCGGGCTCAACCACGATCAGACTCAGCGGTTTTTTAGCTTCCTCATCCTTCGCCTCTTCCTTTTTCGAATTACATGCCTGGTTAAATGCCATTGCGCTCAATAAAGCGATTGTCAAGAGTTGTTTTCTCATTTGAATGGGTTGATGTAACAGGTGCAAGTTAGTTTCAAAACGAAACTACGCCTGACTGTAAGACGAAATTTCTTTGAGCATCCCTGAACTCGCCTTGTCTATAAAAAGAACCGCATTCGGGTGGTTGCGCAAAATGGTCGACGGATACAATTCCTGAATATCTTCCTCAACCGTATGGTAAATCGCCTGCGCCTTTTTCTCTCCCGGAACAATGCAGAAAGCGTATTGAGCCTTCATTAATGTAGGGATTGTAAGTGTCAATGCAGTCGCAGGGACCTCGTCAAAAGTATCAAAACAAGCATCATTCACCTGCTGCTGGCGGCAGGCGTCGTCAAGCTCAACTTGCTTCACGATCAGAGGGTCATCAAAAAACGCTACGTGCGGATCGTTGAATGCCAAATGCCCGTTTTCACCAATACCCAAACAAACAATATCTGTCGGGTTATTGAGCAACAGCTGCGCATAACGCTCGCATTCTGCATCGAGGTCGGCTGCATTTCCGTCGAGGTAGTTAACGGATTTAAGTGGTTTGAAATCAAACAAGCGAACTTTCAGAAAGTTACCGAAGTTCTGCGGCGCATCTGCGGGAATGCCCACATATTCGTCCATGTGAAATGCATTGATTTTCCCCCACTCTATCCCTTCCTCCTGTTTCAATGCATCCAGAAATTCATTTTGAGAAGGCGCAGAGGCAAAAATAATGTTCAATGTATCTTTCAAAGCCTGCAATTCCCTGATCTTGTCTGCTACGCAACGGGCGGCGGCGGCGCCCATTTCTTTTCGCGTTTCAAAAATTCTTATTTCCAGATTGTCCACTTTCATCTTTCGTGTTTTTAATACTTATATAGCGTTATTGTAAATTATCTTTCCTTTGACGATCGTTTTTTGTACCGATATATTTTGGTCAAAAATCACAATGTCAGCATCTTTCCCGGCCACCAATGAGCCTTTTCTCTGATCAACTCCCATGATCCGGGCTGGCGTGAGACTCGCCATTCTCACCGCATCAAGCAGCGAAACGTCGGCGATCTGCACCATAGTCCGCACGAGGCGGTCGGCTGTTGAAACGCTTCCTGCAAACGAAGTGCGGTCGGGGAGCTTGGCCACGCCGTCTTCCACGATGACTTTCAACCCGTTTTTGAGTGAACCCAATGTACTTTCACCCTCGGGCATTCCGGCGGCGCGCATAGCGTCGGTAATCAGTGCAATGCGATCAGCACCCTTGATTTTACAGATCAATTTTAAAAGCGGCGCAGGCAAATGCACGCCGTCGGCAATGATCTCCACGTCCATATCCAGCAAAAAAGCACTTTCAATGGTACCCGCATACCGAAATGCATTGCGCCGCGTCACGCCCGACATCGCTGAATATAAATGTGTGGCTAGGGTATAACCATTTTCAAATGCGTCCAAAACCTCCTCGTAGATCGCATCGGTGTGCGCTACTGCGGCGAGTATCCCTTTTTGTTTTAATCTTTTACCAAAATCAATAGCCCCAGGCAACTCCGGCGCCGCGCTCCACCTGGTAATGGAAGAGGAGTAAGCGAGCACTTCTTCATACTCCGCCGGATCAGGATTGCGGATATAACGCGGGTCCTGCGCCCCCCGCTGGCTCAATGCGAAATAGGGACCTTCCAAATGCATCCCGAGAAACTGCGCGCCATTTACATTCGCGGCATTTGCTTTTTCATACAGATCCAATGTTTCCAGCAAATCTGCCTTTTCGCTCGTCAGGGTAGTAGGTACCATCGCCGTTGTACCATACTTAGCATGCGTCTCAGCAATCCCCAAAAACGCCTCCACACTCCCATCCATAAAATCATATCCGCCCCCGCCGTGAATGTGAATGTCAATGAAACCCGGGGCCACGTAATGTCCGTTCGCGTCGATTACCTCGGCATCAGGAACATCGACATCACCCTGGTGAACACCAATAATTTTTCCATCCTCAATTACCAGCGTACCGTTCTTGATGTAGCGATAGGGAGTTATTAGTGTGCTGTTTATGATTTTTGTTTTCATTACTGATGTTAAATTTTATCATCTGGCTTGCCCAACCACTTTGTCATGCTGAGCGCAGTCGAAGCACATTGCGCAATGCCAAGAAGCGAGCGATGCCGCTGAAAGCCCTTCGACTGCGCTCAGGGTGACAAAGGCGGCGCGCATTAAAACTATCGCTGAAAGCCCTTCGACCGCCCGGCGGCCCGGTGCGCTCAGGGTGACAAACGCCGACTGCCGAAAGCCGACGGCCGACACCCCTAAACCCCCCACCTCCTAAACCGATGCCCCTTCACCGCATAAAACACCAGATACAAATAGCAAGGGATCAACACCCAGTATGCTTGGCGCACGTCAAGGTGATCGGCGAAGTAGCCGTAGAATAGCGGCATGATTGCGTTTCCGCAGAGTCCCATGATCATGATTGAGGCGCCTAGCTTGGTGAAGCGGCCCAGACCATCAAGGGCAAGCGGCCAAATGCCGGCCCAAACCAGTGAGTTGGCCAGACCAAGCAGTACCACAAACCAAATGGAGATATCAGCCTCGTGCCCAAGGAAGTTGACCTGGCCTTTTGTAAAAATGATCAGCAGCGAGAATACGGTTCCGAGGATCGTGCAAATCCGCAGTGCATTGACCTGACTGATGAATTTTGGAATAAGCGTAATGCCAATCAGATACCCGCAAATCGTGCAGAACAAGGTATAGGAAGGGAATACCTTTGCTTCCAGCAGATCAATGCCCATTGAATTGGCATAACCGATAATAGTATCTATCGCGATTACCTGCGTACCTACGTGCAGGAAGATTGCCAGTGCGCCCAGGATCAGGTGCGGGAATTGGAAAATGCTCGTTTTGCCTGCATTAGCAGTAGCTATTTCCTCACTTTCGTGCTCGGTATCAATCTCCGGCAAAGGCGATTTAAAAACGAGGATACCCAGCACAAACAAAAAGGTACCCAATGCAATATACGGATTGATCACACGCCGGATCAGCTCGTCCAAAGCCGCACTTCTTTCAATGTCGGTCATGGAGCCTAGCTGTGCGAAAAGATCCGTGTCGGTCGGTTTCAGGATTACAGCTGCGAAAACAATGGGAGACAAAATACCAGCAGCTTTATTGCAAATGCCCATCATACTGATCCGCTGGGCTGCTCTTTCCTTAGCGCCGAGGATGGTAATGTAGGGATTCGCGGCAGTTTGCAGAATAGCTAGTCCGATTCCGATTGTAAACAAGCCGAGCAGGAATATCTCGTAAGTACGTGTCATGGCAGCGGGCACAAAAATGAATGCACCCAACGCCATCGCCCAGAACCCGAACATCATACCTTTTTTGAAACCAACCTTTTTCAACAAAAAAGAAGAAGGTACCGACATCACGAAATACGCAATGTAAAAGGCAAATGCGACGAGATAAGCCTGAAAACTGGTGAGCTCGCAGGCTATTTTGAAATAAGGGATCAATATCGAATTGACCCAGGAAATGAATCCAAAAATGAAAAACATTACCCCGATCAGGAAAATAGAGATGGTGGTCTCCCGCCGGGTAAGGTTCTCAACTTTAATGGCGGCTGTTGCTGCTTTCATTAGGTATTGTTTTCATTGGTGTAAAGGGGTTAATATATGTCGCGTTTGTGCTCCCCGTGTGTGACTGGCTCTTCAAACGTAGCATTTGGCCTTCCCTTCGACTGCGCTCAGGGTGACAAAGGGGCGTTTTGTCACCCTGAGCGCAGTCGAAGGGAAGGCACGACGTTACCACTTGAAGGGAAGGCACAATGCTACTTATTGAGAACTAAACCGTCGGCTCCCAGCCCTTCTGATACTCTCTCTTCCACAGCTTCTCAGCCTCTTTGTTTCCTTTGATATGCCCGTTTGACGGATCAACATTCAGCACACCGCCGGAGCGTACTGCAATATTTCCGAGCTGGGCCAGAAGCGTACTCTGGTGCCCGCCTACGATCTCGGCATTCAATGGGGTACCTTTTTTGATCCCGTCAAAAAAGTTCTGGATATGCAGCGCATCGAGTCCCTGCGACGGGTTCATTTTGTTGAGCGGGTCGATCACAAAGTCGTTCTTGGCTTCTTTCACCAGCTTGTTTTTGAGGTCGAAAATCTGGTAAGTATTGCCTTCTCCAATTTGCAGGGTGCCATTGTCGCCATAAAACACAACCCCCACGCTCGCACCTTCGTTCGTGCGTCCATTGCAGCTGCGGCCTTCCCACGACATCATGGTATTGTTGGCAAATTCAAGGTTGATTACCTGTGTATCCGGCGTTTCCCAATCGTCTTTGTAGCGGAAACGGCCGCCTGTGGAAGTTACTTTGGTGGGATAATCCACCTGCAAACCCCAGCGCATCAGGTCGAGCATGTGGGTACCATTGTTCAAAGCCTCGCCTGTGCCCCAGTTCCAGAACCAGTGCCAGTTGTAATGCACTACATTGTCTTTGTACGCTTTGCGCGGCGCGGGTCCCTGCCACAGCTCGTAGTCAAGCCACGAGGGAACTGCCACTTCCTTACCCACGCCAATCGATGCCCGGTTGTTGGTATACCAGCCTTTTGCATAATAAGCCCGGCCGATTGCGCCATCGTGAACTGCCTTGATCGCAGCGGCTACATTGGGCCAGGAGCGGCGCTGGTTACCCATTTGGATTACATTCTTGTATTTTTTCGCGGCAGCAATCAGCAGCTCGCCTTCGTGCGGATTGTGGCTGCATGGTTTTTCGAGGTAAACGTGCTTACCTGCTTTTGAAGCGAGTATGGCAGCAGGCGCGTGCCAGTGATCGGGCGCGGCAACTACAAGCGCATCCATATCCTTATTTTCCAGTGCCTTTCTGAAATCGGGTACGTTTGCAGGTTTATACTTGGCAACTTCATTAACGGTACTGATCGCCTTTTCAGCAGCACGGGAATCCACATCAGATATGGAAACGATCTCACAGTTGGGCTGTAAGGCATAGTTGGAAGATAATGCAAGTCCGCGGCTGTTTACGCCCATCATTCCTACGCGCACTTTCTCGTTTGCGCCAATGATTTTGGCATAGCTCTTTGGTGAAAAGCCAGGTAACACGCCGCCAAATGCAATTGCCGCGCCTCCTGCAAGTGATTTCTTAATGAAGTCTCTCCTGTCGCTGCCTTCGCGATGAGCAGAACCGGCGTTTTCAGTATTGTTCAAATTGGTTGTCATGGGATATAGGTTTAAGATTTTAATAGTATTTCTCAGTTGAAAAAAGCACGGGAATGGAAATCATACTGGTGACATAAGTGAGCCGCGTCGGGTCTCCCTCACGAGGTAATCCGTACAAATACCTGCATTTGGGTGACGGAACTAATGCTTATTTTTTGCGTGCTTTGGCGAGCACTGTTTCGAGCATGACGCTTTTGCCACCTTGCCTTTTACTCTCGTCCGCGGCTTCCATGAAGGCGAATATTTCAATGGTCTCTTCGGGTGTTACCGGTACTTCGCCAGTCTGGAAATACTTTACAATATCCTTTAAAAGAGGCTCATACCCACCATACGGACCCAGTACTTTGTTTCCATCCTGCGTGAAAACTGTTCCGCCGTAATCGTGTTTTCCAGTGCGTGTCCCGCGGAATGTCCCTGTGCGGCCATCTTCCCAAATCCCTACTACAATATCCGTGTTTGGTGTATTTACGCGGGTCACACTTTTGCAGCCGGTACCCATTACCGTGTACAAAGCCTCTATGCCATGGATACCGTACCAGTAAAAGTCCGGGTGTGTTTTTTCAAGAACGGCCGGGCTATACGTATCTGCGCCTAGTACTTTCGATTTATCAATTCCTTCAACACCTTTCATATACCTTAATGAAGAAGCAGAAAACACAGGTATCTTGTATTTTTTGGAAGCTTCGTAAATCGCCAGGGTGTCTGCGAGTGAAGCAGCTACCGGCTTGTCGATAAACATTCTTTTACCAGACTTGAAAACTTCCAGTGCCTGCTGCAAATGCAGCCTTCCATCATTGGTTTCGAGCAGGATCACGTCAGTTTTACTCAACAGATCCTGAATGGAGCCGACGATTTCGACGCCTAGCTTTTTCACTTCTTCAATGTAGCCGGGTATACGTTTAGCGCTGGATTCAATTTCTTTGCTGCCATAAGGATAGGCAGCCGTTACTTTGTAGCCTTCAAAAACCGGATCGGGCGTTGCTGCATTCAACGCCTTGGCGAATGCAATGCTGTGCGAGGTATCCAAACCGATGATACCGACGCGTTTTCCGTCAGCTGGCCTAGCCGAAAGCGGTAGGTGATCAAGCAAGCTGAGGCTTGCGCCTGCCGCTGCCGATTGTAAAATGAATGTTCTTCTGCTAAGCGAATGCATAGAGATTTAGGAAAAGTGTTTAGGAATAGGATTAATGATGTAATGTGATCGGGTACGTACCCGTAAATATACTAACATATTTGAATTTGCAAAATGATCAGTTTTGATAAAACGCCTGGTTCTCCCTGGTAATGATGTCGATAGGCATGAAATGCACTTTTTCAACAGGAGTACCGAGCACCAGTTTCTGATAAAGCGCCATTAATCCGCGGTAACCCTGTTCTTCGGGTTTGTGGCAGATCAGGAAATCGATCAGACCTTCGTTCAGGTAATTGATGTTTTCTTTCAAAAAGTCGTAACCGATCAGCGAAATATCGGTCCGCTTGCTCTTCTTCAAAAACGAGGCAACCGCGAAAACCCTGGAATTGGTTACAAAAATGGCTTCCAGGTCTTCATGTTCGTGCAAAACGCGCGTCAATGCATTGGTTACCGATAAATTATCTGTATCCGGAATATCAACCCGCACAATTTCGCAGGGTTGATCGTGGTCTGTAAAGTAAGCGCGGAACCCTTTTTCGATCTGCAGGTAATTGTAATCAATCTCTTTGGAAATGTTGACTACCAGTACTTTGTTGTTTTCTTTCAAACGGTAAGTCAGCAATTTGGCGCCTACATAACCACTTTGGTATAAATGCGGTCCGATATAGCACAAATTATCCTGCCCCGGCAGATCGGAGTCGATGAATGTTACTGGGATCTTTTTGTCGTGACAAGCCTGTGCAAACTCCTTCGATTCTTCAATGAAAGAAGGAGAGAGCAGCACACCTTGTATATCTTCTTTCAAAAGCTTGCGCGACTGCTCTTCGAAAGAATTCTTATCATTCAGATCAAAAAAGAAGTGAAGAATTTCAATTCCGTATTTCTTGATCTCAGACTCCGCCCGCGTGATACCGCGCAAAGGCGCTTCCCAGAAATCCGTTTCATCTGAAACCCGCGGGATTAAAACGGCCAGCGTAATAATTTTCCGTGAAGCTAGTCTGCTTGCAAGTATATTCGGTTGGTAATCAAGTTCCTTAATAATTTCATTAATTTTCCGCTTGGTCTTTTCAGAAACGCCTGTCCGGTTATGAATGACCCTGTCGACGGTTGCAATGGACACATTGGCCCGTCGCGCAATTTCCTTCACTCCATAGTAAGTAGTATCTTTTTTCATCGGTATTAGCAGAAGGCATTTTCGCCCAATATAAAGCGCGTTTTTCCAAAAACAACAAAGAAGTAGCACTGGTATCAGGAAAGGCTGCACAAGCACCCTGATATTTATGTAAACGAAAGTCCACTAATTCAGTAGAGAATAAAATATTTTCCTAAATTCCCGGTCTACTCAGCTCGTTTCTACTTTGACATCAATTTCAATTCATCCAAAAGTCATGAAGTTCAGGATTCTGTCAGCCCTCTGTTTGGCAATTATCATATCGCCGGTTATGCTGCACGCCCAATCACCAAAGCCCAGCCGGCCCAATATCATCTTTATCCTGGCCGACGATCTCGGATATGGAGACGTAGGTTTTAATGGTCAAAAGCTGATCAAAACGCCCAACATTGACAAGCTAGCCCGGGAGGGGATGATTTTCAGCCAGTTTTATGCAGGTACCTCCGTGTGTGCACCTTCGCGCTCTTCTTTGCTCACTGGCCAACATACCGGTCACACTTACATTCGAGGCAATAAAAGTGTTGAACCCGAAGGCCAGTACCCGATTGCCGACTCGGTCACTACCATTGCCGAAGTTTTGAAAAAATCAGGTTATACCACAGCTGCATTCGGCAAATGGGGTTTGGGGCCGGTAGGGTCGGAGGGAGATCCCAACAAGCAGGGTTTTGATAATTTTTACGGTTATAACTGTCAGAGCCTGGCGCACCGCTACTACCCCAATCATTTGTGGAATAACGGCGAGAAAATCGTTCTGGAAGCGAACAAAAACCTGATGTACAACAAAGAATATGCGCCGGACCTGATCCAGCAGCAGGCTTTGCAGTTTATGGACAAACAGCAGGCAGGAAAGCCTTTTTTCCTTTTTTTACCCTACATTCTTCCACATGCAGAGCTGCTCGTGCCTGACGATAGCCTTTTTCAGAAGTACAAAGGAAAGTTTGAAGAAAAATTTCACAAAGGCGCTGATTATGGTCGTAATGCGACTCCGGGCGGCTATGCATCGCAGGAATTCCCACGGGCTACTTTCGCGGCCATGGTAGCTCGGCTGGATATGTATGTAGGACAGGTAATGAGCAAGTTGAAGGAAAAAGGTCTGGATAAAAATACTTTGGTGATCTTCACTAGTGACAATGGTCCGCACGTAGAGGGCGGCGCTGATCCTAAGTTCTTTGGAAGCAGCGGCGGGTTCAGGGGCGTGAAGCGCGACTTGTACGAAGGAGGAATCCGGGAACCCTTTGCGGCGCGCTGGCCGGGAACCATCAAGCCGGGTTCTAAAAGTGACTACATCGGCGCATTCTGGGACATATTGCCCACTTTCGCCGAGCTGGCCAACGCGCAAGCGCCACGCAATATCGACGGGATTTCATTTACGGATGCATTAAAGGGCAGGCCAACCCAAAAGAAGCACGATTACCTCTACTGGGAATTCCATGAGCAGGGTGGGAGGCAGGCTGTGCGGCAGGGAAACTGGAAGGCAGTGCGATTGAAAGCAGCGGGTAACCCGGATGCATTGGTGGAGTTGTACGACCTCTCCAAAGATCCCGCCGAGACCACCAACCTCACACCACAGTTCCCCGAAAAAGCCAAAGAACTCGGTCAGCTCATGAACCGCGCCCATGTTACCTCGGCAGTATTTCCGTTCGGGAGTTTGGCGACGAATTGAGACATTAGACGTACCGCAGGATCATTTAAGGAGGTTTATATTGTTTGTATTTTGTAAATCGAATGTCATAAACTCTGGCAAAAACATTTGACCATCATGAAAGCAATTACACATACAAATTGGGCGTCGGTAATTACTGCGGCATTGTCGGGAATTGGAGGAGGAGCAATGCTGGGAGGTTCCTTGTTTGGTTTTCCGGGCGCGGTGACTGGCGGACTGATCGGGGCATTTGTTTGCGGGCTTGCTGAGGTAAATACAGAAAAACGTCTGCGCAGGGAGCAAAACATGTGATTTGATGGAAGTATCTCCCTTTTTTACCGCCTGTTGGACTGGTTTAGGTGGTATAGTGTATGTGGCAGTTTTGATCTTCCAATGTCGAAGAGAGCAAATCAATTCATTAGACTTCGGCGCGTCTTGCTTTCAATTTTTATCTCTCTTAAATGGTTCAAAGCAGATCATAGGTGTATATCAGTACTATTACTCCTATGCAAAAACCTTTGAGCTGGATCGACTTTACCTGGCATATGGAGGCCTCTGCGTGATGTGGATCGCATACATAGGTTTGAAAAAAAGATTTGCATTTGCAATGGCTGCCAAGGAATAACAGTATTATAGTTCAGTACCATATTAGTATGACATCAATGATCGATTTCCGTTTTAACTATCCCCTTACCAGTTCGCATCATGAGCTTATGAAAGGCGTGCTGGCTAGCATTCCTGAGGAAATAAACCTGCGTATGGTGCCGGTAGGAGGGGTGGGGGAGGACCGTGAACTCGGTGCACGCTGGCTGTCGCGGCCCGATCATATAATTGACGCTGAGAACATTCTTATTGCAGGAGGCGGGCACAATGCATTGACCTCTATTCTACTCGGTGCAAGATTTTCAGGAGAAGTTGTGGTGACCGATTCCATTACGTATAACGGATTTAGTGCACTCGCCAGAATGCTCAATGTGAGGCTAATTCCTTGTGCCTTCGACAGTGAAGGCATGTTACCAGATGCGTTGGAAAGGATCTGCAGTCAGGATAGTGCGAAGGCGGTTTACCTGATGCCGACTGTTCATAATCCTTTGTGCATTACCATGCCTGAGAGCAGGCGCAGGGAAATTGTGGAAGTGGCAAGGAAATATGATTTGATGCTGATCGACGATGATGCCTACGGGTTCCTTGAGGTGCAGCCTCCCCCTAGTTTTGCGGAACTGGCACCTGAAAGAAGTTTTTACATTTACAGTTTTGCCAAACCACTGGCAGCCGGGCTCAAATGCTCCTACATCGTCGCGCCGCCTAAATGGCAAAGCAATATTATAGAGGGAATACGTTTATCCGGCAGCGGCGCTCCTGCTTTGATGACAACTTTGGTTGGACAATTAATCAACACTGGCGTTGCTGATCGCATTATCCAGGAAAAACGTGTTGAAGGCACTTCGAGGCAAAAGATCGTAAGCGAAATACTAACCGGATTGCAATACATTTCTCACGAAAACAGTTTTCATCTTTGGGTCCCTCTTTCTCCCAAAACGGATGTCGCCGTGTTCGAGGGTGAGTTGAAAAATGCCGGCGTTGAGGTGGTGACTAGCTTAGCATATCAGGTTGAAAGCGATTCAAAAAACAATGGTTTTCGGATTGCGCTAGGCAATGTCGAAAGTCATTCTGAGATCCGCACCGGGTTAAAGATTATATCCGATATTCTCAGAAAGCCTTAACCAGCTAAATCAACCCCAACCCCGCCGCCAACTTAATCAGCGAAGCTGTGTTGGATACTTCGAATTTCATTAGGTGTAACCCCGTTATGATTAAATGTTTGTATATTTAATCAGGCAAATTCTTTCAAATGATGGAAACGTTAATCATACAGGCAGAGAGCGAGCAGATAGCTGCTCTGAAGGCATTCTTTAAATCTGTTGGCATAACATTCAAAACCGAGCTGGATACTACGGAGTACTTGATGAGCAACGAAGTCAACCGTAAGGAACTAGCAGATTCAATACAAGAAGCGAAAGAAGGAAAAACACAAAAAGTGCACCTGGACGATATATGGAAGTAGAGTTTACCGACAAGGCAAAAACTCAACTTCAATATTGGAAACATACAGGAAACAGCGCTATTCTAAAAAGGCTTCGAGCTTTGTTGGAATCCATTTCCGAAACCCCATTCAGTGGCATTGGCAAACCGGAGCCGCTTAAATATAACTTGTCAGGCTACTGGTCGAGGCGAATTACCGATGAACATAGGCTCGTATACAAGATACATGATAACAAGATCATCGTTGTTCAATGCCGCTTTCATTATAGCTAACCTCCTCTTAAATCAACCCCAACCCCGCCGCAAGCTTTATCAGCGAAGCTGTGTTGGATACTTCGAATTTCATTAGCAAATTCTGGCGGTGTGTATTGACGGTGGTGACACTTACAAAGAGCTGCTCGGCGATTTGGGTGTTGGTTAGTCCCTCGGCGATTAGTAGCAAAACCTCCTTTTCTCTTCTTGTTAAAAACGGTACCGTCTTGGTAGGAGCAGGGGAAGATGCCTGATCAAAATTGACATTCATGAAATAGCCGCCCGCCTGCACCTGCCGGATCGCTTCCAATATTTCTTCTTTGCCCGAACTCTTGATCAGATAGCCCGACGCGCCATTCTGGATCATCCGCGATACATAGGACCGTTCGTTGAAAGTGCTCAGCGCGAGTGTCTTCACTGCCGGGAACTGCTCTTTTATTTTCTTGCAAAGTTCTATTCCGCTGATATCCGGGAGGCTGATATCCAGAAATGCAATATCTACCTCATTCGTTTTCAAAAAGGCAATCGCATCAATTGCATTCGCGGCTGTGCCTGCCACCAGGATGCCTTCACAATCTGCCAACAGCGATTTTAAGCCTTCCAGTACCAGCGGGTGGTCGTCGACGATCAGTATCTTAACACTCATAGTTGCTGTTTAATAATCATTCAGACCTCAATTTCAACCAATATAGAAGTTCCCTCGTTCGGCGCTGACTGGATATCCAATTTCCCATTCAGGTAGTCTACCCGCGCCTGGACATTCCGCATTCCGGCGCCTTTGTTCTGATCGAGCTTGCTGATATCGAAACCTTTTCCATTATCTTCCACGGTCAGGCTCACGCGGTTATCGACTTTGGTAAGCTGTACCTGTACTTCGGTTGCTTCTGCATATTTGAGCACATTGTTGAGCAGCTCCTGTACGATCCGGTAGAGTACGATTTCAATGGAAGAATCAAGCCGCTTTTCAAACCCGAAATGCTGCATGCTTACCAGCAGCTTGCCCGACGCGCTAATCCCGTCGCAAAAGTCGCTTAATGCATCGATCAGTCCGAAATGGACCAGTGTTTCGGGCATCATACTATGGGCGACGCGGCGCATTTCACTGATCGCTCCATCTAATTGGTTCAATGCCCGGGTGAACGTCAGCGCGCTCTCTTCGGGCAGGATTACATTTCCTTTCACGGAGTTGAGTGTTAATTTAATACCTGATAATAGCCCGCCGAGCCCGTCATGTAAATCCCGAGCTACGCGTGTGCGTTCTTCTTCCTGGCCTTTCAAAATAGAGTTGGTGGCCACAAGCTGCTTTTCCTGTTGCAGCTGCAATACTTCCTGCTCGGCAATGCGTTTCCGAATGGTGATGTTCCGGTAAACCAATATAGAAATGCTCACCAGCACCACCAGCCCGGCCGCAAGTCCGTAAATCAATGTGTTGCGCGTTTGTTTTTCTTTTTCTAATGTGAGAATCTGCTTTTCCTTCTGTGCGGTCAGGTATTTCGCGTCAAGTTCCTGCAATTGTTTCTGAACGTCGAGACCCTGAATGGAATCGTTGAGGATGACGTATTTCATCAGGTACTCGTAAGCAGCTTTGTGTTTGTTTTGCCGGCTCAGGTCGGTTGCATAGTCTTCATAAAGCTCTACCAAATGATCCGTCATCTCATTTTCTTCGGCAATTTTCAAGGCTTCTTCCGTGTATTTCGCTGAAAGTGCGGGGTCTTTATAATCTTCGGCGACAAACATCAATGCACGCAAACATTCCATTTCAAGGAATACGTTTCCTGTTTTTCTCGCCAGTGCTAGTCCTTTTTCTCCATATTCCTTTGCTTTTCCAGGGTTCTTGAATCCACGGTAGGCGCGGCATAAACCGGCATAAGCTTGTACAACAAAGATCTCGGAACCGATCTTCTGCGAAATCGCAACACCCTCATTGAAATGGACAACAGCTTCTTTATATTTTTTCAGATTCAGATAGCAGGTACCCAATGTGGTCAGAATATCAGCGAGTTGCAGACTGTCTTTCATGGGCCTGGCGAGTTCCAGCGCCTTCTTTTTGTAACCCAATGATTTTTCAAAAAGATTGGCATGTTCAAATGCGGCACCAATGTTGACGTACAGTCTAGGCAGATAATCTTTCCGGCCCAGCTTCTCAAACTGGTCCGCAGACTGCTGGTAATATTTGATCGCCTCCGTAAAATTGCCCATGTACGTATGACTTGTAGCTATGTTGGCCAATGCTTTTCCCACATTCAGCGGATTTTTCATCTCCCTCGCTATTGTGAGGCTCTCCTTATTTAGTTTTAAAGCCTGATCAAACTTCCCCTGCAAGTTGAGAATGTAGGTATAATAGGTCCTGAACTTAAATTTGCCTGCTGCATACCCCAGCTTGTCACTCAGCGCCCCGGCTTTTAAGTAATACTTCGCAGCACTATCAAGGTTCTGATTTTCCACATGCTGACCATAATCAATGTAAGCGAGCACCATACTGGTATCCTGCCGCGCAGCCTGCAAACGTCGCCGAATGGTTTGAACATCGGAATCCTGGGCAGAAACATGGAAGCAGATCAGCAATAAACACAGCGCCTGGGCAATAAACTTCATATTGTCGGAGGATAGATCGACAGGATTTTACAGGAAGCAAAATTCTGAAATAAAACAGTTTAGAAATATCCTCTAAAAGCATGATTTTTCAAAAATCGTGTTTTTAGAGGATTGATTTAAGAGAACCGAAGAAGGTACCTTTGTTTTGTCAAAAAGGCGCAGGAATGCATTTGACATAATCCATTAGCCATGAAAAAAGAGCCTTGTACCGGGATGTAGTTGCCGGGTGCGGGGACAAGAATGAAGAGCCCGGCCCAGTCCGCTTTGCAGCTTTACAAGCCTGCACTGGACTGGGCCGGGCTGTTTTGCGTCAGCTCGGAGCGTTTGTACTTCTGAAGCGGTACAGTGGGGATATAACCTTTGGTCCCGTTTTCCAACGACACCCGGTAGCCTTTCGCCATTTCGCCGATTATTCTCACGACCGTATTTGCAGGCAATGCAGTGATTTGGGCGGATTTGTCAAATTGGGGAGAAAAGAAGAGGCCCGCTTTCTTTTTCAATGTAACCGTATCGCCAAACCATTTGGACGTTTCAGGCAGCCTGGGCAGCTTTTCTTTTTTGTCGTTGATAAATGGAAGCGGGTTCACAGCGCCCTGCCCGCGTAAGTAGATCCCGAAATGCAAATGCGGCGCTGTAGTAATCGCATTGCCGGTATTCCCTACCAGGCCCAGCGTATCGCCGATGGTTACGCGTTGCCCGCTCGACACCAGTTGGCTGTCCAGATGCGCGTAGTAGAGGGAGTAGGGATTTGACAAGGCCGATAAAAAGACCACTTTGCCGCCGAGGTTATTGGTTCCTGTCTGCGTTACAAAACCATCCTGTGCCGCCACCACCGGCGTACCGCGTTTTACACGGATATCAACACCCTCGTGCGACCTGATCCCGCCATCTCGATCGGCACCCCAAAAACTGATCAGATCGGACATATTGTGACCGGATACCGGAAAGCTCAGCGACGGCAGGGTAGTCAGCGAGAGTGTTACCGCGACCTTTTCATTGAGGCCGGTTTGCAGCCGCAGCAATAGCGTATCCTGTTCGTAGTTGGTATATGTCAATGATTGTCCGTCTTTGCTCAGGTAGTCGAGTCGCTGCGTTTTTTCATTGCTTTTTATTTTATACAATTCCAGAAACAAGTGTGCAGTTGTGTCCGCGTCATCGCGAAGCGGGGTAATGACGAGCTTTCTTCCTTCCGGTACTTTGAGCCTGATGGCCTGTGCAGGCACCGAGTCACCCAGATAGAAACGTTCCTGATACGGCGCAATGGAAAACACGGAATCCCTTAAAACAGCCTCTCCGACGCGGAACCAGGTTTGTCCTGCGGGTGTCTTTTCCAGTTTGGCCTTCAAAAGGTCACGTTCGTAAAATTCCTGGGGTGTCACCGGAAACCAATGCGAAACGGGCACAGGCTTACAGGAAGCAAGCAGCGCTAAAAGCAATGCGGTCAGTGACAGTTGTTGCAAATGTTTCATGACGTAGGGACTTCGTTTTAACCGGCTACTAACAAATTCATGCCCGCAAAGCATGATATAGTGTAAAAAAGGGGTATTTAGGACAAAAAATTCTATATTACGTGCAACTTTCAACCTAATAAGCCGCTAAAAACATGATACAGTTAGGCCTCTTAATTACACACAAACATCGCTTATTGAGTGTTGCTGCTATCCTGGATGTTTTTGAATCAGTTAATAGCTTTTGTGAAAGCGAGGGAGCGCCGCCTTTTTTCAATATCACGCTTTTTTCGCCCAACAAGGAAGCCGGGCAGTTTTACGGAGCGTACAATATGGAGCCGATCGACGGTTCGCCAAAACAGGACCTGGTTCTCATTCCTGCATTTGGCGCGGGTGACCTGAAATCGTCCTTGCTAACCAACCAAATGTGCATTCCCTGGCTTCGTGAGCAGCATAAGCAAGGCACGGAACTGGCGAGCTTCTGCACCGGCGCATTCCTGCTTGCGGCGGCTGGCTTGTTGAATGGCCGGCAGGCAACTACCCACATCGATTCCGCTCAGGCGCTTGCATCGAACTTCCCCGAGATAATCATGAAAAGTGACGCTGTTGTCACCGAAGACCGCGGGATATATACTAGCGGAGGCGCGACGAGCAGCTTTCATCTGATGCTTTATCTGATCCAGCGCTTTTGCGGAAAAGAGCTGACGTTGCGCACAGCCAAAATGTTCGCGATCGATATGGATCGTGAGCAGCAAACCTATTTCGGCACATTTACCCCGCCACAAAACCACGGCGACGGGCTTGTGAATATGGCGCAGCAAAAAATAGAGAAAGAATACCAGGAAGGAAGTACGATCGAAATGCTGATTCAGGATATACCTGCCAGCCGGCGTAATGTGGTGCGGAGGTTCAAGCAGGCAATTGGGGTTACACCGATCGAATATCTGCAGCGAACCAGAATCGAGGCTGCCAAAAAGCTGCTTGCGCAAACCGACCAGAGTGTGCTGGAAGTAATGCTCAATTCGGGGTATAACGATCTGAAATCATTTCGCCAGCTCTTCAAAAAAAGCACCGGGGTAACTCCCAAGGAATACCGCGACAAGTTTAACATTGCTAGGCTGGAAAGCGGCGCCCGGCTCGATCGCAGAATGAGCGGGGTAGTGTAATAAAAAAGGGGAGCCGGTCAGGCTCCCCTTTTTCGTTAGTTTAGCTTGGCAAGCTTCCTGAATGCCCTATCCTGATCCTGACTGATCTCGACGATATACATACTTGCCGGCAAATGCGTAATGTTGATCTTGTGGGTGAATTTGTTGCCCGTTTTCTGCACTTTTGCTTTGTGGTGCAAACGGCCGGAAGCTGCTTCGAATATCTTGATTTCAACTTCCGTATATTTTTCATTCGCAAGATCAATGCTGACAAAGTCGGAAGTAGGGTTCGGATAAATGCTTGCATCGGCGTGTAAAGGCTGTGCTTCAACCGCAGGCGCCGGGCTTTCTACCATCGCTTTTCTTGCACTTGACTGCTCCGCAATTACGAAAATCGGCGTTTCACCAGCAGTAACTGTTACTTTCCCATCAACGATCGGCAGCTCCTGCACGCTCATGCTGTTACTTCCGGCTTGCGGCGTGTAGATTTTCGCAATACCTGCTTCATTCAGGTTTACGGTATACTGCTCTGTACGACCAATTTCATCCGGAACTGTCAGAATGAAAAGTGATTTTCCATTGAGTTCATAGCGGTCCACAATCGGATCGGAGTTCAATGTTTCTTTGTAGCGGTAGTCTCCAAAACGCTGGTTTACCTGGTAAATGTAATCTGCGGCAGGTCGGCGCGTCTGATCCCAGTTCAGCAGGCCTGACGTTCCAAACATCCCGGATCCATTGTTATCATCATACATTTGATAAAAGAAAACCTTCTCAATGCCCGAGCGCGCTGAAACCAGTGAAGTTCTCAGAATCCAGTCAGCCTGTGTTACCTGAGCTGATTTACTGCCGATAGGTATCGCTTTAAGCGGACTTCCCTGGTTCACATCGTAGCCTGTTTCCGTAATCCAGACCGGCATATCCTGCGAAACTTCGTGCGTTGTTTTTACATACTCGTCAATGATTCGCTTCGCATTCGGGTTTTCAGGAGCAGTACCGCGGGTAGATGTTCCGCTCTGGTTCAGTGTTGCGTCATCAATGTATAAATGGAAGTTGACAATATCCCAGCAAAGGTTTACAGAACCGTCTGCGCGGTAGCCGCGGAATTCTTTGCACCAGTCGACCATACCTTTGATGTAATCAGGGCCGGTTACAAGACCTGCGATTACCACTTTCATGTTCGGGTCAGCATTTTTGATTCCCACGCCAGCACCCATTGTATTCTTGTGTCCGTCGTAAAATGCGGAAAGATTGGCGGCGTATTCCCGTGCGGTCTGGTAAGCTTTGCGGCCTTTCCACCATTTGTCGCGCTCGTTGTCGCATTCAATGTACTTCACGAGGTTCAATCCAATTTTCACTGAGTTTGGAACATCGCCATTCCATCTTGGCGTGTTATGTGTGCTGAGCAGGTTTGGATCAACGTTCGTGTTGCTTCCGTATCTTGCTGCGTATTGGAAACCAACTTTCGCCTGCTCAATGTAGGAAAGCGGGTCGGCGAAGTTCTTTCCGTAACGTACCGGCGTATTTTCATTGTCGCGCTCACCGGCAGGGTAAGTATCCAGCATCCAGCCCGGCAGTGTTTTCAGGCAAGCCAGTACTTCCATATTTTCAGCTTTGCAACGCTCATAAATCGCATCGTAATTCCAGCCTCCGGAAAGTGTCGGGTTATAAGTATAAACGCCTTCCTGCGGTTCCAGCTTCTCCCAGTCAATGTAGTGACGGAAGCCTGGAAAACCTTTTGCAAGGTTCATCAGCGGCTCATTGATTACCTGCGGGTTATTACCCACTTCAAAATTCCATTCATATCCGTTTACACCAAAAGTATCTCCCAGTCTCACTGATTTGTGCGGCACGGGAGTAGGGCCTTGTGAAGGTGCGGTGTAAGTACCATAAAACTCAATTTCAGTCGGCAGCACACCTTGTACTTTCAGAACGAGGTATTTAATGTTGCCGATAGTCGCATTCAGCTTAAACCGGTTTTCTTCCGAAACCTGCGCGTCGGGGTAGGGACCTACCCAGCTGTTGTATTCGTAGCCTTTGAACGAAGCGATTTCAATGCGTTCCCAGTTATTGTTAATGATTGACAGCGTCATCGGGTTGTTAGCCGCACTGCCTTCAAGGTCGAAGAACTTGATGCTTTCCAAAGTCATTTGCTCGCCTTCCAGCAATGGGTAATATGCTTCATATTCGTTGATGACCTTACCCCAGCCTGTATTGACCGACGCCTGTGTATTGCCGTCGAAAAGTGGTTCAAGGGAGCTGGTTGCATTGGTAAGCTGGTACCAGCGCTTTCCGTCTATTGTTACTTTATTTGTCGGTGTCGAAGGCTGTACAGGATAAATAACCTGTGTTTGAGAAACATTATCAGCTGCGGCGAAAGAAGCGCTGGCGGCCTGAGAAGCTGTGATGATCGCACTGCCCTCACCCTGGATCGTCGCCACCCAGGCTGAACCTGTGTTCGAAACTGTGATTACCGCATTGTTTGAAGAAGTAAAAGTAACAGGTACCTCGCTGTTGTTACTTGTAGCATGTAATGTAAAAGGTGCATTTGCAACTGTTTTGGCAGGAAGCGCAGCGAAGGTAATCACCCCTTTCGGATCCGGGATTGTTGCTTCTTCTACTTCAAACCAGTTGAAGTTAAACCCGCCCCTGTTGACTTGCAGCCTCAGCACCTGCTGACCTGCCGATAAGGTTACTGTATCGGCAACAACGGCGTAAGTCTGCCAGCCGCCTGTCCAGGGTATATCCACACTGCCGAGGGTATTGCCCGAAGCATTTTTGATTTCGAGCTGGCTGTTACCAGTCGCTCCCGCTACCCGGAACCTGAAAGCATGCGGGCCGGCATTTTGCACGTTCACGTGGTAATCCATCCAATCGCCAGGATCTGTGCCGCTTACGTTCAGGCCGCCGCCATTTACGTCTCCGGTATTTTCAGTTTGTAACCCATTGATCCCGTCAAAATCCTCTGCCTCTATTTTTCCGGGAATGTTTTTGGTCAAAAGCGGGGTCTCTCCTGCTACTTCAAACCAGTTGAAATTGAATGCGCCTCTTGTCGCCTGAATGCGCAGCAGGTGACTACCCGCGGTTAACGTAGCAGTAGTGCTCACGGTAACATAGTTTTGCCACCCGCCTGTGCGCGGTATGCTCACCTGACCAAGAGAAGTACCATCGCTGTCTTTGATTTCGATCAACCCGTCTCCCCACGCGTTGGATACCCGGAAGAAAAACTTGTAAGTGCCGCTGCTGGCAACATTTACATTGTAATCCAACCAATCATTATCGTCGATATTGGCTACGTTTAATCCACCGCCAGTATCTGGTGTGTTCTCTGTGATCACGTTACTGGCTGCATCAAAAAGCTCGCTCTCTACTTTACCAGGAATATTGATCGTACCTGTGGAAGCTTCAAACCAGTTGATCGCAAATACTCCGTGTTCGGCAAACAAACGGATTGTCTGGTTACCCGAAGGCAGGGAAGCAAACATGGTAACAGTTGCCCAACCCTGCATTCCGCCTGTTCTTGGAAGTGTTTTTTGTGCCAGTACAGCGCCGCTGCCTGATTTGATCTGCAAAGAAGCATTGTCGCTGAAACCGTTAGCGATCCGAATTCTGAAAGTGTAGAATCCCGCAGTAGCGACGTTGACGTTATACTCGACCCAGTTGTTGTCGTTCATCCAGCCCACATCTGTGCCTCCGCCGGCATCTTCTGTCGGTTCTGTTCCTACCCCGAAAACTGCGTCGTAGCTTTCAGCTTCTATTTTACCTGTCAATGGACGGAACGTTTGTGAAAACGCATTGAAGCCGACAATCAATAAGAAGGAGAGTAAAATGTTTTTCATATAGGAGAGTTAAAAATTCGGTCTAATATAGTAGTTGTTCGTATTGTTTCATTCAAGTGTCAAATTTTTTCAGTGAAAAATTTGTGGCTACATCGCTACAAACCTTGTCGGTATAGCTATACGTGATGAAATAGCCCAATGTGCAGCTGGATGGAATCTTCGGGTGAATAGAAGTTGTACTACAAGGTGGGTGGGGAGAGGGGAGCTGCGTGGTTTAGACAAAAAAAACTAACCTTTGAAATGAAGGTTAGTTGAATGCTGGAATTCCCGGCTGTCCGCCGGGCTCCCGGATTGGTTCTACTTCGGGGATCACAGGTTCTACGGGTGGGATCCCTGGTTCCGGTTCAAAAGGCGGCGTTTCGGGTTCTCTTTCGTAAGGCGGTGTTTCCTCAGGAATGTCGGGCGAAGGAACCTCCGGTCTTGGATCAAACGGCGGCGTTTCGCTCGGACCCGTCGGATCGCCACCACCATCAGCGGTCGGCTCCCAGTAGGTATTTGCAAGATAAATGTCCATGTCTTAGTTGTTGTTGAAGTTGTAAAGTGACGGTCATGTAAGTACAATAACTGTGCCTGAGATTATGATCCGCTCGCTTATTGTATTGCCAAAAACTTATTTGAAGCTTTGAAGAGCTACTTAACTATATACACGATGATTGATTCAATACACAATCAGAAGCAATGCAAAATAATTATGGAAAGGATTGAAGGCTACCTTCAAAAAGCAACCTCAGGAGGCGGCTTTCAGGTGTTGAATGAAAATGAGTTGGCTGAACTTCACCAGCTATCAGTACTTGCTGAACAATACGAAGATACCGTTCTGAATATAATGCCTATCGCAGTAAAGAAGGCTTAATTGTTTCCGGCGTCAAAAAAAATTGCCGTATCAGGAATTATTTTCTGAGCACGGTTGTAATGTAGCCACTGTACAGTAAATCAATATATTCAAATCTATCAATATATCTAGGCATGGAGGTTCGAAAAGTGGAGCGGATATCGAAAGCGTTGAGTGACCCAAGCCGCATCCTGATATTAAAGCAATTGCGTCAGAAGGAAGATTGTTTGTACTGTCACGAAATAGCTGATTTCATAGACCTGACTCAGCCTTCCATTTCTCACCATGTGAAGCAGCTCGCAGACGCAGACCTGATTCTGGTAGAAAAAGAAGGAAGAAACGTGAAATACAAACTCAATCAATCCATACTCAATGAGTACGTCGATTTTTTAAATACGCTTAAAGTCTAAAAATTTTTTTACCCAAATACATCGAAACATTTCAATATATCAATAAGTAACCGGTGTTAACTTAAATACAAGCTCCGGTTACTTGACTACTCTCCCGATTTGCCAATTACTCGTTTTTCATTCATCGAAATATTCAAATATATAAATCAATCAATACATGGAAAGGACAATTCTCTCAGCCAAAATCGTCTCCGGCCTGATTATCACCGGAGTGATCTTGCTCTCGGTATTTCTCAAAGGGTATACCTCCGAAGATGGGGTTCCCAAGAAAGCAGCAACTGCTGCTGCAAAGCCTGCGGCTGGCGCGGGTTCAGGTGTGCCGGTTGATGGCCAGGTGCTTCGTTCAGAATCACTGAATGATGAAATGACGGTTTCAGGTACGCTGCTGGCTTACCAGGAAGTAAATATCACCAGCGAGCTCAACCGCAAAGTGGTGGCGGTACATGCAAAAGAAGGAAAATTCGTGAATGCAGGTACATTACTCTTCAAGCTCGATGACGCCGATCTGCTTGCCGAAATGGAACAATTAAGACAACAGGAAAAATTGGTTTTACTCAATGAAAGAAGACTTAAAGACCTGATCGACAACGAAGCAGCCAAGCAACAGGATTATGACGAAGCATTTACAAATCTGAAAGTTCTGCAATCCAAGATCGAACAGCTGAAAGTTACCATTGCCAAAACGAGCATTCGTGCGCCGTTCAGCGGGAACCTAGGCATCGTGAATGTACATACCGGCGCTTACGTCACTCCGGGCAGTCCGCTGGCGCTGCTGACAGACAACAGCAAGCTCAAAATCGATTTTGCAATTCCTGAAAAACATGCGAACACGCTGAAAACGGGCGACGAAGTGCAATATCACGTAGAATCGAACAACCGCGCGTACAAAGCGAACATCATCGCACATGAAGCCGGCCTCGACCAGAAAACACGCACACTGCTGATGCGGGCAGTCACCAACAATAGCGGCCGCGACCTGCTGCCGGGTCAAAGTGCCAGGCTTACCTTACGTTTAAGCAACACCGGTAATGCATTAATGGTACCAAACCAGGCGCTGATCCCTTCTTCGAAAGGATATAGCGTGTATGTGGTCAATCAAAATAAAGCAACCTTCAAACCAATCGAAGTGGGCCAGCGCAATGCGTATTCGGTACACGTGACCAAGGGACTCGCTCCCGGCGACACGGTGATTACCAGCAATATGCTCCGTTTAATGCCTGGTTCAGAAGTTCAGCTGGTTTCAGTTCACTAATAAATTATTCATCATGAGTGCGATTTCTCAAGTAAGTATTTCCCGGCCGGTTCTGGCCGGGGTAATGTCCGTACTGCTTATACTTTTCGGGATTGTGGGTTATACCTTCCTCGGAACCCGGGAATATCCCGTCACCGATTCCCCGATTGTCATGGTAACTACGGTTTATCCGGGCGCGAGCGCAGACATTATTGCCTCGCAGGTTACCAAACCGCTGGAAGAAGCGATTGCGGAAGCAAATGGGATCCGGGCGGTTTCGTCTACTTCCCGCGAACAGGTGAGTATCATTACCGTAGAGTTTGAGCTCAATGCAGACCTCGAAGCAGCCGCCAATGATGTGCGTGATAAAGTATCCAAGTCACGCCAGCAGCTGCCTACCGACATTGAGCCTACCATCGTGGAAAAAGCTGGTCCGGCCGACTTCCTGGTGTTCCTTACCGTGCAGAGCAAGACCAAAACACTGGAAGATGTAACGGATTTCGTCAATATCAATATCAAAGAAAGGCTCCAATCCATTCCGGGAGTAAGGCTGGTTGACTCTTACGCAGGCCGGAAACGCGCGATGCGTTTGCGAATGGATCCTGTGAAACTGGCTGCATACGGACTGACTCCGGTGGACATTCAAACTGCATTGCAACGTGAAAACGTCGACTTGCCAAGTGGCCGCATTGAAGGCCAGAACACAGAGGTAACACTCAAAACGCAGGGCCGGCTTGTGACTGAGGACGATTTTAACAATATGATTATCCGCGAAAGCGACGGTGCGATTGTGCGGTTTAAGGATGTAGGGCAGGCAGTGATGTCTTCTCAGAATGAGCGTACTGCAATGATTATTTACAATGGAAAAACGGCTGATTACGGAGTAGGTACCGGCGTAAGTCCGCAGCGTGGCGCCAACTCGCTCGCGATTGTGGATGAATTCAAAAAACGGTTTGAGGAGATCAAGAAAACCGCGCCGAAAGAGTACGAGATCGCATTGGGTAAAGACTTCACGGTACCCGTAAGAAACTCACTTTCAGAAGTTGAGGAAACGTTATTGCTTGCATTCGCATTGGTTTCGCTGATCATTTTCATCTTCCTCCGCGACTGGCGTAGTACCATTATCCCGCTGCTCGCAATTCCCGTTTCGATCATTTCGGCCTTCTTCATTATGTATGTGGCCGGGTTTTCGATTAACGTTTTGACGCTGCTGGGGCTGGTACTTGCAATCGGGCTCGTGGTTGACGATGCGATTATTGTTTTGGAAAACATTTATAGCAAGGTTGAGAAAGGTATTTCGCCCATTGAAGCCGCCCGTCTTGGATCTAATGAAATCTATTTTGCAGTAATCTCTACCACCATTACGCTGGTTTCCGTGTTTCTTCCGATCCTCTTTTTGGGCGGATTGACCGGTCGGCTCTTCAAAGAATTTGCAATTGTTGTTGCAGGTTCAGTTACCATTTCCGCATTCGTGGCGCTGACTTTAACGCCGATGATGAGCGCGTATTTACTGAAATCCAGTTCGGGTCAAAGTTGGTTTTACCGAAAAACAGAACGCTGGTTTGTGGCGCTGAATAATGCTTATGGAAGATCGCTTTCCGCATTCATGAAAGTGCGCTGGCTGGGCGTGGTACTGCTGCTGGTATCATTTGGAGTAGCATTCTGGCTCGCGCCGAAGTTACCTTCTGAATTGGCGCCGCTGGAAGACAGGTCGATGATCGGGCTCGCTGTGATCGCGCCGGAGGGAACTTCGTATGAGAGTATGGAACAAAGCATGAAGCAGATCGGTAATTACATCAGCGATTCCATTCCTGATTTGAATGCACAACGCACTTACACAGCGGTAGCCGCAGCAGGAGGTACTTTGGCGCAGCCTGTGAATGGCGGTTTTCAATGGATTTTCCTCAATGAACCAAAAGACCGGAAAAGTGGCTTAACCCAGGCGCAGATTTTCCAGAAGCTGGTTGTCGCTTCGCAGCAGTTCAGAAATGTGTTGATCATACCCGTGCAAACGCCGACGATCGGCGGTTATGGAAATACGCAGCCGGTGCAGTATGTAGTGCAAGCGCCGAGCTTGAAAGCACTGATCGATGTAATGCCGAAGTTGATGACCGAAGTAGGGAGCAACAAAAAACTGACTTTTGCCGACGCCGATTTCAAGATCAACCGGCCGGAGATCAGTATCAGCATTGACAGGCAGCGCGCGGCCCAGTTAGGTATCTCCACGCAGGATATTGGTCAAACTTTGCAGCTTGCATTGAGCAGTCGGAGATATGGTTATTTCATTTACAATGACCGTCAATACGAAGTGATCGGCCAGCTCGACCGCGAAGACCGCTCTGCGCCTTACGATCTGAAATCGTTATACCTCAAATCCGGCAGCGGCGAAATGGTGTCGCTCGACAATTTGACGAGACAAAATGAAGGGATCAGTCCACCGGCGATTTACCGGTATAACCAATCTTACAGCGCCACCATCTCGGCTACGCCTGCTAATGGAGTAAGTTTAGGAGAAGCGATCAAGGAGCTTGATAAAATCTCCGCCAAAGAACTACCGAAAGGTTTTACAACCGCACTGGCCGGACAAAGCCGCGATTATTCCGAAAGTAGTTCAAGTCTGATATTCGCATTCATTTTCGCGATTATCCTCATTTACCTCGTGCTCGCGGCGCAGTTCGAAAGTTTGGTCGATCCATTTATCATTCTGCTGACAGTTCCGATGGCGCTGACAGGTGCGTTGCTGAGCTTGTGGTTCACTGCGCAGACCGTCAACATTTTCAGCCAGATCGGGATCATTATGCTCATTGGTTTGATCACCAAAAACGGTATCCTGATCGTGGAATTTGCCAATCAAAGCAAGGAAGAAGGGGCTTCTACATTTGAGGCGGCCAAAATTGCGGCAGTCTCCCGTTTCCGTCCGATTCTGATGACGACGCTGGCGATGATCTTCGGTACGCTGCCGATCGCGCTTTCGCTCGGTACCGCTTCGGGTAGCCGGCAGTCGCTTGGTATTGTAGTAGTCGGCGGCTTGATCTTCGCCGGTGTGCTCACATTGTACGTCATTCCTTCTATTTATTCTTACCTGTCCCGGCCGCATAAAAAGCGCCATGAAGAAGGACAGCAAACGCTGGCGAGAGAATCAGCTTTACAACCGCATTGATCCGCAGCATACCCCAACAACATCATGAAAAGTGAACTTTTAAATCAATGGACACGCGCATTACTGACCTTCACATTGGTCGGTGTGCCGTTCTTCCTGGCAGCTCAAAAGCAGACCATCTCTTTGGAAGAGGCAATTGAGCAAGCCAAAGCACATAACCGTGAGCTGCGGATAGATTCGCTCGGTATTAACAGATCGAGACAGCAGACAGCGATCACGAGAGGATTATTGTTGCCGAATATCAGTCTGAGCGGACAGTACCAGCATTACTTTCAGCGACCCGTATTTTTTGGTCTGAATGGGAATGCTGCATCTTCCGAACGCATTGATTACGCCCGTTTTGGCGGAGAAGATGTGGCTGGCGCGCAGGTTTCGCTGGTGCAGCCGATCTATAATGCAGGAACGCGGCACGAGATCGCGCGCCGGAAGCTTTTTGAAAAACAAAGTCAGCTCAGCTACCGGGACAGGGAAGTGAATGTTATTGCGAGTGTAAAGCAGAGCTACGTTCGGCAGCTGGTTTTAAACGAGCGCCTCAAATTGCAGCAGGAAAGCATTCTACGGAACAAGAAAGCATTGGCCGACTCCCGTTATCTGCTGGCGCAGGGAAAAGCTTTGCGCGTGGATACCTTGCGGGCTTATACTTTGGTCAAAAACCTCGAACCGGACGTGCTGAGACTTACTTATGCTCTACAAGTGAGCCAGCAGGAACTCCGGTATTTGCTGGGCGACACGCAGCAAACCGAGTACGTACTTTCGGATTCGCTGAGGCTCAGCCCGGCAGATTCCATTCCATCTGAAACCGGCGCATACCGCCTCTCCGTGCAGCAGCGCCCCGATTTGCAATTACTCAACCTTAATAAAGAGATTGCAGATAAAGAAGTTATGTTGTCGAAATCGGCCCGTTTGCCGGTGGTGAGCTTTATCAGTCAGTACCAGTTACAGACACAAACAAACCAGTTCCGCTTCGGCAATGCAGGGTACCCGCCCGTTTTCTTTGCCGGGATACAGTTTGCGATACCGATTTTCAATGGTAACCAAAATGTAAACCGCGTCGCATTGGGCAAGATCGAAAGGCAGCAGGCTGATATCGTATATACCAATGCGCAGGAACAATTAAAGACGCAGATCAAGCAAGTCCTGGCGAGTTTGTTTGAAACCTCGGAACGCATCAAAACACAGCAGAATGTATCCCAAACTGCGGAATTAAGCTATTCCATTACCAAGTACCGCTACGAAAAAGGCGTCGCAACAAGGCTGGAATTAATGGACGCTGAATTTGCATTAACTACTGCGAAAGCCAATTACCTGGAATCTGTTTTCGATTATTTGTCAGCCAAGATCGAGCTTGACAGGATTTCCGGCGATTCGAAATCTGATTTGTAAGAATTTACTGGGATAAGGTTGTATTGGTATACCGCGGGATAATTTTCCTGCGGTATATCTGTTTTGGGGTATTTGTAAAATTTAATTCTTGCAAAGAAATTTTATATTTGAATTATACTCCCATCTACAATCGTCAATTATGGAACAGCATTACGATCAGCAAAGGCAGGTCACTTTTCACGGAAAAGGCAGCGGCTTGTTTGGAATTTACATCATCAACATCCTGCTCACCATCTTTACATTGGGCCTCTATTATCCCTGGGCCAAAGCCGCCATTCTCAAATACCTGTACGCCGAAACGGAATTTGAACAAAGCCGCTTCACGTTCCATGGTACCGGCCGTGAAATGTTCCTTGGTTTTATCAAAGCGATCGGGATTTTCATTGTGCTTTACGGGGTGTTGCTCACCGCGGCTTGGTACAAAGACAAGACTTTGCTGGCCATTGCTATCATTTTTTTCTACGGCGGATTTCTGCTGCTTATTCCGGTGGCGATTCACGGTTCAATGCGGTACCGGATGTCACGCTCTTCGTGGCGGGGCATTCATTTTGGCTACCGTGGAGAGTTGAAAGAGTTTGTACAAATGTTCGTAATCGGCAGCATTCTTACACTTTGTACCTTCGGGATTTATGCTTTCTGGTTTATTATCGATATCCGTAAATACATTTTCAAGCATCTCAGGTTCGGCAATTTAGAGTTTGATTATGTGGGCAAAGGCGACACGTTTGCGTGGCTGAATGTGAAGGGTTACCTCCTGTCATTGTTTACGCTCGGAATCTATTCTTTCTGGTATGTTAAAAATCTTTTCAATTATTACATCAACAATATCAGGATGTACCAGGGAGATCAGAAACTGGTATTTCGTTCCACTGCAACTGCGGGCGGCTACTTCGTGCTGATCGCTGGAAACTTGCTGATTATCGTGCTCACACTTGGGCTTGGAACACCATGGGCGATCGTGCGGGCACTCAATTTTGTATTTACCAACATCGTAATTGAAGGCCCGCTTGATGTGGACGCGATTCGGCAGACGGAGGAAAATTATACGGATGCGACTGGCGAAGATCTGGCAGATATGATAGATATTGGCCTGGTGTAGGGTCAAATAGTAATTGAAATGCAGCAAATAAATGTCAGGTACCATGATGGCAGGACCTCAGCCGCCCACGACGCAGTGCTTGAACTGATGCCGGGTTACTGGCTGATTCATCCTGTTTCAGCAAATGCTGATTTTCAAACTGTGAGGTGGGATCTGCCCGGCATCGTGACCGAGCAGGGATTCACCAACCTGGCGATATTCAGGTACGGCGACTACCCGCAGCAAACCATTGAATGCAAAGACGATAACCTTCCGCAGATTTTAAAGCAAAAATATCCTGACCGGGTATTTTTCAGGAAAAGGATATCGGATAATGTCTTCAAAAGTCCGCTGATATTACTCGGGTTTATTCTTTTTATACTTGGGCTGCTCGCAGCTACTTACCTTTTTGTTCTCCCATTTGTAGCCGAAAAAGCAGCGAAACAGATTCCGCAGGACATTGAAGTCAGGCTTGGAGACACGATGTATAGCAACCTGATCGCGGGCTATGAGGTTGACAGCAGTCTTTCCGTGAAGGTCAATGATTTTGCAAAAGCCATTGATTTCAAAACTAGTTACCCGATCCAGATTACAGTCGTCAAAGAAAACGAACTCAATGCATTTGCGCTGCCCGGCGGGCATATCGTTGTTTTTGACGGCATTTTGAAGAAAATGAAAACGAAGGAGGAACTTGCCGCCTTGCTGGCGCACGAAGTTTCGCACGTGCATTACCAACATTCACTGAGAAGCGTTTTACGAAGTTTGTCGGGCTACCTTTTCGTTTCATTAGTGCTGAATGACGTTAGCGGAATAGTCGCTGTTGTGGCTGAGAATTCCAATATGCTCGTTAATCTGACCTATTCAAGAGAGCTGGAAATGGATGCGGATCGAAAAGCAATGGGCGTATTCCAGGCGCAGGGGATCAGCTTAAAAGGGTTTGTGGATTTGTTCAAAATCCTGGATAGTGAAAGCAACAATGCCGCGCCAAGCGAGCTGCTCAGTACACACCCGCTCACCGCCGATCGGATACAACACGCAAGCGAGCTGGCCCGGGAGCAAACCTCCTTTCGAGACCAATCCGAACTGCAAAAACGCTGGCTGGAACTCCGCAAAGCCGGCGCGCCGAGCCGTTAATGGCACTGTTTTTGTGACCTCTTCTGAAAAGAACCGATTAATTATGAAAGCGTTAACAAAAGAGGGTGAGCAATACGTAGCTGATATTGCTTCAAAATATAACCTGAAAAGAGAGTCCGTTGAAAGTCTGCTGAAAGCCGTGATCAACGGTCGAGGTAACATGGCGCAGTTCAACATTCAGGAGCTGGGCGGCCAGGGTCAATGGATGCGCGGCGGGATGACGATGGTAGGAGATATGTTCAATGATTCACTCCGCGGGACCGTCGACAAAGTGTGCAGCGAGCTGTCTGACATTGTGAGCACAAGAGTGCTTTACGAAGCCGCTCCGGAGACAGCGGAGAACAGACAAAATGCATCTTCCGAAACATTCCGGGAAGGTAGCAACAGCTCCTGGCCTTCTGTTTTCGGGTCACCCACCGCCAGCGGCGCACAGAATAATTTTCGCTACGCCTACTTTGCGCCAGTGCGCAGGCTTGTGATAGAAGAGAATGGAAAACGGACGATTTACGATACCAAGCATCACCACATAACCGGCGTTTCACAGCAGCAGGGTAGTGGCAGTTCTTACCGGTTCACAAGTCAGGACGGACCAGTTGACCTGAGCAGTTTGACCGTGATTTCGGAGCCAAATACACAGCAGCAACCCACTCCTGAAATCGCGTACGACGTCACCAGCACTGCCGACCTGAGAACCGACCAAAATACATCGACTCCCCAGGAAATCATCATTGCGACCATTGAGAAGGTAAATATGCTTTTTGAAAAAGGGCAGATCACAGAGGAGGAATTTAAATCGAAGAAGCAGGAGTTGCTAGCGCGACTTTAACATTGCTCTCTAAAAGTGGAAGGCAGCGACCTGGAATTTTCCGGCGTCGCTGCCTTTTTATTTGAAAAATTGAGCACTTTTGATGTTGTTTTAATGCATTTGACGCTCGATGATTTTTGCACAAATCTCAAAGTTTGTAGATCCCATTGCTGTAAAGCTCGACAGGTGGTTTGAGGAGGGAATTCGTTTTGTCCCCAACCTGATCATGGCGATCCTAATCCTGGTCTTATTCCGGTTTTTCGCGCGGTATGGTAGCAGGTTTATGGAAAATGTGCTGGGCCGCGCTTCGCAAAATATTGCATTAGTAAGTCTTGTATCAGCAATCACCCGGATTGCGATTGTGATGACCGGGCTCTTCTTCGCATTGGGCGTATTGGGATTGGATAAAACAGTAACCTCGCTGCTGGCCGGAGCCGGCGTACTTGCGCTTGCACTGGGTTTCGCATTCCAGGATCTGACAACGAATTTCATCTCCGGCGCATTCATCGCCATCCAGCGCCCGATCAAAGTTGGAGATGTGATTGAAACCAATGGATTTACCGGAAAAGTACTCTCCATTGGTCTACGTTCCGTAAAGCTCGACAACTTCGCCGGCCAGCACGTGGAGCTGCCGAGCAAGGATATTTTTCAAAAACCGATTGTCAACTTCACGTTTTCAGGTGAAAGAAGGGTGCAGGTGGAATGCAGCATCGGCTACAAGGATGATCTGGGAATTGTAGAAAACCTCGCACTCTCGGTAGTCAACCAGCTTCCATTCCTGAACAAGCTAAAACCCGTCGAGCTCAACTTCACCAGGTTCACGGAAAAGAGCATTGATTTTGAAATCCTCTTTTGGATCGATCAGAGTAAAATAGGTCCCGGCCCGGCGAAGAGTGTTGCTATGAAGGCGGTAAAGCAAGTTTTTGATGAAAATGGGATATCGTTCCCGACGCCTGTGGTGCCGGTTAGGGGTGGGGAGGGCAGAATTCAGGAGGCGAGAGATTAGGGTAGGTTTTAGCACTACAGAAAGACAACTGTCGAATCCCGCAATTCAATTTTATATGATTTTTCTTTCTTTGGCTTATTGATGTTCCCAAATTCATGAATAATCAATTTGCCGTTTTCAACTTTCGCCTGGATTTCAAAAAGCCCGCTCTCAACATCCTTTATTTTTGGAATCTCGACTGATATAACTGACCTATTACCAGGCAAGTAGCCTGTTCGGTATGAAGAATCTACGAAGATGTCATTTCGATCCTTTGCATATACAATTACATCCTTCCACAAATTTTGGCTGGTATTTTCAATATCAAAATATACCATTTTTGTCTCAGTTCTGTCGATAAAGTCGCAAGACGCTAGCATAAGTCCAAGGCTCACGAGATATGAAAGTGCCAATTTTCTCATAAGTAGCAAATTATTGATTAACGTGTACTAAATATTTTTGGACTTTTAGCCAGCGTACGAATGCGAGCTGCAACGATATAAAGCTTGCACGCTGATGTAACTCGCGGCTAAACATGATGAGATGAAAGTAAATTACTGTATAGTTGTCAAAAAGAAAATTCGACGAGCGAAGCTACGGATAAGACAAATGGGCAGAAACGTTCGACAAGCAGATTTGTCATAGCAGCAAGGCAAATAATTTTTAGCAAAACCCTCTCCCCACTTTTTCCTTTACCATTCGAAAATTCCTTTTGATTTCTTCAAACAATCATCTTACGTTTGCCTCGCTCAAAATTCTCAACATAAGTCTTATTGCCGGACCTCCTTCAAGAGGTCAGGAGTGTGCTATACGGAACTACGTATACCTATTAACGGTGTCGTGGCTACCGTAATGGACGTATAGCACCATTATCCTTATGTTGAGGATTGAGCAACGGAAAGCGCGGCACCGTTAACTGGCCGGGCACCATGCAAAACGGTATACATACACCATGTCAGACATCGAAAAAACCATCAAACCCCGGTTTACTTCCGAAGAACTCATTCAAAATTTCGTCGACGCCGAATACGATCCCGCTGAAATGGAGCAGCTTTTCACCGATATGATGCTCCGCTACATTTACCCCACCAAAGATTGGAACCCCGGCCCGAGGGTAACACGGGATGTACTGGATCGGGGAGAGATTTTCCTGGATCTTTTGAGAGGAATACGTTGCAGATTGTAACTTCAAAGACGGGGAGAATATATCTACCCCCAAACAAAACAAAGCCCCCGCTACAAACGCAGCGAGGGCTTCTCTATGAACCTTAACTTATATTAATACCTGTAAGTCTCAGCCTTGAATGGACCTTCTGTCGATACGCCGATGTAGGCAGCTTGTTCGTCAGTAAGTGTATCCAGGTTTGCGCCTACGTGTTTCAGGTGCAATGCAGCTACTTTTTCGTCCAGTGCTTTTGGAAGTACGTATACTTTCTTCTCGTAAGCAGCAGTGTTGGTCCAAAGCTCGATCTGCGCCAAAGTCTGGTTCGAGAATGAGCAGGACATTACAAATGAAGGGTGACCCATTGCGCAGCCCAGGTTAACCAAACGGCCCTCAGCAAGTACAATAATGTCTTTTCCCGCTACATTGTAAATATCAACCTGTGGTTTGATCTGCGACTTGGTGTGTCCGTAAGAGCCGTTCAACCACGCCATATCGATTTCGTTATCGAAGTGACCGATGTTACAAACAACCGCTTTGTCACGCATTGCCAGGAAGTGACGCTCTGTGATGATCTTGTAGTTTCCTGTTGCAGTCACAAAAATGTTAGCGCGAGGTGCAGCTTCGTCCATTGTTACTACTTCAAATCCGTCCATTGCAGCTTGAAGCGCGCAAATCGGGTCGATTTCAGTAACCAATACACGGCAGCCTGCGCCACGAAGCGACTCCGCAGAACCTTTACCTACGTCACCGTAACCTGCTACTACTGCTACTTTACCAGCAAGCATTAAATCAGTTGCACGACGGATTGAATCTACCAAAGATTCGCGGCAACCGTATTTATTGTCAAATTTCGATTTAGTAACTGAATCATTTACGTTGATCGCAGGCAAATGAAGCGTACCATTTTTAAGGCGGTCGTACAAACGAAGCACACCCGTTGTAGTTTCTTCCGAAAGACCTTTGATACCTTCGATCAGCTCAGGATATGCGTCGAAAACCATATTGGTAAGGTCGCCGCCGTCATCCAAAATCATATTCAAAGGCTTGCGGTCTTCGCCGAAGAACAACGTTTGCTCAATGCACCAGTTGAATTCTTCCTCGTTCATTCCTTTCCACGCATAAACAGGGATACCTGCTGCTGCGATCGCCGCTGCTGCGTGGTCCTGCGTAGAGAAGATGTTACATGAAGACCAGGTAACTTCCGCACCCAGCGCAGTAAGTGTTTCGATCAAAACCGCAGTCTGAATCGTCATATGCAGACAGCCTGCCACACGTGCACCTGCCAAAGGCTGTGAAGGGCCGTATTCTGCACGGATCGCCATCAAACCTGGCATTTCAGCTTCTGCCAATGTAATTTCTTTGCGTCCCCACTCAGCCAGAGAGATGTCTTTTACCTTGTAAGGAATGTACGTGTCGGTCGACGTTGCCATTATTTTACAGTTTTAGTTATATCTTGATTATAATACAAAACTAAGTAGAAAAACCACGGAGGGGAAGAAATGTAGATACAAATTGTGATTTGTGATCGTAAATCAGATATTTTATCTTTTCAGTCGCAGCTTACACCTACTTTGGCACTCACACTGCCCCATATCAATAGCAATGGCAGATATTTTGTCTTGACCACAAAAAGTTGCCTTGTTGGCCTTTTAAGTCGCGCGCAGTTACAGATTGCCCGTCTTTTTTAGCCTTATAGCTTTATATTTGCAAACTAATTAGACAACCATCCTTTTATCACATGAATAAAAACTACACAACATTAAACAGTTTGTTTAAGAGTAGCCTTATAGTAGCCTTAGTACAAGGATATCTGATAGCAAGTCCAGGTGGGATTGCACCTGCCTTTTCTGGAACAGCATCTTCAAAAGAGACAGGCTCAAAAATCAATCCTTTTCTACGTTTTGATCAGTCCAATAAAGGATTAGCACCGTTGGCAAGCGGCACCTTGATTTTTTCTTCCAATCCGGCTGATGGGTCTTGGGATGATGGAATTGCGGAAGATGGGCAGGGAGGCGCAGGAGATATATCTGACATAACAATCCAGATAGAGCTCATAGCTGATGCTAGCGGGACTAATCTCGGTTTGCCACTTAACTGGAAGAGTGCCTCAGAGCTATCAAATGCTGATGGGTTTACCGGTCTTACAACATTCGACCAATCTATTAACTCGACTGGCTGGCCGGGATTTGCCATTAAAAGTGTGGATAGTAAGGAGTTTCTGCTTAGCGGATTCCAATGGTATGATTGGGGCGGCTATACCGGCGAATCTGTTAACGTAGTTGGCTATCGTGATGGCTTTCAGGTTGCAACAGGAGCGTTTAATTCAAATCAGGATGGAAATCACATTACTGTTAATCTAGATGAGACATTCGCTAATGTGGATGAAGTACGTATTCTTTTTTCTTCTGGTTTGGGATGGGGTTCTATCAATAATGTTGTCGTTGGTGAACCGGTTCCGTTGCCAGTAAAACTCATATCTTTCAAGGCTTCAAATAGTGAAAAAGCCACCGATCTGGTTTGGACAACAACGGAAGAAAGCAATGCATCGCATTTCGAAATTCAGAGAAGCACAGATGGTAAAACATTCCGGAACGTCGGTGAAGTTCAGGCAAAAGGAGAGAGTAACTCAATCGAAAGCTATCATTTCTCTGATTTCCGTTCCGCTTCCATGCTATTATCTACATTATACTATCGTCTTAAAATGATAGATAAAGACGGGACTTTTACGTTTAGCTCAATATCAAGTGTCATGCCGGATCGGACGCTTCCAGTGATCTACCCCAATCCGGTATCTGAAAAACTGCACCTTTCTGAACAGATACTTGGGAATTTACAATCTATAAGTATAGTTGATTTGAAGGGAAGCGTCATTTATCAATCCAATACGGTTGAACAAAGCGGAATATCAGCTTCAAGAATTAAAGCTGGTTTGTACATGCTCAGAATAACATATAATCATGGGGAGGTATTAAGTGAAAAGGTGTTAGTTGCTCACTGAACAGACTTACGGACAAAATTCCCGGAAAAGCATAGGTTCACTTAAACTTATGATACGGCTACACACCTGACGATATTTGGATCCGTCACCCGCCTTGTGTGTAGCCGTAAAACACGCTCTTGTGCTCGTCAGAGTACTCGAATCAATTTAGGGGTATGTTCTTAGGCTTGCCAATGCTGTTCGTCGACAATTTCCATACATCTGTCTACCAGCTTTGCCGCGCAGATCTTTGGCTTTTGAAATAGCTATATTTGTTCATGCGTGTGAATGTCCCGATACTTTCCGGTCCGGTCAGAAAGAGAGCCCTGCTTCATGTTTTGTTCTGGATAACCATCCTGATCATATTAACGGTTATCTATGGCGCCGGTATGCCCGGCTATTGGCTTGCACTTGGCATTGTAGCCCTTTTCCTGCCAATCCACATGCTCTATTTCTATAGTATCGCCTATTTTCTGATCCCCAGGTACTTCAACAGAAAACGATACACAGAGTTTGTGATCTATCTGATTTTATGCGTCGTTTTCTCTACCCTTTTATTCAGGCTGCTCGAAGTACTGGTGGCCGATCCGATCATTTACGCGGCGGTCAGAAAAACAGATCCTTCATTTGTGTGGGTCAAGTTGCAGGGAAGTTTACGCGAGCAGCTTTCGCGGCCGGTATACCTGATCAATTCATTTGAACAAACGAATATTTTTGTCTGGATAGCCTTGTCCATTAAATTTTTCAAGATGTGGTTTGAAAGAAGGCAAGCGGCCATCGAGGCAGAGCTTAACTTTTTGAAAGGGCAGCTACACCCTCATTTTCTGTTTAATACCCTCAATAACCTTTACGCATTGACATTGACCCAATCGCCCCAATCCCCGGCGGTGGTAATGGGACTGGCGGAAATATTACGTTACATGCTCTACGAAGCAAATACTGATATTGTGGAGCTTGAAAGGGATATCCGGATTGTGGAAAGCTATATTGAGCTCGAAAAGATCAGGTACGAAGAGCGGCTTGACATCAATTTCAGTATAAACGGACTTTCACCAGGTTTTAAAATAGCGCCGCTGCTGCTCTTGCCACTGGTTGAAAATGCATTCAAACACGGCGCCAGCGAGCAGGTGGGACAAGCCTGGATCAACATAGATCTGCGCATTAAAAACAATAATCTCAAATTCAAAATCGCCAACAGCAAGCCCGAGACGAGCGTCAAGGAAGTGGGGAAACATCACGTGAGTATTGGTCTGGCAAACGTGCGCAAGCGGCTCGACATTCTTTATCCTTCGGCGCACCAGCTGCGGATACTGGAAGAGGATGACGTATTTGCGGTAATTTTGGAGATAGAGTTGGACAAACGACTGGAAATCTGAGTAACATGAAAATTACAGCCATGCTGGTCGATGATGAGCCGCACGCGATCGAGGTACTGGACAATTATCTGGGCAACTTCGGAGAGATCGAAGTGGTAGCCCGATGCCAGGATGCGATACAGGCTTTTCAGGTTTTGCAGCAGCAAAAAATCGACCTGATGTTCCTGGATGTGAAAATGCCCGGATTAAAGGGCACAGACCTGCTGCGAAGCCTTAAAAATCCGCCCAAAGTCATTTTTACAACCGCTTACCAGGATTATGCCGTGGAAGGTTTTGACCTGAATGCGGTAGACTACCTCCTTAAACCAATCCCATTTGAACGCTTCCTGCGTGCAATCGACAAGGTTTTTACAGGTTTGAACATCAGTAACCAGTCCGTTTCCATTGCACAACAGAATTTAGCCGCGAACAAAGACACTTTTCTTTACCTCAAAGTCGATCGTAAAATGGTAAAGGTGAATGTAAATGACATTTACTGGATAGAAAGTCTGCGCGATTACATCAAGGTGGTATTGAAAGACAAAGTGCTGATTACAAAACAAAAGATCAGCCTGCTGGAAGAACTGCTCCCCGAAGACAGCTTTATCCGCATTCACCGCTCATTTATAGTTTCAGTTGAGAAAGTGGAAAGCTACCATTCCCACAAAATCGAGATCGACGGCAAAGAGCTCCCCATCGGCCGCAATTTCAGAAATGATTGTCAGAGAAGGTTTAAACTAATCTTCTGATTAAATCAGAAAAAGCAATCCCTTGCCCCGGACTTCAGTCCGAGTCCGAAAAAGGTTAAACTAATCTTCTGATTAAATCAGAAAAAACAATTCCCTGGCCCCGGCTTCAGTCCGGGGCCCAAAAGGTTTAAACTAATCTTCTGATTAAATCAGAAAAAAGCAATCCCTTGCCCCGGACTTCAGTCCGGGGACAAAGAAATAAAAAGGAAGAATGCTCCTTACTAGTGGCGTTCGTCGATAAAAAATGTTGTTGATCGACAGTTACGTTCCCGCCTTATTTCTCCTCGGCTTTTCAGCTTAAAATTGCAGCGCCATTTGCATTGGCACTCTCATTTTTTAAGTAAATAGCCATTTAGCCATGTTAAAAAGTAAAAGAATCCTTCTGGCAGTGCTCTCTCTGGGGCTGCTTGTATCAGGTTGTAACGAAGAAGACGAAGTGAAACCCTCCCAGCTCACAGCACGCGCCGGCGCTGACCAGAATGTGAAAGTAGGGGAGCTGGTGACAATCGATGGTACCGGATCTACGGACAGCGGCAACAAGCCCCTCCAATTTCGCTGGAATGTCACCAAAAAGCCGGCAGGAAGTAATGTAACCCTGGCAACACCTTCTCAGGGTAAAGTCACATTCACGCCCGACCTTCCCGGTGACTATGAAGTGGATATGACGATTTTCAATGAAAATGGCGAGAATACCGACAAAGTCCTGGTGACAGCGAGCGTTATCCAGCCTATTGAGCTCGAAAGGGATATCAGGACTAAAACGGTTCTCGAAAACCGCATCGACAACCCGAACATACCCGACTACATTGTCAACACCAACACCCAGGTAAACGCAGAACTTACATTGAAGCCGGGCGTCGTAATTGCATTTGCAAGAGATACCAGGCTGGAAGTCAACTACAATGGCGGTATCCTGATCGCAAAAGGTGATTCGGCCAAACCGATCCGGTTAATTGGTAAAGAAGCAAGTAAAGGATACTGGTCCGGTGTGATTTTCAGATCAGCCAGCAGCGCGAACGAAATGGAATACGTACAGATCCTGCACGCAGGTGGAAAGCCGATTATCTCAACGATTAAAGCAGGTTTGGCCGTGATCGGAACTTACAAGGCCGACCTTTCCATCAAACATTCACTTTTTGAAGACAATGACGGTTATGGTCTGTATGTGGATGATGCGGTAACGATCTCGGGTTTTGAGAAAAATACATTTAAAGAAAATACAGAAGCGCCGGTTTTCGTAGCTGCCAGCATTGTGAGCAGTCTTGACTATAATTCAAGTTTCACGAACGGAAACGGCCGGAATGTAGTCGAGATCTTCGCTTCTACGCTGAAAAAGAATGTTACTACAGAAGTAGTTTGGGCTGGTTTTAAAGACAAAACACCTTACCGCATCCTCGAAGGAATGGGCTCAGACGCCAACTGGAAGATTATGCCGGGCGTAACGATCGAAATGGGCCGTGGCGCAAGACTGTCGATTGACGACGGTTACTTCAATGCAGTGGGTACAAAAACCAATAAAATCGTGATCAAGCCAGCGGAAAATTCCCGCGCTTACTGGCGTGGACTGATTTGCTTCTCCACGAGTGCATTGAATAAAATGGAATACGTAGACATTTCGGGAGGCGGCAGCACTGCACTTGTATCGGGCAAGAAAGCCAACATCGGAGTTTACGGAGGCAATTCAAGACTCGAAATCCGGAATTCTCAAGTTACAGGAAGCGGCGGATACGGTGTGTTTATCAATTACCAGGCTAGCGTGAATGAGGACATTGAAACTGCAAATACGTTTGCAGACAATGTGGAGGGGAAATTGCTGAAAGAGTAGTCTGATGGACAACCTGACTCCCTGCATCAGCCTGATCTTCGGGCTGATTGCATTCCTCACTGTGTTCACATTTTTCCAGGCAGCAGGTAGCGGTATCAGATTCGGGATACTGCTTATTTCCTGGGTTGCATTGCAAATCTGTATTTCAGCATCGGGCTTTTATCATGCAACTAGTACCGCATTCCCGATGCTCCTCATTATGGTGGTCCCGCCTGTGATCCTGATGGCCTGGCTGTTTATGGCCAGGTCCGGGAAATCACTGCTCGATCGCATGGATTTGCATTTGTTGACCGTGATCCACGTGGTACGCGCTCCGTCGGAAGTGGTGATGTACTGGCTATTTATATGCAGAGTAGTACCCGCTGAAATAACACTTCAAGGCGGTAATCTAGACATTGTAGCCGGGTTAACTGCACCAGCGATCTACTATTTTGGTGTATTAAAAGAGAAGATCAAATGGCAGTTGATGGTTTGCTGGAACGTGCTTGGGCTCGGGCTGACGGTTAGTGTCGCCTTGAAATTTATCGCTTCTGCCGCCTTCATTCCGCAAAACCTCACATTTGAGCAGCCGAACATTGCTTTGTCTCATTTTCCATTCGTATTCCTGCCCGGTATTATCATGCCTTTGATCATTTGCTCGCACCTGGCGGCGATCCGCCTGCTGGTAAAAAGCAATTCCGCGCAGCCTAAAAACAAAGGAGACCAGGGTTATATGTTGCGCCAGCTCATGATCAAAACGCTAGCCAGCCATGGAAAACCTCAAAATTAACCTGCTCACTGCCTTGCTGATGGTAGTGAGCCTTTCTTATGACTATCCGCCGCAAACAAAATCGTCGCGCCAGCCGGTACCTGAAAAGGGATTTTGGGTAACAGTAACAGATCCTGGCAGTGGCACTACCACAGTCCGCTTTTATGCGACGAGCAACTATTTAGTGTCTGAGAAAAAGGAAAACAAAGAGCTGGATATCAGAAAGGTTTCAGTCAGAAGATATCTGAACAATGCATTGAAAGAAGCACTCGAAAAAGACTCAATCGCCCAATCTCTGCCCAAACTATATGAAATCAATTGAATTAATCTCACTAGTGCGCCTGGCCGGTTTTGCATTGTATTTTTTCATTGCGGCCCAGGGTGCATTCTATCATTTCGGATTTGGAAAAGCATTGTACCAAATTCCCGCCGAGCAGTTTATTGAGCTGCGCAAAGTAGTTGACCCGGTGGTCAGGAGCAAGTTCAAGGTGCTCTACCTGTCTGCCCTGGCCGTCATGCTACTGTGGGTTGTGTTGACAGATAAATCGACTGGTTTCTGGTCTTACGGTCTCATACTATCGGCATTTCTGTTGCTCATAGCAGATATGGTCTTCATTCTCCGGTTCAGCGAGCCTGTTAATGAGCTGATCAACAGCGACCTTTTAAATACAGAAAGAGGCTATTCCAATGCGAGGTCCGAGTGGTTGAAATTCATTTTCATCAGAGGATACCTGTCACTTACCGGCTTTGCGCTACTTGTCATACAGTTGGCCTTCAAGTCAAATTGAGCAATGCGTGCAAACGTATAGTCTTTTCAGTGGATCATTTTAAACTCAAATAGCCATGAAAAACCAATTCTTCTCATTTGCTAATTTCCGGGGCAGGAAAGCGCTGGTGGCGGTACTATTGGCAGGCTTTTCGTTCGCTGCCTGTAAAGAAAACGGCCCGGATGTAATCCCGGATATAATCAGTAAAGACGAAAAAGCCATTATTCCGGCCAGGGATCAGCGGTTCCTTTACAAGATCATTGAGAGTGACAACACAGAATCAAGTGCTGTTACGCGGGTGCTTGCAGTGCGCGATTCGGCTGGTGTGCCTGTGTACGATATTGAAAATGCGATTCAGTATGAAGACGCAGGCCGCCTGGTTTTGAGATACCGTGCATTCAGTAAAGACGGGCAGACAACCAACGAGATATCCCAGGCCGCCGGACTGAATGCGATCACGGAATACATTGGCAGTTTTGCTATTATCAAAAGCACAGAATTGAGTGGATTGCCGCAGCGACAGCTATTCGAGAACAAAGGAACAGTGGGGAGCAAGGTAACTTTCAGCAGCGCGCCTGTGCGACAATATATGGAGCTCGAAATCCCCATTGAAGATGGCGATCCTGTATCAGCAGAGATCGAGTGCGTGGTGACTTACCATGATGGCAAAGCAGTGAAAGAGGAATCGGTGACCACTCCCGCAGGAACATTCAATTGTACCAAATGGGAATACACCTATGATCTTGAAACAAAGCTTACTTCCGACGCATTTCCTCCTGAGGAATCCGGGGTCATTTATACAGTGCGCCTGTGGACCGCTCCGGGAATAGGGATCGTGAAATCAGAAGAGCTTTCAGGCTCGGATGTGACAACAACCGAGTTGCAGAAAATCGAAAAATAAAGCTGCTATGCGGAAACAACTGATTCAAATGTATTGGCTCGCGGGTATGATCCTGTTTTTCAATGCCTGTAAAACTGACAACAATCCAACTCCCGACGGAGGCGAGTTGGAGAAAGGATATGCCACCGGCAAAGTTACCGGTACAGACGGAAGCCCGCTGAAAGGCGTGGAGATTGTTGTAGATAACACGATGTTGTATAATTCGTATGCTTTGGGCAGAACCGACGAAAACGGTAACTACAAAATCCAGCTGCCTAAGGTCGGGACTTTCATGGCTTCGGCGCAAATCAAGAAAGAGTATAACGGCGAGCTATATGAGCTCGATCTTGATCCTGATGTTTACGAAGAATTCAGTATCGATGGCGCTGTTCGCAATTTTACATGGAAAATGTCGGGCCGGCGACCTGAGGGAGAAGGGTATTACGGTGCGTCCATTGAAGTGAATAAATCGGTGAACAGCGGAATATATGATTCTGAAAACATCGAATTCACCTTAATACCGGTGGGAAACCTGATCGATGGTTCTAAAGGAAAAACACTGAAACTGAAACACGGTGCACCTTTCTCGAAAGAATACGGGCGACTGGTAGATGTGCCTTTGGGAAGATATAAAATGACGGCTTACTACAATGGAGAGTCAGGGAAAATGCCGCTGAAACTCAGAAAGCACTTTTCAGAAGATGCATATGTGGCTGAACTGACCATCGATTTCGAACCCGAAAACATCTGGGGAAAGAACATCTCCATCATCAGTTACACAGAATAAAAATCATCAACAGAAAATCAATCCAAAATCCCCGGGCTAAAGCCCGGGGCAAGAGATTTCTATATGGGCCGAAGGCCCATTAATTCCATCCATTCCCGTCGACTTCAGTCGACGGATCACATTCTGAAAACGGATCACATTCTGAAAACGGATCACATTCTGAAAACGGATCACATTCTGAAAATGGATCACATTCTGAAAATGGATCACATTCTGAAAATGGATCACATTCTGAAAATGGATCACATTCTGAAAAAATGGATCACATTCTGAAAAAATGGATCACATTCTGAAAAAATGGATCACATTCTGAAAATGGATCACATTCTGAAAATGGACCACATTCTGAAAATAGACCACATTCTGAAAATAGACCACATTCTGAAAATAGATCACATTCTGAAAATAGATCACTCAAACAATTTGATCAGAATAACCAATTAAATCAAAACAGAGAAGCTCTTGAAAATGGCGCCTACTCTAACTGCGTCGAATATACGCGCCTGGGAGCCGCCGTGGTTCAGTACCGATTGCTCGTGAGATGTAACACACATTTCACAACCATTCAGAGCAGATACAACCAGGCTCAGCAGTTCGAAAAACTCTTTGCCAAGTACCGGATTTACCATAATGCTCATTTTGATACCTGCCGGCGCATTGTCATAAAACTCCTTGTGCATGAAATGCCTGAAGCGATAGAACACGTTGTTCGCATTCATCAAAGAAACGCACGCAGTAACTTCTGCAATTTCCTTCTCCTCAGCGCCTTCTGTTTTCAAGAGCTCCTCAATCGCGGAGATCAGAGCGGTATTTTTTTCATTCACTGCCACCGATAATGCGATTAAAAGCGCCTCTTTGCGGTTCAATGTATTTGACTTTAATACATTGCTCACGTTCACTTTCAAATCTTTCAGATAGCGGTGGTCAAGTGCTGCTAGTTTGTTGATCAGCACACTGTCGAAATCTGCGGGCAGATTTACTTCTTTATACAGGGAATCTTTGGTATTACCTGTTGCTGCAAATGGATACATGTAGGGAAGTTTGAGTGAAGAGTGGGAATAAGTTTGAAAGTTTATGAGTTCAAAAGTTTATGAGTTCATGAGTTGTCCTGGGGGGGCACTCATAAACTCATAGACTCATAAACTTTAAACACTTCAATTAAGCAAGAGTAGCCTCGCCTTTTTGCCAGTTGCAAGGGCAAAGTTCGTCAGTTTGAAGTGCATCCAACACGCGGATTACTTCGCTTACATTACGGCCAACTGATAGGTCGTTTACGCTTACCCAACGAATAATTCCTTGTGGGTCAACGATGTAAGTTACACGGTATGCGATTTTCTCGTTTTCTTCCAAGATACCCAGCTCTTCTGCCAATGATTTAGAAGTATCAGCCAGCATCGGGAATTGCAGGTCACGCAAATCGTCGTGGTTTTTTCTCCATGCAAGGTGAACATACTCGCTGTCAGTAGAAGCACCGATCAGGATTGTGTCACGGTCAGCGAAGTCACCAACATGCTTGCCGAATTCAGCGATCTCTGTTGGGCATACAAAAGTGAAGTCTTTTGGCCACCAGAACATAACCATCCATTTCTCAGCGTTTTTGTGATCTTCTGAGGTAATATCATAGAATTCGTTTCCTTTTTCCAATGATACTACCGATGTTTTTTTGAATTCAGGGAATTGAGATCCTACTGATAAAATTCTATTTGCCATGATTGCTCGTAGTTGATAAGTTGTATTTTTTTGTGTTACAAATTTATAACCATGCGTATCCTTAGGCAACATTGAACCTGGTACTATGTAAGGAAAGAGTTGTTTTAAACAAATGAATTTAATTTTATTTATACAAAAGTAGATGTTATAAATAGCATCAATAACTCCATTGATTTACGCAATAGGATTATACCCATATTTACTTTGATACACCAACTATCCCGGAAGCAGATTCAAAACCGTTTCGAGCGACATTCCTCTTGACCCTTTGATGAGAATGTATGTATTTTCCTGCGGATTGTCCATTACCCAGTTGTGCAGCGAGAATTTATCAGGAAAGTAGTAGGCTTTGGGCAATGCAGGCAATGCGTGTTGCATTAATGTGCCTGCGAGTATCACGATATCGAATTGCTCAGCGGCGATTTGCTTGCCCAGCGCCAGGTGCTCCTCAGGTGCCGCGTCGCCCAGCTCGAACATATCTCCCAGTATCAGCATTTTGCGCGGCGCATCCAGTCTGGCAAAGTTGGCAACAGCGGCTGACATTGATGACGGATTCGCATTGTAAGCATCCATAATCACTGTATTCGATCCCTTTTTTACAAACTGCGAGCGATTGTTATCTGGCTGGTAAGTAGCAACTGCTTCGAGCGCATCCGCGTCGGATACACCGAAATGCTTGCCAATCGCCAGAGCGGCGCAGATATTATCAAAGTTGTAGGTTCCTGGCAAATGCGTCGTTACCGTTTTACCTCCTGACTCGAAAACGACGACAGGGTTTTCAGAGATAAGCTTCGGGTTAACCGGGCTGTTTTCTGAACAATAAAAAACAATTTCGCCAAATGCACGGCGCTTGCTCACCATTTCCATGATCACGTCAATGTTCGAATTCACGAAAACGGTACCCTTCTTTTTGGAAAGAAAATCAAACAGCTCACCTTTTCCTTTTTTCACACCCTCCGGTCCACCGAAACCTTCCAAATGCGCTTTTCCGATATTGGTGATCAGCCCGTGCGTCGGCTGCGCGATCGTGCATAGCAATGCAATTTCCTCCTGGTGGTTAGCGCCCATTTCAATCACCGCCATCTCCTGTTTTGCGGGATCAATGGAGAGTATCGTCAGCGGTACGCCGATGTGATTATTCAGGTTGCCTGCGGTTGCATACGTGTTGAATTTCATCGCTAACACTTTCGCAATCAGCTCCTTTGTTGTTGTTTTTCCATTAGAGCCGGTAAGTGCGACTACCGGGAATCCGAACGTTTTCCGGTGATGCCGCGCCAGGTCCTGCAATGCAGCGAGTACATTTTCAACCAACAGAAAACGCTGGTCTGCCGCTACATTTGCATCATCTACCACTGCGAAAGCAGCGCCCTTTTGCAGCGCCTCGGCTGCGTATTGGTTACCGTCAAATTTATCCCCCTTCAATGCGAAGAAAATACAACCATTCGTGATCTTGCGTGTGTCTGTACAAATGGATGCGCCTTTTTTGAAGTGCTGATAGAGGGTTTCGGTGGATGTAAACATGGAAATAGCTGTTCGTTATAAAGTTATCAGGCCTTATTTCGTTAGGTTTGAAGAGCAGAAACGCAGGCCGGCGCGGTGTCCGCGGACACTTGCAAAACTAATAGATTATTCCTCAACGATGCGAACCATTTATACCTCCTTATATCTTCTGATATTTTCTTTTCTGACAGCTGGCGCAGCTTTTTCGCAGCAGGTCTGGTTCAAAATGGATACTGTTACCAGCGTGACTTCCAAAGGAGTTAAAATGCTCAATCCCTGGGCAGGCGGACTGAATGCATCCCAATTCCTGAAAATGCATTTGAACAACGATTCAGACGAAGATCTGGTCGTATTCGATCGCACCAACAGCAAAGTGACCACATTTGTAGCCGGGGTTGATCCGGCCAATTCTTCCAAAAAAGCCTTTATTCACGCACCTTACTACGAAACGCTCTTCCCGCAGGCCGATAACTGGATGATACTCGCCGACTATAATGGCGACGGGAACAAAGATCTTTTTGCAAGTACCTCGCTAGGGATCAGTGTTTATCAGCAGATCAAAACGGCGGGCTCGTGGACCTGGAAGCTGATGCAGCCCGTGATCTTTACCAAAGGTTTTTCAGGAAATATCAATTTGCAGGTTTCCGGCACGGATATTCCGGGCATCACCGATATTGACGGCGACGGCGACCTGGATCTGCTCACTTTTGACTTCTCAGGTACATATATCGAATTACATCAAAACCTCAGCGTCGAGAAATTTGGTGTTCCGGATAGCTTAGGCAATGCAGCAAGTCCCGTTTTTCAGCGCAATGGCGATTGTTGGGGCAACTTCCGGAAAGGCAATGGGGAAGGTTTTGAATTTGATGTGGACTGTGGCGTGGTTACTAACCCTGGCGGCCGCGAAATGCATGCAGGGAATTCCATTCTGCTGCAGGATTTGAATGGCGACGGAAAAAAGGATTTGCTGGTGGGTCACATAAGCAATGAACATATCTCGCTGCTTACCAACTCGGCTGCCGGCCTGATCGCCGATTTTACAACTTACTCCAATATTTATCCAACCAAAGATCCGGTGCTGCTGCACATATTTCCCGCTGCATTTTATGAAGACGTGGATTTCGACGGTGTACCCGATCTGCTGATCGCGCCGAGCCTGCCGTCAAATGATCTCAATCTGACTGATTTCAAATCGTCAGGTTGGTTTTACCACAATGCAGGTACCGCTTCAAAACCCGATTTCCAGCTGATACAAAAGAATTTCCTGCAAAATCAGATGCTGGATGTAGGTGAAAATGCAGTGCCCGCATTCTTCGATATCGATGGTGATGGCGACCTTGATATGCTGGTTGGCACAGGAGGCGTACCCCGAAGCAATGGTTTTCGCGGCGGATTCTGGCTGCTCACCAACACAGGTACCGCAGCGACGCCCCGCTTCGAGGTTACTTCCGAGAACTACCTGAACCTGCCGGCTTCGCTCGGACTGTTTAACCTCAAACCACAATGGGCCGATTTCAATGGCGACGGTGTCGCAGACCTTGGTTTTTCCGGGGTGTCACTCAGCACGCTCAAATTGGAGTACAGGTACATTCCAAACAAAGCGGCGGCCGGCGTCCCGGCGCAGCTGAATGTAGCCGAGGCAGTTATTATCGCACTGCCAGCAGAGCTGATCAGCAGCGATTCCCCTCATTTTTACGATACTGACGGCGACGGCGACCTTGATCTGCTTGTGGGAAGAGGCCAGGGAAATATTTATCATTATAGCAATACTGCTAACAACAAACAATTCGCATTTAAGCTCGAAAGCGACGCGCTGGCCGGTGTAGGGATCAATTTTGCAGGCCGATCGCCCCAGCTGGCTGTTGCTGACTTCGATCTCGATGGTCTGCCAGACCTCGCAACCGCCGATCACACCGGTAACCTTCGGATTTTCCACGGTGCCGGATTTGGTAAATGGACAGGGCGTGAAAGTCAGCTGATCTCGGTAAACGGAAAGGCCGATGCGCCCAATTTCGGGAACTACCTGTCCATCGCCGCCGCCGACCTCAATGGTGACCGCAAGCCTGATCTCGCGATCGGGAACAATGCGGGAGGGGTTCGTTTGCTTACCAATGTTTTGCAAGTTGAAATTACGGGTACGGAGCCCGGGATCAGCCCGATCCGCGTTTTCCCGAATCCCGCAGCCGACTTTTTGAAAGTAGCATCATCAGAACCCGGTACCTTTGATATCATCACCGTGGGAGGAAAAAAGATCTTGCAGAACCAGCGGGTCAATGCAAATGCGGAGCGGACAATTTCCACCGCCAGCTGGGCTCCGGGCTTGTATTTGGTTGAATGGAAAGGCGGTAACAGGCGATTTGTAAAAAAGGTGATTGTAGAGTAGATACCCGTCAGGAGGCTCTTACATGATAAAATCCTAAACTCATGCAAGCTCTTCTTGGCGTTATTTTCCACTTTATCGGTGGTTTTGCTTCCGGCAGTTTCTATATTCCTTACAAACAAGTCAAAGGCTGGGCCTGGGAATCGTATTGGATCGTAGGGGGATTATTCTCCTGGATGATCGTCCCGCCGCTTGCAGCTTACCTGACCATTCCGGGCTTTTCAGAAATCATCGCGCATACTGATAGTGGTACCCTGCTGATCACCTACATTTTTGGGTTGCTATGGGGGGTAGGGGGGCTCACCTACGGCTTAGGCGTACGCTACTTAGGCGTATCCCTGGGTAGCTCTATCATCCTGGGGCTAACTTCCGTTTTCGGTGCATTGATCCCGTCCATTTATTATCAATTTGAACCAAAAGCCGGCAAAGACAGCATTTCAGATTTGTTCACAAATACATGGGGGCAAATGGTCCTGCTCGGGCTGCTGATTTCCATTATCGGTATTATCATCTGCGGGAAAGCCGGCAGTATGAAAGACAAAGACCTGACCAGGAACGGTTTCGTTCCCGATGATAAGTCCGAGTTCAAGATTGGTCTGGGACTGACGGTTTCCATCATTTCCGGGGTACTCAGTGCCTGCTTTGCATTCGGGATCGATGCGGGCAAAGTAATGGCGGAAGAAGCCAATAACATCTGGAAAGCCGCTAACCCAGGGGAGGGAGAGTTTTTATTTCAAAATAACGTAACCTACATTATCATTCTCTGGGGCGGGCTTACTACCAATTTCATCTGGTGTATGTTTTTGAATGCACGCAACAGAACCTTCGGTGATTATACCAATTCATCCACGCCGCTGGTTAGAAACTACATTTTCTCCGCGCTGGCAGGTACTACCTGGTTTATGCAGTTCTTCTTCTATGGAATGGGTGAAAGCAAGCTGGGTAACGGGCCGAGCTCGTGGATACTGCACATGGCGTTCATTATCCTCATTGCCAATACCTGGGGGCTTATCCTGAAAGAATGGAAGGGAGTAAGCAAGAGAACCATTACGACTGTCATTACCGGTATCCTTGTGATTGTGCTTTCAGTATTGGTGGTGGGTTACGGTAACTACTTACGGGAATAGTTTTAGGTATTGACCAAATCGGAGAAATATTTAAACAAAAGCATGATAGCGCAGGATAGTTAAGGCGGCATCTGTATTGATATTTACATACTGATTACAAGAATTACTTGGATGTATTGAAGTAGAATGTTTATCAATGATTTCTGTCCCTGATTCCCGTGGAGCATTCAGAGAATTTACCCGACGCCTACCTGGTCACACGTTGGCAGCAGTTTTGTGCTGGTGATAAAAGTGCATTTGGAGAAATAACAGAGCTGAATTATGCTCCGTTGTACCATTACGGCACCCGCTTTACCCCGGACCGAGATATGATCAAGGACTGTCTGCAGGACCTTTTTCTTTCGATCTGGGAGAAACGGGAATCGCTGGCTGAAATCGCTGCAATCAAACCCTATCTGTTTCAGTCGCTGCGCAACAACCTTGTACGCAGGTGCAGGCGCCAGTCTGTATTTTCTGAAATAGGCGGGAACGAACCCTTTGATGACATTTCACCTGAATCTGACTGGATCATCAACGAAACTGACCACCTCACCAGCACCAGGCTCCGGCAGGCGATCGACTCACTCCCGAAAAGGCAGCGCGAGGCATTGTACCTGAGATACTACGAGAACCTTTCTTACGAAGAAATCGCTGTTATAATGCGCTTGCAGCGCCAGGCTGTGGCTAATTACCTGCAATATGGAATTCAGAAATTGCGTGAATACTGGCACCACGCCGCTGTTTTCCTGGCTATTCTCTCCGAAATCAATTGGTATTGATAAATTCCTAGAAAATATTTGAGAGTTCATGGGTACTATTTGCTGGCGCGATACTCATCGTATTAAAGCAAATAACTTTTCAAGAAATCCATGAATAGCTATAAAGACTTCGAGGTCAAAGACTGGGTGGAGGATCTGCAATTCCGGCGCTGGGTCTACCAGGGCGAATCCGACCTTTTTTTTCGAAGTTACATTCAAAACAATCCTTCGCAGCTCCCCGCAATGGAGCAGGCAAGGGAAATCCTGTTGTCGGTACGCGGCGAGCTGGACGTTATTACTGAAACCGAAGTCAAATCCCGGGTATCCGAGATCCTCGACGCCATTCCCCCGGCCGCCCCGCAGCCGTTTTTCTGGTGGAAAGCCAACTGGCTGAAAATCGCTGCCATTTTAGTCCTCGCCTTTGGCATTGGTTTGAGCTTGTACCGCAGGCCCGGCGCTCTGAATGACCTTGCATTCACTTTTGCAAAAGTGCAGCCGCCCAAAAAGGCCAGGAGCATGCAGGTGACCAATCACACGGGCAACATACGGCTGGTAACACTGCCCGACGGCAGCTCGGTTATCCTGAAACCCAACGCACGCATTACTTACCCGGAGCAGTTTGACAAGAACAAAAGGGAAGTGAGCATGGCAGGTGAAGCGTTTTTTGAGGTTGTTAAAAATCCGGCACAGCCTTTCATTGTTTTTGCAGGCTCAATGGTAACCAAAGTAAAAGGTACCAGTTTCAGTATCCGCGCCAACGATGGAGACGATGAAGTGAAACTGGTGGTAAAATCCGGTTTGGTGGAAGTATCGGCAATGGAAAATGATCACGAAGCTGCCGGTCAGCCGCGATCGCGCAAACTGATCCTGAAACCAAACGAGCAGGTGACATTCAACCAAAAGAACAATGTAATGACAGCAAAACTGGTCGAAAAGCCTGTTTTACTAGACCTACCTGTTGAAAAGCAGGATTTTGAATTCAAGCGCACTCCGCTCGCCGAGGTATTTACCATGATGGAAAAAACCTATGGGATCATGATCCGCTTCGATGCCGACGCTGTTTCCGAATGTACCATTACTGCAAAACTGGGAGATGAGCCTGTATCTGAAAAAATGGATATGATCTGCTCAGTGGTAAATGCCAGGTACGAGCTCAGTAACGGTGTGATTACAGTCACTTCCGAGGGCTGTGACTAGACATTCTTAACCTAAACCATCTATGAAAATACTTCTTCAATGTAATATGGTCATTTTTCTGACCATGAAGTTTACCGTCGGTCAATGTATGCTCCTGCTGCTTTTTGTAGAGATCGCGACGGCCAATAACCTACGCGCACAGGAGATTTTGAGTCAGCGTATATCCATAACAGTTAGCAATATGGATGTAGCCCAGGTGCTCGAAAAAATCGAGGGACAAACGAAGGTACGCTTCGTGTATAGTGCCGAAATAATCGGAGCCGAGCGCAAGGTAAGTTTTGACGGAACGAACCAGCGCCTCGATGCTGTACTCGAAAAATTGCTTGTCCCGCTGGGCATCGAATACAAGGTTTCCAAAAGGACCATTTTGCTCAAAAGAGCGGCGGAAAAGAAGACCTCCGAACAGCGCATTGAAAATCCGGAAAGTACACCCGCAGCAGACAGGGACGTGACGGGTACAGTCATCGACGAAAAAGGTGCAGGCATTCCCGGGGTAAGTGTGGTTGTAAAAGGTACCACGCAGGGTACTTCCACCAACATCGACGGTAAGTACCAGATCCTCGTGCCGGAAGATAATGCCGTATTGATTTTCAGTTTCGTAGGCTATATCAGTCAGGAAATTGCATTAGGCGCTGCAACTACGCTGGACGTTACGCTCAAAGTTGACGAAAAAGCATTGGAAGAAGTGGTAATTGTAGGTTTTGGAGAACAAAAGAAAGTGTCTGTCACAGGCGCGGTTTCGTCTGTGAGTTCGGAAATATTACAGCAAAGTTCATCAGCAAGCTTGGCCAATTCCTTGTCGGGGCGCTTACCGGGCCTGACCTCCATTCAATCGGGTGGGGGCCAGCCGGGACGCGATGACGCTACGATGTACCTCCGCGGCGCCGCAACAACGAATGGAAAAAGTCCATTGATATTAATCGACGGCGTGCCCAGGGATAACATCCGCACTCTGGACGCGAATGAAGTAGCTTCCGTTTCCATTCTGAAAGACGCATCTGCCACTGCAGTATTTGGGGTACGCGGCGCGAACGGAGTTATCCTGATCACTACCAAGCGCGGTACCGCCGGTAAAACCGAGCTCACGATCAATACCGAGCAAAGTTTTTCGTCATTTACCCGTGAGCCCGAGCGCCTGCATTCGCTTGAATATATGGCGCTGCGGAACGAAGCTTCCAGAAACGACGGGATCACGCCGCTGCCGTTTACCCGGGAACAAATGGACAAATACGCCAATCCGATCGCCGGCCTCGACCCGAACGATCCTGAGTACGCGCAAAAAGCAATGGTCAGAAGATATATTTACCCCGACCACGATTACTACCGCGAGTACATTTCAAGGTACGCGCCGCAAACACGCGTGAATATGAATGTAACAGGAGGTACCGACAAGGTTTCGTATTTTGTAAATGGCGCATATCTGCACCAGGGCGGTAACCTCAATGTAGAGCCGAAGTCTGTATTGGGCTATGATCCTTCCTCTAAAATGGACAGGTACAGCTTTCGCGCCAATCTGGATTACAAAGTGACCAACTCGCTCAAAGCGTTCTTAAACATAGGCACTTACATTGAGCAGGTGAATATGCCGGCGGCCTGGCTTTATGGGAATGATACCAACTGGATGATGCGCGACCTGCTTTACCAGGCACAAACGATCTTGCCCATTACTCCCGGGCCAACTACCATTGACGGTTTCGGCGTTGCACCGGGCCAGATAGTAGATCCCGGTTATATGGACCGGTCGGCATTTGAGATTATGAACAGAATGGGCTACCGCAATGAAATACGCTCGAATCTGAATGCATCCTACGGAATGGAATGGGATCTGGGAAATACGGTCACCAAAGGTCTGAGCATCAGAGGTATGATTTCCTACGATTCAAAATCGACAACTGCAATGCAGGGCGACAAGTCGGAAAGGCTTTACCTGGCCGAAGTGAACCCGGCTACGGACGTGCTTACTTATGCTGTTAAAAGGTCAGACGAAAAGTTGCTGTCGCTTGGCAAAGGCGCCGATTCCCGCTATAACATCAATATGCAGGGTTCCATTAACTATCAGCGGCTGTTTGGCGGGAAACACGATATTGGCGGGATGTTCCTCGCGCAGCGCGATACCTGGGAAACCCCGGCCGGCGAAATCCCCTACAATGTACTTGGCGTGGCTGCGCGGGCTACTTATGGTTTTGATGAAAGATATCTGGCCGAAGTAAATATGGGATACAATGGATCGGAGCAATTTGCGCCTGGTCACCGGTTTGGTTTCTTTCCGGCAGTGTCTGTGGGCTGGGTTTTGAGTAATGAGAACTTTTTGAAAAACAACAGATATGTGACCAACCTGAAATTCCGGGCTTCTTATGGAAAAGTGGGCAATGACATTCTGGGCGCGTCCCGCGAAACAAGCCCGCGGTTTTTGTACCAAAGCAATATCACCATGAGCGGTGGCGGTCCGCTGGGAAGTTTGGGGCTAGGTCAGCAGATCAATATGGGTTTGTTGGGAAATCCGAATATCACCTGGGAAGTAGCAGCTAAACAAAACTATGGGATCGATTTCCAGCTTTTGAGAGACCTGAGCCTCACTTTCGACTACTTCAGGGAAAAACGCAGCAATATCCTTATCAACAGGGGTACCGTTCCCGAATTTCAGGGCGTGCCGCTGGGCAATATCCCCAAAGTGAATATGGGGTTGGTGGATAACAAAGGTTACGAGATCGAGCTGACGTACAATAAGGCTTTTTCCAAAGATTTCAACATCATGATTTCCGGAAACTATGGGTACAACCATAATACCGTCAAGTTCATGGACGAATCGATACGCGATGAGAGCTATGTTCACCGGTACCGGCAGGCAGGATACTCTTTGAATCAATCGTGGGGTTATAAAATTGATTACAGCAATGGAAACGGCTTTTTTAATTCCAAAGAGGAGCTCGATTCCTATCTCGCCAAAACCAGGTACGGATTCGGCGAGCCGAGGGTAGGGGATTTCAAATACATTGACCTGAATGGCGACGGTACCATCGACGACAAAGACCAGGCGCCAATTGGTTACTCCACCATTCCGCGCGTTAACTACGGCCTGTCGCTTACAGTCAATTACAAGGGATTCGATTTTACTACCTTTTTTCAGGGTGTTGGAAAATACACGATGAACTACGCGCAGCAGGGTGTATATGAATACATTATCCGGGGTACCTATTTCGATTACCACAAATCTGCCTGGACTCCTGAACGCTACGCTAACGGAGACAAGATCACTTACCCTGCATTGAGCACACATAGCACGACAAACCATACCGCCAATGATTTCTTCATCATGGACAGATCTTTTACCCGCCTCAAAAACCTGACGCTCGGCTACACATTGCCTTCGGGATCTTTGAAAGCCATTGGTATCAGCAAGTTCCGGGTATATGTAAGTGCACAGAATTATTTCACGTGGGACAAGCTCAGGATGAACCACCTCGACCCGGAAAACGACGATTCGCTCGGGTACCCGGTAACCAAAATGGCGAACCTCGGTCTTAACGTCACCTTTTAATCAGAGAGATCAATGAAAAAGATATATCGTTTTTCAATGCTTGTTTTTGTCTTGCTGACTTCCTGCAAAGGTGTGCTGGATATGGCGCCGGACGGAAAGCTGGCCATGGATGAAATTTTTGCAGATAATGATAAAGTAGGTGCTTTTTTAAATACCTGCTACGCCAATATGCCCGTAAAAGGAACCCGCTATTTCTTCTGGAGTCGCGGCCCCGTTAATTGGAGTGACGAGTCCTGGGATACCGACGCAGAAGCCGAATCGTGGATTATGTCTGGGAGAATGTACAATGGAGATGCGTCCGCAGGCAGTCACCCGGTAACGAACATCAGCGCCGACGGTGGGAATGGAGAGTACTGGGCAAGATACTGGGCTGCGATCCGGAATTGTACCGTATTCATCAGCCGCATTGACGAAGCTACTGTACGCGTACCGACCGATCGGGCGCGATGGAAAGCGGAGGCGCATTTGCTGCGAGCTTACTACTATTCGGAACTGCTCAAATGGTTTGGCCCCGTGCTGCCGATCGAAAGAGAGCCTTACGAATTTTCCCAGGATTTTTCCACCGTGGAAAAGGCGAGCTATTACGATGTGGTCAAATTCATTATCGAAGACTGCGATGTGGCATTGAATACGGCCGAGCTTCCGTGGCGGGTTACCACAGCCAGCGAAGGCGGTCGCGTGCACAAAGGTTTAGCCGAAGCGATCAAGTCCAAAATGATCCTTTTTGCAGCCAGTCCGCTCAATAATGCAGGCCAAAATCTTTGGCCGGAGGCTTACCAGATCAACAAAACTTCGCTGGAAAACTTGAAAGCAAATGGATACCAGCTGTACAATCAGGTTAATTTTCCGCAGACCTACCTTTCTGAAACGGCTTTCCTTGGCCCGAACAAAAATGTAAACACCGCCATTTATAACGAATATTTCACCCAGACCATGAACTACTCGGCTGCGTCGGTGGATCGTGAAACCATTTACCAGAGCCGCGAAAACCAGGGTAACATCTGGAATATCGACGGGATTGGCTCGCAGGATGGTTATAAGTCGGGAACTTGTCCTACGCAGGAGCTGGTGGATGCTTATGAAACGATCGACGGTCAGCCTATCCTCGACCTGGATAGGCCGTACCTCGACGAGCAGCATTTACAGCCTAACTACAATGCAGCTAACAAGCTCTACAATCCAAACGATCCTTACGCCAACCGCGACCCGCGTTTTTACGCTTCCATTTATTACAATGGATCAAAGCGCAAAGCAATGTGGAATTTTGCGGAAGCACCGGAGTCAGTGGAAAACTACCCGGCACCGATTGGCAACCGCACCCGCATTATTGCTACTTACGCCGGTGAGCCGCAGACCGGCATTCACCCGACCATGCGCCGGGCAACACGTACAGGGTATTATGAGCGCAAGTTTTTACACCCCAATTCAGGCAACGACAATCCGATCGCTGGTGCCAACTGGAAGCTTTTCAGGCTGGGCGAGGTGATACTCAATTTTGCGGAAGCAGCGGCCGAAGCAGGCCAGCTTGCGGACGCAGTGAAAGCTGTAAATGAAATTCGGACGCGGGCGGGAATGCCCAATTTGCCTGCCGGTCTTTCCAAAGATGCATTAATTAAACGCGTGCGCGCCGAGCGTCGGGTAGAGCTGGCGATGGAAGAAAACCGGTATTTCGATGTGCGCCGGTGGTCACTGCCGACGGAGGATCTTTCCAAAACCGACCGCTGGATTACCGCAATGGAAATCACCCGGAATGCAAACGGCACTTTCAGCTACAAGCGGCGGAATGTGCGCGGGACGGAGAGAAAGAATTACACAAACAAGTTCCTGTGGGTGCCTATGCCTTTGAACGAGGCAAACAGACTAAGGTCTATCACAGGGGCAAACTGGCAGAGTCCGGGTTGGTAATCAATGTAGTTTTCAACGATTTATACGATCATTTTTTATGATAACATATATAAAATCCGGTATTCTGTCGCTTGCAGCCTTTGTGATCCTGTCTGCATTCGGCACGACCGCTTTGGCGCAGGAGTCGACAGAAACGATCAACGGGCTTGTGCTCGATGAGTTTGGTAAGCCGCTTTCGGGTGTTGTGATCAATTCTGAAAACGGGAAAAACGGTACTTCTACGAATAGTAAGGGAGAATTCGCGATGAGCATCGACGACGGCAGTTCGGCCATTGTTTTTTCATTATATGGTTACAAAAACCAGAAGATCAATGTAGCCGACAAGCAGGAAATCGAAGTTAAGCTGCAATGGGATGCGCACAGGAAAGACGAGATAATCCAGCTGGGTTATACGTCACAGTTCAGGAATGATATTTCGGGCTCAGTAGCAACTGTAAAAGGAGAGGAGCTGGAAAAAGCGCCGGTCGCTAACCTGACGCAAACACTTGCCGGCCGCCTGCCTGGGCTTACTACGCAAGAAACCTTTTCGGAACTGTCGCGCGCAACTACCAACCTGTATATCCGCGGGCTTGCTGCGGCGCGGGATGGCGGGCCGCTGGTGATCATCGACGGGATTATCTGCGCTTACAACAGCAACCAGACTTTGGATTACATTACTGCCAACGAAATTGAGACTGTTACCATTTTAAAAGATGCTTCTACCCAGGCACTTTATGGAATTCAGGGTGCGAATGGGCTGCTGGTAATCACTACGAAAAGAGGGAAAAAGGGTCCGTTGCAGATCAAAACCCGGTTTGACCAATCTGTGCAGCAGGTAACCACAACCCCGCCGTTTTACAATTCGGCCGATTATGCCACCATGCGCAACCAGGCTGCATTAAATGATGGATTGGGGCCTAATTACCTGTTCAGCCAGCAGCAGATCGAAGGTTACCGGACAGGCTCAGATCCCGCTCTTTACCCAAATAACAATTGGTATAAACGCTTTATCAAAGACTTCGCCAACATGCAGCGGGCGAGTGTGAACGTGACAGGAGGAAACGACAAAGTGCAGTTTTTTTCCAACATCAACTTCATGCACCAGGGCGGCTATTTCAAAACAGACCAGGCGCGCTACAATCCGAATGCAAACAATATCTGGGTGAACTACCGCTCGAATGTGGATATGAACCTGAACCGTTACCTGAAAGCATTTGTGCGGCTGAGCGGGAATGTAAAGCGGGAGCGTACGCCAGGCGCAGGCAATGCAGATGTGTATTCCAGCATTTTTCGCATTCCTCCGACAGTTTACGGTCCGGTGACCCAGCCGGTAGTGGATGGATCGGGCGAAGTAACTGATCCCGGTGGAAAAGTGATCACGACCGAACGTGTGGAATCGCCTACCTATGGAATGCTCAACCGGACCGGCTACGTGCGGCATACCGTTACCAACATTACTTCGCAGTTTGGCCTTGACCTCGATATGGGTTTTCTGACAAAAGGTTTGAACCTGACCGGCAGGCTGGCTTACCAGACCAACTCCGTGGGAAGTTTGAGTACCAAGCAGGATTATGAGCGCTGGGTGCAGACGAGCGATTCTTCGGGTACCGGATTCATCAAAAAAGGTGCGCAGAACAACACGCCGCTGGCTTACTCAAAGTCGCATTCTTACTATTACCACCTGACCTACAATGTAGCGATGAACTATCAGCGTGACTTTGGTCGGCACCGGGTGGGCGCAATGGCGTATATGTTTTACCAAAACCTGACAAGAGCTGAAAACGACTCAGCGCGGATGCTGCCTTATAACAGGGTTAGCTCAGGTTTTGAGGTGAATTATGGGTTTGATAACCGGTATCTGCTGAAACTCGACCTCGGCTATTCAGGATCAGAGCAATATGCGAGAACTGCGCGATATACCACAACACCGGCAATTTCGGCAGCCTGGGTTATTTCGAATGAGGCATTCTTAAAAGAAAATGCATTTCTCACTTACCTGAAACTGCGCGCTTCTTACGGGAAGACTGCCAATGATGAAAGCGGGCTCGCGCGGTATGCATACCTGGATAATGTAACTGTGACAGGCGGCGGGCCGATCGGCTCACTGCAATACGAGGTCAAAGAAGGCCAGGTAGGTAATCCGAACATTGCCGCTGAAATCTCCAGGAAGCAGAACTTCGGGATCGATCTGGGCTTTTTGAATGCAGTAAACCTTTCGGTGGATGTTTTTCATGAGAAAATGGATAATATGATCGTCAGCGCATTGTCTACAATTCCGCTTTACCAGGGCGTGCAGCTCGTTAACTATCCCAAGCTCAATGCAGGTAGTTTTGAAAACAAGGGGGTTGATTTAACGCTCGGGATTAACAAAGCGCTGAGCCGCGACTTTTCGGTATTCGGAAATTTGATGGTGAGCTATGCCAAAAACAAAATCATCAACCAGAATGAAGCCCTCAAAACGGAGGATTATGCTTACCGTAAATGGCAGGAAGGCTATTCTTACGGTCAGAAGTTTGGATACCTCATCGACCGCAGCAATGGAAACGGATACTTTAATTCGCAGGTGGAGATCGACCAAAGCGGACTTACCTACGGGTTTGGTACCCCTCGCCCCGGCGACCTGAAATACCGCGACCTGAATGGAGATTCGAAAATTGATGAGCGCGACAAAGCGCCTATCGGAACAGGCATGCTGCCGAGCACGATTTATTCTCTGTCAGCCGGGTTTACTTACAAAAACCTGGATCTGAGTTTCCTTTTTCAGGGCGTAGGCAAATACGCGACGGTTGAAACAGGGAGTCTGACGGGTATCTGGGAAACGGAGTACGACGGCGTATTCGGATCACTCCACCGCAATGCGTGGACACCCGAGCGCTATGCGAATGGAGAAGGAATAACAGCTCCCGCGCTCTCGCTGGCGAAGAGCGTCAATCACGAAACCAGTGACTACTATCTCGACAACCGCTCTTATCTGCGCCTGAAAAATGTAGAGATCGGCTATACGCTTCCTACGTCCATATCTCGGTACATTCTGGCTGAGAAAATCAGGATATTGGTCAGCGGGCAAAACCTGATTACCTGGGATAAAATGCGGTCGAAAGATTACGGCCCTGAGGGCGGCGGTTTTGCCGGCTTTCCCGTTTACCGCGTGTTCAATGCAGGTATCAGTGTCATTTTCTAACTCTCCCATTTTACAAAAATGAAAAAATATAAGATACTTCTCCTGACACTTGCGGTTACCTGCATATTGATTTCCTGCAACGAAAAGCTGGACTTACCCAGCGACGGCCGCATTACCATGGACCAGGTTTTCAGCGACTATAATCGTACACGCGGTTACCTGAATTCCTGCTATGGGTTTGTTCCAAAACCTTACATGGACCGCGCTTCCTTTACCGACGAAGCGCAGGACGCAGACGATATTACGCCCGGATCGAAATACATTGTCTGGTACGGCGGCAATGTGACTTCACTTACTTATGCCCAGAACTCTGCGGATGGAAGTCCGTGGGGGAAACTGTACGAAGGGATCAGGAAATGCAATGTTTTTATTGAGAATATTATAACGGCAACGGTTTACGCGAGTGAAGGCGAGAAGAATTCCTGGATCGCGCAGGCGCATACTTTGCGTGCATTGTATTACCTCCAATTAATCAAACGCTACGGCGGCGTACCAATCTTCGACAAGCCGCTCGCGATTGACCACGATTTTTCACAGGATAAACGTGCCAGCTTTTCGGAGGTAGTAACCTTTATTCTGGCTGATTGTGACAAAGCACTTTCGTATCCTGCTACCCGCGAGGGATTGCCCTGGGATGTTTTTGACAATCAATATGGGATCATGACGCGGGCGGTTGCTTATGCTGTGAAGTCACAGGCTGTTACTTATGCAGCCAGTCCGCTTTGGAGTGATGGTACGTACAACTGGCAAACAGCCGCCGCAATTACAGCGGAAGCACTGGGAGAATGCCTGGCAAACGGCTATCAGCTTTTTAACCAAAAACCAACCGCCGATATCGCTCAAAACAGCTACGCGCTTTATTTTTTCACCAGTTCGAATGACCAGCGCGCTACCGATAAAGAAACCATCTATCATGCCGGAGATGCTATGCAGGTTTGGCGGTATGCAGGCATGCCGACCAATCCTGGCATGGAAAGAACAGGTCCCTGCCCCACACAGGAAATGGTAGACAGCTACGAAATGGCCAATGGGGAAGCACCGATAACAGGGTATTCCGATGCTAATCGTACCACGCCGGTTGTTAATGCAACCTCGGGCTACAAGGAAACGGATCCTTATGTGGGACGCGATCCCCGCTTCTATGCTTCCATTTACTACAATGGCGCTGTCAGGAACCTGGATCAGCCTGCCGGCAAGAAGGTCGAAACTTTCGTGGGCGGGGCTGAGGAGATTTCTGATATCAACCGGAAACATACTCGTACGGGCTACTATCTCAGGAAGTTCAACAATTTCAGGTCTGGGCAGAACAATGATGCGGACGGGGCGATCAGGCTGTTCAGGTTAGCTGAGCTGTATCTCAACTTCGCGGAGGCTGCGTACCAGTCGGCCGGGCCGGACGTGGCTGTTAAGGTGGGCACACAAACCATGTCGGCGAGGCAGGCTGTAAATGCGGTGCGGGCGCGGGCAGGAATGCCGGGCTTTCCGGCGGCGATGACGAAAGATGCTTTTGAGAAAAAATACAGAAACGAAAGGCGGGTAGAGCTGGCATTCGAAGAGCACCGCTTTTTTGATGTGCGCCGCTGGAAGATCCTGGATCAGACCGACCGTTTTGTAACAGGAATGCGGATCACAAAAAGCGGTACCAATCTCGTTTATCGCCGATTTAAGTTTACCAACCGCAATGCATTTTCAGATAAGTATCTGCTGTACCCGATCGATCAGGCCGAAGTCGACAAAATCATTGGGTTATCCGGCGCAGACTGGCAGAATCCCGGCTGGCTTGATTAGATCTTAGATCATACATATCCTAAATCCTTAATTAATGCTAAAACGAATTTTCACACTATTGAGCCTGACCGCGACCGCTAGTTTTGCACAGCCGCTGGCAGGTACCGATGACCTCGGCAGGACAATCCCGCAAAACAATGTCGTAGGGAATCCCAAGAGTAACCGGCAGGTAGGTATGTTCTATTTTCTGTGGCACGATGTGGCACCTGCGCGGCATTGGGATTTGCATGAAATTGTTTCTAAAAATCCGGCAGTACTGGAAGATTTTGACCATCCTGACTGGGGCGGCGATCCGAAGAATGGCGTGGGAATGTACTATTGGGGCCAGCCGATCTACGGTTACTACAAAGCGGATGATTACTGGGTGCACCTGCGGAGCATTCAGCTGCTGACTGACGCGGGAGTCGACTTTCTGGTTATTGATGCAACCAACCGGCTTACCTATGCAAAGCAGGCCGATGTATTGATGAAAGCAATGGACGCGGTGCGCGCACAAGGCCGGAAGGCGCCGAAGATTGTTTTTTATACCAATACACAATCCGGCGAAACGATGCAGGAAGCCTATGATATGTTTTACAAAGAAGGCGCACCTTACCGCCACCCCGATTGCTGGTACATGCTCGATGGTAAACCTTTGATCATTGGGATCAGTAAAGAAGCAGAAGGCAGCAACTATAAATCGTTTTTTACTTTTCGCGAATCGCAGTGGCCGACAGAGGCGCAGAAGACAAATGGCTGGCCATGGATCTCTTTTACCAGACCTCAAAAAGTACATTATAATACGAAAGGCGAAGGAGAGATCATCAATGTATCGGTGGCGCAGCATCCCAATCCGACTGCCGGAATGGGCGGCTCGGCATTTTACGGTAACAAGGATAACTGGGGCAGAAGCTATCGGAATGGTTCGCCCGGCGATCCTAAAAAGGACATTGCCTTTGGTTACAATGTGCAGGAGCAATGGGATTTCGCGATCAAGCAGAATACGCCGTTTGTATATGTTACCGGCTGGAATGAATGGATCGCGGGTAAGTTTCCCAGCCACGACAAAAATCCGGAGCATTCGTGGTTTTGCGATCAGGCGAACCCGGAGTACAGCCGGGACATTGAGCCTTCACTCACGGCAGGTTTGAAAGACCATTATTATATGCAGCTCGTCGCCAATGTGCGCAGGTACAAGGGTGTGGAGGTGAATCCGGTGTTAGGACCGGCAGTTTCGGTTGCAGGTTTCGATGATTGGAAAAATGTCACGACGGTTTATAAAGACTATACAGGAGATACCCAGGCGCGCAATCATCCCGGCGCGCAGACTGAGCCGGCAGTAACTTACGTAAACAAGACCGGCCGCAATGATTTCGATGAAATGAAAGTGGCGCGCGACAGCAAAAACCTGTATTTCTATGTGAAAACAGCGGCTGAGATCACGCCCAACTCAGGCGATAACTGGATGCGCCTCTACCTTGATATAGACCGGAAAGCGGCGACCGGCTGGAAAGGGTACGATTTCCGCATTGTCTCGGGAAATACTTTGCAGCAATATAAATCAGGTAACTGGCACGACGTACGCAAAGTGACTTACCAGGTGGCAGGTAACGAGCTGATGGTGACTATTCCTAAATCCTATTTAACAAATTTGAAAACGCCGCTGAATATGGAGTTTAAGTGGAGCGACAACATGCAGGAAGATGGAAATCCGCTCGACTGGTATGTGAATGGCGACGTAGCTCCGGGCGGAAGGTTCAGTTTTATCGCAAACGAATAGGTTTTTGTCACCTTCAGCGCATTAACGCTTTGTCACCCTGAGCGCAGTCGAAGGGCCCTTCAACTGTGCTCAGGGTGACAAAAATTTACAAACAATCTTTTGAAAAATGAAAATGAAATTTCCAATAATATTTTTACTCCTTGTCTCACCTGCACTCGCACAGAACTACAGCCCGCTGGTTACTGCCACCGACGCAGTCGGCCGCAGGTTGCCTTCGCATCAAGAAGCCGGTGATTTGAAAAAGGACAAGTTTGTCGGGTTATTCTATTGGACCTGGCATACGCAACAGGCGAAGAATAATCCTGCATTGAATGTAACCGAATACCTTTCCCGCAATCCCAAGGCAATCCACGATTACAACGATCCGATCTGGCCGAAGCGGAAGAGCCCATGGTTTTGGGCAGAGCCGCTGTTTGGATATTACATTGATACCGACGAGTGGCTGCTGCGCAAACATGCCGAAATGCTGGCCGATGCGGGTGTGGATATGATCATTTTTGATTGTACCAATGGGAACCTGACCTGGAAAGAATCTTACATGAAGCTTTGCGAGGTATTTACGCAAGCCAGAAAAGACGGCGTCAAAACACCTCAGATTTGCTTTATGCTGCCTTTCTGGACAACTGACGGCGGGAAAGAGATCATCAGGGAGATTTACACAGATCTTTACAAACCGGGAAAGTACAAGGATCTGTGGTTTATGTGGAAAGGAAGACCATTCATTATGGCTTCGCCTGAATTTACCGAAACCATCAAAGGGAAAGCTGCTGAACCTGCATTGGAAAAGGAAATGCGCAACTTTTTTACATTCCGGCCGGGTCAGCCGGTTTACAACAAAGGTCCTGAAAAAGAAGATCACTGGGGCTGGATGGAAATATTCCCGCAGCACGGTTTCAGGAAAAATGCAGACGGGACTTTCGAGCAGGCTACGGTGGGCGTGGCGCAAAACTGGACGAAAGCGCGGGGACTGACCGCATTGAATGCAACCGGTTCATTTAGCAGAAGCTACACTTCAAAGGGGCATATTACCACGCCAGGCGCCGTGAATTATGGCTTTAATTTCCAGGAACAATTTGACAGGGCACTTGAAATCAATCCTGAGCTGGTTTTTATCACTGGCTGGAATGAATGGATTGCCGGCCGCTACGATGTGTGGCAGGAGCAGACCAATGCATTTCCCGACGAATTTGACCAGGAAGGCAGTCGCGACATTGAGCCAATGAAAGGCGGGCACGGGGATAATTATTATTATCAAATGGCTGCAAACATCCGCAAGTTTAAGGGGTTACCCACGCGGGAGCGTACTTCGCCTGCGACTACCATTGCGATCGACGGAAAATTCACGGAATGGGAGCAGGTGACTCCGGCATTCAATGCGCACAAGGGTAATACGATTCACCGGAACAGTCCGGGCTGGGGGAGTTTGGTGTACACGAACAATACCGGTCGGAATGATATTGTGCTTTCAAAAGTAGCTCGTGATCAGGATTTTGTGTATTTCTATGTAGAAACCGCGCAGTCTCTTTCGCCAAAAACAGATCCGGGCTGGATGCGACTTTTCATCAATACTGATAAGGATAAGAACACAGGATGGGAGGGATATGATGTTGTTATCAACCGCATTAATCCTGATCAAAAAGCAATTGTTGAGAAAACCGACGCTGCCTGGAACTGGACAAAAGCAGGTGAAGCTGAGTTCTTTGTTAATAAAAATAAAATGGAGATCAAAGTGCCAAAATCAATGCTCGGAATCACTGGCGAGCCTGATTTTGAATTCAAATGGAGTGACAATATGCAGGAGCAGGGAGATATCATGGATTTCTGGGTTAATGGAGACGTGGCACCTGCGGGAAGAGCTAATTATGTCTATCAGCCATAGTACTTTACCCCCAACCCCCTAGGAGGGGGCTTATATGTGAGATGCAAAGCGCCCTCCTCGGGGGTTAGGGGTATTGGGGCCACAGAGCATTGACCCAAAAGATTCTTCACCCTAACAGGAATATAAACGAGGCATTTCGTACTTATAACATCACATTGAAAAATGACCGGACGCTTACAGGCCTTTACGGAGAACAGAAGGCGATACAATGGTATTTGCCGATCAGTTCAGGAACATAATCCCGGAAAGGATTTTTATGCATTACTGGATTATTTGCTGAGTGTGAAATAGTGCAGGTCCTTCGACAGCCCGGTACGCTCAGGTTGACAAAAAAGGTAAATAGTGAGATTTTTGAAATATAAATAAGATAGCAATGCATCATAAAATGAAATTCCTCTGCCTCTTGGCCGCTTTAATGCCCTGCTTTGTCCAGGCGCAGACCAAGGCTAAGAAAGGTAGCGATATCACATTCAAGAAAACAGAACTAACCAAACGGTTTATCTCCGAAGGGGCTGCAATGGGTGATGTGAATAAGGATGGAAAGAAGGATGTGCTGGCCGGCGCATATTGGTTTGAGGCGCCTTCGTGGAAAGCACATGAAATTATGAAGCCCGATACTTTTCAGGTAAATGGCGGGTATAGCAATTCATTCCTGGACTATGCGATGGACGTTAACCAGGACGGATGGATTGACCTCGTGCGCATAGACTGGCCGGGGAAAGCTGCATACTGGCACGAAAATCCGAAAGGGAAAACGGGACACTGGCCGGCGCATTTGATCCATTCATCGGTTGGAAATGAATCGCCGATGATGGTGGATATAGACGGTGACGGCAGGCTGGATCTGCTTTGCAATGATCCTACTGCCAAGAAAGTGATCTGGCTGAAATCTCCTGCGAAAAAGGGTGATGTTGCCTGGGAAAAGTATGTGATCAGCAACGATCCCGATAATTCAACCCACATGTACACGCATGGAATCGGGTATGGGGATATCAATGGCGATGGAAAGAAAGATGTGCTTGTAAAAGCGGGCTGGTGGGAAGGTCCGGCGGAAGGGCCGGTCAAACATGGGAAAGAGGAAGACTGGAAATTCCATCCCGCCGACCTGGGTAAAGATTGCTCACAAATGTATGTAATGGATTTAAATGGGGACGGGTTGAATGACGTTCTGAGCGCGTCTGCCCACGATTATGGTGTATGGTGGCACGAGCAGCAGAAAGATGCACAAGGCAATGTAATCTGGCGTCACCACACGATTGACGATTCGTTTTCGCAGACGCACGGTTTGGAAATGAAGGATATCAATGGCGACGGTGATATGGATTTTATTACGGGCAAAAGGTATTTTGCGCATCACGGAAACGATCCGGGTGAATTCGAGCCGGCAGTCGTGTATTGGTTTGAATATAAGCCAGGTAAAACGCCAACCTGGATCAGGCACGAAGTTGATAATGATTCAGGTGTGGGGCTGCACGTTACTGTGGAGGATATTAACAATGATGGTTTATTGGATATTGTAACAGGTAATAAAAAAGGAGTGCGGGTTTTCACACAGCAAAAAGTTAAATAATCACACATGAAATTCGGGATCAACACTTACTTATTTGCGTCGCCTTTTACGAATGATGGTGTTTCCTGGTTTCCAAAGTTCAAGGAATGGGGTTTTGATTTTGTTGAAATAGCGATTGAAGATCCTGCCAATATCGATCCTTTGTTGGTAAGAAAAGCATTGGATGCTGCGGAGCTGGAATGTCGCTCCGTTTGTGCGGCTACCGGGCCAGGGCGTGATCTGAGAGGGAATAAAAAAGAGCAGCTTACCTCTTTGGAATATGTGGAACAGCTCATCGATATTGCGCCGGTACTTGGTAGTAAGCTCGTGGCGGGACCTATTTATTCCTCGGTCGGCCGCGCTGATTTATATGATGATGAAAAGAAGCTGAAACAGTGGCAAACAGCAGTTACTAACCTGCGTAGACTGACTGGATATGCAAAAGAAAAGAACGTAATGTTGGCGATTGAGCCATTGAACCGGTATGAAACGGATATGGTCAATACGTGTGAGCAGGCTTTGAAAATGATTGCGGATGTAGGAAGTGACCATTTGCTCGTGCATTTGGATTCATTTCATATGAACCTCGAAGAGAAAGATCCCGCGCTGGCGATCAGGAAAGCTGGACATAAGCTGGGTTTGCTGCATGCATCCGGAAGCGACCGTGGTACGCCAGGAGGTGACCAGATCAACTGGGACCGGATTTTTGCAGCCCTCGACCACATTCATTACCAGGGCGACATTGTCATTGAATCATTTACACCCGACGTCAAGATCATCGCGAAAGCGGCTTCCATCTGGCGGACAATCGAACCTTCTAAAGAATCCATCGCGATTGACGGTTTGCGTTTTCTGAGATCGCTCGCCTTTTGAGTTTAGTAGAGGGGAAATGCGTGACAATTCTGATTACGTTGAAGCTTTCCTATATTTGATATCATTGCAAAAAAACATCTTCCATGACAATCGACACACTTGAACAACTCGACTTCGCTAAGCAATATACTTACGCAGACTATCTTAAATGGCAGTTCAAAGAACGTCTTGAACTAATACGCGGATATATTTATAAAATGTCGCCGGCACCTTCGCGCCGGCACCAGAAAATCGTCTGGAACTTAAATGGAGCTATTTGGGCGTATTTGAAAGACCAGCCCTGTCAAGCTTACTCTGCTCCCTTTGATGTTCGTCTTCCAATTCGCGACAAAAAGAGCAACCAGGAAATTACTACGGTTTTGCAGCCCGACATCTGCGTGATCTGCGACAGTTCCAAGTTGGACGATCAGGGTTGCATTGGAGCTCCCGACCTGGTTATTGAAGTACTTTCGCCGGGCAATTCTGCGAAAGAAATGAACCAGAAATTTGATATATATGAAGAAAGTGGCGTGAAGGAGTACTGGGTTGTCTACCCTGAATACGAGCACGTGCTGATATTTACATTGTCTGAGAATGGCAAATTTGTCGGGCAGCACCCAAAAACCAGCAAAGATCTGCTCAGATCAATCATTCTGCCGGATTTGACGATTGATTTGTCCCAGGTTTTTGAAGATAAGTAATCATGTTTGAATTTAAAACAAAAAATCCCGGTCTGAAAACCGGGATTTTGCTCTTATATCAACCTGAGAAATCAAGCTGTTAATTCTTCTTCCAAACGTGAGGTGCTCAATTGTAAAACCTCTGTGGTCCAAGCCCTGGTTTTCGCAGCTAGTTCAGCATCTTTTGCAAGAGACTGACCGTATGACGGAATCATTTTCTTGAATTCCGTCTCCCATTCCGTGGATTTTGCTTCCGGGAAACAGCGGTTAATCAAGTCAAGCATAATAGAGACTGATGTGGAAGCACCCGGAGACGCGCCCAGCAATGCTGCAAGAGAACCATCAGCAGCAGTTACCATTTCTGTCCCAAATTCGAGCACACCGCCTTCTTTCTCGTCTTTCTTGATCACCTGAACGCGTTGGCCGGCTTTCAGCAGATCCCAGTCTTCCAGCTTTGCGTCAGGCAGATAGTCTTTCAGCGCCTCAACGCGATCCTCAGGAGACTGACGAACCTGGTCAATCAGATATTTTGTGAGCGGAATATTGTGTATCCCTGCTGCCAGCATTGGCTTTATATTGTTAAGCTTAATAGATAGCGGCAGATCCAGGTACGAGCCGTTTTTCAGGAATTTAGTTGAAAAACCCGCGTATGGTCCAAAAAGTAATGCCTTTTTCCCGTCAATCATTCTGGTATCCAGGTGAGGGACAGACATTGGGGGCGATCCTACCGAAGCTTTTCCGTATACTTTTGCCTGGTGTTTTTCTATGATTTCAGGTTTGTTGCAGACGAGCCACTGTCCGCTTACAGGGAATCCGCCGAATCCTTTTCCTTCCGGAATGCGGGACTTTTCAAGCAATGGGAGAGAGCCTCCGCCAGCTCCGATGAATACGAATTTCGCCTGCACATTGCGGGACTTACGTGTGTCACGGTCTTTTACTTCAATACTCCACGAACGGTCACGGTTGCGTGTAAGATCGTCGACTTCATGGTTCAGGTACAGATTCACACCCTCCTGTTTTTCCAGGTAGTTGAACATCGAGCGGGTAAGTGTACCAAAGTTCACGTCGGTTCCAAGTTGCATGCGGGTAGCCGCAACTTTCTCGTCCGGCCGGCGGCCTTTCATCACCAACGGGATCCAGGACCTGATTTCCTCCTGGTTCTCCGAATATTCCATTCCATGAAAAAGGTGATGGCTTGTCAGTGCCTCGTACCGCTTTTGCAGATAATCTACATTTTCCTCACCCCAGACAAAGCTCATGTGTGGAATATTATAGATAAATGTGGCAGGCGGGTCAATGATCCCGTTTTCCACCAGGTAAGCCCAAAACTCTTTGGACACTTCAAAGGACTCCGCAATTTTCACTGCTTTTTTGGTCTCGATAGAACCATCCGGTAACTGAGGTGTGTAGTTGAGCTCGCAAAATGCCGAGTGTCCGGTACCGGCATTGTTCCATGCATCGGAACTTTCAGCAGTAACACGATCAAGCCGTTCGAATATGGAAATAGTAGTAGCAGGATTTAACTTTTTGAGCAATACGCCCAGGGTTGCGCTCATGATCCCCGCACCAATCAAAACCACGTCAGGAGAGCTCGTTTTTGAAGACTTTTTGGTATTCATAACGAAAAAAGTAAGATATGTTTAGCGGGATGCAAACCCGGAAAAGTACAAAGTGCAGTTAGATAACAATTTAGCTAATGCCTTTCGTTTCGAAAATAGTATAATTCCAAAAAATAAATTTAAGGCGGGTTGCAAGTTCTTGTCTGGGGGCAATTAAAACTTATTAAGTTGCAAAAAGGCTGTAAGGAGAAGGCATAAAAAAAGAGGCTGTCTCAAATGAGGCAGTCTTTTTTCATTTTAGAGGTTTGGGTAATTTTTCTGGATTGATTATCTTTAGTTATAAGCAAACCAAAGAAAAATGGGTCGCCGACAGCCTAATTTCAAGCCTTATCACCAGCATCAGTTGATGCTGCTTCCTCCAAGTTTAGAAGATCTTGTCCCCAAAGGGCACGTTGTCCGGGTGGTCAACGATGTGATCAATAAGATCAATTTAGAGCCGCTCAATGCCGCCTACTACCTGACCGGTCCGGCAAGTTACCATCCCCAGATGCTGTTAAAAGTGCTCGTATTTGGCTATATGAGCAATATTTATTCAAGTAGAAA
>NZ_KL370787.1:305100-457247 GCF_000701505.1 Dyadobacter crusticola DSM 16708 | reverse complement strand
AATTTAATGTCGAATGCCTCAATGAATGAATGACTGAATATGATTCAATCATTCTCACATTCAATCATTCAAAATTAAATAACTCAAAGACCTTGTTGGGTGACTATTGGAATGGTCCGGGGCCACGCTGGCTTCACCTCTTCCCATAGCGCACAAAGACCAACGAAGACCTTGTTGGTGACTATTGGCCTGGTGTTCACCTCTTCCCATCCCGAACAGAGAAGTTAAGCCCAGAACCGCCGATGATACTTGGATCAAACCTGGTAAAGTAGGTAGTCGCCACAATACCATTACTAAAAAAGCCTTGCAGAAATGTAAGGCTTTTTACGTTATAGTGGCTGTTCAATCACGGACGAAGCGTCTGTGACAATGCGTCATTGTCTACTAGTAGACTCTCGTACAATCAAGTGACAGGGTAGTAAAATCTCTTTTATTTGGTTGTTTTTACTTAAGAGCTGATCAATGATTAGTTCGCAACTGCTTTGGCCAATCTCGAAAGCAGGCTCGGCTATTGTTGATTGGGTTGGTGAGATAATCTCTCCCATTGAATCATTAGTAAAGCCTATAACGCCAACTTCCTTTCCGACCTTAATGCCATTTTTCTTTAAAGCCAGGATAGCTCCAACTGCTTTCCGATCGTTCACCGCGAAAATGGCGTCAGGAGTCTCTGATGCTTCGCTAAAAAGGGTATTAGTGTCTGACTCACCGTCTAATCGGGAAAATCCCGAAGAAGCTACTTTGTTATATAGCATGCCATATTGTTGGAGAGCCGACGTATAACCTTTTATACGATTCTGAGTTAATAAGAGGTTACTCGGGCCTGTAATATGTGCAATTCTTATGTAGCCACAGGATACAAGGTGCTCCACCGCTAAAAAAGCCCCATTGAAATCGTCCTGCATTACTTTGGAAAAACCTGGCTGCGGACTTACACGATCGAAAAATACAACTGGTATTCCACTTTCATTTATTTCGCGAAATTGATCATGTATACCGGTTTGTGACGAAACACAAACTAGCAATCCATCGATGTGATTGAAAGGCAATTCAGCTAAAAGACGTTCTTCCATCTCAGCAGAATCATTTGTCAGGTACAAGATGATATTATAGCCATGCAGATTCGCCGTTTCCTGAATTCCCGTTATCACTGTTGAAAAATAATAATTGGTAATTGTCGGGATTAAAACTCCTATGTTGCGGGTGTGGCGCTGCACCAGGTTAAGTGCATTCAAGTTTGGCTTATAGTTCAATCTTTTTGCGACTTCCAGTACTCGCTCCCGAGTTTCCCTACTTACATCATAAGTGTCTCGCAAAGCACGCGATACCGTGGCTACCGAGATGCCTAATTCTCGTGCTATATCCTTTATAGTACTTGACCTTCGCTGCACCTGAGATTTTTTGATAAATGTAAATGAAATAGGAAGTATGATCCAGTGCAACTTCTATCTATCATTATCGTAAACGTTCTCGCTAATATTTTCGCGGAACAGGTATCAAGTGCCTTTCCAAAGAATGTAAATTGATTGAAAATAAGATCAATGAATGCCAGTAAGCCCATCATTGTTCACATTGCCGACAAGTTATTTCAGGTATATCACTGATTGCACTCTAAAATCATCATGAGAAAACGAGAATTCTTAAAACTTTCGGGATTTAGTGTAGCTGCTGGACTGGCTCCAAATCTTGTAGCGAAGTCAGGACCTGTAAATTCACTTGGCGATCAAGCGCCACTATTTAATATGTCGGGTTATGCTGCTCCTAAACTTGACACAGTCCGCATTGCATACCTTGGGCTTGGAAATAGAGGCACTGGTGCATTAAAACGAATAATCCACCTTGAAAATGTTGAAGTGAAAGCACTTTGCGACATTCGCGAGGAGAATGTAAATGAGGCTGCCAAAGTTTTCGACAAGTCAAATCACAAGCCAACCCTTTATTCGGGGAGCAAGGATGAGTGGAAAAAGGTCTGCGATAGGGATGATATTGACCTCATCTACATTTGTACCCCGTGGAGCCTTCACGCTCCGATGGCATTGTATGCAATGGAGCATGGCAAGCATGTAGCTGTTGAGATTCCTGCGGCTACTACTGTGGAAGATTGTTGGAAATTGGTTAAGACGTCAGAAAGAACAAAGAAGCATTGTATGATGCTCGAAAACTGTTGTTACGACTTTTTTGAACTACTCACCTTGAATATGGCGCGTCAGGGGTTTTTCGGCGAAATTGTCCACGTTGAAGGCGCCTACATTCATGACATTTTGGATTCCTTCTTTGATAAATCGAAGCGATATGATCTTTGGCGATTAAAAGAAAATCGACGCAACGGCAATCTATATCCAACTCACGGGCTTGGTCCTGTGGCGCAGATACTTGATATCAACAGAGGAGATAAGATGGATTTTTTGGTCTCCGTCGCAAGCAATGATTTTATGTTGGGCGCAAAAGCAAAGCAAATGGCTGCGAACGATCCGGATTTTGAGCCATACAACACTAAGCCGCTTCGTGGTAACATGAATACGACCACTATTAAAACGAGTAAAGGGAAGACGATCATGCTGCAACACGACGTATCTTCTCCACGTCCATACTCGCGCATCCATCTGGTGAGTGGCACCAAAGGCACCGCACAGAAATACCCATTGGAAGGAAAAGAAGGGAAGGGAAGGATTTCTCACGGACACGAGTGGGTATCTGATGACGAATACAAGGAGTTGGAAAGAAAATACCAGCCTGAAATTGTCAAACGTATTGGCGAGCTGGCAAAGCAGGTAGGAGGGCATGGCGGAATGGACTTCCTGATGGACTGGCGATTGATCGACTGTCTTCGAAACGGGCTTCCCCTTGATCAGGATGTGTACGATGCGGCTTCATGGAGCGTGATTGCGCCGCTTTCTGAATGGTCGGTTGCGAACAGGTCCAATAGCATCGATATTCCTGATTTTACTTCCGGTGCGTGGAAGAACAATCAGCCGGTAGATCTTACGCTTGCAAAAGGCGGTAATACCAGAGTTAAATCCTGAAATCCAGTATCCAAATCTCTAATCTACATAGTATGAAAATTAATATTGGTCAGACAGATAAAGAGCTCGGCTTTTTCGCTGGTAAAGCAGCAGCGCAAATCATTCGTGAAAGTATCAGGGAGAAAGGTTTTGCAAATATCATTGTTGCCACGGGAACCAGCCAGTTTGAAACTCTAAATCAGCTGATTTCGGAAGACAACATAGATTGGGCCAACGTGACTATGTTTCATTTGGATGAATACATGAACTTGCCTGAGTCACATCCCGCCAGTTTTCGCAAGTATTTACGTGAGCGATTTCTCGAAAAACTTCCTCCATTGAAGGCAGCGTACCTGATCAATGGAGAAGGTAATGTGGAAGAAGAAACACGAATGCTGGACGAGATTATTAGCAAACATCCTATCGACCTTGCATTGGTAGGAATAGGAGAGAATGGACACCTTGCATTCAACGATCCTCCGGCGGATTTTAAAACTGAAAAGCCTTACCTGATCGTCAATCTGGACGAAACTTGCAGGCGCCAGCAAATGGGTGAAGGCTGGTTCGCATCCCTGGAAGACGTACCACTCCAAGCGATAAGCATGTCGATCAGACAAATTATGAAGTCTGCGCGCATAATTTGCTCGGTACCAGATCAGCGGAAGGCAGTGGCAGTAAGAAACTGCCTTGAAAATGAGGTAAGTAATTTGTTTCCCGCCAGTATATTGCAACTTCATCCCGAATGTGTATTTTATCTGGATAGGAACTCTGCAAGCCTGCTTACCAACTCTGAGATCCGGCACTTAGCTTAATCAGCTCAATGGAAACTAGAATACTTCACACATCGGCTGAGCAGGTCAAGCCTGCAAAAAGTCTCAGATTAGCTTCAATCGACGCGCTACGCGGGTTTGATATGCTGATGATTTCCGGCGGCGGCGCCTTTATCTTTTTGCTGGGTGGGAAAACAGGTGTTCCGTTGATAGATGCAGCAGCCGCTCAGTTTGAGCATCCTGAATGGAACGGATTTACGTTTTACGACTTCATCTTTCCATTGTTCCTTTTTCTTGCCGGTACTTCTTTGACGTTTAGCATCCAAAAGGTTTGGCAAAGGGAATGCAACAGTCTGAAATCCGAAATAAGATCTTTGTAAGGATGCTGATCCTGATTGCATTAGGTATTCTTGATAAAAACGCGCCTATCGACATCTTCGATCCGGGCAATATCCGGTACGGAAGTGTACTTGGCCGCATTGGACTGGCCACTTTTGTGAGTGCCCTGATATTCATGCGGTTCGGCTTTGTCCAGCGGTTGGGTATAGCTATCGCCATATTGGCTTTGTACTATCTCGCTTTAATGCTCATTCCGGTGCCGGGCTATGGTGCAGGCGATTTATCATTCGAAGGAATTTAGTAGGCTGGTTAGACCGGAATTTTATGCCGGGTAAACTAAGACAGGGTACTTATGACGAACTCGCATTATTGACACAATTCCCCGCCATTTGCCTGACCTTATTTGGTACAATCGCCGGAGATATTCTTTTGAAAACTGCTGCCGAAAATCAAAAGGTCATAAAGCTCCTAATATTCGGCTTGGCAGGCATTGTCACTGGTGTGGTCTGGAATTCGGTATTCCCGATTAACAAACATCTGTGGTCAAGCTCATTCATTATGCTCACAGCCGGGCTGGCGTTTGTTTTCCTTGCGACCTTCTACTGGATTATTGACGTAAAAGGTTACTCCAAATGGGCTTTTTTCTTTCAGGTAATTGGGATGAATTCCCTGGTAATTTACCTGGCTGTCAGGTTTGTAGACTTTAATGCATCATCCAAACTACTTTTTGAGGGATTTTATAAGTATGCGCCTGAGAAATGGCATGAAGTCTACAATGCGCTGGGCGGGTTTGTACTAGTTTGGCTCTTTCTCTACTTTCTGTACCGAAACAAAATTTTCGTCAAAGTTTAACTTCTATGAATTCAAAGCCGACCGAAGATTTAAATGGGCAAATAGGGCGGCGGAACTTCATCGCTGCAATGCTGGGAACAGCAGCAATCCCTTCATTTTTTGACATTCAAAATCATGCTTCTCTTACATCGAAAGCCATTAACCTATTTGCTATGTTACCAGAGAAAAGTGTAATCGGACATTACGGCTCGTGGGCTAACGCATTACTGCCCAAGGTTCCGTCTTTGTCTTATCGAAATGAGAAGCACAAAGACCTCAAAAGTTGGCAAAAAGAAGCCTTGGCGAAAACCAGGGAGCTCGTCGCCAGTCCGCCAAAGTCGGGAATACCCAAAGTAACTGTTGAAAAAAAATACGTTTTTGACGGTCTTGAAATAGAAGAGCTATCGTGGGAGCTAGGATACGGCAGACCAACAAAGGCAGTATTCTTAAAGCCGCAAGGTGCAACTAAACCATTGCCTGCGGTATTGGGTCTGCATGATCACGCCGGTATGAAGTACTTTGGTTACAGGAAGATTGTGAAAACGTCAGAAGATCAGCATCCAATTCTCATAGAACACCAGAAAACAGACTACGGCGGCAAAGCCTGGGCCAACGAGCTTGCCAGGTCGGGTTATGCGGTTTTGGTCCATGATACCTTTGCATTTGGCAGTCGGCGGGTGCATTACGATGATGTAACAGGACTCAACTGGGGAGCTGTCGATACCACGGGAAAAACCGACAAGGATCCCGAAAAACCGGAGAATATAGAAGCTTATAACGCGTGGTCATCCGAGCATGAACACGTAATGTCAAAGTCGCTGTTCTGCGCGGGAACAACCTGGCCCGGTGTTTTTCTGTCCGAAGATCAGGTTGCATTGGATATTTTAAGTGCAAGAAAAGATGTGGATCCGGAGCGGATAGGCTGCTGCGGATTATCAGGTGGTGGTCTCAGAACGGTGTACCTCGGCGGACTGGATCCCCGGATCAAATGCGCAGTGTGTGTCGGATTTATGACAACCTGGTCCGATTTGATCCTTAACAGGTCTTCCAATCATACCTGGATGACGTATACACCACTGCTTCCGCAGTATCTGGATTTCCCTGAAATACTTGGTCTGAGGGTACCACTGCCAACTTTGGTCCAAAACAATAACCAGGATCCGCTCTATACCTTGCCCGAAATGCAGAAAGCGGATCAGATTCTAACAGAAGTGTATAAGAAGGCGAATGCGCAAGAAAAGTACGCCGCCAAGTTTTACGACGGCCCGCACAAGTTTGATGGTGAAATGCAGAAAGATGCATTCGCCTGGTTTGAAAAGTGGCTAGCATAGCAGGGCTGAGGGTTCAGGAAATCTGACGAAGGTATGTCTCTGCCCAGCGCAAATCCTCTGGCGTAGTGATTTTGATATTTTCGTAAGCTCCATCGATCAACTGTATCGGATATCCTTTTGACTCCAGAACACTCGCACAGTCGGTGAAAGTCTCCTGGTACTCGGTTGCAAATGCGTCGGACATCCAGTCGAGCCGGAAAGTTTGGGGAGTTTGAACAAGCCTCAAATGCGTGCGATCCAATGCTTTATTGCCGATACCCGGCTCAATGGTCCGGATAGATTCCTTCAAGGGCACACTGGTTACTGCTGAGCCGAACTCACGCGCGGTGTGAAAGCCGGCAGCGATAATATCTCTTGAAATAACAGGTCTCACGCCGTCATGCACAGCTACTAATCCGTGGCCAGACCCAATGCTTTTTAAGCCATTTTGCACCGAATGGAAACGGGTGCTACCGCCTGCAACGAGGAAGTACTTTTCGTTAAACCGGTACTCCCCACATAAATTTTGCCAGAACGCAAACTGTGTCTCTGGTAAGACAAGGATAATGTGCAAACTCTCGGAGTAAGCTCTGAATGCGAGAATGGTATGCATTAATACCGGAAGGCCATTTACCGCAAGAAACTGTTTGGGCACGTCACTGTTCATGCGACTGCCACTTCCCCCGGCAACTATTACTGCAAACTCCTGCGTCATATTACAAAAAAGGTCATTTATGGATCAGGACTCAAACCTAATACATAAATGACCAATTAGCCTTAGAAAATTCATGCTAAATAATCAGCATTGCATCTCCGTAGGTGAAGAATTTATATTTTTCTTTAATAGCCATTTCGTAAGCTTTCATCACCAGGTCAAATCCACCAAACGCACAGGCCGACATTAACAGAATAGATTCAGGCAGCTGGAAATTTGATAAAAGTGCATTTGCAATTTTGAAATCATAAGGTGGGAAAACGAATTTATCCGTCCAGCCTTCAACCGGTTTCAAATGCCCGCTTGCCGAGACCGAAGATTCAATCGCTTTCAAAGAGGTAGTTCCCACTGCGCAAATGCGTTTTTTGCCATCAATGGCGGCGTTAACGATATTCGCACTGGCTTGTGAGATCCTGTAATTTTCAGAATCGGTCTTATGTTTGGTAAGATCTTCCACATCCACAGTCCGGAAAGTACCAAGACCAACGTGCAGGGTCACCGGCGCGAAATTTACTCCTTTAATTTCAAGGCGCTTCATAATCGCTTTCGTAAAGTGCATTCCGGCAGTAGGCGCGGCAACTGCACCAACGTGCTCTGCAAAAATCGTTTGAAAACGCTCGCGGTCAGCAGTTTCTACTTTACGACGGGAAATGATTTCGGGAGGAAGCGGAGTTTCGCCGAGCTCATCTACCAGCTTCATAAAAGCATCGTTATCTCCATCATACAGGAAACGGATTGTACGGCCGCGGGAAGTTGTATTGTCAATTACCTCTGCAACCAGGTCGCTGTCTCCGAAATAAAGCTTGTTACCAACGCGGATTTTACGTGCCGGATCTACCAGAACGTCCCAAAGACGCATTTCACGGTTTAATTCTCTCAAAAGGAAAACTTCAATTTTAGCTCCGGTTTTCTCCTTTTGTCCATATAGACGGGCTGGAAAAACCTTTGTATCATTGATCGCCATTACATCGCCATCGTCGAAATAATTGATCAGGTCAGCAAATGTTTTATGTTCGATTTCACCTGTTTTACGATGTACAACCATCAGGCGTGACTCGCCGCGGTCAGAAGGATGAAGGGCAATTAGACTTTGAGGGAGATCAAACTTAAATTCGGAAAGCTTCATAGCTGGAAAATCTGTGTATTTCTTATGTAGTAGAATAAAATGCCGGCTGGATAAATGTACCTATTCACTGGATCCGGCCTTTATAAGTAAAATCAATTTCTGAATGGCGACATTCACTTATCAAAGAAAATTTGAGACTGTGAATACTTGTAGCGAATCAGTTATCGGTTATTATTTACAATAATTAAATGGCACAAAAAAATTAAGAGCGCAAAAGTAGGAATTTTCCGGTGTAAATCCTATCAGTTTGTGAGATTAGCGCAAACCCAGCCTGCTCGATTTCCACTTACTGGGAGCAGTTGCTGCAAGCTGACTTTGAACCGGTTTGTCGGTAACCTTATCATTTAGCAACAGTGCAGAAATCAGGGCAGCAATCTCATCCGCATTAGGAGCCGAAATTGGTTTAATCATATCGGGATTGAAATACCGCCCAATAAAGTTGGTATCGAACTCGCCGGATATAAATGCAGGATGCTCCATTACAAACCGGCAGAATGGAAGCGTTGTCTGAACGCCGGAGATCTGGTATTCGTCGATCGCGCGAACCATCTTTCTGATCGCATCTTCGCGGTTCTCGGCATAAGTGATCAGTTTGGCGATCATCGGATCATAATAAATAGGGATATCCATACCCTGCTCAAATCCATCGTCTACCCGCACACCATTTCCATCGGGCTTGACGTAGGTATGCAACTTTCCGACATCCGGAAGGAAGTTGTTGGCAGGATCTTCGGCGTACACGCGGATTTCAATGGCATGTCCCGTAATGGTCAGATCTTCCAGGTTGATCTGTAATGCTTTACCTTCTGCAATCCAGATCATTTGTTTAACTAGATCAACAGAGGTAATTTGTTCAGTAACCGGATGCTCCACTTGTAAGCGGGTATTCATTTCGAGGAAATAGAAGTTCTTGTTCTCGTCCAAAATGAATTCGACCGTACCCGCACCATAGTAGCCGCACGATCGTGCTACGTCCACCGCGCAGCGGCCCATTGCCGCCCGTATTTCAGGAGTAATGGAAATGGACGGGGCCTCTTCTACTACTTTCTGGTGCCTGCGCTGAATAGAGCATTCCCTTTCAAATAAATGGATGATATTGCCTTGCTGATCGCCGAGAACCTGAATTTCAATGTGTTTTGGTGATAAAATGTATTTTTCAATAAAAACAGATCCGTCGCCAAATGAAGCAAGCGCTTCACTAACTGCACGGTCCATCTGTTCGTCGAAATCAGCTTCGCTATCTACCACGCGCATTCCTTTTCCACCGCCGCCAGCACTTGCCTTGATTAAAACAGGATAGCCTATCTCCCGGGCAGTCTGCTTCGCTTCCGTGCGGTCGGTTATAGCCGAGACAGTTCCTGGTACCATTGGAATATTATACTTGGCCGCAGCCTGTTTTGCAGCCAATTTGCTTCCCATTACTTCAATGGATTCTGCGGATGGTCCAATGAAGATCAAACCTGCTTCTTTTACTCTCCGGGCGAATTCTGCATTTTCTGACAAAAAACCATAACCCGGATGAATTGCATCTACATGCAGTTCGCGGCAAACTCTCAGGATCTTTTCGATATTCAGGTAAGATTCTGACGAAGCTGGCGGACCAATGCAGACAGCCTCGTCTGCATAGCGCACGTGAGGCGATTTTCGATCAGCTTCGCTGAAAACAGCCACGGTAGCAATATTCATCTCCCGCGAAGTGCGCATAATCCGTAACGCGATCTCGCCCCGGTTGGCAACCAGTATTTTCTTGATCTGAGTCATTCAAGTCGAGTTGTATTGTCAGTTCCTAAGATAGCAAAAGGATTCTTGCGATCGGGTACTACTCTTCATTACGCAAATCAACGTGACAGGAGGATATTTCAGACGCACCGGTACTCACCTGTGATTTTGAAGCCAATGTATTTATCTAATAAAATTTAGTATATAGATCTAGTATAGTTATACCGGTATGTTCTATTTTTGTTAACTTACTGTTAAGATGGGAAAATGCAGCTGGTTAAAGTACCGGTGAAATTCTTTAATTTTGCATTTATCTAACATTTAGAATCTTTGTTACCCACATAAAAAAGAAGAGAGTGGATATTTTCGAGAAACTGCGCAATAACTCTGGTCCGATTGGAACGCCGGCAAAAATGCTGAACAGCCATCACTATTTTTCATTCCCAATGTTGGAAGGAGAATTAGGCCCGCGCATGAGGTTCATGGGACGTGAAGTATTGAACTGGAGCCTAAACAACTATTTGGGCCTGGCAAACCACCCTGAAGTACGCCAGGCAGATGCCGAGGCAGCTGCTAAATGGGGACTCGCTTATCCGATGGGCGCCAGAATGATGTCCGGGAACTCGAGTCTGCATGAGGTTTTTGAAAAGGAACTTGCTGAATTCGTAGGTAAAAAAGACGCTTTTCTGCTGAACTACGGATACCAGGGAATTATGTCGGCGATTGAATGTCTTTGCGATCACCGCGATGTGATCGTTTACGATGCCGAGTCGCACGCTTGTCTGATAGACGGGATCCGTTTGCATAAAGCCAAGTTGGGCGAGTATTACAAGTTTAACCACAATGATATGGTTAGTCTTGAAAAAAACCTGATTCGTGCTACCAAGCTGGCAAATGAGAAAGGCGGAGGCGTACTGGTGATCACAGAAGGTGTTTTCGGAATGTCGGGCAAAGTAGGCGACCTGAAAGCAATCGTTGAGTTAAAAAAGAAATACGAGTTCCGCCTGATGGTGGACGACGCTCACGGTTTTGGTACCATGGGCGAAACCGGCGCCGGCGTAGGAGAGTTGCTGGGAGTTCAGAAGGAAGTTGATCTTTACTTCTCAACGTTTGCAAAATCCATGGCAGCAATCGGTGCATTCATTGCTTCCGATGATCCGGAGATTATTATGTTCCTGAAATACAATATGCGCTCGCAAACTTACGCCAAGGCACTTCCGATGCCTTACGTGGAAGGCTGCCGCAAGCGTTTGGATATGGTTAAGAAAATGCCTGAGCTCAGGGCCAAGCTTTGGGAAAATGTAAAGGCGATGCAGGATGGTCTGAGGAGCCGCGGCTTCAACATCGGCGAAACTGAATCGCCCGTGACTCCAGTGTTCCTTCACAGCGAAGGCGGCGTACCGGAGGTTACCAGAATGGTTCGAGACCTTCGTGAGAATATGGGTGTTTTCTGCTCGATTGTAGTGTACCCGGTTGTTCCTAAAGGACAGATCATGCTGAGGATTATCCCAACAGCCGCCCATACACTTGAAGACGTTGAATATACATTGGACGCATTCACTACCCTGGCGGACAAACTCAAGAACAGAGTATACCAGATCGAGGAAGTGGCTGCTGAATAACAGAAATCTGCTTTATTTGCATTCTGAGGGCTTTTTTGGAAAAAAGCCCTCTTTTTTTGTCTATCTGTATTGAAAATTAAATCACGTTAAGTAGTTGATTTTCATGCACTTAACTGATTGCAATTGGGTAATTGTATTTTAGAAGTGTTTTTTTTTGTTTTTTGGGTTGCTAAAATACTTTTAATTACTAAATTTCGGTCAAAACATGCGTTTTTGGCGTGTTAGAGGCATTTTTAAACTAAAAAACAAAAGAACATGGCACGATTTGATGAAGTCAAAGATCTGATCCTTTCGCTTGAAGGTGATTTCGATAAGTTTTACAATAAAGGAAACCAGGCAGCTGGCACCCGCGTTCGGAAAGGTATGCAAGACCTCAAAACGTTAGCTCAGGATATTCGCGCAGAAGTTCAGAACAAGAAAAACGAGAGCGAAGGTTAAGAAGCACACAAAGAGTTTAAGGCCCGGGTTTGTCATAATCCGGGCCTTGTTGTTTTAGAACTTCTCCTTATTGATCATTGTCGCTACGCCTTTTGTGATCACCTTATTAGTTGTCGCGTCCACAATTTCAGTCGAAATCTCGGCAATATGTTTATCAGGATTGATGCTCTGAATCCTGAATACCGCTTTATAGTCTGTCTCCACAAACATTGGTCGTAGAAATTCCAGTGTCTGCTTCACATAGATGGAGCCGAAGCCCGGGAATTGCGTTCCCAACACCTTTGTAAATACAGTCGCGCCCAGCATTCCGTGAATAATAGGTCTTTTGAATGGCGTAGTTGCTGCATATTCTGCGTCGAGGTGGATCGGGTTGTTGTCACCGGTCAGCTCTGCAAAACGCTGCACCTCTTCCTGTGTAATCTTAAATGGATAATCAAAAGTTGAGTCAACAATGGGTTCGATATGCATGTCGGTTGGTTTAACTGAATATTGTTAGTTTCAAATTAAGGCGAAATCCTGTACGCATCCAAGTCACGTGATTGCCTTAAAACAAAGAAAGCCGCCATCACGGCGACTTTCCTGCTTTAAACAGCTATATGTTGTTACTCTTCGGTTTCTTCTGTCAGAACTACTGCCGCAGCCTCCGGGATCTTAACTGCCCTGGCATTGTTGCGTTTACTTTTAAACTTCTTCACTTGCATTTTCAATGTATCAATTGCCAGATCCGTAGCTTCTTCAAAAGTAGTCCCTTGCTCCCGTACAAACATAGTTCCGCCGGGGACGTAGAGCTTCACTTCAAGCAATTTGGTCTGTGTCTTTGCATTCTCACTTTTATCGAGCTTAAGGAATACTTCTCCACTGGTTATCCGGTCATAGAACGTGTCCAGTTTATCTAATTTTTGCTGAATAAAGCTCAACAATTTAGGATCAGCATCAAAATGAATTGCTTGCATCTGCAGTCTCATAAGCACATTGTTTTAATGGTAAAACATAATTTTTTACTGAAACCTGGGGATCAAGAGCGCGGTCTTTTCAGCTCGGAATTTTACAGATTAACCTGAAAATCCCCGTCCCGAGTGACGCTCATTTTCCCGTAACAGTAATTTAAGTACGTCAAATATTAAGCCAATGTCAAGAAAAAAGGAGTGTTTGTGCATTTATTTATTTCTGCCCAAAATGTAGCCGGCGTGTACTCAGGCTTCTTCCAAAAGTGTACGGAAAGACACATATTTTCCATTGAAAAGATCGTGATGCCGCTGCTGAAAATCGGCCTGGAAATCGGTCTGGTAAGCCAAAAAGTCTTCCATTGTCCTGAAAGTGAACTGGGTAGTATAGGTGGAGCCTTCATTCTCGATTTCCGTGAGCAGGCGCAACAACTTGCATTCAAGCGGCAGTTCCGTTTGCAGGATTTCAGGGATGTACGTTCCTTTCATGTACGTCAGCCATTCATTTTCTGCCTCATAGCTGATGTTGATCGTGATATTGTAAATAATCATAAGTAGGTCGTTAATAGAACCGTAATATCGGGTTAATATTTATGAATTGATTTAAGTCTGTTCAGGTTAAGGCGTATTTGGGGGATGGTTGTTTGTAAGCTACATTTGTAAAACCTGTACTTATTCACCATAACTTCTAATTCAACAATGAATATTCTTCTAAGAGCCCATTCCGGCCTGCGGTATGTTGTTCTGGCTTTGCTTTTGGCCGCCATTTTTACTGCTTATTCAAACTGGCGGAATGCAAAGCAGGAGGACAGTAAAATTTATCTTTTTGCATTGATAGCAACGCATACGCAGCTGCTGATCGGACTGGCTTTATACGTAATGAGCCCCAAAGTGAATTTTGACCTGATCAGCGAAAAGGTGTTCCGCTTTTTCTCAATCGAACACATTTTCATGATGCTCATCGCCATTGTCCTGATTACGATCGGAAGGATAAAATCGAAGAAAATGGCGGGAGCCGACAAGCACCGGACAGTGCTTTACTTCTATACAATGGCGCTCATCATCATTATAGTAGCTATTCCCTGGCCTTTCAGGAACCTGGGATCGGGCTGGTTTTGAATACTTCGGCAATCGGCTGTCGGCAATCGGCTCTTTGAGGTCGACAGCCGATAGTCGATAGCCGACAGCCGAAGTACTACCCAAATAGCTCACTCGATAGATATCTGTCGCCCCGGTCGCAGATAATGCAGACGATTACACCTTCTTTAAGCTCTTTCGCCAGCTCCACTGCAGCCCACGCTGATCCGCCGCTGCTCATTCCTGCAAAAACAGCCTCTTGCTTTGCCAGCTTCCTCGTCATGGATACTGCATTCTCCTGAGTTACTTCTATAACTCTGTCTACCCGCTCGCGTTCAAATATTTTAGGAAGGTATTCAACCGGCCACTTACGTATTCCGGGGATTGAAGAACCGTCAGTAGGCTGACAGCCCACAATCTGGATTTTACTATTTTGTTCCTTTAAATAGCGGGATACACCCATGATCGTCCCTGTGGTGCCCATTGAAGAAACAAAATGCGTGACTTTTCCATTGGTATCCTTGAAAATTTCAGCGCCGGTAGTATTATAATGCGCCTTCCAGTTGTCAGGATTGGCAAATTGATTGAGCATGAAATACGCACCGTCTGACGCTTTTTCCTCTGCCATATCCCTTGCTCCCTCCATTGAATCCGCGAGGATCACCTTCGCTCCGAATGCTTCCATAGTCAGCACGCGCTCCCGGGTAGAGTTTTGCGGCATGATCAGCTCGATGTCGAGGTCAAAGAGGCGGGCGATCATCGCGAGGGCAATGCCCGTATTTCCGCTCGTCGCCTCTACCAGCTTCATTCCGGTTTTTACTTCGCCCCTGTCAAGCGCGCCCTTTATCATACTGTAAGCCGCGCGATCTTTCACACTGCCGCCGGGATTGTTTCCTTCAAGCTTTCCGAAAATCTGTACGTTCGGGTTGGGATTGATTCTTTTTAATTCAACGAGGGGAGTATTACCTACCAGATCAAGAAGTGAGGACATTGATGATATTCTTTTGTTACTTACAAATGTAATCCCGACTCAGGGAGTAGAAGTGAAAAAAGCAAGGGTACCAGCCAGGAAAGGAAGAACGGACGAACTGTGATTTCCATCCGGGACAGTTGTCAGCTGTATATCAGCCCCAAGTCCCTTCATTGTGTTAAATGCATTTTCAGAATTGAAATAGAACACGAGCGTGTCTTTATTGCCATGATACAGGCGTACGGGGGCTTTCGGTTTCCATTTATAGACGTCATTATCAGCAACAGCGTCCCTGAAACCTTTGTCGTTCCCGTCGTTCAATGCGGTTTTGAAAGATTCGTTCAGAATCGTGTCAAAGCTCTGGGAAATATTCACATTGATACCCGACTGTGCGATCCGGGTTGCAAATGGTTCTTTGAAATAATAGGAAGCAGGCCGGTTCAACTTATAAATCCGGTCGTAAGTCAGGAGCACCCAAAGGTAAAGCGCATTGTAGGACGCTACACCGTGCGTGTTATTATTGATGATGTAGTTCATGAATGCTGTCTTATCGTAAGCTCCCGCCCCACAGCTCGACGCGCGCAGGTTGAATTCAGAAGCAGCTTCTTCCTCGATCTTCTTATGAAGAGCCATTGTTGCATAGCCACCTTCCGAGTAGCCCGCTACATAAAGCTTTTCATCCCATTTTACATTATCCTGTTTTTTGAGAAACTCCTTCGCGGCCCGCAGCATGTCCAGCGAAGCAGAGGCAAGGCTCTCTCCGTGCTCGTAGGGATGAGGAAGATTCTTCGATTCGCCGTATCCGATGTAGTCGGGATAGGCGATGATATAACCCATTGAACCAAACAATGAGCCAAACTGAGCGGCCTCCGTATTATTGTTGTAGTAAGAAGGCGCAGCAGCATCTTCTCTGATAGTACCGTGTTGCACGCTGATCATCGACACCGGCTTATCAGTAACGGGAATAATCAAGGCACCGGACGCAGTGATTTCGGCTCCGTCCGTGTTTTTCGTTTTATACGAAAGTTTATAAACCTTAATGCCATTCTTGATATACCCGCCGAGAATCGGGCTTAAACCATTTGCAAGCTGTAAAACCTGCTCGCGTGAGAACTGCTTCACATCTTCGCTTTTCTGTAAATACTGATCTTCGACCGGCGGTTCAACCACCGGCTTATCATCATTGCAGGAATTCAGCAGAAGCAGACTCCAGAAAAGGAGAAATATAATCTTCTTGGATTGTTTGATTGGTGTAAAGGTCCGCATAAGTGTAATAAAGGGTGAGCACTCCGTGGTATAACGAAGGTTCACCCTTTTTTGATCGCTAATTAGCTTTTTATCAACGATTAAATTTTGCCCATATACCAGCTGATCATTCTGGCAGTTGCATCCGGCCGCTCTACCATTCCCATGTGACCGGCTTCGGCGAGGATAAAAGGATAGCTTTGCTGTGGATACTCTGAAAGTGTGATCACTTTTTCGAATTGAATGATCTTGTCCTGCATTCCGATGATAAACAGCACGGGAAACGGCATTGCGGCAAGTACGGCAGTTCTGTCAGGGCGGCTGCGCATGGCTGTAAGTCCGGAGATCAGCGCCTCAGCAGGAAGCTTTTTGAAATACTCAATGTGCGCTTCCACTTTCTCGGGAAACAATTCCTTGTACCTGTCCCCGAACATATTGGGAGCAGTTTTAGTGATAAAAGCCTCCGTCCCCTCATTCTTCAGCAATTCGATCATTTCGCCCCGTTGCGCCTTTTTCGCCTCATCGTCTGCAAAGGCCGTCGAATGGAATAGTCCGAATCCTTCCAGCATATCAGGGTACTTCTCGGCAAAGGCAAGTGCAATGTACCCGCCCATTGAATGGCCGATCAGCGTAAGTCTGGAAATGCCTGCGTTGGTCAGAAAGCGGTGTAATTCGTCCGCATAATCTTCAACAGACTGGCAAAATGTAAAGAGTGAGATATTAGGTCTGACGATCGTGAAATCATCATTAATAACGGCGTCAACATAGTCCCAAATGGTGTCATCTGCTCCGTGGCCGTGTAACAATACCAGGGTTTTTCGGTGTAGATTCATATAAATCGGCTTTCATTGTTGATAACTCTTTTGCCTAATATATACATAAACCCTTTCCCAAAGGTGCCTTATCCGTCAATTTTTGACATTTCTTCTTCGCGCAATGCCCTGCGCAGGATCTTGCCTACATTGGTTTTCGGCAGCTCTGTTCGGAATTCAATTTCTCGCGGCCGCTTATAGCCGGTAAGGTTTTCGCGACAGTAATCTTTGACATTTTCGACCGTCAGCGATGGGTCTTTTTTGACAATATACACTTTCACCATTTCTCCCGATTTATCGTCCGGAACACCCACGCAGGCCACTTCCAGTACGCCCGGGCATTGTGCGATTACGCCCTCGATTTCATTTGGATAAACATTGAAACCCGAAACCAGGATCATATCTTTTTTCCGGTCGACGATCTTGAAAAAACCATCTGCATCTTCAATACCGATATCCCCTGTTTTGAACCAGCGGCCATTTTGGTCTTCCATGATCACCTTTACGGTTTCGTCCGGCCGGTTGTAATAACCCAGCATAATCTGCGGCCCTCTCGCACAGATCTCACCTTTTTCTCCCACGGGAGCCCAGGTTTCATCATCTTTCAAAATGCGCATTTCAGTGCTCGGGAATGGAAGCCCGATTGTTCCCTGCCTGTGGCGCCCATCCAATGGATTGACGGAAAGTACCGGCGAAGTTTCCGAAAGTCCGTAGCCTTCCACTAACGGGCACCCGGTTGTTTTCTCCCAGCGCTCGGCCACCACTTTCTGCAGCGCCATTCCACCCGCAATTGTGATTTTAAGCTCACTGAAATCGACAGAGGCAAAGTCAGGATTGTTTAACAGTCCGTTGAACAGCGTATTAAGTCCGGGAAAAATATGGAATTTGAATTTCTTCAACTCTTTGACAAAGGCGGGAAGATCTTTCGGGTTTGTGATCAGCACATTCAATGCACCCCATTTAATTCCGCATAATCCATTGATCGTCAATGCGAAAACGTGATAAAGCGGAAGTGCGCCAATTAAGGTAAGCTGGCCGGATACCTGCGAATTACGCATCTTTGACATCAGCCACTCGTTGATACCTTCCACATTGGCGATCAGATTACGGTGGGTCAGCATGGCGCCTTTGGATACGCCGGTTGTACCGCCGGTATACTGGATAAATGCAATGTCCAAACCTGATATATTCGGCCTTTTATAAGTAAGCCCCGCACCGATGGAAATCGCGTTCGAAAAGCTGGTCGCCTTTGGTATATGGTATTCAGGAACCATTTTCTTGACGTATTTCACTACCGAGTTCACGATCAGCTTTTTAGGAAAGCCAAGCAAATCGCCGATTTCAGTAATAATTACCTGTTGAATATTGGTTTGCTGAATGATCTTTTCGAGGTTTTGCGCAAAGTTTGCAAGGATCACAATCGCCTTTGCACCGGAGTCTTTAAACTGGTGCTGCATTTCCCGGCTGGTATAAAGCGGATTGGTATTTACGATCACCAGCCCGGCCCGCAATGCGCCCATCATCACAACCGGGTATTGCAGCAAATTGGGCATCTGTATAGCAATGCGATCCCCTTGCTGCAAACCGACACTTTGCAGGTATGCCGCGAAATTCCTGGAAAGCTCATCGATTCTGCCGAAACTAAGCGACTTGCCCATATTGGTATAAGCAGGCTTGTCGATATGCTCTTTGAAACTCACCTCCATCATTTCAAGCAATGAAGAATAAGCCTCAGGATTGATTTCGTAGGGTATGCCTTCGGGATAATTTTTAAGCCAAGGATAGGAATTCTTCGATGTGCCGGTCATAATGGTGTGGGTAAGGGTTCTGCAAAACAGCTTTTGATGGATTCAAAGTAGCTAATTAAGCCAAAAGTTTATCAACACAATGCAATAATTTTTCAGCGCATTGTCCTGCCATTTGAACGGAAACCTACCGGGTCCTATTATTTGCGGGATATCTCCCACCGCCAAAGAAAACCGTCCTCGGGATCAGTAACATCTTCTGTCTGAACAAATCCGATCTTTTCCAGCAAATGCGCAGACGCATTTTCCTCGGCCAGTGTATGTGCAATTACCTTGTGTACCCCAGGCTGCTGGAATGCATGGTCAAGCAGCCCTTTTGCAGTTTCTGTTCCTAAACCTTTCCCGCGGTGCGAAGGCATGATTTCATAGCCGATTTCCACCATTCCGTTGGAATCAGGTTCTCCCTTGTATCCGCAGGAGCCGATAAGCTGGTTATCGGGTTTGTAAATAATGAGGTAAACCCACCAGTTGCGCAATGGCGGGTGGGCTTTCCAGCGATGGTAAGAAGGCGTAAATGTGTCACGGAACTCGGTCCACTTTTTAGGCACATTTACACCCATAACGCGGGCGAGTGTATTATTTCCCATGCGGACCGCATCGAAAAGCGTGTCGTCGCAAGGGACAATTCTTAAATGGGGGGTCTCAATCATGTTAATCAAATATCGACCCCCAATTTAGGAAACTATGAGTTGTTTTCGTCGAAACGATCCGTAATTGCTTTCCTGATCGCCTGGTGAGGCCGCATACCTGTGCTCTTCGCCCGCTGTACTGCACGGTCTGCCGAGGCATTTGACTTGGCACGTAATGCAAGGTTTGAAACTGTCAGGTGGCTGTCCCTCCACGAATCATACTCTTCTTCGCTCATTACATCGCGACTTACCTTTCCATGCTCATATCCGTCACCAAATGACTGAATGCGGCTGTCGGTCAATGCTTTTCTCCGCTCATTTTCCAGCGTATCGATTTCAGCGCGGATTCGTGCTTCTTCCTCCCGGAGCTCTTCTAATGCAGGCAGGACCGCAATATCGTTTTCAAGAATGCTCTTCTGTGTCATGTGCAAAGTCAGTCGCTCCTGCAGCGGCTCCATTGCCTTAATTATTTTTTTACGGCGTCTTCTCAGTCTGCCCAGCTTAGGGTCAATTTGCAGCCAGCGATACCAAAAGCCTTGCAACACTGGCAGCGCCATTCCAAGGGAAACCGCACCTGCGACAGCAAATAAAACACCGCTGAGTACAAATGAGAGCAATGCCCAGGGACTATTTACCAGATCCAGGTTCAGCTGGTCCGAGTTGCGAAGCGCATTCTCGATCTTGTTAGTCAGTTCAGGACTGCTGATAGGCGCGCCCGTCATTGGATCCACTGCATTCAATTGCAGGTTCTTTACAGACTTGTTGATCGCCTCTTTCAGCTTGTCAGTACGGTAAGCCTCATACCTGAACCAGCCCAGGATGATCAGCGTAACAATTGCGAAAATTGAAAGTGTAAGCTTGAATCCGGCATATCTCGATCTCGCCTTCGGTGACTCATTTTTATGATAAGGTTCCTCCACCAGCCGGTCATAGGCGGGTTTGAGCAAAATAGAAAGCATCGCCAAACCAATCGCAAATGCCCACGCTTCATTTGAATTTCTGATATTCAATGCATAAGCCACAATTTCGTGAGAAATGATCAGGTCACCTGCGATGAAGGAGATACCCGCTGCCAGGAAGATAAGTCCAGCTACCAGCGAATAGGAAGGCGCTTTCTCCATTCTTTTCTCGCGCAGCTGCTCGGTTTGCAGATCGATATCTGCCACATTCTTTTCAAGATCCTGCATCTGCCTGGCAGTGCGGTTCAGCTCCATAACTTCTGTCTGAAGCTTGTCATAAGCTGCCTTGTGCAGTTGCCGGGTTTCCTGGTTTGTTGTTTTAATGGAGGAAAGCGCTTCTTTCTTCGAAGTGAGTCGCTCCTGAATCCAGTCGTGGTTAACATCGCTGGATAAATATGCTTCATAAACCTGGCGGTCAATTCCCTCGATGCCACGTGTGTAGCCGCGTTGGTAATCGCCGTGTTCGTTTGGATTCTGCTCGTTCATGATCTGTTATTTTGATTGATCAGGTGAGAATGGGATAAAAAATCAGGCCATAAGCCTGTACTATCAAGCTACTTGGAGCCTTTTTGAATGAGGTTAAGCTGCCGGGATGTAAGCTCATTTTTCATGCGACGGGCCAGATAGAACTCACTTTCGAAAAGCTTGATCAGCATATCCCGTTTTGCGTATAGCTTGTCCCGCTCCGTCTCAGCTGTACTTTGTTCCCTCAAAACCTGCCACTTTTTGACCCTTAATTCATCAATTTCTCCCTGTAGAGTCTGGCATTCTGTCTCCCAGTTGTATTGATTATCACTGGAGTCGCGGCGATCTTTCCGGATGTTCAGCCAGGCTTGCAGGTCATTGCGAAGTACAGTGATGTTGCTTAGCAGCAGCTTTCCGGCAAACAGGAAGAGGAAGAATACAAAAATGAAAAGTGCAAATGCCTGCCACCAGGTCTGGTGCGTAACTACGTTGGCAAAAACAAACAGTGCTGATGCAAACGGAAGTCCTACTTCTTCCAGCAGCGATTTCCAGGTTACTTTCGAGTCCGTATCATGGAACAATGAAATTCTCCCGAAAAGACTGAACATACCTGCCAGAAAAACCCCCAGGGCAATCCATGAATTATCATTGAAAACAGGTTTGAGTGACTCGCGGATCAGGAAGAAGTTACCAATGCACATGGCAATGCACAAGGTGATTCCAATTAGTGTTCTTGGTAAATGGTGCTCGGTTGTAGGGTAGCCGGCCGGGGTTTTCAGGCGCTCCTGCAATTCATCGATCCGGTTGTTTTTCTGACCGATAAACAGGTTCAATTCCTGAATCCGCTCATTTTGCTGCTCGATATCGGCGATGTGCCCGGCTGCAAGATTTGAAAAGTATTTGGAAATGATATCGGTTTTTTCGTTCGGGTCAGATTCTGACAGCCCAAACAAAACTCCCTCATCACGCAGCATATCTTCGTCTTCCAGCCAGTAAGGAATGGTTACCTCCACTTTCGGCAATTCCCGTGCATCGAATGCAGCCTGCTGCGCAACGGGTTCAGTCAAAGCTGGGCGGTTTTCGGCTGTAACGTAATGCTGGCTCGCAGGAACTGAGGATGTTGTGTCCGGATTCGCATTTTCCTCGACAGGTTCGTCATCATAATATTGGTTCTCGTCAGCCTCCTTCGCCCGGAACCAGTTTGCAATGTATTCAGTGAATTTTGCCATAGATTTTCATGGGTTAACCTGCGATTATCCATGAAAACACAGAATTTCACTACATTATTGTGATGACCGGCTATTAAAAAAAGGTAACTCTCTCTGAACTAGGACACTTCAAACATTTTCTGTAAAGCTTGCCAGAGTTTTTTCTTCAGATTGCGGTCTGCTTCAATTACTACGAGCGGGTCAGTTAAAAGGAACCAAACGCCCTCGATATTTTTGGGGGTATAGGGGGGAAGCAGCAGGTCCAGATGCAGCTTGATCAGTGGCACGCCGAACGTTATAAAGTAGTTGGTTTTCTTGTCTTTAAACACCTTTGTCGCGTCGGTACCTGACAGAAAACTGAAATTCAGAATGTCAGATTCATCGGTTGAATGTCCGACAGCTTTCAGGATATTGTTCAAAAAAGCAGCCTCCGACGCAAGCATAGCCTCCTGCTTCGGTTCGTCGATCAGGATCAGGATTTTATGGCGCAGCTGCGGGAATTCAGGAGTTGCAACCGGAATAGCGGGAGTTGCCTGCAAAGCGGGCTTTGAAGGACTTACCGGTGGGGCCTGCATTGTAGGAGCAGGTTGCTGTTCAGGCTTTTCTTCAATCGGCGCGGGAGTTTGCTGAACGCCCGCAGTAAAATCCCTCAAATGAAAGAGTGTTTCATCCTGATAAAGGATCTTAAACAATGCGGAGTTATTCATAGCTGACCAATTTTTAATTTTTACCCGAATATAAACCAGGCTGGCTCCAAATGCCCAGCTTCTGCTTTTTTGCCTGGATTTCCAGGTTTGCATATTCCGCATTGGAAGAGTACTTCTTGAAATGCACAGCCAGTCCGTTTTTAACCAGCTCTTTGTTCAAATTCTTCCCGCCTGGAATAACAACTTCTCCAAGCAGGCGACCGTACCTGTCAAACTCGCCGTTGTGCCGGATCTGTACTACTTTCCGGAAGCAGTATTTTGAAGTAAAATCCTTCGCTACTTTATAATAGGGCCGGCCTCGTTCCGGGCAGTTCACATGGAGTAATCTGATCCGGATGTTTTTTCCTGTTCTTTGACCGGCTTTTCTGCCTGTATAAGTGTATTTTAATTCAATGGTATCCCCGTCCTGGATTCCGATCACCTCGGCTTTCAGCGGATTTGCCGGATCAGCTTGTAGAAAGCTGCTTTCTGCTGATGTATTTAATGGGGAATTAACAAAGGCACTCAACACCGGAAAACAGATCAGAAATGCCAGTTTTCGGGCTGGAAAATTCAAAAAGGATTGCACGCGTACGCTATTCAGTAATAAAATAAAATGGACTATTGATCGAGCTTATACCATTTAATGTCATTCAATGGCGCTCTCCGGGCAGCTGTGACAGTTGGGCCGTAATGTTTTTCGAGGTAATCTAGGACAGGCTTCTCTGTCTCGCCCAGATCCCAAAGATTGTGGTTTGTCTGCATCCAGCGGATTTTTTGTTTCCAGCCGTCACGGGTAAACCTGTTTTGCAGAATTAGCTTGGAGTTGTGGCAAGTAGTGCATTGCGCCTTTACCAGGTACAGATTTCCATCTGTAACAAGTCCTGTTTCCGGATCTTTCTTTGCTGTATCTGCCAATGCAGCCGCAACCTCCCGCGCTGGCGTTGGGGAATGTTCAGTAACTGAAAAAAGCAGGATGCCCAGACTGGTGCACAGCGTTATTAATAACTTCATAGTTTCGTTTTAACCAACTTTCACTGCAATTCTTTCACACGCATTATTCAGGTATCCGCCGGGATTCCAGGCTGGGATCACCATGGGTTGAGCCACACCTTTCGAGTCGGTAGCACGTACCCACACCTCGTAATATCCCGTTGTCGGGAACTTGATTTTGCTTTCCCAATGCTGCCAGGCAAGCCGGTTTACCGGAGCTTCCAGTTTACATTCTTTCCAGGTTGAGCCAAAATCAATGGAAACTTCCACTTTTTTCACGCTCAGATCCCCTGCCCAGGCGTGGCCGCGCAAGGCAAGCTCACTATCCGGCTTGATCATCGCACCGGTTTTAGGATAAGTAATAAGGGATTTCACCGGCATTGATTCGATAATCCTGAAATACTGATCCGTTTGCGGTACATCTTCGCCGGGCGAGACAGGACTTTTGGGCAATCTGTAACTGTGCCCGTCCATTTTAGCGCCATCGTGCACTTTATTACGGATTGAAATCCCGCTCAGCCATTTGCCGGAAACAGAAGCAGGCCAGCCGCCGATTACAAGACGCAACGGGTAACCGTGAAATTCAGGGATATCTTTTCCATTCAGTTGCCAGGCGATCAAAGTTTCGTTTTCCAATGCCTTCGCAATCGGTACGCCGCGCGAGATCGCTTCTTTCTTGGGATCTCGGCTCAGGTGCAGATCTTTACTATGGTAGCCAATGTAAACTGCATCGTCTTTAATGCCGACATCAGCAAGGATATCCTTCAAACGCACGCCGGTCCAGGAGGCGCAATGTACAGCACCCTGGCCCCATTGGTTACCCGAAGCCTGTGGCGTAAAGCCCGAGCGCCCGTTGCCGCCGCATTCAAGTACAAGCTGGTAAGTGTATGTTTTAAATTTCTTCTTGAGATCTTCCAGTGTATAAGTCTTCGGTGCTTTGGCAGACTCGCCGTCAATGGTCAGCGTCCATTTGCTTGCATCTATTTTCTCCGGTACCAGCCCGTTGTTCCTGATAAACATCTTGTCGACCGGGGTAACCTTGTCGTCGAGCAGGTGAACCGGCGACTCTACATTCCAGGGTTTGTCTCCCTGCACGATCATTTCCGGATTTTTACCTTTCAGCGCATCATTCTCGTCCCACGCAAGCGGTACATATCCCTCGGGCATTCGGTCTGCGAACACAATCTGGCTGCCCAGTGCAGTACCCAGCACGGTCAGGCCGCTCTTCTTCAAAAAACCTCTTCTGTTAAACGCAGGGTTCATTATAGGTTCAGGTATTTAGTATTGATCAATAATCAAATTTAATAATACTGCCGGGTTAAACAGCCGGAAAATTGACATTAACGCCTAAAATGCGAAAAGGCTACCGTCGGGTAGCCTTTTCAGGGTCAAACATAGGGTGCCGTAACATTTTTGAACATACTGTCACCTGACAAGTGTATGTATATGTCCAACAGGGAGAATTTACAATTATGCTTTTATGAACGGTCCGGCGATCGCCAGTACGTCTTCTTTTCTTAAAGGCTCGTCAAATGCCTCGGTAATAGCTGCATCGCTTTTCGAAGCAAGTCCTTTCAGATCTTTGCCACCCTGGGTCATATTTTCTTCGCCAGCGTAAATAGCGGGTACTGCACCTTCTTTGCCGGTAATCCAGCCTTTCATTGCCGCATTACCGGTTACAGTAGCGGCCAGTCTGCGCGCTACTGCCGCGTGACGTGCTTCTACGGAGTGTATCTGCAATGCGTATTCGAGGATCTGGGGATCTGCCATTAATTTGTCAGCCTGTCCTTTGTATGCCCGAACTCCGGTATCTTCCAGCGCGCTGGATACTGTTACAAACGTTTTATAATTTGAGAAAACATCACCGAATGCACCTCCGTACTGAAAGTCAAATGAAGGTTTTGCAATCGCTTTTGTACCCAATGCTTTTACAAGAAAAGCAACGTGCTGCGTTTCGTGTTTGCCAATTTGTGTAAAAATGGTTCTGTCACTCGCCGGAATCAGATTAGCAGCGGCAAGTCCCGCCTTGTAAAATTCATCTTCCAGGTATTCCAGCGTCAGAGCGTAGTTCAGCACGTCCACAGCCGCAGCTGATTGTCCGAATGCTTTGTTGACAATGCTCGCAAACATAGCGGGTACAGCGGCCAAAGCCACTTTGCTGCTCATTTTGCTCATAAAATGGCGGCGGGTCGCGTATTCAAGTCTGCCTGCTGCATCGCCGTCGGCCTTTTGAAAATCGTCAATTATTTTAAATATATCCATGATTTCTGATTCAGATTAATTGTGAAGATTATTTGCCGACGTTAGCTCCGGTAACGGTTTCTTTGATAAATCCTTTAACTGCTGCAAGGATATCCGCAGGCGAAACAGCCTTGTCCATTCCATTGGCATCGATAATATCGTCACCAGCAAAATCCGCAGACTTTGGTTTAATCAAATCACGGATCACAGCGGCGTGGCGCGCTTCTACTGATACGATCTTGCCGGCCAGCAGTAAGTTTCCACCATCTTTCAGCAGCTTGCCCGCTCCGTTGTAAGCAGCCACTCCGGTATCTTCAAACAACTTTGCTGCACCCAGGACAGCATCCTTTTTAGTGAAATCAATGCTGGCAAAATTCGGTGTCAGGCCTTTAATCGCCTTGTCGCCCAATGCAGCTTTGAAGAAATCCCTGTGAATGATCTCGTGATCGCGAATATCAGTAAGGATTGTCTTTTCTGCGTCAGTCATGCCGGCGTAAGGCGTAGTAATTACTTGGGAATAGAACGCAGCTTCAAGTTGTTCCAGCGCGTATGCATAGTTGAGTACTCCTACATCTCCTGAGCCAAGGTCGACGTTGTCGCCGCCGGGATTCATAGGATTCGGATTGTCGTCGTCGTTGCAAGCAGTAGTGAGTGCAATAGTGCCCAGGGAGGTTGCGATTCCGGCAGCGCGCAGGAATGAGCGCCTGTTCACCGGCGACACATTACCTCCTTCATCCTTAACAGAATTGGTGTTTGGTTTCAATAGTTCGTTCATAGCTTCAAAGGTTATTGAGCTCTTTCGTCCCTCGAAAGATTTGTAAAGACCTACGCCCTTTGATTTGCTTTAGATCGGAGAGGAGGAAAATGTATGTTTTCCTGGGTGGTGGGAAAGTGGAGGGTGCTAAAACAAAAAGAGCCCATTTCTAGGCTCTTTTTGCTTCAAATTAACCGATAGATATTAAATAACGTTGAGAAAAAATGCCAACAGAGATTCAATGATGAATGTATAGCGCTATGAATTTGTAGTTTGAATTCTACCTGATTGTAGAAAAAACCGACAATGCAAATATAGTTGAATTGTTTCTTTTTCACAGTTTATCTCAAAAAATTGTTGAATAATTTTCAGTAACGGCCAGCCCGCTTTCAGCTAATGCATGATTTGCTATGAAGATTCTGAGTTGTACGCCTGAACAAAGCGCTCCTGGTAAAAGACAGTTTGTGAGAATGATTCCGGAAAGTTTTTTTAAGAACATCTAAAAAGCTTTTTTTGCTGTGGGTACATCAGGATTATACGCTGCGATGCAGCACTTACTCTAACTTTAATGCGATGAAACAACTTTTTTTTAAAACTATATTAGGCATTTGCCTCGCGTTTTCTGCATCACTTGCAGACGTTTCAAGTGCACCGTTTGCCGACTTCTTAACTGAGCAAAGCAAGGTAGCAGTAAGGCCGGAAGACCTGCCGGAAGCAGTTAAGTCCACCCTCTCCGGCGATGGTTATGCAGATTGGAAAGTAGCTAGTGCATACCTCATTACAAGGGAAAACAATGCGCAGTATTACGAGATCAATCTGAAAAAAGGTGAGGAGACTACGACGGTCAGCCTTGACAAATATGGCCGGAAAGTGGATTGAGGACCCTGGTCCCCCATTTTACTGCAGTCACATTGAAAAGCCGGAGATTTCTCCGGCTTTTTGACTTTTGTTTTTATAATTTTACGTTTTGCCGGCTCGTTAGTTAGCTATTTATTTCTGACATACTTTATTCCCATGGCTCACCTGCTCCTCGTTGAAGACGATACCACTTTTTCTAAACTGTTAACCAACTTTCTTGGCAAACATGGACACCAGGTTAGGGCTTGTTCAGATTTGAAAGAGGCAAGGGAAGCGCTGCATAACGATCCCGATGGTCCATTTGAAGTGCTGATGCTGGACTATCGCCTGCCGGACGGGAATTCTGTGGATTTCTTGAAAGCATTGAGAGCGGAAGGGAACAGAACGGCTGCTTTCATCATGACGAGCTTTCATGATGTGAGAACTGCCGTTACCGCAATGCAGCTCGGCGCATTTGATTACATCACCAAACCTGTCAATCCGGAAGAGTTATTAATGGTTCTTCGTGAGGCGCTTAACCGGGGAGAAGCATCTGCTACGAAAGGCACACCGAAGACGAAAGGAGGCACGAAAGCCGATAAGCAATCCCTTGAATATATTGAGGGTAAAAGCAAGATTTCGAAACAACTATATGAATATGTTCGCCTGGTAGCGCCTACCGATATGTCGGTGATTATCCAGGGCGAAAGTGGTACGGGAAAGGAGCACGTCGCTAAGTCCATTCATAAGCTGAGTAAACGTAGTAACGGACCGTTTGTTGCGATAGATTGCGGTTCACTTTCCAAGGAACTGGCTGCCAGCGAGCTTTTTGGTCACAAAAAAGGCGCATTCACAGGTGCGCTGCTGGATAAAATCGGACAGTTTGAAGCAGCTGACGGAGGTACCTTATTTCTGGATGAGATTGGCAACCTCGGCTACGATGTTCAGATCAAATTGTTGCGTGCATTGCAGGAACGTATCATTGTTCCGATAGGAGGTACCCAGCAGGTGAAAGTAGACGTAAGGCTGATCGCAGCAACCAATGAAGACCTGATTTCCAGTGCCGCTGCCGGTGATTTCCGGGAAGATCTTTACCACCGTTTGAATGAGTTCAAAATCGAGGTTCCGCCGTTAAGAAAACGTGGCGAAGATCTAGGCATTTTCATTCAGCATTTTGTAGACAAAGCCAATCAGGAGCTTGACAGAAATGTGCGAGAACTTTCGAAAGAAGTAATGGAGATTTTCCAGAAATACGACTGGCCAGGAAATTTGCGGGAGCTCAATAATGTGATTAAAAGATTGGTACTGCTTTCAAAAGAAGAAGTAGCTACTTCCAGCGCATTGCCAGCTGAAATGATTACGGCAATGGAAGGTGCTCAAAAACCGACCGGCTCTGACCTGAAAGCTTTGCAGGAAACGCACGAAAAAGAAATGATCGAGAAAGTATTGCAGGAAGTGCGATATAACAAGAGCAAAGCTGCCAAGCTGTTGAACATCGACAGGAAAACCCTTTACTATAAAATTGAAAAATATCAGATCGAGTAAGCGAGCGCTTTTTCTTCTATCTGCTCGATTACTGATCTGGCATCACGCGTGATTTGCTGCATATTGGCAAATGGTACCTGCGACACATCATTGCGGAGCTCAATTTCGAATACCCGGAAACGAGCGGAAAGTTCTTTCGCTCCGATCTGTCCGGTCCGTCCCGCCATTCGGTGCATGATCTCCATAACTTTGTCCAGCTCCCGGGATTCAAGGTGCACTTCAAGCGCCTCCACGTCCTGGCGGGAATCTTTTACAAACTGGTCGAGGATTTCCCGCATTAAACTTTCATCTCCGAAAGTCATTTCATTCAGCATGGTAAAATCCAGCTCTTCCGGCTTCTGCTCTGCTACTTCGCTCGGCGCTGCCGATGAGGATTCCAGCAGTTCGAGGAGCTCTTTGGAATGAAATGGCTTCATCAGGTAGCCGTCAAACCCAAGATTAAGCAGGTTGGTGCGTTCTTCCGGGAGCGCCTGGGCAGTGAGAACAAAGAACTTTACATCCGGATCTGCCACTTTTCGCAGCCTCTTGCAAAGCTCCGCGCCGTTCATTCCGGACATTCGCATATCCGTCAATACAAACTTCACCTGATTGTCCCACGGCCGGTTAAGTACCTCTTCGGCAGATGAGAACGAGTTATGCGGAATGCCGTTCATTTCGAGAACGGAAGAGCACCATTTCAGAATGAAAGAATCGTCGTCTACCAGCCAAACTTTGCCGGTCACACGGTAATCTCTTTCGGGCGCTTCCTCTGTCGGTTCCAGTGTGTCAGCTTTTTTCATACTAGCGGTGACAAAAAAAGTCGTGCCCTGTCCGGGGGTACTTTTCAAGCGGATATTGCCCCCCATAGCCTCTACAATCGCCTTTACGATGGTAAGACCAAGCCCGGTGCCTCCATATCGACGCGAAATAGATGAATCAGCCTGTTCAAACTGGTTGAAAATACGCTGTACCTGTTCCGGCGACAAGCCTATCCCGGTGTCAGCAACGATGAATTCTACCTGTACATTGTTGTTTAATTCAACACTACTTACTTTCAGTACAACCTCCCCGGTATCAGTGAATTTGATCGCGTTGGTAAGCAGATTATACAGCACCTGGCGCAAACGGAACGGATCTCCGCACAGGTAAAGATTAGCAGGTAAAAGGTTCTCAATCCGGAGTGAAAGGTTTTTGGAATTCGCATTCGGCTTCAACACCTGGATAACCTCATTCAGCAGCGGCGTGATCGCAAAAACACGTTCTTCGAATGTAAACCTGTCGGAGATAATGCGGCTGTAATCGAGTACTTCGTTGACGAGGTAAAGCAGGTGTTCAGAAGCGGAGTAGAGCGTTTCCAGATCTTGCTTGCGCGGCTTATCTGCTTTTTTCAAGGCTTCCGTGTAACCGAGAATGGATTGCAGCGGCGTCCTGATTTCGTGGCTCATATTGGCCAGAAACCGTTGTTTCGCCATACTATGATATTCGGCTTCTTCCTTGGCTTCTTCCAGCTGGCTGCGGTAATCGTTGCTCTTGGTGATATCGGTAAAGATCAGGTATATCAGCAATGCAGTCAATAGAAAAAACCCGAGCATTACCCATTGCAGCATATCAATGCTTTTGTTGACCATATAGTTGGCCTGGCGGCTGTCGAGGTCGGATTGTTTTAGTACCTGGCCTTCCACTTCCTGCATTACACTTAGAAGTTGATTTACGAGGGAATTTCCCGCGGTAGCCAATTCCTGCTCTTTATCTACAAAGCTGATCGTCCGCTTTTTCTGCGCTTTTTCAATCGCGTGTACCGCTTCGCCTACTTTCTCAATGGTACTGTCTTCCTGGGCAACTTTAATGGTGTCCACTTCCACATTGACTTCCTGTCGCTGCACTACTTTCGGAGCAGGTGCTGCGACCGGTTCTTTTTTCCCCTTCTTGGAGCCGCCAAAAACCCGGTTGAAAAATCCCTTCTTTTCCGTTGCTTTCTGAACAGAGTCGGGAACTGTATAAATGGTGGTTGTGGTAGTGCGTTTTTCGGTTTTGACGACCGTACTATCCGGTTTGAGCTTGGTAGTAATCAGTCCCGAGATATTTTTGACTTCATCTTCCAGTGTCTTGGTGTTCACCAGTTTTGAGCGGACTTTGACATAATTTCCATAAATCTTGTCGCGCTCTTTCAGGATATTTTTCATGGAATCGATCCTGATAATCTGATATGGATCATCGAGGCTCATGTCGCTAAGCGAATCAAGAGTGGCCGCGAGCTCTGCGGATTTGCCCATTACTGCGGCCTTATGTTCTTCATCGTTCAATTTCCGGATACGCTGCAAATGATCTAGTTGCAGGATATTCTTAAATATCTTATTCACCAGCCGCAGCTTGTCGTTAGGCGTAGAGATCATCTCCACTTTCCCCATGATCTGATGGAAAGCGAGGTTGGTAATGATCCACGACGCACCAAGTGCAATGGATGCAATGAAAAAGCCGAGGAAGATTTTGCCTTTGACAGATTTCAAAAAAGAAAGGTCACGCAGAATTGACATAGCAGACTTACGATATTCAATATCAACTAACGCATTTCAGACAAGAAAACGTGCAATTTCACCTGCATCTGTCTGGCTGATAGTGTGAAGATACAGCTTTCCTGAGAAAGTATCAGGACCTTAAAAGCACAAAAGGTTGCCTGTTTCCAGACAACCTTTTGTAATCAATGCAAAATGGTATTGCGACTTCTCTCAGTGCTTATTTTCCCAGGGAGTTGATCCACGCAGCGATTTTGGCAGCTTCCACTTTTGGGACCTGCGGCATTGGCGGCATTGGCGTTGCATAATCCGGCCAGTTTTCAGGCTTGGGATTGTAAATCAGGTCAACTATTTTCTCGTTAGAGTATTTTCTTTTTGCTACGTCCTGATACGATGGCCCTACCACTTTCTTGTCAATTGTGTGGCAGGCAAGGCAGGTATTCTTTTCAAGGATCGGCTTGATCTCCGCCCATGTTGGCGTTTTGCTGCTCACTGCTGCGGTTTGCTTACCTTTTCCGTCTGGGGAAACGTGCTCTTTCACAGCGGAAGAAGAACTGGTTGCTGAGGCACTTCCCGTTGAGGTTGCGCCAGATCGTGTAGTTTTCAGGTCGGATACTTTCAGCTTTTCACCGTCAGGAATGTTGTTCAATGTGTAATATGCGTCAGGGTGAACAAGTGACCAGCTGTTTGTTGCTGCTCTTACACCTTCCAGCGAGATCTTGTGAACGTAGTACTGGCGCATTCCATCAAGTACGATGCGTACTTTTTTGTTATCGTCTGATACCTTCACACCTTTGATCTTCACGTCTTCCAGGTTGATCTGCGGGCTGCCGTAAACTGGATAGTGCTTGTACAGATAGCTGCTTACTTTGTAAGAATCAAGATCTTCTGCTGATTTGCGGTCAACCGGCATTGTGAATTCGATTTCGAAACCGTCTGGCTGCGCTTTTACAGTATACATTTCAAAAGGCATTTTTCCATTCCATACCAGGCGCTGCAAGCCTTGGTTGGCATCACCTGCCGAGCCCCAGCCGCGGTTGGTTTCGCCCACGAACATGGAACCGTCTTTGTCAAACGCCATTCTCAGCACACCAGACTGAAATCCGCTGCGGAAACCGATACTCGCACCCTGGTATTCACCTTTTACTTTTTCAAGAACAATACGCATGATGTTGCTTTGTCCCTGGTCACCTACGAAAACCTGACCTGTAAATGGGCCGAAACCACCTTTGGTATCATCAAGGATCAGCTCGGAAGTAGAAACCCCGTGTACACCGTAAGGCAACCAAACCGCCGGAAGCTGTACCATATCGTATTTCTCTTTCAACTGGTACAGGAACTGAGGTGTCTCGTTCAATGTATTTTCCGGCTTGATAGCGCGGCCGTTTGCGTCTTTGTTCTGGCGGTTATCTCTTTCAGCGAAAAATTGCTTTTCAGTCAGCTTAACAGGCGAGTTAGGAAGTCCTGCCCATTTCAAACCAGCAGGGTGACCCATAAATCCGCCTTTTTTAACCTGGAAAATAGCGCCTGTTCCCATCCAGTCACCCTGGTTATCAGTGTAGAACAGCTCGCCGTTCAGCATACTGATACCGGCTGGGGAGCGAACTCCCGTTGCATATGGTTCGTATTTACCATCGTTGGTAATGTGGAAAATCCAGCCTCTTGTAGGCACGCGGCTTTCCCCTCTCCACCATTCTTCATCTCCAAATGCAACGTTACCACTCACGAAAAAGCTTCCATCTGGTGCCAGTTTCGGACCAAACGAATATTCGTGGTAGTGACCTGAAAGTGGCCATTGATACACGGTTTCGTAAACATCCGCTTTGCCATCACCATTTTTGTCAACAAGTTTGGTCAGCTCGCCGCGTTGTGCGCAGTACAATGCACCTTCTTTGTAAGCCAAGCCAAGTATCTCGTGCAAGCCGGTCGCGAACTTCCTGAAATAAGGAGTGCGGCTGGTTGGGTTATCCACGATCCAAACTTCGCCGCGGCGTGTTGAAATCGCCAGTGATCCGTTTGGCATTGTAGTCAATCCGCCTACTTCGAGGATAATACCTTCTGGAATGGGCGGAGTAATGATCTTGTAAAAATCTTCTTCTTTTGGCGACTCCTGCGCTTTCAGCACATTAAGTGTTGCCAAGAAAATGAATGTAATCTGAATTAATTTTTTCATTATCAATGCGGTATCTATTGGGATTTAATCAGAATAGGATAGAATACTTCACTTCGCCATTCGTCACCGGAACGATCAACTCCTGACGTCCGTCAATACTTCTGATCTCGGGTTTGATGTTTTTGTCGGCAAGCTGGATGTAGTACGATTTGTTGTTGACTGCATAAAGAGCGTCAGAAACCTTCTCGATGTTCGCGCCGTCGGCCAGTCTTGCAACCAGATTTTTAGTCGGGTTAATTACTTTAATGATCCGCTCGAAATACTGATTGTTGACAATTGACATATAATCGGTTACAGTAGAGCCAAATGCCTGGTACTGGAATGTAGGTACATCCTGATCATCCAGCACGTAACCTTTCGGGCGGTAGCCGCTGCCGGTTGTGTCAGTTTCCCATTTCGATTTGCCGCTTACTTTGCCCAAGATCATATCGTCGCCCAGCAAAGTAACGCTGCCGCGCGGGCGGGAAGAACCGTCGCCACGATCGTGCCACATTGGGGTAGCATCGAGGAATTCACCACGCCACACCTGCAACACATTTCCTTTGTCCATATCATAGGTGTAATGCAGGTTAGTTGGGCTGCCCACCGAGACTGCATGTACCACGCGCTGTCTTTTGCCTTTGTCGTCTTTTCTGAAATCCATGAAGCTGCGCGTAATGGTATTGGTACCCGCAGTGATCAGGATAGGATCGGTAGAGCCCGACGCCATCGTTGAGCTTTTGCTGTGGTAAGCCACTTCACGGAAGCCAGGTCCGCTTACCCACAATCCCAGAATCGGGCGCATCCAACCGTCTTTTTTGTTGTTGAAAACTTCGATGGTGTGGTCGCCTTCTTTGAGGTTCACAGTACCTGTGCGGAATTCGTTATTGTTCTTCCATTGCTGGTCGATCACAAATTTTCCGTCGATTTTCACGTAAGAGTTACCCGAAGCCTGCAATTTGAAGTTGTATTCACCTGCGGTTGGCGCATTGTATCTTCCTGTGTAAACGTACGAGTAGTTGTTGTTCTCTTTCAACACTTCCCAACTCAAGGACTCTGACTTGCCCGTTTCAGCCGGTGTCAGTTTCGAGAGGTCTTCTGTTTCCGACAAAGCACCATAGTAAGTTTTGTAGCTCAGCTCGGAAAGTGTACCTGGCTTTTTATCAAAATTATTGATAACGATATTCTTGATAGCCAGTGAACCGTGGTCCCCCTGAATGCGGATAGGTCCCATTGCCACGTCTTCGGCAGTCAGTGAGCCGCGTGTAGGGCCGCTTACTTCTACGTTTTCGTGGATCGTAATGCCATTTAAAACGACCGAAAGGAAAACTGCATTAGATACCTTTTTACCATTAGCATCAAAACGTGGCGCCTGGTATGAAATCTTGATGTTCTGCCACAAACCTGGTGCTTTGGCTACATTGTAACGCGGTGCGTATCCTTCGTAACCTTTTTCACCTTCGGGCTTGGCATCGTTCCAACGCTCGTAAATACCGCCGCAATCATTGTATTTGGCAGTTTTTTTACCCCAGCTGTCGAAAAGCTGCACTTCGTAGTTTCCTTGCAGGTAAATGCCCGAGTTCGAACCTTTGGCCAGCATGAAATCCATTTCGATGTCCAGGTCGCCGTGCTTGAAGTTGGAGATCAGCTCGTACTGATTTCCGTATTTTCCTTTTTCATGAATGCAAGCCAACACGCCTTTTCCGGGTGTTGTAGTCAGCACATTTTCTTTTGAAATGTCAGCAGATGCATTTCCAACAATTTTCCAGTTATCGGATTTGGTGGTAAATGCACTGAGATTGTCAAGAGGAATAGGTTGCTGGGCATAAGCAGATTGAGTTACAATAACCGCTATGCCACAAACGATTAACTGTAAAAATGAGCATTTGATTTTAAACATACTTGGGTAAGCTTGGTAGGTTTTTGATTAAATACCGGCCGCAGGTCGCCGAATCGCGTGCAAATTACGTGATAAGAATTGGTAAAATTGCATTTAATTAGATGAGAAACGCGAGCCTGACTGCTTTTGGTATTCGGTGCATACTCGCGCTTTTTCCATCAGTTTTATCTGACCAAAACAGTTTATTTTTAAAAATGAAAAAATTAATTCTTACCGCGTTCAGCCTGGCAACGGCGTTTGCTGCTCATGCACAACTTCAACCTGCCAAACAAACTCCCGAGTCGAGCGAGTTATGGAGCCCGGTTCCCCGTGTTGTGACGCCAGGTAAAAGTTCTTCTGCGGTTTCAGGCTTTACTGCACCCTCAGACGCCATTATTTTATTTGACGGTAAAAATTTGGATGCCTGGGTTTCTGGAAAAGACGGAAAATCAGCTGCTCCGTGGACAGTAGCAGACGGCACGATGACGGTAGCTCCAAAATCAGGAGATATCCAGACCAAACAGACTTTTGGTGACTATCAGCTCCACATTGAATGGCGTACACCGGCGAAAGTGGACGGAAACGGACAGGGACGCGGTAACAGCGGGATCTTTATGCAGGGCATTTACGAGCTGCAGGTACTCGACAGCTACAACAATCCCACTTATTCCAACGGACAGGCAGGTTCAATCTACAAACAAACAATGCCGCTGGTGAATGCATCGGTAGGGCCGGGCGAGTGGCAGACTTATGACGTGGTTTACACTGCGCCGCATTTCAACAAAGATGGACAAATGACGATCCCGCCTTACATTACTGTGATCCACAATGGTGTGTTGGTGCAAAATCATACGATGATCCAGGGTACAACTCCTTACATCGGTCAGCCAACCATTGAGCCACACGGAAAAGGACCAATCAAATTGCAGGACCACAACAATACGACCAGCTTCCGCAATGTCTGGATCCGCGAGTTGTAAGAAATAGCAGGTACAATAATTGCAAAAGGCTTGGACGATTTAAAACATCGTTCAAGCCTTTTTTGTTTTGTAGTTAAATAAAGTAAGTACCCATTACAAGGAGCGATTATGCAGGAGATAGAACCCTACTATAACTGGGAAAAACATTATGTGGCAAGTCACGATGAGCGGTCGCCCTTTTTCGGCAGGACTTACAATCTAGACTACTACGAAAATGCGATTTACGGCTACTATATTCACCCGCTTTGGGATGAAATAGGGTCTGAGACACTGTATGTGAAGATTATTTTCGCCGACTACAAGAAACGGTACGCGGTGATCGAGATGTTCGGTGAATGGAACGACGCGCTTCACAATGATATCATGTTCTTCAAAAGGCAGGTGATAGACCCGCTCGTGGATGAAGGTATCAACCAGTTTATCATGATCGGCGAAAACCTGCTTGACTTCCACGGCGGAGAAGACGATTACTATTCGGAATGGTTTGATGATATTGAAGACGGGTGGATCGCAGCCGTCAATTTCCGGGAGCACGTGGAGGAGCAATGGAAGAAGTTCCGGCTAGACTATTTTATCAATTTCGGCGGCACGCTGCACATCGGCAACTGGCGCACATTGCAGCCGGAGCCATTTTTTGAGCTGGTTAAAAATTTGATGGTTAGAAGGTTAGAGTGAAAGAAAGCAAGTGCATTTGTTTGTAACATCCAAACTCCTTTGTAGCTTACAACGCTAAGTAAATCAACTTTTTACCTTAAACCTGTTAGCAATGGCCGAAAACGACAAACCACTTCCGGAAGATGCAGAAGAATCGCTGGGAACTACAACACAACAAATCAAAGCTACGACCGCAGAAGCAGAAGATGAGATAGTGGAGGAGGCGCAGGAGGAGGAGGCAGCAGCAGATGGGATCGAAACAGAAGTTTATGAAACGACGGACGACCTGAAAGCCGAAGCTGAAATGGCCATTCAAGAAACGAAGGATTCGGTCGCGGAGCTTGAAGAAGAGGCTACCGTCGAAGTGGAGGAGGTAAGAGCGGCGGCAGGGGAGAAGGTAGAAGAAACAGAGCGTAAAGCAGGTGGGATTTATGAAGACTTGACTGAAAAGGCTGCGGACCTGAAAGAAGCGGCAGTTGACAAATATGAAGACTTGAAAGAGGATGCGGAAGAAGCTTTCGAAGAGGCGAAGGAAATAGCTGCTGAGAAACTTGCCGAAGCGAAGGTCAAAGCCGCAGAACTGAAAGCAAAAGCCGAGATAGAGATGGAAGAACTGAGGGAAGCCGCTTCAGAGAAAGTTGCCGAGACCCGGACGAAAGCGAAAGGATTTTGGGCGAAGCTTTTTGGTAAATAGTGAATGTTAAGAGCACAATGTAAAGTGCCCGGTCCAAAGCCGGGCACTTTACATTTAATGTGTTTCGTTTACAACTAATTAGCACAGTTTTTCATCTTGATCAGGTATTCCAATTCACCTTATCAATATTCACATGAAAATCTCAAAACCAGTACTTCAGGCCGTTGCCGTTGCAGTTGCACTGAGCACAATTACCGCTTGCGCCGACATGGATATTAAACCTGAAAAGGATAAAAAAGCGAAGACGCGCACCCTGGATCCTTGCCCGGCCTGCGGAATGGGTTGATCGTTACTCCTATGTCGCAAATATTCTCCACAGTCGCCTGTAACCTCGACGCGCACATTCTGCAAGCGTCTATTCCATTGTTTGAAATGGAGCGAGTGGAGGCTATTGAATGGTCTTTCGATGCGCTCTTCAAAGTGGATGTGATACCGGAATGGTTTACTGATTTTATAAAAGAATTCAGTGACCAGAACAGGCTGATTGGTCACGGCGTTTACTTTTCGCTGTTTTCGGGAAAATGGTCGGCAGAGCAGCAAAAATGGCTGGATCAGCTCAGCAAGCTCTGCGACCAGTTTCAGTTTGATCACATCACGGAGCATTTCGGCTTTATGACCGGTTCTGACTTCCACAAAGGCGCGCCGCTCGGCATTCCCTTCAATGCATCTACATTAGCAATCGGAAAAGACAGGCTGGCGCGCATTCAGAATGCGTGTAATTGTCCGGTTGGATTGGAAAACCTGGCTTTTTCCTATTCACTGGATGAGGTAAAACGGCATGGAGACTTTTTGGCCCAACTGGTGGAAAGTGTCAACGGGTTCATCATCCTCGACCTGCACAACCTGTATTGCCAATGCCATAATTTTGAGCTCGACTTCATCGATTTCCTTTCGTTCTATCCACTTGAACGCGTGCGGGAAATGCATATCTCCGGCGGGAGCTGGGACACACAGATTCCGGGAAGGGTAGTACGGCGCGACACCCACGACGAGGCAGTACCATCGGAAGTATTCGAATACCTCAGGCAGGCAATCCCGCGCTGCCCTAACTTGAAGTTTGTAGTAATGGAGCAGCTGGGCACAGCACTCGATACAGCTGAAAAGCAGGCTGGGTTTCAAAAGGACTTTCTTGAAATGGACCGCATTGTCAAATCCGTCGGAGCAACCCTGCCCGATTCAGTAAAGAACTTTCAGCCTCTTTCACAACAGGTGCAAATTGGCCCGCCGATCGAAGACCTTACTTTGCACCAGCAGCAAATGCAATTGTCGGAAATCCTGGAAAAAGCACGGGACCTGCATGAGGCAAAAAACCTCTTGCTTGCGTCTGACCTCAGCAATACAGACTGGCACATTGAACGTTGGGAGCCGCACATGCTGCAAACAGCGATGAACATTGCGCAGAAATGGAAGGCAGGATTTTGAAATAGGTTGATTAACTTGATGGCACAATTTTGTAATCCGTATACTGCCGGTTCGGCTGTCTATTTTCAACAAAACTCCTAGCAATGGTTAAGTCCACGTTTTCACTCCCTTACAAACATCCTTTTACCCCGGATAATCAATACAAAAAATCAGTTGCATACTTTTCAATGGAATTCGCTGTCGACCAGGCGCTGAAAATCTATTCAGGCGGTCTGGGCTTTCTGGCAGGCTCGCACATGCGCAGCGTATATGCATTGAAGCAGAACCTTATTGGTGTTGGTATGCTCTGGAAGTACGGCTATTACGATCAGGGCCGCGCCAAGGACGGGAGTATGCAACCCGAGTTTCGGGAAAAAATGTATTCCTTTTTGACTGACACAAAGATTCGTTTTCAGATACCGGTAATGGGCAAAAAGGTTTGGGTCGCCGCCTATTATTTGGACCCAGAAGTATTTAAAACTGCTCCAATGTTCCTGCTGACGACAGATACGGATGGAAATGATGATACTACAAGAGCAATCAGCTACTCTTTATACGATGCAGACCCAACCTACAAAGTAGCGCAATGCATGGTGCTGGGGATCGGCGGGGCGAGACTTTTGGAAGAGCTGGGATATGAACCCGAAGTATACCATCTCAATGAAGCCCACGCGGTTTCCGCCGTTTTCTCCTTATATAAAAAGTACGGGAAAGTGGATGAAGTGAAGAAGCGGGTTGTTTTTACAACACATACCCCGGAAGAAGCCGGGAACGAGAAGCACGAGATCGGTTTCCTGGATAAGCTCGGGTTTTTCTCGGGACTGGATCTGGCGACGGTTAAAAAGATCAGCGGGATGAAGGATAATATCTTTAACCATTCGCTGGCAGCCCTGAGTCTGAGCCGGAATGCAAATGGCGTTTCCAAGCTGCACGGCGAAGTGTCGCGCGGAATGTGGAAAGCTTATCCTGGTATTGCTCCGATCGGCCATATTACCAATGCACAAAATAATACGTATTGGGTTGATCCACAGCTGGAACAAGCCAGGATCGATAAGGATACTGACCGGATCGCGGCACGGAAGAAGGAGCTGAAAGCTGTATTGTTCAAAACCGTAGCCAATCAATGCGGAAAGATCTTTGACCCGAACGTACTGACGATTGTGTGGGCCCGCAGGTTTGCAGCCTACAAGCGTCCTGATATGCTTGTTTGGGATATGAGCCGGTTCACGAGAATGATGAACAACATACAGCAGCCGGTGCAGGTGATCTGGGCAGGTAAACCTTATCCGAAAGATGAAGACGCTGTCAATACATTCAACCGGCTTTTCTATCTGAGCCACCTGTATCCTAATCTGGCGGTACTGACAGGTTATGAATTAGCGCTTTCAAAATTGTTGAAAGATGGTTCTGATATTTGGTTAAATACGCCCGTAGTTACCCGCGAAGCTTCGGGCACCAGCGGAATGACAGCGGCAATGAATGCATCACTTAACCTTTCTACATTCGACGGCTGGATTTGTGAATTCGCAAAAGACGGCGAGAACTCATTTTTGCTGCCTGTCGCAAAAGGTGACGGTATTAACAAGCAAGATTGCGACAACCTCATGGAGAAGCTCGAACGCGAGGTGATACCAACCTATTATAATGGTCAGAAAAAGTGGAGAGAAATGGTACTCAACAGCATGAACGACGTGAATGAGCCATTCAATTCCGATAGAATGGCGAGAGAGTATTATGAAAAGTTGTATTAGGCCGCAGGATCATTGGTAAAAATAATTGTGAAGCAGGAACTGTAAATTGCTTTATAAAAACTTCCAGATGTTGAAAATGAACATGCCAGCTATCCTAGAAGGTGGGAATCTGATGAGCGAGGATGAATTCTTCCTGTTCTGTCAGACGAACCTCGACGATACGCTCGATTTTGAGCGCGACAGTGAAGGAAATGTCATCATTATGTCTCCATCTGGAAGTTTTACAGACAATTTTACATCTAATATTCTAATCCACTTTGGCAGTTGGTTGCGGAATGAGAAAATTCCAGGGAAGGTTTTTGGTTCCTCGGCTGGTTTTACACTGCCCAATAGTTCTGTTAGATCGCCTGATGTATCCTGGATTAGGCTGGACAAATGGGATTTGTTGCCGGGAACTGATAAAGAGAAATTCGCACATATATGTCCTGATTTTGTGATCGAGGTACGGTCAAAGTCGGACAGTGTGAAATATCTCAAAAACAAAATGCAGGAATACCTGGAAAATGGTTGTGAACTGGGCTGGCTGATTGATCGATTTAATCAGAAGATCTACGTTTACCAGCCCGGGCAGCCTGTTATAGAACATCACCACTTTGACTTCCACCTTTCAGGAGCACCTTTGTTTCCCAGTTTTGAAATCAATTTGCACGAGATAGAAAACTCGTGACTATCCTATTTGCTGCGCCAGCAATGCAATTCCTTCTTTGAACGAATGCGGTTCGTAGCCTAAAATGCTACGTGATTTACTGAGGTCGAAACCGGTACGCGGCGGGCGGCGGGCGGGCTGGGTGAATGCGAAAGCGTCAGTAGGCGAGATCAATGATTTATCAAGATCAAAGTACTCCGCTGCCATGATCGCCATTTCGAATGGGGTTAAAAAGTCTTTTCCGGAAATATGGAAAATTCCCTCGGCTTCTTTATCTGCGATCAGAAAGCAGCCTGTTGCAAGATCTTCGGCGAGGGTAGGTGTGCGAAACTGGTCTGTTACAACCTGGATACTCTTACCAGCTTCCAATGATTTTTTTACCCAAAGAATGATATTGCTCCGGCTCATATCGTGCGCTATCCCATATACGAGTACTGTTCTGGTGATCGCAAAGCGGATATCCGAGCTGAGTACCGCTTTCTCGGCTGCGTATTTGCTCCAACCGTAAAAGCTGATCGGGTTAGGGAGATCTTCCTCCTTGTACGGTCCTGATGTTCCATCAAAAACAAAGTCCGTAGAAAGATGTTGCAGAAATACATTGTACTGGCGGCAGGCAGTGATCAGGATTTCGACGGCAGTTACATTCAGCTTCCAGCACGCTTCTTTTTCCAGCTCGCATTGATCCACATTGGTCATTGCTGCCGTGTGGATAATTACGTGCGGACGAACTTCTCCCACAATCGCATCTACCTGCGCGGGATCCGTAATATCCATTTCAATGTACCTGTAACCTTCCCGAAATGGCAACCGGTTTGCGCCTTTGGCTGTGGCAATAGTTTCAATGTCAGACTGTCGAACAAGCAGCTCGATCAGCTTTTGTCCCAGCAGTCCATTGGAGCCGGTGATTAAGATTCGTTTTTTCAATGGTAAATCAAGCCTCGTATTTCCAGCCGTATTTTCTGGTGATCTTTTTCTTTTTCATGTTCTTGACAGAAACCTTCATGGCAATATCCTTTTCCGGCCGGTCTCTTTCATTTTTATCAACAGAAGCGATCTTGTCAATCACATCCATTCCATCGATCAATTGACCGAATACGGTGTAAGAACCGTCCAAGTGCGGGGTTCCTCCTACGGTTTCGTATACTTTCCGCTGTGCGTCAGTGAGCTTGCGGGCTGCGCGCGAAGCTTGCTTGTCCAGGTCGTTTTTGCTCCATTTTCGGCCTTCTACTACATAAAACTGACAACCGCTTGATTCTTTCGCTGGATTATTATCACGAGCAGCAGCAAGTGCGCCTTTCTGGTGGAACAATTTCGGACTGAACTCAGCAGGTATCCGATACCCGTTTTCTCCATTGCCCAGGTTATCATCAGGTTTTGCATTCTTCGATTTTGGATCACCGCCCTGGATCATGAAATCGTCAATCACCCGGTGAAAAAGTACGCCGTCGTAAAAGTTTTCCTTGGCAAGCTTGATGAAGTTGGCTTTGTGTTTGGGAGTCTCATCAAACAGGATGAAACGCATTGTCCCTTTATCTGTTTCGATGGTAACTACCTCGTCTTTTTTGGATTTCTTTTGGGCAAATGCATGAACAGAAAGCAGGCATAATGCTGCCAGAATAATCGAATTTTTGGTCTTCATAAACATTAGTTTGCGGCCAGTACGTTTTTGTTTGTTGGGTAAAACTGGAATTTCAACCCGTAATCTTTGCCCTCGGAAACGTCCTCCATATTCACGCGGACGGTTTTTCCATTCCAAACAATTTCCTTAGGCTCCTCTTTGGGGGTATCATAGGTTTTGCTGAAATGACTTTTCCCTGCCCGCCAAAGCTGTTTTGTCGCTTCGGGGCTATTGAGATAAACATCGACTGTAATCCTGTTTACCTTTTTGGTCTTATCAAAAAAATATTGAATATCAATCGTTTCGAGCCTACTTGTTTCAAGCGTATAGCCCAGGTGATCAGGTGTTTCTTCAAACATTTCAAAAGTTTCGGCAGCTTTCACTTTCGCCACCGGATCCCCGAATGCAACTCCTCTCAATACAGTTTGCTCCGAATTGTCAGTGGACCCAAGTATCGTTTCCAAAAGCTCCGACTGGTCACTGTTAAGATCGGGCGCCGACGGCTTTTCCGCAATAACGGAGTCGGTTGCAGCTTCGGTTTTTTCGTTCGTTTTGGTATCGCAGCTAGCCACAGCAATCGCGAAGAGCAGGATAGCGGCCCGGTATGTACAATATTTCATGAGCGTAAACTTAATTTTCATCCAGTTGGGTTAAAGTGAGGTAAAATAGTCGTGCCTTCACCAGGTGATTGGTCTGCCAATGCAATTTAATGATAAATACAAATTCTGAAAACGCGCTAAAATTCTCTTGAAACATTGAAAAAGAACCGGCGTTCGCCTTCTGCATTGAGTGTTACATTGAATCTGGCTACAATATTATAAAAAGTTACCAGGTCGAGCCCCGCTCCGGCACCGTAGAGCATAGAGTTGCCAAGTTTCGTGTTACTGAACTCGGGATAGTTGTTTTTGACATAACCCGCGTCGGCAAAAGTGTTGAGATAAGCCGCAAGCGGAATGGTGTTGAACTGCCTGATCGGAATGAAAGAGAGCTGTTTTTGAAATGAGAACAGCCGGTACTTCAGCTCGTTTTTAACAAGGGCATAATCCTGTCCGTCTACCACGTACAGCTCATATCCACGCACGAGATCGTTCCGGTAGCCGAGCCCGATAGTTTGCATATAAGGTTGTTTCTTGGGGAAAGATACCCTTCCTTTGATGCCGGTGTTGAAGTAGAAATTCTTGCCCAGCGGTAAATATTTCCGGTATGAGCCGTAGAAGTACAGCGTGTTCACATCATCGCCGGGCAGGATACCCAGTTTTGAAACCTGTGCGGAATAGCTCTGGCCCTGCAATGCGTATTGTACATTGTCGCGCTTATCGTAGCTGAAAGTATAGGTAAGCTGCACATATTGCTGCTGTTTCCGCCCGTCGAGCATGTAGTTCGGGTTCAGAATTGCGATAGTATCGGAGATCCGGGACTGGCTCCATCTGAGATCTACCGAATGGAATGCATAGTACTTGTTACGGCGGGTGAGGCTCACGTAAGTATAGAAGCGCCTTCGGTTCACATCCTCGCTGGCGAGGTATTGCAGCTTGTCGTTCCAGGTCCTGAATGCGGTGGTTTTATTAATGGAAAACGAAGTACCTATCGTGATCCCGGTCTTTTGGGCCTTGTCCAGGTAGGGCAGGGTATAAGCAATTTCAAACTTGGGGATAAAGCCGAATTCTGCCAGAAAACGGAGCTTATCGGCGCGCCCGGTTACATTGCCATAACTGAAATAGGCCCCGTACGTTGTTCTCGAAAGATCGCGCTTGCGTTCATACCACCATTCATTGAAATTACGGTCGGCAAGCTGAAATACGGGCAGCGCAATGAGGTACCATCGCTCTTTCACAACGATCACGATATCCGTATGCAGCGAATCGGGATTAGGTTTGGGAAGCAGCTCGACGGTAATAAAAAGGTTGGTATTGATCACCTTGCGCCTGTCAATTTCCAGCTTCTCTCTCAGGAGCGCCGCGGGGATCACGTCACCGGACTTCACCGCCATTTCGCGCAGGATAATGCCGGCGCGTGTTTTATGATTCCCTTCCACGCTCACTTCACCAATCACGATTGTGCCGACACTATCAGTTGCAACCTCTTGTGCGTAAGTTGCTTGTGTGTAAGTGAGTAAAAATAAAATAAGGGAGATGCAGCTTTTGACAGAATTCATCCTTCACAACCGGGTTTCTGTAAAGAAACGATACTTTCCTTGAATATGGTGAAAAATGATTGAAAATAGGCCGTAGCCTAACTTTTACACTCCCGAAAAATAGATCGCATAATCAGTAGTCCTTTCCCGCGCCTTGCCAGTATCCTTGACATACATAACAAGCCAGAACCATGTCACTTTCCCGGGCGGAAATATTGATAGAGAAGCTCATCAGCAACAAGCTTTCAGGGGAAGAGCTTTCTGAACTGCTTGCCGGCATTACCAGCGAAGAGCAGCAACAGGAGTACTCAGATGTTTTGGAAGCCTATTTTAACCAGCTCCTGAAAGAGGGGCAAAAGCAGAAAAAATGATTTTTAAACAAAACGCAACCTATGTTTTTAACCACTACCAACTTAATATTATGAAACCGAAAGCGACTTTGAAAATAGCGGCACGATGTATGCTCGCTCTGCTCTTCTTCTCCGGAACGGACATCTCCGCGTTTGCAACCGGGATCGTGAAAATTGAAAATGACAATGCATTTGCCCGGATCAGGGGAAGAGTTACATCCGCAGTCGACGGGGCTCCGCTGCCAGGTGTGAATGTGCTGATCAAAGGCACACAAATCGGTACTACCACTGACGCCGCCGGTGCTTACACCATTGATGCAGACGGAAGCAATGCGGTACTCGTATTCTCCTATATCGGCTTCAATACCATCGAAATGGAGGTACAGGGAAAAAGTGTAGTGGACGTGGTCCTGGAAGAAAACGTAGCTACATTGCAGGAAGCGGTTGTAACGACAGCTCTTGGTCTTAAAAGAGATGTACGCTCGCTGGGCTATAATGTAGGCAAAGTAGCAGCTAAGGATATCGCCAATGTAGCCAACGAAAACGTACTTACTTCACTGTCTGGCCGTGTTTCTGGTGTCTCTATCAACCAAACAAGCGGCATCGGGTCTTCTATCAGCATTGTTATCAGGGGTGCGGCTTCACTGAAAAACAACCAGCCGCTGTTTGTGGTCGACGGTGTTCCCCTTGCCAACAGCCTTGCCAACGTAAGTGAAAAAGGAAGCGGTAACAAAGTCGATTATGGTAATGCGATTTCTGATATTAACCCTGACGATATCGAAAGTATGTCGGTATTGAAAGGACCAAGTGCAGCAGCACTTTACGGTTCGCGTGCAGGTAACGGGGTAATCCTGATCACCACCAAATCGGGTAAAAAAGGCAAAGGGTTGGGTGTTTCTTTTTCAACTTCCAATGTTTTCGAAAAACCATACCGCTATCTCGACCTGCATTATAAGTACGCAAACGGGGAAAGGCCTTTCCAGCTTGACGAATCTTCCGCTTACTGGGGCGGCTTGCCGCTGGATCAAGGCATTAAGGAAGTGCAATGGAATAGTCCGCTGGATGCAAACGGGCAGCCGATCCCGACTGAGCTGAGATCATACAAGGACAACATGAAGAACTTCCTGCAAACAGGTATCACTTCGACCAATAACCTCACTGTTTCAGGTTCTACGGACAAATCTACTTACCGGGTTTCTTACAACAACATGAGCAATCGCGGACTGATCCCGAATTCGGACCTTTACCGAAATTCATTGTCAGTGGCAGGAACGTTTGATATGCACAAGAATCTGAAATTGAGCACCAATGTCAATTTTGTAAGATCCAACTCCAACAGCCGCCCACAGACATCTGAACGTGACGGAAACCCGCTGCAGGCAGTATATTACTCCCCAAGTTACAATATCGATGACCTGAAAGGTGTCTGGAAGCCGGGATTGGAGCAGATCGAGCAGCTCACTGTGGCAAAAGGCGAGACAGACAATCCTTACTTTCTTGCGAAGTATCTGACGAATGCGTATACACGTGACCGTTTATACGGAAACTTAAAGCTGGATTGGACCATTGCGCCTGGCCTGACTGCATTCGTTCGCTATTCACATGATATGTATGACGAAGACCGTGAGACGAAAATTCCTTGGAGCTACAAAAGCATGGCGAAGGGTGGTTACTACCTCGAAAACATAGGTCGCAACGAAGGTAATGCTGATTTCTTGATCACCAAATCAATTAAAACTGCCGGGTTCGACATCAGTATTTCGGGTGGTGGTAACATGATGAAGCAGCATGGTAACAGTTCCAACCTGGGCGGCCGTGATCTGTCTGTCCCCGGATTATACAACATCTCCAATATTCCTGTGGGAAACCGGATTGTAGGAAACGGAAGCTACAAGAAGGCGATTTACAGTTTGTACGCACTGAGTTCTATCGGGTTCAAAAACCAGCTTTACCTGGATTTGACTGCCCGCAACGACTGGTCAAGTACATTGCCTGAGAGCAACCGCTCATACTTCTATCCTTCTGCTTCTTTGAGCTGGCTGGCGAGCACAACATTTAATATGCCTTCTTATGTGTCTCTTTTGAAACTCCGCGGAGGCTGGGCGCAAGTGGGTAATGATACCGATCCTTATCAGCTCTATCCAAATCTCGGCACAGGAAACTGGGGAGATCTGGTAACCGCTAATCTGGGCGATGTTTTGTTGAACCCGACATTGTTGCCGGAGATAGCAACATCTACCGAGGGAGGTATTGATTTTAATCTGTTCGACAACCGCCTTCGTTTTGACCTTACCTACTACGACCGCGCCAATACAAACCAGATTTTCAGCGTACCAATGGCCCCTTCTACGGGTTACGCCAGCAAGAATATCAATGCAGGAAAGCTGGTGAGCCGCGGCTGGGAAATCGGATTGGGCGGTACGCCTATCAATAACCTGAATGGTTGGAGCCTGGATCTGAATGCGAATTTCAGCCGCAACCGCGTGACTGTTAAAGAACTTGCTCCTAACTTCCCTTACTTCGAGCAATGGAGTGAAAACGGCGCAGGTGCCTATACTTACGTAGGTGAGCAGATCGGTAACATTTACAGCCGCGGGCATGTAACAGTAACAGATCCGAAGTCGCCCTACTACCGCTGGCCGATTATTGATTATAATGGTGAGAAGGGTGATATGGACTGGCAGAGAGCCGGCGGGCGCGAGACCAACGTGAAGGTTGGAAATTATAACCCCGATTTCCTGCTCGGAGCGCAAGCGACGCTTTCTTATAAAAGATTTTCACTCGGCCTGAGCTTTGACTGGCGCCAGGGAGGAGAGTTTATGTCATTTACTTATCGTTATGGAGAATCAGACTGGAAATCACAACGCCAGATCGACAACCTGATCCCGGGAGGCCTGTACAGTCCTGATGAGCTGGTAGCCCTGCTGAAATCCGACCCCGAGAAATACATTATCCCGCAGAACGGTAACTTCCCTCGCGTAGGGGGGCACACAGCAGCTACCGGCGGTTTCGGGGAAGATGGTGACGGGGTATTCATCCCGGGAGTATGGAAAGACAAAGATGGTAACTACCACGAGTGGCTAGGCGGCCCAGGCACGAAAACAATGCCGATCACCAATGCCTACCCATGGGATTACAACCAACAGATCACATTCGATGCTTCTTTTGTGAAATTGAGAGAAGTAACATTGAATTACAAAATTCCTGTACTATTCGGTACAATCCGCAACGCGAACTTTTCTGTTTATACAAGAAACATCATGTTGTGGACAGCCGCGAACATCGGTATTGATCCCGAAAGAGCATTCTGGGCTGATCCTAACAGGGGCGGATTCCGCCAGGGAATTGAGCGGCAGAATGTAATGCCATGGACCATTCCATTCGGTTTCAAGCTTAATTTCGACTTTTAACGTTCAAACGCTTATTCATACTTAATCATAAAGCGATGAAGATTTTTAAATATATACCTCAAATAGCATTCATGATCATGCTGCTGGCGGTGACTTCCTGTAACGAGTCACTTACAGAAATCAATGAAAATCCCAATGGGATAGATCCCAACAGCGCCAATCCGAACCTGCTCATGCCGACCGTCATGACGGGCGTTGCCAACCAGTACCTTGGGTTGGGATACGGCCGCATCGCCGGTGTAGTTCAGCACACGCAGGAAGATGCCTGGAAGAATAGTTTTAACGACTACGACTGGTCGGAAGAAGATTCTGAGTGGACTGCGTGGTACGGCTTTCTCCGCAACAATAACCTGCTTTACAAAAGGGCAGTTGAGACAAACTCAAAGTTCCATCAGGCGGTGGCCCTTACTATGAAGTCCTTTATTTTTGGGACTATCGCCGATCTCTGGGGCGACGCGCCTTACACGAATGCACTTAAAGGTGACGAGGGCGAAATGCTTCCTGCATTTGATAGCCAGGAGGTGATTTATAAAGGTATTATTGAAGATTTGAAAACAGCTTCTGCCATGTTCGCAACCGGCGACGCGGGTACCTATGCCCCGGGTTATGACGTGTATTTCAATGGTAATACCCAAAAGTGGCAGAAGTTTGCGAATACATTGTTGCTGCGTTATTATATGCGGGTTTCGTCCAAGCTTCCTGATTTAGCAAAGGCCGGAGTAGAGTCAGTTTATGCTTCGGGGATTTATATCAAAGAGGCTGGCGATGATGTGGTGATGGAATTTATCGGGACGGACAAAGGCAATTCCTGGCCCAATGCAGTTGCTTACGATGTAAGTGAGTCTAACTGGCGGAGAAGAAGACCGGCAGCTACATTGATGAACAACCTGCTGACTAACAGTGATCCGCGTTTGAAAGTGTGGTTTCTTCCGGTTCACGTCAGATGGGTTGCAGATCCGACACTTGCGACCGGAATGGATGAGTTTATTCGTAAAAACGGTGTGATCCAAACTGGCGTAAAATCGCTTACCGAGCAGGAATTGAAAGCAGGTATCGCAGCCGGAAACAAGTATACCCGCCATTTTAACCCAAATACCTACAAACCAACGCGTCCCGATTTCTTCAATGGGCCGCTTAACACCGCTGAGTATGTTGGCGTTCCTACAAGTATGAAAGATCCGACTTACTTCAATGAAAACCCGACGACCGGACAGCAGGTACAAAATCAGCATGCGTCGCAACTGAGCTATACTTACCAGGGCCAAAAAGGAGGAATACTCAAAGCGAGACTGGCCTCTGCTTCCGAAACTTCATTTATCCTGGCCGAAGCAGCGCAGAAAGGCTGGGCAGCCGGGGGAGCAGAAATGCATTACAATAATGCAATCAAGCAGTCGCTGCAAACCTGGGGCGTTGAAAACCAGTATGACGCCTTTATCAAAAACGTAGCCTACAAAGGGACTTTAGCTCAGATCATCGAGCAGAAGTGGGTGGCCAGCTGGACAATGGCAACCGAAGCCTGGTTTGATTTCAGAAGAACCGGCTTACCGGCGCTCGTTACAGGTGAGCAACCTTCGGCCCGCGCACTTCCATTGCGTTTCATTTATAGTAACAACGAATTGAACAACAATGGCGCGAGCGTAAAAAGTGCTATCGAAAAGCTGGAAGAAACAACTTTCTCTGGTGCTCGTAAAAAGAACAGCCAGTGGTCCAAACCGTGGCTGGTACAAGGAACCGGAAAACCCTGGTAATTGAAAATTGTTGAACGTAAATAGACTTAAACCGGGGCCGTCGCGTCGACAGCTCCGGTTTTATTTTGGTAAAAAATGAAAACAAAACTAGTTGGAGCAGCGCTAATGCTCACTTTTTGCGTTCTCGCTGCTTCCTGCAAAACAGAACAGGCGGTGCGGGAGGGGTCGGTGAAGGAGGTTGTTGACAATGCAGTAACCCGGCTTTATAAAACACTCACACCTGCGCAACTCGATACGATCTCAGAAAAGTACATACTCAATTTTTTAGATAAAGCTGATAAGGAGATCCTTGCCCGGACCTTCTGGACGTTCCAGGTCAATGTGCCGGTCACCGTATCCATCATGCGGCATGTAAATCAGAAAGTTGTTCCGTTCTGGCTGCCGGAAAGTGGTTTTAAGAAAACTGACCTGCTGGTTAAGAATGAAGAGTATACCTACGAAGTCTGGCAAAAAGACTTTGACAAGGGAGAAGTCGGCCTGGGAATCAATGGTTTTGATGAGCACCGGCCTGTTTACTTTGTGAGCGTTGGACCACAGAATAAGTCAGATAAGCTGGAAGTTGCCGACGTGAAACCTTCGCAATATGCGTTGAGCACGATGAAAGCAGGTGCATTTACGTATCACGATTGGGACGGGTTGACGTTGACCGAAGTGCCGACTGAGCTCACTGGCCAGGTACTATTTACAACCGTGCGCGGCAGAGCGCGGGAGGCGCATTTGGTAAATGCATTCCGAAGTACAAAAACGCCTTCGTCTGAGCAGCCCGACCAGGTGCTGCTCACATGGAGCGGTGATCCCGGAACTACCCTGGATATCCAGTGGCGGGCAAGCGCAAAAACTAAACACGGAAGGGTGAAATATTGGCTTCCCGGCAGCAGTGACACGCTCTTTGCTGATGCAGCAGTATTCAAAATGGAAGATCGTCTGCTGCAAAATGATCGGTTTGTTAACCGGTTTACTGCAAAACTAAAAGACTTGAAACCGGGCAGTACCTACCAGTATGCATTAAGAACGGACGAAAAAAGCTGGGTAGAACAAGCTTCATTCGAAACTGCAGGAGCAAAAAGCGAGGGTTTCTCATTTGTTTGGTTTGGCGACACGCACTATTCGCCCATTTGGGGCGCGATGGCGCAGAAAGCTTTGCAGAGGCACCCGAAAACTGCATTTTTCTCGATTGCGGGAGATCTGGTCAGCACGGGCCTGCATCGTGACGAATGGGACCACCTCTGGAATTACTCCAAGGGTACTTTTACCACAAAGCCGCTGATGCCGGTACCTGGAAATCACGACAGCCAGGACGGACTTGGTGCATGGATGTACAAGGAAATGTTTAGTCTGCCTGAAAACGGGCCGGCAGGACAGCCTTCTGAAATGACCTATTCATTTGAATACCAAAATGCATTGTTCCTGATGCTGGATGCAACATTGTCTGTTCCCGGCCAGAGCGCTTGGGTGGAAGCGCAGCTGAAAAAAAGCACTGCAAAATGGAAGTTCGTCATGTTCCATTTCCCGCCCTACAACTTGGAAGAACCTTATGAGGAGATTATGCGTGAATGGTGTACGCTATTTGATAAATACCACGTGGATATGGTCATGAATGGACACATGCATTACTACCTCCGGACTAAGCCGATGAATGCAGGAAAGCCGGTCGCCAGTCCGGCGGAAGGAACGATTTACACGATGTCTATCAGCATTCCGGGTAAACAGGAGCAGTGGCCTGATGAAAGTTATGCGGCTGTGCGCTACAAGGATGGACCTCTATATCAGCATATTTCGATAAAAGGTGGGGAGCTGCATTACCAGTGCCTTGATCCCGCCGGGACGCTGAAAGATGAGTTGATAATCCGTAAATAGTCGCTCAGAAGCGGCTTTGTGCTCCGTGAAGTGCTTCATGAGAACTGATTGCAAGTGCAGTCAGAATAGCCAGGAATGCCAGGAAGAAGAGAAGATGCACAGTCCAGCGCCTGACATTCAGTCCCCGGTCAGAGAACATCGGACGGGGTTTTTTGATCAGCCACGCAACTGCGGCTAAATTCACGGGGTATAGATATTGTTCGATCCTGTGAAGGCTCATGAATGCACCGGTAATCAGCATGCTGAAAACGATGAACAGTGCGAAATAGGAGAGGTAGAGCTGGTACAAGCTTGTTTCGCCAAGTTTCGATAATCCGGGTTTGTTGAAATACAAGTAAATCCAGTAGGTAGCAAAGGCCGGAACAAGCAGTAATGCAGTCCACTGTATCGTTTGAACAATGAATGCTGCGTCAGCTACCGGGTCAATGGCAACAGTTGTTTGCGTGAGCCGCTCGGTTTCAAATGATTGATCCCAGACAATCAGCGGAATAAAAAGTACTAACAACAGAAGCGGTGCGATTGCCGCATTGCGATCTGAATCACTGTTTCCGGTTTCCCATTTGGAAGTGAAAGTCCCGTAGGCCATTCCGATTCCGCCAAAGAAGCCGATCGAATACTCCATCACATTCCAGAAGTTAAATCCGATTTCGGCCGCGTTTCCCATTACCTGTAAAAAATTCCCAAAGGCAAACCCGAACCCGGCTCCGAACCCAGCCATGATTGCTACCCTTAATGCAGAATACTGCCTGTTTCGCAGCATATACCAGAAAAGCGCGACCACTATACCGAAGCACGCAGCCCAGGCTTCTGAGCGGGGCGGTGTCATGAGCCAGCCCATTTCTTCTATCAAAAAGTAGTAAAACAGGATTGCGCCTGCGACCATTTCGACTATGAGTTGCGGCCATTTGACGGGGTTAGCGCGGGTGGAGGCGAGTGTCAGACCGAAGAGACTGCCGCCGATTACGCCGAAAAGTCCTCCTATGACAAACAGCATGAGCAAACCATAATACACATTGCCGAAATCCAGCCCGCGACCGTAACCTACTACCATTCCGTAGCTGATAATCCCGCCCACGCCCCAGCCAACTGCCGAAGCGAGCGTGACTTGCAATGCTTTGGCGTACCAGTCTTTTCGTTTTGAAAGTAAAACAATGCTCAACCCGCCGATACCCGCTGCCCAGGCTGCACCTTGTTCATGACCGAATTGCCCGCGAACAGCCCAGGCAGTTCCAAAAGACAAACCTGCGACGAGCAGCGCCAGCAAACGAGGTCGGTTGTTCATAGTTCGGGATTTGAGAATTTGTTTGAAAAATACTGGTATGCCGGTGAATCGGACTATCCTGCCTGTCACAAAACTGGAGTAGCCCAAAAAGGAGATCAGCTAGTATATTATTTGATAAAATGAGTAACAGACACCATTATGAGCGAACAACTGGCGATCCACGGCGGTCCGAAATCCATTGATAAAGTTTTTAACTGGCCTGTTTACGATGAGCAGGAGGTAAATGCAGTGAAGGAGATTGTTGCTAGCGGGAAATGGGGAAACCCGGATTGCGGGGATGCAGTGGCCCGGTTTGAAGCGGAATTTGCAGCTTATTGTGGTAGTAAATATGCGATCACCTGTGTCAATGGTTCGGTTTCGTTGCGCCTTGCATTGATTGCATGCGGCGTGAAGCCCGGAGATGAAGTGATCGTTCCTCCTTATACGTTCATTACAACAGCCTCCTCCGTTATTGAATGTAACTGCGTACCCGTTTTTGCGGACATCGATCCCGACACTTATAACATTAGCCCGACTGCGATTGAAGCCGCGATTACCGAACGGACAAAGGTAATTATCCCGGTGCATTTCGGTGGGCTGGCCTGCGATATGGACGCGATTATGGAGATCGCTGAGCGGCACAATTTGAGAGTCATTGAAGACGCCGCCCACGCGCACGGCGCGGAATACAAAGGTAAAAAGTTGGGCTCTATCGGGCATGTAGGCAGTTTCAGTTTTCAATCTTCCAAAAACCTGACTGCCGGCGAGGGTGGCATTGTGATCACGGATGACGATGCGCTTTACGCAATGATGCATTCGCTGCGAAATGCGGGACGGATTGAAGGCGGGCAATGGTATGATCACTACAATCCTGGCTGTAATTATCGGATCACGCAAATGCAGGCGGTGTTGCTCTCGGCCCAGCTGAAAAGACTGGAAGCACAAACCCGAAGGCGCAACGAGAATGGGATGTATCTCAATTCATTGTTGGAAAGAGTGACCGGTATCCAGCCTTTGACACGTGACGAGCATATCACTTTGCATTGCTATCATATTTATATTTTCAAATATGATGCTGCCGGTTTCGGCGGATTGTCTAAAAACGAATTCGCTGAAATGCTCGCTGCGGAAGGTGTGCCTTGTTTCAAAGGTTATCCGCACCCGCTGTACAGGCAGCCACTTTTCCAGAACAAGAATTTCATGTGTTACGCCATTCCCGAGTATGTTGATTACACAACAGTCCATTGCCCGGTAGCAGAACAAGCTTGCAGCACAGACGCAGTCTGGATCCTGCAGCATGCCATGTTAGGAGAAAAAGAGGATATGGAGCGGTTTGTGAATGCGATTTTGAAGATACAGCGGGCAGCTGTTTAGGATAGTCTCATAGATCAAGTATGCCAAAGGCCTCATTATACGGAATTGCTAAATCCAGAAATTGAAAATGTGGGTTTAACTCTCGCTGAAGCAAACTATATATTTTCTTGCTTTCGGTATCAGAAGAAAGGAAATAGTCAACTGTTGAATTAAGGTCAGCTTGCGCAAAGAGCTTTGTGTCATTTGGGATAATGCGTCTCTCTTTGATTTGTAAAAGTCCCCTGTTTTTAAAAATCAATCTCGCAAACTCACTTGTCCTTAGTGCGTGATCCAAGTTATACGGAACAACCTGCAAGTTTCTCATGGGCAAGTCGTGAACATCTCCACCTACACAGTATTCTGCGATAGCGATGGTACTGATAAGTAAGCCGAAATCATTTTTAGTCAGGTACTTGAAGTAGCCTTTCGCATTCAAGTGCAGCGGGTCTTGCTTGTCTAAGAGCCTTATGAAGAAACTTGTGTCGCAGAATACTCCTCTACATTTCATAGTTTCCGCGAATTTGTTCTAGCCAATTATTCTTATCACCTACGTGAGACCAGTTTGCTGAGGCTCTGTCAATCAGGCCGTTTAGGTAAGCTTCGTCGTATTTGGGCTGATAGTTTACCAGCTCAATAAATTTCAAGCTTGAAGTATCAATTTCGCCCGTTTCTGAATGCTGCTTTCCTGAAGCTCTTACCCCAAATGTTTTATACAGCAAATTGTCGGAATACTGTTCGAGGAAGCTTATGGGTATTTGCACACGTAATGTGCCGAGATCTTCGGTATACAAGTGAATATTAGCTTTATCCTTGCCTCCCGCATTGGTTAGTTTGCCATAAAAGTAGAATTCAGCGTCCGCCCAAATGGATTCTGAACGCGTATAGCTGGTGTGCCGGTTAATCAAGAGCTGGTTAGAGTTTGGCATGGAGGTTTTTATAGTAAATCTATAATCATGTTTTTTTGCAAGATCCTGGAAGTTCTCTATAGCCCGCGCTGTTGCAAGGTCAAGAAAGTCGATGCTATTCATCTGACTTATCTGCGCTATTACTGCATTAAGACCAACTATGTACTGGATAGAAGTTTTAAATACGTGCGTCACGGAGCCTCCCTCAATCTTATAGCTGATAATTGGACGTTCCTTCTTCTCGAACGGAACCAGAAGATCTTCTACATTTTCAAGAACTGAAATAATTTCCCGGATATCATAATTGTCTGGTGACAATTCGAGATTACCCTTTGACCCGGTTATATTTATCTGTATTTGACCCACGTTTTCCATTACATAAAAGTAGCCAAAATAAGCATGTTATAGAATTGTTTGCACCTATATATGCCCATCCTACTTCGATGTTCAGAAAAGGCTTAAAGTTCAGCTACCAAAGCTAATCACAGCCACTAACCGCAAAATCTCGGCTTCAAGCCGCTTGTTGATCCATTCAACCTGTTCTTCGGTTAGTTCTTCTAAAATCCTGTTGTGTTGCAGGTTGAAGTCAGCAAGTGCGTCGCTTAGGAGTTCCGAGGTGATCTGACGCTGGTTGGCTGGATTAAGTCTCCCGATTTTAGAAATGGCGCTGTTAAGCCGGTTTTCATTGATGTAATATCTCAACTCGACCAATAGAAATTCTAAATCCAGCGACAGACTACTTACGTTGGGTATAAAAGACCATTTCTGCGCCTGATGGTACATTTGGGTCTCTTCAAATTCCGGATTTTTCAGTTTGAGGATCGGGCGGAATGTTATTTCATTCGGTAGCTGGCCAAAAGGCTTGATTACGACACCTTCAATCCAATTGTTTTCAATTCCAGGCAGACCGAGGTCGACGGGGATGCGGCTTTCCCTTCGCAAATTCATGTTCAGCAGATCTGTGAGCTTACCGGTTTTTAAAGGCTTTGCACAAAGGATATTGAAACGAGCGAAATAAGTCAGCGCTTCTGCGTAGTTCAGGTAAGTTTTTTTGTCAGCCCCATTTTCAAATGCGATATCATAGGCACAAAAGAGAATGTCGGGTGAATAGTAAATACCTGTTTGAATCGCATCAATGTGCTCGCAGACAGCGATATCGGGATGTGGATACAACCCGCCGAATAGCTCTCCGTAAATGACAATAGTATCAGCCCCGAAGTCAAGCGATAACTGCTCGAACAAAGCAATGATTTGCGACTCCATTGCTGCGGCCACTTTTTGGAAGCCAAAGAAATCATCTTGCCAATCGAGCAGCTCTTTTCTTTTACCAAAAAACAGCCTTTTGCCCTGATAAATAAACCTGAAATTGGCACCGTGGATTTTCTCTGTCGCAACCCAATCGAGCTTGTTGAGGTGATTAGCTATGCGTTCATCAGCAATGAATTCTTTGAGGCTCGAAGGGATCTTCTCGTATTCTAACCGGTTGTCAGTGTTCATAGATTCATTTTCCAATACTAACCCTGATTCCCTCGCTGTGCGCTGTGAACTCTGGTGCGTACATGCATTGAATGCTCGTGATCCCATTACTGAAATCGCCCTCGTGATTGACAAAAAGCGGGTATTCAAATACGTAAGTGCCTTTCATCAGCCGGTCAAAGAAAAAATTGGTACTGGCATCCTTTGTGGATTCATAGTATCCCAAACCACCCTGCCATTTGTAGCCGCTGAGTACATTTACCGGTTCCAGTGCAGCAGCGCGCATATCTTTCATGTGCACATATTCCATGTCGCGGTCCACATGCAGCTCAATGCGCACGATAATCTTGTCGCCTACTTTCAGGCTTTCACCTTCATTAATCGCCGATAACACAGGTCCGCGATCCGTCTTTTTCTCGACGAAGAGCTTTTTGGTCAGTTTCAAAGGTGTTTCCGAAAAGGTGATTTTATCCAGATCTTCAAAATATTGCCAGTATACAGCACCCCAACTTGGCGATTTCAAGTTGCTGCCTCCAGTTATATTCACTTCAATTTTACCCATTTCAGCATTCACTGTGCTGCTTTCAAAAGACTTCTTAAAATAGCTGGTACCTGATTCGACAGCAGCGGGCTGTATCACCTCCCGCCCGAGTTGAACAACCGGTACTTTATCTTCATTAAGCCAGTTGTTTCCGGTCATCAACAGTGCATAACAAGCTTCGGCAGTTGCTTTGGTACTTTCCCAATGGTTGGTTTGCTTGTTTTTGAGTAACCAGGTTTTCAGTTCATCCACTGTTCCATTATTTCCCTCGATTTCATGGAAAGCTTCTATTAGAAGTGATTGCCGCTCAATGGGCGCTTCATACCACCACCAGCTCCTGGTGCTTTTCCAGTACATTCCCATTTCCTCGTTGCTGATCGCAGTTTCCCGGAGCGATTTCAGTATCGCTTTCGGCGTAGCTGCATCTTTCGAACGGTGCAGCGTAAGTGCAATCAGTCCTTGCATGTATTTGGACTGTTTTGGCCAGCTCGCCTTCGCACGCTCCTGGAAGAATTGATAAGCTTTGCTCGCGGTGCTTTCAACAGGCATATCGCTGAAACAGGATTTCATATACAGGTACTGTACCTGCTGCGATCCGGGTACGTATTCCTGCATATTGATCTGATTTTTAACCAGTCGGTCATAATCTTCTTTGATCTCGCGATCCAGATACGGGAACGCTTTTTCGAGTATCGCATTGAAATTATCATTCTTCGAGATAATTTTCTTTTGAAGCAACTTGCCTATCCCGGTGACAATGTATTGCGTGATATACCGGTCGTCACGCCCGCCTTTGAACCATGGAAATCCGCCACTTTCGTTTTGCATTTCTCTCAGTTTCGCGAGGTACGTATCCAGCTCGCCGCTCATTTTTGTTAAATCAAAAAGTAACGCGATGTTCCGCTTCTGTTCCGATTCGGATTTTGCTGCGAGTACCCACGGCGTTTCTTCAAGTAGCAAAGATTTCAGCTCCTGATTTTTTTGAAGATTGCTGGTCAATGCAGCGGTATCAGCTGTTTTCCAGGTATTGAAAATGGCCGCAATCTTGGGGGACTTGCTTACGATATTACTTGCGAGTGCATTGGCATAATAACGGTTCCAGGTTTGCTCGGCACATTCATGCGGATACTCCATCAAGTAGGGCAGTGCCTGCACCGCATACCAGGCGGGATTGCTGGTGTATTCAACCGTAATAGATTCATGAGACAGCGACTTTGAGTTCGCCGAATGGATCAGCTTTTCAAATCTGAATTCCTTTTTCCCGGAGCCACGCATCGTCAATGGCAAACTTTCAGTCACGAGCATTCGATTTGACAACACAGGTAAGGCGTTTTCCTCTCCGTCTGACAAGTCCGCAGCTTTCGCAACTACCCGCCAGGTAAGTGTGCTGTAGTAGCCCTTTGGCACATTCAATTGAAAATCGACAGTTGTACTTTGACCTGCTGAAATCGTAAAAGCTTTTTCAATGGAAGTCAACCCGAAGTATTCTGAAACATTTTCATTTGTGACGGGATCAAAAAGCTGCAAAGTCGCATTCCCGGATAGTGTTCTATCAGAGAGGTTAACCACTTTTGCAGGAAACATGATACGATCCCCTTCCCGCAAAAACCTCGGCGCATTAGGTTGTACCATCAGCTCTTTTTGCGTGATAATCTCCTTTTTGCTATAACCGAATGCTAATTCAGGTGTATGAGCCAGAGCCTGGAATTTCCAGCGGGTAAGTGCTTCCGGCAATGTAAACGAAAAGCTTATAGCACCATTCTCATCTGTTTTCAGATCCGGTAAAAAGAATGCAGTTTCGTTGAAGTTTTTTCGCGCTTCAATATTCAAGTTTGTTGAAACGCCAGGCTCTGGCTTTGTTTGTTCCAGCTGTTGCGGCGCATCTATCTCGCCAGAAACCATTTGAGCGGGCTCGGGCACCTCCAAATCCATTTTTTCTTCTTCCCGCACGGACTTCTTGAAAATAGCTTGGTCCCTGGTTTGCATTCGGCGGTACCTCACATTTCTCCCACCTCCACTTAGCATGCGGCCAGTACTCAGATAAATTAGCTGATCATACTCTTTGTTGTAAACTCTTTCAGGAATAAATCTAAAGTTGATGATTTCGGCATCTTTCGACGTGAAATTAATGCCATTATCCCAAGTATCAGGCATCAGTGCCACTGGCCAATGCGCAGGTGTGATCCATTGGTGCTGATAGAACTGATCAAGTGAGGCATCGTACATACTCGTCATCATTTCAGCTGCTACCTCTTCTTTTTTGTGGCTCAAAATCTTAATTTTCAATTGTTCCTTACTCCCTGGCAATGTTTTGTCGCGAAATGTCTCATATTCAATTTGAAGTTCCTTGTTTGTCCAGGGAACATTCACGAAGTTTTGTGCCTGATGAATACGATTGTGTTTTACAAGAACATAATCGATTGCATATCCGCCCCGGTCAGCTTCTTTTACCGGAATCAGGAAAGTTCGCTTTTCATTATTTAGTTTGAAAAAAGAGAAATTACTTGGAGTTTGACTTTTACCTGAACTGCTAATTACAAAAACGTCGTTAGCCGAAGTTGCCACTTGTACATTCGTTTCCCGTTGAGGCTCCGCTTCTGGGCTGCTTTCTGTCCATTGATATTCGGGTCTTAGAAGCCGCTTACTGTTCGGGTCCGTCAGTTCAATGAATCTGGTATCTTGAATAGTCTGCCCGTCTTCATGTTTTGTGCCAATATCAATCTTATAAAAGCCGGGCTCTAAAACAGTGTTAAGCGGAAGCGCTTCATTTTCGGTTAATTTTTCCGTCTGGTCAAAAAACGTCTGTTGTTCCGGCCAATTTTCGATTTCCGTTTCATTGTCGTATTCATCATTCGGGAAGCTCCTGATGAACTCAGGCTTGGTCATTACAAATAAGTCCGGGCGAGGCCAGTATCGCAGGCGGATCAGCCTGCTTTCAGGAATGAGACGGGTTGCCCGCACGTGAACAGCCGAAGCTACAAACTCACCATTCATGTTCTCCGTGCGGATTTTAAAGCTTCTCAAACTATCAGCTGCTACCTTTTCAGGGATCTCCGCCTTAATCAGCAGCGACTTGTAGCCGATTGAAATCGTCGTCTCTGCACTTCTCGTTTCTCCGTTTGTGTCCGTTACATCGGCGTAAACCGTATAAGCGAAGACAGGATTAAGGGCTTTATCGGTTTTCGAATTCGGTACTGCTTCGAAGCTCACCTGAAACTGTCCGGTTTGATCTGTAATTGTTTCTCCGTGTGCTATTTCTTTGGGCGGATTTTGAGGATAGTATCTGCCGCGGCGAGTACCTGGGTAGAGAAGCTGCTCGTTTCTTACTACTCTGTAAACCACTTTGGCACCATCGATCTGGTTGCCGGCGTAAGCTGTTCCATTCCCTGTTACACTGATCGTATCTCCCAGCTTGTAAGTGTTTCGAAGCGTATCAAAGCTGACCGCGAACCTGGGTCTCTTATACTCTTCAACATGGAAAGAAACAACATGCTCTTCGTCAGCAAGTATTGAAAATGCACCATTTAATCCGGTTCGCGGAAGTACAAAGGAGCCGGAGAAGCTACCGAAATCGTTTACAGTTTTGGAAACAGTCCCGACAATTTCGTGATTTGCATTTTGAAGTTTAATATTGATTTCCCTGGTCTGGTCAGTCAGGATACCATTTCCTTCCGCCACAATGCCTTTGAAGTAAACAGTCTGTCCCGGCCGGTACAAGCTCCTATCTGCGAAAAGGTAAATCGTTGTTTTTGCATCTTTCTCCTCTTTTTTATTGTAGTAGGTATTTATAGATTCCTGAATAAAAAGCCTGTCGTTCCCATGAAGTATCTCAAAAGATTCTGACTGCACCTGCGACTGGCTGGGCGTACCCTCTCTGAAATACCCGTTTATGTCTGTTGTATACTGCGCAGCCAGACTTTTCTTATAGGTTCGTGTCTGATAGTTAAATGCGGAATCCCACCTTTTCACGCTTGCTCCCGCGAGTGGCTGCCCAGTATCCCGGTGCAAAACAAAATAGTCGCGCTCACGCTGTATGTAGCTGATGTTACTCACATACAGTAGCCGCATGCCACAAATGGATTGTGTATTTGAAAAATCAGGACTTGTGCTAGCCAGCAGCATATATTCTCCCACAGGCAATGCATCTGCCTTGATCTCTACACTATGTTCCTGATAATCTTTGGTATCCGGCAGTCGTTGGTCCCAGTTTCGGAATGCAGGTGCTTTTGAAACAGTTCGCCAGAATGCAGTACCATTTCGTTTTTCAAAATCCGATAGCAGCACGGGAGTTGCTTTAACAATCCTGAGATAGAGTTTGTTAATGTTCTGATATTCTACAAACACCAAAAAAGGCTTCTCTGGGACAACTACGTGCTCTGCATTGAATTGCAGCGCTTTTTGACGAATCCTGTTCATTAAATTAGCTGCATGGATTCCGCCCTCCGTATTTGGATTTTGCTGGATGATGTCTTTACAAATTGATAAGGCCTTCACCTTTTCGAACCGATTCGTCGAATCTTCTTTGATTTTATAAGCAGTACCGCGATAAAAATGGTACTCGGCTAATAAGTACCACGCCTGGGCCGCGGCCGGGGTCTGCTGATACTGGTTAGCCACGTGGTTAATCGCCAAATAGTAAAGCTCGTCTGTGTTTTCATGCACAGATTTTTGCTTTACATATTGCAGGCGCAGCAGGTCCACATCGATCAATGCGTCGGGCGTGGGATCATTAAGGTGAAACGCAATCAGCTTCTGGTAAAGCTGCAATGCATATAGTTCGAGCGAAGAAGAATCCTTTGTTTCAAACTTGCGGTGTATAAAGTCTGCGGCAGGATCGAATGCAGCAGCTGAGCTGATTTCAAAAGCATATGCCGGTTTTTTCAACTCTCTTTCATCCGATGAGAAATAAGTTAATGCACTGTGGGCTAGTAAATCGTATAAAGTTGGGCGGAGCTGGCGGGTATTGCCTTTTTCGATAATTGCATCAAATGGTTCCAGTTTTGTCTGCTGTAACTCTTGCTCATTCCGGAGAGAAGCCAGGTACAGCTCAGCGATTTTACGATGGAAGTCGGTTGTTGACCAGGTATTGATATCTTCTTTTACAAAGCCGGTTGTTTCGCTACGCTGGTAAAGTTGCCACCTTTTGTACTGGTAATAACTGTAATAATAGCTTGCGGTAAGGCTGCTTAAAATGGACCTCACAACTCCCGAGCTGGCTGCGAGCTCTGCTTCAAGATCTTTGATGGAGGCGATCTCATTGTCTTCCCTGTTTTCATGCTGCAAGTCGATCATCGCGACCGCTGCTTTAATTACCTGCGCATCCTGTTTCTCCTGTTTCGCCTTCTGGTAAATCTCTTTGACGATTGTTAATGCCGATTTGTCAAGACCATTTGCCTGTAATTCGGCTACTTTTTTCCAATCGGCATCGTAGGTTTTAATTGCATTCTGGCTGTTCGCGTCCATTGGGATTAGTTCAAAGAATAGTGTGAATAAGAAAATGATAGTACCGGAGCAGGTTTTCATTTTAGTAATATGAAATTGTGAGGGTTTACTAAATATAGTTCAACGCAGGAAAGTCGGGTAAACGAATTATCAAAAGGGCAGATCTGGAAACAAAATGGTAACAGAACTTTCGCATTGCTGAATAGTATAAAAATTACTCGTTGCCGCTTTGTACAATATGAAGTATCTTTAATTAGGTGATATCAGGGAATATAAATTATCAGTATTGTTTTTGAACGAAATTTATTTAAAGTAAGATCATGCGTACAATTATGCTGGTGGGGGTGATCATTGTGGGGCTAGTGATAGGTAAGCTGTTTGTCTTCTCAAAACCTGGCACCGATGGTAGCCGCGATGTGAAAAAGGGTGCTGAGGGGAAAGGTGCCAAGTCTGCGGGCGGAGCTCCCGTGCCGGTGAATGTGTTTGTTGTAGAAAAAGAAACCATTGAAAATCAAATATTTGCTTCTGGTACCGTGCTGCCGAACGAAGAGGTAAACCTGATGGCAGAAACGTCCGGCAGGCTCGTAAAGCTGAATATCCAGGAGGGTGCGCAGATTGTGAAAGGACAGTTAATTGCAAAGATTAATGACCGCGAACTACAGGCGCAGCTGCAAAAGGTCGCCTATAACCAGGATCTGAGTAAGAAAATTGAAGCACGCCAAAAGAAGCTTTTGAATGTGGAAGCAATCAACCTGGAAGATTACGATGTGACTTCCAACAACATCCGCCTTTTGGAAGCTGAAAAAGAAGTGATTGAAGCCCAGCTGGAAAAGACTGAGATACGCGCGCCTTTCAGTGGTCGCATTGGATTGAAGTATATTAGCGAAGGTGCATATCTTGCTCCGGGTACGCCCATCGTAACCATTGTACAGAGTAATCCCATCAAAATAGACTTTACAGTTCCCGAGAAATATGCACCTAATATCCGCATTGGAAATACTGTTAAATTCAACCTGGACGGTGATCCCGTCAATTACAGTGCAAAAATCCTGGCGATAGACCCGAAGGTGGACGAAAACCTGAGAACACTCCGCGTCCGGGCCGTCGCACAGAATGCGGCGAACAGGTTTGTGCCCGGCATGTTTGTCAAGATACTGGCCGACCTGGAAGCAAACAAAGCGGCCATGATGGTCCCCACTGAGGCAATTGTACCTGTTTTGAAAGGCAAGAAGGTTTTTGTTATTAAAAACGGAAAGGCGCAGGAAGTAATGGTAACTACCGGTTTGCGGACGGACACGAAAATTCAGGTAATTGACGGCCTCCAACCCGGCGATTCGCTGATTACCTCCGGAATCATTGCCATCAAGCCGAATACACCCGTTAAGGTGAACTGATATCCTACCTACTATGAGCATTTCAACGCTTTCCATCAAACGACCGGTTCTCGCAATCGTGATGAACCTGCTGATCATACTTTTCGGGTTTTTAGGTTACAAATTCCTGGGAATGCGGGAATTTCCTTCTATCGACCCGCCCGTAGTTTCGATCAGGACAAGCTATACCGGGGCCAATGCCGACATCATCGAATCTCAGATCACCGAGCCGCTGGAAAAGCAGCTGAACAGCATTGAGGGGATCAAATCCATTAACTCCACCAGCAGTCAGGGTACCAGCCAGATCACGGTCGAGTTCGATATCGGTGTGGATATGGAGCGGGCTGCGAATGACGTCCGGGATAAGGTAGGCTCCGCTTCGCGGACTTTGCCACTGGATATCGACGGCCCGCCGGTGGTAGCAAAAGCCGACGCCAACTCAGAGCCAATCATTGTACTTACATTCAAAAGTGATACAAGATCACACCTCGAAGTAAGTGATTATGCCGAAAACGTAATTGCGCAGCGTCTCCAAACGATTGAGGGGGTAAGTGAAATCCGGATTTTCGGCCAGAAAAAATATGCAATGCGGATCTGGATGGATCCGATCAAAATGGCTGCACTGGGCATTACCACCCAAGATGTGAAAATTGCATTGGATAAGGAAAATGTAGAATTGCCAAGCGGCAAGCTGGCAGGAGACAATACAGAGCTGACGGTAAAAACAATTGGAAGGTTTCGCACGGAAAACGATTTTAATGAGATGATCATTAAAAATCTGTCCACGCAAACCATCCATCTCAAAGATATCGGTTACGCAACCCTTGGTCCTGAAAACGAAGAAACGATCCTTCGGTTAGACAATGTACCTATGATCGGCCTCGCCATATCTCCGATGCCGGGAGCCAACTACCTCAATATCGCCGAGGAAGTGAATAAAAGAATGGCCGATATCAAAAAGGAGCTTCCCAAAGATTACGAGCTGGATACTCTGATAGACAATACCATTTTCGTGGAACGATCCATTGAAGAAGTAGGGGAAACGCTGCTGATCGCGATTGTGCTGGTGGTGATAATCATTTATCTCTTCTTTAGAGACTGGCTGATCGCATTCCGCCCGCTGATAGATATACCTGTTTCACTGATTGGGACATTCTTTATCATGTATATAATGGGCTTCTCAGTGAATGTGCTGACGCTGCTCGCGATTGTACTGGCTACCGGCCTGGTGGTAGACGATGGAATTGTGGTTACAGAGAACATTTTCAAGAAGATAGAGCAGGGGATGAGCCCCATTGAGGCCGCGATCAAAGGTTCAAATGAGATCATTTTTGCGGTTTTGTCAACTTCAATTACGCTGGCTTCGGTGTTTTTGCCGGTTATTTTCATGGAAGGATTTGTAGGTAAGCTTTTCCGGGAATTCGGAATTGTGATCTCGGCGGCGGTATTGATTTCTGCATTCGTTTCACTCACATTGACACCCATGCTGAATGCTTACCTGGTTCGTAAAACGCATCAGAAAAGCTGGTTTTATGAGAAGACAGAGCCGTTTTTTGAAAAAATAACAGAGAATTACGGAAATGCATTAGGCAAATTCCTGAAAATGCGCTGGGTGGCGGTACCGCTGGTGCTGGTTACGGTAAGTATGATCTGGTTTTTTGGTAAAGACCTCCAATCTGAACTCGCACCTCTGGACGATCGTAACTGGTTTCGGATTAATATGACGACTCCGGAGGGTTCTTCATTTGAATTCACGGACAGGTATGTGCAGAATGTCAGTCAGATGCTGATGGATTCGATGCCGGGCAGAAAAGGACTGATGCTGATTACTTCGCCAGGTAACTCTGGACTTGGCGCTGCCAATACAGGCAGCGGACGGATCGCCCTGGTTGATAAGAAATTCAGGAAAGAATCGCAGCAGGAAATCGCCGATTACATCAATCAGCGATTAAAGCAAATGCCTGATGCAAAATCTTTTGTAGTGCAGCAGCAGACAATTTCGGTGGATTCGAGAGGTGGTTTGCCAATTCAATATGTCATTCAGGCGCCTGATTTCGAGAAACTGCGGGAGTACCTGCCTAAATTCATGGAGGAAGCTTCGAACGATCCGACATTTGCAATCACCGATGTTAACCTGAAATTCAGCAAGCCCGAAATCCAGATATCCATTGATCGGGAAAAGGCGAAGTCGCTCGGGGTATCGGTTCAGGATGTGGCACAAACTATGCAGCTTGCATTTGCGGGACAGCGGTTCGGCTATTTCACAATGAATGGGCGACAGTATCAGGTAATTGGTCAGTACGATCGTACAAACCGTGACGAGCCTTTGGACCTGAAAAGTATGTTTGTAAAAACGGGCAATGGAACGCTTGTACAGCTGGACAATATCGTGAAAGCGGAGGAAGAAAGCAGTCCACCGCAGCTATTTCATTATAATCGCTATATGAGCGCGACGGTACAAGCCGCATTGGCTCCTGGTAAAACGATTGGCGATGGAATCGCAGCAATGGACCGGATCCGCGATAAGTTGAAAGATGAAGCCATTCAAACTTCGCTCAGCGGTTCCTCGCGCGATTATGCCGAAAGTTCTTCCAATACCATGTTTTCCTTTTTCCTGGCATTGGTGTTGATCTATTTCATTCTGGCAGCCCAGTTTGAAAGCTTTGTGGACCCATTTATCATCATGTTCACCGTGCCGCTGGCAATCGGAGGCGCAGTTTTCTCGCTTTGGTTTTTTGATCAGACATTGAACATTTTCTCCCAAATCGGAATGATCATGCTGATCGGACTGGTAACTAAGAACGGTATTTTGATCGTGGAATTTGCCAATCAGCTGCGGGAACAGGGGAGGAGTATTCAGGAAGCTGCATTAGAAGCGGCTACATTGCGTTTCAGACCGATTTTGATGACAAGTTTAGCGACTATCCTCGGTGCATTACCGATTGCGATGGCGCTAGGCTCGGCCGGTAAGAGCAGGATGTCGATGGGAATTGTAATCATGGGAGGATTGCTCTTTTCGCTCGTTCTGACCCTATATGTCATCCCAGCCATTTACACATTCTTCTCACGACCAAAGAATTACGAGAAAATGCGAATGATCGAACGCATCGCGCACGATAGCGAGTTGGAGGAGCAGGCGCAATTTTGAGAATGATTTTAAATCTTGTTCAGTTCTAATGCTTTAGATTAATATAAGAAGAAGAGTTTGAGTTATATACTATTGTATTTCAGATCATGTATAAACTATAAGGTTGCCTTTCAAAGCAACCTTTTTTTATGTAGTTTGGAGTACAAACTCTACTCTCCTCTATATATGAATGTTACATTACTCCGTAAGGTTAGTTTAACCTATTTGTTATTCCCTAACATTATTTTTGTTTGCGGCTGGTTTAATCTGGCTATCGTGATTCCTCTGATTTTAACAATGGCCTATTTGCTTGTCAGAGAGTTAAGAAAGAGGAATGAAATAAACGAATTTAGGTTTCAGTTTTCTGATCTGATTTTTTTAGGTATCCTCTCAATGATCTGGACATTTTTGTCCGGCAATGGCGGGTATAGCTTCCAGATAGTCGATGCATATGGTCATAATGCGAAGTTTTATGACTTGAGTACGAGTGATTGGCCCTACTATTTTGAAGGTAGTAATAGGTTAATTCGCTATTACTTTGGTTACTATCTTGTTCCGGCCCTAATTTTTAAGGTCTTAGGTAAAATCCATCCAAGTGTCATTTTTATTTGGACCTGGGTAGGTTTTTTTATAGGTATCGCCTGGGCCTATGCGCTTTTGTTTAAAAGTAAGCCGCTTGTAGTTACCTTTTTGTTTATGGGGGGAATTGGGACTATCCTTTTCCGGATTATTTCGAAAATTTACTCATTTGAAACCGAGCAAAACACTTTCAATATAAATATCGGATCTGTTTTTGATCAATCCAGGTGGGTGCCCAACCAGCTAATTCCCAGTCTGATTGTAAGTTGCATAATGCTATATGACTTTGGTGTCAGGAAAAAGGTTGAAGAGAGTTTCCTTCCGATTTCTTTGTCACTGATTTGGGCCATCTTTCCTTTTATCAGCTTATGCATTATTCATTTGATTTACTTTTTTTCAGGAGTCAAATGGAAGGAAGTATTCACTGTTAAGATACTTCCTCTGTATTTGCTGCCAACATTATGCCTGGTACCCATTCTCATATACTTCGCTTCTGGTGAGAAGCCGCCGATTAACGGATTTGTCTGGGAGTTTCGCGGAGATGGGTCTTTTTTGCTTAGATATATTTTGGGTGTGTTTTTGGACGGACTAATTATTTGTTATGTGTATTACAAACTCCATAGTCCAAGCACATTGCTCCCTAATAGACTAATGGTATTCATTTTTGTTGTGTTCTTTTCTTTGTCCCTCTATGTAGTCGGGAAATGGAATGACTGGCTGACAAAAATGAATATTAGCTTTTTAGTGGTTTTCCTTATTATAAATTTAAGGTTCGTACACGAACGATTTATAAGTGGTCGGTGGATACCAAAACATTGGAGCGCTTCGGTGGTAGTGGTACTGTTTCTTTTCCTTAATTTTTTTCATCAATCACTTATTCTAATGCAGCCTTTACGCTCAAATGTCTTAACCAATCTGATCACAAAGGGATCCTTTACCGCATTTCCATTCCACAAATATGGTGACCTTTATTCGACCTTGCGAATACTGGGAAGTCAGGAGGAAGCTCAGCAATATATGGCTGTTAAAGATTCTTATTACGAGCGGAACCTGGCAAGGAAGCGGCCTGCTTCTGCGACTCTGGTGCGGTTGGGCCGGCGCTGAGCGGCTTATGACGGACCAACATCCTGATGACAGGTTGCCCTATAAAAAAAGGTTGCCCCATGACGCTGGGACAACCTTTTCTCCTTTTGTAATATTATTAAATCAAATAGAAAACTTCTCTTTGATCTTATCAACAAAGTCAAGTTTCTCCCAGGTGAAAAGTTCTACTTCAACCTCCTTCTCTTCTCCGTTTGCACCTTTGAAGGATTTCTTAACAATCTCGTTTTTACGTCCCATGTGACCGTATGCAGCAGTTTCTGAATACATTGGGTTTCGCAATTTAAGGCGTTGCTCAATCGCATACGGACGCAAGTCGAAGATCTCTGCGATTTTCTCTGCTATTACACCGTCGTGGTCAGCTACTTTCGCAGTTCCGTAGGTATTGATATACAAACCACAGGGCTTTGCAACTCCGATTGCGTAGGAAACCTGAACAAGTACTTCATCACACAGACCTGACGCTACCATGTTTTTAGCAATGTGACGCGTTGCATAAGCCGCTGAACGGTCAACCTTGGAGGGATCTTTTCCAGAGAATGCACCGCCGCCGTGTGCACCTTTTCCACCGTAGGTGTCAACGATAATCTTTCTTCCTGTTAAGCCTGTATCACCGTGCGGCCCACCGATTACGAATTTCCCGGTTGGGTTAATGTGATAGGTAATATCTCCTGTAAACAGTTTCTGCAGCTCAGGAGTCAGCTTAGACTTCACACGTGGTATTACGATGCTGATGATATCCTCCTTGATTTTCGCGAGCATTGCTTCTTCTGAGTCAAAGTCATCGTGCTGTGTCGAAACCACGATTGTGTCAATGCGCTGAGGTACATTATCGTCGCTGTATTCAATTGTTACCTGTGATTTCGCGTCCGGACGGAGGTAAGGGATCAGGCTAAGCTCATTGTTGCGGATGAGCGACATTTCCTGGAGTATCTTGTGAGCAAGGTCAAGCGCAAGCGGCATGTAGTTTTCAGTCTCGCGCGTAGCGTAGCCAAACATCATACCCTGGTCACCCGCACCCTGTGCATTTGCTTTTTCTTCGAAGCTGGAAGAAGATACTGCACGGTCAACACCCTGGTTGATATCAGCACTCTGATCATGAATGGCAGACAAAATCCCGCAGGAATTGGCTTCAAACATGTACTCGCTCTTCGTATAGCCTATTCGCCTGATTACCTCTCTAGTAATTTTCTGAACATCGAGATAGGTGTTGGTCTTAACTTCTCCTGCGAGCACTACCTGGCCGGTTGTTACTAAGGTTTCACAAGCTACCTTGCTATCTGTATCCCAGGCTAAAAAGTTATCAATGAGCGCATCTGATATTTGATCTGCTACCTTGTCGGGATGTCCTTCAGATACGGACTCCGAGGTGAATAAGTACGGCATAAACTAAATTGTTGAAAGTTAATCAGTCGAGACTGTAATGTAGTGTATAGACTAAAAGACAAAATTGACTTTTTTTAAGTCATTAACCAAATAAAAAAAACTGAAAAACTGCGCTAAAACTCGCTGTCGACTTTCTCTTTCCGGCAAAGCTAAAAACGAAAAAGCCTGCCTGGATTGACCCAGACAGGCTTTTTCGTTGTGCCAAAATCAGATAGGAACATTTACGTGTCTCTCTGCATGATAGCTGGAACGTACGAGTGGTCCCGACTCTACATATTTCAGACCCCGTTTCAGACCCTCCTCTTTGTAGTTTTCAAACATTTCAGGGGTGATCCATTCAATCACCTCGTGGTGCATTTTGGTTGGCTGCAGGTACTGGCCCAGGGTCAGGATATCCAGGCCATTTTCGGCCAGATCGTCCATTGCTTTGTACACTTCGTCCTGCGTTTCGCCGAGTCCCAGCATGATGCCGGACTTGGTTCTCTGACCGTATTCTTTTGTTCTTTTAATCTGTTCAAGGCTGCGCGCGTACTTGGCTTGCGGGCGCACTGCGCGGTATAAACGTTCTACCGTTTCCATGTTGTGCGACACTACTTCCTGTCCACCCTCAATCATCCTGATCAATGCATCCCAATTGCTTTTTACATCGGGGATCAAAGTTTCGATCGTTGTTTCAGGGGTGTTTTCCTTTACCTGTCTCACAGTCTGGTACCATATCTCTGCGCCCTTGTCTTTCAGCTCATCGCGGTTTACTGATGTAAGTACTGCATGCTTAACCTGCATCAGTTTAATCGCTTCTGCTACCCTTCTGGGCTCGTCGGTATCGTACTCGTTCGGGCGTCCTGTGGCTACTGCACAAAAGCTGCAGCTGCGCGTACAAACATTTCCCAGGATCATGAAAGTAGCTGTTCCTGCGCCCCAGCATTCTCCCATATTGGGGCAGTTACCACTTTCACAAATCGTATGCAGTTTATAGTTATCAACAAGCTGCCTTACTTTCCGGAACTCTGGTCCTGCGGGTAGTTTAACTCTCAACCAGTCGGGCCTTTTCTTGCGCTCCGATGGAATAACTGGTAATTCAATCATAAAATCTGTATTCTCTGGCTGGCCGGTTTCATTAACAACCAGCCGATTTGAAATGGGAACTAGCGTTTCTTGCTTCCGAAGTAAAGTGTAAGATAGCCCGAAGTAAAAACGCTGCGGTTTTCGGCAAATGCCATGATCTGCACTTTTCTGGTGAACGCTTCTGCAATAAAACCAATTTCAAGGCCGGTTACGTTCTCTCTGAATGCACTTAATTCAAAACTCATGGCTGTTTTCACGTGTAAGCCGGGTACCACCTTCATTTGACCAAAACCCTGAAAGAAGCTGCCCGCGCCTACAATACTTGTGCTCTGGGTACCTCCTGCATGTTTAGCCGGATCAAAAGGTTCGGTAATCACGCGCCCGTCCGATTCAAATTGCACCATGTAAGGTTTCTCAAAGCCGAGTGAAGGGCCAGCAGCGACAATTGCGCTAATCGAGATTCCTTCATCGTCCTGCCTGCTGAATAACGACAGCTCACGTCCGTATTCTGGCCTGACTACGAAAAGGTAGTTTTGCTTCCCGAAAACAAGGCGGGCACCTGTAACAAAATCCTGGGTAGATAGCTCCTTGGGATGTTTCACATTCACCACTTCCACGGCAAGGTATCGATATTGGTTTTTGCCAAAAAGCTTGGAAGGAAGCGCAGAAGACTGGCGGAAGACCGCGCCGCCCAGAATGCCCGAGTTTGTATTGGTAGTTATACCTACCGAAGTGAAAGATTTATAGCTCTCCTCACTGTCCTCATTCTTGCCCGCGCGGCGTTGAGCGTATATATCTGTTGATAGTGCAAACAGGATAGATACTGAAAGTAAAAGTTTTACACGCATCATTTCGTAAAATAAGTTCTCCGTGAATAGGTATGTGTCTTCTAAAAAGTGAAAATACAAAATAATCGCGTATGCATATCTTATGCCGACTCCACTTTAACGGTTTTTTGTACTTTTATGTTCTTTAAACGAGAAAAGAAGGAAAAAAGCCTGCCAGACCTCCTCAAAACTGAGCATTCTTGAAAACAATTTTTTTCTCTAATCCCCTTTTAATCAGATTCCTTGGGAAATTTAATTTATCAGATTGCCATGCGGTTTTTGGCGTCGGCTCTGAAAATTGCTGCACCTTTCAATCAAAAGATAAAGCTCGGAGTTGAAGGGAGAAATTCGGCGCTGAAAAGGTTGGAAGAGCTGTTTTCAAAACAGCCCCAAAGCAGGCCGGTTGCCTGGTTTCACGCCGCGTCTTTGGGTGAATTTGAGCAGGGGCGACCGGTTATTGAGGCTTACAGGATTGCGTATCCCGACCATTTTATTTTGCTGACATTCTTTTCTCCGTCAGGCTACGAAGTCCGGAAAAACTACACAGGCGCTGATTTCATCGCATACCTACCGATTGATACGCGCGCCAATGCCGCAGAATTTGTCAGGATCGTAAAGCCGCGCATTGCTTTTTTTATCAAATACGAATTTTGGCTGAATTACCTGCTGGAACTCAAAAATCAGCATTGCTATATCATTTCATTCTCGTCTATTTTCCGCCCCGGGCAGATCTTTTTCAAGCCGCATGGTTTCCTTCACCGCCAAATGCTGTCGAGCGTTGACTATTTTTTTGTGCAAAATGAAGCGTCTGTGCAATTGCTGAATACCATAGGTATCTCATCCTGCAGTATCGCAGGCGACACCAGGTTTGACCGTGTTCGCGAGATTGCATTGAACGCACGTGACCTGCCGGAAGCCGCGCTTTTCAAAAGCGATAAAATCTGCCTGGTGGCCGGCTCTGTTTGGGAAGCCGATATGGAAGTTTTAATTCCGGCTTTAAACAAGATCGGCCGCAGCTTGAAAGCTATTATCGCGCCTCACGAGATCAAAAGCGAGCAGATTGAGTCCTGGCGGAAGCAGCTTGCCGGGGAAGCAGTGCGCTATTCTGAGCTAAAAGCAGGTATGGACACAGCTGGGTTCGATTATCTTATTATCGACAACATTGGAATGCTATCGTCGCTGTACCGGTATGGGGAATTGGCCTACATAGGCGGATCTTTTGGAGCAGGGCTGCACAATATCCTGGAAGCAGCTACTTTCGGACTGCCGGTGATTTTCGGTAACAAAGGATATCAACGCTTTCAGGAAGCGCAAGATCTCGTGAAGCTAGGCGGCGCATTTGCGATTGCAGGTAGTACCGATATCAGCGCGCTGCTGGACAAAATGTTGCAAAATGAAGCTTATCGGACCCACGCTGGCAGCATTTCCAAGGATTACGTGGCCAGCGGAACAGGTGCTACCGCGATTATTATGGATCAGGTTAAAGAGATAATGGGCTGACCGCCGCCAGCCTGTATCTCAGGGAAATTCCTTTACAATCAGGTGCTCGAATAAATATGCCTGCGTACCCAGCAACCTGGCTTTTGCGCCAAGTTTGGAGATATGAATGGAAAGGGAATTCTTAAAATCAGACAGGCAGTATTTATTGATCGCCTGTTCAATGGGATTCGAAATAAACGGTCCCGCCTCTGCGAGCAAGCCGCCTACGATAATCACCTCCGGATTAAACAAGTGTACAGCAGTGGCCAGGCCTTTGCCCAGTTCTATACCCACATTACTGAGCAGGTCAATGGAAAACTCGTCTCCGGCGTGCACTGCTTCAATAATATGTGTAGTTTCCAGTAAGTTAAGGTCACCATTGACGATCTGCGTAAGGATAGTAGCTCGTCCGGCCGCAATGCCTTCCTTCGCACGGCGTATCAGCGCAATCGCAGAGGTAATCGTGTCCAGGCAGCCTACTTTGCCGCAATGGCATAGCATTCCGTCCGGTTTCACCTGAATGTGCCCCAACTCTCCCGCAAACCCGGAAGCTCCATTAAACACTTCTCCATTGATGATAATGCCCAATCCAACACCCCAGTCAATATTGATGGTAAGTACCTGGGATTTTTGCGCTGCCAGTCCAAACCGGTGTTCGCCGATTGTTGTGGCTTTGGTATCGTTAAACAGGCAGACCGGCAGCTTGAAATGCTTTTTCAATCGTACAATAAGCGGTTCTCCGGGGGCGGTCAGGTTTGGATAGGTCAGGTTGATGCCCAGCGAAGAATTGATCAATCCCGGCATGGAAACACCTATTCCCCAGAGTTGGCTGGTACCTATATTATTGGAGTTTAAAAATTCGTCGGTATGTTCAAAAAGCTGTTCCAGGAATGTTGTCGAATCTTCGAGGCGCAGGTCGACTTTTCTTTTGACAACTAATCGGTTATGAAGATCAAAGACAACCAGCTGCGTGTCGTGCCGGTTGATGTCCATGATCATTGTCAGGTACTTTTTTGCATTCAAACCGTAAAGAACCGGCGGGCGTCCGGCGCGTGCGGGGCCGGTACCTGTTTCTGTGACCCAGCCTTCCCGGATCAGATCATTGACTATGCCGGTTGCCGATGGGATACTGGCGTGAAAGAGCCGCGCCATTTTGTTAATTGATGTATCGCCATTTTGATATAAATGAAGCAGCAGATTGCTTTTGATGCGATTTTTGCGAATATCAATGACCGAATTCGGTTCTTCGGCAACTAAGTCCATCAAGGTAGAGTTCTTTTTTGTAGGTGTATTATTAATATTCTTTACGATAAATGCGAACTAATGTAGGAAAAAAGCAGCGCATGATCGATTTTTTTAAAAAATATTATTTAATGATATCCGTTGTGGGTAACCGGTGGATACTTGAAGGTGGTACTTACCACATTATCTGGGTACGGTATTTTGTCAGATAAAACCACTTAAAAGCAAAAACTACTGGATTATTGATGCTCAATTATTTTAAGTAGCATTAATTTCCGTGTGGTTTGGAAAACTGCTGTTTAATTTCTGTACTTAGTCGAAAAAACAAAGAATGAGCTTGATCAGAGGCTTAGTATTAAGGTCAACCGGTTCGTGGTATGACGTCCGCGACAGCCGCGACGGACATATCTGGCAATGCAGGTTGAAAGGAAAATTCAAGGCGCTGGGATTGAAAGTCACCAATCCGATTGCCGTAGGCGATTACGTCAATTTTGAAGAGGAAGACGAGGGTGAGAACTTTGGCATTATTCACGAGATCCTGCCCAGGGAGAATTATGTAATTCGTAAGTCAGTTCACAAAACGGCCCACGCGCATTTGATTGCAGCGAATGTAGATCAGGCCATTCTGATTGCTACGCTTGTATTTCCAAGAACATCACTCGGTTTCATTGACCGCTTTTTAGTTGCTATCGAATCGTTCAGGATACCGGGCGTTCTTGTTTTTAATAAACAGGATTTGTTGAACGATGAAATGAAGGAATTTCAGTCAGAGCTGATGGAGCTTTACAGCAGTCTGGGCTACCGCTGCCTGGCTACGACTGCTTTGAGCGAGCAGGGACTTGACAATTTTGCGGCATTGCTCAGCGGGAAAGTGTCGCTGCTTTCCGGTCATTCGGGTGTGGGTAAGTCTACGCTTGTGAATGCGATCGCACCCGATCTTTCCATTAAAACACAAGAAGTTTCCACATTTGCCAACAAAGGCGTACATACCACCACATTTGCCGAAATGTTCGAGCTGGAAGCCGGCACTTTTATCATTGATTCACCCGGCATTAAGGAACTGGGACTGGCGGATATGGAGGCTGAGGAGATTAGCCACTACTTCCCTGAAATGCGTGAATTGCTGAATAAATGTCGGTTTAATAACTGTCAGCATATCAACGAGCCGGGCTGTGCGGTGAAAGATGCGGTTTCCGAAGGCAGCATCGCATTCAGCAGGTACGAAAGCTACCTGAGTATGGTGGGTGGGCAGGATAATAGGAAGTGAGTCGAGTTTATGAGTTTAGAGTTTATGAGTTCATGAGTTTTAGAGTCATGAGTTTAGGGTTTCTTTTATGACAAATGTGGAGCATATTGGGATTGCGGTGAAGGAGCTGGCGGCTGCTGAAAAGCTTTTTTCAGCACTTTTTAATGTGCAACCTTACAAACAGGAAATCGTACCCTCTGAAAATGTGGCTACCTCATTTTTCAAAATCAACCAGACTAAAATCGAGCTACTGGAAGCTACGAATGCAAATAGCGCGATTGCGAAGTTTATAGAAAAAAAAGGCGAGGGTTTTCACCACATCGCCTTTGAAGTAGAAGATATACATTCCGAAATGCAACGTCTTCAAAATGAGGGTTTCATCCTCCTAAGCCCCGAGCCCAAACCCGGCGCTGATAATAAGCTCGTCTGCTTTTTACACCCTAAGAGCACAAATGGAATTCTAATCGAATTGTGTCAGGAAATTGGTTAAAAGAACATCAATGCAATTACCTCCAAATCCCAAGCTTTTGTTCAAGCTAAAAGCTAATAGCCAATAGCCAAAACCCACCAACCTCCACCAACTCAAAACGGCAACCCCACTGCAATATTCAGCACCAGGTTCTCGCGTCGCCACGCTTTGTCCCGGAAGTTGATTTCGTTGAAGACCCAGGGGTTTTTACTCAGGTATGGACCGTCGGGATTTTCAGGATTCCTGTATTGCGTATACCAGGGCTTCCTGAATGGCGTGGCAAGGTCAAGTCTGAAAACCAGGTAGGAGAAGTCAAGGCGCAAACCTATGCCGCCGCCGACTGCAACCTGTTTAAGAAAATCTTTACTGATTAGGGCTCGGGAATCAAATGCAATCCGAGCAGTATCTCCAAAAGACCAGATATTTCCAGCATCCATAAAGATCGCCCCATTGATGATATTTGTAAACTTGATCCTGAATTCAGTATTAAATTCCAGCCGAATATCAGCGAATTGCTGGTAACCTAACAGGTTGAAACTCGCTGTATCCGGCTCTACGCCGCCAGGCCCAAGAGAACGTGCGCGAAATGCTCTGATACCGGTGCTACCCCCACCGAAATACTGCTTAAACTGCGGAGTGGGCATTGTTTTAGCATTGCCGTAAGGTTTTATCATCCCAACAAGCAAACGGTTGGCCCATTTGATTGAAGGGGTAAGCGTGCGATAATACCGGATATCTCCATCCACTTTCACGTATTGAAAAACAGGTACTTTTAAAAATTGTTTTGGCAATGTATCATCTGGCGGAGGGGGACGCTTCGCCAATAGGCTCAGCAGGTTTCCGCCATAATCAAGTCCGCCAGTCAGAGCAAACTGGTTTTTGCTGAACGGACGCGGTACTGGCCGGTAGGAGATGGTATAATTAGATCCGGCAATAAAATAACGTGCATCGATAATCTTGAAAAGCCGATCAATGTCCAGCGGGTTTGTATTTGGACTAAAAATGATCTTGTCCAGATTTTCAGAATTAACACCTCCCGTCTGTACATAGTTAATTGAAATCGGTGCCAGCGTATGTACAACCGACGATTTTTTGCTCCAAACGTAAGACCAGTCTCCGCGGATTGAAGTGGTAGTGTACAATCCCCGCTGAACCCGCGCCTCGTAGTTGAGAGATAGTACCGTCTTGGGCAAAGCCTGGCTCTTTTCCGGTCTGATTCTGACAAAAGGAATGACAAAACGGGGAAACGACAGATCCGTCCGGCCTCCGTATCTGATATATTCATTGCCGATTTTCCTGAAGTCGGTATTAGTTGCACTTCGGTTGCCACCGAGTTGTACGTCAAATCCGAAGAACCCATTGACCGTCAGCATCTCTGCGCCTTTGAAGGTGTTTCTGTTTCGCCAGGTAACATCCAGCTGAGAACCGCCCAGGTTATTCGACTTTGTACTTGCACTGATCGTGGTTTGAAGTGACTTCTTCTTCATCGGTGCCAAATCGTAATACACGTCCAGCAATGCCGAATCGGAGCGGGGTACCAGATCAAAACGGTTTTTTACAAAACGGAAATTTTGCAAGTTGACAAGCCGCGATAGCGACACGTCATGCATTGTATTGGTGTACATATTGCCGTGGCGAAAACCAATGGCATCGTAAAAGATCCTCCTTTTATAAAGCTTGCCAGGATCAATCACCTTGATACCTCTGCGAAGCCGGCGGCGAGTTGTTGTAACTGTGTCGGTTGAATTGTTCTCCTCAGTACCTGTATTTACATATATATCATTGATGAAATACTGTTTCAAAGATGTTTGCGCGGTGCCCTGCTTAACTTCCAGGTAAATGTTAACCTGCTGCGCACCAAGCGTTGAATCGGCTCTTCCGATCGTTGAATCCACCTTTGCGATCAGGTAGTCGGGGTTGAAGAAGTAATAGCCCTTTCCTTTTAGCTCCTGATCAATACGGGTTCTTTCAGTCGTGACAGCGTCAAGTCTGATCGGATCACCTTTTTTCAACAGGGTTTTTTCCTTTGCTTTCACAAGATCTCTGCTAAACAGCGAACTGTCCGGCACCGAATAGCTGATTTCGTTGATCACATAACGCGGCATTACGTATACGTCGAACTCCATGATCGCAGTTCGCCGTTTTTTCTTCTTGCTCTCCACGATCTTACCTTCAGCAGAAGAACGGTAATAGCCCTCATTATCGAGAAAGGACACCATATTCGCTGCATTAATATCAGCTACACGCTCAGTAGCAAAACGCGGCGCCTCTCCAAGTTTATTCCTGAACCAGCTACGCAACCCGCCTTCATCTTTGGGCTCTCCGATCCAGTAATAAAACCAGACCTTCCATGCAAATCCAAAAAGCGTCTTATTAGGCGGTGGCTTGACCAATCCTTCCAGCTGGCTGCTTAATCCGGATATATTGGGTTTGGAAATGCTGTCTGGCTGTACATTTACCTTACTTCCTACATACAAGCTTTGTCCGGCAGGGACATATTTGTTTACCGAACATCCGCCCAGAAATAAGCATGTTACCAGAATGACATATAAACTATTCTTCATTTCTTTTTTTGAAAAATTCACGGAACAGATCGTAATCAGCTGTGATGATAAAACTTACACCGGTTTCGATGATAAAACCTTCCAGGATAGACTGATATTGATTTTTGCGGTAGCCCCGGAAAAGGTACCTGCCATCTCTTGTGATGGAATAATCCAGAGCGATGTTGTCGAAGACTTCTGTTGAATTCGCGGCATTGTTCTGACTTTCCAGCTCGAAGTTTTTACCAACTGATACCTTCAACCGATCATTTAAAAATGCTTTGCTCAAACCGAGGTTGAGGTCTGTGCGCGCTCCGGTTGTCTGATCAGCTGTCGAGTTCAGACCGATATCCAGATCCACGCCTTTAATCAGATCCGAAGCCAGATTGTTCAGCTGATCACTCAACAGCTGGCTTACGCTTTGGCGTGCTACTGCTTCCGCACTGGACCCCAGGTTGAAGCCGGGTGAAGATTGGTCCGTAATGAATTTGTTGGTAATTAGAAGGGCAAATGCCTGTTTGTTCATCTCAGAAGGGTTATTCTGCATATCTGCCCAGAATGTCTGATTTGAAATGTCGCTTCTGATCTGCTCGTCAATTTGTGTTTTTGGAAGATCTATATTGAACGTAATGTTCGGGGTTGTGAGATTACCAGTGATAATAATCTGTACTTCCACCGGAATCTTACTTGCACCCTGGAATTTGGAAGAAATGGAGCCAGGATCTACCATTACCGGGTAAGCGGCCGTGATGTTCAGGTCGGCTTTCATCGGATCGCCGGTCCATAGCAATGTACTTCCGTCTTTGATTTCAAACTGCCTTTTCAGGATCTGTAATGTCAGGTCATAGGAACCTTCCGTCAAATCGTATGAACCCAGCAGAAAAAGTTGACCATTTGGCGCGATACCGGTGTTCAGCTGCGCATTTCCTTTCAGCCTGATGTTATCTCCATTCAGCTCGTCAATCACCACTTTGAACTCCGACTTATCGTCCACAGCTACGTCGAGCGAGATCTGTGAGGCAAAGTCGACCACGATCTGCTGCGTCTTTTCTGCCGAGTCTGCTTGCGCCACCTGCGCGGAGTCGCTCATATCTACGAATTCGATCACCCCTTTTGTCGCGTCGCCTGCTTCCGTGGCATCGTTTGGCAGTACAACTGTAATATTGCTGCCCGGATCCACTTTCACACTTCCGTCAATCACCGATTTGCTGCCTACCCCTTTTACTGTCAGGTTAGCGTCAATGTTGGCTTTTCCGAAAAAGAGCTCGTTCTGTTTTTGGGTTGAATTAAGGACATTGAAATTCTTGGCCGAAATAGAAAGATCGTAACCCACATTCGGAATGTTGGCGATGTTTACATTGCCGTCGATCTTCATTTGCTGGTTCAGTGAATCGGCAATGGTGAAGTTGTTGAAGTTGATCGTCTGCCCGTTGAAATTAATTTTCTGGTTGCCCAGCGAGTAGCGCGAGCCAAGCTGGGTTGCATTGAATGCGACATTATCAAAATTCAATGCACCATTCAGTCGCGGACTGTCAGTTGCACCTGTTATCGCGATATCTCCGGTCAGATTACCTTCTGCGCGCTTCAATTCACCAAAACTGAATGCTTCAATGGTTTTTGCACTTAGTCTTTTAAGGTCCATTTTGAAATCCATTGGTGTTTCGGATTTCAGATTGTAGTTGCCGTCGATACTGATATCGTTCTGGTCGCTCACCAGCGACATAGCTACCCGGATCAGGTTTTCTGTTTCATTCGTTGATTTAAGCGAAAGGTTTCCAACCGGAATCGTTGTAACAGCAAGGTTGTCGATCATCAGCTCACCTGTGTAGACCGGAGCGACCATATAGTTGCTCAAAAGTATCTTTCCATTCAAAATCCCCGTCGCCATTGTGGAGTCGCGGGTCGCGATCTCGATCAGGTTACCAATAGAGATATTTGCCATTTCAACATTCAATGGGCTGTTCGGTACCGGCTCGGTAGAGCTGATTGTCAGTGACTGCTCACCGTTTTTGATCATAAAATCTTTGACATACAAACTGTCTGTCGCATACTGGATGTAGCCCGCGGTGTCTGTATCCCATTCACTGTAATTCAGGAGCAGGTTCTCACGGAGATTAAGTCGGTAGCTGTTATCGGCAACCGCGAGATCACCTTTGATCGCATGTCGTTCTGTGTTGACCGAATCCCGGACTACAAAATCAAACATGACGTCGTTATCGTCAATCTTGCTTTGCAATGAAGTGTTCTGGATTCTGAAACTTCCCGTATTCACCGAGCCGATATTTGCATTCAATGCGGCATTTTCTTCAACACTGCTCAAATCCACTGAAACGCGCTCTACCCGGATGCTGTCGTAATCCACCATCGGGATACTCAGCCGGGCAACGATGGACGAATCTTTCTGATTGTCCATTTTGGCATTAAACTGGACTTCATTCATTTCGCGCAGCTGCGGAACGAACATTTGCAGAACCGGGTGATTGGTAACTGTTGCGGCCAATGTAAAATTAACCGGCTTGGTCACTTCGGTGTAAGTCAGGCTCGGCGCTTTAAAGTGCTTTCCAACCTCGGTCAGCAGCGCGTCGCTGAGTTCAGTGTACGAATAATCGCCTTCCATTTTTACTTTCAAAAACGGCGAGTCGATATTCGCCTGCTTTTGTCCGCTTGAATCGGTTAGCGCCATATTAATGTCTGAAACTCCTATCGGGCGGCGGTGATGGGTTAGTACCAGGTTGTTGATGTTGACAGTTCCAAGCGGGTTTTCAGGATTGGTTGAAGGCATATCTACCTTAATATTTCCTTTTACCTGCAGGGAATCCGCATATAAATTCAATGCGGTCAAGTCCAGGTTATCGATCGAAACGTCCGCTTTAACAGTCGGGTACTCTTTGGAAAGATCCGCCTGTGCAGTCAGGTTCACGTCGATATTTCGATCCTGCATATCAGCAGTAATATTGGCCAAACCATGGTCAACATCTCCTTTCAGCTGTAAATTCTGGTATACATAACCTTTGATATCCGCACTTGCGATGGTGCCGTCAAGCCTCGCTTTCATCGTGGTAGGAGCATAACCAACACCTTCCAGATCGGTGCGTAGTGTCAGTTTGCCCATTTCCTGCGGCGGCTGCTTCATTAATTTGCCCAGGTCAAAGTCCTGGAATGCAAGCGTTCCGTTGTACTGTGCCCGGAGACTGTCGGTAATGTTTTTGAGATTTCCGGAAAACGTACCTGTACCAAACGAAGTGTTAATGGTGGTGGTCATCGTCAGGTTATCCATAGAACCTTTCACTTTGCCCGAGATCTTGACATTTTCCGGCAGTTCGATAGAAGCAGGTACTGCACTGTCGGGGAGCATTTTCATGAGATCCTGCCTGGTGGAAGAAATTTCGCTGATATTCAGATCCATTGCCAGCTTTTCTGCTTCCGGCAATCCCTGTACGCGGCCATTTACATTCAGTACCGTTCCGTTGAGCATCCGGAAGTCTGCTTTTGAAATCAGCATATCATCTACTGATCCGGTAATGTTGGCTGACCCTTGTACCACGCCGTTTGGTTCTTTGTCAAATGGCGGCGTTTTGGCGAGGTCGGGCATAATCAGCAGTACGTCGGCAAAGGATACCCGGCTGTTGGTAAGTCTGAGTTTGAGTTTAACCTTCGCAATATCTTTGGTGAGCTGGTCCATGTTTGCATAACGCAGGCTCAGCTCGTCGCGCAAAATCGTATTCGGGGTTCTTACGAGGAGGTTGCGTAAGTACGTTTCCTGTTCTCCGTATGCAAAATTGGTATGGAATTCCTGTAATTTGAACCCGCTTTTCTCATTGAATGAACCTGACTTCAATGCGCCTGAAATTACTTCGGGAGAGAATATGAAATCCTGCAGATCAATGTTCAGGTCTTTTACATTCAAATGTGCGAAGTCCAATCCTTTCGGCTGTGCGGGCGTGTTATTATCGTCGTAACGGATGTCATTATTCACCAGCCTGATCTGACCTACTTTTACATTCCAGCCCGGCGTTTTGGAAGCGGTTGTATCTGCATCTTTCTTCTCAGGAGTTTTAGCTTTTTTAGCAAACTCTGCGAAAAGCGACATGTTTTCCAGGTTCAGGTTTTTAACATCCACCTGCTGGCTTTCCATGAAAAGCTTGTTGATATGCCCCTGCAGCTTTCCAACAGATATCCCGTTTTTCAATCCTGAAACTTCATCGTCAAACTGGAATTTAAACTGACTGATATCTATATCCCCGAGTTTCAGATCCAGTGTATCGCCCGGCGCGGCCTTTGGTGGTAGCGGGCCGGCTGCTGCGCTTTTAAGCGGAGCATACATCCTGAGTTTCGCCTGACTGTTCAGCAAAGCCACCATCGTAGGGTGGTATTGAGAAAGTGTGGGATTAAATTTATCAAACTCAACGTGAGCTGAGTCGATCACAGCAATTGCGTCCATTCCTGTCACTGCGTCGCGGTAAGACAGGCGCACTTGTTTCAATGAGATCTCATCGAGGCGCATTTCCAGCGGAGCAGACGTCGTGTCCTCAACAGTTGTGGTGTCGGTACTGGCAAATGCATCTACGATAAACTGAAAGTTGAAAGTGGTATCCGGCAGCACCCGATTGATATTCGCATTGATACCTTCCAGTTCCACTTTGTTGATCCCGATGTTCCCTTTAATCAGGCTGAACATATCCAGATCTACATACAGCCGCTTGCCAAATGCCAGGGTATCGCCCTGAGTATCTTCCAGATATACTCCTTCCAGCAGGATCCAGTCAGGGATATCAAAGCGGACTTTCTCAATATTGACTTTGGTTTTTAACTTTTTACGCAAAAATGAATTCGCCTGGGATGTAAGAACATTCTGGCCGTAAGGTGTGGTAATTCCCCAGATCAGCACGCCAACCAGAATAAGTATTGTTAAGACTACGATTGCCAGTACCTTTAATGCTTTCTTCATCCCTCGCTTTTGATCCCGCCCTTATTTCAGGGCAGGTGATTTAAATTGCGTCCCTTTGTTATAAAAAAGCTGGACAGTCAAATCCATTCGACTATCCAGTTCATTGCGGTTAATTCCGGTAATTACCTTTTGAAAAGTTCTGCATTAACCGGTTGATTCACTGTTAATGCAGACTTGATCGTCACCGGCTTCTTGTCAGCTGTATTGATCTCGACCAGCTTGGAAGGGAATGAAATCCCGTAAGCTGACTTTGTATAATCCGACATATCGGTAGTAGTTTCCACCCCGCCATTCGTTTCCTTCTGGCGAACCAGCAAGCCGGTTTTGGCATCAAAATACAGATTGTACTTCACGCCTTTTCCCTGCAATTCGACTTGGTTTACCTGTACACCATTCAATGTTTCGGTACCAACGGTAGTGGCTATCAGCCCTCTGTTTTTATAGTCGATAAATGGCGCGAGCATATCATACATTTCAAGCCGCATGTTCTGCTGCTCGGCCTGGCTCAGGTCTTTTACATCCATTCGTTGTCCGAGCGGGACTTTGATCCAGCCCTGGTCACCTTTGACGGTATATACAAAGCTGCGCTTCATAATGGTCTTCGATTTATGAATGGACTGTTCGGGCAGGGAAACCGTAATGCTTGCATCGTAAGGAGTAGCAGCAGCAGCGCTATAACTTCTTTTCATGCTATAAGACTTTACACCATCCCAAAGCGCCTTACCACCGGTTGCCTTGTAAAAATGATTGAAAATAGAATCGGCAGGCATTTTTTGGGCAAAAGAAGCAGTATTGATCAGCATTAATGCGACCAGAATTCTCCAAGTGTTTTTCATTTGTGTCATCTTATTGTTGTTAAAAATGTGACGGGAATGTTCTTTTTGTGATCATCGCCCAATTTCAACATTTTAGATCGGTTTAGGTGCCTCAGGTTTAATCCCGCCTTATACGCCTGCCATTTTCCCAGAGTTGCAAAAACCATTCCATATAGTTCCCTTACCTGGAATATCCATGATAATATGGGTAAAACAAAAAAGGAAGAGCTTGGCGGCCCTTCCTTTCTATGTGTTTTGTGGTGACATTTTCTTATGCGTCGTCGCCGCTTGCGGAGATCTTGCCGAATCTATATTGGAATGTAAGGTTAACCTGGCGGTTTGTCTGCTGCCACAATGAGCTTTGAGAGTACGTCTCCGTCATCAGCTGGCTTTTGTAGGCTCTTGACAAGAATATATCCTGCACGTTAAACGAGATTGTAGCCTTTTTTTCCAAAAGATCCTTCCGGATTCCCATATTGGCGAGAAAAACACCTTCACGTGTACCTTGCGCAATTGCTCTCGGACCTTCGTAATTAACATAAGCCGATGCACGGAAGTCGGCGGGAAGCGTGATAAATGCATTCAGGTTGCCGGAGTAGCTCCACGTACGGTTGTCGATCTGCGCGATTTGTGACACTACCTCGCTTCTGAAAACCCTGCCGCTTCCATTGATTTTAAGTACATCCCCGATTTTCTTGGAAAAGTCCGTTTCAAAACCGTAGGAAAGCTCGCGGCCCACATTGTCGTACCTGGTCAATGAGATGCCTGACTCGTCAAGCGTGCGGATACGTGTGATCGCATTGTTACTGTAATCCATAAATAGTGACGGGCCAAAGCCGCCAGACTCTTCGTAATTCGAGTAGCCCATTTCTGCTTTGTGGGTAAATTCCGGACGGAGATTCGGGTTACCGGATTGGATGTTGCGCGGATCGGATACGTCGGTAAATGGATTCAGCCAGTCGGCCTCGGGACGCTGTACGCGGCGGCTGTAATTTAGTTTGAGCTGCGAAGCGTCGCCCAGCTTGCGGGTAAGCGCGAGTGAAGGAACGAGTGTAAGGAAATGTACGTCGAACTTGCGGTCAGCGCTGATCTGGTTGATTTCCTGGTTGTAATCTGTTACCCGCATACCAACCCGCATTCCCCAGTCGTCCGTTTTCTGAGAGAACGTCATGAAGCCGGTGTAAGTAGCATCGCGGTATCCGAAAATGTTACTGATATTTTCATCAAACACATAAGTGCCCGTTTCCAGGTTCTTGTTGTAAAATGAGTTGGTGTTGTCATTCGAGCTCATTCTCGTCCTGAACCCCGTTTCCAGTGTTGCTTTGGAAGTAATGGGCCAGGTGTAGTCTGCATTGACAAAAAGTGAGTTCCGGTTGTTGTTGCGTAAATTTTGCTGATCGCGCATCAGACTGTCGATTTCACTTTCCTGTACATAATAAGATTCGCCGTCCGACTCACCGATCGAGTAGCTCGTGGTAAAGTTGAACTGCTGGTCTTTTTTGTCAAACTTCTTGCGGTAATCCACATTGAAGTTCATGTTATTCCCATTTCCTGTGCTGTTATTCAGCCTGCGAAAGGTTTCAACTATGGCGCCGGACGTATTGCTGGTCTCGTTGAGCAGATTGCTGTTGTTGCGATTGCTATTCTGGGAATAATTCATCCCTATTTCCAGCGCATTCTTTTCGTTGAAATCATAATTCATCCCGATTCTGCCGAATGCATTGATTCCTTTGTTAGCACCGGTACCGCTTTGTTCCAGGTGAGCGCTTTCTTCGGAGAGGAAATTGTCGCGGCTCAAAGTTCGCTTCCAGGTCATGCCGCGACTTTGTCCGCTGAGCGATGCATTGAGCCCGAACTTGCCCGCCCGGTAGCTGAGGTTGCCGGAAACGTTATGGTTGTTTTTATTCCCCAGACCAATGCGAACGCCGCCGTTTGTTCCGCGGATCTTGGTTTTTTTGGTGATAATATCAATAACTCCCGATGCGCCTTCGCCCTCATACTTGGCTGATGGCGTAGTCATTACATCTATTCTTTCGATCAGGTTGGCGGGGAAGGATTGAAGAATGGTAGGTAAGTCGCTGCCGTAGAGGTTGGAAGGTTTTCCGTCGATAAGCACTACCACGTTTCCTTTTCCTCTAACCTGCGGATTACCGTTTTCGTCGAGTGAAACTGCCGGTACTTTTTCAAGCAGGTCGCTTACATTGTTGCTGGTCGCCAGCATATCTTTCCCGATGTTGACAATTTTTTTATCGATATCATCTACGATCATGCTCTTCTCACCTCGCACGACTACTTCTGCAAGCTTTTGAGCTTCCGGGATCAGCGTAATAGAACCGAGGTCGACGAGGTTGGCTTCTGGAGAGACGCGGATATTCGGGACAAACAGGGTCTGGTAACCCATATTGGTTATGCGCAGCAAGTAGCTGCCAGCCGCTACATTCGACATGGTGAATGCGCCATTTTCGTCAGTTACCACGCCATCGGTAATCGAAGAGTCGCGTGCGGCGAGCAGTGCAACTGTGGCAAAGCTCACGGCTGTATTGGCCGGGGATTCTACTACTTTGCCCACCAGCTTACCACCCTCAGCCGCCGGTGACGTTACCGGAACTGTTTCTGGAAGAGCAATGGAATGATTTGCAAAAAGGCTGATCGGGAATGCAAGAAAGACGATAAGGTTCAGAAAAGTAGATTTTGTCACGGGGTTAGGATTTTGATTTTTACCAGGAATTAAGTTGCCGCAATGCGATCGAAGGTAGTGTGGGAGTAACCCGAAAGAACCGGATTTGACCCGGGAACTGCAAAGTTACCTGAATATTGCTAACGTGCATTTCCTGGAAACAATTACATAAAATTATTAAAAAATTAAGATTAAGAAATATTCATAAACAATCCCGTGCCGGAAGTTCAGGAAGATTCTCTTTTAAGGTTTTTCAGTTTATTATCTTTGTGAAACAGCGATTACTCCGTTTTTCAGTTATGGAAAAAAAGAAAATCAGGTTTTATGATTCATTTGAAGAACTTGACGCAGATCAGCTCAGAGCAAATTTAGACTCATCGCTTGAAGAGCGTTGGGAGAAATTCTGGCAACTGAAAAAGCTGTACAAAGAGCTTTTTCCGTCGGAACACCGCTCTGTTTCTTCAAACACAAGCCGGAAAACAATCACCATCTTAAAACCTGAATGGATCTAGAAAATTCTGAGTTTCTGGAATTTGTAAAAGCGGCCGGAGAATGCGGGCTTGACTACCTGCTTATAGGCGGACTCGCCCTGGCAATGCATGGTATGCCAAGATTCACACATGATGCCGATGTCTGGATTCGTCCTGAAGATGATAATAAGCAGAGGTTGCTCCTAACACTTCAAAAGCTTGGCTGTGAGACAGAGGACCTCACGAAGTAGAAGAGCTGAATTTTTCTGAACCGCAATTATTAAGGCTGCACGGTCCCATTGATATCATGACTTTCATTCACTTGCGGATGGATTATAATCTTTGCCGCAGCCGGGCAAGGCCATTTAATACAACAATGGGAGAGACTTACTTTATACATATAAACGATTTGCGCGAAGCTAAGCTACTTTCCCGGCGCCCGAAGGATTTGAATGATGTAATTATGATAGATCAAATGCTGGAAGAGCTTGCCAAACGCAAAGAGAAGTAAGCCGCCACGGAAAGCCTGTTTGTCAAAAATAAATTCCTTCTGCTTCCACCCCTTGCTGCGAAACCACCTATTTTTGCAGCATGTATAAAATCCTCATTTCCCCTATACTTTTCCTGTTTGATGCGGAACGGATCCATTATTTTGTGACCGACCTGCTCCATTTTGCATTCAAAATCCCGTTTGTGCCACAGTTGATGCGGTCGATGTACACATTTGAGCATCCCGACCTGGTCACAGAAGTTGCAGGATTGCGGTTCAGGAACCCCGTGGGACTCGCGGCCGGATTTGACAAAAATGCCGAAATGGTTGATCAGCTTGAAGCGTTGGGTTTTGGTTTCATCGAAATCGGAACGGTAACACCACGCCCGCAGCCGGGAAACGATAAGCCGAGATTGTTCAGGTTAAAAAAGGACAAGGCGCTGATCAATCGCATGGGCTTCAATAATAAAGGCGCTGCCGTAGCTGCGGCTAAGCTCAGTAAACGCAAATCAGGGATTCTGTTAGGAGGGAATATCGGTAAGAACAAGGATACACCCAATGATCAGGCGCTGAGCGATTACCTGATCTGTTTCCGCGAGCTGTTCGATGTCGTGGATTATTTCGTTGTTAATGTAAGTTCGCCTAATACCCCCGGCTTGCGCGACTTACAGGAAAAAGCGCCTTTGACGGCATTGCTGAAAGAACTTCAACAAAAGAATCGCGAAAAATTTAGTCCGAAACCCATATTTTTAAAGATTGCGCCGGATCTGACCACCAGCCAGCTGGACGATATCATTGATATTGTAAAGGAAACCGGAATTGCAGGCGTGATTGCAACCAATACCACAATCGCCCGGGACAACCTTCGTACCAGCTCTGAAGAGATCGGCCAAATAGGTGCAGGCGGGCTAAGCGGGGCACCACTTACACATCGGTCAACGGAAGTTATTCGTTACCTTTGCGATAAATCGGGTCATGCTTTTCCAGTCATTGGCGTAGGCGGAATAGCCTCGCCCGCGGATGCATTGGAGAAGCAAAATGCAGGTGCCGCATTGATCCAGTTATATACCGGATTCATCTATGAAGGTCCGGGACTGGCGAAAAGAATTTGCAAGTCCCTGATCAGAAATAGGTAGAAAATTACCTTTCACGCATCCCAGAGTTGAAATAAATGTCTGTTAATAAGCCAAGAACAAACACACAACGTGCTAAAGCGGAGGAAGCTGCGGAGCCACGCATTCGCTTCTCTTTTGATTGGGAGCAAATTTTTTCAAGTCCCAAAGGCACTTTCTCCTGGGGGATCTTCTTCATTTTGCTTGGATTTTTTCTTGAAATCGCCTTTATCTCCTATATCGTTACAGGTATCGCCGATCAAAGTGTGATCGACGGACTTGGTCAGCAGTCCATTCGTGATGCGGGCCGGCAGACGCGCAATTTCTTCGGGGTACTTGGCGCAGTGATCTCTCATTTCTTTGTTTACAGATGGTTTGGCGTAGGTGCATTGCTGCTACCCCTTGTTCCTATTGTAGCCGGCTGGAAAATGGCTTTTGACAAAGAAATAATTCCGCTAAACCGTACTACCAAAGAGGTGATCTTCTTCACATTGTGGATCAGCGCATTGATGGGCTACGTGATTTTGATGAGCAATACAGAAAGTACCATGAGCTTTGTATCCGGCGGGATTGGTTACATGGTCAATGTGGCGCTGTTTGACTGGCTGAAATGGGGAAGTATACTCCCGATCATCTTTGCACTGTTTGTCTTTGCAGTCTTCTTCTACGATGCTCGCTCTGCTTACGAGGCCTGGCAACAGAAGAATGCCCGCCCTGAGGCAACGCCTGAATTGAATGGGGTTCCTGCGGCGGCTGAGGAAAAGGTAGCCGGAGAAAAGGTAGCTGAGCCTGCGAAAGGATTTGCAGCTGTGGTGAATGATACTTACGACGATGAGCTGGTTGCTGAGGAAGACGATGAGGAAGAATTATTAGAAGAAGAGCCTGAGCTCATACTCGAACAGGAGAAAGTGATCGCAGCACCCGCGCCGGTAGCGCCGCCTGTGCCTGTTCCTATTGCCCCGGTTGAAACCAGGCTCGAACTGGAAGTGGAAGATACCACGCAGGTAGCCGAGCCGGAGTCCGAAGAGTTTGAAGACGAAGATGTAAATGCGTCCATTCTCAGAGAATTCGGGCAATATGATCCGATGCTGGACCTGCCTTCCTATCAGTTCCCGAAAGTGGATCTGCTGAATGAGGTGGAAGATAACCACCATGAAAAGGTGAGTCAGGAAGAGCTGGAAAGTAATAAGACCAAGATTGTAGATACGCTGGGAAGCTACGGGATTAATATATCCAAGATCAAGGCCACGATCGGGCCGACGGTTACATTGTACGAGATTATTCCGGAAGCAGGTGTACGTATTTCGAAAATCAAAAACCTGGAAGGTGATATCGCATTGAGCCTTGCCGCATTGGGGATCAGGATTATTGCTCCAATGCCCGGCCGCGGGACAATTGGTATTGAGGTACCTAACAAGAATCGGGAGACCGTTTTTGCACGATCGGTACTGGCCAATGAACGTTTTCAGAAATCAAACTACGACCTGCCCATTGTTTTGGGTAAAACGATTTCAAACGATATCCACATTGTCGACCTTGCCAAAATGCCCCACTTATTGATGGCGGGTGCGACCGGACAAGGAAAGTCGGTTGGATTGAATGTAATCCTGGCTTCGCTGATTTATAAAAAACACCCGGCTGAGCTGAAATTCGTACTTGTAGATCCAAAGAAAGTAGAACTTACCCTGTTCAATAAGCTGGAAAGACACTTTCTGGCGAAGTTGCCGAATGCAGAGGAGGCGATCATTACCGATACTAAAAAGGTAATTTTTACATTGAACTCATTGTGTATTGAAATGGATTCGCGGTACGACCTATTGAAGGAAGCAGCTGTTAGAAACCTGAAAGAATACAACGCAAAATTTGCCCAAAGAAGACTGAACCCTGAAAAAGGGCACAGGTTCCTGCCTTATATCGTGCTTGTGATCGATGAGCTTGCCGATTTGATGATGACCGCCGGTAAGGAAGTTGAAACGCCCATTGCCCGGCTTGCGCAGCTGGCGCGTGCGGTAGGTATCCACCTGGTAGTAGCTACCCAGCGGCCTTCTGTGAAAGTAATTACAGGTTTGATCAAAGCCAACTTCCCCGCACGTTTATCATTCAGGGTAACTTCCAGCATTGACTCGCGTACCATTCTTGATATGGGCGGAGCGGAGCAGCTGGTGGGGCAGGGAGATATGCTGCTGGCGATCAACTCGGAAGTAATCCGTCTGCAATGTCCGTTTATCGACACCCGTGAAATTGAAGATGTCTGCGAATTCATAGGAAGCCAGCGCGGCTACGACGAAGCTTATGCATTGCCTGAATACGAAGGCGAGGATGCATCGGAAGGAAAAGCGGAGTTGAACCCGGATGATTTTGACGGCTTATTGCCCGACGCAGCACGGTTGATCGTCACGCACCAGCAAGGCAGTACTTCGCTGATCCAGCGCAAAATGAAGCTGGGTTACAACCGAGCCGGCCGGATCATGGACCAGCTGGAAGTACTCGGCGTGGTAGGTCCGTTTACCGGAAGCAAGGCGCGGGATGTAATGTTCCACGACCTGAGCGGACTTGAAGAGCACCTGCGTGTAATGGGCGTGAATTAAACCTTCATTTTCCGTGATGGTCTAAGTTTTGTACAACCTCAAAATCAATCTAACTTACTGAAACCTCAATATGAAAAATCTGAGAATAAACGCGTGCTTACTTTTTGCAATGTTGATCGCTGTCAGCTCTGCCGCATTTGCACAGGGTGATAAAAAATCATCTGCAATTCTGGAAGCAATGAGCAACAAATATCAGAAGATCAAATCCTTTAAAGCTGCATTCACTTACTCACCCGAAGGAGGCAAGCCGCTGAAAGGTGAAGCAACTGTAAAAGGCACAAAGTTCAGACTGAAAATGGCTGGTCAGGAGATCTTCAATGACGGAAAGCTTATGGCGACTTATATCAAGGAAACCAATGAAGTAAACTTACAGGATTTCGATCCGACTGCCGGCGGCGACCTTGACCCGACAAGAATCTATTCAGCTTATAAGAAAGGCTTCAAGTATGCATTCCTGAAAGAGAAAAAAGAAGGCGCCAAGTCTCTGGAAGTGGTGGAGCTAACATCTACCAACAAAAATAGCCAGGTAGATAAGGTGCAGATTGAAGTGAATAAAGCTGATAAATCCATTAACAGCTGGAAAATTTTCCAGAAAAACGGACAGCAGGTAACTTATAAAGTCGACCAGTTCCAGCCTGACGTGAATGTAGCCGATACTTACTTCACTTTCAATGCCAAGCAATATCCCGGCGTAGAAGTGGTTGATCTACGATAAAAGTGATAATATAATGGCTTGAAAATGAAAATGGCGAAATCGATAGATTTCGCCATTTTCATTGCTAGTGCGTGCTGGTGTGTTTTGGGGTTTTTAGCTGTTGATCGCCTGATGTACGTCGCGGTACTTTTTGATCAGGTTGTGTGATTCGAGCAGCTCCGCTTTTTGGTTAGCGATGATCTGTCTGACGTTTACCGGCAGATCTACGTCAGTTGCCAGTGCGTCATCGTAAGCTTCCTGTGCAGCATCTTCGCCATACTCACAGCTCTCCAATGCAGATTGTCTGTCGTGGCCTGTGAATGTAGCTTTGATATCCATCCAAACCCGGTAGATCTTACCTGAGTTTGTAGTGCCTGTTGCTACTTCCCCACCCAGGGATCTGATCTCAGCGCTTAGCTCATTGATATTTTCACGGCTCTCGTTAGCCATTTTCTGGAAAATTCCTCTTAGGTCGATGTCGATATCTTCAACCTCATTGATTGCTCTTTCATAGCCTTCAATACGGTCATTATTAATTCTGATCAGGTCATTTAATACCTCAACTAAATTTTCATTGGTTTCCATGATCTATGTTTTTTAGTGTTGATAAATTCTCATTTGTAACTCAAAATAAAAATGCTGTGCCAACCTGATTTCTATATCGTACCCAAGGATCTGATACAAAACACTGGACACGTATATGTAGGAATTCTTGCCCGCTGGCGCATTTTTCATGATTTTGGATGCGCCAAAAGCAACTTAACCCTTTGCTCACTCGCGGAGAACCATTTCATCTCCTCCACATCCTTGGATGCAAAGCGCTTGATCCTGTCATTTTCATAAGCAAGGAACACCGCCGGGTGCACATAGTACTTCTTGCAAACAGCTCTTGTGTTTCCCAAATGCGCCGCCACTACGTCGAGGCAGGTGTTTAGGGTTCTTGTTAATTGCCGCTGCGACGAAGGTTTTTCCTGTGTTGTGAGGTATTCAAATGCAGTTACAGTCCCCATCCAAGTCCTGAAATCTTTGGCCGAAAAGTGCGAGCCGGTATGCTCGCGGATATAATCGTTGACCTGTCTTGCATTGAGCGCGCATTTGCCGCCTCCTTCTGAAGTGTACTGAAACAATCTCTTCCCCGGCATTTCCTTGTACTGCTTCACGAGCCGGGCGAGTTGGGTATCACGTAATGTAATATCTTGTTTAACCCCCTTTTTGCCTGTAAATACAAACCGGATCCGGCTTCCGGTCACAGTTGCTGCACGCGCATCAAGTGTGGTAATACCCGATGATCCGTGTTTCAGCTTGTAACGCTGATTTCCTACTCGAATGCAGGTTTTGTCCATCAGCTTTACCACCAATGCAATGGATTTGTTCAGGTCGAAATCACGCCTTCGGAGATCGTGTTCTACCTGTTCCCGTAGCGCGGGGAGTGCATCAGAGAATGTAAGCAGCCGGAAGTATTTGGCCTGATTGCGGATCAGGTTCCATTGCGGGTGATAACGATACTGTTTCCTGCCCGCATCGTCTATTCCCGTGGCTTGCAAATGCGCATTCAAATCGTTGCTGATCCAAACTTCTTTCCAGGCCGGAGGAAGTACCAGCGACTTGATCCTTTTAATTACCTCTTTGTCTTTCACCCTGTTTCCCTGCGGGTCTACATAAAAGAAGCGCGGTGCTTTTCCTTTGCGCAGGTAACCGGGCGCGTATCCCGATTTGATATAATTTAATCCCACAGCCGCTGCTGTGAGCGCGGGGTCTTTTCTTAACTTTTTAAACTGTCGTGCGGATATTTCAGGTACTTCCGTGAGCGTCCCTACTGCGGTTGCTTGCATGTTCACAATCATTTACTTTCTAGGCCTTTGTTATAACAAAGTAGTACCAGCGGAAGTAGGCAAGATGTGCCGCGCCAAAAGCTTCTAAATCAGCTTTTCAGGGATGGTATCACAAATGAAAATTCTTCAGCCCGGCCCGGATCAGGCTTTGCTGAGGAAGTATATACTCAATTTGAATTTTCTCTTGAAACTATTCTACCGGAAAGTAGGCATCGAAGATAGAGCCTATGCCCAGTTCGGAAGAAGCGATCAGGAAGCCTTTATGGTTTTCCATAATTTTTTTGCAAATCGCAAGTCCGATTCCCGTCCCGGGATACCGGTGGGCAGGGTGCAGGCGCTGGAATACATCGAATATCCGCTCCTTGTATTCGTCCTCGAAGCCGATACCATTATCTATAAACGAAATGCGGTAGTACTGTACATCGTTAACAGCCTTTTCGTCGCCAACATCACTGCCGTTCACTTTCGATACACGGATGTGGATCAATGGCAATACTTCGGAACTTGTAAACTTAATTCCGTTACTGATCAGGTTGATAAACAGCTGGCGGATCTGGAACGGGATCACCGACAGAACAGGCAGCTTGTCGTAGGTAACTACCGCTTTTTTCTCCTCGATGGTATCGCGCAGCTCTTTGATAACTGCGGCAGCAATTTCATTCAGGTCAATGGATTCGTATACCTTTTCCATATTTCCTGTTTTGGAATAGGTCAGGATATCTTCGATCAGCGCCTGCATTTTCTCGGCGGCAAAACGCATTCTTTCCACCGAATCCTTCACTTGTGCCGAGAGATAAGGATCTTCCCGATCAAGTACTTTGGAAGCGAATATCTGTATCTTACGAAGCGGCTCTTTCAAATCGTGCGTGCTGATCCAGTTCAGGTTAGCCAGCTCTTTGTTCGCCGTTTTTAATTCTTCATTCAAAATCCGGTTCTTATCTTCCTGCGTCCGGATCAGCTGATAATTAATGTGCTTCTGCAATGCATAAGAGAAATTGGAAGCAGCGCTGAGCTCCAATTTTCTCCATGGAAGGCTCTTGTCTTTTACCTCAACCATCCAAAGCTCAAACGATTTTCTTGGCGAAAGACGGAAACCATCCTCGTTAGCCAACACCGCCTTGTCCGGATTGCCGGCCCAGTTGATAGTTTCCACTTTCTCCGACCGTAACCACAAGATACCGTCCGGATTCACCGACGCCACAGAGTGATAAATTATGCCCGCCGCAAATTTCGAAAACGACTTGGCTTCCGGGAAAATATCCGAGAGCCTGTCTGTATAAAACCCCTGGGTCGGGTATTTTTCTGCGAGTTTGGTCATCAAAGCAATCAACTCGTCGTCACCCGGCACCAGGCCATTTTTGTACAATTCGCCATTGTAGTATATCACAGCTCCGGTAGCATTGGCCAATCTGAGAATGGAAGGCGACTGATGACAGGCTTCAATAAAGTTCTCATTTTCGTGTAAAAGCGTCAGAGAATCCGAAAGCGCCCGGTCTACTTCCTGGCCAATCTCAAATTCTTCCGCAACTTCTCTCACAGCGATCTGCGACGTAAGAAAGTGTCCCTGAAGCAATGCAGAAAGCCGCGTGTAATGAGGCAACACTTTGGGGGAATAATGGTGGCACGCTATCAATCCCCACAGCTTACCGTTTTGAAGAAGGGAAATTGTCAATGTAGCGCCTACGCCCATGTTTTTCAGGTACTCAATGTGAATGGGCGAAACACTCCTCAGAATGGAGAGGCTCAGGTCAAGCGATTGGTTGTCTTTCTTATTTCCATCGTCAAGGGTCAGCAAACGGACAGGCTCATAATTGATATCCGCGATCATTCTTAACGGATTGCGGATATATAGTTCGCGCGCCTGCACCGGAATGTCCGTGTGCGGGTACATTTGTCCGGCGAAAGAGTCAATTTCGTCTACCTTGCTTTCGGCAATTACTTCTCCATTATACTCTGAATCAAATCGATAGATCATTACACGGTCGTAACCCGTGATCTCCCGTGTTTCATTTGCGATCTCCTGGCAAAGCTCCTGCAGGTAAGTCGTTTTTTCCAGTACCGACACAAAATGCCTCGTCTGGTTATATAAATTAGGTAAGTTGATCGTTCCGTCAGGGAAAGGCTCAAATTCCAGAATAATGGTGTCGCCGCTCTGGTGTACCGTCGTATTGTAGGAAACCCCGTTGAGGGTAAATACAAATGGCTGTGCTGTATCTATAACCCGGACTGTGGCGTAGCTGGCGAATTCTTCCGCCTGCTTCTCCGGGACAACTTCTTTTAATGATTTACCAAGAATCGCGTCCGGTGTGAGACCGATATAGCTGCCTGTATTCTCACTGCAGTATTCGATTCGGAGGGTATCTTTTTTTATGCCAAACAGGAATCCATGAGGCTGAATGCTACCCGGAATGTGAATTGGTTCGCTTTCGCAATTCGTCAGATTAACGATGTCCCTGTTTACTATATCCTTAATGTTCATTCAACTAATTTTTTCTATCGCTTAGCCAGCTGTTAATTACTGTAAAAGTTTTTTTGGCGCTTTCGATAATGGTCGCACTGTCGTTATTCCGGGTGGCATACTGAGCAAGCACGGACACAAATGCTTTCCACATTGTGCCGGTTTGATCGCCATAACCCCAGAAATAAGCGGCGCCGCTCTCCGGATCCAGCCCCAGTTTGTCATGAACATGCTTGTAAATGATTTTCCCGCCGAGGGTCGAACCCTCCATTACGTACATCACGCCCATTGCCTCCGAAATGCCCGAGCAGTCAAACTGATGAATCGGCAAATCGCGGATCTGATCGTCGCTCATTCCTGTACGGGACAGGTCTTTTACGATCAGGGCAGATTTGTACCTGTTGTTCTTATCCGGCAAAACGTTGTTCAGAATAGGGAAAATCTGCAGTTCACAAGCCAATGTGATTCCATAGATTTTTGACAAATACGCCTGATAATCGGATAGGGTAACAGCTGGGTCAAGTAACGTTTTGGAAAGCTGATTGTTTTCAAGAATTTGATGGCTTTCAGCAGTTTCTCTTCTTAAATTCTTAATAAACGATTCTTGTTCCTTCTCAATAACGGTTACTTCATTCATAGAACGCTAATTCAAACCTCTAAAATCAGTTTGTAATCAAAAATTGTTCCACATGTGCCGGGGTAGTATGGTTGAGGCTCTGGAACAGGCACTTCTCCAATACATTTACAAGTCCCGCAAAGCTGGTAGGCTTTTGAATGTACAGGTTCGCTCCACCTTTATACGCTGATTCCCAAAGATACTGGGCAACCGAAGTAGACAGGATAATGACAGGTGTTTTTTCAAAGCCCGGGGTCGCCCTGATCTCTTCAAGACATTCCAGTCCGTTCTTGACCGGCATGTTCATGTCGAGAAAAATAAGGTCAGGCTTCGGCTCGTCGCCCTGGATCTTGTCGGTCAGCTCTACGCCATTTGCGGCAATGGATAGCTGTGAATTTGGGGAGACTTGTTCTAAAGCTTCTCGGAATAGAAAGGTATCATCATCGTCGTCGTCAGCGAGAAGAATCTGATATTGTTTGTCCTGCGTCATTACTTTTCTCAGGAGCGAGGCTCCTTTTTCTGTCTTTTACCGGAGTGGGGGTGTGAATATTATGAGCCAATAAGGTCGGTCGGCAAAGCTAATATAACTTTTTTTCAAAAAATGCATTCACTCCTTTGTAGAATGAGAAAAAGTAATATCCGCTATGATGATCGTCTTGTTCCAAACGGCTCGTGAATGCGGAATAGCCGAGGTTGGCACACTTTTTTCAATTTTCATATTCAAAAATCACAAAAAAATTAAAATGATTATGAAAAAGATCGCATTTACTTCGCTGGCACTTGCTACAATGATGGCATTCTCTGCCTGCAATTCCAACAAGACGGAGGATACCGCAGAAGTAGCAGAAGAGCAAAATGAGCAGAAGCTTGACGATACCGATCTGGAAGATGATTCAGAGTTTGCAGTCGCCGCTGCAGACGGCGGTATGATGGAAGTTCAGCTGGGCGAGCTGGCCAAAACAAATGCCGCCAGCGCTGATGTGAAGAAATTTGCGGCGACTATGGTGACAGACCATGGAAAGGCAAATGATGAGCTGAAAGCTTTGGCACAACAGAAGAATATCACGCTTCCCGCTATGCTGAGCAACGAGAAGCAGAAGAAATATGACGAACTCGCTGCCAAAAAAGGCGCTGAGTTTGACAAGGCATACATCTCATTTATGGTTGATGATCATAAAGAAGATATCAGCAAGTTTGAGGAAGCTGCCAAAGATGCCAAAGATCCGGACGTGAAATCGTGGGCAGCAGGCAAAGTGCCAGCCCTGAAACACCACCTGGAAATGGCAGAAGCGATGAACCGCGCAAAAAAATAGCACGCAAATTCCTCCCTGATCAGCCGGTAACCCACAAGGTTCCGGCTTTTTTGTTTGCCGTATGGTTGAGTTTTGGGAAGAAATGGACAATTTGAAGCTTTCAATCAGAATTAATACGAAGCCAAAAACACGCAAATATTTGATTAATCATTTGTATAAGCTTATTTTGTCTACCAACTTAATAGAGTTATGATTTTAGGTCTCCTTTTTTCATTTCGTAAAGCCGTGGTTATCGCTGGTCTGGCCATTTTTTCAATGGGTTTTGCAGCGGCGCAAACAGCCAGCCGGCCGAATATCATTTTTATTTTTTCCGATGATCACGCTTACCAGGCGATCAGCGCCTATGGGAATAAGTATGTAAAAACGCCCAATATCGACCGCATTGCCAAAGAAGGTGCATTGCTGACAAACAACCTGGTTACTAATTCCATTTGCGGGCCAAGCCGGGCTACTTTGCTTACGGGTAAGTACAGCCATTTAAACGGGTATAAACGAAATGACAATACCAGGTTCAATACCAATCAGACCCTACTCTCAGAGACACTCCGGCAGGGCGGGTACCAGACTGCGTGGATCGGGAAAATGCATTTAAATAGTTTGCCTGCGGGCTTCGATTACTGGAATGTACTGCCGGGGCAGGGCAGCTACTACAATCCTGATTTTATCGGTCAGCCCAACGATACTACCCGGCACACCGGCTATGTTTCTGATCTGATCACCAAGTTCTCAACGGACTGGCTCGACAAGCGGGACAATTCCAAACCTTTTTTCCTCATAGTAGGGCACAAAGCAACCCACCGCGAGTGGCTGCCCGATTTGCAGGATCTGGGTGCTTACGACAATGTGAACTTTCCGCTTCCTGCCAATTTTTACGATGATTATAAAGGAAGAGCGGCCGCACTGGACCAGGATATGTCGATTGAAAAAACAATGCGGCTGAAAGAAGATCTGAAAGTGAATGCGGATTTCGAGAAAGACTGGACTTACAATCGCTTCAACGCAGAACAGAAAAAGATATTTAAGGGGTATTACGATAAGATATCAAAAGAGTTTGCCGACAAGAAGCTGACCGGAAAAGCATTGACCGAATGGAAATACCAGCGTTACCTGCGCGACTATTACTCCGTTGCGAAATCGCTGGACAGGAATATCGGAAAGTTGCTCGATTACCTCGACAAGAGCGGACTGGCAAAGAATACAGTTGTGATTTATGCGTCCGATCAGGGATTTTACCTGGGCGAGCATGGTTGGTTTGACAAGCGTTTTATCTACGAAGAATCACTGAAAACACCATTTGTGATCCGGTATCCGGGCGTAATCAAGCCGGGGACTAAGAATAATGACCTCGTTGTGAATATCGACTGGGCCCCGACTGTTCTGAACATTGCAGGTGTGAAAGTACCGGCAGATATGCAGGGTAAATCGTTTTTGCCAAGACTGCAAAACAGTCAGACTGCGCAGGTACCCTGGCGGAAGGAGGCTTACTATCATTATTATGAATTCCCGCAGCCTCACCACGTGTATCCGCATTTTGGTTTGAGAACGAACCGTTACAAGCTGGCTTATTTCTACGGCGGGGCCGATTCGTGGGAGCTTTTTGATTTGCAGAAAGATCCTAGCGAGGTCAATAATATTTATGGTACCAGAGGAACAGAGGCGCTTACCGCTGATCTGAAAAGCAAGCTGGAAGTTTTAATGGAAGAATACAAGGATGAGGAAGCATTGAAGGTGCTTGCATCTGCTAAAAAATAGTAACGTGGGTAGCAAACAATATGATGCGGTGGTAGTTGGCGCCGGTCCGAATGGATTGGCGGCAGGGATTACCCTGCAACGTCGCGGACTGTCCGTTCTGATTGTGGAAGCCAAAGAGACGATCGGCGGAGGAATGCGGAGCGCGGAGCTGACCTTGCCGGGTTATATCCACGATGTTTGTTCGGCTGTACACCCGATGGCGTTAATGTCGCCATTCTTCAAAAGCATTCCATTGCGTGAGCTGGGTGTGGAATTTATCCAGCCTACGTTAGCCGCAGCACATCCTTTTGACGAGGGTCATGCAGCAATCCTGGATCAGTCGGTTGCGAAAACAGCAGACAGCCTGGGTGTGGATGAATCCGCTTACCTGGACTTTATGGGCGGGCTGGTAGAACTTATTCCGGAAATTTTGCCGGATCTCCTGGGGCCTTTGTCTTTTCCGGAACATCCGCTGTCACTGGCAAAGTTTGGATTGAAAGCGCTGCCACCTGCTACCTGGTCGGCGGGGAGGTTTAAGGCGAAAGAAGCGCGAGGATTGTGGGCCGGCATGGCGGCGCATTCCATTCAGCCACTGGAAAATGCGGCTACCTCGGCTTTCGGGATCATGTTGATGGCGGCTGGGCATTTGTATGGCTGGCCGATCCCAAAAGGTGGAAGTCAGTCGCTGGCTGACGCACTGGCAACCTATTTCAAATCATTGGGTGGAGAGATCAGAACAAATTTCCGTGTCAACAGTATAAATGAGCTGCCGGCTGCAAAAGCTATATTAATGGATGTTACCCCCAGGCAGCTGGTACAGATCGCCGGGGACGAGCTGACTTCTTTGTATCGCCGCAGGCTGCTCAACTACCGGTATGGTGCCGGTGTCTTCAAATTAGATTGGGCCCTGGAAGAGCCAATCCCATTTACGGCAGCAGCGTGCCGGCGGGCAGGCACTGTTCATATTGGCAATACCATTGAAGAAATCGCAAAATATGAAGCAGGAATAGCAAAGGGTATCCATTCAGACAAGCCTTTTGTACTCGTAGCACAGCAAAGCACGTTTGACAAAACCCGCGCACCTGAGGGAAAGCACTCGGCCTGGGCATATTGCCACGTTCCAAACGGATCAACGCGTGATATGACGGCGGCTGTCGAACAGCAGGTGGAGCGGTTTGCGCCAGGGTTCAGGGATATAATCAAAGCAAGAAGTACCATGAGCCCTGCCCAGATCGAACGTTATAATTCCAACTACATCGGAGGCGATATCAATGGGGGAATGCAGGATATTTTTCAGCTTTATTCAAGACCTGTACTCAGCGCCTCGCCTTATCGTACATCAGCAAAGCACATTTATATATGTTCTTCGTCAACACCACCGGGCGGCGGAGTGCATGGAATGTGCGGGTACCACGCTGCTACACAGGCATTGAAAGATATTTTTAAAGTTACTAATGATTAGTTTTTGTGAGATCAATGAACATCAGTAGAAACAACCTTCAAAGATTCGCCTTGCTCGCGCTTGTTGCGGGCGCAGCTTTGGGTTGCGGAAGCAAAAAAACCGCTGAGGAAAAAAAGGCGGACAGCATTGCCCAATGCATTTCCGAAGGCATTCCTTCCCGGGCAGCGGCAATCGCCAATGCGGTGAACATCACCGCAGGTAAAGGCGACACGACCGGCATGGTGTGGATCAAAGGAGGTAAGTTTTTAATGGGCGCCGACGAATTTCCCGACTCGCGACCGATGCATGAAGTAACGGTCGACGGATTTTATATGGACGCGCACGAGGTAACCAATGCGGAATTTGCAGCGTTCGTCAAAGCAACGAACTACAAAACAGTGGCGGAGCGGCCGCTGAACCCCGCCGATTACCCGGGCGTGCCTGCGGATAAACTGGTGCCCGGCTCTGCGGTGTTTACGCCCACGCCCACGCGGGTGAGTCTTGATAACCCGCTTCAATGGTGGAATTACGTACCAGGCGCAAACTGGTCGCACCCCGAGGGGCCTCAAAGTTCAATTAAAGGAAGAGAAAATTATCCGGTGATCCACGTCGCTCACGAGGATGCGGCTGCTTATGCCAAATGGGCTGGCAAGCGGCTTCCTACAGAGGCGGAATGGGAGTATGCGGCGCAGGGCGGCAAGGGAAACCACACCTACTACTGGGGCGATGAACTCAAACCCGGTAATAAATGGGTCGCCAATATTTACCAGGGCAGCTTTCCCGACAAAAACACTAAAGAAGACGGCTACCTGACTGCCGCGCCGGTAAAAACATTTCCAGCAAATCCGTACGGGCTCTATGATATGGACGGAAATGTGTGGGAATGGTGCGAGGATCTGTACCGGCCGGATTACTATCAGAAAAGTGCGAAGGTAAACCCCACCGGCCCGTCAGACAGCTATGATCCCGACGAGCCAGGCGCTGTCAAGCGCGTACAACGGGGAGGGTCATTTCTTTGCAGCGACGAATATTGCATTCGCTATAAAGCGGGGAGCCGCGGTAAAGGTGAAGTTACAAGCGGGAGTAATAATCTCGGTTTCAGATGTGTGATGGTTGTAAAGATGTAATATATTTTCGGTGTTTTTACTTTAAAATGATTCAACTGTTAAGTTGTAGTATAATATGCAAGGGTTCGAAAACACACATTTCCTGACAGTTCCGGGTCTTGCCAGTTCAGGGCCGCAGCATTGGCAAACAATCTGGGAAGAGCAGTATCCCGCCCATTTCAACCGGGTACAACAGGTAAACTGGGACTGGCCTGTAAAAGAAGAATGGGTAGGGCAGCTGCAAAAGGAAATCAGCGAATTGAAAGGGCCGACTGTACTGGTAGCCCACAGCCTGGGCTGCATTACCGTAGCGCATTGGGCGCAGGAGTTTCACTCGGAGCATATAAAGGGTGCATTGCTGGTTGCGCCGGCTGATGCCGATCTGTCAAAACGCCTGAACTTCGTGGTAGGTTTTACGCCAATCCCGACCGGAAAAATCAGCTTTCCGACGATTGTAGTGGCGAGTACCAACGATATGTATGCGAGTATCGCGCGGTCACAGACGTTTGCAGCAGACTGGGGCAGCGAGTTTATCAATGTAGGAAAGAAAGGTCATATCAATGCCGTTTCAGGACTTTCTGATTGGAGTGAGGGGAAGGAGATATTGTATAAGCTAAGTGGGTCTTAAGTGTTGAAGCGGCACGCAACGTTTATCCCGAAAGTACCGTAAGGCATTGAAACAACAGTTCTATAATTCACTATATCTTTTTATATTACAAAAAAATCTTTCTCACCTTAAAACGATGGAGTCCACTATGAAAAAAATGTTTCTTCTAGCCGCAGCCGGTTTGTTGTTCAATGTTGCTGCAATTGCCGACGGACCTGGCAAGACGAAGGTTGCAGACAAGACATTGAAGGTCGACACTAAAAGCAGCAGCGTAACCTGGGGAGCGAAAAAAGTGACAGGAACCCACGCGGGTACTGTTCCATTGGAAAGCGGCTCTCTGGTAGTTGACGGAGATAAGCTGAAAGGCGGCAGCTTTGTGGCAGATATCAAGAACCTTGTAGTAACTGATATCACCGACAAGGAAATGAACGGCAAGCTGACCGGCCACCTGAAAAGTGATGATTTTTTCTCTGTTGAAAAACACCCGCAAGCCAAGCTGGTAATCTCTTCTGTAACTCCGAAAGGCGGAAATGCGTATGATGTGACAGGTAAACTGACTATCAAAGGCATCACTGAGGAAGTGAAGTTTCCTGCTACTGTGAAATCGGATGCACAAAAAGTAACTGCAACTGCGAAAGTGACGATTGATCGTACCAAATACGATATCAAATTCCGCTCGACCAACTTCTTCGAGAACCTGGGCGATAAGGCGATTGACAATGATTTTACATTGGATGTGAACCTGGTTGCCAACAAATAATTACAAGTTTTCTTTGAAATAGAAAATCCGGTTTGAATATTCAGACCGGATTTTTCAATTTTTAACCAACCTATGAACAAATCGACTACCGGATTACTCTTTTGCCTCGCGCTTCTTTTCGGCGAGGTGGCTGCTCAAAAAGAAAATAAATTGCCTGACTGGACTTTCGGAGGCTTCAAACGTCCGGCCAATGTGAACCCCGTGATTTCACCGGATAGTACCTCCACATTCTTCTGCCCGATGAATAAAAAGCAGATTGACTGGGAGTCGAATGATACCTTCAATCCAGCCGCTGCGATCAAGGACGGAAAGATTGTAGTGCTTTACCGAGCCGAAGATAAAGCAGGTAAGGCGATAGGAAAGCGCACATCGCGGCTCGGATATGCTGAAAGTGAAGACGGAATCCATTTTAAAAGGAAAAAAGAACCTGTGCTTTTCCCTGCGGAAGACAGCCAGAAGGCAATGGAGTGGCCGGGCGGCTGCGAGGACCCGCGCGTGGCAGTTACCGAGGACGGCTTGTACGTCGTTTTTTATACGCAATGGAACCAGGACAAGGCGCGCATTGGCGTAGCGACTTCCCGGGATTTGATCAACTGGGAAAAACACGGGCCGGTATTCAAACAAGCTTACGGGGGTAAGTTCAATGAGATATGGACAAAGTCGGGCTCCATTGTAACTAAACTGGTCGGCGACAAGCAGGTAATTGCAAAGATCAATGGAAAATACTGGCTGTATTTCGGAGAAGCGAATGTAAATGTGGCCACATCAACTGACCTGATCAACTGGGAGCCGGTTGTGGATAGTAAGCAAAACCTGGTAAACCTGATTTCCCCCCGCAAAGGCTATTTTGATAGTAACCTGACCGAATGCGGCCCGCCGGCGATCTTGACTGACAAAGGCATTGTCCTTTTATATAATGGTAAAAACGACAAAGGCGAGGATGGCGACAAGCAATTTACACCCAACAGCTACTGCGCCGGTCAGGTGCTTTTTGACAAAAATGATCCCTCCAAAGTACTCGCCCGCCTCGACAAGCCGTTCTTCCGACCAATGGAAGCATTTGAAAAAAGCGGCCAGTATGTAGCAGGTACAGTGTTTATTGAAGGAATGGTTTACCACAAAAAGAAATGGTACCTATATTACGGCTGCGCCGATTCGAGAGTAGGGGTGGCGATTTATGATCCCGCGAAAAAGACACCCGGCGACCCGCTTCCGTAAGCTGAACCAATTAAAGGAGCAAAGTGAGAACGGCGCATCTGCTTTGTTCCTTTAAAGATGCCTTTCAACATCCATGCTGACGTGAAGGATGCGAATAATTTCAGCTTTGTTTTCAGTTGAAAAACGGAAAAATATGTAATGCTTTCCATACAATGTTTTCTGGTAGCCTTTCCGGACCTGATCAATCGCTTTGCCTTTTATTTTTCCTTCTCCTATTGCTTCAAAACTCGATAATAGCCCGTCAAGATACTTTTCAGCCTGGTGCAATGACCATTCATGAACTGTATATTCCCAAATTCTTATCAAATCATTCTCTGCAAGTCGGGTAAGTTTGTAACTACTCATTGGCTGAATAGTTCTTCTTCAATTTAGCCTTGAAATCTGCTGGGTCAAAGTTTTCTGACCAGCCGCTTTCTTCGCCTTCAATAAGCGCTTGTCGCAACAAGCTCAGCTTTTGCTCTTCTTGCTCCAATAGTCGAAGACCTGCACGAACTACTTCACTCGTAGAGGCATATCGGCCATTGGCTATTTGAGTCTGAATGAACGAATCAAAATGCTGGCCCATTGATATGGATGTATTCTTTCCCATTTCCGATTTATTTACATGTGAAGATCAAAGTTACCAATTTTTGGTAACTATCTGCCAGCGCCGACGTTCCATTCATTTTTCTCCCGATACATATTTTTTACTTGCTGTTACGCGATAGCGGCAAGAAAATTATCTGGCATTTAATCGATCGGAATCTGATCGACGTACATAAAGGAAATCACTAAACTAGGTTTCTTATTATGAAAATGTCAACAAAAATCATGGGCTTGCTGCTCGCAGCGATGTTTACAACCGGATCTGCTTTTGCACAAAAAGAGAAAACCGTCATGGTGGGAGGCGCTGCAATGTACCCTTCTAAAAACATCATTGAGAATGCAGTAAACTCCAAAGATCACACTACGCTGGTAGCTGCGGTAAAAGCAGCTGAACTGGTAGAGACACTATCAGCAACTGGCCCATTCACAGTGTTTGCACCGGTTAATGCCGCATTTGCTGCATTGCCAGCCGGAACGGTGGATAACCTGTTGAAGCCGGAGAATAAAGGAGCACTTACTTCGGTACTGACTTACCACGTTGTTCCAGGAGTAGTGGATTCTAAATCGGTTGCAAAAATGATCAAAGACGGAGGCGGCAAGGCCATGGCGAAAACTGCCCAAGGTGCTGAACTTACTTTTTCAATGAAAGGAAAAGACTTGATTGTGACCGATGCAAAAGGAAATTCAGGCAAAGTTACCACAGCTGATGTTTATCAGTCAAATGGTGTAATCCACGTGATTGACAAAGTGTTAATGCCTTAATGATTGTGTGAAGTTGGTTGAGTGAGTGAGTTGTTGTAGAAGCGGGAGGACCTTGGTCTTTCCGCTTTTTTATTTGCGCTGCACCCCTTCAAGCAGGTTAGTACAGGATAGTCGGTCAGATATTTTTAGGAATTTTTGGATATAATTTTCTGCTTTTTTAAGAGTATTAACTTTTATAAAAACCCTCTTGTAAGGGAAAAGGAGATTAAGGAAGTCACTAAACCTATAAAACCAATTCAAATGAATTTCAGATTTGTCAAAGCCGGTTTTATGCTGGCAGCTCTGCTGGTCATCGCAAGCCAGGCTACTTCGGTGGCCCAGAAGAAAGAGAAAGGGTTTGTTTCCATTTTCGATGGCAAGTCCCTGAAAGGCTGGGAGTATGATGCAAAATACTGGCGGGTGGAAAATGGGAATCTGGTAGGCGAAATCACTCCGGAAACACTTCTTAAAACCAATTCTTTTATAGTTTGGCAAGGCGGTCAGCCGGGGGATTTTGAACTGAAAGGTTCATTTAAGATCCAGCAGAGCGGTAATTCGGGCATTCAATACCGGAGCGAAAAAGTGGAGGATGTGCCGAATGCGCTGAGAGGATACCAGGCCGATATTGACGGGAAAAATACTTACACCGGCCAGAATTATGAAGAACGCCGCCGCACCACACTGGCCTATCGTGGACAAAGAACGGTGATCCAAGAATACACAGGCGATAAGACACCAGAAGGTGTACGCAGCAACATCAAAGCCAATGCATGGAAAGGCTTCGAAGTGACCGGTTCACTAGGCTCTTCCGATTCCCTCAAAACACTAATTAAAAGCGAAGACTGGAACACCTTTCACCTGGTGATCAAAGGCAACCGTTTGCAGCATTATATCAACGATGTACTCATGAGCGAGGTTACGGACAATGATACCTACAATGGTCGTAAAAAGGGATATTTGGGTATGCAGGTACACGTAGGCCCTCCCATGAAAGTTGAGTTTAAGGATTTGAGGATTAAGCAGTAGTATGGAGTTTTATATTTTGGATCCAGAAGTTTCGGGGAGCTTCGATGAGAGAACTGATTTAGATGTTTCTTCTCATCCACCAACAGTGAGAACTCTTGTTTACCAATTTGATGGTTGGTTAGGAGATGATTTGATAAGCTCATTTCCAGTATTTTTAGTTACGGAGCGGCTTGCCAATGAGATTGAAAGGCTAGACTTAACGGGTTACTTATTTGATAATCTAGAAGTCTCAACATCTAAGCAATTCGAAATTTTATATCCCAACCAAAAGCTGCCAAAATTTAAATGGCTTAAAGTTGTTGGATTACCTTGCAAAGATGATTTCGGAATATCGAGCGATCAAAGATTGGTGGTATCTGCTAGTGGACTCAACTGTTTGCGTTTATATTCCCTTCAATATTGTGATATTGAAGCGTTTCATTGTTCAAAAATATAATAGTTTAATGAACAAAATAGGATTCAATGTACTTGCCTGGACGGCGTCAGTGTCGGATGATTTATTTCCGATTATCGACAGGCTGAAAGGTATCGGTTACGATGGTGTGGAATTTTATCTCGGGCCTCAGGAATCGGCTGCTTACCAGCGAATGGGCGGTTATACCAAGGATCTTGGACTGGAAACTACTGCGGTAATGACCTTGGGCGCGGATGAAAATCCTGTGAGCGAGTCCGTAGAGGTACGCCAAAGAGCTTTGGATAAGATCAAATGGGCAGTTGATCGTGCGCATGATCTGAATGCGAAAATCATTTGCGGACCATTCCATTCGGCACATACCGTTTTTGTAAATCGGCCGGCTGAGAATCAGGAATATGCATTGGCCGGCGAAGTATTGAATGCGGCTGCGGAATATGCGGCACAGGCCAATATCACATTTGCATTGGAGGCACTCAACCGTTTCGAGTGCTACCTGTGCAACACCATGGAGCAGCTTCACAAACTGGTGACCGCCGCCAATCACCCGAATGTACGCGCGATGTTTGACACGCATCATTCCAATATTGAAGAAAAGAAATATGGTACCGCATTGCAGACCATCGCGCCGGTACTAGCCCACGTTCACATCAGTGAAAACGATCGCGGGACACCAGGTACCGGTCAAATCTTGTGGGATGATGCATTTGCAGGATTAGCCGCCATCAACTATCAGGGCTGGCTTACGATCGAAGCATTTTCAAGAAACGATCCGGGCTTTGCCAATGCAATCGGCGTGTGGCGGGAGTTTAATGAACCCTGGGATATCGCTGAAAATGGCTACCGGTTTATCAGGGAGATGTGTTTGAAGCATGGATTATAAGTGACTTCGGCTGTCGGCTTTCGGCAGTCGCCTTTTTTGCGATGGACTTCGTCATCGTGACCAGATTAACCTCCTAACACGAGGTTGTAAAAACCGAAAGAGAAACAGTAAAAGGCCGAAAGCCGACTGCCGAAAGCCGATGTAAACTAGCCACTATGACCCGCAACCTGCAATTTCTTCTCCTCTTCCTTCTGCTGAATTTCTCTGCATTCGCGCAGGGTGACGCTTCCAGATATCAGGTTGTTTACAAAGGTGCCAAAGGCCCCGGTTTGGGTAAAAACATCGTTTTCGTTGCTACCGACCACGAATACCGCAGTGAAGAATCGCTGCCTGCGCTGGCGCGGATTATGGCAAAACGGTATGGTTTTACCTGCACGGTCATCTGGGGGCTGGACGACGCAGGCAATATCCTGCCCGGCAGCTCGAACCTGAAAGGATTGGAAGTGCTCGATAGAGCCGATCTGCTGGTGATTTTCATGCGGTTTGCGCATTTCGAGGATCAACAAATGCAGCACATGGATAAGTATATCAAACGCGGCGGACCAATCGTAGCTTTCCGCACATCTACACACGCATTTGAAATAAAAAATGATCCTAAATGGGAACATTATACCTGGAACTACAAGGGTGATAAAACAAGCTGGAAAGATGGTTTCGGGGAAGTGGTACTTGGCGAAACCTGGGTGTCGCATTATGGTACCAACCACAAGCAGTCTTCGAAGCTGATCATTGAGCAATCAGAAGCCGTGCACCCGATTATGACCGGGGTGAAAGATGTGTGGGTACAATCGGGCGGGTATACTGCCGAACCGAAAGGTACGGTACTCGCGCGGGGACAAGTGTTAAACGGAATGACCGCCACTTCCGCACCGGATCCCACAAAAGAGTTGTTGCCGGTCGCCTGGATCAAGGAATACCAGGTAGAAAGCGGGCAAAAAGGGAGATCTTTTACAACTACGCACGGAGCTTCCGAAGACCTGCTGAATGAAGGCTTCCGGAGAATGGCAGTGAACGCCATGTTCTGGGGACTGGGCATGGAGAAGTCCATTAAGCCCACTAACAATATCGCATTCGTCGGCCCTTACAAGCCCACCACTTTCAATTTCAATGGATACAAAGCCAATGTAAAACCGGCCGATCTGGCTGGATTTGATTCGCTGATCATGCCTGGTGAGATTGTGAAGAAATGAGATTGTGAAGAAAAAGGCACCTTGATTTTAGTTTTTGACCAAACAGATTTAAAAATAATGTCAGTACAACTTCCATTTCGTTTCGGTTCTGAGGTATATACCTGGTTTATGAGCGGCAACGGTAAAACGTATGAAGGCCAGCTCGGGCACATGATCGAGGTAATTTCAAAAGCTGGTTTCAGTGGCATTCAGCCGATTTTCACCTGGATGGGCGAGTTGGTTGATCCGGACCTGCTGGAAGCGAAATTAAGGGAACAAAACATAGAGCTGGCCGCATTGGCGCTTGCATTGGACTGGAATGAAGCCGAAGAGACGGAGCGCGAAAGAGAGATAGCCGATCATGCGATCAGGGTATTGCAGCGCTTTCCGGGTGCTATCCTGAATACAGTGCAGATCCCGAGTGGCCGGCACAACCTGGCTCAGCGCCAGGCGAACCTCATCAATATTGTCAACACAGTATCAAGAAGGGCCGCTGAAAAAAGCATTCCGTGCAGTTACCATCCCAATTCGCCCCATTCATCCATTATCCGCACCGAGGAAGATTACAAGATCGTACTTGAATCGCTGGATATCTCGGCTACGGGCTGGACGCCGGACGTTGGCCACATTATTAACGGGGGAATGGACCCGCTTTCCAAAATGAAGGAGTACGAGGCGCTTATCAACCACGTGCATTTCAAGGATTGGGACGGAGCACCTGAATTTGCATTGATGGGAAATGGAAATGTGGACCTGCTCGGGGTAACCCAGTGGCTAAAAGATATCAATTACAAGGGCTGGATTATCTGTGAAGACGAAGGAGCCGAAGCCCTGGACGATCCCGATTACGTGACTTTGCATGACGGAAAGTGGATCCGGGAAACGCTGGTGCCGGGACTTAAGTGACTTCGGCTTTCGGCGGTCGGCTATCAGCTTTCGGCTATCAGCTGTTAGCAATTAGCAGCCAGCTACCTTACCTAATCTTGATAAACATTTAAAAAAATAAAGGCCGACGACTGACTGCCGAAAGCCGAAGTCCCCAACAATATGCCCACCATCAAGACCAATGCAATAAACATGTACTATGAAGAGCGCGGTTCAGGGGAGCCGCTGCTTTTGATTATGGGAATAACAGCTCCTGGTTCGGTCTGGAATGTGCATGTGGCGGATTGGAAGCATCATTTCCGCTGTATCATTGGTGATAATCGCGGGGTCGGGTTGACAGATAAACCGGCCGGACCTTACTCCTCGGAGCAAATGGCGGATGATTACGCGGGGCTGCTGGACTCGCTGGGTTTGGAGAATGTGCATGTAATCGGCTGCTCCATGGGCAGTACTATCGCACAGCAACTGGCAATCCGCCATCCTGAAAGGGTAAAATCGCTGATATTAATGTGCCCGTGGGCTCGCTGCGACAATTATGCAAAAGGGCTTTTTCAGCATATTATGAATGCCAAGGCGAGGTTCAGGCCGGAGGAGTTCAGTTTGTACATTCAATTGCTGATCTACTCCAAATCGTCGTGGGACAATGCTGAAAAGCACGCGGATCTCGCGCAGGGCAGGCAGCAAGATGCTTATGGTGCATTTCCGCAGCCTTTACATGGTTTAGAGGGACAAGCCGCTGCTTGCATCAACCATAACGCATTGCCCGATTTACATAAAATTGATAAACCGACGCTCGTGATTGGCGGGCGCGAAGATATTTTCACGCCGGTGTGGATGGCGGAGGAAGTAGCAAAAGGTATCTCCGGCGCAGAGCTGTTTTTGTATGAAAAACTGGGACATGCGTTTCATTTTGAGGATACGGAAGACTTTAATGGAAGGGTGAGGGATTGGTTGAAAAGCGTATCAGCCTGAGCAGCACTGCCTCGTCACCGTGAGCTATCCCGCTTGTCACCCTGAGCGCAGTCGAAGGGAGTAGCGCAAACGCCTGCCCTTCGACTGCGCTCAGGAGGGTGACAAAAAGGGAACAAAGCCTGTAAGAACATTAAAAAAATACTCTTTTTAGCTTTTAGTATTATACTATTTAGTAATAAAAATAATGGAAAGTGCCGATTCAATAAACCAGGACTGGATAGATAAGGTGTCAAATCACGCGCAGGTAGGTGGTATTGAAACATCTGTACTGGACAATGGCGCGGGGCGAGGTACCCGGATCGCGTGGGTGAATACAGGCACCGGGCTGCGTTTTAAGGTAGTGCTAGACAGGGCAATGGACATTGCAGAGGCATTCTATAACGAGCACAGTCTGGCCTGGATCAGTCACGTGGGCGTAACTTATCCGCAGCCTTTTTCGGATAAAGGCATCGACTGGCTCCGGACTTTCGGCGGCGGCCTGCTTACCACTTGCGGCCTTTCTCACGCAGGCGGACCAGAATCAGATGAGTATGGTGATCGCGGACTGCACGGTTTGATCGGGAATGCACCTGCCGAGCTTATTTCGATTGTGCAGCCGGATCTGAGGAAAGGTCAGCTGGAAATGAGCATAACAGGCATAATCCGCGAAACCAAGCCTTTTGGCCCCAGTTTTGAACTAAAAAGAACCATATCGGCCACCTTGGGAAAACCCGGGATTCGCATTCAGGATGAAGTCACAAACCGGGCGAATACACCGGCGCCGCATATGCTTTTGTACCATTTCAACTTCGGCTGGCCGCTGGCCGACGAGGGTACAGATATTCTCTGGAACGGAAAATGGCACCCGCGCCATGGCGAGGAAAATGCAAAGATCTTTAAAGAAGGTAATCCATTTAAAAAATGCCCGGCACCGCTCGAAAGTCACCTCGGAACAGGAGAAGAAGTAGCATTGATTGACGTGGAAGCAGATATTTTCGGGGATAGCATTTGCGGTTTACATAATGAAAAATTAGGCCTCGCTGTGGCTTTGAAATGGAAAAAAGAGCAGCTGCCCTGGCTGGCCAACTGGCAGCATTGGGGAAAAGGAGAATACGTGACCGGCCTTGAGCCCAGCACGCACCCGCTGTCGGGACAAGCAAAAGCAAGGAAGGACGGAACGCTGATCTTCATAGAACCGGAAGAAACAAGACTTTACGAGCTCGAACTCAATGTGCTGACTGAAAAGGAGGCGATTGAAGAGTTGCTTTTGAAGGTGACGACAGCTTAAATGACCTTGTTAAGCTGCGCTCAGCATGACAAAGAAGGGAGCATTGATAAGAAGCATTACATAAATGAAGCTTGCAATAACTAAATCAAGTACAATCAACTAAACCAACTTTCAATATAAACAATGGGACTTTCAAGTATAGCTGAGAAGGCGTTGGAGCAGGGAAAAGGAATATTGCGTTTGGCTCCTACGTGGGTGCCGCGCTCATTTTGCGTTCCCGGCCGCAGGATCAAATTACACCCCGATGATTATTATGTATTGGGTGGAGAAAGAGGAGGGATCGACGAACGTTGGCTGTCTTCCACTACTCCGGCTGAAAACGGACCGCTGACCGGCGACAATGAAGGTTTGAGCCAAATTGTTTTGGAAGATGAGTCAGGAGTCCAGAAAGTAACATTGCGGGACGCGGTTGATGAGCTGAAAGGTGAAATCATAGGAGAAAGACTCTGGGATCAATACAAAAGCTGGCCCATGTACTCCAAGTTTTTCGATAACATGGGTCCGCTTCCGCACCATATTCACCACAGAGATGAGCACGCTGCAATGGTGGGCCAAAACGGAAAGCCGGAAGCCTACTATTTCCCGCCTCAACTCAACAACCACGGGGGCGATTTTCCATACACATTCATTGGTATCGCGCCCGGTACTACAAAAGAGCAAATCAAGGAGTGCCTGATGAACTTTACCAAGGGCGACAACAAGATCACCAACTACTCTCAGGCATTTCGCCTGGAACCCGGGACAGGGTGGGATGTGCCTCCTGGTATGCTACATGCGCCGGGCAGCTTGTGTACTTATGAGCCTCAAAAAGCATCAGACATTTTTGCGATGTATCAATCGCTTGTGAACGAGGCCGTTATTCCGGAAGAATTGCTTTGGAAGGGAACTCCTAAAGACAGAATCGGCGATTATGACCTGTTGATGGAAGTAATTGATTGGGATTTGAATGTCAACCCAAATTTGATGGAAAAGCACTTCATGCGTCCCAAACCGGTGAAAGATGTAGCTGAAATGGCGGAAGAAGGATACAGCGAAAACTGGATTTGCTACAAAAACGAAGCTTATAGTGCCAAGGAGCTAACCGTGTTCCCCGGACAAACTGTAACTATCACGGATGCTGCTGCATACGGAATGATAGTCATGCAAGGCCACGGTAAATTCGGTGAGTGGGATATCGAAACCCCTGCATTGATCCGCTACGGACAACTGACAAATGATGAATTCTTTGTGAGCGAAAAAGCAGCAGTGCAGGGAGTTGTAATCAGCAATCCATCCAAAACGGATCCGATTGTAATCTTGAAACACTTCGGCCCAGGAAACCCGGATTTGGTGTTGTAGGGAACTTCGGCGGTCGGCTATCAGCAGTCGAAAAGCCGGGTGAAGACCTTAATCATTGGAATAAGCCAATTTTCAAATAAATAATCTTCGAAGCCGAAAGCTGACTGCCAACGGCCGAAGTATCTAAAAACTAACTTCTTAAACCATGCCTGAAAATAATTATCCTAAACTCCACAATGCCACCTGGCCTGGGATTGTTGGAAAGGGCTCTGACTCTGAGCCGATTATTTCATTTGATACCATGCTCGAACATACCGCCGCTGCTGAGGTAGACGGTATCAAGTTCGACGGTATTGATATTGGTCTGTTCGATCCGCATGTAGGCATTTATATGAATACCGAGGACGGACCAAGGCGACTTGCTGATAAGCTGAATGCATTGGGTCTGGAAGTGGGCAGTTTGGTTGCGAATGTATGGGCGGGCTCCGCAATGGGTACTCAGGAAGCACGCGATGAATTTGTTAATCAAGTCCGCATAGCTTGCGAATTTGGTAAAAAACTGCGTGACCTGGGTGTTCGTAAAGGCGGCGTTATTCGCGTGGATTCGGCTTGCTCGCCCGAAGCCTGGGCCGCTGACCCTGCCGGAAATACCAGGCAAATCGCCGAAACGTGGCGCCGCGCATGTGACGTAGCTGCTGATTTTGGTGAAAAGCTGGCGGCCGAAGGTGAGATCTGCTGGGGTGGAATGCATAGCTGGAAAACAATGCTTGAAACACTGAAAGCGGTTGACCGTCCGAATATGGGTTTCCAGGCGGATATGTCACACACTTTCCTGTACCTGCTCGGGTACAATGCGCCTGAGGACCGTATCCTGCCCGAAGGTTTTCAATGGGGAGATCGCATTGCCCAGGAAGAAGGTTTAAAGAAAATGACCGCAGCGCTTCGTCCGTACACTTTCGATTTCCACGTTGCGCAAAACGACGGAACGGTACACGGAACGGGTTCGCACGATAAAACGGGACGTCACTGTCTGGCTACCGATCCAAATGGCAAGCTTGATATCACAAAAGACGCGGGTTTCTGGATGCGGGATGAAAATGGCGAAGTAACCAAAGCATTCCGCCATATCTGTTGGGACGGCTGCATGTTTCCGAACGAAGTAATGACGAATCAGCAAACCTGGAATGATATCCTGGCTGCATTGATCAACGTAAGAAAAGCCCACGGCTGGTACCAGGAGGCATAATCCCAGGAGCAGCGCCTCTCCCGTCGACTGAAGTCGACGGAAATGGATGATTGGAAATTACCAGCCACCGCATCCGGCAAAGCATCGTACAAAAACATCCACTTGCCGTCGGCTTCAGCCGACGGAACAGAGATAGATAGCAATCAATTTTATGGAGAAAAAAGAAATAAGAATAGCATTAATAGGAAGCGGGCTGATGGGACGCACGCATTCCAATGGATATAAACGCATCGGGGACTTCTTCCCTGAGCTCGAATACCGCCCTGTATTGCAGGCTGTTTGCTCCCGTAACGAAGAAAAAGTGAAAGCTTTCGCCGAACAGTGGGGCTACGCTTCTTATGAGACAGATTGGAGAAGGATCATCGAGCGCGACGATATCGACGCGGTTGATATCTGTACGCCCAACGATACCCACGCCGAAATCGCATTGGCTGCCGCTGCTGCCGGTAAAATGATCCTTTGCGAAAAACCGCTTGCCAGAACATTGGACGAAGCCAAACAGATGGTGGAAGCCATTGAAAAAGCAGGTGTGAAAAATACAGTTTGGTACAACTACCGTCGCGTTCCTGCGGTTACTCTGGCTAAACAAATCGTTGATTCCGGTAAGCTGGGGCGCATTTTCCATTACCGCGCTAATTTCCTGCAGGATTGGACGATTAATCCCGACGTACCGCAGGGAGGTGCTGCCACGTGGCGTTTGGATGTGGACGCAGCTGGTTCCGGTGTAACGGGCGACTTGCTTGCGCATTGCATTGATACCGCAATGTGGATCAATGGCGGTATCAAAGATGTATCGGCTGTGACTGAGACTTTCATCAAAGAACGCGTACATACAGGCAGCGGCGAGAAGAAAAAGGTAGGTATCGACGATGCCTGTATTTTCCATTGCCATTTCGAAAATGGTTCGCTGGGGCTATTTGAATCAACACGTTATGCGCGCGGGCATAAGGCGCTTTATACATTTGAAATCAATGGAGAGCACGCTTCCATTCGCTGGGACCTGCACGATTTGAACCGTCTGGAATACTTCGATCACAGCGACGAATCGATTGTGCGTGGTTGGAGATCGATCCTGGTTACGGATAGCGACCAGCCTTATATGAAGCGCTGGTGGATTCCTGGGACCAGCATTGGTTATGAGCATTCGTTCATTCACCAGGCTGCCGATTTCTTCGAAAGTCTGCAAACCGGCGAACCTTGCTCGCCTACTTTTAAGGATGCTTACGAAACTCAGAAAGTGTGCGAAGCGGTACTCGATTCGGCGGCTTCCAAGTCATGGAAGGATACCGGCGTGGAATGGGAAGGCTAACTCCATTTTTTTGCCAAAAATAAAAAAGGGCTTTAACCACTTGCTGAGTATTCAGGTTGGGGTTAAAGCCTTCTTAAATTGACTTATGCCGGAATTTATTCTTACTGTCAACCAACTTTCGAAATCGTTTTCGGGGATTAAGGCGCTGGATCATGTCAGCTTTAATCTGCGGAGAGGGGAAGTGCATGCATTGATGGGCGAAAATGGTGCGGGTAAGTCGACATTCATGAAAATCCTGATCGGCTTACTTGCGCCGGATTCGGGCGAGATCATTTTTGAGGGTGAAAATCTGCACGACAGCAATGTCGGCGATACGCTCAAAAAAGGAATCTCAATGATCCACCAGGAAATCCTGATTATACCGGAGTTGACCGTAGCACAGAATATTTTTTTGGGAAGAGAAAAGGCATTTGCACCGAAAACAAGCTGGATACCCGCCTGGCTGGACGATTCAGAGATCAACAAAAAATCGGCGCAGATCCTGCGACAGCTTGGCGTCGACATTTCTCCTAATACCAAAATGAAGCACCTGAGCGTCGCGCAAATGCAAATGGTGGAGATTGCGAAGGCTGTTTCGAACGATGCGAAGGTGATTGTCATGGACGAGCCAACCTCTGCGATTTCGGATAAAGAGGTAGAGATGCTGTTCAAAATGATCCGTGACCTCAAAGCGAAGGGTGTCAGTATCATTTATATATCTCACAAAATGGACGAGATTTTCCGGATCTCGGATACGATTACTGTTTTGCGGGACGGTAAATACATTGGAACAAAAAGGGCCGACGAACTGGATCAGAACACGCTGATTTCCATGATGGTTGGACGAGAAATCGGGCAGTTATTTCCAGAAGGAACCAGGGAGATCAAAGAAGAAATCCTGTCTGTCGAAAATCTGGGGAGAAAAGGAAAATTCTCTGATATCAATTTTGCCGTTCACGCAGGTGAAATCTTAGGATTGTCCGGGTTAATGGGCGCGGGGCGGACTGAAATTGCGCGTGCGATTTACGGTTTGGACAAACTGGATGAGGGGACGATCAGGATCGCGGGTGAAACCGTGCAGATCAACTCACCATTAAAAGCCTTGAAAAGCGGCATTGGCTATGTGAGCGAGGATAGAAAGGGGTTGGGTTTTATTCCGGGAATGTCCGTCAAAGATAATGTCACATTATCGAGCATGAATCGCCATCGGAAAGGCATTTTTATCGATACCAAAAGTGAAGAAGCCGCAACTGCGCAAGTGATCGCTGATTTGCGGATCAAGACTGCCGGGATGGGCCAGAACGTGACAAATCTGAGCGGCGGAAATCAGCAGAAAGTAGTGATAGGTAAAGTGTTACTGGCTGCTCCGCGGCTGATTATATTAGACGAACCAACGAGAGGCGTGGATATAGGGGCGAAATTCGAGATATATAAATTGATACGAAACCTGGCGGAAGAAGGAATGGCGATCGTCCTGATCTCGTCTGAACTGCCCGAAATTTTGGGTATGTGCGACCGGATTATCGTGCTGTCAAAAGGCAGGCAAACGGCAACGTTGTCAAGAGAGGAGGCGACGCAGGAGTTGATTATGAGGAGGGCGGTAGTTTAGGGCTGTCGGCTGTCGGCAGTCAGCTTTCGGCTTTTTGCGTTATTTCCATCAAATGCTTAATTACTCATTTGTCAGAAAGTATAACCACATAAAAACTAAAAAAGCCGACGGCCGACTGCCGATAGCCGAAGTAACCCCATGCTCCAAACTCAAAACTTCCGCCTCACCAAATTTGGCCAATACGGCATATACCTGGCGTTTCTCATTCTTTGTATTGTGCTGGCTTTCAGTACGCCGCGATTTTTTACGGTTTCCAATTTGCTGATTATCGGCACGCAGGTGTCTATCAATGCATTGCTTGCATTCGGGGTGACGTTTGTGATCATTACCGGAGGAATTGATCTTTCGCTTGGTTCGATGGTGGCGGTGACGGGCGTGGTGGCGGCTACCTTTGCGCATCCGGATACCTATCCTCTTGCGGTTCCTTTGTTAGCGGGTATCGGCAGCGGATTGCTGTTCGGCGCATTCAATGGGCTGGTGATCACTAAAAGCAAAGTGCCCCCATTTATCGTTACGCTGGGTACGATGACAATCGGGCGAGGTCTTGCTTTGATCATTAGTAAAGGCCGTCCGATTTCCAATTTGTCCGATACTTTCAACTTCATTGGCGGAGGAAACATTTTTGGTATTCCATTCCCAATCGTCATTCTGATCGTCGCATTTGCAGTTTGTGCGGTGATTTTGAACAAAACCGTTTTGGGCAGATATATGTACGCGGTAGGTGGGAACGAGCCGGCCGCGCGTGCTTCGGGAATTCGGGTAGGCAATGTAAAAATGTGGGTTTATACCATTTGCGGGATACTTTCTGCAATGGGTGGGATTTTACTCACTGCCCGGATCACAACCGGTCAGCCGAATGCAGGAGCGGGGTTCGAGCTGGATGCGATCGCAGCAGCGATTATAGGTGGTACAAGTACTTCCGGCGGAACAGGTACGATGACTGGAACACTAATAGGTGCATTATTGATCGGTGTGATCAGCAATAGTCTGGACCTGCTCAATGTAACTTCCTATTACCAGCAGGTCGTGATGGGCGTTATCATCATCGGCGCAGTGGTGCTGGATGGGTTTGGGAAGAAGGAATGAATATTGGAGGAAGGAAGAAGGGAGGAAAGGGAGAACGGAGGATTTTAAATATTAATTTCTTGATGGCCGAAAGCCGATAGTCGAAGTACTTATGAAAATCAACTCAATTTTTGCTGCATTTATCGCCGGCGCTCTCTTGTCAGGTTGCAATCAATCTTCGGATGGGAAATCTGGTGAATCTTCTGGCGAGAAGCTGGTGATCGGCGCTACGATGCTGAGTATGCAGAATGAATTTATCGTGAATGTGAGTGACGAAATGGAGGCGAAGGCGAAAGAGCTGGGTGTGGAGCTGATCACGGTTGATGCTGAACGTTCGGCTTTGAAGCAGGTGGAACAGGTGGAAAGTTTCATTGCACAAGGCGTTGATGCGATTATCATGAATCCCTGCGAAGTAGAGGCAAGCTCGCCGGCTGTCAAGCTCGCGATGAACGCTAATATCCCGATCATCAATGTAAACTCGGAAACTTCTGCGAAACCAACTGCATTCATTGGCTCCGATGATACGGAGTCCGCCCGGATCGCGATGCGGTATTTGGTTGATAAGCTGGGCGGCAAGGGTAATATCTTGATGATGCACGGTTTTATGGGGCAGGCGGCGCAGTTAAAAAGAGATAATGGCGCAAAAGAAATCCTGAAAGCGAACCCGGGCATAAAGCTGCTTGCCGAGCAAACCGGCGAATGGGACCGCGCCAAGGGAATGTCTTTAACCGAAAACTGGATCCAATCTTACGGCTCACAGATCAATGCGATCTTCGCTCACAATGATGAAATGGGAATGGGTGCAGTAAAAGCATTGGAAGCCGCCGGGTTGAAAAATAAGGTGATCGTAGTAAGCGTAGACGCTATTCCCGACGCATTGCAAGCCGTGAAGAAAGGTTCTTTGGACGCTACCGTCTTCCAAAATGCAAAAGAACAAGGCAGCAAGGCAATCGAAACAGCAGTGAAAGCGGCAAAAAAGGAAGCATTTGAAAAGGAAGTGCTGATTCCTTTTCAGCTGGTGACGAAGGAGAATGTGGGGGAGTTTTTGAAGTAGCGTAACTGATTAATTAACACGCTAATTGAAGATGCACACACTTGATTTGACGGATATGGTCATTTAATGCCGTACGAATTAATCGAGATAGATCTGGAGACGTTTGAGCACTACTTCTTGTTTAATGAGGAGCGATCGAAAATATACACTGAAATCAAAGGGCTAGTCTCACGAATGAAGTTGTCGATAGTAGAAATCTGGATAGATTGTCTCGACGGACAACTCTTTTTTTTGAGAAACCGCCAGAATGTTAGAAAAGGGATAATTAGAATATTATTGTGATGAAACCTTTTTAACAAGTTCAAAGTGAGATTCAGCTGACTTTGGAAAAAATTGCAAGAGCCAATAGCGCAATAGCATGGCACGAATAGGAAGAAAACGTCGATGTGCTTGCAGTTCAACAATTCAAGGATTTCAAAAAACAGCTAACAGAACAACTGCTTGAACTGTTAGAGCAGATGGATATCAGATTTGATGTTGCTGCATAATATTATGCACTTTTAAGTAGTAGTTACTTCTTGTCCTTGTCGAAAAGTGAAAAATCAACTTCTTTCAGCTGTTCACGGACGATCTTCATCTTCGCTTCAACGAATGCTTCGATCGTAGGGTAGGTGATCACCTCTCTTGGAATTCGTCTCTTTGATTTATCAATTGTTTTCATTTAATGTGCGTTTAGGTGTTATTGAAAAGCCTATATAGTTGGTATCTGCGCTGAAAGGCTCTTGCCCAGTCTGCGGAACTCCATAAATTTCATAATATTTTTTCGCTTCATGAAATTCCCGACTGATTATCGCCCGGTAAAGTCGGGTACGAGATGGAGTACTTCCGGTAAAATAAATTGATCGCGACTGATCCTTGCCTAGGAAAATGGATATTGTTTCAATAACAGTTGCAATAATTTTGTTCATATCCCCATTATTGCTGACTGTTAAGTCGCACAGATCGCCATTTGGAAGTACATGCCCCAGGCATAAGTTATACTTGTTAGAGTCCATTGAGGAATACAAGACAACCTTCCGATCCTCCTTAAACTCACCCTGACTCAAAAATTCAAAATAGCAGCACGATTCGTCGTGCGTGAACGCATAGGATTCTGACTTCATAGAAAACTTGGATACCAATTCTATTAGACGTCAGGTTGCATAAATAGTAACAAGCTGTTTTTGTAAAGTAAATCCGGGACCTGCCTTCGCTTTTAGTAGCATTTCACATTGATTTTGAATAAAACCAGTAACGAATGAACACTTTCAATATCAACCGCCGCAGCTTTTTACATGGGGCTACTGCGGCGCTGGCGCTTTCGACTTTCGGCGCAAGAGGAATGGACCTGATTAATCCGGCTAAAACTTTGCGCGTAGGACTGATCGGTACGGGCTGGTACGGGAAAAGTGATTTGTTCAGGTTGATCCAGGTGGCTCCTGTGGAGGTTTTGGCGCTTTGTGATGTGGACAAAAATCAGTTGAATGAAGCCGGGAAACTCGTTAGCCGGCGGCAGAAATCCGGCAAAGTGCCGAAGCTGTATGGCGATTACCAGAAAATGCTTGCAGAAAATGAGATGGACATAGTCCTCATCGGTACACCCGACCATTGGCACGCATTGCAGATGATCGACGCCGTGAAAGCCGGCGCGCACGTGTATGTACAGAAGCCGATCAGTGTGGATGTAATGGAAGGCGAAGCTATGGTAGCTGCTGCGCGAAAATATAAGAAAGTAGTGCAGGTAGGGACGCAGCGGAAAAGCACGCCGCATCTAATTGATGCCAAGAAAAATATCGTTGACGCAGGTCTGCTAGGCAAAATTTCCCACGTAGAAATGTGCTGCTACTTTCACATGCGCAACAACGGTAACCCGCCTGTGGAAGCAGTTCCGGCGTTTCTGGATTATGAAAAGTGGACTGGTCCGGCGCCCCTGCGGCCCTACGACGGGCTCCCGCACATCCGCTGGTGGCGCACATTTATGGAATATGGAAATGGGATCACAGGAGATATGTGCGTGCACATGTTCGATACGGTGCGCTGGATGCTGAAACTCGGCTGGCCCAAAAAGATCAGCTCAACAGGAGGTATTTATGTTCAGAAAGAAGGTAAGTCCAATATCTCGGATACACAGTCTGCCATTTTTGAATACGACGGACTGAATTGTGTGTGGCAGCATCGCACCTGGGGAACGCCAAATAATCCGGATTATCCCTGGTCATTTACATTGTATGGTGAAAAAGGCACGCTTTGGGCAAGTACTATGGCGTATGATTTCATTCCGCAGGGTAAAGGCGAAAAGATCCATAAAGATGTTGTTTATGAAAAAGAAAAGTATCCTGAAGATTTGAAAGAAGACAGAATTGAGCTCAATGCAGCACCCGCTACCCGGCTTCACATGCTTGATTTTCTGAGCGCAATCGATAACAGCAGTAAGCCGGTTGCCGATATTGAAGAAGGCCACATTTCGACTGCCAGCTGTATTCTCGCAAATCTCTCTATGAAAACCGGAAGGTCGCTTGTTTATGATCCTGTAAAACGCGAAATTGTTGGAGATAGAGAAGCGACCGCATTACTGGCGCGCGAGTATCGTTCCCCCTACGTTCATCCTGACTATAAAACCATTTAGATTGATCCAAAAGTTTGTGGTCCGCAATACATTCCCAGTGCTCTCGTCCGGTTATGCCGGGCGCTTTTTTTGTTGCTGGTATGAAATTTATAGGCGCGCATAACAATCTGACAAAAAATGAGTTTTATACATTGTTTTCCGATCATTTTAAACCTTTTGCCCTCGGAAACTGTCAGATATATTGTTAAACTAAACGTTCAATCAAAAAGATGAAAAGCATAGTGAAGTTGATAAAATCCGCCGGTGTAGCGGTTGTGGCGGGAGTGCTGATAATGGCGTGCAGCCAGGCCCTTCAGGTTAGTTACGATTACGATTCCTCGGTTAATTTAAAGCAATTCAAAACCTTCAAAGTAGAGGCAGAACATAACATGGAAAATGACCCTCTGCTGGGTAGCGAATTGAACAGAAGACGACTGGGTGATGCAGTGAAAGAAGTAATGGAAGCGAAGGGTTATAAGTACGACCAGCAGAGTCCTGAACTGATTGTCAGATTTATGACAGATGTGAAAGACCGTCAGCAAGTACGCTCTAACAACATGTACTCGCCTTATATGTGGTGGTACGGTGGTGGAAACAACATTTCTACCTATAACTACCAGGAAAGTCGCTTTATCCTGAATATCTATCAGAAAAACAGCGACAGAATGATCTGGCAGGGCTGGGCTTCCGGCAAGGTAAAAGCGCCAACCAAGAAGGAAGACCGCGAAACAATGGTTAAAAACACCATGTCAGATATCCTGAGAACCTTCCCGCAAGCGACAATGGATACGTATAGCAGGAAGTAATTTTAAGTTTTGATTCAAACGATGAAAGCCGCGGATAGCGGCTTTTATCGTTTGAAGGTATCTTAAAAAGTCTCCCCTCACAAACTCAAGGATTTGACTGGACCAAAAACAGAAAGCTGGAACTTGCAGACAGCGAATTATCTGAGTTTAACGAGGTAATGCTAAAAATGTCCTCCAAAATGCAGCACGATTATAAAAGTCTTTGTGCGGGGCTTGCTAGTGTGAAGCAGATCTGTGACAATTATGACTTGCACATCGACTACCAGCAGGTAGATTCTCTGCACAGTATCCGGGTTTTTGCATAAAAAAAGCGCGGATAACTTCTCCGCGCTTTCATTTCTATTTCGCAACTTTCTGCAATTCAGCTGCCAGTGTTGGGTTGTCCGGAAATTCCTGCGGTATCCAGCGGTTGACGATCTTGCCGGAAGCGTCGGCGACTAGAAACGGGTAGCGAATATCGATCGCGTATTTGTCTTTCAAAACCTCTATATTTTCATCCGAAGCCCACAAATGCTTCACATTCGGCCGCTCTTTTGCATATTGTTTCCAGGTAGCAAGCGGAATACCAGGCGCCACGGAGACGTAAACAAAAGTCACTTTCGATCCGTACTTATCTTCCAAAGCTTTCAGGCCAGGCTCGTGCTGACCGATGCTGAAAGAAAATACCATGCAAACCGGCTTTCCCTGCAAAGAAGCAACGGTCACTGCGCTGCTGTCGGGTGCAAGCAGGGTAACATCCGCGAGCTGCGCGCCAGGCTGCAATGCAGATTTTGTATCAATTAATTTCGCGATATAGGCCGCGTTTTCAGATTGCGGGAAAGTCGTTTTATAATCTGCGAGCAGCGTTTTAGCAGTTTCTACGTTCGGGATTGCAGTAGCAGCGTAGTTGAGCCAGTAAGTAAGCAGGTATTCCCGTTGTTTGGGATACTGCGCCAATTGTTCTTTGCTGAATGCGTATACATCTTTCAATGCTTCCGGACTGATCTCGTAACGCGTCTGAGAATTCAGCGGATATTTTCGGGTAGATGGAATTAACGCCCAGTTACGGAGCTCATCACGATACGCCTGGCTCAGTAATGCGTCGTCGGGCATAATTTTGAAATCTGCAAGTGTGGCATCTTCCAACTCTTTACGTTGTGTGGCATCGAGTTGCCCGACACGGTTGCGACGCATAATTCTTTCCTGTATCAATCTGCGGGTGGTAGCAGGCTCCGTGGCGGTAGTCGCGAGCACGTAAGCTTCAAATGCAGGTACAGCCGGATTGGTGGTTTTGAATTTCTCGTAAGCTTCCAGCCGCACTTTCTTCAAGCTGTCGCTCTGGGCGATCACGCTTTTGTTGTCGATTTGAGAAGGTTTATAGCCAAATACAGGCAGGTACTGATATTGGTTTTCGAGAAAGTAGTTTTTCAGGAAAGTCTGATAATTCGCATTCTTGCCAGAGAAAGTTATATCATTGTTTTCTGCAAAATTGATGGTCAGGTCGTCGCCCGGCTGCATGAAAAGCATCCAGGTTTTATTAAGCCCGTTGCCGCTGTACTGCAGCCGCATCATCTGGGGTTTGCTGAGCTGTATTACTGCTTTCTCACTTGCTTTTTCAGCAAAGTTAACCGCCATAACAGGTTCCAGTTTCGCATCAGCCAGCCCAATGCCCAGATTGGGGTGGAAGTGAACATCCTCGCTGATCAGCGTCACGTTCACAGGTCCTTGCTTGGAAACGGAAAGCGTAATGATAGCAGTATTTTGCGCGAAGGCAGAGAAGCTGAATAGTGTGAGTATCAGTATGGTAATTTTTTTCATGTTCTCGATTAGTGACGGTTTTTTGTAAGACTCGTGTGTAAAAATTGTGCCAATATACGTAATGGAATTTCGGCTTTGTGCACCGTCCTGGTCAAATGAAGCTGGTCAATTTTCGTTAACCGGACAATAACTAACATTTGTGCGTTAATTTAGCCAGGCATTTTTCGCTTGTTCATCATGAGTCCCGTTTCCCAAATCCAGTTCAATGCGCTACGCTCCCGATTCGAAGGTGAGCTGTATTTTGATAATTCTACATTACATAGCGCTCAGAAGTCCATTTATGCGACTGACGCGTCGGTTTACCAGGAGTTACCGGTGGCAGTAGCATTGCCGCGGAATGTTCAGGATATCAAAGCTTTGATTGAATTTGCAAAAACCAACAAGGTAACCCTCATTCCGAGAGCGGCCGGTACTTCGCTGGCGGGGCAGGTGGTGGGAAAGGGGATTGTGGTAGATATTTCCAAGCATTTTAACAAAATACTGGAAGTCAACCAGGCTGAAAAATGGGTGCGGGTGCAACCGGGCGTAATCCGCGATGATCTGAATAAGTACCTCGCACCTTATGGGTTGTTATTCGGACCGGAAACTTCCACGGCCAGCCGGGCGATGGTCGGGGGGATGATCGGGAACAATTCCTGCGGGCTGCATTCCATTACCTGGGGAGATACGAGGGGTAATCTGCTGGAAGTAAATGCATTGCTTTCAGACGGGCAAGAAACAGTTTTTACAAATAATCCAATACCTGATTTTACCAAAAAGATTGCCGAAAAGCAGGCGAAAAGCGGACGGGAGCAGGCGGTTCTGGCAGGTATGTTCGGGCTGATTTCCAATCCTGTTGATCAGGAACTGATTAAAAAACAGTTTCCAAAGCCAACAGTTACCCGCCGCAACTCCGGCTATGCGCTGGATGCATTGGTGCGCAATTTTGAGAATGGAAGTATCAATCTCTGCAACCTGATCGCTGGCTCGGAAGGTACCTTGTGTTTTGTAACCGAAGCCAAGCTCGCATTGGTCGATGTTCCGCCGGCTTCTGTCGGAGTGGTTTGCATTCATACCAATTCCGTAGCCGAAGCATTGCACGCCAACCAGCTTGCCATGAAATTTAATCCGAAAGCTTCCGAGCTGGTGGATAAGTACATTATGGATTTTACCAAAGACCATAATGTGTATTCACAAAATCGCTTCTTTATGCAGGGCGACCCCGCGGCGATGCTGATGGTGGAATTTTGGGGAAACGACAATGGGGCAGTAGAAGCGCAAGCCAGTGCATTGGTAAGCCAGCTCCGGGAACAGCAGCTGGGATATGCATACCCGTTACTCTTTGGCGATGATGCAAATAAAGCCTGGGATATACGAAAGGCTGGTTTGGGTTTGATACGAAATCTGCCCGGTGATACGCAGCCTGTCAATTTGATAGAAGATTGCGCAGTGGCGGTCGAAGACTTACCTGCTTATATTGAAGAAGTAGAATTGCTGCTGCGTTCGCACAATTTGCACGCATCGTACTATGCACACGCAGGCGCCGGCGAGCTGCACGTAGAGCCGATGATCAATTTGAAAACCTCGGAAGGTAAGTCGCTGTTCAGACAGGTTTTAGCAGATACCGCGGCTTTGGTTAAAAAGTACAATGGCGCACTTTCGGGAGAGCACGGCGATGGAAGATTGCGCGGAGAGTTTATCCCATTTATGATGGGCGAGGAAGTGTACGAAATGTTCAGGCAGGTAAAGCGGATCTGGGACCCCGACGGCATTTTCAATGCAAACAAAATCGTGGATACCCCGCCGATGAACGAATTCCTGAGATACCAGCAGGATCAAGCTCAGCCCGCGATTAAAACTATTTTCGATTTCAGCAAGCAGGAGGGTATTCTGCGGCTTGCCGAGAAATGCAGCGGCTCAGGCGACTGCCGGAAAACGGAACTAACCGGCGGTACCATGTGCCCCAGCTACATGGCGACCCGCCGCGAACGAGATACCACCCGAGCACGCGCCAATATTTTGAGGCAATATTTCACTCCGATTAAAGAAAAACAAAAGTCGACAACGCAGGCAATGGTGAAAGAGATACTTGATCTGTGTCTCTCCTGCAAAGGCTGTAAATCGGAATGCCCGTCCAGTGTGGATATTGGTAAAATGAAGGCCGAGTTCACGCAGCAATATTATGAAACCCACGGTATCCCAACCCGCAGCAAGCTGATCGCCAACTTTTCGAAACAAATGAGGCTAGCTTCCATTGCGCCCTGGGCATTCAATGGCGTATTCGGCCAGCCTGCATTGCGAAAAGTAGCAAACAAAATGGTAGGTTTCCACCCCGACCGCAGTATGCCTTCGCTTGCATCGCAAACGCTGTCACAATGGTGGAAAAAGAGAAAAAAGCCGACGGTAAATGTATCCCGGATCGGAACAGTGTACCTGTTCTGTGATGAATTTACCAACTATAACGATGTTGAGATCGGTAAGAAAGCGGTTGAACTTTTGGAAGCTTTGGGGTATGAAGTGATCTTTCCAAAACACACAGAATCCGGCCGCTCGTATTTATCCAAAGGCTTTGTGAAAGAAGCGCAAAAGCTGGCCATTGAAAATGTCAGTTTGTTAAAAGACAAAATTACCTACGAAACGCCGCTGATCGGGATTGAACCTTCGGCAATTCTCTCATTCAGGGACGAATACATTGATTTGGTGCCAGAAAAGCAGCGTGACGATGCACAGAAAATCTCCGCAAATGCATTGCTGTTTGAAGAATTTATAGCCCGGGAAATTGACGCAAAACGGATCAATAAATCTGTTTTTACACAAAAAAAGCAGCTTATCAAGCTGCACGGGCACTGTCACCAAAAAGCATTATCTACATTAAGCGCTTCCAAGAAAATGCTGTCGCTTCCTGAAAATTACCAGACTCAGCTTATTCCTTCAGGATGCTGTGGAATGGCAGGTTCGTTCGGATATGAAGAGGAACATTATGAAGTCTCCATGCAAATCGGCGAGCTGGTGCTTTTTCCAACTGTCCGGCAGCAACCCGATGAGGTCATCATCGCTGCTTCCGGAACCAGTTGTCGCCACCAGATTAAAGATGGCACCGGACGCAAAGCGAAGCACCCGGTCGAAATATTGTGGGAAGCATTGATCCGGTAACCTAGTTTGTACCCCTTACATGCTCCATTACGGTATCGGCAGGCATTTGGTTAGCAGTATCTGTGGCTACTGTGTCGGATCCTGCTGCACTTTGTGAAGGAGTGTCAGACTCCTGGAAATTTTCGTCGTGGTTGAAAAAACCTCCCCAGAAAGCGATGGCCATCAAAACGATACCAACTCCAAGGATCCATTTCCAAACGTTCTTGGTATTCTTGGTAGCTCTTGCTTCTTTGTCTGTTTCTCGACTGTCCATGGTTCAATGATTTAGTTTGAACAGACACCTACCATTTTTATACCAAGCCCAAAATCAAGCGCTCCGGGCCATTTATATAACATTGTGTTGATAAAATTTCCCCAAACTAAGTAGGTGGAATTTTAATGTAATAAAACCTCTATGTTTGGTGTTAGCATAAGTGGAAATTCGTTCCATTACCCCCATTTCGTCACATTTTAAGCCAATATTCATGAAGATTTCCCTCAGATACCCTGCATTGTCAATCTTGTTTTTCGCATTGATCTGCGGCCGGAGTTACGGACAGAATACCAGGAGCTTTCTTTCTGTAACAGCAGGTTACAGCTTACCGGTAGGTGAACTGGCGCGTGAAAAACTCGACGATCCATTCTCGGGTCTGGCGGGCTCAGGCTACTTTGGACAAGCTAACTTTGACTTCCGTCTTAGCCGCGGATTTGGGTTGCGGGCATCCGGGAGTATGAACCTGAACACAACCATTTCCCAGCCGATTGTAGACAAAGCCAATGATTACGCTGAGGTACTGAATGAGACTTTTCTGTGGGATGCGAAAGTTTCAAAATGGAAATTCAATGCATTGATGATCGGACCGGCATTTTACCTCAATATGGGCCGCGCTCAGATCGAAGTTCACGGGCAGGTAGGGAAAATCTGGGCGGATTCACCGTCTGTCAACCTGGTCGGAATTTCCGAAGCGGGCGGCGAACCAATCACAGTTGACCTCAAACCAGCATCAACTTCTGCATTAGGACTTTCTGGCGGAGCGAGCTTGCGGTTTCCTATCGTTGGAAATTTGTTCTTTCAACTGAGCGGAGACGTAATTGGTGGTCAGGCAGAACTGAAAGATGTGACAATCCGAGCAGTAAGAGGCAGTTTTGAATTTGCTGAGCCGATAAGTGAAAAGCGGTTTGTGGGTGTGGTGAACGTAGGCGCGGGATTGGGGATCGCATTTTAGTTTATATAAAATAAAAAAGAAAACCGGTCTGGCGCCGCAAGCCTGACCGGTTTTCTTTTTGTACAATGGTTTGCTGTTTATTTGGCAAACCAGAGCTTCATTTTCATGTCATTCTTTCCACCCTGGGCTGCCAGCGCCGCGCTGTAATTGTCAAAGTTCAGCGATTCTTCGGAACCTGGATAGGGTAGTCTGGTCGGAATAACATTTCCATTGGTATTCAATGCGGGCGGTACAAGCGCGGGCAAGCCGGTGCGCCGGTACTCAGTCCAGGCTTCTACGCCCTGGCCGTACAATGCGATCCACTTTTGCTCCATCATCTGGGTAAAACCTTCTGCGCCCGGCTTCAATGCATTTGTTGTCAGATAAGTGTCCGGCACAGTCAATTTGTATTGGGCAAAAGAAGCAGTAATTGCATCGGAGTAGTTTTTCGACGCGGTACCCGCAGCTGCAACTCCCTTGTATGCGAACTCCGCTTTAAGGAACAGCAGCTCTGCGTAGCTGATCAGCACACCAGGCGCAGTAGCTGCCACGAAGTAGTCGCCTACTTTCGAGGTTTTTGAAAGTCCCAACGCGTTTGCGTCAGATGAAGACAAACCGTTGGGTACTCCCTTGTATTCGCCTCCGTCAGCCGGTTTATTGGCATATACCGCAAGTCTGCCGTCGCCCAATGCAAGCAGCTTGTTTACCAAAGTTGCACTTACGCGATGGTCGTCGCGGGTTTTGCGGTTCTGGTTGATCGGGTTGTTGTTATTGGTTGCGTCGAGGTAGTTCAGCTGCACATTATCTGCATTCGATTCCAGTACCGGGTACTTGGCAGGGTCGCTCAGAATGCGTGCAATCTCGCTTTTTACGTCAATCGGTGCGTCAGCTTTGTCGATCATCCGGCTCAGAATGCGCAGGCTCAGTGTATTGGCAAACTTTTTCCATTTGGTGAGGTTACCATTGAAGAGGATATCTCCTGCAATTGCCTTGTTTTTGTCGGCCACATCAATGGACTCGCCTGCGGTTTTCAGCTCTGCAATCAAGCCGGCGTACACATTCTTTTGCGCATCGTACTTTGGCAGCAACTTATCTTCCAAACCCTGCAATGCATCCGTGTACGGGATATCACCATAAATGTCGGTCAGCAAACAGAAAACCCAGGAGCGCATGATTGTTGCCACAGCCGCATAGTTGGTGTTCCCCGATTCCTGCGCGATCTTGTTGATCCGCTGGAAATCCGCAAGCGACTCAATGTACAAAGTCTGCCAGCCGGAAGTAAAAACGTCGGCAGAAACGGTATACTGGTCTACATCGGTGTATTGAATGCGCGCCCAGTGCTGTACAAAACCGTCGCCCACATCCTGCCCGATAGAACCACCCCAGTAAAGGTCAACCGCACTCTGGATCCCGTGCGGCAGAAAAAGATCGGCTGTACCGCTTGCTGCGCTGTTGTTATTGGTGTTGATTTCGTCAAAATCGCCGGTACAAGCCGAGAGGCAGAGAATGGAAGCCGCCAGCAGTGTTTTTGATCTGAATGAATGTATGATGCTTTTCATGATAAAATCAGTTGAGGTAATGGATTATAGGTTGAAACTGATGTTGAACCCAACTGTTCTGGTTGTCGGGATCTGGCCGTTTTCGATCCCCTGTAAGTTACCATCGTTATAATAGCTGGTTTCAGGATCGATGTGCGGCAGGTTGCTTTTCAGCAATGCAAGGTTCCTTCCTACTACTGAGACTGCTATGTCGCGGAATGGCAGCTTTTTGAAAACCTGGCCGGACAGCATATAAGTCAGCTTCACCTCGCGCAGCTTCACATAGCTCGCGTCGAAAATTGTGTTTTCGTTGTTGGTAAGCAGGTAGTATTTGTGGTGGTACTCTTCTGAGGTTATCCGCTTTTCGTTCGCTACGTACTCTGGCGCAGCGGCTGTGCCGATGTTTACAACACCTGCGCCGATTATACCATCCTCTCTGCCCAATGTAGTTTCTTTCAGAACACCCGTGTAGCGGCCGATGTTGATCGATTGCGAGAAGATATCCCCGCCGTGTTTTACGTCGATCAATGTGCTTAGTGAAAGGTTTTTGTAGCGGAAAGTGTTGGAGAAACCGCCGATCCAGTCGGGAGTGAAGTTACCCAGTACGCGGCTCACAGGATCTATTACCGGGTAACCCTGCGCATCGTACACGATCTGACCATCCGGCGCACGGAGAAAACCTTTGCCAAAGAATGTACCATAAGGCTGGCCCACGCGTGCTTCCACCGACAAGCCTCGGAAACTGTTGGTAGATGTGGTTTGCGTCAATGCGTTGTAGCTGGTGTTCAGCTGATAGGTTGTGAGATTATTGGCAAGCTCAACCACCTTGTTTTTGTTTTTGGCCCAGTTCAAACCAATATCCCATTGAAATGAATTCGTCTTCACCGGCGTAGCAGTCAGCTGGATCTCCACTCCCTGGTTTTCGATTTTGCCTGCATTCAAAAGTTTGGACAAATACCCTGTCGAGTTCGAAATGTTTACATCGAGGATCTGGTTGGAAGAAATCTTTTTGTAGTAAGTAACATCGAGGCCAATCTTGTTTTGCCACAACCTGATATCTGTTCCGATCTCGTAGGAAGATGTGATTTCGGGTTTTAATGCGGCATTTAATAATGCATTGTTTTCGGAAAGGCTCGGTGTGCTGCCCCAGGGATTTTCGTATTTGTAAGTACTTGTGAGGCGGTAAGGATCTGTATCGTTCCCTACGCGTGCCCAGCCAGCACGTAGTTTTGCAAAAGAAAGAATGGATGATTTTACATCAAACATATCGGTAACAATGGCGCTTACCGCAGCAGAAGGGTAGAAGTAAGAGCGGTTGTCGCTCGGTAGTGAGCTCGACCAGTCGTTTCTTGCGGTGAGGTCAACAAACAGATAACTGCGGAAGCCCAGATTCGCCGAAGCGTATAAGCTGTTCACTGTTTTCTGGATAAAGCTGTTTTCAGTCACCGGTCTCTGGCGGGAGTTACCCATGTTGAAAACACGGGGAATAGCGAGCTCAGTAGCTCCCATGTAATTGCGTTGCGCATAGTTGCTGCGGTGGTTACCTCCGATATTCGCAGTCACATCAAATTCGCCGAACTTTTTCGTTGCATTCAAAAGGAAGTCGGAATTTGACTCTCTTACGAAAATCTGCTCTTCATTGTAAGCGTCGAAAAGCGCGGAGGAGCCTAGTCTCGCCTGGCGTGCTGCTGTTTTGGTCTTACGGCGGTCTTCATAGAAATCGGTACCACTGCGGGCGGTGAGGCTCAGCCAGTCGGTAAACTTGTAGGTGGCCGAGATGTTACCATAAAGCCGGTCGCGGTCATTTGCACGGGTGCTCAGGTTGAGCAGGTAGTAAGGATTCGTCCAGTAGTTATCGTTCCAGTTGTATTGGTAAATGCTGCCGGGCTTTTGATAGTTGGTCAGTTTGTCCATATCCACCTGGCGACCGAACCAGATGAAATAAAGTCCGAAGTTGTTGCGGTTGTCGCTGCCGTCGCGGACATAGTTACCGGTTGCGCGTACGCTTAGCTTTTTGGTCAGGTTCCAGCCTGCATTCAATGCAACAGTCCGGCGTTTGTAATTGGTGTTCGGAAGAATGCCGGTTTGGTTCAGGTCCGTAAAAGACAAGCGGAAATCTGCTTTATCGCTTCCGCCGGTGATTGCGATGTTGTTGGTCAGGGTCCGTCCGGTTTCAAAAAACTTGTCGACATTATCCGGATGCGCTACCCAGGGAGTTGGCGTACGCTTTCCATCTGCACCGATTGGAGAATCAAATTGCGGCAGCAGACGGCCGTCGAGCTTTGGTCCCCAGCTTTCGTCCACACCATCATTGAAACCGCCGCCCGCTCCGTCCACATACGAAAACAAGCCTTTTGCGCCTTGTCCGTATTCATTCTGCCACTCAGGTAACCTGAACGGACTTTCAAATGCGGTATTCGTATTAAATGAAACACCGATCCCTTTTGAACCTTTGCCGCTTTTGGTGGTGATCAAAACCACGCCATTAGCCCCTCGCGATCCGTAAAGAGCCGCAGCGCTTGGACCTTTCAAAACGTTAATAGACTCCACATCGTCGGGGTTAATGGAGGCAGCCGCATTACCATAGTCAATACCGGTCCCGGAACCGAAGTTGCTGTTGTCGACAGGCACGCCGTCCACCACAAAAAGTGGCTGGTTGTTGCTTCCGATAGAACTTGCACCGCGGATGATCATTCGGGAAGAAGATCCTGGTGCGCCATTGGAGCTAGTTACCTGTACGCCAGCCAGCCTGCCTGAAAGTGAGTTCACGAGGTTGGTTTCCCGCGCCTGGGTCAGCGTTTTGCCATTTACTTCTTGTACTGCATAACCCAATGCTTTTTTCTCCCGGGCTATACCCAATGCAGTAACCACGATTTCGTTAAACTGGGTCGCGTCCTGTTCAAGCGTAATGTCAAATGTGGTCTTTGATCCCACGGGTACTTCAAGCGTTTTGTAGCCGATGAAAGAAACCACCAGGGTTGCATTTGCAGGAGCGCTGATGGTGAATTGACCGTCGGCGTCGGTTGTGCTTCCGCGGCTGGTTCCTTTGATAAGGATGCTGGCGCCGGGCAAATTTCCGTCCGAGGACTGCACTTTCCCTTTCAGGTTGAGTTCTTGTCCGAAGCTGACTGCGGAGAGCAGGATCAGAAAGGACAAACAGCTTAGAGTAAAGCTCTTTCTCATAATTGAATATTTAAGGAGTGAAAATTGGTAGTTAGGCAAATAATATTCTATGCTTATTCAAATTGATAAAATTTAAATTCTTGTAAAAACATTAACTCAAAATATTAATCTGTTATAATCAAATTGTTTGAAATTTTATATTTTAGAAAAACATCTTCATATAATGATTATTCCGCCTGAGTATGTCCATGCAGGTTCTTCGACGGAAAAGAGGTGCGGCCGTCATTTCGGTATATCTATGAAGTATGGGGCGTTTGAATTGCTATATTTGCGTTAAGTACAGAAACGGCCAATTCGGCTGTAAATCAAGTGTAATTCGAATATTGCGTTCAATGAAGGTTCTTAAATTTGGCGGCACCTCTGTCGGTTCGGTTGACAGCATTAAAACAGTGATCAGTATCCTCGAAGAAAACCTTGCGAAAGGCGAGCGTTTCGCGGTCGTATTTTCTGCAATGGGCGGGGTCACAAACAGGCTGATTGAGATCGGTAAAATGGCCGCAGGCGGCAATACGGATTACATTGAATTCCTGAAAGGTGTGGAGGAAAGGCATTTTGCGGTGGTCAGAGGGTTGATTCCCGTCAAAAACCAGAGCAGTACGTTTGCAGCTATACGTGGGCTTTTCAACGAGCTTGAAGATATATTGAGAGGCGTATCCTGGATCAAGGAACTTTCCGAGCGTACGCTGGACCTGATCATGAGTTTCGGAGAGCGGCTATCTACAATGGTGATTACCGAAATCCTGAAAAGCAAAGGCATCGACGCCGAATTCTGCGACGCCCGCCAGATCATCCATACCAATGCAACTTATGGAATGGGCGATGTGAATTTTGAAATAACCAATAAGCAGATACTCGAATATTTTGCCAAAAACGCTGCATTGCAATGCGTAACGGGCTTCATCGCTTCCACGGCCGAGGGAGTGACCACCACTTTGGGACGCGGCGGCTCGGATTATACAGCTTCCATTCTCGGGGCGGCGCTGGATGCAAATTCCATTGAAATATGGACGGATGTGGATGGTATGATGACGGCCGACCCGCGTAAGGTGACCAATGCATTTACAATCCCTTCTATTTCTTATGCGGAAGCGATGGAGCTTTCACACTTTGGTGCGAAAGTCATTTACCCGCCAAGCTTGCAGCCGGCCTTTGCCAAGAATATCACGCTGAAAGTTCTGAACACTTTTAATACTGCATTTGAAGGTACTTATGTTCAAAAGGCCGCGAATGGGAAGGAATATGCGATCACTGGGATTTCGTCCATTGATGAGATCGCGCTGGTGAATATTCAGGGGAGCGGGATGATCGGTGTTGCAGGGATTTCGGGTAGGCTTTTTACGGCTCTTTCCCTGAATGCAATCAGTGTTATCCTGATCTCGCAGGCTTCTTCCGAACATTCGATCTGTTTTTCCATTGATCCCAAAAATGCGCAGAAAGCAACTGAGATATTGGAAAAGGAGTTTGCGATAGAGATCAGCCTCGGACATATTGATAGTATTTCCATTGAAAAAAACCTCTCGATTATTGCGATAGTCGGCGAAGGAATGAAGAAGAGCACCGGCGTTTCGGGTAAGCTGTTTTCGGTTTTAGGCAAGAATGGTATCAATGTCGTAGCAACTGCACAGGGTTCTTCGGAGCTGAATATTTCGGTTGTGATTGCAAAAAGTGACCTTTCGAAAGCATTGAATGCAATTCACGGCGTTTTCTTCCAGTCAGAAACCCGCTCGCTGAACCTGTTTATAGTAGGAGTGGGGCTGATCGGCGGTACATTGATCGAGCAGATCCGCAATCAGACCAAATACCTCAGAGAGGAAAAATTATTGAACCTGAATATTGCAGGTTTGTCAAATACAAAAAAGATGTTGCTAGATCCGGACGGGATCAAACCAGAAAACTGGCGCGACCGGGTCATGGACGAGGGCGTGAAAACAAGCCTGCCGGCATTTGTGCAGCGAATGATTGAGCTCAACCTGCCCAACAGCGTTTTCGTGGATTGTACTTCGGACAAGGATATTGTACAATACTATCAGATTCTGCTGGATGCAAGCATTTCGGTGGTAACACCCAATAAGGTAGCGAATTCCGGTTCCTATTCTGAATACGTGTCGCTGCAGCGCACAGCTTTGCAGCGGGGGGTTAAGTTTTTATATGAAACCAATGTAGGCGCCGGCTTGCCGATCATCAATACCATTCAGGGCTTGATGGCGAGTGGGGATAAATTTTTGAAGATTGAGGCGATTTTGTCGGGTACCTTGTCTTACATCTTCAACAACTTCAATTCCGAAAACCGGTTTGTTGACGTGGTGAAAGAGGCGAAGGCAAAAGGATTTACCGAGCCGGATCCGCGCGACGATCTGAGCGGGGCTGATGTAGGGAGGAAAATCCTGATCCTGGCTCGCGAAGTAGGCGTGCCGCTTGAACCGGAAGAAATCGTGATTTCACAGATATTACCGGGTAACTGTCTGAATGCGCCCACAGTGGATGCTTTTTTCAGGGAGCTCGAAATATCAAACAATTATTTTGCTGAGAAACAGGCCAGTGCAGAAGCGAACCAGGAAAAGCTCCGCTATATCGCTACACTGGAAAATGGAAAGGCGACGATCGAGCTGAAAACAGTCGGCCCGGCACATCCTTTTTACACTTTATCGGGCAGTGATAACATCATTTCGTTTACGACAGAACGCTACAAAGACCGTCCGCTCGTAATCAAAGGTCCCGGCGCCGGCGCAGAAGTTACCGCCTCAGGCGTTTTCGCCGACATCATGAGTATCAGCAGCTATTTGGGGTGATGTGTTAAATACTATTACAAAGTATTATTTGAAAGTACTCACGTTCCATTAAAGATCACTTGTGTATCAAACAATGGAGCTAAATGAAAGAGATTACAGTCGAACGGATCTTGGCAAGGGCGCTCGAATCTTTAACAGACACACAGCATCTACTCGAAAAGAGTCGATTCGATTTTGCTGTAAACAGAGCATATTATACTATGTATCATAGTATTCAGGCACTGCTTTCGGTAAAAAGTTTAAGGGTTAGATCACTGCAAAAAACGCATGCTGCTTTTTATCGAGAATTGATATTAACCAACAAATTGCCTCGAAGACTGGAAGAACTTTTGAAAAGAACATTTAAAAAAAGTCAGCTTGCTGATTATAGCTACTCCAAAATGGAAGAAACAGATGCTATTGAGGCATTTGCCGACGCCGAGTTTTTTTTCAATGTTTCGGTGCAATATTTAATAGCTAACAACTACTTAAAGTGAATTTTGTAAAAGCTTTTGCCCCTGCTACGGTTGCTAATGTGGCTTGCGGGTTTGATATATTTGGTTTTGCGATCAAGGAGCCGGGGGATACCGTGGAGCTGCGCCGCCGTGATGAACCGGGCATTGTTATCAAAGACATAACCGGAGATGATGGTCGCCTGCCTAGGAATGCGTCGAAGAATTCGGTGACGGGCGTAATGCTGCATTTGCTGAAACACCTCGGGATCTCCGATTTTGGCTGCGAAGTTGTTTTGCATAAGAATATGCCCCTGGGCAGCGGAATGGGATCCAGTGCTGCCAGTGCGGTAGCTGGTGTGGTAGCGATCAATGAAATGCTTGGCAAGCCACTTACCCGCGAGGAGCTGCTGCCTTTTGCAATGGAAGGTGAGCGCATTGCCTCAGGTTCGGCGCATGCGGATAACGTAGGTCCGTCGCTGCTGGGCGGTTTCGTGGTGATCAGAAGCTACAATCCGCTCGACGTTTTTACGATCCCCGTACCCGACGATCTGTACTGCACGCTGGTGCATCCTGATATTGAGATCAATACGAAAGATGCGCGTTTTATATTGCGTAACGAGGTTTCGTTGAAAAACACGATTGCCCAAATGGGTAATGTAGCCGGATTGGTGGCTGGGTTAATGAAAGCAGATTATGACCTGATCAGCCGCTCGATGGTGGATGTGATCATCGAGCCGGTGCGCTCCATTCTGATCCCGGAATTTAAAGAAGTGAAGCAGGCGGCCATTGAAAACGGTGCGCTGGGTTGCAGTATTTCCGGGGCGGGTCCATCCATGTTTGCATTAAGCCGGGGAATTGAAAATGCGCAAAAAGCAGGTAATGCAATGATCGCGCGGTTTGCCGAAGCCGGAATCGCAGCCGGTTTACACGTTTCTTCCATTAATCAGGAAGGCGCCGCTATCTTAACAGAATAGGTGCTTTTTCTGGCTGTTGCTGAACTTTCTCGAAGGTTCGGAATGTTTAAAAGTGTAGTTAAAAAATAAAAAATCATGGTTACTGTAAGCGATACCGCCAAAAACAAAATTGTTGAACTCCGTAATGCGGACGGATTTGCTGACGATTATCAGATCAGGGTCGGTGTTCTCGGAGGCGGATGTTCCGGTTTGACATACAACCTGGAATTCAACTCCGAATCAAAGCCTACTGATATGGTTTTTGAAGATAAGGGAGTGAAGATCATTGTAGATAAGAAAAGCTTGCTATACCTCGCTGGAACTACGCTCGATTTTTCCGACGGGCTGAATGGCAAAGGTTTCCAGTTTATCAACCCGAATGCAACCCGTACCTGCGGATGCGGTGAAAGCTTTGCGGTATAAATTTTAAAATATTTTATTTTTCTGAAACGCGTCCTGATTAACGGGGCGCGTTTTTTTTATCGTTTTGAATGGCCTTATTTTGCCCGCATATTTTATACACCACAAGGCTTTTTTAAATACAATTAAATGAAACCAACTCTTTTGATTCTGGCCGCCGGAATAGGCAGTCGCTACGGAGGTATCAAACAGCTTGATCAGTTTGGACCAAATGGAGAGACGATTATCGATTACTCGCTATATGATGCAATCAGAAGCGGTTTTGGGAAAGTAGTGTTCATCGTTCGTCAGGAAATCAAGGACAGCGCGGAAGCTATTTTTACTCCAAAACTAACAGGCAAGATCGACTTTGACTTTGCAATCCAGGGCATACAATCCTACGTTCCGGAAGATCTGGGAAAGGTGGAGCGTACCAAGCCGTGGGGAACGGGCCACGCCACCTTGTGCGCCTGGGATCAAACCGACACGCCTTTTGCTGTGATCAATGCGGATGATTTTTACGGTCGGGACGCATTCGAAACGATGGCGGAATTTCTTCAAAATGACACCGATGACACGCAGCACGCGATGATCGGATATGAATTGAAAAGGACTCTGTCTGAAAATGGAACAGTGTCCCGCGGGATCTGCATTGAGCGCGAAGACCACAACCTGAAATCCGTTGTAGAGCGCACCAAGATCTTTGAAGAGGAAGGGGTAATCTATTTTGAAGAGGACGGAGCGAAGACGGAGCTCGCACCTGAAACGCCTGTTTCTATGAACTTCTGGGGTTTTAAGCCAACCATGTTTCCGCTGACGAAGGAATTTTTCGAAACTTACGCAAGAGAAAATATCAACACGCCCAAAGCGGAGTTCTACATACCGACTGTGATGACCAAGATCATCGAAGGCAAACTGGGTAACTGCCGCGTTTTCCGCAGCTCGTCGGATTGGTTCGGCGTTACGTACCCAGAAGACAAGCCAAACGTACAAGCATCGCTGGCTGCACTGCACGAGTCAGGAGAGTACCCTGACAAGTTGTGGTGAGTTAGGTATTAATTTTTATAAGGAAACCCTTTCTGTTATTACTAGGAAGAGTTTCCTTATAAAACATTGGTATATAGAAAATAGCCTTTTGTCTTTCAATTGAGCATGCAAAGTGACTTTAGTTAATCTCATTAATTTCCAAAATGCAGGAAAATGTAATACTGAAAGCGACTATTAATGGATACGAAACTGTCAGGGATCGCGTAAAGTTGTATCGTGATTCAATTTGTGCGATCAATTCTAAGTGGAATATAGAAAGAGATCTGAGAGTGCGCATTCTAGGTCAGCTATATAACTTGCTCACTCAATACAATGTTAGCTTGGTTTTTATAAGAGACAATTACGTTCATCCTGAGAATCTTGCAAAGCTTCTGTCACTTGACACTATGCAAGACGCTAGATCAATCAATTTTGACCTACACACGTTCTATAAAAATGGGTACATCTATAACGTTTCGTCAATAGTTGAGGCGTTTTCTAGAATAATTGCAAATTACTTAGGAGTGAATAAAGGAAGCTATTATTCTTTGCAGTCTGCGACATTCAAACATTTAGGGCTTCAAACGAATGATGAATGGAAAGCTATGAGAGTGTTGGCATTTATAAGAAATGGAATACACAACAATGGGATTCATAGGCCACTCGACGGCTCGCCAAAACAAAGCCAAATTTCATATAGAGGACGAGAAATGAATTTCGTTGATGGACTGGCAATAACTGGGGTAACTGACGAGCTCTTAATCTCTATTAGTGCTGATATTCTAAGTTTCTTCAAACTTGTTATTCAGTCAAACGAGATTATGGAACTGGAATGCGTCGAAGACCCTTCCATAACTTGGCGAAAATAATTTATGAGAATAGTCCCTCGATCTCCGCCTTCAAAACCGGCAAATGCCTTACAACAATCCCTCAAATCACTTCATCGGATATAGAACCATATTTGTGGATAATCCGATTTGACTATCATTGAAACTTACCTGTTCCGATAATTTTTTCCAACATCCTTATCGTCTCATCTTTGGCTTTGAGCAGCTCGGCAGTCAGACGTCTATTTTCGTCCATAGCTTCCAGCCATTTTTCGAATGGATTTATATTGTAGGTTGGCTGAAAATTGACACCGCCTGATTGGTCGTGGAATTCTTGAAAAGTGTTCGATATAACATTCACAGCTTTCTCTTCATCAAAATTGCGAATCGCCTCAGCGGGTATCTTCAATATAGCAGAGACCTGCTCCAAAATTCCGGATTCGATCTTTTCCTTTTGTTCTAATAAGGAGACCTTTTGCTGGTTCCAATCTTCGCCAAGTTCGAATGCGAGAAAGTCTTGTTTAATGCCAAGCATTTCGCGAAAGCGTTTGAGATTGCGACCTTCGTGGATTTTTTGGGTAGTATGTGTCATGGGGAAGGTGGTTTTGGTTTGGAGGCAAGTTAGGGATTTATGATGGGAAGTCGGAGATGTAAATTACGGGAGATAGCCCGTTTTATACAGACAAATAAATCTTTTTCCGCCGGCTTTAGCCGACGGAATCAGGGTTGCCGCCGCATGCTTTATTTCTGAACCAACGCCTCCATCATCTTCTCTGCCAAAAATTTGTTACCGGCCTCCGTTAAGTGTACACGGTCGGTTGTCAGGATTCCTTTTTCTTTGTTTTCGGGATTGTTTTGAGCGAGGTATTCGGTGAAATGCTTGCGTAAATCGCAGAGCTGCAAACCGTTTCTGGTTGCTATCTCACGGATCAGCTTGGAGTATTGGTTGAGATCTCCATCCTGCTGGTTTGAATTGTCGTTTCTTTCACCAATCACAGTCGGTGTGCAGACAATCACGCGGATGTTCTGGGCTTTCATTTTCCTGATCAGCGCTTCATAGAACTTTACGTATTTATCCGCATCTGTACCGGTGCCGGAGGAAGCCTTGTGCCAAACATCATTGATGCCGACATAAATAAAAACGATGTCCGGCTTTTTGGAGAGCACGTCGTCTTCCAGTCTCAGGTACAGATCATATACTTTGTTCCCGCCGATTCCCGCGCCTACCAGCTCGTACTGAGCTCCCTGATTTTTTGCTTTCAGCATTTCACCCATTTGGGTGATGTACCCCGTCGGATTTACACCAGCCTGGGTTATTGAATCGCCGAAGAAAATGACTTTAAGTGGCTTATCCTGCCGCATTGCAAGAAGTGGTAAAACGAAAAATGCGATTTGTGCGAGTTTGAAAAATAGCTTCATATACTGGTTTAAATAGATTCCAGGGGGAAAAGACAAACGTACTTGAAAGTTACTTTTCCATTCAGGTAGCTTTCCAATCAGCTTATCCAGGAAATTTGCGGGGATTGCAGCGGATATTTCAATGCAAACTTTCTTCCCACAACTATCTCACTTTGCATAGTAAGCGGGAGCCTGATTCTGCGGATTTTACTTTCAATCAAAACATCAACTAATAGCTGGTCTTCTGCTATCTCCGATCTCAGCACTTCGCCGTGGATGAACAAGCTTTCTTCCGGTGCATTGGTATTCAGGTAAATAGTTGCGGGTGCACCAAAACGGGTGAGCTTGCCATTCTCCATTACGCCAACTTGATCTGCCAGGCGGAATATTTCGGCTGTTTCGTGCGTGACAATGATTGCAGTAAAACGATAGTTTGTGTGAAATTGCAGGATTAACTCCTGCAATTGATACCGCATTTCAGGATCTACCGCAGAGAACGGTTCATCAAGCAGCAGAAGTCCGGGCTTGCGCACCAATGCTCTTGCCAGTGCGACCCGCTGCTGCTGTCCGCCTGAAAGCTGGTTGGGCTTTCTGTGGCTGAGCTGATCAAGTCCTGTGGCAGCCAGCAGCTCGTTGACAATTGTAGGATCAGAACCTTTTGACAATGCGTATTTTAAATTTTCCACAACGGTCATATTGGGAAATAATGCGTAATCCTGAAAAACAAAACCGATGTTCCGGTGCTGGGGAGGTAAGTTTCGCTGGTTTTCGCTGTCAAGCCAGACGGTTTGGTCAAAATTGATCTTACCTTGCTGCGGACTCTGCAGTCCTGCGATTTGTTTCAATAGTGTCGTTTTTCCAGCGCCGGATGGTCCGGTAAGCGCCATAATGCTTCCTTTTTCCAGCGCGAATGAGACTTCCATCGGGAATTCCCCGTTTGCCGTATGCAATGAATGCCTGATCGCGATTTTAAGCTGATTGTCGGACACGAAGCAGGCGGTTGTTGATTGAATAAACCAGCAGCAAAATCACAAAGGTGATTGCAAACAGTACCATTGCATATTGATTTGCAACGGAATAATTAAGGGCTTCCACTTCATTGTAAATAGCGACTGAGGCAACTTTCGTAACACCCGGAATATTTCCGCCAATCATCAGAACCACTCCAAATTCACCTACCGTATGTGCGAAAGTGAGAACAAATGCAGTGAGAATGGCAGGTTTGCAGTTGGGGAGCAGCACTTTGAAAAACGTTTCCCATTCATTTTTACCCAAAGTATAGGAAGCTTCCCGCAAAGAGGGTGGCAAAGATTGCAGTCCCGCCCGGATCGGGTAGACCATAAAAGGCAGACTATATAAAATAGAGGCAATTACAAGACCGGGAAATGAAAATACAAGCCGCAGGCCAAATACACTTTCAATCCACGAACCAAACCAGTAAGACGGACTAAATGCCAGCAAAAGGTAGAAACCGATCACAGACGGCGGCAGTACCAGCGGCAGTCCAATTACGGCTTCAACAATACCCCGTCCCTTAAACTTCCCGAACGCGAGCCAGTATGCGACCGGCAAGGCAAGGACAAGCAGGATCAACGAGGTGATGGTAGCGAGACGGAATGTAAGCCAGATGGGCTGGTAGTCCATTTTTTAGTTTTGAATGAGTGAATGAGTGAATGATTGAATGAGTGAATGATTGAATGAGTGAATTAGTGAATGACCGAATAGTGAATGACTGAATGAGTTAGTTAGTAATGATGAATCTCGTCTTCTTTATTCAATCATTCAGTCATTCACTCATTCAATCATTGGATTGTACCCGTATTTGCTTAGGATCGCCTGGCCTTTTTTTGAGTATAAGAAGTCGTAGAACTGCTTGCTGGATTGTTTTTTAGGGGAGCTGTCGCTGTGTTTGAGCAGGATAGCGGCTTGCTGAATGGGTTTGTGAAGCTTCGGGTCAATCGTGATATATTGTCCTTTGCCTTTCATTTCGGGAGCGAGTACAATCGACAATGCATTGAAACCGGCTTCCGCAGAACCTGACATAATATACTGAGCTGTCTGTGCGCTGCTTTCTCCGTATACCAGCTTTGATTCTGTTTCGCCCAACAAGTTCTGAGATTGCAGCACTTCCATTGCAGCCACTCCGTAAGGCGCCGTTCTAGGATTTGGGATCGCGATTTTCCGGATCTTTTCAGTGGCAAGCAATGCTGTATTCAGTTCGGCTTGCGGGATGTTTTTTGACCATAATACCAGTGAGCCGAGCGCGTACACCTTCGGTTTCTCTTCCGAACCGCCGTTTTTGAAGATCTCTCCGGGATACTTGGTGTCCGCCGATACGAACACATCAAATGGAGCACCTTCGCGGATTTGGGTGGTCAGGTTGCCCGATGAGCCCACCACGATCTGGATTTCCTTGCCCGACTCTTTCTCAAATTCCGCCTTGATCTCCTTCATGACGTACTGGACATTTGCTGCCGTGGCCACGATTATTTTTTCAGAAGGCTGAGAGCAGCCTGTCACAAGCAGGGTAATCAGAAGTGTAAAATGCAGAAAGTTCATCTTGCAATTTAAAGGATTTTTGTTTCCTATACATGACGGCAAAATCCGGCTCATCGGGAAAATATCGTAAATTGCGCGCCGTTTCGACCAGTCTGGACGAACATTAACCGCTGGTGGTTCAAGTCACCAAAGCGTAATTCGATTTTATAAATGATCATAGAAACCGCCCTTCGCACCAGGCAGACTTCCGAATACTATTTTTCTGTGAAGCTCGCCGAAGTGCGCAAACTGATTGCAGAAGGACACGATGTCATCAATCTGGGAATCGGTAATCCCGATATGATGCCATCGGCGGCAACGCTGGAAGCATTGTCGACCGCCATTTTGAAACCGCAGGCGCATGGTTATCAATCTTATACGGGTACTCCGGCTTTCCGGGGAGCGATCGCGGACTTTTATGATCATCAATATGGTGTTAAGCTCGATGTCAATACAGAGATACTGCCGCTGATCGGCTCAAAAGAAGGTATCACACATATCAGCCTCACATTTTTGGATCCGGGCGATGAAGTGCTGGTTCCTGAGCTGGGCTACCCGGCATACAGGGCTGTGAGCCAGATGGTAGGTGCAGTAGTGAAAGAATATCCCTTGCAGGAAGAAAATGGCTGGCAGCCCGACTGGAACGCAATGGAAAGTTTGGTGACGGCAAAAACGAAACTAATGTGGCTCAACTATCCGCACATGCCCACAGGCGCGCCTGCCACAGTAGAACTGTTTGAGAATGCAGTGGCTTTTGCCAGGAAGCACCGGATATTACTCTGTCACGATAATCCGTACAGCCTGGTTCTGAATAAGAAACAACCTATAAGCCTGCTTTCCGTAGAAGGTGCAAAGGAGGTGGCGATCGAGCTGAACTCGATGAGCAAGTCGCATAATATGGCGGGCTGGCGAATGGGCTGGCTGGCTGCTGCAAAGCCTTATATTACAGCTGTGCTGACCATTAAAAGCAATGTGGATTCGGGTATGTTCTGGGCAATGCAGGAGGCGGCAGTAGCAGCGCTGCATAATTCAGACGATTGGCATAAAGAGCGGAATGCAGTGTATCAGGGCAGATTGGAAGCTTCGGAAGCTTTATTGAATGCACTTGGCTGTACTTGGGACGCAAAGCAGGAAGGAATGTTCCTGTGGGGAAAATTACCGGAGACTGTCGAGTCAGCGGAGAAGCTGGTGAATGAATTATTGACTGAAAAACACGTATTTATAGCTCCCGGCTTTATTTTTGGTCCAAAGGGGCAGCGTTATATCCGGCTTTCACTTTGTTTGCCTAAAGAACGCATTTGGCAGGCAGTAGAGCGGATCAAAGGCTGAGGCAATTTTATCAATATCAAAATGATAGTAAGCATAATCGGGGTAGGTCTGCTGGGCGGTTCTTTTGCACTTTCTCTTCGTGAAAAGTATCCGAATGTAAAGTTTGTAGGTGTTGATAATTCGGCTGTCAATCAGAAGATTGCATTGGCAAAAGGTATTGTCGATGAGATCGTGAGCTTGGAAGAATCCCTGCAAATCGCGGAGCTGAATGTGCTTGCAACGCCTGTCGATGCGATTTTGAAGCTCCTGCCTTATATGCTCGACCTGCTTCCCGAGGGACGTACCATTATGGACCTGGGATCCACAAAGGAGCTTATCTGCAAACTGGCGGATACACACCCGAAACGCGGCCAGTTTGTAGCAGTTCACCCGATGGCGGGTACCGAAAATTCAGGGCCTGGCGCTGCATTCAAGGAGCTGTTGCCGCATAAAAATGTCATTATCTGTGACAAAGAAAAAAGTAACCCGGAGTCGCTTGGTCTGGTAGAAACATTCCTGCGCGACGCGGGTATGAAGATCCATTATATGAAGCCCGTGGAGCACGACCTGCATTTGGCTTATGTATCTCACCTCAGCCACATCAGTTCTTTTGCATTGGGACTAACTGTTCTGGACAAAGAGGCGGATGAAAAAGCGATATTCGATATGGCGAGCACGGGTTTTTCTTCCACTGTGCGCTTAGCTAAAAGTTCACCGCAGATGTGGGCGCCGATTTTTGACCAAAACAAAACCAATGTCTCCAAAGCGCTCGCGGATTACATTGAATTGCTCAAAAAATTCAAGGCTGCTATTGACAGTGAGGATCTGGATACAAGCCTCAACTTCATGAGCCGCGCCAATGATATCGGGCGCATTCTTGCTGGTATTGAAAAGAAATAATCCGTGAGTTTTGTTTAGTTAAGTGCTGATAGTTAGTCGCTTACTATACTCTATTTTGAAGAATGGAACCAATGCAGGCGGGCTGCCTGTTAACCTGCTACCTGCATATCTATCAGTTCAAATCTTTATTTTTCCAACAAAACAGTAAGAAATGACGAAGGCTCAGGCAGTTTTTGTAGCGGTATTTGTTGCGCTTAGTGTTTCCTTAGGTATCCGCCAAATTAATCCGTTTGCGGATGCATCCAAACCCAGACAAATTTCAGTAGTCGATACGGATTCCATTTCCAAGCCGGAATGGATTGCATTATATGATTCGCTTGGATTAAAAGCCAAGGGATTGTCGGAGGCGGCGTTCTATTGCGCCTGGTATGGTTTTCAAAAAGCAAACCTGCAAAATCCGATACTAGCGATTGCAGATTTTACACAGTCTTCCAGAAATAAGCGCCTTTATGTAATTGATTTGATCAAGCGTAAAGTCTTGTATAACACTTATGTAGCGCATGGCCGCAACTCCGGACAGGAATTTGCGGAGCGATTTTCAAATGACAATTCCTCGTACCAATCCAGTTTAGGTTTTTATAAAACATTAGGTACATACCAAGGGAAACATGGTCTGTCACTCCGATTGGAAGGGCTGGAAAAAGGCATTAACGACCGCGCGCTTGAACGGGCGATCGTTATGCATGGTGCTGATTACGTAAGTGAATCGTTTATAAAGAATACAGGTCGTCTGGGCCGTAGCCTTGGCTGTCCAGCTGTATCTGTCGAAGATTCTAAAAAGCTGATTGATCTGCTGCACGGCGGCTCCGGGCTTTTCATTTACTCTGGCGATCAAAGATACCTTCAAGCGTCTACTTTATTGGCCGGATTAACCTTGGACAAAGTTAACCGCGCTTTGGGTGATCCTTTCTTGTATATATCAGGGAAGTAAAGCAAATCACCTTTCTCATTACAATCTGCCGGAAGATAAAGCAGGAACACCGGAATGCGGACTTTCAGTTTGTGCCACTTAGGTGGCGTAGAAACAGTGTCAGGCTCGGTCATGAAATCACTGCTCAGCAGCTCAGTGCCCGCCATGTAGTTAGCCAAGTCGGTTGGTCGCTGAACGCGCACACAGCCGTGGCTTCTCCATCTTTGCTCGCTTTTAAAAAGGTACCTTGCATTGGTATCGTGCAGGTAAATCGCCAGCGGGTTTTTAATTTCAACTTTCAACAATCCAAGAGAATTGTCTTCTCCCGTTTCCTGACGAAACCGGTAAGGGAATTTGTTTTCCTTTGCAGCTTCCCAATCCACTTCCGTCGGATCGACAGCCTGACCGTTTTTATCAATGATCTCAATCCTGTTTCTGGATAGGTACTCTGCATCGCTCATTGCTTTAGGTAAAATCTCTTTCAATGCAATGCTTTTCGGCACATTCCAGTAAGGGTGTGTCACAATACTGGTCGCGTATGTGTCCATCGTGGGAGTTGGCGTATCTGATTTTCCGACCACAGTACGCATTCTGATCACATTCTTCCCTGCCGAGTCCATTGCAGTCAGGTAAGCGCCTCTGATGTTGACCATTACAAAGCGCGGCGCATTCTTGGTTTGTCTGTTAATCCAGCGATATGCATTCAGGGATTCAGCCACAAAAGCGGCGCTATCATATTTTTGCTCTTTGAGTAAGCGCGTATAATTTACTTTGAGATTGTTGTAAACCGGATAAACAGGTTCAAGTCGCTCCATTACTTTCTCTATGTCCTTGCCTTCTACCAGTTCTTCGGCGGCGGCGCGGAGCACCGCAGTATCGGCAGCGATTTTCTTCTGTACAAAACGCAGAGCAGGTTTGTGCCCGAAACCGATTTCTTCAAGAAGCGCGTAAACGGGCGCAGTACCATCTTTGGACGCAAATTTGGCGGGATCTATACCAACCTCTTTTGAAAATTGAAGCAGCTTATCGTAGTTCTTCCTGGTAATCTCACTAGCCAGCTCCTCCCGGGTCATTTCCTTCGGGTTTTTCCGGCAGGATTGCATAATTGCCAGTGTAAACAGAATGAGGAGTGGTAAATATTTTGTCTTTCCGAGGCCTGAAAGCATTTGCATTGTATTGCAGTTTTTGTTTTCATCTACACTACAATTGTTGTGCTAACTCTTGTTGCTAAACTAAATACACAAAATCCACTGATTTACAGCTTCTTCTTGCAACACCCGAATTCTCGATCCAATAAACTGGGGAATTTAAGTGCCAATATCGCGCACCAAAACTCCACTTCTGGTTTAGCAGCAAGGTTTTGGATGAATAACAAAAAAGCCAGGCTAAGAACCTGGCTTTGGTGACCGCGACGGGAATCGAAGTCGTTCGCAACTCCAACCATATCTAGAGTTTAGGTGGGAGTCGCCATCGACAACTCCTATTCTATGCGTTGGACTACGATTATTAAAACACAAAAAGAGGGTGTCTCAGTTTTAGCCGAGGCACCCTCGTCCATTTGCTTTAAACTGAGTGGAAATTGAAACGCGATATCGATCCATTCAAAGCTAATCGGCTGTTTTCGGCTTAAAAAGCAAGAAACGGGCGCTCCTAAGCTGCTCTTTTCCTTAGATTCTGGGCTAATGCGATCAGTCCCCATTCGATTTCGACCTTTTGCTTGCCGCGGAGCATAAACCGGCGGAAGCCGTGGTTATTTTTGATGTTGCCAAAGACCGGTTCGACATCAAAGCACCGTTTCTTTCTTTTAGCAATTCCTTCTTCACTTTTTAGTAGCTCGTTGGCTTGCTGCTTTTGTCTTTCCAGGT
>NZ_KL370787.1:48431-305090 GCF_000701505.1 Dyadobacter crusticola DSM 16708 | reverse complement strand
TTATTAAAACACAAAAAAGCCAGGCTAAAAACCTGGCTTTGGTGACCGCGACGGGAATCGAACCCATATCTAGAGTTTAGGAAACTCCTATTCTATCCGTTGAACTACGCAGTCGTTGTGCCCGGTGACCGCGACAGGAATCGGTTGAGCGCAACCCCGGACCCATATCTAGAGTTTAGGCTGGGGTCGCATTCGACAACTCCTATTCTATCCGTTGAACTACGCAGTCATTTGGGGCTGCAAACCTCGGAAAAAATCGTTTGAATTACAAAAGATTATTCCTCTGTTTGTACCGCAGTATAGCCCAAATCCAGCCAGTTCGGATAAATAGAAAAGTGTTTCTCCTTCACCAGTGAGAATAATGTATTTCTTAATTCTTCGATATTTTCCTTCTTCTCAGCCGAAATAAACACCACATGTTCCGCTTTATCGGAGATATAACTCTTTTTCAACTGTTCCAGGACAGTTTCCTGCAGCATCACACCTTCATCTTCGTTTTCCTCTTCCTCGTTAAAAGAAGGTTTGTAAAGGTCTATTTTGTTGAAAACCAATATCGAAGGTTTGTTTGCCGCGCCGATTTCTTCCAGCGTTTTGTTCACCACATCCAGGTGCTCTTCAAAAGAAGGGTGCGAAATATCCACTACGTGCATCAGAATATCTGCTTCGCGAACCTCATCCAATGTCGATTTAAATGACTCGATCAGCGTAGTAGGCAGCTTTCGGATAAATCCAACGGTATCAGTAAGCAGGAATGGAATGTTTTCCATATTGACCTTCCGGACAGTCGAGTCGACTGTTGCAAAAAGGCGGTTCTCGGCAAATACGTCCGCTTTTGACAAGCTGCGCATCAATGTGGATTTACCTACGTTGGTATAGCCTACAATTGCAACACGCACCAGCCGGTCGCGCTCTTTGCGGCGGGTAACGCTTTGTTTATCGACTTTCTCCAATTTCTCCTTCAAGAATGCGATCCGGTCTTTTACAATCCTTCTATCCGTTTCCAATTCCGTCTCACCCGGTCCGCGCATACCTACACCAGCACCTGACTGGCGGCTAAGGTGCGTCCACAAACGCGTCAATCGCGGGTACATATATTGGTACTGGGCCAGTTCCACCTGCAACTTTGACTGTGCAGTTTGCGCGCGCATTGCAAAAATCGCGAGGATCAGCAAGCTCCGGTCGATAACCTTAATATCTGTAAACTCGGCTTCCAGGTTTCTCACCTGCGAAGGGGTCAGGTCATCGTCGTAAATGACCATATCTACCGGATTAGCCTTGATAAAGGTTTGTATTTCTTCCAGCTTTCCTTTGCCCGTGTAAGTGCGTGTATCCGGTCTTTCCAGGTTCTGGGTAAATGTTTTAACAGTCTCTACACCCAACGTAGTAGCCAGAAAAGCAAGCTCATCCAGGTACTCCTTGGTCTTCTCCACGTTTTGTTTTTGGGTACTTACTGCCACCAGCACCGCAGTTTCGGGCTGTACAGCAGTTGAGTGAAATTTGTTTTTATCAATCATGTATTACTTTTTTATCCATTAGAAACCTTCTTAAATCCTGCAGTGATAAACACAGCTGTTTTACAGGAGAAGGTAAAAAAGCAACGGCAGGCCAGCGGCAAAAGTTCACAGACATTTGCGACTTATTAATATTCTCTATGGTACAAATGCAATTTTGCTTGATAATGCGAAAAGCACTTTTGTATATTTGCGCAAATCTCAAAAGCCGATGCTGCTCTTCAACCTCGGACTACAAGCTTAGTCCGCCGACCATTCTGGTCTCATTTACATTTTCTTTTTAGTGGTCCCGCCGGGATTTCACTTCTTCTATTTATTCCATTTCAATAATTTTTATCCATGAAAAAGTGGTTTCAACTGCTTCGTGAGGCTATCCGTGGCTCCGAAGAAAGTTTTACCGAAGGAAGCATCAATCGTGCTATATTCTTACTATCTGTACCCATGATCCTGGAAATGGTCATGGAGTCGCTTTTCGCTGTTGTTGATATTTTTTTCGTTTCAAAGGTAAGTACCGAGGCAGTGGCAACGGTGGGTTTGACAGAGTCTGTGATTACCCTCGTTTATTCACTGGCGATCGGCCTGAGTACTGCTGCAACTGCTACTATCGCCCGGCGAATTGGTGAGGGCAATGCGGTGCAGGCGCGGCAGGCAGTAGGACAAGTGATCATTATTTCACTCGCTATTTCGCTGGTAGTTGCATTCGCAGGTACCTGGTTTGCGCGTGATATTCTGTTGTTAATGGGTGCCGATCAGAAGGTGATTGAAACAGGTACCAACTTCGCGCGGATCCAGTTTCTGAGTAGCCCGGTTGTGGTTTTGCTGTATTCTTTAAGCGGCGCCCTGCGTGGTGCCGGGTCTGCGGCAACGGCAATGCGCTCTCTGATTGTTGCCAACTGCTTCAATATGCTGCTTGGTCCATTGCTGATCTTTGGAGTTGGTCCTTTTCCTGAGCTGGGCGTTACAGGCGCGGCAATTGCGACGGCCACGGGGCGCTCGATTGGAGTTGGCTATCAATTGTTTTCGCTTACCAAAGCCAGTAAGATGCTCGGATTGACGTGGGCAGATCTTCGGCCCGACCCGGTGACAATCAGCAATATCGTGACGATTGCGACGGGCGGCACAGTCCAGTTCCTGATCGGCTCGGCCAGCTGGATTTTTCTTACGCGCATTCTTTCAGAGTTCGGAAGCGACGTGGTAGCCGGTTACACGATTTCAATTCGTGTGATTACATTTACATTGTTACCAGCCTGGGGACTGGCTAATGCGGCCGCTACGTTGGTTGGGCAAAACCTGGGTGCCGGCAAGCCCGACCGCGCCGAAACTTCCGTCTGGAAATGTGCTTTTTACAACCTGGTTTTCCTCTTGACCCTGTCGTTCTTTATGTTCATCTGGGCAGAGACGATCGTAGGTTGGTTCAGTACAAATGCGGAGGTGATTGAAACAGGCAAAACCGCTTTGCGGGCACTTTGTCTTGGCTACGGTTTTTATGCTTACGGCATGGTGGTAGCGCAATCGTTCAATGGGGCAGGAGATACAAAAACGCCGACTGTATTAAATCTGATCTGTTTTTGGGCTATTGAAATTCCGGTTGCCTATGTATTGGCTATCGTACTTAATTTCGGGCCGATCGGTGTATTTGTTTCCGTGCCTATTGCCGAGTCCATTCTTGCATTGCTGGGTATCTGGCGATTCAGAATGGGAGGGTGGAAGGCCGTTAAGGTATGACATAACGAACCAAAGAGCCACAGCTGTTGGTTTAATAAAACATAAGAACACAATTACTTTCCGCATGAAAATCGAACAAATCTATACGGGTTGCCTCGCTCAAGGGGCTTATTTTATTGTTTCAAATGGCGAAGCTGCTGTAATTGATCCTTTACGAGAGGTTAATCCATACATCCGCAAGGCCGAGCAAACCGGCGCGAAGATCAGGTATGTTTTTGAGACACATTTTCATGCGGATTTTGTATCCGGTCACCTGGATTTGTCTGAAAAAACAGGCGCGCCGATTATCTATGGTCCGGGCGCTCAAACCGGCTTCAAAGCACATATTGCCGAAGACAAAGAGGAGTTTCAGCTTGGTAATGTAACTATTCAGGTGCTGCACACGCCCGGGCACACTTTGGAATCGGCTTGTTATCTGCTGTTAGATGAAAACCGGAAACCGGTCGCATTATTTAGCGGAGATACCTTGTTCATAGGAGATGTGGGCCGGCCCGATCTGGCTCAAAAAGGCGATCTGACCATGAATGATCTGGCAGGAATGCTTTTCGACAGTCTGCGCGAGAAGATCATGCCACTGCCAGACGACGTGATCGTATACCCGGCGCACGGTGCCGGCTCCGCTTGTGGCAAGAATATGAGTAAGGAAACCTCTGACACACTCGGGAATCAGAAACGCTTCAATTATGCATTGCGGGCTGATATGACCAAAGAAGAGTTCATCAAAGAGGTGACTGCCGGTCTTGCAGAGCCGCCGCAATATTTTCCCAAGAATGTAAAAATGAACCGCGACGGCTACGAAAGTATAGACGATGTACTCGAACGCGGCGACCAGGCGCTTTCTGCCGATACATTTGAGGCAACAGCCAATAGCACCGGCGCATTGATCCTTGATACCAGAAGTGCCGATGATTTTGCGAAAGGCTTTATTCCCAATTCCATTAATATAGGTATTCAGGGCAGTTTTGCGCCCTGGGTTGGTGCGCTCATCCCTGACCTGAAGCAGGAATTGCTGATCATCACGGAACCCGGCAAGGAAGAGGAAGTGATCACACGTTTAGCGAGGGTAGGGTATGATCATACCATCGGGTATCTCAATGGCGGTTTCCAGAGCTGGGCAGATGCAGGAAAGGAAGTCGATTCGATCGCGTCCATTTCTGCGGGTGAATTTGAAAGTGATTTTGCAAAAGGAGAACTGGAAATAATAGATGTACGCAAACCTGACGAGTTCAATAGTGGCCACATAGAAGGCGCCAAAAACCTGCCGCTTGATTACATTAATGATCTGATGCAGGAATTTCCAAAGGATCAAAAACTATACATCCATTGTGCCGGCGGCTACCGTTCCATGATCGCCGCTTCCATTCTCAAATCCCGCGGGATCGACGATGTTGTAAATATTGAAGGCGGCTACGGAGCAGTTGCAAAAACGAATGTGCCGGTGATGGAAGGTGCCAGTCACTAGAATTTTCAGAGCAAGAATTTAAAACATATTCCAACATGTCAGACCTTCTTGAAATCATTCGAAAACCCTGGCCGTGGTATGTGGCGGGGCCTTTGATCGGACTTACTGTTCCGGCGCTGCTGCTTTTGGGAAATAAATCGTTTGGTATCTCTTCATCATTGCGGCATATCTGTGCGGCGGTGATCCCGGCTGACATATCCTTTTTCAAATACAACTGGCGCAAAGAATCCTGGAATCTCTTCTTTGTGGCTGGTATCGCATTGGGCGGCTTTGTCGCAACATTCCTCCTTTCCAATCCGGAGCCGATCGCTATCTCAGCAGATACGAAATCAACACTAGCGTCGCTCGGCATTACAGATTTTTCAGGATTAATGCCTGCCGATCTATTTTCGATCGACTATATCTTCTCGCTTAAAGGATTCATCTTTTTGATACTGGGCGGTTTCCTGGTTGGGTTTGGAACGAGATATGCAGGCGGCTGTACTTCTGGACACTCCATTATGGGACTGGCCAGCTTACAATGGCCTTCACTCGTTGCCACCATCTGCTTTATGGCCGGTGGATTTGCCTGCACACACCTGATCCTGCCCTTTTTGCTTGAACTCGTCAGATAATGGAAAACATAGAAAAGCAAATTATCGAGATTGACAATACCGATGGTGCAAACCAGCAGCAGTCGCAGGAAGGCTTTACTGCGAAGCTTAAATATCTCTTTGTCGGTTTACTCTTCGGGATTGTGTTTGTCAAAGCGGAGATTATATCCTGGTTTCGCATTCAGGAAATGTTCCGGCTCGATTCATTTCACATGTACGGCGTGATCGGCTCGGCAGTTGCAGTAGGGCTGCTCTCTGTTTTTTTGATCAAGAAATTCAATATCAAAACATTATCCGGAGAAGCGATTTACATACAGGATAAGGTTTTCCAAAAGGGACAGATTTACGGCGGTTTGATGTTCGGCTTTGGCTGGGCGATCACCGGCGCTTGTCCGGGACCGCTTTTCGCACAGATAGGAAGTGGGTACCTCGCAGTAGCCGTCACATTGCTGAGCGCGATCACAGGTACCTGGACTTACGGTTTGTTAAGACCGAAACTGCCGCACTAATCAGTTCTTTACAGCCACGAGGTAAAGCTGCTCGTCACCGAGTGTAAATGGGTCGGCTTCCAGGTCTCCGAAGGTACCTACCGTTTTTAATCCCACAGTTTGCAGCATTGCTGTTATTTCAGCCAAGGTATAGATATACTGAAATACGGTGTGGGTCACTTTCTCGTTACCGGAAATAAAAGTCTGCTGCGCCTCAATGCAGCCTTCGTCTGGGCGGTACTCATTTTCGGCGAGATAAAAGATATCATCGCCCACGGGCATCCAGTTGCGTACCTGAAAGTTGGGCAAAATGCTTTCAGCCAGATTTTCGGTGTGCAATGCCACGTGACCGCCTGATTTTAGCGCAGCGGCAATCTTTCGGAGAAACTTTAACATATCTGCACGCGGGAAAAAGCTCAGACTGTTTCCAAGACAGTAAGCCGCCTCAAATGCATTTTCTTCGGGCTGATAGTCCAGTACGTCAGCACAGATCACGTCAATCGGAAGCTTTTTCTTGCGGGTTATTTTGGTAAGCTCATCGCAATACTCGGAAGAAATGTCAATGCAGGTAATGGAGCAGCCTGTTTCTGTCAGGGGAATAGCGTGACGGCCGTAGCCCGATAAGATGTCGAGTACCCTGTTGCCTTCTTTGATTTCCAGCACATCGGCGAGAAAATCAACTTCGAAGTCGGTATATTCTTCATCCTGGTGGAGCTTCCAGGCTATTTGGGGTAATCCTTTGAAATAACTGTGATACCAGGCCACTGTGTCGTTTTTGATTTTTGGCAAAACTAAACAAATGCAGCCTGGTATCTATTGAAGATAATCGGAGAAGCTACATTTTCATCAAAGCCGGAGTCAGGCGCAGGTAAACCTGACCGGAAAGCGGGGTTTTGGAATAATTGTATTCCAGAATTCCGGTCTTATCTCCCGCCAGACTATGCACAGTAACCTGCGCGCCGGTCTGCACCAGCGTGTTAGCAAAATGAAAAAGCTGCCGGTTCAGGCCCAATGTGAATGCAGAAACCGGAAGTTTAAAGAAGCCGATCCTTATGTTACCAGAGTCGCTCAGCAGCTCGTCAGAGCCTTTTTCCACACGCTCATAGCGGCCGTACACTGCCCATTTGTTGAGCTGCAAATTAGATTCTGCCAAAACGGTATTGCCGCTCGAATGTCCACCTGAATTGTTGCCCCAAACCAGCGTACTCGAAATCCATCTGTTCTCGCCGGAAAGCTGCGCAGAATGCTGGACAGAAGCAGTAGTGCGCGTGACGTCATCGTGCGAATGCAGCCTTTCAGGACTTTTAATAAATGCCCGGCTCGCCTGAAATGACCAGTTGGCAGAGGGATTGAAAAGCAATCGATAGCTGTAAGAATCAAAACGCGGCTTGTCGAAATTAAAGCGGTTTTCATCCGGCTCCCGGCCGGTGAACGAAGATCCCTCAATTTTGAACATTCCGTAACGAACGCCCGCAGTTACCACGCCAAAAGTAATGTGGGTAGCATCCTGCCAGTGGTGGCCCAAAACAGCGTCAGGATTGTTGAAAGCTGACATTCTGTGCATAAATGCAGTTGGGCCGAGCGCCGGTTCTCCGGGGTAGCCTGCGTACACTGTGAGGTCCAGCTGGTCATTAATGCGCTGGGTATATCCGACCGAAAGTTCCGAGATCAGATCGTGCGGGTGCTGGCGGTCAACCAATGGAACATTTTTCCAGCTTTCGCCCGATTGGAAAAGAAGCGGGTAACCAGCTCCGCCGTCGAAGATCCGGTCCAGCGAGACCATTGCGCGGATATTCAGCAGCCCATTTTTACCTACCTGCCGCTGCGCCATTCCCATAAACCAGTTAGGCACACTAAACTTCGATTCCTGGCCCTTTCTACCCTTGTTATTGAAATTTTGACCTGTGTAACGCAGGAATATACTGCCGTGCAACATGTAATTCCATTTGTTGCTATGCTTCATGTACGCATACATGGGCGTGGCGTCAGGTTGCCAGCCGGTGCCCGAACCGTTTCTTGTCATCGGCAGGCTAAGCGAAAAGTTGTGCGTCATTTGATGCGTATGCTGCATTTTGGAATGATCCATTTCGGTGGTATCCCCATGGTTCATGTTGCCATGATCCATACTTTTCATGTCGTGCATTTCGTGGCGCGTGGTGTCTGGCTGCTGGTGATGTTCGTGCTGGGCGAATACAGGGAATGCAGCCAGGCTGAACCCCAGCAGTGCCAGTTGTTTTAGTCTGTTTCTGTTCATGATGAAGTTTGAATCAGTTAATGTGCAGCAGCGGTTTTCCGGCAGCAGCTGGGCAGTTTGTCGTGTGCTTTTTGATTGGCGAGCTGATTATCCGCATCGTAACCTGTATTAATAATTGTCGCTTTGATCGCTTCCGGGCTTGTTTTGGCCGGATTGTACTTCACAGTTACAACTTTGTCTTTCAAGTTCAGGTTGGATTCTTTCACACCTTTGGACAGTCCAAGGTTGCGCTCAATGCGTGCCTTACACATTTCGCAGATCGCCGATGTTTTGATCTTGATTTCCTTCTCATCGCCAGCGCTGAAAGCCACATTCGAGCCGAAAAAAAGAAGTGTAACGAGTGAAAAAATGATAGTTTTCATAATTGCAGTTGTTTTTTGGTTTGTTATTAATTTCATCCTCCGACCTGATCAAGTGTCTTTCTTGCTGTCGGACTCTTTTTAAATTCTCCCGGTGTCATTCCGGTGACTTTTTTAAACTGGTTGCTCAAATGGGCAGTACTGCTGTACGACAACCTCCACGCCATTTCGCTTAACGTCAGCTCATTGTAGGAAAGCCATTCTTTGATTTTCTCCACTTTTTGCGCGATAATGTACTGCTCGATCGTCTGTCCGGTTTCAGATGAAAAAAGACTGCTCAGGTAGGAGTATTCGTAGCCAATTTTGTCCGACAGATAATCCGAGAAATTCATTTGCGCAGGTTTCATTCCTTTAAGGTTCTGTATTTCGTCGATTACCAGCGTTTTGATGTGTTCAACAATAGTCAGCTTGCGGTCGTCTAGCAGCTCAAAACCATTTGTTTCCAAAACAGTTTTCACCCTTTTGAGACTTTCTCCTTCTATTTCTTCCTCAATCTCGACTTCGCCCAGATCCACCGAACAAGGATGCAGCCCCAGAGCAGTCAGCTCCTCGCGTACAACACGCTTACAGCGGTCACAAACCATATTCTTGATATACAATTTCATAAAAAGCGCTTTTTAAATTCCCTTCCTCCTTCCTCCGTCGTCCCTTTCCTTCCTTCTAACGTATAATCTTATAACGAATCCCCGCATAAATCATTCGCCCTACTACCGGCCCCCATGCCATTCCCGCGTCAAAATGCTGGCCGAAAGGCTGGTCTGCGCCTATAATCGGGTTCTTCTGCGTGAAGTTCGCGAGGTTCTCTCCGCCGAGGTAAATATCCCATTTTGGGAAGGTGCGGGTGATTTGTGCGTTAAAATTATAGAATGCAGGTGCCATTGTCGAAGGTAGGTTTTCAGCTAGCTGATGGTGATCTATATCGCCCATGTATGGCAGCCGCTTTTTACCATTCCACTGTGCTGTGAAGTCAAATTTCCATTTGTCGTAAGGCAATGCGTAACCTGCATTAAACAGCACCCGGTCGCGGCTGACCATCATTCTTGGCAGCAATACACGCTGGTCGTAAGCCTGACTGACAGTTTGCTTCACATCAAAAAGCCGGTAAGCTAGTTTCAATTCAAAACGTTTGACGGGCGTCAGGTTGGCCTCTGCCTGAAAGCTGTTTGCAAATGCCCGTCCATTCAGGTTATAAAAGCTCAGATACCTGGGATCTTCCATATCGGCTACGAGCTGATTGTCAAAAGTAGTCCGGTAATAATCCACTATCAGATTTCCCTTCATTCCCCCCAATGCAAATTCCTGGGTGAGGCTCGCACCGTAGTTCCACGATTTCTCTGGCCGGATCTGCTCCCGGAAAAGCACCTGCCGCGAGCTTACGAGATTCCCGTAGTACTCAGCCAGCGGATTGGCCACGCGGAACCCTTTGCCCGCAGAAGCACGCAGAATGGTTTGATCTGTGACATTGTATTTCAAATGCATACGCGGCGTCCATTGTGTTCCGTACAGATTGTGAAAGTCAACCCGCCCGCCTGCTACCAGCACAAACTTGTCGAGGTTGTTATAGGTATACTCGAAAAATGCGCCTGGTACCGACTCGTTCCTGGTTAAAGTCTGTGCTTTATAACGTTCATCATAGTTATCAAGCAGGTAGCTTAAGCCCGTTTTATAGGAATGATTTGTGTTGCCGATAATGGACTGATAGATCAGGTTAGCATAAAGCGTTTTTTGCTTTCCATCGTAGTTATTAAGACCAAAGAATGATTTTGAATCAAAAACGGATGCATTCACTATCAATCCAAGCCCCTTATAAGGCTGCTCGGGAAAAAGCCGCGCAATCTTGGAGAAAAATTCGTAGCGGTTGATTTTTGACCCAAAACCATAAGCTTGCGTTGTACCGCGCATTTCTTTCTCAAAACCCGCTTGTCCGCCGGTACGGTCTTCCACGAGCGCTTTCACACCAAACTGCGCCATCAGTTTATCGCCCTGGTACTTCCAGCGATTTATCGCATTGACTTGCGTATAAAGCGGCATGTCGAGAAAACCATCGCCATTATTGTCGACTTTGTTCCGCAGGGTACTTCCGTGGGTAAGCAGACCGGTGCTCCATTTTTTACTGAGTTGATGGGCGAGGTTCAGGTTCAGTTCAGCTCTTCCGAAATTGTTGATATAGGTATTCAGGTAAAGCTTTTCCGGTGAATCGGGCTTTTGCAGCTCAATGTTGATCTGGCCGGTCATGGATTCGTATCCATTCACCACAGAGCCCGCGCCTTTGCCGATATCAATGGATTGGATCCACGTTCCCGGAATGGAGCTCAGCCCGAAAGTAGACGCCAGGCCCCGCAGGGACGGGATATTTTCCACATTGGACTGAATGTAAGTGCCGCTCAGTCCCAGCATCTGGATCTGCTTTGAACCCGTAACTGCGTCGCTGTACGACACTGATACAGATGCGTTTGTTTCGAAACTCTCGGAAAGATTGCAGCATGCGGCTTTGGCTAGCGTGCGGGTAGTAATGATTTCTGTCTGGTGCGGAGACAGGCGGTCGATGGAACCGCTGCCTCCCCGCACGGTAACTTCATCCAGCGTCCGGTCGCTTTTCAAAACCACTTGCAGCTCACTCTCGGCACCGATTTTGATGGTATCGTTCCTGAATCCCACAAAACTGATCACCAGCAGGTTCGACTGCGCAGATCTGGGAATGGTAAAATGGCCGAACGTATCGGTAGCAGTAGCTTGTGTAGTACCCGACCAATATACATTGGCGCCGGTGACAGGAGCAAGACTGTCGGAGCCGGCAACCTGCTCGCTGACGGTGCCGGTTACCCGCTGTGCTGAAACGGAAATGGAAAGCAGGCAGAGTAATCCTGCCAGGTAAGTTTTCATTTCAAAATAGATTCAATTGAAAAATAGTAGTGCAAATCCCATTCGGAATCTGTTAATTAGCTATTAATCACTAGGATCAAATCAGAAATGACTGGATAAATGAGAGCATACTTCTCCCGTGAAGGCGGGAGGAAAAGGATATGTCGGGCGAATCAGGCGAAGAAGGAAGCCGCCATTCTGCCCTGATAAACTGGTAGGATGTTGCGAACCAGACTACGTCGCCGGCCCACAGTTTCAGGATTTTTGCAGCCTGCTGACCACCGGAAGAAACGACATCCAGCTTCTCAAACTTGTGGCTTTCCTTGCAGCAATCTGTTTTCTTGATAAATGTTCCGGTCGATTCTTTGAGCTGTCTGCTTTTAGCGCAGCAGGTACCACCTTTTTTAACGGAATCCTCTGATTTGGCAGGGGTTACAAACTGCACCGACTTGCCGCGCATCATGCATTGATGCTCCACCAACGCAAATCCCGTACTGCTGAACAGTACCAGAAATGCCATCAGGGCAGTGATCGATCGGTGCAATTTGTTTTTCATTGTATGTCAAATATAATTAATTATCAGGCTATTTCTTCGGCTACATAGCCTGCATTCTTAATCAGTTCTTCTATTTCTTCGGCAGAACGGGTGGTTTCCACTTTCAAAATCCTGCGCGGATCTTCCAGGTCGACGGCCCAGCTGGCCACTTCTTGATCTGCATTCAGGATAGGTGTAACGGTAGCCACACAGCCGCCGCATTTGATATTGGTTTTGAATTTGATCGTTTCCATTGTGTTAGTCGGTATTCAGGTATTTGAAACTACTTTGCAAAGATCGGCAATCGGAGTAAGTCACTTGTTACACAATTACCGGAAGGAATTACAAAGTTTTTGAAAATTGAAATTACAACCGTGCAGCCCGCAGCCGCAGACTGTTCATTACCACCGAGACTGAGCTTAGCGCCATTGCACCGCCGGCAATCATCGGGTCAAGCAGGAATCCATTGAATGGATACAATATTCCGGCAGCGACAGGAATGCCTATCAGGTTGTAAATGAAGGCCCAGAACAAGTTCTGCCGGATCGTCGCCACTGTTTTGCGGGACAGTTTCAATGCTTTTGGTAAAACGAGCAGATCGGAAGTAATAAGCGTCATTTTGGCTACATCCATCGCGATATCCGATCCTTTTCCCATTGCAATGCTCACGTCGGCCTGCGCCAATGCCTGCGAGTCATTGATACCATCGCCCACCATCGCAACTATCTTCCGGTCAGACTGCAGTTGTCTGATCACCTGCATTTTATCGTCCGGCTTCATTTCTGCACGGTAGGAGATAATGCCGGTTTCCCGGGCAATTGCCGCTGCTGCCTGCTGGTTATCGCCTGTGAGCATAATCACTTCTATCCCTTGTTTTTGCAACTCAGAAACCGCCTGGCTTGAAGTTGGTTTAAGGGTATCTGCAATAGCCACCACTGCGATCAACTCCTTGTCTGCTGCGATTCCGATCACCGTTTTCGCCTGCTCAGCAATCTCTCTTACCTCATTGATCACGTCTGTTCCAACGGTAATTTCTTCACTTTTGAGAAAGTTCAGAGTGCCGATTGTATAGCGGATATTGGCTATTTTCCCACGTACACCGCTGCCTGTCACCGATTCGAACTGGCGTACATTGAGCTGTGCAGGCGCATTGATATGCTGGACAATGGCGCTGGCAAGCGGATGTTCTGACCTTAATTCAATGGCTTTGACAGCCGCCAAATGCTTCTCCTGGTCAGCGCCCGGGATTTTCCAGAGCCAGTCTGTAACTACCGGGCGGCCCATGGTGAGCGTACCTGTTTTGTCCAATACCACTACGTTCACCCGGTATGCTTTCTCAAGACTTTCCGCATCACGGATCAGAATGTTGTTTTCGGCTCCTTTTCCTACCCCTACCATCATCGCAGTAGGAGTGGCGAGGCCGAGGGCACACGGACAGGCAATTACCAGCACAGATACTGCCGCCATTAAACCGTGTGTTAATGCATTCTCACCATCTGCGAAAATCCAAACGATCAGCGTCAGCACGGCGATTGCAATTACTGCGGGAACAAAGACCCCGGCAACTTTATCGACGAGCTTCTGGACAGGCGCCTTACTTCCCTGCGCTTCTTGTACAGTTTTGATAATTTGTGCCAAAACGGTCTGCTTGCCCACCTTTTCCGCTACGAATGTAAAGCTGCCATTCTGATTGATTGTCCCTGCAAAAACAGGATCGCCCGCGTTTTTGCCAGCAGGTACCGGCTCTCCGGTCATCAGGCTTTCATCTACAAACGAGCTTCCGGAGATTAGTTTTCCATCCACCGGTATCTTTTCTCCCGCGCGGATCAGGATTTCGTCGCCGAGGATCACTTCCTTTACATTGACTTCCATTTCAACACCTTCGCGGATCATCCGCACGATTTTGGGCTGCAAGCCGATCAGCTTTTTCAATGCATCGGAAGTCTTCGTTTTGGCACGCTCTTCGAGCATTTTACCCAAAAGAATAAAGAAAATAATGACACAAGCTGCCTCGAAATATACGTGCGGATGCAAGCCCCGTGCATGCCAGAATTGCGGAAAAAAGGTGTTAAATGTGCTGAAAAGGAATGCGACGCCGGTACTCAACGCCACCAGCGTGTCCATGTTGGCTTTACCGTGGCTCGCCTGTTTCCATGCATTGACAAAAAAGTCTTTCCCGAAAATAAACAATACCGGAAGTGTCAATGCCAGCATCGTGTAATTTGAAAAAGGCAGATCCATGAAAAACATGCCAAGTATCACCACGGGCACAGTAAGTATGCCCGCCCAGATTGTGCTGGTTTTCAGATGTTCGTAATGTGCCAGCCGGGCTTTCTCCTGCTCGGCGAGCGTGTCTTCTTCTTCATTCTCGATTATGAGCCCGTACCCGATCCCATTCAGTACTTCGTGAAGCTCCGGCAGGGTTACGGTTTCAGGATCATATCCGATCGATACAGATTGACTCGCGTAATTGACTCCGGCATTTTCAACGCCCGGAGTGCTTTTAAGCATACTTTCGACGCTTACCGCGCAGGCTGCGCAAGACATTCCTGTTACAGGAAGCGTCACTTTATGAATTTCTGATGTTGTGTCCATAGCCTTGTAAAATCTTGTTTACAAAATTAACTACTGCGTCTGCGAAAGGCATTACACAATTCTGGCTGGGACTTACATTTTTGTCGATTGCAATTACGATAGAAGCCACGTCTTTAGCCTTTTGAAAATATCTTGCTTTCTCGGCTTTGCTTTGCCGTCATGAGTCAACTTTTGCTGATAATGATAGAAGAGCTTATCGCCATAAGCTTTATCACCGACACTCAGCTCATCCACAAAATGTAGGATAGAATCGTTGATCGTTCCATTATGTGACACGCAGTAGTACTGACTTCGAAATATTATTTGCTTGTTATGGTTAATACTCGCTTGTCCATTTTCAGCAAAATAATCTATATGGAGAATTTGTGGGTTTCTTGTTCTTAGCCTTTTCGTTCCACGTCGTTCGTTTCTCCAGGGATGCTCGTTTTTCAATAATTGGTCAACTAAAAAGCTCCTTTTCCAAAGGGTTATTTGGTGAGACATAAGGTAGTCCGACTTCTGGTTGTCGACAATGGCGATATTAAAGCCGTTGAGAAAATTTTCAGTTTCTCTTGTCACATATACGTCTGAACTGTGCAGCTTCACTTGCGTCCATTCTTTTTGCTCAGCTAACTTAAAGAGCTCTTCAAAGAAAGTTTTATCCACCCATTTATCCATCCACATATCCTCCTGAAAGTATAAAATGTACTTCTCACTTACCTGTTCGGTCAATACTCTATGTAGCCGTTCTGACCAAGGCCCTCTACCAGATTTCAGGTTTTTGAACCCTTGAATGTCTGCTGATAAACACTCCGTTATAAAATAGTAGGAGCATTTAATATTGAAGTCCCAATATTTTGAAAAGAAGTATTCGAAACCCCTGAATAGAAGTTCATACCTATCGCAGCTGTGCACGATAACCGCTACATTGTTCCGATGTTCGCTCATAAGTCAGTTTTGACTTATGATACATTGCCTTACTTAGTGTTTCGTAGATTGATTATCCTGCGGCAATAAGCCGGTTATCCTCAGGCCAACCTTGTCCCATTCGGAACTTCAAAATCCGGGCTGGCCAGGATCACTTCTCCGTCTGGTAAAATAAAGCCAGTCGTGAGTACCTCTGACCTGAAATCGGCGATTTGTTTGGGTGGAAAATTGATCACGCACAAGACCTGTTTGCCCAGCAATTGTTCTTTGGTATACCGTTTCGTAATCTGAGCTGAGCTGGCTTTGGTCCCGATTTTCGGGCCAAGGTCTATTTTGAGTTGGAAGGCCGGTTTTCTTGCTTTTGGAAAATCTGAAACTTCGATGATCGTGCCTGCTCTCAGGTCAACTTTCTCGAATTCCTGCCAGGTAATCGTTTCCATGGTAGTTCAAATTGTGTTTTGTTTCAATTGAATATCTATATAAACAACATTAAAAACAGGTTTGGGTTCGCTTTTGAGTACGTTTGGTAAAATCCCATTCTAAACCACGATCATGAAAAACATCATTCTTCCCATATTCATGCTGGTCGCTTCGCTGGCGCTGGTTTCATTTCAGGACAAAACGATCCCCTTTTACATTGGAACATCAGATAAAGGTGCAAATTCGTCCATTTCGCTCTGTGAACTGAATTTGTCGACCGGGCAGATCACGCTCATAGATACCTTTAACACTTCTGTCGGACCGGGCTATGTTGCGGTTTCTCCTGATAGAAAAACTTTATATGCTGCCGGTGGTAACAACAAAGTCGATGCTTACTCCATTGGGAAGGACAGGAAGCTGACTTACCTCAACAGCCAGTCTTCGGAAGGAGCGAATCCCTGCCACGTGGCGGTGCATCCCTCGGGCAAGCTTGTTTTTGCGGCTAATTACACGGGCGGCAGCTTCACTGCATATCCGGCCGAGGCAGGCGGGAGATTGGGTGCGCCGGTTTATAAGGAACAATACACAGGGACCGGACCAAATGAAAAGCGGCAGGAGAAGTCACACGCGCATTTCGCGACTGCCAGTCCTGACGGTAAGTTCGTATACGTAACAGATCTGGGGAGCGACAAAGTCATGAATTACGCTGTGGATACCAAAAAGAACCAACTGGCGCCAAATCCCGCGCAACCATTTTTTACAGGAAAGCCCGGCGCAGGCCCACGCCATTTGATCATACATCCCTCAGGCAAATCGTTGTTTTTGCTGAATGAGCTGGAAGCGACACTTACTTCCTGTTCTATTGATAAAAACGGGGTGATCACTGCGATTAAAACATACCCGACGCTTCCGGCGGACTTTACCGGTACCAACACCAGCGCAGCAATTCACCTGCATCCGAACGGAAAGTTTGTTTATGTTTCCAACCGCGGCCACAACTCCATTACCGGATTTGCAATCAAAGGAAATGGAGAATTGGAAATGGTTGACCAGCAAACAAAATCAATCGCTACGCCGCGCGACTTTAATATCGACCCGAGCGGAAAACTGATGATCGTGGCCAATCAATCCACTGACAATTTGGTAGTTTATGATGTGGATCCTGCGACCGGCAAGCTTACTTTCAAGCATGAAAGCATTCCTGTAAAGCTGCCGATCTGTATTACATTTCTCTGAAACTGATCAGAGTTTTCTTGCCATTTTGTTTTGATAATAATTCAAAAAGTCTTCCAGCTGCTCCACAGGCATTTTGCGGGCGATGATCTTTTTGTTTTTATCCAAAATATAAACCGTAGGGGTAGTTACCACATCAAATTTGCGGTTGAAGTCGATCTGCTGCAATGCATCGAAACCGTTAATAATGTCTTCGAAATGGTAGTTTTTGATAAAGGACTTCCATTCTTCCATATTATGTTCGGTAGAAATCGCCATTACTTTAATACCCTTTGCTTTGTTCTTGTCGTAAAACGCTTTCAACAACGGCGAAGCTTCCTTGCAGTGCCCGCAGGTGGGGGCGTAAAAAAATAGCACCGTATATTCCGCCGGAATGGTTTGTACGCTTATTTTCTTTCCATTTTGATCTGTCAGGCTCAATGGAGGGAAAGTTTTGTTCACCAGCAGGTTCTTCAAAGTGTTCACCTTTTCGGCTATACGTTTCTTGTTTTCTGCAGAAACATCCATATCACCCGACAGGTAGTATTTCTCTGCTATATGTACCCAAAGCGCCTCCGTACCTACGGTTTTCGGGTTTTCATATTGGTTGGCAATGTAAAAAACCACCCAGGATTTGATATCCTTGTTAACAGACACCTTCTTCACGATCGCATCGGTATCCTTGATCAGCGAATCAGGTACCTGCACGACGAGGTTTTTGAAGTAGCGATCCAACTTGGGTTCAAGAAATGGTGTATTCACGATTCTCGAATCAGAAAAATCAAATGCGTCCCAGTAATGTGATTTGTAGTAATTGAATACCCAAATGGAATCTGTTTTCCCGTTTGGCAGCTTGGGCGCGGCGGGTATCTCCGGATCTGCCGACATTTTAAGAAGCTGTGCAGTAAAGCTCTGCGGATTTTCACTCAGCATTTTCTGGCGGTAAGCAGCAAAACTCTGCTGAATGTCTTTGATCTTCGCGCGTGAGTCGGCGCCGTTTTTTTTGCCAAACTGTTCAATTTGCTTGGAGCTGTTTTTCAGCTCTTTCTGATATCCATAAAAAATCTCATTCTCTTTCGAGCCGGTTACTTTCATGCTCCCGATCAGGTCGGTAGTATCTGTTTCCAGCTTAATGTTGGTTTCCTTTCCTGAATAAACCAGTTCGATCAGTCGCTGGTTACCCGGGAAAAGAATTACGTATAAGCCGCCCGGCAGGTTTGAAGGACCTTCAAAGACGATCTTTCCGTTTGCATCCGCTTTTGCTGTATCCTTGGGTACAAACTGGTTGGGTGTTCTGTTGTAATGTCCAATAATAAACGAAGAATCCCTCGCCCCCTTTATATTTGCTTCAATGCGGTAACCCTGGCCAAATGCATGGGTGGCAACTGAAAAGGCGGAAAGGAGGAAAAAAAAGGCATTTCGTACAAAAGCGCTCATCAGGTCGGTGTTTGCTTATCAGTTATTATTTTAATTACTTCAAATCTCGGGACGGACAAAATTAGTTTCAAAACGATAACTTCTACCAGGTTCTTATTCAAATGTTTTTTTTTCTCTCCAAAGCCATAGACTTTCTGGTAATGCCGCTGAGCATTATAATTATGCTGATGATTTTGGCTCTTTTTACCAACAATAAAAAATGGCAGAAGCGGATAATCATGGTGACGATTGTGCTGACCTATCTTACTTCCAGTACTTATCTAGTAACCAAAGCGCTCAACTGGTGGGAGCCGCGGGTAGTGCAGCTCAAAAACGTGGAGGGTACTTACGATGTTGGTATCCTGCTTTCCGGCGGGCTGATCTATGGGAAAAAGCCTTTTACGGATCTGATTTCAATGGGTAATAACGGGGACCGCGTACTGCAGACTTTCCGGCTTTACAAGGCAGGTAAGATCAAAAAGATCCTGATCACAGGTACGAGTCAGGACTATCAGATGGAATTGGGAAAAGGAGAAACGAGGGTTGCTGCTGACCTGCTGGTCAGGTGGGGAGTTGCCCCTGCTGACATTTTGTTCGAGGAAAGAGCGAGAAACACACGTGAAAACGCATTATTTTCTGCGCGTATCCTCAAACAAAAATTTCCGAATGGGAGGTACATTCTCATTACCTCCGCTTTTCACATGCGCAGGTCACTCGGCTGTTTTCAGAAAGCAGGTGTCAAAACCGATTTTTTCTGTGCCGCCTACCTGGGTGGGTACAACGGGATCACCTTTGATCGTTTGCTGGTTCCCGATGCCAACGCATTTGCTGATTTCAGTGTGTTGTGGCATGAGCTGGTCGGTTATGTTGTATATAAGTTGACCGGCTACGCCTGATGTGAAACCCCGCGTTTTACACGCTGAGGATTTTCACCATTCTTAATAGATCTTCATTGATTGGTTTCGGCAGCCTGATCGTATCCTCGAAAGGTGTGTAAACCAGGTCATTATTCACGATTCCGGCCATTACATTTTTCTGTCCGCCGATCAATCCTTCCAGGGCGCCCAGGCCGAGGCGGCTTGCCAGGATCCGGTCGTATGCAGAAGGCTGTCCTCCACGCTGGGTGTGGCCGAGGGTGGTAACGCGGATATCCGCATTCTCGTCGACCTGTACTTTGATCTTTTCAGCTACTTCCTGTGCACTTCCTTCTTCGTCGCCTTCTGCAACAATAATGATAGAAGATGATTTAGAGCGGCTCCATCCCTGTTTCAGGGTTTCAACTACTTCCGAAATCGGGGTAAGCACTTCCGGTACCATTACCAGCTCCGCGCCACCTGCGATACCCGACTGAACAGCAATGTAGCCTGAGTCGCGGCCCATTACTTCAATGAAAAAGATGCGGTCATGCGAGCTGGCAGTATCGCGGATGCGGTCGATCGCGTCCAATGCCGTATTTACTGCAGTATCAAATCCGATCGTGTAATCAGTTCCGTAAAGGTCATTGTCGATTGTTCCGGGTGCGCCTACGGTAGGGATACCGTATTCATTTCCAAAAATCATCGCACCTGTGAACGTACCATTTCCGCCGATGGCTACCAGGCCTTCAATCCCGTGCGACATCAGGTTATCGTATGCCTTCTTGCGTCCTTCCGGGGTCATGAATTCTTTGCTGCGCGCAGACTTAAGAATTGTACCTCCTCTTTGAACTATATTGCTAACCGAGTGGGAGTCCATTTTATAAACATCACCGGCAATCATTCCGCTATATCCTCTTCTGATTCCAAAAACTTCGATACCATGGTAGACAGCGCCACGCACTACCGCCCTGATACAGGCGTTCATACCCGGGGCATCCCCTCCTGAGGTAAATACTCCAATTCTTTTCATTTAATTTCGGGTTACTTCTATCTTTTGATTGTGTCGCGACTTTTGAACCTTAAAGTCACAATTTCCGCAAATTTATCCGGTATTTCCTTAAAATATATGACCTGACTCTTAATTCTGTTAAAAATTTGCCAGAACAAGATTCGGATTTTACACCCTAAACATATATCAATACTTATATATTTGCGCCGGTTAATAGAAATTTAATATTCATTCTCAGGTCGTCACCTGACGTGCTCTGGTTTGAAATGTTCTATTTTTGACGGCGACACCAACAGCGCATTCCAATCACTAAACCAACCGCAGGCTTACTTAATATCGAAATGAAAAACCTGATTTCCTGGCAAAATACCTGGCCGCACTTAGTAGCTGTATTGGGCTTTATAATTCTGTCCATTGTATACGTTTCTCCCGTGTTGCAGGGGAAAAAACTGGTGGCGACGGATGATATTCAAGCCAAAGCTGCGGCACGTGAAGTACTTGACTATCAAAAGCAGACAGGAGAGTGGTCTTCCTGGACCAATGGAATGTTTGCCGGAATGCCCGCTTACCTGGTTGCTACCGATTATCCTACGAGTATTTCCACCAAAATCGGCCAGGGGATCAACAAGATTCTACCTGCGCCTGCCAATTACCTGCTGATCGGAATGGTGAGCGCTTATGTGCTTTTCCTGGTGATGGGCGCTGGCAGCTGGCTGGCTGCATTGGGAGGAATTGCATTTGCCTTCTCATCATTTAATATAATCAACCTCGAAGCGGGGCACATTTCGCAGGTAATTGCGATCATGTATGCACCCGGTGTTATTGCTGGGGTAATATTGGCTTTCAGGAAACACTGGCTTGCAGGCGCTGCGCTTACAGCCCTCTTTTTGTCGCTTGAACTCTACGCCAACCACGTGCAGATCACATATTATCTGGGGATCGGAGTTGTAATTCTGGTAGTCATTGAAAGTATTGCATTTATTAAGAATGGTCGCGGTAAAGAGCTGGCGCTGGTGCTAGGCGGGCTTGGGCTTGCGGCTGTGCTCGCCGTGGGAACGCATTCGACCCGGTTGTGGAATGCTTATGATTATACCAAAGAAACAATCCGCGGCAAATCGGAGCTGACAAGCAAGGATACCGCTGCCAGCCCGGCCAAAAACGACGGACTTGACAAGACTTATGCTTTTACATACAGCTACGGCTTTGGTGAGCTGCTTACGCTCGTTATTCCAAATGCTTACGGTGGGGCAGGGTACGGACCTCTTTCAACCGATTCGGAAACTTACAAAACATTGATCGGTCGCGGTGTAGATCCGGCGAATTCGCAGAGTATCATCCAGCAGATGCCGCTTTACTGGGGAGAGCAACCCATTATGGGTGGGCCCAACTATGTGGGTGCAATCGTTTTCTTCCTGTTTTTGCTGGGGATTTTTATCGTAAAAAGCCCGCTGAAATCCTGGGCTGTCGCAGTAGTGCTGCTGTACATTGTTTGGGCTTTGGGTAAAAGCTTCGCTGCGGTGAACTACCTGTTCTTTGACTATTTCCCAATGTTCAACAAGTTCAGGGCGATGACAATGGCAGTTTCACTGGCGCAGCTGCTGATGGTTTTCCTCGGCGTATTGGCATTGATTATCCTTGTTCAAAAGAAAATTACCTGGAAAGAATTCCAGAAGCCTTTCCTGATTTCGCTTGGCATCAGCGGCGGTTTGATGGTGATTATGGCATTGATGCCCACGTTGTTTTTCAGCTTTCAATCGACAAATGATTCGGCGACATTGGAGCAGTTTACGCAAATGACACGGGATCAAGCATTCGCGCAGCAGATCATGAACTCCATTGTACAAGACCGTATCAGCCTGATGAAAGCCGATGCATTCCGGAGCCTGATATTTGTACTGCTCGCCGCCGGATTGATCTGGCTGTGGATGATGGACAAGATCAAGCCTGTGATACTTTATGCGGTATTAATCGCCCTTGTTATTTTCGACTTATTTGGTGTCGACAAGCGCTATCTGAATAGCGAAGATTTTGTATCTAACTACGTGGCACAAGGAAATACAAGTCCTTCACCTGCCGACGAGCAGATTCTCAAAGATCCCGATCTTGATTATAAAGTATTTGATAATACATCCGCACAAGGTCCGTTCAACAGTGCAGCTGCTTCCAATTTTCACAAATCACTCGGCGGCTATCACGGCGCTAAGCTTCGCAGGTACCAGGAGCTTTTCGAAAGACAGGTAATGAGCCAGCGGCCCAATATGAATGTGATCAACATGCTGAACACGAAGTATTTTCTTGTTCCGGATCAGCAGGGTAACAAAGTGGTGCAAGCTAATCCCGATGCATTGGGTCATGCCTGGTTTGTAAATAGTTATAAAGTTGTTCCAAATGCAGACGCTGAAATGGCGGCTTTGGATTCACTCAAACCCCGGTATGAGGCAGTACTTGATCAGAAGTTCGCTTCCAAATTACAGGGACTCAGCTTGCAGCCTGATTCTTCTGCTAAAATCAGTCTGATCAGCTACAAACCCAACGAACTGATTTATGAAAGTAACTCCCGCAATGAAGGGTTGGCAGTTTTCTCGGAGATCTATTACAATGTGCGAGATGAATGGAAAGTAACGATCGACGATAAGCCTGCGGATTTGCTGCGCGCCAACTATGTGCTTCGTGCATTGAGGGTACCCGCGGGCAAGCACACGATCAAATTCCGCTTTGAACCGGTGTCGGTAGCAGTAGGCAGTAAGATTGACCTGGTGAGTTCGATATTGTTAATCGGGTTGATCGCCGGGGCGATATTTGTAGGAGCCAAGCGCAAAGCCTAGTCACTTAGTAACATACAATTGCATTCAATTACATTCCTGAAATGATAGACAGAAAATATCCCATTGGTCCGTTTGTCTCGCAGGCAGATTATACGGATGAAGAGCTGGCCGAACTGATATCGACAATTGAAACAGCGCCCGCCGCTTACCGCGAGCTGGCCGCTAATTTTTCAGAGGAGGATCTTGGCAAAACTTACCGGGAGGGCAGCTGGACTGTTCAGCAGCTGATCCACCACGTTGCGGATATCCATCTGGTGCATTTTTTCAGGATGAAAAAAGCATTGACCGAGCCTGACTACAAGGAGGTAACTTTGATTAATATGGACGGTTGGGTCAAAACGCCGGAAGCTGTTTCGTACCCGATCGCGGACTCGCTGGCGGCTTTTGAAAGTATTGGAAACAGGTATGTGTACCTCGCGAAAAGTCTCACTTCCGAGCAATTGGACATTGCGTATTTTCACCCCGTTCGCCAGATGTGGATCAGTCAGAAACATGCATTGGCAATGTCGGCCTGGCACGTTAAGCACCATTTTGCGCACATTGAGCTGGCGCTCGGTATCCTCAAATAGCATTTAAAAACAATGTCGCAAGCCACCGGTAAATACCTGATCCTGATCGGCTTGGCGGTCGTATTGATCGGCATTATCGTGTACTTTTTAAGCGATAAGCTGCATTGGCTCGGCCGCCTGCCCGGTGATATCTGTGTTGAAAAGGAGAACTTCAAATTCTATTTCCCCATTACAACAATGCTCCTGCTCAGCGGCCTGCTGAATCTGATAATCTGGCTGGTAAGGCGGTTTCTGAACTGACTTACCCTGATCCACTGCAAGCTTGCGACCGCTGTAAATTAATGCATTCATTATAGTAATTCTGCTTAAATCTCTCCTGGCAGCCAACTCGCCTTTTTTGTAGCTACAGTCGTACACAGCCGCCTGAATGCACGGCTGCGAGGCATGGTTTTCGATGCATTATTCTATATGAAAGTTCTACTGACTGGTGCTACCGGCTATATTGGAAAACGGCTTCTTCCGGTGCTGCTGGAAAATGGCCACGAGGTAATATGTTGTGTCCGGGATAAAAACAGGTTTCCCACAGAAGGTATTTACGCACAGTCAGGTATTTCCCTCATTGAAGTTGATTTTCTGAAAGATGAGATCGCCGGGGAGCTGCCGGAAGGTATCGATGCGGCTTACTATCTGATCCATTCGATGAGTTCAGAGCAGGGTGATTTTGAAAAGATGGAAGAAAAATCGGCCCTGAATTTTGTCAAACTTTTGAGAGGGACACAAGTCAGGCAGATTATCTATCTGGGTGGTATCACCAACAGCAGCAACCTGTCCAAACATCTTTCGTCCAGGAAAAAGGTAGAGGAGATCCTCGGGTCATGCGACATTCCGCTTACTGCTGTCAGGGCTGGCATTATCGTCGGCTCGGGTAGCGCTTCATTTGAAATCATTCGCGACCTGGTAGAAAAGCTGCCGGTCATGATCACGCCCAAGTGGCTGACCACCAGAAGCAAGCCAATATCAATCCGTAATATTCTGGAATACCTGTACGGTGTTTTGTTAAACGAAAAAACATTTGGCCGCTCTTTCGACGTAGGTGGCCCGGAGGTTTTGACTTACAAAGAGATGCTACTCCAGTTTGCAGAAGTGCGGGGTTTAAAAAGGTATATTATTACAGTGCCGGTGATGACGCCCAAATTATCGTCGTACTGGCTGTATTTTGTAACTTCTACTTCGTTTAAGCTCGCTTCCAATCTGGTGAACAGCATGAAAGTGGATGTGGTGCCGGAAAATGACGAACTGGAAAAATTGCTGGATATCACGCCCGTAACTTACCGGGAAGCCGTTTCGCTCGCTTTTCAGAAAATCGAGCAAAACAATGTGGTTTCGAGCTGGAAAGATTCCTTCGTTTCCAGCTATGTCAATAGCTACCGGATCGAGCACATCCGTATTCCCAAGAAAGGTTGTTTTACCGACCAGAGACAAAAAGAAATCACCGGCGACGTAAATCAGGTGGTCGAAAATATCTGGTCGATAGGAGGTCGGCGCGGTTGGTATTATGGCAACTGGATGTGGAAATTGCGTGGCTTTATGGATAAGCTGGTAGGTGGCGTGGGATTGCGCAGGGGGCGAACGAATGAGCACACCATCTACAGTGGAGATACCCTCGATTTCTGGCGCGTACTGGCCGCTGATAAATTGAACAAACGACTGCTGTTGTATGCCGAAATGAAGCTCCCCGGAGAAGCCTGGCTGGAATTCAAGGTGGTCAGCAAAAATTCAAAGAATTACCTTTTTCAAACAGCAACATTCAGGCCCAAAGGATTATTGGGCAGACTTTACTGGTATTCGGTCCTGCCTTTTCACTTTTTTGTTTTTGAAGGAATGATCAAGAACGTGATTGACTTCAAAGAACAGACTGCTTTGAAAGATTAAAACCTTCGGGATTGCTGATCAGAAACCGTCAGTGAACATCCTCCGCATTTTCTTCAAAGCTGACAAACAAATGGATCCAAATGGATCTTCCAAGGCGCATTATAATGGGTTGAAGTAAAAAAAGGATCAGAGTTAATGTGACAAAGAACCAGTTCATATCCATTTTGAAATAAACCAAAAGCAGGACAGAAAGCGCGGTCATAATCAGGATCACAATGGGAAAGCTGGTCCATAATGCACCAATGTAAAAGCCGGGCTCTATTTTAAAATCCTGGTCACATACAGGGCAGCGTTCGGGCATATCAAGGCTCCCTTTAAAGCTGTAAGGATTTTGCCTGACAAACAGATTCCCTTTCCGGCAGCGCGGACATTTAAACCTGACAATGCTGGATAATTTTGACATACCTGTTAAAACCGAAATATCACGCTTTTCGAACAGGTTTCAGTCCACGCATTGCTTTCAGTCCAATGCTGGCGGGCGCCGTCAATGGCAGCTCCAGCAGCTTTGGTTCGGTCTCCGGCTCAATGTATTCACGCCTTTCAGTAATGTAGCGCCTGATAATGAAGGCTTCCTCGCGTTCAAAGTTGATCGGGCTTACACCTGCGTTCGCCGGCATATCGTACAGTTTCCGGTGCCACAAGGCTGCTGCTACATTCCCGTCAAATGCATAATAGTTTTCAAAACCGCGATCGAATTTAAAGTGGATCATCTTGCCCGCATTGTTCAGCAGACTTTCCGGCGTCCCGGTCAGCGTAATGGGGATATACGTTTTTTTATCTACTATAAACCCACCGTAGTTATTCTTTATATGCTCTCTCATGTTCCGCGGCGTATCGCCGACTAGCAGTACATCGACGAGCAAGATGAGTTCGGCAGCATGAAATTGCTGTGTTGTTTCAATAAGTGGGAGCGTGGAAATGCGGATCATCCGACTTTATACTGTTAATTAGGGACTGTTATATCCGACAACATGATTGTGCTGTTATGAGGTTCAAAGGCACAATAATTATGCTTGTCCTGATTGATAAATCAAAACCAAAAATAGGAAATGGAATTTCAAAAGGTGAAGAATTACAGGTTCGTTGGATTACTTGGGAATGGCCGCGAGCGGTATAGTGACAAGGAGCTGGATCAGGAGCAGCCTACCGAGCCGATTGTGATTGATGCTTTCGGTTTTTCAGATGTTTACAGGTATTCAGGATACGTTTTCCTGGAAGAAGAATGGTTTACCAAATACGATCAGAACTGGCGATTTAACACTGCCAAGATTGACGAGCTGCTGGTTAACCTGGTGAAATACTCAGTCAAAGATTCAAAATCCGAGAACCTGGCCAGGGTTGAAGCCTACCTGCAATCACCGCCGGAAACAGTAGAAGAAGCTGCCAAAATCTGGAAATCCTTCCACGAACCAACTCTAAAAAGAATATAATTATCATTGTCCCCGGGCTTAAGCCCGGGCAATAGACAATAGTTTGCGCTTCGCGCAAGTGAATAGACATGGTAATCCCGCTTCCAGGGCTTCAGCCCAATAAGCCCAGCAAAAGCAATCCCTTGCCCCGGGCTTAAGCCCGGGGATTATTGGATTAGTCTCTGTTTCTGTTTGGGAAAAGATATTTTGTAACAGCCAGGAAGAAGGCGGCCACATTGATGGTGGTTGTGGTGATCAGCGCTATCGTGACTTCATTCGTAAGTTTAAAGTGCATGGATTCAAAGCCGACCATAAGAATAATGCCGAAAATGCCGGCCAGCCAGAGCGCAACCATCCAGAAAATCAGCTTCGCGTACTTCTTACGCTCCTGTGTATCCTGCCGGAAGCTTTCGAGCTCAGCTTTGTTTTTCTCCTCTGCATAGCTTGCTGTTGTTCTCGGGTCCCGGTTGGCAAAAACGAGGCTTTCAGTCGTAATCTGATCGGGTACGTCAGACTGACTGTTAATTACATCCGCTACATTCTGTACAATATTGGTTGATGGCATTGTTGACTTGGCTCTCTCGGCTGCAACTGGTTAATTGTATTTTCGGGATTACGCCGCCTGGTGCGGGAGGTTGAAAGACTCCCGGAAGTATTTTTTCATCAGTTCAGGATCGATTGTCGTGTTCAGAGAATGCTTTACAGCCTCGTCCCAGGGAGATCCCGGCAGGTGCGTCCAGTTGGCAAGTTTGATCGCATCAACACTCTTTGTAATATTCCAAACATCCAGAAGAATGGATTGTGTATTAGCATCAAGGCTGAGACCATCGGATGGTTGTGGCAATGTAATAGGCTTATCGCCCCAGCTTTTAAAAGTATTGTATACAGTTGGAATTACCGGACCGTACCGCCAGGCCTGAATATCTTCGGCCAGAAGTGGCTTCTCTGTCAATGCCAGGTACATTCCATTGGCGAGGTACAAAACCTTCTGCAATTTCATATTTGTAAGCGGCACATCATCGACAATGCCGAGATTGACAAAATAACGGGCTACTTTAATTGCATCGTGCATAACTGGATATTTTAGTATGTGAGAAGGAATACATCATTTCTTAAAATTCCTCAATATAACGGAATATTCCTAAAAAATAGTTTCGGGAGGATTGGGGGGAGGAAGGGGGGGAAGGAAGGAATGGAATATAATCCTCCTCCTTCCTCCTTACTCCCCTTCCTCCATCAAACTTTTTTGGGCTAAGTAAAATTTAGGTTGTATCATTGATCGCCCGATTAAATCAGTTTTTTACTCACTTGAAGAAAGTATGCAGGAAGATATTCTTTTGCAGATCAGCAACAAATTGAAGGAAGTCAGAAAGAATAAAGGGGTTACCCTGCAGGAAATCGCTGACGAAGCCGGGGTTACTAAAAGCCTTGTTTCTCAAATTGAAAACAGCCGGACCATTCCGTCACTGCCCGTAATGCTGGGGCTGATCAAAGCGCTGGATATCGACCTGAATGTATTTTTCAAAGATATCATCTCCAAATCGCCGGGTGAGAATGTACTCGTGCGGCGCAAGGAAGACTACCAGCCATTTACCAAAGAGAATGCGAAAGGGTTTTACTACCAGCGCATTTTCAGCAGACAGTTCAAAGACAACCACATCGACGTGGTACTGTTGCGGCTGGAAAAGGATGCGAAACGCCCGATGGTTCGTACCAATGCATTTGAATTCAAATATGTGCTCCAAGGAGCGGTGGAGTATACCGTGGGTAAAAATAAGTATGTGCTTAATCAGGGTGATTCCATGTTTTTTGACGCCAATGAGCTGCACAATCCCAAGTGCATTGAAGGGGAAGAAGCATTGCTGCTGGTGATCTATTTCTTTCATGAACAGGTTTAGCGCAGCTGAACACTTCGGGACTGTTCTGCTTTAAAGTTCAATATAAATTAACATTTGCTTAATTTTCATTCTCCTTCTTTTTTCTAGTTTTGTGAAACAAATGCCAGCTGATACCGCGTCAATGCAATGATTGGAATGTTCTTGCACGAAGTGGTTGCCGCTTTTTAAACAGCTGTCCGCACGCTTTTGAGTATATGCGATTGAAGTGATTAGTTAAATCTTACTTTACAAATGCATCTTAGTTTCACCAATTATAAAAGAAGTAATGATAGAGCTAGTTGTTTTTGATATGGCCGGAACGACGGTCAGGGACAAGAATTTCGTAGGGATTGCCTTTCAGGAAGCAATGAAATCGCAGGGATACGACATCAGCATTCAGGATATTAATCCATTAATGGGTTATGAAAAGCCGCTTGCGATCAGAATGATGCTTGAAGTACAAGAGTCTGATCAAACCAAGATTACAGAAGAACTGATCGGTCAAATTCATACGCGTTTTGTCGATGAAATGATCCGCTTTTACAGCACAACCCAGGAGCTCGCGCCGCTTCCAAATGTGGAGGAAACTTTTAAAACCCTCCGTTCAGAAGGGATCAAAATCGCACTCAATACCGGATTCTCCAGAGATATCGCAGAAGTGATTGTGGAAAGACTGGGGTGGGCAAAGAAGATAGATATGCTCGTAGCAAGTGACGAAGTACAATCCGGTCGGCCGTTTCCGGATATGATCAATAAAATAATTTCTGAACTGAACATCACCTCTGCCGCGCAGGTAGCCAAAGTAGGTGATACCGAAGTAGATATCAACGAAGGAATCAATGCGGGCTGCAAATATGTGATCGGGGTTACTACCGGCGCATTTACCCGCGAGGAGCTGCTTCCTTATAATCCCACGCACGTCATTGATGATATAGCAGACGTGGTTAAAATCATCTCGCGCACACATTCACTGGCCTGACCGGTTTAATCAGTTAGTCAATTTCGAAATGAATAAATCTGCGATTGTAATCGGAGCGGGTATTGTCGGGCTTGCTACCGCCAGGGCGCTTGCTACCCGCGGCTATCAGGTAACTGTTATTGAAAGATCGAGTAAGGCGGTTGGTGCATCTATCCGGAACTTTGGGATGGTGTGGCCGATTGGTCAGCCAGAAGGAAAGCTTTACGAACGCGCATTGCACGCGAAAAGGATCTGGAAAGACGTGCTTGCCGGGGCTGGGTGCTGGTCTTACGAAGGTGGAAGCCTGCACATGGCGTACCATCATGACGAAAACGAAGTATTACAGCAATTTGCTGAAATAAGCAGCTATCGCCCGGTTCAGTACCTCAATGCGGCCGCAACCCTGGAAAAATCGCCCGCAGTGAATGGAAAGCAGTTGTTGGGCTCCCTGTATTCTGCCGACGAGATGATCGTAGACCCGCGCGAAGCGATTGCTGCGATACCAGGTTACCTGAATGCAGCACTGGGTGTTACCTTTATCTGGAACACAGCCATTTCCAAAGTGGAGTATCCGCAGGTTTTTTCAGGTACAAAAAGCTGGTCGGCTGACGAGATATATGTTTGCAGCGGGCAGGATTTTGAAACCCTGTATCCTGAACATTTCAGTGCCGCACCTTTGACCAAATGTAAACTGCAGATGCTGCGGCTGGAAGCCCAGCTGGATAACTGGAAAATCGGTCCGGCTCTGTGCGGGGGCTTGTCACTGATCCATTACCACGGTTTCAAAGCAGCGCCTTCATTGTCGGGACTGAGGGCACGATACGAAAGCGAATATGCAGAATACCTGAAATGGGGCATTCACGTGATGGCTTCTCAAAACGGTCTGGGTGAAATTACAGTAGGCGATTCGCACGAGTACGCACTTACATTCGATCCTTTTGACAGAGAATTTATCAATACCATGATCCTTGATTACCTGGGCACTTTCGCACAGTTCAAATCACCCAAAGTATCTCAGACGTGGCACGGGATCTATCCAAAAGTGACAAACGGCCAGACCGAAATCGTGTTGCAGCCGGAGAGCGGCGTGACGATCATCAACGGACTTGGCGGCAATGGAATGACACTTTCTTTCGGTTTGTGCGATGAGGTAGTAGGCGGTACTTACGCGCCCCTTAACTAAACAATATACCTTTTTTAATTTTCCTAAACCCTTATTCAAACCATGAACGCGTTCAGGGCATTGTTACTCCTTTTTGCCGCATTGATCCTTTTTAGCTCGTTTCGGAAGAACGAGGAAGGTCCGGCTGGTATCGAGCACGTGATTGTGATCGGTGTAGATGGACTGAGTCCCGACGGGATCAAAAAAGCGGAAACGCCATTCATTGATCAAATGATCTCGGGCGGTGCTGTGAAGTGGAATGTACGCACGGTGCTTACCTCTGCAAGCAGCCAGAACTGGGCTTCGATGATCATGGGCACCGGACCCGAGCAGCACGGGATTATCAATAATGACTGGGAAATGGACGACCACACCTTACCTGCTATCGTGAATGAAGCAGACGGACGTTTTCCAACCATTTTCAGCATACTCCGCAAAGCCAGGCCCGATGCAGAAATCGGTACCGTATATCACTGGGAAGGATTTGGAAGATTGTTTCAAAAGAATGCGCTGAACTACGATAAGCATTTCTCCACAGAGGATTCCACAGCGACAGATTTCATCAGGTATATCAAAAGCAAAAAGCCGGTATTGGGTTTTGTGCATTTTGACCATGTGGACCACGCTGGCCACCACGGCGGTCACGGTTCTCAGGAGTACTACAAATCGGTCGTCAAAGCCGATTCGCTGATCGGCGAAGTTTTGAAAGGGATTGATGAAGCCGGAATGAAAGAGAAAACGCTGGTTATCCTCTGGTCGGATCACGGCGGGATTGGCTATGGGCACGGCGGCGCAACTCCGCAGGAGGCTGAAATCGCCGGGGTGTTTTATGGTAAAGGAATCAAAAAGGGTTACCAGATCGCACAACAGGTATATACCTACGATCTCGCGGCGACGATTGCATTTGCATTGGGTATTGAGCAACCTTATGCCTGGATCGGGCGGCCGGTGAAGCCTGTTTTCGAAGGAATGCAGGAGCCAAAAAACCTTTGGCTTGGTGAAAAGACGGTCGAAGCGCCGGTTATTTACCCTGACAGAAACTTGTACGCACAAGCAGGCGGACTTTTTATTGACCAAAAACCGGTTGTGAAAATCGAAACAAAAGCGGCGAATGGTGTAACCAGATATACCCTCGACGGCACAGAGCCAACTCAGTCTTCCCCTGTTTTTGATAAGGAACTTACATTAGCAAAAACCACGGTAGTAAAAGCGCGTACATTCGATCAGAAAGGCAACCCCAGTCAGCGTGCGACTGGTTATTTCAGGGTGGTGAGTTCAGGCAAAAGCAACGGGCTGACCACGACATTTTACCCGGGAAAAGAATTGAAAAAGTTGCCTGATTTTACCAAAATACAAAAGGGCAGCAGCTGGACAAGTCTTGAATTTGCATTGGACAAAACCCAGATCACTAAACTCTTTAAAGATGGAAATGAAAGTTTCGCTGTCCGCTTTGAAGGTTTTATTCAGATTGATAAAGCTGGAAAATATACATTCTCCACACAGTCTGACGATGGCAGCAAGCTCTTTGTTGGCGGCAAAGAAGTCGTTAACAATGATGGAAATCACGGCGTGCAGGAAGAATCGGGCTCCATTGAGCTGCAAGCCGGCAAGCACCCGATCCGCGTCGATTTTTATAACAATGGCGGAGGCTTTTGGCTCGACGCATTCTACAAAGGTCCGGGTGTTACGAAGCAGCTTATCCCGGCAGACAAGTTGTTTGTAAAATAACCCAATCCAAACTGACACCTGCTAAATGGCCGAAGCGAATAACCGAACAGAAGGCGATATCAATCTATCCTCTGCCCGCAGCGACTGGTACGCGTTGATCAAAGATCCTGAGACTGTTTCCTGGCTCAATGAAGACGAAGCGCACTTTTTGCATCAATCATTGTCAACACCCTGTCTTGACGTACTGGCTTCCTGTGAAGGTATTTACATTACTGATATTCAGGGTAAAAGGTATATGGATTTTCACGGTAACAATGTGCATCAGCTTGGCTACCGTAATCCTTATATCGTTGAAAAAGTCAAGGCGCAGCTTGACATTCTTCCTTTTTCACCGCGGCGCTACACCAATGTGCCGGCAATCGAGCTGGCCAAAAAGCTGGGCGATTTAATGCCAGGTGATTTGAACCGCGTACTATTCGCACCTGGCGGTACATCGGCGATCAGCATGGCGCTGAAACTCGCGCGCATTGTTACCGGAAAGCATAAGGTGATCTCCCTCTGGGATTCATTTCATGGGGCTTCGCTGGACGCTATTTCTGTCGGAGGAGAGCTGGATTTCCGGAAAGACATGGGCCCGATGCTGCCCGGTGTAGAACGCATTCCGCCTCCGATGACCTACCGCGGGCCGTTCGCAGCTGCCGGGAGCGGGGATCTGGCGTATGCGGATTACCTCGAATATGTAATTGAAAAAGAAGGCGATATCGGCGCATTTCTCATTGAGACGATCCGGAATACCGACGTGCAAATTCCTTCCCAAGCTTACTGGCAGCGTGTCCGGGAAATTTGTACTAAACACAAAGTGCTCCTGATCCTTGACGAGATCCCGATTGCATTCGGCCGCACCGGGAAAATGTTTGCATTCGAACATTATGGTATCGAGCCTGATATAGTTTGTCTTGGAAAGGGGCTCGGCGGCGGTATCATGCCAATGGCGGCGATCGTGGCGAGAGACGGTTATAATGTAGCGCAAAGTGTTTCACTGGGTCATTTTACGCACGAAAAAAGTCCGTTGGGCAGCGTGGCCGGACTGGCTATGCTGGAATATATCGGGCAGGAAAGGATTTTGGAAAAAGTGCGGGAGGACGAACAATTTGTGTCGGCCGCACTCGCGCAATTGAAAGAAAAATATCCATTAATCGGTGATGTGCGCGGGATAGGGCTATTGTGGGGCATTGAGCTGGTGACCGACAGGGTAACCAAGGAAAAAGCCGTGAAAGAGGCGGAGCAGGTGATGTATGAATGTTTGGGAAACGGGTTGAGCTTCAAAGTTTCACAGGGGAATGTGCTGCAACTCTCGCCACCGCTCACAATTACCCGCGAGCAGCTGACCGAAGCTTTGCAAATAGTTGAGAACGCATTGAAAAAAGCGTCAGGTGTAGCTTGACTAAAAAAGACGGATTATGCGATTGAAAGAAGTACTTGCCCGATCTAACTTCCTGTTCATTCTTTGGGCCATCATCGCCTCTTTCGGTTCTTACTTCTGCATGTACGCATTCAGGAAGCCATTTAGTGCAGGTCTGTACAATGGATTGGAGCTGGGTGATCTGAGCTACAAATCAGTGCTGATCATTGCACAGGTTGCCGGCTACACGATCTCAAAATTCATAGGTATCCGCATTATTTCTGAACTAACACCCGGGAGGCGAATTGCTTTTGTGATCAGCCTCATCGTCATTGCTGAGATTGCCCTGCTGTTGTTTGGTCTTGTTCCGCATCCTTATAATTTCGTTTTCCTGTTTATGAATGGGCTCCCGCTGGGTATGGTGTGGGGAGTTGTGTTCAGCTTTCTGGAAGGCAGGCGGTTTACAGAAATGCTTTCAATGGGGTTGAATATCAGCGTCGTTGTCGCTTCCGGAATTCTGAAAACGACCTACATTGAGATACACACGATCTTTCCGCTAGTATCTGAATTCTGGATGCCTGCATTGATGGGTGGATTATTTCTGCCGCTTTTTCTGATGTTCGTCTGGATGCTTTCCATTATTCCCGCGCCAAATGCAGAGGACATTGCATTGCGTACCGAAAGGTTGCCGATGACGCAGTCGGACAAAAGGCAGGTCATGCGGCAATTTGGCTTTCCTGTTCTTTGCATGGTCATTTTCTATGCATCGCTGGTAGTAGTGCGTGATTTCCGGGACAATTTCATGATCGAAATCTGGAACGAGATCGATGCAGGCTGGGTAAGCAGCGTTTTGACACAAACAGAAATGATAACAGGTCTGGTTGTACTTGTCATTATCGGCTCACTTGGCTTTATCAAGGATAACCTCGCCGGATTCCGCGCAACCAATTTGATTCTGTTTGCAGGTATGCTGATGATCGGCTTGTCGACTTTTCTGTTCTCGCAAAAACTGATTAGCAGCTTTTACTGGATGTTATTTGTGGGAATGGGCTTGTTTCTGGCATATACGATATTACAAACCGTATTCTTCGACCGGATGATCGCGCTCTACCGGATCCGCGCCAATGCAGGTTATTTTGTGTACATCTGCGAAAGTATCGGGTATCTCGGCAGTGTCGGACTGCTGCTTTACAAAGAGTTCTTTCTGAAAGAACTGAGCTGGTCTGGTGTGCTGATGTACTTTGCTTATATCCAGTTCGGGGCTGGGCTTCTGCTCTTACTCCTCAGTAATCTGAGCCTGGAAAAGCGGCGAAGCGGAGAGTCTGCCGACAGCGGCGCACCGTTGGCGGTGATCTGACCGGGCACAAAAAAAGGAGAAGCTAGTGTTCTCCTTTTTAAATCTCAATTTCACCTTAACTTATTTCAATCTATTTTGCCACTTTAAGCTCCACAATGGCAGCTTTCTGAGCAGGCGTGTACTTGTTGTATTCGTTAACAGTTTTGCCGTTTTGCGGAGCTGGTGTTTCTAGCACCGGCATAGCGGCGGGCAATGCAGTTTTGGCGTCGGCTTTTACTTCAAGATTGTTATCTGCAAAAGCGATACTACTGCACAATGTGAGTGCAAATGCGAAAGTTGTGATCTGATTTTTCATAGCTCTGAATATTAATTTCTTGCCTTTGTTTTATTTGTAAGTGCAAATGTAAATCCGTTGAGGGATATAGCATGAAATTTATTCAATGAATGAGCTAATGGTATTTTGAGCGGTTGGTGCTGTTGATGAACAGTTTAGTTCTTTTCGAGCTGGTGGTGCAGCCGTTAATGTCAGCGTAATTGCCTGCTTGGCATACTGTTAAGAGATATTGGAAAAGCACAATTTTGTACCCCGCGCCGGAAATGCGCGGGGGTATGTTCTTGGACGAAGAAGAGTTATTCCGTCTTACACTTGATCAGGATGTAGTCAAGATCGCCTTTGGCAGAGAATGCTGCGATCTCCGTGTACTTTTCATAATTCACCCATCGCTTGATCTCGTCGTCATCCACCTTCGGATCGATATTCTCTTTGAGGTTTAGCAAACCAAGGATAACCCGGTTTTCAAAGTCGTAGTCGGACAGGTCACGCAGTACAATGCGGTCGGCTATTTCATTGATAAAAATGATCTCGATTTTACCTTCACGGTATATTCTCTTCGGGCATTTTTCACAGCCCGCTTTGGCATCTGCAAAGTAGCTGTCCAGCTTGCCCGGCCCGAGAATAGCCTCCACTTCCTGCTCACTGCGAAAAGCAACCTGCGACAGGTCAAGCGCCACAACGACAGGCGCATTTTCATCGTGATCGTCGATGACAAAAAATTTGATGAAAACGGCTATAAGGATGATTACGAATATGATAAACTTCCAGTTTGCCCATTTGCGCTTAACGGTGGCGTGCTCCATTGAAGATGGTCTGATTTTTTAGTTTGCTAAATTCTTTTTAGCCAAACAACGAATATCATGCCAGATTCACTGAACCAGATTGTTCATACGGCGCAGTCTAATTATGACCAGCTTACAATGGCTGAGGCAACTGCAATTCAGATGGAGCTGAGCAAGTACCTCAACCTGGATCCGATGCAAACACCGGTGCGGACTATTGCAGGTGCTGATATCTCGCTTTCACTTTACAGTGAGACTGTTTACGCAGGAATGGTAATACTTACCTATCCCGATCTCCAACCGATTTCCTATTCTCTGGTGAAAAGCAGCACGACTTTTCCGTACGTGCCGGGCTATCTAGCCTTTCGTGAAATCCCCGCGTTGTTGCAGGTTTACGAGCAAATCCCGGTGAAGCCGGACGTGGTGATGTTTGACGGAAATGGTATTATTCACAAAAAAAGAATGGGGATCGCATCTCATTTTGGGGTTTTGACAGGCACCACCACAATGGGCTGCGCAAAGAAAAAGCTGACGGGCGTTTACCAGGAACCAGGCGAAAGAATGGGCGAGTACTCCTGGCTGATCGACCAGGCAGAGAAAATCGGCTACGTGCTGAGAAGTAAGGATAAGGTAAAGCCCGTTTTCATTTCGCCCGGACATAAAATGAGCCTGGAAGACAGTCTTGCAATTGCATTAAAGTGCCTCCGCAAGCACCGGCTGCCCGAACCCACCAGAAAGGCCCACGAATTCGTAAACCTTTTCCGGACGGGCGAGCTAAAAGCAGGGTACCACGAAATACAGAAGCTAACCCTTTTCTAGTTGTTACACTGAGCGTACCGGGCTACCGGGCAGTCGAAGTGCGCTATTTTAGAACCTTATCAATCTCGTTCAACAGGTAGTTTTTTGGATCGGAATCGTATTCCCAGAACATGACGCCTGCCAGTTTGTTGTCCAGCACATACTTGCATTTATCACGGATTGATTCTTCATCATCGTAACTGATGAACTGGCCGGTTTTGTCATTGACCAGGTAAGGCGCTTTTGCCACATCATCGCGCATTGCTTTGAAGCCTTGCTGGTTCACCAGGCTATCTTTTAAAAAGGTATAACCCTTATAATATTCCTGCTTGGTCTGTTTTTGCCCCATTCCATTTTCCAGCTTCGCTACCGTAAATATCCGGCTGTAAAACGGCAGGCCAACTACCAGTTTGTTCATCGGAACGCCGGCGGCGTGAAATGCTTTCACAGCTTTGTCAACCGAGTGAGCGGCTTTGTATTTGTCGCTTTGGTACAAACTTCCGTGGTGTACGACGGTATCGCCCTGAAAGAGATCGTAAGTCATCAAATTCACATAATCGAGGTATTTCGTAGCTTTACCCATTTCTGTGGTATTCAAAAAAGAAACAAATCCGGCAGTCGCAGTAGTGAGCAGCTTCTTTTCACCTGTTTCTTTTTCAAGTGCGTCAAGTTCCTTTCTGATCGCTTCAAACATCAGTGTGTAATTCTGCTTGTCTTCCGGGCGGTACACATTTCCTTCTTCACCCGGGATAGCGGGGTATTCCCAATCAATATCCACACCGTCCAGCTTGTGTTTTCTGATGATGTCCACCGAGCTTGCCGCAAAAGTTTTTCTTGCGGAATCGGTCAGAACTGCATCTGAAAAATTCTCACTCCAAGCCCACCCGCCAATGGAGATCAGGATTTTAAGATCAGGATTTTGGGTTTTGAGTAAATTCAGTTTCCTGAAATTGGTGGTATCTGTTTTTTCATTGGTCAAAAAAGCCTTCCCTTGTTTAACATCCACAAATGCATAGTTGATGTGCGTCAGCTTTTTGGCCTGAATATTTTCGGTATTAAGTAGGCCGTGAAAGCCGCCTACATATCCGATCACCACCGGCCGGGTCGTAGAATCGGAATCAGTTCCGGCTTGCTCGTTCCTGGAATTACAGCCCGCGAGCAGCAGCAAGGCGGCAAAAAGTAAGGTCAAAGGGTAGGTTGCAAATCCCGCAGATTTGAAGGTCATTGTTCTTAGAGGTTAAGTTGAAGCACTAAAATTAAAGATTACATCATCTTAACTCCTAATAAATACGGCTGAATGCGGCTATTACGGTGCCTGGATAGCTTCCAGCTTTTCAAGCGCTTTGCTCATATCAATGCCTTTGCCGAGCACACCTTTAAAAAGGTCGCCTTTTTCTTCAACCCGCTTCAAGATGTTCTTGATCGTGAAATCTCCAATGTGCAAGCCAGCCTTCACTTCGCTCCATTCCAGCGGTGCGGAAACCGTAGCGCCGGGTTTTGGACGCGCACTGTACGCACAAGCAAGTGTCTGCCCGATCCGGTTTTGCAGGTAATCGACATAGATCTGGTTCTTTTTCCTTTTCGACAAGGATCTTTCCAGTGTAGTCAGTTTCGGCAGCATTTCAGTAACCATGCTCGCCAATATTTCAGAGAAGCTCCTGGCTTCGTCGTAATTGTATTTTTTGTTAAATGGAATGTAAACATGCAGCCCGCTCGATCCGGAAGTTTTGCAGTAACCTTCCACATTGATCTGGTCGAGGATCTCTTTGATCGCCTGCGCTACTTCGATTACCTCGTCAAATGTGTTTTTATCCGACGGGTCAATGTCCATTACAATGTAGTCGGGATATTCCAGCTTGTTGATCGTCGAGTTCCAGGGGTTCATCTCAATGCAGCCTTTATTGGCCACATACAGCAAAGTTTCCACATCGTTGCACACAATGTAGTTGACCATCTTGTCCGTCGACTCCGAATGAATTGCCTCCGTTTTCACCCAATCCGGTGCGGAGTCGCCCACATCTTTCTGGAAAAATCCTTCATCTTTTACGCCATTGGGTTGGCGCCGCATGGAAAGTGCGCGGTTTTTCAGGTAAGGCAGAATGTACGGACTGATATTACTGTAATATTCCAGCAGCTCGCCTTTCGTGATCTGTTCGTCGGGCCAGTATATCTTGTCCAGGTGGGTTAGCTCCGCTTTCTTTTTCATATCAAGATGCTTTTCGTTTCGGCGCTGCCAGACTTTCTTTCAGCTGGGCCATCAAATCCTTGCTCTTCGAATGCACAATCTTCATTTTCGGTGCGGCTGCTTTCTTGCCTTTGGCTTTCGCCATGATCAGTTTCAGCAGGTTCTCATGGTAAGTATCCTTGTACCTGGAAATGTCAAAGTCCGTAGTGAGCTGATCGATCAGCTGTACCGCCATTGCCATTTCTGCGGGCTTGATCGTCACGTCGGGTACCACGAGATCTTCTGTATCCCGAATTTCGTCAGCAAAACGGATTTTGTTCAAAATCAACAAATCACCTGCCGCTTTGATCAGTACCAGACTTTCGCGGTTCCGCAAAACGTAGCTGCCCAATCCGGCTTTGCCTGTCTTTTTCAATGCGTCGCGGAGCAATGCATAAGGTTTCACTCCCGATTTTTCCGGCTGTAAATAGTAGGGTGTTTCGTAGTATATACTGTCAATATCCTTTTCGTTTACAAACTCGGCGATCTCGATGATCTTGGTCTTCTCGGGACTGGCTTTTTCGAAATCCTTGTCATCGAGAACCACATAATCGTCTTCTACTTTATATCCTTTTACGATATCGGCCCATTCCACTTCCCGACCAGTGTTTGCGTTCACACGCTGGTATTTGATGTTAGCGTGGTCGTGCTTATCCAGCATATCGAGGTCGAGCTCGCTGCCTTGTGTGGCGCTAAAAAGTTTGACGGGGATATTCACCAGGCCAAATCCAATGGCCCCGGACCATATTGCTCTCATAATTTTCTTCCGCTGTTTACAAGTGTTAACGACTTCAAAATCCGTGCCTTGCCAGAAAGCTATTGTCCGAGCCAGTTTTTAAACTGTCCCATTCGCTCGCGGCTGATCAGGATATCGTTGTCGGTGCATTGGTCGAGGTGAATTTTGAGGCGGCTGTTGGAGTAGGTAAAAACGTCTTTGATAGCGGAAATTGCAGCTACGTATTTCCTGTTCAATCTGAAAAACTGTTCGGGAGAAACCATATCCTCCACTTCATCCAGTGTATAATCGATCGTGAATTTTTTTCCCTGCCGGGTCTGCAGCAACGTTACTTTATCCTCACTAAAAAAGTATGCAATATCAGCCACATCGATCGTCTGAATGCGCTCGCCTGATTTTACCAAAAAACTGGTTTTGAAATTTTTCGTAGCGGGTGCGAGCAGCTGCTTGATCTGTTCGAGCGAAAGCGCCGGTTCCTTGCGGCCGGATTTGAATTTGTCCAATGCATTGTTGAGCTCTTCGGGATCGATCGGTTTGAGGAGGTAATCAATGCTGTTGAGTTTGAATGCCTTGATCGCATACTGATCAAATGCAGTGCAGAAAATGATCGGCGCGGTCACTTTTACTTCTTCGAAAATCTCGAAGCTGATCCCGTCGGCAAGCTGGATATCCAGGAAAATCAGGTCGGGCTGCGCATTATTTTTTAGCCATAAAACTGCGGAAGTGACTGTATCGAGGGTAGCTTCAATGCGGGCTTCCGGCAACCGGTCGTGAATTAGTTGGGTAAGTCTGCGCGCCGCAGGTTTTTCATCTTCTATAATAATGATCTTCATTTCGGGAGGTCAAAGTTTTACTAAAGGTAGTTTCACCACAAAATAGCCCGCTTCATTCTGTACCGAAACAGGCTGCTGCATCAGCAGTTCATACCTTTTGCTGATATTAGACAATCCAATACCCGTGGATTCCTCAGTAATGCGGCTTTTCAGCTGCAAGTTGTTTTTGACTACCAAGAAGTCATTTTCGAGATAGATATCAATGCGCAATGGGTTTTCAGTAGAGGCGATATTGTGCTTGATCGCATTCTCCAATAGTAACTGCAGCGAAAGCGGCGGCAGCAAACCTTTTTGATCCTCTTCAATGCGTATCTGATAACTCAGGTTTTCCTCAAACCTGATCTTTTGAAGTGCAAGGTAATTCTTGGCAAAATCAAGTTCCTGTTCCAGCGTCACCAGTTCTTCGTGCTGCACATCGAGCACATATCTGTAAATCCGGGAAAGCTGCTGGATAAATCGCGACGCGGTGTCCTGATCTTCATAAACGAGGTTGCTCAGTACATTGAGTGAATTGAAAAGAAAATGCGGGTTCAGCTGGTCTTTTAACGATTGATACTGCTGCGCAAAACGCTCTGTTTTCAGCTTTTCAGTTTCAATCGCCGCTTTTCTCCATTCCAGCAGGAACGACCGGCTCATCAGCAAAAACGAAATCACAAGAGAAAGCTGCATCGGGAATTTGGTGTAGCCCACCAGTTTCGCCCACGGAATTGTGTCCAGCGTAAAAGCTTGTTTAACAAAGAATAAATGCCCGGATATGACAATGAAGCTGGCTATAAACACGTAGGTGGCGTAAGCAGAATACTCCGCAACCAGCCGCTTGAAGGGATACTGTATCCACGGAAGCCGCTTGTCGAAGTACCGGTCGGAGAGGAAGCCGCCGTAGCTGAGCAGGCTCGACATCAGGAACGAGATCAGAAAATCGTCGGCACTGCGGCGCCAGTTTTCTGCGTCCAGCACACAGGAAGGACAGGTAGACACCATGATACCCAGTGCGATCAGCACATTGGTCGCAAAGAATGCGGGTGAGAAATTCCAGAATGCTTTCGATCCTTTAACCGAGCCTTCGCCACTCATTTTGCTTACTATTTATATGGTGATGCAAACCCTGCTACTGACAGTCTTTGCTCATTCCTTGCGCCAAATTCTTGCCCCAGTAAGGCAGCAATGCAGCTTTCAGCGCTTCTTCATCTTGTTTTTCAAACGCGGCCACGCTTTGCTTCGCCAGTCCGCATGCTTTTTCAGGACCAGATCCAAAGAACTTCGCCATTCCCGCTTCCATTTGTGCCATGAGTATCAATGCGCGCGGGTTTTGATTGTCGATCGAAAGTGCTTTTCCAAAGCTTTGCAGCACCTGTGCAGACAAAGTTTGTCCGCGGCTGCCAGGGTCGGCGCTCAGGCTGGCCATTATTACAAAACCCTGTAAAGTCACAATTTCAGCATTATTTGAGGAAATAGCGTCTGCTTTTTTTGTCAATTCCGCAGCCTGCACCAGCGCCGCATCTTTCTTGTCGATTGGTAAACTGCTGGTAAGTCCCTGGTAAGTGTAAGCGAGCGCCTGGTAGTAATAAGGTTGCCATTCTTTGGGGTTCAATGCTGCAATGCGGGCAAATGCGTTTGCAGCTTCCTGCAATTGTGGTAGCGAGTCGGCCTTCATTAACTTGTCAATTTCCTTTTTCATTGCTTTCTGATAAGGTGTTTCCTGTGCATTGGCGGCGAAAACAAACAGTAACAAGACGAGTACTAGTGATAGCTTTTTCATGGATTCAGTTTTAAAAAGGTGACTATAAATTGTTTAACTGGTTGGCGCTTTTGTCTTTGGAAAGGGTAATGAACAATCCGATGAATGCCATTCTTTTTGCACCCTGACCAACCGGCAAGCTGGCGAATGCGCCTGTTTCGTCAGGCGAGGAAGCATACCGATAGCCAAATACATTCTGGCGGCCGAGTACATTGGAGCAGGCGAAGTGGATGATCATGTTGGGCCGGGGCAGGTAACTCCAGCTCAGGCTGAGGTCGCTGTACCCACGCGTTTTCTGCTGCATTTCATCGGGTAAGTTCGGGTTATCAAAAGGGTAGCCGCTGTTCCAGGACCAGGAGCTGCCGAGCTGTGATTTCAATGCACTTACAAAGTGTTTGACTACCAATGATCCATTGTGTTTGGGCGCAAATGAAGGTTGGACGCGCGTTTGGTAAGCAGCAAACTTTCTTCGGCTATCTACAAAACTGTATGTGATCCAGAAGTCAGTTCCTTTGATGCTCTTGCGATCGCGGTAGAAAAAGTCGGCGCCTCTTGCGTACCCGGAGCCATTTTGCGCGATATGCTGCGGATCTGCCCCGGTACCCTGGAATGTAATCAGGTTATTGTAGCTTTTGTGAAACGCTTCTGCTCGGAAGGTCCTGTTGCTGTTGACGATAAAGTAATTGAGAATGTAATGCGTAGCCGCGCTGTTTTTCAGGTCCATTTGGCGCACGCGGTATTTCTCTTCTGGTAATTGTTTAAACCTGCCTGCCGCAATGGAAAATTGACCCTGACCCGCTTTGTAAGCAACCGAAAAGCGAGGCGTAAACCAGGGCTCGCCTGCTTCTGAGCTGTAACCGCTTCTCAGCCCGCCGACCATAATCAGGCGGTTGCTGAAATAAAAAGTTGCTTCTGCAAAATGGTTGAATTGCTGATCGGTATAGCCTCTCTTCCTGTTTTCAACAGGCAATGCTTCCGAATAGCTTTTGATATACCATTCCAACCCGTTTTTCAAAGAAAACTGCGGAGAGAAATCCTTTACAGCTACGATTTTGGAATGCCCGATCTGGTTAACCTGGCGCACCGGGTCGAGATTGATTTTCAATGCGTCGCGATTGTGGGAGTAGGCAACTCCTCCGTAGAAGAACCAGCCGTTTTGCATGGAATGTTTGAAAGACAAATTACCGTAAGAGTACCGGTTATGCAGCTGCACGCGGTCACCGCGGCTGTCGCTGCCGGGAACAGGCTGCCAGATTACCATTTGGCTACCTTCTGTGTGGAAATAGGCTTTCACAAAACCGGAAGTACCTTTTGCTGCATTCCCCCATTTCTGCCGGAGTGAAATTTCAGAATCCCAGCTGCGCGGACTTTTCTCCCAATCAAAATTTTGCCGCACCAGCGACTGATAGGGCGCCAGGTTGTAGTAGTTGCCCGAGGCGGTCAATGCATTTTGCTTGCCCACCAACGTTTGTGTATATCCTCCACCGAGTGACATGATGCTGATATCGCCCTTGTTACGCAACGGGAGGTCGAGTGTATTCAATGCGAGTGCAGAAGAAAGTGCCTGTCCATACTCCGCCGAATAACCGCCGGTACTGAAAAACGATCCTTTGAAAAGGTTCGGGCTGAAACGCGTTCGGGTAGGTACATTGGACGCGGTACTGCCGAATGCATTGCCTACCTGCAAGCCGTCAATGAAGATGGAAGTCTCGGAAGCATCGCCGCCCCTGACGAATAATCGGCCATCGTTCCCCACTGTGGAGGTTCCGGGCAGGGTCAGCAACGCGGCTGTGATATCGCCCATCGCGCCGGACGTAGTTACAATGTCAATGGGTTTGAGTACCACCGATTTCTTCTGGTCGCTCGCTTCCATCGCGCCTGCTGTGATGGTAACCGCAGTGAGCTGGTTGATGCTTTCCGCCAATGCAACCGATTTTTCAATAGGTTGTCCGGTACATTCGATTTTTATCTCCTGTGTCTTAAACCCGAGCGCCTGTATGCTCAGTATCTGCGCGCCGGTTTCGTCGGTAGAGAAGGAGAATTTGCCCTGATTGTCAGAAGAAGTCCCGTTGTAAGTTCCTTTCAAAACTACATTGGCGCCGGGAATGGATGTGCCTTTTGTATCTGTAATCTTGCCGGAAATCAGCGTTTGTGCGCTGGGCCGGAGTGCGGCTAAAAGTAACAGGAGAGTGAGGCAGCTTTTCATTTCTACGCTTTGTTTTGACCAAAGTTGCGCATCGAAAAAGCAGCCTCTAAACGGAGGTTACCGAAGTGCAGAATTGACAGGATGAATTCCAGTTTTTCGCGGACAAAGCGTAGCGAATCCCGCAACAAAAAGCTGTGACCGATTCTACGATTTCCTCTACAACCAGCAGCTATTTTACATTTTTTTTGAGAAAATTATAAATATTCTTTGCTGTCATGTAAGTTGCTTGTTTACAATTACTTATTTCAACTTTTCTTCTCTGCTTAAAGTAAAAAGTTGTCGCCGGCTGCATTGGTGCAGGTTATTGTTTGGCACAACTGGCACGCTTCTTTAAATAACCGCTGCAAAACAGTTTCAAACAATAGACAACTCCAACTAAAAATCAATATGGTAGCTTCACTAGGTAACACCGCAATTGACACACTAAAACCAGGCGCAGTACTTACAGTAACAGGTGCCAGAACTGAGAAAGACGCCCATCAGGAAATTGCTGAATTCCTGCAATCGAGCAACAGAAATGATCTGGACTATTTTCCAATCTCAAAAGATTACTTTTTGGTGTACACGAAGGCAGCGGGCTCTTCAAATGGAGTTGCGTAAAGATTTAATTTCGATTTAAGAACATGGTACAGTCAGGTACATTTAAGTTATTGGGGCAACAGCTCATCGATATCATCATTCACAAAGACGACGTAGTTAAAATAGCACCCATTGAGCAAGATCAGGGATGCATTATTTATCTGAAAAACAAAGTCCCTTATGCGGTAAGTGAAAGCGCACGGGAGGTTTATCAGAAGTTGGACTGGGTCGCAGCATAATATTCATCTATTGGCATGGAAAAGGAAGAGAGGCTTCGGGCAAACCGGGGCCTCTTATTTTTTATGTCAAATGCGCGCCTTTCCGAACCGCAGCGCATTTCCTCACGTTACAGGGTTGCTACACCACAAAGTTCAAATGCCAAAAAAGACATACTTCTTCCTGATCCTGATTTTGGGAAGTCTCACCGCACTCGGTCCGTTTTCGATCGATATGTACCTGCCGGGCTTTCCCGCCATTGCCAAAGACCTTAATACCACAGCTGCAAAAGTCTCGCTTTCATTATCGGGGTTTTTTGTCGGTATCTCGCTGGGGCAGCTACTTTACGGTCCGTTGCTTGATCGTTTTGGTAGAAAAAAGCCGCTTTTTATCGGTTTGATCATTTATGTACTCGCTTCCATCGGCTGTGCATTTACAACAAGTATTGACGGTTTGATCCTGTTCCGCGTTATACAGGCTATTGGCAGCTGTGCGGCTTCTGTTGCATCTGTGGCAATGGTCCGCGACCTGTTCCCCGTGAGTGAAAATGCTAAGGTATTCTCGCTTTTACTGCTGGTTGTAGGTGTTTCTCCGATGATCGCGCCTACGTTGGGCGGCTATGTCACAGCTGTTTTCGGCTGGCACGCCGTGTTTTTGATCCTGACAGGAATGGGCGTCGCAATCCTGATCGCCACTGCTCTCTGGCTGCCCGACAGTTACCAACCTGACAAGACGCTGTCACTGAAACCAAAACCCATTCTGCGAAATTTCCTCGCAGTGATCCGCGAGCCGCAATTTTATACTTACTCGATCACAGGCGCGGTCGCATTCTCGGGTTTGTTCGCCTATGTGTCCGGCTCGCCCATTGTTTTTATGGAAGTATTTCACACCGATGAAAAAGTGTACGGCTGGATTTTTGCATTTCTGTCCATCGGATTTATTGGTTCCAGTCAGCTGAACACGTTTTTTCTGCGGCGGTTCAGCAGTGAGCAGGTGGTAAATGCGGCATTGATCTGCCAGGTTGTTATCGGGATTACATTCCTGCTGGCGGCATTGAACGGGTTGCTTACACTGCCTTCTACACTTGTTTTTCTTTTCCTCTTTCTTTGCTGCGTGGGTTACACATTCCCGAATGCGGCAGCGCTTTCGCTGGCACCGTTTACAAAGAATGCAGGCAGCGCCTCCGCATTAATGGGTGCATTTCAGATGGGAATGGGGACATTGATTTCCATTGCGATCAGTATGTTTGAAGTGCCTTCCCTTATCCCGATGGTAGCTGCAATGGCTTGTTCTGCGTCCGCCGCGCTCATTATCTTGCTGATCGGAAGGCGGTTTATCACTGAAAAAGTAGAAGTAAGTGAAGGAGCGGATGCGGGGATGATGCATTGAACGGGAAGGGAGAATGGAGGAAAGGGAGGATGGAGGAGGGTTGGGCTACGATTTTGTAAAATTTTATGAGTGAATATTTTAAGAGATTGCTTGACTTGCTGAAAGTTGAGCGGGAGGAAGATAAGCAAGCGTATATCCGGCAGACGGAAATGGCATCGGTTTCTGAGCGCCGGGCTAATGGACTGGCCTGGTACCCGATCGCGATCCGCGGCAATGAAATGAGCCGGGGCGATTACCTGACTGTGGAAGTGGAGCGCACCACGCACCAGGACTTGCCACACCAGTTGCGCTTTGGAATGCCCGCTGTATTGTTCAGTAATCACGAGCCAAAGAAGGATAGGGTCGAAGGCATTATTGCTCACCAAAGCGGTAACCGTCTGAAAATTACTTTGAAAACCGACGAGCTGCCCGACTGGTCGCGTGACGGCAAGCTGGGGATTGATCTGCTGTTTGATGACAACAGCTACGATGAGATGCAGAATGCATTGAAAACGGCGGCAACGCGGCTGGAAAGTGGGAAAGAGTCACAGCTGATCGAGGTTTTGACCGGTGAAAAAGAGGCGGGTTTCAATCCAAATCAATTGCCTGTTGAAATACCTAAACTCAACAGCTCCCAAAATGAAGCAGTTAACAAAATCCTTTCGGCAAACGAGCTGGCGATCGTGCACGGACCTCCGGGGACAGGCAAAACGACTACATTGGTCCAGGCGATCAAAGCCATGTATTTAAAAGACCGCAAACAAATACTGGTGGTAGCGCCGAGCAATACTGCGGTGGACCTGTTGAGTGAAAAGCTGAGTGAAGAGGGAATGGAAGTGTTGCGTGTAGGAAATCCGGTGCGCGTTTCGGAGCGGCTGATGTCACTTACGCTGGATAGTAAAATGGCCGGTCATAGTCGCATCAAAGACATAAAAGCGCTGAAAAAGCAGGCTGGCGAGTACAAAAACATGGCGCACAAGTATAAACGCCAGTTTGGGAAAGCAGAGCGTGATCAGCGGAAAGCATTGTTCGATGAGGCGCACAAGATTATGAAAGAGGTTGCGAGCATTGAACAGTATGTTACGGATGATCTGCTGAGTAAAGCACAGGTTGTTACCGCCACGCTGGTGGGTGCAAACCATTATACTGTCAGAGGGCTGACTTACCATACTGTGGTGATCGACGAGGCAGGACAGGCGCTTGAACCGGCTTGCTGGATCCCGATTTTGAAAGCAGAAAAACTGGTCTTGGCAGGTGACCATTTGCAGCTGCCTCCCACGATCAAATCGGCAGAAGCTGCACGCAATGGACTGAGTACTACATTGCTCGAAAAGTCAGTCGCACTTCATCCCGAGGCTGTGGTGCTACTGGAAGAACAATACCGGATGAATGAATCCATTATGGGTTTTTCATCCAAAACATTTTACCAAAACAAACTGAAAGCGCATGCATCGGTCGCAAACCGGACTCTTTTCCCGGGAGATATGCCGCTCGCATTCATTGATACGGCCGGCTGCGGATTTGATGAAAAACTGCAGGGTACCAGCTCAACTAACCCCGAAGAAGGCGCGTTTCTCTTCAAACATCTGGGACAGCTGGTAGAGGAACTTTCGAAAGCAAAGACGGTAGCGCCTGCAGAATTCCCGACGATCGCGATTATCTCTCCCTATAAAGAGCAGATCAACATTCTCAAAGAACAATTACAGCACGCATGTTTTCCCGCCGATTATCTCGCGAGAATTGCAGTAAATACGATTGACAGCTTCCAGGGGCAGGAGCGCGATGTGGTGTATATCAGCATGACGCGGAGCAATACGGAAGGAGAAATTGGCTTTTTGGCCGATATCCGGCGGATGAATGTAGCGATGACAAGGGCGCGCAAAAAATTGGTAGTGATCGGCGATAGCGCCACGCTTTCCGTCCTGCCTTTTTATACTGAATTTATCGCTTATGCTGAGGGACTTGGCGCATATCAGAGTGCCTGGGAATTTGCCGATATCTGACAGAAGTTGAAATTGTTTAATCTTTTTAATGCAACCGGATTATATTTAAGAGCATCTGCCTTTTAAAAGCAGTTTACTCACCACCGGACGCATTTTATGTTCAAACACTACTTCATCGCATTCTTTCTGACCATTTTTACAGCCGGTCTGGCTGTCTCGCAAACACCTTCGTCCTCAACCGGAATCAAAGGTATCATCAAGAATAAAAACGGAGAGCCGCTTCCGTTTGCTGGGATTTTGGTAAAAGGCACCAACATCAGCACCATTTCCAATGAAGAAGGCAGGTACCAGCTCGATCTGAAACCGGGTTACTATGAAGTGATTTTTCAGTATCTGGGTTTTAAAACGGGGATGAAGCCGGTTACCATTGAAAGCGGAATGCAGACTTTCGACGTCACCATGGAAGAGCAGGCGCTCAACCTCGGGGAAGTCAGGATTGGCAGCAAAGGCGAAGATCCCGCTTATACGATCATGCGTCGCGCAATCGCGAAAAGCCGCTATCACCTTCTGCAGGTGGATAGTTATACAGCCAAAGCTTATTCCAAATCTTCTGTCGTGATCACCGATCTGCCGATGGAATTTTTGTACAAAAAGCAATTAAAGGAGATTGAGAATGAAACAAACTTCAAGAAAGGAGTTCCGATTTTGAATGAGAGTGTTTCCATCGTAACCTTCAAACAGCCAAATTCTTACAAACAAAAAGTAATTGCTTCCAGGAACAGTCAGGACAAGGATTTTGCTAATCCGAATGCATACTTACTTGCGAGCTTTTATCAGCCGGAAGTTGTAAAGGCGGTTTCCCCGCTGTCTCCCCGTGCATTTGCCTATTATAAGTTTGAGTACCAGGGTTCATTTCGTGAAAATGGAATTGAGGTAAATAAAATCAAAGTAACGCCGCGGTCCTGGGGTGAAGGTGTTTACCGCGGCACGATCCATATTATTGAAAACGAATGGAGCATTTACAGTCTCGACCTGCAAACCGTAAATACCGGCTTTACCATTGATATCAAACAGGTATATAGTCCGGTACAGGAAGTTTGGTTGCCTGTAAACCAGCAGTTTCACATTCAAGGAGGTATTTACGGGTTGAAAGGAAAAGGCGATTTCGTGATTTCTCAATCTTTCAGTAATGTCAAAGTCAACCCTACTTTTCGCCCTGATATTGTGGTGGTTGACGGTAAGAGGGAGAAAGAAGAAGCTAAGAAGGTCAAGCTGAGCAACCGCGAAATCAAAACCCAGAAATTGGAAGAGGTGGTGAGCAAACAGAAGGAATTTTCTGCTAAAAACCTTCGCAAGCTGATGAAGGAATACGAGAAGCAGGACCTGAAAGCGAAGGAGGAAAGGGGAGAGGATATTGATATGAATTTCACCCGCAAGGATTCCACAGAAGTAGACTCCATGGCGGCGCGCCGCACAATGGCATTCTGGGACTCAATCCGGACTGTGCCGCTTACCACTGCCGAGGTAAAAAGCTATACGCGGCTGGACAGCATTATCGTAGTTCAGGAAAATAAAGTCGAGAATAAAGGCTCAAAGAGCACTAAATCGGACTCGACTAAGAACAATAATAACAATGGAAAACGAGGGTCAGGTTTTGTGGGAGATATTCTTACAGGTACCAGCTGGCAGCTCGGGAAAGATAGTCCATTGAACCTGCAATATGTAAGTCCGATTTTAGGGGCGCAGGTGAACACCGTAGAGGGACTGGCCCTGAATGGCGGCGGCTTTAAGCTCCATTATCATTTCGGCGGTGCAAAGAAGGCGAAAGACGGGGCGAATCCAACCGGTTCTTCGAATAAACAGCCGGTGCGCCCGGGGCAGCAACTTTCTTTCAATGCGCTTACCCGCTACTCATTTGCCCGGAAGAAGTTAATGGTGTTTGGTGGCGTTGACTACACCCGAAAGCGTACTACGATCAACCTTTCGAGCGGACAAACCGTAGCCCAGTTCAACGGCGAAAATCCAATGCATCCGCTGCTGAATACATTCACTACGCTCTTCCTGGAACAGAATTTCATTAAGATATACGAGAAAAACTTTGTCCGGCTCGACTTTAAAACGGATCGGGAAAATGAGCATTTTGAGTTGAAAGCCAATATTGAATTTGCAGACCGCAAGCCGCTGCGTAATGTAGGAGATCCGGGTTCGTACAACTGGATCGATTGGCGGAAACGAGAGTTCACTTCAAACATCCCCTTTAATGAGGAGAATGCGACCGATTCGAGAACTGAATCTTATGAAATGACGCCGCATCAAGCATTTACTTTGGGGATTTCTGCATCGTACAAACCGTGGCAGAAGTACCGGATAAAAGGAGGAAAAACTTCCTTTTACGACGATGATTCGCCGATTTTGTCGGTTAATTATCGAAAAGGGTTCAGCGGGATTTTCAGCAGCGATGTAAATTATGATTTTGTTCAAATCGGCATTCAGCATGGATTTGATACGGGCATCCGCAGTAAGCTGCGCTACAAGGTGGCAGTGGGTTCATTTCTGAATGCTGACTCTTTGCAGTTTCCGGATTATCAGCATTTTGCAGGTAACCGCTTTTTCTTCCAGTTCGGCGATCCGGTCAGCAATTTCAGAATGCTGGACTACTATAGGTATTCAACTGCTAACAAGTTTGCAGAAGCGCATGTACTGGCCGAGCTCCGCAAGTTTTTGCTGACGCAGATTTCCTGGTTCCGGATTATGGGGATCAAGGAAAACTTCATGCTGCATTACCTGGCTACGCCCCATTCCCGAAACTACACCGAACTCGGCTACGGCCTGGACATTGGAATCCGCTTCCCATTCCGTGTTGAAGTGGTGAACAGCTTTGAGAATGCGAAGTACCGGGAAACAGCGTTCCGGATCGGGACTACTATGAATATCAATATCGGGCGGAATTAACCATCCGAACTGCTGGGTCTGAGGCACACCTGACTTCTGCTTTGTTGTTACATGCCTAGCGGCATTTCAGATGCTCTGTTCAGCCTAATGAGGTACCGAGATTTCATGCCTGACGGCATTACTGTTAAGCTGTCAAAGCAAAAGCAAGCCGCATAGCGCTGGCCTTGCTTTGTTGTTACATGCCTAGCGGCATTTCAGATGCTCTGTTCAGCCTAGAGAGGTACCGAGATTTCATGCCTGACGGCATTACCTTCCACGTACAGGCAAAAGGCAAAGCCGCAGCGCGGCGCAACATCGGTAGAAGGTTGTGTGTCAGGGTTTTCATTCCAGGGGATGTAACGGTGTCGATAAAATTGGGTTTGATAAAAAATCAAACCAGCGCGTCAAACAATATCTCTGCCGGGTGCAATGCTTTTCTGCCGGTTCCGTCGTGGATCTGGTGCCGGCAGCTGGTGCCTGGCGCGGCTATGATTACCTCTTCTGGTTGCTGGCGCACAGCCGGGAAAAGTACCAATTCACCGATCTTCATTGAAATATCATAATGCTCCTTTTCATACCCAAATGAACCTGCCATTCCGCAACATCCCGAGGGGATCAGCTGCACGGTGTAGTTCTCGGGAAGTGACAGCATCTTTTTGGTAGGTACCAGGCTTGAAATCGCTTTCTGCTGGCAATGCCCGTGCAATTTGATCAGGCGCTTCTCCTTGGTGAAATGGTCTTTTGAGATGTTTTTCAGTTCAATTTCCCGGGCGATAAATTCATCAAACTGTAATGCATTCATCGCCAGCTTTTTAGATTCTTCCAGCAGCTCGTCACTTACCAGATCAGGATACTCATCACGGAAAGTTAATATAGCAGAAGGTTCAATGCCGACGAGTGGAGTATCATGCGAGATAATGTCTTTCAGCAGCCTGATGTTTTCTTCGGCAATCTTTTTCGCGTCTTTTAAAAGACCCTTGGAAAGCTGTGGCCTGCCGGAGGGACCGTGCTCAGGGATTACCACCTCATACCCTAGTTTTTCAAGTACCAGGATAGACTTTTTACCGATCTCTACATCATTGTAGTTGGTGAATTCATCACAAAACAGATAGACCTTTTTACCTGAGGTCACTGGCTTTTTACGCTTACTAAACCACTTTTTCAATGTAGTATCATGCAAAAGCGGCATGGTGCGGTCGGGGTGAAAGCCTACGACCTGGTTTGCTATTTTCCGCAGCGGTGCATTCTTGAAAACCAGGTTATAAGCCCAGGGGACGTAGCTGGCCAAACCTGTCATTTTGGAAAAGTTACCCACCAGCCACGACCGCATCGGAACTCCGTGCACGTCATGATATTGTTGTAAAAATTCCATTTTCAGCTTGGCGGCGTCCACATTCGAGGGGCACTCGCCTTTGCAGCCTTTACAAGCCAGGCAGAGGTCATAAACCTCTTTAATTTCATGATTGTCAAAGCGGTTTTCCTTGGGAGACCGTGTCAGCATTTCACGTAAAATATTTGCCCTGGCGCGCGTGGTATCCTTTTCATTCCGCGTGGCCATAAAGCTGGGGCACATCGTCCCGCCGCTCAGCTCCGTTTTCCGGCAGTCGCCCGATCCATTGCATTGCTCGGCGTGCTGCAGTACATCCTGGTCGTGGAAGCGGAAGTAAGTTTTAAACTCCGGCGTTTTCTGATCTGCCTCATAGCGCAGAAAAGTGTCCATCGGCGCAGTATCCACGATTTTGCCGGGATTGAAAATATTATGCGGGTCCCATGTTTTTTTAATATCCTTGAAAAGCTGGTAGTTATGCTGGCCAACCATTTTCGGGATAAACTCTCCTCGTAATCTTCCGTCGCCGTGCTCACCGGATAGCGAACCGTCATACTTTTTTACAAGGTCAGCAATTTCCTCCGCAATCATCCTGAATTGCCTGTGACCTTCGCTGGTTTTCAGGTTGATAATAGGCCGCAAATGCAGCTCGCCCGACCCTGCGTGTGCGTAGTGCACCGCGGACATACCATGTTTTTTCAAAATCGCATTGAAGTCGCGAATGTATTCAGGCTGATCGTATACGTCAATCGCGGTATCTTCAATAACTGCCACCGCCTTTTCATCACCCGGAATATTGGCCAGCAAGCCGAGGCCCGCCTTTCTCAATGCCCATATTTTTTTAGTATCATCACCAAAAAGCAGCGGATAGTGAAAGCCGATATTCGCCTCAATCAATTCTTTTTCCAGCGTAGCAGCCAATGCTTCTACTTCTTCTTTTGTCTCTCTTGAAAGGTCTACTACCAGGATCGCGGGATAATTTCCATCGGGTTTGTTCATCACGAAAAACGCATTCTTCTTTTGCTCCGGATTGGTAGCGGCGCATTCCAGTACGTATTCGTCGATCAATTCCACTGCCTGTGGCTGGTACTTTAGTGTCAGAATGGTGGCTCTCAGTGCCTCATCAATGGTAAAGCAATGCACGCACACAAGTCCCTGCGTTTTGGGGGGCAGGGGCACCAGGTTCAATTTTATTTCTGTCAAAAAACACAATGTACCTTCCGATCCGGCAATCAGGCTGCACATGTTAAATTCCTTTGCAGCGTGCTCAGTGCTTTCGGTATAAGGCTCCGTGTTAAGCAGCATGTCCAGTGCATAGCCAGTGTTCCGCCGCTCGACAGAAGGTTTGGGGAAGTTTCTTCTTATTTCTGCCTGGTTTTCAGGAGAAGAAAGAATTTCGTTGGTCTTAAGATATATCTTGTCAAGCAGCGACGCACTGCCATTCTTTTGCTTCGCGGCGTGCAGCAAGCTGTCGTATTCGCCCTTTTTTATGTTTGAAAAAACGGCGTCTGTTCCGTCTGCGAGGATCGCTTTTACTTCCAGTGTATGTTCTCTTGTGCTTCCGTAAACGATGGAATTAGAGCCGCAGGAATTATTTCCCACCATTCCGCCGATCATTGCGCGGTTGGCGGTTGAAGTTTCCGGGCCGAAGTATAGTCCGTACGGTTTCAGGGCCATGTTCAGCTCGTCCCTTACCACACCCGGTTCCACACGCACCCATCTTTCTTCCGCATTGATTTCGATGATTTTATTAAAATTCCGCGAAACGTCGACCACCAAACCGTTTCCTACAACCTGCCCGGCCAGTGAAGTGCCGGCTGTTCTGGGGATCAATGAAATTCCATTCGCCGCAGCAAACGAAATCAGGGCTTTAATATCAGCTATTGACTTGGGTATAGCAACGGCCAGCGGCATTTCGCGGTAAGCAGAAGCGTCGGTTGCATACAGGGTCCGCATGGTATTATTGTAATACAGATCGCCTTCAAGCTGTTGGGATAGGGAACTTAACTGATTGCCGGATACGGTAGGCTGAGGTGTCATAAAAGCATTAAAACTGAACAAGGACAGCAAAGTTACACACTAGCTGCAAGGATTTCCAGCAAATCTTGAATGATTACCAGCTTTGTCTGATGCGGGAATGCCGCTTATTTCTGCGTATATACCTTTTGGAAATTAATAAGAAATTAATGTATTCTATTTTGAAGTGCATATTGCATTATCCGCATGATTTCTATTAATTTGTGTAAGTTATACTGCTTAGTTTCAATTAATTCACGAGAAAGTTCAGAAAGGCAGGTAGTTACCTGTTTTCTGTTATATTTTTTTACCATAGTGAGTTGCAGGGGCGAAACAGTAAAAACACAAATACCAAATTAATATCTATCAACCTATGATGCATTTATCCTATCAAGAACCTTATTACAATGATGTTTCGGGAAAAAGTATTCAGAGAGAGAAAACGGGTGCAGGTATCCTGAGGATCGCTGCGTTGTTTGTCCTCCTTTTTACCCTTGTTAACACAGCTTTCGCCCAGGATGTAGAAGTTACCGGAAAGGTGACCGATACCAAGGGAAGTGGCTTGCCGGGCGTTTCCATTACTGTTAAGGGCAGTACGAAGGGCGCTAACTCCGACATGGACGGTAACTACTCTATCGCGGCACCAGCCAATTCAACACTTGTTTTCAGCTTTATCGGATTCACGAGCAAGGAAGTAGTAGTAGGAAACCAATCCAGAATCGACATTTCACTTAGCGATGACGTAAAAGCCCTGGAAGAAGTAGTAGTAGTAGGTTATGGCACAGCAAAAAGAAGGGACGTAACCGGAACAGTGACTTCGGTTAGCTCCAAAGATTTTAACGCAGGTATCAACCCAAACCCACTGCAAGCCATTCAGGGCCGTGTTGCGGGTTTGACGATTACTCAGCCAAATGGCGACCCGAATACGAGCCCTACTGTTAGGTTGCGCGGATACACGTCACTAGCAGGAGGTAGCGATCCTTTATATGTTGTAGATGGAATTATCGGTGTACCGATCAGTACCATTTCTCCGACAGATATCGAGTCAATGGACGTATTGAAAGATGCATCTGCGTCGGCGATATATGGTTCACGTGCTGCGAATGGGGTAATCATTATTACAACAAAACGTGGAAAGTCAGGCCGGGCAACAGTTACATTCAACAACTATGTAGGTATTGATGTAATCTCGAATAATCTGAAATTGCTGGACGGACCAGGTTATATCTCTGAAGTAAGGCGTATAAAAGGTGATTCTTCACTTTTCGATACCCAGCGCTTCCCACGCGATGCGAGCGGAAATTTCCACAATACTGATTGGTGGGACGAGATCTCACGCAGCGGTTTTACAAATAGCCACGATCTGGCAGTTTCCGGTGGATCACCTACATTTTCTTACAGAGGTTCTGTTAACTACACGAAGCGCCAGGGTATCATCAAAAATACCGGCTTTGATCGTCTGACCGGTCGTATCAACCTGGATCAGAAAGCACTCGATAACCGCTTGAACATTCAGTATAGTTTGTCTTACACCAATACAAACTCTGACCTGACCGACGGAGGTATCCTTGCAAACGCTACTTTGTTCCTTCCTACGTTGCCGGTTCGTAATGCAGATGGTTCCAACTATGAAATTCCAGGCGCATTCGACTTGAATAACCCGGTGGCGATGTTGGAGAACGAAATCTTCGAGCGTCAGAAAAATACTTTGGTTGGAGCGGTTAACCTGAGATATGAAATTTTCAGTGGATTAACACTCGGTGTGAACGGAGCCCTTAAAAATGACCAGCAAGTGACGAGCCGCGCACGTGACAGGTCAGTGAAGGCTTTCCAGATTACAAATGGTGAGGCTTCAAGAAATATTGAGCAGATTAATGACAAACTGCTTGAATTAACAGCGACTTACCTGAAAGGTTTCGGAGAAAAAGGAAGTAACTTCTCTCTTTTAGGCGGTTATTCATACCAAGACATTAATAATGATGGTTTTGGAGCAAATAACACGCAGTTCGTTGCAACAGGACTTGGCTTTGACAATCTTGGATTAGGATCGGGCTCATTGATTTTGCCAAAAACAGGTTATGTAAGCTCATACAGAAACAGAACTTCACTTGCATCTTTCTTCGGTCGTGGTACATTGAACTTCAATGAGAAGTACAACCTGACTGCTACCCTTCGTTACGATGGAAGTTCTAAGTTCGGTGCGAATAACAAATGGGGCCTTTTCCCATCTGTGGCAGGAGGCTGGACAATCTCGGACGAATCTTTCTTTCCGAAATCAGAAGCATTTAACTATTTGAAACTGCGTGCGAGCTGGGGTAAAACGGGTAACTCGGAAGGATTGGTACCTTATCAGTCGCTTCAGTTATATGGCCCAACGACATCTTACTACGATGGAAGTATCAATAACTTCCTTCCAGGATACGCGATTACGCAGAACACAAACCCTAACCTTAAATGGGAGGTTGTTTCTCAGACTAACATCGGTCTTGATTTCCAATTGGCAAACGGTCGCTTCTCGGGATCTATCGACGTATTCGACAAGAAGACAAACGATATGCTTTACAAATACTCAGTTCCGGCTGACGGTGTGAAGTACTTCACCAACTTTATCTGGGCTAACGTTGGATCGATGAGCAACAAAGGTATCGAGCTTTCATTCGGAGGTAACGTGGTTGAGAAAGATAACTTCACATGGAACAGCCGCGTGACTGGATCTTATATCAAGAACTCGATCATCAATCTGAAAAGCGATGATTTTGATTCAGGTATCATTCGATTTAATGCATTCGGCGGCCGTGGTCTTTCCAACGTATTTGCTTCAGTCCTTACACCAGGACTTCCGCTTGGAGCGTTTAATAACGTGGGGCACTTTGTAGGTTTTGATGAAAAAGGACAGATGTTGCTGCAAGCAGCAAACGGTGAAAGGCCGGTTACGAACCCTGACAGTGCGCAACGTGGCTTCAAGCATAATCCGCAACCTTACATTACAGGAGCGTGGATTAACTCTTTCACTTACAAAAACTTTGACTTAAACTTCCAGCTGAGAGGCGTATTTGGCAACAAAATTCTTAACAACTTGCGTTCTAACCTGTCCATTCCAGGGTCTATTCTGGAAACCAATATGTTGGAAAGCGTGCGAGAAGTTCCTGGTAACTTCAGCACCAATGCATTGTCTGATTACTGGTTGGAAAAAGGCAGCTACGTTCGTCTTGATAACTGGCAATTGGGTTACAATTTGAACTTGGACAATAAATACATTACCAACGCGCGGATTTATGTAGGTGGAAACAACCTGTTCATCATTACGAAGTACCGTGGTGTAGACCCTGAGCTTGAAGTGAAAGGTGATTTCAATAATAATAACTCGGCACCAAATAGCCTTGGTCTGGACGCAACAGGTATCTATCCGAAAACACGTACATTCCAGCTTGGCGTAAACCTGACATTCTGATTTGCCTGACGTGATTTTATAGTTGCATTCAGCCGGATCAAAAACTTAAATTGACAATTAAAATGAAACTGAAAGTAAAACATATACTACTTGGCTCTGCATTGCTGCTTACGGGCCAGGCATGTACAGACCTCACTGAAACGCCTTACGATGTTATTCCGACTGACCAGTTCGGTTCTACTCCGCAGCAGCAAGCCGCTCTTCTTGGGCCGCTTTACAGCTCGCTGGGTGATTACTTCGGTCGTTTTGCCGAATTGAATACCGTTACGGACGAACAGGTGATCCCAACCCGCGGAGGTGACTGGAAAGATGGAGATGCCTGGAAACGTTTGAAACAACATACCTGGACTCCTTCTGGGGATGATGATAAGTTCAATGGACTTTGGACATGGTGCTACAATAGCATTACTTCTATAAACCAGCAATTGAACAACCCTGAGATCACGGATTTAGGGACCAAGTCGGAGCTTCGTGCATTGCGTGCGTTCTACCACTATGTACTTCTAGACAACTTCCGGAATATTATTATCGCTGACAAGCTGGGTGGCGACAGTCCTACACAGAAAACGGGGCCTGAGGTTTTTGCCTGGATTGAAAAAGAGCTTAAGGAAGCTTACCCTAATCTGAGCGAAACAGCCGGCGGTGCTTTTTACGGCCGTTTCAACAAGTACGTTGCCGATATGACATTGGCTAAATTGTACCTGAATGCGGAAGTTTACACAGGTACTCCGAAATGGGCAGAAGCGAAAGCCGAATGCGACATTATCATCAACTCTGGTAAGTACGCGCTTTCAGCTGACTTTTTCAGCAACTTCTCTACCCAGAACCAGGCATCGAAAGAGAATATCCTGGCCGTACCTTACGATGCTTCGAAAAGAGGTGGTTTTAACATGAACATGCGTACGCTTCACTACCTGAGCCAGTTGACTTACAATACGCCTCAGGCTCCCTGGAACGGGTACTGTACTGCGACTGAATTTTACAATTCTTTCAAAGAAGGTGATAACCGCAAAAACATGTGGATCGTAGGGCAGCAGTTTTCCTCAGACGGTAAGCCACTTACTGATGATGGAAGGCCTTTCATCTTCACTCCTGAAATTCCTGCATTTGAAATGCCGGCGGGCCCCACCGCACGTTTGGCTGGTGCAAGAAGCCAGAAGTATGAGATCCAGCGCAATGGTGCAAGTAACGATCAGGACAATGATTTCGTAATCTTCCGTTTGGGGGATACTTACCTGATGCGTGCGGAGGCGAATCTAAGGCTGGGTAAAACAGCTGACGCGATCAAAGATGTGAATGTGATACGCGCCCGTGCCGGCGCTACTCCGGTTACGACTCTTACCCTGGATGGAATGCTGGCGGAAAGAGGCTGGGAAATGGCTTGGGAATATACCCGCCGTCAGGATCTGATCCGCTTTGGGCAGTTTAACAAAGCTTGGCAGTTCAAAAGCGCTTCTCCTGATTTCAGGAAACTTTTCCCGATTCCCGCTACACAGCTTTCATTGAATCCGAACCTGAAACAAAACCCGGGTTACTGATTTTCTCGTATTAAATTCTTTTTGACAGGAGCAGGCTTTTAACAGACTGCTCCTGTTTTAATTTACTTTATGTGATAGTTTCGTCAGAAACAAAAAGGATCTCCTCCCAAATGATTTGGATTTGCAGAACGCTCCTGGTTTGCGGATTTAGTACACTGATATTCTCAGGCTGCTCTAAAAACGAAAAGAAGGACACACTTTTTCAAGAAATGTCTTCCCCTGAAACCGGTATCTCTTTTGAGAATACGATAACGAACAGCGAAGAATTCAATATCTTCAATTACCGGAATTTCTATAATGGAGGCGGGGTCGCGATTGGTGATATTAATAACGACAACCTGCCCGATGTATATCTGATCGCTAATCAGGGAGACAACAAGCTTTTTCTTAATAAAGGCAACTTTAAGTTTGAAGATATAACTGAAAAAGCAGGTGTTGCCGGAACGAAGTCGTGGAGCACAGGCGCCACGTTTGCGGATGTGAATGGCGACGGGCTGCTGGATTTATACGTGTGTAACGCGGGACGATCAGAAGAGCGGGCCAATGAGCTTTTTATTAACAAAGGGAATGGGACATTTAAAGACGAGGCAAAAGCGTACGGTCTGGACGACAGCGGTTTTTCAACCCACGCGGCGTTTTTTGATTTCGACCGCGATGGAGACCTCGACATGTTTCTGCTCAATAATAGCTTTACGCCGGTTGGCAGGCTCGCTTATGCCAACATCCGTAACCAGCGGGATAAAGAGGGCGGTCATAAGTTATTCAGAAATGATGGCGCACATTTTACGGATGTGAGCGAGGCGGCCGGGATTTATGGCAGCCTGATTGGTTTCGGACTTGGCATCACAATCGGGGATGTTAATGACGACAATTGGCTGGATTTGTACATTTCCAACGATTTTTACGAACACGATTATCTTTACATCAACAACCACGACGGAACATTTACAGAATCAATTCAGTCAGCTATGCAGCACACGAGCCTTTCTTCAATGGGCGCCGACATTGCTGATATCAACAATGATGGTAAGCTGGATATCTATGTCACGGATATGCTGCCAGGCATTGATCGCCGTCTAAAACTGACTTCTACCTACGAAGGCCACGATTTATTTGAGCTGAAAGTCTCACGGGATTTCCATTACCAGTACATGCAAAATACTTTGCAGCTAAACCAGTCCGGCGGACCCGACAGTAAAACGTGGTTCAGTGAAATTGCCCGTTTTACCGGAACGCACGCGACAGACTGGAGTTGGGGCGCATTGATTTTTGATATGGACTCGGATGGGCACAAGGATATTTTTGTTGCAAATGGAATCAATAAAGACCTGACTAATCAGGATTTTGTTGCCTTCCTGGCAGATCCTTCCAATATTGCTGAGGTGAGCCGCACCAGGAAGTTTGACTACAAGCTGTTTCTGGATAAAATGCCTTCCGAGCCGCTTGCCAACTATGCGTTTCAGAACAATGGTAATCTTTCATTTGCCAACAAAGCCGAAGAGTGGGGCTTGAACACACCTTCGTTTTCAAATGGGTCCGCTTACGGCGACCTTGACAATGATGGAGATTTGGACCTGATCGTGAACAATGTAAATAGTCCCCTTTTTGTTTATAAAAACACAGCAAGTGAACGCCCGGACTTTCACTTCATTAAATTCAAGCTGGTTGGTGAAAAAGGTAATGTGAATGCGATAGGGACGAAAGTCTACGTACACCAATCAGACAAAACCCAAATGCTGCAGCAAATGCCGAACCGGGGATTTGAGTCATCGGTGGATCTAAGGCTTGTTTTTGGGCTGGGTAAGAATTCGGTAGTTGATTCGGTAACCATAGTTTGGCCGAATGATCAGCAGCAGACTATCAAAGCAATGGCGGCGGATTCAACTTATACATTGGACCAGAAAAATGCCCGCGTTCCCTGGAAAGCAAACAGCAAGACAGGGCAGGAAAGCTTTGAAGAACTTAAATCGTCCGGGATAGATTTTACGCATTCCGAAGCGGAGTTTGTCGACTACAACACAAACCCGCTCCTCAAACAAATGTACTCGCGCCTTGGGCCGGGGCTTGCAGTCGGGGACATCAATAAGGATGGTTTGGACGACGTCTTCGTTGGCGGCGCGATCGGTCAGGGCGGTAAGCTTTTCCTGCAGAGGTCAGATGGGACATTCTCTGAGAAAACACCGTCGGCACTTGCTGATGATAAAGCAACAGAAATTTCAGATGCCACTTTTTTCGATGCGAACAACGACGGAAATGCCGACTTGCTAATTGTTTCCGGCAGTAACGAGTTTAAGGATGATGATGAAGCATTGCAGCCAAAGCTCTTTCTTGGTGACGGAAAAGGCGGCTTTACAGTAAGCGGCGGAATGCCAGGTTTGAAAATGAATGCATCCTGTGTAGCAGTGGCCGATTATGACAAAGATGGTGACCAGGATATTTTCATCGGCTCGCGCCTAAGGTCAGGGCAGTATGGAGTTAATCCGCCCAGCTATTTGCTGACTAACGATGGGTCAGGCAACTTTAAGAATTACACGAAAAGGTACCTGCCGCAGGTGGATCAGCTGGGTATGGTTACAGATGCCGCCTGGGCAGATCTGGACGGCGATACCTTCCCGGAACTGATAGTAGTTGGGGATTGGATGCCAATTATGGTTTTCAAAAACAACAAGGGAAAACTGGTCCCAGGCACACAGGACTTCAAAGGCGTTTCGGGTGAAGCAGTAAAAACAGATGGTTGGTGGAATACGGTGGAAGTGGCTGATATAGACGGCGACGGCGATCCTGATATTATTGCCGGAAATCTGGGCATGAATTCACGCCTGAAAGCAACACAGCAAAACCCGGTTCAAATGTTTGTGAAGGATTTCGACAACAATGGGATCACAAAACAGATCATTACCTGTCCTGACGAAACCGGCACATCTTACCCAATGGTAATGAAACCCGATTTGCTGCGTGCCATGCCTTCATTGAAGAAGAAATTTGTCAAGTTTGAGCAGTATGCCGACAAGAAAATCGAAGACGTGATTGATCAGAAGGATTTGGAAAGTGCAGTCAAAAAGGAGGTTTTTATGCCTGCTTCCGCTGTATTCAGGAATGAAAACCGGGGGAGTGCATTTACATACCTCCCATTACCGGCTCTTGCACAGCTTTCTCCTGTTCACGCCATTATTCCGACTGACTACGATCAAGACGGACAAATTGACTTGATCATTGCGGGCAACTATTACGATGTTTTGCCCGAGATCGGCAGATATGACGCATTCAAAGGTCTCATTCTTAGGAACAACAAAGGCAGCTTCGAAACAAAGCTCCCTTCGGAAACAGGCTTATGGACGGAGAATCAGGTGCGCCAAATGAAGCAACTGAAACAAGGTCAGATTATTATAGGTAATAACAATAGTAAAATTCAGGTATTCAGAACGGCAGTCGGGAAAAATCCAAAATCCCTGCCGGGACTCGCATTAAAATGAAGAAAATAGTATTGATAATGTTGTCGGTATGCACCTTTTTTCAGGCTTGCAAACCGAAGGAAAAGCAGGATGAAAAACCAATGTTCGTGGCAAAAGACTCAGCCTCAACGGGCGTTGCCTTTATCAATCGGGTAATTGGAGACGAGAAAATGAATTTGATGGATTACCTCTATTTCTATAATGGAGGCGGCGTTGCAACGGGGGATATCAATAATGACGGTCTCGCGGATGTGTACTTTGTTTCTAATCAGGGCAAAAACAAGCTTTACCTGAATAAAGGCGGCTTCAAATTCGAAGATATTTCGGAAAGAGCCGGCATTGAGGGTTTTTCTGACTGGCAAACTGGTGTGACCATGGCGGATGTAAATGGCGATGGATTACTTGACATATATGTTTCAGCGGTAGGTAACTTCCGGGGAATGGAGGGCGCAAATGAGCTTTATATCAATAACGGTGATCTGACTTTTACTGAAAAAGCGGCTGACTACGGTCTTGATTTTACAGGATTTGCAACGCAGGCGGTATTCTTTGATTATGATAAAGACGGCGATCTTGATTGTTACTTGTTAAATCATGCCGTACATACTTCACGTAGTTACGACCGTGTAAGTACCAGGCATTTGCGAAATAATGAAGCCGGAGATTACTTATTTGAAAACCTGACAGCGAATGTAAAGTCGGAGGGAAGGCCGGTTAAGTTCCGGGACATCAGTGAAGAAGCGGGCATTTATGGTGCCGCTATGGGCTATGGGTTAGGTGTTGCGGTGGCCGATCTTGATAACGACGGCTGGGATGATATCTATGTTTCCAACGATTTCCATGAAGACGATTATTGCTATATCAATAACCGCAACGGGACTTTTACCAATAAAAGCCGCGAAATGTTCAGGTACACTAGCCGGTATTCAATGGGAAATGATATTGCCGATGTGAATAATGACGGCTATCCGGATGTAATGACGCTTGATATGTACCCGGAGGATGAAACCGTCGAAAAGTCATCGATCGGAGAGGATGCACTGGATATTTACCTGTATAAACTTTCGTTCGGATATATGCCGCAGTTGAGCCGCAACTGTCTGCAGATTAATCTTTCCGGTGAGAAGTTTATGGAGGTGGGTGCGATGGCGGGAGTGGCTGCTACGGATTGGAGTTGGTCGCCCTTGCTGGCTGATTATGACAATGATGGTATCAAAGACCTTTTCGTAAGTAATGGAATTGCGCACCGCCCGAATAACCTCGATTACGCCAAGTATGCTGCCGACGATTCACTAAGATATGCCAGTGAAACTTCTCTGGAGCTGGACAAAAGAGCTTTGGAAATGATGCCGGAGGGAAAGGTGCATAATTACCTTTTTAAAGGAATGAAGGGGCCGGTGTTTGATAACAAATCGCTGACCTGGGGCTTTGATGCTCCTTCACTTTCGAATGGGGCCGCGTATGCGGATCTGGATAATGATGGCGACCTGGACCTGGTGACCAACAATCTTAACGAACCTTCGGTATTCTATCAGAATCAGGCAAATACACTATCCGGCAATAACTACCTGCGCGTCAAGCTGGAAGGTTTTCCGGTTAACGTTTTTGCATTTGGTGCCAAAGCGGTGATCAAGCAGAAAGGCAGCATTCAAATGCAGCAGCTTTCCACGACGCGCGGCTTCGAGTCTTCAAGTGAGCCGATCCTGCATTTTGGCGTGGGTAAAGAAACTGTGATCGACTCAGTAATTATTGTGTGGCCCAACCAGCAGGAACAGGTGCTTACACAGGTAAAGTCAAACCAGCTTTTGAAAGTTAAATACGACGGCACCTCCAAGCAGCCGGGGAACAATTCGAAATTGGTGGAAAAAAGTCCTGCTAAGTTGTTTCAGGACGTTTCGAAAGATTTTAATATTCCCTTTAAACATCTTGAAAATCAGTATTTCGATTTCTATCGCGAAAGTTTGATGCCATTTCTCGTGTCGACAGAAGGACCGAAAGTTGCAGTGGCAGATGTAAATGGCGACGGGCTGGAAGATATGTTTGTTGGCGGCGGCAAGTGGCAGCCAGGTGAGCTGTACCTGCAAACGACCGGCGGTAAGTTTGCATTAACCAAACAGCCGGACTTTCGCGCAGATTCTACCTTTGAAGATGTTGATGCAGTGTTTTTCGACGCAAACAAAGATGGTTTTCAGGATTTGTACGTGGTGTCCGGTGGTAATGAGTTTTACGGGAATATGCCACAACAAAATGACCGCCTGTATTTCAATGATGGTAAAGGCAATTTTAAGCGAAATGAACAGGCGCTCCCTCCGATGCTGATGAACAAGTCCTGTGTGAAACCATTCGATCTCGACGGCGACGGAGATATGGATTTGTTTGTAGGCGGACGCGTAGTCGCATTTCAATATGGAATGACACCGGATTCTTACATGCTGATCAACGACGGAAAAGGACGGTTTACTGATCAGACAGGCAAACTGGCACCTGATCTCCGAAAGGTAGGAATGGTCACGGACGCAGTCTGGGCTGATATCGATGGAGATAAGATGACCGATTTGGTAGTTGCTGGCGACTGGATGCCCGTTACTGTTTTCCTGAACAAAAAAGGCAGACTTGAAAAAGCAGCTCAGTATAAAGTACCCGCCGGCTTTTGGCAATGCGTTCAGGCGGCGGACTTTGATCAGGACGGAGATATTGACCTTGTTGCTGGTAACCTTGGAAGTAACACTAAATTTAGGAAAAGACCAGATTCACATTTGAGAATGTGGGTAAAGGATTTTGATAATAACCAGGGACTTGAACAGGTTGTTGCTTATAGCGTAGATAAGAAATGGTATCCAATTGCTTTTAAAGATGAATTGGGAAAACGCATTCCTTCGATTATCAACAAACGTTTCACGGATTACAGGACTTTCGCGGGAAAAACGATCAGCGAACTTTTTAAATCAGACGAGCTGAGTGACGCGGAGATCCTGGAAGTAGAAAAGTTTGAGTCTGTGTACATTGAAAACAAGGGCGGCAGTTTCGTGATCCACGATCTACCTTTCGATGCGCAGGTCTCTAAGCTGTTCACACTGGTGGTAACCGACATTAATAAAGATGGGAAACCCGACATTTTGGGAGGCGGAAATTACCTTGGCGTCAGTACTTTTCAGGGCCGCTATGATTCAAGTTACGGGTTAATTTTATTGAACGAAGGAAAAGGAAATTTTAAGTCCATCCAGCCGGCAGGTGCCGGGTTCGCGCTTGACGGCGAAGTGAGGGACATCAAGCCAATCAAAAAAGGCAACGAGTTTTTCTGGCTGGTAGCGCGTAACAATATGCCAATGTCAGTTTACAAGCCTGTCCGTTAGCGACCTATGAGAAAGCTTTACTACCTTCTGATTGTGCTGAGTACAAGCTTTCTTAATTCCTGCGAACAGGAGTTTGCGCCTATCGGCGCAGAGCAGGAACCTGACGTTCCCGCCGCCATTGTGTCCATTGACCAAAGCAAGTCAGCTTCCGATGCAAGTATCACTTTGAAATTACCTCAGAGGGAAGTTACCAACCTTCAATTCGCGCTTTTCGACAATGCAGGTGAAAAATTGGAACTTGCTTCCGGCTCCAATGAAGTGACCGGGAAATTTAACTTGCGTAACTATAATGTAGCCGGATTAAAAGAAGGCCAGCTATATAAGTTGCAATTGGCTTATACGGACTTACGAAATAGCCAAATAACCACATCACGGACCTTCACGGCCAAAGTCGCACCTGCCTGGAAGCGGCTTCCTCATATACCAGCGTCGGGCGGCGACTTTACTGGCGCAGCGGTGTATTCTCCGCTTTACTCTCAGCTTGCGGTTTACAGGTACCAGGATGCGAGCCGCTGGGATATCTTGAAGTTTATCAGTGGAAAATGGGAAAGTTTTGAGACTCAAAAGCCCATTCCCAGGCATAATGCAATTGCTTTTCCACTGGGGCAGCTCGGTGACCGTGAGTTAATCTTTATGGGGTTTGGCTACCTTGATGATGAGAAACTACCTACCAAGAGGGCTTATCTCAATGATTTTTGGTGGACAGCGAGCTTTTACAATATAGGCCAGCATTCGGGAGTGGTTTTTCCGCTTTATGAAGGGATCGATAAAGACATTAAATACTTTCTGACTTTTGACAAAGCGTACCTCCTGAAAGAAAATGATAATGGAAGTATGTGGTCCCTGGACATTACCTGGGATCAGGCGCAGCTTGCGCCACTTCCTGAGAAAACGGGCCGTATTGCTGCATTTACAGTGGGCGGTACCGGCTATGTGGTCAACCAGCTTCCCGGAACGGTGCCGCATTTGTTCGCCTATGACCTCGTGAAAGACAAGTGGACGCGAAAGGCTGACTTCCCGGGTAAGATGCGCAGCGAAGGAATCGGGTTTGCGGTAAAAAATAAGGGTTACTTCGGGCTCGGTGTAGATACCGGGGGTAATGGGCTGCGCGATCTCTGGGAATATGATGTTGCTACGAATACCTGGCGGTATCATTCCGAGTACCCAGGGCAGGGTAGCCGCTTGCTGATTTCCGTGTCAGCAGCTAATAAAGCATACCTGGGATGGGGCTACGAAATGCGGCAGCTGGAAGGTTCGGGTTCAAAAGAAATTATAGGATGTACAGACTTTTGGGAATTCAATCCTTGATGAAGACTTTAGCAATACACCGGTTTGTGAAAGCGGTACTTCCATACTGCTTCTTTCTTGTACTCTCCGGCTGCGTGGATGAAGTGCAGCTTCCTTCCCGCTCGGTTGAATCTAGGCTGGCTGTGGAAGGTTTGGTTACCAATGAGAAACCGCCTTATACCGTCAAACTAACATTCACAGGAGAATATAACTCGCTGATTTACGGAGATTATGAGATCCCCGTAAATGGGGCAGATGTAAGTATTACTGAAATCGGCGGGCGCACGGTAAAGCTCGTTCAGGACGCACTTACCCCGGCCTACTACTGGATGTACGATTCCACTTTTGTGGGCAAAACAGGTAAAAGTTATCAGCTGAGAATTACCTTACCTGGCGGTACAACCTACATCTCAGAGCCAGAAATGCTGAACCCCGTCGCAGAGATCGACCGCCTTTACGCAGAGTATCACCAGCGCGACGAGACGAAGATTGAAGAGCCGGATCACTATCAGATTTTGCTGGATACCAAAGATCCTGGAACAGCAGGCAACTACTATCGCTGGTCGGGTTACGGATATGTACCGCGGCTTTCTACCGGCGAGCCGATTGGAATGGGGGGGTATTGTTGCAAATGGTGCTGGGTACCGGTTTACGGATCGAGAAGTGATGTGCTTTCGGATGTTTTGGTAAATGGGAACAGCATCACTCGCCGGCCGATTATGACGTCGCCTGTTTATTATGTAGGCAGGCACTACCTGGAAGTGCGCCAGTATTCCCTTACCAAGTCGGCTTACCAGTTCTGGGTAAAATTTGAAGAACAGCGCAAGCGAAATGGCTCTCTGTTTGATCCGCTACCTGCCTCTATTGATGGAAATGTGCATCGCGAGGACGACCCGAATGTGCTTGCACTCGGTTATTTCGGCTCCTCGGCAGTCAGCACACGAAGACTTACTATTCCAGGCGATACTTTGAATGCAGCCCGTATCGAAATCAAATACGGGGATGTTTTTGTAAAACAAGGCAACTGCCAGCTTATTTATAGTCAGGGACAACTCAACCCTCCCGCAAATTGGTAATGAAAACACGAAGCAAGCTATTGTTCCGAACCAACCTGCGGTTGCTGCTTATCGCAGCGGCGATATTCCTTTTGCCCAAAACAGCCCATTCGCAGGACTGGATTCTCAAAGGGACGGTGGAGGATGTAGTCTCCGGCAAACCGATGGTAAATGCATCGGTAGTGTCCCGTATTTCAAAGGCTGCATCAATTACCGATAGTTTGGGGAAATTCAGCATCCGGCTGAAAGCGGGTTCCCAGCTGGTTACATTTTCGTCTGTGGGCTATTTTTCAAAGAGTATCACCATCAATTACCAGGAAATACTTTCGGGAATAGATATAAAGCTTGCGCCTGAAACGCGGGACTTAATGGAGCTGGTCGTCAAGGAGCAAGCGCCCGATGAGAACGTGAAGTCCAGCCAGATGAGTGTTTCACGGCTGGATATCAAGAATCTTAAAAATATCCCGGTTGTGTTTGGCGAGGTGGACATCATCAAAGCGCTCACTTTACAGCCGGGGGTGAATACAGTAGGCGAAGGTACAGCTGGATTCAATGTGCGTGGCGGCCGGACAGACCAGAACCTAGTACTTCTCGACGGAGCTCCCTTATTCAACACTTCCCATTTACTTGGTTTTCTGAGCAATGTAAATGCCGACGCGATCCGTGATGTGACATTATATAAAGGAGATATTCCGGCCGCTTACGGCGGGCGGCTTTCATCGTTATTAACAATAAATACCCGCAACGGCAACAAGGAACGCGTAAACGTTTCCGCCGGGGTAGGTTTGATGACAGCGAGTATCATGGCCGACGGACCGCTGACGAGAAATAAACGGCTTACCTTCCTGGCGGGCGGCAGAGTGGCTTATCCCAATCTGCTGATCAAACGTTTTCCCGCTCCTACAAACCAGAATAAGGCATTCTTTTTTGACCTAAATGGAAAGTTGTCCTACGAAATATCTGAAAACAGCGTGATCTCTGCGTCGGGTTATTATAGTCAGGATGCATTCAAATTTCCGGAAGACACGCTTTATGGTTGGCAGTCAACCACAGGTACATTGAATTGGAACAGGCAGATCAATAAAGCATTGTCTATTCAGGTGGGGGCTAACCTGAGTCATTATACATTTAACTTAAACGGCATTTCACCTACGATAGAATATCTGTTCAAATCGGGAATCCGGCAGCATAATGGGCATGTACATTTGATATGGGCGCCTCAGCCACATCACAAGTTTGAAGCCGGTATTGATTTTACGCAGTACCAGTTATCTCCCGGTAATCTTTCACCAGAAAAAAACTCAAACATTATCCACATAGACATTGAAAAGGAGCAAGCGCTGGAAAGTGCATTCTTTGTTTCAGATGAATGGAACCCGGTTCCGTGGCTGTCAGTGAATGCAGGTTTGCGGTATGTTGCATTCAGGAATGTGGGCGCAGGTACGGTTTATCAATACGAGAATGGAGTTCCGCGCACATCGGAGTCGGTGCTAGACACGCTGTTTTTTAAAAAAGGCAAAAAGATCACAGGTTTTGGTGGATTTGAGCCAAGATTGTCTGTCAGAATTAACACAGGCCCTACCAGCTCGCTGAAAATGAGCTATACCCAAACGCGCCAGTACTTGCACCTGATCTCCAATACGACCGCTATATCTCCCGTAGATTTCTGGAAAATGGCCGATGATTTCGTCCCGCCGCAGACTGCCACACAAATCGCAGTGGGTTATTTCAGGAACTTCAACGAAAATACATTTGAAACTTCAATCGAGCTTTACCAGAAGCATTTAAACAATCTTGTTGAATATAAGAATGGAGCTACTTTACTGTTAAACCCGGTTTTGGAAACAGACCTCGTCCCGGCAGAAGGAAAAGCCTATGGTGTGGAAGTGAGTGTGCAGAAGTCGAAGGGCCTGATCACCGGACTGCTTTCCTACACTTACAGCCGCACTTTCGCCCGGGTACAATCGGTATTTCCCTCCGAACAGATCAATAAGGGCGATTGGTACCCGGCAACGGTTGACCGTCCTCACAGCGTCACAGTATCGACACAATGGAAATGGAAGAAGAACTGGACCTTCGGTACCAACTTTGTGTATATGACCGGTCGCCCGATTACCTACCCCGACGGTACGTACAGGCTCAATGACGTGGTTGTTCAGGATTATTCGGCAAGAAACCTGGATAGGATACCGGATTATCATCGGGCCGACATTTCATTCACCAAAGATACCCGCACCAGCGCAGACCAGCGGCAGTATGCACTCTGGTCATTTTCGATCTACAATTTGTATGCAAGAAAAAACCCGTATTCAATCTATTTCAGACAAACCGGGTCAAGACTAGCAAGTTACCGGCTGTCGGTGTTTGGGACTTTGATTCCTTCTATTAACTGGAAGTACTTCTTTTAATTTCGCTGAGTCACTGCATTGCAGTACTAGCCAAAATAATTCCTCGTTATATCTTGGCTTTGAAAATCTGTCACATGCAGCAAGTGTTGATCATTCTCCTCCTGCTCTCATTCGAATGCAGTTCGCAACCTTACTATACGAAGATCAGAGCTAATGTGGGTGCTGAGATTGCCGGGCTTGCTCCCCAGCTGGCAATTACCGCAGAGGCGATAACTGCTTACAAGCCACGTTCCTTCGCAGGTATACAGGCTGGTTTGGGTTGGCTTGAAAGAAGAGGGTTTAAAAGTCCGTCGTTATCGGCAGCTGCCACTTACAACTATTTATTGAACCCGTACCGTAGGAAATCCTGCATTCCAAATCCCGGAAGCAATCTGATTGAGGCTTATCTTGAAAGTGGTTTTGGGGCATTCTTTGTCGATCCTTACGACAATAATCCGTACAGGGCTGTGACAGTGAAGCACCGGTTTGTCACACCATCGGCATTAGGCGGCGTCCGTTTGCACTTTGTCAGTCCCAAATGGATATACATTTTAAAACTACGCTGTACGCCTACTCTTGTCAAAAGCAAATTTGATTCTGTTGCCGGTGTTAGTGTTGGATTAGGCTGGCGCTGACCTCACAAACTCTCCGTTCTTCCACCATCTACTGGTAAATTCACCCCATTAATGCTCGCAGCGGCTGGACTGCACAGGAATGCGACAGCCGCTGCAGTTTCTTCCGGTTTGGTAAAACGGCGGATCGGGATACTGGCTGCGAGCTCGCGACCCACTTCTTTGGCGGTCTTGTTTTGAGATTGCGCGCGCATTTCCAGAACGGAATATAAGCGGGCAGTTTCAGTATAGCCCGGCAGTACATTGTTTACCGTAATTCCAAACTGTGCAATTTCCAATGAAAGCGTCTTTGCCCAGCTCGCCACTGCGCCGCGAATCGTGTTGGAAACACCCAAACCCGCGATCGGCTGCTTCACAGAAGTACTTATGATATTGACAATGCGGCCAAATCCTTCTTTTTTCATCGAAGGCAAAACGGATTGTACCAGAAACTGATTGTTGATCAAATGCATTTGAAAAGTTTTCAAAAACTGGTCGCTATCCGCTTCGATAATCGCCCCGCCCGAAGGTCCGCCGGTGTTATTGATTAAAATGTGAACATCAGGACAGAGGCGCAGGTAATTTTCGAAAGCTTCTTTCAAGTTTTCCGTCTCGCTGAAATCGGCAACTACGTAGCGGTGAAGCTGGCCGGCCGAGGTGTCCAGTGTGTCCACTGCACTACGCAGTTTTTCTTCATTCCGGGCAACCAGCGTCACATTCGCGCCTAATAATGCGAGTTCAACAGCCGAAGCAAGTCCGATTCCTTGGGTAGCGCCGCAAACGATCGCTGTTTTTCCGTTCAGGTCCAGGTTCATATTTTCTGATTTTTAAATGCGATAATAAGTTAATTCCGTACCCCGATTTTCATTCCTTCCGCTTCAAACTTCGCACATTTTTAGGCTATCTTTGCGGCTTATTTTCAGTCAGAGCATCTTACAGTTAACATTTTACAATGTCTAAAAAAATCCAATCCGCACTTATTTCTGTGTATTATAAGGACGGACTTGAACCTTTGGTTCGCCTCTTGCACAGCAATGGTGTAAAATTGTACTCAACCGGAGGCACGCAGACTTTCATTGAAAACCTGAACATTCCCGTAACCGCAGCGGAAGAACTGACGGGTTATCCTTCCATTTTTGGCGGTCGTGTCAAAACTTTACACCCTGCGATTATGGGCGGTATTTTGTACCGTCGCGACGACGAAGGCGATGTGGCACAGGCGGCTCAGTACAACATTCCGGCCATTGATATGGTGGTAGTAGACTTGTACCCGTTTGAAGAAACAGTTGCTTCCGGTGCCGGAGAAGAGGATATCATTGAAAAAATAGACATTGGCGGCATTTCCCTGATCAGAGCAACTGCGAAAAATTTCAAAGATACATTGATCGTGTCTTCGCGTTCGCAGTATGCGGAGGTGGTGGAGCTTTTGACTGCGAAAGCAGGTACTACCGACCTGGAAGACCGCCGCTTTTACGCAGGTCAGGCTTTCGGGGTTTCTTCGCATTACGATGGAGCGATCAACCGCTTTTTTACTGCGGGAAAAGAAAAGACGGACAAAGATCTTTTCGACTTTACCAGTTTGTCTTCACAAACTTTGCGTTACGGAGAAAACCCGCATCAGAATGCAACCTATTACGGCGACCTCGAAGGTATCTTCGACAAGCTGCACGGAAAAGAACTTTCTTATAACAACCTTGTTGACGTAGATGCCTGCGTGAACCTGATCGATGAATTTCAGGGCGCTGCACCGACTTTCGCGATTATCAAACATACCAATGCATGCGGAATTGCCACTGCACCTACTGCGAAAGCGGCTTACGATAATGCATTAGCCTGCGACCCGGTGTCGGCATTTGGTGGTGTTGTAATTACAAATGCAAAAGTGGATCTGGCTACTGCCGAAGAGCTGAACAAGCTTTTCATGGAAATCCTGATCGCGCCGGAGTACGATGAAGAAGCACTACAGCTTTTGAAATCCAAGAAAAACAGGATTTTGTTAAAGAGAAATCCGGTGGATCTGCCGCAGATTATGTTTAAAACTATCCTCAACGGAGTTCTGGTACAGGACAAAGATCTTTCGACCGAAGTTGCTTCTCAATATACAACCGTTACCGAAAAAGCGCCGACCGAGCAGGAATTGACTGCAATGGAATTTGCGCTCAAAGTGTGCAAGCATACGAAGTCCAACACGATTGTTTTGGCAAAAGAAAACCAGCTGCTGGCCAGCGGTACCGGCCAGACTTCACGCGTGGACGCATTGCGCCAGGCGATCGAAAAGGCGAATGCATTTGGATTTGATTTAAATGGCGCGGTAATGGCATCAGATGCCTTTTTCCCTTTCGCAGACTGCGTTGAAATCGCGCATAAAGCGGGGATTACGGCGGTTGTACAGCCAGGAGGCTCGATACGCGATAAAGACTCTGTGGAATATTGCAACGCCAATGGTGTAGCAATGGTAACCACTGGCGTCCGCCACTTCAAACATTAATTGCAGCACAGCGTAAGCTCTGTTACGCTAACCTAACTTTTGTCATGCTGAGCGCAGTCGAAAGCACGCTGCTCGCAAGTACAGTGCTTCGACCGCCCGGCGGCCCGGTGCGCTCAGCATGACAATTCAATAAAAGCTAGTAGGGCAAGCTCTGCAAGCCAACAATACCGTAAACACTTCTAGTGTAAAAAAGAATTTCTTTGAAAAACAACCCGGTACCAGCGCGCGCAATACGAATTGTAAAAGTGTTCGTCGTGCTGCTTTTCGTGTTACCGGCCAGCTTGTTCTTCTTATATCCCCAGATTTTTTATTGTGAGCTGATCGGCTTTTCCGGTTTTCGGGAGAGCGGGTTGGTTTATTTCAGTCCTGAAATCAAGCCTGCTTCCTACAAAAAGCTGAAAATGATTGTCAGCAGAGCAGAAATGCGGATCGATTCGTTCTATTCCGGCAAGAAATCCGCTCCCAAAATCATCGTCTGCAGTAACCCGCAGCAGTATCAGCGCTATTGCAGCAGCACAGAAGGCGCCGGCTGCAGCGTAGGTACCCCTTGGGGCACCAGCTATGTGGTGCTTAACGAACAAGGCGCAAACCTCGACGTGATTGCGCACGAAATGGGGCATATTGAGCTTCTGAAACGGATTGGCTGGTGGAAAGTTACCTCGGATATCCCGCAGTGGTTTAATGAAGGCCTGGCTTTGATGCTCGACAGAAGGTTCGTCAATAACCCAGACCCTGCCGGTCGCTACCTCGAATATCTGGACGAATGGATGTATTACACCGGCGGCGGACAACAGATCCTGGAACTCGAAGATGTCGCTACGATCAAGGGGTTTTTTAATGGTGGGCAAAAACACGTAATGCTTGCTTATATGTCCTCGGGAATGGAGGTTTCTTACTGGCTTGCGATGAGCGGCGATGATGGTCTGCAGAGCTTCGTGCAAAACCTGAATGCGGGCCGATCTTTTCAGGAAGCTTACTCGGGTGCGGAGCAGGCGCGGCTGAAAGATTATTATAGGAAGTTACCATCAAATCCGCTGAGATATTCGGATTCGGAGAAAATATCAGAGTAAAGCTTTGTAAAGATATGCTTGTATCTATATTTACAGGCACATTTTTAATAAACCTCGCGACGATCTTACACAACTTAGGTTTTGTACAATTTTCCGAAAATAATGTACCTTTCGATTTGAACTGACAAACCTCATCATTCATCCTTTTTATACTTTGCAATGCAGGAATTACAGAACCTCGACTACATCGTCTTCTTCTTTTATTTCATAGTCGTCTCCGGTTACGGTTATTGGATTTATCAGCGGAAAAGGTCAAAAACTGAGTCTACCAAAGATTTCTTCCTGGCCGAAGGTTCGCTTACCTGGTGGGCTATCGGTGCGTCGCTGATCGCGTCGAACATTTCTGCCGAACAATTTATCGGAATGTCCGGAAACGGTTTTTCAATGGGTCTCGGTATTTCCACTTACGAATGGATGGCAGCAGCAACTTTGATTATAGTCGCTGTTTTTTTTATGCCAATCTATCTGAAAAACAAGATTTACACAATGCCGCAATTCCTGAACGAGCGGTATAATCCCACAGTGAGCTTGATCATGGCGGTTTTCTGGCTGGCATTGTATATCCTGGTTAACCTTACTTCCATTCTGTACCTCGGTGCGCTGGCGGTTTCAGGTATTTCCGGCTTGGATTTTCAGTTTTGTATGATCGCACTCGCTGTTTTCGCGATCATTATTACGATTGGCGGGATGAAAGTGATCGGTTATACCGATGTTATTCAGGTGTTCTTTTTGGTAATCGGCGGTTTGGCTACTACTTATCTGGCAGTTAACCTGGTATCCGCAACAGATGGAATAGAAGGAATTACAGCGGGTTTCAAGCTGATGCGTGAAAACCACGACGACCACTTCCACATGATCTTTCCTAAAAGCAGCCCGTTCTACATGCAGCTGCCGGGTCTGACGGTTTTGCTGGGCGGTATGTGGATCGTGAATTTGAACTATTGGGGATGTAATCAGTACATCACACAGCGCGCACTAGGCGCCGATTTGAAGACAGCAAGAAATGGTATTCTTTTCGCCGCTTTCTTGAAACTGTTGATGCCGGTTATCGTTGTTTTGCCAGGTATCGCTGCTTATGCATTATATAGCAAGGGAATGTTTCAGGCAGAAATGTTGGGTGACGATGGCGCGATCAATGCGGATAAAGCTTATCCCGTACTGCTGAACCTGCTGCCCGCAGGCTTGAAAGGTCTTTCTTTTGCAGCGCTTACAGCCGCAGTAGTAGCTTCACTTGCAGGAAAGGCAAACAGTATTTCTACGATTTTTACCCTCGATATTTTCAAGAATTACATCGGTAAAGATGCGAGTGAGAAGACACTGGTAAGAATCGGCCGTATCGTTGTGGTAGTAGCAATGCTGCTTGCAATTGTTGTTTCTCCTTACATGGGCATCGATAAAAAAGGAGGCTTCCAGTTCATTCAGGAAATGACAGGATTGCTTTCGCCGGGTATCTTCGCCTCATTCATAATGGGCTTCTTCTGGAAGCGGACCAACTCTGCCGGCGCTTTGTTTGCGATCGTAGGGGGCTTTCTGATCGCTCTTGCGATGCACAATAACTACTTTCCATTTGCGGACTGGACGCAGGTTCCATTCCTGGATCGTATGGGAATTGTGTTCCTGATATGTGTGGTAGTAATGGTGATCTTAGGTTTGGTATTGCCAAACGAGAAAAAAGGACTCGAAATCGATTCATCCATGTTTATTCCGCACCGCAGCTTTATTGTCGGTGCAGTAATCGTAATCGGGTTGATTACTTTCCTTTATGCACATTTCTGGTAAAACCAGATACCCAGATACAAAAAAAGGCTTGGAGTGATCCAAGCCTTTTTTTGTATCAATTTTGAGGGGAGACTATGCTTCCTGCTCCTCGATAATCGTGATCTTCTGGATCTTGTCGCCCTGGCGGATCAGGTCAACTGTTTCTACTCCTTCCACTACTTTACCGAAGCAAGTATGGTTCCCATCCAAATGCGCCGTGTTTTTGCGGCTGTGGCAGATGAAGAACTGAGAACCTCCCGTGTCGCGGCCAGCATGCGCCATTGAAAGTACACCACGATCGTGGTACTGGTTTCCGCCATTCAGCTCACATTTGATTTTATAGCCCGGACCTCCACGGCCAGTTCCGGTAGGATCACCACCCTGGATCATGAAATCCGGGATTACGCGGTGAAAAATCAATCCGTCATAAAAACCTTTTTTAGAAAGGTCAACAAAGTTTTTCACTGTTCCCGGCGCATCTTCATCGTAAAATTCGATGAGCATAGTGCCTTTGTCAGTGACCATTTCAGCTTTTGTCATGTTAAAGAGCGTATTAATTGATAAAAATCTTTTCTGCTTTTGCGCCGCATTTCTGCGGCTGCTATAAAACACAAAGAAAAGGAGAATGAGTCCTTTTCTTTGCATTTATATCAATAAATAAAAGGTGTCGATTATGAATCAGCGGCAACTTTGGCCAGCTGTGTGTCGGCTTTTTTCTGTTCCAGTTTGAAGTCGGTCAGCCGGGTAAGAACTTCTCCGCTTCCCCATTCACGGCTTCTTTCAGGATTTGAAAACCATTCTTTAACTGCCAGGATCTTGTAAATATATCTGGCTGTTTCCGAATTCAAGCGTAATTTGAAGAAGTCGTCTTTGTTCTGGGAATCCATTCTGTTCTGGATGTGCGTCGGTCCTGCATTGTATGCAGCTGCTACTAGCGTCCAGGAACCCAGTTGGCGATGTAGTTCACGCAGGTATTTGCCGGCAGCGTGCGTCGATTTGACGAGGTGCTTGCGATCGTCTCTGTGTTCATTCACAACCAGTCCAAGGTATTTAGCTGTCGAAGGCATGAACTGCCAGTAGCCTGCCGCGCCCCGATGGGAAGTAACCTGGTTACTCATGGCGCTCTCTATAAGAGGCAGATATTGAAAATCGGCTGGTACTCCGTACTTTTTAAGAATGGGCTCAATAATGCGCATTCTCTTTTCGGTCTTTGTCATCAGCTTACGAAAGGTGGGATTATCGTAATTTCTGATCATGTTTTGATATCGCTCGGCGATTCGAAGCTCTGATAATGGAATGGCTTCGCCACAGAAGTCAATAGCAAGAAGATCTGAATCTATTATTGTTGTTTCTTTCAGCTCCTTCTTTTCCACCTCCACCTCGCTCACGGAATCGTTGCCCATTATTGCGATTGAGAAGGCCATAAAGATAAGTTTAATCATGCATTTTCATTTTAGTGAAACATATTACAAGGCGTCAAGCCAGAATGCAAAGATAACGGATTTAGTATAAAAAATATTTCAATTCCGTTTAATTGGTTGTGATACAGTGTTTTAATGTACAATAAAATAGTATTAAACCAATACAGGAGATTTGGTGTGTCCCGGTTATTGCATTCGAAATGCCCGATTAACCTACCTCTTCTACAATTTTCGTTGGTAAATGCTGCGGATCGCAAAACGTAAATTTCTATGCCAGATATGATTTTAGTAAGAGTAAATAAAAATTAAAAATAGTTAAGTCCCTCATTGTTAAACCAATATCTAAAATACCCCAATTGTGAACTTGGTATTTTGCTGCTAAGTAACCGGCGTTTTGGATATTTTGTACACAAACTGTGCGGGTGACAGGTGTTTGGAAATTGTATTTTCTATCTTCGCATACCTTCATTTTTCAAGAAATGGTCACAGTCAACGAGGCTAAACAACTCATTATTGCAAATGCGCTATTACTGCCCGCAGAAACCCGGAAGCTTAGCAGATCGACAGGTTACGTGCTGGCCGAAAATATCAATGCGCCGCTTTCCCTGCCTTCTTTCCGCCAATCCTCCATGGATGGATACGCGATTCTGCATTCGGACATTACGGCGTCGCAAACAATCCTGAAATTGACAGGGGAGTCGAAAGCGGGACAAACAAACCTGGAAATCCTCCAACCAGGCACTGCAATGCGGATATTCACAGGTGCACCAGTGCCAGACGGAGCGACCGCAGTGATCATGCAGGAACATACACGCGTGGAAAACGGCCATGTGCTGATCGACGAATTTCCGGTTCCGGAAGGAAAGAATGTGCGTAGAGTAGGACAGCAGATTATGGCCGGTGCCGTCGCGCTGACTGCCGGTACTTACCTTTCGCCGGGCAGCATTGGTTTTTTGCAAGGGCTTGGTATACAAGAAGTCTCCGTTTATCGAAAGCCGAAAGTTGGTTTGCTGATCACAGGCGACGAGTTGTTGCGGCCAGGAAGCGAAATGCAAGCCGGAAAGATCTTCGAATCCAACTCCGGAATGATCGCAGCTGCTTTGGAGCAGGAGGGTCTCGGGGAGGTAGAAATCCGGTACGCCGCGGATAATCTTGATGCGACCATTGCGGAGTTAAAGCTACTTGTAGAAAAAAACGACATTGTGCTGGCATCCGGAGGAATATCTGTCGGGGATTATGACTTTGTTGGTGAAGCAATGGCGGCCGTCGGCGCTGAGACCATCTTCTATAAAGTCCGGCAAAAACCGGGGAAACCGTTATTGTTTGGCAAAAAAGACAAAAAGCTGTTTTTTGCCTTGCCGGGGAATCCTGCATCGTCGCTGGTTTGTTACTATGAATATGTATTGCCGGCGATAAGAAGCATGACGGGCCGCACGGATATTTTCTTGAAGACGTTACAATTACCTGTAAAATATGCATATTCGTTTGACGGCGATCGGGATGAATTCTTAAAAGCTTCCATTGCAGGAGATTACGTCATCCCGTTGGATGGGCAGGAATCTTTCTCGATCCGTTCTTTTGCATTGGCCGATGCAATCATATACTTACCGGTGAGCCAGAACAAGGTAGCAGCGGGCGATCTGGTGGAAGTGCATTTGCTTCCGTTTTAATGGGTTTTTAGAAGATTTTGTAAAAAAAATATGAGCTTACACGTGCTTTATTTCGGAATGCTGGCAGAGGTAACCGGACTGGCAGAGGAGAATTGGATAGATAACGGGCAACTTACTGTCGGTGATTTTCGTGCGCAGGTAACACAAAGATATCCGGCATTGCAGGGAAAGAAATTCAAGATTGCAGTCAATCAGCGTATTCTCGAAGATCTGGCGGATATAGCGCCCCAGTCTGAAATTGCGCTTTTACCACCTTTTGCCGGGGGATAACAGAAGGTATGGAAAAACAACATAAGCCTAAGAAAGTATTTGTAGAAGGACCGATCAGTCCTGATTTCGTGGCGAAATCGATAGCTGGTCACCAGTCTAAAACCGCCATCGGGGCGCACGCGATTTTCCTCGGACAAATCCGCGCAGACGAGAAAGAAGGCGGCACAGTTTCCGGAATCACATACACCGCATACGAGGAAATGGCCGAAAGTACATTCCACGAAATCCGCGAAGCCGCATTCACGAAGTTTGAGCTAACCTGTCTGCACATTTACCACAGCCTCGGCCTGGTCCCAACCGGACAAATCAGCCTTTTCGTATTCGTTTCATCTCCCCACCGCCGCGCCGCATTCGAAGCATCGGAATACATCGTGGAAGAAATAAAAACCAAAGTCCCCATTTTCGCCAAAGAGTTGATAGGAGATAATGGGGAGTTTGAATGGAAGAGGAATGTTTAGAAGGGGGAGGATGAAGGAAAGGGAGGAAGGAAGCTTTGTCAGTCTGAGCGCAGTCGAAGACAGGGTGCACAATGTCTTCGGCTGCGCTCAGACTGACAACTCTTGCTCCGCCATTCTAGCAAAGCATTCATTCACTCATTCCCCGTTCCACGGCGGATCACTCAAAATTAAAAATGGTCGATATTACTAGTAAGACAAATACACTCAGGATTGCGAAGGCGCAGGCTATTGTTCGGGTAAGCAGGGTTGAAACAATCGAGGCGATTGTAAACCGGACTGTCCCGAAAGGTGATGTGTTCGAAATGGCGAAAGCTGCGGGGTTTCTTGCGGTGAAAAAAACGCCTGATTTGCTTCCGGATTGTCACCCCATTCCCATAGAGTACACTGCTGTCAGCTACAAGATTGAAGGATTGGAAATTAGCATTGAGCTGGTTGTCAAAACGATATACAAGACCGGGGTGGAAGTGGAGGCAATGCACGGCGCTTCGGTGGTGGCACTTACCATGTACGATATGCTCAAACCGATCGACAAGGGCGTGGAGATCAGCAATATTCGGTTGCTGGAAAAGAAAGGTGGGAAAAGCGATCGCAAGGCGCTTCCGGATGCATTGAAGATTGCGGTAATGGTTTGCTCAGATACGATCGCTGCCGGAAATGGAGAAGATAAATCAGGTAAAAAGATCATTGAAAAGCTAGGTGCCTGGAAGCTGGAAGCAGCAGATTACATTGTAGTTCCCGACGATAAGCTCACTATCCAGCAGCAGATTTTGCAATGGACCAATACAGGTTATCAGCTGATTCTGATCACCGGCGGAACTGGCTTATCACGTCGCGATGTTACACCGGAGGCAGTATCCGAGCTGATTGACCGGGAGATACCCGGAATCGCCGAAGCTGCCCGCAGCTATGGACAGGAAAGAATAGCTACGGCAATGCTTTCGAGGTCAGTGGCAGGATTTTCTGGTGACAGCTTGGTTTTGACAATGCCCGGCAGCACGGGTGGAGTTACCGAATATATGGATGCATTGTTCCCGCATATATTACATGTTTTCAGCGTTCTCGAAGGTGCCAAGCATGAATAAGTAATTTAAACAAACTGATGTCAGCACCTATCATAGATACATTTGGTCGTAAACATACCTATCTGCGCATTTCGCTGACGGATAAGTGCAACCTGAGATGTACCTATTGCATGCCGCAGGAAGATATGCAGTTTATGCCTTCCAAGTGGCTCATGCAGGCCGACGAGATCCGTACTTTGTCCGAGATATTTGTCGAAATGGGGGTTGAAAAAATCCGTCTCACCGGCGGAGAACCGCTGATCCGGAAAGATGCACAGCAGATTATCAGTGACCTCGGCGAGCTGAATACTTCTCTCACGCTTACAACCAATGCAGTTTTTGCAGACCAGTTTATCCCCACTTTTAAACAAGCGGGTGTACAATCGCTGAATGTGAGTCTGGATACTTTGCGGGAGGACAGATTTAAAAGTATCACCAAGCGCGAACATTTTGCATTGACACGCTCACATATTCGGCTATTGCTGGACGAGGGTTTCGTAGTAAAGATCAATATGGTGGTGATGCGCGGCATTAATGAGGATGAAGTCAATGATTTTGTCAGGTTGACCCTGGATGAGCCTAATCTTCATGTGCGCTTTATCGAGTTTATGCCTTTCAAAGGCAATCAATGGGATATGTCGAAGATCGTTTCCTACGCGGATCTGCTTACCATGATCGGAAGTGAATTTGACTATAATCCCATTCAGCCGGAAGCGAACGATACTGCCAGAAGATACCACGTGAATGGCGCTGGCGGCACTTTTGGCATTATCAGCACAGTAACTCACCCGTTTTGTGCAGGTTGCAACCGGATCCGATTGACTGCCGACGGCAAGCTGAAAAATTGCCTTTTCGATACCTCCGAGATGGATTTGCTTACTCCATTGCGCCGCGGTGAAGATGTGCGCGCATTGATCCACCAGCACTTCTATAAAAAGCACTTTGCCCACGGCGGCCACGCTGGTTTTACAGAGCAGCACGCTAAAACCGATTACGAGCAAAACCGCCAGATGATCGCGATCGGCGGGTAACCATTCAACACGAAAATTTTCCGTTCAAACAAGGGGTGCAACATAGCAGGAAGGTTATTCCTCATTGGTAAAACTTTAAGATTTTACCCACAATAACCTTCATTAAGCTATGAAAAACATCTTGAAATCCGTTGCTGCGGCTGCATTCAGTTTGTTCCTGCTCAATCAGGAAGCATTTGCTATCGACCCTACTGAGGCAAAATCTCAATGCAAGAACAACACCTGTGAAAAATTCAGGATCGGTATGTACCGCGTCAGGGACACCGAAACGATGAACCTGCTGGTCGAGAAACAAAAGGGTGAGAAGCTTTCCATTCGCCTGACTGATCATAAGGGAACGGTACTGCACGAAGAGATGGTGGGTAAGTCGGTTATGAAATTTGGTAAGAAACTGAATTTCTCCCAGATGCGGGATGGTAACTATACGCTGATAGTCTCTGATGAAACCGAAAAAGTTGTTAAGAATATTTTCCTGTCGACCAACGAGGTGCGTGAAGTCAACAGGCTTTTAGTAGGATTAAATTGAGGTTCAATAAGGTGCGTTGCACGATCTGGCCGCAGGATCTCTGTAACGCCCTTTTTATTTTGCGCTTTCTGCCTCTTCAAAATTCCGTGGCAGCAGCTTGCCGACGGTGAGATCGTAAAGCAATTTGGCCCAGATCAATATACAGGGCACTGCCTTCACCACATACGGCTTCATCCATTCATTCCGGACGAATTTTGGGAAAAGATCAGTTGGCGACAGGATCGTAAATACCAGTGCAAGGATCAGCAAAATGTAATTTGCCTTGCTAGGAAGCTGGCTGTAATACCACAATGCCACGCCTGCGACAGCAATGATAAAGGTCGGCGATTCGGCCCGGTGATTGAAAATAACTACCCAGATCAGCACCGAAGCGAGCATTAAAATCCGGAATGTGTAATTGGAATATGCATTGATCCGCAACAAAGGAATGCAGAAAAGTATCGCACCGGCGACACTCACGTAGGTTTTGTTAAACTCTAACCCAAACCACGTCCGCAGCCAGCCGATCACCGAAATTCCGTCCGAGATGGAGTGGTCGTTGCTCAGCAAATTTCCCCAGCTTTTGTACAGGTAAATAAACTGCTCCGTATCCACTACCACCAGCGGAAAAATCGTAAAAAGCACAATCCAGCATGCGGTTGTGTAGGTAAGTTTCAGCTTGTTCGGATACAGCAGGTAAAGCGCCAGTCCCACAATCCCGAAGAGCTTAATGTAAACAGTGGAGACCAGGCAAAAGGAGGCCAGCCAGTATTTTCTGCGTTCGAGTGCCCCGAATGTAAAAAGCAGCAGCCCGGCAATCAATGCATTGCTCTGCTCGTTCTGGACAGAAGTCAGCATTTCAACTGCAACAAAAACAAGGATCAAACCTTTTGTCCGGAGATCAAATTTTGGAAGATAGTACACTGAATACAGCAGTACCACTACATTCAGGATATTCCACAGCGAAAGACCGAGAACGTCCGGGAGTATTGCTAAAACACCGAAAAGAAGCGCGAAAGTCGGACTGTATTTATACAGATCACCCTGCTCTTCGACATATTCTATATAAAGGTCTTTTCCCTCAATTAAATGAAAGAAAGACTGCTTAAAAATGATGTAATTATTGTAGCTAGTATAAAGTCGCCCTCCCTCCACGAAGCTTTTCAGCGGCGATAGGTAAGATTGCAGGCTTGCGAAAATCGCCATTCCCAAAAACAGGAACAGCAAGTGTTTTTGATTTACCAGAAAACGGTTCAGTGCGGTCATTTGTGTTCAGCTACTTCATGTAACCCATTGCTTTAAGCCAGCCTTCCATGGCGGCAGGCCAGTTGGCCAGGGAGCCTTTTCCTTTCGTGCGCATGCCGTAACCGTGGCCGCCTTTTGGGTAAAGGTGCATTTCTGCGGGTATTTTCTTCTTTTTCAATGCAAGATAATACTCAATGCTGTTTTCAACGGGCACTCCGGTATCGTCCATGGCGTGAACAAGGAATGCTGGCGGCGTTTGTTCGCTCACCTGCAACTCATTACTGTAATATTTGATCAGTTCTTCGGATTTTTCCGGACCCAACAAATTGTCGCGCGAGCCACCGTGAGATATCGCGGGCTGAAATGAGATCACCGGATAGAGCAGAATGGAAAAGTCGGGCTTGGCTGCGGGAGAAGCTTTCGGTCCCATATTGTAGTGAGTCGAAAGGGTAGCAGCGAGGTGCCCGCCGGCCGAAAAGCCCATTACGCCAACTTTACTTTTGTCAATATTCCATTTTGATGCATTGTCCCGGATTAGTTTCATGGCCTGCATAGCATCCATCAGCGGGACTTCGTGCTGGTGCTCCATTGCCTTTTCATTGGGCAGCCTGTATTTCAGTACAAACGCGGAGATACCACGGTCATTGAACCATTTGGCAAAGTCGCTGCCTTCGTGTGAAGCAGCCAGTATCCCGTAACCGCCGCCCGGACAGATCATAACAGCCGCACCGGTGGCTTTTTCTTTGGGGGCAATGTAAGCTGTGACGGTTGGAATGGTAACGCCGCTGATCCTGAGAATACCCTGCGCGTCAGTCTCGGATTTCTCCTGAATGCTGCTGCTTTTGAAATGAGGTACCTTGCCTTCCGGCCAAAGGTTAATGGTTTCTGTTTGTGCCATAACTGGGGAAAGAAGTAAGGTAAGGCTCCAAGCTGTGAGAATCCGTGCGATCGTTTTCATGGGTCAAATTTTCATCGAAAAGGCTGCGGCAGGCGCAATATACCCTCAAATGGACTTCAACCACGTGCGCACAGCTAAATTTAAGTCGTGCTCGCTACCCGCAGTGACATAAATCAGCTGAAAGTCACCTTCGCCCCGCATGGCCTTCCAACGCCAGTCGAGCTGGCTTATGGTGGTATAATGCTGATTGGAAAACCACCAGGCTGTCTGCAACTGGTCGCTCCCTTTTTTGAGTGTGCCTACGTAGACCGTTTTTCCTGCAAAATGCTTTTCACGAATGGAAGTCAGTTCGTAGCCTGAGCCTGTCCAGCAGATAGCAGGATTATGCTCTGTTGTGAAAAATTCAGGAATGGGTTTGATGTAAATAAGCGCCTGCTCGCTCTTGCATTGAATCACGCCATTTTTCATGACATCCGTTTTGTAAGCTCCTGGGATACTTACCGAAACTGTTTTTGCATTTGCTTGATCAGACGGGTTTCTGTGAGATACAAAGTAAACGCAGCAAGCCAGCACAGCGAAATGGACCAGTATGGATCTTCCACCAGGTTCCCATTGTGCCCACTTATCCCGGCAAAGTGCTGTGCCCCGGCTTGAATGCAGGTATTTGACTAAAAACGAAAGCGGAAGCCAGACGTAAACAAGTAAACAGATGATACCCGCCCAATCATGCAGCGGGTTTTCGGGACTGATATGAAATGCAACCAGCATTACAATCCGGATCAGATTGCTCAGAATATTAAGTAAGAAGGCGGCCAACAGGATCGCTAGTTGCAAGATTGGCTTTAATGCTTGTTGCGTTCTGCGTTGCTCGTGCACGATCAGGAAAATGCCGGCAAGAAGTGAAAAGCCCGTCATCTGAAGTCCCATACAAGCCGGGTCAACCGAGAAACCCGCGCCGTTCATCTCGATGATGTTCCCCGAGACAGTAACAGGAATGTTACCAGCTCGCAGAATAATAGCCGACCACTCGCTCAATTGAAGGCGGATCGGGAATGTGAAAACCTCAGAAACGTATTTGAAAAGAGGTGAAATAATTACGAGCAAAGCAGCAGGCAACAGGATGAACTTCCCGTAAAAATGTTGGACTGCAAATAAAGCGGCCGATACCAGCAGCAAATACCGGAAAGTCTGCTCATTCCTGAAAAAGCAGGCGACGATCAGTGCGCTCGCCAGTAAACCGAAGAATGTACCACTGCCGCGAGTTCCATTGTTTTGTAATACAAATGGGATCAATCCCGCTCCGATGAGGCTGGTTGCATCTGCTTTCAGGTAGCCGCTCGCAAAAAGGCTGCCGAACAACATCGTGTACCCTACCAGAAAGAACAATCCGGTGTATCTCTTACCAGCGAGCATAGTTCCTGAATGTGTAGTAGGTTACCAGCAATGCAAACAGGATAATAAGTACCCACTCGTGTGGCTCCGGTACCGCGCCGGAAGATTTGAGAGTAGCATTGTCGAGGCTTTTCTTGCTTTTTCTGATATCAAAATTGTCATAGTCTTTTTGACTTTCAAGAACAATCAAGCTGGATACGGGAGTGACGATATGTGCCTGATCCGCTTCATTTACCAATGCAGATACCAGAACCGAATCTTGCTGATACTGCCGGTCGAGGTAAGCCCGGCCGATTTTCTTCATGATTTGGTTGTAAGCAAACAAGCGAAGCAAATGGTCGGGCGCGCTGCCCTGAACCGGCTCGTTGCTTTCGACGATGATCATTTCGGAACTCCCGATCTTTAATGCGGATTGATCAACCTCAAGATCCGCGGGAAATTGTTGTGATGCAAGCAATTTCTCAATTTCTGCCAGGCCAGTTCGTTCATTTCTGATCAAGCGCAGCTCCTGCATTGTTTTGAGATAAGGAGAAAGCTCTTCGCCAAAATCAAATGTGCGAAGCCTTACCGGTTGAGTATCTCTTGCGATTGCTTTTGAAAATCCGCTGCCCGCCAGGTCTTTCAGATTAGGAGAAGTTCCGTTGCTTTTGGTGATTAAAAGTGCTTTCTCCCGGTTTGCAATGAGGTGAATGGGAAAAAGGGAGTAGTTGAAAGTGGAGAGTTTTTCAAAAATGGCATTCTGATTATCAGCTGTAAGTTGTTCCAGTTTGTTGTCAAAAACAAAAACCGGCTTTCCATTGGCCATTTCACCCACCTCATCAAAGTCAGCCCTGGACCAGGCTTTGTTAATGTCAAGGTAAATGGCTGCGGGTGCAAAAGTTTCTGCCGCCGCTTGAATGGGCATTGCTTTATACGACTTCCCATTGAACTGGAACACCGCATCAGACAAAGGCGGCGCAGGAAACCTTGCTTCCCACGCAGGCTGGTATTTTCCACTAAAAACAACTGTTCTTGAATCTTTCAACTGGGTTTTAAAAGGCAAATGAATGTCGCCGGGTTCATTCGTGAAGTTGAGCGACAAATGCTCGAAAGCTCGCTCGGCCGCCGGACCTTCAAACCAGATATTTTCATAAATCAGCTCACGACCTGCTGATTTTAGCGGAGATGTAATGCCAATTTTGAACCGCCGGTTTTCAACACTTGTACAGGGAAAAACCTTCAATTTCACTGCATTGCCTTCTTGCCAATGTACAACCGAGGGGTCGCGGGTTTCAATTCCCACAATGTTATTGTAAGCGAGGTCAGCCTTGGTTTGGGTAGTTAAGTAACTTTTTTGTTCAACACCATTGATCCATAACGAAAGCGAGCTCACTACCGAACCTTCCGGCAGGTGAAATGTGAACAATGCTTCTTCCTGCTGGAATTTGGAGGATGCATTGCTTTGTATATTGATCGTTTTCTCAGTATAAGCAAGCCTGAACTCAGGATATACCCTTGCATTGGTAAGCACATTGGCAGTAACCAAATCGCTGCCCGACCACAATCTTTCCTGTGTGAAATGCCTCGTGCCAAATAAAACGTCCAGTAAGCTGATCCTCTCTTTTTGTGTCAGGTCGGGTTTGGTCGAGAAAAGCGAAGCGATCAGTACAAGCGGATTATGCTCGGATAGCTTTTCCATGTTCAATGTACTCGGGGCTACGCTGAATAACTCTCCGGGCATTTGGTAAACGAGCCCTCCCATGACAATTTGTTTCGAAGTCCAGTCGGTCTCGATAACCTGGCCAAGCGATACCCATTTCGGCAGGTCACTAGCTTCTCGCATGGAGCTTTCGACAATCTGGTTCCGGATCTTTTCATTTAATACATTCCATCGGATCGAGTACCCCGATGCAAGAAGGAGAGGCACGATCAGGCCCGTTAAAACCGACAACCGATAGCTGCTCCATGCTGCCCGCAAGGCCCTGATATGTGAAATTGCAAGAAGCAATGGAATGAAAGTGTGTGCAGATAAACCCAGAAAAACGAGGAAGATCAGACTGGCCAAATAGAGCCGGGAGAGGTAAATGGCGTAGTAACACCATAAAACCGTGGAAGCCGCAAGAAGGAAAAACAAAGCACTTTTCAGGAATGCAGGCAGCGCCTTTTCCCATGCAAAACAAACACCGCTGAAAGCAAAAATTACAATCAATACACTCAGCCAGTCCGCCGATGCATTGAAAACGGGAAAGGAAAGGTTGAATGTAAAACAGCTAACCAGCCACACATAGCCGAGTAAGATCCGGTGGGGCAGGTACGCAGCCGGCTGTTTTTTCCAAATGAACCGTGCCTTACCTGTGGCTAAAAGCATCACCAGGTAAATCACAGACACCGCAAACGGCAGAATGAAGGAGCCGGGCAGCACATCATTGAAGAAAACGCCTTTTTGTGAGAGAAGGAGTGCAGCCGCATTCAACACCAGGCAGCCTAACCCGATAAAGTAATCAAAATCAGCTGTTGTTTGTCGCAGCCGCTGCTCGTCATTTTGAACACCGGTGTCGTAAACTTCTGGGGTTTCAGACGTTTTGGTAAGTGTAACTTTCATAGGTTATCAGTTTAAAAAGTACTTTGTAGTACAAAGTAAAATTGCGAACTTGATTAAACCTATTATTCAGTATGATAAACTTTGTGTTAACTCAGATGAATTAGCAAGCGGAAACGAATAGGAAATTAATTGCTATCAGGGTTTCGCCGGGTTGATCATAATGTGTGCGCGGTGCGTGCCGGGATCCATTATCCAGGGCATTCCGGCTACATCGGGTTTCAGGGGTAGACCGGTACTTTCAGCAGTAGCAAACGGGATATAAACCACATAACGCAAATAGCCGTTTTTCAGATTGGCAGTCGCTGCATCGTAATTGTCCATTGTTCCGGACAGTGCGAATAGCGTAGACGATTGTTTGGGCATACGCAGTTTTCCATCCTTTGCTTCTTTTTCCCGTATATCGAAGATTTCCTTTGGATTTTTGCCTTCCCGCGTCAATGCCCGCCCGCGTTCCATAAATGGTTCCAGGTCGGCGTGGTAGCAGGAAACTCCGATATCAGCTTTTGTGGGATCATCGGCCAGGCACACGTAGTCGTTTGTCCCTTCGCGAAGTACCGTAAATGTTCCGTCCGCCGAGTAACCGTAAACCTTTGCACCAGCCTGCTTTTCAGAGGGTGCCGCAAGGACAGCGGTCTTGATCTGAATGTCAGACGAGGGGATTTTTTGGGCGGCTGCGGGTAGTGCCAGAACAGCGGCGATCATGGAAAAAAAAGTTTTGTTCATAATAGTAAATGAAAGGTGGATTTTCTCTTATACTCTAAAAATAGTAATCTTTAATGTAAGGATCACACAATAAGGCCGGCTTTCCGGATCTTCACTATTTCACCTGATGAACTTAAAAAAATCCCTGATACTATTCCCGGCAGCCTGCCTGCTGGCTGGTTTGACCGTCGCTACTTACCAGCGTTCCAATCCCAGTACTCTGCAAAGCACCACGCTGGACAGTCTTTACAAAGACCTGACGGAAGCACAAAAACGATCTCCCAAATACGCAGTAGCCGGTTTGCAGGTGACCAATGGGCTGGAAGCAACCTTGTTTGCGTCGGAGCCGATGATCACCAATCCAACCAATATCGACGTCGACGAGCTCGGCCGGGTTTGGGTTTGTGAGGCTTATAACTACCGCCCGGCGATCAATGGAAATCCGACCAAGAATGAGGGCGACAGGATTATGGTTTTGGAAGATACCGACGGAGACGGGAAGTCGGACAAAAGCACAGTTTTCTATCAGGGTAAAGAAATCAATGCGCCGCTCGGAGTTTGGGTAATGGGCAATAAAGTGGTGGTTTCGCAAAGTCCGTACGTGTGGCTTTTTACAGATGAAAATGGTGATTTAAAGGCAGATAAGAAAGAAGTACTTTTTGAAGGAGTAGGCGGGGAGCAGCATGATCACGGTATGCACGCATTCGTTTTCGCACCTGACGGGAAGCTGTATTTCAATTTTGGAAATGAAGGCGGACAGTTGCTCGATGGAAAAGGAAAGCCGATTGTTGATAAAAACGGTAAGGAAATTGACTTTAAAAAATTAAAGCAGGGAATGGTTTTCCGCTGCGATCCTGATTTTACCAACATCGAGGTTTTGGGAAATAATTTCAGGAACAATTATGAAGTGGCGGTGGACAGCTACGGAACTATGTGGCAGTCTGACAATGATGACGACGGAAACAAAGGCGTGCGGATCAACTACGTAATGCAATATGGTAACTACGGCTACACGGACGAAATGACCGGCGCAGGCTGGCGCGCCAACCGAACCAATATGGAAGATTCCATTCCGTACCGCCACTGGCATTTGAATGATCCTGGCGTAGTGCCTAACCTGCTGCAGACTGGCTCCGGCTCGCCTACCGGAATGATAGTTTACGAGGGGAAATTGCTGCCGAAGGAATTTTATGGTCAGATGATCCACTGCGAGCCTGGTCATAATGTACTTCGTTCATATCCGGTTGAAAAATCAGGGGCAGGTTATACAGCTAGAATCGTGAATATCGTCGATGGAAAAAGAGATCAATGGTTTCGGCCAAGCGATGTTTGCGTAGCGCCAGACGGATCTTTGATCGTATCGGACTGGTATGATCCGGGAGTAGGCGGGCACCAGGCGGGAGACCAGCAGCGCGGCAGGATTTACCGCATTGCGCCGACAAATACACCTTATCGCATCAAAAAAGCGGATTTTTCAACAGTAGCAGGCGCAGTAGAAGCGTTACAAAGTCCTAATCTCTCGGTGCGCTTTCTTGCATGGAATGCGTTGGAGAAAATGCAGGAACAGGCAGTGCCTGCTTTGGAAAAGTTGTTTAAAGATAAAAATGCAGATTACAGAATGCGTGCGCGTGCTTTGTGGGTTTTGAGTAAATGGCCGGCAACGAGCAAAAAGAACATCGATCTGGCGATCAAAGATCTGAATCCTGATATGCGAATTGCAGGTTTACGCGCGGCCAGTGAAGTAAAAGGTGCGGATTTGACAGGGTATATCAAAACTTTGGCAAAAGATAAAGACGCACAGGTACGGAGAGAATGTGCATTGATCCTGCATCATCACAATTCCCCTCAATCTGCAGAACTATGGGCTGAGCTGGCCAGGCAGTACGACGGGAAAGACCGCTGGTACCTGGAAGCTTTGGGTATCGGCGCAGACGGACAGTGGGACAGCTTTTTCAATGCATGGAAAGCCAAAGCTGGGGCTAATCCGATTGGTACCCAGGCTGGAAAAGACATTGTTTGGCGGTCGCGCGGGAAAGAGTCTTTGCCACTGCTTGCTTCACTGGCGGGTGACCCGAAGGTGGACTTGAAAAGTCGGCTGCGGTATTTCCGTGCATTTGATTTCAATGAAGCGCCTAATGAGAAATCTTTGGCTTTGCTGAAAATCATGAAAGGTTCCGGGCCTGATCAGGAAAAGGTAAATGAGCTTGCATTGCGGCATCTTGACCCTGCATTTGTCAAACAAAATGCGGAAGCAATGGCGGCATTGAAGAAAATGCTCGATGCCTCTTATAGTACTCCGGCTTATCTTGAATTGGTAACAAAGTACGAGTTAGCGTCTGAAAACGAACGATTATTGGATATGGCGCTTAGTGAGTCGGCAACAAGACTTGGGCCTGCGGCAGCTACGCAATTGATGAAGCAAGGCGGTGCGGATCTTGTCTGGGGTGTGATAAAAGGCAGTGAAAATGCAAAAAGCGAGCAGCTACTTACGGCGCTTAGGTCGGGAGGTGGAAAGGAGACGCTTGAAATTTTGAAGAAGGTCGCTACCGACGAAAAATATCCCCTGTCGCAGCGCATTGTGGCGGCAAAGTCGCTGGGCGGCACGATGAGCGGAGAAGATGAAGTTCTTGAGTTGCTGAAAAAGGGTAAGTTGGAAGGTGAAGTGAAAGTTGCAGCTGTAAAAGGACTGAGCGGCGCGTGGCGTAAATCGGTGAAAATGGAGGCTGCTAAGTATATGGAAGGAGGCGCAGTTGCCGCACGTAAACACCCCGAAACAAAGGAGTTGATCGGAATGAAAGGCGATGCTACGAAGGGTAGGCAGATATTTACAAACTACTGCTCAGTATGTCACCAGGTGAATGGCGAGGGAATGGATTTCGGGCCGAAATTGTCAGAAATAGGTAGTAAGCTGCCGAAAGAAGCGCAGTATGCGGCTATTTTCGAGCCGAGCGCCGGAATCGGATTTGGGTATGAAGGTTTCGAAGTGACTTTCAAAGACGGTTCCGTCGTAACCGGGATTGTGGCAAGCAAAACGGAAACTGACCTGATCCTCAAATTCCCGGGCGGATCAACGCAGGAGTATAAAATGTCGCAAGTTAAATCCATGAAGCAGCTCAAAGATTCCATGATGCCCGCCGGCTTGCAGGACGCGATGACCACCGACGAGCTGGTTAGCTTAGTGGATTATCTGAGTGGGTTGAAGAAGAAGTAAGAACGAGAATTGACATTCTGGATATGAAACTCGGCTTTGTAAGCGCATTAACCTGAAAAAATTTGTAAATTCAAGTTATGAACACGGTAAGAGTTGAAATTGAAAACGATCAGGATATTCCTCGACTTGAAAAGTTGTTGACAGAACTTGGCCACAAATTCTACTTTGAATTTCAGCCGGATGAATCCACCATTATCCCGGAGAATGCGAAGTCTGGGATCGCTGAGGGGCTGAAAGATAGAAATGAAGGAAGGGTGGTTGACAACTTTCAGGCACGGCAGCGGATTGACCGGAAGATATCCGAAATGCAACAAAAGGCCGGAGGGCAGTGACAGCAATACACTGGACCAATCGTGCCATTCTTGACTATGAGATTTTGACTGAATATCTCTTTGAAACTTGGAGCGAAGGAATTGCTTTAAGAGTACTATCTGAGATTGACCATCAGATCGAGAGAGTTCGGCAAAGTCCACTTCAATTCCCGGTTGTTGAGCCCAAACGCAGATCAGGCGCTGCGTAGCATCCCCGCAAACTTCTATTTTCTTCGTGATTGAGCCTGAAAGTATATTGCTGTTATCGATTTTCGACAATAGGTTAGATCCGCAAAAGCGGCCGAGGTAAGTTGTGCTTTTCTCCTCTGTAACCTTATTTTACTTCTTGTATCTTTTCAAAACTTCTCTTCCTTATTCAGGAAACATCAGGTATTTTTAAACGTTTTTTGAGAGTCTGAATCATCCGAGGTCGTTTTGAAACCATTCCATTCTTTTAAGTCTGCATTCCTATTCACCGTAGTTACTTTCCTCCTTCCTGCTTACGGTTTTTGTCAAGTTGCCGATTCAACAGCTGTTGATTCTGTGGCTGCTATCAGTCCCGACAGTGCTTATGCATTGCTTTCCGAACCCGAAAAGCGGTTTGCCAGGAATGCAGTTGCCGGCTTGAAAGTGGCCGATGGACTGGAAGCTACGCTTTTTTCATCTGAACCAAACATCATCAACCCGATCAATATCGACGTGGACCACCGCGGCAGGGTTTGGGTTTGCGAAGCCTATAATTACCGGCCGGCCGTCAATGGAAAATCGGAGCTTGGAATGGGTGACAGGATTATGATCCTGGAAGACAAAGACGGTGACGGAAAAGCGGATGTTACCAAAGTGTTTTACCAGGGGCCGGAGATCAATGCGCCGCTGGGTATCTGGGTAATGGGCAATAAGGCGATTGTTTCGCAAAGTCCGTACGTGTGGCTTTTTACGGATACCAATGGCGACGACAAGGCGGATACCAAAGAGATTTTGTTCAAAGGAATTGGTGGTACCCAAAATGATGCAGGTGTGCACGCATTCGTTTTTGGTCCGGACGGAAAATTTTACTTCAACTTCGGGAATGCAGGCCGGCAGCTTGTGGATGGTCAGGACAGGCCGCTGCTGGATAAATATGAAAGACCTATTGATTTTAGACAATTCAAGCAAGGTGTCGTTTTTCGCTGTGAACAGGACTTTACCAAAGTGGAAATCATGGCGGAGAACTTCCGGAATGGATTTGAAGTCGCGGTGGATAGCTATGGTACCATGTGGCAGTCTGACCAGGAAGAGCCTGGAAATGGCGGCGACCGGGTTTCTTATGTTATGGAAAACGGAAATTTCGGGTACATAGATGAAATGACCGGCGCCAGCTGGCGGCTCAACCGTACTAACCTGGAAGACGAAGTGCCGCGCCGTCACTGGCACCAGAATGATCCCGGCGTAGTACCCAACCTGCTTGAAACAGGTTCAGGCTTTCCGATGGGTATGACGATCTACGAAGGAGAGCTGCTGCCGCGGCGTTACTGGGACCAGATCCTGCTCGCTGACGCAGGCCAGCGTTACGTAAGTTCGTTTCCGGTAGAGAATGACGGAGCAGGATATAAGTCAAAGGGCATGGAGCCGATCGTAGAAGGTACCCGCGACAAATGGTTCAGGCCGACCGATGTTTGTGTCGCACCTGACGGTTCACTGATCATTTCCGACTGGTATGATCCGGTTATCGGGTCTCACAAAATGAAAGACAAAAGCCGCGGTCGGATTTTCAGGATAGCGCCTCAGGGTACACCCTATACAATTCCCGTTTTTGATCTGAATAATCCGGAAGAAGCAGTAAAGGCGCTTCAAAGTCCTAACTTGTCAATGCGGTATCTCGCCTGGAATGCATGTGTAAAGCATGGGTGGAATGCAGAGCCTTATCTCGAAGAACTTTTCAACAGATACAATGCAAACCCAAAGCTGCGCGCCCGTGCATTGTGGGTTTTAAACCGGATCGAAGGGTTCAATTACCGGAGTCTGGACATTGGATTCCGACATTTGAATCCTAACATCAGAATCACTGCTTTGCGGGCAGTAAGGCAGCGCAACAGCGATCCTACCGAGTATATCAAACGGCTCACTTCCGATCCTGATCCGCAGGTAAGAAGAGAATGCGCGCTCGCGATCAACCATAATCACACTTATGAAGCTTTGGATGTGTGGTTGCAGCTCGCCAAACAATACAAAGGAAATGACCGCTGGACAGTGGAAGCTTTGAGTATCGGTGCATTTGATCAGTGGGAACGGATTTTTCCGGCCTGGCTTGAAAGACAAAAAGGTAAACCAACTGCAACCGACGCGGGAAAAGATATTGTCTGGCTGGCCCGTACACGCCAGGCTATTCCGTACCTGACCGAGGCAGCTGCGGACACTTCTGTTGCTTTCAAAAGTCGGTTAAGGTATTTCCGCGCATTCGACTTCTTCCGGGCAGGATATGAAAAATCCCAGGCCTTGCTGAATGTACTGACAGTACCTTCCAGCGATCGCATTGAGGTAAGCAAGCTTGCATTGCTGCATTTGGACAAATCTTTTGTTACCAACTCCCAGCAAGGATTAACTGCGCTCAATAAGCTGCTCGACGAAACCTACGGTACCGAGCATTACATTGATTTGATGACGAGGTATGCGCTTGAATCTGAAAATGACAGGCTGCTTAAAATGGCTGTCGACAAATCAGACGATGTGCTTGGAAGAGACGCCGGTGCTTTATTACTGGAACAGGCGGGGATCAGCTACGTCAATGAAAAGCTGGCGTCGATGAATGACGCAAGGAAGATTGCATTGCTCGCATCATTTCAGACAGTCGGCAGCAGCGAGTCTGTTTACCTGCTGCGTTCTATGGCGGTTGACCCGAATGAATCAGCGAAGGTACGGGAGAGCGCAGCCAGGTTCCTCGGCGCGAGCTGGCCAGGCGAGGAGGCGGTTGTGAAGCTGCTGACGGAAGACAGGCTTGCAGGCGGTGTGAAGGAAGCTGCTTTGGATGGTGTCAGGAATGCATTCAGGGAGGAAATAAAGGCGCAGCTTGCTCCCTATTTCCCGAAGCCAAAGGTAGAAGAAGCTGAGTCAGCACCTGCCAAGCCAGCCTCGAAAAAAGAGCGCCGCCGTCGCCGCAGGTCTTAGGCAAAAACGCATTTTTAAAATAATGGGAGCAGTTTTGAGGTAAATTGTCTTTCCAAAATTCTTTACATCCTAAACATAACTAACGAAATATATGCTTCGTAGAAATTTTGTAAAATCTACACTAGGTCTCGCGGGAGCCGCAGTTGCAGCTGGAAATGCATTTGCTGGACAGTCTGCTCCCACTGCCAAAAACCAGTTCAAGCTTAAATACGCCCCGCATTTCGGAATGTTTCAGAACAAGGCTGGGAAGGACGTAATTGATCAGCTGAAATTTATGGCTGACAATGGATTTATGGCGCTGGAAGATAATGGTATGATGGGCAGGCCGGTAGAAGAGCAAGAAAAGATCGCGAAGGAAATGGCGCGCCTCGGCATGCAAATGGGCGTGTTCGTGGTTGATAAAGGAGGTAATGGCGCTAATACGCTGGCAGCGGGAAAGCAGGAGTACATTGATATTTTTCTCAACGGCTGCAAAAAAGCAGTGGAGGTTGCCAAGCGCGTGAATGCAAAATGGATGACAGTTGTACCGGGTGATTTCGAAAGAAACCTGCCGATCGGCGTGCAAACCGGGCACGTAATAGATGCATTGCGCCGCGGCGCGGAGATACTCGAACCGCACGGTCTGGTCATGGTTTTAGAACCACTTAGTGATAGCCCAAATCTATTCCTGCGTACTTCTGAGCAGACTTACGAGATCTGCCGCGGAGTTAACAGCAAGTCTTGCAAGATACTTTACGATATCTACCACATGCAGAAAAACGAGGGTAGGCTGATCTATAACATCGATAAAACGTGGAGTGAGATCGACTACTTCCAGATCGGAGATGAGCCGGGCAGAAAAGAGCCGACTACCGGGGAAATCAATTACAAAAACATTTTCAAATACATTTACGACCGCAGCAAGAAGGAAAACAAATCTTTCATCATGGGAATGGAACATGGTAACTCCAAATCCGGCGCAGAAGGCGAAGATGCATTGATTAAGGCGTATGTGGAGAGTGATGCGTTTGTGGTTTAGGGAACTTCGGCAATCGGCTCTCGGCAGTCGGCTTTGAAGTTCAATTGCGATTGTGATACTGAGTTAAATAGAAAAAGAACCCGAAGTAGAAATACCTCCGGGTTCTTTTTTGTATTCGATAGCCGATAGCCGATAGCCGATAGCCGATAGCCGATAGCCGATAGCCGATAGCCGATAGCTAATTAGCTACAAACCACTACCGAATTTTCCGATGCTTCGTCAACGCCCGCTGGTACGTATTTGTCTGCTTCCCAGTCGTTTTCCCACTTTTCATCATCGAGGATATAGCGGAACTGATATTCGCCTGCGCCTAGTTCGAGGCTTGTTTTGAATGATCCGTCTTTTTGCTTTTTGAGTACAACTGCTTCTGGATTCCACTCATTAAATTCTCCAACAAGGGCAACTTTCTTCGCTTCGGCAGCCGCCTCAGCAGGAACTGTAAATGTTACTTTGTAAACAGATTTACTCTTTACAAATTGTTTCGTTAATGCCATAATTAAGTAGTGTTAAATAATTAATGAGACAAATATACAATCAATCTATATTCAAATCAATGAATATCAATACTGTATACGTTTTTGCTCTTTGAAAAATCATAAACATGTCATTTGTGTACTCTTCTGGGCACATCTGCTTTGTCCGTTTAATGCAACGTATAGCGTACTCCTAAAAATACCCGGCGACCCTGATTGGGAGCGTAAACGTAAGAAGGGTCAAAGGTAAGCCCGTATGGATTTTCAGGAGTTGCGATCACTTGACCTTGGTCATTAAACTGTACTTTTTTGTCAAATGGATCATTGGCTCGGGCAATGGAATTGGCAGGTGGCGTGAAGTTTAGCAAATTTTTCAAACCTCCGTAAATTTCCATGCCATTGCTAAACTTCTTGGTAACCTGGATATTCTGCAAAGACCACACGGGCGATCTCCGCGCGCGCGGGTCGGTTTCACTTAACACAGGTAAACGCATTGGCCCATACATATTTCCGGTGTAGTCAAATGAAATGCCTGCCTTCTGAATCTCGTAACTGACCGACCAGACTGCCGTGAATTTTTCTGTTAAAACAGGTCGGAACCGCGTTCCGTTTTCTACCTGGTAATTGTCCATTAAAGTCCCACCCGTGATGATTTTCAGCGGGAACGAAAAGTTAAAGTCCAGGTTCAGGCTGATCCCTTTTGAAACTGCATGACCGTCCAGATTGTCGTAAATAATTTGGTTCGGGTCGGTGTCATAATCCGGTAAAATGCGATTCGTAAAATGCGTGTAAAAAAGTGAAGCGTCAAGGCCGACAAAAGAATTTCCGGTTACAATCTTTTTCACCAGGTTCAGATTTGCATTCCAGCTTTGCTCAGGATTGAGCGCTTCTTTCACAATAACCTGCCGCGAGCCCGTCAATGCGGCGTGATCTTCTGTAAATAAATTGACGATCCGGAAGCCGCGGCCCACATTGAGCCGGACCACGTCTGTTTGATTAAACTTGAATTTGTAAGCTGCACGGGGTGTGAAAATGCTTCCGTGCCGGCTGTTATAATCATATCTCGCTCCAAGTAGCAATGCGTGGGCGCCGGTTTTGATTTCATCCTGTACAAAGAAACCAGGGAGGTAAATCTTGTCTGCGTGATCCTGGCCGTCCAGGTACCTGGTTGCGGTCGTGTTATCGTTGTAAAAAGTGTAGCGGAAAGGGGAGCCGATCAACAGATTGTGTTGTCCGATTTCCTTATCCCAGAGCAGCTGCGCAAATGCAATCTTCTGATCGGCGAGAAATGGCACATTTCCATAAACCGAGTTCTGGTGATGTGAGCTGAATGAATATTGAAGCGTGATTTTCTCACGCGTTGGAAGCTGATAATTACCTAAAACTTCAAATCTGGAAGTATAAATGCTCTCGCCATATACCTCGTTCCCGCCGCGGTGAGACTTGTTCCAGTTCATCTGCCCGCCCCAGCGGTCTTCATAGTAGTAACGCGCTGCGACATTGGCCTGTTTGTTGTTTTTGAGGTTAACAGTCCATTTGTTAAAAACTGAAATCCTGTTTTGCAAGGTAAGGTCGGTGAACCCATCACCATTGTGATCCAGCGGGTTTTGGTAATTGAAATAATTGACTCCCAGAATTGCATTCACATTTTCAGCAGGTGAAAGCTTTACGCCAAGATCCAGATTGTAATCCAGCCAGCTGGTACTGAATGCATCTGCTGAAAATACAGGTGCTTTGGATGGATTTTTGGTAATGATATTGATCAGCCCGCCCACTGCTTCCGAACCGTAAAGTGTTGACGCTGGTCCCTTCACGATTTCTACCCTGTCAATCAGACTGTTCGGGATACCTGATAGGCCATAAACAGTTGAAAGCCCGCTTACCATTGGCATACCGTCGATCAGCACCATCGTATACGGACCTTCGAGCCCGTTCATGTGGATATCTCCGGTATTGCAAACATTGCAGTTCAGCTGCGGCCGCACGCCATTTACGTAGCTAAGTCCCTCAAATATGCTCGGAACCGGGTTTTTATAGATGAATTTGGCGGTAATGATATCAACCGGAACCGGACTGTCCAGTTTGGACACTTCCTTCATTGTGCCGCTAATCACGACTTCATCGAGCGCATTGGCACCTGATTTCAATACGAAGTTCTTTACCAGGTCTCTTTCTATCCGGACATTTTTTTCAATGATTGTAGGCATTGAAATGTAACTTACCCGGATGGTATATACGCCGGAAGGAATGTTTGAAATCCGGAAATTTCCCAGCGTATCCGCAGTAGTGCCTGTTTTTAGCTGATCAATGTAAACCGAAGCCCCAAAGGCAGTTTCCTGCTGTCCTTCCAGTGATATATTGCCGCTGAATGTAATCTGCGCATGAGCAGATGCACCTAGCAGTATGAAAATCAATAGTATGTATAGTCTCATAAAGTCTTCAAAATATTTATTTAACTAACCCTTATTTTATAATTTAGGTAAATCTAAAATTATTACTTGGCATATAAAAATTCGGAAGACAGCCTCTACGAAATTTTTTAAGAAACTAAGTGGCGGCTTTATCCCGTTACTAAGTTTCACAAGATATTTGCAGGCGCAAATGATCGCGGCTGTCGTTTATTCACCCAAAAAATAGCTTATGCTGAAAAGATTTTTGAAACCCATTAAGTTACCTGCGTCTGCTGATTTCGGCGTATTGATCCTGCGCGTGGGTATCTCTTGTTTGATGTTGACGCACGGTTATGCCAAACTTTCCGGTTATCTGGGCGGAAATCGTTCTTTTGCCGATCCGATCGGTATAGGAGAGGAGCTTTCTTACATTCTGACCATCTTCGCAGAATTCGTGTGCTCCATTCTGGTCATTTTGGGATTGGTTACGAGAGCTGCATTGATCCCGCTTATTTTTACGATGATCGTCGTCGTTTTCATCGTGCACGGTGCAGATCCGTTTGACAAGAAAGAACATGCCGTCTCTTTTCTGATCACCTATCTCACGTTGTTCTTCACAGGCCCTGGTAAGTTTTCGATTGACAGTAAGCTTTACCGTTGATCATATTGAATGCATTAAAAAACCGTCCCGAGATCCGGGACGGTTTTTTTGCTACTGAGACCATTCTGTTGGCTTTCGGTCCCAGCGGTGATTTTTCATCTTTTCGGCCACTTCCGGCAGCAGCAGATTTCCGTCGCTCACTGCTACATTGGAGCGCACGTGCGGCAGCTTCCGCATACCCGGAATGGTGGTATGCACGTCGGGATTATTGAGGATAAATCGCAATGCAAGCTCGGGCATCGTCATTCCCTCTGGTATATCTGCTCTCAAAGCCTCTGCGTGGTCTACGCTGGAATTGAGGTTTTCGGGTACGAAATAGGTTGCCCGCCAGTCGTCGGCCGGGAATACCGTATCTTTTGTCAAAGTGCCTGTCAATGTACCTTCATCAAAAGGAACGCGTGCGATCACCGCGATATCCAGCTCGCGGCAAAGCGGGAAAAGATTGTCTTCCGGCGCCTGGTCGAAGATATTGTAGATCACCTGCACAGCGTCTATCAGTCCTGTTTTCAAGGTTTCCAATGCATTGTCAGGCTCCCAGCGGTTGATACTGATCCCCCAGCTTGCCACTTTTCCTTGTTGCGTGAGTTTTTGAACTGCCTCTTTCCATTCATCTTCCTGCGCCCAGTTATCTTCCCACACATGAAATTGCAGCAAGTCGATCTGCTCGGTACCGAGATTTTGCAAACTCTTTTCAGTGTATTCAATAATGTAGTCGGCCGGGAAAACGTCGGCTAGCCTGAACTCAGGCCGGGACGGCCATCTGCGGTTTTTAGGCGGGATTTTAGTAGCAGCATACAGCTTGCGACCTGCATTCCTTTTGATAAGCTCACCTAATATCCGCTCGCTCAAACCTTCGCCGTAGCCCCAGGCGGTATCAAAAAAGTTAACGCCCGATTCTACTGCCAGATCGAGTGAATCATCGGTTTCCTTGCGGTCAGAGCCGGTCCAGCCTGCGAGCCCCCACATGCCATAACCTATTTCACTCACCTGCCAGTTCGTGCGTCCAAAACGACGGTATTGCATTTGATTTCAGTTTTAGTGTTACGGGTTTAAAGAAAGGCATAAATCCTTTTTAATGTAAATAGAAATACATTTGTAAGATATTATTTGAAAAAACAGGCAACTACCCGGTGATAGCAGGCAGTCGGAAGAATTCATGACAACAATATTTTGGATGACAATAAAGAGAGCGGCAGGCTTGCTGTTGATCGTCAGTGTTTCAGCTTTCATTGATAAAAGTGAACCTTCCGAGGATCTGGCAGCCTATTGCGCTGCATTTAACCAGATTCAGCTCAACATCAGGGACGGCGCGATCTCACCCGATTCTGCGAGAAAAGCATTTTCCGAAGTAATGGTCAATATCAGGAAGGCTGTAAAGCCGGACACCTGCCGGGGGATCGATTCCGCTTATTTTGTTTATCCTGTCAAAGGATATTCACCGCGTGAGTCCGTGGGTTCAAGGGGAAGAGGTTACCGGCCAAATGGGTTCGATCTTTTCGACCGTGAAGTGGCAGGCAGTCACCCCGCACACGATTTGTTCGTGCGTGACAAAGACCAGGACAACCTCGACGACCGCACCTGGAAACCGATCGACGTACTTTCATTTACATCCGGAATCGTGCTGGCCACAGAAACTGGCTGGAAGTACGATAGTGAGCTGCGGGGCGGCAACTGGATCTGGATCTACGATCCCTGTCTCGACGGACTTTTCTATTACGCGCACAACAACATCGTGGAAGTGCAGCCCGGACAGAGCGTGAAAGCAGGCGATAAAATAGCTGAAATAGGCAGGAGCGGCTACAATGCATATAAACAACGGTCGCCGACACACGTGCATTTAATGTACCTGCAATTGGATAGCCAGGGGATGCCTGAGCCTTATAATACTTATGAATGGATGCTGCAATCCGTCGTGAAAAGTGACCCGGATATGTATTGATTGGGATTGGTGCATTTTATTAATAAATTGTAGCTGACTCAATTACCACTTCCTAAACCACTTTTATGAACGATCGCCGGTCCTTTTTCAAAAAGAGCGCAGCCCTAAGTATGGGCGCTTTTGGTGTCGATAGCCTTTTTAATCAAATCCACGCCGAGCATTTCAGGAATGCAGAACGATTCTGGAAAGCTGATAGCAACGATAACGAAGATTACTGGTCGGTGATCCAGGATGCTTATACTGCCAGCAAAAGCGACATTATCATTTTGAATAACGGCGGAGTATCACCTTCTCCGGTTGCTGTGCAGGAAGCTTTGGAAAAATACAACAAAGCGGCAGCGCAAGGCCCATCTTACTACATGTGGCGCATTATGGACAAAGGCCGGGAGCCTTTGCGGCAGCGGCTTGCAGGATTGGCGGGCTGTAACCCGGAAGAAATTGCGATCAACAGAAATGCGACGGAGGGACTGAACACCATCATATTCGGATTGCCGCTTGAAAAAGGCGACGAGATTATCGGTACTATTCAGGATTATCCAAATATGATCCAGGCCTGGAAGCAGCGACAAATGCGCGACGGGCTGGTTTACAAGCAACTCTCATTTGATTTCCCCATTGAAAATGACGAACAGATCGTAAAAGCATTTGCGGATGCAATTACACCTAAAACCAAAATCATTCACGTCACCCACATTATCAATTGGGTTGGCCAGATTATGCCGGTAAGGAAGATTTGCCAGATGGCGCATGCAAAAGGCATTGAAGTGGTAGTGGACGGCGCACATACTTTCGGATTGCTCGACTACAAAATCCCCGATCTCGAATGCGATTACTTCGGGACGAGCCTCCACAAATTTCTGAGTGCGCCTGTCGGCAGTGGTATGATGTGGATCAAAAAGGATAAAATTGAGAAGATCTGGCCGCTGCTTTGTAATGGCCAGCCAAAAAGTGGGGATATCCGGAAATTTGAAACGCTGGGCACCAGAAGCTTTCCCATTGAGCAGGCAATTGGCGAAGCGATCAATTTTCAGGAAGGAATTGGCTCAAAACGGAAACAAGAGCGTGTTCACTATTTGAAAAAATACTGGGCAGAAAAGGCCGCCCAAATCCCGGGGGTGAAAATCCATACCTCGCTCAAACCTGAATTTTCATGTGCGATCGCGGGTGTAAGCATTGATGGGATGAAACCAGAAGAGCTTGACAGCAAGCTGATGAAAGGTTACCAAATCCACACAGTGGGTATCAATTGGGAAAATATCCATTGTGTACGCGTCACACCGCACGTTTATACCAAACTAAGTGACCTTGACAGGCTGGTAGGCGCATTGGAAAAGATCGCTAAGAAGGCATAGTTCTTTATACGGTAATAATGGTGAGGCACAATCTGGTCACGGGTTGTGCCTTTGTTTTCAGTATCAGGATACAAAAACCGTTTGTAAAGTGACAGGCGAATTACATCCGCTTAATCGAACCACTCGAAAGATAATGCTTACCCCGGGTGAGGTAAAAGCGTATTTTTAAGAATTGTCAGAAAAAAATTCAACAGGTATATGACGCAAATCAGAAAAGGCTCTTTCATCAAACACGTGAAAGACATCAGTATCGGCAGTGCGCTCGCCATTGCCTTGCTGTCGGGAATGACATTGGGCAGCTGCTCTTCAAACAGGGACGATGAAGAAGCTTATAGCTATGAAGAGACAAGTTATACCAAAGGTATCCGGTCGCATATCAAGGAAGTGAAACCGGGCGAATTTAAGATTACCGATGAAGAAAATGTAGCTCCCGACAGTTCGGGCGCGATTGTCACTTACCTCGACGGGCATACAGATAAGCTGAGCCCGGAAGCAGCAAAGGCACTGATTGATGAAGAAATACGGACTAATCAATCAAATGTGGGGCATCACAGCGGCCTGTCATCTATGCTGCTTTACGGCGGAATGGGTTACCTGTTAGGCCGGAACTCCGGTAACGGGTATATGAATGGGTACCGCAATGCGAACGGACAGGCCGCCAGGGGAGTTTACAGCAATCCGGCTACGTATGAAAAGTCGCAGAGCACTTTCAGGCAGGTGGACGCCTCCCGGACTACACGGACTGTAAGTTCCAGGCCAAGCAGCGGTAGAAAAGGATTTTTTGGGAGATCGTCGTCAGGCAGAAGCGGCGGATAATAAAGTTAAATATGGTTGATATAAGAACATTGGTGGACGGACCTGAACGGGCGTTCCAAAATGCAGGCTGGGACTGGATGCTGGGTACCGACACAGTTCCTTACGTGGTGAACGCAGTCGCGGTAATCAGTGAAGAACAGGCTGCGCAATACTATGCGGCGGCTAATACTTTGTACGAAATGTTTGTGGAAGCCGGGCAATATGTAATTGATAATCATTTGTTCAAAGATCTGGGGATTCCTGAAAACCTTGTTGAGCTGATCAAGCATTCGTGGGAAGATGAAAGGAACATTCACCTTTACGGGCGGTTTGACCTCGCGGGCGGCTTTGGGAATGATCAGGTAAAGCTGATTGAATTTAATGCAGATACCGCCACCTGTATCCCCGAAACCGCCGTGGTGCAATGGGCGCATCTGAGAATGAACGGGCTTGATGAGGCGCAGCAGTTCAATACATTATACGAAACCCTGACAGAGCAGTTCAGGTATTTGAAACAGGTTAACTCCGACCTTACCCCTTCTATACTCTTTTCCACCATGCGGGATTATCCCGAAGATGAAACGAATGTGGCAGTACTTGCCGCCGCTGCGAAGGAAGCGGGATTTGATACTGAGTTTGCCTACATCGATGATGTTGAATTTTCAAATGGCGACGGGATCTTTTTTCAGGATCCGACTACCGGTGATTTTATACGATTCGATTTCTGGTTTAAGCTGGTTCCCTGGGAGTACATCGGCTTCGACGAGCCAGAGCTGGCTACTATGCTCACCGAGATCGTAAAGAACCGGAAGGCGGTGGTTTTGAACCCGGCTTACACATTGCTTTTTCAATCGAAATACATATTGAAAGTGCTTTGGGACTTGTACCCGTACCATCCTCATTTGCTGCAAACCGAGCGGTATGCGATCCCGCACAAACAGTCGGTCAGCAAGGTTTTATTCGGAAGAGAAGGCGCGAATGTATCCATTTTGGAAAAAGGCGGGGACGTAATTGAAACCGCGGGAGGCGAGTATGGCGAGCAGAAGAAAATCTATCAGGAGTATTTCCCATTTCCGACGGATCAGGAGGGGCAAAGCTATCAGGCTGGTGTTTTTTATGTGGGAGAAGCGTGCGCACTCGGTTTGCGGCGTGGCGGAAAAATTCTCGACAATACAGCTCAATTTATCGGTCACATCGTTGAATGATAATTTTTTACAAGCTGGCTGTCAATTTGTTGTGTATGTTTCTTGACCAAAACTCCCTGAAAATTTGCCGCAGGCTAAGATATTCGACCGCTGGCTAAACTTTTTGACGGAAAATAGCATCGGTGCGTAATGTTTGTATTAAATATAATTCAGCGGGTGGTACGAAAATTATGATCAAAAAGTGGGTTTTTAGCCAACCGCCAGCAGCATTCAACCATTCCGAAATTCTTAAACGCAACCGTTATGATACACGAGAAAATTTTTTACCTAAAAAGTGGCAGAGAAGTTAAAGTAGTAGTGAAAGGATACTTCCTGAATGACAATCCACAATTCAATACAGAATATGAGATTTTGATCAGAGAACCCAAAGAGAAGTTCTTTCGCACTCCAATTGGAACAAATCACCCGCAATACTGGAAAATGAAGCGTTCCACTGCCCAACAGGCAAAAATGCTGCTGCTTGAATACAGCGGTATCTCGCAGAGACAGGTTAATCAGGCGGTTTCAGAATTTAACAAGGTAGCCAGCTTCCCTTCCGCACAAATCGGACTGCAATACGAAAGCGAGCTGGTTTAGTCAAGGAAATCCAAAGTCAATATATATCACCGGATCCATCAAAAGGAGCCGGTTTTTTTGTGCCCAAAACTGGATTATACCATCAGCAGCGAGATAGTAAAAAGGGTGGTATTCGGGCTTATAGATTTGGCTAAACAAAATTCAAATCACCCTCAATATGTCCAAATTTAAGTCACAAGTAGCCGTTATCACTGGTGCGGCATCCGGTTTGGGGCTGGTCATTGCACACAAACTGTTAAACGAAGGCGCGAACGTGGGGCTGCTTGATATGAACGAAAGTGGACTTTTAGAACATTTCGCCGGAAATCAGGAGCAGCAGGAAGTGATCGGGGTTGATGTGACGGATGAAATGCAGGTTCAGAATGCAATTAAAAGAGTAATTGCACGATTTGGCAAGATAGATATCCTGATTAACTGCGTGGGGATTACCGGGATTACCCAGGTGAAAAGTCATGAGGTAAGCAGCGAGAACTTACGGAAAGTGATGAATGTGAATTTTATGAGCGCATTCTATATGTCGAAAGCGGTGTTACCCTATATGCTGGCTGGTAATTACGGCCGGATACTGCACATTGCTTCCATTGCCGGTAAAGAAGGTAACGCAGGTATGCTGGCCTATTCTGCTTCGAAGGCGGCAATTATAGGTATGACGAAAGTGCAGGGTAAGGAGTATGCCGAAACGGGAATTACGATCAATGCACTGGCGCCTGCAGTGATTCAGACGCCGCTCGTGGCAGCAATGCCGGAAGCGCAGGTCCGGTATATGACTGACAAGATCCCGATGAAAAGATGCGGCACTTTAGAGGAAGCCGCGAACATGGCGGCCTTCATTGTTTCTCCTGAAAACAGCTTTACCACCGGCTTCACCTTCGATCTTTCGGGCGGCCGTGCCACTTACTGATCCTGTTCAGTTCTGCTTTCCAGTTCTATGAAATCCTGCCGTGCGGGAGTGAAGCAGTCAATCACTTTGCACTCGGTATACGCAACTGCGGAATGCGGTGCATTCGAAGGAATGTAGGCCGTCATGCCGCTTGTAAGCAGCTTCTTTTCTCCCAATATCTCAAATTCCAGTTCACCTTCCAGGACGTGGCACCATTGTTCGTGAAAATGGCTGTGCTCCGGGAGAACAGTCCCGCTGTCGATAGTAAAATGGCCAAACGTTTGCTGTTCCGAATGGGCCAGCGTGCCATAAATCCCATCCCATATTTTGACTACTTTTTTGGTATTGAAATCGACGAAAGGCATGATTATGAATAAGATAGTTAAATTGAATGCCACAAAATGTACAGAACCCGCCCTGATCGGGTAACTAGTTCAGCAATGTAAATGTCTGTAAAATCGGATGATTTACCGATGGTTTGACACGACCAACCTTTAAAAAACTGGACGTCCGGATAAGTGGTTGAGGGCACAGGATTAGAGCACAAGGGAGCAAATCAGAGCCGTAGATCTTTTTCAAAGCACGCGGATATGATGTTTCCTATTATTCAACAAAACCAAAACACCATGAAGACGAACAAACTAATGCTCACACTATCTGCTGCAATTTTGCTGATTGCCGGCTGTAAAGACAAGGAGGTTTGGGTTGAGGATTCACCTTACATTACAGTCTCGTCACCCACTAAAGATCAGGTGCTGCAGGACGGCGACAGTATTCGGATTAATGCAGTAATAGAACCGAAATCAGTACTAATTACTTATTACCACATTATTTTGCTCGATCAAAAACACTCAATTTTAAATAGCAAGGTAATTTGCAAGAAAGACGAGAGCAAGGTCGAGATAGACACTGCATTCACGTATAACATCAAAAAGACTTCGGATCTTCTGTTACAAGTACACGCTCAACTTGCAGACGGAAACTACATCCGGGACGAAACCCGCTTCAAGCTAGTAGATAGCAAAAAATAATATTCATTCCGCCGTTTGAAGTCAGTCAATGTTCAATTGCCTGCCGGGCGACTCGTGTACTTGGTATGCGGGTTCACCGGCAGTGGCAACACTTTTTCATCAAACACACTTTCAATTATGAAAATCCACACTGTTTTATGCTTGTTATTTATTTGTAACTGTGCACTTGCGCAGGAACGTATAACAATCAGCGGTTTTGTAAAAGAGCAGGGAAGTCAAGAATTGCTGACCGGAGTAAATGTTTATATACCCGGGACTTCCGCGAATGCAGTTACCAATAACTACGGATTTTATTCATTGACTATCCCGTCAACTGATTCTGTAACAATTTCCTATTCTCTTGTCGGTTATGAAAAGACTGATCGCAGCATTCAGGCCACTCGGAATATGGAGCTTAATATCTTCCTTCCATCAGCCCGGCAGCTGAAAGAAGTAGTGATCTCAGCCAGGAAACAGGAAGATTATGTAAGTCGGTCGGCGCAAATGAGCACAGTAGGAATCCCTATTGACCAAATCAAAAAAATGCCCGCGCTGTTTGGCGAAAAAGATGTTTTGAAAGGGTTACAATTGATGCCCGGCGTTCAGAAAGGTTCTGAGGGACAAACCGGCTTGTACGTACGCGGCGGCGGACCGGACCAAAACCTGATCATACTTGATGACGCGGTTGTTTACAATGCAAGTCACCTGTTTGGGTTCTTTTCGGTATTCAATAGTGATGCGATCAAGAATGTAGAGCTGACGAAAGGCGGTTTTCCTGCGCGCTATGGCGGCCGATTGTCTTCCGTAGTGGAGATGAATATGAAGGAGGGCAGCAAAGACAAGCTGCACGGTGAGGGCGGGATCGGGTTGATCGCTTCGAGAGTCACGTTAGAGGGCCCGCTTTCCAAAGGTAAATCCTCTTTTATAGTCTCAGGAAGACGAACTTATATAGATGTGCTGGCGGCTCCGGTGATCAAACAGCTTAATAAGAAAAGTGAGAAGTCTGGGAATAACTTCAAGCCAGGTTATTACTTCTATGACCTCAATGCCAAGATCAACTATGATCTCGGGCCGAAAGACAAGGTATACCTAAGTGGTTATCTTGGAAGTGATAATTTTTACGTCAAGGAGAAAATGCCGGATTTTCAAATGAGGGCAGGTATGTCCTGGGGAAATGCAACCGGCACAATGCGCTGGAACCATATCCTGAATAGAAAATTGTTTGCAAATACATCCTTAATTTTTACCGACTTCTATTTCAAGACAAACAGCTATTTCAAAGAGATTACGGGCAAAGATCGAGTGGTGAGCGAGTCTGGTGTCGCTTATAGCTCGCGGATCAGGGATTTGAGTTTTAAAACCGATTTCGACTACTATCCGGTTGCTGCTCACGCTATCAAATTCGGTCTGCAAGGTACTTTTCACAAGTCGGTACCCTCAGCTATGAACGTAGAGGGTTCAAACAGCGAAGAGCCGATTACTCCAAAAAAGGAGCTGGTGCATTCACTTGAAGGCGGCGCATACGTTGAAGACACCTGGCAGGCATTTGACGCTTTGAAGATGAATGCGGGTTTTCGTCTTAGCTACTTTCGGGCGCGAGAAAAGAGTTATGTACGACCTGAGCCGCGCTTTTCAGCAGCGTTAAGACTCGCGCCGGACTTCTCCGCCAAAGTTTCCTACGCCAGAATGAACCAGTATGTTCACCTTTTATCCAATACCGGGCTCGGGCTGCCGACCGATCTTTGGGTGACAAGTACGGATCGCGTGAAACCTCAGCAATCCAGCCAATTCGCTTTTGGTTTTGCAAAAGATCTCGAAAAGCCGGCACTCACATTTACGCTCGAAGGATTTTACAAGAACATGAACGACATTCTTGGCTATAAAGAAGGAGCGACCTTCATTGGGATCACTGGTGAGAATGCAACTGATGTCAAATGGGAAGATAATGTGACTTCGGGAAGCGGCTGGTCTTACGGAGCAGAATTTCTTGCACAGAAAAAAAGTGGTCGCCTTTCCGGCTGGGTTGGCTATACATTGTCATGGATCTACTGGAAATTCCCCGAACTGAATGCAGGCCGGGCCTTTCATCCTCGCTACGACCGGCGGCACGATTTGTCCCTTGTCGGTATCTACGAATTTAGTAAGCGAATTACGTTGTCTGCTACCTGGGTCTATGGAACAGGTAATGCACTCAGCGTGCCGGCTTCGACGTATAATGCGATGGGTACATCCTTTTTCAATCGGTATAATCCTTCTGAAGCGATACTTAACCGCAACATGGGCGGAATGTCTATTTCACAGTTCGACAGTAAAAATGACTTTCGGGCAGAAGCATTTCACCGGCTAGACTTTTCGGTCCAGTTCCACAAGAAAAAGAGAAGATATGAGCGTACGTGGGAGGTCAGCGTATATAATGCATACAATCGCAAAAACCCATTCTTCTATGATCTGTCCCAAGATGTTAAACCTTCTGGGGTAACAGAACGCAAGTTGAAGAAATACTCCCTGTTTCCGGTACTTCCTTCTGTAAGCTACAACTTTAAATTTTGAGCCATGAAAAATTCAAGACTATATACCTGTCTGCTATGTGTTGCAGCCTGGGTGCTATTAACCGCTTGTGAATCATTCGTGACCGATATTCCGGAGGCCAAGCTTCCAAAGAGTGAATCCAAGCTGGTCATCAGCTCGATCATTTCTCCACAATTATCTTATATCAATGTCATTGTTACTGAGTCTGTCCCTCTGTTTTCTAAGTCCGGGGCAACCGGTAAAAGGCTTGATAATGCAGTTGTGAAAATTTCCGACGGCGTGAAAGAAGCTACAATTCCCTACGATACTACAAACAACCTTTACAGTTTGGAACAATCGAAATTTCCCATTAATCCTTCAAAAACATACACATTGTTTGTTTCGGACGGAAAAAGAAGCGTAACGGCACAATGCACCGTTCCCGCCAAAGTGCCTGTGGTGGAATCGTATGTTTTCGATACAATGGTATTTGAGGGGGAGCAGTATAAAGACACAGCTATTACTTTGAAAATGACTTGGCGCGACATTCCCGGCGATACTAATCAGTATAGGGTAAGTGGGACGATGGACATTGAATACAATATTTCAGTCAAAGAGCCCTCAGGGAAATATACTGAGCGACGGGTTTCATATCCATTTCAATTTAATTGGAACTGGCAGCAAGGAAAAAACGAATTCCAAAGCGACAGCTATCAAGACGGCGCACTTTTTACATCTCCGCTCGGAAAGATCAATCTGCCGGAAGTCCGGGAAGAAAATCATAACGGGAAAAAGGTTACCGTATATCCCAAAACCAAAATCAAGGGCGTGGTCCTGGAAGTATTTAACATAGATCAGCATTATTACAAATACGAACGGTCGTTAGAAGCACGGAACAATGCAGACAATCCATTCGCCGAACCATCGATAGTCTATTCCAATGTCAAAGGCGGATTCGGGTTTTTCGCTTCGTATAATGCAGCGCAAATCAAGATAGCCAAGTACCAATAGCGCACTTCACGTACACGGAAAGTGTAGTGCGGGAAAATATCAGAAAAAATCCTCTGGGTTATATAAATACTTCCAGAGGATTTTTAACTTTGCCAAGTTCAATTGCTTTTAACATTCAAACATTGCGCAGGATATTGTCCATACTGCTGCTGGGGCTTTTGCTCTATAACATGGTAGGCTATTCGATAGTCTACCTGTTGGAAGAGCGTCATGTGATCAGTGCAGCAAACACGGATTTGATCCAGCAATCGGCCAGTTCGGCAGATATTGTGATTAAAGTGCCGGTGGCAGTTCCATATCAAACTGACTGGGACACACCGGAATCTGTTGAAGGGCAGATCCTGCATGAAGGACTTTTTTATCAAATGAAAAGCCAGCAATTGCTGAACGATACCATGTACGTGCATTGTGAGCTGGACCAGACTGCACGCGACAGGTTTACTGATCTGGTTTCCAAGATCAATGATCAGGTTACCGGCGAGCAGTCTGACAATACGAAAGACCAGCACTCCAGCATTCTCAAAAACTTCCTTAAAGAATACATGGGCCAGGGGAGGAAGCACGTGTTTTATGTGCTCGAATGGACTCCTTCCCATCTGACTATTCCCACATCAACACCTGCCTTTACTCCCAAAAGGCACTCCTCCATTCCAGCGCCGCCGCCCGACCGGTTATCGTAAATTCAGTTTATCCCTTTTCAGCAGCAAAGCAGCGTTTTGCCCAAATTATTTGTGTTTGAGCAAAATAGCCTGTCCGCTCGGGGATCCATAACTATTTACTTTAACCGATTCTCCGAAAATGGCACATATCAACCTGCCCGACGAATCACTTCCGGGCATTGTCGGACTTTTCAATTTCAGGCCGGAAACGGCGGCACCTTTGCAGCTATTAGCCGAAACTTTACTCAGGCGCAGCGCTTCACTTACCAGTGGTGAAAGAGAGCTGATCGCAGCTTACGTTTCACATCTTAACAATTGTTACTTCTGCCATACCTCCCATGCAGCTGCCGCTATGGCACACCTCCAATGCGACCTGGCGCTGATCGACGACATCAAAAATGATTTCAGGCAAATTAAAATATCCCCCAAACTGCGTGCATTACTGAATATAGCTGCCAAAGTGCAGAAAAGCGGCAGGGAAGTAGGGGAGGAAGATGTAGCTGCTGCAAGAGCCGAGAACGCGACAGATCAGGAAATCCATGACACCGTATTGATCGCCGCGGCTTTCTGCATGTTCAATCGCTATGTGGATGGACTGGGTACCTGGGCGCCTCAGGACAAGGAAGCTTATCGTGAAATGGGTCAACGTATGGCGCACACAGGTTACGTCAGGTTCCCTGTTCTTCAAGACTAAAAACACTTTAAAATGCCACATATCCCATTGCCTGAGCACTTGCCAGGTATTACCGGCCTGCTGGAATACAGCAAGGAAACGGCGCATCCGATCCGGTTGCTCACACAATTTTTGCTGCGCGGAGAAAACAGCCTGACCGAAGCTGAGCGCGAGCTGATTGCCACCATCGTGTCGCACAATAATGAATGCAAATTCTGCACAGCGGCGCATACCGCAGCAGCCGATATCCTGCTGGGTGAAACCGAAACCTGTGAAATGGTAAAACAGGATATCGATACTGCACCGGTAAGTGAAAAAATGAAGGCGCTGCTGAAAATCGCCAAACTGGTGCAGGTCAGCGGGCAAGCTGTGACTCCCGAAGCAATAGAACATGCACGTAATGCAGGCGCGACGGACACTGAAATCCACGATACCGTACTGATTGCCGCCCTGTTTTGCCTATACAACCGCTATGTAGACGGAATGGCGACTGTCGCCCCCGCTGATCCGCAATTTTACCTTGGCCTTGGGCAGCGTCTCAAAGACCACGGCTACAACAGATTGCCAAATGGATACGATCATTTGAAACAACAAAATCAACCTTCCTGACTTACAAAATAACTGTGTATGAAAAAACATCTACTCTTCCTCTTCCTCCTGTTCTGCATTGGTGCCTCAGAGACAGCAGTCGCGCAATCGATGAAAATAATAGGTCAAATTCTCAGCAGCGAGTCCCGGGAACCGATATCCGGTGTATCCGTTTCGGTAAAAGGAAAAAATACCGGCACGATTACCAATTCTGCAGGTTCGTTTGAGCTTAATACTTCAATTCCTGCGACTCTGGTCATTTCACTGGTGGGTTATGCGCGCCAGGAAGTGGAGGTTGTCTCTGGCCAGGACCTGAAAGTGAGCCTGGTACCATCCATTGAGGAGCTTAGCCAGGTAGTGGTCACTGCGTCGCGGGTCGAGGAAAGTATCCTGAGATCGCCGGTCAGCATAGAGAAAATGGATTCTCGCGCCATTCAGCAAACACCTTCTGCTAACTTTTACGATGGACTTCTTAATATGAAATCGCTCGACATGGTGACGAGCAGCCTTACTTACAAGCAGATCAACACAAGAGGTTTTAACACGACGGGCAACAGCCGGTTTTTACAACTGGTAGACGGTGTGGATAACCAGCCCTCGGGACTCGGGTTTGCGATGGGAAATTTGTTTGGCCCGCACGACATTGATGTAGAAAGTGCCGAGCTGATACCGGGTGCTGCGTCTGCATTGTACGGTCCGATCGCCTTCAACGGAATGCTGAACACACGCACTAAAAACCCATTTGAATACCAGGGACTCAGTGCGCAGACGAAATTTGGCGTAAATCATATTGGCGACGGAACTGATCAGGGCGCCAAGCCGATGTACGATCTGGCAATCCGTTATGCAAAAGCATTCAACAACAGGTTTGCTTTCAAAATCAATGCATCTTACCTGAAAGGAACAGACTGGTATGCAAACGACTATACAGACATTGATCCTAACACGCCGGAAGCAAGCCGCGGTCCGAATAATCCGGGTAAAAATCAGCTGAATGTTTATGGAGACGAAGTGGCGCAAACACTACCCGGCATCGGCCGGGTATCACGCACGGGCTATGAAGAAAAGGATTTGGCAACTTACGGAGTATACAGCCTCAAACTGAATGCGGCCTTGCATTATCGCATCACCGACAAGCTGGAAGCTATTTACCAGGGCAATTTCAACCAGGGAACTGCGCAGTATACGGGAAGTAACCGTTTTGTGATCAACGATTTTAAATTCATCCAACACAAACTTGAACTCCGCGGAAGTAATTTTTACGTCAGGGCGTATTCCAATCAGGAGCTTTCTACCAATTCGTATAATACCCGCGCACTCGGGCAGCACATTAACCGGACCTGGGTAAAAGACCTGACAGGCGCAACTGTATCGCCGGATAAAGCGGACGCAGTCTGGTTTGAGAGGTATGCAGCAGCTTATAACGGTACTGTCGGCGGTGTAGCTACAAAAGATCACAATGCAGCCCGCAGTTTTGCCGATCAGGGTCGAATTTTGCCAGGTTCGGCTGAATTTGGTAGTGCGAAGGATGCATTGATCAAAACCAGAGGTTTGGCGGGTGCGGGTATCCTGAGCGAATGCAGCCTGCGGCACGTGGAAGGAATGTATGATTTCAGTTCTGTATTGAAGGTCTTCAATTTGCAGGTCGGCGGAAATTACAGGAAGTACTATCTGAATACCGGCGGGACGCTTTTTGACGATAAAGACAAGAACCTGACGAACGAAGAGTATGGCGTATTTGCGCAAGCTTCCAAATCTCTGTGGAAAGAGCATTTAAAGATTACATTGTCGGGCCGCTATGATAAAAACGAGAATTTCGAGGGCCGCTTCACGCCCCGCGCTTCTGCCGTTTTTTCTCCCACAGAAAACCATCACTTCCGTGCTTCCTACCAGACCGGGTTCCGTAACCCGACCATCGGCGACCAGTATATCAAGCTCAATGTCGGGCCGATCATCATTCTGGGTGGAGCGCCCGTTAATTCACAAGGATTGAATGCCTATGAAAATTCGGTAACCATTGGATCATTCTCTGCATTTGCGAATGCATTTGGTGCTGATATGCAAAAAGGTATCCCATTTCCGCAGGCAGTCGCGAACAATAAGGATAAGCTGGTCAAGTCCAATGTGCCTTACATCAAATCTGAAAAAGTGAAAAGTTATGAGATAGGCTACAAAGGTTTGATCAGCAAGAAGTTATTGTTGGATGTCAATTACTATTACAGCCAGTACACCGACTTTATGATCAATACGGTCGTGGCGCGGGCTAAATCAGATATTCTATTAGCGGATGGATCGGTCAACCCTGCTGCTGCCGCCGAGTTATTGGGAGCCGACAGGCAGCTGTTTCAGCTGTATACCAATGCGGCCGACAAAGTTTCCATTCAGGGCGTCAGCGCAGGTGTTACCTATTCTTTGCCCCGCAACTACAAGCTGAGCGGCAATGCAACCTGGATCGATTTCAATATCGGAGATGCCGATGCAAACAACATTCCCGCATTTAACACACCTGAATGGAAGTCAAATGTGATTTTTGGCAACCCGAAACTGACTGATAAGCTCGGCTTTAACATTGCCTGGCACTGGCAAAGCAGCTTTGACTGGTACGGTACCTTCACCGAAATGCGCCCCGGCAAAGTGCAGGCTTACAACCTGCTCGATGCCCAGGTAAGCTACCGCATTCCCTCGCTGAAAACCACTGTGAAGGTCGGCGGTTCTAACATTACCAACAAATACATTGTACAGGCCTACGGTTCGCCGGCTGTGGGCGGGTTGTACTACGTGAGTTTGAATTTCGATCAGCTATTCAGATAACCCGCAGGAGCTATGCAAACTCTCGAAATGACAGGTGTAAAAGCTAAAAGTGTTTCCGGAAAATGGCTTGCATTCGCATTGTGCTTTGTGAGCTATACGTTCAGCGGGACCGTTTCCACGCTGATGTCCGTTTTCTTGCCAGTGGCTGTCCCTGAGCTGAACGGCGAACCGGTAAGCGACGCCAGACTGGGGGAGATAGGTGCTTACATCAATGCATTGTATTTGTACGGCTGGATGTGCGGCGGGCTGCTATTTGGTGTAGTAAGTGACCGGATTGGGCGCGTGAAATCGCTGACGCTGGTCACCGCACTTTACGGGATCTTTACCTGCCTGGTCACCATTGTTCCCAACTTGTATGCACTTGTAGCATTCCGTTTTTTCGCAGGAATGGGCGTAGGCGGCGTTCTGCTGATCTCTACTGTTTACATATCAGAGATTTGGGAAGACAAAACGAAGGCAGTTATGCTGGGTATCCTGGCGGTTTGTTTCCCGGTCGGCATCGTTGCAACCGGAAGCCTGAACCTGATCTTCTCCGATTGGCGAAGTGCATTTGGAATTGGCATTATCCCCGTACTTACCGCGCTCGTCATTTTTATGCTCGCCCCTGAGTCTGCCAAATGGCGCGACCTCAAAGTTGCCGAAAAGAAACCGCAGCAACTGCTCACTGGCGAAAACCGGCTGAACCTGATATCGGGCTCAATCATTTTCGGATCGGTATTGATCGGCCTCTGGGGGATATTCTCCTGGCTTCCTACCTGGGCTCAGAGTTTACTTGCGGCCGGGGAAAACGGACAGAAAGAACGGGGACTGATCATGATCCTTCTCGGAGTGGGCGGCATTCTGGGCGGTGTTTTTTCGGGTGTTCTGCTCAATCGTTTTGGTAAAAAGAAAACGTTGACCGCCGTGTTCACAGCCTGCCTGCTCACCTGCTGTATTTTGTTTTTGACAAATGATACTTTTTCCAACATCATTTACCTCGAAACGGCCGTGCTTTCATTTTGCTTTGGTATCAGCCAGGGTGCATTGTCCAGCTATATTCCGGAGCTGTTTCCGGTGTCGGTTCGCGGTACTGCTACGGGGTTCTGTTTCAATATCGGGCGGTTTTTTACCGCTACTGCCGTGTTTTTTATAGGGTCTCTGGTGAGCGTACTGGGTGGTTTCGGGAATGCATTGCTCGTGTTCACTTTACCTTTTGTGATTGCATTGATTTTCACAATGCGCAGTAAGTAACTATTTAAAAGCGAATATCATAGGTTAATATATTAGGCAAACGGGTTTGCCACATGGCGAACCCGTTTCTTTGTTAATTGTCACCCTGAGCGCAGCCGAAGGGCGTTTCTTTGTTTCTTTTGTCAACCAGGAAAGATTTATATCCATGAAAAAGCTCTTCTATCTCGGTATTATCGGGATCATACTTTACGAAGTCGCCAAAGTCTACTTCATCATGCCAATGCCGGGCAGTCAGCGTATGAACAGCATTGACCTGGCCTATTTTCTGCATACCTGGCGCTGGGCTTTCCGGGTTACATGCTGGTTGCTGATCCTGGTTGGTTCAGTTGGTGTTTTGAGAGCCAAAATGAAGTGGCTGCCTGTTTTGCTGCTGATACTGGCACTCGGGATCTCTTATGCTACTAATTATGAAATGGCGGCAGATACTATGTTTTATCAGCCAAGTACCTTGTTAATGCAGAATGCAGCTGGTAATAAAGTGAATGCAGACAGGCTGGTAATAGGTGCGGTCGTCAACGGTGAAGCAAAAGCTTATCCCATTCAGTTTATTGGCTACCACCATCAGGTGCGCGATAGCTTAGGCGGGAAACCGGTCATGGTTACCTATTGTACAGTTTGCCGGACCGGAAGAGTTTTTGAGCCTGTCGTGAATGGTAAAACAGAGCATTTCAGGCTGGTCGGGATGGACCATTTCAATGCGATGTTTGAGGACGGAACAACAGGAAGCTGGTGGCGGCAGGCGAATGGAGAAGCAATTGCAGGCGAGCTGAAAGGCCAAATCCTCTCTGAAATTGCCAGCGCGCAAACTTCATTAAGACAATGGCTGAAACTTTATCCGAATAGCAGCATCATGCAGCCCGACCCGGCTTACCAGGCCAAATACGATTCTATGAGCCGGTACGAAACGGGAAAAAACAAGTCGTTACTAACGCGCGCGGATTCACTTTCGTGGAAGGAGAAGTCCTGGGTTGTCGGTGTTATCAGCAGTGACGGAAGTAAGGCTTTTGACTGGAACCGGCTTAAAAAAGAGCAGCTTATTCTGGATCAGGTGGGATCAATGCCGGTTGCAGTCGTGCTGGCTGCGGATAAAAAGAGCTTCTTCGCTTTTGAAAATCAGCATCAGGAGAAACTACGACTGCAAAACGATACGATTTATAGCGAGAAAGCAGCTTACAACTTGCTTGGTAACCGCATTGCAGGTGCCGGCGAGGATTTGAAACCACTCAAAGCTTACCAGGAATACTGGCACAGCTGGAAAACTTTCCATCCTGAAACCAGGCAGTACTAAGATTCATTAACTGGCAAATAGCGGGTAATGAAATCTGGTTTTTAGATAATTGATAGCCTCAGCTTTCTTCCTGCGGTCGGGATTGAGTCTTAGTCAAATACTACCGGAACATGAACCGGAAAAACAATTGTCCATTCAGTTCTTTGATGTCAGATCCGGCGTGGCGTGAGATATTGGTTACAGGTAAAATCACATTAAACCCTGCCTGAAAACGCCCTGGCTGGAAGAGAAGACCGGCTTTCAATGCGAATTGAGAAGGGTTAACGTGTTTACTGACTTCACTTCTCCCTGAAGGCACGGCAAGCGGACCATCCCAGACTTTGTTCTGCCAGTTTGTAGTTGTTTGCCGCAACAATGCATTTGAAAAAACCGCGTAGTTAACTCCAGCGCCAACCGAAAAAGCGGGTGCAAAACGATAGTGATACTGAAGGGATAACTGAATGCCCGTGGCTTTGATCAGATTGTAGTTGTAATAAAGTAACGACGAGTCGCCGAATGTAGAATCAATTACCTGCATGCTGGTTTTGTTGTTCCCGAAATAGGTCTGCCGCGCTGCTGCGGTGAGGGTGAGCTGGTGCGCGCGCCAGGTCCTGGAAATTACCAGTGCGGGAATCAGCAGATTCGCCGGCTTGCTCACGGAGTCTTTTCCTGCAAAAAGATAGTTTGTTTTCGCAAATGGACTGTTAAGGTTCCATTCAAGTCCGATGTGAAAACTGCCGGGTTCTTTCTCAGCCCTTTTTTGACTTTTCACCGGGGTGGTTACCGTAATCTTATTGCCCAACTCCGGCTTTGAGCCTGCAAAATTCCCTTTTGTCCCTGCAATGGGGCTGAGGCTGATTTGCAATTTGGTAGCTCCATTACGGTGATCTGCTGCATTCGAGAAAGTTTCAGAAGCGCTTGCATCGGGCTCGTAGCTGATTGTTTCTCCGCCCGCTGGTCTTTTTTCTGAATACCTGCTTCCGCCTTTCTCATTGCCGGAAGTGGGCTTGTTGTCTCCAGACGTTTGCGTTGGTTCGGGCTGCTTTGATGATCTGCTGCTGGTATTTGTCGGCCTGCTTTTGGTCGCCCAAATTTCGATTTTATGCATATCTGTGCCTGCGTTAACAGCAAGTTCTTGTCTGGCTTGCAAATCTGCTCGTTCATCAGATTGTTGCTGCTTTTGGTCAGCTCCGAAAGTCCGATTGTTTGCTATCTCAATAGCACCCGTGCTTTTGTTTTCCTGGGCTATTTGGTTGGCATAAGTAGTGTCGCTGATTGTAGAAGGTAGTTTTTCTTCGCTTTTAATTTTTGATTCAACAGCCTGCTGTTCTTTCTGCCTGACAGGTTGATCGGGAGAATTGGGGGAAATAACCAGTTTTGTGATGAGAATAGCAGTAATAGAGACGCCGGTTAATACCACAGAAGCCCATTTCAGACCGCCCAGCAACTTGCCGCCTGCTGCGCCTGAAACAGCTGCTGGACCGAGCATACCATTCATATTCGCCCATGCTTCATCAGCCGGGATTTCCGGTTCTGGCAGCTTGTCCGTCAGGTACTTGTCGATATGTGCGTTTTTCTTGCTCACAACTGCTTACAGGGATTTTTCAAATATTTTCTTCAACCGGGTCCGGCTTTCGCTCAAATGCCATTTGACAGTCCCGGTACTAATTTCCAGGACTTCCGCAATTTCCTTCACCGAAAATCCCTCAAGATAAAAAAGGCCGCAGATCCGGCGGGTAGCAACGGGCAATTGGGCTAAATAAATTTGAATGTCGTTTGCGGATAAAGTTTCAATAGGGTTATCAGCGGATTCAAAACCCATTCGGTCGTCAATCTCATCATAGTCAAACTGCTGCGTTTTGCGGTCTCGCAGGAGTGTTAGCGCGGCGTTTCTGACGGCGGTGTAAATCCAGTTGAACAACTCACCTTTTGTTGCATCGTATTGATCGATATTTTGGAAAACTTTCATCATACCATTGTTCAGCGCGGTAAGTACATCGTGTTTTTCGTCAAAGAAATTTTTACATAACGCAAAAAGCACAGGGTAGAAGCGCCGGTAGAGTTTTTCCTGACTCTGGCGATCCCTGCGCCGACAACCGGCCAATATTTGATCCAGACTATCCAAATGAGATAAATAAGGCGGGCCGCAGCATTTGCGGCCCACCGCACTGACTATTTTTTAAGAGAATCGGTTGCAATGGAGTCATTTCGAACCGAATCCAGCGGAATGGAATCTGTCGGAATTGAATCTGATGGTATGGAATCTGTCGGAATTGAATCCGTCGGAAACGACGGAATACTATCTGGGTTCACTGTACCAGCAGAATCTTCGCGATTAGCGCGAGCTGCATCTGCGGACGGGGTCACTCGGTTCATTTCGTTGCTGTCGCAAGCCGCCAGGTTTAAAAGAAAAAGTGCAGCTGCAAATACAAGAATCTTCTCAGTTTTCATGGCAGATAAGTTTAAGTGTATAAAGATGATCCGGTGGATCCTGTCAATAAAATAAACTACAAGGGGAGGGGCCGAGGTTGGGTAGGTTTGAAAAAAATACCTGGCACCATTTTGATATTTAAAATCAGAAAACAACTAAAAACATGGAAGATAAGACTTTGAAGGACGTAGCTGAGATCATGAAGGATCTTGATATATGTATGCTCACTACTACGACCAGCAACGGAATGCTCGTATCCCGGCCAATGAGTAACAACCGTCAGGTTGAGTACGACGGCAATTCCTATTTTTTTACCTGGGAGGGTTCCAGAATGGTCAGTGACATTGAAATGGATAGCGGGGTAAACCTCAGTTTCAATGGAGATAATGATATTTTCATTTCAATCGCCGGTAAGGCAGATGTTACCCGCACCCGCGAGAAAATGGAGGAACATTGGGTAGAGGAGCTGGAAGCCTGGTTTGAAGATGGCCTGGATACCCCCGGAATTGCGATGATTTCTGTTGCCGCAAAACAGATCAAGTACTGGCAGGGCGAGGAAGAGGGTGAGTTGAAGTTGTAAGTTATTCAGTGATGATCAGCGACGGTAATATAAATGAGAAAAGCTTAGGCTGTAATAAAGCAAAGAACTTGGCGCATTGCTAAGTTCTTTGCTTTGGATAGTATTATATAATGAATATTTGAAGTAACTTTTGGGCAATTATGTCGCATTGTTTAACACTATATTCAAATGAAGAAAATCTACTTCTTGCTCATTTTAACAGTGAGCGTAAAATTCGCTTTCGGTCAATGCCCGACGAGTAACATTACATTAACAACCCAGGCGCAGGTCAATAATTTTATTACAACCTATCCCAATTGCTCTGTTTTTAATAACAGTGTTGTGGTTACAGGAAATGGGATAACTAACCTCAATGGGCTAAGCAACCTTACCAAAGTTGGCGGACTTTCAATTTCAAACACATCCCTAACCGACCTCACAGGCTGTAATAATCTCACGGAAGCGGGAAGTATCAGTCTTTGGGACAACTTTTCGCTGACCAGTGTAAATGGTCTCAACTCATTAACCAGAATACGTTCCAGCCTTACAGTAGCTAATTGTTTTGCATTTACAGACATTAGTGCGCTTGCAAATCTTACAAAGATCGAAGAAATCGCGCTGAGCAATGTCGCCGTAACAAGTTTGAACGGTTTGAATAATATAGATAGCCTAAGTAGTCTGGGCCTGCAAGCATGCGAATTTCTATCGGATATTAACGCATTGGATGATGTGAAATTTAAACCCACCTTGATCTCTTCCCTTGTATTCATCGGTAACCCCGTCTTATCAGATTGTGTAGGTGACTTCATTTGTGCCGCTGCTTCGGGTGCGCAGGATTCAAATCCCGTCATAATTGGCAGCAATGATGTTGGCTGCAATACTTTGACTGAAGTAAAGAATAATTGCCTGATTGCCATGCCTGTGAAACTTGTGCAATTCAATGCAAAAACAACAGATAACAATTATGTAGTGCTTTCATGGGCAACTTCATCGGAAGCAAACAGCAAAAACTTTGAAATTCACAAAAGTGAGGATGGTCGCACCTGGGGTCGTCTTGGTACCGTTAATGCACAGGGAGAAAGTTCGACTACAGTTCAATATACATTTCAGGACAAATCGCCAAGCTCAGGAAATAATTTTTACCGCTTGAAAATGATCGATCTTGACGGAAGTTATTCTTATTCAAAGATTGTGAACGCAAAGACAGCTTATCTTTCAACTTTCCATATATCTCCTAATCCCGTCAGCGATCTCGTTAAATTCAGTGACTTCGATATGAAGAGCATTAAATCTATTTCCATTTTTGACATGTCTGGAAAAGAAGTTCACAAACAGGATAAAGTTGATTCAAATGAAATTAGCGTGAAGGATTTGCCCACAGGTTTATTTGTGATGCATATTGTCCAAAAGAATGGCGTGGTAATTGACCGTAAATTCCTTAAAAGATCGAATTAGTGAAATTTATCATGATTTGAAACGCTCTCAAATCGCTATTACCAAAAATAGGGTGAGTTGAAATTGTAAGTTATTCAGTAAATAAGCAGTGGGCGGTGGTTTTCTTTACAGAAAGAAATCATCGCCCATTATGTTCAGATACCTGCCAGTACTCTTCCTATTTATTTGCCTGACTCCCGGTCATGCGCAGAACTACGACGAAGCCAAAGTTCCCGCCTATACCCTTCCGCCGGTTTTACAAACCACAGCGGGAAAGGAAATCAAAAACAAAAATACGTGGGAAAAGTCCCGGCGGCCTGAAGTGTTACGGTTGTTTGAAGATCACATTTATGGCCAAATGCCCTCTGAGATTGATAGCAGCAGGTACGCTGTAGTGAGAGAAGACAAGCAAGCAATGGGCGGGAACGCAACTTTGAAAGAGGTTGCAATTGCTGTTTTTAAAAATCAGAAATCAGTCCGGATTAACCTGACGCTTTTTGTGCCCAATAAACGAAAGGCTTCCGTTCCGGTTTTCTTGCTCATCAACAACCGGGGGAAGAATAATACTGACGCGACCCGTGAGAAAAAGAGTGAATTCTGGCCGGCAGAAATGGTAGTTGACAGTGGTTTTGCTGTGGCTGCATTTCACGTCAGCGATTTGGCGCCCGACGATAAACAGGATTATGTAAACGGCGTTTTGCAGCTGTATCCCGACCAGCTTGCGGCCGATAATGGGATGAAAGCAATAGGTGCGTGGGCCTGGGGCGCAAGCCGGGCATTGGATTATTTCGAAAAAGACCCGGATATCAATGCAAAAAAGGTATTTGTGGTAGGGCATTCAAGAGGCGGGAAAGCCTCATTGTGGGCAGCCGCGCAAGATCAACGATTTGCAGCTTGCATTACAAACTGTTCCGGCAACACAGGCGCTGCGCTCGCAAGGAGACAATTTGGAGAGCGGATCAGCAAGATCAACGCTACTTTTCCACATTGGTTTAACAACAACTATAAGAAATTTAACGATAAGGAAAATGAGCTGCCGGTTGACCAGCATATGCTGATCGCGCTCATTGCACCACGACCGGTATATGCAACCAATGCGTCCAGAGATCTCTGGGCTGATCCTACGGGAACATTCCTTTCTCTTAAAAATGCTGAAAAGGTGTACGCACTTTACGGTAAAAAATCTGCGCTCCCAGCCTCTCCGCCAGCCATTGAAAAAGCAATTGCCGGACCGCCACTCGGTTACCATAACCGGGAAGGAGACCATGATATGACCAATTTCGATTGGATGCACTTCATTGTCTTTGCCAAAAACATTGGAAATTAGGTAAGAGGGCTACTCTGCGGCATGGAAATTTAGCCGGTTGCTGTTTCATCAAGACATTTTTTAAAATGGATCAGCAAACAAAAATGATGTCAGACTCAGGGAAATTGGGTTTATATGCGATTGCCGCAGTAGGTCTTATTGCAGCCGCCAGGACTATTTACAAGCGGGTTAATCGTTATGATTTTACAGGAAAAACGGTGATCATAACCGGCGGAGCCAGGGGGCTTGGGCTGCTACTTGCGCGCGGACTGGCAGAAAAAGGCGCTAATCTGGTGATTTGTTCAAGAAATCCGGAGCAGCTCGGCGAGGCGGAACGTGAGCTTACCGGTCTCGGTGCTAATGTACTTGCAATCACGGCCGATCTGAGTGAACAGCAGGATGCCCAGAACGTAGTGGCAGCAGCCGCAGAGCGGTTTGGATCTATCGATGTACTGATCAATAATGCGGGTACGATGATCGTCGGTCCGCAAGAATCGATGGAAATCCAGGATTATAAAAAAGCAATGGATGTAAATTTCTGGGCTGCATTGTACATGGTCAAGGCTGCATTGCCGCATTTAAAGCAGTCAGAGGGCCGGATCGCTAACATTTGTTCCATTGGGGGAAAGATTTCAGTACCGCATTTGCTTCCTTATAGTGTCAGCAAGTTTGCGATGGTTGCATTGTCCGAAGGCTTGCACGCCGAATTGAAACGTGATAAGGTAATGGTAACAACCGTAATCCCTAATCTGATGCAGACCGGCAGTACCAGGAATGTGTTTGTAAAAGGCGATCACGAGGCTGAATATGCGTGGTTTAAGACAATGGCATCTTCTCCTTTATTTTCTCAAAAAGCAGAGAAGTCAGCGAAGCAGATTATCGAAGCTATTGAATATGGAGAGAATGAGCTGATATTGACTGCATCCGCAAAACTCGCAGTAGCATTACAGGGCGCCAACCCGGGACTGGTCTCAGCACTTTCAGCTTCGGCGAATAACTTTATGCACAAAATGACAGCAGATGGTTTTGAGACTAAAAAAGGTTCTGAGTCAGAATCTGAAATATCCGAGTCAGAGATGAATGAGCGTACGGACAAAGCAGCAGTTGCGAACAACGAAATATAACTTTTAAGGCTATGAAAAACAGCAATCTTCCTGAGGACCAATCGCTGGTTCTTTTTACAGATATCAATGGGATACCGAGAGAAGGGATTTATAAAAAAGGATCAAAAGCATTTGTGGAGGCAGTAGGCGACGAGGGGCCCGAGGATACCGGCAACATCTATCCGGAAGAAGATATTGTCTCCTGGGAATATCTCGAAAAGCGCGACAAGCCTAATTCTGATATTATGGTGATTTTGTAAAAGCGCATTCTTATTCCGCTAAAAAGCACTTGGCAGGAATTTGCTAGGTGCTTTTTTGCATGTTGTCAACATACTCAACTCCCCATTTATATAGCTCACTGATGCTTGGCTCCAGCTTTTTGCCTTTGGGAGTTAAGGTATATTCAACTGTGGGCGGAACTGTTGCAAAAACCTTGCGTTCAACAATTCCATTCCTTTCCATATTCTTCAATTCTTTGACGAGCATTCGGGTGTTAATTTTTGGAATCAGCCGCTCCAATTCGCTGAAACGCTTTGTGCCGGTGAATAAGGCATAGATGATCGACATCGACCATTTTCCTCCAATTACGCACAAAATCTCCTGCAGCGCGCAGCGCTCATTATTTTCTTTCATGTTTTGTCAATGATAAGTTTCTGATTCTCTTAAAGCCTTTACATTTTGTTATTACTATACAAAGATGTTACTACTTTCAAAAGTAAAGTTATAGGCTGTATTTTGCAATTCATTTTAAACAAACGACATGGACACAATACTGGAAGGACAGGTTGCATTGGTAACAGGCGGCACAAAAGGCATTGGTAAGGCGATAGCTGATCAACTAAGTAGGCGAGGTGCGGCGGTGGTGGTAACAGCACGAACTAAGCCTGCGGAAAATACAAATGAACATTACTTCATAGCGGCAGACCTCACACAACCTGAAAGTGCCGAAGCTATCGCCAGTAAAATCCTGGAAAAGTATGGCAGGATAGATATCATTGTAAATAATGCAGGTGCTAATCTGGGTCCGGGCGGAGGTTTTGAAGCACTTTCAGACGAACACTGGTACAACGACTGGGCGTTGAATTTTCTGTCTGTTGTGCGCATCAACAAAGCATTGCTGCCATCAATGCTCAGCCAGAAAAGCGGCGTTATCATCAATATTTCCACAGGTGCCGCCAAACAGCCGATCTGGGAAATGACAATGTCTTACTCTTCTGCAAAAGCGGCATTGAATACATACAGCAAAGCATTGGCCAACGAACTCGGCTCCAAAGGAATACGTGTCAATGTAGTTTCGCCTGGTGTGGTCAAAACGCCATTGATGCTGGAGTTCATTGAAAACATTGCGCAGTCTTCCAATACTACTGTCGACAATGCATTTCAAGCTGTAATGGACAAAGTAGGCGTTCCGATTGGCAGGATGGCGGAGCCCGAAGAAGTTGCCAGCCTGGTAACCTTCCTGGCTTCACCGGATGCAAAATATATAACAGGCGTAAATTACGCTGTCGACGGCGGTGCTTCTCCGACAGTGGGTCATTAAAACAATCGGAGTATACATGAGTGATTTCAGGGCCGAATATTGTTAAATCGTGCAACGTTTTTTGTATCTGCTCGTGTCTGAGGAGCAAACTCAATAATGCCTCTTACAATTAGATCATGAAAAACTGCCGGGAAGGCATTGACAATTATTAGGACCTGGTCTGCTAAAGAGGCCTAGCCAGCAATTGTGATTTAATTACTAAGGAATTACCGTAAAAATTTCGGCAGGAGGTGGTTATTCTGACTTATAAATCCTTGAAATTGAAAGCTCAAAAGCAAACCTACTATTTCAAACATGCGTCGAGGGGCTACATGGCTGTAAACAACGCGGCATGTAGAAAAAAAAGCCTATTTGTCGATTTATATCGATAGAGCTATCGTCAACTTTCTATCAGAAATCCGCGGAGGATAACATACTTTTGAGAAGTATTTTGAAAGTAGACATTTAGTTAGTCGATGTCATTGAGTCTTGGTTATCTTGAATACAATTACAACAATTCGTTAGCTTCGCGACGCCTATATTTTTCTTGTATGCAGCCCAATTGTCGATCAATTTAAAATCAGCGGACATTGTATTGCTCCATAGTTATTTGTTTGTATGCAGAAGAAAAAAGCCAGGCTACCTTTCAGTTTGCTCAGTAGCTTGATGATGTTCATAGCAAATGTGAATGCTCAAAACACACTCGAATTAGTGCAGGATGGCACGCACAACAGTTTTCCTCCGCCAATTGCAAAAGGACCAACTTCCATCCCGCAAACCCTTCATTTCTTTACAAACAAGGATGGTGCCTTCGATAAAGGCATTATGTATCAAAAACCACTCAACGATCTCTCGGTAACCGTGAGCCTGGACGACCAGACTTATACGAATGTGCCGCAGCATGTCACAGGCATGACCTTTGGCGCAGGGTCTGGCGCAAGCGTAAACCACACAAAACCTGCACCCATCTTAAATACAGATTATCATTATTCGGATGGATCAAGAACCGTCTTTACAGCCCATCCCGAGGGGCCAAAAGGAGAAGGGGTAAGCCTGAGTGCAAACCCCGGATTGCAGATATTTCTATCTGCAAAGCCATTGATGCTTGCTAATGCACCTAAAACCGATTCCAGTCGCTACTATTATGGGAAGCTTCGATTAGAATTTAGCAGACCAGTCAGTGATCCCGTTATATCATTCGCAGGACTCGGAGCGACTACTAACTTTGGCGGCAAACGGCTTGGTTTTGCTACTGAATTCGCATTGTTGTCGCCCTCAGTGCAGCTTTATAAGCTATCTGGTAACGAGCAGCTCGTAATCGATCAAAACCAGATTGTACATCGTGGGGCGCAAATAACCGGTGACTGTGATGGAGGAGCTGCATGTGGCAGTATACTTTTCAAAGGCAAGCAGCTCACAAAAATTGTCTTGGGTGTTTACCTGCGTTCAGATGGTGGGCCGGGCGTGTGGGGGACAAGCAAGGTGATGAATTCGGGAGACATGTGGCATATAACTGTTTCGCTTGCCGATCAATAATTAAATGTAAGCAACTTAGTTATCAAGGCTGCGGACGGTAAAAAATAGACGATGCATTTAAGAAATTCTGTTTACTAAATATTCCCTCAAACTTTCAATTGTAAGCATATGGACAAAAACTTAGAATATCACTTAGATGATAACCCATTCCCAATGATATGGACAATCATTTTTACTATTGTTGCCGGCTCATTACTCTGGCTGTGGGTTATACTTTTATCAGTGGAAGTTGTTAATTCTTGATCACGTACTAGCGACCAGTGTGCATGGTGATTAATCCTGTTTAATTGACTTTGCAAAATATATTCATTCAGTTAATTGCCAAAAGATTAGAACTAGGACGGGCCACGTTTTATAACGTATATTGACCATCGTTCGTAAGGAATAAGCATAACAAACAATCGCGCTTTGGTCAATCCATATAGCGTATATCCATCACTTGTAGAATAATCTCTATAACAAATAATGACAACATTTTTTACCTCAGTGAATAGTTTGTGTAGCTTTGAGATATTAAATAGTTCGATAACTTAACCAGATTTACCCGATTCTTTTGAATAGTAACCCTACTGCTTACGCCGAATTTTAAACTGTTCCACACCAGTGCGCACACATCATCACTAACTAAACGCTGCCCTGTTATCTGGTCAGCTGAAGAAATCTATTGCCACGTATCTATTGTAACCTTCACTACATTTAACCTGTTCATGCCTATGAAAAAATAATTGCTCCATTTCCATATATATTCCTCTCCGGCACTTATAGTGAAAACTTGGGTGAGCAGCTGACTTACATAATTCTTTGTTCCGTATAATAAAAAAGACTCGGGCTCTACACCCGAGACTGAAAACCTTATCATCGTCCAGTAACATCTGGTGATGTTAAATGGTATTGGTACAAAACGGAAACGGGTTTATTAACCTGGTAAATAGGATCAAGGTCACCTCTAGATCACGCAAGAGCATTACCAACATCGCTGCGGGTTTCCAGATCACAATTGAAAGAGTATCAAAATTCATTATACCAATGATTCTGTTCTGCATCTTAAAAAGTTTCACACTTTGATTCAGCCGTTTACTAGAAACTTAAAATAGACTTTTCACCTAAAAAGTAGATCTAACATGAAAAATTATATTGCCGAATTTATTGGCACGTTTTGGCTTGTCCTTGGCGGCTGTGGTAGTGCGGTGCTCTCAGCCGCTTTTCCCCAGGTCGGCATAGGCCTTTTAGGCGTATCGCTGGCATTCGGATTAACAGTACTTACTATAGCCTACTCGCTTGGTCATATCTCAGGTGCACACTTAAACCCAGCCGTTTCAATTGGCCTTTGGGCCGGGGGGCGCTTTGAATTGAAGTCGCTTTTAGGCTATGTTATCGCCCAGGTACTCGGGGGAATCGCTGGTGCCGCAATACTTTACGTGATTGTCACTGGCAACGGGAGTGCTATCGGCGACTTTGCGGCAAACGGCTACGGCGAACATTCCCCAGGCAAATACAGTATGGCCGCTGCAATGGTCACTGAATTAGTAATGACCTTCCTTTTTCTGATCATTATTCTGGGGTCAACTTATCCATCTGCACCCTTTGGGTTCGCAGGTATAGCAATCGGTTTAGGCTTAACACTGATACATTTGATCAGCATACCCGTCACGAATACATCGGTTAATCCCGCACGGAGCATCAGTCAGGCTATTTTTGTGGGAGGATGGGCAATAGACCAACTATGGCTTTTTGTGATCGTTCCGGTTGTCGGCGCGCTGCTTGCAGGGCTATTCTATAAGCATATCTTGGCCAAAGAATAAGTTCTTGGGATCTCGGAAGAGTAAAATACTATTTTTCGTCCAGCCAGGATTTATTTTACTGCATACACGTATACTGACAAATAGCCTAACAATGTCTCAAAATATTACAGAATGGGTGGAAAATTACAATACAAAATCTTAATTGGCTTATTTTCTGTTACGCTTGCATTACCGGGCTTCGCCCAAAAGGTTGATCTAAGCAACCCGGTTAATGCAAGCAAGCTTAAAGTCTCAGGTGATACTACCTGGAAAAAGATCGAGTTCGGGGCTAATATGAACCAAGGTTCGTTCAGTTCGAACTGGACAGGAGGTGGAGTGAACTCCATTGCATTGGGCTTGTTTTTCAATGCACTAAATGAAACGATTAAGGGAAAGAACGCATGGCGAAACGACTTCCAGTCTCAGTATGGGATTGTCCGCAATAAAGGACAGAAGAGCCGGAAGAATGTAGACCGGATATTTTATGACACTAAGTATAATCGATCTCTAAATACCGTCTGGAGCCTTTTTGCCAACGTCAACTTTCTCTCACAGTTTGCCGCGGGGCACACCTACTCCTCCAATCCCGACTCCTCAGATGTGAAAAGAAAGGTTTCCGGTTTTCTTTCCCCCGCATATCTGACGGAAGCGCTCGGGATTGAATACCGTCCTGTTCCGTATTTCTTCATCGATTTTGCTCCTTTGGCATTGAGGCAAACCATAGTTGCTGACAAGAACTTGTATGTAAATACACCTAATCAGAATAATTACGGGGTGCCAATTGGAAAAAGGGTCAGAACCGAAGCGGCGCTGATACAGATTGTTGCCAACTTTGACAAAGACATCGCCAAAAGCGTGAACCTGAAATTCAGGTATCTGCTATTTTCTAGCTTCAAACGTCCAGGCAATATCGATAACCGGCTGGACGCCATGCTTACTGCGAAAGTGAATAAATATGTAAACGTTAATTTAGGGGCCATAATGGTCTATGATGATGACCAAAGCGATAAAGTGCAATTTGCACAAGCTTTAAGCATTGGCTTTTTGTATTCACTATAAGTCAGTAACAACTTGACAAGCTATTAAGGGCCTAGTTGCGTAAACTATTGATGCTTACTTGGGCCCGGAATCTGCTGTGAATCGAGTAATTCTATCTAGAAGTATCAACGGCGGGACACTTATCCTAAGCCGGAAACACATTGAAATTCTTTGTCGAATATTTCAGCAGAAACGGCAGTCGTGCCGTTTCTGCTTTTTTATATAGGAATATAAACAGCGGATCGGTACATCAAATGTGAAAGTGGCGCGCAAGAAGAGCTGCGAAATAGCGCTTGTAATTCTGTTAATCTCCTGTACTAGCCACCAAGAATTGAACCTGGAAAGCTCACCGACAGAATGTTTCATCTCTGATATACTTTCATGTAGAAAATTGTGTAGAATTTATTCTATAATTTCGTCTGGATATCTCTTGATTGTCCTGCTATGATCTCCACAATGGGTTTAGTAGCAACTCCTTAGATTTGTTTATCAAAATAGTTGTACGGCTGTATCATAATATGATCGGCGTCTGGGCATTCGGATGATCCGACATGACAGTCAAGGCCGTTCGCAGCCAGTATCCACCTGCGGCGGCCCAATGACGTCAAACTATTTATAACAACTGATATGCCGAATGGCCCTGAGAGGTGCTTATGCTCCATTCCTATCGTTCTATTTTCTTACCAACAAATCTAAAGCCTATGAAAAAACAAGTAGTTGATTTTAATGTAGTTCGGATTTTTTACCAACAAAATTGAATTATGCAGAAACAATTTCTACTAGAAAGACCAACACCGCGAACAAGCGGGCATGGCATAACAATGCACACCCTTGTCAGGCGCATGCTTGCAATGGGGCTGGCTTTGTGCCTGTTTTTAATTACGCAGTCCGGGCTTCACGCACAGGAAGTGGGGCTACAATGGGCCGACGGTTTCCTTACAGCGCAAAATTGTGATGTGCAGGGCGTTGCCACTGACGCTGCTAAAAACGTCTATGTTACGGGGTATTTCCAGGGCACGGCCGATTTTAACCCTGCCGCAGCCACTGCCAACCTTACTTCGGCTGGTGGTTGGGATATTTTTATTGCCAAATATGACCAGTTTGGCCGGTACCTGTGGGCCAAACGGATTGGAGCCGCCGGCGATGACCGTGGCCACAAGCTGGTTGCTGATCCTGCCGGGAATGTGTATGTAACCGGCTACTTCAGAGAAACCGTGGATTTTGACCCCAATGCAGGGGTAAGCAACCTGGTTACCACCGGAGGTGCCGGCACGGACCAAGATGCGTTCCTCTTAAAGCTGGACACAAACGGAAACTATGTTTGGGCCAGGCGAATGGGTAGTGCAGGAAATGATTATGCATGGGGTTTGTCCTTTGATCCCACTGGTAACCTGATTGTAGGGGGATATATGGGCCCAGCAACCGCCACATTCGGTACTTTTTCTCTTGCTTCGGCGGGCGCCCAGGACGGTTTTGTTACGAAAATCAATACTGCCGGTACTTTCCTATGGGCAAGAAGAGTCGGAGGGGCAGGCTCCGATATGATTCACGCGGTAAATACGGATGCTGCCGGGAACATTTATATCGCCGGTCGGTCGGGTGGCAGCACAACCGGGATCGGCAATATCGCTGCGGGTGCGTTTGTGGCCAAATTAAACAGTTCAGGTGTCCTGACATGGTCGAACGTTTCCACCGAGATGAATGAGTTCCGGACTGTCCTGGCTGATGCCACAGGGGCTGTCTACGCCGGAGACTACTCGAACGGGACGGGGATGAACCTTGTGAAATTAAACCCCAACGGCACACGCGCCTGGGTCAAACGGGTGGGTACTGGCGTCAGTGAAATGGCCCTGGCAGCTAACAACGATGTGTATATGACCGGGATGTACTCGGGGAGTGCTACAATGGGTAGTACGACACTCACTTCAAAGGGCAGTAGTGACGTGTACGTCGCCAGAATGACCCCTGCCGGAGACTTTGTTTGGGCCAGATCGGTGGGGGGCACCGGCGGTGAAACTAATTACCGGATGACGGCCAATCAGAGCGGGGAAATCATTGTCAGCGGCACTTTTCAGCAAACCAGTGATTTTGATCCGAACGAATGCGTCTATAATATAATCACGACAGGCACCAGCGGCTTTGTTATCAAGTTGAGTGAGAAGCCTTTCCCTGATGGTTTTGCGGTGGCTTCCAGCTCCCTTACGCCTATGACCCAGGATGCCTGCAGCCTGGGTATCCCGCAGGTGATCGCAGGTAATGCAGTTGGCGTAACGGCCCCATCCGGCTATACTACCACCATCAGCTACCAGTGGCAAAAAGCAACCGCAGCGACCGGCCCCTGGGAGGATATGCCTGGTGAGGTATTCAAGGATTTGCAGCCACTTTCTTCCAGTGAAACTTTGTACTACCGGCGTCTTGTCTTTGCCAAAAACTTCTTTTGCAAGCTGGATTCAGTAGGGGCCTCACAAGTGGCCACTGTAAACATCGGTGCCAATACAGCGCCGATTGCCAATGCAAACGGCCCGCAATGGTTTGTTTGTGGCACTGGTAGCAACACCGTGGCCCTGAACGGATCAGCCACCGGAGGGACAGGCCCTTACAGCTATCAATGGTATACCGGCAGCACATCAGGAGCGGTCGTAGGCAGCGCAGCCAACTTTACTACCCCGGCGGTGACCCAGGCAACTACTTACACCTTGCAGGTAACCGACGCGGCCGGCTGTAAAGACATTGATCAGGTAACGATTGTGCCAGCCATCGCCAACGCGGGGCCAGACCGCTCGATCTGCCAGGGTGCGGGTGGGGTACAAATCGGGACACCGCCTGTTTCGAGCCCATCGGTTTCTTATAGCTGGACACGGGTTTCGGGCGCTGCTATCTCTACATTGAGCTGTACGACCTGTGCGCAGCCGATCGCAAACCCAACGTTGGCGACAGTTTACCGTTTAACCGTCACTGTTCGCCAAAAAAGCGGCGCAATTTGTACGACCACCGATGACGTGACTATTACACCGGTGAATGCGCCTAACAGTACGCTGGCCTTTGCAGGTACTGATAAAACAATTTGTAAAAACACCTCGGTGAACCTTGGCGGCACAGCCGATAACACTTTTGCTTACACATGGACACCAGGCCAATATTTGTCTGCTTCGCAGGTTGCAAACCCGGTATTTAGCGCAGGGACGGCCGCTGTGGAAGGCGGGTCGGTCAACTACACCGTATCTGCTGTAAAAACCGGCTGTACCTTTACTGATGAAGTAAAAGTATCAGTCCTGAACTCAGCGATTACTGATCAGAATCAGACGATCTGCGGCCCGGCATGGAGTCGCCATGCGGGTGAGGATAACGCCGCGGGCGCAACCTATACCTGGACTGTTGTTTCGGGAAGTGGAACAGTATTGCAAACCGCAAATTCCGGTCAGGATGCTTATTTGAAAAGCAATACTGGCGTGACAAGGTTCCGCCGGACAGTAAGGCTGAATGGCGTTTCTTGTACCGCCGATGTACTCGTACAGGCTTGTGCGGGCCAGGGTTGTGATTTCGAAATCGTAACACTCTCTGCGCAGGACTGTCCCAAAGTGTTTGGCACGACTGCCTTGCAGCTGGGAACTACCATTGGCGACGTTGCTAACTACAATTTCTCGTGGAGCCCTGCAAATCTGGTGGACAATTACCGGGCTTCTTCGGTCAATATCACTTCCACTTCGCAGGCGACAATCACCCTAACAGTGACCAACAAGTACGATGCCAGCATCACTTGCAGCAAGTCGATCGTTATTAACCGGCCAGGGTGGTCACTGCCTGCTTTCCCAACCGAGGACAAGAACACCTGTCCAAACACCGCAGTCCAGATTGGTAATGCGCCCGTATCGGGCTTCACCTATCTGTGGCAACCTGCGGCAGGGCTCAGCAGTGCTACTGTTGCCAATCCAACGGCCACGGTTGCTTCCACGGCGCAGTTCATTGTAGAAGTAACTGAAACTGCTACCGGCTGTACTAACCAGGCCTCGGTAACAGTGAACGTAGCGGCGCCGGTGGCTGATGCAGGCAACGACCGCACCGTTTGTAACGGGGCAACCGTTACCTTAGGAAGCCCCGCACCGGACGGCACGAACTGGACGTACTCATGGCAGCCTTCCAATGCTGCATGGACTAACGGCACCGGTCCGACTGATGCCCAACCCCAGGTCCAGTTTGCCGCGACGGCACCACAAAGTTTTATCCTGACGGTCACTGATCCGCTGTCCAACTGCGTTGCCAAAGACACCGTTGTTCTTCGCAATACAATTGCTGCGGGAGAATATGCGGGTGCGGCGGTAACTACCTGTCAGGGAGAGCCGGTCCAGCTAGGTCGTGAAGCCGAGCCGTTTGCGCAATACGAATGGTTTATGGCAGACGGTGTAACGCCTGCCACCGGTTTGAGCAGTAATGCTATCGCTAACCCAACCGTGCTTAATCCCTCAGCTACCACGACCTATGTTGTCAAAGTAAGCTATCCGGGATGTACCACCCCCGCTACTGACCAGGTTACAGTAACTGTTAACCAGGTTAGCGGGCTCGAACTGACGGACAAGAACGTTTGCCCGGCGGGACCAATCGCGATCGGGTATGGTGCGGCAGGTAATCCAGCCCCACGAGCGGGAGCGACCTACCTATGGGCGCCAGCCACAGGTTTAAACAGCACCACGGCCGCCAATCCAACAGCAACGGTAACCAGGGAAATGACCTACTCGGTTACTGTTACCTTGCCAAGCGGCTGTGTGTTTACCGACGAAGTAAAGGTTAGTCCAACAGCTAATGCGGGGTCAGATGCGACTCTTTGCCCGGGAGAATCGACCGTAATCGGTACGACCGCGATAGCGGGTGCTACCTACTCGTGGACAGGCGCGGGAATTGTAGGCCCTGCCAATGTGGCTCAGCCAACAGTGCGGCCGACAGTCACAACAACCTATACAGTGAGCGTCACCCTGAACGGATGTACAGTAACTGACCAGGTAGTGGTGGCGGTCAATACCCCTGCGAACTTCTCGATCACAGGTAACACGGCGATTTGTGAAGGAGGCCTTGCGACGCTCTCGCTGGTAGGCGCCCCTGCTGCCAATACAACCTGGCAATGGAGCCCGGTGACCGGTGTGGCCAGTCCCAACGGTACGTCGACTACTGTGGCAGCTACTTCAACACAAACCTACCGTTTGACGCAAACGAACCTGACAACTGGTTGCAGTAACTACAAGGAAGTGGTGGTTGTGGTTAACCCCAACACCATAGCAGCAACCGTGGAAGATATAGCCATTTGTGGAGGTACTTCGGCTGCTTTGCCATTGAATGTCACCTCTTCGGGCAGCTATTCGTACGCATGGAGCCCATCGGTTGGTCTGTCCAATGCATTTATCGCCAAGCCGACTGTGACCACGAATTCTCCACGCACTTATACAGTAACTATAACTGACAATGCAAGTCAATGCCAACTGGTCAGATCCGTTAATGTGATGATGAGAGCGCCAGAGGAATGCCTAGCCCCAGTTTCATTGTCGGGTAATGTCTTTCATGATGCCAATGGGTTAAAGGATGTGACCGTGAACACGACTTCCCCGGTTTCAATACCTTCTGAGTTATACGTGACGCTCCTCGATTCCAAGGGCGCGGCCATAAAAACAGTCCCTGTCAACGCAAATGGATCTTTCGATTTCGGAATTACTTCTCCGGGAACTTACAGCATTGTTCTGCACCAGACCGCAGCCGGTTCTACTACGCCATCGCTTCCGGACGGCTGGCTGAATATGGGCGAGAACCTTGGGGTAGGCGCAGGCAGTGATGATGCCGTCAATGGTATCCTGACCAATGTGACGGTCTTGAATGTAAACGTCACCAATGCCAATTTCGGCATCGAAGTGGCGCCATCGGCCGATCCGTACCACCGGATCATCGAGCAACCGGTCGTAGGCCAGATCACCAACCTGAGCGGAAACCTGCCTGAGCTGACCGGTAGTGATCCGGAAGACCAGCCGACAAGCGGCTCGTTGTCTGGCAAGGCAGTGGTAATCACGGTATTGCCGACCAATACTACATTGCTTTATAATGGCCAGCCTGTTATGGCCGGCGTGGAAATCAGGAACTTTGATCCGCTTAAATTGCAGGTGCAGTTCACTGAAGAAACGATTGGCGATATCAACACCTCGTTCGAATATGCCTGGGTAGATGCGGCTGGTGTACAAGGCACTCCAGCGATTTACAGCCTGGAATGGGGTGCACCGCTGCCAGTTACGCTGGTGAGCTTCGAAGCGCGTATCCAGGAAGGTGCTGCTATGCTTGCATGGTTGACGACCGAGGAGACGAATTCTGACCGCTTTGAGGTCGAGCATAGCATTGATGGCAAAGCGTGGAAGAAAGTAGGGACGGTGCTGGCCACAGGGGAAAGCAGGGTGAAGGTGGGCTACACGTTCGTGCATCCGCAGCCAGTAAATGGCCAGAACCTGTACCGCCTGAAAATGATTGATTTGGACGAAACCTTCGCTTATAGCTCTATCCGAAGCGTTCGCCTGGATGTGCATTCACAGCTGACCGCTTATCCTAATCCGGTGAGCGACCGGTTGATGGTCCGCAATTATCAGCAGATCAAACAAGTTGTTTTACATAACGCTGCCGGTGTAAAGATCTACCAGAGCCAGAAACTAACTTCCGAAGGGATTGATGTTTCTAAGCTTCAACAGGGTAGCTACACCATAACTATGACCCTGTTCGACGGCACTATCAGCACACACAAAGTGGCCGTGATCAGGTAATACCAGATCCGAAATCCGGGCAGTAACTTACTGCCCGGATTTTTACCACGTCCCCATTAACTCTACTAAACCCAATTTTATCTAGATGAATGCATTAATTGTTACAAGCAATCATGTTTTCTCTTTAGGCCTGCAGTCTGTGGTTGCAGCCAGGCTTCCGCTGGGCACCTTCTTCGAGGTAAACTCCCTTCAACGGGCAGGAGAAATCATCTACCAACACGATTTTAAAATTTTGGTGCTAGATGCGGTATCCACCCGCGATAGCAAGAGCGTCCATTTAATCAAGACCATTAAAAACGATTTTCCTGAACTAGGCATACTGGTAGATTTGGGTGACCAGTTGCTGGACATCTACTTTTATATTCGTCTTGGAGTCACTGCCTTCGTTTCTAAACGGGCAACATCCTCCGAAGTTCAGGACGCCGTGATCACCTCGGCCCTTAATCCGAATACCAAATATGTAAGCAGTGATATAGAGCAGCTTTTACTTTCCCAACTAAGCAGTACTTCGGACACCATCGGGCTCACAGCGAAGCAAACATTGATTGCCAAATTACTAGTCTCGACAAGGTCACGAAGCGAGATCGCCCAGACTGTTGGGCTTAGTCCCAATACCGTCAGTAATTACAAAAGGATTATCTTCAAGAAGCTGGGTATTGCCAGCATACCACAGCTAAAAGTGAAAATGCAAATGAGTAACATGTTAGGTTGACGTGAGAAGTGGCTTATGTCATGCGGCTGATATCCCCTTTAGAGTAGATTTGCAAGTAAATCGCATAATTGTCTTTATCAGTAACACCTTTGTACCATCAACAGACTAAGTGAGAGCATTAATTGTCGATGATCATTTTATGATCCGCAACAGCATAAAATTCATTCTAGAAGACTTATGTAATAACATTGAGTTTTTAGAAGCAGATAACTACTATAATGCGGTTCGCTACTTTTCCGATCCAGATATTTCGCTAATTATTCTTGATATCGATATTCCCGGAGGTACAGGTATTGATATGGTGAAACAGATTCGGGCCGAACGCAGGGATGTACGTATTTTGATTTGTTCAGCCGCGGATGAACGTCAAATCGCAATGGACTACATAATTGCCGGAGCGGATGGCTATCTCGAAAAGTCAGTCGATCCTGTGGAGGCTACAAGAGCGGTAGAAATGGTTCTTAATGGTAAGCGCTATGTAAGCGCGGATGTGCAGCGACAATTGATGGTAGTGTTTTCAGGCGGGCATGAAACGGGCAAGGGATCGGCTAATGTTCACCTTTCAGCGCGGGAAAAACAGGTTATGCATCTGTTATTGGAGGGGAAGTGGATCAAAGAAATTGCCCTTGCGCTCAATTTGCGGGCTAATACGATCAGCACGTTCAAATCCCGTATTTTCTCGAAACTGGGCGCAACCAGCCTGTTTGACCTCGAGAAAAAAGCAAAAGAGAAAGGACAGTACTATTAACGGCATATGTCTTATTCCCCTGTAGCTAAGTCAAGGTAAAATGCTGTTCCCGGACTAAGTAGTTTCACATGAAGATTGTTCACGGCAAACGGGGCGAGCTCCTTGATGATCACTAGGCCAATCCCGGTACTGGCAACTGGTAGTGTAGATGCCTCAGTAGCATTCAGCCATTCCATGGCGGGAACTGGAATGCCGTAGCCTGAGTCCTCAATGACCAATATTATCGAAGCTGGGGCATGCTGAATATAGGCTCTGACTGTGCCAGCATCGGTGTACTTGTTTGCGTTATCCACAATATTATGAACCACGATATCCAGTAGCTGCGGAACGCTCCTTGACATCGTGCCAACAGGGATTTCGTTAATGAATGTATTTGGATGAATTTTGCCACTGTTGGCATAGAGCTTGAAATTGCGCTCGAGCAGTTGATGCAGGTCGACTAAGTCCTTCTTCATTTCCCGCTTGTAAATGGCTAGCTTTACGTAGGTGAGTAAACTTTCCAATGTGTCCTTGACGCGAACCATCACATCTTGAATATTTTCAGCCATTGCGAGTGCATGCTCATTCTGGTTTTGGCGGATGAGCTTTTTCATATGTTGGCTGACCTGAATTGCTGCGTGTAAAGGCGTACGGACGTCGTGGGCTATGGAAGCCATCATGTGTGATTGCAGGTGAATTTGCTTCAAAAGCTGACTTTGGGATGATTCAAGTTCGACCAAGGCGACCTGAAGCTCGCTGGTGCGCTCGCCGATTTGTTTTTCGAGCTCGTGGTTGCGCATCTGTACTCGATGCAGACGCATTCGCACGGCTATTGCTATCAACAAAACTGTTGCAAAGACCATGCTGATAAAAAATAGCCAGGTTTCAAACCACTGCTTTTCTACTTGTAGAGTTATATTCTTGTAGAGCTGGTTTTTATGGCCAAACCCTGTGATCTTGCGGATACAAAGCCGGTAGCTGCCGCCGCCTGTAAAAGGGATCGAAAACTTCAAGGTTCTGTCAATATCTTTCCACTGCGTCAACGGTTTTTCATCCTTGTACACCCGGTAGGAAAGGTGCAGGTTGTAGGGGTCGCCGAAATAGGCCGTGTTGATTTTAACGTCCATTTGGGGCCTGCCGGCCGGTACAATAACTTCCCTTTTATCCAGTGCGACCAGCTTATTGTCCACGATTAGCTCGTCGATGTTGATTGGCTGGCTTGGCACTTCGGGTTTGATCTGTTCTGGTGCAAACCAAACAAGTCCGTTAATTGAAGGTAGCGAGATGAAGCCGTTTTCCATTCTTACAGCACACGGCTGACAACCCCCATTGAATTCGTTGGTGTTAAAGCCCGCCCCTTTGGAGTAGTAGTGGTAATAGATCGGGAAGGGCTTGGCGGCATATTTCAGCAGATCGGCCCTTTGGATTTGAAAGAGCCCTTTATTGGTAGTTACCCAAAAAAAACCGTTTCGATCCTCAAAAATGCAATGTGAGCTGGCCAGGTAGCCGTCTTTGTCGAGCGGAAATCTGGTCAGCTTTCCGTTTTTGAGAAGGAAAAAGCCATCCGCATAGGTGGTAATCCATACTTCTTCACCTACCTGCGGAACATGAATGCTGCGTATGTAAAAATCGTGAAGCTCTTCAATTTTAGTCAGCTTCCCGTTGCGTAAATCCAGTTTAAAAAGTCCATATCCTGTTCCGATCCAAAGCCAGTCCTCATGCTGGCGCTCCAACCAGGAGATGTCTCGGAGCTTACTGGTCTCGAATTGCCGCGGCACTGGCTGATCTGCAAAAGGATCTATGTAATACAAGCCGAGATTATTGGTGCCCATCCATATCCGGTCTTGTGTATCCTGATAAAGCAGGGTTATAGGACCACTAAGGGTCCAGCTTTTAAGTTTTTTTACTCCGGTACTGTCTAAGCAGAATAGTGTCCCTGCTTTTTTAGTCCAAAAATGTCCGACCCGGTCTTTTATCACGCTGTATCCACCCCAACTGTTCGCCTTTGCAATAGCAGGCAGCCGTTTGGAAATTGCTTGGCCGGTTTTCGGGTCGCGGGAAAACCGGATGCCCGTGGCAGTCACAATGGAATTGCCGTCCGCCAACGTCTGACCGTAGAATACGTTGTTAGACAATTCCGAAGTCATTGGTTGAAATACGCGTCTTTTAATTACATAAAGGCCATTCGTGTGACTTCCAAGAAAAAGGTGGCCGGCTTTCTGTTCATAAAAGACGCTTATGATCGAATGTTCCCGGAGGTCGAAGCCTTTCAGGAGTTGATCGGCATGTAATGCTCCATCCGTTCCTACAGAAAGCATGTAAGGCTCTTTCGGCTAGCCAGGAACACCTGACCGGCAGCGTTATTCCAATAAATCTCGAATGCAGGGGCACCTTTCCTATCTGGCGCATGGATCCCCTTCACGGAGACCATTTCGGCGCTGTTTCCCCTTTCGCCGAAGCGAAATGCAAGCGCATCGTGATCCAGGTAATAAAAGTCTCTCCCGAGCTGGAAAAACCGAAAGAATGACTTGTCCTTCAACACGAACCGCCTTTGCAGTGTGCTTTTGCGGTACACATCCACAGACTGGCCATTATAAGTAAAATGGACACCGTTTTTACCAGGGTAGGTCGCAACGACCCTGTGTATCAGATCCTGTATGCTGGTCTCATAGGGAAACGGAAGCGTTTCGATTCTAACAGGTACGGGCTTCAACGTATCCTCAGGCAGGGTGACAAGAGGCAAACTCTTCAGAGTTGAATCAATTGTCGCCTTTCCGGATTTAATCCTGATCCACCTTTCGTCGTGTGTAAGTGCCAGTAAGTCACGGGATGGATTCGATGGATGTAAAAAAAAGCCTCTGATGTTATTTCCGGCAAACGAACTGCCAAAATTCTGGAAGTTAACGAACTTTCGGCCATCATAACGGCTTAGTCCCCGTTCAGTGGCCATCCAGATATTTCCCATCATGTCCTGGTTGATCGATTTAACACTGTTTTGAGGAAGTCCCTCGTCGTCGGTGAATCGTGAGATTTGAAAAGTGTCTGCCCCCTCAGCTGACTTGTGTTGTTGGCTTCTGACATAGCTCGGCAAAAGGAATATAAAAAAGAACAGTGAAATGATATGGAAAGTATAGCGTGTCACTTTGTGGGCTCAGATTTGGATTTGCATTATCGAAAATAGATAATATTCTACAAACCTTTCCTTGCAAGCTCCGAGGCACTATGAGTATTTGATAAGAGATGAATTCCATTAAAGGCTGGTATCCAATGCCAGTAGCTTATAACGAGCAAGTTAAATTGTCAAATGCCTCGAATTTGGAATCAGACCGCAGCTAATTATTCTTGCTTTTCAGGAGAAGCGAGGCTATACGGGACATTGGAGGATGGCTCGAGTCCGCGCTAGCTTCCTTTTTTTGTCTTAATGCAGCGCGCTAAGTCGCGCATCGGAGGGTGAGATTCATTGCATAGAACCAGGGAACTCACCGTTTTCGAGTTTGGTAAGAGTCTGGAACACAAGGTGCATTATGCACAAAATGTTTGCAAATAAAAAAAGGACTCGCAAGTTTCACCTCGTAAGTCCTTGATTATCAATGTGGGCCCACCTGGAATCGAACCAGGCACCTACTGATTATGAGTCGTGAACTTTGTTTATCTACTGGGTAATTAATTCTTGCTCTCTCTTTAACAAAGCGCTAGTAATGAGTTATATAAATGAATATTAGTTATCAATGCTTATTGTCTGTTTGCTGAGTTTTTATTAGTATTGTAGGCTAGTTCGTAGGCGACACTTCACATATTAGTCTGGGAGCTTCTCTGCATATGAATAAGAAAATAGCTTCTGTCAAACTTTCCTTTGAGCGTACTAAGTCGAACCTCGTTTCTGTCAAGTTACGGATAACTCACGAAAGAACGCAGAGGCGTTTCGCGTTCCCCATTAAGAATGGGGTTTTGATTTCAGAGAAGGATTTTGAGCGACTTGTTAAATACCACGAAACCGGAAACGAAAGGGTAGCTGAGGAGATACGCTTACTATACAACAAGCTTCGTCCGTACATAGATAAAGCCACCCATCTAGCAAGCAGTATTTCCCCATTTAGCTTTGAGGCTTTTCGAGAAAGCTTTTTAGATGAAACACCGGAGGAAAATAAAAACGTAGACAATACCAATGTACTGGCGGCACTCAATGAAAAGGCGGCTCTCATGAGGCGAGAATCCAGGCTGGGTAACGCGCTGAATTATGAGCTTGTTGGTAAATCCCTACTTCGTTTCATTAATTCCATGTCTGATGAGGACAAAGTTGAATTCTTAAACTATTCACCCGTACCGAAGCGCAATGTGCCAGCGGAACAGCCGCCTATTTTAAGGTTCGAACATATCACAAAGGACTTCCTGAAAGTCTACGAGCAGTGGATGCTTGTTCACGGAAAGGCGCAAAAGAAGAAAGTCCAGCCTGGCGAGATCCCGAATATGGACACCCCTGCATCTTTAACGACTGTCGGAATCTATTGCCGCCATTTGAGGAGTGTTTACAACGACGCAATTGAAGCCGGCCACGTAGATAGGGCATGCTATCCATTTGGGAAGAATAGGTACATCATTCCCGCAGGCGCCAATATCAAAAAGGCTTTAAAGAAGGAGGATGTAATGAAAATCATCAACTATCCATGCAAGCCAGGATTTGAGCAGCGCGCCAGGGACCTGTGGGTGTTCTCTTATTTGAGCAATGGTATGAACTTCGCTGATATACTGAAATTGAAAGTGGCAGACCTGGATCTTGAAACTAACCAAATCAGCTTTGTCCGGCAAAAGACTGCAAGAGCTACGAAGGGAGGCTCGAAGCGGATTCGGATTAATTTGATTCCATTTAGTGAGGAGGTCATAGATCGCTGGAAAACGCAAAGTTCTAGGCCATCTTCTTTTCTGTTCGATATTTTGAAGGAGGGCATGGATGTTGAACAGCAGAAAAAGACGATCCAGCAGGTTATAAAGATTACAAATCAATACATGAGGGGAATCGCGAAACAATTAGAAATAACTGGTGATGTCAACACGTATGCGGCCCGCCATAGTTTTAGCACCATCCTTTTGCAGTCTGAGGCTCCAATTGCATTCATCAGCCAGGCACTTGGTCACGCAAATATTAAAACTACAGAGGCGTACCTGGGATCTTTTGATGACGAGAAAACCAAAAAATATTTGAAAGCGCTCATCTGATCTTTACACCACTTGCGATTAACGCAAGGAAGATACCCAGCAGCAAGTCATAAACCGTAGACGAAATAAACACGATAGGAAATGAGATATGCTTCTTACGCATTTGATCTATTAAAACCAGCGGATCCAGTGATGGCTTTCCTTGTGTACGAAGAGGAACTCTTATCGGAAATCAAATCCTCAGGATTGAGTAAACTTCATACAATCGCTTCTGAGGAGCGACTTTGGGAAAAGTTTAACATCCCTGTCTACAATCGGATCATGGATACTTCGATTCCTGATATCGAGACTTTTTTAGATGTATTAGAGAAGATCGAGAAGCGCGATGCGGATTTCAAAGCCCGTGCCCCCGGACGCTTTGTTCCGGCGTTGATAAAGAAAGTGATCTATGAGCTAGAAGTAGAGTTCGAGGAGGCTGATAGCAAAAAACAAATACGGGGTGCCGCTATTCTAACCAAATTAAACCTTCCTCTTTTAGAGGAAAAGTATTTTAATTTACTGCAATTCTTTCCTTATGTCCTAAATCATATAGGCAAGGCCACACGTAAAGCGGAAGAGCATAAAGTTGAAAAACTTTCAAGTGCATTTCAGTTGCTCTATGATGTTGCTCCTCTAATTAACTGCGTTAAAAGAATGTTCTGGAAGTATTCTCTTGGGGGGCCAACCCAACTACTTCCGCGCGAAGTATTAACTGACAGAGATGTTGCCCCAGAGCAGGACGATACTAAGTTTTCAAAACTTTGGCAGTCACTCAAAGAGAATAATTTCTTTACCTTAGAGAAAACCAAATCCTTATCAAGCGACCAAAATCGGGCATTGGTTAGGAAGTTAACTGATGGCAACTTACCCTATAAGATAGCAATGCTTGAACATGTGGGTTTCATCCGATTCATTGAGAGACAGCACCCGAACAGCACTAAAATAGATTACTGTAAACATCTCAAGAAGGCAATTGGGAATAATGCCAATGATATTGAGAACGCAATAAATGGTTTACTTGGAGGTCAGAAACCACGGTATGACTCCAAACGCTTCGAGGATTTGGCGCGAGATGATTTTGCTGACATAATTAAGGTGCATCAATAGGTGCGTGCACTTATAGATGCACCTGTTATGCACCTATTAACATTGCCTCATCAAACAAAATGGTGAAGTAATGCAACAAACAATCACATTTGATTTATTACCTCAGGCTGTTGGTTCACTACTCCGAGAGGTTCAAGAGATTCGCCGAATCATTGAGGCCCAGAATGGCCCAGCGCCGGTTGCGAAAGAAGAAATTCTGGATATTAAAGGAGCTGCGAAGTTTCTTAACATTTCGGAGCAAACCATCTATCAGAAAGGGGATCGCCTTCCTAGGCGTAAGCGATTTGGAAAGTTATACTTTTTGAGGTCTGAGCTGGAGGTATACATGGCGGAGGGCAAAATTTATTCAAAAAAATAAACCGGTCCGAGCATGTCGAAAACATACATCGAACCGGAGATCTTTGGGCGAGACGAAGGTACGAAAAAGGAGTTAACTTTTAAAGTAAATTCGGCGTTAACCCGCTTGAATTCAACGGCCTTTGAGGCATTGAAGCTTAAAAGTCCGAATGTTCCAGAGAACGCCATTCCTAAGCCCCGCTATCGTGACAAAACAGCAAATGATCTTACCAGATCGATAATCAAATGGCTGGAGTTGAACGGCCATCAGGCTGAACGTATATCCGTGGAGGGTAGAATCCTAGACACGCGCAAAATCATCACTGATGGTATCGGTAGGCGTAAGATCATCGGCAGCGTCACACGAATCAAGTCAAGTGCCAGAATTGGCTCAGCGGATATCTCCGCGACCATAAGGGGCCGATCGGTAAAAATCGAAGTAAAAATAGGAAATGATCGCCAAAGCAATGGGCAAAGCGAGTACCAGAAAGAAGTCGAGACGGCAGGAGGTATCTATTTGATTACAAAGACCTTCCAGCAATTTTATGACTGGTACTACCAGTTCGGAAAGGAGGCTGCCGGTGAATGATTTTTTAGAATCGATTGAGCGGGAGCAGACTGATCTATTAGGAAATGCACTTAGCAAATATGAGCATTTACGGGTAACAGCAGAAAAAACATACCCAAACACAGAGCCCATTATAACCTGGAATGACCAAGGCGTGGCAAGCCCAGGGAATATAACAGGAATTAGCGCACCTCCCAAAGCAGGAAAGACGGCTGTGAGCAGCGTGCTGGCTGCTGGGGCTATCTCAAAATTTGGTGATATTGATGGTTTCCCCGCGATTCAAGTCAAACCAAATCCCGCGGGGCTGGCGGTCGTCGTCATGGATACGGAACAATCGGAGTATGACCAACAATACAACATCAAAACAACATTACGGCGTGCCGGATTGCGGGCTACCCCGAACAACTTCTTGTGCTATAATATCAGGCAGCTATCAATGAATGAATATCGGGATGTGACCAATGAGATATGCGAATCAGCCGCCCAGGAATTTAGCGGGATCCATTCAATTTTTATTGATGGTGGGGCGGACTACATACGGTCAGCGAACGATGAAGAAAAATCTGCGGAAATAATTGAATACTTCACACACCTTGCGATACGGTTCAACTGTGCAGTGATTATCGTAGTGCATACCAACCCTGGCGGAGATAAGGAACGAGGGCATTTTGGCAGCTACCTGCAACGAAAATGCTATGGTATACTTACCATCGAGGCACGCGACGGAATCTCAATACTGCGAGGAAAGGCCACTCGAAAGGCTGGTGATTTCGATCCAATATGCTTCAAATATGACAGTGACAAAGGATATCACATACAAGTCGACGCGCCCGACAGAGATGCGGAACGGGATGAAAAGCAAATTGAGAAGGCCAGAGCGGCCCTGGTGGCTGCGCTTGCAGAGCCAACCGGATACAGACATAATGACGCCGTCAAAGCGATAATGAAAGTGAACAAAATCAATAGCGACAGGACCGCAAAGAACTATCTCAAAATCGGGGAGGCCCAGGATATCTTAAAGCATGAGGGCGATCTATATTACCTAAATAACGAGCGGGGTAATTTGGGGTAATTCGGGGTACCGCTACCCTGTAAGGTCGGGGTAAATTACCCCTTATATATATAGGGGAATTACCCTTACCTCAGCCTGAAACCAAGAATCAACAAATTACCCCACTCCAAGTGGGAATCAGGATATGACAAACACCGCAGAATATCAGTACACGCTAAAAAAATACAAGACGCCGTCTGATCGGATCACTTGCCCATCCTGCGGAGCCCGGAAAAGTTTTGCACCATACATCGACGTTGAGACTGGACAGGAATTACCCGAGAATTATGGGCGCTGCAACCGTGCTGATTCATGCGGGTATCATCTTAACCCCTACAAAGATGGCTTTGGAAGAGAAGATAAACCAGACGGGTTCGTTCCGGCACCTATTAGAAAACAACAGCCAGTAAAACCCGTTGTCAATCTGCCCAGAGAGTTGCTGAAAAGCACTTACTTTCAAAGTGAGGAAAATACACTGATCAAACATTTAGCAAGGCTTTTCTCGTCTGATGTTGTCAAGTCATTGAGAAGGGAGTATTTGATCGGGAATCACGACGTATGGCCGGGCTCCGCTGTGTTTTGGTTTGTTAGTCAAAAAGGGAACATACGAGCCGGCCAAGTGAAGCAGTTTGACGAATCCGGGCACACGGTGAAAATTAATGGGGATAGTCGGACTGTTTGGATACATAAGCTCGTACCAAAAGACACCGAGTGGTTAGAAGGATACGAAAATCAAGATATGAGGGTAGATTGCCTGTTCGGTGAACACTTATTGGACAGGTATCCGGGAAAGCCTATCGCTCTTTTCGAAAGCCCAAAAACCGCAATTATTGCAACACCCTTTTTCCCGAAATTTTTGTGTCTGGCTATGGGTGCACTCGACTACTTTACGGAAAACCGAATAAGTGCGCTGAAAGGCCGGAAAGTGATTCTATATCCTGATCTATCACCATCAGGCAAAGCGTTTCATAAGTGGTCAGAAAAGGCCGAGAAGTTCAAGCATGTGGCTGATTTTAAGGTGTCAGAAATACTAGAGAAGGTTGCAACCGATGACGAGCGGATCGAAGGACTGGACATGGCCGACTATCTGGAACGTATTGCTACACCTGTTGTTCAAGAGATTGCCGTTATCTCGCCTCCGGAAATTGTCAGCCACGTGGATCCTTCTCCGGCTCCAGATTTTGCTACGACGAGTCTTTTACCTGAACAGTCAGATAGTTGGGAATCGGAGGCATTTGCTTTCGACCTTGAGGAGCATTGGGATTGGCTTTTCAAACTTCCACAAACAGCCATGGAGCAAAAAATAACATTAACGACGCTAGCAATGGATAAACCTTATGACCGTGTTTGTGATATCCAATTATTCTTAACTGGAAGGCTTAATTACATCCAGGCGTTCACCGGTCGCAGCAAACAAGGAAATAGGGCTCTTTTCATACGACAGGTTACAGAATTGCGGGAATCATTGAACACCATTTAAACAAATATTAACTATGATCATTATAGCGCAAACCGATCAAAGTACGGTTTATCTTGATAATTACATGGGGAGACCTGTTCGGTTCAGAAAATGTAAAAAAACCGGTGAGGTAACGATTTTTAGTGACGACGTTGCAACAATCCTTGGCTTTGCCAATACCGTGGAGATGCTCAGTGATGATGGAGTGATGGACCGTGTGATTCAGATACAAAAGGAAACCGGTTCGTTTCCGATTCGTAGGTTTGAGGATTAAGAAAAAAATCTATGATTTTGAAAATATCTAAAGGGTGATATTTTTAGTGTCAAAAGTTTGGTAGTCTCAATAAAATGTATTTTATTCATTAGTAGGAAGTTGTACTAGAAAATAGATGAAAAAAGAGCGAGATTTAGGACGTCCGAGCGGCAGGCCCTCTAATTTTAAGCCAGAATTGCACCCTGATTTAACCTATCGGCTGTGCTGTGTAGGGCTCACTGATGCTGATCTCGCTTTCGTATTTGACGTATCCGAAGCAACGCTCAATAATTGGAAAAGTCAGCATGGTGAATTCTCAAAACGCATGAAGCAAGGCAAAACAGTAGCTGATGCGAAAGTGGCTCACAGCTTGTTTAAGCGTGCTACGGGATATGAACAGATTGAGAAAGGCCTGGTCGAGATAGAGACGGCTGAGAACGGCACAGAAATGAAGCCAGTTGAGATTAGGCGGCATATTCCAGCAGATGTAAATGCGATTATCATTTGGCTTCGGAACCGTACCGGGTTCTTCAAGCAAAAAGAAGCGCATGTAGAGATGCCGGAAGTAATGGCCATGGAATTGAAACCTTTTTTAAGCCATATTAATCCAGGTAAGGAGGAAATCTAAGAAAACCAACCGCGGGATAGAGAAGCTGGACATCTCGCTTGGTTAACCTCCAAGAGATCGCTGGTTCGAATCCAGCTCCTGCAACGACAAAGCCATGATAACAGACGCTAGACTTTTAGAAGATTCAGATCAACTCTGCAAACGAATTGCAAAGCAAAGCGGCGGCATTGGCGTATTATCTTTTTCAATGGGGAAGGATAGTATTGCTGGCTGGATCCAGATGCAGAAGCACTTCACGAAAGTCTATCCTGTGTTCCTGTATATGGCCCCTGGACTCGAATTCCAGCGAGTTCAGATCGAGTATTATGAGAAGACGTTGGGAATAAGGATTCAACAGTTCCCGAACCCCAGCCTTTACCGACAATTGAATTGCTTTATGTACCAATCGCCGGGTAATCTGGACGCGATATACGATGCTGACCTGTATGAAGCCGGTTACGATGATATTTTCTCCCTGGCAAAGATGGATTTAGGAATCAGTCAGGATACGTATGTAGCTGTTGGTAACCGTATGAGCGACTCATTGAATAGAAGAACCTCCATTATTAGGTTCGGTCCCGAAAACAAAAAACGGAAGCAATTCTTTCCGGTCTTTGACTGGACAAATGAAGAAGTGGTAAATGAAATTAGGGCTTCTGGAATAAGGCTCCCTGTTGATTATCAAATTTGGGGTAGGTCGTTCGATGGTTGGGACTTTCGATTTTTGGCCGGTTTAAAGGAACACTTCCCCGGTGATTTCCAGAAAGTCAAGGAAATATTCCCTTTGATCGATTTGGAACTTAAACGCTATGAGCATTATGGGATTATTTGACATGAATTTGAAACCAAAAAAGAGGGCTGAGCAGCAGAGCGCAGAGCATGTCGCCAATCAGGAAATCAGCGAAACGTTAAAGGCCTTCAAAGACCGGTCGAAGGGTGAGAAGTCCGAGAAGGCGACAAACACCAATTCGGAGTTTTGGTTCGCGGTTTATTTCGCAGATGAAGATCAGCGAAACGAGTTTCTAAGGAAAATCAACTCGTTGTCCCTGTTGGACGATCAATACATTAACGGAGAGGCATTGGCCCGAAAGATGGGGATTGAGTTAACCCCTAAAAAGATCAAAAAGCCAAAGCCTTTCCGTAAGCCTAAAAATATAGACGACCTGATAGGATTTTAATTATTCACCCTAAACAGATACAACGGTTAGAGACTTATTAAGAAGAGCGGGTAGAGCTATCCGCCGATTTGTAGACCGGTTTAGAGGCCGAGAAACCTCTATTACGGATGCAAATGATGACACTGAACGACGCAGAAGGGCTGCGGGCAGGCAGACGTCTGGGTCATTTTGAATCGAGGGGATGCTCAATTATATACAGGCCCTTTTAAACACTGTTTAACACTGCAAGAATGAAACCAAATCCGGGAAAGAATGGGGGGACGTTAAGATCCTGGGAAAAGGGAGAGTCCGGAAATCCCAAAGGCAGGATGAAGGGTTTAACGCATTGGGTCCGTGAGCTTCAAAGTAAAAAGAAGTTTACCATCAGGGTTGAAATGGAAGATGAGGATGGAGAGATCACAATGATGGAGCGCACATTAACACTCAACGAAGGCGCAGCCAAAGTAGCAGCTACCCAGCTTCTTCTCAAGGCCGCGCAAGGGGATATGGAAGCGATTAAGGAGCTCAATAAGATTGATCAGGCAGCATGTGAAAGGCATGCTTTGTATCAAGGTGGTGGTAGTTCATCTCTACCAAGATCTACACCGTTCAGTGTGATTGATCCGAAAACAAACGAAATTAAAATTTTAGAGATCGGTGCAGATAACCAATAAGCAGCTTGAAGCGATTGAAGTGTTAGCCTCTACAAAGGTGACGTTTCTGCTGTATGGTGGCGCGATCCGGGGGGCAAAGACTATCTGGCTGGCGATTGTGATGGCAGAGCTAGCGAAAACCTATCCTAATAGCCGTTGGGTAATTATGAGGGCTGACAGGCCAAAGATTACAAGCAACTTGGTCCCATCCGTCAATTACATTTATTCAAAACCGGAATACAGTAAGCACATTGTTGCGAGAAACAAAGCCGAGTTGACATATACCTTTGATAATGGGTCCGTGGTTCAGCTCTTTCCGGAATCGTTCAACCAGGATAAAGACTTGACCCGTTTCCACGGACTTGAGGTGAATGGCTTCGGACTAGATGAGCTTTCGGAGTTTCAGGAGCAGACGTTGGATAAATGTTTTGAGCGGGCCGGTTCGTGGCTGAATGCTGAACCGAACACCTTCGGGAGGAAACCCCGCCCGCTCGTCTTGGGTACGTGTAATCCTACTAAAAACTGGGTTAAAACCAGGATATACGACCGGTTTGTCGACGGGACATTACCGGAAACATGGAAGTATATACAAGCTAAAGTCACCGATAATCCTTTTGTGCCGAGTTCGTACCTGGAATCGCTCAAAACGAATATGACGCCAATCAACTATCAGCGTTTCGTGGACGGTGATTGGGAGTATGTTGAATCAAACGGGCACGAGTGGATTTATAATTTCAATTATACTACCCATGTCAGGCAAGTGCCATATTTACCGGGAATGCCGAGTTATTTAACATTTGATTTCAATGTTTGGCCCTATATGACGCTGCTTTGTTTTCAAGTTGAAGAAGCCAGTGTTGGTGGGCAGCAAGGGTACCGAGTTAGGTTCTATGACGAGTTTTGTTTGTCGCATCCACATAATACGGCAGAGGCTGTTTGTAAGGAGTGGATTAAGAAGTACCCGGCAGTCTATGGGCCAGTACCGGTTAGTTACTGCGGTGACGCATCAGGGGAGAACCGTATTCCGGGCTTTGGCGAAAGAAAAGCATTTAACGCGGTCCGTCAGGCGCTTGAAAAGTATATCCACTCTAAATCTGACCGGGTTTACAAGAAGCAGTTCTTCAATGAGTTTCTACGGAAGTTTTTGAATGACATTTTTGGAGGATACCTGCCAATAGAGATATGGATCGACGAAATAAGATGCCCGAAATTCATCAAGGATCTGCAGGAAACTATCGAGAGCCCAAACGGCGGCTTTGTCAAGGAAAAAGCAACTGACCCGAAAACCAAGGTGCAATATGAACGAAATGGGCACTGTGTCGATGCAGGCAAGTACGGGCTGTTATCCGTCTTTTCAGAGCTCTATGAAACTAAATATCATCGTAACAACTCAATTTAAATTCAATACCATGGAAAATAGAAATAGTGTACAATTAGTGTCTGATTCAGATCAAGTTTATAGGATTCTAACAGTTGAGGAAATGAAATTACCGGTAGATGCCTCCTCTGTTCCCTGGATTGTGGAGGATCCCATTACCAAAAAGCGGGTTGCGCTTGACATTGGAGGTCAGGAAGGACCGGTATAAGCATTGATGAGGGTAGTGAGTAGCCCTGGAAACTTTGAGCAGGTTGCGATCAAGTATCGCTATTGTTTAATGCATGTTCCCGTAGCAGTCATCCCTCCACCGCTGGCCTGCGAAATTCCCTGCTTCTTAGCTTCCTCCATCTGGGACTTGGTCAAATTGCAATATGTGCTTTTGCTACTTCCGGTGTGTCCCTGGGTGCTGACAGTGAAAGTGCAATCCCAGCAAAATTTCGCCTCGGGACTTACCTCAGATGATTTTCCGCCGCAGCTGGAAATCAATAGGCTGAAAAAAAGTAAATATCTCATTCTCATAAACTCTGGTGTACAGGTAAGGATACCATATCCACGGGGAAATTCCAAATTGATATTATTTAGTGTCCTTTCTGTGTATGGACAACCTTTTCAAGCCAATCCTCGGTTCCATTTAAATCATATAAGACAAGCATTTAAACTACACAAAAATGGCATTTATTTATAAGTTCAGCTACGCTACAAGAACGGCAACAATCCAGCCAAAGGCAATTGGTAAAATTATTGTTGCAAGAGAAGAGGGCGAAGTGTTTTTTCGCGAGAAATTTGTTGGATCGTTGGTAGTTGCCGGAGATGACTATCACTTTTTGAGGGATGCGAAAATCTTCGCTGTTGAATGTTGTCAAGAAATAGCTCTATTCATTGAACGAACATGCTCCAGCGGCACGGAGCTATTCTGGCAGGGATACTTCAACGTGATGGATATTGAATGGGATGAAGACAATTTACAGGCCACAATCAAAAAAGTACAGACCCGAGATGACTATAGCGCAATCTTTTCGAATTGGCATAAGGAAATCAACTGGCTAGATTATAAAAAGGCCTACCGACCAAACAGCGGTAAGAAATCATTTGGTCAAGCTATTCACTTTCACCAGATTACGCCAAAGACTGCACAGTACAATCCAAATGAGTCAGACATTTATTGGCGCGGATTTAGCTTTAATAACGGCGTTTTCTATCTAGTCAAGGAGTCACTGAAAGGCACGGCTGAGGAAGACATAGCAGAAATAACTTTACCGGAACTTTCTCAATTTTTAAGCGCGGAAATTAACCCGGTGACAGGTAAATACAACTACCTGAAAGATGTAGTGGTGATGCAAATGTCTGATGCTAAGCGCCCAGGAGCAAGCACAGCAGCGATTACCGGCATGGTTACGCTCAGAGATGTCTTGAATGAATTGAAGCTCATCTACAACGCACATTGGTTTATCAATCCTGAAGGTAAAATTCAGATTGAACACATTTCTTACTTCCCACATCTTTCTTACGAGCCAGCACCAGTCACATTAGATCTGACCGAAGATAGGCATGCTGAGGCTATTGATGGTAAAAAGCAGTATTGGTATCAGACCGAGCAATTAAAAGGAATAGAGGGCGTGACATGGAATTTGAACGAAGCCGCTTATAATTCAAAGTCAGAATTGGCGGTTCCCGAATCTTATAAACCAACACGTGAGTTTTCTGGCGCCTACATGTTCTATTCTGATTCATGCGTTCCGAAAACCGACAAAGGAGAGAAGACGACTGACTTCAAGAGCGTAAGCCTATTTGTGACTGACTGGCTTGGGTTAATTAATAGACCGGACACTTTCCCTGAGCAGGGCTGGGCGCTTGCTCACGTAACAAATTACCTGAGTACAACGGGTATAGAATTGGGCTGGGTTCCTGTTTCGGGACAGCGGGTAATGAACGGCTGCCTTTCTGCTACGAGGCTATTCTTTGACTTTGGAAGATACAATTGCAGCTTTCACTATGGGATGCTATCTCCCTTGAAAGAGCCTCCAAAAGAAATTGAAGAAGGTGACCTCCTTATTGAAAGGCCTACTCGCACAAAGACGGTGAAAAACATCAAATACTTTACACCAGTGGAACTCGGTATGTGCTGTGGTAGTGATTTCGACTTTTCTGGGATGGTTAAACACCCTCTCGCAAGCGCCGCGGTTATATCGCAGGTTGAATATGACCTGGATGTTGATTCAATTGAGATGTCAATCCAGGCCGCAAATCTATGTTCAGATGTGCCATTCCCAGACTATAATGAAGAGGATGAGCCGGTAGAGGGCTGTAAACCTGCTGGAATGCTAATCCGCCGAGAGTTGGTGAACAAATCTAGAACTGATAGTGGGATTTATTACGTGATTGTCAGTACCTACACTGAGTATTATGCTGACGGGGCTTGCGGAGAGTATACAACTACCTCGATCGAGAGGTCTCAGCCAATTCCAAAACGGGGGAATGGTCCTAGGTAAACCGAGTGGACCGTATTAACATCATTGGCCTGCCGGTATTGATGGAGTAAATGGTCTTGGAAGCGACGTTGTTATAGCAAGTCTGAAATGGTTAGAAACGCCAAGGACAACATGATTAAGGAATTGCTGGCAATGTGAGTAGAATTGAAGGAGATCAAAATAACAGCAGTCGGGCCTTCATTGACACCTACAAAACGGACTGATTTGAAATAATCCTCAAAACGATCAGTCTGTGATTTTTGTCTCGTCTTCCATCCAGGGAAGAGTTTGCTCCATTCCCCGCCATAGAGCAGTGGAGATCCTAGAATTGTAAAATCCTTTATATCCCAAAACAAAAAGAACTGCTAATTCAATGTACCACATGCTTAGAACAACAGACTCCGAAAGAACAACGTCAGGTATTTTCTTCATCTTTCTTCTATTACGATCACTTGAATGGCTTAATGAATTTCTTATCCGAGCAATAATAAAGCACGCGTCTATAATCTCTTCTGGGTGGTTGTCTTTTTTATTTGCAACGTCCTCTTTGAATTTCTGAAGAAATTGCGACAACTGCTGCAAAGGCTCTGGAACATCAGTCATTTGTCCAATGATGTGCAAAATAGCTCTTATCTTACCAGCGGCAGTAGCTGTACCTACTTCCTTTGGAACAGTGAACTTGGCTACTTCTACCATCCAATCATAGATAAGCTCAAGTCCGGCCTGAGCTAAAACAGATTTTACTTCGATTCCATCATTACCATTTGCCTCAATATACCAATAGACCGTTGTGCTCAAAATTGTGGTGTAAGCATTATTGAAGAAATGATTGTAAAAAGCAATCCATAAATCATTAAGATTAGAGTTCCATCTATTTGGAAATATCGAGTGGACCCTTTTATAAGGATCGTTTTTGAAGAAGGTAAAATCCTCCCACGCCCTTTTCCCTTGTAACTTTCCTACCAGGAATAATGGAGAAACTTTTCGCCCGTTGATAAGGCTTAAAAAACGACTTAAACAATTGAGAACTGCAAGTGCCTCTGTGTAGCTAATTTGATTTCCTTTTTTTTCAAGCTGGCCACTGTACATAAGTCCAAATCCTCCAATCCTATCCAGAGCTGCTTGAACATCATTACTATCAAAACGCTGGTCGATAGTTATCTTAAAGCATTCATTCTCAATAAAGAAGCGATTCCCCGCCATTTGAATCTTATTTCTTGAAGTTTGGCGAACATTGTGAGTTCCGTGAATTGATCTAAGATTAGGAACTGAAAATAGAACGCGGTCGACTAATTGATCTTCAGCACCTAATAACGCACGGCCTTTTAGCTTGGCTTCAAAGCTTGAGCCGCCCATCTCCATTTTTTTGACTACTCCATTTCCGAAAAAATTGTTATTTATGAAAATCGCAATTTGGGTATCTATTAGGTAATGACTTAGTAAAGTACTCTTATCCAATTCAGATGATAAGTATCCTGATATTTGAACACCCATGTCGCTGGGAAACCAAGAAAAGTAAATAGTTCCATTAACTAAGATCTGCAAATCACCTAGCTTCAATGCAAACACGCCATCGTGGATTTTACGACGTGAACTAGCGCTTCGCATAGTCGCTGTTCTTTCCAGTGTAAAAGGAATATTATCGAAATTAACATTCATAATTATGCCATTTAATCTTAATTGAAGCTAGGTAGAACATTCGTGGCGTAATATTTATTGATGGAGCGGTTTACACGTAAAGTTACCCCAGCTGTCAATAATGGAATAATAATTATGGTTAGAACTGATAGCGTATCAATGATCTTTTTTGTTGAATCAACGGCCACAAACGGCTTGCCACAAGGAATTTTTTAAATTTTAATTAAGCGATTCGATTCTCCCTTCCTCCATTCGCTCATACCCTTCACTAGCCAGAATGCCTGACCTTTGTCGGACATAAGGTTCAACATGTATTCGCCAATGCCTGTCCTTCACTACAAATCTACCTATGTCAAAATCAGGTCCTTGAATATAAGCACCGGGTAGGACTAAGGTATTTACGTATATTTTCAAGCATCAATGTTCTTCTTCTTTTGGATGGATTCAGTTACACGTTCAATTACGCTTTGTATGTCAATAATATTTAGTGCATCAGACTTTGACATTCGTGTACGGAGAGGGTCTTTGTGGATCTCACTCAGCACCGTAGCAAGGTATTCAACCGCTTTATCTTCATCAATCTTTCTTATTTCCTTAGTAAATGCCACAATTGATTTTGCTAATACCGATTTGTATGCATAATCCTCTGCAAGGTTTTTTTGCTTTGTATATTGCCGCGCACAAAATGCTGCTGCTGAAAGGCATATACTTACCGCTACCGCGCGACCAACCAGCACTATCCATGGGTACTCGTTTAATAGTGGATTAGGAACGGTGTTGGGTTGGATCGCCTTCGTCTCACTTATAAAAGTAATCGTGATTGATATTGCAGCAATAATACTTGCTAAACAACCAGCAATCCAAGACAACAGTATTGTCCAATTACTTGCAGATTTATGTTGAGTTGCGAACGCTCCGCTTATTCCTTGTGCTGATGTGAGTTGAAGTGCAATTTCAGCTTGCTCTATAAGCTCATTAATCTTTTTTTCCCTAGCAACAACCCCTTTTGCTTTTACTTCTAAATTGTCAATGGTCTGCTTGTGTTGATCTATCTCGCCTGCAAAGGTGTTCACGGCAAGTCGCTTAGATTCAATTTCAGATTCAGCAACACGTGCATTTGACAGCATAGCCTCAACTTGTGAAGAATGGCTGGTAATTGAAAACAATTCTTTCTCTGCACTTGCTTTCAATGCGGCAATGTTATGATTCAGTTGCTGAGAATCGCCTGAATTAATATTCGAAACGGTTCTAGCTTTTTCGATTTCCTCAATATAGCGTTCAGCCATTTTCATGGTGCCTCTAAGAACCCGAATTTCTTCCTTCAAATTGGCGAATTCCAGTATCTCATTAGGAACAGTAAGGTCTTTTGATATCAACCTTTCTACGTTAGCGAGACCTGCCTCTTCTATGAGAGAATCGATGAAGGATAGCATCTGGGCGGCATTTGCCTTACTTTGAAAGGCATTTAAGTATAAGTTGAGGATATTATTCCGCCTTTGAAAGGATATTTGTTCAAATACCTCAGCCTCAATCGCCAACAGAAGTATACTTCTGATTCTTGTATATCTTTCTAGGTATTCCGAAATAGCCCAGTCTCCGTATACAACCTGATCTCCTGGTAGTTCTTTCAATCTGGCTAATAGTTGATCGTATTCTAAATACTGCAAAAGCGTTTTTGTTGTGTCCTTCACGTTACCTATGTAAATTATTAATATTGTTTTTGTATTACTTGAAGGCTAGCCGTTGATTTCAATTATAATCGATCTTCCGTCCTCATGGTTGTCGTAGAAGCAGGAGTGAGGAGATTGCGTCGGTTGGCTGACAAGAATATCAATTATTTTCGACCAAGATTTTCAAGCTGCGCGAAATGTTGCCTACCACTTGCAGAAAGAAATATGTCGCGATTGAAGACATTAGCACGCCTATCGAAAGCACGATGCCGGTGCCACTAAATTCGGAGCTGCTGCTAGTTCCGTAGATTGATGGCGTGTTAACAATGCCTAATGAGAAGAATAATATCCCTGCTGAGATTACGCCCATAATTAGCAGAAGAATGGAAACATTTGAAAGGCTTTCTTCAGTACTGAAGTCAATTCGTTCAGTAACTAATTGTATGGGCTCTGCGTCTGACGTAGATAGGTTTTCCATAAGAGGGGGAAGTTGATGTAAATATTTCACTCTCAAGTGAGCTTTAATAGCAATTCTACTATTGTAAATCATAAAACACGTAATTCTACCTGGTCAACAAAAGCAGGGAGGGTTTGCTCGCGTGCACTAAGGGATGATATAGGGGATGGCATTTACATCTCAGCTATATACGACTTGGGACAAGCTTGCACCACCACTAACATGACACGGCAAAGGTGAAGAGCTGGTAATGAAGGATTCAGGTATTAAATGATTACCGTCGAGTATACTCATTGGCAAATGGTTAGGTTCTGGATCAGTTTTTACACACCTTGCAAAACTTACTTACCCAGCAATTCGCAATGAATAAAAATGGCGATATAATCATCATTGAGGATGACGACGATGACCAGTTATTACTCGAGCAAGCTTTCGAAGAGCTTGGGTATTCGAATAATAGAGTCTATTTTCCTGATGGGCTAGAAGCATTAGATTATCTGACAAGTGATATACCGCCTCCCTTTATCATACTATCTGACATTAATCTCCCAAGGCTGAACGGGTTGGCACTTAGAAGGAGGCTCAAAGAAAACGCCTCGCTAAATCTTAAATGCATTCCTTATCTATACTTTACCACTGCGCTCAACCATCAGGTAGTAATTGAAGCATATAGCAGTTCTGCGCAAGGGTTTTTTGTGAAGCCTTCTAACTTCAATGAGATCAGAGACACATTGAGGTTTATTATAGAGTACTGGAAGCGGTGCGCCTCGCCAAATAACTTTTAGGGGAATAAAGTAGAGCATTCAGAGAGGCTTAGTATCCTTTTTTATTTTGGCACTATCGGTATCGAGGCTGTGATATTATAAATAGCAAATCTCTTTACTACATAGCTGGAACCACTTAATTTTGCTGTGCAATTCATCAGCAAAACCCAATGGACTCTTCAAAATTTCTTCAAATCGGGGATGTGTTCCGGCTTGCTCCGGGCGTGCGGGTTGAATACGAAGGATTTGAAAACAGGTTCTTAAAGGATTCCAGCCCCTTCGACTACGAAACCATCCTGCACCGCATTTTCATAGATAAAATCTACCGCAGCAGCAGGGATATAGAATCTGTCAGGGGGAGGTTATTCCGGCACATTACCGATGAATTCGAGAAAGAAAGGATCTTGTTTGATAGCGGCCTGTTGCGCCGGTACCTCAAACACGTGGTTGTGCTGCCAGAGGAAAAAACCTTTTGTGTTCCATCGGGAATGTACGTTGTGACAGAGGTCGTTGAAACCAATCCCGGGCAGTTCGTTAAAGCCAGGTCTCACAATACCCTTCCGGTTTACTGTGTGCAGTTCTACCAAGGGAACAGGAATAACACCAATATTGAAAGTGTGAGCCCGGTTAATCGGAGGATGTGACAAGCTAGCGGCCATAATTACAGTGCTTCTGGATACAAGACAAGTGTCCCCGGCATTGAGTAATTAAGCAACGTTTTCAGGGGGTGTCGCCGGGTATTTTGAGACATCAATTATTAATCAGATTCTTGATCGATTAGATGATGACCATTGATAATAGCATGAACCCACTATTAAAATCGGTATAGTTCAAAATATTTCAAATGAAATAATTTTCCCCCAATAAAGTCCCGAAAAGACTATCCCCAAAACCTATTTAGTTCTTGTCATCTTCACCGCTAGCTTTCGACCCGTGTTGTCCGCATTTTGTGTTTTCTAGCTCACTTGAGCAGAAGTTTTATCTAAGAAATCCCTAGCTATCAACTGTTGCTACAATATACAATCTCGCCATTAAATCAAGAAGTTAGCGCGATAAATTTCCCTTAAAAGACTTCTTTATCTGGCCAAAATTTATTTTATTTAGTAAGATCAAATCACGCCTATCATCGAGTAAAATCAGATTGATTATGGGTCAGATGAGTTATTATACCAAAAGAATTTTTGATGGAACTTTCAGAATTAGAAGTACCTAAATTTGGGATTCTACATTCAAAAACCGACAAGTTCAAGCGTGTTTTTGAGATTGAAAAAGAGGATGGAACACCGTTTACGCCGGAAGGCCTTGAACTTGTATGGGAGATATACGACAAAGGTGTCGTAGTGTTAGTCCTGGAGGGGAATGACTTCATAGTAGAAGGAAATGAGGTAGTTGCCGAGAAATCCCCTAATTTCTTCGCCAATCTGAGCAAATTATCAGACTACACACACCGCTTTTATGATCGTGCCACCGAAAACACCTTCTTTGAAGGACCCTTTAAATTGACATGAGATTTTATAGTAACTACTCAGGCGAGAGGATCAGACTCGTAATCCATACTGGAAGAAAAGGCGATGTTGGCCCTAAAGGGGATCAGGGTATCCAGGGTGTGCCTGGTATAAAAGGAGATCAAGGAATCAAAGGAGACAAGGGCGATACCGGGGCTAAAGGTGACACTGGGTCAACCGGGTCTATTGGAGTAGCGGGACCGAAAGGGGATCGCGGAGAAAAGGGCGATCAGGGATCCATCGGTGTTCAGGGCCCAATAGGTCCTATTGGAGAAAAAGGATCACAAGGAGACAAAGGAGATCAGGGAATCCAGGGAGTTACCGGGCCAGCGGGAGAAATTGGCCCGCAAGGACAGAGGGGATTGAAAGGTGATAAAGGAGATACGGGAGAAGCTGGACCATCGGGAGCGGCTGGGCAAACAGGACCTCGCGGATTAAAGGGAGACAAAGGTGATACTGGATCTCAGGGAGCATTAGGTCCGGTCGGGCCGGCTGGGGAAAAAGGCGCGAAGGGAGATAAGGGAGATACTGGACTTCAAGGCCCTGTCGGCGCGCAGGGGATAGCTGGAATTCCAGGGGTTTCGGGCGCAAGAGGCGACAAGGGCGACAAAGGGGATACCGGAGCTGCAGGCGCCGACGGCTTGCCGGGAGCCACGGGTCCGTCGGGACAGCAGGGCATACCAGGCGCAAAGGGTGAAAAAGGGGATCAGGGTATCCAGGGGCACCTTGGTCCCGCTGGGCCAACAGGCCCTGTTGGCGCGAAGGGTGATAAAGGCGATAAGGGGGATAAGGGGGATGCTGGGGATCTTACGCCAGAATTCATTCAATTATCTGACGATCTATTTGCTGCGCGCGATGAAGCCCTTGCTTCTACAAATAATGTATTGACAATTTCGCAACTTAAATCAAAATACAATCCCTTATTTAAGTCGGCTTTTATCAGTGAAGGGGACTTATCAGGAAACTTTGTAATAGATAATAATACCACCGCCCCCGTTGATGATCACTTTGTTATAGCTGATGCATCGGGGAATAAGTGGGCAAGGCAAAACGAGTATTACGTAGAGGCTAAAAAATTTCCTTCCATTGGCACCGAAGCGGCTTTTTTTGCCTTTATAGACAGAATTGGCAGTAACTTCTGTACCATCATTCTCAACAAACAAATACCAATTACGGCGAATAGGACTATCCCGGCAAATATTGAAATACAGGCGAAGCCATCCGGAAGCTTTAATATTTCTACAGGAAATACGCTAACTCTGGAAGGGCCAATTTCAGCTGGGTATTACCAAATATTTTATGGGCAAGGGCTGGTTACCACATTTGCTGTCAACCTAAATGTTATGTGGTTTGGCGCAATCCGCGACGGCGTAACGGATAATCAGCCAATGTTTGATAGGGCTGTCAAGTCAATAGCAAACAACGTTGGCAACCTTAATCCAATAAAGATCACCAATGAACTAATTGTACCGACAGGTACCTACGCAATGGGATCTGAATTGAAGGTGCCAGTGACAGTCCGTCCGAGGATTGAGGGGTTGGCAATATTTTGGGGCATCAATGACGCTGAGCCGACGCTGACGCTTTGCTCGGACTTATCTGTTCCGCTATTTTATAAGGATATGTTCAACGCTGGCAGGTTGATTGAAGGAAGCCTTCTTATCCTGAATAAAAGTTTCTTCACATCTCCTAACAATTCGCTTAACACATCCAGTTCTATATCAAGATCGAATGTTCCTTTGGGATCAATAGGTATCAGGATTGGGAACAACCCGGCAATTGCAAATAGATTAATGGCCAGGTATGATGTAGATAACATCAGAGTTGCCGGATATGATTTTGGATTGGATTGGATACCAAGCAATAACTACATGTGCAAATTCAAAAACTGGCACATGGAGGGCAATAATAATCACGTTAGGGTATATTCAACATCAGGCGGGGGATCTAACAGCGGCGAACAAAGTGGATTCCATCATTGCAGGTTTGCAGGAGCAGAAAAGGTTTTTCTACTTCAGGCGGATGCATATGACTTTTTATCGCATGATTGCCATTTCGATTTCGTTAAAGTCGTTGTATTCATGGATACAATGTTCCGCGGCTTCAACGGTATGAAATTCAGTAAATGCTATTTCGAGAGTGTAACAGAGCATTTAGTATTCAGTGTTGCCAATGGGAATCCTTATAAGGCCCCGACCATAGATTTTGAAGGTTGCACGGGATTGAACGGGCGGCGCGAAAGGTTCTTCAATACAAATGCCAGCAAAGGGTATGTTCTGAACGTTGACAGGTTTGCTGACCGAATAGATAGCGGGGCGGATGAGTCCGACGCGCGCGAGGCGTGGAACAGTCAGGACCCGGACAGATTTATGCTCATAAACCCTGCATCTCCGTCGATTGGAATTAGAAAAAAAGACTTTTTTCAGGATTTAAATATTCCGCCTATTGTACAGAACAATATAGATCAGGTTTATTTTTTCTGGAACTTTAAAAACATTGAAACCATTGGTCCGCTTACCAGCACTAATCCTTACGTCGATTCGACCGGCTCAACAAATGTGGCTAGTTATGAAGTCGCATCAACGGACAGAGGAAATGCTCTTAAAATCGTAGCAGAATCGGGAACCCAAGCAACTTTTATCTCAAAAGCAAGACAACTAAACGAGGTCAAATTTGGGGATGCCTTTGCGTTTAATTTGATATACAAGTTAGTTCCAGAGACTACGGACAATGTTCTTTCTCCGCGATTCTTCGTCGAAATGTTTAATGAGCAAAAGGAACTTATATCAACAACAACTCCTCAAACGAATAATGATAAAGCAACTCCCGACAAATGGAGATGTGGCCGGTGGGGTCAGGAGATCAGGATAACCAATCCAGAAGTGAAATTCATCAGGCTGTGTTTTCAAATAAGTGGATTGGGCGGCACAATGTACATTGAAACAATTGTAATTGATAAGCGATAATGACATCATTCGAAAAACTCCTTTTTGTTAATTCCATTTTCAAGGTTTACGAGCACGTATATTTGGTAAATTCATCAGAAGCAGAGACAGCTCTGATTTCAGATAGCACGGTGATTAAGGCGGGCACCATGTTCATTGTGTCCTATGGATCAACAAAGTACTATAAGCTGACTAATAATTCTGACACTTTCGCGTCCTTACCAAAGCTCTCTGAGAACGTACCACAAAAAGATTGGGTTGTTTGTGATCCGGCAGATACCAATAGCCCTAAAGTAGTATCAAATTTGAATGATACATCTACTGTGGTATTGATGTCGACATCGGCGGCTAATCCAACTGGTGGGCCCTCCGGGATTGCTAAGTTGGGACTTTACCTAAAAGCAATGATTGCTGGGCAAGGATCCGCATTTGGAGTAGATGTTGATGGACTCAGAGCTTATATTCGGGGATCTTATGGTTCGGGATGGACAGAGTGGCGGCAATTGCAAATGAGACACGAAATCAATAACAGCATAATGACGCCAAAGACATCTGCTGAATTAAACAGTGCTTATCCTGCTACCGCAACTGCCCCTGCGCTTCCTTATCCTACTTCTACGACCGTAGTATGTAAAAATGCCGGGAAAGCGTACATAAGAATAAGCTCAACTGAATGGTTCGAAATTTCTGGTACTCCGGTTTGACATTAATGTTTCCTTGTCATCTTCCCCTTCCACGTCTCAAACAAGGCGGGGGACTCTCTTATCTAAATAGCCGCTGTGATTTTTACCCAATCACTCAAATATTGTCCTGCTAGCTCTTTCGGATGAGGTAAGTTGCAAGCACTTGCGATTTAAAGGAATAAGCTAACTTTCTCCCTCAGAGTCTTTGTCTTTATTCTTCTTGGGTGACGGGTAGGCTAATATATTAATTAGACGATTGTTAATGCTTATTTCCCTTGATAACCGGGTTTCAAGATATGCTATTCTGCTCGAGAGATTCTTCATTTCCGCAACTTGTTCGTCATCATTAATTAACATTTTGCCGGATCCTCGAAGTATCCATTCAGACGAAATTTCTGGATGACGCATGAGTAAAATGTAAACCGTGCAGTAGTCGCGGTGGCTTATCCTCTTTGCGATTTCGTAGAATCCGTCTGGTAGCTCTCTAAGCTTGCCTGACTCAGGATCGATTGAGATTGATAAATGTCTCAGTGCCCTCGCTAATCGGGACTTCATCATTGATTATCGGGATTAGGTTTGGGTGAATAAATCTTACTAACTAATTCATAGGCTATGCCAAACTTATCCAGCGCCTCACGGAGAGTGCACCCGGCAGCAATAAGATCCTTGATATTCATTCTTGCGATGAGCCTGCTGTCCTCGTCGGCTAATACGTTGTTAGACATGCCTTCTACCAATGAGCCGTTTCTCTGTGCGTAGATGGTGCCGGCGATAAACGCTGCTGTCAGATCCCTACGATGGATTTCGTCTCTGCTGAGGCTCTCTGCATATTTCAGTGCTGCCCGTTCTGATGTGTCCATGATGAATGGGTGGTTTTTTTGCACCTCAGCTGCGAATATATTCAACTAGAAGCCAACTTTCCAAATAAATATAAATATACCATTTTTTGAAAAGTTGACAGGATGGGGAAAATTATTTCAAATGAAATAAAATGAACACTTTATGAGAATTATATAAAAAGTTATATTTGTATTTATTAAAGAATTTATGAATATTTGGTGTAGCGGCGTTCTTTGACAGACTGAAAAATATTTTCACAAAAAGATAGTTGTTAGTGTTGGATTTCCAACACTAACAACTATCTTTGACTCATGAAAAACTTTACAACTATCAAGGAGGCGTTTGATTGGTGGATTAAAAATAAGTACCCTTCACTTCCTCCTGATGTTAAGAAAGGAAAGGCGGTCACGGCCTGGCGAGACTACACACACAACAGGGGCATTTCAGAATCTCGAATGAAAGACATTCTTCTCGAATTTGGCAATTTTGAGATCGAACTAAAAATTCAATATAAAGGGCAATAGCCTTTTATTTTTGCCCTGATCTTGTTGGAAATCCAACAGTGCAGGAAGTAAGAAAAACCCGGATCGTCAAAGTTTCGTAGGCCGAGACTCTCCGGGCGAGTTAAATCAATTTCACTTAATCTAACCTTTCAAAATTATGAAAAATGCAGTTAATGTCAATTCCGGAACATCCGAAACTCAGTCGCAGGTAAATGAAGCTATCGATCTATTCTTCAAGGAGAATGGCTCCGTTACCGCCATGGAGTTAATCCTTTGGGAGATGCTGAGTGACAGCCTTTCGAATCCAAGTGCGTGTATTGATCATCACATAACACAGGAGCGCATGTACCTGTACCGTGGCTTGAAGGAGCTACTTGCAGCGATTGAGCCAGTTAAGTATTCATCTGACCACTGAGCCGAGCCATGCAAAAGCAAGAATTCAAAGGCACGAGTTATCAAGAGATCACAAACGCCATTTGCAACCGCAATCAGTCCGGAAATTTCGAGGATCTTATCCGTTTCATTGATCGCACAGTTAAACCAATTGCCTCCCCGGCACACATAACTGCTCGCAAGGGAAAAGCGTGAAGAGCACGCAATATTGAGCTGAACCCCTCGAAAACCTGGCGCCATCAAAAGGCGCTAGGGTAAGGGGTGTCTCACAACATATTTCCTTGACCGCAAGAACTCTGACTTTTAAACTCCAAACATTTTTCAAAATGAAAAACGAACTGCAATCGACAAGTATGTCTCATTTGCGAATTTTGCTTCCAAGTGTATTCAAGGTTAGCTTCAGATGCAATCAAAATCATATCGCCGTGCTGGTCGTGGTAAAAGGGACAGATGCCTCTTTCATCAGCAACCTCACAGCAGTGGAGGGGGAATGGGACCTCAAGAAACAGTGCTTTCAGGGCCTTGGCGTTGATGCAAAGAATGAGTTTCTATGTAGAATTAAGATGTCTCTCCTAGATGTGTACAAAGACTGCTGGGGCAGGGGGGAGGTTACCGCCGAGCAAGTAGTAACTGTTTTCAAAAGGCAATATTCCTCCTTCGTGATTAGTCCACGAGACGACAACTATATTTTGGAACAGAAACGGGCAATTCTTAGCGAAATTGAGCACCAATTATCTCAAAATCCGGGAAGATCCAAGTTTAAGAAGGAAGTGCTTGACGAAAAGGTGGCCTCCCTCAAAAACAAGCTTTCCAAGTTAGATACCCGTTTGGCAGCTCGGGCGGTTAAGAGGACCAAACTCCGCCGAGGGCCCTTAACTATTCACAGGATAATAGTTCTTTTTGTTATCCGAAAGGCCCGGCTAAATAAATCCGGACTCTGTCCAATAGAGTGTCGGGTTCGAGTGAACGGTGTGACGGCGCCATCTTTTTCGACGGCCATACACGTTTCTCCAAAGACTTGGGATGCGAAATTGCAGTGTATCGTTGGCGATGAGGAACAAACCGAAAAGCTGATAAACCTACGGGAAGGATTGACCTCAGTATACAACGAATATCGTAAGCGCGGTAAAGTACCTACTCCTGAGTCCGTCATTGATGGTTATTTTAACAACACCCAGGATTATGATAAGCGGATGGCTTTGGATGAGCTTTTTCATATCCATTTGAAAGACTTGAAGCAGGCCGGCAGGAGCAAATCTACCTTGACCAGGTACGAGCGTGTATACCGCTATTTCGAGGATTACTCTCAATTAAAGTATGTCGATGAGGTGCGTTCTGTACATGTAAAAGGGTTTTGGAAGTGGATGAAGCATATAAAAGGATATTCACAAGATTATGCGAACAAGTCGGTTCAGTGTCTTTATGGGCCGTTTGATGTTGCAATCTCTCACCAGATTATTTCTAATAACCCATTGAAGGGTATTAGGCTTGAGTGGGAGGGTAAAATAGATTTAACCTGCCTTGACCATGAAGAGCTTGATCGATTAAAAAATACGGCATTCAGTGACAAGCTGCAGAAGGTTGCAGACTCTTTCCTCTTCATGTGCTATACCGGCCTACACGTAGGGGATTACCAACGTATAACGGATGCGAATATCAAAAGCAATTTGAAGGCGAAATGGATTGAGTACGACCGCCAAAAGACAGGCAAACCCGCAATCATTCCTTTACATCCAGTCGCATCTGCTCTTATTAGGAAATACGGTTCAGTCTCCAATCTTCCCAGGATTTCGTGCCAGAAGTCGAATGACTACCTCAAGCTAATTGCGGAGAAAATTGAAACGGAAAAGGTTTTGACAAATAAGGTAGCAAGGAAGACGTTTACAGATATGTCGATCAACCATCGGGGCATGTCGTTTGAGGCTGTTGCTGGAATGTTGGGTCATACCTCTACCAAGTTTGTACGGGTATACGGGAAGGTACGGCATCAGCGGATTTTGTCTGAATGGAAAGCCTAACAGTCCGCAGTTACCTATACACGGAAAATCCTTGCAAGAAGAAGACTTCTCCTGATACAGGTGAAGTCTTTAAATGAGTAAACCGTGACATTCAATGATCTTAGAGGTTCTGAAAAACGAGTTATCGCCACGATCAGTTGCCTTATAAGTACAAGGAATACATATTGAGGTCATTCTGAGATTTCTGATAGCAACTTAAACATCAAAAACATGAGCGTAAAATACTTCTTTGGCGTTGATATTTCGAAGTTGACAGTCGATATCGCTTTAATTGAGGTTGATGGTAGGATATCCACTTTCAAGATCGAGAACTCACAAGAAGCCATCAAGAAATTTCTTGCCGAACGAAAGAGAGAACACGGGTTCAAGTTCCGTGAAGCTTTCTTTTGCGCGGAGAATATGGGGATTTACGGCGATTTCTTAACGAAGGTACTTTCCGCTAAAAAGATTGCCATTTGCCTCGAGTCGGCCCTTCAAATTAAAAAATCATTGGGGATACAAAGGGGGAAAAATGATAGGCTAGATGCTGTAAGAATCGCTGAATACGCGAAAAAGAACCACACTTCATTAAAAATCTGGAACCAGCCCCGGGAGTGCATTGAGCAGCTCAAAAAGTTGACGACTATCAGAAAAAGGTTAATCAAGGTCCGGGCTATCTTAATCAATGAAGAAAAAGTAAGCGTCTACTTTCTGAATAGTGAGGTAAACAAAAGTTTAAATAGTTGCTATGCAAACACACTGGATGCCATCAACAAAGATATTGAGGCGATAGAGTCGAAAATAGATTCTGTTATCAGCGGGGATCAACGGCTGAGCAACCTTACTTCGATCATCACCTCCGTGCCTTGTGTCGGCAAAGTAATAGCTACTCAAATTCTAACTAGCACGAATGAATTTCTTAACATTTCCTCGGCAAAACAATTCGCTAGTTACTGCGGAGTAGCACCTTTTGAGTGGTCCTCAGGATCGAGTCTGAACAGAAGGCGTCGGGTTTCATTCTTTGCTAATAAAGAGCTAAAAACGAATTTGCACCTTGCAGCAATGATAAGTATAAGTAGGTCTAACAACAATTCATTAAAGGATTATTATCAGCGCAAACAGAAGGAAGGGAAGAACAATATGTCTATTCTTAATGCAATCCGCAACAAGATAATTCACAGAATCTTTGCATGCGTAAGGGATAATAAGCACTTCCTTAGGCTTTAAGGTATGGGTAGCCAATGTCTAAAGAGTGCTATTGGCTGAACAAGGTATTACCTACCAGGATTTTGAGCTTATTTAGACAGCGCAGCGTTGATGTAATGTATTATATGGATTGAAGGAAAAACCTATTCAGCTTTTTAATAATTACGGAGTGGCGGGCTACCCTTATAAGTTTGAGAATTTACTCCCTATCTGCGAAACCAGTTTAAAAAAAATGGAGGTGTTGACGCGGTGGACAAAGAAGAGGACTTTTGATGTCTGTATATCTATACCGGCAGCGGACCGACACATGTTTAGGTAGGAGTGGTGACTACTTTTTGGTAACTCCATTTTATGTCACTCATTACTGTTTGTTCCAGTGTTTTAGAAAGCAGGCTGTCCGTTCTCCAACCATTCCTTGAATTCGATGAGGCGAAGCTGGCAGCTATCAGATCCTTTGTAATCCGGACTTATCTTGAGTATGTTCAACTCTGAGGCTACAAATTTTGCAGGGTCCTCAACGGTTGTGTATTTGTTGAATTTAATTGGCCCCTCGGGCAGATTCTTCTCTGCAAAATAGTCAACCAATTCTTTTGTTGTCATTGGGGAGTAGTTGTTGACGATCAAAGTTACAAAACGAATACAGTTCCATTGCGATCAAATTCAGACACCAGCGTTTTGTCACTAGAATGGCTGCATTGGTCCCTGAAGTTGTGGAGATTTTGAGATGGTTTGTAAGTTTGAATATCAATATTTGTTCGATGAGGCCGCGACATCGTTTTGCTTATCGGCCAGGTTCAGCCTGGCCGATATCTCTGAGGTGGCTCCGAAAAGCGGGACACATTTTTGCACAACATGATGCAAAATGAAAGGCCCAAAATTCGTAAAAACTCGTCGGAGTTACGATCCGGAATTCAAGCAAGAAGTGATCAGAATACTCGTTTCGGGCAGATTATTGCTGATAGCGAAAATCAAACTTTAAAATCAGTCAATGCCGAATAACCAATAATCGTGTCTACAAGTCTGGCGTCTATCTTATGTTACTGCACTAGCTCTGGCGTAATTACTTCCCACTCTCCACTTATTGCGTCTGATAATTTTAGAAAACGTTTTCTGCCTGTCTGGATAGAAGGATATATGATCGTTGTTCCTGCTTTGTAATTGCCGTAGGTTGAATTGAGTAGGGCTTTCGTTGGCATAGTAGAGCTAGAATTGAATAAAACAGCCACTTCGCTCAACAGCCATTTATACTCACCACCTACGAATTTGCATGTATAACTTGTTGTTCCAACGGAAGAGTTAAACTGTATAACATGATCAACATAGTAGGCGGACGGTGCTGGTAATGAATTTTGATATGTAATTACGTAGTAATTGCCTGTATCATCAACTCTTTTATTGCTCTTCAACAAGGCCTTTGACTCGGGTGTATAAAATCCTATGTAGGAGCCATACGCTGCATTTGACAAGAAGATGTTATTGAAAACCTGCATTTGGTTCCCGGGAATTCGGATTAATGGTTGAGCAAAGTTGTTGGTAACATCAAATGAATTATTGCTGATAAATCCACGAATGCAATTAGCCGTGGCATTTATCGCGTATGCTGCTGTCTGCGAGATGCTGCGGTTAAGGAAAGTGTTATTGATAATTTTAAAGTCACGAACATCTGTCAATAATATGCCCCCAAAAACCTGAGAGCTGCCGGACTCAACTCCGGAGTCGAAATAGTTGTCGTCCATCACTAATCCGCCGTCTGACTGTTCCCAGTTTACCCAACCTTCATTGAACGCATTGTGTTTAATGGATACGTGTTTATTACGAACACTATTTATTAGATCAACATTTATGGCCTGCGTGGCTAGCACTGTATTTGTATGAGTAATTACAAACTTGTTCCCTTCTATCTTGTTTTCGCCAAAAAACAATTCCAATAGGGCAAGTCCCTTCAGCGTTACGGCTTCACCACTCCAATTAAGAAAAACGGTGTTGTCGATGAAGTCTATTCCACCATCGCGCAACTGAGCTCCGGTTGGGGCAAAACTATAGATCTGATTATTTTTGGCTTGCCCACGTGAATTGCCATGGTAGTCAAGGGGAGCCGTGTTTTGATTCTGTGCTAAACCGTAACAAACATTACTATCAAAATTGACGCCGGTAGACATAAACCTTCTATCTCCCGTTGTTAAGGCATGTTTACAATCCGAAATTTTGTTTTTGAATGCAAGCACATTATGACCTGTTATAGAAACTCCGTAGCCTATCCCGGTTAGATTAGGGTAGCCTTCAATTTCTGCAAGTTCCACCATACTGTTTATGTTCTGATCTAAGAATATGCCGAATTCACCCGTTCCCGTGCCTTGAAACTTGCCGCCATTAATTCTGGAGTTTATACAATAGTGGAGATGAAGGGAGCCAAAAACAGGTAGCCCTGCATGATCAAAATTCAATTCACTTATTGATATTCCTTTTAAAATGGTATATGTATAGATCTTAGTTGCGGTAAACGTTTCAATCGGGACAATTGAAAGTATTACCGTCTCGCCATTAATAGCTTTGATCTCAGCGACATGACCATAGCTGTAGATTTGGTCGCCATTAACAAATTTATGATTACCTTCAAATCTGATAAAATCTCCAACCTTCAAAAGTGTTGAGGCATTCGGGACGAGGATTGCTGGACTTCCTTTTTGCAGGTTGATGGAAACACCCTGATTAGAGTAATTGGGTGCTGTATTTGATGTCTGTAATAGGATGCCGCTCGAAGGAAAACCTGCTTTCGGCTTAATTATGGCGTTGTTTCCAAGGAGTTTACTATTAGAATGTCGTATGAATAACTGACTACTTGTTATATAGACAGAACCTGCTTTAAACCTATATTCCGAACCTGGTACATTTAGCATCGCCTGAATAGCGGCTCCGTCATCGGTGACTCCATCCCCCTTAGCTCCGAACATCTCTGGTGTTAAATAATCCGAGTCAATGACATATCGTTTGCCTGCATTAACAATGACGCTCGCGCCATTATCAGCAGCAGTACTGAGGGAGTCATACCGAAACGTGTAGGTCTTTTCCCCGCTTATTACGAGGACTACTTTTACAGAGTCGGCGGTAGTGCGCAATTCGTTAACTGTCATGAACGGGACATAAGTCAATGAAAAGGTTTGAATTCGAGCAGCATGATTTGCTTTTGGAGAAGTGATATTATTCTCAATTTCGTAGGTGAGCTTACCCACTGCGACGAACCTAGCAGAGGCATCTGCTTCGGGATGACCTCTTAACAATTCAAAAAAGCCGCTTGTTTGTAGTTTGGTGAATCTTCCCTTCAGAGTGTAAGTCGCGGCAGGCTTTGCCGCAGACAGCTTATCGATCAGGTACTCAGAATAGGAGCCGCCAGTCTGAACAAATCCATCTGGTAGAACGACCTTAAGTTTGAAGGACCGGCTGTCTTCAAAAATAAAAGACGCACTGGGTGGTAAATTCAAAAGTTCGGCCTTTACAAGGATCTGAAAATCCTCATTAAGGACGACCGTTGTAGCATTTGTTTCAAGAGTGAATTTTATTGGATCAGCTACTTGAGCGTAGACGGATGATCGAGTAGCCATGAAAATCGGCATAATCAATAGCAATCGGTAAAGTAATTTCATGGGTTTAATTGTTAAGTTATAAAGACAGGCCTCACGGACCAACGAGTTCTGGTTTAGATATCTCCCAATCACTCGTTGATGAGCTTGTTTTCTTTCTATAATCCATGGCTCCGCCTGTCTGATTAGGGAAGTAGATTGTAGTTCCGGCTGGTTCTGCTCCGTAAGTAGCATTTAGGGAAGCCTTTGTTTGAACTAGGTTCGACAAGTCGACCAAATACCTGGTATATCGACTGTCTCCTTCAGCACGCGTGACGACTTTCGTCCAGCCGGCTGATCGATTTATGTAGTAACCTTCATCTCCGTCTGTCTGATACGCGAGCTGTCCAATCTTCGGAGTAATACTGGGTCGGTTATATTGATTGTAAATTGGGATTGAGTTAATTAATATTTCGCGCCTCTCGATTGGCCCGGAAATTTCGTTAATAGGACTCCGCGCGTAGGGGCCAAAAATGTCTGCGTTTAGCTGGATGTCGCTTGATCCTGGCTCCATTCTTAAGATAAGACAAGTAGTCTTAGAGGCATCAAATCCGGTGGGATAATAGCGGATATTTGTCATAACTATCTCTCCTGACGCCCGACCGTGTAATATTTCGTCCCTGGGACCGGAATCTGTATATGGGAGGCTACGGATGAGTATGTCGTCAAACCTTATGCTTGTAACATCTGCTGCAGCGGCCTGGGTAAACTCAATTGCTCTGACAAACGTAGGGCCTGAGTCTAAGGATATATTGCGAAAAAGAAGGCGTTCTTTTCTTGACGTGCTCGAAAGATTGATTATGGGGTTTCTGGCAATATTTTCATAGTTTGACCAGCTAAGATTTTCGTATATGCAATCTTGAGCTTTCTGTATGCTTTGTATGAGCCCACCTGGATGTTGTGAGAATACATTCGTGATGACGCAGCGTTTCATTCCCTTCAATGATAAGGTACCTAAATCAGCTGCATAGACATTTGGCCCCTCTGTGATATTCTGAATCAAACCATCCTCAGAATAGGTGTCCCGTGTACCATCAACTGCATCTACTACATAGACCACGTGGCCTGGGGGTATATTAGCGCTAGATCCTCGGAAGTTAGCATGAAGCCCGTCTATGACAAACTGACTTTGTAAGCTCATATAGACTCCCATCTGGAACTCAGAAAAGCTTATGTTCTTCAACCGTCCACCTACGGCAGGGTCTATCATACCATCTTTTCCTTTTAAAATTATCGCATATCCGATACAATGATTGTTATCTTTAGTCTCACTATAAAATCGAAGATTGTTCAGAGAGTAATTGTCACAGCCTAACAGATTTAGCGTGACACACATTTCTGACGATGAGCCAGCCCAGTATTTTGCTATTCCCATGTAGGACAGAAATGCAGTGTAGGAATTTGGGAATACCGTGGGTTGAGAACCTGTATATGCAAAATCAATCCCTTCAACGCGTATATGACTTGCGTTTTGAAAGTGAAACAGCGGCGCCTGTCCATAGTTATACCTGATAGTAGTCCCGTGACTCCCTACAATCTCAATTGGCGTCTTAATCTTGAGCACGCCATTGAGTTTGTTAGAATAGTCATTATTGAGAACATAGCTTTTAGCTGCAAGTACTAATTTCCCGCCACCGGCGGCATTTAGAACCTCCAAAGCATTTTGGAAGGCTGATAGATCGTTATCGATGCCATTTCCCTTTGCACCGAACATTTCTGGTGTAATATGATCCGAATCAATGTGATACCGGTAACTGGAGTCTGATACGACTGTCGCACCATTGTCAGGTGCGGTGCTCAATGTGTCTCGTCTAAATGTATATACTCGATCATTATTCACCACCATTGCTACGTCAGTTCCTCCCGTCAGACCTGACCGAAGACCTTCCACCGTGGTGTATGGGACAAGGCCAAAGTTATTTAGCTGCAGCATTGCCGATTGTTTACTCTTACTTAGAGCACCTTGGTCCGGTTCACTAGTTGCAAATGCTAAGCTGGCAACCGCAACGAATCGGTCAGTACCTGCGATGCCGTTGATAGTGCGAAGGAGTGTAAATCGGTTTGCATCGCTAATTTCAGTGAACCTGCCTCTAATGGTGTAAGATACCTCGGGTTGAGAGGAAGACAATGTAGTACCAATGTTTTCTAGATATGTTCCACCAGTATGCACAAATCCACTAGGCAAAATTACTTTGATTCTAAAGGAGTACAGATCCTTGAATATGAAGGCGGTTTGCGCAGGAAAGTCAAGGCGTTGAGCCCTAATGACGATTTCAAAATCTTCATCAAGGTTAACAGCCGTAACGCTCGTGGCGAGAGTGAATTTAATTGGATCACGCGATTGGGAATAGCCCAGCGTAGAGGCGCTTACAGTCGCCAATAAAATCAACAAGTGGAGCAAAGTTAATTTCATACGTACATAAGTTAAATACTGATAAATGACCACCAATTTCGGTAAGCTCGATGTATTGTTCCTCAATGAGCTAATTTTTTTCTATCAGTTTCGTGTACAAATCAAATTCATTGCGGATTTGTATGTTTTTTCTGATCATTTTTCGTCCGAAAATTTATTAAACCTGGTATGTATGTCGGGAACTTCTTGGGGAGATGGGAAAGAGGTGATAGTAATACGATGCTTATCACCGCGGCGCATATACAATATTATTCCCCAAGTAACATGGATATATTTTCTACTTGTTATCGCTAAAATCGTATGGTAGGCTTGATACCTGTAAATGGACATTGAGTTAAGGTGTAGGCTTACAGGGAGATTGCGTCAAGGAACTTTTCTCCAACGAGAACCAAACATTACGGATAATGGTCAAAGAGCGCGGCCAGACAAATGGTACTTTCAAACACATGTTACTCGCGCTGACAAACTAGTGTATACTGATACCAACGCCCTTAAGGATACAAACCGAAGAAGTGAGCATACCGGTTTAATATTATAAAAGCAAAACTCAAGGAGGGGCAGTCCCTATTAAATAAATGGCTTCAATCGCACTTCTGAAATATCCGGATTACGGGTAAGCCTAGGTTTAGCTAGCTTGTAAATGCGTAACCAAATACGTAACCTGTTAAATAAAAAAGAGCACAAACTGTTGAAAATCAACCATTTGTGCTCTTTAAATGTACCCAGAGCCGGAGTGGAATCCGGAAGAATGTGGTAAACAAGGTAATGATGCATACGACACAGCGAGGGTATTTTTTGAGGACTGATGCTTTGAATTTAGGGATTTGTTGAATTCGATGCCTTTTCTTCCTGTTTCGAAAATATAGTATAGCCAAATCCGATGCTGAACCAGGGCTTCCCTTGATGATGCCACCCGTAACGATCTTGGTTAAGTCTTCCAAGGAAATCGAAGCCAAGAAATAACCCCAATTGGACTCGGTTATTTTCTATCATAGGGCCTGCAGAAAATGATATGGACGTGAAATCATTGGTTTCTGCTAAATCTGGCATGTTACGTCTAACGTCCGATGTCTCAAGGGTCGTGCTAGAAACGCTATAGCCAGTGATAAAAGAGAATGAGGTAGTTTTATAGCTTTTTTTTCTAAAATTGAACCCTAGAGCCGCTCCAAAGTTGAATGAGCCATTAAAACTGCTCCTCGCTTTTGCGAGACGATATTTGAAGGGAAAGTTTACTAGCCCAAATTCGAAGGATAGAGGATTATATGTATTTTTAGTAGCGTATAACTGGATCAAATCTAGTGGAACTTTAAAGTACCTAAGCTGTTTTGAGGGATCGAGATCGTTTTCTTGATAACGATTTTCCGCAAATAGGGGACGTGTTAGACTCTTCTTAATCTTCCTCCTTGATACCTCCTCGGCTGGTATTTTAAGGCTGGCTGAATCAGATTTGTTTATTTTTTTACCCCAACCATCAGATTCATGATTCTCTTGTAATATGGGATCAGGTTCTTTTTTGTTATCCAATTTGATTATTTCTTCGTCAGTTAGGGGTTCTACTGCCTTGAAATTGTAATAATCCGCCCGCACAGGGTCATCAGATCTTGAAATTGTAATAATGGCATAATTTTCATCTTGATTGATTTCTATTATTTCAAAATACTGATGAGGTATCGACAACTTTTTAACAGCAGGCGTTTCGGTATCCTCACCTTCGATATCAACCTCTGTCATGGGAACTCTAACAGTCCAAAAGTAGGGACCCAATGTCGGTATGGGTTTGTTGTCATCTTTGGTTTGTGAAAAAGAACTAAATGTCGCAAGAAACAGGAGAATTGTAAACAGTGTTTTCATAATAAGTTGAGTTTGTGGAGAATGCAATATAATGCAATGTTTCAACCAGTTTTTGAAATCTTAGCTAACGGTTTTGGCGCTGTGTCAATAAGAACTAAGCAATGAAAAGCCACTGCACTTTTTGCCCTTCCTATCCTTTCCCCGCTTGAAAAAGGAAGCTTTCCTAGCTACCGTAAAACACAGCGTGATCTAAGTGACTAACCTCGACGACAGCCCAAGTCTGTAAAATCACTATGGATTTCATTCCAAAAAGTGAAGGGATTGAAAATGCGAGCAGGTGGAATTGCTGGTTACGGGTGCACAACAAGAAAGAATGTAGGCTATTTTGTAGGCCGCCAACGAAAAAAGCACCTAGCAGATTAATGCTAAGTGCTTGAATTTCAAGTGGGCCCACCTGGGATCGAACCAGGCACCTACTGATTATGAGTCAGTTGCTCTAACCGAATGAGCTATAGGCCCCTTAGTAGCAAGTATGTCAGTTGCTCTAACCGACCGGGCAAACGTTTTGTGAGCTATAAGCTCGTCCAAACTCTTGTTTGGAGTGCAAAAATAGCTAAACCGTGCAAATCTCCAAACGATCATGGCAAGAATAACTGCTTTTGTCCGTTGCTTCTTTTATTACTTTTGGAGAAAAATTGGCTTTGAATAAAAGAAAGATAATTAACGATCCGGTTTACGGGTTCATCACGATTTCATCTGATCTGCTTTACGACCTCGTAGATCACCCCTTTTTGCAGCGACTTAGAAGAATCAAGCAGCTTGGGCTCGCTGATATCGTTTACCCGGGCGCATTGCACACACGCTTTCACCACGCACTTGGCGCGATGCACCTGATGAGCCAGGCATTGAAGGCTTTACAGGAAAAAGGACACCTGATCTGGCAATCGGAGCTTGAAGCTGCGCAGGCCGCTATCCTCCTGCATGATCTCGGCCACGGCCCTTTTTCGCATGTACTTGAAAGCGTAATGCTGCCCGGCGTCGAGCATGAGGCAATTACCCTTTCGATGATGAAGGAACTCAACAGGCAAATGAATGGACGCTTAGATATGGCCATTCAAATGTTTGAAGGCACCTATCCGCGGCAGTTTTTTCACCAGATGATTTCCAGTCAGCTCGATATGGACCGGATGGATTACCTCAATCGCGATAGTTTTTACACCGGGGTGATAGAAGGTTCCATTGGCGCCGACAGGCTGATTAAAATGCTTGATATCAGCGGAGATGAACTTGTGGTAGAGGAAAAGGCGCTTTTAAGCATAGAGAATTTCCTGCATGCACGCCGCCTGATGTACTGGCAGGTATACCTCCACAAAACGCTCCTGAGTGCGCAGGCAATGTTGACCCAGATCCTTTACCGTGCGCGTGAATTGACAGCAAATGGCACCAGATTGTTTGCTACGCCTGATTTTGACAGGTTTTTGCATAACAGGTTCACGATCGGGGACTTTGATTCTGAGCCGGGTTTAATGCAAGCTTTCAACGGATTGGACGATAATGACGTATGGGCTTCCGTGAAGGGCTGGAAAACACACGAAGACCTGGTTTTGTCCGTTTTATGCAAGAAGTTACTGGACCGAGATTTGTTCAAAATCCAGTTTTACGATCAGCAGCCCGGTGAAGAAGTGCTGGAACCCCTGCGCAAGCGGTTGCGGAGTGCCGGCGTAAGGGAGGAAGAAATGGCGTATTTTCTGATCGAAGGCGAAACCACCAACTGGGCTTATGCCAAAGAACAAGATCCTATTCGCGTGAAAATGAAGAACGGTAATTTACTTGATATAGCGGATGCATCGGATATTCCGACCATCGAAGCACTGACTAAGATTGTACGCAAGTACTATGTATGTTGGGCTAAAAATGTATCTTTGCGTGGTTAGTAAGGATCATATCAAGAAGGAGCCCTCTTAATTATTTACGCAACATACTCGAAACACATTACCCGAAATTAGCCGAAAAATATGAAATTTACTGTCAGCGAGATTGCCCAAATGCTTGATGGAACCATTGTTGGAAATGAAGAAATTACAATTGATTCGGCTGCTAAAATTGAAGAAGGGCGTCCGGGCTGCATCTCTTTTTTAGCCAACAGTAAATACGAACCTTACGTTTATTCAACCGGCTCTTCTGCGGTTATAGTTAACAAAGACTTTGTCCCTAAAAAAGAAGTTTCGGCCACATTAATCTACGTCGAAAACGCTTACACTGCATTTACAATCCTTCTTGAGGAATATCAAAAACGACTTGCAAAAAATAAGTCCGGCATTGAACAACCCAGCTTTATCGGCGAAAACAGCCACGTAGGAGAGGATGTTTACCGCGGGGCTTTCTCTTATATTGGTAAAAATTGCATTGTCGGCGATAATGTAAAGATATACCCCAATACTTTCCTCGGCGACAATGTGACTATCGGCGATAACACGGTAGTGCATCCCGGCGCACGGATTTATCAGAATACAATTGTTGGTAAAAACTGCGTGATCTCCGCCAATGCGGTAATCGGCAGCGATGGTTTCGGGTTTGCTCCGCAGACCGACGGAAGCTATAAAGCGATCCCGCAGCTTGGTAACGTTATTATTGAAGACGATGTGAGTATCGGCTCCAATACCACGATTGATTGCGCTACGATGGGCTCAACCATTATCAGGCAAGGTGTCAAAATAGATAACCTGGTGCAGATTGCGCATAATGTGGAGATAGGAAAAAATACCGTAATTGCAGCACAGTCAGGTATCTCCGGATCTACAACGATCGGCGAACAATGCGTGATTGCAGGGCAGGTTGGTATTGTTGGCCACATTTCGGTTGCGAACAAAACCAAGATCGGAGCACAAAGCGGACTTGGTAAATCTGTTAAAAAAGAAGGACTTTCTTTTTCAGGATCACCGGCCCGTGATTTGAACGAACACCTGAGATCAATGGCGCTCGTAAGAAGGCTGCCCGAAATGGAAGAACGATTGAAAGATCTTGAAAGAAAACAGGAAACATCTGACTTTCAATAGAAGACTGCCGGTACCCCAACAAGCCTTTATGCAGAAAAGGATTTTTATATAATGAACGAAAAACAACAAACCATTTCCAGGTCAGTATCCGTAACCGGAGTGGGTTTACATACAGGTGTAGTCGCGACGATGACTTTTGTTCCCGCGCCGGCTAACCACGGATATAAGTTTCAGCGCGTTGATTTACCAGATCAGCCCATTGTAGATGCCGATGTTGACAATGTAGTTGACCTTTCAAGAGGCACTACCATCGAGCAAAACGGAGCCCGCATTCATACAGTTGAGCATACGCTCGCAGCTTTGGTAGGGTTGCAGATCGACAATGTGCTTATCCAGCTCGATGGTCCCGAGCCTCCGATTATGGATGGCAGCTCCATTAAGTTTGTCGATGCGATCATGGACGCGGGTATTGAGGAGCAAAATGCTTACCGCAATTACTTCGAAGTTCCTGAATACGTACATTACATCAATAAGGAAAAAGATACGGAACTGGCAGCACTGCCGCTTTCGGATTACAGGTTGACAGTCATGGTAGACTATAACTCTACTGTAATCAGCAGCCAGCATGCTTCTTTGAATGATATTACGCTTTTTAAAGATGAGATAGCCAAGTGCCGCACTTTTGTTTTCCTGCATGAGCTGGAAGCATTGTACCGGCAGAACCTGATCAAAGGTGGCGACCTGACCAATGCGATCGTAATCGTAGACCGTGAAGTTCAGGATGGCGAGCTGGATCATTTGTCTCAGCTTTTGAACAAACCAAAGGTCAGCGTTAACAAGTCAAAAGGCATTTTAAACAATGTTGACCTGCATTATCCCAACGAAATGGCGCGGCATAAGCTGCTGGACCTGATTGGTGACCTTGCTTTGGTAGGGCGGCCGATCAAGGCGCAGATCCTTGCAGCACGTCCGGGACACGCAGCCAATGTAGCACTTGCCAAAAAGATCAAGAAGCTGATCAAATCCGGCAAGGGGGATATACCTCAATACGATCCCAACAAAGCACCCATTTTTGACATCAATCAGATCGGAAACCTGCTTGCGCACCGATATCCATTCCAGATGATTGATAAGATCATCGCGCTGGATGAAAATAGTGTCGTGGGGGTTAAAAACGTGACGATCAACGAGCAATTCTTTTTAGGGCACTTTCCGGGGAATCCTGTAATGCCGGGCGTATTGCAGCTTGAAGCAATGGCGCAAACGGGCGGGATTCTCGTTCTGTCTAGTGTTCCCGATCCTGATAATTACTGGCCCTATCTGATAGGCATCGACGCCTGCCGCTTCCGCCGTAATGTTTTTCCCGGAGATACCGTTATTTTCAAATGCGAGTTTACATCTCCTATGAAAAGAGGTATTGTAAAAATGAGTGGTCGCGGCTATGTAGCCGGCCAATTGGTATGTGAAGCTGATATGATAGCAAGCCTGGTAAAGAAAAAATGACACCAACCACCTTAGCATACATTCATTCTGACGCGAAAGTCGCTCAAAATGTTGAAATAGAACCATTTGCTATGATCCACGCCGACGTTGAAATCGGCGAAGGAACATGGATTGGTTCACACGCCGTGATTAATTCAGGCGCAAGAATCGGAAAGAATTGTCGCATTTATCCCGGAGCAGTGATTTCTGCTACTCCGCAGGATTTGAAATACAACAATGAATACACACTCACAGTAATCGGCGACAATACGACCATCAGGGAATATGCGACAATCAGCCGCGGAACCGAAGAGCATTGGAAGACAGTAGTAGGCTCGGACTGTCTGATTATGGCTTACGCGCACGTAGCGCACGATTGTCGGGTTGGAAGTAATTGCATAATAGGTAATAATGTGCAAATGGCCGGCCACGTACATGTGGGCGACTGGGCTATTGTAAGTGCATTAAGTGCTGTCCATCAGTTTGTGAAGATCGGCGCACATTCATTTGTGTCGGGAGCTTCTCTTGTGCGGAAAGATGTTCCACCTTTTACAAAAGCGGCACGTGAGCCGATTTCCTATGTGGGTATCAATTCAGTAGGGTTGCGCAGGAGAGGATATAGCAATGATAAGATCGTTGAAATCCAGAATATTTACCGTTACATCTTCATGAAAGGGCTGAACAATGCGGAAGCATTGCAGAAAATAGAACTGGAATTGCCACCATCGAATGAGCGGGATGAGGTAATTAACTTCATCAGAAACTCTGAGCGGGGTATTATGAAGAGCCCGTTCCAGACAAACGGAGCAAGCGAAACAGAAGCTTAGAAGTTAACTTATACTTTGAAAAGCGCCTTGATCAGGGCGCTTTTTTATTTTAGAACCGATACAGAATCGCCTTCCCGCATTGTACCAAGTGTTCTTGTTACCGCATTCTGACCAAAGAGAATTTTGTTGTTGACTTTGCGAAAAGTTGAAAGCGTTTTTAGCGGCTCTGCTCCTTTTTCGGCTGTTTCCGGATTTATAGTTGTGAGAATGCAGCGTGCGCAGGGTTTCACAATTTCAAATTCAAGACTGCCAATTTGGATCGATTTCCATTGATCCTCCTCGAATGGAGCTGTTCCGGAAATCACGATATTTGGCCTGAAACGGCGCATCGTAATTGGCGCTTCAAGCCTGGAATTAAGGTCATCTAATGAAGCCTGGGAGATGATCAGGAATGGGAATCCGTCAGCAAAACTCACATTTTCGTTGTTCTTCGCATATCTTGGATCAGCTTTACGTTCCGTCTGCTCCGGCATTTTGACAAGTTCCAGCTTTTGTCCGAACTGCTCGCTTAGCCACTGGTCTGCTTCATTACTCACAGTTACCGCTTCCACAACATCGTCCCAGATGGTAACTGTTCTTGGCTGTTGGGTAACAGGTAAGTAAGGTACGATCAATGCATTCTGCGGCTCGTTCCTGTTTACTATTTTCAGGCCCAGATCAGTTAATTCAACATCAATCAGCGCCATTTTGGACAAAACACGTTGGGTTAAAAACTTTCCGTTTTCATCAATGATCATCCAGCGGCGATCGTATTCAAGTCCACGTTCTTCTGTCGTGGCTTCTGATAATCTGATCCCACCGAGGGATTTGACGGGATATATCCAGATTTCCGACAATTGCATCATTTGGTTCAGTACTTTGTTGAATAGCTAATTTGCAGCAGATGATAAAAGCTGCGATTTTAAAAATCCATTCTTGCCAGCGGACTCACTGTCTGGTCACAGAAGTCATTTTCCAGGAATTTATAATGCGCGGCAATGGCGATCATCGCCGCATTGTCTGTGCAGTATTCGAACGCGGGAATGTAAACGTTCCAGTTTAAAGTTTGGCCCAGTTCCATTAATGCTTTCCTCAGTCCCGAGTTGGCCGACACGCCGCCTGCAATTGCAATCTCTTTGATACCCGTTTCTCTTGAAGCTTTTTTAAGCTTTTTCAACAGGATATTGATCAATGTGAACTGGACACTCGCGCAGATATCCGGTAAATGCTCGCTTATAAATGCAGGATTCTCCCGAACCTGTTTTTGAAGGAAATACATAAAGGAAGTCTTAATCCCGCTGAACGAGAAATCAAGCCCGGGCATTTCCGGCAATGGGAAAGAATATGCGTCAGGGTTGCCGCTTCCAGCATATTTATCAATTAAAGGTCCGCCCGGATAGGGTAGTTCAAGCAGCTTTGCAGTTTTATCAAAGGCTTCTCCAACCGCATCATCACGGGTTTCTCCTATAATCTCCATTTGCAAGGGTGAAGATACCTTTACAATCTGCGTGTGGCCGCCACTTACTGTGAGACAAAGGAATGGGAATGCGGGTTTTGGATCATCAATAAAGTGCGCGAGTACGTGCGCCTGCATGTGGTTAACCTCAATAAGCGGAATACCAAGTCCGAGCGCCATTGATTTTGCGAAGGATGTACCTACCAGCAATGCGCCCAGCAAACCCGGCCCACGCGTGAATGCAATGGCATCCAGGTCTTTTTTTGTTACTTTTGCATCATTCAATGCTTTATCTACCACTGGTAGGATATGTTGTTGGTGTGCACGCGAAGCTAATTCCGGTACAACTCCCCCGTATTGTGTGTGAATAAGCTGCGTAGCAACAACATTGGAGCGGATTTCCCCGTTTGTAATTACGGCTGCGGAGGTTTCGTCACACGAAGATTCAATGGCAAGAATATTCATTCTATTGAGTTATTCACAAAATTAAGCATTAACAACAAGATAAGCAGTATCGCCTGCGAAGCTGTATATGTTTAAATTCCTGAAGGCGTTAGGCAATGGTTTGATCGTGGTGATTATCTTCGCGCTTCTCGCGCTGGGTATCATTACCAGCGCACTTCAGCTACCTTCAGTGCAGACCTGGGCAGTTCAGTCCGCCGCCGACCGCATCTCCTCAAAACTAGGCTATCCCATTACTATCAAGAAAGTTAACATCAAATGGTTTGATGTAGTATCGCTGGAAGGAGTGTCTGTTAAGGATACCAGCCAGCGAGATATGATCGACGTGGGCCGTATTGATGTAAACCTGAATCTTCAAAATATCATCGAAAACGCTGACCGGGAAATCCGCCTGGACGAAGTGAACGTATTTCAGCCGAAAGTACATTTGGTGATCCTGCCGGAGTCGGGTTACCTCAACATCGATGGTTTTATTGAAAAAATCAATGAGCTCACTGCGCCCGCTGTGCCCCGCCCGGCGAATGCACCCGAAAACAATACGCCATTTATTATCGGCAAATCCAAGGTAATTGACGGTACATTCAGTTACGACGATCCGAGAAGTACACGCGACAGGAGAAAAAGGGTTTTTGATTACTCCCATTTCAAGCTTCAACACCTGAACGGCGACCTCAAAAATTTCCTGGTTCAGGGAGATACCATTTCATTTCTAGCCAAAAACCTGAAAACAGTTGACATGCAGACCGGCCTGGAAATGCATGACCTCGATACCCGGTTTTTGTTCTGTCAAAAAAAGATGGAGTTGAAAGAGCTGGATGCGAAAATCGGGCATTCACGACTGAAAGACGAGGTAATCTTTTACTATAACCGGTCAGGAGAGCTCGGTGATTTCAACCACAAGGTCCGGATGAAAGGACATTTGGTAGGAAGTCACATCGACTCCCGCGATCTCGGGCTGTTTTCAAGCTATGTCGACGCATTGAACGAGAGCTGGGATATTTCCGGTGATTTCAATGGAAAGGTTGACGATTTTATGCTCACCAACACGGATCTGCATTTTGGGAAAAGCAGCAGGCTGGTGGGCGATCTGGGGTTCAAAGGTTTGCCGAAGATCGATGGCGTACAAATGGATATCAGGCTTTCGCTTTCGAAAATAGAGCCTGCCGATCTCGTGCAGTATTATCCTGAATGGGATATGCACCAGCAACTTCAAAAGTTTGGACTGACTTTGCTAGATGGACATTTCAAGGGCACATTGGAAGACTTCTCGGTGGGTGCAAATGCGTCTTCTTCCATGGGAGAGATTGCCGGAGATCTGGTTTTTCACATCAGGGACCCAAAAACGACGACTTATTCAGGTGAAGTAAAAACGCACAATTTTGAGCTTGGAAAGTTGCTCGAAGAAGAAGATACCTGGCAGCAGCTTGATTTTTCAGGGAAGATTTACGGGAAAGGACTTGAATTGCGTTTTGCGTCTACGGACATGAATGCAGTGGTAAACCGGGTTGGTTTCAGAAATTACGATTACCGCAATATCCGCCTCAAAGGAAACCTGCAAAACCAGTATTTCAATGGACTTGTAAGTGCTAGGGATACCAACCTTGTTTTGAATCTGGAAGGAGAGTTTGATCTGTCAAAGGCTAAAAATTCTTTTGATTTACAAGGTCTGGTAGAAAAAGCGAACCTGGCACAATTGGGTTTTTCAGAAGAGCCGATCACACTTCGGACACAGCTGAATGTAAATGTTTCGGGAAATACATTTGACGAACTCACGGGCGACGCAAAGCTGCTGAATACCTATTTATTGATGACAAACCAGGAGCGTAACCTGGTGATTGATACACTTACTTTTTCCTCGCGGCAGGAAGAGGAAATTCGGATTTTGAAGCTTGAAAGTGAATTTCTGACCGCCAAAGTAGAGGGAGATTTTCTGCCTACCCAGTCGTGGAACGATCTGAACAGGCTGATGGAAGAATATAAACTCTACTTTTTTGAAAACGAGGCAAGTCGGCAGCAATACTACGCCAGCAAGCCGGTTCAATCTGTTCAGAAAAGGTACGAGATTGATTATGAGCTGGAAACCAGAAATCTTTCACGCTTTCTGGCGTTTTTGAGTCCGGATATCTACGTTTCCAGAGGTGCCAGGGTAGAAGGCGTTTTCAGAATGGATAATACCGCGATCCTGACTTTGAATGCTGTTTCAGATACGCTGCGCTACGGAGCAAACCAGTTTATAAAATCAGAACTTGACGTAACTACTTCCAAGTTCGTGAACAATGCCGAGGTACTTGCCTCCATCCTGGCCACCTCCGACAAGCAGCAGATGAGCGTGCTTGTTCCGACTGAAAAGCTTGAATTTGAAGGCACTTGGGATGAGGATCACATTGATTTCAATGGTGCATTGCACCAGGTAAAAAGTACGAACCAGGCTAACCTGGCGGGCGAAATCAGGTTCTTGCCCGCGGGCCTTGATATCGGGTTTAGAGATTCCAAACTCAACCTGCTCGACGAAGAATGGAGTGTGCCTTCGCAAAGTCTGATCTCGATTGTGGGAAGGGAAATTTCTTTATCAAACGTCGGGCTCGTCAGCGGCAAGCAACGGATTTTTTTAAGCGGAATTGCTTCCGAAAACCCGGAGAAAAGCCTGTTGCTTGACATCAGGAACTTCCGCCTCAATAGCTTCAATCCTGTATTTAATACGAAGCTGGCCGGAATAATGGACGGTTCTGCGCGGGTGAAAGATATTTACAATAGCGTGATCCTGGATGCGAGCTTCAACATAGAGAGCTTAGGCTATGCCCAGTATGAATTCGGGAATTTGTCAGGAACAGGTGACTGGGACCAGATCACCAGCGAGTTGCAGATCGATGCGCAGCTGAGTAAAAACGCGCGGCGGGTGTTCAATCTCGTCGGTTCATACAAACCAAAATCGGCTGAAAATACGCTCGATCTCAAAGCGATTTTTAATCACATCGACTTCAAGGCACTGGAACCATTTGCCGAGGGGCTGGTATCTGATATCGGCGGCCGGGCGCAGGGAACAGTTCTGATCAAAGGTAAAGTGGACGCTCCGGTATTGTCAGGATCATTGATGGTAGAGCAGGGGAGAATGAAGTTCGATTACCTGCAGTCCGTATTTACTTTTAATGACAAAATCAATTTTACCGAAAGTGAGATCACGGTCAACAATATTGTCGTGACTGACAGCGATGGTAATACAGCGGCACTCCGTGGCGGTGTTTTTCACGATGGTTTCAAGTATTTCTCACTTGGTTTTAACGCGGATTTGAGGAATTTCAAGATCTTAAATACCAATGTAAAAGACAATGATGTGTTCTATGGAACTGCGTATGTGACCGGGCCGGTTGCCGTATTCGGGCCAATTGATAACCTGAACATCGAAGCCAATGTAACCAGCAACAAAGGCACAAAGATCTACATTCCGCTTGACGGCGCCACCGAGGTAGCTACCCAGGACTACATTCAGTTTGTGAGCAAAATGCCAAAACCTGACAGCACGAGCACGGTTAGTCAATCGGACTCCATTGCGCGCAGTCAGGTCGCGGGCGGTATCAAAATGGATTTCAATTTCAACCTGACACCAGACGCGACCTGCGAAATTATTTTTGACAGGCAAACTGGTGACATCCTGCGTGGAAACGGGTCTGGCCGCTTAAATCTGAACATAGATACCCAGGGCGATTTTACAATGGCGGGGACCTATGAGATTGAACGGGGCGAGTATAACTTCACCTTGCAGAATGTGATCAACAAGAAATTCAGTATCAAACCGGGTAGCCGGATTGTGTGGTCCGGAGATCCCTACGGGGCGATTTTGGATGTAAAAGCCGGGTACACCCAGCTGGTTTCGCTGGCTGGCGTGCTGCCTTACACCAGCGTGCCTAATACCGGCGCTTCCGGTACCAACACCAATGATGCATTGTCGCGCAGGTACCCTGTGGAAGTGACCATTGGTTTGTCTGAAAGATTAATGTCGCCGCTTATCCGCTACGATTTGAAAATCCTTGACAATCCTTCGCTGAACAAGTACCGCGGCCAGCTGGAAGCATTTCAAAACAAGCTGAAATCTGACGAGCAGGAATTGAGCCGGCAGGTGAGCAGCTTACTGGTAGTTAATCAATTACTTCCCGAAAGTAGTCTGGCAACCGTGGGAAGTCAGAATTTCCTTGGTAGCAGCATCAGTGAGCTGGTTTCCAATCAGATCAGCCGCTGGGCTTCGGGTATCAATGAAAATCTGGAAGTAGGTGTATCGGGGCTTTCCCTGGATCAAAATGCATTAAATAACCTGCAATTGCGCTTCTCCTATCGTTTTCTGAATGATCGTTTCAGGGTTACGAGGGACGGGCGGTTTACCTCAGGCGCGCAAAGCCAGACGGGGACTACTGCTTACGACGCAGCAAGCCTGTTGGGAGAATGGACTTTGGAATATTGGCTCAACAGCCAGGGATCGGTGCGGGTGAAAGCTTACAACCGGAACGTTCAAAACCCGCTTTCCCTGAATAATACAGTAACGACGGGCGGCGTGAGCATGCAGTTTACACACAGCTTCAACCGGTTCAATGCAATGCCAAAACCTTCCGTGAAGATCCCTTATGTGATCCCGGCTGATTCTACGCGGCAGGATACTACGTCAAAAAAGATGATTTCTGAAAAGAACCCGACGCGGTGACCCCTCTTATTCTCCCCTATACCTCACAGCCACTCCGCTGAGCATATATCCTTCTTTCTTCACACTTGTATAGTATTTGTACTGCACATTGATAATGGCGTCGGCTCCGATTTTCTGGGCTTTCATCACAAGCCGCGCAGTGAGCAGCTCCTTTGTTTTGGCATCATTACCGCGGTACATCATTCTGCGGTCCTGCGTTTGCTCTCTTGTCAGTGAATCCTCGCTGCTGATTTCCACCACGCCGATTTCCGTATAAGGGCGGTCGACAGCCTGGTTTTCGTACAGTACTTCAATGGGATATTTCGTATTTGTGGAAATGGGAATGCCGCCGCCGGCGCAGTTCAATAAAAGAGCGGCTGATAAAATGCTAAGAACGTTGAAAGCTGCTTTAATGGGTTTCATTATTAACGATTTGAAATAAACATATACACACAAAGGCTGCCAAAATGTTGCAACCGGATCCTCTTACCTTTTATCAGAAAGCCATTGTTTCATGAGATATTCTGCATTATTTTCAAGCATTGTAAATCTAATTCAATTCACTCTGATATGGTCATGAATTCTAAAAGAAAGGTGGTCGGCTTGCTGCTGGCTACGATGCTGTCGGCTCCGGTGCTGGCGCAAACCCTCCCGAAAGGCGTTACGAAGGTGACTTCCGTTGAAGGTATCACAGAGTATAACCTCGAAAACGGATTGAAAGTATTGATGTTCCCGGATCCTTCCAAGCCGACCATCACCGTGAATGTTACCTATCTCGTGGGATCACGCCACGAGGGATATGGCGAAACAGGTATGGCGCATTTGCTCGAACACCTTGTTTTTAAAGGCTCACCCAAGCATCCGAATATTCCGCAGGAGCTTACCGAACACGGTGCACGCCCGAATGGTACCACCTGGTACGACAGAACCAATTATTTTGAAACGTTTTCAGCGAGTGAGGAAAATTTAAAATGGGCGCTTGATCTGGAATCTGACAGAATGGTCAATTCTTTTATCGCCAAAAAAGATCTCGACAGCGAGTTCAGCGTCGTGCGGAATGAATTTGAATCCGGAGAAAACAGTCCGTTTAGAGTGTTAATGGAGCGCGTGATTTCTTCCGGGTATTTGTGGCACAATTACGGTAAGTCAACTATTGGAAACCGATCGGATATTGAGAAAGTACCTATTGAAAATTTGCAGGCTTTTTACAAAAAATATTACCAGCCCGACAATGCGGTGGTAACAGTTGCAGGGAAAATTGACGAGGCGAAAACGCTGGCGATGGTCAACGAATACTTTGGCAAAATCCCAAAACCTGCACGTGTATTGCCCAAATCCCACACTATTGAGCCTACTCAGGACGGAGAGCGCTTTGTGGAGCTGAAAAGAACCGGAGATGTACAGTTGCTGATGGCGATGTACCACATTATGCCAGGCTCGCATGCCGATTATCCTGCCATGGAAGTGCTGACCGAGCTGCTCACCACAGAGCCGAACGGGCGTCTTTATAAAAACCTGGTAGATACCAAGAAAGCTTCTTCGGAATTTGGTTTCAGTTTCCAGCTTTATGATCCGGGTTTTGTGTTGTTCGGTGCCGAAGTGTTGAAGGAGAAATCCCTGGACGAAGCGCGTCAGGCTTTTGTAGCTACGCTGGACTCAACTGCATTGCTCAAACCTTCTGCCGAAGATGTGGAGCGTGCAAAAACGACGATCCTGAAAAACTGGGACCTGGAATTCCGTAATTCTGAAAGGGTGGGGCTCAGCATCAGCGAATCGATCGCTACCGGTGACTGGCGGCTCGCATTCCTGTTCAGGGACAATATCCGTAAGGTAACACCTGACGATGTTTTTAAGGTAGCGCAATATTATTTCAAACCATCCAACCGAACCCTGGGTACATTTACGCCGGATGCAAAACCGGTGCGTGCTGAAATCCCGGAAGCGCCGAAAGTGGAAGATCTGGTGAAGAATTACAAAGGCGAAGCGGTGGTAGCGGAAGGAGAGGCATTTGATCCTTCTCCAATGAATATCGAGTCGAGAACAACCCGAATCGAAAAGCCGAATACGATTGAAACTGCATTGTTACCGAAGAAAACACGCGGCAATGTGGTAGCAGCGAGGATCACACTCCGGTATGGTGATGAAAAAAGCCTGATGAACAAGGCGACAATCTCGGATCTGACGGGATCCATGCTTGATAAAGGAACAAAAACCAAAACGCGCCAGCAGATCAAGGACGAATTTGATAAGCTGAAAGCGCGGGTAAGCTTCTTTGGTGCAAATAACCAGGCCGGTGCGAATATTGAAACAACTAAAGAAAACCTGCCCGCTGTGTTGAAGCTGGTAGCAGAAGTTTTAAAAACACCTGCATTCGACGAAGGCGAGTTTGAGAAACTGAAACAGGAAGAACTTGCGGGAATTGAATCCCAGAAAAGCGAACCGCAGGCGATTGCATTCAACCAGTACCGCCGCATAACAAATCCGTATCCGAAGAGCGATATCCGTTACGTCGGCACTTTTGACGAGGATATCGAGAATGTGAAAGCTGCTAAAATCGAGGATATCAGACAGTTCCACAAGGATTTCTACGGAGCGAGCAATGCATCTGCAACGGTAGTCGGCGACTTTGACAAAGCTGCGGTTGAAAAGATTATCAATGCAGAATTCGGCAATTGGAAAAGCGCAAAGCCATTTACGCGCATTGCTTCACCTTACCAGGCTGTAAAAGCTGAAAACAAGGCGCTTGAAACGCCAGATAAGGCCAATGCGATGTTTGTAGCCGGAATGGGAATGCCGCTGCAGGATACAGATCCCGATTACCCCGCATTGATTATGGGTAATTACATGCTTGGCGGTGGTTTCCTGAATTCCCGGCTTGCAACCCGCATTCGCCAGAAAGATGGACTGAGCTACGGAGTGGGCTCTCAGTTTTCTGCCAGCTCGCTCGACAAGAGCGGTACGTTTATGTCTTATGCCATTTATGCACCCGAAAATGCCGAGAAGCTTGAAGCTGCGTTTAAAGAGGAGATTGAAAAAGTGTTGAAAGAAGGGTTTACGGCAGAAGAATTGAAGGCTGCTAAATCGGGTTACCTGCAATCACGCCAGGTTGCACGGTCGCAGGATGCATCGCTGACTAACACGCTTACGAATAATCTTTACCTGAACCGGACCATGCAGTGGGATGCAGATTTTGAAAAGAAGATCGAGGCGCTGACTCCCGAGCAGATCAAAACTGCATTTAATAAACACATTGATTACAATAAACTGGTGATCATTAAGGCAGGTGATTTTGAAAAAGCGAAAAAAGGCGCTCCGACGCAAGGTGCGCCAGGCAAACTGGGCGGAAGTGAGAAAAAATAATGTAACCTGAAAGTTGAACAGAAAACCGGCAGCAAATTGCGCCGGTTTTCTGCTTTACTAGGTGTACATGTTTAACTTTGCGGCATTATCTATAAACCAGCGGTATCGAGCCCACTTCTTATGAAATCAATTTACGCCATTGTTCTTGTGTGCTTTTTTGCAGGAATGAGCCCGCTTCTGGCACAAAGCAAGACGAAGTCGAAAACAGTACAGCAGCCCACTAAACTAGCCCGGCCTAAGCTGGTTGTTGGCATTGTTGTCGACCAGATGCGCTACGATTACCTGTACCGTTACTATGACAAGTACAAGGAAGGCGGACTGAAAAGGCTGATGAACGAAGGTTTCAACTGTCGTAATAACCATTATCATTATGCATTAACGGTAACTGCGGCCGGGCACTCTGCGGTATACACCGGATCAATGCCGGCTATCAATGGGATTATAGGAAATGAATGGTATGACAATGCAATGCAGAAGGGTGTTTATTGCACCGATGATAATACCGTTGCTACTGTTGGAAGCAGTAATGTTACCGTAGGAAAAATGTCACCGCGCAATTTGCTGGTGAGTACTGTAACCGATCAGCTCCGCATTGCTACCAACTTCCGTTCGAAAATGATAGGAGTGGCTATTAAAGACCGCGCTTCCATTTTGCCGGCCGGCCACGCTGCTACCGGTGCTTACTGGTTTGATTCGAAAACGGGCAATTTTGTGACAAGTACCTACTATATGCCCGCATTACCGCAATGGGTTACCGATTACAACAGTCTGAAAAAGCCAGCAGAGTACGCCGGAAAAGGTTGGTCAGCGCTTTTTCCAGTTGATCAATATACCCAGAGTACCAGAGATGATGAGAAGTGGGAAGGTTTGATCACATCCAACAATAAAACCACTTTCCCGCACGAGCTTGTCGGGAATGCCGGCGATGCATTTGGTCCGGTTACTACTTCTCCCTGGGGAAATACTTTGACGAAAGAAATGGCGATCGCTGCTATCAAAGGCGAGAATCTGGGGAAAGGCGCAGATACTGATTTTCTGGCCGTGAGCTTTTCATCACCCGACCGCATTGGTCACATGTTTGGTCCCAACTCTGTGGAACAGGAAGATAACTATCTGAAACTGGATATGGAGTTTGCCGAGCTTTTCAATTTTCTCGATACCTGGACAGGGAAAGGTAATTATACCGTTTTTCTTACCGCAGATCACGGCGCAATGGATGTGCCCGGCTTTTGGCAGGAGCATAAATTACCAGCCGGACTAATGAGCCCAACCGCACTAACCCGCACCATTGTGAAGGCATTGAACGAAGCGTACGGAGAGGCTGACTATATAGCTGCACTGGAAAACTACCAGATCTATTTCAACAAGGCTGTTTTGAAGGAAAAGAAAGTCACGGTGGAAGAAGCCTACCAGCTCCTGCGGAACACGGTTTTGTCTACCGACGGGATCGCGGATATCATCAATCTCAGGGAAATCGGGAAAGCGCCTCTCAATACTTACCAGCTTGAATTATACAAAAACAATATTAATGCAAAACGCAGCGGCGACTTGCAGCTGATCCTGCAACCAGGCTGGTTTGCTTCCGGCTTCGGCACCGGCACCGACCACGGAACACCTTATAATTATGATACCCACGTTCCATTCCTGCTTTATGGCTGGGGTGTAAATAAGGGTGAAACGCTGAGGCGCACCACCATTGCAGACATTGCGCCTACTATCTCCGCATTGCTGCACATTTTACCGCCAAGCGGAAATGTTGGAAATCCGGTGGAAGAGGCTTTGAAAAAGTAAAATGAGGCGGCGGAACGTTGAAATTCAGTAATACGATAGTTTAATCTAAATCCTTACAGTGTGAAAAAAATAGTTCTCTGCCTGTTGGTTGCACTCGGTGCAAATGCCCAGACTCCCAAGAAAAGTGCCGCAATAAAGCCGGCAACACTTGCCCGTCCCAAATTGGTTGTAGGTATTGTGGTTGACCAAATGCGTTACGATTACCTCTACCGGTATTACGATCAATATTCAGAAGGTGGTTTTAAGCGGATGATGAATGAGGGTTTTAACTGCCGGAATAATCATTATCCTTATGCACTAACAGTGACGGCTGCCGGTCACGCTTCGGTTTACACAGGTTCGGTGCCTGCTATCAACGGGATTGTTGGAAATGAATGGTTTGATCCGATCAAAAAGCAGGAGGTTTATTGTGTAGAAGACAGCACTGTGAAAACAGTCGGCAGCACAACAGGCAGCGTTGGAAAAATGTCACCCAGAAACCTGCTCACGAGCACAGTTACAGACCAGCTCCGGATTGCGACCAATTTCCGTTCGAAAACGATCGGTATCGCTATCAAAGACCGCGGCTCTATTTTGCCCGCCGGACACACTGCGAATGCAGCTTACTGGTTTGATTCCAAAACAGGGAACTGGGTTACCAGTAGCTTTTACATGGAGGATCTGCCGCAATGGGTAAAAGATTATAATGCGAAGAAAATGCCTTCTGAATACCTGAAAAAAGGTTGGGAATTGTTGTTATCGGCTGATAGCTATACGCAAAGCTCACCGGATGATGTAATCTGGGAGGGGAAATTGCCGGGCGCTCAGAAGCCGGTGTTTCCCTATGAACTGGCTGGCTTGGCAGGCGATGCATTTGGCGTGGTGACAGATACGCCCTGGGGTAATACCATTACGAAGGAGATGGCCATAGAGGCAATCAAGGGAGAGAAGCTGGGAAAGGGCGCTGATACAGACTTCCTGGCGATCAGCTTTTCCTCACCAGATAAAATCGGGCACAGGGTAGGGCCTAATTCTATGGAGCAGCAGGATGATTTCCTCCGCCTCGACCGCGAATTTGCTGATCTGTTTAGTTTTCTGGATAGCTGGGTTGGAAAAGGCCAGTACACTGTTTTCCTCACAGCCGATCACGGCGTTGTAGATGTACCTGGCTTTGCTGCGGAACACAAATTGCCTTCGGGCCTGGTTGATCGTAAGCTGCTTACCAAAACAATCACGGATGCATTGAAAGAAGGGTTTGGGGAAGGTAAGTTTGTGATCAGCACTGATAATAACCAGCTATATCTCGATCACGACTTGTTGAAGAAGAAAAAAATTACAGTATCAGATGTTTCGAAGGTGGTTAGAGAAGCCGCATTGACAGTACCGGGCATCGCCGATATAGTTGATCTGACCGACATTGGCAAAGCTCCTTTGAATACCTATCAAATCGAATTGTATAAGAACAATATCAATGCAAAAAGGAGCGGAGATATTCAGGTTCTGGCACAGCCGGGATGGTTTTACGGAACTGCTACTGGTACCTCCCACGGAACACCGTACAACTATGATACCCAGGTGCCTTTTGTACTCTTTGGATGGGGAATCAACAAAGGCGAAACATTGAGAAGAACTCACGTATCCGACATTGCACCGACCATTGCCGCATTGCTCCATATTCTGCCAGGAAGCGGAAATGTTGGGAATGCAGTGGAGGAGGCGTTGAAGAAGTAAAATGTACTTCGGCTTTCGGCCATCGGTTATCGGCTTTTTTACTTTTGATAAAGCCGACAGCTGAGAGCCGATAGCCGACAGCCACCTAACTTTCCTCCACAATCAGCACAATTCCCTCGGTTTTTTTAATGACTACCTTACTTCCGGCGGGGATGGAACTGTGGTTGTTGGCAAGTGCTTTCCATTCTGCCCCGCGGTAGTAGATCTTGCCTTCTCCATTGTTTGGAATATCTTTAATTACCATTGCTGTTTCCCCAACGAATTCCGTGTAGCCCGAATCACTGGTACGATCGAGTAATCTTCTTGCGTGCTTGCGCAGTACTAGCAGAGAAAGAAGGGAAATTGCAGAAAATGCCAGGATCTGGCTTTCAGTGGTGGGTAGTACCCCCACCAGCGTAAGTAAAGAAGTTAATAACGCTCCGATCGCAAAAAATACGAATACCAGCAAGATACTTACCAGTTCCGCGAGAAGCATGATTAGTCCGACGATAAGCCATATTTGCGGCAGCGACAAGTCCATACTATTTTTTCGGTTCCGATGATTTAACAACAGTCAGTGCGGTCGCAATCAGCGAACTAACGTCGGCCAGGTTTGCCGGCAGAATAAGTGTATTGCCCGCTTTGGCAAGCTTACCAAACTGTTCAACGTAATTATCAGCAACTTTCAACTGAACTGCTTCCAGGCCTCCTTCTGTATTAATGGCCTGCGCCACGAGCTTGATACTCTCAGCGGTAGCCTCTGCTACCGACCGAAGTGCGGCAGCTTCACCTTCCGCTTCATTTATTTGTCGTAATCTCAAACCTTCTGATTCTAATACCACTTTTTGTTTCTGACCTTCTGCCACATTAATAGCTGCCTGCTTTTCACCATCTGACTGTAAAATCACGGCCCGGCGTTCACGTTCAGCCTGCATTTGTTTTTCCATAGCATTCAAAACACTCTGCGGAGGGGTGATATTCTTGATTTCATATCTTAAAACCTTTACACCCCAACCGATGGCAGCTTCATCAATGGATTCCACAACTGCCCGGTTGATTGTCATACGTTCTTCAAATGTTTTATCCAGGTCCAGCTTGCCTATTTCACTACGCATGGTAGTCTGCGCCAGCTGAATAACTGCGAAAGCGTGATCTGCGATTCCGTAAGCCGCTTTTTTAGGATCTATAACCTGGATAAATATCACACCGTCCATACGCACCTGCACGTTGTCGCGGGTGATACAGATCTGTTCGGGAATATCAATGGCGGTTTCCTTCAATGTGTATTTATATGCGATCCGGTCGAAAAAGGGGATGATGAAGTTAATTCCCGGTTGTAGTACTGCATAGAACTTGCCTAATCGTTCGAGTATATAAGCAGTTTGTTGCGGAACTACTTTCACGGTCATCAGGATCGTGAATACTACAAGCACCAGCAATACTATCAGTGAAGTCGTCATAATATTTAATTAGGTTTCTTGCGAAAATAGCCATTACGCAATAGCGTTGCAACGCTTCTTTGACCAATGCGGTAGAAACTTGCCTGCCGGTTCAATAGAAGGATAGGTGGCGACAAGAATATTAATCTTTTAATATTTCCTTTGAAATTACCACTTTCTGGATCTCGCTTGTGCCCTCTCCAATGGTACAAAGCTTGCTGTCGCGATAGAATTTTTCGACGGGGTAATCTTTGACATACCCGTAACCGCCAAAAATCTGAACAGCTTCATTAGCAACCCTGACCGCCGTTTCCGATGCGTGGTATTTGGCTACCGAGCTGGCCAGTGTCACTTTCTCACCTGCATCTTTCAATGCGCCTGCATGGAATGTCAGTAACGTAGAGGCTTGTATATCGGTGTACATATCTGCCAGCTTGAATGAGATCGCCTGAAAATCACAGATCGCTTTTCCAAACTGTCTGCGCTCCTTGGAATAGGCAAGTGCGGCTTCGTATGCACCCAATGCGGTACCCACCGAGAGAGCAGCAATGGAAATCCTTCCGCCATCCAGTATTTTCAAAGATTGTACGAAGCCGTCGCCGACTTCGCCCAGTCGCTGCGAATCAGGAATGTGGCAGTCTTCGAATATCAGTTCAACCGTTTCAGACGCACGCATTCCCAGCTTATCTTCTTTTCGCCCGGCCGAGAAACCCGGGGTTCCCTGCTCTATAATGAATGCGGTTGCGCCATGTTTGTCGCCAGGCTCGCCTGTCCGGGTGATCACAACTGCCACATCGCCAGTTTTGCCATTTGTGATAAAATTTTTGGAACCGTTCAGTACCCAGCCGTCTCCTCTTCTCACTGCCGTTGTGCGCATATTACCTGCGTCAGAACCGGTGTTTGGCTCAGTCAGGCCCCACGCTCCCACGAATTCACCAGTAGCAAGCTTCGGTAAATAGGCTGATTTCTGGGATTCGTTGCCGAACATCAATATGTGATTTGTACAAAGCGAATTGTGTGCTGCCATCGATAATCCAACAGAGGGATCGACTTTGGAGAGTGCTATGATAGCAGTTACATATTCCTGGTAACCCAGCCCGGATCCGCCATATTCCTCGGGTACCAACATTCCCATTAAGCCCAGTTCACCTAGTTCTTGCAGCAATTCCCTGGGGAAATGCTGCTGCTCATCCCAGGTCCTTATATGTGGTTTTATGTGCATTGCGGCGAAATCCCGCACGGTTTCCTGTATCAAACTACTGATTTCGTCTCTTTCAGACTGCGTTCTTGCCAAATTAGGTGTGTCCATAGGTGTTGTTTTTAACTTGTGTTTATCAATGATAATGAGATTTGCCTCAAATCACTAACCACTAACGAACAAATCGGTAAGGGGGCGGTGAACATTCATTTAAAAAATTTACTTTTGCAACCGGTTGCGTTGGCATTACTTAGATAAATACAATAGATTGCATTAGTATTTTGCTCACGATATACGTTATATAACAATTTTTACATTTTTATGAAAATCGCAGTTGTAGGAACAGGTTATGTTGGTTTGGTTACGGGTACCTGCTTCGCCGAAACAGGCAACCAAGTGACTTGTGTTGACATCGACGTTAAAAAAGTAGAACGGTTGCAAAAGGGCGAGATTCCCATTTATGAGCCAGGACTTGACGTACTTTTCGACCGCAATGTCGCAGAAGGCCGTTTGCTATTTACGACTAACCTTGCCGAAGGTATTAAAGGTGCGCAAGTTATATTCCTTGCTTTGCCAACACCTCCGGGCGAAGACGGATCTGCTGACTTGAAGTATATCCTGAAAGTTGCTGACGATCTTGGTCCGATCCTCGAACAATATGCAGTAATCGTTGACAAAAGCACAGTTCCTGTTGGCACCGCTGAAAAAGTGAGAACAGCGATTGCAAAGAATGCTAAAATTGATTTCGACGTAGTATCCAATCCTGAATTTTTGAGAGAAGGTGTGGCGGTTGAAGATTTCATGAAACCGGATCGCGTAGTGGTTGGTACCACTTCTGATAAAGCCAAAAAGGTTATGGAGAAACTATACGCTCCATTGGTAAGACAAGGCAACCCGGTAATCTTTATGGATGAGCGCTCGGCCGAGATGACCAAATACGCGGCTAACTCATTCCTGGCAATGAAAATTACCTTTATGAATGAGATTGCCAACCTTTGCGAGAAAGTAGGTGCGAACGTGGATGATATCCGTCGTGGTATCGGTACTGACAGCCGCATTGGAAAGCGTTTTCTTTTCGCAGGTATCGGATACGGCGGAAGCTGTTTCCCGAAAGATGTACAGGCGCTTGCTAAAACTTCGAAAGACTTCAACTACGACTTCCGCATCCTGAAATCGGTAATGGAAGTAAACGACGACCAGAAGAAGAAGCTGCTTCCGATGATCGAGAATTATTTCAATGGTGACCTGAAAGGGAAAACGATTGCAGTCTGGGGATTGGCTTTTAAACCATACACAGATGATATCCGTGAAGCACCGGCGCTTGAAAACATTGAGGCATTCCTTGAAGCAGGTGCGAATGTAACTGTTTACGATCCGGAGGCAATGAACAATGTAAAAGGTATTTTGGGCGACAAAATAACTTTCTGCCACACACCTTATGCCGCGCTTGATGATGCAGATGCACTCGTGATTTTCACAGAATGGCCGCAATTCCGTACACCTGAATTTGAGAAAATGGGTAAGTTGTTGAAAAATCGGGTAATTTTCGACGGAAGAAACCTTTACGAGTTGGATCAAATGCGTGAAAACGGGTATACCTATTACAGCATCGGTCGCGAAAAGGTAGTTCCAGCCTGATCCAGAAGTATTTTAATCTAACTTATCTCATTGTTAATGAAACGTGTATTAATCACCGGGGCCGCAGGTTTTTTGGGCTCACATCTCTGTGAACGGTTTTTAAAGGAGGGAATGTATGTGATCGGTATGGATAACCTGATTACAGGCGATATGCGGAATATTGAGCATTTAATGCCCAATCCGAACTTCGAATTCAACCACCATGATGTAACCAAGTTTGTCCATATTCCTGGCGAGCTGGACTACATTATGCACTTCGCCTCACCCGCAAGCCCGATTGATTACCTGAAAATTCCAATCCAGACGCTGAAAGTAGGTGCAATGGGTACGCACAACCTGCTTGGGCTTGCCCGCGTGAAAAAAGCGCGTTTCATTATCGCTTCCACCTCGGAAGTATATGGTGACCCGCTCGTACACCCGCAAACCGAAGATTATTGGGGACACGTAAACCCGATTGGTCCGAGAGGTTGCTACGACGAAGCAAAGAGGTATCAGGAAGCAATTACAATGGCTTACCACCGCTACCACGAGCTTGAAACCAGAATTGTCAGGATTTTCAATACTTATGGTCCGAGAATGCGATTGAATGACGGACGTGTATTGCCAGCATTTATTGGTCAGGCACTCCGCGGCGAGGATATCACCGTCTTCGGTGACGGAACACAAACCCGGTCATTCTGCTACGTTGACGACCTGGTAGAAGGTATTTACCGCCTTTTGATGAGCGATTACTCACTGCCTGTGAACATTGGTAACCCTGGCGAGATCACTATCGGCCAGTTTGCTGAGGAAATCATCAAGCTTACCGGAACTGACCAGAAAGTGGTTTACAAGCCACTTCCACAGGATGATCCGAAACAACGTCAGCCTGATATTACCAAAGCGAAAGAGATACTAGGCTGGGAGCCGAAGGTTTCCCGCGAAGAAGGACTTCGCATCACTTACGATTACTTCCGCAATCTGCCCACCGAGCGGCTTTACGAGGAAGCAAATCACCGAGGATTTGAAGGATTCAGCGCTACGAAATAGATAACAATGAAAAAGCCCGCTTAACGCGGGCTTTTTCATTGTTATCTATCAGTGTATAACCTACACCTCCATAATCTCTTTTTCCTTGGCATTGAGGATCTGATCTACCTTTGAAATGTAGCTGTCAGTCAGCTTTTGCACGCGGTCCTCGCTGATTTTAACCAAATCCTCTGCCACACCCTCTTTCGTTAGCTTTCTTAAAGAGTTGTTTGCATCCTGGCGGATATTGCGGATGTTGATCTTGGCTGTTTCGATCTCGTTTTTGGCACGTTTCACCAGCTCTCTCCTGCGTTCCTCATTCAGGGGCGGTACCGAAATCCGGATCATTTCACCATCGTTTGAAGGCGCAAATCCCAGGTTACCATTACGGATAGCCTTTTCGATTTCATTAATGATCTTCTTTTCAAATGGACGGATCGCAATGGTCCGTGCATCCGGGGTGTTGATGGTAGCCACATTCTGCAAAGGAGTCATTGAACCGTAATATTCGATTTGAAGGCCTTCCAGCATTTGCGGCGATGCTTTTCCGGCGCGTATTTTACCCAACTCGATAATGAGGTGTTTGATAGCGCCTTCCATGGTGTCCTTGGCGTCGTCAAGATATAATTCTATTTCTTCCATTGGTTTTAAAAATATGCGGTTCAGCTAGTTGGATATAAGCGTTCCTACCTCTTCTCCCATTACCAGATCGTACAGGTTGCCGGGTTTGTTCATGTCAAAAACAATAATAGGCAGGTTGTTTTCCTTACAAAGTGTGAAAGCTGTAAGGTCCATTATTTTGAGGTTTTTGGCCAGCGCCTCGTCAAAACTCAGTGTTGAGTATTTTACGGCAAGAGGGTCTTTTTCAGGATCTGCTGTATATACACCGTCTACGCGGGTTCCTTTTAATACCACTTCTGATTCGGACTCAATCGCGCGTAGACCAGCAGTAGTGTCTGTTGTAAAGTAAGGGTTACCCGTTCCTGCGCCGAAGATAACCACCCGGCCTTTTTCAAGGTGGCGGATTGCGCGCCGGCGGATCAAAGGTTCACAAACCTGCTCCATTTTAATGGCTGACATCAACCGCGTGTGGATACCGTGTTTTTCAAGTGAGCTTTGGATCGCCATCCCGTTGATAACGGTGGCCAGCATACCCATGTGATCGCCCTGTACCCGGTCAATTCCGGACTTTTCGACAGAGGCACCGCGGAAAATATTTCCACCCCCGATTACAATCGCGATCTGAACTCCGACATCAGCAATTCTTTTAATTTCATTTGCGTAATTGTCCAGAATGTTGAAATCAATCACCTGGGCCTTATCGCCACCATTAAGCGCTTCACCGCTTAGTTTAAGTAATAAACGTTTGTATTTTGGTTCGGGCATGGTATGATATCGGTGTTTTCGATCGTAAAAATAAGCGGACTGAGTTCAGAATACCAAGTAATTTATTGAAACTCCAATAATACCTGGTTTTTTTCAACTATTTCCCCGGGTGCTACTTTCAATGACTTGATTGTGCCGTTTCCGGATGATTTGATCACATTTTCCATTTTCATCGCGACCAGCACGAGCAGGTGGTCACCCTTGCTGATCTGGTCCCCTTCGGCTACCGAAACGGATTGAATCAACCCCGGCATAGGCGCTTTCACGTTGTTGATTTTTTGAGAAGCCGCGTTTTGAAGACCCATTCCTTCCAGAAGCAGATCTAGCCGGTCTTTGGCGGACGTAACATATTCGACGCCGTTGACCAGCAGTCGCGCTGACTTATCCGCTGCATTCCTTTCGAGAACCTCTACGTTGTAAGATTTGCTTTTCCAGAGAATATGAAAACGATTTTCAGCAATGGAGACGATATCTCCGTCGAAAAGCTCGTCGCCGATCAGCCAGTTATCACCGGTTTTGTCAATTGCTATCGACCTGTTTTCGCCGGTATCTGAGGTATTTCCATTTGAAGATTTGTTGGCAACCGAGACTTTTAGCATACCATCACGCTGTAATCGTTAGCAATTTCTTTCAGTATAAAATCAAGTTCATCAAAAGTCATTGCCTCCACCAACCGCATTCGGTACGGCTTGAAATGATCCAAACCTTTGAAATAGTTGGTATAGTGACGACGCATTTCAAATACACCTGCCACAGGTCCTTTCCAGCGTATTGAAAACTCTAGGTGACGACGGCAAACATCGACCCGCTGCTCCATTGTTGGAGGCGCCAGCTTTTCACCTGTTTTCATATAATGTTTGATCTCGTTAAAGATCCAGGGATTTCCAATTGTTGCGCGGCCGATCATAATCCCGTCGACACCGAAGCGGTTTTTATATTCAACAGCCTTTTCAGGAGTATCCACATCGCCATTACCGAAAATTGGGATTGTTATGCGCGGGTTTTCCTTGATTTTGGCGATCAGTGACCAATCCGCTTCGCCTTTGTACATCTGGACGCGCGTGCGGCCGTGAACCGACAATGCTTGAATGCCGATATCCTGCAACCTTTCTGCTACTTCCTGCACATTCTTGGTATTTTCATCCCAGCCCAGTCTGGTTTTTACAGTGACCGGCAAATGCGTTGATTTGATCACAGCTTCGGTCATCCTAACCATCTTGGGAACATCCTGTAACAATGCAGCGCCGGCACCGCGGCAGGCTACATTCTTTACCGGACAGCCATAATTGATATCGATCAGATCGGGATTTACGCGGGAGGCGATTTCGGCGCAGGAACCCATTGTTTCCACGTCGCTGCCGAAGAGCTGAATGCCAACCGGGCGCTCATATTCAAATATATCAAGCTTCTGCACGCTTTTTGCTGCATCGCGGATCAGACCTTCCGACGATACAAATTCTGTATACATCAGATCAGCCCCATTTTCCTTGCACACTGCCCTGAAAGGAGGATCGCTCACATCTTCCATGGGTGCCAGAAGCAATGGGAAATCGCTCAGTTCTATGTTTCCTATCTTGACCATTTCTCTTTGATTGCCGTTTAAATCAGCGATTTTACTTAACAGTTTAAACCCTCTTGTTTGTTAAGCCTTTATTTTTAAATTCATAATAAACTGTAAATTTACACCAATTATGCAAAATAGTAATCAGGATCTGGTGGTTTCCCGGGCACCTACTGTGTGGGGCAGTTTATTGGTTTTGACCGGTTTTGTGCTCATCGGAATGGCCGTGGGGAATATCCTGGCCGTGGTGATCCTGGCGCTGTTTTTCTCTTCCGATCAGGTTGGCGTGACTGTGCTCCTTAATCAGCTGATCACTACTCCTGCCAAAGTTCAGAACGGCTGGTACGCATTAATGGTTTTGCAGGGAACCGTGCATTTCTTCTCCTACCTGCTGCCTTCGGTACTTTTCTGGATTTATATAGATAAGAAACCAATCCGGGAGGTGAATACGCGGCAGCATCCGTCGCCAGTAATCTGGTTGCTCGCTTTCTTGCTGGTACTCGTATTCATTCCCCTCAATAGTAAGTTCATTGAATGGAATGCAGCCATGAATTTGCCGGATGCATTGTCCGGACTCGAAATATGGATGCGCCAAAAGGAGGACCAGCTTTCGGTGATGACCGCCTTTTTAACAAATTATAAAACATTCAGTCAGCTGTTAATTGCATTGTTTGTGGTAACCCTCTTGCCTGCCGTGGGAGAGGAGGCACTATTTCGTGGTGTAATACAAACAAAGCTGCTGAAAGCAACTAGCAATCCGCACGCTGCGATCTGGATTTCGGCCGCTATTTTCAGTGCAATTCATTTTCAGTTTTATGGATTTTTACCAAGAATGATGCTCGGCGCATTGTTCGGGTATCTTTTTTATTGGACAGGTAATTTCTGGGTAGCAGTACTCGCGCACTTTGTGAATAATGGATTTGTGCTGGTCATGATGTACCTGCACAACCTGGGCATGATTGATGTAAACATTGAAGAAACCAAGTCCATGCCGCTGGTGCTGATTACAGTTTCGCTTTTTATGTCTGCAGGCATTCTCAGGTTTATCAGGCAGGTTAGTGTGACGGAGCAAGGTTCAGGACGAAGGGGAGAATTTTAACTATATTTCAGAAAAATGGATGAAAATTGGATAAAAGCATATCAGAGCTCACAAATGATCCGGGCTGAGATAGCAAGAGAGATATTCGAGCAAAATGGAATTCCGGCGGTTATTGTCAATAGAAAGGATAGCAGTTATCCGATCTTCGGAATGTGCGAAGTACACGTTCCTGCCAGTGATATAGCCAGGGCCCAAACGATATTAATGAATGAAGACGCAATTAAGCAATCTGAATAATTTACAGCAAAGAACTATAACAGGCTTAGCCGGTGTAATTGTCATAATTGGTTGTATACTTTACAGTGAACTTACCTTTCTCCTGCTTTTTTGCGCCATCAGTTCGCTGACCCAGCTCGAATTCTACAAGCTGCTGGGTCTGGATGGAAATCAGCCACTTACATATTATGGTACGTTCTGTGGCACAGTTATGATGTTACTTGCGTACTTGATAGAGCAGGACATTGTACCGTTTGAAAATTACTTCATCATCAGCCCGCTGCTGTCAATGATCTTCTTTATCAAACTATACAAGAAAAATGATCTGAAACCATTTACAAACATCGGTTTCACTTTTTTAGGGATCATTTATGTAGCCCTGCCTTTTTCACTCATAATCGTAATGGCAATGCGCGGCGGACGGTATAATTACGAGATTGTTTTAGGAAGCCTGTTATTGTTGTGGGCCTCTGACATTGGCGGGTATTTCGCGGGGACTAAATTTGGGAAAAGGAAGCTATTTGAACGGATTTCCCCCAAAAAGTCTTGGGAAGGAGCAATGGGAAGTGCAGCTTTCGCCGCTGTTATCGCATTTGCTTTGGGGCATTATTTCCGTACCTTCGAACCCTGGAAATGGTACTGCATCGGGGCGATTATAGTTGTTTTGGGCACTTATGGCGACCTGGTTGAGTCACTTTTCAAACGAAGTATCGCCATTAAAGACTCCGGCAGCAGTATCCCCGGCCATGGAGGTTTTCTCGACCGTTTCGACGGACTGCTGCTCTCTGCGCCGTTTATCGTTACTTTTTTAAAGTTATTTTCCTGACGATCGACGCTTTATAAAGTAACCGGGCAATCCCTTAACCCGGCAGCTCGTTTTAATCAGGAACGAATTTTTACACACACTTCAAATAAAAAGGTCTATCAGTTGGAAAATGAAACTTTTGCAGACCGGCATATTCGCACAACAGGTCTGAAAGTATAACCTCGAAAGAATGAAACGTAGTTTTTTAATATTGCTGTTGGTGATCGCAGGGCTGGTATCGGGCCGGGAGGTATTTGCGCAGGGTGAACAAAAAGCCATTACATTCTCCGGTATGGTAGTCGGTGGAAAGCAGACCGAAATACTCCCGGGCGCAACAATCTTCATTGTTAATGCGGGACGCGGTACATTGTCCAGGAGCGACGGATCATTTACGATCAAAGTATTCCCTGGCGACAGCATTGTTTTTGGCTATGTTGGGTACAAAAATCAATACCACATTGTGCCACGGAACTACAACTCTGACATTTATTCGGCGATTGTAGCATTGCGTGAAGATGTAATAACGCTTACAGGTGTGACGATTTACCCGTATTCTACGGAAGAAGAGTTCAAAAAAGCATTTCTGGAATTGAAGCTGCCTGACCAGGCTGACAGAGATGCGCTTGCGAAGAGTACCGATCCTGATTATATCAACAGAATGGCGGCCCAGGTGCCCAATAATGCACAGACCAACTATCGCTATTCAATGGACCAGCTCATGTTTGGTCGTGAGTCTGCGGCAGGTAAAGGCTTTGCAACTACGTTCCCGTTCCTGAACCCGTTTGCGTGGGCCAACTTTATCAAATCGGTTAAAAAAGGAGATTTGAAGCAAAAAGACTGGCGCAAAGATCTGAATGCGGCACCCAGAGAAAATATCACAAAGCAGGACTTTATTCCTTCCGACACTGAAACTCAAAAGAAGAACAGCGCCAACTAAACAGCAGCTCGGGTAAATTTCTTTAACTCCATATTAGACCCATCGAATACAGCAAAATGCTGTTGCGTAACCCATTCGCCGAGATTAATGTAGCGCGAGTTGGTATTTACCCGCATATCCAGGGTGAGGTGCCGGTGGCCAAAAACGTAGTACTGATGCGGGCGTTTCGACTCCACTTCTTTGCAATATTGGAAAAGCCACTCGTTATTTTCCCCTAAAAAGCGCTCTTCTCCTTTATTGACATTAGCCAGGCGGCTGCGCCGCGACCAGGCAGTAGCGATCCAAATCCCAAAATCCGGGTGAGTTAATCTAAAAATCAGCTGGAAAAAGGGACTTTCAAATATGCGTTTTAAGAACTTGTAAGTACTGTCGCCCGGCCCCAAACCATCGCCGTGACCTACTAATGCTTTCTGTGTTTCTCCCTCGCTTACAAAATCAAAGCTTACAGGATTTCGGTAAATGGAGGCTCCGATTTCATCAGTAAGGTAGCCCGACATCCACATATCATGGTTCCCTGTAAATATGATAAGCTCAATGCCTTTGTCCGACAGCTCGGCCAGCTTTCCCAGTAACCTTACAAAGCCTTTCGGAACAACCGTTTTGTATTCAAACCAAAAGTCGAAAAGGTCGCCAACAAGAAAGATAGTCTGTGCGTCGCGCTCGATGGAGGTAAGCCAGCTCACGATCAGCTTCTCGCGCTCACGGCTGCTGGCAGGTGAAGGAACACCCAGGTGGTAATCGGATGAAAAGTAAATACGCTTTCCCGGCTGTAATAAAATTGTCCTTGTCTCGAACTTCATGGAATCAATGCAAATGCCGCGCAAGTTACGATGTTCCATTTAAATCAGAAGTGTGTGTCAAATGGACGAGTGATCAAATCCGGTAGCTGCCTGGTTTTTCTTCCGGCCTCTTTTTAGATTGCATACTTTAAACCAGATTTTGAAATGAAAAACATTTGCCGGGTTCTCGTACTCATATTGATCGTTGCCGCCGCGCAGCAGAATGCACTGGCACAAGCTCCAAAGAAAATACCTGCCGACAAGCAGCGCGCATTACAATGGAAGCCTGAGAAAGGACAGTATTATTTCAGTCACTCAATTGTATTTGACTACCAGAACAAGGCAGATAAGACCAGTGGAAAACTGAAAATCTACCTTGATCCGGTAACTGGCGCTATGTGTTTCAAAAAGGAAAGTAGTTTCGGAGAAGGTGGAAAAGCATTCGATTTCGTGATCGGCTTTCCCGATGGGAAATACATTTATTGCGGGAAGGATGAAAATGGTAAAAAAATCAGGATCAATGAACTGGTGAAAGAATTGAAGCCGGATGCGGAAACGAAAGCGGAGCAAAAAGAGAACTTCACCACCTATTGTATCCCGACAGGAAACAAGCGGGTCGACTTTGGTTTGTCAAGTGAAGAATACGACATCACTTACGCCACTTCCGATAACAAAGACAAAGTATGGCTGACCCAGACACCTTTTAGCGTATACCCATTATATGGAATGGAATTTGTGGAAGGAGCTGTAAGTCTGCCCGTTACATTTGACTATATGCACCTGCTGCCAGGTAACCAGCTCGTGACGGAGATTAACTCGAAAGATCTGAGCCTGAAACTAACCAGCCTTGAAAAAGATCCTTTTCTGGCGGTAACGAAAGGTTACCAGGAAGTGAAAGTGAATGATTAAATATAAAACCTGGATTTACATCATTTTGATACAAATCCAGGTTTTATGCTCTTTATGCATTTTCAGCAAGCTCGCGCTCAGCTTTCACTTCTGAAAGCGGCCGCATGTTTGCAGGAATCTCAGGCTCCTGGTCTTCCTCGGCTGTGTAAGGGAAAACGTCCAGAATAGGGGTAAGGTTAATATCTGTGGTTTCGTAAGGGATCAAGAAGTTGCGCATACTTTCGTTGATACGGTCCAGCGCCTGCTGAATACCGTCTGCATTCACCAGCATATAATTCACGATCTTCTTCTCTTTTCCGCTCTTTTCATCAACTGAAAAATAAATCACTTTGGCTTTAAACCACTGCTCACCTTCTTCGTAGGCAAACAGGTCGGCCAGCCGCATTCTTGTAATACTCGTCACACTGAAATCGCTGGCGCCGGTCACAATCTGCTTATACAGTCTTGCTTCTGATTCTGTGTAAGAAACCGCGTCCACGAGGTATGTTTCATTGATCGTTTTCAAGCTTCCAGCCTCATCTTCTTTTTGATACCTGATCTTTCCTAAATACCAGCTTGCCATAAATTTCTTTCGATTGAATTAATAAAGTCTGCAAATGTAGAGGCTTGCGCGAATGTGGCAAAAAAATATGAAGCTAAACTAATAATGCAAAAACGCAGTATGCGTTCTGATACCTACTGTTTAACTTGCAAAAAAATTTAATGATGAAAAAGAACTTAGCTGTTGGGCTGATATTGATAATAGCGGGCATTTTATCCTCGTGCGGAGTTGGAAAACAGGTTTCGGAAGCCAAAACTTTTGGTGAATGTAAATACGATATCCGTTCCGTAGATAGTGTTTACCTGGGCGGTATTGATGTGCGAGAATTCCGCAACCTACGCAGTTTCAATGATTTTGATCTCGCCAAATATCCGGGCCTCGCAATGGGACTGCTGAGAAAGAATGTTCCGCTTGATCTGCGCGTCAATCTGGATATTACAAACCCGACCAAGAAACGCGCGGCGATTAATCAGCTTGAATACAAGGTTTTATTATCTGACAATGAGATTTTTAATGGGTACCTCAGTCAGTTAATCGAAGTGTTGCCGGGTACCGGAAGCACTAGAGTGCCTGTTAAGCTGAATGCGAATGCGTACCAGTTACTGACAAACGACAAGACGCGCGACCAGTTTGTGAATATGATCCTGTCGCTAACCGGCAAGGCTGATGCGAAACCGACCAAATTCACCGTAAAAGTGAAGCCTACACTGGATATCGCCGGAAAGCAGGTCGACTATCCGGGCTACATTACTTTTGAAAAAGAGATCACAAGCCAGATGATCACAGGGGTTAGGTAACCTCCGCTATTGGCACCAACAATCAGACACTATTTTGAAGTTATTTTTAGATAATCCTCATTTATCAGCGTATTTCGGCCTCGTAGTTGCCCTTTTTCTGCTTTTTGGCGCCACGTTTGTCGCACCTAAATTGGCAGCTGCCCGCAAGTGGCTGGCGATTATCCTGATCTTTGTACCGGTTATCTACTTCTACCTGATACTCGATGCCCATCTGATCAATATTCCATTTACAGACGATTTCAACCTGCTTGAAACAGTCGACAAACTCCGAAAGGCGCCCGATTTTCAAACAGCAATTCAGGCGCTTTTTGAGCAGGTTAACCAGCATCGTTTTGCCTTCGAGCGCATCGTGATGCTGGTTATGGTTTTTCTGACAGGCACAGTTAACATCAAAGCCCAGATTATCATAGGCGACCTGTTCTTGCTCGGGATACTTTACATGCTTTTCCGGGCGCTCAAAAAAGAGTCCATTCCTTTCTACTTTTTCATACCGGTACCCTACGTGCTTTTCAACCTGGTATTCTGGGAAAACGCATACTGGGGCATCGCTGCGCTTCAAAATACACCGCTGATCTTTTTTGCATTCGTAACAGCCTATGCAGTTGGTCGCGGCGACAACAAAGGTTTTTACCTAGGGCTGCTGGCTGCCTTGCTGACCACTTTTACAAGCGGCAGCGGCTTGCTGACGTGGATAATCGGGTTTATCATTCTGGCATTCCAAAAGCGTTTTCGCCTGGTTCTCGGCTGGGTTGCTGCTGCTACTGCATTCATTTTATTCTATTTTCTGTTTGATTATAATGTGATTCCTGCGAACGGAGAGAAGGTGTGGACGCATCCTGTTTTCAACTTTATCTTTGCATTAGGCTTTTGGGGAAATGCATTTTTCCTAGATGTTCGTCATCCGCTCGTTCCGCAGTTTCATACAGATCTGATCGCTTGCATTCTGTTGGGCGCACTCATTTTTCTGGTGTTTATTGGCTGGTCTCTCCGGATTTTCATCAAAAGGAAACTCGTTTGGAGTGACTGGTTTTTATGGGGTGCTATGATGTTCGCCTTGGGAACCGGCGCCATGTTCGTAATCAGCCGGCCAATCAACACTTACCTGATGTATGGCGGAAATGTGTTCTCCCGCCGGTATATGATCTTTGGGATTGCGCTGCTTGCTACCGCTTATTTGTGCTTTATCATTTTGGTTAAAAACAAAAAACCGCTGATGAATGTGGTAGCGGTACTCTCTGCTTTCACCTTTGTTTCGCTCAATTTCGTCAGCTACTATTTGTCGATCGTGCAGGTTAGGAAAATGCACGACGATCTGGTGATCGACAGCTACTATTGGAAAAACTACAACACATTCCTGACTGCAGGTGACCGGTTCGGCGATATCCCGTTCTGGAACCACCCGACGAGAATGAAAAACCTGGTAAATTCCCTGGAAGCGAGTGGACTGACAGACTTTTACCAGTTCAACACCGTTCCCGAACCAAGTCAGCTCCTGCAAAGAACTGCCGATTCTGCTGCCAAATTCCAGGGAACATTCAATGCTACCTTCCATTACCGCAATTCCGATAATAATGTACCTTTCCGCTATTATCAGTTTACGGCTCTTCAGGATGAAAATTCGCCTGCACCTTCGTATTTTGTACTGGCATCGGACCGGTATAAAGTAGTATTGCCGGCTGTTCCGGTTCCAAATCCGGCGGCCGAGTTGCTGAAAGGCGCCCATTATTACAGCAACAGCTACCGGTATTCGCTATTTAAGTCAAAGTTGCCCGAAGGTATCTTCGACGTCTGGCTGATGTACTCGGATCCGTCGGCGACAAGCAAATGGAAAACGTTGCCTACTGGGAAACGGGTGAAGATCCAATAACAGCATTAACACAGTCTGGCTATGCAGATACTTACCTACAATTTGAATGGGATCAGGGCAGCTTTGAAAAATGGACTGCTTGACTGGCTGAGCCAAAACCCGGCTGATATCCTGTGTTTTCAGGAGGTAAAAGCCACGCCCGACGTAGTCGATCTGTCAGGATTTGAAGCACTGGGCTACGAGCTCATCGGCTGGCATTCTGCTGAAAAAAAGGGATATAGCGGCGTTGCAATATTTTCAAAGCTCAAGCCCGACCTTGTTTCAGCCGGCTGTTCCATTCCGGCTTATGACCGGGAAGGCCGCGTACTCCGCGCTGATTTTGGTAACATAACCCTGCTCAACTGTTATTTTCCGTCTGGTACCAGCGGGGAGATCAGGCAGGCGGTTAAGATGACCTTTCTGGATGATTTCTTTATTTGGGCAGAGGAGCTGCGGAAAGAGCGGCCTAATCTGATCATTTGCGGCGACTATAATATCGCGCACAATGAAATAGATATCCACGATCCTGTACGTAACAAAAAGAATTCCGGCTTTCTTCCAGAGGAGCGTGCGTGGATGACCAAATGGTTTGGAAGTGGCTATACGGATGCATTCAGGTTTATGAACCCCGATTTACGCCAGTACTCCTGGTGGACTTACCGGGCTGGCGCCAGAGCCAATAACAAAGGCTGGCGCATTGATTACATTTCCGTAAGCGATAGCTTGCAGGATCGGATCATTGCAAGCCGGCAATTCAATGATGCTGTCCATTCGGACCATTGTCCTGTGTGGTTGGAAATTCGTTAGTACACTTGGTTCTTTTACGCCTGCCGTTCAATATTTCCCTCTCTCATTTTTCGTATTTTTGATCAAGCAGCATTTACTCAAATCGTTATGAAACTTGAACTGCCTATGACACTGAAAATGGGAAACCTGATGGACGAGGATACATTCTTTCAGCTTTGTCAAATGAATGACACACTCGAGCTCGAAAGGGACTCTCAAGGAAATATTATCGTTATGTCTCCAACAGGATCGTTTACAGGAAATTTCAATTCGCGCATTTCCGGCTTTTTGTTTTTATGGAACGAGCAAACAGGTGCGGGTATGTTGTTCGACTCGTCAACCGGTTTCACACTTCCAAACGGCGCGGTGCGCTCTCCAGATGTTTCCTGGATCCGGGAAGAAAGGTGGAATGCATTGATGCCGGAACAGCAGGAGAAATTCGCACCAATCTGTCCGGATTTTGTAATTGAAATCCGCTCCTTGTCTGACGATCTGAAGTATTTGACAGACAAGATGGACGAGTACATGGAAAACGGTGCACAACTTGGCTGGTTGATCGATCGGTTTGACAACAAAGTTTACATTTACCGTGCGGGTGAGCAGGTGATTACACAGGAAGGATTGAAGGTCAAGTTGGCTGGTGATCCGGTACTGCCGGGATTTGAGCTTGATCTTGCAACTGTTTTGAAGTAGTTATTTCTCCCTAATTCATTTCTTTTGTTCAAATACTATCTTATCTACAAACCATTCGGCATGCTCTCGCAATTTTCACGTGAGGGCGAGCATCCGACATTGGCTGACCTTGACTTTGAATTTGCCAAAGATATCTACCCGGTGGGTCGCCTGGATGCGGACAGCGAAGGCTTGCTGCTGCTGACCAATGATAATTTTCTCAAAACAAAGCTCCTTGAACCCCGTAACAAGCACACACGTACTTACTACGTACAGGTAGAAGGAGAAATAACCTCCGAAGCCTGTGAGCAGCTTAGTCGCGGCGTTACAATCAGTATCAATGGGAAAGCTTACAAGACACTTCCGGCAAGTGCACAACGAATTGAAGAACCCCCGCTTCCGGAGCGAGATCCGCCCATTCGTTTTCGCAAAAACATTCCCACTACCTGGCTTGCACTCACATTACGTGAAGGCAAAAACAGGCAGGTGCGAAGAATGACAGCCTCAGTCGGCTTTCCGACGCTTAGACTTGCACGCTGGTCGATCGGGAAATTTTCCCTCGCAGACAAAACCGGAAGTTTTCCTAAGTCCGGGGACGTATGGGAAGTTACGTCTGGCGAAGCCCGGCGCTTCTATGAATGAACAGTTTTGAAGGCTACAAAACCCTGGGCTGAGACTTGGCAAACCGGATAGAAGGCTTAATTTTGTAGATACCTGTTCTTAAAATAAGGCTGATAATTGGCAAAGGCACATAAAGAAACCCCGCTTAACAAACAATACAATCAGATCAAAGCGAAGTACCCAGGGGCATTACTGCTTTTCAGGGTTGGTGATTTTTATGAGACTTTCGGGGAAGATGCGATACGTGCATCCAAAATTCTCGGAATCGTTCTTACCCGCAGAAACAATGGCGGCTCGCATGAAGAGCTCGCCGGTTTTCCACACCATTCATTAGACAATTATTTACCCAAACTCGTACGCGCTGGCGAGCGCGTGGCCATTTGCGACCAGCTCGAAGATCCCGCCACAGCGAAAGGCATAGTGAAAAGAGGCGTAACCGAATTGGTTACTCCGGGTGTTTCCTACAACGATAATGTACTCGATACCCGCAGAAATAACTACCTCGCCGCTGTCCACTGCGGCGACAACAATCTGTACGGTATTGCCTTCCTTGATATCTCTACTGGGGAATTTATGACCTCGCAGGGAAATGCGGCGTACATTGACAAAATGCTTCAGGGTTTCTCGCCTGCGGAAGTGCTTTTCTGTAAAAAATTCAAACAGGAATTCAGTCAGCTTTTTGGAGGCAAATACCACACTTTTCAGTTGGAAGATTGGTGTTTCGGCTACGATTACGGCTACGAGCAGCTTACGTCGCATTTTCAGACCACAACCCTTAAAGGTTATGGTATAGAAACATTGCCGCTGGGTATCGTGGCCGCGGGCGTGATCCTGCATTATCTCAAAGAAACCGAACACAAGGAAGTTGCACATATTGGCCGGATCACCCGGCTGGAAGAGGAAAAGTACGTCTGGCTCGACCGGTTTACCGTCCGTAACCTCGAACTTGTTTACCCGCAGCAGGAAGGCGGCGTTCCGCTGATCCAGATTCTTGATCAGACAGTGACTCCAATGGGAGCCCGTTTGTTACGGAAATGGATGGTTTTGCCGCTCAAAGAAAAGCTGCCGATAGAAGAAAGGTTGAATATCGTGGGCCATTTTCTCAAACAGGAAAGTGTGCACGAGTCCATTCTTCAAAACCTGAAACTGATCGGCGACCTGGAACGTCTGATCTCGAAGGTGGCTGTGAGACGGATCAATCCGAAGGAACTGGTTCAGCTGAAAAGATCTTTGAACCAAATAGCCCCCATTAAAGAAAGTCTGTATAAGCTTCTTGAAAAAGAAAAAAAGAAGGCGAAAAAGGATGAAGCTGGGGAAATAATCCTGTCTTCTGAATTGCAAGTACTCCTAAAATACGCCGATCAGCTCGATCCCTGTATTGAGCTTGTGAACAAAATAGAAAACGAGCTCCGCGAGGATGCACCCGTACTTTCCAATCTCGGAAGAATGATCAAAAAAGGGGTAGATGCGGAGCTGGACGAGTTGCATGCGATTTCGTATGAAGGCAAAGATTACCTGTTGCAGCTTCAAAACCGGGAAATCGAGCGCACCGGCATCAGCTCTTTGAAAATTGCTTACAATAAAGTTTTTGGCTACTATCTGGAAGTCACTCACGCGCACCAGAATAAAGTGCCTGCCGAGTGGATCAGGAAGCAAACACTCGTGAATGCGGAACGGTATATCACGCCGGAGCTGAAAGAGTACGAAGAGAAAATCATCAATGCGGAAGACAGCATTGCAACCATAGAGTACCGGATATTCAGCGAGCTGATCACAGCAGCCACTGAGCAGGTGAATGCAATCCAGAAGAATGCTTCGATCATTTCCGCACTGGATGTACTCAGTTCATTTGCCATTGTAGCAGGGAAAAACAATTACGTGAAGCCGGTAATTACGGAAGACAACCGTTTGGACATTCGCGACGGTCGTCACCCTGTTATCGAACAGCAGCTGCCAATCAGTGAAAGTTATGTGCCGAATGATTTGTACCTGGATGATTCCTCTCAGCAGATCATCATTATTACCGGTCCCAACATGGCAGGTAAGTCTGCATTGCTGCGGCAAACTGCCCTCATCGTTTTAATGGCGCAAATGGGCTGTTACGTACCGGCCAAATCTGCGTCGATTGGGCTGGTTGACAAGATATTTACCCGGGTAGGGGCCAGTGACAATCTGAGTCGCGGCGAGAGTACATTTATGGTTGAAATGACCGAGACTGCCAGCATTCTCAATAACCTGAGCGATCGCAGCTTGATCCTGATGGACGAGATAGGGCGGGGAACCAGCACCTACGACGGCGTTTCTATTGCCTGGGCGATTACAGAATACCTGCATAACCAGCATGAATGTCGCCCCAAAACGCTGTTTGCGACACATTATCACGAGCTGAACCAGCTTTCTGATGATTTTCCGCGCATCAAGAATTTCAATGTAGCGGTGAAGGAGGTGGACAACAAAGTCATCTTTCTGCGGAAACTGAAACCCGGCGGAAGTGCGCACAGTTTCGGTATCCACGTAGCCCAAATCGCGGGAATGCCGCAGCCGATTGTACTTCGGGCCAGCGAAATCATGCAGCACCTTGAAAAGGAGCACATGACTTTGGAACACAAAAAGAAAATCAAGGAAATCCCCAAGAACAATTTCCAGCTCAGCATTTTCGAGCCGGCAGATCCCAAAATAGAAGAGCTCAAAGAGAAGCTTTCTGTGATCGACGTTAACACATTGTCGCCCATCGAGGCGCTTCTGAAATTGAATGAACTGCAAAAGCTGATCAAGAAGTAACAATCCTATTTACCAATTATCTAACCTAATAATCTCCTGCTCCTTTTTATGTTATGAAAAATTCAACGCGATTCCAATTGATGGCCATGATGTTCCTCCTCTACTTCATTTGGGGGTCATGGTATGGGCAAATGAGTAAGTATATGTTTACCGCCCTCAATGCGACGGGGGCACAAGTAGGAAATGCCTATGCCGCTTTTTCAATTGCGCAGATTATTGCACCATTTTTTGTCGGTATGATCGCTGACAGATATTTCGCCGCACAGAAAGTACTTGGCGTATTGAGCCTTGCTGGCGCTGTGTTGCTTTTCTTTCTTTCGGGTGTTACGGATGCAGATAATTTCTTCGGGATTATTCTGCTCTACTGTATCTCGTTTGCACCCATGATGTCACTTACAACATCCATTGCTATGCAGCAGGTTACTGATACTGAAAAGGATTTTCCGGCAATCCGCGTAATGGGAACGATTTCCTGGATCGTTGTTTCCAATATCATTGGATTTTATGGTTTCGGTGACAGTGTGATGATCTTCAAGATTTCAATGGTAGCGTCTGCACTACTTGGCGTTTATTCATTCTTTTTGCCGGATACCCCGCCAAAACCAAGTGTGAAGTCTTCTTTTTCCGACATCATGGGTTTGGACGCATTTAAGCTCTTTAAAGACCGTTCATTTGCCATCTTCTTCATGTCGTCGCTGCTCATTTGTATTCCGCTGTCGTTTTACTACGCAATGGCCAACCCGTCGCTAACTGATTCGGGTATGACGAATGTAGAAAACAAGATGTCGCTTGGACAGGTTTCCGAGGTTGTTTTCATGTTGTTGATCCCGCTCGCTTTTAGCCGTCTTGGTGTAAAATGGATGCTTGTAGTTGGTTTGATCGCCTGGATTGTCCGCTTTATTGGATTTGGTTATGGAGATGCCAACAGCGAGTGGCTGCTTTATCTTGCGATTATTCTCCACGGTGTTTGCTACGATTTCTTCTTCGTAACCGGACAGATTTATACCGACAGCAAAGCCGGCGAGAAATACAGGTCTTCTGCACAGGGATTGATTTCCATTGCTACCTACGGGATCGGGATGGGGATCGGCTCGTGGCTGGCTGGTCTGGTAGCGGATATGTACACAGTGGAAGGTGTAAAAGACTGGACGAGCATCTGGATGGTACCCGCTGCAATTGCTGCCGTGGTTCTCGTTCTTTTCGTTCTGTTCTTTAAAGATAACAAAGTACGGGCTACTGCTTAAAAGGCAGCAGGTTTGACGAGGCATCAAAAAAGCCCGCTAGCATTCCTGCTGCGGGCTTTTCTATGTTCTAATATTTAATAATCAATACCAGCTATCGTCCTCGTCACGGCCGCCGAAATGGCGCTTGCTTCCGCCGCCGCCTTTCTTTGAAAACTCACCTCTTCCATAGCGACTGTCGATTTTAGCCTTATTTCCCTGGCCATTCTTGTCACTATGCCCGCGATCATTGCTGCCCGGCTTACGATCCTGGCTGCGGTACCTGTCGCCACCGCCGAAACTGCTGCCGCCTGCAAAACCACCACCTCCGAAACTAGTTCCAGGAGCTGTTTTTTTTACTTCCTGATCGTCGTCGTCCTCGTCATCTATGCCACCGGTGCTGCTTTTTTCTCTTGCACCTGTGCTTCTGTTGTCAGTATCATTTGGTCTTGGCCGGTTAAATCCTTCTCTTTTAAAGTCAGATCTTGGGGCCGCGCTTCCCGCACTGCTTCCACCTGGTCTTGGCTCTCTTTTCTGGGATTCATTAACAACTAATGCCCTTCCATACATTTCTGCTCCATTCAACGAGTTGATTGCCAACCTCGCTTCGTTCTCATCGGGCATTTCAACAAACCCGAAGCCTTTGCTTTGACGTGTGATTTTGTCAATGATAATTTTCGCGGAGCTCACTTTTCCAAATTTTTCGAAAGCTTCACGCAGTTCGCTCTCCTTTAACTTAAAAGAAAGACTCCCAACAAAAATGTCCATGAAACGCCTGTTTATATTTGATTTTTAAGGTTATAAATATATTTATTTTAGCTGATAAGCGACAACATTGTTCTTTCCGAAAGTGGGCACATAAACGACTTTTTTCGCCGGGTCATAACCTATATCCGCTGAATTCGTTTTGTCCGCACTGGTGTCGAGTAATTTCTCCGTAGTACCGTCGGCTTTTACGTAATAAACCATTCCAACCCAGCTCGATACAATGTACTCGCCTGGTTTTACCTGCTCAATTCCGTCCGTGCTTTTGTCCATTCCTTCTGCAATCACGGAAATCTGCTTGGAAGAAGTGAGTTTTTTAAGTGAGCCGCTGTCGGCGATTAATAAATCTGTGCCAACGGCAAGCAACCCGTTTGGTCCGCTAAGCCCTTCATAGTAGGTTGAAACCTGCCCGTCCTTGATCAGGTGGACTTTCTTTGTGCTGGAATCTGAAATGTAAATATTTCCTTTGGAGTCAATCGTTACGTCGTTCAGAAACTGGGCTCCTTCAACAGGATGTTTTTTTACGATTTTACCCGATTTGATATCAATCTCAACAACTTCTGTCACATCCGAAACAAAAAGTTTGGAGCCGAAAATTCCCATTCCCTTGGGTGCATTCAGTCCGGTTACCCAGTCGGCAGCTACAATCTTACCGTCAAGACCAACTTTTGCGATCCCGCCTTTTCCATCTTTTTCCGCGGGTTTGCCGTCGATCAATGCGACATACAACACCTTATCCTGTTTGCTGAAAAGTACCGATTCCGGAACAGGCAACTGAGAGTCCGAAGACCAGATCTGGGTAAGGGAATGTTGCGCTTGGGAAGAGAATGCAAGTGCGGCTACTAAAAAGGTACTTAAAGTGATGTTTCTGGTTTTCATTTGTTTGAAGTTGGCAAAAATGAACAAAGGTTATTGATCAACCTTATCAAGGATGAAAGGATTGTTATTTACTTCCCCTTCTTCCTTTTTACGTTCATTATACCAAAGCTAAATAAAAATGCCCACACTGATTAGGTTGGGCATTTTTTAAATTTTTTTTAAAAAAATCGGTGCGCTTATATCAACTCCGCGTTTTCTTTTTCCCTTTCTTCTTTTCCTGCACGGGCGCTGCCTGCACTTTCGTGAGATCATTGATCCGGATATTCCTGAATTTGAGTGGAGAGCCGTGGCCCAGGAAGCCTAAATGCCCCGAGGTTCTGGATAGTCCCGGATGTTCTTTATGGTCTGGCGTACCGTTTTTACTTGCTTCTGCCAAATCCCCGTCCACGATCACGGTTCCATTCAAAGTAACCCTGATCTTGGAGCCCTGAACGCGCACCTCCTGATAATTCCATTCGCCAAGCGGTTTCAGATAACCTCTTTTTGCCGGAATAATCCCGTAAGCCGATCCGTGGTACTGGTATTCTTTGAGATTCTTGTAGATATCTGCGTCATTATCCAGGATTTGGATTTCGGTACCCACATAAGCTGCGTCACCTTGCATCGGCGTTCTGATCCCCAATCCATTGTTAGCGCCGGGAGTGAGCTGGAATTCAAAACGGAACTCAAAGTCACTGAATTCGTCTTTGGTGTACAAATTCCCGCTTCCACCTTTCTTCGGATCTACTACTAATTCACCGTTCTCGATGAAATAATCAGTTTTGTTTCCTACCCATTCAAACAGGTTCGTTCCGTCGAAAAGGACTTTGTAGCCTTCCTTTTTCTCTTCTGCAGGCAGAACGAATTCGTTTCTCGGGATTTCACGGACATAGATATCCCGGTAGTTGATCAGGTTTCCATGCGCCTGCAGTTCGAGTTGTTCTTTCGCGAAAATAGGCAGGTTACGGTCCCAATAGTTTTCCAGAACCACATTGTCAACTACATTCTCCCCATTCAAATCCACCGAAACACGGTCGCCGATCATGGTAATGTGGAATGTATTCCATTCACCAATTGCATTGTCTGCCAGCTTCGAAGGCTTGCTTGGGTTTTTCTGATTGTTATACAAACCACCTGAGCCCACCTGCGCGCCTACGTCCACACGCGATGTGTCCCAGATCTGCACTTGCGGGGTACCTCTCAGGTAAATGCCTGCATCACCGTCTTTCTGAATTTTCCAGTCTACATACATCTCAAAATCACCGTATTGTTTTACAGTGCAAAGGTTGTCGCCATGCCCGGAGAAAACGAGCTCGCCGTCCTTGGCATACCAGCCTTTTTTCATGATTTCATCCGCCTTGGCCTGTCTGGCTTTTAAGGTATCCGCGCTCATTTTGCCGCGCGCTATCGGATTTTCAACCAAACCCTTCCAGCCGGACAGATCTTTTCCATTGAACAAAGACACAAATCCGTCGCCGGAAGGCAGTTCAGACAAATGCTTTTTAATGGCTTCCAGCTGGTAATCGCCGTCCTTCAATGCAGAAACGGCCTTGGTAATCATATCACGAATTTCGGCGCCGTAGAAGTTCTTGTTCGCCAACGCAATGCTGGTAACCGCCTGAGCAGCTGCCTGGCGGGTTGCGGGCTGATCCAGGTATTTTCCGGCAAACAGCAGTGCATTGAAAGTACGGTACCTGGCCAGTTCCTTCAAAATAGCTTCTTTCTGCGCATCTGTTTTCGCCAGGGCCATTGCATCGCGCAGCATTAATACTTTTCCGGTCGGCGTTTTAGGCGACTTGGCAGCTGCGGCAATGTAGCCCGAGAATGCAGCTTCAAATTCGGCGTTATCCGAAGTCTTTTTTGCAATTGCCAGCAATTCTTTGGCAGCACTCGCATCCGACCACACACTTAGCGAGTTGATCGCGATCTTCTTCATTTCCGCATCTCCTTTTTCGTAAGAAGCAACTACGGACGAAAGTGCTTTTTTGCCGCCGATTGTTGCCAGTACAGGAAGGTAATTCGCTTGTTTACCGGAAGACGCAGCTTGCATTTGTTTCAAAACCAGCTCAGTCTGCGAGTTGGTATCTCCTGATCCTTTCACCACCACACTGATCGCTTGCTGAATTGCTGTAATGTCGGCGGGTGCTGTTTCAGTATTTAAAAGTGAGAAAAGCTGAGGCAGGTCTTTCGGCTCGGCCAGCGATTTCAATGCATCGAAAGCCGATTTATGTACGTCAGGATCGGTACTTTTCAACTGCGCCGAAACAACTGCCAGCTTAGTACTGGCCGCACGGGCAGCCAAAACGTCGATCATCGCAGCTTTCGCCGGATTAGGAAGCGTGGGCAATGCTTTTGCGATCTGATCCGTGAGCGTAGCGCCTTTAATGGTCAGCAAACTGCTTTTTACAATTTTGATTTCAGCTGCATTTGCTGTTTTGGACACATTGATCAAAGCCGGAATGCTGCTTTCCTGACCAATCTTCCCCGCCGCCCAGATCGCCGCGCTTCTAACCCTGGTATCTTTCGATGTAAGTGATTTAAGAATGGCAGGCAATGCGTCTTGTGAACCTGCGTGGCCGAGCATAGTAATGATTTCGGCCTGTACTTCCGGCTGTGCGTTTTTCATCGCGGCAAGCCAGGAAGCAGCTCCGTTGGCCATTAGATATTTCTGTCCAAGCTTCAATGCGGCTGCCCGGTATTCGTGATCTGTGCTTTTCAATGCGCTTACAAGCACAGGCACCGATTCGCGTTTTTTGCTGTCCGCGTAGATTTTCAATGCAGATGATCTTGTGGCTACCTGCTTAGGGGCAGGTGTATTTTTGATCAATGCAAGTGCAGCTCTTTCAGCGATGGGTGCGTTTCCGGTTTTGGCAAGATTTGCAAGATATTTTAGGTAAGCTGCGGTTGCGTCGCTCTCGTTATAACCATAAAGTACCTTTTGCGCAGCCAGCATTAAAATCTGCTCTGAGGAAGGTATCGCAATTTCCGACAGGGCGTAAAGACTAACTTTCCGTAATGCGAGATCCTCGGTGGTCGCCGTTTTTTCAATTTCGGGAGCCGCTTCCTTGAATTTAGTGTCGCCCAGCGCTTCAATGATCGCAATGCGCGCTGCCCCTTTTGCATTACCCAGTGCCTGGAACAATGCGCTGCCGGCTGCATTCGAGCCGTTTCTGGACAATGCCCTCGCAGCCGGACCTGAAAGCCGCTCGTCGCTGAGGTAAGATTTCAATGCGTCAATGGACTCGTCCTTTCCAACTGTTTGCAGCTGATAAATCAGGAAGTTCTTGCTATCCGGGTCATTCAGCTTGCTTAATGCTTCGCTGTAAGCTTCTGAGGCTGCTTTTCTTGCAGTTTCCTTACCAGCTTGCGAAGCATAGTAAGTAAAGCCGCCGAGCGCATACTGGATCTTGGTATTATCACCTTTACCGAGTGGCGTCAGCATTGAAGCAATCTGAATCAATGCGGGTTTGCCAAGCTGTTCGAGCTCCGTCATGCTTTTCTTCAACCCAGCCTCATTTTGAGCGGGTAATTTTGAAAAGAGGGCTTCGATTTGGTTGGTCAATGAGGCATCGGTCTGCGCGATCGTCTGCGAAGCAAGCAGAAACGATACAAGAATGGAGTATATAAATTTCTTCATGTTAGAGAAGCCGGTCACTTGGGCCGGCAGCGTATATGATGGTTTCAGGAATCAGGATTTTGAAAATACGGGGCGTCAAATAGTCCACGGTCCCCGCATTGGCTGGTTGATCAGGCGGTTTGCACCGTCGTCGTCGATGAACTCCTGTTTTTCAGGATCAAATTTCAGCGAGCGACCGAGACGAAGCGCAGCCAGTCCCATATTCACGATCGTGCAGGAACGGTGGCCGTTTTCTTCATTCAATGCAAACTTTTTGCGGGTTTTAACTGCGTCTACAAAGTCGGTTACCTGTGGTTCCGGGTCTGGGAATGCAGCCAGCTTCTTTTCAAGATCCGGTATGTCCGACTTGAAGTTCGGGTACAATTTGCCTTTCGGACCTTCTATGTAGGCGACTTTCTCGTCTTTCGCTTCTCCGTCCAGAATGATCTGGCAACCATCTTCATAAGTATAGGTTATGCGCCGCCAGGTGCCAACTGCTTCTGTATGCTGCTGCGGTGCATCAACTTCCACGCTCACCGGGCTGGTATCGTCTTTCCCCAGAAAATACTGGATCGGGTCGAGGTAATGCTGGCCCATATCGCCCAATCCGCCGCCGTCGTAATCCCAATAGCCGCGGAAAGTTTGGTGGACGCGGTGTTCACTGTATGGTTTGTAGGGTGCAGGACCGAGCCACATTTCGTAGTCTAGGTCGGCGGGTACAGGCTGAGGGGCATTGTTTGTTTTTCCTACCCAATAAAATTTCCAGTCAAAACCGGTATGCTTGCTTACGGTTACTTTCAATGGCCAGCCCAGCAACCCGCTTTGTACCAATTTCTTAATGGGCTTAACAGGTGTGCGCATTCCGTAAAAATTATCTTCAAAACGGAACCACGTATTGAGCCGGAAAATCCTTCCATGCTGCTGAACCGCTTCTACGAGGCGCTTGCCTTCGCCGATGGTACGCGTCATCGGTTTTTCACACCAAACATCTTTGCCTGCACGCGCTGCGTCTGCGGCGATGATCCCGTGCCAGTGCGGCGGGGTAGCTACGTGTACAATGTCAACCTCAGGTAGCTGGATCAGCTCACGGTAGTCGGAGAAGGTTTTTACGCCTTTATCGACCATGCTCACAGCAGTTGCGAGATGTTTTTTGTCCACGTCGCACAATGCGACTACCTTGGTTCCGGCATACGGAATGTGGCCGCGGCCCATGGAACCTGTACCTACAATCGCTTTGGTGAGCTGATCGCTTGGAGCAAGAAAACCCTTGCCGAGTACGTGGCGTGGAACGATAGAGAATGTGGCTATCGTCGCAATGGAGCCTTTGATAAAGTTCCTTCTGGATGCAGAAGTACCTTTTTGTTCTTTCATTGATTAAGGTGATTTAGGAAGAAATGATAATAGTAAGCGCCTTCAATTTAGGTCAATAATCAGAAGAGACCAAAACAGCACCTGGCTTTATGGGAATACGAACAGTATTTACCGGAATGTGAAAAGTAGTTTTTTTACAGCGGGATATTGCCGTGCTTTTTGCGCGGCAGCACGTCGACTTTGTTTTCGAGCATTTCGAATGCAGCGATGAGCTTTTCCCTGGTTTGTTCAGGATGAATTACTTCATCAATGTAGCCTCTGTTGGCCGCCAGATAAGGGTTTGCGAATTTTTCGGTGTACTCGGCAACTTTTTCAGCAAGCTTCTCCTGCGGGTTTTCAGATTGGGCGATGTCCCGTTTGAAGATGATTTCTGCTGCTCCGCTGGCGCCCATTACCGCGATCTCCGCACTTGGCCACGCGAAGTTCATATCAGCGCCAATGTGCTTGGAGTTCATCACATCGTAGGCGCCGCCGTAAGCTTTGCGGGTGATAACTGTAATGCGCGGCACTGTGGCTTCGCAAAACGCATACAGCAGCTTTGCCCCATTTGTAATAATCGCATTCCATTCCTGGTCCGTTCCGGGCAGAAAGCCGGGTACATCTTCCAGTACAAGCAGGGGAATGTTGAAACTGTCACAAAAACGTACAAACCGCGCTGCCTTTGTACTTGCGTGAATATCAAGCACGCCGGCGAGTACGGCAGGCTGATTCGCTACGATCCCGATACTCCTGCCCGCCAGCCGCGCGAAGCCGACCACAATATTTTCCGCGAAATGCTGGTGTACCTCTAAAAAACTGTCGCCGTCGGTAAGTTCGAGAATAACCTCCCGCATATCATAAGGCTGGTTTGAGCTGGGCGGGATGATGTTGTTCAATGCGGGCCGCGATTCATTTTGCGGGTCGTAATGCATTCTGAGCGCTTCGTCTTCGCAGTTTTGCGGCACATAGCTCAGCAGCTTTTTTATTGCCAGAAGGCATTCAACTTCATTCGGGGAAACAAAATGCGTTACGCCTGACTTGGAAGCGTGCGTCATGGCGCCGCCAAGTTCTTCGGAAGTAACCTCTTCGTGGGTAACCGTTTTGACTACATTCGGACCAGTTACGAACATGTAGCTCGTATTCTCAACCATCAAAATGAAGTCGGTAATAGCCGGTGAATAAACCGCCCCACCTGCGCAAGGCCCCATTACTGCCGAAATCTGCGGGATTACGCCGGAAGCGAGGGTGTTTTTGTAAAATATATCGGCATAGCCCGCGAGTGAAAGTACTCCTTCCTGAATGCGCGCGCCGCCAGAGTCGTTTAATCCAATCAATGGAGCCCCGTTTTTCATCGCCAGATCCATCAGCTTGCAGATCTTTTCGGCGTGCGTTTCAGACAGCGAGCCGCCGAACACGGTAAAATCCTGAGCGAAAACGTAGGTTAACCTGCCATTTACTTTTGCATATCCCGTCACCACACCGTCGCCGAGATAATGCTCTTTGTCCAAACCGAAATCGGTACTGCGATGCGTTACAAATTTGCCTATCTCCTGAAATGTACCCTCATCAACCAGTACAGCGATCCTTTCCCGTGCGGTCAGCTTGCCTTTCTGATGTTGTGCCGAGATCCTTTTTTCACCTCCACCCAAGTCAGCCTCAGCATTTTTTTGGTCTAACAATTCTTTTTTTGAAAAGGAGGCTGGATCGGATTTCATGTAATACGGGCGATATAGTTACATTTGTTTTTGAACGGATTATAAATATAGCGGCATTTTACTGATTCGGGAAATTCTACTGACTTATGAGGGCGACTGGATGCGGGGCTTATCTGCTTGCATTATTTTTTCTGTTGATTCAATGGGCCGCAAACGCGCAGCCAGCTGGTGGAAAAAGCCGGCTTGACTTTCTTGTTCTTCCTTCACAGGCAAAAAGTACCGCGCTTGGTACGCATCATCTCACAGCCTCAGGCAACGATCCCGCTCTTTTTCTCCAAAATCCTGCCTTACTGGATTCTTCGAAAAACGACAATGCATCGGTAAACCTGATGCCGTATCTGGCCGACACCAAGTTCCTGAACCTCGCGTATGCACACGGGGCGGGCAAGTCCGATGGTACCTGGGCAGTTGGGCTGCAATACCTGAATTATGGTACAATGCAGGAAACGGATGATCTGGGGAATGTAATAGGGGAGTTCCGGGCGGCAGATTACGGGATTTCGGCAGGATATGGGCACACCGTAGGTGCTTTTACAGTAGGTGGTACCGTCAAGCTGGTGGGTGCTGCTGTGGAAACTTACCAGACCTGGGGCGCTGCTTTCGACTGGAGTGCATTGTTCAGGCACCCGCGCGAGGATTTTACGGTCGGGTTTGCTGTCAAAAACATGGGCTTTCTGAAACAAAACTATAATGGAGCCACGGATCCGGTTTTACCATTGGATATCCGGGCGGGAATTACATTCAAGCCGGAGTATATGCCCGTCAGGATTTCGCTGACTGCGCATCATCTTAACCGGTTTGACATGGTTTACAACGATCCGGCGCTTTTCTACACTTATGATATCAATGGAAACAAGCTGCCCAAAAAAGCAGGTATTGCCGAAAAGCTGGGCCGGCACCTGTCACTAGGCGCCGAGGCATTGATACACAAAAATTTCAGGTTGTTACTGGGTTATGATCATTTGAGAAGGCAGGAACTGAGGCTGTCTGACAAGGCTGCATTGGCGGGTTTCTCTTTCGGACTCTGGCTCAGGGTCAAACGGTTTGAAGTCTCTTATGGTCGTGCGCAGTATGTGCCGGGTTTCGGCAGCAGCTCGCTCTCCATTGTTATGAATCTGAAAAAAGGTTTTACAGACTAGCCCGCGACAACAATCCCCGTTTCGAGTTTGATAAACCGGGTGACGCAGGAAGGAATTTCATGTGTGTAATGCGAGACGTAGATCAACGTTCGATCGGGGGTATCGCAAACAGCATCTACCACCGACTTGAAATATTCGATCGCCTCACTATCCAATCCCTGACAAGGTTCGTCGAGGATGAGCAGAGGCGGATTTTTAACAAGCGCCCGCGCCAACAGTACCATTCTTTGCTGACCTTTTGATAGCTGAGAAAAATCCTTCTCTACGAGTTGTCCTACGTGCAGCAGCTCTGCGACCTGGTGCACCCGCTGGATTTGTAACTCCGTCAGCTTCTTGAAAAATACGCCCGTTGCATCGAAAAAACCTGAAGCAATGGTTTTGAAAACAGTTGTGTTGCGTGGAAAATACAAATGCAGTTCCGGTGAAACATGCCCGATCTTTTGCTTGATATCCCAGATAGAAGCGCCTGCGCCGCCGCGTTTTTTGTCAAACAGATCAAAATCATTTGCGAAACGTTGCGGGTTATCCGCTGTGATAATGCTCAGCAATGTAGATTTTCCTGAGCCGTTTGCTCCCGACAAAGCCCACTTTTCTCCTTTGGCTACTTTCCAGCTGACATTATCAAGGATCAAATCTGAACCATATTTAACCCGGATATTCCTCAGATCAAATGCGTGCTGGAAGTCTGTAAATGCTGGTGAGCCGAATGCAGCCAGACTTTCAATCGTTGGTTTGGGCTGGGACTGTCCGGAAGTGTTTACATGAAAGTCTGCCGCAGGCGTTTTCGCGACAATTTTACCTCCTTGCAATTCCAACACGTGGGTAATACAAGGCGGGATCTCGGTTGCTGTGGTCGCCATGATAATGGAAACACCTTGCTGCGAAAGCTGCGTTAACGCATTGCGCAGCACTTCTCTTGAATGCACATCGAGGCCGCTGAATGCATTGTCGAGCAGCAGTAACTTAGGCTTTTTTAAAAGTGATTTTGCCAAAAGCATTCTTCTGGTCTCTCCATTTGATAATGTCACAAAAGGGTGGTCCAGTAAATGCGTCAGTGAAAGTAATTCTGCCACTCTTTGCAGTTCTTCGTCGCTGATGGAGGAAGGTTTTAGCTGAACGGATTTTTCATCGATAGTACCGACGGGTCTGAGCTGATCTGTTAAAACCGCCCGCAATGTAGGTGCCCGTTCAGCTTCATAGGCGTGGAAGCGCTGCTGGTAGTATTCAGCGCCTGCATTTACAATGCGGTTGAAAGAGTAATCATTGGATGCAAGTTCCACCGTCTCGCGGAGCGGCTCGCTCCACCCGTAGCTGATCTTCCCGGATAGTACCGGCCATTTGCCTGCAATTACTTCAAGCAGAATCGTTTTGCCCGCGCCATTAGGCCCGATAATCGCCAAGTTTTCACCAGATTCAATATTCCAGTTAATAGCAGATAGAACTTCGGTATCGTATTTTCGAACGGAAACGTTTTGGAGAGAAACAACGGACATGAGCAATTGCGTACTTGATTGGTGCGCAAAGATTACAACTTTGACCGTAAATGGAAATAAAAAAGCATCCCTGGCGGAATGCTTTGCGGTTATAGCTTGCTAATGAATGCTATTGATGGAATTCCAGGTTGAATTCCTTGATCATTGCGCTTGTGAATGCGGAAAGGTCGTCGGTGGTCCGGCTTGTTACCAGTCCATTGTTAGTTACCACTTCCTGGTCTATCCAGATAGCCCCGGCATTTTCCAGGTCGTGGCGGATGGAAACGTAAGAGGTAAGTGTGCGGCCGATCACCACATCTGCATCGATCAGGATCTGCGGACCGTGGCAGATAGCTGCTACTGGTTTTCCATTTACAAAGAAAGACCGGACAAATTCAATTGCTTTTTGATTCACCCGCAGAATGTCCGTTCCCATTACCCCGCCTGGGATCAGGAGTGCATCATAGTACTCAGGGCGGGCAAGCTGCAGTGGCACGTTTACCTTGTATTTTTCACCCCAATCGAGATGACTCCATCCCCGTACATTGTCTTTGTTCGGAGAAATTAAATGGGTTGTGGCTCCCATTTTATCTAGGACTTTTCTGGGACAGGTCATCTCGACCTGTTCGAATCCGTCAGCAACGAGAATTGCGACTTTGATTGAATTGAGCGGCTGTAACATGGAATGATGATGTGGATCAAAGGGTTAGATTATTCAACTATTAAATTGCACAAAAATTATGCCAGAATGGAAGTATAGCTTCTGCTTACGTTTCAGGATGTACGGCGACGCTTGTGCTACCCAGGTGGGGAAATGCGCTTCTACATTCCGCACTGGGCAAAAACAAAAAGAGCGGCTCGCAAGCCGCTCCTAGTGAATGTAATTATTTCAAGTTTTAGATCTCGACACCGCCGACGTTTTCGAAGACCAGTTCACCGTGTGAATTCAGCTCCATCATAATCACCGCATCCTTCGCTACCTCGCCGCTCAGGATCCCTTTTGACAGTTCGTTCAGGATTCTTCTCTGCATGACGCGTTTTAGCGGACGGGCGCCGAATGCGGGATCAAAACCGTCTTCGCCGAGCTTCGTTAAAGCTTCGTCGGTAGCTTCCAATGTGATTCCCTGCTCCTGCAGCATCCGTTGAATTCCTTTGAACTGGATATCTACAATTTTGCGAATATTTTTCAATGTTAAAGGTTCAAACAGTACAATCTCGTCAATCCTGTTCAGGAACTCGGGTCGCACCGAAGCTTTCAGCAGGTCAAGTACCGCCTGTTTGGCTTCTTCCACCACAAGTGTGTGGTTCCAGCCTTCATCTTCGGCAAACTTCTCTTGTATGATGTGGCTGCCGATGTTGGAAGTCATGATAATGATCGTGTTCTTAAAGTTCGCGACACGACCTTTATTATCAGTCAGCCTGCCTTCGTCCAGCACCTGCAGCAGGATGTTCCAAACATCAGGATGCCCTTTTTCAATCTCATCCAGCAAAATCACGCTGTAAGGTTTCCGGCGAACTGCTTCGGTGAGCTGGCCGCCTTCATCGTAACCCACATATCCCGGAGGCGCACCCACCAGCCGGCTTACGGCGTGGCGTTCCTGGTACTCGCTCATGTCAATGCGCACCATTGCATTCTCGTCGTTGAACAGGTACTCGGCCAGCGTTTTTGCCAGCTCTGTTTTACCAACACCGGTCGGTCCGAGGAAAAGGAAGCTACCTATCGGGCGCTTGGCATCCTGTAAACCGGCGCGGCTTCTTCTGACTGCATCAGATACCACCCCGATCGCCTCCTCCTGTCCGGCTACACGCTGATGCAAATGCGCTTCCAGCTGGAGTAGCTTCTCGCGGTCGCTCTGGAGCATTTTGCTTACGGGAATACCAGTCCATTTCGCTACTACCTCGGCGATATCTTCGGGCCTGATCTCTTCCTGCATCAGGCTTTCTGCACTTTCGGAATTTTGAAGCTCGGTCAGCTTCTGCTGTACTTCGGGGATCCGGCCGTAACGTATCTCCGCTACCTTTCCAAAATCTCCGGCGCGTTCAGCCTGTTCCGCTTCGAGGCGCAACTGCTCACTTTGCTCTTTCAATGTTCTTACCTCGTTGACCTTCCCTTTTTCATTCTCCCATTGTGCCTTCAAGGTATTCCGTTCTTCACTGAGATCGGCAATTTCCCTGTTCAATACAGTTTCCTTATCCTTGTTATTTTCTCTCCTGATCGCCTCACGCTCGATTTCCAGCTGCATAATGCGGCGGTTCAGTTCGTCGAGCTCTTCTGGGACGCTGTCCATTTCAAGCCGCAATTTGGAAGCGGCTTCGTCCATCAGGTCAATAGCTTTATCGGGCAAAAAGCGGTCGCTGATATAACGGTTTGAAAGCTCTACGGCAGCGATCACCGCGTCGTCCTGAATGCGGACACCGTGGTGCAGCTCGTATTTTTCCTTGATACCCCGCAAAATGCTGATTGCATCGGGGATATTAGGCTCGTCTACCATTACTGCCTGGAAGCGGCGTTCAAGCGCCTTATCTTTCTCCACATACTTCTGATACTCTTTTAAGGTAGTGGCGCCGATTGCGTGCAGCTCGCCTCTTGCAAGAGCTGGTTTCAGCAGGTTTGCTGCGTCCATTGCGCTTTCCCCGCCGCCACCTGCACCGATCAGGGTATGTATCTCGTCGATGAAGAGCACGATTTCTCCTTCGGAATCAGTTACCTCTTTGATCACGGCCTTCAATCGTTCTTCAAACTCACCTTTGTACTTGGCACCGGCGATCAGAAGTCCCATATCCAGCGACACAATGGTTTTGGATTTAAGGTTTTCTGGGACATCGCCCTGAACAATTCTTTGTGCCAGACCTTCCACGATCGCAGTTTTACCAACACCTGGCTCACCCAGCAGGATCGGGTTGTTTTTGGTACGTCGACTTAATATTTGCAAAACGCGCCTGATCTCCTCGTCGCGGCCAATCACCGGGTCAATTTTACCGGCTTTCGCTAGTTCGTTCAAATTCTTGCTGTACCGCTCCAGAGACCGGTATTTAGCTTCTGCATTTTGATCTTTCACGGGGTTGTTTTTTCCTCTAAGTTCTTTGATTGCATTGATCAGCTTCTTCTCATCAAATCCCAGCTCCTTCATCAGGTTGGCTGTGGCATCTTTTCCGCTCAGGATACCCAGTAGCAGCAGCTCTATACTGATGAATTCGTCGCCAAATTCTTTCAGGTAGTTCTGTGCTTTTCCACTGGCTGCTGCCATATCATTGCCAAGATAAGGCTGGCCTCCACTCACGCGGGGATAGCCGTCCAGTATCTTTTGCAGCCTGGTGTTTAAAACCTCCGGACTGATATTCAATTTGTTGAGCAGGAATAAGGAAGTGTTAGGATCCTCTTCCAAAATCGATTTCAGCACGTGGCCGGTTTCAATCGCTTGCTGCTGATTGCCCTGTGCCATTTGCGCAGCGTGCTGAATAATCTCCTGCGCTTTGATGGTATATTGGTTAAAATTCATGGCGTTGATTTCGTTGTAATTGATACTACCTGGTTACGAAAAATCATGTGCCGGAATACAGAACCGGAAATTTTGGCATTAAAAATTCAAAACAATGTAAAAAGCAGACATTCTGTCAATGGAGCTGGTGTTTTATTCTGAAATCCACTCTTTGATTGCAGCAGCTTGGGCAAAATGAAAGCTGCCCGTTTCGGAGCAGCTTTCGTTCTTATAAATCCCTTATAGGTCAGTTTGTGTTTTCAGCAGGTCGTCCAGCGTTTCCCGCCTTCTTACGAGTTTTGCCTCCCCATTGTCGATCAGTACTTCGGCGGGCCTGATACGTGCGTTGTAGTTTGAGCTCATCGTCATTCCGTAAGCACCGGCGTTCAGGAATGCAAGTACGTCGCCGGGACGCACTTCGGGCAGTTCACGATCGCTTGCAAATGTATCTGTCTCGCAAATGTAGCCCACTACATTGTACTTTTTAGGATCCCCATTTGGATTGGAAATGTTCAGGATGTGGTGGTAAGAACCGTACATCATCGGGCGGATCAGGTGATTAAGTCCCGAATCCACATGTACGAAATTGCGGGCCGGATCTTCTTTCACCACAGTTGTTTTTACCAATAAATAACCCGATTCACTCACAAGGAATTTACCGGGCTCAAACCAAAGTTGCAGCTCGCGGCCATATTCTTTGCAGAAGTTCTGAAAACGCTCGGAAATGTTTTTGCCCAAAAGCGCCATATCAGTTACAGCGTCGCCAGGCAGATAGGAGACTTTAAATCCGCCACCCAAATCAATCACTTCAAGATCGGGAAAGTGTTTTGCAGTTTCAAAAAGGATATCGGCCACTTTCAGAAAAGGCTCTGCATCCTTGATATCAGATCCGGTATGCTGGTGCAAACCGATGATTTTGATATCGTATTTTTTAACCACTTCCAATATCTGGTCCAACAGCAGCACAGAAATTCCAAATTTGGAATCTGCGTGTGCAGTCATAATTTTCGCGTTGCCGCCCGCAGCTACATTGGGCTTTATACGGATCAGGCAAGGTTTGGTATTTCCATAAGTTTGTCCAAACCATTCCAGCAGGGGGATACTGTCCACGTTTACAATCGCCCCGGCATCAACCGCTGCTTTGACTTCCTCAAATGGTACGCCGCTTGGTGTGAAAGTGATCTGGCTGGCTGTGTAGCCGGCGATCAACCCCATTTCCAGCTCTCCGGGTGATACCACATCAAGTTCTACGCCGATAGATCGCATCAGGCGAAGGATAGCAAGGTTTGTGTTCGCCTTGCACGCATACTTGATCTTCATGTTCACGCCTGCAAATGCTTCCTGCAGCTCAGCAGCTTTCCGGCGGATCGTGCCGCCGTCGTATAAATAAAGCGGACTTCCGTAAGTATTCAGAAGTTCCACCGGATCAATGTTCTGAATTGAGAATGTATTTTGTTCTGCGACTTGCATTGAATTAGCTATAAAAAGGATTTCGTGATTTGAATAACAGGGTTTTACTTGCAGTAAAGATCAAGATAAGCCTCCATTTCTTGTTGAATGGATTGCGCTTCCTGTTTGGCCTTTTGTGCAAAATCCTTGTCGCTGCCTGCGTAAATAATACTCCTCGATGCATTGACGAGCAAGCCGCAATTTTTGTTCATTCCAAATTTCGAGACTTCTTCCAGGTTACCGCCCTGGGCTCCCACGCCGGGGACAAGCAAAAAATGATCGGGGACAATGGTGCGAATTTTTTCAAACTCCGAAGCCTGCGTCGCGCCTACTACGTACATGATCTTGTCGGAGCCGCCCCATTCCTGCGAGGTTTTCAAAACCCGCTCAAACAATTCAGAGCCGTTCACTTCAAGCCGCTGGAAATCGGAGCTGCCCGAATTGGAAGTCAATGCAAGAAGGATAACCCACTTATTTTCATATTCAAGAAACGGGATCACCGAGTCGCTGCCCATGTAAGGCGCCACGGTAACCGAGTCGAAGTTTAAACCTGAGGAACTTGGGTTAAAGAATGTTCTTGCGTACAAGCCCGAAGTGTTCCCGATATCACCCCGCTTTGCATCTGCGATTGTAAAATGCGATTTTGGGATGTAGTCCAAAGTTTTTTGCAGACTTTCCCATCCTTTTGCACCGAGTGCCTCGTAGAAGGCGATGTTTGGTTTATAGGAAACACAGTAGTCGGCAGTCGCGTCGATGATCTGTTTATTAAATTCAAATATCGGATCAACGCTCTGTTGAAGGTGTGAAGGGATCTTGCGGATGTCAGTATCCAGGCCCACGCAGAGGTAGGTTTTCTTGGACACGATCTGCTCGGACAATTCTTTATAAGTCATGTTTCGGGAAATATTGCGGCGAAATTACAACGTCTGACAATAGATTCATAAATTTGCCTGACAATAAGATCGCATCCATAATCACTAAGAACAAGATTTTCATGCATATTCGCGAAACATCCATTTCCGGTTTAGTTGAGATTTTCCCACGCATTTTCGAAGACGAAAGAGGGATGTTTTTTGAGTCTTTCAACAAACAGCTATTTGAGAACCTTGGATTGCCGACCCACTTTGTTCAGGATAATCAATCGTTCTCGAAGAAAGGTGTTGTGAGAGGGCTGCACTTCCAGAATGAGCCGTTTGCGCAGGGTAAGCTGGTGCGGGTAATCTCGGGTGTTGTTCTGGATGTTGCCGTTGATATCCGCCCTGATTCGCCGACTTTCGGGCAGTACGAGATATTTGAGCTGCGCGGGGATAAAAACAATTTCGCGTACATTCCGGAGGGTTTCGCGCACGGGTTTGCTGCTGTTGAAGATGCGATATTCAGTTATAAATGCACGAATATCTACAACAAACAATCCGAGTCCGGGATTTTGTGGAATGATCCTGATCTGAACATTGACTGGGGTGTTACCAATCCCAATGTATCCGAGAAAGATCTTGTGCTACCAACACTTAAATCGCTTTTTCCTGATAAGGTGATCAGCGCCTGATCATTTTTCGAAGAGCTCTTCAAGCGCTTTTGAGGCAATCTTTTTAGCTGAGCCGGGATTTTGTCCGGTTATCAGCCGCTCGTCCATTTCAATGAATTCCATAAATGGGATCATGGTTTTGGTATAATGCGCACCGCCTTCTCTGAGCTTGTCTTCCAGATAAAAAGGTACCTCGCTGACAAAGCTCATCAAGGTTTCCTCCATGTTTGAAAAGCCGGTCAGGTATTTGTCCCGGATTAGCAGCGTTCCATCAGAGAGCCTCACATTTAAAAGCGCCGAAACGCCGTGGCTCACTGCTGCCACCATTCCGTTGTGTTCGTAAATGGACCTGGTTATGTCCTGTAACGCAGCATTATCAGTAAAGTCCCACATTGCGCCGTGGCCGCCTGTGAAGTAAACAAGGCGGTAGTCGGAAGGGTGTACCTGCTCTGGCCGAAGCGAATTTTGAAGTTTGTCCTGAAAATCCTTATCCTGCCAGTAACGGGCATTGCATTCATCTTTCAGGTCGAAGCTTCTCTCGTCAATGGGAATATTGCCGCCTGCGGGGCTGGCGAAATCCATTAGGACGCGCCGTTTGATCATTACATCGTAGAAGTGCGTCAGCTCGCTCAGCCATAATCCTGTTTTGGACGGTTTGGTCGGGTAGCTTGCGTGGTTTGTGCAAATGATCAGAATTTTCATGGCGGGCAGCGTGGATGGTTACTGCGCGAAATATACTAAATCCCGGTAAAGCTTCGCAGGATTCACCAGTGATTCAGAAGGATTAGCTATGATAACAGCTGGTTTTTGTACGCAAATGCAACTGCCGCCGCTGTGCTTTTGGTCCCCGTTTTTTCAAGAACGCGAAGCCGGTGCCCCTCCACTGTCCTGACGCTGATAAACAGCTTGTCGCCAATTTCCTGGGTTGAAAGTCCGTCGCAAATCAGTTGCAGCACTTCTTTTTCTCTTGACGAAAGCGCCACATTGCATGCATTCGGGAACAGCGGATGCTTGTTTACCTGCCGGTTGACCATCTTCCGGTGCATTGCCTTCGATACAAAATCATTGTAATAAAAGCCTTCTTCATCTACCCGGCGAATTGCTTTTTCGACTTCGTCCGGACTGGTGTCTTTCAATAAATAGCCCTGCACACCTTTTTCAAGCATGTGAATTACGAAGCGGTCTTCATTGTACATGGAAACAACGATCACCTTGATATTCGGAAATCTTTCGAATGCAGCTTCGGTAGCCTGGATTCCGTCCATGACCGGCATTTGCAGGTCCATGAAGACAATGTCGGGCGTATTGCCCGGCAGCCGGTCGAGCAACTCCTGGCCGTTGGCGGCTTCAAGTATAAATTCAAAGTCGGGAATGCCGCTCAGCATGGATATAAATCCTTTTCTGAATAATTCGTGATCGTCGGCAATGCCCAGTTTAAGCGTTTTCATATTGATTTATGCATTCACTTTTTCTCTGCGGAACGGATGTAGCGGCTCAGGTTTGTTTTCTGAAATAGGCATGACCGGAATGCGCGCGCAGGCACTTGATCCGCCTTTTTCCGGTTTTTCGTAGTAAACAGTTCCGTTTACTATCGCCAGCCGGCTTTCGATACCTAATAACCCCAGCCCCGCCAGATTATTTTCCTTGATTTTTTCGGGATCAAACCCGACTCCATTATCAGTAACACGTAACCCGATCATCTTGTCGTCGATCTCAAGAGAAATTTCGATACTTGAGCAGCTTGCATGCTTGATCGCATTGTTGACGAGTTCCTGCATAATGCGGTACAATGTCAGTTCCAGCTTTTGTCCCTGGCGCGGGAATTCGGCCGTATTGGATTGAAAAGAGATGACGAGGTTGTTATCTTCTTCTAATTTATCAATAAATTCTTCAATTGCTTCCAGCAAACCGAAACGTTCCAGGGTAGTAGGTACCAGGTCCCTGGTAATGCGGCGCACATGGAGAATTGTTTCTTCCACAAGCGACTGCGACTTTTTCATAATCTGCTCCTGCTTCTCGTCATCGGAATTGCTGACCAGCTTGCTTAGCTGATTGAGACTCAGCTTGGTCAGCGAAAGCATTGTTCCGATGTCGTCGTGCAGATCCTGGGCAATGCGCCTCCGCTCCGTTTCTTCGGAATTGAGTGCGGTATCCAGCAGGAGGCGGTTGTAGTTTCTTTCTATTTCACTGATTTTCTTTTCTTCCTCAAACCTTCGTTTCTGATAGTACATGACAAATGAGATCACAAAAAATGCCATCATCAGCATTGCAATCAATGCTATCAGTAATGCGAGCTTTAGTTCTTCATAGTTCTGCATGCTGCGGCTTGGGGAATTGTGCTATTCCAATGCTAAAAAGAATGAGACTTACGCTTTCAAACATGTAGGGTACGTAAGTAAAAAAACCAATTTCCAGCCACTCTTCCCATCTGGAAGAATAATGAAGTACTGGCGCAATAAAAAGAAAACTCGAATAATAAATCAACAGTCCTGAACATACCCAAAAGAATGGATACGTCAGCAGATTGGGGATTTTTAGTGCGCGGATTGTATTGTAAAAATAAAGTAAAACCCAGAATAACATCAAAAGGCTTTCCAATGTCGTAGAGTACAAGACCATCTTGTGGTTATGCATGTCGCTTAACCCGGGGTTTGTACGCAAGGTGTCCCATACAGAGAAGGCCGTAAAGAATGGTATAGACAAGAGTATCCATTTTTTGAGCTGCCTTGTTTCCAGTTCTTTATAGAATAGCAGACTGGAAAGAAAGTACCTGATCGGGACATTGAAATTGTACAGCATTACTGTATTCTTTTTTTGTGAAGCCCAGTCAAACATCACAAAGTCAATCGTGAACTTGACAATCAGGTAAGTTGCCAGGACTAAAAAGGTACTGTCCCTGTAAGCTTTGCGTTGCCAGATTAACATGATCGGCAAAAGTGTCAAAAACACGGGAATACTCGCCAGAGGTTGCCTTTTGAAATAGGAGATATAAATCTCTAGCATTGAACGGATTTTAGAGAATTAACATTGACGAGGACAGATCGGCCCGCCAACCATCGCTTCTTTTTTGGCCGACATATCTTTCATACCGCCGGTCTGCATGCTTTGTGTGAGATCGCGCCCATCCGAGCCGACAGGGACGATAACCAGCCTGGCAGTAGCTTTCTTTCTTCCGTTGCCTCTTACCATCAACTTTTCATCCAATGCATTATCGTCTTCATCCCGCACACCATAGTACACCCTGAACCCGACACAATTCTCTCCGTGTAAACCGATGAGTTCATTAAAAGTGTGTATCCCAAAAAATTCCGCTTTTACAAAGTTTTCACCTCTTCCCATAATCTCGCGTTCCCTGCTCAAATGAGGTCTGGTTAGTTCAAGCGCGTGTTCAGCAGAAATAAGTTGTCCTTCTTTACCGGTAAATTTTTTGACATCCATACGAATAGATATTAGAGAGGATTAATGATTATTTAACATTCGTAAATGTAGACACGGCGCCTGTTAAGACCAAGCTGCGGATTTTCATTTGATTTAACGGTATGGATGGTAAGTAGTTGATTGTCAATGAATATTTGATGTGAGCAGGATAAAATCACGTAATATTACCTGGTTGATCAGGGAGGATTACCAAACGAGGATTGTAAGTTTACCTGCCCTGAAAATCAGGGTATATCACGCTAAAAAAGCGGCTTCTGCTAAGATACTTTTGTAAAGCGTTAGGAAGTGCTTGTCCGCAAGTCTTTCCATCAGGATTAAAGGGTTAGGTTAACACATTCGAAAGCCGTGAGGGATTTCCATCGCGGCTTTTTTGGTTATTTTTGAAAATCTACAACAGCTGATCAGAATGAAACCTACTGTTATTATCGAATATTGTCCCAAATGCGGCTGGCTGCTAAGAGCCGCGTGGATGGCGCAGGAGCTGCTCACGACATTCGCAGAGGATTTGCACGCCGTGACGCTTGTACCTTCGGAAGTGGCTGGCCGCTACACAGTCCATTTGGACGAAACGCTGGTCTGGGACCGGAAGCGGGAAGGGCATTTCCCCGAGCCAAAAGAATTGAAACAGAAGATACGAGATGTAATTGCGCCTGATCGCGGACTAGGCCATAACGACCGCTGAGAAAGTTAAGATCGGACATAATGTCGTAGTAGCAAGAGGTGTAATGCTATTTTGGCCGATCTGGAAATCGTCCTAAATACTTGATATTTTAAAGGGAACGTGTGAATATTTATAACAAACATCAAATCAGTGAATTAACGCGACTTCAAAGTGTCGCAAGCTTGAAAATTTAACCGGAGCTTAATCTTTGGCACACAGTTTTTCGTTAATGGTTAAAAACTTGTGAACCTAAAACGCGATAGCTATGGAAAGCAAACCGAAAATACCACAGGAGATGTTGATGAATATCGATTTTATCAATACAATCAACGGTGGAATGAGCGAGCCTGCTATAAAGCTTGACAAGGGATCAGAAGGGTTTGAAGTAGTTGTGAAAATTCCTGGCATCGAGGTTGAAGATCTCCAATTGGAAGTAGTGAAGGGGAAGAAGAATACCAATAACCTAAAACTTTTTCACTTGTTACCCATATTTTCACAGGATAACCTTCCCGAAGAAGAGCAATGGAAGACAGTTCGTTTCATCAATACCTTCGTTATTCCGGATGGGGTAGATATTGAACATATCTCAGCGAAATATGATGATACGATGCGTCACCTTGTCCTCTTTTTACCCTATGGAAACGAGCAGGGCGATTATCATCGCAAAGTTGATATTGAACGGTGGTAAGAAATTGAAATTTGTATCTAATAAAGTCACTCGGCAGTTACACTGCCGGGTTTTTTTATGCTCTGAAATGAGTCAAGTACCTCTTTCCTTAGCGCATAATGTTGTGTAATGTAACAGGAATGCACTTTTTGGAAGATCTGTATTTCTAATTGTATCCTTCTAACAATTAACATAAACATATGATAAAGATTGGTTAAAATCCGATTAAATGAACGGCTGTTATCTTTATCTTAGCAACGATCTTTTTAATTTCCCCTCTACAAACTCAGCGTTATGAAAAAATCAAACATCTTCGCGTACATCGAGCTGACGAAGCTGATGGACGAGCTTAAAGTATCCGCAGACGGAATGCTTAAGCAAAAACTAAAATCCCAGTCCGCTTATTTCAATATCATTGAGCCCAGATATTTCTCTGATGACCTGATTGGAGAATGGGAGTCGATCCTGAGTATCATCAGACAAAAAGGTGCTAAGACCGATGGTGACGGAAAGGTGATTTCAAATGCGGTGAGCAACACCATTGATCATCTGAGTGAGAGAGAATGTCAGGCGCTGGTTGATAAGATCGGAGCTGTATATGCGCAGGTAAAAAAGGAATTTCAATAATTCAATGGCGGAGTAATTTGTTGACTTCTTACTCCGCCATTTTCCTTAGTTGACAGTACCTCCGTTCCAAACGTCCTTGCCAGGCTGCACGAAAGCAAGGCTTCCGTCTCGGTCTTCGGCCATCAGTATCATTCCCTGACTTTCCATTCCCATCATTTTGCGAGGGGCAAGATTCGCCAGGTAAAGTACTTTCTTGCCTATTACTTCTTCGGCTTTGAAGTGCTCTGCGATTCCGCTCAAAACGGTCCGCTTTTCGAGTCCGATGTCGACCAGCAGTTTCAGCAGCTTTTTGCTTTTTGGTACATTTTCAGCTTCCAGGATTGTGGCGATACGGATGTCCATTTTGGCAAAATCCTCAAATTGTATCTCCGGCTTTACGGCGGTCACCGTTTTGCTTTCCAGCTCATTCATGCGTTTAGCATCGTGCAGTTTTTGCACCTGCTTTTCTATAATATGGTCTTCAATTTTTTCAAATAGTAACTTTGCCTCCAAAACAGGTTGTCCCGCTGTCAGCAAATCGGCATTCCCTGCATCTTTCCAGGTAGCTTTCAGGCCAAGCTGCTCACTGATTTTAGCGGCGGTAAATGGCAATACCGGTTCTGACACGATCGCAAGGGAAGCTGAAATCTGCAATGCGACATTAAGAATGGTATTAACGCGAGCCGGATCCGTTTTGATCGCATGCCAGGGCTGGGTATCTGCAAGGTATTTATTACCGAGCCGCGCAAGATCCATTATGAATGTAAGCGCCTCCCTGAACCTGTAATTTTCCATTGCTTCCGCAATCCGCGCCGGAAACGCTTCGAGCTCTCTTAACGTATTAGTGTCAATTTCTTCCAGGGCACCGCGGGCAGGCACTTTCCCTTCGCAAAACTTGTGGGTAAGTACCACCGCGCGGTTGATGAAATTTCCATAAATACCTACCAACTCACTGTTATTGCGGGTCTGGAAGTCTTTCCAGGTAAATTCACTGTCTTTTGTCTCCGGCGCATTGGCTGTAAGAACGTATCGTAAAACGTCCTGTTTTCCGGGGAGTTCTTCCAGGTACTCGTGGAGCCAGACTGCCCAGTTACGGGAAGTTGAAATCTTGTCGCCTTCGAGGTTCATGAATTCGTTGGCAGGCACATTGTCAGCAAGAATGTAGTTCCCCTCTGCCATTAACATGGCGGGGAAAATAATGCAGTGGAAAACGATATTGTCTTTTCCGATGAAATGCACCAGCTTGGTTTCACCGTTTTCTGCATTACCCGGCTGCCACCATTTCTGCCAGCCTTCTGCAGAGCCATTTTGCTGGATAAGCCAATCTTTAGTCGCAGAGATATAGCCGATAGGTGCTTCAAACCACACGTAGAGCACTTTTCCATCGGTGTCAGGCAATGGAACCTGAATACCCCAGTCCAGGTCGCGCGTCATGGCGCGGGGTTTAAGCCCGTCTTTCAACCATGACTGGCATTGACCGAATACGTTGGTTTTCCATTCCTTATGCTCGTTGATATATGCTTCAATCTGCGGCTGCATCTTGTCGAGCGGCAGGTACCAGTTTTTGGTTGCTTTCAAAACCGGACTTGCACCCGACAAAGTCGAACGGGGATCTTTCAATTCCAGCGGACTCAGTGTAGAGCCGCATCTTTCGCATTGGTCACCGTAGGCATTTGGATTGGCACAAACTGGGCAGGTACCTACAATGTACCGGTCAGCCAGGAATTGCTGCGCAGTCTCGTCGAAGTACTGTTCCGTAACTTCTTCTACAAATACCTCTTTGTCGTAAAGATCTTTGAATATTTCCTGAGATGTTTCGTGGTGGACTTTCTTGCTGGTGCGTGAGTAAACGTCAAAGGAGATCCCGAGCTCTTTGAATGCCGCATCTATTTGCTCATAGTATTTATCAACAACCTGCTGCGGTGTAAGTCCTTCTTTTTTAGCGCGAATGGTAATGGGGACACCGTGTTCATCGGTTCCGCTGATAAACGCTACTTCCTTTCCGGTAGAGCGGAGGTAGCGAACGTATATATCTGCCGGTATGTAACAGCCCGCTAAATGCCCGATGTGGATTGGTCCATTTGCATAGATGAGCGCTGCGGTTACGGTATATCTGGCTGGATTTGAAATTTGCATTAGGTAAATATTGAAGTATACTGATAAGTGGGTAACCAAAGCCCGGTACCCCTTTTTGATCTGCTAAATTAGCCAAAAAACCTTGCAGTAAAGAGTTGTAAGAGGTGAGCGCTGAAATATTACAATGCAGGAAATAAATTTATCTAATTGCATCACATTAACTATACATTTAGGTACTTTCATAAACCAATCTAAAACCAGTTTCGCCATGCACATACCTGCCTTAATGCCTGCAAAATCAGCCGTACTGGCTACATTGTTTTTATTGGTTATTACCTCTTGTTCCCAAAGGGAAGAAGTAGTGTCAGATTGGCCTACAGAGTACAGTGAGAAATTTCCGACATATAGAACTGTTAAAACAGACAATTTGGTTAATGCTGCTGAGATTGAAAACCAAATGCTTTTGAAACTTGGGGAGAATAGCCCGGTGGAGATTTTGCCGGGAAATAGCACTGTAACTGCAGAAGAACGGAGTGGGGTAGTAGCCTCTTATATTAGTTTTTCGAAAACAGTGCGCCAGGATTCTACAATGCTCCGGTATTTCAGGGACAGATATGCAAGCCAGATTTTGGTTCGATATCAATTTCTTGAATCCAGGGATTATCGGAATATTGCGTTCCTCACAAATGAACTCTTACTATCGGAAACTGGCAGATTTGCCTTAATTCTGGATACATTGGAAAAACTCCAAGGCAACATCGGTAAGGCGGAATATGAAAGATTATTGACCATTACACAGTCGCAGATATCCAAAACTACCGCCTTGCACAAACATGCACAAAACCATTTGTCGGAATTGATCACTACATTGAAAGAGCAACAGCAAAATGGCGAAAGCAGCCCGAGAGAGAAATTCTGGAATGCACAGTTTTCAAACAACAATTTCGCCGAGCGACTTGCATTGCTTGAAAAATATAAAAGCCGGCTAGATGTGCTGTAAGTAGGAATAGCAGTGTATTTCTTAGTTATTACCTCCGTCCACACGGAGGTTTTTTTTGTCCTTAACATTTCAATCCCGAACTTCGGTCAACATTAAATGACCAATCATGAAAGTTCTTATAACTGGTGCAACGGGTTTGGTTGGCAGTGCTGTTGCCCGTAAGTTTCTTCAGCAAAAGCATCAGGTAATTGCATTGGTCAGGCCAGGTGCCGACAAAAGTCTTCTTGCAGACCAGATTCAGCATATTACGTGGACAGAAGGAGATATTCTCGACCTCGGCTCACTCGAAAACGCCATCGCAGATGTTGATTTCGTTGTTCATACCGCCGCAGTAGTATCCTTTATTCCCGCAGACCGCAAGATGATGTACAAAGTCAATGTGGAAGGTACAGCGAATGTGGTTAATGTATGTTTGAAATATCCCGTCAAAAAACTTTGCTACGTCAGCAGCATTGCTGCAATTGGCAGGCCCGATCCGCGGAAAGCAGGTCCAGGCGAGGAAGTGGTGCTTGATGAAACTCATCGCTGGGAAAATTCGCCCGAGAATTCTGAATACGCCAAGTCCAAATACCTGGGTGAGCTGGAAGTCTGGCGTGGCATCGCGGAAGGCTTGAATGCAGTGATCGTTAACCCAACGCTGATACTGGGCGGCGGCGACTGGAATAAGAGCAGTACGCAGATTTTCAGATATATATACCAGCAAAAACCTTTCTACACAGACGGGCTGGCCAACTATGTCGATGTTGAAGACGTGGCAGAAGTGGTTGTCAGGTTAATGCATTCCGATATATCCGGTGAAAGGTTTTTGCTCAATGCGGGGAGCATTTCTTACAAAAATCTGTTCTTTATGATTGCCGATGCAATGAACAAAAAGCGACCCTCTTTCCGGGTGGGTCCCGCGCTGGCGGGAGTGATCTGGCGGGTAGAGGCGGTACGTACCTGGTTGCTGGGAACAAAGCCGCTAATTACCAAAGAGACAGCGCGTTCGGCGGCAAGAAAGGTGACTTACAGGAATGATAAGATCAAAAATGCGCTGAATTTTGACTTCCAACCTATCGAAAAAACGGTGAAAAGGGTGAGCGAAACTTTGCTCGGGAAGATTTGAAATGCGGGGAATTATTTTATATCTTTCTTTCATTAACATAGTGGTGCGTAAGCCCAAAATTCTAATCTAGCGGTCCGTATGATGGAGAAAAATTTCGGGGAAAGAAAGGATTACATGAAGGAGACATTGCTCAGGTTTGAAAAAATGCTGAAAACCAGCGAGCCGGTTTTTTTTGATTTGGACACGTACGAGAAAGTTACCGTACATTATATAGAAAAAGGGGATTGGGATAAAGCATTTAAAGCTTGTGAGTTGGGATTGTCGGATTACCCTTATTCCCTAGATCTGCTATTGAATATGGTCCAGCTTCATGCCAATAGAGGTGAGCATGAATTGGCACAGGAAATTCTTGAAAGAGCTTCCCTTTTCCATCCGGGCGACATAGAAATATCATTTATGCAGGTGGCAATTTCCAATATGATGGGCGAATATGAAGAAGCCCTTGAATTGCTGGATAACCTGCTGCACAGAGTTGAAGATAAAGATGAGATTTACTTTCAGATTGGGCAGACTTACCAGAACTGGGGTAAATACGATGATGCGATCAAGTTTTACAAAAAGTCGCTCAGAAATAATCTGAACAATGAAAGCGCATTGTATGAACTGGCACATTGCCTCGATCTCGTAGGGCAGCTCGAAAGTCATCTAGATTATTACAACGAGCTGGTTGACCGCGATCCATTCTCGCAGCATGCCTGGTACAACCTCGGAATTGCATTCAGCAAGCTCGAACGGTACGAAGATGCGGTAAATGCATACGAATACGCGACGCTTGTCAAGGATGATTTTGCTTCAGCGTTTTTCCAGCTGGGGAACTCTTACATGAACCTGGAAAGGTATGAAGAGGCCAAAGAACAATATCTCCGTGCCATTGAACTGGAAGGCGAACAACCCGAAACATGCTGCTGCTTAGGTACCTGCTATGAAAAGCTCGGCGAGTACGAAACAGCAATCAGGTATTACCGGCAGACCGTCAAGCTGGACAGTCAATGGGACGACGGCTGGTATGGGCTGGGTATCTGTTTCAGTGAACTGGGCAGGTGGTACGAAGCAGTAGGTTTCCTGCGCAAAGCAATTCAGATTACCGAATTGAATCCTGACTATTGGCTTGCACTTGCTGAGACGGAGTTCAAAGTAGGCAATGTGATTTCTGCATTTGAAGCGTTTGAAAAAGCTGCTGAAATAGAGCCTTCCAATCCGGATATATGGCTGAAATGGTCGCATGTACTTTTTGAACAAGGCAATTATGCGCGTGCCTGTGACCTGCTGCAAGCGGCAATAGATGAAATGCCCGAAGAAGCCGATTTATATTACAGAATGGCAGTTTACCAGATCCACGCCGGACAGTACCGCGAGGCATTGGTAAACCTGGAAACAGCATTGACCCTGGATTACGACAGCCACGTACAGCTTTTTGACTTCTTTCCCGATCTGGAAAAACAAAAGGCGCTGTTCCGGATTATCGAACAATACAGAGAAAAATAGAATACTAGCGAGCGATACCAGCGTAAAGGCTGGTAAGCTGGCGGGCGATTTGTTGCGCATCGAACTGCGCAACGTGCAGCTTTCCGGCACCCACGAGCTCAGACCTTAAAGACTGGTCAGTCAGCAAACGGTTCAGTTGCTGGCTGACCTCTTCTGTTTTCAAGGGATCAGCATACAAGCCGCCTCCGCCGCCCGCTTCTTCCAGGCAGGAGCCTTTCGCCGACAGAACAGGAACGCCGCTGTGCAACGCTTCCAGGATCGGAATGCCAAAACCTTCGTAAACAGAAATATATGCAAATACAGTAGCTTGCTGATACAATGCAGGCAAATGTTCAGACGGTATGTTATGCAATACTTTTACCCGGTTTTGAAGCTTGCAGCTAGCTATACTTTCGTTGATTTTGGTTAAATAAGGAGTCGCTTTTCCGATCAGTACCAGATCGAATTCATTTGCATTTGAGCGGGCAAATGCCTCTACCAGCCGGTGCTGGTTTTTCCGCTCTTCCAAAGTTCCGACGCACAATACGTAAGGTCTGTTCAGCTTATACTTTTGCAGGATCTCTGCCTTCGATCTTTCACCGGCAGGTTGTTTGAAAATGGAACTGCTATCCTGGTAGATGACCTCAATTTTGCTTTGGTCCACCTGGTACAGATCCACCAGGTCGCGTTTTGTTTGTTCACTAACAGCAACTACTTTGTCGGCACGTGTGCAGGCGGATCGGAACTTATGCCGGTAGATCAACCTGTCAGCGGGTTTAAAATGATGCGGTAACCGTTCAAAGATGAGATCATGGATTGTGACTACTGATCTGATGTTCCGTTCTGACAAACCCTGAGGAATTTCATTACTTAATCCATGAAAAAGATCAACCTTTTCTTTACTCAGCTGGCTCGAAATGCGCGAATACCGCCAGTAAGAAGATAATTTTCTATCGAGCCAATTTTCAGGGTAATGGATTGATCCTGAGGGGAAATCCGGAAAGAGATTTTGCGTGTTCCTGGGTGTATAAGCAAGGTATTCATTCGCTCTTTCGTGGCGCAAAAGTGCTTCCAGGATAAACCTGCTGTAATTTCCGAGGCCTGTTTTATTAGCAAAGGCGCGCTTGGCGTCAAATCCGATACGCATAAGTGGGGATGCAAGGGTTTCCGGGCAAAAGTCTGTAATTTTGTTTATACCGCCGAAAATTATTGGCGGCTATTTTGTGTTAATCAGGAATGAAGAGAAATAACGTTCGTAAGCGGGGCAACCCGAAATCATCCTCCCTTTCACTTACCGAAGAATACCAGATACATACGCTTGCCAACGGAATCAGGATAGCCCACAAGCAGGTTCCGCACACGCAAATCGCGCATTGTGGCATCATGCTGGACATAGGTAGCCGCGACGAAATGCCATTTCAGCAGGGTTTGGCGCATTTCTGGGAACATATGGCTTTCAAAGGCACCGAAAAACGCAGCTCTTACCACATCATCAACAGATTGGAAAATGTGGGCGGCGAGCTCAATGCTTACACTACCAAGGAGAAGATCTGTTTTCATGCGTCTGTGCTCGATGATCATTTCGAGAAAGCGATGGATTTGCTTACAGATATAACTTTCCATTCCGTATTTCCTGACAAACAGATCGAGCGCGAACGGAACGTAATCCTCGAAGAAATGTCCATGTATGTTGACTCGCCGGAGGATGCAATACAGGATGATTTTGATCAGCTTGTATTTCCCGGGCATGCTTTGGGGAATAACATTCTGGGTACGGCTGAAACTGTCAATTCATTTGGCCGCGAGGAGCTTTACAAGTTTATTAATGATAATATTGATACCGAGCGCATTGTAGTGTCGTCGGTGAGCAGGCTGCCTTTTTCGAAAGTGATCAAGGTAGCTGAGAAATACCTGGGCGATGTGCCGCATCGGAAAACAACGCGGGTACGTACGCCACCGGCTGCCTACGTACCGGTTCAGCAGCAGAAGGAACGCGCTATTTCGCAGGCGCAATGTGCAATGGGACAACCTGCATACGCATTGCTCGACGATAAGAGGTTACCGTTTTTTATGTTAGTAAATCTGTTGGGCGGTCCGGGGATGAACTCCCGGTTCAACTTATCCCTGCGTGAAAAGTATGGTTTTGTGTATTCCATAGAAGGAAATTACACACCTTATCTCGACACCGGTTTTATGGGGATCTTCTTTGGGACTGAGAAAAAACAGCTTAATAAAAGCATTTCGCTAATTCACAAGGAACTAAAACGCATCCGCGAGGTGCCGCTTTCTGTGTTGCAGCTGCATCAAACCAAAGTTCAGTTGATGGGACAGCTGGCAATGTCGGAAGAAAGTAATATGAGTTTTATGCTGATGATGGCGAAAAGCCTGCTGGATACCGGGCGGGTGGACTCACTTCCTGAAATATTCGCTGAGATTGAGCAAATCACTTCACAGCAGTTACAGGATATAGCACGGGAAATGTTCAACGAGCAAAATTTTAGCTACCTGACTTTTCTGCCCGAGTAAGTTTTAAATCGAAAACCAAACGAGCCGCTGCATTGCAACGGCTCGTTTGGTTTATATCAATACCGGTTCTTTTGCTTCGACTCTGTAATATAAGGTGGAAGCATTGGCAGGTTTCAGAATGTCTTTCGCGGCTGAGTGAATGTCGGCCGGAGTGAGGTTCCGGATAATTTCCGCATCTGCATTAGCCCAATCTACATTGCCCCCATTGGCTGCAAATGCGAGGTTCATGGCGCGGTTCAGCAGCTCTACCTCGGAGAATGCGATTGAAGCTTCCGACTGGTTTTTCACTTTGGTAACCTCTTCTTCGGTTGCCCCACTTTCTATGATCTCCTGTAAAACTTCATCAACCGCATTGTCCGCATCTTCCAGTGTTACACCCGGATTCAGGTTTCCTTTGATCATCAAAAGTCCGGGATCCAGTGAGGAAGTTACACTTGCATTGATACTGTTGAAAAGAGACTTTTCCTTCAATAATTTTTGGTACAATCTCGAAGACTTACCACGCCCTAAAATGTCACTCAGCAGGTCAGCAGCGTAAAATCCATCTTCATATCTGCCCGGCATGTGGAATACCTTGACCAGCGAGTTAAGCGGGACAGCTGCCGAAGTTTCCAGAAAACGGGCTTCGGTTTGCACAGGTTCTTTCGGGATATTTCGGATGTAAGCAGCCCCGGCCGGGATAGGGCCAAACCATTTTTCGGCCAGTTGCTGTACCTTCTCAAAGGTAACAGCGCCAGCAACGACCATAATTGCATTGTTCGGTCTGTAAAAACGGAAGAAGAAATCTTTCACATCGTCCATTGTCGCACGTTCGATATGACCGATATCTTTTCCGATCGTAGCCCAGCGGTAAGGGTGTGCCTTGTATGCGAGTGGCCTCAATTTCAGCCACATATCCCCGTAAGGCTGGTTGAGATACCTTTGTTTAAATTCCTCAATCACGACTTTCCGCTGCACTTCAAGCACATTGGGATCAAAAGATAAACTCAGCATTCTGTCTGATTCCAGCCAAAAGGCGGTTTCAACATTCTCCGCAGGAAGCGTGATATAGTAATTGGTAATGTCGGGCGAAGTAAATGCATTGTTCTCGCCGCCTACATTCTGCACCGGAATATCATAGTTGGGAATGTGCTGAGAACCGCCAAACATCAGATGCTCAAACAAATGCGCAAACCCGGTCCGCTCTTCATCCTCATCACGCGAACCCACATTGTAAAGGATATTAACTGCCGCCATCGGCGTCGAAAAATCCTCATGAACAAATACTTTCAGGCCGTTGTCCAGCGTAAACTGCTTATAGCGAATCATAATAGTCGATCTGACGAAATTTTATTTCCAGGTACAGGTGGCTAAATTAAGTTAGCTCAGAAACCCATCACCTGTAAATAGGGTTATAAACAAAGCTAACGTTCAGCTGGGATACCACCAAACCATTTGAGTTAATAGTCTTACCATGCAAACCATATTACGCATACTCTTTTTGTTTCTCTGTAGTTCCATTTCATTTGATATACAAGCGCAATTACTCAACGATCCCGCAACGCTCAAAAACGTTCAGAATAGTCTGGATAAAATCTATAATTATGAATTCGAAGAGGCGGAAACTTTCATTAACCTGGTAGAAAAAAAGTATCCCGATCACCCCGTCTCCCACCTCCTCGACTCCTTTGTTCTGTTCTGGAAATACCTGCCTATCAAAGACAATCCGACGAAATCCAAAGAATACGTCCGGAAGCTGGACTTATGCCTGCAAGCAATTAACAAGAAGTACGGGAAAAACAGTCTTGATCCGGAAGCGGTGTTTTATACAATGGTAGCGAGGGGTTACCTGGCTATGATGTACAATTACCGTGGTGAAATGATGAATGCGGCAGGGGAGGGTAAAAAGGCTTATAACGCTTTTGTGGAAGGACTGAAACTGATCAGTAAAAACCCGGAATTTTACTTTACCTCGGGCATGTACAATTACTATGTGGAGGTATATCCGGAGGAACACCCGATTGTAAAACCAGTGTTGCTTTTCTTCAAAAGTGGTGATAAAGCATTGGGATTGAAGCAAATGGATTTAGGTACCAAAATGGGCACGATTACGAAAGCTGAATCCTGCTTTTATATTTCCCATGTATACCTGAAATATGAATCAAAGCCTGAAAAAGCGGTGGGTTATATGGAAAAGCTGGTGAGCCTTTACCCTAAGAACCCATTGTTTTTGATGAAAAACATCGAGTCGCAGCTACTTGCAGGTAGGTACGATGCGGCCAGGAGAGAGCTTGCGGATTTTAAGAGATATAATGCAGGGTTTTATCCCCTTGCTTTCCATTCATTCCAGGGTTTATTGGAGGAGAAAGCGGAGCGCAACGATGCTGCGGCTCAGAGGGAATATTTGCTTGCGCTTAAAACTCCGCACGATGCGCAATACACCAAAGAGTACCATGCATTTGCATACGCAGGCCTGGCCAGGATCGCAGCGCGCGCAGGCAATAAATCAAAAGCAAAGGATTATTATAAGAAATGCCTTGAAAAAGCTGAGTACCGCGCTCTGATCAAGGAAGCGAAAGCATTTAAGTGATTTACTTCGGGAACAAACTCTTGTCCAGGCCGGGGATAATCTTCAATGCATTTTTATAGTAAAGCTTTTTCAGAACTTCGTCAGAAAGCCCCATTCCGTACATTCGCCAAAATGCGTGGTATTTTTTGTGATATGGAAAATACTCGTCTTCCGTTTCAAGTACCCTGAAATAGGTGGCGTATTCAGACGGTACCCAGCTGTCTTTCCCAAATAAAACCCTGTCCTGGTACTTATCAAAGAACTTTTTTGCAGTGCGGGGTTGTCTGCCAAGTTCCGCAATAACAGCGCCGATTTCAACATACATATTCGGGAACACGACCATCAGGCTGTCCAGCTTTTTCAGGTTATTGGGATACCAACCCATGTGTGCATTGATAAAGGTCGTTTTCGGGTTTTTTCTAAAAATATGGTGCTGTTCCGCAATCAGTGAATCAAATGGAACAGGATCATTGGGGCCGCGTCTTCTTCCCGGGTGTGTTTTAAGTTCAAGCCAGCGTTCATTGTAACGGTCCATCGGGTCCCAAAAAGAAGGTACATCGGCTGTGTGGATCAGCACCGGTATACCCAGTTCGCCACATTTCTGCCAAACGGGCTGCAGTCGCGCGTCGCTTACCGGCACACGGTTTCCTTTATCATCTTTAATGCCGCTAAAACCCAGACTTTTATAAATCTTCAAACCTTTCGCACCCATTTTTACATCTTCTTCCAGCTGCTTTACAGCCTTTGCACTCCAGTCCGCGTCGCCGAAACCTTTGAATTGCAGGTTTGTGAAAACGGCAATGCGCTTAGTCTGGTTTTTAGCGATGTTTTCCAGCGAGCCTTTGAGTGTAGCCGTCCCTTCGCTCCATTCCTGCGACCATCCCCGCCCACTTAAGTTGACCATAATACCCATATTCAGGCTGTCCATTTGCTTCACCAGCGCGTTCAGATCCTGGGTCGCCATTTGGTACTGGTGATTATGTACGTCTATAAATGGAAATTTCGCCCTTTTCAAAAGATGTTCTTCCACTTTCAAAGTTGAAATGGGATCGTATTCTTCGAAACCAAGCGGCTGAGTTACTTGTGAAGGTTCCTGCGCTTTGCAGCTGAAAATAAAAGCAATAAGTACAAGCAGAGTAAGGGAAAGGGTTTTCATTAGGAAATTACAGGGATGAGGCTAAATTTAGTTTTGAAAATGTGCTTTTCGAATAGATCAATGCGACGCAATGTGCGGCGATACCTTCTTCACGTCCTACAAAGCCAATGTGCTCGGAGGTGGTCGCCTTAATGGAAATGTCTTCTTCCGGGATCGCAATCACCTCTTGCAGGCAGGCTTTCATAGCCGGAATATGCGGGTTCAGCTTTGGGTTTTGCAAGACAACGGTCACGTCTATATTTCCGACTTCAAAACCTTTTTCTCTGATCATTTCCAGCACTTTTGAAAGCAGTATCTTGCTGTCAACGCCCTTCCATTGCGGATCTTTATCAGAAAAATGATAACCAATATTGCGCATATTGGCTGCTCCCAGCAGCGCGTCGCATATTACATGGCAAATGATATCTGCATCAGAATGCCCCTTGGCACCGTGTGAATGCGGGATCTGAATACCGCCAAGCCAAAACGGCCTGCCTTCTTCCAATTGGTGAACATCGTAGCCTTGACCTACGCGGAATGGAAACATATATTTTAGTGATAATGGGAAATAGTATTTGGTATTAGTGTTCTATCGACGTCTCAATAGTTCAATGTTCCGTTCCATCCGTTCAAACCGGGTGATTAAATCCTGAGATAATTGCGTGATCATCTCCTTAGCATCCGAACTACTTTTTTTGATGTCAAAGCTGTTTCTCTCAATTGCGCTGGTGTTTTGTTCAGTTGCAGCTTTAAGTTGCTCGATCGCGCCACTATGCGTTTCAGTTGCAGCTTTAAGTTGCCCTATTTCAGCGCTATACTTTTCAATCGAGACAGTGTTTCGGTCTGTTGCAGCTTTAAGTTGCCC
>NZ_KL370787.1:0-48296 GCF_000701505.1 Dyadobacter crusticola DSM 16708 | reverse complement strand
TCTGTTGCAGCTTTAAGTTGCCCAATTTCAGCGCTATGCTTTTCAATCGAGACAGTGTTGCCTTCAATAGCTGCTCGGCTTAGTTCAATTTCAATGTTGTTTAACTCGATTTTAAGCGTGTTTTCATCAATGCGGTTACCGTTGCCGCTAATATCCACACTGTTCTTTCTGACAACTTTAATAAAGTTCTTCATTAACTCTTGTGTGGCGGACTGCTTCCTATCAAAGGAATGCTGCTCCTTCGCCAGCTCCCTAACCTCACTTTTAAGATCATCAAGGCTAAATTCCAGCCTTTCCTGCCCGCTTTGAAGTGCTGCTTGTCCGTCGTCGATCCTGTCCAGGCGGATTAACATGTCTGCGATTAAATCTTCCACATTACTGATTCTGTCTCTGTCTTTCATATAGGATGTGCCGTAAACAAATATAATGATTCTTCATTATCCTATACGGAAAAGACAAGGGTTGGTAACGGGGTGAAGTTGAGAAAATTCAAAAAAAACACCTGAGCACAAAAAAGCCGAAGTACAGGCTCCGGCTCTATCCAAATTCAATTTATTCTCTACCTGGTTTGTTCAACCTGCATTTTTAGTCTTTCCAGTTCTTCCTCCTGGCTTACTGTTTTGAAATAATAATAAAGCCCCGCTATCAGGAAGATTTTCGACAATATGAATACTGCAATGAACGCGGGTCGCCAGAATTTATGGACTTTGATATGTGTATCGTTCACTTCTACGTCCAGATACTGCCGGTCGGTTTTCTCCGCATTGGAAAATTCCTGGCGCGCCTTCTTATCACGCGTGCTTCTCAGTTTGACTACCTCCCGAACATCTTCCGGCGGTGTTACCGACTCTCTGACGAAATATTGATTAATACCTGCTTCGAGTTCAACAACATACTCTTCAAGAGCCTGGTCCGATTCAACCATTTGCCTGACCTTCGTTTGCTCCTCCTGGTTTGTGAGTCCGAGGAGATGGGCTTCCAATATTCCGCTTTCTATAAATTCCTGTGTTTTCAATGCTTTAAGCTTTGCCGTTTGTTTTGAAAAAATCATGGAAGCTGCGTAGCACTTCAGATTTTGTAATGTTTAATTTAACTGCCACTTCGTCCGGCGTAAGTCCGCGGCGAAATGCAAGGTCAAATATGACTTGGGGTGTTGGTGTGCCTGAAAATGGTGCATTGTCCTCTTCAAGTGCGGTAAGCGATGTCAATTTCTTTTTTGCTTCTACTGCCTTCGCGCGCGCCAGCTTGATAATGCAGGCGGCGTAGGAAAATGGATAGCTGTTGCAAGATTGAAGCAAAGGAGATGAAAATACACTTACCAGGACTTCCTGCGCCAGATGCGGTTGTGGAATGATTTGTAAAACAATGCCGTAAGCCATCGCACCAAACTGATCGTAAACTTCGAGCGAACTCAGGTTCCTTTCAGGCTTTGAAACAGGTTGCGGCCCCGCTGCATTGCTTATCCTTTCTAATTCATTCATACTCTACAATTAATTAAACGAAAAGGTATTCAATCCCGGCTGTAAAAAGCCGTGTGGGAAAGAAACAAGAAGGCCCATTTTACTTGTGACTAGTTAACAAGTTAGGGTAAATTTAATAGAATAACATTATTATCTGCTATTTCCAATCGAAACTTCTGACTGCTCCCGCAACTGACTGATTCCGTCTCAGATCGGTTAACCAGCTTGATTGATAGGCGTGTCGTTGCATACCTTTGTAGTATGAAAGATCCAATAGCAGTTATTTTCGATATGGACGGTGTAATTTGCCACACCAATCCGTACCATTCCAAAGCCTTCCGCGCATTTTTTTCGAAGCGTAACCTTAGTCCAACCGATGCTGACTTTGCTGCCCATATGTATGGTAAAAGTAACAGCTACATTCTCAGCCATTTTCTCGAAAGGGTAGTGGAAGGAGAGGAGCTTTTGCAGCTTGAAGATGAAAAGGAAAGTTTGTTCCGAAAAATTTACGAACCTTTTGTAGAGCCAATCAGCGGCTTTGTTCCGTTCATTGAAGATTTGAAAAATAATCAGGTCAGACTGGGTGTAGCTACTTCTGCACCGCGCGCCAATCTGGATCTAATTTTCGGTAAAGTGCCGGTAATGGATTACCTCGGTTCTGTGCTGGCGAGCGAGAATGTGACGAAGCACAAGCCGGATCCCGAAGTGTATCTTGCTTCTGCCAAAAACCTCGGTGTTACCCCACAGCAATGCATTGTTTTTGAGGATTCGTTCTCCGGGGTTTCTGCGGCGATCAATGCGGGAATGCGTGTAGTCGGCGTTTTAAGCTCGCACACCAGGGAAGAGCTGCCTCCGTGCGATCTGTATATTTCAGATTATCAGGAAATGTCTTTTGCGAAAGTGAATGCGCTATTTGCCTGATATCAAAAGGGCCGCATTGCTTTGACGAAACGGCCTTTGAAATAGTTAGAAAACAAATTGTCTTCTCTTACGCCGCGCGAAGTAGATGCGTGGATGAATATAATTTCCTGCGGACTTCTCACGTCGGTTACAATACCGGCGTGGGATACGTAACCTTCCTTGCCGGCTTCCGGTACAAAAAACAGCCAGTCGCCTGCTTTCAAGTCTTTTAACTGACTTACCTCCTGCCCAAATTCAGACTGCTGCCAGGAGATGCGCGGTACTTTCACGCCAATCTCAGAGTACACCGAACAAATTAAACCCGAACAATCGATCCCATTCTTGTCATTCCCTCCCGAACGGTAGGGAGTACCTGTATAAGTTCTTGCTACCTGCACAACCTGCGGGATTTCGGCGCTTGATAAGCTGCCCGGATTGGAATAAACAGGCTTTGTAGCCGGCCTCGCGGCGGTACTCGGCGCTGGTTTTCTTGCAGGCGCTTTCGGTGCGGGCTTGCGCGATGTCAGCGTGCGCCTTCCGCTGGTCTTGGCGTAGCTAGGTTTTTCAGGTGTTTTGCGGAGGGTATCACAGGAAGTCAGGAGGTTGAGGACTAAAAATGAAAAGAAAATGGAAAGAGTAATTTGCTTCTTCATGCGCAAGCTTTGAATTGAAACAATGTTTAACCAAAAATAGCAAGAATTTATTCTTTTGAGCAGCTAAGCCCGCTCTTGCCGGCAGGGAACATCTATATGTAACAACTGTTTCAGGAGCGAAAAATTGTGGCAAATGTTATGTCACTGGCTGCTTTGTAAGTAGTTTTGTTATTGACAGAAATACACATTTAAACCAGATTTACCCCGAATGAAAATAATTTGTGTAGGGCGGAATTATGCGGATCATATCGCGGAGCTGAACAATGCAAAACCTGATGCTCCTGTTATTTTTCTAAAACCTGAAACTGCTCAGCTGCGCCTGGGAGAGCCTTTTTTCTATCCTTCTTTTTCCAAAGATGTCCATCACGAAGTGGAGCTGGTGGTTAAGATCAATCGCGTCGGCAAGAATATTGAAGAGCGGTTTGCGCACAAGTATTATGATGAGATCGGAGTGGGTATTGACTTCACTGCCAGGGATTTACAGTCTGAGTTAAAAAGTAAGGGATTACCCTGGGAGCTCGCGAAGGCATTTAATGGATCGGCGCCTGTGTCAGAATTCGTGCCTATATCTGATTTTGAGGATATCCAGAACATCAATTTCAGTTTGGATATCAATGGAGAAATAAAGCAGCAGGGTAACTCGTCGATGATGCTATACCGGATCAACTACCTGATTTCGTTCGTTTCCCGCTATTTTACATTGAAAAAAGGCGACCTTATTTTTACAGGTACTCCCAAAGGAGTTTCCGCCGTGCAGATCGGGGATAAGCTCACTGCATTCATTGAGGGCAAGAAGATGCTTGAACTATTCGTTAAATAAACCGTATTCTTCAAGTTTATCGGCCAGCTGCGCCGCAATCTCCTTCTTTCATGCATTATTGTTTCCGGGCAATCGTCCGCATCAGCTTTTTTGCTTTGGGTTTTGCCTTTTTGGGCGGGGCTGCTTTTGCCCAAAAGTTGTCTTACCAAAAAGATTACTATCAATTTCCGATCCGGCCCGGATTGCCTAATTCACTGGCCGGCGGGCTTGGCGATCTCCGGAGTAACCACTTTCATGCGGGTTTGGATATCCGCACCGAGCAGCGCGAGGGATTGCCGGTTTATGCTGCGGCGGAAGGTTATGTATATAAAGTAGGTGTACAGCGGACTGGCTATGGTAACGTAATATACCTGCGGCATCCGAATGGACAAACAACCGTTTACGGGCATTTGCTGAAATTCAGTGAGCCGCTGGCCAGCTATGTGCGGGAGGAGCAATATAAAAAGCAGACTTTTGAAACGGAGCTCTTTCCCGAAGAAGGAAGGTTTGCTGTTAAGAAAGGCGAGGTGATCGCCCTCTCAGGAAATACGGGCGGATCAGCTGGTCCGCATTTGCATTTTGAAATCCGTGATTGCAAGAACAATTATCTCAATCCGTTGTATTTCGGGTTTAAGGAAATCCGCGACGTAACTCCGCCCAAATTCGTCAATCTCGCCATTCGTCCGCTTGATATCAATGGGCGGGTGAATGGGCAATTTGACAGAAAGGTATATGCACCTGTCAAGCTTGCAGACGGATCTTACCGCTTGAAAGAACCCGTAACTGCGACCGGAATGGTCGGTTTCGATCTTGTTGCGCATGATCAGATGACGGGGACTGGTTTCCGATACGGACTGCAATGTATCGAGATCACAATGGACGGGCAGGAGGTATTTTCTTACAACATTGAAATTTTCCCCAGCACTTCCACAAGGGATTATAATAACCTCATCGACTACCAAACCGAGCAGGCGACCGGGCAGCGGTTTTTGAAGTGTTATGTTCCTGATGGAAATACATTTAATCTCTACAAAACCAACGCTTTTCAAGGTAAGCTCAACATTACGGATACGCTGAACCACCAAGTCAAAATCCGGATTTCAGATTCCTACGAAAATGCTTCCGAGCTGCTATTCACTATCAAAGGTGAGCCGAGGAATCCTCCATTGCGGATGGATACTACAGAAGTACGTCCGGAGTGGGTTCAAACGGATGTACAGGAAAACACGTTGGTTGTGAAAGCAAAGTATTACCGGAGTACCATTCCATTTGCGACCTATTTTGTCGACGGCAAAGAAGTAAAAAATGAGCCGGACCTTTACGCTGATGATGCAGCTGTTTTTCTGACTGATTTAAGGGAGTATCGCCCGGACTCTGTGAAAGTGGCTAATACTACTGTCAAGACTTACCTGCGCAGCCAGATTTTACCCGGGGTTGCCTCTGCGTACAAGGCTGAAAAGTGGGGCGTGAGCTTCAAGAACACCAGTTTGTTCGATACCCTGTTCCTGACCGGTCAGCAGAATTTCAATGCATTGACAATCAACAACCGCGGCACTGCATTGAACGATTACATTTCAGTTTCATTCACCCCGGAAAAGATACCTGAGAACAAAGAGAAAACAAGGGTTTATCGCTACCTAAATGGAGACTACCGGTTTTTGGGCGGAACGTGGAACGACGACCGTATTGAATTTGATACACGAGAGCTGGGCACTTTCGTAATTATGGCGGATACATTGCCGCCGAAAGTACGCTTGACCGAACATAGCAAGACGCGTATCACCGGCTTTATCAGCGACCCCACGTCCGGCATAGAAAGCTTCAATGCATTTGTAAACGGAGAATGGGTGCTCTTGAATTACGATTATAAAAAAGCATATATCTGGTCTGAAAAACTCGACAAGAGCAAGCTTTTCGAGGGCGAGCTTGTGCTTGAAGTAAAGGACAGGGCGGGAAATAGTACTATCTTGCGAACAGAAATCACCGAACCGGTTGTTATTCGTAAGAAGGTTAAACGTAAAAAGTAAACTATGGCAATTGAGGCAGGAGAGCCCGCACCCGCATTTTCAGCGAAGGACCAAAATGGAGACGAAGTAAAACTTTCGGATTTTCAGGGAAAAAAACTGGTTCTGTACTTTTATCCAAAAGACGATACCCCAACCTGCACGACGCAGGCCTGTAACCTGAGAGATAATTACGAAGAGCTTATCAAAAAAGGGTATAGTGTACTGGGAGTAAGTGTCGACGACCAGAAGTCGCATTTAAAATTTATCAAAAAACATAACCTGCCTTTCTCACTTCTTTCTGATACCGACCACAAGATGGTGGAAGCTTATCAGGTTTGGGGCGAAAAAACGAATTTTGGGAAAACTTATATGGGTATAATCCGCACTACTTTCGTCATTAATGAAGAAGGTACCATTGAGGAGGTTATTCAAAAGGTTGAGGCCAAAAATCACGCAGGTCAAATTCTTGGTAAAACTGAGTAATTATAAGTCATTTTGCCAGTCCGATTAAGCAGACATTTGCCTGGTTAAGTCACTCATCGCGAGGGCGGCCGGATTTAACATAGTCCAATAGAAAATCGATAAAAATGGAAATTGAACAACTAGAAAAAGTAGCTTCACAAGTTCGCAGGGACATTGTACGCATGGTGCATGGCTGCCAGTCGGGTCACCCGGGCGGCTCTCTCGGCTGTACCGAATTATTAGTGGCTCTGTACTTTGAGCGGATGAAGCTGAAAGAGACAGACGGAAAGCCTGTTTTTGATATGAATGGAACGGATGAAGATCTGTTTTTCCTGTCAAACGGTCACATTTCTCCGGTATGGTACAGCACGCTCGCTCGCAGAGGTTATTTCCCGGTTGAAGAAATGGCTACTTTCCGCAAGCTGGATTCAAGATTACAAGGTCACCCAACTACACACGAGCATTTAGAGGGTATTCGCATTGCGTCAGGTTCACTGGGGCAGGGAATGTCTGTGGCGATCGGGGCTGCATTGGCTAAAAAGCTGAATGGAGATAAAGGTCTGGTATATGTGTTAATGGGCGATGGTGAGCAGCAGGAAGGCCAGGTTTGGGAGGCAGCTACGTTTGCGCCGCACCACCAGGTTGACAATCTTATCGCATTTATCGATTTGAACGGACAGCAGATCGACGGTCCAACCGTGAAGGTAATGAACAACCTTGATCTTGGTAAAAAATACGAAGCTTTTGGCTGGGAGGTAATTTCCATTGAAGAAGGTAATGATATGGCAGCAGTGCTGAAAGGTTTGTACGAGGCGAAAAGCCGCCTTGGTCACGGCAGGCCGATCATGATCCTGCTTCACACCGGAATGGGCTATGGTGTTGACTTTATGATGGGAAGCCACAAATGGCACGGCGTTGCGCCAAACGATGAGCAGCTGGCAGCAGCGTTGGGTCAGTTGGAAGAGACTTTGGGAGACTATTGATTTCAGATAACCCAAATTCCTTTAAGCCATTATTTTATTTTACGATATCAAACTCATGAAAAAATACACCTTCACTGAAAAGAAAGATACCCGCTCGGGTTTTGGTGCCGGAATGCACGTTTTGGGTCAGCAAAATCCCAATGTAGTTGCACTTTGCGCCGACTTGGTGGGCTCTTTGAAGTTAGAGCCATTTATTAAAGAAAATCCGGAGCGCTTTGTTCAATGCGGGATTTCGGAAGCGAATATGATCGGTGTTTCAGCTGGTTTGACGATTGGCGGTAAAATCCCATTCGCAACTACTTTCGCGAACTTCGCAACAGGCCGCGTTTACGATCAGATTCGTCAGAGTGTCGCGTATTCAGGTAAAAATGTGAAAATCTGTGCATCTCACGCAGGTTTGACATTGGGTGAAGATGGCGCTACCCACCAGATCCTGGAAGATATCGGAATGATGAAAATGTTGCCTGGAATGACAGTGATCAATCCTTGCGACTACAACCAGACCAAAGCCGCTACCATCGCGATCGCTGATTATGAAGGTCCTGTGTACCTGCGTTTCGGCCGGCCGGTAATCCCTGTATTTACCGATGCAGACCAGAAATTCGAGATCGGAAAAGCGTGGATGGTAAACGAAGGAACTGATGTCAGCATTTTTGCAACCGGTCATATGGTCTGGGAAGCGATCCAGGCGGGCGAGTTGCTGGAAGCAGAGGGCATTAATGCGGAGATTATCAATATCCACACGATCAAGCCGCTTGACGAAGAAGCTGTTTTGAAATCTGTTGAGAAAACTGGCTGTGTGGTTTCTGCCGAAGAGCACAACCGCATTGGTGGACTAGGCGATAGCATTGCGCAGGTTTTAGTGAAAAACAAGCTGGTTCCGCAGGAATATGTAGCTGTGAACGATAGCTTCGGCGAGAGCGGTACCCCGACGCAGCTTTTGGAAAAATACGGACTGACGGCCAAGCACATCGTGGAAGCTGCCAAACGTGCGATTGCCAGAAAGCAGGCTTAACGCAATCAAAGTATAGTAGTAGAAGTTATAAATCAAGCCCGGTGGTAGGTGAAACATGGCTTTCGCTCCCGCTGGGCTTGATTTTTGTTTGATGGAACGGAAAAATCAGCTATTATTGACTTACGTTGATTCTTGTTTTGGCGGCAATGCAGCTCACTTTGCGCTTTCCAGGATTGACTTACAGGTTAGAACCTTTTAAATGTCTGACGAAGAATTATTATCCCTTTTTGCAAATCCCGAAACGCGTCGAAACGCTTTCAATCAGCTGGTGCGGAAGTATCAGCAGAAAGTATATTGGTTAATACGTAAAATGGTCGTTGACCACGACGATGCAAACGATGTTACCCAGGATGTGTTTATTAAGGCGTGGACTGCGCTCGAAAACTTTCGTGGTGATTCCAAGCTGTACACCTGGCTTTACCGCATTGCGAGCAACGAGGCGATCAACTTTTTGAACAAAAAAAGAAGAAAGTACTTCGTCCCGATCTATGATGTTGAAAATGAACTGGCAGAAAAGCTGGAAGCCGATCCGGAGGTAAGCGGCGACGCAATTCAGTTGAAATTACAGAAGGCAATACTAAAACTCCCGGAAAAACAGCGGCTTGTTTTTAACCTCAAATACTTTGAAGAACTGCCTTATGAGGAAATTTCGGAGATCACCGGAACGTCGGTAGGAGCGCTGAAAGCTTCTTATCACTGGGCGTCCAAAAAAATTGAGGATTATTTAAATGACAATGATTAAACCATTTGTAAAGCAAACAGTCAAACTTCCGACAAAGTAAAAAATATTAATAATTATGGATAAGGGACGTATACGATTGGAAGATATCCGCAAGGAGGTTCCATTTTCGGTGCCCGAGGGTTATTTCGATAAGTTGCCCCAGCAAATTCAATCCAGGATACCTGCTGAGCCAGCCCGGAAACCTGTCATAAGCTGGAACTGGCAACGAGTTACAGGCTTGGTGTCGGCGATGGCGATCATACTTATTCTGGTATGGGTAACTGTTCCGGAGCGGCAAGGTTCTCTCGGTCAGGAACCATTGAGCGGCGTTAGCAATGCTTCCATTATCAATTATCTGGAAGAAGAAAATATCAGCTATTACGATCTGAGCGAGCATAAAGTTGTTCAAAAAGCATTTGATACCGACTCTACAGTTTTGTATTATCTGGACGGGCTTGACGATAATCTGATCCGCCAGCAGATCCAGGAAACGGTTACTGCGCAAGAGACTATTTGACCCTAACAGCATTAAAAATGAAGTATAAGCTTATCACCCGAAGATACCTGAACATTCTTGCCGGCCTTTTCATTGTCCTGGCATCAGCTTCCCATGCGAACGCGCAACAGCGCTCGGAAGAGGAAGTTAAGAGGATACAGGATGCAAAAGTGGCAATCATAACAAACCGGCTCAATCTCACTCCGGAACAGTCGGCGGGGTTCTGGCCTGTTTACAATGAATATTCCCAGAAGCGCCGAGAAATCCATCGCTCTCAACGAAAGATCATCAATGACAAGAAGGCGGAGGGGAAAACAGACGACCAGGTTCTGAACAACCTTAAAGAAGTACAGGATTTGCGGCAGAAGGAGCTCGACCTTGAAAAGGAATATCAGAACAAGTTTTTGAAAACCATTACAGCAGCCCAGGTAATTGAATTGTACAAAGCAGAACGTACATTTAACGATATGCTTATTCAGCGTCTCAAACAGAAAAATTAGCGTACCTGATCTATTGGACTATTACAAAAAAGTAATCCCACAACCGAGAACCGGATTGTGGGATTTTTTTGTGATTTGTATTTATCTCAATGTCCGCCTACGGCCTGAACATCGTTGATACCTCTGGTTTCAACAGTAATATTCCGCAGCGGGGCAGAATGCTTTTTGAAGTCCTGAATGATTTCGAGAACGTCGTAGTCAATGTTGAGTGATTTGCTTCCATCGATGATCACCGTGGCTCCGTCCGGCAGGTTTTCCAGTGTCGCATTGATACTTCCTTTATTCAGAAATGTCACCTCTTCCGACAAGATCAATGTGATAACCTCGCCTTCACGATGCTGCTCCTTGACATAATGGTAGGAATGCTGGTAGTTTTTTCTCAAAATAAAATAGATCGCAACTACCATTCCGACAGCAATCCCTTTTAACAAATCAGTGCTGAGAATAGCTATAATGGTTACTATAAACGGAATGAACTGCTCCTTTCCTAACCGGTACATTCCCTGGTAAAGAGAGAATTTGGAGAGTTTATAACCTACCATCAACAAAATAACAGCCAGGGAAGCAAGGGGAATGTAGTTCAGGAATTTAGGAATTAAAACCGCTGACAGCAGCAAAATAGACCCGTGAATAATGGTGCTCATCCGGGTGCGGCCACCGGAGTCGATATTAGCTGAACTGCGCACGATTACTTGTGTCACAGGCAAGCCTCCTATCAAACCCGAAGTCATGTTACCTATGCCTTGAGCAATAAGCTCTCTGTTGGTTGGCGTACTGCGCTTGAACGGGTCAAGTTTGTCTGTTGCTTCCACAGAAAGGAGCGTTTCGAGACTGGCCACGATTGCGAGCGTCAATGCTATTGTATATACTTCCACTCTCTGAAAAGCGGAGAAATCCGGTGTTTTAAAGAACCCGAAGAACTCACTTGGAGTTGAGGCAACCGGCAGTTGCACCATGTGCTCGCCGGAAAGCGTCCAGCTCGGCATGAATGCTGCATACGCAAGGTTTAGTGCAACTCCTATCAGTACGACAAACAATGCCCCCGGCACAAAGCGGAAAAGCTGAATGCGTTTCATAAAGGGCTTGTCGAACAGAATGAGTAACCCAAGGGATACCGCAGAAATAATAATCGCGCCGGTGCTGCTATATCTTACAGAGTTCCAGATTTCCGTAAACGTATTCTGACCATCCTTTTGATTGAACGCTTCGTCGCCCATAAAGTCGGCATCGTACCCGAAAGCATGTGGAATTTCTTTCAGGATCAGTGTTATACCAATTGCCGCAAGCATTCCCTTGATCACTGAGGATGGGAAGTAGTAGCCGATGATACCCGCTTTTAACAAACCTGCAATCACCTGCAATGCACCGGCAATGACCACCGCCAGCAGGAACGCTTCGAAACTCCCGAGGGTGTCGAGTGCATTGAGGACGATTACAACAAGCCCGGCGGCAGGGCCGGCTACACCTAATGAAGATCCGCTGAGCGAGCCAACTATAATTCCACCTACCATCCCGGCAATAATCCCCGAAAAGAGCAGGTCGGACCGGCCGGTGGACGCAAGTGCAACCCCAAGGCAGAGTGGCAGTGCCACCAGGTACACGACGAGTCCCGAGGGGAAATCGTATTTGAGGTTGGCCAATAAACTCTTATTTTTCAATGACATACGACTGATGCGAAAGGATAGTTAGTTTTTTAATTACCAGAGTTAGCTTAAACGAGTTGAAGGCTTTCCAAACGGTACACATCCTCAAAGTCGTTGGTATTGTCAGCTGTTACGTCCAAATCTTGCAGAATACCCGATTTAATATCGTAAACAAGACCGTGAACTTGGAGTGCTTTGCCATTTGCCCAGGCATTTTGCACGATGCTTGTTTTGGATAAACCACGAACCTGTTCGATCACATTCAGTTCAACAAGCCTGTTGCTGCGCAATTGCATATCTGAAATAGCATTCAGCTCTTCCTGGTGCAGCCTGTAAACATCTTTAATGTGGCGTAACCAGTTGTCTATTAGTCCAACCTGCTTATTTCCCATTGCGGTAAGTACACCGCCGCAACCATAATGTCCGCAAACAATGATGTGTATTACACCAAGAACGTTCACCGAGTAATCGAGTACGCTGAGCATGCTCATGTCAGTGTGGATCACCATATTGGCAATGTTGCGGTGGACAAAGATATCGCCCGGCTGAGTGCCGGTCAGTGCATTGGCCGGAACCCTGCTATCGGAGCAGCCAATCCATAGAAATTTAGGGCTTTGTCCTTTAGCCAGGTTATTGAAAAAGTCTGGATTTTCCTGGGTGATGTCATTCACCCATTTCTTATTGTTTTCGAACAATTGCTGATATGATTTGATCATGATCTTTGATTAATATAGAAATAAAAAGATATAATCCTAAATTCCAAAGGATAATATTTATCCATGAAATGCAGGGACATTACAAAATCGGGGGAAATCAGATCAGCTCAGGAGGTGGGGAGAGCAGATTATATACAATGTCATTCCGAAAACTGATGGAATAAAGAAAGGAGTTCTTCGGTGGAATGGACAGGTAGAAATGGTCAAAATGAACCACTTGATCATTAAAGAGCTGATCGTCACTCATTTTTTCAACTTCCGTCTTTTCATTATCACAGGTACCAGTATCACAAGCCACAGACATTTTGCTTTTGAGAAGCAAAATACTCGCTACATCTGTGGCTTTACAGATGAGAAAGGTCGTGAGCAGTATGAGACACAGTGTTCTAAGCAACGTATTTCGGAATTGAGAAGCGAATTGTTAACGCCTGGTTGGGCTAAAACGTTCTTTAGCAGGTAATTTATTACAAATGGTACAGAAAATAAGTTACCGCTGCATTCTGATTGGAGACAAAAAAAGGGCGATGAAGCCCTGTTACTTATTGGTTTTCCAATTCTTTTCATTGTTCTCAAGCCAGCGTCCCACGAGGAATGCGGAACCCAGAAGAACAATATAGAAAACGATCATTATTATTGTCATTCCCATAACTAATCAATTAAATAGACTTTTGACTTTGACAAAAATAGGTAAAAAATGCAAATGGAATCTATTTGAACAAAATTTATAGTACGCCTTTTGTAGAAGGCATAAAATCCAATGCTTTCAGATCGCGGCGCACGGCCATTTTGATCGCCTTGGCAAAAGCCTTGAAAATAGACTCGATCTTGTGATGCTCATTCTGGCCCTCTACTTTGATATTCAGGTTCGACAATGAGGTATCGGAGAATGATTTGAAGAAATGGAAAAACATTTCTGTCGGCATTTCGCCAATTTTTTCGCGTTTGAACTCCGCATCCCATACAATCCACGGCCGACCGGAGAAGTCGATAGCCACTTGTGCAAGAGCTTCGTCCATTGGAAGCAGGAATCCATACCTGTTAATACCCCTTTTATCGCCAATCGCCAAGCGATAAGCTTCGCCTAATGCGAGTGCGGTATCTTCAATCGTGTGGTGCTCATCTATATGTAAATCCCCTTCGACGCGGATAGAAAGATCTGCGCCCGAATGCCGCGCCAGCTGGTCAAGCATGTGATCGAAGAAACCCAGACCTGTGTGAATGTCCGACCGGCCGCTACCGTCCAGATTAAGGGCTATTCTGATCTGTGTTTCTTTGGTATTTCGCTCGACGGAAGCAGTTCGCGAAGGTAATTTCAGATGCTCGTAAATCACATCCCAGTCAGTTGTGATCAATGCAGTTGCCGATTTCATCTCGTCCGAAATGCTGCTATCAGGGAAGGACTCTGAAAACAAAATTGCTTTTGAGCCCAGGTTAACAGCCAGTTGGACGTCAGTCAGTCTGTCGCCGATCACGTAGCTGTTGGCGAGATCATATTCGTCGGTGAAATAGGAAGTCAGCATAGCAGTGCCGGGTTTGCGCGTCGGGAGGTTATCTTCCGGGAAGCTTCTATCGACGTGAATAGCGGCAAAATTTACATTCTCACCTGCAAGTATATGCAGCATTTTATTGTGGGCCGGCCAGAAAGTCGGCTCCGGGAAAGAGTCGGTTCCCAAACCGTCCTGATTGGTTACCATGACGAGTTCATAGTCTGTTTCTTCTGCTATCTTCCGAAGATTTGAAATTGTTTTGGGCAAAAATTCTAGCTTTTCAAGAGAATCGACCTGGAAATCCGTTTTAGGTTCTACAATAATCGTTCCGTCCCGGTCGATAAATAGTACTTTTTTCATTCGTCAAATAGTAAGAAGATAGCAGCAATGCATGAACTGCCTGGCTGTGATTTCCTGCAAAGTTCGCAAAGTATAGGAAATTGAAAAACGATCCCAGCGAATGAACACGAGTTTAACGCATTTATTAAGAATAACAGTGCGCGAGAAATCTTAACTTTGCCTTTCAAACATGAAATGAATAGGATGTTTACAGGAATTGTTGAAGCACTGGGCGAGGTTGTGAAGATAGAGCAGGAGGGGACTAACAAGACATTTACTTTATCGTCTTCCCTAGCCAGAGATTTTAAGATTGATCAGAGTATCAGTCACAATGGCGTTTGTTTGACGGTAGTCGCGGTTGAGGGAGAGCATTACCAGGTTACCGCCATTGAAGAAACGCTTTTGAAAACAAACCTCGGGCAGCTGGTACCCGGCAGCAAGGTCAACCTGGAAAGATGTATGCCTGCAAATGGGCGTTTCGATGGGCACATTGTGCAGGGGCATGTGGATCAAACCGGCATTTGCACCCATTTGGAAGAAAGGGACGGAAGCTGGCTGTTTGACTTTGAGTATGATAGTGCAACCGGCAATATTACCGTTGAAAAAGGCTCTATCTGCATTAATGGCGTGAGTCTCACGGTGTTTAATTCTGAAAAGAATGCATTCAGGGTAGCGATTATACCGTACACTTATTCCTTTACTAATTTTCACTCACTACAAGCAGGCGATTCTGTTAACCTGGAATTCGATATTTTAGGCAAATACATTAAAAGAATTCTTGGCGCTTATGCAGTTTAGCATATTGGCTTCTAAGATTATTACGTTTATTTTTACCCGCATATCATATTTCGTGCATCAGATACATTCATGGCCAAGATAAGTACGCAGTCCAAAAAGGACCTCTTTATACATATAGGAATAATCGTCTCGCTGCTTCTGGTAATTTTTCTCGGCTTTTTCTTTGTTTACCTTCCTTTTACAACCAATCACGGCGAAGCAGTCACTGTCCCTGATCTGAAAAAGAAAAGCGTGGCCGGCCTGGAAGAGTTCTTAAACAGCCGGGATCTTCGTTATGAGGTGGATTGCACATTTGTGGCCAACATCCCTCCGCTTACTATTATTGCGCAGTATCCACCTCCGGGAGCAAAAGTGAAAGAAGGCAGAAAGATATATGTGACAGTAGTATCAAGAACTGCGCCGTTGATCAAAATGCCAAAGCTGACTGATATGACGCACAGAAGCGCCCAGCTGCTTCTGAAGAGCGTCGGCCTGGAAGAAGGAAACATTTCTTATGTGCCTGATATGGCGCAGAATGCTGTATTAAGGCAAATGTATAATGGAAAGGAGATCCTGCCCGGCCAGCCTATTACCAAAGGGTCGAAAATAGATCTGGAACTTGGCGAAGGCCTGGGTACAGCCCAGTTTGAAGCTCCGTCCGTAATCGGAATGCCACTTGACGAAGCCAAAATCGCGATCATTGGATCTGGTTTGAAGGTAGGCCAGCAAATGGAGGTCAAGGCGGAAGAAGGCCAGGCGCCAGGATCAGTTGTAAGACAAAATCCCGATGCAGGCAATAATGTGAGAATTGGAGATGTAATTGATCTTTGGGTAACGCCGCAGTCTTTGGAACCAACTGAGAATGAAACTAGCCAGCCTGAGCAATAGCCTGTTTAAGTCCGAAAAAACTGTTTTCCTTTTCTGGATACTGCTGCTGACCCAGTGTCCGTCCCTATATGCACAACTTAAGATCGTTCCGATTGATGAGTCGGCGTATGAAGCTGAAATGCAGGGCTATGATGAGCGTAACCTGAGAACGCAGGTGTTGACTCTCCCTTTCTTCGATGATTTTTCAACTACCCGCACCGCTTCTCCGGACACGAAATACTGGCTTCCGGGCAGTGGCGTATATGTGAATAACTCACAGTCAGCTTCGCACCCTTCGCGTAATCTGGTCACATTTGACGGACTTAATGCGGGTGGCACGCCTTATAACCTGAACAATCAGCTTGGTCAGGGCTTCACGGATACACTTACTTCTCAACCAATCAATCTTGCAGGTAAAGCAGCCTCTGACTCGGTGTACCTGAGTTTCTACTGGTCCGCAAAGGGATTTGGCGAATTACCTGATTCGAGCGATTTCCTGAGCTTAGAGTATTTCAACAGAAACAATCAGTGGGTTACCGTATGGCAGCAGAATGGATTTGAAGCAGATACTACATTCCGGCAGGAATTTGTAGCTATCACTAATGCAGCTTATTTGCACGCCGCTTTTCAATTCCGCTTCCGGAGCTTCGGTCGAACTTCGGGCGCCTATGATACATGGCACCTCGACTATGTTCACCTTGACGCGAAACGTTCGAGGAAGCAGCCCTATATCTTCGACGTAGCTACCCGCAAGGCGATTTCGCCGCTTTTAAAAAGGTATACTGCTATGCCGCTGCGCCAGTATCTTGTGAATCCCGCCGCCGCATTGTCTGATTCGATCAGAACTGATATTGTCAACCATTTTAATAATTTCAATGTACTGACCAGCACATTCACCTTAACTGACCAGAAAACGGGAAAGGAGTTCCAGCGTAATGTGCAGCGTTCAATCTTTGTAGAATCATTGAAGTCGAAGGCTTTAAGCGTAAAATTGGCGCCTGCTGCGATAACTGCTCCCGGAGACTCCATTCAATTATTGGCGAAATTTTATCTTACAACTACCGACACGATCCCGAATGTGAATTTGAAAAACAATGACACGATCGTTTCCAGGATTGCTCTGACGGACTATTTCGCATTTGACGACGGAAGTGCGGAGTACGGCATTCAGGTCAATCAAAAGCTGGGTCGCGTAGCTGTCAGATACATTCTCGCCAAGCCTGATACAATCGGCGGAGTAAGGATCGCGATCGTTCCGTTTAACAGAGATGTAGCAGGTCAAAACTTTACGGTCCAGTTTTTGAGTAATAAAAACGGAAAACCGGATCAAATTCTGGCACAAAGGTCTGTTTCTGCATCGTATGCAGCCGTTCGGAATGGTTTTGCCGACTACCGGTTGAGCGCTCCTGTTGCAGTTTCCGATACTTTTTACGTGGGCTGGCAGCAGATCAATGAGCAACCTTTGACGCTGGGTTTTGACAGAAATTCATTGTTTGGCAAGGATCAGATCTTCTATAATCTGGGAACTGAATGGGCGCGGGAGCAATCCTTAAATGGGAGTATAATGATCCGGCCGTACCTTGGAGAAAAGGCCCTGGGAGTAGTGACCGGGCGGGAGGAAATCGGGAAGGAGAACTGGTTCTATCCAAATCCAAGTAAAGGTACTATCAGCTGGAAGGCGAAAAATCTGAATCAGATCGACATCTATTCAAACGATGGTAGGCTGATTGAATCGGTTTTACCAGAACGTAATCAGCAGTCTCACGAATTAAAAGGAATAAAGGACGGAATCTACATTCTGAAAGCTTCCGACGGGAAACGATCCTTTGTTCAAAAAATGTTAATATTGAAATAGCTTTTCAGTAAACAAATTCTCGAAATGGATATCACAGTTGAAGAACTTAAAAAGAGACTTGATGATGGTGAAGACCTTCATTTCTACGATGTGCGTGAAGAACACGAGTATGAAGAAGATAATCTCGGTGCCAAGTTGATCCCCCTCGGCGAGCTTCCCGATCACTTGGACGAGCTTGAACCTCTCAAAAACGAAGAACTTATCATTCACTGCCGGTCAGGCGCAAGAAGTGGTAAAGCTGTCAAGTTTCTCGAATCCCAGGGATACACGAATGTCAGAAACGTTGTAGGAGGCATTCTCGCGTACCGGGAACTGGAAGATTAACTGATTGCAGGCACTTGGCACGGCGATTTACATACTTGTAAAATCGCCGTTTTTGTTCTTACCCGGCTAGTTGCTGGTTTATAAAGCCGCGTATCGCACTATAATCCTCCACATCAAACCATTTAAAATCGCCCTGATGACGGAACCAGGTCAACTGGCGTTTTGCGTACCTTCGTGAATTCTGCTTTAAGAGCCGGATCATTTCGGCTTCATCGTATTTGTTGTCAAGAAATTCAAACACTTCCTTGTAGCCAACCGTTTGCAATGCTTGGTGCGCACGGTATGGAACAAGACTTTTTACTTCTTCTACCAATCCATCGTGCAGCATAAGGTCGATGCGCTTGTCAATGCGGTTATACAGCTCTGTGCGGTCGCGGTTCACTGCGATGCAAATCGGTTCAAAATCCCTGCTCTTTACATTTCGAAGCTTGTACTCACTGATTGGCGTGCCGGTTGTATAATATACTTCCAATGCACGCACCACCCTTTGTGGATTGGATATTTCGCTGGAACCCGCAAAGTTTGGGTCGATAGCAGCAAGCTCCTTTTGCAAAGTCTCCAGACCTTGCGAATGCCATTTTTCGGTCAGCGATTCTCTTAATCCTGGCGCAGGAGCGGGCAGATCGTCCAGTCCTTCCAGCACAGCCTTTATATAGAAGCCGGAGCCCCCCGTCATAATCAGATAGTCAGAATGCTCAAAATGCGCTTCTAGGAGCTTGATTACGTCTCGTTCGAAGTCGCCCGCGCTGTATGTTTCCTGAATGGAATGAGAGTTGATAAAATGATGCACAACTTGCTGCAGTTCTTCATTGGTGGGTTTTGCAGTACCGATGTTCAGTTCGCGAAAGAATTGCCGCGAGTCTGCAGAAATTATTTCTGTCTGCAAATCCATTCCCAATTTCACTGATAATGCTGTTTTTCCCACAGCTGTCGGGCCTGCAATTACGATAAGCTTTTTCTTTCCGGTATTCGGCATTACGAGAAGGATTAGTGACTTTTTTTCTATAATTTATGGCTCAAACTGCTTAGGCTTCGTCATTTTAACAAATCCTTGCGTATTTATTTCAAATCTTTTCTTTTCAATTCACATTCTAAACGTAAACAACTATGTTGAAAAAATTATTACTATTTGCCTGGATCGGAGTGATGGTTCTAGCAGTTAGCAGTTGCGAAGGTCCGGAAGGTCCTGCTGGTCCGAAAGGAGATACAGGTGCAGCCGGCCCTGCGGGTCCAGCTGGCCCTGCTGGCCAGGATGGTACTGGAGGAGGTGGCGGTGCAGCTATATTTTCTCTTGGCGAAATTGAATCAACAGTGGATGGGGGACTTAGAGGTCAAATCGGCTTGGACAGTTTATCAGCGGACGAGATCGAGATCTATGAAAGCGCAGTCGTAATGGTATATGTAAAAGCACAAGGCGTTTGGTGGCCTCTCCCGGGAACAGTGAGCTTTGGTGAAGGTAAGGTGAATAATTTCACTTTCGTTCATGGAGTAGACGATTCTACCTTTTTTGTAGATATCATTAACTTGGGATGGTCCGAAGATGTTGAGAAGGCTCCTATGAGAACCTTTGAGGATATCAGATTGATTTTCGTCCCGGGCGAGCTGTTGAGAACTTCTGCCGAAGTTAATTGGAAAGACTACAACGAAGCTGTTAAGGCACTTGGTTTGTCAGAAGGCAGCGTTAAGCTAGGTAAGAAGATCAAATTGTTACGGAAGTAACATTTAGCAAAATGCTATAAAAGTAAAGAGCACCTTGGATGAGGTGCTCCTTTACTTTTATAGCATTTTAAATTGCAGATCTTAATATTCCCAAAGACCGTGCTCCAACTCCATTAACTCCTGTTCGTAATTAAGAGATTTGATCAGCGCTTCTTTTTCTCCATTATAGATATCTAAAAACGCCTTGTCATTGGCATTGGAGAACTTGGTGATCCTTCCGTAGAATAAGCGAAGGTCAAATGCGTCAGCCAGGTTCTTATTTTGCGCTGTATTATGCGTGTTGTACCAGATGTACTTCTTAGGATCGCTTCTGAACAATCTTTCCACGTCTTTGTAGCGGAAAGATGCAACCGGGATCTCTAAACCAGTAGCTGTTTGCTCAGCAGGCAGAATAATCGACAGTGTCTGGATATCGTTGTAGAGTCTTGATCTTTTTTTGTCGAAAGTCCAGTCTTCTTTTATTTCAAGAATGCTTAACTGGTCTGGGAAATACTCTTCTTCTGTTGCTGCTACCTGCGTGTCAAATGAAGTCGTATCTGGCTTTGGCTGCTCTACAACTGGTGGCTCTTCTTTTGCTACCTGCGTGTTTTTAGCACCCTTTTTACTTGACTTTTTCTTTGGAGGTCCCCAACCATCATCCACCGGCTCCGCTTCTTTCTTGGCAGCAGCACCCCAGCTATCATCAGCTGGTTGTGTTTGCTTCGCAGGCTCAGCTGCTGGCTTTGCGCCCCATCCATCATCGGTTTTAGCAGGTGCTCCAAATCCTGCCGCAATCTCTTCTGCCGATAGTCCGGCAGTCTGGTTAGGGATCAGGATGCGTTTATGAAGTTCGTCACCAGTGATTTTAGTTGCGCAGGAATCATTTGTATATGCATCAATTAACCCTGCTTTCGCAGCATCAAGAAGATAACGCGTGATCTCATTGTTCTTAGAGAACATGGAAATGTTCTGCTTTTCTTTAAGATCCACCCTTCTCCAAAGTGTCCTTTTCATCATCACATCTCCATCTGCAATAGGACGTGACGAGAAAACATTAGCAGTCGAATCCTCTTTCTCCTGTGCAAATGCAGATCCCGAAACTAGGGACAAGGATAATAAAGACCATGCAATCGTTTTTCCATTCATTCTTCTCATATCGTGCATAAGTTGTATTGTCCAATCAACGACTAAAATGTTGTCTTAGTATAAAGTAACCTGGCGAGTTTGGGTTCCCATTTCGACTTCGCTGATCGCTCCTTTGAAGTTCTGACGCTCTACTTTGAGAATCGAAATAACGTACCGGTCACCAGGCTGTGCCTGTTGTGCAAGCGATGATATAGAACCACCTGAGCCAGATAGCGTAACACCATTAATACGGCGTGATCCTCTTGCAAGTGATACCTCTATTTGCGACACTCTAAAGCGAGCATCCTCTGGAGAGAAGTTCTTAAAGCTCTCATCCGGAATAGCCACAACCTGAATGCTTCTTGCGCCTGTTGCAGGTGCACCTTTTCTTTCGTCAAAAGGAGCTCCATTGACCCTAACTTCCAACGAAGGTTTCGGAACCCGATTTACCCGGAACGGCTCTGATCCAAGCACATTTCCTGCATTGCTTACTGTAATGTTCAGTTGAGCCCGGTTTGGAACAATAGTAAATTTACCTTTTTGTCCACTTGGAATGATTTCACCACCATCTGTTGAGAAGGTAGGTGCCCAAAGTGCGCCTAATGCAGGGCTCTGAATGCTCAGCTTGTTGGCACAACCGAAATACAATGGAGGTAGTGTTCCTGTTTCGATCTGGTAAGTTGGCTTCACTACAAAGTACTCCTGATTCATGGTGTACGTGGTATCTCTTCCGGATGGAGTAGGGATTGTTATCCTTGCCTGAAGTTCACGTCTTGCAAGTCCTTCTGCATTGTATCCGCCGCCCTGTGCCGTAAACTCGATCAAACCGATTCCGTTTTCAACCTTCACTGGCGATCCGTTCAGGCTCATTCTAGGTGTGATGCCACTGGCAGAAGCTGCAATGAACATTTGACCTTTGAATTTGGTACCTGCAACAACGGTCTTAGCATCTGCGCTTACCATTGCCAATACCCGGTCGAACTTGATGTCAGCAGCACCTACTTTGCTCGCAAGATAGTTCAAGACTTCTCCTTCCATTCTGCGGATGTCCGTCTGCTTCTGGCTTAACACTGCAAGAGCAGCTGCAACGGGAGTTTGGGCGAAGTTCAGTTCAGCGAAATCTTTATTACGTTGTTCCTTATTGCCTTTTGCTACCGGATCCTGATTTCCGTCCAGCGCAAGAGGTTGAAACTTATTAGGCGTGATTTGGTTCAATTGCGAAGTGAAGCTGTTAAGGCTTTTCTGCAGCTGGTATGCTTTTCCATTTTTAGCACCTCCAACCATCAGCTCAGCTACCTTACCTTCTTCCTGCGGATTTTTAATCGCTCCTTCCTCATTCAAACCGCCGCCTGCGTTGTTAATGATTTCTTGCTTTAATGCATTAATTGCGTTAGTAATCTCGGATGTGTACTGACGAACCTGGTCTGCTTCCTTTAAAACGGCAATATCAGCCGAACGGTTACCTGCTTTCTCAACAGCCGCTTTGATTTTAAGTACTGTTTCCTGGTTGATTTTATTGGCTGCGCCTGAGGACAGTTCCAAAGAATTGTTCAAGAGAATGAATTTTTCTATAATGGCTGAACTTACCTGCAATGCAAGCATCGCTGTAAGTACCAGATACATCATTCCAATCATCTTTTGACGGGGTGTTTCTTTTCCACCTGCCATATTATTCAGTAATCGGTTTCAGTGATTAAATAATTTAGGTAGACAAGCTTTTACAATGATTTTTGTAAAAGCTTGTCAGAGGGTTTTACGCGTTTCCGCCACGCATAGCGGTGAGCATGTTACCATAAATGCCATTCAAAGAAGAAATGTTAGTTGTCAATTTCGACATCTCACTTTTGAATACCTGAGATTCTTTGGTCGCATCTGCCATATTTTCCATCGCAGCAGTAAGGTTACCATAGAATGCATTCATAGCTTTCAGGTGTTTGGTAGTGTCCTGAAGTTCAAGCTCATAAACCGCGTTTAATGCACCCATGTTTTTGGTGATCTGCTGGAATTGCTCGCGATATGATTGCGCATCTTTGGTCGCATCTGCCATGGAGGTCATCGCATTGATGGCTACTCCATAAGATTTGTTCATATCACTGATCGCAGTTGACGCAGTTTTCACATTTCTTGCGTAATCATTAGTAGCAACAGTTGCGTCAGTCAGGTCAGTGATCTTGCCAACTGTTTCTGAAAGGTTTCTGAATCCTTTGCCAAGGCTGTCAAATACCTCAGGAGAAAGCTTCGCATTGTCAAGCATGTTGTCAAGCTTGGCAGTAATGTTGCTGCTTTGAGTTGTTGTACCGCGAGTGATCGCAGGTCCATTGTAATCATCAGCAAGTTCAGGATACACTCTTGTCCAGTCCGGATCTCTATCGGTGGATTGAGTTAAAGTTTGCAACGCATAAAGTAAAAATATGAGTACTTCAGTTCCAAGACCGGCAGTAAGCATCGGGCCGCCTCCGTCCCAGTGTTGAATCTTAAATAAAGCTCCTAAAATTACAACGGCAGCACCAGCGCTATAGATTGTTGGTACCAGTTTATCCCAAAAAAAATTAGGTCCGCTATTCTTAGCCATACGAATTAAAATCGGTTACAGTGAATAAATTAAAATAGATACTATGAGTTTGAAGGGATCGAAAAAAAGAAGCAGGGTATTTAACACTGCTTCTCTTTAATGTAAGTTTTGTGATTAGCGACGACGGGCACGGGCACCTCCACGGTCGTTAACATTGTCCATCACGCAGCGGAAGCCGATGAAAGCGCGACGTTCAGTTTCATATTCGAAAGTTCTTGTACCAGTTTGCAGATAGTAGGCAATGTCTTTCCAAGATCCGCCTTTTACCACTTTACGGGGCTCATCAGGGTTGTCATATCTTGGGTTCATATCCCAAACAATTGCTGTGGCATTATCGGTGTAAGCATCCGAAGTCCACTCCGCAACGTTTCCGGCCATATTATAAAGACCAAAGTCGTTTGGATTGTATGCGTTAGCCGGACCTGTATAAGGGTATCCATCTGCATCATAATTTCCGCGTTGCGGCTTGAAGTTCGCCAAGAAGCACCCCTTTGTGTTCATTGTATAAGGGTTACCCCAAGGATATTTCGCAACTGCGCGTCCACCTCTTGCTGCCCATTCCCATTCTGCTTCTGTTGGAAGACGGAAACCTGTTGAATTGAACTGTCCTTCTTTGTTCTGGTAATCATGAAGCAGATTAGTACGCCATTTTGAGAAATACTGGGCGCCTTGCCAGCTCACACCTACAACAGGGTAGGTGTCAAATCCGGGATGCTGATAGTAGTATTCTACAAAAGGATCACCATTAGAATAAGCAAAATCCTTTTTCCATGCAGTAGTATCAGGATAGTATTTTGTCATAATTTCTTCTTCACCTAACACAGACACTGAGTCAACCAGGAGTGCATTCACGAACTGGCGATACTCGTTGTTGGTGATCTCGGTATCGTCCATAAAGAACGAACTGATGGTCACACGGCGGTTCATGTTGTTCATAGAAGAAGCAATGTCTTCATCAGCCTGGCCCATCACGAAAGAACCCGAAGGGACTACCACCATTCCAGCAGGAGTAGTTTGTTTATAGCCTTTTCTGGCAGTTGCAGTAATTTCTCCATTTTGTATACCGCTTTCTTCTTTTCCTCCCTTGCCAAATTTACTCTTGATAAATCCGCAACTCTGCATGAGCATAAGAGCGGCTATCAAAAGCAGACTTTTGACTCCATCCCGATAGAACACTTTCACATTCATAGTGGTTTTGTAAAATTTTAAATAATAAAATGCTAGCCTAAAAACGATAATTGATTCTGTATAGTATAATTGAAAAAGACAAAAGCTACTCTGTTCTGAGCTGATTCAGCGAGTGTCAAATGGAAACAAATACGCACTCAGAGCTGCCAATTCGGATTTATCGACTTAACGTAAAGAAAAAGAGAATTGGTATAACAGTCGATAATTTTACAAATATAAATTAAAGTTTAACAAACTGCCTTAGAGGATTTAGTTAAGCGATTGTAAAAAAACAAGTCGAAAATAGCTGGAATGGTATTTTGGTACTTTAAAATTGAACATTACAAGCTTTCCTGCCGTGGCGCTTAGAACCGGAAACGTGGTGTTCTGATGATCGTTTTCTTGCCAAACTTTGGTGAAGGGAGTGCATACGACAGCATCACTTCGAAAGAGGAAGGTGATTTGGCCCTGTCACCACCTAGCACCAGATCGTACGCTCCGGATAGTCGAAGCGATTGGTCAGGGAGCAGATAGATTCCACCCATCAATATGAAATAAGTATCCTGCTGACGGTAAGTGCCTCCGATCCAGTAGCGTTTGTTATAAGTGACAGTTGCTCCCCCTTCAACAGAGACGGTACTGATATCTGACTTTACTAATACGATAGGTTGAATATCGAGCAAATAGCCAAGTTCAATGTTGACGCCGGCGTTAAAGTATAATGTACGCGGCAATGGGTTAGTACCTGATTCTGACCCAAGCTGGTACTTCGGTTTGAGCAGGTGATTGGCAGACACTCCCGCATAAAATGCATCGGCCTCGTAACGTACGCCGACTGACACATCAGGGTTTATCTCCGAGATCACACCGGTTTGAATCAATGGATCGTCAGGGTCCCGGGCCCGTAGCTTTCCGTAATCAACTGCCTGGCGAAACAGCCCTGCGCTTGCACCTACCTGGAAGTTGCCGCCAGCCAGCGGGATGTGGTAAGCAGCAGACAATTTGAAATCCTGATCCGTTCTTGGTCCGCTGCGGTCATTCAATGCATAAAAGCCGATCCCGAAATTTTTGATCGGCATGCTGAAAGAGAATAGTTGTGTCGAAAGCGCTCCTCCTTCGTCTGTCAGATTTGTGCCCTGGTAACCTGCATACTGTGTCCGATGTATAAGCTGGAATTTGGTAAGACCGTCTGCGCCAGCTGCTGCCGGGTTAAGATAAAGCTGGTTTAAAGAAAATAAGCTAAACTGAGCATCTTTCTGGCCAACAGCAGCAAAGGGAAGCAAAAACAAAATGGCAAGTAACCGGTTATTTTTATTACTCCTTATAGTAAACTTCAAAGTCATGCTTTTGGGTTTGTTTAGGGAATCTACCGAAGGTTTTCAGTTTTGATTTATAACGCATATTGCTTAAAAAAATTGATATAAACACAAAAAAGCCCCGGAAATTTTCCAGGGCTTTTGAGGTGAATTTTAAGCTTATATGCCGTTTGCTTGCCTGATATAAAGGTCAAGTGCACCGGTCATTGAAGGTGCATTTGGCAACGGCGCCTGAATGTCAAGAACGAGGCCGGCATCTTCAACAGCTTTTGCTGTTGTAGGGCCAAAGGCAGCAATGCGGGTGTAGTTTTGTTTGAAGTCCGGAAAATTATCAAATAACGATTTAATACCTGAGGGACTAAAGAACGCGATTATATCGTAGTATACGTCTTCCAGATCAGAGAGGTCAGCAGAAACTGTCTGGTACATTGTAGCCTCCTGGAAGTGGAATTCCTCGGTATCTGCAAACTCTGGAATGTCGCTTTTTCTTACATCAGAGCATGGATAAAGGAACTTCTCTTTCTTATGTTTCCGCATCAGCTCGATCAGCTCGGAGGCAGTTTTCGTGCCTGTGAAGATCTTTCTCTTCCGGATCACAATGTACTTCTGAAGATAGTTGGCCGTTTGCTCCGAGATACAGAAGTACTTCATTGTAGCAGGTACCTCAATGCGACCCTCATTGCAGATCCTGAAAAAATGATCGATGGCATTACGGCTTGTAAAAATGACCGCTGTGTGATCCAGAATGTTGACTTTTTGCTTGCGAAAGTCTTTGTATGAAACTCCGTCAATTTGAATGAAAGGCCGGAAATCAACTTTGATATTATACTTTCGGGCTAATTCGTAGTAGGGTGAATTTTCGTCGGCGGGTCTGGATTGGCTTACAAGCAGGCTGGTCACCTTTTTAAGCCGTTCCTGATCAAAATTGATAGTATCACTCATGTAAAATCCTCATTAGTTTGTTCCAAACTCATCTTTGTATGCTTACAAGGCAAATTTCATACTAACGATGAGCGGGATTATTTCAATAACGCAAAGGTACGAAAATAAATACAGATTAATCAACGAGCCCGGAGGCTTGGTAACCACGTACAGAGCGATAAAACGGGCTATATAGAAAAACAGGAAGGGTAAAACAACGTAGGCCCGCATGTCTGAAATCCAGCTCATATGATTGAAGCTCATTCCGAAAACGATCAGAAAAAAAGCACCATAAAACATATAAGAGGATTGTATTATTTTGATAAACAGGATATCCACCTGCTTATCCAGATTGAGCATATTTCCAGCCAGTAGCATACAAATGTATTTGACGTAGCTAAGCACAAAGAACAGTGTCGACAGGATCAGAAAATCGGCGAAGATCATGAGTGTGTTTGATTTCTCCGAAAGTATGCTGTTTACCGAAAACAGATTAAGCTTGTTGCTGGCAAAGAATAGAAGTACAAAGCTCATCCACATCGCGGTGATGATCGCGAAGAAGATAATTGCATTACTGTAAGGTTTATTGATCTTCGAAATCTGATCTCGCGGGTCGCCGTTGAAAAATTCAATGGGGTTGATCAGGCGCAGAAAGGAGAGCGGGTTCAGATTAAAAATCCACGCATTTAGTATCAATATCAGCACCAGAGCCAGTACCGCGAAATTACCAAACGGCGAAAATGAAATTGGTTTAATATTGATAAAGTTTGGCCGTGTACTGGTAAGTGTAGCTGCATCAGCACTGGTCTTTCTGTGACACAAAAGTGCTGCCTTATCATCAATTCCGGGACTGCCATAGATAGTTACGAGCAATTCGTCCTTCCTGTAAACTTTGAGCAGACTGTCAATACTAAGCTCCCGCCACTGATTGGGGTCAATGCGGGATTGTAGTGCGCCTTCGATGAAGAGATAGCTTTCCGCTTCGGCTGTCAACAGCAATGCATACCTGCGGTTCTTGACCAGATCAATGTAAAGGCTTACCGAACGCGAATCTTCATCAACACCCTGTGAATAGGGGACATAGTTCTTGTAAGCTGCATTGTAAACCAGCCAGTCGTTTTGGTAATTGTAAACAGGAAAATAGCGTTCGGGGAGCGTGACCTTTGCGGCGCTGAATGCAAAAGTCGCGAAAAACATAAATGCCGTAAAGAAAGCCCAACTGGTGCGTGTGAATACGGACTTCATAATTATAAAAGGGCGGGGTTTCCCCAGCCCTCTTAAAAGTGGTATGCGTAAATGTAGATTATTTTCTTCCAAGAGCAAGCAGCATCGTTTCGCCGATCAATGCAGGCGATTCAGCAACAAAGACACCTGACTCTTTCATGATTCTGATTTTAGCTTCTGCAGTATCGTCAGCTCCACCGATGATTGCACCGGCGTGGCCCATTCTGCGACCTTTTGGAGCAGTTTGTCCGGCGATAAAACCTACAACCGGCTTTTTGTTACCAGTCGATTTGATATAGTTGGCGGCATCTGCTTCCATGCTTCCACCAATTTCACCGATCATTACGATAGCTTCGGTTTCAGGGTCATTCATCAAAAGCTCAACTGCTTCTTTTGTAGTTGTTCCGATAATTGGGTCACCGCCAATTCCGATTGCAGTAGTTTGTCCTAGTCCTGCGCGTGTCAGCTGGTCAACTGCTTCGTAAGTTAAAGTTCCTGATTTTGAAACCAAACCAACAGTACCTTTCTTGAAGATAAAGCCAGGCATGATACCAACTTTACATTCTTCCGCAGTAATTACACCTGGACAGTTAGGACCGATCAGGCGGCAGTTCTTATTCTTGATATATTCTTTCGCCTGCATCATATCCTTGGTTGGGATACCTTCGGTGATACAAACGATTACGCCGATACCAGCATCAGCTGCTTCCATGATTGCGTCAGCGGCAAAAGCCGGTGGAACGAAAATAATAGCCACGTCAGCTCCGGTAGAACGAACAGCCTGATCAACAGTGTTGAATACAGGTCTTTCCAAATGAGAAAGTCCGCCTTTACCAGGGGTCACACCACCCACGACATTGCTACCATATTCAATCATCTGCTGGGCGTGAAAAGACCCTTCCGAACCGGTAAATCCCTGAACTATAATCTTAGAATTTTTATTAACTAAAACGCTCATGTTGGTAAATCAGTTTTTTTGGTAAAAGTAGAACGAAAAGCACGAAGTAGCAAAATGTAGCCAGAATTTGTAAATTGCTTTTTTGACAATCTGATGGGTGTTTATGGATATACTTAGCAATCCCCATATATTTTCTAATCTCGTTTTAAGCGGCACCAGTTTGTTCATTTTTTTCAGGTATTTCAATAATCAGCCTACCGTTACAAAATGGCTTTGGGGTATCTTTTTTATCAGTATAGCTGTTGTTGCATTGACGGACTTGCTCGTTTTTGCGGGAGTGGAACAAATGAAACCCGTCAGGGAAATTGCTGCTGCCGGAGAAATGACGCTTGGTGCTATGTGCCTGGTATCGGCATCGTGGTGTCTTTTAATGCGCTATAAAGGCGGGAATTTTCTGCTGTTTTCAACAGTTGCGCTGGGCCTGCTCCTATTTTACTGCATTACCTGGTTCAGGGTAGAATATGTGGGACTCATTATCAAATCCCTCTGCATTTTAGTAACCCTGCTGATATCCTGTGTGGGGCTTGCCAGCAGGCAGAAAAGCGCGCTCTGGGTTGTTATTTCGATGATGTTGCTGGCATTGTCGACCAAATCGGGTAAGCTTCCGATCCCGATGGACCCTGTCGATATTAACCATTATATGATGGTTTTGTCGGTGTTATGTGTGGGTAGAGCTGTGCGCGATCAGTACAAAATCCTGTTCTGACAGATTAGTTTTCAAACAATTGTTAATGAATTGTTTTTTTAAAACACCGTGTCGTAAATTGCACAGGTTAAATTTAATTAAACAAGTATACCTAATACTCATAACATGAAAACGACCAAGTATGGCGTAATGCTTCTTGCCTCAGTTCTGGCTTTCGGAGCAGTTACAATGAACCCTGTTCTGGCTAAGTTGATTCCTGCCAGCACAGTGGTGGACGATGCAAAACAAGTTAAAACCATCGTAATAAAAGGAACTGATGCAATGCAGTTCGACGTGAAAGAGATTAAGGTGAAGGCAGGACAAAAAGTGAAGCTTACACTTACTCACTCAGGTAAACTTGCAAAAACAGCTATGGGACACAACTGGGTATTGTTGAAACCAGGCGTTGACGTTGCAACATTTGGATCGAAAGCGGCAGCAGCCAGAGAAACAGAATACATTCCTGCATCTGAAAAAGCGAGCATTATTGCACATACCAAACTTGTAGGTGGCGGAGAAAGCGATACGATCGAATTCACAGCTCCTGCAAAAGGTACTTACACTTACATTTGCAGCTTCCCAGGTCACTATGCCCTGATGAAAGGTACTTTCGTAGTGGAATAAGCTTTGATAATATAGTTAACAGGAAAGGCGCTGATACCAGCGCCTTTCCTGTTATATGGGTTTCAGATTTCAGCAAGTTGCTTCTCGATCAGATCGATTACTTCGGGCCGGTCCCATTGAGAAGCGCCTATTTCCTGCGCCAAAATTTTTCCTTTGTAGATAATGTATGTTCTTGGAATTGCATTGCCGTCGAGCGCAGCGGGGTAGCTGCCTGTGTATTGATAAAATGGAAGCTGGTACCCCTTTCTTTCAATAAAGGGATTGACAGTAGCCGCGTCCTCGTCTGAGATAATGTAAAAAGCTACATCTTTATGTGACTTATATTTATCGTAAAGCTTTTGAATACCAGGCATTTCCATATTGCACGGCCCGCACCAGGTAGCCCATACATTGATAAATACAAGCTTGTTTTCGTCCATTGCCACAGGCTTTCCTTCGAGGTCAGTCATGGAAGTCAGGTATACCGAAGCGGGTTCACCAGTTTCTTCAACCATATCCTGCTCAGTTGCGACCGGCTCATCAGCGGACTTGAAGAATGCAAAGTATACAGCTGTAACTGCGATAATGAATAATAGTGCGACAAATATTCTTTTTCCTGCTGCTGTCATATCTGAAACGGTTTGTTAAATAGTATGTTGAACGGATGGTACCGCCATAAAAGTAACCAATATCCCCGACTAAGATTTACAAAAACCCGAACCATTTCTTTTTTTGATGCTAAAACGGAATTTGAATACTTTTATAGAATAATTACAATATATCTGATTTGAGGAAAAGGTTTACATTCATGAAATTCTTAGTATCTGGCGTCGCATTTCTATTTGCGCTTACCTTGTCTTGCCCCATTTTTGCCCAGCGTTCAGCCGCCGAATTCTTTGAAGAAGGAAATACAAAAGCCGGAACAGGCGATTTTAACGGCGCATTGCAGGCTTACACCACCGTTATTTCCATGAACCCTGAACACGCGCCAAGCTATTTCAACAGGGGGCTTGCGAAAGCAAATCTGAAAGACCACCGGGGCGCGATACTCGATTACGACAAAGCCATCGAACTCAGCCCGAAAGAATCTTTGTACTACCAAAGCAGGGGAGTGAGCAAGAGTTTGCAGGAAGATTACCGTGCTGCTATCGAGGATTATTCCAAAGCCATTGAACTGAATCCCGAAGAGCCCAAAGCTTACTACAACCGCGGTGTAAGCTACGCCAAGCTGAAAAATCATCGGCATGCATTGGCAGATCTCGATCGCGCGCTCGCATTGAACCCTGACGAGCTTGCTGCATTGTACGCAAGAGGGAACTGCAAGCAGGATTTACAGGAATACGCCGGAAGTCTGGCCGATTTCACGCGGGTAATTGAATTAAGCCCAAAAAGAACAGGCGCTTATGCTGGTCGCGGGCTGGCGAAATTGGAGCTCGGAGATTACCAGGGCGCCAGTGCTGATTTCACAAGAGCAATCGAATTAAGCCCCAATGATAGTGAGCTTTATGCAAACAGAGGTTTGGCGAAGAACAAATTGGAAGACTTTGGAGGAGCTATCATTGATTTTGATAAAACCATTCAACTCAATCCTGATCATTTTCAGGCGTATTACGGTCGTGGTTTTTCAAAATGGAAACTGAATGATCATCGTGGTTCAATTGCAGATTTATCCAAATCCATTGAACTGAAAAATACATACGTAGGTGATCCTAAGAAGATTGTCTATTCGGGGAAAATCAACCGGGAGAAGCTGGATGAACTTCGAGACCAAGTTAAAGAGAATGTCAAGATAGCTACATTGACCAACGAGCGCGCAGAGGCTTATTATATCAGAGGCATTACAAGAGCAAAAATCGGAGAGACGAAAGCTGCAATTCAGGACCTGACAACAGCAGTTGAACTCAATCCGACCTACTCAAATGCCTATTTTTCAAGAGCGATGATCCGCTCTGCCAGCGGCGACCAAATGGGTGCGGTATTGGATTTTACCAGTTCAATTAAACTCCGCTCCGACTATCCGGAAGCATATTACCTGAGAGGTATCCTGAAAAACAGCCTGGGTGAAATCAACGACGGCTGTCTGGATCTCAGCAAAGCCGGGGAATTGGGCTACCAGCAGGCCTATAAGGTCATTTCTTCGTTTTGTAATTAGTTTTTCGTAGGGGAGTGAAGGGAGGAAGTAAAAAGAGGATGGAGCCAGGGACTTACCGGCTCCATCCTCTTTTATTTAAGTACTCAGCTTCTTCCGTTCCCCTCCTCCTTCCTCCCATTCCTCCATTCTCCCTTCCTAAGCTTTCTTCATATTCGCAGCTACTTTCTCCCAGTTTACAACGTCCCAGAATGCTTTGATGTAATCTGGTCTTTTATTTTGGTAATGCAAGTAATAAGCGTGTTCCCAAACATCCAGTCCTAGGATCGGGGTACCTTTTAAGTCAGATACGTCCATGAGTGGGTTATCCTGGTTTGGCGTCGAGCCAACTGCTAGTTTTCCGTCTTTTGCAACCAGCCACGCCCAGCCAGAACCGAAACGGGTAGTAGCTGCCTTGCCGAATTCTTCTTTAAATTTGTCAAAAGAACCAAATTGTGCATTGATCGCGTCAGCAACTGCGCCGGTTGGTCCGGTGCCTTTTTTGGGTCCCATTACTTCCCAGAAGAAAGTATGGTTCCAGTGACCGCCGCCATTATTACGGATCGCAGCGGATGCTTTGCCTACAGACTTGATAATTTCTTCCAGCGACTTCTTCTCAAACTCGGTTCCTTTCACTGCATCGTTCAGATTTTTCACGTAAGCCGCGTGGTGCTTTCCGTAATGGATCTCCATTGTCATTTTATCAATGCTCGGTTCAAGAGCGCCGAAATCGTATGGAAGCGGGCTTTGCTTGAATGGCGCGGTTTCTGCCAAAATGGCTTCGGAATTTCCGGCAAAAGTGTGGTTGGCCAATGCTCCGGCAGTAAGTGCTCCACCGGCAAGTGTCCGCAAAAAATCTGTTCTATTCATAACGGTTCATTGAAATTGTTAATAATCAATCATAAGCCACCCGACTTATAATGCTGCGCCCGAGCGTAATTTCATCGGCATATTCCAGGTCTCCGCCAATGGGTACTCCGCGGGCAATCGTACTTATTTTAACTCCTGTGGCTTTAAGCCTTTTTTGTAGATAAAATGCTGTGGTATCTCCCTCCATCGTGGGACTTAATGCAAGGATGATCTCTTGAACCTGCGCGAACTCACCTGGATTTTCGACCCGTTCAATAAGCGAGTCAATGTGTAAATCGGAGGGTCCGATACCTTCCAGCGGCGAGATAATACCACCGAGTACGTGATATAAACCCTTGTATTGATTGGTAGATTCAATGGCAAGTACATCCCTCGTATCCACTACCACACAAATAATGCTTTGATCACGCTTCTGATTTGCGCAGATATTGCAGTAAATATCATCCGCGATATTGTGGCATTTGGCGCAGTAAGTGGTCTTGGTACGCATATCCAGCAAGGCATTCGAAAGAGACCGGGTTTGTTCCTCTTCTCTTTTGAGCAAATGTAATGCCAGCCGCAATGCGGTTTTTTTGCCAATGCCGGGAAGTCGGGAGATTTCGTTTACTGCATCCTCAATCAGGCGCGAGGGATAATTCATGAGCGTAAGGTTAATGTATTTCGGCTGAAATACCTCTCCGGCAAATTTCGTTCCGCATGCCGGCGAGTTCCTCAAATGCCCCTTCTTTCACGGAACACTTTCCCTTATAATGAATAATGATCGTACATTGTTCAGCCTGCTCGCTAGAATGCCCGCACACCTCTATCAAAGTATCTATCACCCAGTCGAAAGTATTCACATCGTCATTATAAATAATCAGCTTTTTAATGTCGGTGTCAATCGTTTCTTCCAGAATTTCTACATCTGTTTCTGTAAGCGCTTGCATAACAACCAAATTTCTGTTTGATTAGCAAATCTAATTAAAAACGCAGATTATTAGAAGCTTTCAGCCTTTTAATCCATTGCTCCACCAATCCAAAATCCCCCTTTTTTAATGAATCCGTACATTTCGCTGGTCATATTGGTAGTCTATTTTGGGATGCTGATTACGGTCTCCATTTACACTTCCAAAGGGGCGGATACAAATACATTTTTTACTGCTAACCGCCAGTCTCCGTGGTACCTGGTTGCATTTGGTATGATCGGAACTTCGCTTTCCGGGGTCACGTTTGTTTCAGTGCCGGGGGCAGTCGCCAATATTCAGTTTTCGTATTTTCAGGTTGTAATCGGGTATATTCTGGGATACCTTGTAATCGGTACCGTGCTGATGCCGCTTTATTACCGGCTCAATCTGATTTCCATTTATAGCTATCTCGAACAGCGTTTCGGCTTTTGGTCCTATAAAACAGGCTCAGGCTTTTTCTTGCTTTCACGTACAATCGGCTCTGCCGTAAGGCTCTACGTAGCTGCACAGGTTCTACAGCTGGCGCTATTTAAGCCGCTGGGCGTTCCATTCGAAGTGGCAGTCGCGATCACTATATTCCTGATCTGGATTTACACATTCAAAGGCGGTGTGAAAACTATTATTGTCACCGATACCCTGCAGACTTTCTTTCTGATCACTGCCGTAGTTCTGACGATCGTTTTGGTTTCCAGGGAGTTGAACCTGAGTGGGATCGGGGATATCTGGAACGCGGTGGATCAGAGCAAATACTCAAAGATCTTCTTTTGGGATGTCAATGATCCGAAGAACTTCTTTAAGCAGTTTTTTGCAGGTGTATTCATCGCCATTGTGATGACGGGCCTTGATCAGGATTTAATGCAGAAGAACCTGACTTGTAAAAACATAGGCGAGGCACAGAAGAATATGTTCTGGTTCACAATCGTGCTTGTGATCGTGAATTTCCTGTTCCTGTCCCTGGGTGCATTGCTTTACGTATATGCAGAAGCGCAAGGTATACCGGCGACAGCGAAGACAGACGATTTTTATCCAATGCTTGCATTAAACCACCTGGGTTTGCTGGTGGGTATCACCTTCCTGCTCGGTATTACCGCTGCTACTTATGCCAGTTCGGATTCAGCGCTTACCGCGCTGACAACTGCTTTTTGCATTGATTTTATGAATATTGAAAAGCGCCCCGAGGAAAAGCGTTCTTCCATTAAATTCTGGGTGCACATCATGTTCTCGGTTGTCTTCTATCTGGTGATCCTGATCTTCAACCGGCTGAACAGCAAAGAAGTAATTACAGCCGTTTTCGATCTTGCCGGTTATACTTACGGTCCATTGCTCGGACTTTTCTCTTTTGGCGCATTCTTGAAAAGACCGGTGAAAGACCGGTGGGTTCCACTGGTTTGCATTCTCGCACCGATTTTGACTTACATCATCAATGATCATTCTGCTGAATGGTTTAACGGATATAAGTTTGGCTTTGAGAGACTGATTATAAATGGGCTAATTACCTTCATCGGCCTTTGGTTGCTTCATGACCCGAAACCAAAGCTTACAGACAACTACGCTTCGGTCAGGTAAGCTGCAAAATCATAATTGTAAATGAAGCTGTGGCAAATAAAAACGGGCGTCACAGTAACAGCTGAAATGTTCGCTTACGATGTAAAATGTTCGGTTCTGAACAACTTCTTTCTGGCTGGTTTTGAAAATGAAAAGTTCGTATTAATATCGTATATACCTGTAAATCAAGTGTTTGAAAGCTAAATTTTGTGTGTAAAATTTAGTAAACAGCGAACGTGGCACATCCTTTTTTATTTAGAGAGCAACCATGCAGGTGCATGCAGCCAAACTTTAAATACTATTAGCCATGAAAATTTCAAACATCTCAAACCTGTTCTGCGCATTAGCGCTCACATTGTCACTCGCTTCTTTCACCACTGACAAAAAGAAAAACACAGAAGAAAAAGACGCGACCGCAGTAGCATTCGACGCTAGTCTCTACAAGATCTCGGACAGCAACAAAGTCAGACTGTCTGTGAATAAAGCTACAAACGACAAGGTAAAAGTGATCGTAAGGGACAAAGCAGGGAATGTATATTACTCAGAAGTGTTCAATAATAAAGGGTCCAAATACCGTCGCGTATTCAACCTTGACGAAATGAACGACGGAACTTACTACTTTGAAATGCAGAACGGAGGCAGTAAATTGATCAAGGAAGTTCAGATTGAAAGTACGAGCGAAAAGTTGATATCATTGCAATAAGGTTCACCATGAAACAAACAATCCCGACCTCGGCCGGGATTGTTTTCGTTTATCATAGTTCCTTTTCCGGATCCCAGAAGCAGACTTTCCAGTTTTGGATCTTGTTATTTCTTACAATTACACCTTCGCTTTCGAGCCTTTCCTGCATGGTAGTAGGTGTTTCAAAAAGCGCAGAAGCAGTAAGTTCTCCCTGGCTGTTTACAACCCGGTGTGCAGGGATACCTTCACGCGTATAACTGTTCCCCATTGCCCATCCAACCATTCTCGCACCACGGTTGTTTCCCAGGTATTTGGCAATAGCACCGTAAGAAGTAGCGCGTCCAGGCGGTATCTGGCGTACTACATCATACACGTCGTTAAAGAATGCATTATCTTTTTTCATTGGCTCTTGCCTCTTCACGCTCGCCAATTTCGTGGGTTAGCTGATCGTACCATTCTGTTCCATAAGCACGTATCAGCGGCTCCTTCAGGAATTTGTACACAGGCACACCAAGCTGTTTACCAAAGTCACAGGCAGGACTGCAGATGGACCAGCGGTCGTAATTCAGCGCGTGAAATTCGTCATATTTTGTGACCCGAATGGGATATAAATGGCAGGAGATTGGTTTTTTGTAGCTGATCTTGCCGTCGAGATAGGCCGCTTCAATGCCGCATTTAAGAATGTTATTTTCGTCGTAAATAGCGTAAGCGCATTCCTTGCCATCGATAATAGGCGTCACAAAATCACCATCCCAATCTTTGGTTGAAGTGCCTTGCTCGGCAATCGCTTTTTTCCCTGATTCTGTCAGGTAAGGCGCAACCATCGGGTATATTTCGTCCAGAATTGCGATTTCTTCTTCGTCAAGCGGGGCACCTGAATCTCCTTCTACACAGCAAGCACCTTTGCATTTGTCCAGATTACAGACAAAAAGCTGGTCTTCAATATCGTCACTAATACAGGTATGGTCAATTAAAATCATGGGTTCTCTTACTACTGCTGAGGTATTTTAAGTTTTTGTCCCACCATAACGCTATTTCCTGAGATATTGTTTAATCTCTTAAGTTCTTCAATGGAAGTACGATAGGTTTGTGCAATGCGGAAAAGTGTTTCACCGGCCGCAACGATGTGGGTCTGAGCACCGCCACTGATCGCTTGATTAACAGCTTCATTGTCCGACGGGTTACCAGCATCCCGCCTTACCCGCAGCCGCTGGCCCGTTTTAAGTTTGTCAGAAGTACTGAGGTTGTTCAATTCAAAAAGCTCTCTGATGGTCAGACCGTAGGCTCTTGAAATGCTGTAGTAAGTCTGTCCACCCTGCGCAACGTGAAACTCTGCATTCGGATCTGCGGTCAGTCTGGTTTCGTGCTTGATTTCTTCCGGAGTCTTAAATGTTGCCGCAGGCTCGCTGCGTGTCACTGCAATTCTTTCAGGAGCTGTTTTTTCAGGAGTTGCTCTTTCAGCCACAGGCGCAGCTGCATTTTCCGTACCTGATTTGCTTACAATCAATTTCTGGCCGACAACCAATCTTGCCTGAGCGCTTCTGTTGTTAAGATCGAGAAGCTCACGTAATGAGAGATTGTATTTGCTTGCAATACCAAAGTAAGTGTCGCCTGAAACAACAGTGTGCGTTGCCGCCGCCGCAGTAGTTCCAGCACTTGTAGAAACCTCCTTTGCTGCATTCTCTCGCGCAGCACGTTCTTCCGCCGCAGCTCTCTGGCGTGCATACACCGATGTGGAAGCAGTTGTTCTCGTTTCGTTTGGCGTAACTACTTTCGACGGACCGTCAGCTTTTGCAATCGGCCGTTGCTCCTCAGTGGATTTGAATGAGGTATCGGTATTATCCTGCGTGATGATCACAACTCTGTCGTCAGATTCCTGCATTGTTCCTGGCTGTTTGGAAGCAGGGGCCACAGCGCCGGTTTTAGGTACCGATGTTGACGCGGTTACCGGAGGAACTGTAGCGGGCGAAGCTGTTGAAGCAGCAGGGGAGACAGTCTCGGTTGGCCTGGTTTCAGCAGGAGTGGCCGATTCTGTTTTTTCAACCAGTACAGGCGTGTATTTCTTTCTGCCAGACGGTTTGTCCGGAATGGTGTTAGCAGCAGTAGCCGGCGTTTTCTCCGGAACAACAGCAATGACAGGATCTTTCGCAGCAGGAGGCGTAGTCTGCGGCGGCGCTATAATCTCTATCGGCTGTTTCCTCGGCCGTTTTTTGTCCAGGAACAGAACCTGTCCTGTTTGGATCGGATAGTTCCGGCTGGTAGTACGGTTGTATTTCAAAAGATTGACCAAGCGCACGCCATATTGCTGCGACACACTGTGCCAGGTATCTCCCGGCCTCGCGGTATGGAAGGGGGTAGATGCTTTTTTATGCTTTCTTGATAAGTAATATACCTGCCCTGGAACTAGCGGCATTTCGGCAAGCATATCATTGTAACGCATGAATTTCGGTGTCCTGAGCCCACCTGCCTTAGCCAGCGTTTTAGGTTTGGCGCCCGGAGTTGCTTCAACCCCTTTCAGTCCGTTGATCTCGTATAATGCAGGACTTTGGGAAGGCGGCGAGGTCTTTTTAAGAACCGGATAGCCGCTCTCCTCATAGACTGATGCAACAGTAGTCTGCTGGGGAGGAAGTGACAATTTTTCACGTACTTCAGCCACCTGCGACACAGGCACAGGAATGGTTACCAGATATTCTCGGTCAGAAGGGATCTTATCATCTACAAGCCACCTGTTATAGTTTTTCAGCTCTGCCGAACTAATGCCCAGTGAAGTTGCAATCTGGTCGAGAGACTTGCCTTTTCCCAGATCGGACTCGATCAGTACCAATGTATTTGGGGACTTATACCTTTCAATTCCAGCCTCTAATGCGATTTTGTGTGCAAAAAAGCGGAGCATGTAGCGGTCAGTTTTAGCTGTAAGTGTCACCTCACGCGCATAAGCCCAGCTCGCAGGGACGATTTTCCTCACGCCGCCTGCACCCAGATAATAGGAGTACAATGTAGTTACCCAGTTGTTGAACTGCTGGTTGTTTTTCTTAAGATACCAGGCCGCAGCGTGTGTGGATGAACTGATGTTTTTACGCTCATCAATCTTGTCATCCACTCTCAGGTTTAATCCGATTGCAGTTTCCGGTTTGAACTGCCAATAGCCAACTGCATTGGAGGTAGAAATCACATCCGGGCGGAACGAGCTTTCTTGCACTGCAAGGTATTTGAAGTCAATGGGAACTTCTTCGTCCATTAAAATACCTTCAACAATCGGGAAATGCAGGATAGCCCTGTCCATTTTCTCTTCCCAAAACTTCTTATTCGACATCAGGCTTTTTACATCCTCTTCAATCAGATTCTGTGCACCCCTGTCAAACTTTACCGTAATGCCGCCAAAAGATACACTGGCTGGTATCTCTGGGGTTTGCGAAAAAGACTGACTGATTGTAACAAGCGACAAAATCCACGCAACTGCAAGGTACTTGATGTTCTTAATGAAAGTTCTGGCCATAAAATATTGGTACTTGACTTACTGATTGTGTGCTTAATTTTTTTGAAGTATCATTAATCCGTCGCGGATTGGGAGCAGCACATTGGAAACGCGGCTATCCTCGTGAACCATACGGTTGAAATCCAGCAACGCCCGGGTGTCTTTGTCCAGCTTAATGCCTTCCTGAATGACTTTGCCACTCCAGAGTACATTATCGGCGATAATAAAACCGCCCTTTCTTACCTTTTCAAGACAAAGGTTAAAATAAGAAGAATAATTGATTTTGTCCGCATCGATAAAAACCAGATCGAAAGTGTCTTCCAGATCCGGAATCAGGTCGAGGGCATTACCAATCAGGTATTTGATGGAGGAGGAGTACGAAGAACGGTCGAAGAAACCGCGGGTAAATGTTTCAAGTTCTTCGTTGATATCAATGGTAACCAGTTTCCCGCCTGGATTGAGCCCTTCGCAGAGACATAATGCAGAGTAGCCCGTGTAAGTGCCGATTTCCAGGATTCTGTCAGGTCTGATCATCTTCGAAATCATCGACAAAAACCTGCCCTGTAAATGCCCTGAAAGCATACGTGGATTGAGAATGTTAGCGTGTGTCTCTCTGTTTAAAGACTTCAGCAACTCACTCTCATTTTCCGTATGCAGTACGGAATACTCCTCAATTTCCTCTGCCAAAAACTTCATTTAAATAATCCGGACAAAAGAGCCGACGATCAACCGTTGGCTACAATGCGTTCAAGATAAGTGCCATAGCCACTTTTCACGAGAGGCTTGGCGATTTCACGTAACTGGTCTGCAGTAATAAAGCCCATTCGGTAAGCGATCTCCTCAATGCAGCCGACCTTTAAACCCTGGCGCTCTTCAATCACCTGTACAAATTGCCCGGCCTGCATCAGCGATTGGAAGGTACCTGTATCCAGCCACGCTGTTCCACGGTTCAGTACACCTACTTTGAGCTTTCCGCGTTCGAGGTATACCCTGTTAACGTCAGTAATTTCCAGCTCGCCACGTGGGGAAGGCGGGATGGTTTTAGCAATTTCAACAACGTCGTTATCATAGAAATACAAGCCCGGTACCGCGTAGTTTGACTTCGGCGTAGTCGGTTTTTCTTCTATCGAAAGAACATTGTTGGATTTGTCGAATTCCACAACTCCGTAACGCTCAGGATCGTGTACCTGGTATGCGAAGATTACACCACCGTCGGGATCGTTGTTGGATTGTAAAAGCTGCGATAAGCCGGATCCGTAAAAGATGTTATCTCCCAGGATCAGTGCTACTTTCTCATTGCCGATAAACTCCTCGCCAATGATAAATGCCTGCGCCAGTCCGTCCGGACTTGGCTGCACTGCATAGCTGAACTGACAGCCTAGCTGGCTACCGTCTCCAAGCAGCTTTTCAAAGTGAGGCAGGTCGTGCGGGGTAGAAATAATGAGTATCTCGCGAATGCCCGCCAGCATGAGGATAGACAGCGGGTAGTAGATCATTGGTTTGTCGTAAACGGGCATGAGCTGTTTACTAACTGCCAATGTCAAGGGGTGCAACCTGGTTCCGGAGCCCCCGGCCAATATAATGCCTTTCATAAAGTGAGTTCTGTTTGGAGTGAGCGACTAATTGTCCGGAATTATCTTTCCGAGTACATTTCGTCGTAGTATTTCTGGTATGTTCCGGAGGTAACGTTGTTAAGCCACTCCTGGTTGTTGAGGTACCAGTCTACTGTTTTTTCAAGCCCCTCGGCAAATTGCAGGGAAGGTTTCCATCCCAACTCGTTGGAAAGCTTGGTAGCATCAATCGCATAACGCAAATCGTGCCCTGCGCGATCGGTCACGTAAGTGATCAATTGTGCGGTTTCCCCTTCTTCGCGGCCCAGCTTTTTGTCCATAATGGAACAAAGCAGCATAACCAGGTCAATGTTTTTCCATTCGTTGTGACCGCCGATATTGTACGTTTCACCATTTGCTCCGTCGTGGAAAATCACGTCGATTGCTCTGGCGTGGTCTTCTACAAAAAGCCAGTCGCGGATGTTCTCGCCTTTTCCATAAACCGGAAGTGGTTTTTTCTGGATGATATTGTGGATCATCAAAGGAATCAGCTTCTCAGGAAAGTGATTTGGTCCGTAGTTATTGGAGCAATTTGAGATCACAACAGGCAATTTATAAGTGTTGTGATAGGCTCTTACAAAATGATCAGAAGATGCTTTGGAAGCTGAGTAGGGGGAGCGGGGATCATATTTGGTTGTTTCCAGAAAGAAAGTGCCCGGATCGTGCAGCTCACCATAAACTTCATCTGTTGAAACGTGGTAGAAACGGTGGTTTTGAAGATCTTCTTTCCAGGCATTTTTTGCCGAGTTCAGCAGGTTTACTGTTCCAACCACATTCGTCATTACAAATGACATCGGGTCAGAAATGGAACGGTCGACGTGACTTTCTGCTGCCAGGTGAACAACGCCGAAAAAGTCGTGCTCGGTAAAAAGCTTGTCGATGAACGCTGCGTCCACGATGTCGCCTTTTACAAATGTATAATTAGGTGCATTTTCAATGTCACGGAGGTTTTCGAGGTTACCTGCGTAAGTAAGTGCATCCAGGTTGAAAATGTGGTAGTCGGGATGGGAAGTGACAAAGCGGCGTACTACATGTGAGCCGATGAAGCCGGCACCGCCTGTGATCAGGATTTTTTTCATTTACTGAGCTGTTATTTTTAATTGCCAGTTCCATGCATCGCGCAAAGCGTCTGCAATGGTTTTCTCGGCAGTCCATTTCATTACATTATTGACTTTGTCAGACTGCGCGTAAATCTTTTCCACATCCCCTTCGCGGCGCGGCCCGATCGTATAGTTTAATTTGACTCCGTTTACTTCTTCAAAAGTATTGATCAGCTGTAAAACGGTATAGCCTTCGCCGGTGCCTACATTGAACACATCGTAGTAGTTGGTTTCGGTTTCAGATTGCAGCAATTCCAGTGCTTTTACGTGCGCTTTGGCCAAGTCAACCACATGTATAAAATCACGGATGCAAGTTCCGTCGGGCGTATCATAATCGTTTCCGAAAACCGTCAGTGATTTGCGAAGACCAGCGGCAGTCTGCGTGATAAAAGGTACAAGATTGCTTGGTACGCCATTTGGCAGCTCACCAATCAGCGACGATTCGTGTGCACCGATCGGGTTGAAGTATCTCAGAGAAATTGCTTTGATACCCGGTTTGGAGTAAGTATGATCACGAATGATATCCTCGCCGATCGCTTTTGTATTTCCGTAAGGCGAAGTAGCAGGCTTTCTTGGGGTATTTTCTGTAACTGGAATCGCGTCAGGTTGACCGTAAACTGTGCAGGAAGAAGAGAAAACAAAGTTAGGAACATTGAACTCCTGCATTGCGCGTAGAAGGACCAGCAGCGAGATAATGTTGTTTTCGTAGTAGTTCAAAGGTTTTTCAACCGATTCACCGACCGCCTTGTAAGCTGCGAAGTGGATTACTCCGTCGAACTGCTCTTGTGCAAAAAGATCGCGGACCTGGTCTGCATTGTTGCAGTCGATTTCGTAGAACGGAAAATCTTTACCAGTGATCTTTTTAATCCCTTCCAGAACATCCCGGTTTGAATTATAAAGGTTGTCAACAATGACCGGTTTAAAACCCGCTCTGTCCAACTCCACAACAGTGTGGGAACCTATAAATCCGGCTCCTCCGGTAACGAGAATTTTCATGCCCAAAATCTAATTTTAATGATTATCGCTGATATAGCTGCTTGTGAAAAACGCCTTTAAGTATGCAATAAAACAGAATTCAGGGTATGATAACAACTTAAAGTGATTATCTGGGAGAGGTTTTTTTCCCGGGCAAAAGTAGAAAATTTGGCTTCTATAAAAAAAAAATGTTTTTATTTATCCGTTGGTTGTTAAATGCAGATTTGAGGAAAATGAACCAGAGAGAAATAAAGGCACTGATATCCTTACTTGATGACGAAGATCACGAAGTAAGCCAGCACGTTGAAGGCAAAATCCTGTCACTTGGAGGAAGCGTTATCCCGTTTTTGGAAACAGAATGGGAGGAAAGCTTTAATCCTCACGTGCAAAGAAAAATAGAAGAACTGATCCACGAACTGCAGCTCAGCATTATGATAGAGCGGCTGCAAGCCTGGAAAAATGGTGGCGGTCTGGATTTGCTGGAAGGTATGTGGATTATTGCCACTTATCACTATCCAGACCTGTCCATTGAAAAGCTGAGAACCACCATTGAGCAGCTTTATTACGATATCTGGATACAGTTTCAGGAAGAAATGAATGCGGTTGATCAGATTAAACGCATTAACAGCTTGTTCTTTGGCGTAATGAACTTTGCGGCGAATACCAAGAACTTCCATTCGCCTTCCAATTCAATGATCAATGTAGTACTGGAAAGCCGCCGCGGTAACCCGATCACATTGTGCGTGATTTACCTGCTGATTGCTAGAAAGCTTGGCATGCCGGTTTACGGAGTTAATCTTCCCAATCTTTTCGTGCTGACGTACAAGAGCGACAAGACGCAGTTCTATATCAATGTATTTAACCGCGGGATCATTTTTTCCAAGACGGATATTGACCACTACATTGCCCAGCTGAATATCAAATCGAAAGAGATCTTTTATCAGCCCTGCACCAACCTTGAAATCGTGCAGCGCGTATTGCGGAATCTGATCTTGTCGTATGAAAAAACCAGCGAGCAGGATAAAATGCAGGAGATTGAGAAGATATTGAAGTCGACGCTTGACGAGCCGGAGGAGAATTAATCAGAGGGCGATGGCAAGGCAATGTCCGTCAAACCACCTGATGTGTATTCTGGAACTTACGATCTTGTCTTCGTCTGTCAGTTTTCCTTCTGCCAATACCTGTTCAACGGAGAACGGCTGAATGCGGATTGCCTCTTTAAAACTGATCTTTTTCTTCCCGTACATTTTATAGAGTGCTTCCTTGGCGCACCAGTAAATGCTCAGCCTTGAAATGTCGTTTTCAGCGTGGGCAAATTCTTCGGGAGAGAGGTACTTATTGGCAGTCCGCTGCAACTTTGCGTCGCTTTTCTCCATATCAATGCCAACAGCTGCGCTCGGATTGATCGCCACTGCCACAAATTCAGATGTATGCGTAATGGAGATATGGGATTCATTGTCGATCAGAAAAGCTTTGCCGTGTTCGTCCTTGTGCAAGCCAACGTAAGCAATGCCAAAACGCTCTGCCAGGGTTTTAATCAGCATCCGACTGGCCAGCCACTCCCTGACTTTCTGAGGGTGTGAAATGTTGTTCAACTCTTCAATATTGAAGCGGTTACCCAGGTTTTCCCTTAGTTCAGTTTCAGTTTCAGTTAACTTCCACAGCAGCAGTGTACAGGTCTCTTCGATCATCTCGGAATGAACGAGCGGCATAGTTATTCTGTTTAAAACGGATTGGAGCTTTTTAGCTGTTCGGTTGCAGCTAGCTATTGGCTGTTAGCTCCTTTTTTTCAACACAGTAATCGAATTGATTGTTGTTAGGCAAAATAACCGCTTAAATCGTAAAATAAATTCAAATCATCGATCACAATCCTTATTTTCCACAGCTTAACGCAAGGCTAGTCCCTGAAAATTAACAGCTAACAGCTCAGGGCTAAAAGCCAACAGCTGAAAAAGCTAATCACCAAAAACAATGAATATTCACAAAGTAGATACTTTTTCCGGTCATCGGGATAGTGTCTATACAATTATTTCAGATTCGACTTCCCACGGTTTTTATTCTGCCGGCGGCGACGGATTTGTCATTCAATGGGACCTGAACAAGCCAGACCTCGGTAACCTGGTAGCGCGCGCGGGCACCTCCGTCTATGCGCTCGCCCTCAATCCTGAGGACCAAAAGCTCTGGATCGGGCAGAATTACGAAGGAATCCAGCTGCTGGACACCGTGAGCAATAAGATTGAGAAAACATCGAAGATTACAGCCGCCGCTATTTTTGACATCAAGATATCGGGTGAAAATGCATTAATCGCTACCGGAGACGGGGTGATCATTGTCGTGGATATACCGAGCTTTTCAGTTCGTAAGCACATTAAGGTTTCGGGTAAAAGTGTGCGGTCGATTGCAGTCAATCCTTATACCAATGAATTCGCAACCGGCGACAGTGAATGCAATGTACATATCTTTGATCTGGATGGTTTTGTATTAAAAAAGACAATCCAATCACATTCAAACTCCGTTTTCTCCGTTAGGTATTCGCCGGACGGTCATTATCTTTTCACAACCGGGCGCGATGCGCACCTGAAAATTTGGGATGTAAATGATGCTTATGGAACAGTAGCCGATATTCCGGCTCACATGTACGCTATCAACGACATTGCATTCAGTCCCGACCAGCAATTATTTGCAACCTGCAGTATGGACAAATCGATTAAAGTCTGGGATACTGCAACTTTCAAATTGAAGAAAATCATCGACCGGGCACGTCACGCCGGGCATGGAACTTCGGTTAATAAACTCCTCTGGACAACCTGTGAAAACCAGCTGATATCATGCAGCGACGACCGTATGATATCGGTCTGGAAAGTGGCCGAATAGCATACTTATAATATGGTATTATTGGCAAATACTTTGAAAAATGACGCATATATCTTTAACTTACACGACTGATTTTATCTAGTAACAAAGCTTTGAACGCATCATGAAAATATCCGCGATAGAGATACGCAAGCATACTTTTGAAAAGATTTTCAGAGGTTACGACCCGGACGAAGTAGATGCTTTCCTGAATTCACTGTCCCAGGAATGGGAGCGATTTTCGAGTGAAAACAGCTTGTTAAAAATGCAGCTCGAATACGCGGAAAAAGAGCTTAGTAAGTTAAAAGACATAGAATCAACGCTGTTTCGCACACTTAAAGCGGCAGAAGATACAAGTAAGCTGATTGAGAAAGAAGCACACGAGCTGGCCGAAAAAAGAATCGAAGAATCAAAATCCACAGCCAACGATCTGGTGTCGGAAGCAGAAGCAAGAACCAGCCAGATTATACGGGAAACCGAAGATCGTTTAAAGCAGTTTAAGGAAGATTTTGCAACTGAAATAAAACGTCAGGAGCGCGACTTCAGAGCGATTGAAAATTTCAGGGATAACCTCATTGTACAGCTCACTTCGCTGGCTAATAATACCATTGATACTGTTGAACGTTTTGAGCAGAAATACGATAAAGAGTCTGTTCTCAACAAGATGGAGGAAATCAAGCAGCACGTTTCTGAAATTGAAATTCCAAAGAAGCCCAGCTATCACATCCCGGCAATGGAAGTAGCAAGGGAAGCGGAGCCCGAGGAACATGAAGCGGAAGTAGCTGTCATTTTGCAGGACGACAAGCCGGAAGTTGTTTTTGAAATGACGCGGGAAGAAGAAGAGCCTGAAATCGTTGATGTGGAGGAGGGAGCAATTCCGGAGGCTGCATTTGAGCAGGAAGAACTTAATGCAATCGAAGAGCCAGAACCCATTGCCGCGCCTGAACCTGTAGAAGAAGAGATAGTTTATAACAAGCCGCGTGAAACGGTGAGAAGTGCAGCTGACGAAGCAAATGAAGCACTGGCTGAAATGCATAAATCAGCAGAAAAGGCGCGGGATACCGCATCAACCATCAACAGACCGCGCGAGACTGTGCAACCTAAGAAAACAGGCGGTGGCGGTTCATTCTTTGACCAAATCTAAGTGACATTGGGAACTATCAGCCTGGAAGGACTTGAGTTTTTTGCTTACCACGGATATTACCCCGAGGAACAAAGGATAGGCAACAAATATGCGCTTGATATTACAATCACAACCGATTTTTTTAAAGCAGCGCAAGCCGACAAACTCAGCGAAACGGTCAACTACGAAACGATCTACCAGATCGCCTCAAAAGTAATGCAAGAGCCAGCCAAGCTGCTGGAACACATTGGTTTCAATGTCATTGAAAAAATAAGAGAGCATTACCCGCTTGTCGCAAACATCAAAGTGCGGGTCTCCAAATTCAATCCGCCGGTAGGAGGGGTCTGCACCCGGGCGGTGATTACGATGGAGGGTTAGTCTTCGACTGCGCTCAGACTGACAGAACGAAAAGAGGCTGTCTCAAATGAGGCAGTCTTTTTTCATTTTAGAGGTTTGGGTAATTTTTCTGGATTGATTATCTTTAGTTATAAGCAAACCAAAGAAAAATGGGTCGCCGACAGCCTAATTTCAAGCCTTATCACCAGCATCAGTTGATGCTGCTTCCTCCAAGTTTAGAAGATCTTGTCCCCAAAGGGCACGTTGTCCGGGTGGTCAACGATGTGATCAATAAGATCAATTTAGAGCCGCTCAATGCCGCCTACTACCTGACCGGTCCGGCAAGTTACCATCCCCAGATGCTGTTAAAAGTGCTCGTATTT
>NZ_JNJB01000008.1 GCF_000701505.1 Dyadobacter crusticola DSM 16708 | reverse complement strand
CATATAGCCAAATACGAGCACTTTTAACAGCATCTGGGGATGGTAACTTGCCGGACCGGTCAGGTAGTAGGCGGCATTGAGCGGCTCTAAATTGATCTTATTGATCACATCGTTGACCACCCGGACAACGTGCCCTTTGGGGACAAGATCTTCTAAACTTGGAGGAAGCAGCATCAACTGATGCTGGTGATAAGGCTTGAAATTAGGCTGTCGGCGACCCATTTTTCTTTGGTTTGCTTATAACTAAAGATAATCAATCCAGAAAAATTACCCAAACCTCTAAAATGAAAAAAGACTGCCTCATTTGAGACAGCCTCGTTTTTGCATTTTAATGATTAGTAAATCAGGCAATTTCATGGAGTTCCGCGATCTTCTTTCGGGGATCGTATTGATAGTCCTCGTCGTACCATGTCTCAAAATCGCGGTCACGATGTTCGTTGAGTTCATCTACGGTATCAAACACACGTACGCGATCTATCAGCCCCCTCTCATCGGAAGTCAGGTTTTCAAACATAATATCAATAATAACCGCCGCCTTATCAGCGAAAATCTTTCCTTTCAACGAAGGGGCACTTACACCAAGCGTATAACTGTCCTTTATCAGCCCATAATATGCAGGTGCAAGTCCGATTGCATCAATGTACAAGCCGTCCTTTCTTTTATTCCTGAAAATAGTTTTCAGTCTTTCTACCAGTGTGTCTTTATCCATTTAATTACAATTTTAACTGAATTCAAAAAGCGGTCTGCGGTCTCCTTCTCGCATTCTAATTTGTAACGTCGCTGTTCATTCCATTCCGAGACAACTGTCCAGGCCTTAGCAACGTCAGGGTCCTCTTTAACTAATCTATTCAAGTCCTGCTGCAAACCAGATAAAATAATCAGGTTCCTGAGGTTATGAATTTTAAACGGTCGAGAAACGTCCCTTGGGATATCCAGCAGTTCATCGTCGAAAATTTCGACATTCAATCTTCTACAAATTACAGATTTAATGGCAAATTCTATGGCATATCCTGCCATGTAGTGCGCACCCGAATAGAATTCTTGACTCAGAAGAACGGTAGATTCATCCAATCTAAGCTGTGCTAATGTTTTTAGATCAACAGATGTTGCCACTTATATTGTTGTTTCGTAATGACGATTTTTCAGTTTAGACGTTGAATTGATTTTTTGTCACAACTTCCTTTTACCGAAAACTCAAATCTCAAAACTACCTATTGACCGGATGTTAAGTAACTGCTACTTTTGAGTACACCTAACCTGCCTGCCTTCAATGATCCCCGCCAAACTCTTCCTCGTGTCCCTTTTTCTGATCCATATATTTGTTGAAAGGCGGCGCTTAACCAAGGATTAATCCTCTCTACCTTCTTTTCTATTAGCATCCGCCATTCTGACAATCTTAGGAGAAAACCTGGCCAGTACTGACACCAAGTCGGTTTGCGCCGATATTACATCTTCAATGTTCTTATAAACCATCGGCGATTCATCCAGATCGCCGCCGATCAGCTGAATGCCGGCATCTTCCAGTATCTGGTTCATCTGGCTTCTCGTTGTGCTTGTAAATGCCTTGCTGCGTGACATCAACCTTCCTGCGCCGTGGGACGCAGAGTTGATCGAGTCTGCATTGCCCTTTCCTCTGATTACATAACCCGGCTGGCTCATAGAGCCAGGAATAATGCCCAGTTCGTCCGTACCGGCTGGTGTAGCGCCTTTTCGATGCACTATCACTTCTCTTCCATCTGCCAGCTTTTCTTTCCAGGCAAAATTGTGATGGTTTTCGATCATTTTCAGTGGCGTTTCACCAAGCTGCTTCGCGATTTTGTTATGGATTTCGTGGTGGTTTGCAGATGCATAATCGCCGGCAAGGTTCATCCCGATCCAATATGCCTGCCCCTCTTCCGTATTCAGATCGAGCCAGGCGAGATGCGCCGCCTGCTTGGGCAAGATCGTTTTCTGCATTGCAAGCTTCGAGTAGTAGTTAGCCACATTCCCGCCAAATCCCCTTGAACCAGAGTGGGACAAAAGGGAGAGATACGTGCCTTTCGGCAATCCCAGCAACGGATCATCAGCCAAAATCTCGGTGATTCCCCATTCAACAAAATGGTTTCCCGTGCCCGAACTGCCCAGTTGCCGGTAAGCCTTATCTTTTAAGTCGCGGATTACCTTTGTTGCATTCCATTCCGGCTTGTCCATCACGCTATCATCAAATTTGCGGCCCGTCTCGCCGCCCATTCCGAACTTTGTATTCTCGGTAAGTATCTTTTTAAGTAAATGCGGCTCACGTTTAAGGTAGTCGGGCCGGATATCAAAAATGGACATACACATCCTGCACGCAATATCTACCCCAACTGCATACGGGATCACTTTATCGGCTTCCGTCGCAAGTACGCCACCAATAGGCAATCCGTAACCCTGATGAGCGTCCGGCATCAATGCCCCGCTGACTGAGATAGGCAGACTTACCGCCGTTTCCATTTGCTGCAATGCACCTTCTTCAATATGTTCCCGACCGAAAACCGTGAAATGCAGCTTCTCGTCACGTAAATCGAACTGATTTCCCGATTTATCCTCACGTTGCTGAGGTGTGAGCACCGCTTCTTCATTTACCAGCAGCTCCTGCCCGTCTTCAGTCAGGGTAATTTCTGAGCCATTTTTCTTCAGATCAAAGACGGTTTTGGCCAGATTGGTCAGCTTGCTTTTGGAAAACGCATACTTTTTAGGGTTTCGAAGCATTCTCACCAGCATAATGAATACTTTTTCCTTCGGATGTTTCGCTTTCAGGTGCAGCCCGTTGGCTACCCGCAGGAACGTAGTTTCAAGTTCGCGTGGGATATTGGCGAGAAACCTTAATTCCTCAATGGTGATCTCAGTTTCCATAAATGTATTTTTTAAGATAAAAGATTAGCTGATTATTAACTAAGACGTACAATCATTGAAATGGTAACGGTAAAATTTTAAAAAATCTTTGTTTGCTTAAAACGGCACAACTTCTAAAAAACCCGTACCTTTGCGGGCAATTTGTTGATACAGATAGCAGTACCTTCTTTAACTCAATTCCTTGTTGCAATGTCCGCAGTAGCAGAGCAAACACGGTTGGAAACACGCATGTTAGCCGACCGCATCAACGCCCTCGAAGAATCTTCGACGCTGGCGATGACCAAAATGGCCCGGGAGCTTGCCTCCAAAGGCCACAGAGTAATCAGTCTAAGTGTAGGTGAGCCAGACTTCAAGACGCCTGAGCACATCTGCGAAGCTGCCAAGAAGGCCATCGACGACGGTTTTCATGGCTATTCCCCGGTTGCAGGTTATCCTGATCTGCGCAAGGCAATCGCTGACAAGTTGTTGAGAGATAACAAGATAGATTGGAAGCCTGAGAATATCGTGGTTTCAACAGGAGCCAAGCATTCATTGGCAAACGTGATCCAGGTTTTGGTAAATCCGGGCGACGAAGTTGTCATTTTTGCACCATATTGGGTAAGTTACTCCGAAATGGTAAAGCTGGCAGAAGGAAAGTCGGTGGTTCTGGACGGCGCTTTTGAAAACGATTTCAAAGTTACCGCACAGCAGCTGGAAGCTGCAATCACGTCAAAAACAAAAATCGTGATGTATGCTTCTCCCAACAACCCAACCGGCGCTGTTTACACAGAATCGGAACTGAGAGAAATCGCGGCAGTACTTGAAAAGCACGAAGGTGTGTACGTACTGGCAGATGAAATTTATGAATATATCAACTTCACTGAGGAAGGTCATTTCAGCATTGGTTCCATTCCTGCATTGAAAGAGCGCGTGATCACGGTCAATGGAGTGGCAAAAGGTTATGCGATGACAGGTTGGCGAATCGGCTTTATCGCTGCTGCGAAATGGATCGCCGACGGAGTTGAAAAGCTGCAGGGACAGGTTACTTCGGGTACCAACTCGATTGCCCAGAAAGCTGCAACCGCTGCATTCAACGGTCCAATGGAGCCTTCTATTGAAATGGCGAAAGCTTACCAGCGACGCAGGGATCTGGTAGTAGGATTGTTGAAAGAAATTCCTGGTTTTAAAGTAAATGTACCTCAGGGCGCATTCTACGCATTTCCTGATGTGAGCTACTACTTCGGCAAATCTGATGGCGAAACTACCATTAACAATTCAGACGATTTCTGTAACTGGCTGTTGAACAACTCTTATGTTTCAACTGTGGCAGGCTCAGGATTTGGTGCACCAAACTGCATCCGGATTTCAACAGCAGCAGCAGATGAAGCACTAGTAGAGGCAGTTCAGCGCATTAAAGACGCAGTTGCTACTTTAAAATAAGCATTCAAGAAATGAAAAAAGCCTCATAGGTGTTACCTGTGAGGCTTTTGCATTTAAGATAAAACTGAAAACAAAAGAAGCTAATACCTAACAGCTAAAAGCTGATAGCCAACAGCCAATTCCCAGTCCAAATGAGCAAACACTATTTTTTGAAAGTTAAAGAAGTTGAAAAAGAAACAGAAGAGGCTTCAACAATCCACTTCTGGCACCCGCTGAATGAGGTTATCGCTTACCGGCCGGGACAGTTCCTGACTTTTTTGCTGCCTGCTGAGGATGGTACAAAGGTGCGGAGATCGTATTCAATGTCGAGCTCACCCTATACGGATGTTTCCCTTGCAGTTACGATAAAGCGCATTCCGGGCGGGTTTGCATCCAATTTATTGCTCGATACCATCAAAGAAGGTGACATTCTGGAAGCTGTGGAGCCAATGGGGTCGTTTTTCCCGAAGCAGGAAGATGATCAGGTGAGGCAAGTCGTATTTATCGGTGCGGGAAGCGGTATCACGCCATTGTTCTCCATTCTGAAATCTATCCTGATCGTTGAACCTGAAAGCCAGGTCTTTCTGGTTTATGGCAGCCGAAATGAAAACTCCATCATTTTTAAAAATAAAATGGAGGCGATAAAAGAAAAGTATGGCGAGCGGTTCCAGATAGTGCATACATTAAGTCAGCCCGGTGAAACCTGGACTGGCGAGACGGGTCGTTTGAACAAAACCCACATCTTGAAAATTCTCGGACAATTCGGCGACCTGAGAAGTAAAGAAGCCGAGTTCTTCTTGTGCGGACCAGAAGATATGATTGACGAAGCCAAGCGCGCACTAGCAATTCTTGGAGTTCCGGACGAAAAGGTCAGAAGAGAAAGCTTTGCAACTGCCGCATCGACACAGCCGGGGGAGGTAATAGTAGCCGAAGACGATACGCACAAAATGAGGGAAATAACGCTTTTGTATGAAGGTACCGAGTATAAAGTACCTGTTCAGGCGCACGAAACGGTGCTGGAAGCGGCATTGAATATGGATATCGACCTGCCCTATTCCTGCCAGGCTGGTATGTGTACCGCCTGCATGGGCCGTTGCGTTTCGGGGAAAGTACAAATGGACGAGGATGAGGGGCTGACGCAGGGAGAAAGAGATGCTGGTTTCATCCTCACCTGCGTCACCCGCCCACTATCTGACGATATTATAATCGAAGTCGAATAATTATTAATGCTAGTTATCTAGTTCTTTTGCAGGTGGGACTGGCGGTGCCGGAGGAGCTGCCGGAGCTGCCGGCGCCGGAACTCTCGCTGGTCTGGCAACTTTGGCAGGCGCTGCGGGAGGTGGAGGAGGGGGTGATACCCTCTTCCGCTGAGTCCGGGCACGTGCGGGGCTATGTGGTACATTCTCAATATACACATTTGGTGAAATATCGAAATGATGCATTCCCAAAGTTGAGGTTCCCATTTTGGCTGCGATCTCATTTATTTTCTCATTCAGATCCTCCATTTCGGATTCAAGCTTTTTGAGCGGCTCTTCTGCTGTAAGTGTTTCTTTTCTCGCAGCTGAAATCTGGGAATTAAGGTTGGCTATCTGCTGCTCCTGTACTTTGATCTGCTGTTCGAATTCCGATAATTGTTTGTCGAGATCTGCCTCGCTTAACTTGGATTGATTTGCATTGTTATTTCTGTTGAGAATTTCAGAGCGTTTGTCCATCAATTCTGACCGGGTGTCCATAGCCCGTTCTTTCTTCCATTCAATCTTTTCCATCTCACGATTTACCCGCTCCACCTCAAATCTCTGCTTTTCAATTTCAAGATTGATCTCTTCCACTCTGTGTTGAAGCGGCTCCATCTCGTTTTGTAAAGCCTGCAATTTACGCTGCAAAGAGTCCGTGTTGATATTGAGCCTGATATCGTCAAGGTTTACGTTCACATTGAAATCCAAATCTTCAAGATCTTCGTCGATATTTACATATACCTCGTCGGCTTCAAAATCTTCTGCAGTTTCGCTCTCATCGCTTTTTACAATTGTCCGCTTTTTGCCTGCCTTTTTTGCGGTGATCTGCTTAGATGTTTTTTGTTCTTGCTTTTTTTCTGATTTCTGAGCTACTGCGTACACCGAAACACCCACTACCAGACTAATTGCAAAAAGAACCAAAGGCAACGTGCTCATTCCGCTCGATTTCTTGGGAGAAATGCCCAGTACTCTTTGTACGCGATGGAGGAGTAAAGGTTTCCTGGATGCAAATGCCATCGCCATTCTTGGAGCAGTCTGCCATTCGGCTACTTTCACAAGCGCATGTGCCAGCGACATTTTATCGCCACAGACAGAAAGTGCAATATCATCACAGCAATGTTCGCGCTCTGCACGCACCCGGTCAGACAGCCACCAGATCGCCGGATGGAAGAAGAAAACAACTTCTACAAAGGATTGCAGCATATTTACGAGGTAATCGTTTCGTTTGATATGTGCCAGTTCGTGAGCAAGTATTGCTTCTACCTGGGAAGTGGAGAAGCCAGTCAGAAATCCTATCGGAATAAGGATAACAGGACTTAATGTTCCGATGACCATTGGCGTGAGGATCCGTGCAGTTTCCTTAAACTCAACTGATTTCGAAATATTCATCTTGGCTAAAATCACACCTAATCTCGCCCGCCATTCGCGATCGGATACAATTGCCGCATTCATGCGGAGCCGCTCCGTAAAAAGCCAGCCTCCTACAAACCGCATCAGCAAAAAACCGGCACCAATGAGCCAGCAGATCACCAGTTCGTGCAGGTGTGCACTGAGCCAAAGCTGCATTTTCAATGATAAAGGAAGCTGATATGTGGTTTGCCCTGCCATACTGAGCCTGTGGGAAGATGCGGTTGTTACTGCTGCCATGGTTTGGATAGAAGCCGACGCAGAGAATTGTAGGTAGTAATACGCAAACGTCGTGGCGGATGCAATTACCTGTAAAAGCAGAAAACCAATCCCGGACAAGTACCGCAGATTCGCAGATTTATTCCGAAATGCGAAGAATGTAGCAAGAGCAATTAATAACAAAGCTGTTCCCTGCCAAACTGAGTGAACAAGTGTCCACCCGAAGGCTGGCACAATGGGGGAGGAGAAAAAGGTTGAAATTGCATTCATGGCTAACGATTGTTTTCAAGGTTATTTAATAACTCACGAATTTCATCTAACTCTTCTTTTGACGTAGTGTGGTTTCCCAGCGCCTGCATAACCATCTGCGCTGCTGAACCCTGGAATACAGTTTCAACCAGTTTCCCCACCAGGTTCTGCTGTGTTTCCTCTTTTCCCAGTAAGGCGACATAAATGTGAGAGCGGCCTTGTTCGGTGCGGTACAGCAAGCCTTTGTCATGCATGATCTGCATTAATTTCAGGGTCGTAGTGTAGCCAACATCTTTAGTTGCGGAAAGTGCATCGTGTACAGCCCGGACTGTACTTGGGCCCGCTTGCCACAAGTAATTTAAAATTTCGAGCTCCGATTCGGTGGGTTTGATATACATAGCTAATTAATTACGATAATCTTAGTACCAAATGTCTACGAAAAAAATCGTAGATGCAAGCTCTGTCTACGATTTTTTTCGTAGAAGGTTGGTATTCTTGTTAAAGAGCTGTAAATGAGGATCAACAAAAAGGGTCAGCGTGAAACGCTGACCCACAAATATCTTAAACCAACACGTATTCTAAACGTAAGTATTCAGCATCACCGGCATGACCAGCATTAGAATATCTTCGTTTTCACCTTGGTCAACCGGAATAATCAAGCCAGCGCGGTTAGGAGCGGATAGTTCAAATGTGATGGTCTTACTTGAAAGATTCCCCAGTACTTCAATCAGAAATTTAGCATTAAAACCAATTTCCATATCGTCGCCATTATACTCGCACATCAGGCGCTCATTTGCCTCATTTGAATAATCAAGATCCTCTGCAGATATCACAAGATCATTCAAAGACATTTTCAAACGAACCTGGTGTGTAGTCCGGTTAGAGTAAATGGAAATTCGCCTTAGCGAGCTCAGAATCTCCATTCTGTTGATCGTTAAGGTATTCTGGTTGTTAGTTGGAATAGCATTTTCATAATCCGGGAAGCGCTCGTCAATCAGGCGGCAAATCATGCGGATATTTCCAAAACTGAAAAATGCGTTGGATGAGGTAAATTCTGCTTTTACAGGTACGTCATCGGATGGCAGACAGGATTTCAGTAGGTTCAATGCCTTCCGCTGAATGATCATCGAAGTATCTATATCAGATTTGATGTCAGTGCGGCGGTAGCGAACAAGACGGTGGCCGTCGGTTGCTACAAAGGTTGCGTTTTCTGTACCCATTTGTACAAAAACCCCCGTCATTGCAGGACGAAGATCGTCTGTACTTGTTGCAAACAGCGTATTTGCTATTGCAGCTCCAAGCGCAGAAGATGAAAATTCAACAGACTGGCCACGGTTGACAGCAGGCGTTTTAGGGAAATCAATCGGATTTTCTCCGGATAATTTATAGCGCCCGTTGTCAGAAATAATCTCCGTCCCGAACGTCTCTCCATTCACCTGCAAAGTGATCGGCTGCTCCGGCAATCCGCGAAGCGTATCCAGCAACAATTTAGCAGGTATTGCTATCGCTCCTTTCTCGGCAGATTCAACCTCAATTTCAGTGATCATCACTGTTTGAAGATCAGAAGCTGTGACTGTGAGCACATTGCCTTCCAGCGACAAAAGGAAATTTTCCAGAATGGGGACTATTGGGTTCGTTGAAACGACACCGTTTATAGCTGAAAGCTGTTTTAAAAGAACTGATGACGAAACGACAAACTTCATAATTCGTGACGTAAGTGTTTAAATGTTAATGATATATGATCGGCGGTGGCCAGGAAATCATTTTGTAGGGAACAAAAATATAAAAAATTGCCGACGAACTACCTTTATATCAGGCGAATTTTCGGGCTCGAAGATAGTATCGTAGCGCGCCAAAAATCCCGATAACCACAATGGGCAGCAACAGGTTGATACCCTGCCAGAACTTCCTTTTTTCCTGAATTTGAATCTTATCCAATGCACGGATATCAATTTCTTTGTTGCGCGCACTGATCAGCCCGTTGGCATCTGTGAGGTAATCCAGCGCATTCATCACAAAGTCTTTATTTCCAAACGTTTGCTTCGTTACCTTGTCGTAACCCAGCGGAAACGGAGCATTTCTTTTGTAATCAAAATCGTTGACGATCACGTCGCCGTCTGCACAAATAATCACTCTTCCACCGTTTCCATCAGCCTTGAATTTGGCAGCCCGCGGGTCGCCTGGCAAAATGCGATTTTGAAAAAGGGAGCTAAATGACCCTTCCAACAGCACTGCGGCCAGCTTTTCGCCACCGCGGTACTCCGCTGGATCCGGATCCTTGCGCGCTTCATTATATCCGACTAATGCAGGTGTGTTGAGCACCTGCGTGTACGTCGATGTCAGTAACAAAGGAAATTTCCGGACCGACGATGCGCCGCCTACGGTATCAATGCTGCTGAGAAACCGTGCGTAAATCGCATTCAAATTGCGTGTTATGGTATGTTTGCCAAAATTGTTGATCAGTGGATAAAACCGCCAGGGCACTGGCCTGATTTCCGGAGCATCACCGCGGTTACCTACATTCAGGAGGATCTCCGCGCATTTCAGGTCTTTGACCAGATTTGTATTAACTCGCGCGCCCCATTTGAAAAACAGGTCATTTAAGTTGAGATCGAGCGGCTGGGCATAATTCCCGTCCAGACTCACGCTATCTACTTTGGCCCCATCTACGAAAAACATCACACTACCTCCCGAAACCACGTACTGATCGAGCTTGTATTTTTCATCATCCGAAAACGCGCTGTCAGGTTTCATCACGATCAATGCATCCAACCCTTCATAGGATTCCGGATTGTTCATGTCGAGATACAGATCGTAATTCTGCTGAATTGTGGCAATCAGATCACTCAGTCTGGCCGGTGATATCTTGGTATGACTCACAACCAATCCTACCTTTTTCCGCTCAGGATTAGCCAGAAGACGAATTGCGGATGCCAACTCGAATTCTACGCCTTCGTAAGATTGATTCAGCTGCTCCTCAGGCGAGCTTGTTTTGTTTCCTTTCAGCAGCTGCACCGGGACCGACAAGGTATCTGCCTGAACAATGGCGCCGGGAAAGATGATCTTCTCTGTACGCTTTCCGTCCTCGTTAGCAAAAACATTGGTGGGTGTCAAGCCTCTGTCAACCAAGCTGATAAACTGCTTTTGTCGCTGTTCCTCACTCGTAGCCTCGGTAGGGTCAGAATAATTGACGCTTAAATGTCCATTGGAGTAGGTCTTGAATTCTTCCAGCGTTTCCCGGGTTGCACTTTCCAGCCGCTCAAATCCCGCAGGAAAATCGCCGGAGAGGTACACATTTACAATAATATCCTTTTCAAGGCTGCCCAGCAGATTTTTTGTAGCTTCGGAAATGCTGTACCGCTTATCTTCGGTTAGATCCAGTCTGACGAAAAAAAGCGAACCAAGCCAATTAATTCCAGCCAGAGCAACAATCAGCAGAATTATCCGGAGAATTGAACTTTTGGGGAGCATAAAAATGCTTCGGGGTTAAAAACGAAAAATGGACATTAGTATGAATCAACCTACTAACGTCCATTCTCTGCAAAAATATAAAAAACCGAAAATGAAATGGTTTTAATTACTTGAGTATATCCTCGGATTGGGGGAATACGGGATTGTTATAAATGTGAACGCCGTTGAAAGTCTGCTTAACTGGTTGCTGAGTGGTAAAATTCCTGTGATAGGGTAATGCTTGTTCAGTAGAGTAGTGGCAGACAAAAGATTTTCTGGTTTGTTCCGGATTGGAGATTATCGAACCGCCGTGAGCCAATGCAGCATGCCAGATCAGCACGTCGCCTTTTTTGATCAGCAGTGTTTCTTTTGGATACTGAAGTTCGGTACAGGTTTTGTCCAGGTAATCCGCAAATTCAAGCGGTGTTTTAGTGGAATCTCTTTTAAACAAAATACCTGATCCAAAATCGAACTTCGGCATTTTGTGTGATCCGATGTAATAATATAATGGACCAGAATCGATTTTGATATCTTCCAATGCAATCCAGGCTGCTGCCAAATGGCTGGGGATCTTGGCCGTAACCCAGGGGAAATCCTGGTGGGTGGGTTGCTGGCTGCCGTACATAAATATCAGGCTCTGCATAACCACCACCTGCTGATTGAAAATCGCTTCCAGAAAGGCAACAATGGAAGGATGTGTCATCAGTTTCTTCCCTGCAACGGATGAATTATGGAAGTCATTGATCTTAACGTATTTGCCTAGCAAAGCTTCTTTCGGGAAATCTTTGATATTACGTTCCTGATTAGGTTTGAACTCGTCACGATCAATGCGGACAGATAGATCATACTTATCCGGGTTTTGCACAAGCTCCTGAAAATCGCCCCAAAACTTGTCAATCATTGATTCCGGGATAACGTTTTCGAGTACAGCATAGCCATTTTTCTCCCATGCTGCGAGCTTTTCAGCCATATTATAAGGTACCTCGAAACGCGGCGGATTCTTCTTGAGGAACTCCGCGATGTCGGCGCCGGGCTTGTCAATCCACGGAAGTGTGGATTCGTCGAATTTTCTAAGTGGGAAATATTGATCTTTCAGCGTTTCGGCCTTACGCAAGACCCGGTCAACAATGCTCATACTGAGATAGGTTTGAGAAGATGATATTATCAAATATAATTAAATCCACTTATCGCCAGATACCAGTCGAACAAGTGAAAAGGACTATTTATTAAACGTACAGGACTTCTCATCCGGCTCCACGTAGTACGACTTAAAATTGGTCGCTTTCGGGTTCATACATCCTTTCAGGTTTAGCAGCTCAATGTTCCTGAAATCGATCGGGTGGCTTTCGGCTTGCAAGGCAATGTACCCGCTGCCCAGCTTCGTGCCATCTTTTTTGAGCCAGTCGGATGCGTTGCCTACTTTTCCGTCTTTAAAGGTGTGGTTCTTGCCCACATAGCCGCCACCTACCCGTGGGTTTGTGAAAACCAATACTGTGTCGCCTTCTATCAAATGGTACACGATAGAATCGCCGAGCACAATTGCCTCAGCGGTAACCCATTGGTCGCCATTGTAGGTTTTAGAAGAAGAGTTAATGCAATGCGCTTCGTCGAGTTTTCCATTAATGTCTACGATTGTTCCCGGTGTACAAAGGTTTCCGGTGGTACGCTCGCCGGCATTAAGTCCGCCCAGATACTGCATTTCCAGTGATATCGGAAAGTCCTGGTCGAGCCCGAGGCTGGCAGCGGATTGTGAATGCAGCATAATACCGCTGTTCCTCACATTCCACGAAGCGCCGCCCGGCACCTGATTTCCGGTAAAACGATATTGCAGGCGGATTTTATAATGCGAAAAAGGCTTGTTGTAATACATGTGCCCGTACTCGGTAGTGAACTTATCGTACTCCTTGTAATTGACACGGATCATGTTATCCTCGACGATAAAGGTGTTTTTGTAATTATCGTTGACTTTATGTCCGGCAATCTTAATGTCCCAACCAGTGAGATCCTTCCCATTAAACAGCGGCTGCCAGTCTTCTTTCGAAGCGGGCTTTTGAGCGAGTAACGCGGAGAAGATAAAAGTATTTAAAATGAGGAAAATGAGTGTTTTGCGCATAAGGTGTTTTTCTAAACAAATGCAAAGAAAGCTCTCGCTTGATTCTAACCTATTTGGTTGCTCATTGAGTACTGCCTTCTGCTAACTAAAATGAAATGAGCATTTTTTCAACCATACATTTATGGTGAGTTATTCAAATGTGCATTCTTATAAATGAATCAGGAAGAAAGAAGTGTTCTTGAAGAAGAGCTTATTTATCTGAAAAATATTCTGGATTTTTATGTAAAATTCAGTTCGCGCGTTCTAAGTATGGATGCACCACAGATTGAAGCGCACATTGACGATATACTGGATAGACTGAATGAAATTGAAAACCGGCTGAAATCATGATGCACATACCAACAATCCCACTTAGCTTGATCTCTTACTTTGAGGAATTTTCTGCATTAAAGACCGAAGAGGAAAGAGAAATGTTCTGGAAGAAAATAAATGAAAAAAGTGCTTCCAAAGAAGCACTTAAAGATCAACTGATCAAAGATTTACAATCATTATCAATGCAGGCAGGCTTGCTTGAAGAAAAAGTAAGGGCATTCCTGCCAGCCTGACTTACCTCCTCCGTTTCTTCGCCCTGCCGGGATCAACGCTGGTGGAGCCTTTATTGCCTTTGTTACCTCTTGAAGAACGTGGCGGGCGGGTTTCGCCCCGGCTTGACCGGCCGCCGCGCTGGCCGCGGTCACTGCCTCCCCGATCACGACTTGGCGACGGAATAGTACCTGCAAGGTAAAGGTCCATGCTCCTCCTCGCCAGGTTCGTATCCTTCACCTTTACTTTTACCTTATCCCCAAAAGCATAGATCTTGTTGGTACGCTGACCGACAATGCGGTAATTCTCCTTGTCCAGCTCGTAAAAATCATCACCCAGGTCGGTCATTCTGATCAGGCCTTCGGAAGCTGTCTCTGTTATTTCGACGAAAATCCCGAACTCTGTTACGCCGGTAATGATACCGTCAAACTCCTGGTCGGGATCCATCGAGCTCATGTATTCCACCTGCTTGTATTTGATGGAAGCGCGTTCAGCCTCAGCAGCCAGTCTCTCGCGCTCGGAAGAATGTTTGGAAGCCTCTTCATAAGCTTCCTTATCCACGTTACCACCGCCATTCAGGTAATGCTGCAGCAACCTGTGCGCCATTACATCTGGGTACCGGCGAATAGGTGACGTAAAATGCGAATAACGTGTGAATGCAAGACCAAAGTGACCGTCGTCCTCGGTACTATACCTCGCTTTGGCCATTGTGCGTACCGCCAGCGATTCAATCAGGTTCTGCTCAGGCCGGCCTTCCACTTTGGCCAGCATGGCGTTCATTGATTTGGCAATCTTATTTTCTTCCTCCACATTCAGCTTGTAGCCGAGCTTGGCCACGAAAGTGCCAAATGTTTTCAGCCGCTCCACATCAGGCGCCTCGTGTATCCGGTACACCATCGTATTCTTCTCCTCGCCTTTTGAAATTGAGTACACATACTCGGCCACGCGCTTGTTGGCCAGCAGCATGAATTCTTCGATCAGCTTATTGGAGTCGTGGCGTTCTTTCTTATAAATACCCAAAGGCTTTCCATTCTCATCCAGTCTGAACCTTACTTCCGTCGTTTCGAAGTTGATAGCTCCTTTTTTGAAGCGCTCTGTCCGGAAAATCTTAGCGAGATTATTCAAAGTACTGAGCTCCTTCGGAAAATCACCTTCTCCTGAATCAAGTACTGCCTGCGCTTCTTCGTAGCTATATCTTTTATCAGAATGGATCACAGTTCTTCCAAACCACTCTTTCAGCACTTTTCCTTTTGGATTTATTTCAAAAACCGCTGAAAATGCAAGTTTATCCTCGTGAGGTCTGAGGGAACAAAGGTTATTGGAGAGCTTTTCAGGAAGCATCGGTACGGTCCTGTCTACCAGGTACACAGAAGTAGCGCGCCTGTAAGCCTCTTTTTCAAGCTCTGTGTTTGGCAAAACATAATGGGAAACATCAGCAATGTGAACACCCACCTCCACAACATCATCTTCCAGGTACCTGACAGACAATGCATCATCAAAATCCTTGGCATCGACGGGGTCAATGGTAAATGTGAGCCAATCGCGGATATCTCTTCTGTTAGCAATTTCTTTTTCCGAAATCGTGTCGGAAATCTTGTTCGCCTCCGCTTCCACTATTTCCGGAAATTGATAAGGTAAACCGAACTCCGCCAGGATTGCGTGCATTTCTACATCGTTGTCACCAGCTTTACCCAGTACCTGTACCAGCTCACCCTCAGCCTGGCTTCTGCGCGTCGGCCATTCTTTCACTTTCACGATGACCTTATCCCCGTCTTTGGCATCTTTCGTCTCGCCAGGTTCGATGAAGATAGGATCAAAAAGCTTTTTATTATCCGGCTGAACAACTGCAAATCGCTGGTTTATTTCAATGATACCTACGATTTCAGCATTGTTACGCTTCACAATGTCTGTGACGCGCCCTTCAACACGACCTTCCAGGCGGCCTTTGCCCGAATCGCCTCTGCCTGAGTTCCGGCTGTTTTTGCTTAAAGGTTGAACAGAAACGGTATCACCGTCCCACGCACCATTCAGCAGCTCTGATTCTACATAAATATCATCCTCGCGGCCTTCCACAATCACGAATGCGAAAGACTTGTTAACCCGATCTACGCGTCCGGTCAGCCCTTTGCTTGCTGCCGGTTTGTTGGGGCCGGCCGTGTAGGTACCATCTTTATGATAAACCAGCGTTCCTGCTTGTTCAAGCTCGTGCAGGATTTCATTAAACAGTACCCTGACTTTTTTATCCTGAACTCCAAAATGATCATGAACGTCAAACGGGCGAAATGCCTGATCGTTGTTCAGATCGAAAAATGCGGCAATATCCGCTTTCAAATTATCTATATAGGAAACAATATGATGAGGAGCTTTTGGCTCCTTTTTCTCTCTTGTCCTGTCCTTTGTCTTTTTTTCTTTCATTTATTCTTTAAATTAAATAGCCGGCTGCCGCTGTGGCCGCCTGGCAGAGCCTCATTCGACTCTCGTAATGTTCTCTTCCCGAACGGCTTGAAAACAATGTAATCTGAGGTACAGTTGCGCAAGTACCACTACGTCCTCTCTGCAATATCGCGAAATTTTGGCCAGATCGCCTTCTTCATAATATACCTTCGTCACCTGATCGCCGCTCATTTCGTTTTTGCTGCCCGGAACATTGAACACCGCCGCTAGCAGATCGAGTGAAGTGTAGCTTTTATAGTCACCGAACTTCCACAGGTCCATGGTATCCTGGTGCAGAATTTCCCAGGGTTTTTTGCCTGATATCTGTAAAGCCCTGGGGATTTCAATGCAATGGATCAGCATTCTGCGGCAGAGAAACGGGAAATCAAATTCCTTGCCATTGTGTGCACAAAGTACCAGCTGGTCTGCGGGATATTTCTCAATCAGCGCCTTAAACTGCCGGAGCAATACAGCTTCATCGTCGCCTGAAAAGCTGCTGACCTTAAATGCAAGCTCTTCATTTTCATTGAAATAAAATGCGCCGAAGGCAATGCAAACTATTTTACCAAACTCAGCATAAATGGCGCCCCGATCATAGAAGCAATCCGCATTGGTAATGGATTCGTCGCCACGTTTCAGACCTACCGCTTTTTTATCCCAAAGCTTCTGCATCCGGTCGGGTAGCGCGTCGTAAGATGCGTGTGATGAAACAGTTTCAATATCAAGAAGGAGGAAGTTCTTGATACGTTTCTTGAATTCTTCTGTCATTATCGTGTGTGTTAAAAGGTGGAATTATCGCCCGCCTCATTCATGCAATACCCCTTGTAAGCCAAGCGGTTCTATATTTGTAAGGTTGGCATCTATAATGCTGTCGGGCACGAATATAAACTTTTTATCGTAGATCTGATTTCCAATGAAGTAGCTGACCCAGAATTCGTTATTGAGGTGAAACACATCGGGCATGATCGGTTCTACCACTGCGTGCTCCGACGGCGCAATTTCAGGAAAGAAGTGCCGTAACGTCGATGTTTTCTGGTCTGAGTTGGTCCCTGACTCGCTGTTACTGTATCCCTTTGAGGTTACGAACACATTCGTAATCGGCTGTTCGTTCCTGTTGATCACAATAACGTTCCATTCTTCCTGCTGCAATTCATTCAAGCTTTTAACAATTGCAACCTGTATGCCCTTTACCGGGTGAAATATAATATCCTTCTTCATTATGATGCTTCCTGTAACTCCATTTGAAACAATGCAGCCAAATGGTTCTTCAATTTATTCGAAACTTCGTTTAAGTCAAGCTCGCGTCCGAGCTCTTGTGACATCGAGGTCACCGCCTTATCTTCAATGCCGCAGGGAATAATATTTCCAAAATACGCAAGATCTGTGTTCACATTCAATGCGAATCCATGCATGGTTACCCAGCGGCTGGCTTTCACGCCCAATGCACATATTTTTCGAGGATTGATCTGTTCTTCAAAATCAAGCCAGACGCCGGTTAATCCTTTAATCCTGCCGGCAGCTAATCCATAATCTGCCAATGTTAAAATGATCGCCTCTTCCAGGGTACGCATATATAAATGGATATCCGTGAAGAAGTTGTCCAGGTCCAGAATAGGATATCCTACCAGCTGGCCCGGCCCGTGATAAGTAATGTCGCCTCCACGGTTAATGCGGTAATATTTGGCTTGTTTTTCGACCAGACCTTCTTCCGGCAACAGCAAATGCTCAGGCCTGCCGCTTTTTCCCAGCGTATATACATGCGGGTGCTGGCAGAAAAACAGAAAATTAGGCGTCAATACCTTCTCAGCATCGCTTAACGACCGATTTTGAGTTTTAATCGCCAAAGTTTCCGCAAATACTTTTTCCTGAAAATCCCAGGCTTCCTGGTAGTCGATCAGCCCAAGGTCTTTAAAGCCGACTACTTTATTAATGAGGGTATCCATTACTTCCATTTTAACAGCCGCAGGTGTGACCAATTCTGAAATTCTGCGTCATAATACAACTAGTATAACCTATTTCACAACGTAAATGTTCTGAAAATCACATTAAACAATGGCAACACACAACGACACAGGTTTTTGGGGAGAAGCAAAAGCAGCGGCTTTCCTGAGCGCAAAAGGCTTTGAGATCGTTGAAAAAAACTATCGCAACCGGCACCAGGAAATTGATCTCATCGTGCAAAAAGACAAGATGCTCATTTTTGTTGAGGTCAAAACCCGGTCTGGGACCGGCTTTGGAATGCCCGAAGAATTCGTAAATCCTGCGAAGGCGCGTCTAGTCTTGCGCGCTGCCGAAAATTACATTTTTGAAAAAGACTGGCATTTCGATGTCCGGTTTGATATCGTTTCGGTGCTGATCCTCCCGAATGGAGAAACTCAGATCCACCATATCGAAGACGCATTTTACAAGTAGTAGGCTGACTATCTGACAAGTAGAATCCATTTGCAGGTACATTTTGAAGGTAAAAGAAGGTATTCCTAAATCTTGCGAGACCATGTTTGAAGATTTGAACCTCAGCCGCCGGGAGCTATTCCGGAAATCGGCGCTTATGTGCCTGGCAGCCGGCTCCGATTGGCGCATACCTGCCGCACCCCGGTTTCAGCTCGGCGCGTGCGACTGGTCAGTTGGGAAAGCATTGAACCCGGAGGCATTTGAAAGGGCAAAACAGATCGGCTTGCAAGGAATACAGGTAAGTTATAATACCTCCAAAGACCAGGCCGGACTTTCTGTTCCCGCCACTTTGCAGTCCATTCAGGAAGCTTCCCAGCGCACGGGGATCAAAGTTTCCAGCCTGGCGATCGGAGAATTGAACCGGGTACCTTACAAATCGGAGCCGCGCACCGAGGAGTGGGTTTGGAACAGTGTGGAAGCCGCGAAAAAACTTCATGTAAAGGTGATATTGCTGGCATTCTTCTCGGAAGGTGATTTGCGCAACGATGAAAAAGGCAAAAAGGCGGTAATCGAAAGATTAAAGAAAGTAGCGCCCCACGCAGAAAAGCAGGGAATTGTACTCGGGATTGAATCGTACCTCAGCGCGCAGGAGCATCTGGATATCATCAATGCAGTAGGCTCGCCAGCAGTTAAAGTGTACTACGATTTCCGGAATGCAGCTGACGCAGGCCAAGATATCTACAAAGAAATCCCGATGCTGGGCAAAGAAATAATCTGCGAAATCCACATGAAAGAGAATGGGCAGCGTCTCGGGGAAGGTTCGCTTGACTGGACAAAGATCGCAGCTGCACTGAACGAAATCGGTTACACCGGCTGGATGCAGATTGAAGGCGCGACTCCGCCAGGTGCAGACCTGGTAACCTGTTACCAGCACAATAGAAAATATCTCGAAAGCTTGTTTTCATTTAAGTAATTATGAATGCGATATCTCTCTTTCCGCAGCGTGGTTTACTGTTGTTTTTCAGTGCGTTGTTGTTCTTTTTTGTTGGTTTGAATAAAAGTGAAAATCAACTGAACAAGCCTGAGAAATCGGGCTCTGTTCCTTTCCAGCCAGCGGATACCTCCAAACTGTACGTGCCAGACGATCTGGAAGCGACGCTTTGGGCAGAAGCACCGATGTTTTACAATCCTACCAACATGGATATCGATGCAAAAGGCAGGATCTGGATTACAGAAGCAGTCAATTACCGCGATTTCAATACGAAACCCGCAGAGCGGCTGAGCCACAGGCAAAAGGGGGACAGGGTGATGATTTTGGAAGATAAGGACGGAGACGGGAAAGCGGAGACTTCAAAAGTATTCGTGGAAGATACATTGCTCACCTCGCCGCTGGGCATTGCAGTAATTGGAAATAAAACAATTGTATCCTGCGCCCCAAACCTGATCATTTACACAGACTCGGATGGAGATGACAAGCCGGATAGCCGTGAGGTGCTGCTCACTGGATTCGGCGGTTTTGACCATGATCATTCCCTGCATTCGCTGGTAGCCGGGCCTGATGGCAGGTATTATTTCAATACGGGAAATGCAGGTCCACATAATGTCAAAGATAAAAGCGGCTGGACTTTGCGTAGCGGAAGTCTTTACACCGGAGGAACTCCTTATAACGAGTCAAACCAGGGCAACCAGAAGTCTGACGACGGCCGTATTTGGGTAGGAGGGTTAGCATTGCGCATTAATCCGGACGGAACGGGCTTGAAGGTTTTGGGCCATAATTTCAGGAACAGCTTTGAAGTTTGTCTGGATAGCTACGGTAATATGTGGCAAAATGACAATGACGATCAGGTAATTACATGCCGTGTTTCGTTTTTGCAGGAAAATGGAAATGCGGGTTACTTCTCGGCGGACGGGACACGTTACTGGCAAGCAGACCGTCGGCCGGGACAGGATATTTTTACCACCCACTGGCATCAGGAAGATCCGGGGGTAATGCCGGCTGGTGACAACACCGGCGCAGGTTCACCGACCGGTATCGTTTTCTACGAGGGCGACGCGCTCGGCAAAGATTATCGCGGAACATTACTGAGCTGCGAAGCCGGCCGCAATCTCATTTTTGCTTATAGACCAGAACAAACCGGTGCGGGTTTCAAGCTTACCAGACGTGATCTGATCAGCTCTTTTCCCCAAGCAAGTGAGCGGTACGAATGGTATGAAACAGACCAGGATACCCGAAAATGGTTCCGCCCATCGGATATAACAGTCGGTCCCGACGGCGCGCTTTACATTGCAGACTGGTATGATCCGGTGGTAGGAGGACATGCGATGAAAGACAAAGCCGGATACGGACGCATTTACCGCATTACACCAAAAGGAAAGATGTTAACCACACCAAAAATTGACCTTAAAACAACACCCGGCCTCATTGAAGCATTAAAAAGCCCGGCCGTAAATGTGCGGCTGCTGGGATTTGAAGGTCTGAAAGCAAAGGGGGAAGCGGGTATAGAGGAAGTAAAGCAATTGCTGACCGCCGAAAACCCATTCCACCAAGCGCGGGCAATCTGGCTGTTGTCTCAGCTGGGTGAAAAGGGGGTCGCAGAAGTGGATAAGCTCACCATGTCTGACAATGCGGCGCACAGGCTTACTGCCTTCCGGGCGTTACGTTCCATTGGGAAGTCTGACGGTTTTTTGGAACAAATGTCGAATGATCCTGACGCGGCTGTGCGCAGGGAAGTGGCGATTGCATTGCGGGATTTAAGTTATGATCAGGCTTTTAAGCCGATATTCAACCTTATACAAAAATATGATGGTAAAGATCCCTGGATGCTCGAAGCAATAGGGACGGCTGCGGACGGGAAAGAAAACAAGGTTTATAATATTGTCAAAGAATCATATAAAGCGTCGCCTGAGTATTGGTCCTCGCAGCATGCGAACCTAAGCTGGCGGTTGCACCCTTTAAATGCGATCAATGACCTGAAAATCAGAGCTGGTTCTTCAAAAGTGTCACAAACCGAACGGAAAAAAGCATTAACTGCACTTGGCTTTATTAACGACAAAAAATCTGCGGAGGCAATGGTTGCTCTGGCAAAATCGACCTTGCCAGATGTAGCCTCACAAGCTTCGTGGTGGCTGAACTTTCGAAAAACAAACGACTGGGCTGATCTGCTGAACTGGGCAGAGTCAGCTGCACAGCAAGTAACGCCTGCTTACCGGCAAATGCTCCAAAAGAAAAAGATCGTAAGTGACAAAACGCAAACACTGGCGGAAAGAATAGAAGCTGCGAAGTTGATGGCGGCGAGTGCAGACGGCGGGAATATTTTGATTGATATGCGCGTACAAGGTCAATTGCAGGATACGATTGCAAAATCCGTCAGCGAGATTATTTTCAAAAACCCCGACGCAAGCGTGCGTGTAGTGGCCAGCCAGTTTTTCCCAAGAAACGGAAAAGTGCTGAAAACAGACTTTATAGCCAGAATGAAGCCTGACCCGGTGCAGGGAAAGAAGGTGTTTGAAACCTATTGTACTGCCTGCCACAAACATAGCCAGAATGGAGCCGATATTGGTCCTGACCTGACTCTGGTACATAAAAAGTTCGACAAGGGCGGCTTACTGGATGCCATTATCAATCCTTCTGCCAGCATAGTTTTCGGATATGAGAGCTACACCATCGTGACAAAGAGCGGCGAAACGCATTTCGGCTTTCTAATGAGCGACGGTGCCAATGTAGTACTTAAAGATGCCGCCGGAAAGCAGCACTCGATCAAAGCAAGCCAAATCAAAACGCGTGAAAAAATGCCGAATTCACTGATGCCGGAGCCGGTTACATTGGGATTGAAGGAACAAGACCTGGCTGATTTGACCGGGTATCTGCTTAGTTTTAAATAGCAGAGCAGGTTATTCTTTCAAGCGACCGTATTTCCGCATGATTTCGAGCAACTTCTCTTTCGGGAGCTCTTCCACTTTGTGTCCCTGAGTCCCCTCGGAAGTCCTGGCCATCAAAAGTGAATTGATAATCGCTTCTTCGGTTGACTCGATAGCTGCCAGAAACAAGGGTGATATATAATCGTTGCTTAGAAAAGTGGCAGCTGCAGTGGGCTCAGGCGCGTCGTGCAGCACTTTATTGGCAGTAGAAAATGCGATTACATAATCACCGCTCCCATTGGACGCAATGCCGCCGGTTTGTGCCATTCCCATTATTACCCGCTTAGCCAGTCTTTTCAAATTCCGGGAGTCAAGTGGCGCATCGGTCGCCAGGATCATCATACAGGAACCGTCAGATGATTTGTCCAGAGTTTCCTTGAATGCGTATTTGCCCAGTTCCTCACCAACAGGGACACCATTTACCTGCAATACCCCGCCAAAGTTGGTTTGTGCCAACACGCCGACAGTGTACCCGCCCAGCTTTTGAGTCAATTTGCGCGAGGCAGTTCCGATCCCGCCTTTCCAGTTGAAACAAACAGTGCCGGTACCTGCACCTACATTTCCTTCTTGCACGAGACCATTTTCAGCTTGTGCCAACGCATTCAGTACGTGCTCCTTACGAACATGTCGGCCACGTATATCATTTAAAAAACCGTCATTTGTTTCACCTACTACCGGGTTTACCGACCTTACATTCTCATTGCCTTTTTGCCCCAAGGTCCAATCAATAATGGCGTCAGCAGCTGTGGGTACGCTCAAAGTATTGGTCAGTACGATTGGCGACTCCATTGTACCCAGCTCCTCCACCTGCGAAAAGCCGGTCATTTTACCAAAACCATTGCCGATATACATTGCAGCCTGTACTTTTTGCTGAAACAAATTGCCCTCGTGCGGAATGATAGCAGTGACCCCGGTGCGAATGTCAGCTCCCTCAATAAGTGTAACCTGGCCCACTTTCACACCGGCAACATCTGTGATCGCATTCATGGCGCCTGTGGGAAGTACACCAATTTTGATGCCCAGCTCACGGGCTCTTTTTTGTGCAAAGGATAACGCCGGCAGCATCACCAGCAGGAGGAGGAGTGACTTTTTCATAGCTTTTTACAAAAATGAAATATACTAAAAAACCGCTGGCGAATGTGCTTGCCAGCGGTTTTTGATCAGAACGGAACAGATTTGCTATTTGTCGTCCGGACGTGCTTTTTCCGGAATAATGGTAGTTTCCATCCTGCTTACTGCCGACGCGCCGAAAAAGCCCAGCGCTTTGCTGCCGGAGGCATTTGTATTGATTATGTTGGAACGCACGTTTGCGATCGGAGTGGCGAAAAGCCCACCATTCCCGGCTTGCTCCCGGATTTGTTTCAAAAATTCAAAAGCCTCATTCGTGATACTGTGCAGCTCAACACCCACCTGGTCGCCGGCTGAGTACAGCGAGTCAATGGTAATCGATTGGCGGAGCGGCAAAATGAAGATCAGACCGTCCGAGGGTGCGCCTGCGCCGAATGCTGCATCGTAGGCAATGGAAATATTTACAGCCTTGTCTACCCTTGGCTTGCCTTTCAGTACCGGTTTGATCCAATAGGTATCACCCTCGCCAACGAAATCGCGGGCATAGAACTCGGCTACATATCCCTCCCTCGGTCCTTTATCAGGCTCAAAAGGCAGCTTTTCCTTGGTGTAAACAATAGAATCTACTGGCGGGACCCGTTTCAGCTCCGTGGTAGATGTGAAAGTCTCAGTACCTTGCTTGATAGTCAATGTATAAGTGCGCCCGATGTGGCCCAGCGTGTCGCCGGTTTTTTGCCAGACATAATTTCCATTGCCAGCTACATCTTTAAACTCATATATCACTCCCTGATCATCTTTTACACTTACTTCTGCGTCGAGCACGGGCTTGGCCGGTGTATTGTCGAAGTAGCTTGCCGACCAGGTCAGCTTGATTGTTTGCGGGCCTACCTCGTTGGTGAGCCACCCCTCGACGACCAGCTGAGGCGGTCCGCTTTGCGTTTCCAGGTCGATCACATCTTCACATCCGGTGAGAAAAACACCCAGGAATGCGATCAATGCACTAAATTTTATAATGGATATCTTAAAATATTTCATGTTTCAATGGCCGGTTTAAAATTTGAAATTGTAGGTAATCGCAGGGATAAAGCTACCTATTACTGCATAGCGCACAGCTTCCGTTTTCAGCGGAGTATCTTCATTCGCCCGGGTATAAACCGAGAATGGATTACGGCGGTTGTATACATTATAAACAGAAAGAACCCATTCACCTTCGCCGGTCTTAAAGAGCTTTCGCTTTGCTTTCAAAGTTGCTGCTAGGTCGAGCCGGTGATATGCGGGAATGCGGTTGTTGTTTCTTGCATTGTCATAGTTGTTACCCACCGGCCAGCCATTGAATTCCCAGCGATTGGTCGGGAAAGTGGCAGGTGTTCCTGATGTAACCGTGAAGTTGGCGGAGAGCGACAGGCGCTTGCTCATTTCGTAAATAGCGACAGAAGTGAAGTTATGTGGCTTGTCAAAGCGGGCAGGGAACCAGTTATTGTTGTTAATGCTTTCTACCTGCCTTTCTGTGCGGGACAATGTATAGCTGATCCAGCCGGTCAGTTTTCCCTTATTTTTCTTCAGATAGAACTCAGCACCGTAGGCGCGGCCTTTACCGAAAAGCAAATCTCCTGCAACAAATTGGTTAAGCAACAGATCTGATGCTGGAACGTAGTCGATCTGGTTGTACAGCTTTTTGTAATAAACCTCCACTGAGGCTTCATACATATTATCCTTTAAGTTCTGAAACCAGCCCAATGCAACCTGATCAGCTTTTTCCGGCTGGATAATGGGCGAGCTCAAAGTCCAGACGTCCAGCGGCGATGCTGCTGCGGTATTGGAAAGTAAATGCAGGTACTGCGCCGTGCGGTTGTAGCTGGCTTTGATAGATGCATTGGAACTTACCCCGATATTCAATGACGCCCGAGGCTCCCAGTTTCCATAACTTTTGATTACATCACCTCTTTTGTACTGCGTTCCGGGGAAAATAGGGGTCTTGCGTTTGCCGACCTCATCGGTATAATAATCATATTCAGTACCGGGCCCCAGGCTGCGGAAGTAAGAGTACCGGATACCATACTGCAATGAAATGCGGTCAGATAACTTCTGCTCGTTTCCGATATAGAGTGCGGATTCGTCCGCGTATTTTGGGTCAAGACTAATATCGGTCTCTTCTCCTTCCGACACTGCGACTGCGCGGCCCGGGCGGGTATCATAATAAATGTATTGCCCGCCGAAAGTAAGCTGGTTATTCGGTGTGAGGTAAAAGGTGAAATCTGGTTTCAAGCTGGTACTGATGATCTTTGATTTCCAGTCAAACCTGTCTTTTGCTTTCGGATCATTTACATTCTGCCCGAGCGAATAATCGTAATTGCTGTAATAGCCCGTCAAATTCATGAAGAGCTTATTAGAGAAAATGTGGTTCCAGCGACCGGTGGCAGTTGCATTTCCCCAGCCAAAACCAAAATCGCCGCCGCCGAAAACGTCTTTACCAAAATAACCCGAAGCATAAAAAGTATCCTTGTCGCCAAGCTGGTAGTTGACTTTCGCCGTCAGATCGTAAAAGTAAAATTTAGAATCGCGCAGGTCAGAATTCAGGAATGGCTTTGCGAGGATATCAATGTAAGACCTCCGGCCGGCAACAATGAAGGATCCTTTTCCTTTGGCAAAAGGCTGCTCGTAGGTAAGTCGCGAGAAAATGGTACCGATCCCGCCATTCACCTCGCGTTTTTTTGAATTACCTTCTTTCATCCTCACATCCAGAATAGACGATATCCTTCCACCGTACTGCGCCGGAATCCCGCCTTTGATCAGTTTCACATCTTTCACAGCATCAGGATTGAAGACCGAGAAAAATCCGAAAAGGTGGGAGGAGTTATAAACAGGTGCTTCGTCAAGCAAAACAAGGTTTTGGGAAACATCCCCGCCACGTACATTGAAACCCGACGCGCCCTCACCGACTGTGGTAACACCAGGCAGCAGCTGAATGCTGCGGATCAGATCTACTTCACCAAGTAATGCAGGCATTTTGCGAATGGTTTTCATTTCCACCTTATTCACCGACATTTCTATACTGCGAACGTTTTCGTCTTCCCGCTGCGTGGAAACGGTCACTTCCTGCAATTGATTGCTCTCGTCTTCCATTTCAATGCTGATCGTCTTATCAGCATCCAGAGTCACTTCCCTGGTTACTTTTTGATAGCCAATGTAGCTGAAAACAAGCGTGTAAGCTCCATCGGGCAGGGTAATGGAGTAAAAACCGTAGGGATTGGTCACCACGCCGGTGGAAGCTTCCCGTACGTAAACGGAAACGCCTATCAGCCCTTCTCCATTAGCCTGGTCTTTGACATACCCGCTTACCGTGTGCCGGCTCTGAGCAGATACATGCAGGCAAGTGCCGATCAGCATTAATAACAGGTAGAATGTTTTGTTTTTCATGGACGTGATTTTCGTTCGGATATTGAATTTTTTCTATTCAAAAGATTGACAACTCAAAAGCAGAATCCCCTTTACTAAAAAGGATAAATGTTGTATTCATTGAGCTTACCGGCAACAAAACAAGGTTTAAAGGCGGTATGTTGATAGAAAAAAGTGATGAACTGACTAAAAAATGGAGTCAATGGTCAATGCAGGAAAACCAAAGCACATTCTTTTGATATAATTATTTCAAGAATATCTTGATGCTTGACTTGGGTCGGTACATTCTCCGAGTAACTGGCTAACCGGCTTTTTTAATTTCGGGTCCAAAAAATCGGCTGCTATCTCTGAGAGTGGGACTAATGTAAACCTACGTTCTTTAATGCGGGGATGTGGCAAAGTGAGTGTGGTGTTTTCAAGGATTGTGTCGCCGTAGTACAGCATATCAATATCGATCAGCCGCGCGCCCCACCTTACTTTCCGGACACGACCGAGTTCCTGCTCGATCTGCAGTAAATGAGTGAGAAGCAGCTCTGGTTCCTCAGCGGATCTCACTTCAATGACCTGATTCAGGAATGCAGGCTGATCGGTGATTCCCCAAGGCTCGGTTTCGTAAATAGAGGATTCGGAAATGATCGGCGCGATTTCCGCGATCATTTCTCTGGCCTGCTTCAAGATAGCGGCACGGTCGCCCAGATTAGAGCCTAGTAACAGGAATATCTTTCCGGAGCCGGTCATGCAGACAATTTAATGTATTAAGGTAAGTGCACGAAAAAAGGACTTCCCGATAAAAAGAAGTCCTTTAAAAATAAATTCGTAAAATCCTTAGAACGTAAGTGTTCCTTTGTCGTATGCTTTCTGTATAGTTGCTTCGATACCGTTTTTATTGATGGTACGAAGAGCTGATGTTGCTACTTTCAACGTAACCCACTCTCCTGATGAAGGAAGGAAGAAACGTTTCTTCTGCAAATTCGGGAAGAATTTGCGCTTTGTTTTATTGTTAGCGTGAGAAACGTTATTTCCAACGCGAGTTCTTTTACCTGTAATTTGACAAACCTTAGCCATAACCTTGCAATTTTTCCAAATGAGGGTGCAAAGATGTGTAATTAATTTATTCTGAACAAATGTGAGTGATAGAAATTTTTTAAAAATCATATTACCAACGCATTCTGAACCCAACTCCGTGGACATTGTCAATGCGGATTTCCGGGTCAGCAGACAGGTATTTTCTCAATCTTGATATAAAAACATCGAGGCTTCGCCCCATGAAATAATCATCGTCTCCCCAGATCGCCTTCAAAAGTTCGTCCCGGCGGATTACCTGGTCCGGGCGCTCGGCCAGGTACTTCAAAACCTCTGCTTCCCGGAATGTAAGATTTTGACTAGCTCCGTTCAGGTTCAATGTAAGCTTTTGAAAATCAAATGCGTATTGTCCAACCTTGCTGGAATTCGACTTTACAGGCGCAGGTTGTTCCGATTTGCTGCGGCGTAAAAAAACGTCGATCCGCAGCTTCAATTCCTCGATACTGAAAGGTTTGGTAACATAATCGTCGGCGCCGAGCCGCAAACCTTTGATCTTGTCTTCCTGCAATGAGCGGGCCGAGAGGAAAAGAATGGGAACCTGGCTGTCAGCAGCCCTGATTTTTTCGGCCAGCGTAAAACCGTCCATTTTGGGAAGCATAATATCCAGCACGCAGATATCGAAATGTTCTTTGCCAAAGAAGTCGAGCGCCTCTGCGCCGTCGGAGGCGTGAATCACCTCATAATCATATTCTTCCAGATTGTCTTTGGTCGCGAATGCCAGGTTTGGATCGTCTTCTGCGTACAGGATTCGTTTTTTCATGCGTGTTGTTTCTGGGGAATTGAGATTTTAAACGTGCTTCCCTTGCCTAATGTACTTTCCAGTTCGAGCTTCCAACGGTGCGCCCGCACAATTTGTTTCACATAGCTCAGCCCTATTCCGAAGCCTTTTACATTATGTACATCGCCGTAGGGAATGCGGAAAAACTGGTTGAAAATCTTTTTCTGATACTCCGGCGCAATGCCGATACCTTGGTCGCGGACTTCGATGATCAGACATTTACCTTGATTATAAGTTGCCACATTCACTTCGGGATCATCGTCTGAATATTTCAATGCATTATCAATCAGGTTGTTGATCATGCAACGGAAGTGAAATGGGTCGGTTTCAATCACGTTATTTTCCGTTTGGTCCTGAAACTTCACCTTTCCTTCAAATGGAAGCAGAATGGACTGAATCATTTCGTTTACGTGAACTGTTTCCTTCTGCAAAGTCAGTACGTTACGTTCAGCTTTCGCCATTGAAAGGACCATTTCTACCTGTCCCTGCAAACGCAGGATCTCGTCCTGCACGATCTGAACATACCTTTTGTGCCGTTGCGGCTGCGTGATAATATGGTCGGAATTAAGCACATCGGCAGCAATGCGGATTGTTGAAATCGGCGTCTGCAATTCGTGGGTCATGTTATTGACAAAATCGCGCTGCACTTCCGACAGCTGCTTTTGTCTCAAAATCACAAATAATGCATACGCGAAAAGCGAAACTGCCACCAGCACCAGCACCGACGACCAGATGGCGCGGTTGATGCTGCCTGCAAAGTAGGTTTCCTGCTCCGGAAAACGGACCCCGAAATAGTAGGGATACTTATCTGTTTTGATAAAATTGGCAGTTGTGGCAGGAAGTTTCGCATTGGTTTTAGTGCTCAGCGACATGCCATACCGCATTCTGTTGGTGGTACAATCGTAAATGCCCACTTCAAAATCTGCGATGAGATTATGTTTTTGAAAACTATCCTTGATAAAAACTTCCAGCAGGTCCGGCTGCGTGGTGGAATTGGTATTAACGAGAAAATACTCGGGCGAAAGCTGCTCAACCGGGTTGCTGGTTTGCATTACCCCATTGACTTTGGCCAGCTTGGCAGCCACATCCTGTAAAGCAACGTGCGCATTCTGGTTAAACTGCCTGTGCCGGAGATCGAGCGCCTGTTTTACCCAAAAAATCTGCGTGATTACCACGCCTATAATCAGGAGCGCAGAAAAAACGGTGAGTGATTGAATGGTTCGTCTCGACATAGCACAATGATAATAGCAAATTTAAGGCCAATAAAAGGAATTGGCCTTAGCTATAACTTTATAAGCGTACCGGACGTGCGGGTTTAACATTCATTAACGCTTTGACTGCCTCACGAATAGTATAGAACCAGCCCGTCGAGTGGGGTCCTCAGGATGCGCCCGCATTGCAGGCCTTTGGAAGCAAGTACTTCTTGAAGGATTGCCTGATAATAGAATGCAACGGAGCCTGTAAAATGGACGGGGTAATCAGCCGCGTTGGGATGTTTCAGGATGTATTTTTCGGTAAAAAGAGAAAATGCTTCATTTACCAGATGCTGCATGTGGCTGTCTGCGATATGTGCGGAGATAAATTGTGAAAAGCCTGCGAAGAACCGGTTTGGATAAGGTTTTTTGTAAGCATTGTCCAAAACATATAACCTGTTAATTTCCGGGTAAGTAACTGCAAAATCTTCATGCAATGCGGCGGGAAGCTCATTTTGCAGGAATTGCACGACCAGTGTTTTCCCCAGGTAAGAGCCGCTGCCTTCATCTCCGAGCCAAAAACCCAGCGAACCAATGGAATGCACGATTTTCTCACCGTCGTAAAATGCATTATTTGCACCTGTACCCAGGATACAAGCCAATCCGGGTTCCCGCCCGCACAGGCCACGCGCTGCGCCGAGCATATCCGATGCGATTTCAATTTGTGCAGCAGCAGGAATGCAATGCGACAATGCATCTAGAACAGGCCGGCTCGTTTTCTCATCCGCGCAGCCCGCTCCGTAGAAGAAAATGCGGTCAACTTGTGCCGTAAAATTAGGAATAACCTGCTCATTCAGAACAGGAATGATCTGCTCGGCTGTTTGGTAAAATGGATTGATACCGGCAGATTGAAATGCGGCAAGCTGCACACCTTCGCGTGTAATTACCCAGTCGGTTTTGGTGGATCCGCTATCTGCTATTAAATAGGTTTGCATTGGATTTGACTAGTTTTTCGACTGCAGGCGGCCAATTACATTAAAACGCTCGAAAACGCGATCGGTATGCGGCGCGTCACCCAGCTCTTTGGTCAGGTCCTGCCCGGCCCAATGCTCATAATGGTGCCCGTTGCGCCACAGACGGGAGGAGGTTACATCATATATGATCCCTTTGTACGCACACCAGATTTCCTCTCTGTCCTGCCCGTTTCTGAGTGCAAGTTGCGCGTGCGTATATTCTTTCATAAAATATGATTTGACCGTGCAATTTAGCGATCGGAGCCAGTGGGTAAAAATTAAAATGATCTTCACTGAATATTTTGATAATAAGACTAAAAAGTAGGAACTTGGCGTTGTGTTAAGAAATTTAGGAAATACAAATATGAAAAAAAGTTACTCTCTGATTTGGTGTATCGCTCTGATCGTCACTTTGATAAATGCAGGATGTAAGGAGAAAGTAAAGCCGGCATCTGAAAGAATTGCGAAAGCGTGGACTGCCGAATCGGTGAAACACGGAAGTGCAGTGGCCTACACGAGAGGAGGTTCCAATAATTCAGTTCCGGGATATTCAGGTTTCAGATTGACTTTGACCAATGCGTCAGGAGCAATGACCGCTACACTGACCGACTACGATGGAGTCACTTTCAACGGAAACTGGGCCCTCGAAGGAGATACCAAATTGATCCTGAAAGACCTGGTACCACAGCCTACCGGAACCGGCGGAACGATCGAATTTACGATCAATACACTGGAAGATTCAAAGCTCGTGCTGACGCGTTTGAAAGGCAGCTCGAAAACAGGAGGCACGATCAACGAATATACATTGACGAATCCCTAGTCAACAGCATATAATTAATAGAAGATACCACAGCGAAGCCGGTCCTCACCAGAACCGGCTTCGCTTTTTTTGTCTAATTTTACAGTATGGAAAGCAGAACAGAAATCAGCAGCCTGGGTGAATTCGGGCTGATTCAGAGAATAAATAAAGGAGTGGCAACGGTGTTGCCGGATACTGTACGCGGCATTGGCGACGATGCAGCTGTAATTGATTTAGGCGAAGAATACGGTTTGCTTAGTACCGATCTCTTGTTGGAAGGTGTGCACTTCGACCTTACTTTTTTTCCGCTTAAACACTTAGGTTACAAGGCAATCGCGACAAATGTGTCGGACATTGCTGCAATGAACGGGATACCCCGCCAGGTGACAGTGAGTATTGCAATCAGCAACCGCTTTTCTGTAGAGGCTGTCGATGAGCTTTATGCGGGCATTAAAACAGCATGCAAGGATTTCAATGTAGACCTTGTAGGCGGAGATACTTCTTCTTCGCGCTCAGGATTGCTTATCTCAGTTAGTGTTTTTGGCAAGGTAAAAAAGGATAAGATCGTATACCGGAATACTGCCAAACCGAATGATTTGCTGTGCGTAACGGGCGATCTGGGCGGTGCTTACCTGGGATTGCAGCTGCTGGAACGCGAAAAGCAGGTTTTTCTTGCCAATCCTGAAATGCAGCCTGAGCTGGACGGTAAAGACTACGTAATTCAGCGCCAACTGCGGCCCGAAGCCAGAATGGACGTGATTTACGAGCTCGAAGAAGCCGGGGTCATACCTACTTCCATGATAGATGTTTCGGACGGACTGGCTTCCGACCTGCTGCATATCTGCGCGCAATCGGGTGTAGGAGCGGTGGTATTTGAAGAGCGGCTTCCTATTGATGAGCAAACGTTTCTGGCGGCTTCGGAATTGAACCTGAGCCCGGTAACAGCCGCATTGAATGGAGGTGAGGATTATGAACTGTTGTTTACAGTGTCCCAATCTGCTTATGAACTGATTAAAAACAACCCGAAGATCACATTCGTCGGGTACATTGCGGACAAGAGCGAAGGTGTTTCCATACATACTAAATCCGACAGCCGCATTCCGCTGACTGCACAGGGTTGGAGTTAAGTTTTATTGAAGATGAATGAAGGCGCGGCTATCTGGCTGCGCCTTTTTTATTAGTGAGCAGCTGCATTTGGCAAAAAGAAGCTACGCAACCATCGGGAGATTTTGACCGTATTCGGGACAAATCAATTCATCTCTAACAATAATTTAATTCCGATGAAAATCTTTTCAATCACGCGAATGCTGTTCATACTGGGAGCTTTGCTGGCAGTGACAGTCTCCTGCTCCGACGATGACAGCGAAACTCCGGTAACGCCAAATGACATCATGCTGAAAGAAACCAGCTCGCTTGGCAAGGTTCTGACTGACAAGAATGGCAAAACCCTTTACTTTTTTACCAAAGATGCGGGCAATACCTCAGTTTGTACTGGTCCCTGCCTCGCTGCCTGGCCGGTTTTTTCAGTCGCTAACCCTGCTTCATTGAAACTGGATGCTGGTTTGAAAGCTTCTGATTTCGCCAACATTACCCGCACTGACGGCGCTACGCAGACTACTTACAAAGGCTGGCCGCTTTACTATTTCGCCAACGACGCAGCGCCGGGCGAGGTAAAGGGAGAAGGTGTTAACAATGCCTGGTATGTGGCTAAAACCAAATACACTGTTATGCTCTCCAATGCGCAGCTGGTAGGAAACGACGGGAAATCCTATAAAGCCGATTATACCGAGGGTACGGCCGAAACGCAATTCCTGGTAGATAGTCTCGGTCGCACATTGTATGCATTTGCGCGGGATTCGTCGATGAACAACAACTTCACGAACAATGACCCGACGCACGATGCTACCTGGCCGATCTATGAAGTATCCAGCATTGACGAAATTCCGTCTGCATTGGATAAGACACAGTTTGGTACAATCACTGTTTTTGGTAAAAAGCAATTGACCTACAAAGGCTGGCCGCTGTACTATTTCGGGGCAGATGCCATGACAAAAGGCATGACGAAAGGCGTAAGTGTACCTCGTCCGGGCGTGTGGCCGATCGTGAACAAAGAGTCACCGAATGCGCCTAACTAAGTTGACTTGTTGCGAATGCAAGGTGGCTTCCCGCGGGAAGTCACCTTTTTTATTTGCCCCAGTTCAAAACCAGCTTTTCGAAAAGTCCCTGTAAAAAAAGCGTCTGCTTGCCGGCAGTTCCGTCGCCTATGGGCTGCTCTCCGATTTGCACAACGGGCATAACCCACTTTGTCGTACTGGTTGTAAATACCTCATCAGCAGTGATTACCTCCTGATACGAAACTGGTCGTACTTCAATTTCGAAATGTGGTTTGGCAATTTCCAGGATAACTTTTCGGGTAATTCCATTCAGGATGTTTCTGTTGGAAGTAATAAGCTTTGAGCCTCGGAAAATAAAAATATTACTGCGCGTCAACTCACTCACTTCACCATCTTTGTAGAAAAGCAGGTCAGCGGCTTGCTGCCTTTTCAGTTCGTCGGCCATCAAAACCATGTGCACGTAGTTAGTGGTTTTGATTTCGGGTAAATCGCGGACGTACTCGTACGGGATCACTTTAATGCCTTTCAACCTGCCCGCCGGATTATCCTGGGGCAAAGCTTCTGTGCGTATCAGCATGTTGGGCTGTACTACATGCACACTGTCTGGCGCATAGCCTCCGGTAAGTACAAAGCGGAATGCTACTTCCTGTTCGCCCGACATTGCGTATAAATCTGCGAGGATTTTCTCTGTTTCCTGCTGGGTAACCGGTAGGGTCAGTTTGAGCAGTCTTGCTGAATTTTCAAATCGCTGCCAGTAATCGTCCCACCGGAATGGTACACCATTATAAGTCCTGGAATAGTCAAAAAGTCCGTAGCCACGGAGCAATCCAAGATCGTTCGTCTGGAAAACGGGCTCGTTTATAGCTAGTATATCGCCGTTGAAGTACTGATGAAATGGCATTTTTAAGTAAAAGTGAGATTGAATCTTAAAGTTATGATAATGTTGCAGAATAGCGCCACAATGGCAAAAAGCGAATTTATCCTCGAATTCTGTCGGCAAGACAAGGAAAATCCGCTACTTTGCATAAGTCTCCGGATTGATAAAAACGTTCATAACAAACATTGCGCCCTGGCTTTTTCAGGCGATTTCTGCATTCAATGCTTAACCCCGACCAACTACTTCAAAAGCTTCAGTCTGAATTTGAAAAGCATACTTATGGCGTAGGCCCTGTGGAGCTTTACGAGCCGATCAGCTACATTATGTCGCTGCATGGAAAGCGCTTCCGGCCTTTACTGACGCTGCTGGCCTCGGCGATCTACTCTGAAGATGTGGAGCATTCGATCAAGCCGGCTATGGCGGTGGAGGTATTTCACAATTTTACTTTAATGCACGACGACATTATGGACCGCGCGCCGCTGCGCCGCGGCAAGCCAACCGTGCACGAAAAGTGGAATGCAAATACAGCTATATTATCTGGCGACGTAATGTTGATCCGGGCGTACGATCTGTTGCTTGATATTCCGAAAGAGCATCTGAGGATTGTGCTGGCGCGCTTTAATCAAACAGCTTCTGAAGTATGTGAAGGACAGCAACTGGATATGAATTTCGAAACACGCTGGAATGTGACGGAGGAAGAGTATCTTGAAATGATCCGGCTCAAAACTTCGGTTCTGCTGGGTTTTGCCTTGGAATTAGGCGGGATAATCGGCGGGGCTGATGAACAGTCGGTGAAGCTGCTGTACTCGGCCGGAGAAAATATGGGAATTGGCTTTCAACTGAAAGACGATTTGCTTGATGTTTATGGAGATCCTTCCAAGTTCGGGAAGCAGGTAGGCGGCGACATTATCGCAAACAAAAAGACGTTCTTACTCATAGAAGCTTTGTCAAAAGCGACAGGGTCAATCAAAGCAGAGCTCGACCAATGGATTTCCGCCGAGCAGTTCGATCCCGAAGCGAAGGTGAGTGCGGTAAAAGCCATTTATGAGTCGCTGGATATCCGCAGGTTTACCGAGGAGAAGATCAATACTTATTTTGAAAAAGGCCTGGCCAACCTTCGGAGCTTGAATGTGGAAGAAACCCGGAAAAAATCGCTACTGCAATTCGTCCAGCAGCTGGTTGAACGTGAAAAATAATAGCTTACTAACTCACTGAATTATGTCAATAACCCTCATACTTGTAATTATTACCTCGGGTATCAGCTACTACGCGCTCAATAATTACAGTTTAATGGACAAAATGATCCTGAATCCGTACCGGGTCAGGCAAAAAAATGAATATTACAGGTTCCTTACCTCCGGCTTTGTCCACGCAGATTTTGGTCACCTGATATTTAATATGCTCAGTTTGTGGTTTGTAGGGGATGGGATCGAAAGATTATTCGCAATGCTCTTCGGGCCGAGCGGGACTTTGTATTTTCTTTTTCTTTATCTGGTAGGTATTATTGTTTCCGATATCCCGACTTTTCTAAAACATCGGAATAACTCCAAATACAACTCCCTTGGCGCTTCTGGTGGGGTTTCAGCTGTGCTTTTCGCTGCAATACTTTTTTCGCCGCTCATGCAGATCTGCCTTTATTTCTTCATTTGTATGCCGGGTTTCATATTTGGCCTCCTGTTTCTTGGTTATTCCTTTTATGAAGGCAAGCGTGGTAGGAGTTATGTGAATCACAGCGCCCATATGTACGGAGCTATCTTTGGAATGCTGTTTATGGCGGTGGTTTATCCGGGAGCAGTTCCTCAGTTTTTTGAACAAATATTGAGCTGGCGCTTATTTTAATTCAGCGAGCACAGTTACGCTTCCTACTGTTTTGTCCTGCAGCTTCACTTTGATCTCCGCGTCAAGCGGGACAAATATATCTACGCGGGAGCCGAACTTGATAAAACCCATTTCCGTGCTTTGTTCTACTTTATCGCCTTCTTTGATGTACCAGCGAATGCGGCGCGCTGCTGCACCTGCGATCTGACGGAACAAAACGTCAATTCCTTCAACAGTCCTGATCACCACCGTGGTGCGTTCGTTGTCGGTACTTGATTTCGGATGCCAGGCAACCAGGTACAGTCCTGCGTGATATTTGAAGTATTGGATAATCCCGCTGACCGGGTTCCAGTTGATATGAACGTTAAGAGGTGACATGAAAATGCTGATCTGTCTCCTCGGGCCGTTGAAGTATTCTGTTTCAACAACTTCTTCGATTACCACCACTTTTCCGTCGCAAGGCGCTACGATCTGGCGATCACTTTTATGGACATTTCTTTTGGGAACGCGGAAGAATTGAACGACCAGCAGGAAAACGAAGATACTGCCGATCAGTACCAGCCGCGGAATCCAGTATCCATCAGGAAGAAGATAATTTATTCCTAAGTTGATCAGTACCAGAACAATAATTGTGATTAAAATAATGGTATAGCCTTCCCGATGGAGTTTCATGCTAATAGAATGTTTTCGTTAATGCTTTCAACACTGCAAATATCGTATAAATCCTGATTTAACGGCAGCAAAAAGCCCTGCCTTTCGGAAACGAGAGGCAGGGCTGGTATTTTAAACAGAACTCAAATGGACTACTCGATTACAACGCAATCGCCGTTTTTCACTTCCTGTTCTACTTTTTTAAACTTCACGTCGCGAAGAATCCGTCCGTCCCTGTATTGAACAGAAACCTTCTGGTTTCTGTCCGCAACGCGTTCTGCACGCACAGGCTGCGCCTTGGTGGTGGATTCGGTCCGGGCGTATTTACTTGGATCTTCTACGTCCACGTCAAACTCTTCTTCTTTATTGGTATGCAATGCAGGTGGCGGCGTTGGGCGGCGTACTGTTTGCTGTACTGCACTTGCTGGCACCGCTTCTTCCTGCGGAATATCTGCCTTCATCAGGAAGGAGATCATATCAAAGTTAACTTTGCTCAGGAAGCGTTTGAAAAGCTCAACGGATTCAAACTTATAGATCAGCAAAGGATCTTTCTGTTCGAAAACCGCATTCTGCACGGATTGTTTCAGATCGTCCATTTCGCGCAAATGCTCTTTCCATTCCTGGTCGATCAGCGAAAGCACGATTGCTTTCTCCATTTCACGGGTAATTTCCTTTCCTTCGTTCTCAACAGATTTTTTTAAACCAACAACTACACCGGTCTGACGAAGTCCGTCGCTGAAAGGAATCATTATTTCTGAAACCGTAGCGCCTCTTTCCGCGTAGATAGATTGCAATACCGGCAATGCTTTTTGTGCAATTGCATTGTTTTTGTCCTGATACTGCTTTTCAGCTGCATCGTACAATTTCTGCGCACGATCAGTTGGCTTAAAACTATTGTACTCTGACTCGCTGAATGGCAATTCCATTCCCAGCGTCGTAATAGACGCCAGTTCGAGCTCAGCGTAAGTTCCGGCAGTGCTGATCAATTCGTCACATACATCAAATAACGTGTTTGCAATATCAACTGCAAGACGGTCACCGAATAATGCATTGCGACGGCGGGTATAGATTGCATCACGCTGATAGTTCATCACATCATCGTATTCCAGCAATCTTTTACGCATTCCAAAGTTGTTTTCTTCCACCTTTTTCTGCGCGCGCTCGATCGACTTGGTAATCATTCCGCTTTGGATCACTTCTCCTTCTTCCAGTCCCATGCGGTCCATTACCTTCGCCATCCGGTCAGAACCGAATAAGCGCATCAGGTTATCTTCCAGAGAAACAAAGAATTGAGAAGAACCCGGGTCACCCTGGCGACCGGAACGACCGCGCAGCTGTCTGTCCACGCGGCGGCTTTCATGGCGTTCTGTACCAATAATCGCCAAACCACCTGCTTTCTTTGCTTCCGGGGTCAGCTTGATATCCGTACCACGGCCGGCCATGTTCGTTGCGATTGTAACAGTACCCGGCTTACCGGCTTCTGCTACTACTTCTGCCTCGCGCTGGTGTTGTTTCGCGTTCAAAACCTGGTGCGGGATCTTACGCAAAGTCAGCATCCGGCTGATGATCTCAGAGTTTTCAACGGAGGTTGTACCTACCAGCACAGGTCTGCCGGCTTCCACAAGCTCCACAATCTCATCGGTAACTGCATTATATTTTTCACGGACAGAGCGATAAACTTTATCCTCCTGGTCTTTCCGTACAGCTGTTACATTGGTTGGTATCGAAACCACATCCAGCTTGTAGATTTCCCAGAATTCACCTGCTTCTGTTTCAGCCGTACCCGTCATACCAGCCAGTTTGTGGTACATACGGAAGTAGTTCTGCAATGTAACGGTCGCATAGGTTTGCGTGGCATCTTCCACGCGCACGCTTTCTTTTGCTTCAATTGCCTGGTGCAAACCATCCGAGTAGCGTCGGCCTTCCATGATACGACCGGTTTGTTCGTCCACGATCTTCACTTTGCCGTCGATAATCACATACTCAACATCCTTTTCGAAAAGCGTAAATGCTTTCAAAAGTTGGTTTACTGTGTGAATACGGGCTGTTTTTACAGAATAATCTCGGATTAATGCTTCTTTCTGGATAATGCGTTCCTGCTCATTGAGGGAAGCGTCTTTTTCGATTCTGTCCAGATCGACAGCGATATCAGGCAGGATAAAGAAGTTGGTTTCTTCTGATTCTCCCGTCAGGAAGTCGATACCTTTTTCTGTCAGTTCAATGCTGTTATGGCGCTCGTCGATTGTAAAATAGAGCGGCGCGTCGGCTACCGGCATCAATTTCTGGTTTTCCGCCAGGTATATTGCTTCCGACTCCTGCATCAATGCTTTTATTCCCGATTCACTGAGGTACTTAATAAGTGGCTTGTATTTGGGCATACCGCGGTGTGCACGGAACAATGCAAGTCCGCCTTCTTTCTTATCTCCCGCAGCGATTTTCTTTTTAGCATCGTTCAGGAATTCCATCGCGAGCTTCTTCTGGGCTTCAACGATCCTCGAAACACGCGGTTTCAGTTCCAGGTACTCCTGCTCATCGCCGCGTGGAACCGGGCCGCTGATAATCAATGGGGTACGCGCATCGTCAATCAACACGGAGTCAACCTCATCGACCATCGCAAAATGGTGCTTGCGCTGAACCAGTTCTTCCGGTGTGCGTGACATATTGTCACGTAAGTAGTCAAAGCCGAATTCATTGTTGGTACCGTAAGTAAGGTCTGCCTTATAAGCATTCCTTCTGGCTTCCGTGTTGGGCTGGTGGCGGTCAATGCAATCGACACGCATTCCATGGAACTCAAAAAGAGGTGCATTCCATTCAGCGTCACGTTTCGCGAGGTAATCGTTTACAGTTACGATATGTACACCCTGGCCTGCAAGTGCATTCAGGAACGCAGGAAGAGTTGCTACTAAAGTTTTACCTTCACCGGTCGCCATTTCAGCGATTTTACCCTGGTGCAAAACCACACCACCAATCAGCTGAACATCATAATGCAGCATGTTCCATTTGATAGGCTGGCCGATTACATCCCAGGTTGTATTCCAATACGCTTTATCGCCTTCAATGGTAATGTGCGACTTGCGTGAGGCCACTTCCCGGTCGAAAAAGTTAGCTGTAACTTCCAGTCTGTCGTTTTCTTTAAACCGGCGTGCAGTTTCCTTTACAATCGCGAATGCTTTTGGAAGAATATCCAGAAGCACTTTTTCAAGTTCTTTATTTCGGTCGAGTTCAAGCGCATCTATTCTTTTAAAGATCGCTTCTTTACTATCTACATTAGGCTCGTCGCTTGCCTGCTGTCTCAATGTAGCGATCTGCTCGTCAATCGATTTGAGCTGATCAGATATATGCTGTTTCAGGTTTTCGGACTGCAACCTGAGCTCATCATTTGTCAAAGAAGCCAGCAGCGCGTATTCGGCATTGACCTTATCCACATACGGAGTCAGTTCTTTCAGATCCCGTTCGGACTTTGTGCCAAATAGCTTGGAGAATATTTTAAACATGATTATATATTTTTATAACTTTCTTCTAAAACGAAAAAATTAAGCCTGCCGTAAAGGAGTGTCAGATTGTCAGCACGCTAACATTTTAATCCCAAAGGTAATTCATTGACAATTCTGTTGTACAACATCTTTCGTTTTCCTATCGGAGTTCTGATCTTATATCCGGGATTAAAGCCCGCTCTACCGGTTAATACACCGCTTGTCAAGAAAGAAATCTGCTACTGGGTAATGCACAGTACCTTTGAAACATCAAAACAAAATAAAAGGACATAGCCATGAACCATAACAGATTATACCGCAATACAGCCAACAAAATGCTTGGAGGTGTTGCTTCCGGACTTGCCGACTACTTTCAAACCGATGTAACCATAGTACGTGTGATTTTCGTACTCTCTGTTTTCATCCCAGTAACTTTTCCGGCCATTTTCTTCTATATCATTTTATGGATCGTAATGCCGGATATAGCCAAACGTCCGAAGCCACTCACGGGTAGCGATTTCCCGCCTCAATTTTAACAATCCATCAGTACAGACTTGGTATTTGCAAACCGCCGGAAAACAAACTCCGGCGGTTTGTTGTTTTAGGTATAATTCTTATTTTTACAATGGTATGCCAGCATACTATTATTCATTTTCATCGAACTAAGAATTTCATATGGACGCATATATTGTTGCAGGATACCGCAGTGCAGTTGGTAAGGCTTCAAAAGGCGGTTTCCGTTTCACCCGCCCCGATGACTTGGGTGCGGCGGTGATCAAACATTTACTCGAAAAAATTCCGCAGCTTGATCCTACCCAGGTTGATGATGTGATCGTGGGGAATGCGGTGCCTGAGGCGGAGCAGGGAATGCAAATGGGCCGCTATGTGGCTCTGCTTGCCTTGCCGCAAAATGTGTCAGGTATTACGATCAACAGGTACTGCGGTTCTGGTGTGGAAGCAATCGCGATGGCGTCGGCCAAGATACACGCCGGAATGGCCGAATGCATTATTGCAGGAGGAACGGAATCCATGTCGATGGTACCGACCATGGGCTGGAAAACTGCATTAAACTACGAAATCGCACATACCAACCCGAGCTACTACCTGAGTATGGGATTAACAGCCGAGCAGGTTGCAAGCGATTTCAAGATCAGTCGCGAAAAGCAGGATGAATTTTCGTTTCAATCACATCAGAAAGCTTTGCGAGCTCAGCAAGAAGGCTGGTTTGCAAACGGGATCGTACCTGTAACGGTTAAGGAAACATACTTCGACGCTGCATCCGGCAAGAAGAAAACGCGGGCGACTGTGATCAACCAGGATGAAGGTCCGCGGCCCGATACAACACTGGAAGCTTTGAATAAGCTGAAACCCGTTTTTGCTGCCGGAGGGTCGGTTACCGCAGGGAATTCTTCCCAGACTTCAGACGGAGCTGCATTCGTGATGGTAATGTCAGAGGATATGGTGAAAAGACTAAACCTAAAACCGATTGCGAGAATGCTGTCTTACGCGACGGCCGGCGTCGATCCGAGAATTATGGGAATAGGTCCCGTGGCGGCTATTCCAAATGCATTGAAACAGGCAGGGTTGAAATTGCAGGACATCGAGCAGATCGAGCTGAACGAAGCATTTGCGGCGCAGTCACTGGCCGTGATCCAGGAGCTTGACATTGATCCGGAAATCGTCAATCCAAATGGCGGCGCGATTGCATTGGGGCACGCATTGGGTTCGACAGGCGCTAGGCTATCGGTGCAGCTATTCAATGAAATGGAGCGCCGCAATCAGAAATACGGGATGGTAACAGCTTGTGTAGGTGGCGGCCAGGGAGTGGCCGGGATCTTCGAAAGGCTTAATTAGGCCGGGAAATAACAAATGCTACTTATTTAGGGATCTCCGTGGACAGCTTGGCTATGTTCCACGGAGATTCTTTATTTTTGCCCAATCCAACTTGCAGATTGTTTCATGGATGTATCCATCATCATCATTAATTACCGCACTCCTCAACTCATAATCAATTGTTTAAAGTCAATTTATCAATTTACTTCCGGGGTTACATTTGAGATAATCATTGTAGATAATGATCCGGAAAACGGAGGCGGGTCGCTGGTTCGTGATACATTTCCTGAGGTCCGCTGGGTCGACTTACCTTCTAATCCCGGCTTTGGAATCGCAAATAACAAAGGAATGTCCATTGCAAACGGTCGATATTTTCTCCTGCTGAATGCAGATACCCTGTTGACCGACAATGTGATCGGCCGGTGTTTTCAACGAATGAACGAGCGGCAGGATATTATCGCCTGCGGCGCTTTGCAATACTATCCCGACGGTACTCCGATGCCTTTTTACAAGAGCTTTAACGAGTTTCGTAAAACCTTTTTCATTGTGCCCCCGGCCGGCTTTATCGAGCGGACGATTAACAAGCTTTATCCGGAGCCACAATACCAGGACCCCGACCAATACGACTGGCTTGTGGGTGCATTCATTTTTTTGCGGAGGGAGGGTTTTGAAAAAACAGGCGGGTTTAGTGACGATTTTTTTATGTACGGCGAGGATGTGGAATGGTCGGGGCGACTGGGCAAGCTGGGCAAGCTGTGTTATTTCAAAGACTGCATTTTCATCCACCTCGAAAACAATAACCCTTTCCGAAGGACCAATATCTCCTGGATCAACCGGTTCAGCACACAGATGCAAGTGTCTAATTTTCTGTGGGTACGGAAGCAATATGGCGCGTTACAGTATGTGCTGCTGATTTTACATTACTTATTGATGGTACCTGTGGTATTTGGATGGAAAATCGCATTTAACATCAAGAGCCGAAGAAATCCTCTTACTGAATTACGGACCCAGCGCATTTATGTCAGAAAAACAGGTGTGCTTTTAAAGTATTTCTGGGCAACCTTATTCCTGAAAAAAGGGTCGTATAAGATAAAACCTTATGAAAACATCGACCTTTTAACCGCCTCTTCATGAACAAGACCAAAAAACGAATTCTCTTTTTCACGCCCTTTGCAACACGAACAGGATCAGAAATGATGCTGTTGTACATTCTAAAAAAAATTGATCGTTCCCGTTTTGACATCGGAATAGTGAGTTTTGCCGATGGCGAGCTGCTGAACGATTTTCCGCAGGATATTCCGAGGTTCATTGCTCCCCGCAAATTTAATATACTTCAAAAAGTCTCCTATCACCTGGGGGCCAATCCCATTCACAGACATTTACGCAAGCTGGCGACCGACTTTAAGGCTGACTTCTGGTATGTGAATACCACCATGATTCCCGAAACTGTTTTGATAGCCAGGGAATTCTCAATCAAGCTGGTGACGCATTTTCACGAAATGCCGCTGACCTACTCCTACCTGAGCGGGCCCGACTTCAAAAGCATTATCGATTACTCCGATTTGCTTATCGGCTGCTCCAAGGCAACCAGCGATGCATTAGTAGACTCGGGTGGTAAAAATATCGGGTTACTTTACTCATTTATAGACAGCAGTCTTGTCAAAAGCAGCAAAGAGCGTACTGCTGAGCTGAGAAAAAACCTGGGAATTGCTGAAAGCGATTTTGTGTGGGTACTGTCTGGAATGACCTCTGAGCGGAAGGGATTTGACTTGCTGCCCGACATCGCCGAACAACTCAACGATCCCCGCGTTCACCTGGTCTGGGTAGGGGCGAAAATCGATGATGGAATGGTATATTATACCGAACAAAGATGCAGAAATTCAAGATCGGCGACCAGAATTCACCTGGTAGGTAAGCAAAAAGAAGATTATTATAACTACCTTAACACGGGAAACGGCTTTCTCCTTACTTCTCGGCAGGACCCTTTTCCGTTGGTGATGATTGAAGCCGCGTTGCTTGGTAAACCCATCGTTTCTTTTCCTTCGGGAGGTGTGTCTGAATTCGTTCAGAATGGTATGGGTGTTGTAACCAATGATTTGAGTGTGAGCCAAATGGTTGAAGCAATGCGGAAAATAATCAATGGAGAGATCGTAACCGACAGTTCCAAAAGCATTGAAAGGGCAGGTCAATTCAATGTAGAAAACGGGTACAATGAGTGGATCAAATTAATTGACAAAAACTTTTAGCATGTTCAATTCTGCGAACGCATTTCATTTCTTCAATAAGCTTTGTTACCTGGCGCTCTGCCTGACTTTTTTCCTGCAGCCACTCTCAGCACAAACTGATCAGAAAACTGCAGAAGCTGACCCGCAGCGTTACCTCGCATTGATGCTGCTGAACCTGACCGACGCAGATAACCGTGGCCCGGAGCCGGACCTGATCCGGTCTTCACACCAATATGGCCTCAATGCTGTATACATTACCATTCCCTGGGATAAAGTCTATTATAGTTCACCAACGGAAACTCCGAAGTGGGCGAAATATGACGAGCAAATTAAAATAGCCACCGATCTGGGTATGAAAGTGGCACTTCGCATTCATCTCGGTCGCCACAGTACCCGCATCAAAGGTTTTTGGGAACCATCAGACAGCCAGTTCAGCCATTCTGACCAGCCTTTGCTGGGCGGTTACCTCGATACGTTTTATGGATTCGATAACCAGGCCATTGTCAATAAAGGACTTGCCTTTGTGAAGGAAACAGTTACCCGCTATAAGTACCTACAAACGGATAATAAGCTCCTGTATGTTTCTGTTACCAACACCCCCACGCAGGAAGGCGAATATCCCGGTGGACTGATTGTGAGCGGAAAGGAGAATACTGCTGTTTACGATTATTCCAAAACAATGGTAAGTGGTTTCCGCGCGTGGCTGAAAGCACATTATACCAAAATTGAGCGGTTGAACTTCCTTTGGGGGATGAACTACAAGACTTTCGAAGATCCGTATCCGCCGTTTACCGCCTGGGCTCCCGAGGAATCCTTCCGCCAGCGGGCAGGGAAAGACTGGTATATTTACCGGCATGAGGTCATGAAAAAGTATTTTGACCAAATGATTGCGGCCATCAAATCGGTCGACCCGGCTATCAAGTTTGTTTCCGATTACGGGTCTGTTTTCGATGCCGCTTCTGTGATGCGCGGCACACTGGGCTTTAAAGATCTGAATGAAAAAGCGGATGGGATTAAAATCAATGACAGTCCCATTTTTGATCATAGGTGGTCGGTAGATATTGTGAAAAGCAATGTGCCTGCGCACTTTATTACAGCTAATGAGCTGTTTGTAAGCTCCTACCTGGATAACAATGCGCATTTCAAGCAAATTGATGAAAACTACGCCCACGGTGCCAATGTAGTAGCAGTCGTTGTTTCAACAACGGAACAGATGGGCAGATCCGAGCCTTTCCTGCGTCAGGCTTCATCCAAGTGGCTGAGCCAGCCGGTGACACCTTTTAATTATACTGAAACCGTAAGTTACCGCCTGTCAGCCGCGGTAGAGAAGAAAGGCGCGATTGCAGTGATTTTCGATGAATGGGCCAAACGTGCTTACGCGAATGCAGGTAACCCCAAACCCGTGGCTGTGAAGCTGGAAGAAGACTTGCTTTCGCCGGAGTATTGGAAGGATGCGTCTAATTATATGCCATACGTTTTCAGGCCGGTTCCTATGCAGATCATTCCGGTGAACAGAGATTTCAACTACAAGCTGCCGATTGACACATTTTCTGACGTCGACGGGACCATCGTGAAAGTGGAAGTAAGTAATCTTCCGCCCTGGCTGCGGTTCCAGAACGGGCAGCTCTCGGGCCGGCCAACTCAGCTGGGTGACTACCGCATTACTGTTACAGGTACCGACGACGAAGGTGGTTCAACGGTTGCTTTCTTTACTATCCGCGTCGATACCAGGGAAAATGCCAACAAGCCACCGACCGTAGATGCCAATTTCTCAAACCAGATGGTCGCTGTTAATAAGGCATTTACCTTCACGATCCCTCAGAATACATTTACAGATGCCGATGGAGAAATCACGAAGATCGAAGCAAGTGAGCTGCCTTCCTGGCTGAAATTCTCAAATGGCGTGTTGAGCGGAACTCCAACCGCATTGGGCGAGTACCGTATTATTTTCAAAGCTTATGACGATCTGAATGCATTTGTGGAGACTTACTTTACGATCAAAGTCGTGGAGCCGCAGTTCCTGAATGCGCCGCCGTTTGCGAGCAGTACGCTTCCTGTGAAGTATGCGCAGGTAAACATGCCTTTTAATTACATTTTGCCAACTAACATTTTTGGCGATCCAGACGGGTATATATCGTCCATTTCGATCCAGAACCGACCTTCGTGGCTCAATTTTGCATTGAATGTATTTTCCGGAACACCTACCGAGGAGGGCGAATACAGGCTGATCGTCAGGGCGTATGACAATGGAGGAGCTTATGTCGAGATCCCGCTGATCCTGAAAGTTCAGACTCCTGAGTTGCGTTTTGAGCTGGTAAGTGGAGGAAGTAAAGTGGAGCAGCGCATTATCCGGAAGCTGGTCGGCGACGATGTCCTGGCACACGAATCGCTGCCGCCGCTGCTGAATATTTATGCTTACGGAAACTTCGAATACGATCGGGTTACCTTTCAACTTGATGGGCCTTATAAACGGACTTCCACAACAGCGGTTTTCCCTTATGCTCTGTATGAGAATGACAAAGGTTTCGCACCTTACGCGGGCAGGTATACGCTTACTGTCACCGCTGCAAAGGAGGATTCCGCGATTGTTACCCAGACCATTCAGTTCGGTATTTCGGCCGGTGACTCTGTTAATATCACGAAGAACATAGCTGAATGGGCATTTTACCCCAATCCGACTGAAAATATCATTAACATCAAATTGCCCGAAATTCAGTCAATCGAGGGAATGGAGTATGAGATTGTTACAGTTGGAGGAAAACGCATTCCGCTGCCGCCTGGTCTGGTGACGGTGGCCGATAATCTTGCTTATATCGATCTCTCAGACGCGGGCCTTTCATCGGGAATTTACTTTGTGCGGATTCTAAGTAACGGCGAGCTTTTAAAGCAATTCAGAATCTTCAAACAATAGCGAACACCCAGTTCACGCAGCCTTAACACAAAATTTTAGGATAGTATGCGCGCATAACTTGTTTATGGTTTATATTTGAAACTATCAATAGTATGCAAGCATACCTTTGTTTCACATCGTTCTATAATTACTACTGATATGGCCGTTGCAGAAGCGAACAAAACATCTATTAGAGGAGGCGAATTTTTGATAAAGGAAACCCAAGCCTCTCAAATATTTATCCCTGAGGAATTTACAGAAGAGCAGCGCATGATCGCCGATACTTGCCGGGACTTTCTTGCGAAGGAAGTGTGGCCGATACTCGACGAGATAGACCACGCAAAAAGCCCGGATTTAATATCAGGTTTGATGGACAAAGCGGGTGAGCTGGGCTTACTGGGTACGGTTGTCCCCGAAGAATATGGTGGTTTTGGAATGAACTTCAACACCTCCATGCTTGTAGCCGAAGCTACCGGCGCCGGTAACTCGTTCTCAGTAGCACTTTCGGCGCATACCGGAATAGGTACCCTGCCAATCCTGTATTATGGAAATGAAGTGCAGAAATCAAGATATTTACCGAAGCTGGCCAGCGGCGAATGGAAAGCAGCCTACTGTCTCACCGAACCGGATTCGGGCTCTGATGCAAATTCTGCCAAAACAAAGGCTAAGCTCACAACCGATGAAAAGCACTATGTCATTAATGGTCAAAAAATGTGGATCACGAATGGCGGTTTCGCAGATGTTTTCATTGTTTTTGCCAAAATAGAAGAAAACGGGCAGACGGATAAAAACCTCACAGCCTTCATCATTGAGAAATCGTTTGGCGGTATTACGATGAATGAGCCCGAGCATAAAATGGGAATCAAAGGCTCGGATACCCGGCAGATTTTCTTCAACGATTGCCTGGTGCCTGTTGAAAACATGCTCTCAGAGCGCGGGAATGGTTTTAAGATCGCTGTTAATATCCTGAATATCGGACGTATTAAGCTTGCAGCTGCTGCCCTGGGAGGCGCGAAGAGAGTGGCTGAGCAGGCTATTAATTATGCCAACGAGCGGAAGCAATTTGGTAATTCCATTGCCCAGTTCGGTGCAATTAAGCATAAGCTGGCAGAAATGGCAGTTGGCATGTATGCGACTGAATCGGCATCGTACCGGGTCGGGCAGCATATTGACGATCTGATCGAAGCATTTCAATCGAAGGGAATGGAGGATTCAGAAGCCAAGCTGAAAGCGCTGGAAGAATTTGCAATAGAATGCGCTATTATGAAAGTACACGGATCGGAAGTACTCGATTTTGTGGTAGACGAAGGTGTGCAGATATACGGTGGAATGGGCTTCTCGGCAGACGCGCCAATGGATCGCGCTTACCGAGATAGCCGGATCAACCGGATTTTCGAGGGAACAAACGAGATCAACCGGCTTCTGGTTGTGGATATGTTGCTGAAACGGGCTATGAAAGGCCAGCTCGATTTAATGGGACCGGCTGCCGCGGTGGGCAAAGAAATTATGTCCATTCCGGATTTTGGTGCCGAAGAGGAAGAAACGCTTTTTGCCAAAGAGAAAAAGGTTTTGAAAAACCTCAAAAAAGCAGTGCTGATGGTTTCAGGTGCAGCCGTGCAGAAGTTTATGATGAAACTATCGGAAGAGCAGGAGATCATCATGAACCTGGCGGATATGGTCATCGAGATATATGTGGCCGAATCGGTGCTGCTGCGTGTTGAAAAAAGCATTCAGTTGCTGGGTGAAGAAGAGAATGCATTACAGAAGGATATCGCTGCCATTTACCTCAACCGGGCTGTTGAAAAAGTGAACAGCGCCGGAAGAGCGGCCATTACCAGCTTCGCCGAAAGTGACGAGCTGAACGTGATGTTAATGGGATTGAAACGATTTACGAAAATAGAACCGTCAAACCTGAAAGATGCGCGCAGGCGGATTGCGGACGAATTGATCTCCAAAAATGCTTATGCTCTTTGAGAAAAACCAGTATTGAGCTCTGAGCTCGTCCGAAAAAATAGCCAAAAATCAAGCCGGATCTGCGTAAGGTCCGGCCTTTTTGTAGCCCTCAATAAGGTTTTTTATTCTTCTTCAAATTGCGGAACTTTGGGAAACCAAATTCCGGGATTTTCTCGTTAAAAGATTGGTTACAGATGAACAAAAAGTAAAACACGTTGGATTCTCTTCAAGCTACTGAAAAGCCACCTTTCATGACTCTGCACACTGTGGATCTGCGTACAACAGGGCAATTCCCCGCACTTTTACTCGATTATCTGGACCAAAAACCTGCGCTGGAAGCTTTTTACACCTCTTTTCCCACGCTCGAAAATTTTCAGGAGGTAATAGCAAAGAAGAGCAGCTTCGATCTAGGGAAACGCAAAACGCTGGTGGACGTACTTGAACAGCAATACAAAGGTCTGCCGCATTATCCCGATTTCTCGCTTTTGCTTGATGAGAAAACTTTCACGGTAACAACAGGTCACCAGCTGAATATCTTCACGGGGCCATTATACATTATTTACAAGATCATCACGGCGGTTAAGCTTGCGCAAGCGCTCAAAGCGGCTTACCCGGATTACAACTTCGTGCCTGTGTATTGGATGGCGACGGAGGATCATGATTTTGAAGAAATCGCTTCATTCCATTTGTTTGGACAAACCCATAAATGGACTGGTGAACACAAAGGCGCAGTAGGCCGGCTGAACCCGAAAGAGCTGGAAGTGATTTTAAAACAACTACCTGACAAGCCGCTGCTTTTCGCGAAAGCGTATCTCGAAAACAATTCGCTTGCTGATGCGGTTCGATGTTATATGCACGAGTTATTCGGGCAATATGGCCTGATCAGTATCGACGCCGACAATGCAGATCTGAAACGCAGTTTTCTGCCAGTTGTAAAAGAAGAATTAACTACTTCCATTTGCGAGAAAATCGTTTCGCAAACTACTTCGGAGCTCAATGCACTGGGCTACCATACGCCGCTGAATGCGCGCGAAATCAACTTATTTTATCTGGATAATAACCTTCGGGAGCGCATTGTAAAGGAAGGCGAAACCTTCAAGGTACTTAATACCGACTTGTCCTTCTCCGAAGACGAGATACTCGAACTGGCTGAAAACAGGCCTGAGCTTTTCAGTCCCAACGTCATATTAAGGCCGCTTTACGAGGAGATAATCCTACCTAATCTTGCGTATATTGGTGGACCGTCAGAGGTGCCTTACTGGATGCAACTGAAAGGAGTTTTTGATCATTTCAATGTACCTTTCCCTGCCCTGATGCCGAGGAATTTTGCATTGTATATCAATGGGTACCAGAGCAAAAAGGCGCGTAAGCTGAAAATAAGCTATAAAGATCTTTTTCTCGACGAAGTCGCATTGCGGAAGACTTTTATTGAAAGGAACAGCGAGCGCGTTCTGGACCTGAATGCGGAAAAGGAAGAATTTAACAAGATTTTTGATTCCATTCTTTCAAAAGCTGTGGCAGTGGATCAAACGATGCTGGGTGCTGTGAAGGCGGAGCAAACACGGCTTCTGAATTCTTTGAGACAACTCGAAAAGCGCATCGTGAGAGCGGAAGAACGCAATCATGAATCGGAAATCGAGCAATTGCTGACGCTTAAAAACAAACTGTTCCCGAACGGAATCGCCCAGGAACGGTATGATAATCTGCTGAGTTTCTATATCAATGATCCCGAATTTATTCAGAAGCTTTACAATGCTTTTGATCCGTTGAATTTCAGTTACAATGTAATTCTGGAAGAATAAAAAGGTTCTTACTCTTTTAGTCTCACATCGCCATACCGGGAATTAACAGTAATCTTGGTACCAGAGCCGGTGCCGATCTTTCCCTGGTACTGCTTCAATGTATACGATTTATGGTCTTTAGCCGGCTGCACTGAGAAGTTCACGTTATTGGTCGGATAGGTGAAATTCCCGTAAGAAACAGTCACATTAAACTGGTTAGCCTCCGCCGGTAGTACTACCGAAGAATAAGCAGCTTGGATATCTACATTCTGGGCTGAGTTGGTCAGCTCGTCGATTTTGAAGTTGCCCGAGTAATTCAGCTTGATTTTCCCGGAACCGCGGATCGTACCAATCTTGGCACCTGAGTAGTCAATATCTGCATCCAAGGTGATCACATCGCGGATATTCAGTTCACCTGATTTGTTGACCAACAATATCTTTTTTGCCTGATCGAGGCTCAGCTTCGAGTACTGAAATTCAAGCTTTCCACCATCCATTTTCCCGATTGTAGCACTGCCGTAACGCACATCGATAACATTGTCTGCGTTTTCCAGGTGATTGGCAACAAAGTTTCCATACCTGGAATCTATCGTTAATGGCGCGTAAAATGAAGGAATATCTGTATCGCCAAACTCGTTTTTCACAACCAGTGCATTCTCTTTTGGCATGTAAACGGTGTAATCGATCCGGATATAGTTCTTTTCACCTTTGCGGTTATTCCATCCATTATTGCCAAACTGACTTCTGTCAATGCGGGTAACGAGGCTGATCTGGTTTTTAATTCTTCTTTCTTCAATATTGACTGCGCTCAGGTATTCAGAAGCACGGCCGTCGGAGGGAGCATTGGCAGTTACGACTATTTCTACCTTGATCTCATCTTTGGCCCAAAGGTTGACTTTCACCTGACCGAATTTGTTTTCGACAAGCAGCATATCACTGCTTTTCACATCAAAAACCTTTGTAATGTTCCTCCGCTTCTCGATTAGCCCGTTTTGGTCGGGGATACCTGGTCCTGCGCTGAGCAGGTTGGGTAAAATCAGTGCTATATTAAATAACAGGAGCGCTGTTATTCTCTTTTTCGTAGTCATTTTTGACTTGATTAATGCGTTGCAAAATGTCTAATTGTTGATTGAGCAGATCTACCTGCCATTGAAGGTTCTGGATCATCGCTTCCAGCAGCGCCTCCTGGTTAGGGGCATTTGCCAGGTTGGAGCGCAAGTTCTTGTAACTTACTTCCAGACTTTCCAGATCAGAAGCAAAATCCTTGTACAATTCAGGATTGTTCTTCGCCAGCTTGATAATCTCCTCCCGTTTCTGATCTATTGCAACATTGTACTGGTTGAGCTCCCGGGCGTAAGTGGGAACTTTCAGCGCTACACGAGGGTCGCGGGCGAGGCCGTATTCATTATTAAGGTAAACCAGGAACCCGATTCCAAGGGCAAGGCATACGCCGGCCGCAATGCGCCAGTCGAAGTAGGGATTGTTTAATCGCCTAAGTTTTTTTTTGGATTTCTCGGGAACGACGGGAATTTCGTGATGAAGTTGGCTCTCAATTTGGCTCCACAAAGAATCCTGCGGTAAGAAAGTATCAAATCCATCCCTGTTATCTCTCACAAACCGCTCCAATCGATCCTTTTTATCTGAAGAATTTTTCATAGATTCATTAACGTGTCATGGGTAAATAATTTTTTCAAATCCGTATTTTTTAAGTAGATACCTTGTTAAATATTGTTAATGCTATCTGACCAGCATTTCAGTCAGCTTCCTTTTCGCTCTCATATATTGTGTTCTCGAAGTGGTTTCGCTGATTCCCAGCACCTCGCCTATTTCTTCGTGATCATAACCTTCAAACAGATAAAGACTCAGTACAACCCGGTAACCGTCAGGCAATTTTTGAACCATACTTCTCACCCGCTCCACTTCCAGCAAAGTCTCTTGCTCGTCAAAGCCCAGAGTATCGACGCTGTCCTCCATTGTTTCCTGGTATTCGTCAATCTCCACCCATTTCACCTTTCTGCTGCGCATATGGTTGATCGCCTTGTTGACCACGATCTGTTTGAGCCAGGCGCCAAATGTCGACTGCTGCCTGAACTGGTGCAGATTGGTAAATGCGTCCACAAAAGCTTCCTGCAAAGCATCCTCTGCCTCTCCCATATGGTTCAGAATCCGCATACAGATGTTGAACATGGCTTTTGAGTACGATTTGTACAACTCGTACTGCGCTTTTCGCTCGCCGAGCTTACACCGTTCCACCAGTTCGACATGCCGGTCTGGGTATATTTGTGTTTTCAAGCAGAAGGTTTAATTTTTGAACGTTCTGTAACAAAGACAGCAATGCATCTGGCATGTTGCACGTTCATTATAATTTTTTCAAAAAAATCAGATTTGAACAATGATAAACAGCAGATTGTTCTTCAGGAAGTTTAGTATAGTATCTTTGGCTGTTAGCTGCAATCTACCGAATTCGTAAATGAAAACGTTCAATATCCCGGATTTTTACAGGAGCCGGATTATCACTCCGATCAAGGAATTCCGCCGCAAAAATGACAAGCTGAAACGCGATTATTCGCCAACAGTACTTGATTTCGGGCCGGTTCAATTCCTGATCGCGCGCCACTTCGGGTTTTGTTACGGAGTTGAGAATGCAATTGACATTGCCTACAAAGCAATCGCCGAAAATCCTGGTAAACGGATTTTCCTTCTAAGTGAAATGATCCATAACCCGGATGTAAACCGCGACTTGACAGACCGCGGCGTGCGGTTCATTATGGATACCAAAGGAAATCAGCTGATTCCGTGGGAAGAGCTTACTACGGAGGATATCGTGATTGTTCCCGCATTCGGTACTACGGTTGAGAACCAGCAAAAGCTATCACAACTGGGCATTAACTCGTACGTGTACGATACGACCTGTCCGTTTGTTGAAAAAGTCTGGAACCGGGCTGCACAGATCGGCGAAAAGGACTATACGATTGTGGTTCACGGAAAACCCAAGCACGAAGAGACACGCGCCACATTTTCGCACAGCAAGGAAAATGCACCCACGGTCATCGTCGAGAATATGGCCCAGGCCGAGCGCCTGGCTGAATATATGACCGGAAAGAGAATGGCTGCCGAGTTCTTTACAGACTTTCAGGGGCAGTACTCGCAAGGTTTTAACCCAGAAAAAGATTTGCAGCGCATTGGTGTGGTTAACCAGACAACCATGCTCGCTTCCGATACGCAGGGCATTTCTGATTTTTTGAAAAATGTAATGATCCGCCATTACAATCTCCTTCCCGACCAGGTTGAAGCGCATTTTGCAAATACCAGGGATACACTGTGCTATGCTACCAATGATAATCAGGATGCAACTTATGCATTGCTGACGCAGGACGCAGACCTGGTGATTGTGGCCGGAGGTTATAACAGTTCAAACACCTCGCATTTGGTGGAGCTGTGCGAGCAAGAGCTGCCGACTTACTTCATAGAATCTGTAAACAAGTTGCTGGACAAGCAATTAATCCGTCATTTCGATCTGCATTCAAAAGAGGAAATCGTTTCAGAAAATTACCTGCCCAAGCACCAGCCAGCCCGCATTATGCTCACCTGCGGCGCTTCCTGCCCGGATGCAGTCGTCGAGGCAATTTTGCTGCGTTTACTCTCATTTTTTGAAGGTGCAAAACCTATTGAAGAGGTAATGGAAGCCTTTTAATACCGGTTATCAAGGATTTCAATCCTTTAAATCATTTGGGCTGGAAAGTTCAAGGTGATTAATCAATATACGTTAAATTAGACGGGTGATTTTTACAAAAAAGATCATCCGTTCTTTTATATGCTCTTATGAAAAAAAATTTCCTGTCTGCATTCATTTTCCTTCCTCTGCTCGCCTTACTTATCAATAGCTGCTCTTCTTTGAATGAGGTGCGGATTGCAGGTACCAACTTCGGAGATGAGATCAACCTATCTCAGAATCTTGTTTTTACTTTTAATAAAGACCTGGTATCCCTGGCAGACCTGAATAGCTGGGACTCAACGCAGTACATTCAATTTGAGCCGGCTGTGAAAGGCAAGTTCAAATGGACTGCCGAAAATGAACTTGTATTTTCACCGGTTGCAGGATTTGGCGCGGCAACTTCTTACAAGGCAAAGCTGACCGATCTGCTGACCAGGAAAGTGGCGGAAGAAAAGAAGTACGACGTTGCGAAAGAGCCGCTCGATTTTCACACACCTTTTTTGAGCTTGTCGGCGACAGAAAGCTGGTGGGCGATATCGCAGGAAACAGGTAAGCAGGAAGCCCGGATCAAGCTGGCTTTCAATTATCCGGTCAATGGTCAGGAAGTTGCTCAGAAGTTGCAGATCTCGGTGGATAATGCCAATGCCGGGTTCAAAGTCCTGCCTTCGTCCAACGATCAGGAGGTGACACTTGCGCTTACCCAGGCGGGAAAAGCCGATAATAATGCGATTCCGGTAAAGCTGACTGTAAATTCGGGAGTTAAGATCCTGAATGGAACACATGTGAGCAAAGAGCCAATGGTAACGAATGTAAACCTGCCTTCGCCGCTGCACCTGCAGGTGATCGACGTTCAGACAGGTTTTGAAAACAATGCAGGCTACGCCCGTGTGATTACGTCGCACGAGTTGGATAAGGAGAGTATTTCAAAAGGATTCAGCATCAATCCCGACACGATTAAACAGGTAGAACCAACTGCTAACGGGTTCATTTTACGAGGGGATTTTAGTGAAACGGAGACTTACACACTGCTGGTTAACAAAAACTTAAAAGAATTGCTCGGCCGGAGCCTTGAAGAAGAAACTTCGAAGGACCTGTTTTTTGGCAAACTTCCGGCTGCTGTTTCATTTACGAATAAAAAAGCAGTGTACCTGCCAGGGAAAGGATCTAAGAACATTGGTATTCAGATCGTGAACATTCCTGAGGTCCAGGTACGTATTTCTAAGTTATATGCAAATAACATCCTCAACTACATACGTCAGAACCGCTGGAAAGAATACGGTGAAGTAGATAATACATGGCAAGAAACCGGAGCCTTCCAGTATAGCGACGATTGGGAAAGTAATTTGAGTGATGTGCTGGTATTCAAGAATGTAGATACCGAGAATTTACCCAAAAGCAAGGGAGTAACTGCGCTTAACATTGCATTGCCTGACGAAAATAAGCGCCAGGGCATTTACCTGGTAACCGTTCGTTCTACAAATGAAGCGTATCTGAGTGCCACAAAGCTGATCTCCATTTCCGACATTGGTTTGATCGCCAAGCAGGGAAAAGATGAGTTATGGGTTTTTGCCAATTCTATCCAGACCAATGAGCCTATTGCTGATCTTGATATCACATTGATCAGTTCCAATAATCAGACTATACACACACTTAAAACTGACAGCAAAGGTATTGCGCATGTCGATAAGCTGGAAGAAAAGGCACCAGGGTTAAAGGTCGCATTGCTGACAGCTAGTGTGGAAGATGATTTTAATTACCTGGTTCTGAATGATACCCAGGTAGAAACCTCGCGCTTTGAAGTGGAGGGCATGCGGGATAATGTATCCGGATTTCAGGCTTTTACTTACGGGCAAAGGGATATTTACCGGCCGGGGGAAACAATGTACTTCAATACAGTACTCCGGAATCACAACTGGAACACAGCAAGCAAAATCCCGCTCAAAATGCGGATGGTTACACCAAATGGAAGGGAATACCGGACCTGGCGGAAAACAACCAATGAGCAGGGTGCGGTGGAAACCGAAGTACAAATGGACCGGGCTGCGCTGACGGGGACTTACGTTTTGGAAGTTTATAATGCTAATAATATACTCCTCGGCTCGCACGCGATCAGCGTAGAAGAGTTTATGCCCGACAGGATCAAGGTTGACCTCAGCGGCGCAAAGAAGGAGTATATGGTGGGTGATCCCGTGTCATTAACTGCAACTGCAGTCAATCTTTTTGGTCCGCCCGCAGCGAACAGGACTTATGAAATGGACTATGAACTTACACGAAAAAGGTTTCTGCCAAAGGAGTTTTCTGAGTACACTTTCGACATTCCGTCTGAGGATCCCTTCGCAAAAGACACCCGGCAAGGTATCACAAATGAAAACGGATTGGCAAAGGAAACCTTCTTACTTGGCGCCGGGCTGAAAGATATTGGTGTGCTGGAAGGGAAAATTTACGTAACTGTTTTTGACGAAAATGGCAGGCCGGTTAATCGCTTGCAGCGATTTGATGTATTTACACAGCCGATATTTTACGGGATTCGCTTACCCGATCATTATGTAGGTACCAATGCGCCTGTTCCCGTAGAGATCGTTGGGATAAATGGAAAGGGACAGCTGCAAAATGGAAGTAGCGTAAATGTGGAGGTAGTAAAGCTGGAATATCAGACTGTGGTAGAGAAAAGATATGAACAGCTGCGGTATACCTCCCGGAAAAAGGAAAAGCTTGTTTATTCCAATACAATGCGTTTGCCGGGTGGTAAGGCAACTTTCCGTTATGCGCCTACTGTCTCCGGTGAATACGAAGTAAGGGTGAAAAGGCCGGGAGCGAAGCACTATACCCTCGCCAGCTTTTATGCTTATGGTTACGGAAATACGCAGTATTCTTCGTTTGAAGTAAGCAATGAAGGAAGGGTTTTGATGGAAACCGACAAAGAAGTTTACGAAACAGGCGACGAAGCGAAGGTACTTTTTAAAACACCTTTCGACGGCCGCTTGCTTGTGACTTTGGAGCGCAACCAGGTTTTGGAACAACATATCCTTACTACGGACAAAAAAGCCGCGGAACTTACCTTCAAGATCAAGGACGAACATTTGCCCAATGTATTTGTTACAGCCACGCTGATCCGCAAAATGCACGATTCTGATATGCCGCTGACGGTTGCACATGGTTTTACTCCGGTAATTGTGCAAAATCGGGACAGAAAGTTACCGGTTTCCGTTACAGTAGCGGAAAGTTCGCGCTCGAAAGTCAAACAGCAGATCAGAATCAAAACGGCCCCGAATGCACAGGTTACCGTGTCTGTTGTAGACGAAGGGATATTACAGATCAAGAATTTCAAAACACCTGACATTTACACGCATTTCTATCAAAAAAGGGCATTGGAAGTAACCAGCCACGATTTGTATGCACAACTATTCCCGGAGCTTTCCCTGAGTAAGTCCAGTTTCGGAGGTGATGGTTTTGATCTTGAAAGGAGAATCAATCCGTTGAGTAACGGAAGAACTGAGCTGGTGTCCTTTTGGAGCAAAATTATTACGGCCAATGGAAGCGGCGAAGCTAGTTTTAGCATTGATATCCCCCAATTCAGCGGCGACTTGCGGGTAATGGCCGTTGCATACAAAGATAATGCATTCGGCTCGGCGGCTAAGAATATGAAAGTGGCTGATCCGATTGTGATCAGTGCCGCGGTACCACGGTTTTTCAGTCCGGGCGATGAGCTCACGTTGCCGGTTAATATCAGCAACACTACCAAAACAGCTGCGAATGCTACCGTGACTTTACAGCTGCAAGGCCCACTGTCGGCCGGCGCGCAACCTGCGCAAACGATTTCAGTTCCGGCTGGCAAGGAAAGCAGGGCAACCTTTTTTGTGAAAGCGGCGCAAGCAATCGGGCTGGCAAAGCTGACAGTGAAAGTCAATGCATTCGGAGAAACTTTTGTCAATGAAACGGAAGTGACAATCCGCCCGGCTTCGCCGCTTCTGAAAACAAGTAAATCGGGATTGATCGCCGGTGACAGTCAGGGATTGATCGACCTGAGCTCCTCTTTCATTCCTGCCACAAGCCGGAGCCAGATTGTGCTGAGCCGGTCGCCGCTCGTGCAGGGTGGAGGAAAGGCGCTTTCAACGTTGCTGGGCTATCCTTACGGTTGTCTGGAACAAACGATTTCAAAAGCATTTCCGCAGATTTACTTCGCCGATCTTACAAAAGCAATGGCCGCGCCAGTGTATATGGTGAGAAATGCCGAAAGTGATTTTAACCCGATGACCAATATTCAGCAGGCGATCCGGAAAGTCGAATCGCAGCAGCTTTATAATGGAGGAATGGGAATGTGGCCGGGCGCTACGCAGGAAGATTGGTGGGCAACTGCTTACGCCGTACACTTTCTGGAAGAAGCAAGAAGAGCTGGATTTGAAGTTAATCCCAAAACCGTCAGTCGCGCGCTGGACTACCTTAAACAGCAATCCGGTACCACTGCCAACAAGGAAGTGGTAATCGCATCGACGGGAGACGGATTAGCTTATGAAGGCCGACCCACCGGTACGCAAACCCGCAAACTGGTAGCAAGGCGCGAAGCGATTTACTCTCTTTACGTACTCGCATTGAATGGAAATCCGAACCGTCCTTCGATGAACTATTACAAACAGAATGCGCAGCTGCTGACTACCGATTCCAAATACCTGCTGGCAGCGGCTTTTCAGCTGGCAGGCGACGCGCGAAGCTTTGCTGCATTGTTACCGAAAAAATACGTTACTGAGCATGCAGGGCAGGGTTTGGATGAAAGTTATTCTTCCCCGCTCCGGAATATGTCACTTGTTTTGAACACGTTGCTGGAATCTGATCCGGGTAACCTGCAGATTCCTGCATTGGGTCGGCAGTTGTCACAAGCAGTGCAATCGGCATCTTACCTTAATACGCAGAAGGCGGTTTTCGCTGTACTTGCATTGGGTAAACTCGCCAGGAAAAGTGCAGGATCCACGGTAACCGCAACTGTTTCTACAGGCAATAAACAGGTGGGGACTTTTAACGGGAAAGAGCTGAAAATTTCGAAAGGTTTGGCTGGTCAGCAGGTATTGATCAAAACGCAGGGGAAAGGCGATCTGTATTGGTTTGCACAAACGGAAGGAATGTCGGCAACAGGTACTTACACCGAAGAAGACCAGGGGCTTAGCATTCGCCGGCAATTCCTGACCCGCAATGGAACACCTGTTGGCGCTTTTCATCAGAATGATCTGGTGGTTGTAAAGCTGACTCTAACCAGCATGAATGGACTACCAATTGATAATGTGGTAGTCACCGATCTGCTGCCAGCCGGATTTGAAATCGAAAATCCGCGCATTACCGAGCCGCGTGACATGCCGTGGATCAAAGATGCATCTGTACCGGAATATTATGATATCCGGGATGACAGAATTCACTTCTTCACAACTGCAGACAGACAGGCTAAGACCTTCTATTACCAGGTAAGGATTGTTTCAAAAGGCAATTTTACGGTTGGCCCGGCAGCAGCTGACGCAATGTACCGCGGCGAATACCGGAGCTACTCCGGCGGCGGCAAAATCAAGGTAGATTAAGTAACCTAAAACGAAAAAGAACGGAGGAGCAAGCCTCCTATAACAGCTCCGGCAATGGGCGCAACGACTGGAATCCAGGCGTAGCCCCAGTCGGAGCTGCCTTTGTTTGGTATCGGCAGAATTGCATGCGCAATTCTTGGTCCCAGATCACGAACCGGGTTGATTGCGTAGCCAGTGGTCCCACCCAGTGAAAGCCCGATGCTCCACACCAGCATTCCGACGAGATAGGGATTTATTCCCGACGGAATCCCTCCTTTTTCGGGATCAGAAGTGCCCGCATAGCCAATCGCGACTACGCCGACAATCAATAAAATAGTGGCGATAAATTCACTCAGAAAGTTAGGTCCGGAAGAACGCAGTGCGGGATCCGTAGCGAAACAGGCGAGTTTTGTACCAGCATCTTCGGTTACTTTCCAATGCGGAAGGTATTGCAGCCAGACAAGCACGGCACCTAGAAATGCACCGATAAGCTGTGCCGGAATGTAGCTGGCAATCAGGGTATAATCATTTTTTAAGACAGCAAAGCCGACTGTTACCGCGGGGTTAAGATGTGCAGCCGCGCTTCCGAATGCATTTGCCGTAAAAATCCCGATCATCACCGCGAAAGCCCAACCTGCCGTAATCACAATCCAACCTCCATTTGACCCCTTCGTACTTTTCAAAACTACATTGGCTACCACGCCGTTACCAAGTAAAATGAGAACCATAGTTCCGACTAATTCTCCAACAAAGGGGGAAGGCTGCATAGAAATGAAGTAAAAAGGTTTGGATCGCGAAATATGCGAATAGTTTTATATAATCTGTCTCTGATCCCAAAAAGAATATTTCGTCTCCTTTTTACCATTTTCGCACCACGAATTCCACTAACTTTGCGCGATAATCAATTTCTGTATTGAAAATCATGTCTTTAAATCAACTCACAGCGATCTCTCCGGTTGATGGCCGTTACTACAAGCAGGTATCAGAACTATCAACTTATTTCTCTGAGTACGCCCTCATCTATTACCGAGTATTTGTTGAAATAGAATACTTCATCGCATTATGCGAGTTGCCGCTGCCTCAGCTTTCAGAATTTGACAAGAAGAAATATCCATTACTGCGCAAAATCTATGAGGATTTTAGTGAACAGGATGCATTACATATCAAGGACATCGAAAAAGTGACCAACCACGACGTAAAAGCGGTTGAGTACTTTATCAAGGAGCAATTTGAAAAACTGGATATCGCGACTTACCAGGAGTTCATTCACTTTGGTCTTACGTCACAGGACATCAATAATACCGCCATTCCGCTCTCTTTGCGGGATGCATTGGAACGCCAGATTAAGCCGCTTTTCCGTCAGGTTCTTTTTGTATTGAAAAGAATGTCTATTGAATGGAAAAATGTGCCAATGCTTGCCTTCACGCACGGTCAGCCTGCCTCTCCGACACGAGTAGGCAAGGAATTTCTGGTTTTCGTGGAAAGATTGGAGCGGCAATTGGAGATGCTGGACAAAATCCCGGCATCGGCTAAGTTTGGCGGGGCTACAGGTAATTTCAATGCGCATCATGTGGCTTATCCAAAACAGGACTGGATGGCATTCGCTAACCATTTTGTGGAAGGTTTAGGCTTGAAAAGAAGCAGACACACAACGCAAATCGAGCATTATGATAATCTCGCCGCTACTTTCGACTGTCTTAAAAGGCTAAACACCATTTTAACCGACCTTAACCGGGATATGTGGACTTACATTTCCATGGGTTATTTCAAACAGAAGATCAAGGCTGGTGAAGTGGGCTCTTCGGCAATGCCACACAAGGTAAATCCCATTGATTTTGAAAATTCAGAAGGAAACCTGGGTTTGGCTACTGCCTTGTTCGAGCATTTTGCGTCAAAGTTGCCCATCTCTCGTTTACAGCGCGACTTGACGGACTCTACTGTTTTACGAAATATCGGTGTTCCATTGGCGCATTTGGCAATAGCATTGAATTCTTTGCTTAAAGGTTTGGGTAAAGTCGAATTGAATGGAGAAATGCTGAAAGCAGATCTGGAAGATAACTGGGCGGTAGTTTCTGAAGCAATTCAAACTATCTTACGCCGCGAGAGTTATCCAAAACCTTATGAGGCACTGAAAGAGCTAACCCGCACCAATGAAAAAATCACGCGCGACTCCATTTCCCGTTTCATAGAAACCCTCGACGTCTCAGAAAAAATCCGGGAGGAACTGAGGGCGTTGAGTCCGTTCAACTATTTAGGTGTGGTTGAAGACGCTAACTAGTTTTTTAGTATATTCGTGCTGGGATTGGGGTGTCTCCCGGTCGGCAAAAAGAGTCATTCTTAAGTTGGAATGGCTCTTTTGTTCTTAAGGGAATCTTTTAAGGCCAAAAATTTTTCCGTGTTTCTGGTAAAATTTGGGTTTTAGCAAATCAAATGCCGGATTCGCTCTTGTTGGATGCATGGTGTGAGTGGCAATTGGATAAGCTACCAGATCGGCAACTTGTAAACCGTTTATATTGTCTTTCTTATCTCTGAATTCTATATTCAGGTCGTATTCTTGAATTCTTTCACGGCCAATGTAGCCAGTTCCGCGAGCTTTTACCTTTTCGAAATAGCTTGCCAACTTTTTGTCTTCCTTTTCTCCTCTCTTCTCAATTATGATGCGGATAGACTTGGAATTATGCTTGAAGTCATCTAGCAAGAAAATCGTTCTTTCTATAATGAAAGACAAGCTAATCTCATAGGGGTCGTCAGCAATCCGACCATATCGCTGAATATACCTGGTTTTGTCTATCGAAGCGGCTATAATTTTAAATAAATGCGTAGATATGCAGCTATTTAGCTCATTGTAAAAAGCTCCTTTGGTGTCAAGATTGAGCAATATCTGGAATTCTTTCTGACATTTTCGAATGTCTCGGGAGTGAAATATAACCTCTTTTGTTCCCCAGAATCTAATTTTGATCTGGTTAAGATGATCTCTCATTTTTTGATAGCCATCTTCATAAAAGAGTATTCCACAAAGCACGAAGACCGGAAAGCCTGGATCGATTCTGTCGAGACCGTGATCTCCACTTTCATCCATGTATAGTGTGAATTCCAACGTTTGTTTTTTAAGTGTGTGTGGGAAATAAGAAATAGGATAGCGCCTCGGGCTTCCGGCTTTCGGCCGTCGGCTATCAGACTCTGGAATCGAAAACATCTTAGGTCTGATAGCCGACAGCTGACAACCGACAGCCACTCTATCCACATTTCGAAGAGCCGCAGTCTTTACAAGTGAGGCAGCCTTCCTGGTATAGCAGGTTGGTTGAATTGCAATTCTGGCATTTCTGTTTTGCTGCTTCGGTTCCGTCCGGAATGTATCGCTTCAAAGCCCGGGCTACTCCTGCTTTCCAGGTATTAATCGCCTCATCCAGCTGCAAGCTGCCGATGAGGTCCACCACTTTCTCGATTGGCATTCCGTGTCTCAACGTGCTGGAAATCAGCTTAGCGTAATTCCAGTATTCCGGATTGAATTTGTACGAAAGACCTTCAATTGTGGTTTTATAGCCACGTGTGTTTTTGTATTGGAAGTCGTACCTGGAAGTGCCGTCGCTTTCCCGGTTTTTAATAATATAACCATCATTTACCCAGCGCGGGATCAGAATACCATCTTCATCGTCGGCAAAACCGGTGAAGATCTCGTAAGGCCGGCCGTCGATTGTTCCGATGAATGCGATCCATTTGTCTTTCTTATTCTGAAAACGAACAACATCCGCTTCCAGGGTCTGCGGTCTTTCGGTAGGGAATGGAGCAGGCGCGTCCGCAGATTTTTCTTCTTTTTTCTCCTCATTGGAAATCAAAACGCCAGATCTCGATCCGTCTCTGTAAACTGTAACACCTTTACAGCCAGCTTTCCAGGCTTCCATGTAGCATTCACCTACCAGCTCTTCTGTCACATCATTCGGCATGTTGATCGTCACACTGATCGAGTGATCAACCCACTTCTGGATCGCGCCCTGCATCTTTACCTTTTTGAGATAATCCACATCGTTGCTGGTCGCTTTGTAGTAAGGCGACTTTTTAACAAGTTCATCGAGCTCTTTCTGAGAGTAGTTCTTTGTTAAGTCGTGGCCGTTTATCTGCATCCATTCTTTGAAACGGTGGTGAAAAACAACGTACTCTTCCCAGGAATCACCTACTTCGTCAACAAAATCAACCCGCGCATCCTTATCATTCGGATTAACCTTTCTTCTCCGTTTGTAAACAGGCAAAAACACAGGCTCAATGCCAGAAGTGGTCTGCGACATCAGGCTCGTGGTACCCGTCGGCGCGATGGTGAGCAATGCAATGTTCCTGCGGCCATATTCAAGCATTTCATAGTAAAGCTGCGCATCCGCGGCTTTCAGGCGAAGTATAAAAGGATTGTTTTTCTCCCTCTCCGAATCGAAAATGGCAAATGCGCCACGCTCTTTTGCGGTGTGCACGGAGGCGCGATAAGCTTCCAATGCAACTGTTTTGTGGATTTCAACAGCAAAATCATTGCCCGCATCGCTTCCGTAACGCAGGCCTAATGCGGCCAGCATATCTCCTTCGGCTGTGATACCAATACCTGTCCTGCGACCTTCCTGCGCCTTTTTCTGAATGTTCAGCCACAAGTTTTTCTCTACCAGCTTCACCTCCTCACTTTCCGGATCCGCATCGATCTTCTGTATGATCGCATCGATTTTTTCAAGTTCAAGGTCGATGATATCGTCCATCATGCGCTGGGCAGCGGCAATGTGTTTTTTGAACAAAGACCAATTGAAACTCGCCTGATCCGTAAATGGATTTTCAACATAAGAGAACAAATTGATCGCAAGCAGCCGGCACGAATCGTAGGGGCACAATGGAATCTCGCCGCAAGGATTGGTTGAAACTGTTTCGTAGCCGAGATCAGCATAACAATCCGGAACAGACTCCCGGGTAATGGTATCCCAAAACAAAATTCCGGGCTCCGCAGACTGCCACGCATTGTGCACGATCTTTTTCCAGAGTGCAGTTGCGTCGATATCTTTTACGTGCGTCGGCGTGGCGCTTTTTACGGGATATTGCTGTCTGTAAGTAGATTGTGACTCAACAGCTTTCATGAAATCATCGTCGATCCGCACAGAAACGTTGGCGCCGGTTACCTTACCCTGCGTCATTTTGGCGTCGATGAAATCCTCCGAATCAGGGTGCCGGATTGCGACAGAAAGCATCAATGCGCCCCGCCTGCCGTCTTGCGCTACTTCTCTCGTTGAGTTTGAAAAACGCTCCATGAACGGTACAATGCCCGTAGAAGTAAGTGCCGAATTTTTAACAGGTGAACCTTTCGGGCGAATGTGCGACAAATCGTGGCCGACACCACCGCGCCTTTTCATCAGTTGAACCTGCTCCTGGTCAATTTTCATGATCCCGCCATAAGAATCAGCGGCGCCATTGTTTCCGATTACAAAACAGTTTGACAGTGAAGCAATCTGATACGGGTTGCCAATGCCCGTCATCGGGCTACCCTGCGGAATAATGTATTTGAAATCTTTAATCAGGTCAAAGATTTCGTCCTCGCTGAGCGGATTGGCATATTTCTGTTCAATTCTCGTAATCTCCCTGGCAATGCGGCGGTGCATATCATCGGGTGTAGCCTCGTAAATCGCGCCGTAAGAATCTTTCAATGCGTATTTGGTAACCCAAACCCGGGCAGCCAGATCGTCGCCTTTAAAGTATTGAAGGGAAGCCTGGTAAGCTTCATCGGACGTGTAGGTCCTTTCAGATTGCGAGGACTGAATTGTTTCCATTTATAATAATTTTTTTGAGTAATTGGTGAAGATCAGTAATAGAGCAAATGCAATTGTGGAATTACTTGGCTTTCCAGTATTTTTGAAAAGTTTACAGGAAATTAGATAAATTGGCTTGATTTACAACGATTTATAAAAATCTTTGTTTCATAAAGTTAGCAAATATTTACATCTTAATTCACTTTATCAGCTTTATTTTAAACAAAAAAACCGGCTCGAAGTGAAACCGGTTTTCTTCATTACTATGGCGAAATTTCGACTTAAAGTTTCTTAATTCAACTTAGTTACAGCACGTTCCAGCAGCTCGGGCCATTCTTTCAATTCAGGTATTCCCGGCTTTCTTTTCCCAAAGAATTGATTGAACATGACGCCTTCTTTGTCGATCAGCTCGATGCCCGTCACGATCCCATCTTCCGTCGGCTTTCTCACGATCCAGGCTTCGTCTATTGCATCTTCCCGCAAATGCAGGTTAAACTCGGGATCCATAATATTTAGCCACGGCCCCATTACAAAAATCTTGTTGATCGACCCGGTATGGATCTGAATGCAGTTGGGATTTGAAACAAAAACCATAATGGGAAGTCTTGTTTCTGAAACCGCATCAAAAACTGGTTTCATACTTGCAGGCGTGATCTGGTAGGCGTAACCCTCAGGCGCAAGACGCAGCGCCTGTTTGCGGGTTAGTTTGTATTTGCGCAGCAATGTGAAGAAATCGTGCGTGTCTTTCAATGCAAGCCACTCAGACTGGAATGCGGCAACATCAATGTCCGGCGCAGTTTCTGGCTCGTCAATTTTCTCCGGTTTTGATGCAATTGCCAAGCTAACTTCCTGATCAGCAGCTGTGTATTTTGCTGCCAATGCATCGTAAGCTCCCTTGTTACTTTTTTCTGTCAGGTAAATCTTATGTGTTGCTTCTCCAAAGCTGTTGAAGAATTGCAGACTGTGCCGGTCATTTTCCGAAACGGCAAAACCAAATTTCCAGTCGCCGAGAAACAGCCTGAGATCGATATCCTCACCGAGCACAAGCCCTACGTGGTTATTGAAAGATATTTTTTCGTAAACACCTTTGCGCTCGTGGACTACGTGATCGTTGCGGGTAAGTGCCATGACGTAGCCCAGTGAGCCGACCTCTTTGATCAGTTCCCTGAAATCACCGTCAAGCAAAGTTGCGTTTTCACCTATTCCGGTTGCAACGAGCTCGGCTTCACTTGTATTCAGCTGCTTTGCGGCATCGCGTATTCTTGTTTTCGGATTAGCAACCTTAAATTCTTCCCAACGCTCTTTGAGCTCAGTTCTGTCTGGTGAAAGGGTCGATTTCATATTCTTGTATTGTTAGAGTGATATTTAGATATGAGGGATACCTGGCGAAACCGATGCGATATGAGGTACGATGATCGGGAATTGCAGGTTTTCAGATTTTACCAGCTGTACAGGTAGGCCGAATGCAGCTTTGATGTACTTCTCATTTAAAACTTCCGCTGGCGGGCCTATCGCAAAGCTTTCGCCATTTTTCAGCATCAAAACCTTATCTGCGTACTGCAGAGCCTGGTTGAGATCGTGGATTACCGCCACTACTGCAAAACCTTTGGCAGTCATTTTCTTAGCAAGTTGAAAAGTTTCAAACTGGTGAAGCAGGTCCATTCCGGTAGTAGGTTCGTCGAGCAGTAAGAGTCCATTGTCCACCTCCCATATCTGCGCCAATGCGCGGGAAACCTGTACGCGCTGCTGCTCGCCACCGGAAAGTGTCGGGTATAAGCGTGATTTTAGATGCGCTATCCCTACTTTTTGCAGGCACAAATCTACAATCGCCAGATCACGTTGTGCAGGTTGAGAGTCGTAGAAGGGGTACCGTCCCATGAGTACGATTTCCTGCACGGTAAACGACAATGCAATCGAATTGTGCTGGGTAAGTACAGCCCGTTTCCGCGCCAATTCGCGCAGCTTGTATTTTCTAAGCTCTTTTCCCCTGAACAAAACAGTACCTGAACCAGGTGTAAGCTCAGCGGACAGCAACTTGATCAAAGTAGATTTGCCGGCGCCATTTGCGCCGATAATTGCCCAAAACTCTCCCGGATTTACAGAGAAGCTGACATTGTGTAAAAGCCTGCGACCCCGCACCTCAAAGCCTACCTGATTAATCTCCATCATAGCCTTTTTCGTTTTTGTTCCCAAAGAATATAAATGAAAAAGGGGGTGCCCAGCAATGCAGTAAGTATCCCGATAGGCAGCTCAGAAGGCGCTACAATGGTTCTCGACAGCGTGTCGGCCAGGGTAAGTACAACGGCGCCTGCAATTGCCGAACCGATAATCAGCGTTTTATGGTTGGGCCCAAAAGTGGTGCGTATAATGTGAGGGACTACCAGACCGACAAAGCCGATTGTGCCTGCTACTGCTACGGAGGCGCCAACACCCATTGTTGCCAGGATAATGACTTTTCTTTTAAGCGATTTCATATCTACGCCCAGGCTTGCGGCCTGGCTTTCTCCTAAAACCAGCAGATTCAATGCCTTGGCCAGATAGGGCATGAACAAAACGGAGATACCTACAAAAGGCGCGACTGCCAGCACAGAAGTCCACGTAGCGCCGCCGAGACTCCCTAAATTCCAGAATGTAATGCTGCGTAATTGCTGATCGTCAGCCAGGTACGTCATCAATCCCGTGATCGCGCCGACAAATGCATTGATCGCTATACCGCAGAGCAGGAGCGTGGTTACGCCGCCCTCCCCGGCCACTTTCGACAGTTGATAAACAAAAAACGTCGTAAGTGCTGCGCCGAGGAATGCGACGAATGAAATGCTGTAAACGCCCGCGAGCTCATTCAGCATTCCGAGATATTTAACGTTGAGCATAAGTACAAATACAGCAAAAAGGGACGCGCCTGAGGTAACACCGATCAGCGTGGAGTCCGCGATCGGGTTCCTGAAAAGTCCCTGCAGGGAAGCGCCTGCAATCCCCAGCCCAGCGCCTATCAGCACTGCCAAACAAACCCTCGGCAACCGGATCACCCAAAAAACAATGGATTTCTGTTCCTCAATTGTAGTTTCCCGGATCAGTCCCAATTTAAATGCGACTATTTCGGTCAACTCTTTCATTGAAATGGAAAGCGCGCCGGTGCAGGCAGAGAAAATGATACTGGCAAGCAGGATCAAACCCAATATCCAGGCCATTTTCCGGGTCGAAGATGGCAGGAACAGCCGCTCTTCTGCGTGCGGTTTTTCTGTATCAGGTTCTTTGACGATCTCGGCCAGCATAATACTTAGTTAACTTTTTGCGACAATTCCAATGCAGCTTTTCCAAGCCTCGGTCCGAACCCGGTAAGGAACTGACCATCCATCGTGACTATTTTTCTGTTTTTTCCTGCATTGGTGTTCGCAATTCCAGGCACTTTCAACAATCCGTCCGTTCCTTCCAAACTCTCCAAACCGCTGGAAAACAGCACCAATACATCGGGATTCGCAGTGATCAGCGACTCAGCGGTGAGTGGTTTGAAATCAGTAAATCCCTGCACTGCATTCTTGTGACCTGTCAGCAGGAACATTTTGTCGAGCGAGGTGCCGGTGCCCGACACCATCAATGTGCCTGTGCCTCTGGCATATATAAAAAGTAATTTTTTTGGTGACTTTGGTGACTTAATCTTCGCCAGGTCATTTTCCAGCGCTTTCACCATTTTCTCCGCCTGCGGCTTTGCATTAAAGTAGGCACCCACTTCCCTGATCAGGTTGATTGCACCTTCTTTGGTATACTCATGCTTAAATTCCACCACCTTTTTTCCGGAACTCCCAAGCTGTTTGAGCACTGCCGGCGGCATCATACTTTGATTCGTGTAAATGATAATGTCCGGATTCAGAGAGAAGATACCCTCTGCTGCAATGGTACGGTTGTGACCGATCTTCGGGATTTTGTCAAGCGAAGCCGGGAATGTGCTGGTTACATCCACGCCGACAATATGTTTTTCCAGTCCTAGGCCCACCAAAATCTCACTTAATGTCCCATTGGTAGAGACAATGCGCGCCGCATTTACATTAGATATCGTGTAAATGGCTAATAGAATGAAGACACTTAATCTTTTGATAAATCCGTCGCGCATAGCTTCTTATTTCGCCGGAAAGTACTTCCGAATGCATTTGATCGAATGGTTGATCGCAAATATATGGCATTAATTTAGACCAAGTATAAATAGTTAAGAAAAAAATGAGTTGGCCACGACTAAATCCGCAGCAGCAATCTTTATTATTGTAAATTCATCAAAATGCGCAAAGGGCTGTGTACGCGCTTTGCACTTGACTGATCTGTTCCTAACTCTTATACCTGCTGATCTTGAAAAAGTTATTTACCAATCTTACCTTCTGGGTACTTACCGCAATTACGGCGGGGGCTTTGCTCGGGCACTATTACCCGGCTCAGGGAGTTGAGATGGAATTTTTGGGCAAAGGCTTTATCCAGATTGTCAAGATTTTTATCAATCCGATCATTTTCCTCACGATCACGCTCGGGATTATCGGAATGGGCGATTTGAAAAAAGTGGGCAAAGTAGGTGCCAAAGCGCTTATTTACTTTGAGGTAGTTACTACGCTGGCGTTGGTTGTCGGAGTGGTTGTTGCCAATATTATCCAGCCGGGAAAGGGGGTAGTGACAAGCAACTTGCAGAAAGGGGATATTTCGGTGTATGCAAGTAAGGTCGGCGATTTCAGCTGGCTTCAATTCTTTCTCGACAATGTTACTTTACAGGTTTTGCTGTTTTCACTTGTTCTGGGAACAATCCTGAGCAAGTATTCGGGAAAAGACAAGGTTATTCACTGGCTGAATTTCGTGTCCAAATACGTTTTTCGCGCATTGCACCTGGTGATGATTTTCGCCCCGATCGGTGCATTCGGCGGAATGGCGTACACGATCGGAAAGTACGGGATTGATACGCTCCTGCCGCTTGCCAAGTTGATGGGTACCGTTTATGCCACAATGGCGATATTCATTTTCGGGGTACTTAGCCTGGTTTTGAGAATGTACAAAATCAATCTCTGGTCTTACCTGAAATACATTCGCGAAGAGCTGCTGATCGTACTCGGCACATCTTCTTCGGAAGCTGCATTGCCTTCTTTAATGGTCAAGCTGGAAAGAATGGGCTGTTCCAAACCGGTTGTCGGACTGGTGGTACCGGCAGGTTATTCCTTTAATCTCGACGGAACAACGATTTACCTTTCGATGGCAACGATCTTCCTGGCGCAGGTCTTTGATGTACACCTGACTTTCGGGCAGATACTGTCTTTGATCGGGATTTTAATGGTTACCTCGAAAGGGGCCGCAGGCGTAACGGGAAGTGGTTTTGTGGTACTAGCCTCGACATTGACAGCAATTAAGGTAATTCCTCTTGAAGGACTTGCATTACTGCTGGGTGTTGACCGTTTCATGTCCGAAGCCCGCGCTATCACCAATTTTATAGGAAATGGAGTTGCAACGATCTGGCTGGCGAATAATGAAAAGGAGTTTGACAGAGACAAAATGAATTATGCATTTGCGAACATCAGGGAAACAGAGAATGTTGTAACTGATAACCTGAGCGATGTCACGCAGCCAAAGGAGACGAAATTGTAGGAATTTCGTTATTTTATGAAGTGATAAATAGTGAAAGTCATGAACTATAAAGCGTTTACAGAGGACAAAGACTTTGGAGAATGGGTCTATGCACATCATATATCCGGGATCAGCGTCATTTTTCTCAGATATCATTTTTTGAGACCGAGGCAATTACTAAAGTTTTGATAGAACTTCTGAATGAACGTCCTGATGAGCTTTATGATCATTTTACGACAGTTACAATAAAGAAGATCAGGTCGCGGTCTTTTTTATAGATAGCTTGTACATCGATTAAGTATTACCAACATTATAACACCATGATTGAACAGGAAACAGTACATACACCAACCCGGGCGAGCCGGGTTTTTATTGGGGAAGAATTTGATTTGAAAAGCTGGAATGATGTTGAGCCCTTTTTTGAGAATTTGAAAAATCGGGAGATCAACTCGGCAGAAGATTTGAAACAATGGTTCTCAGATCGCAGTGAAATAGAATCCTACTTGTCTGAAAACTTTGCATGGCGCTATATCCGCCAAACCTGCGATACTGCTAATACAGGACTAATCAATGCATTGCAATTTTTCATTACAGAAATTCAGCCCAAGCTGGCAGAATATGGTAATGCTTTGGACAAAAAGGTTGTCGATAGTCCTTTCCTGAATGAGCTGACAGAACCCGGCTTTGCGATCACATTGCGGGGAATGAAAAAGGCGATCGAGATTTTCCGCGATGAAAACATTCCGCTCATAACCGAAATGCAGACCGAAGAGCGGAAATATGGCGCAATAGCAGGAGCTATGACGGTCACGCTGGATGGAGAGGAAATGACCTTGCAAAAAGCATCTGACCGGCTGCAATCCACAGACCGCACGATCAGGGAAGAAGCCTGGCGTGCAATCAGCGAGCGCCGCTACCAGGATCATGATAAGCTGGACGAGCTGCTGAACTCGCTGGTTACGCTGCGTAACAAAGTTGGGCAGAATGCAGGTTTCGACAACTACCGCGATTATATGTTCGCCGCAATGGGCCGGTTTGACTATACGCCAGAGGATTGCTTCAACTTTCACGGTTCAGTTAAAAAAGCGGTGGTACCTCTGCTAAATACCATGGCAAGTGCGAGAAAGGATTCGCTGCAGGTGGATTCACTTCGTCCGTGGGATACTAAAGTAGATCCGAAAGGTTTGCCGCCATTGAAACCATTTGCAACTGGCGAGGAGCTTTTGGACAAAACGATCCGCTGCTTCACCCGCCTTGATCCTTTCCTTGGCAATTGCCTGAAAGTGATGAAGGCTATGAACCACCTTGACCTGGAATCGCGGAAAGGAAAAGCGCCGGGTGGTTATAATTATCCGCTCGATGAGATTGGCGTACCTTTCATATTCATGAATGCAACGTCCAATCTGCGCGATATGGTGACGCTGCTGCACGAAGGCGGCCACGCGGTGCATTCGTTTGTAACCCGCGACTTGGCATTAAATTCATTCAAGCATACACCTTCCGAAGTAGCAGAACTGGCTTCCATGTCTATGGAGCTGATTACAATGGATTTCTGGGACGAGTTTTTTGAGAATGAGAACGATCTGAAACGCGCTAAAATCCAACACCTCGAATCTATCATCGAAACGCTACCGTGGGTTGCGACAGTAGACAAGTTCCAGCATTGGATGTATGAAAACCCACAACACACCGCGACTGAACGCCAGGCAGCTTGGGTCAGGATTTATGAAGAATTTACGGACTCGGTCATGGATTGGAGCGGGATTGAAAACTTCAAGAAGTACCTCTGGCAACGTCAGCTGCACATTTACGAAGTTCCTTTCTATTATATCGAATACGGAATTGCGCAATTAGGGGCAATCGGAGTCTGGAAAAATTACCGTGAGAATCCGGCAGCCGGACTGAAAGGGTACCTGGATGCACTCAAACTTGGCTACACAGCCCCAATCGGTGAAATTTACCAGGCGGCAAATGTTCCTTTTGATTTTTCAGAGAGGAATATCACCGAGCTGATGCAGTTTGTAAGCAACGAACTGGAAGCGCTAAAAAAATAACAATCCGTCTGTCAACGATTTGGTGGTTATGAAAATGGCGGCTATTTTTGCGCACAATACCATTGAACTGTCAAAGAAATGAAACTATATAGAATTGTTGCATTTGTAGCTTGTGCGGCGTTGCTTACTTCCTGCGAATACCAGAAGTATAACCATATTGAGCAAAAGGACCTGAACACTGGAAATGAATATGTTTATGGTGTAAGTCCGGATTCTTTGCCGCGTCAGATGTCATACAAATATGATCCGCAGCCTAAGCTTGATACACGTGTAAATAATATCAGAGCAAAGCTTTACGGCGGAATAACCAACTCGGTTGTGAAGCAATAGCAGCATTTCAGTCAAATTATAAGGAGATATCCCTGCCAGTGCGGGGATATCTTTTTTTTGATCCTGTATTGAATATTTTCAATATCAGTTCCTGCCGATAGCTTGTTTGCGGCCGTCCATTCAATAACCGATGTTGCGAGATTTTGAACATTTTTAATTTACTTTACGTATTCGAGGCAAGTAGATCTGGTATTATCAAGAACTAAGTAATTAAAAATACACTAACATGGATATAGCTTTGGTAACCGGCTCTGCTGGATTAATAGGAAGCGAATCGGTTGCTTTTCTGGCTGGCAAATTTGATCTTGTCATCGGTGTTGACAATAATTTGCGTCAATACTTTTTCGGAGCTGATGGTAATACAGAGTGGAACCGCAACCGTATCCAGGAAGCTTTTGGAAATTATAAGCACTACGCAGCAGATATCAGAGAAGTAAGTGAACTGGAGCCTATTTTCAAAGAATACGGTTCTGATATTAAAATGATTGTTCACGCAGCCGCACAACCTAGCCACGACTGGGCAGCCCGCGAGCCTTTTACCGACTTTGGCGTAAATGCGGTAGGTACGCTGAACATGCTTGAAATGACCAGGCTGCACGCTCCTGAGGCAGTATTTATATTCACATCAACAAATAAGGTCTACGGAGATAATCCCAATTACCTGCCGCTGGTAGAGTTGGAAACACGCTGGGAAATTGACGAAAACCATCCCTATTTTGAAAATGGTATCGACGAAAACCACAGCATTGACCATACAAAACACTCAATTTTTGGTGCTTCGAAAGTGGCTGCCGATATCATGGTTCAGGAGTACGGCCGCTATTTTGGAATGAAAACGGCAGTTTTCCGCGGAGGCTGCCTGACAGGCCCAAATCACTCTGGTGCGCAACTACACGGATTTTTGGCTTACCTGATGAAATGCGCCATCACAGGTAATCATTACACGATTTTCGGTTACAAAGGCAAGCAGGTACGCGACAATATCCACAGCCACGACCTGGTGAATATGTTCTGGCATTTCTACCAAAACCCACGTCCGGGCGAGGTGTATAATGCAGGCGGCGGCCGTTTTGCGAACTGTTCAATGCTGGAAGCAATTGCATTGTGCGAGCAGATCACCGGAAACAAGCTCTCCTATTCATACTCAGAAACAAACAGGATCGGCGATCACATCTGGTATGTGAGTGACCTTTCTAAATTCAAATCCCACTATCCGGATTGGAACTGGGAGTACGGCCTGGTGGAAACTTTAACTCAGATTCACGACGGTATCTCTTCCCGCCTGGGCTTAAAAACGGTTTAATTGTATTTTTGAATCTCCGGAGCATTCCGCTTCGGAGATTTCTATTTCCTCCCCCGATGTCAGAAAACATTGTCATTATCATTCCCCAATTCAACGACTGGGAGGCGCTGAACCTGCTGATACAAAAGATAAATGCCGACGTTGACACGTCCATTCTGGCAAATACCACCTTAATGATTGTCGACGATTGTTCGTCCAGGCTGCGGCAAGTTCCCTTTGCTCCGTTTAGCGGAAAAGAGATCAAGGTTTTAAGGCTGTATCGCAATCTGGGACACCAGAAAGCAATTGCAATCGGGTTGTCTTATGTAGCTGAAAACCTCGCGGCCGACAAGGTGATTGTAATGGATGCAGACGGGGAAGATGCGCCGTCGGATATCAACAGCCTGGTGCGCAAATCACTGGAAGTGCCTGATACCATTATTTTTGCGGAAAGAAATAAGCGGACGGAAGGTCCTGTTTTCAGGATTTTTTATGTGATCTATAAATTGATCTTCAAGCTTCTGACAGGCAAGATTATCACCTTTGGAAACTTCAGTCTGGTTCCGCACAGCAGACTGCAAAACCTTGTGCGTGTCTCCGAAATCTGGAATAACTATCCGGGAGGAATTATAAAATCACGCATTCCCTACGACTCCGTACTCACAAACCGCGCGAGAAGGCTCGCCGGAGAAAGCAAAATGAATTTTGTTTCTCTCGTTTTGCATGGTTTGAGCGCGATCTCGGTCATGATCGACACTACCGCGGTGCGTCTCCTGATCTTTTCCATTTGTATGTCCGGACTTGCGATCGCATTTATTTTCGTGATCGTTTTCCTGAAATTGATAGGGAATGCAACACCTGGCTGGGCTTCTACTTTGGGAAGTACCCTGATGATCCTGATGCTGCAAGCATTTCTGATATCTCTTTTTCTGGTGTTTATGGTGTTGCAATACCGTTCGCAGCAACACTTCATTCCGGCGGTACATTACAAGGATTTCGTGGAGAAGGTTGAGACTTTCAGCTAGCCGCCTATGATTAATTTCGATCATTCCCCGACAGTCTACTGGTTGCTTGGCTACCTGCTGGCCGGGATGATTGTTTTGTTTGCGGGCTACAAAAAGCTCCCTGCTAACGCATTTGTTCTGCTCGGCATCGTGTTGCTTTTCATGATGCGTTTGCCCGTGATTGTGTTCAATCGGGAACTTAATCCCGATGAAAGCCAGATGCTTAGCCACGCGATCACGCTTTTTCAGGATCCTGTGTACTGGCGCTCGGTCGATGGTACTACCATTGGTCCGCTCGACAATTACCTGCTAGTCATTCCCCGCCTCTTAGGCTTTGAGATCAATTACACTTCCGGCAGGCTGATGGGGCTTCTTTGTTCCGCAGGCTCGCTGCTTTTTCTGTTTTTTGCATTAAAGAATTGGTTTGAAGAAAGGACAGCGCGACTTGCCTGGATTGTACCTCTTGTTTTGCTGTCTTTTACGCAGGAGGTCGATTTTGTTCATTATTCGAGTGAGCAGTTTCCGGTGTTTCTTTTGGCACTCTGCATTTGGTTGCTGTCCAGAATAAGTACTCAAAATGGAAATTTGCAACCCAGTGCTTTTCTGCTCGGGCTGGTTGCGGGCGCTGTTCCTTTTGCCAAATTGCAGGCAGTTCCGCAAGCTTTTGTCCTCGTCTTCGCAGCGTTGTTTTATGTATATCAATGGTTTAAAAATCGGCGGGACATTGTTCCGCTCGTTTTGCTTCTCCTGGGCGGTCTTACCTTTCCGTTACTTGCTCTGATCTGGACTTTGGTGCACGGCGTCTTTCATGATATGATCGACTTTTACCTGCTGGGAAATGCAATTTATGCAGGAGGCGAAGGCTTCTTGGGTATTCCCGGTCAGTTCTGGCGTATTTTCAGCTTGTCGCCTGATTTTCAAATTTATACCTATGCGCTTCTCGTTCCGATACTAGTTAGTGTTGCAGGCTTTTTTAATGCAGCAGAAAAGAAGAAAGGTAAACGGGTCGTTTTAACTACAATAATTTCGCTGCTACTGGCGGGCGTTTATGCAGTCACGAAATCCGGAAACGATTTTATCCATTACCTTAATTTCTGCATTCTCCCGTGGAGCTTACTCGCTGCCGCAGGTATTCAGAGGATCAGCAAGTTTGCAATTATTTTCCCGGCAGCGTTTCTGTTATGGTTTGCAGGAAATGATGCATTGGGATTTGTAAAGGAAAGAAGACTCAACAATTTCTATTCGGTAGACGCAGTAACACTGGCGCAAAGCCCGGTTGTTCAGGAATTGAAAAAGTACAGTTCCGGTACCGACTATATGATCGTGTGGGGCTGGCAATGCAGGTATTACGTGGAGGCGCAGCTAGCACAAGGTACCGCTGAAAACCATTCAGAACGGTCTATATTCGCACATCCGATGCGGGAGGTTTACCGCGCCAGGTATATGTCGGATCTGGAACGCACCAGGCCGGCATTTGTGCTGGATGCAGTTGGGAAAAACAGTTTTTGGGTACAGGACAAAAAAACGCAGGGCATTGAAAGTTACCCTGCGCTGCTGACTTTCGTCCAAAACAATTATAAGTATATCGGAGACTTCGATGGTACGCGGCTGTTTGTCCGCAAAGACCGGGCGGTTTTAAGGTAAAATGTCCAATCCTGCATTCTCTGCACGCAACAGGTCGTTCAGTGTTGTTTTATCCAGAACCGCCAGGTTAGCGTCGCGCCACCTTTCCAGCACAGTTCGCAGGCTGCATGTTTCTTCATCTTTGCAATCATCGCACCGACCGTAAAAAAACATTGAAACGCACAAAGCCGGAGCGATTGGTCCGTCAATAATCCTCAGTACCTTGGAAAAATTAACCTCTCCCGGCGGCACTCTCAGCAAGTATCCGCCGCCTTTTCCTTTCTGACTTTGTAAAACGCCATTATTGCGCAAATCGAGCAGAATCGCTTCCAGGAACTTCTTCGGGATTTTCTCTTTTTCCGCGATGTAAGATATCAGTACAGGACCTTTTCCATATTGCTCTGCTAAAACTTTCAGGGCTTTCAGCGCGTATTTGGCTTTTTTTGAAATCATTGTTGATTATTAGGCTCTTTTTTGGGGTTGGGATCGGCGCAAATATTAGACGGTTTTAGAAAAGATTTTAGTTGATCCATTCTAAATATCGAATTTTTGAGCGGAAATCCTAATATTCGAAAACACAAATCCGCCTGCTAATAATTCCATTTACGAAATGCAGCCGCTAGTTACGCGGTGGCTTGCCTCCGTTCAATAGTCCCTGCATTCGTTCAAGTGTTTTCTTTTCGCCGCAAAGTGAGAGGAATGCTTCGCGTTCGAGATCCAGCAGGTATTGCTCAGTAACCAGCTGAGGATAGCTCAGATCACCTCCGTTAATTACATAAGCCAGCTTGTTCGCAATTTTCGCATCGTGGTCGCTGATGTAGTTGGCGAGCCGCATTTGCGCTATACCTGCCATGAAAAGCGCCATTCCGGTTTTTCCTTGTACCTTGATATCATTGCGCTGCTTAGGCTGTGTATAACCATTATCTGCCAGATCCAATGCGGCTTGTTTCGCCTCTGCGATCAGGCGTGAGCGGTTGAGTACGATCTGGTCTTTTTCCTGCAGGTAATTCATTTCCAGTGCTTCCTGTGCCGAAGTGGATACTTTCGCCTGCGCAATATTCATGAAAGCAGTTTGCAGGATATTAAGCTCAGGATCTCCGACCTTGTACAGATCGGAGCAGCGCAGCGCCATTTCCTTGGTACCGCCGCCGGCCGGGATTAGTCCTACACCCAATTCTACGAGACCAATGTAAGTTTCTGCGTGCGCCACAATCTTATCTGCATGCAGGTTCAGCTCACAGCCGCCTCCCAGTGCAAGCGTGTGCGGCGCAGTTACCACCGGGATAGACGAGTACCGTGCACGCATCATCGTTTGCTGGAATTGCGCAATTACCATATTGATCTCGTCAAATTCCTGTTCTATCGCAAACATGAAAAGCATTGCAAGGTTAGCACCTGCCGAAAATGCCTCGCGGGACTCATTGCCGATCACCAGTCCGTGGAAATCTTTTTCTGCAATGCTGATACTCTTCTGAATACCCTCGATTACCTCGGAGCCCATTGTATTCATTTTGGATTTGAATTCCAGGTTCAGAATTCCGTCTCCAAGGTCGTACAAATTGGCGCCTGCATTCTTCCATACTATATTCTGAGAAAGGTTGCTCAGAATTACAAAGCTGTCCTGGCCAGGGATCTTCTGGTAAGATTTTGATTGAATATCATAATACAGCCGCTTTCCATTCTCGATTCTATAGAAAGACTCATTGCCCGCTTCCACCATTTCGTACACCCAGGCAGCAGGTTTTTGATCAAGGCTTTCCATGATACCAAGCATGTTTTTCAGCCCGATCGCATCCCACGTCTCAAACAGACCATATTGCCAGCCAAAACCGGCCGAAATGGCCTGGTCGATCCGGAAGATCTCGTCAGATATTTCAGGAATGCGGAAAGTGGCGTAGCGGAAAATGTCAGCAAATGTCTTCCTGTAAAATTCACCCGCCTTGTCTTCGCCGGTTAGCAGCACCGGAAACCGCTTCCACACATCGCTGATCGCCTTGGTACCTTCCAGTGTGGCAAACTTAACTTTTTCAGAAGGCTTGTATTCCAAAGTTTGAAAGTCCAGCGCGAGGATTACAGACTTACCTTTTTCATCTTTTACTTTCTTATAAAATCCCTGGCCCGTTTTGTCTCCAAGCCATTTATTGTTAAACAATTTCTGCATAATGGAAGGCAAAACAAATGCATCTCGCGATTCGTCTTTTCCTTCTCCCGAGGCGTATAAGTTATTGGCCACGTGCACAGTAGTATCCAGCCCGACCACGTCAGAAAGCCGGTAGGTACCCGATTTGGGGCGCCCTGCGACTGGGCCTGTGAGCTTATCCACTTCGTCCACGCTCAAACCCATTTCCTCCGCAACACGGATCGTCTGGATCAATGCGTAAATGCCGAGGCGGTTGGCGATGAAGCCCGGGGTATCTTTACAGAGGACAGTTGTTTTGCCCAAAAACAAATCGCCGTAATGCATTAAAAAGTCAATTACCTGCTGATCTGTTTCGTGGGTCGGGATAATTTCAAGCAGGCGGAGGTATCTTGGCGGATTGAAAAAGTGGGTACCGCAGAAATGCTTTTGAAAATCCTCGCTGCGCCCCTCGGCCATCAAATGGATCGGTATACCCGATGTGTTGGAAGTAATGAGCGTACCCGGCTTGCGCAGCGCATCCACCTTTTCGAAAAGGCTTTTTTTGATATCCAGCCGCTCCACTACCACTTCGATCACCCAATCGTAATTTTTAATATCTGCCAGGTTATCTTCAAAATTCCCGGTCTTAATGCGTGAAGCAAATGAGGGACTATAAAGCGAAGCCGGTGTCGCTTTGAGGGTTTGCTGCAGCGATTCGTTTACAATTTTATTTCTGAATGCAGGATGTTCAGCAGATATTCCCTTCGCCTTTTCTGCGTCGGAAAGTTCTTTTGGGACAATATCGAGCAGAAGTACTTCCACACCAATATTGGCAAAGTGACAGGCGATCCTGGAACCCATGATGCCGGAACCCAGCACAGCTACTTTACGGATTGAACGATTCATCAGTTAAAGATTTTGGTTTTTAGAATAGCAGCAAAGTCAGAATGCTTCTTCTGCATCGCCTTCGCCAGCTTTAATTTTCTGGTTTTCCTCCTCTACGAGCCTGTTAATATCTTTTATTACATCAAAAAAAGTGACCAGCTTGTCCAGCGGGATTTTGTCCCTCACCATTGTATTAAACGAAATTACACCCTCACGGGCCAGCTCGCGTTTCTCTTTACCGAGCTCTGTCAGCACAATTCTTACAAAACGTTTATCATTTTCACTTACCTCCCGCTTAATCAATCCCTTCTCTTCCAATGTTTTAAGCATTCGAACCAGACTCCGTGGCTCCATTCCGAGCAGCGGCGCGATCTTGGTAGCAGGCGTGCCGTTTTCAATGTCGATATTCAAAAGCACATAGCCCACTGACATGGTTGTGTCGTAACGCGCAGCATAGGCATTGTACATTCTGGATATGGAATGCCAGGCCCGTTTTATCTGAAAATCAACCGTTTTCTCTTTCCGCATTGGTCTTGATCTGCTAAATGATATCAGTTAAGCCTTGTTCACAAATGTAAAAACCGCAGTAGTATTATGCAAGCATACTATTTTTTGGTCAAAAAAATACACCGCGATGGCTGGTCGCGGTGTATTTGGTTATGCTTGCTTATTTTTCGCTGATCAGCTTGTCCATCAGCGTGTTGAATTCAGTGACAAACTCATCATAGTATTTGCCGGTACCAGGACCTGAAAACCCGGTGTGTATCTCGCGTACTTTTCCTTTTTTGTCAAGAAAAATGGTTGTCGGATACGACATTACTTTGTTGAGCATTGGAAGCGCTTTCGCAGTGGCTTCGTCGGTGCTTGTGCCGGCCAGCACAACAGGGTACTGAATGCCGAAACGCTCTACCATTTTGGTGATTTTCGGATTGGCCACTTCCGGCTTGTCCGAACGTTCGAATGCAAGTCCGATGATCTCTACGCCACGGTCTTTATTCTTTTCGTACCAGGGTTGCAGGAAATTTGTTTCGTCCATACAGTTGGGGCACCACGAGCCCATGATCTGGATGATCACCGGCTTACCTGCAAAACGGGGATCTTTCAGCGTCCATTCTTTTCCGCTCGGATCCGAAAATTTGAAGTCAACCGTTTCAAACCCGGGTTTCATAAAGGTCAGTTTCACTGGATCGGGTAATGTTGCATTGGGATCCAGCGTTGCATTCCAGCTTCTGAAACCTTTAATACCTGACCATAAAGATCCGCTCATTTTTCCGTCTTTTACCGCCGCCTTGAAGAGCTTCGCATTGGATCCGTCGAATGTGGACAAGTACAGGCTGTCCCCATTAACACTGCCTGTCAGGTAGCGATAATCTCCGGTAGTTGTCAAAAAAGAGCCTGTTACTTCTGTTCCTTTCTGCGTCAGAGTTCCGAGTGCCTGGGTAGAGTCCCCGGTTTCATCATTGATGAAAACAGTAGCCCATTTCCCGGAAACATTCTGCGAGCTCTTCGCCTGTCCTTCTTTGAAGAAAGTGTGCTTCTCGCCGAACCTGGCTTCAAATGGAAGTGAGCCCGATACAGTTCCGTTAGCGAGACGGTAATAAGTACCTTTCAGATGCTCCTCTTCGGCTTTTGCGACGATTTTGGCATCAAAAAGCTCCATGGTAATAACAAGTGAATCATTCTCAAAATAGGCAGTGTCCATGCTGAGTTTTTCCTCACCGTTCAATGCATAAACGTTGTATGTTTTTCCATCGGCATTTTTGGAGATATCGAGCAGAAATGGAAGCTCCTGATTGTCGCGGTTGAGCGTCGCCCTCCAAATGCCATTTTTAAGGTTAGCTTCGGAGGAGGATTTACAGCCAATTTGAAACACTAAAAATAATAGGGAGGCTGCCGAAATGATTGCTCTCATAAACAGTTTGTTATAGTATAAATATAAGTGCGGCAAGAAAATTAAATCCGATGAAAGGCGCAATTCCTACGGTCTAAAATTGCTAAGTTTGTAACTGCCGCCTGGTAAAAATTAGTTCCTAAAAACGTTTCTTTTCACAATGGATCAACCGAGTACCTATCACGAACCTGTTATGTTACAGGAATGTCTTGAGGGATTGCAAATTGATCCGGCTGGTATTTATGTCGATGTCACTTTTGGCGGAGGAGGACATTCCCGGGCGATACTCGACCAGCTTACTACAGGTCACCTGTTTTCATTTGACCAGGATCCCGACGCAGCAGTAAATGCACAGGCTTTCAAAGGCGATCAGCGCTTCACCTTTATAGCGGCCAATTTCAGGCATTTAAAACGCTACCTCAAATTACATAAGGCCGAAAAAGTAAATGGTATCCTGGCCGACCTGGGCGTTTCTTCACATCAGATCAATACACCGGAAAGAGGGTTTTCCACAAGATTCCAGGCCGACCTTGATATGCGGATGAATCCGGGTATTGACAAAACGGCGCGCGAAGTTTTAAATTCGAGGTCGGCGCGGGAGCTGCAGCGCATTCTCGGGATGTATGGAGAGGTAACCAATGCCAAAACGGCTGCCGATGCGATTTTCGCGGCGCGCCACAATACACCGATTGAAACGGTCGATGATTTAAAGAGCATTCTGCTTCGGTTTGCGCCTAAACATCGTGAAAACAAATATTTCGCGCAGGTTTTCCAGGCTTTGCGCATTGAGGTAAATGACGAGCTGCTGGTACTGGAAGAGTTTCTCTCGCAGGTTCCCGACGTACTTGCGCCGGGTGGCAGGCTGGTGGTAATGTCTTACCATTCGCTGGAAGACAGGCTTGTCAAGAATTTTATACAAAAGGGAAAGTTTGACGGAGAAGTTGAGAAAGACTTTTACGGAAATGTTTTAAAACCTTTAAACAGCGTTACCAGAAAGCCTGTTGAGGCAAGTGAGGAGGAATTAGCAAGAAATCCACGCGCAAGGAGTGCGAAGTTGCGGATTGCTGAAAAAGAACAGGTTTTTGCTGAGTGAACGATCAATTTGGAGGAATTAGAATGGCAGAGAACAAAAGAAAACCAAAACCAAAGGCGCCCAAGCCACCAAAGAAAAAGCGGGAATATCACCTGTTTAACTGGCTCAACAAGTTCCTGCCGCTCGATAAGGTTTTCGGGGACAAAACACCAGGTCGCGAGGAGCGGCTTCCGGTTAAATATTTCTACTATTTTGGCTGGGTTGTGATTCTGCTCGTCGCTTACGAAAGGATCGGATTCCAGTCTGAGCAGTATGTGCGGAACAGCATCAAGCTTAAAAAGGAGGTAGATGATCTCCGGGCCGAGTACCATTCCATCCATTCCGAATATCAGAAAAGCAAAAAACAGTCGGTTATTATTGAAAAAGTGAAGGCGACCGGCCTGGAAGAGAACCTGACCCCCCCCAAGAAAATCTTTGTCAAAGCAGACGAGTATTAAACCGCATTCAACTCTGAAAATCGTCAAAAGTAATTTTTTCTTCCCGGTATGAAGAACGAGATCGAAAGTGGTCAAAACAACAAGAAGGCACTTATTAACAGGGCGCGGACTGTCGGCTGGCTGTTGTTCGTGCTGGCTATACTTGTTTTCGTAAAGCTGATCCGCGTCCAGTATTATGATGAGTTCAAAGGCAAAACCTGGGCTGAGTATTCTGTCAAAAATGACCTGAAACTAGATACGATTCCGGCAATGCGCGGAAATATCTATTCTAATGATAAAAGCCTGCTTGCTACTTCGCTGCCTTACTATTATGTCGGTTTGGACACCAAAGTAGCCGATTCGACCTACTTCTACGATCATTTGGACGAACTCGCTTCCCTGCTAGCAAAAAGCTTCAAGGAAAATACAGCGGCGGGTTATCGCAGTAAAATTTTGAGATACCGCGTAAGTAAATCGAAGCGGTACCTGCGATTGAAGAGTCGTGAAATCAGTTATCTCGAACGGGAGAAGATCAAGCAGTGGCCATTTTTTGCCAAAAACAGAAAAGGCGGCGGAGGTAAATTCGAGACGATCTACAAACGCTATAAACCTTACAGTCCGATGGGTGACCGCACGATCGGCGGTATTGACCCGAAAACGGGGCGGGGCTATATCGGGCTCGAAGCGAGTTTTGACAAAATACTGGAAGGGAAATCGGGGATAGGCTGGGTGGAAATGGTTGAAGGCGGAATGAAGATACCTGTCGGGGACGCACTCAATGTGCAACCGGAGGCGGGCCGTGACGTGTACACAACCCTCGATATGAAGATTCAGGATATGGCTGAGATCGCATTGCGACGGAAACTGACAGAAATGAATGCGGATTTTGGTTCTGTGGTCATCATGGAGGTAAAAACCGGTGAAATCCGTGCTATGGCGAACCTGACGAGGCGGGGCGAAAACAAGTACGAAGAAGTGTTCAACTATGCATTAGCCGGCAGCAATGATCCGGGGTCGACTTTCAAGCTGGCTACGATGATGGCGCTTCTGGAAGAAACCCACATGGATCCGGACAAGATCATGGTGAATACCGGAAATGGTGCAATGCGGTTCCGGAGCAATATCATCCGTGATGCGCACCGCGGCGGGTTCGGCACGATCACAGCTTCACAGGTTCTGGAAAAATCATCCAATATCGGCATTGTACAGCTAATGATGCGGTATTTTGCCAACAAGCCTGACAAGTACCTGCAGTACCTCAAACAATTTCATCTGACTGAGCCTACGGATATTCAGATGAAAGGTGAAAAGCCGCCGCTAATCCGTAATCCTTCGTCGAAGCAATGGAGTTCTTACTCGATGTACTACATGGCGCACGGTTACGAAATGCAGCTTACTCCTTTACAAACGCTTGCCCTTTATAATGCGGTGGCCAATGACGGTTACTGGGTGAGGCCGATGATCGTGAAAGAGATCAGGAATGCAGAGGAGATAGAGGACAAAATGGAACCTTACGTGCAAGAAAAGCCGATTTGCTCCCCGGAGACGATCCGGAAAGTAAAGAAAATGCTGGAAGGGGTTGTAAATAATGGTTTGGCAAAACATATCAAGAGTGACTTGTACCAGATCGCAGGCAAGACCGGAACTGCCCGCAAACTGATCAACGGCATTTATACAGAAGGTAAGAACTACACATCTTTCGCGGGGTACTTTCCTGCTGACAAACCTAAGTACAGCTGTATCGTAGTAATTGATAACCCTAAAAGTTCAGGCGCAGACTATACGCGGTATGCGGGAAGTGTGGCGGCGCCAGTTTTCAAAGAAGTAGCCGACCGCATTTATGCATCCGAAGTGGGCATTCAGAAGCCGGTCAAAGATTCCATTCCGGAGGAATCCAAGCCGGTCAAGTGGGCAGGCAGAACTTCTGATCTCAGGGTAATCAGCAAGGAGCTGAAACTTACACCTGCGCCGGAGGATGCGGAATACGCGGCTGCTTCGCTTTACAAGAAGGGGAAAACGAACTGGCGGTCTGCTGATGTACTATCTAAGGAAGTCCCCGATTTGCAGGGAATGTCAATGCGGGACGCGCTTTATTTATTGGAAAACAAAGGTTTTAAAGTGACTTTCAAAGGGTCAGGTAAAGTGGTGGAGCAATCGCTGCCGCCGGGCGCCAATAAGGAAGGGATTAAAACAATACTATTAACCTTACAGTAACTTCTTGATGGACAACAATCAGGATAAGATATTAAGTACGCTTCTTTCTGACGTGAAAGGTGCCCGGGTGACGGGTTCTGATGATATAACGGTCAATGCACTTGTACTTGACTCCCGCAAAATTCTTACGGGAAGTCTATTCGTAGCACTGAGGGGGACACAGACGGACGGGCACCAGTACATTGGGAAAGCCACGGAACTAGGCGCTAGTGCGATTTTATGTGAAGAACTGCCTTCGCAAATCAGCGATAATGTTACCTATATCCAGGTAGAAGATTCGGCGGCAGCAATGGGGCTGATCGCCTCCGCCTTTTACGATCATCCCTCTCGAAAGGTGAAGCTTGTGGGAGTAACCGGGACGAATGGAAAGACGTCTGTCGCTACCTTTCTTTTCCAGCTTTTCAGGGCGCTGGGTTATCGCTGCGGGCTGCTGTCTACTGTTCAGAACCAGATCGAAGACGAGGTAATCGCCTCGACCCATACCACGCCCGATTCCATTGCATTGAACCACCTGCTTTCTCAAATGGTGGCCAGGCACTGTACGCATGTTTTCATGGAGGTAAGCTCACATTCAGTGGCGCAGCACAGGATTACAGGTCTTCACTTTGCCGGCGGTATTTTCACCAATATCACCCACGACCATCTCGATTTCCATAAAACATTTGACAACTATATCGCTGCCAAAAAAGGCTTTTTTGACCAGCTCCCGAAAAGTGCGTTTGCATTGGTGAATATCGACGATCGCAGAGGCGCTGTGATGGTGCAGAATACGAAAGCCAAAATCGAGACTTATTCGTTGCAGACGCTCGCGACTTTCAAGGGAAAAATCATCTCTGACACGCTGGCGGGTATGCATATGGACGTCAATAACCAGGAGGTTTGGTTTAGGGTAATCGGACGTTTTAATGCATATAATTTGCTTTCTGTATACGGAGCGGCTGTTTTACTTGGTGAAAAGGAAGACCTGGTACTAACCGAGCTTTCAAACCTGAAAAGTCCTCCCGGCAGATTCGAACAATTCCATTCTGCCGATCAGATCGTGGGAATTGTGGATTATGCACATACGCCTGACGCACTTGAAAATGTACTCGAAACCATCACGCATTTACGGAATGGAAATGAGCAGGTGATTACCGTGGTGGGCTGCGGAGGAAACCGCGACGCTGAAAAGCGCCCGAAAATGGCTGCAATTGCGTGTAAGTTCAGCAACAAAGTTATATTGACTTCGGATAATCCCAGGTTTGAAAATCCGATGGACATTCTGGAACAAATGCAGAAGGGAGTACCGCCATTGGACTACAAAAAAACAACTACCATTGCGGACCGGAGAGAAGCAATTTTCAAAGCGGGACTTTCGGCAAATCCGGGTGATATAATTCTCATTGCAGGTAAAGGCCATGAGAATTATCAGGATATACAAGGCGTAAAACACCATTTTGATGATAAGGAAGTACTGCTTGAAGTTTTCGAAAAGCGGTATTCCAATTAAATACACAATGGCTTTTTGCGTAGTCTTGGAAAAGCCCCAACTTTGCAGCCGTCACCCCCAATAAGCTTTTTCATGCTCTATTACCTATTTGATTATCTCGACAGAAACTTCAATATACCCGGCGCGGGCGTATTCCAGTACATTTCTTTCCGCGCTTTGGGTGCAACTGTGCTGTCGCTTTTTATTGCTGCCACCTATGGTAAGTCGATAATCAATTTTTTAAGGAGAAAGCAAATGGGCGAGTCGATCCGTGATCTTGGATTGACAGGACAAATGGAAAAAGCGGGTACACCGACTATGGGCGGGTTCATTATCCTTGCTTCGCTGCTTATTCCCGTTATTCTCTTCGCAAAGCTTACCAACGTATACATTGTGCTGCTGATCATCACCGCTTTATGGACAGGTTTGATCGGGTTTGTTGATGATTATCTGAAAAAATTCAGGAATAATAAGGACGGACTGCACGGCCGTTTCAAGATCGTCGGACAGGTGGGCTTGGGTATTATCGTAGGTGTGACACTTTCTTTCAACGACAGTGTGAGGATCAGAATATATGATCAACCGTTACTAAGTTCCAGCCTTGGGGAGATCCAGCGGTACCGTGATATTATTCATCCGACAGTGACTACTATCCCTTTTACCAAAAACAATGAATTTGATTACAAAACATTGCTTTTCGGGTGGTTACCAGAGGAATATACCTGGGTGATTTACACAATCGTCGCCATTTTCATCATCACAGCAATTTCCAACGGAGCGAATATTACGGACGGGATCGACGGGCTTGCTGCGGGCGTTTCGGGTATTATTGCATTGACACTTGGCGTGCTGGCTTATCTTTCGGGTAATACCAAGTTTTCGCAGTATTTGAACATCATGTACATTCCGAACTCGGGTGAGCTGGTAATTTTCTGTGCAGCATTTATAGGAGCGTGCGTCGGGTTCTTATGGTATAATGCATATCCTGCGCAGGTATTTATGGGTGATACAGGGAGTTTAATGCTGGGCGGGGTAATCGCAGTAATCGCGCTGGCGATCCGCAAAGAATGGCTGATCCCTATTATGTGCGGTATTTTCATAGCTGAAAACCTGTCGGTGATCATGCAAGTCAGCTATTTCAAATATACCCGGCGAAAGTATGGGGAAGGCAGGCGCATTTTCCTGATGTCACCACTGCACCATCATTACCAAAAGAAGGGAATTCACGAATCTAAAATTGTAACCAGGTTCTGGATCGTAGGGATTATCCTGGCCATTTTGACGCTGGCGACATTGAAGCTCCGTTAGAACCCCCAACCCCCCGGAGGGCGGTTGGGGGGACAAGGTCAACGCCCAACCTCCTCGCTGTACCTCCTTGGGTCATATCCTTTTGCAAATAAGGGATATTGGTCAAAAATCCTTCTAACAACACTTCTGTAGTGGTTATTTGAGTTTTCAACGCCTTTAAATATACCGGAAGCATAACCTCTCCAAACCACCTGGTCGCTCTCGGCATCGATCAGAGATACGATCAGTGTTCCTTTATCGAGCGCGTATTTGATAGGCTCGTACCGGAAGCCGTCGTTTTCAGTGTCAACCCAGTTTTTGATTACAGGCTGCATATAACCTTGATAACGCAGGTTATCATAGAAAATACCGTAGTTAACCAGCAGGGTAGGTTTGTCGGCGGTGAGTTTGTATCCTCTTACCTGCATTTGCCGGCGGATTGCTTCGTAAATCTCGGTACAAAGGTTGTTGGTATCACGTTCACATTCCAGGAACGTGTAGGAAGAGTAGTCTTTGAAATTGGTTTCGTAGCTGTAATCGTGCTCGACAAACACTTTCCTGCCGCTGGAGCAGCCGGCTATTATAATTACAAGAAGCAGTGCAGAATAGATAGAAATAGACCTCAGCATAAGTATTTAATTTGTCAGGTTGAATAAAATATTTCTGTAAATGGTTGATACAAAACATTATTAACCAATAACTGACTCTGGTAAAACTATCCCAAATAATAAGCTATTGATTTACGCATTTCAGGAGCTGTCACTACTATATCAAATGCACATTGCCCGGCTCCATTCAGCAACGAAAAACGCACTTCTTTTCCTCTGTTCTTTTTATCCTGCTTGGTCAATGCAATAATCTCCTCCACATCTTCCGCACTGATCTTCACCTTCCCATAAGTGGCGAAAATGAATTCCTCGATCTCGGTAAGCGTGTCTTGCGTAATCATTTTACGCTCAAAAGACAGATAGCTTTCCATGATCATTCCGATTGCGATTGCTTCGCCGTGGTAGAGCCTTTTATTTGCTGGTTTATTCAAAAAGCAGGTTTCTACCGCGTGCCCTAGTGTGTGTCCGAAATTCAGGATCTTGCGAAGTCCTTTTTCCGTTGGGTCCTCGTCTACCACTCTCTGTTTGATCTGCACCGAGTGCGCAATCAGATCCGGCCATTTTTGTGCCTCAAAATCCCTTTGTCTGATCTCGTCCCATTTCGCCACATCTGCAATCAGACAGTGTTTGATGATTTCCGCGAATCCCGACCGAATTTCTCTTTCAGGTAAACTGCTTAGAAAAGAGGGGTCGATCAAAACACTTTTCGGAATATTAAAAACACCTAAATGGTTTTTAAATCCTTGAAAATCAATTCCCAATTTCCCGCCAACACTGGCATCAACCTGTGAAAGCAAGGTCGTGGGCACCTGTATAAAATCTATTCCACGTTTGTAAACTGCTGCACAAAAACCACCCATATCTCCGATCACGCCGCCACCTATATTAATGACCAGTGCGTGCCGGTCCAATTCTTCTTTCGTCATTGCCTCCCAGATCTTCTCGCAGGTCGACAAGGTTTTATTCGCTTCGCCGCTTGGAACTGTTACGACAGTATGTTTTGGTAAAACGTCCTTTAGCGTCGGATAACAATACCTTTTGGTATTACTATCGGCAATTACAACGATTTTTGAATAATTAGTGCTACTTAAAAAATCCGGTAAGCTTTCGCCTATCGGTGCAATGATAACTGACTGATTCATTCCAGGTTGAATTGAGACAAGCTCACCACAGATACGATGAGCGCATCCAAATGGATGCGTAGATTTCACGTTTTTAAAAAGAAAATTCTGGAAATCTCATTTAAAGATAGGAATTATAATGTTTATCAGAGAACGCTTTCAGCTTTGTTGATCAGAAAAATTTTCCACACCCCACAATTTTTCGGCAACTATGCCACACGGCGGCTGGTTTGCATTTTATTTTGTAAAATTGCCTTTTAAATTGCAATCGACTGATCCATTTTTTTCTCTCAACGAATGAGTGCTGCACTGATTTCAGGAATCCAACAAGTAGGAATAGGTGTTCAAAACGTGCCCGATGCATGGAAGTGGTACCGGCAGGTACTGGGATTCGACGTTCCGGTTTTTGATGAAAAAGCAGAGGCTCCATTGATGATCCCTTACACGGGGGGAAAAGTACATCAGCGGCATGCTGTGCTGGCTATTAATATGGCTGGCGGCGGCGGGCTTGAAATCTGGTCATTCACAAGCCGCCAGTCGCAGTTACCTGATTTCAAAATAGAGCCTGGCGACCTGGGAATCAATGCGATCCGTTTTAAGGCGCCGGATGTGCACAAGGCGCACGCCTGGATAAAAAGTCAATCAAAAGAGAAGGTCGGTCCCATTGTGAAGCTGCCTGAAGGCGAAGGTTTCTGGGGAACTGATCCCTACGGTAACATTTTCCAGATTACGACTGACAATACCTGGTTTCAGAAAACAGGCTCGCCGGTCGGGGGAGTTGCGGGTGTGGTAGTGGGCGTTTCGGATATAGACAAATCTTTGGCATTTTATAAGAGCCTTTTACAGCCGCTGGAAGTAGTTTATGATGAAACGGGTGTATTCGCGGACATCCCGTCATCGCTGCCGAACCAGCAATACCGCAGAATGCTGTTGCGCAAGAAATTTACCCCGGAAGGCGCATTCAGTAAGTTGTTAGGGGATATCCAGATCGAGCTGGTTCAGGCGCTGGACCGGACTCCTAAAAAGATCTTCGAAAATCGTTTCTGGGGAGATTGCGGCTACATTCATTTGTGCTTTGATACACTGGATATGAATGCATTGAAAAGCAAACTGCACTCGCAAGGATATCCATTTACGATTGACAGCGAAAGCTCTTTCGGAATGGAAGCAGCCGCGGGCCGCTTTGCTTACCTCGAAGATCCTGACGGAACACTGATCGAGCTGGTAGAAACGCATAAGGTACCGATATTGAAAAAGATCGGCTGGTTTATGGATTTACAAAAACGTAAAAGCCAGAAGCCGCTGCCCGACTGGATGCTCAAAACAATGGGTTTTGGACGCGTTAAGGATTAAGGTTTAAAGTACTTTGTACCGGCTCCCAATCCACGCAAGCAGCGGCAAGCCAAAGAAGACGATCAGCGCGGCTGGCCAGCCTGCAAATGCGCCGATAAGCAATGCAAGGAGCGTGACGATTACGGGATAGAGGTACATCAGCATTCCGAACAATACGGAATCATAGAACACAGACCGGCCAGTTAACTGGGCGGTCTTTTTTGTGAAAAAAGAATAGAGCGGGGCGTGGATCATTCTGCCAGCCCAACCTATCGCTTTCATAACGGGGTTGGTACGAGGCGGAACTGTGCAGTCGCTGAAAAATGCGTTAAGTAACCTTGTGCGTTCCTGAATGGTTGTGTCTGCAGGGATCGTGAGGATTACCTCATTCATTTTTCTTTCCAGTATCTCATTAAACTCCCGGAGCCACTTTTCATATTCCTGCGGACTGGTCAGAATTTCCTCCTGACTGATCGGGTGACCAAATTTGAGTGAAACCCTTTTATGCGGGCCGCGAAAATTTTCATAATTGAGCCCCGTCGGAATCACGTTCATTTCCGGCAATGCATCCTCGCCAAACCAGATTTTATACGCCATTCTCGCGGTACCTTTTCCGAGCGGGCGCAGGCGCCATTCATTCACACAAATACCCTCGGAAAACACCACCACAGCATCATTTTTTTTCAATGCGTCGTGGCTTTCCTGTTCTGTTACATCATGGTTTTTCAAGTACTGCCGACCTTCCGAGCCACGGAAAACAGGTATCAGGTTGATCTGCCTGAGCCAGAAAGCAGCGGCTTTTTTCTTGAAAACGTCTCCGCGGGTAAGCGTATGAATGGGCTGACTCAATACCGAGCCGATCACAACAGCATCAAAAAAAGAATCAGGGTGATTGGAGGCCAGTAGCAGCGGCTTTCCTTTTGGCAGCCTGTCGAAGTGCGAAACACAAAGCTTTCTTAAATAAATCGGCAATGCCAGGCGAACGAGAAAACGGGAGAAGTAGTAAAACAAAATGAAAGCGGTAAGTTTTTACAAAATTATGTGATTATTTTTTTATTTATCCAGTCGGCTTTCCTCAATCGGCGCATTGAAGTTGCTAACTTTGAAACTGCATATAACTGGCTATAAGAACATCGACAGGCTAAATTGTAACATATAAAGCAATGCATTTAAAAGATTATCCGGCAATTATCCGTCAGGCCTGGGCTGGTTTTGATAATTCGATCGGGGTCAAATTTGTAGAAGATATCAGTGCGAGGGTATCTACCAACCATGTTTTCAGGGTAACACTCGACAATGATGATAAGGTAATTGCCAAGCTGTCTTATTTTGGTAAATACGAGCATTTCAAGGAGGACCACCGCATTATACAGGCGCTTTCCAACAATCTGCTTTATCCCTTTGAAAACGTACTCGCGAAGTCCCTTTTCAAGAACAATCAGGTTTATACATATCGTTACCAGGAGGATTTTGTGGATACCTGGGTTGTTTTCTACAATCCGATCAGGGCTGCCAACCGTTTGCCGCGCCGGTTGAATGAAGATCAGATCAGGAAGCTGGGGGCGGAGGCGGCAAGATTTCACCAGGCGTGTTTTCGTGCAAGCCGGTCTATCCCAAAGTCTTCCAAAAATCTGAGAACCGATATTCAGCATTTGCTGGACATTCTGGAAACGGACACGGGCCAGTATGAGCACCGGGGATATATCAATATTCTCAAAAGGCAATGCGATATATTTATGAAAAATATCCAGCGCCTGAATGTAAGCGGATTTGATCTGATGCCCGTTTTTGTAGACTGGAACATCGGGAACTTCTCAGTAACAGATGACCTGAAACTGTTTTCGAGATGGGATTACGACTGGTTTCGCGTCTCTTCCCGGGTAATGGATTTCTATTTTTTCAGCCGGGTTTGTTCCAACGTGGGTGACAAAACCGTGTTCAGCTACCTGATCGGTCCGCTGATGGAAGAACGGTTTATGATTTTTCTGGAAGAATACCACAAGATCTATCCATTGACTGAGCGTGAGGTGCGGTTTATGAAGGAAGCTTACCGGTTTTTTATTCTTAATTATGTGATAAAATACGGAAAATACTTTTTTCACCGGGCCTACTGCGCCAAGCTTCAGAAAGAAGCTTATGAGCTCTATTTTCCGTCCATTGACGGTTTTGACGCCGAGAAGATTCTTAAAAGATTAAATATATAGGCTTTTGCGAGCCCATCTTTCACTTCCTTTACTATGGTTCTTGACAATTTCAGATCAGTAATCTCTAAATATGATGTCATTTTTTTTGATGCCTTCGGTGTTTTAAAAACTTACAACGGATTGATCCCCGGCATTGAGAAAACCTTTCAGTATCTGAATGATAACGGGAAGGATTTTTACGTGGTGACCAATGATGCTTCCCGGAGCCCTGAGCAGCTAGCAGATTCGTACTTCCAAATGGGCATTAACGATATAACAGCCGACAGGATCATTTCGTCCGGAATGCTGGCCCGCGAATATCTTGATTACAAATTCCGGGACGGGCTGGTAGCTTATGTAGGTACCGACAATTCTGCGCATTACATTGAAACGCTGGGGTTGAAAACGATTTCGATCCACGAGGTGAACCTGGACGATGCATCTAGTATCAATGCACTTGTTTTCTTGGATGATGAAGGATTTGACTGGAACACTGATTTGACAAAAACCCTTAATCTGCTGCGTAAACGAAATATTCCGGTTATTGTAGCCAATACGGACAAAACATACCCGGCTTCAAAGAGCCGGCTTTCTATTGCAGTGGGCGCACTCGCAAAAATGATCGAGGATACGATCGGCCGGCAGTTCATCCGCTTCGGAAAGCCTGACCCGCAAATGTTCATTTTCGCTTATCAGCACATCAAAAACTATCCGAATGTAAGCAAGCGCAGCATTCTGATGGTAGGCGATACATTGCATACTGATATTCTCGGAGGTAACAAATTCGGGCTCGATACTGCACTGGTACTGACCGGAAATACCCAGGCCGAAGATGCCGAGGTTCGTATCAGAGCTACGGGTATCATTCCTACCTATATTTCTGTTTCAGCAGTGGTTGAATAAGAAGTGAAGGAGACGGTACTTGCTCCTAATGTTAACTTATTCCCGCCATTTGTACATTGATCTCAGCCGGTAGTAACCGGTTGCAGTGGCACCTTGTTGCCGGATCTAAAAATATGACTTGGTTTGTAGTATACTGGCAATTCTTGCCGGGACTTTTCTTTGTATTTACTCAAATTACACACACATGTTAGCTAAGACTTACGGAAGCGCCGTATTTGGCGTAGATGCTACCATCATCACCATTGAAGTGAATGTAGGTCAGGGGCTCGGTTTCTTCATGGTTGGGCTCGCCGACAGTGCGGTGAAGGAGAGTCAGCAGCGCGTGGAAGCATCTCTTAAATACTTCGGCTACAAAATGCCGAGGCAAAAGCTGGTGGTTAACCTTGCTCCTGCGGATATCCGTAAAGAAGGTTCAGCTTACGACCTGCCGATTGCGCTTTGCACACTTTTGACCTCCGAGCAGCTGACCTGTGAACGCAGCCTGGAAGATTACATTATCCTGGGAGAGCTTTCCCTGGACGGCGTTCTGCGGCCGATAAAAGGTGTGTTGCCGATCGCCATTGAAGCCCGAAAACAAGGTTTTAAAGGCGTAATGCTGCCGGCTGAAAATGCATACGAAGCAGCTATCGTCAATAATATTGACGTGATACCAGTCGAAAACCTGCCTGATGCGATTGCATTCTTTGAAGGAAAGCTGGATATCCAGCCGGTGAAAGTAGATACGCGCGATCTGTTCTTTGCCAGCCAGAACGAGTATGATGCTGATTTTGAGCATGTACAGGGTCAGGAGAATATTAAGCGTGCATTGGAAATCACAGCCGCAGGCGGGCACAATGCAATTATGATAGGTCCGCCGGGAGCAGGCAAAACAATGCTGGCGAAGCGAATACCGAGTATTTTGCCACCGCTCAGTCTGCCGGAAGCATTGGAAACTACCAAAATCCACTCAGTAGCAGGCAAGTTGGGGCAGCGGGCTACCCTCGTGTCGCGCCGGCCTTTCCGCGCGCCGCACCATTCTATCAGCGACGTGGCGCTGGTGGGCGGCGGAAGTTACCCGCAGCCGGGGGAAATATCACTGGCACATAATGGCGTGCTGTTTCTGGACGAGCTGCCCGAGTTCAAGCGGACAGTACTGGAAGTAATGCGGCAGCCGCTTGAAGAACGCAAAGTATGTATTTCCCGGGCAAAAATGGCAGTGGAGTACCCGGCTAACTTTATGCTCATTGCGAGTATGAACCCTTGTCCGTGCGGCTACTACAATCATCCCGACCGGGAGTGTGTTTGCGGGCCGGGAGTTGTTCAAAAGTATCTTAACAAGATCAGCGGTCCGTTGCTTGATCGTATCGACTTGCACGTGGAAGTCACGCCTGTGTCGTTTGATCAGATATCATCAACCCGGAAGTCGGAGAGCAGCGCGGAGATCCGCGAGCGTGTTATCCGCGCGCGGCTCATGCAAACGGAACGTTTTAAGGATAAAAAGGAAATTTATTCAAATGCGATGATGACGCCCGAAATGGTGAAAGATATCTGCGTGATTGAAGACGCCGGAAAGGCGCTGTTGCGCAAAGCAATGGAAAGACTGGGACTTTCCGCAAGAGCTTACGACCGCATTCTGAAAGTCTCCCGCACCATCGCCGATCTCGCCGGAAGCGAAGACATCAAAGTAGAGCACCTCGCCGAGGCGATCCAGTATAGGAGCCTGGACCGGGAGAACTGGGCTGGGTGACAGTGCTAACAGCTTTATTTTTTCACCTTAAACTTTGTTAAATTTGGAAATACAACTTCTGACAAAAAAGATGAGCAATCGTATTTTTTCCGAAATCATGAATGTGCCGGATGCATATTTGATTCTTGATGCGGTAGGAAAAGCACTCGACGAAGAGCGGGAGCGACGGTTGCAATTCTACAATGACATTACAGACGAGCAAAAAGTCGAATTCATCAACGGGGAAATTATCGTGCATTCCCCCGCTCAAAAGCGACATGGGCGAATACTGTTCCGTCTTGCGCATCTGATAGACATATATGTGATGGAAAGAGACCTTGGTCTGGTAGGCGGAGAAAAGTGTATGATTACGCTAACTCGTAATGATTATGAGCCTGATATTTGTTTCTTTCGAAAGGAAAAAGCCGAGCGTACAACAGATAAGCAAACGCTTTTCCCGGCTCCCGACTTTGTCGTGGAAATTTTATCACCTTCAACACAGTCTCGCGACCGAGGGGTCAAATATGATGATTATCAGGCGCACGGAATCGAAGAATACTGGATTGTTGACCCAGAACTTGAATTCCTAAAACAATATCACCTGGTCGGAAATAAGTACGCGGAGGTACTTAACAGTGGAACAGGGTTAGTACATAGCTTTGCGATCAAAGGCTTTCAAATTCCCGTTCGAGCTATTTTCGACGATACCGAGAATTTGAAAGCTATTAAAAATCTATAATACTCAAAGTTCCTCTACACTCACCCCGCCCAGCTCCTGAAACAGCGTCTGCCAGTAATGCGTTACGTGCGGGTTGTTTTCTTTGGTGGAAGCAGTTGGTTCGAAAGGCGAGACAATGGTTACCTGAGGCGAGCCTATCGCGTATTGATCCAGTTTTTTGCTATCTGCTTTTGCATCGGCTTCGGCTTCTGAGTCGCTTTTCGGAGGTTTAATGTGAAAATCTCTTCTATCCGCACCTTTTACACTTTCCACCATATCACTGAAATAATAAACTTTCACCTCCGAGCCACTTTCACCCGCTTTTGCAATTACCGGCAAGCTCGCCCAAATGTCCGTCTGCAAGTTGGAAGCGCCTGTGTTCTGCTGATTTAGCTTAGTCAATAGCTGCCGCAAATAAATGCCTTTTTCTTTTTGAAGTGCGAGCTGGAATGCGGTTTCAATACCTTCTCGGTCAGTTGCATTGGCGCCCTCGGTTTCATCCTTTTCGCTTCTGACCGTCAGGGAAAGGGCCCGTGCTTTTGATGTATTTTCATGAATAAAATACACTTCCAGCTTATCTCCTTTGTTCCTCATGTTCGTTTCCACTATATCTGTTAATGCCTGACGGTATTTATCATTCACATAGTTCCTGTCAACATGCACGCTCTGCGTTTTATCCAAAAAAACCAGGGTATAGATAGGTGTGTCCGGAGCCGCCTTCGCTTCCTCCTTCTCGCCGCCACAGGAAAGAAATGAGAAGGATACTGATAAAAGCAAAAGAGCAGCAAATAGCCGCGCCTGTTTTTCATTTAAAATACGATCTGCAAAGGGCTGATTTATCCGAGGTTTCATAGGGTCAATTTTATTTGGCTAAAACTAATCTGTTCATAAATAGCACACAACGCCAAACGGGTGAGTGGTGGAAATATTTTAAGTAAAAACAGAAAACCCTTCAAAACGTGTGCCTTGAAGGGTTTTACCTATGATATGCTATGTGATCAGCGGCTTATTTGTGCTGCTCCTGGATCAGTTCGACCAATTCCTCTGAGATACCTGTCGATGAGTAACCGCCATCGTGGTAGAGGTTCTGCATGGTAACAAAACGGGTGAGATCAGAGAACAGGGTAATGGCGTAGTTGGCGCAATCATCTGCTGACGCATTACCCAGCGGGCTCATTTTATCTGCAAAATCATAAAATGCATCAAAACCGGCGATTCCTGAACCAGCTTTTGTCTTGGTAGGTGACTGTGAAATGGTATTTACGCGAACATTCTTCGCTTTGCCGTAACGGTATCCGTAGCTGCGGGCAATGCTTTCCAGCAATGCTTTTGCTTCGGCCATATCATTATAAAATGAGTAGGTTCTTTGAGCGGCAATGTAAGACAATGCGACAACCGAGCCCCATTCATTCAGTGCGTCCTGTTTCTCGGCAACCTGCATAAACTTATGCAGTGAAAGTGCAGAGATGTCAAGTCCTTTTTGAAACCACTCATAGTTCAAGTCGCCATATTCTTTGCCTTTTCTTACATTTAAAGACATTCCGATTGAATGCAGCACAAAGTCTATTTTACCTCCCAGGATTTCAGTTGACTTGCTAAACAGATTTTCTATATCCTCAATAGAAGTAGCGTCGGCAGGAATGATTTCGGCTTCACATTGTTTGGCCAGATCATTGATCGCCCCCATACGCATCGCGATCGGCGCATTGGTCAATGTAAACGTGGCACCTTCTTCTTTTGCTTTCAAGGCTACTTTCCAGGCGATCGAGTTTTCGTCCAATGCACCTGAAATAATTCCTCTTTTTCCTTTTAATAAACCGTAAGCCATATTTTCCTCTCTATTGATTAATTAGGATAAGTCCGTTTAAGGCGGCAAAGTAAAGCATTTTTGATTGGTTATGCCAGATTTAGTCAGCCCAACTAACAGTATGAGGCTGGGTTACTGCCGATTCTACTGGTTTTAAATGCAGCTTTTCCTGAAAAAACCTGTCGGTTGCTTCATACACCCCTTTCACATCTTTCGAGCGCAGCCGCGATGCAATTACATGGTCGCCGCTTTCCGGAAAGGCCTTTTCAACTTTCAGTGTTTCCGGCGTACCCAGCAATGGTACCATCTCCTGAATTGCTTTGACAGAGACAACCGGGTCCTGTTCTTTTTCGTTTTTATAATAATACCCAACAAAAACAGGCATTTTGATGCGCTCATAAACCTCGCGTCTGGCAATCACATCCATCATTTGCTGCAAAGTGATCAGTCCGTTTGTATGGTAGCCTTGTAGCCAGAACTGCGCCCGCTCGGGAATGGAATCCTTAACTTGATTGTGTTCGCCTATTACCTGATGAAGAATCTGCTTGCCCCATGGACCCGTAATGAGTTTGAGGCTTGAATTGGCCACTTCCATGCACGGTGAATAAAGTACCAGTCCTTTGATTTCGGGGTGTGTGGAGGCGAGGTACACCGACAATAAGCCGCCCGCCGAAGTTCCGATCACGATAACACTGTCACCTAGTGCTTTACCGATCGCGAGTGCGCGTTTTGCTCCCGATATAAAGTTGTTTGGAGTAAGATCATCGAATGCATCAGGATCATCAATCCCGGCGTCGTGCATGCGCGCCAGGTACAGATTGGCGCCATACCTTTTTGCCAGTTCTCTATGTACAGGATCGCCTTCTGCCCAGCTGGCACCGAATCCGTGGATATACACTATGCTGTAAGGTGTCTTCGCCTTTTTGCTGCTATCGGCCCAGATAATGCGGGCTTCGTTATCTTTTTTGATGTGAGGAACCGCCTTTTCAGACTGGTTCATTTCCTGTTCAAGCTTTGAAAGGTCAGTAGTAATCGTGGGTAACACGGGTGTCAGATGTGCTTCCGGCACCCTTGGCCCGGCGTAATAAACAATACCCAGGAGAACAAATATGGCTACGAGCCAAACCAGAAGTTTTAACATTTTTTATAAGTTAAGAAGGTTTATCAATACTATCTTGCAAACATAATCTAATATCCTTTCTATGCCCAACCTGCTACTAGTTGAGGACGATGCAAATCTGGGTTCGCTGCTTCAGGAATATCTGATCGATAAAGGCTATCCTACTGATCTTGCTACTGATGGACAGAAAGGATGGCAGTCTTTTGTCGATAAAGAGTACGATCTATGCATTTTCGATGTGATGATGCCGAAAAAAGATGGTTTCTCGCTGGCAAAAGAAGTTAGGATGAGCGGGCGCGATGTGCCTATCATTTTCCTGACTGCCAAATCGATGAAGGAGGATACCATGCAGGGTTTCAGGGTTGGGGCCGACGATTATGTTACAAAGCCTTTTGACCGGGAAGAATTGTTACTCAGGATAGAAGCGATTTTACGCAGGTACAAAAAGCAGCCCGACGCTAAGGAGGAGCTTAAAGTGTATCAGATCGGGCAGTATCAGTTTGACTACGATCACCAGCAGCTTTCTGCAAACGACAAATCAGCCAGGCTCACCAGTAAAGAATCCGAGCTGCTACGCCTTTTTTGTCAAAACCTTAATCAGCCGATCAGCCGCAGCTATGCATTAAAAACCATTTGGGGCGACGATTCCTATTTCAATGCGCGGAGCATGGATGTTTATATTACAAAGCTGCGCAAATACCTCCGGGAAGACCCCTCCATTCAGATCATGAACCTGCACGGCGAGGGTTTTAAGTTGATGGTAGGGTAGGTGAGGGAGGAAGGAGGGTGGACGAAGGGGAGGAAAAAGGAGGGGCCGGGAAACTGAAACAGTTGCTGAATGGTTTTTTATTTGCATTAAATTTAAGCAGCATAAAAAAGCCGACAGCCTACCGCTGATCGCCCAAATCCCATTATGATCCAATTATCCCGTCGCCCGAGACGCAATAGAAAATCCGCAGGAATCAGGGAACTGGTTCAGGAAACAACACTTCAGGTTTCCGATTTTATTTATCCGATGTTTGTGCAGGAAGGCTCTAACCAAAAGGTTGAGGTGAAGTCGATGCCGGGCATTTATCGTTTTTCACTCGATAATTTACTGGAAGAATTGAAGGAAGTAACTGATCTTGGAATCCGTGCGATCGACCTTTTTCCTAATTATCCCGAAAGCAAAAAAGACAAAGTAGCTTCTGAAAGTTACCGGGAGCATACCTTTTATCTGAAAGCGATTACCGCCATCAAGGAGCGTTTCCCTGAGCTGGTGATTATGACCGACGTCGCAATGGATCCTTACAGTTCTGATGGTCACGACGGACTGGTTGAGAATGGCAAGATTTTGAATGATGCTACATTGGAAATCCTGGGAAATATGTCGCTGGCCCAGGCGAAAGCAGGCGCGGATATCCTTGGCCCCAGTGATATGATGGACGGCCGGGTAGGTTACATTCGTCAGCACCTCGATTCACACGGATTTTCAGATGTGAGTATAATGTCTTACTCAGCTAAGTATGCGAGTGCGTTCTATGGTCCATTCCGCGACGCGCTTGAATCGGCTCCCAAGTTTGGCGACAAGAAAACGTATCAGATGAACCCGGCCAACAAGCGTGAGGCGCTTCTGGAAGCACAGCTTGATTTTGCAGAAGGAGCAGATATGCTGATGGTCAAACCCGCGCTTTCTTACCTCGACATTATCCGCTTACTCGACGAAAATTTTGATATACCCATTGCTGCATACAATGTTTCGGGTGAATATGCGATGATTAAGGCAGCTGCACAAAACGGCTGGATAGACGGTGACCGCGCCATGATGGAAGTACTTACAAGCATCCGCCGCGCCGGCGCCAAATGCATTCTCACCTATTTCGCGAAGGAGGCAGCTGTGATATTGAATGGGTAAGATTCCTTCGGACTTTATCGGAATTTAGAAGGATTCTTTTACATTCAATTTTAAAACATTATCTGACTTTGCAAATGAGAAAATTATCCTTGCTGGCACTTGCTTTAAGCTTACACATTCAGCCTTCCTTCGCTCAAAAAAAATCACCAGCCTTACCCGAATTCCAGACGAAGAAATCCGAACTGGAATCGCATATGCGGTTTTTGGCGGCAGATGAATTAATGGGCCGGCGGACTGGCGAGATGGGGAACCTGGTTGCGGCACGTTACATTGCCGAGCAGTTCCGGAAGCTGGGCCTTAGTGCTGTTGCCGGTACAGGGGCCAACAATAACACGTATTTTCAAAGTGTTCCTTTCGAGAAAATGGGCGCTTCTACTGCCGGGGAAATTACCGCTGATGCAGAAATGATGAAGGCCGGAACGGATTGGATCCTGATGAATGGAGGAGAAACAAATCTCAAAGCGCCGGTTGTTTATGCCAGCTTTGGTCTTGAAAATGCAGCTAAAAGCTGGGACGATTATAAAGGTCTTGATGTAAAAGGCAAGATCGTGCTCGTTGAAAGCGGCACTCCCGAGACGCAAACGCCGGGAGAAATCTTTGCAACTTCCAATGAAAAAAGAAAGCTTGCTGCCGAAAAAGGTGCCGTCGGCGTGATTGAGCTGTTCAATGCGCCCATTCCCTGGAATGTGGTAACGAAGTATTTTGGTGGAGAGAAAATGGCTCTTTCGGAAGGCGGTGAAGGGACTTCTTCAACAATTCCACACGCCTGGGTCAATGGCAAAGAAGCAAAATTTGCCCGCGCGTTACGCGCTGCTAAGGAAGTGGACTTTAAAACACCCGGCCGGAAAACGCAGGTAGTCAACAGCTATAATGTTGTGGGGCTAATCCCCGGATCTGATCCGAAGCTGAAAGAAGAGTATATATTGCTGTCTGCGCATTACGATCACGTGGGTGTCGGCAAGCAGGGTGGACAGACTTATACGCCTGAGGACAGCATTTTCAACGGAGCCAGAGATAATGCATTCGGGACCGTGGCTTTGCTGGCAGCCGCAGAGGCTCTATCTAAAAATCCGCCAAAACGTTCGGTATTGATTGTTGCATTGACAGGAGAAGAAGTGGGCTTGCTGGGAAGCAAATATTATGCTTCACATCCGTTATTACCTTTGAACAAGTGCATTTTTAACCTTAACTCTGATGGGGCAGGTTACAACGATACCACGATTGTAGCCGTAATGGGCCTGGACCGAACAGGCGCTCGCACTGAAATCGAAACAGCCAGCAAAGCATTCGGCTTGGACGTTTTCGCAGACCCATCACCGGAGCAGGGGCTTTTCGACAGATCGGATAATGTAAATTTTGCCAAAGAAGGAATTCCCGCACCGACTTTCACGCCCGGCTTCAAGGAGTTCAATGGAGATATCATGAAAAACTATCACCAGGTTTCAGACAATCCCGAGACGATCGACTTTAACTACCTTCTGAAATTCAGCCAGGCTTATACTTATACGACCAGGTTAATTGCAGATAGGAAAGTCGCTCCGCAATGGTCGGCAGGTGATAAATATGAGCCGGCCGCTAAGAAGCTTTACGGCAAATAAAGGCTTTTGTCATCCTGAGCGCAGTCGAAGGCGCTACTCAGCATGTGGTAACGCCTTCGACTGCGCTCAGGACGACAAAGTGTTACTTTGCTCCCGGAGGGCAGTTCTTTTTGAGATAATCAGTAAATAAGCTTCTCAGATGCGCTGAGGTACCCTGGCCTTCGTTGATGCTGTGCGAGCGGTTTGGATAAGGCATAAATTGAAATACCTTATTTGCCCTAATCAATTCGTTCACAAGCATCTCTGCATTCTGGTAATGCACATTGTCGTCTCCCGTGCCGTGAATGTAAAGCAAGTTGCCTTGCAGGTTTTTAGCGTAGGTTATCGGTGATCCTTTTACGAAATCATCGTGGTTTTCCTGTGGCAGGCCCATGTACCGTTCCTGATAAATGTTATCGTAAGTAAGCTGATTGCCGACAGCCGCTACAGCAATTCCTGTTTTAAAGTGCTGAGGATATTGGAAAAGCAGGTTTAAAGTAGAAGAACCGCCACCGCTCCATCCGTGCACCGCTACCCTCGATGTATCAATGAACGAATACTTTTTGAACATCGCCATAGCAGCGCCGTCCATATCTTTGATGTTGATGCGGCCGATGTTCTTGTAAATCGCTTTTCTCCATTTCGCACCTTTTGGCGAAGGTGTGCCGCGGTTATCCACAGACGCGTAAATGTAGCCGTCGTCTGCCATACTGCCGTTGTATAATCTGTTCCGGCCTGTTCCGTAAGTGTCTTTTATAGTACTTCCGGCTGGTTCTCCGTACACCGTGAATACGATCGGATATTTCTTGGAAGCGTCAAAATTGGTTGGTTTAACAAGCCAGCCGTCGATTTCCACGCCTTCGTCGGTGGTTACCTTGAAGAATTCAATATCCAGATTGGCAGCGTTGATCTTGCCTGCTGACTGTGCAATGGAGTTTGCAGGATCAATGGAGGTATGTTTTGGGAGAGAAATCCATTCAGTTAAAGGCGTGGTTTTCGCATTCGAGAAGCGGTGCATTGCAAATTTCGCAAGTGGTGAAATCTCGTACACGTGAGATCCCTGCTGGTCGGCCGGAGTAATTCTCACAGGCTTGCCTTTTCCATCAAGCGTTGTTTTGTACAGATAGCTTTGCGTTGCATTGTCGGGAGAAGCAATGAAATAGTATGCATTGTTTTTCTCATCGATTCTCACAGGATTGATCATGTCAAAATTTCCTACCGTGATCAGCGTCTCCTTTTTACCGTCGCGACTTATGCGGTAAGTGTGGCGCCAGCCGTCTTTTTCACTTACCCACAAAAACTCCTTTCCATTGTTGATCCAGTCCCAGCCCATCGGGTCATTTTCCCAGCGACTTTTGATATCGATCCACGCTTCGTCTTTTTCAGTGTAAAAAGGTTTCGCCGATCCGTCAGTTGTATTAATGTAAAACAGAGTGCTTTCATTCTGTTTGCGGTTAAGCTGCTGTATCACAAGCTCGTTGGGCATACCCGACCATTCCATCCTTGGTACATAGGTATTCTGCGGATCACCCGGGATATTCATCCATTTGGTCTGAGAACCAGCGATATCTACCACACCAATCTTGTAAGGCGAAGGTGTTTCCCCTACTTTGGGATATTCAACAGGTACATTGAAGGAGTAAATAGAGTCCGTGGTATTGATCATCAAAAAGTTGCGGATCTTGCTTGCATCCAGCTGCCAGTAAGCAATGGACTTGCTATCGTCGCTCCACCGGAAGCCGTCACGGCAATCAAATTCCTCTTCGTAGGCCCAATCGAAAGTACCATTGATCACACGATCTGTGCCGTCTTTCGTCAGCTGCTTTACTTCACCGCTTTGAAGATCCTCTGCATATACATTGTGCTTGCTTACATAAGCCACGTGTTTCCCGTCCGGAGAGAACTTCCCGAACATCAGTGACGACGCAGGCAAACCTTTACCAAGTTGCTTTAATGTTTTCGCAGTCATATCAAAAACCCAGTAGTCGCCGCGTGTATCATATCTCCAGACTCTTTTAGAGTTGGTATAGATCAAAACCTTATCTCCTGCCTTGCTCATGGTGTAGCTTCTGACTGCAAGCGGACTACCTCCGGCCGGGGTTAGCTGCGCTTTTGAAACGATAACCTTAGGCGTATTTGCGGGAAGTGCTACTTCCACAATTTCATTATCGCTCACATCGCGATAGCCGCTCCCGTCGGGAAGCCATTGAAAATTATCGGGAATTTGGGCAGATAGTTGGAGAGAGATAATGGCGAACGCCAGAATCCTGATAACGTGCTTCATGTTCGGCTTGAAAATTGGTAGAACAACTATTGTAATGCAATGTTAACATTTTCTTTATTCTTTTCCTTCCGCATCATCGTTGCTTTGCTTCTTGCTTCGTCGCTGCTTTTTCAGTGCCTCACTCAGCAGGAATTCGATCTGCCCATTTAAACTACGGAAATCCTGCTGTGCCCAAACTTCAAGTTCTTTGAGCATATCAGGATTGATCCGTAAAACAAATGCCTTTTTTTCTGCCATATCAAGGGTACAGGGTACCAGCGTTCAATATAGGCGTTGCCGCCTTTTCACCGCATAATACTACCAATAAATTGCTTACCATAGCAGCTTTGCGTTCCTCGTCCAATTCCACGATCTGCTTCTCAGAGAGCATTGCGAGCGCCATATCCACCATTCCAACTGCGCCGTTTACAATCTGTCGGCGGGCTGCTACTACTGCGGAAGCCTGCTGCCTTTGGAGCATTGCGCCTGCGATTTCGGGTGCATAAGCCAGGTGGCTGATCCGCGCTTCGAGCACTTCGATACCGGCCCGGCTCAGGCGCTCGGTCAGCTCGCCTTCCAGCATTTCGTTGATTTTGCCGCTGCCGTCGCGCAACGTTACTTCGTGTGCGGCCAGATCATCGTCTTCCATACTGTCGTAGGCGTAAATGCCTGCCAAATGGCGGACTGCCGCTTCGGATTGTATCTCCACATATTTGACGTAATCATCTACCTCAAAGCAGGCTTTTACTGTGTCTCCCACACGCCACACCACCACGGCAGCGATTTCAATGGGGTTACCCAGTTTGTCGTTTACTTTAAGCTTTTGTCCGTTCAGGTTGCGTGCGCGCAGACTGATTTTCTTTTTCTTAAAAACCGGGTTGACCCAAGCCAATCCATTTTTCTTGATCGTTCCCTGATAATCGCCGAAAAAAGTAGCCACTACCGCTTCATTTGGGTTGATCACCGTGAATCCCACCAGCAGAAAAAAGCCGGGAATAAATAAAATCACGCCTGGCAGCGAGTTGTTTAATGAGGCCGACAAGCCGCCGCCGGACAGCATCAGCAACAAGCCAAGACCGAGCATAGCAGCTGCTGATCCGGTACCTAGTTCTTTTTCATTCATAGCCTGGAAGTTGATATTGAATTGATATCACAATATTATCAATTCGAGGATAAATGCATTACAATTCTGCATAAAAAAATCCCAAAAACATGTGAGCGGTTTTGGGATTGGATAAATGGTTCTGATAAAATCATTCAAGCTGAAAATTGATCGGCACATTATAACGGACCCGAACGGGCTTACCCCTCATTTCGCCCGGTTCCCAATGTCCGTTCATCAATTTCACGACGCGCATTGCCTCGTTGTCTAAGCGGAACCCGGCACTCTTCTCCACCTTGTACTCACATAAGCTTCCGTCTTCACACACCACAAAAGATAGCTGAACACGCCCGGCCACACCCCGGCGCGAGGCTTCTGACGGATATTTGATGTTCATCCCCAGGAACTTGTAGAAAGAATTAAGCCCACCCTTAAACTGCGGATTGATTTGTGGCTCGGTATACTCGCTTTTTGCGCCGTCGTGGTAAGCTATTCCTTTTTGCAGTGTTCCATTCTCGTACAACTCTTCATAATGCAGCGTACTGTCGGCCCACTTACCCGTCCATTTACCAGTTTTGCCACCCGCTGAAATACGGCCGGTTTCGGTGAGCCACTTTCCATTATAGGTTTTCTCGGTTGTTTCCCAGGTACCTTCGCCTTCCTTGGTTATCTGCGTTCCGTCTTTTTTCCAGGCATCGAGATAGATGGTTCTCGGAATTTCAGTCGGCTTGGCACTTATCATTTCTGTTACCGACCTGATCTGCCCGTTTTCATACCACTTAACCTCCGTTTTTACACTGTCTGTATAAAGGTGCAGTTCGCGCACCATTCCATTCAAATCGTATAGTTTATGCAGGAAAGCCTTGTTGTTGGCACCGTATTCTGTGAATTCCAAAAGGGTTCCATTCAGCTGAAAAGTACCTTCCGCAGCGTGGCTGGCCGCATTCTGATCTCTTGCCGACACAGAATACACCTGAATGGAATCGGTATTTGCGGGCAGGTAGTCGGACTTGAACCAGCCATTATCCCTGGCGAATGCAGCGGTTCCCATTCGCTTCCATTTGCTACCCTGCCGATCTTCGTATACAACATTCCGCGCCACAAAGCCTTTCTCGTCAACCGGCAAGATTTTCCTGTACTCCGCCTTATTCGGATCTGATGTAGGAGCGTATTTGGCGTCGTAATATTCAACGACTGTGCTGCTTGTACTATCGTACCCACTCCTGGGCGCTGCTTTGAAGGTTATCGGGTAGGAAATGGACTGTCTCACCGGCTCACCTTTGACAGTGGCGGGTTTCCAGGCTTTATAAAGTTTAAAAACACGAACTGCTTCCTGGTTGCACAGAGAATCGATCCCGCGGGCGACCTCCACATTGGTAACACTGCCGTCGGTTTCGACCACTGCTTTTACATAAACTCTCCCATTGATTCCTTTGACTTCGCTTTTAAAAGGAATTTGGAGGTTTGTGTTAAGAACTGCATTAATAAAGGATTTCCGCCGGCAGGTTCAGCTACTTTCTCGACCTCATGAGGAAGGTGGATTTTTTGTGCAAATGCGCCGAAAGAACATGCCAAAAAAAGTGCAAAAAGTGATCTCATAGCTTGTCTGTTGATTTCTGAAAATATAAATATCTGAGCTTTTTGATTAAATAACCAATGGTGACGATTAGAAAAAATATACAGAGCTGCGTAGAAATACTTTTTAGCGAAGAACTTAACTTACTGATAAACTGCAAGTAACATCCAGGTAATATAAAATGAGAAAATTTGTATCATGGGAGATACAACTCACTTTCGCACAATCATCATTTCTGATCTGCATTTAGGCGCCGGAGGTTCCAAAGCAGAAGAGGTGACCAACTTTTTGAAGAGCTACACCTGCAAGAAGCTAATTCTTAATGGAGACATCATTGATGCGTGGCAGTTGAAAAAATATGGTGTATGGAAGCGAAAGCACACGATGTTCTTCAAAAGAGTGCTGAAAATGATTGAAGAGCACAAAACGAAAGTGATTTACATACGTGGTAACCACGATGATTTCCTGGACCAGATTATCCCATTGCGGCTGGGCAAGCACTTTCAAATCAGAAAAGACTACATTCTAAACTCAGGTACCCAGCGTTTTTACGTTACCCACGGCGATGTTTTCGACTCCATTACCACGCATTTGAAATGGCTGGCGTACCTCGGAGATATGGGCTACACTTTCTTGCTTTGGGTAAATAAGTTTTATAACAAATACCGCGAATGGAGAGGGTTATCCTACTATTCGCTTTCGCAGCGTGTGAAGCAATCTGTAAAGCTGGCTGTCAACTACATGACAGACTTTGAAGAAAAACTTACTGAACTTGCGCGCTCCCGCAACTGCGATGGTGTGATCTGCGGGCACATTCACCACCCTGCTATCCGCGAAATCGACGGGATTATGTATATGAATTCGGGTGATTGGGTTGAAACGCTCAGCGCTTTGGTCGAGGATTTCGATGGAAATTGGAGTTTGCTTTATTACGATCAGCAGGAAGTTGTTCAAAAGCCGGCAAAGACCAAGGCGAAAGTCATTACTGAAAATTTCACTGTTTCCGAGAAACAAGTTGCATTCACAGGCTTATTAACAGGCCGGAACCAACGCTATTTATAATATGAAGATCCTTTTTATGGTGCAGGGCGAGGGTAGGGGGCATCTTACCCAGGCTATCTCGCTTGGACAAATACTAAGGTCGGCCGGTCACGAAATAGTGGGTGCGCTGGTAGGAACTTCGCCTGGCCGGCACATTCCGGCATTTTTTAATGATGCAATCCAGGCTCCGGTGTTGCATTTCGATGCGCCCAATATCATCTACAAAGCGCAGGGCGGAGGTATGAACTTGCAGCGGACATTGTGTACGCATTTGGCCAATATTCCCAAATATCTGCGAAGCCTTCAGAAAATTCATGAGTCAGTCAGGCAGATCCAGCCAGACCTGATTGTCAGCTTTTACGACACTTACGGCGGTTTGTATAACCTGATTTACAGATCGGAAATACCGATGGTCTGCATTGCACATCAGTACCTGTTGCTTCATCCGAGATTTGTTTTCCCGGAACAAAGCAAGGTCAATCAGTTTCTGATCAATCTGAATTCAAAATCGACTTCCTGGTTCGCAAGGAAGCGACTGGCATTGTCTTTCCGTGAAATTCCGTCCCGGCCGGACCTGAAAATTACAGTTGTGCCGCCGCTTCTGAGGCGGGAAATCGGGCGGCTGGTACCTCAGAAAGGTGATTATTTTCTGGTGTACATGACCCATCACAGTCTGAGCCAGCAGATTATCTCATGGCACCAGGAACATCCCGAAATCAGGTTGCACTGCTTTTGGGACAACCCGAATGTTTCAGATGAATTTGAATACGACAAAACGCTTACCTTTCATCGCATTAACAGTGAAAAGTACCTGAATATGCTCGCAGGCTGTCGTGCATTGGTTACCACGGCTGGATTTGAGTCCGTATGTGAAGCAATGTACCTGGGTAAGCCAGTGATGATGGTTCCGGTGCCCAATCATTTTGAGCAGGAATGTAATGCATTAGATGGCGTCATTTCCGGCGCAGGCGTAACTTCGAAGTCCTTTGATCTGTCGGTTCTGCTGGAATACCTGCCTACGCACATTGATCAGTCCGTAAAATTCCGCTCCTGGTACCATAGTGGTAAAGCCATGTTTTTAAAGGAAATTGAAGCATTTGGTGCCGGTAGTAACCAGAAAATACCTACCGAAGTTTAGCCGGATTTTGTTCAAAAGCTAATACCCATTCTAAGCCCCAGCCGGTTATATATGCGGCTCTCGTGACGCTCCGTCTGGTTCCAAAGTGGAGGTTTATCCACTTCTGCCTCCTGGCGTTTGTATGAAATCGTAAATGTAAAAGCAGCATTTCCGGCTTTCCCGCACCTGATCCCAACAGCCGGATTGAGCATCACGCCACCTTTGGTTTTATAACCGACCGGGTCGTCGTGAAACCACGCAAATCCATAGCCGGCATCCAGTTGAGCTAAAATATTCACATTCTTTTTTCTCGTAACGTCATAGCGAATACCTGCGGCAATAGGATTGATAAATGCAGCTTTGTACCAGTCAATGCCTAGTGTAATGCCAGCAGCCGTTTTTCTATTAATCTGTATTCCATTGAAAGTTTGAACCGTGAGGTTGAGCCTATTGGCGGCAGTCTCCTGCATATAATTGTAAATAGCGGGAGACCGCACTCTACCAAATAATCCGCCTGCTTCGGTATGGTTGATGTAGCTTCTTGTAAATGGCTCTTGCGCCATCACCGCATTCGTGGTGACAAGTAATATCAGGATCAGTAAGTTTCTCATGATTAAATGGCTTTACCGACCGGGATCTTACTTAACAATTTCAGGTCACGCGGATTGGACGCATCATATTGGTAAAAACCATCTTTGCCGATCAAGAGCAGGGTTTTACCCAAGGAAATTACATCGTATGCATCCATATCTTTAAAGTGCGCAATCTGATTTTTATCAACATCAAATTTGTCAGTGACATTGAACAGCTTTAACCCATGCTCACCTTCGCAGAGGTACAATGTTGGGAAGTCAATGCTCAATCCGTGCGGGTTCTCCATCTGGTAGCTTTTGATCAGCTGTGGCGAAGTGGGGCTACTTACATCCACAAGGTCGAGCTGATTTTGGGTTCCTGCGCAGGCAGTACCGGTGCGCAAGGTTACGTAAGCGATATTTTCATGAACAACCACCGGATCGCAAGCCCGTCCATGCTGGAAGACGGAAAGCTGTTTTGGCTCGGAAGGATTGCTGTTGTCGTAAATGAACATGCCGGTTGCAGATCCGATGAAAAGCTTGTTTTGGTAGGGAAAAATAGTTTCGATGCCCCAGCCGAGGGTTATCGTTGTGAAATCAATGGGTTTTGAAGGAGAAGCGATGTTAAACAAATGCAGCTGGTTTTGGCTGACAGTGTATAGAAATTGCTGATGAAGTGCAAAGCGCGACATTGATCCGGCCTGTCCGTTCGAGCCGCCCGCAGACTGCGGTGAAGCCGAAGATGCAGCTGAGCTGAAAAATGCCCGGTCGGCTACCATCCAAATGCCATCCAACCATGAATTCGGCGTGATATCGCTTTCACAATCTACCGTAACCGTTTCTGTTACGAATTCCACATTCTGATCATTGATCGCACCTACGGACTCATTCAAGGTCCAGCTGCCGCCGTCGAAAAGTCCTTGTTTAAAGACGTTTTTAACCCGGTTTATCTCAGTTGCATTCTCGGGATTGGAAATATCCAGCGCTATCAGATCTGAAAAGCTGTCGGCATAAAGCACATTGTCCCGAACCGCGATATCTCCATTGCCGGGGATATTAATAAATGAAATGAACCTGGGATTTGATTGGTCTCCATTGTCAATGATATGAATGCCTTTTTTGATCTCGTTGACAAACAAGTACTTGCCTTTTACGTACATCTTCCCCGGGTTTTCGAGGTACCTGGGCGCTTGTGCTTCAACCTTGGTGCGCAACTCCATCAGGGAATGCGTTACATTGCTGAACTTGCGGACAACCCGCGTCTCTTTACATTGGTCATTGCAGGACCAAAAGGCCGTTGCGAATACCAGCAGAAGCAATTGTAGAAGGTTAGGTTTCATAAGGGTTGAGTTAAATGGAGATATGACAAATAGAAGTAGTTATATGACAATTCTATTTCACAATTGGTTGTAACGCAAAACAAAATCGTCCGAAAGCAAGGCTCTCGGACGATAACGCACCCCGAAAATGCCGACATGGCCGGCATTTTTTATCTTTGATACTCTAAATGTCTGATAATGAAAGGTTCACTTATGTTATTTGCTGTCAGGATTTTTGATCCTACCCATAAACAAGATTGTATTCGATGTATTTTCGCTTATGATAAGCCCGAAAGGTCTGTCGCAGATGAATTTCGGCTCTTGCGGACCGACGGAGGTAGCTACCACTCCTATCGATGTAACAGCAGCTGCTTCTGTTCCTTTTTCGTCGATTCCCAGGTAAGTATCCTGTTTTACAAAATCCACTTTTAACTTTGTATCCTGACTTATTTTTCCAAATTCGGCACCGTCTGTAAATGCCTTTTGGATCCCCATTTGCTTTATAGTGCCTGAAAGTAATGTTGAATATTCGAGCTTAAATCTGGGTAAGCCGAGCTTTATATTGTTATCATTTGTGCTGGAAGCAATTGTTTTCCATCTTTCCGAATCCAATCCTGACAATACCTCATCAATCGTCGCGCTTCCTTTTGGAATCAAGATTGTCATGCTAAATTGACCGTTTCCGTATGGAAGCTTCACTGCACTGTAAGTCGCATCTCCGGCAGTAGTAAAAGCGCCTTTGACATTCATCATTTTCACCGTTTTCACAGATCCGTCTTCCAATGTGAAGGGAGCATCAACTGTTTCTTTCGGGTCAAAGCTCGCTTTCCAGTCGCCTTTGAAATACAGTGCATTTAAGAGAAACATCACGTGATCAGCCTGTATTTGGTCGATCACTTTTTTGATTTTCCCATTTGTCTTATCACTTGCCCATTGATTGATCTTCGCTTTGGCAGCGTCGTTAAATGGCAAGCCTGTTATCTCCGCATGAAAGGAATCTCGAAGTACACTCTGGAAGTCTGGTGCAACATTAAAGCCTGCTTTATACCAGATCGAGTTAGCCAGCCTAAGCGTAACCCTCGAGTCGGCAACAGGCAAATCATTGATCAGGGTTTGATAAGCCTTATTCAGGTCGGCCATTGACACACCCTGCATTTCAAGCGTTTTCTTTATTTCCTGTGCTGTTTCACTTTCTGCGCCATTCAGCAGCATTCCCAATGCCATGTGCAAGCTCAGCGGTGAAACGAAGAAATTATCCTGAGGCTGGCTTTTTTGGAGATTGTGTAAAAACTGAAAGGCAAACCTGCTTGATCCATCTGCTACTTCAGCAGGGATTATCACAGGGTTGATTTGATTTGAGGGAGCAGGCTCCTCATCACTGGTGCATCCTACCAGAGCCGAAGCCGCCAGTAGGGATGCGAAAATTGACCGCGTTAAGATTTTCATGGCTAATAAATGTTAAAGTAATCTAAGGAACAGCTTCAATAAGAAAGATTTCCCTTTCAATGCATCAACACTTTTCAGATTCAAAAACCCTTACGAAGGTTGGAAGAGGTTTCAAACAATTTTAAAATGAATACCTGACTCCCCAGGATATCCCGTACAGATAAGGGCGTGCATCCAAAGTCTGGTTAGATCTGAAACTCGATGAAACAGACTTCTGGTAAGAGCCTGTCAGGCTGGCTTTCCATTGGCTGGAAAGACGGTAGTTGAACCTTAAACCTGTTGTAGCAGCCCAGTTCATACTTTTATAAATCTCGTCACTGACTTTGGTCGTAATGATCTCACCCGAAGCAGCTTCAAGCTCGTTGCTCAGGAAGAAATTCGCCATCATACCACCGAGCAGTGAGTAGCTCAGTTTCTTGTCAGGGTTGAGCGTGAAACCGGCCTGCACAGGCATTTGCAGGTACTGGTAATTGTTGCTAACTCTTTTGGCTACATCAATATATGCCGCTCCGTTGTTAAAGTTTTTCTCTGCGGAAAAAGAAGGCCTCGGGGAAGCGTCGGCCAATGCATTTTCCAGCACGTTGGCCGACTGGTTATAGGCATTTAACAGGTACCCTCCACCTTCATACGAAGAATTTCCCTGCAGGTAACTAAGTCCAAGTTCTACAGACCAGTGTTTTGAAAGCCGCATTCCGCCTTGTGTCTGCAAAGCATAGGAAACGCCTGCTTCACTGGTACCTGATACCGCTTTCATGTTCGAAAGGGCCTGGTAAGAAAAGGCTTGCGGTGTTTGCTTTACCTGCACATTGGGATTGAAAGAAGCTGGCATCAGGCCAATCCCAGCCCAATACTCTTTGTGCTTTTGGGGCTGAACTTCTTCCTCTGCCATCACATCAGGTTTGAAGAAAACATACCTCTGCTGAAAATGAACATCCAGCTCATTATAGGTGCGACCTGCAAGCATTTCCGGTGTAACCGCACTTTGGTATATATTATTTTGTGCCAACAGCGGGGTCTCGGGTTGCGTAGCAGTCTGCTCCGCATTAGTCACAGCATATTTCTGCTCCGAGGTTAATGGTTGTTTGGAGAAATTATCCTGACCGGAACGAGGTACATTGGGCCTTTTTGCACGTGCTAACGCATTTTCGCCACCATATTTCGAAGCTGAATAATTACCCGCGGCATTGCCAGGGTTTTTAGAGCTTGCAATAGCGGCATCTTCGGGAGAAATGTTTGTTTGCTGATCAGAAGAAGTCTTTTTGTTCTCAGCATCTGCAACTGCCTCCATACCTCCAGTTTCTGCATTTAATGTACCAGGAACTGCTGAATTGCTGTCAGAAGTTTTGGCGGATTCTGTAACTGCAAGACCATTTTCACTGCCTGCATTCTTAAAATCTGAATACCACAGTCCTGCACCCACGACCAGCAAAGCCGCGACAGATGCGGCAACAAGCCACAGCTTTTTCGACTGCCACCAAAGAGGAAGAACCATTCCTTTCTCATTCTCCTCGTCAAGCCGCGCTTCTATGTTCTCCCAGATCGATTTCGGGGGAGTTTCAGAAGCATCGCTCAGCGCCTTTCGCCACTGTTCTTCAAAATTGTTTATTCCGGACGGATCCATCATCAAATCTTGTTTCCTTGTTCAACTTTTGTTGAAGGAGCGTTCTTGCCCTCGCATATTGCGATTTCGACGTTCCTTCTGAAATGCCCAGTTTTTGAGCTATTTCGTTGTGCTGATAACCTTCGATAGCATAGAGATTAAAGATTGCCTGGCAACCTGGCGGTAATTCCCTGATCAGCTCTAATAGTTGCTGCATCTGAAAATTACCGAGGGTAAACTCTTTGTCTGCTATACCATTAAGATGGTAATCAATGTCATCAAGATCTTTCAGGTACTTCTGCTGCCTCAGGTGGTTCAGCGCCGTATTTACCACTACGGAGCGCAACCAGTATTCCAATGGACTATCTGCCCTGAAAGAATCTATATTCTCATATATTTTAATAAAAGCATCCTGCAGAACATCCTCTGCATCAGCCCTGTTCTTGGTATACCGAAGGCAAATAGCGAACAGCTTTCCCCCAAAAACATCATATAGCTGCTTCTGGGCGGTGCGGTTGCGCTGTTTACAGCCTCTCACCAGTTCCTGTTCGTTAAATGTCATCCGAAGGTTTGGGGTGCTTCGTTCGGTTTATGGTTTAAAATCAGCACCCTTACCCAAAGGTAGTCGAATACTGCTTCGCTTTGGCTGGGTTTGAAATACTGAAAACCGCAATCCGTATATAGTACGACACAGATTACGTTTAGAAGGTTGGAAATTCCGATGCAGGTTTTCAAGAATATTCGTATGTTATTCTGAGGAACTAATAACCGGTGCATATCATTTTATAAGGAGATCACACACAAGAAAAAAGGTATTTGTTGTAAACCTAACTTTATCACCTATGAGCCAATATATGGTTGAAATACAACTTCCGGCGGTGCTTTCGGAGGATTTCACGGCAAAAATACCAGCTCAGAAGAAGAAGATCAATGAGCTTATGGAACTGGGACGGATGATGTCGTACGCTTTGTCAGATGATTACTCCAGACTATGGTGCGTCGTAAGGGCGGACAGTGAGTTTGAGGTGATGTCACTGGTCTCCGAGTTTCCGCTTATTGATTTTATGGATCCGAAAATCACGAAGCTGATGTTTAATAATGTTGTTGCTTTGCGACTACCGATGTTCTCCCTGAATTAAGCTGGGAACGATGCTATTGTTAGGCTTTCCTGAACCGGAAAGCCTTTTTTTATAATTTTTTTTCGAGCAACTGCAAGATCTTGCCAAGTCCGTTTGCATCTGCTTCGCTAAAATCGTCCAGCTCGTCGCTATCTACATCCAAAACCATTGCAACGGTGCCGTTTCTATGCATCACAGGCAGTACAATCTCAGATTTGGAAGCGGAACTGCAAGCAATATGTCCTGGAAATTGTTCAACGTCGGGAACAATAATCGTTTCCTTTCTTGAATAGCTGGCGCCGCAAACGCCTTTGTGAAAAGGTATCCGGGTACAGGCAATTGGTCCCTGGTAAGGACCAAGTACAAGCTGTCCCTCCTTCACAATGTAAAATCCAACCCAAAAAAATCCGAAAGTTTGCTTTAATGCGCCTGCTATGTTTGCGAGGTTGGCAACGAGGTCACTTTCATCTTCTATCAACGCGCTAATTTGCGGAATGAGCGCTTCGTAAGTACCGGCGCGGTCGGTGTCTGCTGGTATAATCAGTTCTTCTGCCATTGAATATTGGATTATGGAAATTAGCTAACAGAAATTTTCAGATATTGGTTACCGGATTAGCAAGGAAACAAAGCCAAAATGATTCAAAAACACATTCTTTTGATGGACGGTCCTGATCACAAGGGACTGATTTACCAGGTAACACGCATTCTTTTTACACATAATCAGAACATTATCCGAAATGACGAATATGTGAGCCCGTCGAGGTACTTTTTCATGCGGACAGAATTCGAGGGGGAAACGGATGCAAACGAGTTGCTGAAAATACTTCAAAGCGAATTGCCCGCCGGTTTGAACCTCAGGATTAATCCCAAGAAAAAGAAAGATATCGTTATTCTGGTGACCAAGGAACATCACTGCCTTGGCGAGCTGCTGATCCGTTACGCATTTGATGAGCTGGATGCAAATATCTTGGCAGTTGTAAGCAACTACAACAAGTTACAGCCATTGGTTGGGAAATTTGGCATTCCATTTCACTTTATATCACATGAGGATAAGTCGAGGGAAGAGCACGAAGAGGCTATATTAAGGACTTTGGATGTATACCGGCCCGAGTACCTTGTTCTCGCCAAGTACATGCGCATTATTACGCCCGCATTTGTGGATCACTACCCTAATAAGATTATCAATATCCATCATTCGTTCTTACCCGCTTTTGTGGGGGCTAACCCGTACAAGCAAGCTTACGAACGTGGTGTAAAGATAATCGGAGCGACTGCCCATTTTGTGAATAGTGATCTGGACGAGGGCCCGATTATTGCGCAAGACGTGAAATCAGTTGATCACCGGCAAACGGCTGCCGATATGGCAACTTTGGGGAGAGATACAGAAAAGGCGGTTTTGTCAAAGGCTTTAAAGCTTGTTTTTAACGACCGCGTTTTCATTCATAACAACCGCACGATTATCCTATAAACAAGAAAAAAGCCCTTAGTCAGAATCACCGAGGGCTTTTTGCAATCTGATGGATGTTATTGAATATGTAACATTACAAAATTTTCTTTAAAACATCAAATTCAGATTCAAGGAGTTAAGCATTTCTAAGCATATTCTAATCAGGCCGGAATAGCAGTTTTTGCTAAATCAACCAGGTCAGCGTCATTTACCTCTTTTTTGAGGTCAGCTACTTCCAGAAAACGTGTATATAGTTCGTCCAGACTTGGTTTTTCAAAACTGAAACCCAATAGCTCAAAACGGTACTTCAATGCGTGCCGCCCGCTTCTGGCTGTTAATACAATATCTGACTTGTCTAAACCCACATCCTGCGGGCTCATGATTTCGTAAGTCAAATTGTTTTTCAGGAAGCCATCCTGGTGAATTCCCGATGAATGCGCAAATGCATTACGGCCGACAATCGCCTTGTTAGCCTGCACGGGCATGCGCATCATTTTAGAAACCAGCTGACTTGTCGGATAAATAAACTGCGTGTTAATGCCGGTTTCCAGCCCAAGCTCATCCTGGTGCACGCGCATTGCCATTACCACTTCTTCGAGCGAAGTGTTGCCGGCGCGTTCGCCTATTCCGTTGATTGTAACTTCTACCTGGCGGGCGCCTTCCGTGATTCCCGCAAGGGAATTGGCGGTAGCCAGTCCGAGGTCATTGTGGCAATGAATCGAGATGGTAGCTTTATGAATATTGGATACGTGTTCAAAGATGTATTTGATCTTGCCGCCATATTGTTCAGGAAGGCAATACCCTGTGGTATCAGGAATGTTCACCACCGTTGCGCCGGCACCAATTACCGCTTCTACAAGCTGCGAAAGAAATACCAGATCGGCGCGACCCGCGTCTTCACAGTAAAACTCTACGTCTTCAACTTTGGACTTAGCGTATTTCGTAGCTGCAACTGCTCTTTCCAGAATTTTTTCGCGGGTAGTATTGAATTTGTGCTGGATGTGAATGTCGGAAGATCCGATTCCGGTGTGAATGCGTCCGCGTTTCGCGTATTGCAATGCGTTGGCTGCCGCGTCAATGTCACCTTGCACTGCCCGCGACAATGCACAAATAATAGGTTCGCGAACTACTTTCGAAATTTCTACCACAGAACGAAAGTCGCCCGGGCTCGAAACCGGGAACCCAGCTTCAATGATATCCACTCCCAGCTTTTCGAGTTGACTCGCCACAACAATCTTTTCTTCCGTGGTCAATTGGCTGCCGGGTACCTGCTCGCCGTCTCTCAAAGTTGTGTCGAAGATCTGAACTCGATTACTCATTGGTGGGAATTAAAAATTTAATGGATACGAATTTAATAATTTTTGGACAATATAAAACCCCTTCCTAAGCAGGAAAGGGTTCGAAATGAAATCACAACATAACCTTTTCCCGTGTCACGGAACTATCTGAATGAGAAGAATTGAATTTCTTAGAAGTGCGCTCATTAATACCTGGCGAAAATTCGCTGACAACTGGTTTATATTGCAAAGAAAGCAGAAGTTTTGATTGCAACAAATATTCTTTGGCAAAACTTAGGTTAGTTTATAATCTTTTCAAAAGTTCAGCTCCCGCAGCCTGAGTGTTCAGGATTTTATCCGCAGAAGTAGTAGAATCAGCTATATCTTTTGTTCTAAATCCATCTTTAAGCAATTGGTCCACAGCCGATATGATAGAATCAGACTCTTCTTTCAATCCAAATGAGATATCCAGGAGCAATGCAGCTGACAATACCGATGCAAGCGGATTTGCGATTCCCTTGCCGGTAATATCATGCGCGGAACCGTGGATCGGCTCGTAAACTCCGGTGCTGTCTCCAACCGAAGCCGATGCCAGCATACCCATTGAACCGGCAATCTGACTTGCTTCGTCGGTAAGTATATCGCCAAACAAATTGGCAGTTACCACCACGTCAAACCGGCGTGGATCTTTGATAAGCATCATTGCGGCAGAATCTACAAACTGGTGCTCGACTTCGATATCGGGATACTCGGGAGCAAGCGCCTGAACTACTTCTCTCCACAGTCGGCTGGTTTCCAGTACATTTGCCTTGTCTACCGAGCAAAGCTTCTTTCTTCTCGTGCGGGCAGCTTCAAATGCCTTACGTGCGATTCTTTCCACTTCATAGCGGCTGTACTCTGCGATATCGTAGGCAGTGTTATTGTCATTCTTGCGACCTTTTTCACCGAAATAAATGTCTCCTGTCAGCTCGCGGAAAAAGAGGATATCCGATCCTTTCAAAATTTCAGGTTTGATGGAAGAAGCGCCTAGCAGCTCATCAAACAATTTGATCGGTCGTAAATTGGCGTATAAACCCAGCTCTTTACGCATTTTCAGCAGACCTTGTTCCGGGCGTACTTTGGCAGTTGGATCGTTGTCATATTTTGGGTGACCCACTGCGCCAAAGAGGATTGCATCCGAAGCGCGCATTTTGGAAAGTGTCTCGTCAGGAAGCGGGTTACCAGTCGCTTCGATCGCCGCGTGGCCCATTAATGCTTCGTCGTAAATGAATTCATGCCCAAACTTCTCCGCTATCTTCACCAGGACACTTTTTCCGACTTCAGTAACTTCCTGCCCGATTCCATCACCGGGTACAATAAGGATATTTTTTTTCATTCAAGTATTTAATTGATAATAAATAAGTAGCTAAGTGCAGACCCTGCTAAATAGAAGCCAGCGGCAACTCGGGCGCCAATTTTGCATTCTCTGGCACGCCAAGCAAATTCAGCATTTTTTGAGTGGCCATAATTGCTGAGAATGTCTGGTCAGAGTCCAATCCGCGGGTTTTCACTTCTTTTCCATTGATCTCCCAAGTAATGATCGTTTCGCAAAGTGCATCGGTTTTTCCTCCCGGCGGAATGCGTACAGTATAGTCAGTCAGCATGGGTAAACTGATCCCTTTCTGGCAGTAGATCTTCTTCAATGCATTCATAAATGCGTCGTACTGCCCGTCACCCTGCGCATTTTCCTCAAATACTTCTTCACCAAACTTGATTTGCAGCGTAGCCGAAGGTTTCAGGTTTTTGGAATGCGTCAGAACGTAATTCACAATCACGACTTTCTCCTCAATTGCATTGCTGTCGAGGATATCTGAGATAATATAAGGCAGATCCTCCGGTGTTACTGCCTCTTTCCTGTCGCCGAGCTCGATGATCCGCTGGGTAACTTTTTTAAGATCCGCATCAGAAAGCGTGATTCCCAGGTCGCGTAAATTGTTTTCGATATTCGCTTTACCAGAAGTTTTTCCCAAAGCATACAACCGCTGGCGGCCAAACCTTTCGGGCATTAACTTGCTGAAATATAAGTTGTTCTTCTTATCTCCGTCAGCGTGGATTCCCGCAGTTTGAGTAAATACACTTTCACCAACAATCGGCTTGTTAGAAGGTATGCGGATTCCAGAAAAAGTCTCAACGATTTTGCTAACTGTATAAAGGGACCTTTCATTTACCGAAGTCTTGTATTCCGGCATCAGATCATTCAAAACAGCAATGGTACTTGCAAGGGGCGCATTGCCGGTGCGTTCCCCCATTCCGTTCACAGTTAAATGCAACCCGTGAGCACCTGCGCGCAATGCTTCCATGACATTGGCTACACTCAGGTCGTAATCATTATGTGCATGGAATTCAAAATGCTGCTTTGGGTAGCGATCAACGATCTGCTTTACAAAGCTGTAAGATTCTGCAGGCGTAAGTATGCCCAGCGTGTCGGGCAACAGAATCCGTCTGACAGGCTGTGTGGACAGGAAATCCAGAGATTGGAAAACATAATCAGGAGAACTCCGCATTCCATTACTCCAGTCTTCGAGGTACACATTACACTCAATGCCTTTTGAATCGGCAAGCTCAATAACAGCACGGATATCTTCAAAATGGGCTGCGGGTGATTTTTTGAGCTGGTGGGTTAAATGGTTGAGCGAACCTTTTGTGAGGAGGTTCATCACCTTCGCGCCGGCTTCCAGCATCCAGTTGATAGAAGCGTCGCCATCGACAAAAGTGAGTACTTCTATTTTGTCAAGAAAACCATTCGCCTTTGCCCAGTTTGTAATCTGTTTGACAGCCTGAAATTCTCCTTCAGACACACGTGCCGAGGCAATTTCAATGCGGTCTACCTTCACTTCCTGGAGTAACACTTGGGCAATGGTCAGCTTTTCTGACGCAGAAAACGACACTCCGCTGGTTTGCTCACCATCGCGCAGTGTCGTATCCATTATTTCTATGTAGCGACTGTTCATATTTGGTTATCGGCTGTCAGCCGTCGGCTGTCGGCCAATCAAAGTATGATAGCCGAGAGCCGAAGGCCGAAACCTGTTAATACATTCTTTCGAGCTCAAAACCTCTGATTTCCTCTTTCATAGCCTGCAAATAATCGATGTCATCAAAGCCATTCATGAGGTTATGTTTTTTGTAGCCGTTAATGTCAAAGGATTCTTTCTCGCCGGTCGCAACGATCGTGATCGTCTGTTCAGGAAGATTAACTTCCAGCTCAGCTTTTGGATCTGCTTCAATTGCAAGGAAGATTTTGTTTAAAAATTCTTCACTTACCTGTACAGGCAAAATGCCGATGTTCAGTGAGTTACCTTTAAAAATGTCGGCGAAGAAGCTGGATACTACGCAACGGAACCCGTAATCGTAGATTGCCCAGGCTGCATGTTCCCGGCTTGATCCGCTTCCGAAGTTACGTCCGCCAACCAGGATTTTTCCGGAGTAGATCGGGTTGTTAAGTATGAAATCTTCTTTCGGCGTATCGTCGCCATTGTACCGCCAGTCGCGGAAAAGGTTATCTCCAAATCCTTCTCTTTTCGTCGCCTTCAGAAAGCGAGCGGGGATAATCTGGTCGGTATCGACGTTCTCAATGGGTAATGGAACGGCTGAACTTCTAAGTACAGTGAATTTATCGTAGGCCATGTTAATTAGGCTGTCAGCTTTCAGCGATCGGCTTTCGGCTTTTACTTCGCCTTGTGCCTTTCCCTTAAACCTGAGCATTAAGTTTTTTAATTAAATGATACAATTGCTTTTTTATTGAAATAATATCCGCTGCAAGGAATTGATGAACATCAGCTTCAATAAATCCCAGATCTTTAGCAAGTAGTGTCAGATATTCCACTTCCTGGCAAGAGCCAAACGAAATGCTTAGAAATCTGGCAAAATCCTTTTGACTCGGTTTACCACAGCCCTCGCAGATGTTAGTTGGCACTGACACTACCGCACGTCGTATTTGCGATACTAACCCGAATTTCTCATCGCTTGGAAATTCTTTGGTCAGCCTGTAAAGTTCAAGAACAAGTTGATGGCTTTGCTCCCAGACAGAATACTTTCTGAAATCTCTCATTTTAAGTGTGTGTTGAACTGGCTGACTGCCGATAGCCGACAGCCGAAGTCTATTGCATCAACTCCCGAGGATCTGTAACAACCCCCATCACTGCCGCTGCAGCAGCCACAAGCGGGCTGGCGAGTAAGGTACGGGCTCCCGGTCCCTGGCGGCCTTCGAAGTTTCTGTTGGAAGTACTTACTGCATATTTTCCAGCAGGTATCTTGTCGTCGTTCATCGCGAGACAAGCCGAGCAGCCAGGCTGGCGGAGTTCAAAGCCGGCGTCGGTCAGGATATCCAGAATACCTTCCTCTTTGATCTGAGATTCAACGATATGTGAACCTGGTACAATCCAGGCAGTAACATTGTCAGCTTTTTTACGCCCTTTAACGATTGAAGCAAATGCACGAAAATCTTCAATGCGGCCATTGGTACAGCTGCCGATGAAAACGTAATCAATCTTCTTGCCAATCATCGACTCATTTTCTTGGAAGCCCATGTAATTCAGTGATTTATCAAAAGTAGCTTTGCCGCCTTCGACCTGATCAGCAGTCGGGATTGTTTTGGAAATACCTTGCCCCATTCCAGGGTTGGTTCCGTAAGTGATCATCGGCTCAATTTCCGATGAACTGAAAGTATATTCTTTATCAAAAACAGCGTCTGCATCTGTTTTAAGCGTTTTCCAGTAAGCGAGCGCTTTGTCCCATTTCTCGCCCTTTGGCGCTTGCTCGCGACCCTCGATGTAGTCAAAAGTTGTCTGGTCAGGAGCGATCATACCGCCGCGCGCGCCCATTTCGATGCTCATGTTACAAACGGTCATACGACCTTCCATGCTCATATTTTCAAAAACATCGCCTGCGTACTCAACAAAATAGCCTGTTGCGCCAGCAGTTGTCAATTTTGAAATGATGAAAAGGGTAACATCTTTCGGGGTAACCCCCTTGCCTAAAGTCCCATTTACGTTTACACGCATTTTCTTTGGCTTAGGCTGCATAATGCATTGAGAAGAAAGTACCATTTCTACTTCGGAAGTACCGATCCCAAAAGCAATGGCACCAAATGCGCCGTGCGTTGATGTATGTGAATCGCCACAGACGATTGTCATTCCAGGAAGTGTAATCCCATTTTCGGGACCTACTACGTGTACAATACCGTTTCTTGCATTGCCCAGTCCCCAGTGAGAAATTCCGTATTTCGCGGAGTTAGTTTCAAGCGCTTTCAATTGGTTTGCAGAAAGCGGATCTGCAACCGGAAGATGTTGGTTGATCGTGGGAGTGTTGTGATCTGCTGTCGCGAAAGTGCGTTCGGGATACATTACACCGATGTTTCGGGTTTCAAGTCCAAGAAATGCAACCGGGCTGGTTACTTCGTGGATAAAGTGACGGTCGATGAAAAATACATCCGGCCCATCTTCGATTTTGCGGACAACGTGTGCATCCCACACTTTGTCAAACAAGGTAGTTGCTTGGTTACTCATTTTGATAGATTGAAATTTCGCCTATTCAACACTGGCATTAAAGAAGAAACTACGGTCGCAGCCACTTCTTTAAGGGAGAATTGATATTACAAATTACCACATATTCAAGCGAACAATGATAACGGTAAAGGTTCAAAAAATAGTGATTTTGGTTTGAAGGTGTTGTTTGAGCGAGAATCTTTATTTGAGCATCTCAGGACTTGTCTTCTACTATCTTTACCAATGCTTCGCGCAATGGGGAAGATGTTGTTCAATGATGCGCCAGACAATCTCAAAAGCAATTCCTGCATAATCATGAACAAGAATGTGTCGGGATCTTATAATTCGCATCCACTCGATTTCGGGATAGAGTTCTCGAACTTCTTTCGTAATGCGGTTTGCGGCTTATCCTAAAACCTGAATGTTCCGAATAACAGCATCTCTTGTCTTACGATCATTGAGAAATGCGTGATAATCCATTCCGCAGTGTATTCTTAAACCGTATCGACGGAATCAAGCATGTCCGAGAAAAGAATTGATGGGATTCTCTCAGACATAAATCAGGGTTTTCTCAATAATCGGGAGTAGGGGAGCTTTCACGCCTTTTTTACTCACAAGATCTACTTTCTGATGCAAAACATTCTCTAACTCAATTGCCAGGTCGATGAACTCGAACCCGACTGGCGCTGAAAATTCTACAAGGATATCTACATCACTTTTCTCATTAGCCTCATTCCTGGCATAGGAGCCAAACAAAGCCATAGATTTTAAAGGGTACTTTTTAAAAAAGTATCCTTTTGACTGATGAAGCTTGTCTAAAACCTGAGCTGTATCCATAGCGATCTCGATGTGGATTGAAGCTATGATATTTAAGGCGATTAACCAAATCAACCCTGCTTCTTCGGAGTAAAACCGTACTTTTCCTTATACGTTTTTATGAAATGAGAAACGCTTTCGTAGCCGATCTCAGTACTGATTTCAGAGACATTTTTGGTGCTGTTCCGGAGGAGGAAATCTGCATAGTCGAGGCGCTTATTTTTAAGCCAAAGCGCGGGAGAAGTGTGAAATTCATCCTGAAAGTCGCGTTTGAAGGCAGATAAGCTGCGGCCGGAAAGTTTCGCGAGCTCGTCTAATGTGAGCGGTTTAAGATAGTAGCTGTTCATCAGAAAGGCTAAGTCGACCTTTTCACCTTTGTAAAGACTATACAATATCGCCCGCAATTGCCGGGAATGATCCAGTTCCAGCAAATGCAGCAGCAGTTCCTGAAATTTTAATCTCAAAAAATGATTTTTTAACTCAGTTCGGGAGCGGAAATATGGAAAAACAGACTGAATGAATTTTTCAAAATTCTCATCTGATTTCAGCAGCAGAATGGGATTTTCAAAAACTGTTTTTTGCTCCTGACTATCGAAGAGCTCCGAATGTAACCCGACGAATTCTTTCAATAATTTTTCATCAAAAAAGAAAACAAGGCTTTTGTAAGCTTCATTAATAGACTCAGACATCAGGTAAAAACCCCGCTGGACAAACAGAATATCGCCTTTTTCAACATGTACTTCCTGGCTTGGACTTGTAAATTTTTTCTCGCCTTCCAAAACCACAATCACCGCATGCTCTTCAAAAAAGACGTCGTACTTGGAGGGATATACCTCATTGCGGTATGCAACAAAAGTCATATCCTGAATTTTCAGGGATTCAAATTCGGAGGAGCTGATATCGGAAGGAACGCGCAGCATACTGTACAGAAATTACTTCTCGCGTTCGATTATGAGTGATATCCATATAAGATTGAATGGCAATTCCATTTTGATTGCATCATCAAATGATATAGTAATCAATTCCCCAGTAATGGTGAATCATTCTGTCTCTTAAACCTGCAAATCCCCGCCAATCGAATAGTGGATACTTAGTCCGAATTTCATCTGGAACACGTTTGCAAGCTTCACCCGCTATTTCAAAGCTTCGAACAATTGCTTTTGTCAGGGTTTCATCATCCAGGAATTCGTCAAAGCTCAGAACCGCCGTTTTCTTGTCGATATAGCGGAGTTCGGATTCGATATGTTGTAAGAACTCAATCAGCGAAGGTGACATATTCTATTTCTTCTTTCACATTTCGCTGAACAAACGAGGCAAGCGACTCCCAGGTCAATAAATCGACTTTTCGATTAAGCAATATTTCTAGATAGTCAGCAAGATTCAGATAGTTTCTGAAAGTTTTCTTTCCCTCCTTAAACTCTACCAATATATCTATGTCGCTACCCTCGTTTTGTTCCCCACGAACAAAGGATCCAAAAATACCTAATCGCTCAGCTCCAAAACTTTGAATAGATGATTGGTGATTTTTGATAACCTGATAAACTTCCTGTTTGCTCTGGACCATTTTTCTATCTGTATGTGTAACACAATATTAAATACTTGCGAGCTGACATCAAACAACTTAAATCCTCAAACCATAAACTGAAACAAATCCGGTTGATCGTTAAGGTATTCGTAAACTACCCGGTTGGCATCCATTCGCTCGATGAGCGGCGCAAAGTCTTCGCGGTTTTTCAACTCAATCCCTACCAATGCAGGGCCTTGCTCGCGATTTGTTTTCTTTACGTATTCAAAACGGGCAATGTCGTCATTCGGTCCCAGAACATTCAAAAATTCGCGGAACGCACCGGAACGTTGTGGAAAGCGGATAATGAAGTAATGTTTCAAGCCTTCAAACAAAAGCGATCTTTCCTTGATTTCTTCTGTGCGCGTGATATCATTGTTGCCGCCACTGATCAATAAAACTACGTTCTTACCCTTTATCTCGTCCCTGATCAGATCGAGTGCGGCTACTGTCAATGCACCTGCGGGCTCCGCTACAATCGCTTCTTCATTATAAAGCTGCAAAATGGAGGAGCAAACTTTCCCCTCAGGAATGAGCAGGATTTTATCCAGACTTTCACGGCAAATCTGAAAAGTAAGATCACCTGCACGCCGTACTGCCGCGCCGTCGACAAACTTGTCTATTTGTTCCAGCGTCACCACCTGACCTTCTTCAATGGACCTTTTCATGGTCGGTGAACCTTCCGGCTCTACGCCGATCAGTTGCGTTTTAGGAGATAGTTGTTTAAAAACTGTCGAAATGCCCGAAGCCAAGCCGCCGCCGCCGATGGCCATTAACAAGTAGTCAATTTTGAAATCAGCGTCTTTGAAGATTTCCAGACCCACGGTTCCCTGACCTTCAATCACCTGCAAATCGTCAAATGGGTGTACGAAAACTGCATTGTTGGTAGTCTGGTATTCTTTTGAGGCATAGTAGGCATCGTCGTAAGTATCTCCTACCAAATGAATTTCGATCCATTCTTTTCCAAAAAGCCTTACCTGCTTGATCTTCTGGGCGGGCGTGGTAGTTGGCATGAAAATCGCGCCTTTCACTTCCATTTTCCGACAGGCGTACGCCACTCCCTGGGCGTGGTTACCAGCGCTGGCGCATACAATTCCATTCGCTAACTCAGCTGCTGACAAGCTTGCCATTTTGTTATACGCGCCTCGGATTTTGTAGGACCTTACCGTTTGCAGGTCTTCTCTTTTAAGGTAAATGTTTGCATTATACTGTTCCGACAAATGCGCATTGTACAAGATCGGTGTGTGATTAATAACCCCGCGCAACCTTTCGGCAGCCAGGAAAATATTGTCTAAAGTTGGGAGTGAATGTGCAGTTTCCATTGCCTGTAAAGAAAAAAGCCTTGCAATAGCAAAGCTCTTGTTTTTTCAGCACCGTCGGCTAAAAGCCGACGGCAACTGATTATAATTTTCTATTGCCGTCGACTTCAGCCGACGGCATGAAAGATTTGATTAGTTGTTTTCTGGGCGCAGGCTGCGAACAGTTGTGCCGGCTTTCCACATTTCGGATTCGCGAAGCTCAGCCAATTCTTCTTCCAGTTTCACGCGGTAATCTGGTTGCGAGTTGCGGGTAATGGAAATATTTGCTTGCTCGCCGCTTTTTACCGAATTGTAAAGTTGCTCGAAAACAGGCTTGGTAGCGTCACGGAAAGGTTTCCACCAGTCAAGCGCACCGCGTTGTGCGGTTGTTGAGCAGTTGGCATACATCCAGTCCATTCCGTTTTCAGCAACCAATGGCATCAACGATTGTGTCAATTCTTCAACTGTTTCGTTAAATGCTTCTGATGGAGTGTGTCCGTTCGAACGCAATACTTCATACTGAGCAGCGAAGATTCCCTGAATAGCACCCATCAAAGTACCACGCTCGCCAGTCAAGTCAGATGTTACTTCACGGTAAAAATCAGTTTCGAACAAATATCCTGAACCAACACCGATTCCCATTGCGATACATTTCTCACGCGCTTTGCCGGTTGCATCCTGGAAAACAGCGAAAGAAGAGTTCAAACCTTTACCTTCTACAAACAGGCGGCGAAGTGAAGTACCCGATCCTTTTGGAGCAACAAGGTACACATCCACGTCAGAAGGAGGAATAATGCCAGTCTGGTCTTTGTAAGTAACACCAAAACCGTGTGAGAAATACAGCGATTTTCCGGCAGTCAGATGCTTTTTAACAGTTGGCCAAAGTTCAATCTGAGCGGCGTCAGAAAGCAGGTAGCAAATGATAGTTCCTTTTGAAAGCGCTTCTTCGATATCGAAAAGTGTTTCACCAGGTACCCAGCCGTCGGCAACAGCTTTGTCCCATGATTTGCCACCCTGGCGTTGACCAACGATTACATTGAAACCATTGTCACGCATATTCAAGCTTTGGCCCGGACCTTGTACACCGTAACCGATTACAGCTATAGTTTCATTAGAAAGTACTTCACGCGCTTTTTCAAGAGGGAATTCTTCACGGGTTACTACTTCTTCTTCGACCCCGCCAAAATTTAATTTTGCCATTGATTATTGGTTAATTTGATTTATTACGATTAAAAAGGACAATTAATAGAGCTGATTACTGATAATACTCCCATTCGGCTTCCGGGAGATAATCCACGAGCGTCTGGGGGGATTTGCTTACTGCTACTCTGCCGGATCTTACAAATTCAAGAATCTCGTGTGGTTTGATATAGTCGAAAAACTCGAATATTTCCTCCTCTGTACCGGTCTTCTGGATGATCACATAGGTGAGGTGCCAATAAACAACCCACGCTTTGTAAACTTTGTTAATGGTTTCAATGTCAATTGGTTTCGCACCAATCGGGGTCGATACTTTGAACAATGCGATCTCATTGTACGCGATATCATCGTTCAAATATCCGAAAACAGCGAGTACTTCCACTACTTTCCGAATCTGGCGCACGAGTTTTTCGACAGCTTCTCTCGACTCATGCCGAATGACGATAGTAAAACGGGAGATACCCTTACGCTCCGTTTCTGAGACTGTCAAACTGTCGATATTAATCCGCCTGCGCGTCAGAATGGTGGTAATCTTATTAAGAATACCAATCGTGTTTTCCGTAAAAACGCAAATGGTGTATGTTGTCATAGTTGCGATATTTTCCTGTTTATTCTAATCTGATATCTGACACACAGGCACCGGTAGGCACCATAGGGAATACATTTTCCTCATTTTCAACAATAACCTCCAACAGATAAGGTTTGTCAGAAGCGAGCAGCGTATCCAATGAATCGTTCAGGTTATCGCGGCTGCTGCAGGTATGTCCGTTTATTCCAAAGCCTTTTGCAATCGTGATGAAATCAGGATTTTGCAGTTCTACGAACGAGTATCTTTTCTGATGGAAAAGCTGTTGCCACTGGCGCACCATCCCTAGGAAATTGTTATTCAGAATGATAATCTTTACTGGAAGTCCGCTCTGTGCAATGGTACCCAGCTCCTGGATCGTCATCTGAAAACACCCGTCGCCAATAAAAGCAACCACTTCACGATCAGGCGCTCCTACTTTCGCTCCGAATGCGGCAGGCAATGCGTAACCCATTGTACCCAAACCGCCGGAAGTGATAAATGAATTCGGCTTTTTAAACTGGTAATATCTGGCGGTCATCATTTGATGCTGGCCCACATCCGCCAAAACGACTGCCTCTCCCTTTGTCTTATTTGAAAGTGTGCGGATTACTTCCGCCATTTTGATTTTTTCGGTAGTAGGAGCGAGCTCAGGTTGCGTGATTTTTTCATTCTCAATCGCGTCAAACTTCTTAAACTCAGCGATCCAGCCTTTGTGATCATTCTCCTTCACCAATGGAAGCAGCATTTCAAGTGCTAGTTTCGCGTCCCCTACTACGGGCGCATCAGCCTTGATAATTTTGTCAATTTCCGCCGGATCTATCTCAATATGAACAACTTTCGCCTGTTTTGCATAGCGGCTTACATCACCGGTTACCCTGTCGTCGAAACGCATGCCGACAGCAATAATCAAATCGCATTGGTTTGTCAGCACATTCGTGCCATAGTTACCATGCATTCCAAGCCAGCCCACATAGTTAGGGTGATCAACCGACACAGACGAGAGGCCCAGCAGGGTTGATGCAGCAGGAATATCCGTTTTTTCAATGAATTTGATCAGCTCATCTTCTGCATGTGAAATCCGTACACCGTGGCCAACGAAGAGAAAAGGCTTTTTTGCTTCGTTGATCAGCTTCGCTGCTGCTTCTACCTGCTCCGTTTTTGGCGCAAGGCGCGGACGGTAGCTGATCAGGTTCTCACATTTTTTATAAGAAAATTCTTTCGACATCAGCTCGTTTTGAGCGTTTTTTGTGATGTCGATCAGAACTGGTCCGGGACGGCCGGATTTGGCGATGTAAAATGCTTTGGCCATGATTTCCGGGATTTCGTCAGCCCGGGTAATCTGGTAATTCCATTTTGTAATTGGAATCGTAATACCGATAACATCCGTTTCCTGAAAAGCGTCAGTACCAAGTAAATGCGCAGCTACCTGTCCCACTACACAAACCAGCGGCGTGGAGTCAATAATCGCGTCAGCAATGCCGGTTACCAGGTTCGTTGCGCCGGGGCCGGAGGTAACAAGGCAAACTCCAACCTTACCACTCACACGTGCATAACCTTCCGCAGCATGCGCCGCGCCTTGCTCGTGACGTACAAGAATGTGGTCAATTTGATCTTGATAGTCGTAAATCGCGTCGTAGACGGGCATAATTGCGCCGCCGGGGTAGCCAAAAATAGTTTCAACACCCTCTTCAATCAATGACCTGATGACCGCGTGAGATCCGTTGACCAGCTCCGGTTTGGCAACAGCCGCTACCGTTTCAGTAACCTGGGCTATCTCAGTTTGATTTTCATTAAATTCCATGACTCCTCTATTTATTTGTCTGACGAATTTTCAAGATTTTCAATATCATTCATATCTCTCGGTCTTCCCGCTGCCTTTTTTGCTTTGATTAAATCGTGGTAGTTTATCAATCGTATTTTAAGATCTTCTACCAGATAATCTGATGCATTTTCATTTGCAATATCAAACTCGAGTCCTTTCAATTTTGTTATTATGTCAATTGAAAATAGCCTCCAACCAAAATATATTCTACGTTGCTTTCATTGAGACATTTTAAAGAATCCTGAAGGTCATCGTTGAAGATATTAGCCATCACAATGCGTGTTTTCTCATCGAAAAAGCTGTTTTGTCCATTTTGGGAGGATTTTCCAAATCGTACTGAAAAGCAATACTGTTCAGGTAATTGGCGGCTTCGAGCCTTTCTTTACCGGTCTTCGGCTGTACATCTGAATAGTATTTTTCTGCCTTAGCATGCGTTCCAGCATGAAATGCGGTTCTGTCTAATTTGAAATTTCCCGAATTCATATTCCTGAATTCTACGCCTCGTCGGTAACACAACCTTCACTGGCTGATTTTACGGTTCTGATATATCTTCCCAGCATTCCTTTGGTAAACTTCGGTGCGGGCTGTACCCACTCTGCTTTGCGGGCCGCCATTTCTTCGTCGGAAATATGCAGGGTCAATTCACGCGTATTTGCGTCAATTGTAATCCGGTCTCCGTCTTTTACCAATGCGATAGGCCCGCCGTCGAATGCTTCCGGTGTAATGTGACCAACCACAAACCCGTGCGTACCGCCTGAAAAACGGCCGTCAGTGATCAATGCGATTTTATCACCCAGACCAGCACCCATTACAGCAGAGGTCGGTTTAAGCATTTCCGACATACCCGGTCCGCCTTTTGGTCCCGCATTGCGGATTACTACTACGTGTCCCGGCTTTATCTCGTGGTTTGCCAGCATGGTAATAATTTCCGATTCATGCTCACATACTTTTGCTTCTCCGTCGAAAGTTAAGCCTTCCTTGCCTGTGATCTTCGCCACTGCGCCTGTTGGTGCAAGGTTACCATACATGATTTGGATGTGTCCCGTGGGCTTTATTGCTTGTTCGATTGGGAACACCATTTTTTGAGCTTCAAAATCAAGATCCGGCGCTTCTGCCAGGTTCTCTGCTACGGTTTTCCCGGTTACTGTAATGCAGTCTCCGTGGATTAGTCCTTTGGAATATAGATACTTGGTGATAGCAGGTACTCCGCCAATTGCCAGAATATCCTCCATATAGTATTTGCCGCTCGGTTTCAGGTCGGCAATGAATGGCGTTCTGTCGGAAATTTCCTGAATGTCATTTAAGGTCAGCCAAAGTCCCGCTGAACGTGCGATTGCTAGGAAGTGCAGTGCTGCATTGGTAGAGCCGCCGAGCGCCATTACTACTGTTAACGCGTTTTCAAGCGACTTTTTAGTGATGATTTCCTTAGGAGTAATGTTCAGTTCAAGCAGCTTTTTCATCGCCGAACCGATCTTCTTGCATTCCTCCTGCTTGCCTTCGTGCGTGGCAGGATAAGAGCTGCTGAACGGGAGGCTCATCCCCATTGCTTCGATGGAAGCAGCCATTGTGTTAGCGGTGTACATACCGCCGCAGGCACCTTGTCCGGGAATTGAATTCTGGATTACTCCTTTAAAGTCTTCATCAGAAATATTGTTTGCAAACTTTTTACCCAAAGCTTCAAACGCAGAAACAATGTCCAGTTTTTGTCCTTTATAGTGGCCGGAACGGATTGTACCGCCATAAACCATGATCGCCGGGCGGTCCAGGCGCGCCATCGCCATTACTGCACCGGGCATATTCTTGTCACAGCCCACGACAGCAATTACGCCGTCGTACCATTGTGCTGAAACTACGGTCTCAATCGAATCTGCGATAATGTCGCGACTTGGCAGCGAGTAGCGCATACCATCGTTTCCATTGGTCATACCATCAGAAACACCAATGGTATTAAATATCAAACCAACCATGTCGTTGGCTGTTACACCCTGCTTGACGTACACGGAAAGCCCGTTCAAGTGCATGTTGCATGGATTTCCCTCGTAGCCGGTACTAGCAATCCCGATTTGTGGTTTCGCGAAATCTTCTTCTTTCAAACCAATACCGTAAAGCATGGCCTGTGCGGCAGGGTTTGTAACTTCCTGGGTTAAGGTTTTTGAAAATTTGTTCAGTTCAGACATGGTGAATGGTGTATTAAATAAAACACCTCACTCTGTTGTGAGTGAGGTGCCGAACTATATAGTCTTTCCTCACTCACGCAAAAAGCGTGACAACTCGTAGACTTAGAATGACGCTGATCTTTTTCATAGCGGAAAATAGAAGCTTAGCGAAATTTCGCTGAATTGTGCTTGCTGACACAAATTAGAAGGGTATCTTTTTATTTTCCAAACAATAGGTCAGTTTTTTGTTCATATTCTTTAATAAATACCAAATTTCTTGGAGGAAAAGCTTTGTTACGGGAAAACTTTTAATTTTGAATTCTAACGAACACAAGCAAAATGCTAACTACCGAATCTTCATCCCATTATCATGACCTCGAAAAAATGAGTGTCAATGAGCTGCTGACTTCCATTAACACAGAGGATCAGACAGTACCATTCGCTGTTAACAAAGCTATCCCGCAGATAGAAGCGCTGGTAGAGCAGATCGTTTCGAGGATGCGGGGTGGGGGCCGGTTATTCTATATCGGAGCCGGTACGAGCGGAAGGTTGGGAGTAGTAGATGCATCTGAGTGCCCGCCGACATTTGGCGTTCCTTTTGATCTGGTTGTTGGAATTATTGCGGGAGGCGACACTGCAATCCGCCGCGCAGTTGAGAATGCGGAGGATGATAGCGAGCAAGCCTGGAAAGATCTTGCTGTCTATAAACCTGGTGAAAATGATACTTTGATCGGAATTGCTGCATCCGGCCGCACGCCTTATGTGATAGGTGGATTGAATGCAGCCCGGCAGGCAGGTTTACTGACTGGCTGCGTGGTTTGCAATGCGGGCTCCAAGGTTGCGGAAGCGGCGGAGTTCCCTGTGGAAATCGTAGTGGGTCCCGAGTTTCTCACCGGCAGCACGCGCATGAAGTCTGGTACTGCACAAAAACTGGCATTAAATATGATTTCAACAGCGGTGATGATCCGTTTGGGGAAAGTAAAAGGCAATAAAATGGTAGATATGCAGCTTACTAACGAGAAGCTCGTCGACCGCGCTGTACGTATGATCATAGAAGAACTGAATATTTCACCTGAGGAGGCCGAGTCACTGCTGACCGAACATGGAAGTGTGCGCGCCGTAATTAATGCGGTAAAAAGGTGATTTAATTAAAAATAAAAGAGGGTGCAACTGCGGCTAAATGCCGGTTGCACCCTCTTTCTTGTTGATTACAGATCAGATATCTGAATATTCAGTCGGGAACAGGAACAATGTTATGTTTTTAGATACATTGTTCTGGTACTCAGGCAATGATCTTACTGTTTTCCACTCCGCATCGTCGCCGAATGATTTCCAATGGGCGTCGCGGGAAGCTTTGTCTGCGAATGTTGTCATGTACATCAGGTTCGGCATCGTCGCGCCTGCAACTACCTCTCCATAAAATACTGCGTTGAAGCCAAGACGCGCGAAAATTCCGATCTCATTTCCTGCATTGAATTGCTTTACCTTGTTCCAGTAGATCTTCTCGGTATGGCCTTCGTAGCTTCTCAGCTCGTAAATGCGCTCACTTTTTGGTGACGTAAGATCAGGTTTTTTCATCATCGGGCTGTTTTCAAATGCTCTCAGCACCGTTGATCTGATCCGGATGTAAGGCGGGTTCTTGTATTCAGCGTCGATATAGTCTTTTCCTGCTGCCATGTAAGCAGCATCTTTGCCAAGTACCTTTGGAAGGTCAACCAGCTGGTCAAGTGACTTTAATGGTGTAAGTACGTAGATCAGCTTGCCGGCTGCTGTGTCGGAAGCCACAGGTTTAAAAACACCGATGTTTTTTATCCCTGCACGGTGCAATGCCGGTATGTAGGCATCTTTCAGGTAGTTATCAATGCGTGACGCCTGATCGGCATCTTTTACGTGGTAAATTTTAATCTCGTAAAATTCTCTCTTCGGGGGAGCGGCAAAAAGCAACGTAGCACAAAAAAGCAGGCACAGTGTTGCGAATGCACCTTTCTTGGAAATTTCAAACATCATGATGTGGTAGGTTAATATATAGTAGTTAATACACAGGAAAGACCTCCGGCTTCCATCTATACCCGCCGGCTCCCTTCAATATTTGAACAAATAAAAAACTTAGAATTTTGGACAGGAAAGCTGCTTTTTGCTGCTTCTGCTTCGCTTTTGTTTTGGTTCGAGAGGAGGAAAAATGTAGGAGAGTGAAATCTCATGAGCGCCGCCGCTACCCACGCCAAGTGTGGAAATCGTTACGTCGTAACTGTAACCAATAGAAAATTTATCCTGACGAAAGCCTGCAAGGAAAATCAGCGACTCGTGATTATTGATGTTTTGTTCATATTTCTTAAATGGTATTCCACGGTACCAGGCCCCCAAAACAAGGGGCTCGATGGTGACGTATAATCCTGCGTCGAACTGATCGTATTTACCCTGTTTTTTATACATGATAGCAGGGGAAATGGTTTTTTCTTTGTCGATCTCGTCGCCTAGAAATGTGTAGCCGGCAAATGGAATGCGCAATCCCGCCTGCAAACTTGCCTTCACGGGCAACCGCGCGTCTGTTAATCCTGAGAATGCCTGATTAGGTCTGTTCAAATGGTGAGCCGAAGCGCCAGCCCAGTACCAGTCAGAGTAAAGCATTGCCCCGGCCCCAAAATCTGCATAAAAAACGTTCGGGCCGCCTCGTGCAAAGGGGTCCTGGGAAGGACTTCCGGTTAAGCCGCCATTATCATACTGGTCACCAAAAGTCAGTCCGAAATAATCGAGTGTACGTGAACCAAAGCCTCCCTGTATCCCCAGCCTAAGTGAGGTAAGCTCATTGAACTGGATCTGGTAGGAATATTGTAACGCGGCTTCGGTCGACTTCAGATTACCCAATCCCTGGCTGTCCATTGTTACCAGCACGCCTACGCCACTGTTTACATTTGAGAAAAATGCATCGGCTCCGAAGGAAGTAGTAACAAAATTCGCTGAAAGGGAAGGCCACTGGTTGCGGTAGTTCACGGTAGCTCGGGGCGCAAGTGCTCCGCCTGCCAGGGCAGGGTTAAGATACAGTGGATTAGCATAAAACTGGGAAAATTGGGGGTCTTGACTCCAACCATCTATGCAAACCAGTGTCAGTATAAAGAGGCAAAGTAAACGCTTGATCATATATTTAACTTGCATCCGCCACGCGGGTGGCAGTTAGGTTATGGGCCGTAAATATTTGCCCGATTTAATTTTCACAAAATATCTTCTAATTGCGTATTAATATTCAAATTAGAGTGGTTTTTACGACTTTCCCGCACAAAATTTTAACATTTTATTTTCGTTAGTATTGTCGGGTAATCTGAATATCAAATGTGGTGGACAGGGGTGTTTGAACAGTTAACGAAACATGGGGCGATTTTATAATAGGTACCAACAAATTTTTTGTGCTTTTTTCTTCCTTATGCTGCTCTCAACAGGGTACGCAAAGGCACAGGTAAAATTTTTGGTCGAAGGTCAATGTATGCAAAACCCCGACTGTGAAGCAGATTCTACTTCATTCAGGGATACACTAAGTACAGCCATAGCCTGGCGATGGAGTTTTGGTGAAGGCGCAGCAACAGATACGCGGCGCAATCCGCAGCATTCGTACATGGCGCCGGGCGCTTATACAGTTACATTAACCCGCACCATCAGAGGCGGCTCCACGGAAACTGTTTCTGAGGTTGTACAAATCGGCGCGCTTCCTCCGTCTTTTCAGGAGTGGAAGACGGACACGACCATTTGTCCGGGTGATACGCTTATTCTTGATCCATATCCAAACGGCGCGCCCGCAGGAGCAAGATTCGTCTGGTATCCCAAAGGTGATACGACGCAGACGTTAAATGTCGATAGTTCAGGCTGTTACTCCGTGGAGGTGATTTTGCCAAACGGATGTAAGATACAGGATCGCGTGAATGTGAAGATTTGTATGGAACCTTCTGCTCAGGAAGGTGCAAAATGGTATTTTGGTGGAAATGCGGGACTTGATTTCTCCAACTCTCCCCCAACGCCAATTACCGACGGAAAAGTCAATACGCCCGAGGGTACGTCTTCTATTGCCAATTCGAAAGGTCAGCTGCTGTTTTATTCGGATGGTATAACGGTCTGGAATAAGAATGGCGACGTCATGCCCTGTTTTAGTCCCGGAAATTGTGCGCCGTTGAAGGGAAGTCCGAACTCAACACAATCCGTACTGATCGTTCCGCAACCTACCTGTAAAGGCTGCGAGTATCTTTTCAATGTATTTACAACGTCCGATATCAATGGCGAAAAGCTTTTGACAGTCAGTGTAGTCGATATGCGCAGGAACAATGGACTTGGCGCAATCATTGAGCAGAATACTACTTTGCAAACGCCAACTACGGAACGTATAGTCTCAGCCCGTAACGATCGTGACTCGACTTACTGGGTTATTTCCCACGACTACGGTACCAATAAATTCCGCGTTTTTCATGCGACAAATGGTGGACTTAATGAGAGCGGAACCTTCGACCTCGGAATAGCGCACGACAGCTTGCATAAAGCAGAAGGTTACATGAAATTTTCTTCTCCCGACAGTGCGACGGGACAAAGGAGACTTGCCGTCATAGTTCCCGGACCGCCTAAAAACTATGTAGATCTGTTCTTTTTTAACGATTCAACCGGTACGCTGACGCACGATAAAACAGTGGACCTTGGCCCGGCGCCACCGATTGCTTACGGGATCGAATTTTCGCCCAGCGGAGAGAAAATGTACATTTCCTTTACCGGCGAGAATGGAACAAGCTCGTACTTAAAACAATACGATCTTACATTACCGGATAGTTTACTGACTGAAACAGCAATCACGATCGACAGCTCGGCAACACGAAAGTTCGGGGCATTACAATTCGGTCCGGATGGGCGGATTTATATGGCTATTCAGGGTAGTGAATACCTTGCAGTAATCGGGGAGCCCGAAGGTAATTCGCTGACTGGCGTTGAATATGAGCGGGACGGCGTAAACCTGGGTGGAAAAAATAGTCAGTTGGGTTTGCCCAATATGGTGCAGGACTTTACGCAGGAATCGTCAGGGCCGGGCTTTGAGGCGGATGGTTTTTGTACCAATGAGCCTACCACTTTTCAGGCCAGTCCAATTTGTGACCCGATTGAAGATACTTACCAATGGGATTTCCTTGGAGACGGCAGTTTTACAGCGCCTTCCAAAGAGACACAGGCGACTTACACTTACACGCAGCCGGGTACTTACATGGTGCGAATGCGCGCAGCCAATAAATGTAAGGATACGATCATTGTGCAGGAGGTAACTATCTATGAAACACCGCCACAGATCAACCTGGGAGCTGATAAAGATACCTGCGGCAGTTTTGTTCCGCTGGATATGGGCGTTGAGGCGGAAGTATATGCGTGGATCAACAGAGGGAGGGTAGTATCTCGCCAAAGAACTTACAATGCAACTGCAACAGGCCAGTACATTGCAGTAGCATTCAACGGACCACAAGGAGAATGTTATTCCGCAGATACTATCCAGATTACCCTGCGCCGCCCGCCCGCATTCTCCATTGGGCCGGATACGACACTTTGCCGCGACAGTTCCGTCGTACTTGGTGTTGTGAGTGACAGATGGATTGAGTTCAATTGGAGCAATGGCGAAACAACCCGTGACGTAACAATCAGTCAGCCGGGAACTTACACCGTAATTGTAAAAGACAGAAACGACTGCTACAACTCCGATACAATTCAGGTAGGAGAGCTTCCATCGCCGATCCTGAACCTTGCGCCGGAAAATGCAATTTGTATTCCTGATGGACAATCTGTGATCCTGGATGCAAATGGACAAGGGCAACTTTCGTATCTCTGGCCCGCCTCTGGGGATACTACGCGAACGATCACCGTAAATGTGGAGGGTACCTATGTGGTACGCGCTACTAATCCCGAAGGCTGCGTTACAGAAAAGTCAACTGAGGTTGTCGATAAATGTGAGCCGCGGTTCTTTATTCCCGATGCATTTACGCCCGACGGAGAAGGAAGAAATGAAATTCTTGAAATCTTTGGAGCCTATTACACCAATTTCACAATCCGCATTTACAACCGCTGGGGTGAGGTGATTTATGCTACCAACAATCTTGAAGACCGCTGGGATGGTACCTATAAAGGTCAGAAAGTACAGCCGGGAGCCTATCCTTATGTGCTTTCGTACGAGAGCCTTTATTATCCAGAACGCGCCCCAACTGTAAAGCGCGGCTCGGTGATGGTGATCCGCTAACCCTTCTTTTTGCGGATTAAAACAGCTATTTTTGATTATACCAAATACCCGCCGCGTGATAAGTGGCGGGTATTTTTGAACAATACTATTATATTCCATTATGCGCCAGGACTATTTGTCAGGAGATAAAGAGGGGCTTTCCAATACTGAAAAGGAAATTGAACGTGCATTGCGTCCGCTTACTTTTGATGATTTCGCAGGGCAGGATAAAATTCTTGAAAACCTGAAAATTTTTGTTCAGGCAGCTCGGCAACGAGGTGATGCATTGGACCACGTACTACTGCACGGACCTCCCGGACTGGGCAAAACTACATTGTCTAACATCGTGGCCAATGAACTGGGCGCTAACATCAAGATTACATCCGGCCCGGTACTTGACAAGCCGAGCGACTTGGCAGGCTTGCTGACCAATCTTCAGGAGCATGATGTGTTATTTATAGATGAAATCCACCGGCTCAACCCGATTGTAGAAGAATATCTTTACTCGGCAATGGAGGACTATAAGATCGATATTATGCTCGACAGCGGTCCCAATGCTCGCAGCATTCAGATCGGTTTGAACCCATTTACATTAATTGGCGCGACTACCCGCGCGGGAATGCTGACATCCCCTCTACGGGCGCGTTTCGGGATCAATGCCCGGCTGGAATATTATGATGCGAAACTACTTTCGTCTATTTTAAAACGCTCGGCGGCAATCCTCGGAACGCCGCTTGAAGAAGATGCAGCTTACGAAATTGCCCGCCGCAGCCGGGGTACCCCAAGGATTGCCAATAACCTGCTACGCCGCACACGGGATTTTGCCCAGGTGAAAGGCAATGGACGAATTACGGTTGCAATAGCAGAAATTGCATTGCGGGCGCTAGACGTCGACCAGAATGGACTGGATGAAATGGACAACCGGATTTTGAATACGATTATCCAGAAGTTCAAAGGCGGACCGGTGGGGTTATCAACAATCGCGACAGCTTGCGGCGAAGAGGCGGAAACGATAGAGGAAGTATACGAACCTTTTTTAATCCAGGAAGGATATCTGAAAAGGACCTCCCGGGGAAGGGAAGTAACCGAGAAAGCTTTTAAACACCTCGGAATTCTTCCTACTTACAGGTCGGGAGAGCTGTTCTGATTCTTGTAATATATTTAGTTTCAGGATGTAGATGCAAAATAGGAACAGAAGTAGTAAATTTGCGGTAAATTGACTAACCGCCTCTATGATTGAAGTGCTTGTTTCAGAAAAATTGGTTGTGAGAGTGCCCTGTGCAGTGATTGAACACAATGGAAAGATACTTGCAGGTCAACGTAGCGCAGCCCTTTCCTTCCCATTAAAATGGGAGTTTCCCGGCGGTAAAGTTGAACAAAACGAATCTGACGAAGAGGCACTTGTACGCGAGATCCGGGAAGAACTGAACGTTGAAATTGACATTCTCTACAGGCTGCCGGTTACCACCAAAGATCAGGGCTGGCGTGAGATTATCCTGGTACCTTTCGTTTGTAATCTTCAAACCACTCAAATCACCCTCACAGAACACGAGCAGATCGTCTGGCTTAAAGCCGAAGAGCTACCTACGCTCGATTGGACGGAAGCAGATCTCAATGTAATTCAAAGCTACTTCGATTACCTAGCGGTTAAAAAGTAAGCGCTCCCCTTTCACTTCCTCATGGAAGCTTCCATTTTCATATACCAGATGCCCCGATACAAATGTGTGGGTAACCTGCGAGCCAAAGCGCATTCCTTCAAATGGTGACCACCCGCATTTAGCATAAATATTATCCGGCTCAACAACTGTAGCCGCATTCGTGTCTACCAATATAAGATCTGCCTTGTAACCTTCACGTATATAGCCCCGGTCGGCGATCTGGAAACAATCGGCTACGGCGTGGCTCATTTTTTCCACTACCCGCTCGATGGAAATTTTCCCGGCGGCGCACAGTTCAAGCATTACATTCAGGGTGTGTTGCACCAATGGAAGTCCAGACGGTGCCTGCCAGTAATCTTGGGCCTTTTCTTCGACTGTATGCGGCGCGTGATCGGTTGCTATTACATCAATTCTATTGTCCAATACAGCCTGCAAAATAGCCTCTTTATGATGCGGCGCTTTGATAGCCGGATTGCATTTGATCTTGTTGCCTAAAGTGTGATAGTCTTCTGCGTCGAACCATAAATGATGCACGCAAGCTTCTGCCGTAACCAATTTCAGTTCTCCATCGGGAAGCCAGATCCGGCCATTCTTCCGGATACCGGTTTCAAACAGCGGCACTTCATCACCGGTTGAGATATGCAGAATGTGCAGACGGGTTTTATGTTGGTGAGCAAGTGAGGTTGCAAATGAGGAAGATTTCAGGCAGGCTTCCTCATTCCGGATTAATGCGTGAATGTTATAAGGCACATTCTCCCCGTACTTTTCTTTAAACAACTCCATTCGCTGACGTACCGTCGGCTCATCCTCACAATGCGTTGCGATGATACACGGCGCATTTGCAAATATCTTTTCCAAAACTTCGGGTGCATCCACAAGCATATTTCCGGTGGACGAGCCCATAAAAATTTTAATTCCACAAACCTCCGCCGGATCGGTCTTCATCACCTCTTCGTAATTGTCATTCGACGCACCCATGAAGAATGAGTAGTTCGCGAGTGAAGTTTGGGCAGCGATTTGGTATTTGTCTGAAAGTAACTCTTGCGTGAGCGTATTCGGGACTGTATTGGGCATTTCCATAAAGGAAGTAACCCCTCCGGCTACTGCGGCCTTTGATTCGGTGTAAATATTGGCTTTGTGAGTAAGTCCCGGCTCCCTGAAATGCACCTGATCGTCGATTACACCGGGCATGAGGTACTGGCCTGTTGCATCTATAATCTTGTTTGCGGGAATGTGCTGCAGGTTTTTTCCTACACTTTTAATGTGACCATTTTGAATTAATACGTCTAATTCCTGAACCGTATTTTCATTTACTACGCGAGCATTAACTATCAATGTTGTCATATCAGTGTAAGAATTTCTTTCCAAAGTTATTTAGTCAAATCAAATAACCCCATTTCAGATCAAAAAATAGATGTTAAATCGATTTTTCAGAGACTTACTGGACCTTATTTTCCCTCGTTGCTGCGCAGGTTGTGACAAGCCGCTGATCGGGACAGAACAAACATTATGCACGGTTTGCCGGATTTCCCTTCCCAGAATCGGCTTAAAGGGTTTGCAAAAAGATGTTCTTCAGAACAAATTCGTCAATGAGCCGGCTGTCGTTTTCACGCATTCGTTTCTGCTTTTTACCAAAAAAGGCAAAGTCCAAAAACTGTTACACGCACTCAAATACAGGGGAAACCAAGAGGTAGGGTTGGTACTTGGAGAAATGTTCGGGCAGGAGATGAAAGATGCTGAGCAGCTATCTGGCGTAGACCTGATCATCAGTGTGCCGCTTCATGCGCGTAAGAGGAAGTCGCGCGGCTATAATCAAAGCGATTTACTGGCAGCAGGCTTCTCGAAAGCAACCGGCATTCCCTGGTCAGCTTCTGCATTGAAGCGGTTGAAGTTTACAGAGACACAAACGGGGAAAAATAAGATTGAGCGCAGAGACAATGTGAAAGGAGTATTTGCGGCAGATACCGATTTGAAAGCATCCAAAGTTATTATCATGGACGATGTACTTACTACCGGAGCTACACTCGAAGAATGTGTACAAACACTTACCAATGCCGGCTGCCGAAAATTTGTAATACTCACGATTGCACTGGCTCAGCACTAAATGCAAAAAGCCGCCACCTGATCAGGTGACGGCTTTTCTAGCATTATTATCTAAAATCTTATTCTTTGTGGCTACCAGTAGCGATCATTGCGCAACGGAAACCAACCATTGCAGTTGCAGAATCCTGATCCATGTAGCGACGCGTTCCGGGAGACAACCAGTAAGCAACGTCTGCCCACGATCCACCTTTGTAAACTCTCAGCTTATCATCAACAAGTGAGTTGTAGTTTTTGGTATCGTATTTTTTTGCTTCATCCTGATAACCGTCTCGACGGAAAGAGTTCAAATCGTTAACGTCAGAGTTTGACAATGGACGGTAAACGTCATAAACCCATTCGCTTACGTTACCTGCCATATCATACAAGCCATTATCATTTGCAGGATACGAACGAATTTCCTGAGTAATAATCGCTCCGTCATTTGACTTACCTGCGATACCCGCGTAGTCACCAGGACCGCGCTTAAAGTTCGCTAGCATCGTTCCTTGTTTCCGGCCGCGAGGCTGGCGCATTGTTGAACCATCCCAAGGATAAATTCTTGAGTTGGACTGGTTCTCGTCAGAATACTGCGTACCGATCATCGCCATTGCTGCATACTCAAATTCAGCTTCTGTTGGAAGGCGATAAGGTGGCATTACGTAGCCGCTTTCAATTCTAAGTTGTGGCGCTGGTGCTGCTGTTTCTGCGGATGCAACTGCTGCATCGTCATTTTTCTTCTTACCAAAAGAAAATCCTTTCTTTTTCTTACCACCTGCTGCTGCTGCCGCACCTGCTGTATTATTCGCCTGACTTACAGCCGCAGTACGCCACGCACAGTAATCATTTGCCTGAACCCATGAAACGCCGACAACCGGATACAGACGGAAGCCCGGGTGACGAAGGTACATGGTCACGTAGGAGTCATTGAATGACAACTCGTTGAACCACACGTTTGTATCAGGTAAAGCTTTTGTGTAAAATTCTTCTGAGGAATCTCTTTGAACTGCATTCAAATATTCAAGATAGTGGACATTGGCCACCTCTGTCTGGTCCATATAGAAAGACTGGATACTGACAGTTCTTTTAGGGTTATCCCTTCTTGCCATCACATCCTCTTCCAGAGAACCCATTGTAAACCGGCCACCTTCGATATAAACCAAGTCGGGGCCTGCTGGCAGCGCTTTGTACTGCTTTACTTCAAAACCATCTTTGCCATTATAAGCCAATCCTGTTTTAGAGCTCGTCTTCCCAGGTTTTAAGCTGGTAGGTTTCTTCTTACTACATGAAGTAGCCGCTAATAACACAATCAACATCAACGCGATTGACCGGGTACCCATCTTTTGCATGCAAATCATTGCTTAAAGTGACTTTATAGTTTGGTCTTTTATAGTATGCGAAACCGCAAATTTATGAAATGAAACGAAAACATTTTCAAAAATCAATCAGTGTGTCATATCCGCAAGCACATTCCTCGCCTGATCTATACTTTGTACATCTTCGCAGATCAGGATCAGCTTACCTTTCTGGTCCTTTAACGAGATCTTTTGAGGATGTTTTTTAATGTAATCGATCACCTGTCCGAACCGGGCTGACTGAAAGAATTCGTCGTTCTGCGAAGTAACGAAGTACCCTTTCATTGTATTGCTCTTCAAAGTTAGTTTTTCCAGATGCAAAGTCTCTGCTTCCCAGCGCAAACGGACCGTTTTAAGCAAATCCTGAACTTCCTTCGGAACCGGACCAAAACGGTCAAGTATTTCCTGTTCGAATTTCGAGAGTTCGTCTTCGGTGGCTATGTTGTCAAGGCGGGTATATAACGATAGTCTTTCTGAAATATTTTTAACATATCCGTCGGGAATTAAAGTCGCAAAATCGGTTTCGATCTGTGTATCGGGAACCAGCTTTTTCGGCAGTCCCAATGCATTTGCGAACAGGTCTTTAAACTCGTTGTTTTTTAATTCCTGAACTGCCTCATCGAGCATTTTGTGGTAAAGCTCGTAGCCCAGATCATTTACAAAACCACTTTGCTCAGCTCCCAGCAGGTTACCCGCGCCACGTATATCCAAATCTCGCATCGCAACCTTAAAACCGTCGCCCAGATCTGAAAATTCTTCCAGTGTCTGCAAACGTTTACGGGAATCGCTGGCCAGTGTCGAAGCGCTTGGTGTAAGCAAATAGCAGAATGCTTTTCTGTTTGATCTTCCTACGCGCCCGCGCATCTGATGCAGATCCGAAAGTCCGAACATGTGCGCCGAGTTGATGATGATTGTATTTGCATTGGCAATATCAATCCCGGATTCTATAATGTTGGTTGAAACGAGCACATCATATTCACCCTCGATAAAGCCTACCATTACTTTTTCCAGCTTGTCGCCGTCCATTTGTCCGTGCGCTACCCCAATTCTCACATCCGGAACCAGCCTAAGTATAATGTTCGCGATTGACTCAATATCGTTGACACGGTTGTGTACAAAAAATACCTGACCGCCACGGTTCACCTCAAAGCTGATCGCATCCCGGATAAACTCTTCGCTGAACGTATGTACTTCGGTAGTTACAGGCTGCCGGTTTGGCGGCGGAGTTGCGATAACAGAAAGGTCGCGGGCGCCCATCAATGAGAAATGCAGCGTTCTTGGAATCGGCGTTGCGGTAAGTGTCAGCACATCCACATTGACGCGCATTTCCTTTAAGCGGTCTTTTGCTTTGACACCAAACTTCTGTTCTTCATCAATTACCAGCAGACCCAGATCTTTGAATTTTACATCTTTATTCAAGATCCGGTGCGTTCCGATCAGAATATCGATTTTACCTTCCTCGGCTTCTTTCAGCGTCTCTTTGATCTCTTTCGGAGTTTTGAAACGATTGATATAACCGACCCGCGCCGGGAAATCCGACAAACGCTCGCTAAATGTTTTATAATGCTGCATCGCCAGAATGGTAGTTGGTACCAGCACTGCAACCTGCTTGCTGTCACAAACGGCTTTGAATGCAGCGCGGATCGCAATTTCAGTTTTACCAAAACCCACATCCCCGCATACGAGCCTGTCCATCGGATGTGCTTTTTCCATATCCTCCTTCACATTTGAAGTTGCTGTAGCCTGGTCGGGCGTATCTTCGTACAAAAAGGAAGATTCGAGCTCGGCTTGCATGTAGTTATCGGGCGAATATTGAAAGCCCGGAGCTTGCCTGCGCTTGGCGTACAATGCAATCAGCTCGTGGGCAATATCTTTCAGCTGCTTTTTGACCTTCGATTTTTTGGCTTCCCATTCACCTGAGCCGAGTTTGCTCATAGCTGGCGGTGTACCTTCCTTGCCTGTGTATTTGGCGATTTTGTGCAGGTTATGCACACTTACATACAGCAAATCATTATCCCTGTAAATCAGCCTGATTGCCTCCTGCTGCGTTCCATTCACATCTTTCCGCTCCAAGCCCGCAAAGCGGCCGATACCATAATCCACGTGCGTAACAAAATCGCCCGGTTGAAGGGATTTGAGTTCTTTTAATGTAATCGCTTTCGATTTGGAGAACTTATCCTTTAAACGGTATTTATGAAAGCGTGCAAAAATCTGGTGATCGGTATAGCAGGCGACTTTTACATTATCGTCAACAAACCCTTCCCGAAGCGAGATGTGCATTGGCTGAAACTTGACAAACGGATCAAGGTCTTCGAAAATGCGTTCGAGCCGGTCCAGCTGCTTGGGCTGTTCGGCAACAATTACATTGACATACCCTTTGGATTGGTTTTCAGACAAATCGTCCAGTAACCTTTTGAAATCTTTGTTAAATGAAGGCTGCGGCTTGGATGAATAGGGGATTTTAACCTCTGTTTTGAAATAAAACTTACGGCCAAACTCGACGGTCTTGTACTTCTTCACTTGTGCAAGAAACCCGCGCCTTGTTTCAAATAATGCCTGCGGATTGGAAACGATCTGAACACCGCCGCCTGTGGCATCTTCCAATGCTTTTTCCGCTTTCTCAAAGCATTTTTCAATTACTTCCAGTGTCAGCTCGGCATCTTTGAACCAAATGGTCGTTTCTCCGGAAAAGAAATTTAAAAAGGACTCTCTTGTCTCGTGAGACAGCCTTTGCTGAATGTCCGGTACAATGTTGATCTGCTTCGAGGATTCAATGGAAAGCTGCGTATCGGGGTCGAAAGAACGAATGCTTTCAACCTCATCGCCAAAAAGCTCGATACGGAACGGATGTTCGTTGGCGAATGAAAAAACATCGATAATACCTCCACGCACAGAAAACTGACCTGCCTCAAATACGAAATCCGTAATCTCAAATCCATAGCTTGTCAAGAATTCGGTCAGGAACGAAGGGTCCAGCTTTTCGCCGACTTTAACCGAAAATGTATTTGCTATCAGCGATCGTTTGTTGATCACTTTTTCAAACAGCGCCTCCGGGTAAGTTACTACCTGAATGGGAGTCGCCCGGCTTGTGTTCAGCTTGTTGAGGATTTCGCCCCGCATCAGGACATTGGCATTGTCCACCTCCTCATAATGGTAAGGCCGCTTGTAGGAAGTTGGGTAAAAAAGTACCTCCGAGCTACCAAGCAGGTTCTGTAGATCGTTCTGGAAATAAGCGGCCTCATCGCGGTCGCTTAATATATAGAGTGCCGGACTTTTTTTGCGTTGCTGTACTGCCGCAGATACCACTGCGTCCAGGCTGCCAACAAGTCCTTTAATTTGGATATGGGAGGATTCCGGGCTCTTTGAACCGATCTGCTCCATCAACAGATTCATGTATCCGTCGCCCCCGTATAGTGTTAATAAGTCCTTGACTTCCAAGTAATTTCAAATTAATCGCGGCTGTTGCCGACTGTGAATTTAAACGCAAAAAGCCGTTTCGGGGATTTTCCCGACCGGCAAGAGTGATAACACCAGCTTCGGAAATTTCGTTTGCTGATATTCCTTGACTACAAAAATAAGACCAAAGGTCACAGCTACAAGTTACGCTTTCGTTAACAGCCTGGCATTTCGTACCTATATTCGCATATTTTCCAGCTTTTCAGATGTTTTAATGCGATAATGATGATCGACTGGCTCAACAAGATGGTGTCCCTTGGGATATTCGTAACCACACCTTTGGAAATCCTCGGCTTTGTGACTGGCGCGATCTGTGTTTATCTGAACACGCGGCAGAATGTACTTGGTTGGTTTTTCGGGATCATCAATGCGATTCTATACGCAGCTGTTTTCTGGCAGGTACGATTGTATGCAGATATGGGGTTGCAGGGCTACTACTTTCTTACAAGCATTTACGGCTGGTGGATGTGGAAATTCGGCGGAGTCGGCCGGAACGAATTACAGGTAACATTTACTCCGCGCAAGTTATATCCCGTTTTCGCCCTTGTTTTCATTGGTGCAACCATTTCATGGGGATACCTGCTGGAAAGGTTCACGAATGCAAGCTTCACCTATGCTGATTCGGCATTGACAATCGCGAGCCTGATCGGACAATGGATGATGGCCAGAAAATACCTCGAAAACTGGCTGGTCTGGATAGCAGCCGACGCTTGTTATGTAATCATGTACATTTACAAATTCCTGAACCTCACCGCATTGTTGTACTTCGTCTTTCTGATACTCGCCATGATAGGTTATGCGAAGTGGCGGAGGAGTGTTTTGGAAAATGGGTATCAGTAGTCGTTGATGCCCTATAAGCTCCATTAGTTAAATAACACCAAATGGTATCTCCTGCTCTTCCAGCAGCGCATTAATGCGGTCGGACTGCTGGAAAACGATGCGCAGTTCTTTTTTATCAACACCTTCCTCATCGTCGAGCCATTTCCAATCCTCAGCAGTTGCATCGAGCATGTCGATCACCGTGAGAATTTTCTCCTGCGATTTTTCTTTTGAAAGCCACTCAGCCGAGCTGCTGATGTAAATAATAATCTGCTTCGATCCGATCCAGGAAAGATCGTTCAGCATTTCGTCCAGATCATCCAGACTTGTACCCTCATAGTCAGGGAACTGCAATGCCTCTGCGATCTGAGTATGGAAATCTTTGACGGAAAGAGATTTGGTACCATCGATGTGCGCTATTACCGCAGCGTGAAATTCTTTTTGAACCTCCGTCTCGTCGGCCGCAAGTAAAAAGTGTGTGTTCTTCATAACTATTTTAAGTATCGTTTTCTGAATAAATGCATCATATGTACATTAATTGCCCATTGATCTGCAATAGGCTGGTGCGTAAACGGGACTGTAGGCAGGTAATTAGGCGGGCCGAATTCTGTTAAAACAGTCAGCGTTTCGCCACTTTTTACTTTCTGTTCCACAACCGCATCCCACCACGCTAAATGCGCCTTTAAGGCTGCCTCCCACTCGGGAGCCCGCGGATCATTGACCTGCGGCCCCTCTTCGTGTCCGACGCGCGAGTGAATGTGACCGGTTCGCGACAATGCGAGTTTAACCGTTTCCTGTTGATCCTGCAACAGACTTTCGTGCACATTACACCAGTGCGAAATATCGAGCGTCAATCTCAGTTCAGGATTTTTCTCCATAAACTCCCTTGCAATATGCGCAGCAAAAAGCATTCTACCCCTATGTGTTTCATGGTAAATGGGAATTCCTGTTTTAGCAGCTGCAGCAGTAGTATGGTCTATAAATGCTCTGTTTTGTTCGTAGGTAAAAAAATCCTTCCCGCTGTGGCAGTTGATATAAAGGGGTTTTTGCTCATACTCCGTCGTCGCTGCATTGATCTGCTTTTTAAAAATATCCAAATGGGCTGCATACTCTTTTTCCGCTGATCCACATAGAAAACCAACATCCAGACTGTGCTTTTTCAAAGCTGTAAAAAGCTCTTTTTGCTTCTCTTTTGTACCCGGCCACCAAATTTCCAGTCCGTCGTAACCTTCTTTTTTGATGGCTGCACAAAAAGCATCGGTATTCCCCACAAAGCCCCAATTGGTGCCGAAGACTTTAAGTGAAAGCTTATTGTCAAACTGGAAAGGCGCTTTTTCTGCATCTGAGATAGCCTCAAAGCCTGTTAAAACTCCCGCTGTGGCGATGGCACTGCTCATAAATTTCCGACGGTTCATATTATTGTTTTTTGACTACTTCTCTGCCGGTCGAATCACCAGCTTTTAAAAATTGCGCCACCGCTGCTTCATTGAATCCATTTACCACCATGATATTAGGATTTTGACGACTCGCCTGGCTTACTGCACTATCCGTCACCGCCGACTGCCATACATAAACCGACTTAACAGATTTCATCCCCGCAATCATTTTCAAACCTTCATCGCCTACTTTGGTATCAACTATATTGACGTATTCGAGATAAGAAAGCGGCTTTAATGCAGCGATACCTTTGTCGGTGACAGACGTATGTTCCAGATGCAGCTTACTGAGATTGGGGAATTTGGCGATCTGCTGCAGTGCGGCGTCGGTGATTTGCGTGCCGCCCAATTTTAGCCAGGTAATCTGTTGTGCTACCGGTTGCAGCAGCTCCATTTGTTTGTCACTGAAAGCAGGCAGGTTCACCGCACTGATTTCAAGTAAATTCTGGTCCTGAGATAACGTGTTGACGATCAATCCGGTTTTACGTAGATTTTCAATTGCCTGCTCATTTGCCTTGGGTACTTTCAAACTAAGTACCGCAGATCCCTGCGCCTGGCCTGAGCCTGCCGGAGCCTCTTTGCCCAACGATGCCAATGCAGGCTTTACCGCTTCTGAGACTGTTAGCTGTGATACTTTTTTGTCAGCCGACGCACCCTGATCGATCCACCAGGAAAGCAATGCGATCTGGTCTGTCGTCAACTGCGGCTTGCCTTTCGGCGGCATGTGATCGTCGTCGTTTTCGGGTAAAAGGCATCTTCTGATCATGTCACTTTCAGCGCCTTTGCCCGCGATTAGCGCAGGTCCGCCTTCTCCGCCTTTCAAAAGTAATGTAAGCTGGTCCATTCGTAAATCACCTTTGCTTTTGCTGGCGCTGTGGCATTGCACGCATTTTGCTTCCAGAATGGGTTGAACAATATCGGTGTAAACAACAGCTTGCTGTACATCAGCAATCGGCTTGATTTCAGTACTTTTCTCCTGCATAGGAGGCAGCCCAGCTAGTCCGCGGAATGGTTCGGGTGTATATTGGGTCAGGTAACCTGCTCCGTGCGTCAGTGAACCGCCGTCGTGACCGGCACTCAATGTCAGGATTGTAGCAATCAGAATCGCAGGCAGGTAGACCATTTTCCCCGAAGGTACTGCTCTGGAAAGCCGGTCGGACTTGACGAGCCAGGCCGCCCAGGCAAAAACGGCGACGCCGATTCCTTTCCACATGTGGTTATTCAATAACTCCACATCATATCCGCCACTCAGGGATAGGAGATAACCTGCAATGCAAGCGATTGTCGCGGTAACAGCAGACCAAAACAGAATAAAGACGACGGTACCCTCGCTCACATTGACCTTACCCCAGCGTCGGCCAATTTCCAGGACAGCTGCGATCAGTAAAAAGCCGATAGGGAAGTGGACGATCGCCGGGTGGAACCTGCCAATGAAGGTAGCCCACGACGAATCCTGAAGTAGAATGTAATGCATTTATAAAGGGTTTAATATCAATCCTAATGATGCCTGTATTCGGCTTATTAAAGCCTGAAAACCTCGGGCAATGCAAATACCTGAGGAGAATTGTCTTCGTTTACATCCATTATATCTGCCATATAATCCCACCATTTTTTCATGATCGGTAATGCAGCCAGTTCGGAGGTTGTATCACCTTCTTTCAACTTCTGAAAAGCGAAGAGGGCCAATGTTTTTTCGTCAAGAAATATATAGTATTCCAACAATCCGGCATTTTTCAGGAGCGCGGTAAGTTCCGGCCAGATCTCATCGTGGCGCTTTTTGTATTCTTTTTCAAAACCCGGTTTCAGCTGCATCCGGAAAGCCTTGATCGTTGTATGCTCCATTATTTGAAAAACCTAAGCGATAACTTCTTTAACTACTTTTCCCTCCGTATCCGTAAGCCGGAAGTTCCTGCCCTGAAAAGGATAGGTGAATTTTTCGTGGTCAAAACCCATTAAATGCAGGATAGTAGCTTGCAGATCGTGAACGTGGACCCTGCCTTTTGTACCATAATAACCCAGCTCGTCGGTTTCTCCGTGCGAGAAGCCTTGCTTTACGCCGCCACCCGCCATCCACATCGTGAACGCGTCCAGATGGTGATCTCGTCCCATAAACGGCATTACCAATCCATTCCGATTTTCCTGCATTGGCGTGCGGCCAAATTCCGCGCCCCATATAATGAGTGTTTCTTCCAAAAGTCCGCGCATCTTCAAATCTTTAATCAATGCAGCTACGGGCTGGTCTGATTCCCGGCATTTATGGCGCAGGCCGCCTTCTACATTGTGATCTTTCGAAGTACCGTGCCCATCCCAGCCCCAGTCAAACAGCTGCACAAAACGGACATCGTTTTCAACCAGCTTCCTGGCCAGCAGGCAGTTCATTGCAAAAGTGCCTTCGCCGGGCTTTACGCCGTACATATCCAGTATAAACTGCGGCTCTTTGGAAACATCCATTACTTCCGGCACAGAAATCTGCATTCTGAATGCCATTTCGTACTGGCTGATCCGTGTCAGGATTTCAGGATCTTTTACTTCTTCGTAAGTCTGCTTGTTAATTTCATTAATAGCTTCAATGGTCTGCTTGCGCATATCGCGGTTCATTCCGCTTGGGTCGCTTACGTACAAAACGGGATCTCCGCCGGTCCGGCATTGTACACCCTGGTATACCGACGGTAAAAAGCCGCTCCCGTAAACACTTTTTCCTGCGTCAGGCTGCTGCCCCCCGGAAGCCAGAACAATGAACCCAGGCAGGTTCTGATTCTCAGATCCCAATCCATAAACCGACCACGCGCCCAAACTGGGCCGCCCAAGCCGCGCACTTCCCGTGTGCATCAGCAGCTGCGCCGGTGCGTGGTTGAACTGGTCGGTATGCATTGCTTTGAGGAATGTGATCTCATCAGCCACGGTTTGCAGGTAAGGGACATAGTCGGACATCCATGCGCCAGACTGACCATATTGTGCGAAATGACCTTGCGGCCCGAGCATTTTTGGTACACCCTGTATAAATGCAAACTTCTTTCCTTCCAGAAATTCGGCGGGACAATCCTTTCCGTGGTATTTGAGCAATTCGGGTTTGTAATCGAAAAGCTCCAATTGCGAAGGCGCGCCGGCCATGTGAATGTAAATCACACGCTTCGCCTTGGGTGCAAACTGTGGAATGCGGGCCCTCGCTGCTTCGCCCATCTGCGTATCCGCTGCAGTTGAAGAGCCGCAGGAATGAAGCATCGTTCCCAGCCCTAATGCGCCCAGCCCAAACCCAACGGACTGCAAAAAATGCCTCCGCGTTTGGTGCAGCAAAGAAGCATGTTGCAATTCTTTTATTAGCTTTTCCATTTATCCAGATCCCCGGGCTTAAGCCCGGGGCAATTGATTGTTTTGACTGATTTTCGGGCTTCGCCCTGAATCTTTCTAAATATTCTAGTGCAATCTGTCTAAAGCCGGGCGCAATTGATTGTTTTTAATTGATTTTCGGGCAAAGCCCAAAATCTAAAATCCATTTCCGTCGACTTCAGTCGACGGAGAAAGGGTATGTGATGGCGGAAACGGCACCATCGAAACAGAGCGACGAAAACAGGCATCATCATTCTTTAGTAATGACATTATCCAGATTGAGCATCACATTTGCTGAAATTGTCAAAGCTGCCAGCTCGGGTGTGCGCTCTTTTCCGTAAGCCAGAATGCTATCGGCATCCGTGGGCTTTTTCCGGTAAGCTTGCAAAGCTTCTTTATAAACTTTCACCAAAACACTCAGATTTCGCTGCTCTATCGGCTGAAAAGTCAGCATCCGATAACCTTCTGCTAATTGTTGTTCAGGCGTTTTTCCTCTCTTTTGCATTTTACCCGCCAGACTTTCCGCTGCTTCCAGGTACACCGGATCATTGAGGGTAACCAATGCCTGCAAAGGTGTATTGGTTAAAATTCTCCTTGACTGGCAGAATTCACGGCTCGGTGCATCAAATGTTACCATTGACGGATAAGGCGCGGTTCGCTTCCAGTAAGTATACACGCCGCGGCGATACCTGTCTTCCCCTTCACTCAGCACCCACTTCTCACCGCTGTAAGGCGATTGCCAGATTTTGTCAGGCTGAGGCGGCATTACACCGGGACCGTACATTTTATCTGATATCAACCCGCTGCACGCCAGTGCCTGGTCACGTACCTGTTCCGCACTGAGGCGGACGCGTGGCCCGCGCGAGATCCAGACATTGTAAGGGTCTTTTTCGAGTTTATCTTCATTGGTCTTGGAGCTCTGCCGGTAGGTCGACGACATCACAATCGTTTTCAGCATTTTTTTGATACTCCATTGATCATCTTCCATAAACTTTACCGCTAACCAGTCCAGAAGCTCGGGATGTGTCGGCTCTGCGCCCTGTGAGCCGAAATCTTCCACGGTTTCAACAATCCCCTTTCCAAACAGCTGTTCCCAGAACCGGTTCACGATGACACGGGAGGTCAGTGCATTGTCGCGGCTTACAATCCATTTGGCCAGACCAAGTCTGTCACGCGGCGCGTCGCCTGGTAACGGCGCCAGCAATTTTGGTACATCAGGTTTTACTTCTGCGCCTTTTACCATCCAGTTTCCGCGAACAAAAACATGTGTTTTCCGTGCAAAATCTCCTTTACCTTCCCAGATTACCGGCATGCTCTCGGTTTGGCGGGTCAGTACCGTCGCATAATCTGAAAGAATTTCCTTGTACTCAGGTTTGTCAGTCCCCGGCAATGCTTTTTGAAAAGATATCCAGGTAATCCGCACCCATTCTTCCGGTGCTTTGGGACTTTTAAGTGCGAGATAAATGTCGTGCTTACCTGATGTTTTGATAAGTGGTGCAATGATCACAGAATCTCTCACCGGCACTTTGATCTCAGAAATCACCGGGCCGTCTAGTTTGTCGAGGTGTAAGGATAGTACGGCATTCTCCGCTTTGGTGGCAATGTTCATGACCACATTGTCCGCGCCGGTAAGGTTAACTTGCGAAATACGCGCGTTTCCATTGTTTTTCACACCATAATAGGAAATCGTCAATACCGTCGACTGGTCGCCTTTTACAAAGTTGTGGGCATTGATCTTCGGCTCCATTACTTTCATAAACTGCGTCACTTCCGGCAGCTGCTCAGGTTTGTTTTGTCTGATCCAGCTTTTCACGCGTTCCACCCGCATTGAATCTTCTCCTTTGTAAAACCGCAGCTTTGGCCATTCATCCCACACATCTTCGTCGCGGGTGTTATTGAAGAATGCCATGTATTTGTAATAATCCTCGTGCGGAATCGGATCATAAGGGTGGCTGTGGCATTGAATGCATGCAAATGTAGTTCCCTGCCAAACTTCCCAGGTTGTGTTCACGCGGTCGATCTGCGCGGCAGTGCGGAATTCCTCATCGTCGGTACCACCTTCATTGTTTGTCATCGTGTTCCGGTGGTAGCCGGTGGCGATCATATTGTCTTCTAGCGGGAAACCGTCTTTGTCCTTTTGAAGTAAATCCCCTGCGAGCTGTTCAATGGTAAACTGGTCAAAAGGCTTATCCTGGTTGAAAGATTTTACCACATAATCCCGGTAGCGCCACATGGTGCGCCCGCCGTCGCTCTCGTACCCTTTTGTATCTGCATACCTAGCCAGATCCATCCACATGGAAGTCCAGCGCTCTCCATAGCCTGGTGAATGGAGCAGGCGGTCAACTACCTTTTCATAAGCATTTTCCGAGTTGTCATTTATAAAATCGGCAACCTGCTTCTCGGTTGGAGGCAAGCCGGTCAGGTCCAGACTTACCCGGCGGATCAATGTGGCGCGGTCGGCCTCGGGCGATACTGTTAGGTCTTTGTCTTTCAGTTTGGCCAAAATAAAGTGGTCAATCTCATTGGTCGCCCACTTTTTGTCGCCTGTGTTCAGCAGTCCGAACAAATTGCTGAAACTGTTAAGAGAAGGTACTTCCGGCTTTTCGATTTTTTTGTAAGACCAATGCGTTTCCCATTTCGCACCTTCATTGATCCATTTTTTGAGAATATCAACTTCCTGCTCATTGAGCGGCGTGCCATTTTTCGGCATTTTTTCGTCTGGATCATCGGATAGTATGCGCCGGATCATCTCGCTGGCGTCGGCGTCACCGCGCACGACCGGGATCTTGCCGGACTTACCGGGTTCCAGCATTTCATGCTCAAACAGGAAACTCACGTCGCCGGCCTTCTTCACTCCTCCGTGGCAGCCCATACAATGCTTGTTCAAAATAGGCTTTACATCGGTATTATAATCTACCGACGAGGAGCCCGAGCCCGAAAGCCAGAAAAAGGAAGATATAACAACGATCAGAGCTCCCGCACCAATAAAGATTTTGTTATTCAACATCCTTTTATAATTCTGTTTGTTATAAACATCAATATAGCGAATCTATATCTTTAAAAGTATTTACCCTCAGGGGTTTACTTGCAGTCGGCGCTACTGTTCGTTTACAATTAGCTTTACATTCATTTTCCTGTGAGAGCGTTCTGCCGGATTTTCAGACTGGTCAACTGGCGCGAATACCTTCTCAGATCATTTGTATTTAGTTCATACTGTGTTTGATGATGATCGAATACTATCCTTCTGGATTATCCGTTGAATACGAAAAAAATAGTTTGCTATTCTGAAATTTTCGATCCTAATTTGCGGTTCGTTTTTGAACCCCCTACTGCAAACAGTGAAAACTCAAAGAGTTATCAACCAGACAATCAGCTTTATGCTTGCCGCCATGCTTTTGGTGGTAGCAGGCGCACGGTCTTGGTCTGATCATGCAATAGGCGGACAGAACCTTGTTTCCAAATCGAAAGAAATTGCCAAGAGTGGCGCGGCTGAGCAGGCTTCCCAGCCTGGCGAAGCCAAAGTAAGCGCGCTTGCGCTGGATGCGGTAATTACCCCCGCCATTTCGTTTAACTTCTCCGATTACTTTTACTTTTTACCTCAGCCCGTCTGGCATTTTGTAGCCAAAGAGCTGGCGGTCAGATTTACTTTCCAGGAATCATTTTTCCTGTTTTCCTACTTCCACCGGATCTTCGGAAGGTTCATAGTCACCAATGCTCCTTGATAAGATAGGAGACTCTTTCTGCATTACTATAATATTTTCAAAGTGAAGCGCCTCGTAGCCTGAACCAGGCAGCAAGTCCGTATTTTTTTAAGAATCCCAATCAATTTTTTCATTTAAGAAAATGACCAATAAAAATGGAATAATAGGGCTGACCATCGTGATCGCCCTTATTAGCGTTTATTATCTGTCTTTTACTTTTGCTTCAAGAAGCTTCAGAAGCAAGGCAATTGCTTATGCAACTGACGCAAAAGGAGAGGTAGATATCGCGAAAAAACAACGTTACATTGATTCTCTGTGGCGTGAAGAGGTATATCTCGGCCACACATTGCAAGAGGTTACCGAGCGTGAACTGAACCTGGGTCTTGACTTACAGGGTGGAATGCACGTAGTGCTTGAAGTAGCACCTGCGGACATTTTGAGAGGAATGGCCGGCGGAAATGCACGCAGCGCAGCATTCCAGACTGCATTGAAAAAGGCAGGCGAGGACAAAGCGGCGAGCAACAGTACATTTATCAACCGTTTTGCAGCAGCTTACAAAGAGGCAGCACCTAGCAGCAGCCTTGCGTCGTTGTTCGCAACCAGTGCCAACCGTGGCAAGATCAGCAGCAATTCATCTGATGCAGATGTAATTAAGATGCTGAATACGGAGGTGGATGGTTCTATCGACCGCGCATTTCAGATTACTTCTGCACGTATTGATAAGTTTGGGGTAACTAACCCGAATATCCAGCGTTTGCCTGGTCAGAACCGTATTTTGGTGGAATTGCCAGGTGTGGATAATCCGGAGCGTGTTCGCCGCCTGCTCTCAGGCGCTGCAAAGCTTGAATTTGCAGAGGTATATCTTACAAATGAACTTGGCGCGGGACTGGAAGGTCTGGGCAGATATCTGACCCAGCAAGCTGAAATTGAAAAAGCAAAGAAACCTGCTGCTGCAACTACTGCACTCACAGATACTACCAAGAAAACATCTACCGGCGGTTTGGCTGAGCAGCTCGCTCAGAAAAGTGATTCTACTCAGAATGACTCCGCTGCGGTAGCCGCACAAACTGCCGCATTGACCAGCCTGTTTGTTCCAATGCCACAAGGATTGGGCGTTTATTTGAAAGATACTGCACGTGCCGGAGAAATCCTGCGCCGCCCGGAAGTACGTTCATTGTTCCCTGCTGATCTTGTTTTCATGTGGGACCGCAAAGGAACAGCCGCTGGTGACAATCAGTTGATCCTGCCATTGTATTTTATCAAAAAGGCAAATGGCGAAGCTGCAATGGAAGGCGACGTGATCGTAGATGCAACGCACGATTATGACGAAAGAGGTCGGCCGGAAGTTACCATGCGTATGAATGGAGAAGGAGCACGTAAATGGCGCTCCTTGACTGCCCGCAGCGTTGGCCGTCCGGTAGCTATCATCATCGATAACCTGGTTTACACTGCACCGACTGTACAGGGAGAAATTCCAAATGGTAACTCAAGCATTACAGGTAGCTTCACGGTGGAAGAAACAAAAGATATGTCGAACGTGCTAAAAGCAGGTAAGCTGCCGGCTCCGACACACATTGTGGAAGAAGCGGTGGTAGGCTCGACACTCGGTGCTGAGGCGATTAATGCGGGTTTGTTATCCTCTGCGGTTGGTCTGCTGATCGTACTGGTTTTCATGGTGGCTTACTACAGCAAAGCTGGCTGGATTGCAGATATCGCCTTGTTAATTAACTTGTTCTTCCTGCTTGGCGTGATGGCGTCATTGGGTGCAGTATTGACGCTTTCAGGTATCGCAGGTATCGTACTTTCGATTGGTATGGCTGTGGATGCGAACGTATTGATTTACGAGAGTATCAAGGTGGAGATGGAAACAGGCAAGCCTTTTACCCAGGCAATCCGCGACGGATTTAAACACTCGCTGAGCGCGATCATTGACTCGAACGTAACAACCTTATTAACAGGTATTATCCTTTATACATTTGGTACCGGGCTTGTACTTGGTTTTGCGACTACCTTGGTACTGGGTTTGCTTACATCACTGTTCAGTGCGATTTTCATCACCCGCCTTTTACTGGAACAACAAATCAAGAAAGGGAAGGTTTTCAACTTTTACACCGGGCTGACCAAAAACTGGTTTAAGGACAATCATTTCGACTTCGTATCGCAGCGCAAGCGCTTCTACCTGATTTCCGGAGTTATCATCGCCATCGGTATCGGTTCATTCATTTTCAAAGGATTCGGTTTAGGTATCGACTTCAAAGGTGGCCGTTCGTATGTGATTCGTTTTGAAAACAAGGTGGATGCAGATGATCTGCGCAGCAAAATGGACGAAACATTGGGATCTTCTACGGAGGTGAAAACTTTCGGTGGTCAGGACCAGGTTAAAATCACTACTGCTTACCTGATTGATGAAACGACACCCGACGCGGACCAGAAAGCTGAGGCTAAGGTGATGGAAGGCGTGAACAAGATCAGCGGTAATCCTGCCACAATCGTAAGCTCAAATAAAGTGGGTCCAACGATGGCGAAGGATACATTATGGTCAGCTATTTATGCAGTATTGCTGGCGCTTGCGGCCAACTTTGTGTACATCCTGATCCGTTTCAGGAGAGTTGCATTTAGCTACGGTGCGGTAATGTCGCTTTTGCATGATGTGGTGATTATCCTGGCTATTTTCTCATTGTTCAATGGCATTCTTCCCTGGTCACTTGATATCGACCAGGCATTTATCGGTGCAATCCTCACAATGATCGGTTATTCGATGAATGATACTGTCGTAATTTATGACCGTATCAGAGATTACCTGAAAGATGATAAGGCGCGGGGCCAGAGCCTGCCTACCGTAATCAACAATGCATTGAACAGTACGCTGAGCCGTACAGCGGTGACAGGTATTTCTGTAATTCTCGTATTGCTTGTACTGATGATCTTCGGAGGAGCGGTTATCCGCGGATTTACATTCTGTATGCTGCTTGGGGTAATCGTAGGAACTTACTCTTCACTGTTCGTAGCGGCGCCGATCGTGGTAGACCTTCTGCAACGCGAAAAGATGAAAGAGCCTGCGCTTGCAGTAGCTGAACCTGTTGCGCCTGCTGGTAAAAAGGTTAAAGCGTAAGATTTATAGAATAAAAGAGGGTGAGGATTGTACTTGCCCTCTTTTTATTTTGCAGGAATACGTAAGTAGCAGAATTTTCTTATAGTTTTATAAGATGTTAAAATAACTACAACAAACAGCTTATGGCAAATCAATTATGGGTTAAAAAGCCCATTGAGAAATTATTAAGTGAATCAACAGGCGAGGCTAACCAGCTCAAAAGATCATTAGGATCGGCGAGTCTGGTAGCACTAGGAATTGGTGCCATCATTGGTGCGGGACTCTTCTCTTTGACAGGTATTGCCGCTGCGGAACATTCAGGGCCTGCGGTAACGATCTCATTTATACTTGCCGCGGTAGGCTGCGGCTTTGCCGGCCTTTGCTACGCCGAATTTGCTTCCATGATACCCATTGCAGGAAGTGCTTATACTTATTCTTATGCTACAATGGGCGAATTTGTAGCCTGGATCATTGGCTGGGACCTTGTTCTTGAATATGCTTTGGGAGCTGCAACGGTCTCAGTAAGCTGGTCGAGATACCTGCTGGAATTGCTTAGTAAATTTGATATACATCTCCCGACTCAGCTGGTTTGCTCGCCTTTTGAAGTGGTTACATTGAGCAACGGGACCGTGATCAATGATGGGATTGTAAACCTTCCCGCCATTTTCATTGTGTGCATGTTATCCCTGTTGCTGATCCGCGGTACCGAAGGTTCTGCATTTTTGAACAATATGCTGGTAGTGCTTAAAGTGGCAGTTGTACTGATATTTATCGCATTGGGTTGGAGCCATATTAATCCTGATAATTACGTTCCGTACATTCCTGAAAATACCGGCGCTTACGAGAACTTTGGCTGGTCGGGTATTGCCACCGGGGCTGCTGTCGTCTTCTTTGCATTTATCGGATTTGACGCAGTGTCCACTGCCGCACAGGAAGCGAAGAACCCGCAAAAGGGAATGCCAATCGGTATTCTGGGCTCGCTGGTCGTTTGTACGATTCTGTATGTATTGTTTGCACACGTGATGACAGGTCTGGTGAAATACACAGACTTCCTGAACGACGCCAAGCCCGCTGCAACGGCATTTGCCAAAACCGGCTATGATTCACTCCAAACAGCTTTAATCATCGCGATCTTGGCTGGTTATACGTCGGTAATGCTTGTGATGCTTTTAGGTCAGAGCCGTGTTTTTTACTCCATGAGTAAAGACGGATTGCTGCCAAAGTTTTTCAGCGCGGTACACCCCAGATTTTCTACGCCTTGGAAGACAAACCTGTTCTTTATGGCTTTTGTGAGCATTTTCGCTGGACTGGTTCCGGTGAGTGATCTTGGTCACATGGTGAGTATCGGTACTTTGTTTGCGTTCTGTCTGGTATGCGTGGGTGTTTGGATGCTGCGTGTAAAAAGACCAGAATTACACCGTGCATTCCGTACGCCATTGGTACCGTTTGTTCCGATTATGGGGATTGTAGTTTGTGTGTACCTGATGTACTCTCTGCCGGTAGAAAGCTGGTACCGTCTGGCGATCTGGCTAGCGATCGGCTTAGCAGTTTATTTCGGATATGGTAAGAAGCACAGTAAGTTAGGGCGCGAGTAGGAGAGGGCAGCCGGCTTTTAGCTGTTGGCTTCTTTTACAGATGTTTATTTTAAAGTCGTGGTTGTTTCAGTAGGAGCAGCCACGACTTTTTGTTTTCATAAACAGCTAACAGCTAACAGCTAACAGCTAACAGCTAACAGCTAACAGCTAACGGCTAACAGCTAACCCGCCGATTCTTTTCATTCAATTTGCTAATCAATGTTACTGCTCTGAGTTGATTGGCAATATCGACCCGCATTTCGGGAGTTACATTCTCCACATCCTTACTGAAAAGTACAGTTTCAAGCAATGCATTCATTGAACCGATGATTTCGGCGCAGCTATCTGTTGAGAAAAAATCGCGAACATCATTGATCATCACGTGTTCGGTTTGCGATGGATTGGTCTCCGTACAATTTGCTGTTTTGTTCGCTGAATTCTGAAATGTGTTCATGCATTTACGAAAGTTTGATTGTTAATTGATTGAACTCGCCAGGGTGTTGAAGTTTGGTCACCGAAGGATCCGGGTTTTTCTTTTGTACTTTCTGGGGAAATTTCCCCAGAAATAAGTTAAATAAAAAGCCTGTTAGGGCTTATAAATAATGATTGTTTGGATCTCAAAGTGTCCATACTCAATCAAAATCTCTTTCATTCTTGACTCTGACATACTTCCCTTGTGAGTGTAGTCTCGCCATGCGTTTGTCAATTTCCCTTTTTTCTGATCTGGCGATAAATCTGGATAAATGTTCTTTATCCACCAATCGAAAGCATCGTGAACCGTGGAAAATTTCTTCATATCAAAGATATTGTATTTTGGGGAAATTTCAACAAATAATCTACTATTTTCACTTTTTTAATCCCTTGCCGTCGACTTAAGTCGGCGGCAAGGGAGCTTCAAAGCCGCGCTAAAACCCTTTCCGAAACCGTTTGCCCAATCGAGAGCGACGAAGTTGCGGCCGGTGAAGGGGCGTTACAAATATTGATAGCGTTTTTGTTTTCGATAATGGAAAAATCATCCAGCAAGCCGCCGTCGTAGTCACAGGCTTGCGCTCTTACGCCGGAGCCGCCAGGAACAAGATCTTCGATACGTACAGCCGGGATCAGCCCCTGTAATGCTTTGGCAAAGGCAGCTTTTGAGAACGAGCGGTAATACTCTCCCATTCCTGTTTTCCAGTATTTGGTAGCTACCTTCCTGAAACCTGGCCAGGCAAGTGATTCCAGGAGTTCAGGTACATTGATATCCAGCCTATTGTACCCTTCACGCCTGAATGCAAAAACAGCATTCGGGCCCGCTTCGATGCCACCTTCGATCATTCTTGTAAAATGCACGCCCAGGAACGGGAAATTGGGGTCTGGAACAGGATATATCAGGTTGCGAACCAGATAATGCCGCTCGGGCTTGATCTTGTAGTACTCGCCGCGGAACGGAATAATCCTGACCTTGATGTTTTCTGGCTGCGTCAGTTGCGCGACTTTGTCGGAGTATAGTCCCGCACAGTTTACAATTAGCCTTGTTTCAAAGACCTTCCCGCTCGCTGACACTACTTCTGAGTGTGAGGTTTTGCTTCGTACATCAATCACTTTTTCGCCGAAGAGGATCTCGCCGCTCAGGTTTTGAAAGCATTCTGCGTATTTCTCGCATACTTGTTTATAATCGATAATACCTGTATAAGGCACCCAAATACCTTCAAGGCCAACTACATAAGGCTCCTTTTCGCGTATCTCAGCCTGCGAGATCATGCGGTTCTGGATAAGTCCGTTCTGGTTTCCGCGCTCAAATAGATTCCGTAATAATGGACGCTGTTCTTCGGAAGTAGCTACTACTATTTTGCCGCACAAATCATAAGGAACGCCTTCTCTGTTACAGAAATCAAGCAACATCTGGTACCCGCGAATGCAGTTGGTGGCTTTCAAACTTCCGGGTTTATAGTAAAGCCCTGAATGGATTACACCACTGTTGTGGCCCGTCTGGTGCTTTGCTACTTCGTGTTCTTTTTCGAGCAGCAGTACTTTAAGTCCGGGTCTTTGCTCCTTGATACGCAACGCAGTAGCGAGCCCGACTATTCCGCCTCCTATGATTGTGATATCGTACATTACAACTTGTCTATTTTAACGTTTTGAATTGGAGGTTAACCCGGAAATGAAATCTTGCCCATTGAAATGGACGGAACTCCTTCTTTTTTACCGAAATCGGAATATAACCCTGCAACTGCTTCATTCGCAAGTACAGCGAACAGCACGGCTTCTTTTGCGTCGCCGGAGATGCCGAGTTCATCAATCAAACCGACCGATTTCTGTAATCCACTGCTGATAGCTTCCATTAAAACGGGGTTGTGGGCCCCGCCGCCGCTTGCATATATTTTGTACTCCTCGCCTTCTTCAATGGAATCCTGGATGGCGGCGACAATAGTGTCCGCACTCAACTGAGTAAGTGTCGCAATCAGATCTTCGTTTGAAACAGGTGTTATGCCCGCCTTTTCAAGCGCGCCTTCCACGTATGCTGCGCTAAAAACTTCCGGGCCGGTTGTTTTAGGAAATGGGAGATCGAAAAAAGCGAGTGATTTTAACTCGTTTAACAGTGCCTGGTTTACATTCCCGCTTGCCGCAATGCGCCCATTTTCGTCGAATGGTTTGTTAAAAAGCTTTCTGACGAAATAGTCCAGTAATGTATTTCCGGGGCCTGTGTCAGTGGTAAAAACTGCCGCAGAGTCTAAATGCCCGGGCAGTAAGGTGAAGTTGGCTATACCGCCCATATTGAGCAATATGCGATTTTCATTTTGTTTTGAAAACAGATAATAGTCGCCGTACACAGCGAGCGGCGCACCTTCTCCTCCTGCTGCAATGTGTTTTTGGCGAAAATCACTAATCGTAATAATGCCGGTTTCAACAGCGATATGGTCACCATCACCAATTTGCATGGTTGCATTCGGGTACTTAGGTAGTTGGTGCTGCTTTCGGGGCGCGTGAAAAACAGTCTGCCCGTGGCTTGCGATCAGATCAATTTCAGTGGTAGAGATACCACATTCACGCAGGGATTGAACGACCATTTTACCATGCGTGATGCCAATGTAAGGATTGAGCACACAAAGCTGCTGAAAATCAATCTCACGTTTCGCAAATATCGTCCGGATATCTCTTCGAAAATCGTCTTCGTAGGGCACCGTGGTGAATTTTTCAAGCGATAATGAAGTGCTCGTGCCACTATCGCGGATATTACAAACTGCGATATCAAGCCCGTCCAGTGAGGTTCCAGACATCAACCCGATAATGCGCCTGGACTCATTCTGCGCGATTTTATGAAGCCGCTCTATGTGTTCTCTCATCGAATCATCGAAAAAAAGAAGTCAAGCCTTAAACGGGGACGCTTAGTCTTGACTTCTTATATAATTCGTAAAATCCGGGCAGTTACTTGTTCGCGGGCTGGTTTGGTGAAGCAGCCTGTGGTTTGTTCTGCGCGTTCGGATTGTTCTTGTTTTGTGCTGACCTGTTCTTCTTTTTCTTCTTTTTCTTCTTTTGCTCCTCGCTGTATTTTTTATCCAGGTTTTCAAGGTCGCTGTTCAATTTACCAGCACCTTTATCGAGGCTCTTTTCGGGCTCCGGCGTCAGGATTTCGAGTGACTCAGGAATGATATCCTTTTTATTCAGATCGATAATCTGCAACACCTTGTCGATTGCGACCGGGTACCAGTTGGTATCCTTGTCAAACCCGAACCACATGATCTTTTTGAAGATATCCGTTTTTTGGAGCGTAGCAATTCCTTTTTTGGTTTTCAAAGGCGCATCTACCGTCGGTATATCTCTTAATGCATCGATGTAAGTTTCCAGCTCGTAATTAAGGCAGCATTTTAACCTGCCGCATTGACCCGAAAGCTTAGCCGGATTCAGTGACAAATTTTGATACCGTGCTGCCGAAGTAGAGATATTCTTGAAATCAGTCAGCCAGGTAGAGCAGCAAAGTTCACGTCCGCAAGACCCCAGGCCACCGAGGCGGCTCGCTTCCTGACGCAGACTGATCTGCCGCATTTCAATCCTGACCTTAAATTCAGAAGCCAGCGATTTAATCAGCTCCCGAAAATCAACACGTTCCTCAGAAGAATAGTAGAACGTAGTTTTCGTATTGTCAGACTGGAATTCCACATCCGACAATTTCATGTTCAACTTCATTTCCCGGATAATCTCGCGGGTACGATAAAGCGTCGGCATTTCGCGCGCCATTGCCTGCGTATGCTTGTCCAGATCTTTCTCTGTCGCGATGCGATAAATGACGTGCATATCATCGCTTATCACCACGTTCTTTCGCTTCATCTGAAGCCTCACCAATTCTCCCTGCAGGGAAATAGTGCCTATATGCTGGCCCGAGGCCATTTCGCAGACAACATAGTCGCCTGTTACAAATTCCAATTGGTTGATATTGCGGAAATACTCTTTTCTTCCTCCCTTGAACTTCACCTCGACAACGTCAAAGCGCTGACCAGCAGGAACGTCCATGTGGCTGAGCCAGTCAAAGACATTCATTTTGTTACATCCTCCGGTTCCGCAATTCCCTTTACTTCCACATCCGGATACTGCTGTACCGCCGGTACCGCATCCCCCGGATGAACATGATCCGCATCCCATAGTTACTCCTCCTCATCAATCGTTATAACGTATTAAATCAACACCTATATCGTGACGGAAATATTTTCCTTCGAACTGTACAACCTGCGCTGCACGCTGCGATTTATGTACCGCATTTTCGAGTGAATTGGCCAGGCCGGTCAATGCCATAACCCTGCCTCCATTCGTCACAATTTCAGCATCTGCATTAAAAGTAGTGCCAGCATGGTATAAGTATACGTCTTCTACTTTTTCACTTCCGGTAATCACCTTTCCTTTTTCGTAATCACCAGGATATCCGCCGGAAACAACAACTGTTGTCACTGCTACCTGCGGTGATATTTGTATTTCAAAATCATTCAGCGTTCCTTTTGCTGTCGAGGCCATTAACATAGCCAGGTCCGATTGGATCCGCGGAATGACCACTTCTGTCTCAGGGTCACCCATACGGACATTGTATTCAATCACGTAAGGTTCGCCTTTTATATTCATTAATCCAATGAAAATAAAACCGACATATTTGATGCCTTCGCTTTTTAGCCCATTAAGCGTCGGTTTGACCACTTTTTCATCAACTTTTCTGAGAAAATTCGCGTCGGCGAAAGTTACCGGTGATACTGCGCCCATTCCGCCGGTGTTCAGGCCTGTATCGTTTTCGCCAATGCGTTTGTAATCTTTTGCCTCAGGTAATATTTTGTAATGCTCTCCGTCTGTCAACACAAAAACGGAAAGCTCAATTCCTTTTAAAAATTGCTCAACAACTACTTTATTGCCAGCGTCGCCGAATTTTTTATCCAAAAGCATTTCCCTGAAAGCAGTTTCTGCTTCGGCAAATTTCTCGGCAATGATAACACCTTTTCCGGCAGCCAGTCCGTCAGCTTTCAATACAATCGGCAGCGGGTGTGCTTCCAGGTATTCCAAACCAATTTCAAGTGTCTCCGCAGTGAAAGTTCTGGAAGAAGCGGTTGGAATTCCGTATTTCTGCATAAATGTTTTGGAAAAATCCTTGCTGCCTTCCAGCTGTGCGCCCGCTTTGTTCGGACCGATGATCTTCACGTGCGCCAGTGTTTCTTTTGATTCAAAATAATCGACAATCCCATTCACGAGCGGCTCTTCCGGGCCTACGATCACGAGCTCGATCTTATGTCCGATCACTGCATCGGCGATTGCATCAAAATCATTGTAAGAGATAGAGAGGTTCGTTGCTACACTTGCCGTACCGGCGTTTCCGGGCGCTACAAACAAGCTGTCACAAAGAGGGCTTTGGGAGATTTTCCAGGCAAAAGCGTGTTCTCTCCCGCCGGATCCCAATATAAGTATGTTCATAAGTTGGTTAAAAAAATCAATTGTTGGTTGGTACGGATCGTTTCACCAGTGCTTAATTAGCCAGCTCTGACAAGAACTTAATACGCATCAGCCTCAATTCTTCCTCACTGATTTCGTCGTTTGCAAATTCGTCGAGCGCAACGGCAATGTTATCAGTTTCGGCCGTCATAAAATAATCATATATATCCTGTTGCCTTTCGCGATCGATCACCTGATTGATATAGTAATCCAGGTTCAGCTTCGTTCCCGAGTAGCAAATATGTTCAACTTCTTCGATCACATCCGCCAGTTCCAGGTCTTTCACTTCGGCGATTTCATCCAGACTTACTTTACGGTCAACCTGTTGAATGATGAAAATCTTGATCTTCGACTTGTTTACAGTCGACTTAATAACCACATCTTTCGCAGTTTCGATCTCATTCTCCTCAACATATCTTGTGATCAGATCAATAAACTGCCGGCCAAACTTCTGCACTTTCCCCATTCCAACGCCATTAATCTGCGCCATTTCCTGCTGGGTAGTAGGATAAGTAGTCGCCATTTCTTCCAGAGACGGATCCTGGAAAATAACGTAGGGAGGCAGGTTTTTCTCTTTGGCTACCTTCTTGCGAAGTGCTTTGAGCATTCCAAGCAAAGCTTCGTCATACGCGTGGGCGCTTCCCCCGGTAGTGGCGGCTTCTTTGTCGTCGTCTTCCGGTTTGACCTCTTCTTCCTCGAAATTATGGTCTTTATGTAAAGTAACCTGGTAAGGATCATTCAGATAATTTGCTCCTTTTGCACTCAGCCGGATCACGCCATAGTTTTCAACGTCTTTTTCAAGGTAATTGAAAATAACAAGCTGGCGGATCGTTGATATCCAGTATTCGCGGGATTCATTCAGTTCCAGACCTTTTCCATAAACTTCCAGCTGATCGTGCTCATAACTTTTCACGTACTGGTTTTCAGTAGCTGTCAGAAGATCTGCAATATGTTCACAGTCAAAGCGCTGCTCGGTTTGTGACACAGCTTTTAAAACAAGGATTATATCTTCCTGAACCTTGGTCTTTTCAGTCGGCTTAACACAGTTGTCGCAGAACCCGCAGTCTTTTTCGAGGTACTCACCAAAATAGCTGAGCAGCTGGCGCCTGCGGCAAACACCGAGTGTAGAGTAAGCTACCATTTCATTCAGCAAATGGCGCGCATTATCCCGCTCGGTAACGGTTTTGTCTTTGTTAAACTTTTCGAGCTTCTGAATGTCTTCGTAGCTGTAGAACATCAGGCAGTTACCTTCCAATCCATCGCGACCTGCGCGTCCGGTTTCCTGGTAATAACCTTCCAGTGATTTGGGCACGTCGTAGTGGATCACAAAACGAACGTCCGGCTTATCGATCCCCATTCCAAAAGCAATCGTAGCCACAATCACATCGCATTCTTCATTCAGAAATGCGTCCTGGTTTGCCATTCTGGTATTACTGTCGAGCCCGGCGTGGTACGGTAATGCACGTACGTCGTTTACATTCAGCAACTCTGCTACCTCTTCAACGGTTTTACGGCTCAGGCAATACACAATACCAGATTTGCCTTTATTGTTGCGGATATACCGGATCAGCTGCTTTTTGACGTCCTTTTTCGGGCGTATTTCGTAGTAAAGGTTCTTTCTGTTGAATGAAGATTTAAAGGTTTCTGCCTCTTCCATTTGCAGGTTTTTCCGGATATCCTGCTGCACTTTCGGGGTGGCAGTTGCGGTTAATGCAATAATGGGAAGCTGGCCGATATTTTCGATAATGCCGTAAATCCGGCGGTATTCAGGTCTGAAATCGTGGCCCCATTCGGAGATACAATGTGCCTCATCAATCGCAACAAAGGATATTTTCACCCTTTTCAGGAAATCAAGATTATCTTCTTTGGTCAGCGATTCAGGGGCAATATAAAGCAGTTTGAGGCTTCCATCGAGCGCGTCTGTTTTCACGCGCGTCATTTCAGCCTTTGTCAAGGTGGAATTCAAAAACTGTGCATTAATGCCGAACGCGGTAAGCTGGTCGACCTGATTTTTCATCAATGCAATAAGAGGTGAAATAACAATCGTCAGTCCATCGCTGACCAGGGCAGGTAGTTGATAGCAAAGAGATTTGCCTGCTCCGGTAGGCATAATAACGAATGTATTTTTGCCAAGAAGTATGTTTTGAATAATTACCTCTTGGTCTCCCCGGAACTGACTATATCCAAATATTTCTTTGAGTTTTTCTTTTAACGTGTCTAGTACGACATGATCAACCTGCTTTACCATACTCTGTTAACAAAATGGTTATTCCAAACTTCTATATCTTTGTTTTTGAATTGAATATCCACAATTGTATTCCCTTTAAACTGTGTTTCAGATTTGAAATTAATAAAAAATATCCAGTCAATAGCAAAAGAAGTAATACGGCAAGAGGCAGAAGCTTTGTATACAATTATTGAACTGATTGATGATGAATTTGAAAGCTGCGTATATGCTATTTTAAATTCGGGAGGGCGTGTCGTGATTTCAGGAATAGGCAAGAGCGCAATTGTAGGGCAGAAAATCGTAGCTACTTTAAACTCAACGGGAACGCCCGCTTTGTTCATGCACGCTGCCGATGCGATTCACGGAGATCTGGGTATGATCCAGGATAATGATACCGTGCTTGTAATATCAAAAAGCGGGGATACGCCGGAGATTAAAGTGTTGGTTCCGCTTGTAAAAAGAACGGGTGTAAAAATGATTGCAATGGTCAGCAACAGAGATTCTTATCTCGCCCGAAATGCCGATTTCGTTCTAAATGCATACGCAGCGAAAGAAGCCGACCCGTTGAACCTGGCACCTACTACAAGTACCTCTGTCACGATGGCGCTTGGAGACGCATTGGCGATTTGTTTACTTGAAGCGAGGGGATTTACACACGACGATTTTGCCAAATACCACCCCGGAGGCGCATTAGGCAAGCGACTTTACCTGAAAGTATGCGACATATACCCGCACAATGCAATGCCCAAGGTTGCTGAAAAGGCTTCTTTGCAGGAAGTTATCCTCGAAATGACTTCAAAAAGGCTGGGCGCTACGGCGGTAGTGAAAGCTGAAAATCAAATGGCTGGGATTATCACCGACGGCGATTTGCGCCGAATGCTCAAAGAGCACAAAGGCACAGAGCTGCTTGACCTCAAAGCAAGTGATATTATGACAGCCACTCCCGTGACTGTTTCACCGGATGAGTACGCTGTGAATGCGCTGGAAATCATGCAGTCCCGGAGTATCACCCAGGTAATTGTGGTCGAAAACAATGAAGTACTCGGGTTCGTCCACCTGCATGATCTGCTGCGCGAAGGATTGGTTTGATTGTTGTACCTGCCCTTCGACTGCGCTCAGGGTGACAAAAGGTCTACCTGAAACGCTTTGATTGCTGCACTGTACGCTCGTCTTTGCGGATAAAACGATTTGCAAAAACATTGGCGAGCATTGCGCCTACGAGTCCATAGAAGCCGAAATCGTATTTGCCAGGCAATTCAGGATCAAACAATTTAGCCGCTTTGTAGAAAGTGAAGTAAATAACAAGTCCCATTATAACTGTCATCAGAATCGAGTTCACAGCGCAAAGTGCAGATTGTAAAACGCGGTTTTTATATTGAGAAACGGCGTAAGCAGCCACACCGGCCACCAGAATCGCTAAAATGATCAGGTAGTATACGGGTTGAATGTTTGCTTGCACCGGATCTACCTGGTGCGTCAGTTTCGTCGCAGTCAATATGGCACTTTCATCGCCTGAAAGTGCAATTTTACTCCAGATCGGGAATGCTAGGAATAAACCCATTCCTACGATGGTAATGGCTAAAAAAACAGTCTGTATTCTTTGTAACATTTCTTTAATTATTATTTCTACAAAAATCTAAAAGGCAAATCGAAAAACACAGGAAGAAGGCGAAAAAATCAGGAAACAATATCTCCGTACAAATCAAATTCTTCTGCTGCATTGATTTTTACATTTGCAAAATCGCCTAAACGCACGTACTGACTGGCTGGTACCAGTACTTCATTGTCCACTTCCGGTGAATCAAATTCAGTCCGGCCAATAAAATGCCCGCCTTCTTTCCGGTCGAACAGCACTTTATAAGTATTGCCAATTTTGTTCTGGTTCAATTCGTAAGAGATACCCTGCTGCAATTCCATAATGGCGTCGGCACGTTCTTGTTTGATCTCGGAAGGAACGTCATCTTCCATTGTAAATGAATGGGTATTATCCTCATGTGAATACTGGAATGCGCCCAGACGATCGAAACGCATTTTCTCCACAAAATCATAAGTTTCATCGAACAGAGATTCCGTCTCTCCCGGGTGACCGACGATCAATGTAGTACGCAATGCGATTCCGGGCACTTTGTCGCGGATACTATAAATCAGGGATTCTGTTTTTTCGCGTGTAATTCCTCTCCGCATTGACTTCAATATCTCTGTTGAGCCCGTTTGCAGCGGCATATCGAGGTATTTGCAAACGTTACTGCGCTCGTTCATGATGTCCAGAATGTCCATTGGAAAGCCAGCCGGGTAAGCATATTGCAACCTGATCCATTCGATTCCTTCAACATCCGAAAGCTGAGCAATCAGGTCGGAAAGGTTTCTTTTTTTGTAAATATCCAGACCATAGTAAGTCAGGTCCTGTGCGATGAGGATCAGCTCCTTGGTACCTCTTTTTGCAAGTGACTTTGCTTCTTTTACCAGCTCGTCAATCGGACGGGAAATGTGGCCGCCGCGCATAATGGGTATCGCACAAAAACTACATGGACGATCGCAGCCTTCTGCTATTTTCAGGTAAGCGTAGTGTGTGGGTGTTGTCAGCAAACGCTCGCCAACGAGCTCGTGTTTATAATCTGCTTTAAGCGTTTTGAGCAATCGGGGCAGTTCATTAGTACCGAACCAGGCGTCAACAGTCGGGATTTCTACCGAAAGTTCATCTTTGTAGCGGTGCGACAAACAGCCGGTAACATATACTTTATCCACCATTCCCGCCGCCTTCGCATCAGCATAGCGTAAAATAGTGTTGATAGATTCTTCTTTGGCATTATCGATGAATCCGCAAGTATTGATTACTACAATCTGCGAATCATCTTTTTTCGACTCGTGGGCAACGGTAAAACCGTTTCCTTTGAGCTGCGTATACAAAACTTCCGAGTCAACCAGGTTTTTGGAGCAACCCAGTGTTACGATGTTGACTTTGTTTTTTACTATTCCTTTGGTTTTCATTGGGATTAGCTATTAGCGGTCAGCTTTTAGCTATTTACTTTTTGAATGGAAAATTGAATGGATGCTGTCACCAGCGAAGTAGTTGATTATGAACTACAAAATGGGCTGCAAAGTTCGGGAAAAAATATCAGAATACGAGGTCAGGGCATGAGCGGATACCTGCGCCTGTAAAGTTTGACCGGAATTTTCTTGAAGTATTCCATGATTGCCGGTACACCTTTAGCCTGACCCGAGATGTAAAAACTGGCGTTGCCGGTCAGGTTAAATTTATAGTATTGAAACAGAAACTTCGACCCCTGGTTGCTATAACATTCCACGCTTTCAATGGTATCTTCTCTGAGGACATACTCTTGTTCGTCTTTCTCCACCCAAACTGTTTTAGTAGCAGGCTCAAAAGTGATTATCAGTTTTTTCGAATGCTTCCAGTGATTGATATACAAAATCTGAATCCAGGCAGCGAAAAAAAGCATAGTCAATACCAGCAGAGAAAGCATCAGGTATGCTCGCCAATCGCCGTTTGAGGGATAAACATCCAGATTAAACAGAGTCTTAGTGGTAAAACCTGCCATCAAGGTGAACAGGTATGCGAAAAAGATGTCGGTGGTTAAAAAGAAATAGGAGATTGTAGTTTTATAAGCCCGCGGCTCTTTCAGGACTTTGTAGATTTCATTGCTTTGGCGGGCTCCAATAATTACCACGGCCAAGAGTGGCCCTGCACTTCCGCCCAGCGCAATTACTACTAGAATAAAGGTCTCCCAATTGGTCACTATCCAATTTTCTTAAACAAAGAATCTACGAATTCGCTTCTGTCAAATACCTGCAAATCATCCATTTTCTCGCCGACACCAATGTACTTCACCGGAATTTTAAACTCGTCTGAAATACCGATTACCACGCCACCTTTGGCTGTTCCGTCCAATTTGGTAATTGCCAGGGCAGTAATTTCAGTGACTTTGGTAAACTCGCGTGCCTGGATTACTGCATTCTGCCCGGTACTTCCGTCCAGCACGAGCAAAACTTCATGCGGCGCGTCAGGGATGATTTTCTGCATTACCCGTTTGATCTTTGAAAGCTCGTTCATGAGATTGACTTTCGTATGCAAGCGGCCTGCGGTATCAATGATAATCACATCGGCGCCTATTTCCCCGCCCTTTTTTAATGCGTCATAAGCAACTGCAGAAGGATCGGTATTCATACCGTGATCGATGACGGGTACGTCAACCCTTTTCCCCCAAAGTTTCAGCTGATCCACTGCCGCGGCGCGAAATGTATCTGCTGCGCCTAAAACAACTTTGTGGCCGCGCTGGTGAAACTGGTGTGCGAGCTTTCCGATGGTGGTTGTTTTACCGACCCCATTCACACCTACCACCATGATCACGTAGGGTTTGGGCAGGTGCTGTGTCTCAAAACTGTCTTTGATATCAACGGATTTATTCTCTGTCAGCAAGGCTGCTATCTCTTCCCGTAGAATGCTGTCAAGCTCCGCCGTAGTTGCATATTTGTCCCGCGCCACGCGCTCTTCAATGCGTTTGATCACCTTCACTGTGGTTTCAACACCTACGTCGGAACTTACCAGAATATCTTCCAGCTCATCGAGAACATCTTCATCAATCGTGGTTTTGCCGACAATAGCGCGTGAAAGTTTGCCAAAGAAGCTGTCTTTGGTTTTTTCAAGGCCTTTATCTAGTGTTTCTTTTTTCTCCTTTGAAAAAAAGCCGAATAAACTCATAATCCAAGTATGTTAATGGATCAAAAATAAAACAAAAAAAGTCCCGAAAGGGACTTTTTAGTAACTCGATGTTTAAAGCCTGGTCTTCGACTGCGCTCAGGCTGACAATACTCGAAGGCAATTGTCAGTCTGAGCGCAGTCGAAGACTAGTTTTTCAATGCACCTTGAACACCATCAAGGGGTACGATTTCTTCTTTGAAGGTATAAGCTCCTGTTTTAGGAGATTTCACGGCTTTGATCACTTTCGCGAATGCTTTACCGCCTTCTTTTTTCAGGGTAGCAACTACTTTCTTTGCCATGTCTGTATATCGTTAAAGTTTTGAAACTTATTTAATCTCTTTATGTATAGTATATCGTCTCAGGAAAGAATTGAACTTTTTCAATTCCATACGGCCTGGCGTATTCTTGCGATTTTTTGTAGTCACGTAACGTGACATTCCTGGAACACCGCTATCTTTTTGTTCTGTGCATTCCAATATAACCTGCACTCTATTACCTTTCTTAGCCATTGCTTTAAATCATTTTTACAAACAGGAGTGCAAAAGTAACAACATTTAATTTAAACACAATAATCAAGTCAAAAATATCGGTAGAAATTTTAGACGTTTTTACAAAACAACCCATTGCTTAACAGATTGTCAGACAAACCCGTAACTTGTACAAACTTGTCTGGAAAATCTAATTTCTGCCGCCTGAATGAAGGAAATATGAAGCAAACATGCTTTCTTCGTGTGGATGTTTGCATACAATCCTTAATCTGGCGGAAAATTTTAAAATTTAAAACAATGACAATCAGTAAAAGCACTTCTTTGGCGGTTATGGCCTTGGCAGTTTACTTCATTACAGGCTGCTCTTCAAAAGAAGATCGTGATAAATACGACCATTATTATGGTTCAGGCAGTAAGTCAAGAGAGGAAACAGCGCTTGTAAAGCTGGCTAACGACAGAAAAAATCAACCTGAGGTAGCGGCGGCAGCTCCGGCGCCGTCAGCAACACCTGCTGCTCCCGCGGCGGGCGGTGCTGCGAATGGCGGTGATACAGCAGCAGCTGCAGCACCTGCGGCAGAGGCTCCGGCAGCAGCAGCTGCTCCGAAAAGAAAGCCAGTACCTGCAGATGTTTCAGCCTTGTTGAACAAACATGCATGTTTTGCCTGCCACCAGGCTTATGATAAAGTAATTGGTCCGGCTTATTCGGATGTAGCTAAAAAGAAATATTCGGTTGACGAGATCGTCGCGCTCGTACACAGCCCGAAACCTGAGCATTGGCCCGGATTTCCTCCAATGGCACCTATGCCTCATGTTCCAAAAGCGGACATTGCAGTGATTGCCAACTGGATCAATTCATTATAATACGGACTTCAAAGCCGTTAATCTGCGGGCCGTTCATGCTATGGACGGCCCGTATGCATATCTTTATATAGCATTTATCACTGATTATGACTTCAACTACCCTGCAACCCGCTGATATCACAGATGAACTTCTAGCCACTTATGAAACGGTGATCGGGCTGGAAGTACACTGCCAGCTGTTGACGGAATCCAAGCTTTTTACCCGGGATATCAATCTTTTTGGAACAGAACCGAATACGAATATTGGTCCGCTGACACTTGCATTGCCTGGAACACTTCCTAAAATCAATAAAAAAGCAGTGGAATATGCAGTTCGGCTGGGGCTAGCGTGCGGCTGCTCTATCAGCAGAAAGACTGTTTTTGACCGTAAAAATTACTTTTACCCGGATCTTCCAAAAGGATACCAAATCTCGCAGGATAAAAAGCCCGTTTGTGAAAATGGAGGAGTGACCATTTCGACTAAGGATCCCGCAGGAAAGGCGACTGAAAAGACAATACGTTTCCACCACATTCACTTAGAAGAAGATGCAGGAAAATCTGTTCACGAAGGCGATCAGGTTGAAACCTTGCTGGATTATAATCGTGCGGGAACTCCATTGGTAGAAATGGTATCAGAGCCGGATTTGCGGTCAGCAGAGGAAACTGGCGCTTTTGTTACCGAGATACGCCGGCTCGTTCGCTACCTTGGTATCAGCGACGGTAATATGGAAGAAGGTTCGCTGCGTTGCGATGTAAATGTGTCGGTAAGGAAGCATGGCGCCGAGCAGTATGGTACCAAGGTCGAGATCAAGAACATGAACTCGATCCGGAATATGATGCGGGCGATCAGTTTTGAAGAAAGAAGGCAGGTTGCATTGCTGGAAAGCGGAGGGACTGTACAGCAGGAAACCCGGATGTTTGACGTAGAAAATGGTCAGACGTATGGAATGCGCGTAAAAGAGACGATGAACGATTACCGTTACTTCCCTGATCCGGACCTGGCTCCGGTGGTAATTTCGGAAGAGTGGCTAAACGAGATAAAGAGTAGCATGCCTGCATTGCCGCATGAATTAAGGGAGAAATTTGTAAATCAATATGGTATCCCTGCTTACGACGCAATGGTGCTGACGGATACCAAAGAGATCGCGGATTATTTCGAGGCAGTGTGCAGTAAAACGTCGGCTTACAAAGCTGTTTCTAATTGGTTAATGGGACCTGTAAAGTCATTTCTGAATGAGAATGGCGGAAATATCGCACTGTTCCCAATCAGTCCGCAAACCCTGGCAGATCTGATCGAACTATCAGAGTCGGGTACGGTGAGTAACTCGGTAGCGACGCAAAAGATATTTCCGCTTCTGCTTACTGAGCCGCAGAGCGTGCCAAAGGAAATTGCATCAGCTAATAACTGGCTGCAAAACAGCAATACAAACGAGCTGGAATCGTTGGTAGAAGAGGTAATTAATTCAATGCCAGACAAAGTATCAGCTTACCGGAAAGGCAAAAAGGGGTTGATCGGGTTGTTTGTTGGAGAAGTAATGAAAAAATCAAACAATACTGCTGATCCTAAGCTGGTAAACCAGTTGCTGGCGCAAAAATTATCATAAAATAGTTTCTTAACAGAAATTCTCAGGCTTATGAAGGGGTTTTTAAAAGGTAGTATATTGTCTGTATTGCTCGTCGCCGGGGTACAATCCTGGGCGCAGCAGCTTGATCCAAAGGATTTTACAGTAACTGGCAAAGTTAAAAATGGTGCGAAAGGTGAGAAGGTTATACTTGCCAAGTCCACAGCTGCCGGATCTTCGGTTAAGCTCGATTCGACCCAATTGGCTGCTGATGGCAGTTTTACGATAAAAGGGACAGAAAGAGACCGGGGCAGTTTTTTTACGCTCAACATTGCCGACCGTCAGAAAGTAGTTCTTCTTGTTGAAGGTGGCGAAAATTTGAATGTACAGGCAGATGGTACCACCCGGGATGCCAAAGGTAATGGTGGAAAAGCCGAGGTGTCCGGTTCTAAAAACATGGAATATTATGGGCAGCTTGACAAGCTGATGCAGTCTTTTGCAGCCAAGGTGACGGTTTGGAATGAAGAATATGCAGCCGCAGAAGAGAAAAAGGATACCAAGAAAATAGCTGAGATCCAGCAGAATTTCACAAAGGCAGATCAGGAACGTTTGACGGCTATCAAATCGATGCTGCCAGAGATGGGCACTTCGCTGGTTGCCTTGTTCGCGGCAAACAACTTTCTAAATCCGGAAACGGATATTGAAACATTGAAAAAGCTTGCCGATGATTATGAAAAGGTACAGCCAACTCCTACACTGGCCAAAGGTTTTATTGGCCAAGTAAAGCGTTTTGCAGGTGTATCAATCGGTCAGGAAGCGCCTGATTTTACACTCAATAGCCCGGAGGGAAAACCGGTTTCATTGTCTTCGCTTCGTGGCAAGTATGTACTGATCGATTTCTGGGCTTCCTGGTGCGGACCATGCCGAATGGAAAATCCCAATGTGGTCAGAATGTATGATAAGTTTAAAGACAAAGGTTTTGATATCTATGGAGTGTCGCTAGACGATAATGAGAAAGCCTGGAAAACTGCGATTTCAAAAGACAATCTGAAATGGCAACACGGATCAGAGTTGAAAAAATGGAATTCCGGCGTAGCGCAAACCTACGGGGTGAATGCGATACCAGCTACTTTTCTCGTTGATAAAGACGGAAAGATCATCGCTAAAAACCTGAGGGGGCCTGCTCTTGAAAGCAAGCTGACAGAACTATTGGGCGCCCAATAATTGCTTTTTTGGTTATATCATAATAAAACCCGCAGAGAAGCTTCTTGCGGGTTTTATGCCTTTGGTATCCTCAAAGAGGATCTTCCAGGGAATAGAAGAAATGTAATGGATCCGGATATATAAAGTTGTACCGGTAGCTCTCGGTCAATTTGTTATTTGAAATAATCTTAAAATCAACTTGCGGTCCTTCGGCGAATGTGGGTGCTTCCCAGCCGAATTGAGCACAGGTAGCAATATAGATTTCGCTACGGGTTGGATGAAGCGGGGCTACTATGTTGAAAGTTTCATTGCTAACGCCCTGTTGGAGCATCGCCAGGATAATCGCGGCGCCATCGTCCCTGTGAATGTAGTTGACAGGGACCGTTCCCGTAGTCATATCTTTCTTTCCCTTCACATATTTCCCGGGAATGCGGTTGTAGCCAAGCAGCCCGCCGAAGCGGAGAATACTCGCGGTGCATTCCGGCCGCAAAGAAGTTATTAAGTTCTCAGCCTGCACCATTTCGGGATATGCTGATTCTTCCGGTGTAGTTACGTCATCTTCGGTAACAATCCGGTTCAGGTCGGGGTAAATGCTGGTTGAACTAATAAAAAGGACTTCTTTAACCTGAGATACCCTGATCGCTGCTACCACTGCTTGTACTTGCTGTGCATAAAAACCAGGGTCATTCTGACTGGAACGCGGTGGCAAAGAGATGACCAGTGAATCCACGTCAAAGAATGCATTTAGCTTTTCAGCATCTGCCGAAAAACCGGGAGTAAGATCAAGCAAAAAACCGTCCAGCCCGAGGGCATTGAATTTAGCGAGCTTGGATTCGGACGTAGTACTGCATTTGATTTGCAATGTAATAGGATCAGCAAGCAAACGTTGTGCTAGTGAAATCCCCAGCCAACCGCAGCCTAGAATGCCTATTCGTTTTTTTTCTACTTTTGAAGCTTCACCTGACATATTATATTTCCGATAGTCGAATGGTTTATTTAAAACAAATCAGTCTTATTGCCCTGCTGGCAGCCTTTTCATTTTCCTGTAAGCCCGACAACAGAGCTGTTGCTGATATCAGTGATATAGATTTAAAGGTTACTTCTGAAAACCTAGACGAGGAGCTATTTGCTTGTAAATCGCAGACAGAAGTACAAAATTTTTTGAACAAACATCCGCATTTAGGCAGGTATTACTTTTCTGAAGCGCCGGTTGAGCCTGGTAAGCTGGCAGGTTATCTGTTCAATATTCTTCAAAATCAGGATTTCAGGACATTTAAGACACAGCTTGATTCACTGATCGGCGACCGGCAAGCCGTGATTGTAGATTCCCTGACCAAAGCTTTCAAACACATTAAATACTATTACCCCAAATTCCAAGCACCGAAAGTCGAGTTTATGGTTTCGGGTTTTGCAGGAAATGATCTTTATATATCAGACTCTCTGATCATCATCGGTCTCGACTATTTTGGCGGCCCGAATGCAATGTACCGCCCCGACGTATTTGACTATCAGTTACGCCGCTACCAGAAAGAGTACATTGTTCCTTCTATCATTTTCTTTATTTCAAACAGGTTCAATAAGATAAGCCCTGGCGATCAGACTTTACTTGCAGATATGATCGGCTATGGAAAAGGCTACGAATTTGTGAGATACATGATGCCCGGAACACCGCAGAGCCTCATTATCGGCTACTCGGAGGATATTCTGAGAAAGACCTATAACAGTCAGCAGGATATCTGGGCTTATTTCATTGCGAGCAAGCTTTTGTATGAAAAGAATGTACTGCAAAAACGCAAGTTCATCGAAGAGCGGCCATTTACAACTGAAATCGGACAGAAAGTACCAGGTGCTATTGCCCGGTGGGTAGGGTGGCGCATTGTCAGTGTATTTATGAAAGAAAACAAGGATATATCCATTGTTGATTTAATGGAGATTGAAAATGCGAGCCGGATCCTGCAGGAGTCGGGTTATAGCGGCCAGCCGGACAAAGTAGAATAGTTTTTATTTACTTTTGCCAAATCCAGTTAACTCAACTAGCCTTTAATGCCATTTACCCTTATCATTTTCCTGCTGCTGGTACCCGGCTTCGTGGTGATCGGCGTATACCTTGAGAGGAAGGTATCCGCTTTCATTCAGGATAGAATGGGGCCGATGGAGGTAGGTAAGTGGGGGCTTTTGCAGCTTTTTGCAGATTTGCTCAAACTATTGCAGAAAGAGGATATTGTTCCCAAAGCAGCTGACCGGCGTCTCTTCCTGATCGCGCCATTTATCATTTTCATCTCCGTTTTCGCAGGTTTCGCGGTTGTTCCGCTCGCTCCGGAGCTTGCAGGTTCAGACGCAGCAGTCGGTGTTTTCTTTCTTTTGACAATTGTCTCGGTGGATGTTGTCGGGTTGTTAATGGCCGGCTGGGGTTCGAATAATAAGTTTGCATTGTTCGGCGCAATGCGCGCGGTAGCACAGATTATTTCCTACGAAATTCCACTGGGCCTTTCAATCCTTTGTGTAGTAATGTTGACGCAAACGCTTGACTTGCAGGTAATCAGCTTTCAGCAAGGTATTTACTCGCCAGACCCGGTTTACCTTTTTGGAATGAAACAATTGGGCGTAGATGTAACCCAGATAGGCGGGTTCCTGACCTGGAATATCATCCGGAATCCTTTCTTGTTAATAGCTTACGTCATATTCTTCATAGCCTCATTGGCTGAATGTAACCGCGCACCGTTTGACTTACCAGAAGGCGAATCCGAGTTAGTAGCCGGTTTTCACACAGAATATTCCGGAATGCGCTGGGCGCTCTTTATGCTTTCTGAATATGGAATGATGTTGCTGGTATCGCTGCTGGGCGCAATTCTCTTTCTGGGAAGCTGGAATACACCTTTGCCAAACATTGGGCCGCTCCGCCTGGCAGAATGGACAAGCGGAGAACCTGGGACTTGGTTTGGTTACATTACAGGTCTTTTCTGGATTTTGAGTAAGGCCATGTTCGGTATCCTACTGCAAATGTGGGCACGGTGGACTTTGCCACGCCTCCGCGTAGATCAGCTGATGTATTTAGGCTGGAAGGTGTTGACACCGATTGGTCTTGTGCTCTTTTTTATCTCCGGCATCTGGCGATTGATCGGTATCAGTTAGCGATTTCTGCGCCGTCCAGAATGTAGTTCATCTGGTAGATATCGTCTGCATTCAGCTTCAATGTACCCGTAAAAGTAAGCCGCTCATCGGTTTTGAACTTCCGCCCATCTTTCTTTTTAAAATTAAGCGTCATGACAGTTTCCGGTCCTGCGCCTCCGCAAAAGAAGCACGCGCTGAATGGGAATGCAGAAAGTACATACAGATTTGCGTCCAGATCAATGGGCAGAATGTAGCCTGTAATTGCTACCTGCTGGTTTTTCAACTTCTGAACACTTGGCCCGAAAGTGGGATGGAGCATGTAAATGGATTCTTCGGCATACCACTTTTTCTTGAAAGTCACATCGCGCAAAGTTTCCCAGGTCACCTTCACAGGCTCGTTGGCCGGCTTAAATGCAAGTAGTGTTGTAATGCAAAAAAATAGTATGGTTGCTTTCAAAGCTTTCATTGCTCTTCTATTTAAAAGGGATTGAACCTGATAAACAAATTTAAGCAGATTATCATTCCTCCGCCAGTGTGCGGGATATATTCAGCCGGTAAATTCCAGCCGAAGGAAGCGCCGCCGCGATTGCGCCAACAGCGAGAGCGGCAAAAAGAAGATAAATTTCCTCAGGCAGCAGTGCGAACTTGCCCAGCGTATAATGGAAATCCTGTTCAGCTGCTTTTGAGAAAAACCACAACCCGACCCTGCTGAGGATAATGCCGGAAAAGAAGCCGATAACCGCCAGGAACAAGCCTTCGATAAGAAGCATCAGAAAAAGGAAAGTTCGTGTAGCGCCGAGAGAAAGCATCAATGCCATTTCGTACTTGCGCTCTTTCAGGGAATTGTAAAGCGACACAAAAACACTCACACCAGCAATGGTAATTATGATGAGGGCGATCGCCCTTAATGTCTCGATGCCTACGCCCAGCAGCGAGAAAAGGCGGTTAATTTCAATACTCGGCAATGCGGCTTGCATGGAGGTATTCTGGTTGATTTGCCGCGGGATCGTCATTAAACCCATTGGATTACGGAACTGGATTAATGCGCTGGTAACATCCCGTCCATCTTCGTCGGGCTCGCCACCTGCCTGTTCTTCAGAATGGTTCTCGTGCTTTTCAGCTGTGGGTCCTTCGTGATCATGGATATCCCAGATACTGGATAATCTGGTAAGGATCAATTGATCTACTACCGAGCCACTTGGCTGAAAAATGCCGGTGACTTTGTATTTACGGTCCCCGTGTACATCGCCTGCACCATCCAGCCCATGGGAGCTCGCGAAAGTATCGCCGATTTTCAGCCCTGAAACCCGCGCCACTTTGCTCCCCAGCGTTACCTCCATGGATGCATTATATATGTGGCCTTCGCCGATCTTGGCTTTATAGTGTTCAATGTATTTAGGTGTGGTCCCCACTATCCTGAATCCCTGAAAATTATCTCCCATAGAGAGCGGGATCACTGTTTTAACAAAGGGATTTTTTCTCAATGCATTCACTTCTGCCAGCGGGACATTGCCTGTTGGCGCATCGATCTGATAAATGCTTGACAGGATAAGCTGCAGCGGGCTGCCTTTCGCGCCCACAACCATATCAATACCCTTGATGTTTTTGCGGAATTGTTCATCGAGCTGCTTGTTCAGAAGCAGAAGCAACGAGATCATCCCGATACCCAGTGCAAGCAAAAGTGCGCTCAGGAAGCTGTTAAGCTTTTTTTCTTTGATATTGGCGATGCTGATCTTGAGAAGGTTCATTGCTTTGATTTTTGCTGCCAAAAGAAACAGCCTTGATCCGTTATAAAATCACCTGGTTGGAAAATTCATCTTTCAGCCGCTGATCGTGTGTAACCACCACCAGGCTTGCACCTATCAGGGCCGACTGCGTTTTGAGTAAATCGATAACGCGCTGGCAATTGATATCATCCAGGTTGGAAGTTGGTTCGTCGGCCAGGATCACATTGGGTTCGTTCATCAATGCACGCGCGATACTTACCCGCTGCTGCTCTCCCTGACTGAGTTGTGCTGTTTTCTTGTTCAAGTGTTCGGCAAAGCCCAGTTCATTGGCCAGGAAAATCGCTTTTTTCCTATCCTGCGCCTTTTCTGCAAGGAAATTGGATAACAGCAGGTTGTCGATTACTGTCAATGCACTTACAAAATGAGCCCGCTGGTAAATGATCCCTATGTTTTTTGCCCTGATCAATGCAATCTGCTCAGGTTCGAGGTGGCTGATAGACCGCCCGGCAACAGACACTTCCCCGGATTCGGGCCGGAGGAGTAATGCGAGGAGATGGAGCAATGTGGTTTTACCCTTTCCGGATTGGCCTAAGATCAGCAAAGTTTCCTTGTCACCGCAATTGATATCAGGAAATTGGAATGTTTTTTGTGGAGAATACGAAAACCTGAGATTGTGACTCGTAATCATTTCCTGGATCTTTTTTAGTCTGCAATGATAACAAAGTTTTTGCGGCCTTCACAATTTAGGACGTGTGTTAATGCACTGTTCAAGCTCCGGTATTCGTTTTCCGCACACTGAAAATCGATCGGCGGTAGTCCGTTTTAAAAAAATTCCCTCCCACAAATAAATCCATGGTAAATACGTTGAAATGGTGTTGAAGCCGTAATAAAACCGACAACTATCCTATTTTTGCAAAAAAACGATCTGAAAATGCGTAGACATTTTGAATTCAAAAGAGTACCGGGGGCGCTGGCAGTGATCATGACTTTTGGACTTTTATTAACAGGAAAGGAAGCCAGTGCGCAAAGCAGAGGCATTTTCGTCCCTTACTCTACAGCAGGCGTTGGCATAGGTACATCCAGCTACTTCGGTGATTTCGCTCCATATAGACGACACTTTGCATCTGTATTCAACATGATGCGCTGGAGCGCCGGGGCAAATTACACGAGACACTTTACACCACGTTTGGCAGCAAGGGCCAGTTTCACTTACGGACGTATTGCTGGTGACGACTACATAATGAACCGCAAGCCTAAATACGAAACAAATATCTTTTATGCCCGCAACCTGCATTTCAGGAATGATTTAAAAGAGTTTTCTGTACAAGGTATCTTCAAGCTTATTCCTGATAACAGAAGTTATGACAGAAGACCTCAGTTTGGAGCCTATCTTTTTGCAGGAGTAGCATTAACGGCGCATAATCCGAAAGCATTGGATTCATTAAATGGGGATTGGGTTAAGTTGCAGCCGCTTGGTACAGAGGGGCAAGGGAATGAAGGTTATGCCAAGCCGTATTCACTTGTTCAATTTGCTATACCGGTCGGAGTAGGATTGCGGTATAAAATCAATCAGCGGTTTGATGTTTCGGTAGAGCTAGGTTTCAGAAAGACTTTTACGGACTACCTTGATGATGCGCACGGGAATTATGCTGACCCAGCAGTGTTCGCGGACAACCCACTTGCACTGGCATTGTCAAACAGAACTACCGAGAGGGTAGCAGTCAGGAAGGGAGCAGATCGTACCGAAGCTTTGACCAAGTTTTTACAAGTTAATTATCAGGTTGAAGCAAATGATCCTTTTGCAGCGCTTCCGGCCACGGGCTTTGCGGCACCGGGAACAACGCGTGGAAACAGTCCTACATTAACCGACAATTACCTTTTCGGCATGATCCACCTGAATTACATGCTGCCTTCGCAGATCAAATGTCCTCCGCTTAAATAAGAAGCACACATTGAAATCAATATTTCTAAACAGAATTGATAAATACTTGCTTTACCTTCTGGCAGCAGGTATTTATTTTTTTGTCCCGATCAATTCCGTAATCGCTCAGAAAATTGAGCTAGGCGGTGGTGTTGGCGCGTTCAATTATAAAGGGGATATCTCACCTTCGCAGCGGCTCCGCTTCATTAAGCCGGGGGGGAGCTTGTTTTTCCGTTACAATCCCAGTCAGGCACTATCGCTGCGGGCTGAGGTAGCAGCAGGGGTTATCAGCGCCAGCGACAAGCACAGCAAGGACCCGTTTCAGGTTGCGCGCAATAAATCTTTCAGATCAGGAATCTTTGAGGGCAGCGCAGTAGCGGAATACAATTTCCTCAATTTCCAGGATCGCCGTTTTGCGGTCAACTGGAGCCCGTATCTTTTTGGTGGAGTAGGCTATTCCAGGTTTAATCCTCAAACCAAAACCAGCGATTATAAAACATCCTCATTCATTCTGCCCTACGGCGTTGGTATCAAATATCAGATCCGGCGTCCCTGGAATATCGGTCTGGAATATGGTGCGCGAAAGACTTTTACAGATTACCTGGACGATTTGGGAGGAAAGCCAGTGAACACAGACAAATTACAGCAGGGAGACCCTTCGCTGAAAGATAACTATTACTATATTAGACTTTCGGTAAGCTACACATTCTACAAAATCGTTTGCCCCTGATTCTATGAAAAAACCTCTGCTGATCGTTTTGATTGTTATTATTGCTGGGCTAATCGGGTTTATCGGTATGCGAATGTATACCAAGTCATTCAGTCCCGAGGCTGTTGCTGAAACAAGTAAGAATGGGGTTAACATCAAAGTCACATACAGCAAGCCGAGCAAGAAGGGGAGGTTGATTTTTGGGCGCGAACAAGACAATGCTTTGCTGCCTTATGGGAAGGTCTGGAGAACGGGTGCAAATGAAGCAACTCTCATTGAGATCGGCGAGGGACTTACAATTGCTGGAAAGCCTATAGAGGCTGGTACCTATTCCCTCTACTCCGTTCCCGGCCAGGGAAGCTGGAAGATCATCCTGAACTCGGAGGTAGGGCAATGGGGAACAAATTATAAGGACGGGAAAGATGTACTTCGTGTAGAGGTTCCCATTCGCATTCGCTCCTCGGTGCAGGAGCTGTTTGACATTTACTTCGAGGAAATTCCAAATGGTGTAAATATGATCCTCAGCTGGGACCAGACAGAAGCCGTTGTTCCTTTTCTACACAAATAGGATTGGTTTGCTACCTTTGCCGGCATGTTTGTTGGAGCCATTGAGAAAGTAGACCAGTTTACCCGCCCGATCCATTTTATATTCCGGTATTACACGGGCAGCGACATTGTACCTGGCACAGCTACCTTATTTTTTGTAAACGAAGACGGTTTTGCGATTACCTGCAGGCACGTAGCGCGTCAGATACTATACGCCAATTCCATCTACGAGAATTATCTCAAATTCAGGGGAGAACTTAGAAAGTTCGAGAAAGATCCTGGTTTTGAGACGCAGCGGGCAAATCTTGAAAGTAAATACAAGATCTCTGCCGCCAATCCGATTCGCGTGCTCTTCAATTTCATTCAATGCGTCTCTGCCTATAAAGCGATGACGATACATCTGCACCCCACGCAGGATCTCGCAATTATACAGTTTCGGGAATTTGAGTCTGTGCAGTACCAGGGTTATGCGCAATTCCTGAAAGATTCGCGTCTTGTAAAGCAAGGCAGGTATTTGTGCAGGCTAGGTTATCCCTTTCCGGAATTTACCAATTATCAATACAACAAAATTTCCGGCGATATTGAATGGACCAAAGAGGGTCGCTCAAAAACACCGAGTTTTCCTATCGACGGAATCATAACCCGGCACATTGGAGAAGGTAGTGAAGTGACCGGAATAGAAATGAGCACGCCGGGGCTGCGGGGGCAAAGCGGCGGGCCGCTCTTTGACCCGAACGGAACCATTTACGGAATGCAAAGTGCGACGCGGCACCTGCATCTTGGATTTGATCAGGTTAATAGGGAAGTGGTATCTGACGGGCAGCGGCGGAGAGTATCCAATTATCCTTTCCTGAATGTAGGTCAATGCGTGCATGTGGACGTGATTAAACAGTTTTTGAGAGAGAAAAAAATCAAATTCTACGAACAGGATTGACCAGGTAGTTTTCAGGAAGTCAAATCTTTTGTAATCATAAAGATCTGACTATGACTGACCTGCAACACGATCTCCTTCAAAGCGAACTTTCGGAACCATTCATTCTTCCTGACGAAGCTGTCGCGCATTTCAATACTTACGGATACGTCAAGCTCAAAAATGTGCTGAGTGAAAGTGTGCTCGCCTACTACGGAGAATTGATCACCGAACTTGTTTTTAAGCTTAATAAACTCACTAAGCCAATGGAAGAGCGCACGACCTATGAACGCGCTTTTTTGCAGGTGATGAATCTTTGGAGGGAGAGTGACGAAGTGAAAGAGTTCGTTTTTTCTAAAAGGCTCGCAAAAATCGCCGCCGACTTGCTGCAGACTTCCGGTGTAAGGTTATATCATGACCAGGCGCTTTACAAAGAATCATCAGGTGGTATCACACCTTGGCATGCAGATCAATTTTACTGGCCGCTCTCTTCACCGAAAACGGCGACAGTTTGGATACCGCTTCAAGCGACATCAATGGAAATGGGCCCGCTTGCATTTGCAGAAAAGAGCCATCACGTTGAAATTGGACGCAATTTGGAAATCAGTGATGAAAGTGAGGCGCTGATGAATGAGGCGTTAAAGCAATTTGAACTGAACGAAACGCCCTTTGATCTTGGGGAAGTCAGCTTTCACGCAGGCTGGCTGTTTCACAGGGCCGGAGCCAATACTTCGGGAAGTCCGCGTAGGGTAATGACAATGATTTACATGGACCAGGATCAGAAAGTGGCGCAGCCCAGAAATGAGTACCAGCAGGCAGACTGGGAAACCTGGCTTTTATCCCGACCTGTCGGCGGCCTGGCTAACAGCGAGTTCAATCCGGTGTTGTTTGCTTATTGATTATTATAAAATAAGCAGGAGCTCTTCCAATCTCCTGATATCGTAAGTTGGGCTTTCGTCAAATTGCAATCCTGCGGGATTAAGGTAGGCAGTATCAATTCCCATTTGTTTTGCGCCCAAAATGTCGGCGATCCAGTTGTCACCGACCATCATGCATTCTTCAGGAGTAGCCTGGGCCGCATTCAATGCGAATTCGAAAATTTTCGGGTCGGGCTTCTTGGCACTGGCAGTTTCGAAGGTAATCACGTTCTCGAAAAAGTGTCCGATCTGAGAACCGGCGAGCTTTCTTGCCTGGATTTCATTGAATCCATTGGTGATAATGTGCATTCGGTAGCCTGCATTTAAAGCATAATTGAGCAGATCAAGCGCGCCTTCAAGCAAATGCTTCTTATCGGGAAGGGTGTTCAGATATAATTCTCCGATTTCTTCATGATTTTCCGGACACTGAATGCCCAGATCTTCAAAAACAAGACGAAATCTGTTCTGACGTATATAGGTGTGGTGAATCTGCCCGCGATCAAATAAGTCCCATAAAGACAGGTTGACTTTCAGAAAACATTGTATGAAATCTTCCATTGAGCTTATTCCATGGTTCTGGAGTGTGAGCTTATGGAAAATCTCTTCCAGGGACTCGGATGAATTTCTATCGAAATCCCATAGCGTGTGATCCAGATCGAAAAAAATATGCTTGTACTTCATTCTGGGAAAAGTTCAATATTTATTAAAAAAGTTAAATTTCGATTTTTGTGAGCTACACAATAAAGATAATGCGGACAAATAAGTCGATCTCCTCGGGTTAAGCGTATATTTATATGATAAGTTCTATTAAATATTTTAAAAGGGACATATATACGTGGTAAATTGCTATTAGTGCGCAAAAAGCTGCTTAGTTGTTAACATGTGTTAATGAAAATCGATTTCGAAAAAAAAGAAACTCAAACATTTGCAAATTATTTGCTAAATCTATTTCTTTGATTCGTATAATTTGAAATACAGATAATACTTCAATTTTTTCACCAGACAGAAAGGAGAAACAATATCGACGAACCGCTCTACGTTAACTAAATCGAATAATAAAAATGGAGAAAGTCCAAGTTAGCGACAGTGAGTTGGTGACGTTGTATATCCGCGGGAATGAGAAAGCTTTCGAAAAACTCGTCCAGCGCCACAAATCAAGAATATACACCACTATTTATCTAATTGTTAAGGACCAGTATGTAGCCGAGGATTTATTACAGGATACATTTATTAAGGCCGTCGATACGATAAAGGGAGGTAGATATAACGATGAAGGCAAATTCCTGCCATGGATTATACGGATCGCACACAATCTCGCCATTGATTATTTCAGACGCGATAAACGCTACCCCAATGTAGTGTTCGAAGATGGAAGCAGTGTTTTTAATACGCTGGATTTTTCGGAGGATTCCGTTGAGTCAATCCAGATTCGTCAGGAAACACATGAACAACTGCGGGAGATGATCCAGCGGTTACCCGATGTGCAGAAGCAAGTACTGATCATGCGTCACTATGAGGACATGAGCTTTCAGGAAATTGCAGATGCCACGGGGGTGAGTATTAATACGGCATTGGGGAGAATGCGTTACGCGTTGATAAACCTGCGTAAGCAATTTAACCAACGTGCCCCACAGTATGACAAAAACTTTTACCTACGATGATGTTGTAAGGTATTTATATGCCGAGACAACAGAGAATGAAAATGAACTGATTGTTGAGGCGCTTGCGCTTGACGATAATTTGATGAACTTCTACCTGGATTCTTTGGAGATCCAGACACAGATGAACAAAATCACCCGGACTCCTTCCGATAAGGTGGTTTCAGAAGTATTCAAATATTCCCGGCAATTCACATCGAAAACACCTGCTGCTTTTCTCTATTGAGCAAAGCGGCAGGTATTTTTTTGCCAGCTATTCACAGAATAGCTGGATTTTGTTGTTTCTATCAGAGTATGATTTCTCTTTATGCATAGACAGGAGCGTTTTAAATTATTTCTGGATTATTTCACTAAGAACTTTCCTGAACCCGAAACCGAGCTGCATTATTCAAGTCCGTATGAGCTCCTGGTTGCAGTAATTTTGTCGGCGCAATGCACAGACAAGCGCGTAAACATTGTAACGCCGCCTTTGTTCGAGCGTTTTCCTGATCCCGAGTCACTTGCAGCTTCCAATGTAGAAGAAGTCTTTACTTACATTCGCTCCATTTCTTATCCTAATAATAAAAGCAAACACCTCGTCGGAATGGCGCGGATGCTGGTGGAGCAGTTTGGTTCGGAGGTACCTGCGTCTGTGGAGGAGTTACAGAAATTGCCAGGAGTAGGAAGGAAGACAGCCAATGTGATTGCTTCCGTTATTTTCAATCAGCCTGCAATGGCGGTGGATACGCACGTTTTCAGGGTATCGCACCGGCTCGGACTGGTTCCGAAAACTGCGACTACTCCGCTAAGCGTTGAAAAGGTACTGGTGAAGTATATTCCAAAACAGCTTGTTCACAAAGCACATCACTGGCTTATCCTGCACGGTCGCTATATCTGTATCGCAAGAAGCCCGAAATGCATGCAGTGCCCGCTTTCACCCTTTTGTAAATTCTTTGAAAAAAATGTACTTACAGAAGTTTCGAAATTGTAGTTACAACCAATATTCCTTTTGCAGGGTCTATCGTTTAAAATATCTATCCCATTAAATTTAAGAAAGGAAGCAAGCAAATGAAGCGTACAAAGTTAGCATTGTTTATTTTACTGGCTATGGTAGTTAGTTTGTCCGGTTGCATGAACTCGGACAAAAATCAGGATGAAGAAAAAATTGCTGAAAACGATACCCAGATCCAGGAGTTTTTAAAGACAGACAGCCTGGGTACCTCGGCAATTCGTGATAGTACAGGACTTTATTACATCATTAGAAAGTCAAACCCGAGCGGGCAAAAGGCGAAGAGAGGTGAGGCAGCAACAGTACGGATCAATGGTTACCTGCTAAACGGAACCAAGGTGCTTTCAATAGAAAAGGATTCAACGTTGAGCTTTCCTGTTGACGGATTTTCTACTCAAATCTACGGTTTGGAGTTTGGCATCAAGCTGATGCGGACCGGTGAAAAAGCAACATTTCTGCTCCCATTCTATCTGGCTTTCGGGAATGTAGACAGAGTTAATATTCCCGCCTATTCTGTGATCAGAATGGAAGTTGAATTGATTAAAACGCGCACAGAGGTGCAGCAGATAGATGATTTCCTAGCTAAAAAGCAATTTCCGGTATCGGAACGTACAGCAGATAATCTCGTGATTATTAGAACAAATACCGTAACCGGGGACACGCTTGGACCTGGTAAGTCGGTAAGTGTGAAGTACGTTGGAAAGATGTTGAATGAAAAGGAGTTCGACAAGAACACTATTCCGATTACAACAGGAACAAATGGTACAATTCCCGGCTTCGACAGGGCGATTCGCAAACTGCGTAAGACCGAAAAAGCGATTATCATTTTCCCTTCTGCATTAGGGTATAAAGAGCGTGGATCGGGTTCAATTCCGCCATATACACCAATCATGTTTGAAGTTGAGGTATTGCCTTAATCATTGCTGAAAACATTCTAAAAGAGCTGCCGGAGAATTCTGGCAGCTCTTTAATTTTTACCGGCTTTAATAATGCACTCACATATATTATTAATGTCTTGTTTATCCAGGGTAGAGCCGGACGGGAGACAAATTCCGGCACTAAAAATCCGCTGAGCAACGTCCCCGCCAAAGTACTCTGCGTCTTTAAATAAAGGTTGCAAATGCATTGGCTTCCAAACGGGTCTTGTTTCAGTGCGCTGCTCCTCGAACATTGTTCTAAGCGCTTGCGGCAGAATCCCTGATGTCTTCGGGTCAAAAACAATGGTTGTCAGCCACCGGTTTGAAAAGGCACCCGCGGGCTCTTTCTGAAAGCTAATACCAGGAATATTCATTAGTTGATTCTTATACAGTTCGAAATTGAAACGCCGTTTTTCAACACGCGCTTCCAGAACTTCCATTTGCCCGCGTCCAATTCCCGCACAAATGTTGCTCATCAGGTAGTTATAGCCTATTTCAGAATGCTCATAATGCGGTGCATAATCCTTTGCCTGTGAAGCTAGGAACCTGGCTTTTTGCATGTAATCCAAACGCTGGCAGAGCAATGCGCCCCCGCCAGAAGTAGTGATAATTTTATTTCCATTAAATGAAAAAACTCCCATATATCCCAAGGTTCCCAAGCTGTGTCGCTGGTAAGAAGAGCCTAGCGCCTCAGCGGCATCCTCAATGAGTGGAATATCATATCTGGAACAAATCATAATAATTTCTTTGAGTTTCGCGGGCATTCCGTAAAGATGTACCAACATGACAGCCTTTGGTTTTTTGCCAAGCCTGATATAATGCCTGATGGCCGTCTCTAATGCCTCTGGGCACATGTTCCATGTTTCTGCCTCGCTATCAATAAACACGGGTACCGCTTGCAGGTAAAGGATCGGATTAGCGGAGGCAACGAAGGTAAGTGATTGACAAAGAACGATATCATCTCTTTGTACCCCTAACACTTGCAGCGCCAGGTGGATAGCAGCCGTTCCGGAAGAGACAGCCAATGCATACTTACTACCGGTAAATAGACAAAGATCCCGTTGTAAAGCATCTATATTAGGCCCGACGGGTGCAATCCAGTTACTTTCAAATGCGTCCTGAATGTACTTCAATTCATTCCCTCCAAGATGCGGAGGCGATAGCCAGATTTTGTAATCCATGTGTGTGTGTTAAATTTTAAGTTTTCGTGCGGGAATTCCGACGACTGTTGAATTATCAGGAATATCTTTTGTGACCACACTTCCGGCACCTACAATGCAGTTTGCGCCAATAGTAATATTAGGTAAAATGATGCAGCCGGCGCCGAGCAACGTATTTTCTCCAACCCGTACATTCCCGCAAAGAGTAGCTCGTAGTGCAACATGTACAAAGTTTCCAAGATGGCATTCATGCTCGATGATAGCGCCTGTATTCACAATAACGTGTTCGCCAACTTGCGCTTCAGACTGGATTATAGCTTGGTGAAATACCATCGAACCTATGCCAATGATTGTGTCAGCGCCAATTAATGCAGTTTTGTGAATCAATTTGCCAAAATGATGCGTCACCTTTTCGGCAACACTGCGTCTCGTGTGATTATCTCCGATCGTGACCAAAAGCAGCTTTTCGGGGAAGATTTCGGGATCGTAAGGCCTAACCCGATGATTTAGGAAAATGGATGAAAACTGATCATCGAAAATAGCTTCAACTTCAAACCCTTTTTCCAAAAGCATTTGATAAACAACCTTCGCGTGGCCGCCAGCTCCGTATAGCAGCATATCAATTTCCTTTAAATTCTTCGATAGAAGTCGAGGGCGCATCGACATTCCGGTCAAGTATTCTGGATAACGTAAGCCAAAGAATCTTTAAATCAAGCTTTAAAGAGACATTTTCTGTGTACCAGACGTCGTATTCAAACTTCTTCTGCCAGCTGATTGCATTGCGCCCATTCACCTGCGCCAATCCGGTTATACCCGGCAAAACAGCATGTCGCCGGTTTTGAAATGGATCATAAAGCGGAAGATAACTGGTCAGCAACGGGCGCGGACCAACAATGCTCATTTCACCTCGCAGTACATTCCAGAGTTGCGGGATTTCATCAATGGAAGTTTTTCTGAGTACGAGACCAATGCGTGTAGGGGCTCCGTCACGCATTGTCCGGAGTTTGATCAATGTAAAAAGCTTTCCATTCAGTCCTGGTCTTTTCTGGAAGAAAAGTGGCTTACCTCGGGAGTCAATGCAAACAATGAATAGTATCCAAACAAAAAGCGGCCACAGGAGGAGAATCCCTGTCGCCGCAATTGTGATATCTAAAATTCTTTTTCCTGATTTTTGATACATGTAATCAAACGCTAAAACAGTTCCGGATAGATCTCGGGCTCTGCTTCGCGCATGATTTGATAAACAGTTTCAAATATATCGTCCATATTAGGTTTCGAGAAATAATCACCGTCCGACCCGTAAGGCGGGCGGTGATCTTTGGCAGAAATCGTCACCGGCGCTGAATCCAGCCAGCGGTAAGCATTCTGTTTTTCCAAAACCTGCTGCATCATGTAACCTGACGCGCTACCTGGCAAATCCTCGTCAGCGAAGATCACCCTGTTCGTTTTCTTAATGGATTCTACAATGCTGCTGTTAATATCAAATGGTAAAAGTGTCTGCACATCGATTACTTCAACTTCAATGCCTACACTTTGCAATTGAGAAGCGGCCTCCATTACTATACGACACATTGAGCCGTAGGTCACAATTGTAATATCATTTCCTTCCTTTAAAATTTCGGGTTGCCCCAGCGGAATGCAGATTTCGCCTATATTATCAGGTAAAATTTCTTTTTGGCGATAAGAATTAAGTGGTTCAACGATTAAACCAGGATCGTCACCGCGCAATAATGTATTGTAAAAACCGGCTGCCTGTACAAAATTCCTCGGTACAATCACGTGCAAACCGCGCAAGCTGCTGAGCATAGTGCCCATTGGGGAGCCGGAATGCCAGATACCTTCCAGCCGGTGGCCTCTTGTTCTGATGATCAAAGGTGCTTTCTGTCCTCCGGCAGTACGGTAACGCAATGAAGCCAGATCGTCAGTCAGTGTGGCCAGTGCGTAGTAGATGTAATCGAAGTACTGGATTTCAACAATCGGCCGCAAGCCGCGCATGGCCATTCCGATACCCTGTCCGATGATCGTCGTTTCGCGGATACCTGTGTCTGTGATACGGAGCACGCCGAATTTCTCCTGCAAGCCTGCAAATCCCTGATTTACGTCACCGATCATCCCGATATCTTCTCCTAATGCAACTACTTTCTCATTTTTCTCAAAAGTCGCATTGAAAAAGGTCCGTATAACCTCGCGTCCGTCAACTACCGGGCTGTCTTCGGAAAATTCCGGTGCTACCGGCTGTACATGTAAAGGAGATTCAGAGGTTTCACTATAAAGGTGCGTATTGAACCGCGCCTGGTTCTCCTGAATGCTGGTTCTCAGGAAATCTTTCAATGCAGGTTTGAGCGGGATATCTTCTTTCCCGATAATCCGAAGCACTTTTCGGACACTCGCAATCATATCCCGGCGCACAGGCAGGTAAGTCCGCGATAGCTCGTTGACCACATTGCTGAGCTCCGTAGTGAACCGACTCTCACGTCCTGCATTCTGGATTAGCTGAATGGTTTCCAGGTATTCTCTATCTAAATCTTTCCGGTAAGCTTGCCACGCTTTATTCCGGGACTGAGAAGCAGTTTCTTTCGCCTCCACTTCAATTTGTTCCAGTTCCTCGTCCGTGGCATAGCCATTTTTAAGGATCCAGTTGCGGAAACGCACATTGCAGTCGCGTTCGTTTTCCCAGCTCAGTCTTTGTTTTGACTTATATCTTTCGTGGGAGCCGGAAGTGGAGTGGCCTTGCGGCTGGGTGAGTTCGGTAACATGTACCAAAACCGGTACGTGCTGAGTCCGGCAGATATTGGCTGCTTTTTCGTAAGTTTCAATCAAAGCCGGGTAATCCCAACCATGTACAGTCAGGATCTCGATACCTGGCTCATCTTCATTTCGCTGTAACCCTGCCAACGCTTTCGAAATGCTGCCTTTTGTAGTCTGATATTCAATCGGTACAGATATTCCGTAACCATCATCCCAAACAGAAACGAGCAATGGAACTTGCAGTACCCCGGCCGCATTCATTGCTTCCCAAAACATTCCCTGGGATGTAGAAGCGTCGCCGATGGTCGCGTAAGCAATTTCATTGCCCTGGCGTGAGAATTTTGTTAGGTTATGTAGCTGTTTGTTTGATTTGTATAATTTGGAAGCGTAAGCAAGACCTACTGCTCTGGGCATCTGGCCTGCTGTTGAAGAGATATCGCAAACAGAATTGTACAATTTTGTCTGGTCGAGCCACTGCCCGTTTTCATCCAGCCAGCGTGTCGAGAAGTGGCCGTTCATAGACCTGCCGCCTGTGTTTGGCTCGTGTTCAACGTCGGCGTGCGCGTACATTTGCGCAAAAAATTGCTGCCAGGTCAGGTTGCCAACTGCGGCCTCGATCGTCTGGTCCCTGTAATAGCCGGACCTGAAATCGCCGGGCCTGAAAGTGCGCGCGAGCGCAATTTGGGCTACTTCTTTACCGTCTCCGAAAATGCCAAATTTAGACCGTCCGCCCATGGTATCCTTTCTGCCCAGCAAACTTATCTGGCGACTCTCACACGCAAGACGGTAGTCGCTGATAATGTTTTCTTTACTTAAAATACCGGCACCAGTCAAACTATCATTTTGAAGCATAAGCAAAATTTTCGGGTATGAATCCGTAGTTAAATTACATTTTTTTGAATGCAAGCCAAAATTATGTGTCAAAATAATAATCGCCTCAGGCACGTTCAATCACTGCCTTCTGTTAATATTGGTTAACGATTATTAAATTTAATTTTTAAACATTAATCTTGTTTGCTAAATAGTTTTTCACCACTAAATGTATAGTCAAAGTTATGAAAGTATTTTTTTCAGCGCTGGTTCTATTGGTAGGCCTAAGTACCGTTAGTTTTGCTCAAAAAGGTGTTTTGAAATTCAAAGAGGAAACGCACAAGTTTGGTAAAGTACCTCAGGGAACACCAGTTACTCACGAGTTCGTCTTTACAAACACGGGCAGTGATCCGGTAGTTCTATCAAATGTGACAGTGTCTTGCGGATGTACTACTCCGGTTTGGTCAAAAGAGCCGGTACTACCAGGAAAAACAGGATCTGTAAAAGCTACTTTTAATGCAGCAGCAGCTGGTCCTTTCAATAAGCCTGTAACTGTTTTCAGTAACACAGAAGGTGGCTCTATTACACTTTACCTGAATGGCGAAGTTGTTCCGAAATCGGCAGCGAAGCCTTCTTCCAAGTAATCAAGCCAGAAGATCTTTTCAGGGCTGCCTTTCAGGCGGCCCTTTTTTGTGTGCAATGCAGGGCTTTACCGTTGCCAGTCTTGTAAGTTAGTAAGCCGATCTGTCGTAGAATGAGCGGCGGCGGGTCACTTTCAAATCTTGCAGAATGGCCGATTTAACCTTTAATGTGAAGCTGTAATTGCTCATACGTGCCGAGCTGCCGGCAAATGGAGTCCAGCTGAAACTCATATCCCAGCAATGCAAATCCCTGTAAAGGGTAAGTTGTGTGATCGTTGGAGAGAATGCGACAAAGTCAAAACCGCTGCTTACGCTGATTTTGAAGTTCTTGGACAAGCTCAGGTCGCCCGTCGCCTGCACCGCCTGGATCAGGCTGGCGCGTGATAAGCCGGGCTTTGTCAGGCCGAAGTTATAGTTGAGCGAAAGCGTCCAGGGTACATTGAAATCTACATACAGCTCCGGGTTTTGCGCAATGAATTCCCGCTGCTCCTCTGTGGCTGTGTTAGCCGGGTCAGTCGTAGCGCCATTCACTGCCGGTGTTTTGGTTTTGTCAGAACCTTTCGGTGCAAAGCTGGTACCTAATGTAAAGCCCAGGTTTTGAAGATTGGCCAAGCCCTGCCCCTGCGTAATTGCGTATTTATTCACCCGGTATCCTACCTGATTGGTCATAATGTTCGGGTTAGCCTCGTAGGCGTACGGATCGAGGTTCATATTGAAGTTAAGATTCAGGTTGCGGCCGATCCTTGCATTCGCATTGACAGTTATGTTGGAAAGATTAAGAGAGTCGGCCAGCAGGTTATAGCTTCCGCCCAAACTCAAATTGTCCAATAAGGATACCTTCTCAAACTGTGCCGCAGCCGTGTCGCTTTTCGATTTAAGCTTCATTTCAAACGAGTTGTTCAAACTGAATGAAACCACACTGCTCGCCCGTCCGTTCCCGACACCCTGACCAATTCCACGGAACCTCGAAAGCGAGTATTCCTTTACTTCTCCTTCTCTGTCCCTTACATTGATTTTCTGGTAAAAACCAAAAGCATCACCAGTGAAGTCAGGTGTGTAAGTAAATGAAAGAGAGGGAATTACTGTATGTCGGATCGCTTCCAGCCGCCGACCTCTGATGAAGAATGTACCGTAAAAACGTGTGTTAACACCTGCTCCAAAGTTGTAGGAGTATTCGGTACCAGCTTGCCGCAAAGTGTCTATTCGGACCCTGTTTGCTGTTGTGTCGACCGAATAGGCATATTGCTTTGTGAAAACTTCTCCATTCAGCGAAAGACTTGGCGTTACATTCACAAACCGCAGTACTTTAAAGTTGGGCAGCGAGATGGGTAAGCTGTACCGCCCTGTAAATTGCGCGTCTTTAAGCATTTCCGGCAATGTATTCAGATTGAAGGGAACCACCTTTGTTACTCCCACACGCGTAGGGTCGACAGAGTTCTCAATCTGGAAACCCAGACGGGTGGCAGATGTATCAATTGGAGTCAGCGAATTCGTCAATGCGTAGTTACCGCTGAAATCCAGACCCAGACGGAAGCTTTCGTACCAACGGCCGCGCCCGCCTTTCAATGCAAACGGGGCAATCTGGTTGATACCAAAACTGAAATCAGTAGAAACGTTTGTCTTACCATTTTCACGTAATTGCGTCTGAGGATTGATCTGCCCAAAGTTTTGGTTGACACGCAAGCTGGCCGCCGCTCTCGCATACTGCCCGAAAGTACGGTTATACTGAACAGACGAGCTCGCTACGTTGGATGTATATCGATCGGTTTCGAATGCCTGCAATTGATTGTAGCTGTTGCTGCTCACATTCACATTAGCGGAGAATTGCGAGTTGCCTCTTGGTTTAGGAGAATGCGACCATACTATGCTGAAATCGTTGGTTACGCCTCGGCCGATGAGCCTGTCAATTTCGTCGCTTGGTTTATTTCTATTAAACCGGAATGAGAAGTTACCACTGTATTGGTAGCGTTTGATGTAGGTAGAAGCGACCCCCAACCCCCAGCTTCCGGAAGAATAGATCTGCCCGGTCAGGATTGCATTTACATATTCATTGATCGCAAAGTAGTAGCCGCCTTCACGCAGGTAGAATCCGCGACCGTTTGGCTCCTCGCCATAAGTAGGGACAATGATCCCGCTGGTACCACTCTCTTTTTTCTTGGGAAATGGAAAAAAACCAAAAGGCAATGCAATGGGAAGTGGAACGTCGCTGATCACCAGGTTAAATGGTCCTGAGATCACCTGCTTTTTGTTCACCATCTTGATCTTTGGCGCATTGATAAAGTAGTGCGGGTGCGTCAGGTTACAGGTGGTGTACATCGAGTGACGGATGTAGAAATTGCCCTCTGCATCTTTCTTAACCTTTTCCCCCCGGATATTACCGTCCCCTTCCTGAGTTACAATCCCCTGAATCAGCGCTTTCTGAGATTTGAAGTTGTACCTGATCTCCTTGGTATTGTAAGTTTCAGGACCGTCCTGGAAAATAGGCTCGCCTGCCATTTTCTTGGCTGTAGAATCGTAGGTACCTATTGCATATACTTCGTTGGTGACCCAGTTGAGGCGGATATAATTGGCTTTCAGATTAATGGCCCCATATTTTACCTCTGCGTCTCCATACAGATGCACCTGTTTAAGGACTGCATCCATAATGGTCGAATCGACTGCGGTGTACTCGACTGTATTTTGTAAATCGTCGGGATTTGAAATAGTATCAGCCGCAACGGAGTCAGCCCGCGTAGAGTCGGCAAGATTGGCGCGCAATGAATCCGCTGCCGTAACTAGCTGGGACGTACGAGGGTTACCGGTACCTGAAGTGTCGGTGCCAGGCTTTTGTTTATCGGTAAGGAGAGGATCGGTTGATTGCTTTTCAGAAGAAGAAACATTCTGCTTACTCTGTTTTTTCCCGGCCCCTTTGGAGCGTTGCTGCACACAGGCTAAAGTGCTGAACAGGAGAAACGCCGCGACCACTGACGATATAATAATCGCCTTTCTTTTCAGTTTTAACAAATAGAGTATTTTTGCATAACGATTTTCAAAATTAGCAGAGAAACCTCGAACGAGTAACGCCCCAATTAAAAAATAATGTTAAAAGTTCTTAAATCAGTAATTGCTGCAAGTTTCCTGCTGGCAAGTCTTGCTTTCGTATTTCAACAGGAACCCGCAGCTTCCAAATCAAGTAAGGTAAAAACAGTGGTAATTGATGCGGGTCACGGAGGAAAGGACCCTGGAACAAGAGGGCGGAACACGAAGGAGAAAGATGTTGCATTGAGCGTGGCGCTTGAACTAGGCAGGAAGATCAAGGACGCAACCCCGGATGTAAAAGTACTGTATACCAGGTCCACAGATGTTTTTATAGAACTAGGCGAACGTTCCGCATTTGCCAACCGCAATAACGCTGATCTTTTTATCTCCATTCACTGCAATGCAACCCCGCGGTCCAAAACTGTTCACGGTACCGAAACCTTCGTAATGGGTTTGCACAAAACAGAAGGTAACCTGGAAGTAGCGCGGAGGGAGAACTCGGTAATCTTGCAGGAAACCAACTACAAGCAGAAATACAAAGGTTTTGATCCTAACTCGCCACTGGCCCACATTATGCTGGCCAACTACCAGAGCGCATTCATTTCGAGCAGCTTGCGCCTCGCCGATTTGATCGAGAAAAAATTCCAATCCGTTTCTGATCGGGAAAGCCGCGGCGTGAAACAGGCCGGGTTCCTTGTTTTGTGGCGCTGCGCAATGCCCAGTGTGCTGATCGAAACAGGCTTTTTGTCTACCCCCGACGAAGAAGATTACCTCAGCTCAAAGGACGGACAAGAGGAAGTAGCAGAGTCAATTCACCAGGCATTTATGGCGTATAAAAAAGATATGGACCGTTAAGTAACCGGTTCACAGATGTTTTGAATTGTCAAAACAATTTTTGATAATTTGATGTTGCTCTTTAAGCAACCGAATTAAACTTAATACTGCCCATACCTGCCCCCTGATTAATGCAGGAAATTACTTAGTCCATGAAATTATCAAGAGAAGCAAAGGTTGGAATAATGGCTGTTGCCGCAATGGTAATGCTCTATTTCGGCTTCCATATCCTCAAAGGTTCCGACGTTTTCTCAAGAACCAACCAGTATTATGTGATTTATGACAATATCGATGGTCTCACAGCATCCAATCCTGTCCTGCTCAATGGACTGAATATTGGTCGGGTACGGGAAATCAGGCTGTTGCAGGATCGTGAAAACCAGCTGCTGGTTTCACTTGACATTCAAAAGGGTGTCGCAGTTCCTGGCGGAAGCGCGGCCATTCTAGCAGATGGCGGTTTGCTCGGCGGGAAAGTGATTCATTTGTCGGCAGGAACCGGAGCCCCGATGCAGGATGGTGATACGCTTCTTGCCAAAAAAGAGGCAGGTATTACAACCGTTTTGCAGCAGCAGGCATTGCCGCTTGTGACCCACGCCGACTCGCTGATCAAAAATCTGAACCAGGTGGTATCGGGTTTTGAAGAAACCGGGCTCATTTTGAATCAGGTTCTTAAAAACTATAATCAAACAGGCAGCAGTCTGCAGGGATTATTAAATGAAAACCGCACAAATCTGCTCACGCTTACTTCCAATCTGAACAAGCTGTCAACATCTCTGGTGGAAACCGAAAAGGAGATCAAACCGCTTTTGACCAAAACAGGTACATTGGCGGATTCACTGAATGCATTGCAGCTGGGAGAAACAGTCCGCAATGCGAACCGCACGATCGGCGAGCTGCATAACTTGCTCGCGAGTGTAGAATCCGGTAAAGGAACTGCCGGCAAGCTGATCAAAGACGAGACACTTTACACAAATATTGATCGGACGATCGTAAGCCTCAATAAGTTGCTGACCAATCTGAGAGAACATCCGAAACGATATATCAACATTTCAGTTTTTGGTAAAAAAGACAAAGGCCCGTCGGAATCCCCGCTGGATACCGCAACGGTGATCAAATAAGAAAGTATTTCTCAATAAGTATGAAAGTCGTTTGCTTGCGGGTAAACGACTTTTTATTTTGTGAAATAATCCACACTTCATCTGTCCTATGACTACACAGGAAAGCCTACCGCAACTGCTGCAAATTCTCCGCCAAAAATATGATCAGGTGAAACTGGGCGGCGGAGTCAAGAAGATCGAAGCGCAGCACAAAAAAGGAAAGCTCACTGCCCGCGAAAGGATTGATTACCTCATTGACACAGAATCACAATTCGTGGAAATTGGTGCATTCGTGGCTGATAAAATGTATGTCGAAGAAGGCGGCTGTCCCTCAGGTGGCGTAGTAGCCGGCATCGGAATAGTATCAGGAAAGCAATGCATGATCGTTGCCAACGACGCGACCGTCAAGGCCGGCGCCTGGTTTCCGATTGCAGCCAAGAAAAACCTCCGCGCCCAGGAAATAGCCATGGAAAACCGCCTGCCTGTGATCTATCTGGTGGATAGCGCCGGCGTTTATCTTCCCATGCAAGCAGAGGTATTTGCGGATAAAGAACATTTCGGGCGGATTTTCAGGAACAATGCACAAATGTCGGCAATGGGAATTGTGCAGCTTTCCGCGATCATGGGGAGCTGTGTGGCGGGCGGTGCTTACCTCCCCATTATGTCAGACGAAGCTTTTATCGTGGAAGGTACCGGGTCTGTTTTTCTGGCCGGGCCTTATCTGGTAAAATCATCCATTGGCGAAGATGTAGATGCCGAGGTACTCGGTGGTGCAGCAATGCATTGCGAGATTTCAGGTGTAACAGATAACAAATTTCCCGACGATAAATCGTGCCTTGATGCGATCCGTCGGCATATTGATAAGATTGGAAAACCACTCTCGGCTGGATTTGACAGGAAACCACCAATAGCTCCACTCCGCAATCCCGAAGAAATATATACGCTGCTTCCCGTTGACAGGCTGAAACCCTATGATGTGTTTCCTATTCTGGAATGCATTGTCGACGGTTCTGAGCTGGACGAATATAAGCCTGACTACGGCAAGACTTTGATCTGCGCTTATGCCCGAATCGACGGTTGGGCCGTAGGAATTGTAGCGAACCAGCGGAAAATGGTGAAATCTGGCAAAGGCGAAATGCAAATGGGCGGCGTGATCTATGGTGAGTCTGCCGACAAGGCTGCGCGGTTTATCATGAACTGCAACCAGAAAAAGATCCCGCTCATATTCTTCCACGACGTGACCGGATTCATGGTCGGCAGCCGCGCTGAGCAAGGTGGTATCATCAAAGACGGGGCGAAAATGGTCAATGCAGTTGCTAATTCGGTTGTGCCGAAGTTTACATTCATTATCGGCAATTCTTATGGAGCAGGTAACTATGCAATGTGTGGAAAGGCCTATGATCCGAGATTGATTTTTGCGTGGCCGACTGCGCAAATGGCCGTGATGAGTGGCGCCACCGCAGCAAAAACGCTGTTACAGGTGCAAACAGCCACATTAAAAGCAAGAGGAGAAGTAATCACACCGGAGCAGGAAGAGAAGTTACTAAAAGAGATTACTGACCGCTACAACGAGGAGCTCTCGCCTTACTATGCTGCCGCGCGGCTCTGGGTTGACGGGATTATCGATCCTGTGGAGACGAGAACTATTATCTCAACCGGAATACAAGCCGCCGACCAGGCTCCGATCGAAAAACCCTTCAATGTTGGAATTATGCAGGTTTAAATCGCATTCATTAAGTATTCATATCCACATATCAATTGTATTATGGCTGAAAAAATAGCATTTCTGGGGCTTGGTAACCTGGGTTCACCAATAGCAGAAAGATTGATTGATTCGGGCTTTGAGCTGACAGTCTGGAACCGGACCAGCTCGAAAGCGGAGCCGCTGGCTAAGTCAGGCGCGAAAGTGGCAGGTAGTCCGGTCGAAGCAATCGTTCCCGGCGGAATTGTGTTCTCTGTGCTTGCAGATGATAATGCCGTTGAGACAACATTTTCTGAGGAACTGCTGGCAAAGCTGGGCGAAGGCGCATTGCACGTTTCCATGAGTACGATCTCACCTGATTGTTCAAGAAAGTTAGCCGAAACGCATAAAAAACACGGCGTAAGTTACGTAGCGGCGCCAATCTTCGCGCGGCCCGACGCGGTGCGTTCGGGAATGGGGAATATCGTTATTTCAGGGGAAGCATCAGCCCGGGAGCGTGTAAAACCTTTGGTACAAAACTTCGTAAAAGGCATTTTCGATTTCGGGGATGATCCCGGCGCTGCAAATGTGGTGAAGCTTTGCGGTAACTTCATGATTGCTGCGAGCCTTGAAATGATGGCAGAAGCATTTACGCTGGCTGAAAAAAGCGGTATCCCGCGCCAGAACATTTATGATATGCTCACATCTACCTTGTTTGCGGCACCCATATTTCAAAATTATGGCAAAATGGTGGCGCAGCATACCTACGAACCGGTACTGTTCAGCCTGCCACTTGGCTTGAAAGACATTAACCTTGCATTACAGGCTTCTGCCAATGTAAATGCACCCATGCCGCTGGCTGATCTGGTTAAAAACCGCTTTGTATCCGCGTTGGCAAAAGACCGGGCTCACCTGGATTGGGTAGCGCTGGCAAAAGGCGCATCTGACGATGCCGGACTTTAAACCATCACATCTGAAAACGAGAAAAGCTGCATCACGCAGCTTTTCTCGTTTAAATGGAAGTAGGAGACTACTCTCTGATTTCCATTAACATCTCATCAGTAATATTGTTTTTCTCCTTGAAATCCGATACGGTTTCTGTAAAAGAATTATGGAGTGTTTCCACGTTTTCCAGGTTTTTATAAGCACCGTCGTAAATCTCATTGAGTGATTTATCAAGGTCCTGAATGTTCAGGTTCATATTTTCTGTTTCAATCTGTCCGATTTTCTTGATCACGGCAGTTTCACTGTTTTTCAAATCTTCAATTTCACGGAGAATCTTCTCCATCGATTTAAACTTCTCGATCTTATCCATAAGTTCCTAGCTTGTTTGAATGAACTACACTCAAATATCATACCATTGAAATAGTCAGTGCGGTAAATCTTCCCTGATCTCAACTTTACTGATTATGGTAAAAAATTACGTAAAACGGTTCTTTATAGGCGTTTTGGTGCTCACGACGCACGTTATTGTCGCACAGAACCCGGAAAAAACCACTTCCTGGAAAGGGTTTGAAAAGGTAACATTCACATTCGAGAACCGGGAAGCCTGGTACATAAAGCCAGCTAAGGAAATCCCGGGCAAACCGTGGGTTTGGCGGGCACATTTCCCCACCTGGCACACCGAAATGGATAGTATCCTGCTGTCGCGAGGCTTTCACATTGCCTATGTAAATACCAATGACATGTTTGCACATCCCCAAGCAATGCAGGTGTGGGATGCTTTTTACGATTACCTGGTCAAACAAAAACAGTTTGCTCCCAAAGTGGCATTGGAAGGAGTAAGTCGGGGCGGCTTGTATGTGTATGGTTGGGCAAAAAGAAACCCGGACAAGGTAAGCTGCATTTACGCCGAGGCGCCGGTATGCGATCCCAAAAGCTGGCCGGGCGGGAAAGGAAAAGGGCCGGGTTCGGAAAAGGACTGGGCTGAGTGGCTTAAACTGTTCGGCGTGAATGAGGAGCAAGCAGCCAAATTCACTGATATCCCATTAAACGATCTTGCCGGATTAGCTGCGTACAAAGTGCCGGTAGTTCATGTGATTGGTTTAAATGACAAGTTGGTTCCTCCTGCCGAAAACAGTGACTTACTGATTGAAAACTATCAGCAGCTTGGCGGACCGGTTGCGGTTTACCCGATGACACGCGGCGAACAAACGCTGGAAGGGCACCATTTCCCAATTGAACATCCCGAATTCTTCGCTAGTTTCATCGAGCAAAACAGTGTTCCGGTAGCGAAGCCACTTCCGCATGAACCTTACATGGAGGTAAATGCGGGATTGAAGAATGCATTCGAGAAGTTCAAAACAACCAGAAAAGGCACTGTCGCATTCCTGGGCGGCTCGATCACGCACAATCCGGGTTGGCGGAATAAGACCTCGCAATATTTGCAGGAACGTTTTCCTGACACTGAGTTTACCTTCATCGCCGCAGGTATCCCGTCGCTTGGGAGTACGCCGCACGCATTCCGGTTTAGCCGCGACGTTTTGTCAAAAGGAACTCCCGATCTGTTGTTTCTCGAATCGGCTGTAAATGACCGGGGAAATGGATTTAGCGAAAAAGCGCAGGTTCGCGCGCTGGAAGGTATCGTCAGGCAAATGCACGCAGTGAACCCGAAAGCGAATGTCGTGTTAATGGCTTTCGCAGAACCGTTGAAAAATGCCGACTACGAGAAAGGGAAAGAGCCTAAGGAAGTGGCAGTGCACCAGCGCATTGCGAGATATTACGGAACTGCATTCATCAATCTTGCCAAAGAAGTCTACGACAGGATTAAAGCCGGGGAATTTTCGTGGGAATACGATTTCAAGGATTTACATCCGTCTCCATTTGGGCAGGAGATTTATTTTCAGACTATCAAAGAATTGTTGAAAAAGGATTTCAGTAACGCCGAGATATCGGGCCAGTTCCCAACTGCAATTGATAAATTCTCCTACGAAAAGGCAAGTTACCACTCCATTGAAGAGGCTAAAAACCGCAATGCATTTACATTAAATCCGAGCTGGAAGCCGGCTACAGAACTGTCTACCCGCGAAGGATTTGTTGGTGTACCAATGCTGGTTGGCGAAACTGCAAATGCGTCTTTCGAGCTGCCGTTTAAAGGTCGCGGCGTGGGGATAGCGATCATTTCCGGTCCGGATGCGGGGATCATTTCGTACGCTATCGACGGCAAGAAACCTAAAATGCTGGATCTTTTTACAAGGTGGAGTACGCAGCTGCATTTACCCTGGTACCTCATGCTCGACGACGAATTATCCGCTGGCAAGCACACATTGACAGTGACAATCTCTTCTGAAAAGAACACGGAAAGCATCGGTACCGCCTGCCGGATCGTGCACTTTCTGGTTGCAGAATAAAGGTTATTTTTGTGGGACAACTAACACACTATCCGTTAAACATATGCCAGAGATACCCGTTTTTTCGGAATTGTAATTTTTATGTATTTTAAAGACCACCTTCCGCCGCATTTCATGCGGAATATGCCGGGCAGGAGGCGCAATTCTCGATTGAGTCCGGCAATATACTGGCAAGAGATTTACCTCGTAAACAAATCCGCCTTGTGCAGGCTTGGGTTGAACTTCACAGGGAAGAGTTGTATATTAACTACTTCGAGTCTCAGAAAGACAATGCTCAGTTCAGGAAAATCAGACCTTTGCAATAATGAATCCCAGGATCAAAAAGATAATAGCAATCGACGCTTTTGTGATCACTGCGTTGTGGTCAGACGGAGTCGTGCGGGTCATTGACTTCGGGGCTTTTTTGGCTGAGTATTTTCAAAAACCAGAGAGTATTTACTTTCAACTGTTACAAACAGATACTTTTAAAAAAGCGAAAACTGACGGCAGGACAATTTACTGGGACGATCTGGCTTCAATAATCGATTACAATGGAGCTCCGATCGCAGCCCCGCTCGATTTTGATCCCGACGTTTTATATGAAATTTCAGAACCTTTGAGCTCGGTTACTTCCCGGATCGATTCTAACTTTTAAGTATTTAAAAGTAATTCATATATTAACAGTACGCTTTCAAGAAATTAAACCCGTATGAGTCAAGACGATCTTAAATCCAGCCTGCACGCGTTGATAGATGGTATCGACGATACCGCAGTTTTGCAGGCGTATCTCATTCTACTTTCTCGCGAGGCCAAATCGCAAGAAGATTTCTGGGAAGTTCTTGACGATAAAACAAAAGCAGCGATCGTGGAAGGATTATCCGATTTCGATTCTGGAAAACATTCTGATTCTTTGATCACATGAAGTCCACCTATGGCATTGAACGTTAGACTATATCTGACAGAGCTCGCGGGGATATAGAGGAAATAGCGGCCTATTTAGCCGCTCGCTGGTCAGAGAAAGCCAAGCTAGACTTTCTTCTAAGCCTTACCCAACAAATTGATCTAATCAGTAAAATGCCTTACATGTACCGGGCATCAGCGTCGAAATCTGGTGTGCGTGAATGTGTAATGAAGAAGCACACTTTGATCTACTATGAAATTGTGAACGATGACTTAATCAGAATTCTGACGATTCGTAACACAAGAAAAGAAAGCATTTGAAGTCCCTCACTTCCCAGTCTGCGTAGTGTAAGTACTCTCGAAAATCTTGTCCGCATTGCCAGCTTCGAAACCATCTCTGCGGTGTTTTCTTAAAACTTCTGCAGCAGGAATGTCTTTGAAATCAGGCAGCACTTTTCGTTCGGCAAACTCTACGTAAGAACCAGAAATCCGCAATTTTTCGCCATTTGCAAATTTCGCGTCGATCATTTCGGCAATAGTCGAGCTTTGCAGTAAGCCTCCGTCCGGACTTACTTTGATCTTTCCGCCCGAAGTATTCAGTTTTATCCCGATATCCTCTAAAAAAGCATTGAAGTCAGCAACAGTATTGTAGCCTTCGGGAAGGTTATGTACGCTGATCGTGAAGTGATTGAGGTAATATCTGTTGTAAATCACCCAAGCCGCATATTCGCTTTCTTTTAGTAAAGTCTGATAATCCGAGACCGTGGGCGTGCGCCACAGCGGCTTGTGAAGAAATGCATCTACTTCCAGCCCATTGTCCAGATCGAGCGAATCAGCAGGGTCGCTTGTTACTTCGTCGGTGTAGCTACGGATAATGCGTTGTGCCTCTTCCGAAAGATCGCCTACGCGCAGCTCGCTGACGAAAATGCGAGGGTCAGTCTCGCGTGGCGGACTGTACCACCAGGCATCCAGCTTTTTCCCTTCAAAAAAATAATGGTCGCGCTTTTCATAACCATAATGCAGGAAAATCTTCTCGAACGATTGCACACCAAGTTGAGGCACACCCATTGTCCGGAATGCAATATGGTCGTTTTCAATTTCGTCGGCACTTTTGATAATACCTGTGCGCACCATCGCATTCAGGATAGTGCCCACATCAGGCACGCGCTCTTTGTACCTCCGCATCAGGCCGTTCAGGACAATGTCCAGTGTAGCCAGTTTGTCTGATCTTGCTTCCATTATTTGTTGATTGAATGTGTGTAAAACTTGAAAAGGAATTTAGCCTTTCGATAGTTCAGTCGACCTTACCTGCGCAGCGATAATGCCTTTTTTCAAAGTATCATCCAATTCTCCGCCTTCAAATTCCCGCAGAGCAGCCTCTGTTGTTCCGCCTTTGGAAGCTACTGCTTTGATCAGGTCATCGAGTGACTTGTCCGCCGTATTGATCAGGTGGTAAGAGCCAAGCATGGTTTGCTTCACAAGCAATGCAGCCACAGATTCCTCGAAACCCATTTGTTTTCCAGCATCGATCATCGCTTTCACCACATAAAAGAAATAAGCCGGCCCGCTGCCGCTCAGTGCAGTAACTGCATTCAGCTGTTCTTCATTTTCCAGGAAGACTGACCTTCCCGTTGCATTGATCAGGTTTTCGACCCTTCTTAACTGCTGTATATCCACTTCAGGCGAAGCTGCGTAGGCAGTAATGCCCATTCCCAGCATCGCCGGCGTATTCGGCATCGCGCGGATCACCGCTTTATGCTGTAATGTATTTTGAATACTTTGAATCGTAATACCGGCCATAATAGACAGAACGACCTGATTGGGCTTTACTACTTCTCGTAAACTATCGCCTACCGACGCAAAATCCTGCGGCTTCACGGACAGGATAATCAGGTCATATTCGCCGATCTGCGGCCCGATCACGCCAGTAATCACGCCTGGTTGAAAACTGGTCAGGCTCTCCATTCGGTCGACGCTTTTCTCTACCAGTAAAAAGTCTTCTTTTTTAACAAGGTCAAATTTGAGAAAGGCACGCGCAAACGCCATTCCCATGTTGCCGCAGCCGATAATTGCGATTTTCATTTTAAAATTAATAACAGATAAATGGTTAGGATGAAGGCGAATTACGCAACTTTTAAAACAATTATCAGCTTGAACCGGCTATTCCGGGCGCATTTGTTTTGGAATGAATTAAGCTATCCGCACGTTCCTAACAATGTCTCCTCTCAGAAGTGATCAAGCACGCGCGGTTCGTGTCTGTCCATTGAATGAAATAAAATTTTGCATATACTATTTACTGCCGGTATATATTTTGAAAAACAACTATAAACCGCTTTTTTAGGGTCAGGTATAATCCTGGATACCAAATTACTTTGAATTATTGTAATACTCCAACTATGGCTATAAAAGTTGCTATTTCGCACAAGACCAAATATCAGTTTGACCGGAGTGTTTCACTTTCACCGCATATTTTTAGGCTGCGCCCAGCCCCGCATTCCCGTACACCCATTGAAGGCTATTCATTGAAAATTACGCCTGAAAACCACTTTATCAACTGGCAGCAGGATCCTTTCGGAAACTACCAGGCGAGGGTTGTTTTTCCTGAAAGAACTACGGAATTGAGCATTGACGTGGAGGTGATTGCCAAAATGCAGGTGATCAATCCCTTCGACTTTTTTGTAGAAGAATATGCGGAGATGTTCCCATTCAATTACGATCCAACACTCAAAATGGAGCTTGGTCCGTACCTCGAACCTCGTGAGTCAGGGCCGCTGCTGATGGATTTTGTTGAAAGATCGAAGGTTAACAGGGATATTAAGACAGTTGATTTTCTGGTGCATTTGAACCAGGAACTTTATAAGGCGATCCATTACAATATCAGGATGGAGGCCGGGGTGCAAACCTGCGAGAGTACACTGAACATTAAAAGCGGCTCCTGCCGGGATTCCGCGTGGCTGCTGGTGCAGGTGTTGCGGCATTTGGGTATAGCGGCGCGCTTTGTGTCCGGCTACCTTGTGCAGCTTACTTCGGATATCAAGTCGCTCGACGGACCTTCCGGGCCTGAGGCTGATTTTACGGATCTGCATGCGTGGACAGAAGCTTACGTCCCAGGCGCAGGCTGGATCGGATTGGATCCGACGTCCGGTCTGTTCGCCAGCGAAGGCCACATTCCCCTCTGCTGCACACCTGATTACGCCAGTGCAGCGCCGGTTTCAGGCGCGACCGACATTGCGCAGGTTACATTTGAATTTGACAACAAAGTTTACAGGATACACGAAGATCCGCGCGTTACCAAACCCTACACCGAAGAGCAATGGGCCCAGGTAATGCAGGTAGGATACGATGTGGAAAAGGATTTGCAGGAAAACGATGTCCGTCTCACAATGGGCGGCGAGCCTACATTTATCTCTATCGACGATTTTGAATCCCCGGAATGGAACACGGCGGCCGACGGGCCAATGAAACGCCAGCTGGCTTACGATCTTTCCCTCAGGCTTAAAAAGCGTTTTGCGCACGGCGGACTGCTGCATTTCGGTCAGGGCAAGTGGTACCCGGGCGAGCAGTTCCCGCGCTGGCAGTACGCATTGTACTGGAGAAACGACAGTGTGCCGATGTGGCGCAATGATGAACTGGTAGCCAAAGAGAACGGGACGAAGTATACCTTCCGAGAAGCCGAGACTTTCATGACCGAGCTTTCGAAATACCTCGGCATTGATACAAATAACATTACCCCGGCTTACGAAGACCCGATTTATTGGGCAATGGAGGAGGGAAAGCTGCCGGTCAATGTGGATCCGTTGAAAGTAAATCTCAAAGATTCCATTGAAAGAAGAACACTGGCCAAAGTGCTGGAAAGAGGCCTGAACAACCCAGCGGGGTTTGTGTTGCCGGTGAAATGGGATGAGAAGGGCAATCACTGGACGAGCTCTGCGTGGCAGTTCAGGAGAAATAATTGCTTTTTGATCCCGGGAAACTCAGCAATGGGTTACAGGCTTCCATTGAAAGCACTGCCCGAAGTAGCGAAAGAAAAACGAGATCAGCCGGTCGAACGCAGCCCGTTTGAAGATCTGCCTTCATTGCCTGATTACAAATATGTTGTACAAAACCGGTACGGTTCTGTTGCGCCTGCTTACGAGTTACCTTTTAATAAGGATGAAGGGGAGAAAAGGGATGAAAGGGACGAAGGTATTTTGTTTGATGTTCCGATTGTGAAGACGGCAGTTTGTGTGGAGGAGCGGGATGGGATCATCTATGTTTTCCTGCCGCCAACCGATTATCTGGAACATTACCTTGATCTGATCGCTTCCATTGAAGCGACTGCGGAAAAGCTGAAAATGCCCGTCCGTATTGAAGGTTATCCTACACCTTCTGATTACCGGGTTCAAAAGCTGATTGTTACGCCGGATCCGGGAGTAATTGAAGTAAATATTCATCCTGCTAAAAACTGGCAGGAGCTGGTTGATAATATCAGTGCATTGTACGAAGAGGCATTCTTTTCAAGGTTAGGTACTGATAAATTCATGGTGGATGGTCGCCACACGGGGACTGGCGGAGGTAACCACGTAACCATCGGAGGCGCGAAACCGGCGGACAGTCCCATTCTGCGCCGCCCTGATTTGTTGAGAAGCCTGCTGACCTACTGGCAGCATCACCCTGCATTGAGCTACCTGTTTGCGGGTCCATTCATTGGCCCCACCAGTCAGGCGCCGAGGATTGATGAAGGCCGGGATGAAAGGTTATATGAAGTTGAAATTGCATTTGACCAGATCCCGGAAGACAAAGAAGTGCCTTTCTGGATGGTGGACAGGATTTTCAGGAACCTGCTGGTTGATATAACAGGCAATACCCACCGGTCGGAGTTCTGTATGGACAAGCTGTATTCACCAGACTCGTCGACGGGAAGATTGGGTATCCTCGAATTCCGTGCATTCGATATGCCGCCGCACAAGCACATGAACCTGGTTCAAACGCTGCTGATCCGCGCATTGATCGCCAAATTCTGGAAGAATCCCTATAAGCATAAGCTGATCCGCTGGGGTACCGAGCTGCACGATCGCTTTCTGCTGCCGCATTTTGCTTATCTGGATATGGTAGATGTGGTAAATGATCTCAAAGACGCAGGTTATCATTTCGATATCTCGTGGTTTGATCCATTCTTTGAATTCCGTTTCCCGCATTATGGGGGTATTACGGTCGACAATATCCAGCTCGATCTCCGTTTGGGCATCGAGCCCTGGCACGTGCTCGGTGAAGAGCTGTCCAACTCCGGTACCGCGCGTTTTGTAGATTCCTCGTTGGAAAGGTTACAGGTGAAAGTGAGCGGATTTGTGGAAGGCAGGCACATTCTGGTGTGTAACGGCTGCCGCGTGCCGCTGCGGAGCTCGGGTATTAAAGGGGAATATGTATCCGGGATCCGCTACAAAGCCTGGAACCCGCCGTCGGCATTACACCCCACTATCGGGGCAGATGCGCCACTGGTTTTTGACATTGTGGATACCTGGAATAACCGTATATTGGGCGGATGTACCTACTTCGTTTCGCACCCCGGCGGGCGCGCTTTTGACACCCATCCTGTCAATGCATTTGAAGCAGAATCGCGTAAGATCAGCTTGTTCCAAGGCTTTGGACACACGCCTTCCTCGCGGCAGGAAGTGCAGATCATGGAAAAATCGTCGGGCACAGTTTCGCGTTTTATCGCCGAGACCAAAAAAGAAATGAAGGCGGATACACCTATTGAATTAATTAATCCGGAGTATCCAAATACGCTGGATTTACGTAAATACTGGAAATCAAAATAGTTTTCAGTGGATATCCCTGTCATTTATGCTTACTGAGGCTGCCGTGAATCTTTTACAATCCTATCGAAGCGGCCTGAGCTCCTACGATGAGGTGCTCGACCTGCGCGGGAATGTCAAGCCACATTGGAATGCATTGTTTGCAACGCTTGAAAAGCTTGGTTTGGATGAACTGAAAAGCCGGAATCAGGAGATTATCGGTAAGCTGCGGGAGAATGGGGTTACTTACAATGTATACGGTTCACCCGACGGCATGAACCGCCCCTGGCAGCTTGATCCTATTCCTTTTTTGATTGAACAAAAGGAATGGAATCATATCGCGAAAGGCTTGCAGCAGCGGGCTATTCTGCTGGATTTGATGCTGAAAGATCTTTACGGTCCCAGGAACCTTGTGAAAGACGGAATCATTCCTGCCGAGCTGATCTTCGATAATACGGGCTTCTTCCGGCCGTGCATTGATATCAAAGTGCCAGGCGCCAATCAGCTTATATTGTATGCCGCAGATATGGCGCGCGGCCCGGATGGACAAATGTGGATCGTCGATAACCGCACCCAGGCTCCGTCAGGTTCGGGTTATACCCTCGAAAATCGGGTTGTAATGAGCAAGCTGCTGCCTGAGCTGGCCGACGGAATGTATGTCAGCAAGCTGGCGCCTTATTTCAATAATCTTCAAAGTACTATTTTGCGCCTTGCGGATAAAAGCAAGGACGCGCCCAATATCGTTTATCTAACGCCCGGACCAAGTAACGAAGCCTATTTCGAGCACGCTTACCTGGCTTCTTACCTGGGTTACACACTCGCTCAGGGCGACGATCTGCTCGTTCGTAATGGCTGTGTGTGGCTGAAATCCATTGATGGTCTGCAGAAAGTGGATGTGATCCTGCGACGTATCGACGACGATTGGTGCGATCCACTCGAACTGCGCGAAGATTCACGGCTCGGCGTGCCGGGTTTGCTGCAGGCGATCAGAATGGGAAATGTGCAGGTAGTGAATGCACCGGGTTCGAGTGTGTTGGAAAATCATGCATTTCTCGCATTTATTGAGAATATCAGCCAATACTTTTTGGGTGAAAAACTGATTATGCCTTCGGTGGCCACCTGGTGGTGCGGGCATACCAAAGAGCTCAATTACGTACTCGACCACCTGGACGAGCTGATCATTAAAAAAGCCAATCGCAAAACGAAGTTCCGGTCCATTTACGGCAGGTTACTGAGCTACCAGCAAAAGGAAGAAGTAAAGAGAATGATTTCGCAGAGCCCGCATGAGTTTATCGCCCAGCAGGAAGTCAGCCTTTCTACCACTCCTTCATTAATCGACGGCAATATCGTACCCCGGTATGCGGCACTGCGCGCATTCATGGTCGCTGACGAAAAAGGGTACCACGTAATGCAGGGCGGACTGACGCGCAGCTCGCCAGTGAAAGACAGGTTTGTGATTTCAAATCAATACGGCGGCTTGTCGAAGGATACTTGGATTGTTTCCGATAAGACAGAGGATATTCAGGAGAAGATCAGTTTACCAAGTCCGGCGGCAGTTAACAAGCACGTTTCGCTGCCCAGCCGGAGCGCGGAGAATTTGTTCTGGGTAGGCAGGTACTGCGAGCGCACAATGGCGGTGATCAAGTTTATGAACATCACCATTAACGTGCTGAATCTTGACAGAAACTTCGGCGGATCTGCCAAGCAGGAGCATATCAAGGTTTTGCTGCAATCCGTAACGCATTTGTCAGCGACTTACCCCGGCTTCCTGGATGAAGGAACGGATCATTTCCAGGATCCATATAATGAAATTATCGATCTGATATCCAATACAAACCGCCCAGGCTCGATCGCTTCGAACATCGGTGCGTTTTTGAATGCAGTGGGCGCAGTACGGAATCAATGGGACCTGGAAATCTGGCGGATCGTGGACCTGATTGACAATGGGTTTCACGAGATCAGGAATGCGTCGAGCATGAACAGCAACAATATCCAGAAAACGCTCGACGGACTTTTTAACAATATGTTCACTTTCCTGGGCGTGATTGCCGAAAGTATGCCGCGCGACAATAGTTTTCTGTTGTTGGAAACGGGCAAGCTGATTGAGCGCATTTTGTCCCGGATTAGTGTGATACAATCCAATTTCGGTGTACGCAACTCCCAGGCCGTTGAGAATGAATTGATCGAAGCGACTTTGATCAACCATCATTCGCTGGTGAATTACCGGCAGATTTATAAATCGCATTTAAGTGTGGAGGCAATGCTGGATATGGTTTTGCTGGAAAAAACACTGCCTTATTCGCTGGTGTACATGCTCGACGAACTCAATAAGAATCTGGCACAATTGCCCATTACCACACGAGGCGACAGACTGAATGAAGCGGAAAGGTCCGTTTTAAAGGCAGCTACGCTAGTCAAGCTCGCGAATGTAGCTGATTTGTGTAAAAGCAACCGTGTTTCGGAACGGACTGAATTATTCAGCCTGCTGTCGGAAGTTTCCAAATTGATCAGCTCGGTATCTACCAGTCTCACGAACATGTATTTCAGTCACGCGATCATGCATCATTCTTTCTTTGAACCGGCCGATTACAATACCGATGAAATATAAGCTGGTACATAAAACAAAGTACAAGTACGCGCAGGCAGTGAATAATTACCATAGCCTGCTTTGCCTTACACCCCGCACTTTGCCCGGTCAAACGTGCAGCGACTTTAACATTCAGATCAGCCCGGAGCCTTCACAAGTAGTAGAGCGAACGGATTTTTACGGAAATAAAACGCATTACTTCTCGCTGCATTCGCCGCATAAGGAACTGACTGTGCTCACAACCAGCATTGTGGAAAGGGAGGCAACGAACACAGGTACGTTGTTTATGCCTTCTGAAATCACTTGTTCTGCAGCCCGCCAGCGGCTGGTTAGCGACCGGTCTTTGAAGATCGCATTGCTGGAATACATGCTGCCGAGTCCGCTGGTGAAATGGGACGAGGAAATTGTCGCATTTGGCAGGGATTGCTTTGTAGACAGTGTTCCGCTCTATGAATGCGTCCGCAATCTTTGTCGTAAAATTTACACCGAGTTCGATTTTGTACCTGATTTTACGACGGTACACACGCCGATTAAAGAGGTACTGGCTGCACGAAAAGGAGTTTGTCAGGATTTCTCGCATTTGGCAATTGCCTGTATCCGAAGCTTCGGCTTTGCTACGAGATATGTGAGCGGTTACCTCGAAACCCTCCCGCCTCCCGGCAGGCCCAAGTTGCAGGGTTCTGATGCATCGCATGCCTGGATATCGGTCTTTATACCCGATTTCGGCTGGTGTGATTTTGATCCCACTAACAATGTGGTACCCGGCGAGCGGCATATTGTTACGGCCTGGGGACGTGATTACAGCGACGTGCCACCATTGAAAGGGATCATTTTCAGTTATGGCAAACATACGCTTACGGTGGAAGTGGACGTAATTCCCGTTTAATGCACAGCCCGCTTCAAATAAGCCGGTGATATTTGGCTGAATGGGTTTTTAAAGATTTGAGAATTGGGCTTGTTTCTCTAATTTTACCAGACGTTTTGAAAACTAGTTTATCAAACCTCTTTTGATGTAACCGGGCAAAGTAGTTGATTGAATTAGCTGGATTTTGCGAAGGTTTCTTCTAAGATTAAATATTATATAATTACGAATGAAAGAATTAGCATTCAGAGATGCCATTCGCGACGCAATGTCGGAAGAGATGCGCCTTGACAAAAGTGTCTTTTTGATGGGGGAAGAGGTTGCAGAATATAACGGAGCTTACAAAGCCAGTCAGGGAATGCTGGACGAATTCGGGCCGGAACGCGTGATTGATACACCGATTGCTGAGCTTGGTTTCGCAGGGATCGCGGTAGGAGCAGCGGGCAACGGACTTCGCCCGATCGTTGAATTCATGACTTTCAACTTCTCACTGGTTGCAATTGATCAGATCATCAATAGTGCTGCGAAGATTCTTTCGATGTCTGCCGGTCAGTACGGCTGTCCGATCGTATTTCGCGGACCAACCGGGAATGCAGGTCAACTTGGTGCACAGCACTCTCAGAACTTCGAAAACTGGTACGCCAATACACCAGGTTTGAAAGTAGTTGTTCCTTCAAATGGGTATGACGCGAAAGGACTTTTGAAATCATCAATCCGTGACAATAACCCGGTCATTTTTATGGAATCCGAGGTAATGTACGGTGACAAAATGCAGATCCCGGATGAAGAATACCTGATTCCGCTGGGCAAAGCTGATGTGAAACGCCAGGGAAAAGATGTTACCATTGTTTCATTTGGTAAAATGATCCCGAGAGTGGTAATGCCGGCGATTCTGCAGTTGGAAAAAGAAGGTATCGATGTTGAATTGGTGGATTTAAGGACTGTTCGTCCGATCGACTATGCAACTGTTGTTGAATCAGTTAAGAAAACAAACCGTTGCGTGATTGTTGAGGAAGCCTGGCCGCTGGGTTCTATTGCCACAGAGGTAACTTATCACATTCAGCGTCACGCATTTGATTATATGGATTCTCCGGTAATCCGCGTAACAAACCGGGATGTACCACTTCCATACGCACCGACTCTGATCGAAGAGATACTGCCAAACGCGAAGCGGGTAGTAGATGCCGTGAAGTCGGTTATGTACAAGTAAAAGTGCATTGTTATACCACAAAGCCATTTCCTGAAACAGGTTGTGGCTTTGTTGGTTATTACCCTCATATCAGTGTCAGTAAGTTTCTTGTAGAAAGCGGATGCCGATTTAAATGTGCATAAATAGCCGGATACTCGTATTTTTGTATTTGAAAACGCTCCTTCATATAGATAACATAATTCATTAAGATCATGCAAGAAGAACGCACAAGATATTCAGAGGAAGAATTAAGGGAGTTTGAAGAGCTTATTCGTGGAAAATTGGATGCTACTATGAGCGAGCTCAATTACATTAAAGGAGGATTGAGTAAAAAGAATGACAGCGGAACAGATATAACTGCGGGATCGGCGAAGTTGGTAGAGGATGGAGCAGATGCAAGTGAGCGCGAGAACCTGAGCCAGCTGGCAGCCCGCCTTCAAAAATATTCGGTTCAGCTTGAAAATGCATTGATCCGCATTAAAAACGGAACTTACGGAATCTGCATCGACACTGGCAAATTGATCCCAAAAGAGCGTCTTCGCATTGTACCACATACACAACAGACTATTGAAGCGAAGTTGAGAAGAGCGAGCTGAGATTCATCACGACCAAATAGGACGCAAAGAGGCTATTTCTATCCGGAATAGCCTCTTTTGTTTAAATGCGGACGCGGATAGCTTACTGATAGAGTAATACTGTTTAAATAAGGTGAAATAATTGCAGTTATCTGATTGAAAGAGATAAATTTGTAACCATTATTTTACCCCTGATCTTCAGTGTTACATGATTAAAAAACTACCCATTGTGCGCATGCTGGCGGCATGTGTAATGTTGCTTGGCGGCTGTAAAAAAGAAATTGACCCAAAAATTACCACAGGTGACCTTTTCGTAACAGTTTATCTCTCCGAGAACTACAATCAAGTTCCTGCAAAGAATGTAAATGTGTTCACAAAACCGCAAAGCATTCAGGGCATTACGGACGAGTTTGGAAGTGTGCTGTTGAAAGGCATTAAGCCCGGTTCGTATGAGGTATTTGCCAGCCAAACCGGTTTTGGTTCAGGCAAGAGTGTCGTGGAAATCCGGAAGGATTCGCTGGTGAAAGTCTTTATTAGCATTGTCAAGGGTGTTACTACCGCCATTGCACCGGAGATTAAGCTCATATTACCGGCACTTCCGGCGGCCTATTCACCCAATGATCAGATCAACTTTTCAGCGGATATTACCGATCAGGATACTTCTCCGAACGACATTACCGTGAAGTGGGAAAGTAGCTTGGATGGTGTTTTCCACACATCTTCGCCCGATCAGAAAGGAAATGTGGCCTTTACGAAAAGCTTGTCCAAAGGGCAGCATACCATTACTGTAACCGCGACGGACAAGGATCAATATTCATCGACATTCACTTTTGCGCTTTCCACAACGGCTCCAAAGCCGGTCACCTTGACAAGTGCCGTCAAAAAGGAATCCAATATTGCATTGGTATGGACAAAGTATGCGGGCGATGATTTCAGGTCCTATGAAATCTACCGGAGTGAAGCGGAGAACTCTGCGAATGAAAGTTTGGTCGCTACGGTTGATGATATTAATACATTAACCATGCTGGATCCGCTCGCGCCATTCTCGACACAGATTTTCTACTATCTGAGAGTAGTTACGAAAACTGAAAGTTCGAGGAACAGTAATTCAATCAAGGTGGACAACCCGGCAGGATCGGTCTTCCTGTACAATCCCGAAGATGTAGTCATGCACCCGACATCGAATCGTTTTTACATTGTAGATAAAGGGGCCGGGAAATTGCGGGTTATCAACATCGATACGTTTGAAGAAACAGGTAGTGTTACCTTGCAAGGCACACCGGGATTCATCGATGTAGGTGATAACGGCTTTGGAATGGAAGTTTACATACCCAGCAGTGATGGCTGGATTTATGTGTACGACGCCGACAAGCTGACATTGAAGAAATCGATCAATACGGGACTGTCGACACCTTGCGTGGTGACCAACAACAGCGGCTACCTTGCGGCTTCGGTGACGCCGTCGCCCTGGTGGGAACAACCCGTACGAACATATTCTAGAGCAACAGGGATCAATATCGCAGGTAATGGTGGTTTTGAAGGCGACCGGTTGCGGTTTGTACCCGGCCAGCAAAAGATCATCTCGATTTCCCGCAGCGTCAGCCCGATAGATATGGAGTATTTTGAACTGAATGCCAAGGGAGAAATTCTGCTGCACATGGACGACACCCAGCACGGGGATTTTCCTCTGAACCCAAATATTTTCAGGATTTCCAGGAGCGGTGATTACCTGGTGACCGGCGGGGAAGGTGCGGTGTACCTGACCACCAAAGCTATGGAATATAAAGGTATGATCCAGCGCGGGAGCCTGATGTTTTCCGACTTTGCATTCAGCGACGACGGCAAAACGATTTATGCGGCAACGCAAAACCGAAAGTCGATTCAGATTGCGCATTATCCGGAGCTGACGCGGGACAATGAAATTCTCCTTCGGGGCACGCCGAGATTTGTATTTTATCGTAATGGAAAGCTGTATACGATTAGTATGGTTGGAGAAGCGCCTTACAAGTTCGGTATCGAAGTGGTAAATGTAAAATAGCTGATAACATCCGGAGCTCTGCGTGGGCCTCCGGATGTTAGTCCCCCTCCGTTCCCAACACTTCCCTAAATACCTCCAATAAACCTTCCGAAGGTTCCTGGCCTTTGTTTTTGGTTTTGAAATATTCCTGAAACAGCTTTTCCATACTGAGCGAAAGGTCAATTTCGGAGCTCGCTTCTGCCAATTCTGCTTTTTTAATTTGGGGGATGATCTGAATAATACCCGGATGTGCTTCCATTAAGCGCTTTTTGTCAGCAGCTTCCAGGTAATTGTCGGAAATGATGGTCAGTTCAATGAGATCGTCGGGATATTCGGCCAGCCAGATGAGCGCCTCGTCGATGCTGTTAAAGCTCCTCCTTCTCAACTTTTTGCCTTTTGTAAGTTCAATGGGCTGATAGTTCAGGAGTTTCCCTGCTGCTGCATCAATCAGAACAACATACTTGGTCTGATTGGATTCTGAAAAACTGTAAGCAAGCGGACTGCTTGAATAAACCGATGGCGCAGGTTTCTTATCAACAACCTGAAACCGGTGCAAATGTCCAAGTGCAATGTAATGCACCTTATCCGGGAAATTTTCGGTGTAAATGGCTTGCGCGCCACCAATATGAAGGATAGGCCGCTCTTCCTCCGGCTCTTCGGGAATCGGCTCTCCCTTTTTCATTACGAATAAATGGGTGGCAAGCAGGTTAAATCCCTTCTCGTCGAGGTATTTGTCTGCCAGCTTTTGCCAGTGTTCCTGCAAATGCAGCCTGAGCAATTCTTCCGAATCTTCCACGCCAAGGAAAGTTTTAAGTCGCTGTTCATTGGCATAAGGAGTATGTAAAATCCGAAGGGGGAAATCGCAATTAGGTAAGTTTATTTCGATAAAACCGCGCGCTGTCTGCACGATATCGACTTTTCCCTGCGTACAAAACGGTTTTACTTCTGTATTGGGAAATCCGACAAACAGAATGCCGCATACCTTTGCCAGTGCGTCGGGTACCTGAATGCGTTCAGGAGAATCGTGGTTACCCGCTATCGCGATCACTGCACGTGCTCCATTTGCGGAAAGTCGGTGTAATGTGCTGTATAGTAGCTCCGTAGCTTCGGACGAAGGGTTGTAATTGTCAAAAAGATCACCGGCAATAACTACCGCATCGACCTGCTCACGCTCCGCTATCTCACAGATTTCTTCCAGTACAAGCCTTTGTTCATCCAGCCTGGAATACAGGTCGAGCTTTTTGCCGATATGCCAGTCGGCTGTGTGCAGTATTTTCATTTGTGTGATTAATTTAGCGAAAATAACATTTCATTCCCGAAGTATTGAAACAGCTCATTGCCGGAAATAATGCAATATTGCTTTTTACCCTGATTTGTGTCTGGGTAACTGGTGCTGGCTGTCAGCAGAAGGGAAGCGCGGATCAGCGAGGCGGAATTGCTATTTCTTTTGACGACCATTTTATCGACGAATGGTACAATCTGCGGCCGCTTTTTCAGAAGTACAATGCAAAAGTCACATTTTTTATCACTTGTCCCGATAGTTTATCTGCTGACGAAATCACTAAGTTGAGGCAGCTAGAAAAGGACGGTCACGAGATCGGTTTTCATGGAACAATTCACGGCAGATCGACGCAGCTGATAGAAGCAGAGGGGCCAATGGGCTACTATGAAACTGAAATTAAACCGGGAATGGGGTATATGTCAGCCGCGGGGTTCAAACCGACTTCTTACGCGCATCCTGGTGGAAATCACAATGAGCAGGTCGATTCTGTGCTGTTTGCGAATGGTTTTAAGATCATCCGCGATGTAGCAATCTCAAAACGCAAGCTGCTGGGATTTCAGATGTATGCACTGGCTCCCCGGTTGATGTCGTGGATTTTTTACGATTTTAATAAACAAAACGCAGTAGACGCGCTATTGATAGATATTGATTCCGGACTGACAGTACAGGAAATGAAGGATGCAATTCAGAAAGCTAAAAAGACGAGGACTTCTTTAATGCTTTTTGGACACGAACCCCTGTACAAATCTCCTGAAAATGGTGAATATGGATTCAGCGTCGACTTTTTAGAAGCGATTTTGAAAGAGGCGCAAAAGGAGGATCTCTATTTCTACAAAATGTCGGAGCTGGTTGAAAAGTAAAGCTTACCTGCCGAATTTCCTGTCTTTGAATTCCAGTAAGGGTTTTTCAAAATAGGAAAACGAGAATGAGGCTACTGCGACCGAACCGACGAATGTGAGTACGTAAAGTGCTATCTGGTAAGAAGTTCCACTCCAATCGGGCAGGTACTTATTCAGCAGATTGATAATTAAAACAATCACAACTACGTGGTAAATGTAAAGTCCGTAGGAGATCTTACCTAAATGATCCATTACCGGATTTTGCAGACTGATCATGGAGTTCGGATTGCAGGATACATTAAGAATAAAGAAGGCAAAAAAGAGCGCGTAGACTTCCAGGAAACCAAAGAAATGCACGCCGGACAAGAAAAGCCCCGCAAGTAGAACGTAGGCAACAATCTGTACGTCTTTCCTGAAAAGCAGATCAAGTATTGAGTTTTTGTCATTATAAACCAGCCACGCACACAGCCCGCCCAGCGCCATGGTCTGAATTCGGAATTGTCCGAGGAAGGTAGAGATAATCGCATTCCTGGCTTCTTCCGAAGGATCAAGCAGCGTAATGCCGGCATAAAGCAATGCTGCGGAAATAGCAAGAAAAGCTATGATTATCGGAATGCGTCTTTTAGGATACTTGATCAGCCACGGCCACAAATAGTAAAATTGCTCTTCCACTCCAATGGACCACGCTTGCGCGCACCAGTAAGGTAAGTCGTACAGCACGAATGCGTAATTCGGCAAGACTAAAAAGAGGAGCGTTAATCTTTCAACCGAGTTTGTTCTCAACTTTTCATCAATACCCGGATAATCAAGAATATCAATGTGGGGGAAGACGAAAAATGAAAGGATAATAATCAGGAAGTAAATGGGCCAGATCCGGAATACGCGGCGGAGATAAAACTTACGGGCGTCCACATTGCCGAAGCGACCTCTTTCATCGAGCAGCAGGTAAGTAATCAGAAATCCGCTGAGTACAAAAAACAGACCAACGCCTAATCTTCCTGCGTGCTGAATGATCGGCAGCTCGTATAAATTGGCAATCCCCAGCGCATGTTTTGCCTGTTCCAGGTGATGGAATACAACCAGAAGTGCCGCAATGCAGCGAATGCCATTGAGATTAGGAAAGTACCGCTTTTTTTCCACTTTGGATGTATTTATTCAAACCAAGCCATCCATTTTCCCTGCACTTTCATCACCTGCTCGATCAGATCGCGAACTGCGCCGTGACCGCCATTTTTAGGAGAGATATAGTCGGACAATGCCAGGATTTCGTCAGTGGAATCGGCGGGGCAGGCTGAGAGTACGCCGGTACGCATCACCTCGTAATCGGGCAGATCGTCGCCCATAAATACGATCTCGGATTCACTCAGACCGGTTTCTGCAAGATACTTTTTGAAAACAGGAAGTTTTCCGTCCGGAGAGGTGCCGATGAAAATGTCTCTTATACCCAGGTATTCAAGTCTTTTTCGCACGCCCATTTGGTTCTGGGCTGAGATAATGGCAACCCGATAACCCATTTTAATAGCACGGTTGATTCCATACCCGTCTTTTACATTGAATGACCTGGGTTGTTCTCCGGTTTCCAATGCGATAACGCTTCCGTCGGTCATCACACCATCGATATCAAAAATGAAAGTAGTAATCTGTTTGAACCGCTCGGTCAGGTTGGCGCTCATGAAAATGGTTAATTGGGGAATCCTGCAAATATAGGCTAACTTTTTTCCCGCCCGCAGGATTTGCTATTTTGAGATGTAGGTATTCCTGATTTTGTCCGTTAAAAGCCGGTAGATCTCGGTCCAGTCTTCATCAGTTTCCTGCAGATATTCCAGGTGCCTTGCAGTTGTCTTCCAGTCACCGCGCCGGGCCGGACCCGTTTGCACCAGCGAAGGGTCGTCGGAAGCAAGTGCTTTATAGATTGTAGTCTGAATCAAAGGTTTTAACAGCTCAAAATTCAACTGTTCCCTTTCCAAAATATCATTTGAAACAGTAAGCATGTAATTGGTGAAGTTACTAGCAAAAACTGCCGCCACATGCAGGATAAACCGCTCGTCCGAATCCATTCTGTTGACCTGGTCACTGATACTCTGGGCGAGCTGCATCAGCTTGTTTTCAATCAGCTCCGTTTTTGATTCAATACAAAAAGGTATTTCGCGGTAATCCATTTCGACTTCTTTGGTGAAAGTCTGTAAAGGGTAAAACACGCCCGTATGCACAAATACGTCGCTGTAAATCTCCACCAGGTTCTGAAATTCGGCGAGCGAGCGGGTGCCTGAGGTATGAACCAGTATTACTCCTTCGGGGAGCACAATGCGCTCTAAGACACTTTCAATCGCGTCGTCGCTGACAGCGATAACAATCACTTCGGCTTCGCTTTCGGAGAAGTTGAGGTCGGGCTGGATGTTGGTATCGTACAGGTTGGAGGCAAGCTGCCGGGCTTTTTGCGTGTCGCGGCTGTATACCTCACAAATCCAGTGTCCGGCATCTTCAAAAGCCTGAGCAAGGTGCCAGGCCACGTTCCCGGCCCCGACGAAGGAGATTTTCATGTAAAAGAATTGTTATAGCTGACCTAAGTTAATGCAGAAAATCAAGTTCACAATCAGTCGACAAGCGGCGCTGTTTGTTCCGGCGAGGTAATGCCGCCCGGGAGCTCCATTATTTTCATATTCCTGAAATGGATCTCAGCGCCTTCTGCTTCGAGGCAGATATACCCTTTCTTTCTTTCAGAATTGCGCAGTCCGTTTACACACTTTCCATTCACTGACAGCTTTACAGTGCCGTCTATACAAACCACCACATATTTATTCCATTCTCCTTTGCCCTTGCACCGTTTTTCGAGCGACTTGCTTCTGTTACCACGTGGGTTATCGGGGATAGCGGTCATTCCCATTGTCGGGAACAGTTCGCCATGTACATAATCTTCTGTTGCATTATGCTGCGGCGCATACTCCAGTTCAAGCATTTGTACTTCTATCGCTTTCGTAAGCGGATCGTGCTCCTGTGGTGTTCCTTCACTCCACACGAATATGCCCGAGTTGCCGCCGGCTTCCATGTGTTTCCATTCCACTTCGAGGATGAAATTTTCGTATTGTCTGTCAGACCGCATGACGCCAATTGGCTTTCCCGAGCAGATCAGCGTTCCATTTTTCACTTTCCAGGTTTCTTTGGAAGTGTTGACGTCCACCCAGCCGTCAAGGTTTTTTCCATTAAACAAAGGCCTGAAAGCCAGCTCGCCGGAATCCTGCGCGTAGAGCATTTTGGAACAAAAGAACAGAACGAGCGTAAAGCACATGGCGCTGCTCCATAAGGTTTTGGTGAAAAGTATTTTCATGGGTTTAGTTTATACTTAATATCAGGAAATGGAATGCAGCTTGAAATTTGCAATATCGCAAATCTTCTGGTGCTGCAAGTTATATTTGCCTGTCATAACTTTAAGGCTTTAAAATCATCACTTATCCAAGTTTCATTTGAATGAGAACTATTCACATACTACCGCTTTTAATCTTCACATTAGCCAGCAGCATTGCTTTCGGGCAGCGACAGTCGCAGGTAAGCGCAGGTGTGGATGTAGGCGCGGGTTTTAACAGCACTTCGTGGGCTCCCTCGGTTCTTTACCATGAAGAAATCAGTCCGAACAATGTGCCCTGGCTGCGCGCGGGACTTGGGTTCAGGGCGTGGGGATATTATGCTGGGCGGACCAATCTTTATTCAAAAAAATCGAACAGCGACTTTCTTGAATACACAAATGTTTCTGCGAATGGCGTAAGTTTTGTGATAGGCGCGAATTTCAGGATCTGGCGGGTGGATCTTGGTGTGAATACGGATCTTATCGGCGCATCTTATGGTACAAGGCGACGCGGTTTTTACGATAAAGAACCAAGTGTAGAACCAACCGTAGGAGCGCCTTATTATCAGCAATGGATATCAACTTCTCCGGTAATTTTCAATTTTGCCCCGCTGGCTTTGAAGAACTACAATGGACAGTCAGAGATTTATGCAAGGGTTTTTCTCTTTAAAAGGCTTGGTGTAAAGCTGGGATACCTGCACGGTCAGATTGCCTACGTTACCCGCAAGCAAAGTAATCGTAAGGTGCTGCTGGATAACAGACAGCGGCGTGTTTACAACCTGTATAATATGCCGTATGTGGCACTTAGCTTCCCCATCTATTGAGCCGCTACGGGAAATTTCCAATACATTCTTGTAATTCAATTTGTTAAACTCTATATTTGCACTCCCATTTTGCGATGGGACTGTCTTGTTGCAGTGTAATATATTGAAAATCAATTAAATTTTTGTTAATCGTGGATACGTTAAGCTACAAAACCATCTCGGCGAACAAAAACACAGTAAACAAGGAGTGGGTTGTTGTGGATGCTCAGGATGCAGTTCTTGGTCGTTTGGCCAGTGAAGTTGCAAAAATCATCAGGGGCAAGCACAAAGCCAGTTACACTCCTCATGTGGATTGTGGCGATAACGTAATTGTTATCAACGCCGATAAAATTAAGTTGACAGGAAAGAAGATGACAGACAAAGTTTATGTTCGTCACACTGGCTATCCGGGAGGTCAACGTTTTCAAACTCCTCGTGAGTTGCTCGAAAAGCACCCAGAGCGGGTACTTGAGAAGGCCGTAAGAGGTATGCTTCCAAAGAATCGTTTGGGACGTCGTTTATTTACAAACCTGTTTGTTTACGCAGCGGCAGAACATCCGCACAGCGCTCAGCAACCAAAACAAATCCAATTGTAATTCATGGAAGTGATCAACACAATAGGTAGAAGAAAAACTGCCGTGGCGCGCATTTATATGACGCCAGGTAAAGGAGATATTAAAGTAAACGGCCGCGATTACAAAGAGTATTTTCCATTCGAAGTACACCAGATCGTTCTTCAACAACCTTTCGCTGTAATTAGCGGAGGTAATGGTTATGACCTTAAAGTGAATGTAAGAGGCGGCGGGATCTCAGGACAGGCGGAAGCAATCCGTATGGCTGTTTCCCGTGCACTTTGCGAATATAACGGAGAGTTCCGTGGCGCTTTGAAAAAAGAAGGATTCCTTACGCGTGACCCTCGTATGGTGGAACGTAAGAAATACGGACGTGCTAAGGCTCGTAAGCGGTTCCAGTTCTCGAAACGTTAATAAGTTTAAAGTTCAGGAGTTTAGAGTTCAGTTCATACTTGCAACTCATAAACTCAAAACTCATAAACTTCAAAAGTCCAGGCAGTACTTATCGTGCCCGATGTGCTGTGCTGCGTAATTTATTAAGACATTCTTTCAAAACATTTTATCTGTAATGGCACAAATAGAATATAAAGAACTATTGGATGCAGGTGTCCATTTTGGTCACCTTACCCGCAAGTGGGATCCGCGTATGGCTCCATATATTTTTATGGAGAAGAACGGGATCCACATCATTGACCTGAACAAAACTTTGAGCTGCATCAACGACGCCGAAGCTGCGTTGAAGCAAATCGTTCGTTCTGGACGTAAGATCATGTTTGTTGCTACTAAAAAACAAGCACAGGAAATCGTAACAGAAGAGGCGAAACGCCTTAAAATGCCTTACGTAACTGATCGCTGGTTGGGTGGTATGCTTACAAATTTCGGCACTATTCGCAAGTCTTTGAAAAAAATGCAGACTCTTGAGAAGATGCTAAAAGACGAAACCACGGTTAGCAATATAGCGAAGAGAGAGCGCCTGATGCTTACACGTGAAAAGGATAAACTGGAAAGAGTTTTAGGTGGTGTAGCTGACCTAACCCGTCTTCCTGCTGCCCTTTTCATCGTTGATGTAAAACGCGAGCACATTGCCGTTTCAGAGGCAAAAAGATTGAACATCCCCATTTTTGCGATTTGCGATACGAACTCAAACCCTGAATTAGTTGACTTTCCAATCCCAAGCAATGACGATGCTTACAAAGCAATCTCATTGATCACATTGGCGATCGGAAAAGCAATCGAAGAAGGTTTGATGGAACGCAAACAAGATAAAGACGATCAGCGCCTGGTAGAGGAAGAAGAAGCCAAACGTCAGGTTGACAAAGGCAACGAGGAAGCTGCTCCTGCTGCACCACGCGCAGAAGTTGCTGAAGAAGCAGTAGCCGAGGGTGATGACGAATAAAAATTAGGGCGATATGGCATGGGTTTTCAAATCCACGTTTGTATCTGATTAGATAAAATAGCCCATAGCCATTTCGCTATGGGCTATCATTTTTTAAACGAGTTAATAATTCATATTAAATAAAATCATGGCAATTACCGCACAAGATGTAAACAAACTCCGCCAAATGACCGGGGCGGGCATGATGGATTGTAAAAAAGCACTTCAGGAAGCTGATGGTGATTTTGACAAGGCCGTTGACATTCTTCGTAAACAAGGACAGAAAGTCGCTGCGAAACGCGCGGACAACACCGTTTCCGAAGGTGCTGTACTGGTGAAAATCAGCGAGGACGGTACCAATGGTAAATTGGTAGCTCTTGCATGCGAAACTGAGCCTGTTTCAAACGTTGAAGATTTCAAAAACCTTGCGCAGAGCATTCTGGATAAAGCTGCTGCTGACAACATCGCTGACAAAGAAGCGCTGCTTTCAGCTACTTTGGCCGATGGTCGCCCGGTAAGCGAGCATATCGTTGATCTGGTTGGTAAATTGGGAGAGAAACTGGAAATCACTGCTTACGAAAATGTAACAGCTGATCAGGTTGTTCCTTACATCCACTCAAATGGTAAATTGGGAGTATTGGTTGCATTCAATGGTGTGAACGGTACTGACGTGACGGAGCTTGGTAAAGATGTTGCCATGCAAATTGCGGCAATGAAGCCAATCGCTTTGGATAAAGACGAAGTTGACGCTGCTACTATCGAGCGCGAAATCGAAGTTGGTAAAGAGCAGGCACGTGCAGAAGGTAAGCCGGAAGCAATGCTTGAAAAAATTGCACAAGGCAAGCTGCAGAAATTCTATAAAGACAATACATTGCTGAATCAGGAATTTGTGAAAGATTCTTCTTTGACAATCCGTCAGCTTTTGGAAAAAACAGCCAAGGGATTGTCTGTTACATCGTTCAAGCGTGTATCCATTGGAGGATAAGGATTTTTCGAAATAAAATAATGTTGACAACGCCTGGTATGTATTTGTATACCAGGCGTTGTTTTTTAATATTTACGAAAAATTAATATACCCTCTTAGTTTTTTACACACGCTATCAGCGAATTGCGAACCAGGATGATTGAACTTTTATTTGAAGATTATGCACAGCATAATGCATCGGACGAAGAGCTAGTCAAGCTTTTCTTGGATTCACAAGACAACCGCTATTTTCAGAAGCTTTACGAGCGCTATGCTTTTAAAGTATATCAAAAATGCCTTTCCCTCACCAAAGACATTTCCCGCTCGGAGGACCTCACCCAAGATATATTCCTCAAACTGCTCTTTAAAATGAGCTCCTTCAAAGAGGACGCCAAATTTGCTACCTGGCTGTTTTCAATTACTTACAATCATTGCATGGACATCATGCGGTCGGGACGGCGAAAAATTGTGACCATTTACGTAGAAAATGCTGATCAGGAGGATGATTTTGATATTCAGCGGATATTTGAAGTTGAAGAAGTCAATACAACCAGTCTGAAAGCGGCACTCAGTCACTTAAACCTGGAAGAGAAGTCGTTGCTGTACCTTAAGTATCTGGACGATCGCACAATCAGAGAAATTGCACATATTTTCAAAATGACTGAGAGTGCGGTGAAAATGCGTTTAATGCGGTCCCGTGAGAAGCTCAGGAAAAAGTATCTGGAGACAGTTCTATGCCATTGATTTGGCATATTTTGCGAAAATTGCTTTACTTTATCCGGCTCACAACAGGCAAAATACCCGTTTACTCAATTACCTCACTCATTAAATTAATTGATAATGAGCAGAATACTGCGTGGTTCACACTATGTCGTCTCCCTGTTTTTTCTTTTCATTACTTTCCAGGCATTTTCTCAAAATAATGTCGATTTGTCAAATCCAATCTATGCAAACCGGCTGAAATTACCCGGTGATACCATTTGGAAAAAAATGGAGTTTGGAGCTAACCTGAACCAGGGATCGTTCAGCGGTAACTGGACTGGCGGTGGCGTTAACTCAGTTGCATTGGGCCTTTTTTTCAATGCATTGAAAGAGAAGAAACAAGGCAAAAATGCCTGGCGGAATGACTTTCAATCTCAGTACGGAATCGTCAGAAATAAAGGTCAGCAAAGCAGGAAAAACGTTGACAGGATCTTTTTCGACACAAAATATAACCGTGAACTTACGCCTGCGTGGAGCCTTTTTGCAAATGTTAACTTCCTCTCACAATTTAGCGCAGGCTATACTTATGATGATAATCCGGATTCGGCAAGTGTAAAAAGGAAGGTCTCAGGACTCCTCTCTCCTGCATATCTTACCGAGGCGATAGGTATTGAATACAGGCCGGTCCCTTACTTCTTTGTTGACTTTGCTCCCGGCGCCTTGCGCCATACAATCGTCATAGATACTGATTTGTATGTAAATACCCCTGATCAGAATAATTATGGCGTACCTATAGGCAGGCGCGTGAGAACAGAAGCAGCCCTAATACAGGTGGTTGCCAACTTTGATAAAGATATCGCCAAGAATGTAAACCTGAAATTCAGGTACCTGATGTATTCTAGCTTTAAACATCCATTGAATATAGATAACCGTTTGGACGCGCAGCTGACAGCCAAGATTAATAGGTATGTCAATGTAAATCTGGGTGCAATTGTGGTTTACGACGAAGATCAAAGCAACAAAATCCAATTTGCACAGGCACTTAGTATCGGATTTTTGTATCAGTTTAAATAACTAACTAACCTCAACTTATTATGCTTCAGGAATTCAAAATTTTTATTGCCAAAGGCAATGTGCTTGATTTGGCCGTCGGCGTTGTTATTGGTGCCTCATTTGGAAAGATTACAACATCTCTGGTCGAGGATATCATTAATCCCATTTTAGGATTGATAATCGGAGGCGTAGATTTTACGCAGCTGAAAATTGTTTTGAAGGAAGCTGTGGGAGATACACCTGAAGTGGCTGTCAAATACGGTAACTTCATTCAGGTGCTGATCCAATTTGTTATTATCGCCTGGGCGATATTCATGATCGTCAAGCTGGCTAACCGGTTAAGGCTCTCCGAATCGCTCAGAAAAGAGGAATAAACACTAAATTATTGTTGCAAAGAGGCGTATCCGATATGCCTCTTTTTTATTCGCCTTAATTGCTGAAAGAGTAAAAAAAGTTTTCTGTAAATGATTTACCTTCGTAGTTAAGGCGATTTTTAATTTCTAATTCTAATTCCTGTGCAAGAAAAAGTAGTCGTTTTGGGAGGCGGAGAAAGTGGCGTAGGAGCAGCTATTCTCGCGAAGTCCAAAGGTTTTGATGTTTTTTTGTCAGATAAAGGTAAGCTTCAAGACAAGTATTCGCAGGTTCTTTTACAGGAGAACATTGCATTTGAACACGAAAAACACACTACAGAGAATATCCTCAATGCCCAACTTGTCGTAAAAAGCCCGGGTATACCTGACACTGCGCCACTGATCGTTGAGCTACGGGAAAGAGGTATTCCGGTGATCTCCGAAATTGAATTTGCGTCTCGTTACACCAATGCAAAACTGATAGCAATTACAGGAAGCAATGGGAAAACAACGACCACTTTATTAACCTACCATTTATTAAAGAATGCAGGCTTGAATGTTGGCCTGGCCGGGAATATCGGAGATAGTTTTGCCTGGCAGGTTGCGACGCGGGATTTTGATTATTATGTATTGGAAATCAGTAGTTTTCAATTAGATAATATCGTCAGTTTCCATCCTGCTGTTTCTGTATTGCTGAATATCACTCCCGATCATCTGGACCGCTACGGCTACGATTTCCAAAACTATATCGATTCCAAATTCAATATTATCCGTAATCAAACTAAGGAAGATTACTTGATCTTTTTTGAGGATAGCGAGGTAATCCAAACTGAGCTGACCAAGAGAAACCCGCTGGTTAAAAGAGCAGGAATTTCATTAAGCCGGCCGGTAAGCCCGGGTTCCTGGCTGCGTGATCACGTGATTGTTTCCCAGGTAAATGATAAAATATACGAGACCGATTTTAAGCAGTTACCGTTGAAAGGCCCGCATAATGCAGTCAATGCAATGGTGGCAATTACAGTTGCGCAGCTGTTGAACATTGATTCTGATAAAATTACAGAAGGACTTAAATCCTTCAAAAATGCGCCGCACAGACTGGAAGTCGTGGAAGTGATTGATGGCGTGACTTACGTTAATGATTCCAAAGCAACCAACGTTGATTCTGTTTTTTATGCCTTAGGCAGCTACAATCAGCCTGTGATCCTGATCGCCGGAGGTGTTGATAAAGGGAATGATTACAGTCAAATCGAAGCCCTGGTAAGTAATAAAGTGAAGGGTTTGATAGTTCTGGGTAAAGACCGCGAGAAACTTGTGAAGTATTTCTCGGGGATAGTTCCTGCAATTTTCGAAACCGGAGATATCCAGGAAGGAGTTGAAAAAGCCCGTGAATGGGCGGTGGATCAGGATATCGTGTTGTTGTCACCCGCTTGTGCCAGTTTTGATTTGTTTAAAAATTATGAAGATCGCGGGGAGCAATTCAAGGCTGCTGTAAGAAATTTGATCCGTTAACAAAAACCTGATTTATTCAATGGCATCAACCAGTATTGATATGCTGAACAAAACCAGGGAGGATACGCAAGCCTGGTTTACTAAAAATCTAAAAGGTGATCCCTGGATCTGGGGCATTTGCATTATAATGCTTCTGTGGAGCATCGTCGTAGTTTATAGTGCCAGTGTCAAGGATGCTTACAGCCAAATGGGTGGGAATACGGAATATTATCTGTATAAACATGTAGTACTCTGCGTTTTATCACTTGTAGTGATGTATTTTGTACATCGCATTCCCTACATCAAGTTTGTGTACGTGACCAGGCTGGCAGTATGGAGCTCCATTTTGCTGCTGGTTTTCACGATGTTCTTCGGGACTTCGGTCAATGATGCCTCACGGTGGATTGAAATACCTGTGATCGGTCAGCGTTTTCAGCCTTCGGAATGGGCGAAAGTGGCCTTGATCGCGCATCTGTCGCTTATCCTTGCACGACATATCAAAGGGGGCTGGAATACACGTGAGCTTTTTATGGAGCCGCTCTCATTGGTAGGCGTAGTTTGCGGACTGATTTTTACAAGCAATGTTTCCACGGCTGTTATGCTCGCCGGGATTTGCTTTTTGCTCATGTTTGTAGGTAAAGTTCCTTTGCATTATCTCGCTTTTACAGCCCTGGGATTGGTATTCTTCGCGACAATCGCCATTTTATTGAACTCTACCCAGCGCGCGGGAACCGCTCAAAACCGGATTTCTGCATTCTTTGACAAAGATGTGGTGGTGTACCAATCGCAGCAATCTTATATGGCAATGGCGCGAGGCGGATTGTATGGCGAAGGTGTCGCGAAAAGCCGGCAGCGCAGGTTTTTGCCCGAACCTCAGAAAGACTTCATTTTTGCCGTAACTGTTGAAGAATATGGCACAGTTGGCGGGACGCTGCTTATCATTTTTTACCTGATTTTACTTTACCGTGGCCTCAAAGCAATTGAAGCTACAAAGCGCCCGTTTGGTGGGCTGCTTTCCGCCGGACTTACATTTGTGGTCGTTAGTCAGGCATTTTCGGCAATGGCGGTAACCGTCGGCCTGGTGCCAGTAACGGGACAAACGCTCCCGTTTTTCAGTCAGGGCGGAACTTCTCTGTTGTTTACCGGGATGGCAATGGGCATGATCCTGAGCGTAAGCCGCGGTGAGATACTGGAAGAGAAACGCATTTAGTATGTCGAAAAAAGTAATTATTAGCGGCGGTGGCACCGGCGGACATATTTATCCGGCGATTGCGATAGCCGACGCTTTACGCAGGAAAGAGCCTGACCTGGAAGTGCTTTTCGTAGGCGCATTAGGGAAAATGGAGATGGAGAAAGTGCCACGTGCGGGCTACGAAATCGTGGGATTACCCATTGCAGGTATCAAGCGCGCAGTTTCTTTCGATAATCTTGCCTTACCATTTAAGCTGATCAACAGTTTAAGTAAAGCCAGGTCAATTATCCGCGACTTCAAACCTGATATTGCTGTGGGCGTGGGCGGCTTCGCAAGCGGACCATTGTTAATGATGGCCTCTTTACAGGGTATACCTACATTGATCCAGGAGCAAAATTCCTATGCAGGAATTACCAATAAGCTGCTGGCTAAAAGAGCGTCAAAGATCTGCGTTGCATATCCCGGAATGGAAAGCTTTTTCCCAAAAGAGAAAATTGCAATACTGGGAAATCCTGTCAGAAGCGATATTGTTGATGTTTCCTCAAAAAAGCGTGAGGCCTTCGTCCATTTTGGTCTTAATCCTGATAAGAAAACCCTTTTTGTAATGGGAGGCAGCCTTGGCGCCAGGTCCATTAACGAGAGCATTGAGGCTGGGCTTGCAAGATTCCTGGAACAAGGGTACCAAATTTTGTGGCAAACGGGCAAAAATTATATCGATACAGCAAGGACAACGATTGAGAGTTTGGGTACGAATTCGGTTAAGGCGTTTGATTTTATCTATACAATGGACCTCGCTTATGCGATCGCGGATGTGGTGGTTTCAAGAGCGGGCGCCCTTTCAGTATCAGAGTTGTGCCTGGCTGCAAAACCTTCCATTCTGGTGCCATTTCCGGCCGCCTCGGAAGACCACCAAACAAAGAATGCGCTGGCGCTGGTTGAAAAGGATGCCGCATGGATGGTAAAGGATTCGAATGCGAAAGAAGAACTCGTGGTCAATGCGCTGACATTAATGAATGATTTTCCGCAACAGGAAAACCTGAAGGCAAATATCCGGAAGCTTGCAAGGCCAACCGCAGCAGACGATATTGCTGCAGAAGTATTGAAATTAATCAGAACATAACCATTTGTCCCGTTATCAAAATGTCATCTTCAATGACCGATTGGAAGTTTATTTATTTTGTCGGAATTGGCGGAATAGGAATGAGTGCGCTGGCGCGCTGGTTTAAGGCAAATGGCTTTGAAGTAGCAGGTTATGATAAAACCAGGACAACGCTGCTTGAGAAACTGGAACAGGAAGGAATTACGATAACGCTTGAAGACTCCATTGACACAATCCCTGCTGCATTTATTCAGGATTCCGAAAAGACGCTGGTAATCTACACGCCGGCTGTACCTGTGCAGCACCAGCAGATGCTGTATTTTCGCGACAATAATTTTTTGATCCTGAAACGATCGCAGGTACTCGGCATTTTAACCAAAAATCTCAGAACAATCGGGGTAGCGGGTACGCACGGAAAAACGACCACATCTTCGTTAGTAGCACACATCCTCCGGTACGCCGGTGTAAACAGCACCGCATTTCTGGGCGGCATTACCCAGAACTACGGTACTAACCTGCTTCTAAATGAGCCAACTGACAATCTGGAAGTAGTTTTCTGCGTGGTCGAAGCAGATGAATTTGACCGTTCATTTTTGACATTATTCCCGGAGATAGCAATCGTTACTTCTACTGACGCGGACCATCTTGACATTTACGGCAAGCACGAGGCAGTACTGGAATCGTTCAGAGAATACGTTGGGCAGATTGACGAAAAAGGGGTGCTTTTCATGCGGACCGGGCTTGAACTTTCTGGTAGCACGAAAGCAGAAGTACTGTCCTACTCACTTGATTCGGGCGTTTTCCATTCCAGGAATATCGAGATCAGGAATGGAAGATTCGTATTCGACTTTGTTTATCCTGACGGGGTAATCGAAGGTATTGCGATGAAGATACCGGGTTATCATAATATTGAAAATTCCATTGCGGCAAGCGCGGTGGCTCTGCACGTCGGCGTAGCGCCGGAAAAAATTAAGGAGGCACTCGAAAGTTACGGCGGTGTCAAGAGGCGATTTGAATATCAGGTAGAAGAGGAAGGAAATGTGTACATTGACGATTATGCACACCACCCGGCAGAAATCCAGGCATTTCTTTCGTCCGTGAAAGGATTATATCCCGGCCGGCACGTAACAGCTATTTTTCAGCCTCACCTTTTTAGCAGAACGAGGGATTTTGCAGATGGTTTTGCGGAAAGCCTGTCGCTTGCCGACCGTTTACTGCTGCTTGAAATTTATCCGGCAAGAGAGTTACCGATTGAGGGAGTTAACTCAGAAATGATCCTCGAAAAAGTGACATCAGCAGATAAAAATCTGGTTCATAAAGACAAAGTACTTAGCATTTTACGTGATTTAGATACGGATATTGTGGTTACAATTGGCGCCGGAGACATCGATACTTTGGTGGATCCGATACGTAACCAGCTCAAAAATCCCTTTGCGAATAATTAATAAAAGCATTGTTAATATTACTGAGATGTTACGTAAATTTGACTATTCATGGCTTTTGTTGAAACGTAGTTTGTGGCTTCTTCTGCCTATTGCCGGAATTGGTATGGCAGAAAGCAGGCTGGGCCAACAGCGTTGTACCAACCTGACCATTTCCATTCTGGGAGATTCAGGAACACGTTTTCTCGATCAAATGGATGTCCGGATGTTACTAACCGAAAACGGTGGAGATCCTCTGCTGGGCAGTAGGCTAAGTGATGTGGCGTTGAACGATTTAGAGAACCGTGTGAAGCGGAACAAGTTGATCAAGAAGTGCCAGGTATTTCGTGACCTTAAAGGTAATATAGTTGTTGAAGTAGAACAAGAGAAGCCGTTAGCGCGCTGGATTAACACTTCTGAAAATGGAGAAACGCGGAATACGTCGGGATACTATATTAGCGATGAGGGCGTTTTTTTTCCTCTATCAGAAAGTTATTCAGCAAGAACGTTATTGGTTTCAGGCTCATTTTTCAATGATGCTAAGAAGTTACAGAGCGCAAAAGGGGCTTCTGTAATGGATTTGTTGCATTTTCTGAATTCTGATCCATTCTGGAAAGCGCAGGTTACACAGCTGGAAGCAGATAATGACGGAGAGATCAGCCTGATGACCGTGGTTGGCGATCAGCAGATTGAACTAGGAAGCGCCGAGGATTATCAGTCGAAATTCAGGAAACTCAGAATATTTTACGATAAAGTACTGAGTCAGGATTGGAGCAGATATAAAAAAATTAGTGTTAAGTTTCAAGATCAAATAGTTTGTGAATAATAATTCACCTTTAGCATGGCACACGAGAAAATTGTAGTTGGAGTTGATATTGGAAGTACTAAAATAGCCGTGATCGCAGCGCAGGGAAGTTCTTCCGGTTCACGTCAGAGCAACATAGAAATTCTGGGTTTTAGTGAAGTTCCAGTGCCTGCAGGAGCAGTTGTTAACGGTTCAGTAGAAAATATAAAACAGGTGGGCGGAGCGATTAGAGAAGCTTTGCAAGAAGCATCACTGCGCTCAGACCTGGATATCGGTATTGTGAATGTCAGCTTCAGCGGAACCCACGTAAAAGTGAGTGCGCACAGCGACGGGGTGATCAGGCCGTCTGCATCGTCGGGTGAAGAAGTAACTCAGCGTGACGTGGATCAGCTGGTGGACGATATGTACCGCGCCAAGATCGAGCCAAACTACGATGTACTCCATGTACTGCCGATGGATTTCGTGGTGGATAATTCAATCGGAGTAAAGGAGCCGGTGGGACGGACTGGTATCAAGCTAGGCGGTAACTTCCTGATCGTTTCTGCCAATAACCAATCCATTCAGCGGACAAAGAAAAGCCTTGCCGACGCAGACCAGAATTTAAGATGCGATAAGATGGTACTGGGGCCTCTGGCTACCAGTCTTGCTGTTTTGACAGATAACGAAATTAAGGCCGGAATTGCATTGGTAGATATCGGCGACCATACTACGGACCTCGTTATTTATCAGGACCGCATTATCAGGCACATTGCCACTTTCCCGGTGGGTGGAAGACATATTACAAATGATTTGGCGGTAGGCTGCGGTATTCAATACGAAAACGCAGAGCAGCTTAAAAAACAATACGGAGCGGCCATCTCCGCAGACATACCGCTCAACATTGAGATCCTGATCAATTACCTGAGCGGAAGACAACCAAAACCAGTCTTAAAGAAAAACGTAGCGCTGATCATTGAAGCAAGATTGAAGGAGATAGCAGCAATGGTATACGCTGAAATTATCAAATCCGGATATCTTGACAAACTGATCGGTGGCATTGTATTAACAGGCGGATCGGCAAATATCGACGACATTGAGCTGCTGTTTGAAAAAGTAACAGATATGTCGGTAAGGGTAGGTTACCCTGAAAATCTGGAAAGAACTGCCAAGGCAGACGCGGTAAGTAACTCGACATTCAGTACCGCAATCGGACTGGCCTGGGCTGGTCTTAAATCCATTGATCCTCGGGTGAAGTCGGTTTGTAAGCCGGCGACTGCATTCAATACGGGAGTTGTGCAAAAGGAAAAGCCGAAGGAAGTTAAAGAGCCGGTCAAAAAGACGGGTGGCACATTTTGGGATAACATCAATAATATTATCGGAAAAAAGGACGATAGTTTAGGCGACTATTGATAATCAGTAGAAATTATGACCAAATCAACCCCGGAAAAGACATTGAACAAGAGCTTGTTGCAAGCATTAGATCAGGATTATATTGTGAACGAAATCGTAAAGGATTTTCCAGTCGACGAGCAGGAGGAACCTGCCATTATTAAGGTAATCGGCGTAGGCGGTGGCGGTAGCAATGCTGTCAACTACATGTTTGAACGCAAAATCAAGGATGTAGAATTTGCGGTTTGTAATACCGACAGACAAGCGCTTGCTAATAGCCCGGTACCTGTAAAAATTCAGCTTGGCGCCACATTGACCCAGGGACTTGGAGCTGGTACAGATGCAACGAAAGGTAAAGAAGCTGCCCTCGAAACCATCGAAGAGATCAAAGGACTTTTAGGGGGATCAACGCAAATGGTATTTATCACTGCCGGTATGGGTGGTGGAACCGGAACAGGCGCAGCGCCGGTAATCGCGCAGCTTGCCAGGGAAATGGGCAAGCTTACCGTGGCGGTTGTAACTGCACCTTATACATGGGAAGGATTTGACAAGAAAGAGCAGGCGCTTGAAGGTATCGAGCAACTCAAAAAGTACTGTGACACGGTACTGGTTGTTTTGAATGATAAACTGGAAGAGCTGTTTGAAGATATGACCATCACGCAGGCATTTGCCGAAGCTGATGGAATTCTTTTGAATGCAGTAAAAAGTATTTCCGAGATCATTACGACAAACGGAAATATCAACACGGATTTTAAAGATGTTGAGAAAGTACTAAAAAAGGCAGGGCAGTCCGTAATGGGAACCTCCGAAGCAACAGGTACAGATCGCGCGCAAGTTGCCATTAAGGAAGCATTGGATTCTCCGCTTTTGAACGACAGAGATATCCGCGGGGCAAAACGTATCCTGGTAACACTTGCTACCAGCAAGAAAAAGGAGGCTACGATGAAAGAGCAGCGCGAAATTTGGAGTTACGTATTGTCCCAGGTGGGCGGCGAAGCCCGGATGTTCAAGCTGGGTACCATTATCGACGATTCGCTTGTTGATAAATTGCGCGTAACGATTGTAGCAGCAGGTTTTGACAGTATTGAGTCTCCGATCCCCGGCATCAAGTTATCACACAAATTTCCTGGAACTGTTGAAACAGCAGTCAATGGATTTGATGCAAAAGAAGAAATCTCTGCTGAACAGGAAGAGATCGTAATGACGGAAGATGTTTTCGAAAATACGCCAACCAGTTCAGTGGATTTGGTAATTGAGAAAGAAGCAATATCAACAGGTTTCGAGCCTGTTAATATATCACTGACCGAAGTCGAAGAAAATGACGATTGGTCAGAGGAAAATAATGAGGACTTAAGGATTATGATCGAGTCGTTTAAAGACGGACTTGTCAAGTTTGCTGATCTGGAAGGACCTGCATTCAGAAGAAGCCGCGCTGAACTTTGGAAAAGACCAGCGATTCCGGCTTACGAAATGGAACAGCACTGGCTGAAATAGTTGAGAAGGGAGCTAAAAGCTCCCTTTTTTATTTAGCACGTCAAAAGTGGATAATCTGACCGGCCTGCATTTCCAGCAGCTCTTTGTATAATGCATTTGACATTGCATTTTCATGAAAATGGGAGCGGATTTGTGCCAGCTTTACTCGTAATGCGAGCGTATTCATTCCGAGATAGCTGAATACATCGTTGAGATGGCTTAATGCAATTGCGGCTCCCTGCATATTAGAAGATAACCCGACCAATGCGGCTTTCTTATTTGCAAAACTGTTTGGATAAGGCAATCCGTCGATAAATGCCTTTAAAACACCGGGATAGGATCCATTGTATTCCGGAACGATAAACACGAATTTATCAGTTTGTTCCAAAAGCGATCTCAGGTTATTAAAGTCTTCATTCTTGCCTGAATTACCATACAAAGCAGAAACTGTAAAATCATCAGGCAGATTTACCAGATCCAGGATAATGCTCGGAGTGCCCAGGTGATTCAGAATGGACTGATAATAATCCGCAATTTGCCGCGACATTGAGTTGGGCCTGTTGGTTCCAACAATAATCACGATTGGTGAAGGAGCTGTACTCATTTAAATTTTAAATAAACCGTAAAACCGACCGGTTTTATAGTAACAAATAACTTTAAAAATTGTTCATACCAAGCTGGGTGCTACATCCTTCGGCTTCAGGTATAAAACTGGATACCCGCATAAAAAAACATTTATTGTTATATTTGAGTCAATTATTCAACATGAAATTAATATAAGCTGCTCGAAACGAAGCATTTATATTTAATAATCAACCCACAAGAAATATGTCCTGGTTCATTCGGAAAGAGAAAGGTATCAATACACCAACAGAAATGAAGCGCGAGGCGCCTGATGGTTTGTGGTATCAGTGTTCAAATTGCAAAAAGATTACTCCTACCAGAGAACATAAGCAAAACGCTTTCACTTGCCCGCATTGTAATTACCACGAGAAAGTAGGGTCCGATGTTTACTTCAATCTGCTTTTTGACGATAACGAATTCATTGAACTGGATGCCGATCTTACTTCCGGCGATCCATTGCATTTTGTAGATACCAAAGCTTATCCCGACCGGATCAAGTCGACCATGCAGAAAACAGGATTGAAGGATGCGGTCAGAACAGGTCACGGTAAGATGAATGAAATGGACGTTGTTATTGCCTGTATGGATTTTAATTTCATAGGCGGATCAATGGGTTCAGTAGTGGGTGAGAAAATTGCCCGGGCTATTTTCTATGCGCTTGAACATAAATTTCCGTTTTTGATGATTTCAAAATCGGGAGGTGCCAGGATGATGGAGGCGGGATTCTCATTAATGCAAATGGCAAAAACCTCCGCCCGCCTGGCTCAGCTGTCAGAAGCCAAGGTGCCTTATATTTCTTTACTCACCGATCCGACTACTGGTGGCGTTACAGCTTCCTACGCAATGCTCGGCGATTTTAATATTTCCGAGCCCGAAGCTTTGATCGGATTTGCCGGCCCGCGTGTAATCCGCGAAACAATTGGTAAAGATTTGCCAAAAGGATTTCAAAGTGCTGAATTCGTTCTGGAACATGGTTTCCTCGATTTCATCGTGGACAGAAAGGATCTGAAAGATAAATTAACAAGTCTTCTCTCTATGCTGAAATAATATGCGACTGGTCTCCCACCCGGTACTTTGCAATTATTATGTAACCTATCGTTGCAATGCTTCCTGCGGCTTTTGCGATATCTGGGAGAAGCCCTCGCCGTATATTACAGTTGAAAATCTTCGCGAGAATTTGCGGGATTTGAAGAAGCTGGGTGTCAAAGTGATTGATTTCACTGGCGGCGAGCCTTTGCTGCACAGGCAGCTTGACGTGCTTTTGAAAGAAGCAAAAGATCATGGAATGATCACGACCGTGACAAGCAATGGTCTGCTTTATCCGAAACAGGCAGAAAAGCTTCGCGGCCTGGTGGATATGCTGCACTTCTCCCTGGATTCTCCCGATCGCGACGAGCACGATAAATCCAGGGGTGTAAAGTGTTTTGACAAGGTGATGGAATCCATTGCCATTGCTAAATCCCTTGGAGAACGTCCGGATATCATCTTTACGGTGTTCGAAGATAATATCAGCAAGATCCGGCAGCTGTGGGAAGATGTTTGCATTCCCAACGATCTTGTATTAATTCTGAACCCTGTATTTGAATACGACAAAGTAGGCTCAAATCTTTCTGAAGCAGCATTGAAAGAGTTGTTGTGGTGGGCAAAGCAAAAGAATGTTTATCTAAACGAAGCTTTTGTGCAGTTGCGGCTCGATGGGGGTAATCACGTGGAAGTTCCTGTTTGCAAGGCCGCCAGTACAACAATCGTCATTTCGCCGGAAAACAAACTGGTGCTGCCTTGTTACCATTTGGGATTGAAAGATTTTGCAATCGACGGCAACTTGTTTGAGCTTTATCATTCTGATGAAGTTCAGAAACTGGTTGCGTTGGAGGGGCGCCTACCGGCTTGTGAAGGTTGCGTGATCAATTGCTATATGCAACCTTCATTTGCAGTCGAGATGAATAAATACTGGTGGAAAGCGCTGCCAAGTACAATTAAATATAACCGGCTTAAAGGTACCTGGCGGCAAATGGTCAAGTTTTAGGGTCAGGGGCAATTTTCTTTCCTTCTCGTATCGGTAATTGCATTTATTTTCCAGCCCGTTTTGGTATGTGTCAATGTAAAAACGTTGACGCCGCAGTGAGAGAAGGTTTCTCCCAGATAAAATTGATATGGGGCCCAAACGATTGCCATTGGTTCATCTATACTCACTTTTACATCGTAGATTTTCTCATCCCATTTCTCCTTATGAGGCGTGCCCACTGCCTTTATAAATCCTTGCATGCTGCTTGTGTGCACAATGACAGAGTCAGCTTTGTTTTTAGAAAATGAAGTGAGTGCGCAGTCTGCTGTAACAACACTTTTGAGAGACAGCGAATCGCCGGTACGCATTGCATCAAACATCTTATCGACGACCGCTCTCACTTCGGCAGTTTTGTCCTGCGCATTTACATCAAGCGTAGTGAGAAGCAATAACAGTCCAAATGCATTTTGCAGCCGTCGCATCAGGTTTGATTTCATGTGTTGGTATAGTTTTAACAAAAAATTAATTTTGAGCCCTTTACAATTTATGATATGTCCGAAAAAATAGTCAAAAAAGTAGATATAAAGAATCGGAGGGCTTCGTTCGAGTATTTTTTTCTGGAAGAGTTTACTGCTGGAATGGCGCTTACCGGGACGGAAATCAAGTCTATCAGACAAGGTAAGGTCAACTTTCAGGATGCATATTGCTTGTTTATGGATAATGAATTGTATATCCGGAGCCTGCACATCTCGCCTTACACAGAAGGTACCCATTACAACCACGAACCAATGCGCGATCGCAAGTTGCTGATCACGAAACGTGAGCGTCGAAAGTTAACTGAGGGATTAAAAGATCAGGGTTTGACGATTATTCCCGTGCGGATGTTTACCAATGACCGGGGGCTGGCCAAGTTGCACATTGCGCTGGCGAAAGGTAAAAAGCTCTACGATAAGCGCGATAGCATCAAAGAAAGAGATGTAAAGCGGGAGACCGACCGAGCAGGGTATTGAATTGGTGCTCAGTAATTTTTGCGCCTGTACAGAGGAATTTTACGCCGGATTTTTGTTATATTGTCGGAAATAATTACCTCAATGTGTCATGGGTAAAGTACTGGTTCTTAATCAAGATTACAGCGCATTAAGTGTTTGCACAGTTCCTAAGGCTTTTTTATTAGTCTACATGAACAAAGCCGAAATGCTGGCCGAGTCCCGAAGGCAGTATTTACGCACAGTGAACGATCAGTATCCTATGCCGGTTGTCATTCGCCTCCACCGCTACATACATATTCCGTATCGAGGTGTTGTGATGACCCGGCAAAATCTTTTTAAAAGGGATGGGAACCGCTGTCAATATTGCGGAACGCACGACAATCTCACATTAGATCATGTGATCCCAAAATCAAGGGGTGGGAAGACGACCTGGGATAATCTAGCGACAGCCTGCAAGCGTTGCAACTCAAGAAAAGGAGATCATACACCGGAGGAAATGGATATGCCGCTCAGGCAACGTCCTTTTAGGCCATCTTTCTTAATGTTTATAAGAGATTTTTCGGGGCTGGCTGATGATGAGTGGCTGCCTTACCTGGGCTCCAAGGAAAGATCATATTAAAATAATAAAGTACCAATTACCTAAGTGCCTGTGTCCTGCGGGGCTTACCCTTCTCTTTTCGTTCAAATAAAATTCCAGCATCTCTTCGGAATTTCTTTCGAAAGGCGTACTTTTGCGCTCTCATTTTCTAAAAAGCTTGTTTAACTAATTTTCAGCTAGGTAGCTCGTAAGCTGATGTATCCAAGAGCTATAATTCCTCTTTATGTCTAAGGAAAAACAAAATCAACCTCTTCCTGATTTCGATTGGGACAAAGCAGCAGACAAAGGCTTTGGTACAGGCTATTCAAGCGCTGACCGTAGCAGTCTGGAACAAATGTATGAGACTACTCTTTCTCCAGTTCAGGAAAAAGAAGTTGTTAAAGGTATAGTAGTTGGTATTACTGACCGTGAAGTGATCCTGAATATCGGTTTCAAATCTGACGGTATTGTTTCATCTAACGAATTCCGTGACTTGCCGGGAATGAAGATCGGTGACGAAGTGGAAGTTTATGTAGAAAATCAGGAGGACGCACAAGGTCAGCTTGTTCTATCTCGTAAAAAAGCGAAAGTTATCACAGCATGGGATAACATCCAGAAATCATTTGATGAGGATGTTGTTATCGATGCAAATGTTAAAAGAAGAACCAAAGGTGGTCTTATCGTTGATATCTTTGGTATCGAGGCATTCTTGCCAGGTTCTCAGATTGACGTTAAGCCGATCCGCGATTTCGACATTTTTGTTGGAAAGCGCATGGAGGTTAAAGTTGTTAAGATCAACTACGCAAATGATAACGTTGTTGTATCTCACAAGGTACTGATCGAAAAAGATCTTGAAGCACAACGTCAGCAAATCCTGAACAACCTTGAAAAAGGTCAGGTACTTGAAGGTGTGATTAAAAACATGACCAACTTCGGTGTGTTTATCGACCTTGGTGGAGTTGACGGATTGTTGCACATTACTGATATTTCGTGGGGACGTATTAATCACCCATCGGATCTGTTGTCACTTGATCAAAAACTCAATGTTGTTGTTCTTGACTTCGATGAGGAGAAGAAACGTATCTCACTTGGTCTGAAACAACTTCAATCTCATCCTTGGGACTCTCTTGATGAGGAAATCCAGGTAGGATCGAAAGTTACAGGTCGTATTGTTAATGTTGCTGATTACGGCGCATTCCTTGAGATCAAACCAGGTGTTGAAGGTTTGATCCACGTTTCTGAAATGTCATGGTCTCAGCACCTGCGCAATCCACAGGAATTCATGAATGTAAATGACGAAATCAGTGCAGTAGTATTGACACTGGATCGTCAGGAGCGTAAAATGTCACTTGGTATCAAACAATTGACAGAAGATCCTTGGACTCAAGCTTCTCTGAAAGAGAAATATGCAGTTGGAACCCGTCATAAAGGTGTTGTACGTAACCTGACAAACTTTGGTTTGTTCATCGAACTTGAAGAAGGTATTGATGGTCTGGTTCACGTTTCGGATCTTTCATGGACTAAGAAGATCAAGCATCCATCTGATTTCGTGAAAGTGAATGACGAGCTGGAAGTTGTAGTTCTTGAACTTGACGCAGATAACCGTCGTCTTGCTCTTGGTCACAAGCAATTGGAAGAAAATCCATGGGATACTTTCGAAAGCATCTTTGAAGTAGGTTCAGTACATAAATCTACAATCGTTGCAAAAGGCGATAAGTTTGCCACACTTGAACTTCCTTACGGAATTGAAGGAATTGCAGCTATCAAAAATCTTGCGAAAGAAGATGGTACACTTGCAGAAGTAGGCGAGAGCCTGGACTTCACAGTTCTTGAATTCCTGAAAGACGAGAAGAAAATCGTTCTGACGCATTCAAAAGTTAAGCACGTTCCTGCTGAGGAAAAGAAAGAAGAAAGACCTGCGAAACCTGCACAAGCGAAGGCCACTAATACTGACGCTCCTGCAAAAGACGCAGAGAAATCAACTTTCGGCGACCTTAGTGTTCTTTCTGCATTGAAAGAGCAAATGGAAGAAAGTGAAAAAAAGAGCAAAAAGTAATTAATAATGGCGAATAGCCAGAAAAATTGATACTTTTGCACCCGGATTAGCTGTAAGCCTTACAGCATGCAGCTAATCCAAATCTGGTTCCGTGGCCGAGTGGCTAGGCAGAGGTCTGCAAAACCTCGTACAGCGGTTCGAATCCGCTCGGAACCTCTCCAGAATAAGAGGTATTTGGCACTATTTTTTACGCACAAATATTTACTTAAAAAATACCATTTGGGTTCGGCAGTTAGTTATGCCTCCAAATGGTATTTTTTTTTGCTAATAACCTGAAAATGAGAGGGGACTTTGTAAGGTTTGATGTTGAAAAATGGTTAATAAATTAGACAAATTATAAATAAGATGGTGGTTCAAAATATCCCTTAAATACTTTTGTGGATAAAAAATCGTAAGCTAGTTTTGTCTGTTGAAGAATAATGAATAGTTGATTATGAATATATCATTCCGTAAGAACGCTAAGTTTTGTTCCTACTTTAGTTACTCAAGAATCCTTTTCACAATCGCCGTTGGGCTCCTTTTGAGTGTGCAAAATCCAGCTGTTGCGCAGGATAGTACAGCGACGGCGGCAGCTCCTGCGGGTGGTGGTGATGCTGCTAAGGGAGAAGCACTTTTCAAAAACAACTGTGCGCAATGTCATGCCGTAACGGATGAACGCGTTGTAGGTCCGGGTCTGAAAGGTGCCAGCTCTCGTCATGATTTTGCATGGCTGTCAAAGTGGGTGCGTAACTCACAGGCGATGATCGCAGCAGGCGATCCTTATGCTGTTAAGATTTACAACGAATATTCTAAAGCGCAAATGACAAGTTTTCCCAACTTGTCTGATGACGATATTAAAGGGATCTTCGCTTATGTAGATCAGGCTTCAACTGCCGCTCCGGCTGCAGCTGCTCCAGGCGGTGCGCCTGCGGCAGGTGGAGGTGGTGAGTCTGGCGGTGAAGGGCCTTCCGGCCTATTTATGGTAGTTCTCGGCGCACTCGTTGTTGTAATGATTCTTGTGCTTGGCGTTCTGCTTGTAATTGTGTCTCTTCTTTCAAAAGCAGTTGGCGGAGAAGTGGAGTCGGATAACAAGCCAGACTTCATGACACGACTAGGGAGCTCATTGAAGAAAATTTCTGCTGATCCTGCGATCAGGTCTGCAACACTTTGGATTTTTGTTCTTCTTGTGTTGAAAGCAACGATTGATGGTGCGTATAGTGTAGGTGTTCAGCAAGGATATGCGCCAAAGCAGCCCATTGCATTCTCTCACAAGCTGCATGCAGGGGAGTATAAGATTGATTGTAACTACTGTCACACAGGTGTCAACAGAGGAAAGTCTGCGCACATTCCGTCTGCCAATATCTGTATGAACTGTCACGGAGTGATCAAAAAAGAGTCTCCTGAAATTCAAAAGATTTATACTTCTATTGAGAACAACCAGCCTATCGAATGGGTGAGGGTGCATAACCTTCCTGATCTGGCTTACTTTAACCATGCACAGCACGTAAATGTAGGCGGGTTAGAGTGTCAAAACTGCCATGGCGAGGTTGAGAAAATGGAAGTTATTCAACAGCGCTCATCTCTGACGATGGGATGGTGTATTGATTGTCACCGTAAAACAGAAGTAAATACCAAGGACAATCAATACTATGATAAGCTGGTTCAGCTGCACGCCTCAGAAAGCAAGGAAGCATTAAAAGTAGCTGATATAGGTGGCTTGGAATGTTCTAAATGCCACTATTAATCAATAAGAAAATAATACCCGAGAATACGACTCATTGTATTGAATAGTTTTATGGAAAACAATAGTAAGAGATACTGGCGGGGACTTGAGGAGTTGCGTAACGACGAGAAGTTTGTAAAGGACGCAAGTTCAGAGTTTGCTGGTGAGCCAACCGAAAGCCAATATGAGAGTTTGGTGGACGGAGCTGGTACGCATCGTCGCGATTTTTTGAAAGTCCTTGGCTTTGGTATGGCAGCGGTATCTTTGGCTGCTTGTGAAGCGCCAGTGAAGAAGGCAATTCCATACGTGAACAAACCGGAGGGTGAATTTCCGACAATCGCGAACTGGTATGCTTCAACTTATGCTGAAGGCGGAGATTATGTAAGTATTTTAGTAAAGACCCGTGAGGGAAGACCTGTAAAAATTGAGGGTAACTCTCTTTCAAAAGTTTCGTACGGTGTAAGTTCAAGAGCACATGCTTCTTTACTCGGATTGTACGACAATGAAAAATTAAGAGGCCCGAAAAAAGGAGAAGATACAAAAGTTAGCTGGGAGACGGTAGATAAGGAGATTCAGGAGCAGCTTTCGCAAATTTCATCAAGAGGCGGAGCTATTCGCATTCTTACATCAACCGTGCTGAGCCCATCGACAAAGGCGGTTATCGCAGACTTTACAGCTAAATATCCTACTACCAGTCACGTAGTTTATGACGCAAATTCTTCTTATGGGATTGTAAAAGCTAATGAAACATCGTTTGGCAAAGCGGTACTCCCTTCTTACGATTTTAGTAAAGCAAAAGTAATTGTAGGGATTGATGCAGATTTTCTGGGCACTTGGCTAGCACCGGATCTCTATTCAGCCCAGTTTGCTGAAACACGTCGCGTAAGCAGCGATAAGGGCGGAAAGAAGGATATGTCTCGCCTTTATCAATTTGAATCAATCCTGTCTTTGACAGGATCTAATGCAGATTATCGCACTGCGGTAAAACCTTCCCAGCTGGGTCTGGTTGCCGCTGCATTATATAATAGGGTTGCGGCAAAGCTAGGCGGGTCACCGGTTTCAGTTGCTGCTATCAATGTTCCTAACCTTGATAAAGCGGCAGATGATTTAGTAGCTGCAAAAGGCCAGGCTCTGGTCGTTTGCGGTATTAATGATCCTTCGGTACAAGTGGTTGTTAATGCATTGAACAGCCTATTAGGCGCCTATGGAGGTTTAATCAACCTGGACAAGCCTGCTTATTATCGTCAGGGGAATGATGTTGCGATGAACCAGTTTGTCGACGAAGTAAAAGGCGGTAAAGTTTCAGCAGTTATTTTATGGGGCGCGAACCCGGTTTACGATCACCCACGTGGTGCTGAACTGGCAGCAGCTCTTCCAAAAGTTTCACTAAGCGTATCGTTTAACGATCGCGCTGATGAAACATCATCTCTCTTCAAATACATTCTTCCTGCTCCCCATTACTTGGAGTCATGGAACGATGCTGAGCCTGTCGCTGGATCATACAGCTTGGCTCAGCCTGCGATCAGTTTGATTTTCAACACGAGACAAGGACAATCAAGTCTATTGAAATGGGCTGGTTTACCCACAGACTACCACGAATACGTCAAATCCTACTGGAGGAAGAATATTTTCGCTCAGGGTGGAACCGGTAGTTTCGAGCAGTTCTGGGTTAAATCTTTGCACGACGGCGTATTTGATTCAAATGCCGCAGCTGCTTCTGGCGGGACTGCCGCATTCAATGGGAATTTGAGTGCTGCTGCTTCGGCAATATCTAAAAACTACAAAGCGTCAACATCTGGTATCGAGCTTGCCATTTTTGAGAATGTTGGTGTTGGGAATGGCGCATCTGCAAACAATCCTTGGTTGCAAGAATTGCCAGATCCGATTACAAAAGCTTGCTGGGATAACCATGCAGGTATTTCTCAGAAAACTGCCACAGATCTGAGCCTCGCGCAAGGAGATGTTGTTAAGGTAGAATATAAAGGAAAGTCAGTTGAGCTTCCTGTGATTGTTCAACCGGGACTAGCAAATGGAACTGTTGCAGTTTCCATAGGTTATGGTCGCGAAAAAGCGGGTAAGTCTGCCAATGGAGTTGGTAAAAATATTTATCCATTTGCCACATTTACCGATGGCTACCTTTCCTTCACACCAGGAGAAGTAACGCTGTCTAAGACAGGTGATACTCGGGAGATTGCTCAAACGCAGACACATAGTACTGTGATGAACCGGAAATCAGTTCTTCAGGAAACAGTACTTTCGCATTTCCAAAAAGATCCAATGGCGGGCAGATTTGCACCAACTATCCCAACTTCGGAGGGAACGGTTGACGCGACAGATCTTACACTTTGGAACGGACACAAATACAAGAATCACTCATGGGGAATGGTGATTGACCTAAACACTTGTTTTGGTTGTGGTTCCTGTGTGATTAGCTGTCAGAATGAAAATAACGTGCCTGTTGTGGGTCGTCAGGAAGTAATCAATAGTCGCGAAATGCACTGGTTGCGAATCGACCGCTACTACAGCAGCGACGCAGATGTGGACGATTTGAGGGGCTTGGAAGTTGCTTCGGAAAATCCGGAGGTTACATTCCAGCCAATGCTTTGCCAGCACTGCAACAATGCACCTTGCGAAACTGTTTGTCCTGTTTTGGCAACTACGCATAGTTCGGAAGGATTGAATCAGATGACGTACAACCGTTGCGTGGGAACAAGATATTGTGCAAATAACTGTCCCTACAAAGTACGTCGTTTCAATTGGTTCAAATATTTTGATAACGATAACTACGACTACCACTTCAACAATGATCTAGGGAAGATGGTCATTAACCCCGATGTAACTGTACGTTCAAGAGGGGTAATTGAGAAGTGCTCACTTTGCGTTCACAGAATCCAGGAAGCTAAACTTACTGCGAGAAAAGAAAGAAGGCGAATTGTGGATGGTGAGGTTAATGTTGCTTGTGCGTCTTCATGCCCGACCAATGCAATCACATTTGGTGACATGAATGATCCTGAAAGTAGAATATCCAAGATTCTGGAAGTAGAGAAAGAGGGACGGGCATTCCATATTTTGGAAGAAATCAACACAAGACCACAGCTGTCTTATCTGACGAAAATCCGTAATAAGGATCTGGCTGCCGCGAAGCCTGCAAGTGAGAAAGAACACGCGTAAGTTTAAGCTAAGTTTTTGAAGATAAATCATTATAAAACATAATAGTATGCATGTTACATCACCTGTAAGAGAACCCCTGATCCAAGGTGGGAAGACGTACGCAGACGTAACGGAAGATATATGCCGCCACGTAGAAAGTGCTCCTACCAAGGAGTGGAAGATTGCGTTCGGCTTGTCGCTTGTAGTTTTGGCATACGGAACTGTCTGCCTGGCCTGGACGTGGTGGGAAGGTCTTGGTGTCTGGGGTTTGAATAAAACTGTCGGCTGGGCCTGGGATATCACCAACTTCGTGTGGTGGGTTGGTATAGGTCACGCGGGCACATTGATCTCGGCGATTCTTTTATTGTTCCGCCAGAAGTGGAGAACCTCAATCAACCGGGCAGCAGAAGCGATGACGATCTTTGCGGTTATTTGCGCAGCGTCGTTTATCCTAATGCACATGGGACGTCCTTGGTTAGCATATTGGGCTTTGCCGCTCCCTAATGCATTTGGCTCGCTTTGGGTAAACTTTAACTCGCCACTTGTTTGGGACGTATTTGCAATTAGTACCTATTTCTCAGTTTCTCTGGTATTCTGGTACATTGGTTTGATACCTGATCTAGCCACGATCCGGGACCGCGCTACAAGCAAAATCTCCCGATTTATGTATGGAACGTTTGCAATGGGCTGGGATGGTTCAGCTAAGACCTGGGCTCGTTATGAATACATCAGCTTAATTCTTGCTGGTCTGTCTACTCCACTTGTACTTTCAGTTCACACGATTGTAAGTATGGACTTTGCCACCTCGGTGATTCCAGGTTGGCATACAACCATCTTCCCGCCATACTTCGTTGCAGGTGCGATTTTCTCCGGCTTTGCTATGGTTCAAAACCTAATGCTTATCACGAGAGTTGTTTACAAGCTTGAAGATTACATCACGCTTGAGCACATTGAAACGATGAACAAGGTGATCACACTTACTGGGTCGGTTGTTGGTGTAGCTTATATAACTGAGTTCTTTATTGCTTGGTACGGTGGTGTTGAATATGAGTATTATGCTTTCTTTAACCGTATGACGGGACCTTACTGGTGGGCATACTGGGCGATGATGACTTGTAATGTAATATCTCCGCAGTTGTTCTGGTCAAGGAAATTGCGCCGCAGTATCACTTTTACATTCTTTATTTCTGTAGTTGTGAACATCGGTATGTGGTTTGAACGATTCGTAATTATCGTCACATCACTGCACCGCGATTACATTCCGTCAAGCTGGGCAATGTTCTCGCCAACGCGCTATGATATTGGTGACTACATTTTCTCTTTCGGGTTGTTCTTCACTTTGTTCCTATTGTTTTCAAAGTATTTGCCTGTTGTGAATATGGCGGAGGTTAAAGCGGTATTGCGCTCAACATCGGCTCAATTGCCTGCTAAAATTTCCGGGGTTGCGAAGGTAAGGCAACGTGGTACAGCTGAACCGGCTTACAACAAAGACAAAGAGTAAGAGACTTTCTGATATTTAATTTAAGGTTATAGTATGGCAGAATTATCTGGTAAATATTTGGTCGGAGTTTATGACGATGACGATACTGTGCTTCACGCAGTTCCGAGGCTCAGAAAGGCGGGTGTGAAAATCAAAGAGGTTTATTCTCCGTTTCCTATCCACGGAATGGATGAAGCGCTTGGGCATCCACGAACAAGAATTGGTATAGCAGCGTTTATGTTTGGTGTAACTGGATGTATTTGTGCGCTTACCTTGATGATTTGGACAATGGGTATTGACTGGCCAATGATTGTGGGTGGTAAAGATCCAATCTCTATTCCAAACTACATTCCAATTACTTTCGAATTAACAGTGCTTTTTACAGCATTTGGAATGGTAACTACCTTTTTCATTTCGAATGGTCTTGGACCTGGTAGTCACTCTCATCCACGTTTCGATCTTCGCTCGACAGATAATAAGTTCGTAATGGCTATTGATCTTGGAAGAAATGCAATGACTGTGGACGAGATATCAAGAGCATTAAAGGATAGCGGAGCTGAGGAGGTCAACATCAAGCAATATTAATGAAGTTTGAGACGATGAAATTTAAAAGTTTATATAAAGGTCTGTTTGTTGCTGCGGTATTCCTATCGGCTGTCTCAGGCTGCAAGAAGGATCCAAGTGATCCCGGAAAGGAATTTGCTCCCAATATGTACTTGCCTGTTGGTTATGAACCTTACAAGCAGGAAAAAGCGAATCCGATTAATCCCATGGGCCTAACAATGCGCTTGCCTGTTGCAGGTACGGTTGCCAGGAGAAATTATCAGACTACTTTCGGTAAGACCGATTCTGCAACGGTTGATCTAATGGTTTATAACATACCCTCAGATAGTATTTCGATTGCAGAAAAAATACTTAAAAACCCTATTCCATTGAATGAGGGCACTTTGGCGGAGGGTAAGGTTCTGTACGAAAGGTATTGCCAGCATTGTCATGGCGCAACTGGTGCCGGAGATGGTAAAGTGGGTGCCATGTATAAAGGGGTACCTAATTATGCCAGTGATGCTTACAAGAATATGAACGAGGGGCATGTTTTCCACGTAATTACGTACGGCAGAGCTCGTATGTGGCCACATGGATCTCAGATTGATCCTGCTGAGCGCTGGAAAATTGTACACTATGTACAGAAGCTACAGAAGGGAGCATAATATCAAATTGATTAACAGAAATATAATTATATAATGGCATCAGCACATTCGATTCCTTCTATTGAAGAACGGTTTGAATTTACATCGGGAGCTAAGAGGAATTTACTTATAGGCGGTGGTGTGGGATTAGCCCTGATAGCTTTGGGAGCATATTTAGCAGCTACTGGCGGTGGCGGACATGAAGCTGCAGCACATGGCGCAGAACATGCGGCAGCCGCAGTAGGTCACGGAGCTGCTGAGCATGGGGCTTCTGGCCACGAAGCTGTTAGTGCCGCCGCCGCAGGCAGTCACCATGAGAAAAGCTGGGTTGCCAGGATCTGGGCTAATTTGTGGGTAAATGGTGTGTATTTCACAGGTATGTCGGTGATTGGAATGTTCTTCATTTCTTATAACTACCTGGCACAGGCAGGATGGTCAGCTGTTTTTAAGAGAGTACCTGAAGCTTTACCGGCATTTCTTCCATTTACAGGAGTTGTATTGTTGCTTACGTTTATCTTTGGCGGACATGATCTTTTCCATTGGACGCACGAAGGTCTATATGAAGTTGGTGGTCCCGAATACGACCGCATTATCGCTGGTAAAAGAGGCTTTTTGAATACTCCATTTTTCCTGATCAGACTTGTTATTTATTTCGTTGTTTGGTACGGTTTGTGGCGGGTGATTCGTAATCTGTCTTTGCAGGAAGATGAAATTGGTGGTACTGAATTTTATGAGAAGTCAATTCGTTTTGGTACAGCTTTCCTCGTTGTATTTGGTGTGACATCTTCTACCTCTGCCTGGGATTTTGTAATGTCGATCGATACGCACTGGTTCAGTACTATGTTTGGCTGGTACACTTTGGCGAGCTGGCACGTAGCAGGTTTAGCTGTCATCACGTTGACAGTAGTTATGCTGAGAGAAAGAGGTTATTTGCGGGCAGTTAACTCGAGCCATATGCGTGACCTTGGTAAATTTGTCTTTGCATTCAGCATTTTCTGGACATACGTTTGGTTTGCACAATTCCTTTTGATCTACTACGCTAACCTTCCGGAAGAGACGATTTATTTTATTGAGCGTTTCAGAGGATACGGCGGGTTTTATAAGGCACCGTTCTTCATTACATTGTTTCTGAACTTCTTTTTCCCGTTTCTCGTCTTAATGACGCGCGACGCAAAGTATACACATTCCATTTTGAAGGTGGCTTGCTGGAGCGTGATCATCGGGCACTACATGGATTTTTACACGAACATTATGCCTGGCTCGGTAGGAGCAGGTGCTGAGCTCGGAGCTTTAGAGTGGGGCTTCTTCCTTTTGTTCCTTTGTGCATTTGCATATACCATTGCAACTCAATTGGAGAAGGCTAATTTGATCCCGCGTAACCACCCTATGTTGGAGGAATCATTGCATCACGATATTGCCTAATTGCAAAACCAGTCTATTATCATGTATATCATCATAGCGTTAGTTGCTCTTCTTTTTATAGTACTTGTAGGTGTCGTTGTTTCGAAACTGCAAGGTGTATTGAAGGGCATTAATAAAGCAGAGTCAACGGAAGTTGATACATCTGGAAATAAGATAAACGGTGCAATGTTTATCATCGTTCTTCTAATTGGAGCCGTTTCAATCACGTGGTCATATCTTCATGCCCGCGAGTTCTTCTTGCCTGAGGCTTCTTCTATACACGGACGGAGAACTGATGATTTGTTCTGGTTCTCAATGGGAATTTTAACGATTCCTTTTATTCTTGTTAACTTCCTTATCTTCTTTTTTGCCTGGAAGTATCAGCATAAGAAAAATCACCGCGCAACATTTTATCCAGAGAATCATAGGCTTGAATTAATCTGGACGATCGTTCCTGCGATTGTCATGGCGTTGTTAGTTTTTACAGGTTGGAAAGCATGGTCTGATATTACTTCGGATGCGCCGAGAGATGCAGAAGTTATTGAGATCACTGGCAAGCAATTCAACTGGATTGCCAGGTATTCAGGTGTGAGTGATAACAAGCTTGGTAACTACAATTACAAGCTTATCGATCCACAGAATGAGGTAGGTATAGATCTTTCTGACGAAAATTCTTTTGATGACTTTACCAACCCTAGCGAGCTGCACATTCCTGTGAACCGTCCGGTCCTATTGAAGATTCGTGCTCGTGATGTTTTGCACAGCGTTTTCATTCCTCACATGCGGGTGAAAATGGATGCGGTACCAGGTATGCCAACGAAGTTCTGGTTTGTTCCGGATAAAACGACTGCGGAAATGCGCGCAGAGTTGGGTGATCCCAAGTTTGACTATGAAATTGCCTGTGCAGAAGTTTGCGGGCAAGGTCACTTTTCTATGAAAATGCGTTTAGTAGTTGAGGATGAGACTTCTTATAAAAAGTGGTGTGCGGAACAAGCCACGTTCCTTCAGACTTATCCTGAGTACCTAGCGAAAGTGCCTGAAAACCTAAAAGCTAAGGCAATGAAGTATGTACCTGCAGAGGCTGCTGCTCCTGCAGCGCCTGCAGATAGTGCTACGTCGGGAGGAGGAGTTGGAACAAGTGCTAGTCTACGCTAATTAGTAAATTTAAATACATTAAAAGTATATGTCAGCTATTGAAGGATTGGAGACAGCTCACCATCACGCAGAGGAGCATGAGCACCATCATGAAGCACAAAACTTTTGGCAGAAATATGTATTTTCTGAGGACCATAAAGTTATAGCAAAACAATACCTAATTACTGGAATCCTTTGGGCGGTGATAGGTATTACAATGTCCGTTATATTCCGTATACAGCTCGGTTTGCCTGATTCTAATTTGTCATGGCTAAAACCTGTCCTGGGAGGATGGATCAGCGAAGCAGGTAAACTTGATCCTAATTTTTACCTGGCTCTTGTTACAATGCACGGTACCATTATGGTATTCTTCGTATTGACAGCAGGGTTGAGCGGTACTTTCAGTAATTTCTTGATACCGCTTCAAATCGGAGCCCGTGATATGGCGTCCGGTTTTATGAACATGCTTTCTTACTGGTTCTTCTTTCTGGCCAGTGTGATTATGTTCGCTTCATTGTTCCTGCAGAGCGGACCGGCAGCGGGAGGTTGGGTTATTTATCCTCCTTTAAGTGCATTGCCGCAGGCACACCCAGGTTCGGGAATGGGGATGACACTTTGGTTGGCAAGTATGGCATTTTTTATTGTATCGCAGCTGTTAGGTGGTATTAACTACATTACTACTGTTATCAACTTGCGTACAAGAGGAATGTCTTTCGATCGCCTTCCACTTACGATCTGGTCGTTCCTTATCACAGCTGTCCTGGGCCTGATCTCGTTCCCTGTACTCCTGTCTTCTGTATTGCTCCTTATTTTCGACAGGCATTTTGGTACCAGCTTTTACTTATCTGATATCTATATCAATGGTGAAGCATTGCCAAATGTTGGTGGTAGCCCAATCTTGTTTCAGCACTTGTTCTGGTTCCTAGGACACCCAGAGGTTTACATCGTATTGCTTCCAGGTTTGGGAATTACTTCCGAGGTGATTGCCACTAACTCACGCAAGCCGATCTTTGGATATCGTGCCATGATCGCCTCCATGCTTGGTATCGCTTTCCTTGCGTTCATCGTTTGGGCTCACCACATGTTTGTAACAGGTATGAATCCTTTCCTTGGATCCGTGTTCATGTTCCTTACATTGATCATTGCGGTTCCTTCGGCAGTTAAGGGCTTTAACTATATCACAACGTTGTGGAAAGGTAACATCGTTTTCACGCCGGGTATGTTGTTCTCGATTGGTCTGGTATCCCTGTTTGTATCTGGTGGTTTGACAGGTATTATTCTGGGAAACAGTGCACTTGATATTCAATTGCACGATACCTACTTCGTAGTTGCCCACTTTCACTTGGTAATGGGTGCGGCATCCGCGTTCGGACTATTTGCGGGTGTATACCACTGGTTCCCTAAGATGTTCGGAAGAATGATGAGTACTACACTGGGACAGATCCACTTCTGGCTGACTTTTGTTGGTATCTACATGGTGTTTATCCCAATGCACTATGTTGGAATCGCAGGATTCCCACGCAGGTACTATCAGTTTACTAGCTACGATTTCACGCATAAGTTCATGGATATGAACATGTTCATATCAATAGCTGCGATCCTGACATTCCTTGCACAGTTCATATTCTTGTGGAACTTCTTTTACAGTATTTTCAAAGGTAGAAGAGCTCCTCAAAACCCATGGCGTTCAAATACTTTGGAATGGACTGCTCCAATTAACCCTGGTCATGGAAACTGGGAAGGGGAAATTCCAGCAGTGTATCGTTGGTCTTATGATTATAGCAAGCCGGGTGCGAAGGAGGATTTTATTCCTCAGAATATACCGTATTCTCAAACGCTTGAATCAAACTTCCCTCATGAGAATGAGTTGATCTCGATGGAAAAAACTATTGAGTCGCAAAATTTTAATGACCAATTTAACTCAGCACATTAATTCGAAAGCCAACCGACGTTTTCGTCGGTTGGCTTTAAATACAGTCATCACACTTTATCTCCTGATAATAGCGGGAGGAGTTGTGCGGAGTACCGGTTCTGGTATGGGTTGCCCCGACTGGCCCAAGTGCTTTGGAAAGTGGGTTCCACCAACTGAAGCTTCACAATTACCGCCAGATTACAAGGAAATCTACGGCGCAAAGTTGAAAGGCCAAGTAGAATTTAATCCAGTTAAAACCTGGACAGAATATGTGAACCGGCTTCTGGGAGCATTTACCGGAATAATGATTTTTCTGACTCTGCTTGCTTCCCTACCGTTTTTAAGATCGGGAAATAAGCAGATTTTTTATTTGAGCCTTGCAGCATTCATTTTGGTAGGGTTTCAAGGCTGGCTTGGAGCAAAGGTTGTTTCTTTTGAGTTAAAGCCAGTGGTTGTGACACTGCATATGCTGTTTGCCATTGTGATAGTGTTTATGCTGCTCTACTTGCTGACTTGGTCAGGATATGTAGATAGGCTGCTCATGATTAATGAAAGTAGCAAAGGCAGCTTGAACGCTCTGGGAGTTTTTGTACTAGTCTTGTCTCTTGTTCAAATTTTGCTTGGAACTCAGGTTCGTGAGGCGATCGATCATGTGATCTTTGAACTAGGTTATACAGCCAGGAGCGAGTGGATCGACCAGTTGGGAAGCGAATTTTACATCCACCGGTCTTTCTCAATCATAGTGCTTTTGTTGAATGCATTATGGATCAAGAGGATCTGGAAGCTGGAAGGCAGATCGAGTTTCGCTGGAAGGGTAGCTCTTGGATGTGCTTGGGTATTGGTGGCGGAGATTGCAACTGGGATTTTGATGGCGTATCTTGGAGTTCCACCTTATGCTCAGCCTTTACACCTGACATTCGCAATTGTTTTGATTGGGTTGCAATTTGTAAGCTGGCTTGTAGTAAATGGAAGAGCTTATTTAAAGTATAATGACAATGCAGGCGCGCAGCCGCATTCAGTTGATAAAACAGTTATAAGATGATTTCAGTAGAGGAGAGGGTAAGTGGTATAGATAGATTGAGAGAGCGGCTGGGCGTGTTGTTCGAGCTGCTGAAGTTTCGGTTAGCTTCTTTAATCGCTTTTTCGGGTGCAATGGGGTATTGCCTTGGAGCAAGGAACGTTAAGCCTGGAGAGCTGATTTTGTTTATTCTCGCTTCGATCGGAATTACAGGTGCCGCAAATATTATTAATCAGATTCTTGAAAAAGACTTTGATAAGTTGATGAAAAGAACCGCCGGAAGGCCATTGCCAAGTGGTCGCATTAGTGTACAACAAGCAGCGATCTGGGCGGTTGTTCTCGGAGTTACGTCACTGGTCATTTTCGTTGGCACTTTCAATCTAAGCACCGGACTGATCTCACTCTTGTCTCTTGTGCTGTATGGATTTGTTTATACTCCATTGAAGCGCGTAGGACCAATTGCAGTCTTTGTTGGTGCATTCCCAGGTGCATTTCCGCCGATGATAGGATGGGTTGCGGCTACTAATCACTTCGGGCTAGAACCGGGAATCTTGTTTGCTATTCAATTCTTCTGGCAATTCCCGCATTTCTGGGCAATTGCCTGGGTTCTGGATGAAGATTACAAAAGAGCTGGATTTAAGCTGCTGCCGGCAAACGGGCTGAAGGATTCTGACACGACATTGCAGATCATGATATATACTTTGTTCCTGCTTCCTATTGGCTGGTTGCCTTACGAGTTGGGAATGACTGGGATCAACTCTGCTTTCGTTGCGACAATTTTTGGTGTATTGTTCCTTGCTCAGACTTTTCACCTGATGCGTACCTGCACGGACAAGACAGCGAAGCAGCTCATGTTCGGTTCGTTTATATACTTGCCGATTGTACAAATCGCGTTTTTGTTGGATAAATTGTGAAATTGAATTTAGTGTAGAAAAATGGAAAATGTTCAGCAATTCAAAATAGAGAAAGAACCCCAGGAGACATTGTCAATGGATCCGATCAAATTTATATTGTGGTTGTTCCTGGTGACGATTATTATGCTTTTTGCTTCTCAAACAAGTGCATACCTGGTAAGGAGAGCAGAGGGTAACTGGCTAGAATTCGAAATGCCACGTATTTTTTGGTATAGCACGGGAGTTCTGTTAATAAGCAGTATGGCAATGCAATGGGCCTATATATCGGCAAAAAAAGATCAGTTCAAACAATTGAAAATAGCAATTTCTATTACTTTTGTACTCGGCCTGCTTTTCCTTTGGATGCAGTTTGAAGGGTGGAGAAAGCTGGTCGAAATGAACGTTTATTTCGTTGGAAACCCTTCGGGATCGTTTTTTTATGTGTTTACCGGATTGCACGGATTTCACATTATTACGGGTCTGATTGTGTTATTCGTTTCGCTGACTGCGGCATTTAAAATGAGAGTACACAAGAAGAATCTAAGGAGAATTCAGATTTGTGCGACTTACTGGCATTTTTTAGATATCCTCTGGTTATACCTTTTTGTATTTTTATTGACTTTTAATTAATTATATTATTTACCAATGGCTGCAAATGTAACAACACCTGGTGCTGTGGAACCCAAAATGTGGTTGGGGGGGATAGAGCCCATGAAAGCAAGTTACGGAAAACTGATGATGTGGTTTTTCCTCATCTCCGATACCTTTACTTTCTCCGCCCTCTTGGTGGCTTATGGTACAGCCCGGTTTAGTTTTCCGGCATTCGAGGGAAACAGAGAGGATTTTACATTCTCGAATATGTACTGGCCAGTTCCAGAAAGAGTATACGAAGCGGTACCCTTCCTGCACGGGATATCGCTGCCTTTGGTGTTTGTTGGTATAATGACCTTTATCCTAATTGCAAGTAGTGTTACTATGGTGCTTGCGGTTGAAGCAGGCCATAGAATGGACAAAGCGAATGTCGAAAAGTACATGCTTTGGACAATTTTAGGCGGTTTTACCTTCTTGGGGTGCCAGGCTTGGGAATGGTCTCACTTTATCCACGGAACAGATACAGGAAGTGTGATGAAAGTAATTGAGAACGGAACCTGGGTAGAGAAAACGATATTTGGGGCTAATTTGCATGAAAACCAATATGGTCCTCCTGCATTTGCGGACTTCTTCTTCTTCATCACCGGTTTCCACGGAACACACGTTTTTAGTGGTGTTATATTGAACATTCTAATTTTCTTCCGGGCTGCTACTGGTTTTTATGACAAAAGAGGAAGCTACGAAATGGTCGAAAAAGTAGGTCTTTACTGGCACTTTGTAGATCTGGTTTGGGTGTTTGTGTTTACATTCTTCTATCTGGTTTAGTTTAAAATCTTCTTTAATTATTTAAGATAAAAATGGCGGACGCACATCATATCCATAATCAGGATCCAAACGCAGGCGCAGAGCAACGCAAAGCGATCATGAAGACATTCTGGATCCTGTTAATTCTGACAGCTCTGGAGTTCTTGATCGCATTCACAGTTCCTCACGGAATTTTGAAAGTGTCGATCTTCATTGTCATGACCATCGTTAAGGCTTTCTATATCGTAGGCGAATTCATGCACTTAAAGCATGAGACAAAGTCTTTGATCTGGTCCATCCTCGTTCCGATCCTGTTTGTTATGTGGCTTATCCTTGCCCTCCTTCTTGAAGGAAACGCAATTTTTGAAGCTGTATTTAGTTAAGAATTTCTAATGAAAAATTTTTCCAAAGCCGGATTACTGATTATCACATTAGTAATACCGGCTTTGATTTTTATCTTTTTGAAGTTCTTTGCGCGTAACCATTATGACCTGCCTTACTTCAACGCGGAATACGATAGCGCAGGTACTGTAGTTAAACAAAATGGAGATACAGTTTTCCATGCAGTTTCTGATCAGATTTTTGTAGGGAAGCAGGTGGGGTTTGCTGGTAAGCTCACTATAATCCACTATCTGCCGGAGAACTGCGGCGACTCTTGTAAGTTGGCAATTTCACAGCTTCAGCGAATCGCCGCATTGCATTCCGAAATCCCGGAACTGAATGTTATGACACTAGCGGGGGATTTGGATAAACAGAGTACGGCGTTACGGGGCGCCAATGGAAAGGATTGGAGCATGTTGCGTTACCCTGGAAGTGAGATCACTACTTTCTTGGAAGATGAACTGGGTGTGAATGCATCAGAACTTCTTAATTACCAGGATCTCATTGTCTTGGTTGACTCAAAGAGATACGTGAGAGGATATTACAGAGGTGCTGATCCCGAGGAAATAGATCGCCTGATGGCGGAAATCAAGATTCTTGCCTATGAAGGCAAGCCAAATCAATAATATGGCAACTTTAATCATAGAAAAAAAGCCGAAATACGAGCGTATAATTAACATCCTGGCAGTTGCAATTCCCGTAGCGGTAGCAATTTTGCTGGGAATTCGTCAGAAAATTGACTTAGGTACCTGGACTAAGGTGCTTCCCCATGTAATTGGAATGATCAATACGATAACGTCCATTTTACTGATTGCAGGATTTTACTTCATCAAACAAGGAAATGTAACAGGCCACAGAAGATCCATGACCGCTGCTTTTTTGCTGGGTGCCGTCTTTCTGGTTTGCTATATTCTGTATCACGTATCTAATGAAGCAACACCATACGGCGGACAAGGATTTTTTAGACCAGTGTATTATTTTTTATTGATTTCGCATATAGTGCTTTCAATAGTGGTCGTTTGGTTTGTATTGCGTGCGATTTATTTTGGGTATACAAACGACATTTTACAACATCGCAAAGCTGTAAAATGGGCTATGCCGATTTGGTTGTATGTGAGTGTTTCAGGAGTTATCGTTTACCTCATGATAAGCCCTTATTACGTATGAAAAGGTTCTTAATAGTATTTGCTTTTATTCTTTTATTTGTTGCATTGACCAATGATACCTGGGCACAATGCGCTATGTGCCGGGGTTCGGTTGAAAGCTCAATGGGTAACGGAAGAAATAATGTAGGCGTAGGTTTGAACACAGGCATAATGTACCTCTTTGTAATGCCTTACCTGCTAGTTGCTGCGATCGGATATTTCTGGTACAAAAGCAGCAAGCGCGCCAGAGAGGAGAGACAGTTTGTTACTTCCCGGGTGAAGCAGGCTTTTCAATAGATACTAAAACTTACCACATATCGAGAAGGCGAAGCCAATCAGGTCTCGCTTTTTTTTGTTTCTCAGGGTGTTAAAACCTTCTTCTGAGTTGCGTAGAAAACGGCTTCTTCGCCTTTAATCAGAAAAGTCACTCATGCGAAAGTTCGTTTTTCTACTTATTATATTAACAAGTCTGGGTGCGCAGGCGCAATCTCTATCAACGGCTAAGCCTTGGACCTACTGGTGGTGGATGGGCAGTACGGTCACAAAAAAGGATATAGCTGCACAGCTTCAGTACTTTAAGAATTCTGGCATTGGAGGCGTTCACATTATTCCTATTTACGGAGTAAAAGGACGGGAACAGCAGGCAATTCCATTCTTGTCGCCGGACTGGCTCGATGCAATGCAATTTACGGTTAACGAAGGAAGGCGGCTCGGCTTAGGTGTGGACCTGACCACAGGTACGGGCTGGCCATTTGGAGGGCCTAACGTTGACCTGGCGCTCGCAGCTAAAAATATGTCGGTTGTTGACGGCAGGATGAGAGTGGTGCCTACCGGCCAAAAAGTAAAGCGCGCTGCACCTGGCGGTGAAGGCTATGTTCTGGATCCATTTCACGCCGACGCAATGCCGCGATATCTGACGAGGTTTGATTCTGCTTTCAAGAATATCAAAGCGCTTCCCCGGTCTATGTACATGGACTCATACGAAGCTTATGGAGCTAATTGGACAGATGATCTTGCAGATCAGTTTACAAAAAGGCGGGGATATAATTTGAATTCACATTTAACTGCAATATCTGACTCAACGAATAATGTTGACAGTACATTAATCCGCATTGATTATCATCAAACCCTGGCAGAATTGCTGCTGGAGAGATATGCATTGCCCTGGACGAAATGGAGCCGGGAGCATGGATTTTTTACTCGGTACCAGGCACACGGATCACCAGGAAATTTGCTCGACTTGTACGCCGCTGCAGACATTCCGGAAACAGAATCATTCGGGACCAGTCGCTTTGACATTCCTGGCGTGCGCATTGATCCCGATTATTCCATTGAACAATTCGGAACGCCAAATCCGCTCGCAATGAAATTTGCATCCTCTGCTGCCCATTTGAATGGAAAGCAGCTGGTTAGCTCCGAAACTGGCACCTGGCTTGCGAATCACTTCAAAGTATCCCTATCTCAGATCAAACCGCAAATCGACGAGCTGTTTACTGCGGGGATTAACCATGTTTTTTATCACGGAACCAACTATTCACCTCAAAATGAACCCTACCCGGGCTGGCTATTCTATGCATCAACCAACTTTGGCCCAAGTTCTCATTTCGTTGGTGAATTCCCTCTACTAAATCATTATGTAGAGAAATGTCAAAGTATTCTCCAAAATACGAAGCCGGACAATGATCTGCTGGTCTATTTTCCCATTCATGATTTGTGGGCTACAAAGTCAAAGTCTTCAGGTAATGTACATTTATTGGAAGTTCATCACGTTGATCGCTGGCTGCTTGGTCTGCCTTTTGGCCAATTGTCTGAAAAACTCTGGAAAGAAGGCTACTCCTTTGACTTTGTTTCTGATCTTCAACTGCAACAGCTGAAAATAACAGCATCAGGCACATTATCATCCGGAAATGCGGAGTACAAGGCAATTGTAGTTCCGGCAAGTACTTATATGCCGGAATCGACACTCTTAAAATTACAACGACTAGCGGAGGCGGGGGCTAAAATTGTTTTCGAAAAGCAGCTCCCTGCCACAGCTACGGGGTTTCAGGATCACAATAATGTACAGTCAAACTTCCAGAAGATTTTAGTTAAGCTTAAAGACGTCAAAACCGTACAGATTGCAACAAATCTGAATCGTTCATTAGCTGAAATCGGCATTGTTCCGGAAGAAATGGCGCAGAAGGGTTTGACGTTTATTAAAAAGAAAAACCAAAATGGACAGCCGGTTTACTTTGTAGCAAACCTGTCTAACATATTTCAGGAAGGATGGTTGAAACTAAACGCAAGCGGGCCGTTTCAAAAATTTGATCCTATGAATGGCCGCTCTGCGCTTGTGCAAAGGGGCTCAGGTGAACAAGCCGAGATATACCTGAAGTTATTGCCGGGGCAATCCTGCTTCCTGGAAGCGGGCAGCCAGTTAGTTGCGCATGTTGTGCCAAACAAGCCAGCTCGCACTTTTGAAATAAAAGGAAACTGGGAACTAACATTCGTTACAGGGAAACCAACCGTGCCCGCTGCTGCAAAACTTACAGAACTGAACTCCTGGACAAGTTTGCCAGATTCTGCTGAATATTTTTCAGGTAAAGCCAGATACCAGATCGATTTCAATTTACCAGCCGAAGTGCTGAGGAGCGAGTCGCTTGAACTCGACTTGGGAGATGTGCGGGAGTCGGCCCGTGTAAAAATCAATGGGAAGGATCTCGGTACATTTTGGTCTGTTCCGTTTATAGCAGTAATTCCATCGGGTGTTTTAAAAGCGAAGCGTAACGTTCTTGAAATTGAAGTAACCAACCTTTCATCAAATTACATGCGGCTCCGCGATACGCAGCAGCCTGATTGGAAGAAATTTCAGGATATCAATATCGTCGACATTACTTATAAGAAATTTGACGCAAAAAGCTGGAAACCAATGCCGTCAGGCTTACTTACACCTGTTCGACTATTTTACAGATAATGCTATTCCCAAAGCGGGTAGTGTTCGAGCTGAATCTGTTTTCCGAAGAAAATAGATGTTGATTGCTCAAATGATAAAGTATAATCGGACACATAGAACTGGCGATTCCCGCTTCCTTTTTCATTGACAAGATAATGTTGTTCCAGCCACGCACGAAGTGAATGGGCTACGATTTCAGAAGTATCGAGAATTTCCACACCTTCTCCATAGAATTTGCTGATCTGATTTTTGATTAGCGGATAATGCGTACAGCCCAGAATCAAAGCTTCAATAGAAGAAATCGCAGGGTCGGATAAGTAGCTTGAAACTATGCTCTCGCTTATATTATTATCGAAAAATCCTTCTTCGATCATCGGAGCCAGCAGCGGTGTTGCGAGGGATTTTAAATGGATATTCTTCCCAATTGCGTCTACCTTTTTCTTGTACACATTGGAAGATACTGTCTGCTTAGTTCCTATCAGACCGATTGTTTTCCCATCATAATGCTCTTTAATGTAGTCTACAACGGGATCAATCACATTCAACACTTTCGCTTTGCTTCCCACATATTCGCGTACCAGCTCGTAAGCAGCAGCAGAGGCAGAATTGCAGGCAATCAATATCAACTTGCAGTTTTGCTGCAGCAGCATATTGCAGATCTTGATCGAATAGGCCTGGATCGCAGCAGTTGATTTGTCGCCATACGGAAGATGCGCGGTGTCACCAAAATAAATGGTGTTCTCCTGGGGCAAGAGCTTGGTAACCGCGCTGGCCACGGTCATTCCGCCTATTCCACTATCAAAAATTCCTATCGGTGCAGCTGAATCGAGCATGTTAAAGCTATCAAGTAGATCAATGCGCCAAAGCTATAAGAAGCTGACAGAATATTTTTTATAAAAATCCGGAAAAAGTTAATTGGCACGTGCAACCTCGTCCGGAGGAATAAGCATCTTGTAGTCGAAACCACCAGTTAGAATGGGTAAAATTTTAGCACTATTTAGCCAGGAAGCACAACTTGTTAAGGCGCTTAAACGGGAAGATCCCAAGGCGCAGCAGCAAGTTTACAGTAAATACAGCACTCGCATGCTGGGTTTATGCTTTCGGTATATATGTGATGAAATGGCGGCTGAGGATGTGATGGTTGAAGGGTTTTTAAAGGTTTTTGGGAAAATTGATCAGTTCAATAGTGAGGGAAGTTTTGAAGGCTGGATCCGCCGGATAATGGTTAATGAGTCGCTGGGCTATCTCCGGAAGCAGAAAAGAATCCTGGAAGATAATCTCTCAGATGAGGCCAATAACATACCCGATTACATTCAGGCTGATCAGAATTTGCAAGCCCAGGAACTGTTGGAGTTAATCGAGCGCCTGCCGGCGGGCTATCGGACAGTTTTCAACTTATATGCAATTGAAGGTTATGCGCACACCGAGATTGCAGAAATGTTGGGCATTACTGAGAGTACTTCGAAGTCGCAGTTGCATAGAGCAAGAGCTTTGTTACAGAAAATGGTTTTGGAGTGGGAGAATGATTTTAAAAAAAAAGTAGACTATGAAAAAGCATCCTGTTGATGATCTTTTCAAACGCAAACTGACTGACTTAGAAAAAGAGCCTTCGGCAAATGCCTGGGCCAGAATTCAGGAAAAACAGCAACCAAAACGTCTGGTTCTTGGCTGGATGAGGTATGTGGCAGCCAGCATCGTAGTAGGGATGCTCGGGGGATACTTGGTCTGGCAAAATGATCGGCTAACAGTTGATAAGCCGGTTATCAACCGACTAGTAGCTGTCAAGCCGCAGCAAACGGATGAAGTGCTACCGGATAAATCCATCGCAAATGTGGCAGCTGATGACCCTCAGATCGCATTAAAGCCTAAAAAGAAGCTTTCAGAAGAAGTTTTGCCTGCTGTATTAAATTCTCGGAAAACTCAAAAGATGCAGCCTGATGCACAGGAAACATCCACTGGCAATAAAGATCTGGAACTAGCAAAGCTGGAAACTGAGCAACCCCGGGAAGAACAGTTTCAAAACGATTCTCCATTAACACCCAGAATGTCCGAGCCAGGCAATTTGAAATCTGCAATGCCGCAAATAGGTACACCTTCAATTGCGAGCTTGGAGGCGGAGCCCACGCGCACCATTGTGGTAGCTGTTGAATCTGAATCGGATAATGAAGAGTACAGACCCAAAGTGTCAAAATTCTCAAAAGTATTCCGCCAGTTAAAAAATGCGAGGGCTGGTGAAAGGGTCGATTGGGATGAAGTTGGCTTTAATCCCAAAACGCTGGTCGCAAGAGTTGATGATCGGCTTCGTAATAAAGAAGAGAAAACGGAAAAGTATCAGAACCCCAGAACAAAATTATAATCTAGTTAGCTATGAAAAATAGAGTAATTGCCTCGCTAATAATGATTTTTTCGCTCGTCTCTTTCGGAGCGATTGCAGAAGATAATGAGTCAAATAACATGTCTGAGAAAGACTCCATTATTGTAACATTCGGTAATAAAACGCGGCTGATCATTTTTGGTGAAAACCGGAAGGAACTGGAAAAGATCATGAAGTACGATCTTAATGCGCTTTTGAAAGATTTGAAGGTACGTCTAGACAGTACAGATGCAGATACGACTTATCTGCGGGAGGAATTTAATGGAGTGGATTATCTCAAGGATCCGGCTGCTAAGGATGAAAAAGATTATGTCCGAATAGGACTGCGCGGTATTCATGTAAAAGACGGAGACACCAGGGTTACTATCAACAGCAAGGGAGTTGAGGTTAGAGACGGCGACGATGTAGTATCTACTGATTCAACCTACAGGAGAACTGGTAAGCGCTTTTACAGACCAAGCAGGGGAAGTAGTCCAAGAAAGGGTTTCAATGTAGCAATTGGACTTAATACATACGGAACCAATGAAGCTACGGCAGGTTATAACAAGACGAGCTATGAGCTAAAACCATTCGGCTCACGATTTGTCAGTCTGGGCTATGTAGCAAGTGCCACTCTGGCCCGGGGCAAGCATGCAGGTTTTCATTTGGACTTTGGCGCAGACTTCTCCTGGTACAATCTCATGTTTGACAACAACAATACGGTAGTTAAGAACACGAACTTTGTAGAATTCCTGCCGGTCCTGGAAGATGGGAGAGAGGTTGAGATGAAAAAGAGCAAACTGGTTGTTCCCTATGTTAATCTCACTCTGATGCCGACGGTCAGTTTTTCCCGCTCCTTTATTTCTTATCTGAGTGCAGGAGTTTACGGAGGGTATAGGCTGGGTAGTTATACCAAGTTGCGGGAAGTCGGCAGTAAAGACGTAGATCATGTTCGTAAAAACTTTTATATCGAAGATCTGCGGTATGGGCTAGCTGCCGAAATTGGTATAAGAAAATTCCCTGACATTTTCGTCAATTACGATTTGAACAATTTGTATGAGAAGAATAGAGGGCCCGCAGTCCGGATGTTGAGCTTTGGTGTGAGACTATTTTAAATGAAAAAACTTCCAATACGGGCCGAAATCGCAGTTTTTCGATTTCTCCCGTATTTTTATTTGTTTTTTTTTCGAAAGAATTTGAGAATTTAAGAAAAGGCCATAATTTTGCGACTCCAAAAAGTGAGACAAACGGTTTCGCGGTAAAGTTGAAATGATGTATGGGGGTGTACCAGAGTGGCCAAATGGGGCAGACTGTAAATCTGCTGGTGTATGCCTACGGTGGTTCGAATCCATCCGCCCCCACAGTTAATGCCAAAACAATCCTGTATATTTACCAGTCGGGATTGGGCATAACAGATGCGGAAGTAGCTCAGCTGGTAGAGCGATAGCCTTCCAAGCTATAGGTCGCGAGTTCGAACCTCGTCTTCCGCTCATTTAGAAGCACCGTCGAAGCGATTAGCGAAAACATTCAATTGTAACTTTTTCGCTAGTCGCTTTTTGGTTCTTACAAGGGTTTTGCTTTTGTAGCTCAGGGGTAGAGCACTTCCTTGGTAAGGAAGAGGTCAGGGGTTCAAATCCCCTCAAAAGCTCGGTGAGATTTAGGGGTACATCCTTGGTAAGGAAGAGGTCAGGGCCGGGCGGCCGGTGTCGTTCAAATCCCCTCAAAAGCTCGGTGAGATTTTGATTCTGTACTTAGTTGATTGGTTTGAAGCGCTTGGATTTTGTAAGCTGAACAGGATCAATCATTAGTGTTAAATAAATTCGTAATAACTTTTAATTTTAAGCGTACTTAAGTCATGGCAAAAGAGACGTTTGACCGCTCGAAACCCCACGTAAATATCGGTACTATCGGGCACGTTGACCACGGTAAAACCACCCTTACAGCAGCAATTACCACTGTACTTGCTGACAAAGGTTTCGCACAAAAACGCGATTTCTCATCAATCGACAATGCTCCTGAAGAGAAAGAGCGTGGTATCACCATCAATACTTCACACGTAGAATACCAAACAGCCAATCGTCACTATGCGCACGTTGACTGTCCAGGTCACGCTGACTATGTGAAGAACATGGTAACTGGTGCTGCTCAGATGGATGGCGCGATCATCGTAGTTGCTGCTACTGATGGGCCGATGCCACAAACTCGTGAGCACATCCTTCTTGCTCGTCAGGTAGGTGTTCCTCAACTTGTAGTATTCATGAACAAAGTGGATATGGTTGATGATCCTGAGCTTCTTGAGCTTGTCGAAATGGAAATTCGTGAGCTTTTGAGCTTCTACGAATATGATGGAGACAACATTCCTGTAATTCAAGGTTCTGCTTTGGGTGGTTTGAATGGTGAGCCGAAATGGGTAAAAACTATCGAAGATCTGATGGATGCTGTTGATAGCTATATTCCAATTCCTCCACGTATGACAGATCTTCCATTCTTGATGCCTGTTGAAGACGTATTCTCGATCACTGGTCGTGGTACTGTTGCAACTGGTCGTATCGAGCGTGGCGTGATCAACTCTGGTGATCCTGTTGATATCTTGGGTATGGGTGCAGAAGGTCTTAAATCTACCGTTACTGGTGTTGAGATGTTCCGTAAAATTCTTGACCGTGGAGAAGCTGGTGACAACGTTGGTCTTCTTCTACGTGGTATTAACAAAGAGGATATCCGTCGCGGAATGGTAATTTGCAAGCCAGGTTCAGTTAAGCCTCACGCTGCATTTAAAGGTGAAGTTTACGTTCTTTCTAAAGAAGAAGGTGGTCGTCACACTCCATTCTTTAACAAATACCGCCCTCAGTTTTACTTCCGTACCACGGACGTAACAGGTGAAATTACCCTTCCAGCTGGTGTTGAAATGGTAATGCCTGGTGATAACATCACAATTGAAGTGAAATTGATCAACAAGATTGCTATGGAAAAAGGTCTTCGTTTCGCGATTCGTGAAGGTGGACGTACCGTGGGTGCTGGTCAGGTAACTGAAATTCTTGACTAATCAAGAAAGCAATAATAGCAAGTGCATTTCCTACCGGAGTGCACTTGTTTTTTGTAAAAAAAATCGTATCTTTGCAGCCCGAAAGTTTGGGTTAGGTGATAAACGGGTGTAGTTCAAGGGTAGAATAGCGGTCTCCAAAACCGTTGATGGGAGTTCGAATCTCTCCACCCGTGCATATTTAAAAGGAACAATGGAAAAGTTTACTTCTTTTTTGAAGGCTTCCTGGGAAGAGATCACCCAGCATGTTACATGGCCTCCTTTCAACGAATTGCAGGCAAATACAACTTTGGTTCTGGTGGGTTCACTCATTTTTGCTTTTGTTGTTGGTGTGATGGATTTCGTGTTCGAAAATGCATTAAAACTGTTTTACCAGTCTTTCTAAGGCTATTTTAATCCCTAAATGGTATGAGTAGTCTAAATTGGTTTGTGTTAAGAGCGGTGTCTGGACAAGAGAAAAAGATCAAGTCCTACATCGAAAATGAGATAACACGACAGAAATTAACCGAGTTTGTTCCGCAAATCCTGATACCTTCTGAGAAGATATACGAGATGCGTAACGGTAAGAAACGTGTCAGAGAGAAAAATTTTTTTCCTGGCTACATTATCATTTCAGCGGATCTGTCAAAAGGAGAAGTTCTCCACATCATTACGAGCATTCCAGGTGTTATTGGTTTTCTTGGAAATGCAGAAGGCAACTCAAAAGTACCTGTTCCTCTGAGACAATCCGAGATCAACAGGATCTTGGGTAAAGTGGATGAAGCCGAGCAGCACGAAGAAGCTCCCAGTATGTCCTTTATCAAGGGCGAGACAGTCAAAGTGGTTGACGGTCCTTTCAGTGGCTTTATCGGCCTTGTTGAAGAGGTATTCGACGAAAAGAAAAAACTCAATGTAGTTGTTAAGATATTCGGGCGTAATACACCCGTGGAACTCAGTTACGCACAAGTAGAAAAGGATAGTTGAAAGAAAACGGGCAGGTAAGCTTCCACTTGCATTAGAACCGTGATTGATCAATGACCCAACAAATTCCAAAACAATGGCAAAAGAAATAGGTGGATACGTCAAACTACAGGTGAAAGGCGGCCAAGCCAATCCTTCACCTCCGATTGGTCCTGCATTAGGATCGAAGGGTTTGAATATCATGGAGTTTTGCAAGCAATTCAATGGCCGTACCCAGGATAAAATGGGTGTGGTATTGCCGGTAGTTATTACATACTATAAGGATAAGTCTTTTGACTTTGTCATTAAGACCCCCCCGGCCGCGATTTTGCTTCTGGAAGCATCAAAAGTAAAGACCGGTTCGGCTCAGCCAAACCGTTTGAAGGTAGGTTCGGTTTCTTGGGATCAGGTTCGTACGATCGCTGAGACAAAGATGCCAGATTTGAACTGCTTTACAATTGATTCTGCCATGAAAATGATAGCGGGAACGGCTCGTAGTATGGGTATCACCGTGGCAGGCAAAGCCCCATGGGAAGAAAACAACTAAGCGTAGGTTTTAAATTACGCTAACGAAACAAAGAACATGGGAAAACTGACCAAAAAGCAAAAAGAAGCGCTTTCGAAATACGACCCAAATCAAGCTTACTCTTTGGAGCAGGCGGCGGACGTTCTTAAAACGATTTCTTACACCAAATTTGATTCTTCTGTAGACATCGATGTTCGCTTGGGCGTTGATCCTCGGAAAGCTGATCAAATGGTACGTGGCGTGGTAACATTGCCACACGGAACCGGAAAAGAAGTGCGTGTTTTGGTACTTTGTACTCCAGATAAGGAGGCAGAGGCGAAAGAAGCAGGAGCAGATTTTGTTGGTCTTGACGAGTATATCCAAAAGATAGAACAAGGCTGGACTGACATTGACGTAATCATCACTATGCCGAGTGTAATGGCAAAAGTGGGACGTTTAGGTAAAGTATTAGGTCCTCGCGGATTAATGCCAAACCCTAAATCGGGAACGGTAACCCCTGAAGTAGGCAAAGCTGTTAAAGAAGTGAAAGCAGGTAAGATTGATTTTAAGGTTGATAAAACAGGAATCATCCACACCAGCGTAGGTAAAGTTTCTTTCGGAACTGACCAGCTTGCACAGAATGCTCAGGAAGTTATCAACACCTTGGTACGCCTTAAACCATCTTCGGCAAAAGGTACTTACGTGAAAAGCATTCACTTGTCTAGTACGATGAGCCCGGGTGTTGTTATTGATAAAAACACGATTCCAGGATTATAATATGACAAGGGAAGAGAAAGCAGTAATTATAGACGAGTTAAGTCAGAAATTCGCTAGCACTCCGTACTTCTATATTACAAGCGCGAGTGGAATGTCTGTTAGCGAGGTTAACCAGCTAAGAGGATTGTGCTTTGAGCGCGGTATTGAGTATCGTGTTGTTAAGAATACATTGATTAGAAAAGCGCTCGAAACATTAGATACAGACTATTCATCATTCAACGAAGTGTTGAAAGGATTTTCTGGAGTGATGTTTCATCCGGAGTCAGGCAAAGTTCCTGCACAACTGATAAAAGAATTCAAGAAGAAATCAGGTAGCGACAAGCTTAAATTTAAAGGAGCTTCTGTTGATACCGCGGTTTTTGTTGGTGAAAGCCAGCTTGACGTTCTAATCTCTCTCAAATCGAAACAAGAAATGATTGGAGAAGTTATTGGATTGTTGCAGTCACCTGCTAAAAATGTTATCGGTGCTCTTTCAAGCGGCGGCAACAAATTGGCTGGTATCCTTAAAACTTTGTCTGAAAAAGAAGACTAATAGTAGCCAGGCTTAGCTCTCCGGGTTTAATAAATCAGAGCTTTTTAATCATCTTATTGTATAATCAAAAAATCAAAAATAAAATGGCAGATTTGAAAGCTTTCGCAGAACAGCTTGTTAACCTAACGGTTAAAGAAGTGAACGAATTGGCTACAATTCTTAAAGATGAGTACGGTATTGAGCCTGCAGCGGCTGGTGCAGTAATGGTAGCAGGTCCTGCTGCTGGTGGCGGATCAGATGCTCCTGCTGCTGAGGAGAAAACATCTTTTGATGTGATCTTGAAATCAGCTGGCGCAAGCAAACTTGCTGTTGTGAAATTGGTTAAAGACCTTACTGGTCTTGGACTGAAAGAAGCGAAAGAACTAGTTGACGGTGCTCCAAAGCCTGTTAAAGAAGGAGTTGCTAAAGACGAAGCAGAAGCTTTGAAAAAACAACTTGAAGAAGCAGGTGCAGAAGTTGAAGTGAAGTAATTTGCTCTTTAACGGCATCCTATAATTCCAGGAAACAGGCCTGACAATCGTCAGGTCTTTTCCTATTTTGTGTAGATACCAAACGAAAACGTTATTTTCAACGTTCTCTACAGAGGCGGCGGCGACTTGCTGCTTCCTGTCAATTTCTTCTTCGATAATTCGCCCGAAACACTTCTTTACTCGTAGAAAAGACAGAAAAGGGGCCATTATCTATTCTCTACGAGGCATTAGATTAGGTTTAAAACTAATTAATACCATACTCGACACGCAGTTCGGCGTACTGGTTTTTCTTCTAACCCAAATCAAACATAGCCTTGGCTACAATTAAAGCAACAACACCTAGAAAGAACTTCTCAAGGATTAATCAGATTATTGATTATCCGGATCTGCTAGGAATCCAGGTACAATCGTTCCGGGATTTTTTCAGTTTGGATACATCAGTGGAAGATCGTTCAGGAGAAGGATTGTACAAAGTTTTCGCAGAAAACTTTCCGATTGCGGATTCACGCGACAACTTCGTTTTGGAGTTCATTGATTATCTTCTTGAACCACCAAAATATTCAGTTGATGAATCTATCGATCGCGGACTTACCTACGCAGTTCCGCTGAAAGCGAAGCTTCGTCTGATCTGTAATGACGCTGATCATGAAGAATTTGAAACCATTGAACAGGAGGTTTTCTTAGGAAACATTCCTTATATGACCGAAAGAGGTTCATTCGTAATCAATGGTGCTGAGCGTGTAATCGTCTCTCAGCTTCACCGCTCGCCAGGCGTGTTCTTCTCGATGAGTAAGCACACAAATGGTTCTAAATTATATTCTGCACGTATTATTCCGTTCAAAGGATCGTGGATTGAATTCTCGACCGACGTGAATAATGTGATGTATGCTTACATCGATCGTAAGAAGAAGTTTCCTGTTACTACTCTTTTGAGAGCAATTGGATTCGGATCTGATAAAGACATTCTGGACCTGTTTGGATTGTCGGAAGAAATCAGCGCTACTCCTGCTAACCTCAAGAAAGCAGTGGGCCGCCGCTTGGCAGCGCGGGTTCTTCGTACCTGGACTGAGGATTTCGTGGATGAAGATACTGGTGAAGTAGTTTCTATTCAGCGTAATGAAGTTTTGCTGGAACGGGACTCTACTATTTCTGCTGATGATATCGATGTGATCACCGAGTCAGGTCAGAAGTCAGTTATTCTTCATAAGGAAGATATGAATGTGGCGGATTATAATATCATTTATAATACCCTGCAAAAAGATAGCTCAAACTCCGATAAAGAGGCAGTTGAGCAGATCTATCGCCAATTGCGTAATGCTGAGGCACCGGACGAACAAACAGCAAGGGACGTTATCCAGAGCTTGTTCTTCAGTGATAAACGTTATGACTTAGGTGATGTTGGTCGTTACCGTATTAACAAAAAGTTAGGTTCTGATACAAGTCTGGACGTTCGCGTTCTGACAACCGGAGACATCGTCTCTATCGTGAAGTACCTAATTGGTTTGATCAATGCAAAAGCGGTTGTCGATGATATTGACCACCTTTCGAACCGTCGTGTAAGGACTGTGGGCGAGCAGCTTTATGCTCAGTTCGGAGTTGGTTTGGCGCGTATGGCGCGTACTATTAAGGAACGTATGAACGTACGTGACAATGAAGATTTCAAGCCTGTTGATTTGATCAATGCGCGGACCCTTTCTTCTGTTATCAATTCCTTCTTTGGTACCAACCAGTTGTCTCAATTCATGGATCAAACGAATCCATTGGCTGAGATTACCCACAAGCGTCGTATGTCTGCACTTGGACCTGGTGGTCTTTCTCGTGAAAGAGCTGGTTTCGAGGTGCGTGACGTTCACTACACGCACTATGGTCGTCTTTGTACCATTGAAACTCCGGAAGGACCAAATATCGGTTTGATTTCTTCACTTTGCGTATTCGCGAAAGTGAACGGAATGGGCTTTATCGAAACACCTTATCGCGTTATTGATGGCGCAGGTAAGCTGACAGATGAGCTTATATATATGACTGCCGAAGAAGAGGATTCTAAATATATCGCGCAGGCAAATGCGTCTGTCGATAAAGAAGGGAACTTTACGGTAGAAAAAATTAAGACCCGTTTTGAAGGCGACTTCCCGATGGTAGATCCTTCTCAGGCATCTTACATGGACGTTGCTGCGAACCAGATTGTATCTGTTGCCGCTTCGCTGATTCCATTCCTTGAACACGATGATGCAAACCGTGCCTTGATGGGATCCAACATGCAGCGCCAGGGTGTTCCTTTACTTCGCCCACAAGCGCCTATCGTAGGAACCGGTTTAGAGAAACGTGTTGCAATGGATTCGCGCGCATTGGTTGTTGCAGAAGGCGACGGTGTGATTGAATTTGTTGATGCTAAGAAAATCGTAGTTAAATACGATAGAACAGATGAAGATCGTCTGGTTAGCTTCATAGAAGACAGCGTTTCCTATGACCTTGTGAAATTCCGTCGTACCAACCAGGATACCTGCCTTAACCTTCAACCAATGGTTCTGAAAGGCCAGAAAGTGAAGAAAGGTGAGGCACTTTGCCAGGGATATGGTACGGAAGGTGGTGAACTTGCATTAGGACGTAACCTTTTGGTTGCATTCATGCCTTGGCAAGGATACAACTTCGAGGATGCGATCGTGATTTCCGAAAAAGTTGTCCGTGACGACATTTTCACCTCGATCCACATTGAAGAATTCGAGCTTGAAGTTCGGGATACGAAACGTGGTGAAGAGGAATTAACAGCTGAAATTCCAAACGTAAGTGAGGAGACTGTTAAGAATTTGGACGAAAATGGTATCGTCCAGGTTGGTACTGAGGTTAAAGAAGGTGATATCCTGATCGGTAAAATTACTCCCAAGGGAGAATCTGACCCTACTCCGGAAGAAAAATTGCTTCGTGCGATCTTCGGTGATAAGGCTGGTGATGTGAAAGATGCTTCTAAGAAGGCGCCGCCATCAATGAAAGGTGTGGTTATTGATACCAAACTTTTCTCCCGCCCTACCAAAGAAGAGCGTGCTAAACATAAAGACGAGCTGCGCCTTTTGATGAAAAAGTATAGCCGTGACCTGACTGCATTACGCAGCCGGATTATCGACAAGCTTGTTCAATTGACAGACGGTAAAACTACTCAGGGTGTTAAGCACAAATTCGGAGATGAGCTGATCAGCAAAGGAATGAAGTTTAATGTGAGAAATATCTCTGAGAACTTGTTCCCAGCCAACAACCCATATCGTGATGAGAGCCAATACGCGGTTCCTGAGGAAGTGAACCTGATTGGTGATGTATTGACAGACTCATGGACGGAAGATCCGGATACAAATCGCCAGATCTCTCTTGTTTTGAAAAACTATCTCAATGCAAGAAGTGAAATCATGGGACGCTTCAAACGCGATCGTTTTGCGCTTGAAGTTGGTGATGAATTACCAGCCGGTATCGTGAAACTTGCAAAAGTATATATCGCGAAGAAACGTAAGCTGAAAGTTGGAGATAAAATGGCTGGTCGCCACGGTAACAAGGGGGTTGTTGCCCGTATCGTTCGTGACGAAGATATGCCATTCCTTGAAGACGGAACGCCAGTTGATATCGTGTTGAACCCGCTGGGGGTACCTTCACGTATGAACATCGGTCAGATTTACGAAACCATTCTTGCATGGGCAGGTCTGAAATTGGGTCGTCGCTATGCAACGCCTATTTTCGACGGCGCAACAGAAGCAGAGGTAGCAGCGGAACTGAAAGAAGCCGGGTTACCAGATTGGGGACGTACTTATCTGTACAATGGGTTGACGGGCGAGCAATTTGATCAGCCTGTAACTGTTGGTCTGATGTACATGATGAAACTTGGCCACTTGGTTGATGATAAGATGCACGCCCGTTCAATCGGACCGTACTCGCTTATCACACAGCAACCATTGGGTGGTAAAGCACAATTCGGAGGTCAGCGTTTTGGAGAGATGGAAGTGTGGGCTTTGGAAGCATTCGGTGCGTCACATATTCTTCAAGAGATCCTTACTGTGAAATCTGATGACGTGGTTGGCCGTGCAAAAGCTTATGAAGCAATCGTGAAAGGTGAGAACCTTCCAAAACCAAATATTCCGGAGTCATTCAACGTACTTGTTCACGAGCTTCGCGGACTAGCATTGGAGATTACACTGGACTAATTTCTAGTCGTGGCGCCGAAAGGCGCCATCAATGGAATCAGATTAGTTTTTGACTAACAGACAAACGACTTTTTATTATGTCTTTCAAAAAGAACAAAAAATTAAATAGTGACTTTTCCAGAATGACCATCAGTCTGGCGTCACCGGAGTCTATCCTAGAAAGCTCTTTCGGTGAAGTTACCCAGCCTGAAACCATCAACTACCGGACTTACAAGCCGGAAATGGGTGGGTTGTTCTGTGAGCGTATTTTCGGGCCTGTGAAGGACTGGGAATGTCACTGCGGAAAATATAAACGCATTCGCTACAAAGGCATTATTTGCGATCGTTGCGGTGTGGAGGTGACTGAGAAAAAAGTACGTCGTGAGCGTATGGGACACATCGAGCTGGTTGTTCCTGTTGCGCACATTTGGTACTTCCGCTCATTGCCAAACAAAATCGGTTACCTGCTTGGACTTTCTACCAAGAAGCTTGACCAGATCATTTACTACGAGCGATATGCAGTTGTTCAGCCGGGTGTCAAAGAAGAAGATGGCGTAGGATATCTTGACTTCCTTACCGAAGACGAGTACCTCGATATCATCGACAAACTGCCTCGCGAAAATCAATTGCTTCCAGATACAGATCCCAATAAATTCATTGCGAAAATGGGAGCTGATGCATTGGAAATGCTTTTGAGCCGCATTAAGCTGGACGAGCTATCCTACGAGCTACGCCACCAGGCTGCAACCGACACTTCGCAGCAACGTAAAGCGGAAGCTTTAAAACGTCTGAAAGTGGTTGAAGCTTTCCGTGATGCAAATACCCGCATCGAAAACCGCCCTGAATGGATGGTGATTAAAATGGTACCGGTTATTCCACCAGAATTGCGTCCATTGGTACCTCTTGATGGTGGCCGTTTCGCAACTTCGGATTTGAATGACCTTTATCGTCGTGTGATTATCCGGAACAACCGTCTGAAACGTCTGATCGAGATCAAAGCGCCGGAAGTAATCTTGCGTAACGAAAAGAGGATGTTGCAGGAAGCGGTTGACTCGCTTTTCGATAACAGCCGTAAGGTGAATGCAGTACGTTCAGAAGGTAACCGTGCATTGAAATCACTTTCAGATATGCTGAAAGGAAAGCAAGGCCGTTTCCGTCAGAACTTGCTTGGTAAGCGTGTCGATTATTCTGGTCGTTCGGTAATCGTAGTAGGTCCTGAATTGAAACTGCACGAATGCGGTTTGCCAAAAGATATGGCGGCAGAATTATTCAAGCCATTTATTATCCGTAAGCTGATCGAGCGGGGAATTGTTAAGACTGTAAAATCAGCGAAGAAGATCGTAGACCGCAAGGATCCTGTGATCTGGGATATTTTGGAAAACGTTTTGAAAGGACACCCTGTTCTGCTTAACCGAGCTCCAACATTGCACCGCTTGGGTATCCAGGCATTCCAACCTAAGCTGATCGAAGGAAAAGCGATCCAGTTGCACCCATTGGTTTGTACGGCATTCAACGCTGACTTTGACGGTGACCAGATGGCGGTACACGTACCACTTGGTCAGGAAGCTGTTTTGGAAGCATCTATGCTGATGTTGTCATCGCACAACATTTTGAACCCTGCAAACGGAGCTCCCATTACTGTACCTTCTCAGGACATGGTTTTGGGTCTGTATTATGTAACGAAAGGGCGCGTAAGCACACCGGAATATCCGATTATCGGCGAAGGCAAAATTTTCTACGGTCCTGATGAAGTTATCATTGCGATCAACGAAGGCAAGCTTTCGAAGCATGCAAATATTAAATGCCGCGTAAGTGTTCGTAATGACGACGGAACTTTCGAGGTTAAATTGATCGATACAGTTGCTGGCCGCTTATTGTTCAACCAGGCAGTTCCTGCTGAAGTTGGCTACATCAATGAACTGTTGACTAAGAAGAAATTGCAACAAATTATTGGTCTGGTATTCAAACAAGCTGGTGTGGCACGTACAGCTCAATTCCTGGATGAAATCAAAGAACTTGGTTTCCAAATGGCCTTCAAAGGCGGTTTGTCAATGGGATTGGACGACGTAATGGTTCCGGAAGAAAAGGAAAAGCTCATCGAGCAGGCCAAAGCGGATGTTGAAAACGTTTGGAACAACTACCTGATGGGTCTTATCACCGAGAACGAACGTTACAACCAGGTTATTGATATCTGGACGCGTGTTAACTCCCGCATTACTGAGACTTTGATGAAGCAGCTGGAAACAGACAAAGGCGGATTCAACTCTATCTATATGATGATGCACTCAGGTGCACGTGGTTCGCGCGAGCAGATCCGTCAGCTGGGTGGAATGAGGGGTTTGATGGCGAAACCGCAGAAAAACATTGCTGGTGGTGCCGGTGAAATCATCGAAAACCCAATCCTTTCAAACTTTAAAGAAGGTTTGGACGTACTCGAATACTTTATCTCAACCCACGGTGCGCGTAAAGGTCTTGCCGATACAGCCTTGAAAACTGCGGATGCAGGTTACCTGACTCGTCGTTTGCATGACGTTGCACAAGATGTGGTTGTTGTTGAGGAAGACTGCGGATCACTTCGTGGTATCGCAATCTCTGCTCTGAAAGACAACGAAGATATTGTTGAGCCACTTTCCGAGCGTATTTTGGGCCGTGTAAGTGTTCATGATGTATTTGATCCGCTTTCTAATGAGATGATCCTAGCTTCCGGCCAGGAAATCACTGAGGAAATTGCTTCCTATATCGACGAAACCAGCATTGAAACTGTTGAGATCCGCTCGGTACTGACTTGCGAAACGCGCAATGGAGTATGTGCGAAATGCTACGGACGTTCTCTGGCTTCGGCGCACATGGTGAATATCGGTGAAGCTGTGGGTGTAATTGCATCACAGTCAATCGGTGAGCCAGGTACGCAGCTGACACTTCGTACATTCCACGTCGGTGGTACTGCTTCCAACATTTCTGTTGAAGCAAATATCAAGGCGAAATTTGACGGTGTGATTGGTTTTGAAGATTTGCGTCTTGTACAGTCTGTTAACTCAGAAGGTGACGAAGTAACAGTAGTGATGGGACGTTCAGGTGAAGTTAAAATTACTAACCCTGAAACCGGCCAACTGCTGATCTCCAACAACGTACCTTACGGTGCGCACCTGCTGGTAAAAGACGGTGAGAAGGTTTCCAAAGGACAAGAACTTTGTACATGGGATCCATATCACGCGGTAATCCTTTCTGAATTCACGGGAGCAGTTTCTTTCGATGCAATTGAGGAAGGTATCACATACCGTGAAGAATTTGATGAGCAAACAGGCTTCCAGGAGTCAGTGATCATTGAAACACGTGATAAAACTAAAAACCCGGCGATCGTGGTAAAAGGTAAGTCTACGTTGTTGAAAGATCAGACTGAAAAAGGCTATAACCTTCCTGTTGGAGCGCGTTTGGTTGTAAAAGCCGGAACGCAGATCAAAGCGGGACAACCGCTTGCTAAAATACCTCGCGTGGTTGGTAAGACCCGCGACATTACCGGTGGTCTTCCACGTGTAACCGAGCTTTTCGAAGCACGTAACCCATCTAACCCTGCTACCGTTTCAGAAATCGACGGTGTGGTATCTTATGGTGGCGTTAAGCGCGGTAACCGTGAAATTCACATCGAATCAAAGGACGGAACGCAGCGTCGTTACATGGTAGCACTTTCGAAACACATTCTGGTTCAGGATGGTGACTTCGTAAGAGCTGGTGACCCGCTTTCTGATGGTGCAATTACGCCTGCGGACATCCTTTCTATCAAAGGACCGACCGCGGTTCAGGAGTACCTTGTGAATGAAATCCAGGAAGTATACCGTCTGCAAGGTGTGAAGATCAACGATAAGCATATCGAATGTATCGTGCGCCAGATGATGCAGAAAGTAGAAATTCTGGATGCAGGTGATACAAACTTCCTCGAAATGCAGGCTGTTGACCGTGTTCTTTTCCGTGAAGAAAATGACAAGATCCTTGACCTGAAAGTAGTGGAAGACGCTGGTAGCTCCGAGACTTTGAAACCTGGTATGATCGTTTCAGTTCGCCGTTTGCGTGATGAAAATTCAAGCTTGAAACGTCGCGATCTTAAACTGGTTGTTGCTCGTGATGCGCAGGCAGCTGTGGCGAAACCAACTTTGATGGGTATCACACAAGCTTCTCTGGGTACTGAAAGCTTCGTTTCTGCGGCATCATTCCAGGAAACAACCAAGGTACTGAGCGAAGCAGCTGTTCGTGGAAAACGCGATGAACTGAAAGGCCTGAAGGAGAACGTGATCGTAGGTCACCTGATCCCGGCTGGTACTGGTATGCGTCAATACGAAAGCCTGATCGTTGGATCCAAGGAAGAGTTCGATGCATTGACCGATTCTCGTGACAGACAGTCACGTAAGAAAAAAGAATTGGCATAGTATATTAAAACAAGTAAAAGGCCGGCTCGCAGTAATGTGAGCCGGCTTTTTTGCTTTTGGTGCTGCAATTTTTTAGTAATTTCCGTGATCCATTTTAGCTCCGGCTATATCCAAATCAACCAATGAAAGAAGAAAAGGAAAGCGAACAACAAATCAATGTAGAATTGTCTGAGGAAATGGCTGAGGGTGTTTACTCGAATCTGGCCATGATAGCACATTCAAACAGCGAATTTATTCTGGATTTTATCCGGCTGATGCCAGGTGTGCCACGTGCAAAAGTCAAAGCGCGGATCATTGTCACACCTGAACACGCCAAGCGTTTGATTGCCGCATTGAAAGATAATATACAGAAGTACGAAGACCAGTACGGTCCGATCCCAAGCTCTCAGGACAATGATCCTTCGTTCAACTTTCCGATCAGCTTCGGAGGCCCGGGCGGCGAAGCATAAATTTCGTCGCCAGATAAAATGCTACTATCCAGCATCTTTTTGAGATTTTTTGTAATTTCGGAAAGTTCTCTGCTCAGCGAACATCGTAAGATTCAACCTATTCACCATGGCTTTATTCAAACTTTCAATTAACAACCGCACTGTCGACGCGGATGTGGAGCAGGATACTCCGCTTCTGTGGGTGCTGCGGGACAATCTCGGACTAGTCGGTACAAAATACGGCTGTGGTATCGCACAATGCGGTGCATGTACGGTGCATTTGGACGGAAAAGCCGTCAGGTCTTGCGTACTGCCAGTATCAGCAGTGGGGAAGTCCAAAGTGACAACTATCGAAGGCCTCTCTGAAAAAGGCGATCACCCGGTTCAGAAAGCCTGGGATGAAGTGGATGTGGCGCAGTGCGGCTATTGCCAGGCTGGCCAGATTATGACAGCAGCGGCTCTTTTGAAGGCAAAGCCAAAGCCAACTGACGAAGAAATTGTAGCAACGATGAGCGGCAATTTGTGCCGTTGCGGTACTTACCACCGCATTAAAGAAGCAGTGAAAGTAGCAGCCTCTAAATCCAATCAACCATGAAGACACTAGATCAGACTTCCAGGCGTGACTTTATGAAAGTCGCAGCTGCGGCAGGTGGCGGACTGTTCCTTGGATTTAGCTGGTCCAACTCCAATGCACTTCCCGTTGTTGTTGACGCGAAGTCCATTGCTGCCGGAACAATTAATTTCAATGCATACCTGTCAATTGGCACTGATAACATTATCACCATTGTTTCGCCAAATCCAGAAATCGGACAGGGGATCAAAACCGCTTTTCCAATGGTAGTAGCCGAAGAGCTCGATGCCGACTGGAAGCAGGTAAAAACGGTACAGGGAAATTTAGATACCAACATTTTCGAAAGGCAACTCACAGGAGGAAGCGGCGCGGTACCGCATTCGTGGGAAAGGCTGCGTAAAGCCGGGGCAACTGCCAGGTATATGCTAGTGGAAGCAGCTGCATCCACATGGAAAGTCCCCGCTGCGGAATGCACAACTGACGATGGAAAAGTAATACATAAAGCATCCGGCAAATCGTTGACCTACGGTCAGCTTGCGGAAGCGGCCTCCAAGCTTGAAGCACCTAAGGAGGTCAAACTAAAAGATGAAAAAAGCTTCAAACTGATCGGGAAATCAATCAGGAATGTCGATAACGGAGACATAGCTACTGGTAAGCCGCTTTTCGGACTTGATTTCTACCGTGAAGGAATGCTGTTTGCATTGGTTCAACGTCCCAAAGCTTTTGGATTAAAATTGAAATCCGTCAATGCAGACGCTGCCAAGGCGATGCCGGGGATAGTTGATGTGGTCACATTTGAAAACAGCGTTGCGGTGGTGGGTAAATCTACCTGGCAGGTGAAAAAGGCGCGGGAAGCTTTGAAAATCGAGTACGAAAAAGGTGCCGACCTGGAAAGCTCTGCTGATCACAACCGCATTTTCTCACAGCTAATGGACAATGGAGAAGCTACTGTCCGGAGAAAAAACGGGGATGTGGAAGCTGCATTCAAAGGTGCTGCGAAAGTAATTAAGGCGGAGTACCAATGCCCGTTCCTGCCTCACAGCCCACTCGAACCTATGAATTTCTTTGCGCACGTGCGGGAGGATGGCGTAGAGCTGGTCGGACCAACCCAAACACCCGACCGTGCCCGCGCAGAGGTAGCAAAACTCACAGGTATCGCACCGGAAAAGATATCAGTTGAAATTACACGCCAGGGCGGAGGTTTCGGAAGAAGGCTAGCAGCTGACTTCGTGCTCGAAGCAGCCCACGTTTCCAAGCTGGTAAAAGCGCCGGTGAAAGTGATCTGGACTCGCGAGGATGATATGACAGGCGGTATTTACCGCCCCGCAGTAAGATACCGGTTTGAAGCTGCATTAGACAAGAATGGCGAGATGATCGGATATAAGTTGCGCGGAGTAGGTATCAACTCCGGTAACCCGACCAGAGAAGATAATTTCCCTTCCGGGTCAGTGGATAACCTGCTCATTGATTCGGTTGAGCATAAATCGCCGATTACAACAGGTCCGTGGAGAGCTCCGATTACTAACTTCCTGGCTTATGCAGAACAATCTTTTCTCGACGAAGTAGCCGAGGCTGCGGGCAAAGATCCCGTTGCATTCAGACTTGCGCTTCTTGAAAAAGCTAAGAAATCGCCCGCAGGAGAAGTGAAATATGATGTTGACAGGATGATTGGTGTTATAAAACTGGCAGCTGAAAAAAGTAACTGGGGCAAAAAGAAAGGAATTCATCAGGGTTTCAGCGTCTATTTCTCGCACCGGTCCTACGTGGCGCAGGTAGGCGAAGTAGTAGTTGAAAAAGGCAAGCCTGTTCTCAAAAATGTGATTGCTGCTGTGGACTGCGGTATCGTGATCAACAAAAGCGGCTCACTGCAGCAGGTACGGGGGGGCGTAGTCGACGGTCTGGGTCACGCGATGTATGGAAACATGACTTTCAAGGAAGGCACGCCGGATCAGAGCAATTTTAATGGTTTCAGGCTGATCCGCATGAATGAAATCCCGGAAGTGGAAGTTCATTTTGTTGAGAATGGAATATCGCCGACAGGCCTGGGTGAACCTGCATTACCACCAACCGGAGGCGCAGTAGCCAATGCGTTTTACAAAGCAACCAAGCAGCGCCTGAGAAATCAGCCGTTTATTAACGAAGAAGCTTTTAAAGGAATATCATAAGATTGTTAACGATTATTTGAAAAGACAGTAAGAAGAAATGTAACATTGCATTTCTATCTTACTGTCTTTTTTTACGACCGCATTTTCCTCAAATACCCACCAATCAAGTATTGCCCGAATTCAATGAAAAATCATGTTCTAGTCTTAGCCGCATTCATTTGTATATGCGTGAGCGCTTTCAAAGTGGCGGATCATCCGGGTGCTGAAATATCAAATGGAATTATCCAAGCCAAACTATACCTGCCAGACAATGAAACGGGTTACTATCGCGGGAAGCGGTTTGACTGGGCCGGTGTAATCCCTAGTCTGGAATATAAAGGTCACTCCTACTTCGGCAAATGGAACCAGGCTCCTTATAATCCCGAGCTGCACGACGCCATTATGGGGCCAGTTGAAGAGTTCGTCGCATTGGATTTCGATGAGGTTAAGCCCGGGGATACTTTCGTGAAAATAGGCGTGGGCACATTGGTGAAGCCCGACGATAAAAAGTATGCTTTTGCTACAAACTATAAGCTTGAAAACGGAGGTAAATGGACAGTGAAGAAGGGAAAAGATCAGGTAGCATTTACCCATGAGCTGAAAGATAAATCCGGCTACGGATACATTTACACGAAAACCGTGCGCCTCGTACCTGGCAAACCGGAACTGGTGCTGGAACACAGCCTTAAAAACACCGGCACAAAGGCGATCGCTACAAGCACTTACAATCATAATTTTTTCATGATTGACAATGAGCGTTCCAATGAAAATATCCGGATCGTTTTCCCGTTTGATGTATCCGGTGAAGGCACCGGATTTGGCAGTATCATCAATGCAAATGGCAAGCAACTCACTTATGCGAGAGAAGTGAAGCCGGGTGATCAGGTATTCAGCAGCGGCTTGAAGGGATTTGGATCTTCGGCAAAAGACTATGATATCCGCATTGAAAATACGAAAAGCCGGGCCGGGGTAAGAATAACCTGTGACAAGCCACTTGAAAAGCTTGTTTACTGGGCTTGCCCTACCACTTCCTGTCCTGAGCCTTACATACGCATCGCCGCAGAGCCCGGTAAGGAGGTAAACTGGAAAGTCAACTACGAATTTTATACACTTTAAAATGTCTGAGGATTTTCGCAATCCTCATTTTTTTGTAAAAACCAATGGGTTCTCATAAGCATCTTGACAAAGCCTCTGCTGCGGGGTTACTGGTCGCATTAGGAATTATTTTCGGAGATATAGGCACTTCGCCTTTGTATGTAATGCAGGCGATTATCGGGACAAGCGCGATTTCCGACGAGGTGGTGTACGGGGCGGTTTCCTGTATTTTTTGGACACTTACTCTGCAAACGACCGTTAAGTACGTGATCCTGATTCTCCGGGCCGACAATAAAGGAGAAGGCGGGATTTTGGCGTTGTTTGCATTGGTGCGGAAAAATGCTTCCTGGCTGGCGGTTCCGGCGATTATCGGTGCAAGTACCTTGCTGGCTGATGGTATTATCACTCCTCCCATTTCCGTTTCGTCAGCCGTAGAAGGTTTGCGGATCCTGTATCCGGATATCCAAACTATTCCGATCGTTATCGGGATACTTACGTTGCTTTTTATCATTCAGATATTCGGTACTACCATTGTGGGCCGCGCATTTGGTCCGGTCATGCTGATCTGGTTTCTGATGCTGGCAGTACTCGGATTATCGCAGGTAATCGGCCATATGGAGATCCTCAAATCGCTCAATCCTTATTACGGTTACCAGCTCCTCGCCAATCATCCCGGTGGTTTCTGGATGTTGGGCGCGGTATTTCTTTGTACGACAGGTGCCGAAGCGCTTTACAGCGATCTTGGGCATTGCGGGCGCGGAAATATACGGATCAGCTGGATTTTTGTTAAAACCTGTTTGATCCTCAACTACTTCGGCCAGGGAGCCTGGCTTATCGTTCATTCCGGAGATTACCTGAACGGGCGCAAGCCATTTTTCGCGATTATGCCGGAGTGGTGGCTGCTGCCGGGTATCGCCATTGCGACTATGGCGACCATTATTGCCAGCCAGGCCTTGATCAGCGGATCATTTACATTGATTTCAGAAGCAATTCGTCTCAATTTCTGGCCAAAAGTTCGATTGATTTATCCAAGTGATCAGAAAGGACAATTGTACGTTCCAAGTGTGAACTGGCTTTTGTGGGCTGGCTGCGTAGGTATCGTGCTTTATTTCAAGGAATCGTCGCACATGGAAGCGGCTTACGGTCTGGCGATTACGCTAACAATGATCATGACGACGATCCTGATGTCCGTGTACCTTTATGTGCATAAAGTACAGAAATGGCTGCTTGCTGTATTCCTGGTCGTATATCTCGCTATCGAAGGCTCGTTCCTGGCGGCCAACCTGCTGAAATTTATGCATGGCGGCTGGGTATCGCTGTTGCTTGCCAGTGTGATCGCATTTGTAATTACAGTTTGGTTGAAAGCCTATTACATCAAACTCAGGTTGACTGAATTTGACAGTCTTGAAAAATACATTGCACCCCTACGGGAGCTCAGCAATGATATCAGCATTCCGAAGTATTCTACGCACCTGATTTTCATGTCCAATGCGTCGCATGAATCGGAGATTGAAACCAAGATTATTTACTCCATTTTCTACAAACGTCCGAAACGCGCCGATATCTACTGGTTTGTGCACGTGGAAACCACCGATGAGCCTTACACAATGGATTATCATGTCAACATCCTGGCCGAGGACGATGTGATCAAAGTTACGTTCCGTCTGGGTTTCAGGATTGAGCAGCGCATAAACCTCTTTTTCAGGAAAGTCGTAGAGGATATGGTGATGAATAAAGAGGTGGATATTACCAGCCGCTATGAATCTCTAAACAGGCAGAATATTACCGGCGATTTCAGGTTTGTTGTATTGGAACGATACCTCTCTCTCGAAAATAACCTGCCTTTTAGGGAAGAGCTGATTATGAAAATCTACTTCGCTATAAAAGGAATCACTACGTCGGAGGACAAATGGTTTGGGCTTGACAGCAGCTCAGTGAAAGTCGAAAAAGTACCACTGGTTTTAACACCTAGCGAGAAGATCAGAATGCGGCGGGTGTACAGCTAGAAGCGCGAAATATTTCTATATTATCTAAGGAATTCATTCTTTTAGTACCAGCCTATTACTGGGTATTACAATGCGCAACTTGTGGATAAGTGCCTTAACAACAGTTTAGTAAGCAAATGTTACATATGTAGGGATAATGACGCTTGGTAGTTTTAGGTTAATGTAAAATTGAAATACGTATATATAGAATAGCTGTATAATCTTCGCTGGAATGCTTTTGTTAGTTAGAATAGTATCACTGTAACCAACTAAAAACCAGACAAAAATGAAAAAGATCATAACCATGACATTCGGCGCTTTGCTTGCGGCAGCAGGAATGGTAAGCGCCCAAACTACCACGACTCCGGGTACCTCGGTACCTCAGACAGTACCTACGCAGGACCCAACAACCACTACCCCGGCAACTGAAAAGAAAACGGATTTCAATTCTCCGCAGTCTCCGGTCAGACCAGCGAACATTCCCTCTGAGGATACACTGATCAAAGGACAATCCAGTTCAGGCGCAGTGATCAAAGACACCTTAATGCCGTCGTCGAACAAGAAAGAAGACCGGATGAACCGGAGAAAAAACAGGAAAGGAACTGCCGAAACGGGCGATACCACTTCAGCCAGCGGCTCGGGCGCAGCTATAAGGCCCTGATATTGCTTACAGCAAATGAAAAATCCCGGGAGCGATTCCGGGATTTCATTTTTTTAGGATACTGTGTCAGATGTCAATGCGGATCCTTAATCGTTCGGTGATGCCAGTTCCAGATCGTCCTGCCAAAAAGGTTGTGTAACTACAGTTTTATTCTCATTCACCCACGTACACCAGACTCTCCCGTTATAAACCGGCCTGTTAACCGGATTTGAATTATTCCCGTTTGCGTGCTGTAAGCTCTCCACAACCTGATATTCATCTATCCGCATTACCGTTGACCCATTCTTTTCCTTTACCCAATCGCCTTTCACAAATTTTAGCGTAACCATCAGTAGTTTATTTTATAACGTAGTATCACCAAACGTCAAATCCCGTGCCATGCTAAATGTCAATTTTTCCAGCCTGAAATGCTAATGAAGATAATTGGAATGTTCCTTGTAGAACTATTTCAATAATCAACTATTTAAGATAAACCGGGAAGGTGTTTTGCTCGTATATACATTAACATGTACATCATCTATTTTATTTTGATTTAATCTACCTCACTCATGAAAAATCGTAAACGTGCCGTGATGTCGCTTAACAGCGACAGTTTCAAGCATTACCTCCTCCTTAGCTATGTAAATAACTCCGTCGACCCCAAATGGAAGCAGCTTACTTTCGTTGCACAGGACAAGATTAGCGCCGAAGTCTGGTTGCAACTGTACAATCACGCGAAAGCGGATGTGGAAAGTCAGGGCGGGGGCCTGACAGGCTACGAAGTAATAGATGAACGCGTTGTGAAGCATGAAAAGATCAAAACAGACTACTGGCCTGCCAACTGGATGTGGGTAATTTCAAAACAGAGCTGATCAAAAAAGAAATTTTTTTGAGGTATTTCAAAAGGGTGGACTCACTTCCGCCTTTCTTTGTTTTGGCACAGACTTATCTGGCGCGACCAGCAACATTTCATGACTGACAAATCCATTTTAATCATTGGTTGTTTCGACACCAAGGGTGAAGCTTTTTCTTTCCTCAGAGAATGCATTACGAATCTGGGTGAAACTGTAATCACGATCGACACTGGCGTGCTCGCTGCATTGCCCGGTTTTCCAGTTGATTTTACAGCTGCCCAGGTCGCCGCAGAAGTGGGATCCAGCGTTGAGGAGCTACGTACAAAACGTGACCGTGGCTACGCAATGGATGTAATGGGCCGGGGCGCAGCGCGGATCGTGCGCCAATTGGTTGCAAGCGGAAGGATCAAAGGAGCGATCGGAATGGGCGGTGGCGGCGGTACTTACATTGCATTGTCAGCAATGCAGGAAATTCCGCTTGGTATCCCCAAGTTGTGCCTCAGTACCCTGGCAACCAAAGACCTTACCCGGCAGATCGGTCATAAAGATATCACACTGATGCCGTCGATTGTCGATGTGGCAGGTTTGAACAGCATTCTCCGCCTGCTGATTACCCAGGCAGCAGGCGCTATTTGCGCCATGGCGGCCTCGGCGCAAGTGGGCGGGGTTAGTGCCCGGGGAAGTATCGCCGTGAGTATGTTTGGGAATACAACCCCGTGCGTCGACCAATGTACCGCGCTACTCCGGCAGAAAGGTTACGAAGTGCTCGCTTTCCATGCCAATGGGGTGGGAGGAAAAGCAATGGAAGCTTTGATCCGGGAAGGCTGTTTTGAAGCTGTGCTTGACATTACGACCACCGAACTCGCAGATAACCTTTGTAGCGGAATATGCAGCGCAGGTCCGGGGCGGCTTACTGCTGCCGGCGAGCTGGGTATCCCGCAGATTGTAGTTCCGGGTTGCCTCGATATGGTAAATTTCGCACATTTGGACTCCGTTCCAGGAAAGTACCAGAGCAGAAAGCTGTACAGCTGGGCACCGGACGTCACGTTAATGCGGACCAATGCAGAAGAAAACGTGCTTTTAGGAAAGGAGATAGCTGAGAAGATCAATGCGGCCGTTGGTCCGGTGCAATTTGTATTCCCATTGAAAGGTATCTCACAGTTGGATAGTGCAGGAGGCATTTTTCATGATCCGGAAGCAGATCTTGTTTTGCTCGAATCCGTGGAAAAGCATATCAGATCAAAAGAAAGGATTGTGAAGTGCGATATGCATATCAATGATGCTGCATTTGCCGAACTGTTGGTCGCCCGGCTTTTGTCCCTGCTCAAACAAAACTAGCATACCGATTTTCATTTTTATAACTCATTAATATATTATGCCAAATCCGTGGACAGGTAAGGGAAATCCTTACACCAAACAGGAGGTCAACGAGCGCTTGCGGGCCACTGTCAACCAGAAGAAAGCCATTATTGCAGCTGGTGCCGGTACCGGGATCAGCGCAAAATTCATTGAAAAAGGTGGCGCCGATCTGATTATCATCTATAATTCAGGCCGGTTCAGAATGGCTGGCCACGGCTCTACTGCCGGGTTAATGGCGTACGGTGACGCCAATGCAGTAGCGATGGAGATCGGCGAATTTGAGGTGCTGCCCGTAGTGGAAGAAGTACCGGTCATTTGCGGCGTGCACGGGTCTGATCCGAGGCGAAGAATGTGGCACCATTTGCTGAAAGTAAAAGAAATGGGATTTTCCGGCGTCAATAACTTTCCAACACATTCCATTGTCGACGGTCATTTCAGGCAAGTGCTGGAAGAAACGGGAATGGGTTTCGAGAAAGAAGTTGAAATGATCCGGCTTGCTACCAAAATGGATCTTTTTTCCATTGTTTATGTAGCCAAGCCCGAGGAAGCCAGACAAATGGCAGAAGCCGGCGCGGACGCGATTATCGCTCACGTGGGAACGACAGTCGGCGGGTCAATTGGTGTTGTCAATGCATCGGTTTCAATGGACCAGGCCATAGAAGCGACACAGGCGATCATGGAAGCTGGCAAAGAAGTGAATCCCGATTTGTTTTTCCTCGCGCACGGCGGACCAGTGAATACGCCCGACGATGTGAGGATAATCCTGGAAAAAACAGATGTTCACGGTTTTGTAGGCGCATCGTCCCTTGAAAGAATGGGCGTAGAGCAGTCACTTACCGATCTGACGCGGAATTTTAAATCACTTACCCTGCGGTAAACAGCCGCCAAACAGCAAATCCGGAAGCAGTATTTTCAATGCAGGCTTCCGGATTTTATTTATGTAAATAGATTGATAATAAATAGTATTTATAGTATAATTTCGTTGCCTTAAACTTTGTCTAAAAAAGAAAACGTTGGTCACAGAGAATACTTTTGGCAGGTGGGAAACCGAGCAGCAGCTCTGGCTCGCGCTCAGGCAAGGGGATGAACAGGCGTTTACGTTTATCTTCGAAAAGTATCACCGTACACTTTACAACTACGGCTGCAAGCTGACCACGCATACTGCCGTAACCGAAGACGCTATACAGGATATCTTTATAGATATCTGGCGTTTGAGGGCGAACCTGACCGAGCATATCTCTTCAATCAAATTTTATCTCTACCGGACATTGCGCCGCCGCATTCACCAGACGCTCGACAAGTATCCCGCTACTGAGGAAATTGCCGAGCTGAGTGAGCCGGATATCATGCCGCTTTCTTTCTCCGATTCTCAGACATTGCTCATCGAATCCGAATCAAACCTGATCCGTGCACAGCGTATCCGTGAGCTGCTTGCGCTGCTTCCCGAACGTCAGCTGGAAGCAATAACCCTCCGGTATTTCGACGAATTCAGCATTGAAGAGATCGGCCAGATTATGGGGGTGAATGAAAAGTCCGTGCGCAACTTCCTCTATAAAGCGCTGACTGCTTTCCGGCAGGCGCAAAACTCAATCATCAGCTTCCTGCTGATTATCTGCGCATTGCCTCTTTCTTGAAATTTTTTGTAAAAATAATCTTATTTTAAAGAGGTCAAATCCGCACATCTCTGCTCTTTGTATTTGGAAGGCATTCAGTCTTTTTATCCAAAATGAAATACACCCCTTATTCTCTCACGGACCTGATCAGGCACGACGCGTTCATAGCCTGGGTTTTGAATCCGGATGCAGAGAGCGATTCGTACTGGAAAGGCTTTCTGGAACAATATCCTGAAAAGACGAAAACTGTCGAATCAGCGAGGGAGTATATCTATCTGCTGGCAGAGGATACCGGCAAAAGCAAACCGACAGAGGCGCAGAGCAGCAAGATGTGGAAGGTAGTGGAAGACAGTATGTACGTGGAGGAACCTGTCGCAAACCAGGATGAAAAGCCGGTGGTACAAACCTGGCGCTGGCTCAGGGTAGCAGCCTCTGTCGCATTGATCTGCGGGATAGGGGCGATGAGCTTCTGGTATCTCCTGCGGCCGGGAGAAATGATCTCTTTTGGAAAGCAAAAAGCTGCGCCTGTTGGTTGGGAAACAATTGAGGTAGTCAATGCATTGACAGAGAAACGCTTTGTGTTACTGCCCGACGGGAGCTCCGTAGTGCTGCATCCGGGTTCGCAGCTTAGTTACAATAGCAAACTGCAGACTGGCCAGAAGCGTGAAGTTACTTTGATAGGAAAAGGCTTTTTTGAAATAGTCAAAGACCCAGGAAAACCATTTCTGGTGTACTCGCGTGGCATTGTTACAAAGGTCTTAGGTACCAGTTTCAGTGTTGACGCAAGAGAAATAACAGGGCAGGTGAAAGTGGAAGTGAAAACGGGAAAGGTGACCGTTTTTCCGGTAAGTAACGGCGCCACCGAAACGGAAGTCAGCAATGCAGAAAAGAAGGGCTTCATTCTCTATCCCGATCAGCGCATTGCATTGACGGCCGGAAGCGGGAAGGTGCTCAAACTTGTTGAAACGCCCGTTAAGGAGCTGAATCAGCAGGATATTTCGTCACAGCTTTTTGTATTTGACGAAACCCCGGTGACCGAAGTTTTCAAATCGCTGGAAGCAGCTTATAATGTAAAGATCATTTATAATGTCGATGCGCTGGAAAAATGTCCGCTAACTGCCACTTTGGTCGGACAACCTTTCAGCAAGAAATTGGCTGTGATATGCAATGCCATTGATGCTACTTACGAGATCAATGGAGATCAGGTCAGGATCACGGGCAATGGGTGCAAGTAGCAAAATGAATGAGTATTGCCGGAATCAGTAAGTCACATCACTCAAACCTAACATGCAAATGACATAGAGCCATACTGTCGAAAAAAAAATCAGCCATGCTGCCACATGACTGATTCGGATTCCCGAAAGTAACGCTAATTACTCGCAGCCACAGCAAGTGGCCGCCCGGGAAGATATTGTTGAATAAATCGCCTTAACCAACAAATCAATCAAAAATATGGAAAAAGTTCGACGAACCGATGACCTGCTCATAACTCTTATGCGTATAACCGTCTTGCAATGTTTTCTGGTGTGCCTGTTTGCCGGAGTGTCGTGGGCTGTTGACGGCAGGGCACAATCGGCTCTCACTCAGAAAGTGACTCTTGATATTCAGAATCAGGATGTTAAAAAAGTTTTGAAGGAGCTTGAAAAGCAAACGAATATCAAGTTTGTATTCAGTTCCAGGCTAATCCAGTCTGACAGGAAAGCCACCATTAAGGTAAGTAACACACAGCTGGCTTCCGTGCTCGACCAGCTACTGAAACCGCTGCAGCTGAGCTACAAGGTAAGTGAAGATCTGATTGTGATCAAGCCGGACAAGACACCGGTGAAGGTGTCTGACGTGGGGCAGCCCGAAGTTGCTCCCGGCGCAGTTCAAGCTGTTGACCGGACACTCCGCGGGACAGTAAAAGACGAAGCGGGCGTTGCATTGCCCGGTGTCAGCATTGTTTTAAAAGGAACACAAACCGGAACATCTTCGGATGAAAAAGGTGCATTCTCACTTACTGTTCCGAATGGTGATGCTACCCTGGTCTTTTCATTTGTAGGCTTTCTTTCGCGTGAAATCATTGTAAATGAAGCGCAAACAGAAGTTGATGTTGCCTTGAAAGTGGACGATAAAGCATTGGAAGAGGTTGTTGTGGTCGGTTATGGTACCCAAAAGAAAGAGTCGCTGACCGGCGCCATTTCTACCGTGACCAGCAAGGATATCGAGCGTGTGCATGGTGGTTCAACTGTAAGCTCTGGTCTGGCTGGTAAAATTCCCGGCGTTACATTCCGTATGCCTGACGGCCGCCCGGGTGCGAGTGCCAATGTGCAGATCCGGAATATGGGTAACCCGCTCTTTGTAATCGATGGTATACAGCAGGATGCGGGTCAGTTCAATAACATTTCTCCTAATGATATCGAAAGCATTTCGGTGTTAAAGGATGCTTCTGCGGCTATTTACGGAGTTCGCGCGGCAAACGGGGTTGTGGTGGTAACTACCAAGCGCGGGAAGAACGGTACTAAAAATACGGTCAATATCGATGCTTATACCGGCTGGCAGAACTGGTCACGCTTCCCGAATGTGGTCAACGATTCATACCAATGGATGCTCGGACGCGCTGAGGCGGAAATGAACCAGTATGGTAAAACGTCCATCACACCCGCTGAGCTCGAAAAATACAGGGTAGGTACTGAGCCTGGCTATCAAACTTTCAACTGGAAAGATTTCATCGTCAAAAAGAATGCGCCGCTTTATTCATTAAACATGAATATGACCGGAGGTTCCGACAGGATCAGCTACTACATTTCTGCTACGCATTTGAAACAGTTTGCGGTTTTAGGACGGGAGTTTACATTCAAAAGAACCAACATCCAGAGCAATGTGGATGCAAAAATCACCGACCGGCTGAAACTTGGCGTGCAGATCAATGGACGTATCGAAAACCGCGATCAGCCTGGTATTCCGGGTGGCGACGATTACTGGCTGCCCCGTTTTGCAATCCTGAGAAACCGCCCCTTCGAGCGGCCTTACGCCAATGATAATCCAAATTATCTGAATGATATCAAGCACAACGAAACCAACTGGGCTTACAATAACAAAAAGCTTGGCGGCTACTGGACAGAATACTGGCGTGTTTTGCAAACCAACTTTACAGGAGAATACACCATTCCGGGTATCAAAGGTCTGGTAGCAAAAGGAATGTACTCCTACTACATCGCCGACCGCGTGATGAACGGACACGAATATACCTACGAAGCCTACACCTACAATCCGACCGAAGATACCTACACGGTAACGGGCGGTAGTACAAACCCATGGCGTGAGCGGGGTACCAGGAAAGTGATGCGGAATGTGTATCAGGGGCAATTAAATTATAACAACACTTTTGGCAAACATACAGTAGGCGCAACTTTCGTGGCGGAACGTCAGGAAGAGCAGGTACAGGATCAATGGGTACACGCAGTGCCGAAGACCAATGTACTCCCGCTGATCTACTTCCCGACGATGGATACCTACAACGATTCTGAATCAGAGCTTGCACGTATAGGGTATATCGGTAGGCTAAATTATGATTATGCAGGCAAGTATTACCTCGAACTTTCAGCCCGCCGCGATGCTTCCTGGAAGTTTGCTCCTGACCGCCGGGTTGGCACATTTCCGTCGGCTTCCGTGGGTTGGAGAATTACAGAAGAGAAGTTTGTCAAAGACCTGATCGGCACCCGCAGCATTTTGGATGATCTAAAATTCAGGGCATCTTACGGGATTTTGGGAGACGATAATATCCTTTTTAACAATGATCCAAACAATCCATTAAGTCCTTATGCGTACCTGCCGGGCTACAATTACAATCAGGGCAATGTGATCCTGAGCGGCAATGCGGTCGTTACTTCAAGGGATAAGGGCCAGATCATCAACAATATTTCGTGGTTTAAAAGCAAGATCACGGACATTGGCGCGGACTTTTCTTTGCTGGGAACGAAAGTGACTGGTTCGGTGGACTACTTTTACAGGCTCCGTACAGGATTGCTCGGACGTAAATACGACCTGCTCGTGCCCAGTGAGTTGGGCTACGCACTGCCGGAAGAAAACGTAAACAGTGACTCGCAGCAAGGCTGGGAGGGTGCATTGACATACAATGGAAAATCAGGCGATATCAACTACTCGATCGGCGGTAACGTGTCGTTTTCGAGAACCAAGTTTGTGTCTTCTTACAAGCCGATATTCAACAATGCACAGGATCAGTACCGGGCGTCGCGGGAGAATCGTTATGACAACATTTTCTGGGGATATGAGACAATCGGACAGTTCCAGTCGCAGCAGCAGATATCCGAATATCCTGTTAACATCGACGGGCAGGGAAACCGCACTTTGCTTCCGGGAGATCTGATTTACAAGGATGTAAATGGCGATAATGTGATCAACAACCTGGACGAGAGGCCGATTGGCTACACAACGAACGGTCAGCCTAATATCAACTTTGGCCTCAACCTGTCGGTAAGCTGGAAAGGATTCTCGCTCGCGGCCGACTTCTCAGGCGGCGGAATGTACACCTGGAACCAGAACTGGGAGCAGCGCTGGGCGTATCAGAATGACGGCGCACTCAACAGTATATTCCTCGATCGCTGGCACCGCAAAGATCCGTTCGATCTGAACAGTGAATGGATTCCGGGTAAGTATCCTGCATTGCGCTATAACGACGGCTCGCACAGCAACAACAACAGGAACTCTACTTTCTGGGTACACAATGTAAAATACATTCGTGCGCGCACATTGGAACTGGGTTATTCGCTGCCGAAATCCGTTTTGGAAAAGCTGAAAATGCAAAGAGCGCGCTTTTATATCAATGGATATAACCTGTTTTCAATCGATAACCTGAAAGAGTTTGGTGTGGACCCGGAAGTGGCTGACGAAAACGGACTTCAATATCCGCAAGCCAAGTTTGTGAATGTGGGTATCAATCTTTCTATCTAAAAACCGTCAGATTCAAATGAAAAGGAGATTTTATACATTACTGATCGCTGTTTTAATGCTGGGCTGGAGTTGCGACGACGACGCATTCCTGAACCGTCCGCCTACCAATATCCTGACCGACGAACAAATCTGGAATAGCGAAGAGCAGATACTCTCGGTACTGGGGGATTTGTACAATCGCTACGTCGACATTTCGACTTTCAAAACCCTCAACGATATTCCCGGCTGGATGACAGTTGGTGATTTCAATGAGGCATTCTGGTCGGAAGCAGGTCGCTACAATGCATTTCAGAATTCTGGCTGGGATGTTCGTTCCTGGGGAGCCTGGGATTATGGGTATATCCGGGAAATGAATCTGTTCATCCAAAAATGCGGTGCATCCGAAAAGCTGGACCCGGCTGTAAAAGCACGCTTCCTGGCAGAAGCCCGCTTCCTGCGCGCCTCGTACTATTTTGAGCTGGTAAAAAGAATGGGCGGCGTTCCATTGATCCTGGAACCACTTACCTATGATTTCAGCGGAGATCCGACTTACCTGCAGCGCCCACGCGCCAAAGAGTCAGAAATTTATGATTTTGTGATCGCAGAGGCAGAAGCGATTAAAGGAGATTTGCCTGCAAATGCATTGGAAAAATCAAGAGCTACTAAGGGTGCAGCGCTGGCAATGGAAACGCGGGCTGCGTTGTATGCTGCTTCCATCGCCAAATACGGGGTGAATACACCTTCGGTAATGCTGCCTGGCGGCGAAGTGGGCATTCCTGCTTCTATGGCGCAGGGATATTATACCAAAGCATTGGCCGCGGCGAAAGAGATCATCGCGGGCTCTGCAGGTAATTACGCACTGTATACCAAAAAGCCTGATCTGTCCGAGAATTTTGCAAGTATCTTTTACGACAAGGCTAATAACCCGGAGGTGATTTTTGTTGAAGACTACAAGCTGCAAAGTGGTAAGGTGCATTACTTCACAGGCTGGAACCAGCCGCGTTACGGCGCAGAGGAAGAGGAAGGCGGCCGCATTAATCCGTCGCTGAATTTTGTTGAAGCTTTTGAAAAGCTGGACAATACTTTTGCCCCGATCCCGACAACCAATGCAGCAGGTGCACCCATTTACTATGATAATCAGGTAGATATTTTTGCAGGGCGGGATGCCCGCCTTGCCGGTACTGTGATGCTGCCTGGTACTACTTTCAAGGGCAGAGCTGTGGATATCTGGGCTGGTTTTCAATTGGGGAATGGGACCATTGTAAGCGGCGACGACCGTGGTGCGCAAAAGACTTTACCAGGTAAAACAGTTCCTGAGCAGGTGGTAGGTTTCGACGGTCCTATCGATGGTTTCGAGTTTACTGCACAAACCGGCTTTTACCTTCGCAAATACCTCGATCCTGTTGTTGGCTCGGGCCAGCGCGGGGTGAACAGTGAGGTTTGGCTGGTAAGATACCGTTACGCAGAAGTGCTCCTGAATGCAGCTGAGGCAGCATTTGAGCTGGGACAGACAGCCACCGCCGCCGAGTACATGAATATGGTACGCGCCCGCGCCGGTTTGACCACTCCGCTAAAAGCGTCGGAAATCAACTTCGACCGCATTGCGCACGAGCGGCGCGTAGAGCTGGCATTTGAAGGACATTACCTTTATGACATGAAAAGATGGCGCATTGCCCACCTGATCATGGATGGAAATGCGATAACAACTGCCGACCTATCCAAAGACCTGGGTAAGGCTACCAAGCGCAACACCCAGCCTTACGGACTCTGGCCTTACAAAATCTACAACCCCGGCTCGCCGACCAACGGGAAGTGGATTTATAAAGTAACCCGTTTGAGCCGCGTAACAGGCGCAGACAGGTTTCAGCTAGGGAATTATTATTCCTACATCAGTGACGATGTGATCAACAACAATCCCAAAATCGTCCGCAATCCTAATCATTAAGGCATTTTAAAATATCAGATCATGAAAGTAACAGTTCAGCTTCTAGCTATATTATTACTCGGACTGGGGGTAATGTCTTGTGAGAAAGATAATTTCACAGCACCCAAGTCAACCTTATCAGGTCGCATTGTATATAATGGTGAACCGATCGGCGTGGAATTCAATCAGGTTCGAATGCAGCTCTGGCAGCCTGGCTTCGGTAAGCTCGCTCCCATTGACGCGCCCATTGACCAGGAGGGTCGCTACTCGGCGCTGCTATTTAATGGTAATTACAAACTGGTGTTTCCGGCTGGGCGTGGGCCATTCCGTACAATCCAGCAGGATGCTGCTAAAAAGGATACGCTGTATGTGACTGTAAATGGCAACCAGACACTTGACGTGGAAGTGCAGCCGTATTTTATGATCCGCAACCCGACTTTCAACGGCGGCGAAGGGAAAGTTTCTGCCTCCGTGAAGCTGGAACAAATTGTGACCGGTGCAAATGCGAAAGCCGTGGAGCGGGTATCATTGTATGTGAACAAAACCAATTTTGTTTCCCGCGCTACCAACATTGGTACTATGGACCTCGCACCTGCTGATATCAAGGATATGAACAACATCAGTCTGTCGGTGAATGTGCCGGCGCTTGTGCCTGCGCAGGGTTATGTATTTGCACGAATTGGCGTCAAAATCAAGGATGTGGAAGATATGATCTTCTCACCTGTGCAAAAAATCGACTTATAGTCCTTTTCGTGCAGGTCTGGCTCAGCCACGCTGGCCGCGCCAGACCTGCATGACTTATTTTCCCAAACCCGCGAGGGACAAGGGCCTAAACCCTGAATTCTTATCTGATGAAGAAAAACATTCTAATCATTTTTGCCGCAATTCTCATTGTATCCTGCGCCCGGAATCCTTCCGGGAATGCAGGATCCGATGCAAGTTCCGGATCGGCGCGACGTGCTGAGGTCTTGTTCCTGGGGCACAACAGCAAACACCACGATTCAGGAAAATATGCTCCCTGGCTGGCGATTAAGCTTTTCAGGAGTGGGATTAATATGACCTACACCGCCGATCTGAGCGATATCACTGCCGAAAACCTTTCGAAATACGACGGTTTGATCATTTATGCAAACCACGATTCACTACCGCCACCGCAGGAAAGCGCCATGAAAGCTTTTGTTGAAAGCGGCAAGGGATTAATCCCGCTGCATTCGGCTACGGGTTGTTTCAGGAATTCGCAATGGTATATCAAAACAGTAGGCGGACAGTTTGCTTCCCATAAAGTGGGCACTTTCAGGAACACAATCCTGAAACCCGAACATCCGGTGATGAAAGGAATTACGGGTTTTGAAACCTGGGACGAAACCTATGTACACAAGAACCTGAACCCGGATAAAACAGTGCTGGGGGAAAGAGTGGAAGGGGATCACCACGAACCTTATACCTGGGTTAGAAATCAGGGAAAAGGCCGGGTATTTTATACAGCTTACGGCCACGAAGACAGTACCTGGACCAACCGTGGGTTTTTGGACCTGGTTAGGAATGGTGTACTCTGGGCGATTGGTGACGATGTTCAAAAAAGCATTGCCGCTCTAAAACTTCCCGATCCGGATATTTACGACGCGGATACGATCGCGCATTTTACCAAAAGACACGTGGTGAACAAAATGCAGGAATCACTGCCGCCCGCAGAATCTAACAAACTGACGCAGGTACCGGTAGGTTTTGAAATCCAGCTTTTTGCCGCTGAGCCCGACATTACCAATCCGATTGCGATGGCGTGGGATGAGCGCGGGAGATTGTGGGTCGTGGAGTCGGTAGATTATCCTAATACATTCAAGGAAACCGACGGAGCAGCCAACGACCGGATCAAAATTTGTGAGGATACAGACGGCGACGGAAAGGCGGACAAGTTCACCGTTTTTGCAGATAACCTGAATATTCCTACGAGTATGGTCTTTTCAAATGGCGGGATCATTGTGTCGATGGCACCAGATTTTGTTTTCCTGAAAGATACCAACGGAGATGATAAGGCAGATGTGCGCGAGGTAATTATGACAGGCTGGGGAAAGAACGATACCCACGCCGGCCCGTCGAACCTGCAATATGGTTTTGATAATAAAATCTGGGGAGTAAACGGGTACTCGGGTTTTAAAGGTAATATCAATGGAAAAGCATATAATTTCTCGCAGGGTGTTTACCACTTCAAACCCGACGGGAAAGAATTCGCATACCTCGGCAGCAGCAGCAACAACACCTGGGGGCTGGGGTTAACAGAAGACAACAATGTCTTTTTGTCAACCGCCAACAACACGCACAGTGCCTATTTTTCAATGCCTGCCAAATACCTGCAGCGTTCTGTTGAGAGCGACGAGCCCGGGATCCAGTCGGTGCAGAAAATTGACGGGCATTATGATGCGCATTCCATGACACCGAACTTGCGGCAGGTGGACGTGGTAGGTGGATATACTTCGGCCGCCGGACATCATTTTTACACGGCCAGATCATTTCCAAAAGAATACTGGAACCGCATTGCATTCGTATCCGAGCCCACGATCAGGCTGGTCCATAAAGCGATCATTGAGAAAGATGGCGCTGGATTCAAGGAGAAAGACGGCTGGAATTTCATGGCCAGCTCCGATGAATGGTTTGGCCCGGTGCACGCCGAGGTGGGTCCCGATGGAGCTGTGTGGGTTTCGGACTGGTATAACTTCATTATTCAGCACAATGTTTTCGTGCCTGCTCAGTCACCTGCTGAATTCATCATGCCATTTAAAGAACAGCCTCACGGACAGGGTAATGCATTCAGCAGCCCGATGCGCGACCTTAATCATGGCCGCATTTACCGGGTTGTTTATAAAAATGCAAAGAAAGCCGCCCCGCTAAAGTTATCAAAGGATGATCTCCCAGGCTTGGTAGCTGCGCTTGAAAATGACAATATGTTTTGGAGAATGACGGCGCAGCGGCTGCTGGTTGAATCGGGAAAGCGCTCTGTTGTCCCGGATTTATATAAAATTATTGAAAACCAGAAAGTAGACGAAATTGGACTGAACAGTCCGGCTGTGCATGCATTGTGGACTTTACACGGGCTCGGTGTGATGGACGGATCGGATTTGAGAAGTCTGGAAGTAGTGAATAAAGCGCTTTCACATCCTGCACCGGGTGTGCGGAAAGCGGCTGCTTCGGTATTGCCGAAGAATGAGCAGAGTTTTAATTCGCTTGAAAAATTGATGAAAGATCCTGATCTGAACACAAGATTAGTTGTCTTTGTCGCTTTGATTGAAATACCTGCTTCTGACAAAATCGGTGCCGCTGTTTACCGGGCTTCATTGGACGAAGAAAATGCTAAAGACAAATGGCTGTCCAAAGCATTGCTGGCAGCTGGTATCCAGCACGAAAAAGGCTTCATCGCCGCTTCGGCCGGGCAAACTGGTAAGTCTGCATTGTCGGACCAGATTGCAAATGCATTGAAGAAAGAGGTATATGCGCTGGGAAGGAGAGGCAGTCTCCAATTTCCGCCGGATGTTACAGGTAAGGAAATCACAATCAAAGCAAGCGTGGCAAAAGGAAGAGACCGCGCTTTGCAGGGATTTATCGCCGGACAGGGTGGTCAGGAAGGTGGATACGCACTTTACATCCAGAATGGAAAGCTGATTATGGCTGTAAAACAACATGGAATGTTATCCAAAGCTATTACACAACAGCCTTTGCCTGAGAAGTTTGATGTGGAAGCCGGCCTGAAAAAGGATGGGAGAATTTTCATTAACATTGACGGAAAACCTGCCGCAGAAGGTAAAGCGCACATGCTGTTTGCTATGCCGCTCGAAAATACGGTAAGAACGGGCGAGGATCTGGAAGGGGAAAATAACATTGGTGAGTACGACGGTAAGTTTGGCTTTGTGGGCAATTTTCAAAAAGCTACGCTGGAACTCAACAAACCCGAAGATGCAAAATTACAGGAACCAGCCGCCGAGCCAAAATCTGCCGGCGTGAAGTCCGGTGCCATGGTGATTGAAATGAAGGTTGAGAAAGAGATTATGCAGTTTGACAAAAAGCTGATTAATGTAAAAGCAGGCCAGAAGGTGGTTATCAATCTTGAAAATCCCGACGGAATGCAGCACAATCTGGTAATTATAAAACCGGGAACTTTGCAGAAAGTAGGAAAGGAGGCGGATGAAATGCTGCGTGACCCGCAGGCTGCTGAAAAGCATTATGTACCCAGAATTCCGGAGGTACTTCATTCAACCCGGCTTGTAAGCTCCGGCGAGACTGTCACGCTTGAATTTACTGTTCCGAATGAGCCTGGTGATTACCCTTATGTATGTACATTCCCGGGCCACTGGCGCGGGATGAATGGAATTCTTAGGGTTACCAGATAAGAAACAAGCATTTGTAAACTTCAATTACGATTTATGTTCAAATCCATTCAAAAACTGGCGCTGCTGCTCGTCGCGGTTGTATTGTCAACAGGGAATTTATTAGCAGAAAAAGGAGGTTGGCCGCCTAAGAAGACCATCCGTGTGCTGATGGTCGGCGGTGGCTCCTCTCACGATTTTGACCGCTGGTATAAACAGGAAGATGTAGCGACTCTCGAAAAAGGCGGATTGGCAAAAGTGACTTACACCAGCGATCCTGCCAGTATCCTATCGCAGCTTCCTGAAACGGATGTTTTGTTTTTGGCAAACAACCAGCCCATTGCCGACGAGGCTACGAGAAAAGCCATTTTCGCATTTGCAGATGCAGGAAAAGGCCTGATCCTGGCGCATCCTGCCATTTGGTACAATTGGAAAGACTGGCCTGAATACAATGCGAAACTGGTAGGCGGAGGATCACGCGGCCACGACAAGTATGGTCCTTTTGACGTAACGATCACAAATAAAAAGCATCCATTAACAAAAGGTATCCCGGCGACATTCCATCTGGATGATGAGTTGTATTATTTCAAAACAGATGCGGCAGCGACTCCGATTGAAGTACTGGCAACAGGCAAGGCGGCTACTTCAGAAAACACGTATCCCAGCTTGTTCATTGTCAAATATCCAAAAAGCAGGATCGTAGGAATAGCATTGGGCCACGACGCAGCATCCCACACCATCGAACCCTACAAAACCATGATCCGTAACGCCGTACAATGGGCGGCTGGGTCTTGAGCCGCGCTGCTGCCTCCCGGTCCCGGCAATTGGGTCTCGGGCTAGCGGTGCTTCTTCCGTCGACTAAAGTCAACGGTAAGGGATTGGGGAGGTCGCAGACCCGTAGTGCAACAACGCGTGGCGCAAAGCGCCCGCTCGAGATCAATTGCCCCGACTCCGTCAATTAAAATCGACGGAAATGGATGTGGGGAGGTCGCAGACCAATGGTGCAACAACGCGTGGCGCAAAGCGCCCGCCCGAGATGAATTGCCCCGACTCCGTCAATTAAAATCGACGGAAATGGATGTGGGGAGGTCGCAGAGCAATGGTGCAACAACGCGCGGCGCAAAGCGCCCGCCCGAAATCAATTGCCCCGGGCTTAAGCCCGGGGATTAAGGAGAATTTTGAAATCAAATTTAGAATAGCATGAGTCAGAAACAGATCACAGTAGTTATTGTCGGAATGGGGTTTGGGAAGGAATTTATCCCCATTTACCAGAGTCATCCAAATATCAAAGCGGTCGGAATATGTACGCGCAGCAAAGAAACGCGCGACGAACTGGCAGCGAAGTTCAACCTGGACAGGAACCTCGTTTTCGAGCATTTTGAGGATGTACCGAAACGCGCCGACGTGGATGCAATCCACATTGTAACACCTGTTCCGGAGCATGCTCGCATGACTTTGGCTTCTCTCAATGCAGGAAAGCACACAGCCTGCACGATTCCGATGGCGATGACTAAAGAAGATTGTGAGGCGATCGTAGCCGCAAAAAGAAAAGTCAAAAAGGTATATATGATGATGGAAACAGCGCTTTATACGCGTGAGTTTTTATATGGACTGAAACTAGCGGAAAATGGCGATCTCGGGCGGATCCAATTTGTCCGCGGGTCGCACATTCAGGATATGAGCATGGAAGGCTGGGGCGAGTACTGGAAAGGATATCCTCCAATGCTCAATGGAACACACGCTATTTCCCCGTTATTAAAAATCAACAATACCATCGCGGAAACTGTGGTATGTCACGGTTCAGGCCGGCTTTCGGAAGATCTGGCCAGCAGGTACGGATCGCCGTTTGCTGTTGAAACTGCCACTTTCACGCTCAAAAATTCAGATGTTGTTGCTGAGGCGACTCGCTCGCTCTTTGATGTGGTGCGCCAGTACCGCGAGAGTTATGATGTGTATGGGACTAAAATGTCTTTCGAATGGGAGCAGCTGCAGGACGAAAGTCATGTGATTTTTGATGGAGGCGAAAATTCAAAACGCATTGACGTACCTGATACTGACGAGCTTTTGATCGAGCCGATCAAGCATTTTACAAAGCGCGAAAAAATAGATGATCCTAACCACGTCTCGTTTTTGCAAGGGGCAGGTCATGGGGGCTCGCATCCGCATTTGGTGCAGGAGTTTGTTGCGGCGATTATCGAAGAGCGGGATTCGGCTGTGGATGCTGCACTGGCTGCCAACTATACCTGCGCCGGAATATGCGCACACGAATCGGCAATGAAAGGTGGTATCCGTGTGGATGTACCAAGTTTTGAAGAATAAAATCAACTGAAATGCTGTTTGGCGCAAGTACATTTATATGGTTCTCACCGTTTTCTACAGCCAATATCTCGCTGTTTGAAAAAGTAAAGGCCTTTGGTTATGACATTGTTGAAATAGCCGTAGAAGACAAAACGCTCATTGACTGGAAGCTGGTGAAGCAAACCTGCCGCGACCTTGATCTTAAAATCACAATCAGCGGCGCATTTGGCCCCGAACGGGATATTTCAAGCACTAATCCTGCCCATCGAAAGATCGGGCGGGATTATATTACAGACTGCATTCGCATTGCTGCTGAAATGGAGAGCCCGGTTTTCAGCGGGCCGCTCTATTCGGCAGTAGGTAAAACCAGGATTGTTTCCGACGAACAAAAGCGGCAGGAACGCACCTGGTGCGTTGAGACACTGTATGAAGTGAGCAATATTGCTAAGTCGGAGGGCGTCACGCTGGGATTGGAACCTTTAAACCGTTTCGAGACTGACATGGTCAATACAGTTGATCAGGCGCTTTCGCTTGTGGGTGAAGTGTCACATCCCGGTCTTAAAATCGTCCTTGATACTTTCCATTCCAACATTGAAGAAAAGGATATCCCTGCGTCAATCCGCAAGATCGGCAAGGAGTTACTTTGCCACGTGCAAGGCAACGAGAGCGACCGTGGAACCCCAGGCACCGGACATCTCGAATGGGCAGGTATCAGGGATGCATTGAACGAAATCGGGTACGAAGGCGCCGTGGTGATAGAAACCTTCGGTCAACCCTCCAAAGAACTGGCCCGTGCCGCTTGTATCTGGCGCCCTTTGGCCAATAGCGCTGACGAGCTGGCAGAGGAAGGGCTGAGGTTTTATAAAGGGCTTTTTGGATAGCTTGGATTCGCTTGCATTTCCTACAATCGTCAAACCAAATCATTCCAATATTTGCTGTAAAGATTGGAGGACTGCAATAGTTCGCTATGATTTCCTGTCGCGGTAATCACGCCGTTATCCAGAATGTAGATCCTGTCTACCAGTGATTTCAGAACGTGCAGGCGATGCGTGATGAAAATAATTGCCATTTTAGTTCTGAGGCGGCCCAGGAGATCAAGCACGAATTGTTCACTCTGCCTATCCATTGCAGACGTTGCCTCGTCCATTATAAGCAACTCCGGTTTTGTGTATAGCGCCCTGGCAATAGCCAGCATTTGTTTTTGACCGCCTGATAGGTTGATTCCCTCTTCCCCAACAATAGTCATCATAGATTGCGGGAAACTGTCTAAGAAAGCACCCAATCCATGTTCAGTTACAAAGTCTGAGAATTCAGTTGTCGAAGGGTTTGCTAATGTAATATTATCAGCTATCGTTCCATTGAATATATGTATGTTCTGCGGAACCGATACACATACCTCATTCCAGTCTGATCGCCCTAATGCCGTAAGATCTATGTGGTCATTCACAATAACCTGCCCGCGCTCAAACTGATAATTTCTTTGTATAATCTGTGTAAGAGTAGACTTCCCGCAGCCGTTCTCACCCATAATGGCGATGATTTCGCCTTTTGCCACTTCGAAAGACGCATCTCTCAGAATCTCGTTGCGCCCGGGAAACCGGAATGATAAATTGCAGACTTTTAAAGAGCTGAATTCATTTCTTATGCTTTGTGTATCTGGGTCAGATTCAGTTTCTATGCCTGTAAATTCAAACATTCTTTCGAATGCAATTTTCGCTTCCGTAATCGGTACGCTGATTAATGCAAGGTTGGCGACCGATGGTAAAAGCGTACCACACATTCCCAGGATTGCGATCAATTCGCCAGCCTTCAATTTATTTGAAAGTACCTGTGTACAGGCGAACAGCAATACCAAAATCACGAATACAATAGCCAATAGATTAGCGAAATATGTCAGTCGGATCTGAACTTTCCCTAATAGCAGAATATCGTTTTGATAATGACCGTAGGTTCTCTTATTGTCTCCGGCAAATAGCTGCTGCAGGTTAAAGCCCCTTATCGTATCAATCCCTTGTAGCGTGGAAATATAGTTTGATTCTGCAAGCGCATAGCTTGCCATTATATTACGCTGGGCATTTTGTATCCGTTGACTCGATCGGTTTACCAGCAAAAAAAACAATGGAATAGACACCAGGCAAAAAAGGCCTATTTGCCAGGAATAGATAAAGACGAATACTGTGGATGAAATCAATACAAATACATCTGTCAGAACACTTCCCGCGATCCGTGTAATTGCGCCCTGAATTTTCTGAGTGTCATTAAGTCTGGCTGTGAGGTCACCTGTTTTCCTGCTGTCAAAGAATACTTTTGGTAAATACAAAAGGTGACTGTAAAAGAAATCGCTAACCCTGGTATTGAAATCTTTCGATTGTTTCAACAGGTAAAAACCTCGCAGGTAGGAGAAACATTCCTTGACAATTAAGAGAACGAATACCACAAATATGCCCAGGTATAGTTTTTCCTCGTCTTTTTTAGGTAAAATATTATCTATCAGCTTTTGCGAAAATACGGCCATAGATAAACCCAGGACTGATATCAAAACGCCCATTACAGATGCAATGGTCAGTAGAGGTACATCTTTCCGTAGCAATCCTTTAATCCATTCCCGCTTCTGGTTCTTTAATTCTTCCTGATGTTTGAATTTTTCATTCGGACTTAAAATCAGGCATTTTTTTGTTTGCCAAAGTTCATCAAGCTCACTTTCGCTCAGGTATTTCAATCCTGTCGCGGGGTCGCCTATAACTAATTTTGTGCCATTTTGTTTCGGTTCTGCGTAACCGAAGAATACTACGAAATGATTGCTATTAAAATAGAGAATCGCGGGAGTATAGTTGTTTTGTATGAGCGTTTCACAGTTTGTCTGAATTCCCTGCGTATCAAAACCCAGCTTGTTAGCCGCCTGATAAAGGCCGAGCAATGTTGTTCCGGTAGTACTGGTCCCGCTCAGCCTTCTAATTGTTTCAAAAGAACTTACTCCTTTATAATATTTTATGATCGTAAGGAGACAAGCTACACCGCAATCTGTCTGATTAGTCTGCATTGTGAATGCCTTACGTATCATTTTTCGCGATGGATCCATTATTCGGCAGATTATACTTTATGTAACTTGAATTTTTTAAAAGCGCCCAGTTGATGGAACACCAGCATATTCGTGGATTGGGTCAAATCATATTGAAATGAAACTTCCGTGATGGCGCCGTTAATAGCCGAAATAAAGGTGTCATTACCCGCGGGCTTTAATTTGAAGTTGCCCATGCCCGTAAACATGATATTCAAATCACTTTCAGCATGGCGCACTTCGACAGGTAAATTGTTATCAGAAGGACATAGGGACAGGTAAGTTCCGGTGTAGTTTCCATTGCTGCTAAGTGCATTGGAGTCTGAACTGTTTAATAGCTGATGATACTCTCTTGCAATACACGAAATTTCTTGGTTCTTCTTCTGCTCGTTGCTGATGCGCTCTTGTTGCCCGGTTTCAGAGTCGGGATGATAAGCTGAGATATAGTAGGAGTGAATAAAATAGTGGTCCGGGACTTTTTCCCATTCGGGTTTTAAAAGGTATGGATTGTCTTTGAACAGAATCAGGTGATAAAGTAATGCTTCAAACTTATTATTGTAAAAAAGCTTCCCATTATTCCATTCTAGATTTCCTGGTACATCTTCCACGACAAGGTGATCGAAAAAAGGTCTCAAAGCGCCTTGTGCTTCCAATTTTTTCACAACGTGGGTCAAACTTTCGATCTCACTATTCAAATCCAGAATGGATTTCCCTTCCGCAAGTCTTGCAAATTCAAAGCTACACTCGTCGAAACAATAATGTTTTGCAGATGAAAATACTTTATGATAATCTTTGCTTTTCTCGTAAAGCCGGTTGACATAATCATTATTTTTGAAAAGAGTCAGGAAACCGGAAATGTAGCTATGACGTGCACTTATAACATCGTATTGTTCAAGCATTTCTGGTGTGTAAAAGTTTCCTAAGTCGCCGAGTATAACATCAATATCGCCAAATCCCCAGAAATCATAATCTTTGAGATAGTCGCTGAAAATGATTCCGTAAGCAGGTTTGAAATCGCATAATTTATATGGGTAATGAATAGCTGTTTGAAGCTGTAAACGTGCGGTAGCCAGCGCATTAATTTCGGCCAACGATTTTTTTATAAACAGAAGATTAGGGATATCGGCTGATGTGACATGATCCTGATCTCCAATTATTAAAAAATCTATATCACTGTTCTTTTGACATGATTTTGCGAAAAGAGGAAAATACCACGGAAGCTCACCTATGTAGCAGTATAGAATACATATTTTCTTTCTGTTCTCTTCCATAGCTTTTTATTTAATGCTATCAATGAGCTTTTCTATTTTAATCTCACCCTTGTAAGAGGATGTAAGCCTACCTGCCTCATCGTAGATGTAAAATGAGGGTATCGCGGTTGAACCAAACAATCTCATAAAAGCATGTGAGGTATCTACTCCAATGTTTATGAAATCGAGTGAATCGATCCCGTATGATCGCTGAAAGTTCTGCGCCTTTTCCAAATTATCGGCGGTTATCATCAGGATCTCTGAATTGTTCAATTGATCCTTATGCTTAATTATCTGCTCCGTCATGAATAAACAATGCTCACAATCCGAAGAGAAATAATTGATGATTTTTTTTTTATCTGATCCGGAATGAAGTGGCTTTAAGAACTGAAAAGATAGATCCGGAAGATTTTGAATATTATCAGCAGACTTTTTCTTGATTGTATAAACCTCATAACCTTTATATCCCAGATAAGCGAGAATCACAATCAATGCCGTAGCTATGATATAAAATATGTTTCTTCTTGACATTCTCAGGTAGTAATAATGGTGATAAAGACAGAAAGAAAGATCAGAACCAGAACTCCGATTAAATACGGAACACAAAACAGAACGAACGCGGTTTTCATAGGAACCTGGTAGTTTTTAGCAAAAAGCCACGTTCCGATATAACAGAACAGTACTTCCCAGACATTGAGGGTCTGGAAAATATAGACACTCCACAAAGGAATAGACTTAGGTTCAAACAATGTAATAGCAGATAGTGGGATTGTCTGCACATCAGTTAACGTATCTGCTTCTTTTAGAAAAGAAAGAAAGTAGACCTTTACCAGCTGCATTATGACGAAAACACCCTCTGCTTTTAAGCAAATGTTGAAGTTGCTAAGGAAATTGTAACTGCGGGAGTTGTCAAGTAAGGTGGCGGTAGTAACGAAAAAGGTATTATAGCTGGTCTTAATTAAGATGATGAGCGGTAATGTAGCGTATATCAGTCCCGAATAGTTTTTTGTGTTTTCTATAATTGTCTCGATCCGCTCAGCCGACATTATCTCGGAATAGGTATTATAATAGACGCTATTGGTAAGAAGCTCTTTCTGAGTAAAGTATGCCAGTAAGACCGTGATGAGCGATAAAAATGAAAAGTAATATATACTTTTGATTTCTAAAATATCTGCGTGCATAGAATAGCCAATTAGATAGCGTTGAAGACGTTTCTGATACCTCCTTTTATTTTTCCACAAATGATTTGCGTATAGAAAAGATATACGGCGAGCAGAATGGGAAACGGAAGAAAGTAGATTCGTTGGGAATCTAAAAACAAATAGCCTGTCAGCAATGTAGCCGCCATTGCTAGCAGATTAAATGGTAATGAGGTATTCGATTTGAGTGAAGAAAAATTAAACGATTTTTTTACTTCTATCGGTTCACTTAATGAGGCGTAAAATCCTATAAATGTTAATATCAGGAAAGTAATCACGTAAAAGGCCAGCAAAGTGCTTACACTTAGTGCAACATACTGGTGATTGTAAGTGATAATCGAAAATGTAAGGATCATATCAATGAGTGTTACAAAGGCGACAATCTTGAAGTAACTCGTGAAAATGACCAGGATATTCCTTGTACCTGCCAGAGTCTTATAGGTACTTGTCAGGTAGCCCCAAAGGTTGTTGTTGATATAGGTAAAATAAATCAACGGGCTCACAAGCATGAGTCTTAACAGGTTGGTGAATAGTGGATCAATGTTGAAAGGTTTAGAGAACAGAAGTAACAGAAACACAGTTTTAAAACATAAGGCCAGGGCCAGGTTAGGTCTTATTACAACTGTTTTTAGGTATACTTGTATCAAAATCCCCAAGTGTGTGTTACTCCTTGTATTTAAAGATTGATTACGCCTTATCTCGACAGGATTAATCCTTTTTGTTGTCCACGCAATGGAGGCAAATGATAAGATTAGTAGAAGAATTCCTGCGGTACTTAAAGGATCAATATGAAGTATATAGAGAATTGCTCCGTAAATCAGGACGATGCCAAATGCATAGAGCAGGGATTTCCAATTCGATAATATAAGACCCTGAATGGTGACAACAATTAGATTGGCAGTAACAACCAGAACGCACGAGAGTAGTAAATGCGCAAGCGAGAACGGTGTCATTACATAAATTACAAGCGGTCCCAGCAGGAGCAGTATATAAATGGGTGAAATAAAAGCATATACAAATCCAATCATCGATTGTGGAACAGATTTTACCGGGTCGCTTGGCTTGAAGATCTGAACAGGATATTTGAAAGAGGGGAAAAATAGGTTGAGAACCGGTATCAGAATAAGTGAATAGAATAGGGTATTTTCAGTAAAGCGAATTCTTTTTTGATCACCAGATGCATAAACTTCATTCAGAGAAGTGCACAGGAGATATATGTTGATACTAAAGACAATCAGAATGAAGAGGTTCAACAGCAATGTTGACGTCTTCTTGTTTTGATACAAGTAGTTAACGCATTTTGCTTTTATCAAGAATGATAATAGTCTGAATAACTTGTTCATACCAGCCAGTCGAGTTGTTCGAGAGATTTTCGTTCCGGATTTATCAGTCCGAGTAATGTTGCACTTATGTCCTTTGAATCATTACTTGTGAATTCTTCTCTTGTTCCATTGAATACAATGCGGCTTTCATGGAGGACGCAGATTTGAGATGCTATTTTGTCAACATAGGCCAAATCATGTGATGATATCAGAATAAGGTTATTCTGTTTTCTAGCGAAGTTTTTTAATAACGTCATCAATTTATCCGCTGCAACCGGATCGAGGTTAGAAAACGGCTCATCTAAAATCAGGATTTGGGGATTATGCAGCATCGATGAAATTATTTTCAGTTTCATCTGCATGCCTGTTGAATAGGAGGCGATAATCTTATGAATATCCTCGTGATTATCGAACAGGTATTCGGACAAGCTTCCGATCCGCTCTGCTAACACTGATTTGGTTAAACCAAATGTTAAGCCGCGAAATACAAGATATTGGTAACCGGTAAGTTCTGTTATCAGATCACTGTAATTAGTAACGGCTCCGATTATCTTGCTAATCTCCGTTTCATTGGTACTATATGTCTGAGAATTGATTTTGATAACACCGCTGTCCTGGATGACATTTTGTGTTATGATGTTTAGCAATGTACTTTTTCCTGCCCCATTCTTACCTAGGAGGCAGCAGATGTTATTGGGAGATACATTGATATTGATAGAGTCTAAAACTTTGTGTTTATATGCCTTCGAAACATCTAGTATTTCTATCATGTGCAAGCTGTTTTATGGGAGACACGACCGTTAAAAGTCATGTCTCCGATAAGAAAAATCGATTTAGCAGGCGAAGTACTGCCAGGCTCCATACGCAGTGCATCCCCCGGCAACCCACGGGTTAAGGAACGAACCAACGGTGCAGAAGCCGGTAATTGCTCCATTTACACCACCTGTTACGCAGTAGCCACTACCGCCTTCGATCTTTGCCATCTCCTCTGGCGACAAAGTCTTGAAAGATAATTTTTCCATTTAATTTGTTTGTTGAAGTGTTTAAATCAGCACGCATTGTAAGCACCTGCACAAAGGCCGATAGTCGACGGCCCGTAAAGAATTGCTCCTAATCCCCCTGTTAATGTAGACAAGGCGATTCCAGCCCCACATGCAAACGCTAACCCGGTGCAACTTCCACCTTCAATCTTTGCCATCTCTTCTGGTGACAAGATTTGAATCGACATTTTTTCCATTGTAAAATTTGTTTGGTTGTAAGAAAAATTAAACTAATTCATTTAAAAAGACTACTACACTGGATTAAAGTTATTTCGAGGAATTTGTTTATCAAAATTTTAATCCAATTCTTTTTGAAAATGTATCCGAACGTATACAGGTTGCGTAATGTGTTGTGATTGAGGATATAATGTATAGATCGGCATCCAGAAATCTGCCTTGTTTCGCTCTCTAAGCACGATATCTAAGGGATATGCTTACAGGATTTGCAGCCAAAAACAAGTCTGATTTGGACGGTGAAAATTTTTCTGCTTTCCTGCTTCTTTTTTTACAAGCAGGCCAAGAGTTTCTCCACAAGCCGGGTGACTCGCATTGGCTATTTGTGACTTTATCGTTGTCGCGCAGCGGGTTTTGTTGAAATTTATTTGTAATGTATACTTTACATTATGTAATATTTAGATTACATTTCTGACTCACTTAAACAATTGAAATTATGCTACTATTACCAGCTCAATTTCGGGCACTAGGTTTGTCACTGGTGGCGGCAGGACTGTCGGGCTTCTGGATTGCTACCAGCAATGGTTTGATCAATTTGTTTCGGGTCATTTCACCTGGTCGTGTGTTACCAGATGGATCTTACCCTTATCCACCTCATTTTTGGGAAGTGAATGCAGTTTCAGAAATTGTTTCCTTGTGCTTCATAGTAGCTGGAATTGCCGCTGTGTTTCTGGCAAAGGAGCCTGATGAGTATTACTATAAGATCAGACTTGAATCCATTCAATTTGCGGTGGCCGCACAGTTTGTCGTTGGTTTATTGGCCTTTACTTATTTCTATATTTCTCCTGGGTACCAAATGGCTAATGCATTTCAAAGCATCCTGGGTATGGCGGGTAGCAGCTTTGTAGCAGCTTACCTGTTGCATTATTATTTCAAGATTTACTTTAAGCCTGAGCAGGATTGAGCGCGCAGAATATTAAACTGGAAAATACGCTTCGTGTAGAGCGTGCAATCAGGCGCATGACACAGGCTGAGCTGGCAGAGCTCGTCGAAGTTTCTCGTCAGGCGATCAATGCCATTGAAACTGGTAAATTCATTCCTTCGGCAGTACTGGCCATCAAACTAGCCCGGGTTTTTGGTAAATCTGTCGAGGACATCTTTATCATCCAGGAAAATCCAAAATAGCAGCGCTAGTTGCAACAGCTAATACTCGGGTGATGGGATAAGAATGTCGGATCGCCTAAATAAAAACAGGCTTTCAAGTTGCTACACTTGAAAGCCTGATAATCAATGTCGGGATGACAAGATTCGAACTTGCGACCCCTAGCACCCCATGCTAGTGCGCTACCGGGCTGCGCTACATCCCGAAATTTGTAGATCCGGGCGAAATTAATGCCCTTTTCTATGCCGGTTACCCTGTTGTTTGGGGTTGCAAATGTATAAAGGTTTTGGATTATTGTCTATTCCTGAGTTTAAAAAAGTGTCAGAAAACAGACAATAATCCATTTGCAATTTTAAATCGTTTCGTTCTGCCAGTTCGGGTTCACTACCTCCTTATTGCCTTTTCTGAACCATTTTTCACGAACCCTTTCATTTACATAATACATACACGGTACCAGTATCAGTGTAAGTACAGTCGAGAAGGTAAGACCGAAAATGATTGTCCAGGCCAGAATGTTCCAGAAAATAGAGCTAGGTCCCCCGATGATCAGGTCAGGTTCGAGGTTCCGGAAGAGGCCGACGAAGTCAACTGTGATGCCCAATGCCAACGGTACAAGCCCCAGTACAGCAGCGGAAGCAGTAAGCAGTACGGGCGTCAAACGTATTGCGCCGCCTTCAATGATCGCTTCGCGCATCGGGTAGCCCCTGCCACGCAGCTCTTCGATAAACTCGATCAGAAGGATACCATTTTTTACAACAATACCCGCCAATGCAATGATACCTACACCGGACATGATCACCGAGAAGTCTTTGTTGAAAATCACAAAACCCAGCAATACCCCGATTAGTGACAATACGATCGTAAAGAAGATAATGAATGGTTTGATGACAGAGTTAAATTGCGTCGCAAGGATCAGGTAAATCAGCAGAATTGCCGCGCCAAATGCGGTTCCAAGGAAAGCCATTGATTCGGCCTGCTCTTCCTGCTCTCCGCCCATTTTGATTGTGTAGCCGTTTGGTACCTCCATATCTTCGATAAGCGTCTGGATTTGTGAAACGATCTCATTCGCATTATATCCAGGCAGAACATCGGAACCCAGGGTTACTATACGTCGCTGATCCTGGCGGTTGATCTGGCTGAATGTAGTCGAGTAATGGATATTGGCCACCGATGTGATTGGGACCTGGCGCAGTGCACCTCCCATGTTCATATCGCGGTACACTACATTTAAGCTCAACAACTTCTCGATCTGCTCACGATCATCTTTATTCAATCGTACCATGATCGGGTATTCGTCCTTGTCGTCGCGGAATTTTGATACTTCCAAACCGAACAATGCGGTACGAACTGCCAGCGCAATCTGCTGTGAGCTGATCCCCTCGCGCTGCGCTTTTTCACGATCGATATCGATTACAATTTCAGGTTTGTTGGTAACCAGGTCAGAACGAAGCTGGTCGATACCTTCTATGCCTGAGTCTTGTACGCGCTGGAGTACGCTTTTTTCCAGTTTTTGAAGTACGTCAAATTCATCTCCGGAAATTTCAATGGAGATCGGCTTTCCGGTTGGAGGGCCTACTGCCTCACGTTCTACTGAAATTTCAGCCCCGGGAATGCCGGCAACTGCCGTACGTATCTTTCTCAGAATAGCTTCTGACGATCTTCCACCCCGTTCGGTTCCGTAAACAAATGCAACAGTTACTTTGGACTTGTGCGGAGTTGCTGCGCGGTCAGGGTTGAACGGGTCACCTGCGTTTTTACCTACGTTGGCGATTACAGAGTTAACCATATCCATTGCTTTCTCTTTCTCCAACACATCGAAAACACGTTTCTCAATGATCCTGGTGACAGAGTCGGTTACCCGCGCATCCGTTCCGATCGGCATTTTGGTGTAAACGTAAACATAGTCCGGATCGCCGCTTGGAAAGAAGAGCACCTTAGGCTGGGCAATTCCAGTGATAATGAATGTAATTACCAGCAATACCAGCATGCTTACAATCGCAACAACCGGCCGCCAGCCGCGCAGCAGCCAGTCAATGAACTTACGGTAGTTGTTTTTCAATGCAGGAAGCAGACGGTCCTGGAATGGAACAAGGATTCTTGGTGTCAGAATATAATGGTTGAACATCCACAGTACCAGGATAAATACCAGGAAGTTACCGATACCGCGATCGAATACATAGCCTATCAATGCAGCTACTACCAGGATGATCACAGGTCTGCGGATCGCTTTGAAGCTGGTATCGTGTGCCTCTTTCTCATCATCGTGGCGCCCCATGAATGATACCGCGAATACCGGGTTCATTACGTAAGCAACAAACAGCGAAGCTCCGAGTGTGATTATCAGCGTCAGCGGCATAAACTTCATGAATTCCCCGACTATACCTGTCCAGAAAAGGAGCGGAAAGAAAGGCGCAATCGTCGTCAGCGTACCTGAAAGAACCGGGATGAATACCTCACCCGCAGCTGCCTTCACAGCCTGCTGAATGGTCCAGTCTTTATGTTGGTTAAAAAGGCGGTGTGTATTCTCGATTACCACAATCGCATCATCCACTACCAGACCTATACCCAGCAGAAACGCAAACAGTACGATAGTATTCAATGTAAACTCCGTACCTACCATCGGGCCGATGATCGGCATCATCACAAATGCAACCAATGCGGAAAGTGGTACCGACAAGCCGACAAAAATCGCGTCACGCACACCCATAAAGAACATCAAAACCATTACCACGAATATAAACCCGAGTACAACGGTGTTGATCAAATCGTGCAGGTCGGCTCTTGTCTGAATCGACTGGTCGGCTGTGATATTGATATCCAGTCCCTGGGGGAAACGGTTTTCTTTATAATCTGCAATGGTCGCTTCGATCTTGTCCGCAGCGTCTACCAGGTTTTCTCCTGAACGTTTGATTACGTTCAACGTAATTACAGACTTGTTGGCCAAACGGGCGAAATCCTGCTGTTCTTCAAAGTCGTCTTTTACATCAGCAACATCGCCCAGGCGGACGGTAGCACCGGTAGCAGTACGAATGCGGATGTTCGCCATATCGGCCACATTGGTATACTCACCTTTTACACGCAATGTTCTTCTCACGCCGTCTACGTTCAGTTCACCGCCTGAAACGTTGATGTTTTCACCCTGTACTGCTGTCTGGATGTCATAAAAGGTAAGGCCGGTTGACTTCATGCGGTCCAGGTTTACATTGATCTGGATTTCGCGGTTCAATGCACCGAGGATATCCACACGTGTAATTTCAGGCAATGCTTCAATTCCGTCCTGTAAATCTTCTGCGTATTGTTTAAGTTGTTTCAGCGAGTAATTACCTGCAATGTTCACGTTCATGATCGGGAACTCCGAGAAGTTCACGTCCTGCGCCGTTGGCCCGGAATCCAGGTTCTGGGGCAAGTCGGTCTTCGCCTTATCCACCGCGTCCCGTACCCTTTGGAGGGCGACTTCCACAGCTACGTCAGGCGTAAATTCTACCAGGATAACGGAAACATCCTGCAATGCATTGGACTTGATCTTTTTAACCCCGCTCAGCGATTTAAGCTGCTTTTCGATAGGCTTGTTGATCGTGTTTTCGATATCGGCAGGAGCGGTACCAAAGTAAATGGTATTGATATAGATCTGCGGGATCTTGATATCAGGGAATTGTTCTTTGGGCAGGTTATTGTAAACCATGAACCCGGCCAACGTGATGATAAACGTAAAGATGTAGATCGTTGTCCGGTTCTCTACGCACCAGTTGGTGAACCCCAGGGTTTTATATTCGTTAAATTTCATAGAACCAATTTTGAATGAGTGAATGAGTGAATGACTGAATAAATGAGCTAGTCAAACAACAAATGACAACTAGTGACCACAAATGACTGTATTGGTCTTCATTCCTCGTTTAGTAACTAATCGGCTGGCCGTCGGAAACTTCCTGGTAGCCTAAGGTAATCAGCTGGTCGCCGGCAGAAAGTCCTGAAAGGATCTCTATCTTCCCATTGTAGCTCAAACCTGTTTTTACCTCACGTGCTTTGGCGATCTTCTTGTTGCCTTCGGTTACCGCTACATACACTACGTTGCCTTTTTCGGTGCTCTGAACGTAGTTCTGATCCACAATCAAGGCATTTTTGCTTGAAGCATCGTTGATCTGTATGTTGGCCATCATGTTTGGCTTGATGTCTTTGTCGGAAGGAAGGTTCGCCTCGATCGTGAATGTTCTCGAAAGCGGGTCTACCGCAGTGCTCACGAACGATACTTTCGCCTTGTATTCCTTATTAAGATCAGGAAACTTCACGATCACTTCGTCGCCCTTTTTTACGCTGGCTGCATAGGTATCAGATACTTTGGCAGTCACTTTCAGGTTGCTGAGGTTAACGATACGGACCACGCCCATTCCCGGGGAAGCCATTTCGCCTACTTTGACATTCACCATATCCACCACACCCGCCATTGGCGATACGATGTTGGTTTGTGACAACTGCGCATTCAGCGTGCTCATTCTTCTTTCCAGAGCCTCCTTGTTATTTTTCGCCTGCAGGTATTGCAGCTCCGTACCAATTCGCTGGTCCCAGAGGTTTTTCTGCTTCTCATAAAGCGTGTTGGCCAGGCTCATCTGTGTTTTCAGCTCCTCCACGGATTCAAGCAGCAAGTTGTTATCAATTTTGCCGATCACGGTTCCTGCTTTTACAAAATCACCTTCTTTTACATACATCGCAGTCACAGCTCCACCGGATTTTGGAGTCACCATCACGTTGTTCTTGGCGTCTACCGTGCCTTGCAGTTCTATGTAGTGGCGGAATGTTTCAGGATTTAATGTATCCACAGAAACCGGCTTCACTTTTGCTTCTGCTGCTTTCTTCGGATCAAGTTTGGCGATTTCGGATTCAAGCGCTTTGATCTGCTTTTCTTTCTCAGCCTGTTCGGTTTTTAGCTTGGCAAGCTCTTCTTTCTTGCCTGCCAGGTCGTTATTCTTCTCACCACCGCAAGAGGCAAGTATGGTAGCCAGGGCGGCTATGATTAAAATATGTCTTTTCATGGTATTAGTAAGTAGCTGTTTCAAATTTTGTAAGTGTTAAGGTCAATTTCCTGTTTCGGTATAAAGCTCACCTCTGGCCCTGCTAAGATCTACTTTGGCGATCATCAAATCGTAGAGTGCGGTGAAGTAATTCGTTTGTGCTTCTTTCAGTGAAGATTCTGCATTGATTACCTCTATGTTCGAACCTACGCCTTCTTTGTATTTGATTTTGGAAACACGCACGATCTCTTCTGCCAGCGTCAGATTGCGTTTCTGAGTTTCGAGGGTCGCAAATGCATTTTTGATATTGATCGTTGCCTGATTAGTTTCAAGATCAATCGATTGTTTCAGCAGCGACTGGCTGTTTTTGATCTTGTCCAATGCAATCTTTCGCTGCTCCAGCTGGTATTTTTTTGTAAAACCATCGAAAATCGGAATGTTGACATTCAGTGCTACCAATGCGTTGTTAAACCATCTTGTCGAGAACAAATTGGCAAACGTACTCTGACCATTGTTGTGCCCGTAACTTGCATTCAGCGATACACTTGGAAGGTACCCCGCGCGTACATTTCTGATATCCAATCCTGCCAGTTTTTCCTGAGTATCCAGCAATGAATATTCGATCCGGTTGCTGTAATTCAGCTCAGTGCCGGAGAAAGACGATTTCAGCGAATCAATATTTACTGCATTGATATCATCAATTAGTTTAATCGCTTCGTTCGCAGGCATTCCCATCTGGTATTTCAGCAATGCGTAACTGAGTTCGATGAGGTTCTGTACTTTCTGCCGCTCCGTTTGCAGGTTATTGATCTGCACTTCGAGCCGGTTTACATCCAGCAGTTCTACGAACCCGCTCTCGTTCATTACCTTGGTTTCACGCATTAGCGAGTCCACGCGGGAAATATTGAGATCGAGCAGTTTGGCGCGTTCTTCGGCCACCTGCGCGGAGTAGTAAGCTTTTGTAACTGCCTCTGCTACCTGCACTCTTGAAGAAGTGGTGCTCTTTTGCGCCAGTTCCCGGTAAGTTGCCGCTGCTTTTAAACCAATAAAATAAGAACCATTGAAGATCAGCTGGTTCAAAGTGGCCGAAGCAGTTCCCAGGTATTTTACACCAAATTCAATCGCAACGGGCTCTGCATTGGTTGGCACACTCGGGCCGCCGAATTCTCCCGGCGGAAGGAAAAACCGTTGTATGATCAGGTTGTCCGTTATATTAAAATTGGCACTTACCTGCGGCAAACCGGCAGCCCGGATCTCCCCGATCCTCGCCTCGGCAGAAACTGCGTCCAGCTGGGCATTCTTGATGTTCAGATTGTTCTTGATCGCGTAATCGACAGCCTGTTTGAGCGAGTAGCCCCCGTCCTGGGCGCGTATGGAGGCGAAACTTAGCAAAACGGCCAGCAATGCGAGACTGCCACGTATTGTAATGTTATTTTTCATGGATGTTAATTTCAAGTGCTGATTTATCTTTTATGGTGTTATAAAACTCAAATCCTTTTTCGGATAAAACCCCTCTCAGAAAATGGAGTAAGAACTGCATTTGTATCTGCAGCATATCAAACTTCTTGGGAGGGAAAATAGTCGGGTCGAAACCCATTACGACCTGTTCAACGCGCAGCAGTGCCAGTATATCCACGTCAATTTCAGGTCGGTACAATCCAAGCTCAATTCCTTTGATCAGATTGTCACGGAGGCTTTTGATGATATATTCATGTTTGTATGTTTGAAATAATTCCCATGCATCCGGGTAGTACTTTTTCAGATCGTATAGAAAAGTCGGGTTCATGTTCGCCATTGTTTCCCGCATTTGAACAGAAGAGTATATCAGCTGTTCGATGGGGTTCTCTGCCTGCTCATCGAGCTTTTCGAGCTCACATTGCTGTGAATTGAGTTCTTCCTTTATAACAAGCGCGAGAATCGCTTCCTTATCCGAGTAATGCTGGTAAATGGTCCTCTTCGAGATGCCCAGATCTCTGGCAATATCATCCATGGTGACACTCTTGATCCCGTAGCGCCAGAACAGATTTAAAGCTGATTTTATAATTCGATCTTTCACGCTTCAAATTTGAAATATTCGAATGATAAAAACTAAGAAAACTCTGGATATCTTTAAAGTTTTCTCGTTTTCCTGCTGGCGGATTAACTTTTCACAGGAAAGTACCTTCCGAAAGCCCGTGTAAAGCTGCTTTTATCAGCATTTTGGCAGGCAGCCTGTTTCGTCAGAGTTAATTGTAAGATGCAAAATCTTTGGATCGCTGAGTTTTGGTAATGAAATCTTAACAATTAATTATTTGTACTATTCTTATAAAAATTGTAGCGAACAGTTACTTGCGTTATTACGGTCGAACACAAATTGTGCTGGCATTGTACACGTTCAACGGACTAAAAATAGGCACAGCAATGCGTGAGGATCAATCGAAAAATAATCAAGCGGGGTATTTGAAGGATGAACCAACATAATTGGCCGACAAATAGGTGACAAAAGGAATGATTTCGGCCCTTTCAATGTTTGCATATGAGATATATTCTGGCCAAATTTCGGGTCTTTTTGTTCCTTTTTTACTTACAATTCATTCATTACAACCGCGACAAAGCAAATAATGAAAAGCAGCTACATTGATCTTATTGAGCAGACGTTCGAGTTTCCGACCATGGAGTTCAACGTTGATAATAACGAATTGCTGTTCAACAATGTACCTCTGATGGATATCATCAGGGAGCACGGTACGCCTCTTAAAATAAATTACTTACCTAAAATCGGGGAGCATATCGAAAATGCGAATATGTTTTTCCGGAATGCTTTCAAGCGGCACAATTACAAAGGAACTTACACCTACTGCTATTGTACCAAGTCGTCGCATTTCAGTTTTGTACTGGAAGAGGCTTTGAAGCATAATATTCACATAGAAACTTCGTCGGCTTTTGACATTCCCATTATACGGGAATTGTACCGCCGTGGCAAGGTGACGAAGAGCACATATATACTTGCCAACGGTTACAAGCTGCCGCGCTACACACAATCTTTGAGCGAGCTTATTAATGAAGGATTTAATGTGATCCCCATTCTCGATAACCTCAAAGAAATTGAATCGTACGAGCAGCAGGTAACAGCTGATACGGTGAATTTCGGAATGCGCATTGCTACGGATGAAGAACCAAATTTTGCGTTCTATACTTCGCGGCTGGGTATCCGGTACCATGATGTGCAGCAGCTATATAAGGAGAAGATCGAGCCGAACCCAAGGTTCAAGCTCAAAATGCTGCACTTTTTTATTAATACAGGTATTAAGGATAGCGCATACTACTGGAGTGAGCTCACCCGGTTTATGTTCAAATACTGCGAAATGCAGAAGATCTGTCCTGAACTCGATTCGATCGACATTGGGGGCGGGCTGCCGATCCAGACTTCCCTGCAATCCAACTATGATTATCAGCAGATGATTGACGAGATCATCGAGAACATTCAATGGATCTGCAATAAAAACAATGTTCCCGTTCCGCATATTTTTACGGAATTCGGAAGCTATACAGTTGGCGAGAGCGGCGCGGTGATTTATGAAATCATCGACAAAAAGCTTCAAAACGATAAAGAGCTGTGGTACATGATCAACGGATCATTTATTACCCAGCTGCCTGATTCGTGGGGTATGAACCAAAAGTACATCATGCTTCCGATCAATAACTGGGATAGTCCATACCAGAAGGTGAACCTCGGCGGGCTGACCTGTGACTCACAGGATTTCTATAACAGCGAAATGCACAGTGCGGATTTGTACATGCCGATTTTCGAGGAGGAGACTGAGAAGCAGTACATCGGGTTTTTCCATACCGGAGCTTACCAGGAATCGCTGGGAGGCTACGGCGGAATCCAGCACTGTCTGATCCCGGCGCCTAAACACGTTTTGGTAGATAAAGACGAGGATGGGAAAATCACAACCCGGGTTTTTGCCGAAGAACAAAACAGCGATTCGATGCTGCGGATCCTCGGTTTCAAGGAAGAGCCGTTTACAAGTCCCGTGAGCCAAACTGGCAAAGAGCCGGAACCGGCAGAAATAGAAGAAGAATTGGTTGAAACAAAAATTTAACCATTAAATATAAAGTTCTTTGGATGAGTTCGTTATTAGTCAGATAGTAACGCTCGTTCAAAGAACTTTTTTTATATTTTTACGGTGACAAAATCTTATACGAACAGAAAAATGAAGAAGATACTGGTACTTTTCGCTATTTGCGGAACATTGGCAGCTTCTGCCTGCACCAAGCATGCTTGTCCGGCTTACGGCTCAATCCAGAAAGCGCCGCAGGCTGCTCCGGTAGTAAAAGCCTAGTTACCGGCTTTCAATATGATTTTGGCTGCTTCCAATAAATTAACAGCCGCATAATCACCCTCCGATTTTTCAGTTTCAGGAACAATGTGAATTGTTCTCACTCCCGCATTCTTTCCAGCCTGCATATCCCTGTCACGGTCTCCGATCATCCAGGATTGTTCAGGATCAATATTATACTTGCCAATTGCTTTTTCGAGCATCAGCGAGCCCGGCTTTCTCGATAGCGAAGCGCCGGAATACTGTGGGTGATCAGGTGAAAAGTACAGATCATCCAATGCATTTCCGGAAGCCTGCTGCATTGCTTCGTGAATGGCATACACGTTTTCGGGTCCGTACAGTCCCTTTGCAATCCCGGCCTGGTTGGTTACTACGATCAGCAGGTAACCTGCATTTTTCAGCAGGTTCAGAGCCTCGGGCACACCTTTCGGAATAACCAGCTCGTCAAGATTGTACATATAGTCCGGACAATCTTCATTGAGCACGCCGTCGCGATCAAGAAAAACGCATTTGGTTTTTGGGTAAGACATTACAGGCTTGAATATTCTTTAACAGATTCAATAAAGCACCGCACTTTGTCGGGATCAGTGTCGGGATAAACGCCGTGTCCGAGATTGGCAATGTATTTCTGGGTGCCAAACTGTTCCAGCATTTTCTTTACCTCCATCCTGATCTGATCGTACGAAGCATATAGCACGCAGGGGTCGAGGTTTCCTTGGAGCGTTTTGTTCGGGATCAACTCGCGTGATTCGCGGATATCCATATTCCAGTCGAGCCCCACTACGTCACAGCTAAGTTCACTGATCTCTTTTCTTGCAAAGAATGCACCTTTTGCAAAAACGGTAACAGGTACTTCGTTAATCGCGTCGCAGATCTGCTTGATATAAGGAAGCGAGAAGATACGGTACTGCTCAGGTGAGAGAATGCCCGCCCAGGAATCGAATATCTGGACCAAATTTGCACCAGCCACTACCTGTGCTTTCAGGTAAGCGATGGTGCTGTCCGTTATTTTTTGAAGTAATGTATGTGAAAACTCCGGGTCGGCGTACAAATGCTTTTTAGCAACAGAAAATGTTTTGGAGCCTTTTCCTTCCGTCATGTAACAGAAAATGGTAAACGGCGCTCCCGCAAATCCGATCAATGGTACCCTGTTTTCGAGACCTTGTTTTGTAATTTTGATCGCGTCGAGCACGTACTTCAAATCTGTTTCAGGCTCGGCGATATGCAGTTTTTGCAGATCCTGCATGGTATGTACAGTTGCCGGAAAAACAGGTCCGCGCTGCTCCACCATTTCGTAAGGCAACCCCATTGCTTCGGGGATTACCAGGATATCTGAAAATATGATAGCCGCATCAACGCCCAGAAGATCTACGGGTTGCAGTGTTACTTCGGCAGCGAGTTCCGGTGTAGTCGCCAGCTGAATAAAGCTGCCTGCTTTTTCTCTCACGGCCCGGTATTCAGCCAAAATCCGGCCAGCCTGGCGCATCATCCAAACCGGCGTTCGCTCCGTTTTCTCGCCCCGCGCCGCACGGAGTAAAAGGTCATTTTTGAGTTCCATGCGGCAAAGGTAGCCAGAAAGTCGAAATCAAAACCTAAAATTGACCCCTACCAGAAAGTTTCTGCCGGCTTGCGGAAAGTAGAAATTCTCCTGTGTCAATGCGCCGCCGGCGATGTAGCCGTAGGTATATCCATTGGATTCATATTGTTCCGCCAGGATGTTGTTGACCAGCAGATTGAATGCAATTTCATTCGCCCATTTGGGTTTAATCGTCCACGATAAGCGTACATCATTAGTGAAATATGCATCGAGTTTCCGGCTTTCTGTGGAAGTGTTATCAAGATACTGCTTCCCTACATATTTAGTAAGCAGCGCCAGTTCCAGGTTTTGCTGGATGGAATAAGTCAGCTGACTGCCTGCGATTACATTGGGAGAAAATGAAATGTCCGACTTTCCGTGGTTGATCGTTTGATATCCTCCATTGTCGTAATCCACTACATACTCGGTGAAATTCTGGATCTTGTTCTGGCTGAAAGTTGCATTTACATTCCATTTCAAAAAGCGGTTGAATGCGACCGCGCCTTCCAGCTCAATTCCTGTCCGGTAACTTTTCGGAACATTCACGCGGATCGAGTTGCCGACATCATTGATCTGCCCGGTAAGTACCAGTTGATTTTTGTAATGCATTAAATAATAATTGGCCGCAAAAGCCCATTTTCCCTGCTGTGTCCGGAAACCTGCCTCCACATTTTGCAGACTTTCACTTTTTGGAAATAAAACAGCAGTTGTATTGGTAAGATCATCCCGGTTTGGCTCGCGGTTACCAATGCTGTAAGATGCATAAACACTGCTTTGATCCGCGATCTGGTAGGTTAAGCCTGCTTTTGGATTGAAGAAAGAATACGATTGATCAACTGCCAATTGGATCTGGTCATTATCGGTTCCGTGAATTGCGTGGCTCACAGTTCTGAATTGCAGGTCGGCAAATGCATTGAGTTTATCGGTAAATTGATAATACAGTTTTCCGTATATATTAAAGTCCTTTTTAATACCCTGGCTGTAATAATACCGGTGCTCGTTTTCGATATTGCCTGCATTTCTGGCCCAGATAATCTGTCCGTAATGATCACCATCGTACTTATTCCAGCCGCCACCGATGCTCGCAGTCAGCTTTTTGAAATTGTTGTAATCGAGTGAAAAAGTAGTCCCATAAAAGTAGTTATCCAGCCAGCGGCGGCGGATCAGATCAGTGCTTTCCAAGGTATCCTGACCGATCATTACATTGGGTAAATTGTAGTTGGCATAATTATCCCCTTTTCTGTATTGTTCATAATACCCCAGTCCTCTTACCAAAAATGCATTGAGATTGAAATTCCATTTGTCGCTCAGGCTGTGCGAAGAGACGATCTGATAGTGATCCTGGCGATAATTGTCCACCTCATTTTTGTAAGTGTACGAATTGTAAGTGCGGTTGCCCGAGTTAAGCAGGTTCTGCGCATCTGCCTCGTCCAAGCCATTTCTCTCGATGTAACCTAAAATTCCCTCCCGATCGCCACGCAGCTTAGCTTCCGGCACCCCGTTCCACGACTGGTAAGTCCGCTCATTTCCCGAAAATACATTTACACGAACAAAACTTTTCTTGCCAAAATAACCACCTGACAAATAATAGGAATGCAGCTCAGAAGCAGCACGATCAACAAAACCGTCGGACGAAACGCGGGAAAGTCTTGCATCGAATGTGAACTTGTCCCTGATCAATCCCGTGCCGACTTTCAATGTGTTTTTAAAAGTGTTAAAAGATCCGTAAGCGTTGTTCAGCTCGGCGTAGGCTTCTTTACGCAATGCATTGGTATTGATATTGACCGTAGCACCAAAAGAGGCAGCTCCATTGGTGGAAGTACCCACGCCCCGCTGAATCTGAATGCTGCTTACGGAGGAGGCAAAATCAGGCATATTGACCCAGAATACGCCCTGACTTTCAGCGTCGTTATAAGGTATCCCGTTGACGGTCACATTAATGCGCGTGGCATCAGAGCCACGGATGCGAATTCCTGTATAGCCCACACCTGCGCCTGCATCACTTGTGCTGACGAGAGAAGGTGTGAAATTAAGCAGTACCGGCAGGTCCTGGCCAAGGTTCTGCTTGTCGATAGCCGCGGCGCTCACATTGCTAAATGCCATTGCACTTTTCTCATTGACGCGCGTTGCATTGATCACCACTTCATCGGCCTGGTAAGTACTCCGGGTCAGCATTACTTCTAGCTGATTTTGTCCGTTTACAGGTATCTGAATGGTTTGGTAGCCAATGTAAGAGACTTCGATCTGGCTGACGTTTTCGGGAATGTTACGGAGGGTGAAATTTCCACTCTGGTCGGAGTTGGTGCCGCGTATCTCAGAGGCTTTAATGGTTGCTCCGGGAAGCGGCTTGCCATCGTCGGAGTCGGTAACGCGACCGGCAATGGTGCGTTGTGAAAAAGTATTTGCACAAAAAGCCACGCTGAACATCAGCGTAAGCAGATAGGTAGTAACGATTCGCATTGCGAGATAAATAGTTACAACAGGCAGGGGCCACCTATCTTGATTTAAACAATAAGTAAAATAGAAACAGCAATGGATTATTCCAGCTTTCTCTTCCTCCGCCGGCATTACCCGGATCAGGTTTATGGGTATGATCTCAGCCCGTCAGGTAGGGCACCCCTTTGAGATTATGGTTGCAAAGCTAGTAATTTGAGAGAATATCTTCGCTATCCTTTTTCCTCGAATACCATTGTACAGATTTAGACGATTTTATAAATCAAAGATTCTTTTCTATTTCATCCATCGCTTCTTCAAAGTCGATAAGCTCTTCCTCGCCATTCCTATAAGCCTCCATTCTCTTTAAAACAAGTTCTTTATGCCACTCAGGAATTTGATAGGTGCTATCTCTTTCTATACGTAAATGCGCGGCTTGATCGAATCCCACTCCTGAATGGGAATAAAGATACGTGTGGAATTGCCGTGGTTGCCTGAAATATAGTGCGGTTTCATAACTTTTGCTTTCTGATCTTTTACAAATATAAGATTATAAGGCTTACTCCAAAACCACTGATTCACTCAACGCTTTTCTCTATTTTTACGTAAGTTAGAAAAGACAATATCATGATGGAAAAAATCTCAGACGATACAGACACGATCAGCAGCTCACAACACGCAATGGAGCTGGAATACCGCTATGGCGCACATAACTACAAACCGATGCCGGTGGTACTGGAAAGAGGATCGGGCGTGCACGTCTGGGATGTGGAAGGCAGGCAGTACCTCGACTTCCTCTCTGCGTATAGTGCCGTAAGCCAGGGACATTGCCATCCGCATATCATCCATGCGATGATCGGGCAGGCGCAGAAACTGACGCTGACTTCCCGTGCATTTTATAACGACCGCCTGGGAGAATGTGAAAAGTACTTGTGTGAATATTTTGGTTACGATAAGGTTTTAATGATGAATTCGGGCGTGGAAGGCGGCGAAACTGCATTGAAACTAACCCGTAAATGGGCATATAAGGTCAAAGGAATTGAGCCGGGGAAAGCTAAAACAGTTTACGCTTCCGGCAACTTTTGGGGAAGAACGCTGGCTGCTATTTCATCTTCAACGGATCCTTCGAGTACCAATGATTATGGTCCATTTCTGCCTGGTTACGAGATCATTCCTTATGATGATCTCGATGCATTGGAATCAATTTTGAAAAGCGACCCGAATGTAGCAGGTTTTATGGTAGAGCCGATCCAGGGAGAAGCCGGGGTAGTGGTGCCAAAGCCTGGTTATCTTAAAGGAGTACGCGATTTATGCACGAAATACAAAGTGCTTTTCATCGCCGACGAAGTGCAAACGGGCATCGGTCGAACCGGGAAGCGGCTCGCCTGTGACTGGGAAAATGTAAAACCGGATATTCTGGTTTTGGGAAAAGCATTATCAGGCGGCGTGATGCCCGTTTCAGCGGCATTTGCTGACGATGAAGTCATGCTCACCATTGCGCCCGGCGAGCACGGTTCTACTTACGGCGGTAACCCGCTGGCCTGTGCGGTAACCATCGCTGCTATCGAAGTAGTGGAAAATGAAAACCTGGCTGAAAACGCGGAGAGAATGGGTTCACTTTTCAGACAAAGAATGCTGGATCTGCAACAACAATGTTCTCTGATTGAAACCGTTAGAGGAAAGGGTCTTCTGAATGCGATCGTGATCAACGACAGTGAAGAAGGCGCTGCCGGAATGGAACTTTGTTATAAAATGATGGAAAAAGGGCTGCTATGTAAACCGACGCACGGGAATAAAATCCGGTTTGCGCCGCCGCTCGTGATCAACGAAGAACAAATAAACCAGGCTTGTGATATTATCAAAGAAGTTTTCCTCGCATTTAACAAAGCATTATGAGAACTAAATACCTCCTGATTCTCCTGCTCGCCGGGTTAGTTTTTAATAGTTGTCGTGAAAAAAACGTTGATCCGGCTACGGAGACGCAAACCAACGAATGGATTTATGCCAACATGAAATACTGGTATTACTGGAATGATAAAATTCCTGCTTCACCGGATTATTCTAAAAAGCCAAGTGATTTTTTCGAGTCGCTGCTTTATCGTTTCGACGCAAATGCCAGGCCCGATGGTGACCGGTTTTCGTGGATTCAGGAAAGTGCAGATGAATTGCAGGCTTCACTGGCAGGCGAATCCAAAACCACGGGAATGGAATACAAGCTTGTGTATTTCCCAAGTGGCTCCAGCAATGTAATCGGCATTGTATTGTACGTGATCCCGGATTCCCCGGCCGACAAAGCCGGGTTCGTGCGGGGAGATATTTTCAATAGTGTAAATGACCAGAAGCTGACTGGGAGCAATTACAGCCAGCTGCTGAATACCGAGGATAAAAAAACATTCTCGCTCGCAAAAATAAATGGTACCACGCTGGAAGAAACAACTACCAAGCGGGAGTTCGCGCCTGTTGTATTGCAGGAAGATCCCGTGTTTTTCGATACGGTATTCACTTACGGGCCAAACAAGATCGGATATGTAGTTTACCACCAGTTTATCCCGCAGCCTTACAAAACCACAAACGGCCAGTACGATAAGAAGCTGGACAACATTTTTGCAAGCTTTCGGCAAAACAATGTAAATGCATTGATCGTGGATTTGAGATATAATCCGGGGGGCTACGTAAGCTCAGCGACCAGCCTAGCGAGCCTGATCGTGAAAGGTACCTCTAATGACATTTTTTACTACAAAGAATACAACGATCAGGTGACTGAGACCAACCGCAAGAAGTTTGGCGAAAGCTATTTTTATGATAAGTTTATTTCCAAAAACCAGAACATAGGGGGAAACCTGAACAATCTTGTATTCCTGGTTTCATCGCGCTCTGCCTCGGCCAGTGAGCTGCTGATCAATGGGTTAAAACCTTATATGAATGTGACCCTGGTTGGTACCAAAACAGTTGGCAAAAACGTGGGGTCGGTTACACTAACCGGCGAGGACAAAGGGATCAAATGGGGCTTGCAGCCGATCGTCTCCAAGTCTTTGAACAGAGACAAAAAATCTGATTACCATACCGGCTTTGTCCCCGATATCGCCGCGAGTGAAGGGAACATTCTCTTTCCCTACGGAGATCCGCGGGATCCTTTGTTGGGTGAAGCTTTGTTCAAAATCACTGGCGACCGGGTAGTGCGGCAGGGACGTGGCGCACGTACTTTGCAGGAAGAAGATACGCAGGAAATTACCTCTTCCATCGTGAAGAAAGCCGGCGGCAGTAATATGTTTTATGATAAATGATTTCCGCAGGGCATAGTTTTTGAGAATGGGCATACTGTCACATTCACCTATCTAAACTAAGCATTATGGGAATTTTAACGTGGATTATTGTAGGCCTGGTTGCCGGTGCTATCGCAAAGGCACTTCATCCGGGAAAAGATCCCGGCGGTTTTATTGTCACCATACTGATTGGTATCGCGGGCGCCGTGATCGGCGGCTGGATTTCATCTATACTGGGTTACGGAACTGTTGATGGGTTTAATTTTGGAAGCCTTGTAATCGCCATATTAGGCGCAGTTTTGCTCCTTTTTATCTACCGAAAGTTCAGCTCCAGATCATAAAATTCTTCGGGACAGAATGGTGGGAAACAGATTCAAAAACTGTTCTCCCACCATTTTTTATTGTTATTTTTACGGTTCTGCATCTGGCACTTCAAACTGAGTAAATACAATGAAGCTGGTAAACGATATGACTGTCTGGTTTTTGAAGCGGCGCTTTGAAAGAATAGAGCAGTTTATGAAAAACCCGATCGAAACCCAGCAACGCATCTTTTCGGAGCTGATCGAAACCGCGCGCTACACGGAATGGGGGAGCAGGTATAATTACAGCCAGATCAGGTCAGTGAAAGAATTCCAGGAGCAGGTGCCCGTATCTACTTACGAGGACTTGTATCCCTACATAGAGCGGGTGCTCAGAGGCGAGCCCAATGTGATGTGGCCTTCGCCGATCGAATGGTTCTCCAAGTCCTCGGGTACTACCAATGCGCGCAGCAAATACCTGCCCGTTTCGCCGGAGGCACTGGAAGAATGTCACTACGAAGGCGGCAAGGATATGATGACGCTCCTGATCAACAACCGTCCGGATACCCGCGTTTTCGACGGAAAAGGACTGTCGATCGGTGGTACTTTGCATGCCAATCCATTTGACGATTACACGCAGATCGGTGACGTTTCGGCGGTAATTATGCAGAACCTGCCTTCTTGGGCAGAGTTTATGCGCACTCCGCCGCTTGAAGTTGCATTGATGGACCACTGGGAAACCAAACTGGAAAAAATGGCGTCCATTTGTTCCCAGGAGAATGTAACGAGCATACTGGGCGTGCCTACCTGGACAATCGTGCTGCTGGATCAGATACTTGAACTGACCGGCAAGAAGAATATGCTTGAAGTCTGGCCGGATTTCGAGGTATTTGTGCACGGTGCTGTTTCCTTCGAACCTTACCGAGATCTTTTTACAACCAAATACTTTCCGTCGGACCAGGTTTTATATCTTGAAACTTACAGTGCGTCCGAAGGTTTTTTTGCTATTCAGGATGATGTGAATAGAGTGGGTGAAATGCTGTTGATGCTCGACTATGGCATTTTTTACGAATTTGTCCCGGTAGAAGAAGTTGGTAAAAAGCATCCAAAAGCACTGTTGCTCGACGAAGTAGAAGTAGGAAAAAACTATGCAATGGTCATTTCAACCAATGCAGGATTGTGGCGCTATCTTATCGGGGATACTGTCAAATTTACTTCCGTTTATCCGTTCCGGGTAAAAGTAAGCGGGCGCACCAAGCACTTTATCAATGCATTCGGCGAGGAAGTAATCGTTGAAAATGCAGATCACGCGATTAAAGTAGCGGCTCAGAAGGCAGACTGTCTGGTAGCCAATTATACGGCCGGCCCGGTATATATGGGCGACGGCTCCCGCGGGAGTCACGAATGGATCATCGAATTCACCAGAGCGCCGGAAAATGAACAGCTTTTCAGTGAGGCGCTCGACAATGCATTGCGTGAGGTAAACTCCGATTATGATGCAAAAAGATACAAGGATATGGCGCTACTGCCGCCTGTAATCCACTTCGTTCCCGCAGGTACATTCTACGCATGGATGGGCAAACGCCAGAAACTGGGCGGCCAAAACAAAGTGCCGAGACTAAGTAACACGAGGGAATATCTGGATGATTTGCTGGAAGGAATTTAGGCGGCTTTCGGCAATTGGCTGTCGGCAATCAGCTAATAACTTGCTTTTGACATCCAATCTTACCGGCCAACTTCTGAACGAATGTATAAAACTGACTTACAGGGATTCAAATAAAAAAGGCCGAAAGCTGACTACCGAAAGCCGAAGTTTTCATTAACAAACATTTATATCTCAATAAAAAAGCCGACGGCTGAAAGCTGATGGCCGAAAGCCCAAAAATGATCCCCAAATACCTCAAAGTTAAAGGACTTTATTCTTACCAGAGTGAGCAGGAGATTGATTTCGATCCTTTGACAGACGCTTCTCTTTTCGGCATTTTTGGTGCAGTTGGCAGCGGCAAATCTTCTATCCTGGAAGCAATCACGTTTGCATTGTATGGAGATACAGAGCGGCTTAACAAGTCTGGGGACGACAGGACTTACAATATGATGAACCTACGGTCGGACGAGCTGCTGATCGATTTCGAATGCATTGCAGGGAAAAAAGGCGACCGTTACCGATTTACGGTTCGTGGGAAAAGGAACACAAAAAACTTCAAGGAAGTAAAAACTTTCGAAAGAAGAGGCTATATCTGGTCGGATGAAAATTGGGTGCCGCTGCCTGAGAATGAGTCTGCCGAGGATATAATAGGTCTGAGCTACGACAATTTCCGGCGCACGATCATTATTCCGCAGGGACGTTTCCAGGAGTTTATCGAGCTCAGGGATGCGGAGCGTACGCGGATGATGAAAGAGCTTTTTCAGCTCGAAAAGTACGATCTGAGCAGGAATGTGGGTTCGCTCAGCAAGCAGAATGATATCGCATTGTCGAACCTGGACGGGCAGCTTACCGGGCTGGGGGAAGTGACCCAGGAAATGATCGGTGAAGAACAGAAAAAGCGGGAGCTGGTGCGCGAGGAAATCAGGAAGATGAGTGCGGAACTGTTGCTTCAAACCGAATTAGAAGGTCTTTTTCAAAGGTTGAGAACGTCAGCTGAAAAGATTGATTTACTCCAAAAACAAAAAGCCGAGCTTGAATCACAGGCGCCTGGAATGCACCTCCGGGAGGAAGCGCTGCGCATTTACGAGATCTGCTCGTTGCATTTCAAATCGCTTTTTGACCAAAAAAGAAAGCTGAACTCCGATATCGAACGCGACGAGAAACAGTTTCTGAATAACCAGCTCAGAAGTAAAGAATTGGGCATTTTGGTTGAAAAACAAAAAACGACGCTGAACGAACTGAAACCTCGTTACGAAAAGAGGGAAGAACTGCTGGATACGGCCGATGAACTGGAAAAAGTGATTCGCATTCTTGAAAATTCGGCGGCAGTGGAGAAGCGGAAAGAGGCGCTTGCCCGGGGAGAGGATCAGCTAAAAAGCAAAGAGCGGAACATTGAGCAGCTCAGGGATAAGATCGCACAAAGTGAACGCGAAAACGAACTGAGAAAGGCGCAGATTACCGATATCCAGGAGTTGAGCCTGGTAAAATCCTGGTTTGTCACAGCACATAATCTGGCAGAGAACAGACTGGCTATCAAGAAAGAGGCCGACGATCTGAAAGCAGAGATCGAAATGCAACAGGCGACGCTGAATGCGCAAATGGAGCATGTAAGAACTGCATTTCTTCCCGGGTTACCGGTCGAAGCAAATATAGAAACGTTCCGAAATGCAGTTCAGGAGTACTTGAATAGCAATGAAGAAAGCAGGAAAGCATTTTCAACCCGGTTGCTGAAAATCAATACGCAGCTTGCATTGCAGCAGTATGCGGGTGCTTTGGAGGAGGGGGAACCTTGCCCGCTTTGCGGCTCCGAGCACCATCCGATGGTATTGCATGCCGATCAGTCGCTCCATGCAGACATTGAAGCGGTGGATAAAAGCATTGCGCAGCTGGAAGCAAAGGATCGGGCGATCCGCAAGGTGCAACTAGCTGTCGAGAAGCTATTTAATCAGATTGATCAGCTCGAAAAACAGAAGTTATCTATCCGGGAACGCTGGCTCCTGGCCAAGAAAAAGACAGAGGAGCACGACGCACTTTTTGTTTGGGAAAAGTTTGATAAAACAGATCGGGATTCATTTGAAAAGCATTTTGAAACTGTAACCCAAAGTCAGCAAATTATCCGTGACGCAGAAGCGGCTATCAAGAAGCTGGCAATGCAGCTGGAGACAGAAATCCTGGAAAAAACCGAGAAAATAGAAAAGCCGCTCCAAATACTTAAAGACGAAATAATCAGGCTTGAAAATACGGTTTTAACATTGACAGAGCAGCTCGAAAGAGTCAACCTGGCAGATTATAGAAACGAGCCGGAGCAAAAGATCTTTGAGAAAATAAATGCATTGAAATCGAGCTATAAAGAAGTCGTTGCGCTCTTTGAACAAACCGAAAAGCAGCTCGACGCGCTTGAAATTGAGAAAAACGTACTTGCCGGAAGTCTGGCGACTTTGCAGGTTGCATTGGACAGCTATCGAAAGGATCTGAGCGAGACCCGGTACAGCATTGATTTGCAGCTAGCCAAATACGAATTTGATTCAGAGTTACAGGTTGAAACAATACTGAAAAGTCCCGTTCATATTGAGGCAGAGCGAAAGGCCATTGAGACTTTTAAGTTTGCACTAGAAACAACCAGCCGGGATTTACAAAACCTTTTAGAGGAGAATACCGGGCAGCAATACAATGCAGAGCAGCATGAAGCCGCTATACTCGCTAAACAAACTTTGACTGCCAAGCTAAATGCGCAGCAAAAAGAAGAAGGCGGCCTCGACAGGTTGGTCCGGAAAATGGAGGAAGATCTGGCCAGAAAGCAGGTGCTCGAAAAAGAAAAAGCACGATTGAAGCTCAGAAAAGAGCATTTGGATGATCTTGCGAAGCTGTTCCGTTCCAGCGGGTTTGTGGACTATGCTTCCAGTATCTACCTGAAAAATCTCATACAGGCGGCCAACACGCGTTTTCACCAGATGACGCACCAGCAGCTGCATTTGGAGCTGGGTGAAGGGAATAGCTTCTGGATCAGGGATTTATTGAATGGCGGACATTTGCGGCTGCTGAAAACGCTGTCAGGCGGACAGAAATTCCAGGCGGCACTTTCACTTGCACTTGCATTGGCCGACCATATTCATATCCGCAATGAATCGACGCACAACTTTTTCTTTTTGGACGAAGGTTTCGGCTCGCTCGATAAGAATGCATTGCAAACCGTTTTTGAGACTTTGAAGTCGCTCCGCAAAGAAAATCGCATTGTTGGTATCATCAGTCACGTGGAGGATTTGCAGCAGGAAATCCAGACTTATCTCAGGATCATTGAAAGCGAGGAAGGAAGCCGGATCGAAGCTAGTTGGAAGTGAGATTTCAATCGCCGTATATTTGAGATCGTATACATAACCCCAATGCTTTTCGAGAACTTCTACAAGTCGTTTTTTTCGTGGATTGAATTACGGCTGTCGGGCAGTAGCTGGTTGTGGAAAGTCACACTTGCCTCTGTTGCATTGGCGCTTTTTCTGGCTTTTCCACCTTATACACTCCTGATCGACCATTTTCGAGACAATGGTACCAAGCTCGACGCCTGGGTTTTCATCCATAACCAGGCGCAGGACCTGCTGCACCCGAAGGATATGGATTACGATGTGAGGCGGGAAAACATGATTTTCCGGTGGACTCTCCCGCTGCTGTCGTTTTTAACCAATGGAAATATCCTGATCATACTCCTTATTCAGGCAATACTCGGAATCTGGTTTCTGAAAAAAATTGGTGACTATATCTACTCAGTTTGCGCGGACAAGGCACTTGCAGCACTTTCCATTCTCGCCATTGCAAATACGTTTGTCGGTGTCTGGACATTCGCGGATGTGCACGGTTATGGAGATGGATTTGCCTATTTTTTCCTGCTGGTTGCATTGCTGAGCCGGAATCCGTTTATCATTTTCCTGTCGCTCCAAACAGCCTTTTTTACCGACGAGCGCGCCGTGGTGGCGGGCGGGTATGTGCTGCTTTTCTGGATGGTTATTCAGGCATATCAATTACATGATTTTAGCTTTTCCGGACTGCTGCAGCGTGTATTTACAGGACAAAGTCTGGTGGTGTGGGCTTCCTGGGTTGTGTATTTCGCGATCCGGTTTTATGTGCAAGCCGAATATTTTCCGAACCACAGCTATTCTACGATCGGTACACCCGTGCTGTTTGCGAATGCCCACAGGAATGGACTTGGGAGTAGTATCTGGGCTACTTTCGAAGGTACCTGGCTGATTATGCTGGCTGCATTTCTTGCATTGTGGCTGACAGAGCGCTATTGGCTGCTCGCCGCACTGATGGTCGGCTTTGCAGTACTTGTTGCTACCGGGATTTACGTACACGATCTGGACCGGGCATTGGCTTACGGGTTTCCATTCGTGCTGCTTTCCTTTTTCATTCTTTATCAAACAGCCTCTGCAAGATCAATGCGATTGATTTTATTCTTTGCCGCGATCATTTGTGTGACTCATTTGCAGGTGTTTTACATGGGCTATAATAGGATTCTCTGGCTGGAACCGCTGCCTGTAAAAGTCTTGATGTACTTAGATCATACGTTCGGGTGGAATTTTTTCACTTGATCTTTTGATTGTTTAATATTTGTAAACATTTGATTAAGAATCTATTAAGAATGTCCGGGCTTTTGTTGTCTTGGACTTGTAACCAAATCGTTATAAAATAATCCACCAAGTCCGTCCGCTCACCGTCTTTTTTATGTCAGGAATATTTTTGTATTTTCAAGGGAGCGTGAGCCTTGGTCTTGTTTTTCGCTATACAAACTCAAATGGCGTAAGCCGCTTCCTAACAGGAGATTTTATATGCCGGTATTAATTACTTTAGATACTTTCAATACCGATTCGGGTAATCTGACCGTCTTCGAGAAGATTATCCCCGGGACTATTAAGCGCGTGTTCTATATCTATGGTACGGGAGACTCAGCACGTGGCGGGCACAGGCACCATAAAACCTGGAATGCGTTGATCTGCATTCACGGAAGCTGCCGGGTGTACTCCAACAACGGGGAAACGGAGGAATATTTCACGCTGGATAATCCTTCTACCTGCCTCATCCTCGAACCCCGGGATTGGCACACCATGGATACATTCTCTGCCGACGCGATTCTGCTGGTGCTTTCCAACGAGTACTACGACAAGGCGGATTATATCGACGAACCCTACGTTCTGAAACAGCTGCTCACCCAATGATCCCTTTCCTGGACTTAAACCTGGTCAATGCGCCTTATATCAAAGCGATTGAAGAGGCCTCCTTGCGCGTGATCAGGTCTGGCTGGTATATTCTTGGCAATGAGCTTAAAGCATTTGAAGAAGCTTTTGCCGGTTATTGCGAAGCGCAGCATTGCGTAGGAGTAGCAAACGGGCTGGATGCCATTACACTGATATTGAAAGGTTTCGATTTTCCGCCTGGCAGTGAGGTAATCGTCCCTGCCAATACTTACATCGCGTCTGTATTGCCGCTCAGCTACCTTCACCTGAAACCTGTTTTCGTGGAGCCCGACTGGCAGACTATGTTGCTGGATCCAGCTTTGATCGAAGCGGCAATAACTTCAGAGACAAAGGCGATCATCACAGTTGACCTCTACGGAAGAAGCTGTGAAATGGACCCGATCATGCAACTGGCCGAAAAGTATAACCTGAAAGTGATTACCGACGCAGCCCAGGCTCACGGTACTTATTATCAGCATAAAAAATCGGGCGGGATAGCGCACGCAACTGCATTCAGTTTTTATCCTACTAAAAATTTGGGCGCTCTGGGCGATGCCGGCGCAGTAGTAACGTCAGACGCAAATCTTGCCGAAAAGATCAGGTACCTGCGCAATTACGGGTCTTTGCAACGCTATAAGAATGATTATCAAGGCGTGAACAGCCGACTGGACGAAATGCAGGCCGCTATCCTCAACGTGAAGCTGCCTTATCTGGATGCAGAAAATACAACAAGGCGGCAGATCGCTAAAAGGTACCTGGAAGAAATCAATTTGGAAGGTCTTACCCTGCCTCCGGCAGACCGCATCCAGGAAGATTCCTGGCATTTGTTTGTAGTACGGCACCGGCAGCGGCAGGCATTGATTTCGTACCTGGATTCAAAAAATATACAGACCAACGTTCATTATCCCTTGCCGATCCACAAACAGCAGGCTTATGAGTCTTTAAACCATCTGAGTTTTCCCATTACCGAGCAAATTCACCGTGAGGTAATCAGCTTGCCGCTTAATCCTGTACTCAAAGAGGACGAGGTAACTTACATCATCGAAACTATCAATCAATTCACGTTCCATTTATGAAATTGTCTGTTATTATTCCAGTGTACAACAGCGAGAAAACCCTGAGGCCGCTGGTGGATAAATTGCAACAGGCACTTTCTGAGGTCACTTTTGAGATTGTTTTGGTCAATGATTGCAGCCGGGACAAGTCAGAAGCAGTCTGCCTGCAGCTTGCTGATGCATTTACCAACGTGCGGTTCATTTCGCTTCGCCGTAATTATGGGGAGTTCAATGCAGTGATGTGTGGGCTCAACTGGGCTTACGGAGAATATTGCGTCATGATCGACGACGATTTTCAGAACCCGCCGGAAGAGATATTGAAATTGATAGAGGTAGCTGAAAACGGGAATCACGATGTCGTTTATACCTATTATTCTAAAAAACAGCATTCGATGAGCCGTAACCTGGGAAGCAGGTTGGTGAACTGGCTGACCAGCTATTTGCTCAACAAACCCAAGGATCTTTACCTGTCGAGCTTCAAGCTGATCCGGCGAGAAGTCGTGCGGGAAATTATCAAGTACCAGGGTCCATATCCCTACATTGACGGACTGATTTTCAGGATTACCCGGAACATCGGGACTGTGCAGGTAGCGCATTTAAAGCGGGAGGAAGGCGTTTCTAACTACAACTGGCAAAAGCTCATTTCACTTTTCCTGAATATCCTGTTTTGTTATTCATCCCTTCCGATCCGGCTTTTTATGCCCATCGGGGTTGGGTTATTTGCATTAGGTTTCTTCCTTTTATTGTTTCTGACCATTCAATGGCTGATCGGGCCTGACCCGAAAGGCTGGCAGGTAGTCACCGCGACTTTCATCTTCATCGGCGGGATACAATGCACGCTGCTGAGTGTTTTGGGAGAATATATAGGTAAGAGCTTCATGGCACAAAGCGGGCAGCCGCAGTACGTGATCAAATATAACAGCGAGGAGCCGGTATGATCGATAACCGCCTGGAATATCAGCGCATGTATGAAGTTGAAAAGCAGCTTTGGTGGTACCAGATCTTACATGGGCGCGTTTTAAGCCAGATTCAAAAGCAATTTGGCCAAGAGAATAAGTCGGTAGAAATCCTTGATGCGGCTTGTGGTACCGGCGGACTGCTGTCGTTTTTGCGAGAAAATGGTTACCATGATTTAACAGGTTTTGACTATTCCCGGCACGCGATCGACTTTGCAGGCGAGCGAAAGCTGAATGTAAGTTTCGGAGATTTAAGAAATGTGCATTCGTTTCAACCAGGCGAAACATTTGACGTGATATGCTGCAACGATGCGCTGTATTTTCTTTCGGATGAAGAGATTGTCAATGCATTGCAAAATTTCAGGTCACGGTTGCGGGTAAATGGACTTGTACTGATCAATATTCACGCATTTGAGGCTTTTTCAGGCATTCACGACCTGGCAGTAGGAAGCCAGCGGAGATTTACAATCTCTGATTTCGAAAAATACAGCAAAGCTGCCGGATTGAAAATTGCGCACAATACCTACTGGCCTTTTCTGCTTTCCTTACCTATTCTGGCTGTGCGTCAATGGCAGAAGTACCAGATCAAATCGAAGGCAATCAATGTCGATGAAGTTGATTCTGATGTCAAATATCCGGGTGATCTGATCAATTCCATTCTGCGTACTGTCACCAAAACGGAGTCTGCACTGCTGGGTAAGGCTCCTTTCGGCAGCTCCTTGTTTATGGCAATGCGGGCACGCTGATGTCACTTTTTAGAAAAACCGGCATTGTTGATGGCGTCGAAGAATGCTTTGGTTTTCGCAACGCCGGCATCTCCGTTTATTGAAAAATACCAGAATGTTTCCAGGTCGCCACGGTGCATTGCCTGGTTCATATCGCCGCTCTGAGATTTATGCGCAGCTTTAACCCAGTCAGCGACTATCATGTAGCTGTGTTTATTATCTTCTCCAAAGCTCGCAGACCTGTCGAACTCGAAAACTGGCGCACCGGACAAGATATTTGTTTCGGGATAACCTGCCAGCCCCGAGAATTTGAATGTATATCCTTTATTCTGGGATTGTGCTCCCAGTACAATCGGCTTTTTAGCGCCTTTAAATCGTTGCACTGCGCGAATCGCGCTGATTGAGGCGGTTTTGTGATGTGCATGCTGCCCCTCGTGCGGGATCAAACAGAAAATGAAGTCGTAATTACCTTGCAGCAGAATCTGGTCCAGGCGTTTTTCAATGTATTTGATATCCCAGTTTTTACCTTCGAGATAAGGTTTTTCGTCCTTGTTATAGTAATCATCGCGCTGATCGAAGAAGAAGAAGTTGCCAATGCCCAGGATCTCGCCCGAAGCCATGATCTCCTTTTTCCGGATCAATGGCAAATGCTTCCTTCCGGTAACTGAGTCGACCATATTCAATCCATAGTAGCTGGAAGCAACCAGTCCATTGTAGCCGCCGGAAGCGTCGGTGATCAATGCAAGATCAGCAGAACCTTTCAGTTCGCGGGTAGTTTTGAAAACAGTGACCGGAAACATCGTTTCATCGTCAGGATGTGCGGTAACAATCAGGATTCTTGGCTCTTGCGCGTAAGAAATCACTGGAAAAAGCAGAAAGAGGAGAAGATAAAGTTTTTTCATGCGGACATTTTCTTGGTATAGGTTGTTATCAAATCGCCTCTATGTACCCGGACTGCTTTATAGTTGCCGGGCAGGGCGGTTTTTCTTTGAATAATACTAAAAAATTATGGATTTACAACTTAACGGAAAGACTGCGTTCGTCAGCGGTTCGACGCAGGGAATAGGGTATGCAATTGCAAGTAGCCTCGCCAAAGAAGGCGCGAGTGTGATCATCAATGGGCGCTCGGAAGGAAAAGTAAATGAGGTAGTCGCAAAAACTGCAAGCGGCTTTCCCCGGTGCTTCGATATCCGGTATCGCAGCTGATTTCTCTAATGCGCAACAAATACAGGCGCTGCTGGAAAACTTACCTGAAATAGATATTCTGGTGAACAATGCAGGGATTTTTGAACCAAAACCATTTACCGATATTACAGATGAGGATTGGTTTAGGTTTTTTGAGGTGAATGTAATGAGCGGTGTGAGGCTGTCGCGTCACTTTCTGCCTCAAATGCTTGCTAAAAACTGGGGTCGCATCATCTTTATTTCCAGTGAATCTGCGGTGAATATTCCGGAAGAAATGATCCATTACGGAACAACTAAAACGGCGCAGCTCGCCGTCAGTCGCGGGCTTGCTGAGCTGACAAAAGGTACCAATGTGACTGTGAATACGGTTATGCCAGGCCCCACAAAGTCCGAAGGTGTGGCCGATTTCGTAAAACAGCTTGGTGAGGCAAACAACCAATCGCCGGAGGAGGCTGAAACTGACTTCTTCAAGACAGCACGTCCAACGTCGTTGCTGCAAAGATTTGCAACCGTGGAAGAAATTGCTAACCTCGTAACTTACGTGGCGAGCCCATTATCTTCCGGCACTAACGGATCGGCGCTGAAAGTGGACGGCGGTGTCGCGAAGTTCATTATTTAGCACGCAGCCAAAGCTGATCTGGGTATAGTCTTTCGAGGATTATACCCAGTATCATTCCCAGCAAACTGGCCAGCAAACCGTATATCAGCGCGGGGTATTCGGTGTTCAGAAACTCACAGGTAATCCAGACGACTAGTCCGGCTACCATTGACAGCAGGCAACCCATTTCGTTGGTGGCTTTCCAGTATACTCCCGCGGCGAGCGGAACAAACAGGCAGACCAGGCTAAAAGCGGAAGATTCAGCGACGAGCTCGAAGATACTTTCACGCGTCACAGCGAGGACAATGCAAATCGAAGTGATCACAACAATTCCCACGCGGATAATCCTAAGCAGCTCCCTGTCCGTCAGTTCCGGTTTGAAAAACTTAAAAATATTCTCTCCCAAAACTACCGCCGGTGCCATAATCGCGCTGCTGGTGGTGCTCAGGATAGCGGACACCAGTGCGCCGAAGAACACAATCTGCAATGGAAGTCCCATGTGTTTTAATACCATTTTGGGGATAACCAGCTGATCATTCGTGTCGCCCCCGGGATAAAGATAATTGCCGCATAAACCAATAAATAACGGGACCAGCGCAACTGTGACGTACATGAGCGAAGAAAGTAATGTGGCTTGAACAGAAATTTTCGCTGTTTTTGCTGACATAACCCTTTGAAAAACATCCTGCTGAGGAATAGAACCGAGCCCGATCGTGATCCAGGCAGCAAAGTACTCCACGTAGCCTTTGAAAGTAAACTCCGGATATATCCTGAAAAATCCTTCGGGAACTGCATTGATCAACGGCTGAAAGCCGCCAACCTTCTGATAGAGCACAACCGCCACGGCGATCAGTCCGCAAATGATCATGATCGTTTGAAAGAAGTCCGTGATCGATACGGACCACATTCCGCCCCAGATCGTATAAATGATCACAACGAAAGAGCTGCCAATAATGCAGGTGGTAAGCGGCCAGCCCAGCACTACATTCAATACAAATCCCATTGCCAGCAACTGCGCGGCAATCCAGCTGAAATAGGAGGGAATAATCAGGATGGCGGATAACAGCTCTGCTTTTCTTCCGTACCGTATTTTGAAAAAATCACAAAACGTGATAATGTTCATTTCATAAAAGCGGCGCGCGAAAAACAATCCGACCAGCAGCAGGCAAAGCGCTGCACCAAAAGGGTCCTCTATAACGCCGAGCAAACCGTGCTTTACAAACTCATTTGGCGCGCCCATGATTGTTTCGGAGCCAAACCAGGTCGCGAAAGTAGCCGAAGCTGCCAGCACCAGCGGCAGCCGCCTGCCTGCCAGTACAAAGTCCTGCGTAGTTGAAATACGCCGGGAAGCCCACAGCCCGATTCCGAGATTTGCCAATAAATAGGCGAGAATGGCGAAAACAAGCATTTGTAAGTAAGTCGCTTTGCGATATAAAATTTTACAAACAAAAACTCGAAAGGTTGATTATGCAAGTACTTTGATAAAAACAAGGTGATCCATTCTTTACTAGCAACAAAAAGGACGATCACAGCGATCGTCCTTTTCTTATCTGATACGAGAAGTCTGGTGTATTATCTTGGACCACGGCTGCTGCGATTTCCATGCCCGTAATGGTTGCCGCGGTTGTATTGACGTCTGTAATTCCGGTCGTAGCTCCTGCTGGAATGGTAACGGTCAGCCCGTATAACTCGACGTGGTGCTGGTTTAACTACGATAACCCTGGGTGGTGGAGGCGGCGCATAATAGTGTCTGTGGTACCTGTAACCGTAATCATAACCAGGATTATACGCTGACCTGTATGTACACGATGAAATACTGATTGCTGCGAAAATCGTTACGATAACCGGCAGCAGAAATCTATTTGTCTTCATGGCCTGAATTCGTTTTCGTGATGTTTATAAAACGATCTGGCGGGAATAATAGTGCCTCTCTTTGGGAGTAATGGAGGAAGGGAGGATGGACGAAGGGGAGTTATCCACAGTGTAGATAACTCGTAAATGCAGGTCAATGTATTGTAAATGCGATTAATGTGGATTTGTTAACAAGTTATCCACATCGTTACTGTGGATAACTTGTTAACAAATGTTTGCATTCTCTTATGCCTCTACATCGTAGATAAGCACGCGCTCCCAGAGGTGCGAGTTCTCTTCTACAAACTTCTTGTGGAGCGGGTGAACCTGGTACACGTCGTGTGCAGCTTCGTCAGCAAAAACGAGGACTTCGGCAAAATCATAAGTGGCGTCAATCACCGGACGGCGGGTAGCGGCCGGGGTTCCGATGTAAGCGGATTCAATAGATTCAATTGCTTCCAGAGACTTAATACCTGCCAGCAGTTGCTCGCGGGCAGCTGCATTATCTTTTTCTTTCAGCCAGAAAAATACGTTATGTACAAACATGCTTGTTGGTTTATGGATTTGAAATGTTAAGAATTCACCTGCGTTGCAATCTCCTCTTCACCGGCTTCGGCGTGTGTAGTACCGAAGGCTTTTTCAAGTTTAAATGAGAAAGTTGTTCCCTTATCGGGTTTCGACATGACTGCGATTTTGGTATCATGTGCATTCAGGATGTGCTTTACAATCGCCAGTCCCAAACCGGTACCGCCGATCTCCTTGCTCCGGCTTTTATCTACCCGATAGAAACGCTCAAATATACGGTTCAAATGTTCATGTGGAATACCAGGACCGGTATCTCTTACCGCCACTTCCATGTATTTTTTGCCCTCACTGAAATGCACGGTAACTTTCCCGCCTTCATTCCCGTACTTGATCGCATTCTCGATCAGGTTGAGCATTACCTGCTCCATCCGGTCGGCGTCGGCCATTACCCATACTTCGGGCAGCTCGTCGGGTTTTACTTTCAGTGCTACATTCTTGGATTTTGCTATATGTTCCAGCCGGCCGAAAATGTTGATTGTCATCTGGCGAATGTCGGTGGGTAGCAGGTTCATCTTGATGTCGCCGGTTTCCATTTGTGATAAAACCAGCAGGTCTTTTACCAGCACATCCAGACTGTCGAGATTGTTGGCGGCTTTTCTCAGAAACCGCTCACGCACATTTTCGTCTTCCATTGCCCCGTCGAGCAATGTATGGATAAATCCCTGGGCGGCGAAAATCGGTGTTTTAAATTCGTGAGAAACATCGGCTAGAAACTCCCTTCTGAACAATTCCAGCTTTTTCAGCTCGTCGATCTCCTTTTGTTTTTTGGTTACGTAAACAAAAATTTCATCGTTGATCGTTTTCAGCGGATTTGATTCCTGGATCAGCTTTTTGCGCGGCGCCATATTGAAATCGCGCATTTTCAGCTTGTGTATCGTGCGGTACATTTTGTTTACTTCCCTAAAAACAAGGATGTCAACCGCATACAATACAAGGAAGAAGGAGGAAATAAATGAGGCAATCGCCACTACGAACAACATACCCTTCGAAACACCGTCCACAAACGCAAGAAAGGTGGTGGTTATAAGCGAGATAAGGAACGCTAAAATGAATGCGATAAAACGCGGACTTAATGACATACTGAGCTGCTTTGTTGCCTTAAAGTTAACATTTCCAGCTTTAAGAAGCAGGTATTTCGGCCCTGCGGGAAGGTTTGTTAATGTTGGGGTAATGTTCGGAAGGTTGTTTGGTGTTGTTCGAAATTGTTGGTATTGTAGACAAACAATTGCCAACAACACCGAACAATCTCGAACAACTTTTATCCCCTAAACCCCCCTTTAGAATCCCCCTCTGAACTTATAAGTACTTGAAACCTTGTCGATCGCTACAATGTATGCGGCGATGCGGAGGGATACTTTGTGTTTTTGGGAAATTTCGTAGACTTTGTCAAACGAATCTTTCATGATCCGGTCTGTGCGGCGGTTGATTCTTTCGAGCGTCCATTTGTAACCAATGCGATTTTGAACCCATTCGAAATAGGAGACAGTCACGCCGCCTGCATTGGCAAGGATATCCGGTACCACCATAATCCCTTTTTCATTGATAATATCATCAGCTTTGGAAGAAGTGGGTCCATTAGCGCCTTCCACGATCATTTTGGCCTGAATGCCAGAAACGTTCTTGCGTGTGATTACGTCTTCTTTGGCGGCAGGTACCAGCACATCCACTGGCAGGGTAAGCAGTTCATCGCCCGGAATCAGCTCGGCTCCGGCAAAACCTTCCAGCGAGCCTTTGTTGCTGTCGCGGTAAGCCATTGCAGCGGCGATATCAATTCCTTTGTCGTTATAATAGGCGCCGGAAATATCGCTGACCGCATGAATGGCCACGCCACGGTCGCGCAGTAGTGCGGCCGCGTGCGAACCTACATTTCCAAATCCCTGCACAGCTGCGGTGGCGCGGTAAGGATTAATGCGCAATTTCTCCATTCCGGCAAGCGCAGATACCATTACGCCGCGGCCGGTCGCCTCGGTGCGTCCCAGTGAGCCGCCAAGTACGAGCGGTTTTCCTGTTACCACTGCCGGGACTGTCATTCCTTTTGACTTGGAATATTCGTCCATCAGCCACGCCATTTCCCGCGGACCAGTTCCCATATCAGGAGCCGGAATGTCCTGGTCCGGTCCGAAAACGTCAAGTAATGCAGTTGTGTAAGCCCGCATCAAACGTTCGATCTCGCCTGCGGACATTTCGCGCGGGTTACATGCAACACCGCCTTTTGCGCCTCCGTAAGGAATGTCAACAACGGCGCATTTCCAAGTCATCCACGCAGCCAGCGCGCGCACTTCGTCGAGATTTACATCCGGATCAAAACGAATACCGCCTTTGCTTGGTCCCAGAATAGTAGAATGGATCACACGGTAACCTTCAAAAGTCCGGATCTCACCGGAGTCCATTGTAACTGGCAAACCAACGATTACCTGCTTGCGTGGGACTTTTAATATGTGGTACATTTCTTCGGATATTCCTAGAATTTCCACTGCTTTATCAAAACGCTGCATCATTGACTCCAAAGGATTTTCTTTGTCCTTAATGGGAGCTGGCTCTATGTATGACATTTTATAACTAATTGAAATAAAGTATGTTAATGAATAATGTGTATTTAACAACACAAACATACAGGATTTGTTCACATAAAAACAAAAAACTAAAATTTCTTGAAATAGTATAATAAAACACGAGAAGTAGATTGTTTTAAGCTATTTCAAAAGGTAAAATGATTATTTGGCCTGAGGCAGTTAGTCCAAATTTGATAGCAGCTTTCCACACAATTTTAAAATGTTAGGAATACGTCAGAATGGACATTCTGTACAGAAAAAAATGCTTGCACTTACCCGTTCAATCCAAGCTCACGCAGCAAGTTCTCACGATAATTTGTACCTATCGGCAGCTCGGCATTGTTCAAAAAAATGCGGTTGCCTTCAATGTGGCTGATTTTTGATTTATTGACAATGAAGGACCGGTGAATTCTGATGAAGGAAGCTTTCGGTAGCATTTCTTCGAAGTTGGAGAAAGTCATAGCTGGCAGCAGGGTTCCGTTTGCGAGCACGATCTTCGTGTAGTTGCCGCTCGCTTCTGCATAGAGGAGGTCGGAGAAGAGAATTTTGTAGATCTTACCTTCGGTTTTGATGAAAATGAAATCATCAACCTTTTGAGCGGGAGGTTCCGGAGGGAGGTTATTGCTCAAATGCAGGCGTTCCATTGCTTTGTCAACCGCCACGACAAAGCGTTCGAGCGAGAAGGGTTTTAGTAAATAATCGCAGGCAGACAGCTCGAAAGCGTCCAATGCATATTCGCGGTAAGCAGTTGTGAAGATTACCTGTGGCGGATTTTTTAAAGTTTTCAGAAAGGTTACTCCGTCCATTACCGGCATATTGATATCCAGAAAGAGGATATCGATCTTTTGTTCAAATAAAATGGGCTTTATTTCCAGCGCGTTTCCAACCGCGCCGGCTACATGCAGATATGGAAAATGAGCACAATATGTTTTGAGAATATCACGCGCAATGGGCTCGTCGTCGACAATCAGACAATTGATTTGCTGCATTTTAATGTGCATTAAGTCTTAGGATAACCTTGTACGAATCCGGCTCATCTTTGATTGTGAGCTCGTGTGCATTCGGATAAAGCAGTTCAAGCCGCTTTTTTACATTAGGCAAACCAAAACCACTGCTTTTTTCAAATAATCTGACTTCCTGCGGCGCCTGTCCGCGTGAATTATTAGCCGCAAAAAGGATCAGTCCATTCCAGGTTTTAAGAGATATGTCAATGTAAATCTGCTCATCAGCAGTGTTTTTGGAATGTTTGAATGCATTTTCGATAAATACGATCAGCAGCATAGGTGCAATCTTCATTTCCGTATCCGATACCTGCTCGATATCGGTCACAAGTTGCAATCGCTCACCAATCCTGATCTTTTCAAATTCAATGTAGTTGTTGATATATGCAATCTCATCTTTAAGCGGGACAAATATTTCGCTGGCATCGTAAACGGAGTAACGCAGCAGATCGGCCAGTTTGAGCAGTAAAGGCGGGATTTTCTCGTGTTGTGTAATGGAGAGCCCGTACAGGTTATTTAATGTATTAAACAAAAAATGCGGACTCAACTGCGATTGAAGTAAATGCAGCTCACTTTTGCTATGCGCCGCCTGGGTCCGGGCTTCCTGTAATTCGTTGAAGCCGATAGCGCGTAGAAGTTTAACAACCATTCCCAGCGTGATACTGATCGTTATAAATAATATCCAACCCAGCAGCACATTGAACGCCCGTGAGCTGTCATCGGTAAATTCAAACTGCGCCATCAGTCCAATGTTGCTGAGTACAAGAACTAAAAGCGTTACCAGCAATAATTTTTGTGGCTTCTTAATCCGTACCGTCGCCAGCTCGGCAAGGTATCTGCCGGTAAATACGCCGCCCAGGAAAAATGCGGTTAACGCAGCCGCCACAGCTTCGTCACCGTTTATCCCCATTGTATTTGCGAAAAAATCCATAGCAACCCAGATCGGCCCGGCAGCGCAGGCAGAAAGGAAGATGTATTTATCCCGCGTTGAAAAACCCGTTTTTGTCCAGATATCCGGCTTAGTTTCCATTTCGACTTCTCATTTTATGATGGTCACAAAAGTGCATTCTGCAATGTGACATCTCAAATCCTCTTGCCGGACGCGCCGCAATTCCTGACGGAATGCAGATATATACATTCCAATCATTTCGACCAGCTGTTTGCGGCGTCTGTCAGCCATTTGGGAAGGTACGACACTATTATTTTCTGTCGCCCGCACTACTGTGAATATTTGCTTCATCAGAACACTTTCAAATTGATGAAGCCATGAAAACGATAAGCAGTTTTTTGACCATTTTACTTTTTGCCAGCCGACTATATGCCCAAATGCCTTCGTATTCAATCTCAGGTACGGTGAAGGATATTGGAAATGAAGTTTTACCGGGCGTTACCGTTCGCGTGTTGAAAATACCTGATTCTGTTTTTGTAAAAGGCGGGATAACTGATCCCGGCGGCAAGTTTGAGATCAATGCGTTGGAAAGTGGGACATTTTTTCTGGATATATCTTCACTTGGTCAAAAGCGGTTCGTAAGTCTGCCGATGACACTCGACAGTGCGCATCACGCTATCGTGCTCCCGGCGATTATTTTGTTTCCTGCGAAAGACATTGCATTAAAAGAGGTAACTATTAATGCCAAAAAGCCGCTTATCGAGCAGGAGATTGACCGGACAATCGTAAATGTGGAGTCGATGATCAGCAGCGCAACGAGCAATACCATGGAGGTTTTGGAAAAAACACCGGGTGTTTCCGTAAATAACAATGGAGAAATCAGCTTGAATGGAAAAAGTGGTGTTTTGGTTTTGATTGATGGAAGAAGTACTTACATGTCGGGAGCAGATCTGGCCGCTTACCTGAAATCGCTGCCGGGCGGGTTGCTTGATAAAATTGAACTGATAGACAATCCGCCGGCCAAATACGATGCTGCCGGAAATGCAGTGATTGACATCCGCTTGAAGAAAAACAGGGTAGGTGGTTTTACCGGCAGCTTTTCTGTGGGGCTGAGTCAGGGTAGGTATGCCAGAACAAATAATGCATTGAACCTCAACTACAACTATAAGAAGTGGAATGTTTTCGCAAACCTGGGTTACGGATTCGAGCGGAATTATAGTGAAGATGTATTTGACAGGAGGTTTTATAATGAATCCGGTGCATTGGTGTCGCGGGTGGATCTCATCAATGATCAGGTTTATAAAAACAATGGCGTCAATGCAAACATTGGAGTTGATTTTGCAGCTACCCCGAAAACTACTTTGGGGTTAATCCTTAATTTGAATAAAACCAAAAGAAGCGGCAGTTTTGACTACGATAGCAGGAATTACGATGCATTCAATCAACTGGCAGTAACCGGCTCTGGCGGAACAACCGGGGGCGATATGCGGAACAATACTGGTTTCAATTTCAACCTTTTGCACAAGTTGAATACCGCAGGCCGCGAGCTGGCGGTGGATGCGAATTACCTCCATTATGCAAATCATGGAAACCAGTTTTTAAGGAACCTGGCATTCGAACCTTCCAGCGAAATGATCCGCCGGGAGGATTTCATTTACCGCATTCCGGCAAACTTTGACATTTATACAGCCAAGGCAGATTATGTGCATCCGTTTTCAAAGAAGGGAAAATTAGAGGCGGGGTTTAAGTCAAGCCTGATTAATACGAATAATGTGTTCAACTATTATGTTGTCGAAAATGGCCGGGAGACGCTCAATAATGCGCAATCCAATCATTTCAAATACAATGAAAATATCAATGCTGCTTATCTGAATGCGCAGAAATCTTGGAAGAAAACCGGTTTGCAGCTGGGTCTGCGCGTTGAAAACACCAATATACAAGGCAACCAGCTGGGAAATGAAGCTGTGGCAGGTTCTTCGTTTACAAAGCGCTATACGGGGCTGTTTCCGAGCGCGTACCTGAGTTTCAAACCCGATGTAAAAGGGGATAATACATGGGGCTTGATGGCAGTGAGACGGATCAGCCGTCCCAACTATCAGCTTCTCAACCCATTTCTTTTCCTCCGGGATCAATATACTTACAGCACTGGTAATCCCGACCTGAATCCCCAATACCAGAGCCGTCTGGAACTCAAATTTCAACGTAAACAATGGTTGAATATGGGTTTGAGCTACAATAAATTCAAAAATACGCTCATTCCGATCACACAGATTATTGATTCTATTTTTGTAAATAAACCGGGCAACGTGGCAGGTGGATTTATGATGTTGCTAAACACCACTGTTTCAACATCGCTTGCAAAATGGTGGTATACCAATACAACAGTGCGGTTGTCAAGAATTGGCTTGAAAGGAGCGGCATTCAATTCGACTATCGATTTTAAAACCAACATCGCCCGGCTGGAAGTAAATAATTACTTCACGCTCGGAAAAACACTATCAGCGGAATTGGGCGGATATTATGCGAGCCGCGACTTCACTGCCCAGACTGTGACAGGCGGAATGTACCGTGTAAATGCATCGATACAGAAAAAGATCTGGAATGGAAAAGGAAGTATCAGATTGTCCGCTGAGGATATTTTCCATTCCTGGGTTTACCACAACCGCTCAGTCGCATTGGTCAATTCAGAGAATTTTCAAACCAGCAGAACCGATACCCGGCGGATTGGAGCTGCATTTACTTATCGTTTTGGCAAAGAGACTTTTGCAAGAAAGCGGAGGCACAACAATAATGCGTCAGACGAGGAGAAAGAGAGGCTGTAAGCTCCTGTTAAACAAAAGAGGGAGCACTTTCGCGCTCCCTCTCTGCTATTTACATTCAGAAATGACCTAAACCATCTCTAATTTGGAAGCATAACGCTTGCGATCGTTTTCTTCCAAATAGATTTTCCGCATCCGAATGCTCTGTGGCGTTACTTCCAGGTATTCATCTTTCTGGATGTATTCCATTGCCTCTTCCAGGGAGAAATTGATTTTCGGAGCGATTCTCAAACCGTCATCTGTACCAGAAGCACGCATGTTGGTCAGTTTTTTCGCTTCCTGAAGGTTTACCACGATATCGTTCGGGCGGTTGTGCTCGCCGATAACCTGTCCACCGTAAATTTCATCACCCGGCTCCACGAAGAAACGGCCGCGATCCTGCAATTTATCAATTGTATAACCAGTAGCTGGTCCTGTGTTTTTAGAAATAATAGAACCGCTGATACGTCCAGGGATTGGTCCGCGGAATGTACCGAATTCTTTGAAACGGTGCGTCATTACAGCTTCACCCTGCGTGGCAGTCAGTACGTTTGAGCGAAGACCGATCAAACCTCTTGAAGGAATCAGGAATTCAAGGTGTTGCAAATCGCCTTTTGGCTCCATAATCAAAAGCTCGCCTTTACGCTGGGTTGCCAATTCGATTACTTTACCGGCAGTTGTCTCAGGTACGTCCACTACCAATGTCTCAATCGGTTCAAGACGCTCGCCCTTTTCATCTTCTTTGAAAAGCACCTGTGGCTGGCCTAATTGCAGTTCGTAACCTTCACGACGCATTGTTTCAATCAATACAGACAAGTGAAGGATACCACGACCAAATACCAGGAATTTATCTTCGGTATCTGTCGGCTCAACGCGCAATGCGAGGTTTTTCTCAGTTTCTTTCAGCAAACGGTCACGCAAGTGGCGTGATGTTACAAACTTACCTTCTTTGCCAAAGAATGGAGAGTTGTTGATCGTGAAGAGCATGTTCATAGTTGGCTCGTCCACAGCGATACGCGCGATTGGCTCAGGATTTTCAAGGTCAGCAAGGGTATCACCGATTTCAAAATCTTCAATACCAGTTACTGCGCAGATGTCACCTGCCGTAACTTCTGACACTTTCACTCTTCCCAGGCCTTCAAACGTCTGCAATTCTTTCACTTTCACTTTCTTGATCACACCATCTGCTTTGCAAAGCGACAATGTCGATCCTTCTTTGATAGTGCCACGTTTCACACGACCAATTGCAATCCGTCCCACGAATGCATTGTAGTCAAGTGAAGTGATTTGCATTTGCAAAGTACCTTCGTCGATCTTCGGCTCAGGAATTGATTCGATGATCGTATCCAGCAGGTACGTAATGTTATCAGTTGGTTTCTGCCAATCCGGGCCCATCCAGCCTTGTTTTGACGAACCGTAAACAGTTACAAAGTCAAGCTGGTCTTCGGTAGCGCCGAGGTTGAACATCAGGTCAAATACATTTTCCTGAACTTCTTCCGGGCGGCAGTTTTCTTTATCTACTTTATTGACAACTACGATCGGCTTTAATCCCAGATCGATAGCTTTTCCGAGTACAAAACGCGTTTGTGGCATAGGGCCTTCGAATGCATCGACCAGCAACAATACGCCATCCGCCATTTTAAGTACGCGTTCCACTTCACCACCAAAGTCTGCGTGACCTGGTGTATCAATTACATTGATTTTAACATCTTTGTAACGCACCGATACGTTCTTAGAAACAATTGTAATTCCACGTTCGCGTTCCAGGTCATTGTTGTCAAGAATCAGGTCGTCGAACTCCTGATTGTCCCTGAAGAGCTTTGAAGCGTGGATGATTTTGTCAACCAATGTGGTTTTACCGTGGTCAACGTGCGCAATAATTGCGATGTTACGAATGGCTTGCATTGTTTTATAGATCAATTGTTTACGAAACCTGAATTGGATAGTTGGATGTTTTACCAGGCCCCGCTATGCTTGTTTTGACTGAAGTAGTGTCAAAATAAGGTGCAAATGTACTACATTTTCTACTGAATAACAGTATTTTACAATTAAATAATTGTTACGGCTTGAAAATGGGGCTTTATACTCGAAGAAGTGCAATATCTAGCGGAAATTATCAGAATGCGGCTATTTCTGCCTCTGACATCTTATAGAGATTATCGGGATCAAAATCTACGCCATTATCCCAGGTTAATGTTCCGTAAGAGTCCAAATTTACCGATTTAAAATAGTCGGGATCAGCCAGCCGGCTTACAAGTTCATCGTTGATCAGCTTATACTTTTCTATAATCTTTTCTAGATCGACAGTGCGTACTTCTCCTGTATTAAACAGGCACTTAACTGTATAATCTTCAATCGAAACGATTTTCTTGATATAGTAAAGCATCTTATTGAAGCGGATCTATTTTATTCCACGATTTATGATCTTCTCCCAAGCGGGTAAAATTATCTAACAATTCAGTCTCGTGAATAATTGCCCAGGCCTGCACTAATTTAAGTTGTTTCGGCGGAAGGTAGCCTTCCAGCAGCTCTGCATTCCTTATTCCAATTCTTTCGCAGATCAACCGCATTTTGCAATAGACCCTGCGTTTAGTTACTTTGTAACAATTGACATAACAATGAACATTACTATGAACAAAAATTTGCTGGCCGGGATACTTCTTTCCGCTGCAACGATGGCAAATGCGCAGGATGATGCTGCCAAATATGCAAATAGCATTACGCCGGAAGATCTTAAAAAGCACCTTGTAATAATTGCTGCTGACAGTCTGGAAGGGCGAGATACTGGTTCGCCGGGCCAGAAAAAAGCGGCCGAATATGTTTCAAAGTATTACAAAGAATACGGTTTACAGCCAGCGGCCACAGCCGCCGATGGTTCAAAAAGCTATCTTCAAAAATATACGCTTTATAAAAGAAGCTATGGTGATGTGTATGTTAAAGCAGGTGGTAAAAAGTTTGAGTTCAACAAGGATTTCTTTCTCAATGGGTTGCTGACCGTGCCGGAAGAGATCTCGGCAAATGTGGTACTTGCCGGATTTGGCATTGAAGACCAGGCTTATTCTGACTATAAAAACCTGGATGTTAAAGATAAGTCGGTGATCATTTTCGAAGGTGAGCCAAAAAGGGCGGACGGGAAATATCTGATCAGCGGGACTACTGAAAAAAGTAAATGGGGCGCAACCGTGGGTTGGCAAAATAAAGTAAAGCTGGCACATGAAAAAGGCGCGAAATATGTGTTCATCATTACTGAAAAAACAGGCGATGATCTCGACAAGGAAATCCGGCAGCGTGCTGCAATGGCGCGCAGATTCAGTGCACCTACATTAAAACCGGTTCAGGAAAATCCAAACAATGTGGCTGCATTTGGTTTGTCGCAGGAGCTGGCTGCCAAAATCCTGAATACCTCAGCTGCGAAACTTGCGAAAAGCCGGGAGTCTATCGAAAAATCGGGAAAGGCTCTAACCAAAAATCCAACAGGAGAGGTGGCGCTGAAAGTGGAGCGCATTAGTGAAACAATCGATACTGAAAATGTGGCCGCTTTCCTGGAAGGTAGCGACAAGAAAGACGAAGTGCTGGTGATCAGTGCGCATATTGACCATATCGGTATCTCGCCCAATGGAGAGATCAACAATGGAGCAGACGACGATGGCTCAGGAACTGTGTCACTGCTTGAAATCGCAGAGGCTTTCAGCAAAGCCAAAGCCGAAGGAAAAGGACCAAGAAGAAGTATCCTGTTCCTGAATGTTACCGGAGAAGAAAAAGGGCTTTTTGGTTCTGAATACTATTCTGAAAACCCGCTTTATCCATTGAAAAACACAATCGCCGACCTGAACATTGATATGATCGGGCGCGTTGATGAAGCGCATAAAAATGACCATAAATATGTGTATCTGATCGGTTCAGACAAGCTGTCTTCGAAGCTGCACGAAATCAGTGAAGAGGCGAATAAGAAGTATGTCAACTTCAAGCTCGATTATACTTTCAACGATCCGAAAGATCCGAACCGTTTTTACTACCGTTCCGACCATTACAACTTTGCCAAAGTGGGTGTGCCGGTGATTTTCTACTTTACCGGCGTGCATGAGGATTATCACAAGCCCGGCGATGATGTGGAAAAAATCCTTTTCGACAAACAATCTTCAATCGTGAAATTGGTCTTCCATACTGCCTGGGAGCTTGTTAACCGGGAAGAGCGGATTGTGGTTGATAGTAATAAGGAGTAAGGAGGAAAGGGAGGATGGAGGAAGGGGAGGAAGAATTGAAGAATTAAAATTAATTATAATGGGAGTCGGGGTTAAGTGGTTTTTTGGTTTGATGCTTTGTTTTTTAATGGGTACTGGCTTTGCGCAGGTTCCTACTGAAAATGCATTGCTTTGGGAGATTACAAAACCTGGGCAGCCCAAGCCTTCTTATCTGTTCGGTACCATTCATTTGATCTGCCCGGCTGATTTTACATTGAGTGACTCGCTTAAATCCGCGCTTTCCAAAACGAAGCAAGTCGCTTTGGAAATGGATATGGACGATCCCGGGATGATGATGAGCATGATGAAATCGATGAATATGCGAGACGGAAACGAGTTGAAAAAGCTCGTTTCCGAATCAGAATATGCTAAGCTTGATCAGTTTTACAAGGACTCCGTAGGTGTGGGAATCGCGATGTTTGAGAGAGCCAAGCCTTTCGTTTTAATGGGCCCGCTTTTCAACGCAGTACTGAATTGCCAGCCACAATCTTATGAAATGTCACTTGTAGAGCTTGCAAAAAAGCAGCAGTCGGAAGTGATCGGAATTGAGACGCTCGACGAACAAATGGCAATATTTGATTCCATACCTTATAAAGACCAGGTTAAAATGATCCTGGCGATGATCGACGACCTGCCAAAAGCAAGGAAGGAGTTTAGAGATCTGGTAGCGCTCTACAAAACGCAGAATATTGACGAACTCTACAAGCTGACGTTAAAAAGCGAATTTGGCCTGGATGGAAACGAGGAGATCATGCTTTTTGACAGAAATAGAAAATGGATCCCCCGCATTGAAAAGATCGTTTCTGAAAACCCGACTTTTATCGCAGTTGGAGCAGCGCATTTAGGCGGAGAGCGTGGCGTAATTGCATTACTCAGAAAGCAGGGATATGAGGTCCGGGCAGTTCTCTAAGCTTAATCAAAATGCTGAAATCCATTCTGTCAGCAGCTCGGGCATAAAGAATAGCAGCAGCACCGCGGCAAGCAGCAGGCCAGCCACCACTTTTCCCGAAAAACGATCATTGGCGGTACTCACATTGTCAGCTGCATTTTTGAAAAACAACAAATAGGGCAGCTTCATATAATAACCCAATGCGATCGCCGCGTTCAGAATACCTCCGATCAGCAGCCACAGCATCCACGGAAATTGCTGCTGATGATAACTTTCCCAAAGCGCTGAGAATACCAGAAGTTTTGAAGTAAATCCTCCTGTTGGCGGCAATCCGGCAAGCGCTACCATTACGACTGTCAAAGTCGCTGAAATCCAAACCGATTTTTTACCCAATCCTTCATATTCCAGGAATGCAGTTTCAGATTTCGGGCGTAACAGGTCGATCAGGAAGAATGCGGCCATATTGATAATCAGATAGGCAGCTGTGTAAAATACCGCCGATTCAAAGCCAAATCTGCTGTATGCCGCAATTCCGACGAGGAGATAGCCAGCTTGTGCAATGGAGGAATAGGCGAGTAGTCGCCGCACATTGCTTTGCCACAGCGCAGCCACATTCCCGACAGTGATGCTGATCAGTGCGATACCTCCTAACACAGGGAAGTACTGCACAGGTAAAATACCTGCCAGCCGCATTAAGACCAAAACCACCGCAGCCTTAGGCGCTACCGACAGGAATGAAACCAGCGGAGTAGGTGCAGCTTCGTAAACATCGGGTGTCCATACGTGAAATGGGACCAGTGAAAGCTTGAACAGAAGTCCCGCTAATGTCAGTACAATGGTAACCGTTACCACGAAATCGGGATTGTTCGTTAACCCGATCGTCATCATTTCACTGGTAATATCCATTGTTCCGGTAAGTCCGTAAACCAGCGAGATTCCGTAAAGCATCACCGCCGAGCTGGCCGATCCGAAGAGCAGGTATTTGATCCCGCCTTCGGCTGCTTTCCGGTAAGGGGAAAGCGCCACGAGTACGTAGGAGCTGATCGAGATCAGTTCAAGCGACAGGTAAATGGAAAGGAAATGCGTTGACATACTCAACAGATTCATTCCCAGCACGGCCGCTATCAGCAATGCATTGAATTCGGGAGGGAAATCGTATTTGAGTATCCGCACGTGCAACAATGTAAATAGCCACGCAAACGCGATCATCAGTTTGAAAAAAACAGCTTGCCGATCCAGGAAGAGTAGGGGATGGAAGCGGAACGAAGGTTCGGCGTTCCATTGCAGAAGCAGGAGAAAAATAACAATAATGCTGCCCGCCAGTGCAATGCTACTCAGGTAAGAAGCAGATTTTCTGGCATCAATTCTCTTCAAAAACAGCAGCTCAGCGAGCAGAATGAAACAAAAAAGAAAAGCCAGGAAAATTTCCGGTACGATGCCTGCTAAACTTTGGCGTATATGTATGAGCTGCTCGCTTATATTCAATGGAACGGGTACAATTTTTTTGGCAAAAGTACTTAAAGATGGCAGGGAAACCAGCCTGAGCGGCTACCCGACTTCGAACTTATCAAATTAACCAACTTAAATCATGAAATATCTAAGAAGATTTTTTCTCCTGACAACGATACTTCTGGCCCAGCTTGCAACTGCCCAGGACTCCACCGGTCTGGCAGGTACTCCCTATAATGAGGCTTCCGCGAGCAGCGACGGCTCACATTATCTTTTCAAAGAATGGTACACGGGAAGTATCCGTACAAGCGATGACCGCGTGCACGACGGGATCAAAATCCGGTACGATGTAAACAAGGATGAACTGGAATACAAAGCAGATTCGGGGATGTACCGGGTTTCGGCCGGGATCAAAGAATTCAATCTTCCCACAGGTACCGACCTATATACATTCAGAAGCGGCTACCCTGCTGTTGCAGATCAGTCTGAAAAGAGCTTTTACCGCCTGTTGTACGACGGAAATACAAAGCTTTTGAAAAAATACGTGAAGCCGATCAAAGTGGAAAAAGCGAGTGCTACCATGCAAATGGATCCTTCGGCAAAACTTTATATAATGAAAGACGGAAAAATGAACCTGGTAGATCTGAAAAACCGGAACAGCTTTCTGAAACTGCTTACTGACGAGAAAAACAAAATGCAATATGTGATCCGCGAACAGCAGCTGGACTTCGCTGCTGATGATGATCTGATCAAATTACTGGAAGAGTACGATTCTTATAAAGCCGGGAGAGGAGGCAGCTGATCGCTACTTTTCAACAATCCAGCGATTGATGCTATTGTACTTCGCTTCTAACACCACTTTGAAAAAGCCGGATGGATATTTGCTGATATCTATTTCGGCTTTTCCATTTGTAACAGGTACCTCGGCGGCAAGGTGGTAGAGATCGCGTGAGCCTTTCGCGAAGTTATTGGTAGTCGTCAGCCATATTTTCGCATTCCCGTCTTTCTCCATTGCCTGCCATGAAATCATCAGCTTTCCCTGCTCTTTTTTCGCAGTAAGGTTTGTTGCCGACAATTTTCCTGTAAATGCGGCCCCATCTACCTCAAAAGCCTGTTCTTTTGGAATGTTGATATCCATGTGGCGCGCGACCGTAGGCATAATATCTACGATGCCGGGATTGTTTTTAAAATTCGCATTCAGATTTTTCGCATTGGTAACAATCCAGGTGCTGCGCTCACGGTCCGACTGCCCGCCGTGACCTTTACCTGTCTTGGCGTCGCGACCGTGATCGGTGGTGACTACCAGGAGCCAGTCTTCATTAAAGGTTTTTTCACGATACTGAATCGATTTCCACAGCCTGCCCATTTGATCGTCCATGATCTGGATCGCCTTGTGAAATTGCTCGCTGTCGCCAAATCGGTGGCCCATATCATCGGTATACTCCAGATAAACCCACGACATATCCGGGCCATTATCATGAATGTACGTCGCAGCTTCGTCCACAACTTTTTCATCGATCTTGTGAATGTATTCAGCCTGCTTATCATGCGGGAAATGAATTGTATCCAGCTCGAAGCCGTCAAAGGAATAATCGAGCTGTAACTTGTTGGTTTGTTCCAGTCCCTCACCTACCAGCTTGGTGCGGTTATCCAGCCAGGTTGAAAAAACCGCAGTCTTTTTGTGTGGGTACTGGCTTTCCAGGAAGCGGAAAAGTGTCCAGTAATGGTAATTCGGGTCTTTGATATTATTGTCGGGCACATTGTGCTTGTTAACCCAGGTGCCGGTCAGTAAGCTGTTATATCCCACTGCCGAAATCGTCGGCGTTTCTGAATAGGTACCTTTGTCGCCGCCGACGTGCGCGCGGGTGTAGCCGCCGGCTTTTGCGATCGCGTCGAGATTAGGTGTAGGAATCTTTTCTTTGCTGTCACTCGAAATCCCATCGACAATCACGAAAAGCGTTTTTTTGATTTTGGTTTGGGCAAAAAGACTTTGTTCTGAAATGAAGAAGCAAATGCAGCAGAGTAGAAGGTTTTTCATTCGGGGAAATAAAAAAATGCTCCCAAATTAACAGCTATTTAGCCGGATTCGGGAGCATTGAAGTACTAAGAAATTATTAAATGTCAGGGATTAACAGGCTGTTCCGGCAATGTTTCCGTCTTTTTCTTTTTGCCAAAAACATAAACGAGCCCGAAGTGGCTTTTCAATACCCCGCTGTCAAATTCATCTTTCACATACGGATTGAGTTCCAAAGCCAGCTGAATGTTCCGGTTTTGCGGCAAAGGAGAAATCCGCACACCTACGTTCAACGAATATCCGTCGATGGTGATCAGATCTGCATTCGCGTCGGCAATGCGGTAAAGTGGGTTTAACCGAACCCCGCCGCCAAGATACCATTGTACCACCTCCCCTCTTTTCAAGTTAATCATCGGAAGCAAATCCACACTTAAACTACTGAATAGTGAATTGGTCTGAAAACGTGTATCGAGCCAAATTGCCTTCCGCGAATTGGTACTGATCGAAAGCAGGCTGCTCCACGGGTAATATCCCACAGAAGCCTGTGCTTTCAATGTTCCGGTACTTATTGTCAGAATGAAGATGAAGAGGCAGAGCAGTTTTTTCATTATTAGCGGCGCATTGCTTTACCCAGCTTTCCAGCTGCCTGCATTGTATTCATTTTCTTCATCATTCTGCGCATTTCGTCAAATTGCTTGATCAGGTTGTTAACCTGCAAAATCGTAGTTCCGCTACCCGCAGCAATTCTCTTTTTGCGGCTACCGTCGATCATATCGGGATTTTCCCGCTCCTTTTTGGTCATAGACTGGATAATCGCCTCAATAGGTTTGAACGATTCATTGCTGATATCGAGATCTTTCATCGCACTTCCCATTCCCGGGATCATACCAATCAGATCCTTCACATTACCCATTTTCTTGATCTGCTGTAACTGGCCAAGGAAATCGTCAAAATCGAATTTGTTCTGACGCATTTTGGCATTGATGCGCTTCGCTTCGTCTTCGTCAAAAGCCTGCTGCGCGCGCTCAACGAGCGAGATTACGTCACCCATACCGAGGATCCGGCTCGCCATCCTGTCCGGATAAAACGAGTCGAGTGCCTCCATTTTCTCACCTGTACTGATGTATTTGATCGGCTTATCAACGATCTGACGAATGGAAAGTGCCGCTCCACCACGCGCGTCACCGTCTAGTTTTGTTAGTACAACCCCGTCAAAATCAAGTCTTTCGTTAAATGTCTTGGCTGTATTTACCGCATCCTGTCCGGTCATGGAATCCACTACAAAAAGGATTTCGGAAGGGCGCACGGCGGATTTGATATCTTCCACCTCTTTCATCATCACTTCATCCACAGCCAAACGGCCAGCGGTATCCACGATGACGATCTTCTTTCCGATTTTCCTCGCGTGAGCTACTGCATTTTGTGCGATGTTCACTGCATTCTTGTTCTCAGGCTCCGAATACACCTCAACTCCTACCTGCTCGCCCAATACTTTTAGCTGGTCGATGGCAGCGGGACGGTACACATCGCAGGCTGTTAACAATACCTGCCGGCCTTGTTTTTTCAACAATGCGGCCAGCTTACCAGAGAATGTAGTTTTACCAGAACCCTGCAAACCTGCGATCAGGATCACGGCGGGATCGCCTTTGATATTGATCGCTTCTGCCTGGCCGCCCATCAGTTCGGTCAGCTCTTCCTGCACGATCTTGACGAACATTTGTCCCGGCTCAACGGAGATCAATATCTTCCTGTCAAGCGCCTTGTCGCGGATCCGGTCGGTAATTTCTTTCGCAACCTTAAAGTTTACATCGGCGTCGACCAATGCTTTACGTACTTCCTTGGTAGTTGCGGCAACATTTATGTCGGATATCCTGTCCTTTCCTTTTAGTGTGCGAAAGGCATTGTTTAGCTTATCCTGTAAGTTCTCAAACATGGATTATAAAATATTATTCTGGATCTGATTTGAAATAAGTCACAAATGTATAAATAAAATAAGGAGTACAGGAAAGGGAATCCTGTACTCCTTGAAAATCAATGCGGGATATATCTTTGATTTATTTGTTGCCTTTGAACTTAGCTGCAACCCAGCGGAACATTTTCTTTTCTTTTTCCCAAAAAAACGAAAACTGGCCTAGCAAAAACCCGTAAGCCAGCAGCAAAGTCTGATACATCGGGAAGATGAAAATGATGTAGGTTATGGTTTTAAGCCACATCGGAGTAAGATCGTCGTAGCCCAACAGGTAAAAAAGCCCTTTTCTGAACCAAACTACTGAAGAGCCTGCCAAACTAAAAACGGCCAGTACCACGAGTACCTGTCTGGTTGTTTCCAAACCCCATCTTTCCTGCATTTTGCCCAACCAGGGCTGCGCATTTTTTTCTCCGCTTTGCATATTTTACTTACCTGCTTATTTGAATTCCACACAAAGAAACAATGCACATCGCAATTTTCCTTGATTTTAATGAATGTTTAATCATGACCTTAGTCAGTGGATAAAGCCTTAAATCTTAATAATAAAAGTTCAAAAAGTAACCAACTAAGCAAAAAGTCGGCAGCTGACAGCCGAAAGCCGATTACCCTAAAATGACGTCCCTATGCCCGGATCTGAGAATTGCTTGTCTCGGATAAACTGCTCGTCGTTGAGCGTCCGCAAAAATGCGATGATCGACTGCTTTTCAGCTGCATTAAGCTGTATTCCGGGTTTGGTACCTGTTTTCAGAAACGGATCCAGGGTGGCGGATTCATGTATGCTGGGCTTTACATTGTCGTTGGCATAGTGGTTCAGCACTTCTTCCAATGTGGTAAAACGGCCATCGTGCATGTAAGGCGCCGTCAGGCCGATGTTCCGCAGGCTCGGCACCTTGAATTTCAGCCGGTCATTCTCATTCAATGTAATCGCATACCTGCCCTGATCATTGATCCGGTTGGGCGGTAATCCGTTGTTTCTGAAACTATGATCAGTAAATAGCTCGGTTGCGTGGCAGGAACTGCATTTCTGCTTAAAAATCGATAACCCTTCTTTTTCCTGTGTATTTAATGCAGAAGCGTCGCCTTGTAAATAGTAATCGTAGCGCGAAGTAGCTGATACCATCGTCATCATAAACTGGGACAACGCTTTCATCATTTTATCCGCCGTAATTTCGTCTGTTCCAAAGGCAGCTTTGAACATTTTGGGGTAATCAACCTGCTTGGTTGCGCCTGCTACCGGCGTTTTTTTAAGCTTTTCAATCACATTTCCAGTACGCTCGCCCATTTCTACTTCATTCTGAATAGGCACGGGAGGCACTTCGTCCAAGGCATGCACGCCGCCGTCCCAGAAAAAGGAGGTACTCCACGCCAGATTCTGGACAGCAGGTGAGTTGCGCAAACCAATTTTGTCGTCTACACCGTGGCTGAGTTCGTGGCCATGGTGGGTGAATGCAGCTTGCTGCTGGTGACAGGTGCCGCAGCCGATGTTGTCGGTTCTGGACAGAATCCCATCATAAAATAGAAATCTGCCAAGTTCAATTCCTTCCTCGGTTAACGGATTTTTGGAAAGATCGTAAACAGGCGCAGGGAAGTAGGCGGGCTGGGTGAATTTAACTGGCATCGGGCCAGTTGGTTTTGGCACGGGCTCAGGCAAAGGTTCTTCAGTATCCTTTCCACAGGAAATCAGCACCAGCAGCAGCCAGGAAAGCATTACCAGGAAACGGAAGGTTTTTTTCATCACAGCTACTGACTTGTAATCAGTTGGTTCGAACTTCTTTTATGCTGAACATATTCCCGTAGTTGCTGGCAATATCCGCTGAAACTGGCTCATACATTACCCCCGAATTTTTGGCAATACTCAGTTTTATTGGTCCGTCGAAAATTTTAAGAATATCTGCCTTAATGTAAACCTGCGGGCTTATTGAAGTGGTAACTGTCGCCTGGGCGTTGAAGTTCAGCTTCACGTTTTTAAGGTTATTGAGCGTTTTTGCAGTTCGGCCACCGAAGCCGCCGATGTGGTATTGATACTTTCCATTGGAAGTGGTAGCGAAATCTGAGGCACCTTCCATCTTCAGGAAAATATAGCCAGGATTCCAATTCCAGTACATTGTTTCTTCGTTCGTCGGTCCGGTATATATATCCAAAATCCCTTTTCTGTTCTCAGGCTCTTCGATGCTTTTGAGGCTGTCTATTCCAACTACATATTCAATTCCTGTGTAGTTGCCTACCGGCACGTTGTTGATCCTGATAGTTTGTGAAGCTTCGTTGGCTTCCCGGATCAAAAAGTAGCTCGAATCTTTTGGTACTGTAAAGCCGCTGCCGTCGGCTTTGGTGAATTTGATATTCGAGATATAGTAATTCAGCTTCGTTACCGTAAAATCTTCTCCGGCCGCATTGATGTAATTCCCGCTGTTCAAAGCCAGGTCTTCATTGCCGACCATATTATTAAAATGCACAACCACACTACCCGTTGCGACAGTCGGTTCATCATCATTGGAGCAGGAGAGCTGAAAAAGCGCCAAGGCCAGGAAAGTAATGGCGGCAGATACTGAGAAGTATTTTTTCATAGATATCTGGAAAAAGAACGAAGGTATTTACCTGAAATATATAACAGAAAAACGGTGGTAATTATGCGAAACGTGCTTTTGTTTTCGTGCAATCACCTCATTTATCTTTTATGTATCTACCTAAAAATGTGCATTACTGTTCCCATAGAGTAATTTTTCTATATTTGCCCTTTAAACAATATGGGAGGCCCGCCTCCGTTTATGTTCAAAGCCATTTTTCCTGGGTTGACCTCTGTTCCATTCGCTTAAACTTTCACTATTATATTTAATATGATGCTTCTGCAAGCACTTACTGACTCTACGGTAGCCGCGCCTGTTGCTGACCAGGGACTTTCCATTATAGATCTTCTCGCAAAAGGGGGTTGGGTTATGTTACCGCTTGGATTGCTATTTCTGGCAACTCTCTTTTTAATCATTGAACGCTTTTTAGGAATCGGGGCGAATGGAAAGATCGAGCATCAGTTTGTTGATAATGTAAAAGACTTTATTCAGCAGGGTAACCTTAAATCCGCCGAGTCGCTTTGCCGTAACCAGCGCAATGCTGCGGGCCGGATCCTGGAAAGAGCAATTGGCCGCATTGGGTATCCGATTAAGGACATTGAAACTACAATTGAAAACGCAAGCCAGATCGAGATCCAGCGAATGGAAGGTAACCTGCCTTACCTCGGTGTAATTGCCGGTATCGCGCCTATGCTTGGTTTCGTGGGTACGATCTCTGGTATTATCCGGATTTTCTACGATATCTCCATTTCTAACGACTTCAACATCAGTACAATTGCTGGTGGTATGTATGAAAAAATGATCACTTCCGGCTCAGGTCTGATCATTGGTCTGATCGCCTATGCGGGTTATCACTTGCTGAACATGAAAATCGACCGTTTTGCATTGCGTTTGCAAATGGCGGCTTCTGATTTTCTGGATGTATTACAAAAGCCGGTGGCTGCGAAGTAAAAAGACAATCTATTTATGAAAATACGTCGCAAGAGCAGGTTTGCCCCGGAGGTGTTCACACACTCGCTCAACGATATTATGTTTTTCCTGCTGCTGTTCTTTTTGATCATCTCCACGATGTCAAATCCGAACGTGATCAAGCTGATGCTTCCAAAAGCCTCGGCAACGCAGCAGATGTACAAAAAGCAGATTACACTTTCGGTTGATGAAAATAAAGGTTATTTCATCGACAAAGAACCAATTCCATTCGATAGGCTGGAAGCCGAACTGCAAAGCATTTTCGCCAACGTAGAAGAGCGCACAGTCGTTTTAAGAGTAGACAAAAACCTCGCCGTACAGGACCTGGTAGACGTACTCGAAGTAGGCGCCAAGAACGATATCAAGATGGTGATGGCTACTGCTAAATAAAGGGAAGACGGAGGAAAGGGCGGCCCGCGTAGGGAGGATGGAGGAAGGAATTTTAGTTCTTTCATTCATTCTCCCTTTCGTTTTTGCTACCCACCTTTCTCCCTTTCCTCCATCCTCCCATTCCTCCCTCAAGTCCCAGCACTCTCATAAATCCGGGAAACGATTTCCTGCAAAATGGCTCCTTGTTCGGCGTTGCAGATGTTGCTTGGTTTTCCTTCAATCGCGTCGAGAAATGCGGTCGTGTTTTTGAGCTGGATATCTGTTTCCGGCAGGTGAGGGAAGTGAGTGTTTGTTAATTCACCTCCCATTTCGGTAAAGAGCCCAAGCGGCTTGTACATTGCTCCGCCTTTGGAGCCGAAAACTTCCAGGTTTATTTCTTTTTCAGGCTGCATATTCAATGCAAACGAAGCTGACAGTGTGATACTGGCGTTGTTTGGGAAAGATAAATGTGCGAAACAGGCGTCTTCTACTTCAAAACTGTCTGCATTCCATTCTCCCATTAAACCCCTTCCTCCGGCTTTTCCAATGTAATCGTAGGTGTTGGCCACAACTCTGTCGGGCATTTGGTAATCCAGCATTTCAAGTGCGAGATCGAGGATATGGACACCGAGGTCCATTAAAGCGCCGCCGCCTTGTATGGATTTGTTGGTAAAATTGCCCCAGCCCGGAATTCCGCGCCGCCTCAGGTACCGTGCATTGATATGGTAAATCTGCCCTAGTGTTCCTTCTAGTCTGGCTTGCCGGACGAAGCTGAATTCCGGTGTTTGCCGGAGTTGTAAGTTATAAGCGAGGATTTTGCCTTTTTGTTTGGCTAGTTCCGCCATTTCAGCTGCTTCTCTGGCCGTTAAAGCCGGCGGTTTTTCACAAAATACGTGACAGCCTTTTTCGAGTGCCTGCATTGCAAATGGATAATGCAGGTTGTTGGCAGTGCAGATCACAACGAAGTCAGGCCGGCCTTCGCCTGCGTACATTTCTTCGGCATTATCATAAGCGAAGGGGATCTGGTGCTGGTTGGCCAGCGCGCGGGCTTTTTCTTTGACGCGGCTGCAAATAGAAACAACTTCAACCTGATCAGATAAGCTCTTTAATGCGGGAATGTGATTCTGGTCGGCAATGTGGCCGCCGCCGATGATCGCAGCTTTGAGAAGTGACATGCTGTTATTTCCAATGATGTTTGCGTAAAATATGGAAACATTATCAGAAATAACAGCCTGCGTCGGGTAATCAGACTTAGTTGTTGCTTTCGGTAGATTGCTTGCGGAATTTGACAGCGCCACTTGGGCGTAGCGAATATGTTGTTCCGTTTACCCGGTTATTGTAGTTCATAAAGCGATAGCTGCTCGAATCAGGAACATACTGGTAACTGGCAGTGGGCGTGTTTAGGGAGGGTTTAAACGACTTTCCTTCAAAAAAGGCTAGAGAAGAATTGAATAGATCCTCTACATCTACTTTGGCAAGCTGAAAACCCTGAATAAAGGAGGATTGTGGTAAATGAAATCCCTGCCGCTTGTCGCCTTTCGCCGAAGCCAGGTCAAACTTGATTTCAATGGTCTGAGTCATTTCCAGCGGCTCGCCGTTCTGAATACCCGGCTTCCATTTTGGCATACTCTTGACCAGGCGGACAGATTCTCCATCGAGCCCGAAGCCTACGCCTTTTACAATTAATATATTGCTGAGAGTGCCTTCTTTATCAACCGTAAACCTGACGATGACAGTCCCTTCTACATTCGCTTTAAGCGCAGGCGCAGGATATTTTGTATTGGTTTTCAGGAATTCAATCATTGCTTCGTGGCCGCCCGGGAACTCCGGTTTTTGCTCCGCCACCATAAAGGTTCTGTTAGCCGGTTTCGCATTCGGAGCGGCAGTTTTGGCAACATTTGGTTTTGGTGTGTTTGCTACTGCTGTAATAGTCGGGCCTTTCAGTACAGTATCGTCGGGTTCTATCACGATAGTATACGTCGACTTATTGTTAGTAACAGCCACTTCTTTTGACTTAAACTGAATGTGGCTAACAACCAGAGAAGCGCCTGCTGGAACATTCTGTAACTCGAAATTCCCGTCCAAGTCCGTCGCCGCACCTTGCGTGGTGTTTTTAATTATAACATTTGCACCTGGTACCGGTTTGCCGTTTTGATCGGATACTTTTCCTTTCACGACATTAGCATTTGCGAGTTCTGGCTTCGAAGCTGGGGACATAGGTATGTATTCCCGGGCGGCGGTTAAAAAAATAGTAGCCAATGCAAGTGGGAAGATCAGCAGGTACTTACTTAAAAGCCATTTGGAAGTGCGGGTTTTGTAAATCATTTTGATCCTGTCTTTAAGTAGTGAAGCATTCGAGAAATGGTTTGTAAGTACCTGCTCCGGTACCTTCAATGCGTAAGAAACCAGGAAATGCGCATAGCTGTCGCGATTGGCAGCTTCTTCGTCGGCGAGGTATTCGTGTACAGTCTGCAGGGACTTTTTGTAAAGCCACACTACCGGATTTGCCCAAAACACGATTTTGATAATTTCAATAAGCGAAATATCCAGGCTGTGCCACTGACGTATATGCACGTGTTCATGCCGGAGAATGGTATCGGGATTGTTTTCGTAATCTGCCCGGTTTACAACCAGCCATTTAAAGAAGGAAAACGACCCTGCTCCCGCCTTTTTAGTGTGTTTCTGGTCTAAGAAAATGAGGGTGTAAGCTTCCAGCTGAATGCGTTCGCCATTTTTGATCAAAACAAATAACCTTTGGAAAGACCGCAACAGCTTGGCTAGCATGAAAGCAGAGACCGACGCATAAGCCCAAACCAGTAACTGCGCCCAGCCAATTTGCTCTTCCTGCGGAACGGGTGCTACTGCATTGACTGCCACTTGCTGCACCATTTCTGTACTTTGCGCAGCAATTTCAATGGGCGTGTAAAATACGATAAGCGGCAGGAGAAACGAAGCTGCGATTGAGCTAAGCAAATAGACCCTGTTCCATTGAAAAAAAGTATGTCTGCGGAAAAAGAGCCAGTAGCAGCAATAGAAAAGGACCAGGTACAGGTTGGTTTTGGCCAGATAAATGAGCGTTTCCATAAGCCCTATTTATTTCTTGTAGTAATCAGCACCACGCCATTTTTGCCTTCTTCTCCATAGGTAGTGGTAGCACCCGCCTCTTTGAGCACACTTATTGATTCTATTTTCTTCGGATCAAGCTTGCTGACCGCAACGTCATTTTCCTGCTTGACACCGTCTACAATGTAAAGAGGCGCCTTAGCAAGAGAGACTGACGGATCGGTCCTGAATTGTATTCCGGAACCGGGCTCCGGGTTCAGCTGCTGTACTGTAGTGGTAGGCTCCTTGGCAGATTTGTTAGGCGGCACGAATGCGACTATGGTTGCCGACTCAATGGTTTTCGCGGAGTTTGGCTTTGTTGCAATCTCAATCACGCCGTTTTTTCCCTTGTTCCCATAGATTGAAGTTGCCTTCGAATTTTTGAGCACATTGACCGAAGCGATCTGATCCGGTGCCAACCTTTTTGCAACATCCGCGTTTTTCAATTCTTTACCATCTACGACGTATAGCGGCGCCTTTTCATCAGTCTGTATGTTCAGCTTAGCCTGGCTGTCTTCTTCTTCCAGTTGGAAGTTGATAGGCAGTACATACTTAACATTGACCTTTTGTCCGTTCTGCTCGCCGGGCTTCCATTTGGGGAAACTCCTTATAACACGGACTGCTTCCTCGTCACACCCAAAGCCAAGTCCTTTCAGTACTTTAACGTCTAGGATGTGACCTGTTTCGGTTACTATAAAAGATAAGAAAACTCTTCCCTGTACATTGGCTTTGACAGCAGCAGTCGGGTATTTGATCTTTCGTCCCAAAAACTTAAACATTTCCTCTTTACCTCCCGGGAATTCAGGCTGTGTTTCAACAACCGTAAAAACCTTCGCAGGCAATACTTCCTCTTCTGTTTTCGCGACTTCAGGCTGACTGTTATCTTCCTTTTCGCAACCCGCAACAAGCAATGCAGTTGCGCCTATCATGGTGGCAGCAAACAGATAAGTACTGAGCAGCCATTTCGGACTTCGGTTTTTGTAGATCATCTGGATTCGGGATTTAATTTGTGATGGTTTGAAAAAATGGTTTGTTAATGAAGCAATAGGCGCATTCAGTGCGTAACTCACCAGAAAGCGGGCGTAGTTTTCCCGATTGGAAGCTTTGGAATCGGCCAGGAATTCGTGTACCTCCTGCAAGTCTCTTTTGTAAAGCGTTAAAACAGGATTGAACCAGAAGCATACTTTCATAACCTCCACAAAGAGGATATCTGCACTGTGCCACTGCTTTACGTGTACCATTTCGTGACAAAGAATATCGTCAAAATGGCTTTCATAATCATTTCTGTTGATCACAATCCATTTGAGAAATGAAAATGAGCCGATCTGATTGGAGTCGATCATGACCACTGTACAATCTTCCAGCTCGATCACTTCACCAGCCATTAAAAACCGCCGAAGCTGGCGTATATGCCTGAACAGCAGATATCCGGAAATGATCAGCCCGATTGCATACACAATCCAGACAGCTTGTACCCAGGTGATCAACGGCTGCTTTTCCTGAATGGCGGAAACCGAAACTGCTGCTGCATTCACCTCATAAATTACGGGCAGCGCGGGCGCGGTGTCAGGGTAGATCACAAATGGCAATGCAAATGCGGCGGCAAGTGAACCAAGCAGATAAAACCGGTTCAGCTGAAAGAAAGTGTGCTGCCGGAGCATCAGACGATAACAGGCAAAAAGCAGTATCCAGTACAGGTTCACTTTGCCGAGGTACAATAGCATTTCCATGGCTAACAGGGTTTATTGTTCGTTTTTGTGCTGGTTGATCAGCTTCATGATTTCGTCCAGGTCTTTCGTTTTCAGATCATTGTCTTTTACGAAAAACGAAACCAGGTTAGGCAGCGAGTTGTCAAAGTAGTTGACCATCAACTGCTTCATTTCGTGTCGCTTGTACTCTTCTTCGCTGATCAGCGGGTAGTATTCGTGCGTTTTCCCATAGGCTGTGTAGCCCACAACCTCTTTCTTTTCCAGGATACGGATGATCGTTGAAACGGTGTTGTAAGCCGGCTTGGGTTCGGGCATTTCAGCGAGTATGTCTTTTACAAATGCCTTTTTGAGTTGCCAGAGGATCCTCATTACCTCTTCTTCAGCGCGTGTCAATGTGCGTACTTCCATAATTCAGACTGTATTATTAAATTTTATCATTGTATTATCCCAAAGTTAAGACTATTTAATTAGTTTCAAAACTATTTTATTAGTTATTAACGATTGTTGCAAAAAAAACCCGCATTTGGTGCGGGCTGCGGATTTAAAAAGCGGTTTAAATACTTAATATCTGCTGACAGTCGGGGATAGCTCTTTCAGGTTGCGGCTGATCACGGTGATCAGTTCGTCAGCTTTGAATGGTTTTGTCACGAAACTGCTGAAACTGACACCTTCCAGCTCCTTCTCAGCGAAGGTATCTGCCGTAAATGCAATTACCGGAACATTTACAAGGTGCGGGTAGGAATTCTGAATGGTTTTCATTGCTGTAATTCCGTCCATTACCGGCATTTGAATGTCCATCAAAATAAGGTCAAAGTCTCCGTTGTCCAGGTGTTCAAGAAGCTCTTTTCCATTGTTGCAGATCACATATTCGGCCTCCCATCTGGATAATAGGTGTTTCAGCAGGATCTGATTGGCGATAATGTCCTCGGCAGCCAGAATACGGTACCCTTTGAGCGAGATGTGTTCAACCGGATCGGGCTGCACCTCATTCTGGCCTTTTACTGCTTTGCCGAAGTTGAGGATCACGCTGAATGTGGCGCCTTCGCCCAGCTTACTCTGTGCTGAAATGCTCCCATTCATCAACTCCGCTATTTTTCGCGTAATGCTCAATCCTAGTCCCGTTCCGCCGAAATAGTGCTTTGCATTGTTTTTATGTGCCTGCGAAAAGCTGTCGAAGATCACGCTCAGCTTGTCTTCCGAGATCCCGATCCCGGAGTCTACTACATCAATTTTAAGATCCACGCTGCTCCCGTGATCTTTGTGAAGCGATACGACAACTCTGACAAACCCGCCTTCTTCCGTAAATTTAATCGCATTCCCCACCAGATTGATCAGGATCTGATTCAACCGGTAAGCGTCTCCTGTGAGCAGTGTCGGCGTATTTTCGTCAAAATGGTAAGTCAGATCAATTGACTTTTCTTTCGCTCTTACTTCAAAGGTTTTGAGCAAATAACCCAACCTTTCTTTCAGGTCAAAATCGAAATGTTCCAGACCGAATTTGCCAGCCTCAATCTTGGAGAAATCGAGTATGTCGTTTAGGATAACCATCAGATTATCTGCTGAATACTTGATCATCTGCAGGTACTGTCGGTCTTCATCGGGAAAATCCCGCGTCATTAACAGGTCAGTAAAGCCAATGATCCCATTCATCGGGGTACGAATTTCGTGGCTCATCGTGGAAAGAAAATCAGACTTGATCCGCGTGGCTTCTTCTGCGTCCCGCTTCGCTTTGATCAGCTCTTTTTCCACGTTTTTGCGACTGGTAATATCAATAGCAGTACCCAGCACCTCCTGCACACTTCCATTTGCATTGCGCTTGAAAGGTACTTCCCTGGTGATGATCCAGACTTCCGAACCGTCTCTGTGCAGCAGCCTGAACTCTTTTTCCACCACATCCGAATCTTTTACCCAATGCCGCATATAATGGTAGTGCCGCCGGAATGTGAGCTGGTCCTGGTCATTCACAATCAGTGAAAGCCCCGCGCTGCTTTGAGGTATAAGGTCTTCGTCCGAGTATCCGAGGATCTTCGATATCTGCTTATTCTGAAATATATTAGTCCATTTCTCAATATCAATTACATAAATGATATTGGGGGAGAGTAGCGCAATTTTGTTGATAAACTCCTCCTTCTCAGCTAGTTCCTGCTTTGCCTGCTCTCTCCCTTTACCGGCTTCAAGCATCTGGCTCATGGTATGGAAAGTCTTCCGCAGCTTCTCAGGCGTAATTTCCGACTTAGGGAAGTAGTCCATCGCGCCCGCTTTCATCATTTCGACTGCGATGCGCTCGTCACCCTGGGAAGTAAGTACGATCACCGGCAGGTCAGGAACAAGGCGCTTGATTTTTTTCAGCAATTCCAGTCCGTTTGTTTTTGGAAGCTGGTAGTCAAGAAAAATACAGGAGGGTAACCACACATCTAGTGTCTGCAATGCTTCCTCTGCATATTTACAAACCCGGATCTCTCCAATATTCAGCAAAGACTTTTGCATTGCACGCATAAAGTGCATTGCATCAATGTCGTCGTCTTCTACTAGCAGAATACCGGGACTGGTCATGATTTTTTAAGAGATAACGCTGAAATATTTATTCGGGAAATTCGCAAAGTGTCCAGTAGCTGTTCAGTGTGGATACAGCGGCTATAAACCGGTCCATCGATAAGGGTTTCAAAATATAGCCAGCTACATTCAAGTTAAAAGCGTCGATCTTGTCGCTGTCTTCATTGGAGGTGGTCATTACGAAAACCGAAAGAGCGCTCAGGTCAGGGTCCTGGCGGATTTCTTTCAAAAATTCGATTCCGCCCATTCTCGGCATATTCAGGTCCAGAAGTACAATCTTTGGTCTTGGAAAATCATTGTCAGGATTGCGTAGGACTGCAAGGGCATCTATTCCGTTTGAAGCTACCACCAAACGGTTTGAAATATTGTTTTTCTTGAATGCCCTTTTGACGTTCATTACATCTACTTCATCATCCTCTACAAGAAGGATTGTCATAGGAACTGGATTGGAGAGTGACATTTAAATATTTCAGTGATTAAAATGAATTGTTTTTGAGAGTTGTTTCTGTGTTTTTCAATTCGTTTTTCGGCCAGGTAAAGAAGAACCTGGTCCCTTCGCCCATTTGAGATTCTATGCGGATCACGCCGCCTTTTTCATCCAGTATTTTTTTGACAATCGCCAGTCCAACCCCGGTACTCTCAACTTCGTCACGCGCCTGTAAAGTCTGGAAGATCACAAAGATCCTTTCGTGAAACTCGGGACTGATACCCGGGCCATTATCGCCGACGTAAAATTCATACAGAGACTCTTCCTCTCGCCAGCCGATCGTGATCTCGATCTCCGGCTTGTCGTTGTATTTAACACCATTGGAGATCAGGTTCTGCAAAATCTGGGTCAATGTAATCTTCTCTGTTTCGAGTTCAAGACTGGCGTCACCATCCAGTTTGAAACGCACCGGTTTCTTGCTGCTGAAAGTTTCCGACAGATCGTCCACCAGCCCTTTCAATGCAAAACGTTCCTTCGAAGTTTTGATCCTGCCAGCCCGGGAGTACGACAAGATCCCATTGATCAGGCTCTCCATTCTGTGTACGCGGCCGCGCAGCAGCTTGAACTGGTCAAGGGTATCTCCTTCCAGCAAATGGTTAATATCTTCTTCAATCCATTCAGACAAGTTATTGATTGCCCGCAGCGGCGCTTTCAGGTCGTGGCTTACCACATAGGCAAACTGGTCCAATTCAGCATTGATCCTTTCCAGGTCGCGCATGTAGGATTTCAGTTTCTTTTCCGAATTAACCTTTTCGGTTACGTCCGAAAGTGCGCCAATGTACCCCACCAGCTCGTCGCCGGCATATTGCTTTGTGATCGAACCGCCGACCCAGATTTCTTTTTTGCCGGCAGTATGGATCTTGATAATTGCATCCACAGAAGCCTGATCCGCATTCAGTATTTCATGGATCTGATCAGCCGACTCGGAGAAGAAATCTTTCCAGTTGCGGTTGAGCGTTTCGGCGACAGTGTAGCCGGTTACAGTTTCCCAGGCATTGTTGAGATAAATGATAGTCCCGTGACGATCGAGCTGCAACAGTATCTCCGAAATACTGCTGACAACCTGTTCCAGCCTTTTGCTGGTAAGCGCAGCTTCTTCGGTTTTTTCCTGCGCAACCCGGGTCAGTTCCCTATTGGCTTTGAAAAGCTCGCCTGAGCTTTGTTCGAGGATATGTTCAACACGGGTAAGATCGTCCTGGTATTCGGTATAAGCCAAATGGACCGAAAGCAGAAATTCCTGCAAACCGGGATGTTCGGCCAGTTCCGGCGGCAACGATTTACGGATTTGTCGTTTGAGCAGCCGGTGATAATTGGTTTCCGTTATTTCAATTGCTGACATTACAGTTCCCTGAAAGTAGTAATGGTCATGGTTTGATTGTGGAGCTCGCACAAAGCATTGCGGTTGAATGGGGCCAGCTCGCCGTAAGAGTAAAAGCCAGCCATAACCGGTGCCGACAAAACGTCTGAAACACATTCCACTTCTTCTTCAACCATTTGTTTTAGCACCAGCTTTCGTCCGACGCAGCTCACCAGGATTGCAAGTTCCGGGTTGTTTTCCAGACCTTCGGCAGCAGCGTGCGCCGCTTCTTCTGCACCTGTAATCAGCCGGTCGTTGTTTGCTTTCATTAATCTTACAAATGAACCCTCCGGAATATCGCCTGCGAAAGTGAGGCTTTTTTCTTCTTCGTTAATGCCAAGAATGGTGCGTACCACAGGTGCGCGGTCTTCGCTGTCGCGCATGCTCAATGGGAAAAGCAGGCCCGAAGCGGGTAGTTCTTTGGCTTTATCTCCCAAAAATGATTTATAAAGATCCAGCGCAGGCTGGTTGTCAATCTCAAACAAAACGTTTTCCCTGGATCTGGTCACAACCCTGTCCAGCCCGAAACTGTCCCAGCCGCCTCTTGAACCAAAACCAATGGACAGACTGTCGCCGTAAAATCCGACCGCCGCCACACTCTGCGTTGCTACAGCACCATCAGGCTCAACAATTACCGTCTTTGCGAAATGGGAACCGTCGCCCGCGAGCCCGCCAGTTAATGTTACATTCGCCGGGAGGTGCTGCGTCATACCTTTTACCAGGTCGGTACCATTCACTTTCAGTCCGTCAGAAACAACAAAAACGTGCTGTAATCCTTCTTTCGGAAGTTGGTCTACGAGCTGCTTGCCTGCTTCCATGCTGCTGAAATGGATATCTTCAAGGCAAACTTTCGAACTTTTTACAAGGGTTTTGTCGAAGCCGACTGCTGTGATAATAATGGTATTGTCTTTCACATTTACATCTGCGATTTCACCCGCGGTGGAGCATCCGGTAAAAATTGCTTCGGGATAGTCGGCCGCCAGCTGAGCAGTCAGGCCGGTTCTTTCAAGTAGTTCGCGGTTTCCGAATATAAAAAAGAGTTGAGGTGTAAAACTAAATTTAACTGAGGAGGAAGATTCGGTATAGACGACCTGTTCAATTTGCATGGGTTTACGGATCTAGAAAGGCTGGATAATTCGGGAAAACAATTTACATAAAACTTTTAATATTCGAATTAATATTACACTTATTGCCTTGTAAGTGCGGTATTTAACTAAGAGATAGAAGGGAAGGAGATACCCTTGATCTTTCTGAACAATTCAACCGCGTACAGGTCAGTCATTCCCGAAATAAAATCCAGTACGGTCTGGATGCGGGAATAGGTTTCGGTGCGGGAAGTAATGAATTGTTTGGGTATCAGATCCACCAGCTTGCGGGTATAATGCGAAGTATTGTTCAGGTAAGCCGGTACAAATTCTTCCAGGAGGCCGCCAATCACTTTATATCCGGCAACTTCAATTTGTACAACCGAAGAATAGTTGTAAATCTTGCTAACCGAAACGCGCTGAATTTCTTTCATCGCGCTGCGGTAAGGTTCCGCGATCCCGTCTACCAGACTGCAATTCAGGTCGCCCCCAAGAATGGCAGATTGCTCATCGTAGAAAAGTTCGGAGCAGGCACCAATCAGCGTGTTGATCGACTTGGCCCTCAGCAGACTGATTTTGGCATCATCGTCATCGATTTCCTGTAACCGTGCCGGCATTTTGGGATCATTGCAAAGTTCCAGCAGCAAAGTCTCCACTTCTTTATACGAAAGGATTTTCAAACGGTGTGCGTCTTCCAGGTCGATGATATTATAGCAAATATCATCAGCTGCTTCTACGAGGTAAACCAGCGGGTGGCGCTTGTAAACCAATGGAGAGTCGGTTACCTTACACAAGTCCAGTTCATTCGCAATCTTTTGGAAGCCAGTTTGCTCCGATTGAAAGAAGCCGTATTTTTTGGTATAAATATTGGCTTTGTTATGACCTGCGATTGCTTCACAGGGATACTTGGCGATTGCGGCCAGCGTGGAGTAGGTGAGGGCGAAGCTTCCGTAACCTTTTCCCGCGTAGGGATGTGTGAGTATCCGGAATGCATTTGCATTTCCTTCAAAATGGACCAGGTCCGCCCATTGTGCCTCAGTTACCAGGTCTTTGTATTTCAATCCGTCACCATCCGTAAAATAATGCGAGATTGCCGCTTCACCAGAGTGCCCGAAAGCCGGATTACCCAAATCGTGTGCAAGACAGGCAGCGGAAACAATGTTCCCTATCTCGCTGATCAAGGGATATTTCGAGTCAATGTCGGCATCGTCTGAACAGAGCTTGTTGTAAAAGATCCGGCCGAGCGACTTACCTACACTCGCTACTTCGAGGCTGTGTGTTAGTCGGTTATGAACAAAAACGCTTCCGGGTAATGGAAATACCTGTGTTTTATTTTGAAGCCTTCTGAAAGGAGAAGAAAAAATGAGCCTGTCATAATCGCGCTGAAACTCGGATCGCGCTTCGGCCGGATTTGCATTGTATTTGTCTTCGCTTCCCCATCGTTTGGCAGAAAGCAGTTTTTCCCAATTCATCATCATAATTTTCTTAATGCAGTAAAACTAGTCGGTTTCGTTCAATTCCTTTCCGCGTGGAGGAATAACATTCCGGCAGTCGGCTGCATTGAAGTGGTAGTTTCACTGCTGCTGTTACTTTCCTTTTTACAAATGGAAACACTCATACTCAAACTACTGTGCTGATGAGAGATTTAGGAATTAAAATGGTGGCGATTACTTTTTTGCTGAGCACATTGGTGCTGACCGGCCGGGCAGCGAACGGGAAAGCACTACCTGCGCAAGACGAAAAGCTCGTGAAGCAAATGGCGGCAGCGGTAAATGCATTCTTAAAATCTCTCAGTGACGAGCAGAAAAAAGAGGCACAGCTGAACTATCAGGATCTGGCGCGTTTTGACTGGAATTTCACTCCCCGGGCGCGCAAAGGATTGTCGCTCAAACAAATGAATGCAGCGCAACGGAAAGCCGCTATGTCGCTGATCAAAGTAGTACTGAGCCAGGAAGGATACAGCAAGGCAGAGCAGATCATTGATCTTGAAAATGTGCTGAGAGTAGTGGAAACGCGTCCCGCAAACGATACTTACCGCGACCCTGAAAATTATGCATTCCTGATTTTTGGAGCACCCGGCAGCGATCCCTGGGGCTGGCGTGTGGAAGGACACCATTTGTCGCTTCATTTTTCCTCCATCCAAAATCAGATCACGTACACGCCCAGCTTTATGGGGAGTAATCCCGGCAAAGTGCTGGCGGATGTGCCGCAAAAAGGAAAGGTAATATTGAAGGAAGAGCAGGAAATCGCATTCCGGCTACTGCATAGTCTCACCGAAGGCCAACAAAAAAAGGCCGACCTGGGTACAAAAGCACCTAATGAGATATTTACTTCCAATTCCCGGAAAGCGGTGCTGGACAAAATAGAAGGTATAGCAATGGAAGAACTGAATGCAGAGCAGAAGACTGTTTTTAAAAACCTGATCATGGCATATTTGCAGCGCTACCATGTTACACTTAAAAACCAGCAATGGTCACAGCTTGAAAAGGCAGGTCTGGAAAAAATCCATTTCGCCTGGATGGGCGACCACGAACCGGTAATCGGCCCCGGCCGCGGCCATTACTACCGCATCCACGGTCCGACATTCCTGATCGAATTTGACAATACCCAAAATGGCGGCAACCACATCCATTCCGTTGTGCGGGATCTTACCAATGATTTTGGGGAGGATATGCTGCGGGCGCATTATGAGAAGGGGCATAAGCCTTGACTGGTGGCGTTTTGACCCCTAGATCCCCTAAAAGGGGACTGTTTATCTAACGGTTAGTCCGAACTTGCTCCGGCCAGGTACTAAGCATGGCCTCATCGACACCCCTTTAGGGGCCGGGGGCAAACACATACACTATGCCAATGCATCACGGCGCTGGTCCGATCACCTTTGCGAGAGCGAGGCAACTGAGAAATGCAGAAACAAGGGCGGAAAAGCTCCTTTGGGAAAGACTATCCAACAAGAAACTGGGTGTGAAATTCAGAAGACAGCACCCAATCAGCAACTTTATAGTAGATTTTTACTGTCATGAGAAGAAGCTTGTCATTGAGGTCGACGGTTCCATTCATTTGCTGGCTGACAATATTGAGTACGATAAAATTAGATCTGATGTGATAGTGGAATTCGGAGTTAGTATTATCCGATTTACAAACGAGGATATTTACTTTCGTATGGAGAATGTGATTGCTTTGATCAAGCAGGTTATCTCAGAGAGTAAATAAAATTGCACAGAATGACCGAAACACGTCACCGTTACTTTATCATTAATAAGCCTGCCAATATGGTCTCTCAGTTTATCAGCACACATCCGGTGGGGCTGCTGGGTGACCTGGATTTTGACTTCCCGCCAGGTACGCATGCAATCGGGCGGCTCGACAGTCATTCCGAAGGCTTGCTGATCCTTACTACAAACAAACGCGTTACGCGACTGCTGTTTACAGGAGAAGAGCCTCACCGGCGCACTTATTGGGTCAATGTAGGACACCATGTAAGTGAGGAAACATTGGAATTGCTCCGCAGCGGTATTGGGATAGAAGTAAAAGGCGGACAAGAATACATTACTGCACCCTGCGAGGTTGATATCATTGAAAGACCGGCTGTTCTGACCAAACACCAAAATGAAACCTGGGAAAATGTGCCGAATACCTGGTTGCAAATAACACTACAGGAAGGTAAGTACCACCAGATCCGCAAAATGGTGCGCACTGCAGGACACAGGTGCAAGCGTTTGGTGCGAGTGAGCATCGAAGACCTGGAACTAGGCGACCTCCCGCCAGGTAGAGTGCGTGAAATCGAGGAGACTGCATTTTTTGAGCTGCTTAAAATCAAGAACTGGCAATCAGCCGATATTTCCAGTGACTGGCGCACCCGACCGCCTGTAACAAACCCGGAACACTAACCCGCTGCATTGTTAGTTTTATGCGACCTAAATAATCGCAAAAACAAAAACTCTACGGCTATGAACCTCATCGGAAACATCATCTGGCTAATTTTTGGCGGCTTCATCGTTTTCCTGGAATACATGATTTCAGGTTTTTTGCTTTGCCTGACGATTGTAGGTATCCCTTTTGGAATTCAATGTTTTAAAATCGGGTTTCTTACACTATTTCCATTTGGCCAGCAAGTGCGTGAGGTACCTGGAAATACCGGTTGCCTGTCTACCATATTCAACATTCTCTGGATTGTGCTTGGTGGCATCTGGATCGCTTTGACGCACCTGGTTTTTGGAATAATTCTTGCCATAACCATTATCGGACTTCCGTTTGCAAGGCAGCATTTCAAGCTGATGAGCTTGTCTTTTACACCTTTCGGCAAGGAAATCTATTAATCACCAACCAAAATCCAGCATGAAAGTAGTCACGATCACCGAGCCGGGCGACCCCGGAGTTTTGCAGGTAATGGAGCGGGAAATGCCGCAACCCAAAGCCACAGAAGTATTGATCAAAGTCTACGCTGCCGGGGTCAATCGCCCCGATGTCATGCAAAGGCAAGGTAAATATCCCCCGCCGCCAGGTGCTCCGGCCGACGTCCCCGGACTGGAAGTTGCCGGCGAAATTGTAGAGACCGGGAGTGAAGTAACGGAATGGAAGCCGGGCGATAAAGTTTGCGCATTGCTTACAGGCGGCGGTTATGCTGAATATGCGGTTGCACAATCAGGACATTGTTTACCAATACCTGCTGATTTTGATTATGCAGAAGCCGCTTCGCTGCCCGAGACCGTCTTCACGGTTTGGCACAATGTATTCCAAAGAGGAAATCTGAAAGCTGGCGAGCACTTGCTGGTTCATGGTGGCAGCAGCGGCATTGGTATCACTGCGATCCAGCTTGCAAAAGCTTTTGGTGCCCAAGTATTTACAACCGCAGGTTCAAAGGAAAAATGTGCCGCTTGTTCCCGGCTTGGTGCCGACATTTGCATTCCCTATAAAGATGAGGATTTTGAAGAAATCCTGAAAGAGCACGGAGTCGACGTGATCCTGGATATGATCGGCGGCGATTACATCCCCAAAAACATCAGGTTACTCCGAGAGGATGGCCGCCTCGTTTTTATCAACACCATGAAAGGAGGCAAGGTAAAACCGGGAGCAGATCAGGTCGATTTTAGCCTGATTATGCGGAAGCGGCTGCTCGTTACCGGCAGTACATTGAGAAACCGGGACGTGGCATTCAAAAGCCAGCTTGCAGCAGAAATCCGGGAAAAGGTGTGGCCGATTATGGAAAGTGGCGCATTTAAGCCGGTCATCTTTCGCGAGTTCCCGCTCCATGATGCAGCGCAAGCCCACGAGTTAATGGAAAGCAGCGGGCATATCGGGAAAATAATCCTGATCAATAATTGGGATTGATCATTTTGACAAAAGCTGTTTGTTCAAAATTTTAGAAATCTCGTCAGCCTGCGCATAAACCATCAAATGCCCCGCTCCGCTAATCACTAAGTCAGGTTTTACAACATCAATCGGGATCAGCTTGTCGGCGCTGCCGTGGATGTGGTATACATTGTCTGCCTTGGTTTTCCGATCCCAGCTGCTCATTCTGACCAGCGCCCATTTCAGGAATTTACTGTCGGTATCGTGCAAAATGGCCTTTAACAAAGCTTGCAGCTCAGGCGTATCTGCCCCAAAATATTTGTAAGTGTACTTATTCGTCGACTTCAAGATCGGGGCTGCAAATGGTGAAAACAGGAAGAACCGGATCAGTCCACGGTTGAATGCAGAAACGGGAATGCCCACCGGCGTACTTGAAATAAGTACAATCTGCTCAGGCCGCACGATCCGGGAAATCTCGCTGGCAATTACACCGCCAAATGACAAACCTACCAGCTTGAATGGTTTGGTCGTATCAATCTGCGCGATCAGGCGCTCTGCATAATGCGCGATTGTCTCTTTTTTTTGCGGCTTGATCCATTGAATATGGTTGACCTGAATCGCATTATCAATTTTCAGTTTATCAAAAACGCGCTTATCTGCCCCAAGGCCGCTGATAAAGTATACATTCATTTTCGAAGAAGCTGGAAAGCCCGGGTTTCTGGCAGCGACCAGATTTTGCGTAAATGCGTTTGCAAGGATCAGAAAAAGAGAAAGCGCAATTCGTTTTCCGGAAGTCATACTCGATTATTAACCTCCTGAATATACGAACTGCGCCCGAATAACGATTTGCTATCTCGCGAGATTGAACCTTACTCCTCCTAAAACCCAGCGCCCGGGCATTTTGGAACCGAGCAAATCGCTGTAATTCGCGTCGAATACATTGTCTGCTTGTGCAAAAACCGCAAGCATTCTGCCTGCAAATGCATATTCTGCACGGACATTCATTACAAAGTAATTTTTTGAAATAGTTGCTTCAATCGCCGAAGCTTCGCGGGTGGCTCTTTGTTTGTACAATCCATTCATACTAAGTGAAAACCCTTTCACCCGATAAATTGCTGAGAAATTGGCCAGGAATTTAGCATGTGAGGATACGTAAAAGGAAGGTACCTGATTGCTGTTCCGACTGTCCAGCCAGGTCAATCCCGCATTCAGCAGCAGATTCTGATCGTTTCCTACTTTGTTCGCCGACTGAATATCCAGCTCAAAACCCGTGGTATTGACCTCCGCAATATTCAATGCCAGCCCAAAATTGCCGGTGGGTGAAAGATTGTCTTTACGCGGCATTTGCGCGTAAGGTGTCGTGACATAGTCGATCAGATCATTTTGTAGCCTTTGGAAAAACGTACCGGACAATTTTAGCTGAGACGCATTACTTGTTGTTAAAAACCAATCCGTACCCACTTCGTAGCTGAAAGAACGTTCCGCTTTTAAATCAGGGTTACCTACATTGCCGCCGGCGACGAGGGTTTTATTGTAGTTGTTAAAACGTTCTGTAAAATCGGCATCCCGGATCGTCTTGCCTGCACTGCCGCGCAGCTGCCAGCTGTCCTTTTTGTACGATAAAGTAATTTGAGGAACAGCTTCCGTGCCGATACTTTGCCGCCAGTCCAACCGAATGGAAGGTGTAACGGTGAAATGGGTGCCGAAACTTTGAACCAGCGAGATAAAAGGTGCAAGCTGGTGTATAGCGTGGTTCCCGCGGTCATTAGACTCGATATTCCGGTTCTGGTAATTCAAGCCGCCGATCAGGCTGGTGGCTGGCGAAAAAGCCTGCTGCCAGGTAGCAAGTCCCTGCCACAACCGCGACTTGCTATTGTTGGCAATTGCATGCGGGTTGAATGCATACGTATCTTCCACAAACTTGTACCCAGCGTCAAATGCAAACATGCTTTTGTTTTTACGATAAGCGAGCCGCAGCTGGTTCCAGGAAGTTTTAACCTTTTCGCTCGCCGTATCGGATTTCAGGACTGTATAAAAGTTTTGTGCAGCAAAATCGCGGTGATCGTACGAGCTGCGGACTGCAATATTCCACGCATCAGAAAGCCGGTAGTTTAGCGACAATGAAGCCGTGTTGTTGTGAAAAAAACCTTTGGTACCACGCTGCTGAACGCCCGTTGCATTGTTTGACAATATCCCACCTGAAACCGCCAGCTTGTTGATCTGGTAAAAACCTCCGGCACTTGCATTCAATAAACCGTATTGCCCGGCCGAGACACTCGCATTAACATTCGTTTTTGTGCCCGCCGCGTCTTCATTTCCATTCAATAATCTGGCTGCGAATGTTTTAGAAATGACGTGAACCACCCCTCCCACGGCGTCGGAACCATAAATGGCCGAAGATGCTCCTTTCAGTACCTCAATGCGCTCGATCTCGGCAGGCGAAATGGGGATATAGCTGTTGAAATGTCCCGTATTCGGATCGTTGAGCCTGATCCCGTCGAGGATTACCAGAACCTGTTGAAAAGTACCCCCACGCAGCACAATGTCACTTTGCGAGCCCATCGGTCCCCGCGCCTGTATTTCCACACCCGGCACGTACCGGAGCAGATCATCAATGCTGTGCACAGGCAGGTTTTGAAACGATTCCCCTTTAATAACCGCAATATTCCGCCCCGTTTCCGAAGCCCGCTTCTCGACAATCGAAGAGGTAACCGTAACAGGATCCAAAGAAATGTCCTGGCTCTGCGACCGCACAGCCATAAAAATCAAAACAACAACAAAAAAATAAAATCGAATCATAGTTATAAAAATTAAAACTTCCACCCTTTCTCCATCCTCCTTCCTCCCTTGCCAACAAAACTACTACCTTGCCGGACCGTTTATATGCTCCGGTTTTAAACTCATGAATAGTCCGGTTGAAATCCCATTTGACAATATCATCCTGCTTGACCGCCTTTCGGGTACTCCGGTGTATCTGCAGATCGCGCACAAAATGATCAATGCAATCCAGCGTGGGTTACTCTCCAACGGTGCCCGGCTGCCGGGCACGCGCGCATTGGCAGAGACCCTCGATGTACACCGGAAAACAGTCGTAGCTGCTTACCAGGAGCTGCATGCACAAGGGTGGATCGAAATGCTGCCCAATAAGGGAACTTACATTACCTACAAGTTGCAAGAATCTGAGGGTAAGCGGTTGCAAATCAATGCAGAGGACCTTGTCAGTTACCCGCGAACAGCTGGTTTTGCATTTGATAAAAGCATGCTCCTGGACCGTCCTGTTTCTGTCTCCAATGTCGAGCTGGAATTTACCGATGGGCTGCCCGATGTGCGGCTGGCGCCGCTGGATAAACTGGCCAAAACCTATTCAGGCGTTTTGCGGCGAAAGAACAGCCGCAAATACCTCGGTTACTCCCACGTGGAAGGCAATGTGTATTTCAGGGAAAAACTGGCTACTTACCTCAACAATACCCGCGGTCTACATATCAATGCAGAAAATATCCTGACAACACGTGGTGTTCAAATGGGGATATACCTGGCTTCGGCACTGCTGATCAAACGCGGTGATCGGGTGGTAGTGGGTGATCTGAGTTATTATACGGCCAATATGATTTTTCAGAATGCGGGCGCAAATATGATGTCCATTCCGGTTGATAGTCAGGGTATATCTGTGGAAGCACTGCGTAAGTTGTGCGAAACGACTCCGATCAGATTGCTGTACCTGACCCCGCACCACCATTATCCCACCACCGTCACACTTTCAGCAGAGCGGCGAATGGAGCTGCTGAGCCTGTCGGCGAAATACGGGTTTATTATCCTGGAAGATGATCACGATTACGATTTTCATTATAACAGCAGTCCGGTACTGCCGCTGGCAAGTGCCGACCGGGCCGGAATGGTTGTATACGTCGGATCATTTTGCAAAACCCTGGCGCCCGGGCTGCGGTCAGGTTATATGGTCGCACCTGCGAATCTGATTGCGGAGCTGGGGAAATTGAGGCGCATTATGGACCGGCAGGGCGACCTGATGATGGAACAGGCGCTGGGCGAAATGCTCGATGATGGCGAAATTCAAAGGCACATCAAAAAAGCACAGAAGATTTACCATCAGCGGCGCGACCTGCTCAGCGCACAACTAGATACGCAATTAGGTGAGTATCTCACTTTCAAATCGCCGCCAGGCGGGCTTGCTTTCTGGACCGAATGGCGGAAGGATATCAACCTGATGCGCGTCAGTAAGGCTTGTCTGAAACAAAATCTGCATCTTCCGCAAACCCTTTTGTTTCAAACAGGGAAACTGAGTGCGGTGCGGCTGGGTTTTGGTAATTTGAATGAAAATGAAATGACCGAGGCGATCCTGATCCTCAAAGATATACTCGATAAAATGCATTAGAAAAGAGGCGCTGTGCTTTCGGATTATTCAACTAATTTGTGGTAAAATCATATACCGGCCCGCAGCTCATCTTATGAAAAAGCGAACATTCATTAAACTATCGTCAGCATTAATGGCAGCTCCTCTAATCCGTCCGCTCACTGGCCTGGCAGCCGACGAAAAATTGAAAAACTGGGCCGGTAATCTCGAATACGGTACCAATAAACTGGACACAGCCCGCAATTTGCAGCAGGTAAAGGAAATCGTAACCAAATACCCGAAACTAAAAGTACTCGGCACGCGGCATTGTTTCAACCACATTGCGGATACCAAAGACCAGTTTATCTCGGTAGTCGGTGCGGATAAGGTGATAGATTTGGATGTAAACAACAAAACTGTTACCGTTAACGGCGGTTTGAAATACGGCGAGTTAGCTCCGCTCTTGCATCAGAAAGGTTTTGCCTTGCATAACCTGGCCTCATTGCCGCATATTTCCGTCGCGGGAGCCTGCGCGACGGCCACGCACGGTTCCGGCGAGAAGCATGGTAACTTGTCCACCGCAGTTGCGGCACTGGAAATGGTGACTGCGAGTGGAGACGTGATTCAGTTGAGTAAGAAAAAGGATGGAGATCAATTCAATGCGGCGGTGGTCAACCTGGGCGCGCTGGGGGTAGTGACACAAGTTACGCTGGACGTGGAGCCTACCTTCACAATGGGCCAGTATGTGTATGAAAACCTGCCTTTGAACCAGCTGAAAGACAATTTCGATGAAATCCAAGGTAGCGGATATAGCGTCAGTTTGTTTACGAATTGGGCAACCGAGGATATAACAGAGGTTTGGTTAAAATTCAAAGGGTCTAAATTTTCACCGCAAGAGGAGTTTTTTGGAGGAAAACTAGCTAAGAAAAACCTGCACCCTATTCCCGAGCTTTCAGCGGAAAACTGCACAGAGCAAATGGGTGTTGCCGGTCCGTGGTATGAGCGTATGCCGCATTTCAAAATGGGATTTACACCCAGTAGCGGAGTAGAACTGCAATCCGAATATTTTGTCCCGAGAAAACATGCAGTGGACGCGATTATGGCCATTTCCAGACTGGGAAAGCAGATTACCCCGCATTTGCTCACTTCCGAAATACGTACCATCGCGGCTGATGAGCTGTGGATGAGCCCGTGCTACAAACAGGATTCGGTGGCGATCCATTTTACCTGGAAACAAGATTGGCCCGCAGTCAGCAAGTTGTTGCCGGTTATCGAGAAAGAACTTTCCGTTTACAATGTAAGGCCGCATTGGGGCAAGCTATTTACGGTCGCGCCGAATGTACTGGCAGAACGTTACGACAAACTTCCCGACTTCATTGCATTGGCGAGAAAATATGATCCACAGGGGAAGTTCGAAAACGACTTCCTGAAGATGAACGTGTTCGGTTGATACTTTGCACGATTCGGCCCGCGCAACTGGCACGTTTACGGCGCAGTTTACGTTATTAATTTCAGACATTTTTGTGCTAATCGAAACTAACAATGGCAACAAAACTAAGAGAACTTCCGGCTGCTGCACAGGAGATTACCTCCGATAGAATTACCGAGTTATTCATGCAATACTGTCTTGAGAACAACAGGAAACCGGAGTCGGTGTACCTGTTCTGCAAGCAAAACGGGATTGTTGAAAAGGATTTTTACAAGCACTTTTCGTCAATAGACGCGGTTGAAAGAACTGTTTTTGTGAGCTTTCACAAGCTTGCAGTCCAGTTGATCGACCAAAGCGGAGAAGTGGATGCATTAGGGTTCAGGGATAAATTGCTGACCTATTACTACACTTACTTTGAGATACTTACAGCAAACAGGAGCTTCGTAATATTCTCATTGCAGGAAAGTAAGAACCGCCTGAGCGGCCTGATGAAGCTTAAAGAGTTCAGAACGCATTTCAAAGAATTCATTTCGAAGATCAGCGACGGGTATCTGAAAATCAGAAGCGAGCGCATTCGCAAGGCGCAGCAGGATGCATTGGAGGAAGGAGCTTGGATACAGTTCCTGGTGACATTGAAATTCTGGCTCGATGACGAATCTATCGGATTTGAAAAAACAGATCTTTTTATCGAAAAATCAATCCGCGCGTCATTCGACCTGATTGATACAAGCCCACTTGAAAGTGTTATTGATTTTGGAAAATTTCTCATTAAAGAAAAGCTGAGGTAGGAATGGAGACGATTGATAGTATACCCACCTCTAAAATCCGACGTGCCACTAAATTGATTTCAACCGGAGTAAAAATTGGTGGTAATTATTTGAAGTATTACGGTGAAAAGATCACGAATCCCGAAACGGCGCGTGATAATTTGAACAGTAACAATGCAGAGGATATTTATGACAGCCTGAAAAACCTGAAAGGCAGCGCCCTTAAAGTAGCGCAAATGCTGAGTATGGAGAAGAATTTTCTTCCGCAGGCTTATGTCGAAAAGTTTTCGTTGTCGCAGTTTTCGGTACCGCCGCTTTCTGCCCCGCTTGTTATCAAAACTTTCAGAAAATATTTCGGCAAATCGCCGCTTGATCTTTTCGATAGCTTTGATCCGAATGCAATCAATGCAGCCAGTATCGGACAGGTTCATAAAGCTACTCTGAAAGGTAAGGAGCTGGCCGTCAAGATCCAATATCCCGGTGTTGCCGAGAGTATCTCTTCCGATCTTGCGCTTGTGAAGCCGATCGCGATGAAGATGTTTAATATTCAGGCGAAGGATTCGGATAAGTATTTCAAGGAAGTGGAGACCAAGCTGACAGAGGAAACGAATTATAATCTTGAAATAGCGAGCAGTACCGAGATTGCAGAAGCCTGCGCGCATATTCCGAATCTTCGTTTTCCTGCTTACTATCCCGAGTTTTCATGCGAGCGCGTGATCACAATGGATTGGATGCAAGGCAGACATTTGTCTGAATTCAGCAAAACGAATACGGACCAGATACTGGCCAACAAGATCGGGCAGGCGCTTTGGGACTTTTATATGTACCAGGTGCATCAGCTGCGAAAAGTGCACGCCGACCCGCACCCGGGTAACTTCCTGATCGACGATCAGGATAATCTGATCGCCATTGATTTCGGTTGCATTAAGGAAATTCCTGAATCGTTTTATGCGCCGTACTTCGATTTGGCAGAGCCCGAAAAACTGAATGATCCCGCGACTTTCCGGCAGGGTCTGGTAGATCTGGAAATTATTACGCCAAAGGACACGGAAAAGGAAATCGTCTATTTTTCTAATCTTTTCAGAGATATCCTCGGTCTTTTGACCCAGCCTTTTAATTCTGAGAAGTTCGACTTTGCAGATGAGAGTTTCTTTGGAAAGCTGGCCGAACTGGGTGAAAAATATGCGAATGATAAAGAGCTGCGAAAAATGAATATGAATCGTGGATCGAAACACTTCATTTACATTAACCGCACGTTCTTCGGGCTGTTCAGCTTGCTGCACGATTTGAAGGCAGAAGTTGAAACGAAGCAATTTGCAATGTGACAGCAATGCGCATTGAATCAGGGCAGGCAGAATTTCTGTCTGCCTTTTTTATTCCTCTTCGACTATTTTCTTGCGTTTGACAAGCCTGAAAAGGTTCTTGTTGGCCTGCTCCGGCGTTTGGTCGCCCAGCAAAATACCCCAGGGTTGCAGGCCATCGACGCGGTCGAAAACAACTTTCATCATCGCTATTGCGGGTATTGACAAGAACATACCTGATAGCCCAGCCAGCGCGCCTCCCACCAGCACGCCCACTATAGATACCAATGCATTGATCTTCACTTTTGAGCCCACGATTACTGGAACAAGGAAATTATTGTCAATGAATTGTACCACAATGAAAACACCAACAACCCCGAGGACGATATTAGCTTCGGGGTGGCTGATAAATGTCACCAAAACCGCTAGTGCCGTAGCAACGATCCCGCCAATGTAGGGTACCAGGTTGAGAATAGCAGCCATAACGGACAGCAGCACAGCGTATTGTACATTCAGGATCAGCAAGCCGATGGAATTCAGGATTGCCACGGCTGTCGTCTCGAGCAGCAAGCCTACCATGTAGCTCTGGATAATCGCCTTAATCTGACCTAATCCTTCCAGGATTTTTTCCTTATGCTCTTCGGGAAACACTACTACCAGGAAATGGAGGAGCATGGTGCGGTAGTAAAGCAGAAGAAAGGCGTATATTGGTATGAGTATCAATGTAGTTAATGGGCCGGCTATGGCGCCCAGCGTTTCCGTTCCTTGTAAGTTTTCAAGTGTTTTGGTCTGGGCGTTTTTCAGGTATTCGGCTTGCTGGCGGTAAGTAACGCTGTATTCCCGTCTGATCCAGCGGCGTGCGTCGTGGTAAAATTCGTTGATGTTGCGTTTCAGTTTAGGCAGCTCGTCAGAAAACTCGGCTAGCTGCATAGACAGCAGTACACCTACTGCGGAAACGAGTAATACAGCCAGCAATACCGCAAGACTTATTGCTACCACCTTCGGCATTCCCATATTCACCAGCCACCTTTCTACGGGCCGCAGCAAAACCGCTATCAGTCCGGCCAATGCCAATGGAACAATGATATCAGCTCCCAGATAAATGGCCGTCATAATCAAGCCAATTGCTAACAGGGAAAGTGATAATCTTTGGTAAAAAGGAGAGGGGGCGAGGTCGTGCATATTCCTGGTTATAAAAATTTTAAGTAGTTCTAAATTTCTTTAACTTCAAGTACGCGTATGCGATGGTTATAATCAGTTATAGGGCTATACTCGGGATCTCAACCAACTTCTTCATCATACAAACACTATAATCCGAAACCGCAAACTTAGAAGTGTCAGTGAGTTGCTCATAACCCAGCTTTTTGTACAACTGAATAGCCTGCGGCTGGCCTTTTCCTGTTTCGAGGAAGGCAGATGCGTATCCCAGCTCAACTCCCCATTTTTCAAGTTCCCGCACAATTGCCGATGCAATGCCCCGGCCTCTGAATGCGGGTTCGATAAACACGCGTTTTAATTCGAGTGTTGTTTCGTCAAACTTTTTAAAACAGCCGCAACCCACTAATTCCTGTTCATCATAAGCAAGTACTACCGTTTTCAGGTCTGTAATGCGGTTATAATCTTCAAAATCTTCTTTTTTGGTCTGATAAATGGAGCACAACTCATCGTCAAGCTCGCCAGTCAGCCTCGTAAAGTCCGGATTGTCGCTGGTGGTTCGTATAATTTTAAGCATAAACAGGTGATTGCATTCAATGCAATATCGCTGATTTGCCCCGATCATCAACTATCCAGCTTTTTCAGGAATGCATTCGCAACGGTAATGTGCGCCTTTTTCTTTTCCTCCGGCATATTATCAAATGTTTTCAAAAGCATGCTCAGCCTGGGATTGTGCGAAAAGAACTTGCGTTGCTTGTCCATGAACCGCCAAAAAAGCCCGTCCCAGATGTCCTGCCATTCTCCCTTTTTATAATCACTCATTTTGGACAGGTAGTTGCTCGAACTGATATAAGGTTTGGTCGATAACAGCCCGCCATCTGCAAACTGGCTCATTCCGTAAACATTAGGTACCATTACCCAGTCATAGGAATCAATAAAAAGCTCCATAAACCAGAGGTATACATCGTCGGGATCGAATTCGCAGAGCAGCATGAAGTTGCCCATTACCATCAGCCGCTCAATGTGGTGACAGTAACCGGTCGCAAGTACCTTCTTGATCGTAATGTCCACAGGTTCAATGCCGGTAGTGCCCTCCCAGAATGATTTCGGGATTTTTCGAGTGAAACCCCAGTAATTTCGCGTTCGCTGGCGGCTGCCTTTGTTTTCGTAAACGCCATGCATAAACTCCCGCCAGCCAATCACCTGGCGGATAAATCCTTCCAGGGAGTTGAATGGAATATCGTGCTTTTCGGCGTAGTGAAGGATTTTTAAAATGACCTGCTTGGGTGTGATCAGTCCAACATTCAGCATGGGTGTCAGCTGGCTGTGATGTAGGAAATGCTCCGAGGTAACAATCGCGTCTTCGTATTTCCCGAATTCCTCGAACCGATTGCGCAGAAATTGGTCCAGCCAGGATTGACTTTCTTCGTGGGTGACTGGAAACCGGATCTCCTCGGGAATAGTACCGTAATTTTTGCCAAAATATTTTTCAACATACGCTTCGGCTTCGCTGTGCAGCTCGGACTTAACCGGAAACTTGATCTTGGGTGGCTCTTGTTTCTTCGGGAATTTCAGCCTGTTTTCTGTATCAAAGCTCCATTTGCCGCCAACCGGTTCCTCATTTTCGTCTACCAGAATTTTCAGTCTCTTCCGCTGATTAGCATAGAAATCCGCCTGGAAGTAGCGTTTTTTGTTAATGAAGTATCTGTCCAGATCATCCTGCGAATTAATGAACATCGGCGTTTCGTATGATACCAGCTCGATTCCCTCGCTTCTGGCAGCTTTTCCCAGCCTCGTTTGCAGCCAGTCGTCGGTTACATTTACGTAATGTATTTCTTCAACACCCTTCTTTTTCAGATAAGGTACCAGCTTCCTGACATCACTATAATCTTCGTAAGCTTCAATGTATTCAACCGGTAGTTTCTGGTCTTCCAAAAATTGCCGGTAAGCCTGCATAGTTGCGCGGTGGTAGGACAGCTTGTGTTTATGAAAATGATATTGTTTGAAAAACAGGTATTCTTCAACCAAAATCACATTCCTGTTTGTATTTACAGCAGGATTCTGCCTGAATAACTGATGTGGAAATACCAGCGTGACACTTTTCATAACAAGCCGTTTTAAGAGCAATTACCTACCTTTAACCAAAAAGATCCTTCGAAATAGTTATTAAAATCATGCGAACGCTGCTCTCTTTCATTCTCGCGCTTTTGTTTTTGTGTGTTCCAGGTTATGGTCAAAATGCATTCAGGGTAGTTCCTCTGGGAGTAAAAGGCGGGGTACACGACGGGAATTTGTCTGCCTATATGGTAGCGCCGGCAGGTTCCGATGCATTCGTCTGCCTGGATGCAGGTACGATCACCAATGGCATCCGCTCCGCAGTGCAGCAGGGTACCTTTGAGGGGTCAGCTGAGACTATTTTGAAACAATATATCAAAGGCTACCTGATATCGCACCCGCATTTGGACCATGTTTCGGGAATGCTGCTCAATGCAGTAGAGGATACCGCCAAGCACATTTACGCATTTGAAAGTTGCATTAAAGTCCTGAAAACGCATTATTTCAATTGGGAAAGCTGGCCCAATTTTACGAACGAAGGCGCAGCACCGACATTGAAAAAGTACACTTATCATGTACTTTCAGAAGAAAATGAGATTCCATTGAATGGTACCGCAATGCAAATGCGCGCGTTCAAGCTCAGCCACGGTGCGCCTACCGAAAGTGCCGCTTTCCTGGTGCGTAGCGGCGATAGTTACCTGTTGTATTTTGGCGATACCGGCCCCGACGAGATTGAAAAGTCCAACAAAATGGAGCTCGTCTGGAAAGCAGTTGCGCCATTAGTCAAAGAAGGAAAATTGCGTGCAGTGTTTCTGGAAGTATCTTATCCCAACAGCCAGCCCGACAAGAGCCTTTTCGGGCATTTGACCCCAAAATGGTTTTTCAAAGAGTTAGAGAAACTGGCCGCGTTGGCGGGGCAGCAATCAATGCGAAATTTGAATGTGGTCGTGACGCACATCAAGCCGGTTGGGAGTAACGAAGCGCAAATCACCGCCGAGCTCAACAAAGAAAATACCCTGGGCGTCAAGCTGATCTTTCCGCAACAGGGTATTCCAATGAATTTTTAAATGAATCAGAGCAGCTTGGTTTGTCCGCCGGTACTTGGGTGCTGCGGTACCTGCAACGTCATTCCCAGCTCATCGTTCAATCTTTTGATCAGATAAGTGGATAGCAGGGGAGAGGCTTCTTCGTGATTTTGGTGTACAAAAAAGTAAATATTCTCAATGCCTTGCTCGATCCACAATTTCAAGCGCTCAAACCAATCATCAAGCCGGGTATAATCCGAATCTACATTGGCGCCATTGTAGCGGATAAAAGCAGTTGGCGTAGTGAGGCGCATGTGCATTAAATCTCTTCTGCCCGCCGAGTCGGTAACAATGTGCGTGATGTTATTTTTCTCCAAAACCTCATAGAAGTCCGTGGTGTCAAACACCCCGTCATACCAGCCGGGATGCCGGAGCTCCAATGCGAGCGGAAAGCCCGAAGGCCATTGTTCCAGGTAGGCTTTCAGCTGCTCCCAGTTTTTGGGGCCAAAATTGTCGGGTAGCTGCAAAAAGAGCATTCCGAGCTTTTCCTGTAAATGCGAGATTCCGTCCAGGTAAACGTCAGTTGCCTCTTTCGCTTCTTTCAATCTTTTCCAGTGACTGATTCCCTGGTGAAGTTTCGGGAAAAACTTAAACCCTTCGGAAGTCTTGTTGTACCAACCCTCAATTGTTTCAATGGGAAAGTTGTTGTAAAAAGTGGCATTAAGCTCGATGCTGTTGAATTGCGTAGCGTAGTAGCCCAGCTCGTCTTTTACACCTTTTGGATAAAAGCTTTTCAGGTCTGTTTTATTCCATTTTGCACAGCCAATACGAATGTCCGGTTTGCCTTTACCCTTTGTTCTGCCAAGTATTTTTTCATTTTCAGGTGCATCGGGCGGCAATGTAAAATCGATCAATGCGGGATTATCAACTTTTCCGAATTTCATATTTCAGGGATTAATAGTTGTGCAAATAGTGTTTGAAATGGTCTTGATTATCTTCCAAAATCATCCTGTACCCGAACGATATCGTCTTCGTCGGAAGGATTAGCGGGGTCTGTATGCTGCCATATTTCTGCAACAATCCCCCATTCGTCAACACCTACCAGCCGGTGGCGCTCTCCTTTTTTAAGGTCAATAACAGTCCCGATCGGCAATTGGCGCATTTCGGTTTCCTCATCCGTGTCGCTGATCACAATCCCGGCATTGCCGCCGATTACTTTCCAGATCTCAGCGCGGCGATGGTGGTACTGCCACGATAGCCTTTTATTAGGTGCAACGACGAGGATTTTCGGGCTCAACTTTTCGTAGCCTGCAAAATCTTCCAGTGAAAGGTGGGGAAAGAATGTGGAAATAAACTGCGGAGCCTGACTTTCTTCCAGTACAAAAAAACCTCCCCAGGGACGGGAATGATCCTTGCTGACAACTGTGAAGCCCTGCTCGTCGATAAACTGCTGGACTTTCGCGAATACAGCGTCCTTATCAGCATCTGCTGTGAATGATTGTATCATAAAAGGGATTAACCTGATTAGGGTGAGTTTCAAAATTAGGATAAAAAACAAAAAGATGCCCTAAAATATTCAGGACACCTTTTGAATTATATCTACTAATTTACACTATTTGTCCCACCAAACCTTGGTAGTAAAATCGTCGGGCAAGGTTGCGCCGGTCTGGTAATTAGGGTTACCTGCTACTTCGTTGGTGGGGTAGCGCAGGCGCACTGGAATTGTGCCGCCTGTGACATTTCCGGGGTAGTTGGTTGGGGTGAGTTTAGGATATCCGGTCCTTCTCCAGTCCGACCACGCTTCCCACCAGTTGAAGAATTTATTCACCCAAAGCTGCTCGCCGATCATTTCCAATGCCGGCTTGGTAACGCCATAAGGATAGGTAGTCAGGTAAGCTTGTGCGGCTGCGTCAGAGACAGTGAGCGACGCATCAAATGGCGTGTACATTTGCATGGACGCTTTTACGCCCGCATCGTAGTGCGACTTGGCTGTGCCTGAAATCCCGGAGCCGATTTTCCGCTCAATTGCTTCGGCCAGCAAAAGCTCTACTTCGCCATAGTTCATAATCATATAAGGATCTGAATCCTGCAACATTTTCACGTTTATTCTCGAATAGGTTTTAGCAAGATCCACTCCTGAGCCGCCTTCCAGTCTGTCGATCATCGCCTGATCGTACCCATTTGGCATACCTTTCTGCTTTACCGGATCCAGCACAAGAGGCGTAAAACCATTGGCAGTCCAGGGGCCGATTCCGCCACTAATGATCATCAGGCGCGGATCATCATCTGCAGCGCTGTTCTGATTGGTGCCTTTCAGGAAGTTCACCAAAGTTGCACTCAGGTAAGAAGGCTGCCCGCCATCGCCGGGGTCAAATGCGCGCGAGATACCGTTCTGGTTTGTCCATTCATTCGGACCGTCGGACATCGTCACCCACACATTATCGGCATTGCTGGTAAATACACCACCTGCGGCTGCTTTGGTTACATAAGTAGCCGCTTTGGCTGCATCTACATTGGAAATCCGCATTGCCAGCCGGAGCATCAGGGAGTATCCGAATTTCTTCCATTTGGCAATATCACCTTTGTAAATGAAGTCGGCCGCTGCAAATCCTTCGTCTCCATTCGATGCATTGAGGGAAGAGGAAGCTTCGTCCAGTTCTTTCAGTAAATCAGCGTAAATGGCGTCTTGCGTATCATATTTTGGGAAAAAGATACCTTCAATACCGCGATTGGCCTCGGTGTAAGGAATGTTTCCGTAAAAATCGGTGATCCGCGAAAAGCTGAACGCGCGCAGTATACGTGCCGCCTGCCGCATATTCTTGTTCTTGCCTTCCGCAAAGCCGCCCGGAGCCGACTGTCTCAGGATTTCTGCGATGTTTTTCAGCTGGTCATTGTAAGTGAATTCGAAAGGCGCTGCGTTGGTTTCTGCATTGCTTGCATACTTGTCCCCCGGCGCAATCCCGCCTCCTGCATTCGCCAGCTGCTGGATCGCATAGGCGCACATTCCGATATTGGTACGCCAGTCGATATAGCGGTTATCACCCGTGGTTCCATTAGATGCGATGCCCAGCTCGGCCGAAGTAAACAGCAGGTTGAGATCAATGGTATTCAATGCCTGCGGGTTGATGTTCAGATTGTGCAGCTCTTCCGTATCACAGCCCGTGACCAGTATTGCTGCCAGACCAAATTTTATATAGCTCTTGAAATTTTTCATTTTTCTGTAATTAGAATGTTGCTCTCAAATTGAAACCGTAACTGCGGGTGGATGGGAAACCGAAATAGTCAAATCCCTGTGAGTTCCCATTGGAGTAGGTTGATTCCGGATCAACATTGTCGATGTTCTTGAAAAGGATCGCGAGGTTACGACCAACAAAAGAAAGGCTGAGGTTTTGCAAAGGCGTTTTTTCCAGGAGTTTCTTCGGGAAATTGTAGCCTAGTGTCAGTTGTCTCAGCTTCACAAACGAGGCATCGTACAGGTACATGGTTGTTACCGCATCGGCTTCGCCGCCTACCGAGCCCCAGTAATTGAAGGCTTCCAGCGGGGTCAATGTTTTGGTGAAAGGCTTGTATTCGCTTCCTTCCTGAGTTACTCCGGTAACTGTCAGCGGTGCTTCACCTTCTCTTCCCTGCAATGAGCGCTGGCTAAGTCCCCATTGGTCGAGTCTCATATTTGTTCCTGAAAGTATGTCGCCGCCTACTTTGAAGTCCACCAGGAATGATAAGTCGAATCCTTTGTAGTTGAATGCATTGGTAAGTCCGCCTGTGATTTTGGCGATACCATTTCCAATGATCTCATAGTTGGTGGAGCCTACCGGCCGGCCATCGCTGTAAAATACGGGCTGACCATCAGGAGACAGTTTTTGAACACGCCCTGTGATCATACCGAAAGGTTGTCCCACAATATTTTTGATATAAGCATTGCGTGAGCGTGGTTCTTCCAGTACCAGTTCCGTCGATCCCGGGATCAGCGCTTTTACTTTGTTTACGTTTTTACCAAGGTTTAAAGTTACATCCCACGTTACCTGGCTGGATTTAAGCGGCGTTACGGTAAGTAACAGCTCCACGCCCCTGTTTTGTAGCTTACCAACATTCACCGAAGTCGACCCGAATCCTGATGCTCTTGAAATGGTCGCATTCAGGATATCGTCAGTTGTTTGCTGATCATAGTAAGTGAAATCAACGCCTACTTTGTTGTTGAACAAACGAAAATCGATACCTACCTCAGTTTCTGACACCGACAAAGGCCTGAGGTTAGGGTTTGGAATGTTTCCGTTGTTTCCCATTGCAGACGAGAATGAGCCCATGGCAAGTCCGAGATGCGGATTTCCATTCAGTGAGTACGTCAGGTTGGTTTCGTATGGTCCGATGGTCGCATTGCCCACCTGCGCCCAGGACGCGCGGAGCTTACCGTAAGAAAGCCACGCAGGCATATTATTGAATGCGTCGGAGAACACGAAGCTACCACCAACGGAAGGATACAAAATGCTGTTTGTTTTGGGATTCAGTACCGAAAACCAGTCGTTCCGTGCAGTACCGGTCAGGAAAAGGAAGCCGCCGTATGAAATTTCAGCAGATCCGAAAAGGGAGTTGATCCCGGATTCATTGGGTGTATAATCCCAGTTTTTACCCTGAATGTTGTTCAATGCGGGGAAGAACTGTACGTTGAAACCGTTTCCGTAAATATTGATAAAGTCGTATTTACGTCTCATCCGGTTTCCTCCGCCAAATACATTAAAACCCAGCTTGCCAAATTCCTTATTGAAGCCGATCGTGTATTCCATGTTGATCTCCTGTACATTCCAGGTACCCATACTTCTGGAACCGCCACGCTGGTAGCCAGTTCCTTCCGGTACAAGCGACTCGGCACGACGCGAATATTTGTCCATACCCACGCGGCCCTGAACGAAAAGCCAGTCTGTAAGCTGGTATTTTAAGCTACCGGAAGTGATAATACGATCTTTCTTATCGGTTTTGATAAACTGGTAGGCAGTCCAGTAAGGATTTTGCCCCCAGTTATTGTTGGCTTGCTGATATTCTTCACCCACTTCTTTGCCCCAGATACCCAGGCTCGCCGCGTCAGTACCTGCCGGGATTGCGCCGGGCTTATTGGGATCGCCCATGTAGTCGAGTACATTGTAGTTGCCCGGTATGCGCCATACAGACTGGATACCATTACCCGGAGAGTCAGACACATTGGGACGATTTTTTGCTTTTTCCTCAGAATAAAGCACTTTGGCGTCAAGGGTAAGTCTCTTGCCAAATTTTGAAAGCGTAGAAATGGAAATGTTCAGCCTGTCGAAACCGGAATTTGGAATGATGCTCGTGCTGTTCATATTTGTAATGGACGCACGGAAATTCTGGTTTTCGTTTCCGCCTGAAAAAGCAAGATTATTGGTAAATGCGTGACCGGTTTTCAGGTATCTCGAAAAGTTATCTCCTGCATATGCATAAGGCCGCATTTTTCCGTCAAAACCAACTACCTGGCTGTTGTCATATTTCGGTCCCCACGAGTCGTCGCCCCATTCATAAGCCTGGTTCTGATTGGCTGGCTTGGTGGCTACCCCATTTACATAGCCGCCGCTGCCGTAGCTGTGCTGCAGGTCTGAAAGATCGTTCAGCTTTTCAAAAACGTAATTTGATCCGAACTCGACGCCGATTCCTTTTCTCTTTGAGCCCCGTTTGGTGGTTACGTTAATGACACCATTTGCCGCACGAGCGCCATAAAGTGCAGCCGCATTCGCACCTTTCAATACCGTTACGGATTCAATATCATCAGGGTTTATACTGGAAAGCCCGTCGCCCTCGTCGGAGCCGCCCCACATACCCGCCTGTCCGAAGCCGCTGTTGTCGATCGGGATACCGTCAATAACATACAAAGGCTGATTCTGGCCATTAAGCGACTTGTTACCGCGGATAATAACGCGAGATGAACCGGCCGGACCTGAGGCTATCTTGCTTACATTCACCCCGGCAACCCTTCCCGCCAATGCGTTACCAAGGTTGGCTTCGCGGGCGGCTGTCATGTTACTTCCGCTCACCTCGGTAATGGAGTAAGCAAGCGAGCGTTTTTCACGGCTTACGCCCAGCGCAGTTACAACCACCTCATTCAATGCAGTTGCTTCCGACTGGAGAGAAACATTCTGGACAGTTGCATTCGCTACTACTTCCTTCGTAACATAGCCGATGTAGCTAAAGGTAAGCGTTTTGCCTTTTTCGACTGTAATGGAGTAATCCCCTTTGTCGCTGGTGGTAGTGCCGCGGGTGGTGCCTTTTACCACCACGTTCACCCCGGCGATCTCGCCGCCACTTGCGTCTGTAACTTTCCCGGCTACCGTCATTTCCTGGGCATAACCCGGCAGGGCGAGCACAGAAAGCAGTACCAATAATTTAATTAGTAGAGTTTTTTTCATAGAAACGGATTTCTGGTAAAACAAGGTTTGATTAGCTGAACTATGGAATAGTGATAAAAATTAAACCAAATATACCAGAATGGCGACCACAACTATATAGTACATTTTTATCAAAAAATGACACATTTAGTACCACATTTATAGATGATAATTAGTTTATATAATGAATAAATAAAACAATACTTAGTTTATCGACTTGGGCAACCTGCTTTAAATGGATGCTGGAAAAATGGTGCATGTGCCGTTTCCGGAGCGCCTCCGCATCATTCGGATGTGTGTATACGCAGTGACAACTTTGTAAGTACTGCTAAACTCAGCGAGGCGGGAGCGTTTTATACCAGGTTCGCCACAAGACCAGCAGGGTAGCAACCAGGATGCCCGCTGAAATGCTGGCCGGTACTGGCATCAGCAATACTATGTAAACCGGCAAGGCTGTCAGCGCAGTTTGGGCGACAATACCTGTGACAATATTAAATGCGTCGCGGGAGAAATGTGGATTTGGTATAAACGTCGGGTCGTCTTCCTGGATCGCTTTTCTGACTGGCTGCCAGAAACCCCAGGGATTGACCTGTTTGCAGAACTTTATCAAAACTTCCATCTCAGTAGGTGGCGTGAGCAGCGAAGCGGCTACTGCCACGCATGTGGCTATGGCGAGGATCAGCGGGAAGTAATAGAGCGGAAGCATTTTTGGAAAGAGATAGGGGCAACACATCGCACATACAATTCCCGCTATCATACCCCAGAAAAACCCGTGGCTGTTAAAGCGCCACCAATGGAATTTAAGCACATTCGAGGCAATATAACCGCCATATAACGCCGATACGATCCACAGCAGAATGCTGTTCAGATCTTTGATGAGAAAGCCGAGGGCGATCGCAATGGTTACTACCGACAGCCCGGAAACATAATTCATCCACCTGACCTGCCGGTTGCTGGCATCGGGGTTGATGGATTTGAGGTAAACATCATTGACCAGATAAGCCTGAGCTGCATTGAAAGTACCCGCAAATGTTCCCATAAATGCGCCAAGCAGCCCCACCAGCACAAGCCCGAGCAGGCCAGGCGGAACATGCGCACTGAGCACTTCAGGCAACAAGCGCTCAAAATCCCTTCCGTGGCCGCCGCTCTGGCCGTGGAAAATAAGGGCGAGTACAGTAACACCGGTAATGAGGAGATATCGGGGCGGGAGTAACACGAAATTCACAAACATGCTCATCAATGCGGCATCGCGGGGGGATTTGGACGAAAGGACTTTCTGCATATCATAGTTGGGCATCGGGCCGGCCAGGCTTGCGAGAATCCCTTTTGCTGCCATTAATGCGAAAAAGTAGCCGAACGGCGAAAAGTTATCTTCCCTGATTTTCCGGTCGGCATCGGCGAGGTAGCTGCTCCAATTCAGTTCCAGGTTTTTGCCAAAAAATATACTATCCCACCCTTCCGGAACACGCAGGGCGCCGGCAGTTTCCAAAGCATTCATGGCAATGCAGGCGATGCAGACGGAAATAATTACAATGATCACATAATGGATGAGATCCGTCCAAACTATGCTTTTCATCCCGCCAAGAAGTGAATAGAACACCGTGAATGTGGTGAATACAATCCCGTACAGATGTGGTACAAATTGAACCGGTACATGGAAAGGAACGAGTGGTGAGATCGCGGACCACGGAATGAAAATCACGAGAAACTTGCCGAGACCGATGAATGCGTAGGTCATGAAGCTGAGACAGCTCAGAATAGCAAAAATTATAATAATGCTATGTGATTGCCGCGAATCGCGGGATGTGCCGAATCGGGTCAGCATCCATTCAGCGCTGGTGGACGCGCCTGACTTCCGCAGCCACGCCGACATGTAGACCATCATAAAAATCTGATTGAATACGGGCCAGAGCCAGGGAAGCCAGATGCTTTTAACGCCGTAAACAAACATTATAGAAACCATCCAGGCGGTTCCCGAAATGTCAAACATCCCCGATGCATTGGAAATCGCGAGCATCCAGAATGGAATCGTCCGGCCGCCCAGCAGGTAATCAGAGCTTGTTTTATCTGCTTGTCTCTTTGATACAATGCCGACAATAATTACAAAAACCAGGTAAGCCGCGATAACCAGAAAGTCGGTAAATCCTATTTCCATTCGCTTAATAAGTATTTAACAAATTGCCGGAATGGTAATAATACATTTTCAACATTAAATTGATATATTTAAACATTCCAACCTGACACTTTATGAATGAAATCTACCGCGAAATTACACCTTTGACCCAGTACGATTGTTTCACTGTTTTTACCCGGAGTAAAACAATTTTTGACTTCCCACTTCACACGCACGACGAATATGAGCTCAATCTTATCCTTTCCGGGCGTGGCGTAAAACGGATCGTAGGTGACCACACAGAAATTATTGACGATGCGGAGCTCGTTCTCGTCGGCAACAACCTCCCGCACGGCTGGCTGACCCACGCATACAAATGGCAGGAGGGGATGCCGGAAGTTAAAGAGATTACCGTCCAGTTCCACCGTGACCTTTTCGACGAAAATTTCCTGAAACGCAATCAGCTCTTCTTTGTACGTTCGCTTCTGGAAAAATCGGCCAAAGGGATTTCCTTTTCACGGGATACCATAGAGCGTATCCTGCCGCGTTTTCAGGCGCTGGGGCAGAAAAGCGGCTTTGACTCCATTTTGGAATTAATGTCCATTCTGCACGATTTGTCGGTCTCCCGGAATATGCGCACACTGTCGAGCAGCACATTCACAGGCGAGAATATTAATTTCAACAGCCGCCGCATTGAAAAGGTATTCGCTCACATGCGGGACAATTATGACAAAGAAATCAACCTGGCTGTTATATCCAAGCTGGCAGGCATGTCGGAGGTCTCTTTCAGCAGGTTTATAAAAAAAAGAACCGGAAAAACTTTCATAGAAAGTCTGAATGAGATCAGACTCGGCCACGCTTCCCGGTACCTGATCAACACCAGCAACACGATCTCCGAAATCGCCTACAAATGCGGATTCAATAACTTGTCTTACTTCAACCGGATTTTCAAAACCAAAAACGGCTGCACACCGAAAGAGTTTAGAGAGAACTACTCAGGTACGCGGACGTTTGTGTAGAGTTTATGAGTTTAAAGTTTATGAGTTCAGGAGTTTAGAGTTATTGAAGTTTGGAGTGGTTAATAAGTTTGTTTTACCAAAATAAAAGAGCTCAAAGCCGGGTAACCCACAACTTTGAGCTCTTTTACTTTAAACTCATAACATAACTCATAAACTCCCTACACTTTCAGCATCCAGCCGAAAACGTCTTCCTGTTTGCCGGTGCGCAGGTCGGTCAGGTAGTTTTTGACTTTTGTTACGAATGAATCTTCTTTGATCTCTGGCAATGTGTAATCCACACCTTCGTAAGCAATGGCTGCGAATGGAGAAATTACAACCGCAGTACCTGCACCAAAAGCTGCTTCCAATGTGCCGTTTTTGGCTGCGTCAATGATTTCTTTCACACTTACACGGCGCTCTTCTACCGGGATACCCCAATGCTGCGCGATTGCTACGATGCTTTTGCGTGTGATACCGTCGAGCGTTGTTTCAGAAACGTAAGGTGTCACCAGCGTTCCGTCGATCAGGAACATGATGTTCATCGTACCGGATTCTTCGATATAGGCATGCTCACGGGCGTCTGTCCAGATCAGCTGATCGTAACCTTGCTCCTGCGCCAGTTTTGCCGGATAAAGTGAACCGGCGTAGTTGCCTGCACACTTCGTGCCGCCCACCCCGCCTTCAGCTGCACGGATATATTGTGTTTCCACTTTCACGCGCGGCGGCTTGGCATAGTAAGTACCTACCGGACTTGTGAAAATGATAAAAGTATAAGAATCAGAAGGTTTAACCCCGATGTAAGGATCAGTTGCGAACATGTACGGACGAATGTACAGCGAGCATCCTGGCTGAGAAGGTACCCAGCCGGAATCCAGGCGGAGCAGTTCCAGAAGTCCGTTCATGAAAACTTCTTCCGGAATTGACGGCATGCATAAGCGTTCTGCCGATTTGTTGAGCCGCTTCCAGTTGTCTATTGCACGAAACAAGAGCACGTCGCCTTCCTCGCTTTTATAAGCTTTCATGCCTTCAAAAATCGCCTGTCCGTAATGCAGGGCGGCTGTTGCAGGACTGAGCGAAAGGTCGCCGTAAGGGACGATCCGGAGATCCTGCCATTGACCTTCACGGTAGTCGGCGATGAACATGTGGTCGGAAATATTCCGGCCGAAAACCAGGTTGTTGAAGTCAACCTCTTGTAAGCGAGATTCGGTGGTTTGCTGAACCTCAATCTGTAATGTGTCGGCTGTCATGATGCCTAAATTTAAATTTCGAAACGCTAATACGAATGTTCGTCAGGGATTGCAATTTAAAAATTTAATCTATAAATAACTGATATTTAGTACAACAATTATTTATTCGGAGAAAGTCTTGGATTCCAGGTGACTTCCTCGATTCCCAGCTCGTAAGTCATAGCCCGGCAGAGCATGAAAAGATAGTCGGAAAGACGGTTCAGATAGCGTACCACAATGTCCTCCACTTCTTCACCCTGTTGTAAATGGATCACCGCCCGCTCGGCCCGCCTGCACACCGTACGCGCTACGTGCCCGAAGGAAACAGACTGGTGCCCGCCGGGAAGCACAAATGCCCGCAATGGAGGTACTTTCGAATCAATCAGGTCCATTGCAGTTTCCAGTAAAAGAATGTCCTCTTCCAGAAGGTCCGGCAGAATGCGTTTGGTCCGGTCTGACTCGGAAGCCAAATGCGAGCCTATCGTGAAAAGTCTGTCCTGAATTTCTTTCAACAGCTCTTTCCGGCTTTCATTCACCGGCTGGTCGCGCAGCAGGCCAATGTAGCTGTTCAGCTCATCGACAGTTCCATAAGCGTCGATTCTGACGTGGGCTTTGCTCAGTCTTGTGCCTCCGATCAGGGAAGTCATGCCCTTATCGCCTGTTTTCGTGTATATTTTCATAAATGTGGTTTGAAAGTAGATTCGTGGCAGCCTGCATTCAGGCAACAACATTTGAGCGCAATAATAACTGCCAATTAGGTTTTAGAAACTCCCCGCCCTAATTTTGCACCCTGATTTAACTTGGCGAAAACCTCCGGAAGGTTGAAGAATTCATGAAAATTACAACATTTGCAATCAAGGTCTGGCGTTGGCTGTCTATCATATTCGTGGTAGGTGCATTGCTTTGGACTTACTCCCTGTTCCCTGAGATGGTAGCTGTGGATTTTGCCCAAACCGGCCTGGCCGAGAAATATGTGGATAAAGAGCATATTTTTTACATCATAATGGGCTTGTTTCTCCTGAACAATGTGGTGATCGCGGCATTTGCCCGCCACATCCCAAAAGTGGACCCTACCTATTTGCCAATTCCAAAAAGAAAAGAATGGGCGCAGTTCCGCCCGGAGCTTAGCGAGCATCTTGTAAACTGGATTTACTGTCTCGTTTCGGTAATCAACACGATCATTGGGTTCAGCCTCCTAGCTTTGGCGACTATCAACAGTACGCAGTACAAATTGGATGTATTCGATTTTTCGTGGGTATATTATATCGGGATCGTGCTGATAGTAGTTGTATTTCTGCTGCCTTTACGTCTGCTCTGGCCGCCGGTACCTGAGGAAAAGCTGTAAAAGGAAGCCGAATGGAACAAGAGCGCAGGGAGACAGGGACACAGGCAGATTGGCTTACAAAAGCAGAATCGATCCGGCTGCAGGATTATTATTATGATCTTCCCGACAACAGAATTGCGCATTACCCGCTTGAAGTCCGGGATCAATCCAAGCTGCTGGTTTACAAAAACAGCACAATCAATCACCATACTTTTTCGGATTTACCTGACCAGCTTCCCGCCGATACGCTGCTGGTTTTCAATGATACGCGCGTAATACCTGCCCGGGCGTACTTCCAAAAGGAAACCGGTGCAGTGATCGAGATTCTCCTGCTCCACCCCGAAGCGCCTACCCGCGTGATCAACGATGCGATGCTGATCAGGAATGAATGCGTTTGGGAGTGTATGATCGGGAATAAAAAGCGTTGGAAGTTAGCAGATACATTAAGAACAACAGTCGAGGTAAATGCAAAGACGGTCACATTGGAAGTATCCTATGCCGACTATGAGCGCAACCATGTGCATTTGAAATGGAGCGGCGGACTAACCTTCCTGGAAATTGTGCAGGCACTAGGTGAAATCCCGCTCCCGCCTTACCTGAACAGGGATACCGAAGAGGGAGATAAGCAAACCTACCAGACTGTTTACGCCCACCACAACGGTGCAGTAGCCGCGCCAACTGCCGGGCTGCATTTTACTGAAAACGTATTTACAGAACTAGAAAAGCGGGGGATACGCAGATCTTTTCTCACGCTGCATGTAGGCGCAGGTACTTTTCTGCCCATTAAAGTAACTTCGGTTACCGCGCACAGAATGCACTCCGAGCAGATTGTTTTTTCGAGGGAAGTGATCGAGGAGCTGCGAAGCGCGGCGGGACCGATTGTGCCTGTCGGAACAACTTCCATGCGCTCGCTGGAAAGTTTGTACTGGTTTGGTGTAAAGCTTTTCAGGAATGAAACGAGCGAGTTCCGGATTGAAAAATTATATCCTTATCCATTTGAAGAAAGCGACCTGCCGGCAGCATCCGAGGCGCTTGCTGCAATTGCCGCATTCATGGATGCAAATAATTACAGCTACATTACGGGTGAAACCGAGATATTCATATTTCCGGGATACCGGTTCAGGCTTTGCAAAGGACTGGTTACCAATTTTCATCAGCCAGGTTCTACATTGATCCTGCTGGTGGCTGCATTGGTAGGTGACGCCTGGAAACAGATCTACCGGGAAGCATTTGATACAGGTTACCGGTTTTTAAGCTATGGCGACTCTTCCTTACTCTGGCCTTCGGCACAACATTGAAATTTGAATTATGAATAAAACCTGGGTTGTACTTCTGCTTTTCCTGTTCTTGCAAGCTTGTGATTCCAGTCAGAAATCGAAGGAACAGCAGGAAGTTGCCGGGGAGAGCAGCTACAAAGGCCAATGCGAGGTCCAGCACGCGAAGGGTTTTGATATTCAATATTTTGATCAATATAAAATCATCACAATCAAAAGCGCGGATTCTACAGCAGCTGGCGAAAAGTTCATACTGCTTGAAAACGGCAGGTCGCGCCCCGAAGGTTACCCTGAGGCGCAGGTTATTCAAATCCCGGTTAAATCCATGGTTGGAACTTCCTCCATGCATACCGGCTTGCTGGAAACACTCGGCTCGACTGACGTACTGACCGGGCTGGCTGGTTCGCAGTACGTTTATTCGCCTTCGGTTCAGAGGCAGATCAAAGCAGGTAAGATAGTGGAAGTAGGGAAAGACAATGGACTAAACCTGGAAAAGCTGATCGAAATGCATCCCGATCTGGTAATGACGGTGGGTTCGCCCGGTACCAAGGCGGATCGTTTTACTGCATTGAGAGAAGCAGGTATCCCCGTACTGACCAATTCAGAATGGGTTGAAACCACGCCGCTGGCGCGTTGTGAGTGGATAAAGCTGGCGGCTGCACTACTCAACAAGGAAAAGGAAGCAAATGCAATTTTTGGCAAAATAGAAAGAGATTATAACCACCTTGCGCGCCTCGCCCGGACCACAGATCCCAAACCAACCGTTATTTCCGGCCTGAATACAAAGGATGTCTGGTTTTTACCCAAGGGCGACAATTATATGTCGCAGTTCTTCAAGGATGCGGGCGCAAGCTACCATTGGGCAGATACAAAAGGCGGGGGCAGTCTGTCGCTCAATTTTGAAGCGGTTTATCCCATTGCTTTGAAAGCGCAGTATTGGATAAATGTTGGGTTTGATAAGAATAATACGCGTAAAAGCATCCTCGAACAGGATTCACGCTATGCGGATTTTTCCGCAGCGAAATCGAGGAAAATGTACAGCTATAATGCACGTGTCAACGCATCTGGCTCCAACGATTTCTTCGAATCAGGCGCATTTAACCCGCATATCGTGCTGGCAGACCTGATCCATATTTTTCATCCGGGACTTCTTCCGGGGCACCAGCTGGTTTATTACAAACAGTTACCATAAAAATGGCAGCACCTGCAAAAAGACAAGGATTGATCCTGACTTGCCTCGCACTGCTGGCAGTTGTTTTTTTTGCATTGGATGTATTGTCCGGGTCTGTTGCCATTCCTTTCGCGGAAGTACTGCACATTCTTTTTTCGCATGAATCTGAAAATCAGGCGTGGTTATTCATTATTGAGAAAATCCGTATTCCTAAAGCAGCGACCGCTATTCTGGCGGGCTGCGGGCTTTCGGTAAGCGGCTTGCTGATGCAAACGCTCTTCCGCAATCCGCTCGCTGGTCCCTCCGAGCTGGGTATTACGGCTGGCGCTGGCCTGGGCGTGGCTTCGGTGATGCTGGCGGGTGGAAGCGCGGGAGGTATGTACGCGGTCAATCAGCTGGGTATCTCCGGTAGCTGGCTTGTAATTGTAATGGCGTCGCTTGGCTCTGCATTGGTGATGTCGCTTATTCTGCTGATCGCGGGCCGGGTAAAAGATAATGTTGTGCTGCTGATCGTAGGTGTGATGATCGGCACGATTACACTTTCTGTGATCAGTATATGGCAATATGTAAGTCAGCCCGAGGAGTTGCAGGAATACATTATGTGGACTTTCGGGTCGCTGGGCGGCGTAACACAGTACCGCCTTTTTGTATTGACAATCGTAGTAACACTCGGCTTGCTGGGCGCATTTATTTCTTCCAAATCACTGAATGCATTGTTGCTGGGGGAGAATTATGCAAGAAGCATGGGACTGAGCATTGTGCAAAGCCGGCTGATGATCATGACCAGTACCAGTCTGCTTACCGGAAGTATTACTGCCTTTTGCGGGCCGATCGGTTTTATCGGGATCGCCATTCCACACCTGACGCGCGCGTTGCTGCGTACTTCCAACCACCGTATATTAATCCCGGCCTGCTGCCTTTCTGGCACAGTGCTAATGTTGTTTTGTGATATTGTGGCGCAGCTCCCCGGTGCACAGACGGTCATTCCAATCAATATCGTTACTTCGCTGCTTGGGGCGCCGGTGGTGATCTGGGTAATCCTGCGCAGTAACAATCTTCGTTCGTCATTCTCATGAAAGATCCGCAGCCGATCCTGCAAACGGAAGCCCTTTCGATCGGGTACCGGTCAAAAAATGCTGACCTGGTTGTTGCAAGTAACCTGAATGTATCGTTACGGGCTGGAAAGCTGGTTTGTCTGCTCGGCGCGAATGGTTCGGGTAAATCCACTTTAATGCGTACACTGGCTGGCTTGCAGCCTGCATTAGCCGGTAAGATCCTGCTCAGCCAGCACGAGCTTGCCCGTTTGAAACCGCAGGAACTCGCCACGCAGCTGAGCCTGGTTTTGACTGAAAGACTTGAAACCGGCAACCTTACAGCTCGCGAAGTAATTACGCTAGGGCGAACACCTTATACCGGTTGGCTTGGGCAACTTAGCGAAGCAGACAGGCAGCAAATCGATCTTGCAATTACATATACAGGAACAGAGCCTCTTTTGAGCCGCCAAATCAGTCAGCTCAGTGACGGAGAGCGGCAGAAGGTAATGCTGGCGCGGGCACTTGCACAAGATACCGGCGTGATCTTGCTCGACGAGCCTACCGCGCACCTGGACCTGCCCAATCGGATCGGGCTGATGAAGCTGCTTCACCAGCTGGCCGCCGAAACCAACAAGGCGATTTTACTCAGTACCCACGAGCTCGATCTTGCATTACAAACCGCTGATCAGCTCTGGCTGATGAAAAAAGGCGACGGCTTGCTTTCCGGCGTACCTGAAGATCTGATTCTCGACGGATCTTTTGAATCTGTTTTCAACCGGGAAAACTTCTTCTTTGATACAAACACAGGCACATTCAATATCCAGCGGGAACCCACCGGGCAGCAGGTGTATTTGGAAGGCAGTGAAAAGGAGGTGCTTTGGACAAGAAAAGCGCTGCAACGCGCGGGATTTTGCATTGCAAGTACAGCTGGGAGTTTTTGGAAGATCAAAGTAATGCAAGTAGCAGGTAAGGGAGCAAACTGGGAAGTGAGCGGGTACGGGAAGTCAGGCCACCTGCATTCAGTTGAAGCCTTAATCGCTTTTTTGACCTATCACTAAAATGAATTTAACATCGGTGACTTAGCTGATGTTCTTTTCGTGAGAATGGCTATTTTTGAAACATATTAGCCAAACAGGTTTACCCTTCACATGATTCTTTTGGTTCCATTAGCAATGTGGCTTTGTACAGCCAATTGTTACCTGGCGTTTTTCAAAGATTGGCCCCAGGCATTCCGGCGGTCGGTTCTTGCTTCGGCCATTTTTCTGTTCTTCTTCATAGGGGCCAGTACCGAATTGCTCAGCGCATTTAATCTGATCAATCCCTACGTAGTAATTACCGCCTGGCTTTTGCTGAATGTAGCCCTGATACTTATTTCGGCGAGGCTGCAGAGTAAATACAAACTTAATCTGCGCTCGATCAGCAGGTACTGGATACAATCGGGAAAAGTATTCTTTCGTAAACTGGGCGCATTTACGGTAACTATTCTCGGTTCACTCGCATTATTTACGCTCGTGGTGGCTATTGTAGCCACTCCCAATAACCTCGATTCGCTGAGCTACCATTTGAGCCGGCTGGGTTACTGGGTACAAAACGGCAATGTGGAACATTACGCTTCCCACATTGAGCGCGCGATTTCATTCAGTCCGTTTTCGGAGTACGTACACTTGCATACGTACCTGCTTTCAGGCGGAGACCGGTATTTTCAGTTGGCTCAATGGCTGAGCCTGGCTGGTATTCTCATTTGTGTGTCTCTGATCGTGGAGCTTTTCTCGGCATCGCTAGTTCAGCTTCGCATCGCATTGGTTTTCGCAGCTACTTTGCCCATTGTAGTGCTGGAATCCATGACAACCCAGAACGATCTGATGGTCGCGTTTTTTATAGTTGCGACTGCCTTTTACTGCTTTGATTTTAGCCAGAACCGTAAGTTTATCGCCTTTTTGTTCCTGTCTCTCGCGGTTGCGCTCGGGATTATGACGAAAGGTACATTCGTCTTCTACGCGCTTCCGTTTGGCTTTTATCTTCTCATTTTTACAATCGGCAGAGCGGATTTGTGGAAGTCACTCGCATTGCTGCTGGCGGGCACCGTGATGCTGGTACTACTGCTGAATGCGCCATTCTGGTATCGTACGCACGAAATTTTCGGCTCGCCTGTCGGGACAATGAGCAATGGAAACAGGAATGATATTCGCGTTCCGGCTGATTTCGTCTCCTCGCTTTCCAAGCACACCATGCTGCACCTCGGATTTGTTTCTCCGGGTAACAGGTACAATCAATTTTTAGAAAACGGGCTTGTGGCATTGCACGCCGCTATGGGCCTTCCATTGGACAAGCCAGGTTCAGGGATGCTTTTTAAAATGAACAAGCTCAATTTCAATGAGGACTTCGCGCATAATTTCTTCGGAATGTGGTTAATTCTGCTAAGTATCCCATTGCTTTTCTTCGTAAAGCTTGCTCCCAACGCAAAATGGTATGCGCTGGCTGCGTTTTGCAGTTACCTCGTATTTTGTTTTTTTATCGGTTACCAAACTTACGGTTCGCGTCTGCACATCCCGTTTTTTGTACTTGCCGCCCCGGTTGTCGGTCTGGTTTACGGCTCATTTTTACCAACTATTATGAGCAAATTGATGCTGACGATACTCTGGCTTTTTGCATTGCCATTTGCACTTTTAAGCGTGACGCATCCGCTGCTTTCCACCAAATGGTTTTTTGAAAAGGTATTTCCGCCGATCAATAATGCATTGAACCTAAAAATTCATGTTGGTCCGGGTAATGTGAACCTGATGCAGGAAAGTATCATTTTTTCTCCGCCCGAGAAAATCGTCTGGGGCGATCATCTGCCTGAAATGCAGCGACTCACCAACTTTATTGAGGCTCAAAACCCGCAAAAAATCGGCTTCGATCTTACAGAAGCCAGTTATGATTATGCATTTCAATATTCTTTAAGAAAAGAAGGCCGTATTTTTGAGCATGTGTCGGTCCGTAATCCTTCAAAAGTATTGGAAAATATGGCATTCAAGCCTGATATTATCCTGGCAGAGGTTTACGAGGGCACGGCATTTGAATGTCACGGACGGAAATACATGCTCGGATTCCACACGCTGGACAAGTGGGTGTACGTTCCGGTTAAGTGATTTTGAAATAGAATTTACAGGTTTAATCAATTGAAATGAACGCATTGGAAGTTGTAGAAGCGTATTACGCTTGCTTTAATAATCAGGATTGGAAAGGAATGCTGGCGCTGGTTGACCCGCAGATCAGGCACGAGGCAAACCAGGGCGATGTGCGCATTGGAATTGAAAAATTTACCGAATTCCTGGGTAATATGGACGAGGCTTATGAAGAAAAGCTTACGGATATGTTCTTTTTTACCGAAAAAACAGGAACACGCGTTGCAGTTGAGTTTGTGGTAAATGGAACTTACAAGAAAGCGGAAGAAGGTATGCCGGAAGCTTACGGGCAAACTTATGTGCTGCCTGCCGGTGCTTTCCTGGAAGTGAAAGCTGGAAAAATCACGCGCGTAACAACCTATTACAACCTGCCGCGCTGGATTGAGCTGGTTTCTAAGAAATAATGGAAAACCTTTCATTTGTCACGAAAAGAGGCGCCGAGATCGAAAGTGTTTTTGAAGATTTGGGGAAATTGCGGATCGCCGTTTTTCATGATTTTCCTTATCTCTACGAAGGTGATCTGGATTATGAGAAAGAGTACCTCAAAATATACAGTCAATCTGCCAGAGCTTTTCTTTTCTCAGTTTATGATGGTGCCGAAATGGTCGGCGCTACTACCTGCATTCCATTAGCGGACGAAACAGAAGAAGTTCGGGCGCCATTTGAGAAAGCCGGGTACGATGTCAGCAGCATATTTTATTTTGGCGAAAGCATTCTTCTTCAAAAATATCGGGGACTTGGACTCGGTCACCGCTTTTTCGATGAGCGGGAAGCCCACGCGCGCAGCTTCGGCGATTATGAACTTGCGTGTTTTTGCGCGGTGGAAAGAGCGGCAGATCATCCGGCCAGGCCAGATAAGTATCGGCCAAATGACGTTTTTTGGCAAAAAAGAGGTTATGTAAAAAACCCCCGGTTACGAAGCACAATGCGGTGGCTGGATATAGGAGAGATTAACGAAACTGCCAAGACAATGACATTTTGGTTGAAGGCTTTGAAAAGTAAATAAATGAAAGTTACCGTCGCGGCAGCACAATATCCGATCAGCGAACACGCTGATTTTACTTCCTGGAAAAAGCATATCAAGAATTGGGTCAGCGAGGCCGCTGACCAGGGAGCCCAGCTTTTACTTTTTCCTGAATATGGTTCAATGGAGCTTGTCAGTACTTTTTCAGAAGCTGTCAAAAGCAATATCCGTGAACAGATCTTCGCGCTTGATGCGCTCAAATCGGAGTTTTGCGATGTGTTTGAGGAGCTGGCAAAAGCATATCATGTAACCATCGTAGCTCCCTCGATTCCGGTTATTGAGCAAGGCCAAAACCACAACCGGGCCTATGTTTTTTCTCCCGCCGGACTGGCCGGATACCAGGATAAGTTTTTCATGACGCGCTTTGAAAATGAAGAATGGGGCATCCAAACCGCGCCGAAAGTATTGACAGTTTTTGAGGCCCCCTGGGGGAAATTTGGCGTTCAAATCTGCTACGACATCGAGTTCCCGATAGGGGCGCAGTTGCTGTGCGAAGCTGGCGCGATGCTTATTCTTGCGCCAAGCTGCACCGAAACCATTCGTGGCGCGACCAGGGTACATGTCGGTGCCCGCGCTCGCGCCTTGGAAAACCAGGCATATACCTTGGTTTCACCAACAATCGGCAATGCAGCCTGGTCGCCGGCAGTAGATATCAATTATGGTTTTGCTGCCTGTTACTCAACGCCGGACATCGATTTGCCCGAAGAGGGAATTGTTGCAGCAATGGAACCCCAGGTGGCCGGCTGGCTCATTCAGGAACTGGATTTTGCAAAGCTTGATGTTGCGAGAAACGACGGTCATGTTTTTAATTTCAAAGATCTAAAAACAATACAAACAGCCCTTTTAGAATCGGATATTGAGATTCGCCATTGCAAGGTTTAAGTTGCCAATGCACTTAGTTTTATTTTGCAGCGGGATTTTCTGCTAAACGCGCCTTGGTTTCTAATGCTTCCAATCTGCTCACAATATCGCTGTTCAAAGCTTGGAGCGATTCGTTTTGTTTGGTCAGTTGCTTAATTGAATCAACCAGGTGAGGAATGAGCCCGATATAGTTAACCGACTTGAAACCCTTCTCATCTTCCTTCACCAACTCAGGGAATAACTTTTCTAATTCTTGTGCGATAAAACCTGTTTGTAGGGTTTGATCTTTCAGAGGATCCTTCCAGAAGTAGTGATATGGATTCAGAGCCGAAATTTTGTTTACGCTTCCGGTGATGGCGCTTAACTTGTGTTTGAGGCGGGCGTCGGAAGTTTGGATAACACTGCCCTGCAAAAAACCATTTCCATCTTTGTTTACCCAAAACTGCCAGGTATTTAAGAAAAACCCGACTTGTTCGTCAGTCTTCATTCCTACAAAGCCACTTTCAACGCCGGCAGCGTTATCAAAATGAATACCTGCTGTTACCCCATTGTGCCGGATACGCGCTCTTCCATCGACTTCCAGCGTGTACTTGGGATTAAGTGCATTTTTGCCCAAACCCAAATTCCCACTTCTTAGCAACGTGAGTGCATTTTGTCGGTCATTGTAGCTGATACCGTTGCCAATTTGAAAAATTCGGTCAGTGGGTTTTTCATTTTCCGGGTCAGGATTGTCAGATGCATTATTAAAGAGGCCGGTCACGAATGAAGCTCTCGTCTTAGCTATTGTGAAGTTTCCGAAAGCAGCCGAGATGTCTCCCATTGCCTTAGATGAAAATCCGAAACTTGCAGATGAACTTCCACTTGCCTCCGAGGAGAATCCGGTGGCAAGTGAATAGTCAGCAGAGGCCTTTGTCGATTGTCCAAGCGCTGTGCTGCTACTGCCACTTGCCTCTGTATCACTTCCGGAGGCAAAAGAACTGATCCCTAAAAGTTGATCCTCCCATTTATCATTGTCGGCCGTTCCAGCGCGGAACGCAGCTTTGACAGGATACCATATCAATTTAGATCCTTGTCCAACGAGAGGCAGACGGTATTTATCCAGCCGTGGGTCGTCCGGGGTAGTTGTGCTTGGGTCGATTCCTGGTTCTAGGACAAAATCCTGGATTACCGGATAGCTGTTATTCCATCTCCGGGCATCGCGCGCGTGAAGTGCATACGGTACACTTTGCATTTGTGTGGTACCAAGATCAGTAAATGCATTTCCTCCGTCAAGTGCTATTTCAATTTGCAGATAATGAGAGAATACCTGCCACACAATCTGATTGAAATCTCCCGTCAGCACATTCCCTTTCCCGATCGATAAGGTGAAAACCCCGTGTGCATTTGAAACTGATTGGTGCGTTTCCTGATAGACTACCGACCCATTCGGGGCTTCTTTGTGAATAGTAAGCCTCACGCCGATTGTAGCATCGCCTACGATTTTTCCCGCAGCGTTTCTTGCTACACCCTGAAAGCTGAATTGATCCGGTGCTTGTGCAAAAAGCTTAACGGTGCATAAAATGGAAAAAACGAGTAGAAGTAGAGATTTTGGCTGCATGGCAAGCACGTTTGATGGAGATTGAAAACCCCAACCTATCTACATTTTTGAGCTCAGAGATAAATGAGTTATCCCCTGGTGGATCTAAGTGATTGAATGGAAGAATTAGGCTCGTAAGGAGGCTTAAAATTACACGATCAGCGATCAACTCCTTATTGCTTTGACAGAATAGTCTTAACATGCATATCCCGGAATTGCCGCAATACAATCCGGACGTAGCGAAATGATCAGAGCCGGATCACGTTCCGTTTGTTGCCAAACCAGGTATCTTTCACAGCGCCTGTTCCATTGAAGCGGTATTGAACACCTACAATGCCGGTGGCTTCGTTAGGAAATTGAAGCGTGTAGACTTTTTTATTGTTGACGTAAATATTCGCCTGTTTCGCTACTGTTTCGACTCTCAGTTTCGTCCATTGCGTCAGGTCTGCCCCAAAATTCGATAGATCAGCCTCTTTGCTGGTCACGTAAGTGCCGCAGAAAGCCAGCGCCAGATCACCTACGCAAGGTTTTGCAACCAGAGGAATGATGATAATGTCGTTTTTACATTGGATCAGCACCTGTACAGGCTGACAAGCATTTGAACCCTGGTTGAAATCTGTTTTGATATTTGTTTCAAAAACAAAATTGTCACTCATCAGATCACCTAAATCACGCTGATTGAAGATCCGAATCTTCGGTGCTTTTGGGTGAAGTGACAAGTTGTATTTGTTCAAAACTCGCTCATTTACCGCTACAATGCCGTTGCTGATGCATTCTTCCTTCTTAAAATAAAGAGGCACCGGCTCTTCTTCAGCCAGACAAAGCCAGCCGCCGGAAGTAATCCAAAGGTCCTGCGTTTTGACGATCTGATTGTCCGCAATCAGTTTTGTGTTAAAGTATCCGGGATAGTAATAAATGGAGGAATGCTCACGCTTGTCCTTGGGAACAAGCTTTTTCCGACTTATATCCCAGGTTTGTACGATAAAAACAGAGTCGGTTTTGGCAGCTCTTGCGTCATAGTGGAATACCACCGAGTTGGGGACACCTTCTGTAACAATTTTGTCGAGCTTGAATGAGAACTGATCGGGATCGAGCGTCGAATCAGAAGCTTTACTGGAAAGCAGCACATACCCGGCGAGGACCAATGGCACTAGTGAAAAAAGCCAAAGGTACCTTAGTCTGGCTCTTTTTGGAGCAGGTACGGTACTTACTGGAACCGCGGTGGCTTGTGCATCAACAGTTTCTGTTTGTTTCTCTTGTTGTCTGAAATGCCGCCAGTCTGCGAAGCCGGCAAATCTCGCGAGTGCATTGAGTGTGGTGAGGGTTGGCGCGCTGTCGTATTTAAGCTTTCCCCAAATGCGCTTTAAGGTGGTAATGCTGAGACGCACGCCGGTTTTTTCGTGAAATGTGTCACTCAGCTTTTCAAAATCGTAATTGCTCCAATGTACGCTGTTACCCCAGCCGAGCTGTGATTCGATCAGCGTGAGGCACCGTTTCAGGTCCTGCTCTTCTCCTGTTTTTGTCATGGCGGTCGTGAGTTGCGTATTTGCGCAGTCAAAAATACCTTTTTAGGTTGATTCAGAATTGTCAATGCATGCAATCTGCCATAACTTCTTCCGAAGGTTATCCCATATCTGCCGTTTGCTTATTTGTTCATCCTAATGCAAAGTGGATGTATAGTTTTGCTTCGGTTCAAATGTAACTCTTTGAACTACCCGGATGCTCTGCGTGTGTGTGAATCAGGCATTCGGGTCTTTTTTTGCCCGCAGGAAAAGCTATGAAAACAATTGCCGGGTATATGGGCTTCATCACATGTATACTAAACCTCTTTTCCTGTCAGGGAAGCAATTCGTCATTCAAGCCGGATATTTTGTCAAAGGCCGGATATTACATTCAAAACGATAAGGTTTACTATTACGGCGGCTTCGGGAATGCAACTGTTACAGCGTTAGAGCATGTAGTGGCGAATCAATTTGAAACGCTTGATAAGCGCTTCCCAAAAGTAGAATTCGCACATTTATATGCGACAGACGGCACGCGAGTTTACTTTGAGGGTAAGCTGATAAAAGGCGCTGACGGGAAATCATTCCAGGTTTTCGGCTACGGATTGGGAAAAGATACCAGTCACGTTTTCGCATTCCATTCCATTCTCTCCGACGATCCGGCGCATTTTATACATGTAAATGGCGGATTGTTCAAAGACAGCAAGCACGTATATGTCGGCGACAGGATTGTTTCTGATGATCCCGGGCATCTCACTTACTTGGGCAGCACGAATCTGCGCTCTTATCATGCAGATGGAAAAGGTGTTTTTTCCGGCTCAATCAGAATAGATGCAGCCGATGCGAAAACGTTCAAACCCTTGGCGCACAACTATTCAATGGACTTTGAGACTGTTTTCCTGATTGATGAAGGTGTACTCAAAACACTTGAAGGAGCCGATCCAACCACATTTGAAGTACTGTCGAGTTACTATGCGAAAGATGCCCACCACGTATTCTGGCGATATCATCAACTACCCGCCGCGGATCCTGCGAGTTTCGAAATTATCAGCGAAGAACATCACAAGAGCCGGGATTCACGACGGGTTTATGAGCGGGAGAAGGTAATTACGGAAGTTCGGTAAGTTAAAGAGGTTCAAGGGGTACGATTTTGATCTGCGGGCTAGACTAAATAGTCTCAGCATACTATGTTCGTAGAACCTAATCAGTTGAGATATAATCCGGAATGCTCAAAAGTGTATCAATTAGCGCCTTAAAGAAACTCGCATTGCAACTAACGAAAAAAGCACCTAGCAAATTAATGCTAAGTGCTTCACTTTCAGGCTCCCGAAGTTGGGCTCGAACCAACGACCCTCTGATTAACAGTCAGATGCTCTAACCGGCTGAGCTATTCAGGAGTTTATATCCGGTTGTTTACTCGAATTGTGGTGCAAATCTAAGAATTCAAATTATACAGCGCAAGAGCAAACTTCAAAAAAAACTTACGATTGCACCTTAGAGAGAATTAACTCCTTGACTTTCTTTGCGTCTCCCTTTGTAAAATTGTTAATAATAATTTCGGGACGCATTCTTGGGATTACGCGGATTGTCGAAAAAAACATGCCGCTGTCCACTTCAACACCGGAAATGTCGGAATAGAACACAAAGTTGTCGGTACTTCTGAAAAGCTTGCTGACTTTGAAGGTTACGCCTTTCTCTCCGAAAGTTACTTCATCGGGGAAAAACGGATTCATCAATCCACTGGCGCTAAAACGTTCGTTCATAATATTAGGTTAAATTAAATTTTCATAAAGGTACATACACGACCTTCTTGGTCTCAAAAAATTCTTCGCTAAAATAGTCAGAAAGCGCGTAAACGCGGTTTTTCTGATTTAGCTCAGCTAGCTCTTCTGCCAGGTCGCCGCCCTTCAGGTATAAAATCCCGTTCCTAAGCTCATGAAAGGAATTGCGGCTGATGTTTTTCCTGACCCAGCCCACAAACGGCGTAATGCGAGTCACCGCTCGACTCACCACAAATTCGTAGGAATCGTCAAGCTTCTCGGCCCGCGTTTGGTCTGCACGCACATTATCCAGTTTCAATGCAGCCGCTATTTCCTGAACGACCCTGATTTTTTTACCAATACTATCCACCAGGTGAAATTGCGCATCAGGAAAAAGGATCGCCAGCGGGATTCCCGGAAAGCCGCCGCCGGTACCTACATCCAGAATGCTGGTACCGGCTTTGAATCCCTGCACTTTGGCAATTCCAAGTGAATGCAGTACGTGCCTTTCATACAATGTATCAATATCCTGCCGAGAAATTACATTGACGCGCGCATTCCAGTATTGATACAATTCTTCCATTTGACCAAACTTACTTTTTTGATCCTCAGTAAGTTCGGGAAAATATTTAGTGATTAATTCCATGTCCGGCGTGGCCTTCTTTTAGTTAGAGTAACAAAACCGAAAACGGTGTAGTAAACAAACAATGCAAAATCCATGAGTAAAAAGCTAAACCACTCTACCGTTTTGTCCAGCTTCAAATTGATAATTATGAGTAAAAACCATTGAATAACCCAACGTACGCCAACTATGATACCGAGGTATTGTAAGGAAAGATAGTCTCTTGTGATCAATCCAAAAAGAAGGGCGACAAGCCCCAGCATCCAAACCGCAATGTGGCTGCCCGATAACAATGCAAGCAGGATCTTGTTACGCGGCTTGTAATATCTGCTTACCGAAATATGGCGCGTCTTCTGACGGTACCAGTCTTTCCAGGTAGTTTTTGGTTTGGAGTAAACAAAAGAATCTTCCTCAATTGAGATCGTCGTGTTCTCGCTTGTAGAAACCTCATTCAGGAAAATATCGTCGTCTCCTCCATATACATTCTTATGTGTGTAAAATCCTTTGTTAGCGAAGAAAACCGAACGCTTATATAATATGTTGCGACCGACCCCCATGTAAGTCATTCCCGCCAGGGTAAAGGACAGGTATTGAACCGCAGTATAAAAGGTTTCGCAGCGGATAAACCAGTTGAGCATTCCCTTGCTGCGGAAGTAAGGCGAGAAGCCAAGCACAATGTCCTTGTCGGGAGTTACCCGGGAGGTCATTGCGGTGATCCAGCGGGGTGAGGAAGGGCGGCAATCGGCGTCGGTCATCAATGCGATCGGGTACTTCGCCTGCTTCATTCCTACTGTCAATGCGTATTTCTTCGGTGTTACATGATCAAATTGATCATTGATCCGGATGTACCTGATGTGTTTCCACTGAAATATGTTGCTACGGATATATTCTTCACTGCCGTCATCGGAACGGTCGTCGAGAACGATTACTTCAAATTCGGGATATTCCTGTGCATCCAGCAGGGGGAGTAGTTCTGTAAGATTGTCCCGCTCGTTCCAGGCGCAAACCAGCACCGTTACACCAGGCATTGTGTTACCGTAGTTCGCCCCTTTTCCATAAAACGCAAGTCTTGTAAAAAAGAAGAGATAATAGAATAATTGTACGGTAACAAACGCTGCTAGCGCATAAAGTAAAGAATCGGCCACAACAGAAGAGAGAGGTAAAATTTAATCATATTCTCACAAATATACAGTCATTGTCAGTATTCTTCGAGACCTTCAATCTATTTTTGCAGCTCAGTAATTTAAAAGATTTAATGAAGTTTACACTAGAAGTTGAGGACCCTGCTTCCAAGGCAAGGGCCGGATATATTGAGACGGATCACGGCATTATTGAGACTCCCATCTTTATGCCTGTAGGTACTGCGGGGACGGTAAAGGCGGTTCATCAACGCGAGCTGCACGACGATATTCAGGCGCAGATTATCCTGGGAAATACATATCATTTATACCTGCGTCCGGGACTCGACATTCTGAGCCGAGCAGGCGGCTTGCATGCATTTAATGGCTGGGACAAGCCCATTCTGACAGATAGCGGCGGGTATCAGGTTTACTCACTTGCGGGTACAGGCAGAAAGATCAATGAAGAGGGTGTGGTATTTAAGTCACACATTGACGGTGGCGTACACACATTTACCCCGGAAAATGTGATGGATATTCAACGAACCATTGGAGCGGACATCATCATGGCTTTCGATGAATGCACTCCTTACCCCTGTGAGTTCGGTTATGCACGTCAATCTATGGAGATGACGCACCGCTGGCTGGTGCGTTGCTGCGAGCGATTTGACCAAACAGATCCATTATATGGTCATAGTCAGACGCTCTTTCCGATTGTTCAGGGAAGTGTGTACAAAGATCTTAGAATCCAGTCGGCGGAATTTATTGCCTCTTGTAACCGCGAGGGAAATGCAATTGGCGGATTATCAGTGGGCGAGCCTGCCGAGATCATGTACGAACTGACGGAAGTAGTTTGCGACATACTTCCAAAGGACAAACCCCGGTACCTGATGGGAGTTGGAACGCCTGCGAATATCCTCGAATGCATTGCGCTGGGCGTAGATATGTTTGATTGTGTGATGCCGACCCGTAATGCTCGGAATGGCATGATTTTTACTACGGAAGGCATAATCAACATCCGCAATGAAAAGTGGAAGGATGATTTCTCGGCGATTGACGCAGGATTAGGAGGATATGTAAGTACTTTTTACAGTAAAGCTTATCTGAGGCACCTTGTAAAGTCGGGAGAAATGCTTGGAGCGCAAATTGCGAGCGTTCACAACCTTACATTTTACTTGTGGCTTGTGCGCAGTGCGAGGGAAAAAATAAGGGAAGGAGTATTTCTTTCGTGGAAGACTGAAATATTAAAAAAAATAAATCAACGTCTTTGAAAGTTCGGAAAAGGGCGTTTCTTTCGGGTAAATTTTGAATTGCCAATCCTGAAAGTTTTTCCGTTTCTGTGAAACTTCGGTTGATTAAGTGATATTGTTAACCTATTTTTGTGCGCACTAGGCATTTGGTTGACGTACAATTGGCCATGAATTGAATATCTAATTTACTCATATTGACTAAAGATCAATCCTAGTTAATCTTAATAACGCTAACTTGAATAGTATGAAAAAAGTATCCCAGTTGATTTGTTCGTTTGCCTTGGGGGCAATGATGGCGCTGCCTTCATTGGCGCAACCGCTAGAGCAACCGAATTCTCCGGATTACAATCCCAAAGCAACCTACGATGGCCCTTACAAACTGAATACATGGTCAGTTTCTGCACACTTTGGCCCGTCTATGTTTTTCGGCGATTTGAGAGAGTATGATTTCTGGCCTGTTACAAAAACATCTGCTGACAGCCACAAAGAATCCGGAACAATTCAAGGAGGCCTCACTTTAAACAAGCAGCTTTCATACTGGTTCGGGTCTCGCTTGGATTTGTCTCTTGGTAACCTGAGAGGTATGAAGCGTCGAAATTACAGCCGTTATTTTGAAGGAAATTACTTTGACGTTTCCGTTGCAGGAACTGTCAACCTGAAAGGTCTTTTAATGGGACCTAATAAAATGAAGCGCTGGAAAGTGGATGCGTATGTGGGGGTAGGTCAAATCTTCTACAATTCAGATGCGTACGATCTTACTGGCGGTATTAAGTTGCGCGAAACCGGCAGCAAAAATGACTGGATCGTTCCAACAGGTCTGAACATCAACTATGAGGTTACCAAAAGAATCGATATCGGTCTTGACTTCCGTTTGACTCACACTAACACAGATTATCTGGATGCTACATATGGTGGTGACTTCGACAGAACAGAGAATCTGGACTTTATCAAAGATCAAAAGACTTCCCGCAAAGGAAACTCTGAATTGGACAGCTACGGATACGGTGCGGTTCAGGTAACTTACAAATTGGGCAAGAACCCATTGAAAGTTCAGAAAGTAGATGGTAAATGGGATTACAAACCGGACGAAGGCGGATACTACCACTTGCGCTACACAGATCCTAAGGTGTTGATCAAGCCACCAAAGATTCTTACACTTGAAGAAATGGACTCAGTTGCAAAAGCAAACCGTCCAAAGGATATCGACCCACGATTGCTTCTTGATACAGATGGTGACGGTGTTTCTGACTTCTTCGATAAAGAGCCAAACTCACCAGCAGGAAGTATCGTAGATGGTGGTGGTCGCGTACTTGACTTCGATGCTTATGTTAAAAATGCATTGGCAACAGGTGCAGCTTGCAGCGAAATCTTCGCAAATGTGATGTTTGATACAGACAAAAACGTGATCAAGCCTGAGGCGCAGGAAATGTTGAAAAACGTAGCAGCGTTGATGAACAAAAATGGTTGCCGCTTGCAACTGGCTGGTCACACAGACCGTCGTGCATCTGACCGTTACAACATCGCACTTTCTCGCCGCCGCGTTGATGCAGTTAAAAATTACCTGATCAACGAAGCTGGATTGACTGACCCAAGCAAAATCATTGTTGACTACTTCGGTTCATTCAAGCCTATCGCAGATAGCGCAACCCGTAACGGACTACAAAGAAACCGTCGCGTAGAACTTAAACTTCTTCCATAATATCTCAGTGGAAAAAAGATAAAATCAGAATAAGGTCTCCGTCTTGGGGGCCTTTTCTGTTTTAAGATGAAATCTTTTCAATTAGTACTCACATTATATTACAAACTAGTTTAATGAAACAATACGATTATTTGATAGTTGGAGCAGGGTTGTGGGGATCTGTTTTTGCGCATGAAGCAACAAAACGCGGGAAAAAATGCCTGGTGATCGACCGGAGAGAGCATACAGGTGGCAATGTGTATTGCGAGAATGTGGAAGGGATTAATGTACACAAGTATGGTGCGCACATTTTTCACACCAATGACAAGGAAGTTTGGGATTACGTGAATTCCTTCGTGGAGTTCAACCGTTACACCAACTCGCCGGTTGCAAACTTTAATGGAGAGCTTTACAATCTTCCATTTAATATGAACACTTTCTATCAGCTATGGAAAGTGAGAACGCCGGAGGAAGCAAAAGAAAAAATCCGCGAGCAAGTAGAGCAGGCAGGAATTAAAGATCCGCAAAACCTCGAAGAGCAGGCTATCTCACTGGTGGGGACTGATATTTACGAAAAGTTGATCAAAGCCTATACAGAAAAACAATGGGGACGTAAAGCGACTGAGTTGCCAGCATTCATTATCAAACGTCTGCCTGTACGCTTTACATTTGACAACAACTATTTCAATGATAAATATCAAGGCATTCCGATCGGAGGCTACAATAAGCTGACGGAAGGTTTGCTTCAGGATGTTGAAGTAAAATTGGGAGTAGACTTTTTCAAAGACAGGGAAGCATTAACAGCATTGGCAGAAACCGTGGTATACACAGGACCAATCGATGAATATTTCAACTTCAAATTCGGACAGCTTGAATACCGCAGTCTGCGCTTTGAAAACCAGCTACTGGATCAGGAAAATTACCAGGGTAATGCGGTGGTGAACTATACGGATGGAGAAACCCCGTTTACGCGAATTATCGAGCATAAGCATTTTGAGTTTGGTACTCAGCCTAAAACAGTAATTACGCACGAATATCCACAAGAATGGGTAAAAGGCGCAGAGCCCTATTATCCTGTGAATGATGACAAAAACACTGCTGTCTTCAATCAGTACAAAGCACTTGCGGGAGAAGAAGAAAACGTAATATTCGGTGGGCGATTAGCTGAATATCGTTATTATGATATGCACCAGGTAGTTGCTTCGGCATTGAAGAAAGTGAAAGTGCATTTTGCCTGAAAATGCTTTTTTATAGATCCCTGGCACCTTTTACGGTGTCAGGGATTTTTGTTTATAAGCGTTTGAAAAAATATTTTCGGTTAATGCGTTACGTATTCTCCTAACTGCCGTCTAAACCATACTAAGCGAAAAGTATGTAATGACAGGTAAGCAATTAGGGCAGGTAACGAGTTTAACAAGGGACGGGAAAAGCATTCTCAGTCTCAATTTCCTGAAAGAAGCATTGCGCTTCTGGTATTGGTTTGCGGGTTCGGCGGCTGCGTGCATTGTTGCTGCGCTCTTGCTACTGAGGTACTCAACACCCCGTTATGACATAGAGGCTTCTCTGCTGGTGAGAGACGATGCCCGGGGTGCAAGCTTTGAAGACGCAGCACTATTTGAGAACTTTGGCCACACTGCTGTCAACAGCAGTGTGGATAATGAGGTTGAAATTCTCAGGAGCAGGAACCTGATGGAGCACGTAGTTGATACGCTGCAACTACAGGTGCGCTGTATTGCTGCCGGCCGGGTAAAAACCTCGGAGTTGTATGAGAAATCACCTTTCAAAATCAATTTCCTGCAACCCGCTTACCTGCGGAAAAAGGCCATTTACGGCCTGAGATTTATCGGTAATGACAAGTTCCAAATTTCGGATGTGACAAAAAGCATTACCGCAACTTTCGGCGACACCCTGCTGATCGGTGAGGTGCCGGCCATAGTCTCCCGGACAAACCACATCTATACATCTGACGATCAGTATTCCATTGAAATTGCGGAGAAAGATGAGGTTGTAGCCAGATATGGCGCGGCTTTGAAGGTGTCAGTTACCAACAAGCTGGCAAATGTTGTCGACTTGTCGCTGAAAGATATTCTACCTCAAAAAGGAGAAGCTATTCTCAATGAGCTGATCAGGCAATATCTAAGGAACAGCATCGATGATAAAAACAGAACAGCAGATAGTACGCTATCCTTCATTGCAAGCAACCTGGCTCAGGTTTCGTCGGAATTGGCGTCTATTGAGACGGGGATAGCCAAATTCAAGCAAACCAACGGACTTGTTGATTTGAATGCCGACAGCCAGATTGTACGCGAAAAGTCTTCCCGTACTTCCGATGAACTGGAAAGCTATTCCCTCAAATTGAGGGTTCTCGAAGAACTTGGAAAATATATTTCGGAGCATCCCGATCGCGCCATTCCCACTTCCCTCATTCAGCAGGAAAGTAATTTTCGGACATTGGTCAGTCAATATAACGAACTGGTTCTTTCCAGGGAACGCAATGCAGTTACAATCAGCGCCTCTCATCCGTCTATGCGCGCGATTGAAAATCAGCTAAAAATGTTAAAGGCTGATATGTACGCCGCATTGGACGTACAAAAACGAGAACTGCAGATTGCTCTCGATGCTTACAATCTGAACACAAGGAAGCTTGAAAATCAGCTAGCAAAGATTCCCTCTCAGGAACGGATCTACATTGACTACTCCCGACAGCAGCAAATCAAGCAGGAACTCTATCTTTTTTTGCTCAAAAAGCGAATCGAAACCTCGATCTCACGGTCAAGCACGATCGCTAATGCAAGAATACTTGATGCGCCGAAGCCAAACTTACAGCCTGTTACCCCTAATCAGCAGTTGGTATTGCTCATCGCCGGTTGCCTGAGCCTATTTATTCCATTACTTATCCTGCACATCAGACAAGTCCTGACTGTCCGTATCACCAGCAGAAAAGATATTGTAGATCGCTGCACCGCACCCATCCTGGGAGAAATTGGCTTTGAAAAGTACCATCAGTTCTTTGATCCGAACGTCAGGAACATTGTGGCAGAACAATTTCGCACACTACGGACTAACATTCTGTTTGGTTTGCCGACGCAACGATGCCAGACTATCCTGATTACTTCCGCCGTATCCGGAGAAGGAAAATCGTTTGTAGCTGCACATTTAGCAGAATCTTTCGCGACTGCCGATAAGAAAGTTCTGCTTCTTGAACTAGACTTGCGAAGACCTTCAATGGCCGCTTATCTGAGATTGAATTACCACGGGTTCACAGATTATATGTTTAAAGATCTGACACCTGCTAGTCTGGTTCAGCGTTGTCGCACGCGCAATTCTTTTGATATACTTACCTCAGGCCCGTCGCCTCCCAATCCGGCCGAACTGTTTTCAACAGACCGGTTCCGGCAACTGATCGAACTCTTCAAAAGCAGGTACGACCACATTATCGTCGATACGCCACCAGTGAATCTTGTAACCGACGCACGGATTATCGGCAGCATTGCAGATATGTCATTGTATGTGGTACGCCACGATTTTACGCTTTTGACAAACCTTAGTGAAATTGATGAGCTGCTGAGTACAGGTCAGCTGCCGGGCTTGAAGCTCATTTACAATGGAGCCAGACAAAGGCCGGGATATCAGTACTATTCACATTCTAAACAACGAAGGAGTTTTTTCTAATCAGGTATATCAACAACTAATCAAGATGAAAGGAATTTACATGATCTGTGAAATCGGTCAGGCGCACGAAGGTAGTGTCGCATTGGCCCACGCTTACATTGACGCAGTTGCGCATTCAGGCGTAAACGCCATTAAATTTCAGGTGCACATTGCCGATGCGGAAAGTAGCATTTATGAGCCGTTCCGCAATCCATTCTCATTCCCCGACCTGACGAGAATGGCTTACTGGAAGCGAATGGAATTCACGAAGGAGCAGTGGATTGGTTTGAAGCGCCATTGTGAGCACTACCAGCTGGATTTTATACCTAGTACGTTTTCTCTGGCAGCCGTCGCTATGCTCGAAAATATGGGCGTGTCGCGGTTTAAAATTGCCTCAGGAGAGGTTGAAAACTTTTTAATGCTCGATCGGATCGCGCGGCTTGGGAAAGAGATAATCCTGTCGTCGGGCATGAGTTCGCCGGAAGAGCTGGATGAAACCATCGCTTTCCTGCGCAGGTATAGCTGTCCGATCTCCATTTTGCAATGCACCACATCTTACCCTACCCAGCCCGATCAATGGGGGATCAATGTAATTCACGAGTTTAAAAACCGCTACCGGCTGCCGGTCGGATTTTCAGATCATTCGGGAGATGTTTTTGCTTGCCTTGCCGCAGCGGCGTCCGGAGCCGATCTGCTGGAATTTCACGTGACTTTCGACAAAAGAATGCCAGGGCCAGATACGTCTTCTTCGTTGACGGTCGATCAGGTTTTTCAGCTCGCCCGGGGCGTGCGGGCCATTGAAAGCGCCTTTCTAAACCCTGTCGATAAAGCAGATAACGTGCATTTTAAAAAGTTAAAAGCCCAGTTTGGTAAATCTTTGGCAGTCAACAAATCACTTGATAAAGGCCATGTCATTGCTATCGAAGATCTTGAATCCAAAAAGCCGGCCGGCTATGGCATTGAGCCAAAGAGATTTGCCGAAATTCTTGGAAGCAGGCTGCGGGAGAATGTTGCCCAATGGGATTTTCTAACTGCTGATCACATTTGACATGAGGAAAGTTTGTGTCGTGATTACAGCGAGGGCAAGTTACAGCAGGTCAAAAACATTACTATCGGCTATACAAAAGCATCCGGCACTCGAATTGCAGCTGATTGTTGCGTCCAGCGCATTGCTCGAAAGGTACGGACAGGTAGTAAGTCACATTGTTGACGACGGCTTTCCGATCGTAGCACGGATTGCAAATGCGAATACCGCCGACCAGCTTACGTCGGCTGCGGTAACTACTGCTTCCGGTATTACGGAGCTGGCCAGCGTATTTGAGAAAATCCGGCCCGATGTGGTAGTTACCATTGCCGACAGATTCGAAACAATGGCCACAGCGATCGCCGCCGCTTACATGAACATACCGCTTGTGCACGTACAAGGCGGAGAGGTAACCGGGAATATTGATGAAAAGGTCCGTCACGCGATCACCAAACTGGCAGATATCCACTTTGTAGCCACCGCGGAGGCGCGTAAAAGGCTGATCAAAATGGGAGAGGAGCCTGACCGGATCTTTTTTCACCGGCTGTCCTTCACTGGACATTGTCATCGATGTGCTGAAAAATCCGGAGATCGACTTTGACCCGTACACTTTATATGGTGGAATCGGCAGTAAGCCTGATTTGACACAACCTTACCTGATGGTTTTGCAGCATCCGGTAACCACACAGCCAAATAGGTCGGAGGAACAGCTGAACAATACATTGACTGCATTAATCTCCCTGCAGCTACCTGTGTTATGGTTTTTTCCTAACGCGGATCCGGGTACGGGCGGTACTTTCCATCGGATCAGCAGTTTTTACGGCCAAAACACATTGCTTCCTTTTCACTTCTTCAACAATATGCGTCCGGAGCATTTCCTGAAACTGCTTAATAAGGCGGCTTTGCTGATCGGGAATTCCAGCTGCGGGATTAGAGAAGGAGCTACGCTGGGCATACCAGCAGTTAATATCGGTAACCGACAGGACGGACGAGAACGCGGGCAGAATGTAGTAGATGCAAAACATGCAAGCGCCTCCATTCTGGAAGCCGCTGAAAGACAGCTCACCCGCGTCAGATTTGCGCCCGATTTCATTTACGGGAAAGGAAATGCAGGTCAGCAGATCGCCGACTTACTGGCAGAAATCCCTCTCACATTTGAAAAGAAAATTACTTACTAATGAAAACAACAAGCAGAATCCTAGGAGTAATCCCCGCCCGTAGCGGTTCAAAAGGCATTTACAACAAAAATCTAAAACTGCTTGGTGGCAAGCCGCTGATCTACTATACGATCCAGGCAGCACTGAATGCGAGAATGCTGAATACGGTAATTGTTTCAAGCGATTGTTTCAAGATCCTCCAATATGCACAGCAGTTTGCAGGAATAACCGTCCCGTTTGTAAGACCAAAAGACCTCGCTTCTGATGTAGCGAGCTCCTTTGACGTAGTAAAGCACTCGCTTGATTTCTACTCAAAATTCGGATGTACGTTCGATTTTGTCATGCTCCTGCAACCTACATCTCCTTTTAGAAGTGCGGATCTGATCGACAGGGCTGCGCAGTACATGATCGCATCAGGTGCCGACAGTTTGATTACTGTTCGTAAAATCCCCGCCCGGTTCCACCCAAGCTGGGCTTTTCAGGCTGGCGAAGATGGCTTGCATAAAGTGGTCGAAAACAGCGGGCAACTGATCTCACGACGCCAGGACCTGCCCGACAACTATTATCGGGATGGGAAAATTTACATGGCAAAAACTGCCCTGATTGAAACAGGAACGCTGCTGGGCGGAAAAATCGCCAGCTTGCTGACCGAGGATGAGCCTGACATTAACATTGATACATTTTCGGATTGGGAAATGGCGCAGCATCACATTCATTTATGGAAGAACCTTCAAAAAGAAAGCTGCTAGTGCTGATTACTAACCACTTTGCCGCCATTAACCTGATCCATACCGGCTTTATTCAAAAGCTGGCCGACAAGTACGATGTACAGATCCTTTCCGATTTCATTCAGGAAGCCGATATCGCGAAGATCAACAGGTATTTCGAAATTCAGCTCACACGAGCGGGTATGTCTTTCAGAAAAGAGCCTGCTGCATTGCGAAGGTTGAGACTTGTTGAGAAGTTCCTGTTTTTTAGTTTGTTCAAAGCTAATACACACAAGGTTAAGTGGCTGGAACAAAGCACATTTGTTCGCAACGTCTTGCTTTGTTTAAGCGGGTTTTTTAGTTCAGGAGTATTCACCCGCTGGCTCTTGAACTTTGTTCGGGACGTAATTATGCTGCTGTCGGCGAGAGCCTCGCCACCCGAATTGCCTTGTTTTGGCCTGGCCGGAGTCATATCGTCGTCGCCGCTTGATATCAGGGAAAATGCAGTTGTCAACAGGCTCGCCCGTAAGAAGGTGCCTGCTTTGGCTATCATTATAAGCTGGGATAATCTTACTTCGAAAGGCATTATCAATGCAAATCACGACTATGTGCTTGTCTGGAATGAAATTATGGCCTGCGAGTTTGAGAACTTCTATTCCGGTTTTCAGCCGAAGCCGCGGGTGTGCATTACCGGAATCCCGCGTTTTGATATTTATGGTAGAAGGAAGTTAAATGAGAAATCCCTCGTAAACTATAAAAGAAGGCTTTCAATCTCCGGATCCGCGGACATTATCCTCTTTGCCACAAGCGCGCCCCGGCACTTTCCCAGTCAGCACCATATCGTTGAGGATTTGCTGGCATATTGTCAAAAAAGGCTGAATACAATTCTGGTGATCAGGTTGCACCCTGCTGATCATTTCGCCCATTACACAAGATATCTCTCGGAACGTAATCTAAGGATTTGCAGATCTTCGGTTTCCAGCTGTTTTCCCGAGCTGAATTTTTTGGACCTGCTTGCGGACACGATTTACAGCTGTAACGTTTGTGTTCAGGTTGCCTCAACCATGCGTCTGGATGCGGCTGCGTGTGGGAAGCCTGTTATAAACATTGGGTATGATGGGGATTACGAGCTCCCTTACAGTCAGTCGGTGCGGCGCCTTTACGATTATTCCCATCAAGTGCCGCTCAATGCATTCAATGTAGACAAGCTGGTTTTAAGTAAGCAGGAACTGTTTAGCCACCTCGATAAAGTACTCAGACAGGGTTTTGAAAGTGCATCTTCACACGCAGCGCTTCGTGCCTATGCGCCTGATCAACCGCGAGGCAGCATTTCTTCCATGATCCATTATGTTGATGAATGGCTGCGTTGATAATTGAAATAGGCTGGAAGTGCCTGTTATCGGTGCTTATAACGGTAATTGCATCCTGGCTTTGTCCTGCATTACTCCGTTTTGGGGAGAGCAGTTTTCAGGCAATGGTCGTCGTTTCATTTTACATCTATTGCGCCGTTGCTTTGTTCTCTTTCTCGCCAAACAAGCTTTTTCATGCATTATCCATTCCGGTGTTCACCCAGTTTTTGCATTTGTTTCAAAAATATGATTTCGCTGCCGGTGCAAATTCACTCTGGCGACTGCTGCCTTTTCTAATCCTCGATACCTATTTCTGCAACTTCTTTGTGCGATCAGCATTTAAAATGGAAAGGGGAGAACAACTGTTTTTAGTCAACTGGATCGGTTTGAACACTTTGTTTCTCTGCATTTCGCCGAATCTTGGCAATGTGGTTTTGGGTGCTGTTGTACTTACGCTGGTTACATTGCCCAGCTACTTTGTGTATCTGCGCATTGCTATGCAATCTTCCGATTTTCGGTACAAACTGGAAACTTACATGTGCCTGCTTTACATCATTCTGGGAGCCGGAACTTTCGGGCTTGTGCTGGCGGGCGCGAGTTACAAAGGTTCTGAAAACTTGCTGGTGACACGTAATATCACGGATACAAACATCACTATGGCGTATTTCGTGTTGCTCTGGCCATTTGCAATACGCTTTGCCAAACAACAACGCTGGGCAGCTGGCTTAGTTACTGTGTTGACTTCGGTCTTCCTGGGCGTTGTTTTGTTTTCATTCTCCCGCGGTGCAGTGCTGCTGATCATACCTTATCTCTTTGTGACACTTGCATTGAGCTTCGGACGATGGCTGCTCTGGCTGGCTGTGAGCGCATTAGTATTGATCATGCTTGGGGACTCTTTCACAATTCCGGGTATTGATAATGCAGATCTGGCTTATTCCTGGAAGCTGCGGTTCGGTGATTTCGCTGCACATTCCAATTTTGCCAAGCTTCTCGAAACCAGCGGAAGAGGGGAGATACATGCTGTTGCATACAAGCTTTTTCTGGAAAGTCCGGTGGTGGGGCAGGGTACGGGTAGCTTTGAAGTGCTCGGACCAGGGTATAGGGAAGCGCATTCACTTTGGTATACTTTACTGGCCGAGAATGGACTTGCAGGCACAATCCTGATGTATTCCGTTTTTGTTCAATGCGGGTACGTACTCTTCAAAGCAGCTGCCGAGGGAAGAATGTACCAGGTACTGCCGCTTGCATTGCTGGTTTACCTGATTTTCAATCACACTGTCGGGAGCGTTTTTGTAATCATTCCTGCTAAAAGTGTGACGATCAATTGCATTGCGCCGGTATTGTTGCTCTGCCTCTATTTCTATTCCAAAAGTATGCGCGAGCCTGGGATTTCAAATGGGTAGAATGCTGATCATCGGAAAATTGCCACCCCCTATCGGCGGGGTAACCATGCACGTGAAGCGGCTCTTGGAAAACCTGGAACTGGAAGGATTTAAAAGCTTCGACTTCGCTGACCTGCGACAAAGCCCGGTTCGATGCTTTTTAAAACTATGTAGATATAAGGTAATTCACCTTCATATTTCAAGTCCTGCCTGGCAATTTTTGCTGGCCTTATTTTGTAGGCTGACTTTCAAAAAACTGATCATCACTTACCACGGGAACTGGGGACGTTATAGTTTTTGGGGAAATGTGCAGGTAAGCTTATCAGCGGGGCTTTGCGCCATTCCTATTGTTCAAAATAAAGAAAGCTTGCGCCTGGCACTAAAATGGAACAAAGCGGCACGACTGATCTCCACGTTTTTGCCTTCCAGTTACATAGAGCCGCTCGACAGCAATACTATTTCGCAATTGGCAGCATTCAGGGGCAAATACAGGATGGTTGTTTGCACCAATGCCTGGAACCTTGCTTTTGACAAAAACCAAAAGGAGACTTACGGGATTTCCGAGCTGGTAACTTACATTTCAAAACAGCCTGACTTTGGACTGATCGTTTCCGATCCCTCCGCGGCTTACCTTCCCTATATACTGGGTTTGGTCGGCGCGATTCCGGTGAATGTACTTTTCATTTCTACTCCTCACGATTTTCAGAATATATTGGAAGTGGCGGATGCATTTATCAGAAACACGACCACCGACGGGGTATCGTTGTCCATTCACGAGGCGCTGCAAATGGATGTAGCAGTGCTCGCAACAGCAGCCGTAGAAAGGTCGCCATATTGCCGGGTGTTCAATGATTTAACAGACTTGAAGCTGGAAACGGAGATCAGGAAAGCGAAGGAGCTGCTACCTGGCATAGAAATTAAAAGTGTGGATCCGCCAGCCATCCATCAGCTGATTTCGATGTATAGTGGTGTTCTGAATTTAAATAATCAGGAAAGCTCCAAAAAAACAAAGGCATAGAAAATTTCCATGCCCTGTTTCACACTATACACACACTATATTTTTAATATCTATATCAATCTATTTGATGGTTCGAAATCCGGTTATAGTACCGCAAAATAACAAACTAAAGTAATTAGAAAAAAACTTTAGAATGTGATTTTCTAAATTCTAATAAGAAAATAATGGACAATTCTATAAAAGAATTTGGCCAAAACCTGTTTGGGTTTCAAATTTACGTAAATAATATTTAAATATTGTCCATAGGTCAGTACCTGATTACATTCGTGTGACCAATTTTTCTTCCAACTGTGTTATGCATGTATAGTTGAACAGGTTACTTACTTTTGAAATGATATAAAATGAGGATCAATCCCGAAACCGTAGAGCGGATCAAGCTGGCCGCTGACATCGTCGAGGTAGTAGGGGATTTTGTATCCCTGAAAAAGAAGGGCGCCAACTACTCGGCTTGCTGCCCTTTTCATAATGAAAAAACGCCCTCATTCAACGTAAACCCGGTTAGGCAGATCTATAAATGCTTTGGCTGCGGTGCGGCAGGGGACTCCATTAAGTTCGTGATGGATGTTGACAATGTGGGTTATGGAGAAGCATTGCGCTACCTGGCCAATAAGTACAACATCGAGATCGAAGAGGAAGAGATGACGGACGAAGAAGCACTTCGTCAGAATGAGCGCGAGAGCCTTTACATTATCCTGAATTTTGCCAAAAACTTCTATCAGCACCAGCTTCAAAATTCGGAAGAAGGGCAGGCGGTGGGGCTCAGCTATTTTCGCGAGCGCGGTTTCAGCAATGAAATCCGGCAGAAGTTTGAGCTGGGATATAGTCTGGATACGTGGGATGCATTTTCCAAAGAGGCGCTTGCAAAGGGTTATTCAACAGAAATCCTTGAAAAGGCAGGTTTGCTGATCCCGCGTGAGGGAAGCAGCGGCGGCGGTTACGACAGGTTTAGAGGCCGGGTGATCTTCCCGATACATAACGTAGGAGGTAAGGTGATTGCATTTGGCGCCCGTATCCTGAAATCGGAAAGCGGGCAAAAGGCAAATCAGCCCAAATACCTTAACTCTCCCGAAACCGCTGTTTATCATAAAAGCGATGTCCTGTACGGGATCTTCCAGGCTAAGAATGCGATCCGCCAGCTCGACCATTGTTACCTCGTAGAGGGTTACACGGATGTAATTTCGCTGCACCAGGCCGGGATCGAGAATGTTGTTGCGTCTTCCGGTACTTCGCTTACCATTGAGCAGATCAGACTGATCGGCAGGTTTACACCCAATGTGACCATTCTGTACGATGGTGATATCGCGGGTATAAAAGCTGCATTGAGAGGTTTAGACCTGGTTTTGGAGGAAGGTTTGAATGTAAATATCGTGCTTTTTCCCGATGGCGAGGATCCGGATAGTTATGTCAGGAAAGTCGGTGCGGAGGCATTTAAAACTTATCTGAAAAAAGCCTCAAAGGACTTTATCACCTTTAAGACGGAGGTTTTGCTGCAAGATGCTGGCAATGATCCTTTTCGCCTCGCAGCTGTGATCGGAGAAGTGGTAAGCAGCATTGTCAAGATCCCGGATGCGATCAAGAGACAGGTATTTTTTCACCGCACATCAGAAATGATGAATGTGGATGAACAGATGCTCATTTCGGAAGGGAATAAGCTGGTCAGAAAGCAGCAAACCCAGAAAAAACCAGATAGAGGTGCTTCACAGCAGTATACAGCCCCCGAAGGTCCTTCCGATCTGGGGAGCTTTTCAGACGGATTTACCTTTACCGAGGAGGATATTTTCGAGCCCGAGCCTGTCACTACCACCTACGAACCGCCTCAGAAAAGTAAGCTGTACTACCAGGAGGAGGCATTTACGCGCTTGTTGGTTTTGTTTGGTACAAAAGAACTGGAACCTACGATCACCGTTTGCCAGTATGTACTTGGTGAAATTGAGGGAATTGACTTCAAAGATGCGGTTTTTCAACATTTGCTGACGCTTTTCAGAGAAAACCTCAACCGCAATTATGTGCCGCCAACTGACTACTTCCTGAACCATCACGAAGCAGAGATCAGGAACCTGACCATCAGCTGGCTGACCAGCAAATATGAGCTGAGCGAATTGTGGTCAGAGAAATACGAGATATATGTTCCGTTTGAGGCCGACGTTCTGGATAAGACTGCATTTGTGAACATTCTCCGGCTGAAAAAAGCTTTTATCGAGGAGAAGATGAAGGTTTGTCTAAACCAGGCAGTCCATGCGCAATCGGAGGAGGAGCAGAATACGATTATGGGTGAATTTATGTTTTACAAAGGAATCAGCATGGCGGCTGCCAAGGAGCTGGGTAGTGTAATTGGATAACTTAATTATGTAGCAACAATGAAAAAGATCATTTTTGCAGTTTTTGGACTATCAGTTCTGATGCTTGCGGGCTGTAGCAGTTCCTACAAAATTCTTAATCCCGAGCAGGAGGATAATTTCCGGCTGTCGGATTACGCAACGTTTGGGTTTTATGAGATAGAAGCCACGGGTGACACTATGCCCGAAAATTTTGAAAAGAATGTCGGGATCATCAAAGCTGCTGTTGCGCGGAACTTGCAGGGAAGAGGCCTGGATGAAGCACGGGACGCCAGTTTGAAAATTAATATTGCACTGAACGTAAAGGAGAAAGTTCAGACGAGGCAAACCGATTTCCGGACGGAAGGATTACCGAAATATATGGGCCAGCGCCGCTACTCGTGGAAAAGCGAGGAGGTAGTGGTAGGAAGGTATCGGGAGGGAACGCTCATGGTTGACCTGGTGGATGCAAACAACAACAGAATGGTGTGGCAGGGGGGTATATCCGGCATTATACCTTCTAAAAGCAAGAACTTTGAGCAGGAAGTTAATCAAGCTGTTACCGAGCTGATAGCAAAGATCCCGAAATAGCGAAGTCAAAAAAAGGGCAGCTTTCGAGGAAGCTGCCCTTTGAATATCTTAATATAGGAGTCTTATATATTGTTTACGACACTGCGAACTCTGTCATTGACGTTGTCAGCTACCGAACCAGCTTTGTCTTTTGCTGTGCTTACGTTTTTCAGGAAGCCCTCTTTCAGTTTGTCGGCCAAAACGGATAATTCTTCAAGGCTCTTATCGTATTTGTCTTTCGCATTGTCTCCCAAGCCATAAGCTTTGTTTTTGAGCAACTTGCGGGCATCTTTACCATTTTTCGGAGCAACCAGCAGGCCAATTGCAATGCCTGAAATCAATGCTCCAAGAGCGCCTATGAGAAATTTTTGGTTCTTGTTCATACGAATTTCCTATTTTGTGTAATAATAAAATCTTAGAACTCAGAGTAGTAAAAATACTGTGCCAATTTCTCCAAATCCTGTTTTGAAAGCCTCCCTGCTAATTCTGAGAGCACTTTTGCTGTTTAATGGGCTATTACTACTTGCCCCCGCTGCATTTGCGCAATGGGATATCATTGATATCAAAGCCACTATTCACATGCGTGCTGTCCACGCGGTTACCCCTTCTATTTGCTGGATTGGCGGAACAAAAGGCACAATTCTGAAAACGACGAATGGCGGAAAGACCTGGACAACCTACAAAGTACCAGGCGCGGACTCGCTCGATTTTCGTGACGTGCATGCCATTAACAAGAACACGCTGCTGGCGATGAGCGCCGGCGAATCCGAGAAAGATAAAGCCCGGATTTACCGTACAGATGACGGCGGAGAGAGCTGGAACCTTGTGTACCAAACTGCACAAGCTGGGGTTTTTCTGGATGGAATCGACTTTTGGGATAAAAACAGAGGCATTTGTCTCGGTGATCCGATTGTTGGAAAGCTGTTCATTCTGACTACCGAAGATGGTGGGAAAAGCTGGGCTGAACAGCCGCTTGAAAGTCGCCCTGCCGCGGAACCCGGGGAAGCCTGTTTTGCAGCAAGCGGTACTTCTCTGCTCGCATTCGGCAAAAGTAATGCATATATCGGAACAGGCGGATCCAAAATGGCGCGCGTGTTCCGGTCGGAAGATTTTGGCCGCACCTGGCAGGTATCTTCGACGCCACTGCCGGCTGGGCCGACCAGCGGTATTTTTGGTTTAAGGTTTTGGTCAAAGAAAAATGGAATAGCAGTAGGCGGTGACTACAAGCGCACCAGCGACTCCACACAGAATGTATTGCTCACAAAAGATGGCGGGGTTACCTGGCAACTTTCGAAAATGACCAATCCTGCTGGCTTGAAAGAATGCGTGGCTATTTACCAAAAAACAGATGCAATCTGGACAGGAGAAACCGAGCTGCGGTCTGACGATTATGCATTGGTAGCCACCGGCCCCTCGGGGAGCAGCTATTCCATTGATCGGGGCAAAACCTGGCGGTTCCTGGGGAAAGAGGGTTTTCACGCCGTCAGCTTCGCCGGCAATGTAGGCTACGCAGTAGGAGCGAACGGACTGATCGGGAAAATCGATAAGCTTTCTTTCAAAAAGAAAAAGCGAAAGCTGGTGCTGGTTGAAGAATAAGCATTCGCGGCCGCCGCTGCGGTGAACATTCGCGGCATAAAACCTTAAATCCGGTCAATCAACTCCTTTACTTTCCGAACTTCGCGCCCTGCCAAATGATCCGCAATGGCAGCTGCATGTTCACGTCCGTTTTCAATAAATACCTTTTCTGTGAATACCCCCGCCATAACAGTTCCGCACAGGTATAAGCCGGGAACGTTGGTTTCGAAAGTATCTGAATCGAAAGTGGGTACTTTGGTAACGGGATTGAGCACCACGCCGCAACGCGTCAGTAAATGTTCATCTGGCAGGTAACCAACTAGTAAAAACACGAAATCAGCCGGTAGCCACTCCGTTTCGTCCGTTTCCAGATTGCGGATCAGCATGCGGCCAGGCTCGATTGCCTCTGTCACGCTGTTGAATCGGGTATGTATCTTACCTTCTTTCACCCGGTTTTTTACATCCGGTACCAGCCAGTATTTCACCTTCGTCCTGAAATCCGCTTCCTTATGCACAATCGTTACATGCGCATCGTGGCGATAAAGTTCAAGCGCAGCTTCCACAGAAGAATTCGAGCCGCCTACCAAAACCACATTGGTGTATGAATATTTGAAAGGTTCGTCGTAATAATGTGATACGTGCGGCAGATCTTCGCCTGGCACATTCAGCATCCGCGGCACATCAAAATAGCCAGTCGCCAGCACCACATTCTTCGATTGAAATACCTGTCCGTCGTTCGAATAGGTCAGAAAAGTACCGTCAGCTTGCTTTTCAGAACGGTCCACATCTACAAACAACTTGAAATTAAGCTTATAGTAACCGGCTACCTTGCGGTAATATTGCAATGCTTCATTCCGGTTTGCCTTCACTTCGGAAATCGCAAAAGGTATCCCGCCGATCTCAATGTTTTCCGCAGTTGAAAAAAAGCGCATTCTTCTCGGGTACCTTCTGATGGATTCCGTCAGGTTGCCTTTTTCAAGGATCAGGTAATCCATTCCGCTTTTAGCGAGTTCGACTCCCATAGCGAGCCCGCAAGGACCGCCTCCGATGACAATAACGTCGTAAATGTGCATTACTTCTGGTAAGTTTTCAGGTAAAATCGGGCAGACCAAAGCTGGCAGTTGCCCATTCAATTTAACCAGCTAAATGGTAGATTGGTTTCTGAACTTTGTAAATTCGCTTGCAGTTAAATCTGCATATATTCCTTTCAAATTGGCAGACAGCATCGAAAATTTTATTGGTAAGCTTAATGCGTGGGGCAAAGCCGGAATTCCTTTTGTATTCCTGGTGGATTACAAAATGAAAAAACCACTGGCCTGGAAGCAGGAGGATATCAATGCGTCAGAAGTGCGGTTTAATCTGAATGGATTTTCCAATCAGGCAGCGCCAAAAATCGCTGACTCTTCGCCGGAGTTTTACTTCCGGAAGTATCCGATCGCCTTTGAAGCTTACGAGCCGAAGTTTGAGCACGTGATACGGAACATTCGTGCCGGCAATTCATTTTTACTGAATCTTTCAGTTGAAACCCCGGTTGATACCAACCTTAGCTTGCTGGACATCTTTGAGAATAGTCAGGCGCCTTACCGGTTTTGGCTGAAAGACCAGTTTGTCTGCTTTTCGCCCGAAATTTTTGTGAAAATCTCAGGAAACAGGATTTCGTCATTTCCTATGAAAGGTACCATCGACGCGTCAGTGGAGAATGCGGCACAGGTGATTTTATCTGATTATAAAGAGGCAGCTGAACACGCGACGATCGTGGATCTGATCAGGAATGACCTGAGTATGGTTGCCGAAAAGGTTTGGGTGGAACGTTACCGCTACATTGAAAAGGTTCAAGCTTATGATAGCGCATTGCTGCAGGTAAGCTCGGAGGTCGCAGGGATTTTACCCGATGATTTTAATGGAAATTACGGAGACTTACTTTTGAAATTGCTACCCGCCGGCTCCGTGACCGGGGCGCCTAAACCAAGTACTTTGCAGATCATCGAAGAGGCGGAAGGTTACGACCGAGGCTATTACACAGGAGTAATGGGCTATTTTGACGGCAAGAATTTTGAGAGCGCGGTGATGATCCGTTTTATAGAGGAGCAGAATGGAAAGTTTGTATTTAAAAGCGGCGGCGGGATTACCGCGTTAAGCAATGCAAAAAGTGAGTACCAGGAATTGGTAGACAAAGTGTACCTTCCATTTAAATCTGTGCCACATGTTGTGTATTGAAACGATCTGTGTTGAAAACAGGAAGCTCAAAAATCTGAGCTACCACGAAGCCCGGCTGAACAAAACCCGCAAGGAACTTTGGGGATATACCGATCAATGGAACCTAGCCGAGCTTCTTGAAATACCGGAAACTGTAAGTGACGAAATGTACAAATGCAGGGTGGCTTACTCGAAAGAAATTGATAATATCAAATGGGAGCCGCATATGCTGCGCACGGTCAAAAGGATCAGGCGCGTTTATAGCGACACAGTTGATTACAGCTATAAATATGACAAACGCGAGGAGCTGAATAGCCTTTTTGCGCAACGGGAAGATGCCGATGAAATCCTGATCATCAAAAATGGCTGGGTAACGGACGCATTTTATTACAATGTGGCATTTGGTGACGGAGAAAATTGGTTTACACCTACCACATACTTGTTACCAGGCACGCAACGCGCTTTTTTGCTCGATAAGGGAGTTATTCAGGAACGTGAAATTTCGGAAACTGACATTTTCAGCTACAATACGATCAAGCTTTTCAATGCAATGATCAGTTGGGAAAAGGCCCCGGAGATTGATACGCAGCTGATTGATTAGGGCATTTCTTTCTTGATCACAAAATTGTAAATTTGAATTATGGACATACAAACTGATAAAATCGAATTGGCGAAAAGACTTCTGGATACAGAAGATGAAAACGTAATTGACGCTGTCAAATCCATATTTCGACAGTTTGATCATGAAAATGAATGGTCTGATCTTCCCGAAAAAGTTATTCAGGATGTAGAAGAGTCGCTGAGGCAGATTGAAAGAGGAGAGGGGGTTTCACACGAGAAAGCGCGTGAGACGTTTGCAAAATGGCTTTAAAAATCATTTGGTCTGCACGAGCCCTTGATAACTTCCAAAACGTAATAGCATATCTTGAAGAAGACAGGGGCGAACAGGTGATCAGGACATTTGTTAAAAGAACAGAAAAGATTATCAACATAGCCGCGCAACATCCCGAGATCTTTCGAATAGTTTCCGAAAAGAGGCAAATTCGGGAAGCTGTAATTACAAAACACAATCTTCTGATTTACAAAGCTACAGATACGCATATTCAGCTGCTGGCAATATTTGATACGCGGCAGCATCCCAGAAGAAGCGGATTTATTAGCCTCCATTTTTCCTTTGCAAAGTATGACCTCCTTTTTTGAGGAAGAAACCACCCTTTTTACTGATTTGATTTTGCCGGTGCCGGTACCTGCTCTTTTTACATACCGGGTACCTCGGGAACTGGCGGGGTTGGTCAAAGTAGGGGCGAGGGTGATTGTCCAGTTTGGAAAAAAGAGGGTCATCACCGCAGTAATCGCCCATATACACAGTACACCTCCTGCCAAATACCAGGCCAAATACATTCTCGAACTGCTCGATGAGCAGCCAATTATTACCAATCACCAGCTTGAACTGTTCAAATGGGTGGCGGAATATTACCTGTGCAACATCGGTGAGGTACTTAATGTGGCTTTGCCGGCCGGGTTGAAAATCACGAGTCAGTCGCGCATTCAGCTTAATCCTGAATTTGACTACGAAGATTTGCTTACAGAGCAGGAATTGTTGGTTGTTGAAGAAATAAAAAAACATCAGACACTATCATACGAGGAAGTAGAGCGGCTTTTGCAGAAGTCAAATATTACTGCCATTATTAAATCGCTCGTCGGCAAGCGCGCCGTGATCCTTTACGAAGAAGTAAAAGAGCGCTACAAGCCGAAAGTTGTGAAGAAGATCAGGCTGACGAATGCGTATCTGAGCAATGAGGCACTTTCAGGGCTCGCGGCTTCGCTGGAAAAAAGCCCGAAGCAGCAGGAGATTTTACTCCGATACCTTAGCCACATTCCCGTTTATAACAATCCTGACCTGAACCAGAAAGGGCTGGACAAATCCGTTTTCGGCGGCGATGAAAGTATTTCGGTCTCTTCTCTGAACACATTGATTAAGCGAGGCATCTTTGAACAATTTGAAATTTTCATCTCACGGTTTGGCGATATTCCGGCTGGTAATACAGTCAACATTTCCCTGACGGAAACCCAGAAAGTAGCCGCCGAGCAGATTCAGGAGCATTTCAAGACCAAAGAGGTAGTGCTGCTCCACGGCATTACGGGGAGTGGAAAAACAGAAGTGTACATTGACCTGATCCGCCAGGTGCTGGAAGGTGGCTCGCAGGTACTGTTCCTTTTACCCGAAATTGCATTGACCACGCAGATTGTAGTCAGGCTGCGGAAGGTTTTTGGCGATGTAATGGGCATTTACCACTCCAAATTTTCTGACAATGAGCGCGTGGAAGTCTGGAAAGGTATTCTGGATGGAAAATTCCAGTTTGTGGTCGGCGTGCGCTCGGCGATATTTCTCCCATTTGATAATCTCGGATTAATTATCGTGGATGAAGAGCATGAATCATCCTACAAGCAACACGATCCTGCGCCGCGTTACAATGCACGGGATGTAGCCGTGATTATGTCTTATATGCACAAAGGCAAAACGCTGCTAGGTTCCGCAACGCCCTCGTTAGAAAGCTATTATCATGCCAAAAGCGGCCGGTACGGGTTAGTGGAAATGAAGCAGCGGTTTGGAAATGCAGCTTTGCCGACCTTTGAGCTGATCGATATCAAGAAGGAAAAGAAGATGAAAAAGATGAAAAACGAGTTTTCATCTGTCCTGATCGATCAGCTGCAACATAATTTGAATCACAAGGAACAAACCATCCTTTTTCAAAACCGGCGCGGGTACTCGCCTTATATGCAATGCGAGGAATGCAACTGGATCTCTGAATGTGCGAATTGTGATGTAAGTCTGACTTACCACATGAAAGCCAAGGAGTTGCGATGCCATTATTGCGGGCACAAAGAAGAAGTACCCCGAACTTGTCCCAACTGCGGCTCAACGAAGGTGAAAACAATGGGTTATGGTACCGAAAAGATTGAGGAGGAAATTAACCTGATGTTCCCCGAAGCGCGCGTGCAGCGAATGGACCTGGATACTACCCGCGCGAAGAATGCATACCAGCAGATTATACAGGAATTTGAAGAAGGCGGGATTGATATCCTGGTCGGAACTCAGATGGTGAGCAAGGGGCTTGACTTCGATAATGTAAGTGTAGTTGGCATTTTCGATGCCGATCGCATTATCCATTTTCCAGAATTCCGCGCTTCCGAACGTGCATTTCAAATGTTGACGCAAGTGAGCGGCCGCGCCGGCAGGCGGGCAGATAAGCCAGGTAAAGTGCTGATCCAGACTGCAAATCCCAGTCAGAAGCTGTTGGACCGGATCGTTCAAAATGATTATATCGGGATGTACGAGTCGGAGATCATTGAGCGTGAAAAATACAACTATCCGCCATTTACGAGGCTTATCAAGGTTACTGTGAAGCACATGGATGAAGCGGCCGCCCACAAGGCAGCGCAGGTATTGGCTGCAAAGCTCGCCGAAAATCTGGGATTAAGCCGGGTTTTAGGACCTCAGCCGCCGCTCGTTGAAAGAGTAAGAAATCTGTTTTTGTTCGACATTCTCATTAAACTTGAACGAGAAAAGATTAATTTTAAGGCGGCAAAGTCATTTATACAGGAAAAGGTTATTGACATTTTGACCGACAAAACTTTGAAAAGCATCCAGGTCGTCATTGACGTGGACTGTTTATAAAAATCATTTCTTACTGCAAAATCCCCTATGTCTTCCAAAAAAACCAGAATTGTTGCAACAGTAGGTCCGGCCTCAGAAACAAAAGAAACATTATATGCACTCGCAAAAGCCGGAGTAAATGTATTTCGTCTTAATTTTTCTCACGGTACCCACGCCGACCACCTTGCAAGACTAAACACAATCCGGGAGATCAATGAAGAATATGGACTGAATCTGGCGGTATTGCAGGATTTGCAAGGGCCAAAAATTCGTATTGGTCTTGTTGCCGAAAAAGATGGAGTTCTGATCGAGCCGGGAAATAAGCTGATCCTATCCAATACCGAAGTATTAGGTACTGCCGAAAAGGTGAGCACGCCTTACGACGGAATGTATAATGATGTCAAAATCGGAGACCGGATTTTAATGGATGATGGAAAACTGGAAGTGCTTGTAACAGGTATTGACGGTTCAGACGTGGTTACTGAGGTGATCTACGGAGGTTATCTGAAGTCCAAAAAAGGGGTTAACCTGCCTAATACAAGAGTTTCAATGCCTTCGGTAACTACCAAGGATTACGAAGATCTTGACTTCGGTCTGGAACATGACGTGGAATGGGTCGCATTGTCTTTCGTACGTACCGCGGCTGAGATCCTGAAAGTAAAAGAATACATCGCCAACAAAGGCAAAACAGCCCGTTTGATCGCGAAAATTGAAAAGCCTGAGGCGATCGTTAATATCGACGAGATCATCGAAGCAACTGACGGAATCATGGTTGCCCGCGGTGACCTGGGGGTGGAGCTTCCTGCCGAAGAGGTTCCGATGATCCAGAAAATGATCGTCGATAAATGTAACAAAGCAGGTAAGCCTGTGATTGTAGCTACGCAAATGCTGGAAAGTATGATCGACAGTCCGCGTGCGACACGTGCCGAGCTGAACGACGTTGCGAACTCGGTTCTGGATGGTGCTGATGCTGTAATGCTAAGTGCTGAAACAGCTTCCGGTAAATATCCGATCCTGGCCGTTGAAAGCATGACACGCACTATTGAGCGCGTAGAAGCATCTACAAACAGCATTTATTTCAGACACCATGCATTTGTAAACGAAAGTCCGGGGGCTTACAAGCTGAACGACAACGTAGTAATGAGTGCCTGCCGCCTTGCCCGTGATACGCAAGCAAGCGCAATTATTGGTATCACGCGGTCAGGTTACACTTCTTTCCGCCTTTCACACCACCGTCCAAAAGCAAGCCTTATCATTTTTACTTCCAACAAAGTATTGATGAACCAGCTCGCATTGTATTGGGGGACCAAAGTATATTATTACGATCGCGACCAGGGAGTTTCCACAGACGATCTGATCGAGGATATCAAGACATTCCTCGTAGAAAAAGGTGAATTGCAAAAGGGAGATGTATTTATCAACACCCTGAGCATGCCGGTTTCAAGACAACGCAAGACGAATACAGTGAAGTTGAGCGTAGTAGAATAAAAATAAGTTGAACAAATAGTGGGAAAGAGGCTGTCTTTACTGGCAGTCTCTTTTTGTTTTCAGGCTTTTTCGAATGCGTCTACCGCAATGTAGTTGTCATCTCCGTCGTCGCTGATCTTGAAAATAATTTGTCCGGCGCGGCATTGTTCCTGAACCACTTGCAGATAATTTATCGAGGGCGGATTGTCAGTTGCCTGGTAATAAGGCAGTATTATTTTCAAGAAATCAACCTGCAAGAGATCCTGATCGGAGCAGATAAGGAAGCAATTACGGGTATTTAATATGTGGCTAATGTATTTGTTAAAGTTTTCAGGAGTCAGCAAGAGCAAATATCCCAACACAATTGCATCGCCGCTCTTCACTTCTGCGCTTACGTACTTTTCTCTGTCAAGATCCCTTTCGGAAAGATTTGCGTGCCTGTTTTTTACGAGGATTAGATAGCAATTTCCTGACTTTCCTTCAAAAATCAGTTGCCGCAAATACTCGGAACATTCCTGAAATAAAGCATTGTAGTTATCACGGGAATCTCCGCTCGCTTCAAAGCCATACCGTTTGCAGGTAATGCCTTTCGAAGGAATGTCAGGGTACACTTGTATTTGCATGATACCCGGATTTTAACAAACCGAAAAAACCTTTGTTTCCGTAGTGATATATATCTTCCGGTTGGAGGCCAGGTCCATTTGATACCCACCGGTAAAAACGCCGAAACTCGGAAGGATAGCCTGGTGGTTGTCGACTACAAAACAAGGCAGGCGAACACTCTGGCGGCCTTTCCCATAGGTTGTGAAAACGGGATGCACGTGTCCTGCAAATACGAATTTATCTTTAACAGCATCTGTTTTGGGGTGATGTGTAAAAACGAAATCACCTTCCTCATAATCGTTTAGATGCACTTCCAGGTCAGCCTCTAAAAACAAGCTTACAGGCAGGATATCGTGATTACCGATCACAATCAGCATTTCTATATAATGGTGCGACTGCCGCCAGTCGCGGAAAAGCTCCCATTCTGCATTGTATTGACTGTGAAAAAGATCGCCGAGGAAGATAATGCGCGTAGCGCCGGTGTTTTTTACAAGCTCATTCAGTCTCGCAAAGTTGTTGTCAATCGCATTAGGCGGCAGCGCAATCCCTTCTTTTCTGAAATGGGTGATTTTACCTAAATGCAGGTCCCCGATCAACAATGTCTGCGTCTCTTCCCAAAAAATGGCTTTTTGTGTTAATAACTGAAAATGTTCCCCTCTGATTTCAATCTGCATTACTATACTGTTTGATCATTTTCTGGACTCTGTCTTCCAGCTTCTCCGAAGTTAATTGTTCTCTTAATCGATCCACCATGATCGGAAAAGAAAATGGTGTGGGTTTGGGTGTTTCTTTGACAATGATCTTCTGTGTTGCGATCCGGTCAAGCGCCTGCCGCATCCGCACTTCTTCCAGCTGATAAGTCAAAACTTCCTGGTAGGCTTGCTTGATCAGCAGGTTATTGTCTTCGTATTTGCTCATCACTGTAAATAGCAACGAACTTGAAGCCTGCAATTGTCTTGTTTTGACATTTTTTCCAGGGTATCCCTGGAACATCAACCCGGAAATCGCTGCAATCTCCCTGAATTTTCGTTTGGCCATCTCGGTGGCATTTACGCTCTGGTAAATATCGTCGACGAGATGTTTGGTTGAGAAAAGATCATTTTCAGCTAAGAGCTTTTCAAAATCAACATACTGATCACTAAGCAACTCAAAACCATAGTCGTTCATTGCAACCGAAAAGGTAATCGGAGTGAGCTTGCTTATCCGGTAGGCGAGGATGATCGACATACCTTCATGCACGAGCCTGCCTTCGAATGGAAAAATAAAAACGTGGTGGCCTTCCCGCGTCTCGCATTGCTCGATCAGGAGCTCGTCTGTTTTTGGGATAATCGACCGCTCAGCCTGTAATTCCAGTAGCGGCTGCATTTTCGCCAGCTCTTTCTCCTTGAATGGATTTTCAATCGCATCCGCAAGTCGCTCCCGTATAAATGTTGATAACTGCGAAGAAAGGGGCATTCTGCCACCCGCCCAACGGGCCAGGAAACCTTTTTTACCCTCGGCCTTTTTCACGGTAACTGTCATTTCGTGGATCCTGATAAACTCGACGGTCATACCTGCAAACGTAAAGACATCGCCGGGTTTCATCCACGTCACGAAAGATTCTTCCACAGTACCCAGGTATTTGCCGCTTTGCAGTTTCACTTTAATACCTGTTTCAGAAACGATCGTTCCCATACTCAGCCGGTGGCGCAATGCTATGCGCCGGCTGGTAACCATATAGCGCCCATCGACACGCTCTACTTTTTTATATTCATCATAAACTGTAAGTGAGGAGCTGCCGGTGGTAATATATCCCAAAAGCCACTCCCATTCCTGGCGGTTCAGGTATTGGTAACCGTAGCTGTCGCGCACTTCTTCAAATAATTCCGCTTCGTCAAACCCTTCACCCACTGCCAGCGTCATCATCCATTGAGCCAATACATCAAATGCGTGAGCGACAGGCGGGCGGTCTTCGAGGATATTTTTGGCAACACCTTCACGCAACGAAACCGCCTCTATCAGCTCCAATGCATTCGTCGGACAGAAATAGATCTTGCTATCCACGCCCGGCCGGTGGCCGCTCCGTCCCGCCCGCTGGATAAACCGCGCGATACTTTTTGGGCTGCCAACTTGTATTACTGTATCCACCGGTCGAAAGTCGACACCCAAATCCAGACTGGCTGTACAGATCACCAATTTCAGTCTTTCATCGTGCAAAGCTTCTTCCACCCAATCGCGTATCTCCCGGTCCAGTGAAGCATGGTGCAATGCCATTATTCCTGCGAATTCCGGGTATTTGTCGATAATTGTCCGGTACCAGATCTCGGTACCTGATCTGGTGTTGGTGAAAAGCAGCGTAGTGCTGCTCTGGTTTACAATTTCAACCACCTGATCTACCAAACGCGTCCCCATATACCCCGACCACGGCAAAGTCTCAACGCGTTCAGGGATAATACTTTCTACGAGAATCTTCTTGTCCGTATTCGCTTTGATAATCACCGAATTTCCTTCCGGAAAACGCATTCCGAGCAGCACCTGCTTGGCTTCATTGAGATTACCGATTGTTGCCGAAATCCCCCAGGTTTGCAAGTTTGGGTTCATTTTCCTTAACCGGGCTAGCGCGAGTTCTGTTTGCGTACCGCGTTTGCTGCCCATCAATTCATGCCACTCGTCTACCACCACAGTATGGAGGTTTTTGAACAGCTCTGAATTGTTTTTTTGAGCAAATAAAATGTGCAGACTTTCCGGCGTAATAATCAAAGCATCAGGCATCTGCTTCTTCTGGTCGCTCCGATCTTTGGCATTGGTATCGCCTGTACGCATTCCAACGCGCCAGGTCAGGTTCATTTCAAGCGCAGCCAATTCCATATTCCGGAACAAATCTTTGGAAAGCGCACGCAATGGTGTAATCCAAAGTACCTGCAATCCCCGCTTTGTCTTTGCTTCCTTTGACTTACCTTTCGGTTCTTTCGGATTAGCTTTGGGCTCTTTGGCAGGCAGCGAATTGATGTGCCGGATAAGGATCGGTACCCAAAGTGAATAGGTCTTCCCGCTCCCGGTGGGCGCATTTACTAAGCCACTTTTTCCCTCCAAATAAGCAGCAGCCGCTTCCTTTTGAAAATCCGCCCATTTCCAGTTTTTGGACTTAAACCATTGCTCAGCGATAATATGTCCACGTGATTTGGTCAAGAGGTGCGGGTTGTTGTCAGTACTTATTGAATAATGTTTAAATTTAGCAAGCTAAATGAACGTTCTGTCTAATAAAATAAAACTATACCAATATGTGGACGACGATCGAAGGAGTTTTTGAAAATGGTCAGGTAACGTTAAGTGAGGAGCCGCCGGTGACGGATAGGGCAAAGGTTTCGATTACTTTCATTGAGGAAAAACATAGTTCCATTCGCAGAGATCGAGAGCTGGGCACTATGAAAGGCACAATCAGAATGTCAGATGATTTTGATGAACCGCTGGACGATTTAAAAGAATACATGTAAATGCGCTATTTGCTGGACACACACATTATTTTATGGGCATCGGGTGAAAAAGATAAGCTATCGCAGCCTGCGTATAAAATTATCTCCAATGGAGAATTAGCCTGCTCCGCAAGTATCACTTCATTTTTCGAAATGTCAATTAAAAAGAAAGTAGGCAAACTTGAACTGGGTGACCAGCTATTTATACATTTCTAAGATCCCTTTCAGGTTTTCCAAAGTATCTGCCTCCTCCGCCTTCTTATCTTTCCTCCATCTCAAAATCCTGGGAAACCGAACCGCAATGCCCGATTTATGCCTGGTAGATTCGTTGATTCCTTCAAAACCAATTTCAAAAACGAGCTCGGGTTTAACAGTACGTACCGGGCCGAACTTTTCAAGAACATTTCTTTTGATAAAATAATCAACCTGCCCGATTTCCTGGTCGGTTAATCCCGAGTAAGCTTTTGCAAAAGGTACCAGCTTCCCATCTTCACCCCAAACTGCAAAAGTGTAATCTGTAAATAATTCTGCGCGGCGGCCGGAGCCCTTTTGGGCGTATATTAAAACTGCATCGACACTCAGCGGATCTACCTTCCATTTCCACCAATCGCCTTTTTTGCGGCCTACCTGGTAGGTGCCCGCTTTTCGTTTGATCATAAAACCTTCCGCGTTTTGTTCTCGCGAACTCGAATGCAAATCACGCAGATCTTGCCAATCTTTGAAATCAATTAATGGTGAGAGGTAAAATACAGTTTGTCCGGGAACCTGGCTGTGCAATAATTCCAGCTCAGCGCGCCTTTGCTCCTGGGTCAAACCTCGAATATCCACGCCATTTGATTCCAGCATATCGTAGCCTAAAAATGCGATAGGTGCTTCTTCGAGCACTTTTTTAGAGAGGTTTTTTCGACCAATTCGCGTTTGCAGCACATTGAAAGGCATTGGTTTCCCTTCCTGATAGGTCACAATTTCACCGTCGAGCACGGTTCCATTTGGCAAAACATTCGCCAGGAAATGCAGCTCAGGAAATTTTTCAGTGGAAAGTTCTTCGCCGCGTGTCCAGATGAAAAGCTCGTTATTTCTGTGAATAATTTGAGACCTGATTCCGTCCCACTTCCATTCTGCAAACCAGTCTTTGGGATCACCTAAGTCTGAAACATCGCCCTCGATTTGATAAGCGAGATAGTAGGGATAAGGTCGTGACGCGTTGTCATTTTCACCTTTATCCAAAATTAACTTTTCAAAAGTCGTACTCTGTGGCTCCCACTGGCCCATTACACGGTGCGCAATTACATTGGTATCCGTTTCCGTTGCCTCGGCTAAGGCCCTTACAACCAAAGTTTGCGAGACACCGATGCGGAAACTGCCCATCAAAAGCTTGTTGAAAACGAAAGTTTCGTGTTGCGATAGCTGCGACCAGGCATTGACAATGTGCGCGTGTTTTTCTTCATCTGTCATACCCGGCAACTCGCCCAGGTATTCAAACCAGCCGGTCAGCGTTTTGTCCGAACCTGTACTTCCGGTTCTTGGCAAAAGCAATGAAATGGTTTCTCCTAAATCGCCTACGCTTTGATAACTTTCCTGAAAAAGCCACATCGGCACATTCGCCTCCTGTGCAGCCCATTCTTTCACCATCGTGCGATTGACCTTAAAAGACGGTCGGCGGCCAGTGAAAAGGGTCAGTGCCCAGAGCTTGTCTTCGTCAGAAGCTTCGAGGAAATATTGTTTGAGAAAATCGACTTTCGCGTTCGTCTTATTCGTGCGGTCGAGGTTCATGAAAAGATCTGCAAACTGTTTCATAGCTCTGTTTCGCTTGCATTGTTTGACACTTCTGCGTCCAGTTCCTGCTTGTGCTGCTCGTAGGATTCTTTTCCGGCTGTCGCATCCTGCACGGTTTCCTCCTCTTCACTTTCATCCTCATTGCCGTACATCGTATGCACCTCGGCTGCTTCAATCCCATTTTCATTGAGCCAGCGCGCGTAAATGCTGGTATATCCGTGCGTTACGTATACTTTTTCGGCTCCCGTTTCCGCAACAGCCGTATTTAAATCAGGCCAGTCCACGTGGTCGCTCAGCACAAATCCCTGGTCAACAGCCCGGCGGTTTTTCGCGCCTCGCAACGCCATCCAACCTGAGCAATAACCCAGCGAAAAAGGCGCGAATTTCTTGATCCACGTGCTGCTATCCACCGAAGGCGGCGCAACGATCAATGCGCCCTTGAAGAGTTTTCGGTCTGTTTCCTTGGTTACTAAAGTTAGTTCTGGCAGATCAAAACCTGCTTCCCGTAATCTTTCATTTACAGTATAAATAGCACCGTGTGCATATATGGGTCCATCCTGCAACTGGATATTTTTCAAGATCCGCTGCATTTTACCTAGAGAATAACCCATGATCACGCTGGCCTTTCCTTCCGCCCGGTTCTGCGCCCACCAGTTATCGATTTCGGTCATTACTTCATGCTGCGGCTGCCATTTGTAAATAGGTAACCCGAAGGTAGATTCCGTAATAAATACATTACACTTTACCGGCTCAAAAGGCGTACATACATTATCATTTTCCAGCTTGTAATCACCGCTCGCCACCCATACTTCCCCTTTATATTCCACCCGAACCTGCGCTGAACCGATGATATGCCCAGCCGGATGCAGCGAGAATTTAACACCATTGATCATGAATTTTTGCCCATATTCCATCGTTTGCAGGTCAATATCCTGCCCCAGACGAAGACGCAAAATCGGCTCACTATCCTTGTGTGCAAGGTAATGCCGGCTTCCCCAGCGCGCGTGATCGCTGTGCGCGTGCGTGATAATGGCGCGGTCGACGGGGATCCACGGATCGATATGCACATCGGCAACGGAGCAGTATATACTTTTGCCGGTAAATTGGAGTAAAGGTTGTGCTGGCATGACCTAGAAAACATGAAAATTATGCCAGCTAATCATGCAATTCGGCACCACATTTTTCACACCGCAGGATAATCGGATTTGAATCGTTAAATTGTGTTTGTGTAAATTGTTAAATCACTTAAAACACTTTACACACATGGGATTTGCACTAATGGCCGAGCCGAAACTTACCATAGCTGAATACCTCAAACTGGAAGAGGAAAGTGAAGTCCGTCATGAATATTATGACGGGAGATTATATGCTATGGCCGGCACGACGCTGAATCACAATCGGATCGTCGATAACGTCAGGACGCTTTTAAAAGGTATTTTCAAACCAAGAGGCTGTCAGACATTTGCTGAAAACGTGAAAGTGGAATGCATTCCAAATTTCACTTACTGTTATCCCGATGCGATAGTTACCTGCTCTGTCGAAGATTTCAAAAGCACTTACATTGTGCGTAATCCGAGCATTCTGGTGGAGGTCTTGTCGGACAGCTCTGCCAACTACGATCAGGTATTCAAGCTAAAACTCTACAAGCAAATCGCCTCGCTACAATATTATCTTCTGGTTGCGCAACACGAATGTTACGTGCAATTGTTCACCCGCTCCGACGAGGATGACATTTGGACTTACCAGACTTTTGCTGATCCAGCAGACGAGGTCCCATTTGACAACTTGGGATTTTCGCTGTCGGTCGCTGCAATTTATGAAGACATTACTTTTTTGCCGGAAGAAGCTGAGTCGATGCAAAAAGAGTAAATTAAAAAACTGTCGCAGATTGGCGTTACTTATCTATTCACTCCCGTCTAAAGAAGCGTAAACTAGATTATCTCATGTCAGCAAAAACACACGAACAAAGATCAGCAGCGCAGGAAGCGCAACGCTACTTGGAGAATGCACGCACAATTCTCAGCGAAAAAGCCGGCAAAAAAGACGGATTGTATGCCGATGTGAAGTATGTTAAAATGGCATCAGGCACAGCATACTCTGCGGCACTCCTTATTTTGGATGAATTCTTGAAGCAAAAAGAAGGCATCCATTTCAAGAAACCAACCAGCATTGAAGATTATATTGCCAGGATAAGGAAATACGATAAAAAGCTGTTGAGACTACTTGCGAATGTTTATGACGAATTGCATTTGGCTGGTTACTATCACGGCACTAAATCCGTTGATACAATCCAGCTAGGTCTTAGCAATGTTACTAAGATGTTGAGTTACATCGCAGCTTAGGCTTCATTTCAAATAGATCAAAAAGCCGCGTATCTCTATTGCGCGGCTTTTTCTGTGCCCTAACTTCCAAGCTTCGTCAGCATGGTAGCGACTCTCAACTGGTTCACAATATGTACGCGCATTTCAGGAGTAATATTTTCCAGGTTCGTACTGAATAGAAAACTTTCAACCATGTAATGCATTGATTCCACTATTTCGCTCACGTGGTCGGTTGCAAAAAACTCATCAATGATTTCATTCTTCTTGATCAAGGCTTGGTTTGCCAATTCGGTTTTAAGTGTGTTCATAGTTTTTGAAAGTGTTTAAGTGAAAAATTTTATGTAGAATACTCTACAAATATAGATCAAATAAAAAGCCGGTTTACGGCTCGTAAGTAATAATTGTCTCGATCTTGAATCGACCGAATTCAATTAATATTTCCTTCATTCTCTTTTCTGAAACGCCGCCTCCATGCGTATAATCTCGCCAGGCAGAAACAGGTTTTCCCTTTTTAACATCTGCTGGTAAGGTCGGGTAAATGTTTTTTAGCCACCAATCAAATGCTTCCGGGATTGAAGAAAATTTCTTCATTCAAAGTTATGTTTTTGTGGTTTACTCTACAAGAGTTTTTAAAATAATTTTTGTGAAAGTAACGAAAGATACCTTTACTTAATCCCAACCACTTCACTCACCTCCGAAACCCCATTCTCATTAAAAGCTTCAATCCGGAAATGATATGGAACACCAACATTCAATGCGCGCAATTCAAACGCATTCGGCTCGTCGTGCCAGAACTGGTAAGTCTGGTAAAGCTTGTCCGGCGCAATGCCCCAAAGTACATTATACCCGATTGCGCCCGGCACTTTTTCCCATTTCAGATCCACATTCCTTGCGTCTTTCTGGCGGACAGCGGTAAAGCTTTTTGGAGTTGCAGGCGCTTTACCTGAGCCATTTCCAAAAACCCGAAATTCACTGACCGCCAGAATGGGTGAGGCTACATAAATGTGCTCGTAGCGTACATATCTTGCTTTCGTAGGTTTTGTCAGCTCAATGTAAGCCACTGGTCGGTCGCGCTTCGGTTCGTTGGAAATATCGGCGGCTGGCTCCCATTTTTTTCCGTCTTTTGAGGTAAGGATTTTAAATTGTGTGTAAACTTTTTCAGGGTTGTTGTCAAAAATGTCGGATTTGTAGTCCGTGTAATTGACCTGCACAGCTTTTACTTCATGCTCTTTTTCCAAATCAACGGTCAAAGTTTCGCCTGGCTTGTTCTGTTTTGCTGCCCAGAATGTGCGTGGGTTTTCGTCGGAGATTTTGGCGGCGGCCATCGAGTCGAGCGTAGATGAGGCAGTTACAGGCTTTTTATAGGACAAAAGCATCCAGCCCGTAAACTGTTCGTCGCCTTTGCCGGTCCAGGTTTTGGTCGTCATTTTGTGCGGGAAATCGCCGAATCTCGTGTTGGCGAACATTTGTCCGTCTTTGTCAAAGCCGGCCGGGTACATGACAATCCGCCGCTCCATTCCCCAGTTCAGCCCGATCCAGGTTGTGCCCGTATTCCAATAATTTCCATAATTATCCTGAAATGTATTCCCGTGACCAGCGCCCGTTGCGAAGCCGCCAGGCTTGTAGGAAACGGGGTTGTAAGGCGCGTAAGTAAATGGACCGAGCGGGTCGTCGCCTACGTAAGTACCATTTGCATACACATTGTATTCCGTGCCCGGCGCGCCGTATTGCAGGTAGTATTTACCCTTGTGCTTTGTCATCCACGCACCTTCGGTGAATGGTTTGAATGGATCCGAATGGTTGGGGCCGAAACGCTCCCAGCCATGTTCATATTGATTTAACCAAAACATTGCTTTGTAATCGCCTTTGAATGCCAGCCTTTTGGCATAATCCAGCTCCGAACCGAAAATCGGGTACACATTCGACGAGCCCCAGTACATATACCATTTGTCGGTGTCCGGATCATGAAAAAGCGCCGGGTCCCAGGGGCCGATATCTTTCGGCAGCCGCGGCGTCCAGCGGTTGTAAAACTCCCAAATGCCTTTTTCCGGCGCCACGGAATACAAAATCGGTCGCGACTCGAATGTTGATTGAAACAAAAACAAAGTATCCCGCACTGAAACAGCGGCAGGCGCGCACATATCTTCAAAAGGCCAACGGTTGGCTGTCAGGTACTTCCAGTTCAGCATATTTTTCGAATGCCAGTACCCGCCTGAAATTGTGACAAATAGGAAATATTCACCTTTGTGGTTGATAATCACCGGATCTGCACCAGAGCGGTAACTGATATTTTTGTTGAGCTGCTCGAAGTTGTATTTGTAATCGATGTCCATCGGATTACAATAGGTGGTTTGTGCAAATCCCTGGAATGTAAATGCAAAAAGTAGCAAGAGCACTGATAGTGTGAGTTTTAAATACATCGATATAAAATATTAATGGTGCAGAAAATTCTTTTCTGAATACTAATTTAAGTAAAAATGAGCCTCGTATGGTCAAAACCTTGCCGCTGACCAATTTTTCAAGACGATAACTTTTACCTTTGCGGTTCGATCCGAAAAAGTTTTTAATCTCACAATGGAAATAGATTTTATAGAGGAACTGCGCTGGCGCGGAATGCTGCACGACGTGATGCCGGGCACACAGGAACAACTGAAAAAGGAAATGACTTCCGGCTACATTGGTTTCGATCCCACGGCTTCCTCTCTCCATATCGGTAATTTGGCCACGATTATGTTGCTCGTGCATTTCCAACGCGCTGGCCACAAGCCTTTTGCATTGGTGGGTGGTGCCACGGGAATGATCGGTGATCCTTCATTCAAAGCTGCCGAGCGTTCGTTTCTGGATGAAGATACTTTGCGTTTCAACCAGGAAGGTATAAAAAAACAGTTGGAGCAATTCCTCGATTTCGACTGCGGTGAGAACTCGGCTGAAATGGTCAATAATTATGATTGGTTTAAAGAAATCGGCTTTTTACAGTTCTTGCGTGAAGCAGGTAAGTTTCTGAGTATCAATTATATGATGTCCAAAGATTCTGTAAAAAAGCGTCTGGAAACCGGGATATCTTTCACAGAGTTTTCGTACCAGCTTTTACAGGGTTACGATTTTTACCATTTATACAAAAACAAAAACGTGCGCCTGCAAATGGGCGGCTCTGATCAGTGGGGCAATATCACGACCGGCACTGAGATCATCCGCAGAAAAGAAGGTGACGAAGAAGGTTACTTCAAAGCCTACGCACTCACAACGCCACTTTTGACAAAGTCCGACGGTTCGAAATTCGGAAAAAGTGAGGGCGGGAATATCTGGTTGGATCCTGAAAAAACGTCTCCTTACGAATTCTACCAGTTTTGGCTAAACCAGGCTGACGAAGATTTGCCGAGGTACCTGCGCGTTTTTTCATTAAAAGGTCGCGAAGAAATCGAAGCGCTGGAAACAAGCCACGCCGCCGAGCCGCATTTGCGCATCATGCAAAAAGCACTCGCCGCCGAGCTGACAATCCGCATTCATTCCGAAAAGGCGTATCAGACTGTGATCAAAGCTTCGGAAGTACTGTTCGGGAAAGCCACGCTGGAAACTTTGCAATGCATTGAAGTCGATGAGTTTGACACGATTTTCAACGGTGTACCGCAAACCGAAATTACCCGAGAAGAATGGAATGGAACAGCTAATATCCTGGACCTGATTTCGACAGTTACCAAAGCCGAAATCTACCCTTCAAAAGGCGAAGCCAGGAGAGCAATTCAGCAGAATGCAGTGAGTGTGAATAAGGTGAAAGTTACTTCCGAAGCGCAGACTTTGAGTGAATTTTCATTGTTGCAGGACAGATTTTTGCTGATTTCGAAGGGGAAGAAGAATCATTTGGTGAGGGTTGTTTAGGGATTGATTTGTCATCTTGAGAGAGATTAAGCTTCGCGAACTATGGACAAGATTATCAAAACATCAAAAATTGAAGATCTTCCAGGTTATGACAAAGAATATTGGTGGTCTAAAACGCCGGAGGAACGTTTGGAAGCTGCTTTGAAGCTAATGCGCTCAGCAAAGGAAATATATTACGCGAATCCGAAAAACAAGCCGCTGGGCTATGGAACCAGAATACTTAAATCTGATCAGCCTATTAAACGAGGAAAAGGTTGAATATGTCATTTTGGGCGGACATGCGGTAATCGCTCACGGATTTATTCGCACGACAGGAGATATTGACATTTTTGTTAATTCGACATTGGATAATGCCAAGCGTTTGGTGAAAGCGTTATTCCGATATGGCTATACAAATGACGAATTTGAAGAGTCTGATTTTACCAAGGTGCCTAATTATTTGGCGTTTAGCAAGTATGATCATTATATTGATATTATGACCATGACGGTTGGAGTAACATTTGAAGAATGCTACTCCAACCGAGAAATTCTCCAAGTACGCGGTGTTCCTGTCAATTTCATTGGGCTTCGGGAGCTTCTTGAAAACAAAAAAACGCTAGGCAGGCCGCAAGATCTTCGTGATATTGAGAATTTGCAAGGAGAAGAATAAGACGAAGGAACGTTTGAAGAGGGTGTCTCAGTTTTAGCCGAGGCACCCTCGTCCATTTGCTTTAAACTGAGTGGAAATTGAAACGCGATATCGATCCATTCAAAGCTAATCGGCTGTTTTCGGCTTAAAAAGCAAGAAACGGGCGCTCCTAAGCTGCTCTTTTCCTTAGATTCTGGGCTAATGCGATCAGTCCCCATTCGATTTCGACCTTTTGCTTGCCGCGGAGCATAAACCGGCGGAAGCCGTGGTTATTTTTGATGTTGCCAAAGACCGGTTCGACATCAAAGCACCGTTTCTTTCTTTTAGCAATTCCTTCTTCACTTTTTAGTAGCTCGTTGGCTTGCTGCTTTTGTCT
>NZ_JNJB01000007.1:23301-476804 GCF_000701505.1 Dyadobacter crusticola DSM 16708 | reverse complement strand
AAGACCTTTTTTAAAAAATCTACCTGAACCTGAAGTTCTCCGATCTTGGAATACAATTCTTTCTCCTTTGTATTTTCAGTGTCATTCCCAGCCGTCGGTACCTCTTTGCTGAACACGAGCTCCGCCTTTTCCAGAAACTCCCGCTTCCAGGCCGCTATCTGCGTTGGATGAATCTCATACTTGGAGGCTAGTTCCTGGACGGTCTGAACCTCTTTGATAGCTTCAATGGCCACTTTGGCTTTGAAGCTTGCGCTGAATTTTCTGCGTTCCTTTTTCATAGTCAACTACTAAAATAGAAATTTAAGTAGCTGTCCAGATTTTTGGGAGTATTATATATAATCATTCTCCAATGTCTTATATCTTGTTAGATGAGGCAAATTTGAGTCCACTTGAACATTATTGGTCTTCATTTTATAATTTGACTGATAATGTTGCAAATTCTGATTCTGGCATGAAAATCTTTCTCGGGAATTCAGAAATAATTGAATATGCCAATAACTTACGATTTATAGGGACTATCAATTACGACCAGACTACTGAGGAGCTCTCCCCGCGAGTCATAGATAGAGTGAATATTATTCGGATGGAAAACCAACGATCATTTGATATTGCAAAGTTGACCGGTTCGGAAATTCAGCATTTGGAATTGTCATTCGGTCGATGCCGAGAGATTTTTGGATTGTTAGATTTCGCAACGGAATTAGATATTTCAATTGACGAAGATTTTGAAGAACGGTTTGGCCAGGTTATTAAAAAATTTGAAGAGTTGCGCATTTTCGTCAGCCACCGAGTTCAGATCGCAATCAGGCAATATTGTAAAGTGGCTAAAAATTTAATGTATGAACAAAATAAACCGCTGGATTATTGTATATCGCAGCGATTATTACCACTTATTAAGGTACAAGGTAGTCGGGCAAAAGTAAAGTTGAAAGAACTTAAAGCTTTGCTCGACGACAATAAATACGATATATCTTCTAAGATTTTGAACGATATTATTCTCATTGGCGAAGAAGGTGAGATGTTCCAGGATGATTTTAACTACTTTCTTACATTGTCACATGTTTAGGCTTTTTGAAGTTGTGGCCAATGGGATCGTTGAAGTCTTACCAACGGATGAGACGTATAATGTAAAGGAACTTGGTGACTACGAGTTTCAGTTTTTGGGTAAGACATTTGGTAAATTAGAAGAAGATGTATTTATTGAAGATCTTCCTTTGGATAGGAACCTTTATGTTTCAAAATTTGATAGCCTTCATTCAGTTAAGCCATCAAAGCTTTTTCAAGATTATTTTGGTTCTGCCTCGTTTTCAATCCGTGGTAACGTCTATAAGATTAACATTCAGATAGAAAAGTTTAAGATTGCTGAAATTGAGGAAATCCTATTATTTCTTTGGACTAACGATAATAAGATTTTTGATAATTTTTTTTCCAAAAGTAGTATAAAGTCTAGTGTAGGAAAAGAAGGAGATTCATACAATCTTACCTCCAAATTTGTCCTTTTTTGTCGTACATTTTTAGAGCTCTTTGACTCATTATTTACTGCCTTTGATAAATCAGCCCGTTTCAAGTTGGCCAAGGAGACGAAGATAGTCAATTATACGCCAAGTGCTGTATCAGAAAGATCATTAGCCTGGCTGCTGCAAAATTTGGATGAAGTGCAATTTGACGGTGCTCATAAAAACCACCCAGATTCCATCCCCATTGGATCCGATTATGGCTATATAGGACATATAGCTTCGGATATAACATTTTTTAGTAAAAATACTTACGAAAATGCGACTATTCTTGGTGCGTTCAAATATATGATATTAACCCTGAATACGCTGAAAAGTAGTATTCAAAACACTGTCTCAGTACAAAAGGAATTCGGTTCCAAGGAATATGCTGACTTTCGAGATCTAAGGAAAGTTCCGTACTTGAAGCTGCTAAGAGATTCGTTGGAGCTGGAAATGAGATTGAAAAGTTTATACACGAAGTATAAGTTTATTTTTCCTGATACAATTGCTAAAATTGGCAGACCGAAGATAACAAACGTTTTTTTCCACTTAGCTCACTATCGTCAAGCTTATAGAGTTATAGCAAATTTGTATGACTATAAGCTACGTTTAGATGGAGCATTTAATCTCCTTAATGTAAGAAAGCTGAGTCAATTGTACGAGGTTTATAATCTTCATCAAATCGTACATGGTTTTACTAGTAAGCTTAATATGTCAATGTTTGGCGTTGAATTTACTTCGTCTAGGGAGGATGGAATAACTAATTTAGTTTCGTTTTCCTATCGAGAGTTTTCGGTAAATATATATTATGAAATGCAGTATCCTAATGCAATAAGTGATCAAATACGCATAGATAAGAGATTTGGCTCATACTATAAGCCGGATTATATAATTCAAATCAGCTCGTCGAGTATGTCCCTAAGTTATGTAATGGATTCTAAATACTCCCGTTATCAAACAGTAAAGTATAAGTATCTACCCGATTCAATATTTAAATATATTCTGAATACGGGGTTTACCAATGATCGTTATAGAAAGGTTGATGGTTTAGTTCTCATATTTCCCGGAGAGCAGGATGAGCTTATAGTTTATGGGCAAAATTACTCGCCTCAAATCCGCTTGATTTCATCTAAACCTAAATTTAATGAGGGTTTGCGAAGTTTAATTTCAGACATTGTTGACCACGTTTTCCCAGCAACGTTACGGCGTTAGTATGGTGTTATGAAAGTATGTTCAAAGGATTTTCATAATGTCAGGAACGGGAAGCTGGTCGCAAATTTCAACAATAGTTAGAACCATGTAAAAGCCCGTACTATGGTATTTAGCGTTGATCTTTGCTTCCAGCATAATTAATTCGCCCTCTATGTCTTCTCTATCATCTGGTATTTCTGTCCAAATATGCATTTGGCATTTTTGATAGCTAACAGCAATTTTTGAAATACAATCCTTTGGTAAATCTTTAAGTAGGACATTCAAATCTTTCAACATTGCCTCGCTTACGTCATTTTGCATAAGTATCCGGGATATAGTGCGATAAATGATTTTTCGAATAGCTGGTGGACACTCGATCAACTAGCTGTACTCACAAGTAATTCACGAATATCAACTTTCAATACAACAGAAATATCATAAAGCATTTCCAAAGAAGGCTGAGCATCATTAGTACACCATCTCGACACAGTCGATTCAGCTTTGCCCAGATCTCGGGCTAAATCTCTATTCGTTTTTCCTTGTTCGGCCAGAACTATCTTCAACCGATTAATGCGTGTTTTGGGCATGAGAAGCATATTTCATGCTATCTAATGCTATTTAAAACTTTAACCAATACCTCCAAAATGCAAATTTACAGAGTATAGCGTATTACATCAAACAATTTGCTAAATTTGCTAAACAGTTAATGTAAAAACTTAAAAGAAAAACTATGACACACGAGAAAAATTCTTCTTCGCCTTCGGAAAGGCAGTTGACAGTTTATAGCAAATATGTGCCGCGGGCTTGGCATCAGTATGTGGTGATGCCGGAAATCAGGCTTTGTGGGAAGTGGCTGCTGGATGCCGGTTTTGAATGTGGGGATGAGGTGACGGTGCGGTGTTTTGGGAATAAATTGGAGATTACGCTCAATCCGGTGCCGGAGCCGGAACCTGCGCCTGTCCGGAAAAGGCGGTCTTCTTCTTCAAAAAGTCTTTCTTAATAGTTTTTTGGCTGGGTCGAGCTTTTATTGATCATGGAGGCGCCTGCCTCCGGTGGTTGATACTTTTTCTTGATAAAAAGTATCCGCGCGGCGGCCGCCAAAAATCAAGGCAAAAAAATGCTTCTGCGCTCAGGGCCTACGCACACCCCGCTTTTTTGCCGGGCCTGAGCACCTTGTTTTCTTCGCATTGCTTGCGCAATGTTTATTTGTGAATATCGATCTTGTTTTTCTATTTCAGCCTCTTTCATAGCCACACGCCGGTGGTAGCCGATCTGCGCCGCCGATGCGGGGCATGAGCAAAACGGCCGCGACGAGGAGGCTGCACCAGAGAAAGGCATTCGGGATACGGACGGGCCGGGCGACGCGGGAGAGGAGCAGGCCGGCGAAAAACGGAAATATCGTCCGCGTGATGCCGACGCGCATGTGTTCGGCATTCAATGTCCAGCCGCCGGTGACGTCTCCGTTCGGGCTCGTGACGGCGAAATGCAAAAGCACCGCGCCAGCCAGGGCGACGAAAACGGCCAATGCTCGGTTGGATAACTTCCTCAGGCCGAGGGCGTAGAGGATGTTGACGATGTATTCGAAAAAGAGCGACCAACCGACGCTGTTGAGCGGGTGCATTTCGAACCAGCCGCGGATATCCATCGAAAGCGGGACGGGCAGGAGCGTCCACCCGATGAGCATCACGACGAGCAGCTTCCAGAGGGGCACGGTGTGAATGAGAGGCAAGATGGGGGAGTCGGTGTAATAAAAGCCGATGGCGCCGAGCGTCATGCCGAGCACCACAAGCGGTTGCAGCCGCTCGAACCGCCTGCGAAGGAAAGCGCCGACGGTGAGTTTGTCCCACCGTCGTCGTACGCATAGCCGATGACATAGCCGGAGAGCAGGAAAAAGAAGTCGACCGCGAGATAGCCGTGGTTGACGACGTTTTCGAGCCGGCTGGCGGCTAGGGGTTCGGTGAGGTGGAAGCAGACTACTATATTGCGGCGATGCCGCGGAGGCCGTCGAGGGTTTGGTAGTGGGGTTTTGGGGGGAGGGTGGTGTTGTTCATGGTTGGTGAGCTAGCTCGGTGCTTCGACTGCGCTCAGCATGACAAGGCGGGTTGCCAAGTTAGCAGCGTGCTTCGACCGCTCGGCGGCCCGGTGCGCTCAGCATGACAAAGGTCGCTTCGCTTCCAAATGTAATCGGTAAGAAAGTGTTTTTGGCTTTCGTTGCTTTGGAACTACTCTCTACAACTTTGGAAATACCCTCATTTGTCACCCTGAGCGCAGTCGAAGGGCAGGCACAACGGTACTAACATGTAAGAAGCATTGTGCATGTTGCTTCGACTGCGCTCAGCATGACAAAAAGTAAAATTTGCTTTGTTGCTCAAAGCTTTGTCACCCTGAGCGGAGTCGAAGGGCAGGCGACCACGTTAGAAGGCATAGCGAATCTGACAGTAAGGCAATTGCGTCTTGACCGCCTCCACCAACTCACCAACAATCTCCCGCTTAATATTATTCTTATACCGCACATTCCGCTGCCCGGACTGGCTATACTTAACCTGCTGAATATCCGGCCGCCAGAGGACTTCTTCGGCTTTGGGGTGCCAGCCGAGGTTGACTTCGTGGAGGCGGTCGTTGTGGGTGAGGAAGATGATTTCGGTGGCGAGCTGCGCTTTGGTTTGCTCGTCGAGGACTTGGTTCATTTCTTCGAAAAGCGCATACCAGTCGTCGAGCCAGCCTTCGTAATAAATCACGGGTGCGAAACTTACATTCACCTCATAACCAGCCTCGCGGAATTCGTTCATAACGGCAATGCGCTCACTGATGGGCGTGGTGCGGACGTCGACGAGCTTGGACATTTGATGCGGCATGAGGCTGAACCGGATGCGCGTTTTGCGCTGCGGATCGTAGCTGAGCATTTCGCGGTTCACAAACTTGGTGGCGAAAGTCAGCTTGGCGTTGGGCAGCGTTTTGTACAGGTTGATCATGTCTCTTACATTGTCGCAAATCGCCGCATCTGCGGAGCAATCGCCGTTTTCGCCGATTTCGTATACCCAATATTCAGGATCAATGGCGTCGGGCTCGGCTTTGATTCCCTGCTTGGCAGCGTGGCGCGTGAGGTAACCCATAATCTGCTCGATGTTCACAAAAATGGAAATGGGATTGGCATAACCTTTCCGCCGCGGCACGTAGCAATATGAGCACGACATGGTGCACCCATTGGACTGCGAAGGCGCCACCCAATGCGAGCTGCGGGTATTGGGCCGACAGGTCAACCCCTTTTTCGCACCAAGAATCAGCACATTCTTTTTATTCCAAAGCCAATCCTCTACGGAGCCTTCGAAGCCGAAAAGCTCAGGTATCTTCCAGTGCGAATCCACTTCAATGCGCTCGGCATCAGGATATTTGGCAAGGATCTCGCGGCCGCGCTCGTACGTTGGTACGTCGGGTTCCATGTAGATTTGATGGATGGTAAGGAGGTCGTCGATGGTTTTTTGATGAAGCATGGTGATGTCGGTTTGGCGCACTTGTTAATAAAAGTTTGCCAGTTCCCACCTTTGTCATGCTGAGCGCAGTCGAAGCAACGTGCACAATGCTTCTTACATGTTTGTAGTTTGCTGCCTGCCCTTCGACTCCGCTCAGGGTGACAAAGGAGGGTTTAAACAAAATCATTGAGTATTTCAACGAAAATCTCGCTTATGTAAGAAACCGATACATTAACCGGGTTATGAGACACTTTCTATTTGCATTTCTTCTACTTCTTCCATTTCTAACACTAGCTCAAACCCCGATCCAAATCGGCCACATGGATACCATCCAATCCAAAATTCTTAACCAAACCCGAGAAGTAATGGTACACGTACCGGACGCCGGGGATGGACTGTATTCCAAAAAAAGGTACCCGGTGATTTATCTGCTGGATGGCGAGTCGCACTTTAAGTCGGTGGTGGGGATGGTGCAGCAGCTGAGTTCGGTGAATGGGAATATGGTGGTGCCGGAGATGATCGTGGTGGGGATACGGAGTAAGAACCGAAGGCTGGACATGACGCCGAACCAAGCTTCGGTGGACCCGCCTTTTATGGACAGTGCGGCTGTGCGGCAGACGGGTGGCGGTACTGCGTTTCTGGCTTTTATTGAAAAAGAACTGATGCCGCAGATTGACTCACTGTACCCGACGGCACCTTATAAAATGCTGATCGGGCATTCGCTGGGCGGACTGGTGGTGATGAATGCGCTGATCACGCGGCCACAACTTTTTAATTCTTACATATGCATTGACCCGAGCTTGTGGTTTGATCATGCAAGGTTTTTGGAAACAACGAAAAAGGCACTTAGTGCGACCAAATACAATGGGGTTGCGCTTTACCTAGGCATTGCCAATACGTTGAGCGAGGGCATTACGTTGGCGAATGCGGCAAAAGATCCGAGCCCATTTTCGCGGCATATTCGGTCTATTGTCGACCTCGACAAATACATTAAAGCGAACCCGGGAATTGGGCTTCGGTATAAAAGCAAGTTTTATGCTGAGGACACACACAGTTCCGCGCCGCTGATCACTGAGTACGACGGTTTTCGATTCATTTTCGACTTTTACAATCTAAAATTTACCGATTCTGATTTTGAAAAAGACGGCCTTGCATTTCCTGAAAAAATTATGAGGCACTATAACCATGTTTCTACGCAAATGGGTTATCCGGTACTCCCGCCCGAGCAAATGGTCAACTCACTCGGCTATCAAGCAATGCAGGAAAAGCATGAAGTAATGGCCGAAGCGTTTTTCAAGTTGAATACCGTCAACTATCCCCGGAGCTGGAATGCGTTTGATTCATATGGAGATTTTTTTGCTTCAAGAAATGATAAAGCTGCCGCAATCACGCAGTATGAGAAGTCTTTGTCGGTGGAAGAGCATCCCGAGACGCGGAAGAAATTAGAGACTTTGCGGAATTAATGTAACTGTCTTATTGAGCCTTCACAACGTCCATTTTCCGCCCCTAACTGAAAATTCCAGTACCTATATTTGTCCCTTACAAAACCTACGAAATTGAACTTATGACAACACAGGAAGTTGCAGCTCGCTACCACGAACTGGCACAACAGGAAAAATGGTTTCAGATTCAGGATGAATTCTTTTCGGACAATGTGAAAAGCATTGATCCGCCGCATTCGCCGTACTTAGGCTACGCAGAGGGTCGGGAAGCTGTGCGCCAAATAGGGGAGAAGTTTATCAGTACCATTACAGCGGGGCACCGTGCCTACACTTCGGCACCCATTGTAACAGGAAACCATTTCGCGGTTGCGCGGGAGACTGATATTACATTACAGGACTTTGGCAGGATTCAGATGAACCAGATCATGCTGTACGAAGTGCAGGATGGAAAGATTATTTCCGAGCAGTTTTTTTATTAAGCTTTAGATCAAAGTTTAAATAAGTTAGAAGTGATGCAGGTTGCTCGTACCTGCATCACTTCGTTTTTTAGCTGATTAGTTTCAGGCTAAATGGATATACATTCTCGTCGCCCCTCACAATCTTACTATGCGTCACGATGATGAAAATCGTGTTGCACACGAATAGTGCGAGGATTACCGCCAGCATTGTAAATGGACGGATGAAGAAATTTCCGGAGAGTGCGGGGAAAATGCTCAGGTAAGCCAGTCCGTAAGTAACTATTGTCCAGGTAAGCTGAAAATTGACAATGCGCTTGCCCAACTCATTTGCACCATGTATTTTGTTTCTCCTGTAAATCCAGAGTCCAAGCGGAATGAGGAAGTTGCCGAATGGGATAAACCACAAAGCCAGTGCAGACAGGTTCATCAATTTTAAAAATCCCGGATCTTCTTCAATGGGGACGGTGGCTGGAACTTGAACGGGTATCAGCTCTTCCATTGTAACATTTAACGCCTGTGCCAGCATCCGCTACGTTTCGCCGCGGGGTTCAACATTTCCGCTTTCAATGCGCTGCAATGTGCGGAGGTTAATACCGGCAATGTCGGCAAGTGTTTCCTGTGAAAGACCTTTGCTCTTGCGCAAAGCCCTGATCTGATCGGCGATAGTTAATGTGCTCATCTGTGAAGTTGTTTGCACCAAATGTAAGGTCAGAAGATACGATTTGATTGCGGCTTTTCTGCGGCATTTGTACGAATCATAAAAAATATGACAGCAGTTTATACTGATAAATGCCCAAAGTTTTACATTTGCATAATTAGTTATGTAATTGGTTATTTGCAAACATGAATCTATTTAAAAGAACGGGTAAGATTGCGCTGGGTAGCCGGCTGAGAATGTTGACTGCAAAGTTTACTGACGAAGCTTCTTCCATTTATAACTTATACAACATCGATATGCAGCCTAAATGGTTCCCGGTGTTCTACGTGCTGTCGGAGCGGGACGATGTGACGATAACGGAAATTGCCACGGAGATCGGGCATTCGCAGCCTTCGGTGAGCAAGATCGTGCGGGAAATGGCGGCAAAGGGTTTGGTGATCGAGAAAAAGGACGCAACAGACGGCAGGCGGAATGTGGTGCAGCTTTCCGCGGCAGGGAAGGAGATTATTGAGAAGATCCAGTATCAATATGAAGACGTAAACAATGCAGTGGAGGAACTGTCGGCGCAGTCGAATTATGATTTGTGGAAGGCCATCGAAGAATGGGAGTTTTTGCTCGAACAAAAATCACTTTTTCAGCGTGTTCGGGAGCAGCGAAAACGCCGCGAAAGCAGCGCCGTGGAAATTGTGCCCTACGAACCGCAGTACCAATCCGCTTTTCGCGAACTGAATGTGGAATGGATTTCGACTTACTTCAAAATGGAAGAAGCAGATTACAAATCACTCGACCACCCGCAGACGTATATCTTGGATCGTGGCGGCTACATTTTCGTCGCATTGTACAAAGGTGAGCCGGTTGGTGTCTGCGCGTTGATTCAAATGGATGATCCTGAATATGATTTCGAGCTGGCCAAAATGGCTGTGTCACCGAAGGCGCAGGGACTGAACATTGGCTGGAAGCTGGGTAACGCGGCGATTGAACAAGCGAAGTCAATGGGGGCCAAGGGGGTATATCTGGAAAGTAATACGATCCTAAAACCGGCGATCAGCTTGTATCATAAGTTGGGTTTCAAGAAAGTGACCGGCCGGCCTACGCCATACGAGCGGGCGAATATTCAAATGGAGTTGAGGTTGGATGCGAGAGGGATGCCCTCGTAAACTACTTCATAATTTTGTTCGATGTTATTCTGAAAACTTGCAGGTATCCTGGCCCAATCCAAAACCTCTACCAAAATAGGAATATTGCTTTCGCGAATTTTATCTTTTAGGTCAAAGAGAACATCGGAATCTAATCTTGCCAAATCTTCACTACGGACGACCAGGTCGAGGTCGCTGCCTTCGTGCGCGGTCCCATTTACGCGACTTCCGTAAGCCCAAACGTCCATCGGGGTGTCCATAGAGGCAAAAATTTGCCGCAATAATTGAAGATCTTTTTGTCTGATTATCATCTGCTATTCTCCGCCTCTTTCTATCTCGTCTGGATCTGCTTGCAAAAGCAGCGAGTAAGCTTTTTCAAGTGTCTCAATGCATCTTTCATAATATGTGGTGTCAATTTGCATCTTGGTAGTATTTAGAATTGACCTCTAAAATATAAATTTTCTTTAATCCTGTGACATTCCTTACCTGCTGCGAATAAATTGGTAAAGAGTCGCGTGATCTGAATATAAGACCATTGACAAACACGCAACGCAGATTACCGTGACTGAAAGGTTCTACCTTACTTGAATACGCCAAACTTGTCGCAATCCGCCCCAAAGCTGTCGTTTTCTCCACCTGCTTTTTGGTGAGAGTGCATTTAGCTTTGCATTACCAAGTTTGAAGAAAACCTAGAACAGCCAGAAAACATGAGAAAGATCATCATCAATGAGTTTATGACCCTCGACGGGGTAATTCAGGGGCCGGGCGGGCCAAACGAAGATACCACCAACGGTTTTGACCTGGGCGGCTGGGTTGCTAAGAAGTCGGATGAAATTTCGGACAAGATCCTGATGGACATTATGATACAGCCTTACGATCTGCTGCTCGGGCGTTTTACTTACGAGATCTGGGAACCGTACTGGCCGGCACAGACGGGACCTATTGCCGAGAAATTCAGTCAGGTGAAGAAATATGTCGCTAGCCGCACCAGAAAGGAGGGTAGCTGGGAAGGTACGGTCTTTCTATACGGTGACGCAGTCGAGCAGGTTAAAGCCCTTAAAGCGGAAGAGGGCGGTCCCGACCTGCAAATGTGGGGCAGCGCGGATTTTATACAATCGTTGCTTCAAAACGGATTGATCGATCAGATGAATATCTTTATTCACCCGGTCATTCTGGGTAAAGGAAAAAAGCTTTTCCAGGACGGGATAATGCCCGGCAACTTCAAATTAACCAAACATACGGTATCAACAACCGGTGTAATCCTCGGTACTTATGAAGCTGATGGGAAAGTGCAGTTCGGGAATGCGGGAAAAGGCGAATGAGGAACTGCTGCCAGGTATCTTAGCTAGTTTTGGCTGGTGCTGACTTTGCAAGCCGCTTTTTCATATTCATAAAGCTGTCGATCGGGCCTTGTGCTGAAAGGGAATTAACCAGCCAGGCAGGAATCGCGCCGCCGGGATCCAGCTGCAAAGTATATTGAACCTGAGTTTGCCCGGTGCTAACAGGAGTCAGAACCCAAACGCCGGTGGATTTCGAGATTCTGACAATGCCCTTTTTGATAGGTACAAATCCGCTGACAGCGGGTGCATCCACAGTAACTATACCCGTCGCAGGATTTTGCGAGACCGAGATCCGTGCAACAAAATCGCGGTTTTCAAGTGGCCACGGGAGGCTTATTTCGGAGTAATAGTAAAGTTCAGATGGGGAAACGCGGCGCACCAGTTTGCAGGATTTTGTATGGGATACCCAGTCTGTCGCAGCATCCACATCCATGAGCAGGGAAACAATTTCAGCTATCGGTGCATTGATCCTGCAATGTACCTGCAAAGCCTTGATCCGCGAGCCTGCTACCTCTTTCGAATAAACCTTGATCCCATCTTTTTCAGTCACAAACTTCCAGCTTTCCTCCGCACTGGCAGGTTGGATCAGCCAAAAAATGAATGCAAATAAAGTAAGCGGGTAAACAAGATTTTTCATCGCTGAGCTTGTAGAGGAGCTGCAAACTTACAACGAAACTGCATTTAGTGCGTTAGATCAACGATAATGATATTCCAGCTGCACCCCGCTGCCCTCATCACAAGTCAGCGGCCGGCCTGACGCATCGTAGGTAAACTTGCGCTCCCATTGCAGATTTCCAGCATAATCAAATGCGCGGATTACATTGTTCGGAGACGTGAAAGGATCAGGAAAGATGTTCGTGTTCAATCCGTAAAAGGGATTTGGGTGGTTATCATATTCGTACCGCGAAGGTCCCAAGCTATTTGGCGCAGCATTTTGTCGCTCAATAACGTTTCCGTTAACGTCGAACCTGAACAGATCAACCCGTCTGATGTTTTCCTTATGATAAAGCACATTGACGAGCGCATTGCTACCGGTATATTCATAGGTCGCCGTCAGGTTTTTACCTGTTACTTTGCTTTGCCGTCCCTCTGCGTCATACTCAACCGTGTAGTTCTGGTATTCAAATTTCTCATTCGGATCGCACAATGCGCCGCTCCATGAAGACAATAAGCCCCTGCTGCCCGTGCGGATAGAGGTAATCCGATCGCGGGAATAGCCAAACTCGCTGATTGCGTAAGGTGTATCACAGGAACTGTAGTTAAGAATGCGGATAACTCTGCCGTCGCCATATTCCAGGCGGGTTTGTACGTTGCTGGAAGAATTGATTTCAAACAAACTCCCGACAGGAATTGCAGGATCAGCTTTCTCTTTTTTGCAGGAAAAAATCAGCCCCAGAAGTAATATAAGCGCATACCTTTTCATACCAGAAATGGTTAAGTAATCGATTTTCAGAAGAAGGGATTTTCCTGGGGCGCTTGGTTCTTTAAAGATAATAATTCTCTGGGTTTACTGATCATTTTACAGGCTCCGGCGTAATCATATCTTCCTTACTGTCACGCGGCAGGCGAAAAACTGCGCCTTCTTTGGTAGAAAAGTAGAGGTAAGATTCAGAAGGCTTGCGACCGTGACCGTCAGCCCAGATCGTGTAAAATCCCGGGTTCGCGTTTTTAGGCTGTCGCACGTAGGTATGGTTCATCGGACTGTTTTTCGTCAGTTGCTTTTCCAGCTCCCAGCTCTTGCCCCCATTCCTGCTGAGCCACATTGCTACCTCGCCCCCCGGATTATAAGCCTGAGGTCCGTCGATCGTCGGCCCGATTACCTTCAATTTCTTGTTCGACTCAATGGAAATGGACCCCATATCGTAGTTGCTGTCCGACGTGGTTACTACATTCCCTTCCCAACCTTTACGGGAACCGCGGTACAAAGTCCATTTGCGCGGATTATTGGCCGGACCAGCTTCAAATCCCTTACTTGAAATGATGAGTATGGCTGGTTTTGCTTTATTGTCCAATGCAATATCGAGCAGGTAACAGTTCTTCTTTTCCGCATCATAAGCGTGCACAAGCGCGGGGTTCTTCGAGCTTGTAAGAGGCAGTTCCACCGACTCACCCGAGTTCGTCTGCCAGGTTTTACCAAAATCCGAACTTTCGAGATAGTACAGGTTTGTGCGGTAATTAAGCCCTTTTCCTTTCGGATGGTAGTCAAATGCGACACCCACTTTCCCGTCGCGCTCGGCACTTACCTGGTAGTGTCCGTCTTCAATGTGCGCCAGGATTTTCCATTCATTCCAATGCTGCCCGTCAGCGGAAGTATTGAACCCGATCACGCGTTGCGCCGCTTTGTTGTATTTGGTAAAAAGCGCAATAAATCCTTTTCCTTTGACAGGATATACCTGAAAGTAGGAGAAGTTGTTAAAAGGCTGCTCTTTACCATCTACGATTTCAGTAGCAGGTACTGTTTTAAAATCAGAAATGTCGTAAGGCTTCGTACTCTTGTGAATGTACGATGGTCGGGTAATACCGTGGGAAGTGGAGAAAACCCAGATATATCCTGCGTCATCTATTGAAATGACGGGATTATCATGCGCATCGGTGGTGTGTTTGTCGAGCAATGTAACCGGGTTCGCGACTTTGCCGCTTTGATGATCATAGAATGAAACATTGTGCAGCAGGGTGGAATTGAGTGAATCGGTACCGCCGAAGCAGAAAAAGGTTTTGTTTGCTGCTTTTGAATATACGGCAAACGGCCGGTGATTGGCAGGGTAAACGGCGAGCCCGCCGCTGTATTTGTAGACATATTCGTCATTTGAAGGCTGGTTCATGTACCAGATACCCTTAAATCCATTGGCCTTTTTAAGGAGTAATTCGGCTTCGGCGAATTTGCCGTCTGTGTTTTGGGCAAAAAGTTGAGCAGATACAAAGAGGAAAGCAAAAAGATGGCTAAGATGCTTAAACATAGCGTTTTTGTACAAAAAGGGACGTTTTAGGAAATAGGTTAGTTAAGAAACTCACGTCAGAAGGGTATTTACTCAAAATAATTCCTGAAAATACCGGCTTGCTACACGCGACGATCCACTTCCAATGGTGGCATGGTTTTAGATCGGTATACCGCCAGAACCATCCAATAAAAACATGAAATCGTTAGTTTCAGTGTTATTCGCAGCCACAATGCTGTCTGCGTGCAACAGTAGCTCGAAGCAGCAGGAAGCAGCATTAAGAGCACAGCAAAAAACCATTGACTCGATGAAAACAGCAATGGAAAAGCAGGCGATTGTTGACTCGATGAACAATGTAATGGCGCAGCAAAGAGAAGAGCAGGCGCGCCAGGAAGAACAAGTAAAGGAAGAAAAGCAGGTTGTAGCCACTGCTAACCAGGCTCCGCAAACAGCCGCACGGCGTAAAGCTGGATGGAACCACAAAGCCAAAGGTGCCGTGGTAGGAGCGGGTACCGGCGCAGTAACCGGCGCGATCGTCAACAAAAACCGGGCGGAGGGAGCCTTAGTCGGCAGCCTCATCGGCGCTGGCGTTGGGCTCGGTACCGGCGCGATTGTGGACCATGAGAAGAAGAAAAAGCAGAGCAGACAATAATTCATAAAAGACATCCAGGCCCGGAATCACGGCACCTTCGACAAATTCAGATCAGAGCGTTTCTCGTCTGCATTCGGTTTGTTAAAGAGGTGTATGAGATTCCGGGCCTTTCTATGTTTATTATATATTATCCCGGAGTTACTTCTTGATCGTTTGGATCGCTTTCGCTATTATTAGTGGTAGAATTCGACAACAAAACCACTTCCACATGATCCGTAAGGCATTTTACATTGCATTCTTTTTCCTGGTATCCCTCTCCGCATTCGCGCAGCAGATTGATAAAGCAAAGCTTGACGCATATTTCGACGCGCTCGAAAAGAATGACAAATTCATGGGAAGCGTCGCCATTTCTCAGAATGGAAATGTGATTTACACCCGCACATTGGGCTTCTCTAATGTGGAAACCAGGAAAAAGCCCGATCAGAATACGCGGTACCGCATTGGTTCTATCTCGAAAACATTTACGGCAGTACTGGTTTTCAAAGCCATTGAAGAAAAAAAGCTGAGCCTTACCGAGACGCTCGACAAATATTTTCCCGGCATTAAAAACGCTTCGAAGATTACCATCGCGCAGCTGCTCGCCCACCGAAGCGGGATCCATAACTTTACCGACAACGCTGACTACGTCAAATGGAACACGCAAAAGAAAACCGAAGCCGAAATGGTGGAGATCGTCACCAAAGGCGGCAGCGATTTTGAACCTGATTCCAAAGCGGTTTACAGCAATTCCAACTATTTGCTGCTCACCTACATTCTTGAAAAAGTAAACAAAAAGCCTTTCGGTGCATTGTTGACAGAGAAAATCTTCAAACCTGCCGGACTTACGAATACAGCTTTGGGCGGCAAGATCAATCCGGCGAATGAGAGTTACTCTTACGAATATGCAGGCAAATGGGTGAAGCAGCCTGAAACAGATATGTCCGTGCCCGCTGGCGCAGGCGCACTTGTTTCTACGCCCACGGATTTGACAAAGTTTGCAGATGCACTGTTCGGAGGTAAGCTGGTTACGCCGCAAAGTCTGGACAAAATGAAGACACTGCGGGATAATTTTGGAATGGGGTTATTTCAAATTCCTTTCTACGAAAAGAAGAGTTTCGGCCATACGGGCGGCATTGACGGTTTTCGATCACTGTTAGGTTATTTTCCTGATGACAAAATCGCATATTCGTATATCACAAACGGCGCAGTGGTGGTGCCGAATAATGTAGCTATTGCGATGCTCAGCGCGGTTTACGGGAAGCCGGTCGACATTCCAGAATTCAAAACATACACACCTGATCCGGCCGATCTGGACAAGTATGTCGGTGTGTATGCGAGCAACCAGATCCCGATTAAAATCACGGTGAGTCGCGCCGGTAATGTACTTAGCGCGCAGGGAAGCGGGCAGCCCGCATTCACGCTCGAAGCTACTGATAAAGACAAGTTCAAGTTTGAAGCCGGCAGCTTATCCATGGAATTTATTCCGGCAGAGAAGAAAATGTTGCTGCGCCAGGGAGGCGGCGTCTTTGATTTTCGTAAAGAATAGTTTTTATAATTGATTTAAAAGCTCAAAAACAATGGGACTATTTTCAGAAGAAGCAGAGGAAGTGTTGATCAAAGGAACTTCGCTCGTTTGCCCGGTTTGTTTTAATAAAACTTTCTGGAAAAGAAATGCGCAGCTGAACACGCCCGGGCTCACATTCCTGGGTCTTGACTGGGCCAACAGATCGGCTACTTGCTACGTATGCGCCGACTGCACGCACATTTCCTGGTTTTTGGAAGGATAATTCCGGCTGCTGCTGACATACTGTTGTCACCGGACGTTTTTAGATTTGTAAAAACACATTATCGACATGAAAGTACATACGACAAACTACGAAAATACCTTCATAGAAGTAGCCGAGGATTGCCCGGCTGTCGAAGGCGAAGTGCCGCCGATGAAAGGAGAAAAGCGGACTGTGGCGAATATCGCATTCGAAATCGTCAGCAAAAATCCCTACAAATTCACCTCTGACGATGTACTGTTCCGCATCTATGCCGAAAAAAATGACCTGACCGAAGCTGAGCTGGAAGGTGCGAGACAAATGTTCTTCTCAAAAGGCCAGGCCTGCATGCGTGCCTCGCCACTTGCCAAGCGATACGGCTGGGGCATTCACAACGATGCCGAAGGGAAAATAGCAATTTACGGAAGGGAATCACCTAAGTACGAAGCCTTTGCCCGCGACAATTCCCTGAAAAAAGTCAAGGCGATGAAGTCGAGCAAATAACAAGCATTACACTTCAAACAAACTATAAAAACAAATGAAAAAGCCTGTTCTAGGGAAACAAACGTTCTTGCCCGACAACACCGGGCGGGTTGAAGCATTTGAAAAATTCGTCAGGGAGGTTTACGACAAAAACCGCTACGACAAACCCTTGTACACGGGCCGGTACTTTGTGATTTTCAGAGAAGGCGTAGCGGCTTCCTCACGGGCAGCGAGCTTTCTGAAATCCGAATGCGGACTTTCCGTGGCGAATACAAGAGAGTTCGTCCGCGCACCGATCAGCGAGAACAGCATTGACGGTGCGGATGCATTGATTTATGAAGACTTAGGAATCGCATTGGTGGGTGCAGAAGAAGAGCAGATCAGGATCCTGGAAGCTTCGGGCGCCAGCTACATGATCGTGCCCGAAAAGATAGTGTATGTACCCGATGAAATACCTGCTGTATTGAATGTACCCTCTACCTGGGGGATCGATGTTACACAAGCTATGGTTTCGGGATACACCGGAAATGGCGTAAAAGTGGCAGTACTGGACACCGGCTTCGACGCCAATCACCCTGATTTTGCAGGAAGAAATATTACCGTCAACTCGTTTGTACCGGAGGAATCCGCCGAGGATATGCACGGCCACGGCACGCATTGCATTGGCAGCGCCTGCGGCAATGTGGATGCGAACGGAATGCGATACGGAGTTGCAAAAAACGCAGCTATATATGCCGGAAAAGTGCTCAGCAACGAAGGCAGCGGCGCCCAGGCGTGGATCCTGAATGGAATGACCTGGGCAGCTGACAATGGATGTAATGTAATTTCAATGTCGTTGGGCTCGCGCGTGTTTCCAGGTCAAAGCTATGACGTAGCTTACGAGCGGGCCGCGCAGTATGCACTTTCAAAAGGTACCGTGGTGATAGCAGCTGCCGGGAATGAGAGCCGCCGCTCGATGAACCAGTTCAGTCCGGTAGGGAGCCCGGCGGACTGTCCGTCGATCATGGCCGTCGCCGCCCTCGATTCAAGCCTGAATGTGGCAGATTTCTCAAACCGTAAAATCAACCCGAATGGGGGAGAAGTGGATATTGCTGGTCCGGGTGTCGAGATTTATTCCAGCTGGCCGATGCCGATGCGTTACCGTACCATTTCAGGAACAAGTATGGCGACGCCGCACGTAGCCGGGTTAACTGCATTGTTATGGGAGAAATTTCCGAATGCAACACCCTACCAGATTATGACAGAGCTTCGTAACCTGGCAAAAAGACTGCCGATTTCTAACATTGATGTAGGAGTAGGATTATCCATTGCACCTGTCGACCCGATCGTATGAAAAGCGTAGTAATCACCATTTCGGAGACTTACCTGGGCAGTTTGAAGACTGTTGCAGACGAACTTTGTGAAGAGGGACTTACAATTACGAATCTTTTCGAGTTCGGGGTAATTACAGGAGAGGCGGAGGACCAAATTATTGACAAGCTCCGCGGGCATAAAGAAGTGATCTCATTAACCGAAGACAGGCCGGCGCGCATCGCGCCGCCTGATTCTCCGGTTCAATAATGTTATTTGCTGTCAGAAGAGGGAACAAGCCTGGCTTTCAAGTCGGGCTCCTTCATATCCTTATCTAATGGAAAGATCGGTCTTTTCACCCTTTTATACCCCAATCCTTCCAGGTTCTGGTCTACGCCGCCGGGCGTAAGTGAAAGCGTCCAGTCTGCGCGCATGTTGTATAGCTCTGGTTCGAGGTAGCCTATTTTCACAACCACGATATCGGACTTGCGCGGATTCAGTCCCAGCCGCGTGAAATCTGCTTCCTTGTGGTAAGGCTTGCGTTTTTTCGTAACAATGACACTCACGCTCCCTACTTTCACCACTACTTCGGTTTCTGCATTGCGGTCGCCGTGCTCGATGGCGGTCACAGTTCCTTTCAGGCGCACAGGCGGCGCAAAGCGTGCATCCATTTTCGCACCTGCTAATGCATCTATTTTTCCCCCAACTCCCACCTTCACTGCTTCCGCCACCAGCTCAGGACCGGGAATGGAAGCGTAGATCAGCGATTTCCCATTTTCGTTCTGGAACTCCGGTCTTTTCAGGATTTCTGTGATAGTCCACGTAACATCGCCGGCGCCGCCAGCAGTTGGGTTATCACCTGAATCACTGATGAAATAAGGCGTTTTGTCGCTGTTTACGGCTTTGTCCAAAGCCTCTTGCAAGGAGCCTGTCGGCGCTACGAATGCAAATTCCTTCCGTACATCCCAGAAGCTTTTCGCCAGCTTTTCAGCGGTGGTAGTTACCGCTTTTTTGTCGTCACCCGTCACCATAACCACGGCGTGGTTACGCGGCTCGTCGGCCCAGGCGTATCCCACCCACATTGCTGCGTCAATGATCCCTTTTTGCGTGGAAGCCGGTGTCACTGCTGCGTAAATCCGTTTTCCAGGCTCAATGCGCGTCGACGTTTTTTCACCCGGCAGCAGAACGGGAATGGGGATCCAAGCTTTGTAGGCAGGTTTTCCCTTGCCGCTTTCGAGTCTGGCGAGCAGGTTCGTCACTGCGCGTTTTTTCGTTTGCATGGCATCTTCGTGGGGCGCCATCCGGTAGCAGGTAATCAGGTCGGTATGCTGGGCCAGACGCCAGGATACATTACCGTGCAGGTCCATTGAAGTTGAGATAAGCGTCTTTGTACCTACCATTTCCCTGATACGCACAATGAAGTCACCTTCCGGGTCGTCGAGACCTACTACGCTCATGGCGCCGTGGATATCGAAGAACAGACCATCATAAGGAGCATTCTTTTTCAACAATTCGAGCGTTTGCTTCACAAGCGACTCGTAAGCTTCACGCGTGACAGCACCGCCAGGGAGCGATTTGCCTACCAATGCAGGCAGCCACGTAGCTTTCGCGCGGATACCGGAGTCCGGCGACATGAATGGGTAGGCGGCAAAAACCTGATCGCCGTACCGGGCGTGAAAAGCCTCTTCGGTTGTCAACGCAGGTGAAAAAGTGCTGGATTCGATACCCAGTCCGGCAATAGCAATGCGGGGAGCCGCCTTAGGAGCGACGGCAATGCGGGCAGTTTCGCTAACCCTTTTTTCTTCGTCAAGATTTTTGGTCAACGTAGAAGAAAGTGGCTGGAATGTGCCGAGCAGCAAAGAAAAAACCGCGAAAAATGTAGTTTTCATATATAAAATTTTAACAAACCGGATTAAGGGTTTTATTTTGTTTAAACATAAGCAAAAAACATTTGAACTATATCTCCGCCAGCAGCCCAATGAGACTCTCCCGCATTCTCCCGACATTATTCCTGATCTTCATCTGTTTCGGCGTTTTCGGACAGGCTTTCACGATCAGCAGCAACAAAAGGTACCTGATGAAAGATGGTAAACCATTCTTCTGGCTCGGAGATACTGCCTGGGAACTGTTTCACCGGCTGGATCGGGAGGAAGCGGAGTACTACCTGAAAAAGCGGGCGGCGCAGGGTTTCACGGTGGTCCAGGCAGTTGCATTGGCCGAGTTCGACGGGCTTGAAGTTCCTAATCCCTATGGTGAGCGGCCGTTTATCAATAATGATCCCACAAAGCCGAATGAAGCTTATTTCAAGCACGTGGATTACATTATCGACAAAGCTGCTGAGATAGGAATCAACATCGCATTTCTGCCTACCTGGGGCGACAAGGTTTTCAAATCGACCTGGGGAAAAGGGCCGGAGGTTTTCAATGAATCAAATGCGGAAGTGTATGGAAAGTGGCTCGGTAACCGGTATAAAGCGCGTAAAAACATGTTCTGGGTACTGGGCGGGGACAGAAACCCGAGACCCGGCACGCGCGATACAGAGATATGGCGTGCAATGGCAGCTGGTATTACTGCCGGTGCCGGCGGAGCTGATAAAGTGATGATGACCTACCACCCGCAGCCCAACAAGGAGGGAGCGAGCGAATGGTTTCACCAGGATGAGTGGCTGGATTTCAATATGTTTCAAACCGGGCATTGCCGCGACGCTGCGGTTTACAACAATATCAAGGGTTCTTACGACAGGCAGCTGATCAAGCCGGTCATCGACGGAGAGCCGATTTACGAAGATCACCCGGTTTGTTTCAATGCAAGAGAACTGGGTACATCCAATGCTTATGATGTACGGAAATCGGCTTACCTCGACCTGTTTGCAGGCGCATTTGGCCACACCTACGGCTGCCACGATATTTGGCAGATGTATGCGCCAAATCGGGAAGCTGTCAACAACCCGCACATTTTCTGGCAGCAGGCAATGGACCTGCCCGGGGCTAATCAGATGAAGTATGTAAGAAAACTGATCGAATCGCGCCCGGTTACCGACCGCGTACCCGACCAGTCCATTGTAGCCGAAGGCGATCTGTCAGCGTACGAGCGCATTCAGGCGACAAGAGGGAAGGATTACATATTTGTTTATACCGCAACAGGAAAGCCTTTTTCCATTAACCCCGGAAAAATCACCGGAAGCCAGCTGAATGCATTCTGGTACGATCCGAGAACCGGCAAGACCAAGGATGCAGGGCAGGTAGATAGCAAAGCGGTAAACAAGTTTACCCCGCCCGATTCAGGCTACGGAAAAGACTGGGTACTGGTAGTGGACGATGCTTCAAAGAACTATCCAAAGCCTTGAAACTTCCGGGGACAGTCAAAAAGCTGCAAAACACTGGCTGTTAATTAGCTAAATGCATTTCCCAAAAGCCTTTTTACTTGGCATGCCGGCATTTTTGCTTAAATTAGTATAACAATTGTTATAATAAGTTTGTAAAAACCGGGAAGCAGTATACTTGTTTATTCCGGGTAACGAATACGATTGATGCCTAAAACCCTTTTGAAATACACGTGGATACTTCCCATTGCGGGACTGCTTTTTGCCTCTTGCGACAAGCAGATTGATTTGCCGGACGACGTGGCGCAGGAAATGTCCACGCTTGTGCAGCCGGTTGATTATACTTACGACGTTAAGCCGATTTTGTCAGATCGCTGCTTTGCCTGCCACGGGCCTGACGCGAATCACCAGAAGGCTAACCTGCGTCTTGATGTGGCGGAAGTTGCTTACAAGAAGGAGGCTGAAAGTGGATTGAAGGCGATCAAGCCAGGTAAGCCAGGCAGCAGCGAGCTGGTCCACCGCATCCTGTCGGCAGACCCGGACATTGTGATGCCGACTCCCGAATCACACCTTACCTTAACTGCCCGAGAAAAAGCGATTTTGATCAAATGGGTGGAAGAAGGCGCTGAATACAAGCCGCACTGGGCATTTACCAAAGTAGAAAAACCAAAAGTACCGAAGGTTAAAAATGAAAAGTGGGCCAAAAACCCGATCGACTTTTTCATCCTTAAAAAGCTGGAAGATAAAGGAATGATCCCGGCGAGAGAAGCAGACAAAACAACGCTGCTGCGGAGGGTATACCTGGACTTAACCGGCCTGCCGCCGACTCCCGAGGAAGTAGCCGCGTTTATGAATGACAAATCGACCAGTGCGTATGAGAAGGTGGTCGACAGGCTGCTGGCTTCGCCGCATTATGGTGAGCACATGGCGGTACCCTGGCTGGATGCTTCGCGGTATGCAGATACGCACGGGTATCAGGATGACGGCTTGCGAACAGCCTGGCCTTTCCGAGATTGGGTAATTAAGTCTTTTAACCAAAATCAACCTTACGATCAGTTTGTAACCTGGCAGCTGGCTGGGGATATGCTGCCTAATCCCACGCGTGATAAGCTCGTAGCAACCGGCTTCAACCGCATGCACCAGCAGAGTCAGGAAGGCGGGATTGTACCCGAAGAATATCGCGTGGCTTACGTGGCGGACCGGACTGATACTTTTGGCAAAACATTCCTGGGCATTACCGTCGAATGCGCCCGCTGCCATGATCATAAATATGATCCGATCAGCCACAAAGACTATTACTCACTTTACGCGTTTTTCAATAATAACAATGAAAACGGGCAGATCCCTTACAATGGAGAAGCCAGCCCGGCAATTACACTGCCCACGCCTGAGGCCGAAGCTAAGCTGAAATATATTCATCAGAATCTGACAAAAGAAAAGTCGCAGCTGAATGCGTACGCCAAGGCGGCGGAGCAAAATTTTAACAACTGGCTTAAAAATGCGCGCATTGACCCTGAAAAAGCAGTCACTGGCGAAAAGGCGGACCTCGTAGGTTATTTTACATTTGACGAACCAAAAGGAAAGGAATTCCAAAACCTGGCGGATCCGAAACAAAAGGCGACGGCTGAGGGCGATGATAGCCTGTCGAATGTAGCGTCCAGAAATGGCCGGTTAGGGAAAGCGCGGTATATCTTTGGTGAAAATGCGGTTTCGTTCGGCGATAACTTCGCATTTTTTGAACGTAACCAGGCATTTAGCGTGAGTATCTGGCTTAATCTGCACGATTCTTCCGTGACTGGTTCTTTATTTCACAAATCCAATGGAGTAATGAACGGGTACCGCGGCTGGAATGTGTTTCGTGAAAAAGACGGGCGCATCAAGCTGACGATGAGCCACGTTTGGCCTGAAAATGCAATTGAAATACAAACAGTTGACAAGTTTCCGCTGAACAAATGGACGCAGATCGGCTTTTCGTATGACGGACTGAGTAAAGCAGCCGGCTTGAAATTGTATGTAAATGGCCGCCCGGCGAAGGTGACGGTACATAATGACCAGCTGACCGAAAGTATCCTCTACGGAAAAAACAAGACGAACTGGTATGTTGACAGACTGAATATCGGTCGCCTGTCTGACCAGCGGACGAAGAATTTCGAGGTAGACGAATTCAAAATCTACACAAAAACATTGACCCCGCTGGAAATGCTCGGTATGTACAGTTTTAAGAATGAAGTAGTAAATGCATTAAAAACGCCGGAGGCGCAGCTAAAACCTGATCAGCGGGCTGCATTGAAGGAATATTACCTCACCAATTTTGATCCCGAATACAGAAAGCTGATGGCCGACAGCCGAAAGCTGATAGGCGAAGAAACCGAGATTCTGGACAAAGAAGTTGATGTAATGGTGATGAAGGAGCGCAAATTTTCCCGTAAAACCTTTATACTCAACCGCGGCGCTTACGACGCGCCAGGTAAACCTGTTACCACCGATACGCCCGACAGCTTTTTCAAAATCCCCAAGAATTTCCCTAAAAACAGACTAGGGCTCGCCAAATGGCTGACCCACGAAGACCATCCGCTTTTCACGAGGGTTACTGTGAACCGTTTCTGGATGAACTACTTTGGAAAAGGTTTGGTGGTATCGAGTGATGATTTCGGGAACCAGGGAGAGCTGCCGACACATCCCGAATTGCTTGACTATCTGGCAAGTACATTCCGGGAGTCGCGCTGGAACGTGAAAGCAATGCAGAAACTGATCGTGATGTCGGCTACCTATCGGCAATCTTCGCGGGTGAATCCGAAGTCGGCCGAGGTTGATCCGGACAATAGGCTTTATGCACACGGCCCCAGCTACCGCATGAGTGCGGAGCAGATCAGGGACAATGCACTTGCTTCGAGCGGGTTGCTTACCCGGCGCGTTGGGGGGAAGAGTGCTTATCCATATCAGCCTGACGGTTTGTGGGAAGCACTGGCGACCCGGAATGAGGTTACCTACAAGCAGCAGCATGGCGACAGCCTGTATCGGAGGAGTCTTTACACGATCTGGAAAAGAAGCTCTCCGCCGCCGATGATGCTCAACTTCGATGCGGCCGAGCGTCATTTTTGTGTGACAAAAAGACAAAAAACGAGTACGCCACTGCAAGCGCTGGTGGTGATGAACGATCCGCAATTTGTAGAAGCTTCGCGTGTGCTGGCGCAGCAAATGCTTAAAAAAGGCAAAACGCTTGACGAACAGATCACCTACGCATTCACCGCATTGACCAGCAGGCAGCCTGATGCCAAAGAGCGGGCGATTTTGAAGGAGTTGTACCAGGAAGAATATACCGATTTCAGCAAAAATCCGAAACGCGTGAAATCCGTGCTGGCAGCAGGAGAGTACCCGGTAGACAAGTCGCTGAATCCTGTGCAGGTAGCAGCAGGCACTATTGTAGCGAGTACCGTCATGAATTTTGATGAATTTTTAATCAAAAGGTAAAAATCACAGCATGAGCTTATATAACGAATTCGAAAACCACGTCCATGAACAGCTGAGCAGGAGGAATTTTCTTTCTAAAACCAGTATGGGACTAGGTGCCGCGGCGATGGCTTCTCTTTTGAATGCTGACAGTCTGCTGGCTAAAAAGCCCGCGCAGGCCGCAGAAGCAGCAGGCTTACCGCTCGGGCACCCGCATTTTGCACCGAAAGCGAAGCGTGTGATCTACCTTTTCCAAAGCGGCGCGCCTTCGCAGCTTGAATTGTTCGACTATAAGCCCAAGCTGGAAGAAATGTGGGGCCAGGACCTGCCTGAATCTGTGCGAAAAGGTCAGCGGCTTACCGGAATGACAGCGGGACAAAGCAGTTTTCCGCTGGCGGCTTCCAAATACAAATTCCAGCGGCACGGCGACAATGATATGATGATCAGTGAGTTGATGCCGTACACTTCCAGCATTGTCAACGATGTCACTTTCATCCGATCGATGTTTACCGAGGCGATCAATCACGATCCTGCGGTTACTTTTTTTCAAACGGGCAGTCAGCAGGGCGGGCGGCCTTCTTGGGGTTCGTGGGTAAGCTATGGATTGGGGTCTGATAACAAGAATATGCCTTCGTTTGTGGTGCTGCTTTCAAAAGGCAGGGCGGGGGACCAGCCGCTTTATGCCAAGTTGTGGAGCAATGGATTCTTGCCTTCCATTCACCAGGGTGTCGTTTTCCGCTCCGGTCCGGATCCCGTTTTTTACCTCAATAATCCAGAAGGAATTGACAAAAGCAGTCGCAGAAGAATGCTGAATTCGCTGGCCAAGCTGCAACAAGGACAATTTGAGAAAATACTCGATCCCGAAATTAACTACCGGATGGCGCAGTATGAAATGGCGTATCGCATGCAGACTGCCGTGCCGGAAACAATGGATATTTCCAAAGAACCCGACTACATTTTTGACCTGTACGGAGAAGAGTCCCGCAAGCCGGGCACATTCGCGGCTAACTGCCTGCTCGCGCGCAAGCTCATCGAAAAAGATGTGAAGTTTGTCCAGCTGTATCACCAGGGCTGGGACCAGCACGGGAACCTTCCAAATGATATTAAAATCATGGCCAAAAGCGTAGACCAAGCCTCCGCAGCTTTGATCACCGATTTAAAACAGCGAGGTTTGCTTGACGAAACGCTGGTGGTTTGGGGCGGTGAATTCGGCCGGGGCGCTTATTCACAAGGGAAATTAACAAGAGATAACTACGGTCGCGACCACCACCCGCGCAGCTTCACAATCTGGATGGCGGGCGCAGGTGTCAAAAAGGGATTTGTGTATGGACAAACAGATGATTTCGGTTATAATGTGATCAAAGATCCCGTGCACGTTCATGACTTTCAGGCGACGGTCATGCATTTAATGGGTATTGACCACGAACAATTGATATTTAAGCACCAGGGGCGCAGGTACCGGCTTACGGATGTTCATGGAAAAGTGGTGAAGCCGCTGCTGGTTTAGTAAGAGATGTAAATCAAGATGGACAATGCAATTTGAAAGTGGTTACTCGATTGTTAATGGATTGAAAATGTATTATCAGATTTACGGATCGGGAGCTATTCCACTTGTATTGGTGCATGGCGGCGGGTCGACGATCGAAACCACATTTTCCAACATCATACCTTTTCTTGCAGCTAACAGAATGTTAATTGGTGTCGATTTGCAAGCCCACGGCCGCACGGGCGATAGGGAAGCGGGTGTCACTTTTGCTCAGGATGCAGATGATGTAGCAGCGCTTCTGAGCAACCTGGGTTTCGGTCAGGCTGATTTTATGGGATTCAGCAATGGCGGCAGCTCGGTACTTCAAGTTGCGATCCGGCATCCCGGATTGGTACGCAAGCTGATCGCAGTAGCTGCGTGTACAAAACGTGCCGGATTGATGCCAGGGTTTTTCGAATTCATGGAAACTGCGTCACTCGACAATATGCCGGCGCCTTTGCAGGAAGCTTACCTGGCGGTAGCAGAAAACAAGGAAGGTTTGCAGGTCATGCACGATAAAGACCGTGACAGAATGCGTGCATTCAAGGATTGGCCGGATGAAAGTCTGCGCGCCATTGACGTTCCTGCTTTGATCATGACCGGCAACCGGGACGTAGTGACCGTTGCGCATACTACGGAAATCTCGGAACTTATTCCAAATGCGGAGCTGCTCGTTATGCCAGGCGTGCATGGCGAATGTATTGGCGAGATCTGCACGTTCCAGCAAGGCAGCAGATTGCCGGAATTCACAGCTTATGTGGTAAACGAGTTTTTAGAAAGGCAAAACGGCTAACCTAAAAATACCTTCGCTGGAATCCCGAGCTTCTCGTGGAGAATGCGGGCAATTTTGAGGGTAAGAGGTTTTTTTCGGTTTAAAAGAGCTGAAACATAACTTTTGCTCCCGATCCAAATTACGAGATCCTTACTCTTCAAACCTTTCTCGTCCATTTTTTGCTTCACAACCTCAATCGGATCAGGAGCAGATATAGGGTAGTGTACATCCTCAAACGCTTTGATAAGAATTAATGCGATTTGCAACTTAATTCCTTCAGGACTGTTCGGGTCTGGGGCAATATCAAACTGGCGGTCAACCCATTCCAACATTTGTTCATGTTGTTCCTTGGTTTCGATTGGTCTCAATTCCATAGTTCACTTTAAGGTTTGTAGTTAATCGTTTTTACATCAATTTTGTCGTACTCGGCATGTGTCCCGAACCATTTAATCTGGATGGTTTTGTATTCAAAAACAATTCTGACTACAAGCCGGTAATGATTTCCCATAATATTAAATACGACCCGATTGTCACCTACAAGACTAGCATTTCCAAATAGAGCCTTCACCTGATGGAAGTTTGTAAAATCGCTCTTTATCTTTTGGCTGTACCATTCTCTTAATGCATTTGTGGCGTTAGGATGTAGTTCACAATAGGTCAATAGTGTGTGTCGGGCAATGATGTTAAACATGTAAGTTTACTAATAGTGAACAAAAGTATGGATTTTCGTGAATTTCCAAGTCTAAATCTATAAACTTCTGCAGAATACCTGCCTCCCATTTATCAGCCGGTTGCTCAATGGAAAATTGTAAATACAAGCTTAAACCAGTACTTTCCGCGGTAACTCAAATACTACTGAAATGAAAACAGTTTTAAGCTTTTTACTGCTCCTGATCGGCACAGCTGCATGGTCGCAGCTTCCTGCGGCTGATGATCTGAAAACCTCCAAAGGTCCGTTGAAAGTGCAGCCTTTGAACCACGCAACAATGGCACTGACGTGGAATGGAAAGACCATTTATGCAGACCCATACGGTGGTGCCAAAACTTTCCAGGGAATCGCCGCGCCCGATTTGGTATTGATATCAGATATTCACGGCGACCATTTTGATCCGGCTACTTTAGACGCGATTGACCTGAATAAAGCAATCATCATCGCGCCTCCCGCAGTGATTGAAAAAATGTCGGAAACAATGAAGGCGAAGGCTGTGAGCGTAGCCAACGGCCAGACGATCAACAAACTGGATATCTCCATTACGGCTATTCCCATGTATAACCTGCCTGAATCGGCTGACTCGCGGCACACCAAAGGGCGGGGCAATGGGTATGTGTTGAAGTTTGGTGACAAAACCATTTACATCAGCGGGGATACTTCGGGCATTCCTGAAATGCGCGCGTTGAAAAACATCGACGTAGCTTTCGTCTGCATGAATTTGCCTTATACGATGGACATCAAGGAGGCGGCCTCTGCGGTGCTCGACTTCAAGCCCAAAATCGTTTATCCATATCACTACCGCGGCCAGAATGGACTAAGCGATACGGAAGCTTTCAAGAAACTGGTAAATGAAGGCAACAAGTCCATCGACGTGCGTTTGCGCGACTGGTATACCATCAAGTGATTGCTGAGGCACAGTAATTGCCAAGTCTCTTTCAATATTATCATCAACAAACGAAAGAGATGCATTCAGCTACACCGTACACAAACAAGAATACCGATCATTTTTCCCGAAAGAAATTCCTGTCCGCGACTGGTAAATACCTCGCGGCAGGAGCTATCGGGACCATCGCCGCTTCCATTAAAGCCGATCAGGCCCAGGCGCAGACTACCGTCAATATTCCCAAAGACGTCGAAGATCCCATTGTTCTTGAAAAGTGGAAGTCGGAATACGACCAGCAAAGCGGGCCGGTACCTACGCCACTGCCGCCAGACCGCCGCATTGGCTACGCGGTAGTGGGACTGGGGCATTTATCATTGGAGGAAATTTTACCTGCATTGGGCTCGTGCAAGAAGTCGAAGCTGGTTGCATTGGTAAGCGGCACGCCGGATAAAATGAAGAAAGTTGCGGCGCAGTACGGGATTGCTGAATCAAATTGTTACAGTTATCAAACCTATGACAAGCTGAAAGACAATAAGGACGTGGACGTAATCTATATCGTGCTGCCCAACAGTATGCATAAAGAATATACAGTGAGGGGCGCCGCGGCAGGGAAGCACATTTTGTGTGAAAAACCAATGGCGGTCAGTCCGGCAGAATGCAGGGAAATGATTGATGCTTGCAATAAAGCGAGAGTTAAATTAATGGTCGCGTACCGCATTCAGTACCAGCCGCACAATCGCAAGCTGCGGGAGCTGGTTCAGAAGAAGGAATTCGGGCCTGTCAAATTCGTGGATGCATTCAATTGTCAGAGCAGCGCAAATCCGGATCACTGGCGGCATAAAAAGGCATTGGCCGGTGGAGGTGCACTGCCGGATATCGGCTTGTACTGCCTGAACACCACGCGGTTTGTTTTAGGCGAGGAGCCAACGGAGGTTTTCGCTTACCAGTACAGTACCCCGGGGAATCCATTGTTCAAAGAAGTAGAGGAAATGGTTTCCTGGCAAATGCGGTTTCCGTCCGGCGTCGTGGCGAGTTGTGCAACGCATTACAATGTCCACGAAAGCAGACGCTACCGCGTGATGTGCGAACGCGGCTGGCTGGATATGAACAAAGCTTACGCCTACAAAGGCCAGGATCTGATGTCGGCTAAGGCAGACGGGCTGATGGAATTGCAGCAGAATATTGGATTGGCCGAGAAAAACCAGTTTGCACTGGAAATGGATCATTTTTCAGATTGTATTATCAAAAACAAGCGACCATTTACACCTGGAGAAGAAGGTTTGCAGGACCATATATTAATGGAAGCCATTTATCAATCCGCAAAAGAAGGGAAGCCTGTGAAGATTAATTCAACTGCAACCAATCAATCACTGCACGGACCGGAGCCTGAGCTTGGTTGATTGAATTTAAAAATAACGAACAAACAAAATGTCCTTCTCAATCTATGTGAAGGACATTTTGCTGACCAAACGGCTTTTATTTCTGCTGTAACACTTGTGGTAATCCCGTTTTACGTGTTGAAGCTGCTGCTGCATTAATTCCCAGATTTTTCATGATATCGGTTGTGAGATTACTGGTAGAATCCCTTGCATATAACACAACCGGCCAGATATCGCCTCCATTCGGATTCAAATCCATTCTTAAAAGAAATGCATATCCCTTTTGCCTGCCCGCGAAAATGATCGCTTCATTGACTTTTTGCTTAATAGGCTCAAACTTTTTGGAATAGAAATTCCGGAGTTCGGCCATTGAATTGGCTTCGAAATCCTCATATGATTTTTTCAGGTTTTCCAGTTCGATAGCCTTGTCGCGCAGAATTGCCTGATCAGCCTTCGAAGCGGCAAGCTTTTCCAGGGCGTCAGATTTCGTCTTGAACTCGTCGTACTTACCTTTCAGGATCTTGTCGTATTGTTCGCCTTTGACAACAATTTCCTGGTTTAATTTCTTGAACTCCGGCATATTTTCGAGAATGTGCTGCTGGTCGACATACCCGATTTTCTGGTCGTTATTCTGTCCGAAACTGATTTGAGAAGTTACCAGCAGGAATGCGGCAAGCAAGGATACAATTTTCATTGTTGAGATGGTAAAGGTGGAACATAGTTGGGTAACGCATTGAGGCTGTTCGCATTGTGTTAAATAATGTTAAAATGGTTACTTAAATGCCTGAAAAACATTTGAGCAGAAGCAGCCCACATCTCCGGCAATTTTTGGAAATTGCAACAGGCGGTCCTCCGACTTGAATGTCCCCGTCCGAATCCTAAACCAGACTAAACATTGAATAGACTTTTCTCTCTCGCAACTTTCATTGCGACGGCTGTAATTTCCGTTGCGTCCAATCCCGGTTACCGGGCTCCTCTTTTTCGTGCGGTACCAGATGCCGGTATCAAACAGGAGGCTATTCGCGTCAATATCAATCCGCAGAGCGGCCCGGATACGAGCCGGTTTAGCTACAACACATTGGTATCCGGTCTCGACGAGCCAATGGAAATGGCAATACTGCCGAATTATGACATTATCGTTGCGGAGCGGAAAGGGGCAGTCCGGTATTTTGATAATACGACCAAAGAGTTATCTACTATCGCACAGTTCAATGTTTTCAGCGGCATTGAAGACGGTTTGCTGGGTGTCGCGGCGGACCCGGATTTTAGGAACAACAACTGGCTGTACTTCTATTATGGTGTGGCAGGCGATAAGCCGGTGAGTCAGCTGGTGCGCTTTGAGCTCCGTAACAGGAAGCTTGTCACTGAATCAAAAAAGGTATTGCTGGAAGTGCCCACGCAGCGTAAGTACTGCTGTCATTCAGCCGGTTATATTACATTCGATGCGGACAGTTTGTTATATCTGTCCATCGGAGACAATACGAACGCGGAAGAGATCGAAGGTCACAATCCGATAGACGAGCGCCCCGGACGTGAGCTGGCCGATGACCAGGCTTCGACAGCCAATAGCAATGATTTCAGAGGTAAGATCCTGCGGATCAAGCCCGAGGCGGACGGGACTTACAGCATTCCCAACGGTAACCTTTTTCCAAAAGATGGTTCAAAAGGCAAGCCTGAGATTTATGCAATGGGATTGCGAAACCCATTTCGGGTGTCGATTGATCCAAAAACAAAATATGTATACTGGGGAGACGTGGGACCTGATACGGAAATAGCGGCAAGCGAGGGAAAGCTGAGCTACGACGAAATCAACCAGGCCCGAAAGCCGGGCTTTTTCGGCTATCCCTATTTCCTGGGCGATAATGAAGTTTTCCCCGATTATGATTTTGAGACAAAGAAAGAAGGTCCTGGAAAAAATCCGTTGAAACCGATCAACGATTCACCCAACAACACGGGTGTAAGAGAGCTGCCACCGGCTCAGCCTGCATTCATCTGGTACGGAAAAGGTCCATCCAAAAAGTGGCCGCAGGTTGGCAAAGGCGGAGCGAGCGCGATGGCGGGGCCGGTATTTTACAGTGATCAATATCCGAATGCACCTTACAAGCTGCCTGATTACTACAATGGAAAGCTCTTCATTTTTGATTGGATCCGGAAATGGATCATGGCGGTAACAATGGACGAAGATGGAGATTACAAAAGCATGGAGCCTTTCTTGCCGCAGTTGCAGGTTGTGGCGCCCATTGATATGCAGATTGCACCGGACGGCGCCATTTACCTGCTTGCTTACGGTACCAACTGGTTTGCAAGAAATACTAACTCCGGCATTATCCGCGTGGAATATTCGGAAGGCAACAGAAAGCCCGTGGCGGCAGTCGCAACGGGCAGCAGGATTGGCGCTGCGCCATTTACAGCCACACTTTCAGCAAATGGTTCAAGGGACTACGATCCCGGTGACAAGCTTACCTATGAATGGAAGATCGGCAACAAAAAGGTGACCGGAATGGACATCAAGCACACTTTTACAAAGCCTGGCACTTACAATGTGGTGCTTACCGTAACGGACCAGCATGGCGGGCAAAGTACTGCCACAACCGAGTTCCGGATCGGCAACACGCCGCCGGTAGTAGCAATCGGGACTTCCGGAAACAGGAGTTTCTACTGGGAAGACAGTGAGCTCAGTTATAAGGTAAATGTTAAAGACAAAGAGGATGGGCAGATTAAGCCTGAAAAGGTGACGGTGACATTCAGTTATCTGCCTTTCGGAAAAGATCTTGCCGGTGCATTGAGCTCGCCTGCCGGTAATATGCAGTTTGCCGCCACTGAAAAGCTTTACGCGTCGCTGGATTGTAAATCCTGCCATACCATGGAGACCAAGTCGATCGGACCTGCGTTGAAGGACATCTCAAAACGGTACGCAACGGACGAGAAAGCAGGGGATATGCTGGCTACCAAGATCATTTCGGGCGGCAGCGGCAATTGGGGATCTTACCCGATGCCGCCACACGCCGATCTCCCGAAAAAAGATGCGCGGGAGATTGCGGATTACATTCTTTCCCTCGCGCGCCAGCAGGCGAGCCGGCCGCTAAGCGGCAAGATCAAGCTGGACGAACATCAGGGAAAAGGAAATGAAGGCGCCTATGTACTGCTGGCTAGTTATACAGACCTTGGCGCAAATGGAATCGCGCCGCTCAGTACATCCAGTCACCTGGTACTTAAAAATCCATTGATACAAATGGAAGATTACTACGAAGGCAATGCCGGTGTGGTTGTGGCTACATTGAATACCGGCTTCAACTCCTACATCGCTAATATCACCAACGGAAAATTCGTCCGCTTCACGGATATCGACCTTCAAGATGTGAAAGCGATCCGCTTGCGGGTGCAGGAACATGGGGGAGGGGGTACCATTGAAATCCGCCAGGGTTCGAAAGATGGATTGCTGGTCGGACAAACTCAGATTGCCGGGGGATTTCTGGAAGATCTGAAAATTGGCTGGAAGGAGATTGTTGTGCCCGTGAAAGGGACACCGGGCCTGCGTGATCTGTACTTTATTTTCAAAAATGAAAAAGTAAAAGGCCCATTATTCCATATCGACTGGATGTATTTTGAGCAGTAGCTAGATTACTGGCAAAGAGCAGCTTTTGAGTAGTTTTAGATAAATGCCGGTGATAGTGCCGGCATTTGTGTTTTATTCTTTCAACTAAAATCCGGGAAATTGTGTTGAAATTGTGAGCGAACTCCGTTACTCATGATGAAATCTTACTGGCCTCAGAAGCACACCACACCGGTTTTGAAGAAAAACCAACCCGACGATTCCTACAAATTCCAGCCTCTTCCAAAACCTACCGGCGAGTACCCCTACCACCTGGCGCTCGAAACGGTACTGCCCGAAGTTGATCCCGACAAACTGGTTTTTCACATGCTGGGCGATACCGGCAGCGTACATAACCCTGATTACCAGAAGCTGGTCGTAGCTGAAATGGTGAAGCAGTATGAGGCGCAGGACGATATGGAAGATAAACCCAGGTTTTTGTATCATTTGGGCGACATTGTCTACAACTACGGCGAGGCAAGTCAATATAGCCGACAGTTTTTCGAACCTTTTCAAAAGTATCCCGGACCTGTTTTTGCTATTCCCGGCAACCATGACAGTGATGTAAATCCCGATTCCAGAGTCAGGTATAAAAGCCTTGATCCGTTCACTACCGTTTTTTGTACACCAAAACCGGCCGCAGTTCCATTCAGCAATGGCGCGGAACGTAAAAGTATGGTACAGCCGAATGTGTACTGGACACTCGAAACGCCCATTGCGTCCGTCATTGGTATGTATGGGAATGTGACAAAGTTTGGAATAATCACACCCGAGCAACGTGAGTGGCTGATCAGCGAACTCCGCAGCGCAGACCAGCAGCGGCCCGGAAAAGCCATTTTGCTCACTGTCCACCACGCGCCTTATTCAGCGGATGTTAACCACGGATCAAGCTTGTATATGATCGATTTTCTGGATAAAGCATTTGCAGAAGCTGGTGTGCGTCCGGATATTGTTTTCAGCGGGCACGTCCATAATTACCAGCGTTTTACCAAAACCTATTCGGACGGCAAGACCGTTCCGTTCATTGTAGCAGGCGGCGGCGGTTACGATGAGCTGCATCCCGTGGCTACCACTTATGACACGCGATTTACGGAAAAACACAAGCTATTTGAAGGCGTAGCGCTCGAAAACCATTGCGATACCAAGCACGGATTTCTGAAAGTGACTTTGGAGAGAAAGCAGGGGAATATAGGGGTCCGGGTGAATTTTTACACCTTACCACACGAAAAGCGCAGCCGGCCGGGTATTAACGCCGACCTGGCTGATCACTTTTCTATGCTGGTGTAGACTCCATTTGTTATTGAATGAACTTGATTTTCGTCAGTGACATCAACGGCTGAATGGGCTGTGCGCTGTCATTTTTGAATACCAGGTAAATATCGTGTTTACCCTTGGTCGGTTCAATGTCGATTTCCACTGGCTTGCGTGCCGGGCGTGAAAAGGTTTTCGGCTTTTCGCCCGGTTTCAGGTTCTTGTTCTGATTTTCGAGTTCCGCCATTATTTTGGCCATATCTACTTCCGGAGCAAGCTCTACCTCTTTTTTGCCGATCATCGTTCCGGTGGGCGAGCCAAGTCTCAGCTCGATTGTTCCGCCTACGGCGCCTTCCCGTTTCTGAGCAGTCGCGGTAATTTCCAGCTTATCAATGCTGGTCAGATCGATGTTGTTGAATGCCAGGAAGCTGTTTGCAAAAGGCATTGCCAGGAAACCTGCGCCTTGTGAACCTATTGCCTTCATGTCAGCGCCTTTCACCACAGCTGCATCCGACACCGTAAGCTCAGGGCTGCGGAGTACGATCATCTCTTCCGTTGTTTGTGAAGGAACCGCCTTACTGCCGCTTACCGCACGATCTGTGAATGCCGCCCGGATCAGTACAGTTCCTCTTCCATTATCCTGGGCCGGGATCTTGGGTGTGTATTCCCCTTTTACCGGCAGGGTGCTGAGCGTTTTGTCAGTACTGTTCAGAATGTATTTAACAATCACTTCTGCATCAGCAACCGGCAGGGCAGGGTGGGCCGCCATCGCTACTTCGCCCCACACACCGGAGCCACCTTCAAGTACTTTCTTCACGAGCTTTTCGGTAACGCCGGGCTGACCTTCGTATTTATTCGAAATGTCAGCAAAAGAAGGTCCGACTGACTTGGTTTCCGGCTGGTGGCACACTTTGCAATCGCTTTTATTAATCAGTACATTGGCGACAGCAAACTGTGTGGAAGCATCTACACTGCGCTGTCCCTGAATGATTTCTGCGTAATCGAAACCTTCGGAAGCATAGTCAATGCTCACCGCAACCTGATCAGCGCTGATCTTCCCGTCGGAAAGACTGCCGTCTTCCTTGTCGCTCACATCGATGGAATATGGGATTGCTTTTCCTGCAAAAAAGAAGGTTTTATTGCCTTCGATATTCACCGCCACTTTCGGCGGCTCGTTGCCTGCGACGATTTTCAGTGACTGGCTGTTTGTGGCGCCTTTGGAATCGGTTACGGTCAGGTTTGCGGTGTAAATGCCGGGTTTGTCAAAGCTTGCAGTCGGATTTGCAGTGTTATAGCTCTTCACAACGCCGCCCGGGCCCATTACTTTCCAGCTGTATTTCAATGCATCCCCGTCAAAATCCTTGGTACCCTCGGCCGATAGGGTCGCTTTGAACGGAACAGTTCCGCCTTTTTTGTCCGTAGATACCTGCACAACCGGCTTGCGGTTTCCGCCATTATACTCAATGCGGATCAGGCGCGAATTGTCACTTTTCTTGAACCAGTTGCTGCCGTATTCCAGTACATACAAGTCGCCATTTGGACCGAATTTAATGTCAATGGGCTGAACAGGGTGGTAGTTAGGTGCAACGCGCTCCATTCCTGCATAATCACCTTTTTCATCAATTGATATAGCCATAATCCAGCCGCGGGAGAAGTCGGCGGCGATCCATTTGCCTTCGTAATAAGCCGGCCACGGACGTTTTGGTGCCTTGAAGTCTGCACGGTGATAAATCGGTCCACCGGTAGCACTGCGCGAGCCGGAACCTACGAGCGGGAATTTCTCGGAGATACCATAAGGATAGTAAATGAAGCTCGGCGCAGTGGGCAACAATTCGCGCAAACCGGTGTTGTTCGGTGATGTATTCACAAGATTTTTTGGGTCCTTCTTGTCGAGCGGCTTGTTGGCTGCATAGTCGTAAACAGGGAAAGCCTGATCATTTCCTACAAACCACGGCCAGCCAAAATTGCCCGGCTTGCGCGCCTGGTTCAGCTCGTCGTAGCCCATTGGACCGATCTCCGAATCCTCACTTGCATCCGGCCCCACTTCGCCCCAGTACAAGTAGCCTGTTTTGCTATCAACCGCAATGCGCCACGGATTTCTATGTCCCATTGAATAAATTTCCGGACGTGTTTTCGGTGTTCCCTTTGGGTAAAGGTTTCCGTTCGGGATGGTGTAGGTACCATCTGGTTCAGGATGGATTTTAAGGATTTTACCTCGCAAATCATTCGTATTTCCAGCATGTCCCTGGTCGTCCCAGCTGGCTCTTCCTGGTCTTTCGTCGGTCTGTGCGGCTTTTTGGTTACCGGTATTGTTGCCGATGGTCAGATATAAGTTGCCTGCTTTGTCCCAGGTCATTCCGCCGCCAGTGTGGCAGCAGACTTCGCGCTGCGTATCCACTTCGAGCACGACCTTTTTTGTACTTTCTACCAGCTGCTCGTCTTTCACTTCCCAGCGGGCCAGAATGTGTTTTTTCTCGGTCGGATGTGCGTAGTACAGGTAAATCCAATGGTTTTTGTCATAGTTCGGGTCCATTGTCAGACCCATTAATCCTTCTTCCGCTTCACGTACCACACCTTCTGCGCTTGTATATTTGGTATTTACCGGAATGGTGGCAATCAGGTCGGTGGATTTGGTGGAAGGATTGTATTTTTTTAAAGCCCCTTTTCTTTCTGCGATGAAAACAGAACCGTCTGTAAGTACCTCAAAAACCATCGGCTCGTCGAGATTGTCGGACACAACAATGGGGGTAAAGCGGCTGTCGTCAGGCTTGGGCGGACTATCCTGGAATGTAAATGCAGCTACTCCGAAGAGCAGTGTCATTTTGGAGATGTTGGTAAGAAACCGACCGGCGCCGGTAATCAGTGGGAAACGTCTGGTCATAAATTAACAGGAAATGGTATAATGGTAATATAGCAATATTCTGATAAAAAACTGACAGCTTCTTATTTTTCTAATTCCTTTTGCGTATCGTAACACCAGTGTATTTCTAAAATCGAATAAACTATGGCTAATAAAAGTGCGGGTATTTTGATGTACCGGTTGAGAGAAGCAATTGAGGTTTTGCTTGTACATCCCGGCGGGCCGTTTTTCAGCAGGAAAGATCTGGGCAGCTGGTCCATTCCAAAAGGTGAATATGAAAATGGCGAAGATCCGCTCGATGCAGCCCGCAGGGAATTTCTGGAAGAAACGGGTTATGCGGTAAATGGAGAAGCAAAAGCATTGACACCGATCAAACAAAAAGGTGGAAAAGAAGTAAAGGCCTGGGCGGTGGAAGGAGATATTGACACGCAGAAAATCGTGAGTAATATTTTCGAAATAGAGTGGCCGCCGCGTTCAGGCAAGCGGCAAACTTTTCCCGAAATTGATAAAGCAGAATGGTTTACGATCGAAAAAGCGCGTGAAAAGATAAACGAGAAACAAGCCGCGTTCCTGGACGAACTGCATTCCATATTGGAATAATCGTCTGCCACGATTGATTTTGCGAGGTAATTATTTACCCGGTTTGAAAAGCTACCAGTTCTTGTGCGATGGGAATGCATAATGTTATTTCCTGAAAAAAGTGCGCGTTCATTCGTCTTCGCCGGCTTTTATCCGACACGGAGCTTGGGTTTACATTTGCGTATAAGTATCACAAAGACACATTGCTTTTGTCTGACCATTAAGCGGCAGTATCAATCAGGTTTTCTAACAGTCAATTATTTTTCGGTTTTATTAAGCTATTTAGCATCAGTGTTTTAAATGTTTTTATTAATTAACAAACGGTTGCATTTACGCGAAAGTTGAACGTTAATTCCTAGGGAAATTGAACCTGAAAAACAGCTGATTTTTAATTTAAATTTAATTGCGTTGAGGTAATACAGAGAGTGGCTATTTTCAATTTGATATAATTAATGAGAAAGGTTTTAATAAGAACATTTCGTTGTTATTTTTGCAGGTAACAATCACAATAACCCAGAGATTAATTTTATGAAAGCAAACACTATCAAGTTCTTTTCTCCGGAAGAGAATGCGCCGGTTACAAAGAAAGCGAAGGCACAAACTAAACCTACCGGTTACATTTCGGGAACAGGTAAGTTGGTTTTACCTCCTAAAACTCTTGAAGAATTGGGCGTTGAACCTTTGACTACCCGTTTCAAAATAGGTGCTCCGGATGGCAAAAGAACTTTGAAATATCTTTATCTGATACCTAGCTCGGAAACGGAAGGCACTTTTGCAATGACAAAAAGCGGCCGCGGTTTCTCAATTCCGCTGGACGTAATTCTGAAAAAAGGTGGAGTGGATTTCGAAAAGACAAAATATACATTTGAAATCACGATCTTCAATTACGAAGAAGGCGTAGTGGGTTACGAGCTCGCATTAGGTACTGCCGAGCCAAAGCCGGAGTATACCGGAAAGCCGCGCGGCCGCAAGCCTAAAAAGGATGTTGCAGCTGAATAAGCTTCATTAATTCTGGAACAACAAGTTTTTATTACAGGTAATTGAATCCATTTTCTGCAAGGAAATGGATTTCTTTTTTTACAGCTATCCTATTCCGTTTGAATGCAATTCGAACAATAGTTTGTTGGAGAGAAGATTCAGTAAATCTCGCAATTAAAATGTAAGGCGGCTGCATTACATGTCTTCATAGCTGCTGGCTGTAAGCAGTTACTTGGCATAATTCTTATAACCAGCATTGGTGTTTACTAATGCTAACTCACCATGTTAACTGAAATTGTAGAAAAGCCAGGTTTGATCAAAAGTGGACAGGTCAGCTTGAAAGTAAATGGCAGTCCGGTACAATTAAACCTGCTTCCCTGGGTCAGTTTACTGGATGCAATACGGGATTACGCGGGGCTTACAGGCACGAAAAAGGGGTGCGACCACGGACAATGCGGTGCGTGTACTGTGATATGCGATGGAAAGCGGATTGTCAGCTGCCTGACACTCGCAATGATGAAAGACGGTTCGGAGATCACCACGATCGAAGGCGTCGCGCCGGAAGGCGATTTGCACCCCTTACAGAAAGCATTCATCGAGCACGACGCATTTCAATGCGGGTACTGTACGCCCGGACAGATATGCAGTGCGATCGGCATGATGAAGGAAGGAAAAGCCAAAACGCGCGAGGAGGTCAAAGAGCTGATGAGCGGAAACCTCTGTCGCTGCGGCGCCAACACCAATATCATCGACGCCATTATGGAGGTTCAAAACCAGGGCGCTCATGAATAACTTCGATTTTCTTAAAGCTGAGGACATCCAGGATGCGATCGGCAAATCCGAAGGAAGCGATCAATCTTCATACATCGCAGGCGGCACAAACCTGCTGGATCTCATGAAGTACGACCTTGCCCACCCGACTACACTTATAGATATCAACAAGGCAGGAAGCCAGGACCCGGTCACCGATACAGAAGATGGCGGGCTCCGCCTGAGCGCATTCGCCACGAATGCCGATACTGCCTGGCACCCATTGGTTGAACAGCGATACCCATTGCTTTCAAAGGCAATACTCGCAGGCGCATCCGCGCAGATCAGGAATATGGCTACCAATGGAGGTAACCTGCTGCAACGCACGCGCTGCTATTATTTTTATGACGCCAATGTACCTTGCAACAAACGCGAGCCAGGCTCAGGCTGCTCGGCAATTCCGGGGTATAACCGCATTATGGCGATCCTCGGAACGAGCGAGCATTGCATTGCCGTTTTCCCTTCGGATATGTGCATCGGGCTTGCTGCGCTGGGAGCGATCGTCAATGTAGAAGGACCAGGTGGTCCCAGAAGTATCGCGTTCGCTGACTTTCACCGTTTGCCGGAAGATACACCCGAGCTGGACAACAACCTCTTGCCCGGCGAGATCATCACCAGCATCGACCTGCCGCCGCTGGGTTTTTCACAAAACTATTCTTACCTCAAACTGCGAGACCGTAATTCTTACGCATTTGCATTGGTTTCGGTAGCAACCGGTCTGGAAATGGAAGGAGATGTGATCAGCAGCGCGAGGATTGCGCTCGGCGGGGTAGCACATAAGCCCTGGCGCGTGCCCGAGGCCGAGGATTTTCTGGTTGGTAAAGCAGCTACGGAAGCAAATTTCGCCCAGGCAGCCGATATTATACTCAGCGGCGCGCAGGGTTACCAATACAATGACTTTAAAATTGAGCTAGCGAAAAGGGCCATTATGCGAAATGGAATGATGGCGCTGCATCCTGAAACGCAAGTACCAGGCGCGTTGCCTTCTGCTTAACCTTATACATCAACAATGGAACCATCTCAAAAACAAGTTGGCCAGCCGCTGAACCGGCTGGAAGGCCAACTTAAGGTAACCGGCACAGCCAAATATTCAGGCGATTATCAGGCGCCCGGTCTGCTATATGGATACGTAATCAACAGCACAATCACCAAAGGCAAGATCACGCGCCTGGACACAAGCCGCGCCAAAGCGGTACCAGGGATACTGGAAGTGTTTACGTACGAAAACCGGCCATCGCTGGCGTGGTTTGACCTGCAGTATGCAGATATGGATGCGCCTCCGGGTTCGCCGTTCCGGCCTTTGCAGGATGAAGAGATATTGTACAACGGACAACCGATCGGACTGGTAGTTGCCGAAACTTTCGAGTTGGCACGGTACGGGGCTACGCTTGTTGATATAGTCTATGAGCAAGAGGCATTTGAAACAGATTTGAAGAAAGAAGCTTCGAAGGCGCGCGCTCCTAAGATCGGAATGGCAACAATGCTGAAACCACTTCCGGCAAAGCCTAAAGGCAAATTTGAGAAAGCTTATCAGGAGTCGCCTGCGCAGGTGTCAGCTGAATATTACCACGGTACCGAACACCACAATCCCCTGGAACTGTTTGCCACAACCACCATTTATGAAGGCGAAGGCAAGTTGACCATTTACGATAAAACGCAGGGTACGATCAACAGCCAGCTCTATGTTTCCAATATTTTTGGCTTGAAATACAAGAACGTGCGTGTGATATCGCCTTACGTAGGCGGGGCGTTCGGTTCGGCTTTGCGGCCGCAGTACCAGCTTTTCTTGTCTGTAATGGCGGCATTGGAACTGAAAAGATCGGTACTGGTGACTTTGGACAGGCAGCAGATGTTTACTTTCGGTCATCGGCCGCCTACCATTCAGCACACGCGGTTTGCCGCAGATATGGACGGTAAGGTGACTGCAATGAACCACCTGGCGATAGGAGAAACGTCGCGTTTTGAGGATTATACCGAAGTGGTGGTGAACTGGTCGCACATGCTTTACCCGGCGGCAAATACCCTGATGCAATACAAACTTGTGGAGCTGGATGTATACAGTCCGCTCGATATGCGATCGCCCGGTGGAAGCACGGGAATGCACGCGATCGAAGGTACGATGGATGAGCTGGCGTACAAGACTAAAATCGACCCACTGCAACTCCGCCTGATCAACTACTCGGACGATGATGTGAGCCTCAACCGGCCTTACAGCAGCAAAGAGCTTCGGCAATGCTACTTGCAGGGAGCCGAGAAATTCGGCTGGGACAAGCGCAGCCCGGAGCCGCGCAGTATGCGACGCGGCAATAAGCTGGTCGGGTACGGAATGGCGACGGGCATTTGGGAGGCTAATCAGCTGCCAGCCAATGCGGATGCGATCCTTACTACCGACGGGAAGCTGAGAGTGAACAGCGCCGTCACAGATATTGGGACAGGTACCTTGACCGTCATGACGCAGATCGCCGCAGACGAGCTCGGGATGAAAATGGAAGACGTTGAATTCCTGTACGGAGATAGTAAAAAGCCTTTTGCGCCCATTCAGGGCGGTTCTTTTACGGTTTCAACAGTAGGATCGGCGGTGAAAGTTGCAGTCGCTGCTTTGAAGAAAAAGCTATTTTCGATCACTAAAAAAATGAAGGATTCAGCGCTAAGTAAAGCTGATTTTAAGGACCTTGTGTTTGAAAACAGCCGGATCTTTCTGCAAAGCGACCGCTCCAAGTCGGTATCTTTCCTGGAAATTATTGAAGCGAATGGAGGGAAGCCGATCAAGGTTTCGAAGTTTTCGGTGCCCTCGCTTTTGAAACAAAAGAAATACTCACGTGCTACCCACAGTGCCGCATTCGTGGAGGTGGAAGTGGACGAGCAGCTCGGGATCGTGAATGTGACCCGGGCGATAACGGCTGTTGCTGCCGGCAAAATCATCAATCCGAAAACAGCGCGCAGCCAGATCCTCGGCGGGATGATATGGGGAATCAGCAAGGCGCTTCGTGAAGAAACGATCCAGGATTACAACCTGGGTAAATACATGAACCAGAACCTCGCCGAATATCATATACCGGTACACGCGGATATTCATGAGCTGGATGTGATTTTTGTTGAAGAAAATGATGAGATTGTAAACGCATTGGGGGTCAAGGGAGTCGGCGAAATCGGTCTTGTGGCAATGCCGCCTGCCATCGCCAATGCGATTTACCACGCCACGGGCAAGCGGATCAACCAGTTACCTATCCATTTTGATTCGCTGCTTTAACACGCGTAATAGAAAGGTATTTGCAGTAACTAAATTCAAAGTACATGGTTCCCGATTTTAATTTCAGGTTGAGGCAGGTTTTCTATTTAATCATTGTAATTGCGCTTGCCATCACTATTTTCAAAGAGCTTTACATCTTCTTCCCGGGATTCCTCGGCGCGCTTACGCTTTATATTCTTTGCAGGAAGTATTATTTCTATTTAACCGTCAGGAAGAATTGGAACAAAAGCCTGACTGCGCTGCTTTTCATGACTTTGTTCTTTGCCTGCATTGTAGCGCCCATTTACTTTTCCCTTCAAATGGTTTATACCAAAGTCGAGGCAATCATTAAAGATCCGACGCAAGTGAACCAGGCGTTCGACGCGGTTTCCAAGCAGCTGAAAGAATGGACCGGGCAGGACCTGCTTACGAAGAATGCAATCTCCAATGTAAGGGAAAAAGTAGGTGGCATTATTCCCGGCGTCCTGAACAGCTCTGCTACAATGCTCGGAAATTTGCTAATGATTTTGTTCCTGGCATTTTTTATGTTCACCAATGGTCATACGATGGAAAAGAATGTGCGGAAGTTCATTCCTTTAAACCGTAAAAACATAGACCTGCTGGCAGACGAAACGATCAGTATGGTGCGGGCGAATGCGATCGGGATTCCGCTTGTTTCGATCATACAGGGCGTTGTCGCTGTGCTGGGTTACTGGATTTTTGGGGTAGAAGATTTTGTCTTGCTCGGATTGGTAACTGGCATTTGTGCATTCTTCCCTGTAATAGGTACCGCATTGATCTGGTTACCCGTTGTGATTTTTATGTTTTCAACAGGCGATAATGGGAAAGCGATCGGCTTGGCTATTTACTGCGGTGTTGTAGTAGGTAATATTGATTATCTCGCCCGGGTTAGTTTCCTGAAAAAGATCGGGGATGTGCATCCGGTCACGACGATATTAGGGTTAATTGTGGGTTTGCGTCTTTTTGGCTTCTGGGGATTTATCTTCGGCCCGCTGATGATCAGTATCCTTTTGCTTTTGATCAAAATATATAAAACCGAATTCGGCGAAACTTCTGAAATGCAAAAAGCCGACGCAGCTAAAAACTGAGTCGGCTTTTGCCGGTTTGAATTACTCCTAAATTTCAGTGTCGCTTTTTGACGCTATCTCATAGTCTGCAATGTCGCTCTTATTTTCAGACCATTTGTAAACCACTTTCTTGAATCGCAGATCGTATACGATATCCCGGATGTTTTTCATGAAATCCTTCTGGGTTTTCTTCGGCTCAAACATTTCGCCGGTAAAAGTAAGCACGTCGTTCTTTTCACCGGACAATGAAATGTCAATGTGCTCCTGACCTAATACTTCCTTTTTGGAATCCACATACGCATTGCGTAATTCGGGAAATTCTTTTGTCTGTATTTTCACAATCTTCTGCTTCAACTCTTCTTTTTCTGCATTGATCGTTTCGTCTTTAACGTCTTTCACTTCATTGTAAAGTGCGGTGTTGGATTTGTGCCATGAAAGTCTTGTCGCGATATCCGTTTCATCCTCACCTTTGCTTAGCTTCTGGTCAATATCAATGATTTTATTTTTGATAAATAGCGTCATATTTTCATTGGAAGCAACATCCACAGGCTCCGGTGTAAAGAAATGAATGGCCAGGCCAGTAGTCGCTGCAATCAGTAATGCAACGATGATGTATGTTCCAATCTTTCCTTTTTTTCTGTCGGGTTCCATATTCTGCTCTGTTAGTTTAAAGTTGAAGCATTGCCGATTCATGTTCGTCAATGCTTATTTATTATTTCAAAAAATATGCCATGCAGAAACGTACGGGCATTTGAAAAGGCAGAATGCGGGCTTGGAACGGATTTTTAAGTTTCGGCTTATCTGTGAAAAGAACCCACTATAAACAATGAAGCTTCAACAATTCTATAATCAGGCTTATGCCTGGATTTTGCGCACGGGCCCTTCTTTCCTGCTGGGGATCGCTGTTTTGATTATCGGTTTTTGGCTGATTAAAGTGCTGTCACGATGGATGACCAATCACCTCCATCGCCGCAAAGTAGATCCATCGCTTACGCCATTTCTGCTCAGTCTGACGGTCACGGTGTTACGTGTGCTGCTGATCATTTCCGTAATGCAGATTATCGGTATACAGATGACCGTTTTCGCCGCCATTATCGGTGCGGTTGGTGTGGCGGCTGGTCTGGCGTTATCGGGTACGTTGCAGAATTTTACAAGTGGTATCCTCATTTTACTTCTGAAACCCTTTAAAGTGGGGGATAACATACTGGCGCAGGGGCAGGAGGGTACCGTGCAGGCGATCAAGATCTTTTACACGATCGTCAACACTTTTGATAACCGGATGGTTGTAATTCCAAACAGCAAGCTTTCAAATGAAGTGATCATCAATATCAGCGGATCGGGGAGCAGGCGGCTGGATGTGGAGCTTAAATTCAGCAATGCAATCGAGTTCCAGACAGTTAAAAATACGATCAACGATGTACTGGATCGTGCTCAAAGTGCCCTGAAAATCCCCGAAAGACGCATTGGAATATCCTCCATTGAGCCGGACGGATACAAGGTAATGATCAACGTGTGGCTCAATGCACACGGTTTTGTTGATACCAAAATGGAAATCCAGGAGCAGATTATGGAAGGACTGAGGAGTTCGGGTTTGAAGCTTCCTGGTATGCCTTAATTGATCTTTGAATGCCACAAATGCGCGAATGTTCACGAAACTCAATCGCGCATTCGTGGCATAACTAAGGAGCTAACGCCAAATCAGGCCTCTCAAAAACTTCCGCCTCTGGCCGCGTCTCAATCCACCAGACACGTTCCAGTTTTGGGTCGTAGTATTTGGCCAACCTACCTTTGAACAACGCGATTCTGCGGATTTCTTTTTTGAGCGGCCTCAGGTTGCTGCCCACTCCAAAAATCTGACGGAATCCATCCAGGAAGTAAGCTTCCTTTTCTAGTTTGTCCAGATCAAAATCTTCAATGCGATGCCATTCTACATTGTTCGCGAGCAGCTTAGCCGGTGGAGGCGTTTTATACAGATCGAAAGTCAGGTAAGCGATGGATTTATATAGTCCGTTTTCCTCCCAGTCACGGTGTTCTTTCGTTTCATCAAGCATGTAGGGATAGTTTTGAAAGGCTTCATTGATTTCCTTGTAAGTGGCCGGCTTACCATCCAGGTACAGCTTAATGTGCCCGTCGTAGCCTACCAGCGTTTTCTTTCTGTCAAAAAGTCCATTTTTATACTTGGTGAGAACTTCGGTGGGATAAGCGACCTTTTCCTTGAACTCAGCTCTGAGATTATGCTCGGCTAAAAAAGGCGATACGCTGCTCTTTATAAAAGCTCTTATTTCTGTTTCGATATTGTTCCCGTTATACGTGGTGAGAAGTGGTTTTTTGTTAACAGAATAAAACTGTACGCCTCCCAGGCCCTCCTTCTCGAAAACAACCCAGAAAGAACCCATATCGAAAGTATCATAAATCGGGAATTCCGATAAGCTAAACGAACTGAACTTGCCGCCCTCATAGGAGATTGTATAGCTGTTGGGCATAAACTTCTTCGGGTCGAATCCTACATTCGAGGTTTTGGCCGGAAGCAAGGCGTAGTAGTAACCTTGCGCGTCTGTCTTCACTGTTTTGATGTGCTTTCCATATCTTGATATTTCAAGTGGAATATTCGCCAGCGGCTTGCCGGTTCGTGCTTCCAGGATCAGCCCGGCTGCGTGGATCTCCTTTGATAAAACGCTTGGCTCTCGTAAATTTCCCTTGCTGTCCTGCAAGAACATCGTAAACGGATCTTCTTCCTGCGTTGCCTTGCCCGGCCCGAAAAAGATAAGCAAACCGACGAGCAGCGGAATGGCCAACACAAAGCTGATCAGGAAGATCCGCGAAGAACGTTTTTTGTTCATCATCACGATCCGTTGCTTCAATGAAGAGATGTTGAATGCATTGGATATCCGGAAGTCCGGCCCGCCGGCGCATTTGAGCAGCAGGTACTGATATTGTTTCGCATCCACGTCATTTTCCAGAACGCATTGGTCCGCAATGTATTCCAGGTTGAGCCGGATCTCGTGCCGGATCAGCCAGGCGAATGGATTGTACCAATTGAGAATGCAGAGAATTTCTCCCCAGATCACATCATGCGTATGCCGCTGCCGCACATGGATATACTCATGTAAAATAATCTCTGCCAGCTCCGCCTCGCTATGCATTTCAGGATTGTAGAAAATTGCATTACCGAACGAAAACGGACTGATTTTCTTCTCTATATGGTAAATGCGAACGTCTTCATCTGAAACCAGTTGCGCCTGCCGCAATATTCTCACATAAGCAACGATATGCAATAACAAACGCCCCAGCATCACCACCATACCAGCGACCAGCAATCTGAAAATCCAGGTTTCAATATCGAATTCTGCAGTATTCATCGGCTGCACGGTTCCGGCTGTAACCTGCGGCTGCTGGATTGTAGAAACCACCGGCATTTGCTTCAAAACACTTGCGTTACCTATCGCCGGAATGCGCTCGACTGTTGCTTCAATGCTGATAAATGGAACAACAAAGCAGAGCAGGGAATAGAACCGCAGGTAAATGCGGTTGAGGTTGTAAAAAGTGAGCCGGCGGAGAAACAGGTAGTGGAAAATCGCGACGACAGCCAGGCTGGCCGACAGTTTGATGAGATATTCGAATAAAGGCGACATGGCAGAAAAGGTTTAGGCTGCTATTTCTTGTTTTCGATCAATCCGATGATTTCTTTAAGATCTTCCGCTGAAATCTTATTTTTTTGTACAAAAAAGCTGACAAGCTCTTTATAGGAATTTTCAAAATAGTCTTTGACCACATTTCCCATAAATCGTTGCTTGTAGGCTTCTTCTGTGATTGTCGGTGCATACAGATTTACATTCCCAACCAGCCGGCTGCCAACAAAGCCTTTCTTTTCCAGATTTTTAATGGTAGAAGCCAGTGTAGTATAAGGTGGAACCGGAGCTGCCATTTCAGACATAAATGACTTGACGCTCCCTTCACCTACTTTCCAGATTGCCTGCATGGCATCTTCTTCCTGTTGTGTTAGTCTGTCCATTGTTACGAGGTTTTCGTAAATCTACGAAAGTCTCGTAGATATATACAACAGAAGAATGAATTTCTTTATAAGAAAAATGGGCTGCGTGAGGGTGGCTAGAGTATCAGTATCCCGCGTGCTGGGCCTTGTAGAACTGCACTTTTTTAAACATTTCGATCAACGTAGTTACATTCAGCTTCTCGAAAATCCGCGCTTTGTAGGTGCTGACAGAACTTTCGGTCAGGTTCAAATGGATCGCGATTTCTTTGGTCCAGTAGCCGTCGATGAGCATATCCATTACTTCAAGCTCACGCTGGGAGAGTTGTTCGAGCGGATTTTCAAAGCTTGCTTTGCTTTCGAGCGTATTGCGAAGAAGCTGCTGCTGTACCGCATCACTCAGATAATGTCCATTTTCAAGCATGGAAGTAATCGCCTTACGGATCTCATTCTGGGAGGAATTTTTAGAGAGAAACCCGTTTGCACCCGCCTTGATGTAATGCAGCGCATAAATCTGTTCTTCCAGGCTGGAAAACACGAGGATCAAAACCTTAGGCTGGATTTCCCGGATCCGGGGTACCATATTGAAACCTTCGCCGTCAGGTATACTGATATCCAGCAACACAAGGTCAAGCGGGTGTGCGGCAACCTGTACCAGGGTTTCGCCAAATGAAGCTGCTTCATGTACTGTTACCGGGTTCAGAAGATCCTGTATGAGGAACTTAGTAGCCAGTCTTACTATAGCGTGATCTTCAACAAGTAAAATCTGCTTCATCTATGCTAAGGGACAAGTCTGTGTTTTAGGGCTGTCGAGCGCGAATGCTTATGAGGAGGGCAGGAATGCGTACTATTTCTTCAATTCCGACGTAATAATTTCTTCAATACCTTCTGCAATTATACAACTATTTACGATTCACGCACAAAAAAAAAGCGCTGCTCGCGCAACGCTTTTTTCTTGGGATTTGAAAAAGCTATTTTACCGGTTTTTTGAAGATCGCTTCATCAACTGGCGTGTTCACTACTATTTTGTTGGTTATGAATGACATTGTTCCCATCTGCGGGTTTGAAATGTCCATTGTATTGGGAAATTTAACTCCCTGCACTTCTTTGTAGTCCGAGAATTCAATTTCGCCTTCCTGTCCGTTCATGGTTGCTTTCACTTTCGTGATCAGGTAAGTATTTGCGTCCACGTACTCATCGACAACCTGTCCCTCGGGCGTAGTCAGTTTCAAGTGAAATACATCTTTTTTGTCAACCTGCTCTTTTCCGATGAGCTCCACCTTGTTACCCTTTTCTTTGTAGCCAACCAAACCGCCAAAAGGATCGAGCGAGCTCATTTGCTGTTTCAGCTGGTCTGCCGGCATATCCTCTGGTTCGCCGGTGCCGCCCATCATTGTCGGCCTGATCATCCAGCCTTTCGAATCAGCAACAACCTGTACCATTGAATTACCCATTACAGTGGATTCATTTCTCACCGCTTTGCCCACAACAAGGGTGGTCTTGTTCGGAATTTCCATTCCCTGCACGGCCAGCGAGCGGTCTGTAACCAGTGTATTGATCGCCTTGATCTTATCCATTCCACCTAATGCGGCCACGTGCTTGTCAACGATCTCATCGACAGTTTGGGCAAATGAACCCGCTGAAATCATTGTCGCTGCAATCGCCAGGAAAAGTTTGTTCGTTTTCATATATGAAGTTTTATTGGTTTTCATTGAGATAAATAAAAGGAAATAAAGCCTACTTAGGAGTGCCGCCGCCAGCAGGAGCACCGCCGCCGCCACCTTGCGCGCCGTCGCTTTTCACATCATCGTTGTTAACAGATTTCGCTTTACGTTTCGGAGCGTCCATTGTCATTTTACCAATCTTATACGTAAAAGTCAGGCGGATACCGCGGTTGTAAAGATAAACGTCATTCACCTGATTAAACTGGATCGAGTTCAGTTCCGTATGCATTTTGAAGCGTTTGCTCAGGAAGTTTTCAGCTGCGATACCCACGCTTCCTTTTTTGTTACCAAACTCTTTTTTAACTCCAACGGTATAGAAACCGAATCCACCCTGCATTCCTTGCAGCTGTACCTGGTTACCCTGCATAAACCCGAAAGCCTGCGCGCCCCAGCCATTTTTGAAAGTAGCCTGTGAAAACACTCCTCCGCTCACGTTGAAGCCGGTGTTGGTCAGCTCCTCAGGTTTTCCATTCTGTCCGATCGTTTGTCCCGTCAGCTTGGTATAAAAAACGTTGGCAAATACACCGAAGTTGATTTTGGAAGTGGCTGCTACGTTTGCGAAAATGTTGGTACCGTAGGCGTGCTGCTTTCCAATGTTCTCATAGGTCGTCACGATTGCGCCTGCCAGGGTATCGGAGGGCTGGCGTACCTGTGAAATCGCATTGTTGGTGATTCGTCCGAAGAACGTCGCATTCACGAATGTTTTCTTGATGTTTTTGGAAAGACCAACCTCGAAATTGTTCGTCAGCTCAGGACGCAGCTCCGGGTTACCGATTGTAATATTTTGCGGGTTAGCAGAGTTAAAGTTCGGGTTAAGCTGCTGCAAGCCAGGGCGCTGTATCCTCCTGTTGTAAGCCAGCTTCACCGTAGTTCCTTTAATGGTTTTCGATGCATTGAAGCTGGGTACCAGCACGCCATAATTACCTACACCCACAGTGCCTTCATTGGTACTAGCGTCAATAAATGTATGCTCATAACGCAAGCCTCCCTTGAATGTGTACCGCGACTTGGTGGTATAAGTATAGGAAGTATAACCTGCCGCAATATTCTGGTGGTAAAGCAATTCTCCCGAAGGCTGATCTGTTTCAGGCCGGAAATCGCCGGTCGCTTCCGCAATCAGAAAGTTGTAGTTACTGTTTACCTGACGGAAAATACCTTTTCCACCAAATTCCAGAAGCTGGTTCTTTTTAATAGGGGTCTGGTAATCCGATTGAAATGTAAATTCCTGGTTCAGGTTTTTGTTCAGGTTACGCTGGCGGGAAGTAAGCTCATTGCTTCCATTCAGGATATTGGCGTCAAAATCATTAGTCAGGTCATTCCGGCTGTACAAGGTCGAAATACTCCATTCCTGCTGAGGCTTGAAAGTGTGCAGGTAATCCAGGTTGACATCAACAGTCCCCGACAAATTACGTGCATCCACATCGCGCCGTGAATTGAAGTCTGTTTCACCCGTTTTCGTAATGCGCGTCATCAAATCCTGCTGGTTGCTGAAATTACGTACCCCGTATTTCACACCTGCTGTAAGGCTCTGGTTTTTAGCGATATCGTAGTCAAATCCCAGGTTATAGTTGCCAAATAAGCCCCTGCTGCTGCCGTCGCCGGTCTGCCGTGTTACTGTGCTTACATTCTCAACTACGCTGGTTTGTTCGAGCGTTGTTTTTGCAATGGTATTGTACATGCCCCGTCCGAAGCCGCCGATCGTAAAACCGGCTTTTCCCTTGCGGTAACCTCCGTTCAATGAGAGCAGTGATCCTCTGTTCCCTACACCCGCATCCACATTCAGGTTCAATCCCTGCAAGCTGTTCTTCTTGGTAATAATATTGATAATACCACCCGAACCTTCCGCATCGTATTTGGCTGACGGACTTGTGATCACTTCCACGCTTTTAATCTGATCGGCAGGGATTTGTTTCAATGCATCTGCCACGCTGTTGGCAATAATGGTACTTGGTTTGTTATTGATCAACACGCGGATATTCTGGCTACCGCGTAAAGAGACATTTCCGTCGAGATCAACAGTCAGCAGCGGTACCTTGCGCAAAATGTCAGTTGCGTCACCTCCTTTTGCGGTAATGTCTTTTTCTGCATTGTAAACCAGCCGGTCTACCTTTTCTTCGATCAATGCAGCCTGCCCAGTTACCGTTACTTCATTCAGCGTTTTGGTATTTGAGCTCATTTTAATGGTACCCAAATCCAGTTCCTGACCTTTTGCGAGTTTGATGTTGTCGATGGTTTTATCGCCGTAGCCAATAAATGAAAGCAGGACTTTGTAGTCACCTTCCATAATTTTAGTCAGAGCGAACTTTCCTTTTTCGTCGGCCACAGTTCCGTCGATAGCCTGCCCGCTCTTCTTATTATAAAGGGCAATGCTCACGAATTCGATTCCTTGCGAAGAAGTTGAATCTACAACAGATCCGCTGATCCGGGCTGATCCTTTGGGAGCCTGGTCGCCGGCAGTACCGGGGAGCGCTTTGGGCTTTGCACTACCGCCTATTGGAAATTGGGCAAATGCAGGGGTTTGAAGTGAAGCCAGGATGATGGTAATAGCGAGCAGAAGTCTTAACATTTTCATGGGTTTGTTATTAACAGCATAAAAATGCGACAGAAACTTCCCGCCGGAAAATAAAATATGACGAAGGCCGAAATAAGCAGGATAAATGCAGCGTTGCCGCCGATGGGCGATCCCTATGGATTTGCCAGGTCTTTATACGCGATAAGGCGAATACCTTTCTCCCTGATCGCTGCCTTCACTTTCTCACTCGTAAAAACATCAGTTACACCCTGTCGGTCTGCGGCTACATCCTCGTACCCGATGTGACTGATTGCCCGCAGCTCCGCATCGTCCAAGCCGGGATGGTCTACAAACAGGTAAGTTTTGCCGGCTTCCAGCTTGCCGAGCATCTTGATAAAGCTTTGTATTTTTTCGTCAGAAGTCTTTTTCGGGCCGTCGTAGGTAGCATAGCTCAGGTTAGCAGGTTCTGCATCAAGAGGAATCTTGTACTCTTTGGCCAGGCGTTTTGTTAATTCCCTTACCTCCGGACTGAGGCTGGTACATCCCATGTGTGCAGATATGTGGCTGATGTTCGGAAGCTTCCGCAATGCAGTTTCGATCTGCGCGCGTATTTCTTTTTCAATGTCGGCCAGCTTCCAGTCATTTTCAATGATGGATCTTTTGGGATAATTCTTGTTTGGTCTCACCATCGGAAAAAAGTAACCGTCTTCATCCCGGATGCTCGGGCAGTCGGATAGGGGGCGCCATTTCACATTGTCCCACTCGCTGGTGAGCGCAATGTGGATGCCGACGTCGATACCTGGATTCGCCTGCAGCATTTTCACCGCCTCCGGAAACCAGGGAGAGGGTACGATCACCTCAATGGATGTCTGGATACCTTCTTTGGAGCATTTCAGCAGTGCTACATTTCCCGAATGCGAATAGCCCATATCATCACCGCGCACGATCAGCCGCGGCGGATTACTTTGCTGGGCAATGCACGAAATGGAAACGAGTAAAAGCAGGATTGTGTAAAATTTGTTTTTCATATCGGGAATGGTCGGAAGCATTTTCTAGTCAAAGCGCAGCCATCCGCGGATCTAACCTCCGCCGGCAATCGTGAGATTTTGGCTGGTAGGTGCTTTGACTAACTCCAAGCTAAACCTGCGCAAAATGAACCGACGAGAGTTTACCAAATCTGCGATCACGCTGGCTGCAGCCGGGGTAACGGGACCCACTTTGCATACTAAACCTGCAACCATGAAAAAGATTAAGATCAGTAAGGTAAGTTCTAATTTCGAGCGCGAGCCGCTTAATCCATATCGTTTCAAAGGCAGCGCGATCACAGACAGCTGGCAGGCTATTGCCATGCTTGAATCCGACTCGGGCATTCGGAAGGTTGGAATGGGCACGCAGGGTGTACTTTGGTCAGATTCCAAGGTGTTCGCGGCACATTCAGAAAGTGCGGGCAATGCATTGATGTACGCCATGAGTGAGCGCGCATTGCAAATGCTCAAAGGTACCTCATTTTCAGACCCTGTTACATTGCTCGATGATATGCTACCGGAGGTTTTGGCATACGGAAAGAAAATCACGGGCAACCCTGATCTGAGAAAGACATTTGCATTGAATGCATTAGTTTGTGTCGATAATGCCGCGTGGCTGCTGTATGCGCAGGAAAACGGGTTGAAGCAATTTGACGAGCTGGTACCCGCTGCCTACAAGCCCGGACTTTCGTACAGGCACGAAAAAGTGGCAAGTATCCCTTCTTTCAGCGTTGGTACCACAGCCGAGCGGATCAGGCAGGCGGCTGACGAAGGCTATTTTATCATGAAATTGAAAACCGGTGCACCTGGTACCCAGCAGGAGATGATCGAAAAGGATATCGCGTTTCTTACCGCGGTACACAAAGCAATCGGCCATTTTGAAACACCTTACACCAAAGACGGGAAAATACCATATTACTTTGACGCAAATGGCCGGTATGAGAAAAAGGAAACATTACTGCGCTTTTTGGATCATGCCAAAAAGATAGGCGCATTTGATCAGATAGCCGTGATTGAAGAACCCTTTGAAGAGGCGAATAAAGCGTTTGTGGGGGACCTGGGGGTAAGAGTAGCAGCCGACGAAAGTGCGCACACCGTGGAAGATGCCGCGCGGCGGATCGAGCTGGGCTATTCTGCAATTGCAGTCAAAGCCATTGCGAAAACGCTTAGTATGACGATGAAAATCACCCAGCTTGCCTACGAGAAAAAGGTACCATGCTTTTGCGCCGACCTGACTGTGAGCCCGATACTAGTCGACTGGAACAAGAATGTGGCTGCAAGGCTGCAACCTTTTCCCGGCATGTCGGTGGGCTTGCAGGAGACAAACGGACATCAGTATTATAAGAACTGGGAAAAGCTGATGAGCTACCATCCCAAAGCCGAAAGCACGTGGACGCGGACTCAAAAAGGGGTATACCTTACAGACGCATCGTTCTATGCGGAGAGCGGCGGTATACTTGCGCCCTCCGCACATTACGACGCGCTTTTTGAAACCATCAGCTGAGTCAGGCGTTATTTAACGAGCCTCAACGTTTTGAAAATCTCGGCATGCGGCTGCTCGCCTTCGTACGTTTTCACGAGGTTACCCGCTTTGTCGTAGATCGCGATGTAAGGGAAAGAACGGATCCCGTAATAGCGTTGTACGAGGTAAGATGTTCCTTCCGTCCCCACTTTGAAGTTGGGGTAGCTAGCCAGACGGTGTTGCGTTACAAATGGTTTCAGCATATCCATTGACTGAAATGTGATCATAATTACCTGCTTGTCAGCTACTGTCTGGTAGTTCTTGATCAGGTCTTTGGTGAAATCCTGGCAGTGCTCACAGTCCGGTGAAAAGTAGATCAGTACTGCCGGTCCTTTGGCCAGCTGCGCGGACGAATACTGCTGCCCGCTGGTGAGCCGCATTTGAAAGGGCGCGATCTTGTTAGGTACCGATTGTGCGAACGCTGCTGAAACAGCCGCAAACATGAAAAAGCTAAGAGTTAATCTACGTATCATTTCCTGGATTCTTTTTGTAAGAATCTGCAAGATATTAATTCTTTGATCTTCTAGCCTGCAACTTTTTCCGTTACCCTTTCAAGAATGTTGCGTAGCTGGTGCGCGTGTCTTCTGGAATGGCACACCACAAAATAGATCCATTCATAACGCGTGAATTCACCCACTTGCGGGAATGGAAACTCGGTACAGGAAAGTGACAGGTCTTGTGTGCGGGCTATCTCTGCGATAGCTGACCTCTCTTCTTTGAACGCGTGGATGATCGTCTCCAAGTTATAGGGCCCGTCGTCAGGTAAGTTGAACTCAGGCGCTTGCAGTCGCGTACTGAAATCGAGAAAGATATCTTCGATTACCGGCACCATCTGACCAATCAGCCGGGTTGTCGGCGCTGTTTCTCCCATCATCACCTCGGGCAAGCCAGTTTCCGATTTTAGTAAATGATCTGTCACTTGCCCGGCTGTCCAGCTTCCTTCGAATGGTACAATATTCACCTGATCCTGCTCAAATGAGGTAAGTATCACGAGGTATTCAGCGGTGGCTTGTTCCAGCATTTGCGCAAGTGTCTCACTGTCCAGCAAGTCACTTTCCCCGAATGGTTTTTCGGCAAGCTCTTTGATTTTCTCCAATGCTTTTTTCCAGGCTTGCGTCAGATCATCAAAATATACTTCGTCCATGTCGCAGAAGACGCGCATTCGTACACTGTCACCTTCTCGGCTGAGGAGGTAGACTTCGTCAAAATTCCGCATTTGCTTTGCGATGTCACTCTCATAATCCTCAACACCTTTCGTCACGATGCCGTTATAAACAATTCTGATCTCTTCAAAGGGGCGGCTCACATCAACGGTGCCGGCAAGTCCATTTCCAGATTCATCCATAAACAGTGCCTTGCTGCCTTGCTGCCAGTCACTTTCAGCGATGTTTCCCATACCAAATACAACCAGCCATTCGCCATTGTACCTTTTATCCGTAATCACCTGCCAGATGCGGTAGTCAGGAGCCTGGATCAGTATCGATTCTTCAATCCGTTTTGTGTTCATAATAGATGTGTCTTTTAATGAGTTATATTGCAAACTTAGCCGGTGGGAGAGAGAAATAAAGGGGGCAAAGCCGTCAAGTTTAGGGTTGAACACGACATACTAATTTCTATTTTTGATTCATGAAGCATATATCTGTTCTCGTTCCAAGAGGTGATGTTGCCCTCGGTACCATTGAAGGCCCATTCAAGTTTTTCTCGTTTGTCAACGACTTTCTCGCTGCAATGGGGAGGCAGCCCGCTTTTCAGATACAACTGGTGGGCATTACACCCGAAGTGCAGCGCTATGCGGGCGTTTTTGCGGTAAGTCCGGAAGCCACCATCGACACGCTTCACAAAACAGACCTGGTGATCATTCCGGCTGTGAATGGGGACCGGGATACTGTCATCGACGCGAACAAAGCATTTTTCCCCTGGATTGCGTCCCAGCACCGGAATGGGGCAGAGGTGGCTAGCTTGTGTGTAGGCGCATTTTTGCTCGCGGCGACTGGCTTACTCGCCGGGCGCAACTGTACGACGCACTGGATGTCGGCTGCCGATTTCAAAAGGATGTTCCCTGACGTAAACCTGATGGACGACCGCATTATCACCGACGAAAACCGGGTGTATACCAGCGGAGGCGCAAATTCATTCTGGAACCTGCTGGTGTATCTGATCGAGAAGTACATAGACCGCGAAATGGCGATTTACACAACCAAGTTTTTCATGATTGAAATTGACCGCAACACGCAGTCGCCATTCATTATGTTCAGCGGGCAAAAGGAGCACGAAGACGAGGTAATCAGGAAAGCGCAGGATTATATAGAAAAGAGCTTTCAGGAAAAAATCACGGTAGACCAGCTCTCGGACATGTTTGCGATCGGCCGCCGTAGTTTTGAAAGAAGATTTAAAAAAGCCACGTCCAACTCGGTAGTGGAGTATATCCAGCGCGTAAAGATCGAAGCGGCTAAGAAAAGCTTTGAAGTTACCCGCAAGAACGTAACGGAGCTGATGTACGAGGTAGGCTATACGGACACCAAAGCATTTCGAAGTACATTTAAAAAGATCACTGGATTGTCGCCCATTGAATACCGTAATAAATACAACAAAAGCGCAATTACTGCCTGAGTAACTGCGCTTTTGTGCCTGATCGTTTGTTGTTAAAGCGAGTGGGAGTAGGAAAGCGGAGCAGCTTCCCTGACTTTTTTATGATAGTAAAAGTAAGCTGCCGCAATCAAAATCAGTCCCACGATCAACCCGCCCCAAGTTTCTATACCTTCGCCGAATGCAATGTGCGAGTAAAGCGCGCCAATCAGATCGTAGGCGAGGCCGGCATAAGCCCATTCTTTGAGCCTCGGGTACCCGGGTACCAGAATGGCGATCACACCCAGGATTTTAGCTAATCCCAAAAACGGGACAATGTAGGCGGGGTACCCGATGTGAGTAATGTGCGCAACTGCCTCCGGTGCGGAAATCAGGTCGAAAATAGCGCCTACGCCCATTAGCAGGGCCAGAAGAACATGCAGAATCCAGTAAACGATTGTAGTTCGCTTCATTGTGTTAAGTGATTTAGTAAAGGTTATTGGATAATAAATGGTCAAAAAAATCTGCGTATCTGCTGCTTAGAGGTCAACTTTCAGAGGTTTCGAAAGGCTGAAAACCAAGCTCCATCATGGAAGGCAAGTAGCTCAGCTCGTCTTCAAGTACTTCTGCCTCATAGCCCAGATCTCTGATCAGGTTCAGCACACGCTCAGGGTAAATGCATTCTCTTGCTTTGATCCTCAATATCTTATCGCAATCTTCCAGGTCAAAAGAGGCGCGGTGGCCCGGGAAAGTTCGTTGGATCAATGCAATGATCAGGTTTGCCTGAGGTTGTTTCGAAACGTTGGTCTTGAAAACTTCTACCATTGTAAAACGAGGTTAATTATTGCCACTTTTCCAGTCTGATCTCCATCAGAAACCGTCATGAACTGCCCACATACTGCTTCCAGGTACCGGATAATACTGCATCATTTTGCGTAAATGCGCCGTGACACCGCAGTTCGGGAGAACTGATCATCCAGTAATCGCCATAGAAGCTGCCTGACATAACGCCCGATTCACCGCGGTCGTCATAGAAATGCATCGGGTAAGTGCCTGAAAGTCAATTGTCTTTTCCATAGCTACTCAAACTGAAATGGAGGATAGCTGCTGCTGTCCTGATCAGACATTTTCGCTAAGACAAACTAACGGCGAAATACCCTAAAAAAGAGATGTGATTTGCGACATTAAAAGGGGGCGATTGTGACAACCCCTATATTCCCCAGGCGGTGAGGATCAGGCTGCGAGGGCCACCTGAATCGCGGTGCTCACAAAGGTAAATGCCCTGCCAGGTACCAAATGCAAATCTTCCATTCTTTACCGGCACCAACACAGAGCTGCCCAGCAAAGAAGCTTTCAAATGCGCCGGCATATCGTCAGAGCCTTCATAGTCGTGTTCGTAGTCCGGGTCATTTTCAGGTACCGATTTGTTGAAATACATTTCAAAATCTTTTCTGACCGTCGGATCTGCATTTTCATTGATCGTCAGTGAGGCCGAGGTATGCTGGATAAAGACCTGGCACATTCCTGCATTGATCTGAGCGATTTCCGGAAAAGCATGAATGATTTCGTTGGTGATCAGGTGAAATCCCCGCCGTTTTTCCCGCAGGCGGATCTCTGTTTGAAATAGCTTCATGCTTTCCCGGGTTTGATGATTTTCGCAAAGTTACATGGTTTTCATCGCTGCGTCACTGCGAAAGCGCTTCTGGCAGGCGAATTACGGCTTAGCGCGCAGATCATTCCTGGATAACTGAAATGATATTTTCAGCCGGATCTTTAAACCATGCTATCGTAGGACCATTACCTCTCGCAATGTGATCTTCGCCGGTTTTAAGACCGGGAAAATTATAGCTTTCAAATTGCACGCCCCTGCTTTTCAGATCCGCCACCGCTTCTTCGATGTTCGAAACCAGGAAGTTAAGCGTTGTGTAAGTGGCAGGGGAGTGGTTTGGTTTTTCGTAAATCAGGAAATGATTGCCGCCCGGACTGGTTACTTCCAGTGTCTGCATTTCCGAGTCCCAGTACTTCTCCGTAAAATGTTTTTGCTTTTTCAAGGTTATCAACTGAAAATCCATTGAATGCTTTTGATGGTTTGAACATAATCGGAATGATTGGTTGTGAATAGTCTCAGGAACCGGGCAATGCGACAGCGTCACTGTCCATTTCGGGTTCAGGCTTTTTATAAACTTTGGAAAGCGCATGATAAGCAGCAGATTGCATGGCCAGCAGTGTGACTATAAGTCCCATAACTCCCGTTACAATGAACAAAAGCGCGAGGCCGCGCGCGGTACCTGTCCCAAACCACCCGCCGATCAGCCGCGTGCCTGCTCCCGTCGTCATAAATGGAATGAAAATGAACTTGGCAATCGGTCCGATCAGGAATGCAGTGATAGGTGAGGCGGCCTGCTCAATGCTTTGTGCAAAACCAAAAACACGCCCCTGCCGCTCCTGCGGAATCACTTTTTGTAAAATGGTCTGCTCCGTTGCTTCGACCACCGGGATCAGGCACATATATGCAAACATTCCAATGCTCAGCAGCACGATCGAAGGTTGTATAGGGAAAATCAATGTGATGATCCACATCACGATATTGGACAGAAAGAGTGTCCGGAGCGGCTTTTTACCCAATCCAACTTTGGCCACTACCAGCCCGCCCGCAATAAAGCCCAGGCTCAATACTCCCCACAGTGTGCCCCAGGTTTGCACCGACACAAGGGAAAGTCCGTAAGCATCCATCAGCGACATAAAAACGCCGCCTAAAAAGTTGTTGAATGTATTGAAAAAGATCAGCCCGAAGAGCCCGGGTACCAGCCCTACAATGCGGATTGTTCCCCTGATATCCACGGTTTGTGTCTGTTGCTCCGTGTGTACAACTCCCGACTCGTCGATATGAATCGTGAGTAAATGCAGGATTACAAAAGTAGAAAGACCGATTGCGAGCGCCAGCATCCAGGTAATGCCGAGAAATCCGATAACCAGTCCGCTGAATATGGAAGCAATGAGGAAGGAGACGCCATTTGCGGTGCCCACCAGTCCGTTTGCCTTATCTCGCTCATCTTCACCGATCAGGATCGTTACTACGGTGGATAATGCAATGGTTCGGATGTTTCCCGTTATCGCGCCAAAGAGCGTAAGCGTGACAAATGCCCAAAGCTGAAAGCTCTGATCGTTCTTGAAGGTCGATTCGGGCGTAGTAATGTAAATTAGCAATGCGACGACGTACAAGGCCAGGGTAACTATACCAGACAGCATCATCGAAGTTTTCTTCTTGTAACGATCGACCAGCGAACCGAGGAAAAAGCCTGAAACTGCGACAGTAGCGAGGTATACACCCGCCATAATCGACGTCGCCATGACCGATTTGGTTTCCAGGTAAACCCAGAATGTGACCGCAAACCAAACGAAGTTATTGGTCAGCGAAGCAGCCAGGGAATTGGCTAAAACAGCATAAAACGTTTTCATAATAGCAATTATGTTCGTTCCTAAGGCAAAGGTACGCCGCCAGTTACGCAGAGTGGAGGCAGTACAGGACAATGAGAGGGTGAATTCGTGACAGTTTTTGAACACTATCGGTTTGACTTATGTCACTGGTTTGTCACATTTTCGTAAATTTATTCAAATTGTTCTTAAAAAATTAAAATCGCCGGCTATGCACCGCTTTTTACTTCTTTGCTGTTTGTCGCTGCTCTGCCTTGCTTCCTGCCAGTCTGATCCTGACATGGAAGAAGCTGAAATCGAGCTGCCCGTTAAGGTACAGGAAGGTTACGGCCCTTTCGAAGCCAGGTATTCGGCGATGTTTGAAGAGCATACCACGGAAACTCCTGGCGGCGCATCCTGGGTGCCTACTTACAGGCCGGTTAAGGGTATCCCAAAAGATTGGCGAAAGGTTGTTAAATCCATGATCTGGCTAAATGGTTACCAGGTGGTTTACCAGAATTTCCACGAAGGGAAGATCAGCCGGGAAATGTATGAAGATTTGCAAAAATCGTGGGAGTGGACACCTGATGAGCTGGCACTTTCCAAAAAGCCAATCAAATGTTTTGTATACACGGTCCGCGGCATTGATCGAGCCGGAAGTGCGGTGGTGATGATCGATACGAACAATAATCTCGATTTCAGTGACGAAACTGCTTTTCAGCCAGAGAAGCTTTTTGGAACAGGAAAAACAATGAACTGGGATTCCATGCGAACCTATAAGAAGCTCTGGCGGGTCGCATACGAGCGCGTCGAAAATGGTGAAATCGTACAGGATACCTTGCCCCTGCTCGTCAAACATGCTGTGGACCATGACGAACGGGGCAGTTTCTGGTATTCCATTCCAAGACATGGAAAAGCAACTTTGAAGCGAAGCGGCAAAGCGTACGAAATTCTGGTCCATAATGATTTCGCCAGAACCACATTTTATGAGTCGGAGCTTTTTACCGAAGCAGATCGGGAAAATGGCAAGCGGCTCTCAGGCAGGGGCGTAGCGAAAGGTGAAGTTATCAAAGTGGGCGACCTGCTGAATCAAACCAAATACAGGTTTGCCGGTGTAAGCTGGCGTACCGGCGCAATTCGTCTGCAATGGGAAGATGCTGCATTGGACGGGTACTCAACTCAGCGCGGCTATCGCTTTAAGCCTTTCGAAGCAACTGATTTTCGCACAAAAAAGCCACTGGCTTTGAGTGATTTCGACGGGAAGTACGTCTTTATAGATTTCTGGGGAACCTGGTGCGGCCCGTGCGTGGAAGACCTTCCTGGGCTGCGGGAGATTTATAAGGAAACCGACAAAACACGTGTTCAGTTTATTGGCATTGTCGGAGAGGACAGCCGGGAAAGGCTGAATCGTTTTCTAGCAAAAAATCAGCTTGAATGGCCGCAGATCCTATCCGACAGCGTCAACAAGCTGATTGAGACTTATGATATTCAGAGCTATCCTACTACCGTTCTCGTTGGTCCCGATGGGCGCGTAGTAGCCAAGAATCTGAGGGGTAACGCATTGAAAGAAAAGCTCCGCGAGATCTCCGGTATTTCCTCTCTCTGATCCTCACGGTTCCATTCTCTTGGGAGCGCCCGCTGCGGGTGCCTGCGTTTGCGGTTGGGAAGAAATCTGATTAGGTGACTTTTGTACCGGTTGTGAATTGGAAGCTGGAAATGACTGTGTTCCCTGAACCGGCTGTCCGTTTACCGGTTGTGTAGCTGGCTCTGTTGTCGTCTGAGTCGTAACACTGGTCTGCGTAGTTTGTCCTGGGATAACCTGCTGACCACCCTGCGCCGGCAACATCTGCGCGCCCTGAACCGTAATCGTTTGTTCTACCGGATTTGTGGTAGTCGATTGATATCTTTCCGGGAAAGTCCGCGGATCCTGGTTGGAATTTACTTTTGGTACCTGGCCCTCAGCGGTAACGTCCGCATTGGATTGCTCAAACCCAAGGCTTTGTACCTGGTTGGTATTGGCAGGACGCGGTAAGTTAGCTGGTGACTGTCCCGGAACAGCCGGTGCAATCTGGCCGGTTGGTCTCGGCTGGTATCCTGAGTAAGAGGAAGCACCTTGTTGCTGGCCGGAATAGGCCCGTGGTACCTGACCAGTCGGAGCAGGCCTGTTCTGTGCAAATGTCTCGTTGACAGTAGCAAGAAACGCGATGGAGATTGCCACAGCCAGGTGTGTGTTTTTCATTGTTCCGGATTTTAAATAATTGTGTCGAACTTACTGGTACGAAGGTAAGTACTAAAATTATTCCAGAAAAATATGCGATCCCTAATATTCATTTTCCAGCCGGCAGATCAGGGACTGCAAGCGGCAGTTCCTGATCTGCGGCTGGAAGTGTATTATCTGGCTAATAGTATATTATCTGTCCCAGAAAGCCGGCGGCTCGATCCCCAATGCGCGGAGGTACACATATCCCTGGGCCCGGTGATGGATTTCATTGTCGATGATATACATGAACAAAGAATGAACTGTCCCTTCGTACATTCCGTAGGCTTTATCAGTTTCACGAAAACGGGAAGCCGGGATTTGTGGCCAAAGCAGATCAATGTATTCGGTAATGTGGTCCCACAATGCAAGTACTTCCTCCTTTGTAGCGGGCGGAGGTGTAGAGAAATCCATTTTTGGTTCGCCGAAAGTCCAGTCGCCGAATGCGATCCCGCGAATTCCCGGTGCAGCCAGAACGATCATTTCCATAGTCAACTGCGCGAATGTGCGCATTCCACCAATAGAGAAATTGTAGAACTGCTCCTCAGGAAAAGCCTCGATCGCTCTTCTGGTGAGCTTGCGATGCCCCTGCCAATGTACGCGTAGTTCCTCTTGCGTGATAATGGGAGTTTGTGTGTTCACTTCGCCGGTCTGAATGCTGTTTGTTTCCATGTCTAATTCAGTTTTGTTGTGGTTTTTTGTTACAGTACAAACTAAATGCGGCGGAGTGACAGCAGTATGTCAGCAGCTTTTTGACTAGGTAAAATAATGTCAAAATTAAGTTCTGAAACGAAGCGTATGCGTCTCTTCGAAGGATCAATGTGACCCAATCCGGCAGGTGAGCAGTGTGGGTTGTGGGGGCACAGTTTTTTAGTTCTTTCTGGCATAAACCAAAAACGAAGATCATGGCTACTAAAAGCACTTCATCGAGCACAACAGATCACAAAGAAATCAAAGCCTGGGTTGAAAAACGCGGCGGAAAACCTTCGACCGTTATAGGTACAGGCGATAAAGACGAACACACCGGCATTCTCCGTATCGATTTTCCCGGATATAGTGGCGAAGGGAAATTGGAAGAAATTACCTGGGAGGAGTTTTTCGAGAAGTTTGACGAAAGCAACCTTCAATTCTTATATCAGGATAAAACAGCTGATGGTAAGGAAAGCAGGTTCAACAAATTTGTGTCGCGTTAACGAAGCGATTTTTTGAATACAAGCGCAGGCTCTACGAGGAGCCTGCTTTTTTTACGGTCAGGCTAATGTCCAGAGACTGTCGCTGAAATAATGTTTGCAATCCAGAAAATGTTCAATAACGGTAAATCCATTCGCAGCAGCAACACGCTCGATTTCCGTTAGTGTATACTTTTTGGAAAGCTCAGTCCAGATCAGCTCGTTCCGCTCGAAGGAATAGGTGTGGTTGGTTTCCTTCACAAAAACCTTTTGTGGTGATAAGCTAACCAGGTAGCTCCGCACTTCTCCATTAAGCGGGTTATAGTGGGAGTAAAAGTCAAATTGGGTGGTATTGAAATTTCCGCCCAGCTCCCGGTTAATACGGTGCAGCAAATTGATGTTAAAAGCCTTTGTAATTCCCTTCGGATCGTCGTAGGCGCAGCGGATCGTAGCCGGATTTTTTTGAAGGTCGAACCCTGTGAGCAGCTTGTCGCCCGGCTTCATATTGCGACGGAAATCTGAAAGCAGACCTTTAACCTGTTCCTGTTCATAGTTCCCGATATTTCCGCCCAAAAACAAAAACAGGCTCGGGGTATTTGAAACTGACAGCTCTTCCATCATCGAGAAGTAGTTGCCTACTTTCGGCGCAATTTTGAGATCAGGTAAATGAACACGCATGTTCTCGACGAGTTCATCTATCGCTTTTTTTGAAATATCAATCGGGATATAGGAGAAATCAGCGCCGTTCTCGATCAGCTTTTTGAGCAGCTGCCTCGTTTTTACCCCGTCGCCGGCACCGAATTCAACAACGCTGAAAGGCTTGCTAAATCCGAGCTTTCCGAAGATTTGTTCTCCTTGCAGCGACAGGATTTCAAACTCGCAGGGTGTGGGATAATATTCAGGCATTTTCATAATATCCTGAAAAATCCCGCTGCCTATATCATCGTAGAAATATTTGGAGGAAACGTGCTTTAATGGAGCTGTAAGGCCAATGTGTATATCTGTTGCGAATGAATTCTCTGACATATCTGGTGTGAAGCGATTATTTGACCAACCTGATTCCGGTGTACTGCCAGCGTTCAGGGGCGTGAAAAAAATTGCGGTAAGTACGTCGGCTATGCTCCGGCGAAGTGGCCACGGAAGCACCGCGCAATACCATTTGATTGATCATGAACTTACCATTATACTCGCCCACGGCGCCCGGTGCTTTGGTAAATCCGGGGTAGGGAAGGTAGGCACTGTTGGTCCATTCCCAGCGCTGGCCCCAGTCGAGGTTAACAGAGGCAATTTCCCATTCAAATTCAGTAGGCAAACGCATTTGCTTCCATTGCGCGAAAGCGGCGGCTTCATAAAAACTTACGTGACTTAAAATCGCGTCCGGATCTACTTTTTGCAAGCCGTTCAATGTGAAATAGTGCCACTCGCCAGCCACTTTATGCCAGTACATCGGCGCATTCACAGCATGCTCATTTACCCAAGACCAGCCTTCATCCAGCCAGAGATTGAAGTCCGAGTAGCCTCCTGCATTCATGAATTCCAGGTACTCAGCATTGGTAACCAGCCCTTTGCTGATCTCGAATTCGTGCAGGTATACCTTGTGTTTTCCAAGCTCATTATCAAAGCAAAAGCCGTCGCCGGAGAAGCCGATGTCGTAAACTCCTTCGGGAATGGTCAGGAAGCCCGTTTCCGCGTTTTTGGCACCAACAAGATTGTGTCCGGACTTGTAAACGGGGAAAAGCGGATTGTGGCCGAGAATGTACTTGATATCTGTGACCAGCAGTTCCTGGTGCTGCTGCTCGTGATGCAGTCCCAGCCTGATAAGCGAAAGCGTATCCTGATCCAGGTCGCGATCCAGTAACTCGTCCATGCAAGCATCCACGCGTCTGCGGTACGCGTACACAGCTTCGGTGGTAGGGCGAGTCATATTACCGCGGTCGGTACGCATTGTACGTTCCCCGATGTTGTTATAATAGCTATTGAAAAGGAAATTAAAATCCGGATCATATTCTTTGTAGCCCGGCTGAAACTGTTTCAGGATAAAGGTTTCAAAAAACCAGGTTGAATGCGCCAGGTGCCACTTCGGCGGGCTTACGAATGGGACAGGCTGCGGAACATAGTCTTCATTGGCAAGGGGAGCACAAATCTGCTCGCTGTACTTCCTGACACTATTGTAATCGTCCCTAATGCTGTGGTTGGTCATCAGACAGGTACTGTTTTAATGCGGTTATGGAATTGATATGCAATGATTGTGCCTGTTGTTTTCGCATCATCAATGCGTAGGCATTATTGAACCCGATCGGTCTGAGCCACTGCATATCATAAAGTCTTTCAAATTCGCTGCTTACGTATTTAAAGGTTTTATCTCTATCACCGCTCACCTTTTTGACAGTCTGTGGATCGGGTTGCAAAATGACCAGCAAGCCGGTGCCGGTGTATTCCGGATACATATCTATTTCATTGTTAGCGAGTGCGTCGAAGCAGATTTTTGTTCCACCCAATCCGGTGCGGGCAACGGTTTTTAATTCTGTATTTCCCTCGATCAATATTCTATACATATTGATCAGAATGTACTGTTCTGCAAAGATTTTGGAACCAAGTCGCACGATGCCTTTATTCCCATTTAACGATTTTTTGTACAAACCAATGGATTTCAGGAAATCAGCAGCCACTTTCTCTGGTGCCTGTTTCTGATAATCTACGCGGTAGTTCAATTCGGTCATAATCGAATCGTTGATCTTACCAGCAAGCAGGTTTAATGCGCTTTCCAGCTCGGGGTAGCGTTGCAGTGCATCTTTCCGGATCAGGGGTGAGGCATAATATGGCGGGAAAATGTGGCGGTCATCTTCCAATGTGATCAGGTCGAATGCTTTCAGGCGGCCGTCGGTACTGTATCCGCTGATCACATCGAGCTTCTTCTCAAAAGCTGCCTTGTACATGACGGCATCGCTGATGACGACCGTAGAAATATCCAGCCCGTACTTTGACTTCAACCCCAGGTACCCATCCTCGCGTCCCATGAATTCAGGTGTAAAGCCTGCCAGCAGTTTGGTTTGTGCTACAGGAAGCAGGTAGAAAGAAGAGAGCGTAAGCAGGAGGATAGGAAAGGCAAAAAGTACGACTCTCATTTTCTGAAAGTTTGCTTTTTGCAAAAGTGAGAGCAGGAAATCGAAAATGATGGCGAGCAATGCGGCTGGTATCGCCCCGGCAAGGATCATGTTGCTGTTGTTCAATGCAATGCCGCCGAAGATGAACTCACCCAGTCCACCCGCAGCGATGTACGCGGCCAGGGTTGCCACACCTACATTGATGACGGCCGCAGTCCGAATGCCAGCCAGAATTACCGGCATGGCCAGCGGAAGCTCCACACTCAGCAGGATCTCGGAGGCGCGCATTCCCATTGCGCGGGCTGCTTCTGTCACGGCCGGATCCACATTCCTGATACCGGTATAGGTATTTCGGATCATGGGTAGCAGGGCATACAGGAATAAAGCAGTGATCGCGGGCATGGCGCCGATCCCGAGCAGCGGGATCAGAAATCCGAGCAATGCGACGCTTGGGATGGTCTGTAAAATTCCGGCAACTCCCAGCACAAACCAGGCGGCTTTGTTCTTGCGGGCAATCCAGATGCCGAGCGGAAGTGCCACAGCTGCGGAGAGCAGCAGTGATATGCAGGTAAGACCAATGTGCGCCACAGTTTGGCTCCACAGCTTGTCGGACTGCTGGGCCATGAATTCCCAAAGACCTTGTTGCTGCTCCATTAATCCGCGTTTTTGATTTGATTAAACACCCGGAAAATCGTAGCCCGATCAGCCCGTTTCTGCTTACCGGAATGATCAGCTATAAATATCTCCTGTAAGTTGTGAGTTGATAAATGGCCTAAACCTGCCCACAAACTCTGCTCAGAAGCAAACTGGGGTTCTTTGCCTCCATCTGAATCCGGCAAATGCTCCCAGATCTCTGCAAACGTAACCGCACTTAGTTCGAAGAAAAGTCTCTGATGATCGAAAAATGAGCTGATAAATGTATGAGCCGGGCGGAAAAGCAGATCCGCAGCTGTACCAGACTGCACGATTTCACCTTTATCCATAATGGAGATGCGGTCGCCCAGCTCGAATGCTTCCTGTACATCGTGAGTGACCATTACAATTGTCGTCTTTTTCAGTTCCGGTAAACGCTGAAACTCGTGTCGGATACCAGCGCGGGTTACAGGATCAAGTGCTCCGAAAGGTTCGTCCATCAGTAAAACTGCCGGCTCTGCGATCAATGCCCGCGCTACTGCCACGCGCTGTTTCTGACCGCCGCTGAGCTCGTCGGGATACTTGTCTGCAAACTCACTGGCGGGTAATTGCAATTGCTCCAACAGCTGCTCGGTCCGGTCAGTTGTCTTTCGTTGTCCCCATTTCAGCAATTTTGGTACGATACCTATGTTCTCGCGAACTGTGAAATGCGGAAATAAGCCATTGTTCTGGGAAACGTAACCGATTGTACGTCGCAGCAGCTCCGGACTTTGCTCAAAAATATTCTGGCCATTGATCTCGATCTTCCCCGAGCTTGCCTCTATGAGGCGGTTGATCATTTTCAGCGTAGTGGTCTTTCCGCAGCCGCTGGTACCAAGCAGCACCATTGTTTCACCTTGTTTTACCTCAAAGGAAATGTTCCTGACCGCGCGGATTTCTCCGTAATTCTTACTGATGTTGGTGGCCAGGATCATAGATTTGACTGCGCTGCTTGGGTAGCTGAGTTTGTTTTGGAATGTGCGGCAATAATAACCTATACAGGCAAATTAGCGAACAGGTTCCGTAAACAGGTTATTCAGCGACTCAGAATAGGTGGGATGAGCGAAGATACCGTCACGCAACTGGTCGAAAGTCAGTCCGCCCATCATGGCGAGCTCAATGGCAGTAACGATTTCACCTCCTTCTTCTGCGAGCACGGACGCACCCAGAATTTTGCCGGTTTTAGAATCCACAACAGCTTTCATCATTCCGCGTGTATCACCAGTTTCAATGGCCCGCGCGACGCTGTCATTTTTCATCGAAAAAACCTGAACGTCAAGGCCTTTTTCCCTTGCGTCCTGTTCAGTAATGCCCACCCGGCCAAGCTGTGGATCGATAAACATGCAATAGGGTTGCTGCCTCCCGACGATCGAATCTTTCTTTTTATCAATAACAATGTTAGACACTACGCGATAATCATCATAAGAAATGTGCGTGAATGCAGGCCCGCCTTTTACATCACCAATCGCGTAAATACCTTTCACATTCGTTTCCAATTCATCATTCACTTTGATAAATCCTTTCTCATCTGCTTCGATACCCGCTTTTCCAAGTTCAAGTTGATCAGTGTTCGGTTTTCTTCCGCTTGCTACAAGTACGTGTGTGCACTCGATTGTGTGCTTTTCTCCGTCGCTGTCAACGGTTACCAGGATATCGTTTTCACGCCTCGTAACTCCCACCGCCCTGGTTTGGGTCAAAATTTCGATCTCCTCTTCTGCGACAATATCGGTGATCGCTTTCGCGATATCTTCATCTTCATGTTTCAGGATTCGCTCAGAGGGTTCGAGAATGGTCACTTTTGCGCCAAACCGGCTGAACATCTGGCCGAATTCCAGCCCGATATAGCCGCTGCCGAGGATCAGCAAATGGCTGGGTACTTCATTGATGTCGAGTATGGTTGTGGAAGTGAGATAGTCAATGTCTTCGATCCCGGAGATATCCGGTACTGCCGGGCTCAACCCGGTGTTTATGAAAATTAGGTCGGCGGTAAGTGTTTCCTCACCACCATCATTCAGCTGAATGCGCACCTCTTTTTCTCCCGAGAAAACCGCGTTCCCGTAGATCAGATCAAGGTTTTCAGTTCCAGCAAAGCCTTTTTCCAGGTTGCTGCGCATTCTTTTCACAATTTCATCTTTCCGCTTTCTGATGGTCGTGAAATCAATTTTCACCTCTTCTGCGGTAACACCCAATTCTGAGCTGTTGTTTGCAATCCAGGCTGCTTTTGCCGACGCGATCATGGCTTTGGTTGGGGAACAGCCGTCGTTAACACAAGTCCCTCCTGCAAATCGCCGTTCAATGAGGGCCGTTTTCATTCCCGACTGGGCCAACTTTCTGGATAGGGGAGTTCCCGCCTGGCCGGAGCCAATTACAATCGCGTCGTAGTATTTCATGTTTGAAGTTGAGTGTTTTTTCTCTTAAAACAATAAAAGCGCGCCGTTAAGACACGCTTTTGATAAGCTAAGATAATTAGTTTGAATCAGGCGAAGTAGGCGAGGGTACTCTCTTTATCGATCTGGATCTGTTTTACCAGCATATCCAAGCCGCCGAATTTCTGCTCGGGGCGGAGGTAATGCAGCAATTCCAGTTTCAGGTCTTCGCCGTAAATTTCTTTGTCAAAATCGAAAAGATGCGCTTCAATGGTACGCATCGTTCCGTCCACTGTCGGTCGTACCCCTATATTGAGCATTCCGTTGTAACGAATATCCTGGTAAGTGGCGCGGATCACGTAAACACCATTCATCGGCACCAGCTTGTACGATTCATGCAGCTGCACATTTGCAGTAGGAAAGCCGATTGTGCGACCCAGCTGCTTGCCTTTTACCACAGTTCCGGAAAGCGTATAAGCGCGTCCAAGCAGCTCATTTGCTTCATCAATGTGCCCGGTAATCAATGCTTTGCGGATGCGGGAAGAGCTGATCGCCATATTTTCAATGTCGGCACGCAGGATTTCTTCAACTTCAAACCCGTATTTGGAACAATTTTCCTGCAAAAACTCGAAGCTACCCTCGCGGTTCCTGCCAAACCGGTGATCGTAACCAATCACAAGCTTTTTGGTACCGATCTTGTCGACCAGTATTTGCTGGATGAATTCGTCGGAAGATAATTCAGAGAATGCGCGGGTAAATGGAACAATCGCCAGGTGATGGATACCAAGCTGTGCGAAAAGCTCGATCTTCTCTTCAACGGTCGATAGGAGCTGTAAGGATTGGCTGTCTTCGGAGACTACCGTCCGAGGGTGCGGCCAGAACGTGAGCACCACGGATTCTCCGCCTGTTTGCCGGCATATTTCCAGCAGGCGCGAGAGGATCTTTTGATGTCCCAGGTGAACACCGTCAAAGGTGCCACTTGTAACTACGCCGTATTCCAGTTTGGAAAAGGAATCGAGGCTATGGTAAATTTTCATTCGACGACGTCTAACTTCAGAGCTACTCGTTTCTGATGAATGAAATCGGTCAGATTCCAGGCATCTTTTAGTTCGAAGGCGCCTATTCTTGTCCTGCACAAAGCACTCAGGTACGCGCCGCTTCCGGCGAACTCGCCGAAATCACGAACAATACTGCGAATATAAGTACCTTTTGTACAAATGATCCTAAAATCAATCGCCGGAAACTTTGAAGCATCAATCTCGAAAAGCGAGACTTCCACATTACGTTTCTTGATTTCTGCTACTTCTCCGCGCCGCGCTTTTTTATAAAGCCGCTCGCCATCCACACGCACCGCCGAGTAAATGGGCGGTACCTGTTCAATGGGGCCAGTCAGCTTTTTACGTGCTGCTTCGAGCAGATCTGCATTAATATGGTCAATGGGATATTCAGCATCGAACTCAGTTTCCAGATCCACGGAAGGAGTTGTTTTGCCTAACACAAATGTGCCTGTATATTCCTTTTCCTGAGCCTGGTAGGTGTCGATCTGCTTGGTTTTCTTGCCTGTACATAAAATCAGTAAACCAGTTGCCAGTGGATCTAATGTGCCCGCGTGACCGATTTTTTTGAATTTACAGGCTCTTTTGAGTTTGTTAGCAACATCAAATGAAGTCCAGGTTAAAGGTTTGTCAATTAAAATGACTTCGCCTTCATCCGGTGTATTGGTATCACTATTCAATGTAAATGGAATTTTGTGGAAAAAGGGTGCGACTTAGATTACATCTAGCTTGTAACCCGAAGCAAGCAGACCCAGTAAAATCAATCCGAGGATAATGCGGTAGTAGCCGAAAACTTTGAAACCGTATTTGGTCAAAAAGCTGATAAAGAATTTGATCGCGAGCATAGCTACGACAAATGCTACCAGGTTACCGATCAGCAGCGTCTGAATATCTTCTGCTTTGATCGTATCGTAAGTTTTCAGCAATTTATAGCCTCCGGCAGCGGCCATTGTAGGCACTGCAAGGAAGAAAGAAAACTCGGCAGCCTGCTTTCTGGACAATCCCTGCAACATACCTCCTATAATGGTAGAAGCCGAGCGGGAAACGCCGGGGATCATGGCTATACATTGAAAAAAACCGATTTTCAATGCGGTTGGGAAGGTAATTTCCTTCTGGCGGTTCGTGTCGTTTGAAATCCTGTCAATGAAAATCAGGATAATGCCGCCGACCAGCAGGGATACCGCTACTACAACCACGTTTTCCAGCAATGCATCTATGAAATCATTCAATAGAAAGCCGATAACCGCAGCTGGAAGGAATGCTACGAAAAGCTTGAAATAGAAGTCGGTTGTCTGAAAAAAACGTTTCCAGTATAAAACAAGTACCGATAGAATCGCTCCGAACTGGATGTTCACTGTGAACATCTTGGTGAATTCCAGGTGGCTGATCCCCATGAAAGAGGAAGCGATGATCATGTGCCCGGTAGAAGAGACCGGCAAGAATTCTGTAATTCCCTCAACGATTGCCAGGATAATGGCCTGCCAAATACTCATGAATTTGCCGGTTTACGTAAGATAGCCCAGAACTCGATGACGAAACCAATGAAAGTTACAATGGGGCCGAGGGTCAGTCCGAGAAAACCGAAACCAAATTCTTCGGAATCGAAGCTCATGATCAGGAATCCGGCGAGGATTGCCGCGATACCAATCAGCATGGTAGTGTAATTGGAAGCTGCGAACGGAAGTTCATTTTTCTTACTGTTCATATCTTGTAATTGTTGAAGCTTATTATGTCAGTATAAATCATCGAGCGTCATGCGCAGGTAGCGCGCCAGTGACTGGTAAGTACTTGCAATACCGATCAGAATGCCCAGCGCGAGTACTGTTCCGACGAGTATCGCAATTTTGTCATACTCCTGCAACAGCGCGAGTCCCTCTACATTCCGCACTGCGACTTGCTGCAAAACGATCAGGAGAACACCCGCAAGAACGCCGCCGACCAGGCCCTGAATAGCCCCGCGCAGTACATAGGGCCGCTGGATAAAACCGTTTGTCGCACCGACAAGCTGCATACTCCGGATCAGAAAACGCTGGGAATAAATGGCGAGCTTAATCGTGTTGTTGACCAGCAGTACGATGATGATCAGCATGATTAATGCGAAGCTGGCGAGAACAATGTATATTTTGGTAACGTTCCTATTGATGTTATCGGCCAGATCCTCCTGGTACACCACCTCATAAACTCCCTTGATCTGTTCCAGGTTTTTCTTAATCTGCGCGAGCTTGGCTTCTTCGAAATAATCTTCGTGGATCTTCACGCGGTAGCTGTTCCGCAATGGATTCTCGCCGAGGAAAGTAGCGAAATCTTCTTTGGTACCTTCAATAAATTCCTTAGCTGCTTCTTCTTTGGATACAAAAGTGATCGCCTTGGTCTCTGTTGAGTTAAGCACAAAAGGTTTGACTTTCACGACATTCAGAATGGAATCCTCAGCGGCTTTTGTCAGCTGTTTGTCCAGGAAAATGCGTACTTCAATATTTTGGCGAATGATCGAAACCAGTTTTTTAGATTGGATCACCAGAAGCCCGCAGAAACCAATGAGAAATAAGGCGGCCGTGAGGCTCATCACAATCATTGCATTCGGGTAACTTCCAATCTTTTTCTTTTTAGGCATAGCGGCTCTGAATTTCGCTTTTGTGAATGCGGCTACCACAAAGTGACAGTGGCAAAAATAGAGATTTATAATTCAAAAAAGCCGGATTAGCGGCTTTCCTTAACTATTTTTAACTTAAATGAGCAGGTAACAGATCAGTTCCTTCTTCCCATTTCATCGCGGATTTTCGCAGCTTTTTCATAATCTTCTTTCGAAAGTGCGTCGTCAAGCATGCGCTGCAGTTCGTCCAGGGACAGGTCCCTGATCACGTCTTTGGAGCCCGAAGGCTTCACTGTTTCTCTTACTGCATCTTCATCCTCGTCCTCTTCGTCTGACAATGAACTGGAAACGATACCTGCCTCTGACAAAATGGCTTCGTAGGTATAAATGGGAATATCAAAGCGCAAGCCGATCGCGATTGCGTCGGACGGTCTTGCATCAATTTCAACTTCTCTCAGATTATCGGTGCAAACGATCTTAGCATAGAAAATACCCTCCTTGAGATCCGAAATGACGATTTCTTTCAATGTATAATTCATTCCATCGGCAAACGACTTGAAGAGGTCGTGCGTCATCGGGCGGTTCGGAACTATATTTTCTATCTGCACGGCAATAGCCTGGGCTTCAAAAACGCCGATGATAATGGGCAGGCGACGGTTACCTAATTCCTCCCCGAGAACAAGAGCGAAAGATCCGGCCTGTGACTGGCTCGGTGAAAGTCCCAGTATTTCTAACTTGATTTTTTTCACGTTAAACTAAATGCGCAAATGTGGTTAACAGCTGTGGTGAATTGTGCCTGGGCGGAATTTTGATGCAAAAATAAATAACCCGTGCTGCATAAAAAAATCGTGCACGGGTTATCGGCGGCCTTAAAACCGCATGCTCCCAAATATACCCCGTTAAGGGTCTGATTTAGAAGCTATTTTTTATTTCTGTTTTGTCAAATAATCATTTGAGGCTGAAAATACCCCAAATTTCACCTGATCGCCTTCGCAGCAGCTGTTAGCCGGGGCAGGATTTCGAATACGTCGCCTACTATTCCGTAGTCCGCCGACTTGAAAAAGGGTGCCTCCGGATCTTTGTTAATCACCACAATGCATTTGGATCCGTTTACACCGGCCAAATGCTGGATCGCTCCTGAAATCCCGCAGGCAATATAAAGGTTTGGCGCAACTTTAATCCCGGTCTGTCCGATATGTTCGTGGTGCGGGCGCCAGTCCAGATCTGATACAGGCTTGGAGCAGCCTGTGGCAGCGCCGAGCGCACTCGCCAAGTCAAGCAGCGCCTGCCAGTGTTCGGGACCTTTCATTCCCCTGCCGCCCGAAACGATGATTTCAGCCTCAGTCAGAGACAATTCTCCGCTTGCTTTTTCCACGTCAACAATGGTCGCCTGGAAATCGGCATCGCGAAGCTGCGGTGAAAATGGCTCGATAGTCGCACCGGCAGTATTCAGACCGGCTTCGTCGATCTCGATCGCATTCTTTCTCACCACCAGGATCTTGATCTCAGACTTAATTTCTGTTGTGGAAAATGCTTTTCCAGTGAAAATACTGCGGGTAACTTTAAATGTACCTTGTGTTTCAGGCAATGCGGTTACACCGGAAACCACACCTGCTCTGAGCCTGGCGGCGGCCCTGGCAGCGATAGCGTCACCAAGTCCAGACTTCGGCAAAACGATGATCTTACTTTGTTCCTGCCCGGCTGCTTGCACCAGTACATCTGCATACGCCAGGCTGTTTTCGTGGGTAAGCCTTTCGCCAGCTGCATGCAGCACTTTTTCAGCACCATAATGGCCGGCTTTTTCGAGCTCAGCGGAACTCGCATTGCCAATAGCCAGTACAACAGCTTTTCCGTTTGTCTGAGCCGCTACTTTCGCTCCGTAAGCGACTGTTTCCAGGGAAGTTTTTTTGATTGAACCGTTATCCAGTTCTATAAATATTAATACGGACATGATTTCAACGAATTAGATTTTTGATGAAGCTTAAAGCAGTTTTGCTTCTGTTTGCAAAAGGCGGATCAGCGTCTCGGCCTGGTCTGCGGGTATCATTTTGCAGGCTCCTTTCGGGGCAGGAAGGGAGAATTCGACAGGTGCGCTCATTTCGTCAGTTGTCACCGGTTCTACCACTTTCAGCGGCTTTGTTCTCGCAGTCATAATCCCACGCATATTCGGGATCTTCCATTCTGCTATCGGCTCCTGGCATCCCAGTACCAACGGCAGATTCGCTTTCAATATCTCTTTTCCACCATCGATTTCACGCGTGATCGCGGCTGTACTGCCTTCGAGATCCAGCTTCATTACGGGCGAATAGGAGTTGATACCAAGCATTTCGCCTACTAATCCGTGTACCACACCGCTGTTGTAATCAATGGATTCTCGGCCCATCAGGATTAGATCATAGTTTTCTTCCTTCGCGATAGCTGCGATTTGCACGGCAGTAAAATAGGAGTCGAGCGGTTCCGCATTCACCCGGATCGCATCGTCAGCGCCTATTGCCAGTGCTTTGCGGATCTGCGGATCTGCATCCGCCTCACCTACGTGCAATACTGTAAGCGAGCCGCCTGTTTTTTCCTTCAATTCAACACCCCGCGCAAGTGCGTAATCATCGTAAGGCCCGATTATATATTGTACCCCCGCTTTGTTGAGCCGGGTATTGTTATCCGTGAAGGTTATTCTGGATGTTGTATCGGGTACATTGGTAATACAAACGAGAATTTTCATGAGTATTTGGTTACCTGTATTATGTTTGTGACAAAACCTTTGACGGGCAAATTAAAAGAAATAGAAATAGTATGCAAGCATAATACTTTGCAATGAGCGGCACTTTACTGAACAACTTACTGGCATTTTACGAGGAAGATCCTACCGATCCATTCAACATTTACGCACTTGCAATCGAGTACGCAAAGTCCGATGCGGTGAACGCGGCGCTATTTTTCGACAAACTTCTGGACGAACATCCGGGCTATCTGCCGACCTACTATCACGCTGGCGCATTTTTTGCTGAGATCGGGCGCGTTAAAAAAGCTGAGGAAATTTATCAAAAAGGTGTGGAACTGGCCCGTGGTCAGAACAATGCGAAAGCATTACGTGAGTTGCAGGGTGCTTACAATAATTTCCTCGACGAGCTCGACGACTGAGTTATTTTGTAGAGAAATTTGGATAAATGCCCTAAAATGCGCTATATTCGTGTATAGTTCTATATTATGCCAGCGACTCTCCGGCATTTATAATTCTTCCTCATCATTATTTAGCCCGATTTTTTAAAATAGCTTTCCTTGTAGGTCACCGGGAGAGACATTACTTATGCACAGCATTATGGAAAAAGAACTGTTTATACCACAAGTGGTAAAGTGGGCACAAGCTCACGGATTTAAGGACATTCAGGCTAATATAGAAGGCTACGAAACCCCGAAATCTTACGAAAGGGCAGCCGACAATGCTAAGTTTACTCCTGACGTTACCGGAGTGAACATGTTCAACAGACACTACCTGGAAGTCTCCATCAAGAGCGATCAGATGAGAGGCAATATTTCGAAATGGAAACTGCTAAGCGAATTGGCAGGAATGAAGGGTGCCAAGCTTTATCTGATGGCTCCGCGCGGGCACGTACGCTTCACACGTGAGATCATCGACCAGTACAACATTCCCGCAGAAGTGGTGAAAATTGACTGACAATGTAAAAGCAAACAGGTGGCGCTTCTCTTACGAGCGTCACCTGTTTTTTTGTGATGCATTCTGGTTTGGCTTTCAGATAAGTCACTGATGGTCATTGATTGTTTTAGTAGAATGTTTACAACCAATGACAACCAATGACGACTATCACGCCAAATAAGCACAAGTGACCAAATAACAAAATCCCTATACCTTCGGATACTTCCATTCCCCGCGGTATTCCCGGCTCAGGAGCTTGTTAGCCTCCGGATCCCCTTCGATTGTTTCCTTCTCTCCATCCCAAACAATGCTTCTTCCGAGTTTGTAGGAAAGCATTCCAAGTAAGGCCACGTTTGTAGAGCGCTGGCCAATCTCAATTTCACAGACTGGCGGCTTGTTTGTTTTGATCGAATTGAGAAAATCGGCCCAGAGTTCCTGTATATTCTGGTCGTCTGGCTTGTTCAGTTTCGCGTCTTCGTGAATGATCGGCTTTTTCGGGTCGGTTGGGTAAAATGTCCAGCCGTCGAGCCAGCCCATGTGAAACGTTCCTTCCGTCCCGTAGAAATAAACGCCAACTGCCTGCTGCGGATGCGTTTTCTCTGCATTGTTTGCAGCGAAATTGCGGTGTTCCCATTCCAGCGTGAAGCCGTCGAAATCGTAAACTGCAACCTGGTGATCAGGCGCGTCGGTACTGTCCTGCCGGATCGCCCGGCCTCCTGTCGAGTAGATTTTCTTAGGGTACTTCTGTTCCGACCACCACAAAACCTGGTCAAGCCAGTGAATACCCCAGTCACCCAATGTACCATTCGCGAAATTGAGGTAATTTCGGAACCCTCTCGGTGTAATCGTTTTGTTATAAGGTACCAAGGGCGCAGGGCCGCAGTAAAAGTCCCAGTCCAAACCCTGCGGCGGCTCCTGATCCGGTGTTTTCTGTCCCGGGCCGCCGCCGTAATGAACGAATGCGCGCGCCATGCCGATCTTACCGGCTTTTCCGGATTTCAAAAACTGCATTCCGGACACGTTGTGCGGAGAAACGCGTCTATGTGTACCCACCTGCACGATTTTCCCGTGTTTACGCGTGGCGTTTACCATAGCGCGCCCTTCTTTAATGGTATGTGAAATCGGTTTCTCCACGTACACGTGCGCACCGGATTCAATAGCGGCAATGCAGCAGAGCGCGTGCCAGTGATCCGGGGTTGCAACGATCACGATTTCGGGCTTTTCCTTTGCAAGCATTTCACGGTAATCCTTGTATAACCTGGGTTTATCGGGTGTGAGTTTGGAGAAAACCTCTGCACACGTTTTCAGCTGATTCTGGTCCACATCACATAGTGCCACCAGTTTCGACTCACCAGCCTGCATAGCGCAGCGCAGGATATTGGTACCCCACCAGCCCGCACCTACCAGCGCAGTCCTGTAAGGAGCAGCCCGCCTCAGCGCAGTGAGTAATGGCAGCGAAGAAAACGCCGCCCCAGCAAGAGCCGATTTTTCAATAAAACTTCTGCGATCCATGGTTGTTAGTTCAGGGTTGTTGGGATTGTTTTAGTCATTTATGGTCATTATTGTCAATTATTGTTCGGCATGCACGCCAAAATCATTCACTCATTCAGTCACTCAGCGCAACGACGCCCACTCATTCACTAACTCACTCATTCGCTCATTCACTCATTCATTCAACATTCATCACTTCCCCTTCAACTTCTCCACCAGCCAATTATTCATAAGATCTCTCTCGTCCTGGTAGGTCCAGTGGCCAGTGTCCTGGTAGAGTTTCAGTTCTTTTGGTGCGGTGGTAACATTGTATGCAGCATACATGGAAGTAGGAGGGCAGGTTTCGTCATTGAAGCCCCACATATAGAACCCGGGTGCTTTCACTCGTCTCGCAAAGTTGACCACATCATAGTAGCCCACTGTGGCCAGCTTCTCGTTTGTTTTATTCGTTGCAACTCCGTTTTTATCGAAGTAATGGGGCCAGCCGCCTGCGCGACCGTGCAGGTAGCCCGTCACGTCGCTCAATGCAGGGTAGAACGCACCAAGCCATTTTACGCGCGGGTCCAGCGCAGCTGTCACGATGGACAATGCGCCGCCCTGGCTGCCGCCGGTCACTGCGAGGTTGGTACCATCAAACTGCGGCAAACTAACAAGGAAATCGTTCGCACGCACACAGCCGAGATATACTTTTTTATAAATGAATTTGTCTCTATCATCCAGATTGTAAGCAGGATATCCATTTAAAACGCCTTGTCCAAGATCAATGTAAACCGAGGGATCCATGGTAACTGGGATACCATGAATACCGATTTCGAGTGTGATAATATCTTTGTCCGCGGTAGCTACATCACCATAATACGCGCGAACGCCCGCGCCGGGTACGCGCAGCAATGCAGGATATTTCCCTTCTTTTTTGGGGATACTTAAAATCCCATAAACCCGCAAGCCGGGTCTGTGATTTTGCAGGTTCAGGTGGTATACATTTGTTTTTTCCGTGCATCGCTCGGGCAGCAACGTCATTTTCGCATCCATTGGCACAGCAGCCAGTTCCTTTTTTGCATTGGTCCAAAACGTATCAAAGTCTTCCGGATTGGATACAGTCGGCTGGATTTTCAAAGGGTCAAATGCAGCAGTAGCCAGGCCGCGGAATTCACCCCCGTCGACATTTGCCCAAACAATACACCTCAAAAAACCAGGAGTTTTCAATGTACCACCGTCAATTGTGAGTTTTCCATCGGCAGCGGTTTTGCTTTCCTTAATAGTTGGATCCATCTTTTCCAACCCAATTTCATATCGTAGCTGCGCGTTTTTGACCGGATTCCCGTTTCTCAATACCTGTACTGTAAACTGCACTTTTTCACCAGTCTTGTAAGTCCAGTCTTCATGATCGGTACTCACAATTACTTCCACCGGCCGGCGCGCGGGTTGTGCGTGAAGTGTCAGGGCAGTTAGCCAGAGGAAGACCTGGCAGAGCAGGAGACGATTTTTCATAGAGCAATAATTTTGATCTTTCGTAGTGGTAAATAGATTTAGCAATGAAGGGTAAAGTGGCAAATGCACGAATTCTTTGTTTAAACCATGATAATTTTTCAAAATCAACCCAAATTTGTCTAGTCAACTAATGTTGTTTTTTGACCCAAATCTGTAACAAATTGGAATTCACGAGAATAAATAAGTTTATCAGCGAAACTGGTTATTGCTCACGCCGCGAAGCCGACAAGCTCATCGAGCAGGGTAAGGTTACTTTAAATGGCAGAGTAGCTGTGCTGGGCGATAAAGCTTCGGCAGCTGACGATGTACGTGTGAATGGAAAACCGCTGAACCTGAAAAAAGCGGGCGTGTACATTGCATTTAACAAGCCGGTCGGAATTACATGTACTACGGAGAGAAATGTAAAAGGTAACATCATTGATTACATCCGGCATAAGGAACGCATTTTCCCGATCGGCAGACTCGATAAGCCTTCGGAGGGGCTGATTTTCCTGACCAGCGACGGAGATATTGTCAATAAGATCCTGCGCGCCGGGAATAACCACGAAAAAGAGTATGTAGTGACAGTCAACAAGCCGATTACGGACGGATTTATCGAAAGAATGGGCGCAGGAGTCCCGGTACTCGGGACGGTCACACGGAAGTGTTTTGTAGAAAAGGAAGGCAGCTTTGTGTTCAGGATAATACTGACTCAGGGACTGAACCGGCAAATCCGCAGAATGTGCGAATTCCTGGGATACCAAGTGACTAAATTGAAAAGAGTTCGTATCATGAATGTCACGCTCGACGGTCTGCCCGTAGGTAAGTGGCGCGATCTGACTGAGCAGGAAATGGCTGAAATTAATGCGGCAGTTGAAAGTTCAGTCAAAACAGAGGAAGGTTCCGTGTTCGATCATTGGGAAGAATAAGAAATATTCACTGGCAACTCCCGTTTGTTTGAGAATATTGCGGTTATATCTAAATTTAAAAGGAAATATTGATATAACTGGTCAACGTGCTTCTATGAAACTTCCTTCGGTTTTGCTGTTTTTCTTGCTGGCCTTTTCTGCAAATGCACAGTCGGGCAAAGATCTTTACTACGTAAGGTCGGGGAGAGATGCGAATAAAGTGGTTCCATACGAAGGCCGGTTCCAGTACCCTGAATTCCAGGACGGGCAGGTTCTTTTCAGGAACGGTAAAATCTCAAAGGCAAAGCTGAATTACAACAGGGTGCACGGCGAGGTCGTGTTCATCAGTCCGGAACAGGATACGATGCTTTTTGCAGATGGCGCGTATATCAAGCGCGTTCTGATCGCAGATGACGTTTATTACTATCAAAAAGGGCACGGACACGTGCGTGTTGAACGTGATTTCGGCAATGCAAAACTGGGCAGAAAGGAATTTCTTGGCAAAATCGGACATGAGAAAAGAGCTTCATATGGGCAGTATTCGTCCACTTCCGCGATTTCCAGCTACACTACCTTTGTGAATTCACGTGGTGAGTACCAGTTTTTGGATGTTAATGACCGCGTGTTACTCGCAAAGCGCGAGATTTTCTTCTTCATTGATCGAAACAATACATTCTATGTCGCCAACCGGAATAACATCCTGAAAGTTTTCCCATTAAAAAAGGGAGAGATTAACAAGTACCTGCGTGAAAACGACGTGAATTTTGAAGTCAAGGCAGAGGTGGAAAAGCTGCTTGAATTTTGCAGTGAGCTTTAACTGTTTGTCAGTTTTAAAATGTGGGCAAGTAGAACGTAACAGTATTTTCGGGAGTCCCAATTGTAGCTATTTCTAGCTGGTACTTACACGGTATGCGATGATCATCACCGGATAATAATTGAAACGAAACCGTTAAATAGTGGACAGGTAGCCACGTAGTTCAAAAAGCTGCTTGAATTTTATACTTGTGCCAAAATCAACCAAAATGGCGCAGTTATGAAAAAAATCTCTCTTCAGTTTGCAGCATTATTCACAATGCTGTTCCTTTTTAGCTTCTCATGTGAAGACCACGTAGTACCAGAAACGCCAGAAGTATTGCCGGTCATCTCGACATTACCCATGGATATTTCGGCTGGAAAGCTAAATTTCAAGATCGCATTTCAGAACTTGGGGAACGCGCAGATCGGGTCTTATGGTGTAGTATATTCTACCGCCTTCTACGACCTGAGTTTGTCATATACCAAGACACCTACAATAGATTATGAGAAGCAGGATTTCACGGGGAGTCCGGCACTCGGGAATTTAAGCAATTCGGCGGCTCCTGCACCTGAAGGCTTTTTTGCGATATTTTATCGCGCTTACGCAATGTTAAGCAATGGAAAGGTTGTTTACGGAGACGTGATGAAGTTTAGCCCCGATCTTGGTGGAAGAGCAGTAGTGGAAGTGTTTGGAACCCCCGGTTTGAACAAGCCTTATAACAGCGGATATGTGGTTAAGGAAGTTGAAAGTAAGGAAATCCTGGAATATGGATTAGTTTACTCATACAACGTTTCCGCGGGTCAGACCATAAACCCGGCTCCGACTGTTGCCGATCATAAAAACCGTACTGATGCAAAAATATTAGCCCCGAAAAACGAAATGCTACTCGGATTCCAGCTCGCAATCCCGGAGGCTTCAATAAACGAATTGTACATCAGATCATATGTAATGTACGCGGACCAAACTGTTGATTACGGGAAGTTCACCGCTCACGTGAAAAAATAGAAAGAGAACCTAACTAAATCGAGCAAAAATGCCATTTCAGGAAACGAAATGGCATTTGCAGTTTATAAGCAGCGTCCTACATCAAAATATTATTCACTGCCGTAATAGGAGCGGGAATTGACGTCTCATTCAGCATTTCACGCAAATCTATTTCAATCGTACGGCATATAGCCGTCATTGGTATGTCGTTGATCGCGTTTTCGAATGGATTTTCGCTGGTATCTCCCACGATTTCCATTGTATTAAATACCCACGCGATAAGAACGTAGCTTGGGATCGCAAGGAAAATCAGACCTTCACCGAGCTTGGCAAATTCATTGATCAGTCCGAATGGGAGGACAAGTATAAAAAGCCACACGAAAACCTTGCTGAAATAGGCGTACTGACGGGGAAAAGGGAAATTCTTGATCCGCTCGGCTGCACCTTGCTGATTATAGAATTCCTGGACTACATTCATCAGGTGAAAATAAAACAGCTCATTGATCCGCCCGGCCCTGAACTCCTCGTCGAGCTGCTTCGCCTGCGCCTTCATGATATGTGTCGCGGGGTTTTTACGTGACATATAGAATGCAGCTTCATTTGCGGGTAAAAAACGGCCGAGCATATCAGGCATAGACTGGTCCGACGGGATGTGCTGTTGTTCCACCACCGCATTTGCCACAGACCCCGGATCATTCCATACACTCTTGGACCGCAGCTGGATTCGCACTGCATTAATGTAGGCAATGTGCCGGTGGATCAGTTGTGCTTTCACCGAGCCTGCGCCAGTGCCTTCTGATTGAATGTAAGTACAGGATAATGTGCCAAACGTACGGCTCGCATTCACGATCGCGCCCCAGATGCGACGCGCTTCCCAAAGTCGCTCGTAGGATGAATTGTTTTTAAAACCCACGTAAAAAGCGACAGCGGTACCGATCAGACCAATGGGAACGAACGAGATGCCGAGTACGTGGCCCGACAGGTAACTTATAGTACAAAGTACAGAGGCATAAAGGAAAAAGAAAACCAGGGTTTTCCAGGCAAAGGAAAGGATAATTCCCAGCTTGATCTCGCGGGCGGTATACATGATAGTTTAGAGGAAAATGTAGGAATGCAAATCTTCGCCTTTTTATACTAAATAAGGTCCGCTTTCTGGGCGAAGCAGAAAATAATGCAAATCAAACTGCCAAATCAAAAGCGGAAAACGGGTTCTTCTCAACCTAAGTCAATCTTCAAACCATTTTTTAAATACCGGAACTCTCTCCTTGCTGATCAAGATCTGGTTAGGCGAAACCGGAATTGTGCGCAGCAGGAGCCTGCCATTGAAATACAGTTCAATTTCCTGAATGCATTGCCGTGAAATGATAAACTGGCGGTTGGCGCGGAAAAAGTTAGTCGGGTCGAGCTGGTTTTCAAGCTCTTCCAGCGATTTGTCGATGACAAAATTGCGGTCATCGTGCAGGGTAGCGACTACCACGCTGTTACGGATCGTAAGCCACGCAAAATCCACATCGCGCAATGGGATGAGCTTATCGCGGTAGGGGACAAGAAAGCTCTTGCGCGGACTCCGCCGGTTAAGTATCTGGGTGTGCATCAATTCTTCCAGGTACTTCACCTTATTGATCGCATTTTCCTCATTCAGCTGGTAATATTTGTCCAGACTGAATTTCAAAGCTTCCTGCCTGATCGGTTTAAGCAGGTAATCAATGCTGTTGAGCTTGAATGCACGTAGCGCATATTCGTCGTGAGCCGTGGTGAAGATCACCGGACAGCCGATTGAAATTTGTTCAAAAACCTGAAAACAGGTACCGTCACCCAGCTGCACGTCCAGGAAGATCAGGTCGGGTACCAGGTTGTTGCTCAGCCAGTTTACAGCGGTTTCGACACTTTCCAATATATCGAGGATCACTGTTTTCGGGTCGATTTTCTGGATAAGCTGTGTCAGGTACTGCCCTGCGGGTTCTTCGTCTTCAATGATCAGGATTCTTGTCATGGAGCTTCAATCAGAGGAATTTTTACTGTAAACTGTTGTTCGTCTTCAATCAGGGAAGGTTTTTGGCCGGTCTGTATCTTGTAGCGCTTGTCAAGATTCTGCAACCCGATGCCCGTACCTCCCGAATTGGCTTTTTTATTAACTGTATTCATCACGATCACCTGCTTTTCCTGCTCATTCAGCCGGATTTCGATAAACAGGACCTGCGTACTGGTGATCACATTGTGCTTGATCGCATTCTCAATCAGGATCTGCAGGGATAAAGGCACCACGTACCATTCTTTGCCTGTGTCGGTGTCAATGAAATCAAAAGCCAATTTCTCGCCAAACCGCGCTTTGTGAAGGTCCAGGTATGCACGGGCGGCTGCGAGCTCATCGGTAAGCAGCACCAATCCCTGGTTTTGCACCTTTAAATTGTATCGGAGAATATCCGACAAGTCGAGTACAATGCGCTGCGCCAGGTCAGGATTCGTGGCAATGGAAATGTTCAGGATGTTTAATGCATTGAACAGAAAGTGCGGATTCAGCTGGTTACGCAATGCTTCCAGTTGCGCTTTCAGCTGCTCTCTTTTGAGCTGTTCATTTTCGAGGCCGATCTCGTGGTTTGCCTGGGTAGTCAGCAGGAAGTTGCGGTAGCCGAGGATTGCGAGTAACAGCAAAACGTGGTATAAATAATAGACAACCCTGAAAATCACCATATCAGTATTGTCTTCGTCCAGCGCGAGTTTCAGCTGAAAAAGTATCTCGTTGATCGCAAAGAAAAGCAGGACCAGCAGCGCGGCCTGTACCCATTTACTCTGCCGGTTAAACCAGCTCGGTTTCTGATAGGTGTAATGGAGACAGATGTAAATGAAGATCCAGGCGAACTCGAAGCTGATAATGAACTGAATGCAAATGTCGAGAAGACCGCTCCCAATCCTTGCCGGATTGAATAGTGCCGGCCAGACAAATATCAGCCGGGGAATTGTGGCAAAAAGACTTAGAATGAAACAAAGACGCCAGCCGAGAGACATCCCGTTCCGGTAATTCATGTCGGGGGTCATGCCACGTTGCTAAGTATTGCTGCTTCCGACAAAGTTGCTTTTCTGGATGTGAATAAATTGTCTTGGATCAATGCGGCGAGTCGAACGATCAGGCTGATTTCAGCTTCTGACCAGATCCTGAGGTCAAATGTATCTTCCACCGCAATGTACGCGATCCATTTGCCTTCCATTGTCAGCGGCACCGCAAGCAGCGACTGGATATCGTGGCGGCTCAGCCATTTGCTCTCACTTAGCGGAAGTTCAGAGACGAGCTCGGTAACGGATCTTCCAGCCTCAAACTGGGATCTCCACCTTGAAAAATAAGGTATCTCGAGCGGGTTTTGAGATAGTGAATGTTTGAGAGAAACACCGGAGCCGGCTGCTTCTGCTTTTTTGACGATCTGTACGCCGCCGTCCTCGGCTTTTTGTGCCACGCAAAGGTACATTCTGCCGAGGCTCATTACTTCTGTTACGAGTTCAAATGTGCTGGTCGCAGCTTCGGAAGCCGTCAGTTCCGGACTGTCTAGCAGCTCAGCACAGCGGGCGAGTACCTTTCTGTAAAGATCATCGTTGCTCTGCAAATGCTGGCTGATTTTCTGTTCTGCATTGCTGCGCCATTTGGCCAATGTATTTTCCAATGCGGGAATCCAGCCAACCTTGTCATAACAGTTCATGTAATAGTTCGTGTCCGTGACAGCGAGTGTAAGCTGAGCGGTAACCGGACAATGCGTTTCGGACATTACCAGGCAAGGAAGCTGGCTGCCCAGCAGATCGGCCAGATCGGTGATTTTGCCGTCGGGCAGTACGCAGTTGGATATTAGCAGGTCGTATTTTGCTTCGTAGAATGCTTTGATCGCCGATTGTTTGGAATCTACCTTTTTGATCTGAAACTGGTAACCGGCATAGCTCAGGGAATCTTCCAGGAGGTTTAGCCACTCGCGTTGGATTGCAACGATCAGGAGGTTCAAAGGTTTCATAAATAGAGCAAGGTGTATTCTTAAAGATTGTATTGGCAATCGCGCTGAAATCTTCTTACGAGCGTATCGGTCTGAGAATTACCGGGTTCGTGTGATGAAGATCTGATTTTTCCCGGAGCGTGTGTTCAAAGTGTGCTGGCTGCCAGTTTACCTCGCAGTACGCAGGAAACTAGCATTTTGCAAGTATACAGATAAAGGTAGAAATATTACTATTGTTTTCACGGATAACCACACAAAAAAGGGGCAGAAAGTCAGTTTGTCAAAATCGCCATTTTCTTCTTCAATGCTTTATTGTTCGGCTTCCCCGGCTTTTCAGAAGGTTCATATATCGATTTAAACGGTTCAGCAAATACCGGGCGGTTTGAGGTCTGGAATCAACAGGTTCACCGTGGGATTTTTCAGTTTCGATTATTATTTGTCGCCCGATCGCTAATCGTGTCGACATATTTGGACATCCAAAGCACACACGCCGCTACTATTTTACTCAACGTTCCCTTTTTGTTTACTAACAACTACCCTTAAAAACTTTCATTTTTTATGTCAAAAAAAATACTCGCTGTCCTCTCCGAATACGGATACTGGGGAATTGAGCTGGTTGGACCTCTCGAGAAGCTGGAAGAAGCAGGTTACACTGTTGAATTCATCACTCCAAATGGTAAAAAGGCAGAAGCGCTGCCGCCAAGTTATGACACTACTTATGTAGACCCTCCCCTAGGTGTTTGTGTAACAACACCGCTCGCAGCTGAAAAAGTAAAAGCATTCGAAGCAAGCAACAGGCTTGAAAACCGGCTTAACCTGTCGGAAGTGATCCCGCAGCGACCGTATTTCTCAACGCCTGACTTTCTCAGAGCATTTGAAAAGTATTACGCAGACCTGAAAACGGCGCAGGAGAATATCACCGAGGAGTATGCTGCATTGCTGCTCGTAGGCGGCAGCGGGCCGATCATTGATATGGTCAACAACCAGCGCGTTCACGACCTGATCCTTGCTTTTTACAACAAAAAAATGCCGGTGGCAGGAATTTGCTACGGCGTGGCGCCCCTTGTTTTCGCAAGGGATTTTAACGAAAGAAAATCAATCATCAACGGCAAACATGTGACCGGCCACTGCATTGAGTACGATTACCACGACGGTACCGGCTTCCTGCACACAGACCTGAACATGGGGCCGCCGCCGTATGTCCTTGAATACATTCTGTCAGACGCGGTCGGACCGAATGGACAGTACCACGGCAACTTCGGCAAAGAAACTTCTGTGATCGTCGATTACCCATTCATCACCGCGCGCTCGCTGCAGTGCTCGTTTGAGTTCGGAGAACAGTTTGTAAACGTATTGGATAAAGGGCTCACCCGTTATGGCTGGTAAAACCGGAAATCAGAAGATTATTGAACAGTTCCTTGCCGACGGCATGGACTTCATGTTCGGGAATCCGGGCACGGTGGAACAGGGCTTCCTCGATGCGCTGGCCGAATATCCGGACATGAAGTATATACTTACCCTGCAGGAGACCATCGCAGTAATGATGGGCGACGGATACGCAAGGGCTACACAGAAACCAACCCTGGTGCAGCTGCATAGCTCACCCGGGATCGGAAATGCGGTAGGAGCGATTTACCAGGCAAAAAGAGGCCACGCGCCGCTGGTAGTGATTGGATCAGATGCCGGTGTGCAATACATGAACATGGATGCGCAAATGGCCAACGATCTGGTGGCAATGATGGCGCCTGTGACCAAGTATGCTACTATGGCAACTTCGTCCAAATCACTGCTGAGAACATTGCGCAGAGCGATCAAGATTGCTACTACTGCACCCATGGGACCTGTTTATGTGTGTTTGCCGATGGACGTGCTCGATGAGCTCAACGATGAGCCCGTGTTCCCGAGCTGCATTCCTTCTACACGCGTTCTACCACATTCGGACCTGATCCGTGAAGCGGCTGAAATATTGCTGAGCGCCGAAAAACCGATGATCTTCGTTGGTGACGGCGTGGCTTACTCTGATGCGATACCGGAACTTACCAAGGTGGCAGAACTGCTCGGGGCGGAAGTATACGGTGTAGAGTTTGGCGACGTGGTCATGGACAATACGCACCCGCTTTACCAGGGTACCACCGGTCACATGTTCGGCTCTTACAGTCACCCGATTACGACAAAAGGCGATGTGAACCTCATTGTAGGTACTTACATGGTGCCGGAAGTGTTCCCCGATCTCGGCGACATTTATGCGCCCGAAGCAAAGGTGATCCATTTTGATCTGAATGCGTACGAGATTGCCAAGAACCACCGCGTCGATCTCGGCGTGGTAAGTGATCCCAAGCTTTCACTGGCCGAACTGGCCGAGGTACTTGAAGCAATGATCTCTTCGGATCAAATGGCTGAGGTGATCCAGCGTATAGAGGATATCGGTACTGCTAAAAACGAGAAAATTGCCCGCGAGAAAGAGGCAGATCAGCAATATTCAGGATCTCCGCTCCGAATGGCGCAGTTCTCCAAGGTTCTTGCAGAGAAGCTGAACCTTAATGAAACAGTCATTTTCGACGAAGCGCTGACCAGCTCTCCCGCTGTAAGCAGATACATTCCTCAAAAAGCAGCCGGACAGTATTTTACGACGCGTGGCGGCTCATTAGGCGTAGGATTTCCCGGCGCGATCGGGGTAAAGCTTGCGAATCCTGAAAAAACAGTGATCGGCTTCTCAGGCGACGGTGGTAGTATGTACACGATCCAGACATTATGGTCGGCTGTACGTCATAATGCGGGTGCCAAATTTATAGTCTGCAACAATGGTTCCTACAAGCTTTTACAACTTAATATTGACCAATACTGGAAAGAGCGCGAGATTGACAAACACCCTTTCCCGCTTCCATTTGACCTTTCATATCCCGCGATCCGTTTTGACCTGCTTGCTCAATCCATGGGTGTAGAGGCAGTGCGTGTAGAGAAAGAAGAAGAAATTTTACCGGCAATCGAACGCATGCTGGCAGACGATAAGCCATTCCTCATTGACCTCGTCCTGGAAGGTGACCATAAGTCCGACTGGGTGAAAGTGAACTGTTCACAATAAGCGATTACCTAAACCTCCACTTGTAAAATGTTGAATAATCAAGTTTACGATTACATCATTGTGGGAGCCGGCGCGTCCGGAAGTGTTTTGGCCAACAGGCTGAGTGCCGATGCGGCCAACAGGGTTTTGTTGATAGAGGCGGGCGGCAGCGATCAAAATCCCGCAATTAAAGAACCGGCCGGCTTTGTAAGTCTCTGGGGATCTGAATTGGATTGGAAATTGGAAACAACGCCGCAGCCCGGCCTAGGTGGTCGCAGTATCACCATTAATCAGGGTAAGGTGCTGGGCGGCAGTACGTCCATTAATGCGATGATGTATGTGCGCGGTAATCCGGCCAACTTCGATCTCTGGGAGCAACTCGGCGCAGAAGGCTGGTCTTTCAAGGATGTTTTGCCATATTTTAAAAGATCAGAAAATTTTGAAAACGGCGCATCTGAATACCACGCAACCGGCGGCGAGCTGAGTATCCGTGACTGTCCTGATGAAGTAATGCGCTCTTCCCATTTCCTCGAAGGCGCAACGGAGCAGGGTTATGACGGACCTTACTGGGACTATAATGGTGAACGCCAGGAAAACGGCGCAGGTCTTTTGCAGTTCCATATCGACAAGAACAATCACCGGGACAATGGCGTATCTGCTTTCATCGATCCGATCAGATCAAGACCCAACCTGACCATTCTCACCAATGCATTAGTCTGCAAGATCCTGATCGAAAATAAAAAAGCATTTGGGGTTGAATTTGAAGCCGGAGAGCTAACCTGGAATGCACTCGCAGAGAAAGAAGTCATTATCAGCAGCGGTGCACTGGCATCGCCCAAGCTGCTGCTGCTTTCGGGCATCGGACCTGCCGCTGAGCTGGAAGCACTCCAAATTCCGGTGATAGCCGATTTGCCAGGCGTAGGGAAAAACTTGCAGGACCATTTGCAGCTGCCGATGGTTTTCCGGTCAAAGATCCCGATGCCGAATACAACGCTGCTGACAGGCAATGCACTTTTCCTGTGCACGAAAGAGGAGGGCGGACAGGTAGATTTACAGATCAATTTCACGCCAAGCCTCCCGCAGCCACTCGCACCTCTGTTACCAGATTTCGGCGGGCCGATCTGTATTTTCCTGCCAATTCTCGTACAAGCTGAGAGCAGGGGAGAAGTGACTTTACGCTCAGCGAATATCCGCGACGCGGCAATTATCAATCCCAATTACCTGAGTGAGCCGGCAGATGTGCAGGTACTTCAAAAAGCCATTGAAATCGTCAGAAAAATAGCCGGTACCTCCAAGTTCGCGCCCCTTAACGGAGGCGAAATGGCGCCGGGCGAGGCTGATCCCGAAGCTTATATCCGCAGTCAATGCTCCACATTATGGCATCCGGCTGGTACCTGCAAAATCGGAAATGATGAGATGGCAGTCGTGGATCCGCAGCTGCGGGTACGCGGTATTCAGAACCTCCGCGTAGCAGATGCATCGGTAATGCCCACGGTGACCAGCGGAAATACGGTCGCAGCTTGCTTTATGATCGGTGAAAAAGCGGCTGATATGATACTGGCGGGAAAACACCGGACTGCGGATCACAATGGAGTGCAAAATTAACTAGTCAAGTAGACCAACAACCTTAATTCAAATACGATGTTGACACAAGAAGCGATTAAAGAACTAGCAATCGACTGGTACAAGAAACTGGACGTCCATGTTCCGATGGTAGAAGTATTGCCCCTGCTGGCAGACGCAGAATTGGAAATGGTTTTTCCCGAGACGACAGTGTACGGATATGCCGGTTTCGAAGGCTGGTTCCAGCGCGTCATCCGCATTTTCTTCGATGAAGTACATACTATAAAAAGTGTGGAATCGGAGATTTCGGGCGACAAGGCTACCGTGAAAGTCGTAGTGCAATGGGAAGCAAGCGTGTGGAATGCGCCTGAGCCTTTCAGCAAGCGCATTAAATGCGACGCTTTCCAGACCTGGGAAGTGAAATTGAATGATGCAGGCAAAGTCATCATCAGCAAATACATCGTAGACGGACTGGAATACCACGAAGGTTCAGCTACCCTTTAAACCGATCATTTATCCCCTTATCCATTTCATATCATGAAAAACGTACCTGATACCAAACTGGGTAAAATGTACAGAGAGCACATCCAGCATATTCTGGATAAGAATATCGATGCGCTTTTAGATCAATATACAGATGATGCGACGCTGATCAGCAGCTTCTCCAAATCGCCAGTGATTTACAAAGGCCGCGATCAGGTGAATGAGCACATGCAGGGCATTCTGGGTATTGACGGGCTGGAAACTGAAATTGTTTTCTGGGCTGAAACAGAGAACCCTGAAACGCTGATGATCACCGAGCAGATCACCATGACGGTAGGTGGCGAAAAAAGCGAAATGCGCTTTGCCGACAGCTGGGTCCTTGAAAATGGCAAGATAGCGATCCACTTCGCAGGAATGGTACAGCATCCCGACGGGACGCTGGCCTGAAAAACCGATTGATTCAGAACATTATTCTCAACTATATCCTAAAACTATGAAAGCGTTTTATGACGAACAGGTAGCATTACTCGCAGATCGTAATGCAGAAGTACTGGTTGACAAGCACTACGCAGCAGATGCAGAAATGGTGGTGCTCAGCGGACCGGAACCCATTATTCTAAAAGGAGCGGAAGCGATCAGGAACCTCTTTTCAGGATACCTTGAACATGTGTACCGCGGTTTTATCTCAACCGAAAAATTCGCGTCGACCGACGACAGCATCATGTTCGAAGCGACGATTGAAACAGTTAATGGTCCTACCCGGATCTACGATATCATGATTTTGAAAGACGGGAAGATCATCAGGCATTATTCAGGTCTCAAATAGCCTGACCAGCCTAGTTTTTGCCACAGCTAAATTTTACGTAATCCCCCTAAACGTGTTTCTCTATGAAACTTGCCGGAAAAAAGATCGGTATTTTGTTCGAAGCCGACTTCTTTGAGAACGAAATCTTCTATTACAAGTTCAGGTTCCCCGAGGAAGGTGCAGAAGTGCATTTCCTTTCAAGGCTCTGGGGCCAGGACAAGCTGACATTCCTCGGTCACGAATACCGGGCGCCAATGGACTGCTGGGAGACTTTCGAGAACATGAGCGATGAAGAGCTCAGGACTTATGATGCCATTATTGTTCCCTCAGGAATGGTTTCCGACAGACTGCGTTACACGGAGGATGTTGAGAAGATCCCGCCTGCTACTGAATTTCTCAAACGCGTATTTGCTGAACCGGGTATCCTCAAAGGCATTATATGCCATGGTCTCTGGCTCGTAGCTCCCGCAACGGAGCTCGTGAGAGGCAGAAAGCTGGTTTGTCACAACAACCTGATCGGCGACGCCAGGGCTTACGGCGCCATTTACACGAATGAAGATGTAGTGGTGGATGGAGACCTGATCACAGGACGGTCGGGCGGGCATGCCCATTTATTTGCCAAAAAGATCATTGAAACCCTTTCCGTAAACTGATATCAGTATGGACACCTCCTTTTTCCATTTGGCATTAACCGTCAAAAATCTGGCGAAATTCGAATCATTTTACGCGAAACACTTTGGTTTCAAACGTGCCAGAACGATCAGTCTGGGAGATGATGCTGAGCTCGTTTTCCTGAAAAACGACCACAACATTTACCTGGAAGTTTTCCCGCCTGAGGAAGAACGACCAATGGCCATGGCAGAAGCGGATGGTCCGCATTATCCGGGCTTGCGCCACATTGCATTCTCGGTTGAAGATATCGACGAGAAGCTAAGATTAATGGGCGACGACGCAGTGATCACACTCGGCCCACTCCATTTTGACGAGGTAATAGAAGGCTGGAAAACAGTCTGGCTGAAAGATCCGGAAGGAAACATCATCGAGATCACCCAGGGCTATCGCGACCAGGACATAGCTACTGCATGATGCTTCGACCGCCCGGCGGCCCGGTGCGCTCAGCATGACAAAGGCAAGGCTACCTAACAAGACAAAAGCGTACACAAGCTTTGTCACCCTGAGCGCAGTCGAAGGGACGAGCGACCCCGCATTCACAAAAGTTATTTCAAGAACACCTTAACTATTTGAGCATGAATATAGATTTCACTTTTTCAGATACCATTGCAGGTTATGTCACCGGATATAATGCAGAGGAACGGTGGTTTACGTTGGAAACGTCCGACAAAAGACCATTCAAGTTGAATCTGATCCCCTCCACTTATGCGCGCAGCGTTCAGAACCTGACAGAGGGCTGGCAGGATCCGGGCGATATCACTGCATTCCTTTCCACAAACGGACAGTACGTATTCGCTTACGGAACATTTTATCCAAACGCTGGCGAAAATGAAGCTGCATTTGAAGCACAACAACTGATTTTCCCCGGTAAAGAGCCTAAGGTTTATCGCCACGAAGAGCAAAACTGGTGGATTACCCAGATCAGCTCGATCGCTTCCAGCTATCTGAAATGGCAGTTTGATTATCCAAAAGAGGAGATCAACTACAAGAACTACCGCACCATGCTGCATTTGGGAGGTTCTAAAAAAGGGGATTACCTGCAGGAGACAGATACCATTTCAAGAATGGTGTACGGATTTGCATCAGCTTATCTTTTGACAGGAAAAGACGAATTCCTGGAAGGTGCCGAGCTGGGCACTGAATACCTGCGAGACCACATGCGTTTCTTCGATCAGGATGATGACCTGGTTTACTGGTACCACGGCCTCAAAGTGGAAGGTCAGAAAGAAACGAAGCTGCTGACTTCCGAATTCGGTGACGATCTGGATGCACTTCCAATGTACGAGCAGATCTACGCATTGGCCGGCCCGACACAGACTTACCGTATCACAGGCGACCAACGCATTCGCGACGATATCGACAAGACCATTGATCTTTTTGAAAAATACTTCAAAGACCACAATGGAGAAGGTTATTTCTCTCATTTGCACCCGATTACGCTTGATGCGCACGAAGAATCACTTGCGCACAACCGGGCCCGCAAAAACTGGAACTCGGTAGGGGACCACGCGCCTGCCTACCTGATCAACCTGTACCTGGCAACAGGCGAGAAAAAGCATGCAGACTTCCTGGAATATACTTTTGATACTATTACGAAGTATTTCCCGGATTACGAAAACAGCCCGTTCGTTCAGGAGAAATTCTTCGAAGACTGGAGTAAAGACCAGACCTGGGGATGGCAGCAAAACCGTGCGGTAGTAGGCCACAACCTGAAAATCGCATGGAACCTGATGCGTCAGCAGTCACTGACACCAAAAGAGGAATATGTAGAGTTTGCGAAAAAAATCGCTGCTCTGATGCCCGAAGCTGGTTCTGATCAGCAGCGTGGTGGCTGGTATGATGTGGTGGAAAGGGTGAAAAAGACCGGCGGAAAGCACCAGTTTGTGTGGCACGACCGCAAGGCATGGTGGCAGCAGGAGCAGGCTATTCTTGCTTACCTGATCATGTACGGGATTTTGGGTGATGAAGAATATGAGAAACAAGCCCGTGAAGCAGCTGCATTCTACAATGCATTCTTCCTTGATAACGACGATGGCGGTGTTTACTTCAACGTGCTTTCCAATGGTATGCCTTACCTGCTGGGTACAGAGCGTTTCAAGGGAAGCCACTCGATGAGCGCTTACCACAGTACGGAGTTGTGCTATCTGTCAGCGGTTTACATTAACTTGTTGATCACAAAACAGCCTACATACTTCTACTTCAAGCCTTATCCAAACGGCTGGCCTGACAATGTGCTCCGCGTTTCACCGGATATCCTTCCTGACGGCAGCATCCATATCAGCGAGGTGTTTATCAACGATCAGCCTTACGACAATTTCGATGCGAAGGGATTGACAGTGAAGCTTCCTGAAACAGAGGAGCGCCTGCGCGTGAAAGTATTGATCAGTCCTAGTAAGTAAACAGCTTTTGGCCGTCGGCTATCGGCTGTCGGCTATCGGCTTTTTTTAGAAATGATTAAAGAGCTGATTGCTGATTGCCGACAGCCAATAGCTAACAGCGACAGCCGACTGCCAAAACTAACCTCTGCAAACTATGAAAGTAACTACTACCGAACAGGACGATATTACGGTACTACAGGTAACGGGAGATATTGACAGCAAAACGGCGCCTGAATTTGAGAGAAATGCGCGGACTGCGACTGATTCAAGCAAGAAGATCGCGATCGACCTTACGGAAGTCGAATTCATGTCCAGCGCCGGGCTGCGTGTGCTGCTGATGGTGTACAGAAATATCCGCGCCCAGAATGGGAATGTGATACTGGTTGGTGTTTCGGAAGATATCCAGGATGTAATGTCGACTACCGGGTTTATCAACTTTTTCACGATCGTGGAGAAGCTGGACGAAGCGCTTGTCATCCTTAAACAAGACTAAGCCATGGCGACAGATATCAGGATCGACTACTATCCGACCCACGAGCAGCAGGGCATTAAATTCAGGAGAGGCCACGTGCTTCCATTTGGAGCCACGATAGTGCCCAACGGGATCAATTTCAGCATCTATTCGAGTGAAGCGATCGACTGTACTTTGGTTTTGTTTGAACGAGGCGAAGCACAGCCTTTTGCAGAGATCCGTTTCCCGGAAGAATTCCGTACAGGTAATGTGTACTCTATGATCGTTTTTGATCTGGATTACGAGCGTCTGGAATACGGTTACAGAATGGACGGACCATTTAAACCGGAAGAAGGGCACCGTTTTGACAAGAACATCATCCTCAGCGACCCCTACGCGAAAGCAATCGCCGGGCGGGATACCTGGCTGGCTACACCAAACTGGGATAACATCTATCCTTACCGTTCCAGACTTGTTTTTGAGGATTTCGACTGGGAAAACGACCACCCGCTCGAAACGCCCATTGAAGATCTGGTTATCTATGAAATGCACGTGCGCGGGTTTACCCAGCACCCTTCTTCGAATGTCAAGAATCCGGGAACATTCGCAGCGATCCGCAGTAAGATAGCTTATCTCAAAGAGCTGGGGATCAACTGTGTGGAACTGATGCCGATCTATGAATTTGATGAATGGGAAAACAGCCGCGAGAACCCCGCTACCGGAGGTTTGATCGTCAATTTCTGGGGTTACAGTACCGTTAACTTCTTTTCTCCCAAAGCGGGTTATGCTGCTACCGGGAAGTTTGGAATGCAGGTTGACGAGCTGAAAACGCTTGTAAAAGAGCTGCACAAAAACGGTATCGAGGTAATGCTCGACGTGGTGTTCAACCACACAGCCGAAGGCGATCACCGGGGACACACGATTTCGTTCCGCGGAATTGACAACAAGACTTACTACATGCTCACGCCGGAGGGTTATTACTTCAACTTTTCCGGAACTGGAAATACATTGAACTGTAACAATCCCGTGGTACGTAACATGGTACTCGACTGTCTGCGATACTGGGCTGCTGACTACCACATTGACGGGTTCCGTTTTGACCTCGCCGCCATTCTCGGCCGCGACCAGAACGGCGCGCCGCTGAGCAACCCGCCATTGCTAGAATCACTCGCTTACGATCCGATCCTCGCGAAATGCAAGCTCGTGGCCGAAGCCTGGGATGCAGGCGGATTGTACCAGGTAGGTTCATTCCCCGCATACGGGCGCTGGGCCGAGTGGAATGGTAAATACCGCGACGGTGTGCGCAAGTTCCTGAAAGGGGATGAAGGCATGATCGGCGATATCGCTCAGAGCATTCAGGGCTGGCCGGATTTGTACTACTACCGCGGCCCGACCGCCAGTATCAACTTCATCGCGTGCCACGACGGCTTCACGCTTTACGATCTTTTCGCTTACAACGAAAAGCACAACGAGGCGAATGGAGAAAATAACAACGACGGCGGCAATGATAACCATTCGTGGAACTGCGGTGTGGAGGGAGAAACTGACGATCCAAACATCAAGCAGCTCCGACACAAGCAGATTAAGAATGCATTGTCGATCCTGATGGTGAGCCAGGGCGTACCGATGATTTTATCGGGAGACGAAATGGGCGTAACCAAAAATGGGAACAACAATACGTACTGCCACGACAACGAGCTGAACTGGGTAGACTGGGGCTTGTTGGAAAAGAACGCGGATTTGTTTAATTTTTCAAAACACATCATGCACTTCCGCAGGGCGCACCCTGTACTACGCAGCCGCACGCATTTCCAGCACCGCGATTATGTAGGAAGCGGCTATCCTGATATCAGTTTCCACGGTACCCAAGCCTGGCATGCAGACTTTTCTGCATCAAGCCGCTGCCTTGCATTCATGCTCGACGGTGCGCACGCCAAAGGCGGTACCATCGTAGACGACACCATTTACGTTGCCCTCAACTCGTATTGGGACGCATTGTATTACGAACTCCCACAGCTGCCAAACGGCCGCAGCTGGTACCTGTCCGTAAATACCGACATGCCCTCAGGCCAGGACATTTACGAAATAGGAAAAGAGCCAAAGCTGGAAGACCAGGGAAGATTCCTGGTAGGAGGTCGTGCTACGGTTATTTTGATTGGGAAGTGATACACCTTGTCACCCTGAGCGCAGTCGCCTTGTCACCCTGAGCGCAGTCGAAGGGGAGAGCGACAACGCCACAACACCAGCGTTGCCTCCTTGTCACCCTGAGCGCAGTCGAAGGGAGGAGCGACAAAGCCGTCCGGAAGTGCCCTTCGACTGCGCTCAGGTGACAAAAAAGATGTCCGCCCAATGTGACAAAGTCAAAGACATTACACGACATTTAAATAGTTAAACAAAATCTTAAAACATCAAGAAAATGGCATTTCAAATAGAATCGGTAATTGAAGATCAGGTTGCGCGGTTGACTTTGCATGGGGAGCTGGACTCGCTTTCGGCGCGTGTGTTTCAAACTGAAATTGAAAAAATCGCGAACCAGCCCATTGATTCGCTCGTGCTGGATATGGAAGAGCTGGACTTTATGTCTTCGGCTGGCTTACGCGTGTTGATTTATTCAAAACAAAAAATAGGTCCGAAGCTGGCTATTTACATCGTTAAACCACAGGAGCTAATCGTAGATACCCTGACAAAAACAGGTCTGCAGCACAGTGTGACAATTGTTGATCAATATCCAGTTTAACATCTGAAAAAATGGAGTCGAAAAGTTTTCCTGGCAATGTGGATTCACTGGATTCATTGCGGGGATACGTAGGTGAACTTGCGGGAAAGGCGGGCCTGGCCAAAAAGCCGACTTACGCGCTCAAACTGGCTATCGACGAAATCGCAACCAATATCATCCTGTACGGATATCAGCATGCAGGATTGGAAGCTGATTTCGATGTGTTGAGCGAGATTACCGAAAGTGAGCTGATCGTGATCCTCGAAGATATTGCCGCGCCTTTCGATCCGCTGGCCAAAGAGCTGCCCGATTCCGACGATCTTACCAAATCTTTGGAAGAACGCGAAATCGGTGGTCTGGGTATTTTCCTCACGATCAATGGGGTAGATGATTTCTCCTATGAATATGTGAATGGAAAAAACCGAAATAAGTTTGTTATGAAAATAGGTTCAACCGAGTAAATATGGTTGATAAGTCTACGCTCACGAATCCATTTCCCGGTTTAAGAAGTTACGATTATGAAGATCACGCGCTGTTCTTCGGAAGGGATTCGCATATCCGTGAGCTGACAGGTAAACTGCTGGATGGGCGTTTTCTTGCATTAATTGGTTCATCCGGAAGCGGAAAGTCTTCGCTTATCAAGGCCGGCCTGATTCCCTCGCTTGAAGGTGAGGCAGGCGGCGCGCGCTGGAAAACGGTGATTTTCAGGCCGGGCGGTAATCCGGTCAGGAGCTTTGCCAATGCATTAAAGACCGCGATGCGGAACGAAGATCCCGAATGGGACGAGCGTGATCCCGCACAGCTGGAAAAGGAGTTTTCAAAAAATCCGCAATCAGCGCTGGACCTGCTTTCGATCATTCACGATCGCAGGATCCTGCTGGTTATAGACCAGTTTGAAGAGCTTTTCAGGTACGAGCTTTCCGAAGGCGATGCCGGGAAAAGCAGTACTACGGCATTTGTCCAATTGCTGCTGGCTTTGATAAACCAGCGGCAATTGCCCATTCATGCCGTGATCACGATGCGGTCGGATTACCTCGATCACTGCACGGAGTTCAATGGCTTGACAGAAGTAATCAACCGAGGTTATTACCTGTTGCCGAAAATGAACCCGGGGGAGCTGCAGCAGGTGATAGAGGGGCCGGTAAAAGCTTTTGGCGCAACCATTGAACCGGAACTTGTGGCGACTCTGCTGCGGGAACTTGCCGAAAATCCTGATTACCTGCCCATTCTGCAACATGCATTGATGCGTACCTGGGAACGCTGGCGCAGTACCAAAACCAATGCAGTACCCGTTTCCCGCTCCGACTACGAGGCGATCGGGACGATGCAGCAGTCGATTACCATGCATGCGGAAGAGATATTCACCCAGCAGCTGGATGAAAAAAGACGGACTGCGGCAGCCAAGCTTTTCAAATCCCTCATCGTACTCGGCCCGAGTGACACTTCGTCGCTGCACCCGACTGCATTGAAAGAAATTATTCAGATCACCGGAATGCCCGATTACCTGTTGATCGACGTGATCATGGTTTTCAGGAAAAACGGCGTTTCGTTTCTAACGCCAAAGCCGGGCGTTAAAATTGATCACGATTCAATCATTGACGTTTCCGTAGAAAAGATCCTGACTTTCTGGGACAGGTGCCGGAAGTGGATCGAGGAGGAACTTGAATCGGCTAAATTGTACAAACAACTGAGTTACTCTGCCCTTCTCTACCAGGAAGGGCGTACCGGTTTATGGGTAAACCCTGAGCTGGCAATGGGATTGAAGTGGCTCAAAGAAAGCGAGCCCACATTGGAATGGGCACAGCGGTATGATCCGTTTTTCGAGCGCGCCATTAACTTTTTGGATTACAGCAAAAAGCAATACGAGCTGGAAGTAAGGCTCAAAGAAGACCGTCAGAAAAGGGAATTGCGCAAAGCACGTGTATTCGCCTCGGTACTGGGGATCAGCTCGCTGGTATCGCTGCTGTTCCTGATCGTCGCATTGGTGCTCAGGACGCAGGCGCAGCAAAGCGAGAAAACGGCATTGGAGAAAGAAAGCCTGGCACTGGAAGAAAGGAAACGTGCAGAGGACCAGACGCGGGAAGCCATTTCTCAGAAGAAAATAGCAGAGCAGCAAGGCACATTTGCTGAACTTCAAAAAGCATTGACAGAGGAACAAAAAGCCATTGCGGTAAGAGAGCAGGAAAAGGCAGTAAAGGAAAGCATTGCGGCCAAAGCAGCGCGGCAAGTTGCTGAGGAACAGAGAATGCAGGCCGATAATGCCCGGCGCGCGGCTGTTCAGTCACAAAAGGAAACAGAAGTACAAAAAGAGTATGCAGTAAGCGCCCAAAAGGAATCCGAGCGCCAGAAGATACTTGCACAAAGCGCACAAAGAGAAGCCGAATCTTCGCGGAACGATGCATTGAAACAACGCTCGAAAGCGGTAGCGCGCTTTATCGCAATTCAGTCATTTCAAATGCCTGCGGGAGACGATCTCGCTGCATTGCTCGCTTTGAAAGCTTATGATTTTAACCTCAAAAATGGGGGAGAACGTGAGAATCCGGATATCTTCAATGCATTGTCCAAAGCTGCCGGAGCGAAGGCTACGCTTCTTGGACACAATGATATCGTGCGGGTAGTAGCCGAGTCGAGGCCCGGTAACCCGATTTTTGCGACTGCGGGGGACGATGGGGTTGTCAACCTCTGGAACTACCTCGTACCTGCTACCCGGCCCGTCACATTCCGCAACCCGCGCCAGACTTTCAAGAGTATTCGCTCACTTTATCTCTCTCCTGATGGGAAGTCGGCATTTACAGGCTCATCCAATGGACAGCTTGTTCGCTGGGATAATTTCGCGCCCGGCAGCACGCCTACCAGAACGCTCGTCGCGCACGATGGGATCATTCTTTCATTGATCAACAGGGATTCAAATAATAAGCCGCGCCTGATTTCAAGCAGCTCTTCGGGACAGGTAAGAATTTGGGACATTAGTGACAAGAAGCTGGATGTGATCAAAAATATCAGCTTGGGAGCGGAGATTTCCTGCGTGGCTGCATTGCCAGACAGTCCGTACCTGTTTTTCGGAACGGGCAACGGTAAGATCATGCGCCTGGACGTTGACAAGCCCGATGCGAAAGCAACCGAATACAATACCGGCAACATACGAGGCAGGCTGATTTCCATTGCATTGGCACCCGACGGAAGGCGACTGTACTTTGGAACAAGTAGCGGAATGCTCTATTCTGTGAGAATGCAGGGGGACGAGCCTGTACCGAACTCTATCACAGGAACGCAGGGTACGCACACTTCCGGTATTACCAAGATTGCATTTACACCTGACGGAAGCCGCATTGCGACAGCCTGCTATGATTGGAAGATCCGTGTCTGGAGTACAAAAGAGGATTTGTCGAAACAACAGCCTGTGGTGCTCAGCGATTTCGACTACTGGGTCATGGATATCCGGTTTACCGGCGACGGAAACAAGTTACTCGCAACAGGAGCCGATAAAACAGTACGCGTGTGGGATATCAATTCCGCCGACCTGTTTGCCGAAGTTTCCAAAAAAGTGAAAAGGGATTTGACAGAAGAAGAATGGGACCAATATATCGGCAAGGATATTCCTTACGAAAAGCTTTCCCGAAATATCAGATAGGCACGCGATGAAGAAATTTTTACTACTCTTTTTTACCGGAATTCTGGCACTTACCAAAAGTGCATTCGCGCAGGGAGATTGCGACGCGTCGGTGATTGTTCCCGAGGCAGACAGGAAGTACAGGACCGGAAATTTCGACGAGGTATTTCAAATCCTGAACCCTTGTCTGAAAACGAAATTTTCACCTAATGCGCAGGTGCAGGGCTACAAGATCATTGCATTGACTTACCTCGCGCTCGATTCGCTTCCGCAGGCGGCACAAGCTGTCCGTAACCTGCTGATCGCCAATCAGAATTACGAACCTGAGTTTTCTGCTTTGCCGCAATTTAAGGACTTGGTTGCACAGCAGAAAGACTTAATGGACCGCATTATTCAGATTACTTCGGTTTCTAAAAAAGCTGAAAACCTGTTGCAGGTACCTGCTACTGTAACTGTCCTGACGCAGGCTGATATTATCAAAAGAGGTTACAAGGACCTGACCCAAATGCTGAGCGACATTCCGGGTTTTGACGTAATCCGCGGCAATGGACCATCGTACGTCACCTTCTACCAGCGGGGGTACCGCTCTACTTCCAACGATCGCACTATTTTGCTGGTTGACGGCGTGGAAGAAAATGATTTGAACTCGGATAATATCCCCATTTCACGCCAGTATGCATTGTCGGACATTGAGCGGGTGGAAGTCATTTACGGGCCGGCTTCGACGATGTACGGTGCCAATGCATTCATGGGCGTGATCAACCTGATCACCAAACGTTTTCTGGACAAGGAAATGCCGGAAGGCAAGAAAGTGGACGTTTCAGCGACAGGACAGGTGCGGTACGGATCTTTAAATACGAAGCTTGTCGATGGCGTGATTACAATGCGGACTAAGGATGTAGCAGTATCGGTAACTTCCCGCTATTTTTCATCTAACGAGCTCGATTACAGCAAGTATCGTGAATGGGACTATTCGCCCAGAACAGCTGATAGTTACCCCGGTCAGCAAAACCTATCAGGTGCTGCGGCCCAGACTTACTATAACAATAATAAACTAGCAACGCTTTTCCCGAACAGCGACTTATACCAGGTTGGAACCGATGCAGCTGGCGCTGTGAATGCATTGAGCCTGACGCCCGCTGGCAAGGCAAAAGCTGCCGCGCTCGATAACCAGTATCTTTTTCAGGCTAATGTGAATGGGAATCCGGTTGAATTCAATGATGATTCGCGCAATTTCTACCTGCGGGCGAAGATCGAGTTTAAAGACTTTATGCTCTCGCTCATGACCTGGAAAACGGACGAAGGCGCAACTCCGTGGTATACCAACCGCTCTCGCATTGTTACCAAAGACCTGTCGCGGTGGGTAGCCAACAACAAGGCATTTTCATTAACATATAATAAGTACCTGTCGGACAAAGTTCAGATCCTGAACCTGACTTCTTACCGCCTGCATGAACTGAACGGCGCGACCAACCTGCCTACTTACCGGGGCTACTATAATGGAAGCTACGGGATCATCGATCTTTTGAATGAAAGGAAACCTACTTACGCGACGCCCTACTGGTACCGGGTTTCCAACCAGCTCCGGAATGAGTTTCGCGTACTCTGGACACCGATTCCGAGAATGGATATCAACAGCGGAATTGAGATCCGTAACAGCATTATCCAGGCCAACTACATTACTTCATCTATCGAGGGCGCAGACGAATTTGGCCGGCCGGACTCCACGCTGGCAGGTGGAGATAACTTCCGGGTTTTTGACATGGGCATATTCAGCCAGGGTACTTACAACTGGTCCGACCACCTGAAAATGGTACTCGCCACCCGCGTTGATTACAACCAGATCCGCTCGAATGGTGGTTACGGGTTTGTGTTCAATCCGCGTTTGAGCCTGATTTACACCAGGGGCATGTTCGTGTTCAAGGGCATTTATGCAGAAGCATTTAAAGACGCATCTTACCTGCAAAAATACGCGACTACCCGCGAGCGCCTGCTTAATAACCCCACTTTGCAGCCCGAGCGTGTGAAGAATGTGGAAGGCAGCGTGGCAGTGCGGTTTAGCAAAGCACTCTCGGCAAATGTGGCCGCCTACCTTGCTAATTACAGCAACGCAGTAGGCCTGGCCACAGCCCCGGCTCCCGGCGGAGGCAATACTACCCAGTTCCAGGCTTTGGGAAAGCAGCGCATTATCGGCGTACAGTCGGAGGCGAGGTACGATATCAAAAGCCTGAATATCTGGGGCAATTTCACGTATAGTAATCCCCGAGATCTCAGTAAGGTAGAAGGCCAGAAGATACCTGTCAGCGACGTAGCGCCGTGGTCGGCTAACCTGGGTGCGGTGTTCGAGCCTGTTAAAAATCTGAGTATCAGCATTACCAACAATTACATCAGCGTCAGGAAATCGGGTGTGGGTACCTCGGGCAGCAGCAACCCGATCACGCGCTTTCCGGCAATATACCTGCTGAATTCGGCCGTGACTTACCAGAATATCTTAAACCATCTCAGCTTGCAGGTCCAGGTATCCAATGTGTTGAACACAGAATACTTTGTGCCAGGAATACGCGCGGCGGAAGGGATCACATCTGCGTCGCGGTATCCCCAGGAGCGCAGGACTTTTTCCATCGGGCTGCTGATCGATACGAACCGAAAATAATACTCAACAAATGAATGCAATAGTAAACCCTCCTCTTTTAATGAATACAAGGTTTGAAATCAAAAACTCGGAATTCCTGCTCACGAAGCTGGATTACCCTGAGCGGCTGGATGAAATGGGCGCCTTGCGCGTGCTTGCCTGGAAGAATGAAAAAGGGATCAGTCAGGATTTTTTCTCCCATAAAGCCTGGCTGGACGATGAAGACCTGCTTGCACATCATTGGATTATCACGCATGAAAAGACCATCGTAGCCGCTGCACGGCTGAGTTTTCACAAAGATTACAGTACAGTACCTCATGCCAATCTATTTGACGAGGCGCTGCTCGGCGAGTATGCGCAGGGACCTTTTGCGTCGCTGAACCGGCTGGTAGTAGCGCCCGGGTACCGGGGCAATGGGTTTTCTTCCATTCTGGATGAAACGCGGATAGAATTTGCCAGGGCGCAGGGCGCACGCGCGATCATTGCGCAGCCAGTCGAGTCACGCATTAAACCGCTGGAAGAGCTTGGATTTATATACCTCGGAAAGATCAAGCCGCTTTTTCAAATGCCGGAGCGGCAAATTTATTTCATGATTAAAGAACTGGTTCACTAATTTGAAAAGACTGGCGGACATATCGCTGATGCTCAACGTCAGAAAAGGCGAGGGGAACCTTGTAACCTTGCTGATGGCGTACTCTTTCTTCATGGGAGGCGCTACCGCATTGTTTTACACGGTGGTAGCGTCCTCGTTCCTGATCAGTTTCGATAGGCTGATGCTGCCGCAGGTGTACATTGTTGGCGGCGTTTTTACTTATCTGCTCGGACTAGGTGTCACGCGCCTGCAAAAGCTGATGGCGTTTGACAAGCTTGCCGAAAGAATGCTGTTTTTCCTGATCAGTTCAATTGTCGTTTTCCTGGTCACTTACCACGTGACCGGAAGCAGGTGGGTATTCTTCGTCCTCTTTATCTGGAACCGCGTTTTTGTTTTGGTAAATGGGGTGACCTTTTGGGCGGTTGTGGTGAAGCTGTTCAATTTACAGCAATCCAAGCGGCTTTCGTCGCTGATCAACACGGGGGATGTTTTTTCCTCGGTAATCATGTACCTCGCTGTGCCAGGTCTGGTCAGGATCATCCCTACCGACTCGCTGCTTTTTATCGCAGTCGGGTTCCTGATTGTTTGCAGCTTTTTACTCCGGAAAATCCATCAGAAATACGTAACCAATGCAGCTGCCAAGCCGGCGGCCGGTGATACTGCTGAAAAGGCGGGTGAAGAAGCGGTAGACCCTTCTTATTACCGCAATATTTTCCTCCTCGCATTGCTCCCTGTTTTTGCGCTGTTTTACGTCGAGTACATTTTCTTCACCGAGTCGCGCGTGATTTTCACCGACAAAGGATCACTTGCCAGCTTTCTCGGGGTGTTTTTCGGTATCTCTTCCATTCTTGAATTTTTTATAAAAACCTTCCTGTACAACCGACTGATCAGCAAATTCGGTTTAAAGCTGGGTATCCTGATTTTGCCCGCCAGCCTTGTTTTTAGTTTTGCAGTTTCGGTGATTTATGGTCTTGGCTACGATACTGCCGGGATATTCTTCGCCTGCGTGGCATTGTCAAGATTTTTCATGAGTGCCATTCGCAAGGCAATCAGCGAACCAGCTTACCAGTCGCTCTACCAGCCTATTCCGGCCAGGTTCAGGCTCAATATTCAGGGCAGGATAGAAGGGCGCGCCAAGGCAATCGGCGGACTTGCAGCGGGGGTACTGTTGCTGATACTCGTCAACTTTGCCAATTTGAATGTATTGCAGCTCTCCATTTTCTTCCTGGTGGTGGCAATTGGCTGGGTTGGTACTTCATTTGCGGGTCAAAATTCCTACAAGAAAGCGGTGCGCGACAAAGCGTTTGTATTTCCATCGCGCGCCCAGCGGACAACAGAGTATAAGCCAGACTTTCAGGAGGTGGAGAAACCATTTGATCTGTTGGTGAAACAGGTTTTTTCCAAAGACGAAAACGAGCGGATAGAAGCGGCTGTGGGATTCGGCGGATCTAACCGGTTTTTGTCATACAAATACCTCATCCCGCTCTTGCAGGATCCGAGCCCCGCAGTGCGCAAGGCAGCTATCTACACGGCCGGTGAATTACGTAGACCTGAGCTGTGGCCTTATCTGATGGAGCAAATGGAGATAGACAGGTACTACTCAGTAGCATTTCAGGCGCTTGCCAAATCGGGTACGCCGCTTTTAAAATACATTGAAAAAACCTTCCTGAGCAACAACGAAAACCGTTACCGCCAGCTGCACCTGATCAGGCTTGTGGAAGAGCTCGGCAATGCAGAGGCTTTGAAGTTTTTACGAAGAAACCTCGAAAGTCCAAACCGATTTGTAAAAGATAAAGTACTCGACGCACTCCGCAACTTGCATTATGTATGCAATACGACCGAAAGAACGTACCTGCTGAACGAGCTCGATGAGCATTTGAAAACATTTACCTGGCTGCTGGCTACTCAGATGGACCTGGATGAGGATTACGATGCATCGTCGCAAATGATGCAGAACCTGGAAAGGGAAAAGCAGCGCATTATTTTCAAAGCATTCACCGTGCTGGAAGTGGTGTTCGGATCGAGATTTCACGCGATAACTTTACTGAAAGGCGAGCAGGCCACCGATGCCCGTGATTATCTCACCGAGATCTCAGACCTGATGTTACCGGAGAATGTGAAGAACAAGGTTCTTCCGTACCTCGACAGCGACTCTCGCGAAGAAATGTTCCGCAGGTATAATGAGCTTTTCCCGCAGGCGCAGCTTACAGTTGAAGAGCGGCTGAAAGATGTAATCAACAAGGATTATACGCGCATTTCGAGGTGGACAAAGGCGGTGGCGATCAAAGAACTGAAACATTTCCCGGCCGGGAATGTGACGGATATACTGGTTTCTAACGCCGTTTCGCATTCCAAAGTAATTTCTGAAACTGCTTTTTATGTGCTCAGGATCGTCAACCCGCCGAGGTTCCGCTCGGTACTGCAAATAATGGCACGGGAGAATGACCAGTTCCATTTGCAGATCATGAAGCCGCTTGAATGGCTGGCAACGGAAGAAGACCTGCTAATCTGCAAGCTGCGCCGGCTGCGGGAGACACCCGGCCTGCAAAAGCTGCTCAATGGAGAGCTGCAAAAGATCCTCCTGAATTCGGCGTATTTCAAGGAAGACGAAGGCGAGGTGATCGACCTGCGGAAGCATACCAGCAGGCCAGAGTTATCGGTATTGGTTACTTACGGGAAGCTGCTCTTTTCAAAGGCAGGGGTGATCAGCGCAGGAGAGATCAGAAGTGTGGACGAGCTCAAAGCTATGGGCGTAGCAATGATTCCCAATGTGCTGGAAGAAACAGAGTTCTACATTGCCGAAGACTATCTGTTAAGAGATTTAAACATCAGGCATCTCGTCGCTCCGCAACCGGTAGCACCGTAGCAGCGACCGATTTAGCATAAAAAGTACATGGACCGAAGGTTTGATCAGATGAAGAATTTATGGCTTGCATTGTGGCTGGTTTGCCTGGGTGCCTTGCCGGTTATCGCGCAAAGCGGCGGCTCAGGAATGCGCGAAGTGGGCCGGCCAATGTCGGGCTTTTACCAGTCTTCCGAATACCACGCGCACGACCAGAACTTCGGCATTACGCAGGATAGCACCGGGATGATGTACTTTGCCAATTTCGCAGGCGTGCTGGAATTTGACGGCGTTTCCTGGACTACCATTCAAACTGAGAATGTAACGCGGGTATCTGCCCTCACCACCGACCGCAAGGGCCGCGTGCTCGTGGGCGGCAATGGGGAATTTGGATATCTGGCTTACGACAGCCTCGGCGTACATCGCTTCGTGAGCTTATCTGCGAAACTCAAAGAAAAGCCTGGCCAGGTCATCCAGATACTACCCGAAAAGAATGGAGCCTGGTTTGTTTCCGACCAGATAAACTTCTTCTGGGATGGCCGGAATGTAAAAAGTTACAAGCACGGTCTGTCCATTCAATCCGCATTCCCGTTCGGACAGGGTGCTGTGATTTATGCCAGAAATAAGGGTTTTATGTTGTTGAACGACGGCAAATTTTCTGCTGTAACCACGGCGCAAAATGTCCCGGCTCTGCTGGACCTGGTTGCGGTTGTGCCACTAGCTGACAATTCGGCTATGCTGCTCACCACCAGTCAGGGAGCGTACTTGCTGAAAGGCAACCACGTAGAGAATATAGAAGGGAATGCAAATCCGGTATTGATCAGTAACAAAGCGACCAGTGCAGTACGAATGCAAAATGGCAAGATCGCGATCAGTATGGCGGCTAATGGAATGCTGATCGTTAATCCCGACGGGAACATCGCGTACCCGATATTTGCTTACGGAGATATGGAGGATAGCCAGGTGTCAGCTATGTTCAGCGATCGTGAACACAACCTCTGGCTCGCATTGAACAACGGGATCGCCCGCTTGGATCTGCCTTCGCCCATTTCCGTTTTCGATGGTACCTCAGGTCTGAAAGGCTCGGTAACTGCGGTAACGCGATTTGGCAACAAAATCATTGTCGGCACTTTAACGGGGCTGCATTCCATTGAAAACAACCAGGTTGCGCATTTAACTGCATTTCCGGGAAGTTGCCTTGGGTTCAGCGAGGCAGGCGGCTTTTTGTACGTCGCTTCCAATAAGGGTTTGTTTCAGTTGAGTAAAACCGGAGGGTTGAGCACCCTGTCAAACGATTTCTCGCTGGCCGTGACTGCCTCCGCAGACGGTAATAAGCTCTTTGTGGGCTTGCAGGACGGACTGGCGGTGTTTAAAAAAACAGGTAGCGGCTGGCAAAAGGAGCGAATCAAGTCAATTACCGAACAGATCACCGGCATTACTGAATTCCCAACCGGTACATTCTGGCTTGAAACACTTTCCAACGGGATTCTCAAATTTGACTACACGACAGGCGCTGCACGTAAGTTCGCTGCCCCGCAGGGGATCAGCAGCCCATTGTACAACAAGCTGGCCGTATTTGGAAATCGGTTGATCGTCACCAATAAGGATGGACTTTTTGAATACCATTCCAATGCAGACCGGTTTACGCGCGCGGACTGGCTTTCTGAAAAAGTCTGGTTTGATCGTGTACAAGGTGATAGTGAAGGAAATATCTGGACAACGCGTGGAGATAAGAAGTCGGTCAATTTTTTCAGGAAAAAAGGACAAAGCAATGCATTTGAGCTGATTGAAAAGCCTTTTCTCCCCATTGCAGCGATCCCTTTTCAGGTTATTTTTCCAGATCAGGACGGCGTTGCGTGGCTTGGCGGCGACCAGGGATTATACCGGCTCGATATGCGGCAAGGAGAACAGCGTCGGCTCATTTACCCCGTTTTGCTGAGAAAGGTAAGTACGCGCGACGGCGGCCTGCCTGTTTACCGCGACGCGAGTCGGGACCGTATCAGTCTGGATCACAGGCAGAACAGCTTAATTTTTGAATTTGCATTGCCCAGCTTTCACAGCAACCAGGAGGTAGCATACCAGTACCTGCTCGAAAACTATGACAAAGGCTGGTCGGAGTGGGGGACTATCGCCCGGAAGGAGTACAGCGGGCTGCCTTCGGGAAGCTATGTTTTCAAGGTGCGTGCGCGGGATATTTATGGCAATATTTCGGGCGAGGCGACATTTCCATTGCTCATCCGCACTCCCTGGTTCAGACAATGGTACATGATCGCCCTTTACGCACTGGTGTTTGCGGTGATGATCTACTACGCCGTGCGCTGGCGCCTTCGGGCGATCCTGCGCGAGAAGCAGGAACTTGAAAACCTGATACGCGAACGTACGGAAGAGGTAGTAAGCCAGAAAGAAGAACTTGAACATCAATCCGAAGAATTGTCCGCGACAAATGATCAGCTGGAAAGGATTGATGAATTTGTGAAGTCGATCAATGGAGAGGTAAATACAGGAAGATTGTTTCAGCTGGTACTCGACAGGCTCTGTGAGTTCCAGAATGTAGACGGTGCTTCTGCATTGATATACAATAAAGGGACTGACTGCTACCAGTTTATCGCACTCGCGGGAGTGATTGAAAGTGCGGACGTAGAAAACGTGCAATTATCCGCAGCCGACGCAGAACAGCGCTACATTGTCGGCGCAGAAGAGGTTTATGAAGACATTTTCCTGAAAAACAATTTCAGACATCAGAATACCAACAGATCGGTGAGTGAAAGATTCTCGCCAAAATCATTGATCAGTATTTTGATCCGGGTGGATGGGGATGTGAAAAGTTACATTACCCTCGAAAACATGGACCGGGAGAATGCATTCGGCGAACGCGATTACAATATGGTGAAAAACCTGAAAGAGCATTTAATCGGTGCTTATATCAAAACAAACATTCTTGAAGATCTCGAAAACACACTTTCAAACCTGAAATCCACACAGGAAGAGCTGATCCGGCAGGAGCGTCTGGCTTCTGTGGGTAGTCTGACGAAGGGAATTGTGGACCGGATACTGAACCCATTGAACTACATCAACAACTTTTCACAATCGTCGGGTAAGCTGTTGAAGGAAATCACAGAAGTGACTGATAAACACCAGGATGTGTTGTCGGAAGACGAGAAGGACGATTTGGACAGCGGTTTTGAGATGCTGCAGAAAAACCTGGAAAAGATCTACGAGCACGGGAACAGTACCACGCGCATTGTGAAGGATATGCAGAAGCTGCTCAAAGGAAAATCAACCGAATTCATTGAAGTAGAGCTTAATCCTTTTCTGGAATCAAAGTCGAAAGCTGCTCTTCAGGAGGTACTTGCAGAATATAAGGAGGCGAAGATCAAGCTGGTTTTTGCGCTGGAAGCAGAGCCTGTCCGGGTTAGCTTGCTGCCTTACGAATTTGCGCAGGTACTCACCAATCTGATCAGCAATGCCTGCTATGCGGTTATGGAGAAAACGAAATTCGATAAGGTATTTGAGCCTGAGATCCGCATTTCGAGCCGGCGTGAGGAAGGAGCGGTTTCGGTCTTTGTCAGGGACAATGGAAAAGGGATTCCTGTGAAAGAGACAGAACAGCTATTTAATCCATTTTTCACCACCAAACCGACTTCAAAAGGCACCGGGCTCGGGCTTTACATGAGCAAGGATATCATAGAATTTCACAAGGGCAGGATGTCGGTAACTTCAAAGGAAGGGGATTTTACTGAGATTGAAATTTCTCTTCCCACCGTCAAATAAGGCTTAGACAGTTACCCATACTACAAACAGACACTAATATGGAGCCCGCAATTACTGATAAGGACATCGAGATTTATCAGCAGAAGATAATCGAACTCAACCGGCTTGCCGAAATAGGGCAGCTGAGCGCAGGTATTTTACATGAAATCAAAAACCCGGTAAGCTTCGTCAATAATTTCTCGCGCCTGTCCAATGGGCTTGTCGACGAAATGCGTGTGCTGGTAAGCAAGCCGCTGAGCGAGCTGAGTGAGGATGATGTTGCGGATGAAAAGGATTTGCTGGAAACGTTGTCTAAAAACCTGGTGAAGATCAATGAAAACGGCAAGCGCATTGAGCGGATCATCCAGGGTATGCTCGCGCAGGCACGCTCGGAAGGAGCTGTTTTTGAGCCAACCGACCTGAACCAGCTGCTCGAAGAGTACAGCAAGCTGGCTTACCAGAGTGTCCGGGCCGAAGACAGGGAGTTTAATGTCACATTAAATTACGCGCTTGACCCTGCCGTGGGCAGCATCAGCATTTCGCGCGGGGAGTTTGGGCGCGTGATCGTGAACCTGGTCAATAATGCCTGCTACGCGATCAATGAAAAGCGAAAGCAGCAGATCGAAGGGTTTGATCCGCTCATCTCTATTTCTACGCGACGAATTGGGGATAAAATCGAGATACTGCTGTGTGACAATGGGATAGGTATTCCTGAGGAGATCGTAGCTAAACTCTTTCAGCCTTTTTTCACTACAAAGCCGCAGGGGAAAGGGACGGGACTTGGATTATCGCTTACTTACGCCAGCGTTGTAGATACGCACAAGGGAACAATCAGTGTGACCTCAGTTCCGGGAGAAAAAACAGAATTCAAAATACTCATTCCTGCCTAGTCGGGAATTTTTTACCAAAACAATCATTAAAAATGGCAATCAGGATATTAAGTGTGGACGACGAGCAAGACATGGAAATGCTCATTCTTCAACTGTTCAGAAAGCAGATCAGAGACAAAAAATATGAATTTGTATTTGCAAACAATGGGATTGAGGCACTGCAAAAACTGGAAGAAACGGAGGACATTACGCTGATCCTGTCGGATATCAATATGCCGGGAATGGACGGGTTGACTTTTCTTTCCAAAATTAATGAGAAACAAAACCCGCTTTTGAAGGCGATTATGGTATCGGCTTACGGGGATATGGACAATATCCGCACGGCAATGAACCGTGGTGCTTTTGATTTTGTAACCAAGCCGGTGAATTTTGAAGATCTTGAAATCACCATTTCCAAAACCGTCGAGCACATAGAAATGCTGGCTAATCTGGAAAGAGGCCGTGAACAGCTCATTGCGATCCAGAATGACCTTAGTGTGGCGCGTGAAATTCAATTGTCGATGCTGCCCAAAACGGTACCTCCCAATATCGGCAAAGCGGGCGTAGACTTGCATGCATTCATTCACCCGGCGAAGGCAGTAGGCGGCGATTTGTATGATTATTTCATGATGGACTCCGAGCACCTGTTTTTCATGATCGGCGATGTTTCGGACAAGGGAGTTCCTGCGGCGTTGTTCATGGCGATCTGCAAGGCGATTTTCAAGAGCCAGTTTTCAAATAGAAACGATGATAGTATTTGTGAAAAGGTAAAGATCGTCAACCAGTTTTTGAGTGAAGATAATTCCACTTTTATGTTCGTAACCGCATTCGTGTGCATTATGAATGTGAAAACGGGCGAAGTCGAGTATGTAGATGCAGGCCACGAGCCGCCGATCATTATCCGCGCCGACGGTACTACCGAGCTTGTTCCTAAACTGGGTGGAATGGCGCTTTGCTTTGATCCGTCGTTTGAGTACGAATCGCATACACTCACATTGAACAAAGGCGACAAGTTTGTACTTTACACAGACGGGGTAACTGATGCCAATAATCTCGCAGGTGCGCGTTACGGGCTGCATTACCTGCAGGATTTCTTCACCACAGGTGACGGTTCCACCAAAACCTCTGCTCGTGAAATGAATGAAGCTACATTAGACAGCCTTGTCGAATTTATCGGAGCTGCCAATCAGTTCGACGATATCACGATGCTGTCACTCAGGTACCTGGGCAACTAGTTGCATTTAACGTTAATACAAATCACCTGCCGGCTGGTGACGCATGAGCGCCAGCCGGTATACATCGCGGTAGTAGCGCATCAGCTCGGTCCAGCAAACAGTATCCACCACAGACTTCGGCAGGGTTACCCTCGGTACATAATGTTCCTGCTCGAAGGTTTCGACAAAATCCAAAAGCATATAAGCCAGCGTTTCAACCGCTTCCTCATCGGAATGGTAGCGGCGGTATAGCATCTTGATGCCATCTTCGCTTTCAGGTGGAATAACTGTCTGAATGTACCTGCCAAAGCCGGACAGGTCGCTGGTGATCAATGGGGTACCTTGCAGTGCTGTTTCCATGGCCGTATATCCCCACGGTTCATAGAGGGAAGGAAAAATGCCCAGGTGACAGCCTCTCACGAACTCAGGATAATCCATTGAAAATAGTGATGTTGCCCCTTCAATGAAATCGGGATGGTAGAATACTTTTACTTTGTTTTCCTCCCGGTTATCCAGCTGGTGAGCCGACAGGAAGTTTGAAATCTCGTCAGGATGGTTTAGCTGGTGTGTGACCACAGGCGGTAAATCCTCGCGCCGGAACTGTGCCTTTGCCTGCCGCCAGGTGAGGTGCAGTTCTTCGTCTATCAGCTCATTCAGGTTTGGCAATGCCGGATTATGCTTGCTGATCACACTTGAATAAAGGTCGGGTCCAAGCTGCTGGCTGATCTTCCTGCAGATCTTTTGCAAATTTTGAAAACGTTGACGCGATTCGAGAACCTCTGGTTTGATGTTTAAAAATGGCTGTTTTGTAATAATAAAGAATACGACTGAAACATCCGGGTTCCGGCTGGCGAGCATTTCGTTCAGCCGGGCAATCGCGCGCAAGGTGATGTCAAAACCTTTGTTGTAAAATTCGTAGCGACCAGAAGTGAAGAAGTAGAGCGTATTATCTGTTCGGAAAGGATAGCTTGGTGTAAGCAGCGCTTTAACAGTTGCGTCAATCTTCTGCCGGTTCTGAAGGTGCAGCTCAAATACCTCGTGCCCTCCTTCCGGTTTTCTGTGAATGCCGTTCCTGATAATGTACTCTGGCTTCCTTGACAAAAACAACTCGCATTCCCAGGCGGTTACCTCGCTATTCGTGACCAGCACGTGGGCGGCTTGTGCGGTACGGCGTTCCAGCGCGACCCGCGGCAGGATACCATACTCCCTCGATTTTTGCTGCCAATCGTAGTACGGCATGTGGTGAAAGTACGGGTCTTCATTCGAAGCCAGGTACCTGCCCAGCAATGTTGCATGTGCAGTGAAAACCGTGGCTATCCTGACCTTTTCGTATTCCAGATCGGGCAGGCAAGTAGCCGACATCCATTCATGGAAATGGGCGATTATATCCTGATCCGCATTCAGTTTGCCTACCAGCTGCTTCAATAATAGCCTGGTTACTTCGCCGAAACCAAGTACCAGATCGCGCAAATCGTCTGATTCGAGAGAAGATATTTCGAACCTTTCCCAAAACCTCCCTTTTACCTCATTGAGAACATTCCTGCGCACTTCCGGATTGATTAGCAGCACTTTTGGCCGGGCTTCATCGAGCAACCAGTAACCATAATGTACTTCAAAACCGAGCGAGCGTACAAAAGACACTGCTTCTGCCAGTGCAGGTTCTTCAATTTCCAGCAATGGCCGAAAGTTGGTATCGGCTTTTTCAGGAAAATACGGGCCAATCAAGAGGTACCGGTCCCCATAAGTATCCAGCATCGTAGGGACTTTGGATTTGATATAGGTGAAAACGCCGCCTGCCTGGTTGCAGACTTCCCATGAAATTTCAATCAGAAATGGTTCCGGTCTCAAAGTTAAAAGAGAGTTTTTCGTTGAGGAATCGCCTGCCAGCGCAGGATAATTCGAATAAAAATAATTACTCTGCAAAGTCAATGCCAGACCGAGTGTGCTAACCGGAAAAATCAGGGTTCCAAGCCGAAAAAAGTGCCTCTGAGGCGATTATCGGTATTAAAATGCGATGATTTGTGCAAATAGGTGATATATTCGGATCCTAACCCCTGCCTTATATACGATGACCACAAGTTCTGCCACCCCACGCGTGGACTCCATTGACATTTTCAGAGCGCTGACGATGTTCCTGATGATTTTTGTAAACGATTTCTGGACGTTGAAAGGCGTGCCGCAATGGATGGAACACAGTAAGGGAAGTGAGGACGCGATGGGGCTTTCCGACGTTGTGTTTCCCTGTTTCCTCTTTATCGTGGGTCTCTCCATTCCATTTGCAATTTCCAACCGGAAGAAAAAGGGCGACAGTAACTGGATCATTCTGTTCCACATCGCCGAGCGCACTTTCGCGCTGCTTTTAATGGGTATTTACCTTGTTAACCTCGAAAATGCTTTAAGCAGTGCAATGCCGGTCAGCAAACACGTGTGGAGTATCGCGATGGTAATCGCATTCTTCCTGATCTGGAATGTATATGGTAAAAACGATGTACGTACCACAAGCTACAAAATGCTCGGTTACATTATTCTTGCTGCTCTTGCAGTAGTATACAAAGGCGGCGACCCTGAAAACCCTGTTTGGATGGGAACACACTGGTACGGAATACTGGGACTGATCGGCTGGTCGTACCTGATCTGTGCAGTACTTTATTTTTTAATGAAAGACAATCTGCCGCTGATCGTCGCTGGTTGGCTGTTCCTGGTTTTGTTCAACCTGGCCGAATTTGCCGGAATGCTCGATTTCCTTGATCCTGTACGGAAGTACGTCTGGATTGTCGGCAGTGGTTCTATGCCGGCATTTGTTATGGCAGGCGTCACTGCTTCTGTCATCTACCGGAGCCTGGGGTCGCGCGGGGGGCTGGGGCAAACCTACATTTGGATCCTGATCGCACTCGGAATTGTGGCGATGGTGTATGGATTTGGTACACGGCCATTCTGGGGAATTTCCAAGATTCGCGCCACACCGGCCTGGGTTGGGATATGCAGCGGGGTCAGCTTTCTTGCTTTTGCATTCATGTTCTGGCTTGTAGATCTAAAAAAGGTAAGGAATTGGGCGAATGTTTTAAAACCAGCCGGAACTGCTACATTAACCTGCTACCTAATCCCCTACATCTGGTATGCGGTACTTGCGCTGCTCAGTTTTAGTCTGCCTTTGTTCCTGAGAACAGGAATCGTCGGTCTTGTTAAATCGTTGTGCTTTGCACTGCTCGTTATCATCATTACGGGACTGATCAACCGGATCGGTATCAGATTGAAAATTTAAAGTGGGTGGTAAAACGGCGCTACCTCGTCTTTATAGATGTAGAGCCAATCAAAATTTTACATAAATGAATTCACGAAGAAGATTTGTACAAAAAGGAATTGCCGGCCTTGTTGCCGGAAGCTTGCTTTCTGTTACCCGCGAAAGCAAAGCGGCCAGTGTCCCGGACAAGAAGGAAGATACATTCAAGCTCGGCATCGCTGGTTTCAGCTTTGTTAATTTCAAGCTTGACGAGGCGCTATCCATGATGAAGCGGACCGATGTGCACTATTTATGTATCAAAGATTTTCATCTGCCTTATAACAGCACAGCGGAACAGATCACCGCATTTCACGAAAAGCTGAAAGAATCGGGCGTGACTGGTTACGCAGTGGGACCCATTTACACCAAAACACCCAAGGATATCGACAATGCATTTGATTATGCAAAAAGAGTAGGTGTAAAGCTGATCATCGGAATCCCGAACCACGAGGACCTGAAATATTTAGAGCAAAAAGTGAAAGAGTATGATATCAAATACGCAATTCACAATCACGGTCCGGAAGACAAGCTGTACCCGAATGCGACTTCGATCAACAACCTGATCAAGGATCTGGACCCGCGTGTTGGAATTTGCTTTGATATGGGTCACAACCGCCGGGATAACCAGGATTCCGTCGCCGATTTGAACAAATACTCAAAACGCATTTTCGACCTGCACCTCAAAAACGTGACAGCAGCTACAAAAGAAGGAAAAGCAGTCGAGCTGGGCCGCGGTGTAATTGATATTCCTGCATTTGTTAAGATGTTGCGCAAGGTGAAATACTCTGGTGTTTGCGCGCTTGAATATGAGAAAGATATGAAAGATCCGCTTGCAGGGATCGCGGAGTCTGTCGGGTACTTCAAAGGGGTTTGTGATGCAGTATAATGCTTTAAAATGGTTTAAAGTGTCACAAAATCCTATTTTTGCAGCTCAGAAATGATTTGAATCTTACCTAATCTGACAAGCGATGCTCCGTAACGTACCCTTTGATAAACTGCCTGCTTACAAAAAGCTCAAAACGCACCACAAGACTATCTCCCAGAAGCACCTGAAATCGCTCTTTGAAGAGGAGCCGGAGCGTGCAAAAAAATTCTCGGTTCGCTTTGGAGATATTCTGGTTGATTACTCTAAAAACCGTATTTCCACCCGCACGCGTTCTTACCTGATCCAGCTGGCTGAGGAAGCAGGTTTGGCTGAGGCAATTGAGCAGATGTTTACTGGTGAAAAGATCAATGCAACAGAAGGTCGCGCGGTGCTGCATATAGCGCTTCGAAACCGTTCTAACGAGCCTGTGCTGGTGGACGGAAAAGATGTAATGCCCGATGTGAATGAGGTACTTGACAAGATGAAGGAGTTTTCGGGTAAAATCCGATCTGGTTCCTGGAAAGGCTATTCGGGAAAAGAAATAACCGATCTGGTCAACATTGGTATCGGTGGCAGCGATCTGGGACCTGTTATGGTAACAGAAGCTTTGAAAGCTTACAGCAAACCCGGATTGAATGTACATTTCGTGTCAAATGTTGACGGAACGCACATTGCCGAAACGGTGAAGTCGCTGAATCCGGAAACGACATTGTTCATGATCGCTTCTAAAACTTTCACTACCCAGGAGACAATGGCGAATGCGCACAGCGCGCGCAGTTGGTTTTTGGAGAAAGCGAAAGACGAGGACTTTGTTAAAAAGCATTTCGTGGCGATATCAACGAACCGGACGGAAGTTGAGAAATTCGGCATTGATCCGGAAAACATGTTTGGTTTCTGGGATTGGGTTGGAGGCAGGTATTCACTATGGTCTGCGATCGGTCTGTCCATTGCCTGCTATGTGGGCTTCCAGAATTTTGAGCAGCTGCTTACAGGCGCTCACGAAATGGACAAGCATTTCAGAACTACCAAGTTTGAACGAAACATTCCGGTACTGCTAGCGCTCATCGGTATTTGGTACAATGACTTTTTTGACGCGCAAACACAGGCAATTCTGCCTTATGATCAGTACATGTACCGTTTTGCAGCGTACTTTCAGCAGGGCGATATGGAGAGTAACGGTAAAAGTACCGGTCGCGACGGAAATCCAGTAGCTTACCAGACAGGCCCGGTAATCTGGGGAGAGCCCGGCACAAATGGACAGCACGCATTTTACCAGCTGATCCACCAGGGCACCAAGCTGATTCCCTGCGATTTCATTGCGCCAGCTATCAGCCACAATCCGCTAGGTGATCACCATAAAATGCTTTTGTCCAACTTTTTCGCTCAGACAGAAGCTTTGATGAATGGAAAGACAGATGAAGAAGTACGTGCTGAGTTGAAAGCTTCCGGCAAATCAGCTGAGGAAATTGATGCGATCGCCCCTTTTAAAGTATTCTCAGGCAACCGGCCGACGAATTCAATTCTGGTGAAAAAGATCACCCCGAAAGTGTTGGGCAGTCTGATCGCCATGTACGAGCACAAGATCTTTGTTCAGGGGATTATCTGGAACATTTACAGTTTTGATCAATGGGGCGTGGAGCTTGGGAAGCAGCTTGCCAACAAAATTTATCCCGAACTTCAAAATGACTGGCCGGTCAACAATCACGACAGTTCTACCAACAGCCTGATCAATCAATACAAACGCTGGCGGTAACGATTAAAGACGAAAGTCACGAGAACATATCCCATTGATACACCAGCAGCATCTGCTACGGCATCCCACCAGTCAAAAGTGCGGTCGAATGGCAGGAGCTGCTGGTAAAATTCGAGTCCCAAACCGTACGACATTCCCAGTAACACCAGCAAGCGGCCTTTCTCCGGATACACCAGCAGCCACAAGGTTATCCATACAATGAACAATCCTGCGTGTACAATTTTATCAAAGCCCACGGTAGGAGCGGAGGGCAGGTCTTTACCGGGCCAGGTACAGGCAACAAGAATCAGTAATGTCCAGAACCAGGCAAGCCAGGGACGTTTAAAGAGGGTGGAAAAGAGCTTCATACTTAAAGGCAGCATTATTAGATGCCCAAATTTAGGCTCAATTCCCTTTTAATCCAGCCATATTACTTCTTTACCTGGTAAAATTGTCACCGATCCCGGAAACGCACCTACAAAACTTCCTTATAATAAAATTTGACTGTATCCGCTGCTCCGCCGAGCTTTTGAGGTTTACATAGCTGTGTCACCAAATCGCTTTATAAAAAAATTTCACACTATCTCTTGCGCCTCCCAGTTCCGGCAAGTAATCGGTTGCTTCCAGAGTCGCCGGCTGCCCGACTGTGCTGTAAATTTTGTAAAAGCGTTTCAGGTCATAACGATATGTTACTAAAACGGTCTGTTGTTTCGTTTTTGCGACAGGGGCTGGATTTCTTCTCCAGTAATATGTATTGAAGAGCGTGTCATCTCTGAAAACTTCTTCGATGTCATAGCCGCCTTTGTTGGTAATGTTCATAGTTTCCGTGTATCCTATTTGAGTACCTGAGAGAACGCGGGTAGGAGTGACAACCTTCTCTAATTTCCAGTCGCCGAATAAGCGCACCTCAAAAGGTCCACCAGGGGTCCAGCCTTCATCAGGTTCACAAGCACCAATTGACAAGAGAGTTAAAGTAACAAGCACAGATATTCGTGTCGATTTGCTCATAACGGATTAAGGTCTGATTCCTGTTATTATATGCATATTCCCATTGTAATCCTCGCCTTTGGGATTGTATTGGCCAAACGCATAGTAGTCGTTCCATTCTCCGTCCCAGCCCCAATTCATTCGCAAGTAGGTGAACGACCATTCCTTGCATTGCTTGGTCGCACAGTCGAATTCGCTGTATTCATTCCATTGATATCCTTCACAAACCCAGATGTGATAATTGTCGAAGCAGGTCAGGCATGTTGATCCCAGCGTTCAATGGCTCTTCTTTCTGGCATTGAGAGAAAAGTAGCATTGACAAACAGGCGAGAAGGGGCAACGCGGCCCTAAGTAGTGCATGTTCCATGTCCTTAGTATGTGATGAATCCATCCTCCCGCATTACTTATTGTAAGACTTCGTAATGTGATACAAAGGTGAGGTGAATTAATGCTACAATTCAATAAGCTGTGCTTATAATGCAATATTTGGAGCTTATCAATGTGCAACCGGTGGTTGTAAGTGAGCAAGTAGCGCTTGTGGGTGTAGGAACGTTTTGGATGGTTTGGCATTCTTCTGGATGTAGTTGCAGTATTGTACGTTCACAACCTAAAAAAAAGCGTCCGGTTGAAGCCGGACGTTTTTTTGTGATTGATAAAGTATAGTTAAATCTAGTTTCAGCGAGTAGTAGAGCTTGGAAATATCTCCGAAATTGATCACCTGAACTTGGCTGTCGGCTCGTAGTAATAGCGCAATGAATCCAGCTCGGGTTTGTAGGTTGCGCTTTGCATGACATTGCTGAACTCGACCCGATGGGTTATTGTTTCCTTCCCCAGTTCCACATCCAAAAAAGCAGCGAAACCTGACTCTTTGTTAATGTGATACCAGTATTGGCTTCTCTTATGCTTTCTGTCGTACCTGCTACCATATAGCACAGCATGTACTGAGTCTGTCCTGTGTAATGCGGAATTAAAGTATGAAAAGAAGTAATATGGGGCACCCTTCTGATATTGAGGCTCTTCCAAGCTGTCTTTTACTGAAAGGATATATCGTACTTCAAGTAGAAGTTTACCCGGGATCTTGTTTATATCTTCCTTCTTACCTTTTTTTTGATAACCAACTAACATCCAATATCCAGGCTTGTCGCCTTGGACAACGTCGCCGGTAGGCTCAGGTGAAAATCGTTTAGGGAAACATCCTATGATCAGTCCAATGATTAGTATCAGTGCTATGACTTTCATAATAATACCGGATTATGGTTTAACAATGTAAGCTCTCATATTTGAACTGTTATACAAAGTGCCGCCACCAACAATCCCGTTATAAGCAAACCAGATATTATTTTCAGGATCATTTCCCCAACCCCAGTTCATTTGATAGTATACCGAGTGATTTTCATAGCAAAATCCATTTTGATCATTGAAAATGGCATACAAGTCCCTAATCCCGTCCATGACCCAAATGTGCTGTTTCGCCGCGCAAGCAGCACAGTTCGATCCGAATACGATAACCGGTCTGAGCGCGCGAAGTTCGGAGCTTACTACCCCAATGTTGGTAAAGAATTCTTTATCAAAGGAAGTATATCCCCGGTTTGAGAAGAAATTATCAATGTGTCCGGGCATGTTCCAGTTTTGGCATCCGGATCCTGATAGTGGAATACCTAATGCTGGAACCACAGTGTTGTATACTGCGTCCAAATCCTTACCGGTGTCGCGTAAAAGATGTGCTAAATCAATATGATTTGGATTCACAGGAATGCAGTTGTTTGGCGCAGTTATTGGCATAGCATTAAACATCGATGCCGAGTAAGTATGCCCACTGGAAGTGATTTGCTTTCGATGGTATCTTAAAACCTGCGCCACCGCGATGGGCCCACAGCCAGTTGGCGCCTTCCCGCAATTATACTGCCCACAACAATTCATTGTATTAATTCCAGACGGACAAAAGGCATTATAGCCAGTACCTTGCCGCCATTGGGAAGTGTATGCGTCAAATGCTCGATCGTCGAATTCGCCGGAAGGGGGTGTGTCACAAACCACTCGCAGCTGGCTTCCGGGGTGTTAACGGGCGCCCCTGTGGTTCGGTTGCCGTTTGAGTTTTGTTTGAGCTGTTCCCACAAATTAACAATGTCAATGTGCGCTTCCTTCTGGTTTTGGACACCTTCAAAATTTTCTCTGATGATATCAAACCAGAGCTGGATCCCTGGGTTATCTGCCCTTTTGTTAAAGCTTCCTTTCTCCGAAAAGGCCAGAATCGGTTTCATCCTTTTGTCAGCAGAAAGCAGCGTGAACCCTTTGTCTCCTTTGTACTCTACGATGTAGAACATTGTCTTGCCTGCATTGTCATTAAACTGCCTTAGCGCTTTTACATACAACCTTTTGTCGTTTTTTGTCCGTGCATTCTTTTGATTTTTCGTAGCTTCCTCACCGGAGAGCAGGCTGAACGCCTCATTCTGGTCGACGAAAAACTTGTTCTTGTCATTGGTTCCTTTTTTTGAAGTTAGTTCTGATAAATCATTTTGTGAGCATGCATTGAGGAGAAAAGTGAATGCAGCTAATGTTAGAAGCGAGGGCACTAAAATCTTGATTTTCGTCATCATAGCACGTTAGATTCCGCCCTCCCAACGTACTGATTTGTACAGCATCGTGACGTGAAACAAAATGCGGAATAATATTCGAATAATTCAATAGGTTAAATGTGTAATGCAACTTATTTGCCTTTTCAATGTGCAACCGGTGGTTTTGGATGAGCAAGTAGCGCTTCTGAGTGTAGGAATGTTTTATATGTGTTGAAAGTCTTAGGGAAGTTGCTTCCATAAACACAAAAAACGTCCGGTTTAGGCCGGACGTTTTTTATACTTTGATGAAGTATCGTTACCGTACAATCAACCATTATCCGAAAACTCCGGATAGAGTGTCATGCCGCCGTCGATGTATAAAGTCTCGCCGTTAACATAATCAGATTCATCAGAGGCCAGCCAGGCGACCGCTTTCGCTACGTCCAAAGGAGTACCTATTCTCTTATATGGAATAAGGTTCATGAGCTCGTCGTATTTGCCAGGATCAGACCAAACTTCCTTATTAATAGGCGTCTTAATAGCCCCTGGACTCACCGAGTTAACCCGGATTTTATGTGGCGCAAGTTCCTGTGCGATGGATTTCATGAACATCATGATACCACCTTTAGAAGCAGCGTAATTCACATGCCCTGCCCAGGGAATAATGTCGTGGACAGAACTCATCATCACGATCTTACCAATGGAAAGTTCACTGTGGTTTGTTTCACCCGCTGCTTTTTCCTGTGCAAGAAACTGTCTTGCAGCAGCTCGGCAGCACAAGAACATGCCGGTAAGGTTTACATCTATTACTTTCTGCCATTCCTGCAATGTCATTTCAAGAAACGGAGCGTCTTTCTGTAATCCTGCATTGCTGACCAGAATATCCAGTCTGCCGTACGTAGAGATGGTCTCTTTGAACATCGCCAAAACATCATCTTCACGACTGACGTCAGCCTTTACAAGAATCGCCTGTCCGCCTCTATCTTTGATTTCATCTACCGTTTTCTGGCCTTCTGCTGCATTGGAGCTGTAATTCACTACAACCTTTGCACCTAAACTTGCCAAATGTACTGCACAGGCTCTACCTATTCCAGAACTTGCACCGGTTACAATAGCAACCTGATCTTTGAATTTCAGTTCGCTGCTAATCATATGATTTCTTTTTCGATGGATTTTAATTTTTTCCAAACACTGCGGTTAACCTTTTTGACAGCCCAGTTCTTAGCTATCAAAATGGCTTTTGCTACAGCGTCGCGTGGTGAAATGTTGTGTGACCTGAGAAGTTCCTGGGCAATCACTACCGCCTTTTCGCGGGTAGTTGGGGATAAGTACATCAGTTCAGGTAATGCGATCCTTGCGTCCATATGTTAGCTTGAATTTTAGTAACAGGTTTCTATTTGATGAATTCGTGTGTATCAATGTGATAAAATTTGGTGCCAGTAAGCTCATAATGAATACTGTTTCATTGTGAGATTTGCGCGCCCCATTTTTGAATATTGGGTGTAAAAAAAATCCCCATCTTTTCAGACGGGGATTTTAAAGCGTTAGTCTTATTTGACTTCTTCAAAATTGACGTCCGTCACATCGTCAGTCGCATTGCCGTTGTCAGCTGCTCCCGGGTTACCAGGATTTGCTCCCGGCTGGGCGCCACCAGGCTGGCCTTCGCCGCCTTGAGCGTACATTTCCTGAGAAGCAGCCTGCCATGCAGCATTCAGTTTTTCCATTGCAGAATCAATTCCTGAAAGATCCTGGTTCTGGTGTGCTGATTTCAGTTCAGCCAATGCACCTTCAATGCTGGATTTATTTCCTTCCGAAAGCTTATCGCCAAATTCTTTCAATTGTTTTTCAGTTGAGAAGATCAGGCTGTCAGCTGCATTTACTTTTTCAATTCTTTCACGTTCCGCTTTGTCGGCCGCTTCGTTGGCTTTCGCTTCCTCACGCATTCTGTTGATTTCAGCGTCGGTTAAACCGCTTGAAGCTTCGATACGGATTTTCTGCTCTTTTCCGGTTCCTTTGTCTTTCGCCGAAACGTGCAGGATACCGTTTGCATCCACATCAAAAGTTACTTCGATCTGTGGGGTACCGCGTTGCGCTGGCGGAATATCCGACAAGTGGAAACGTCCCAGTGTACGGTTTTGGTTGGCCATAGGGCGCTCACCTTGCAGTACGTGGATCTCAACAGAAGGCTGGTTGTCAGCAGCAGTCGAGAATGTTTCAGTTTTCTTGCTCGGGATTGTTGTGTTTGCGTCAATCAATTTTGTGAAAACACCACCCAGCGTTTCGATACCCAGAGACAATGGAATCACGTCAAGAAGCAATACATCTTTCACTTCACCCGTCAAAACACCACCTTGGATCGCTGCACCAACTGCAACTGCTTCGTCAGGGTTAACGTTTTTGGAAGGTTTTCTGCCAAAGAATTTCTCAACTTCTTCCTGCACGCGAGGGATACGGGTTGAACCACCTACCAGGATCACTTCATTGATATCGCTGTTAGAATAGCCCGCGTTTTTCATCGCTCTTTTGCAAGGCTCCATCATTCTTTGGAACAATGTATCCGCCAGCTGCTCAAACTTCGCCCGGGTCAATGTGCGAACCAAGTGTTTTGGAATGCCGTCAACAGGGAAGATATAGGGTAAGTTGATTTCAGTCTGTGTCGAGCTTGACAATTCAACTTTCGCTTTTTCAGCAGCTTCTTTCAAACGTTGAAGCGCCATTGGATCTCTTCTCAAATCGACGTTTTCGTCTTTCTGGAATTCGTCAGCAAGCCAGTTGATAATTACCTGGTCGAAGTCATCACCACCAAGGTGGGTATCACCGTCGGTAGATTTAACTTCAAAAACACCGTCGCCCAATTCCAGGATAGATACATCGAAAGTACCACCACCTAAGTCGAAAACTGCAATTTTCATGTCCTGGTGCTGCTTGTCAAGACCGTATGCAAGCGCAGCCGCGGTAGGCTCGTTAATGATGCGTTTTACATCCAAACCTGCAATCTGACCAGCTTCTTTGGTAGCCTGACGTTCTGCATCATTAAAGTATGCAGGAACTGTAATAACCGCCTCAGTTATTTCCTGGCCAAGATAATCTTCTGCAGTTTGTCTCATTTTCTGCAAAATGAAAGCAGAAACTTCCTGTGGTGTATATAATCTGTCCCCGATTGGGATACGTGGCGTGTTGTTAGGTCCTTTTTCTACGCTGTACGCAACGGTTTTCATTTCACCGATTGTATCATCGTATTTTTTGCCCATAAATCTCTTTATGGAGCTGATAGTATGCTTGGGATTAGTGATCGCCTGACGTTTGGCCGGTGCTCCGATTTTGCGTTCACCATTATCCATGAATGCAACGACAGACGGAGTTGTACGGGCACCTTCGCTGTTTGCAATTACGACTGGCTCGTTACCCTCCATGACAGCCACGCAGGAGTTCGTTGTTCCTAAGTCTATGCCAATAATTTTTCCCATTGTTCTATATTAAAGTTAAGTATAATTTGATTCGTTCTGTTGAGCTTGGTGACCAGCATTACGGTCGCTCTGAGGTTCTGTAAAAACCCCGTACCAGAATACAGAAGGGAATTTGTATGTGACAAAGTGTCAGGCTGGGATTCCAGCCTGACGTAAGGAATAGCTAGCTGAGCGCCTGTCCCATAAACGGGTCGCTTTCGCTGAGGTGGCCGGTTTCAATGTGTCCGGCGTAACGCTGGAGAAATTCCGGATCGCTGGAAATAGTAATGGAGAAGTCGTACCAGTTTGAATTTTGGCTTACATTGATTGGGACAAGCAGCTCTGCGCCTGGAGATACCTGTTGTAGATCAACTGTCTTACTACCAGATCCGTAGGAGTTATCTTTGATTGTGACAACTGCGTTTCGGTCTTCATTGAGGCTGGCAAAGCTGAACACGAGAGCCGCATTTGTTTTTTTGTTCTTGTCCAACCGGTAATGCGCGCCCACTTTAACAGAACCTGAATCTTTGGTACCCATGAATTCTCTGAAAAATCCATTTGGTCCATGCACCAACAAATGGTATTTGCCGCCATCGAAATCACTGATTTTCCATGAGCCTTTTAGTGAATCGCCTGCTTTAACGGCATAATTCCATACCTTGAAATCTTCATTTTTGTATTTGCCCGGGGCATAAACAATGAATGGAGCGCCGGCAGATCTGTCTTTGAACATGTCATTTCTGGCTTCCAGCTTTATTTCAAATGCACTTTTGTCAGAGTTGGTGGCGCCGTTTACGTACAGCTCGTAAGGAACAGGGCAGGCAGGACGCGTTCCTTTTTCCTGATTTGGTAAAACAGAAGACGATAGCGGATCCTTATTGATCCTGTCGATTTCTTCCTGGCTCAAAGCTTTATACGCATTTGGTAGCTTCTTGAACTTCGCATTAAAAATTCCTTCCATGAATTCATCGCGTTCCAGGAAAGCCGGTAGCTTGATCTGCTCACCGTTATAGGGCAAAAATGTAGAAGTCAGATCGCCGCAAATTGTCCGTCTCCATTCACTGATGTTCGTTTCTCTGATTGACTTGCCTGTTTTGTTAGACACGAAATTTTCCAAAAACTGCAGAATGGATGTGTGGTCAAAAACCTCCGAACATACATTACCACCTCTGCTCCAAGGGGAAGCGATCACCAGCGGCACGCGGTATCCTAGTCCAATTGGGCTCTCGCGGCTTTCCTTTGCTGGCTTTTTCGTCATATCCTGCTCCAAGGTCACGTACTCGGTTTTGCAGTCAATCCCCGCAGAAACTGCTCCGGTATCTTCTTTATAGGGATTTGGAACGGAAAACGGCGGCACATGGTCAAAGTATCCGTCATTTTCGTCATAGCAAAGGATAAAGATCGTTTTTTTCCAAACCTCGGGATTAGCCGTCAGAATATCCATTACTTCGGAAACGTACCATGCACCATACCAGGGAGAAGTAGGGTGATCTGAAAAATTTTCGGGTGCCACAAGCCAGGAGACCGCAGGGAGCTGTCCGGATTTCACGTCGCTCCTGAACTGATGCAAAGTGTCGCCCAGCGGTGCTTTCGCCTCACGCTCTATATCGCCGTCCATGTACTTCACAGTGGTAATACTGCGGTAGTCCGGGTTGTTTTTATTGGTCGTGAATGCCTTCTGGTGAATGTTCTTGCTGCGCTGCGAAAGCTTTTCAAAATTTTCCGGACTCCATTTGATCAGTTCCTCTTTTACGAGTTTCAGGCTCGACTGTTTGGCTGCAATGGCTTTTTCGATCGTTTCTGTTTCCTTACCCGGTGCAGCTTTTTTCAGCTTCGTCTTTGCTTCTTCAATTTCCCCTGGTAAAGTTTCGAGCTGCGATTTCAGGTACTTCTGGTATCCTGAATGAAAACGGATATTGTATTGGGTAAACCATTCGATCGGGTTGTCGGTGAAGTTGGCAAGCCACGAATCTTCCTCTCCGGTCAAGCCGGTTGAAATACTCAGCTCATTCTGGTATATTTTCCATGAAACGCCGTGGTCTTCCAGTCTTTCGGGGAAAGTTGTCCAGCTGGCTTCTGCATCATCACTTACATTCTCATTTCTAACGTTTGCGTAATGCTTCGGGTCTGGATTTTCGCGTACTGTTCCTGTCCATAGGTAAAGGCGGTTGGGGGTAGTACCGGTCAGTGAGGAGCAGAAATTCTGGTCACACACTGTGAATGCATCTGCGAGCGCGTAGTAAAATGGAATATCCTCCCGGTTATAATAACCCAGCGTAAGCGGCATTTTAGCGTAATCCTTATGCCCCGGCTGCTTGGCGATCAGCCATTGATCGTATTTGCCATTATTCCTGGCATCCACCTGGTTGGTCCACGAATGCGGCAGCGAGCCCATCCAGGTTGCATTGGTCTCACGCATATTCAACCGGAAAGGGACGTGCGTTTCGCCAAATGCATTGTTTTGCATCCACACGAGGTTTTTATTTGGCAAGCGGATCGCGCGCGGATCGTTGAAGCCCCTTACGCCGCGAAGGGTACCGTAGGAATGGTCAAACGAGCGGTTTTCCTGCATCAGAATCACCACGTGCTCGGCGTCTAGGTAAGTGCTTCCTTTTTGTGGATCTATCGCGAGCGCTTTCTGGATTGAGGCTGGCAGCACGCTGAACATACCGGCAGCACCGGTGAGCATCGTCGCTTTTTTGAGAAATTCTCTTCTTGATTCCATTAGATAGGGTAGGTGATTAGTACTTTCCTGTAATACCGGACAGGACTACTAAAGTACCAAGCTTTCGCTATATGGAGGATTAATTAATTGTGAAGATGCCGGGATTGGCTGGGGAGGGCAAAAAAAATCCCGCCGGGGAGGCGGGATTGCTGTTTTATTTTACCTGATCAACGATCGCTTTGAAAGCTTCCGGATGATTCATCGCCAAGTCAGCGAGAACTTTTCTGTTTAGCTCTATGCCTGATGCACTCAGTTTGCCGATAAAAGCAGAGTAAGACAATCCGTGCTCGCGTGCTCCTGCGTTGATACGCTGGATCCACAATGCGCGGAAATTGCGCTTTTTCTGCTTACGACCTTTGTATGCGTAAGCCAAACCGCGTTCTACCGCATTCTTAGCTACTGTCCATACATTCTTGCGACGGCCGAAATAACCTTTCGCAAGCTTCATTACTTTTTTACGTCTTGCACGTGACGCAACGTGATTTACTGAACGTGGCATATTTTAACTGTTTTTGATAATCGGCGCTCTGCTGAGTCTTAAAAAGCCTTTTACCGGGTTGAACAAAGAAACCTGAATGTTACTTCAATTTTAATGGCTTCGGAACTATTGTTTTCCAAGCATTGCCATTACCTGCTTTTCGTTAGACACATCGATCAGACCGGTCTTAACCAAACCGCGCTTGCGCTTCTTTGATTTTTTGGTCAGGATGTGGCTGTGGAAAGCGTGCTTACGTTTGATTTTACCAGTACCAGTAAGCGCAAAACGCTTTTTAGCACCGGAGTTGGTTTTCATTTTAGGCATGATTCAAAGAAATGTTAATTGATAAAATATAAAACAGCGCGCAAAATTAGGCAAAATGTTCATAAAATAAAATCGTGTCCGCGACTTAGCGCCAGGGACACGATTTACCATATCTATATATAACCTTTAGGTCAATTACTTGCTACTTTTTGCAGGGGCAGGAGCGAGAATAATAGTCATTCTTTTTCCTTCCAGTTTGGGTTCCATTTCAAGCTTGCCATATTCTGTAAGTGCCTCTGAAAATTTATTCAGAAGATTAACCCCTCTCTCTTTAAACACAATCGTACGTCCCACAAAGTGTACGTAAGCTTTCACCTTAGAACCTTCTTTCAAAAAGTTTTGAGCATGTTTTAACTTAAACTCAAAATCGTGATCATCTGTATTAGGGCCGAAACGGATCTCTTTGATGACAACCTTCTGAGCTTTCGCTTTGATCTCTTTTTGCTTTTTCTTTTGCTCGTATTTAAACTTGGAATAGTCGACAATCTTGCAAACAGGCGGCACTGCGGTTGGTGCAATTTCAACTAAGTCAAGGCTTTGCGCCTTTGCCATAGCTCGGGCTGTATTGATATCCACTATACCTGGTTCGATGTTCTCTCCAACCAGACGTACTTCTTTTGCTGTAATTCGTTCGTTTATTTTATAAGGTTCTTCGGGAACTCTTAACCGTCCACTAGGGGGTCTTAATGCCATATAACTTGGTTTGGTGTTTTTTGTATTCTTGTGTAAAAATCGAAATTGGTAACAGTGCGCTAACAAAAATAGTGCCTTCCTGAATGAATTATACTAAAAAATCCGAAAAACATCAAATCAATGCTGCTTCTTTCTTGAAATAGCTTGCAAATTCGTCTATTGTCATGCTGCCCAGGTCACCTTCTCCTTTCCGGCGTACTGAAATCTTGCCTTCTGCCGCTTCTTTTTCGCCAACTATCAGCATGAATGGGACTTTTGTAACTTCCGCATCCCTGATTTTTCTGCCGATCTTCTCGTCCCTGTGATCCACAAATCCCCTGATATCATTGTCTTGCAGCCTGAAAAATACCTCTTCGGCGTAATCTGCAAACTTTTCCGAGATAGGTAAAATAGCGATCTGATCAGGAGATAACCAAAGTGGAAACTGTCCCGCCGTGTTTTCAATCAGGATTGCAATGAATCTTTCCATTGAACCGAATGGAGCCCGGTGGATCATCACAGGCTGGTGCTTTTGGTTGTCAGAGCCGGTATATTCCAGTCCGAAACGTTTTGGCATTTGATAATCAACCTGGATGGTACCCAGCTGCCACTTTCTGCCCAGAGCATCGCGTACCATGAAATCCAGCTTCGGACCATAGAATGCAGCCTCTCCTAGCTCGGTTACTGTACTTAACCCACGTTCCTGCGCAGCTTCAACGATCGCATTCTCAGCGCGCTCCCAGTCTTCGTCTTTTCCAATGTATTTTACCTTGTCGTTTGGATCGCGCAATGAAACCTGCGCGCTGTAATCCTCGAAACCAAGCGATTTGAATACATATAGTACCAGGTCGATCACACGTATAAATTCTTCTTTCACCTGATCAGGCCGGCAGAAAATATGCGCGTCATCCTGTGTAAAGCCCCGCACACGGGTCAGCCCGTGAAGCTCGCCGCTTTGCTCGTAACGATACACCGTTCCAAACTCCGAGAACCGCAAGGGCAGATCTTTATAAGAGCGGGGAGAGGTTTTGTATATCTCGCAGTGATGCGGACAGTTCATCGGTTTTAGCAGATACTCTTCACCTAAGTTTGGTGTTTTGATCGGCTGGAATGAATCCTTGCCATATTTATCCCAGTGGCCCGAGGTAACATATAGTTCCTTGCTGCCGATGTTGGGGGTAATTACCGGCAGATAACCTGCCCGCGACTGTGCTTTACTCAGGAAAGATTGCAGCCGCTCGCGCAGCATCGCACCTTTTGGGAGCCACAATGGCAAGCCCTGACCAACTTTCTCAGAGAAGGCAAACAGTTCAAGTTCTTTGCCCAGCCGGCGGTGATCGCGTTTCTTGGCTTCTTCCATTAATGTTACATACTCTTCCAGCTCTTTTTGCTTTGGAAAAGTAATCCCGTAAATGCGGGTAAGCATCTTGTTATCCTGCTTGTTACGCCAGTAAGCGCCTGCAATGTTGGTTAGCTTAACTGCTTTGATAAAGCCGGTGTTCGGGATATGCGGTCCGCGGCACAAGTCGGTAAAGCCGCCTTGCTCGTATAATGTAATGGAACCATCTTCGAGACCGTCGATCAGCTCCAACTTGTATTCGTCTCCTTTTTGCGTAAAATATTCCAGCGCATCTGCTTTGCTGATCGGCTTGCGCACATACTCGTTTTTCTGGCGCGCCAGTTCCAGCATCTTAGCCTCGATTTTTGGAAAATCCTCCTGAGAAATGGACTGTTCGCCAAGGTCCACATCGTAGTAAAAACCCTTTTCAATGGAAGGTCCGGTGCCGAACTTAATGCCCGGATACAACGCCTCCAAAGCCTCCGCAAGTAAGTGCGCAGACGAATGCCAGAATGTAGATTTGCCGTCCTCGTCATTCCACGTCAACAATTTCACCAGCGAATCTTCCGTAATCTGGCGCGTGGGATCCCACACTTCATTGTTAACTTTCGCTGCAATTACATTGCGCGCAAGTCCTTCGCTGATGCTGAGTGCGATTTCAAGGGCAGTAACTCCTTTCGGATAAAATCTTTCACTACCGTCTGGCAGGGTAATTTTTACTTGAGACTCGTCTTTCATTCAAAAATCTATTCTGTGGATTTAATTCAAAGGTTTTTCAGCAAACTGTAAAGTGCAAAGCTATTCAATTTTAGCTTTTCGTGTTGAGTCGACGCGGATATTTGTAGTGCCGCGCGGTTGGAGTACATTGATCTTTACGCGGGCAGTATCAAGCAGCTTGTACCCCGATCCTGCATTCTCCTGAGGATAATACGATTCATAAGTTCCTTCATTTTCCCGCAGCCTAATCCTGTAAAGCCCGTAACGCGCATCCTGATCCCCGGGACTCAATGCCAGTGCAGTGGTATAGTATTCCCGCGCCCGGTCGTAGTCGAAGCTTTTTTCGTAACACAATCCAATTAAGTTGTTGATCTCTTTTGACTGTGGTTTCTTTTTCAAAAGCTTATTCAATGCAGGTAATGCTTTGCCGTAGTGCCGCAGCTGAATGCTGGTATTGGCTATGTGCCAGAGTGCATCTTCGTAGTCTGGATTGAGATTTACCGCTTTTTGGAAGCTGATCAATGCAGTATCAGGTCTAGCCATAGCCATGAAGATCTGTCCTTGTTCAAAAAAGAGGGTAGGGTCTGACGGAAAGCGGCTGATCGCTTTGCTGCTGATTACTAAAGCTTTATCGAGATTTTTAAGTCTGCGTAAAATCAGAATGTTCTGCTGGTAGGCTCGCAGCAGTCTGGGATTTACATTGATCGCGTAATCAAGGCTCTGCAAACTAGCCAGCGAGTCGCCCTGCCGCGCCTGCAACATGCCCTTCACGTAGTAGGCGGAACCATCGTAAGGCGCCATTTTCAATGCTTGGTTCAAGTAACTTACTGATTCGCCAAACCGGTTTTTCGCCTGCAAAATGTCTGCGAGTAAAACATAGAGTTCAGGACTGCTCTGCTGTAAGGCCTCGGCGCGCTGCGCGTCTTCCAGTGCATTGTCAATCTTACCTAGTTCCCGGTTGATTTTTCCCCGCAACAGAAAATAGTCACTTACATTATCTTGTTCGTAGATAGACTCGTTGATATCGTCCAGCGCCTCGGTATACTGCTCCCGTTCAAAATAGATCCGGGCTCTCTTGAAATAGTTTACATCTGAATCTATCCCGCGGTTGATCAGTTCGGTTAGCGATAGTAGCGCGTCGTTCTGCCATTGCGCGCGGGACTTTTTGACTACTGGCGGAATCCGCGAAGCATTTCTCGCGTCGCTCTGGCAGGATTGCAGCAACCCGGTAAAAGCGACCGAAAAGAAGAATATCAGACAGTTAAAATAAGGTAATCTCATATAATTAAGCCCATGCACCACCAGAATTCGACGTGCCCCAGGTATTATACAAAATTGGAAATTCTTCCTGTATTTTAATCATTGTGGTCAGAAAATCGGGAAAATACACCTAGCGGCAATTTTTTGCCAAAAGAATCAGGAATAAACAGCTCGCCGAACTCGTGCCTGATATCTGTACCGAAATGTGCTTTGATCAGGTTTTCTACAATCAATGCAGAGAATCCCAGGGAGTAGAGGTTGATAATAAAAAAGAAGTTTTCCTTCTTCAGTAGCAATGCAGAAAGTCGCAATAACTCGTTCAGGCTTTCTTCCAGCAACCATTTCTCCCCATCTGGGCCACGACCGTAAGCAGGCGGATCAAGAATGATCCCATTGTATTGGTTGCCGCGGCGCACTTCCCGCTGCACGAATTTCATTGCGTCTTCCACTACCCAGCGAATGTTGTCAAGCCCGCTCAGCTGCATATTTTCACGCGACCAGCTGATCACCTGTTTCACAGAATCGACGTGCGTTACATCTGCGCCCGCAGCTTTCGCGGCAAGTGAAGCAATGCCCGTATATGCAAAAAGGTTAAGCACATTTGGCTTCTCTTCGGGAATTTGTTTGAGCTTCTTGGAGATATAATCCCAGTTGGTAGCCTGCTCCGGAAATGCGCCCACGTGCTTAAAAGAAGATAATGCAAGCTTACTGCGCAAGTGCATCGAATTGGTACGGTACTGAAAAACCCACTTTTCCGGCATATCGCCTTTTGTTACCCATTGGCCCTTTTCCTGCGAATTCTTGTCTTTCTTGAAAACCGCATTGGATCGCTCCTCCCATTCGCTCTCGGGCAAGGATTTGTCCCAAATCGCCTGGGGCTCCGGGCGGGTCAATATATAAGGCCCAAATCGTTCAAGCTTTTCAAAGCCACCAGTATCGATTAATTGGTAGTCAGTATGTTGGTCTGGTGAAAGTAGGATCACGGTGATGTTGGATTAAAATTACAAATACAAGTACAAACGCAATACATGTACTGTTACTTGAATTGTGTTTGTCCGTTGGCTAAAGCCGACGGGAATTAATTTTTTTTGCCTTGGCAAATTTATGTCGGCCTCAGCCGACGTATCTATTTCCGTGGGGGTTCAGCCAACGGGAACGGGGCCGACATATCGATTTCCGTAGGCTTTAGCCAACGGGAATGTGGGGCCGCATATCTATTTCCGTTGGCTAAAGCAAATGGAAAACGGTGCGACATATCTATTTCCGTAGGCTTCAGCCAACGGCAAGGCGGCGATAGGGAGGGTCAATATGCAATTTTATTCAGGTAAAACACATTCCTCCTGCCCCTTGTCTGCGGATCGCCGGCGGCATTGATGATTCGCTGTTCGCCCCAGGCGAGATAAAAGTTGTTGTACCAGTAGTCGATGTCATCGGTGCTGGTTTTCCTTACTTTGTCACCTTCCACATTCGTTTCGTTCGGGATGATGTGATCGCTGTCGATTACCTGGTCGCCCTTGATGATCTTACTCCGGATTGCTCCATTGTGACTGTATACAAGTCTGGAATTGCCATTTGAAAAAGTTTGTACCCGAATCTTTTCCCGCAAATCCATGCTTTTTACATGATCAAAATTGATACTGTTGTCCCAGACAAGATTTCCGTTCTGGTCAATATCTGTCACAATCGCATGCGTGTAGGTGAACCCGTCGAAAATCTGCTGATTATAGCCCCGACCGCCGTACATCGGGTTCCATAGATAGGGATTGTAGAGTCCCATTCCAAAAGGATAGCCGAAACCACCATACCCGAAGCCGCCCATCATGTTGTTATTATTATACCGGTATTCAGGGTAAAATGCCTCCGCGACAAGCAGGTAGTGGTTGTCTTTTGGAACGATATCGTGCACCAGAAGCCGATAATTGAGTTTCAGGTCGTCGCCGCTTTCTTTCTTTTTCCTGATGCGCCTTTCCATTTTTTCCTGCTGGCGCTCGTTCATGAAATTAAAGAAGTTTTTAAAATCCGTAAAGCTGTGGTACTTGGTAAAAGCAGTCTCCTCGCCCACGATTTTACTGATATACAATCCCTGCGAAGCTGCTGTCGTACTGCTTTGCATATTCCGGTAACCATAAGTCCCGATTATGATCCGCACAGAATCGTTCAATACCTGCAAACGGCCGCTGAGCAAGGAAAAATCATCCTCCGGGTCGACCGAAACCTGTGTGTACAATTCACCTGTTTCTTCATAGGAGCGGGCGACAATCTTAGTTTGCCTTCCTTTTTTTACTGCAAAACAGACGTTTACCAAATGATGCGCTGTATCAACCTCTACGGTTTGGATCGCATTAGAACCTTTGATCGCCGATGGCAAGACCTTCGTCTGCGCTGTGGTGAGCTGGGTATAGATCAGCACCGGCTCGTTGCGTACCATCCCAGCCATGAACACCGCGTAACCCAAAGTCTTGAAATCCGTAATCTCAAAGCGGTCAAGCGTGTTGATCGTGAAAGTCTCCACAAAACCGGGACCTACATTCACTTTGACAATCTGGTACAGCGAGCTCCGGTATTTACTGAATAGCAGGAATACCGCCTGTCCGTCGTAAGAAGAGGTTACATAGTCAAGATTAGACTCGATAGGCCCGTCGATGGACCAAACCCTGTCTAGATTTGTATCGAACTTCTGCACATTGAATGTGCCCCGGTCTGGTTTTGAAATCAGGAGTACACCCTGCTCGCCCAGCGGAACTGTTTGGTACGCGGTGTTGCCCGACAGCGGAAGCTCAATGCGCTTCACACTTTGTGCAGCCGCCTGAGCGTACGTAAAAACAAGAAGGAACAGGAAAACCGTCGCTTTCAATCCGCAGTTTCTATTTGGAATCATGGGCCAGTCCAACAATAACGTCAAATTCTTCGGGCCGAACAGGTACGACAGACAATCGCGACAATTTAACCAACGCCATTTCTTTCAAACGTTCATCAGCCTTGATCTGCGCCAGTGTCACTGTTTTAGGGAATTTCTCCACCGGCACTACATTCACGACGACCCAGCTCCCTTCCTTTGCAGTCGGATCGGGATAATGTTCTTTGGATACTTCCGCTAAACCAACTACTTCCTTGCCTTCATTACTGTGGTAAAAGAGCACCTGATCACCTTTTTTCATCGCCATCAGATTATTTCGCGCAGCATAATTGCGTACGCCGTCCCACATTCCTTCTTTTTCCTTCACAAGTTGGTCCCAGGAATAAGCGCTGGGTTCTGATTTTACGAGCCAGTAGTTCATGTTCGTCTGTTAGGTTCTTAGCAAATAAGATGTTGGGTAAAATCAGGGGAATTTCGGGTATTTGCTGAAATCGGGCTTTCTCTTTTCAAGAAACGATTTCTGACCTTCCTTCGCCTCCTCGCTGAGGTAATAAAGTAAAGTTGCATTACCCGCCAATTCCTGGATTCCGGCCTGTCCGTCCAGCTCTGCATTGAATGCGCTTTTCAGCATTCTGATCGCCAGCGGGCTTTTCTCCTGGATTTTTTTACACCATTCCACAGTAGTTGCTTCAAGTTCTTCGAGCGGAACCACCTTGTTTACCAGACCCATATCAAGCGCTTCCTTTGCATCGTACTGGTCGCACAGGAACCAGATCTCACGCGCTTTTTTCTGACCTACCACGCGCGCCAGGTAAGAAGCACCGAAACCGCCGTCGAAGCTGCCAACTTTCGGACCGGTTTGTCCGAACCTCGCGTTTTCTGCCGCAATGGAAATGTCACAAATCACGTGCAGTACGTGGCCGCCGCCGATCGCCCAGCCAGCTACCATCGCGATCACCGCTTTTGGAATGGAGCGGATCATTTTTTGCAGGTCGAGTACATTAAGACGGGGAACGTGGTCGTCGCCAATGTAGCCGCCATGCCCGCGCACAGACTGGTCACCGCCGGAGCAGAATGCTTTTCCACCTTCGCCGGTAAGGATAATCACGTCAATCCGTGGATCCTCGCGGCAGATATGCATGGCGTCAATCATCTCGGTGACGGTGAGCGGCGTGAATGCATTGTGTTTGTGCGGACGGTTAATGCTTATTTTTGCGATTCCTTCGTGAATTGTAAAAAGGATCTCCTCGTATTCTTTAATGGTTTCCCATTGAATTTGACTGGACATATCTGAAATGAATTTTTGATAAAAGAAGGCAAGAAGAATCGAAAAGAAGGATATTCTTGCACCAGAAAGTGCGAAAATACTGATTGTTTGGGTATCCTTCAAAAAGCAAACAAATAAGATGTTCCTACCAGCAGATTTTTGGGAAAAGCCGCGGCCGCAGGATGTTTATTTGGGCAAAGCGCACGATTTTATGCGCAAATGGAAATCGGGAGAAAGCGAGTTTACCCTGCATACCTCCGGCTCCACCGGCACGCCCAAGCCTATTGTTTTGACCAGAAAACAAATGGTAACCAGTGCAATGGCGACCGGAAGAGCATTGAACCTGACTCGCGGTACCAGGGCGCTGGTGTGCCTGAATATCGGGTATATTGCCGGCTTGATGATGCTGGTGCGGGGAATGGAACTGGACTGGCAGATCACGGTTATTGAGCCGGCTTCAAATCCGCTCCTGCTGACGGACGAAGCGGCTCAGTTTGACTTCACTGCATTGGTACCTATGCAGTTAGCGAGTATTTTGGAACATCCGGCCACGCGGGATAAGGTAAGTACTTTGGGTAAAATCCTATTGGGCGGCGCGCCTGTCAATGCAGGTTTGCAGCAGCAGATTGCCACGTTGCAGGCGCCTGTTTATCAAAGCTACGGATTGACAGAGACAGTATCCCACATCGCATTGCGCCGCCTGAACTGTCCGGAAGAAGAAATCAGATACACGTTTTTGCCCGGTGTCCAGTTCGGTGCCGACGAAAGAGGATGCCTTTTCGTGACTGGTGATGTAACAAATGGCGAAGTAGTTCAGACCAATGATCTTGTTGAAATTGAAAATAATACATTCCAATGGATCGGGCGGGCAGATAATGTGATCAATTCCGGCGGGGTAAAGATCGTGCTTGATAAAGTCGACGCGGCGGTTGCTAACGTATTTGCCCGTTTGAACATCCCTAACATACATTTTACCTGGTGGGAGCCGGATCAGAAGCTGGGACAAAAACTGGTGCTCGTAATTGAAGGCGAATTACAATCGGTACATGAAAACTCAGTTATGGAAGAAATAAGGAGGCAGGTTTCGGCTTATGAAACTCCGAAACATACTTACTTTGTAAAACAATTTATAAAAACACCAACCGGCAAGATTGATAAGCGCCGGACTTTTTCAACTGTCTCAGTATCTTAAATGGATAAGAATCTTCAAATACCAGGACTTTACATTATCAGGTTCGAAACTGCTCCGGTAGTACCCGCGCCTTTTTCGCACTACTATGCTTTGAAACTGAATCTGGTTTCAGAAACGAAGCTGGATGTCGACTTCGAGCTCCGGTACACCGACCGCGACGAAATTTCCGAAGACGAAATTTATGACGAAGGTTTTACTACCGAGGATGATTATAAATGGAGAGGGAATGTTCCGGTAATCTGGTTGAAAGAGTTTGAGGAGATCTTTACCAGCTCCAAAACGATCCGCAAGCGGGAGGAAAATGAGTACGAGGATTTCGTCGAAATTGAGTTGGAAGAAAATGAAAAGCGTGTTACGATTTATCCGGTTGACAAGGAACGCTGGTCGTACTTTTTACAAGAAATGATGCAGGCAATCTTTGAAGCTAGCGGTCGCGAAAAACCTTTCGAGCTTACATATCTCGAAATAGACGGTGATCAAAAAAGCCGCATTGACCTGAAAGCTTCTTTTGCTAATAAAACATTTACAGTTAGTAAAGACGGCGGAACTGCCCGTCAACTGGAATGGGACCAGCTGCAAAAAATCATGGATACTGTTTACCGAGCAGAATTTGTTGCTGATAATGCATCTGAGTCAAAGCCTTCAAAGAGAGGCAAGTACCTGACCGCCGGTGATGGTTTGTGGTATCAAATGGGCGTAGCAGTTTTGGAAACTACTTCGAAAAGCAAGGATCTGGAAAAAATAGAAGCGCTGTTTAGCACGCTGGGGAGCAAAGTTTAGTGTATTGCTAAATATCCTGCTGTCGGTACTGACTGAGTTCCAATTGGAGCTCGTCTACAAGCTGGGAAATGCGTTCCAGCGAAGGCTGTGGCGCCGGTATTTGCAGACTGACAAACGCCTTTATTTCCCAAACTTCAAGTACATCCTGCAATGGAATTTCAAGTTCCGGAGCAGCTCCATTGTCGGAAGTCAGCAGCAGGAAGCCCGATGTTTTTACGTGATTAAACGCGGTACGACAGATAATTCCTGCGCTTTTTAGCACAAAAACGTACTGCATTCCGTCGTGGATATCATACCAATTCCGCACGAATGTACCGATGAGCAACGCGCCGGGGTAAGTATAATCCGCGCCTGCTTCAAATGCACGATAATAGCCGGTTGGCAAATTAGGCAACTGAAAAGAAGGCAGGTTGGTCAGGTACGCAGGGTTCTGGAAGTTGGCCAGGTAATGCTGCTGCATGTTCAATGCAACCCACTGTACATTCTGATATACATTCGGCCGCTCTTCCGGTTGGGCATTAAACTGACCTGTATTGAATTGATTATTAAAAACAGGTAACTGATTAGCAGGCGCACTGTTGAATGTGGGTTGCGGTTCAGGTTGCTGAAAATGCATATTACGAGCAGGTTGCTGCGGAGGCGCTTCCCCGCTAATCGGTTTAAGATTAACCTGCCGCGACACCATCCGCAAAGGTTGTTCGGGCTGCTGAAATTGTTCAATCACTTTTGCCAGCGGCTGTGGCTCTGCATAGGATGCAGCCCGCTGCTGAACCGGCGGGGTTACATTGCCTGAATGCGAAACCGTCATAGGTTTTGGCTGAGCCAGCGGCAGTGACATATCAGGTGTTTCCCTGAGTTTTCTCAGATCATTTTTTAGCAAATTGTCTACTGTGATTCCGAAAGAAGCGGCAATATTTTTCAGATTCGTCAGGTTCGGATTAGCGCGGGCTTCCTCATAAGCGCCCAGCAATGATCTTTTAATGGCAATTTTGCGCGCAAATTGTTCCTGCGTCAGTCCGTTAAGTCTGCGTAGATATTTGATGTTGTTGCTTACAATGCTCATAATCGATGCTTTGAAATCTGCTACTAATTGACAAATCTTTTAGCAAAAAACAAAAAGCACAACAAAAAACCGGATAATGAATGCGTCTTGCACGCTGCATTATCCGGTTCAAAAAACTTTGCTTTATACCAATCAGGGATAAATCTCCTTTTTCGCAGCTTTGAATGTATTTGTCAGCAAACCGCAGATCGTCATTAATCCCACACCGCCCGGCACCGGCGTAATGTAGCTGGCTTTCGGCGCCACATCGTTGAAGTCCACATCGCCTTTGATCGAGTATCCGCTCTTCTTGGCTGGATCAACAACCCGGGTAATGCCTACGTCAATTACTACCGCGCCTTCTTTCACGTAGTCTGCTTTGATGAAATCGGCTCTTCCAAGCGCGGCAATCAATATATCTGCGCTTTGACAGATCTCTTTCAGATTTTGCGTTTTGCTGTGTGTGATTGTCACAGTACAGTTGCCAGGGTAGCTGTTGCGCTGCATCAGTATGCTCATCGGTAAACCCACGATCTGGCTGCGCCCAACTACTACGCAATGCTTTCCGCTCGTTTCAATGCCGGCGCGGATAATCATTTCAAGGATACCGAATGGTGTTGCGGAAATGTATGCAGGAAGTCCCTTGCACATTTTACCGACATTGACCGGATGAAATCCATCCACATCTTTCGCCGGGTTAACTGCTTCCATTACCGTATTCTCTGATATATGGGCAGGCAATGGAAGTTGTACGATGAAACCATCCACATCGGGATCGTTGTTAAGCGACGCTACTGCTTCCAACAGCTCCGCTTCTGAAATAGTAGGTTCGAAGCGCAGAAGGGTAGAAGAGAAGCCGATTTCCTCACAGCTTCTGATTTTAGACGCCACGTAAGTTTCGCTGGCACCGTCGGTACCAACAAGTATAGCAGCCAAATGGGGCTTTTTGCCGCCACCAGCAACCCACTTTTCTACCTCTACTTTGATTTCAGCTTTAATTTGGGAGGAAATAGCTTTTCCGTCAAGTAATTGCATTCGCTATTGATCTGATAATAAATATTGTTTCGTCAAAACTTCCATTCCCGTCGAAGCCTTTTCCTGGATGAAAACCATGTTAGGTTTCAGTCGGATATCGGGCTGTGCGGGATCGATGATGTAAATCGGTTTGCCTGGTGCCACATAATGTACAAGTCCCGCGGCAGGGTATACAGCCAGCGAAGTTCCGATCACCAGGAAAATGTCTGCCGTTTCTGCCACGTTGATGGCTTTTTCCATCATCGGTACCTCTTCGCCAAACCACACGATGTGCGGACGGAGCTGACTTCCCAGCTCGCATAAATCGCCCGTTTTTAGTTCCCAGGAGTCCATTTGATAAACCAACTCCGGATCCTTCGTGCTGCGCGACTTGAACAGTTCTCCATGTAAATGAATCACATTCGAAGAGCCTGCCACTTCATGCAGGTTGTCTACATTCTGCGTGATAATGCTTACATCGAAATGCTTTTCCAGCTCGACCAAGGCATAATGCGCCGCATTCGGCTTTACTTCGTACGCTTGTTTTCTGCGCTGGTTATAAAAATCCAGCACCAGTTCCTGGTTTCTTGCCCAGGCTTCGGGGGTCGCTACATCTTCAATGCGGTAATTGTCCCACAAACCACCATTGTCGCGGAATGTGCTGATGCCGCTTTCTGCACTGATACCAGCTCCGGAGAGTACTACTAGCTTTTTCATTCTTTTGGCGGTTTTAATGTGTGTTTTGTTTTGCCACGAATGCACGAATGGACACGAATGTCAGCTCAAATGCTTTTACGAAGCCTTCTTGGCTGCCTTCTTCGCCGCAGGCTTTTTCTCAGCCGTTTTCTTTGCTGCCGGCTTCTTTTCTGCTGCCGGCTTCTTTTCAGCTGCGGGCTTTTTCTCTGCTGCCGTTTTCGGTGCTGCCTTTTTAAATCCTCTTCCGGCTGGCTTGTCAGGTGTTTCGGCCGCCAGCTTCACAATCTCTTCATAGGTCAATGCGGCCGGGTCTGTTCCTTTCGGGATCTTCACATTCTTTTTGCCAAATGCGATATACGGGCCGTATTTTCCATTGAGTACTTTGCAGTCCGGGTCTTCCGTGAATTCCTTGATCGTGCGGCTGCTATCCTGCAAGCGTTTCTGAACGATGATCTCAACCAATCTGTCTTCCGTCACCGCCATCGGATCGTCTGTTTTCAGCAATGAATAGTATTTACCATCATGCTTCACGTAAGGACCAAATTTCCCGATGTTAACAACCAGCTCTTTGTCCTCATACAATCCAACAGTACGAGGCAGTTTGAACAGTTCGAAGGCTTCGTCCAGCGTAATGGTTTCCATCAGCTGTCCCTTTTGCAGACTTGCGAACTTTGGCTTTTCCTCGTCTTCTACATCACCGATCTGCACGTAAGGACCGTATTTACCGATGCGTACAGATACCTTCTTACCTGTCGCAGGATCTTCACCCAGGTCACGCGAAGTCAGGCTTTTATCGATAGCTTCTTCCCGTGCTTCTGCTACTTTTTTCTGAAATGGCGTGTAAAAGTTCTTGATCATCTGCCGCCAGGCGAGCTGCCCCTCGGCGATATGGTCAAAATCCTTTTCCACGTTTGCAGTGAAAGAATAGTCGATAATGTCCTGGAAATGACTAACCAGGAAATCGTTTACGACCATTCCCGTGCTGGTCGGGAAAAGCTTGGCTTTTTCTGAACCGTATATCTCCTTATTTACCTTGCTTTTGATCTCATTATTGGCAAGTGTAAATTCCTTGAACTCTCTCTCAGTACCCGGTCTGTCTTCTTTTACAATGTACTCTCTCTTCAAAATAGTCGAGATAGTAGGTGCGTAGGTGGACGGGCGACCAATGCCCATTTCTTCCAGTTTTTTAACAAGGCTCGCTTCGGTGTATCTCGGCGGGTTGCGCGTAAAACGCTCAGTCGCCTTCATATCGGCCAGATTCAGTTTTTGTCCGATGTTCAACGGAGGCAGCATTCCCTTTTGTTCCTCATCACCTTCCTCATCGCTGGATTCCATATATACTTTCAGGAAACCTTCGAATTTGATCACCTCACCCTGCGCCACCAGCTCTTCGGAGGTACTTGAAATGCCGATCGTCGCAGTAGTACGTTCCAGTTGCGCGTCCGACATCTGCGATGCGATTGCGCGTTTCCAGATCAGCTCATAAAGTCGCTGCTCATTGCGGTCGCTGCTTGCCGACAAGGTTGAAAAGTCGGTCGGCCGGATTGCTTCGTGCGCTTCCTGTGCTGATTCTGATTTGGTCTTGAATATCCTTTTATTATAGTACTCCTGTCCGTATTCCTTCGTGATCTGCTGACGCGCTTTTTCCAAAGCTTCTTCCGACAAGTTGGTGGAGTCGGTACGCATGTAGGAGATCTTACCAGCTTCGTACAGGCGCTGTGCGACTGTCATCGTCTGTGCTACTGAAAAGCTAAGCTTTCTTGAAGCTTCCTGTTGTAGTGTAGAAGTAGTGAATGGGGGAGCAGGTGTTTTTTTAGCTGGTTTTACTTCAAGGTTTTTGATCGAGAACTCTGCGCCAATGCACCTTTCCAGGAATTTGACAGCTTCGTCTTCTGTGGAAAAGCTTTTGGGGAGTTCTGCATTCAGCACTTTGCCATTACCCAGGTCAAAATGTGCAGTTACCTTGTAGCTGTTCTTTGTTCTAAATGCATCTATTTCACGTTCTCTTTCAACAATAATCCGCACCGCGACAGACTGTACGCGGCCCGCTGAAAGGTTAGATTTCCCTATTCTTATTTTCTTCCAAAGTACCGGTGAAAGCTCATATCCAACCAGCCGGTCGAGTATCCTTCTTGCCTGTTGTGCATCAACCAGGTCGGCGTCAATCACACGTGGTTTTGCGATAGCATTTTGTAGTGCAGACTTGGTGATCTCCCTGAACACGATACGTTTAGTGTCATCAGGCAGGCCGAGTGCTTCTTTTAAATGCCATGAAATAGCTTCTCCTTCGCGGTCATCATCCGTCGCCAGCCACACTTCTGCGCCTTTTGCCAGTTTTTTCAACTCGGAAATGACTTTGACTTTGTCCGACGAAATCTCGTAAGATGGTTGAAATTCATGCTCAACATCCACGCCCATATCATGTTCGGGAAGGTCGCGGACGTGTCCGAAACTGGACTTGACCGTGAAATCCTGCCCTAAATAACTTTCAATGGTTTTGGCCTTCGCCGGTGACTCTACGATCACCAGATTTTTCGACATAGTTTTGGATTTAAGGAATCTGGTAGCACTTTGAACGTCCAAATATAGGGTACAATCAAACAAAAAATCAAAGTTGCCGGAAAAGGAGGGGCAAAATATAAGGGTAGGAGCGGGGCAATCCTGTCACATGATTTAAATAACGAATGAATTAGAGCGGTAGTAAGAACAAAAAGAAATGGAGCTGGGTTATTCATATATACCGGTAGTATATAATAATGCTAAATAGTGGCGAAAATCGCCAGATGGCCCTGCGTATATTGGGTAAATTCGTACTTTCGCCCGTTTTATTGAGAATATGTACTGCCTTTAACATTGAAAAGATTTCATCATGAATATCTATCAGGATTACATTAAAGAGATTGAAGAAAGAAAAACCCTGGGGCTTCATCCGAAGCCGATTGATGGCGCAGAATTATTGGGAGAGATCATTGCCCAAATCAAGGATTCAGAAAACGAGTACCGCGCCGATTCACTTAAATTTTTTATCTACAATACATTACCGGGAACGACAAGTGCAGCTGGTGCGAAAGCCAGGTTCCTGAAAGAGATCATTCTCGGAGAATCGATCGTAGCAGAGATATCACCTGCTTTTGCATTTGAGCTGCTCTCGCACATGAAAGGCGGGCCTTCCATTGGCGTGTTACTGGATCTTGCATTGGGTAATGATCTGTTTATCGCGAAACAAGCCGCTGAGGTTCTTAAAACGCAGGTTTACCTCTACGATGCAGATACAGACCGTTTGAAAGAAGCCTTTAAAAATGGCAATGAGATTGCAAGAGAAATCCTAGAAAGCTACGCGCGGGCTGAGTTTTTTACAAAACTGCCGGAGGTACCCGAAGAGATCAAGATAGTAACATTTATAGCTGGTGAGGGTGACATTTCAACCGATTTGCTCTCTCCCGGAAACCAGGCGCATTCCCGGTCAGACCGCGAGCTGCACGGCCAATGCATGATTACGCCGCAGGCTCAGCGTGAGATCAAAGCTTTGCAGGCCGAACATCCTGATAAAAGCGTGATGCTGATCGCCGAAAAAGGTACAATGGGCGTGGGTTCGTCCAGGATGTCGGGTGTAAACAACGTCGCGCTTTGGACTGGTAAGCAGGCGAGTCCGTATGTTCCTTTTGTAAACATCGCGCCGATCGTAGGTGGTACAAATGGTATCTCCCCGATTTTCCTTACCACGGTAGACGTTACCGGCGGTATCGGTATTGATCTGAAAAACTGGGTCAAAAAGGTGGACGAGAATGGCAACGTAGTTCGCAATGAGAATGGCGATCCCATTCTTGAAGAGGTCTACTCAGTTGCAACCGGCACTGTTTTGACCATTAATACAAAAACAAAAAAGCTGTACAACGGCGATCAGGAATTAATCGACATTTCCAAAGCACTTACGCCGCAGAAAAAGGAATTCATACGCGCCGGAGGATCATACGCCATTGTTTTTGGTAAAAAGATCCAGACGGTAGCAGCTAAGATATTGGGAATTGAACCGACTCCGGTATTCGCTCCATCAAAGGAGATCTCGAATGAAGGACAAGGTTTGACAGCTGTTGAAAAGATATTCAACAGAAATGCGGTCGGTACTACTCCGGGTAAGGTTTTACACGCGGGATCAGACGTTCGTGTGGAAGTTAATATCGTGGGATCGCAGGATACTACGGGCTTGATGACGGCGCAGGAGCTTGAATCAATGGCGGCGACAACGATTTCCCCGATTGTGGATGGTGCCTACCAGTCAGGCTGTCACACTGCTTCGGTATGGGATAAGAAAGCGCAGGCTAATATTCCCAAGCTGATGAAGTTTATGAATGATTTCGGCCTGATTACTGCACGCGACCCGAAAGGCGAATATCACTCGATGACTGACGTGATCCATAAAGTATTGAACGACATTACCGTCGACGAATGGGCGATCATCATCGGTGGGGACTCCCACACAAGGATGTCAAAAGGTGTTGCATTCGGCGCTGACTCAGGAACTGTTGCGATTGCATTGGCTACCGGCGAAGTATCAATGCCAATCCCCGAATCTGTTAAAGTTACATTCAAGGGTGAAATGAAGGACCACATGGATTTCCGTGATGTTGTTCATGCCACACAAGCCCAGATGCTTCAAAAGTTTGGCGGTGAAAACGTGTTCCAGGGCCGGATAATCGAAGTGCACCTGGGTACATTGCCGGCTGATCAGGCATTTACTTTTACAGACTGGACTGCGGAAATGAAAGCGAAAGCTTCTATCTGTATCTCGGAGGATGATACTTTGATCGAATCACTGGAAATCGCGAAAAACCGGATCCAGATCATGATCGATAAAGGAATGGAGAACCATAAGCAGGTTTTGCAGGGATTGATCAACAAAGCGGATAAGCGCATTGCGGAGATCAAGTCAGGTGAGAAACCAGCGCTGGTACCGGACGCGAATGCAAAATATTACGCAGAAGTGGAGATCGACCTCGACGCGATCGTTGAACCAATGATTGCAGATCCCGATGTCAATAATAAGGATGTATCGAAAAGATACACCCACGACACGATCCGTCCGATCTCTTTCTATGGAGAAAACAAAAAAGTTGATCTCGGATTTGTCGGTTCCTGCATGGTCCATAAAGGCGATTTGAAAATTGTTTCTCAAATGCTTAAAAACTTGGAGGAGCAAAAAGGGAAGGTTGAGTTCCATGCACCGCTTGTGGTGGCAGCACCTACCTATAATATTATTGAGGAATTGAAAAAAGAAGGAGACTGGGATGTATTGCAGAAATACTCCGGCTTCGAATTTGACGACAATGCGCCGAAAGTAGCCGCGCGTACCGAATATGAGAATATGATGTACCTGGAACGTCCGGGCTGCAACCTTTGCATGGGTAACCAGGAAAAAGCTGCGAAAGGCGACACCGTGATGGCAACGTCGACGCGTCTGTTCCAGGGAAGGGTTGTTGAAGATTCGGAGCGTAAGAAAGGAGAGTCCCTGCTTGCATCCACTCCGGTAGTTGTGCTATCTGCGATCCTGGGCCGGATCCCGAACATGGATGAATATAAGGCCGCAGTAGTGGGTATTGACCTCACCAAATTCGCGCCTCCGGTGAAGCAGTTGAGCAGATAACATTTGTGGTACAATTGTTGAGAACTGTGCATGTATAAGCAATAATATAAGAGATATGGCATTTGACTTAGATATGATTAAGGGCGTCTACGCCCGCATGGAAGAAAGAGTAGAAGCTGCCCGTAAAGTTGTAGGGCGGCCTTTAACCTTGGCAGAGAAGATTTTGTACTCTCATTTGTGGGAGGGAACGCCTTCTCAGAGTTACGAGCGGGGAAAATCTTATGTAGATTTTGCTCCCGATCGCGTAGCAATGCAGGACGCAACTGCCCAAATGGCCCTTTTACAATTTATGCAGGCCGGGAGGCCCCAGGTTGCGGTCCCTTCTACCGTGCATTGCGATCACCTGATCCAGGCGGAAGTAGGCGCTACACAGGATTTGAAGAATGCAGTTGACAAGAATAAAGAGGTATACGATTTCCTTTCATCTGTTTCCAATAAATACGGATTAGGTTTCTGGCGCGCTGGCGCGGGTATTATCCACCAGGTTGTGCTTGAAAACTATGCATTCCCGGGCGGTATGATGATCGGTACAGACTCCCACACACCTAATGCAGGTGGATTGGGAATGATCGCGATCGGTGTCGGCGGTGCTGATGCTTCTGACGTGATGTCGGGACTTGCATGGGAATTGAAAATGCCACGATTGATCGGAGTTAAGCTGACCGGAAAACTGAGCGGCTGGACAGCAGCGAAAGACGTAATCCTTTGGGTTGCGGGCCAGCTGACGGTAAAAGGTGGTACCGGATACGTGGTGGAATATTTCGGAGAAGGCGCAGAAAGCATTTCTGCGACTGGTAAAGCGACAATCTGTAATATGGGTGCTGAAATTGGCGCTACTACTTCAATTTTCGCTTATGACAGAAGAAGTGCTGCTTACCTGAGAGCTACCGAGAGAGCGGATGTTGCTGATGCTGCGGATGCAGTTCAACAGCATTTGCGTTCTGATGATGATGTTTATGCAAATCCCGCTGCTTACTACGATCAGCTGATAGAGCTTGACCTTTCTACGCTGGAACCGCATATCAATGGACCATTTACGCCTGATTTGGCGTGGCCGCTTTCTAAATTCGCAACTGCGGTGAAGGAAAATGGCTGGCCTGAGGTTCTTTCAGTTGGACTGATCGGATCCTGCACCAACTCTTCTTACGAAGATGTGAGCCGCGCAGCTTCACTTGCGCAACAGGCTGTCGACAAGAAGCTGAAAGTAAGTTCCGAATATACCATTACACCAGGTTCTGAGCTGGTTCGCTATACGGTGGATCGCGATGGTTACCTGGATACATTCGCGCAGATCGGCGGTGTGGTTCTTGCAAACGCCTGCGGACCTTGTATTGGACAATGGGCGCGCCACGGTGCTGAAAAAGGGGAGAAAAACTCGATCATCACCTCTTTCAACAGGAACTTCTCGAAGCGTGCCGATGGGAACCCCAATACACACTCTTTCGTAGCATCGCCTGAAATCGTAACTGCCATGTCGATCGCAGGTCGTCTTACATTTGACCCTCGTACCGATAAACTGGTAAATACAGATGGAGAAGAAGTAATGCTTGACGAACCGAGCGGACTGGAACTTCCATTAAGAGGATATGCAGTTGAAGATGCTGGTTATCAAGCACCCGCAGAGGACCCAAGCCAGGTACAAGTGCTGGTAAGTCCAACGTCTGACCGTTTGCAGTTACTCGCTCCGTTCCCTGAATGGGAAGGGACAGATCTGAAAGGATTGAAATTGCTGATTAAAGCGAAAGGTAAGTGTACAACTGACCATATTTCAATGGCGGGCCCCTGGTTGAAATACCGCGGTCACCTCGACAATATCTCAAATAACATGCTGATCGGTGCGGTTAACTATTTTAATGAGAAAACCAACACGGTTAAAAATCAGCTGAATAACCAATACAGCGAAGTACCCGCAGTTCAGCGTGACTATAAAGCGCACGGAATCGGAACGATTGTTGTTGGTGATGAGAACTATGGAGAAGGTTCATCCCGGGAGCACGCTGCAATGGAGCCGCGTTTCCTTGGCGTACGCGCGATTTTGACAAAATCATTTGCCCGTATCCACGAAACTAACCTTAAAAAACAAGGTATGCTCGCGTTAACTTTCGCGAACAATACGGATTACGACAAGATCCAGGAAGACGATACCATTGACATCCTGGGATTGGAAACGTTCGCAGAAGGTCAGCCACTGACAATCGTATTGCATCATAATGATGGTACCGCGGACGAATTCCCGGTGAACCACACTTACAACGAGCAACAGATCGAATGGTTTAAAGCAGGTTCTGCATTGAATATCATTCGTAAGTCGGTAGGGGCATAAGGGAGATTGTTCCAAAAAAGCGAAAAAGTCGCGCAGGTATCCTGCGCGACTTTTTCGCTTTTTTTACTTCGGCCGTCGGCTTTCGGCAATCGGCTTTTTGTGATTCTGCGTGATGCATATGTACTTCGAAAGCTAACAGCTAACAGCTAACAGCTAATCCCCAGAGCCGACAGCCGACAGCCGAAGTAAAAAAACTAGCCCCACATCCTCTCTTTCTGCCTGCTATACGATTGATATAAAAAGATAAACATCCCTGTCATAATGGAAACGTCCGCCATGTTGAATATCCCAGTTTGTACGAAGCCCAGGTTAATATGCATGAAATCTGTTACCGAACCGTGAATCATCCGGTCGTAGATATTGCCGATGCCGCCTCCGATCGCAAAGCTTAGTGCCAGCCCACTCAGCAGGGTCAGGTTTCTCTTTGTCAAAATGTAAAAGACGCCGAACAGTAATGCAATCAATGGAATTATCGAAAGCACGACCAGCTTGATAGCAGCCGGCAAGTTGCTCCCGATACTCAGGAATGCGCCCGAATTTTCTACATAGGTGATTACAAAATAGTCTTTGATTACGCGCCGCGTTTCGTAAAAACCCACATTCTTGCGGATCACTTGCTTAGAAATCTGGTCGCAGCCGATGTTGGCGATCAGAATCACTAAGATGATCGTATTTCTAAAAACCCTGTTCGTATTGAATCTCGACATTATTTTGACAATGTTTTAATGGGCGTGACCTTCACGTCCTTGAATTCAACCTCCGCACCTTCGGATTGCAGCGCGATCTGGCCTTTTTGTGCTGTGGCATTGAATCCATAATTCACCATTACCCCATTGAGCCACACCTTTATTGAATTTTTGACACATTCAATCCGCATTGTATTCCATTCTCCCAGTGGCTTTTCGGTTCCGTCGGTCAGGTTGGGAATGCGGCGGAGTTTATCACCATTCACGCCCCACTTCTCTTTTGGACCACGGCGCTTCTCCATGTCGGGAACGGTAATATCTTCCTGAATGCACCAAAAATCTCCTGCATTTTCATGCATCATCTGGATTTCAATGGATTTCGGGAACATATCGTACAAATCGCGCGGCTTTGATACAAATACCAGCGCGCCGCAGTTACCAGGCTTGCCTACAAAGCGGTATTGATAGGTGAAACGAAAATTTTCATACTGATCGTCTGTAATCAAATGTCCGCCCGGCGTTCCCAGGCTTACCAGGTTTCCATTCCTGATCAGAAAAGGCGATTTTACATTTGGGTTTTTATCCATCTCCGGAACGTCCACGTGCCATCCTTTCAGATCTTTTCCGTTAAACAATGCTTTGGACTGGCTATAACTGTTTTGTGAAATCAAAAAGGATAAGGCAAGAGCCGGCGCCAGCAGAATTTTCATCATTTCAGGATGTTTTTAGGTTTAATTAGAATTGAGATGGAAAAAATAACTAATTAAAATCTGAATGCATTCAGGAGATTGCAAAATATGGAAGTTATGGTATAAATTGAAGGTCTTTGTTAAAGCAACTTTCTGATCTATGAATAAAAAATTACTTTCTCTTCTGGCCTTGCAGGTCATCGCGTGGAATGCTTTTTCGCAAAAACTTTCTTATGATGTCTCATTCCCAAATCTGGTTCACCACGAAGCCAATATCAAGCTCAGCGTTTCGGATGTAGCCCAGAAAGAGCTGACTTTCAGAATGAGCAGGTCGTCGCCGGGCCGGTATGCCACCCACGAGTATGGGAAGAATGTATACGATGTGAAAGCAACTGATAAGTCCGGCAAAGCATTGCCAGTTCAGCGTATGGAAGGCGATGTTTACAAGGTTTCAGGAATCAGCGGCTTTGCCAGGGTGGAATATACCTTGTACGCCAATCATGCGGACGGAACTTACGCCGGACTGGATCCGTCAAGCGTGCACCTGAATATGCCGGCTACATTCATGTGGGTCAAAGAGCTGCAAAATGCACCTATTGAGGTCAGGTTCAATTTGCCTGAGACTTCCAAATGGACCATCGCAACCCAGTTATTAAAAGGTAAAGAGGCCAATACATTTACGGCACTGGGTCTGCAGTATTTCATGGATTCACCTACAAAGATTGGCAAGCTGATCTGGAAAGAATGGACGCTAGACAATGCAGGAGGCAAACAATCCAAGTTCAGACTGGCGCTCGAAGCCAATGCAAGTGACTCACTGGCAAGTAGTTTTGCCGATAAGGTGAAGAAGATAACGCAAGAGGCAAAGACCATTTTCGGTGAATTCCCCGTCTTCGATTCACCGGAATACACTTTTCTGGCCAGCATCAATCCCTATGTGAGAGGTGACGGAATGGAGCACCGGAACAGTACGATGATCAGCATTCCGGTGGCTTTCAACGGATCGGATAACCTGCTAGGCGTGTTTTCCCACGAGTTTTTCCATACCTGGAATGTAGAGCGAATCCGGCCAAAGACGCTGGAACCATTCAATTTCGAGAAGATTAATATGAGCTTCGAGCTCTGGTTTGCAGAGGGATTTACGCAATACTACGGCGATCTGATCCTTGCCCGCGCCGGTTTCGATCCATTGATTGATTATTGCCAGACACTTACTTTTCTGGTAAATACCAAGGAAAATACGGCAGGTGCAAAGCGGATTTCTCCCGTAGAAGCAAGCTGCATGGCCGTTTTTGTGGATGCAGGTGTAGCAGTTGACAAAACCAATTATCCGAACTTTTACACTTCCTATTATCCTTACGGCGCGTCCGTCGCACTGGCGCTTGATCTGGAGCTGCGGTACAAAGGATTGAACCTGGACGATTTTATGAAAATGGTATGGACCAAGCACGGGAAACCGGAGATACCTTACACAGTCTCGGATCTTGAAGCTGTGCTTGCCGCGTATTCAAAAGATCAGCGGTTTGCCGCAGACTTTTTCCGGAGGTATGTCAATGGACACGAATCATTTGACTATGCGCCGCTACTGGCGAAGGCGGGTTTGACGTTGAAAAAGCAGTCGGAAGGACTCGCGTGGATCGGCGATGTGCGTTATAAAGAAGGTACTGAACTCACGATTACCAATAACACCTTGATCGGATCGCCTATCTACGCCGCAGGTTTGGATATTGACGATCAAATTGTTAAAATAGAAGGAAAGACGATTGGCTCCCAAAATGAACTGAACAATATCCTTAAAGCACATAAGCCTGGCGACAAGCTCAACATAGAATACAAACATCGCGAAGAAACAAAGCTGACAGAAATTACGCTGGCTGAAAACCCGAGATTGCTTGTGGTTCTCAATGAAACAGTTGGCAAGCCGGTTACTCCCGAAATGCAGCAATTCAGAAGCGCCTGGCTAACCAGCAAGAACCGGTAGTTACGGCTGTTTTTCAGACAAATACTTCCAGTATCTTTTCGGCACGTGACGAATGTGGAGCTTCATATTCTTGCGTGCCGGAATGTTTACATTCTTGAAATAATCCTTCCAGAGAATTGTATAAAGCTCCTCTTTCTCATTTAGCAGCTGTGCCGGCAATGCATTCAAGCTCGGCGACATTTCTTCTTTGAAGTCAAACACAATTTCTTCCACTTTTTCAAGATCATAGAAAAGACCGTATTTTCTTTTCAGATCGTAAATAATCCATTTCTGATCCGCATACCTGTTTTTGAAATGGGTAATTAAAAGCGGGAGTACATTAAAGTCAGGCTCAATGTGCGAGTAGAAGATTTCGTCCGAGGTTTTCTGAAAGCGGATAAAAGCCTCCATCCGGTGTTTCTCACGATGTACTTTCCGCGCCCATTGCGAGACTGCCAGCACCGACGGATGCCCGTAATTTTCCTCTGCACCCTGCGGATTGTCAATGATATACCGGGCGAAAATCAGCAGATGCTGAAATGCGTCGGGCTGTTCAGAAAGAAAGGTTCTGTAAAAATTGAGCAGCCACTCTTTACCGAGCTTGTTACGCAAACCCGCCCACACCCGTCTTGCCTTATCCTCCTCGCTAATTACCGTAAAATGCTGCTGAAAAACGTCTGGATGGAAACTTTGTTCACTCACCAACTTTACATTCCCCGCTTTTTTCTGGTAACAATCAAAAACGGCAGTCAGCAAACCTTCCAGCGTACCGTCAAAAACGAAAGTATCCATTAAAAAAGGGAAAGCTGGTTATGCGCCGTTTTCTGGTACTTACTATGACTTTCGGATAAAATAATCCCTTTAATATGTCCTGCTTCGTAGTCGTTCAGCTGCATTGGACTATCGGCAAACCTTATAAAATGCTTCGCCTTGTTAAAGGATATTCCTATTTTTTTCAAGTGGTCACGGTAAAGCCGGCCAAACTTCCTGGCTTGTACGATCTTCAATGCAGATGTAACCCCAATACCCGGCACGCGCAGAATCATTTGGTAATCAGCCGTATTTACATCGACCGGAAACTGTTCCAAATGCCGCAATGCCCAGCTGAGCTTGGGATCAATGTCAACGTCCAGGTTTGGGTGGGCATCATTTACGATCTCCTGCACATTGAAACCATAAGATCGCATCAGCCAGTCCGCCTGATAAAGCCTGTTTTCACGAATTAATGGAGGTTGTGAGCCGATAACGGGCAATCGACTGTCATTGCTGATCGGAATGTAGCCGGAATAGTAAACCCGTTTCAGCGAAAAATTCTTGTAAAATGCATTGGCAGTGTGCATAATCTCCTTGTCTGTATCCGGCGTAGCGCCAATCACAATCTGCGTGCTCTGCCCGGCGGGCACAAACTTCGGTACACTCTTAATCAGCGCTTTTTCGTCTGAGAATTGTGCTATACTTTTCTGAATGTAACCTAGCGGCTTCTTCACTTCTTCATGCGATTTCTCAGGTGCCAGGATTTTCAGCCCGGTTTCAGTAGGCATTTCTAGATTAATGCTCATCCGGTCTGCATACATTCCTGCTTCCCTCAACAACTCTTCGCTCGCTCCGGGAATCGTTTTCAAGTGAATATATCCATTAAACCGCTCCTCTGTCCTCAACTTTTTGACAATGCGGACCAGCCTTTCCATTGTATATTCCGCATTTTTAAAAATGCCCGAACTCAGGAAAAGTCCCTCAATGTAATTTCTGCGGTAGAAGTTAATTGTAAGCTCAACGACTTCCTCGACAGTGAATGCAGCGCGTTTTATATCATTGCTCCGCCGGGAAACACAGAAAGCACAATCGAAAATGCAATGGTTTGTCAACAGTATTTTGAGCAAAGAAACACAGCGGCCGTCTTCAGTGTAAGTGTGACAAATCCCACTTCCCTCTGCATCGCCCAGGCCTTTGTTTTCATTCTTCCTGTTACTACCACTCGATGAACAGGATACATCATATTTTGCAGCATCTGCCAAAATTCCCAGCTTCTCTCGGATCCTCTCGTACATAAATTCAGTCAATAATTTATTCTAATCTAAAATATTGAGGTGGGTTCGGCAGTTATAAGAACAGTATAAATATCGGAATTGTTTCTGATAATATCAAAGTTTTGATACTGATTAAATCAAGTAATACAAGAACGTTCTTCATGTTCGGCAAAGCTCCTTTTACATTTACACTCTTTTTTTCTTTATTAGTTGGAGGTTTAAGCCACGCGCAGGAACCCAAAGTCACGCGTTACAACGGTAAGGTAAGCCAGCAATTCGTGATGAACCGCGAGACGGTGATTATCGACCACGCGACGGGTAAGCGCATCTCCTACGCAGAGTACGATGAGAAGCTGAAAAGAAATCCGGGAATGTATAAAACACTCCCGATCTTTGATAAATATGGAAAACCTTCTTCTTTCGAGCTGATCAAGAAAAGCCAGATTTATGTGCAGGAAGATGGTTCGGTGATGAACAATCCTGACCTGATGCCCGAGGTAGGAGAGCCCATTTCCCCATTCATTATGAGGGGCTTGGATGGTAAAGAGTATAATTCCGAAAAGCTGCGGGGAAAGTATATTCTGCTCGGTTTTTGGGTCAAATATGAAAAGCCGCTTTACTCCCTGGCAGCAACGAAAGTGATCTCTGATTTCGTTGACGAGAATAAAAAGAAAGGAATTGACATTGTATCACTAGGTACCACGCTGAATACTGAGGAAGAATGTATTCAGGCGATCCCGAAACGAAACTGCGGCTTCGTTCCGGTACCTGACTCTTTTGGATTTAATCACCGCTACAAGATCAGTGAGACGCCATATTTCATCCTTGTTGATAAAAAAGGCATTATCCGTGCCATGGCGCCGCACACTGAATTCTCAAAGATCAGCGATCTGGTTCTGAGATAATCAGCCCAGCTGCCCGCTGATCCGGTTAAAGATCTTATCTGCTTTCCATTCACGCGCTTTGCCCAGGTACATTCTTCTTGAAAACCGGTATTGCGTATAATTATGTTGTTCCAGTGTCTTTATCCCCAATAGATTGTCTTCCGGCAGCATTGATTTTTCCTCTGTTTGAAAACGCATTTTCATCAGTTCAATGCCTGCTTCGTTATCCAATGCAATAATCGGGCTGTCGCCCCAACCGGGAATATAGTAGCCAAGTACGCGGCCGTTGTCAACGTACACCATTGCTGAATGCAGGAAGTCACTGATAATACCCGATCTGTCTTCTTTACTTACCTCACGGTCGACGTGGAATAGCTGGTGGCTGAACTCGCTGGTGAATGGAATTATATTTTCGGATATATTTTCAATGGGAGAGTCGCCTTCACGTACAAAGTGCCCGTAACAGGTTTCCAGCGTAAATCCCAGTTTTGTGTAAACCGGATATCCGTACTCCGTGGCGTCGAGGTAAATGGTGGTGAAACGTTTTTGGTCTACCAATTTGATCAGCGTTTGCGTGATCAGCTTCCCTAACCCTTTATTCCGGTGGTTCGGGTGAACGATAATGCACGCAAGCCAAACCGAATCGAAGTGACGCATGGTTGTACCAATCGCCACAATTTCATTGTTTTCCGTGATTTTCAATGGGGAACAATGTGGAGAGTCAACAAAATAATGGAACCGTGGACCAAGATCGCCCCAGTCAGGTGGCTGCAAATCCGGCAGCTGAGGGAGGTCTGCCAGCAAGAAATCAGAAATTGTCATTTTGCAAATTAGTCGCTTGATTTGGCAAACATCTTTAAAAATCTGTTTCGAATGCAAAAAACAAGCTCAGTTTTTCTTTAACGGCGCTTTTAGACTTTTTTGAATAAAATCCACTTTATTTACTGAGCTTAAAAGAATCTGTTATGAACATCATAAAAGCTGACGATTTAAAATCGATGCTATCGAAAGAGGCAGTGACCCTGATCGATGCCAGGGGAGGAGCCGATGCTCCCGAAAGGTACCAGGCCGAACATCTTGTAAATGCATTGCTTATCAATCTGGAAACGGACTTGTCGGAAAAAAGCGAAGATGCTGCGCGAGGAGGGAGGCACCCGCTGCCGGAGCCCGGCCAATTTGCCGCTTTGCTTGGCAGACTGGGCATTTCGCATGAGCATACTGTGGTTATTTATGATGATAAGAATGGCGCAAATGCCGCTGCGCGCCTTTGGTGGATGCTCAAAGCCGCAGGGCACAAGGAAGTTTATGTAGTAAGCGGCGGTCTGAATGCACTGAAAACGGCAGGGCTGCCTATGACCAGCGAAGTGCCGGCACAGCCGGAAGCGACAAGTTACCCATTGGAAGAATGGCAGCTACCAACGGTAGATATAGATTATATATCGGAGATTTCGACGGATCCGTCTTTCATGGTGATCGATGTACGGGAACATTACAGGTATATTGGTGAGAGTGAGCCCATTGACCTGGTTGCAGGGCACATTCCCGGCGCAGTTAACATTCCGTATACGAGCAATCTGAACGAAAACGGAGAGTTCAAACCGGTAGAAGAACTCGCTGCTAAATACGCAGAAGCGCTCGGTAACCGTCGCCCAGAGCAGGTGGTAGTACATTGTGGTTCAGGCGTAACTGCGTGCCACACCTTATTGGCCCTGGCAGAAGCAGGATTAGAAGGTGCCGCGCTCTACGTAGGTTCGTGGAGCGAATGGTCGCGAAATGATAAGCCAATTGCATTTGGTAATAATTGACAAAACGCCGGACAAATCAATCTTTGTCCGGCGTTTTCTTTTAAATGGAGCGGAGGTACTTATAAAGTGACGCCAGCTCAGTCTGTGTATACTGTGCAGTCATTTTCCAGGGCATATCTTCGTTTTTCAAAACATGCCCTTCCGGCGTTTTGCCTGTTGTGAGCGTCGTAATAAACTGCTTATCAGACCATCTGCCGACATTTCCGGCACTGGTAATGTCGGGGACCGGCGGAAACCCAGGCGCCAACGGTTCCCCGCCTTTCATATCAGGCCGGTGGCAGCCTGAGCAGGAAACAGCCAGGTACTTACCCAATGCAATGCCCTCGACAGAGTCCACTCGCACGACCATCGGCTTCTGATGATCGATCTTCTCAACCGACAACAGCGGCATTTTCCCCATAAAGCTCATCACCAGCGCAACCGGGCCCAGTGCATTCTCCGGTAAAGATCTGTTCACAGGAGGTACCTGATCACAATAGGCAATCAGCGCAGACATATCTTCCTCCGAAAGCAACGTTGTTTCGTGTGAAGGCATGAAAATGAGCGGCTTCCCGTCTTGGCCTACACCGTGCCGCAGCGCAGTGAACCAATCGGCCTCGCTATAATCGTGTCGCAAACCGCCCGCCCCTTTCGTGAGATTGCTGGCCACCAGCTGTCCGAGAGGAGCATCATCGTTCATGACCTTACCTCCTAAATCGGCCCCGTGACAATCCTGGCAGCCTTTGATCGCAACCAAATGCCGGCCACGTGCGAGGGCCACGCTATCAGTCGGAATGCGGAGCGGTTCATCTTTGAAGTGGTAAGTCTGCTCAATCCGGTTATTCATACTTACCGCGATATAGGTATACACGCTGGCTAGTAGGAACAGGATTACACCCATTGAAATCCCAACCCATTTCAGAATTCTTAAAGTCATGGCTTTGCTAATTAGTTTTCGGCAAAGATCCATTGCTAAGTGGTTGAGAGGGCTACGCAAAGCGGATTCAGAACTACGCAAAACGGATTTTTACTCGATCCGTTTAGTAACTTTTGAAATACCTCTTCACGTAAAAAAATAGATTTGCAGGCAAATAGTCATGAAATGCAGCATTGTAAATCTCACCGATATGGTAATCAATTCCTACGATATCTTCGAACTGAACAACTTTCCAAAGCCACAGTCGGTAGAGCGTACCTCTGCAGCTGGTGATTCAAATCACTTTATCAATTGCTACTACCCCCGCGTAGGCGCATTGCAATTCAGGAGCGACTTGTTCCCGCATATGCATTTGATGGACATTCGGTGGTCAAGCGAAGAGCTGGTAGAGTTAGCTGATAAGGCATCTTCTGACACCATCAACATCAATTTTCACCTGTCAGGCAATCTGGATACGCGTTTTTCAGGAATCAAAAGGGAGCTCAATATGCGTCCGGGCAAGCATAATCTGGTTTACGCCCCGGAAGGCGGGTTGACAAACAGGATAGCGCCCAAATCTTCGCTGAGAATGTTCCACCTGAGTATCGAAAAGGACTTCTTCATTCATTCCATCGGCTGTGATGATTATTGGAGTGAAAAAATCCAGGATAATCTGAGGCATACCAGAGCGTTTGCAGCAGTGGAAGGGACGCGCGATATTACCCCACGCATGATGGATCTGATCAGTGATGTTTGCGATTCCCATGTTCGCACTCCCATGCGCGGGCTGTTGATCCAATCCAAATTATTAGAAGTACTTGCAATGCAGATCGGGCAATTTCGTGGGCCGGCCAGTCAGAGCAACGGTTTGCGCATGGATGAGATTGACAAATTGCAAACACTGAAACAATACCTGGACAGCCACTTTCTAAGTGAGTTGTCGCTTTCTCAGCTGAGCCGGATTTGTTTGCTGAATGAATTTAAGCTGAAAAAGGGCTTTAAAGAGATGTTCGGCGATACGGTATTCGGGTATTTGCGTAAGCTGAGAATGGAGTACGCTGAGAGGTTATTGCTGGATTCGGGATATAGTGTGGAGGAAGTTGCGGCGAAGCTGGGATACGAGCACGCACACCATTTCTCTACAGCATTCAAAAAATACAAAGGAGTAAGCCCTTCAGGCTTACAGCTGAAAAAAGTGTCAAATGCAATCTATTATTAAAAATGAAAAACATAAGTGTGCTGCTGATACTGCTGGCGTTTTGCTCATTCACTTTTCTGATCTTCAAAGACTGGCAAATCGCGGAGGGATATACGATCAGGTTTGATGGAAAATACGCGCGCGGTAAGTTCAATCAACTTTCCGGCCACATTAGTTTCGATCCGGCAAGTCCCGAAAGTGCGAAGTTTGACGTGACTGTGGATGTAAACTCCATAGACACAGGAATTGAGTTGAAAAATAAGCACGCAAAAAGCGAAAAGTGGTTTGACGCGGAGCAGTTTCCTACGATCAGGTTCGCTTCCGAAAAAGTTTTTGCAACCGACAGCGGATATGTAGTTGAAGGCGACCTGACAGTCCGCGGAATCGTCAAACGTATTGCTATCCCATTCATTTTCAAGTCTGAGCAGCCTGGCTTCTACGGGACTTTCAAGGTAAACCGGGGAGATTTCGGGATAGGAAAGGTAAATGGAAAAGAATCAGACTCAACAATTGTGGAAGTTTCTGTACCTGTAATACCACGGTGACTTAGATTGGTACGATATTTTCCTCAGCAGTTTAAAGCATAACTTACAAGCCATGAAAAATATTGAGTGTCATTACAAAGATGGATCGCTGGTTTTCAGCACAACAAAATCATACTCTTACGCCACTGCGCACGAAGTGCTTGACGCATTTAACCTGGTGGGATTAAATTCCAGAATTCGCTTAAAATCAGGCGAATCTTTCAACGTAATCGGTCGGCTGCCAGTCAACTATGATCCATTTGCGGTAAACCACGGCAACTGGAACGAGGTAGTTTCTACGTTGATGCACACAAAGCGCGAGTTGGAAAACCGGGTACAGTCTCTCTAATTTTCATCTAGCTCCTTCAGCTGTTTCAACAGCTCGGTCAAATCGCTCTCGGCAGATCTTAATGCCTTCAAATCAGCGGATTCCACGGCATTTTCTGCCGGGTCGTCAAAATTTTTAGACTCCTCCATAACATCCGGGTTCTCCCGGTTATCAGAAGAAATATCCCTTTCATATCTCAGATTATTTGCCTCGAATTCGATTTGCTGTCTTTTGGACAAGATTTTTTCTTCCAGGTCTCTTCTGTTAAGCGGTTCGTTCATTTTTTTGCTTTTGTTTTAAATTCTGGTGGAAAAAACCAGACCAATGGGTAGAAGCACCTTCTGCTCATTGTGTACTTGCCTTTTGGTAATCGCTTTTGGCTGTTGTTGTAACGGTGATAAGATTTGATCAACCTAATGTGGTTTTCTGATCTTAAAAAACCGTCCGTACCATGAAACACAGCTACAAAATTTACCTGCTTGTAATGGCAGGAGTATCGCTATTTGCAGGGTTGTCTCTCCCGATGGTGAAAAGTCTGCAATCCTCCGAAAAGACAATCTCCTTCGAAAAACCAAAGTCCCCGGATATACCCGCTGCCGCATTGGGCAGCATCCAGGAAAGCCTTTCCAGGCGCGAGTACCACATCAGCTATGATGCCAAAAAAGATGTTTATCAAAGTCCGAACCGGCAGCATAACCTTCGCGCTTATTATGAGCCAGGCATGCTGACAGTTTGCAACAGGAAAGATTCTGTTGACCATAATTTCAGGTTCAGGATGATCAACAAGGGAATATTTGTTGATCATAAATTGATAAGAACAGAAGAACAAAGTCCGAGGTTTGTGCTTGAAGAAAATAGGGCTGAAATCAGGTATGACGCTGTTGTTGAGCAGTATGTAAACAGCGAGGCGGGTATCAGGCAAAACTTTATCATCGGCAAACCGGCGGAAGGAAGTGAGCAGCTGGAAGTGAAGCTTGCCGTAGAAGGTGCAGCCTTGAGAGACCTTGGAAACAACGAGCTGGAGTTATCGCCGAAAGGCGCATCATGGAGTATTTTAACCTACAAAGACCTTAAATGCTGGGATGCAGATGGGAATATGCTCGCGGCCGGAATGTCCGGTGAGAATGAGCTTATCACGATTTCGGTGGATGTAAAAGGCGCCACATTCCCCGTGACGATCGACCCGATCATAGCCAATGGTAACCCGGCCAATGCTATCCTTGTCCCGGAGGTAAACCAGGCACACGCGTGGCTGGGCGGTTCTGTTGCCAGCGCAGGTGATGTAAATGGCGACGGGTACAGTGACGTGATCGTGGCCGCCTCCAAGTATGATAATGGCCAGGTGGACGAAGGTGCTGCGTGGGTGTACTACGGAAGCGCCGGCGGACTGAACCTGGGTAATCCGGTGATGCTGCAAGGCGACCAGGCTGGGGCGCGGTTCGGGTGTTTTGTGTCTACTGCCGGCGATATTAACAAGGATGGTTATAGTGACATTATGGTAGGCTCGCACATGTACGACAAAGGGCAGACCAATGAAGGCGCTGTGTTTGTGTACCATGGTTCTGCGGCTGGGATCAGCACGACTGCTACGCTGGTACTGGAAGGTAACCAGGCCGAGGCTAATTTTGGTAACGCAATGGGCCTTGCCGGTGACGTAAATGGGGATGGGTACAGCGATGTTGTAATCGGCGCGCGGGCTTACGATAGCGGGCAGTTAAATGAAGGTGTAGCATTTGTGTACCACGGTTCGGCCCAGGGGTTGACTGCCAATAATCCTGTCAAAATAGAAGGTAACCAGGCCGAATCCATGTTTGGCTTTACAGCAACCGGAGCAGGGGATGTGAATGGCGATGGTTACAGTGACATCATGATAGGTGCCAGGCTTTTTGACAAGGGCCAGGTAGATGAAGGCGCCGTTTTCATCTATCACGGCTCCGCATTGGGTATCAATGCCAATGCACCAGCTGTTACACTTGAAAGTAACCAGGTGAGCTCCGGGTTTGGCAATGCCATAGCGACTGCCGGTGATGTGAATGGCGATGGTTACAGCGACATCGTTGTCGGCGCTAACATGTACGACAAGGGGCAGACCAATGAAGGAGCGGTGTTTGTACACCACGGCTCAGCCCAGGGGATTAATCCGGCGGCAAGCCTTACCCTGGAATCAAACCAGGCCGAAGCGCAGTTTGGCAGCTCGGCAGCCAGTGCAGGTGATGTGAATGGCGACGGGTACGCAGATGTGATTGTCGGGGCAAACTACTATGATAAAGGCCATTCAAACGAAGGTGCGGCTTTCGTATATCATGGGAGCAACACAGGGCTGGGTGCTAATCCGGTATCCACGCTTGAAAGCAATAAGACCAATGCACAATTCGGCAGCGGGGCAGCCAGCGCCGGGGATATCAACGGGGATGGTTACAGTGACGTGATCGTCGGCGCGATAGCTTACGATAACGGGCATGATGATGAAGGGGCGGTGTTTGTGTGGCTGGGAGGGGTTGGTGAGATTAGCATGGTAACAAGTTCATCAATAGGTATTGCGCAAGAAAATTCGAGAATGGCATATTCCGTGGCTGGGGCGGGTGATTTGAACGGAGATGGATACTCTGATATTTTGGTCGGGGCCACCGAATATGATGGTGGGCAAACTGATGAAGGGGCCGTTTTCGTTTGTTATGGATCGCCCACTGGAATAGGGAACATGCCTGATGTTAAGCTAGAGTGTGATCAAGCGTTTGCGGATTTTGGTATTTCAGTTAGTTCGGCTGGTGATGTTAATGGAGATGGTTTTGACGATATAATTGTCGGAGCAGAACTATATGACTCTGGACAAAATAATGAGGGAGCGGCATTTGTGTATTACGGTTCTGCGCAAGGATTGAATCCCACTAGTACTATTTTGGAATGTGATGTACCTAACGCATGGATGGGAGTAGCAGTATCCAGCGCTGGTGATGTTAACAATGATGGATTTGGCGATGTTATTATCGGTGCTCCGACGTTTTCTAACGTAGAGAGTAATGAGGGGGCTGTTATTCTTTATTTAGGCTCTTCCAATGGAGTGTTGAAGAATTCAAAGAAAGTGTTCGAGAGCAACAAAATAAATTCATTCTTTGGCTTCTCACTATCTTCTGGCGACGTCAATGGAGACGGATATTCTGATGTACTATGTGGTGCGCCCAAATATTTTAACGGGCAAATTGATGAAGGTGCTTTCTTTGTTTCATACGGCTCTTCCACTGGTTTACAAAGCAACTTTATAAAGTTTGAGGTGAATCAGGCGAACGCAAGTTTCGGGCATTCCGTAAGTTGCGTAGGCGATGTTAATGGGGATGGGTTTAATGATGTTGCAGTTGGTGCGCCATATTACAGTAACGGACAGAATTATGAAGGCGTGGTTTTTCTGTATAATGGATCGACACAGGGCCTTAATGCGCAGGGCACTCTGCTTGAACAAAATCAACCTCAATCAGAATTTGGGTTGACAGTCGCCGGCGCGGGCGATATAAATGCTGATGGATATGCGGACATCATCATTGGAAACCCGTCTTACTTTAGCGGTCAAGCCTGGACAGGTGCAGCTCACGTGTATTTTGGTTCAAAAGGTGGATTAGCGACAAGCATAAAATTGCTTGCAAATAATGGCGTTCAGAACTCCGCATTTGGTACGTCAGTGTCTGGTGCAGGTGACGTAAATGCCGACGGTTACAGTGACATTATTGCTGGTGATCCTTATTTTGGAAGCGGCGCAGCATTCGTGTGCTATGGTAATAGCGGATATTGTGAGCGGAACAACCTCCGCCTCTACAACACCGATCTCACAACACCAATCAACCAAACTCAATTTGCTCAGAATAATTTTGGCGCAGGGTTGTATTCCAAGTCATTTTTGGGCGGGAATAGGGGCAAGCTGGTTTGGGAGACGAAGGCTGCGGGGCAGGGATTTTCCAAGGGTGCTAACAATGTGATCACCAACAGCACACAGTCCTCTGGTTCGCAGAATGTGTACGCGAGTCTTGGACTGCTGGGCACAGAGCTCAAAAATGTAATCACCAAACAAGGGAATGCGACAAAGGTGCGGGTGCGGGTAAAGTATGATCCCGCGCTGGCACTTACCGGGCAGACGTATGGGCCTTGGCGTTACCTGTCTTCTCATCTTGGTGGAGGAGGCGTTTCGCCAGTGCCTGAGGAGGAAGTCAGTCCAATGGCGGAGACGATCAGGCGGAAAGTCGCGGCAAGTGGGTCTGTGCTGGTGTATCCTAATCCGGCTTCTGATGCAATTAGCATTGACCTGAAAGATAGCGGCACTATCACGCAGGTCAGGGTGCTTACGTCCGATGGGAAGCTTGTTTTGCAAAGTGGATCACAGCGTGATGTGGATGTGAGTAAGCTCGCTCCGGGAAAGTACATTGTGCTGGTTGGGAAAGCGGATGGAAGCCATAGTTCGCACAGCATTCTGATTTCAAGATGAACAAAAACGGATACCAGGCTGATTTACAAAGCCTGGTATCTACTTCATACTTAATGCCCGTTTCATAAAAGCGCCTAGGAAACTGCCCGCAAACGTCAGGATCATCGATCCGTAAAGACTGAAATAGTGAAGTTCTTTCAATGCATTTCCCTCCGGCGGCGTAGCGAAGAACTGATAGCCTAAGTAAATCAGCACACATTGCAGGATCGCCAGCATCCAGCCACGGTACGGTTCGGCAAAACCAATGGATATCGCGGAAAACACAGCTACCAGGTAGGGGAGGTGTATTCCCTCCGCATTTTCAATCACGGCCACAATAATGGAACTGGTTGCGAAAACGAGCAAAGTGCTCGCAAGAAGACGCTTGTCCACCAGCGGCCGCTTCGTTTTACTCGTTGCGTGCTTTGTAGCAGGTCGGTATTCTAATTCTTGCGCCTTTTGAATATCAGATTGAGCCAACTCCGATTGACCTAAATTGGAATAGCAGTCAGCCCGAAGAACAAAAGGTTCTGCAATATCGCCGCCACAGATTGCGATCGCTTTTGAAAATGCAAGCCTGGCTTCTTCAAAGCGCCTATTTTCAAGATAATACCTGCCTAGTTCCAGTTGAATGTCGTAAAAAGTATCATCCAGACTTGTCGCGGTTTCCAGATCAGAAAGTGCCTGAGTGCTATCACCCAAAGATTTTCTGCACAGGCCGCGATAAAGATAGGCTACTGCGGACTTCGGCTTTTCAGCCAACCTGCGCTCAAAGTATTGAACAGCTTCCTCAATCTCGCCGTCCCGGTAGAGGTTAATACCCTCTGAAAGATAATCCTCCTCTTTCTCTGCGTTGGAACGCAGATCAGCGTAGTTTCTGAGGTAAAATATGTAGCCAAAAAAGGCGATTACAATAAGAAATTCCATTTTCGTGGAGTTAGGCAGTCTATTTGAGAAATCGGGTCAAAAGAAGCATGCCTTTTCGAAAATGGAAAGATTTTTATTGCATTGATCAAAAGCGATCTGCCTTGCGGCAGCGGCTTAACATTCAATTCAGCCGATTATCGCGATATCGGGATCGGTGTAATTCGTTTGATCCGCAGCAGAATAGCTCAGGACAATGCGCTTTCCGCTTTCCTCAGCCACTTCAAGTAACTTGAAAACCTTCTCTTCGCCTTCTATTTGTAGTGCCTGATACAATATATTCCCGTAGTGAAATTCCTGAGAACCAAGTCCTTTCGTGAGTGCAGCCAGTTGGTATCGGTCGAATAGTTCCTTTCCTGTCATGGTTTGCATTGGTTACATCCGGCTTCTTTTGCCGAAAGATGCCGGATGTACTCCCAAGGTTGCACGGCTATCTCAAATGTTCAGGAAGTTCTATCATTCCGCTGCTTTCGTCAGGAATGGGACTTAGTCGAACGGTAGGAGTGGGAATTATTCCCGACCATATCGGCAAGTCCAGATCTTCCGCTTCGTCGTTTGGCATTCCTGTCCGCATCTTAGCCGAAGCTTCATCGATCGAGAATGCCAGCGCAGTTGTTTTGCGTACTTCCGAATCTTTCATTGGGCGCAGGTACTCCCACGAATTCGGGACAATTTTGTTCGTAAGCCATTCAAAAGCAGCTAGTTTTGTTTCCATATCGTCGATTTTCTCGGCTTTTGAAAAGATGATAACAGAACGATAATTCACAGAATGGCTGAATGCAGATTTGGCAACTACCAGCGCGTCAGTCAGCATAATGGAAATGCATACCGGAATGCCTTTCTCAATTTCCCTGATAAAATGACTCCCGACAGAGCCGTGAATGTAAATCTTGTCTTCGTAGCGGACGAATGCAGTGGGGATCGCGAACGGCTTGTTGTCGCTTACAAAACTAATCGTACAATAGAGCGCTTCATCCAGAATTGGATTAATCGTGTCACGGTCATAGCTGGCTTTTTTGGCTTGCCGGCTGGGTATCAAGTGAGGAGGTATGTTGTTCATGCTTTTGTTTTTGTTCAAAATTCCACTTTAATTGGACGTCGGGAAAGATCCAATACATAGAATCTAAGTAGTCCAATTTCATGCAAGCTCTATCTTCACTCATCATTCTCGATAGAACGGGTAAAAGCCCGCTATATCTGCAGATTGCCAGTCAGCTCACTGCATTAATCCGAAGCGGGACTTTACAGCCGGGGCATAGATTGTTAAGTTCCAGGAAGTTGGCCTTGCTTTTGAATGTGCATCGCAGAACGATCGTGCAAGCTTATGATGAACTGCTGGCACAAGGTTGGCTTGAAAGCCAAACGGGAAATGGAACATTCGTCGCCAGCAGCTTACCGGAAGCCGCCCCTGAGCCTGTTTCAGGACTTGTTCCCAAAAAAACAAATCCCTCCAGAAATGCAGGTTTTACATTCCGCAAGCTTACGCACCTGAACCGCGGCGTGCTGAAATCCGGTAGCCGGCTGCATCTGGACGATGGTTTTCCTGACGCGAGGCTGGCTCCTGTAGAAGATCTTTCACGGGCGTACCGGAGCCAGTTGCTTCGCGGCAATCCTTATGTGAGACTTGGCTATGGTGACACAAAAGGCTCAGCCTGGTTAAGACAGGAACTTTCAGCGCACCTCAACGAAACGCGCGGGCTGAACACGAGCGCCGATAATATTCTTATTACCCGCGGTGTGATCATGGGCATTCACCTGGTGAGTACCGCGTTGCTGCAGCCGGGGGATTGCGTGGCGGTTGATGCCCCGGGTTGGTTTGGGGCTAACATGAATTTTGTTCAGGCGGGCGCGACAGTTGTGCAAATTCTGGTCGATAAGCATGGTTTGGACGTGAAGGCGCTTGAAAAACTTTGTTCGCAAAAGCCGGTCCGAATGGTATATGTGACTTCTCACCACCATTATCCCACCACCGTCGCACTGCGCGCCGACCGCCGGATCGCATTGTTGCAGCTCTCAGCGAAGTATGGATTTGCTATTTTCGAAGATGATTATGATTACGATTTTCATTACCTGAGTAAACCTTTGCTGCCGCTTGCAGGGGCGGATCAGCAGGGGATGGTACTCTATTGCGGTTCTTTCACCAAAACGATCTCGCCTGCATTCAGGGTAGGTTTTCTGGTGGGATCGGAAGATATTATCTCGGAGCTGGCATTGCTGAGGCGCATTGTAGACCGGCAGGGCGACCAGATGCTGGAAAATGCGATCGCGGAGCTGATGCAAACGGGTGTTATACAAAGGCACTTGCGAAAGTCTGTGAGGTTATATCGGCAGCGCCGCGACCATTTCTGCGAGTTATTGAAATCCGAGCTGGGCAATTATCTTCAATTTGAGGGTCCTGATGGCGGTATGGCGGTTTGGACAAAATTCAATTCCGACATCGACTTACCCGCTCTTGCGTCAAAAGCATTGCAGAAGGACTTGTACTTCTCATCGGGTTTTGGTCAGTCAAAAGAACTTGCAAATATGGTCAGGCTGGGTTTCGCTTCGTCGGACTTGAACGAATTAGAAGAAAGTGTCGCAATTATCAGGGATTTGTTGTGAGATTTGCAGGATCAATGCTGTGAGTTTATGTACCGTCAAATTACCGCAAGTTACCGAACCGCATTCAGCGGGCTCAGCCGGGAAACCTGGCTGCTAAGTATCGTCATACTCGTCAATCGCTGCGGCTATATGGCTGTTCCGTTTATGAGCATGTACATCACGCAGAGCCTGCACCGGAGCATCGCAGAAGCCGGGCTCGTCATCACGCTATTCGGAGTGGGTTCGGTCTTGGGCGCGATGGCTGGTGGCTATCTCACAGATAAATGGGGTTTCCGACCGGTACAGATTTTCAGTCTTATCTTCAGCGGAATTTTCTTCGTGGTATTCAGTCTGGTCACAAGTTTTTTCTGGATTTGTGTCCTGGTGATAGTGCTTGCTTTTTTTGTAGAAGCCTTCAAACCAGCTAATAGCACGGCGATTGCAGCTTACTCGACCACAGCCAATCTCACCCGGTCGTATGCATTGAACCGCCTGGCAACCAACATTGGCTTTGGTTTCGGGACTTCAATGGGCGGCATTCTAGCTGCCATCAACTACCATCTTTTGTTCTGGGTTGACGGTATCGTATATATGCTTGCCGGTGTGTTGATTATTATATTACTGCCAAAAGCAAAGATCAACCGGGAGTTGGTGACAAATGATGCTGGTGCAGTATTCGGGAAATCTCCCTGGACCGACGGTTTTTTCCTGCGTTTTCTGATCATGGTCACCCTATATATGGTTTGTTTCTCCCTCTTGTTCAGACTTGTGCCGGTTTATTGGAAGGAGCAAATGCATATCGGAGAGTCTACGATCGGAATGTTGCTGGGAATGAATGGTTTAATTATCGCATTGTTCGAAATGATCCTGATTCAAAAGCTGAGAGACCGTTGGTCCGACTCTGCTTATATCGTAGCCGGCGTGGTTTTCAGCGCATTGTCTTTCCTTGCGCTGGTTGTGCCTTTTGTGCTGCCGGTGATCTTAGCAGGAACAGCGGTGCTTCTTTTTACAATCGGGGAAATGCTTGCTATTCCTTATATCAGCACTTTTGTAATGAACCGCGCAAGCGAAATGAGCAGGGGAAAATATTCCGCCGCTTACTCTGTTGCACAGGCCGTTGCGCAAATTATAGGTCCCGCGCTCGGCGGCCTTGTCGCTGCAAAATGGGGCTACCAGGTTCTTTGGCTCGCGCTTATATTGGTAAGTGCTACCTGCGCGCTGGGTTTCAAGGCATTATTCCAAAGAGCTGTCAGGTTCAGCTGACGTGGAGTCTTCCGCGTCCGAGGGTTTCAATGCTTTAATCTGATCTTTAAGTTGTTTGATCCGCTCGTCTTCCAGTTCAAGCGCTTTCCGCTGCAACTCGATCAGATCGTCTTTTTTGAGCATCACATAATTTTCCCTCGGCTCTTCAAACATAGGCGCTTCGCCGACAAGCTGGGCTACTGTGGCTTTCAGGACTTCTGCCAGTTTGATCACCTCTTTCAGAGAAGGGTCGCTCTTGCCGGTTTCCCAGTGTGAGATAGTTTGCTTATCGCGCCTGTCGATTTTCTCTGCCAGCTCATCCTGGCTCCATCCCATCAATTTCCGGTATTTTTTAATTCTTTGCCCAATTATTGACATTTTTTCAACTTAAAGTATATGAATGCTTGACTTTGTAATAAGAAATATATACATTTGTATATTCCGTTTTCCGTAATGCGAAAATTACAAAATTAACACACACAACTTCACATCAAATGAGCGAACTGCAAACACGAGTTTCCGAGTATGGTGGATTGTCCATCAAAGAACGTCTTCTGATTAGGTTTGTAAGATCCAGGAACATTGTAGGAAAGAACTGGCGTGGCGTGCTGGCGGCGCGTGATCCGTTCTTCAACACGAAGCTGGGCGGCGACTATCTGACGTCTGTCGCACAGGCGGTATCCGACAGCAGTCGGGGCAATGTGGACCGCATTGAGCGTGTTACAATAGCGCTTGAAAAAGCTGCTGGTATCCGGCCTGTTCCGATCGTCTGATTCTGCTTTACAGGCGTTTTGCAGCTGCCGGAGCGATCAGTGCTCCGGCAGCTGAATTAAATTTTCTTGCCCTGGATCCGGAATGCATTGAGGATTGCGAGCAGTGCCACGCCCACGTCGGCGAACACAGCTTCCCAAAGCGTGGCGATCCCGCCTGCGCCCATGATCATCACGGCGAGCTTGACGCCCATTGCCAGTGAAATATTCTGGTACACAATGTTGCGCGTCACTTTCCCAGCTCTGATCGCGGATACGATCCGGGAAGGCTGATCATTTTGGATCACAATGTCTGCGGTTTCGATCGCAGCATCAGAACCCAGCGCGCCCATTGCGATACCCGCATCCGCCAATGCAATCACGGGAGCATCATTAACACCGTCGCCGACAAATCCGATGCGCCGGCCCTCTGCTTTCAGCTGTTCAACTACCCGCACTTTATCCTCGGGAAGTAGTCCGCCGTAGCTCGTGCGGATGTTCAACCGGCTGGCTGTGCTGGTAACCACCGCCTGTTTGTCACCCGACAGCATAATGGTTTCAATGCCCATTTTAGCAAGCTCGCTCACTGTCGTGGCGGCATCTTCTTTAATCTCGTCAGCAATTATGAAATGTCCGGCGTAGGTACCATTGATTGCGACAGCCACGATGGTCTCTGGGATATCCGTAAGAGACGAAGGATAGTCTACTGAGAACTTTTCTAGCAATTTCAGATTGCCGGCCAGAAGCTGCTTTTGATTAATAATGCCCTTTAATCCAAGTCCCGAAAGTTCTTCTACTTGTTCCGGTTTGTCCAGCCGCTGTTCGGCTGCAAATGCAACTACTGCTTTCGCGACCGGGTGCGTGGAGTAACTTTCGAGCGAGGCGGCGAGTCGAACAAATTCGGCCTTGTCCATTGTTGTTTGCACCTGCTGGACTTCAAATACGCCTTTCGTGAGGGTACCCGTTTTGTCCGAAACCACCGTGTCGATCCTGGTCATAACGTCCAGAAAATTGGCTCCTTTCACCAGAATCCCATTTCGTGAGGCAAGACCAATTCCGCCAAAGTAACCCAGCGGAATGGAGACCGTCAATGCACAAGGACAGGCGATTACGAGAAACACCATTCCCCGGTACAGCCATTGATCGAAGTTATAATCAGGGGTAAAAAGATAAGGCAGAAAGATGATCAGTACTGCGAGCAGAAAAACGATCGGCGTATAAATCCTGGCTAATTTGCTGATCAACAACTGGGTTGGTGCTTTTCTGGCCGTCGCATCCTGCACCATTTCCAGTATCCGAGAGAGTTTTGAATCCTTGAAAAGCGCAGTAACTTCTATTTCAACAGCCTTTTCGGTATTGATCATCCCGGCAAGCACCGGCTTTCCTGCTGCGATTACATCCGGTCTCGGTTCTCCGGTCAATGCTGCCGTGTTAAAGATTCCAGACTTGGTGATAAGCCGGCCATCCAATGCGATTTTTTCTCCTGGCTTCACCAGTATCGACTCGCCAACGCGCACCTGGCCTGGGGCAATCCTGATATTTTCCAGATTTCTGATGACCGTAACTGAGTCCGGCCTGATGTCGAGCAGCGCTTTGATCGAATTTTTGGACCTGCTTACAGCGATATCCTGAAAGAGCTCTCCAATCTCGTAAAAGATCATTACCGCCACACCCTCGCTGAACTCGCCAATGTAAAAAGCGCCGAGCGTAGCGATGGTCATCAATGTAAATTCATTGAAAAAATCACCTCGCGTGATTCTTCTGCCGGCTGTAAGTATGGTTTTGTTACCCGCCAGCAGATAGGCAGTAAGCATCAATGCGATTTCAACGGGCCGACTAACTTCAAGCTTGAAAATGAATGTGGCAGTCAGCGTCCCGAGCAGTATCGCCAGACTGAGCCATAGCATCCAGCGACTTTGCAGCGATCCGGCATTGCCGCTATGTCCGTGATCGTGTCCGTCGTGATCGTGGTTGTGTTCGTGGGCTTTTTTGTGTTGATGTACGTTAGTGCCTGAGCAGCAATCTTCTGCGTGAGCTTGTACTTTATTTTTATTCTGCAATTCCATTGGTCACTCGATTTATGATTTTCAAAGATACGTTTCAAAGGCGTGCAACAGGGTTTCAGGTGCTGAAAATCAGGTCATTGCAATGATGTTGCAGGCCTATACAACCGTTAGATCAACAGCGGAGTCTTACGTTTGATAAACGCCATTTGTTCTCCTGTGAATTTGCTGGGGAAAGATGTAAATTTACCAAGGCCAGACCCAAAACCGGTGTGCATGCATAATCGATTCATTTTTATATACATATTAATAATAGGGCAGCTTTTTTCCGGGTGCAGCAAACAAATGGGAGTTTTGGATCTAAATGATGTCAGAATGTTCAATCCCGCGGCGGGAGATCAGATCCTTTTTCTGGAATTCCGTGTAAGTCAACCGGAACAGGGGAGCCCGGAACAGATCAGTCTGGTGAGCTCGGTTTCAGGAACGGGGAAATTGAAGAACCTGCGTCGGTCGGTGGAATATCCTTATCAGATACAGGTTGTTCCCAGGTACAGGACAAGCGCATTGGAAGTGCCGATGGTTTTTGAGCATCCGCTGTTCCGGGAAGTTGAGGTACCTGATCCTTCCGGAACGATCACCCGAAAAGAGCAGTTTGCCACCGAAGGTACCTTCACCATGCGTATGCAGGCCGATCCTAACATTGAGAAACTTGATTTTTATAGCCTGAAACCAGGCCAGGAACCCACTAAGATTTATACCCTTAATCTGAAACGATGAAGAGAACTTTTACCACGCTATTTTATACCCTGCTGCTATCGCAGGTCTTCGGGCAAACTTTCCCTGTAGATACGCTGTACAAATCCGGTCCGGTTGATAATCGCATCAACGTCGTCATTCTTGGGGACGGCTTTACGAAAGAGGAACTTCCAAAGTTCAACGAGGAGGCGCGGAAATTTGCCGAATTCTTTCTCGATTATGCACCTTATAGTAAGTACAGGAATTATTTCAATTTTTTCTCCATTCCAACTCCCTCAGAAGAAAGCGGCGTGACCAACCCGGGGACCGCGCCCGACGCTTACCCGGATCAGCCGGTTACACAGAAAAAAACCTTTTACGGAGGAACATTCGGATCTTCCATACACAGGCTGGTAACTGTCAATTATGGAGTCGTATTTAATATACTCGCCGCCAATTTTCCTACTTACGACCTGACTGTTATGCTGGTAAATACCGAGTTTTACGGAGGCTCGGGCGGGTCCATTGCGGTACATACATTGGATGAGAGTGCCAATGCGATCGGCGCGCACGAGATCGGGCACACGTTTGCAGCATTAAACGATGAATACTGGGCCGGCCCGCAGTACGGAAGAGAAGCGGCAAATATGACCGCAGTAACCGATCGTTCCCGCGTGAAATGGAAGAAATGGCTTGACATACCTGGGATCGGCATTTACAAGCACGGAGAAGACGGCCCCGCTGCAACCTGGCACAAGCCTGCGAATGCAACCTGTTTAATGGAATACCTGAACCAGCAGTTCTGTGTCGTGTGCCGCGAGGCTACAACCGAAACGATCCTGTCGCTGGTGAACCCAGTTGAAAAGATAGAGCCGAGCAATGCATCGGAGTACCTTGTTACTGCGCCAACTAAATTCCGGCTGGGGTTGTTGAAGCCGGCGCCCAATTCCTTGCAGGTTGAATGGAAGCTCGACGGAGAAACAGTTGCCGGCGGCGTAGATGAAATCACACTTGCACCTTCCGATTTGCCGGCTTTTGGGAAATTGACTGCCACCGTTTTCGATTCGACCTACATGAGCAGGTCGGAAGAACTGGCACAGCAACGCGTAAGAACCATTGAATGGAACATCAAATCCAACTCACCGGCTATATTAAAGATCAAAGCCAGTGACGATAGCCTGTGCGTGGGAGAGTTTGTTACGCTTACTGCATCCGGCTGCCCGGGTGAAGTAAGCTGGTCGACGGACGAGACTGGCAATGCGATCCGGATCCAGCCTGAAAAAACAGCGACTTACACCGCATCCTGCGTCGACACTGATCAGAAGGCGACTGCGACGATTACCGTTTTGCCACTTCCAGTGATTGAGGTTACAAATACAGGACCGTATCTGGAAGGTGGGACCATCGTCCTCAATGCAACAGGGGCGAGCAGTTACGTTTGGAAAGGCCCGCGTAATTTTACCGCAACAGGAGCAGAGATCACCATTCCATTTGCAATTCAGGAACATTCAGGAAAGTACACAGTTCAGGGAACTGATATGTATGGTTGCTCAGCCGGAGCAGAAACGGAAGTAAGTGTAGAGCGGCTGTTGTCAGCAGGTAATGTGACAGAAGAGTGGGTGCGCATATCACCGAACCCGGCAAGTGACTTCATTAAGGTTACTACGAATGTCGGGGGCAAATCAACCTTGACGCTACTTGATCTTTCGGGAAAGATTATCCGAAGCAAGAGTTTCACGCGCGAAACAGAATTGAAGCTGCCGGTTCAGGCAGGTTTGTATCTGTACAAGGTCACGAATGGAGACCGGGAGTTTTCGGGAAAGATTGCCGTGCAGTGAAAACAAAAAAGTCTCCTCACGGAGACTTTTTTGTGTATGTTAATCTGTAAGTGATTTAGGCTTTCGTCCGACCTTGGTGCGGTTTCGGATTTTGTCCGGGCGCGGACGGATCTCTTTATCCTGAAAATACAGCTTTAAAGATTCAAGGATGATGTCTTTCTGTGTAAGCCCCTCCCAGTATCCATAATCCTTCATGTTTTCCATTAGAATGTAGTCACAATCGAATGTTACTTTGGTTGGCGCTCCCTCAATCACCTCGGTGGGTTTGTTTGGCTCTTCCTGGACATCAGCTACCAGCGGAAGTGGCGCAAAATCAAATTTCCTCTCTTTTGCCATAAGTGTCAGTTATTAATTCGTTCGAGTATTTCTTTAGTTAGCTTGTAATAATCTTCTGCGCCATTGCTATCGGGCGCGTAATCGAATATCGTTGTGCCGTTTGCCTGGGCCTCAGACAAGGCTATGTTATCGCGAATGTACGAATCCATAAATACTTCACCAAGTTGCTCCCTTGTCGCATTGATCAGTTCGTGGCTGATCTTCTTGCGGATTTTCGGGTTATACCTAGTGGCGAAAACGCCGCCGAGGTTTGTACTCGGACTTATTTTTTTGATCTCGGCAGAGTAAACCAGGAAGTTTCTCAAACCCTCATAACTCAAGAACTCAGCCTGCAGCGGAACATAATACTGGTGGCATGAAACCAGCGCCAGTCTCGTGTTACCATACAGGGCAGGAGGGCAGTCGATGATCACGAAATCGTACAACTCTTTTACTTTTTCCAAAGCAATTTTCAGGTTGAATGGAAAAACAGGGGCCGACCTGATCGTGTCTTCACGATGGATCATTTCTGCCGATCCGGGCAATACATCGATGTCGCCAACACGCTTAACAATCTCGTCAAATTCATATTCACCGGTGATGAACGAACCACTGTCTTTTTTCAAGCCGGCGTGCTGAATGCCGAAGCTTTTCGTAAGACTGGCTTGTGCATCCAGGTCAATAACCAGCACCCTTGCATTCGCAAATTTGCTGAGACCGGCAGCAATGCTCTGAGCAGACGTAGTTTTTCCCACACCACCCTTGTTGTTGACAATACTGATGATTTTCATTTAAAAGTATTATTAGTATAAAATGTTTGTCGTTTATTTCACGTCGGATACGTAAATAAACGTAAAATAATTTTACTACTAATCTGAATGAATAAAAAGCCTCAAAAGTTTTTGTCTTTGTAAATGTATAAATCTTTTTAAAAGATCAAAAAGTATAAAAAGAATTTATTTCAAGAATTTTTGACTTTATTCTATAAGGTGCTGGTATAAGGGATATTAGTTTACGTTGATTCAAACATAAAAAAACCACCAGCCCGGTGATTGTTCCTTCGAAAATATGAAAGAGCAATGTTGCCAAGCTGGTGGCTGATTACAAACTCCTAAATAGCTGCCCCGGAAGCTGGCGCCGACTGAGTTTTATGGGTAACGTACTTGTGAATACGATACATTAAAAACGCAGTTACCACAATCGCAAACACAACGACGTTCCCGAGTAATGGATAGTTTTCAAGGAAGCCGGTACTTGTTTCGTACACGATGAAGCCGGCAATTAGAGAAGCAATCCCACCTGAAATCTGCTGGACCGACGAGTTGATCCCCATGAATGCACCCCGATCCTGCGGCTCAGGAACAGCACTCATCAAAGCCGAAGCAGAGATCATCCGGCCGGTAATACCGACGAAAAGCAGAATGTTCAATATGATAATAATCCAAAGTGGCGTCACGCTCAGATTGCAATAAATAAGTGTCATAATGCATGCAATGGAGGAGCCCCAGAGGAACACTTTGTACTTGCCAATCTTGTCGCTCAGCTTCCCGATCAGCGGACTGAATGCAAGCATGCACAAGCCGGTTACCATATATAATGTAGGAAGCTGCGACTCCTGAATGCCGAGATTGTTGACACCATAAGCAGTACCAAAGGGCATCAGCATAAAACCGCCGGTCGCGAGCAGGGTAGTGGCGGCGAAGGCTTGGAGGTATGACCGTCTTGCCAGAGTTTTACCCAAATGCTGAAACGCGTTCGTCTTGGTTTGGAGTTTCAAATGTGCATTGATCGGCTTCATAAAAAACACAACCAGCACCCCAACAATAATGCTTAAACCGACGATCATCAGAAACGGCGCGTGCCAGCTGTACTCTTTTGCGAGATACAATCCGATTGGTATCCCCAAAACCTGGCTGCTTGCAAACGCCATTTGAACAAACCCCATGACACGGCCGCGAACCTGGATCGGGAAAAGGTCCGTAATAATCGCAAAGCCGATGGAGCCGATCACACCGCCAAAAAGTCCGGTGAAAATTCTGGCGGCCAACAGAAAGTGGTAAGTAGGCGCGATTCCGCAAAGGAAAGTGCCGATTACAAATCCCGTGTAAAAGAAAAGGAGCAGCTTCTTCCGGTCAAACTTATCGGCAAAGCCCGCGGTAATGAGGCCCGCTGCTCCCGCGCTGAATGCATAGGCCGAAACAACCAGCCCAAACTGGCTGGTTGTAATCGAAAGTTTTTCCAAAAGAATGTACCCGAGTGGGGAGAGGACCATGAAATCCAGCACGACCGTAAACTGCAGGAAGGCCAGCAATGCAATAATAAATTTCTCATAGCCGGTGAAAGTCGGCTTTTTTTGTTCCGTCATGTAGGAAGTCGATTAGTCTGTTAATTCTTCGCACGCGTAGCCAGCTTGTTGCAAAAGCGCGATAACTGGCGCGCATTCCGGCTGCGTGGCTTCAATTCGGAGCACGTAGTCGATATCGCTGAGGTCTATATTCCACCTGATGATACTGGTATGTCCGTCCAGCAGCGGCGATATAGACTTAACGTGGCGCTTATTTTTGACATTCGTCCTGAAAACGAGGACGTATTCTTCGTGGTAAACGTGTTCGCTCATAGCTAAGTAGTTGTTCGGTACGATACTGAATGCATTTCAAGGTTGCGGCTTCAAAGCTTTCAGTACCAAACCGAGTGTCTGATTTACTTTTTCTTCATCAAAAATAAAAGGCGGCCGGCCGGGCATACTGGACTTTGCAATATGAAACTTGACGAGCTGATACAATGGCGCAAATGCAACTGACCAGTAAATCTCAACAGGAAGCGGCACTATTTCGTGGCGCTCAATCGCTTTATGTACAAACCTGCCCATTGCTTCGGTAAACCGCGCATCTACATTGGAGCGGCTCACCAGCGGAGAGTGGCGCAGCTGTTCTATAAACGTGTGGCTGAAAGGGTTTTCCAGGCAGTAATGCATCCGGTTGAGCCACTGTATCCGCAATCCTTCATCGAAATGCGATTCCGGGTCGAAATTCTTTAATGTCGCATCAAACATCTTGTTGGTCTCGTCGGTGTAAAGCTGCTGGATCAGATCTTCCCGGTCGTGGAAATAAATGTAGATCGTCGCCACGGAAACGCCTGCCGCCCTAGCAAGTTTGTGCATGCTCAAACCGTCAAACCCATGATTTACGATCATTTCGACCGCTTTCTGTCGAATCAATGCCTCTTTGTTGACGTCTCTTGTTCTCAAATTCTTATCAATATTATCATGCGGCAAATATAAATGAACGTTCGTTTATTTATAGGTTTTAAGTGTGATGTTTTACGTTTGTTCTACTGAAAATCAAGCTGGTACCAGACTGGTAACTATAAAATTCTCAATTGCTTTTTTGTTGTAACCTTTGTAGCCTCCCTGAAAATCTCTGCCAGCCACAGCAATAAAGTCGGCCATTCGCTGCGAATTCAGCTGCGCTAATAATGGCTCATGGTCACCTTCGTACTTAATAAAATAGCCGGAATACACAGTCACATCCGGGTTCTCGTACAGCACAAAATTGGGCTTCTTGTTCATGGGTGAAAAAATGATCTTTTTGCCAAATGAACTGTCTAAGCCCTGAGACCGGCCGAATGCATACCACGCAACTGGATTAGGCTTCCCATTATCACGACGATCGAGCGCGGGTTTTACTTTAAGCAAATACGAAAAAGTTTTCGGAAACTGCGTTTTAAGGGTTTCTTCATTGATAATCTGCTGTTTGCCAGATTCATTTTTCTGATATGGGAAAAGAATGTACTCAGTGACTGGATCTGTTGCGGATTTTAGTTTTGACCCTTTGATAATCGGCTTTAACAGCTCCTTTTCAAGATATACGAAATCGCCGTTTTTGTTCTTGGCATATACGATATCGTCGTTTTCTTCGATAATCGAGAAGAGATAATATGCGTCTGCGAGGGTTGTAAGTCCAACTGAGATCTTGCAAATATCGCCTAACTTGCTGCCTTCCTGAACGGACACGGAGGATACCGACAGCTGCCAGGGATCACTCAGGTCGGTGAATGCAATGCGTCTGGATTCATAAGTGAGATTGGCAGAAGTACATTTCTCAAAGGTAAAATCAGGAGCCTTTTTCTTTCCAAAAACGGTAATTGCAGAGTAAGTGGAAGCATTCTCGAAAACACTTATCTCGGCAAAATTGGTAACGTGAATAAGGTTCTGCTCCTCTTGAAAATAGGATCGAAGCGGCCTGCCTGTTTCCGAAATGAAGAAAGAATTGGGTGTTATAAATCCGCATACCCCATTTTCTGACAACAGTGTGGTGGCAAGTTCGAAAAATGCCACATAAGCGTCTGTGGATCCTGAGCGGCAAAATGCGTAATGGTTTTTAATAAAAGTCCGTTGCTGTTCTTCCAGGTGCTGGATCCTTATATAAGGCGGGTTGCCAACAATAAAATCAAACTTTTGCTGGATGTCCTTTTGCGTCAATGCATTACAAACCGAAAGGTTCCAGGCGACGGAAATTCCAAGCGGCTCCACGAGTGCATTCAGATTAGTTAGACACGCAGTAATGGCAAGCGGATCAATATCCCAGCCGTGGATCTGGCTGAGCTTTTCAGGAAGGAGCTCACGCGGTGTATTTTGAATGATATAGGAAGCGATCGGCACCAGAAAGCGGCCGTCTCCGCAAGCAGGGTCCAGAATTTGGACTGCTGCCAAATCTGCCTGATAGAACCCGCATAATCCAAGGATCTTTTCAACTATATGCGACGGTGTGTAAACTTGCCCGAGGAGCTTTTTCTTCTGGTAAGTGCGTGACTGTGATGCCATTTATGAAAACAAAAATCCTGGTAAGTTTCCCGAATCGATCGTTTTCGGGAGAGAACACCTCTAAAACTACTTATTTCAAAGCGCAAACCCGAAAGCCCGTCAGTGATCTGATATAGGCGGTGGGTGTTACCGGCGAAATTTCTTTGAACAGGATCTCGTAAGTATTCTCGTTGAATGTAAATGAAGTACCGTCGGCCCTGACCCGCTTGGTTCCCGCTGCGTAGAACTTGCCGACTTCACCATTCTGCAATGCAGATTTGTCGATAAATCCCAGCAGAGAGGCAATCGTGCCATCTGTTTCAGATTGGTGAAATGAAATGCAGAAGTAATGCGTGGTTTTCGATTTTGGCTTGTTCAGCTGAGAAGCGGGAATATTAAGTACATACTCGCCAGCAAGGCTTCCCGTCCGCCGCTTCATTGATTTCACATCCACCGAAAAATCCTGCAATTCCGACGTGATCAAGAAATCTTGGCCCCAGTCCTGGCCATCATCTGCGCCGAAAGATCGGGTAGGGCGGGGTAAGTGAAAGGAATCTGCGAAAACGATCTCGCCGAGCGTGCCCGTGAACCGGAGCATTCGGGTACTGGCGGGTAACACCTGGGCTTTGTCCCAGATATTAGCAACACGATGGTGCGCCAGCGAATGCTCCACCAGCTTGCGGGCCGCAAGCTTCTGTTCAGCCTTAACGGAGATTTGAATGTATGTACCGGATTTCAGAACAGTTTGCTCCATGCAAATCTAATCGCTAGCAAAGTGAGCACAAAACCGATCAAGATCACAGAAAATGGAATGTAAGTCCATGCTACTAAGTGCAATCGGTCGAAGAACCACATCAATCCAATGAGGGCGGCAATGAGCGTAAGAAATCCGGAAATTTTGCCAAAACCGGGGATCAATGCGAAAGGTATCTTCCGCTTGATCAGCATGAGCGTCAATGCAAGCGAAATGATCGGAAAAAATTGGAGAATGATATTGGCTTGCCAGATACTCTGTCTCTCGAAAAGAAAAAGGTAGATGTTCAGCGTAAATGCAAAAATGCCGGGGATACTAACCGCATAAACCAGCACCGCATACACATAACTCCAGAACCGAACATCACGGCTCCCATTCGCCAACTCACCAATGGCCCAGGCTAGTACCGGCATTAAAGCAAAAAAGGCCACAGCCGGCCACGGATTTGAAGAGATATATTGAAATAGTTGTGATAGCGTCATTTTTTCTTGTTATTCTGGATTGGGGCGGTAGGGGTGGAAAGGGAGGAAAGGGAGGAAAGGGGTGAAGGGGAGGAAAAGAAGAAAAGAAGATTAAGGATTGGAGAAGATGTTAGATGTTATTTACTTGTGTAAATTATAAATGTAATTAACATCTGTAACTTCCTCCATCCTCCCTTTCCTCCATCCTCCCCCCCAACTCTTCCTACAAGCCCAACAAAAAACCTATCGTAAAATTAGCGTCCCAGTCGAATACGAATTGGTCGCAGCCGGTTGCGTCTTTTACGGCTTTGTAAATGTTGACGCCTGCTTTCGATTTTGCATTAGTCAGTTTGGAGTAGGCGAGGGGCTCGCTCAGGGTGGTGTACCGCTCCTTGCCTTTGCGTACTTCTTTTGCCATTTCAAAAGGTACGCCTCCGATGATAAAGCAGGTTTTGCGTTTGTCAGCAGGAATTTGTTTTGATTTGGAAGATACCTCTTCGTAAACCTTCGCATCATCTGCTCCATCCTGATAGTACTTTGCACCGTAAGATTCCAGTGCTGAAACCTTGCTGCCTTCCATCCAGGAAATCTTCGTGTTACCTGAGCCAATATCGACTACGAAAGCTTTATCGGCGTATTCCGCAGGTAGTACCGATTTAAGCGCTAGCTGCCCTTCCTGCTCAGCAGTCACCTGGTTTACTACATATCCGATTGACTTCAGAACGCGCGTGATCTTCTGGGTTACCTCAGCTTTTGCAGCACCGGAGCTTACGACGAAATGAATGTCCTTGCTGCCCACCCCGAAATCCAGCATACCGCCTATGTACTTCTTAAGACCAATGCGAATGTCCTCGTCGGTTGCCATATTCTCAGTGACCAGACTATTTCCGAACTCAGACTTTTCAAGTGACCAGCGCTTTTGGTTATCTACTTTGATAATGAAAGAATTGAAACCGCTTGCGCCAAGCTCGACAACACCTTTCAGCTTTCCATCAACCGGTGCAGGTGCGGTGTAGTTGAATGCAGATGCGTCAGAGCTAACTGCTTCTGAATCTCCGCTTGCAGTTTCGCTCGGGGTACTTTCGTCTTCGCTGGCATTTGTAGCCTGACTTTCCGGGCTTTGGGCCCGGTCTTCCGCCATCTGGTTGAGCGCCTGTTGGCCGCCCAGGTACTTATATCCGACAAATATTGCTCCTAAAATAAGCGCCGTAATGATCAGGCGACCGGCAACTGTGAGTCTTTTCATGGGTTTGTGTTAGAGATTAACGATGTTAAATATTTGAACAAAATGTATTAGTCAAGAAGGCCGCGGTAACTCGAATCTTTGGGTACCTCAGTTGGTCGACTGGAAGGTGCCTGCGGGCTGTCGAGCTGGATTAGTTTGAACTGGCCAGAATTATAAGCTTCAAGCATTGCCTGTCCCTTATCAGAAAGGAGACCGTTTTGCACGTCCACTCCGTTTATAAAGTCAAGCGACAAGTCCATTGCGCGCTTCATCTCGCCCAGTTTCTGGCTCATATCATCCTGGATATACTCCATTGACTCGTCGAAATAGAATTTCTTATCCGGATTGCCTTTGAAAATGCTGATTGCAGTGCGCAATGCATTGGAACTTTCCTTCACGATCCGGTACTCTGCCTCTTTGAGCTTTACCTTAATTTCGGTTTCCTTGATAATGTAGTCGGCACTTTTATTAACCTTTTCCATAAATTCCAGGACCGTCTTCATGTTCCTTTGAAGTGGGAAAAGCTTTTCATTCATTTCCTGCAAGCCTGCGCCTTCAATCGTCGCCAGCGAAGCAGTTTCCTTCATTCCCGGGCGGTCGAGCATAGTACCTGCCTTATTGGCTTCCGCGAATTTCTGCTTAATGCGCTCATTGTTTTCATTGATGTTTTTGTTCAATTTCACAAGTTGACCGGCAAGCGTATTGATTTGCCCTTGCATTTTCTCACGCTTTTCTTTCAGATCATCAATGTAAATTTTCATGATCGCGATCGGATCCAGCTTGATAACCAGTCCGGTGATTTTTCGCATCAATGTTTTGAACAGGAAAAAAACAGCGGTGCGTACGTCCTTGCTTGTAAACAGGAAGATCACCAGCGCAAGTACGGCCATCAGAAAGCCGAGGTACAAGGTATTTTGCGTCACCTCTATCAGGAAGGCTGCAATCTTGTTCCAGTAATATAGCGCGGCCGCGCCGAGACCACCCATAAAAAGTAGGGAGGTAATTCCCTCGGGTTTACTCCAGTAAGACCGCTTGGAAACATCGTCCTGCGATCCGCCTATTTGTGAAAAATCTGGTGTTGCCATTTTTGTCGAGAAGTCAGGTTATTTGAGATATTGATTTATTTTATTCAAATCGGATTTAATTTGTTCAACAAAGCTGAGATATGTAATCTCGAAACTGTCTTTGTTCGCATTGATCTTCGCACTTTGTTCCGCTACTTCGCCCGAAATTTGTCCGAGTCGGTTTTTATTTTCATCTATTTTCCTCTGAATTTCAGCTAGCTGCTGGACCAATGAGACATTTGACTCCTCTAGCCGTTTTTGCTCATCCTGCAATGCGCCGACCCGATCTTTGATCGCTTTTTCAACATCTTTCAAAAATGAGCTGCGATCTTTATCCAGAATGGCCAGGTACTGGTTTGCGGAGGATTGCAGAATGGACGTATCCTTTGCTCCGCCCATTGCCTTGAAACTAGCCCAGGCTGCCTGGAACTGCTTTTCTTCGCCGAGCCCAAGTCCCTCCATGTTCTGCAAGGCCTGTTTGTATTCAAAATAGTCGGGCCCGGGCAGGTTGGCTTTTTCCAACAGACTTACAAAATGTTCAACAAATTTGCGGTCGATGTTCATAGTACCCGCCACGTTGGGGACTGTGGGGGCGACGGTCTGTCGGGGCTGTTCAGCCGCCGGTTTAGTCACTGGAACAGCTTTGGCTGGTTCTTCACTCTCCTTAATGAAAAAGCTGAGTATTTTCTTTCCGATACCCTGTTCAGAGTCTGCCATAGTTGTATAACGTGTTAAAATTCATTGGTTTCACCGGGTCAATATTACTAAAATTTGAAGGATATCAGGTGCGGAGATAATTACCAGTGGCATCCTGAATTGATGAAGGCGCTCAAAATTTGGATGGAATCCGGGTGAATTGTTGAACTACGGCGCTTTTTTACTGAAGTTTACCCAAAAAACATCTCTAATATGCTTCAATTAGGTTTTAATAGCGCAATCCTGGCCGATTTCGGCTTTGAGCATGTGGTGCAGTTTGCTGCCAATCACGGTTTTTCATGTGTCGAAATGATGTGCTGGCCAGCAGATAATGCAGATAGCAGACGGTACGCAGGTGTTACCCATATCGACGTACTTAACCTGACTCCGGCGCGGATCTCGGAAATCAAACACACATTGAAAGAAGCCGGCGTATTCGTGTCGGCGCTGGGCTACTATCCTAATCCGCTGGATCCCGACCCGAGCAAGTCTGAATACTATCTTGAACATATCAAGGAAGTGATCAGGGGGGCGGCGAAGCTGGATATTCCGGTTGTTACTACATTCATAGGGAGAGACCCTTCCAAGAGTATCAAAGACAATCTCGCGCGCTTTGCTGATGTGTGGCCGGCAGTCGTGAAGGTAGCCGAGGAGAACAACATCAAATTAGCGATTGAGAATTGTCCCATGTTCTTCACCGACGATGAGTGGCCTGGTGGAAAAAACCTGGCGATCAGTCCGGCTGTGTGGGACAGGATGTTCGAAATCATTCCAAGCCCTATATTCGGCTTGAACTACGATCCTTCGCATATGATCTGGCAAATGATGGATGAAACTTATCCGATTTACAATTATAAATCTCGTTTACATCATGTCCATTTGAAAGATGCAAAAGTTTATAAAAGTAAATTAGATCGTGTTGGGATATTGGCGAATCCTTTGGAATACCATTCTCCAAAATTACCGGGCTTAGGCGATGTGAACTGGCGTGCATTCTTTGCTGCATTGACAGATGTGCGTTACCGCGGACCAGTGGTGATCGAAGTGGAAGACAAAGCTTACGAAGGGAGTATCAAAGATGTACAAAGTGCAATCCTGACAAGTCGCAACTATGTAAAGCAGTTCTTCGCCTGATCAACCAGCAATGGTCAGGGCTTTTCGATGAATTTCATGAGTGGTCCAATAAACCTTTCAAAATCCTCAACATGCGGCAGGTGGCCGATGTCACCGAGTTCCGCCAGCTCGCTGTTGGGGATTGCGGCTTTTGTTTTCCGGCCCAGTTCCGGGTAGTTGCCCAGCGTTTTGCGTACATGCTCCGGCGCCAGGTTCTTGCCCACGGCACTGCGGTCTCGCTGACCGATGATCAGCAATGTAGGCGCTTTAATTTGCCCAAACTCATAACAAACCGGCTGCGAGTAGATCATATCATAGGTTAAAGCGGAGTTCCATGCGACGCGGGGATAGTCTCTATTCAATGTCCAGCCTGCTTGCAGGTTTACCCATTTCGTGTAGCTATCCTTCCATTTGCCATCATAATAGCTGTTTAGCTGGTAGTTTTTGATTGAATTAAAATCAGCCTTTAACTCGCTCATATACCATTTGTCAACTGATTGGTAGGGTACCTTCACTTTGTAATCTTCCAATCCAATCGGGTTTTCAAGGATCAGTTTTTCGACAATTTCGGGATACATCAATGTAAACCTCGTTGCAACCATTCCGCCCATGGAGTGACCAAGGACGATAATTCTTGTAATATTCAGTTTGTCGAGAATACGCTTTGTGCCTGCTGCCAGCTCGTGAAAAGAATATTGGAAATGAAGCGGCTTTGTTGATTTACCAAAACCAATCTGGTCCGGAATAATGACCTGAAATCCTTTGTCGGAAAGCGCTTTTGCCGTTTGTTCCCAGTAAGCACCATTGAAATTCTTGCCGTGCAGCAGCATAATGCTCCGTCCATTACCATGGGCTGGCTTCACTACCATGTATGCCATTCTGAGCTTCTCGGTCTGTGATTCAAATTCGATGTAAGACACAGGAAAAGGATATTCGTAGTTTTCCAGGTTGATATCCAGATTGCGTATTGTGTCTTTCTGAGCGTTCACAGTGCCACCTGTGATCGCGAATAATATAACCAGGATCAGTCCAGAAGTTCTCATTTTTAACATAAAAAAAGGGATACCGTTATCCGATACCCCAGGTCAAATTTTTATACCAGCAGACTAGCTGATCAATTTTGCTTTCGTCGCCAGATAGGCAGTCAGCGAAGCCAGCACACCAACGATCGCGAAAGACCAGCGGAGGTCTGCAAATTGGGCTACGATACCAATCAATGGAGGACCGATCAGAAAGCCAATGAAGCTGATGGAAGAAACCGCAGCCAGCGCCATTCCGGCAGACATTGTGGTGGACTTGCCAGCTGCGCTATATACCAGCGGAACAACCGAAGATACACCGAAACCAACCATCAGAAAACCGAATGTAGCTGGTATTAGGTAGGGGAAAAGCACTGCGACTGCCAATCCGGTTCCCATTAATGAGCCGCTGATCTGCAACATTTTCTTTCTTCCGAGCTTGTTGGCAAGCCAGTCACCGGCAAAACGGCCGCCCGTCATTGTACCCATAAAAGCAACATAACCCAATGTGGTCATCGATGCAGGAACGTGTACTGCTTCCTGGAAATAAACGCCGCTCCAATCGAACATAGCGCCTTCACAAACCATCGCACAAAAGCCGATCAATCCCAATGTGAGCAGGTCGCGGTCAGGCTTCACGAAAAGCGGCTGTGCTTCTCCCGAGTTCTTTTCGCCTTCGGGCATCGTGTGTTTGTAGGCTGTAAAAATGATTAGGAATGCAGCTAATGCGATAAATGTAAAGTGCAGATGTGGAGGAACGCTGATCGATATAAAAAGGGAACCGATCATTGCGCTGACAAAGCCGGCGAGGCTCCACAACCCGTGGAATGAAGCCATGATCGACTTTCCATATAACTGCTCCACAGCGACTGCCTGCGTGTTGATCGCGATATTGGTCAGGTTACCCCACAATCCAAAGGCGAAAAGCGCAATCACCAACTGCTCTGTGCGTGTCACAAAACCGATGAAAACCAATGTAGTTGCGTACAAAATAGCGCCAATCAGCACCATTTTACGACTTCCATAATGTGTTACCATCCAGCCAGAAATCGGCAGGCTCGCCATTAACCCGATCGGCAATGCAAGCAATACGGTTCCTAAGCCGCCTTCTGTTAAATGGAGCATGTTTTTAATATCCGGGATCCGGCTCGCCCAGGCGGCGAAGCTCAGCCCCTGAACAAAGAAGAAAGCCGCTACCGCAAGGCGCAAATACTTTCTGGAATCTGAGGGTGCAAAAATTGAATAATTCATGACTTTCTTTTTTCATTCGGGACAAGCCCAGTGGTGTTTCGTAATAGCCTTTTTATATAATTTTTTTAAGTAAATTCCGAAAGTGAGGTAAGTGGGAAAATTGGACTGCGATTCTAAAATATTCCATCTACACTGCAAAATTAACGTATATCAGCAGATTAAGTTTCAGAATTCTTGTACTTTTTAAATGATATAAATAGGTAAGTGTTGGACAAAAGAAAGAACGTGTAATTTATTGATATTGGATTGTGCCTTAGCAGGAGGATTTGCTAAATTGTCCTTTATACAAAACTCCTGCTGCACATGAAAAAAGTCGCCTTCAGTCTTTTCCCCCTTCTTTTTCCCCTTCTCACCAATGCGCAGTCTACCCAAGGCGAGCGACTTAACAGCATCCGGGCTACACTGCCGGTGATTGAGCAGCTTTATAAAGACTATGCGGAGAAAAACCATTTTCCTGGACTGGCTTTCGGATTGGTGGTAGATGGAAAGCTGCTGCTCTCGGGCGGAAAGGGCTTTTCGGAGGTAGCCACTTCAACAAAGGCGACTTCTCAGACGCTCTTCCGCATTGCTTCGATGTCGAAAAACGCAACGGCAATGGGGATCCTGGCGCTGCGTAAAGAAGGGAAATTGAAGCTGGATGATCCGGCTTATCTGTACATTCCCGAGCTTAAAACAATGCGGGCAACTACCACCGACGCGCCGCCTATTACCGTCAGACATTTGATGACGCACGCGGCAGGTTTTCCCGAAGACAATCCCTGGGGCGACCGCCAGCTGAATGATAAAGATGAAGACCTGATCGCATTGATCAAGAGCGGCATTTCCTTTTCCAATGTGCCGGGTGTTACCTATGAATACAGCAACCTCGGATTTGCATTGCTCGGGAGGATCATCAGTGTGGTTTCCGGTAAACCTTATCAGCAGTATATAGATGAGAAAATTTTCAAGCCGCTTGGAATGCAAAATACCATTTGGGAATATACCAAGGCGCCGCAAAACCTGCTCGCCCACGGTTACCGGTACGAAGACGATCAATGGAAAGAAGAGGAGCTTTTGCACGACGGCGCTTACGGGGCAATGGGCGGACTGATCACCTCTATCGAAGACTTCAGTAAATATGTTGCATTCCATTTGTCTGTGTGGCCGCCGAGCTCGGCTCCTGAAACCGGCCCGGTAAGCCGCAGCGATGTGCGCGAAATGCAGATGCCATGGAATTTCAGTGGGTTGAATGCATCTTATAAGTACCCCAATGGCCGTGCCTGCGCTATGACCAGCGGCTACGGCTACGGTTTACGGTGGAGCAAGGATTGTACGGGCAGAACAGGAATAGGGCATACCGGTGGCTTGCCTGGCTTTGGCAGTCAGTGGCAAATCTTACCGGATTATGGGATCGGAATCATTGCGTATGCAAACAGGACTTACGCCGGAATGGCGAACATAAATACCGCTGTGTTGGATACTATCATCACTTTGGCTGGGCTCAAACCGCTTCCATTACCTGTATCAGAGATATTAAAGCAAAGAAAGCAGCAGCTCACGTCAATGCTGCCGAGCTGGAAAAATGCGGAACAGAGTGGAATATTTGCCGAAAACTTCTTTCCGGACCGGTCGCTTGGGCACCGCAAAAAAGAACTGGATCAGCTGCTGGAAAGAGCTGGGAGAATAAATGGGTCAACCGAAATGATCGCAGATAATAACCTGAGAGGCAGTTTTTTGCTTAAATGCGAAAACGGTGATGTTCGCGTATTTTTCACCTTATCACCCGAAAATCCCGCATTAATACAGCAGCTTGATTTCTCTTTAACCAAATAAATTTTCTGATAAAAACTTTGCGGGAATAGGGGAGCGTGGTTTCTGGATTGTCTGGTAAGAAACAACGAAATCTTATGAAAAAGGGAATCTTACTACTCGCTATTATTTTGTACGCTGCTGCATCGCACCAGGCTGCGGCGCAAGACAATCAGACAATTTTTAAGAACTCAGGTATTCACAGATCGGGCGGGTATGTTGCATTATCCAACAAGTTTACAAGAATAAACGGCAGCTTTGCCAGCATGTCGGAACTTTACGGAGGCTGGTTTATAAACAGGAAGCTCATGCTCGGCGTAGGCGGCGCTGCTACTACCAACCACATCCCGGTTCCGCGGGTCGATCAGAATTTTTCAGCCAACAGAATGTCGTGTTTGTACGGCCAATTTGGTTTAATGACGGAATACGTGGTTGCGTCCACCAGGAAAGTGCATGTGAATGTAAACCTGCTTACCGGCTCGGGATTTACATTGCAGTACGATCGCTTCGATGATGACGACTTTTGGGACGATGATTGGAATGATTACGACAGCGATGGAGATGCACGGTTCTTCTTCGTCATGGAGCCCGGTGTGCAGGTGGAGTTTAACTTGTTAAAGTGGATGCGTTTTAGTCCGGGCGTATCTTATAGGCAGACTTTCAATGCGAAGGGCAACGGCCTGAGTGACAAGGATCTTAGCAACATATCTTACAACCTGACATTGAAGTTCGGTATCTTCTAGCCAAATGCTAAGTAAGTGGTCCAATGTCGACTGCTCATAGCTTCCTTCTTAGTTTTGCAAGTACGCTTACTTAAAGCTTCGCCAGCTATTATTTCAAGCTCAGGGCAATAGGAACAAATTTTGTACTGTTATATATTAATTGAATGCTATTTAGTTCTAAACAATACAAGAATGAAAGTTTTGGGTCCGCTGTTTTTTAGTCTTTTAATGCTGGCAAGCTCGATCTGCCACGCACAAACCCTGTACGACGTGATTGTAGCTGGTAGAACTATCGGCTCGCTGCGGGTCTTTGATGATAAAGGAAATACGAATAACGAGACCCACCGCATTGAGTCCGACTTCAAGATCATGTTTTATAAAGGCAAGTATGCTACTCAGACAAACTACGTCCAGGGAAAGCTGGTATCTGCTACTTGTTCGCATCATGTAAATGGCGATCTGAAGGAGAAAACGCAGACAAAAAGCAGCACCAAGTCACTGTACGAAGTGCTGTTCTCGGGAGAAGATGGTGAAGATAAGCCAAGAATTGAACTCAATGCGCCGATAAAAAGCACGATAACAAGTCTGTATTACAAAGAACCGGTCAATGTAAGCGAGGTATATTCGGAACGATATGGTAAGATGTGCAGCGTAAAAAAGCTTTCTGAGGGAAAATACGGCGTAGTACTTCCTGACGGAAAGCAGGGTATTTATTTGTACAAAAATGGGCTCTGCCAGGAAGTTAACACCGATCTGGCCGGCTTTAAATTGAGGATTGTTTTGAACGAAAAGCGACTTTAAGGTTACCTCCCTCGCTGATCACCTCTTCACTGCGCTATCCTTGCAGATTTCCTATCATACTTCTTAGTATCAACAATCTTGTAACATTATTAAATGCAAAGAGCCAACGCGTAGCGCGTGGCTCTTTGCATTTCCGGATTTAGAAACAGTAGTCAAACTAAACAGCCGGACCGGAAGGCCGGCTTATCCTAAACGGATTTTTGCGGCTAGTCCGTGGTCGGGTACACTGATCTGTCTGTGCTGTTGAAGTAGTCTGCCATTTGGACTGTTGTGTCACGCACAGGCGCCAGGAAGTTCTGCGTTTTGTAATTACGTGGCGAAGTCAATGGATTAAGCTGCACGCCTTCTACCTTATAATCACGCATTACCACCAAAGTAGCGGGTCTTGGTGCGTACTTTGGCGTACTGCTCATGTATTTACTGCGCTGGTATTTGCCGGTGCGTTCAACAGTTTTCAGGTTTGCTACCTGCACTGTATTTGTCTTTTTAGCTTTCGCCTCGGCAGCCTTGTTCGGATGCTTATAGTTGTGAACCGAAATGCCGGGATCTACTATGGACTGCGCTTTTGCCTGGAAAGTTAGTATAGCTACCGCAGCAAATGCAGTTGCGAGAAATTTGATATTTTTCATATTACATTCATTTAAGAGTACTCGAATCAACCCTTTTTATGGGGTTTGCTCTAATATAATACCTTTAATAATGAATGTAAATTTGATTAATATTCAGTTAAAAGGGCTTTTTGACTGATTTTTGGTTGATTTTTGACCTGATTAAGGCGAAAAATTGCGAGATTTTGAAAAATTGGTTTTCTCTAACCCACAAGTTGTGAAGAAAAACTACTAACTCGAAAAAACAGGTTTGTTTGAAGCCCGCAATAAAATTTTTATGCAACTCAAATTTTAATGAGTTTCTAACCAATTTCTAATACCATAGCGACGAACCTGAGGGCAGACTAGGTCAACAGTGCCTGAGATGAGGACTGAATTCCACTACAGATTCGGTCGACAGGCAGATCGTTGCTGTCCACACCAAACGGGTCCTCGATCTCCTCGGCGATTACTTCAAGGCTTGCAAGAATGTAAAACACGAACATCACGAATGGAATTACCAGGAAATGCAGACTGAATGCATACCCAATCGGTAGCGTCAGACAGTAAGTGAAAATGAATTTTTTAATAAAGGAGCTGTATGACAATGGGATAGGCGTGTTCTTGATTCGTTCGCAGGCGCCGCAGATGTCAGTAAAGGATTCCAGCTGGTTGTTTAGTAGAAGCGTGTGCTCCGGCAGAAGCGCGCCCTTTCTTTGTAGCTCGATCACCTTGCTGAACATAGCCGCCGCAATTTGGTTGGGCACGTGTCCGCCGCTTTGCAATGCAGCTCGGGTCAGAAAAGGCGTGTCCTGAAAATCCTCGGGGCGGAATTGGTTGCGGAGGTGGTTTTTCAGTGCAAATGCATAATTAGGGATCATTTTCTGAAAGAAAAGCCGCTCGTCTGTGTATTCTTCCGGAAGCAGGCCGGCGAGTTTTAGTGCGAGATTTCTGCTGTTGTTCATCAGTGAGCCCCATTGTTTCCGACCTTCCCACCAGCGGTCATAAGCCGTATTGGTTCTGAAAACGAGCAGCATAGAAATCACAAAGCCTAGCAGCGAGTGCATGAGGGAGATGTTTTTCAGGTCGTTGTTGGCGCCCAGATCAAAATAAATCAGCACGAGGTAAGCCACTGCTGCCGAATACACGCCGATGGTCAGGATAAGTGGCGTCAGCTTGCGAACTGTATCTGCTTTCTGGAAATAGAAAATATAGCGAAACCACTCTTTAGGATTGTAGTCGATCATATAAACTTCACCCGATCAATCATTTTAAAAAATTCCTTAAAGCATTTGGCCGTTAAACGCGCATCTTCCAGTGCATTGTGCGTTTCCTCCTCGCGTTCGAAACCAAAGTATCCTGCCACAGACCCGAGGCTGAGCGAGCGCGGAACTGTTTTCCCATTTTTCTCCATGATCTGGAAAAAGAGGTAAGATACAGTGTGCAGGTCAAGCATTTTGTTTGAAAACGACCACTTCATCTTTTCATTCCTGTAAGCAAACCGAAGGAAATTGATGTCGTTAATCACGCTCTGACCGCAGATGATCACATTGGAGAGCCCGGGCTTACCCGCGTTCATTTTTTTGATCCATTTTTCAAATTCAGGCAATACGTCGTAAATCATCGGAGCGTCTTCCAGGTCGGTCATCGAAAGTCCGTGTACTTCCTCCGATTTAACCGAAAAAGCTTCTTCATTCTCAGGATAAACATTCTGCAGATAAGTGCCTCTGGAAGTCCAGCTGTCGTCAAAAAACTCGGCACCGATCTGGATAATCTCATTCCAGCCTGGCTCCGGGCCGGTCATTTCTATATCAAGGACGAGAAAGGACATATATATAATGTTATAGGAAAATCAAATTGATGGTAGCCGGGGAAACTCAAAACTCTAATTTTGCGTACAAAACTAGGTAAACATTACATTTTTACGATTCGATACTCACTCATTTATAAAATGCCGATAGACTATAACCAAATACCCTCGCCCTGTTTCGTGCTGGAAGAGGAACTGCTCCGGAAAAACCTGCAACTGATCGATTCTGTTCAAAAAGCGGCCGGCTGCAAAATCATTCTCGCATTGAAAGGATTTTCAATGTACAGCGCGTTTCCAATTGTAAAGGAATACCTGAGTGGCGCTACTGCTAGTTCGCTGAACGAGGTGAAACTGATCAATGATTTTCTTGGTGTACAAGCACATACTTATATGCCTGCGTATCTGGATAGCGAATTCTCCGAAATTTTGGAACGCAGCAGCCACATTACATTCAATTCACTCAGTCAATGGGAGCGTTTCCAGAGTAGGGTAGAGGAGTTTAGATCTGTAAACCCGCAGCATGCACTTTCATGTGGGATCAGGGTTAATCCGCAGTATTCAGAAGTGGCAACCGAGATGTACAATCCTTGTGTACCAGGTTCGCGGCTTGGCGTAACACGCGATAAATTGCCTGATATCCTGCCGGAAGGTATCGACGGGATTCATTTTCATACACTTTGCGAGAATGGATCAGATACTTTGGAGCGTACATTGGCAGCATTGGAGGAAAAATTCGGCGATTTGTTGCATCAGGCCAAATGGCTGAATATGGGCGGAGGACATTTGATGACGCGCGAAGGTTACGACATCGAAAAGCTAATCCGATTAGTTAGGACAATCCGGGAAAAATATAACCTGGACGTCATACTCGAACCCGGCTCTGCGATTGCGTGGCGGACCGGTGAACTGGTAACCACAGTTCTGGATGTAATGGACAGCCAGGGAATACAGGTCGCGATTCTCGACACCTCCTTTGCAGCCCACATGCCCGACACACTCGAAATGCCTTACAAGCCAGTAATCACCGGCGCACACCAGGAACCAGTAGCGGGCAAGCCCACTTACAGAATGGGAGGTATGACTTGCCTCGCCGGCGATTTCATGGGCGACTATTCCTTCGACCACCCCCTGAACATTGGCGATAAAATCATATTTCAGGACATGATCCACTATACTATGGTAAAAACAACAACATTTAACGGCGTTAACTTACCTTCCATTGGTATATGGAGCCCAGGTCAAGAATTTAAGTTAATCCGAAGCTTCGGATACGAAAGTTTTAAGGACAGGTTATCGTAGGAAGCAGGAAGGTTTTGGTTGGTGGATGGAGCGTTTGGGTCAAAGGGTTCTTGGAAAAATTCTAATGAGTGAATGAGTGAGGTAGAGAATGAGTGAGTTAGTGAGTGAGTGAATGAGTGAGTTAGTGAATGAGTGAATGAACAGTTTAGACAGTGAATACAGTATATCAAGATCTATTCACTCATTCACTCATTCAAAATTCACTCATTTAAATCCATTCAGTCATTCACTCATTCAGTCATTCAAAATTTCACTTCCCCAGCATCGGAAACAGTCGCTTGATTTCTTCCGGCGTGGGTTGTTTGCCGTACTCGCATATCTCGAATACTTCTACAAATTTGATTTCTTTTGCCTTTTCCGGACCGTACCATTTTTCGAGTGAGGTTCTGATTTCCGGGGTTACTGAGGAGCGTTTTTCCATGGCGGATGTCAACCATTTTTTGCGCTCGGCAGGATCTTTGGGAACATTAGCAAGATCTCCGTTTGTCCAGGGCAGCCACTCGTAAAATTGGGAGGTATGCGCGTCGAGTCCGTCCACTTTTTTAGCAAGAATGTTCGTGATGTCGACAGCAATGTCCGGCCGGAATGGGTTGGGTTTCTGGAAGCGATCGCGGAAATAGAGAAAAACAGGATTTTTGGTCAATGGAGGCACACTGCTAAGAATGTTAGGTACAATGACGAGGTAAGCTGCATCCTGTACGACTACTCCGGTATTGCGGTGATCGGGGTGATAATCGTTGGTGCGGGGCGCAATTACCAAGTCTGCATTCCATTCTCGTATCTTCCGGATTACCGCTAGCCTGTTTTCCAAGGTGGGGAACAACTCGCCATCGTGGTTGTCGAGGACATCATAAGAGATACCCAGCCGCTTTGCAACTTCTTTGGTCTCCGCAAGCCTGCGCCGTGCCAGTTCACCGCCGCCAATATCCTGGTGACCTGCATCTCCATTTGTTAGGGAGACAAACTTGACTTTGTGTCCCATGGAAGAATAAATGGAAGCAATGCCTCCTGCCCCGAGATCACAATCATCTGGATGAGCGCCGAATACAATAATATTCAACGGCGCTTTCGAATCAGCCGCATTCTGAGCGGAGGCAAGAGCTCCTGTGAAGAGCAATGCAGCAAGCAGTAGTTCTTTTCGCATAGCAGAAAATGGGTTTAAGATTTTGGGAAAAAGATCGGGGTTCACTTGTAGAAATAGCTCTCCGGATATTTTTCAATTTACTTTATAAAGATGCATTTTAAATGCATTTACCAAAAAATCATACATGAATGCGTTTCAATTGCTTCATTGTAGCGGCTGTCGTAAAATATTTATATTTCATAACTCCTCAGACAGACAAATGATTAGTCTGTATGAACCAACATTTAAAATGGTGCGGCTAAGATTCTTTCAATAATCGTGTATCTTTGTATCCCGTAATCATAGAAAAACAGCAACGTCTTATGGCTGCTAAAGCACAAAAGACCGCGAAGTACATTTTCGTTACGGGCGGTGTTACATCTTCTTTGGGCAAAGGAATAATTGCCTCTTCATTAGCAAAATTGCTGCAAGCCAGAGGGCTTTCAGTCACGATTCAGAAGTTCGATCCTTATCTAAATATTGATCCAGGTACCATGAATCCGTACGAACATGGCGAATGCTATGTTACCGACGATGGTGCCGAAACTGACCTGGACCTCGGCCATTACGAGCGTTTTTTGAACGTGCGTACTTCACAGGCCAACAACGTCACTACCGGACGTATTTACCACAATGTTATTACAGCCGAGCGCCGGGGAGACTTCCTTGGAAAAACGGTGCAGGTTATCCCGCACATTACCGACGAGCTGAAACGAAACATGCTTTTACTCGGCCAGACTGGCGATTACGATATCGTAATCACTGAAATCGGCGGCTGCGTAGGTGATATCGAGTCACTTCCGTTCCTAGAAGCAGTGCGGCAGGTGAAGTTCGAAATGAATGAGCACGATGTGCTGGTGATCCACCTCACGCTGATTCCCTACCTGAATTCTGCCGGCGAGCTTAAAACCAAGCCAACGCAGCACTCTGTGCGTATGTTGCAGGAGTCGGGTATACAGCCGGATATCCTCGTTTGCCGCAGTGAACATCCTCTTCCTTATGATATCCGTAAGAAAATTGCCTTGTTCTGTAACGTTCAGGTCAATTCGGTGATCGAAGCAATGGATGCGGATACGATTTATGCTGTGCCGCTGCTGATGCTGAAAGAGCGTCTGGATCAACGTGCGCTGTATATGCTGGATATTTATAATGATAAAGACGTGGACCTGGATTCCTGGAAAACATTCTTGTCAAGATTGAAAAATCCGGTGGACTCAGTTCGCATTGGTCTGGTAGGAAAGTATGTGGAACTGCACGATGCTTACAAATCCATTGTCGAATCGTTTATACACGCAGGTGCGGCCAACGAATGCAAGGTGAATATCGAGTGGATCCATTCAGAAAGTCTGACTGCTGACAATGTAGTTGAGAAACTTGAAAATCTGGATGGAGTACTTGTAGCGCCCGGTTTTGGAGAAAGAGGTATAGAAGGTAAGATCGCTGCAATTCAGTTTGTGCGTGAGCACAACATTCCGTTTTTCGGGATTTGTTTGGGAATGCAAATGGCGGTAATCGAATATGCCCGCAATGTTCTGGGCTGGGAAAATGCGCATTCCGTAGAAATGGATGCAGCAACTGATCACCCGGTTATTCACCTGATGCAGGATCAGAAGGATATCTCAAATAAAGGAGGTACCATGCGTTTGGGGGCTTATGCTTGTAAAATCAAGAAAGATACACTTGCCTACCGCATTTATGGTAAGGCAAATATCAGCGAGCGCCACCGTCACCGGTACGAGTTCAATAGCAAGTATCTTAAAGATTTTGAAGCAAAAGGATTGCTTGCAACAGGTATCAACCCGATTAACGACCTTGTTGAAATGGTCGAGCTGCCGAGCCACCCGTTCTACATCGGCGTCCAGTTTCACCCGGAATTAAAAAGCACGGTCATGAACCCGCACCCGCTTTTTGTAAACTTCGTGAAAGCGGCGCTGGATTATTCTCTGCAAAAGAAAGCAGTGGAATCGCTAAATCCCTCTATGAGCTAGACGGCAAAAACTGATAAAGCAAAAACTTATTACCTTTGCCGTCCCTTGGGGACTTCTCTTTTAACAATTTAAGTAAATAATGGATAAAAATTTTATTATCGGCTTAGTACTTATTATGCTAATGCTGATTGGCTACCAGATCCTGGTTCCGAAACCGGTGGAACCAACGCCTGTGGAGCAAACAAAATCAGATACAATAAGAAGAGCAGCAGCTACTCCGATATCAGCTTCCGATTCCGCCAATACCTCCGCTGCGATCCTTGACTCGGTTGCCAAAGTCGAAGCAAAGGATCTGGTAATTGAAACAGAGGATACCCGCATTGTTTTCACTAATAAAGGCGGGGTTTTGAAAGAGGTAATGTTGAAAAAATACAAGACCTACGACAAGAAACCTCTCTATCTGATCTCGGAAGCGCATAACCAATTCAAAATCGATTTCCCGACGCAAACGGGCGATGTGACACTTACCGATGTTTTCTTTTCAACAGACGCGAAAGATCAGCAGCTGGCTGGAAAGGATTCAGCGGTTGTTACTTACCGGGTTAATCTCAAAAACAACCAGTTTGTAGAGCAGACCTACGTAGTGCATGGGTCCGGATATGTGATCGACTATGGTATCAAGTCGAATGGAGTTGGCCTGGGCGATAAGTCGGTGAAATTCGACTGGCAAAACGATCTTCTGCAACTTGAAAATGATATGAAGAAAAACCGTGAAGTAGTGACAATCAACTACTACACGGACGAGCTGCTGAGCCTGCCAACCAGCCCCACTGCAAACGAGGAGGAGAAAACGGCTGATCCGGTAAAATGGTTTACCATCAAGCACAAGTACTTTCTGGCTGGTCTGATTGCTGGTAAGCATCCATTCAATAATGTTGCATTAAATGCGAATGTGAACCCGAATGATTCGACAATTGTGAAAACAATGCGGGTTTCAGCGGGTATTCCAATGGCATCGATACAAAAAGGCGAGGCTAACTTTCAGTTCTTTTTAGGGCCAAATGATTACCACCTGGTAGACAAAGTTCAGGCTGAGAATTTCGACGAGAACGTTTATTTGGGATACGCATTTTTAAAACCTATTAACAAATTCTTCCTTGTTCCACTTTTCAACTTCCTTGAAAAGTTCGTAAGCAATTATGGTTTGCTGATCATTTTGCTGGTGTTGTTTGTAAAAACGCTTTTGACGCCGCTGACTTACAAATCGTATATCAGCATGGCGAAAATGAAGTTGCTCGCTCCTGAACTTGAAGAGATCCGTTCGCAAAACCCGGATGATCTGGCAAAGCAGCAGCAGGACCAGATGAAGCTTTATCAGCAGGTAGGTGTAAGTCCATTGAGCGGCTGTATCCCGGTACTGGCCACGATGCCGATCCTTTTTTCGCTGTTCTTCCTTTTCCCGAACCTCATTGAGCTGAGACAACAATCTTTCCTCTGGGCGAGTGACTTATCTACCTATGACTCGATAGTCAAGCTGCCGTTTACAATACCTTTCGGGGTAGGAAACCACATCAGTTTGTTTACGGTTATGATGACCGCGTCGAGTATCGGATATGCCTACTACAACAATCAGATAACCCCGACCCAGCCTGGACCGGTCAACATGAAAGTGCTGGGTTACATTATGCCGCTGATGTTCATGTTTGTACTGAACTCGTTCCCGGCTGGTCTTACCTTCTACTATTTTGTTTCTAACATCGTTACAATCGCGCAGCAGCTGCTGATCAAACGCTTTGTAAACGAGGACAAAATCAGGGCTATTCTGGATGAAAACAGACGCAAAAACGCGAATGGAGAGAAGAAGCAGACGAAGTTCCAGAAGTATCTGGAGAAGTCACTTCAGGCAGCAGAAGAGGCAAAAAAGAAGCAGGCTGAACTCGAGAAACGCTCGAAAAAGAAATAAAAGGTTTTTAGAATCGTAATATATGGGCAATATTTCCGAACGGGAATGTTGCCCGTTTTTTTCTCTTCAAACAAGTTTCCTTATTTTGTTTGATCCAATTACTGACCCACAAATCTGATGAGAGTTTTCATTCTAGTGATTTTGGCGGTTTTCGCTCTTACACCGCGCCCCGCCTCTGCACAGGCGCCGCCTCCGTCGGAAACACGTTACCGGGCTGCTGTTAATGATTACAAGCAGGGGAAATATGCAGCAGCAATCGAAAAGCTCGCGCCATTGACGAATGCAAGCGTCAAAACATCCTACGCACCATATGCGCATTATTATTATGCACTGTCGGCTTATCAGCTGAAACGTTACCGCGAGAGTCGCCAGATGCTTGTTCAGTTGCAAAGCAGGTATCCCAGCTGGAACCGGATCAATGATGTGTATTACCTGCTGGGCGCTATCGGCCTGGAATCCGGCCAGATCAATGAAGGACTGGAGCAGCTCCTGAAAATCAAGGACACTTCCATGGCGAAAGATGTACAAGGTTTGAAACAGCATTATCTGGCAACGGTGGGCGATCTGCCTACATTGGTCAGCCTGCAAAAGCAGTATCCTACTGACCGCGATCTTGCATTGATCCTGATTCAGTTTATTGAGAAATCTCCTAAATCGACCACAGTTGACCAGCAATATGCAGCCCAGCTTCAAAAGCAGTTTAAATTCAGTAACAAAGAAAAAGTAGCTGCCGCGGAGGAAACGCCACGAAGAAGCATTCCGAAACAGGAGGGGCAATGGACAAAAGGTTACCTGGACGTGGCAGTGTTGTTACCCTTCCGCCTGGATGAATTCAGTACCTCGAAGCGGCGCTCCAACCAGTTTGCCTACGATTACTACCTGGGACTGGTTATGGCCAAAGATCAGCTCGCTACCGAGGGAATCCAGGTCAATCTCTGGGCTTATGATGTGGGCAACGATGCCAAACCAATGGAAAACATCGTCAGCAACAAGAATTTTCAGCAGTCGGACATCGTGATCGGGCCGCTTTATGCCAACACTTTCGATATTACAGCGCAGTTCATAGCAGCAAGCAATGCAGTAATGGTCAATCCGCTCTCAACTGACGCGGGTTTACTGAAATCTTCCCCCAATATCTACCTGGGGCATCCGTCTATCACATACCAGACGCAACGTGCTGCACAATACATGAAATCACAGGCACCCGGGCTGTCAGCTGTGATCTATTATGGAAGCACGAGCAAGGATTCAGCTATGGCGGCTTCCTACGCTACGGAATGGAAAAGCAAAGGCGGCAGGGTTGTGGCAATGACTAAGATCCAGTCAGACCGTGAGTGGCTGGAAAACAATATTCCATCTTTTGAAACCAGCAAACCTTCGCACGTTACATTGTTCTCGTCCGACGGAACTTCCGGTCCCAATCTGATCGAGGTTCTGAATGGCCGAAAGCTGATCACGACGCCGGTTATCGCAACATCTACCAGCTTCAATCAGCAGCAGTCGCGCATTTCCCGTTTTGGTTCAAGACTTACACTGATTGAGCCGGATTATGTAGACCGGGAAAAAGAGAGCATTCGCCAGTTCCAAAAAAGTTACTGGAACAAAACAAATACGTTCGCATCGGTCTATTCTTACCAGGGTTTTGATCAGCTCACGTTTTTTGCAAGAATGGTACATAAGTATAAAGACAAGATCGGCGACGGGCTTCAAGCAAGAAGGTACGGCGACAGCGAATACCTGCTGACCGGCTTTGACTATACCAAATCGAACGAAAACCAGATTACACCCATTTTGAGGTTCAATGGCTCGAAGTGGGTCCCAGTAGACAGATAATTCAACGATTCCAGAATGAACACTTCAACAAGTCAGAGCTTATTTGAGAATGCGCAGAAATACATTCCGGGCGGGGTTAACTCGCCGGTAAGAGCGTTTCGTGCAGTAGGCGGCTCGCCTATTTTCATAAAATCAGCCAAAGGTCCGTATGTCTATGATGAAGACGGAAATGAATACATCGAGCTGATCAATTCGTGGGGGCCGATGATCCTTGGCCACGCTAATGAACTTATACAAAAAGCTGTTTCGGATGCCATTCAGCATTCATTTTCCTTTGGAGCGCCCACGCGCCGGGAAGTTGAGGTTGCAGAACGCATTGTAGGCATGGTACCTTCCATTGAAAAGGTCAGAATGGTAAATTCAGGCACAGAAGCTACTATGTCCGCCATTCGCGTGGCGCGTGGATTCACCGGTCGGGATAAGATCATTAAGTTTGAAGGCTGCTATCACGGCCACGGAGACAGTTTCCTCATTGCAGCCGGAAGCGGCGCCGCCACTTTTGGTACGCCTGACAGTCCGGGTGTGACGAGCGGGGTAGCAAACGACACGTTGACTGCACCGTTCAATAACCTCGATGCGGTTCAGCTATTGGTGGATGCGAATAAAAACAAAATCGCTGCATTGATATTGGAGCCAGTAGTAGGCAATATGGGCTGCGTACTACCTGCAGAAGGTTTCCTTCAGGGTCTGCGCCGGATTTGTGATGAAGAAGGGATCGTATTGATTCTCGACGAAGTAATGACAGGATTCCGTCTAGCAAAGGGCGGCGCGCAGGAAAGATTCGGAATTACGCCGGATCTAACGACGTTAGGAAAAATAATAGGTGGAGGAATGCCGGTAGGAGCATACGGCGGCAGGGCTGAAATTATGAACTGGGTGTCACCGGCAGGGCCTGTGTATCAAGCTGGTACGTTGTCTGGTAATCCAATTGCAATGGCTGCGGGCCTCACAATGCTTGACTATCTTAATGAACACCCGGAAGTATATGCGCAGCTGGAAGATTCAGGAGAGAAGCTGGCTGACGGATTCAAAAATTCCATGCGAAAGCTGGGATTGGATTACACATTGAACCAGATTGGCTCCATGTACACGTTGTTTTTCACCAATCAGCAGGTAACTGATTTCCCGTCTGCGAAAACATCTGACCTGGTGTTATTCGGAAGGTACTTCCACGCGATGCTCAACAAAGGAATTTACCTGGGGCCGTCGCAATTTGAAAGTATGTTCTTGTCAACCGCGTTGACCGACCGACATTTGGATCTGATCATTCAGGCGAACGAAGAATCGTTGAAAGAAATACTGTCAATCTAAATACCGGCTTCGAAATGCGTTTTTATTCCTTCATTATCCCTGTTTACAATCGTCCGGACGAGTTGCAGGAACTGCTGGAATGTCTGGTGAAGCAAACGATCAAGCATTTCGAAGTAATTGTGGTTGAAGATGGTTCAAAGCTCAGGGCTGATGCGGTGGTTGCCGCATTTCGCGAGAGGCTTGATATTAAGTATTTTTTTAAAGAAAATGGCGGACAGGGTTTCGCCCGGAATCACGGTTTCGAACGTGCTTCGGGCGATTACTTCATTCTTTTGGACTCTGATGCGCTGATCGAACCGGATTACTTGCAAATAGTAGATACCCATTTAAATACCAGCTACGTAGATCTTTACGGCGGGCCGGACACAGATCACCCTTCGTTTACACCCATTCAGAAGGCAATCAGCTATTCGATGACTTCGCTGTTTACAACAGGCGGAATTCGTGGGAAGAAGTCGAATATGGGTGGCACATTTCACCCGCGCAGCTTCAATATGGGGCTTTCCAGGCAAGTTTGGGAGCGCACGGGCGGCTTTCTGACGAGCAGAATGGGGGAGGATATCCTTTTCGCCATTGCGGCGATCCGGTTAGGCTTTCGCTCCACGCTGATTCCCGAAGCTTTTATTTACCACAAACGCAGAACGAAGTTTATCCCGTTTTTTCGGCAGCTGAAATTTTTCGGTCGCGCCCGCATCAACATAGCCCGGTTCTATCCCGATGAATTGAAGCTGGTACACGCATTTCCGCTGATTTTTACACTCGCCGTGTGCAGCATTCCGGTTTGGTTTTTTGTGTTCAAACCTTTTTTCTACCTGGGAGCGGCATTCCTGCTTTTCTACGTGCTGCTGCTCTTTACAGATGCTTTGATTAAAACGAAACAGCTGAATGTGGCATTTCTCGCGATTGGCGCGGCATTCGTGCAGCTTTTTGGCTACGGCACCGGGTTTTTACAGGAAGGCTGGAAACGCATTTGGGAGAAGAAATCTCACCGGGAAACCGGCGCCGCAATCGAGTATCCTTCCTGATCAGTCCAGATCTGCCTATTTCTGACAGAAATAAACAATTTCCTCCTCCGGTAAAGCATATTTCTTTACCTCAGCCTTCGAAAGTTCTTCCATTACAAAGCGGTCTTCTTTCACCTTAAATCCGCCTTTTTCGAGTTCATGGTTATAATTACGTCCAAAGAGGCGAAGGTGATCGTTTTGAAGAAAATGCTTTTCGCGCTCTTTCGGGTCTGTGATCGTGGGGTCCTCGTAAGTTGTGGCATACTTCATATCCTGCGGGGATTGGATCAATGCCCAGCCGCCTGGCTTTAAAACACGATGTAACTCGCTCATTGCAAGAACATAGTCATCAACGTGCTCCATTACGTGGTTACAAAATGCAACATCGAATGTATTATCAGGAAAGGGAATCTGATGGATGTCCATCTTCACTTTCGCCAGTGGAGACTCAATATCTGCGGTGATGTAATCCAGGTTTTTCATTTTCTCAAACCTGTCGATAAAGCAATACTCCGGGGCAACGTGGAGGACTTTCAGGTTGGCTGTGAAAAAGTTAGTCTTTTGTTTAAGGTACAAGCCCATTAAACGGTGACGTTCCAGGGAAAGACAGCCCGGGCACAATGCATTTTCACGGCTCGATGTATTCCGGCCGTAAGGAAGAAATTTGCGGTAATGATTGTCACAAACAGGGCACTGAACCTTGTCGCCTATATAGAAGATACTCAGAAAACGTGCTGCCCAATGTCCGACCAATTGAAGATAGGGTCGGGGAATGTACCTTAATACTAAACTAATGATGGATTTCATTAAGTCAATTAACTAAAAATTAATAATTTTAGGATCATAAGTTTTAAAAATACTGAATGATCCCATCGATTGATCCAAAACCACCGGGTAAGAGACTGATAAAGAAAATGTCAACACGCACCAAATGGATGATTCTAGCTCCATGCGGATTGATTCTTTTCAGCTTCGGTCTTACCGTGCTCAGCCAGGCTGCCCACGAGCGGCGCATTGGTGAGCCTACTCAGGTGTGGGTTGTTCTTGGTTTGTACAGTCTGGCTTTGATCAATGGCGGGCTGATTATGTTCGGCGAGGCGCTTCGTTTCCGAATTTTGCTGCACGTCCGCCGCGAGACCCGCCGGAGCATGCGTCAGCTTACACGCAAGGTCAACACCAAACCATCAGGGAAATCTAAATCGGCCAAAAAAGCAAAAAGCCCTATCAAAGCAGATTGACAGGACTAGTTGAATAATTTAGGAGAGGCCAATTTTATTTTTTGTTAGCTTCAAACTGCGCCTTAATTGCCTCCACATCGACATTGCGAACCTCTGGTTTACGTAAAAGATCTTTGATCTTAGCAGTACGGTTATTAGCTACCGCCTTGTTTCTGCGTCCTTTACGTTTCAATTCCGTAACTCCCATTGTAAAATATTGTTTTGTGAAAGAGCCGCGAAATTAATCATTTTCTATTAAATAATGCAGGCTATCATCACAAATATTGCATAAGCTGGCTAACTTTGCCACCCAGCCAGCCGCCAAACCCATATCAAATCGCCTCGCCGGGCACTGGTCCGCGCTGCATACTAAATGTGCAGCTCAGCTAATAAGGTGGGCATTTTTTTGATCCAATATTATAATGAGTAAACCATCCCTTGCCCGCGGAACCCGTGACTTCGGTCCAGAACAAATGGTGAAGCGGACTTTTATTTTCGATACGATCCGCCGCTCCTTCCAACGTTACGGGTTCCTGCCCCTGGAAACACCCGCATTCGAAAACCTGTCTGTTTTAATGGGTAAATACGGCGAGGAGGGTGACCAGCTGTTATTCAAAATATTGAACTCAGGCGATTTCAGCGGCAAGCTTTCTGATGCAGATTGGAGTGCGGGCTACAAGCCGCTGACCACCAAAATTTCTGAAAAGGGTTTGCGTTACGACCTTACCGTTCCTTTTGCACGGTACGTGGTGATGAACCGGGGTACGCTGGCTATGCCTTTTAAAAGGTACCAGATCCAGCCGGTTTGGCGCGCCGACCGTCCTCAAAAAGGAAGGTACCGTGAGTTTTACCAATGCGATGCCGATGTAGTAGGAACCGATTCGCTGCTTTGTGAAGCCGAAATCGTGACGCTTTTACATGATATCCTGCCTGCATTAGGTATCAAGGATTTTGTGGTTAAAATAAATAACAGAAAGATCCTGACCGGCATTGCAGACAAAGTAGGGGCGCACGGAATGGAAGGCCCGCTGTGTGTTGCTATTGATAAGCTGGATAAGATCGGTCAGGAAAAAGTAGTGGAAGAGCTGCTCGAAAGAGGCTTTTCGGAACAGAGCGTGACTGCATTGGAGCCGATTTTCGCGCTTTCGAATGAGAAAGAGCCTTTTGCTGAATTGAGAAACTGGCTTGCTGATTCGGAGATCGGATTAAAAGGTATTCAGGAATTGGAGGAAGTATGGGCAATGGTAAAATTGCTCGGTCTCGAAAACCCGCAGATTGAATTCGACGTTACTTTGGCGCGTGGTCTTTCCTACTATACAGGCGCCATTTTCGAGGTTAAAGCCAAAAATGTACAGATAGGCAGCATATCGGGAGGCGGCCGCTACGATAACCTCACTGGTACTTTCGGCTTGCCCGGCATTTCCGGGGTAGGTATCTCGCTGGGTGTAGATCGCATTTACGACGTAATGGAAGAGTTGGGCCTCTTTCCGGAGAGTCAGCAAACGAGTACCAAAGTGATGATCTCCAACTTCGACGAGGAAGCATTCAAGTACGGTTTGACGATTTTACCCAAACTCAGGAACGCCGGAATCAATGCAGAAATCTATCCGGATTCTGTCAAGTTAAAAAAGCAGCTTGATTATGCCGACCGCAAAAGCATTCCGTTCGTGATCCTCGTGGGATCGGACGAAATGCAGTCGGGCTTGCTTACCCTTAAAAACATGAAGAGCGGCGAGCAGCAAAAATTATCTTTGGAAGATATCATAGCTTCAATTACCCAGTTAATATAAAACCCTAATTAGGCACTTTTCACTGGCTGCCCGGCAGCTGCATTTAAAATGAACGACGAAATTCTAAGAATTGCAATACAGAAATCAGGAAGGCTCAGCGAGGATTCATTGAAGCTGATCAAAGAATGTGGAATCCGCTTTGACAACGGCGCCGGCAAGCTGAAAACAGACGCAACCAACTTTCCCGCCGAGATATTGTTCCTGCGCGACGATGATATTCCGGGTTACGTGGAAGACGGCGTGGCGCATCTGGGTATAGTTGGCGAAAACGTTTCGGAAGAATCGGACAAAAACGTTGACACAGTCCACAAACTGGGTTTTTCTAAATGCAGATTGTCGATCGGTGTGCTGCGTGAGCACCAGTATAAAGGTGTGCAGGATTTGGAAGGAAAGAGCATCGCGACCACTTATCCGCGTCTTCTTGAAAAATACCTGAGCTCAAATGGCGTCACAGCGCAGATCCACGAGATCAGCGGCTCTGTTGAAATTGCACCTAGTATCGGTTTGGCCGATGCAGTTTGCGACATTGTCAGCTCGGGAAGTACTTTGCTGAGCAATGGATTGAAAGAAGTGGAGACTATATTCCGCTCTGAGGCGGTGATGATTGCCAGCAAGCAACTTTCGGCTACACAGCAGAATTTGCTGGATCAGCTTTTATTCCGGATCAAATCGGTTCAGGCAGCTAAAAACAACAAATATATTCTGCTTAACTGTCCGACTGAGGCGGTTGAAACCATATCCAAGTTCCTGCCGGGAATGCGTTCGCCGACGGTTTTACCATTGGCGACGGAAGGCTGGTGCTCCCTGCATTCGGTGATCAATGAAAATGAATTCTGGGAAAACATTGAGAAGATCCGTCAGGCAGGAGCCGAGGGTATTCTGGTTATCCCCATTGAGAAAATGATTCAGTAATGACCGGCCAAACGGTTACACTTTCTATTTGATTATGAACATCATTCCATTTCCGGACCGGGACCAATGGGCTTCTTTGCTGACCCGCCCGGTTCAGGAAACAAAGGATATCGAAGCCAAGGTTTTGCCGATACTTGAAAAAGTAAGGAGCGAAGGCGACCAGGCGATCAGGGATCTTACCCTGCAATTTGACAAAGTAACGCTGGAAGAAATCGCATTCTCAGATGAAGCAATTGCGAATGCGGGCAGTCAGCTTGACGAACTACTAAAAGCTGCGATTGCGCAGGCTTATGCCAATATCTATAAATTCCACGAAGTACAGCTGCAAGCCCCGCAGAAGATCGAAACCATGCCCGGCGTTTTTTGCTGGCGGAAAAGTGTAGGTATTGAAAAAGTCGGCATCTACATTCCCGGCGGCTCTGCGCCCTTATTCAGTACGGTATTAATGCTGGGTATACCCGCCAAAATAGCTGGCTGTAAGGAGATTATCTTGTGTACACCCTCCGACAATCCTGCAATTTTGTACGCGGCCAGCCTGGTAGGCGTAACCAAAGCTTTCAGGGTAGGCGGCGCGCAGGCGATTGCCGCAATGGCTTACGGAACCGAGAGTATTCCGAAGGTTTACAAGATATTCGGACCTGGAAACCAGTATGTCACAGCAGCTAAAATGCTGGTGAACAGCCAGGGTGTTTCCATTGATATGCCAGCCGGACCGTCCGAAGTGGCTGTTTATGCAGACGATACTGCCGTGCCCGCATTTGTGGCTTCGGATCTCTTGTCACAGGCAGAGCACGGCCCAGACAGCCAGGTATTGCTTGTTTCTACCAGTAAAAATCTGTTGTCGGCAGTAAACTTGGCCTTGGTTTCCCAGCTGGAAAAATTACCACGCCGCGATTTCGCGGGACAGGCAATTGCGCACAGCAAAGCCATTTTGCTTGATAATGAAACTGATGCAATTGATTTGTTAAACCAGTACGCCGCAGAGCACCTGATTTTAAGTGTGGCCAATGCGGAGCAAGTTGCTGAAAAGATTGTCAACGCGGGTTCTATATTCCTGGGTAATTACACGCCCGAGTCCTGCGGCGACTATGCATCCGGTACCAACCACACATTGCCTACAAACGGATATGCAAGAGCTTACAGCGGCGTTTCGGTAGATAGTTTTGTTAAAAAGATTACAGTACAGCACATTACAGAAGAAGGTATCCGGAATATCGGCCCGACCGTCGAAATAATGGCCGAAGCAGAATCGCTCGAAGCGCACCGGAAGGCGGTTAGTCTGAGGCTGAAAAGCTTTGAATGAATTTGAAAGTCAGGAAAAATGTCGTATATTTAGAGACATTTTTCCTGATGAGCTTATGACAGTACGAATGGTAAATGAGCGTTTGGGCGGCTACGGAGTTCTCAAACATCGCGTCAACAATGATTTTGACCTGGCTTATCTCGCCACGAATGGCGTACCCAAGGCTTCTATTCAGCATTTGGCAAGCTCGATTGGCATGGATCCCAAAGAAATAATCGACCTTTTGCCGGTTACTGCAAGGAACCTGCAACGCTATGAAGAAGAGGACTTACTCAGCAATGTAGTTTCCGATCATCTGATTGCATTAGCAGATCTTTTCTCTGTCGGGGTTACTGTCTTGTCCAAAGATTATTTCAAAAGCTGGCTTACCAGCCCGGTCCCCTCTCTCGGCAACGAATGTCCGATCCATTTTCTCAAAACGCACGCAGGTATCGAGCTGATCAAAACAGAGCTGGGGCGTATTGAGCACGGTATTTTTGCCTGATGGAGCTGTTCCGGATTTCACGGGTCGAGTACCAGGATGATCTGACTGGTATTGGTGCATTCCGGCATGGCGGCAGGTGGAACTCACCCGGTCATCATATGCTGTATACCGCCTCACATCGTTCTCTTGCCATGCTCGAAGTGCTGGTGCATCTGAACAAATCAGTGCCGCCGCCTGAGTATGTAATCGTGGTACTTTATGTGCCGGATGCAATGGCGACGCCAACTGTGCCTTACATGATACAGGACTGGAAGGAAGAGGAGTACTGGACGAAGGATACCGGAGATCAATGGGTGAAAGACAAAAAAACGCTTTTATGCAGGGTACCTTCCATTGTAGTTAAATCGGAATACAATTTCCTGATCAATCCTGCACACGAGCATGCAAGTGAAATCAAGGTGGTAGGAAAGGAGCCTTTTGAGTTTGATTTGAGATTATTTACATCTCGGGTAAAGAAATAAAAACGGTATATCGCCGTACAAAATAGAATGAACAACACTTTTGACCTAAAAACAATACTGCGGCCACACATCCGCACACTGGCTCCTTATTCTTCTGCAAGAGATGAATATACCGGACATGAAGGTGTTTTTCTCGACGCAAATGAAAATCCGTACGGTTCAGTAACTACTGAGAACTACAACCGTTATCCCGATCCGTATCAGGCTGAGATCAAGAAGTTGATATCGAATATAAAACAGGTAGAACCCAACCGCATTTTCCTCGGAAATGGAAGCGACGAGCCGATCGATCTGCTCACGCGCGCGGCTTGTACGCCGGGCCAGGATCACGTGATCATTATGCCGCCAACTTACGGCATGTATGAAGTAAGTGCCTCCATTCACGATGTCCGCATTGATAAAGCCCCGCTCACACGCGATTATCAGATTGACGTAGAAGCAGTTTTGAGTGCAGTGGGCGAACACACAAAGATTATCTGGATATGTTCTCCTAACAATCCGACGGGCAACAATATGCAGGATGAAGCCATTGAAACGATTCTGAAAAACTTCAATGGTCTGGTGGTTGTGGACGAAGCTTACATTGATTTTACCGACAAACTTTCGTGGGTTCAGCGGCTCGATGAATACGCAAACCTGGTTGTTCTGCAAACATTTTCAAAAGCCTGGGGACTTGCGGGACTGCGGATTGGTATGTGTTTTGCCTCAGCTGAGCTGATACGCATTCTGAACAAGATCAAGCCACCATACAATATCAGCTTGCCTGCTCAAAATGCACTTTTACAAGGATTACAAAACCCTGCATTCAAAGACGAGATGGTGGCGGATATCCTTGCGCAAAGAACAGCTTTGCAGAATATGCTGCTGAATTTGCCGACAGTAGTCAAAATACACCCCACGGACGCCAACTTTCTGCTTGTCCAGTTTGAAGACGCAAAAGCGGTGATGGACTATCTGATCAGCGAGGCGATCATTGTGCGCGACCGGTCACGCGTACATCTTTGTGAAGGTTGCCTGCGTATTACAGTCGGAACACAGAAAGAAAATGAAGTTTTGATTGAATCTTTAAAGAATTTCAAACAGAAAAACGTTATTGCATAGCATACTCAGCATATCTATTTCCCCGATCAAACAATTATGAAGAAATTAGCCTTGACGTTTATCTGTACGCTTTGTTTCGGAATGGCCCAAGCCCAATATGACAACTGGGCAGTTGGTTTCAAATTAGGCGAACCTACCGGTATCAACATCCGCAAGTATTTCAACAACATTCACGCACTCGATGTGACAGTCGGCACTTACGGCGGCGTACTGTCAAAAGATCGTAAATATCGCGGTGACGAAGGTATCTACAAGAATACCGGCGTGTCAGTTCAGGTGCATTACCTGTGGCATACTCCGGTTTTCAACTCCGAAACCGTGCACGTTTATTACGGGCTGGGCGGGCAGCTGAACAGCCGTCGCGCTTACCCCAAAAGATTGAGCGGCAATTATGAAAAAGACATTTCGCTCGGCGGCTCTGTATTGGGTGGGTTCGAGTATTACATACCTGATAACCGCATTTCCGTTTTCCTGGAAGGTGGTACCTATCTGGAATTAGTACCACGCCCATTCTATCTGAGCCCTAATCTTTCGGCAGGTATCCGCTTTAATTTATAGCTGCCAGCCATGGTTTCCCGAAGTCACTAAAGCAGGTTTACGCCTGCTTTTTTTATTTAAATTGCCCGGTAGTTCCTGACTGTTTCTCCAAAAGTTTTCTCGAGTGTTTAAAGTATATAGTTCATCGGCCGGGTCGGGCAAGACTTACACGCTGACCAAAGAATATCTGAAACTGGCATTAAGCAACAGTGCAGATACCTATTTCAAGAACATTCTCGCAGTTACATTCACCAATGCGGCTGCCAACGAAATGAAAGACCGCATTCTGCTGATGCTGCGCACTTTTGCGGAGTGGCAGGGGAAAGGCGGCAAGCTGCACCCGATGATGCAGGATGTGATCAGCGAACTTTACCCCGATACAGAGCGGGATCCGGAGTTGCTGCACGAAGCTTCCAAATTGCTCAGTCAGCGTGCCAATGCGGTTTTTGGTCAAATTCTGCACCGGTACTCCGATTTTTCGGTAATGACCATTGATAAGTTTACGCAAAGACTGATCAGCAGCTTTACCGACGAGTTGGGGATCCCATTCATTTTCGAGACCCAATTGGATAGTGATCTGCTTGATGATGCCGTCGACAGGCTATTGTCGCGAATCGGGCAGGAGGGTGAGGAAGTACTGACGGATATCGTTGAGAAATACTATCGGGAGAATGCGGAAGAGGGTAAAAGCTGGGGCACGCTGCCGATGCAGATCCGCGAAACGTCGGGCACATTGCTTAACGAGCAGAGCTACCTGCAAATGAAGCGGGTGGAGAACCTCAAAATGGAAGACTGGATCGCAATCAGGAACCAGATGCGCGGCTATGTCCGCGAGCGGGAGGCTACCATTTTGCGACTCGCAAAGAATGCATTTGAATTGATCCAATCCACATTTCTGACCGAGAAAGACTTTCACCAGAGCGGTCGGGGCATTTATGGGTACTTCCGTGACAGGTCCGAAAACAAAAAGCTTTGGGCGGAGCCGAATTCCTATGTTTACAAAACAATAGGCGAGGGTGTCTGGTACGGCGCTAAAACCGCTATTTTGATTAAAGATGAAATTGAGCGCGTAAGGACAGATCTGGAAAACTATTTCCACCAGATTGAAAACATGCGTACTTCCGAATCTGGTAAGATAATCCTGTATAATCAGCTCGAAAAGCACATTTACCAGCTTTCGTTATTAGGAGAAATCAGAAAAGAGTTTGACATCCTGCTGAGACAAAACAATCAGGTACACATTTCTGATTTCAACCGTAAAATTGTCGAGATCGTGGCCAGAGAGCCTGTTCCATTCATTTTTGAAAGGCTGGGTGAAAAGTACAACCACATTCTGGTGGATGAATTCCAGGATACTTCCAAGCTGCAGTTTGCCAATTTGCTGCCATTGATTGAGAATGCCTTGTCAGGCGGGTATTTCAGCCTGGTGGTCGGCGACGCAAAACAGTCCATTTACCGGTTCCGTGGCGGGGATATGGACCTGATCCTGAACCTGGCGCAGAGCCAGGTAATGCAGCTCGCCTCGGTTTTCGGCGACAATACTTACCATGCGGAACGATTGGTCAGTCTGAATAACTACCTCAATGTAAACCACCTGAAAGTAAACAGACGCAGTTACCGCGAGATAACTGCATTTAACAATGCGTTTTTCGGGTTTGTAGCGGACTTGCTGGGTGACGAATATCCATTGATCAAAGAGGTTTACGACCAGAACTTCCAGCAGGAGATTCCTGATGAAGCGCCTGTGGGCGGGCATGTAGAAGTAGAGTTTATGGATCTGGGCGAGCATACAGAAGATAATATCGACACAGAAGGTGCTGTGGACGGCATGATCAGGCGCACGCTCGAAATTGTCGCGAAACTCAGATCAGAAGGCTACAACTGGCGGGATATGGCCATTTTATGTCGAAGGAAAAAAGAAGCGACTGCGCTGGCCAACTTCATGAAAGAGGCAGGTTACCCGCTGATTTCTGACGACGCACTTTCGCTCAGCTATTCCCGCTCCGTCCATTTCATCATTTCATTTATGAAAGTCCTGCACAGCTCCGATCACAGGCTGGCGCGGTACGAGGCTGCTTATCTGTTCCACCACATTATCCGGAGAGAGGCGCCTGCGCCTTCGGATTATGAGCAGATCCGGATGTTGGTAGAGGAAAAAGGGCTCGATTCATTTCTGGCCTATTTCAGGCGCTGGGACATTCAGCTGACTTCATTCAGGCTGCGGCAGCTTTCAGTATTTGAACTAAGCGAGCAACTAATGAAACGCTTCGGTCTGCTCGAAAATGGTTTTGAGACCGAATACCTGTTCCGTTTTCTTGATGTGGTGCTTGAATTTGGTAACCGCAAGAGCAACCACCTCGGCGATTTCCTAACCTATTGGGACAGTGCACGGAATAAACTGTCGATCACCATTCCCGAGGGTACCGACGCCGTGAGGATCACCACGATACACAAGTCGAAAGGACTGGAATATCCCGTGGTCATCATCCCTTATGCCAACTGGAAAGTTACCCCGAATGCGCGGCTTGACCGGCTCTGGCTCGATCTGGAAGGAATGGACTATGAAGAGCTGCATCTGTCGCAATCCCCTGATTATGATCCGAAAAGCCTGAAAACGTCTATGGTTTCGGTGATTAAAGAGCTTGAAAATACAAAAGCTGCAACGCAGTACCAGAATGAGAAAACGCGAGTTTTGGTCGAAAACCTTAATTTACTCTACGTTGCATTCACCCGGCCCGTGCAGCGCCTGTATATTCTGGCCAAAAGGGAACGGAACTGGAATGTAGGGAGCCAGATCAACAATTGGCTGAAAGACTATTTTTCACAGCAGGGTTTCAAGCCGGAGTGGGACGAGAACATTTCCGTTTATACCCTCGCCGAGGCGAATTCCACGCCAAAGCACGCGCACGTACGTTCGGAAGCAACTCCATTTGTGATGGAGGCAGTTTTGAGTAACGACAGGACCGATTCAATGCGGCTGAGAAGAATGGCTGACCGGATTTTCGATGTGGATACATTTGAGTCAAAAAACGACTACATCCAGAAGTTGAAGTACCTTTTCACGAGATTAAAGTCGGTTTCTGAATTGCCGGCAGTTTTGGAAAGGCTTGTTACCGAGGGTATTTTCACAAGAAAGGAAAGCGTCGAAATCAAGGTAGCAGCCGGCAAGCTGCTGGAACATCCTGCATTAAGTACCTTGTACAGTGATCAGAATAAAGTTCAAATGAACCGGGACCTGCTGATGCCAGGCGGAAAGCTGCTGCACATAGACCGCGCGGTGCAAATGCCGGATAGCTCTATTGCATTCATGTTATTTGCTGGCGGCCAGGATATGACCGAGCCAGCGAGACATTTGCGAAAAGTGATCAAAGCGTATGAGTCTACCGGAAAGCATTCACGCGGGGTGGTAGTAGACCTTCAACAGCAGGCGGCGGAATGGATCGATCCATTATAACGAAAACGTTACTTCCCGGACCCGAAGCATATTTCTTAGTGCTGATTCCAACTAGTTCCGTAATTTGTTGTAGACAAAACTTTATGTCTGGCTACATAATGTCTGTGTTGGAGGCTGTAAATGGATAATTTTTGTGGATATTCACAAAAATTATCCGTTGCGGATTTCCTCATAACATATTTCATCCATGCGCCTAACCTTCCAACGACAGGTTTTCCTCGGGATCGCTTTCTCCATCATACTCGTTCTTGTTGTAGGGTTTACCTCCTACAATGCAATCAGGATACAACTTGAAAATACAGGTTGGGTGTACCACACGAGAGAGGTAATGCGGGCTACCACCTCACTCAAAAACCAGCTTCTTACCGCAGAATCCAACGTGCGCGGGTATGCAATTACCAGGCATAGCTCCTTTGAGACGGGCTATCTGCAGTCCATTGACAAAGTTTGGGAAGAACTTGATGCACTGCGGAAATTGGTGCGTGATAACAATGTGCAGGCTACCCGCGTCGACTCCCTATCGATGCTCTTACAAACCCGGCTTGATTTGATGGACCGCCAGTACGATTTTCTTCAGGCCGGAACATACGACCAGGATACGATCCGGAAACTGGTACTTGCCGGCAAGAGCGTTTCGTCACAGCTTGAATTCAGCTTTCGCCGGATAGAAAATTTGGAAGAAGGTTTACTTGTTGAACGTGAGCAGAATGCGACCGTAAGTTCTTCCAAAGCAAAGCAGTACATTTTAATGGGTTCATCGGCATTTTTGTTCGTGATCCTGCTGCTGTACTATTTTATAAGACGGACTTACAATGCGCAGGTCGCATCGGAAAAGCTGACGCTTGAAGCAAACCGGCAGCTTGAACTGCTTTCGCTAGTAGATCAGGAAAAGAATTGGATATTGGATGCGGCTGTAAAAGCGACAGAAACAGTGCGAGGCGAGCCTACATTGACCGAACTGTCGCGCAAGCTGATCACCAAGCTCGTGGAACTGACAGAAGCGCATGTGGCTGTCATGTATATAGTTACCCGTGCCGGGAATACCATGGAGCTTGCGGCCAGCTACGGTACCAGCGAAGCAAATCCGGCGCCACAATCATTTCGCGTCGGGGACGGAACGCTGGGTCATATTGTAGAGGAGAAAATCAGCTTCAAGAAACTGGAAGTGGCACCCGCTTATCTCGCATTGAGAACGGCAAGCGGCCAAACGGACGCGGCTGCGGTGTTATTGAAGACGCTCGCATTCGGCGGGCAGATCAAAGCTGTGCTTGAAATAGGTTACCTCAAAGATCCTGGCGACAAAGTAGTTAAGGTACTTGAAATGATCTCTGACAATGTCGCGGTGGCTATTATGGCCTCGCGGGCACGTGAGCTGGCTAACGAACTTCTGGAAAAAACACAGCTGCAGGCCGAGGAGCTGGAAAGCCAGCAGGAGGAACTGCGGGTAACCAACGAGGAGCTCACCAGGCAAACCTCGCTGCTGCAGGTGTCGGAAGAAGAACTGCGGGTACAGCAGGAAGAACTCAGACAGATCAACACGGAACTGGAAGAGAAGGCATTTTTGCTGGAAGAGCAAAAAGGTACCCTGGAAGCAGCCCGCGACCAGATACAGCTAAAAGCAGACGAGCTCGAAAAAAGCGGCCGGTTCAAGAGCGAGTTCCTGGCCAACATGAGCCACGAGCTTCGCACGCCATTGAACAGTATCCTCATTCTGTCCAGGATTTTGGGTGAAAATAAAGGGGAAAGGCTCAATGAGGAGGAGCAGCGGTATGCATCGGTCATCTACAATTCCGGGAATGACCTGCTGACACTGATCAATGATATCCTTGATCTCGCAAAGGTAGAATCGGGTAAGATCGAGCTGATCAATGAAGAGGTAAGTACCGGGCTGATCTTGTCGGAAGTTGGCAATACATTCCAGAAGGTGGCTGAGAACAAGGGTTTGAATTTACATTTGGAAAAAGAGGAATCCTGCCCTGATGTGCTCCTGGTCGATTACGTGCGACTACTTCAGATTATCCGGAACCTGCTTTCCAATGCAATTAAGTTCACTTCTGCACCCGGAACTGTATCGCTGAAAATCAGACAGGAGGAGGGTTATATCCATTTTGAGGTGGCTGATTCCGGTATCGGGATACCGGAAGAAAAGCAAAAGGCAATTTTCGAAGCATTCCAGCAGGCTGATGGTTCCACCAGCCGGAAATATGGCGGTACCGGACTTGGACTTTCCATCAGCCGCGAACTTGCCAATTTATTCAAAGGCTCCATTTCGTTGAAGAGCGAGCAGGGGAAAGGTTCAGTATTCACATTGAAAATCCCAGCTGCGGAGAACGTAGCCGCGGTGAAGCAGCCGGTTGAGCCTGCAAAGGAGATCAAGCCAGCTGTGCCCGCAGTTGTGGAATTGAAGGAGAACAGGCTGCTGCTGATCGAAGACGATGCGGTTTTTGCTGCCGATATGTCGGCCAAAGCGCGGGATAGCGGGTTTGAGGTACAGCTCGCTGCCGACGGAAAAACGGCGCTTGAACTTGTAAAAACATTCAATCCGACGGCCATTATCCTGGATATGAACCTGCCCGATATGTCTGGCGACGAGGTTTTGAAAGAACTTAAATCAGACGCGAAGACGAAGCTCATTCCGGTACATACAATTTCTTCCGGTGATTATTTCGACTCCGATGTGCTGAAAGAAGGTGCGATCGGGTTTATGCAAAAGCCGGTAGACCAGAAATCAGCCCTGAACATTTTCAACCTGCTGAAACTCGAAGGCAAGGATCTTGAAAAACACAGGATACTGCTGATCGAAGATGATGCATACCAAAGCCAATACCTAGGTGAGTTCCTGGCCGAGAACAACATATTTGTACTTTACGCCTACTCGGCCGGGGAGGCACTCGCGATTTTACAACGGGAACATGTAGATGGCATTATCCTCGATATCAGGCTTGCCGATATGAATGGCCTCGACCTGCTCGACGAGATTAAAAAGAACCCCGCGCTGACATCACTGCCGGTGGTTGTCAATACCGCAGAGGATCTTTCGCAGGCTGATCTTAGCCGGGTAATGAGGTATTCCCACCCGGTTGTGATCAAAACGAAGAAATCTAACGACCGCCTGCTTGATGAGGTGAAGCTGTTTCTCAAAAAGATACAGCCGGCAAACGCAACGCCGGCCACACCAAGGCAGGACAATTTCAAAAGCAGCGTGGTTTATTCCGAGCAGGCATTTATGGGCCGGAAGATCCTGCTGGCCGATGATGATATGCGCAATATTTTTGCATTAAGTGCTGTCCTGGAAGATGCTGGTTTCAAAATCGAGATTGCGGCGAATGGAAAAGAAGCAATCCGGAAGCTGGAAGAACTGTCTGACATTGAGCTCGTGCTGATGGACGTAATGATGCCCGAAATGGACGGGATCGAGGCGACGCGGATTATCCGTCAAAACAGCCGCTGGGCCACATTGCCCATTATCGCCGTCACGGCGAAGGCAATGCAGGGAGACCGCGAACAATGTCTTGCCGCAGGTGCCAACGATTATATCTCCAAGCCGGTGGATATCGACAAGTTGTTGTCGCTGATCAAAGTCTGGCTGCAAGCTGCGTGAATATGGTATTAATGGAATATTCAGAACTTGAAGTACTGATTGCGGAAATCAGGAAAATATCGGGATTCGATTTCTCCGGCTATGCCCGGCCGTCGCTTCTGAGAAGAGCAAGCAGGTACCTGACCAGCAAGCGAATGGACCTTGATGAGCTGCTGGCGCATATTGCGCCGGGCGGCGGGATTGTTTACGATCTGATCCAGGAAATGACGGTCAACTATTCAGAGATGTTCCGTGACCCGGACTATTTTATGAAGGTCAGAAGCGAGGTTTTTACCTATCTTGAATCCTATCCGGCGTTGAGATTGTGGGTAGCAGGCTGTGCCTCGGGCGAAGAGGCATTTTCAATGGCGATCCTGCTGAAAGAGGCAGGGTACCTGGACCGGTCCCTGATCTACGCTACGGATTTGAACAACAAAGTGCTTACCGCGGCGAGAGAAGGTGTTTTTACACTCGGCAGCGTACGAACATTCTCTGAAAATTACATGCAGGCAGCCGGCCAGCATTCGTTGTCGGACTACTACCATGTATCTTACAACAAAGCGGTGATTTCACCTGAAATCAGGAAAAATATCGTGTTTTCACTGCACGATCTGACAGGTGACGGGGTGTTCAATGAATTTCAGTTTATCAGCTGTCGTAATGTAATGATCTATTTTACATTGGAACTGAGGCAGCGGGTATTCCGGCTGCTTTATGAAAGTTTGAGCGTTCTGGGCTTTCTTTGTCTTGGTAAAAGAGAAACACTCCGGCATTCGGGACTTGAGGAGTATTTTAGAATTGTGGATAGTTCACTGAATATTTACCAAAAAATTAAATGAGTTATGGCAAAACAGACCCGCTAAGCCTGGTACTCTTCGGAGGATCCGCTGGAAGTATGGTGCTTTTTGAAGAGATTTTACAGATCCTCAAAGGCCCGCTGGCATTTGCGGCTGTTTTTGTTTTGCATAGGGGAAAAGCCAGTACGGCTATGTTACCCGCGATTTTTAGAAATAAAACGAATGTATTTATGAGTGAACCGCAACATCTGGACCCGGTCGAGCCCGACAGCATTTATTTTGCCATACCCGACTACCACCTGCTGATCGGTCCCGACAAGCGGTTTTACTACGATGCTTCTGAAAAGGATTTTTTTTCAAGACCTTCCATCGATGCTACATTTCTTTCCGCGGCATTTTCAGGAATTCCTGTTAAAGCCGCAATGCTCTTTTCCGGTTCAAGCGCCGACGGAGCCTTCGGTTTGAAAGTGCTCGCTGAAAGGGGCAATGCGACTTTCGTTCTTGATCCTGCAGAGGCAGAGTCAGCTCGCATGCCACAAGCGGCTTTGCAGCAGCATAGCGGCCATAAGGTGATTTCGCGCCATAATTTTTCGAATACGATTGAAGAACTACTCTATACCCGCTCAACATAGCCATGGAAAATACCAAGATATTACTGCTCGACGACCGTGAAGAAAACCTGATTTCGCTGCGCGCAATCCTGAGCAGGAACGACATTGAGATATTTGCAACCACCTCCCCGAACGAAGCGTTACGGATTGTATGGGAAAATGATATCGCAGTGGCGCTGGTAGACGTTCAAATGCCGGGAATGGACGGTTTTGAGTTTGCCGAAACACTTCTCAGCAATCCAAAGACAAAGGAGATCCTCATCGTTTTTGTAACCGCAATCTCAAAAGAGACAACTTATGCGGTGCGCGGATTGAAAACAGGCGCGATCGATTACCTCTATAAACCGCTTGATCCGTTCATTACCAATGCGAAAGTTGATTCGCTGATCCGCCTGGCGACAAGCCAGAAAGAGATCCGGGACAAGAACAAGCTGCTGGAAAACTACGCGACGATCGTCCTCAATTCACCCGATATCATCGCGACGGTAGAAGCTGAAACAGGTAAGATCTTCTCTATCAATCCGTCTGTTGAAACCATTCTGGGCATTGCACCCAATGGATTGGTCGGAATGTCCATTCTGGATCTGCTGGTAGAGCCGAATACTTCGGCTTTGCGGGAAGTATTGGTTGAAAAAAGCTATCTGGGCGGGCACACGATCGTGATCGAGGACCGATTCTACGGGCGATTGCGTCAGCCTGTGTGGCTGGAACTGCGCATTATGTTTAAAAACAGGCTGCTATTCATCAACCTGCACGACATTGAAAAACGCAAAGCCCACGAACGCGCATTGATCGATGCGCAGCAGGCGGCCGACAGGGCACGAAAGGGTAAAGAAGCATTTCTTGCCAATATGAGCCACGAGATACGCACGCCGCTGAATGGGATCATCGGATTAGGTAACCTGCTTTCCGCAACCGAAATGACGCCCGGCCAGCAGGAATTGATCGATATGCTGCGACAATCCTCGGGTTCGCTGCTTAATATTCTGAACGACATTCTGGATATTTCCAAAATCGAAGAAGGCAAATTCTCCATCATTCCAACCTCTACTGATTTGCGTGTATTGGCTAGGGGTATCATTGATCTGATGAAGTTTAAAGCCGATGAAAAAGGCCTCACACTCGACCTGGAAGTGGACGATGCAGTGCCCGACTGCATGTTGGTTGACGGAATGCGGCTTAATCAGATACTTCTTAACCTGGTCGGAAATGCATTGAAATTTACCGACACAGGAGGAGTTAAGTTGAAAATCGATCACCTGGCGCAGGCTAGTTCCGGGCACAAGATCAGGTTTAGTGTGGAGGATAGCGGTATTGGCATGTCGGGCGAACAGCTGTCGAATATATTTTCTGAATACGGACAGGCTTCGGAAAACATTTCCCACCAGTACGGAGGTACCGGGCTTGGACTGACGATTTCGCAGAAACTCGCGCGGCTGATGGCGAGCGAGCTTGAAGTAAACAGTCGCCCTGGTGAAGGGAGCCAGTTCTTTTTTACATTGATACTGCCGGATGCGAACGAAAAGGCAGCCGAGACAAAGCCGGCAGTTTCGTTTCAAAACCTGCCTCCATTCCTTGGCAAAACAGTGCTCGTGGCAGAAGACAACCCGATTAACGCGCTTTTACTTAAAAAATATCTTAAAGCCTGGCAGCTGGAAACGACATTGGTTGTCAATGGAAAACAGGCCGTGGAGACACTCCGGCAACGCATTTTTGACCTCGTGATCATGGATACCAGAATGCCCGAAATGGATGGATTTGAAGCAGCACGACTTGTAAGAAGCGAACTGAAAGTTACCACGCCTATCCTCTCACTTTCCGCGACCGTGTTGCCCGAGGAAATCCAGCAGGCACTGGAATCCGGAATGAACGATACGCTTTCCAAACCCTTTGAACCCGAGAGATTACACCAGAAGATTGGCAGGCTGATCACAAAAACATTGTAAAATGCGCATCTGCAACGATTTGTTGTGCCTTCTCGTAATGTTTAAATGCAGGATTTCGTTAATCCAATGTAGTTAAATTGTGATCAAGCCAAACAAATGAGAAATATCAAAAATAGTTGGAGTATAGTATTGCTTGCCGCCCTTTTCGGATGTAGTTCTTCAAAAACAATGACCTATGAGTCAAAATGGAATGCGCCTTTTACGTATGTAGATGAAGTAAAACCCGATCAGCAGGATCAGAAATCGCGGTTGAGATATGGGATCATCAACGACGATCAGTTCGTTTACATTACCCTCAAAACCAAAGATCCTTCCACGATTCAGAACATACTGAGCAGCGGCTTGAAAATAGCGTTTAGTCCCCAGGGACAGAAAAAAGAAGCATATTCCCTGCTGTTCCCGGTGGTAATGAAAGAAGACCGGAAAGCATTGAAGCGGATCGATACGGATCTGCCCAACAGCCTCGGACTTGATCTGCTCCTGGATTCATACAACAAGGAAGCGGTCTGGAAAGACAGAAACGGGCAGCACTTCATCAACCTCGTAGTTCCGGACGGTAGTATCAAGTCGCACATTTCAATGGATAGAAATGGCGAGCTCACGGAGCAGATCGTTATTCCATTCAGCTTAATGGCTGTGAATGCGAAGGAAACTTCCATGCTGGGTGTCAATATCAAAGTAGAGGGTCAATCTTCCAATTCCGGTTTCAGTCCGCGGATCGGTATCGGTCTGGGTGGCGGCATTGGAATGGGGGGTGGAATGGGAGTAGGGATTGGAACAGGCAACTCTCGTTATAATAACAACGAAAGGAATGTAGATATCCGGCTTGAAGTGCAGCTGGCAAGAGCTAATTAGACCAGCCTTTATCGAGTGCAGAAGCCCGTTGGTTGCCCGACGGGTTTTTTATTTTTATCCCCGAATGCGAAATTGCGGCTGAGAGCTGTCGCAACAATTTACCGGCCCAGCATTCGGCTGTGGCATTTTAATACCGGCAAACCGGAAATATAGCGTGTTCGGGAACATATTTTGCTAGCATAAGAACACATGAATTTGCTTCGGTGAAAGCCACCTTCAAATTGTCCGCAGGTCCACGGGCGCAGACCTAACATCAGACAGTGAATAAAGTCAACATTAAGAAGTTCTATCATTTTTTAAAGTACAGGCGGGATTTTGCCCGGTACAGTCTCAGGAAAGCAAAGAGCTATGAAATCCTGCTGTTCTGGCTGAAAAGCGTGCTCAACCGTACACAGTTCCTGATCCTCTCGGGTGTTCTGGTCGGGGTTACTTGTGGTCTGGCGGGCGTTTTACTTAAAGAACTGGTGCATTACATCCATTATGTGATCACCTACAAGGTCCATTTCGAGCGGCAGGTGTTTTTCTACATACTGTTTCCGTTTCTGGGGATTGTGACCACTACGCTGGTGGTGATATTCCTTTTCAAAGGTCAGGACCGAAAGGGGATCGCCGCCATTCTTTACGAGATCGCACAAAATTCCAGTATTGTTTCCTCTGTCAAAATGTATTCGCAGATCGTGCAGAGCGCGATCACCGTCGGCCTTGGCGGCTCGGCCGGACTCGAAAGTCCGATCGCTGTGACGGGGGCGGCCATTGGTTCCAACTTTGCGCGTACTTACAAGCTCGACTACCGCGAGCGCACATTGCTGCTTGCTGCGGGAGCGACGGCCGGTATCGCGTCTGCATTCAATGCGCCTATCGCGGGGATGATGTTCGCATTTGAAATCCTGCTGACCGGCGTTGTTTTCTCTGATTTTATCCCACTGGTAGTAGCGGCTGTTTGCGGAAGTCTGGTGTCCAAGATCCTGTTGCAGGAAGAGGTGTTATTCCAATTCAAAACGAGGGTCCCATTCGATTACCACAACATTCCGTACTACCTGGTACTGGGTATTCTCTGCGGACTTTACTCGCGGTATTTTGTATTAATTGCCAAAACGATCGAGCAGTTTTTTCACAACCTGAAGTTGACCCGCATTCAAAAAGCGATGGTCGGCGGGGGCATTCTTTCGATACTTTGCGTGCTGTACCCGCCGCTGTTTGGAGAAGGCTATGATACCATCAAAGCAATTACGAACGGGCAGATGCAGGGCATTATGCAGAACAGTTTTTTCAGGTTCATCGGGTACCGCGACTGGGTGGTAATTGTATTCGTGGCGGTGATCTGTCTGCTCAAAGCATTCTCCGCTTCCATCACGATTTTCAGTGGCGGCAATGGAGGAAATTTTGCTCCGTCGCTCTTCGCGGGAGGCTCGCTCGGGTATGTGCTTGCGTTGCTCTGCATGCAGGCGGGCATCAGCGACGTGCCCGTCAATAACCTGGTGATCGTGGGTATGGCAGGCGTCATGAGCGGGGTACTTTATGCGCCGCTGACAGCGATATTCCTGATCGCAGAATCGACCTCCGGCTACGACCTTTTTATCCCTTTGATGATCGTTTCCGTGATCTCATTTTCGATGGCTAAATGGTTTTCATCTGTGTCGCCAGACCTGGCAAAATTCGCGCAGCAGGGCAAGATTTTTACCCGCGAACACGACCGGAATTTACTCTCTTTGCTCCACGTTCTCGACCTCATCGACAAGGATATTCAGGTGATCCATTGCGAGGCAAGCAGGGAAGAACTGGCCGATATGGTGCGTACCGGACACCGGAATATCATCGCCGTAACCGACTCCGAAAACAAGCTGGAAGGTATCATTTCACTAGACGACGTCCGCCCGCTTTTCTTCAATCCCGATGCCTATGATCTGCTCCAAGTGAAGCAGCTTATGAAGAAGCCCCAGGTCGTGATCAGCGACTTTGACAGTGTCGTCAGTGTGGTTAAAAAGTTCGACGAATCGGGCGCCTGGAACCTGCCTGTTGTGAAGATCAGCGGCGAGTTTGTGGGCTTTATTTCCAAATCTGCAATCCTTAACAGCTACCGTCAGCTGCTGCGTGCACATTCAGGCTAGAAGTGCCACGTGAAACATTTTCTTGAAAAATTAAAATTCTAAAACGTTGTTAAATAATCAGATACAAGTTTAATGTATTTGATATATATTTGAATATTCAAGTATATATCAAATACATTTCAAGTTGTATTCAAGCTCAAATCAAGTATATGACAGCTATTTCGCAATCTTTAAAGTTCTTTCTGAACCTCACAACTGTACAGTCCCTGATCTTCAAGAAGTTCGACTCAAAACTGAGTTCGCACGGGTTAAGTCTCAATGAATTTATGATCCTTTATCACCTCGGCGAAGCCCCGGATGAGAAGCTCCGGCGCACGGACCTGGCCGAGAAAATCGGTCTCACGGCGTCCGGAATTACGCGGATGTTATCTCCTCTGGAGAAGCTGGGAATGGTGCGCCGCGAAGCCAACAGCCGTGACGCCCGGGTGAGCTATGTGAAGCTGGCCAATGCAGGAAAGAAAGTGCTGACCGAGGCGGCCGTTTCTGCGGAGGCAATGTCGGAGCAGATACTGGCCAGTGTGAAAACAAAAAAGCTCGAAGAGCTGTCAAAAATGCTCGTCGAGCTGGGCGCTACGATTGAGTAATCGTACGGAAAAGAATTTCTTTTCCGTACGTCAAAATCTCGGCGGGGTTACTTGGCCTTTCTTACGTAAATATTCCCGTTCATATTCTTCATCATGATCTCGCTTCCGCCGCCATTTACCTGGCCTTTTACCCAGTCTTCAAGGGATACTTTGAACATACCTTCCTTCGAAGTGCGCGTCGCCTGCGGCTGGCTTTTGTCTACGTCCACGTCAAAGTCGCTGTAAATTTCTCCGCGGTCCGATTTCAGTTTTACATCGAATTTTGCGGTAGCCGGAAGTGTCACATCCACGTTTCCGTTCAGGGTCGAGAATGCCATCGGCGACTTCGCATCTACTGTTTTGAAAGTAGCTTTCAGCGTCCCGTTAATCGTGTTGGCAACTGCGGAACCCGACACGCTGGAAAGCGTAATATCACCGTTCACATTTGCGATCTCCAACTCACCGTCGACGTTCTCTACGATGATATCTCCATCGTTCACGGTCGTAGCTTTTACCGTAAATTTTTGAGGTACCTTGATGTGCAGGTTCATCGCCTTGTTCACAAACCTGGAACTTACCTTGATCGAATTTTGCTCCTCCGTGGCAGTTAACTCCAGTCCGCTGGAAGGAACAATCCGGCGCATTCCGGCTGCATTCTCGTCCTTGGGCCTGTCGTTTTGTTCGGCTGCTTTTCCGGTTGCTTCAATCACCACTTCCTTGCCCGCGTAACCGCTGATGCGAATGCTTCCGTTCAGGAGATTTACTTTCAAGCTTCCCGGCTTAGCCGGATCTGAAAGGGGGACCGTGAGGGTTTCTTTCGCCTGGCCAAGCGCAGCCGAGCTGCCGGAGATAGTCAGTGAAATGCTTAGTGCGAGGGCTATAAATCGGTTGGTTTTCATTGTTGCTTACGATTGCTTTTTGAGATAAATATTTCCATTGAATGTTTCAAACTTATAAGTCGGGCCACCCTGACCGACGCGGATATACGTTTCGGTATTCAGTTTGTACACCGTCTTGTTCCTATCGTTTACCTGATTCTTCATCACCCGGGCCGGTAGCTGTTCCGCGTTCGGGAAATCTGTGAAGAATTCACCATTGAAGCTTTTGAACTGGCAGTCGGCCGAAAGAGCCGCGGGGTAGGTAACCCTGATATCTCCGTTCAAAGTCTTGAAATCGGACTGACCGGCGGGCAGCGTCAGGAAATTGGCTTCCACATTTCCGTTTACAGTTTGCATTCGGGCGGTACCTTTTGCATTGGCCACGCGGATCGCACCGTTCACGTTGTTAATACTGAGCCGGCCCGTTACATTATCTACGGTCACGTCGCCGCCATTTACAGTTGAAATATGCAGGCTCATCGAGTAGGGGACTTTCACCGTAAAATCCAGCGCGAAGTTGTACTCGATCTTGGGCCCGTCCCAGTTCCTGCGTCCCCGGTTTGGGCGCGAGTCGAAGGGTTCAGCGATGTAGACAATAATACTATCGGCTTTTTGGTCATAGCTTAGCTTGAATTCGCTCTTGCCTTGTTCAAGTACCTCACTGGTTTTCGCAGTAATTTTTTCATCCACTTCCAGAATCACTTTGTCGCCGGCATATCCTTCCACTTTGATAAACCCATTGATGTTGTAAATGGCGAGCGTGCTGTTACCTGCGGCTTGCGTTACCGGGAACTCTTTCCGGATGTGTTCCTTGAATTCGAGCTTTTGCGCCGGGGCCTGGGTACAGCAAAGTACCGCTCCCGCCAGCAGGGGGATTGCAAAAAGTTTCATGGCTAGTAAATGGATTATGGATATTTAAGATAAATCCCTGATCGACTGTTCGATCTTGTTTTTGACCAGATTGTCCAGTCCTTCTTTCTGCAGCAATGATTTCAATGCTTTGATCGATCGTTTTTCCTGCAGCTTCACCATCACGTCAGCCAATGCAGCCTGTACCATCGGCGATTCCTGCTTCGAGAGTGATTTGACGAGCCCGCTGCGAACAAGCGGATTGTCGGCATACTGTGTCAGCGCTTCCAGTGTCACAAGCCTCACATTCACATTATCATCGTTGTTAAGTGTGGTAAAAAGTGCATCGATCACGCGCTCGTCGGCATTCGCAATGTCGCTGGTATAACTTACCGCCCGCAGCCGCTCTGTCGCAGAAGGATTTTCGATCAGGGAAAGCATCATCGTGCTTTTCATGTCCTGTACTTGGGCTGCCAGGGTTTCTATTTGCTGCTGGTAAGCCGCAGCCTGGTTGTTCCGCTGATTTACTTTGTACCCGATTGCTGCCCCTAATGCCACCAAAAGCAGGCTAAAACCGAGCTGAATAGTCCATTGCGGCACTACCATTACCTTGATCCTCTGCAAAAGCTCCTGCCACGAAAATCCGGGTGCTTTTTGCTCGGCGTCTTTGAACTCGTCGAGCATATTATAAAAGTTCACACGCATGGCCGCGCTGGGCTCCGGGACGGACATTTTGCCCATACTTTCCCAAAGCCGTTTATCTGCCGCAAATTCTTCCTGGCATTCCAGGCACTCTGCCAAATGCCTGTTTATGTCGATCTGTCCCGCTTTGCTGAGTCGGTTGTGCAGCCAGTCGGCCAGGTGTTCTCTGGTTTGTTCGCAGCGTATTTGTTTATCTTCTTTCATTGCTAAAAAACTTTTTCTTTAATTCCCCCAAAGCACGGTGAACGCGCACTTTCACAGTTCCCTCATTAATGTTCAGCACTTTGGCTATCTCTTCGTATTTCAGCTCCTGGAAGCGGCTCATGATCAGGATTTCGCGGTGCTCTGTGCTGAGCCCGGCCATAGCCTGATGCAGAAATTCACTGTCCTGCTGTTTCTCAAAATGCTCGTCGGCTGTCATTCCCCCGTCCAGCAGATCTGCCATTTCACTCACATCGACAGCGTTCCGGCCTTTGTTCTGGCGAACTGAATCGTTCAGCACATTCCTGGCCAGGTGGTACATCCATGACCTGAACTCACCCTCACCGGTGAAAGTATGCTTGTATTTGAGCATCCGGTAAAACACATTCTGTACCAGGTCTTCACTCCGGTCGGGCTTGTGGGTCATGTGGTAGAAAAACGCGAAAAGAGGCCGGTTGTACCGCTCAAAGAGCAAGCCCATCTTATCCAGATCGCCGGCTTTTACCCTTAGCATCAATGAATTGTCTGTGAGCGTGTTCAAGCGGCTGCCTCTTTTTGTGGTGATTCTGACGTGGAAACTGTGCGAAGCAGAAAAGGTTACAGGAAATTGAAAGTTTTTTGTAAAAAGTTTTGCGGTGAAGAGATTTAACCGTCAGGCAATGAAAAAGCCGGCTGTTAACCGGCTTCTACTAGGTGGTAAGAGGATATTGCGGCAAGTCTCTCTGCCGGTCCCGCTCTTTTTTAAGCGTATCATGCGCATTGTGGATCGCCGACTGCTGCCTGAGAAGCACTTCTTTGATTTCATCCGGATAGGCGACGGAATCCACAGCTGCATCATAAGCCTTCTTGGCAGCATCTTCGCCACCCTCGGCATTTTCCAGCACTGCTCTTCTGTTATCCCAGCTGAAAAGCGACCGGATATCCATCCAGACGCGGTACAGCTTGCCCGAAGTCATAGTACCGGTTTCGGGCTCGCCGCCGAGATTTCTAACAAAATTGGTCAGGTCTGCCACGTTGGCCCGGCTTTGGTCTGCCAGGTTATTGAACATAGCCCGCAAGTCTGTTTCTATCTCCTTGGTCTCGCTGTAAGCCTTTTCATATCCCGCGATCCGGTCATTATTGATTACGATCAGGTCGTTGAGAGCCTCGATAATCTCTTCATTTTGCGCCATCGCTGTTGTTGATTTAGTGATGGCGATTTTATTTAAATAATTATTCCAATTGCATTTCGATGCTGCTCAGCTTCTGAAAAGTGTGATACTATCTTCATCGATCTCAAACCTTCCTCCCTTTGCCTGCTGTACAAGCGCACGGGCAGCTACGAAGTCGATGATTTCCTGCCTGCGCGAAAGCGGTGTGTTTGTACGAACCTCCCAATACTGCGCGACAGGAATGTAAATAATGGCGACGGCATCTCCGCCCGCCATCTCCCATTCGAACGCAATTTTCAGGTTCTCTTCCAGATAGTAAACATACCCGCCCCGTCCCTCACTGCTGTAAGTAAGGGTGGGGAACTGGTCAGGTTGGGAAGTTGCAGGTTGTTGTTCCAAGGTTATTCAGATTTTAACGATTGTACGGGGTTCATCAGCGCCGCTTTTACAGACTGGAAGGAAACTGTGGCCAATGCGATCACCACGGAAAGTACCCCGGCCAGTGCAAACATCCACCACGAAATATCGGCCCGGTAGGCGAAATCCTGCAACCATTTGTCCATGAGCCACCACGCGAGCGGACCAGCCAGCAGCAGCGCAATACCTACCAGTTTCAGGAAATCTTTGGAAAGCAGCGCCACAATGCCGGGTACCGATGCGCCAAGCACCTTGCGAACGCCAATTTCCTTCGTCCGCTGCTCAGCTGTGAAGGTAGCTAGTCCGAACAGGCCCAGACAGGCAACAAAAATGGTTAAGCCGGCAAACAGACCAAGTATCTGCCCCGTTTTTTGCTCAGCTTTATAGGTTTCGTTAAAACGGTCGTCAAGGAAAGAATAGTTGAAAGGAAGGTCAGGTTTGAATGCATTCCATTTCTTTTCAAGCGACGAGATCAATGCAGGTATATCGTTGGTTTTGATCTTCGCGATCGTAGTGCCCGAGCCTTTGCCCAAAACCATGACCAATGGCGTGATCGGCTCGTGGAAGGAGCGGAAATGGAAATCTTCTACTACACCGATCACCACATAGGTGGAGCGTTTCCCATCGTTGTTGCTGTTGCTGATCGTGTGGTTCAATGCACCTTCTTTCCAGCCCAGCATGCGGGCAGCGGTTTGATTGATGATAATGGCGGATGAATCTGTTCCGAATTGGCGGGAAAAATTGCGCCCTTCCAGGATACGCATTCCCAATGTCGGGATGTAATCGTAGTCAATATCATAGCGGAGCGTTTTGACCAGCTCAGTTGATCTCGCTTCCGGGTATATCGAATAATTGTTGTTGTACGAAGGCCCGGCTGGTAAGTAGCCTGAGGAGCTTACCTGCGCAATGCGGCTGTCGGCCAGCATTTCTTCTTTAAAAGCCTCCTGATTTTTACCCAATGCCCAGGTATCCGGCAGCACCAGCACCTGGCTTTTATCGTAACCCAGCTTTTTATTCTGGATAAATCTGAGCTGATTGTAAACAACCATCGTGCCGATGATCAGCACGATGGAAACGCAGAACTGGAACACTACCAGCCCGCTGCGCATTCCAAAGCCAGCCGAACTTCTGGACAAGCCAGAGGCAATATTTCCCTTTAAAACGGCAATGGGTTTGAAAGAAGACAGGAAAAAGGCTGGATAACTTCCCGCAAACAGCCCGACGAACAGTCCGAACAAGACGGAGTACAGGCACAATGCCGGAATTGTTTTTACGTCGATCGTCAGGTTTTTATCTGCAAGCTGGTTGAAGAGCGGCAATGCAAGTATCCCGATCAGCAAGGCAATCACCATTGCGAGGAAAGTTACCAAAGTCGACTCCGTGAGAAATTGCCAGATCAGCTCTCGTTTTTCAGATCCCATTACTTTTCTTACCCCAATTTCCTTGGCGCGCTTCGATGAGCTTGCGGTCGAGAGGTTCATGAAATTGATGCACGCGATAATCAGCATGATCGCCGCTACGGCACCAAATATGTATACATACCGCATATCCCCGTTATCGCCCAGGTCGTACTGAAAGTCTGAATGCAAATGAATGTCTGTGAGCCGCTGCAATTTGAGTCCGATCAGATTTCCTTTTTTCTCAAACTCGTCGAAGCGCATTCCGAATGCATTTTCAACCTGCGGTCCCATGTATTTGCGGACGGTCGCGGGCAGCTTGGCTTCGAGCTTTTTGTAGTCATAATCTTCCGGGAGAACGAGGTAAGTATAAAATTCGGACTGCATCCACGAAGTAGACTTCGCCTCGCCTGAGTTGATCAGGGAAGCAAAAATGTCAAACCGGAAATGGGAGTTTCTTGGAATATCTTTAAAAACGCCCGCGATCCTGGCTTGCTCGCGCGCTCCTTTGAATGTGAGCAGCTGTCCGACCGGATTTTTATTCCCGTAAAATTTCTTTGCAAGCGACTCGCTGATCACGATCGCATTCGGGTCGGTTAATGCAGTGCTGGCGTTTCCATTTACAAAAGGCAGCGTAAATACCTGGAAGAAGTTCGGGTCGACAAATGCCATTTTATTATCCGTAAAAAGCTTTGCGTCCATTGAAATGATCGGGTTGCCGCCTTGTCGCAGACGAGTTGCTTCCATCACTTCGGGGTAGTCCGCTTTTAATGCGGCTGCGGTCGGGGGCATTACGTGGGCCTCATTGAACTTGCCGCCTTGCATGGTCCCTTTGAAGACAACCCGGACAATGCGGTCGGCTTTTTCGTGAAACCGGTCATAGCTCAGCTCGTCGATCACGTACAGGCTGATCAGCATGCAGGAAGCCAGGCCGATAGCCAGCCCTGCAATATTAATGGCAGAGAATGCGCGGTTTCGCATCAGGTTCCGCCAGGCGATCTTGAAGTAGTTCCGGATCATAGGTTAAATCGTTGAAGTCGGGGAAAATATTCTTATGGCTAATAGATAGTACAGTGCATTGCATAGTTCTATGTATAAACATCATACCAGAAATGCAGTATATTGTAAGGCAATGATTTACGTTTGTCAGTAGTGTTAAACACGTTCAAATTCGGACAGAGTTCGTACGGAAATAGGGTTTGACATCAAGTTGTAAAGTAGCTACACACAGTTGTTTGTGAATTTACTTTACATTATTTAAGTTTAGAAAAATAACACACACTGATCTATGACAAAGAAGTCCCGCAAAGAGGACCTGATTTCCAAGATTACTGCGCGTCCTACCGAATTGGAAATTGAATTATTGCTGCCGCCTGATAACGATACGGACAAAGATTTCGAAGCTATTGTGCGGGAAGCTATAAAGCTAAGGGAGACGCTGAGTTTTTTAATGGATTTTGATGAGCTATGAGAGAGGAATTCCAAATTTACATCGACGAGTATACAGCCCGTATGAAAGCGGCTAACAAAGAAGATATTCCATTAATCCGCAAAGAATTTGCCGACTGGTACTACGCACTGTCGGAGAGTGAACGTGACGAGATCAGACCATTTTGGAAGACGATCAAGGATCGGGCAAGGCAAACCATAGCTGAAATCAAAGATGCGCTTGCCGAATTGCAGCAGTTGCAGGACGTACGCCTTGTTGTGGAAGGGGCCGAGTATGATTTGCACGAATGGATTACCATTTCTGAGTACTCGCGAATTCATAACCTGAAAGTAAGCCGGGTACAAAATTGGATTTCACGGGGTGTTGTACCTAGGAATAAGGTACTGGCAATTCCACAGCTCAACAATGTAAAATTGATCAAGAACGAGATTTACTCAAAAGTCTAACCGCACCTGCCGTGAATACAAGGATGGTATCGGTAGCGATGTCAATGCGCCGGTCGCCCGGCAACAGGTTTCATTATGGCTGGGGAGCTGCTGAATCGGTTATTTGAAGGAAAATATTTACTTTGCTTACACAATCCTTTTTATTCAAAAGAAGAAACAGCAACCCTGCCTTGCATGGATTATTTTTTAGTTTCCTTTTTCCTGATCCAGTACATCCGAACTTCTTTACAAACAGCTGTTAACTATCCTGAATGGGAAAAAAGGCTGGTTGCGGCGCGGTATTTCAGTATTGCCTGGATAGTAGCCTTCTACGTGGCCGATGAAGCACTCTGGGCCAACTGGGTATGGGATATATTCCTGGTCGGATTAATCCTGATGATCTATCGCAATGAGATCTTCTATTCGCTCCGGTCTACCGCGCAGACCATCGTGCCTTTCGTCGGGGTTTCCATTATCCGGGACTTTGTTAAAGGCGTTTTTCCAAAGTTTTATGAAAATAATGATACCATTTTCCAGGTAGCGGTCACATTCACCTTTGTACTCTGCTTTTTCGTCTGGTTTTATGCCAGGAAGCAAATGAAGGTGCTCCAGAAGGAGCGGGAGGACAGGCTAAGAGAAGAGCAGGCGAGCCGCGCTCAGAAGGAATCGCTGGAATACCTCGTCAATGAGCGTACCCAGGAACTTACATTGCAAAAAGAAGAGCTGCAAAAGACCATCGAGGAACTGAAATCCACCCAAAACCAACTGATACAAAGTGAGAAAATGGCTTCGCTCGGTGAGCTGACCGCAGGTATTGCACACGAAATCCAGAACCCGCTCAACTTCGTAAACAACTTCTCGGAGGTCTCCGCGGAACTTTGTACCGAGTTGGAAGAAGAAATCGAGCGGTCGGAGCTGCCGGATAATGACAAAGATTATATCAAGCAGATCATCGCCGACCTGAGCCAGAACCAGCAGAAGATTACCCACCACGGAAAACGCGCTGATTCCATTGTGAAGGGAATGCTGCAGCATTCACGACTTTCCTCGGGAGAAAAAGAGCCCGTCGAGATCAATGCACTTGCAGACGAATATATGCGCCTCGCTTATCACGGTCTGCGCGCCAAGGATAAGGAATTCAATGCTGCGCTCGTCACCGATTTTGATGATACAATAGGTAAGGTGAATGTGCTTCCGCAGGATTTGGGCAGGGTTTTTCTTAACCTTTTTACCAATGCTTTTTACGCGGTGGCGGAGAAAAAGCGCAAACTGGCGGCAGAAGGTTTGGGTAGCGACTATAAGCCCGAGGTGAAGATCAGTACCAAGAAATTTGCCAATAAATTGTATATCCGCGTCACCGACAATGGTACCGGCATGCCCGAGCACGTAAAAGCGAAAATATTTCAGCCGTTTTTTACCACTAAACCGACGGGCCAGGGAACCGGACTGGGGCTTTCGATGAGCTACGATATCATCACCAATGGACACGGCGGCGTACTGGACGTAGACTCAGTGCCCGGCGAAAGAACTGAATTCAAGATCACAATACCTGTCAGCGCGCCTGCGAGCCAGTCTGTCTGACATATTTCGAAAAGCACTTTCATGAAAATACTTGTTGTAGACGACGAAGAAGATGTGAAATCCCTGTTTGAACAGAAGTTCAGAAAGGAAATAAGAAGCGGTCAGTTCCAGTTTTCCTTTTCTTTTTCAGGAGAAGAGGCGCTGACGTACCTGGCAGCGCATCCTTCCGAAGTGGTGATGATCCTGTCCGACATCAATATGCCGGGAATGAGCGGGATCGAACTTTTGAAAACGATCCGGAAAGACCACCCGTCTGCGCCTCCGCAGGTAATGATGATCACCGCATACGGCGACAGCGCCAATCACGATCAGGCTATGCAGCTCGGAGCCGATGATTTCCTGACCAAACCGGTCAATTTTGTTGAATTGAAAGAGAAACTGCTAAGTATACTATGAAAGCCAGGATATTGGTTGTGGACGATGAGGCTGATTTGCAGCTGCTGATCAAGCAAAAGTTCAGGAGGCAGATCCGTGAGCAGGAATACGAATTTCTTTTCGCCGAAAATGGCGTGAAGGCATTGGAAGTAATTGCCGAGCACCCGGATATCGACATGGTTTTGAGCGATATTAATATGCCCGAAATGGACGGGCTGACCCTGCTTGTCCGCATTGGAGAAGTGAGTCCGCTACTGAAAGCGGTGATCGTGTCGGCTTACGGGGATATGGACAATATTCGCACTGCCATGAACCGCGGCGCATTCGATTTCCTGACCAAACCCATTGATTTCAAAGACCTGGAAGTGACGATGGAGAAAACACTCCAGTACGTCGCCCAGCTTAAAGATACCTTGAAAGCAGTACGTGAGAATGACATTTTGAGGATGTACGTCGATTCTTCCGTGCTGCAATTCATGACGCAGGATACTTTTGAAAAGTCGCTGATGACAAGCGAGAATATTGAAGGTACCGTTGTGTTTATGGACCTTTGCGGATTTACATCCATTTCCGAAAAGGAGCCGGCCGACCGTGTGGTGACGATGATCAACAAGTATTTTGATGTCATGGTCAAGGAAATTATCGCACAGGGAGGGTTGGTTGATAAGTTTATGGGCGACGCGGTTATGGCCGTTTTCCGGGGTGATTACCACCTCGACAGAGCTGTGGAATCTTCGCTTGCAGTACGCAATCACATTGATAAGTTCAGGGAAGACCTGTCTGACAATTCTGCCTACTGTCCGAAGGTTTCGATCGGGATCAATTCCGGCGAAATGGTCTCCGGTAACATCGGCTCAGCTGCATTGCGGAGGCTGGATTATACGGTGATCGGCGACGTGGTGAATGTAGCCCAGCGGCTGCAGTCCGTTGCAAAGCCCGGCCAGGTAGTAGTGCCTGAATCTGCATACCAGCGCATTAAAGAGGCTTTTCAATGCAACCTGGTGGGTCAGGTGAATTTGAAGAATAAGGAGAACCCGCTGATGATTTACGAAGTCTTGGAATAATTATGAATATTGAGGCCGCCAGAGCGTACATTTTTGAAGAGCTGCGTACCCGATTGGACAGCAACCTTTTTTACCACGGTTTACATCATACCAGAGATGTAGTTTCCGCCGCTATGGAGCTGGCTGCATTGGAGGGGATCGTTGATAAAGAAGCGCTTGAACTGCTGGAAACAGCTGCTTTGTACCACGATTCGGGATTTATGAATGTGTACAAAGGTCACGAGGAGGAAGGGTGCCGCATTGTCAGGGAAATCCTGCCGGACTACGACTATTCTGATGCCCAGGCAGAGACCATCTGCGGAATGATCATGGCAACCAAAATCCCTCAAATGCCGCAGAATAAGCTGGAAATGATCCTGGCAGACGCAGACCTGGATTATCTCGGCAGGCAGGATTTTGAAACCATTTCTGCGACACTCTATGACGAATTGAAAGCGCGCGAGCTGGTATCAGATCCGACGCAATGGAATCAAACGCAGGTAACTTTTCTGGAAACGCATTTTTACTGGACCAAATCACAGCAGGAACGTCGCAACCCCACAAAAGCAATGCATTTGGCAAAGCTTAAAAACGCCGCGCATTGAGTTTGGCTCAGCCCTGCATCCGCATTTTCTCGTTCTGAACGCGAATGCGCTGGCAGAGAATCCGAAGCACGTTTTTCAATATTTCATCCCGCTCCTCCATTAGTTCAAAGAAATCTTCCTGGTCAATGCGGAAGACGAGCACGTCTGTTTCTGCTACCGTGGAGGCTGACCTTGGTTCTGTATCCAGCAATGCAAGCTCGCCGAAGATCTCTCCCTTATCGAACAATGCGAGTTGTTTTGTCCCGTCATAAATCCCTACTGAACCAGTATAAATAATGTACATGGAATCGCCAAGGTCGCCTTTGGCGAAGATCTGCTGACCTTCACTGTAAGTCACTTCTTTCATGATCGGCGCGATCGAGCTCAGTACGTTTTCAGGAGTCTGAGAGAAAAGCTGCGTGTTCTTCAAAACAATCACGCGCTCCATTTCGGAAATGGTCTGTGCGGTTTCTGTATGTTGCATAGGAATGTTAAGGCTGAATCTGAGTTCGGGGTTCAATGCAAGTGTCTTGTATTTCTCCGCAGCTGCTTCCCTGATAAGACGCACCGGGTGATGGATCAGATTTTTGAGGTGCGGAAGTTCGTCAGCCGCGGGGTTGAATTTTTTAATCGCCACAGCGACTGTCCACGTCGTGAATGAGCGGTCGTGGTGCGTGAGGATGTAGGGTAACAATGCCAGACCGCTATCCTGGTTACCGACGTATTGCCGGAGCGCCTCACGCTTTTTCTGAACAGGGATATTTTCAAACAATGCATGCAATGCGGGATAGAGTGTCCGCGGCAAAAGGCTCTCGATCATTTCCAGTGAATTCGCGCGTTTTTCCTTGCTCGCGTGACGGATCCCGCGCCACGCATTGGACACCGCATCTTTATCATACTGCATCATGAAAAGGTAGAAAAGACGCTGCCCGGTCAGTTCGAGCTCGTATTCGAGCGTGTCGTTCCAGGTCTGATCAGCTGGATGGTCTTCCATTTCTGACAGTAGCTGAGACGCGTGAACCAGTTCTTTTTCGACAAACTCCGATATAATGGCTTTGTAGTCAGCCACAAGCAGGTAGTTTGTCAAGGCCTTCAATGCATCCAGCAATGTAAATGTATCAATCTTATTAATTCCCCTTAAATGTTTATCACTAATAGAATGGTTATTTAGGTATACACTTTTAATTAGGTCGAAAAGTATTTGAAGTATAAATTCGTGTTTCTGTTTCTCTGCTACTTTAATGAAAAGACGAATGCGATCGCCGGACTGGTCGTTTCGGAGCCACTCTTCTACAATCCGGATACCAGCGTCGCCTGATTTGATCAATGCAATCACCGTGTATCTCGACAGCGTGCCGCTCAAAAGCGGCTTCAACTCACGCAGCAGCTGCGTCGAGCCGGAGCCTGCTGCCACTTCCAATGCAGTATTCCTGACCTTTTCAGTACCATTCTGGGTGCAGTTTTTAAGCTGGTCTTCATAGGAATGGATGCCAATGGTTTTGATGCATTCCAACGCAGTCAGCTGCTGATCTTCCTGCGTGGAGGCGAATAGCTTGCGAATGGTACCATGCACGAGCGGCAGCGATTTGCCGGCTTCCCAGCTCCCTACCACAGATCCTCTGACAATATCCAGGTCGGGATGTGCGAGGAACCGGGCCAGCTGCTCGTCCGACAGCCGGGATGCCGCACAGGCAATGCGCACCGCGAGCGTCTGGCAGGCTGTGTCGGGTTCTGCTTCGATATACCTTAAAAATGACTCTGATAACTCAGGCTTTTCCATTGACGAGAGCGTCTGAAGTGTTTTCAGGCGGACTTGTACATGTGGATTCTGAATAAGTAGGTCAACATTCTTGCGAAAAAGTGAGGTCTTATTTTTGGCCAGCCACTCAATCGCATTCAGCACTTCTTCCTTCCGCTCACTTTTCAGGTTTTCGGTGATAATAGGCAGTGCCTCAGCCGGTGACGCCATTTCACCGCTTTTAATAAACCTTTTGCCGATTGCAGATTTCAGTTCCTGGGTATAATGGCCGTAAGCTTTCCGGAAAATTACAAGGGCTGCAATGGCGAAAAGCAGCGAAAGATCGAAGGTAAGGCTGATGTTGCTCAGGTTTCGCGAATACACGATCCAGAGCAATGCGCCGGCGATCAGCATTCCCATTGGTTCAAAAAGTCCCTTCGCCAGCGTGTGGCCTTTTAGCCGGGTTTTGGTGGAAAGCGGCTGGAACAATACGAGGAATACCGGATCAAAAATCGTTCTTCTTACCAGTTCAAAAAGCAGGTATGCTGCGCAGTAGTAGAAGAGGAGCGAGGGCTCGTCTTTTCTGAAATAAGAGGAAATCAGCAGGCCCAATGAGATGAAAATCGTAGTCAGCGGCAGGAGATACAAGGTAAGCTTTACGCCGAAACGCTCTACCGTTTTGCCCGAAAACAGCAACTTTACGATCGTTGAAATCCCGTAAGTAGCGGCAAGCAGCGTACCTACGAACGTGATCACATCGTGCTGGCTGTGGAATTTGTACTTTACATTCACAAAAAAGTGGTACTCGATCCACGTCGCAGTTGCGGCAATGGCGACCATTCCGAGACAAAGTGAGGTAAGCAGCTTGTTGCCGCCGAAGTACTTTTGAATGATCTTCGAGTCGGATGCCGAAACCTGGCGCGGTCTTGCGTGGTGCGGATTGGGAATTGCGGTGTATCTGAATGTGAGTATCTGCGTGTAAAACGCCAGTGCGAAGAAGATCAGCGAGATCACCAGCAGGATCATCAGCACGGAAGGGGAGTGGATCAGTACAGCCAGCACCGCGCCCAGCGCTTTGGCCGGCATATCCCCCGATCCGATCACGCTAAACAGCCTTTTACTTTGACGTACATCAAAAACCAATGCAGATAATCCCCAGAATTCCAGATTAATAAGTAGATATATGATCCGGTAACCCACCATGACAGAAATCGCCGTCGCAATGCCGTGACCAAACCAGAGCAGCACCATGACAACTGCCACCATGAACAGCGACGAGAACATCGTTCCCAGGCTCAACCTTTTCAGGATCAGGTGGTGCTCGAAGTACTCGTAGATTTTCCCCGCCGTCATCACCGCCAGCGCGGCAGCAATGTATGCGATCGGTAAAGAGTATTCAGGATGATTTTCGAGCAAAAGCACGTTGGCGGAAACATAAACCAGCGTGGTACCTACATTGATAAAGAAATTATGGAAAAAAAAGAGGATTGTCTGCGGATTGAAGGAAGTAGTATATCTGTTCTTTAAAAAAGAGATCATAAGTCGGAAAGCTGATTCGCTTACGTAAAGTAAACACTATTATTTCTATTAAAAACAGCAATCTACCCGCGAATGATCAGGACAGAAGGCGAGTTTGCAAGCCACACACTGTGAGATTCAACCGCTTTCTTCCAGCTGTCAAAACTGATGACCATCAAATCTTTTCGTTCCAAAAACTCCTTTTCCAATGCATTGTCGAAGTGCATGCTGACCTTCTCGGGCGCATAATCCTGGATTGCAGTGAGTGAATCCTGCACGTCGGCATACTCGCTCACCATTTCGGTAGGATCCATAATCGTCACGTTGAGGTCGCCTGCTGACACAAGCTTCTGCGCATATTCGAGCAGGAACTGGTCCTGTGGAGAGAAGATGGGGATGAAGATCTCGTTCACTTCTTTCAGATTCTTTTCAATCAGGATCGCCACCGGTATTTTCACCGACTTGATGATCTGCGTGGTGCGCTCGTCGAAAACATCTGCATGGAACAGCCTTTCCTTCCCGGTAATCGTATCAAAAAGTCGTTCTCTGCTGATGATCCTGGAAGTAAATCCAAGGATTTTGCCCAGGAATGTGCCTTCAAATATCGACCGGCCGATCCCGATCATCAGCATATCATAGTCACCGCTGTTGGCAGTATCGATGATATCGTGCTCAATATCCTGTGAAGGCTTAAAAAGGGAAGTGAATGTAACATGGCGCTGCTGCGCTTCTTCATTCAGCGGGCGGAAAGTTTCGAACTGATATTCCTCCGTGTTGACCTGATTCAGGTAGCTGCTGGGTGAAAGGTGCAAGGCTGTGATCTGCTGTTCGTCGGCCTCTTTCCAGATCATCTTATCCGCCAGGCGCAGCATTTTGCGTCCTCCCTGCGGACTGGCAAATGCAATCAGCACCGAAAAACGGGAAGGTTCGAGCTTGTCGCGCATCGCTTCCCACTTCTTCTGCGGGAAAAACTTATCGATCAGGTCGAGTGCTGGTCCGGTCATGCAGGTGGTAGCCAGCGCCATAATCACCATCATCGCGAATATTTCGGGAGAAAGTACACCGATATCGTAGCCAATGTTGAGCACGACCAGCTCCATTAATCCGCGTGTGTTCATCAATGAGCCGATGATCAGACTGTCGCGCCAGGATTGCTTTACAAAACGCGCGGCAATTGTACTTCCTAGGAATTTCCCTGCAACGCCCGCCAGGATAATCAAACCCGTAACCTGCCAAAGATAAGGGTCGTTGAGCAAGCCGATCTGCGTTCTCAAACCTGTAAAAACAAAGAAGAGCGGCAGCAACAGTACCATTGAAACATCTTCTACTTTTTCAATAAATATACTGCGGAAGCTCAGGTTCGCAGGCATGATCACGCCCGCCATAAATGCGCCGAACAATGCGTGAATGCCGATCACTTCGGTCGTGTAAGAGGAGATCAGCAGCACAACAAAGAACATTGCGACCACTGGTTTGGTCAGTCCTTCTTTGTACGAATAATGGTCGCCAACTCTTTTGAGAATGGGTTTGAGTATTTTCAGCATGAACAGCACGTAAGCCGCTGCCAGGATGATCGTGTAAATGGAACTTACGAATGTGCCAGCTTTCACAATCGCGATCACGGCAGCGAGGATACACCAGGCGGTAATATCGTCTGTGGCTGCGCAGGTAATTACCATCATCCCCAGCTTCGTCCGGGACAGGCCCCGTTCCTGTACAATGCGTGCGAGCACCGGAAATGCGGTGATACTCATTGCAATGCCGATAAACAATGCAAATGATAGGAAGCTAATCCCTTCCGGCGCAAATTGCTGGTACATGTACAAAGCCAGCCCCACACCCAGTGCAAACGGCAGCATAATGCTGGCGTGACTGATTACCACCGCCTCCTGCGCTTTCGTTTTCAGTACTTTGAGATCCAGCTCCATTCCAATAATGAACATGAAGAGTATCAGTCCGATCTGGCTCAGGAATTGGAGGTTGCTTAGGGATTGTTTTGGAAAAAGAAAGTCAGAAAATTCGGGATAAAACATGCCCAGGAGCGAAGGCCCCAAGAATATCCCGGCGGCAATCTCGCCGATCACCGTCGGCTGCCCGATCATTTTGCAGATCCAGCCAAACACCCGCGCAGCAACAATGATCGTGATGATCTGAAGTAGCAGCGTGGCAAGCGGGTGCGTTAAGTTGTGTGAGAATGTATCAGTAAACTGCTCCCAGGAAGATCCGCCGCTATTGACGTGACTTTTTAACTTAGTGGCGGCCGTTTCGAGGAAAGTACCCTGCTGGATAAAAAAGTAGAGCAAGACCGAAAATACCCCGATCGTCAGTGTATAAAAGAGTGCACTGCGTAAGTTCTTCATGGTTACATATGGGAGTGACAATATGCAAAATACCAAAAAAATCTTTCACAGTTACTTCTGTGCGTGTCCGGCAAGTAAATGTTGGGGTTATACCGTGGTAAGTCAGTCTTGCGGACTTACCACGGCCATCAGTTAACTCCAAAGCCTGTCGTGAGAGCGTTTTTCGTTCCAGTCGGGGGTGGGGGCGAAGTAGCTCTTATCTTTCGGGTTCAGGTGCTTTTTCACCTCTTCGTCCACCAGCTCGATCCCCAGACCTGGTGCTTCCAGCGGTACCGGCGCGTAGCCTTTGTCGATCAGCTTGCGGCCGTCGGTCGTTTTTACCAGACTTTCCCACCAGGTAACATCCACGGAATGGTGTTCGAGCGCGAGGAAATTCTGGGTTGCAGCGGCGCAATGGACATTTGCCATGAAGCTCACCGGCGTTCCTGCGAAGTGCATGGCCATTGCAATTCCATTTTCTTCGGCGTAATCGCCGATGCGCTTCGTTTCCAGCAAGCCGCCGGATGAAGCAAGATCCGGGTGCACGATGTCAACTGCCCGCTTGTCGATCAGCGATTTAAAGCCTTCTCTGAGGTAAATGTCTTCACCGGTCAAAGTCGGCGTTTCCAGCGCATCGGAGATGGTTCTCCATTGGTCTACATACTCCCAGGGCACGATATCTTCCAGCCACGCGAGGCGGTACTTGTCGAGTGCGCGGCCCAGGCGGATCCCGTTGTTCATATCAAAGTGACCGTAGTGATCGGTCGAGAGCGGGATTTCATAGCCCACCACACTTCTTACGTCTTCTACAACCTGGGCCATTTCGGCCAGACCTTTTTCTGTGATCTGAATCGCTGTGAAAGGGTGTTTGGTGTTTGCGTATGAATGGAAATCGCCTGCCCACTGCGAAAAGCCGCCTCCCCAGAATTTGTTATTGACGACCGCATTCTCGCTGTTCCGCAGCATACCGATCGACACATCCATTTTCAGCCAGGTATAACCCTGATCCACCGTGCGGTATTTGATCATCTGTTTAAATTCATTCAAGTCGTTTGATTCCGGTGTATCTGCATACAAACGCACTTTGTCGCGGTACCGGCCGCCCAGGAGCTGCCAGCAAGGTACGCCGTAAGCCTTCCCGCAAAGATCCCAGAGCGCCATTTCAACAGCGCACACGCCGCCCGCCTGCCGGCCGTGATGACCAAACTGCTTGATAATTTTGAAGATCATCTCCACGTTACACGGATTTTGGCCGAGTATATGCGCTTTCAGGAATAATGCAAAGCGCTCATCAGCCCCGTCACGCACTTCACCCAGTCCGTATATGCCCTGGTTGGTATCAATGCGAATGAGGGGCGTCCGGCCCACATTTTGTACAATGCAGTATCTCAAATCAGTGATTTTCAGCTCAGAAGGTTTGGAAGCGCGGTTCACTTTGGATGTAGCCTGCGCAATGGTGTCTTCGGCCGACATGGACATAAACCCGCCCAACGCAATACCACCTAATGCCGAGTTCCGCAGAAAGTTTCTCCTGCTCGGCTTGGTAGCCGGATTGTTGATCTCTGCAACCTGAGCTGCCTTTTCAGCTTCTTCCTGTTGTTTGTTTTGGGCTACTATTTGTTTGAGAATGTCTTTCATTTTATTGATTTTGGAGTAGTGTAAAATTGAAGTATCGTTGTGTTAATTTGAGCTAGTCACTTTTGTCATGCTGAGCGCAGTCGAAGCAAAATGCCACCAAGCTTCATGGTAGCGCCCTGCGACCGCCCGGCGGCCCGGTGCGCTCAGGGTGACAAAATGTCGACGGCTATCAGCTGTCGTACTTCGGCTTTTTTTAAGCAAGAGCCGATAGCCGATAGCCGACGGCTATCAATAATTTCTTTCCTTCAGATAATCATCCAGTTCTTTCTTGGTCATCGGCAGCTTGCCCGGATAGTTGTTGACCCAGTTCAGAAAATCCTTCTGGATCGCTTCTGACCATTTTGTGTCGACCTCGCCGGGGGTGTACTTGCCTTCACGGAGGCGCAGGTGCCCGAATTCGTCGCGGAGTGCGGTTACTTCGGAGGTAATCACGAGCTCTTCCACGAGGTGCGCGGGGATGAAGATCGTTCCGTACTTTTTGGCAAGTACCACGTCGCCCGGCAGCACAGTCGCGCGGCCAATGCGAATGGGCGTGTTGATATTGGAAAGCATCATCTGCTGGATATAGGAAGGATCCTGTCCTTTCATCCACGCATTAAATCCCTTGATCTCACTCAATCCTTCCACATCCCGGACGGAGCCGTAGAATATGACGCCGCGCTTCGATTTGGCATAAATCGAGTTGCCCAGGTTGTCTCCAATCAGGGTACCGTCCACTATTTTGCCATAACCGTCGGCCACGTATACATCACCTTCTTTGAGCACATCAATGGGCCAGGAATTGGTGCCGCCCGTTTGTACGCGTCCTTCTTTTTTCCCAACTTCTTTGACCAGATCCTGTAAATCAGGTCGCGAAGGAATGTACTGCGCAGTCACGACGCGGCCGGTCATTGTGCTGTCGTTATGGATCAGCTGCCAGTCGCCCTCAAACTGGTTGTGATATCCTTTGTTCCGCAGCACACCCCAGGCTTCTTCCATGGAGATGTTCTTAAGGCGGGCGAGGATCGCGTCGGGTACTTTCGGGCGGCCGTCGGGCATGCGCTCACCTTTCCAGGCGGAGGTGTAAGCTTTGATCTGATCGGGAGTAGGAGAGATTGATTGTGCCTGGGACGCCAGGCCCCAGCAAGCCAGCATTCCCGCCAGCAACGTTGATTTAAGCATAAAAGGTTAGTTAAGGTAGTTGATTCTATTTGTCCCAAAACACGGGGGTACCCAGTTCGTCAGGTCCCATTCGTGCTACTGCTTCTTTGTAATTCTGCTCATTTACAGACCGTTCCCGCACCGGATATACAAGTCGTCTGATGAAATCCTTCACCGAAGGATCTTTTCCGGGGTAGTTGTTGACCGGCAGCGCGGGAAAGCCGCTCCTGCGGAAATTGGCCCAGGCTTCCGAACCATTCAGGAAAGAGGATATCCAGTACTGGTTATTGATCTGTTCCAATGCCTTTGCCGGATTGAATGGATTTGCGGCCAGGTAGGCAGTTTGAGAAGCAGCGGGAATGGCGGCAGCAATGTCGTACGTGGCCATTTGATCCATGTGGGCTTTTACGCCTGCTTCATAAAGTGCTTTCACATCACCGGTAGCCCAGCCCCTTTGTACTGCTTCCGCAAGCAGGAGGGAGGTTTGGGAGTAGGTAATAAAAAATTCAGGTGCGTCGATCTTGCCCAAGGTTTTGCGGTTGATCTGAGAGTACTTGAATGCAGAGCCGATCTTGCCCGGGAAACCCGGCGCGTTGGCGATGGTAGATTCATTGTAGCCGTAGGGCATTCCTTCCTGGTTTGCAGGATTGGTATCTTCCGCTCCGGCGGTGGCAATGGGGTTGCCGGGCGTTTCATATTTAACAGCGATCACGCGCAGGCGCGGATCAGCAGTAGTTTTGAGATAGTTGACGAATGCTGCGCCCAGGTACACATTTCCTCGCTCGGTACCCTGAAAATAGTTGGCAAGCGGGTGGTTGAATGTGCTGTTGAATGCGATAAAAGCATTGTCAGCATTGGAGCTCTGCAAACCGCCATTCGCCGGGTCTACTGCAATTGCGACATATTGTTTGGCTTTGGCCTGGTCCACTTTGGTAAACCGCATTGCGGCCCGCAGCAGCAAGGAATTACCGACCTTTTTCCATTGCGCGATATTTCCTTTGAAGAACAAGTCGCTGGTCTCAATTGCTTTGGCCGCGTCCAGGGCTTTTGTAGCTTCGGTCAGTTCTTTTAATATATCGTCGTAAATAAACTTCTGATCATCATACTTCGGCAGGTTGATCGCTTCTAAAAAGCCTTTTCCAGCCTCAGAATAAGGTACGTCACCGTAGGTATCCACCAAAACCATAAATACATAAGCTTTCCAGATCCGCGCCATATTGTACAGGTTCGATCGGGCCGGATTGTCTTTGGTTTGCGCGATAATGGTTGTCAGCAGGTTAACAGGACCATTTTGCAGATACAGTGAATTGAAATTCGCATTGGAATTCGGATCCGAAACCGCATTGTGGTTTCCCCCCTCCAAAACTCCGGTATAAGGCGTATTGATCTGCTGCACGATCTGCATCTGGTAGTTCTGCGTCGCAATCGCGGAAGTAAATTCTGCATTGGAAAACAGGTAGATCGGGTCCAGGCTGGTCGCGAGGACGGGGTTTTTGTTAATGTCTTCAAAGCCCTTATCACAAGCGCTCGAAGCCACAACAATGCCCAGAATTGTGAGATATGTGAATATGTGTTTCATTTTTAATGATGAATGATTGAATGAGTGAATGAGTGAATGATTGAATGGTTGAATGACTGAATGAGCGAATTAGTGACCGGGTCGCCGGGCGATGAGTGAATTAGTGAATGAGTGACCGGGTCGCCGGGCGATGAGTGAATGACTGACCGGGTCGTTGGGCGATGAGTGAGCCTTCCTTCTTCCTCCCTTTCCTCCATCCTCCCGTTCCTCCCTTTCCCTAAAACTTTAAATTCAAATTAACCCCGTAACTTCTTGTTGTTGGCAGGGTGTGGGTTTCTATGCCTTGGAGGTTATCTGAGGCTGATACTTGTGCTTCCGGGTCGAGATTGTCTATGTATTTTTTGATTAAAAGCACGTTGTTGCACATGGCCGAGATGCTCAGTCCTTTGACGAAGGTTCTGTCGCGTACAAAGCGGGAAAGGTCGTAACCAATGGAAAGTGTTCTCCATCGCACAAACGCCCCGTTGTAAACAAATGGGGTTGCGAGGTTGGTACTGCGGTAAGCTGTGTAAAACTGTTCAGCTTCAACTCTTTGTGCATTAGGCAGGCCCTCAGCTGTAACTCCCTCGAACAATACGCCGCCTTCCCGGCCTACCAGCGATGGCTTCGAAAGTCCCTCCCGCAGGAAGTTCAGGTTGGAGTTGGAGAGGATCTTGTGGCCGGCTTTAAAGTCGATCTGTGTCCCGATCCTGATCCCTTTTACATTGATCGTGTTCACCCATGCGCCAACCCATTTCGGGATCGCACTGCCGAATGTGACCAGCTGACCCTGCTGCGGCAACCCGCCCGAAGTAACTATGCGGCCCTGCTCATCCCGTTTGTAGTCGAACCCGCGCAGCGAAGCCAGTGGCTGGCCTTTTTCATGAGAAACAATGCCGAAGAATTCTCCCTGGCCGACGTCAAACCGAGGTTGTCCCTGCGCCAGTTCCAGTACTTTGCTGATGTTGTAGCTGCCGTTGAAGCTCGTTTCCCAGGTAAATCCGTCGGTTCTTACGGGAACCAGCGTTACAAGGAATTCGACTCCCTGGTTGCGCAGCTTGCCGACGTTTACCTTGGTCTGACTGAAACCCGAGGTATTTGAAATATCGACGTTCAGGATTTCGTCGACCGTATTCTTGCGGTAGAATGAAAGGTCTATGTTGAAGCGGCTGTCGAACGTTTTCATTTCAAGTCCTACTTCGGTCTCCTTCACTTTAAGGGGACGCAGGTTGGCATTCGGACTGACGGTCGAAGGCAGGTTTCCCAATGCAGTTCCATTGAAAGGATTGGCATTGATCCCGTAGTAAAGATTATTGGAATACGGATCGGTATCCCCGCCCACTTCGGCATAGGCTGCTCTTAGTTTACCATAACTCAGCCACGCAGGCGCATTGTTAAATGCCTGACTGAATACAAAGCTTCCGCTCACGGAAGGGTAGAGGTAACTGTTGGATTGCGGGTTTAAAGTCGAAAACCAGTCATTTCGGCCAGTTACATTCACAAACAAAAATCCTTTATACGAAAACTCGGCTGCTCCGTAGAGTGAGTTTACTTTCTTCTTGCTGTAATTGTAATTGGGATTTTTGATCTGCCCGTTGGCTATTGTATACAAATCCCGTACATAAAAATTCGTCACCGCCGTGGAGATATTATCATTGATCTGCAGCATCGAGTTGCCGCCTAATGTGATGTCAATGCCGAAATCCCCAAAAGTGCGGTTAGCGCCGATCAGGAAATCTGCATTGCGCTCTCGGAATGTAGCTACGTCCTGGTAGTAATATCCATTGAAGCCGGTAGCTACTGCCCCGATCGACCTTGTGCCGGTTGGCCGGTTGTAGTTGTAGGGACGTGTGAAATAATCCTGACCAATGCGGCCCTGGATGAAGAGCCAGTCGGTGAAATCGTATCTTAATGATGTATTTCCAAAAATCCGGTCGCGCCGCACATTCTCAAAGCGGTCGTAAGCCACCCAGTAAGGGTTGTTGCGGTTTGTAAACCGGGAAAGCGGCATTTCGTTTCCATTTGCATCCTTCCTGTTTTTCAGCCAATCCGTGTCAATGCTGGTTGCAAGTGTATAGATCGTCGTATTCGCGTTCATATCCTGGATCCCGATCTGCGGCGGGTTCTTATTGTATTCGTTTGAATAGTTAGCATTAACCTGCGCAGACAGCTTTTTTGCAAATTTATAATTCAGACCAAGATTGAATATGCGCTTGTGGTAATCTGAATTGGGCATGATCGCATTTGCGTCCGTGTTGGCGAATGAAAGGCGGAAGTTACCCTTCTCATTCCCACCGGAAAGCGCAATGGAATTCGTGAAGCTGGTCCCCGTGCGATAAAACTTCTTAATGCGGTCTTTGTGTGGGGAATAGGGTTGGGTGCTTCCGTCAAACTGCGGAGTGGGCGCGCCGTCAAAACGCTCGCCAAATGCAAACACGCCCGAGCTCTGCGCCTCAGCGACGCTTGTCGGACGTTTACCAAATTCACCTTGTCCGTATTCGTACTGGAAATCAGTGTAGTCCAATGCTTCCTGGGCCTGAAAGTTGGAGTTGATCTCAACGCCTATGCCCGTCGTTTTACTGCCGCTTTTGGTAGTGATGATAATGGCGCCATCCTTCGCGCGAAAACCGTACAATGCCGCCGCTGCTGCACCTTTCAGCACCGTCATCGACTCGATATCGTCCTGGTTAATGCTTTGCAGACCGTCTCCGGCATCGGAAGATCCGCCGGTGGGGTTACCTGTTCCATTTCCGCTGGAGCCGCCGGCAGAAACGCTGCTGTTATTGATCGGAACGCCGTTAACAATGATCAGAGGCGAGTTATTGCCGCCAAATGAGGATTGCCCGCGGATACGGATCTTGGTCGAGCCGCCCGGGCCGCTCGCCGGCGGGGTTACATTCAATCCTGCCACTTTTCCCTGCAGACTATTCCCCAGGTTGGTTGTACGATTGGTAGTAAGTTCTTCTGTGTCAATGGTGGCGGTAGAATATCCAAGCTTCTTCGCGTCTCTCTTGATCCCGAGCGCGGTAACTACTACCATTTCCAGGTTACGCACATCGGGCTGCAAGCTCACGTCGTACACAGACTGGCTTCCCAATGTGACCTCCTGTGGGGTATAGCCCACGTATGAAAAGATCAGAACGCCGCCTGCATCGGGCACACTCAGCTGGTAGGTGCCTTCCGTATTTGTAGCGGTGCCCGCTTTCGAACCTTTGAGCACGATACTTACACCCGGCAGTGGCTGGCCTTTCTCGTCTGAAACTTTCCCGCTGACATTCCGGTCGATACCTGGCTGAATTGGCCGCATTACCCCGCTCCCTGTGGGCTCAGGATTGTTTTTCAGCAGGATGATTTGTTTCCCCTCAATTTTGTAACTCACATTCAATGGTTTCAAAAGCTCATCGAGCACGTCCGAAAGCGGCTTTTCCACCGCGTTCACAGAAACTCTCTGCTGTGGTTTGATCAGGGCCGAATTGTAGGTGAACTTTACCTGAGTAAGTTTGTTCAACCTGGTCAGCACCGTCTTGATCTCCTGGTTATTTACTTGGAGCGTAATGCGCTGGTTCAAAATGTCCTGTCCCTCTGCATTTGCAACACAAACGCAGATTAAAGCAAGAAAAAGTTGATATAATGATATTCTTAAAAGCCGGCAAACCTGCCAGGATGTGCGTCGATGTTTTTTCATCTGTTAATAGTTTGTTATGTAATTGAAAAGATATGTCGCTGTACTCAGATACAGCCTTTTGAGGTAATAACAAGCCGCCCGTCCACCATTTCGTAAGTGGCGCCAATAGCCTGGCAGATGGCATTCATTCTTTGTTTCAGATTCTCATCGTCGAACTGTGCATAGATGCGGCAGTTAGCCAGCAGATCTTTATCAAACCGGATCTCTATTCCGTACAATTTTTGAAGCGCATCCAATACCTCCGGAACAGGCTTATCGTCGAAAAGCTGCGTCCTGGCCACATTTGATTCCACGAGCATTCCAGGCTGGCTTACTGCGCCCCTTTCGAGCCGGCCTTCTTTCCTGAGATATACAACCTGCTGGTTGGGTGTGAGGATAACTCCGGGTACTGCTTTCTCGCGCTTCCGTTTTGCGGTTTCATATTGTTTTTTGGCAAAAACAGTGACTTTTCCGGTTTTTACGGCGATGAGCTCGGTATTGTCGCCGTCAAATGCTTTGATCCGGAAACTTGTTCCAAGAACCTTGGTGACCGTTTCGCCTGTGTATACCAGGAACGGCTGCTGTTCATTCCGGCTCACATCGAAAAATGCCTCGCCACGCAGGTAAACGCGCCGCTCGCTGCCTGTGAATGCTTTCGGGTAAGTAATTGAGCTTCCTTTTGCCAATGTGACCACCGTATTGTCGCTGAGCAGCACTGTCATTTCTTCCTGGCTATCATTCGATTTAACCAGCATGGCAATTCCGTGAAAGAGCGGTTTTCCCGTTTGTGCTGCTTCCTGGATTTTAGGTACGAGCCGGGCGTTGTAGTAGGCGAGACTAAGTCCGGATATCAGCACGAATGCGGCCGCTGCCCTCCAAATTGCGGGGAGGTATATACGCCAGGGATTGGTGTGTTTGCGATCCGATGCAATCCTGACAATCTCATCGATTTCCTGGAGCAGCATCTCTTCAGTGAGCTCCTCCCTGTACAACTCATGCACAGCAATCACCAATTCTCTCGCGAGACTGACGGTGTGCGATTTGTCCGGATTTTCGTGGATCCATTGCGACCAGAAGCAATTCAGCTCGGGCGTTGGATCATTGACCCAGCGGCGGAACATTTCGTCACTTGCCAGTTCTTCAACCGTGTAGGTCCGATAATTGATCATAGCGTAAGATTTGAGAAATAGCCAGACAGACTTCTTGCTCTTTAAACACTATGTCAGTTTAGAGGAAGGTTATAACCAAAAAAATCAAAAAATTTTTGATATAATTATAAAACTGCTGAATACCGGGTTTGCAGCGGGGTATTTACCATTTGATTGCTTGCAGCAAAGCGCACCTCGCTAGTCTTAAATGGCGGTGAGGCTCATGAGCAGTAGCCAGAAGAATTCTGCGGGAACCCAGATCTGCTTGATCTCTTTAAGCGTCCGAGAAAGCAGGTTCGCGACACTTTGCCGCCCCAGGCCCATGATATTGGCGATTTCTTCGTTGTCCAGATTCTGGTAAAACCGCAGGTAAATAATCTCCTGCTGTCTTTTTGAAAGGAGGGAAATGATCTGTTTCAGTCGGCCCTGCTGGTGCCGCAGGTTTTCGTTGGCGATAATATCTGTTTCAATGGAAGGGTCCGAGTGTTCTTCATCGAAGAATGCAGATTCAGGCTCCTGAAATTTTTTCAGGCGCATACTCTCCTTGATCAGCCGGTGCCTCAATGCTTTGAGCAGGTAGGATTTTACAAAAGCAGTTTCGCTGAGGAAAGTTCGCCGCTCCCAAAGATCAAGGTAAAGTTCCTGGATTGCGTCGCGTATAAAATCGGGATCGCAGGAGAATTTGTTGGCATAATTGTAGAGTGCGCGGTAATGGATCTGGGCGAGTAGGCCCATTGCCTCCGGGTCGCCGGCTTTAAACCGCTTCCAGAGTCGCACGTCAAGGTCGATTGGATCGTATGAAGTAGCTTCTTTGCGCAAATTACAGACGGAGGTTTGTTTAATTTATTCAAAGAATTATGCTACTTAAAGCAGGCGGAGTTATAAATCTCCTTTTGCCAAGGATCTATTATGCAGGTTAAAAATTTTTGAAAAAAAATCCGCAGGACCGGGGTGAGAGTTGGTCCTGCGGAGAAGATATTGATATTGAATTACCTGACTACTTTCAGTTTGCCTTGCATGAGCGTGTAATGCCCTGGGAAGGTGCAAACATACTGGTAAGTGCCGGTTTGTTTTGGAGCAACGAAATAAATGGATTCGGATTTCTCCGGCTCTACGATGTTACTATGGAAAAGTACGTCGTTCGTTCTTGGTACGTAGCTCATTTCAGAGCCTTTCAAGCCCAGGTTCAAACCTGCTTCGCCGACTGCATTCGCAGTACCGGGCTTGGTGATCACCAGGTTGTGCAGCATATCGTCATTGTTGTTGAAAACGATCCTGATTTTTGAACCGGCTTTCACCTGGATTTCTGATATGTCAAACTTCAACCCGGGAACAGTCCCGATCGTGATCGTCTGGTCAGGACCAGTTGTCCAGCTTGACGGCATCTCGGTTACCCTTTTCGCCGAAGCAGCTGTGTTGGCGGTCGTTTCAGAAGTAGTAGCTCCGGTATGCGCGCTGTGGTCAACCGCAACGGCTTTTACAGTAGTTGTAAACTGGCTTGCCGCCACTGGGTTTCCTGATGCGATCTCGTTGAGCGTGTAGTAACCTGTGGCATGCAGCAGTGAGTTGCCCTCCGCAGACTTAATCCCTTCTGCTTTGATCTCGTGAACGTAACCTTTTCTGAGTACGGCAGGATCAACTACCAGCCGCACACGCAAGCCGTCTTCTGCTACCACAATTCCCTTCAATGGAACATCCTGCGTATTGACGATCGGGCTGCCGTAAGTAGAGTGGTATTTGTAAGTGAAGCTGCTCAGCTTGTAGGCATCCTGACTGGCGGCCGCTGCTTTGTCAATCGGGCTGGTAAAAGTGATTTCGAAACCGTCGGGCGTTGAGCGCACTGTTTTCATTTCAAATGGCATTTTACCTGTCCACACCAGTCGCTGGATACCGAAGTTAGACTTACCTGTTGCAGACCAGCCGCGGCTCGTTTGTCCCACAAACAAAGAACCGTCCAAGCCCCATTCCAGGCGCAGGATGCCTGACATGAACCCTTCACGGAATGGGAAAACGGTACCCTGCCAAACGCCATTGACTTTTTCAAGATCAACGCGGGTGATGATACTGTGCCCCTGGTCGCCCACGAACATTTGTCCCGTGAATGGACCGAAGCTGCCATTGGTCACATCTTCTTTGAAGTCGGAAGTGGAGATACCCAGGATCGTATGCGGAAACCAGACTGCCGGCGGTTTAATACCTGGCACCTTCTTGGCCACATCATAAAGCGGCTCGCCTGTATTCGGGATATCGCTTGCACCCAGCTTTACCGGCGATCCTTCTTCCTTGCTCCATTTCAATCCTGCTGGGTTACCTGCGAAGTCACCTTTTTCCAGATGCGTCATTCTGCCGGAACCTACCCAGTCGCCCTGGTTTTCGGTGTAGAAAATGTCACCCTTGTAAGAGCCGAAGCCCGAGGGAGAACGAAGGCCGGTTGCGAAGGGGGTAAGTTTACCATCTTCGCCCAGTTTGAGCATCCAGCCGCGCCATTTGGACTGACTTGCGCCTCGACCTACCCAGTCAAGGTTAAGAGTCACGAGCAGCTCGCCGTTCGGCATTGCCACCGGTCCGTACGAATACTGGTGATAGTTACCAGAAAGCGGCCATTTTGCGAATGAGTCGTAAACATCGGCCACACCGTCATTGTTGGTATCGGCCAGTCTGGTTACCTCGCCGCGCTGCGAGATCAGGAAATCTTTGCCGCGGTATAATAGTCCAAGCGGCTCGTGCAGGCCGGAAGCAAATCTGTTGAATGATGGTTTGCCGTCGCCTTTCAGATAGGGGTTACCAATGAGCCACACTTCGCCGCGGCGGGTTGACGTAGCGAGTCGACCGTCGGGCAGTACCGCCATTCCGCCCACTTCCATTTGGATATTTTCGGGAATGGGGATTGTGATAATCCGGTAAAAATCGTCCTCCTTATTCTGTTTGGATTGAGAATAGCCGGTGAGGCAGCCGAAGGAGATCAGTGTTGTTAAGAGTATATTTTTCATTTAAAAAGAATGCAGTTCAAAAGATTTTACCAAAACATGGAATAGCTGGTCGTGCCCGAAACAGGTAGGATCAGCTCCTGGACTTCTCCCGCTGGTCTGATCGTCGGTTTGTATTTCTTATCAAGCTGAACATAAAAGCGGTCATCGATTTGGTATAACCCTTTTTCGATTTCAACGATCTGCTTACCCGAAGCTACCAGCGCGAACAGCGGAGCGGCTGCATTGCCCTGAACCTGAAAAGTGCGGGAGAGCGAATTGCCGCCGGATACAAGCTGGTCAGATACAGTGGCAGCGCCCAGCGCATACCTGAACACAGGATAACCCTGCGCATTGATATTATAACCCAGGTAGTTGATATTGGAAGAATCAGGCCAGGCCGCATTGTTATTTTCCAGAGTAGCCAAGCTGCTGCGGCCTGAAACATGCACTTTAAGTCCCGCAGGGAATAGTAATTGCGGCTCCCCGCGCTCGTACCACATTTCGGTTACGTCCGCGAACTGTCCCCGCCACGCCTGAATCAACGCACCGCGATTGAGATCAACTGTGTAGTTCCAGCCATCGGGGCTGCCAACTGAGATACAATGCGTGCGTTTCATTTTTTCACCGTCCACCTGAATGAATGAACGTACCATTTCCGGCCGCATATCAGGCGTAACGCTGATGTAAGGTTTCGGCTCAGGTTCCGGAAGCGAAGAGAGTGTATGCAGGTCGTAAGGCCTGATACCTGCTTTCTCCACTCTCAGCCCAAGTGCAGGCTGTCTCCAAGGAAAGCGTGAGTAATGGAGCTTAAACTTGTGTTTTCCCTGGGTCAGGTTAACGGTACCCTGGTGCGTTTCCTGCGAAGTAGCTTCGCCGGCGGAGAGCACGCTTTTGCCGTCGATTTCAATGTCGAGCATTGGGCCGGAGTAAATGGTGGTGAAAATATAGTCGCCAGCTTCATTTACTTCCATATCACCTTCATAAACAAGGTGAAATTCACGCATTCCATTCGTCACTTCCTGGGTAAGCACACCAGATGTTCCCTCGTGGTCCAGCTTGCTGTATTCTTTGCTGTCCCATTTATCTGAGTATACTTTGTAGTTCAGTCCGGTTAATGTTAATGGCTTGCGGCTTGCGAGCAGCTGGTACCCGACATTCCTGAATGCGATAGTACCTTTTGTTACTTCCATCGCAATCGATTGTCCCTCCGCCGGCGATTTCGAACTTGGAAGGTAGATCGTCTCCAATACGGTCACTCCATTCAGCGCGAGTGAATTCAGGCGGGCTGAACCAGCTAGGTTCGGAACAGAGGCGTCGTAAGCCAGCTCGATGGTCTGCCAGAGACCCGGCGCTTTTGCCGCATTCTGCGTTGGGAACTGGCCCACATACCCAGAAGTCTGCGTTCCCTGTCCTTTCAGCTTGCTGCTGTCAGACAAGCGGACTTTCTGTCCGCCTGGCAAGATCAGGTTTCCCTCGGCGCCAGGAGATAGGTTGAATTCGGCATAAAAGCGGAGATCGTTTGCTTTCAGTTTGGTTACGATCGGCTTGCCTGGACTACCGACCAGAATTCCATCGCCAGGCTGGGTTTTGATCTTGGCTGATCCGGCAGGATGAATGGCAATGTTGCCCTGTACTGTCCAGTTGGGGCTGCCGGATTCAAATGCACTGAGATCTTTGAGAGGCAGGGGAGTGTAATTTCCTTTTGTACCCTGGCCCACGACAACCGCCGGGCAAGCGAATAAAAGGAGAGAGACTTTCCGGAAAAAATGAAGCATCGGCTTAATTAAGTGTATTGTTTACAATTAAAAAGCGAAGTTCGCAAATTTTTTTCCTAATATAGCCGGATAATTGTAATTATTTTTTAGTTAAATAGTATATTCTTGAGAGGCAAAAAGGTCGCTTTTGGGCGACCTTTTTTGAAGTATAAGCGCCTCGTTTTTCTGCGCCTTTGGTCGTTCCAGTTGTTTTGCAAAGCCGTTGTGCCATTGCTTCTCTGCTATCTACTCTGGACATTTTACTTTGTCACTCTAACTTTCTCTTTATAAGCGCCATGTAGAGGAATTGCCCTCGAATACTGTCGTAAATAGATCCCGCAGATCGTTTACAAAAGTTTAATCAGGTTTAAATTCAGCTGTTAGCGATGTGCCGCCCGATCCCCGGCCTGTTCTGTGGTTTGTCTGTGAAGCTTAACAGAAAATTAACATATATATACCACTTCGTTTCGCTCTGCCCGCTGACCTTGCGGCTATTTACTTTACTTCTTTTTATATAAAATAGCAATATAGCTGTAAAATAGCTTAAAGTGCTTGCAGCTAATCACATGCAAGTGCCGGCGAGCATTTGATCTCTGTGAAGAACTCCCCAGGTCAGCGCATTTCCTGCGCTCAGTCCTGCGCCGATCACCGGAGAAATGTAGCAATGCGGTTACTCTTCTGACTGTCTATTATTCAAAAACCGATTTTCCTGATTTCATCCTTAATTCTCAGTTCGACCTGGCTGGCGATGGCAGATTTGTTTATGGTAAGTTAATAAATACTTAACAGGAAGTCTTCCGTTATCGCGGACTTTTGCACTTTGAAATAACTGTATCAATACAACAGATTTTCTCTAACCACAACAACCAAATCGTTTGTCAGATGATTAAACACTTTTACTTCCACTTGCGGCTGAATTTTCTCAGACGAAGTAGGCAAGCCGGGTTCCTGCTCGCCTGCGTATTGTTCTCGCACATTGCGCTCGCACAAACAGTTGTGACAGGTGTAGTGACTGCCCAGGAAGACAATGCACCCATTCCGGGTGTAAGCATTATCGTAAAAGGTACTACCAATGGAACGATCACAGATTCAGAAGGAAAGTACAAGATCGAAGTGCGCGACAATGCGTCCGTTCTCACTTTTTCGTTCCTGGGATTTGCTACTCAGGAAGTTAACCTGAACGGGCGGACTAACCTGGATGTGACCCTGGGTACCGACCTCAGACAATTGAGTGAGGTGGTGGTTACTGCATTGGGTATCAAAAAAGATGTAAGGCGCATTGGCGTCGCTATTCAAACCGTGGACGGAAGTTCGGTTGTAAAAGCGCGTGAGCCGAATGCGATCAATGCACTGGCGGGTAAAGTAGCTGGCTTGACCGTAGGTATCCAGTCGGAGCTGCTGCGTAAACCGAATATCATGCTCCGTGGTAATTCTGACGTGCTTTTCGTTGTAGACGGGGTACCTGTTAACTCCGATACATGGAACGTGAGCCCGGACGATATCGATACTTATTCGGTGTTAAAGGGTGCTTCTGCCTCTGCATTATACGGTTTTCGCGGAAAGAATGGCGCGATCCTGATCACTACAAAACGTGGCTCGAAAGACAAACGCGGTTTTTCTGTTGATTTCAATTCGTCGACTATGATCGACAACGGGTTTTATGCCATACCTAAGGTGCAGGACGTATACGGACCTGGTGATCACGGCCGGTATGCATTCGGCGACGGAAAAGGCGGTGGTTTGAACGACGGTGACTATGATGGCGGATGGGGACCTAAGTTTGAAGGTCAGCTGATCCCGCAGTACGACAGCCCGGTGGATCCGGTTACCGGCAAGCGCGAGGGTACTCCCTGGGTAGCACGTGGAAAAGACAATTTGAAACGTTTCCTGCAACCGGGTCTGCTTTCGACCAATAACATCTCGGTATCTGCTTCCGGTGAAAAGTACAATCTCCGTTTTTCAACTTCGCACACGCACCAGAAAGGTATCGTGCCCAATACCAAGCTGAACATCACCAACTTTAATATGGTGGCGGACTATAATTTCTCTAAAAAGCTGAAATTCAACTCTTCTTTGCAGTACAACCGTCAGTATACGCCGAATATTCCCGACGTAAACTACGGTCCGAACTCGATTATCTATAACATCGTACTGTGGGCAGGAGCTGACTGGGATGTGGATCAAATGCGCAACTACTGGCAGCCAGGCAAGGAGGGTATCCAGCAGATTTACGCGGAATATCAGCGTTATAATAACCCTTATTTCATGAGTTACGAGTGGCTGAGAGGTCACCAGAAGTCGGATATCATCGGACAGGCTGCTATGACTTACCAGTTTACAGATTTCCTTGAAGCAACTTTGCGGTCGCAGATCACTACCTGGGGTTTGCTGCGCACAGAAAAGATGCCGTTTTCGGCAGGTGCTTACGGACGCGATGAGCGCCGCGGGGACTATCGGGAAGACCGTCGTAACCTTTTCGAAAACAACACGGACATTCTCGTGAAGTTTGATAAAGATGTAGTTCCTGGCCTGAATGCAAAGGTTTGGCTTGGTGGTAACATCCGTAGCTTCGAGTATAACTCAGCTTACGGTTCGACTAATTACCTGAACGTTCCGGGTTTGTACAATTTCAGCAACTCTGCTAATCCTGTGCGGATCGAGAACTTCAACTCGGCTATGCGGGTTGCCTCGGCTTACTACTCCGCCGATTTTACTTTTAAAGATTTCTTTACGATTTCAACGACGGGTAGAATGGATAAACTATCTACGCTGCCTTCGGGAAATAATACTTTCTTTTATCCGTCCGTTGCCGCATCTACCGTCATATCGGACTACGTGCAGCTGCCTGAGGTGATCTCATTTTTGAAGTTGCGTGGATCTTATGCGAATGTAAAGGACGGATTAACGATGTCTACGATCGGTACTACTGCAAACAACATTAACCCGCAGGAATATGGCGATCAGTACAAATCACCTTACGACGGGCCTTCCTACAAGAATGCAGCGGTTTATTCTACTCCATTTGCCTACAACAATACACCGGGTGCTTATTTTACAGACCAGCTGAACAACCCCGGACTTGTTCCGAATACCTCATCTCAAACCGAAGTGGGACTTGATTTGCGTATCATGAACAACCGCCTGGGCTTTGACGTGACTTACTTTACCTCCAATGAAGGTCCCCGGATTTTTGAACTGCCGATTTCAACGACTACCGGTTACAGCAAGGCGCTTGTGAATGGTGTCAAAACGAAAAAGACCGGCTGGGAAGCGTCTGTAACGGGATCGCCTGTGAGGACTGACAATGGCTTTAACTGGGACGTAGTAGCGAATTATTCTACTTTCAAAGAGGTGCTCACCGAGATTTATCCTGGCCAGGATGCATTGAATACATTCTTCCGCGTGGGTGACAGAATGGACAAGTACTATGGTCGTGCCTTTGCAAAAACTGCTGACGGTCAGATTATCAACGATGATTCAGGCCGGCCGATCTACTCTCCTGTAAACCAATTCTTGGGCTATGTAAATCCGAAGTTTGTTTTGGGTATCAATAACAAATTCAACTATAAGAATGTCAATTTCAGCTTCCAGTTTGACGGACGTTTTGGCGGTGTGATTTCTAATTACATTCAGAAACAAACCTTCCGCGGCGGCCGCCACATTGAGCTTGTACAAGGCCAGCTGGGCGCTTCCAGAGAAACGGATTACCAGGCTTTCAAAAACAACACCGAGAACAAGACATATGTAGGTCAGGGTGTTCAGGTTGAGGGTGGAACTGCATTGAACTTCGACGCTGACGGTAAGATCACGAACCTTTCCGAACTGCGTTTTAAACCAAATGCAACTGCTCAAAACGTGCAGGACTGGGTTAGCCGCTACTACAACAGCGACGAGGGTAACCTGATGAGCCGCTCTTTCGGAATGCTGCGTGAAGTGGTGATCGGCTATACCGTGCCGCAAACCTGGCTGACAAGAAGCAAATTCATCCGCAATGCATCGGTGTCACTCGTAGGACGGAACCTGCTGTATTTCGCTGAGAAAAAGGACCTTGACCTCAACCAGTTTGTATCAGGCGGCAGCTCCGACCTGCAAACGCCTTCTGTACGCCGCTACGGGGTTAACGTGAGCCTTACTTTTTAACAAACCGACTGTTTAATCTGTCATTTGAAATATTCAGAACAATGAGATTTAATATAAAACTTCTGGGATTAAGCGCCGTCTTCGCATTCACGCTCTCGTCGTGCGAAAGGAGCTTCGAGGACTTGGAAAAAGATCCTAACCGGCCTGTTACTGCTCCCGCTTCACTCGTTTTGAAGGGAATTGAAATGGATATGTACAGCGAAATCGGGACGCCTTTTAGCGACGAAATGCGCTGGAACCAGTTTTACGCGATCAATTACAACTATTACGGAAATAACGAATACCAGTGGTCGACATTCAAAGATCACTATCCTACATTGAAAAATGTGGTTAAAATGGAAGAAGAGGCCAAGCGTGCCGGGGCTGCTGATGTGAATGTTTATTCAGCGCTGGGCAAGTTTTTCAGGGCATTTTTCTTTGATCAAATGTCTGTGAGAGCGGGAGATCTTCCGATGAGCGAGGCATTGCTCGGCCTGGGTAAACTAACACCTAAATACGATTCACAAAAAGAGGTTTACATGCAGATCCTTACGTGGCTTGACCAGTCGAATGCAGAAATGACCACTTTGATCGCTGCCGGTGACACCAAAGTGACAGGGGATTTCTACCTGAACGAGGATCTTAAAAAGTGGCAGAAAGTAGTAAACAGCTTCCGCCTGCGCATGCTGATCCGTTTGAGTAAAAAAGAAAACGAGGCGGGGATGAACGTGAAATCACAGTTTGCTGACATTATCTCCAATCCCACCAAGTATCCTTTAATGGAAGGAATGGGAGATAACCTGGAATTCAAGTTCAATATCTTCAACAAGTATCCTTCAAACCCAGATAACTTCGGTTTCGATGCTACCCGCCAGAATATGGCGCAAACCTACGTCGGCTTGCTGACAGCCCGCAAAGATCCGCGCGTGATGGTTACCACCGAGCCCGCAGGCGCTCAGTTGAAAGCCGGTAAGCAGCCTTCGGACTTCTCTGCATTCATCGCCGCCAGTTCAGGGGAAGACCTTTCAGATATGTCCAACAAGGCAGGAAAAGACAATGGGCCAGGCTTTGCTCCGGGAGAATATTCGTTTCAGAGCCGCTCGCGCTACTATTCCAACTACACGGGCGAGAATGCATTCATCATCGGTTATCCTGAAATGTGCTTCAATATCGCGGAAGGTATTAACCGCGGCTGGGCAACGGGAAGTGCCGAGGATTGGTATAAAAAAGGGATTAGGGCTTCGCAGGAGTTTTATGGTGTAAAAACCGGCGCTCTCACGATGACTTACTCCAAAACGGGCGGTCGCGCTGCTACTGATTTTGCGAATTATACGATCAACTTCAATTTTGACGAATACTACGCGCAGTCGCTTGTGAAGTATGCAGGCAACAATGTAACAGGGCTGGAACAGATCGTAACGCAGAAGTACCTTGCATTCTTCATGAACTCGGGTATGGAAGCTTACTTCAACTACCGCCGCACAGGTTTTCCGAAGTTTATGACGGGCGTGGGCACTGGTAACTCCGGCCGTATCGCGGTTCGCTGGCAGTATCCATTGTCGGAACGTACTACGAACGAGGAAAACTACAACGCCTCTATTCAAAGACAGTTTGGCGGGAAAGATGATATCAACCAGCCGGTCTGGTTGTCGAAATAAGCATCTGGGTTACTTAGCTTGAATCAAAACGGGCTGTCTCAACTTATCTGAGGCAGCCCGTTTTTTATTGTTATTATCAACAAATCAATGCGCTTCCAGCCAGTTGGCTCCGACTCCGATGCCGGTTTCCATTCTCACGCTCATTGGTATTGCATTTCGCATCAGATCGTCTACTTTTTCTTTCAACAATGAAATTTCATCCCTGTGGGCGTCGAAGACAAGTTCGTCATGCACTTGCAGAATCATCCGGGATTTCAGTCGCTCTTTTTGCATCCAGTCGTGGATATTAATCATGGCAACCTTGATCATATCTGCCGCAGAACCTTGAATAGGCGCATTGATCGCGTTCCGCTCTGCATAGCCGCGGTTGGTCTGGTTGCCTGAGGTAATATCCGGCAGGTATCTTCTCCGGCCGAGAATGGTTTCCACGTATTTCTTCTCACGCGCTTCATTTACCACCCGGTCCATATAACCCTTCACAGCCGGGAATTCTTCGAAATAGGCGCGAATAATCTCGCTTGCTTCGCCACGTGCAATACCCAGCCGCTGGGCGAGTCCGAATGCAGAAATACCATAGATAATCCCGAAGTTCACCATTTTCGACTTGCGCCGCATATCCGAAGTAACATCTTCCAAATCGACCTTGAACACTTTACTTGCCGTAGTTGCGTGAATATCGCGGCCCTGGTTGAAAGCTTCCGTCATACTGCTGTCCTGACTGAACGCGGCCATAATGCGCAGCTCGATCTGGGAATAATCCGCTGAAAGAATCTGGAACTCCTCGTTGTCGGGCACAAATGCCTTGCGTATCTCACGCCCGCGCGGCGTTCTGATGGGAATGTTCTGCAGATTGGGATTTGTCGAGCTCAAACGCCCGGTTGCTGCCACAGCCTGATTGTACGAGGTGTGAATGCGGCCGCTTTTCTTGCTTACCAGCAGCGGAAGTGCGTCTACGTAAGTCGATTTCAATTTTTGAAGCTCGCGGTAATCGAGTATTTTACGCGCGATGACGTGGTTATTTTCCAGGTCTGACAAGATATCCTCGCCTGTTGCGTACTGTCCCGTCTTGGTCTTCTTAGGCTTATCGATCAGTTTCATTTTTTCAAACAAAACTTCACCCAGCTGCTTTGGAGAGCTGATATTGAAAGATTGGCCGGCTGCTTCATAGATCTCGGACTCCGTCATCCGCAGGTCCGATTCGAGCACGGCCGACATTTCCCGCAATGCATTGATATCAAGCCGGACGCCCGTACTTTCCATGGAAGCAAGCACTTTCGTCAGCGGCATTTCGACCTCATAATACAGCTTCGAAGCATTGACTTTCGGCAGCTCACGCGAGAAGATCTCATTTAGCTGCAAAGTAATATCTGCATCTTCGCCTGCATATTGTGTGATCTCCGGAATCGCCACGTCGCGCATTGTTCCTTGTTTTACACCCTTTTTGCCGATCAGCGAAGTAATGGAAACGGGATCGTAGTTGAGGTAAGATGCTGCCAGAATATCCATTCCGTGGCGCTTGTCAGGTTCCAGAATGTAGTGCGCCAGCATGGTGTCGCTTAGCTTCCCTTTCACCTCAATGCCGTAGTTTTTCAGGATCAGCAAATCGTATTTGACATTCTGCCCGATCTTCTCAATGTTTTCATTTTCAAAAACCTCTCTGAAATACTCGACAATCTCTTGCGCCTCCGTGCGGTCCGCTGGTACGGGAACATAAAATGCTTCCCCGGCGAGGTAGGAAAACGACAAGCCGACCAGCTCTGCGTGGATGGTTTCAAGCGACGTGGTTTCTGTGTCAAAACAAAAAGCGTCCTGCAGGTTCAGGTAGTACGCCAGACTTTTCAGGAGCTCGGGCGTGTCCACCGTATGGTACCTGTGAAAAGTGTTGTCGATCGTGCGCCTGGTTGTTGGTATCCTGAGGTCTTCGTAGGCTTGTTCCGGCGCGTCGTCGTCGGCGATACCTTCGCTCAGTATAGCGGGCTGCTTGCCCAATTCCTGCGTCGGGTTTCCAAACAGATCGAGCTGACCTTTCTGGCTTTTTGCAGCGGGCCGGGTTACCTGTGTGGTTTGTATCGGGTGGCCGATGCCGAGCACGCGCTGTTTAAGCGTTTTAAATTCCAATTCGTCGAAGAGCTCCACAATCTGGTCTGCATTGGCCGGGCAAATGGTGAGGTCTTCGGCGTCAAATGGGACGGGCACTTTGATATCGATTGTGGCGAGCTGCTTGCTCAGTACTGCTTTATCAAAATTCTCGCGGATTTTTTCTCCAAGCTTTCCTTTGATCTCGTCTGCGTGCGTGATCAGGTTTTCAATGGTATCGTACTCCGAAATCAGTTTCTGCGCGGTTTTTTCACCTACGCCCGGCACTCCGGGGATGTTGTCGACAGCGTCGCCCATTAATCCGAGAATGTCGATCACCTGGTCGATGCGCTGGATCTGCCAGCGTTCCAGGATTTCGTTGACTCCGAGTACCTCCGCACTTTTACCGAGAAAGGCGGGTTTGTAAATGTGAACGTGTTCTTCCACCAGCTGACCGTAGTCTTTATCCGGTGTCATCATGAATACCTCGAAGCCTGCATTGGAAGCTTCCTTCGCGATGGTGCCGATGATATCGTCGGCCTCATAACCGTCCAGTTCCAGAATGGGAATGCACATGGCTTTGAGCAGTCGCTTCACCAGCGGGATCGCCACAGTGATATCTTCGGGCTGTTCCTGCCGCTGGGCTTTATAGGCTTCAAACTGGACGTGGCGGAATGTAGGGGCGGCGGTATCAAACGCGACACCGATGTGGGTGGGCTTTTCTTTTTGCAGCACTTCCAGCAATGTATTGGTAAATCCAAACACAGCACTGGTGTTTAAACCTTTCGATGTAATCCTCGGCGCTTTGATGAATGCAAAGTGTGCACGATATATCAACGCCATCGCGTCGAGCAGAAAGAGTTTATGAACGGGTTTATCCATGAAGTAAGTCTTGTTACAAAACTCAAATATAATGTAAGTCGAACGACCGAAAGGGATAACAGAGGTATTTTTGTAGCTTGCTGATTAAGAAGCTGCTACGCAGATCATCTTTTTAAAAGGTGAAAACTATATGTATTTTTGAACCTTACTTAATGTATTAAAAGTATAGAATGTGAAATAAATTTGGTTTTATTAAACTAATAAAAAGGCTAGCTTAATTGATCAGATCTGCAAGTACTTAGCTAATTATAAGGTGAATACTTATCGAAATAGATGATTGTATAATTAGTATGAAAGGAATATATCATTTGAAAAGTATAGTGCATTTAGAAAATACCAACCATTTAATATTACACCCCGTAATGAGAATTATTTTACTCCTGTTAGCTGTTATCGTTTTTTCATGTAATCAAAACAAGAAATTGGACCGAAAAGCATATCAATGGCCGGACGCAAAGGCGCCCGTAGCAGAGAAGAAAGACCATGAAACCGGAATGCATGGCGACAAGCGAAATGATGAATACTACTGGATGGCTGATTATTTCAACAACGGTCCGGACAGCAAGAAGGTAGTGGAGTACCTGGAAGCAGAGAATGCTTACGCGGATACGCTGATGGCGGGAACAAAGAAATTCCAGGAAGATCTTTTCGCGGAGATGAAAGGGAGGATCAAAGAGAAGGACGAGTCCGTTCCCGTTTTCACAAATGGGTACTGGTACTACACCAGGAGTGAAGAGGGGAAACAATATTTTAAGTATTGCCGGAAGAAGGGTTCGCTCGAAGCAACAGAGGAAATCCTTCTGGATGTAGACCAGCTCGCCGAGGGACATACCTACTATTCTGCGGATGGTTTCAGTGTAAGTCCTGATAACAAAATGCTTGCTTATGGCGTAGACACCGTGTCGCGCCGGGAGTACACCATGTTTGTTAAAAATCTGGAAACAGGAAAGAATTTTGCCGACGCTATTCCGCGTACGGATCCGGGATATGAATGGGGGAATGACAATAAAACGCTTTTCTATACCTCAAAGAACTCCAAAACGCTTCTTAGTGAAAAAATCAAGCGCCACACGCTGGGCACTGACGCGAAAAGCGATGTCGTGGTTTATGCAGAAAAAGATAAGAGTAACTACATAGGTGTCGGCAAAACCAAGTCTGAAAAATATATTGTGATCGGTTCTTCGGCTACGATGTCGTCGGAATACCGCATTCTCGATGCGGACCAGCCCGAGGGTGAATTCCAGGTTTTTCAGCCGCGAATAAAGGATGTGCTGTACGAGATTGATCACCATGAAGACAAATTCCTCATTGTCACCAACAAGGATGCGCTGAATTTCCGGCTAATGGAAACGCCGGTGTCAAACACGGGTATCGAAAACTGGAAGGAAGTGATCTCTCACAGAAACGATGTGCTGCTGGAAAGCATCGAGGTTTTCAGGCATTTTCTGGTGTTCAGCGAGCGGAAGAATGGTTTGCTGCAGATCCGCGTACGTGATCTAAGAAGCAATTCTGAACATTACGTTGATTTCGGCGAGGCAGCTTATACCGCGCATCCTTCCGGAAATCCAGAGTATGATACTAAAAACCTGCGCTACACTTACACTTCGCTCACGACGCCAGGCTCTGTTTATGATTATGATATGGAGTCGAGGAAAAAGGAGTTGAAGAAGCGCCAGGAAGTTGTGGGAGGGTATAATCCGGAGGAATATGTGACAGAAAGACTTTATGCAAGCTCCCGCGACGGCGTGCGCATTCCTATATCACTTGTTTACAAAAAGAAAACGGGCAGAAGTCCGCAAACTCCGTTATTACTGTATGCGTACGGTTCTTACGGGTACAGTACGGATGCAAGTTTCAGCAGTACAAGGCTCAGTCTGCTCGACAGAGGCTTTGTTTTTGCGATTGCACACATCCGCGGCGGCCAGGAAATGGGGCGTAAGTGGTATGAAGACGGGAAGATGTTCAAGAAGAAGAATACATTCAATGATTTCATCGACTGTGCGGATCACCTGATCGCCCAAAACTATACCTCAACCGCACACCTGTACGCAATGGGCGGCAGCGCAGGGGGATTATTGATGGGAGCTGTTACCAATATGCGGCCGGATCTCTGGAATGGTATCATCGCTGTTGTGCCGTTTGTAGATGTGGTTACGACCATGCTGGATGAGAGTATACCGTTGACTACGAACGAGTTTGATGAATGGGGAAATCCTAAGAACAAGGAGTCGTACAATTACATGAAATCCTACTCGCCTTATGACAATGTCAAGAAGAGAGCTTATCCCAACATGCTCGTGATGACCGGGCTGCATGACAGCCAGGTCCAGTATTTCGAACCAGCCAAATGGGTAGCGCGCCTGCGGACGCATAAGACGAATAACAATGTACTGATGCTGAAAACCAACATGGAAGCAGGTCACGGAGGCGCATCAGGCCGCTTCGATTATCTCAAAGAAATCGCATTGCAGTACGCATTTATGTTTGCGCTGGAGGGGATTGAGAAGTAGGTGGGGAGTTTTCGGCTGTTGGCTGTCGGCTGTCGGCAATTGAGATCAATTTTCAACCAATATGGAAAAAGCCAGGCGCCTGTGAGGTAGCCTGGCTTTTCTAGATCAACGCGCAAAATCTCGGTAAAAACTCTCCCGGTTTTGCCCAGATATTAAATCCCGTAGGGATGTAACATTTTGTTATTGCCTACGATTGTTACATGCCTGACGGCATTTGCATGGGTATTGCATTATACGCCCGCCTTATTACGTATCTACCGATGTTGCATGCCTGACGGCATTTTTGGTTAGTGCTTATAAGGCTCCGATTGCCTGTTCTATGTCCGCGATAATGTCGTCGATATGTTCGATACCAACTGAGATACGAAGCTGGGTGGGGTGTACACCTGCTGAGATCTGCTCTTCGGGTGAAAGCTGTGAATGCGTGGTCGATGCCGGGTGAATGATGAGCGTTTTTGCATCACCTACGTTAGCCACGTTGCTGATCAGTTTGAGATTATCTACAAACTTTTCTGCCTGGCTCTTTTCTCCCTTCAGAGAGAACGACAGCACACCGCCAAAACCTCTTGTCAGGTACTTTTTCGCAAGCGTATTGTACTTGCTGCTTTCCAATCCTATGTAGTTGACGCTATCGACAGCCGGATGCTGTTCCAGCCACTGCGCGAGCTTCAATGCATTTTCACCAATGCGCTCTACCCGGAGTGACAACGTTTCTAAACCTTGCAAGAACAGGAATGAGTTGAATGGAGAAAGCGACGGGCCCCAGTCGCGCAATCCTTCTACGCGGGCGCGGATGATGAACTGAATGTTACCGAATGGACCGCCGATTCCAAATACATCGTTCAGCACCAATCCGTGGTAGCTGGGCGACGGTTCTGTGAATTGCGGATACTTTCCATTGCCCCAGTTGTAGGTACCTGCGTCAACGATCACACCGCCGATGGAAGTCCCGTGTCCGCCGATCCATTTGGTGGCAGACTGTACTACTACGTGCGCACCATGCCTGATAGGCTGAAAAATGGCGCCTGCGGCACCGAAAGTATTATCAACGATCAATGGAAGATCATACTTTTTGGCCAATGCTGCGAATGCCTCGAAATCGGGAACGCTGTAACTTGGGTTACCGATCGTTTCGAGGTAGATGAACTTGGTTTTGTCGTCGATAAGCTTTTCGAAGCTGCTCACGTCGTCACCGTCGGCAAACCTAGCTTCGACACCGATGTTTTTGAAGGAATTCTTGAACTGGTTATAGGAACCGCCGTACAGGAACGAGGTCGTAACGAAATTGTCGCCAACGGTTGTAATGTTATTAATCGCGAGAAACTGCGCTGAATGCCCCGATGCAGTAGCCAATGCAGCCACACCGCCTTCCAATGCAGCAATTCTTTTCTCAAAAACATCGTTCGTCGGATTCATGATCCGGGTGTAGATGTTGCCAAACTCCTTCAATGCAAACAGGTTTGCCGCATGTTCTGCATTGTTGAATACGTAGGATGTGGTTTGGTAAAGAGGTACCGCACGCGAGTTGGTTACTGGATCTGCTTCCTGGCCGGCATGGAGCTGCAAGGTTTCGAATTTCATATTCTAATACGTTTAATGTGGATCAAACCCAAATGTATTAAAATAACGGTATAAGTATACTGAGTTGGTAGTCTTTTGTTTGCGGAATAATAAATTGGATATTTCCGCTTCAATTTACCGCAGGCAGGTTCAGCAAGTTTAACAGGTTGTCAATCTGAGCACGAAGGATCTGCAAGGTTTGAAGCTCAGTGACGTAGCCCTGTTCTATTTTACTCTTGATATTGGGTATGGCGGCGGCAGAGTGCTCGTTGCGCAAAGTGCCAAGCGCCGTGAGGGTAAGCAGGAGGGAAGAGAGCGCTTTTTCACCGCCCGTATTTAATGGAGAGGCACTGATCGCAGCAACGGGTTTGGCATTGAATTCACCCGTCGCCACCGTCCAGTCTAATGCATTCTTCAATGTTCCCGGCACACCGAATGCATATTCAGGAGTGGAGAAAATGACAGCATCAGCTTGCGCGACAGCTGACTTAAACCACGTAACGGCCTCATTGTCTTTCAGCCCCGGACTAAAATGCGGGATTTGGTCCAGACCGTGAAAGACGGTGAGTGTCACGTTTTCAGGCAGCAACGTTTTGCAGGTATTTAGGATAATGGTGTTTGTTGAATCGGTACTAAGGCTTCCTGAAATTCCGAGAATGCTAATATGTTCCATGCCCACAATTTAACGGATGTGGGGCTACGAATCAACCAGTCAGAATCCATTACTTCGCCACAACATTGTAAAAGTTGTAGTCTGTCATAGGTGCATCTGTGAAACCGAGATTTCTTCCCATTGTCACAATTTGTCCCCGGTGGTAAGTGCTGTGGTTCATGCAATGCAGTATGTATTCGAATTTCGGAAAGTTGCATTCAAACCACGGGCTGACTACCAGGGTTTCTTCTACCAAACCGCCGGCTGATAGGGTTTCTACATACTCCGCAAGCTCCTGAGATTGCGCCATAACGAAGGAAAAAGTTTCGTCCAGGTCTCCATCAAATTCTTGGTCGCTGTAATCTCCGTCAGGATTGATCACGGATAGCCAGTATCGCTGTGTTTCCACGATATGAATAAGTGTTTCCCTGATGGTTGAGAAACTTGATAGTACTTCTTTATCAACGAGTTCCCTGGGTTTTCTTTTCAGCCAGTTGATCAATGTACAATTAGCCCAGTGGTTATAATCCGCGTAGTTCTGCATCAGATAAGCCAGGCTGGATTCGATCGCGGGAGTTGCAGTGAGTTGTGACATTTTCGCTGTTGTTTTGGTTCAATACAAAATAAACCCGGACAAATGACAACAGTATGTCAGCAGCTTTTTTGGTTAATTCAGTTTTTCTAAAATCTGCGTTGCCAGGACCCTGATCATGTTTTTTAGCGAAACCGGCTCCAAGATTTCTGCATTTGGGGCTAACATCAGGTACCATCTGGCGAATCCTTCGAGAGTAGGAGTGAGGAAAGTCATTTCCACCTGATCATCCTTGATCGTTTCTGACACGAACCCATAATACTCGCGTTGTTCGCGGATATACCTTGCTGTTCTTCTATTCAGTCTGATCCGCACCAGCCTCAGGTCCGCGTGATTGTAGGTATCTTCCAGGAACTCCTTCAAGGGTGCGTGTTTGTGTTCGAATGGGCGGTCTGTCAGTTCGCAGTTGAGAATGCGATCGGAGCGGAAATTGCGGTAATCGCTCCGGAGGTGGCAGTAGGCGATCGTGTACCAGTAGCTGTTTTCATGATAGACACCCACCGGCTCCACAACCCTTTCCAGCGGATCGTCACTGTTGATCGCATTGTAGTTGATCTTCGCGATCTTCTTTTCCGAAATGCTTTTCAGGAGCACGTCGAGAGTGTTGCTGTCGGCTTTGTGAAAGGCGTGGTGATTTTTGCGAACCTCGATGTGATTTTCCAGGTTCTCCACCATCGACTTCTCACTGCTCCGAAGCACAGCTTTCACCTTAAACATCGCCGACTGGTACTGCGACTGGGTAGAGAAATCGGTGAACTTCTCCATCAGTTTTTCGGCAGTGATGAAGGTCCGCGCCTCTTCTTTGGTGAACATAACAGGAGGCAGGCGATAGCCGTCCATAATGGAATAGCCAACACCCGCCTCTCCTATAATGGGTACGCCTGCTTCCGCAAGCGAGTTGATATCCCGGTAAACTGTTCGCAGACTGATCTCAAAGCGTTCTGCCAGATCCTGCGCTTTGACGATCTTGCGGGATTGAAGTTGGATCAAAATGGCAGTAATGCGGTCAAAGCGGTTCATTTGCGTAGGTCAGAAGAGATCAGACGCAAAGATGATCAAACTACCGCTTCTCTCAAATTAAATGCCTCCGAAATCAGCTCGAATGACCGCAACCTGTTTTCGGCGCTGTCTGCCATTGTTGAAATGATGATTTCGTCTACCTCAAACTCGTTTGCAAGCTTTGTCAGCTGCTCTTTCACATCTTCTTTGGTACCTGAGATAAGCCGGCCGCTGTTGTATCTGATGCGCTCCATTTCGCCGGCAGTAAAGCGATAATTCTTCACAACTTCGGGATCAGGAAACGGGCCGAACTTACCCTTTTCAAATTCTACCAGCACATAATCCATCATCTTGCGCATTTCAGCCGCTTTCTCCTCCGTTTCTCCGCAAAGCACGAAAACGGACAGCAAAGCGTGCGGCTCGGGATATTGATCCGACGGACGGAAATTGCGCCTGTAAGTTTCCACTACATCCGGCCTTACAAATCCATTGATAAACTTCGCGACAGCGAGCCCGAGGCCAAACCTCGCAGCGATATTGCTGCTGCCTCCGCTTGAACTCAGGATCCATTGCATCGGTATTGTTTCCGACTGCGGTGTTGCGTATATAAACCCGCGCTCCGTTCCGGCCGTATCTCTGAAAAAATGCTGTAAATGCTCCAATTGCCGGAGGTAGCTGCTTTCGCTGAAATCGTTGGAAGGATTCAGGATGGAAGAAGTAAGCCGGTCTGTACCGGGTGCGCGCCCCATTCCGAGGTCGATCCGTCCGGGAAAGAGTGTTTCGAGCATACGGAAGTTCTCCGCTACCTTCAATGCGCTGTGGTTGGGAAGCATGATTCCACCTGAACCGATCCGGATATGCCTGGTTGCGTCGGCCAGCTTTACCATCAAAACCTCAGGCGTTGATCCGGCGATGAAAGTGGAATTATGGTGTTCTGATACCCAGAATCGACTGTAACCCAGTTCTTCGGCTACTTTTGCCGTGTCAATGGTTTCCTGAATCGCCTGCTGCACCGTGGAGCCGGCCCTCACAACCGATTGATCCAGTATACCCAGTTTTATGTTGCCCATTATATAGTTCTGTTTATGTCAGAACAGCATAAATGTGCTTTCTATTCATTGTTGAATGAAAAATGGACTATACTTCGGGAAAGTAGGGGAGTTATAGTGCTTCTTTCGGGCTGCGCTTCCAGTAGGTGGAGCGGCCAAGCAATGGAAATCCGATGTAGCTGCGGATTTCGAGCAAATCCTTTTTCAGGCGTAGAATGCAGTTGTAAGTTTTGCCGCTTTGAGGATCGTACATCTTACCATCGTCCCACATACCATCCGTATACACGAAGTCCTGCAGCAGATCTATATTTTGCAGGTCACGATTGCGCAGACTGGTATCCCTGTTCTGTACATCTTTTTTAACCGTTTTCCCATCTGTATCAAAAAGATCTACCGCCCAGATAAGCTTGCCGGAGTACGTCTGTCCATCTTTGTAGATCTCAATGCGGTTGTCTTTCTCTTCACTGATCCATTCTCCGAGGATCTTATCAGCACTGCTTATCTGTGCATTTGACAGCAGGGAAATACAGACAAGAAATATTGTAAAAATGATCCTGGACATTTAAAAAGCAATTATGATCATAGCTGAAATCGCAAGCATTGTCTTTAAAATATTCAAAAGTGAGTTCTCTGGTATGTTGCGCATTAAATTTATGTAAACAAGTAAAAAGAGCCTAAAATCACTAAAACGGAAAAAATCTATCAGTGGTTTTGATTCTAACGTCGTTCAACTTACTATTTAACGGTGTTAGGTGATTTTCATGTTATCCATCCTTCATTGATTAGTACCAATTCTGATTGAAATCGTGATCGAATATACAACTCTTTCGCAATCACACAATACATCATTTTTCTAAGATGGTACATTAAGTCACCAGATAGTACTTTCAGAAAGTTGAAAGCATATATTGCGCTATATAGAATTACTTCTAAATTTGTTGATATAACACAATTACATTCTCCAATATCAATATATTCTTATCGTGACTTCTCATCCCGCACCCATTCCTGAAAATGAAATGGAACGATTGCTGGGCCTCTCGGATCTGGACATAGATTACAGTGACCAACAAAATACATTCAAAGATCTTGCCAAGCTGGCGGCGAAAGTAACAGGTACCACGATCTCGCTGGTTAACCTGATAGATTCACTTACGCAATGGACGATATCTAATCACGGGTTAGATATTGAGCAATTGCTCCGGGAAGAGTCGGTATGCCAGTTTACCATTATGGAAGACGAGTTCTTTGAAGTGCCTGACCTTTCGGTTGACGAGCGTTTCAAAGACAGGGCCTACGTGACTGGCGACCCCAACATTCGCTATTATTACGGTGTGCCACTCAAAACGCGGGCCGGCATTAATATTGGCGCATTGTGCGTGATGGATCAGCAGCAGGTAACACTGGATCCTGAGAAGATAGAGCTTTTAAAGATCATTGCTGACGAAATCGTAAGCAGATTGAGAACTGCCCGGCTGATGGAAAGTTTAAGAGCAAAGCTCACCGAAGCGAAACAAGCCCAGAAAAAGGTTGCGCACGATATCCGCGGGCCGCTCGGCGGGATTGTCGGGCTGGCGCAGATCATCCGTGACCAGGGCGAAAGCAATCAAATGGACGAGGTGCTGGAATTTATCAACCTGATCCACAGAAGCGGGAATTCAATACTGGACTTGGCTTCCGAAATACTGGAAACGCATCGGGAGAAACGTGTACCAGCTGCGAATAGCGTGGTCGATAGCAGCAGGTTTGACCTTACTGTATTTAAAGACAAGCTTGAAAAGCTATACAGTCCGCAGGCCCGACATAAGCAGATCAATTTTGCCGTAAACATCTCTCATTCAACAGCCAACATTTCATTTTCAAAGAATAAGCTGCTGCAAATCACAGGAAACCTGATTTCCAATGCCATTAAATTCACTCCGGCGGGCGGGAAAGTAACTGTCGACCTGAGTTTGCTGCTACATTTGGACCGACCTACTTTACAGGTAATCGTAAGTGACGAAGGCGTGGGAATGAGTGAGGATAATATCGAAGCTATTTTGTCGGGCGAAGCTTCTTCCACCGATGGTACCAACGGCGAGCAGGGTTATGGATTTGGATTGGCGCTCGTAAAACACCTGGTATCTTCCCTCGAAGGCGAGTTGAATATCAAATCGGAGCTTGGAAAAGGCACTTCTTTCATAGTTGATCTGCCTCAAAAGCTATATTGAGCGCCGGTTTTGAGAATGGTTGAAGGCGCCTGACCAAAGAATTGGTGCATTGATTACTGTGCGTAAAATGTATTTAACGAAATTGCGCTGCTTCCAAGAGTTCGGAGGCAGCGCAATTTTTTTGTTACCTAAAGAAATTTACATTGAAAATACACCGTGGACTGGTTACAGCTGTTGTCGAGGGCTTGCAGCAGATCTTTCTCAGAAACAGGCAGGCTGATCAGGTTGTAGAACAGCTTTTGAAATCGAATAAAAAGTGGGGCGCGCGCGACAGGTCCTTTATAGCTGAGCATATCTATGAAATTGTCCGCTGGTGGCGGTTGATTAAGTATGCAGCTGACATTGAAAAAGTGACGGAAACTCCCGAGTTCTGGAAAATTGCCGGTGTCTGGCTGATGATCAAGCCGGTGCATTTGCATTCGGAAAACATTGCTGAACTTCCTGACTGGCCGGAGTTTCAGTATTTCACGTCCTCACAAATCCTTGAAAGATATACCGAAGCATTGAAGATCAGGAAGACAGCGCAGTCTATCCCAGATTGGATCGATGAACGCGGCATGAAAGAGCTGGGCAAACAATGGGAATCCGAGCTGACTGCATTGAACCAGCCGGCACCTTTGTTTTTACGTGCAAACACCTTGAAAACCACTGCCGATGCCGTAATGGCGTTATTTGGGGCTGAGAATACAACGCGTGTAGCAGAAGCGCCCGACGCTGTTCTGGTCAACAAACGCCAGAACATTATGGGCAGCGAGGCTTTCAAGAATGGATGGGTTGAAGTTCAGGACGCGGGTTCGCAGCTGATCGCCCCTTATCTCGATATCAAACCCGGTTTGTCGGTCATAGATGCATGCGCTGGCGCTGGCGGGAAGAGTTTGCACCTGGCCGCATTGATGCAGAACCAGGGGTCCATTTTGTCGATGGACATTTTTCAGCCCAAACTTACCGAACTGAAAAGACGTGCGGACAGGAATGGCGTAAGTATCCTGCAAACGATGCTGATCCAGTCAGATGAGGATATATTAAAGCTTTCTGAAACCACTGACCGGCTTTTGCTGGATGTACCGTGTTCAGGTTTGGGTGTGTTAAAAAGGAACCCTGATTCTAAATGGAAGTTGAAGCCTGATTTTCTGGAAAACATCATAAAAGTGCAATGGAACATTCTGAGCACTTATAGCCGGATGGTTAAGAAAGGCGGAAAAATGGTGTACGCTACCTGCAGTTTGCTGCCTTCTGAGTCTGAAAACCAGGTGAAAAGGTTTATCAAAGAGCAGGGAAAAGAATGGGAATTTATATCCGAACGCAGAACATCGCCTGCCCGCGACGGCTTTGACGGGTTTTATATGGCGCTCCTGCAGCGAAAGAGCTGATTAATGGGCATGGTTTTTTGCTTGTTCCTCACAATCATCAAACAAAATGACCATGGATTTTCTAACAAAATATGCGTCCCCGGATATTACAAGTGAACTGCCAGACAAACAACCGCCCTGGCCAGATCGCCCGGAGCCGGGGCAGCCAGGTCCATTGAATCCCTCACCTGATGCACCCGGCGCCGACGCCCCGGAAGTTAGCACAGGTTCGAGAATGGACGATGATATTCCTGCGCAAGACATTGACGAAGAAGATGTTGGGGAGACCGAATCGCAGAATCCGTAAGGCTAGTATCACTATTTCTTCCTAGTCCCAAGCCACATCAATGCATTGATTACGAATTTACTTTGGGTTTTGTTCTCAAATGTGAGAGACAGATCTTTATTTGTCTTGTTTTCGTAATCAATGTCATTGTGGCCCATATTCATGTAAACCATCTTGTACTTCTTGTTTGTCCACGCTACGGGATAATACCCGCTGTGCCAGATCTCGTGCTGCTTCGGCCCCGTTCCCAGCGGAAAGCTGCTCGGGTCGATTGAGAGCAGTATCTCGATATCAGGATTGTTTTTCAGCTCATTTTCCCACCTGTACCATTCATTCGGAGCCGATTTAAATACAGCAGGCAGTGTTGTGGTGAGCGGATTTTTAGTATTCTCGACTTTCAAGAATGCTGCTGTTGGCCTCCACGTATTGCTTTTATACTGGCCCGATCCCAGAAACTCGTTGTGGTACCAATCCCAGTTTTGCGGGTAAGCAGAGGGAGTTAATGCAAATGCTGAAAAGTGAAACCCCAGCCAGCCGCCGCCATTCCTCACATATTTTTCAAATGCCGCACGCTGTTCCGGCTTTTCCGGCCGCGTATCCAGAAATATTACTACGTCATAATTGGCCAGAAAAGCTTCATTCATATTATCCCAATTACTTGTTGAATCATGAGTGAATCCCATTTTTCTGCCAGCCTCCGGAAAGAATTGATGTGCTTCCCTCGCGAAACTGATATGTGCCTGGTCATTTTTTCCGGTGAAAAAGGCAATCGTCTTGAAGGGTTTTTGCTTCTGTGCCAACGTAGCTGAGCTCGCGATGAACAAAAGCAGAAAGAGACTTTGAAGAAGCCATGTAACTGTCGCACGAATATGCATTGAAATGATTGGTTTAGCGCGTATTTGTTTTTAAAGCTACAAAAACCCGTTTTATTTGTCGTTACCAAAGTCTTTTTACCAAATGAATTATACACTCATTGCCCAGCAGGCCAGCATTGCCGAAAAACAGGTTAAAAGTACCATTCAGCTCTTTGAAGAAGGCGCTACTTTGCCTTTTATTGCCAGGTATCGGAAAGAGGCTACCGGCGGACTGGACGAAGTACAAATCGGGACGATACGTGACTTGTGGCAGAAACAGCTGGATGTTGAAAAACGGCGGGAAGCCATTTTGAAAAGCATCGAAGAACAGGGGAAGATGACACCGGAACTTCGAAGGAAAATTGAAGGTGTTTTTACGCTTACCGAGCTGGAAGACATTTACTTACCCTATAAACAAAAGCGAAAAACGCGTGCTATTGCTGCGATCGAAAAGGGACTGGAACCGCTGGCGCAAGCAATTTTTACCGGTAAGGAGAATGATCCGGAAGGAAAAGCGGGTGCATATATGAATGACCAGGTAGCAACTGTCGCCGATGCATTGCAAGGCGCCAGGGACATTATGGCTGAATGGATCAACGAAAATCAGGATGCCAGGGCCAGGATCCGGCAGGTTTTTCAGCGCGGTGCGGTTATTACCTCGAAGGTGAAAAAGAAAAAAGAGGAAGAAGGCGCCAAATACCGCGATTATTTTGATTTTAGCGAGCCGCTGTCCAGAATTCCGTCACACAGGCTGCTGGCAATTCGCAGGGGTGAGGAGGAAGGAATATTGAATGTAGATATCTCGCCCGACGAAGATCAGGCGCTGGAAACGCTGGATCGACTTTTCCTGAGGGGTTCTTCGCTTTGCAAAGACCAGATCGAAGCCGCTATTTCAGACAGTTACAAAAGGCTGCTCAAACCTTCCATTGAGACAGAGTTCAGTAATTTGTCCAAAGAAAAGGCAGATATCGCCGCCATTCAGGTGTTTACCGAAAACCTCAGGCAGCTTTTGCTCGCCGCTCCGCTCGGACAAAAAAACGTACTTGCAATAGATCCCGGCTATCGAACAGGCTGCAAAGTGGTAGTACTTGATCACCAGGGAAGTTTGCTTACTGATCAGGTGATCTATCCATTCGACCGTCCGACCGACGCGCAAACCAAGGTAGCAGAGTTGATCCGAAAGTATAAAATAGAAGCAATTGCAGTTGGCAATGGAACGGCGGGCCGGGAAACCGAAGATTTTGTAAAGAAGATTTTAGATTCGTCAACTGAGTATAAAGAGATTGGTTTGTTCCTGGTGAGTGAGCAAGGCGCTTCCATTTATTCTGCTTCGGAAGTGGCGCGGGAGGAGTTTCCCGATAAGGATGTGACGGTGCGCGGCTCGGTTTCCATTGGCAGAAGGTTAATGGACCCGCTGGCTGAGCTGGTCAAAATTGATCCTAAATCGATCGGAGTGGGGCAGTATCAGCACGATGTAGACCAGAATTCATTGCGAAATGCTTTGGATACAGTCGTAGAAAGTTGCGTGAATTCCGTAGGCGTAAATCTCAACACGGCCAGCAAGCATTTATTGAGGTATATTTCTGGCCTTGGACCTGCTTTGGCGCAGAATATCGTGGATTTTCGGGCTAAAAACGGAAACTTCAAATCGCGTCAGCAATTATTGAAAGTTCCCCGCCTGGGTGCCAAGGCTTTTGAGCAGGCAGCCGGATTTTTACGCATTGAAAATGGAGTTAACCCGCTCGATAACAGCGCTGTACATCCTGAGAGGTATGGTTTGGTAGAACAAATGGCGAAAGACGCGGGGTCTTCCATTAAAGATCTGATCGGTAAACCTGAGATCCGGAAGCAGATCCGACCGGAAAAGTATGTTTCTGACACTGTGGGACTGCCTACCTTGAAAGACATCCTTGCAGAACTGGAAAAGCCCGCGCGCGACCCGCGTGACCAGATAAGAAAGTTTGAGTTCGATAAATCGGTTAGAAAACCGGAGGACCTGAAAGTGGGAATGGTACTGCCGGGGATTGTTACAAACATCACTGCGTTTGGTGCCTTCGTGGATGTGGGCGTCAAGCAGGACGGACTGGTACACGTCTCTCAAATGGCGGATCGCTTTATCAAAGATCCTAATGAGATTGTCAAATTGCAGCAGGTTGTCCAGGTGAAAGTAACAGAGGTCGATCTTTCACGAAAGCGGATTGCATTAAGTATGAAGTTATAAGAAACAACCTTCCCGGGGTTCGAATTCCGGGAAGGTTGTCAAATGTCACAAGACGTGCTTGTGCTCGTTTTCCAGGATGCGTTTAATCTCCTTGGAAACTCTCATCCAGTGACCTTCTGCCGTCACCACTGCATCCTCGGTGTCGAGGTTATCTTGTGTGATGGTCAGCGTGGTCTCATCATCGTACGCCGAAATGTGGTAAGTGACGTGTGCGTAATTGTCTTCATAATCCTCCACGCCCGCCAGCGGACTCCAAAAGGAGTAGCTTAGAACACGTTCAGGAATTATTTCCAGGATCGTGCCTTTGTCTACATAAGTCCTGCCTTCAAACTGTCCGGTGAACAGGATCGGGCTACCGACGTGCCACTCCGAATCTATCTCGGCGCCATTCATATATTTCTTTACGATTTCGGGATCTATCAATGCTTTCCAGACATCTGACGGACTTGCGTAAATCGACGTGGATGTTGTTGCTATCAGTTTTCTGTTCATTGTTCCTCAGAATTTAGTCCTATCTTGAATGGGCTAAAATCGTGCCACAGAACCTCTCCCGACTGGCGCGGATATTTTGGTATTTCCCTAAACAACAAACGATGCAAGAGCTATATCTTCAGCAAAAGTTGCCCATCACGCTTGACGCAGCATGGGACTTTTTTTCTAATCCCGCTAATCTGAAAGAAATTACTCCCGCTCACATGGGCTTTGTCGTGATCTCCAAGCACCACGGTGAGAAAATGTACGAAGGACAGATCATCCGGTATATTGTGAAACCTGTACTCGGGGTACCATTGAAATGGACGACTGAGATCACGCACGTCGTACCAAAGAAGTATTTCATTGATGAGCAACGCTCGGGTCCTTACGCATTCTGGCACCACCAGCACCGTTTTACCGAAGTCGACGGCGGGGTTTTGATGGAGGATATACTCAACTACAAAGTGCCTCTGGGTATCCTGGGAGATGTGGTGAACGCCGTATTTATACGAAATGAAGTCAATGGAATATTCACTTACCGGCGAAAAGTGTTGTCAGAGCGGTTTGGAAGCTAAAAGTTGTATTGCACACGGCAGGTAAAAAGATCGTCCGGCACATCGCCGGTGTAGCCTGCCAGTGCTGACTTTTCATTCCGGACAAAATCATAGTAGAATGTGAACTTCAGGGATTCATTCGCTACATATATATAGCCCATTCCAAAGGTATCGTACCGCAAGTCGGCCTTGCTGAATCCCCTGGCATCCGAGATCTGGGTACCTGAAACCAGCTTGTTGGGATCGTACCAGTCGTATTTAAACACCAGCATGTGTTCAAGGCTGCCCAGGCTTTGGAGAAAATAGAAGTAGCCGCCGTCGAAATTACGCACGTACAATGGATTTTTAACCCCGTTCGTGACAGGGTAAACACCCGGTGTTTCGCTGGTGGAAAATGTTGCAGTCTGCTTGCCTTTGATGTATTCGGCCCTGAACTCCGTTTCACCTTTCCGGTTTGGTAAGCTGATCTGAATATCTGCCCCGGCATAGTTCCGTGGAGCAATTTTTCCGAGATTGCTTTCCGCGGAGTCGGCCGCCATGACGTATTCGCCTCCCCTGTGCTGCGTCTTGTAATGTAATTTTGACTGATGCGTGATCCCGCCTATATAACTGGATACGCCCGCAGAAAGCGTGCTGCCGCCTAGCGCACGTACTTTGGTCGGTTTAAGACTGAACCTGGCGATCACGTCTTTGTGACTGTCGTAATCCATAGGTCCCGACATGCCCTGTCCATTGAATACGCCGGCATCAAGCTTTAATTTTTTCCACCATAAATCAGACTGCCTGCTGGTAACTGTGAGCATCGCACCGATATCCCGTTCGGTCCGCATCAGTATCTGTGACATCCTGCCGCGCTCGGGACTTTCACGGTTGGCAGAGGAAAGATTGATCTCATACCCAAAAGGCCGCGCGAACATACCGGTTGTCAATGCGAATAGCCGGAATTTGTTTTCGTAAAACCTTCCCCAAAAATCTCTTATCGCGACACCCCGTTCAGTGCCGTCAAACTGAAATACGAAATAAGATGTTGGATCATTGTGTTCATTCAAATGCGCATAATCTACGCGCAACCTTCCGCGCCGGAGCATAAACCGGTTGTTGGAAGCAGCACTGAAATTGCCGCCTCCATAAGTTTCGGCTCCTTTTTTAGAGATGTATTGAAACTGCGGTTGGATGTAGCCGCTGATCCGGACGCGATTGTAACGTTCATAAATGGAGAGCATACCCTTTCCCATCTGGTTAGTGGTGTCAACCAGATCCATCAGAAAGCGCTGGGAGAAACCCTGACCGGCAGTCAGGCAAATAAGCAGGAGTGTAAATCCGGCGTATCGAAGTATCATTAAGTCAAGATAATTGGTGTCAGAAGTTACAAAGAACCTCAATTTCTGGGAAAATCATGGCCGTTTTGCGCGAAGATTTTAACTAAACGCTTGAAAAGCAGCGTTCATTTAGTATTGTTATTGAGTAGCGAAAGTATCTTATATTTCATCCAAATAATACTTTAAATACATTAATATAGTTTTTACATTTATGTATGTATTATACTTTATAAAAGTTTTAAATGTATATCGCTTTTAGTACAGAAATAAAGCTTGGATAGTATCAGCCTTGTGGGCCTTTAAGTACTATCCAAGCTTTCGTTTAATACAAACCTTTGTATTAGTAAGCTACGGTAAAACGCTGTTTGATGTGGTTACCCTGCTCAACCTCGTCGACGATGGCCAGCGCCAGATCCTCCACTGAAATAATGCTTCTATGATTTTCGTCGTACACAGGACTGTCCAAGTCTTTGCGGTAGTTTCCCTTTCTTGTTCCCGAAGTACCCGGGTGCATTTCAATGGCCGGACTCAGAAAGGTCCAGTCGAGTTCGCTTTCTTCTTTAAGTATGTCGAGGTACTCACGCGCCGCGCTTGCCCCAGGCTTGTACTCTTCCGGAAAATGGGGCGTATCAATGAGCTGAACTCCCGGCTTTACATACAAGCTTCCTGCGCCTCCCACAACTAGCAGCCTCTTCACGCCAGCTTGCCTCACGCCAGCCTGAATCGACTGTGCACCCGCCAGGAATTCTGCATATATATTCGGGTTAGTCCAGCCCGGATTATAAGTACTAACTACCGCATCTGCTCCGTTTACCGCACTTGCTACTTCCTGGGGTTTAAGTACGTCTGCCGAAACGGCTGTAACGTTGCCGCCATCTGTCGGTATTTTGTCTGTGTTACGCGCAATCGCAATCACATCATGACCTCTGCTTATCAGTTCCTGTAGAACATGAGAGCCAACAAATCCAGTTGCTCCGATCAATGCTATTTTCATTTACTTTCTTTTTTAGGTGTAAGGTTTTTTTTTTATGGAGGAAAGGGAGGATGGAAGAAGGAGAATGGAGTTGTTCTCACTCTCAGTGGTTTATCCTGCTGTACTTTCCTAATGGTTGATACATAATATACATTTTATACGGTAGAGCATTTGTTACATATAAAGCATATAATACTTATTGAAAGCATTCAGCTTTTAATTTTTTATATACAGATGATATTCATCTTGCATACAATACATATTCTACTTTCCATATTGGCGACACAGCGGGTTATTACTGCATGTAGTAAGCTTATTATAATAATGATACCAATGTTCAGTATAGGAAGTTCTCACTTCAATATGGTCAGTCCGCCTTTGTAGGAGCGGCGGGTGTATTGGATGAGGTAGTAATAGTAACCCGCTGAAATGTTGTCCGGGCACCAGTCGTTTGGACGGATCTTGGAGTAATATACCTGCTTGCCCCAGCGATTGTAAACCGTTACATCCTTGAACTGATCGTCGCATTTGTCTCGCGGCAGATCCTGGAATACGAAGCAGTCATTCTTTGAATCTCCGTTAGGAGTGATCACATTCGGGAAGTCCGGAAAGGGCTCTTCTTCGGTATCTCTGACGGTGATCCTGACCGTGGTAGTGTCGCTTGCGGACGCGCAGCTCTTGTCCATTGTAATGAAATCAACCATAAAAGTCTGCTCGGCCTCGCCATTAAGCAAACCGCATTCGGGATTCCAGGAATAGGGAGAGATAAGGCTTTTCACGCCCGTTTTTCCGTCGAACAGCATTCCCAGTTCTTTGATATCAAAACCACGTCCTGCTGCTACCAGACTGATCGCATTGGTGTCGGGATCATTCCCGAACACATCGAATGCAATTCCCTCCGTTGTGCCGATCGTGTAGGTAATCTCCTGCACGGGAAGCGACGTGGCTACTGTGGGCGGGTTGTTGGGTGACTCGTCGACAATGAAGTATACAGGTTTTGAGACCGGCATCGGGTTTCCTTCACAGCGCATATCTTCCAGCTTGAAATCGACTGCCAGCGTATCGCCTTTTTTTGCGTTGCAAGGCGGCGTCCAGGTGAAGTTCTGCTGCACGCTCTCAGTCCCCGAGGCAGCCGCGAAATTCATGCCCAAATCCTTCATATTGAAATCCCGTCCACGGCCGGACAATGCCAGCTTGTCCTTGTCGGGATCTTTACCAAAGACAGTAAAATTCACCGGCACGCCTGCGGTAACATGCACGAAATCGCTGCCCAGCGAAGTGCTCACAACCGGCGCATTATTGCCAGAGCTCTCACGTCGGATGAAGATACTGAGCGTGTCCATCAGCGGAACCGGACAACTTTCGTCCTCCGCAATCAGCTCAATTTTGATGGGCCGATTATCGTAAGTCACAAAGCATTCGTCCAGGCACACTTCAAATTTCAGCGTATCGTTTGCGATACTCGTGCGGAATTCCGCCGGGAGGATTGTGAAATAGTCTTTCGAGTTGTTGACGGCGCGGCCATTTACCTTGATCAGCTGGTTGACAGTAGGATCAGTTACGATCACCTCGAAGCAGTTCGGATCGTCTTTTTTAACCGTGATGATCTCATTCTCGCTGTACCACGCGGTTTTTCCTTTGGGTTTAAACAGCAGCTTGGGTGGATCCATTTTGGGGCAATCGACTACTTTGAGCTGAAAGTCGCGCGTCAGAGAACCGATTTTTACCCCATTCCTGAATTCATCCACCTGTACTGCAAACACATATAAACCCACGCTGCCTGGCGTCACAGAAAGCATTCCGGTTGCAGGGTTCACTTTCAGTGGTTCGGGGCCAGGGATCATATTTGCTTCTGAGATTCCGTTAATCCAGTTCAGGCGGGGATAAGCGGAGGAGCCACGCGCCGGAATGCTCGGGTTGGCTTTATCGGAGTAACCCTGCATAGGCGTGATAAGCTTGTACGAAAGACTATCGCCATCTGCATCTTTTCCTCCAAAATCGAAGAAGAACGGGGAATTGACGCAGGCATAGTCACCTTTGATAGCGGGGAAAACGGGGGAGGAGTTTTTGAAATTTGCATTGTTCTTCATCAATGGCGGGAATTCCAGGTAAAACAAGCTTCCCGCGTCGCCAGGGTTGCGGATGTTGGTGATCGTCCCATTGCGACAACACCTGTCCCACACCATATAGTACCCGTCGGGATCGTTGAATTGGCCGGGTTCCAGGCGCAGAGCAGTACTATAAGTGATCATGTAAGTCTGCAGTGTGGATATTCCGCAAAGTGGATTTGCGTAGGAGACCGATTTTCGTTCTATTTTTGGGGCTTCAAGCCAGCCGATAGGTGCATTGTCGCGTTTTCGGAAGACGTAAATAACCACAGCCTGGTCTTCGGCGCCTGGGTTTCCATTCAGCGCATCGAAGTACATGGTGAGTCCTATATTGTAGTTATAGTATTGGTTAGGATTTTGCGTGATAAAAAGCTGACCGCCGACAATGTGTGTAGCCTTGGCTTGGAAAAAGAAAAACAGAAGGAAAATCGACCAGAGGAAACGTTTTTTCATGGTTGGATGAAGTAGTAAAAATGATCCTATACGATTTGGATTAAGAATTAAAACAAGAAAGTATGCTCAAAAACAATAAATATGAGTACGTTGAAATTACCGATTTTGCGGCAGAAGGCAAATGTATATTTAAGTCCGAAGACGGTGTAATTTTTGTTGAAGGAAATGTGGCGCCGGGTGACATCGTTGATTTGCAGGTTGTAAAAACAAAGAAGAAACTCAAAGAAGCTATTGTTACAAAGACACACAAGCTATCTGAATTACGTACCGACCCATACTGCATTCACCATACGGTTTGCGGCGGCTGCAGGTGGCAGCACATTGACTACGCGCATCAGCTGACGTTCAAAAGGCAGCAGGTAATCGATCATTTTGAGAGGATCGGAAAGATCAGGAATGTTGAGATAAATCAGATTATCGCTGCACCAAGGACTGAATATTACCGCAATAAGTTGGAATTTACTTTTTCAAACTGGCGGTGGCTCACGAAGGAGCAAATGGACTCGGGCCAGCAGTTTTCCAAAAACGCGCTGGGATTTCACGTTCCAAAGCGATTTGACAAGATTTTTACGGTAGATCACTGCCATTTGCAGCCGGATCCTTCCAACACGATCCGTAACTCGCTGCACCATTTCGCCGATTTGAAAAATATCCCTTACTATGATGTTCGGTTCAATGTGGGTATCATGCGTAATCTGGTGGTAAGAACCGCCAATTCAGGTGATGTGATGGTGATCGTGCAGTTTGGGGCCGACAATCAGGAGGCAATCAATGAGGTATTGGAGTACATGCACAAAACGCACCCGGAGATCACATCGCTAAACTACATCATCAATCTGAAAGGAAACGATTCGTATCAGGACCAGGAAGTGATCAACTACGCGGGCGAAAATTTTATCCGCGAAACAATGGAAGATCTCACATTCCTGGTTGGGCCTAAATCATTTTATCAGACGAATTCAGAGCAGGCTTACCAGCTGTTCAGTGTGGCGCGGGAGTTTGCCGCATTGACCGGCAATGAATCTGTTTATGATCTGTATACCGGAACGGGTACAATCGCCAATTTTGTTGCCAGAAGAGCCAAAAAGGTAGTCGGCGTAGAATATGTGGAAGCAGCAGTACAGGACGCACGCAGGAATTCGGAGTTGAACGGGATTACAAACACTTCCTTTTTCGCCGGAGATATGCGTGGCATCATGAACGAAAGTTTCCTGAATACGCACGGCAGGCCAGACGTGATCATCACGGATCCGCCCCGCGCGGGAATGGATGTGCCCGTTGTGGAAACTATCCTCAAAGCCGCACCAGACCGGATTGTATACGTAAGCTGCAACACCGCCACCCAGGCCCGCGACCTCGCATTGATGTCAGAAGATTATGAAGTAACCAAAGTACAGCCCGTAGACATGTTCCCAAACACGCATCACGTGGAGAATGTGGCGTTGTTGGTGAGAAGGTAGCCCCCTAGATCCACTGGGAGCGAACTCTTGTGAGCTTGTTGTGAGTGGTGGTGCTGGTTTTTACCCTAAATCCCCTGGAAGGGCACTTTGCAGATCGCAAAAGTCCCCTTCCAGGGGATTTAGGGTAAAACGGGGTTAAAACGGTGGCTCGCTATCCGGCCCTTTGTAGTCGAAGTTGCTGAGGTCGTTGGCGCGGCTTCTTAATGTCCCGCCAGCCGAAGATGGATTTGCCTGGCTTTCGAACGAACCGATCGGGTTGGTGGTTTGAATGGGGCGGTCTACCGAGAATGGGGCAGGGCTGTAAGCGGAGTCAAGATCGGCGAACTTGGTGTACTTACCGATAAACCGCAGCTGAATGGTGTCGAGTGACCCAGCCCGGTTTTTAGCCAAAATTACCTCTCCTATACCTGCTACCGAGTTACCAGCTTCATCTTCGGTAATCCCATAATATTCCGGACGGTAGAGGAAGATAACCATATCTGCATCCTGTTCAATGGATCCCGATTCACGCAAATCGGAAAGCTGCGGGCGTTTTTCTCCGCCGCGCGTTTCTACTGCCCGGCTCAGCTGCGAGAGTGCAATCACCGGCACGTCAAGTTCTTTTGCCAGGTTTTTCAAAGACCGCGAGATCATTGCAATTTCCTGTTCCCGATTACCCGCGCCTTTGCCTCCGGTATCTCCCGTCATCAGCTGCAAGTAGTCGATTACGATCATTTGAATATCGTGCTGGGCCTTTAAACGACGGCATTTGGCACGAAGTTCGAGAATGGAAAGCGCCGGGGTATCGTCAATAAAAATCGGTGCATTCGTCAGACGATGAATGCGGTGATGCAACTGCTCCCACTCGTGCGGTGCCAAACTTCCTTTTCTGATCTTTTCACTGTCAATTTCAGCTTCTGCCGAGATAAGCCTGTTTACAAGCTGAACAGAGGACATTTCGAGCGAGAAAATAGCGACGGGCATGTTGAAATCCACAGCGGCGTTGCGGAGCGAAGAAACGACGAATGCCGTCTTTCCCATACCCGGACGTGCCGCCAGGATCATTAGCTCCGTTTTCTGCCAGCCGGAAGTAAGTCTGTCAAGCGCACTGAAACCCGACGGAACTCCGGTAAGACCGTCTTTATTATTTTTCTTCTGGTCGAGCTCGGCCAATGCCTGTCGCATCAGTGCGCCCATGTCCGCATAGTTCTTCTTGATGTTGGATTCCGAGATCTGGAAAAGGTTTTGTTCCATTTTGTCAAGAAGCATAAAGACGTCAGTTGTGTCTTCAAATGCCTCCCGCTGGATCTCAGATGCGATTTTGATCAGTTCCCTTTTAATGTAAGCCTGGGAAATGATACGCGCATGGAATTCGATGTTGGCGGCTGAGTTGACCTTGTTGGTCAGCTGCATAATGTACGGAGCGCCGCCGATCATTTCCAGCTCGCCTGTGCTTCGCAGCTTGGCGGTAACCGTCAGCATATCGATCGGCTCCGAGTCGGCGAAAAGCGTGATAATAGCGCTGTAAATCCGCACGTGGGCTTCCTTGTAAAAACTGTCGGGGCGGAGAATGTCGGCTACGGCAGTCAATGCATCTTTTTCAATCATCAAAGCACCGAGCACAGCCTCTTCCATATCAATGGCCTGAGGAGGTAATTTGCTGAGTGTCTGATCGGTAGATGGTGTCCTTGCCCCGTAAGGCTTTTTAGCGAAAGCCCCGGATTTGGAGCCTTGTCTGAAAGAGTTATTGGGTGCTTTTTCGTTTTCCATAGAAGGCAAAGTTACGCAATGCGGGGCGCGATCAAAAGAAAGGATCTTGAAGTTCAACCTTTATTTTTTTCTCGAAAAACTTCATTTTTCTGCCAATCTGATAATGAAATAGTTGGTCGGAAAACAGGGGTTTTTGCAATATTTTTTCAGTTGCGGAATAGGATTTTCTGATTCTTTGTTTTATTAATGTTGGTATTATTACTAAATTTTAGAACAAATAGGTAAACACTAAACTTTAATTCATTTGCTGGAAAAAATCATCACGCTCGAAGACGTTTCAATGGTTGACTTTTTGGGTATTCACAACTCGAATATCAAGGAAGTCGCCGCCGCTTTCCCGGAAAGCAAGATCATTTCACGCGGTAACGAGATCCGCATTCAGGGCACAGCTCCCGAAATCATCCGGATTACAGATGTAATGGACTCACTTCTGGCTCATTACCAGAAATATGGTAAGATCACCAATGACAATGTTAAAGGGTATCTCAACGGTGTTTCGAAAACGCCGGTACCGAGTGGCGAAGATGACGACGATGTAATCCTTTACGGAAATAAAGGCCTGGTTATCAAGGCAAAAACAACCAACCAGAGGCTGCTGGTCGAGCAGGCGGCTAAGTTTGATCTGGTATTTGCAATCGGTCCTGCCGGAACGGGTAAAACTTACACCGCAGTCGCTATTGCGGTACGCGCCCTTAAAAACAAAGAAGTCAAGAAAATCATCATAACCCGCCCGGCAGTAGAAGCAGGGGAGAACCTGGGCTTTTTACCAGGTGATTTGAAAGAAAAAATCGACCCGTATCTTCGCCCGATTTATGACGCGCTCGACGATATGATCGCGCCGGAGAAATTGAAGTTATATCTCGAAAGCAGGACGATCGAAATCGCCCCGCTTGCATATATGCGCGGACGTACGCTGAACAATGCATTCATATTGCTCGACGAGGCGCAGAACACGACGCCAATGCAGATGAAGATGTTCCTGACCAGGATGGGCCCGAGCTCCAAAGCGATCATTACGGGGGACAAGTCACAGATAGATTTGCCCAAAAACCTCAAATCGGGTCTTACCGATTCCATAACTGTGTTGAAAGGCATTAAAGGAATCAGTTTTGTTGAACTGGATGGATCAGATGTGGTAAGGCACCGTTTGGTTAAGGATATTCTGGCTGCTTATGAAAAATCGGAGCAATAGGTTTCTGGCATTATTGCTGATGGTTTTGGGCAGCACTTTTGCTACTGTTGTGGCACAGGTGCCCGATGCCGGACTGATCCGTTGCGCCAGCACTGAGCGGGATTCTTTAAGGGTTTTGAAGAATCCCGCCCTGCTCAGGCAGCGGCGGCAATCAGAAGAGTTGATCCAAAATCACATTCGTGCACGAAAAGCAAGCCGGACCAGCGCGGATGAAATTATCACGATCCCGGTTGTGGTTCACGTTGTTCACGGACAGGAGAACCAGCGGATAGGAGGGCCGAACAACGCAAATATCACTGACGCACAGGTTGCCAGCCAGATTGATGTATTGAATGAGGATTATGGCAATAATTCGGGCTACAAGGGTTTTTATACGGATTCTTTGGGTGTAGATACAGGCATTCGCTTCAAGCTGGTGAAAATTGTGCGCACCTATAATGCTAAAACGCAGTTCAGCCCGGTGAGTGACGCCGATGAACTTGCCGAGATTTCGCCGGCTTGGTCTACAAACCGGTATCTCAACATCTGGGTATGCCGCCTGAACGACAGGTATCTGGGTACTTCCCAGTTTCCCGTTGTGACACAAATCACCAACAGGACCGCTGGGCTGGCCACGTCAGAAGATGAAGCACGGGACGCGCTGACAGATGGAGTTATTATTGATTTCAGATACTTTGGCAGGAATTCAGACGCGATAACCAGTCGGATCTACAATCTGGGACGGACAACGACGCATGAGGTTGGGCACTGGCTCGGGTTGATCCACATCTGGGGAGACCAGAATTGCGGTACCGACCATTGCGATGATACACCGACCGCATTTACCAAAAATGAAACTACGGACACAGAATGTACACCCGTTTTCTCCAATTGCCGCGGAGTGATTACGCGCAACATGATTGAAAATTACATGGACTACTCACCGGATGTGTGCATGAGCGTTTTTACCAACGATCAGAAAGCCAGAATGCACGCAGTCATGGAGCTGAGCCCCCGGCGGGCGAAGCTGGTGGAGTTTTCCAAAATCACAACAGAGGACCTGATGGTCACGTTATACCCTAATCCAGTGCAGGAAGTCCTTTTCTCGAATATTTACACGCCTAACTTCGAGGTATTTACAGTCACTGTTTATAATCAAAAAGGGCAAAAAATTTTCGGTGAAACTCCAAACCGAACATCTCTCAACGTAAAAAATCTACCCAGCGGGATCTACTTTTATAAGGTACAAACCGCTTCGAGGACAATAACCAAACGGTTTTATGTCCGGTAACTATGCTGTCAAGAGCTCCATTTGTCGGCATAGTTTTGCTTTTTATCACGGGAATACTGTGCGGGGATTTTTCGTCTGACTTTCTGTTCAATGCGGATTTGATTTTCGCGGTCATTTCGGCGGTTGCCGCGGCCGGATGTTTGACCTGTTATCAACTTAAATCTTCAAAATCCTTCACGGCGTCATTCTGGCTGTTTCTGATTGCATTGGGTGCATTTTGCCGGGTTTCGGCTGAAAGCAGGAAAGATCAGAATATCGCGCTTTTTGAGGGGGGTGATTATACTTCCTACGAAGCGACTGTCACTAGCTTGCCTGAGAAACGGGAGAAGACAGTCAGGATGGAAGCGACGGTAACCCGCATATTGAGCGGGGGTAAATGGATTGATCAACAAACCAAAGCGCTGTTAAACCTGCCTGCCGAAGCAGCTGACATTCCGCGGCCCGGCGATGTGCTGGTTGTGAATGGACAGCTTCAACTTCCTGCCTCTGCGGATAATCCTGAACAGTTTGATTACCGGAATTACCTCAGAAACAAGGGAATTCTATGGACCGATCAGCTTTGGGAAAGTTCTTTCAAGAGCATCAAAAGACCGGTTCAGTTATGGTCTGTGCAGTACTGGCTTGCCGCAACTTCTGAATGGGCCGACTTGGAGTTTCGCAAAAATGTGGTCAACAACTCATCTTACGGGTTGGTAAAAGCGATGTTGCTGGGAAGGCGCGACGACCTGCAAGCGGGGCAGACTGACGACTACATTGCTTCGGGCACTGTTCACATCTTGTCGGTTTCCGGAATGCACGTCGCGATCATCTTCCTGGTGATTAGCTTGATGCTGAGCTGGTTGAAACGGTGGAATTACGGAAAGCTGCTTTACGTTGCCACGATGATCCTGCTGCTTACTTTCTACGCGATGGTCACAGGATTTTCACCTTCTGTTCAGCGGGCTACCATCATGTGTATTGTGTTTGTGCTCGCCGAAGTTTCGGGTCGCAAGCAGCATTCAATGAATACGCTTGCGATTTCTGCATTGCTGATCCTGCTGTTCGACAGCGCGGCCTTGTTTGATGTAGGATTTCAGCTTTCCTACCTTGCCATGAGCGGGATCTTTTTATTTTACGAGCCTATCCACAGCATTTTTCATCCGAAAAGCCGCATATTCAGGTTTGTGTGGCAGGTAACAGCGCTCGCATTTGCAGCACAACTTACCACATTTCCACTGAGCCTGTACTATTTTCATCAGTTTCCAACGTATTTCTGGCTGGTAAATCCACTGGTAGTTGCATTCACGAATGTGTTGCTTCCGGCTGCATTGGTCCTGCTGCTGGTAAGTACCACAGGAGTTTACTGGCTGCAATGGATTGTTGGCCAAATAGTGGAGCTTTCAGCCTATCTGACCAACGTGTCTGCTGGCATTCCGAAATACTTTCCCGGGTACCTGGTGGAGCAGATCAATCTCGAAGCGATTGAAGTGATCATGCTGTATTGCACGCTTTTTCTAATCTGGTATGCTTATGAAACGCGCGAATACAAGTTCCTGAAACGTGCTTTCGCCATTATTTTCCTTTTCGCCAGTTTTTCTGTGTCAAAGAGCATTCAGCTGTACTTATCTGAGGAGCGGGTTTCTTACAATATTCCCAAGCATTCGGCAGGAAGTTACCGGCACGGGAATGTGCTCTACCTGGTAGCCGACACCGCGTTCCGATCAGACAAACGCGCATTTGACTTCTATGTAAAAAACTATACTGTGAGCCGGGAAGTGGGTGAGGTTGTTTTTGTTGAATGCAAATGATTACTGCACCGAATACACCGCCGCGATCTGTGCTGCAACCTTTCTGTCCCAGTCTGCTTGTGCACTTGCGTTCAATCCGTGGCCGGTTTCGCCATCGTACTGTTCCTGGTCGTGGTTCATTTCCCTGAATGCTTCCAAAAACTGGTACTGGATCTCGCTGTCGTAATCTTCTATGGTTAGCTCCGCTTTTCTCAGGCGGTCTTTGAATTTTTCAACAACCAGTCGCGTGATGTCAAAGTGGATCTGCTCGTGGCGCAGTGTGCCTGCATTCCGCGACTCAGGCCGGCCCCAGGACATGCTTTTTACCATAAATGTTTTCAAACCAATTTCCACCACCAGGTCGTTGCCTTTCGGATACGAGCGGCCTTCGTACCCAAAGCTTGTGAATACAGCCGCTGCATATCGGCTACCTGGCTTTGGGTTCCTCACCTTGAAATCGTCCCAGACAAGCGGTCTTTTAGGAGAATAGAACACAGTATCATCGTCCGCTGCCGCATTGATCTCTTTGAAGACTAATAACAGGCTGCGGGCAAGAGCAGGATTTTTCCCTGTGTTGTTCGACATCCATTTCTGGAAATGTACCAGGGATTGGTCCAGCAGCTGTTTTACCAGCTTTTCGTAATCGTATTTCGTTTCCGGCCGGGTGTAAGTTGCCGAAGTTTGGTAACCCGTCAGCTCCACAGGCTGCATATCCCTGTACCAACGAAATCGCAGGCTCAGTTTGACTTCGCCTGTTACCTTGTTCGGCGCAACCCGCTTCTCATTTAATGATAACTCCTTGATTGTGATATAGAGCGGCAGGTAAGTCTGTTCCTTTTTCGGAGCAGCGAAAGACCAATAATTAAAAAGTTCTCTTTCTGCGTTGCCGAGCAATACAGCCGGCATTTCCTTTCCAAATGCAATCACTTTGCCGAGTGCCGCACCGGGCGCAGCACGTTTATCTTCAACTTCCTGGATGAAAAATTGGTAAGATTTAAAAAGGGCAGCCGGTTCCCTCGAAAGAGCCAGAACAACCCGGTCTTGCTGCGCGTGGGCTGCAAGCGGTAAGATAAGTAACAACAGGTACTGCAAAACCCCTCTGATCATAGTCTTAAATCCATATTGAATCCAACTGCCATTTATCTAAGTTTGTAAAAAAATTACAGTAACACGAATGACATTACCTACAACGAATTTGCGGCCGGAATTTGATGACATTTTCATGGAGTTGGCAAAAAATCTTGCCAAGCGCTCTCATTGCATCAAAGCCCAGGTAGGTGCGGTGCTTACAAAAGACACGAGGATTATCTCAATTGGGTACAATGGCCCACCCGCAGGTACGCACAACTGTGATGAAGAATTTCCGGGAGTAGGCTGTCCGAGAGACGCGAAGGGAAGTTGCTCGCTGGCCTTACACGCAGAGCAGAACGCGATTTTGTTCGCCGTCAAAAACGGCTCGAACATTGAAGGATCAACACTTTTCGTAACCCTCGCCCCCTGCATAGCCTGCGCCAGGGTAATCTACACGATGAAGATCAGAAAGGTAATATTTCTGCATTCTTATGCAGCTTACAAGGGAATCGCAGTGGAAGAAGGAGTAGAGTTTCTGAGGAGATTTGGCGTGGAAGTGGAGCAGTATGCGACGACTGAATGAATTCAATTTTGAATGAGTGAATGATTGAATGAATGAATAGGGAATGAGCAAATTAGTGAATGAGTGAATTAGTGAGTGAACTCGATTTTGACTCATAAATGAAGTGCTGTTGTAGGATTTAAATGATCTCTTTTGATCAATTGCTAACTTTCACCTTTTTGTAGATAAAGATCAACTTGGAAAAGACTGTCCAAAAGATTCATTCATTCAATCATTCGATCATTCAAAATTGAACAATTCACTCAATCACTCATTCACTAACTCACTCACTCATTCAACCTAGTGATGATGCACTCCACCAGTGCCATGCACGTGGCCGTGGCTGATTTCTTCGGGAGTTGCCGGGCGGATGGAGAGGATCTGTCCTGAGAAATGCATTTCCTTGCCTGCCAGCGGGTGATTGAAGTTCATTAGGACGATATCTTCTTTAATCTCAACTACCTGACCGTGCATTTTTTCACCGTCTTCGTTGGTCATCGGAATGATATTTCCTATCTGAAGCAGTTCGTCCTGGTCTACGTCTTCCATCTGGAAAACTGCTTTTGGAAGCTCTACGACGGCTTCTTCGTCGTATTCACCGTAACCTTCTTCGGGCTCAACAGTAAATTCGAAAGTATCGCCTGCGGCCAAGCCTTCGATCTGTGTTTCGAATCCTTCCGGCAGCCCGCTGATGCCGTGGATAAAGTACATGGGATCGTCTTCGGTAACTACCTCAACAACATCCATTTCTCCGTCGGAGTCAGGAATTTGTAAGCTATATGTCAACGCGACGACGTTATTTTTTTCGACTTTCATTTGCTCGTTTGATTAAAATGAATGTTGTTGTAAAAGAATTGTTCCATAAATGGAATGATGGCAAACGTACGGGATTTTTGTTAAAATGTAATTGCGATGAACTTTTTAGCCCATATTTTGCTGTCAGGTGAAAGTGAAGGAATCATGATGGGAAATTATGTGGGCGATTTTGTAAAAGGGCGGCTTACGCCCGAAAAAACGACTAATTGGAACCCGGAGTACGTACTTGGATTGAAGTTACACCGCTTCATAGATTCGTTTACAGACACACATTCGCAGGTACACGATGCCAAGCAGCTCGCCGCATTGACGCAGGGAAAGCTCGCCGGGATCGTGATGGATATTTACTTCGATTACTTCCTAGCTAAGCATTTTGCAGACTATCATAAAGACCCGCTGCAAGTGTATGTTCACGATAAGTATATGAAGATCGAGAAAAATGAATATCTGGTACCAGAAAGCATGATCCCGATGGTTCGCTCGATGATCCGGCAGGATTGGCTGACTAGCTATGCCACGCTTGAAGGCATTGATACTACTTTTCACAGGTTGTCCCGGCGCGCTGATTACTTGTCGCCCATTAAATTTGCAGCGAAGGAGCTGGAAGCAAATGAGAATTTTTATCACAACAAATTCCTGAAATTCTTTCCCGAGCTTCAAGTTAATGCAGCCAAGTTCATTACAGACAATGCGACCCGCTAATCTTCCTAATTGAAACATCTTAAAATTGACATCTCCCGGCTTACCGGATACCCGAAATGGCGCATACTCCTGAAAGCATTCTTAAAGACATTCGAAACAAACGATACCTGCCGATCTATTTCCTGCACGGCGACGAACCTTATTATATCGATTCCATTGCCGAGGAGCTTGAAAAACGCATTGTTCCTGAGGCTGAAAAGGGCTTTAACCAGTTTGTACTTTATGGAAAGGATACCGATGTGGCCGGCGTATTGAGCTATGCGCGGCGATTTCCATTTATGTCGGAGCGGCAATTGGTTTTGGTAAAAGATGCCAATAAGCTGGGCGGAATCGAGCAGAAGGATCAGCTGGCGCGGCTGGAAGATTACGCCCAAAATCCGCTCGCAAGTACCGTGCTCGTCTTCTGCTTTCATGCAAATGCCGACGAGCGACGCGCGTACATTAAGGCAATCAATGCAAAAGGCGCGGTTGTGCAGTCGAAGAAGATGTACGATAACAAGCTGCCCGACTGGGTTTCGTCATTCTGCCAGCAAGAAGGAGTCAAGATCAGCCCTAAGGCGGTTTTGATGCTGGTTGATAACATAGGTAACGATTTAAAACGCCTGACAAACGAGATCAGGAAGGTGATGGTTAACCTGAAAGTAGGTGAGGGGATAGACGCCGGAGCTGTGGAGCGGTTTGTGGGTATCAGCAAGGAATATAATGTTTTTGAATTCCAGAAGGCATTGATGTCGCGAGACGTGATGAAGGCTAACCAGATCGCACACCATTTTTCGGCTAATACCAAGGACAATCCACTGGCGCCCATTCTGATCATTTTGTATAATTTTTACTCCAAACTGCTGCTGGCGCATAAGTCGCCTGATAAAAGCGAAAAGGGCCTCGCGACCGAGCTGGGCGTCAATCCTTATTTTGTTAAAGATTACCTGCTTGCATGCCGGAATTATCCGTTGCCGAAGGTTGCCAATATCATCCATTATCTCCGTGAATGCGATGGCAGGATGAAAGGGCTTGATGGCGTAACGGTACCGGAAGGCGAGCTGCTGAGGGAGCTTGTTTTCAAAATCCTGCATTGATCACATTCGCAAGAATCGGCTTTTATGCGCATTTCAATTGAATTATCTTCAACAAATGGAAGAAGGAAACAGCATTCTCATACCCACACCGGCACTTTTCAGTTTCGACGAATGCATGTGGTTTTTAGACCGCAACTACGATGATTGCCTGCACGAAATCCGCGAAGGTAGCATTTATAAAGCTTTGGAAATCAATGGAGAGCTGGTGCTTTTCAGGATTACCGCAAACGGCAGCTTTTTGGAAGTTAATCTGCTGAAAGGTGAAATTGACAACGATGGTGAGGCATTTCTGATCCGTTATATCCGGGAATGGTTCGATATGGAGACGCAGATCCAGCCTTTTTACGACTTGTTGAAAAAGGATACCAGGCTGGCCTACATGGCGGAAGCATTTAAAGGCTTGCGGCTGGTGAGCATTGCGAATTTGTATGAGACGATTTGCTGGTCGATTATCGGGCAGCAGATCAATCTTTCATTTGCATATAAGGTAAAACGCGCGCTCGTGGAGCAGTTCGGCAAGCGGATAGAACACGAAGGCCGGAGCTATTTTGTCTTTCCGGATCCGGAAGTGCTGGCTACGGTGAGTATGGATGAATTGAAGGCAATGCAATTCTCGACCCAAAAAGCGGATTATACGATAGGTATCTCAAAGGCATTTGCCTCAGGTGCGCTGAGCCGCGAAATGATCGAAGCGCTGCCCGATTTCACATCCAAAATCAAGGCGCTTACTGCGCACAAAGGTATCGGTGTGTGGACTGCCAATTATGCATTGATGAAGTCGCTGCGTGAACCGGCAAGCATCCCGCACGGAGATATCGGACTCTTGAATGCATTGGCCAATCACGATATCATCCGTGACCGGAAGGAAACTGACCGGATTGCTGCACTCTTTTCACAATACCGAGGGTGGGAGAGCTACCTGGTTTTTTATCTATGGCGAAGCCTGACTTTCAAAGTGTAGAGGCTCTTCGTTTCCATTGTTGATATTCTATTCTCATGCAATGTGCGCATGGACGGTAGCCGTTTTCAAGCGCTTCTGCTCCGGAGCTGAAAAATACCCTGTTTTGCTGTTTCATTCTTTTACCTGACCGGCAGCTCAGCAGGCCGTAAATGCGCAGCGTCCTATTTCCGCCGAACGTGATCTGGCCGCTTTGTATGAGTCGTAACAAATGCCTGCTGGTCTTAAATGAAATCGGGTCGAGCTCTGAGTGCGACAACATAGCTAGCTTAATGCATCATGAAAAATGATTCCAAGCGTATAGCGGCTGCCTGTATGCACCTGGCTGACACCGTGTTTCATATTGACCCTAAAGTAGCCTCTGCTGCCTTTAAGCGGCCGGAAATTCGTTGTAAAAATCAAGATATCTCCGAGATCCGGCTGCAAAACAATTGCTTTTGACTGCGCCCGTGGGGTTTGCTGCACGAGCACAAATTCTCCACCGGTATAATCCTGTCCGGTCTGGTTCAGAAAAATCACCATTTGGATCGGAAAAAATACATCGCCGTATAAATCCTGGTGTAACGTATTGTGACCGCCTTCGCCATATTTCAGGATCAATGCAGTTGGTTTTACCTGGCCTTGCGCCTTGCATTGTTCAAGGAAATCAGAAAAATCGTTTGGGTAATGCTGCGGAATGGCAAGTTGGTGCATCCATTTGTTCGCCACTGGAACAAGATTCTGGTAATAACTTTGCCGAAGCTCTCCAAGTAATGCGGGCAGGGGATAGTTGAAGTATTTGTATTCGCCCAAACCAAAACGGTAGCGTTCCATCACGACCGTTTTGCGATGTAGTTCAGGGTTTTCATACTGTTTGATCAATTGGCTGCATTCGTCAGCGCCAACTGCTTGCTTTACCAGTGCATAACCAATTTCGTCAAGGCTGTGCGTAATATTTTGCCACTCAGTGTTTGCTAATGCTCTCATTGCAGGATACGTTGTCAGGATTAGTTGCGACAAATGTATCCTGACTTAGGAGGCGGCGAAACCCGAAACTTGCTAGATGTATTTTTGGTCTAAACCGATACTACCTGCTCATCTTTACGCTCGCCGATCTGCTGGCGCCACATTGCATAGTACAACCCTTTTTCGTCCAAAAGTGAGTTATGTGTGCCCATTTCGATGATCCGACCTTTTTCGAGAACGTAAATGCGGTCTGCGTGCATGATAGTCGAGAGTCGGTGTGCGATCATGACCGTGATATGTTGCCGCTGATCGGTAATAGTGCGGATTGTGTTGGAAATTTCCTCTTCCGTAAGTGAGTCGAGCGCGGAGGTAGCTTCGTCGAAAATGATGAGGTTAGGATTTCGGAGCAATGCGCGGGCAATGGAAAGGCGTTGCCGCTCGCCGCCGGACAGCTTCAATCCGCCTTCGCCGATCACCGTGTAAATACCATTGTCTGCACGCGAGAGCAGATTGTAGCACGCTGCTTTAAGAAGCACATCGTTGATCATTTCGTCGGTAGCATCCGGATTTACGAAAAGAAGGTTTTCCTTGATTGTACCTGAAAAAAGCTGTGTATCCTGTGTCACAAAGCCTATTTTGTTCCTTATTTCATCAAAATCAATGCTGTTTCCATTGAAGTTGTTGTAATAAACATTTCCCTCGATCGGCGGATAAAGTCCGACCAGTAATTTAACCAGCGTTGTTTTCCCCGAGCCGGAAGGACCGACAAATGCGATTGTTTCGCCCCGTTGTACCCGGAATGAGATATTCTCCAACGCAGGCCGCGTCGCCGACTGGTGCTGGAATTTAACCTGTTGAAATTCCAGGACTTCAATTTCCCCGATCTTCTCAGGCTGCAAAGGCTTCTTTTCAATGGGGCGCGCCAAAAGTGTTTGCAGGTTATTGAGCGAAGCTTCGGCCTCTCTGTACGACATGATTACATTTCCCAGTTCCTGCAATGGGCCAAAGATGAAGAAGGAGTAGAATTGCATCATCATCATTTGTCCCACCGTAATCTGGTCGCGGAAGACGAAGAAAAGCAATGCGAACATGATACATTGCTGCAGGAAATTGACGAATGTACCTTGTATAAAACTGATTGACCGGATGCTTTTCACCTTTTTCAGTTCCAGTTTAAGGATTTTGAAAGTAGTGGTATTCAGCCGGCTGATTTCCTGCTGGGTGAGTCCCAGGCTTTTTACAAGTTCAATATTTCTTAAAGATTCGGTAGTAGAACCGGCCAGCGCAGTTGTTTCGGAAACAATATTCTTCTGTATTACTTTAATCCGGCGGCTCAATATGCTCGTTAGAATTGCCAGCACCACAGAGCCCACGAGGTAAATTAACGGGAGCATCGGACTGAGCTTGAATGCGACAATCACGACAAACACGATCCCGATCAGCGTTGTGAATAGTACATTGACGAAGTTCATGATAAACTTCTCGCAATCGGCGCGTACTTTTTGCAGAACAGAGAGTGTCTCTCCGCTTCGCTGGTCTTCAAAATCCTGGAAAGGCAGCCGCAATGCATGACGAAGCCCGTCCGTATACAGGTTAGCGCCAAACTTCTGGATCACCACGTTCACAAGATAATCCTGAAACGCTTTCGCAATGCGGGAGACCATTGCAGTACCGATAATGAGCCCCAGCCCGGTGAGTACTCCTTTAAAAAATTCATCGTCGAGCCCATTGTTGCGGAAATAGGCCGCTTTGTTGGCATAAGGGTCGATGAGCAGGTTACCTAAGATATAGGGATTCAGAAGAGAAAAGACCTGGTTGATTGCGGCCATCAGAAGCGCCAGCAATATCAGCCATTTGTAGCGGCTGAGATATTGTAATAATAATTTCATACAGTAGCAGGGTGAAACAGGTGATTTACCTAGACTGATAAACTGAAAGCGGAAAAATTTAATTCTCTGCGAAGCCTGAAAATGCAGAAACAATAAAAAAGACATCCTGGAATGGGATGTCTGAAATCGGGTAGCGGGGAGCAGAATCGAACTGCCGACCTTAGGGTTATGAATCCTACGCTCTAACCATCTGAGCTACCCCGCCGTTTAATGTGGTGCAAAAGTATGTTAAATATTTTTACGGCACAACTCGTTTTCTGTAAAAATGATGCGGAAAATATGTCCGACGGTTCATGCAATTTTAACTTTGCAGGCATTTATAACTGAATTATGCTATATTACAACTTTTAAATCAGCGAGTAAGGCAGGAACTGTCAAGGGTATCGTTTTAATAGAAGTTCACATGGAAAAATATAAATTTATTACCGAGTTTGAGTTGCGTTCCTCTCCGAAAGTGCTTTTTCCATATATCTCGACCCCTTCCGGACTGGAACAGTGGTTTGCAGAGAAAGTGACTGTACTGCCCGATCACCGCTTCGATTTCCAATGGGACGGAGACAGTCACATTGCCCGCCAAACCGGCCTCCGCATCAATAAGGCAGTACGTTTTGACTTTGAAAACACAAGTGACGACAACCTCGATAACAACCATCTGGAACTTAAATTAGAAGTGAGTGAGTTAACTCAAACAACTTTCCTGCGTGTAATCGACTACTCGTCGAACCGCGATCAGGACGAACTGGCGTCATTGTGGGAAGGCTTTATTGATAATCTTAGAGAAATAGTAGGTAGTTGATGAAAAAGCTGGATAAGCTTGTTTTAATGTCTTTTTGGGGGCCGTTTTTCATTACAATGTCGGTCGTCGTATTCGTGTTCCTTATGCGGATCATGATATTCTACATTGACGATTTTGTATCAAAAGATCTTGGTATCGCCGATTACGCGCAGCTGTTCTTCTTTTTCAGTCTTATCACAGTCCCGACTGCGCTGCCGCTGGCTACATTGCTGTCTTCACTGATGGCATTTGGAAATTTGGGAGAATTCTTTGAGCTCACCGCCATCAAGAGCGCGGGTATTTCGGTGACCCGGGCAATGCTGCCGCTGTTTATAGTAACATTCGGTATCAGTATATTCTCCTTTTTTTTCAACGACAGAGTATCGCCCTGGGCTAATTTGAAGGGTTATAGTCTTTTATATGATATTAAGACTACGAAAGCTACCCTGAAAATCAAAGACGGTATTTTCTATAATGATCTGCCGGGATATAGTATTAAGGTAGATAAGAAGGAAGAAAACGGCAGGCTGAAAGGAATGGTGATTTACAAGCACAGCAACCGCTCCTATGAATTCGGCAACACCGAAGTGATACTTGCGGACTCAGGGAGAATGTATTCCATCAATGACAACCGCTACCTGGTTATTGAACTGTACAATGGAACCAGGTATACGGACGAAGCCAATTCATCAACTTCCCGTCCGGTCTACATTTCTGCCGGTGGGGCGATGACGCGCGGCTTTTCCAATTTCAGCCGCAACTCTTTCAAGCATTACCGGCTGACTGAGAGTCTTTCTTCGTTTGGAATGAAGCGGACAGATGAGGGGCAGTTTAAATACCACGAGTTTATGAAGAACATCACGGATCTGACAAAAACCGCAGATTCGCTTCGTACCTCTTATGTGGAAACGCGTAAAAACCTGGTTCCGGGCAGTCAGCAGTACTACTCTTATAACTATCGGGAGGGAACTGATAAAACGATCAAGAAAGGAGCGTGGGTGGATTCTTTGCTCGTGAAGCCGGTATCGGACAGTTTGAAAAAAGAGATTTTGGAGAATGCGAAAGGCGCAGCGAACAGCATGCTGAGCTATACGAAATCCCAGTACGACTATCTGCAGACCAAGCTGAAAGATGCGAATCGTTATGAATTGGAAAAACACCACAAGTATACCAATGCAATTTCCTGTCTGATTATGTTCCTGATCGGTGCGCCGCTGGGCGCGATCATCAAAAAGGGCGGATTTGGTGTACCTGTATTAGTATCGATCTTGTTTTTCATCCTTTTATATGTATTAACGAATCAGGGGGACAAATGGGTGAAAGAGGGATTACTTGCAGTACCGCTGGGCGCGTGGCTGGCTAATACGGTGTTGCTGCTTGCAGGTTTATACTTTATCAGTAAGGCCAGAAGCGACTCGCGGCTTTTCGAAAAAGATGTTTATCAAATGCAGTTTAAGAGATTTAAAACGTGGTTGGCAAGTAGATTTGGCAAAAGCCAGCTTATCCAATCATAGTAAAATTATATTTTTTAAATCGCTGTAAAATCGTACTTTTGCAACCTTATTTACGGCAAGGTGCTGTAAAATACTTCCCATACAATTTAATCTGTTGTTACAATCATGTATTTAACCGCGGAAAAGAAGAGCGAGATCTTCGAATCAAAAGGTTTTAAAAAAGAGAGCGGAGACACTGGCTCAGCTGAATCACAAATTGCTTTATTTACGTACCGCATCAACTATTTGAACGAGCACTTAAAGACGCACAAGAAAGACAATGACACGCGTCTTGGTTTGCTTAAAATGGTTGGAAAGCGTAGAAGATTGTTAGACTATCTTTACAAAAAGGACATTAACCGCTACCGTGCGATTATTGCCGAATTGAACATACGTAAGTAATTTAAAATCAGGGAACTTCAATCACATGTAAGTTCCCTGATTTTTTGCGGAATTAGAAAAATCATCGGGACGTCAGGACGGCGCTCCACAGCTACAAAAATCACTATTCTATGCTTTTTAATATAGTTAACAAGACTATACCCTTACCTGATGGCAGGGAAATCACTATTGAAACAGGAAAATTAGCAAAACAAGCCGACGGTTCGGTGGTTGTCAGACTGGGTAATACCATGTTGCTGGCTACGGTTGTTGCTAATAAAGATATTAGAGAAGGACTGGACTTTTTACCATTGTCTGTTGACTATCAGGAGAAATTTGCTTCTGCCGGTCGTATTCCAGGAAGTTTCCAGAGACGTGAAGGTAAATTATCCGACCACGAAGTATTGATCAGCCGTCTGGTTGACAGGGTTCTTCGTCCATTGTTTCCGGAAGACTATCACGCAGAAGTACAGGTTAACATTCTTTTGATTTCTGCTGATCCAACCGCATTGCCGGATGCATTGGCTGCATTAGCTGCATCTGCTGCATTGGCGGCTTCTGATATTCCATTTAACGGACCGGTATCTGAGGTTCGTGTGGCGAAAATTGACGGGCAGTATGTAGTTAACCCGGGATCAGTTGAGCTTGAAAAAGCAACACTTGACCTGATGGTGGGTGCGACTTACGACGATATCGCCATGGTGGAAGGAGAAATGAGCGAAGTATCTGAGGAGGAAATTATCGAAGCGTTGAAAGTCGCTCACGCAGTAATTAAGGAACAATGCCTTGCATTGAAAGAATTTGAAGCGGCAGTAGGTAAAACTGAGAAAAGAGAATACGTAGGTGATGATGCTGATACAGAAGTTGAAGCACGCGTTCGCTCATTTGCTTACGATAAGATATATGCTGTCGCACAGCAAGGTTCGACCAACAAGCAAGTTCGTAAAGACGGATTTAAAGCAGTTTGGGAAGAATTTAAAACGACAATCACCGAAGAAGAAGCGCCGGAATTCAAGGAAGGTCTGGCGAAACGTTATTTCAATGATCTGGTTTGGGAAGCTTCACGCCGCCTGGTTCTGGATGAGAGGATTCGTTTGGACGGTCGCCGCCTTGATGAAGTAAGACCAATTGCTTCTGAAGTTGATTTTCTTCCAAACGCGCACGGTTCTGCACTTTTTACAAGAGGTGAAACACAGTCTCTGACTACCGTTACTTTGGGTACGAAGAATGACGAGCAGATCGTTGATACAACTTTGAAATACGGGTACAGCAAATTCATGCTGCACTACAACTTTCCTGGATTTTCGACAGGCGAAGTAAAACCGAATCGTGGACCTGGTCGTCGCGAGGTAGGTCACGGGAACCTTGCGTTGCGTGCACTTAAAAAAGTATTACCGCCGCTTGAAGACAATCCATACACAATCCGGATCGTATCTGATATTCTTGAATCAAACGGATCTTCGTCTATGGCTACCGTTTGCGCGGGTTCTCTGGCATTGATGGACTCAGGTTTGAAAATTAAAGCGCCTGTATCCGGAATTGCAATGGGACTTATCTCCGATGCAGCAACAGGCAAATACGCTGTTCTTTCTGACATTCTTGGTGATGAAGATCACCTGGGAGATATGGACTTTAAAGTAACAGGAACGGAAGCAGGTATCACGGCTTGTCAAATGGATATGAAGGTAAACGGTCTTTCATTCGAAGTATTGACAGAAGCTTTAATGCAAGCCAAAGCGGGCAGGTTGCACATCCTGGGGGAAATGAACAAGACAATCCGCGAAAGTCGCCCGGATTTGAAACCACATACACCTCGCGCAGTTGTTATCAAGATTGATCGCGAGATGATCGGTGCGGTAATCGGGCCGGGTGGTAAAGTTGTTCAGGATATCCAGAAAGAATCAGGAGCTACTGTTTCTATTGAAGAAAAGGATGGTGCCGGGTTTGTAAGTATATTCTCAGCTGACAAGACTTCAATGGATAAAGCAGTGTCTCGCATTAAAGGTATCATCCTGGTGCCTGAGATCGGGGAGATATATACTGGTAAAGTGAAGTCCATTATGCCTTTCGGCGCATTTGTTGAGTTCCTGCCTGGTAAAGATGGTTTGTTGCACATTTCCGAGATCAAGTGGGAAAGACTTGAACAAATGGAAGGCGTGCTGGAAGTAGGAGAAGAGATCCAGGTGAAATTGGTTGAGATTGACAAGAAAACTGGAAAATACAGACTTTCACGCAAAGTGTTGCTGCCAAAGCCCGAGAACAAAAATGCATAAAATAGTGTTTCCTTATTTGGAGACAGTATTGACGTCGTTACATAACATATTTAATAAAAGACATAGATGAGACAGCTAAAGATCAGTAAGCAAATCACCAACCGTGAAAGTCAGTCGTTAGACAAATATTTGCAGGAGATCGGTAAGGTAGATTTGTTAACGCCGGATGAGGAGGTGACCTTAGCGCAAAAAATCAGGGACGGGGATCAGTTGGCTTTGGAAAGATTAACCAAAGCAAACCTCAGGTTCGTTGTTTCCGTGGCAAAACAGTACCAAAACCAGGGGCTATCTCTGGGTGACTTGATAAACGAAGGAAATTTAGGACTTATCAAAGCTGCACAACGTTTTGATGAGACCCGTGGTTTCAAATTCATCTCATACGCAGTTTGGTGGATCCGTCAGTCCATTCTTCAAGCGCTGGCCGAGCAGTCCCGTATTGTTCGTCTGCCTTTGAACCGGGTTGGCTCACTTAACAAAATTTCTAAAACATTCTCTGAACTGGAGCAGCGTTTTGAGCGCGAGCCTTCACCGGAGGAACTTGCGGAAGTGCTTGAAATCTCATCTTCCGAAGTAGTTGATACCATGAAAATATCAGGTCGCCACGTTTCGATGGACGCACCTTTTGTTCAAGGTGAAGAAAACAGCCTGCTTGATGTATTGGAGAATGATCTGGAAGACAAACCAGATTCCGGTCTTGTAAATGAGTCTTTACGGAAAGAAGTTCAGCGCGCGCTTTGTACGCTGACGCAACGTGAAGCAGACGTGATTGCATTGTATTTCGGTCTGAATGGCGAGCATGCAATGACTTTGGAAGAGATAGGGGAGAAGTTCAATCTGACTCGTGAGCGCGTGCGTCAGATCAAAGAAAAAGCGATCAGGAGATTACGCCACGTATCAAGAAGCAAAGCGCTTAAAACTTATCTTGGATAAGCTTCTGGTGCATTCAATTGAAAAATAACTTAAATAGCCTCTATAAGAGGCTATTTTCATTTAGATATGGCCATTTTACAACCTTTGATAGATATTCCGGCAATCTGTTATGCTCACGGAATCAGACACGCGGTAGTTTCACCAGGATCAAGAAGCGCTCCGCTGACACTTGCATTCGCACGGCACGGCGGATTTCAAATGCAGGTATGTATGGATGAACGTTCCGCTGCTTTTATCGGGCTCGGAATAGCACAGCAAACAAGCTCTGTGGTCGTATTAATCTGTACTTCGGGCAGTGCAGCATACAACTTCGCTCCTGGCGTTTCAGAAGCCTTTTTCCAGCAGATCCCATTGCTGATCCTGACAGCTGACCGGCCGAAGGAATGGATGCACCAATACGATGGGCAAACCATTTACCAGAATGAAATCTATGGCAAGCATGTGAAACGATCTTTCGAGCTTCCTGCTGATTACGGACACAAGGATGCCACCTGGGCGATCAACCGGATCGTAAATGAAGCAATAGGTGTGACACAAACCAAGCCGCACGGGCCAGTACATATCAATGTTCCGATCAGAGAGCCGTTTTATCCTTCTCAGACGGAAGAATTCGTCCAATCTGAGCATATCAGGATTATAAGCCGGGTAATTTCAGAGAGAACAATTCCGACTGAACCATGGAATGATTTACTGGATGAGCTAGACGCTGCCAAACGCATTCTGATCGTAGTCGGACAGCACAATCCGGAGCCGGAACTTAGCCAGGTACTTGCAAAGATTGCGGAGGAATGGAATGTGCCCGTGGTAGGGGACTGTGTAAGCAATTTGTCGGGGAACCCCATTTTCATTCGTCACCACGATTTGTTTTTATCCAGCAAAGAGGACGTAAATCTTACACCGGATCTGCTGATCACCTTTGGATTGTCGCTGGTATCTAAAGAATTGAAGCTCTTCCTGAGAAAAAATCCACCTTTCAAGCACTGGCACGTAGGGGAGGACTCTTTTTTAGCCGATCCAATGCAGTCAATGACCCAGCAAATTGCAGTAGAGCCGCTATACTTTTTTAATTCGCTGTTTGAAAAAGTTGATTATCAGCTTTTTGTGGAAAATGCAGATCTGCAGAATGATAGCAGCTATGGTGCTGTGTGGCAACAAATGGAAAGGGCTGCGACGCAGCACAAAGTAAATTTTGTTAATAATTTAAGGTCGTTAAATGATACAACGTCGTTAGATTTTATTTTTGAGCAGCTAGATAACAGATACCAGCTGCATTTAGGCAATAGTATGTCGATCAGATATGCCAATGCATTGGCTACTCGGAGCGATTTGGGTTTGTTTTGCAATCGGGGAACCAGCGGAATTGATGGTTGTGTCAGCACAGCAATTGGCGCGGCTTTGGTTAACAATTTGCCTACATTATTAATTGTAGGTGACGTCAGTTTTCTTTATGATAGGAACGGGCTGCTGATCCGGCACTTGCCGGAGAATTTAAAGATTGTGGTCATTAATAATGCAGGCGGTAATATTTTCAGGATCATTGACGGACCTGCCGGGCTGCCTGAGCTTGGTGATTACTTTGAAACCCGGCATTCATTCACAGCGAAGCGAACGTGCGAGGATTCCGGGATGGCGTATTTTGAGTTGCGGGATTTTGCTGCGATGCAGTTGACAGTGGAAGAGTTCCTTTCTTCGACTACGATTAGTTTGTTGGAGATCTTCACAGATCCCGAGGAAAATCGTAAAGCCTGGAAAGGTTTGAAGTCAATGTCTATCTGATATAATATCACTTGCAATTTTGAGCAGCAAGCTCGGTTGCAAGTGAGTCTTTCAGAATAACACCTTGTTTCCAGATTCTGCAAGCTTCGAGGGGCTGTTTTAGCTCGAAATAGGCGCTTCCAGCAAGCCCGTAGAGCATTTCTACGGGTTCTGCGATTTCAATGGCTTGCGTGTAATAGTCCAAAGCTTTTGCGAATTGATTTTTCTGGGCGTAATAGATTCCAAGATTGCGTAGTGCATACCCGTTAGCAGCTAGCTTTTCCAGAGAGCGTTCTATTAGTGCCTTTCCTTTGTCAGACAAGCCGGTGTTCAGTAATACATACCCTTTGTTGTTCAATGCAAATGCATTATCGGGCTGCCTGTTCAAAACCTTATCGAAGCATTCGAGAGCAGCACTCCAATTTTTTTCGCGAGAAAGTATTAGCCCAAGATTATTGAGTGCTTGTGGATGTGCGTTGTCAAGTGCCAGTGCATTCTCAAAGTCTGCTTTTGCAGCAGGGTAGGACCTCATCCGATAATACAGCGCACCACGGTTCACGTATGCTTCTACGTTACCTCTTTCCAGAGAGATGGTTTTATCGTAGTTGGAGATCGCCGCAACATCATTTCCTTGCGCAGCAAGAATATCTCCTTTGGTCAAAAAGAAGCGGGCCGAATCTTTGTAGTCTTTCTCAATTACGCTTAAATGTTCCGCAGCGTCAGTCAGTCGACCTAATTGAAGGGCAGCTTCACTCTTCACGAGATTTGCTTGTACAAGCGTAGGATCAATGCGAGTTGCTTCTGTCAAAACCTCGTAAGCTTCTTCTGCCTGGCCCATTTTCAATAAAGTTATTCCTTTATTGAGGTATGCGTCTGAAAAATCTGCATTTTTGGAGATTGCTTCATCATATAGCCTGATTGCCTCGGCATAGTTCTTTTGAGTCAGTGCCTGGTTTGCTTTCAGGAAGAAATCAGCTGCGTCTTTCTTGCTCTGACTGGTACAATTCAGAAAGATTGCAGCTAAAAATATTAGTGCTAATGAATATTTAAGTTTAGCAAAGGGGTATTCTGGCTTTTTAAATAACATATGAGATATATAAAGGAAATTCCGAATGCGGAATTCAAAATTGGGCTTTATCAGTGGAACAACAAATACATTATCAAAATTGAATCAGGACTTTTTGAACAGACTTACAAGATTGATGAGTATGAAGTGGAGCATGCAGGAGAATTGGAGTCTGGTTTGGACAAGATTTTCATGGATTCGGTAAAAGCAAAATTCGATGCAATGCAGGAGGACTTTTTCGCGTCTCTCAGGCGCAATAATGTAGTATTTTAGCGTGTCATAACCTCTTCAAAACCTGTCCACGTATACGCTTTTAGTATGCTTTTCGTTAGATAGCAAACAATTTCAGGCGGTATTTGTGCGCTCAGGTAATCTTATATAAAGATATGGTCCATCGCATTAAATTCATTCAAAACTCCACCAACTCAGCTTCTATGGTATTAAAACGCAGCGCTTCGGCGTTCGGATTGCTTTTATGCGCCGGCACAACCTACGTGTCAGCTCAGAATACATTGAGTATAACAGAGCCCGAGGCTCACTTCAGAAATGGTCTGGAATACTATGAAAAGTCGAACTATGTAGCTGCACGACAGGAGTTCGGCCAGTTTCTAAGTTCTCAGAACAAATTGCTGAGCACAAGCGATTATAATAAGGTAACTGCTGAATACTACGTTGCAGTTACCGGACTGTACCTGAATTATCCTGAAGCGGAAATTCAGGTGGACCGTTTTGTCAAAAATCACGCAGAACACCCCAAAGCACAGCAGGTGTATGGAGATCTGGGGCGGTACTACTTCAATTCAGGCAACTATGACAAGGCAATAACGTACCTTGAAAAGGCGGTTGAAGCTCCTACGTCCGGTGGAATTAAGACGGAGAGTATGTATCAGCTTGCGATGTCCTACTATAGTACCCAGCAGCCTGACCTTGCACTACCACTTTTTAATCAGGTTAAAATGGATGCTTCTTTTGCCAACGCAGGAGACGCATCATTTTATGCAGGGGTAATTAACTACCAGAAAAACAACTTTGACGTTGCTCTGGAAGATTTCAGGCGAGTTGAGACGCATCCTTATTACAAGAATGAAGCGCCAAACTGGATTATCTCATCGCTTTATCAGCTAAAGGAGTTTGACCAGCTCACACAGTATGGCGAAAAGATATTGGCACAACAAAGAGGGAATACTAAGCTGGATGATGTCGCGCTGTATGTTGCAGAAGTTTATTACGAGAGAGGAGACTATCCCGCTGCTGTAAAGGCCTATGACAGGTACAAGAGAATGCGGGCCGGGACCATGCCGCCTGCAGTGGCTTTGCATTACGGGCATTCGCAATTCAGAACTAACAACTACGAGGCTACAATTACTACATTAAAGCCGGTAAGTTCCGGCAAGGATTCTGTTTCGCAGTACTCCTCCTATCTGCTAGGAATCAGCTACTTGAAGACGAATGCTTTAAGCAATGCTTTAACAGCCTTCGGGAATGCAGCAGGATTAGATCACAATCAGATTGTAAAGGAAGAAGCTTCCTATAACCACGCGAAAGTACAGCTTGAAACAGGTAACAATGCAGAGGCAGTTAAGGAGCTTACCAGCTTCCTTACTAAGTTCCCGAATAGCAAACATAAAGAAGAAACAACGGAGCTGATCGCGGAAGGTTATGCCAGCGCTAGCAACAGCCAAGGTGCTATCAAATACATTGAAGGACTGTCCTCCCGCAATCCTAAAATCAATGGCACCTATCAAAGACTTACTTTCAACCAGGGTGTTGCTGACTTCAACCAGGAAAAGTTTGATCAGGCGATTACGATGTTTGACAAATCCCTGAAAGTACCAATTGATCCGGAAATATATAATTCTGCCTTGTTCTACAAAGCAGAGTCGGTGTATGGACTTAAAAGGGTTGACGAGGCTGCAAGACTTTACACGCAGATATCCAAAAATCCCAAAGCTGGGATCTATGCCCGTAAGAGTTTGTATGCACTAGGGTACATTTATTACAATCAGAAAAAATACAGCCAGGCGCTCCCCTACTTTAAGGAGTTTACTTCAAATATCGAGGGAATGGACGTGCAGATGATTGAAGATGCACATTCAAGGTTAGCTGACTGCTACCTCGCAGCCAAAAACTATAATGAAGCGATTCGTACCTATGAGCAGGTTGCTTCTAAAGGAAAGGTCGATAAGGACTACGCAATGTTCCAGAAGGGCAGAGCTTATGTTTACATGAATCGTGAAGCGGAAGCACGCAGGCAATTCGAATTGTTGATCAGTCAATATCCTTCGTCGCGCTACCTTGACGATGCTTACTTCCAGATGGCGGACATTGATTTTCAAAATCAAAGCTATTCAGCCGCTGTGAAGGGTTTTACAAGGATGATTAATGAGCAGCCTAAAAGTTTGATGATCCCGGCTGCCTTGCTGCGCCGCGCCCAGTCTTACTATAACCTGCAGGTTTACGAACAGGCAATTGTCGACTTCCGTAAAATCCTGACAGAACACCCTGAGTCTCCTTCTGCAAGCAGCGCGTTGGAAGGTATACAGGAGAGCTACACGGCTGTCGGCAGACCAGAGGAATTTACACAGGTACTTGGTGTAGTTAGAAAAAACAATCCAGGCAACGAGAAGCTGGAAGAAGTTGAGTTCGATAACGTACGTAACCTCTATTATGCAGAGAAGTACCAGAATGCAATTCAGGCTCTGAAAGAGTTTTTGTCCAGCTATCCTGCAAGCAAGCACAAGTTTGACGCCAATTACTTCATCGCCTCTTCTTACGATAAATTAGGACAGGTGAATGAAGCATTGCAAGGTTACCGACAAGTGGTACAGGATAACAAATCAACTTTTGTCGCAGCTTCTGCGCAACGCTCGGCCGAGTTGGAGATTGGACGCGGAAACTATAACAATGCGGTAACTAATTTCAGGATCTTGCTTCGAAACTCTGAAAACAAGAAAGAGCAGACTCAGGCCTGGATCGGTTTAATGGATACTTATTATACGTTGAAAAGCTACGATTCCACCCTTTATTATGCCAAAGAGGTAATTAACGTTGGAAATGTGGTTCCGGGTGGACTGGGCAAAGCGCAGCTGTACCTGGGTAAAGTTCCTTACGACAAAGGTGATTTAACAAAGGCGGCGGAGGAATTCAAGAAGATATCAAAATCTTCAAAAGATGAATTTGGCGCGGAGGCGAGTTACTGGGGTGCGATGATCCTTTACAAGGAAAAGAAATATAAGGAAGCTGAGACGGCTATTATTGAAATGGGTAAAGCCTTTGAAGGGTACGATTACTGGCGTGCACGTTCGTTCATTTTGCTCGCTGATGTATATGCCGGCTTGAATGAAGTCGGGCAGGCTAAGGCCACATTGAATTCCATCATTGAAAATTCCGATGATAAGGAAGCTGTGGAGCTGGCAAAGGAAAAGCTAACCCAAATTGAAAAACTGAAATAGTCCACTCCGGTCGAACAAAAACTATTGGTACAAATGATTAAAATGCAAGCATCGCGAATTGTAATTGCAAGTTTAGCTTCGGCGCTCGCTGTCTCTACGGCATTTGCTCAACGAGGCGAAATTGAAAGCCAGACTTACGAGATCGTAAAGGAAAAAAGTATAGAATTCGCACCCGCTAACCGGGTCTTTGACAAAGTACAACCTGTTAAAAGTGAGGCAGGCAAGACAAAGGTTTCTTACGAGATCATAGATCCGCAGATCAACATTTCTTCTCCCAAACTTACCCCGGCAGTTGCAGCAACTTCCGACCAGAAGGAAAAAGATGAAAAGGACATTCTGAATAACTACGTAAAGCTGGGCGCAGGTAACTATGGCCGCTTTCTTGGAGAGGCTTTCGTAGGCGGCCGGCCTGCCGAGGATCTTGCTTTCACAACACAGTTGAAGCACCTGTCAGCAGCGAACGGGCCGGTTGATGGCAAGAATTCGGCGAATGCTTCAACTAACATTAAGATTGGCGGCAAGTACATTCGCAGCACATACAAAATGGATGCGGCGCTGGAATATGATCGAAAGAACTACTATTTCTATGGCTATCAACCGCAGCCCGAAGGAATTGTGGTGGACCGGGATACAATCAGACAAACAGTTAATCAGTTTGGTGTAAATTTGGGTTTTGAAAATACAGATGCTTCGGTACTTGTTGATTATTCTGTAAAGACCAGTTTGAACACTCTGCGCGACAGGTACAGTGCATCTGAGCTGGATTGGGGTACAAAACTGAATGCGTCAGTGCCGATCAGCGAGAGCTTTTATGCATTGCTTGAAGCCGATGCATTCGTTTCGCAGCGCGTTGATCAGCTTACTTATAACCGTAACCTTTTCAAGGTACAGCCTACATTCAAGTACGTAACCGATATTTACTCTGTTTCAGCGGGACTTAACGTTGTTAATGAAACGGACGAAGAGCTCAACATCAACAAAACCAAAGCTTTTCCAGCAGTGAACCTGGATGTAACTCCATTTACCGGTTTACATATCTTCGCTGGCTGGAATGGAGATGTTGTCAGAAATACTTTAAGAAGCATGCTGGCGGAAAATCAATGGCTTGGTTCGAACGTGCTTATCGTAAACACAGAGAAGACATCTGAAATAAGTGCCGGAGTAAAAGGTGAAGTCAGTGGCGGCTTAAATTATGAAGGTAAAGTGGCATATACCAGTTACCGCAACTTCTACAACTTTAACAACTCACTGGCTGATACTTCCAGGTTCTCGATCATTTATGACCCGGGAAAAACAAAGGTGCTGACGATATCGGCACAGGCAGGTTACAATTTCAATGACATGTTCAAAACCTCGTTAAAGGCAAACTTCTTCGACTATGCCATGTCGTCGAATGTGGAGGATGCCTGGCACCGGCCCGACCTGACCATAAACTGGTTCAATGCGCTTACAATAAGTAAAAAGCTGTTTGTTACCTCTGATTTTTATGTACTAAGGGGAATAAAAGCGAAGAATTTTCAAAGTGGCGTAGTTACAAAATTGCCCGTTATCGCTGATCTGAATTTCAAGATTGACTACCTGTTAACCAAGAACTTCTCGGCTTTTGTGGCGCTTAACAATGTACTTGGCAAACAGTACCAGCGTTACCAGTACTACCCGCAGCAGGGCCTGAACTTTATTGGAGGATTGTCATTTTCTTTTTAACTTCGTCGGGTTAACTCCAAAAAGAGCTTCATGATCGCAGTTGAAACGGTATTAAGAAAACTTATTAGCGAGTACGAATTTGTAATCATACCTGGTTTCGGGGCACTGTTGTCGCACCATATTCCGGCTGCTTATGATAGTAATTCGGGCTTCTTTTCGCCTCCGGCAAAAAAGCTCGCGTTCAATGAGTATCTTAAGCTAGACGACGGTCTACTTGCAAATCACATTTCGCGCCAGGAAAAGTGCACCCACACCGAAGCAGTTGATTATGTTAAAGGTTACACTGATAACTTAAAGCAGCAACTTGACGCCAATGGGCAGGCTCTTATTGACGGAGTTGGGGAGTTTGGCAGGAATGTGGAAGGAAAGCTTGTATTTGAGCCTAAAACGGAAAAGTACTTCAAAGATGAATGGTACGGTTTCGAGAAGGTTAAAGTAAAACGCTTTAACAAGCAGGTCATGGCAAATTCTGTTAGCCATCCTTTCGCTGCGGAGCACGAGGTTGAAGTGATCGAGTTTGAAGATGAAAAGGTAAAATCAATCAATTGGAGGCGCTGGGCAGCCGCCGCTGTTGTCGCATTGCTTTGTGGACTCAGCTTTTTTCTGGTCAATTCCCAGCATTCGGATATACAGAGTACATTAAATCCCTTTAAGGAGCTCTTTTCAAAAAGTGAGTTACCGCAAGAGCAGCAAACCATCGTTGAAGAGCCGGCACCTGCAACGAATAACGAGACTGTCGTAGTTGAAGAAGATTCTACTGAGACGGCGCTGGTAGACAGTTCAGCAGCTAAGCACGATTCAGCAGCAGCTATCGTTCCTTCGGCTGTTCCCGCTGCGCCAGCAGTTGGTAACACGGCAGCCAAGTTCTACGTCATTGCTGGCGCATTTAAAGGTCCCAAGCAAGCGAGAATATTACTCGCCGACCTGCGGGAAAAAGGATTTGAAGATGCTCTGATCATCCCCGGTAATAAGTACAGTACCAAAGTGAAAGTTGCAATTGACGGATACGATACTGAAAAAGAGGCTTACCGTGCCTCCGCCCGGCTGAAATCCATAATCGGTCAGGAAGGCTGGGTTTTTAAGCCTAAAACAAACAAATGATCAAAAAGGAAGCTTCAAGCTTCCTTTTTTGTTGCATACGAATTTTCCTAAATTTACGTTTTCGAGGAAATAATAATTTTTGAGTCAATGATCACATTACAAGCAGAGGATCGTCAGAGAATCGCTGTTTCCTGGGCCTGGTCCTTTGGATTAACGGCAGCCATGCTGGGCTTATTCTTCTTTATCCGGCTGAATAGCTCCATTCCTAGGGTGGAGCCGATGGAGTTGTTTGTAGAAGTTAATTATGGTACAAGCAAAGTTGGAAAGGGAGATATACAAACCTTTAATAAGCCAAATGACAGTAAAGTAGCGCAAAACATGCGTGCCGATGCTGACGAGGTTAAAAAGGTGAAGTCTGTCGCAACTCCCAAACCTACGCCGCCAACCCCGCCTAAAATCGAGTCGCCTAAACCTGTAAAAACAGTTGCAGAAAAGCCTGTGATTGCATCCAAGGTAGAAAGCCCGGTGGAGGCACCTGAGAAAACTGACGTTAAAAAATCAACCGGCAGTGAAAACTCATCTGCACCAGCTGCGAAGCCTGCGCCTGAAAAGGCTATAAACAGGGATGCATTGTTCTCGAAATCATCTGGCAGCAAATCCGGAAGTAATGGTACCAATGGAACGCAGACCGGTGTTGGTGGAAATAACAACGGTGATGATGCAGATGGAGTAGGTGACAAAGGTTCTAAAACCGGTAGTCTTTTTGCGAAGACCTATAAAGGAGAAGGTGGCGGAGGCGGCACGGCAGTCGGCCTGAACCTCTCTGGCTGGGGGTGGGCGAGAAGACCTGTTGTAGACGATAATTCGGACGCCACAGGCGATATCACTTTCAGGATCACAGTTGATAAAAACGGGAGAGTGAAGAACATCGTGACTGCCAGTACCACTGTCACTGATTATTCAGTAGTCAACAAGTATAAGAGCGCAGTAAGAGATCTCACTTTTATACCCAAATCATCAAATGTTCCCGACGAATCTGTTGGTACAATCACCTTTAAAATACGGTCGAGATAACAGGTAATGAACTATCAGGAGACGCTGGATTACCTTTACAGCAAATTACCCGTCTTTCAGAATATTGGGGCCCGCGCTTTTAAGCCGGGCCTTCGTACTACTCAGGAACTCTGTAAATCCCTGGGAGATCCCCAAACAAAATACCCGACTGTTCATGTAGGCGGTACAAATGGAAAAGGTAGTACGTCGCACATGCTTGCTGCGGTTTTGCAGCAGTGCGGCTATAAAGTAGGCCTGTATACATCCCCTCACTTGAAGGATTTCAGGGAAAGGATCAGGGTAAATGGAACGTGTGTAAGTAAGGAATTTGTCGTTGAATTTACCAGCAATATAAAATCTAACATCGATAGATTGTCGCCTTCCTTTTTTGAAGTGACAGTTGCTATGGCATTTACCTACTTTGAAGAGCAGGATGTGGATATCGCAGTGATAGAAGTAGGAATGGGAGGAAGACTTGACTCGACGAACATCATTACGCCACTTGTTTCCGTGATCACAAATGTAAGTCTGGATCATACACAATTCCTGGGAAATACGCTCGCGGAAATTGCTGGAGAGAAAGCGGGTATTATGAAGGCAGATGTTCCGGTTGTGATCAGTGAATGCCAAGGGAATGGAGTCGGTGATGTGTTCGTAAAGCAGGCCAGGTTGTTGAATGCACCTATCCATTTCGGTGATAAAGAGTTTGTCGTGGAAGGCGGGGAACTGATGGAGGGCAAGTTAGAAGTAAACGTTAAGAGTGAAAGCGGAACTCATTCCGAGCAGCTGCGTTTAGACCTGACCGGCTCTTATCAATTAAAGAATTTAGGGGGTGTTTTGACGACGTTGAAAGTTCTGGAAGAGAAAGGATTATCTATTAAGCGCGAAGCAGTTTCAGCCGCACTGGGCTCTGTGGTAGCGCTTACGGGGCTAAAAGGCCGCTGGCAGCAGCTGGGAAGTGATCCAGCTATATTCTGCGATACCGCCCATAACATTGGAGGACTAGAAAATACAATCAAACAGTTTCAATCTCTGCCTCATTCGCTGATGCGCTTTGTTATCGGATTTGTGAAAGACAAAGACATTTCTGCAATGCTCGCGCTTTTCCCGAAAACAGCTGTTTACTACTTTTGCGCTCCCTCCAATTTGCGGGCCTTAGATGCTTCGGAGTTAATGGAGAAAGCTTCCGGGCTTGGGTTGAACGGCTCTTACTACGCTGACGTAAATCAAGCATTAAAAGCCGCTGTTGATGCTTCTGCAAAAGAAGATATTATTTATGTTGGAGGCAGCACATTCGTCGTTGCCGATCTCGATCAGTTATAGTTCAAATTTAAATGACAAGAAGAAAGCTACACCATTACAACTTTAGTGCGCAGGCCGACAATGTAATACAGTCAGGAAAACCACTCTACCAGGAAATAAAAGGAAATTGGAATAATCTGTACTTCAAAAATGATAATCCGATTGTAGTCGAGCTGGCTTGCGGAAAAGGTGAATATACTGTTGGACTTGGACAGATATTCCCTGATAAAAATTTTATAGGAATGGATATTAAAGGTGATCGGATCGCGCGGGGAAGTGCGATGGCTACTGAATTAAATCTTCCTAACGTCGCTTTTCTCCGCGCGGGGATCCAGTACTCACACGAATTCTTTGCAGAAAACGAGCTCAGCGAGATCTGGCTGATCCACCCGGATCCTCAGGTGCGTGACAGAGATGAAAATAAGCGATTGACTAACCCCGATTTTCTGGAAAAATATGCCGGTTTTATCAAACCTGGCGGCCTGTTTTGTCTTAAAACAGATAGTACTTTTCTCTACGATTATAGTTTGGAAACATTGACGAGTTCGTCGAGGTATAAAATCCTGGAACATACCGATGATCTGTACGAGTCTTCTTTGTTGGATGATCATCACGGTGTCCGGACGCATTACGAGACAATCTTCACAGGCAAAGGCTATACAATCAAATACATTAAAGCGACAATATTATAACCAAAACAGCCCGCTGGAATGCTCCGGCGGGCTGTTTTGATTATAAATCAATTGAAACTATTTGTTGATCAATCCAGCGAAATAGTAGACTGTTCTTACCAATTGAGAAACGTATGACATTTCGTTGTCGTACCAGGCAACAGTTCTTACCAGCTGGGTATCTCCAACCTTCTGAACTCTTGTCTGAGTTGCGTCAAAAAGTGAACCGTAGCTGATACCGATGATATCGCTGCTCACGATCTCGTCTTCTGTATATCCGTAACTTTCGTTTGCTGCCGCCTTCATAGCTGCATTCACCTCTTCAACAGTAGTTTCTTTGCCAAGAACAACAGTCAATTCAGTCAAAGAACCTGTAAGAGTAGGAACGCGTTGAGCAGAACCGTCCAGTTTGCCTTTCAATGCAGGCAGAACAAGACCGATCGCTTTTGCCGCACCTGTGCTGTTCGGTACGATGTTCTGAGCAGCAGCTCTCGCTCTTCTCAAATCTCCCTTTGGATGTGGTGCATCCTGTGTATTCTGGTCATTAGTGTAGGCGTGGATTGTTGTCATCAAGCCATTTACGATGCCGAATTTCTCCTCTAAAACCTGCGCCATTGGAGCAAGGCAGTTGGTAGTACACGAAGCGCCGCTGATAATTGTTTCAGAACCGTCAAGAATGTTGTGGTTCACGTTGAAAACGATTGTTTTCAGATCACCAGTTGCAGGAGCTGAGATAACAACTTTTTTCGCACCGGCTTTAATGTGAGCGCTTGCTGACTCCTGGCTTGTAAAAAAGCCTGTACATTCAAGAACTACGTCTACATCGTGCGATCCCCAGGGAATTTGAGCCGGGTCACGCTGTGCGTAAATCACGATATTTTCGCCGTTCACAACTACTGAGTTATCTGTTGATTTAACTTCTGCGTCAAACCGTCCTTGTGCTGTATCGTATTTAAGTAGATGTGCTAGAACCTTTGGGCTGGTAAGGTCATTTATGGCGACAATTTCGATACCTTCCATATTGTAAATCTGGCGGTATACGAGGCGACCGATTCGGCCAAAACCATTGATTGCGACTTTAACTGTAGACATATCTTATTTGATTGGTTAATTATGCGCAAAAATAACAAAAATGGCGTGTATTTAAAGGATAATGGCTGAAAATTGAGGGTTAGTCTTGGGCGGGAATAGTTTATAAGGAGCTATTTTAGCTACTATAATTAGTAAATCGACCCGATCAGAGCTATCGTAATTAGTATTTTTCAGCTTTGTTTTACTAATATGAGTAGTTACCATGCACTTTTATTCTTCTATTAAAATGTTTACTTTCGTTTAGTTGTCTCTTTTGCTTTAAAGCTTCTTGCTGTCTGAGGAGACAGTTTTACTTGTAATTTACTTTGCTATGTGGCTTTTGTGAAACGTGCTCATTAAATTTTCTATGAACATATAACTTCTTGAATATCAAGGCATTTATTACCTTTTATTAATCTATTACTTTAATATGACAGTTGCAGAGACTATTGAGAATTACTGGCAGAACAGAGAACTGCTTAAAGAAGAAGGAGCAAAAAATTTTATTAAGGATCTTATTGAAGAAGTAGACAAAGGAAGACTGCGAGTAGCAGAGCCCCAAGCTGACGGTTCTTGGACAGTTAATCAGGCGTTGAAGAAAGCGATCATTCTTTACTTCCCAATCCAGCAGATGCAGACAACAGAATTGGGAATCTTCGAATACCACGACAAGATGAAGTTGAAGACCGGCTACGAACAACTGGGAGTACGCGTAGTGCCGCCAGCCGTTGCCCGATATGGAGCATACATTTCGAAGGGAGTCGTACTCATGCCTTCATACGTTAACATTGGCGCATATATAGACGAAGGAACAATGGTCGATACGTGGGCAACTGTGGGAAGCTGCGCTCAGATCGGTAAAAATGTTCATCTCAGCGGTGGTGTCGGGATAGGAGGGGTGCTGGAACCAGTTCAGGCTTCACCGGTAATTATTGAAGACGGCGCATTCATTGGTTCACGCTGCATTGTTGTGGAAGGGGCGCACGTGGGTAAAAGAGCCGTATTAGGCGCTGGCGTCACGATCACAGGAAGCTCGAAGATAATAGATGTTACAGGAAGCGAACCCGTTGAATACAAAGGTTTTGTGCCAGAGGATTCTGTTGTAATTCCTGGCACACTGCCAAAGGAGTTTGCAGCAGGCACGTACCACGTCCCTTGTGCATTAATCATAGGAAAGAGGAAGGCTAGCACAGACCTGAAAACATCCCTGAATGATGCATTAAGAGAAAACCAAGTTGCAATTTAATTAGATTTAACGCCTGAAATCTTGAAATGCGGTGCCAATGCGGCATCGCATTTTTTTGTGCCTAAGCTTTTCAACTTTGTAAACTCACCATCGCAATCAGCCATGTGAGTATAGTTACAAAACTAAACTAACCAGGATTTACATTATTACTCGTTAGTTTACAAAATTCAATTACTTTACGCTTGTTGTTAGCTCCTGGGTTTATTACATTTGTAACATCACAGCATTGAAATGCATTTACAAATGACACTAGCCGATAAGATCAAGCAAATACTCGCCGAGAAGGCTCTTTCACCCTCTATTTTCGCAGACGAAATAGGCGTGCAACGATCCAGTATGTCACACATTTTGGCAGGGCGGAACAAGCCCAGTCTTGAAATGGTGCAGAAGATTGTGAAGCGATATCCGGAACTGGGATTAGAATGGATCCTTGAAGAAAATGAGCTGCCACAACTTGCTCCAGAAGAACCCGTACCCGCAAAAAAGAAAGCATTGCCTGGTACAGTATTACCGCAGGAGAAGTTGGTAGAAGAGTCCAGGCTGGTTACAGCTGCTCCGGAAAAGCAGGTTGCCCGAATCGTGATCTTTTACACTGACGGAACATTCAAAGAATTCCAGGAGAAATAAGAGGGTAAGCAGCCATCATTTGAGCAAAAGCACGGTACCAGTCACCTCCTGGTCGACAGTCTTAATCACGTAGGGATAGCTACCGGAAGGCGCTGAGCCGCCTTTGTATTTACCGTTCCAGGGCGTCTCGTAACCTTTCGATGAATGGATCACTTCGCCCCACCTGTTGTAAATGCGCACTTCCACGATCTGATCCCGGGCATTCATGATCTCGAAAGTATCGTTATGGCCATCACCATCGGGCGAAAATGCCGTAGGGATATACATAGGGTCAATTACATCAATGTAGGTGCTTGCCTGGTAAGTACAGCCCGCCGCACTTGTCAGCGTCACAGTGTAAGTGGTATCTGCCGGAGGAGAGGCAATCAATGTTTCGTCACTCGTAGCGGAGAGCATTCCATCGCTTGGGCTCCAATCATAAGAAGCGTTGGTTTGAGGCGGCGTTACCACTGGGCGCAATGTTGTCCGGGAGCCTTTTGTCATCATTTTCCTACCCGGAAGCGTTACTTTGAGATCTTCCTGTGCAATGGTCATGGTATCCCTGCCGTGACATCCTTCAATCCCATTTGTTATATCAATCGAGTATATACCCGGCTCGGACACTTCAATCGTCGCACTTGTGCTGGTGAGGACTGCATTTTCTTTTTTCCAGGAAAGCACATGGTCTGCCGCCAGATTACCCCCGTTTGCATACATAAAAGTTGATGCGCCTTCACAGAATAGGGGAGCGTCTGCCGAGAGTATCGCCTCAATAGGGTCTGCATGCCGGACTTTCACCACCAGTGAGCTGGTGTCTCTTGAACAGATCCGCGTGTAACTTTTTACTACTGTGTAATTGCCCGAATCTTTGACCATCATATTCGGGCCAGTCGCGCCGGGAATGTTCAGTCCATTCAGTTGCCATTGATAAGACCAGTCTGGCGAACTCTCTGTTTTCAGTTCAATGGGACTCTCCGGACAAAATACAATTTCTTGAATCGGGACTGAGCCCATTGTAATTACCGGCGGGGTCGGCAGATCGTTGTTGCAGTCGATAACCAGCAGCTGGAAATCCCTTCTCACAAGCCCGATCCGCTTTCCATTCCGGTACTCTTCGCATTGAATTGCGAAAACGTACAGCCCGGTACGGTTGGCAGTGACTGATAATTTACCCGCATTGTCGATGCGCAATGGTTGCGGCCCGGGAATAGCATTGGTGAGTGAAATCCCGCTTTCCCAGGTTACAAGCGGGTAGGGGCTCCTGGGCGCGGCATTTCCGAAAGGGGCATTCCCGGAAGTAAATCCGCGCATTGGAACCGTAAGTGAATAACGGAGTTCGTCGCCGTCAGCATCGATTGCGCTCATGTTCATACTGAATGGTGTATTTGCACAGATATACTGACCATTCGGTTCCACAAATGCCGGGGCAGAATTGGCGATCTGCAAGGGTGGGAATTCGAGGTAAAACACCATCCCGTTATCTCCCGGAGCTACTATATTGTTGATATCGTCATTGCGGCAACAGCGTTCCCAAACGAGATAATAACCTTCTTCGTCGCTGTATTGCCTGGGATCCAGTGTAATCTGCCCGCTGTAAACACCAACGCTCGTATTAAGTGATCTGCTGGTTGCACAGGCCTTATTCTGGTAAGCAATTGGGGTAGTGGATTGAAGGCGCACTCTCAGTATCTGTACCAACTGGTTCGCGCCTTTGCTATAAAAGTAAATATCCGCAGTTTCGTCCCGGTTACCGCCCGTGTTCTGACCTGGAATGACCAGGTTGTTACTATCCCAAAACTGGATCAAACGGATTTCATAGGTATTCGTATTTCCTTTCCGGAGCATCTGCAGCTCTCCTCCAACGATGTGATTGGCTTCAACGAACGTTGTTAGGCCAAAAAACAATGTTAGTATCAACCAAAATACCGGTACAACTCGTCTCATACGCCTGAATGTCTAACAATTACCTATTCTTAAAGTTAGTTAATACAACCAATATACTGAGCCGTACCAAGGCCTGTTTTTGGTCGAACTATATTAATTGTTCCTTTCTTACACTTTTTGGCTTTTACCGGACAGAACAGGACAGTGACTGTTCCAAATCAAGATACTATTGCGTGAAGAAGAACAATTCAAATCTAAAATTGTACTTATCCGATAATTCTACTATGCGCAATAGCTGCTGTCCCGGGACTGAAAGGTCGGGCGAATGCAAACACGTGCCGCATTTACATTGTCCACCAAACCCAATCTCCATGTCCAAGCATTTACAAATGCACTTGTAACACAAAATCAAAAGTCCAACCTAACCCAGTCCTAAACTATGAATCTACCTCGACTATTGAATCCTGACACCTGCCTGAAAGTGCTCCCGAAGGTACTGCTGCCGCAGGTGTTCATGGGAATTCTGTTGACCGGTGTAACAAGTGCTAATACAAATGTTACCAGCACTTTACACGCCGCAACGCACGTGTCAATTGACAAAACGATTACAGGCAAAGTCAGTGACGAGAAAGGCTTGTCGCTACCCGGTGTGAGTGTGATTGTGAAGGGTTCCAGCTCGGGAACCGTGTCAGATGCTGACGGTAACTATTCCCTCAATGTTCCCGAAACAGGCAACAGCGTATTGGTTTTCTCTTTTGTAGGATACCTGACAAAAGAAGTAACGGTCGGTAATCAGAGCGCCATTGATGTGCAGCTTGCAGTCGACACCAAAGCGTTGGAAGAAGTGGTCGTGGTCGGCTATGGTACCCAACGCAAGCGCGACATTACTTCGGCACTGTCGGTGATCAATATGCAGGACATTGGCGAGGTTCCTAAGTCGAACGTAACCAGGATGATCCAGGGCCAGGCGCCAGGTGTTATTATCAAGCAAAAAAGTGGGACACCCGGTCAGCAGTTTGAAGTAAAAGTGCGCGGGATCAGCTCTCTTGGCGCAGGCAGCGATCCTTTGTACGTAATAGACGGTTTTCCCGTCGGTATCTCGGCTGGACAAAATCTCAATCCAAATGACATTGAGACAATATCCGTCTTGAAAGACGCTGCGTCTACGGCGATCTATGGTGCGCGGGGTTCGAATGGAGTGGTTTTGATCACAACCAAATCAGCCAAAGAAGGCAAGACTTCACTTAACATATCGGTCGACTACGGCGTGCAGAATGTACCAGAGTCGCGCAAGACCAAGGTACTGAACGGACAAGATTTTGCCCAGTTCAAAAAGGAGGTTTTTGAAGGAAGATTTCTGTTAGCTAACAAGCGGAACCCCACCATCGAGGAAATTCCAATGGACTTCCGGTACCCCGAACAGACCAAATATTCCACCAACTGGTTTGACCTGATCCTGCATAACAATGCTCCATACACCGATGTTAACGTAACACTTTCATCCGGTTCTGGCCCCATAAAGTCTGTTATTTCAGCGGGTTATTACAAAGAAGCAGGTGCATTGAAATACACCGATTATGACCGCGCTTCCATACGTACCAACCTGATGGGCAATGTAAACAAGTTCATTACAATGGGCGTAAACATTGCCGGTAGCTATTCCAGGTCCAGCCTGGCGAGTACCGATGGTCGCAATGCGCAGGTTGGTCTCACCCTGATCGCCGATCCGCGCTATCCTGCTTATGACGAGAAAGGTGAGCTGATCCCCTATTACAATGGTGTTGGCGACGTTTTCGGCTTTCCAAACCCTTTGTACATGCTTAAAAACATCAACCGCGACCGGAACATCGCAGACGTGCTTTCCAATGGATATATTGAATTGAACATACTGCCGGGGTTGAAATTCAGATCTTCTTTGAATGCGAAAATCAATTACAACAGGTACAAAGAGTTTGTGCCTTCCACCATCGGCTTGCCTGTTGCGACCGGCAGCAACGGAGCGCCTCCACGGATCGCAACGGAGCGTGACGACTCGGAAGAACTACGCAACTATGCCGCTGACCAGTTGCTTACCTACGATCTGAATATCGGCGAAAACCACCACTTCGATGCATTGCTGGGCTACACCGCACAGCAGGAAACTGTCAAAGGTTTATACGGAAGTGGTAACACTTTCCCCGACGATCTGGCGCCGTTCCTCGGCAATGCAACGATCCGCTCGTCCAATTCTATGGAAAGAACCTGGACGATGATTGGTTACATGGCGCGGGCAAACTATTCATTCAAAGACAAGTACCTGCTTTCAGCTTCCATCCGCCGCGAAGGCAGCTCGCGTTTCAGCGAAGGGCACCAGTTCGGTAACTTCCCAGCCGCGTCTGTCGGTTGGAGACTTTCCGAAGAACGGTTTATCCCAAAAGCTGCTTGGCTTACCGATCTTAAACTTCGCGCAAGCTGGGGTATGACAGGTAACAATAGCTACGCAGTGAGTGCCAACAACAATTTTGGTGTAGGACAGAATGCAGGTGATGATGGTAACTACGCCAGTCTCGCATTCCTGGGGATCAACAACTACGTGCTCGGCAATTCTCTGGCTTCCGGCAAAACGGTAACCCGCTTTGCCAACTCGGAACTTTCGTGGGAAAAGTCAAACCAGCTGAACATAGGTCTTGACCTGGCCACATTTAACAACAAGCTCGTTTTTACATTGGAATACTATAAGAAGATCACCGACGATATGTTGCTTGGTTACAGCATTCCCGCAGTATCCGGTTTTACATCTACCCTGAAAAACCTTGGAAAAGTTCAGAACCAGGGTTTCGAATTTGCTGCTAATTACCGGATCAGAGTTGGCCAGGTGAACTTTCGTACCAATGCAAACCTCACCATCAACCGGAACAAAGTACTTGCAATCCGGGGCCAGAACGACTTCATTTTGCAGGGCAGCCAGTACGGCGGCTACAATATCCAGCAGGTTGGACAGCCCATTGGAATGATTTTCGGCTATCGCAAGCTCGGTATCTTCAATACGCAGGACGAGATTAACAAAGCGCCATTGCAGGAAGGTGCGGTACCAGGTGCGATGATATTTGCGGATTTGCACGGAGCACCCGACGGCGGCCCCGACGGGATTGTTTCCTACGACACCAAGGATATGACCATTATCGGAAACCCCAATCCAAAGTTTAACTGGGCCTGGACGGTCAATGGAGATTACAAGGGTTTTGATTTCAGCGTATTGTTGATGGGCGCCTACGATTTTGATATTTACAGGAACATCGAGGCTTCTACAATGAATATGGATGGCGTTTTCAATGTACTGGAAAAAGCCAAAGACCGGTGGAGATCACCGCAAAACCCCGGCCCGAATCCGGCCGACAAGCATTCACAAGGTGGTACTGATTATTTTAAATGGTCGCGAGAGAGCAGCGAACGCTACGTGTACGACGGTACTCACACCTGGATCAAAAACGTGACCATCGGCTATACGATCCCGAGAGTGAAAGGAGTATTGTCCGATGCGCGGATTTTTGTAAATGCAGCCAACTTGTTCCTCATCACGAAATATCCGGGAAATAACCCTGACGCCGGCGTACGTGGTGGAACGGAGCTCAATAATGATGATGAGTCCTACCCGGTTCCGAGAACCTACTCCGCAGGTATAAAAGTGAACTTTTAAAAACATTGGAAATGAAAAGCAAAATCATACTAGGCATAGTGGCGCTGGGGTTACTGCAATCTTCCTGCAGTGAAGACTTCCTGAACCAGACAGACCCGACGAAAGTGGGGGTAGATATATTTTACAAAAACGAGGCGCAGGTAAAGCAAGCATTAAATGGCGTTTACGGACAAGTTCAGAGTTTGACCAACACCGGCTACATCTTCGGGGAGTTTTATACAGACAACACAACAATCGACCTGAACCCGTCGGACCGCGGTGGCGCAGGCGGTTGGGAAGCATTTGAATTTGGTACCGTTAACTCGGGCAATGGAGAAATCGCCAACCTTTGGAACAGCTACTACGCGACGCTCTACAATCTTAACCTTACGCTGGAAAAAATGGCGAATGCGACCATAGAAGAAGGTCCGCGGAAGGAAATTGAGGGACAATTGAAGTTTCTAAGGGGGTACCTGTACTTTAACCTGGTTCAATACTTTGGAGATGTAGTTATTGTCACTTCAACACTCGCCACGCCCGATCCGGCATTTGAGCTTGTCAGGTCGCCGCAGGCAGAAGTTTGGGCCCAGGTTGAAAAGGACCTGAAAGAAGCTGCTGCCGTACTGCCTGCCAGGTATCCGAATGCGGCGGATAAAGGCCGCGTGACCAAAGGTGCCGCTTTGAGCCTTTTAGGCAAATCGTATCTTACCCTGAAAAGGTACGCAGATGCGGTAACCACTTTAAAAGAGGTCACCACGCTGGGGTACGCGCTGAATGCAAATTACGCCGACAACTTTGATCCCTCACCTGCCAAAAAGAATGGCGTCGAATCCATTTTCGAGATCCAGTACCAGGGCGATAATGACCTGGGTGAATGGAGTACGTTCCAGTATGTATTTGCCCCCCGGGTGTCCAAAGGCGCGGTCACCGGTTATGCAGCCGGCGGGAACGGCGGCCGGAATTCGCCCACAAACGACATTATTGAAGCTTACGAAAAGGATGACCTGCGAAAGGATATTTCACTGAAAACGAGCTTCACACTTGACGGCAAAGTTTATCCAGTTCCTTACGTATCGAAATACAATTACCCGCATACCATCATCGGTCGCACCAACACCAACTGGCCGGTGATCCGTTATGCTGATGTGCTGCTCATGCTTGCGGAAGCGATGAACGAAGAAAGCGGCCCGACTGCGGAAGCTTATGATTACGTGAATCAGGTTCGCAAACGCGCAGGTTTGGCTGCATTGACAGGTTTAGACAAACTTGCATTCAGGACTGCGGTGCTGAAAGAACGCAGACTGGAACTTGCCTTTGAAAATCACCGCTGGTTTGACCTGAAAAGAACGATGACTCCTGCACAATGGGCTGCCTTCATGAATGCACACGGTGCGCGCGAGAGAGCAAAACCGACTATCGACCGGGGGAATGTGCCTTTCAACTCAACTGATTATGTGTATACCGAGAATGAGTACGTGCTGCCGATCCCTGCACCGCAGATCCTGATCAATGCAAAGCTGACCCAGAATCCGGGATACTGATGTGATTGAAGGATAAGAAGTTAAATGTGCTTATCCTTCAAAAATTATCACTTATTTAAGAACAAACCGTTATCTTACTAATAATATTCGTGCTAAGCTGACGGAATCCAAACATCTGAAAATTCATTCATTAACTACATCGGATAATATCTTTACAAGACAGAACAGGATGGAACAAAGTTATTAACGCCCTAGTATTGTGTTTTTTAGGTAAAAGCTTCACCCGATTATTCCTGAACCCCTAATTCTTTTTGATTGTGTTACTTCAAGCAAACGAAACATTCTGGCTCTGGCAGTTTTTAGGGCGGTTGCATCCGCTGATGGTCCATTTTCCCATCGGATTGCTGCTCGTTGCCCTTTTACTTGAATTGATGGACTGGCGTCGCAAGTCGGCTGCATTGCGCGATGCTACCGCCATCGTTACCTGGGTAGGCGCCGCTAGTGCGCTGCTTGCTGTTGTTTTTGGGTTACTGCTGGCAGACTCCGAAGACGCAGGTGGTACCAGCTTTGAAATCCACAAGTGGTCGGGTATTGCAACAATGGCGCTTGCAGTTGCAGCAACGTTTGCATTAAGATCCAGAAGCCGCTCGGTTTTCCGCTCCCTGCTGTTTGTTACTGTTTTCGGTGTGTCCTTCGCAGGACATTACGGCGCAATGCTTACCCATGGCGATGACTACTTGTCAAGCGTGTTACCATCCTCCGACACCCGGGAACCCGCCGGTACCGAAGAAGCCGATTTTGTATTGACCAACAACGGCGCATTAAGTCCCGAGCAGGTACAAAACCTGAATGTGGAAGTCCGCACCATTCTCGCGCACAACTGTTACAGCTGTCACAGCGAAACCAAAACCAAAGGCGATCTGCGGCTCGACAGTAAGGAAGCAATTATGAAAGGAGGCGAAGGCGGGCCTGTGCTGGTGCCAAATCACCCGGATAAAAGCGAGATCATACGCCGCATTACACTGCCCAAAGGCGATAAGGAAGCAATGCCGACCAAAGGTAAAAGGCTCACAGAGCGAGAAGTGAATGTCCTGAAATTCTGGATTGAAAAAGGTGCATTGTGGCCCGAAGGACAGCAGAAGAGCATTTATCGAATAGCCGCACTCGAACCCAGATCTCCTGCGGTACCGGCACCGACAGCGGAATTGAACAAACCTGTTGACTTGTTTGTAAATGCTTATTTCAAGAAGAACAACATAGCATGGAAGCCCGCCGTAGACGATCGCCTTTATATCCGCCGTGTTTACCTCGACATCATCGGATTGTTACCGCCACCGGAGAAAGTGGACGCATTCATCGCAGATACCAGGGCTGACAAACGTGAAGTACTGGCAAGAGAGCTTCTGAGCCGCAATGACGATTACGCACAACACTGGATGTCGTTCTGGAACGATGCATTGCGCAACGATTACTCGGGTACCGGCTACATCACCGGCGGTCGGTTTGATATCACGAAATGGCTTTACAGCTCTTTGCAGAACAACAAGCCTTACAACTGGTTTGTAAAAGAGCTGATCAGGCCGAACAAGGAATCAGAAGGTTTTATAAAAGGTATCAAATGGAGGGGCACGATCAATTCCAGCCAGCGCACCGAAATGCAGGCCGCCCAGAATGTATCTCAGGTATTTCTTGGACTTAACCTGAAATGCGCCTCCTGTCACGACAGCTTCGTGAGCGACTGGAAGCTTGCAGACGCTTATGCATTCGCAAACATTTTCGCAGATACGCTTCTTGAAATTAATCACTGCGATAAGCCCACCGGCAAAATCGCAGGTACTAAAATGCTTTTCCCTGAGCTGGGTGAGATCAGCGTGGACGCACCCACCGAGAAGCGCCTGCGCCAGCTTGCAGATTACCTGGTTCAACCCAAAGACGGTCGGCTGTACAGAACAGTAGTAAACCGCGTGTGGGCCCAGCTATTGGGGCGCGGTATTGTAGAGCCGGTAGATGTAATGGACAATGTACCGTGGAGTGCAGATCTGCTCGACTGGCTGGCTTCGGATTTCGTCGCCAATGGGTATGATATGAAGAAGCTGATCTATACCATTGTTACTTCCAAAACATATCAGCTACCGTCAACTTCTGTGAAAGAAGCCGACGATATCATGGCGAACGATTTCAAGTTCACCGGAATGGTGCGACGGAGATTGTCAGCAGAACAGTTTTCAGACGCGATCAGTACGGCATTCAGACCAATGTATGCCGACTCCGCCATTATGTACAAGCGGCTTCCAGAAAATATCAAAGAGCGCCTTCCATTTGCCCGGGCTGCCTTTGTGAAAAACGATCCATTCCTTACTTCGCTTGGCAGGCCAAACCGCGAGACCGTGAGCACGAGCCGCACTTCGCAGGCTAATCTGCTGCAAGCGCTGGAACTGACCAATGGGAACAAGTTTACGGAAACCCTGAAATCCGGATCGAAAGAATGGAAAGCTAAGTACCAGACTTCCGACTCGCTCGTGACAGCATTGTACCGGAAAGCACTTGGCCGGACACCGTTGCCCAGAGAGATCGCAGCAGCGAAAAAGATACTCGGCCCAGCGCCTAGCGAAGAAGGAATTCAGGATTTAGTCTGGGCAATCGCGCTGGTACCGGAGTTTCAATTAATATACTAAGCTAACAACTTATTTTACTTACTTAAAGTATAATAAGTATGCACCTGATAATTCTTTAAATACATATATAAATTATTTGGCACCTGATACTCTGAGTACATATAGTACAGGTATGCAATATTGAATGTACAGTACCGTAATTCTAATAATTCGTTCATTATTAATGTTTAAATACAATAACAATGCAAGGCAAATGGAATAGGAGGGAGTTTTTGCAACATGCGAGTGCTGCAACACTTGCTGCATTAGCGGCAGGAGCTCCCGTTTCAAACCTGCTTTCTTCCTGTAAAAGCAAGTCAAACTCCTCGGCAGATACCGTGATCCTTCTCTGGATGGCGGGAGGAATGGCGCATACCGAGACGTTTGACCCGAAGCTTTACACGCCTTTTGAGAAGGATATGGAAGGCAACCGGGTACTGAGTACTTTTAAGTCGCTGCCTACAAAGCTCGATGGAATTCACTTTTCCGAAGGTTTGCAGTCCATTGGAAATGTAATGGACAAAGGCACATTGATCCGGTCTTATGTGGCCGCGGATATGGGACACATTCTGCATTCACGACACCAGTACCATTGGCATACCTGCTACGAGCCGCCGCAAACCGTAGCCGCGCCGCACATTGGTTCGTGGATTGCGAAGGAACTCGGGCCAAAAAATCCGGTGATTCCTGCGTTCGTGGATATCGGTCAGCGGTTCACGGTAGGTGAAGCAGAAGAGCTGAAAGCTTTTCATACCGCCGGATTTTTGGGAAATGAGTTCGGTCCATTCTTCATTCCGGATCCGAGCCAGGGGCTTGAAAGCGTTCGCCCGCCCGTTGGAATGGATGCAAAACGGTTTGAGCGAAGAAACCAGCTTTACAATGAACTGATCAATAACAGTCCGATAGGGGAATTCGGCAGCGATTACCAGCGCGAATCCCTGAAACGTTCCATGGAACAAGCTTACGCGCTGCTCAATTCACCGGAGTCGAAAGCATTTGATCTGAGTACAGAACCTAAAAAGAGCTACGATATCTATAACACAGGAAAGTTCGGGCTAGGCTGCCTGCTGGCGCGCCGACTGACGGAACAAGGCGCGCGGTTTATCAGCGTAACAACCGAATATGAACCGTTTAAAGGCTGGGACACGCACGAAAACGGCCACACCAGATTGGAAGAAATGAAAAAGCAAATCGACGGACCTATTGCGCAGCTGATCAAAGACCTGGATGAAAAAGGCTTGCTGGACCGCACCATGGTAGTTCTGGCGAGTGAATTCAGCCGCGATATGATGGTAGAAGGCCGGCCAGATGCCAAGGTATTGGAACAAGTAGCCCAGCCAGACATTCTTTCGGATATTAAATTTTATGGAATGCACCGGCATTTCACTGACGGTTGCTCCATGCTGATGTTTGGAGGCGGTATCAAAAAAGGGTTCGTTTACGGCAAAACTGCCGACGAGCGCCCCTGCAAAACCATAGAGAATCCGATCAAGATCGATGGGGTTCACCAGACCATTTACCACGCACTCGGCATTGCAGAAGATACGCAGTATGAAGTCGAGAAACGCCCGTTTTATACAACACCCGACGGAAAAGGCAAAGCTGTAATGGAGCTGCTAAGCTGACTTTCTACCTTCCCCAATGCAAGCACCTGGGCACCCCGGGTGCTTTTTATTTATTCTGTCCTACAAAAACCAAGAAAATTAAATCTTTCTTAAAACCAGACAGAGCAGGACAGTCGATACTGGTAATCATTCTACTATTGCAGAAATATTACTTTGAGAATTAAATGTTGGCTTTTTGTACTACCAAAGCCAGTTTGTTCTTAAAGTATTCCTATTTCAGAAAACCCAACTCTCTTCAACTTTCTTAATGGAACTCGTAATGAGGCACTTGGTGCGTCTCAAATCCTATATGAATTAATCAAGATTAAATACAAGTATTTCAATCAGATATTGACTATTCCTAAACATGATCATTGTTCACCTAAATCCCGCCCGTATGCCAAAAGTCTGTTATTAAAGTAAAGCTCAATCTCAAAAGTCCTTGAATGGACAAACCTCGACAACAAAATTAAAGCTAAATCCTATGACTCAATTTCGACAATTTCCCTATTGTTCCGGATTGAATTCGTTCATAAAACTCTCGCTGAGCCAGGTGCTCATAGGCGCAGCTTGTGGACTGAATGCGTACGCCGGTAACTACTCCGCGATCCCGAATGCTTATACCGAATCAGGAAAGTTTGCAATCGACAAAAACATCAAAGGCAAAGTGACCGATGAAACCGGCGCAAGCGTGCCCGGCGTAAGTATCCTTGTGAAGGGAACTACAACCGGGACTGTTTCCGACGCCGATGGTGCTTATTCGATTAACGTACCTGACCAGGGCGCTATTCTGATATTTTCTTCCGTCGGCTTTGTATCGCAGGAAGTGCCGGTTGGCAACACGAACACAATCGATATCAAGCTTTTAGCCGATTCAAAAGCACTTTCTGAGGTGGTGGTGGTAGGCTATGGCAGCCAGCTGAAAAAGGAGATCACCGGCTCTGTGCAAACTGTGAAAAGTGAAGAATTAAAAGATATTCCGGTATCTCAGGTGACGCAGAAGCTACAAGGGCGTCTGGCTGGTGTGCAGATCAACCAAACGACCGGAAAACCCGGACAGGGTATGTCGGTCCGCATACGGGGTCAAGTCTCGGTATCTGCTGGAAGTGAGCCGCTTTACGTGGTTGATGGTTTTCCGATCACAGGTACCATCGCCCAGATGAACCCGGACGAGATTGACGATATCACAATATTGAAAGATGCTGCCTCGACTTCCCTTTATGGTTCCCGCGCGGCAAACGGCGTGGTTTTGATTACAACAAAAAGAGGAAGACCGGGCCAGACGAATGTAGGTTTCAATGCATTCTATGGTTTCCAGAAGGTGCCGCAAAAGGGAAGAATCGAAATGCTTACGGCGCAGGAATTTGCCCAATTTAAAAAAGAGCTTTACGAAGATGAAAACAGAGCGGTACCGGAGATTTTCCAGAATCCTGAGCAATATGCGGGAAAGAACAACGACTGGTACGGTGCATTGCTGCGCACGGCGCCCATTCAAAGCTATAACCTGACGGTGAGCTCAAACCGGGAAAACATGCGTACATCCCTGGTAGCCGGTATTTTCAACCAGCAGGGTGTTGTGATCAACAACAATTACAAGCGCTTTTCCCTGCGGATGAATACCGAATATGATATATCCAGCAAGGTGAAAATCGGCTTTAACATCGCGCCGCAGTATGTATACGACAATACGCCGAGAACTGACGGGGACCGGGGAACAGGTATTCTCTTCAATGCGCTGCACACCTGGCCGATCATGCCGATTCGGGATGAGAATGGCGATTTAACCAAATTCAACAGGTTGCCGGATAATACAGGAAACATCTACGCTTATCCCAACTGGGTGCGCGCTGCAAGTGAGCTGACCAACGAGACTAAGATTACAAAACTGCTCGGCAACAGCTACTTGCAATACCAGCCAGTCAGAGGGCTGACCTTGAAATCGACCCTGAACATTGAGATGGAAAGCAACAAATTCTTCTTCTTCAATCCATCCACGGCAACAAGCGCGATTAACGTACCTATTCCGACCACTGCTTCTTCCATTCGCCAGAATGTCCAGAATTTCTCCTGGCTGAATGAGAACCTTGCAACCTACAACCACAGCTTTGGAGAAAAGCACAATTTTGAGCTTTTAGGAGGATTTACCCAGCAAAGGTTCCGTCAGGAATTCGACCGTATCACCACGAACACCTATACCGACGACCGCCTGCCAACTATTCAAGGTGCATTGAACATTGACCGCGGCGGCAGCTTCAATGTCAACGGTATATCAGGTTCAAATACATTTAATGGTGTAAATGAATGGTCGCTTCTGTCCTACATTTCACGGCTGACTTACAATTATAAAGGCAAATACCTGTTTACAGCAGCTGTCCGCGCCGACGGTTCGTCCCGTTTCGGTGTCGACAATCGTTGGGGTACGTTTCCCTCTGTATCGGCGGGCTGGGTGGTATCAGACGAAACTTTTATGCAGGATCTCACCAAAGTGTCGTTTGCCAAAGTTCGCGCGAGCTACGGGGTGATTGGTAACAATAACATCGGTAATTACACCCAATATGCGCTGGTGAACAATACAACTAATGCAGTTTTTGGAAGTACCGTCGCTACTGGCGCTAACGTGACGTCACTTGCCAATCCGAATTTGGGTTGGGAAACAACCAAGCAGTTTGATATGGGTCTAGACCTGGGACTTTTTAATGACCGGATCCAGTTCATCTATGATTTTTACACCAAACGTACTACCAATCTGTTGTATGCGGTTCAGGTGCCGCAGGAGTCTGGATTTACCAATTACAATGACAATATCGGTGAGATCAAATTCTGGGGACATGAATTTTCAGTTACATCCCGCAACCTGGACGGTAAGTTGAAATGGACCACCAATGCGAATATTTCTTTTAACCGAAACAAGGTTCTGGAACTTGCGCCAGGTATCGACCGCGTGTATGGTACGTTCCACATTACTCAGGTAGGGCAGCCTTTCGGGCAGTTTTATGGTCTGGTGAAAGACGGATTTTACACGAGTGCCGAAGATCTGGCAAATTCGCCGGTTATCCCTGGCCGCTCCGCCATTGGTACAATCAAAATGCGCGATATTAATGGCGACGGTGTGATTACAAACGGTGGTGACAACGACGATCGGACGATCATCGGCAACCCATTTCCAAAGTTTACTTACGGGATTACCAACAACCTGAGCTACAAGAACTGGGATCTGTCGATCGTGGGCTCCGGCTCGCAGGGGAACCAGCTTTGGGTGCGCCACTTGTACAGTACAGCCAACCTCGACGGTGTTTTCAATATGGTGGCCGGCGTGAAAGACCGCTTTCGTGTTAAAAATGTAACCAAGCCAGACGGAAGTGGAGTAGCTACCACGGTGATCACTCCGGGCAAGGGAATGTACGGCGCGACGAACAATGGAGGAAACTTCACCGGCATCGAGCGCGACTGGAACAGCTCGCACTTCCTCGCAGATGCTTCTTATTTCACTATCAAGAATATCACGCTGGGGTACAACATCGGGGCAGTAAATAAATTCTTTAAATCAGCCCGCTTGTATGCTTCGATTCAGCAAGTGTATGTTTTCACGAAGTATTGGGGCGGACCTAACCCGGAAACCAGCTCTCAGGCAGACGGACAAAGTGACGGCGGCAATCTAAGCCAGGGCGTCGATTTCTCAAACTATCCTGTACCACGTACCTGGACTTTGGGTGTTAACCTGAATTTTTAATGAAGATCAGACTCATTTAAATCCGAACAAAAATGAAGATAAAATATATAGCAGCCTGGTTCCTGGCCACCGCTCTGACCAGTTGCGGCGACAACTTCCTGAGTGTGATTCCGGAGACTGCATTGAGCTCAGGAATTTTCTTTACCTCACAAAATGACTTTCAACAGGCCGTGAATGCCGCTTACGTGCCGCTCCGGCAGATGTTCAATGAAAGAGCCTGGGTACTGGAAGAGATGCATTCCGACAACACTTATTATGCACGTAACATACTTTTCGGAGCAGTAGATGCGACTGAAAACGTGGCTGATTTTGCTGTCCCGACAGCTGGCGGCGTTACCGCGAATGATAACGTTCTTGTGCAATACCGTTTGAACTACCAGATTATCGCACGCACAAACCAGGTACTGGCATTGATCGATAATGTGGATTTTGACTCAAAGGCGAAAGCAAACTTGAAAGGACAAGCGCTCTTCCTGCGCGCATTCGCCTACTTTGACCTCGTACGTCTGTTTGGTAAAGTACCGCTGCACCTTACTCCGGTGACAAACCGCGAAGATGCGCCACTCCCGCTTTCCTCGACGGAAGAGATTTACGCTCAGATCGAAAAGGATGCGACTGAGGCAAGTAGTTTACTGCCGAATAAAGCAGAGCAGGAGGCCGGTCGCGCTACATCGGGCGCAGCTAAGACCTTACTGGCCAACCTGTACCTGACACAGAAAAAGTGGCCGCAAGTAGAAACTTTGATGAAGGATGTGGTTGCGAAAGATGGTTACGCATTAATGCCGGATTACGCAAATGCATTTTCAACAACGACCGGCAACAAGAACAATCAGGAATCGGTTTTTGAAATCCAGTATATGGAAGGATCTGCCGGCTACAACGGTAATCAGATCTACCGCTTCATTCCGGCCCCGATTACCTCCAAAGAACTGGCGCCGATTACCGGAACTTCTAATCCGCAGGACATTTCCCAGGAAAGCAACAATATTCCCACTCCAGACCTCATCGCCGCTTACGAGCCTGGTGACAAACGGAAGGAAGCTTCGATAGGCTATGTGACGCTGAGTTCGAGTCAGGTGGAAAACAAGGTTTATCCTTATATTAAGAAGTATGCAAAAACGCATTCGCTTCACAATAACACGGGTCAAAACTGGCCGGTATACCGCTATTCAGAGGTATTGCTGTTCCTGGCAGACGCATTGAATGAGCAAGGCAAGACCGGCGAAGCAGCTACCTACCTCAACCAGGTACGGAACCGTGCGGGCCTGGCTAACACCACTGCTACTTCCCAGGCGACGATGCGCGAGGCGATATTCAAAGAAAGGCGCGTGGAGCTTGCTTTCGAAAACAAACGCTGGTTTGACTTAACCCGCACCGCCCGCGTGAAAGAGATCATCGGAGCTTACGGGGCCAAAGTAAAAGCGAATCCGGCAGCCTACTATTTCCCAAAAGGCGCAGTCCCACCACCAAATGCCTTCACAGTACTTGATGACTACTACGGACTTCCTGCAGTGGAATCAGCACTAACGCCGCATTTTTAATTTTGAATGACTGAATGAGTGAATTGTGAATGAGTGAATTTTGAATGATCCGCTGTGGAATGGGAAGGAGCCGCCCTGGAACGGGGAGTCGGTGAGTTATGATTAGTGAGTGATTAATTTTCGCATCACCTTTCCGACAATACTTGGGTTCTCTAAGTAAAAAGTGCAGTGAGCGTTGCTGGCTGCACTTTTTACTTAGATACCTTTTAATCTATACTCACCAATTCACTCATTAATTAAAATCTTCAATCATTCAACATTCTTCGTCCCGCAAGCCCTACACAGCAGGATGGTGGGTTAAAAGATTACGACTAATATTGCTACAATCAGATTATTTTGAGCTTTAGTTAGTTTTATTTAAGATTGCAATACAAGGATCCACTCGCAACAATTCAACAATTCACTCATTCACTCATTCAATCATTCAATCATTCACTAATTCACTCATTCATTAATTGACTAATTCACTAATTATCCATAAACGCCGAGCTGTAAGATGTACACGAAAAAACAATGGTTCAAACTTCCTATGACGCTTGCGGTGCTTATTGCCGCCGGGGTCTTTTGCGGAGTGCTGCTGAGTAACCGAACTGCTAAACACCGGCCGCCAGGCTCGAAAGTTGATAAGCTGAAATTGCCGGAAGGATTTAAGGCTGAGCATTTGTACAGTCCCTCGGAAGAGAAGAATGGCTCGTGGGTTTCAATGGCGTTCGACGACAAAGGCCGGATGATCACTTCCGACCAGTACGGATTTCTCTACCGCCTGGAACTCCCGCCGATCGGCTCAACAGCTGCTCCGAAAGTAGAAAAGCTGATCGTAGGCAACAAAGCCGACACCGCCAAAGTCAATATGGGAGCGGCACAGGGGCTTCTTTATGCATTCAATAGCCTTTATGTGGTAGTCAACAACCGTTCAACTGACAAAATCCCGGCATCCAGTGGGGTATACCGCTTGCAGGATACTGACAATGACGATCAGTTTGACAAAGTGACGCTGCTGAAAGCTACAAAAGGAGAGGGCGAGCACGGGCCTCACAGCATTATCCTCTCGCCGGACAAGAAATCGCTTTTTGTAGTGGCGGGTAACCATACCGATTTGCCGGCTATGGATTCTTACAGATTGACGCCGAATTGGAAAGACGACAATCTTTTTCCCCTGATTAAAGACCCGCGCGGACATGCCAATGATAGAATGGCACCAGGAGGGTGGATTGTAGAGACAGATCCAGAAGGTAAAAAGTGGGAACTGATTACGGCCGGTTTCCGGAATCCATACGATATCGCATTCAATGAAGCCGGTGACCTGTTTACCTATGATTCGGATATGGAGTGGGATTTTGGTCAACCCTGGTATCGTCCGACAAGAATCTGCCACGCAACCAGCGGCGGCGAATTCGGCTGGCGGACTGGCTCGGGTAAATGGCACCCGTCGTTCCCAGACAACCTGCCTGCGCTCCAAAACATCGGTCAGGGCTCGCCAACCAACCTGATTTACCTGAAAGACGCGCGCTTTCCTGAGAAGTACAAAAACACCTTGCTCGCGTTTGACTGGAGTTTCGGGATCATGCATGCATTGCACCTGAAACCGCAGGGAGCTACTTACGCCGCTGACCATGAGGAATTTATATCGGGATCTCCGCTTCCTTTGACTGACGGACAGATTGGTCCGGACGGAGCACTTTACTTCCTGACAGGTGGTCGTCGCTTGGAATCTGACCTTTATCGCGTTTACTACAAGGATTACGAGAAGATATCAGCTGGCTCAAATGTGGTAAAGCCGGTTATTACGCCGGAGCACAAGCTACGTACTGAGCTGGAAAAGTTCCATGCTAAAAAGGACCCGAAAGCTATTGAAACTGCCTGGCCAAACCTGAAACATCCTGACCGGTTTGTTCGCTACGCGGCACGCATTGCAGTGGAGCACCAGCCAGTGGATCAGTGGAAATCGAAAGTTCTAAATGAAAAAGATCCGCAAATTCTGATTTATGGTGCATTGGCGCTGGCCCGTCAGGGAGACGCAAGTGTGAAAGACAATCTCTACAATGCACTAACGAAAATCGACTACGCAAAACTTCCTGATGCGAAGAAAGCGGATCTGCTCAGAACATTTGAAGTAGCTTTCTTCCGTTTCGGACAGCCTGACGCCACTACCAAGAAGGCTGTTGTCGCTTACCTGAATCCTAATTATCCGTCCAAATCGCCCGAAATCAACAGGTTGTACAGCAAATTACTCGTGTTCCTGGAAGTGCCGAAAACTGCGGAAAGAACCCTGGCGCTGCTGAAATCGGAGAAATTCGAAGACAAAGACAACATTCCTGCGACTGCTTCCTCCGATCTGATCCTGAGAAATCCGCAATACGGTTTGGATATCGCAGGTTTGCTTGCAAAGCTTCCACCAGCTCAGCAGACTTTCTACTCGATGGTTCTGAGCAATGACAAAACAGACTGGACACCATCCCTGCGCGACGAATACTTCAAATGGTTCAATAATGCTTTTAGCTACAAAGGCGGCAGAAGCTACATTGGCTTCATCGACAAAGCACGCCAGCGGGCGCTGCAACACGTGCCAAAAGACAAATTCGACCACTATAACAATTTGTCCGGCGCTAAGTTGCTGAGTGCGAGCGGGAACGATATTGCAAATGCGTATTCACCAAAGGGTCCGGGACGTGCCTGGAAAGTGGACGAAGCGGTCAGTCTGGTTCAGGATAGCTTGCAAAACCGTGATTTCGAACGTGGAAAGCTGATTTTCTCAGCGGTGATCTGTGACAAATGCCATACGATTCAGGGCGAAGGCGCTGATGTAGGGCCGGAGCTGACGCAACTGGGAACCCGTTTCAGTGCGAAAGATATGCTTGAAGCGATTATCGTACCTGACAAAGCAGTTTCTGACCAATACGCTTCCACGATTTACACGATGAAAGATGGCCAGTCGGTGTTGGGCCGGCAGATGAATGAGGATGCGAACTTCTATTATATCGCGCAAAATCCATTCGATTCCAAAACGATCCGTAAGCTTTCGAAAAAGCAAGTGGCTTCGAGCAAGATCTCGCCGGTTTCAATTATGCTGCCGGGCTTGATTAATAGTCTGAACCCGAATGAGCTTCGGGATCTGGTTGCTTACCTGATGTCCGGTGGTAACAAAAACAACCCGATTTATACCGAGTCCGGCGCCGCCAAAGGCGGGAAGTAGATCAGCGATTTTTTGAGTAGAATATAATTTATTAAGCTTAAGATAGTGGTGTCGCGTGTTGTATTGTCCGGTCTTACAGGCTGATGATACCGGCGGCATCACTACTTTTTTTTCCCAAAATACAATTATGAGTTCCATAATGACCAGCAAATCAGGTAGAAGGAAAGTTCTCAAAAACCTCGCAATGGGAGCGGGGATCGTACCATTTACAACCTCTTTATCGAAGGCTTTTGCAGATTCAACAAATGCACTTGGCCCAAAGCTGAATGGAAAAATCAACCATTCAGTCTGCAAATGGTGTTATGATAAAATTCCGCTCGAAACGTTTGCACAGGAATGCAAGAAAATAGGGCTTACATCCATTGAGCTGCTCGGCCCGCAAGAGTGGCCGGTCATCAAGAAGTATGGATTAACCTGTGCGCTTCCATGGGGCGAAGGTTTGACACGAAGTATCGACAAGGGTTTTAATGATCCTGCGAATCACGACGAGCTGGTCAGGGGTTTTGAAGATATTATCCCAAAAGTGCAGGCTGCAGGTTATGACAAGATTATCTGCTTTTCAGGCAACCGGCGCGGGATGTCGGATGTGGATGGAATGCGGAACTGTGCGGTGGGAATCAAAAGGCTGATTCCGATTTGTGAGAAACACAATGTGACGTTGGTAATGGAATTGCTGAACAGCAAGGTAAATCACCGTGACTATATGTGCGACCGGACAGAGTGGGGCGCAGGCCTTTGTGATATGGTCGGCTCCGAAAAATTCAAACTGCTCTACGACATATACCACATGCAGATCCAGGAGGGCGACGTGATCGCTACAATCAGAAAGTACCACAAGTATATCGCGCATTACCACACCGGCGGAGTTCCTGGTCGACATGAAATTGATGAAACACAGGAACTATATTATCCCACGATCATGAAAGCAATTGTTGAGACCGGTTACAAAGGTTTTGTAGGCCAGGAATTTGTTCCGAGCCGCAACAATGATCTTGCTTCTCTTAAACAAGGAGTTACTATTTGTGACATCGCCTAACACATTTCAAAAACCTTAAGTATGTCGAGCCGACGCAACGCATTAAGAAATATAGCTGCCAGTACCGCTGGTGTGCTTTCTATATCAGATGTTTTCGCAGCTACCGAGAAAGTACTCGGTCCGAAGCTGAAAGGAAAAATCAATCATTCTGTTTGTAAATGGTGCTATGGTAAAATCCCGCTGGACACGTTTGCACAGGAATGTAAAAAGATAGGTATAACCTCCATTGAATTGCTGGGCCCGGAAGATTGGCCGACTTTGAAGAAGTACGGACTTACCTGCGCATTGCCAAATGGAGCAGGAATGGGAATCGAGAAAGGCTTTAATGATCTGGCGCTGCACGATGAGCTTGTTAAAAGCTATGAAGATCTTTTTCCAAAATTAAAGGAGGCTGGGTATTCTACTGTGATCTGTTTCTCAGGCAACCGTCGCGGTATGTCTGATATCGACGGAATGCGGAACTGCGCAATCGGGTTGAGAAGATTGATGCCTTCCGCTGAAAAGTACGGAATTACGATGATTATGGAATTGCTCAACAGTAAGGTAAATCACAAAGATTACATGTGCGACCACACAGCCTGGGGTGCTGGCCTTTGCGAGATGATTGGCTCTGAGCGTTTTAAGCTACTTTACGACATTTATCACATGTCAATCATGGAAGGCGACGTGATTGCGACGATTAACAAATACCACAAATACATTGGTCACTATCATACCGGCGGAGTTCCGGGACGAAACGAGATTGACGAAGGTCAGGAGCTTTATTACCCCGCTATTATGAAGGCAATTGTTGCCACAGGCTACAAAGGTTTTGTGGCTCAGGAGTTTATACCAAAACGCGAGCCACTGGCGTCACTCAAACAATGTGTTGAGATCTGCGATATAGCCTAATTTTGAAATTACAGACAAGATTTTTCGATTGTATTAGATCATCTTAACACCATTGAAAAGCAGTTAGTTAGAACTAAACACCTCCAATCTACACCGCCTGAGATTTGAACAAAAGCACAGCTCCTGGATATAGGGCCGCATTGTTCAAATCTCAGGCGGCTTCTTTTGGTCTGTCTTTCGGCTGTGAAGGTTTGTTGGAGTAAATATTTGGTTTGCGTTAAAAAGTATTAAATGTAAATGGATCGATAAATTTCAATGCACCTGTGTTTTATAATTTATATTATGTTAAGTATCGTTTTCATCTAACAGCTCACCTTGAAAACCACTCAAGTATTTACACGTGCCCTAGGCTAATTAATTGTTAATGATACTGATGATAATATGAAAATTGCTCCTGCACAATCTTCATATTATGGACAAAATACCTCTCATATCTGTTGCTCTCTGCACTTTCAACGGTCAGCGATTTCTGAAGGAACAATTAGATTCACTTATAAGTCAGTCTTACAGCAACATAGAGATCATTATCGTAGATGACTGTTCAACAGATCTTACTTATGATATTCTACTGAGTTACTCGGCTACTTATCCAATCATTCGACTACACTCCAATGAATCTAGATTAGGTTACAACAAGAACTTCGAAAAGGCTCTGAAACTCTGCAACGGAGAGTTTATTGCCATTTGCGATCAGGATGATATCTGGAATAAAGACAAGCTTGAAGTTCAACTGAAAGCTATACAAACCAATATGCTTGTTTACTGCGATTCAGATCTAATTGATAGCATTGGAAAAACAATGAACCGCAAAATGTCAGGCAAATTTAACTTTTACAAAGGTTCGCTGCCTGAGACGTTTCTTTTCATGAATTGTGTGTCTGGACACACAATTCTGATGCGGCGGTCCCTTTTGCCCTATGCACTACCCTTTCCAAGTGAATTCCACTATGATCAGTGGCTTGCTTATGTCGCATGCTGCGTCGGGTCAATTGATTTTGTCAGTGAAAGCTTAGTACAATACCGAATTCATGATCATAATTGCACAAACTTGCTCTCCTCGGCAAACAAATGTACTGGGGCCAGTCGCCCCCGGGAGAAGATCCTGATAGAAAGTGGCTGGCTTAAAACCTGCTCCCAAATTGTATCGGCTTCTCAGCATTTCGTAACGTCTCTTTATCTAAAAAGCCTGGAGAGGAATGACGCATTTTTCCATTGTTCTTACGCCCTTATGATTTGGAAGAACAGAAAAAGCCTATTGCATATTCCCAAGAAAAGTAGCGTAAGCAAGCTCTTCTTCATCATCAAGAAAAGTTGGGGTCTAAAGGCCAAGCGACTTATCAGTGCTACATGCATTATTTAGACTTTGAAAAATGTCCAAACAACCTGAAAAACCACTGATTTCCATTGCACTTTGTGTCTACAACGGAGAAAGATTTCTAAGAGAACAACTGGATTCATTGATCAACCAGAGTTATGAAAGAAAGGAAATCATCGCAGTGGACGATAATAGCACAGACTCCTCATGCGAGATACTATTTGAGTATCAGCAGCAATACCCATTTATTCACTTTTACAAAAATGAGGTGAATATAGGCTACACCAAAAACTTCGAGAAGGCACTCCACCTTTGTACTGGTACATATATCGCCTTATCAGACCAGGATGATATATGGCACCCTGATAAGTTACAATGCTTATTAGGCGAAATTGCAAATCATCAACTTATCTACCATGATTCAAAATTTATCGATGAAGGTGGTTTGTCTCTTAACAAGAAAATGTCAGATGTAATCAATCTGTACGCCGGAGGTAAGTCAGAAGTCTTCTTGCTCTTTAATTGTGTTTCTGGGCATAGCTGTCTCTTCAAGAAGGAACTTCTAAAACATATCTTACCTTTGGATCCCGCCTACTTTCACGATCACTGGATAGCTTACGTTGCCACCAATCTTGGAACTATTCATTGTGTGAGGGAATGCCTCGTTAGCTACAGGCAACACGCCAGTAATTCTACTGATATACTTAATTACAGAAGTATAATCAACAAACACTACCATGAAAACAGAGATATTCAGAAGCTTGAACGAGATTTGAGATGGATCAAACATTGTGCTAGTTTTCCGCTTAACAAGAATCCCGCTTTTGTTGAGCACTTAGCGGAGCTATTTGAGACCCGACTACACTCCTACCTCTCTATAAATTACGCGAGATTTATCCGTGAACACTTTGAAACCCTATATTTTATTCAAAGGATCAGGAAGTCCAAGCGAAACTCATTTATATACCGCCAAATGTGGGGATTGAGATCAAAGTTGCTGTGGAGCCGCGTATTCGGCAAATCTATGCAGTACTATGAACAAGCTTTGGATAGTGCTACTGAGTTTTGCCTTGGTGGCCGGAGTTCGGTCTTACTATGTTGAGACCTTCGCTGTGACTCTACCATTTTGGGATCAATGGGACGCAGAAGGAGATTATTTGCTGCGCCCTTGGGTGGAAGGAACTTTGAGGATAACGGATCTATGGAAGTCTCATAATGAGCACCGCATCTTCCCTACTCGACTGTTTTCATTGATCCTATACCAAGTTACGGATCAATGGAATAACCTCTTTTCCGCAAGAGCTAATGTAACAATCCCTGCGATTTTACTTGGTTTTCTTTACAGGTTCAATAACCTAAATGGGAAAAAATGGTGGATTTTACCTGTTGTGATTGCACTGTTTACACTTCCATTCTCTTTTGAAAACTGGCTGGTGGGTTTTCAAAGCCAGTTCTACTTTCTAATACTGTTTGCAGTGATTGCCATTGGTCTGAGCACTGCCTCTCCCGAAAGAGCATCGGCGAAGTTCTTAGTCTTCTTTCTTTGCTTTTTAAGTACCTACACGATGGCGTCAGGGATTTTAACTCCACTTACCGCAGCAGGTATATATCTACTTCAATGGGTAAGCAAACCTGGAAAAAAGATTCAAAATTTGATCCTCATTGCAGCTTTGGTAATTATAAGCATGGTCGGGTATTTGGAAATACCGCACATTGCAGCTCATGACATGTACCGCGCGAGAAACTTATCGGAATGGACACATTCATTGTTCCGGATTCTGAGCTGGCCTGTTGGCCCTCACAACTGGATCGCTGCTCCACTTTGGTCGCCAGCGCTCATCGCGGTTCCGTTTTTGTTAAAGAGGAAAAAACTATATCAAAACGATGTTTTTATGGCAGGATGTTTCATGTGGTCTTTTGGACAAGCGATGGCAATTGCATTTGGTCGTGGACAGGAACTTTCAGCTTTACCTTCCCGATATACAGAATTACTAAGTATTGGACTAATAGCAAATGCCTGGTTTGCAATCCGTTTTGTAGAAGAATACGGAAAACCTAAGTGGTACTACAAATATGTTATTCTCAGTTTCTTCCCACTGTTTTTCTACGGGCACAAAAAAAGGTTCAAATCTGATATGTATGAGGTACAAAGATTCCATCGAAACTCTGTTATTCAAACCGAAAACGTAATTAAATACCTTCGGACAAACAATTCAATCTATCTTCAACAGCCTACAATGCATATTCCATATCCAGATTCAGCTCGATTGAAGAAGCTCTTGGATAATCAGGCTATCCGCAATTTGCTTCCGCATAAGATCAATAGCAATTCGCGGCGATAATAAGACCAAAAAAAAGAGCGCCCTTCTCAGGGCGCTCTCAACAAAATGCATTCTTAATTCTTACTGCTCAACACAAGCAACTCCTTTACTTGTAAATTGTTCCAGTACACTGTTGACAGTTTCAAGCGTTTCTTTTGCTTCTGCTTCGTCTTTTGCCTGGATTGCTTTTTCGAAGTATGGTTTCGCCTTTTTGAATTTACCGCAAACACGTCCTTCTACTTCTTTACCTCTTTGCTGATACTCTGTCATGTTCATGTTATCAACTTCGCCTTTCAATTGAACAGCTTCATTGAAATAGAACACGCCCAGGTTGAAAAGCGCATCGTAGTTAGCAGCATCGATTTGCAATACTTTTTGGTAGTTGGCCATTGCTTTGCTTGCTGCATCTGCTTGTTTTGCTTTCAGGTCAGCCAGTTCGCTTTCCGATCCTGAGTTAGCACTGCTCTTAGCAGCTTCTTGTGCAGCACTTACTTCACCTTCCAATTTAGTAATTGCAGCAAGTGATTCCTTCTTTTTTGCATTCACATCCGCAAGCTGACGTTTCAAGTCAGCATTTTTTGGCTGCTTCTTGATCAATGCGCCAATACGTTTTACCTCACCGTCATAAACTTCTATCTTACCCTTTTCGCTTTCAAGATTCTTAGTCAACGTTCCAACAGAATTTGCACCATTGCCAGACTTCGCGCTCATTTGCTTGATCTTTTCCGCTGCTGTTCTCTGCATGTTATCATATAGAATCGCAAGGTTAACAATGTTCTGTGTATTGTTTGGATCGGCAGCAGCCAAAGCTTCAAGCTCTTTGATCGCCTGATCTTCTTTACCCGATGCAAGCAGAATGTTTACAACTTCCGCTTTAAGATCTTTGTTATTCGGAGATTGGGTCAATCCTTTGTTCAAAGTCTCGATCGCTTTATCAAAGTTGTTTTCTGCGCGATACAACTGAGCCAAACCATAATATACACTTGGGTCTTTACCACCGTTTGCAGCGTAAGCTTCGAAAGACTTCATTGCATCTTCCTTCTTTTCCAGCTGCTGAGCAGCGATACCTGCGTACAGAGATGCAAGTGTATCTTTCTTATTGATTTCTTGCGCCATTGAGAACATTTCAAGAGCTCCGTTCAGGTTTTTAGCCTGGTACTTCTCAGCTCCCTGTCTTACAAATGCATTGAAAAGCTGGGTGCCCTCTCCTGCTGTAAGTGCTGCTGTTGCCTCTTTCGAAGATTTACCTGGTTCCCCTTTTTTGGTTACGTCCAGCTCAACAACCTTCTTATATGCCTCCATTGCAGTTTTTGCTGCACTCGAATCGACCTGAGAAGCTTGTGATGCAATGTTTTCGTACAACTTAGCACGCTCCATCCAGAAAGAAGCTTTTGCGCTGGCCTTTGGATCATTTACATCTTTATCGCTTTTCTCTTTTTCCTTTCGAAATCCGTCTACCAGAGCCTTGTTGACAGCATCGTCTTGCGCGACTGCTGCCAGGCTGAAAAGGCTAAGTGCAGATACAAAAAACAGTCTTTTCATAAATATTAACTTTGATTGTGATTGGTTTGTTCGAATGCTAAATATAAATCAATTAATATAATTTTTACAAAAATCATGCCTCTGGTTCCTCAGAAGGATCATTTTCATCTTCCTCATCGTCTTCGATCGCGTCATCTTCAATCTCTTCGTCAAGCTCGTCAGCCGGTAATATTTCAGCCCCGTCCAGAACTTGTCCTTCGGCAATTGGCTTTGCTATCACGTTGCCATCCTCGTCCAGTTCAGCGGCCTTCTCGTCCGGATCTTTAAGAATTCTCGTCACCGATGTGATCTCGTCGGAGTTGTTAAGCCTGATCAATTTCACGCCCTGTGTATTTCTACCTGCCAGACGAATATCCAATACGCTCATTCTGATGGCAATACCATTTCGGGTGATGATCATCAGATCGTCCTGTTCGGTAACTTCACGGATCGCAACCAGCTTTCCTACCTTGTCGGTCGCATTCATCGTTGAAACTCCTTTACCACCACGATTGGTAACGCGGTAACTATCAATATTCGAGCGTTTTCCGAAACCATTTTCAGAAACAACCAGCAACTGCGCATCGTCCCGGTTTATACAAACCATTCCGATCACCTTATTGCCCGGCTCAATCAAGTTGATACCGCGAACACCTGCAGCAGTTCTTCCCATCGGGCGAACTCCTTTTTCATTGAAGCGAACCGCACGGCCTGCACTAGACGCAATTACAATATCATTGTCTCCATTTGTCAGCGCCACGTTCAGAAGCCTGTCTCCTTCATTGATAGAGATCGCGATAATTCCATTTGCACGCGGACGTGAATAGGCTTCCAGCAAAGTCTTCTTGATTGTGCCCTGCTGCGTACACATTATGAGGTAATTATTGTTGATATAATCCTCATCTGACAAAGTGCGTACATTGATCACAGAGCGGATTGAGTCGCCATTTTCCAGACTGATCAGGTTTTGAATCGGTCGGCCTTTCGAGGTTTTGCTTCCTTCCGGCACTTCATACACCTTCATCCAGAACAACTTACCAAATTCTGTAAAGATCAGCAGGTAGTTGAGCATTGTCGCGGAGAACAAGTGCTCTGTGAAATCGGTATCCTTGGTTTTCACCCCGCGTGATCCTACTCCGCCGCGCGTTTGCGTACGATATTCGGACAATGGTGTTCTCTTGATATACCCTTCATTCGAGATTGTAATGAGCATCTCGTCGTCTGGGATCATATCTTCATCACTGAATTCTTCCGCAGCAAACTCGATCTTGGTCCTGCGCTCGTCACCGTAGCGTTCTTTGATCTCCGTCAATTCAGTTTTGATGATCTCGTACTTACGGAATTCATTTGCAAGAATGTCACGTAAGTCAGTGATCAGAAGCATGATCTCTTCGTATTCCTTAACAATTTTATCTCTTTCAAGACCTGTTAAACGTTGCAGACGCATTTCGAGGATCGCCTTTGACTGGATCTCGCTCAATGCAAACTGCTCCATTAAACCATTCTTTGCAGTTTCAGGATCACGTGAACTACGGATCAATGAAATAACTGCGTCCAGGTTATCAAGTGCGATAATCAAACCTTCCAGAATATGCGCGCGCTTTTCAGCTTCTCTCAGCTCGTACTCTGTCCGGCGGGTAATCACCACGATCCGGTGATCAACATAATGCTTGATCAGGTCTTTCAGGTTAAGCGTTACCGGCCGGCCTTTCACCAGCGCTACGTTGTTGACACCAAAAGAAGTCTGCAAAGGTGTGTACTTGAACAGGTGGTTCAGTACAATATTAGGTATTGCATCTTTTTTGAGGTCAAAAACAATGCGCATACCATCCCTATCCGATTCATCACGGATATCAGAAATCCCGTCAAGCTTTTTCTCGTTGATCAATGCTGCAATTCTTTCGATCATCGCAGCTTTGTTGGTCATGTAAGGAATCTCGGTGACGATGATCTGCTCCCGACCGTTTTTAGCAACTTCGAAAATCGCCTTGGAGCGCATAATGATGCTTCCGCGACCAGTTTCCATGGCCGATCTTACGCCATTGTAACCATATATAATACCGCCTGTAGGAAAATCGGGAGCCTTGATGTGCTCCATCAATTGCGGTATGGTGATTTCATTATCATCAATGTACGCCAGCACACCGTCCACAACTTCCGACAGGTTATGCGGCGCCATATTGGTGGCCATACCTACCGCAATACCCGAAGAACCGTTAACAAGCAGGTTCGGGAATTTAGCGGGAAGTACAGTTGGCTCGTTAAGCGAATCGTCAAAGTTGGGTTGAAAATCAACGGTATCTTTGCCCAGATCGCTTAGAAGCTCGTCGGCAATTCTTTTCAGACGTGCCTCTGTATAACGCATTGCCGCAGGGTTGTCACCGTCAACGGAACCAAAGTTACCTTGTCCGTCAACCAACGGATACCGCAGCGACCAGGGTTGCGCCATACGCACCATTGTATTATAAACAGAAGAGTCACCATGAGGGTGATACTTCCCTAAAACCTCCCCTACTATACGAGCTGACTTTTTATGGGCACGATTGTAATTAACGCCCAGGTCTGACATTCCGTAGAGCACCCGCCTGTGTACCGGTTTCAAGCCATCGCGAACGTCGGGCAATGCGCGGGAGATAATAACGGACATCGAGTAGTCGATGTAGGCCCCGCGCATTTCATCCTCGATATTTATCGGGATAATGTTTTCACCAGAAGATTCTGCCATAAAGTGTTAGAAAAGAATCGAAATTTGTTAAAACGAGCGATTGGATATGTGCAACTGCTCAGTGAATTAATGCAATATTATCCTTTGTAAAAAGTCAAATTTCGCGATTTTTGCCCAGTCTAGCAACTATCTTTTATGCTATTTGGAGGTAGTCTGGCTATATGTGTGATCCCGTGTATTTTATGCTAGATATTACGCTCTGCAAAACTAAATTGGCATCTCTCATTAAAAAACGCTTTATTCCGGCTTATAACCGTTAGCTTACTTTCCTACTATTTCGATTATGCCCTTACTACTTACTTTCATTGCGATCCTGGCTTTGATCCTCCTGATCGCCTGGCTCAAAATTGACACGTTCATTTCATTTCTACTTGTATCCATCGGCCTCGGCCTCGCAAGCGGGTTGACGGTAGACACTGTCAGTAAAGCAATTCAAAAAGGTGTAGGCGGAACATTGGGCGACCTCGTCCTGATCGTAGGGTTCGGAGCAATGCTCGGGAAAATGGTAGCCGACAGCGGGGCTGCTCAGCGCATCACAGATGCCCTTATTGGTTTATTTGGTCAGAAATACATTCAATGGGGAATGGCGCTGGCCGGGTTTGTAATCGGGATACCGCTTTTCTATAATGCAGGTTTCGTAATCGTAATCCCATTGATTTTCATGATCAGCGCTACTGCCAGGCTCCCTTTGCTTTATGTGGGTATCCCAATGCTTTCGGCACTATCCGTCGCACACGGCTACCTCCCACCCCACCCTTCGCCAGCCGCCATTGCCAGTCAACTGAATGCAGACTTGGGGCAAACGCTATTATATGGTATTATCGTTTCTATCCCCGCCATTGCAGTCGCCGGACCAATCTTTGGAAGTACATTGAAACGTTTTCAGCCTAAGCCTGACGAAGATCTATTTAATGTGAAACCAAGACCCACATCGGAACTGCCCGGACTTGGAATCAGCGTTATTACTGCATTACTGCCGGTTTTTTTGCTCACTGCAATGTCAGGTATTAAGAGATATTATCCTGATAACAAAATCATCGGACTTCTTGCTGAGCCGTATTTTGGAATGCTCCTATCGGTACTTTTCGCTGCTTACACGCTGGGAATCGCGCGGGGAATGGATATGAAGAAGATTAGTAAGTCAATGGAAGAAGCTTTCAAGGGTGTATCCGTAATCCTGCTGATCATCGCCGGAGCGGGCGTTTTCAAAGAAATCATGACCGCGAGTGGCGTAAGCACCTACATTGCGGAGAGTCTGGCCGGCATTGACGTGTCGCCACTCGTCCTGAGTTGGGGTATTGCGGCGGTAATTCGTGTTTGCGTAGGGTCAGCAACGGTAGCCGGACTAACCACAGTTGGTATTCTTTCACCGTTATTGGTCAACGCTTCTGTGCCACCGGAATTGATTGTATTGTCTATCGGCTCAGGTAGTTTAATGTTCTCTCACCTGAATGACGGCGGCTTCTGGCTCTTTAAAGAATACTTTAATTTGAGCATCAAAGACACGCTGCTTACCTGGTCTGTGATGGAAACAATCGTGTCAATAATGGGATTACTGGGCGTTTTGGTACTAAATTTGTTTTTAACTGCAGGATGACCACGCCTGCTACCCCGCCCCTTCCGTTCGTTGAAACGAACGGGGATGGATTTTTAGGAGTTCGTTTCTAAAATAGAAATCAGCCGTCGATACCCCTGTTTCCGTTCGTTAAAACGAACGGAAATGGATTTAAAAAACGCAAATCATTTCCCGTTCGCTTCAGCGAACGGAGAGAAAAAAAACAACATGATGGAAAATACACCTGAATCAAATTTTGCCGCACTCGGACTCACTCTTCCTCCTGCTCCCAAGCCACTTGGCGTTTACAAACCAATGGTTATCGTTGACAAACGTTGGGTTTACGTTTCCGGACACGGACCTGTGCAAGACGATGCCAAATTGATCATCGGCAGAATCGGCAGTGACATGGACCAGGACCAGGGCAAGCTAGCGGCACGCCAGGTCGGACTTACTATCCTCTCAACATTAAAGGCAAATCTGGGCAGCTTAAATCGTGTGAAGCGGGTGGTAAAGGTTCTTGGGATGGTAAACTGCACTTCTGACTTCGAAAAGCATCCATTTATCATCAACGGCGCAAGTGAGCTCTTCGCGAAGATCTGGGGCGAAGAAAACGGCATAGGCGTAAGAAGCGCCGTAGGAATGGGCAGCCTCCCTGACAACATCCCAGTAGAAATCGAGGCGATGTTTGAACTTGAAGAAAAGTGAGAGTTAATTTTGAATGAGTGAATGATTGAATGACTGAATAATTAGTGAATTAGTGAATGAGCGAGTGACTGAATTCAATTTTGAATAATTGAATATTTGAAGTTTACCCAGGTGGCAGAATCGACATTATATCTAGACTTTCTACTTAATCGATCTTTTAGTTTCATTCACCAATTCACAACTCACTAATTCACAATTCACCTTTCCGCGGCAGCTCATTCACAATTCACTCATTCACTCATTCGAAATTCATCCATTCAATCATTCGATCATTGACAAAATGTGGTACCAACTAAATAATCCTGATTCAGTTATCTCTCCTTCTTTGCTGTTTTATGAGGATCGGATACGTAATAACATTCGTGGAATGATCAGTATTGCGGGAAGTGCTGAGCGGCTTGTTCCTCATGTAAAAACACATAAGTGCGCGGAGATTGTTGCCATACAGCTTGAACATGGAATCAGCAAGTTCAAATGCGCGACGATTGCCGAAGCTGAAATGCTGGCGAATGCAGGTGCAAAATGGATCCTGCTCTCTTACCAGATGGTAGGCCCGAATATTAACCGTTTGTTCAAATTAAAGGAAGCATTTCCTTATGTGGTGTTTTCATCTCTCGTAGATAATGAAAAGTCCGCCAGCCAGCTAAATGAAGCTGCATTGGATCGCGGTTTGAAAGCAAGTGTATTCATCGATGTTAATAATGGAATGAACCGTTCCGGTCATCCGATTGATGGTACACTGCTCTCCCTATACCGGTACCTGGCCAGCATGTCGCATCTGGAAATGAGCGGATTGCATGTTTATGACGGACATATCCGTAATCCAGAGTTCTCGGAGCGTAAAATAGCGGCGGATACTGCATTCAATCAGGTATTACCATTAATAGACCTTGTAAAAAATGATATCGGACGTGATCCGATGATCATAGCCGGCGGCTCTCCTTCTCTTACCGTTCATGCAATGCGCGAAAATGTATATCTCAGTCCAGGCACCAATGTACTCTGGGATTGGGGATATGGAGACAGGTTCGACGGCCAGCCATTTGAGCATGCTGCATTGATACTGACCCGCGTCGTGTCAAAACCTACTGCTGGTATTGTTACCATCGACCTGGGACACAAAGCGATAGCAGCAGAAAATCCGATCGAAAGCCGCCTGCGCATTCTGAACCTGAGTGGATACACGTTGCTCAGCCAGAGCGAAGAACATGGCGTGTTGCAGGTTAATAACGAGGTTTGGGAGTCAGTGAGTATCGGGGATGTATTCTATGCAGTGCCTTATCACGTTTGTCCCACAGTAGCTTTACACGAATTTGCTACGATTGTAGAAAACGGCGCGGTCAAAGGCGAATGGAAAATTGCCGCGCGCAACCGGAGGTTAACTATTTAAATCAAAGTGTATGTTTTTATTTGACGCCCACCTCGATCTGTCCATGAACGCGGTGGAATGGAACCGGGATTTGACACAAGATCTTTATGCGATCAGAGAACGGGAAAAAAACCTTTCCGACAAACCTGACCGGGGTAAAGGTGTAGTTAGTCTTCCCGAAATGCGGAAGGGCAACATCGGGATTTGCGTAGCTACTCAAATTGCCCGTTTCGTGAAGCCCGACAGCCAGATACCCGGCTGGCACTCTCAGGCGCAGGCCTGGGCGCAAAGTCAGGCGCAGATTGCGTGGTACAAAGCAATGGAAGAAGCGGGTGAAATGTTTCAGGTCACCAATTTCGAGCAACTTACAGCTCATTTGTCCCTCTGGCAGAATGCAGCTTCCACCGAAAATCTCCCGATTGGCTACATACTTAGCCTTGAAGGCGCAGATTCTTTGATCAGTCTTAAAAATCTGGAAACTGCCTACGGTTACGGGCTACGTGCAATCGGCCCGGCGCATTATGGGCCTGGCGTGTATGCTTATGGCACTGATTCTGATGCACCGCTGTCGCAAAAAGGCAAGGATCTGTTAACTGAAATGGACAAGCTCAACATGATCCTCGACGCTACCCACTTATGTGATACAGCATTCTGGGAAGCGCTTGCGATCTATAAAGGGCCGGTTTGGGCGAGCCACAATCTGGTACGCGCAATTACGCCGCACAACCGACAGTTTTCTGACGAAATGATAAAGGCGCTGATCGAGCGAGGTGCGGTGATCGGAATGGCGTTTGATGCATGGATGATGATTCCCGGCTGGGTAAGAGGCAAATCAACGCCCGAGAATACCGGACTGAAAATCGAGCATGTCGTGCAACACATTGATCATATTTGTCAAATAGCCGGGAATGCAAATCACGTTGGCATCGGGTCCGACCTTGACGGTGCTTACGGAAAAGAGCAGTCGCCCGGTGACCTGGACTCCATAGCCGACCTGCAAACGATTGCACCCCTGCTCGCTTCGCGCGGCTATTCTGATGAAGACATTGAAAGAATTATGTGGAAGAACTGGGTTGAATTCCTTCGGGTTGCCTGGCCCAAAAGATAGCTTGATATGAAGATATTGATGGAAAATCTAATATTTTCTTAATAATATAATAAAACCTTTTTCAATAAAGCTTCGCAATTTCGCCTCACGGATTGCGAAGCTTTTTTGTTTAGGTATAAACCTTAAAAACGAATGCTCTTATTTGGAAGTATTATAAATAATCAGGATCTTTGATTCATGAACCTGACATGAAAGATGAATATCAACAGACCTTAAAATTAGCCAGAATGAATAACACATATAAGATCTCGTTTAGAACGCGAATCCAGAACAACAAGTCATTTCAACGCCTCCACGATTGCTTGAAACAATTGAATGTGAAACATTGGGCTTACGATTTTCAGGACTTAATGCTGACGCTTACGTCTGAGCTATCGGATTTCAAAGTAATACAGGCTGCATTAAGATCTGCAGGGTACATTTGCCACTTCATCAAACTTGAAAACCTGGATGCGGGCGGCGAACTTGTCGCCGCTTAAAACCGAAAGAGGCTCAGCATTCACGCTGAGCCTCTTTTCGTTACAGGTAATCCGCACTACTCTCCTGCGGAGGATACCATGAAATTCAGGAAATAGAATACCTCCTCCTGACTCTTGATGTGATTACGGGCAGCAGACAGATCGTCTCCGATCTTGATAGTGTAAGAAGTTTCCGGCAGCGCTTCGAACATATCTTCGTCCGTAGTATCATCCCCGATCGCCAGAACGAAGTCGTAGCTACCGTTTTCTACAAACATCCTTGTCGCAGTTCCCTTGTTGAATGCGGTTTTCTTAACTTCCACAACCTTGTTTCCGTCAATTACCTGCAAGTTCATTTCCGGCTGAATGTAGTTTTTCAATTGCCAGAGTAACTCCTGAGCACGTCGCGTCGCGTATTCGCGGTCGTCAGCTGTGCGATAATGCCAGGCGAGTGATGTCTCTTTTTCTTCGACAAATGCACCCGGGCATCTTTTGGCGTACATATCCATGATCGGGCGGATATTATCCTTCCAACCTTCTTCATAACTCTCGTTCAATGTCCAGTTCTCCTCCCCTTTCAATTTGATCAAAGCACCATGCTCAGCGATCATGTGTACCGGAAGATCGCTGAAAAGTTTGTCGAGGAAGAATTTGTCTCTTCCGCTCACGATGACAACGGTGTCTCGATGAGCAATTTCGCCAATCAGCCTTTTGACATCCTGTGAAATAATCGCTTTTGCAGGATCAGGCACAATTGGTGCCAGCGTACCATCATAATCGAAGAAAAGGATCCGGTTCGAAGCTTTCTGATAAGCAAGCCTGATTGCATTAATCCCGTTGTCGGTCAGAAAGGTCTGTTTTAGTCTTTCGTGTTCTTGTTCCAGCATTGTCATTTGAGTAAAAAAGTCATTTGTCCACGCAAACACATCATAATCCCTGATGCGCTCACGCATTGCGTCCATTCTCTTAATCTGTTCTTCTTCCGGCATTTCAAATGCAGCCTTGATCGCATCGGCAATATCCTGCCTGTCGAGCGGATTGATGATCAAAGCTTCACCAAGTTCCGCAGCCGCGCCCGCCATTTCGCTGAGTATTAATACTCCTTTGCGATCTTTCCGGCTGGCTACATACTCTTTGCAAACCAGGTTCATTCCGTCGCGTACCGGTGTGATCAGCGCTACATCACTTGCAGTGTACATACCAACAAGCTCGTCGTAAGGCATGGAACGGTACTGATAAATAATGGGCTGCCAGGAGATACTCCCGAAATCCGCATTGATCTTCCCGACAGTCTGATCAATGTCTGACTTCATCTGCTGATATTGCTCAATCGTGTCGCGGGACGGTACCACCACCATCGCGAAAGATACTTTCTCGTGCCACTCAGGATACCTTTCCAAAAATCGTTGATAGCCGCGTAGACGGTGGATTATTCCCTTTGAATAATCAAGCCTGTCCACTGAAAAAATGATTTTCTCTTTTAAGGACTGACGGGCATCTTCTCTGGCCTGCACCACCTCGGGTTTGTCGTAAGCATCATTGAATTTGTTGAAATCGATACTTATCGGAAACGAATCCACTTTCACGATCCGGTTGCTCATATTTATGTAGTGTAGCTTGTTGCCGTGCTCCGATACCAGGCGGGCGGCTTTCAAGAAGTATTCTACATAATCATTGGTATGAAACCCGACCACATCAGCTCCCAATATGCCATTCACAATCGCCTTCCTCCAACCTGTTGGCAGCAGCCGGAAAAGTTCATAGGAAGGAAATGGGATATGAAAAAAGAATCCGACTTTGTTGGAAGGATATTTTTCGCGGATCATGTCAGGCAGCAGCATTAATTGATAATCCTGCACCCATATCACGTCACCAGGCTTTATAATCTCATCGAGCTTCTCGAAGAAAAGCTGGTTTGCCTGCTGATAAGCTTCAAAGTAAGCATCTTCAAAGCGGGCAAGTGAAGGGAAGTAGTGGCAGAGCGGCCAGATGAGGTTGTTGCAAAAACCTTCATAATAATTCTCATTCATCTCTTCGGGGATGAAAACCGGGTGCGCCTGGAAGTTCTCATTCTCCATTGACTGACCTTCAAGCTCCTCCTGCGTATTCTCCGAAAATCCGACCCACTGGATCTTTTCATTGGCATTAAATGCAACAGTCCCGGTATCCTTCACAAGGGACAAAACAGCGGAAACGAGTCCACCCGAGTTTTGGAACAGCTGTGGCTGATCGTTTTCCCAGACCAGCTTGAAAGGCAGCCGATATGCAACAATGATCAATCTTCCTACACTACCATTATCTGATAAATTTTCCATAGACAGTTATTTTACGTCAAAATTGTGCCATTTCGCCATACGCTGGTGAAATGCTGATATTCATCCAAATTGAACCAGAAAGAAAATACACGCGGAGGTCGCCGGTGCACACCTTTCTGAAAACTCGTTACACAATCTGGGGTTTTTTCTACTAGGGAGATTTTGGCGTTGCCTGAAATTGCATTAGCTTAGCCTGCGCAACCTCGCTCATCACATTACAGGAGTCGCTTCTGGCGAACCGCAAAAGTAGCCCTCAGGTTACTTAGCGAGCATTTATAATTGCTGTTTTCCGCAGAATAATGTGATGATTGAACACAAATACAGGTTTCGAAAGAAAACCCTAGATTAGTCCCGGACTACAATCACGTAATCGCAGATTAATACTGTGCCACTCTTTGTTGTGGGTTGCGGGCGGTCAGAAATGACCGCCATTTTTTTACATTAATAGCCTTAGTTCACCACTAAAATAAAAAAGCGGCAAGATTGCTCCTGCCGCTCTCATATCCAAGCCGGGTATCTTACACAGCGATCTTCACTGCCTGACGGGCGATCAAAACCCATTTGCCTCCCGCCTCTTTCTGCCACACCTGCAATACTTTGATATTCGCAGTACCAGGTCCTTTGCCGGCATCATTTGTCTTTGCGGTAAGAATATGCCTCACGATTGCTGCATTGCCGACTACCTTTATTGTTTGCTCAGTAAGGTCCATTGTTACGAAATCGTACTTACCGCTCATCAGCGACTCTACAAATGTTTTCTGATCTTCAACCAAACCATTTGAATGGCCGTAACTCAGCTCTTTGGAAGAAATTGCTTCAAGTCCCTTCTGATTCGGTTCAACCAGCAGGGTTTTTAACGACTCAACTGCCTTTGCAACTTCTGATTCTTCCTTGCTTTGCGCCATGCTTGATTGTGGAACTAGGAGTGTGATTAACAAAAAAGCCAGGCAACCGCCTAACCAACTTCCTGGGATAGCACTTTTCATTCAAGAGGTAATTTAAAGTTATAAATGTGTCCTGACTTTAAAATACCGCATTGCCGATTCTATACTTGAATCAAAGATTAGAAAACTGCTTTTCCCCGTCAGCAGCTTTGCTCGATCCACTTTCGGGCTTCTTCCCTATCTGTGAAAAAATGCTCGTTATATCTGCTGAAACGTCGCTCATAAAGCTCCATTTTTCCTGCATCATGGTGGCAATGTGCTGCGCCAATGCACTGGATGTTCCGGTAATTTGCCAGGATCATCCGGTCGGCTTCTTCTTCAAATAAATTCACATAACCTACTTTCCAGCCAAATTCCGCCATTTTCTGCGGGATAATATTGCGAAAACGCTTGTGTGCTGCGGTGTCTGCTGCCTGGAAACCGTGCATGTCGATCAGGATTTTGAAGCTCTCTCCATCTCTGAGCTCTTCGAATATTTCGTTCAGACCTCTCTCCCATTGCTCAATTTCAAATTCATCGAGATCGCCGCTGACCTGCGTGACCACAAGCTTGTTCTCAGGATACCACTTTGTGCCGATTTCTTTCGAGTTCATTTTGCATGCTGTTAATGTTAGCGGGCACAATGTAAATGCAAAAGCCGAGTGACAGAAGAGGAGCAAGTGCGCAGTCGATATACAGCAGTGAAACGTAGACCAATGTAGATCATCCGCAAAAACGACAGCTCCATTCGGGTACAACAAAGACGAAAAATTAAAGTGATTGCCACAGTTACCTTACGTTCAATGCTACGTCTAAACAGTAAAGAAAAAAAATTTGAAATAAAAATGTTTCCTTATATAGAAACCAATAATTAAACTGTAAATTTGATGGTCGAAAAATTGTTTGAGGTAATTTTCCTCGAAGAGGCATTTACTTTCTTGAAAGAGCTTGACAAAAAGCATTCGGAGAAGATATTATATAATATCAGGAAAGCACAAGCCAAGAATGACCCAGAGCTATTCAAAAAGCTGAATAGCGAAATTTGGGAGTTCCGGACACTTTACCAGGGCTTACAGTATCGCCTTCTGGCATTTTGGGACAAATCCAAGTCGGAGCGCACGATGGTGATTGCGACACATGGATTTATCAAAAAGCAGAGCAAAGTACCTGAGAATGAAGTTAGCAGAGCTCAAAAGCTAAGATGCAAGTATTTTGATGAACAATAAACATTCTGAAAAATGAGAACTTTCACACTTGACGAAGTACAGGACGAGTTAATCGGCAAGATCGGGACACCAGCCCGGGACAGGTTCGAATACAACCTGCAAATAGACCTGGTTGGCAAAGCAATCAGGGATACCCGTCTTGAAAGGCAGCTTACACAGGAAGAGCTTGGAAAGCTTGTCGGTGTACAAAAAGCGCAAATTTCAAAGCTGGAAAACAATGCGGCTAACATGACACTCGACACACTGATCCGCGTGTTCACAGCCTTGAAAGCCAAAGTGCAGCTTCACATTGAGCTGCCTAATGTGAGCATCAATATTGAAAAGTAAGTGTTGATTTAAAAGGTATATACAAATCAAAAGTATCAAATGTGAATTACAGTATATTATTACTTTTATAATGATACTTTTAGAATGGTACTTATTAATATAGTAGTTCAGCCTGCTGTAAAACCGCCCTTATTGAACAGCTCAGTTTCCGGTCAGCTTTTGTACAAATCGCTCGAAGTGGCTTTTCAAGCCTTGCCAATCTTTGTCTTGGATCAGCTTTTTGTCGAAAAGTTGGCCACCAATCCCCAGCCCATTTGCGCCGGCTTTCATAAACGCGGTCATGTTTTCCAGGCCAACACCGCCCGTCGGTAGTAATTTGAGCTGGTTCATAGGCGCTTTGAGATCTTTGATGTACTCCGGCCCGAGTGAAGTTGCAGGATATATTTTCACCATTGTCGCGCCAAGGCTCCACGCATTATAAATCTCGGTAGGCGTAAATGCACCAGGGAAAACGGGAATCTCTTTTTTTACGCATGTCTTGATTACCTTTTTACTGATCACCGGCGTGACAATAAATTGCGCGCCCGCTTCCAGGGCGCTCTTCAAATCATCTTTCGTGCAAACCGTACCTGCCCCGATATTCAGCCCTTCCGCTTCATTTTCGACAGCATACCTGATCATCTCCGCTGCTCCCGGCGTGTTCATCGTGATTTCCACCGTGGTTAGACCAGCCTCCCGGTAAATTGGCAGGATCCGCTTGATATCGTCAAAAGCCACATTCCGGATAATACCAACCAGTGGCGCTTTTTCGAATAGGGCAATGGAAAACTTTTCTTTGTTCATTTGGTTGAGTTTGTTAGTATTTGAGTTGTTATATAGCTGTCGAGCTGTTCAGGAATCACAACAGGAGATTGAAGTTACTGCTTTGCACTTGAAGATTCTCTTTCAATCAGCCGGGCTTCCATCAGGATTTGCTTGATTCCAACGTTCCGATCTCCAAGCTTTTCGAGCAGGAATTCAACGGCCGTTTTCCCGAGCAGTTCAAGCGGTTGGCGGATGTAGGTGATCGGACAATAGTATAGATCGAATACCTCGGCCTGTCCGTAGCTTACAATCGCAAGGTCTTGCGGCACTCTCAAACGCAGCTCATTGATATACCTCAGTCCATTGATCGCCAGCCCGTAAGTAGCAAATATAAGTGCTTCAACTGGTTTGGGTAGCGCCAGAATTTTGTCAATTGCGATTTTAACTTCCTTCTCCATTGTCGCAAAATGCACCTCTCTCAACCACTCCTCCTGAAACCTGATCTGATTGTCCGCCAATGCATGCTTGTAGCCACGCACACGCTCTTCCATGTGGTACATTCTGGAATTATAGGCAATCATGCCGACACGGGTATACCCACCTTCGATCAGGTGAACGCCTGCATCATAGGAAGCTTTGTAATTGTTTGTCGCGACGAAATCTGTCTGTATTTCGGGAAAATGCCGGTCGAGGAGCACAAATGCGATTTTTCTTTCTTTCAGATAGCGCACCTGATTTTCCGAGCCTTCGCAGGAAACTAAGATGACTCCGTCAACCTGCCGGTTGATCAGTACATTCAGCAAATCCCACGACTTATCCGCATTTTCATCACAGCTGCCGATGATTACCGTATAGCCGTTCCGCTTGGCCTCATCCTCCACAACCCGGGCAATATTGGCAAAGAATGGATTGGAGATGTCGGCGATAACCAGACCTATTGTATATGTTTTGCCGCTCCGCAGGCTTTTGGCCAGGTGATTAGGCTGATAGTTGAGCTCCTTTGCAATTTCCCTTATCTTCTTCGCGATCACTTCCCCAACACGCGTTTCTCTTTCTTTTCCATTCAAAACGTAGGAGACGAGCGCAGTAGAAACCCCGGCTTTCTGTGCGATGTCTTTCAGGGAAGTTTTTTTCATTGAGTTTACTTTCTCATAAAACAAGTAAAAATCCTTTCTCTACCCAAGCTTTGCATTCCAGACCCATTTACCGCAATTCAGATAAGTGAGCTAACGGTTTATGTAAATCCTCTTAAAACCATATTTTGCCAAATTAATTTTGTAACCCGCATCCTCATAATAGTCAACGTGCCTGAAAAGCAAACTACTTTCCTGAGAAAACTGCTCGACCAATCTAAGTTGCCGCTCTCTGAAAAAGAGTTCTGGTGGTATTCTTTCTGCTACTGGGGGATTTTTGCATTGATCACCCTCTGGCAGTTGACAATGCTCTGGCGCATTCGCGAAGGATTTATCATGCAGCCGAGCGAGCTCTTCATCTGGCTGCTGGACGGACTCTTCTGGTGGTCGACCACACCTCTGGTACTCTGGGCCTCGCTGAAAGTGCCAATTGCCTTCAAGGGACAGGAAGGTTCGGTGATGAAAGCTATTTTAATCCACCTTCTGATTGTCGGCATTCTGAATGTGTCCGTCAACCTGTTCCATTACTTTGTAACCAATCCGCTGATGTTCTGGGCAGTAGGCAAGTCAGTAGCGGTGGAAAAATACTGGTTTTCCTTCTACTTCGGTTTTGCCGGGAGTTTTGCGCAGTACCTTTTGCTGGTGGTGGGTTTTAACAAGGTATCTTACATTTACCGGTACCAGGCTTTGAAACAGCAACATTTTGACACAGAGCTCAGTAACGAACAGCTGCGCAGTCAACTGGCCAATGCACAACTTCAATCGCTGAAAATGCAGCTAAACCCGCATTTTCTCTTCAATACCCTCCACGCCGTGATCAGCCTGATGATCAAGAACGATATCCGCAAGGCAACAGTGATGATCACCACTTTAAGTGACCTCCTGCGCGCCGTTCTGATTAATCAAAAGGCTGATTTTATTCCATTGCAGGAAGAACTTAAACTCACACGTCAATACCTGAGCATACAGCAAGTCAGGTTTCAGGACAGGCTGAAAGTGGAGTACGAGATTGATCCTGCATCTGAACTATACCCGGTTCCTCAGCTGATATTGCAACCTCTTGTTGAAAACTGCATTACGCACGGCATCTCTGATCTTACGACCAATGCATTGATCCGCATTACAGCCACGGTAAGCAACAGCGGGCTGGAAATCAAGGTGGAAGACAATGGGGCCCGGCATCAAAAAGATTCAGAGGGAATGGGCCTTGGACTTAAAAATACCACATCAAGGTTAAAGCAGGCTTATGGAGAGAAAGCCAGGCTGACTTTCGAGCAGCCGCCAAACGGGGGCACCATAGTGACCTTATTTTTTGAAGGTCAGGCAAAAACCAAACTAATCAGTAGCCATGAAACATTCCAGTCTGATCGTTGATGACGAAATTCTTGCAAGAGACGTGATACGCACGTTCCTGAAAAACGATCCTCACATTCAGGTCGCCGGAGAAGCCGGAAGCGGGTCGGAGGCAGTAGTTAAAATACTTCAGTACCGACCTGAACTCGTTTTTCTTGATATCCAAATGCCCGAGCTGGACGGATTTCAGGTTTTAAAGGAGGTTTGGCCGCATTACCAGCCCTGCATTGTTTTTACAACCGCGTATGATCAATATGCGCTGCGCGCCTTTGAAGTTAATGCGATCGATTACCTGCTGAAACCGTTTGACGAGATCAGGTTTCATCAGTCACTCGGGCGGGCGAAAGAGTGGTTGAGCCTCAAATCGCAGCCGCGCATTGAAGAGCTCGTCAGCAGCCTCCTGAAAGAACAGCGCGAACGGCCGGAAAACTACCTGCAAAGGATTCTGGTAAAGGAAGCCGGAAAAATGTACCTGGTCAAAACAGCAGATATAAGCCACTTTTCGGCCGACGGAAATTATATTTCGGTATACACAGCAACGAAAACCTACACCATTTACGAAAGCCTCAGCAGTTTAGAAAACCGCCTTGATCCCGATGTAATGATCCGCGTTGGCCGCTCCAATATTGTTAATATGAACTATATCTCCGAGCTGGAAACTTACTTTAATGGCGAGTACATCATTCACCTGTCTACTGGCGACAAGGTGAAATGGACGAGAGGATACCGCGAGAACATCCGCGCTTTCCTGACGAAAATAGGCTGAGAGCAAATCTGTTTCAGGCGCTGATAGAAACAGTTCAGATAAAATAATCTACAATTCAAACAGTAGTGCTTCCTCTAAGGCTGTTTGTAGACCAATTTGCATCCGTTCTGTTACTTAACTATCTAGCCATGCAATTTAAAAACTTCAACTTCCCTAATTCCGCCCTCGCGCGCGACCTTCGCTCATTTGCCCGGTCAAAATGGATGCCGGTTGCAATGGGCAGCAGCGCGGTTATCATCGGCCTGGCAGTTTTAGCGTCATCGGAAACTGCGCCCGGACTTACCCCCAACTCCCAAAGCGGAACGGACTCGCAATGGTGCTATGACCAGATGAACCAGAAGCTGGTGATTAAACCAGTTGCATTGCATTGCGATAAGTCTGCGGAAATACCCTCACCTATCAGCGAAGCCGTTTCATTCAAACGACCTGTTTTACTGCAAAGCATGGTCCAGTTTTAATTCAAAGCGGTTGCCCTGGTTTCTCATAACCGAGGCAACCGCTTTTCTTTTTCTAATACACCAGCTCAGGCTCTTCGTGCAATTCCTTTTTTACCTCAATGGCCGGAGGAAGCAGCTTGTACATGACAGGAGTAACCAGTCTTGACAACAATGTAGAGCTGATCAATCCGCCGATCAATACCAGGGCAAGTGGCGAGTAGAGCGCGCTGTACTCGATGACCAGCGGCAGCAGTCCGCCGATTGCAGTCAGCGATGTGAGCAGAATAGGCACAAAGCGGATTTCGCCTGCTTCGATAATCGCCTCCTCAATACTCTTTCCTTGCTCACGCAGCTGATTGGTGAAATCCACTACGAGCAGCGAATTTTTAACCTCAATACCTACCAACGCGATAAAGCCGATCGTCGCCGTGAACGAAAGTGTTTCGCCGGTTAAAAAGAGCATTGCCAGGCCGCCCACGATCCCGAGCGGAATCACAGAAAGCACAATCAGAATGCTTTTGAATGTTTTGAATTCAAGGATCAGCACACCAAGGAAGCCGAAAACAGTCACCAGGATAATCAGTCCCAAGCCGCCAAAGCTTTCCTGCTGGCTCTCCTTTTCACCGGCCACGGTAAAGCTTTGTCCATCCTCAAACCTGAACTTATTAAGCTTCGAAGTAATCTCTTCATCCAGTCGCTGAACATTGTAGCCCGGCTTCACGAATGCCGAAACAGTGACGTAGCGATCTTTGTCATAATGCCGGATCTGGTTTGGCGAGCTCTCGAATTCCACGTTCACTACATTCTTCAATGGGACGCTGGCGCCCGAGGCTGAGGTTACATATAGTTTGTCAAAAACACTGTAATCCTGCACCGCCCCGTTCCGCGACACAGATACATTCACATCATAGTTATCCGCCTTGCCCGCGTCTTCCCGGTAAGTCGCCACATTCAGTCCGGCTGCACCAAGCCTGATTGTACGGTCAATCTCTGCAGATGAAATGCCTAGTGTTCCTGCTTTTTGCTTGTTGATGTTGATGCGCAGGTCGGTAGGCTGCACCAGGAGCGGGTTGTTGACGTAGATGGTACCTTCGGTTTTGGCAAGCAGATCAGCTACGCGAAATGCTGTTTTACGAAGATCCGGCAGGTTTTCACCATAGATCCGGTAGGCTAGCGGCGCCTCGATCAGCGGGCCCTGCTCGAAATCCTTTACCTTGATTTCCGCCCCGGGATATCCTTCAAGCTTTTTGCGAAGGCGCTCAATGACCTCAACTTTCTCCCTGGTTTCCAAACCTTCCACCTGCACAAAAATTTCCGCAAAGTTCTCGCTTTCATTGTGCTGGACCACATTGTAATAAACCCTGGGGTTACCTTTCCCTACATTGGTCGCAAATGAGGTAATCAGCGGCTCTTTTTTCAGGATCCCTTCTACATAGCGGGCTACCTGGTTTGTTTTTCTGATGTTCGTACCCTGCGGCATTTCTATATTGACCAGGAACATCGGCTTTTCAGATTTGGGGAAAAGCGAGTTACCGATGAGCGGGATCAATGCAAGCGAACCGGCAAAAATCAATGCAGCGAGCACCAGCGTGAGGGCCGGCCGCTTCAAAGCTTTGTCCAGAATACTGCCGTAAGTACCGTGGATCAGCCGCTTCATTCCTCTCAACAGAAAGTTACCTTCCTCATTTGCGTGCGGTTTTAAGATCACGCTTGACAAGAAAGGAACGATCGTCAGCGAAACGATCATGGATGCAAATACCGTGGTAATTACCGAAAGCGGTAAACTGCGGATAAAATCGCCCGCACCTTCGGGCAGAAAAACGAGCGGCAAAAATGCGAATATCAGCAGGATCGTACAACCCACAACCGCCAGCCCGATCTGCGAAGAAGCTTTGATGGATGCTTCAACGCGATTGTAACCCATTCTCAGGTACCTTTCTATGTTCTCAACCACCACAATGCTGTCGTCGACCAGGATACCCAGCGCCACGATCATACCTACAATGCTCAGCTGATTGATGTTGTAGCCAAACAGGTTCATCAGCGTCAGCCCGATTGCGAGTGACAGCGGAATGGAAATCATCACTACCACCGAAGCCCGCGTACCCAGCGGCAGCAACGTGAGAAGCACGAGGAGGATCGCAATGCCAAAATCACGGGCAAAATGCGAGAGCCGGGTATCTACGCTTTTTGCCTGGTCAAACACTTTCACCAGCTCGATATTGGCTGGCAATTTAGCCTTAAACTTCTCCACAACGGGCGTCACCTGGTCCTGTACCGCGATGATGTTCTCTCCTTCCTTCTGGCTTACGTTGACAAACGCGCAGCGAAAGCCGTTGAGTCTGGCGAGGTGTGTCTCGTCTTCATACCCCATCCTCACTTCCGCTACGTCTTTCAGGTAAACAATTTTTCCATTGGCCGTGGACACAACCGTGTTAGCAATCTCGTCTAACGTCCGGTAGTTACCGCTCGTTTTGATGTTCAGCTTTTTGGTACCCATGCTGATACTCCCGCCGGGCACATTCACATTTTCGCTTTGCAAGGCGGCGATGACCTGATTTTGGGTAAGCTGTTGTTGGGCGATCTTCTGCAAGTTTAGGCTTACCTTCACCTGAGGCTCGGGCACACCCTGGTAGTCTACCCTTTTGAGGCTCTTGATTTTTTCCAGCTGCTCTTTGAATTCCTTCGAATACTTTTTCAGCTGCACATAGGTCGCGTTCTCACTTACGAGGGCGTACTGATAAATACTTACATCGGAAGGGATTTGTTTGTTAATGCGAATGTCCGCGATGTCTGCAGGCAGCTGGCCGCGAATGCTGTTGATCTCGCGCACAATCTCCTGGTACTTGTCTTCCGGATCAGAGCTGTACTTGTACTGGATCTGCATCACTGCCAAACCATCCTGAATGTCGGTGATCACGTGCTTCATATTGTCCAGCTCGTTGATCTTTTTCTCCATCGGATCTACTACAAGCTGCTCCATATCCTTGGGGCTGGCACCTGGATAAATGACCACTACGGTAAACTGCGGCGGGTGAATGTCAGGATCTTCGCTTCTCGGCATTGTAAGCAGAGAGTAGATACCAAGCGCCATCACGGCCAGGAAAACCACCAGCGTAAACTGGTAATTTTTAACAGCAAATTCAGGTAATTTCATGATTTCGTCTGTTGTTGTTTACTGAATAATCTTAATTGCTGATCCGTCGGTGAGGTAAGCTGAGCCTTCCCTGATCACCTTGGCCCCTGCTTCGATCCCAGACACAATGTAGGCTTTGTTACCTTCCAGATAGGCGATTTTCACCTGCTTTCTGGCGGCTTTATCGCGTTCCGCCACAAACACGAATGCACTGTCACTTTCCCCTTCGATCAATGCGTCCACCGGCAGTGAGATCATATCCGTTTTTTCGTTCGGGTAAATACTTACCTTGGCAAAAAGACCGTTTGCAAGCTTCAATACGGACTTATCGAGTTTTATTTCAACCTGATACAAACCCGATCCCGCCTCACTCCCCTGCCCCATGGCACTGACTCTGCCGCTGAAAGTCTGCTTGTAAGCATCAAATGTGACCTCTGCTTTTTCTCCACCTTTGAGCCGCGCCCAGTCTTTATCCGTCAGTCCGCATTTGACTACCCAGTCTTTATTTGCAGTACTGCTGATGTACAAAACAGGAGTACCGCCCTGCACCTGCTCGCCTGCATTTTGCAGCTTGCGGATCACGACGCCGTCTGCATTCGATACAATGCGGGTTTGCGACAAGTTGAACCTTGCGATGTCGAGCTGCTTTTCTGAGAGAATCAATGCGGTCTGGCTGTTTTCCAGCTGTTCTTTGGTATTTACACTGTCGCGGTAGAGGTTCTGTACGCGTTGCGCATCCCGTTTCGCTTTCAGGAAGTTCTCTTCGGCCTGGTTTACCTGCGCCTGGATCTCGGTGGTGTTTAAAGTCGCAAGTACCTGCCCTTTGCGGACCCTGTCGCCCTCTTTGACCGAAATAGAACTGATAATGCCACTCACTTTGAACGACAGCCGCGCCTCACTGTCCGAAGCAAGCAATCCCGATGTTTCAACAGCCTGCGCCTGGCTCAGAGAAGCCGGACTGACGATCTTTACAGGAATGGTATTGTCGGTTTGTTCCTGCTTTTTCTCTTCCCTGCATCCTGCCAGCAAAAGCAGCGAAGCAAATAGTAAAGTCGGTAGTGTAACCTGAGTAGTTGTTTTCATGACATTTTAGTTTTGAAATACATAGCTTGCCTTTGCGCGTTCCAGCTCTGCGGCGCGGGTTTGTACATTGAGATAAGAAATGCTCTGCTGCATCTGATCGCTGACCAGCCTGTTCTGTGCGTCGAGCAGCTCGATATACAGAAGCTGCCCCTCCCGATACAGCTTTTGCTGATCATTGTAGTACTGCTGAGATAATGCGGTTTGGCTCTTCGAAGCCTGATAAATCTGCAATGCAGAGCGAAGCCGGTTGGTCGCAGTTTGTGTTTGTAACAACAGTTGCTGCTCCGCCTGATCAAGCTGCGCACCCGCTGCTTTCACCTCCATTTCTGCCTGCCTGGTTCGGTATTGCACCCGGTTGGCCGCAAAAACGCGCCAGTCGAGCGTGACGCCAAACAGATAATAGCGGGTATCATTGTTGAAACGCAGGAAGTCACCTTGCGAACCCAGGTCGATAAACGTCGACAGTTTTGGCAATGCGGCCGACTTTGCAAGCTGAACAGACAGCGCATTGATTTTGGAAAGAGATTCCAGCTTGACCAGCTCTTCCCGCTTTCCGCCCGCAGGCATATCCGCCACGAGGCTACTCTCTTCCGGCTTTGACAAATTGACCGGACTGTCCAGCGGGTTGTTCAGCAGGAAGTTGAAATAGGCAACCGCATTCACAGACTGGTTTTTGGCATCTTCCAGCCTCGCTTCCAGGCCGATCAGCTCGTTTTCAGACCGGCTTACCACTGTCCTGATCGCTTTGTCATTCTTCACCAAAGCCTGATTAAAGCGCAGATTATCCCTGGCCAACGAAACAGCGTTCTGAATGATAGAAACCGACTCATTTGCTTGTAAACAAGCGTAGTAAGCCAGCTTAACTTCTTTCACCAACTCTCTTTTGTAAACATCCAGTTCAGCCTGCTGCAAGTTGATCCGCTCCTTTCTGATACGCGAACTATAAATGATTTCGGCATTGTAAATAGGCAGCGAGGTCCTGAAACGGGCATCGTAATAATTGTTAGGATTGAAAGTTTGGCTTACATTCTCCACCTGCGGGAAAGCCGAGGTATTTGTAAGTTGGTTCAGAGAATTGTAGACGGGGTTCAGCAAGTCGCCGATCGGGATACTGATCTTGCGGCCGCCGCGCGAATCCAGGTAGGAAGCATTCAGATTTACTTCCGGCAGGAAAAGCGTCTTAGCCTCCTTCAATGCATAGAGATTTTGTTCCAGTAAGAAGCCCTGCTGCCTTACTCCCTGGTTGTTTTTCAACGCCTGGTCAATGTACTGCTGCAAGGTCGCATCCTGTGCATTTGCAGCGGAAATCATCAGGCAAAAGGCAAAAGCATAGTGTAACAGCCGCCGCGAGGGCGCCTTAAAATTGACGTTCATACTAAGTATCGTTTATTTACTAAACAGTGTTCATTAAGAGGGCAAATTTTTTAGGTTTTCAATTGATTCAAAAAATGATCAAGGGATGCATTCATCAATTTTCTTACATCTTCATCTTGCATTTCGAGGATACAAATCCTTTCCCTGATGTAGAGTGAAACGAGCCCGTGTACAAAGGACCAGACTGTCATAGCAGCCACAAACTTGTCGACAGGCCTGATCAGCTTTTGCTCAATGCACTCTGCAAGGGTTTCGAGCAGGTATCCGAATGCACATTCACCTGCACTCCATTTTTCCTTTTGCTTGATCTCGGCCAATGGAGCCCGCATTACAAACATGAGATCATAATAATCGGGGTTTGCAAGTGCAAAATCCACATAAGTTTTCCCTAGCTCACGCAACCGTTCGAATGGGTTGGTGACGGAATTGTGCTGACGCAAAAGTTTGTCGAGTATCTCAAATGCGTTCTCGTGGATAATGTAGAAAATCTCATCCTTATCCTTGAAATACAGATAGATAGTAGCGGGACTATATTCAATATCCTCGGCAATGTTACGAATGGACGTCTTATCATAACCTTGCTTCAGAAACAACTGAGTTGCCGAATCGATGATCAGGTTCCTCATATCCTGCTTTTCCCGCTCTTTCCTTTCCTTAATCGCCATAGTCTCTGAAATACGCCGTGAATATAATAAACAGTGTTTAGTAAATCTATTTTTGTTTCACACAAAAAGGAAGAATGGCAGAAAAATATACTTGAACGGAAAGCCAAATTATAATTTTCGTACTCTTAGGTGGAGTTTACGACGGCATTGCGCACAAAAAAAGCGGGACCAGAACTGACCCGCTTTCGCATTGCATAATTGCATTTTACATTCCTGAGGTACCCGGCAGCGACGCGAGTTTTTCTTCATCCCGGCTGATATCCTTTCTCAGGTTATCGATATTTCTTTTCAATTTTTCGAGGCTGTCCGCCGCCCTTCTTGCTTTTTTTGCATCTCTGTTCGCTGAACTCGCGCTTTTGCTGGCCCGCTTTGCGGCGCGTTTATCCTGCGGATCGTCGCTAAGCCTGTCTGCCGCTTTTCTGTTTTGTTCTACTGAGCGTTCTGCTGCTTCTGCGGTCTTTGCGGCTTCTTCCGTTTTGCTTTGCAGCTCGTTTTCCAGCTTCGCCAGTTCAAGCTTACGATCGTTCAACTTCTTGCTCAGTTCAAGCGCTTCCTTCTGGTTTTTCAGGAGGTTGATAGAGTCTTTAGACACTGCCTGGGCCGAGGCCGAAAAGGTAATCAATGCAAGACCGAGGGATACCACTATGTTTCTGATTTTCATCGCTTCATTTTTGATATGTGAGGTAAAAACGGGAACAGTGCAAAAATCATACCGGCGGAAAGTACATTTTCATTCGGGGTTTTTCGTCTTAAATATGCCAAATTTCAGCAATTAAGCAGAATTTCGGGAATTAAATGGTTGTTTAAAGAGTTTGTTTAAAATATTTGTACAACATAATCCACATCATCTCACCGACAAAACAACTCTACTTTGGCCCGCATTGCTCAACCACTACTGCTCTTCTTACTACTGAGCCTTTCTTCCTGTGACAGCCTGTTTTTATACAACCCTAACCAGGTAAAGCTGCTGAACGGGGAATCGAACCTCAACGAAAAAAACATTGCCCGGCTCCACGCCACGCCCATCCAGGATACGCTGAGCTTTATTTTAATGGGCGACACCCAACGCTGGTACGACGAGTCGGAAGAGTTCGTCAAAAGTGCGAACAACCAGAAAGGTATCTCCTTTGTGCTGCACGCCGGTGACATTTCCGACTTCGGACTGGCGCAGGAACTCAAATGGGTCAACCGCATTATGTCGCGCCTCGATGTCCCGTACATGACCGTCATCGGCAACCACGATGTGATCGCAAACGGGCCTGATGCTTATAGGAAAATGTTCGGACCGCTGAATTACGCTTTCAGCTACGGCAACTACAAGTTCATTTTCATCAACACCAACTCAAGGGAGTACGCTTTCGACGGCACAGTGCCGAACCTACCCTGGCTGCGAACACAGCTGGCCGACAATCCGGAAGAAAAACAGATGATCGTAATAGGTCACGTGCCGCCTTACGACAATGATTTCGACAAAAAGCTGGAACCAGAGTTTGCAAAGTTGCTGGGCGATAATCCGAACGTCAACATGAGCTTATATGGTCACCAGCATTCATTTGCAGACGGTGAATATTACAAAGACGGCGTTCGCTATGTGGTGACGACGAGCATGGGAGCAAGAGGTTATCTGCTGATCAAACTATGGGAAGGCGGCCACGATATCAAAAGAATTGAATTTTAGAAATTATGAAGAAATTACTACTCCTCTGCTTGCTTTTCGCACAACTTAACGCCTCGGGCCAAAGCACTGATCTGTCCCAACCCCAAAGACACTGGTTTCTGCCAGACCATGTAAAATTGCAGTTCGCAGGTGGAACCGGCTTCCTGTCCGGCGGTCCGGGTTATATTTCCAAAAACCGTACACTTGAAACAGACTTCCTGTTCGGGTACTTACCGGAGGAATTCGGTGGCGATGCATTAATTACAATTACGGGTAAAACCACCTACTCGCCGTGGTCGGTCCCATTGCGCGATTCTTACTACATCAAACCATTTTCAGCAGGCATTTACCTCAGCTACACATTCGGCCCGCAGTTTGACTGGAAATGGCCGAGTTACTATCCCAAAGGCTACTATTGGTGGGCTACGTCTGTCAGGCCCGGCTTATACATCGGAGGAAAAGTGGGAAGGGACGTGACGCCCCGGACGCGCAAGCGCCAGGTGGAGTTATACTACGAGCTCGGAACCTACGATCTGCTGCTGATCAGCTACGTACAGAATACCGGCTTTTTGAAGCCAGGCGACATTCTTAACCTTGCGCTTGGTGTCAAATTTGGCTTTTAAGATCTGATCTCCTCGGTTTTGCCGGAGATATCCCTGATAATTTCATCCAATGCATGCGCGGACGAAAGTACATGATCCAGCAGCTCACTGGTTTCCTCGGCCGAGTTCTCGTAATTTTTCATCAAATCGATCAGCGACATCAATCTTGCCAGCGGAGCCCTGATCACGTGCGATTGCATAAAGGCAATCTGCTGTAATTTCTGGTTACGCTCTTCAATCTCACTGATATACCGGCGCTTCTCGGTGACGTCGCGGCCAATGGAAATCCAGTGTGTAAGCTGCCCCGCCTCGTCTACAACCGGGTGAAGCGACAAACTGATGAAATAACCCTTACCCTCTTTCTCGTAGTACACAATCTCTGATTTCAGCTGTTCGAGATTGGAAACTGCATCCCGCAGCTTTTCGAAATCGTTCTCGGAAGATCTGAATCCCTCCAATGCGAGCGGGCTCTTGCCCACGACATCAGCAGGAGTATAGCCCGTGAGCCTGGTAAATGCTGCATTCACGTACAGGATTTGCAAGCCCGTAACGTCACCCGGATCTGACTTGGCGATCAATACGGCGTCGCTGGTGTTCGTGATCACCGATCCCAGCAATTTGAGTTCATATTCTTCCTCCTTTTGCCGGGATATATCGCGCATTACCCCGATCATTCTCACTGCTTTGCCCCGCCGGTTGCGGGTGATATACCCAATGTCTTCAACAAATGCGTAAGTGCCGTCTGCCCGCCTGAACCGGTATTCAGCACTCCACCGCTGGCCGCGTCCGGCAAGCTGCAATGCCAGGCTTTGCTCCACAGCCGCACGGTCTTCCGGGTGCAAATGCCGCGCCCATTCACCAGCGGGCTCTTTGTCACCAAGCTCGAAACCAAACAGCCTGAAAAACCCGCCTCCCCATTCAATACGCTGTGCTACCAGGTCCCAGTCGTAAATGGCGTCGTTCGTTGCCATATTGAGCAGCTCGTACCGCTGGTTGCTTTTCCGTAGCTCGTCAATAGCCTGTTTTTGTTCAGAAATATCAATCCCGATGCATTGGATCTCCACAGGTTCGCCAACTGAGTCGGTCAATGCTGTGAAATGCCAGAACACGGATCTGGGCTTATCGCTTTGCTGCACGTAATCCAGCTCTACCGAAAAGATCTTACCGGGTTCGAGGAGGCATTTATTCACCACGTCAACCACGCTGAGGCGGTGATAATGCATTACGACCATGATCGAATTGACGCCCAGGAAGTTCTCATCATTGTAAAACCACCTGAAATCCTCCCGGTACTTACTGTTGTAATAGGTATAGTTTCCAAGCAGGTCAGTCCGGATCACATAATTCGTTTGCGCGTCGACCAGGCTGCGCAAACGTGATTCGCTGGCGAGCAGTTCTTCCTGTATTTTCTTGCTTTGGGTAATATCCAGGCACGCTCCGATCATTTTTACAATGCGGCCATTGTCATCAAGCTTCGACCGGCTCCAAGTTTTCAGGTATCTTACCTCACCCGAGGCATGGATGATACGTTCTTCGAATTCGATGTCAGTCTTGTTTTTCATTGCATTTTCGAGTCCTGCCCGCACGCGCTCCCTGTCGAGCGGGTGCACCAAAGCAAGATACCCTTCCAGACTAGGATTGTATTCACCCTTTTGCAGACCGTAAATGGCGTACAAAGTGTCTGACCAGCTTACCACATTCGTATCAAGATCCCATTGCCAGGTACCAAAGCGCGCCAGCTCCTGTCCCTGCGATATCAGCAGCGCAGTGTCGGCAATCAGGTCAACATTCCGGCGGTTTTCAAGAATGACTGTAAGCAATGCCACGGCTTTGGCAACGAATTTGAGCTCTTCTTCATTCGGCGCTTTGACATTGTTATAGTACACAGCAAAAGTCGCAATCACGGTATCATCCGAGAGAATGATCGGATGCGACCAGCAGGCAAGCAGGTTATGTCTAAGCGCCAGCTCTTTGTAATCTGCCCACACCGGGTCAGTTGCAATATCTTCCACCACCACCATTTTTTTTGTAAATGCGGCAGTACCGCAGGAGCCCGCTTTCGGGCCAATTTCAAGATCTACGATTGAGTCAGTGTATTCTGCCGGCAGCGAAGGCGACGCCCAGTTTTGCAGCCTGCTGTTTTTGATCCCCATGATAGAACAGGTCATTCCCGGGAAAATCTTTTCGATACCTGTCACATAGTACAGCAGTACTTCATTCAGCTGAGAGTTCTTTCCTGCATTGATTTCCAGAACTGTCCGTTCCAGGTGTTCCACTTCTTCCAGCCGCCGCGTTTCACTGATATCAAGCACAAGCCCGTGATTGCGTGTCTTACTTGCATCCCCGGTAACATCCATAACCGATTTCAGGATGTACTTTACCTGTCCATTTTCGCCGAAGACGGCAGTACAGGTGGACTGGTAAAATACTTCGGATACCTGGCCCTGCTCGTCCGGCGGAGTTACGTACCGCATAACAGGTGTGACACCTGACCTGCCGGTAGCGGCTACCTGCTCCAACACTGTCAGCGATAAACTCGCCTGGCCGGAGAGTACCTCGTCGAAAGCACCACAAAAGCTCCGGCCGACCAGATCTTCCTTTCTTCTGCTGCTGAACAGAAGAAACGCCTCATTCACCTCCGTGATCGTAAACGAAGGCGCATCAGCTTCTATCACCAGGCTCGGGACCGGGCTGGCATTAAATATTTCCTTAAAATCGTGGCTGATCATACAGGCTACACGGGTTGTACATGACAAGCGATAAAAGTGTTAAGCTGCATTATGTACATTTAACTATTATGAAGGTAAGTTTTAGAAGAAGTTGATAGAACTAGCGTGATATTACGATTTTATAAAAATATACCAAGACTTTCTTTCGTGCAAAAAATTAAGGTATTATCACAAAACTTAATAATGGCTGACTTGCCGCAAAAAGCTGCGTGAGCTTTTAATTATTATATTACAGAATAAACTTCACTCTCGCACGCACAGGCTATTTGGAAAGGAAGAAAAAGATCGACTATGAGAACCTTTTTATTAACAACTGCATTAGGCGCTACCTTCGTCGGGGCTGCGGCCTTCATGTATTTCCGTGAAACAGAACCGGGCTACGTCACAAGCGCAAAAGACATAGCCGTTTGCGGACCCGCTTACGCCGGCCCGGCAGGCTTGAACGAAGAAGGAAAATTCATCGGCTCGATGCCCGGCTGGGGCAACTATTCTTTTCCGGTTGCCACTGAAAATGACAGCGCCCAGTTTTTCTTCGATCAGGGACTTAATCTGTATTACGGCTACCATTTTCGGGAAGCGGTGGCTTCCTTCCGCGAATCCGCCCGACTCGACCCTGAGAATGCGATGGCTTACTGGGGACAGGCTCTGGCTATGGGGCCTTACTACAATGCAGCGCACAGCTATACCAAACCTGCTGAGCTCTCGAAAGTACTGGCCAGCATGAATGCGGCTGCCGCTAATGCGAACGCAACCGGCCAGGCTCTCATCAAAAGCATGAACACGCGCTACTCCGAAGGGCCCGACGATTCCCGCAGGCGCGAGCTGAACCTGGCTTATGCGAAAAGCCTGAAAGAGCTTGTAGCACAAAATCCGGCCGAAAAAGAATACAAAATCCTGTATATCGATGCGATGATGCTGATCCACGCCTGGGACTTCTGGAACAAGGACGGGAGTGCAAAATCGTGGACACCGGAGCTGATCCGCCTATGTGAGCAGGTACTGAAAGAAAGCCCCAAACACCCGGCTGCCCTGCATTACCACATTCACCTGACCGAAGCCTCCCGCCGCCCCGAGGTAGCGCTGGCAAGTGCTGAAACGCTTCGAAATGTAGCCCCGGGCGTCGCTCATATGGTGCACATGGCGAGTCACGAGTACGAACGCAACGGGCTGTATGCAAAAGGCGTGGAGGTGAACAATGTTGCAGACGATAACTTGCTTTACTACGACGCACTCGCCAAGCATCTGTCGCTTAACAAGCATTCTGCGCACTATTTCGCGGTGCAAACCTACTGCGCATTAACGGGTGGAATGTACAAAGATGCTGCCCGCTACGCCCAGCGGCTCCGCAAAACCGTAGCGCCGTCTCACGAAGGCACTTACGACCAATATTTATACATGCTGCCACAAATGGCGATGGTCAGAATGGGAAAATGGAACGAGATACTGAGCGATACCACTTACATTGACCCGCAATGGAACTTCTCGAAAATCCTGTCTGCATTTGCGAAGGGAGTTGCATTTACCCAGACCGGCAAAACCGACTCGGCCGCGGCACAGCTTTCAATCCTGCGCGACAATATCAACGATCCTGCATTGACCAAACGTCGCATTCCTTTCAACTCACCGGTTGAGATTGCCCGCATTGCAGAACGGATCCTCGCCGGTACGGTGCTATTTGAACAAAAAGACAAAACAAGCGCAATTGCCTCACTCGAAGCTGCCGTGAAGCTGGAAGACAACCTGATCTATACGGAACCCAAAGACTGGCCCATTCCAAGCCGGCAGTTTTTGGGCAAGTACCTGCTTAAATCAGGAAAAGCTGCTCAGGCAGAGCAGGTGTACCGTGAGGATCTGGCTAAAAATCCCGGGAATGGCTGGTCGCTCAAAGGCTTGCAGCAGAGCCTGACAGCCCAGGGGAAAACGAAGGAACTCAGCAAACTGGAAGCACAATACAAGACAGCTTTTGCCCGCGCGGACGAGCTGCCCGCAGCATCGGTTTTGATCAGATAGGCAATGTAAATTGATCCATTTTCAGGCGCTTAAACACAATGCAAATGAATTTACGCCCGACATTAGTTCGTCTGCTCGCAGTGCTCAGCTGGCTGCCGCTCGCCGCACATGGACAAACCATGAAAACCTTCAAGGTGAAGGCCGGAGACTATCCTAACAGGGTAATCCCTGTTGCAGAGCAGTACCAGTTTCCTTCATTTCAGCCCGGGAAAATCCTTTTTTACGGCGGGAGAACCGAGCAGGCGCTTCTGAACTACACGTACCTGGGTGGGAATTTGCTCTTTTTGAATAATCAGAAAGATACCCTCGAACTCCTCGACCAGAAACTCGTGAAGGTTGCCGACGTACAGGGAAAGATTTTCTATAATGATAAACATTATGGTTTTTGCGAAATGGTAGCTGCTTTCGGCGTCATTAAGCTGGCCAAAAAGCACGTACTTGCGAGGATCGGTAACGAAAAAGGCGGACCTTACGGCATTTCCTATACTGCTTCATCTGTAACTACTTACAACTCCTATTCCAATGAGGCGGCACCCGGCGCAAGGAAATTGAAGATGGATACTGAGGCCATTTTCGGGCACAGGATCCTTTACTTTTTCATGGATCCAAATGACCGGTTCCTGATCCCCGGCAAAAACAGCATCAGCAAGCTTTTCCCAAAACACAAAGACGAGATTACGCGGTACCTGAAAGAAAATCCTGTAAACTACACGGACGAGAAAGACCTTTCCCGCTTGCTGGCGTTTTGCCAGGAGCTAAAATAATGTCGCTGCCGCGAGGCCTGGTTTTTGTGAAGGGTTAAATTAAATAGTTGATCAAAAAGGATGAAAATCGCAACCTATAATGTGAATGGTGTAAACGGCCGCCTGCCTGTACTGCTCCGCTGGCTGGAAGAGCAGGCACCGGATATCGTCTGCCTGCAAGAGCTGAAAGCACCACAGGAGAAATTCCCCGAAAAGGCGATTGCGGACGCAGGTTACAATGCAATCTGGCACGGACAAAAGAGCTGGAATGGTGTGGCTATTCTCACCCGCGGCCTCGAAATACAGGAAGTACGACGCCAGCTGCCAGGTGAAGAAGAAGATCCTCACAGCCGGTATCTCGAAGCGATCATCGAAAATATGCTGATCGGCTGCCTTTATTTGCCCAACGGAAATCCTGCGCCCGGGCCGAAATTCGACTACAAACTGCGCTGGTTCAACAATCTGATCGCACACGCAGCGGAGCTCCTGGCGCACGATGTGCCTGTGATCCTGGCAGGTGATTACAATGTAATGCCCACTGACCTGGATGTTTACAAACCCGAGCGCTGGCGAGACGACGCGCTTTTCAGACCTGAGACCCGCGCTGCATTCAAAACCCTTGTTGATCAGGGATGGACCGACGCACTCCGAACACTACATCCGGACGAGCAGATTTATACATTCTGGGATTATTTCAGAAATGCATTTGGCCGCAATGCCGGCTTACGGATCGACCATTTCCTGCTGAGTCCGCACTTCAAAGACAGGCTGATTTCGGCGGGAGTCGACAAAGATGTGCGTGGCTGGGAGAAGTCGAGCGACCACGCTCCTACCTGGATTGAAATAAGTGAATAAATAAATTACCTCAGCTGGTTTTAAGCAAGTTAAACTGGAAAGCGCATTTCGGCCCGTGTTTTCCATTTCGCTGAACGCGCTACTTATACCTCAGATATTCCCCAGCTTTGTGTATGCAGCAGGTTCCGCATCAGCAAGCTTTTTAACCTTATCTAACAATAACCTTTCGATAACTCCATTTCAGAAATGAGATGGAGTTTCCTGTTTTTATTTGGAAGTAAAAAATTGATTTCTTTATTTTTGCACTTCCAAAATCCATCACACATTTCCATGTAAGAGCAAATTTCTTTCACAAAAAGTCAAAGCAGCCTCGCATTTCGCGTCTGCCATTATTTACTTTAAAAGGAAGAAATTATGCTTTTTATTCAAGATGTCGCTTATGCGCATCCCAATAGAGATATGTTGTTTCACGACATCAGTCTCACAATTCACCCACACGATAAGGCTGCATTAATAGGAAATAACGGTGGTGGAAAATCTACATTAATCAAGATTATTGCAGGCCAGATATTACCGGAATCCGGTACTATCAAATGCAATTCAAAACCGTATTACATACCTCAGCTATTCGGACAATTCAATGCGCAATCCATTGCAGAAGCACTCGGCATTTACGAAAAAGTAAATGCATTGAATCAAATACTTCATGGAAATGTAAGCGAAGAAAACCTGACTTTGCTGGCCGACGACTGGACGATTGAAGAACGTTGCCGTGAAGCGTTTGAGCTCTGGAAATTGCCGGAGATAAGCCTGCACCAAAAAATGGGCGAACTAAGTGGCGGTCAAAAAACAAAAGTGTTTCTCGCAGGTATACGGATCCACAATCCTGAGATCATTCTGCTCGACGAGCCAAGTAATCACCTCGATGCCGAAGGCAGAAAGCTGCTTTACAATTTCGTTCAAATGCATTCAGGAACAATGCTGGTCGCAAGTCACGACCGAATTCTGCTCAACCTGGTTGAAATAATTTATGAAATGAGCAAAAAAGGGATAACTACCTACGGAGGCAATTTCGATTTTTACCAGCAACAAAAGGCAGTCGAACGCGAGGCACTGGCACAAGACCTGAAAAGCAGGGAAAAGGCACTGCGAAAGGCAAAGGAGACCGAAAAGGAGACTTTGGCGCGGCAGCAAAAACTTGATGCACGCGGCAAAAAGAAGCAGGAAAAAGCCGGCTTGCCCACGATCATGATGAACACGCTGAGAAATAATGCTGAAAAAAGTACTTCAAAGATCAAAGGAATTCATGCGGAGAAAGTGGGTGCGATTGCGCAGGAACTAACTGCATTGCGACGTGATTCGCCAGGAATTGACAAAATGAAAATGGACCTGGATAATTCCGGTTTGCACAAAGGAAAAATACTCTTCAGCGCAATGCAGATCAACTTCCATTATGGTCAGCAGCAATTGTGGGAATTACCATTTGATTTTCAAATCACAAGCGGCGAACGCATTGCTATAAAGGGAAATAATGGTTCAGGTAAAACAACCTTAATTAAACTGATTTTAGGTCAGCTGGCAATTGAAACCGGAAATATTGAACGCGCAGATTTCAAATCTATTTATATTGATCAGGATTATTCATTGATCAGAAATGAACTTTCCGTTTTTGATCAGGTTCAACAATTCAACGATGGTTTTTTACAGGAGCATGAAGTGAAAGTGAGACTTAACCGCTTTCTTTTTACAAGGGAATTCTGGGATAAACCCTGTGCTGCATTAAGTGGCGGTGAAAAGATGCGCTTAATGCTTTGTTCTGTTTCCATTATCAGCCAGTCGCCCGATATGATCGTGCTCGACGAACCAACCAATAATCTTGATTTACAAAACCTGGAAATTCTGACTGCGGCCATGAATGAATATCAGGGAACAATCCTCGTTATTTCACACGATGAAATTTTCCTCGAACAAATCAAAATCGAACGCGTAATTCAGCTTTAAAAAAACGCTGGCCATTTTTCAAAAGCCAGCGTTTTTTGTATTAATAATCAGAACTTAATATTTCAGTTCTTTCAATTTGGAAATTACCCGATTTGCCACAATCCTATATCCTTTGTCATTGATATGGATTTCATCCGAACGATCGTCGGGGCGCATTCCGGTCGGAAAATTCATATTTTCAATATCCGCAAGGTCCTGCTCAGTGGGTGTGTAATTGATAGCGGCCATTTCGTCGGCGGTTGGCGGTGTCATAGGCACGTAGTTGCTGCCGTACCGACTGGCTAGTTTCTCATTAATTGAAATTACCTGGTTATATCGGTCGGTCCCTCTATTTTCCGGCCTGGCCTGCAACATACCCACAACAAGGTACCTTTTCGGCTCTTCTATAAAAGCAATGGAACTGTCCAGCGCTTCGAGAATTTCGTCCTGGGCACTTCCTTTGGTAATGTTGTTGCGGCCATACCAGAGGATCTGCGTTGCCGTTCTCAGTCGCGTCGCATCATCCAGTTCGAAAATCGAACCTTCGGGAATGTCGAGGGTACTTTCTGCATCGGGCTTGATCGTGTAGCTTTCGCCATTGTCATTCGCGGTGCGTGTGATCGTGCATTTTACACCCACGATTGTTCCGGTCCTGCTGTAAGTCTCGTAGTTGATCGGCGTCGACAGAAACTCATTGTTCAGCTTGGTTACCTTTATCTCGTTGGTACCATCAAACTTACCACCTTGCACAGAAATTTTTAGCGGAGTGCCGCCTTGCCGGATCGCGATTGACAATGCGACCTGCCCAACGATCCCGTCGCTGACAATGGGCCTGCCGGGGAAAGCCTCCCCTACCATATTACCGTAAGGCGTTGTGCCGCCAGCCCCGATCGTGAGACTGTCGCCAAAAAATGCAAGCGTCTGGTCCCTCTTAGGTCCTGATTCCTCCTCGCCTTTTTCCGCTCCGTTCTTTTTGGGAAGGATATCGTCGAGCAGCCCTTCACAAGAGGTCAGGAATGTGGTGGCTAGCAGTGCCGCCCCAGAATGGTGAAAAAACCTTCTGCGGCTCAGTGCATTTTTCGAATTCTTAATTTTCGGGGTACTTTCTTGATCTTCAATCATTTGATGGAACGAGTATGTGTTTGATTGTTCGAAAAGTCCTAAACCAGACTTCCGGTATCTACATGCTCAATAATCGTTCCTGGATTTTCTTGGGAGGAAAGGGAGGATGGAGGAAAGGGAGGATGGAGGAAAGGGAGGATGGAGGAAAGGGAGGATGGAGGAAAGGACTGATGGAGGAAGCGAAATAACTTCATCCCCTTCATCCCCTTCGTCCCTTTCCTCCCCTTCCTCCCTTTCTAATTAAGACTATGAAGAATAGTGCGGGCGCTTAGGAAGATGACCAATGCACCTACGATTAACATCAAAGGCTTACGCTTAATCTTGCCCACAAGCAATGCACCTAACGGAGAAGCGATAACGCCGCCGACAATCAGGCCGAGCACCACCTGCCAGCTTGCCACGCCATGGAAGAACAAAAATGTTACGCCGCTTGAAAAGCTGATCACAAATTCAGCAGCATTTACCGAGCCGATCGTGTAGCGGGGATCGCGGCCCTGGCCCAATAAGGAAGAAGTAACAATCGGTCCCCATCCACCACCGCCAATCGAATCCAGGAAGCCTCCGGCTGCGGCCAGTACACCGATGCGTTTCGTTTTTGTTTTAGCGAGTTTGGTCAAAAGCGCCTTTCTGATGATGATCAAACCTAAGATCAGCATGTAAAAGGCGATAAAAGGTTTGATAAAATCGCCGTCAATCACATCCGAAAGCAGGTAGGCACCTGTAACTGCGCCGAGGACGCCAGGGATGAGCAAACTCTTGAAAAGCTTTTTATTAATGTTCTTAAACCGAAAATGAGAAATTGCGGATGCACCTGTTGTAAACATTTCGGCCACGTGCACGCTCGTGCTGCTGACCGCAGGTGGCACCCCCATTCCCAGCAGGAAGGAAGACGAAGTAGCTCCGTAAGCCATTCCCAATGCACCGTCCACCATTTGTGCAATGAAACCCACCAACAAATAAAGCGCGAAGTCGCTGTTCAGAAACTCAGTTACATTTTCCGCATTGAACGTTTGTGGCCCATTGAAAATCAGGATACCGGCCACGCCAAGAACAAGCGCGATCGGCAGCAGTAACCAGGACGAGAACGGAAGACGCAGGGAAAGAACTTTGGAGAGCATAAGCGCAGCACTAAATTGTTATGCTCCAAAAGTAGCAAATCTATTTACTCTATTAAAATTATAGTCTATTAAATTTACCTTAAAATGAGATACCTGCATCCCCAAAGGCGTTTACCTGCGGAGTTGTTTTTTAACAGCATTTACGAAAGCGGCTCGGGTCGTGGCGGCGTACCTGCGGGACGGGATCTGTCGTCGGGAAGTGGGATAAACTCCTGATCATCAGTAGGCGGCAGTATAATCCTGCCCTGTTTCCAATCCTCCTTGGCCTGCTCGATACGCTCCTTGCGCGAAGACACGAAGTTCCACCAGATAAACCTTTCGCCCAGCGGCTCACCGCCCAGCAGCATCAAGGTCGTATTTTCCAAAGCGATGATCACCGGATCGACGCCGGGATTAAAAGCCAGCATCCGACCGGGCTCGTAGCGATGTCCTGAAACTTCCAAAGCTCCCTTCACAATATAGACCGCCCGCTCGCTGTATCCCGCCGGTAACCCGAAACGAGCACCGGCTTGCAGTACCACGTGCAGGTAAAACAATGGAGAATGCGTTTTAACTTCGTTTTTAAGACCATAAGCATCGCCGGCGATCAGGCGCATGCAAATATTTTTGTCTGTAAAAACAGGCAGCTCTGCCGTCGTGTAGTTTTTGAAATCAGGTGCAGCTTCCTCATCTTTCTCGGGTAATGCAACCCACGTTTGTATCATTTCCAGCCCACCTGTTAATGCAGCCGGATCTTCAAAACGTTCCGAATGCGCAATGCCGCTGCCAGCCGTCATCCAGTTTACTTCTCCCGGCCTGATCACCTGCTGCACACCCAGACTATCGCGATGCGTGACCTGGCCTCCAAACAGATAGCTCACGGTCGACAAGCCGATATGGGGATGCGGCAGTACGTCGAGTGATGACGGGTTCGCCGGAATGTCGGCGATAGGACCCGCGTGGTCCATAAAAATAAATGGCCCGACCATTCTCCGCAGGCGGAATGGAAGAATGCGTTTGACCATGACAGATTCGCTGATAGCAGCCTTTCGGGCTTCGATGACAATGTCTAACATAGCTGGTATTTGGTTGAGCTAAATATAGGGAAACGGCTTAACAAAATCATGCAACATAGTTGCATCTAAAAGTCGCACGCTTATATTTGCAACACCGTTTCATTTACTCACTCCTATGCACCTCCATTTAATCCGCATTGTTGCCCTGCATGAGATCAAGACCGTTTTCAGGAGCAAAATGCCTTTTATTTTGTACAGCATTCTATTAGCCATGCTTTTACTTGCCGGGTTCATCGGCTGGAACTACGTGCATAAGTTCAATGCACAGCAGGCCCGCTACACCACAGAGGTCCAGGATCACTGGATGAACCAGCCCGAGCGCCATCCCCACCGGGTGGCGCACTACGGCTACCTGGTTTTCAGGGAAAAGGCGCCGCTCAGCTTTTTCGACTTCGGTCTCGACAGCTATGTCGGCAACTCGGTATTCCTGGAAGCTCACCGGCAAAATACCGTCAACATGAGTGAGGCGGGTTTTTCAAATGGTATGCTACGCTTTGGTGAGCTGAGCATGGCGCTTGTGCTGCAGCTGCTGGTTCCGCTTTTCATTATTTTCCTGGGCTTTTCCACGGTGGCCGGGTTGAAGCAAAACGGCGTCCTCAAAATTCTGTTATGCCAAAAAGCTTCCTTCTTTGATATACTTGCGGGGAAAACTGCCGGATTGGTTGCGGTTACCTGGCTATTATTCCTGCCGCTCGTCCTGGCCGCATTGCTTGGCGGCGCCGTGCTGCTGCAAAATGATATCAATGCCGAACTCCTGCTCAGGTGCGGACTGATCCTGCTCGTTTACGCAATCTATTTCCTGATCGTCACCACGATCGTGACCAGTGTTTCGGCCATGAGTAAAAACGCAGCAAATGCATTAATTATCCTTGTATTAGGCTGGATGATCTGTTTTATTGTAATACCAAAAAGCGCCCAGACACTCGGCAGCAGCCTGTACAAAGCACCCGATAAAATCGCATTTGAGCAGGCTATTGAGGCGGACGTAAGCAAGGAAGGCAACAGCCACGATCCCGACGACCCGCATTTCGCAGCGCTCAGAACCAACACTTTGAAAAAGTACGGTGTCGATTCCGTGCAACAACTTCCGGTGAATTATGGCGCATTGGTCATGCAGGAAGGCGAACGCATTACCTCGGAAATCTTCGGATCGCGTTTCGACAAGCTGATAGACACTTACAAAGCACAGAATGCTGTATCCGTAATCCTCGGTTTCTTTGATCCATACCTCCCGCTGCGGAACATATCCATGCAGCTCTGCGGCGTAGACTTCGACACTTTCTCGGAATTTCAAAAGCAAACCGAAAAATACCGTTTCGACAAAACAACCCTGATCAATAACATTCACCTTACACAGATCTCCTACAAAAATGACCGCGTGCAAAAAGTGGCACAGTCCAACTGGCAGCAAATGCCGCCTTTTCAGTTCCGGCCGCTCTCGCTCGCAGCGACCATCGACAATGGAAAATGGAGCCTGATCGCATTGCTTTTCTGGCTTGCCGCAGGGTTTGCCGCACTCGGGTTCATTTCTTCGCAACGCAAATACCAGTTATGAAAATCAGCAGTAAGCTCCTCTTTTTGGAGGTCATTAATTTCTTCCGCGAGAAAACGGTTCGCTGGGCAATTGCCGGACTTGTCTTATTTGGCATTTACAGTTTCTACCACGGAAAAAATGTAATTGGCAGCCAGCTCGAAACCATCAGCTCCATTCCCTCCGTGCAGAAAACCCACCTGCATCACGTAGCTGAGGAAGGAAAAGGCAAGACAGTCGGAACTACCGCGTACTACCCGTTTTTTTACACAGCAAATTACCCTTCGCCCTGGGCTTCTTTCTCGATTGGCCAGCGGGATGTAAATGCATTCAGCCTGAAAGTCAAGATACTGGGCATTGAAGGTCAGCTTTACGATTCCGAGCTCACAAATCCGCTTACGCTGCTGGTCGGCAACCTCGACGCTTCTTTCGTTTTCATCTTTCTGTTTCCGCTCCTGATCATTGCATTCACCTACAACACCGTCTCGCAGGAACAGGAACATGGTGTGTGGCGGATCGTGGAAACCAATGCACCCAGCCTGCTTACCATTATTTTCATCAAGCTGCTGGTCCGCTTTTCAGCCGTAGTTCTCACCGCGCTGATCGTCTTTCTGGCCGGGGTTGTGTGGCTGGGACTTCCGTGGTCGGTGCCAACCTTCAAGCTCTTTCTGGTGATTGTGTGCTACCTACTCTTCTGGTTTCTTCTTTGTGCATTCGTGATCTCGCTTGGCAAAAGCTCGTCTTTCAATGCTACCGCGCTGGTTTCGTGCTGGATATTTCTGTGCATGCTTTTTCCAGGCATTGCCAATGTGCTGATCAGCGGGCAGATCGCGATCCCCGAAGCGCTCGAAACGACAGTGAGGCAGCGGGAAGGTTATCATGCCAAATGGGATTTACCTAAAAAACCAACAATGGAAACCTTTTACGCAGCTTATCCGCAATACCGCAAATACCCGATCCCGGAAGACGAATATTCACCGGGCTGGTATTATGCAATGCAGTATGCCGGGGAAGTTGAAGCGAGGGAATCGGCCGGACAGCTTTTTACAAAGCTGGCACAAAGACAAGCGCTGGCCGAACAAATCGGTATGCTTAATCCGGTGATCTACGCACAGCAAATGCTTAACCGCATTGCCGAAACCGACCTGACTAGCCACATTGCATACCTGCAATCGGTCAAAAGTTATCACAAACAGCTTCGGGAGTTTTTTTACCCGTATATATTCGAAAACGTACAAACAGAAAACCTGGACTGGACAAGCTACCCGAAGTATCAGGCGAAAACTGCTCACAGAGAGGCGGCGAGTGCGTCCGTTCTGCCGCTGATCGTATGGAGTGTGCTCGCGGGATTATCAGCCATTTTATTAATGAGAAGAAATTTCATCCAACATACCAACAGGCAAAATGCTTGAAGCTAGCAATCTGACCAAGAAATACGGCGATTATACCGCGCTCAACAATCTCAACCTTACTATTGGGAAAGGAGAAATATTTGCATTGCTGGGCCAGAATGGGGCGGGCAAAACAACAACGATCAACCTTTTTCTAGGCTTTGTGGAGCCGACCTCAGGTACTGCGTCCATTGATGGACTGAACGTTGCCACGCACGCCGGGGAGACCAAAACCAGGCTGGCTTACATTCCCGAGACCGTCATGCTCTACCCCAACCTGACTGGCCTGGAAAATCTGGAATACTTCTCATCGCTGGCCGGTTTCAGCTATGAGGCGAGCCAGCTGGCAGGGTTTCTGGATACTGCGGGCCTGCAAAGTACTGCGCACGACAAACGGCTGGGCGGCTACTCCAAGGGAATGCGGCAAAAAGTGGGAATTGCGATTGCAATAGCTAAAAAAGCGAAGGTGCTTCTCCTCGACGAACCCACCAGCGGGTTGGACCCGAAAGCCTCCAATGAATTCTCCGAAATCCTTAAAACGCTTTCAGCTTCGGGTACAGCGATCCTGATGGCGACGCACGACATTTTCCGGGCACGCGAAGTGGCCACCCGGATCGGTATCATGAAAGAAGGAAACCTGCAATCTGTTATCCAAGCAGGCTCCATTTCGGCCAACGAATTAGAGCAGCTGTACCTGAAAACTGTTTAAAAACTTTGAACTGAACTATTAAAAAACCGCGAATTTGGCGTGATTCTGCTGATCGGGCGCGCGGTAATATTGGTACATCGGCTTTAATTTGATCTTGTAAGTTACCTTTCCAAGCTTGGCATCGTCGTCTTCGTAAATGAATGTGGCGCTGCCTCTCACACTTGCATTCCTGGCTTCTTCCAGTGTGGGATAGATTTTGTAAGTGCTGGTTTCCAGATAGGCCTTTTTCCCCAGAACAATCATCGGCAGAGGTGAATTTGGCTCCGACTCTACCACGGCGGTACCCTTCTCGTCATCCCAGTGAACACGAAGTCCGATCGGCCGCTCGATTCTGATGTTCATGGAAAATGTATAAGAGGCGCCCTGCTGTGCCCTTTCGTCGATCTCAGTGCCGAACCAGTAAAGGACAGAGCCGCTCGTGCGAAATGCCAGGTACACTTCCTTTCGGTAAATGTCAAACTTAGGATCAATCTGCATCAGATCCGCAGAATCGGAGCCCACAAAGCGGTACGCTTCTGAGATAAAAAACCGGTGGCTTCCGAGCTGGTGGATTACAGAATCCTTGTCAAGCTTCACCGCGGCCTCGCGATGGACAATTTGATCCTGCGAACAGGAAGCGACAAAAATGAGCAGGGCTAATGCGGGCAGGTGTAGACGAAGTTTTCTCATAGTTCAAATTTTTCTTGTAAAAACCATTTTTCGACTACCTCCACAGACACGCTATCCCCTGCCCGCGCTGCCTGCATTCCTGCAATTACCCCGAATTTAAATCCGGATAGTTGGTCAAAGCGTGCAAGCACGGTTTTTGCTGTTATGCCCAAAATCCTTTAATCAACAAATTGAACAGCACGATCATGGCAGACGACAAAACCAAAAAGGACGCCCGCGACCGCAACCGCGTTTCGGCCAGCGAGGATTATGAGATAGACTATCTGGCAAAAAAGAGCGGCGCCTCCCGGGAGCAGATCCTGGAAGCAATCAAAGCCGTTGGCGGCAACCGTGAGAAGATCGAGGCGTATTTGAAAGATCACTCGAATTGATATTTATAAAAACAAACACAAATGGAAAAAGTAACTGATTATGAAGAATGGCTGTCGGGCGTGAGCCTGGCTGATCACGAGGATGTATACAACCTGTACGACTCGATCACCAATTTCGAAGGTTCAGGGAGGTTTTATACCACCAAGGAAGTCACTAACGACGGCTACCAATACTTTATCAAAGCCGAAGGTGTTGTACCACACTTGTTCCTGGAATCTGACGAAGCCAAGTTTGCATTCCTGGATTACCTGGCCAAGAATTACACGGATGCCGAAGAAGGCGACGTGACTAAATGGTATAACCTGAAAAAAGAGCTCGGTCGGGTCGACTAGGCATAAAAGCAAAATGCCCGGAATGCAAAGCACGTTCCGGGCATTTTGTTTACAACAATCAGCGTATCACGGTTTATCCCAGAAAATACGTGAGGTAACCTCATCACCTCCCATAGCAGCTGCCGCCGCGCGATAGTTGGCCCCATTCAGGTTTTGTTCAGAGAATGGATATGGAAAACGCAAAGGCATTTCGGACAGCGCCTGCGCCGGCTTTTGTAACACTGGATAATTAAGTCTTCTCCATTCCTTCCAGCCTTCCACAGGCTGATTATACATAGCTATCCACTTTTGGGTACCAATACTTTTTTTCCAGTTAGCAGCTTCAAAAGCAACTCCCGGCCTGGCCAGATATGCGGTGGCTTCTGCCAGCGTACCGTCAAAGTCGTGGACGATTGAAGAAGTAACTGCCGCATTATAGTGCGCGACAGCAGTTCCGGGAACATTGAACCCGCGTGACTTGGCTTCTGCCAAAAGAAATTCAACCTCTGTATAGGAAAGGAGCTCACCGGGTAAAACAGGATCTCTGAGGAGACTGCCAGGCTGTGCAAACTCAGCATATACATTCGCTTCCCCGTAAATTCCCCCCACATATTTTCCTGCATTCGGCCCTGCTGTTGCAGGCTGAAAGAACTCATTGATGCGCGGGTCTGATAGCTTGTTCATCAAATCCACAAGCGTGTTGGCCGCCACGTTATCATCCCTTTTTGCAAGTATGTCCGACATCGGGTTGGCGGTTGGCATAGCAGCTGTGTAGTTCAGCTGCGCGTCGTTTTCCGATGAAGTAAATACGTGAGGCGCCGCCTCTTCCGCGAGCTTTTTGGCATTCGCAGGTTCTGCGTCGGCAATGGTGATGGCGAGGCGCAGTTTGAGCGAATTCGCGAATTTAATCCAGCTTGCTGCATCCCCGCCGTAGTACAAGTCGCCGTTTGAGAATCCCTCTGCATCAGGGTGGGCATTCAAACTTGCTATTGCTGCGTCGAGGCGCTTGATTAGGTCCGCATAAATGGCCGCGTCATCTTCATAAGCAGCCAGTACATTGTTGATATCCAGCGCCTGCGAATATGGAATGTTGCCAAATGTATTCACCAGCACCGACCACGCATATACTTCCAGTACCTCGATGGTAGCAACCTGACTTGCGCGCGCTCCCTCGGTCAGGAATGCATTTGCATCGACTGTCTTCCGCGCTTCACGCAAATCGCTGAGCACGTCACGGTACAGCACATCCCAGAAAGACTTATTGATCTCGCGTGAATTGATATTGTACTGACTTTCGTCCGGGTACTGCACCGCAGCCCAGTATTGCAGATAGTACCTGAATGGATTGTAATTATAATCCGGCGTCGTGATGATATTGGTCAGATTGAACTGCGCGTTGCTCACCAGCGTAGCCGCAGGCACTTCCGTGGCCTTCTTGGGATCGATATTAAAATCGCTGTCCAGGTTACTGACGCAGCCCGCCGTCAGAAACAATGTTGAAATACTATATAGAATGGTCTTTTTCATGGTTTTTTGGTCAAAATCTGAGTTTTACATTGAAGCCGATGTTACGTGCTGTCGGGTAAGCTCCCCCCAGGTAGCCCATTGAAATGTTACCTGCACCAAAGCCGGCCTCAGGATCTGAGTAAGGCACATCTTTATGGATAATCCACAGATTCCGTCCTACCAGCGCAAGATCAATCCCTTTCACCACTTTCAGCTTTGAGATCAAACCTGCCGGCAGCGCATACGAGAGCGATGCTTCCCGCAGCTTCACGAACCCGGCGCCGTAAATGTGCGATTCATTGGGTCCGTACGGACCGAGTGCGTAGGCGCGGTTTTCCAGCCTCACATCATTCGGCGAGCCGTCGGCTTTCACACCGTCCAGCAGTATCCCTCCACCTTGTGCAACCGGCAGCCGCGACGGGTTGCCCAGTTCATTCAAGCCGGCAGTTTCAGGATATAGCCCGGTTCCGAACCCGTAAAAAGTGTCCAGGTTGTAGAGCTGTCCGCCTTTTTTCACATCAACCAAAAAGTAAAGCGAGATTCCCTTGAAGCTCACCGTGTTGCCAATGCCGCCTATCCATTCCGGGTTGGGGTCACCTATCTCTTTGGTCGGACTTGATAATACATACTGTCCCCGCTCGTCGATCAGCCTTCCGCCGTTTTCGTGGTACGAATACCCTGATCCTCTCAATATCCCGAACGGTCTGCCGACGGTCGCATTGGAGGTAACACTTGACTGGTAAGTCGCAATGATCATATTATCGCCCTCTGCCAGCGACTCTACCCTGTTCCTGTTCCGGGCCCAGTTTGCATTGATCGTCCACGAAAAATTGTTGGTTTTCACAGGTGTAGCAAACACCGAAACTTCCCAGCCTTTATTCGAAACTTCGCCCGCATTCGTGTACTTGTAGCTATAACCACTTGTTGTAGGCACCGTCACCGGCAAGATCTGGTTGATCGTGTTGGCCTGATAAGTAGTTACATCGAAACCTACCCTGCTGTTCATAAATGCCATTTCGATACCGAACTCTCTGCTTTTGGTCCTTTCCGGTTTCAGGTTGGGATTGAAGCGGGTATTGGGCACCGAGAACAGCGGGATACCATTGAAACCGCCGATCGGCAGGCCAATCTCTTCATCCTGCTTGTTGTAGTATTTATCCAGCGCGCCAAATGGCGCGTCACTGCCCACTTCGGCATAGTTGGCGCGCAGCTTTCCATAGGAGAGCCACGGGGTCGTTTTTAACAGTTCAGAGAAAGCAAAGCTGAGCGCCACCGAGGGATAAAAATAGGCATTGCTGCCCTTCGGCAAAGTCGAAGATTGCTCCCGGCGCGCTGACAGATCAAGGAATACCATCTCCCGAAATCCTAATGTCGCATTGGCGTACACGCCGTCGACGGCAATATTCTGCTCGCTTTCGATCGGCGGAGATAGCAGGTTACGCGAGTTGGACAGCGCATACAGCCGCGGCACTACCAGCCCGCCGCTTGTCGAAGCCCGCATCGAATTCAGCTGAGACCGTCGCATGTTAGCACCGATTAACCCAGTCAGATCGAGGTCTTTGGACAGCGTCTTGTGCATATTGGCAAAAAGATCGAAGTTGAACTCGCGGAAAGTACGGTTATACTTGATGTAATAGGGCATATTCTCATTTGTCGTACTGCCCACCGCGAAACGCTCTTCCTGTATCTCGTCGTAGCTGTCGAGAGACACGCGGCCTGTGATTTTTAGCCAGTCGGCTGCATTGTAAACCGTTGAAATATTGCCGAATGTGCGGTATCGTTTGTCATTCTGGTAGTTTTCATAGCGGGTGAAATAGGCATTGTCGGAATACGCGGCTTCGAGATCGTCCGGTCCTTTCCAGTTCCAGGCTACATTCTGTTTCGTGCGGAAATAAGCTTCCTTTTGCTCCTTCAGATCCACATTGGTCTGGAACCACTGGCGGAAGCCGAGCATCGGGTTAATAGACCCGTAACCCGATCCGTAGCGGCCGAGCCCTTCCTGCTCCGTGAAATTTGCGCTTGCATTGACAGACAATTTGGAGGTCATATTGAGGTTACCTCCGAAATTGATCATATTTTTAGAGATCTGGCTGTTTGGCAAAATCCCCTTATCAGTAGTGCGATTGTAGCCGACTTTGAAAGTAGCCTTGTCGCTCCCGCCATCTATGGTAATGCTGTTATTGGTAGAAACCGATCGCTCGAAAAAGTACTCTGGTCCGTTTGCTGCGGCAACCCAGGGTCTCGCTTTTTTGTAGTTCGGTGAAGTAGGGTCGAATGCATCCCAGTGATATACCATCACATTGGGATCAAACTTGTGTCCATAAGAAGCATCGTCACTGAGTGGCACAATGTTATCCTCTACACCGTCACCATCTACATCGAAAGCGCCCCATTTTGCCGAATAGCCCGCGCCGTATTCTTTCTGATAAACGGGCAGAGTTTTCTTATCCACAGCCCCGACTGTCAGTCCGGTATTGATCGTTACTCCCAGACCCTTTTTCCCTTTTTTGGTGGTAATCAAAATGACCCCGTTGGAAGCCCGGGAGCCGTATAACGCCGTAGAGGCAGCGCCTTTCAATACAGTTACGGAGGCGATATCGTCGGGATTAATGTCGGAGGCAGGGTTACCATAATCGAACCCGCCGCCACCGCTAACCTGGCTTCGCGTATTCGCTACATCGTTGTTCACGGGTACGCCGTCGACAACAAACAGCGCCTGATTGTTGCCTGTCAGCGATTTGATACCTCGGATCACCACATTCGAAGAACCGCCGAGCGTGTTGGTCTGCGTGATATTGAGACCGGCCACTTTGCCCGCGAGTGAATTGATCATGTTCGGGTTTCTTCCGGCGGTAATTGCGGTTCCGTCTATCTGTGTGGCTGCATAGGGCAATGCGTTACGTGTACGCTCCACACCCAGCGCCGTCACCACCACTTCGCTCAGCTGGCGCGTGTCGGCCTGCAAGGTCACATCCAGATTGACTGAGGAACCCACCGGAATTTCACTCGTGGTGTAGCCTATAAAGCTGAAAACAAGCACGGTAGCATTGGCCGGCACGTCAATCTTGAAGTTACCTTCCGCATCGGATACGGTACCTACCTGGGTGCCTTTGACCAGAATACTGACCCCGGGCAAAGCCTCACGAGTATTGGCGTCCGTTACCTTTCCGGTAACTGCCCTGTTCTGGGCCAGCAGCGTTTCCATCGCGCCGGCAAACAGGAAGAAGATGAATAATAGATGTTTTTTCATGGACATAACAGAATTGAAACAGGACAAAAAAGGAAGTAAGACTCATTTAGCGACATTTGAAATTATCATCGGCAGACGGTACGCTGGCGTTGACGAAGGGCGTTTGTCGTTTGTTCAATGAATGAATGATTGAATGAATGAATGATTGAATGAATGAATGGGCTGCGGTGGAGCGGGGAATGACTTAATGACCTAATGACTGAATGTTTGAATGACCGAATAAATTAGCCGCCGGGAACCGGGAATGACCTTTACTCCAAGCGCCTTCCATTCTGTCTGGCATGATTTTGGCTTGTTGGGGGTGGTTTTTGGGTGAGGGGTTTGTTGGTATTTTAGCTATCGTCACCTGCAGTTTGAATGGATTTATTTGAAGGAAAAGTGAATGAGCTTATGGGCGGGGACGTTCGTCCTGCTTTGGATAGTCGTAATTTGAGCTTGCCTTTGCTGAATGGGGCGCGGGAGTTGTCCTGGGTGCAGGTTGCGCCGGATGCTCCTTATTTTGTGACCGAAGATGGTGAGAACTGGACTCCGATCGGGCAGAACGACGCCATTACCTGGCCAGAGCTGAATGGTCTTTTCAGACGTAAAAATGTGCAACAGGTAGAGGATTATCTCGCCTGGCTTGCCGCACACGGGGTTACCTGCATTCGCCTGATGCTGGAATATGCGCAGGGGGAGCACCGGTATTTCGAGAAACCCGCCGGAAAATTCTCGCCTAATATGATCAAGCTGTGGGACGATCTTTTCCTGCTTTGCGCGAAATACAACATCCGCATTCTCCTTACTCCCGTGGATACTTTCTGGATGTGGATACGCTGGCGGCACCACCCCTATAACAAATTACACGGAGGTCCCTGCAAGAAACGCTCTGAGTGGCTGATTTGTCCGGACACTTTGCAGGCGATCAAAAACAGGCTGAGCTTTGTTGCCGAGCGCTGGGGCGGCAGCGGCGTGCTGTTTGCGTGGGATCTCTGGAATGAAATTCACCCGGCGCACGCAGGCGGCCGCACAGACGTTTTTGAGACTTTCGTCCGCGAACTCAGCACACACCTGAGAGATATTGAAATGCGATTATATGGACGCACGCACCCGCAGACAGTATCCATATTCGGACCGGTGCTGAATGAGCAGCCCGCCGCCGCCGATGTCATTTTCCGTCACAGCGATCTCGACTTTGCGAGCACCCATTTCTACGATTCCGCCACGATCGACAATCCGAAAGATACCGTGGCATCCGCAATTGCTGCGGGCCGGCTTGTGCGCGAGGCGCTTTCGCATTTACCCGCAACCAGGCCGTTTTTCGACAGCGAGCACGGACCTATTCACGCTTTTAAAGACAAACACATTACATTTCCTGCCTATTTTGACGACGAATATTTCCGTCACATTCAATGGGCGCACCTGGCTTCGGGCGCGGCGGGCGGCGGAATGCGCTGGCCCAACAGGCACCCGCATTGTCTTACACCCGGCATGAGACTGGCGCAACGAAGCCTCGCGGGCTTTACCAACCTGATTGAATGGAAAAACTTCCGTCGAAAAAACCTGAATGAAGAAATAGCTTCAAGCGACCACCATGTGTCTGTTTTTGCCTGCGCAGACGAAAGCCAGGCGATTTGCTGGGTACTGCGTACGAATACGCTGGTGAAGCGAACCGGGAATCTGAAAACTTTAGACGAAAAAGCACCCGCAATGGAGGTAACCGTACAAATCCCGGGCATGTCGGCAGGCACCTATTCAGTTCATTTTTGGGATACACTAAATGGAGCTGAGGTGGAGCAGCACGAAATTGAGCTGACAACGCCGGGGATGCTGTCACTACAACTTCCCCGGTTTGTAGCTGATCTGGCTGTGGCAGTGCGTTTGGTTGTAAATTAACTTTATGTCAGAGCAGCTTTTGCGCATCAGGATTTTTTATGCCGAAAATTGTGCCTGTACAAATAATGTATGCTTAACCGTGGCGATGTCCACTTTTTTTCAGTTATCGCTGACGAGAAATTCGCAAAATGCCCGATTTCGAATGTGATCTTCCGTTGGAAGCTAATTCAGCCTAATCACAAGACCACTTCATTTCCGAAAAACCCATTCCATCATCTTGTACCATATCACCATCATAAGTGACTTTATAGGAGATTTCGGTAGTAAGCTTCCCTGGCACTTCATGGCGAGTAGACAGCAGATTATTGTTTGAAAACAAATACGGAATAGATTGGTCTATGAAAAAATATATTTGCTTCATTTTTTTTAAATAGTTGGGCTTACTATCGTAGGTGTGATAATTTGTGGATGCAAGCACAAACCCTCCATTAAGCTCTTGTTTAAATATTTCCTGTTTGTAAAGATTACCGTTGTTATCATAAAAAAACTTATCAGTCCGCGTCGGCTCATACGAATATTCGTTCCCTAATGAATCTTCACGTGACTTGATAACGTGCATCGAATCAGGTTTTTCGCTTTTGCCAAAGAAAAAATTACAAGTCAGAATTTGCTTTTTGCTCGGTCCCCCAGTTATATCATACTGACGATCATAATATCTTAGGGTTTGCAAATTGCCTCCGTCATACACATAATCCGCTATTAATGTGTCTCCCAAAATAAGCTCGCTAAGATTCAACACTCTGGACAAGTTTCCTTTACTGTCTCGATCGCACCTTATTCCGTTCTTACCTGGATTAATAATATAGCTCCCATAGATAAAGAATCCGTCTTCATCGTAGATAATGTAGGAAGGAAAACCATGTTTAGAATATGATATCAGCTCACATTTTTCATTTTGTTTCCCGGGGTCTGCATCCATTTTACATCCTAAAAAGACCAATGCAATAGTAAGTACAAGAAGCAGTTGGGATAATTGATTTTTCATGTGTGGTTGATTGTCATTTTGTATATAAAAGCACTTTGATATTTTTTGTAACAGAATCAAATCTCATCCGTGTGAACTGAGTGTATCTGCACCATTTACAAAATCTAAACTGGTGGGAGGTATTTTGGCATTTGTGCTTTTACTCATCGTAATTTGGAAGGTATTGATTAGACATAGAGACAGCTGCCAGCATGAAAATGCCGGCGGTGTATAATCAGGAAAATGTTAGATACCCGCCCGTATGCCTGTGGATAGGGACCAAATTGGTCATTGAAGGATAAGGCATGTGGCGTTCTTTTTTCATAGCATTACAGTTTACAACCAGGCACCATGCCTGACTGAGGTTTAAAGTTGTGGCGATGCAAACGCCGATCCTAACGGAAGTCTTGCAGCCGTTAGAAAAGCTATGAAGAACGGAGTAGTTTGAGTAAGTCCGTTTGACTGGACAGTGGCTACCAAGTATCGTAAAACCCAAATAAAACAGGAACCGAAGCAGGTTCCTGTTTAACTAGTTGACCGTAAGTTAAATTTAATGCGCTTTTCTGCAAACTTTATGCTATTAATTCTAAAAACTTCCACATTCTGCCACAAAATAACCTTAACAAGTATCAGGTCTGACCTACGCAATATTCACTTCGCGATTTCGCATTGCCTCGGCATAATAGCGTTCGAGCTCGGTAGCGCGGTGGGCGGCGGTGTGGAATTCAAGCACTTTGCGCCTTGCGTTTTCGGCAATTGTCTGCCGCTCGCTTTCGGTGATGTTTGTTAGAAAATCAAGGGTATCCTCCGCTGAGCGCGATATCAGGATCTCTTTGCCGTGCTCAAATATTGTGTCAAGACCATCCCAGTAGTCGCTGATGATGGGTGTGTTGCAGGCAGCCGCTTCAAATAGTCGCACGCTGGGTGAGTAACCTGCGCGGATCATATCTGCGCGTGTAATGTTCATCGCAAAGCGCTGACTGTTGTAAAACTTCCTGTGTTCCGACGGCGGCAGGTGCTCAATGCGCGCTACATTGCCCGGCCACTGAATGTCCGCAGGATATTGGGGACCGGCTACTACAAACTTTCCCTCAGGCAGCTTTTCCGCTGCGTCGAGCATCAATGCTGTTAGCGGAGGCTGACGGTCGTCGCTGTAAGTGCCCAGGTAGCCGAGGTCCCATTGCTTTTCGTGTTCCTCGGGATAATAAAGTTCGGGATCAAAAGAGCAATAGAATGGGCGCGCCATTGGGGAGCCGTAATGTTCTTCGAGGTATGTCAAAGTTGGCCCGCCTGTGAAACTCAGGTAAATATTATATAGCGGAACCAGGTCCGGATGCAGGTATTCGTAATCCGCCTTTTTGATCTTCGCCAGGGTAACCGGCGTATCAATGTCGTAAAATGCCGTGATCCCCTCGGCTGTTTCAGTCACAAACCTCCCTGCCTCCACACCTTCCGGAACATAAGATCCTACAACCACCAGGTCTGCATTCTTTATCGTTTCCGTGTGCAGCGATTTCAGTTCACTGATATCCTGGTAAAGGATCGTTTTGCAATAAGAAAAGTCTTTCAAATCGCGGTTTGATGCATACCAGGGCACATCGCGTTCCAGGAATGTAACATCGTGCCCGTTCCGGTGCAGCTCGCGGATCAAGCCCCTGAATGTAGTAGCGTGCCCGTTTCCCCAGGAAGAGGTAATGGACAAACCCAGGACAACTATTTTCAAATTACCCTCAGTCATACCGCAGCCTTGTTGAATGTAAGCTCATCTTTTAAAAGCTTATCCAGCTCAACTGCGCGGTGCGTATAGGTATGTTTCTCCAATACTTTCCTTAACGCAGCCTGGCCGATCTGAGCAGCTTTTTCTGTCGTGAGGGACGAAAGAATTTCCTTTACTTCATCCCCGCTTCTAGCAACCAGAATCTCTACACCCGGCTCGAAAAAGAATTCGATTCCTTCCCAGTAATCCGTGATAATGCACGCACCGGCACCGGCAGCTTCGAATACGCGTGTTGCGGGCGAAAATCCATATTTTGCCATGCTGTCGCGACTGATATTCAGGATCGCTTTCGGGGAGCAGTTGAGTGCATTATGGTCTTTGGTAAACACATGTCCGATGTAGTTGATATTGCTGGTCATCGGCTTATCGTGCCAGCCATTCCCGCCCAGAATAAAGCGTTGCTCCGGCATTTCCGACGCTACTTTCAAGAAGAAATCCTCAACCCGCTTTTCCCTGTCGGGTAATCGGTTACCTAAGAAAACCAGATCGCCTTCGAAGCGGCTCTGCATTTCTACCGGGTGGTGCGTGGCGGGATCGAGCGCATTGTAGATCGGTACGCACTTTCTTGCGCCTAGCTGCGTATATGCATTGATCACAGGATCACCGCCGCCATAAGTCAGCACCAGATCATATTGCGGAATGAGCGTCTTGAAATAATCGTCTTCATTATGATGTACCCGATCCAGCGTCGCAGGCGCGTCCACATCCCAGAAGATCACGAACTTATCTCGCTGACCGAGCGCTGCTACTTCTTTTTCCAATAGCTCGTCAAACACCCCTACCCCGCTCGTTTTAATGATCACATCTGCATCCATCGCGTCGTTCAGCGCCTTAGCGACATCCTCTTCATTGGGTTGGTACACCACGATCCGTGCCCATTCTGGATCTTCCATGTCCCGGTTCTTCTGGCGGTCATAAGCGTCGGGCTCGTAAAATGTAACCTCGTGCCCAAGTTCATTCATAGCACGGATAATGCCGCGGTAGTAGGTTGCTGCGCCGTTCCAGTAAGCTGAAACGAGGCTCGAACCGAAGAATGCGAATTTCATAGCGTAATAGTTTGGTTTAAGTTGTTAACACCCAGTTCCTCACATATCTGGTATAATTCATCTGTACGGTGTGCACAGGTATGCTTGTTGCGGATCGTTTCCAGACCGTGCGCTGTCATTTCTTTTACCAGCTTGTCGTCAGTCAGTACGCGGTCGATCCACCGCTTCATTTCTTCTTTATTGTTGGCAAAAACAAAATCCTTTCCGGGCGTAAACAGGTTTTCAGTATCATCCCACGGAGCTGAAATCAGTGGGATACCGCAGGCAAGCGCCTCAAATGGGCGGATTGTCGGGATTCCTGGAAGCGCTTTTACGTACGGGCCGCGGGGTACGTGGGCTGTAAAACGGTATTTGGAGAAAACCTCCGGCGCTTTGAAGTTTGGCAGCCAGCCTGCATACTCGATACCCGCGTCGGCCAATGCAGCCTTTGCGTGATCAGGATAGCGTACGCCGTAGATCTTTGCCTTCAATTTCATTTCCTTGACCGGCTCGATGATGAACTCGAAAAGCTCTTTAGTACGCTCCTCGTCGCCCCAGTTGCCCACCCACACAAAATCACCTTCGTAGTCCGTGTTTTCAATGGGGTGAAAAACGTTGGTATCCGCGGCTTCATGCCAGGTCCAGGCGTTTTTAGTCCATTTTTCGGCAAGATATATGTCCCTGATTTTGCCGCCGAATGCGAGCACGCCGTCGTAATTTGAAATATCATAAGCGCCCATGCTGGCCTTCTGAGTCACCGCGCGGTGGTGCGAATCGTGGAATAGCAGCTTAAAAGAGTACTTCTTCCTTTTTTCACCAATCGCCTTTACCAATGCATGCTCATTCCACTCATGCACAAGTACCAGGTCTGCATCTTTGAGTACTTCATCCAGGTCCAGCGTAGCGGGATCATACTGAATGCTGCTCAGGAGCGGGTAATAATTTTGCAGTTCCTGCACTGCTTCCTGCCCGTAATCTGCCATCAGATTTTGCAGGCTCCACGCATCTTTGGGTTCGTAAATGTTCACGGTATTCCCTCTTTTGATCAGCTCGGTGGCGATCCCTCTCAGGAAATGCGCATTTCCGTGGTTCCAGTCAGAAAGCAGAGAATGGTAAAAAAGGACAATATTCATAGTTAAAGGATGTTTCGTTGTGCCGCTTCAAATTGCTTGACAAGTTGCTGGTACAGTCCGGCATAGCTGCTGCCCATTTTGCTGGTCGTGAACTGCTGTGCGCGCTGAAATGCTTTTTCAGCCATTTTGTTGAGGTTTTCCTCGTCCTGCATCAATGCATTGATCGTATCTGCAAGCTCCTGCGGATTACCTGTGTCAACATAAATCGCATGGTCCTGCCAGATTTCCCGCAAGGAAGGAATGTCGCCAAGTACCAATGCACAGTGCGACAATGCTGCTTCCAGTACCGACAGGCCAAATGGTTCGTACCTGGCCGGTAATGCATACACGCTGGCCGTGGAAAGCGCTTTTGAAATCGCCTCGGAGCCTAGCTTGCCCAGGTGTATGATGTTGCTTTGCTGCACTTCCGTGCTGTTATTTTCGAAATGCGTTTCGCCTGCGATCTGAATCGGATAGTGGATTGAAGGTGCTGCGTCGGTCAGCAGCTTCACGTTTTTGGCTTCATCCCAGATCCGGCCCATACACAGTACCGATTTTTCTTTTTTACCACAAAAAAACCTGTCTGCGCGGCGGGTATTGTAGATCACCGAATGGTTTTTGTGTAAAGAATAAATCGCATCCAGCTCAGTCATCATCGCCCTTGATGGCGCTACAATGTGATCTGCATGCTGTAAACCACGCTGGACTTTTGCGAAATAAGTATCCCAGTCGGCCGGCGGGGTCGTTTTCTCAACTGCCCTGAACCAGGAAAATACATCGCTGTGCGCAACCGAAATCACAGGTACGTCCCATTTCAATGCGCCATGGACAAACCCATTTAAATGAACGAGATCCGCCTGAACTGCCTTTTGCAAGGACAGCAAGTATGAGCCTGCCTCATCCACTTCCTCCCACGGATTTTCCATCCATTCGAGCTTGTAACCGGTTTCGTAGACGGTCACATTGCCCAGCGCACCTATCTCTGCGGCTTGCCAGGGTTGCATTTTCGCGCCCATTGTCACTAAGTGAAAATGCACATTATAATCAGCCAGCGCTCGGCAAAGCTCCACCGAATAGGTCCACACGCCGCCCACCGTGTCGGCGGTCATGAGCACTTTGAGTGGTGATATGTTGCTAGTTTCGTCCATAGATGCGGTCGAGCACTTCGGCTGACGGCAGGTATTGCGCTGCCGATGCGTCGAAGGCCGCGTTCACCGAAAGTTTTTGTATCCAGTTTGTCAATGCCCTTCCTCCCCAGGCGTCGGGCGGACTCACGAGCGTTTCTGTTTTGGTACCCCAGTAGCGGGAACCGGTAAAGTCATAGAAGGAACCGTTCACATTTTTGAGTGAAACGCCGCCCTTGGTACCGTAAAAAGAAGCTTCGATAACTGCCTCCTGCCCTGCCTGCAAATTCCAGCTGCACGAAAGCTGTGCATTGGTGCCTGTGGCCAGTTCAAGTGAAACGTTGGCGTAATCTTCCACTTCGTTTTTTCCTTTTACAGAAACACCTTTGCTGTACAGGCTGCTATGCAATGTGGTTACCTCCGGAAAGTCGAGCGCGTAAAGCATCAGGTCGATCAGGTGAATGCCCAGGTCGAGCACGCAGCCGCCGCCGGATTGTTTCATATCGTAAAACCAAGCTTTGTCGGGACCGTATGCATTGTGAAATTTCAGGTCGACCGCGAAAATCTGTCCGAGCTCGCCAGAGGAAATAATGGGCAGGATCTGCTGAAAAGCGGCGGTATAACGGTAAGAAAAATCGGCGCCGAGCAACTTATTGGCTTTTTCGGCAGCGGCGATTACAGCTGCCACTTCAGCTGCATTCCGGCCTAGCGGTTTTTGGCAAAAAACAGCTTTATTACTTTCAAATGCAGCAACTGCCTGCTCCATGTGAAGCGCACTTGGTGTAGCGATCACCACACCATCTACATTTGGGTCCGCAATCGCTTCCTCAAATGAAGCCACGGTTTTCGAGCCGGGGGCCATTTTCAATGCTTCGGCAATACATTCTGCAGAAGGGTCAGTTAGCAGTGCAATCTCGGCAGTGCCGCTGTCGATCGCTGCCTGCATTCTGCTGCGGCCTATCCAGCCTACTCCTGCGAAAGCCAGCGCCGGCTTTGTGTTAGTCAAAATTTCCAAACTTGTGAATGTTATATCTGAATAAGCGCTTTCATAAATCCATCCGGCCGACTGGCGGTCATTTCAAAACCTTTTGCCAGCTCATCGATCCGGAAAATATGTGTGTACAAATCGGCCGGGCGGATTGTCCCATCCACAATAGCGGCTACTGCCTGCTGCATTCCGCTGAGGTATCTTTCGGGTTTGCGCTCATGCGCATTGATCACATCAATACCTTTCCAGTTCCATTTCTGAAAGTTAACCTGGCGCATTCCGTCCTGATGGTACCCTGCGATCATCAGCCTGCCGCCCTCTGCAACTATTTCTGTGGCGATATCAATGGCTTCCTGCTTGCCGGTAGCTTCTATCACGCGACTGCAAAATGCGCCGCCCGTAATTTCAGAAACCTTGTTGGCAACTTCCCAGGTACTTGTCAGCGGGATCACTTCATCAGCGCCATTCCGCTCTGCGTAACCCAGAGAGAAGTCTCTTTTGGAGATTGCGATCACCTTTGCACCGCGCTTCTTGGCAAGCTGACAAAGCAAAACACCCAGAAAGCCCATTCCGATAATTGCGACAGTATCGCCTTCCGAAATGTCGCTCCGCTCGAAAATGTTCATCGCGCAGCCCAGCGGCTCACCGGGAAATTGTACGCCATTTAAATTGTCAGGGAGTTTCACTACTGCACTTTCGAGCGCAGTATCGTATTCTGCATAAGCCTTGCCGGATAGGAATGCAACTCTGTCGCCGGATTTCAGTCCGGTTACCTTATCACCTACCTGATCCACAATTCCCCAGCCTTCGTGTCCTGGCGAGCCGGCTTCTACCGGATATCCAAACCACTCCCGCCCTTCCCACAATGGCAGGCTCGAAGCACATACGCCGCAGCCTTCCACTTTTATTCTTACATCTTCATCCTTCAATTCAGGAATTTCTACCTTTTGTATTTCAAAAAGACCAGGTTTAGTCAGTACAGCAGCAATCATTTTCGAGTATTTTAAAAAACAGGGGTTGTTTTCTTCTTTTGTGTGTCTTTTGCCTTTTTCGACTTATCTAGTGAAATGTCTGCGTTTTCCAGCAACCACTCGTGCAGCTTGGCAATACCCTCCATCGTACCCGTGGCAGGGCTCCATCCTGTGGCCGCTTTCAGCTTATCAAAATTCGACACATAGTATTTCTGATCGCTGGACCGCCATTCTTCCATTCTCACCTCCGGCTTGTCGCCTGTAATGAGCTTGATCATATCGATCAGTTCCAGCAGACTTACTGTATTTCCAACACCGCCGCCAATATTAAATGCATTGCCGCTGATCCTGTCGATGTGCTTCTCCGCAAGCAGGAACGCGTCTACCAGGTCTTCAACAAAAAGAATATCACGCACCTGCTTGCCGTCGCCGTAAAGCGTGATCGGCTTGCCTTTCAATGCCTGGATCAGGAAGTGGGCCACCCAGCCCTGGTCTTCGGTACCAAACTGGTGTGGACCGTAAATGCAGCTCATCCGGAACACTACGCTCTTTAATCCGAAAGTGCGCGCGTAATCGAGGATATACTGGTCGGCTACTCCCTTGGTACAACCATACGGACTGTGAAAATCAAGGTTACGTTCCTCATCAATGCCATTCTCAGCCACGTATTTATTTTCAGGAAAATAGCGCGTCTCGTTCATCGACATGCCGAGATCGTGAAGATCACCGTACACTTTGTTAGTCGATGTGAAAACAACCGGCGGCTTGTGATCGGTATTTCTGATCGCTTCCAGCAGGTTGAGCGTACCCAATGCATTTACCTCAAAATCGTGGTACGGATTGGTAAGACTGGATGTGACTGCCACTTGTGCGGCAAAATGGAATATCTGCGAAGCACCCGAAACAGCCTGCTTCACAGCCTGCTTATCGCGGATATCGCCTACCATTACCAGCAATTTCTCAGGGTATCTTTCTTTCAGCCAGTACAGGTTATTCTGTACGCCCGCGCGGGAAAGGTTGTCGAAAATGAGCACAGATTTACCTGAGCTCAGGATCCGCTCTGCGAGGTTGGTACCTACAAAGCCCGCGCCGCCTGTAATCAATGTATATTGTTCGTCCGCGTCCGCTCCCTGCAAAGGCTGCGTAAGCCATTCATATTGCTTCACGCCGCTCACCCCGCTGTCGGCCAGCAGTGTGTAGAGCAGCTTGGGCGAGTTATCTTCGTTTTTTATGCCAAAATAATATTCCCGCTCGTCGAGATGAAACCTGTCAACAGCCGGGAGCTCGGCGGAAAGATCTTTCAATGTATACCAATAAACCCGGTCGGCACCGGCTTCCAGCGCATTGATAAACTCCTTCACCTGCTTGCGCTCATTCTTTTGCCAGGTAGAAAAACCCGCCTCGGTAATCCACAGTGCCGCATTGGACTGATGATTATTCAGTACTTCACGTACCTTGCTGATTTCGGCCTGCCAGCCTTCCCAGTTGTAATCAAATACATCGGGGAAACCGTGCACACCCACTACGTCAATGTGCTCCATCAAGCCTTTTCTGAACATTTCGTTTAGCCAGTTGGCATCAATGGGGCTCATGCCGCCCAGTACTGTTTTCTTCCCGCGCTGGCGGGCCCAGTTTGCAGCCGAGCCGATCATTTCGCAGAAGATATTCCAGTCGGGATCAAGTGTAAAATCGTATTCAGCCTGGTTGTTAGGCTCGTTCCAGAGCTCCACATAATCGAAATATTCGCCGTACCGGGTGATGATTGTGTCTACGAAATCTGCATAATCCTTCGCGTTTTTCGGCGGTGCAGATGACTTCGGCTTCAATCCGATCGACGGCGGTGTGTACAGTATGCAAGGCAGGATTTCCAGCTTCTTGCCAATTGTCGCAAACAGCCAGTCAAACCATTCTCTTCCTTCCGGCAGATGCCAGTCTGCCCATGAGATATTCGTACGAATGCGTGCAACACCTAATTTCTCAAACTCCTCCACTGCCTTTTCCACTTCCCGGTGCTGATTGATATGGAACCATTGTACAAGTCCCACATTATTGTTTTCATATTCCATATCTTTTCTATTCAAGGGGATTTCCGGCACCATATTTCGTTTGCGTGTTTATAGATTAGAAACTATATTTCAAACGGTCAGACCTCTCGTCATCAACTCGTTTTTAGCGTGTGCAACTTTGTCTTCCGCGGTTTGTCCTTCCAGCCAGGTTGCCAGTTCCACCAGTCCTTCTTCCAGCGAGATTTTTGGCTGATAACCCAGGACTTCCTTGGTTTTGGTAATGTCAGCGAAGCAATGGCGGATATCGCCCACGCGGTATTTACCCGAAATCTCCGCCTCAAGATGCTCTTTACCAAGTACCCGCGCCATTTTCTCGGCTATTTCCACAACTGTATAAGCATTTCCGCTGCCGACATTGAACGATTCGTATTCTGCCGCTTTGGTTTCAAGCGCAAGCCGTGAAGCCTGGGCGATATCCTGCACACTTACGAAATCGCGTTGCTGGCGGCCGTCTTCGAAAATCATCGGCGCATTCCCGTTAAGCAGTCGCGAAGCGAAAATGGCGAGTACGCCGGTGTATGGATTGGATAACGCCTGATTGGTACCGTACACATTGAAAAACCGCAATGCCACAGTAGGAATATTGTAAGCCTTGCCGATCATCAGGCACATGCGCTCCTGATCGTATTTGGAAAGCGCGTACACCGAGGCCAGTGAAGGCGTCTTGGTTTCCGGTGTCGGATAAGGTGTCAGCAGATCGCCATTCGCATCCATCAACTCCCAGTTGCCAGATTTCAGATGATTGAGATCGCGCTCGTAGCCCGGACTGATTTTGCCCGCTTTGTCGCGGTACAAACCTTCGCCGTAAATGCTCATGCTGCTTGCTACGACCAGTTTTTCAACGGGATTGTTGATCAGTGCTTCTAACAGGACAGCGGTTCCGCAATTGTTGACATCTGTGTATTCCTTGATCTGGTACATGCTCTGTCCCACTCCTACCATTGCGGCATAGTGATAAACAGCGTCGACGCCCTTTAACGCCTGCTTTACTTTTTCCGGGTCGCGCACGTCACCTACGATCAGTTCAACTTCCTCGTTGAGGTAATCGGGGCGCTTGCAATCTTTGCCGTGAACCTGTTCACTCAAATTGTCCAGCGCCTTTACGTTATACCCTCTTTCGAGTAGCTCATTTGCCAAATGAGAACCTATGAAACCAGCACCTCCTGTTATTAGAACTGTTTTGCTCATTGTGTGATCTTTGAGGTTAGTTATTCGTTCAATTTAATTTCTATAAAAATTACAATTCTGCCCGTAATCCAATCCCGCATGTCGCTTGTGGGAGTGGAAATTCATTCACAAGCCAGGTTCCTGCATATCCGGGATATTCAGGCTCACAACTTGCAGGAATATGACGCCTTGATCCTGCTGCGGGGCTTTAATTCAAACGGTGTGATCAGTTGTGTAAACCAGATTTACCGTCGCATTTCAATACAAGCTTTGTACCTAAGTCGGTATACGAAGCTTGGCCCTGAGCAATAAAGTAGTAGAAGAAGATGCTTCATTGCAAATCGGGCTGCCAGAAAACCGGCATGTCATTTGCAAGAAAATCAAGCTGGTAAGTACCTGAAGTGGGAAAATTGAATGGGACCGCTTCGCAGCCGCAAACAATTGGCCCTGGCCAGTTTCTTCAACTGAACGCCGCTAAAAAAGGTGATTATTTTCTTAAACCGTATCACCACGTGTGGAGAACAAACCTCCTATTGATCCCATTTGGGGATGTTTCCCTACAAACCTCAGACAATTTTAACATTAAAATTGTACTTCCATAAAACATTCTCATTATCAATTTTTGAATTTTCAACAGCAAAACCGGTACGCAAGAACAAGACAGAAGCCAGCTGTTTTGCGTATTTGAAAAAACGCGTTGGTAAGTCCCCGAATACAGAGGTGAGTTGATGCTGGATTGCATACCCAGGAATAATGCTATTTTTGAGATACCTTTTTCAGTGGCATGAAAGTAGACCAGCACGGCCGGATTTAAACAAACTGAAAATGGGCAGTCAAACAGAGAATATGCCGGGTGATGAACACCGCCCTGAGATGAAGGTGGTTACGCGCAACATCGACGCGCTCCTCGAACGGAGTAAGGAAGAGGAGCGCAGGAAAACCTTTGAGGAAAAACTGGCCGACTCCATCACCAGCTTCACTGGAAGCATGGCATTCGTGTACATTCACCTGACCATGTTCGGAATCTGGATTATCTGGAACCTGGGCTGGCTTGGCCTGAAACCCTTCGACGAGTCTTTTGTGGTGCTTGCGATGATTGCGTCAGTGGAAGCCATTTTCCTTTCCACGTTTGTACTGATCAGTCAGAACCGGATGAATGCAGAGGCTGACCGGCGCGCCGAGCTAAACCTGCAGGTAAACCTGCTGGCCGAGCACGAAATCACGCGCCTGATCCAGCTGATTACCGCCATGGCGAAAAAAATGGATATCCCTGAATCCTATGATGCTGAGATCGACAGCCTTGCCAAAGATGTGCGTCCCGAACAGGTGCTTGAAACCATGGAGCAGCACGGAGACAAGGCTGGACCCAAAAAAGATAAATAATCGGATCAGAACGCGAGGTCTCCGGTATAGTTTACCAGCTTAATACTGGCATAATCATCGCCTACTTCTATAATACTCACTGAGGCCGGACTGACTTCAATGCGCTGGAAAAGATCAAGATGTACCCCGCTGTAGTAAGCTATCGTCGCTTTGATCATATCCGAGTGGCTCACAATGGCGACCGTTTCGCCCGGGTGCGTCCGACAAAGCTTTTCAATGCCGCCGACCATTCTTGCCTGGGCTTCCAGCATGGTTTCACCACCAGGAATGCGCGTCCCGCTTCGGAATGTGTTGAAATGTCGAAACGAAGGCAGCGCGTCGAGATCGGCAAAGGTGGCATTGGTCCATTCTCCAAAATTAATTTCGAGAAAATCTTCCTGACTGATATATTGCAGGTTGTGAGGCCGGGCAATGCAGGCCGCCGTTTCGGTGGTACGTTCCAGCGGACTGGTGTAAATGGCGTGTATCGTAACTGCGGCGAGCTGCCGCGCGAGCTTCTCTGCCTCGGCTCTTCCGGCTTCATTCAAAAATACCTCTGGCGTTCGGCCGGACAGGCGCTTTCCAACGGAGTCGGTAGTGGCGTGCCGGATCAGAAGAAATCTGGTCATGGACAAATGTGGGTTGCTGCTAATGCAAGTTTGTGAGAATGCCCCCGCATCGTGCTTTGGCATTCTTTTTACATAAATAATGAAGATAATAACTCGGCTCAAAAACCGTGCGAACAGCAGTTTGAGCACTGCACTTTCCTAAAATAACTGTCTTTATACCGAATGAGTGTTTTAAAAACCGGAGTTTTAACTTTTCATCGTTGCATCAATTACGGAAGCTACTGGCAGGCACGCTGTCTGACGGAAGGCATTCAATCACGCGGACACAACGCCACAATCCTCGACCACGATTCGCGGCGCGTGAATATGGCGGAATGGAAATGTGCATTGCAGCCCACGCTGCCCACCCACGTTCCTGAATCCGACCACCCGATCTACCGCAAGAAAGTCGAACGCTTTTTCAAGATTTTTGAATCACTCCCACTTTCGACGCGCTTCGAGCTCGATCATCCCGAACAAATGGAGCACTATGATGTAGTGGTAGTAGGCAGCGACGAAGTATGGAACCTGTACCATCCCTGGTATGGACGCAACCCGCTTTTTTATGGAGATGGTGTAAAAGCCAAACACCTGATCTCGTATGCGGCAAGCTACGGTAACTACCCTGCGTCGGAAGGATTGGAAGAAAGCTGGGCACAGAAGCTGCGTAACTTCGGGAGCATTGCCGTCAGGGATGAGAACTCACAAACTATCGTCAAAAATGCACTCGGTTTCGAGCCTGTAATCGTTTTGGACCCATGTCTTCAATTCCCGATCACACCCGATCATCGTGAAAGTGAATATTGGGAAAAACCTTATATAGCTGTTTACGGACATAATTTTTCAGCTTCTTATATTGCCAAAATCAAGGAATATGCTGCTTCCAGCAAGTTGCCGCTGATCAGCATCGGCTACCGGAATGATTGGGCCGACCAGCAATGGATTACTGCGGATCCGCATGATTTTGCGCATTTCATGGCGAAAGCAGAAGCTGTTGCGACCAACTTCTTTCATGGCTGCGTTTTTGCGATACGGAATGAACGTCCATTTGTAACGGAAGTCACTTCCTACCGCAGCTTCAAAGTGCAGGGCTTGCTGGCTACGGTGGGTGCAGATAAGCACCTGATCAACGAAGAAACCAACGTCACGGCTGTTAGTAACCTGCTTTCACAACCGCTTGATCAGGCCATTTTCCAAAACATAGTGCGACTTCGCCAGGTATCGGACCAGTACCTTGATGAGGCGCTCAGTCTTAATAAATTGACGCATGAACCAACTGCTTAGCCCCGGCGAGATCATTGATGCAGGTTTGTGCATTGGATGCGGCAGCTGCGTGGCGCAGGCGGGATCAGGCGACATCCGAATGGAGTTTGACGAATTCGGCCAGCTCAAACCAGCTGCTCCGCAACACTGGCTGCACCAGGATTCAGAAACGTTCACACGTACCTGCCCCTTTTCACGCGGTGCTGCCGACGAAGATCAGCTCTCTGCTGAAAGGTTCGGCAACAAAGTTGAAAAACATCCGCTGCTCGGCGTGGTCAATTCCACTTATGTGGGACACGTGGCCGAGAAGGAATTCCGACTGCTGGGCAGCTCCGGCGGGATGGTCAGCTGGGTTGCCACTGAGCTGCTCCGGCTCGGGCTGATCGACGGTGTCGCACACGTTGTTGCTGATTCAGATCCGCAGACGAATGGGCGGTATTTCCATTATCGTATATCCACAACCGAAACAGAAATCCTGGAAGGCGCCAAGTCGCGCTACCATCCCATTGAAATGTCGGGGATACTCGACTTGATCCGTGAAAAGCCAGGGAATTATGCTGTTGTAGGGATTCCCTGTTTCATTAAGGCAGTCCACCTGCTGCGGCGGGAAGATCCTGTTTTTCGTGAGCGGATCAAATTTACATTAGGACTGTTTTGCGGTCACATGAAAAGCGCGCGTTTTGTGGACAGTTTTGCCTGGCAAATGCAAGTTCCGGCGACTGACATTACCCGTGTAGACTACCGCCGTAAAGACCCGACCCGCCCTGCAAACCTGTACACCGCTGAGCTGACACTGAACAATGGAGGTTCGATTTATAAAGACTGGTGGCACCTTGCCGATGGTGACTGGGGCGCCGGCTTTTTCATGAATCACGCGTGCAACTTTTGCGATGACGTGGTAGCGGAAACAGCGGATATCGCCTTCGGCGATGCGTGGGTGGAACCTTATTCTTCTGACGGACGGGGAACAAATGTAGTTGTTGTCAGAAACGAGCTGATCTCAGGACTTGTGAAAGATGCGATAACTGCGGGCCGCCTGCAGCTTGAAGCTGTAAATGGAGATTTTGTCGCGCAGACGCAGGCAGCGGGTTTCCGCCAGCGGCGAGAGGGACTTGCATACCGCCTTACCTGGGCAGCCGGTCGCAGTAAAACGCGGAAACGTGTTGCGCCAGACGCGGCTAGCCCCACTTTTCAGCGCAAGCTCATTTACCGGACGCGATACTATATTTCACATTGGAGCCACCGAAACTTCCGTCGTGCACGGGGGCAGCATGCGCCGGAAATTTATCTGAAATGGGCTCGCATTGCTGCCGCCATATACCACGGACTCGCTTATCATCAAGGTAAGTTCAGTGAAATCAAGAAACGGTATTTGCAACTGAACGGCCGCTGAGCTTTGTTAGCTCCGCGGTCACTTTTTCAATCACCGGCTCCCATTCACCTGCGCTTTCCTGTCTGAAAATGCGCATTGTCGGGTACCAGGGACTATCTTCCCGGTCTTTCATCCAGCGCCAGTCTGCATGCGCGTGCAGCAGGTTCCATACGGGCACGCCCAATGCGCCTGCGAGGTGTACCGGCATGGAGTCTACGGAAATAACCAGGTCCAGCCCTTTGAGCACAGCTGCATAAGCAGGAACTTCGAATGCACCGGGACAGTTACCGAAACCCTCCTCCCAGCCCGCCGCTGCCGCATCAGCCTGCATGATGAAAATTGTAATTCCAGGTACATCGAACAAGCTTTTCAAGAGCTCAAAAGGCACATCCCTCCGCGCATCCCATCCACCTGATTTCCAGATTAAGCCAACCGCCAGATTTCCCTCGGGGCGAGGTAAATGTTTGGCCTGTACAAAGATGTAAGGCACTTCACGGGGGATCCTAGCAAGAGTTGTCCTGAAAATATGCTGGCATTCCATAATCTCGATGTCAACATCATATTCCACTTCTGGAATACCATCGTGGAGTGGCAGGAGCTTGTCGATTCCTGCACTTCTTTCGAGCAAAGGAATCAGCGCAGGCTGCGCCCAGACAATCACTTCTTTGGCAATATCCTTGATTAGCGGTGCATAGCGGATGAACTGGATGGTATCGCCGAGGCCGTGGTAGCAGCGGACAAGCACACGCTTGTCCGCCAGCGATCCGCCCTGCCAGATATGTTGAAGGTGACGCGGTAAATGATGCTCGGACTTCCCGGCCCTGGCTTTCAAACCTTCGTCGCTTATTTTCCAGACTTCTTCGAGCTCACCATGGAGCATCAGCTCGAACCACCTTTCGGCGGCATTTTGCTGTACTTCTTCACTCATATTGAACACGTTAAAGGCTCAGGCATATCTGCGCATCATCTCTACACAAAAAGCTGCGAATTCTTCGATGTTCTTCGGCGCACTGGTATGATGCGGCGCAATGCCCTTTTCTTCCGGTGTAAAGCAAAATGTCACCGTAAGATCAAACTCTTCCAGCGCTTTCATCATCTTGTCGAACCAGATTTGTGCATCAGGCCGCAGCCAGTCAGCCCAGCTGAGTCCCGTGCGAAGCTTCTTTACGCCCAGCTTGCGCAGCCACTGCACAGCGGATTCGAGTCTTTCGTCATTGAAGTGAAACCACTGGCAAATACCGAACTCGGGAGTAAAATCTGAGAAGTGCTTCAATGCCAGCTTGGGCGTACCATCTTCCCGGATCAGCCCCATGTAGAAGTGACGGTAGTAAGAAGATCCCTCTGCCTCGCGGTGACGTGTAGTAGCGCCCCACGCCATCGGCAGGTCAAACAGGCTGTACCAGTGAACGCGCTCTACCCTGCCGGAGAGCAATTCCGCGGTTCTTCTTAAACCAAATTCCTGAACTTCTTCCGCCCCGAAAGTAGATATCCCCACTTCGGTAACCCAAACCGGTTTGTTGGTTACCGCTTCGATTTCGGCGATCTTTTCTGGCCATTGATTAAGCTGCCAGTGGTTCCAGTCGAGTGGAAAGCCGTGTACAGCTACGCGGTCAATATCGGTCAATGCGCCAAAATGATCCAATTTTTGTATAAATGAAGGATCAATGGGAGAAATCCCGCCCATTACCCTGAGAATCCCGGGATTCTCTGCTCTTACTGCCTGAGCGGCCAGCTTGACCATCTCAGAAAAAATGCGCCAATCTCCATCAATCTCAAAATCCCAATGCGACTTATTGTTCGGTTCGTTCCAGAATTTAACTGCTTCTATCATAATTATTTATTCGGTTGTCGGCTTGGGTAAACTGCGCGTGGCTGGTTATCGGCCAGCTCTGCCCGGCGGCAGATATATACTTCCGGTTCAGGATGTGCGGTAATTTCAAATCCCGCGCTGCGGAGCATTGCTTCTGCACCTGCACGGTTCGGGATCCACCAGTTGGTCGGATCGTGTGAGTAATTTTTTTCTATGAAATACATCTGGGGGAAGTTGGGCGACATAAACATGTCGGTCTCCGTAAACTCGTAATCTGCATTCAATGGCTCTACGACATCTCCCCCACGCTGCATGGATTGGAAAATCAGGATATCCCCTACCACGTTGTCGTACAGCAGATCCAGCGCAAGCAGCGGGTGGCGCAGGTGATAGAGTACGCCCATGAAAATGACCACATCGAACTTCTCACCCAGTTCCGCTACCTCATATACGGACATGTTACGGAACTCAATATCAAACCCGAGCGTCTCCGCAGCAAAGCGTGCCTGGTTCAAGTACCGCTCGTCGGAATCAATGGCGACAACCCGGTCCGCTCCCCGCTTTTTCATCTCAATGGAATAAAAGCCAGCGTTACATCCGATATCCAGCACGGTCTTGCCAGTCAGATCTGCGGGTATTGCTTTGGAGAAATTCTGGTACTTGAAGCTGGGATAATCTCCCAGGAAGTGATCGGGCGCAGTTTTCACGCCATGCAGATCAATGTTATGAAACCATTTGCCGAGTTTCAGGACATTTTCCTGTATCTGTTCTGTCGTCATTCGGTAAAGAAAAGTTGAAAGGTGATTTTGAATGCGCCTCACACGGTTGTGAAGGCAACATTGCTTAATCGCCATTATGCACAAATTATGTGCCAGGGACTAACGGTCGGGGCTATTCTGCACTAATATCTGCTTTGGGTCAAGAGCGGCGAAACCCGGATTGCAGGAGCCTGCAAAATGATCAGGAGCGATCGGCGGTATACCAGGAAAGCTTACAGGGATGCCCTGAAAAGCATTTCAGAACGGTTTACATTTCAAACTAGTACCGGCAGCATTGTTCTTTATAACTGTTACTCATTTCACTTGTTTATTCATTCAAGTGAAACATTTGTTGGCAAGTTATGGTCGGTATCAATTCGGTTTTGCAGTGATTCTCTGGCTAAATAGTTTCTTATGCGTGCGGGGATCAGGCAACATACGATTCTTTAATATGCCGTCCTTGCTGACCAAGATATATCTTGGCAATGCTGAGATTCCGAGATCTTTACAAAATGACGATGCTGTTGCGCCGGGTATATAGTACGAATTCCGCGGTGGTATTTTTAATTTAATTGAACCTTTCTTCCAGCGGTCTATCTTGTCGTCTATCGAGACTTTTACAAACATGATCGATCCGGCTCCGACCTCATTCTTGATTTGATCTATTATCGGGAAGCTTTCTATACAGTTGCCGCACCAGGTGGCCCACACATCAATTACAATATCCTTGTCTTTTAAAATATCATAAAATCTGACTGAGTCTTTCTTAGAATTATAAAGTAGATAGTTCGGTAGAAGTGTGTTCTCTTGGATGATATACGAAATCGTTTGCTTCGCCAGCAGATTTCGGTTCATAATATAGTTTAATCCATTTTCACTTATATCTTCTGAGTACTTATTAATCAAGTCTTCTATCGATGGCAGACTCTTCATGGCCGGATGGTCCCAAAAAACGAACAAATCAATAAGACTTGCTTCCATTAAGTATTGTTTCGTACTTCCATTGAAGTACTTTTTTGCAATAGCCATATTTGATGCATAAGTCCCATCTCTTAAAATCCTTACGCTATCACCTTTCGCAAAGGCAAGTTTTAGTAGCGCATTGACTGTATATTCATAATAAAACCTAACATCGGGGGAAGAGTTTATGCTGACCGTTTGATTGCTCTGTTCCGTTTGCGAAAAGTATTTTTGAAATTCTTTTTCTTTCGCGAGGAGTTTATCTGAATGTAGTTGGCGTAAGTAGTTCATAATAAGTTTAAGTCGCACATAGTGGAGGTTTTGCTTCCTGTTCAGAAAGAACCGTTTGGTTGAAAGCGCATTACTATATTGTTGGTCAGCTTTATCTTGGAAAGTTCTCAAAGTCAGTAGCTGATTATGATAGTATCTGTCTACATCCATCAAGTATTTCTCATAATCGTTCATTTTGCTGAATGAGAATATTTTTGGAATGCTGACCTTTTCACGACTTACTTTCAACAGATATTCGTTCTCAATTTTCTGCGTTCCAGAGACTGAATATGTATCATCAAGGAATTCCAAATGTAGTTTTCCAGCAGGCACAATATATAAGTCAGCAGATACTGAATCACTGATCAAAGTAGCAATGGTAGGTGAGCTTAAATTGATTTTTAAGCTAAATGAGCTGCTATTCTTTCTTAAAGTGTCTTTGTGAATGATGTACCCGTTTGAAGGGTTCTGATATTGCAAAATGATGTTACGGACATTACCTTTTGCTGATACGGTCAATTCAAAAGGCAAATCCTTTTCTATTGATCTGGTGGAAAGAGGCTTGAATGGAAATATCGAGTAATCCGCCATATAAAACCCGGACAGCAATCCGAACATCCACCACAAGATCAGGGAAAGAAATTGCTGCATAATCATTGGCCTGACAGGTGAATACTAATGTAAGTTAATCTTAGCTACTTGGGCATTCTTCATCAAAAATGGCACAATAATGAATAATTTCAAGAAAAAAATATGTGAATCGTACAATTGGCGGAGTTTTGCCGAGTATAGCGGACAAAGCGTTAATGAACTGAATTTTGAACAGGCTTGATATTGGATTGAAAATGCGGAGAAATCTGCTTTGTAGAGCTCAAAACAATTCTGAGCCAATTTTATTTGAAAGTGTTTATCCGAGTGGAGTGTCGATCCAAGTCAAATAAAAAAACACATTTCACAGGTTAAAAAGAGCCTGCAAAATGTGTTTTGAAACTGCCTTCTGTTCTGCTTAGAACGAGTAGCGCATTGTAACGCCGTAGGTCCGCTGGTCGCCCACGATGCCTGCATACTGACCGTAGCTGCCTGGTGCTGCCAGGAGCAATTCATAGTAGTCTTTGTTGAAAATGTTTCTTGCCCAAACAAAGAATGAGATCCCGTTTGAAGCGCGGAAGCCCAGCCGGCCGTTTGTCAGACCGTACCCATCAATGTTCAGGTACTGTGAAGGCGACGGACTTGACGAGAACTTAGAGCGGTAAAATTCATCGATACCCAGGAAGTAGTTTCCTTTCAATCCCAGAAAAGTACCTTTCACATTCACCTCCCCTCCTATTGACCCTGACCATTTCGATATACCCGGCAACGCGCCGCCCGATATATCTTTAAACGCCTGCTCGCCGCCAACTTCTTCCAGCGGAACGGGCGCATTGGCAAATTTCACATACTTACCATCGGTGTAAGCCACAGCTGCATTCAGGGTCAGGTGCGTCCAGCGGATGTTACCATCCAGCTCAATTCCCTGTACGCGCACTTTCTCAGCATTAGCCAGGTACCCGCGGTTTACACCCGGTTCAGGCGTTTGTACCTGCGTTTGATAATCACGGATATCGGAGCGGTACACAGTCAGGTTCAGAATCGAGTTGGCAGTCGGCTTGGTTTTAAAGCCCAGCTCCTTATGCTCCACGTGCTCAGGCTTCACATTCGCCAGGTCGAGCAGGACCGCGCCGTTTGCAGTCGGTAAACCGCCCACATTTACGCCAATTGGCTTGTAACCAATGGAGTAAGTCGCAAATGCATTGAACCTTGTACTGGCTTTGTATTGGATTGACAGCTGTCCCGAAAAATTTCCCTGATCGTAGTCAGTGTTAAAAGATTGGTCGGAGTAAACACCTCTTTTCAGTGCGAGCAATGCGGGATCGGCGGTTTGCAGACCGCCGTAAGCTTTACGATCGTAGTCTACTACCTTCTTGTCATAGTTGTAACGAATACCCGGCAATACGTGCAGCTTGTCGGTAATAGCCCAGTCTACATTGGCAAACACTGCCAAACTCGTGCTCTTGATGCGGTTTGTAGTGCGGATACCGAAATTGTCAAATAAGCCTGGTGTGTTCCACAATGGACTGTTTGAACTCTGGGCAAAACGCCACTGCGCCGAACCGGCTTCTTCGGTTTGTACCGGATCAGAAGCTAAATCCTGCCAAAGGCCGAACAAACCGACTACACCGCTCAGCTTAGGAGAAATCCGGCCCGAGTAGCGTAGTTCCTGTGACCATTGGTCGTGTTTCGAGTTACCCGACGAGATGGTGAATACAGGTAGACCAATGTAATCACGGTCATTCAAAGGCACCCACTTCCAGTAACGCCACGCCGAAGTAGAAGTCAGCGTTCCATTCCCGATTTTGAAATCCGCATTCACCGAAACGCCTCCCAGCTGGTTATCTGCTTTGGAAGGTGTATCCAGGTCCAGCTTCCTTTCAAATGCGCTGCTATAAGGCAGCTTGTAGTTCAGATCCGCGATGATCGCATTGAACTGGCGGTAAGCGGCACGTTTTGTGGGAACAACGCCGGCCACCGGCCAGCCGTAGCCGTTTGGTTTCTGGTCTGAAATATCACCAATAACTGTAATGTTGATTTTGGAATTCGGTGTGTACAAGAACTGTCCGCGCACTCCAATGTTGTTGATATCATTGATTGGTTGCTGGGTATGTACGTTGTAGAACAATCCATTTCGCTGTGTTCCCGTGAAGGAAACTCGTGCTGCGAGTTTCTTGGTGATAGGACCGGTTACAGATGCTTTGGCCTGCACAAATCCGAAGTTACCATAGCTCAGCTCAAAGCTGCCGCCCGGATCGAAGCTTGCGGCACGTGTGCTGATGTTGAACGCGCCTGCCGTGGTGTTTTTCCCAAACAAAGTACCCTGTGGGCCACGCAGCACTTCAATTCTTTCAATATCAATAAAGTCGAGGGCAGTCGCAGCGGGACGGGCATAATACACACCGTCTACATAGAAACCAACGCCCGGATCAACACCGTCGTTGGTTAAGCCATAAGTAGACCCTAACCCGCGAATGTTCAGGGTTGTATTCCGTGCATTGGACACATAAAGCTGCACTGTTGGCACCAGTTCTTTCAAACGGTTGACATTGAACGCGCCGGCATCCTCGGCCGCTGAGCCGCGGATTACCGAAATGGGGATGGGTACTTCCTGCGCCGATTCCTGGCGGCGGCGTGAAGATATGATCACATCTTCCAGATTGTCGGCCGCGGGGTCCAGCTTGATCGTCACCTTGCTTTCACTGACGAGCACTTCTTTTTTCTGGTATCCCAGGAAAGACACGATCAATGTAAATGGGAGTTTTTGACCGGTAATCAGGTCAAACTGCCCGTTCGCGTCTGTTGCATCGCCGTTGGTAGTACCTTTTATGGTCACAGTAGCACCTACCAGGGGGGCGTCTGTGGCAGCATCGAGGATCGTACCGCTTACAGTTGCATTGATCATCGGCTGGTCCTGCGCTTGAACAAAAAACGAAACCAGAAGAAAGCCGGAACTTAGAATGGTTTTTAAAAATGTCTTCATAGAGAGGTATCTGCTTATTTTTTGGTGGTGTTAAAAATAAAATGGCTCACGTCCGTGCATTTTCGGACAGGGTAACTGGGTTGACATCGGCTGCGATTGCAGGAGAAAATTGGTGACACTGGCTGTTCTATTTTGTGACTGCGTGCAAAACTAAAATAAAAACATTAAATCTATCTATTTAATAGAGTATATTATTTTAATAAGAGCCGGCCACTGCTGAGAGTGACCGGCTTTCCAGAATTGATATGGCTCAGATTGCCAGCCTGCTGCTTATTTGAAACCGAAGATCAGCGGGAACAGGAAGGTCACAACAGCGGCCCACAATGCGTAAACCGGCAGAAATGCGACCATGAGTTTGCCTACGTGCGACAAGCCGGTGTTTTTCCGCAATGCATTCCAGAGGCTTGCGGAAACAAAAAACAAATGGATAAGCATCAGTACGTTCGCCCCCAGCACGGCGGTACGGTTAGGTGTAATCCCCCACTCCGAGATCCGGAACAGAACTGCTGAAAGCGCAATTCCATTGACGAGGATCGTGACAGCCGACAGCAGAAAAAGCATCAGTACCTGACCTGCATTCTTCTTATCGGAATCGCTGCCCGATACAGAGAAGAATATCAGCGCCATAACTCCGATCAGCAATGCATTGAAAAGCAGCAGAAACTCGCGGTCCTGGTAAGGGTTTTTACCCGAAAATACCATTGCACCCAGGTAAATAATGAGTATGACCAGCGCAATGGGACTAAAAAGTTTGGCGATCAGCGGAGCTACCCTGTTCACAAGCGCGGGTTGCGCCTGGGTCAGGAAAGTAGCGATCACCGGCACGGCAGCCAAGCCGCAAATCACCACGTAATTGAAATAGAACTCTTCGATACGCAGACCAATGAGCATAAAGAGGTTGATCGTAATAGCGGTAGTTAATCCACCCGCAATCAGCAGCAGCGCGGCCATGACGGCAAGCTCACCATTGTAGCGCAGGAAGCCCAGCCAGTTCTCCCGGTTCCTAAGCTCACCCCCGCTGAATGCAAAGCCCAGCAGCGACCACAGCAGCAGGGGCAAATGGATGAAAGCAAGGACCAGTGTGTCACCCGGCAGCTCGGGCTTTTCCGCCGGAAGTGCATTGATGTACAAAGCGGCAGCAAGTGTAAGGCTGGCTAATACCGCACCGGTCTTGAACGAAACCCTGTTTTTCCAGGCAAAGTAGGCGATCAGAATGGGGAATACGATAAAGCTCATGTTGCGGGGATAGTAAATCTCCTCATTGATGGGCAGCAGCCTGGGTAACTGTGCAAGTAAGCCGGCAACCAGCGACGCGATCACTACGAAAGTCCGCTCCGCCGGTGTTCCCCAAAACAGTTCATCCTGACTGAAATTCAGCCGCTGGTACCAGGTCTCCGCGAGCATGTTCTCGCGCAGCTGAGGATAAAGGTCGTTAAAGGCCGACTTGAAGTTCGGCTTGTTGGTCCGGTACAGCTTCTCAAGTTGTCCCGGATTGTCGATGTTCAACAGGATTTGTTCGCGCATAGAAAATTCATTTTGTCGTGTTAACCAAAGTACTTTGTATTTCAAAGTTAAATATGAATCTGATAATGCAATGTATTTCAGACAAAAAATTTTCGCGGGAATTTACAAGAGCTCGGCAGCGGACCGGAATGTGTTGACGTGCGCGTCGAGAATGGTACGTAACTGGGGCGAGTAACCGCCTCCCATGCTCACCTGTACCGGAATGCGGTGCTGTGCAGCGAGCGCAAAAACGAGCCGGTCGCGCATGCGGCAGCCTTCGACCGTACAAGCCATTCTCCCAATTTTGTCCGTATGCAGAATATCCACGCCAGCCTGGTAAAAAATGAAATCGGGCTTGATGCGGTTGATCAGATCGGGCAGATGTTTTTCCAGCAGGCGCAGGTAGGTCGCGTCGCCGGTTTTGTCATCAAGCGGCACGTCGAGGTCGCTCTGTTCTTTTCTGAATGGGTAATTGTTTTTCCCGTGCATGGAGAAAGTGAAAACACGGGGTTCTTTGCGGAAAATATGTGCGGTACCATTTCCCTGGTGCACATCCAGGTCGATGATCAGCACCTGCTTTGCTTTTCCGTGATCAAGCAGGTACTGTGCTGCTACGGCCTGGTCGTTGATCATACAAAAACCTTCGCCGAAATTGTAGCCTGCGTGGTGCGTTCCGCCGGCAATGTTGAATGCGCAGCCACTTTCCAGGGCTTTGACCGCACCGAGCACAGTCCCATTGGTGATCCGCAGCTCGCGCTCGGCCAGCAGCGGACTTTGCTCAAAACCAATCCGCCGCATTTCCTGTCTGCTTAGCTCTCCCGCAACAAGCCTGTCAATGTAATCCCGCTCGTGCACTGCGTATACATACTGCAACTCAACTGGCGGCGGACTGAAAAAATCACGTTCGGCTGCAATACCTTCCCGCAGGAGCTGCACGGGCAGCAGCTCGTATTTGTTCATTGGAAAGCGGTGACCTTCCGGTACCGGGTACTTATATATAGGGTCAAAAGCAATGGGGAACATGGAGGGAATTTACAAACGAAATCGTAAAACCCTTTCAGCACGCATTACTTAGTTTGCCGGCGTACCATTTCGTTGATCCATACCGGGGCAAATGGAGATGTGCATCCTTTGGAAACCGGATAGTCCCTGTAAATACCCAGCTTCTCCCCGATCGCCAATGCCCGCTCCCGGTGTTCCGGGAAATGAATGCCGATGTTTGCAAGCGCAGAATTCATAGTCCATTGTACCTCCGGAGCTTCGGTGGGCATTTCGGTTTCAATCGTGTCAAGAAGCGCGGGAAGATCAACCAGATCAGGATTCCGCGCCACACAGCCGCTCGTCAGGCTCCATGCCAGGCGCCTGCACATGGCATCTTCGGATTGATGCCACTGCCCGCGCAGGATTTCTGTATCGGGATAGTTTTTGATTACATACGCATAGAGCCAGTCAGATACCTGCACGTACCGCTCCGACTTCACCATCCTGTCGAGCTCATCTATGGAGAGCTTCTTCGGATTGATGATCAAAATGGCGAGCAGGCGCGCGTCGACATTCCCGGTTGCCCAAAGTGCAAGCGCGAGCGCATGATCCGATTTGATTTGGGTCGCTACCGCGCGAATGTCCCCGAGCTTGATACCAAACTGGTTGTTACCTGCGCCATTCTTTGCATTAAAAGCGCGCATTTTTTCACTGCCTAGTGCTTCGAGCTTACTCAGCATTTCTTCGAGCGTCATATCTTCGTGTATTTCGATCACTTTTTGTAATGATCTGTAAAGCAGCACTTGCAGCAGTTCTAATACCAGTTTTTCGAATTGTTTGCTATACCCGGAGCGAGCCGCGGAAACCTCTTGCTCCGTAGTAAGAATCGGCGCCGTTGTGGTAAATGAAAACCCTGCCGAAACGGCGATCTCCGAAGATCGCTCCGCCGGCTTTGCGCACGTCCGCTGGTGTTTTCAGCCAGCTTGATGTTTTTTGGTCAAAATTCCCCAGCTCCTGTAATTCATGGTATTGTTCTTCGGTCAGGAGTTCGACACCCATTTCGGCAGCCATGTCCATAGCGGTGTTTTCTGGCTTATTGGCTTTGCGCGATTCCCAAGCCTGGCGGTCGTAGCACAAACTTCTCCGATCTTTTGGCGTTTCAGGCGAGCAGTCGAAAAACACGTACTCGCCCGTTTTTGCATCCATTCCGACCACGTCCGGCTCGCCGCCGGTTACTTCCATTTCATCGAGCGTCCACAGTTTTTCGGGATTGGCTTCCAGCCTGGCCTGTACCTGTTCCCATTCTATGCCGTTGTGACGGTTTTTGTTTTTTTCAAAACGTGCTTTCAATGTCGCAAGCAGCTCGGAGGTTTGGTCGGGGGATAGTTGCTTTTTCGTTGTTTTCATGGGTCAATGATTTTGGATGCTGTTCTTTGTTCAAGTTTTTTGCCACGAAGGCACGAATTTTCACGAATGCATTGTTTGTGCTTCCATTCAAAGTATGCATTCACCATTTTCTCCCGCAAGTATCTTGCGGCTTCTTGGCTAGGGCTACTATTGTTTTTTGGCAGTGTCAAGGATCTGTCAGAGTTTGCTGAACTGGTTACTTGCCAGCAATTTGCGGTCTGCGGGGCGGAAGTACCAGGAAATAACGGTCAGTACGATCAATAACACCGGCCCGAACAGATCTTTGGCTTCATCCCCTACCGCCAGATGTGAGAACACGGCACCCGACATAGCGAAGAAAAAGCCAGCATAAGTCCATTCCTTCAACAATGGAAACCTCGGAATGAGCAATGCGACAACTCCCAGGATTTTCCATACCCCGATGAGTGTCAGGAAATACGAAGGGTACCCCAGCCGCGCCATCATGTCTACTTCTTCCTTCATTTTCATGATTTGTACCACGCCGGTCGAGGTCATTCCCAACGCAAGCCAGACTGTGGCAATCCAGTAGATGATTCTGTTACGTTTTTCCATTTTCGGTTTAATTCAACTGTTTTACAACTTCCTCCAAGCGGTTGTGCGCCATGTTCAATCCATACGCAAAAGGCATTTTCAGCATCTGATCGCGGAGCTCGACAGATTTGTAGATGATCTGCATGGTGAGCTTGCTGGTACCCTCCGTCACTTTTTCGAATTCAAGAAATTCAAGCTGTACTGCGAAAGGCGGCGCCGTGGCGAAGGTGTTTTCCATCTCGAAAGTCCGCGTAATTTTCTCATTAGGAACAAATTCGGGGATCACTCCATTAGCCCGGAAAACCACATTGCCCTGCGGATCGGAAGTCTCAAACTCGTAAGCGCCGTGTTTTCGGCTTTCCAGTTTCAGCACCTTTGTCCCCATCCATTGGCCCACAATATCCGGCTCCACATAGGCTTTGAAAAGCAGATCCAGCGGCAGATCAAACTCCCTGGTAATTACAATTTCCTGCTTGCCTTCCTCGGCATCCACTCTGGTTTTTCTTTCCATTGTTACTATTCTTTCGGTTTATAATTTTTCATGATCTCTTCCAATTTGTTAAACCTGTCATCCCACATCTGACGGAAAGGCTCAATGAAATCGGCTACTTCTTTCATCTTCCTAGCATTGATGTGGTAGTACACCTCCCTCCCGTTCTGCTGGGATTCAAGCAGTTCGCATTCGGTCAGAATAGATAAGTGTTTCGAAATGGTGGGCCGGGCTGAGTCAAAGTTGGCCGCGATCGCGCCGGCTGTGAGCGACTGCGAAGCTACCAGCAGCAGGATCGCCCGCCGGGTCGGGTCAGCAATCGCCTGGAATACGTCTCTTCTTAAATTCATTGCGTAGTTATTTGGCTACGAATATATATGTAGCCACTTAACTACGCAAGTGTCTTTGTGAATTTTATTTTGATGAAATGGCAGGATCTCAGGTCTGCAAATAACTTTTTTCAGCAAAACCCATAGATATTCTTTGGACTGCGGCTTTTAGGTACAACAATATCTCTACTTGGGCCTATGCACAGCAAGATTATCACACTACTGATTTTACTAGTTTTCGCTCCAAAAGTCTTCTCGCAGAAGATTAGAGTCATCCAGGCAAAGACTGCGAAAGTGGATATTCGCGTGGATAATGATCTCCGCAAAGGTACCTGGAACATAGTCCCCGAAGCGCGGCCTGATATTTTCGATGTTTATACTCCTGGCAAAGCGGTGGAAACTACATTTATCACTGATCAGGATTCCATCAGTTTCAGTGTAAAACCAGGCGACTATTACCAGTTTGTTGTGCTGCTTAATGGTATGGACAGTGCATTTACCGCTATCAGGGGCAACCTGGAAGTTCCCCGTGCAAAGTTCAGCGACGCATATCAGCGTAAGCATCGCGGTAAAACAAAGGTCGAAATCCCGGCAGTCTATGAGCTGGTTAATATTGTTTTCGCAATTACCAGCGAAGGACAGAAGAACAATGGACTGATCCAACGAGACCTCGATTATTACCACGAGGTCATGAAATGGTTTACGCCGTTTGCCGGGGAGCCCGTTGTGAAAAGACTCAACGAGGAATTGATGCACGGCAATTATCATGGCCTTAAAATGGACGCTTATTCATTTGATTTAACGGGCGAGAAGATCACGCCAAGCGATGTTTACGACCGGCTCGGGCTTGATCCTGTCAATCATTTACTTCCTTATATTGAAGAGCTGGAAGCATTAGCAAAGCGGTCGCATTTTGCCGATTTCTACCACAAACACCAATCTTTTTACCAGGAATTGATCCAAGGCTACGAACCAATCGGCGTGGCAGAAATGCAGCGATGGCTTGGTGTCAATTTTCCATCGACACGTTACGATTGTTTTAAAATTGTTTTCTCCCCGCTTGTCAATGCGAATCAGTCGGCAACCTGGTTCCTGCACGATGGTTTCGCGGAAGCCCAGGCGCATGTTAATTTTCCGTCCCGACGAAGTTCGGACTATGAAGTAATGTCAAAAGCGGCGGTGGACGCGCGCGCCGGCGATATCGTTTTCACTGAATTAAATCACGCATTCATTGGCCCGGAGAGTGTGAAATTTGCTGACAAAATCAATCAGGCATTCACAGATATGTCCGTCTGGAATGATTTCGATAGTCCGGCTAAACATTACGATTCTCCCATGACAAGCTTTGATGAATATATGAACTGGGGACTTGTCAATCTGCGCTACGTCGACCTGGTACCCGGTGAGGAGCAAGAGAAATTAATTGCAAACATTGAACAGGTCATGAAAAACCGACGGGGATTTAAGAAGTTTCCGGAATTCAGCCAGTTTCTTGTCGCGCAATACCGCAGCCGAAAATCAGGCCAGACTGTCGCGGACCTTTACCCCGCGATCGTCGAATGGTTTGTACAGAACAAATAAGTTAGGCGTTTGTGAACAGGTTCTTGCGGGGGTATATAACTGTGGCTAAGCACCTCAACGCTATTGGTAAAAAAGCGTCAGGCTTGTACTTGGATTAGCTTTTCGTTCACACTGCTTAACAATGCATTAACTAACCGGGTCAGGAAAATCGTCCAGTTTTACAGAAGTCCTACATCTAAACAAAACATGATGAAACACTTACACTTTTCCGCCCTGGTATTGATCATAGCTTTTTGCACCGCTTGGAAGAATGAAAGCGAAATGCAGCCATTGAGCGGCAATGCAACGCTCGCAACCAAACCAGCGACTACTACTTACACGCTATTAGGAAGGCCTGCTGAACGGGCCAACTTTTCTGGTGAATGGAAATTAAATGAGTCGGAGAGCGAATTGGATCGCAAATTTCCTGTTTGTATTTTCGGGGAGGGGGATCGTGCAACTTCTAAAACATTCAAAGTTGCAGCACACGGAGATTTTCTCACGGTAACCGTGGCGAGACCTCTTCCATACGGAAGGTTTGTTACGGGTCAGGAGATAGTTACTTTTGGTGGTGAAGAAAGTGAAGCAAGCCTTGTCGGAAGCGCAAGGGAAAAATCCAATGCAAAATGGTCGGAGGACGGTCAAACAATGACCATTAGCTCGGTTAAATATTTCAAGCCCATTTCTGACGATCCTGACATTAAAGTGACTGAGGTCTGGAAATTAATTAACAATGGAAACTCGATGTCTGTCCAGATCAACACGACTTCCATTTCCGGAGAAAATACGATTAAGCTTATATATGATAAAATGTGAGCGGCAGCATTCTGGTTACTGAATCTGACTGTCTTAGCTTCACTATTTCTTTTTTTAGGTACCACATCGCTGCCAGGCGCCGAAAATGGAAACTGGTTGTAAAAAATCTATTTAATCACATAAGCTCCATTTGACGATCTTGGAACCTCTTCTCCGTTTTGGTAAACCCTTGAAATAGCCGCCCAGCCATTGCATTTCGCATTGTTGATATAGGTTTCCATTTTCATTTTTGCCAAGACTCTGCCGTTTAATTCGAAGGAAAATTCCGGATCATTCGCGTAACGGCATTCCTCAATCAGCATATTTGAAAAGAGTAAATCACCCATTCTGGTGAGATCAGCAAGATACTTTTTCTGGTTGTTATCCTGATAGAATACCCTGATCCGGGCAGCAGTATCCAGATCAGCTGGATAAGTAAGCGTTCCATCCATTACTTGGACAGCAATCTGCGCAGGCGGAGCCTGGCATTCTACACGATTGTCACAACCAGTAAACAGGCAGATAGTCAGCAACAGGCAGCAAATTAACAAGGTACAAGGAAGTACTGATCGCTTCATGAGATGGAAATAAATGTTATTTACTTTCAGACACAAAATTTACGCATTTCGCTGCATTGCTTCAATATAAAAAACGCCCGGGATCGACCCGGGCGCTCACATCATTCTCTATAATAACTTGGCTGTCAGGCCAGATCAAATCTGTCCAGGTTCATGACCTTGTTCCAGGCTGCCACAAAGTCTTTTACAAACTTACTTTGTGCATCTGCACTTGCATATACTTCGGCGATCGCCCGCAGCTCGGAGTTTGAACCGAAAACCAGGTCTGCGCGTGTTGCAGTCCATTTAGGTTGTCCGCTCGTGCGATCGGTGCCAAGATACAATTCCCTGTCTTCGCCCATTGCTTTCCACGCCGTGCGCATATCGAGCAGGTTAACGAAGAAATCATTGGTAAGTACGCCCGGGCGTGATGTGAACACACCATTTTTGGAACCGTCGAAATTGGTGCTCAATGCGCGCATTCCACCTACCAGAACCGTCAGTTCAGGTGCTGAAAGTGTAAGCAATTGTGCTTTGTCGATCAGTAACTCTTCGGTAGATACCTCCGCTTTGGTCTGGCGGTAGTTGCGGAACCCGTCAGCAGCCGGTTCGAGGTAAGATACCGATTCGATATCTGTCTGTTCTTGCGAAGCGTCGGTCCGTCCGGGTGTGAAAGGAACTATAATCGCGTGCCCTGCATCCTGAGCTGCCTTTTCAACACCTGCGCAGCCAGCCAGCACAATCAGGTCAGCCAGTGAGACTTTCTTTCCGCCCGTCTGAATGCTGTTAAATTCGCCTTGAATGCTTTCCAGGGTACTCAGTACTTTTTGCAGCTGCACCGGATTATTTACCTCCCATTCTCTCTGAGGCGCAAGCCTGATGCGCGCACCATTCGCGCCGCCACGCTTGTCGGAACCACGGAAAGTACTTGCAGATGCCCAGGCAGTAGATACCAGCTCAGATACAGTCAGCCCGGAAGCCAGGATATTCGATTTTAATGCGGCAACATCTGCGTCATCGATCAATGCATGGTCGACAGCAGGAACCGGATCTTGCCAGATCAACACTTCGTCCGGTACCTCAGGACCCAGGTAGCGGGCGCGAGGGCCCATATCGCGGTGCGTCAATTTGAACCAGGCACGGGCAAATGCATCTGCAAATGCATCCGGGTTTTCAAGGAAGTGCCGGGATATTTTCTCGTAAGCCGGATCAAACCTCAATGCAAGATCGGTCGTAAGCATAGTCGGCGCATGTTTCCTCGAATTGTCGTATGCATCCGGAATAATATGCTCCGCATCTTTGGCAACCCATTGGTGTGCGCCGCCGGGGCTTTTTGTCAGTTCCCATTCAAACCCAAAAAGGTTTTCAAAGAAGTTGTTGCTCCATTGGGTGGGCGTCTTGGTCCACGTTACTTCCAGTCCGCTGGTAATTGTATCGGGTCCGTTACCTGAGCCAAAGCTGTTTCTCCATCCCAAACCCTGCAGTTCCACATCAGCAGCTTCGGGCTCTTTCCCTACGTGCTCAGACGGTGCTGCTCCGTGTGTTTTACCAAAACTATGACCACCCGCAATCAGTGCAACAGTCTCTTCATCGTTCATCGCCATGCGGCCGAATGTATCGCGGATATCGCGTGCAGATGCAATAGGGTCAGGAGTTCCGTCCGGACCTTCGGGATTTACATATATAAGGCCCATGTGTGCTGCGGCAAGCGGCTTTTCCAGATTGCGTGAGTGAATGCCACGACCTGCGTCTTCATCAGAAGAAACCACGCCCTCACCAGCTACACCCGGAACACCCTGCGGATAGCGGCGGTCATTACCAAGCCAGGTTTTCTCCGATCCCCAGTAAACGTCCTCATCCGGTTCCCAAACATCTGCGCGTCCACCGGCAAATCCGAATGTCTTGAAGCCCATTGATTCAAGCGCCACATTCCCGGTCAGGATCATTAAGTCAGCCCAGGAGAGTTTATTTCCATATTTTTGTTTGATCGGCCAAAGCAAACGCCGCGCTTTGTCAAGACTTACGTTGTCGGGCCAGCTGTTAAGCGGAGCAAAACGCTGCTGTCCCGAACCACCGCCTCCGCGACCATCGAACACGCGGTAGGTACCTGCACTATGCCACGCCATGCGGACAAACAATGGACCATAGTGCCCGAAGTCTGCCGGCCACCAATCCTGAGAGTCAGTCATAAGTGCGTGCAAATCCTGCTTTACAGCTGCCAGGTCAAGAGTCTTGAACGCTTCTGCATAGTCGAAGTCCTCGCCCATTGGGTTTGTCTTGGAAGAATGCTGACGCAAAATGTTCAGTTTGAGCTGGTTCGGCCACCAGTCACGGTTACGTGTACCGCCTCCGCCTACATTGTTGTTCATAGTGCCGTTATGAAACGGGCATTTACTAATGTCGTTCGATTCTTTTTCCATTTTGTAAGTTCACGATTTACTGTCAACACCTGCACCGGATATCAATGCAGGCCGGCAAGATATATAATTGAAGATTATATTGAAAATTGATTGATTCTATCATTCAATAGATTATCTCTATCAGCATGTAAGCCGATTTCTTTCCAGTATAAAGCACATCGGAGTGGAAGAATACCTATCGAGCATTTCATCGGTTTTGCGTAAAAACCGGTTTGCGAAAGCTTTTCAGGGGAATGAATACGAAACTGTTGTTGTCTTTGCTGGTAGTTGAGGCCGGCACCTTTCTTTTGGCTCAAATCTCATGACTTCATTCACAATCGTTTTCAACGGAAAGGAATACCAGGTGCAAGCGGGCGAGAACCGGCATTTCTCTTTGATGAGCCTGATATCTGAGCAGCTGGCGATCCCCGGCTTTGGACTTTGCTCTGGAATGGGAAGCTGCGGCACGTGCATCGTCGAAATGAATGGCCGAAATGCATTGTCGTGCTCAGTGGCGATTGATCATTCACTCGCCAACGCGGTTATCAGGATTGAACAACCCTGACAACCGCATTCAGGAAACAATCCTGCTGTAAGCTATGGCCGTGCCTGAAATTTAGTGCCGCGTGGTCAGGTAGTAGGAAACAATAAGTCAATGGAACTGCTCTTCTTTGTGTTTGACCAGGTTAAACATTATCGAACATAATTCCCGCCAGTTACTCGCTCCTTAAACTTTTAACCGGGTTCATCAATGCAGCTTTGATACTTTGAAAACTGACCCTCAGCAAAGCAATGGAAGCTGCCAGCGCACCCGCCAGGACAAACACCCACCAGTCGATACTTGTTTGATAGGCAAAGTCCTGCAACCATTTGTGCATTGCATACCACGCAATGGGCGACGCCACAACAATCGCGATCAGGATCAGTTTCAAAAAATCCTGTGAAAGCAAGGCCACCACACCCGCCACAGTCGCGCCCAGCACTTTTCTGACACCAATTTCTTTGTTCCGCTGCTCTGCCATGAAAGCCGACAAACCGTAAAGTCCCAGGCAGGATATGAAGATTGCCAGGCCTGCAAAAAGATTGAATATGTTGCCCATCTGCTGCTCGCTGCGATATAGATTATCCAGGTCGTTGTCCAGAAAGCCGTAAGTAAACGGATAAGCGGGGTTCAGCTGTGCATTAATTTGGCTGAGCGCCTGAATAGTAGCTTCGTTGCTGCCAGCCCTGGCACGCACAATGACATGTCCACCCCACCTGTTCAGCCTGAGCACGAGCGGCTCGACCTCGTGCTGTAAAGACTTAAAGTGAAAATCTTTTACAACCCCGACGATAGTCCCCTTGGCTTCGCTGAACACGATATCCTGTCCCACCGCATTTTGCAGGTTCATTCCCATTACCTGCATTGCTTTTTCATTGATGATATAATTGGAACTATCGCCAGAGAATGCGCGGGAAAAGCCGCGGCCCGCCAGTATTTTGGTTCTAAAAACATCAACAAAGTGCTCATCAACGTCCAGCGAAGGTACAACCAGCTCGTTCTTCGTCACCTGCCCCGGCCATTCCAGGTCTGTCGTGCCGGTAGTCAGCGCGGTTGGTAAGTCTGAGATAATGGAAAAATCGGCGGTGAGCGGTTCCTGGGACAATGCGGCTTTCAGACTCTGCTGCTTTCCCCATATTTCTCCTGTCATCGGCACGTAAAGAAGGTTGGATTTGTCAAAGCCCAGGTTTCTGTTTTTGATAAAATTCAGCTGCTTGTACACGACCGAAGTTCCTACGAGCAACACGATTGCTACGACAAACTGCCCCACTACCAGTCCGTTCCTGAAAAGAAGATTGGCGCCTGCAACCCTCATCTTGCCTTTCAAAACCTTAACGGGAGCAAATCCGGACAAAAACAAAGCTGGATAGCTGCCCGAGATCAGGCCCGTCAGGAGAGCAATTCCGCCCAAAGCGAGCCAGAGCTCGCCGTCGAGCAATTGAATGGCAAGTTCCTTCTCTGTCAGCATTTTGAAAATCGGCAGCATCAGAAAAACGATCCCGATTGCAATGAAAAGCGACAGAAATGAGAAGATCAGCGACTCGCCCAGAAATTGGAACACCAGCTGGTAGCGCCCAGCTCCTACTACCTTGCGCAGCCCCACTTCCTTCGCGCGGCGCTCTGAACGGGCAGTGGCCAGGTTCATGAAATTGATACATGCCACAATCAGTATGAAAATCGCTACCACGAAAAATATGTTGACATACTGGATATTACCGTGTCCCGCCAGGTCGATTTGAAGGTCGGAATGCAAGTGAATGGCGGTCAGAGGCTGCAAATGAAAATCGATCTTCAACGTTTGTCCGTGCGCCTTATAGATCTCAAACATCCGTCCGGCGAGCCTATTCAAGCCTGAGGGCGACATATCCGTCTTTTCAGCAAGTCTGAAATAGGTGTAAAAATTGAAGTTTCCCCAGGTATCCGTCTGCAAATCCCGGTCTCTCCTGGCGAGGTTTGACATAGGGATAATCACATCAAACTGCAAGTGCGAGTTGGAAGGCGCATTGGCCAGGACACCCGCTACCCTGAGGTTCTCCTGATTGTTTCTCCTGAGGATTTTGCCCAATGCATCTTCATTCCCGAAATACTTTCTGGCCATGTCCTCCGTGATCAGCAATGCACCCGGATCGCTGAGCGCCGTTGCTGCATCCCCTTTCAGCAAAGCGAAGGAAAACACGCGGAGGAAATTGGAATCGGCAAAAAAGACGCGTTTTTCTTCAAACTTCTTATCACCCGCTTCAAAAAGGCTGGTGTGGGGCTTACTAAGCCGCACACTGGTTTCGATTTGCGGCATTTGCTGCTGCATACCGCGCGCAACACCCGCCGGGCTAACTGCCGCTTTGAAATCGCCGGCATTGCAGGTAAGCCTGAAAAGCCGGTCTGCCTCCGCGTGAAAGCGATCGTAGCTCAGCTCGTTTTGTACCCAAAGCAGAATGAGGATGCTACATGCCATTCCAATGGATAGGCCCGAGATATTCAGTATCGAATAGGCTTTCTGGCGGACAATGTTGCGCCACGCGATTTTGAAGTAATTTTTAAGCATAGCAGGATTCAAGATGAAAGGTCGGTCGTATTCGTATTCACTATGCCGCCTCCTTACGAATGGCGGGAGCACGGAGATCACATTCAGAAGATAACGGAGTACTGCCTGCGCCTTTCCCGAGTGCCGGTACCAGTGGGCATAAAGTTCGTCCAGGTCGCCTTCTGTTTCTTCCAGCGTATTATCCGGATGCAACCACCTGAGCACGTGCCGGGCCCAGCGGGGAGGCTGTGGTGTGTTCATATTGAACTGATGTTTAATGCATTGTCGGGCATCATTTGCCAAAGCTTGCTCCGCAGATCCTGGATATCCCGGAGCGCCGCGGCCCCGAGCGCTGTTACTTTAAAAAGCCTTTTCCGTCGCCCGCCGCGCTCCGTGGTAGCGCCGCCGAGCTCGGAGCGGACAAAGCCCTTTTCTTCCAGGCGGATCAGCGTGTTATGAATAGCCCCCAATGTGACTACCCGCCCCGTATGTTGCTCAATTTCCTGACTTACGGTCACCCCGTAAGCCTGACCGTCGAGAATGGCGATCATCAGTAAAACGAGTTCTTCAAATTCTCCCAGATAGGTACGTCGCATCAGGCTGGTGTATTAGTTTATATTTTATAGTACAAATATGTGCCACTTGTCAAAAACAGCCAGATAGTGCGTGAAAGCGCAATTTGAATGGATTTTCAAAAAGATATTTGTTCGGGAAAGAACGTGCGGTGTCCGAAATTGGACAATGCAAAAAGCCGCAATCCGGTTAGCCTTGATTTTCTTACTAATCTGTTTGAATGTCTTTATATTTCACCTGGGACGCTTACCGAAATTTGTCAGCACATTTCGCACCAGTTTGCAGGCGCGGTACAGATTTGTTAGCAATGCAATACACATCCATTTAACTACTAATATGATAGATACAATCAACGTAAAAGCTTACGGAACAGAAGCGGCGGATGCGGATCTCGACCAGCTGGACATTCACCGTAGAAAACCGACAGCACACGATGTCGAAATTGACATTCTCTACTGCGGCGTGTGCCATTCCGACCTGCATACCATACGCAATGAGTGGCATGGGACCCAGTATCCATGCGTACCCGGCCACGAGATCGTGGGCAAGATCGTCAGTGTCGGAGAACACGTTACGAAGTTTAAAGTAGGCGATGTTGTGGGTGTGGGCTGCCTTGTGGACTCCTGCCGCGAATGCCAGTACTGCCAGGAAGGATTGGAACAATTTTGCGAGCCCGGCGCTACGCAGACTTACAACTCACCGGACAAGTACCTGGACACACCCACTTTCGGCGGGTACTCGGAACGCGTTGTGGTAGATGAGAATTTCGTACTTCGCATTCCCGAGAATCTTGACCTTGCTGCTACGGCCCCGTTGTTGTGTGCAGGAATCACCACTTACTCGCCGCTGCGGCACTGGAATGTGGGCCCGGGTAAAAAGGTGGGGGTAGTCGGTATTGGCGGGCTTGGTCATATGGCGATCAAAATTGCAAAAGCAATGGGCGCTGAGGTTGTTGCATTTACTACATCCGAAGCCAAGTTCGGCGAAGCGAAGCGTCTGGGAGCGGACGAGGTGGTATTGTCGAAAGATGCAGATCAAATGGCCGCATTTCGCGGAAAGCTGCACTTTATTCTGGATGCAGTGTCGGCGGAGCATGACATTAATGCGTACCTGAATTTGTTACGCGTGGACGGATCACTGGCGCTGGTTGGCGCACCTGAGCATCCGCTGCCTGTGGCCGCATTCAGCCTGATAATTGGTCGCAAGAGCTTCGCAGGTTCCATGATCGGCGGTATCGCTGAAACGCAGGAAATGCTTGATTTCTGTGGAGAGCACAACATCGTTGCCGATATCGAAATGATCGATATGCAGGATATCAACGAAGCTTACGAAAGATTACTCAAAGGCGACGTGCAGTATAGGTTTGTTATTGACATGGCGTCTTTGAAAAGCGAAGCTTAGGAAATTGGCTGGTATTGAAACAGGGAAATATAGAGCTGGGGAACACAGCGGAACACCAGCTCTACAATCTAAAATAATTACATAAGTTGACGAATATTGCCGACTTGTGCTAGTAACGCTGTTAGCTGCCTCAAAAACCAAAGCTACATTCGAAAGATCTGATAATTGGCAATGCAAGAATCACAAGAGGTCAGTACAAAATACAAACTCCAACGGATCTTGCTGGCATACCTGGCCGTTGTGCTATTCAAATTTATTTACGCGAATTTTCTTGTGTTTTTGAAGAGCAAAGGTCTGATCGGCGAGGCAGAACGGGCGAGCTCCATGCGGACACTCTCTTCTGCCTGGATCACTCTGTCTTTCCTTTTTGAAGTCGCCATTGCCGGACCGATCATGGAGGAACTGGCGTTCAGGGGCACGATTGTGCATGTGCGCAGGGTTGTAGTGATATCTTCCGTGTTCCTGCTCTACATGCTGGCGGCCCGTTTCACCGGCGTCAATTTCTATGTGCCCGGCATGGATTCGGGTTTGATCTTCGTGCTCGCTGCGTTGTTTGTTTTTCTGTTCAGTAAGCCGATCAGTGGCGCTTTGATTAGTGTGACGGGCAAAAACCGCATTGCAACCATATTGATCAGTTCTGCCTGCTTTGCTTTATGGCACCACTCTAATTTCAATTTCAGCCAGGCAAATGCATTTGAGATCACGTTGAACCTCCTTCCACATTTCGTTTCAGGTATCCTCTTTGCATTCGTCGCCCTGCGTTATGGTATCCAATGGAGCATCTTACTGCACATGCTGAACAATGCGGTGCCGGTGATCGTGGTGCTCGCTACCTAGCTGCGAGAAAGGTAAGTATGTGCCTCCATTCAGGAATCGCTGTTAGCCGCGCCGGGCTATCCCACTTCGAAGTTGAAATCACCGTTCATGACGAGCTTAGCGTCGGTAGTTTCGGGATTTCCGGGGATCTGCAAGCCTTTTATCCTGGCTGTTTTTCCTTTGCTCAACAAATCATAAACATGCTTGTCGGTCAGCTTTTTACCTAAAAATTCAAATGGAATCTTGAAGCCGCATACCTGAAAGTTAGAGCAGCCGTACGCTGTTTTTCCTCTTTTCAGTAAATGCGCTTTGCATTTTGGACAGGTTAGGGATTCAATGTGAATCTCTTCTTTGGACTCTTTCGGCTTGGCAGGCTTCTTCTCTTTTACTTCTTTTTCAACTTCCGCCGGAGCCTCTTCTGCTATGCTGATCGCACGTCCGCGGTTATTTTTCACTTCCTGCGTCAGGTCCACGACCATCTGGATCAGTTCCTGCTTGAACGTATCCATGGAGTACTCGCCTTTTTCAATCAGCCGCAGCTTGCGTTCCCAGTTTCCGGTCAGTTCCGCGCTTTTGAGCAGCTCGTTCTGGATCGTGTCGATCAGGTCGATACCGGTTTGTGTGGCGAAAATATTCTTCTTTTTCTTTTCAATGTAGCGCCTCTTGAAGAGCGTTTCGATGATGTTGGCCCGGGTGGAAGGTCTTCCGATACCATTGTCTTTCAGGAGCTCCCGCATTTCTTCGTCTTCTACTTGCTTGCCGGCTGTTTCCATAGCGCGGAGCAATGTAGCTTCTGTATATGCTTTCGGAGGCGTGGTTTTCCCCTGGTGCACGCGCGGCTTGTGCAGGCCTCTTTCACCTGCTTCAAAATTGGGCATCAGCTTCTCTTCTTCCGCAGCTTCCTTTTTTGCGCTTGCATCATTGGCATACAAAACACGCCAGCCAGGTTCGAGGATCTGCTTTCCCGTCGCCTTGAATTCCACCTGTCCGACTTTCCCTAAAACCGTCGTGTTAGAAACCTTGCATTCAGGATAAAACACGGCGATAAAACGGCGTGCGATCAGGTCATAAATCCGTTTTTCATCCTGACTAACGTGGCTCGGCAGCACGCCCGTGGGGATAATGGCATGGTGATCTGTTACCTTTTTATCATCAAAAACGGCCTTCGACTTTGGAATTGGTTTTTCCAGCAGCGGCGCAGTGAATTGCGCATAGTAGGTAAGTTCCCTGAGTATCCCTTCGATTTTCGGATGCAGATCTTCGGACAGATAAGTGGTATCTACCCTCGGGTACGTGATGAACTTCTTTTCGTAAAGATTTTGCGTGTGCTTTAATGTGTCTTCGGCCGAGTAGCCGTATTTTTTGTTCGCCTCTACCTGCAGGCCGGTCAGGTCAAATAGCTTGGGGTTTCCCTCTTTTCCTTCTTTCTTTTCAAAAGAGGTTATTTCAAAATCGTGTTGAAGCAAGTATGCGAGGCCTTTGTTTGCTTTCTCTTCGTTTCTGATCCGGTCAATGGTTGCTGTGAATTCCGTCTCCCGGTAAATGGTTTTTAATTCCCAATATTCTTCCGAAACAAATGCATTGATTTCTTTTTGCCGCTGCACGATGAGCGCGAGGGTTGGTGTTTGTACGCGACCAATGCTCAGTACCACTTTCCCCTGACCGAATTTTTTGGTAAAAAGTCGGGTCGCATTCATACCGAGCAGCCAGTCACCGATCGCGCGGGCGCTGCCGGCTGCATACAAGTTGTTGTAAACCTCGCTGTCTTTCAACTTTTCAAAACCCTCACGGATCGCCTGCTCTGTCAGTGAAGAAATCCAGAGGCGCTTGACAGGCACATTGCATTTGGCTTTCAGCAAAACCCATCGCTGGATCAGCTCTCCCTCCTGCCCTGCATCCCCGCAATTGATCACCTCTTCGCACTGACTGACCAGACTTTCAATTACGGCAAACTGCTTCAATGCACCCGCATTGTCGATCAGCTTGATACCAAAGCTCGACGGGATCATGGGCAGATCTTCCAGCCGCCAAGCTTTCCAGCGTTCCGTATAGTCGTGAGGCTCTTTCAATGTACAAAAATGCCCGAATGTCCAGGTTACCTGGTACCCGTTACCTTCGTAGTAACCGTCTCGTCGCTGGTTGGCCCCGATCACTCCCGCAATATCCTTCGCAACGCTGGGCTTTTCAGCAATACACACTTTCATGACTGTGGAACTTACTTAGTCGATTGCTTCCTGCTTTTGATCAGAAAATAGACCGAAGCAACAAATGTTAGCAAATACACAACACCCAACGCTGGCTTTTCGAACTGCAGGGTTTGAAAATCAAATTGTTTGTATAAAGTGACGCCAAGAATGATAGCCACGATAGCCCAGATCGGATTCATCTTAAAGATTGGTTTAGCAGGAGTTTAGGCGAAAGTACAAAAAATGAGGTCTTGAATAACCTAGTAAATCGAACAATGCACGTCCTCGTGCCAAACCCAATCAACTCATTGCACCAAAATAACAAGTGGCAACCAGCTTTGCACCGGTTGCCACGAAAATCAAATTCCAATTCAAAAACTCAGCGCCAGCCTAATCCGGGTGCTACATGCTCCAAGATAGAAGAGAGCACATGCACATTGTAGTCTACGCCCAGTGTATTGGGGATTGTCAATAAAACAGTATCTGCTTCCTGGATCGCTTCGTCCTGTGCTAAATCCTTGATAAGCTGATCAGGTTCAGCGGCATAGCTTCTGCCGAAGATAGCGCGTTTGTCCTGTTCGATCATTCCGATCTTATCTCTTCGATTTGATTCCTGTCCGAAAAGATAGCGGTCCTGATCGTTTACCAATGCGAAAATAGACCGGCTTACCGACACCCTGGGCTCTCGCTGGTGCCCCGCTTTTTTCCAGGCCTCCTTATACAACCTGATCTGCTCTGCCTGTTGAATGTGAAAAGGCTTGCCACTTTCATCGAACTTCAATGTAGAACTTTGAAGGTTCATTCCGTTTTCAGCCGCCCAAACAGCAGTAGCGTTGGAACCAGCACCCCACCAGATTCGCTCCCGCAGTTCCTCAGAATAGGGTTCGAGACGCAGCAGGCCCGGCGGGTTCGGAAACATTGGGTACGGATTCGGCTCAGCGAAACCAACGCCATTCAACCTTTCAAGAAATTCCAGCGCTTTGCGGCGTCCCATGTCCGCGTCGGTCTCTCCGTCTGCTGGTTCGTATCCGAAATAGCGCCACCCGTCGATAACCTGTTCCGGCGATCCTCTGCTGATGCCCAGTTGCAATCGCCCTTCCGAGATCAGGTCCGCGGCTCCGGCGTCCTCCACCATATACAAAGGGTTTTCGTAACGCATATCAATAACGCCGGTCCCAATTTCGATTTTGCTGGTTTTTGCACCAACGGCCGCCAGCAATGGAAATGGCGAAGCAAGCTGTGCTGCAAAATGGTGTACCCGAAAGTAAGCGCCATCTAAACCAATTTCTTCGGCAGCAACAGCCAGGTCAATGGATTGGAGCAATGTGTCGCTCGCTGTCCGGGCGTTGTATGCCGGGTGATTTGCCCAGTGCCCGAACGATAGAAATCCTATTTTTTTCATATTAGTATTTATAGAGTAGGCTCAGGTTTAGAAAGAATATAATGCGTTAAAAGTTCCTGATGTGCTTCGTGGACCATAATCGCAATCATTCACTAAAACATCTTCACGCTGAGTCGTTACTAATTTGCTGTTACTATAATGGACTGACGGAAATACACGAGCTTGACAAGTAAGTATTTACGGTATCGGACTAGCTATTTTGCAGGATTGCATCGGCGGTATAATAGCGCTTTTTGTAACAAAAGGTATAAGCTGCAATGGCGATAAACGCCAGAATCTCCGACAGGGACCGGGACAGCCAAATGCCGGGCAGACCCAAATAGTTTGGCAGGATCGCAAGGGCGGGTACTACCAGCAGGAGTCCCTTCAGAAGATTAACAGAAAGAGAAGCAATCGTTTTCCCGGTACTTTGCAAGAAGGCTGCAAGCAGGTAGTTAGGGCCGGCTGCCAGAAACAGCAGGAAGTACAAATTCATTGCGTGACTGGCAGTTTCGCGGTAAGCCATACTTTGATCCCCGGAAAATAGCCGAATGAGCTGATCGGACAGCAATAAACCGCTACCAGCCGCTATAATCCCCAAAAACAATGTAAAGCCCAGGGAGAACCGTAAGGTATCCAGCACCCGCTGCGGCTGTTTTGCGCCGATATTGAATGACATAATCGGAAGCGCGGCAATCATAGCAGCCGTAAACGGCCGGATGAGCAGAAAGCTAAGGTAGTTGACTAATCCAAAAGCAGCCACAGCAGTTGCGCCGTAAGGTATCAATGCCTGATTGATAAACAGCAGGCCGGAAGAAAATGCGATTTCAGACGCAAATGAAGGTAAGCCGATTTTGAAGTACTCTTTCCATTGCGAAAGTTTCAAAGTGAAGCGGAAGCAAGAAAAGCCAAAATGAGTTTTGCCTTTTGAAATAAAAACAAAGAGGTAGGCAGCACCACACGTTAATGCAATCGCTGTTGCAATGGAAGCGCCTTCCACGCCCATATCCAGAACGAGAACGAGTATCAGATCCAGAACGATATTGACAGCCGCAGCTAAAACCGAGGCATTTCTTGTGACTTTAGGCTCATTGTTGGCGCGGACGAAATTCCCCCATACCATTCCAAGAAAGAAGACCGGCAGACTAACCAGCTGCCAGAAAGCATAATCAGCAGTATTCTTAGTTAGCAATGAATTTTCTGATCCAGCCAGAAAACGGGCAAGCGGCACTGAGAAAAACGGCGCGCAAATGGCCACGAAGCCGCCGATTATAATAACCAAAGTGGTGGCGAACTGAAATACCTGTTGTACACTCTCAAAGTCGCCAGCACCAATCCCGTTGCCAATCAGCACTCCACCGCCAATCATAATGGGCAAGCTCAATGCCACCAGAATGATAACCACCGGACCGAATAAACCTACCGCTGCCAGCCCTTCCTTTCCAACCTGCTGTCCGAGTATAATCCCATTAATCACCTGGTGAAGAATGGAAGACAGCAGGCTGATAATCGCAGGGCCATAATTTTGAAAAAACAGATATCTTACGGGCGCATGCCCGAGCTGGTTAGTAGCTGACACGGGGATATTTTCAGATTTGGGGGCGCAAATGTACTACTATTCCCAAGCTTTGCAAGCTGGGTTATAGGTACCGTACTGTTTTACAATACATTTCAGAGGGAGCAGAATTCACAGTGGTTGTTGTATCATTCACTGTCTGTATCCAGAAGTAAAAAGGAAGAGATTAAACATTTACTGCACAGTTAATCCCACCCTAACCCATATATGCGATATGATCTACAAGATTTATACACCTTCATTGCATGTTCAGCAGTATGTCAGTCACTATCATCTGCTTCATTTTGACCTGAAAGGAAGTGCTGTTGATCCTGTTAAGCTGTACTATCCCCGCCCTGAGCAATGTCTCACTTTTGATATAATAGGTCGTGTGATTGGGGAGAACACAAATACGGGCGTAACGCAAAAACGCAGTTTCAGTTATCTGTCCCGCCAACAGACCTCTGCCTTTAACCTTCGGTTTGAAAGTGAGTACATGATGCTGAAAATTGTATTTAAGCCTGGCAGTCTGTATCGGCTCCTCGGAATACCTATGAATGAACTGGTTGAAAATTATTTAGACGCAGAACAAGTCATCCCTGCCGATGTGAGCGCGGTCAATGAGATGTTATTGGAGGCGGCGGATTACGGTGGCATCATTCAGGTTATTGAACGCTACTTGACCGGCAAAATCAAACAAGTGAATGAACGGCTGCGCCCAAGGGATCGGATTTACGATTTGCTGGAAAGTGCCCGGCCTGGTCATTCCCTGGAATGGCTCGCGGATCAGGCTTGTTTGTCAGCAAGGCAGCTACAAAGAAAGTACATTCAATATGTCGGCGTCAGTCCGGTCGTTTTTCAACGTATTCAACGCTTTAACTACGCTATGAACCTGAAAGAGGCTGATATGGCAAACAGCTGGCTAACCATTGCCCTCCAATGCGGGTACTCCGATTTGCAACACCTCATTAAGGATTTCAAACAATTCTCCTCAGTTACGCCTTCCGCCCTCATTCAGGAGGAATCAGTCAGCATTCATAAAAAGCTGCATCTAGCCTAGGTTGTCGTTTTTTTACACCTGACCAATCGGTTGAACAATTTATTTTGCACGACTTACTCACTGATAAGGCGGCATTTACAAAATCACGACTTATGTACAACGCTCTTTTTTCCATTCTCATGCTGTGTAGCCGCGCGTTATCAGCCCAAACTGATCCTGAGTCCCTAATCAGGGCGCTGGAACAGCAAGAAGCCGTTGCGGTGTTGAAGGGTGACACAAACGCATTGTACCAAAAATTATGGGCACCCGAATTCGTTGTAAACAATCCGGCGAATGTGGTTGTATCTAAAAAAGATATTACTCTTCTGATCAGATCCGGGAAATTGGATTATGAAGATTTTGCAAGAATTATTGAGAAGATAACTATTGTGAATCAAACTGCTATTGTGATGGGACGCGAGGAGATAAAGCCGCAGGGCGTCACTGATCACGCTGGCGCAAAGCTGACGCGGCGGTTCACAAACGTGTGGCTAAAAAGGAATGGGACCTGGCAGTTGATCGGACGACAGGCAACCGTTTCTGCAATCAGATAACCCGGTTGTAAAATCACGAATGGGAGCACAACCCACTTTTAGAAAAAGTCGGGCGGACCTACCTGGCAAGGATTTGTTATGACTTGTGATCATCAACAAGCAGCCAGTGCCGGATATGACCTCCCTGATTGAAGAATTTATTAGCCAAGCCGGTTATTTCGCAATTTTCCTTTTAATGCTCCTGGAAAATGTTTTTCCACCTCTTCCTTCGGAGATTATCCTGTCGCTCAGCGGAATGGCGGCTGTGGAAGGTGAGATAAATCCTATCCTGGCGGTACTTTCCGCCACTTTCGGTTCACTGGCCGGGGCTGGTTTCTGGTATTGGGTAGGGAATAAAGTCGGACACGATCGTTTGGAGAAATGGATTATTCGGAACGGAGTTTGGATCGGACTCTCGGAAGATTCATACCAAAAAGCGCTTCGGTTTTTCGACAGGCACGCGGCGGTTGCTGTCTTCTGGGGAAGAATGGTGCCAACTTTCAGGACTTTCATATCCATTCCCGCCGGACTGGTGAAGATGAAACTTGCGAAATTCCTGATCTACACCTTCATAGGTACACTGTTATGGTCGTCAATCGTCTTTTTTGCCGCATTCTACTTTGGCAATAAATACCAGGGCGCTTTTGACACTGTCGGGAAGGTGTTTAATTTCATTTTCTTGGGTTTAATCCTGCTTTATGCCGTGCAGCTTGTCAGAAGTTGGATCAGACGCAAACACCGCTGACTGTCAGGTGAAATGCCGTTTTATCTACTCCACTCCTTTTTTTATCACATGTGAACGATGGGTCATTCCCCAATCAATCATGGAATCAATCACATCGGCGATATCTTTACCGGATTCAGTCAGCTGGTATTCGATCAGGACGGGTGTCTGATTATAGACCACCCGCTGTACAACACCATTGGCTTCCAGTTCTTTAAGTTCTTTTGATAGCATCCTGGGCGTGATCTTTTCGGTTTTTTCCAGCAGATCTTTGAACCGGTTTACACCACGCAACAGCGATGCGATAATCGGCAGCTTCCACTTTCCGTTGATCACATTGAGTGTGTCTGTGAGTGCCAGAATGTAGCTACGCGGACACTGCGGCCCCTTCTCTGCCCCAACAAATTCTTTAAACTTGGTCATCATCAACTATTTATGTATCTCAGTATACAAAAGTATATCAATATTATATGAGAACAAAGTATATAAAGTATACCTGCATGGGTACCTTTATGTATCATCTCATAAAACAGGTAGCAAAATGATTTTAGTAACAGGCGCAACTGGTCAATTCGGCGCTCATGCAATCGACCATCTTTTGAAAAAGCGGGTTAATCCTTCCAACATTTCAGCATTGGTCAGAGACGCAGCCAAGGCCAAAGTACTTCAAGAAAAAGGCATCAGCATCAGAATCGGCGACTACACCGATCATCATTCGCTGGTGAATGCTTTCAGCGATGTGGAGAAAATATTACTGGTGTCCAGCAACGACAGGCAGGCTTTTGAGAACCGCACAAATCACCACATCAATGTGATCAATGCAGCTAAGGAAGCTGGTGTTAAGCACATCACTTACACGTCTTTTATCAGAAAACCAGACTTTGAGCACTCCGCAATCGCTGCCTTTCAAAACTCGCACGTGGAATCAGAAACAGTGTTAAAGAATAGCGGGATCGAGTATACCATTCTTCGAAACGGAATATACCTGGAAATGATACCTGTCTTCTCCGGTGAGCAGGTGGCTGATAAAGGTTCCATTCTATTCCCTGCTGATTATGGGAAAGCCAGCTATGTACTGCGGGAAGAACTGGCAGAAGCTGCTGCGCATGTTTTGACCTCGGACGGCCACGTTAACAGGGTTTATCAGCTGACAAATGGAGCATCTTATTCTTTTTACGACATCGCCGGTGAGCTATCTAGGGTCTTGGGAAAAGAGGTTTTGTACAAAACGCCTCCGGTCGCGGAATTTGAATCAACGCTGAAAAGCCTTGGTGTTCCGGAACAATATATTGGAATGTTCACCATGTGGGCCGTCGCTATCTCACAAGGTACAATGGACGTGAATGATCCCACGCTGGAAACCTTTCTGGGCAGAAAGCCGATGACAATGGGAGATTTCATTAGTAAAGTTTACGCCAGAAACTAGGCTTTGTATTCAGTTTGGAAGTTTATTAAATAAATTTTTTCTCACTAAAACAGGTATGACATAGGGCTGTCACCCGGTCGGTTGAAATTTGTGGAAACAAAAAACAATTAAACGTTACCACAAACAAAAATGGAAAAGAACACAACCGATCCCTGGGAATGGGGTAAGTACACGAATTCGGTACAAGCAGTCGAAGTGAAACAGCCGGCTGGAACGCTTTACTGTTCGGGGCAAGTTGCAATGGACGCTAATGGCCAGCCACTTGCGGGCGATATGAATGCGCAACTTGAGCTGACTATCCGAAACCTGGAACAACTTATCACCGAGGCAGGATACGAACCCGGCGGCATCGTCAGACTGAATGTTTACACCACTTCGACGCAGGAATTTTTTACAAGCTGCTTGCAAACTTATCAAACCTGGATTGCCAATCACGGCATCAAGCAAGCAACTACCCTGCTTGAAGTTAAGAACCTTTTTGGTGGACTTACCATCGAACTGGAGGCTACTGTGGTAAAGTAATTTGCTATCTTGACCAGATTAAAAGAGCCCGGCTGCGGGCTCTTTTGCATAGCCGCTAAATCTAACTGATCTTATGATCGACTCCGAAGTTACCCGTCTCTCCCGCTTAGTAGCCCTGCTTACTCTGCTGCAGACAAAACGGACAGTGACTGCGACCGAACTTGCAGAGCGCTTCTCGGTGAGCACCCGCACTATTTACCGTGACATCCGGACGCTCGAAAGTGCGGGAATACCCATTGTCACCCAGGAGGGAAAAGGCTATGCAATGCTGGAAGGATACCGCCTTCCGCCAGTCATGTTTACCCGTGAAGAAGCGATCTCACTGCTCACAGCCGAAAAGCTTGCATCAAGACTGACAGATACTGCAACTGCCCGGCTAAGTGGCGCGGCAATGGATAAAGTCCGGGCGGCACTCCGCCATTCAGATCGCGACCATTTGGAAACAATAGCTCCCTATATCCATGTAATGGAGCCAGCCAGCGCGTCAGAGCGACCTAACACGTATCAGCAGCTGGTCACCGCCGTCACATCTCACCGGGTTGTATGCATTGGTTATCAGGCTGCGGAATCCGGAGAAGCTACCATGCGTGACATTGAACCTATCGGTCTGTATCTCAGCCAGCACTGGCATGTGGTAGCATATTGCAGGCTCCGGCAAGCATTCAGAGATTTCAGACTTGACCGCATCAACAGCCTCGCAATGGGCGATGAGGTGTTCCCTGCACGTCAGGAAACACTGCAACAATATTGGGCTGACGAAGCTAAAAGAAGAGACCAGGAGAAAGTGGTGATCCACTTCAACCCTTCCATGTTGCTGCCTGCCCAGGTTCAGCATTTTCATGACACCAAGCATAGATATGGTTGGACGCACGAACAAGCGCTGGCAGATGGAAGCCTGGAAGTTTTACTTCTTGTAGGCTCTCTCCCTTATCTGGCAACCTGGTTGCTGCCGTTTGCCGGAGCTATAAAAGTTATCGAGCCTGTGCCGTTGCTAGAACATTTATCCCTGCTCGCCAAACAAGTGCATGATTCATTTTATATGGACGGTAACTTGAATTCTTAAAACAATGGGCGTTGGCCGCCTCTCAGGCGCCCGCTAACTTTCTTTACCCTCAATTTTGTTATAAACTCAGTCGATTCTGTTAGATCTGCTTTTTGGCGGCTGCACAACTTTGCACTATCAAAAAACAGAACATTATGAAAATCGTAATCACTGGCTCACTGGGCAACATCAGTAAGCCGTTGGCAGAAGAATTGATCCGAAAGAAACATGCGGTTACCATCATCAGCAGTAAAGCAGAGCGCCACGTGGCGATTGAAGCATTGGGTGCGAGAGTGGCAATCGGTACCATACAGGACGCAGAATTTCTCACAGAAACTTTCAAAGGCGCCGACATCGTGTATTTGATGGAAGCATGAAGGTATCGGCAGCGTTTTTGATAAAAACGTAGATTTTGTTGCTGCTTTTACGAGGATAGCAAACAACTATAGGCAAGCAGTTGAGACTTCCGGCGTAAAGCAGATTGTACATTTAAGTAGCATCGGAGCTCATACTAACAAAGAGATTGGCAGCCTTTATCTGCATAATACAGTTGAGACCATCCTGAACCAGCTACCGGACAACGTCTCAATCAAATTCATGCGACCGGTCGGTTTTTATACCAACCTATACAAGTTCATAGCCTCGATCAAATCCCAATCGGCGATCATACAAACTTATGGAGGTGACCAGAAGGAGCCCTGGGTTTCCCCGCTGGACATTGCGGCTGTGGTAGCTGAGGAAATGGAAAAACCATTCAATGGCAGGTCAGTGCATTACCTGGCTAGTGAAGAATTGTCTCCCAACGAGATCGCGAAAACAATCGGTGAAGCTATTGGTATGCCCGATTTGGAATGGCAGGTGATTCCGCGTGAAAAAATGCTGCAACAAATGCTGGATGCAGGCATGAACGAATGGATCGCAAACGGCATGGTTCAAATGCAAGCGGCGCAACAAAACGGAAGTCTGTACGAAGACTTTTACCGCAACAAACCAACCTGGGGCCAAGTGAAGCTGGCCGATTTCGCAAAAGAATTTGCATTGACATATCACAAACAATAGAGTAATCATGAAAAAAGTTTTGATCACCGGAGCGAACAAAGGTGTTGGCTTTGAAACAGCACGGCAGCTTCTCAGACAGGGCTACTATGTATTCCTCGGAAGCCGCGTTTTAGAAAACGGCTGGAAAGCAATAGGAAAGTTGCAAGCAGAAGGCCTGGACAATGTAGAGGCGATCCAGTTGGATGTAACGGACGGAGCGTCTGTACTGGCCGCCCGCAACATCATTGGAGATAAAACAGATGTATTGGATGTGCTGATTAACAATGCCGGGATCAATGGTGGAATGCCGCAGTCGGCTTTGGAGGCGAGTATTGAACAGTTTAAAGCGGTATTTGATACCAATTTATACGGGGTTGTCCGGGTAACGCAAGCATTTATCGACCTGCTGCGCAATGCACCAGCGCCCCGCATTGTAAATGTATCATCAAGTGGATGCTCCCTAACGCTGCACGGCGATCCATCCTGGAAATATTATAGTCACAAAGCAGCAGTATACCCCGCATCAAAAGCTGCAATGAATATGTACACCATAGATTTAGCTTACGTGCTGCGGGATACCCCATTCAAAGTTAATGCAGTTTGTCCAGGCTTTGTCGCTACTGATTTTAATGCGCACCGGGGCACCGGAACAGTTCAGGAAGGCGGCGCACGGATCGCCAAATACGCAATGATTGGCAGCGATGATCCAACCGGGCAATTTTTTAGCGAAGAATATAACCCGGAAACAGGCGTAACTCCCTGGTAGGTTATTCAGGTTAAAGTTCAATATCTTTAAACTATGAAAACAGCAGCTCCTGCTTTGTACAAATTTGAATCTTTGACCGACTTTCATCGGGTGTTCGGGCTTTTCAAGCCTGTGCACCCGATGGTAAGTTTTATCAACATTAAAGACATGACGATCAACCCTGGTGCATTACCGCCGTCGATTGTTATGCCTTTTTATAAGATCGCCTATAAAGCAACCCTTGGCGGAAAAGCCAAATACGGGCAGAACTTCTATGACTTCGGCGAAGGTGGTTTGGTATTTACAGCACCCGGGCAAATCCTTGAAGGCCCCAGCGGCAATGCAAGCTCCGGCTACATATTGCTTGTTCACCCCGACTTTTTACTATCCTACCCGCTGGCAAGCACAATTAAACAGTTTGGCTTTTTCACCTATGCTGCCAATGAGGCATTACATCTTTCAGACAAAGAGCGTACTGCTATTTTCTCAGTTTTCAATATCATTGAAGAAGAACTAAACAGCAGGATCGATCACTTTAGTCAGGACGTACTAGTCTCACAGATCGAGCTTTTACTTAATTACAGCAACCGGTTTTATGGTCGTCAATTTATTACCAGAAAAGCAGCTAACAATAATTTGCTGCAAAATATCGAGGACATCTTAGACGAGTATTTCACAAAAGGCAATGCAGCTGAGAGCGGGATTCCAACAGTTCAGGTGCTGGCAGAAAAACTCGGAATGTCGGCAAGTTATCTTAGTGATATGCTGCGCTCCCTAACAGGAGAAAACGCGCAGCATCATATCCATGAAAAGATTATTGAAAAAGCGAAAGAAAAATTGTCGACCTCAGATATGTCTGTTTCTGAAATCGCTTACGAGCTCGGATTCGAGTACCCGCAGTCTTTCAGTCGCCTGTTCAAAATCAAAACCAGTCTTTCTCCACTTGCTTTCAGGCAGTCTTTCAATTGAAAGGGTTAAAGGCTTAATCCGGACAGAGATATTTACCTTTTCTGAACAGCGCAACGCATCGGCATCCGCATACCCTCTCTGGCCCGGAACGGATAGTGAACCTGGGAACACGAAGGTCTCAGGCATAAAAAACGCCTACATTTCTGCAAGGCGTTTAGGTATTGATAGTATTGTGGCGACTACCTGCGCGGCCCGACCTACTTTGCCAGGTTTGATCCGTGCCGAACAGGCCAAGTATCATCGGCGGTTCTGGGCTAGACACCCGCGGCTCAACTTCTCCGCGCGGGACGGGGCGCGCAGTCTGGCAAGAGGCAAACACCAGGTCTTATGCACAAAAAACGCCTTACATTTCTGCAAGGCGCTTTTGTATTAGTAATGGTATTGTGGCGACTACCTGTGCGGCCCGACCTACTTTACCCGGCTTGCTTCGCGCCGCGCGGGCCAGGTATCATCTGCGGTTCTGGGCTAGCCCCCCGGCTCAACTTCTCTGCGCGGGACGGGACGCGCAG
>NZ_JNJB01000007.1:0-23291 GCF_000701505.1 Dyadobacter crusticola DSM 16708 | reverse complement strand
CTTGGTAGGCCGTTACCCTGCCAACTAGCTAATCGAACGCATGCCCATCTTTTACCAATAAATCTTTCACATTTAAACCAGGTGGCCTTAATGTAGTATGCGGTATTAATCCGGGTTTCCCCGGGCTATCCCCCAGTAAAAGGTAGGTTGCATACGCGTTACGCACCCGTACGACAGTGACATTGCTGCCCCTTCGCCTTGCATGTATTAAGCCTGCCGCTAGCGTTCATCCTGAGCCAGGATCAAACTCTCCATTGTAAATTTTGTTGTGCTACTAATAGTAGCTTAATTCTATTCAAACGAGTTTTTCTTACTCTTTTGGTCTATCTCATCATGTCAAAGAACAGTGCCAATCGCGCTTTCTTAACTTCTTTTCTCTTGCTCTGTTTGCGATTGGGATTGCAAAGGTAGTAAAAGAATTTTCGGTTGCAATACTCAGCTAGAAAAAAACTCACATTTTTATGAAGTTCTTTAATAAACAAAAATTTAACTGAGCTACATACAATTACTCGTCGTCTAAGAAAGAATACCTATAACTCGTAGGCGAAATCAACGTTTCTTTGAGGGCTCTGGGAGAAACCCACCGAAGCAGATTCAGTACCGAACCAGCCTTGTCATTTGTACCAGAGGCGCGAGCACCGCCGAAGGGTTGTTGCCCTACAACCGCGCCTGTCGGCTTATCATTGATATAGAAGTTGCCGGCTGAATTAACCAGGTTCTCAGTCGCATATTGAATAGCGTAGCGATCTCTGGAAAACACAGCACCGGTCAAAGCATAAGGCGATGTTTGATCAATTACCTTGATGATTTCTTCAAAGTCCCCTTCGTTATATATGTATACCGTCAGTACAGGACCGAAAATTTCTTCACACATGGTTATATAATCAGGTTTGAAGGCATGAATGATAGTTGGCTGAACGAAATAGCCGCGGGATTTATCAAACGTTCCTCCTGCGATAATTTCAGCATCTTCACCACTCTTTACTCCCTCTATATAGGAAACGATTTTATCAAAAGATTTTTCATCTATCACAGCATTAATGAAATTGCCAAAATCTTCAACACCGCCCATTCGAATCTCAGCAAGATCTTTCAACATCAGAGTTTTGACCTCATCCCACAAATTGGCCGGAATATATGCGCGTGAAGCAGCTGAACATTTTTGTCCCTGGTATTCAAAAGCGCCTCTGACCAACGCAGTGGCAAGTGCTTTCGGTTCAGCGGACTTATGAGCAAGCACAAAATCTTTACCTCCGGTCTCACCAACAATCCTTGGAAAAGATTTGTACACTCCTATATTCTCGCCGATAGTTTTCCATATGTTCTGAAATACCTTGGTACTTCCAGTAAAATGAACACCAGCAAAATCGCGATGCTTGAAAATTATGTCCCCGGCAATCGGTCCATCGACCAGAATCATATTGATTACACCGTCAGGCAAACCCGCTTCCTTGAAAACCCGCATCAGCACATTTGCAGAGTAAACCTGGGTAAATGCAGGTTTCCACAGCACCACATTTCCCATTAATGCAGGCGCGGCAGGTAAATTACCGGCAATAGCAGTGAAGTTAAATGGCGTGATAGCGAACACAAACCCTTCCAATGGCCGGTACTCCATACGATTCCAGACGCCGTCTGATGAGATCGGCTGCTCTTCATAGATATCACGCATGAAGTTTACATTGAGTCGAAGAAAGTCAATGATCTCACATGCCGAATCAATCTCAGCCTGGTAAGCATTTTTTGATTGTCCGAGCATTGTTGCTGCATTAATTTCTGCTCTGTAAGGACCAGCAATCAAATCTGCCGCTTTCAGAAAAATAGCGGCACGCTGCTCCCAGTTCATTGACGCCCACGCAGTACGGGCTTCCAACGCTGCTACAATAGCTTTGTTAACGTCATCTGCATTCCCTTCATGAAAGTAACCCAGCAGGTGCTGATGATCGTGCGGCGGTGTTATTTTCTTTTTGTTTTCTGAATAGATTTCCTCTGCGCCAATATATTGTGGAATCGCGATCACTTTTGATCTTGCCTCTTCCAGCGCTTTTTTTAGTTCTGCTCTTTCAGGACTTCCCGGAGCGTAATTCTTAACCGGCTCATTCTTAGCTGCCGGCACATTAAAAATACCTATGGACATTGTATATAGTCTGTAGATGGTTAAATGAAAGTATTTGCAAAACTCTTTTCAAGATTTCCCCGAAGGTTTGCTATCAATAACAGTAACAGTTGTACAATCGGTTTCCTGATATTAAAATCTCAAATCGCTTAGCGCAGGTATTTTAGCTAAATTCGCGCTGCCGAACGAAGAAACAGATTTTATTAAAATGATATTCCACAGCACGAAAAATGCCACCCTGAAAGCCTCTCTGGAGGAAGCTATTTTTAACAGCTTACCGCCAGATAACGGCCTCTATATGCCTGATTATATTCCAAAGTTGTCTGACGAATTTCTGGCAGACATCGAAAATCGTTCTTTCAAGGAGATTGCTGTTGAAGTAGCGACTATCTTGTTCGAAGGCGAAATTACCAGAAGTGAACTAGAAAACATTATAGAACATGCCTACGATTTCGAAGCTCCGGTTGTGGAGATTACACCTGACAACTACGTTCTAGAGCTTTTTCACGGGCCCTCAATGGCGTTCAAAGACTTTGGTGCCAGGTTTATGGCGGCAATTATGTCGCATTTCCTTCTCAAATCAAACCGGGAAATAAAGATTCTTGTCGCAACATCTGGAGATACCGGTGGCGCTGTTGCGCAAGGATTTTATAAAGTACCCGGAATAAGCGTCACGATCCTGTATCCGAGCGGAAAAGTAAGTGAGATACAAGAAAAGCAGTTGACTACCCTCGGCCACAACGTCACTGCAATTGAGGTAAATGGCACTTTTGACGATTGCCAAAAGTTGGTAAAAGAAGCCTTCCTGGATCCGGTACTGAGGCAGCATTATAATCTGGCCTCTGCAAACTCGATCAATATTGCGCGACTGATTCCGCAATCATTTTACTTTTTCTCAGCTTACGCCCAATTGAAGAAGCTGGGTAAGCCCCTAGTTTTTTCAGTACCAAGTGGCAATTTTGGCAATTTGAGTGCAGGAGTACTCGCATTGAAAATGGGGCTGCCTGTTTCACATTTTGTTGCCTCTACTAACCTGAACAATGCAGTTCCAAAATATCTTACCTCCGGAATATACGATCCTCAGCCGTCCATAGAAACAATCTCTAATGCAATGGATGTCGGGAGCCCCAGCAACTTTGTTCGTTTAACAAGATTTTTTGGAGACGAATGGAAATCTGTCACAGAAAAAATATCCGGTGCTTTCTTCAACGATGCAGAAACGCGGGAGGCAATGCGGGCGGTATATGAAAATACAAATTACGTCATGTGTCCTCACACCGCTGTTGCCTATTTGGGATTGCAGAAATACCGGAGAGAAACCGGGGGCGATTTTGCAGGCGTTTTTCTTTCAACTGCCCATCCTGCGAAATTTATTGATCTTGTGGAAGAAACTCTGGGAAAGAACATCGAAATACCAGCCAGACTCGAATCATTGCTTCATATTGAAAAAGTTTCAGTCAAAATGAATTCTGATTTTGTAGAGTTTAAGGAGCTGCTGTTGAATAAGTTAGTATAGAAAACATCAGATTTGTACCGGCTGAGATTTTGATAATTGCCATCCAATCGGGTCTGACTCTGGAATAATCAAATGTAAAAGGGGTAAAAAGCCAGTGCTTTTTACCCCTTTTACATTTTTTACTTATTTTATCAATTGATCACATCACCTCTTAAGATCCGGAAACGTTTTCTCGACTCAGCTACAAAAATGCTACCCGGATATTTTTCCATTAGTTCCTGATAGAGCTTCATCGACTGATCCTTGTCATTCAACTTTTCCTGATAGAGCTTCGCCATCGTAAACAAGGCATCGTCACCATAAATGTCGTGACCAAATTTTGTATATAATAACTTCAGGTTCTCCAGAGCCTGTTGGTTACTGTCAAGCTTAATGTAAGTTTTCGCGGTAAGCCAAATGATCTCGTCTGTCAGACTATGACTTTCGTACTGTTTATACAGACTCTTCAAGGAATCTATCGCTTCATACTTTTTGTTTTGAAAGAGTTGCAGCTCCACAGCTGAATAGCGCTTCATCGCAGTTTCCGTACTGTCTAAGCCGGTATTGTCCATAATAAGCAACGAAAGGTTGTTCGCATCATTTGCAATTTCTCTGGAAGTAGCTTTTTTCAAAATATCAAGAACCGCCTTCGCGAGTTCAAACTCCCCTTTGAAATAATGAAGTTTAGCATTTCTTAGCTTCGCCTCATAACCAAGCAGGTCATCCTTCTGCGATTTTTCTACTTGCGAGTATACTAATGTAGCCTCCCAGGGTTCCCCCTGAAGCAGGTATATATCGCCCAGGTCAAGCTTGCATTTGTCTACAAAATTCTTTTCCTGCTTGCCTGCGTCAATTGCCAACTGAAGTGTTTCAGTAGCTTTCTTGAAATCATCCAGATAGAATGCATAGAGGATCGCCATGTTTCTGAGGGCCTCTATGGTACGTACATTTACGCCGAGCTCATCCACCAGCTGCTGATATTGACCCAACAATTTCTGTACTTCTCCACGCTTAATGGGATAGGTATTTTTGACCTGTTCTTCCCTCGCAAAAATCGCCATTCTACGCGAGACAGGATAAAGCTGCCCCTTTGGATATTCCTTTACCAAATGGTCGAATATGGTTCCGGCATTCTGGTAATCCAGATTTTGCAAGGCAAGCATTCCCAGGTTATAAAGTCTGGATCCATTGTGCTTGAAACGCTTGTCCAAAGCTCTCTCCTGAATGAAAGCTTTGTAGAAATCCTTTTTCTGTATCTGATACCAGATCAGCAATTCGTTATAAAATCCTTCATTAGGAAACTTCTGGATTTTATCATAAAGTACCTTTTCAAGCAAAGCTTGCTCCTTTTCGTCTTTGGTAAAATCCTGCAACATATTCTGCACCACCTCCGTGTTCTGGTATCGCATTCCATAAGATAGCAGTTCATCAATCATCTTTTCAGGCTGATTTAGATCCCTGTAAACGCTTGCGAGTTCCAGCTGAAAAATGTCGCTGCGCTTAATGGATTCCCTCGCTTCCAGGAGAATGTTTTTGGCCCATTCAGGCTGACTGATGTTCCGGAATTCCTCCGCTAAATCACGTTTAAGCTCAATTCGGGAGCCCGATGATATCAGTACCTGCTCATTCTTTTTAGAAGCCTCCTGCGGCTTCCCCTGCGCTTCCAGCATCATTGCCCAGTACAAGGAATACCAGCTTGCATTGGGAGCGTCCGCTTTGATCTGCTTTTTATAAAGTTGTTCGGCGGGAGCCCAGTCTTTCGTTTTGATTACACAACTGGTGTAATTCTTGAGTGCGGCTTTATCGAAAGTAGTTTTTAGAAGATTGTTGTAGTACGTGAGTGCTTTGGCACAATCCCCGTTTTTGAAGTACTCCTCTGCCATCTCTTTTTCGCTCTGGCCGCGCGCCGCTCCCGCTCCGGCCGCAATAATCAAAACTATTATCAGTAGCTCACATACCTTTTTCATAATAGAAAAAAAGACTTTTTGTTTTTAATTACTACTATCCTCTAGCGCTGTGGATATGTCGATAAAACGTTTGTCCACTTAAGATTAACATAGTTATCCACATTTTGTTAATAACTACAGAGTTAAATGGGGATAACTCCAGTGAGAAGTACACATCTAAAAAGCTGAAATACAATGTAAACAATATTCAGCGGAGAAACGAGTGTGGATAAGTGGTTTATACTCTCTGATTTCAGTAATCCACATTAACAAGTGTGTATCAACAGCCTGTTAACTCAAGGTTAGCTTGTGTTTTATCCACTGGAGGTAAGTGAGACGTTATTTATCAACGCTTTTTTAGAGTTACTAACAGAGTTATCAACAAAATCATACCTCTTACCAACAAATTTTGACGCTTATTAACATAGTTATCCACACTCTAGGGATAACTTTTCGGAATTTTCATTTTGGAAGGACGATATTAATGTCATTTAGCTCGAAGTTGGCTTTAAGAATCACTTTGTCCGGCATGTAGTAAATAGCCTCCGGCTGCCGTCCTTTGGCCATCTCGCCGGTATCCCAGCGCTGATTCCGGTTTTTGTCGACTATAACACGCAAAAAGTACTTGCCTTGCGGGATATTCTGAAAACTGTAGGTTGTATTTTGAATGCGGCTAATCAGCTTGTATTGTTCATCCACCAGCTCTACAATATAATTACTGGAAGTATCAGTGTTGATCACCCGGCCCCTTACTATTCCGAAGTCTTCTGCATTCAGAACAGGGTGTTTGATGAACATTCTGGGTAGTGTATCGCCTTCAACACTGATGATTGAACCTTTTGGTATATCCCATTTAATGGAGTCTTTAGCAAAAGATTTTGCATTGATCATGGCAATATTGTGATTGGCGTTCCAACTCCATTTAAATGAGCTCAATGGCTCGTGAGACAAGCTGTCGGTAATCAGTGTGATTTTGCTGTCGTCTAAAATCCTAACGGGCTTATTCAGGATTAGTTGGTAACTGAATGTGTTTTCAAGTGGCTTGTTTGACTCTGGCAATGTAGTGAGTGAAAAAGGATCTCTTTGCCTCTCCTTGCCTCGCTGTTGCTGAAATGCAATTTTTTGTTCGAATTCGGTAGTTGTACCCAGTGAATCCGTAGCCATTAACTTTACTAATGTAGAGTCTGGATGTGGCTCAACATTGAAGAATTTGAGAGAAGTACCTGATTCCAGTAAATATGGAAGGGTATCCTTGTTCATGAATGTCACCTGTACTTTTTCAATGGCTTTGCTAAAAATCACTGCATAATTATTGACCCTCGGTGTGGTTCTCTGGATTTTCAATGGTGTATTGTCGGACAGGTACATTAAGATATTGTACGAAGCTGAATCCACCCCAACGTTTACATTATCATTCCAAAACCCCATTCGCTCGTCTTTCGCATTATATAGCATGTTCCTGTTTTTGTCGTCGATAGCTATCAATTTGAAAGTTCTGGTTTGAATATTTTCAATGGAAAAAACGCCGCTACTATCCGTTCTGGAGAAGTAATACGGCTTTTGTTTCGCGATATCCAGTGTGTCACTTATGTTGTAAAGTCCCACCAGGGCATCGAAGATCGGCTTGTTTGTTTGTATGTCTTTAATCGTCCCGTATACGCGCCCGGAGTCCAGTGAAGAGCCGGTACTGAAGACTATTTTCAGGTTTTTTGCCGGGTTTTTTTCAGCAAAATCTTTGATAGCATCCCCAAAATTCAATGTGAATGTGGTACTGTCTTTGAAGTCGTTTTTGAACGTAAGCAATACTGACGTTCCGTTCTGCTTGTAAGAGTACGGGTTGTCTGCCTCCGGAGTAATCACCAGCTTCTGATTGATGTTATCCACCACCACGTATTCATCGAAGAAGAGCTCGACTTTTTTCCCTTTGAAGTTTAGCGTTTTGTTAACTGGGTTACTCTCGATCAGATTAGGCGGAATGGAATCTTTCTTACCTCCTGTGGGTGCAACCTGCTGGGCGCAACGATCGAATAAAAAGAGTAAAAGCAAGGCAAACAGAATGGTCCGGATCATATCATTTTGTATTTAAAAAGCCCCGGTACATGGGTGGTACAGGGGCTGAGTCAATGTGTTTAGAAGTTATTTCTTTTTGATAAGGTAAATAATGCTCGAAGTGTTTATTGCTTTTTCCAAAGACGTTCTCGCTTTCCAATTGGAAGTGAGACCCGTAATCACACTATCTATGAGGTCAATTTTTTGTTTCTGATATTTCGTGCTGAGCATGCTTACGTAAAACGAATCAAACCACATTGGAAGTGTCTCTTTTACCTCCATCCCATGCTTATCCATGAGCAATTCCATGCTGTGTTTTGTGAAATGGTACAAATGCCGGGGTACATCATAAGCCGCCCATTGATGCTTGTATTTCTGTGCATCATAAGACTCAGGGTTTGGCACAGCGATCACAAGCAGTCCTGTTGGGTTAAGATGTTCAGTAAGCCAACTGATCGTTTCATTCAACTTGTGAACGTGTTCCAGAACGTGCCACATCGTGATGGTATCGAATTTCTTTGCAGTCAGTTCTGGTTGAAATACGTCTGTGAAAACAGTCCCTCCTACTCTATCTGTTGCAACTTTTCTGGCTCCTGAATCTGGCTCCGTTCCAAATACCTGCCAGCCGTCTTCCTGAATGGATTTGGCAAATGCGCCAGTGCCGCAACCTATATCTAGCAATGTACCTTTCTGCGGAGAATGTTTGTTGATCAACTTAATCTTTTGCTGAATGGTATAGTCCCGAACTGATGTATAAACCCGGCTCATCAGATCTTTTGAATCATCATGATGGGAGATATACTCCTGAGACTGATAATAAGCTCCTATCTCCTGCTCTGCCGGCCGTGGATTTGTAAAGAGAAAGTGGCAAGATTCACATTCCTGGATTTGAAATTGATCTTTTGATACGGTGTAATCCACTACTGTTAAGTGGTCCCGAAATGTTGTATTCTTACAAACAGGGCAATTCTTTAAAGTTTCCAATTATCTACCAATGAATAGCATTAAAACAGATATATCCGAGGGGCTCACGCCGCTGATCCGGGAAGCTTGGCCGATGGTGGCGGGACGGGTACGTTTCAGCTTTTCCCGGCCTTCAAAGGACAATGAGGTTACGATATCATAGTTGAAATTTTCAATGATGTTCAGGTTTTCAAGTTTGTTCATCTTTTCAACAAGCAGCATTTCCTTCTCGATATAGCTATCATATTTGAGATTAATCTCGGCTTGCTGAACAGATTCAATGCTGAATTCCTTAATCAGATCAGCAATGATCGGACTGTATTCTGCCAGCTTTTCAATGGATATCTGAGGACGTTTGAGAAGCTGCGCAACGGCTACCTTCTCTCTGAGCTGCGCCGTACCGAGCGACTCGAGTGTATCATTGATATCCTCAGGATTGATCTTGTTGGAAGAAAGCGTAGAGATAATCGCTGCTACTTCTTGTCGTTTTTTCTGTACCGCATCAAACCTTTCCTGACTCGCCAAACCTATCTCATACCCTTTCTGAGTTAATCTGATATCGGCATTGTCCTGGCGGAGCAATGTGCGGTACTCAGCGCGGGAAGTAAACATACGGTAGGGTTCTTCTGTGCCTTTGTTGATCAGGTCGTCGATGAGAACTCCTATGTAGGCTTCGGACCTTTTCAGGATAAATGGTTCTAGCTCGTGCACATTCTGATGTGCATTAATACCCGCCATTAAGCCTTGGCAAGCGGCTTCTTCATAACCTGTTGTTCCGTTAATCTGACCTGCGAAAAACAGGTTCTTGATCAGGTGTGTTTCAAGGGTTGATTTCAGCTGTGTTGGCGGGAAATAGTCGTATTCGATCGCGTAGCCCGGACGGAACATTTTGGCATTCTCAAAGCCCGGGATCTTCCGCAATGCGGCATATTGTACATCTTCCGGCAATGAAGTTGAGAAGCCATTTACGTACACCTCCACAGTATCCCAACCTTCCGGCTCCACGAAAATCTGGTGCCTGTCTTTGTCAGCAAAACGATTGATCTTATCCTCGACAGACGGACAGTACCTTGGTCCCAATCCTTTGATCCGACCTGAAAACATCGGTGATTTCTCAAAGCCGGTTTTCAGAATGTCGTGTACTTCCTGATTGGTATAGGTAATCCAGCAGCTTCTTTGTTTGGCAAGAGGCTTGGTATCCGTGTAAGAAAATTTCGCAGGTTTTTCGTCCCCAGGTTGCTCTTCCATTTTGGAATAATCCAGAGAGCGGCCGTCAACACGTGGCGGTGTTCCGGTTTTCATCCGTCCGGCCTCGAATCCGAGTTGGACAAGTTGTTCAGTAAGTCCGGTAGCCGACTTCTCCCCTGTTCGTCCGCCGCCGAAGTTCTTTTCACCAATATGGATCAGCCCATTCAGGAATGTTCCATTGGTCAGTACAACTGATTTGGATCTTATCTCAATCCCAAGACTTGTTTTTACTCCGCGCGCAGTACCATCTTCGATTAGCAGTTCCTTCGCTGTGTCTTGCCAGAAATCTACATTCGGATTATTTTCGAGAATGTTCCTCCATTCAGTTGCAAAAAGAGCGCGATCGCTTTGGCACCGTGGACTCCACATGGCAGGGCCTTTGGAGAGATTCAGCATTCGAAACTGGATCATGGTTTTATCACTCACGATCCCCGACTGTCCACCCAAAGCGTCAATCTCGCGAACGATCTGACCCTTCGCCACGCCGCCCATTGCAGGGTTGCAGGACATCTGAGCAATGGTGTGCATGTTCATTGTGATCAGTAGTACCTTGGATCCCATCGTAGCCGCAGCAGCAGCAGCTTCACAGCCCGCATGCCCCGCTCCTACTACTATCACATCATATTCTGGAAACATAATTTGTATTCTTGTTAAACCACTTTAGTTAAAGTGTTCCACGTGGAAATTTAATTAGAAGCGTGTAAGATGTTGATTTTCCTTCTCCCTCATCAAAGCCTTCTCTTCATCATTGGAGTCGCCATAGCCCGCCAAATGCAGCAATCCGTGCACCAGTACGCGCCTTAGTTCCGTTTCAAAATCCACTTGGAACGTTTCTGCATTGTCCCGCACTCTGTCCAGGCTGATGTATATGTCACCTTCCAGTTGCTTCTCTTCTTCACTGTTATCAAACGTGATAATGTCCGTATAATAATCGTGGTCAAGGTACTCTTTATTGATTTCCAGCAGGTAATCGTCAGAGCAAAAAATGTAATTCAACTCAACTATTTCGTAACCCTCTGATTCTGAGGCAGCTTTTAGCCATTTTTTGGTTTTAAGAGCGCGAGGAAGGTTGAATTCAACATCTTCGGAGAAGAAATTCAGCATGCTTTTTAGGGAACTTTGTCAAATGCAACCGGCAGACCGGTTACCCGCTTCGACGTAAAGATTTGATGATAAATATTTTACAAAAATAGCAAGGATATTTATAACAAAAGAACCAGCAGGCTCCGGTTGTCATCAACGTTTTCTTAAAACGTGTTAAAACCTTTGTCTGCTGGTTCAACAAGAACAGGGTATGATCAGTTCTTCGCCTGGTATTTGCGGAAGTAAGTATCCACCTCTCTTTTGTAAAATGGAGAGAATGTAGGGGGAATGGTACGCAGCAATTCTGTTTGCTTTTCCTTCTCCCGAATGTATTTCTCAAATGCGGCCGGTGGCTGTCGCGGTTGTTGCTTTGCACTTTGCGCCTTGCGTTGCTCGTCTTCATCCTGCTCCTTCATCGCCTTTTCAGATTCAAGTAGCCGCGTCGTGATTTCCTGGTTGCGCTTGATCAGTTCCGGAGTAATGCGTTTGTTCACAAGGTCAGTCTCGGTCTCATCCATCTTGTCAGCAATCTCCTGCAATTCCTTGCTCATCTGCTTTCCAACTTCCGAGCCTTTCTGAGATTCCATCAGGTCCTGGATCATCTTACGGATTGCTGCCTGCTCAGCCGCCATTCGCGCGAGCTTCTCGGAGCTGCTACCCTGCCCCTCCTTACCTTCGCCAAGTTGCTTGATCTGTCCATTCAGTTTCTCCTGCATTTCCCCCATTCCCGGAGAGTCGCCTTTTTGCTTTCCTTTCTTACCTTTCCCTGAGCCCGGCATCGCCATGGCCATTTGCTGCTGCATCTGGTTGAAAACGTCGCTGAGCATTAATGCAAGATTGTTCATCGAAGTCATCGCCGATTGCTGCTTCGATGTGGCCGAATTGATTTGTCTGTCTTTAATGCTCTTCACACTTTCATCCATATAGGATTTCATGTCGTTCAGTTCGCGGGTGATAAATGCCTGGATCTGCTCCGCGCGTCCAGCTAGGGAGTAAAGGCTATCTTCTACGATCTTAGCGTCATCTTTCAGTTTCAGCTGTTGCTGACCAAGTTTGACAAACCGCGGATCTTGCAGGCTTACACCCTTGAAATCCTTCATCAATGCCTCCTGGTCAAACGAAAGCGTAATGAGGTTTTCCAGAATGTCCCGAAGATCATCCATGTTTTCCTGCATTTGTTCCATTTCAGCCGCCTCCATTGACTCCTCCATTGACTTAGACATTTTCTTCATCGATTCAGCGGCCTTTTTCTGTGCACTGGCGGCTTTTTTATTCTGCTGCTTGGCAAGTTGTTCCTTGGATTCCTCCATCTCCTGAGCGGCCTCTTTCTGTGCGTCCTGCTGGGTATCGACTGGTTTTTCCAGTTCCTCACTCATCTTCTCTATATCCTTTGCATTATCCTGCGCTTTTTTGAAATCTTCCTGAATCTTCTCCTGCTCTTTCTTCAGATCTTCATTCTTGCCGGCTTTATCTTGCTCGTTTTTGTTCTTGTCATTTTGCTCAGTCTTTTCGGCGAGCATATTTTCTTTCTCGGCAAGATCATTGAGTTTGTCTACCAGATTTTCCATTTTCTGTTCGAGCTGCATTTGCTTGAAAAGCTTCATGGTCCGTTCCAGTTCCTTTTCCAGGTTGTTCTCCTTGTTTTTGAGTTTCTCCATCAAGCTGGACATTCGCTCGCTTTGTTTTTGTTCCAAAAGCTTTTTCAGGTCTTTGTAAAGCTTATCGGTATTCTCGTCCATTAAATCATTCATCAGCTTTTGCAGCTGTTCGATCTTCGCTTGCAGCTCCGGACTTTGCTGGTTGAATTGTCGCGATTTTTCATTCGAATTCTGATGTTTCTCCTGTAAAGCCTGCAACTCTTTCATCAGTTCTTCTCTCTTACGCAGTACCTCTTCAATTTGCTTCTGCTCCTTGAAATCAAGTTCCTTGTTACTTTTCAGCCGGTTATCCAGGTTCTCGATGTCTTTTTGAAGATTCTGCGCCTTCTTCATCGCCGACTGGATCTGGTTCTCCGTTTCCTGCTCCGACTTTTTGATCTCAGCTTCGAGCTGATCTTTGGAAGGAACAGTAAACTGAATGGAACGCGAGCGCGCGCTTTTGGCACCATTAATGCCGTCGTTGTCCCAAACCTGCGCGTAGTACTCGATCTTGTCACCAGGCGCAAGTTTCAGACTGTCTACGTACCACTGGAAGAAAAAGCTCTGTGTATTTACCGTTTTGTTGAATGGAATGGGAATACCTTTTGGTTGAGATGTTTCTTTCTGACCTGAGCGGTTTACGATATAGAACATTTTGAGCTGCGAAAACCCGTAATCGTCACTGATCGAGCCGCCGAGCACGAGGTAGTTGTACAGCGTAGTATCCTGGAAGTTTTCCAGGGTCAGAATCGGGTGTTTATCAGGAATTACATTTATGAAGTAGCCGATCTTGTCTGCATTGGTTGTCTCCTCGTTTTTCAGACTTACCTGATATTGTGCGGATCTGCGGACAGACTTACGGATTTGAAAATGCTCACCGCTGCTTTCTTTGGCTTGGTACAGAGCCGAATCGTTTTCAAATTTGATTGCAAGCGAATTCGTTGAGGAGGTATTAAAGTCCCATTCAATGGTAGTACCCTCCGGAACTGACAAATTCCCAACATTATTCAAGCCTTCGGACGGTTTGTTCAGGTAAGCCGGGTAATGCAGATTTACATCGAAGGATAACAACGACGGCCGCTCGTTTACGTCAATGCGATATTCATCAGAAGCAAAGCCCGCTGCGTCGAAAGAGAAAGTTACATCGCGTTGCAAATTCTTGAAGGTATATGCAAAAGAGCGATTTCCCTCTGAAGTCAGTTTAAAACGTGATCCGTTTTGTACCAGGTAAACAGCTTCCGGCAGTGCTTCACCTTCGAGTTTTAGTTTTAATGTAAAATCCTCATTCCGGAATGCTTTCAGATCTTTGTTTTGAAGAACAAATGAAAACGGCGCGTAAGTGTAGTTTTTCTGAAAATGAATAATCCGCTCAGAGCTGGAAGAGAAGAATGCGGGATTAAACAACAAAATTACCGCAATTGCAGCAAGCGGATATATCGCGTATTTGATCCGTTTTCTATTCTCATTGAAGCGTATTGCATCTGAAAAACGGACAATGAGCAGTTGATTGGATTTCTGCCTGATACTCGCCTCAATCAGGTCTGACTGGCTTCCTGATAAGCTCCGTAACTGCAAAGTATTCACCAGTTTGTCGCCGATTTCCGGGAAATACTGCCCGATCTGCAATGCAGCATCCTCATCAGAAATAGGTTTTCTCAACCCCGATAAATGAATCAGCGGCTGAATAACCCATTGAAATACAGAGAATACAAGCACAGCAAGAAAGCCGAAGAACAGCATTCCTCTGACGAGCGAACTAAATCGCCCGAAGTATTCGATGGTATTGAAAAATAAAAAGACAGTGAGCAAAAGACCCAGCGAGAAGATGATGCCTTTCAGTAACTGATTTTGATAATATTTTTGACGGTATTCCTGAATGCGCAGCAACAGGCCTTCCATTGCCGGAGTGAAAGGTGCCATATCTATCTCGTTATAACTGTGGAATGTATAACGTATGCAGGAGGCAAAAATTACCAGGATCCTGCATATTCTTTAAACGAAGAAATATAGTGAATTACCGGGATATTATAACGTAAATAGTAGTCCGGCTGAGGCGTAATTGATCCAGTTGAAATTGTAAACGTCATCTACATCAGCACCGCCTTCCACAACGCGGTAACCTAGCTTAATGCCCAGCTTCGTGTTGACCTGGTAAGCTACACCTGCAAATATATCCTCTGCGCGGCCCTGTTTCGACGCAAGCGCATCACCTTCCAGGATCACAGACCAGCGATAAGACGGTTTCAATGCAACATAGAAATTGACAAGCGGAACAAACCCGAGATTGTCAAAGTGTGTGTCTGCAGACTCACTTTTAAACCGCACATCCGCGTCCCTGATTTTGGCGGTAAGCCCCACTCCTACCTGCGCCCGTGCCCGTGAAATGATATCGTAGCGATAGGTCAGGCGGTAAGAATTGAATTTATAATGCACCTTTACAGGCTGCTCAGCCAGGAATACCGTGTTGTTGAAGTTGATATTTCTGTCAAAATCGCCCTGGTAAGTGACTGTAAGCGGCGCGAATAGAAGTGATACGTTGTGCCTTTTTGCAATGGTGTAGCCGGCTCTGATCCGATAAAAAATCTTTGGATTGATACTCAGATCTTCTGCCAGGTTTACGGTAGTTCCTCCTGCATTGGGAATTCTGACTTTATTGTAGCTTGTACCCAGTACAAGTCCGCCCTCGATATCCATTTTGAGCTGTGCATACAGCTGAATGGAACTGAGAAGTAGCAGGAAGCTGAAAAGGAATTTTAATTTCATGTGCACCAGTTTTTTAGATAAAAAAACAAACAACCCGTCAAGAGTTGTTTGTATAAAATTGATGCCTGAAGATAATTCAAATTGACCGCTGGCTAGACTTCAACAGCCTCAGGGGAATTCTTAATTGATCTCACAAAAGACTTGATATCCTTCTCCAGATCGGTTGAATTTTGCAAAACACGGATAAATGCACTTCCTATAATAGCACCGGCTGCCTGGCTCGAAGCCTTTCGGAATGTAGCGTTATCCTGGATACCGAAACCGATTAGTCTGGGATTGCGCAGGTTCATTGCATTCAGTCTGCTGAAATATGATTCCATATCCGCGCTAACGCCCGATTTTGAACCCGTGACGCTTGCAGAAGAAACAGTGTAGATGAAACCTTCGCTCAGCTCATCAATTTGTCTTATGCGCGATTCTGAGGTTTGCGGAGTAATCAAAAAGATATTTAACAAACCATAGGAATCGAAAATGGACTTGTATTCATTCAAATAAACATCCATTGGCATATCGGGCAAAATTAGCCCGTCTACACCTACTTCGGCGCAAGAGCGGCAGAAATTCTCTACTCCATACTGCAAAACAGGATTGACATAGCCCATTAAGAGAACAGGCACGGTAATCTTCTCCCGCATATTTTTGAGCGAATCAAAAAGAATCCTGACAGACATGCCGTTTTCCAGCGCTCGGTCATTGCTTTTTTGAATGGTTTCACCATCGGCAACAGGATCGGAATAAGGCATTCCTATCTCAACTAAATCAACGCCTCCGTCCTGCAATGCCTGCAGAACACGCATGGTATCGTTCAGTTCAGGGAAACCTGCTGTGAAATATACATTCAACAGTCCGTCACCATTTGGCTGTTCCTGCTGAAAAAGTGCTGTAATCCGGTTCATTCTTTTACCCAGTAATCTACTACCAATACTTTGTCGAGGTGCGGGCCCAGGACTTTGCCGAAAGCTTTGTGATCAGGATGCGGGAGGTATACTTCGCGACCTGCTTCGCTGTCAAATGTTACGAAAAACACGTGTGTAAAGCCTTGTGACAAACCTTCGGGACTATTGTTGGTACCCCATTCCAGTCCTTTGATCTCTTTGATTTTGGAAGGAAGCGCCCTGAATGCATCTTCAACTTCTTTCACCTGAGCGGGAGTTGCTGAATCTTTGAATTTGAAGAGAACAACGTGACGTAGCATTTTCTTAGAAGTTGTGGTTTGGGCGGAAACAAATGTAGCTGATCCGAGAAGGAACATGCATGCGAATAAAATCTGCTTGAAATTCATTGTTTTGAGTTTAGATAATATAAAATGGTAATGCATTTGGCTACGCAGAGCAGTTGAGGCATTCACCTTCATCGCTGAATTTCAAACGGTCAAATTCTCCCAGCCTTTCTTTAAGTCCGAGTACTTCGTCTTCATAATCACATCTTTCGAACAAAGACAACTCTCCGGAATTGATTTTTTCTTCTAACTCCTTAATTTTTAACCTTAAATCAAAAACTTCGGGTAGCGTTAATGTAGCCATAGACGGTATATTTAGGTGAGATCAATCGATGTATTTCATGTAAGTACCCATGTCCTTGTCGCCTCTTCCCGAAAGATTAAGTACTACTGTTTCATTTTTTGTAGCGCCCAGCCTGCCCAGTATAGCCAGCGCGTGAGACGATTCCAGTGCAGGAATAATGCCTTCCAGGCGAGTTAGTTCAAATGCGGCTTGCACGGCCTCTTCGTCGGTAGCAGACAAGAATATTCCTCTGCCGCTATCATAAAGGTATGCGTGCTGCGGTCCGATACCCGGGTAATCCAAACCGGCTGAGATGGAGAATGGCTCCACTACCTGGCCGTCGTCAGTTTGCATTAAAATAGTCCTGCTTCCGTGTAGCACGCCCGGCTTACCCAGCGCAGTGGTAGCTGCGGAATGTCCTGAAGAAATCCCCATTCCTGCGGCCTCTACTGCTACTAGCTTCACATCTTCATTGCCGAGGAAGTGGTAGAATGCGCCGGCTGCATTGCTGCCGCCGCCTACGCAAGCGACTACATAATCAGGATTTTCTTTGCCAATGTGTGCTTTCAGCTGCCATTTGATTTCTTCCGAAATAATAGACTGAAAACGAGCCACCATATCCGGATAAGGATGAGGACCTACTACCGAACCGATGATGTAATGTGTATCGACCGGATTATTGATCCAGTGGCGCATTGCTTCGTTGGTAGCGTCTTTCAATGTCCTCGAACCACAGGTTGCTGGTCTTACCTCAGCGCCAAGCATTTTCATCCGTGCAACATTAGGTGCCTGGCGCTCAATGTCCAGCTCTCCCATGTAGACAATGCATTCCAGGTCCATCAAAGCGCAAACCGTAGCAGTCGCTACACCATGCTGACCAGCGCCGGTTTCAGCGACGATGCGCTTTTTTCCAAGTCGCTGGGCCATTAATATCTGGCCGATGGTATTGTTAACCTTGTGAGCTCCTGTGTGGCACAGATCTTCCCGTTTAAGGAATATGTTAGTCTGATATTTCTCTGAAAGACGGTTAGCCCTGTAAAGCGGTGTTGGCCGGCCTACATAGTCGCGCAGTAAATCGCTGTAAGCTCTTTGGAAGGAAGGATCATCAATTATCTGTAAATAATTTTCCCGCAACTCCTCTACATTCGGATACAGCATTTCAGGAATGAATGCACCTCCGAACTTTCCGTAATAACCATTTTTATCTACCTGATAAGACGTCTTCTCTGCTATATCTTCCATAAAATTTAGGCTTCAGCTTCCTCTTTTTCTTTGATTCGGATCAAATCAAACAACTCCTGCAACTTGGATATGTCTTTGATACCAGGCTCTGTTTCAAACTTGCTATTTACGTCGATTCCGTAAATGGGCAGCGTTTTGGACAATTCAATAATCTCTTCTATGTTATCCAGTCCCACACCTCCGCTTAAGAGGAAAGGCTTTTCGTTATCGTATTTTCTTAGCAGGTTCCAGTCAAACGATGTTCCGTTTCCACCAGGATTGGCCCCAGCAGTATCAAACAGAAAGAGATCGCAGAAAGATTTGTAATTATTGAGCATTGCAAAGTTAAACTGCTCATTGATCGAGAAAGCTTTGATCACGCTCACGCCCTTTTGACGGATGCTGCGGCAAATATCCGGCATTTCGTTTCCATGAAGCTGTGCATACTGCAGATCGTATTTCTTGACCATATTCAGAATGTGGCCTGGACTTGCATTCACAAAAACGCCTACTTTCTTGATACTCTGAGGAATGCTCTTTATATATTCTTCACTGATTTCTTCACCAACAAAGCGAGGAGATTTTTCGTAAAAGATGAATCCGATAAAGTTAGGTTTAAGGGCCACCACCTCTTCAATGTTGCTTTGCTGGCGTAATCCGCAAACTTTAATTTTCATAGAAACAGGGGATTTAGATTGCTATGTTGAGTTAGTTCTTTTTGCAAATCTGCTAGTGCGGCGCCAGGATCTGCGGTTTTCATAAATGTTTCACCAATCAAAAAGCCTTTATAGCCGTGTTGGTATAACCTGACTATCGTATCGGCATCTTTCAAGCCACTTTCTGAAATCTTGACGAAAGATTCGGGAATAATGCTGCTTAATGCGACAGACGTTTCAATGGAAGTTTCAAATGTCTTCAAATTCCGGTTGTTCACACCTACTATGTCAACATTGTCGCAGATCGTTTCAAGCAGCTCTTTTTCATTGTGTACTTCCAACAACACTTCTAGGCCCAGTTCGTGTGCTCTGTGGCTTAAAAAAGTGACTTCCTCCGGGCTCAGGCAAGCTGCAATTAAAAGGATCACATCTGCGCCGATCGCTTTTGCTTCAAAAAGCTGGTATTCGTCGATTATAAAGTCCTTGCGCAGCATTGGAATGGAAGGATTAGCTTCGCGCGCTTTCGAAAAATCGCTGAAAGATCCGCCGAAGAAATCAATGTCCGTCAGTACAGAAAGTGCCACGGCGCCTGCATTGACATAATCGCGCGTTACAATCTCCGGACTTACCTGATCATTTATAATGCCTTTTGAAGGAGATTTTCTTTTAAATTCAGATATCATCTGCGGGTGTGTTGCCGCTATCAATGCGTTCGCCAAAGAATGGGTGGATTTAGAGAAATAAATCTCCTTTTCAAGATTAGAGAAGGACTTCTCTTTCTTTGATTCGAGTACTTCGATCTTTTTACGGGCAATTATTTTCTCTAAAATATTCATCTAAGGGTCTGATAACTCTGAATTTGTGCCTGAAACTAGCAGTCGCTAAGCTTCAACCAGCTTTTTAAAACTATATAACGCCTTTTTACTCTCCAAAGATTCACGAGCAGCCGCCACGGCGTCGATCAACGCCAGATCAGGGTTACCGCAATGCAAGGCTAATGCTGCATTCGCGATAACGGCCTGCTTCTGGGAAGGCGTCGCATTATCATTCAAAACATTCATGAAAATTTCGGCAGATTCCTTAACAGTCTGGCCACCGGATAAATCCTGTGCGCGCAAAGTTTGTAACCCTAAATCAGAGGGGGAAAGGATCTGCTCATACTGAGCGGTGATGACTTTAAAAGAGCCTGTTAATGACACTTCGTCGTATCCGTCTAACGCGTGAAGAACTAAAAATTTCTTGTCCGTTTGTTGGTAAAGATAAGCAAAAAGCCGGGCTAATTCAAGACTAAACACCCCTACAAGCTGTTTTTTGGGAGATACTGGATTGACCATTGGCCCCAGCATATTGAAGAAAGTTTTGATCCCAAGCTCCCGGCGGATTGGCGCAACATTTTTCATTGCGGGATGAAAAAGAGGGGCGTGAAGAAAGCAAACACCTGCCTCCGATATCTTTTTTTCCAGATATCCTTTGTCGTTTGTGAATGTAGCTCCGAGATATTCCAGCACCGTCGATGAGCCGCAAAGCGAAGAGACTCCGTGATTACCGTGCTTGGCCACCTTTTGCCCGGCACCGGCGACAACAAAGCATGACAAAGTTGAAATGTTGAATGTATCCTTGCCATCGCCTCCAGTCCCACAAACGTCAATAGGATCATAAGCAGAGAGGTCAACAGAAAGACAAAGTTCGAGCATTGCATCCCTGAAACCTTCCAGCTCTTCGACGGTAATGCTGCGCATCGCGTAAATGGTCAGGAATGATGCTATTTCAGAGTTTGAATATCTACCGGTACTAATTCCTAATAACACATCTTTTGCCTGCTCCTTGCTAAGCACTTTGTACTCAAACAGGTGACTAAGAATATTTTTCATGCTAACTATAACTTCGTATTGAGAGTTGGACTCAGAGGGTTTCTTAAATTTTCAACCAGTTTTCAAGCATTTCCTTCCCGTGCTCTGTTAGTACAGACTCAGGGTGGAACTGAACACCTTTAACATCAAATTTCTTATGTGACAGTCCCATTACCCGTCCTTTTTCATCAACTGCGGTAATTGTCAAGTCGTCAGTAAAGGATTCCGGAATGACCGTCCAGGAGTGATATCTCCCAACTTTTATCTCAGTCGGAAGCCCTTTGAAGATCCTTTCGCTGCTATCAGTAACAATGGCGGTATCGCTGATTCCATGAAGTACATCTGTCATGTTTTCGAGTGTAGCGCCATAAACTTCACCAATGCCCTGATGACCCAAACAAACGCCTAATATGCTCTTGCTGGGCCCCAACTCGCGAATAAGTTCATGCATAATGCCGGCTTCGGATGGTATGCCTGGACCCGGAGAAAGCAGAATTTTGTCATACTCCGATACTTCTTCGAGGCTGATCTTGTCGTTCCGGAAAATATCAACCTGATCGTGCAGCTCACGAAGAATATATACCAGGTTGTATGTGAATGAGTCGTAATTATCGAGAACCAGAATTTTCATTTTATGATCGCGTCAAATATATTATGTATTTACTTCAGGGTCGAGGAACAATTCGTCGATCCTTGCTCTGATCCTAGATTTCCTGAGCAACCTTAATTGCTTGCCGGAGAGCAGCTAGCTTGTTATTGATCTCCTGCAACTCACTTTCCACGTCTGACTTGGCAACAACTCCCATTCCTGCTCTGAAAAATAGTGTATTATCCTTGCTCAAGAATGTTCTGATCGCAATTGCGTGGTTGAAGTCGCCGTTGAAATCCATAAAACCGATTGCTCCGCCGTAAATGCTACGGTTGCTGCTTTCCATTTGGTCAATCAGCTTCATTGCATTATGCTTTGGCGCGCCGGATAATGTTCCTGCGGGGAAAGTATCCGCAACTAATTGTAGCGGGTTAACATCTTTCTTCATCTTGCCCACCACTTTGGATACTAAGTGGATCACGTGAGAGTAGTACTGAACTTCCTTGTAATTGGTAACTTTCACTTCGTCACAGCTCCTGCTAAGATCATTTCTTGCAAGATCTACAAGCATTACGTGCTCTGCAGTCTCTTTTGGGTCATTCAAAAGTTGCTGTGCAGCTTCTGCATCGGCTAAATCATCTCCGGTTCTCTTGAAAGTACCAGCGATAGGATGAATTTCTGCCTGACCATTTTTTATAAAAATTTGTTTTTCAGGAGAAGAACCGAAAATCTTGTAGCTACCATAATCAAAATAGAAGAGATATGGAGAAGGATTAATAGATCTAAGAGCTCTGTAAACGTTAAATTCATCTCCTTGGAACGCGTGGCTGAATCTTCTGGAAGGTACAATTTGAAATACGTCACCGCGAAGACAATGATCGATTCCTTTTTGAATTACGGTGCGCATCTCGTTATCTGTAACATTGGAAGTCTCGTCAGAGGCAGTCGAAAAGCCATATTTAGGGAAATTCCTGTTCTTTATTAGAATCTCAATCTGCTCAAAACCATTGTCATCCACCTCGCTTCCATACTGATGCTCAAATATGTAAAGCTCATTTTTGAAATGATTGATAGCGATAACATATCTGTACACCTGATAGAAAATTTGATCAATTGCGGTTTCCGGGCTTGCTGGCTGTATTGCGATATCTTCAAAGTAAGTTACTGCATCATAGGTCATGTGACCGAAGAGCCCATTCGTTATGAAGGGAAAAATGGACTTCTCAGACTGGAAGCTCTGCGCAAAAGTGTATAGCGACTTGATCGCGTCTTTGGGCTTGGAAAGAGCGTAGCTGATAGATTCGCCATCCGGGAATTGCTGAGTTACTACGCCTGAATTCAGCTTGAAGAAAGCTACCGGATCACAGCATATATAGGTAAATGAGTTTTCGTTCCCGTGGTAATCTGAGCTTTCCAGTAAGATTGTATTTACAAAACGATCTCTCAATTTCAAGTAAATGGACACAGGAGTAAGAGTGTCAGCCAATAGCTTTTTAAAACGAGTTGTAATCAGGTACTTCCTTTCTTGGGTGTTCATGAGGTGATATTTTGAAAAGTGCATAAAAAAACGGCTCGATGTCAGATGAACAACGAGCCGTTTGGAAGTATATCTTTATACCATACAATAGCCTACTCGTCCATCTTGTTAAGACGTGCACGCCACCACCATATAGTATTCAATGTTTTCATCCTCTGGAAATCTTATGTATTCAGGTCAGCAAATATAAATAAAAACAGTTTGTATCAAAAATTTTGTAAAAATATCAGAGCAAGTGGTGCAGGTGTGTTTTACTGATGATAATAATTTTAACTGCCTACCAGGACTAGTGCGTAGGTATTGGCGCTATATCGCAGGTATTTTAGCGCGATCAAGTAGTTCCTGTTAATGTATGAGTGTCCACGTGCAAGTATCTTCGATCGGAGCCCCCGCATACCCTCTCTGCTCCGCGCCGCGCAATTAGGAGGAAGTAACCGAAAAATGTAAGGTCTCAGGCATAAAAAAAGCCTTACATTTCTGCAAGGCTTTTTAGTAATGGTATTGTGACGACTACCTGCGCGGCCCGACCTACTTTGCCAGGTTTGATCCGTGCCGAACAGGCCAAGTATCATCGGCGGTTCTGGGCTAGACACCCGCGGCTCAACTTCTCCGCGCGGGACGGGGCGCGCAGTCTGG
>NZ_JNJB01000006.1 GCF_000701505.1 Dyadobacter crusticola DSM 16708 | reverse complement strand
CAGAGCCCAGCCTTTTTTTGCGAACAGCTCTTTAAGTATTTGATTATCCAGGCTCAGATCAGCAAACATCTTTTTCAAGCGTGAATTTTCTTCCTCTAAATCTTTCAGGCGTTTAACGTCAGAAGCTTCCATGCCGCCATACCGGCTCTTCCAATTGTAAAAAGTGGCTTCGGAAATGCCATTCTGCCTGCAAATCTCCTTGGTTGGAATGCCAGCTTCCTGTTGTTTGAGGATCGAAACGATCTGTGTCTCGGTGAATTTGGTCTTTTTCATCAGTTTAAAATTAAGGTTTAATCTCTAATTTCAAACTGTCTGTGGGTTAGGGATACTTACACTTTACCTCAAAATTAAATGAACCTCAAACTCGCAGCCCTCTTACTCTTGGTATCAGTAACCCAATGCACCTCCAAAACAGAAACCGCCAATCAACCCAAAGAACAATCCATCATAGGCACCTGGCACCTGCATTCCAGCCAGATCATTGAAAAAGGCGACACGATCAATACCTTCCCTGTCAAGGACCAGGAAATGATCAAGCAGATTACCGACACGCATTTCAGCTTCATGAAGCATGATACGCGGCAGGGCAAAGGTGACACTGCAGTTTTCGACGCGGGAGCCGGCACTTACACTTTAAAAGGTGAAGACTACACCGAGAACCTGCAATACTGCAACTATCGGGAATGGGAAAATCACCAATTCAAATTCAAGCTCCGGATCAATGGAGATACCCTGGTGCAGACAGGCTTTGAAAGGATCGACAGTTTGGGGGTTGATCGGGAGATAAGAGAGGTGTATGTGAAGTCTAAACTATGATTTCTTTGATGGGCTTTGATGGACTATGATTTTCTGGGGTGCTTGGTTTGAGCGTATTCTTTTTTGATTTTTGATTATCGTTTCGGTCTGGGTTTCATGACCCTTTTGAATTGGAGGCTGGTGTTACCGAAGTTGATTAAGAGTCCGATTTCCATTTTGTAGGCTTCCAAATAGTTTATTGCTTGGGCCAGGTGGACATCTTCCAGTTCTTTGACTGCTTTGATTTCGAGCATTATTGTGTTCTCGATGAAGAAGTCGACCCTCCTTTTTCCTATTGGAAATCCCTTGTAGCTCAGCGGCATTTCCATTTCTCGCTGATGCGCGATGCCGTTCAGATTGAGCTCAATAGATAAAGCGCGTTGATAAACCACTTCCTGAAAACCATTCCCCATATATCGATGCACTTCCATTGCACAACCGATAATCCTGCCCGTCAAATCCGAATGTTTGTAAAGTTCATTAATCATAGTGTGTAAAATAGTGTAGACAACAAATCAAACAAAAAAATTGCCGCCAACCAAAAGCCAGCGGCAACATAAAAGAAAAGAATGGAGAAGAATCGAAAAGAAGGAAAGAATGAAAAAAACTACAAATCCAGAAATCCAATCAAAAAATCATAGTCCTCATTGCCCTCACAAAAATCATAGTTTAGACTTCTCCACCCACTTCCGCGCATTCACGAACGCCTCAATCCAAGGACTCACTTCATCCTTCCTACCCTCAGGATAATTCGCCCAATGCCATTGGAAAAGTGATCTTTCAATATGCGGCATCATTACTAAATGGCGGCCCGTTTCGTCACAAAGCATCGCCGTGTTGAAGCCCGACCCGTTTGGATTGGCCGGGTAGGTTTCGTAAGCATATTTGGCCACAATGCTGTAACGGTCTTCTGTATACGGAAACTCGAAGCGACCTTCGCCGTGGGATACCCAGACGCCGAGTGTCGAGCCGGCTAGTGACGATAGCATGACCGATTTGTTTGGCTGAATGGTCAGCGAGGTAAAAATGCTTTCGTGTTTGCCGCTGGCGTTGTGCAGCATCTTCGGCTTAACGTCATGGCCCATATTTATCAGACCCAGCTCGACGAAAAGTTGGCAGCCGTTGCAAACACCTACTGAAAGCGTGTCTTCGCGTTTGAAGAAGTTTTCGAGTGCGATCCGTGCTTTATCGTTATAGAGGAATGCGCCTGCCCAGCCTTTGGCGGAGCCCAAAACATCCGAATTGGAGAACCCTCCTACTGCGCCGATGAACTGGATATCTTCCAAAGTTTCGCGCCCGGAAATCAAATCCGTCATGTGTACGTCCTTTACGTCAAAACCGGCCAGGTACATTGCATTGGCCAATTCACGCTCAGAGTTACTTCCTTTTTCACGGAGTACTGCCGCTTTCGGACGTGGTTTTGATTCGTCGATAACAGGTTTTTTACCGTCAAACTGCGCCGGGAATTTGTACCGCAGCAGATGGTATTTATAGTTATCAAAACGCTCTTTCGCCAGTTCAGGTTTCGTTTGTTTTTTGTCTAATAAATACGAAGTCTTGAACCAGACGTCACGCAATTGATCGATATCAAAATCCCACTTGCCAGTCGCATCTTTAACGGTCAATGTCGAAGCCAGGTTTACATTTCCGATCTTGTTAAAATCAACTCCATTCGCTTCAAGCTCGTTTTCCACACTTTCATCGGCCTGGAAAACGATTCCTATATTTTCCGCAAAAAGCTTTTCAATAATATCCTGATCTCCCAAACCTGAAAGATCAATCGAAGCGCCCAGATCGCGGTCTGCAAAACACATTTCAAGTAATGTTGTTATTAATCCGCCGCTGCCTATATCGTGACCAGCCTGAATTTTACCTGCTTTGATCAGGCTTTGAATAGTATTAAATGCATTTTTCAGCTTCTCAGCATCCTGGATATCCGGCGTTTCACTTCCGATTTTATTCAGGATTTGTGCAAATGAAGATCCGCCCAGCTTGTAAGCATCGCCTGACAGATTGATATAGTAAATCGAACCACCTGTTTTCTTCAAAACGGGTTCAACAACGCTTCGAATATCATCGCAATGTCCAGCCGCTGAAATAATCACAGTACCCGGCGCGATCACTTCGTCACCTTTGTATTTCTGTTTCATCGAAAGCGAATCCTTGCCAGTCGGAATGTTGATTCCCAGACTGATTGCGAAATCCGAACAAGCTTTCACCGCTTTGTAAAGTCTGGCATCCTCGCCCTCATTCCGGCAAGCCCACATCCAGTTGGCGGAGAGCGAAACGCTTTTCAAACCATCCTGCAATGGGGCCCAAACGATGTTTGAAAGTGCCTCGGCGATTGCATTACGACTACCCGCTGCCGGATCGATCAGTGCCGAAAGTGGCGCGTGACCAATGGAAGTCGCAATTCCATCTTTGCCCTGAAAATCCAGCGCCATTACGCCCACGTTATTCAAAGGCAGTTGCAATGGTCCGGCGCATTGTTGCTTGGCAACGTGGCCGCCTACGCAACGGTCTACTTTGTTGGTAAGCCAATCCTTACTTGCGACCGCTTCCAGTTGCAGCATTTGTTCGAGATATTCATGCAGCTTTTCAACTTCATAAGTCACTGGTTCATAGCTCCTGTCAATGGTTTTGTCGTCCATGATCGTCTTCGGCGAGCTGCCGAACATGTCCTCCATTTTCAGGTCCATTGGTTTCGCACCCGTCTTGGCCGATTCGAATGTAAACCGATGTGAGCCCGTCACTTCACCTACATTATACAATGGCGCACGCTCGCGGTCGGCAATGCGTTTCAGCGTTTCCAGGTTCTCTTTGCTGATCACGAGTCCCATTCTTTCCTGGGATTCGTTTCCAATGATTTCTTTGGCTGAAAGTGTAGGATCGCCGACAGGTAATTTATCCAGATCTATGTTTCCGCCTGTTTCCTCGACAAGTTCTGAAAGACAGTTCAAATGTCCGCCAGCGCCGTGGTCGTGAATAGAGACGATTGTGTTGTTGCCGCTTTCCACCATGCCGCGTACTGCATTGGCAACGCGCTTCTGCATTTCCGGATTCGAACGCTGGATTGCATTCAACTCAATGCCCGAACCAAATGCACCCGTATCAGCAGAAGACACCGCCGCGCCGCCCATTCCGATCCGGTAGTTTTCACCGCCCATCACCACAATTTGATCACCCACTGCCGGCGTCGATTTCTTGGCCTGATCAGCCTTTCCGTAACCAATACCGCCCGCTTGCATGATCACTTTGTCATAACCCAGCTTGCGGCCTTGTTCTTCATGTTCAAATGTGAGAACCGATCCTGCGATCAGCGGCTGGCCGAATTTGTTTCCGAAGTCCGTAGCACCATTGGAAGCTTTGATCAGAATATCCATTGGCGTCTGGTACAGCCACTGGCGCTCTTCCACGCCATTTTCCCAAGGACGATTTTCTTCCAGGCGCGACAATGCAGTCATGTAAACTGCCGTTCCCGCCAAAGGCAAAGAACCTTGTCCGCCCGCCAGCCTGTCGCGGATTTCACCGCCAGAACCAGTCGCTGCGCCATTAAAAGGCTCAACAGTTGTTGGAAAATTATGTGTTTCGGCTTTCAGGGAAATAACCGATTTGAAATCTTTGATCTCGTAATATTCAGGAACATCCGGCCGCTTTGGCGCAAATTGGCGCACGACAGGACCTTCCAGAAAAGCAACATTATCCTTATACGCAGAAACGATCGAGTTAGGGTTCGCCTCTGAAGTTTTACGGATCAGTTTAAAAAGGGAAACCGGCTGCTCTTCGCCATCGATCACAAACACGCCATTGAAAATCTTATGACGGCAGTGCTCGGAGTTGACTTGGGAGAACCCGAAAACTTCTGAATCAGTCAGTTTGCGATTCAGTTTTTGAGCCAGATTATTCAGGTAGTCAACCTCTTCGTCGCTTAATGAAAGTCCCTCCTGCTTATTATAGGCAGCGATATCGTCAATTTCAAGGATTGGTTCCGGCTGGATATTAATTGTATAAAGCTCCTGGTTCAGCTCGCTGTATTTTTGCGAAAGCATGGGATCAAAACCAGAGAAATCCGCGTCAACTTTCCTGAATTCTTCTATGCGGATAATGCCCTGAATGTCCATGTTCTGCGTGATTTCCACGGCATTCGTGCTCCAAGGCGTGATCATCGCGGCACGCGGACCAACAAAAAACTCCGTGATGGTTTGCTCATCCCGGAGTTCTGCGCCGCCAAAAAGCCAGCTTAATTTGGAAGTATCTGATTCTGTTAGCGTTCTCTCTATCTGGACCGCAAAAACAGTATTCTGTTTGTCTGCAAAGAAGTAGATCATGGTATCGAATTATGGCGCAAAGGTAACGTTATTTTAACTTTTTGGCTAGCGATAAACGTCTTTTCTGACTTTTGAAATAACAACCTTCAAGCTTAATTGCTTACTTCACGATCAGCTGCACGTCAATATTTCCGCGTGTCGCATTGGAATAAGGACAAATCTGGTGCGCCTTCTCAGTCAGTTCCTGCGCTTTCTCTTTGTCCACACCAGGGATCTCGACTTCCAGCGTAACCGCCAGTCCAAAACCGCCATTGTCGATTTTACCAATACTCACCTCGGCAGTTACTGTGCTGGTTACACCGGTGATCTTCTCCTGACGCAGTACTACACCCAGCGCGCTGTCGAAGCAGGCTGCATATCCTCCCGCAAAAAGCAGTTCAGGGTTCAGGTACTCGCCCGATGGACCGCCCATTTCTTTGGGTACCCGCACATCGATATCCAGTACACCGTTTTCTGATTTAACTTTTCCGTTGCGTCCGCCCGTAGCAGTTGCCTTCGCGGTATATAATGGCTCAATTTTCATACAAATGCAGTTTTTGATTTAGATAATTTACAAACGTTCCCATTTACAACCGCCAAATCTGCTGCCTGGTTCCGCATGCAACAGGCATCGGATTTTACGCTCCAAACACTTAGAAAATACCTATCTTGGCAGTATTGAAAGAAATAAGCGTGATTATGAAACCATCCATTGCCGTACTTCCATTCGTCAACCTTAGCAACGATCCCGAAGAGGAATATTTCAGCGACGGTATTACCGAAGAAATCATCAACGTGCTCAGCCGCGTTCCGGGTTTGCAGGTAACCGGACGAACTTCTTCATTTACCTTCAAGGGTACCAATGACGATTTGCGCTCAATCGCCGCCCAGCTGAATGTAAGCCACGTCCTCAAAGGGAGCGTTTCCAGCAATGGTAACCAGTTGCTGATCAATGCACAGCTTGTGAATGCAGCAGACGAAATAGAAGTTTGGTCAGAGCAGTATGATCGTACGCTGGACGATATTTTTGATGTTCAGGATGAAATTGCGCTGGCTATTTTAGGTGCGATCAAAGTAGAGCTCCTGGGCGAAGAACCTGCCGTTACTTTCAAACGATATACCAATAACAAAGATGCCTACCAGCTCTACCTGCGCGGACGATTTTACCACAATAAATTCGCCGGCAGCGAGGAGTACCACAAAGCAATCAGCTATTTCAATGCAGCGCTTGAACTGGACCCGACCTATGCGATAGCTTACGCGGGAATTGCGTCCTGCTACCTGAATATGTGGTTTTACCGACATATGCCCGCTGCAAAAGCATTGCCTTTGATGAAGGAAGCAACCGGCCAGGCACTTGCGCTCGACAGTGAAATAGCAGAAAGCTACATTGCACTGGCCCGCATGCAAATGCTATACGAATGGGATTTTGGCAGCGCAGCAAATGCATTTAAAAAAGCAACAGACCTGAACTGGAATACTGCCGAGCTGCACGTGCAATTTGCCTTATACTGGGGATTGCTCGGCCACGCTTCCATGGCAGAAAAGGAGATCGGGACAGCATTGGAACTCGAACCATTTTCGCTGATCAACAATTTTTATGCAGGCTATGTGTACTGGCTTTCAGCCAATTTCGAGAAAGCGGTAGCGCAGGGAAGAAAGCTGACTGCAATGCAACCCACCTTCTGGGGCGGTCACATGATCACAGGCGCAAACCTGATCACGATGAAAGATTACGCCGCTGCCCAGGAAGCATTGGAAACTGCATTGGAAATTAATTACAATGGCATTACACTGAGTGCCTGCGGCGCATTGTTTGGACTGTCAGGCGAGCATGAAAGTGCGCGGGATATACTTACCCAAATGAATGCGCTCAGTAAAACGCAGGTTGTTTCGAATTACGATATGGGCATTGTGCATGCAACATTGGGCGATGCGGATAGGGCAGTAGAATACTTCCAGACCGCGATAAGTCAGCACGAGCCGCCTATGTTGTTTTTCAAATATATTGTGAGAGACTGGCTTACCGGCCCGCTCCACGATCCTCGTTACGATATGCTGGTAGAGGTAATTATGCATTGAAATACCCGGATCCGGCACAAACAAATTCAGTAAGCAAGCAGCCGCCCGCAAGCTACTACTGCAATCCAGACTGTAATGGAAATCAATGCAGACAATTTGGAAAAACCCGAAAGCTCGGTTTCCTCGGTAACAACTTGGGGGATTTTGTAAATAAACCTGTGAAAAACCCACGCATTCAGTCCCCCAACTGCAATCAATGCGAGCTTTAACCAGAATGTAAAATCAGTACCGAGCGCCTGCGCATTGGTGATGAAGAGCAGCAACCCCGAGGGAACAATGAGGATCAGCCCGCGCTGCGACCAGGGGAGTAAATGGCGCGCCAGCCCGTTAACAGAAAGGTTTTTAGAAAAGCCTAAAAGCCGCAGATCAAACAAAAAGGCGGCGCCAACCAGCATAACTATACCCAGTATATGAATGATTTCCAATACCGGGTATAGATACAAAGATTGTCTTATACCGACAGCCCAGGAAGATTCTTCAAGCCATTCCAACAGCTCCACTAGCGCAGCTCGAATTTTTTACCGTCAACAAAAATGCGTTCTGCGCGCATTTCATTTTTCTCTGTTTTGTGCGGGTATGCGACCAGTCTTACATCAGTGCCTTTCGTGATCATATCTGCGGTGAGGCCGCGATCTGTCATGCGGCTGGTGGGCGCTAAAAACACGGTTACCAGCTCTTTGTTGTACTTGACCTTCGCCAGCACGTGCGGATTTTCGTAAACAGACTCTTCTATTTTCGTTTTAAAATCTGTCGGTTTGGTTTGATCGTAATCTGCCCAGCCGTGGTGCAAAAAGGTAAATGAGGCCAGCAGCAATACCATACATACCAGGCTGAGTTTTTTCAGGTGAGTCATAACATGTTGATTTTAGTGTATTTAAAAGTAACCAAAACTTATCGTTTTTTGAAATTAATTATAGCCAAAATCCTAACCGGAACCTTTTGACTATATTTACCCACCAATCAACTCTTGAAAATTTTGAAATACATCCTTGCACTTTTCTTCTTCATCTCTGCCGGTCAGGTTTTCGCCCAAAGTGGCATGCTTCCATTGGACCAGGAAAAAAATATCTACTATTCAGACTCAGGTCAGCCGAAGCTTTCCAAAGACGAGATTTACAAGAAAATGCAGGATTGGGTTTCCAATACTTTCGGAAATTACCAGAATGCAGTCACCTTTGAAGATGCAGCCGCGGGCAAGCTGCGCGTCACCAGCTACGTGCCGGTAATCCACGCAGATTACGCCTATGTCCGTTTCGATCTCACGATCAGCTGCGCTGACAACCAGTACCAGGCCGTTATCTCCAACCTCGACGGTATCTCCACTATTCACAGCCCCGTGCGGCTTTCTGCCAAGGACAATGAACGCATTTCAGCCAAAGAAGTACTCGCAAAAGCTGAAAACAGCAGAAAAAAGCGCGGCGAAATGGAAGACGAACTCAAATTGATAAAGGCTGACAACGAAGGTATTAATACGGCGATGTACAACCTGCTGGCGAGCATCAAGCAGTTTACTAATTAAGCCCCTTCCACTTCGCGATCAGCATATTTGCGATTATTTCATATCCTTTGTCAGATGGATGCAGGCCGTCGTAGGTCATGTTGATCGCTTCCGGAGGATATGGATATTCGTCTTTTTCGGGATCAAACGGGATATTGGTGTAGTCAGGATAGGTATAGTTCTGGTACTTGCCGTTCTCGGGATTTCTCAGTCTTTTAAAATTGACCATATTCTCGTGAGTCATCCCGCTTTCGTGGTATAGGTCCACCACCGACAGCTTTTCTTTCAGCCCGATTTCCAGGATTGCATTCGCCACCTGTTCAAGCGCCTGGTCGCGTTTCGGTTTATAAGATCCGTATGCATTGTTTTTCGGGTTGTTGATGTACACAAAATCGCCGCGCTGCATAGGTGTGATCAGGATGATGTCAGCATTTTTGTTCAGATCCCGCAACTTATTCGTAATAACCCGGAATGCACCGTACACGGTTGAAGCGCCGTTCTGGTTCTCATAGTCGGCAATAGTTCCGATCGGCTTACCCTGCCACCAGTCGTTCGTTCCCAGGAAAATGGTATAGACATCGGCTTTCACCAGTCCGAGCGACTCGATCCTTTCTGCAATATTAATCGCAGTCCAGCCATTATGCCCCTGATTAATGTATTCAATGTCAGGGTATTTTTCGGTGATCAAACTCAGGTATCCCTTGGTCACCCGGTTCCCGGTTTCGTCTTTGTGATCATTGAGATACGTAATAGAATCACCGATCGCCACCCAGGTTACTTTGCCCGGGGCAGCACTGAAACAAACAGCCGCCAGCAACAGCAGCAGAAAAACACTTTTTTTCATTGGAATAAAGAAGTTCAGAACCGAATAGAGGAATGCATTAGTGCCCCTATTCTACTTATCTCATAAAAATTTCTCGTAAATAGCAAATGAAAGCTCAGCAGCTTCGCCACCAACCAAACGCTCGCCGCTCATGAAAAAAGTGCTGCTTCCATTGATTTTCCTCATCGCACTGCAATACACCGGACAATCCGCTTTTGCGCAGGATATGAAGGAAAATACCGCCCGCAGTTTCACTTCTCACCCAGGTCCAACTGGATGAACGACCCGAATGGAATGGTTTTTCACAATGGCACCTACCATCTTTTCTTCCAGTATTATCCCGACGACAAGGTTTGGGGACCCATGCATTGGGGCCACGCTACGAGCAAGGACCTGGTATCCTGGGAAGAGCAGCCCATTGCTTTGTACCCGGATAGTCTGGGATATATATTTTCAGGGAGTGCTGTGGTAGATGCCAGCAATACTTCGGATTTTGGCAAAGATGGTAAAACGCCGCTGGTAGCGATTTTCACACACCACGATCCTGTTCTTGAAAAACAAAAACCGGCAAACACGAATACCAGAGTCTCGCGTACAGTCTCGATGATGGAAAAACCTGGACCAAATACAGCGGAAACCCGGTACTGCCCAATCCCGGGATCACTGACTTCCGTGACCCAAAAGTAAGCTGGTACGAGCCGCAGAAAAAGTGGATTATGACCCTGGCCACGAAAGACAGGATCACATTTTATTCTTCGCCTAACCTGAAAAACTGGACACGTGAAAGTGAGTTTGGCGTAGATGCCGGTGCGCACGGCGGTGTGTGGGAATGCCCTGACCTGCTCCCCATCACGCATAATGGTAAGGAGGTATGGGTTTTAATCGTCAATATCAATCCGGGCGGCCCCAATAAAGGCTCGGCTGGGCAGTACTTCCTGGGAGATTTTAATGGAAAAGACTTTAAAGCTTATTCAAAAGAAACGAAATGGCTGGACTTTGGCGCCGACAACTATGCAGCTGTCACATTTTCTAACACTGGTAACCGACGCATTTTAATGGGCTGGATGAGAAACTGGCAATACGCCAACCAGGTACCGACAGATCCTTGGAGAAGCGCGAACACTGTGGCGCGGGAATTAGGGTTGAAGGCGGTCGACAAAGCAGTATACCTTACCTCAGTGCCCGTTAAAGAGCTTAACCTGCTTGAAAGCGGCAGTTTCTCTGAGAAAACGCTTAAAGTAAAAGGGGAAACAAACCTCACAAACCAAGCAAAAAACAGCACAGGCTTGTTCAGACTGGATTTCGAAGCCGTTTCTGCTGCCGATTTCAGCATTGTACTGTCGAATAAAGCAGGAAACGAGCTTATAATTGGCTATGATAAAGCCGCAAATCAATACTATACCGATCGCTCGAAATCGGGTAAGGTCGATTTCGAAGAGGGATTTGGTGTAAAGCATACTGCGCCGCGCATCTCCAAAGACAAAAACATCTCCCTTACACTGATTGCGGATGCAGCTTCTGTCGAGCTTTTTGCTGATGGCGGGCTTACTGCGATGACAAAGATCTTTTTTCCCGATGAACCTATGTCGGAGTTACGCATTAAGTCTGTTTCAGGAACTACATTGTCCAATCTGAAATATTCGAAACTGAAATCTGCATTGTCAAAATGAATCGGCTATTCAGCTGTCTCTTTCCTGCGAGATCCGTTTTTGCCAAATAACCAAAAGTACCGGCAACAATATTTCAACCGGAATGAAAACATTGAAGGGAAAAGGTGGAAACCCATAGTTGTAGATGGAGAAAAGCCTTCCGATCCCGCCAACGAAAATTGCTCCGCAAATGATCCTCACCGCGCTGGTCTGCTTTTCGATGCCCGGAAGGATCAGGTAAATGGAAATACCAAGGCCAACAGAAATCCCGTTCAAAAACCTGAGGTTACTATCCAGAAGCACGTAATCAGGCGACTCTAACGTCCGGTAAATGGGGCTTGCAATACCTAGCATTCCTAAAATACCCGTCAGCAGCGGGGCCAATGCGGAAATTGCCAGAACGATCTGAAATGTTCTTTTGCTACGGGTTACATTGGACATTGAATGGTTTGTTAAAGCACAACTCGCCGCCGAAGGCATTAAAACCGTACCATGGCAACTACCATCAGCTCACCATTCTGTCAAAAACCGCGCGCTGCCCGGCCATTGATTTCACCTTGTCTTCCGGGTTGGTGTGGCATTCCAGCAGCACCCAGCCTTTGTAGTTCATCTTGATCAGGTTGGCGATTAGTTCCTTATAGGGATAATCGGTCCGGTCCAGCTCCCGCACATGCAGCGTGTCTCCGAAGTACTGTTTAACCAGATCAAAATTGGATTGAAAGCCGGCTCCATTCAAATCCTGCGGATTACAGTTCCAGCAAATGCGGGCGTTTTTGTGATCGGCATACTCCATGATTTTCCTGATGTTGGGCAGCTCCTGCGTTTGTTCCCCGTGAACTTCCAGTCTGAGCTGCTGACCGTGGTCTTCCGCATAGCCAGCCAGCTCGTGCAATGCAGCTCCGATCTGCGCCAGCGTTTTTTCTACGGGAACGTCCGCATGCAGTCCGTTCGGCTTCACTTTCACACCAGAGCCACCCACATCTTTGCTCAGCCTGATAAACTCCTTGGTACGCTCAATGGAAGCTTTCAACTTTCCCTGATCAGGATAATCATATTGCTGGTTCGTACCCAATCCTACGATTTTAACGGGACTGTTGGCGAATTGCTGCTTCACTTCCATTCTTTCCTGTGCGCTCAGCTCGGGCATTACCTTGTGCGCGTGCTCCACCCTGAGCTCGACACCGTGGATTTTCGTTTCCGAGCAGTTCCTGATTATCGTCGGAACGTCCCAGTCTTTCCCCCACAGGTAAGTAACAAAACCCAGCTTCATTTCGGGTTTCAATGCGAGATATGATTGTGCATTGATCTTGTCGGAAACAAGTGCAGCCCCGGCAAGCATCGACATGTTTTTCAAAAAAATCTTCCTGCTTACAAACATGAGTTTCAGATTAAATAAGTTGATTAAAGCTAGAAGGCAAAAAGTTTGTGAATATCCCCGTTTGAACCAGTTGATTATCCTTGCTTAATCAGGTGTTAATTTCTTCTTTTGCTATCAGATAATATGATGACAAAAGGAACTCCCGCTGGGATCACCACAGGTGCGGCCCAGCAAACTGCCTACTCCGTTCTGTATTCGATCAGTCTGGCGCACTTGCTGAATGATATGTTGCAGGCGGTTATCCCGGCGATTTACCCGCTGATCAAAACCAGCTTTCACCTCGATTTTGCGCAAATTGGGATGGTTACGCTGGTATTTCAGCTCACCGCCTCCATTCTGCAACCTTTCGTGGGATTTTATACCGACAAATACCCGAAACCATTCTCCCTCGCTGTCGGAATGGGCATTTCGCTGCTGGGTCTGGTTAGTCTATCCTACGCGTCCAGCTACTTATGGATTCTCGCCTCGGTCAGTCTCATTGGAATGGGATCTTCCGTATTTCATCCTGAATCCTCGCGCGTTGCCTACCTGGCATCCGGCGGCAAGCGCGGACTGGCACAATCGATTTTTCAGTTGGGAGGAAATGCGGGAAGCGCATTGGGACCGTTATTAACGGCGCTCATCGTCGTACCTTACGGTCAGCAAAGTGTGATGTGGTTCACGATCCCCGCGATACTCGCGATATTTATCTTGACCCGGATCGGAAACTGGTACAAAAGTGTCGCATTGCCCAAAGCAGCAAAAGCGATCAAAGAAGTATCGACCGGCCTGAGCCGCGGCAGAGTAGCGGTTTCCATGCTGATTTTACTGCTATTGATCTTCTCAAAATACTTTTACCTGGCCGGAATGACCAGCTATTTTACCTTTTACCTGATGGACAAATTTGATCTGAGCGTGAAAAGTGCGCAGATCCAGCTGTTCATTTTCCTGGCCGCGATAGCAGTAGGGACTTTTGCAGGCGGTCCGCTTGGAGACAAGTTCGGCCGCAAATACATTATCTGGATTTCCATTCTTGGCGCAGCGCCATTTACACTGCTGCTCCCCTACGCCAATCTTTTCTGGACTACCATTCTCTCGATCTGCACCGGGCTGCTCATTTCTTCCGCGTTTTCAGCGATTATCGTGTATGCCCAGGAATTGATGCCCGGCAAAGTAGGTATGATCGCCGGACTGTTCTTTGGTTTCGCATTCGGAATGGGCGGACTGGGTTCGGCATTGCTGGGCAAGCTGGCCGATCAGACCAGCATCACCTATGTATTTGATGTATGCTCCTACCTGCCGCTGATCGGCATTCTAACGTACTTTCTGCCCGATGTAGAAAAAGAACACTCAGCCGCATAGCGACTGAGTGTTGGATCTATTTAGCCGTTAAAACGTACTCTTTACCCGGTTCGGTGACGAAATCAAATGAAAGCTTGTTCATCGGCTTTCCAGGTTTGGCAGCTGTTTGAATGCTTTTGTAAAAAGGGTTGGCATTCTCGCCGATTGCTGGTTTCAGTGCTTTTTTGTTAAGCTTCAATGCATTGGGAGCTGCAATGCGGCAGTTTCCGCCTAGTTTGGAGCGAACCGCCAGCCTGGTGATTTTCCCATTTGCCCAGGCTACATCGAGCTCAAATCCGCCCCGCGCCTTCAATCCTTTGACCTCGCCGGTCTGCCAATCGTCTGGTATCGCCGCAAGTACATTGATCATTCCGTCGTGGCTTTGCAGCAGCATTTCCGTGATGCCCGAAGTCCCTCCGAAGTTACCATCGATCTGGAATGGCGGGTGCGCGTCCAGCAGGTTCGGGTAAGTCCCGCCGCCTTTTGCGTAGTCGGTACCTTCCACGCCGGTCAGTTTCAACTGCTCGCGGATCAGCTTGTAAGCATGGTTTCCATCCAGCAGCCGCGCCCACACGTTGATCTTCCAGCCTTTGCTCCATCCTGTTCCTCCGTCGCCGCGCAACTCCATTGTTTTGCGGGCCGCCTGTGCATATACCGGGGTGTATACCGGCGAGATCTGCCGGCCCGGGAACAATCCGTACAAATGCGAAATGTGCCGGTGCTCGGGTTCAGCCTCTTCCCAATCTTTATACCATTCCTGCAAGTTTCCTTTTTTGCCAACCTGCATCGGGAACAGCTTGCTGCGTTTTTCAACCAGCAATTGACGGAATTCCGCGTCGGTGCCAGTTTTTTGTGAGGCTTCAATGACGTTTGTAAACAAATCCCAGATGATTGCCATGTCCATCGTAGTCGCTACCGAAACTGAGCCTTTGAAGCCTTTTTCGTCTATAAAAATGTTCTCGGGGGTGGTTGAAGGCGAAGTTACCAACCGGCCATTTTTGTCTTCCACAAGCCAGTCGAGACAAAACAATGCAGCCGATTTCATGATCGGATAAGCAGTTTTGGTTAAAAATGCCTCATCGCCGGTAAATTGGTAATGTTCCCACAAATGCTGACAAAGCCACGCGCCGCCCATTGGCCAGTTGGCCCAGGACGGACTGCCGCTGACGGGATTTGCGGTAGCCCAGATATCCGAATTATGATGCAGCACCCAGCCTTTTGCATTATAAAAGTTCTTAGCCACTTCCGTTCCCGTCACCTGCATTCTGCCGATCATATCGAGCAGCGGCGTGTGCAACTCCGACAGGTTGGCTGTTTCTACCATCCAGTAATTCATCTGGGTATTGATATTGGTGGTAAAATTACTGCTCCACGGCGGTCTTACTTCCCGATTCCAGATTCCCTGCAAATTAGCGGGGATACCGCCCGGCCGTGAGCTTGAAATCAGCAGGTACCTGCCAAACTGGAAATACAACGACTCCAAACCCGGATCTTTCCCACCTTCTGCATAGCTTTTCAGGCGCTCGTCCATAGGTTTATCCTGCGCCGGGTTTCCATTGATCACCAGGCTTACGCGATTGAACAGCGACTGGTAATCAGCGATGTGAGCGTTTTTGATTACGTCAAAAGTTTTGCTGCCGGCCGCTGCAAGATAGCGTTCTACCAGCTCGGTTTCGTTCTTTCCCTCTTTGTCGGGACATTTATCAAAACCATTGAAACTGGTTGCCGCCGAAAGCAACAGAACCACGTCGCTTGCATTGCTTACGTGCACGCCGGCACTATCCGTTTTGACCTGACCGTCACTTTCCTTCACCTTCACGCGCAGCTCAAAGCGCATTCCCCGGCATTGCGCAGGATCGTTGTAAACGACAGGTATCTCCATTGTTTGCATATAACTCGGGTCGGTATGCGCGGGAGCCTGGCCTTTCATAGCGAGCTGATCAGAAGCGATTACCTGCTGACGGTGCACGAGCGGACTGGTGGTAGAAGCCGTAAAATTCAATGCGCCTTTTTTGCTGGACTTCAACCGCACCACCATCACCTGATCAGGCGCTGAAATGAATATTTCGCGGGTATAATCCACACCGTCGACTGTGAAGCTGGTTAGTGACAATGCATTGGAAATATCCAGCTCGCGGCGGTAAGCAGTGGGCATTCCTTTCAGATCGTGGCTGATTAGCAGATCTCCGAGTGGCTCGTAAGACTCTGTAAATATTCCCTGTATCTTGGTGGTAAGTTCTTCCGCAAGCTTGTAATCTTCGTTTTCAAGCGCTTTGCGAACCTGCGGCAGGTATTTAACAGCATCGGGATTGGGATTGTTGTTCACCGGCCCACCCGACCAGAGTGTTTCTTCATTCAGCTGGATAAGCTCTTTTTCCACTCCCCCGAAAACCATCGCCCCTATTCGGCCATTCCCGATAGGCAGCGCCTCGTTCCAGTTGCGGGCAGGCTGTTTGTACCACATTTTCAATCCCTGCTGCGAAAATGCAAACTCGCTGCTCAACAGGATCGTACATGCAAAAAGTGCGGTACCAAACAGTACCCTCGGATTCTTTTGTTTGAAAATTCGGATCATATTTTTAAATCAAGTAAAAACAATTCGGACGCTGGTGACCCTCTTACTCCGCGTAATCAGGCGTAAACCAGCATCTTTCTTTAAAACAATATACCCGACACCGGCGCAAACCGCTCCGGTATCCCTTCTTCGTCAAGCATTTCTTTCAGGTCAATTTCGATATTTCGCACGATTGTCGCCAGCGGGGTGTCATTCAAAAGTCCCTCAAAAGGGTTTTCGCTGATATCGCCGACGTATTCCATAAACATAAATACCCACGACACAATCATGTTGAATGGGATCAGCAGGAACATGTAACGCTCTCCCAGGTCGACGAACTGCGGCAGCAAACCAAATGGCAGCAAGGTCATAAAAACGAAAATGAACAGGTTGGAGGTCGTGGCGTACTGCCGTGGAAATGGCGTGTTCTTGATCCGCTCGCTTTTGCCCTGCTCGTCGTAAAGCTGCGAGATCAGCCCCTGCAATGCTACGTGCTGGTAGGCATCAATTCGTCCGTTGTTCCGTAAAGCCGCAATGTTCCGCGCCTGGCAGTCGAGCAGCTGCGTGGGCATATTCGCTTTGTGCTTCAATGCTTCCAGTTCACCATCAGACAAGTGCCGGGCGATTTCTGCGTCGCAAATGATCTTTACGCGGTTTAATGCAGTCCGTTGCCGCTGGCTGGCCCTGTCTTCATGTTCCCAGCTGGTGCGTTTCGCCATCGAGTTGCGCAATGCATACAGCCAGGCAATGTGGCGATAAATGATCTTCCTGACTTCTGTTCCGGTTTCTTCATCCTGATTACTCTGCGAAAAAGCACGGACAGCGACGCAAAACGACCGGCTGTGGTTCGTGATCGCGCCCCAGATCTTGCGTGCTTCCCAGCTGCGGTCGTAGGATTGGTTGTTTTTAAAACCAACAAAAAAAGCAGTGGCCGTACCAACCAGCGACACCGGCAGCCAGGGCACTGCTACCCATTTCCAACCAAGATACTCATAGATAAAAATGGCGATGGAGCCTGTGGCGAGTGAGAACAAAACCATTCGCCAGGAATAGAAGTAGATAATTAAAGGGGACAGGTAACGCTTTACGTACATAGTAACAGGAGTTATATAAGAGAGTGAGTAGCCCGGATAAATGCCAATAATTTATCCAAAGCTACTCACAGAATGAAATGCACCATGCTTTTTGAAAAAAATCCTACAACCTGAATGCACTGGGTGTAGTGCTGGTTTGCTTCTTGAAGAAGTGGTTGAAATGGGCTGGTTCGTCAAACCCAAGGCAGTAGCTGATTTGCGAAATGTTCCAGTCTGTGTGCAGCAGCAATGCTTTTGCCTCGGCAGCTACCCGCTCTGCGATATGCGCGGTGGTTGTTTTGCCGGTAGTCAGGCGCACTGCGCGGTTGAGGTGGTTGGTATGCACGTTGAGACTCGAAGCATAGTCGCTGGCCGAGCGCAGCCGAAGTTGCTGCGACGGAGTTTCAATGGGAAACTGCCTTTCGAGCAAGTCAGAGAAAACCGCTGTGATCCGCGCGTTGGCGTCTGCATTCTGGTACAAGCTTTCAGAAGGGTCCATTTTCAATGCAGTATGCACGATCTCCATGATGTAGTTGCGAATGAGGTCGAACTTGAATGTATAATCCGCGCCCATTTCGGTCATCATTTTCCTGAAAATCGCGTCAACCTGCTTGTCTTGCTCTTCGTTGAGCAGGTAAGCCGGCTTGGCGCCGATCTGGAACATAGGCAGTTCCTTGATATCCCCCCGGATCACCTCATTGAAAAATGCTTCCTTGAAAATGCAGAAGAAGCCCGTGCTGTCGGTAGTCAGCTTTTCGTATTTATAAGGCACACTGGGATTGAAGAACATGAGCGTGGTACCATCCACTTCCAGCGATTTGTCCGCATAATGGTATACGTGTTTACCGCGCATGATTGATATCTTGTAAAAATCCCGCCGGTTGTACTGTATCTGCGCATTGCAGCCCCAGTCCCAATCTTCCAGATTGAACACATTGAAATGCCCTACATCCTTTTTCAGGTTTTCGGGCATCCAGTTGAACTTGTGCTGGTAGAATTCTTCCAGTGATTCAATTGCCATAATCGTGCATTGTTAATATACCTGCGACTCACTTACGGTAAAATATGTACCCGCCGTGGTGCAGCGTATTTTCATCCGTGAAATTGCCGTCGGCTTCAAAGCCGGAATCGTCCCAATAATAAATATAATCCCCCGTAATTTCATACCTGCCGGTATATGCACTTTCGCGGTTGCCGCGTGCTTCATCGTAGCGGCCGCCGGGTAGCAACTGCTGCCTGATATGTCCGTCGGCAGTCTGCCACATGCCGATATAACTTGTTTCAGTCTTCATAATCGATTTTTTGATTTTGGTAAATACCGGCACCTGCGCGCAGGCAGGTACCGGCTGCATTTAAAAGTTGGTAGCAGTGGCAAGAGCGCGCTGGGCTTCCATTTCCTGCTGCACCAATGCGATCTTCTCTTCCGCAATTCCATAAGCATCTTCACCCAGGAACAAGTGAAAAGGCGGAGCAGCTTGTTCGGAGACTGCAATAAAAACGGCTGCTGCTTTTTCAGGATCGCCGGGCTGGTTGGCATTAATGCTGTTTTGGTGCGCCAGTTGTGACTCGCGAACATTGGCATACTCTGCCATTTCTTTTTGCGGCGTGTTCAAAGAACCTGAACTCAGGAAGTTGGTCCGGAAATAGCCCGGCATTACCAATGTCACGTGAATTCCAAATGGTGCTACTTCGTGAAAAAGTGACTCGGAGAAACCATGCATCGCAAACTTCGTAGCACAATAGATACCGAAGCCCGGGAAGCCTCCCGAAAAGCCTCCGATGGAAGAAATATTAAAAATGTGGCCCGATTGCTGATTGCGCATTTGAGGCAATACCTGGCGGATGAGATTCAGTGCGCCAAATACATTGATCTCGAAATTCGCTCTTGCTTCCGAATCGGAAAGTTCTTCCAATGCGCCCGTCAGACCGTAACCTGCATTGTTCACCAGCACATCAATCCGTCCGAAAGCTGTGACTGCGTTTGCGACAGCCACCTGTACGTCGGCTTCGTCGGTTATGCTCAATGCCAATGGAAGAAAATCGTTACTACCGCTGCCGACAGCTTCTTTCAGCTCTGCTATGTTGCGGGAAGTAGCTGCTACTTTTTGTCCCTGCGCAAGGAGCTGCTTTGTCAATGTAAGGCCGAGTCCCTTGGACGCGCCTGTGATAAACCATACTTTTTGAGTGCTCATACTTTGTGTTTTTTATTATCACAAAGTTGGCATATAGGGAGGCCCGGGTGTTTGTCCGGTTCAAACCAATGCTTGCGAAATTCAAACAATTGGCACTGTCATTCTAATTTGCGGGGGGAAACGATAAAACTGACCGCGCCGCTTTCTCATTCCTTAAAGAATGGAAAGGCTGACGCGGTCAGGCAAGTGCAACAGGTGTTGCTGCGTACTATATCGTAATTCTGCCTCCTGTAACCGGCAAGGTAGCGCCCGAAACATAGCTGCTTTCATCCGAAGCGAGGTACACGTAAGCCGGTGCGAGCTCAGCGGGCTGTCCCGGCCGCCCCATCGGGGTATCAGCGCCAAACTCTTCCGGGTCCGGCATCGTGGACGGGATCAATGGAGTCCAAACAGGACCCGGCGCCACCGCATTGACACGGATACCTTTTCCCTGCTGCAGCATAATCTGTCCCAGGTTAGCAGAGAAGTTCTGTATCGCTGCCTTTGTGGCCGCATAATGCAGCAGGCTCGCGTTGGGCGAATACGCGTTTACCGAAGTAGTATTGACGATCGCGCTGCCCGGCTTCATGTGCGGCTCGGCAGCTTTGCAGAGGTAGAACATACTATGGATATTGACCGCGAAAGTATATTCCCACTCCCCTTCCGGAATGTCCTGCAATGTTTTCCTGGCCATTTGAAATGCAGCGTTGTTGACCAGAATATCGATCTGTCCAAACTCTTCCACGGCTTTCTCCACGATCGCGCGGCAATGCGCTTCCTTGCTGATATCGCCTTTTACAAGTACCGCTTTCCGTCCAGCCTTCTCTACCCACGAAGCGGTATCCTGCGCATCAGCATCCTCTACGTCGGCCAGGTAGCTGATCAGCACGTCGGCCCCTTCCCTTGCGAATGCAATCGCCACCGCTTTTCCGATACCCGAATCGGCACCTGTGATGATCGCTTTTTTGCCGGTCAGCTTACCCGATCCTTTATAGGAATTTTCACCATGGTCGGCTTTGGGCTCCATCTGGGCTTCTGTTCCGGGTACCTCCTGGCTCTGCTCAGGAAATTCAGGTTGGGGGTACTTTTCTGCGGGATCTGTGCTATTCTCGATGCTCATAGTACTGTTGTTGAAGTTGTAATTTGATTTGCTGAAAGCCGGATGCGCTGCCAGGAGCCCGCCTGCTTTCAAGCGCGCTGTCGGTAATAATCATGCCAAAGAATGCAGCAGCCGCAGCGTTCCGGACAAGTTGTGATCAGTTCGACAGTGAGTCTGTATTTAGAGAAGTATTTAAAAGGCCAGGCGAATGTGACCTGCTTAGGTGCGGCATCAGATCTCGACTGGCTGCATTTCGCTGCGGGTCGCTGAATGCTCCCGGATTTTACAATAAACCTGAACAAAATAAGCTGTTTTCAGGATTGCGAATGTAAACCCCCGGGCCCCATCGCGAAATCCGCCCATGAGTATGAAGCTGCCGAAGAAAAAAGCCGGACCGATGAGCGGGGTGGCGAAGAACCTGTATTTCAGCCGCTGTTTCCAGGTAAAATGTTTGAGTGCAACGGTTTCAGATGATAATTTCAAAAAGCGTGCGGCTTCCCAGCTGGCATAAGCATTGTGCTTGTCGACATAATGCGCAACACCGCGAAAATCCTGATGATCTATTTTGCTGTCGATCACCCCCACCCTTCCATTCAATACCGGGTGTTCGTGAATTTCCATGTCGAGGTGACTCCATTGATTCTCCTCGATTCGCTCATATTCGCCGCATCCAACCCTGAATAAGGCGAGCTTTCGGAGCGGGTACCCGCCTTTCAGCTCTTTTCCTAAAAAGTAAATGGAGTATTTGAGCCAGTATCCCACAAGGTCGCCCGGCTGGGACATTGCCCGCACCAGCTCGGATTTGAAGGCTTCGGTCAGGTATTCGTCCGCATCCAGGAACATCACCCACTTCGTAGCCGGGGTATGGTATCTTAAAAACCAGTTGCGCTTTTTAGGAAATTGTCCGTTCCATTCGAAAACAATGACGTCGGCGCCAAAATCTGCTGCGATCTCCCGGGTACGGTCTGTGCTCATGGAATCGATTACAACGATTTTCTGCACGAAATTCTTGCCGATCGCCCGCAGGCAGCCGGCGAGGTTCCTTTCTTCGTTCCGGACGGGAATTACGATAGTCAGGTCGAGGGCCATAGTCAGAGTGGTTTTTGGATGAGGTGGTGATCTTTTAAACAAGCCGCGGCTTCACAGGTTTGCAGGGGTGACCCGAACAAATCGTCCATTCGGGCATATCCTTGCTGACCACTGACCGTGCCCCGATGACGCAGCCTTCGCCGATACGCACGCCGGGGTGAATGAATGCATCAGCCGCAATCCACACCTGATCGCCGATATAGATCGGTTTGGTAATCAATGGAAAACCTTTTTGCTCGTAGTCGTGGGTACCGGTGCAAACATGCGTCCCCTGCGAAATGACAGCCCGCCGCCCGATCGTAATTTTTTCCTGACTATACAGGATCACTCCATTGGCCACGCCGCATTCATCTTCGAGCACCAGGTTCCAGGGAGCCCAGATTTTAACCCGCGGGTAAATATGTACCCCGCGACCTACTTTCGCGCCAAAGCAGCGGAGCATAAAGGAACGCCAGGAATGCAGCGGCTTGGGCGACCATTTGAAAAATATACCCGCAGCTGACCAGCCCAACCTGGCTAACCGGTTACCAAGTGAAAACGACGGGCCGGTGTGGGTATCTACATTAACCATATTTTTCAGACAAATACACTAGGAAATAGTTTGATGAAACTCCAAAACTCGACCACATGGAATTTCTAACATATAGGTATATACGTTAAAATTATTCTATCGTAAAAATTGCTAAATTCTACCCTCGCAAAAAGTTGTGATTATTACCGGAAGCCTGCCGTGTCACACAAGATGTACACGGCAGGCATGCAGGTTTCTACAAAAATGCAAGGACTGTAATGAAGCGCCAACAGGCAATTGGCGAAAGGGACAAATCAGGCTTTTGAGCGGGCAGAGCCGGTATATTCTAATTGTCCAGCTGCGCAACATGCCGCCCCTCTATCCATTTGAGGAAGTCGCTTGCATTCGCTTTACTGACAATAAGAGGTTCAGGAGTAGTACAGGTAACGCCAACCAGCAGCTTGCGGCCAAAGTATTGCTGAATACTGATCACCGCTTTTCTGTGTACAATAAACTGCCTGTTAGCTCTGAAAAAGTCCCTGGGGTTCAGCGTATCAAGGATATTGTTGAGTGTGTCGCGCGTTTCATACCGCATGGAGCCGGCATATACGGACACCTGGTAGTTGTTGTAGTAGATAAAATCGATATTATCGAGGTTAATAGGAATGATCTGGTCCTTCACATAAACAAGTACCGAGCTCCTGAATGTGTTACGGGCGATCATCGCGCGTTTGAGAGTCGAAATGTCCCTGGAAAAATCCTCACTCAGGAAGTCGCGGAACCGCTTGAACTTTTCCAGGCTTTTGTGGAGGCTGAACACATCAATGGGTTTCAGCAGGTAGTCGATCCCATTGTTCTCGAAAGCTTCCATCGCATGATCATTATGCCCTGTACAGAATATAACCGGGCACTTAATCGACAGGTGTTCAAAGATTGAAAAGCTCAATCCATCCGAAAGCTGAATGTCGCAGAGAATCAGATGTGGCGATTTGTTGCTTGTCAGCCATCTTTTCGCTTCCTGCACCGAACTAAGCACTCCGCACACCGTGAAACCATTCCCGAAGTGCTCGATCATTTTTTTCAAGTCTGAGGCTATTTCTACTTCGTCCTCAATAAGTAGTATACTGGTCATTTAGTAGAGGGATTTTAACTATGAAGTGTTTTTCGTTTTCCTGGATTACGACGGGATTACTCGTCAGCAGGCTGTACCTGAGGTAGATGTTCCTCAGCCCAAGCCCCTGTGCCTGCCCGTCACGCGCTAATGTTTTGTTAATGGACTTACTGTTTTTCACGACCAGCATATTTGCTTCATCAAATACCTGAATATCAACCGGCTGATCGCCTGATATCATATTGTGCTTGACCGCGTTTTCAACCAGCAGCTGGATCGCACAACGTGGCACAAAGCGTTTTGCACCCGCCTCGCTGATAGACTCAGAGAGCTGCAATGAATGGGAGAACCGTTCATTCAGAATGAGAATATAGGCCCTTGTGAACTCCATTTCGCTCTGCACGCTTACCGGGTTCAGGTTGTTGCTGTAACTGATCATGTGCCGGTAAAAGGCGCTGAGCTTATGTATAAACTCTTTCGCCCAGGTTTCCTGCAAGCCTGAATTCAGCACGGAGAGCGCATTGTACAGGAAATGCGGGTCCACTTCCTTGGTCAAATGGTGCAGATTGATCCAGAGGTTTTCCCGGAGCTGATGTTCCAGTTTCAGGTCATGCTCCTTGATAATCCTGTTGGCGTAAAGCGCAACGGAATACCCGACAACACTGATAAAAATGCCTCTGTACATGGATAGGTTGACTTTCTGTACTTCTTCCATTTCACTGGCCCGCGGGTAATCTTCAAAAAGGAAGGTGAAAGAGGCGGAGAAAACGCCGCTCAGGGTAACACCAGCCACGACGGTAAATAGCTTATGCCAGATTCCGGAAGCAAGCAGGAAGTGGCGCGCGCCGGTCCAGGTTCCGACACACAAAAGCATTATTGCCAGTTCGGACCCCATCAGATCGGCGGTACTGCCTGCGGGCAAATGCACCAGCCTTCCGGAGAATGCCAGCAGGGAAATGACAAGGGATAAACAAATCCCGTAACCCAATTGATAATCATTTTTCAAAACGTGCCAGAACCGCACGACGCCCTGCAATCTTTTCCTGATATCCATACGGATTAATTGTGGTTTTTACGGGAATAGCAACCTGTAAAAACAAGGGGATTTTACATTTATCCCCCAAAAAGACTTTCCTCCAAATTTCTGACTCTCGAATAAAAATGCGGATGTATATAGAAGCTTAACTTATCCAAAACAGCTCCTCCATTTTTTTCGCGCGATTCATAAGATTCATGCCAAAACCTCGCCACCGGATATTTTTCTGAGCTAGCGGCAAATTCACTGGAAACAATAGCCGCTCCATAAAAAAGTGTGGAAATTATCGGACTATGTACAACAAGTTAAGTCCAATTTGATGAAAATTTCTATATAGTTTTCATTTTTATGTTTCTTCTTTTTGCCAGGTTCATTCGAATGGTATTTGCGACAGCACCGGGAAGCACCTTTTTAATTAATGATATCATCAGGCTTTTTATTGTTTTTGGCAGAATTGCCCGCTGCAAGGAAACGATATCTTTCACCAGCATTGTAGCTACGGAAGTTTCAGGAAACGCGGGATAATCGGATTGTACGCCAAAACCAAGATAATCGAGAATCTCCGGATTTCTGTCGGTAACGAAAGCGGGATTGACCAGCAGCCGCTCTCCGTGTCCTGCATGATCAGCAGATACCTCATCGACCTGGAACAATAACGTCAATCGCTTAAATCCTTGCTTATGAAACGGTTCGGCGCGGTGAACTGTGTTAGTGGTACAAATGATGAGGGTACCCTTCGGCGCACGGACCGTCACCATATCTTTTCCATAATTCTTATCAATAAAGCTTTCCTGGAAAAATTGATCTCTGTTTTGCTGCGACCACTGGTGGGAATATGGAATTAATTGAAAGGGATTCATTTCATGCACATCGGACAAGTAAACCATGAACATCAACCCCGGCATATCGTGCTTCCCGTCAAACTGATTTCCTGATTGCAGATTATTATCTGTGTGCCAGGGTAAATGCGATGCAGTGTGTGTCTGATAAATGCGCTGATTACAAAGTTTGTAGGGTTTATCAAAAAAGCTCCGGCATACAGCACGGAGCTTTTCTGATGTAACAATATCATAACATTGCCTGGAAACCGCTAATGTATGTCCGAGATAATTACTGTTGTAAGCTTTTACAAATCCAAGATGATTGTTATTGACAAGACAGTCAAATTCCGGAAGCTCCTGCATTAATTTATTCATCACCTCTGGTTTCAATGCTTCCCGGCACACATAATAACCACTCCCGTTTTTGAGCTCGCCGGCAATTTCCTTTGCATTCACCGATTCGAATTCAGGGGTAAATAATTGTGAATTCATATAGAGATTTGAAGAATAATTTTCGCGCATTCAAGTCTTTTTTCTCAACTACAAAAAGAGCTGTTTTAACTAACAACTAATTTGAAACTTCTAAATTATTTTCATTCACCAATTCGGATTGCATCGACATAGCTGGTCGAACAATTTTAATCAGATTGTGTTCAAATTTATCCATGATTGCTTCGGTGCGCAGGTAGTTTTCGGCAAAGCGCCGCGCATTCAGCTTGAACATTTTCAGATCAGAAGTCAGTGCGGTTTCTATTCCCTCGCAGAGCGCATCGACACACTCGGGTTTGACGACGATCCCGAGCCGGTTTGCTTCGATAATCTCATACAATGAAGTTTCAGGAACCGCGGAAACAATCGGGCATCCGCCAGCTGCCAGTATCGTCGAAAGCTTGGAAGGCATCAGCAGGTCAGAAGCCTGTTGTTTCTGCAAGACGAGATGCACATCGGCCAGCGCCATCAGTTCCGACAGCTTTTCATAAGGCTGCAATGGAAAGAAGAGAACATTGTCGCATTCCTCCTGGCGAGATAATGCAAGCAGCTTTTCCTTGAATGCACCCGATCCGACGATCACGAACTTCACATCAGGCCGGTGCCGGAACCTCTTGGAAGCCTCTATCATGTATTCCAACCCCTGCTTTTCACCAATATTACCAGAGTACAAGATTACCTTATCGTCCAGCCCAAGTTCAAATTCCCTGGCCAGCGACTGCTCTTTGAGCAAAGGGAAAATGCTGTTAGTATCTACCGAATTGAATATCACCGAAATCTTGGCGCCCGATATGCCTTTCTTCTCGATCTTCTTCAACATACCCGGACTGATCGTGGAAACAGCGTCACTGCTTTTCAGGATGAAATTTTCAATGCGGAACATCCATTTCAGCAGACCTTCGCTCCTGATCATACCCAGATCTTTGGCCGCGTCCACCTGCAGATCCTGCACGTGCGTCACGAACTTAGCCCCTCTTAGTTTGGCATACAGGTAAGGCCACATTCCCAGGTGAAAAGGCGGCGACACGTACATCACGATATCGTACTTCTTCTGACATAATGTAAAAAGCCAGATCGGCAGCAAACCGAGCAGGAATGAGAACTCATGCAAAATCCTTTTGGATGTATTGATCTTCTCCGGCACATAGAGCGGCGAGCGGTAAATGCGCACGCCTGCTTTTCGCTCGGTGTGCCATAATTTTCCCCTATAAGCTTCATTTACTTTCCATTCCGGATAATAAGGCATTCCGGTAATCATGCTCACTTCGTGATTGCTGCCCGCCAGCCACTCCGCCATCTGACTCGTGTATTTGCCAATACCGGTCAGCTCGGGATCGTAGTTGATCCCGTATATAAGTATTCTCATGTTATAAATAGTGAATGGTTTACGCGAATCGTCTGGATTGCACTGGCAAGGCATTGTGCTGGATTCCCTCCACCCACCGGAGAAACTCGGACGCATTGGCTTTGCTGATAATCACCGGCTCAGGTGTGGCTATCGTGGTGTCGACCAGCAGCTTCCTTCCGAAATACTGCCGGATACTTTTGACTGTCTTCCGGTGAATGATAAACTGCCGGTTGGCGCGGAAGAACACATTGGGGTTCAGGGCAACGATGATATTATTGAGCGTATCCCGCGTCTCGTATTTGGCGTCTGCCGTGTGAATGGTCACACCGCAGTTGTTGTAATACAGGTACTCAGCCTGTTCAAGGCTCACCGGGATAATCTTGTCCTTGTAGTACGACAGCAGGAAGCTCTTGTAGGTGTTTTGCGGGATATAAAGCCGGCTTTCGGCAGGTGTTTCACTGACTTGCTGAAACGAAAGGAACTCCTTGAACTTGGAAAATTTAGAGAGGCTTTTCCTGACATTTTCCTCGCCGAACGGCTGCAGCAGGTAATCGATTCCATTGTTGGCAAAAGCTTCAATCGCATACTGGTGGCTCTTAGCGCAATAGATTACCGGCGGAGTAATGTCGAGGTCGGCGAAAATCTGGAAGCCAAGGCCGTCTTCAAGCTCTACGTCGCAAATGATAAGGTCCGGCACTTTGTTTTCCGAAAGCCAGTTGCGGGCTTGCCTGACGGTGCCGGCAGTGTCGCACACGCGGAAGTTACCGTCCGACTGCTCGATCATGTGGATGAATACGTCTGTTGATTTTGGTTGTGATGAGATGAGTAGAACGTTGACCATTGTTATGGAGGTGGAAAGTTTGATTGATTCGTGTAATGATGGTAGCTGACGGACTCTCCTTCCGGAAGCTGTCCTGAACTCATTTGTCCAAAACAGCTTCCGGAAAACCGGCGGTAACCTGTGGTTTTAATAATCCTTAGATCGCAGTGCGACGTGTGGAAAACAAGGCACCTTCATTGCCGGAGGCAGCCCATTGTGAAAGGAAAGGTGTATAAAGAACCATTGAGTAAAATCTATATCCTGGCTGTCAGCAAGCTGCTCCCGCTGTTTCCCGGAGCTGTTTGCGAAGGCAAATTCCGCTTCCTGATCAGGCCGCTTTTCCGGATGCCCAGCTGAACACCAAGTGCGTTCCTGAATAGCTTTCCATTGTCGGCACAAACCGACGCTTTTAACAAACTGCTCCCAAACCAGCTGACCTCCTTTTGTACGGAAAGCAAACCTGAAAACTGTTTGACCTGTCCGGAGAATGGCGCTGCATAGCTCCCCTCGTTGTCTGAGTAAGACAGCTTCGAGCTCCACAGAAAACCGCCTGCGCTTCCCTGCAATCCTAAATGCGCTACCCAGACGCGGTTATTGTTGGTAAAAAAGTCAGCGTAAGCCGGCCAGGCATTGTCAGAGCCAGGCGTGATGAAAGGTGTGCCGAGTGCGCGACCGTGGTAAGACCAGCCGTCTCTTACCTGCCCATTGTTGAAGTAATCGTCATTCCCGCGAATGTGGCTGCCAGGCTCCATTTTGTCGCCTCCCTGACTTTTGGTGTAAAGAAATTCTCCTACTATCCTGCGCAGCACGAAACCGCCCCGCTCTTGCCCTTTCAGGCTCAGACTGATTCCATTAAGCCCGTCTTTGATGTTATTGAGGTAAAATAAAGATCCGTCTTCAACGAGGTTCTGCCGGTAGAGGAAAACATGGACTTTCCTCAGGTCGAGCTCTGCCGCCACATCCACGCTGGCCACGTGATTACCCACGCGGTTTCCATTATCAAATGCGGATGCATTGGCCAACCGGCCGTGCGGCTTCAAACCGGTTACCGCATTGAGATAGTTCTTGAAGCCCCGCGGCATCTGGCCATTTTCGGTGTGATAAGGTGATTTGCCGCCCCATTGAACAGCGTGATTAAATCCTCCATGCAGCTTAACGACACTTTTTGGCTGCCCTATCCGCAGGTAGAAGCTCTTGTTGTGCAGTTTAAGGTTAGTAGTTACAGCACGCGTATTTTCAAAAATCCCATCAGAATAAAAACCCTTAAAAGACAGAAATTGTCGTGTAAATGGAACTGCTGTGTAGTTCTGGAAGCCGATCTGGATCTTGGGAATGGGCAGCGCATTGCCAGCCCAGATGTACGATCCAGTCCCAAGCGAATAGTCGCTCAAACCCACGTATTGTTTCCACCGGCCCACAGTCAGTTCCAGGCCTTTGAAGCCAATTCCTGCATAAGCCTGGGGAAGCAGAATCTCCGGGCTCCGGCTTGCGACGGCGACCAGTTCCGCACCTGCTGAAAAAGCCAGCACAGACTTTCCTGAGGGGTTGCGTAAAATCGTTTTCCTGAAATCAAGGCCGGTTCCAAGCAGGGCCGCCGGAGCCTCCGTCGGGACAGTTCTCCATTGGTTGGTGTGTTGCCAGAATGGGGTACGTTTGGATGACGAAGCGAGTATTTCGAAGTCAATGAAGGCATTGCACACATCTGATAACCGCACGGAATCATAGCCGGCAAGAGGCTGAGCAAAACCTGAAAGCCCCGTCAGGGAAAGCAGGAGAAGCAGGAACGTATGCTTTCGCATATCAGGTTTTTTGCTGCTGTAACGGGTTACACTCATCTCTTGAAGACGATTGGAGGGTGAAAGCGACGTGTACTCCGCACCTTGCGCGAGTAACACTTATTTGAGCAGTGGGTTGGGCAGATATTGAAGAAACAGTGTGTTAACGTTGTGCTATATACGCAGTCGTTTTGCAGGGTGCAAAATGCGGCGACGTAACCTAAGCAGAGGAAGGATGATTTTATTCTGAATCATACTGTAATCAAAAATGCCTAACTCTCATTCTAATTCAAATATGGAAACGATAAGATGGACAAAATGGCTTTTGTAACGGGCAAAACCTGCACAAACCCGGGCAGCCGCTTAACCGGATCGCGAACCGGCATCAACGCTACTGAACAACCTTGTCAAGTAAAAGGCAGCTCATCAGCTGATGCACGGCGTTATCTACTGAGAATTGCTGCCTGTAAGTTTCCGCGGCATGCTCCCCCATTGCCTTTTTCTCGGAAGCGGTCATTTCTATAAACTCCGACCAACCGGCCAGCGTGTCCTGGTAAGTATCTGCACGCACCACGCCGCATTCCGCACCTGCGATCTCCCGCCAGATATTGACCTTGTTTGAAATAATGACCGGCTTGCCGCAAGCAAGCGCCTCCACGATCGCAATGCCGAAGTTTTCCTGGTGGCTGGGCAGTACAAAAGCCTGACAGCCGTAAAAAGCCGCCCATTTAAGATCTCCGCTCAGCATTCCGGTAAATGTCACATGGTTTCGAAGCAACAAGCGCGAGGAGACGAAATGGCGGGCGTTTTCACCATAAGGAGTTTCCATCCCGGGGCCGGCTACTACAAGCCGGGGCAAATTCGGGTACCTTTCGAGCAGCCTCAGATATACCTGCAGCAGCAGCTCTACCCCCTTTTTTTCGTGGATTCGACTTAGAAAGAGAAAGTACTCCTGCCCTTTCAGCTCGGGAAATTTCTGGTCGAGTTCTTGTCGCATGGATGCTTTGAATGCTGGCGGTTCTGGAATACCAAAACCAGCATTCAGTTCATTTTTGGGCCTATAAGGTTTGAATGAGGAGCGCGCGAGGGTAAGTTCTTCGAGACAGGTAAACAGTAGTCCGTCGGCTTCGTTGATGAGCTTGCTTTCGATCAGCTTCCAGTACAGCCAGTTGCGCAGCGCCTTCCATGTTCGCCCGGTGGCCACCTGAAAATAAGGGTCGAGCATACCGTGCGGCATAAAGTACAGGCGTGCCGGCTTTCGCACCGGGCTGCTGCGTTCCATGAGTTTTTTCCAGGCTTTATAAGTTGCAAAGCCGGGATACAGCCAGCAGCCGTGCACAATCACGATATCAAACCTTTCGAGGTTATATTCCAGCCAGCCATGCAATAAGCCAGTGTATTGCCAGGGCGTAACGCCGGGCCCAAGTACGTGCACCATAAAAGGATCCTCAGGAAAGCTGATCTGGCTCGCGTCGTCTACACAGACCACCTCACTGGAAATGCCCTGACCAGCCAGTTCAGGGATCAGGTTGCGGATACCCTGACAGGGACCGCCTACGGCCGGCTGCATACTGCCGGTAACATGGAGCATTTTCACGATGTTGGAATGTTTACGATGGTTTTGTAGATCTCTTCAATTTCGTTCAGCTTGCTTTCGGCATCGAACCTTTTCACATTGACAAAGCCGCGCTCGATCACCTGCATTCGCTCCGAATCCGAGAATGCGAGAATGCGGCTTACAATATGGGCGGCAAAATCAGCCCATTCCGCAGTTTTCCCGGCGGTTTGCGGCCGAACCGGAATCAGGAAAGCAGCATCCGCACTTACCACGCGAAGTGTTTCCTCGTCGGTAGTCAGCACTATGCAGCCCGAGCCCATTGCCTCAATAACCGGCCAGCCGAAACCTTCGGAATAGGAAGGAAAAAGCAGCAGGCTTGCACCAGCGTAAGCAAGATGAATGACGCAATCGGGCATTCCTGAGATAAAATGAATGTCTTTTTTGTAAGGCGACTTTTCGTAACAATCCGAGAGCGCCTTATCCGGCTTACTCCCGAAAAGCACCAGCGGCAGCGACTGTTTGCCTGACCTGCGCCAGCTATTGTAAATTTCAATCACACCCGGCCGGTTCTTGTACCATTGATTTCCTCCTACGTGTAGCAGGTATCCGCCCATCATATCAATGCCCGTTCGTACTGTAAGCCGGATACGCGCGTCGAGCTGGCTGTGCGGTTTAAAGATCGGATTGAGCCCGTTGTGGATCATTTTTGAAGTAAGCGGCACTTTTTCAGAGAGAAAAAAATGCAGGTCGCTCCGTGTTTTTTCTGAAATGGAAATAAAATGCCTGCCTTTGTTAAAACCTCTCCGGATAAGCGACTGAAACTGTCGTCCCGACCAGCTTACCGCATTTTCCACGAATTTCCCTTCTGCCGAAAACTGCGCCATAAAGTCGTGACAATGAATCACGTGCGGCTTGTCGGCGACAGCGGGTATCCAGGGCCCGAGCGCGTGATCGGTGAAAACGTACAAGGTATCCTCCTCATTCCTGCGAATGCGCTGTCTCAGCTGCAATGGAAAAACGATGTACTGATCCACATAAGAGAGCCACTTTTTTAATCCAACGGAAACGGGTATTTTGAAGAATAGCGGACTGGCTGTCCAGTAACTTACGTTGTGCCCCCGTTTCTTCATTCCTTCGCCAAGCATGTGGGCGTACCGGTGCATGCTTTTATGTTCAAGAAACGGCGGATGTGTAAATACGATGATCTTCATATTTGCGAGGGCGTTTTTTAATTTTTCCAAGTCTGTCGAACAAAGAATGGTAGGGTGATGAAACAAGCTTTCTGGCAGTAATTCCGTGTTGTTTGTAAAAATGGCGGCTGTGCTCACTGGCATAGAGGAAGTAATCTACTCTGGGAAAAAGCAGGTACCGGAGTGCCGCGCGGCGGATGAAGTGCGTTGTTCCAGGCTTTTTACGACCTGCGCTTTCTGCTATATCGTTACACATGCACACCACGTGGCCCAGGCTTCTGGCCAGCAGCAAGATCATGCACTGCGTCACGCACCGCCAATCCTGAACCACAATCAAAGACTTGGGTATCCTGAACAGCGCTATGATTATACCAGGATTGACAAGTTCCAGAAAACTGCCTCCGAAGAGCAGCTTCCAGGAGTAACCCGGCGTGCAGTACCACATCTTGACACACAATCCCCGTTCTGTTAAGGCAGCGTAAAAGCTGCCAAGATGCGGAGCGGCATGAGAATGAATGAATATAATGTCTTTCATGGGAGAAGGGTTGATTTGGTTTGTTGATGATGGAATACTAGCGAACGGCGGCAGTGCCGGCGGGTACAGGCTTTTTGTGGTTCAGTGCTGCGAGCAGCAGTCCCGCGATCATCACCAGAAAACCGAGCGAAGTGGGCTGCGCCGTGCTCCCCTGCGGCAGCATCAGCAACGTAAATCCCAGGAGCAGCCAGGGCAAAAGGTCTTTCCGCCGCAAAGATTGATAGCTACGGACAGATAAATTCCAGGCAAACCCCAGTCGCAAAAAAATGATCAGCGAACCCAGCATTGGTCCAAACTCCCCGGCCATCCTGCCCCACTCCCCTTCCGCCACCAGGTATTGCACGGAGCCTGTCAGCAGCATGCTGCCCACATTGCTGCCCATTCCTGCGCCGTAACCCCAGAATGGAATTTCCTGCGAACCGGTGAAAGCTACGAGCATTCCCCCGAGATAGCGCTCTACCAATGTTCCTTCCAAACCGCCCTCGGTGGCACTGGCCGTGGTAAACCTTGCCGTAAAGGCTTCGGTACTGTTTTGAAAAACGGACGTCTGGCTCAGAACACCGATCAGCAATGCGACTATAAAAAGAGACGAGAGGATCTTAGCAGCGTTCTTCAAGCTTGTGGCACTGGCGACGATCGCGAAAACCATTACAACGCCCACCTGGAAAAACAATCCTCTGCTGATTGAAACGGGGATCGCAACGATCAGCGCGGCGGTGGAAAGCCAGAGCACGGACTTCCGAATGTACATCGGATTGAGCCAGAAATAAAACACAAAGCAGGCTGCGAAACCGAAGAACAATGTCGTTCCGATCGTGAAAGAGAAAGTCCCCGGAGGGCGGTAGTAGCCCATTGCACCCGAAAATCCCGCACCTACCATATCCCCACCGACTCCCCTGTTGACCCAGGCCGATTGCGGACTGTAAAACTGAATAACCAGCAGTATTGCCATCGGAATGGCAATGGCCAGCGTAACTCTCCCCATTTTGATCACATCCTCACGGGTGAAAATTGCGCCCATAATGAAGATGACGGGGAAATGTAAAAGGAAAACGCGACAGCCGTAAATCGCAACCGCCATACTGCCGTGTCCGGCGAATATAGCAGCGAAAAAGCCTGCGATCCCGATCAGTATAATCCCGTACAGGAACGGATTGAGCGGAAAAACGCCGCTCCGGATACTGGTAAGGATCAATGCAAGGGCAACTGGTTCCCTGATTACCAGGAGCGGTGTTGATAGTGACGGGAAAACCCATTTACGCAATGCTCCTTCGAGAATGATCAGGATGAAATAGATCCATATCAGTCTTTTCTCCAATGCAAATGGCTGAGGTGAGGTTTTTAACATATCTACATTTGTAATTGATAGCTGTTTACCTGATGTTCAATCTGATCGATGACCGCACTCGCGTAATGGTGCCAGGAGTATGTGGCTGCGTGTTCCCGCGCTTTCCGGCCCATTTCGGGTACCGCTTCACGGTGGTCGAGTAACCATTGAAGCCGGCTGGCAATGGAGTCCGGCGAGCGAATCGGAACCAGGAACCCTGTTTCTCCTTCAATCACGAGATCTTCACCTCCCGTATTTGGCGTAATAATGACCGGCATTCCCTGGCTCATTGCTTCCTGCATAACCAGCGCGCGACCCTCGATAATCGACGGAAGACAGAGTACATCGCATTCGGCCATTAATTGTAGTACCTGCGAATGCGGCCGGGGTGCTTCGTAGGTCATCGTGGGAAGCTGTTTTTGGTAAAACGAAAGCTTCTCTTGTAAACTCCCCAGCACTACCAGCTCAATTTCCCTCGTATTCAACAGTTTTATTGCTTCAAACAGATCCCCCAGCCCTTTCCGCTGGCCCATACTCCCTGCAAACAATACCCTGAGCGGGCGACCTGTCGCTGGTGCCCTGTTAAACACGCCACCCGAAGCCGGGGAGCCGAAATGCGACTTGATAACCTGCCGGCTGCCAGATACCGGAACTGATCCGGCCACGAAATCGCTGGGAGTTACTACCAGGTCGGCCAGTTCGAGCTCGCGCGTTTTTCTTTCCAGCTTTTGCTCAGAATCGCTCACTGCGCCGCCGAGGGTACCAGCCCATTCAGGTAATCTTTCAGCTTCTTCCCGTATCAGTTTTCGTGTTGTTTCCCAATAGGCGATCGGCAGGTCATACACGCAGGTAAGGCCCAGTTCTTTGGCACGGAGGAAGGTTTCCAATGCACCGTCTTCATAAGCATAAACCGCGCTAACGCCCTCCCTCTTAGCAGAATGCAGCGTGGAAGCAATCCGTTTATCCAAACTCCTGTAAACTGAGTCGACACTGAAAGGATCATTTTCCTGGCCGGTCAGGCTGTCCCATTTGGCTTTGGAAAACAGCAGCCTGCCAGCTTCCCGCCCCGGCCAGATCCTTGTTTTGGATTTCAATGAGATGTCATAACTGCGCCGCTTCAATTCTCTGAACGGACCAAGCCCGCTGACTTTGTCCCAGAATCCGTCCGGGAAAATGGCGAGTGTCGTGTAAAAACGATGCAGCGCGTCGCGCTGGTGAAGGCCTGACAGCATTGCCCGGACATTCGCATTGCCGGTAGGGTGTGAAATGATCACTTTCATGACCTTGCAGCGGTTTGAAGAACTTCCAGGTACCTGTCGGCCACCACTTCCGGGTGATGGTTCGTGAGATGATTCTTTGCATTCATGTGCATGGAATACTGCCGCAGCGGGTCTTCATAAATGCTGGACATGTGCTCTACGAGGCTGTCGATATTGCCGGATTCAAACACAAGCCCGGCGTCTCCCACTGCGTCGGGCAAGCCTCCACCGCTTGAAACAATGGGGATCAGCCCGCACGCCATTCCTTCCAGTGCGACGTTACCAAACGGTTCATTCCACACGGAGGGTACCAGTAAAAAGCGGTGGTCGTTCAGGCAGCGAACCAGCTCTTTTCCCCGCAAAACACCTGTAAAGAATACCATATCTTGCAGTTGCAGCTCGCGGACAAGCATTTTGAGATCATCCGCTTCCGGCCCGTCACCAATGATGGTGAATGAGGTTTGAAAATCAGCAAAAACCTCTTTTTTCTGATTAATAAATTTTCTTAATGCTTTGATCGCCAGATGCACACCTTTATCTGAAACCAGCCGGCCCATAAAAACAAAGTCAAGCTCCCTGCTTCCCTGATCAGTTTGTATTTGAAACAGTGCGGAACGGTATGGGTTGCCGATCACCACCGCTTTGTCCCAGCACCTGTTTTTGATGGCGGTACTTACCGCGATGACCGCAGATGCATGTTTCAGCCATTCGATTTTCAATCTGTCCTGCCAGGCAGTCCTGCCGTCAACGCGGCTGATCCACGTCCTGATCGCCACCACTCCGGGCCGGTTGATGAACAATCTCGGCCAGGACAGGCGCAGGCAAAGGTTATTTTCAAAAACAATATCAGCCCACAAATGCTCGCGAACCAGCGAGTACTTGCCCGGGTTGCGGATTACCTTGAAAGGGAATGTTTTACTGCCTTTTTCCTTAGTTCTGGTAAGTAGCCGCACCTGGTGGCCCGAGTTGTGGAATGCATCGCACAATACCTCGGAATTCACTTCAATGCCGCCGACTTCGGGATAAAACTGATGGGATAGGATGAGGATTTTCATGGGTACTTATCGGCCTGGGGTCAGTTGATCGATGAAATTCTGAGCGGTTTTCGGGAGCAGTGAATCGGGCGGACAACGCAATTCTGAGTTCAACGCAGTGCGCAGATCTGAAAAGAGCAGTTCTTTCCTGAAACTGAAATGGATATCCTTGGCCCCGCTCCATTTAGGCAGCCAAACCGGCAGCCCATGTTCGAGCATCGCAATGGCGGTGCCGCTTTTTCCCAGCAAATGCGGCTCTGACCTCGATATCCCTACGTCGCAGGTATGCATCAAAAGGCTCAGCGTTTCGAGGGACGCAAACCCGAGGTCTGAAATCGTCAGCTCGAAGTCAGCGAGGCGCGTTGTAAGTTGTTCAATGAAGCGGTTGGTCTGCTCGGAGGAGCCGCTTACGATCGTGATACGCAAAGGTACCGGGTTAGCGGCACAGAAATCCACAAGGTCGTCGATGAGCTTTTTCAGGAATGTGGTTTTGGGCGGTGTCCCGAAATAGAGAATGTGTTTTTCTATACAACCGGTGCTTCTGTCGCCATTTTGATCCTGTAACAAAACCGGCACATTCCCGAACAAGCCCAGCGGAACGGCCGCATAGCTGAGTCCCTTCAAACGCCGGCGATTAAAGGGGATCGTCACATTGATCACTTCGGGCTGCATTTGCCGGATACTTTGCGAAATGGCCGATTTTTGAAGCTTTGCAAGCAGGCGCTGTTTCAGGTTAACGGGCTTGTCGAGCCAGAGTTCGTGAAACATCACGTGCAGCCTTCGCCGCTCCGACAGCTTCCTGATCCGCCAGGGGAGCCTCCACGGAAGCCCCTGAATATCAAACCCGTAAGATACATATTGCAGGCTGATCCAGTCGGGATCCACGGATTCGACAAAATGCGCCGCTGCGGCAAGCCGCTTTTCCCAGGCCAGCGAAGTCGAAAGCCTGAGTACCTCCACCTTCCGCTCGCCGTCCAGCTGGGGCTCTTTCAAGCTTGCAGGGATCAGGTGTTTGTCGTGCAGGCCGATCACCAATGCATTATGTCCCTGGCTGTTAAGCTCAGCCGCGAGGCGACGCGTGTAATCACCGACGCCGTCGCGGCCGGGTTCAACAGAAGAACATATAAAAACAACTTTCATAATTAGCAGATATGATCTGTTACGTATTGTACAACTTCTGAAGACACCCGCTCCCAGGTCCTGTCGGCTACTGCCGCTTTCGCCGCTGCACCTATTTTTTGTATTAAATGCTCGTCTGCGATACAATCCGCGATGAGGCCGGCCAGTGCTTCCGCGTCGCAGGGTTCGAACAGAAAGCCGGTCTTGCCGTTTTCAATGAAATCCTTCTGTCCGCAGCAATTGGTGGTAATGCAACATTTGCCAGCCGCCATCGCCTGTAAAATGCTAAGCGGCTGGCCTTCAAAATTGCTCGGCAGCACAACTATCGAGGCATCGTTGAGAAATTTCGCCTCCATATCCCGCGGGAATGCGGGTACAACCTGCACAAACGGTTTCAGGATCGCAGGCCAGTCAGCCAGTACATCTTCCTCCCGCTTGCCGGTTCCGATCAGCAGGTAATTCAAAAGTATCCCGCGCCCAATCAGTAACCTTGCCGATTCGATCAGTACTTCGTAACCCTTTCTTTTGATCCAGCTTCCATTGAAAAGTACAGTAAACCTTTCGGGCTGGCTGCTCGCTTCGGCCAGGTCGGCGCCGTTTTTAAAGACGTAAATATCTTCTTCGCTGCGCTTAAACTTCTTCTGTGCATACAGCTTATCCTCGTTGTTGATGAGCAGCAGCTTGGTAGCGGCTTTTAACCCGATCTTGCAAGGCCACAGCCGCCAAACGGGGTACAGCAACCTCGTTTTAAAGGATACCTCGCTGTGCATTCCGCTTTTCAGCTCGCGCTCCCAGTTCCTGCTTTCAATGCCGTGACTTTCAATGAAAACGGGCACGGGTTGATTTACAAAGAACAGAGCGGCAGGTTCGTGGACGATGATTGCAGTGGCTTTAATGCCTTGCCGCTGCATGTACCGGTATGCTTTCCAGCTAAATAGCGACTTATGCGACACCTTTCCGATCTCCTTCGGACCGAGGTGAATAAAGTTGTAGCCTGCGTTTTCGAAGGCATTTTTCCAGTAATGCGCTACCCGCCCCATTCCGCCGGTGAGGGTGATATCAACTTCCGAAATGTGCAAAATGGTCTTCCTGCTTTCCATATTTGGTTCTTGCTGAAATTCGTCTCGCCGGCACCCCGGCCCAGATCTCATTGTCCGGAATTGATTTGGTCACCACTGCCCCGGCGGCTACAACGGCCCCGTTGCCGATATGCACGCCTTTTAAAACAATCACATTGCAGCCCAGCCAAACATCTTCCCCGAGCACGATTGCTCCCATCACCGAAGGCTGCGGCCCGATCCGGGTCCCCAGCTCAATGCCGTGGTCGTGGTCTATGAACTTGCAGCCCGAGGCTATATTGCTGAACTTCCCGATCTGAATTCCCCGACTGACATTAAACTCACAATCCTTTCCGATAAATACCTGATCGTGAATTACAATAGCTCTTTCATTCCGCCAAATTCCATCGTATTTGAGTGAAATATTCCGCTCCAATTTGCAGTTATTACCTAGATAAACCTGGTGCGGCCAAGTGACGAAAATCGGAGGCAAAGCAGTATTTACACCCACGTGCATTCCCTGAATCCGGTAAAAAGCTTTACGAAAAATACCGCCCGGATTTCCCAGCCATTTAAAGCGAACCGTAAAGCAGAGCTGCTGAAATAGCTTCCTCATTGAAATAATCTTTTGAAAGAAGAATTGTATGTATAGTCCCCGTTTTGCGGACGCTTCTTGATCACTTTCGCAGGAACACCGGCTACTACATCATGGGGCATTACATTTTTGGTTACCACAGATCCGGCGCCGATAATTGCACCCTTACCAATGTGAACACCCGGCATAATCATCGCCCTTGTGCCGATCCAGACATAATCTTCAATCACCACCGAGCGGGTCCTTCCTTCCAGGCTCATGGTTTCCATATCGTGGTCGGCTGTCAGGATTGTTACGTCACTGGAAACTGAAACATTGTTTCCAATTGAAATGACACCCCGCGGATCTATTCTGCACCTGGCATTAACTACCGAATTAGTACCGATCTGCAACAACCGCGTACAATCAAAAGTACAGCCCATAAACACGTTCGTTCCCTGCTGGATTTCGAAATGCATTACGTTTCTGTAATACCACATGCGCAGTCGGCTACTTGGGACCACAGCAACCCAGTGATTACAAAAATACAGTCTGAGTTCCGCCAGAAATCGCCTCATCTTATTTTATTAGAAATGATCTTTTACAAGCTGCTAATTACCGGCCCCGGACATTTCAGGAACCGGCGAAAACTCCGCTTTTGTCAGCTCAGGACTGCTGTCAAATCTTGATTTGTAACTCAAAAACAACTTTTCAAAAGTGTGATAGCTGACTACACTTACGAGCACTACTACAATGAGAAACAATAGAATGTAGGCTTTGGAAAACAGGTACTTGTTGTACAAAGGCGTATAAATGCCCCGGTACAAGAGCCAGTGATAAATATAAAGTCCGTAGGAATAAGTACCGAAAAAACGGAGGAACCGCCAGGATAGCATCCGGTTCACTACATTGCCTGTTTTATTTGTGTCGTAAACAAATACAATAACGGTGGCAAATAGCAGTGCGAATAAAGTGTAACCTATTTTAATGAAATATGGATTTCGAAAACTCAGGTCCGGAGAGTAAAAGGAAAGGATAATCAACAATACCAAACTTGCTAAGAAAACCGGCAGCGCAATTCTTCCTAACAAAGAGCTGTGTTTACGGATCAGGATCGCGAGCATACCACCTATTCCCAGTGCGTCGACCCTGGATAATGTAAATACGTAACTAAAATCGTTGCTGACATTCAGGTTACGTACAATGATTGCTATAATGATCAATAAGCCACACACCATGAGGACTTTGGATGTACCGAGATAAAAGTTGACGAATGGCCAGAACAAATAGAATTGCTCTTCAATTGCCAGCGACCAGAAATGGTTGAGCAGATCCGTAACTCCCCAGTGATCGAAAGCAAATAGCAGGTTTTGCGTAAATGTCAGGTAATAAATACTGCTTTTTAAATGCCTTATGTCGAGAATAGGATTAAAATTTGAGGCGCCCGGACTGATCAATGCAAGAAATACCAGCAGCAAAGTCAGATAATAAACTGGGAAAATCCTCAATGCTCGTTTTGCAAAAAACGATTTAAGATAGTTTTGGTTTCCTTTCGTATCAACAAGAATTCCGGTAATCAGAAATCCGGAAAGTACAAAAAAAAGATCCACGCCTACCCACCCGATTTCGGAAAAGAGCGTAAATGGGAATGCATCTATTTTGTCAAAGCAATGGAAGGAAAGCACCAGCAGAATTGCTATTCCCCTGATCCCGTCCAGGGAATTAACATGTCCTTTTTTGAATTTTATGTCCATTTGAAAGCGATCAGACTAATATTTCCTGTAAAATCTCCCCAGAAAAGATGCGAGCTGCAATTCGATTCTGGCCATTTTAAGCTGTGGCTCGGAATACAGTTTGATTGCATCATTTACGTTATTCCAATATTCCCGGTCGGCCATTGTTGGCGGAGAACCTTTGAGAAAATGCCGGAAGTACTTTTTCTTCCAGGGCTTTGGCGTTCCTATTGCATGGGACATTAATTTCCCGCCCGACGTAAGATCCATTCCCTCAGGCCCATACTCGCTGATGGCCGCGTCTGTACACATTGCGGCGATATTAAATGCATCCTGATCTTTGGCAAAGAAGGGATTACTTCGGTCCAATTCAAATGTAAAATCGGTCAGGTCCATTTTGTAATCCTGCTGCGATACTTCCACAAACTTTTTAAACAAATGCGCAAAGCCTATATCCGCTTTCTTCACTGCGAAGAAACCCGAGTTGAGGTAAGAACAGATATTGGTTTTCACTTCCAGTCCATTGTTCTTAATTACATTGGTCCATATTTGCCGGATCGGATGTGTTTGCGGCATATCATTGTTGGTAATCTCATGTACAACAGGCACGCCAAGATTCAGCCATTCTTCATAAAAAGACCAGCGGCATTTAATTACAATATCGGGATCAAAATAGAAAATGCCCGAAACATGCTCACCCAGATTACTGCTCAGCTCAATGACAAAGTCCGGCTTGTAATTGCAGAAATGATAATTAACATTCAGGGGAATGAAATGGATGTGCTGCCCTTTTGCTACCGATAGTGTTGTGCAATCCTGCCAATGGAATAGGGTTTCCTTTTTACCTGATTTCGCCCAGATCGGAAGCTCGCCGCGGTATCCTGCATAAAAGTCTCCTTTGAAACCGTGCTTGTAAAGTGAGTTGATCAATGCGGCTAATCCGTAATGATAATGGCCCTCAAAAAGTGTACATACGACTGAATTCATGAGTATCAACGAGAAGTGGTCTAAATATTCAGCTTACTAATTTCTTTTTGTAAATGATTTTTGAAGGTCTGCAGACTATCCGAGGTCAAATGCAATCCATCTTCAGTTCGATAGTAGTATCCCCTACTGTCCGGAATCCATTTGTAGGGTTTTTCACGAAAAATCTTTTTCAATTCTGCATGTTGTATTTGAAACAATTTGGCATTGGCCAGCACAGGATCAATGGGTACTTCCAGGAAAACCACTTCACAGCCTTTATCCGAAAGTGTATCTACATTCTTTTTCAAGGAAGCCAGGTCCGATTGCAGTTTTCGTAAATCAGGCGTTTTATTGAATTGCTCAATCAACTCCTCGATTTCAACCTGACAGGTATTTGAACCGGATGGTTTTCTTGAATTCATACCGATCTTGAACGCGCGCAAAACTTGCTTGACCAGCTTCAATGGATTGTTCTTTTTAAGAATAAAAGGCAGTATTTGCTTCCACTTGAAAAGCCTATTTGAAAAAAGGTGTGCGATCACTTTCTCGTTGGTACCTTTGAAGATGAAATTCGTCTCTACGAAAAGAACTTTCGGAGTTTTATTGGACAATGCAATTACCTGTAATCCCGTACAGCTTCCATAATAGGGAAAATACAGGTTAAAAGAATTACGTGAAATCCGCGGATCAATGTGTCCTATCAGCCCGGACCCGACAAACACGTGATCAAATGTGCTTCTTGAAAAAACATAAGCTTCTGCCCTTTCGATATCATCGTAATATATCGTTTTCCGAAGTGGCAGAATGTAAAGCATTAAATTATAAATGCCCAGCAGCCCAATGAAAATAATGCACAGACTAAAAACAGTTTCAAAGCTCATATTGTATTCCCTGCCACGGGCATTTTGATGATTTTGTAAAAACAAAAAACCAGGCTGATCAGCAGCTGAACCAGCGCACAAACAATGTTAAACCACAATACGCCATGCAATGTCGAAACGTCCAGCAAAAGAATGCAGATCAGCACGCAGCCCAGGTTGAGGCTGATAGAAACAAGCGGCTGCATTGTCCACCCCCGGCTGGAATAAAGCGCGTAAACGGAGCCGCTCAGCAGGTTAATTGAGGCTGCGGCAAGGCTCAGAAGCAATGCAGAACCGAGCCCGGCGTACTTCGGCCCGAGCAGCTGCAATATTTGGGCAGAAAACAAATTGCAGGTAACTAAAATCAACACCATTAAAACCAACAGCAGCAGCAGAATCTGTAAAAACCGCTTCAATAAATCCGCTCTCCTGGCCGCCATTCGCGCGAAACGCGGTGTGACCATTGTCGCAAAAAGAATACTGAACAAGCTCAATATCATCGCAATACGACCAAGCGCACCGAGTTGCGCCACCGCAAATGCGGAACCTGAAAGCGACACGATCCAAACGGCGATCTGGCTTGAATAAGCGTAGTAGATCGTTAGCGGTAATATCCGGCGGACAGTTTTCAATAGCTCCTTTCCGACGGCGGGATCGGGCTTTACAGACAGGTCGGCAAAGGTATTCATGGTTTGCCGCAATTTTAAGTTGCCGTAAAGCCGCGGGGCTCCGTTTGCAAGGAGTGAAACGGCAGTCCACGGGAAAACCAGCAACAAACCGGCACTTACTAAAAAGCGGCCTGCCGCGACCATCAACTGATTGACCTGCAATGTTTTAATATCCTGATGCAGCTTAAACGGAATTTCGAGAACCGAGTCGGTCAGTGTGGCCAGGAAGGCGGGGACCAGCGCCAGGACGATCAACAAACTGGCGGGCCAGCCGGCTCCCTGGCGCAGCAGAAGAAAAAGCAGTATCGGGATTGAAATGCAAAGATTGATGAGGGAAAAATTCCTTCTCAACTTTAATCCGGTCGCCAGAACCGAGCCAAGCTCAGCGCGATCCTGCCACACCCGGCCCCCTTGCGCCATGACGCCGTTGTTGATGCCACTATCAGAAAGCAGCGCCATCGTGCCCAACACGGTGTTGCCGATGGTGTAATAAGCATACTCCCGGACGGGCAGCAAATGGATGATCAGAAAACCCGTCAGCAAGCCCAAACCCTGAATCGTGGCCTGCGACATAGCAGTCACAGCAGCCAGTTTTGCCAGTTGAATGAGCCTTGCGTACACAGCAGGTACTTGTAGCAATATGGATCTTTTCCTCATCATTATTTCTCGCCTGATCTTAAATGGCGGAGTAGATTTAACCTAACGCTTGATGATATACGCACTTAAAAATATCAGATGCCGAAACTTAGTTCAGCTATTTCCCGGCAACCAGCTCTGCTTCTGATTTGACATTAGATTCATCGAAATAGCCCTGCCCGTTTCCATAACCGTAATCAGCGCCGTAATTGACTCCATTGTACACCAGGCTCAGGTTCGGGAATCTTTTTGAGAATTTCAGTTCGGCTACACTTTTCAGATGGTCTTGCAAGGTGTAGTTGTCGCGCACAACGTAGAGGCTGGCTTCGACGTACTCGGAAATCAACGCGCTGTCAGTAACCAGGCCGGTTGGCGGCGTATCGATCAACACGTAGTCATACTCTGCGCGCAGCTCGCGGATCAACTCGCCCAGCCGCCCATTGCTGAGCAGCTCGGACGGATTCGGGGGAAGCGGACCACTTGGAATAATGTCAAACTTAGGGTGCAGCCAGGTTTTCTTGATCAGATCCTGTGCATTCAGCTGTCCGATCAGATAGTTGGTAATGCCTACATTGTTGGTCACTTCCAGGTATTCGTGCACGGAAGGCTTCCGCAGATCAAGCCCCAGCAGGATTACTTTTCTGTCTGTATAAGCCAAACTCGCGGCCAGGTTCACGCTGACAAAGCTTTTTCCCTCATTACTGATCGAAGAAGTGATCATGATGATGCGGCAGTTTCCGCTGCCCAAGTATTGCAGATTGGTACGCAGCGCCCGGAACTGCTCGGATACCTTGCTGCGGCTGCCGATCTTGAACACGGCTTCCGAAGTACGCTGTCCTTTCTTTTTCTTCATTGTTCCAATCTCGCCGAGAATCGCTGTCTGGGTCAGATCTTCTACTTCTTGCCTGCTCTGTACTCTTGTATTCAGTAATAAAATAAGGTTGATCAAAACCAATGGGATCACCACGCCAGCCAATCCCGCTCCTGCCCAAATGGTGGAATGCCGCGGTCTGATTGGCTGGTAGGAAGAAATGGGCGCATCGATCAGTCGGCTGTCGGTAACTGTCGATGCGTAGGCGAGCGCAGTTTCCTCCCTTTTTTGAAGCAGGTACAGGTAGAGGTTTTCCTTGATGGTCTGCTGCCTTTTGATACCGAGATACTCTCTTTCTTTTTGAGGAATACCACGCAGTCCTGATGAAAACCGTGTGTTAATCGTTTCAAGATTGCGCTTGGTAACGTCCATTCCCCGGCGCAGGTTCTGGACGTTTTCGCGGATTGCCTGCCTGGTTTGCGCCATTTGAGTAGAAATCGTTTCTACCAGCGGGTTGTCGGCCTGGGTTGTCTGCGAATACCTTTCGCGCTGCAGATCGAGCTCGTTGTACTTGGTAAGCAACAAAATCAGGATCGGGTCGTCGATCATATAAGTTGCAGGCGGCGGTGTACCGGCTTTCGGGTTTTCGACATAATGATCAACACTTTCCAGAATATTGATCTTGGTATTGATCTCATTCAGCTTGACATCATTTTCCTTGATATTGGACAAATACAGCTGCGACTCCGCACCGATATCGGTCAATCCCCTTGTTTTCTTATATACTTCCACGTGCTTTTCCACGTCGCCCAGCTCACCCGTGATCAGGTTGAGGCGACTTTCAATGAATTTAAGCGTGTTGGAAGCTTCGCCGTTTTTATCGCTGATCGAACTTTGTACATATACATCCAGCAGCTTGTTCAAAATATCTTTGGCGCGCTGTGTGGAGGTATCTTCAAAAGTCAGTTCAAGCAGCGTACTTTCCGGATAAAGCACTTTTACATTCAAGCGGTGCAGCATCCCCGCGGTAAGCGCGGGCAGGTTATGAAACCGTACCGAAATGTCCCGGTAAGGTGACGCCACGCCGTGTTCAACAGTAAACAAGCCCCACTTCGTCCTGAGTTTTTGACCAAATTGATGACGCTGCGGGAAATCGTTGATCGTGAATTCGGTGCTGTCGATTTTGTGGATGATCAGCGGATTGGAATAGGCGAATTCGAAAACGATTTCCGCATTCACGCGGATCGGACTTTGCGAATAGAGATCTACTGTCCTGAAACCATCTTCGGTTTCGTACGCAATGTCCAACGCCAGCTGCTTGGCTACCAGGCCCATCAACAGCTTGGAGCGAAGAATGCCCATCTCGTTTTCGAGCGATTTGTTGCCGTTCAATTTGACCATTTCATCCATGATCGCCTTGCCGGCGCTTGCTTCCCCATCATCTTTGATGAGCAGCGTGGTAGACGAGATAAAAACCGGTTGTGTAGAGAGCAGGTAGTAGTACGCTCCCGCGAGGCACAATGGGATAAATAGTACAAACAGGTACCAGTACTTGAAATACCTGAAAATGTAAGCGCGAAGATTAAACTTCTTCTGCTGACCGTCCTGGTTACCAGGAAACAGTCCACTTCCTTTTTCTTCCATTATAAAGGATGTTTATTTATTAGGCAATGAATGCACTTAGAGAACTCTGAAAAGCACCAGGGAAACCGTGGTTATAATGCTCAGGCTAAGAGGTAAAATCTGATACGCGCGGTCGGCGTGGGTCATTCTTGCCTTGGCGGGCTCCACGTAAACGAGATCATCTTTGTGGAGGTAATAATAAGGCGAGTCGAAAATTGCTTTTGATGTAAGATCTACGCGGGTGTACGCCCGTTTTCCCTTCTCTTCCCTGACAACCAGGATATTGTCGCGCCGGCCGTAAATGGTCAGATCCCCGGCTAGCCCCAATGCTTCGGGCAGCGTTACTTTACCGTCGGTAATGGTGTACACAGCCGGCTTATTGACTTCACCCAGAACCGACACTTTGAAGTTGAGAATGTGAATTGCCACGGAGGGTGCTTTGAGGTATTTGTTGAGCTTTCTCCTGAGGGTATCTGCCGCCTGCTGCAATTCCAGTCCCTCCACATGCACTTTCCCGATCAGCGGCATTTCAATGCTCCCGTCGGCAAACACCAGATGTCCGTAAGGCTGCGATGTAGCCTGTCCGCCATTCACTGCAACCGATGGCGCGCGCTGGCTAACGGTATTGAAGATATCATTTGCTTCCAGGTTCAGACTGCCGACTGTGATCGACAGCATATCATTCTTTTGAATGGTAGGAATATAATCCTGCATGATCGAGTCGACCGTGTTTTCAGGACTGCTGTTTTGGAAATACACCATTTGTTTGGGTGTAATGCAGCTTACATTGCAGGCAGCTACCAAACCGGCAGCAAATAAGCATAAAAAAGAACGGAGCGAGAGGGAGTACAAATTCACCATACAGTATGAGTCGCTTGAAAAGACGTATGTAATGATACAATCAATCTTTTTCAGCGATTCTACACATTCAGATGAAGCGGGCAATTAGGCGGATAAGGCGGGCAGTCACATCAGGGATCTGTCTACCCAACTTCGGGCCCGTGATTTCCGTTTGCTCAACGGATCTACCGTTTGCTCAATGTACCCTCCCTGTTTTCCTTTTACGTCTAGTTTTGGGCAAACCTCTAAACTAACAGGAAATGAAACTTCCAAACTATTGCACCTTGCTACTGTTCATTTGTTTAGCCTGTCCGTCTTTCGCACAGGAAAAGCTCTGGACAGAAACGGACCGCCAGTATACCGTCGATCAGTTGACCCGCACGAGGGACGAACTGGTAAAAGAAACAGAGAACCTTACACCGGCCCAATGGGATTTCAAAGAATCCCCGGAACGCTGGTCGATCGCTCAGATTGTGGAACACCTTGCGTTATGGGAAATCATCTGGGCGCGGGAAATCTGTATGGGATCGCGCAGCAAGCCGCAGCCGGAATTGAACCAGACAGCCCGGCCAGACAGCTATTATTCGGAGTTTATTATGGAAACAAACCCGCACGTAGCAGCTGATATCGCCATACCTACCGGCTTTATTAAAGGAAAGAACAATCTGACATTCTTTCTGAGCCGCCGCGAGCAGAACATCGCTTTTGTGAAAAAGACAGATGCAGATATGCGCGCACACTTCGAGCTGACCGGCACCCCAAATCCACGCAACATGCACCAGGTGTACATCTACCAATGGGGCCACGTAGACCGGCATCTAAGACAGATCCGGAAAGTAAAAAGCGATGCTAAATTTCCCAGGTAGGATCAATCAGGCATTCTCTCTCACCTTATAGTACCTCCGTCTTTTCAAGTTTTTAAAATTGCCAGATCCGTGATCGCCTTCTTTTCTTCATTGAAAGCGGCATGTATCTGGCAATGCTATTTAAAAGTTCAACCGGCGAGATTCACATGCTGGTTATCCAAGTGCTTTAAAAAGCAGATCTGACAAGAACGCCGCGGTAAATTTCTTGTGGTCTGAGCCGTCCACATCTGTTAACTTGGGAAGAAACGTGCAGAAAAACTGCTGAAAATGCGACGTTTCAATCAATGTGCTGCTAAGTGATCTCGGATATTGATAATCGGGATTGTACTCACTGACTACCAATGCAATCCTCGCACATAAATCTTTATAAGCCTTAAAAACCTGGGATTTATTAATTTCCTTGACTTCTTTCACCAGGTACACCTTGCTGCTTTCTGATATCACTATCTGGTTGAGAAACCGCTTATTGTAATCCATTGTCCCCGAGCTCTCCGGGAGTTCCTGCGTAAGGAGCTCAATGATGGTTTCGAGCTTGACTTTCGCATCCGTTATGTTCTGTAATCTGAACACAACCAGAAACTCCATATAACTCCAGTACCAGTTCAGGATGTAGAGTAACATCCTGTGCTTGTTTTCAAAATAGCGGTACACCGTCGCCTCAGTCGTGTTGACCTCCGCCGCCAGCTTTTTGAATGTAAAATGTTCAAATCCTAACTCATAGATCAGATCTATCGCGCTCTTAACAAGTTGCTTACCCAGCTCACTACTTTCAGGGTCTTTCAAATAGACCGTTTTATTTAAAGAAAAACTTAGCTGAAATTCCATCGAGATCACATTTATAAATCTAACATAACAAAATATTCACAAACGAGAGTAACCCTGTCTTAAAAAAAAATTTAACTATATTTCATAATAGTAATACTATCATTCAGAAAAGCATTGTTATATTTGTTGGAAATGAGACAATAGAAGTATGGAGAAAGTAAACCCTTTTAAGAAGCTATGGGATTTGATTTTGCTGGACAGGTCCGATGTGGGGTCTATCTACTTTTACGCCACACTGAGCGGGCTGGTAAACCTGAGCTTGCCGCTTGGCATTCAGGCCATTATAGGTTTTGTACTGGGCGCATCTATGGTAACATCTATCTATGTGCTGATCGTCCTGGTGGTGTTAGGAGTTAGCGCGGTGGGTCTGATGCAGATCAATCAGATGAAAATCATTGAAAAAATCCAGCAGAAGATCTTTACCCGCTACGCATTTGAGTTTGCCGACAAGATCGCAAGGTTTGATCTGATGAAGACGGACGGGTTTTACCTCCCCGAAAAAGTCAACCGGTTTTTTGATGTGCTGAATGTGCAGAAAGGATTATCGAAGCTGTTACTGGATGTACCCATCGCAAGTATTCAGATCATTTTCGGGCTGATTCTGCTGGCCATTTACCATCCGTTTTTCATTGTGTTTGGTCTTACCCTGCTTTTTGTACTATCGTTGATCTTCCAGCTTACGGGTGCGAATGGTTTGAAAACCAGTCTTCAGGAAAGCGTTAACAAGTACAAAACAGTTGGCTGGCTGGAAGAAATGGCGAGGGTTATCAATCCATTCAAGCTGGAATATGACGCTCACCTTAATCTGGTGAGAACAGATGCGCACGTAAGCAAATATCTGCAATCGCGAACTGATCACTTCTCGGTACTGCTTGTTCAGTACAGGGCACTTGTGATTACCAAAGTGGCGATTACGCTGGCCATGCTGGCAGGGGGCTCCTTTCTTTTGCTTGACCAGCAGATCAATGTCGGTGAGTTTATCGCGGCGGAGATTGTAGTACTTACCGTGATCAATGCGGTAGAGAAGCTGATTGTTAACCTGGACAGTGTCTACGACGTAGCCACCGGTTTAGAGAAGCTGGCCACGGTTACGGAAAACCTTTCCGAGCGCGAGGGCAGCGTAGATTTAAACTTCCCCAATACCGGTGTCAGTATCGATCTGATTGATTTCTCGTTTGCATTTCCGAATGGTAAGCGGATTTTCAAGGATGTGAACATCCACATTCCAGCCGGAAGCCTTGTTGGTATCTCTGCATCCGGTATGTCAGGTAAATCGACTTTCCTGAAAATACTTGGCGGGCACTTCCAACAGTACGGTGGTTCTTTACTGATTAACAAAATTCCTCTAAGCGACTACCGCCTGCCTTCACTTAGAAGAAGGGTTGGTATGTACCTCAATCATAAAGATATATTCATCGGTACCGTGTGGGAGAATATCATCGTCGGCAGAAACCACATTACCTCTGAGCAAATCATCAATCTTGCCGAGCTGACGGGGCTTTCCGGATTTCTGGACCTGTTACCCGACGGATTCCAGACACAGGTAGATCCAAACGGGAAAAATCTGCCCAGCCAATATATCAAGCGCATTTCATTACTACGGGCAATGCTGGACGAACCTGTCCTGCTGCTGCTCGAAAATCCCTGGGAAGGTATGTCCGTGCAGGATAAGCCGAAAATGATGCAGTACCTGGTAAACAGGGCCGGCAAAGCCACGGTGGTGGTAGCCACTGACGACGCAGAATTTTTAGAGCAATGTGACAAACACATTGTACTCAGCAACGCAACAGCAACCTTGATCTGAAAGGCAGAAAATGGAAAAAGCGACCTATAAAATACCCCTCAAATCCTTCGATACCATTTATCTTCACGATCAAAAAAGTAAGGTAAGGTACTGGTTTTACGGCATCATCCTTTTGCTTGTACTGTTCCTCTTTTTACCCTGGACTCAGAACATTAAAGCCCGGGGAGATATCACCTCGCTGTATCAGGAGCAGCGGCCTCAGAACATCAACTCACCTATTCCCGGAAAAATCGTCAAGTGGTCGGTTAAGGAAGGTGATTTTGTGAAGAAAGGCGACACGATCATTCAGATATCGGAGATCAAAGAAGAATACCTGGACCCTAACCTGGTCGGAAGGACCCAGGAGCAGGTGAACGCAAAAAAGGGCTCTATCAACTTCTATAAAGGAAAAGCCGCTACCTCTGTGTCGCAAATGGAGGCATTGCAGGCTGCGAGGACATTCAAAATCAAGCAGCTTGAAAATAAGTTGAGCCAACTCAACAACAAGCTTTTGGGCGAACAGGCCGAACTCGAAGCTGTCACGAACGAATTAAATCTGACCAAAGACCAGTTTGACCGGCAGCAGAAAATGTTTGAGCAAGGACTGGTATCCCAAACACAGTTACAGCAACGCAACACCGCTTTCCAGAATGCATTAGCAAAGAAAATAACAGCCGAAAACAAGATTGCACAGACCAAACAGGAAATGCTCATCGTCGAGATCGAGCAAAATGGCGTTCAGCAGGAGTATGCCGAAAAGATCAGCAAGGCAGAGGGAGACCGGTTGCAGAGCCTGAGCAATATCGCAGCCGGACAAGGCGAAATGGCCAAACTGGAAAACCAGGTAGCCAATTATACGATCCGCAACGGAATGTATGTCATTGTAGCCCCGCAGGACGGGCAGATTGTTCAGGCCAGCAAGGCCGGGATCGGCGAGATACTGAAAGACGGCGAGCGTATAACAGTGATCGTTCCCACGCGGGTAAACTATGCCGTAGAGTTGTACGTGCGCCCCGTCGATCTTCCCCTGATCAGCATCGGGCAAAAAGTTCGCTTTATGTTTGACGGCTTCCCGGCCATTATTTTCAGTGGCTGGCCGCAGAGCAGCTATGGCACATTTGGAGGAAAAGTGGTTGCCTATGAGCACACAATCAGTCCCAACGGGCTGTTCCGGGTGCTGGTCGCCGAGGATGAGAATGATCGGCCGTGGCCGCAGCAACTAAAACTCGGGACTGGCGCACAGGGCATTGCATTGCTTAAAGACGTGCCGCTATGGTACGAGCTATGGCGAAACATCAACGGCTTCCCGCCGGATTACTACACTTTGAAAGATCCTGCATTGAAAAGTTCAGGTAAAGAAACAAAATAGGCAGCTTATGAAAAGCTTGGCAATACAATTGAGCTTACTGCTAGTACTGGCGGTTTTGCAGCCGGCTGCGGCACAGGATTCGACACGAACACTCAGCGCGGCGCAGGTGCTGGAATTGGTCCGGAAATTCCACCCGGTCGCTAAGCAGGCAGGTATCAACATCGACAAGGCACAGGCCGATCTGCTGATTGCGCGCGGTGGTTTCGACCCGGTGCTGGGTGCCTACGTAGCACGCAAGCGTTTCGACGGCATTAACTATTACAACAGGACTTCGCCCGAAATCATGATACCCGCCTGGTATGGCATTGAAGTACACAGCGGGATTGAGAATTACACCGGGGAGCGGCTGGACCCCACGATGACCAAGGGACAATCGGCTTTTCTGGGGGTGAGCGTTCCCCTTGGTAAAGACCTGCTGATGGACAAACGCCGCGCCTTTCTGAAACAGGCGCGGATATTCAGGTCCCTCGCCGATACGCAGCAAAGACTGGTACTTAATGATTTGCTGATGGAATCCATGAATGCCTACTGGCAGTGGGTCAACAGCTATAATCTGTATCTAATCATGCAGGCCAATGTAGCCATCAACGCGCAGCGGCTGGACTTTGTCCGCAAATCGCTCCTGAACGGCGAGCGCGCCGCCATTGATACGATCGAAACACTGGCACAGTTACAAAGCTTTCAATATCAGCAAAATCAGTATCTGCTCGAATTTCGGAATGCGGGCTTACAGCTGTCCGCCTTTCTTTGGCAAGACACAGGTGATCCGTATACTTTACCCGAAACGATCACCCCTTCGGCAGACTGGGACAATGAAGAAAATATCGAAGACTTTGACCTGAACCTAAACAGTTTGCTTTCTGCTGCCACGCAGGCCCATCCTGAACTTCAATCTTACGATTTCAAGCTGCGGGCGCTCGATATCAATAAGAAGCTCAAATTTCAGGAGCTGTTGCCCAAGGCAGATTTCCGCTACAATCACCTGAGTAAAGGATATAATGCATTGGCCAGCGCCGGAGAAGCGGCAATTTTTGACAACAACTATCAGTACGGCTTCAAATTTGAGATCCCACTGCGGCTTTCTGCCGGCCGGGGAGAATACAAAATGGCGCGGCTTAAAATTGAGGAAACCCGCTTAGGGCAAATGCAGAAGCAGCTGGATTTACAAATAAAGGTAAGGCAGTATCACAATGAGCTGAATGTGCTTAGAGAGCAAATCAAGCTGCAAACTCTTAACTACGCCAATTACCAGCAGCTCGTCCAGGCAGAAGAAACGCGGTTTGGGAATGGGGAAAGCTCACTTTTCCTGATCAACAGTCGTGAAAACAAAGCTTTGGAGGCACGCCAGAAACTGATTGAACTCAAAACCAAATACTACAAAACAGCTTATGCACTCCAATGGAGCGCAGGGTTACTCTATTAAGCTATTCAAGTTAATCTAACAGAATAAAGGCCGCCAATCCCACTCATTCCTAATCTCGGACGGGCACAAATTCCGTCGTTGTTGCTGCGTACCCAGGTTATTTAGTATAATATTGGATCAAATATCTTATTTTAATACAATATTGTAGTAAAATGCACAAAATTTAATCAGCTCCGCTTTAAATGCTAAAACTGGATACCTTAATAGAGCAAGCAGAAGAACAGCATGCAACCGACCGTGAAGACGCACCGCAACTTCAAGCAACTGGTTCAATACCCGCGGCAGAGATGCCGGAACTGGATGATGACACAAAAATGGCTTTAATCGCAGGCCATTTTGCCGACATCATGCGGGTTCTTGGCCTGGATCTGGAAGACGACAGCTTGAAGGACACGCCGAAACGTGTGGCCAAGATGTATGTAAAAGAGATTTTCAGTGGTTTAAACCCGGCCAACAAGCCAGAACCAACCCTTTTCAACAATTCATTTCAGTATAACCAGATGCTGGTTGAGCGGAACATTGCCGTTTTTAGCAACTGTGAGCACCATTTTGTACCCATTGTTGGCAAAGCCCATGTGGCTTATATCAGTAATGGGCAGGTGATCGGCCTGTCGAAGCTGAACCGGATCGTGCAGTACTGCGCACAGCGGCCCCAGGTTCAGGAACGACTTACCGTCCAGATCGCGGATATGATCAGGGAAGCCCTCGGAACAGACGATGTGGCCGTCATCGTCGACGCGCATCACCATTGTGTATCCAGTCGCGGTATCCGCGATGCGGGCAGTACCACAGTGACTGCGCAATACTCCGGGAAATTTTTGAACGCCGAGACCAAAAATGAATTTCTAAAATACATAGCATAATGGATTTTAATGGAAAAAATATCCTGGTAGTCGGCGGCAGTTCCGGTATTGGTTTATCACTGGTTAAAATGTTACACGAAAACAATGCATTGGTTTATGTGATTTCGCGTACAAAGCCAGCCGATTTTCCTGAAGGCATCAAGCATTTGCAAGCCGATATGACAGGCAACCTTGATGCGGTCAGCGGCTTCTTGCCCGAGCAATTGCACGGCCTGGTTTACTCGGTCGGCAGCATTAACCTGAAACCCTTCAACCGCCTGACCAGCGATGATTTCCTGAACGATTATCGCCTCAATGTGCTGGGTGCCGCTTTAATGGTCCAGCATGCATTGAAACAATTGAAAAACGCCGCAGGAGCTTCCGTGGTTTTGATCAGTTCTGTGGCGGCCAATACGGGCTTACCATATCACGCCAGTATATCCGCTGCAAAAGGCGCAGTTCAGGGACTGGCTATATCGCTGGCGGCCGAATTGGCTGCACAGCGGATAAGGGTAAACGTGGTCGCGCCATCGCTGACAGACACGCCAATGGCGCAGACTCTGCTCAGCTCTCCTGAAAAACGCGAGGCTTCTGCAAAAAGGCACCCGCTCGCAAAGTTCGGCCAGCCGGAAGATGTTAGTCGAGCAATCGCATTTCTACTTGCAGAAGACAGCAGCTGGATAACCGGTCAGGTCATTGGCATTGATGGAGGTTTGGGCAAACTAAAAACCGTTTGACAATGGAAAATATCAAGAGCGGGCAGATTGCCGCATTGGAGAAACAGTACAGGATCTGCCTGATCAACAGCTTGGTTGGGTACAAATCGTTGAACCTGCTGGGCACGATCAGTGAGGAGAAAGTTACCAATCTTTGCGTGATCAGCTCGGCTTTTCACCTGGGCGCCAACCCGCCGCTCGTCGGTATGGTAATGCGGCCTGGGCGTGAACACAACGACACGCTCCGCAATATCATGGCAACCGGCCAATATACCTTGAACAACGTGTTGCCCGCCTGGTACAAACAGGCCCATCAAACCAGCGCCAGTTATCCATCCGGCGTATCGGAGTTTGAGGCTTGCGGATTTGAAAAGAAATATATCAGCGGCTTCAATGCGCCCTTCGTGGCTGAGTCGACAGTCCGGATCGGTTTGAAGCTGCGTGAGATCATTGATATGGAAATTAACAGTACAACGATCGTTGTCGGCGAAATTGTGGAGATTCTGGCAGATGATTCGCTTATTGGCGAGGACGGTACCATAGATCATATCAGCGCAGGTACCATGACAGTAGCGGGCCTGGATGCTTACTTTCTTCCGCAGCCTGTCGGACGGCTTGCTTATGCGAAGCCAGGGGTTGAGCCGAGTGAATTAACCAGTGCAAACTGAACGATTATGGAACATCAGACTGACGTAATCATTATCGGTGCAGGATTAGCGGGCTTAACAGCTGCGCGGGTACTGAAAACTGCTGGTAAGTCTATAAAGATACTGGAAGCTTCTGGCCAGATAGGAGGCAGAGTGAGAACGGAGGAGGTTGATGGCTTCCTTCTGGACAGAGGATTCCAGGTTTTGTTAACGGCTTACCCGGAAACGCAGCGCTTTTTGGACTATGACGCCCTGGACTTGCGCAAGTTTGATCCTGGTGCATTGATCCTGAACGAAAAGGGCCGCACAAAAATCGGCGATCCCGCCAGGCAGCCTGGCACCTTGCTCAGTACATTAAGCTCCTCGGCGGGTACATTAAACGATAAATTCCGAATGCTGGGGCTGAAATTGAAGCTCGCGGGCAAGAGTATCGAGGAGATCTTCTCCGGCAGTGAAGTCACTACCCTCTCCTACCTGGAAAATTTCGGGTTCAGCCGGCGGATTATCCGCCAGTTCTTCAAACCATTCATGAGCGGGATCTTCCTCGAAGACAAGCTGAGCACATCCAGCCGCATGTTCGAATTTGTATTCAAAATGTTCAGCGAGGGTGATACTGCTGTGCCGGCGAAAGGAATGGGTATGATCCCGCAGCAGTTAGCAAAAGGACTTACATCGGCGGAGCTTATCTTGTATCAAGAAGTGGTTGGGATTGATGAAAACAAGGTAAAAACATTATCCGGGTCCATTTACCAGGCAAAAAACATCCTTATTGCCACAGACCAGCTCGAAATTCCCGGTCCTTTTCGCCGCGCGCCGGCATCTTACCATTCCGTGACGAATATGTATTTCACCGCTGCCAGCAAACCTTATGCGGCGCCGGTGATTGCTTTGAATGCATTACCCAACAAACTGGTCAACAACATTGCCGTAATGGACCAGGTCGCTCCGGGTTATTCCAAGAAAGGACAATCCCTGATCTCATTATCGCTGGTCGGCAATCACTCCTCTGCAAAAAGCGCACAGCTCCGGGCTGATGTTTTACGTGAGATGCAAATCTGGTTTCCCGGCGCAATGCAATGGAAACACCTGAAAACCTACCATATCGATTATGCTTTGCCCGACGACGACCGTGTGACCAATGAACCTGACCAGCGAATGATGAAATTAAGTCCGCATTGCTTTATTTGCGGTGACCATTTGATGAACGGGTCGATCAACGCCGCTATGAAAAGCGGAAGACTCGCCGCAGAAGCAATATTAATGAGCCAAAATTCGCCGGCATGAAATCATACAAGCTTATTCATGAACTGATTACTCTCGTGGAAGAAGCCGAGCAGGAAAACCCGGGCCGCGAGGTAACCATTCAGGACTTCGCCGGCTTCCTGGTCCATTCGCTCAGCAAGCCGGCCGAGCATAGCGGTCATGATGTAAGATTTGGAAAACAGGAAAGCACTGCACAGCAGAATGCCTTTCAACTCGACAACAATATCGGCCGGCTATTTGTATATATGAGCCGCTATGCGAAGTCTTACATTAAAAAAGCCCTCGAAGGCACGCCGCTGCTCACTGCCGAGGATTTCACGGGCCTCGCCATTCTGCTGACCCACGATCACCTTTCTAAAAGTGAGCTGATCAGTTATAATTTACAGGAGAAAACCTCAGGTACCGAAGTGATCAGACGGCTGCTCGCTGCCGGGTTGGTAAAGCAATGGGATGATTTAAAGGACAAAAGGAGCAAGCAGATCGCCATTACCGAAGCAGGAAGACAGCTGCTTTACAAGGTATTTGAAGATATGAACCACGTCGGCAAAATGATCAACGGTAAATTAACCTTGTCCGAAAAGCTGACCCTGCAATACTTGCTGCAAAAGCTTGAAGACTTCCATCACGAACATCACGAAAAGAAAACGATTGCCAGCAAAGCAGATCTGAGGTCTTTTGCAGGGGAGCTCATTACCGACGCAGAATGAAGCTGCCGCTGCCAGCATTGTGTGCTGTTAAGAAAACCCTCGTCAAACCCTATACAGTCGTTTCGGGCAGTTTGCTGAGGTCTTCCGTTTTGAGAAATGTAAAAAGGATATCGTAGAAATCCTTGGGAAGAAAAGGCTTTGCCAGATACCCGGAAAAACCACTCGCCAGCGCCTTGTCACGCTCATCAGTAAACGCAGAAGCTGTCAATGCGATTGCAGGTATCGTGGAGCCCTGCGCGCGGATGATCTGAGTAGCTTCAAAACCATCCATCAGCGGCATTTTGAGGTCCATCAATATCAGGTCGTAATGTTCACTGTTGAACCGTTCTACTGCCTCACAGCCATTCTCGGCCTGATCGTATTGCAAACCGATCTTTTTGAGCAGATTTGTGGCAAACAGTATATTAACGGCATTGTCATCCACAACCAAAACCTTCGCTGCGGGCAGCACTATGGGCACACCAGTCGGCTTTTCTTCTACCCATTGCTGATTGGAAAATGGGAAATCAATCGTGAAAGAAAAACACGATCCAAGCCCCAGCGCGCTTTCTAAGCTGATTTCACTTCCAAAAAGTCGCAAAAGTTCTCTGGTAATAGCCAGTCCGATTCCCGTTCCGCGATTGCCACGCTTTGCCTCGGTACTACTTTGCACAAAAATTTCAAAGATGGAAGATTGATCTTCCAGCGGAATGCCGACGCCCGAATCGGTGATTGCAAAATGTAACGATATATGGCTTTCATCCCTTCTGTGTTCCCTGACCGCCAGCTTTACAAATCCCTTTTCCGTGAATTTAATGGCATTGTGGATCAAATTGGTAAGGATCTGGTTAAGCCGAAGCTGGTCGCCGGTCAGGTGCGCTGGCAGGGATTGATCAATTTCAAAGATCAACTCAAGTCCCTTTTCCTGCGCGCGTGGAATGAACGTTTTTTCAAGATTTTTGAGCGAAGCATAAAGGTTGAAGGGTTCCCTGGCAAGCTTTACGTGATTGGAGTCTATCTTATTAAAGTCAAGAACATCATTTACTACCGCCATCAGGTGATCAGACGAAAACTTTAAAGTACCGACCAACTCTTTTTGGAAATCAGTCCGCAAATCCTCCTGAAGCATCAGGTGAACAACCCCTACGATCCCATTGAGCGGAGTCCTGATCTCGTGGCTCATAATAGAGAGGAAGTCGGATTTGGCCTGCATTGCCTCCTTTGCCAGCTGGTTTTGCTTTTCGAGCTCTTTGTTCTGTATCTGCAAGCTGTTGACATAGACAAACTCCCGGTATTGCTTGTTATAGCGCATTTGCGAAACCAATGGAAAAACGCTTTGTCCGAGAAAATAGAAAAACCCGCCTTCCCTTAAAAAATGAATCAACACATCTTCGCCTTTGATATAAAGCGCAATAGAGAAAAATAGAATGGTGGCTACCGAACTGATCAGGGCGTAACTGAACTTCCAATGCAACACCCAGATGGAAAATATCAGCTGTAGCGTCAGATTGATGCTCATGTCATAGTAGTAGAGGGTCTGAAAGCGGGCCAGGATAAATGAATGAAAAATAATTAACAGGATCCGGCTGTAAAAAGAAGCCTGCTGACTGTTGATTTTTCCTCTGAAATGTAGGAAAATGAGCACTGCTACCACACTGCTGCATACCAATTGTATCAGAAGAATAGACTGATAATCGGGGTTCCCATTCAGGTAGTAGAGAATGGAGGTTAACGGGTAACAAATCAGAAATGTAAAGCAAAATATCCTGTTACCCCACGTCGCTTTGCCTCGAATTCTTCTTTCCAAAGATTCGTCAAGCCGTGCAGGTCACCTTGTATCTGATGATCAAAACTAGTTGGTGCCACTGATGAGTAAAACTCGCTATTTAAACATCGCAAAGTAGCTATTTAAAGCCCATTTCCCACCACTGTCACATACCGGAATGTAAATAAATATTGATGTAGGACAAATGTTGATAAGCTGTTATGATCAGAATCTGGCACGCCGGGCGTTTATGCCAGTTTGATCTGGCGCCAGGTGCCAGAAGGCCGCTGAGGTATCTACTCACCTCATCAGATACACATTCACAGATTTTTTCACATCCTCCAAAGTTTGCCTGGGTGGTTCGAAGGGGGCCGGGATGGGTTGTTTGGCAAATGTTTGCAGATACAAAACCCAGGCATCCCGCCACCAGATCGCCTCCCGGCGCTGCACTTTCAGGCGCTCCGCAACATCTGTATAAACCTGCGGATCAATGCTTTCTTTTGCCAGATCCCATTGCTTCTGCATCCACACGACCGAATCAGCGCCGGTATAAAACCGCGTGCACAGCTCTTCCCAAAGTGACCGGCCGGTGCTGAGCTTTTTATCCCAGCGTACATGGTGAAACCAAAGCAGATACGGCAAAGGTGTTTGGTCGGGGTTGCTCCACTGTTGCTGTACTTCTGGTCTATATTGCGCTAATGCATTGCTTCCCGCAGCAGTTCGGTCGAAGCCTAATCCTGCCGAATCGGCGCGATGGTAATATACTGCCGTCCAGTCCGGGCGCGAGCCTTTGTTTTGCCAGGGTTCGGGTGCAAAATGTACGCCCATCCAGGGCCGGGAAAGGCCAAGCGGGGTGTTATAATCGACGTAAATCTCTCTTGACCGTAACATCAGTTCGACAATGTGCCCGCTTGCTTTTTGGTTTTGGGTCAAAGTCAGCGCGGCCCATTCCCGCGCTATCTGCTCCGAACTAAGCTCGTGATCCCAGCTCAACCTGCCGAATGCATACCAGTTGGCTTGTGCGAGCGGATGTCCTGTCCAGTTACGGCTGTTACCTGTGTTGGCCACACCCGCCATGAGCGTGCGCGTATAACCGTGCAGGCTTCCATCTACAACCTTCGCTACGGTTGATCCTTTTCCGCTCACATAAGTATCCGCATCCAGACATTCTTTGAAGATAGGCGCTTCATATACCGCGTGCGTAGCGAAACCCAGGTATTCCTGCGTGAGCTGAAATTCCATTCCCAGTGGCGTTTTAGGCATATTTCCAAACAATGGCGAGAATGGCTCACGCGGTTGGAAATCAATAGGGCCATTCTTTACCTGCACGATAACCCTGGGATCAAACTTCCCATCGAGCGGCACAAATTCTTCGTAAGCCGCCTTGAAACGATCTGCATTTGGATCGGCTTTGTAAACGAATGCGCGCCATACCACAATGCCGTCGTAAGGCTTGAACGCTTCGGCCAGCATGTTGGCACCGTCGGCATGCGTCCTTCCATAATCCTGCGGACCTGGCTCTCCCTCCGAATTTGCTTTCACTAAAAAACCACCGAAGTCAGGGATCTCTTTATAAATCTGAGCCACCTTTTCTTTCCACCAAGCACGCACCTGCGGGTCGAGCGGATCGGAAGTTTTCAGCACGCCCAGGGTTTTAGGCGCAGCGAAATACACGGATAGGTAGGTCTTAATTCCGTATTTCCGCATCACATTCGCCACCGCTGCAACCTTCATAATGTATTCCTGCGACATAAAACGTGCGCTGGCGTTGACATTATTCAGCACAGTTCCATTAATCCCTAAGGAAGCATTCGCCCTGGCATAGTCCGTGTAACGCGGATCGACACGCTCGGGCAGCTCATACCATTTCCAGAGCGAGCCGCCTGCGTAACCACGCTCGATCGTTCCATCAGGATTATCCCAATGGTTCAGCATCCTGTAACGCACTTTGGGGCTGCTTGCAATGCTCAGGCCCCTGATCGGCAACTGCATTTGCATGTGGCGGAGCAATGCAAATGTCCCGTAAAGAATGCCGCTTTCCGATCTTGAACTTATTACAATGTTGCCGCCCGCAAGCTGGATGTAATAACCATCCGCTTGTTGCGTAGAATCGGCGCCAGATTCTATTTTTAAAATAATCCCGCCTGACTTTGAGGCAAATGCGTTAGTTACATTGACGGATTTACCCAGGAGTTTGCCTAATCCCATTTGCAGCTCCCTGGATGCACTTTCCAGAATTTCCCCTTTCGCAGGCTGACCAATGAAAGTGGTATATCTCAGATATTCAGCCCTGACAGATGCATTTGTGACCCGCTTATATTTAAGCCAGAGCCGGTATCCGTCGTTGCCATCTGATGACAACGGATCAGCCGCAAATGATTTTGCACCAAATAAAAAGCAGCTGAAAATGAGCAATAGAATGCTTTTGATCATAATTGATTTTGTAAAAATAACTTATTCCGACCCCAGGTTTGCCCCTCCATCAATGTCCGTCCTGAATGGCGACGCAGGAAGGTTGGCTGAGTTATATAAATTAATGCCTTCCGGATTATCCTGCCAGGCATAGCGAATGTATTTGGGCGTTTTCACGGTTTCACTGCTCAGCTCGATCTGATCTTTTCCCAGGATTTTCGCGTTGGCCCAAACGAATTTCTTATCATCCCCTGCAATGGCAAACCAACGCAATGTTTCACCGTCCATCGACTTGATTCCATCTGCAACATGGTCGAAAGTGAGAATGATCTTGTCGCCTGTTATGCTTTGTGATTTCAGTGTCGGGCCGCTGTAAACCACATGCTTGTCTCCATAAGCCAGGTTTCTGGCAGACAGCGCCAGTCTCTTTCCAATGTCTTTTTTGTTTAACGGGTGAATGTCATTCCATTCTCCCAGGTCCAGCGTCACCGTGACAGCCGTATTTTTCAATGTCAATGCCCGGTTCTGAGCTTCCCTCAGCAGCGCCATGTTGCTCTCTGCGGGTGTAAAATCGATATCCTGGAAATTGGGCAGCTGCACAACCAGAAAAGGCAGGTTATCGTCATTCCAAAGCCTGCGCCGATTGTTGATCAATGCAGGTAAAAGTGTGTAATAAGGCTTCGGATCATCCACATTCGACTCCCCCTGATACCAAAGAAACCCTTTCAGCTTCATAGGCAACAATGGCGCGATCATCGCATTATATAGTGCCGCAGGTTGGTTTTGAGTGACAAAAGGAGCTTGCTCAGGATCTCTCCTTGGAGCTGACTCAAAAACCTGTCCTACTTTGTATTGCCAGGTCCCTTTCAGATCAATCCGCTGGTCGTTAGCCGTCATAAAATAGGGTTTATCAGGTACAAAGCCGCCTTTTTTAGCCGTATTGGTAACCCGGACCACAAATGTATTCTTTCCCGATCTCAGCAAGCCAGCGGGAATTTCGTAGCGACGTGGCGGATACTGATAAGTTACATTCCCTATTTTCTCGCCGTTAACGAACATTTCATCCGCATCCACAATGCGTCCCATATACAGCTTTACCGGCTTACCGATCCAGCTTTCAGGCACTTCAAATTCCCTGCGAAACCACACGACGCCGTTCAGATTTTTCAATCCCTGATCTTCCCAATATCCCGGAATGTTGAAGTTCCGCCAGCCTTTGGGCTGATAGGATTCGCTTTCCCAATGCTCGGTAAGTCCTGTATCGGTTGGTTTAGGTGGCCTTGGCGCATTGGTAACCGTGCTCTGCTTCCTTTCCCGAACGTAGGCAGTGTCTTTATTTTGATTAATAACCTTTTGAATGTCAACAAAATCTTTGTAGCCACCTTCGCTGATCCAGGCTTCAATGGGCGTGCCGCCTACCGAGCTGTTGATGATGCCGATCGGCACTTTATATTGATCATAAAGATCTCTCGCGAAAAAATAGGCGACCGCGCCGAAGCTGAGCACGTTCTCAGGATTGGCTACCTTCCATTCTGCGCTTGGAAAATCCTGTTGCGGGCCATTCAGATCGGTTAATGTGGGGATAAAAAAGTTGCGGATCTGCGGATAGTCGGCGGTGGCAATATCCTCGGGGTAGCGCTCTTTAACACGCTCCATGTTGATCACCATATTACTTTGTCCATTACAAAGCCACACATCCCCGAATGCTATGTTCCTGATCCTGATCTCGTTCCTGCCTTTTATGAGCATTTCAAAACCCGTCCCCGCAGGCTGGGCAGGCAATTGGATGCTCCATTTACCATCCGCCCCGGTGAGCGTACTCCTACTTTTGCTTTTGAATGTTACCGTCACCTTTTCCTTCGGCATTGCCCAACCCCAGATCGTGATGGGCTGGTCGCGCTGCAAAACCATATTGTCGGATACCAGCTTAGGCAGGCGAACCTGTCCCAAGCTGGTATCCTGACTCTGTCCATTTTGACAGCTCAAAACAAACGTCAGCAAAACCACTAAGATACTCCGCAACGAACTTCGATTTGTCATCGATTTTTTTTGATCAATATCCGGAATTTTGCGGAAACTTCGGACCTTCCACCACCCGGTCGATCTGCGTCTGCGGAATAGGGCGAAGCATATTGAAATCCTTCACATAAGCGGCGGCTTCCTGGTTCCACTCCTGCACGCGACGAACGAGTGAGCGCGCCCGCACGAGGTCATGCCAGCGCTGCCATTCTCCGAAAAATTCACGGCTGCGCTCGTCCAGGATGAAGTCCAGGGTAACCTGGTCTGCGGTGATGGTCATAGCCGCTGCGGCTGCTGCATTCTGGGCTGTGGTGTTAGTCTTCCGGAAAGCGGCCCGCTGCCTGATTACATTGATCAATGCGGCCGCTTTGGCGTTGTTGCCTGCTTTGAAGTAAGCTTCGGCACCTGTCATATACACATCCGAAAAGCGGTATAAAACGGCTGGACGGGTTGACGGATCGTTGAAATTCGCGCCGCGGCTTGGGTCCATGAATTTTTTCAAAGCAGGGAAAATACCATTGTTCCAAAGACTTGGCGGCACTACAATGCCTTTGAACGGCCTGTTTCCTACAAACTGAGGCGCACCCGGCACTTCATAATCCGGCAGCCAAACCGCAGTATCCACGCCCGGAACTGTTGTGTAACTGATCCCACGCAGGTTATTGGTGGCATTGGCCTGATTGGTAACCGCAGTATTGGAAATGTAAACGGTGTAAAAAGAATTGGCATAGCGCGAATCCACATCCCGGTTGGTGAAAGCCTGATCGAGGAAATAGTTCTTTCCAGCGCGCGGGCCAGTCGCGATCTTATCCGAATTCGGACGCATCCGCACATACGGACGGCCATAGTACGAGTCGCGCAACATACCCGACGTACCGCTGTTGACAAATGCACCCGCCGCATTCTTTATGGAATTGATACCACTGTTGTTAGGATAATTCCAGTTGGTAAACCACGGACTCAAATTCTGAGCCGCGCCTCCCCCAGCCTGTCCTCCAACCTGGTAATAGCCGTATTTGGGATCCAGCACGTGGTCGCTGACGAACATTGTTTCTTTGCCGTAATCATTCGCAGGTACAAATGCATCGCCGTAGTCCTGCCACAGATCCAACCCGTAAGCCGATTTATTGGCGATAATGTCATCGCAAATCGTCGCCGCCTGTGTGAAATCTGAGGCGGTGTTATTCAGCCAGCCGCGGGTAAGATAAGCCTTTGCGAGCAGTAACTGCGCCACCGGCTTAGTCGCCGCTTTTCCCAGGAAAGGTGCCGTAGGCTGGTTCGGCAGATCGGCTGCCGCCTCTGTCAAGTCCTGAATAATGAGGGCGTAAACGTCTGCTGCCGGCTGGCGGGATGCGGCTTGTGAAGGTACAGTGATGAATTCCGTATGCAGCGGCACATCGCCCCAGGTTTGCACCAGATAGAAATACCAGAATGCCCTCAGAAACTTGGCCTGCGCCAGGTATTGCTTCCGCGTAGCTTCGGGAAGATCGATTGTTGCGCCGTATTGAAGCACGCCGTTCAAGGTGTTGATATCCTGAAATGCAATGCCCCAGGCAGAACCAAAGTTGCTGCTGTTGAGTCCGTTATAGGTATATGCCGGACCCCCGCCCGAGTTAACGCCCTGGATAAATTCATCAGTCCCGGCCTGCATTTCTATTGTAAAACCTTCGGTACCCCATTGACTGCGGATATCGTTATACACTCCGGCTATACCGCCCAATACACCCGACGGGCTGTTGAAATAAGAAGGGACGATCTGGGATTGCGGATGTTCTTCGAGCACTTTTTCGCACCCGGTGCTGAATGAAGCGATCAGGGCTGCGGTGATCAGCGATTTTATGGTTTTCATAGTTGGATTAGAATTTAAGGTTTACGCCCAAAGTGAATTGTCTTACCGGCGGAGAATTCAGGTTTACCGAGATCTGACGCTCTGGTGCGCCGCGGTCACTGGCGCCTTGCGGGTTCAGTGTAGACTGTCCGGTAGCGTAGCTGTTTCCCTCGGGATCAATGGCCAGATCGTCTCTCACCAATGGCGAGTAAATGATGAATGGATTAGTCAGGTTGACGTAAATGCGCGCAGAACTGCCGCCGATCTTTTTAATCAAATCACTTTCAAAAGTGTAACCGAAGTTGATACTGCGGCATTTGATGAATGAACCGTCATAGTAACCCAATGTAGAACCAAAGTTGGCCACTGCGCCGCTCGCATCAGGAGCAGGGAATGCATTGGTAGGATTGGTTTCGGTCCAGTAATCCACTTTTACCTGGTTCACGCGGCTTTGGTTAAAGAACGCAAAACCTCCCGAACCGGTGGAGTTACCCGTCAGATAAGGCACGAGTACTTTCATGCCCATTCTCGCGTAGGTTACGATGGAGGCGTCGAAATTTTTAAAGCTGAAACGGCTGGTCAGTCCACCTTCCCATTTAGGTTGAAAATTGCCCAGGATTTGGCGGTCGCTGGCGTCGATCTTATTATCGCCGTTCAAGTCTTCCACGCGGATTTGTCCGGCAAATTGAACGGGCGAGGTTTGCTGCGCCAATGTTCCGTTTTCAGCGTCGGCAGTTTGCCAGATACCCAGCTTTTTGTAATCATAAATCACCGAAAGCGGTTGTCCGACAAACCATCCGGCGCCTGTATTGGATTTTTCTTCCGGCGTGGTCAGCTGCGTGATTTTTTCTCTGTTAAAGAAATATGTCGCGTCAATGCTCCAATTGAAACCTTTTTGTCTTCTCACAATATCGAAGCTCGCAGCTACTTCTAAACCTTTTCCTTCTGTTCTACCCAAATTCTTCAAAGTCGAACCGGCTCCATTGCTCGGCGGCAGGGGTACAGACAACAGAATGTCCTTGGTTTTCTGGTGATACCAGTCTACAGAACCGGTAATGCGGTTATCAAATAAGCCAAAATCAATTCCGATGTCCACCTGCGAAGTTGACTGCCAGCTCAAATCGCTGGAAGGCAAGCTGGTAACAGTGTAGGCCAGTTGCTGCCCGGCAGTTCCCAGGCCGAAGTTGTAATAACCGGCTGATAATGCACCTAATGTTGAATATGCGCCTACGTTCCTGTTGCCGGAAATACCCCAGCCGCCGCGCAGTTTGAGGTTTGAAAGGAAGGTTACCGATTTCATAAAATCTTCCTCTACCACATTCCAGCCTAAGCCAATTGCAGGATAATTAAAATACTGGTTGCCCGGAGAGAGCGTTGAAGAACCGTCGCGGCGCAATGTCAATGTCAGCAAGTACTTGTCTGCATAGCTGTAATTCAACCTACCCATATAGGATAGCAAGCCGGTTTCTGAGAATGAATTACCAAAATCAGAAGGTGCGACAGGTTGTCCACCTGCCAGTGAAAAGTTCGATGTTTTGATATAATCCGCCGGCACACCCGTCACGGTGAAGCGACTGCCGAGTGAATGGTTTTTGGTGTATTCGTAAAGCGCGGTGAAGCCCAGTTTATGCTTGTCTGCGAATGTTTTATCAAAATACAGTAAATGTTGCAGGTTCACGTCCCAATATTCGGTGTTGCTGATCTCGGCTGTGGATCCGGCCTGAGTTGTTGCCGTGTTAAAGTAAGTCAGCGGGCCATTGTAGTTGTTCAAATTCGATTGACTGAAATTCAGACCTGCATTGAAACGGTACTTCAATCCCGGCAGGATATTGACCTCTGCATAAAGGCTGTTGAATGTTCTCAGTGCCCGCGTGCGTCCCAGATAGGCATCTTCTTTGGTCATAATCGTCAATGGACTTACAATTGCGGCATCAATGGAACCTTCGGCCGGAAAGGTATTCACCGTCCCATCTGCATTGTAAGGTGATGCCAACGGAGTCAGGCGCACAAGACCGCCCGGCACGCCGCCACCGCCCGGTGTGTTCGTGTAAGTCAGCGTATTGAGGGTATTCAGACCGATTTTGATGTTTTTACCAATCCTTTGGTCAATTGTTGCGCGCAGGTTGAAACGCTGGAAACTCTGGTTTGGAATGATCCCGGTTTCATTGAAATACCCCAACCCAAGCGAATACTGTGTGTTTTCCACACCGCCCTGCAATCCCAGTTGGTGATTGGTCATGAAACCTGACTTATAGATCAGGTCCTGCCAGTCGGTCGACACGCCATTATCTAATGCCTCCTGTTCTTTTTGGGTGAGCAGATAGCCCGACGTTCCCGGAGCTGTGCGGTTGTATTTGGCTGCGTCGGCTTTAAACTGCGCATATTCCTGTCCATTCATGACATTGAATTTGCCCATCGCCTGCGTTACCCCGTGATATCCATCATAGCTGAACACCGGCTTACCCACTTTTCCTCTTTTAGTGGTAACAAGAATTACTCCGCCTGCCCCGCGTGAACCGTAAATAGCTGTTGCAGAAGCATCTTTCAGCACTTCCAAACTCAGAATATCGTCCGGGTTGATGTCATTTAACCCGCCAAATGGAATTCCGTCGACCACCACGAGCGGACCGTCAAGGCCGTCGCTCGAACCTGAGCTTGTCGTTAATGTCCGGTTTCCGCGAATCCTGATTTGTCCCTGCGAGCCGGGCGTGCTTCCATTACTGATGATGGAGACACCCGCCGCGCGGCCTTTCAGCTGGCTTACCAGGTTTGGCGCAGGAACTTCCCTCAGTGTGCTTTCGCTGACAGAAACAACCGAACCTGTGACATCCCGTTTCCGCTGAACGCCGTATCCTACCACAACTACTTCTTCCAGCGTCTTATCGTCAGCGGCAAGTGTTACATTGATAACCTGCTGTGTGCCCACGGGCACTTCCTTCGAAGCATAGCCTACCAAGGAAAATACCAGCACGGCATCGCCATTCGGAACTGTCAGTCTGTAATTCCCGTCCTGGTCTGCACTGGTTCCCTGAACGGTCGATTTTACGATGATGTTTACGCCGGGCAAGCCCTGTCCGTCAGCACCCGTAACCTTACCTGAAACCTCAATATCGGCGACAGCTTCGGACCGCGTTTTTACTTTACGCTCCAGCAACGCATTCCGGCCTGTATCGGCAAAAGCCGGGGCGCCGAGCAGCAGAATGGGCAGGCCAGAGATACCCAATATCCTGGCCCACATGTTTCGGTCTAATAAATATTCCTGCATAAGTTCTGTATGGATTAGAGTGTCAGATGAGTTTTAAATGAGCTTGTTTCTTTTTCGAAAAATACGGAAGTGTCAAATTGACAATACTTGGTTGGAACGCAGCTTGGGTCAATCACATGGCAACTGTGCTTCATCATTTTTTCCAGATTTTATTTAATTTATAGCTGACAAAAGTAGCTGGATGATACCCACAGCTGTGAGCATTTTTGTTCATTTTAAAGAAAAGATTGTTCAAATCGAGCCGGAAAATGCCGGATTCTGTGAGAAGTTTGCATTTTTTGCATTTATCTTCTGTCTCAGGGTAACTTTCAAATCCCATTCGCTCTTATGCGCTCCAAAATTGTACTGTTGTGTTTTTTAGCGTTACTGCCTGTTCTGTCCAGTATAGTGGTACCGAGCGCTTCTGCACAGCTCGCCGAGCCGAAATTCACCTCGCTGACTTCCATGGATGGATTGTCGTCCAACACTGTGACGGCTATCCTGAAAGACCGTTACGGGCTGATGTGGTTTGCAACTGACGACGGTCTGAACAGATTCGATGGAACGGATGTGACAGTTTATCGCCACGACAAAAAGGATTCGGCTTCACTCCGGTCGAGCGATATTTCGTGCCTGCACCAGGACCGCGCTGGACGCATCTGGGTGGGTACCATTGAAGGCGGCCTGCATCTTTACGACAGACGGAAAGATGCATTCGTCAGCATCCCCTCGCCGCATAGCATTACCAGCATTGCAAGTGATGAAAAAGGGCAGATCTGGGTGGGTACCACGGCGGGCCTGATGACCGTAAACCCGAAAACACATCAGATCAGCACGTTCCTATCTCTGCCAAACATACCTGATCAGATTTCAAAGGGTATGATCCTCAGTATCGTCATCGACAGCAGAAAATGGATCTGGATCGGGACCAGGAACGGTTTGTATAAAATTGATCCCAAAGACAAAAACAGCGAATACATTGACTATCTGCAAGCGCTGCCAGATGACGCCGCCGCACGCACGGTCAAATCCATTGCAGAAGATTCGGAAGGAAATATCTGGGCGGGTACTTTCGGCGGTTTGTTCAAAATCAATGCAAACGGGCAGATTCTAAAACACTACAAATATGATCCGCAAAACAAGAATTCGCTGAGCACCAACATGGTTTTTGGTATTGCCTGGGAAAAGCGAGACCGTCTGTGGATATGCACCGATGCCGGCCTCAACATTCTTGACACCAAAAATGAAAACATCACGCGCTACGGCCCCGACGCACGGACGCAGTTCAGTTTAACCAATAAGTCGGTACGCTGTGTCTGGATCGACGACCAGGGCATTTGCTGGCTCGGCACCTACAAAGGCGGCGTTAATAAGTATGATCAGAACCTGGCCATTTTCGGCTTAAAGCGGTCGGATGTAAATGATCCGTTCGGGTTAAGCGCGCCTTTCGTCACTTCTTTTGCGCAAACCACGTCAGGCGAGCTGTTTGTGGGCACGGACGGTGGCGGACTGAATTTGTACAATCGGCAGACTAATCTTTTTAAAAAATTCACCATTGATCCAAAAAACAGGACTGCCGCCTCCGGACTGGCTATACTTACGCTGGAACTGGTTTCAGAAAGTGAGCTTTGGATAGGGACTTTCAAAGATGGCCTTTTTCAATTCAATCCAAAAACAGGCAGTTACACGCAATTTCTCCGGGGTAAAGACGAATCCAGCCTGAGCAACAATGAGATATTTTGTCTGAAAAAAGACCCGTCTGGCAAGCTGTGGGTAGGTACAAATGGCGGTGGCGTGCATTTGTATGATCCGGCCACCAAAAGTTTCAGGAGAATGTATGACGCCAGTGTTCCGATCGCTCAGCGCATTATTCCACTCAACGGCTACATACGCGATCTGCTGCTGGACAAGCAAGGAAAGCTCTGGGTTGCGACGCACGGCACGGGCATTGCGGTCTTCGACCCTGTTACACAAAAATCAGTGCTGCTCAACAAGCAGACCAGCGATTTGCCGGGCAATATCGTTTTCTCGCTTTTGGAAGACAGCAAAGGCGATATCTGGGCAGGTACTTCGGGCGAAGGGCTGGCTTTGTACGACAGGCGCACTCAAAAGTTTGTTTCCTACGGCGCGACAGAAGGTTTAGCGAGCAACATTATCAATAAAGTGCTCGAAGACGCGCAGGGGCGCATTTGGGTGAGTACCAATCATGGGATCAGCAGTTTTGATTTAAAAACCAAAAAATTCACCAACTACACTTCCTACAACGGCATTCAGGACCGGACTTTCGTGCTGGGCTCGGGCATTCGGGCTTCCGACAACACGCTCTTTTTTGGCGGAATAGCCGGGTTCAACTACATCGACACACGCAGCCTGCCGAACAGCAAACGCATTCCGCCCATTATCCTGAAAGATCTGAAAATTGGTAACCGCAGCATTACCCCGGCCGATTCCAGCTATATAGACGCCGCTATTGCGGTGGCCAAAACCATTAAACTGGATTACAAACAAAACTTCTCGATCGGATATGCGGCGCTGGATTATACCAATCCCAAACAGATGAACTACCGGCACCGGCTGGTGGGAATGCAATCCGAATGGAACGAAACGGGACTTACCAACCAGGCGAGCTATACGAATCTGAGTCCGGGCGAGTACGTTTTTGAAGTGCAGGCCAGTAAGGACGGCCGGAACTGGGGACCGCAAACAAAGTCGGTTGCAGTAATCGTCAAACCTCCTTTTTACCTGACCATTTACGCGTATATTTTCTATTTTCTCGCGCCATTTGTAATTGTGTATCTGATGAGAAGGCGTGGGATCCAGAAGCTGCAAAGGCAGTTCCGGGAACAGCAGCAGCGCGCAGAAATAGAGCGGGCGCAGGAGTTAGACCGAATGAAAATCAAGTTCTTGACCAATCTGAGCCACGAATTCCGGACACCCATTTCTCTGATCCTGGCCCCTGTTGATAATTTGCTGGTCAAGACTAAATCCACCGAGCTGCACCCACCCGTGAATGCGATCAAGCGCAATGCAAAAAGATTGCTCAACCTGGTGGATCAGCTGCTGGATTTCAAGAATATGCAGGAACAGGAAGTGAAGCTGCACTTAAAACGGCAGGACATTATTTTGTTTATAAAAGATACCTGCGACCAGTTCAGCGATCTTTCCATTCGAAAAGGGATTCAGTTTAAAATAGCGAGTTCCCTGGATCAGCTGGTCATGGATTTTGACGCGGATAAGCTCGAACGGATTTTGTTCAACCTGCTTTCCAATGCTTTTAAGTTCACGCCCAAAGGCGGCGAGGTAGCTTTGAACGTGCAGCAGCGGACGGAGTCAGAAGGGAGACACTGGCTGCAAATCAACATTTCAGATAATGGAACAGGCATTGCCGAGGATCAGCATGAAAAGATCTTCGACCGGTTTTACCAACATGATACAGATTTGACAGTGCTGAACCAGGGAAGCGGGATTGGCTTGTCTATCGTGCGGGAATTCGTGCAGCTGCATCAGGGAAAAATAAATGTTGAGAGTCAGCCGGGCGCGGGCAGCACATTTACAGTAGAGCTGCCGATTGCGGATCAGCAGGTTCCTGTAATGGAACAACCTCAGCCTGAATCCGTAACAATGCGTGAAGAAGCTGAAAATGGCTTTCCAAAGCTGGAAAAGACCAACTTGAAAGAGCTTTCAAATGTTCTGATTATTGAAGACAATGACGAATTCAGGCACTATTTGAAGGAGAGCCTGATGCAATATTACCATGTTATTGAAGCCAGCAACGGGAAAGAGGGTTGGCAAAAAACACTCAGCCACCACCCGGAACTGATCGTAAGCGACGTGGCGATGCCCGAAATGGACGGGATCGCATTGAGCCAGAAAATCAAGTCGGACAAGCGCACCAAGCACATTCCGATCATACTTCTAACCGCCTCCACCGGCGAGCAGCAGCAGCTCGAAGGTCTCAATTCGGGCGCGAACGATTACCTTACCAAGCCCTTCAACTTTGATATCCTGAATGCAAAAATCAATAACCTGATTTTACTGAACCGGCTGTTAAAAGGCGTTTACTCCCGCCAGATCCAGGTTTCAGGCCAAGCGCCGCAGATCGAATCGAGCCAGGAAAGATTGCTGAAAGATATGCTCACCTACATTGAGGATAACCTGCATACCTCGCAGTTGAGCGTCGAAAATTTGAGTAAGCACGTGGGCATGAGCCGGGGAACATTGTACAGCAAAGTACTGGAAATGAGCGGCCAGACGCCCATTGAATTCATCCGCTCCATTAAACTTGAAAAGGCGGCATTATTACTGGAAAACAGCGATCTGAGCATTTCGCAGATCTCTTACATGACCGGCTTTACGGCCCCGAATTATTTTGCAAAATCCTTCAAAGCCAAATTCAACATGCTCCCAACGGAATATAAGCTGAGGAAGCGAAGGCAACCTGACGGGAATGCGCGAATGGCTGATTCGTCGCGTCGGTTGAGCATTTCTTAGTTAGGATGTTCAGTTAGAAAAAAGATGATATTTGAAACGCTATTTATTAGCCTCCAACTATTTGTATGAGTTCTGAATCTTGAAAGTGTAATCTTTCAGGTCGAAATCTAAATACAATTGTAAATATGAATCTGAGTAAAATAGCCCGATTCACATTGATGCCTTTGATTGTATGTTTTCTAAACATCCAATGCAAGGACCTTGATAAAGAGACCGGCCCATGCGACTGTCAGAGTAAAGTAGTAAAGAAAGAAATGAAGAATATAGAAGCCGTAGTGGTTTATATCATTGGCAACCAACCTGGCGGTAATCAAGGACTACAAAGTCACTCTTTTTTCATCTGTTAATCTCGGTGTTCGTTACTACGTCACCGCCACTGTGGGGCCATTGATGACTACGAGCGAAATATATTTTCCTACGCATCGGAAGCCCAACGCGCTTCGAGCGAAAATGAATTGGAAATGCGGCATCCCGATTTCACATTCCAGCGATTATAAAAAGCAGCTCGTCGCAATTTGTACGCAAGTGCAAGGGCGGACCGACCTTTTCCGGGCGCCCTGTGTCGAAGATCACGCAACACCACCTTTGTCCTTCCCTGAGACTTTGAGGCGACATCTTCAATGGTAACATACATTGCAACCCATGTAAGATATCCACGCACTTCCCGGGAGATTTACATAAATTGCTTTTTTTACCAAACACCCTATCCACATGGCACATACTACCTCCAATCCAAAGATCCACGAAGGCCGTAATTTGAAACGTTTCAGAGAGCTCCTGGGCCTGAAACAAGACGCCATGGCGTTTGAGCTCGGTGAAGATTGGAACCAGCAGAAAATCTCCCTGCTCGAACAGAAAGAAAAGATTGATAATGATATTTTGGAACAGGTTGCGGCGATTTTAAAGATTCCGGCTGAGGCGATTCGGAATTTTGATGAGGAGCAAGCGATCAATGTTATTTCTAATACATTTCAGGATCAAGCGTTTTTCGGGAATTCATTTGGCACCTACAATAACAATCCAATTGATAAGCTAATGCAGCTCCATGAGGAAAAGATTGCTTTGTATGAGCGGATGTTGAAGGAGAAGGATGAGATGATGCGGCGGTTGGAGCGGTTGATTGGGGGGAAATAAATAACCAAACTATCTGCAGAGACTCCGATCAACATATGTTTTGTTTCCGTTCCCATTGATGTAATAGCATCCTCCTCGTGGTCCAGTTTATATAGGTACGTTGTGCGGGTTTGTAGGTTGGTGTATTATAATCACTCGCTAAAGAATATTTACCTTATCTATTTGGGATGAACTAACAATCGGTTGTGTACTGCTCGACACTACCTGGTCTTTTTGCCTAAGCTCTTCCTTTAGCTGATGGATGTAGTTTGATAAATATCGATTTTCTTGATTTTTACTCTCTATGTACTCATTTTTGGTTTTTAATGAATCCAACATCGAAGACAGCTTATTAAGGCATTCAAATTTCTCCTGATCTGCTGTCAAGTATTTTTTCTGCAAACTTGACAATCTGGCAATTTCAATTTCTAAACTTGATATCCTCTTTTGTTGAGCTATAACAAGAGTTTTTAATTCACTTTTGGAATACCATTGCTTTTGAGCGTAAGTAGTTAAAGATATTAGGACGACGAGCAGCGTAAGGGTATATTTCATATTGACGATTGGAGATCTTTTTATAAAAATGCGCTTCAAACTTCAAATTCATGCTACGCATCAATTGTCAAATTATATTTCCAACATGCTGACAAAAGTTTCATTATCAAATGAGACTTACGGCCTGAACTCATTAATCTACTTCTCAAAAAACACCACCCCTACCCGATCGATATGGGCAACAAGCTCTTTATTTTCAATCTGATGATAAACCGCTAAATCAATTTTGTAGGGAAGCAATAAATCATCCAGTTCCGTTTCGATTTTGAATAGATCTGATAAAGTGAGGCTTTCTCCTACCAGCATTAAATCAATGTCCGAAGCATTTCTGAAATTACCTTTTGCCCGCGATCCATACAGGATTACTTCCTTAACACCAGGATATTTGATAAAAACCGATTGGATTGCAGCAATGGTGCTTTCTTTAAGTCCGTACTTCATTTCTCGTAAAATAGGTTGCCCTGCTTTCCATTGCGCTTCTCGCCCATTGTAGCCTTAAAATCTTGAAATGCTGGTAAATACTCTTCCAACACTTTCTTAAAAATGACATTGGCCGTTCCTTCGTTGTACGTATGCGAGGTTTGATTCCGGCTTTTAATCATTTCCATCCATAGCTCGCCATCTTCAATTAAATCCGCAGCAAAAGCTGCCCTTGTTGCGTCTTTGGACCCTAGCACCTTTATATCAGCCTCGTACAAAAGAAAATCTTTCATGACATTCCACGCCAGTTCGTGCGTATACTCGAATCGCTGGATGAGCCCTTCTTTAATGATATCATCCAGAAATTCATCTTCATCAATATTTCCGGCCTCGTCCAAAGGATAATCTGCTCTAATTTTAGATACCGCCAGATCTAACTTTCGCAACGCCCTAAGATAATTACCGAACCGCTGCTCCCAACGAATGTCTTGCCCGTCCATAGTTTTAAAATTTCAGATGTATGCCAATACTTTAACAGCCTGTTATCACCTCGACATTTACTTCCCGATACAAAACTTCGAGAATATATTATCCAGCAAATCATCCGTCACAATCGTCCCTGTAATCTCTCCCAAATGATGCAGCGCCAACCTGATATCCTGCGCCAGGAAGTCGCCTGTGACGCCGGTTTGGAGGCCGTTTAGGACGTCACTGAGTGCTTCGTGCGTTTTTACAAGGTGCTGATAATGCCGCATGTTATTTACCACAGTGTCGCCTGGGGCGCGGCTGCCGACGAGGTTTACCAGGCTGTCTGTAAGTTGGTGAATGCCGGATTGGGTACGTGCTGAAATTATGAGGTGTCCGGGATTTACCCGGGCCATTTCGGTAGCCAGATCCGGGTTCAGATCTGCTTTGTTCAGGACAAAAAACCTTGGCTTTTCTGCAGGTAGCAGGGCGGCCAGCTGCTGGTTTTCCGCGAGCGTTTCTTGGCTGTCGAAGAGGAAAATGACGATATCAGCTTTTTCCATGGCGGCGCGGGAACGTTCGATGCCGATGGATTCGACCAGATCGGTGGTTTCGCGGATTCCAGCGGTGTCGATGAAACGGAATTTCAGGCCGGCGAGCACCATCGTGTCTTCAATTACGTCACGGGTAGTGCCGGCGATACTGGTTACTATGGCTTTCTCCTCGTTCAAAAGCGCATTCAGCAGTGTCGATTTACCCACATTAGGAGAGCCGATAATGGCGACTGGAATACCTTCTTTGATCGCATTTCCGAAATCAAACGAGTTGATCAGCGGGCCAATACTGGCCAGCAGCGCTTCGATCAACCTGCGCAAATCATCGCGCTGGGCAAACTCTACATCCTCTTCACCAAAATCCAGTTCAAGTTCAATCAGAGAAGCAAAATGGATCAGCTCAGTACGGAGCGCCGCGAGTTTTTTTGAAAAGCCGCCGCGCAACTGGTTCAACGCCGTGCGATGACTGGCCTGCGAATCTGCCGCGATCAGATCGGCGACCGCCTCTGCCTGCACGAGGTCGAATTGTCCGTTCAGAAAAGCACGCTGGGTAAATTCACCCGGCATTGCAATCCGCGCGCCTTGCTGGATCAGCGACCGCAGGATCTGACCAATAATATAGCTGGAACCGTGGCACGAAATCTCCACGGAATCCTCTTTTGTAAATGACTTGGGACTTTTGAAAACGGTTGCGAGCACTTCGTCGACGATCTCCCCGTTTGCACGGATCGTGCCGAAATGCACGGTATGCGTCGGGACTTCGGTCAGATTTTTACCTTTAAAAATTCGACTGACCATGTCAATGCAGCCTTTCCCTGAGACCCTGATGACGGCTATCGCACCCACTCCCGAAGGAGTTGCGAGCGCACATATTACTTCCTGCTGATGAATTGGTGAGGTATTCATAATACAAATATGCGACTATTTTCACGACGGGCGGTTCCGCATTGATTTTTGTACCTTTGTGGGATTTTTGAGCTGTGGCAATTGTTACGCTCTTTTAAACATTTAGCAATTCAAGATTTTGCTTACCGAAACATTACCAATATACACCAGCGCGCTTCCCGTTATGGAAGCATTTTACACCTTGCAGGGTGAAGGGCAGCACAGCGGCCGGGCAGCTTATTTCATCCGTCTGGGCGGGTGCGAGGTAGGCTGTCACTGGTGCGATGTGAAAGAATCATGGGATGCAGAGGCACATCCTAAATACACGATCAATTCAATTGTGGAAGGCGCTTTGCAATATCCAGGCCGCCTCGCTGTAATCACCGGAGGCGAGCCTTTGATGTATAACCTGGATGCGCTCACAACCGCATTGCAGGAGGCGGGATTTAAAACCAACATTGAAACTTCCGGCGTCTACCCTTTCTCAGGTCACTGGGACTGGGTTTGTTTTTCTCCTAAAAAATTCAAAACCCCGCATCCCGACATTTACCGGAATGCCAACGAGCTGAAAGCGATCATTTACAACAAAAGTGATTTCGATTTTGCAGAAGAGCACGCCGCATTGGTCAATGAAAACTGCACATTGCTGATGCAGCCGGAATGGAGTAAGCACGATATCATGCTGCCTTTGATGATTGACTATATCAAAGACAATCCCAAATGGAAAATGTCGTTACAAACTCACAAGTTTATGAACATTCCATAATGCGTTGGGCCGTCGTTTTTATTGTTATTCTAAGTTTTTCAGGATCGTTCAATGTGGTGGCGCAAGAGGCTACCCTGTCCAGAAAAGGACGAGAAAATTATGAAAAGGCGCAAAAAGCGTGGCAGCAGCGCCAGCTTGGAGAGGCAATATTATTGTTTGAAAAAGTGCTGCAGGAAACACCTCAAAGTTACGATACCCATCTAAGGCTGGCGCAGATTTACGAGTTGCAGCGCAATGCTGATCTGGCCCGCAAATATTATACGCTTGCTACCCGGCTCAAACCCGACGCACCGCAATCAGGACCGGGATTTCAGTGGCTGGGCAGGTACCACTTCCAGGCTGAGCGATACGATTCGGCGCAGTTTTATTTTGAAAAAGCCATAAAGCTGTTCCCGCCGAAATCGAGCCTGTTCAGATTGGCTGAAAAATCCATTATCTCCTCAAAGTTTGCCGCAGAAGCGATCAAAAAGCCGCTGGCTATTCAGAAAAAATCAATGGGCGATACAGTCAATTTCCTGCGAACGCAGTATTTCCCTGTGTTGACAGCCGATAACGAGACTTTAATTTTCACCGGACTGACGGAAGAACGCGACGAAAACATCTACGTCACCAACCGCACCAAGAAAGACGGAGCGCTGGTGGGTTGGGATGTTCCCGAAGATATTTCACCCGCTATCAACACCATTAATAATGAAGGCACGTGCAGTGTTTCAGCTGACGGTCGTACCCTCGTTTTCACAGCCTGCAACCGGCCCGAAGGCTATGGTAGCTGCGATCTTTATATAACACATAAAGAAGGAAAAGACTGGGCTCCACCGGTAAATCTTGGTGAGCAGGTCAACACCCGCGACTGGGAATCGCAACCTTCACTGTCAGCTGACGGACGTACATTGTACTTTGCCTCTGAACGAAAGGACGGAATCGGCAAAAGGGATATCTGGGTCACAACTTTGAATGAGAAAAAGCAATGGAATGCGCCTAAAAACCTGGGTCCCGCCATCAACACACCCGACGATGAAAATGCACCTTTTATCCACGCAAACGGCCGGACGCTCTTTTTTGCTTCCGATGGACTGGCAGGAATGGGCGGTTTCGATATTTTCATTTCTCAAAAGACAGACACAATCTGGGGAGCTCCGAAAAATCTGGGATATCCTATTAACACCGTTGCAGATCAGGTTGGACTTTTTATCGCCTCTGACGGAAAAAATGCCTATTATACCGACGACACTTCTGACAAAGGAAAAGGCCGCTCGCTGATCTACACTTTCGAATTGCCAGAATCGCTTCAAAACATGATCGTACCTACCCGATACGCAAAAGGTAAGGTGACAGACAAGAAAACCGGGCAGCCAGTTTCGTCCGATATCGACCTTTTTGACCTGAAAACGCAGCAGAAAGTAGGTGCATTCACTTCCGACGGTCGCACGGGTTCGTTTCTGGCGGTGCTCAATAAAGGCGGAGAGTATGCATTTTTTGTTTCAAAACCCGGGTACCTCTTCAAAAGCTTAACTTTTTCAGTCAGTGACTCCATTTCGTTTGTCGACCTTCAAATTCCTTTGGAGGCGATCGAAAAAGACCGCGCTGAAATTTTGAATAACATCTTTTTCCAGACGGGCAGGTACGAACTGGATGAAAAATCAAAAGTCGAGCTCGACAAAATGGTCGACTTCCTGAGCCGGAACAAGGATGTAAAAATCGAGATTTCCGGACATACCGACGATGTGGGCTCGGATAGTGAAAACATGGAACTGTCACGCCGGCGCGCGCAATCTGTTCAGCAGTATTTGCACAAATCGGGTATTGCCCAGCCCCGCATTCTGTCAAAAGGTTATGGAGAAACAAAACCAGTAGCTGCGAATGATACCGAAGCAAACCGCCAAAAAAACAGGCGCATTGAGTGGCGCATTCTCTGATAGCTTGCATTACGGGGCTAAATTTCGCACTTTTGTTGATCTGTCGCTGTTGTACTATGCGAATGCCTTAAAGGCCTTTTCAATTCCACACACTTATATTTTCAAGTAAAATCCTGAATAGATTTTGTAACGTTTTTTTGTATACGCTAGTTATTGTCAATCATGTCATCTGAGAAAGTTTCCTGCCTCATTATCGGTTCCGGACCTGCCGGATACACTGCCGCCATATATGCATCAAGAGCAGGTTTGAATCCTGTACTATACCAAGGCGCCCAACCCGGCGGCCAGCTTACCATTACCACCGAAGTTGATAATTATCCCGGGTACCCCGACGGAATTACCGGCCCCGAAATGATGATCAATTTCGAAAAGCAAGCCAAACGTTTTGGTACGGATATCCGCTACGGAATGGCGACGGAAGTTGATTTCACTTCTTATCCGCACAAAGTAATCATTGACAACAAGCACGAGATCATTGCCGACTCGGTGATCGTTTCCACGGGCGCTTCTGCGAAGTGGCTGGGAATCGAGGGAGAGGACAGGCTGAATGGTCGCGGAGTATCTGCCTGCGCAGTTTGCGACGGATTCTTTTTTCGGGGCCAGGATGTAGTGGTTGTGGGAGCCGGAGACACGGCAGCGGAAGAAGCGAGCTACCTTGCGAAATTATGCCGCAAAGTATACCTCCTGGTGCGCCGCGACGAAATGCGCGCTTCAAAGATCATGCAGAAACGCATTGAAATGCTTCCTAATATTGAAGTATTGTGGAATACAGAAACCGTGAAGCTGAATGGAGAAGAAGGACTGGAATCTGTTTTGGTAAAAAATAATAAGACCGGCGAGGAGCAACTTCTCGACGCAACCGGTTTCTTTGTAGCAATCGGCCACAAACCTAACACGGATATATTCAAAGGATATCTGCACATGGACGAAACCGGCTACATTCAAACCGTAAAAGGAAGTGCCTGCACCAACATTAAGGGTGTGTTCGCTTGTGGAGACGCACAGGATAACGTGTACAGACAGGCGATTACAGCAGCAGGTACAGGATGTATGGCAGCTTTGGATGCAGAACGTTTTTTGATGGAAAGAGAAGTGGAAGAGATTATCGAAGAAACAACAGCTTAATTTTTGCCCAACCCCTAAAATTTAGTCAGACTACATATTAGCTCACCGCTCGTATGTAGTCTGACCCATTTTAAATATGAAAGTAAAGCTTATTGTAAGTTTGCTGATGATGGTGTGTTTGATTTCATGGAACACGCAAGCACAAGAGCGAGGTAAATTCAGAAGAAATCCAAAGATTAACCAGTCCGGAAACAACGCCAACGAAGGACCTACTACCAAGGCTACCGTCCCCCAGCCCGAAGACGAATACCAGGTGGAAACCTCCAACCTGAAATTTCAAAACCAGTTTGAGCCTGTAAAACCCCTTAACCCCGTTGTACACGAAGATACCACGACCCTTGATGAAGGAGAAACAGAAGTGGTAGAAGTCGTGGACTCCTTGCAGGTGGGCGACGAATGGGTGAAAGCGGCAGAATATTATGTAATCTGGGATGCGCGTACCATCAACCCCTACGGCTTGAACCCCCTTGAATTTGACGAACCCGTCGACCTGACATTATACAACGAGGCGCTGAACCGGAAATGGAGCACGCCAATGGAAAAAACCCCTACTACTTCCAATTTCAGCTATCGCTGGGGCCGCTGGCACAATGGTACCGACCTCGACCTGGAAACAGGCGATACGGTAAGAAGTACCTATGACGGAATGGTCAGGATTGTTGCGTGGGATGGATCAGGTTACGGCCGTTTCATTGTGGTGCGGCATTATAACGGGCTTGAAACTTTGTACGGGCACCTTTCTAAACAAATGGTCGAGTCCGGACAGATCGTCAAGGCGGGCGAAGTGATCGGCCTGGGCGGGAATACAGGCAGAAGCTCCGGCTCTCACCTGCATTACGAAAACCGGTACGAAGGAAATCCATTTGACCCCAGACATATTTTCGATTGGGATAACCGGGCCATTAAATCTGATCATTTCCTATTGACAAGTTCAGTATGGAACCATCTCAGAGGTAAATCCAACAAAGGTGAATTCGAATCCGGCGACGCGGCACCCGCTGCTTATAGTCGGTCTGTTCTACACAAAGTGCGCCCGGGCGACACGCTGGGTGCCATTGCAGAACGCTACGGTGTGAGCGTTTCCTCTATTGCCCGCCGTAACCGCATGTCCAGCCGCTCAACATTACGGATCGGACAAAAGCTTCGCATTAAATAATCTAAAACATGAAACTTGATATACTCGCCATCACAGCTCATCCCGACGACGTTGAGCTGTGTTGTGCCGGGACATTATTGTCCCAAATGGCGCTCGGCAAAAAGGTTGGGATAATCGATTTGACAAGAGGTGAACTTGGCACCAGGGGAACACCCGAGGGTCGCATTCAGGAAGGTAAAGATGCAGCAGCTATTCTGGGTGTGTCTGTTCGGGAGAATGTGGGTCTGGCCGATGGTTTCTTCAAAAACGACGAAGAGCACCAGAAAGCGATCATCCCGTTCATCAGGAAATACCAGCCAGATATCGTGATCACCAATGCGATCGACGACCGCCACCCTGATCACGGACGCGGAGCCCGGTTGGTAGCTGATGCCTGTTTTTATGCGGGATTGAGAATGGTGAAGACGTTTGATGAAAATGGAAATGAGCAGGAAGCCTGGCGTCCGAAGCAGGTATTTCATGCTGTTCAGGACAGGTACATCAAGCCTGATTTCGTGGTAGATATCACCGAGTTTCACGACCGGAAAATAGAAGCGGTGCGCGCATTTAAAAGCCAGTTTCACATTCCCGAATATCAGGGAGAAAGCGAGCCGCAGAGTTATATTTCCACGCCTGAATTCCTCGAATTCATCATTTCGCGTGCACGCGAAATGGGCCACGCCGTGGGTGTAACCTTTGGGGAAGGCTTTACCAGTGCAAGAATGCTGGGCGTGCGCGATATCGGTGCTTTTATCTGATCAGAAAGAAAAGGCCCGCTTATCTCCTAGCGCACTACTTTCTTATTCTCGTGAATTTCTTTGTTAAACTGGCAACGCTTTGATCAACAAAGTTCACAAGACCATACTTAAATACTGGCAGTACCTCCAAGGTGACAGCGACCTGTTTTCACTTCAAAGCAGGATCTACCATTTTGCATGTACCGCCACGATCCTGGTAATGGTGTACGTATTTGTATTCAGCTTTGTCACCGGCCTGTTTACAGCATCGGTAATCACTGCCGTACTTATTCCATTTCAGCTTTTTCTTTATTATCTGTCAAGGTTCAGGAATCGCACAACGCTTTCCTTCAACCTTTACATGACCATCATTTATCTCTTTTTCATAGCCTCTTACCGTATTGGGGCCGGAATTTCGGGATCAACCCTCCTGTCCTTGGGGCTGGTGTACTTCCTGTCACTTACGATCGCGCCCCGAAAGCAGTACTTCATAATCACTATCACCAACATTGCGGTCGTCGGCGGGCTTTTGACAACAGAATACTTTTACCCGGAGTTTGTAGTGTCCGGGTATACCGGCACAGAGCAGCATTTCATTGATATCGGTTCTACTTATCTAGTGAGCGTAATTGTGATACTGATCACGCTGGGATATATCATCAGCAGCTACCGGGCTGAACGGGAAAAGGCTGAAAATCACGCAATGCTCCTGGACGAACTGCACGAGGAAAAGGCCCGGCTGATCTCGGTAATTTCGCATGATTACCAGACACCATTGATTTCGTTGAAAAAATACTTGGATATTTTAGGTAGCTACGACCTGAGCGTGGAAGAGCGGAAGGGGCTGGAAGCCGAACTAAGCCATTCTGTTGTGAATACGCAAAATCTGCTCCTGAACCTGCTGGCTATCACAAACGGAAATATCGAGTCTGGCTCAAATGTAGTCCTGCACGATTTTAATGTCAATAATGCAATCGAGGAAACAATTAATGTGTACGCCGGGATTGCGAGGGAGAAAGGTATAAGCCTCTATTCAGAAATCCCTGACCATTTAATGGTTTTCTCCGAACCTAACCTTTTCTCCGTCGTGATCAGGAACTTTATCAACAATGCGGTAAAGTACTCCGGCAAGAACAGCACTGTTACACTCACTTATGTAAGGAAAGGCTCACAGCACGAATTCTGCGTCGCAGATAATGGCCCTGGAATCAGTAAGAGCGCTCAACAAGCGATTGCCGAAAGCTGGGAAAACAAATTCAGGAATACATCCCGGTCCGGCGGCCTGGGTTTGGTGCTGGCGAAGAAGTATGCAGATGCTATTAACGGCGAAATCACATTTTCCAGCTCGCCTGAAACCGGGACGAAATGCTACCTGAGAATTCCGGTCGGAGTTAGTAAGATCGACCAAGCCGCTCGTTCCCCTGCCCTGCACCAGGTATAAAAGAAACTTGGCAAACAATGGTTTGATCACAACTATATCCGTTTGTTTATCGTATATATAGTAGAACAAACATCCATTGTCAACATGAAATATATAGTAACAATCGCAGTCTCGGTGGTACTGATGCTCGTGCTTCAGAACTGCTACGGACAGTCGGCGTCCAAGCCTGCTGATCAGAAAAAGGCTCCTGAATATTCCCATTCTGATCCTGCTCCGGTAAATAAAAGCAACCAGGACTGGCAGAAGATCCTTGCTCCCGAAGTATATGAGGTAGCGCGTTTAAAAGGTACCGAGCGGCCTTTTACCAGCGAGTACGAACACTCCAAGGAAATAGGGACATTTTACTGCGCAGTTTGCGGTAATGCACTTTTCAAGAGCGACGCTAAGTACGAAAGCGGCTGCGGCTGGCCCAGCTTCTTTGAACCAATCAGTAAAAAATCAATCGTAGAAGCTCAGGACAACAGCCACGGAATGCGCAGGACTGAGGTAATGTGCGGCCGCTGCAAGTCGCATCTTGGTCACGTCTTCGACGATGGTCCGCCGCCAACCGGCTTGCGTTATTGCATTAACGGCGTTGTACTCGATTTCGAAAAGGCTAAAACGGCAGAGAAAAAGTACGCAGACAAGAAAAAGGCGAACGCAGGCAGCTGAGCTACTGGCTGTTCTGGCGGATTTTGCCTAATACAACTCCCAAATGAAAACCCAGCACCAGGCTCGGCATTACATAATGCGTGCCTGGTGTAGTTTCAGACCAGATTTCCCGCGGAGCCCGCACCCTTGCAGTTTCCAGACCAGGCGACAGCGCCTTTACTTTGATATCCCGCATACCGAATCCCGTGAATAAATCCAGGGTCATCCGGCTGGGAAAGTAGAATTGCCAGCCCATTCTGGCGTGTCCCGCAGCTGCAATACGGCCAATTGTCACATCCTTATTTTCAAAGTAATTACAATCGCCGAAGCTCGAACAGTCCATTCCTACCCATTGATTATCACGGTAGAGAACCTTTTTGTATAAAAACTCACCGGCGAAATAGCCTCTCACCCGCGACTTGCTGAAGTAATAGTAACGAAGGTGCGTCCGGCTCTTGTAAGTTGATTTGTTGGGTGCATTGGTAATGTCATGGTACCACAGATTAAAACCCGAATGTCCATATCCGAGATCCTGCTGCAAGCTGATCCCGCTCTTCCCCAGCGGAACCTCCACGCCAAATTGAATCGTATTATCGCTATCGAACATCGCGGCCGGCGAGTATTTGATAATGACGTGCTTCGCTGCATTATAAGCATCAATCTGAGCCCAGCTGAATGAAAAACCGAGTAACAGGAGTAGCACTGTACAAGTTATACGTCTCATAAAACCGGAATTTTGCTAAGCAGTTCATATTCATCCGAATCGTCGAACTTGTACTGAAACAGCCCTTTTTCTCCGGTCACAATCAGGTGATTAGGCCTGACGATCACATCATACGCGGGAACATCTGTGAAATAGTTTTTTTGGACAGGAAGTGCGGGATTTGAAATATCCATTACCCGTAATCCACCGCTCCCTTCGCACACAAACAATTTATTCCCAGAAACCCCCAGTCCGAAAGGGGATGTCATTACCTGGGAATGCACCATCGTAGGATTGGACGGTACGGATACATCCACCACATCGAGTGAGCTCCCGGTATTTCCGGTACGGCAGGAGACGCCGCTCCTCAATGTCACATAAGCATATTTGTCCTGAACTACCACCGGGTCACAGGATTGTATGTGAATGTATTTGGTCAGCAAAACAGGATTTACAGGATTGGCATTGTCATAAATGTACATCCCGTCATTAGCACCGATGAAGAGGTTGTTTTTATAAGGAAAAATCGTTTCGATCCCCACATTCATTTCCCTACGCACCTTCTTGACCGGCTCCGCGCCCTCCGTGATATCGTAAACTTCGAGGGATTGTTTTGAAACGATATACAATGTATTGCCCGTAATGGCGAAGCGCGCCATCGAGCCTCCCGTTCCGGTTTGCGGATTGACGCTACTCTCTCCGTCAGTGCAGGCAGTCAGGATCATGCAAAGCCCCAGCAAGGCTAGACCTATAAATAGAAAAGGCATTAATTTTTTCATGGCATTATGTTAAAGTGGTTTTTAACTGGAAGAGGAAGTGTTACCTGAAGCATTTGGGCTTTGTCGCCATCGGGACTTTTTCCCATGTTACAACTACTCCCATCTTACTATCGGCGCATTCGAAATACACATTTTGATGAGGCGGGTAATTATTGACAGGGATAGCATCTTTAATCGTATTTACCAGCTTCGGTGACACGGGATCTGCTATATCGAAAACGAGCAGGTTGGATAGATTGTCGGCATACAGCCAGTTGCCCTTTACGGCAATATCGAAGTTGCCGGTGATCGAAATGAAGGATAGGTTTTTGGGATTCTTAGGATCTTTATTGTCAATGATGTGAATGCCCTTTCCCGATTCATTGACGAAAATATAGGGATCAAACAGGTATATCTTGCCCGGATGAACCAGGGGCTGTGCAGCAGCTACCTGAATTTTCGCAACATCCTCCACAGTCGCATAAACGGGCTTGTAGCCGGTGCCGTCGAAAGGTATGCCCCGGGGCGAATCTTCGTCGGGCTCAATGCATGCGAGGCAGATAAAAACAAGTGAGAGAAGACGGAAAGAATTTTTCATAGCTAGCTGTTTATGAGATTAATTGACAGACACGCTGACAGCTGAAAACGTTGCCGCCGGTTACACGAAATCATGAAATATCCGCTTAATAAGATTTCAATGGAAAAGGAACCCAAACAGATATTTGCTGGTAATTTTCGCCTTTGATACTCCATAAATCCTTAACTCCTCGTTTCCAATGAAAAAAGCATTCAAAGTGTTCGGCGTGTTTGTACTCGTCGTAATCCTGTTTGTGGCTGGCGCAGCCGTGTACATCAAAGCAGCAATGCCGAATGTAGGCCCTGCGCCCGACCTGAAAATAGAAAAAACAGCTGCCCGGGTGGAGCGCGGCAAGTATCTGGCAAACCACGTAACAGTTTGTATGGACTGCCACTCCGCACGCGATTGGAATTATTATGCGGCCCCGCTTGCCGGTAACCTCGGTGGCGGAGGCGAAAAGTTCGACGCCAATACCGGTTTCCCTGGCACTTTTTATTCTAAAAACATCACGCCTTACGGACTATCCGACTGGACTGACGGAGAGATATTCAGGGCAATTACCACCGGTGTTACCAAAAGTGGCACAGCCATGTTCCCGGTGATGCCTTACCACGGCTACGGACAAATGGACCCCGAAGACATTTACAGCATTATTGCCTACCTGCGTACATTGCCTTCCGTCAAAAACGATGTGCAAACTTCTGCTGCCGACTTTCCGGTGAGTGTACTTTTAAATACAATGCCCTCTGAAGCTAGCCCGGGAGTAAAGCCGGCCGAAACCGACAAAGTGGCGTACGGTAAATACCTGGTGACGGCGGCAGCCTGCGTAGAATGTCACAGTAAAATGGAGAAAGGCACACGCGTGGAAGGCAGCGAGTTCGGCGGCGGCAGCGAGTTTATCATTCCCACAGGAACCGTCCGTTCAGCCAACATTACCCCGGACAAAGCAACAGGTTTGGGCCTTTGGACTGAGGAAGCATTTGTCAAACGCTTCAAAATGTATGCGGACTCGAACTACAAACCGCAGAAGGTAGGCCCGAAAGAGATGAACACAATTATGCCTTGGATGATGTACGCAGGCATGAAAGAGAGCGATCTGGCCGCTATTTACACTTATCTGCAAACATTGGAACCAAAAGTGAACAAGGTTGTGAAATTCGATCCAAACTGAGGATTACCTTCCGGGTATCGCACCGGCGCTTTTACCACACGAATGTACCGACCGACCCTGGCTTCAAACTCACATTTACCACCTTGCCGCCATCCTGAATCGTAAATGGCTTCACTGCCTCGGAATCGTTCATCACTATAAGAACAATTTTGTCGTCGGGTGTCCGGAATGCAACGTGCAGCAGCTTGTCGTCGGCAGGGCAACCGATAGTTGCATTAGTACCCGAACCAATTCGCACGCTTTCAGGTCGTACAAACTTGGAAGCGTGCGCTACCACGTAATAAGCCGCATTCCGCGTAACTTTATCGCCATCTATTGTGACGCCCCCTAAGCAGCGGTCGCAGCCGCCGCGATCGGTGAATGGACGGTTTTGCGGATTGCTCGACAAGTTCCATTCCAGCACAGTACGGGCCCAGTTGCGCGTCGCACCAATAGTCAGATTTTTGATGTGGTTTGAAAAGTCCTTTTCAAAATTACCCGGCGCGCCCATCCATTGCTCTGTGAAATACAGGTTGCGGTCGGGGTGTGCGTCATGTACTTTGGACAATGCATCGATTGTGCCGCCATATAAATGGAATGCCGAGCCATCTATATATTTCTTCGCTTCCGGGTCGTCGAGAATGGATATCGGGTACTCGGGTTTGTCCGCATTATGGTCGTAAATAATGATTTTTGTACTAATTTTTGCGTCTTCAAATGCAGGTCCCAGATGATTTTTAACAAAGACCGCCTGATCTTTTGCTAGCATCAGCAAGCTAGGATTATTGCCCGGATGTAGCGGCTCGTTCTGAACGGTAATAGCGTCAATGCGAATGCCTTCCTTTTTCATATCCTGAACGTATCGGACAAAATAGCGCGCATACGCATCATACCATTCAGGTTTGAGGCTACCCCCGCGTGTATCACCATTGTCCTTCATCCACACCGGCGGCGACCAAGGTGAACCCAAAATCTTCAATTTGGGATTGATCGCAAGGATTTCCTTCAAAATGGGTATAACGTCTTTACGATCCGGGCCGAGGTCAAAATGCATCATATCCGGATCAGTATTCCCTTGCGGAAGATCGTCGTACGAAAATACTTTCTCGTTCAGGTCGGATGCGCCGATGCTCACGCGCAGGTAAGCCATTCCGATACTATTTCCCGCAGTAGAAAAAAGTTCCTGAAGCAATGCGCGACGTCCCGTTTTGCTCATACCAAGCAAATGTTGCGCGCTACCGCCGGTGAGGGTGAAGCCGAAACCGTCTATTTTTTGGTAACGCTGCTTCGGGTTTATGTGCACCACAGTCGCCTCAATAGGTGGCCCCGCTTCTGATATTTGACGGAAACTAAGGTTGGGCTGCTGCGTAAAAAGCGCAGAACGGTCCAGGTTGGTGAGCCAGAAACCCGCTTTTCGGGGCTGACCAACGGCTGTCCAGTTGATCAGGATGTAAATGGCAAGCAGCAATGCGCGTTTAGGAAAGAAGATTTTTATGCTCATAGGGATATTGGAATACACTAACAATAATGTAATATCTTGCAATGTCAAATGTAGCGCAACCTGTACATTGATCTGCATGGCTTCCTACTACATTAATACAACAAACTGACAAAACTTGCGAAATAGATACCCAGGCGCGGTTCGCTACTACGTCAATCCGCTTACCGGTATACAGCACCTGTGGAAAATGATACGAGTGGCCGCTGTCTTATTACTTATTCTTACTCATCCGTTCCTGCAAGCCCAGCACACCATCGGACTGCCGACCGGCGGACTCCCGACCATCGGACTGCCCGAGGTAGTTAATTACTCTAAACAAACTTACCGGGCAGGTACACAGAACTGGGCGATACGTCAGGGCCGGAATGGGATTATGTACTTCGCTAACAACGAGGGGCTTCTCAGTTTCGACGGCGTGTACTGGAAAGTATACCCGCTTCCCAACAAAACCAAAGTCCGTTCCCTGGAAATGTGCGATGATAACCGCATTTACATTGGCGGAGAAAACGAATTTGGATACTTCTCACCCGATCAATCCGGGGTATTGCGCTACTTTTCTTTGCGCGAGCTGGTGCAGGAGAAAGACAGGGGCTTTGCCGATATCTGGAATGTTACCGTCTCGAAAGGCAATGTGTTTTTCAGGGCGAGTAACAAGATCTTTTTGTACAAAGACAAATCGATCATCACGTTCAATCCCGTTTCGCACTGGCGTTTCATGGGGGATGCAAACGGACAAGTATTAGCGCAGGATGCGACAAACGGACTTTTGCGGTTCAACAATGAACGCTGGGAACCCTTTCTCAGCAAGAGCCAGCTACCTGCCGAATTCCTGAGTACTGCATTGCTGCCCCTCGGCCGGGATACTTCCATTCTGGTGACCATGGACGCCGGGCTTTACAGGCTGGCGGGTAACAGTGCCGTGAAAATGGAATCTGCATTCATCGAACAGATCAAAAAAGAACGCATTTACGGAGCTACCCGCGTCAACGAGCAGCTGCTGGCACTTTCCACGAGCCTGGGAGGCTGTTACATCGTGACCAATAAAGGTGAGTTTGTCCACCGGTTCTCACGTGGCGACGGATTGCAAACCAACAACGTACTGAGTGTTTTTAGCGACCGTGACCACAATCTCTGGCTGGGGCTCGATAACGGGATAGACTTCATTGCATACGATAATGCGATCAAAACGATTTATCCCGTGCCTACCAAAGACGAGGCCGGCTATGCTTCGATTATCTACAAAGACCACCTCTACATTGGCACTTCCAATGGGTTGTACTCAGTCCCGGTGGGTGAGTTTGGTGACCTCAGCTTTGTCAAAGGCGCATTCACATTTGTAGAAAGCTCGCGGGGGCAGGTTTGGGGGCTGTCTGAGATCAATGGAAAACTGCTGATGTCGCACCATGAGGGGATATTTGAGATACGTCAAAACAAAGCACACGCCATTGAACGGCGGAACGGATTTTGGGGTGCGGTACCATTGTCGCGGATTGACCCGGTGGCGCGGGTTGCTGTGGGTAATTATAACGGGATCAATTTTCTTTCCTACAACGGCAAAGAGTTCCGTCCGGCTGGTGCAGTAAGTGGCTTTGACATTGCGTCCCGTTTCCTCTGCACAGATACGCACGATGAAAATGCGATCTGGACTTCGCATCCATATCGCGGCGTTTTCAAAATCTCCTTGCAAACAAACGGCGGATCCTCAGCGCGTTTGTACACCAGCAAAGACGGGCTGCCGCTTTCGCTGAATAATAATTATGTATATAAAGTCAAAAACAAAATACTGGTAGCGACTGAGAGGGGCATTTACGAGTACAATCCACAGAAAGACCGCTTCGCTGCGTCGGACTATTACAATGGGATTTTCAAAGGTGTGAATGTACGTTACCTGAAAGAAGACCAGGCTGGTAATGTGTGGTTTGTGACGGGAAAAGAGCTTGGGGTACTTGATGTTTCCGGTAAAAAGCCCGCAATTATTTCTCTGCCAGAGCTTAGCCAGAAGCTGGTGTCAGGCTTTGAATACATTCATCCTTTGAACGAACAAAATATTCTCGTTGGCAGCGAAAAAGGCATTTACCACATCAATTATCAGCAATACAGACAGCACAAAAACCAGATTGATGTACAAATCAGAATGTTGCGCTCGGTTGCGGCGTCCGACACGGTCCTTTTTGGAGGCTACCTCGGCGAGGTTAACCAGCTCAGCAAGCAGGACGACCGCCAGATACCGCAAATTGCGTACAAGCTGAACTCCATTGGTCTTGAATTTTCTTCACCCCTTTTCAGCCAGCAATCCAGCGTCGAATATTCCTATTTTCTGGATGGATTCGATGCGGACTGGTCGCATTGGTCGATTAAAACCGCAAAGGAGTACACCAACCTTCCGGCAGGTCAGTATACATTTTACGTCAAAGCGCGCAATAACTTCGGAAGTGAGTCGCAGGTTACTGGTTATACTTTTGTCATTCAACCACCCTGGTACCGGACTTTTTGGGCATACCTCGTGTACGGGGTCATGCTTTTGGGATTAGCTTTCCTGTTTTATGAATGGCAGGAAAAACGTTTTCTGCGCCAGCGGCAGAAGCATGAGGAGGAGCAGCAGAGATTGCAATACCTGCACCAGCTGGAACTTGAAAAAAGTGAGAAAGAGATTATCAAGCTGAAAAATGAGAAACTGGAAGCCGAGATCCTGCATAAGAATACAGACCTGGCAACTTCGGCAATGCATTTGGTACAAAAAGCCGAACTCCTCTCCAAACTAAAAACAGACCTTGTCAAGATCACCAAAACGGCCGACGATGAGAAGATCAACGACGATCTCAAAAAGGTAATCAAGGTCGTAGCGGAGGAAAATAAGGTGGATAAAGATTGGGGACAGTTTTCAAAACACTTCGACAGTGTACACAGCAACTTCCTGATCGCACTCAAAGAAAGGTACCCTAAACTGACAGCCAGCGAGCTGAAAATGAGCGCATACCTGCGAATGAACCTGTCGAGCAAAGAAATCGCTGAGCTGATGAACATTTCGCTCCGGGGTGTAGAAGTGAGCAGGTATCGCCTTCGCAAGAAGCTGCAACTGCCTACCGAAGTCAACATGTTTAACTTTTTTCTGGGCTTTCACATTGACGAATCGAAAGAAAACAGAGGGACGCAGTCATAAAAAAAGCTGAGCGCAATGCGCTCAGCTTAATAATTCACACTAAATCCCTATTTCGTTCCGCCCCACTCTTTGCTTTGCTCAATCTTGGTATTCTCCATTTCGAGCAGCGGGATTGGCAATATCTCATGTTTTCCCGCCACAAAGCCTTTCGATTCCAATGCTTTCGGCGCATCACCCCAGCGGACAAGGTCCATCCAGCGGTGCCCTTCACCTGCGAGTTCAAGCCTGCGCTCTCTTTTGATGTTCTCGAATGTAGCTGCAACCGGCTTCAAGCCTACCCTCGCTCTTACCGCGCTGAGCAATGCAGTTGCGCGGCTCTGGTCACCTCCACCGCGGACCAATGCCTCGGCTTCAAGCAGATAAGTATCTGCGAGGCGTGTATCGTACATATTCTGCGGGAAGTTCAATTCAGGCGTTCCGGCGCCGGTCCAGCGGTTGGAAACTCTTCCAGCGAACTTTTCCAGGAAGTAGCCCGTGTTCATGTAACCTTTCTCGTAAGTGGCAAGTCCGGCCTTTTCCAGACTATCCAGGTTGGCAACTGTCGCTTTATAGCGTGGATCGTAGTGGATTGCTTCGAACAACGAAGGAGTTACCGGCAAAAAGCTCCATCCTGAAACATAATCCGGCGCAGCGTCGGACTTGCGGTTGTAGCCGCGTGGCCCCGTGATAATGTTCATGATATTACCCTCTGTACAAGCCACGCAATCCCAGGTACCTGCGGAAGTGTTGGTGTAGGAAATTTCCAGAATAGACTCGCTGTTGAACTTATTATCGCTTTTCCAGAGGTCAGCAAAATTGTTGAGCAGCTTGTAGCCGTAAGGATTGGTACCGCCCGGCGTTCCATTTACCAGCGCCAATTCCTGCGCTGCCTGAGCAAATTTCTGTTGGTACAGATACACTTTTCCAAGAATCGCATGCGCTGCACCCTGCCCTACGCGGCCACCTTCCGTGGCTACGTTGATGGTTACCGGCAGATCGGCCATGGATTCTGACAAATCCTTTTCAATCTGCGCATATACTTCCGCCGGAGCCGCCTGGGTCACGTCGTACATTTCCTGGGTGGAAACTGTTTTGGTGAAAAGGGGCACATTCTTGAATAATCTCACCAGCTCGAAGTAGAAGTAACCGCGCAGGAATTTAGCCTCCGCTGTATACCTTCTTTTAACAGCCTCGTCCATCGGCACTGCAGGAAGCTTTTCCAGGAGCGAGTTAGCCCGGAAAACACCTGAGAACCCTTTTCTCCAAAGTTCTCCCTGCGGCCCGGTAGTCGGGTTAAGGGTATAGTTGGAAATTACCTGGAAGTCCATGATATCGCTTGGACCACCGCCACCTGCGTAGTGGTCGTCAGAAGCTGCATTCATCGTGGCTATCGTGGTCACATAACCGGCGCCCTGCCAGCCTACCACGTCGTAAATGGCCACTAATCCATTGTATGCTTCTTCCTGGTTCCGGTAGTAGTTGGATTCCAGGTTCAGTCCCCTTGGTTTTACTTCCAGGAAGCTCTCCGAGCACGACATCAGCTGCAGCCCCGCCATCAATGTCAATGCAGCTATGAATTTTTTATTTTTTATCATCATCATTCTTCTTGTTAATCAATTAAAAACCAATGTTCAGTCCTACCATGAACGAGCGTGCCTGCGGGTAAATCCCTTTGTCGATGCTCAGTACGCTGCCGCCGATCTCAGGATCGTAACCGGTGTATTTTGTCAATGTGAACAGGTTTTGGCTCATCACGTAAACACGCGCTTTTTGCAATGCCACCTTGCTGATCAATGCGCTCGGGAGCGAGTAGCCTAGCTGCAATGTTTTCATTCTGAAAAAATCGCCTTTTTCGAGATAGAAGCTGGAAGGGTTCTGGAAATTCTTGTTAGGATCTCCGTTCACAATGCGCGGGTATTCTGTCGAGGTACCCGGACCAGTCCAGCGGCCCATTGCGTCTGACTGCCAGTTTGCATTGGCAATATCCAAACGGCGAAGTCCCTGGAAAATATCGTTTCCTGCGACACCCTGACCAAATACAACTACATCAAAACCTTTGTAAGCCGCATTGATCGTCAAACCGTAAGACCATTTCGGAGTTGGATTACCGATGAAAGTACGGTCCGTTTCGGTGATCACGCCGTCCCCATTCAAATCAGCCCAGCGGAAATCACCCGGCTTTGCATTCGGCTGGATCTTATTACCGTTTGCCGCTACGTGCCGGTCAACCTCTTCCTGCGTCTGGAAAATTCCTTCGTTGACATACCCGAAAAACGAACCGATAGCATAACCTACCTGCGTGCGGGTAATCGGAGGCGCACCCTGGAAGCTTGCTCCGCCAGAGAGGTATTCCACGCCATTACCCAGGTTAGTTACCTTATTTTCGATGTAAGAAACGTTTCCGTTGACAGAGAAGTCAACATTGCCAAACTGCTTGCGGTATCCCAGTTCCAGTTCCACTCCCTTGTTTTCCATATCGGCAATGTTGGCAGCCGGATTGGAAATCGCGCCTACATAGCCAGGAATGCGGGGATTTTGCAAAATGTCCTTTGTTGCTTTTTTAAACCACTCAAAGGTGATATTCACATTGCGGAAAACCGTTGCGTCAAAACCGATGTTGGTTTGGCTCGTTTGTTCCCATTTCAGGTCAGGGTTCGCAGGTGCATTCGGGCTGTAACCGATGATATAGCTTCCTGAGTTACCGATGGTGTAGTTCCTGCCGCTTCCGATAGTTGACAAATAAGCGAAATCACCGATACCGTCATTTCCTACCACACCATAACCTCCGCGCAATTTCAGGAAGTTAACTGCATTGTTTTCAGGGAAGAAGTCCTCACGCGACAGCACCCAGCCCAAAGAGAAGGAGGGGAAAACACCGTATTTATGATTTGAACCAAAGCGCGAAGAACCGTCTCTTCTCACCAGCGCCTGCAACAGGTACTTTTCATTGTAATCGTAATTCAAACGGGCAAAAAGCGAGCTTACTGTGTGACGTGCGCCTTCCGAACCATCAGAATTACGCTGGTCGGCCGGTACCTTGAAGTTCAGCGACGCGTCGTCGAAATTATCCGCTGGCACGTTGAAGAAAGTCACGCTCGTCATTCTGGTGTTATTATCCAGGTAAGCACCTTGGCCAAGCAGAACATTTACATTGTGCAACCCGAAGGCACGCGTGTAAGAAATCGTGTTTTCAAGGTTGTAGTCAAGACGGCGGTTATTGGTCCGGTTGAAATTCGTCTGTGAAGTAACCGAGGCTGCATTCAGCCACGAAATTGGCGTAAAGCTTTCATTTCCCCAGAACGAGAGCTTGGTACCAAGTGTCGATCTCAGCTGCAATCCTTTGATCGGCTCGGCGGTCAGGTATGCATTACCCACCACGTTATCACTCCAGCTATAATTACCTAAACGTGTTTGAATATACGCCAAAGGGTTGCTCATTTCCTGTCCTACTGCGGATGAAATCCCGTAAGGATTGCCATTGGCGTCGCGCCGCACACCTTTGTTGGTGTAAGGAGCCGCATTCGCGATTGCCGGATCAGTAACCACCACGGGAGTAATCGGATCCAGGTTAATAGCCGAGCTCAATGGCCCGCCGAACTCGCTGTTTGTATTCCCAAGTCCTACGGATTTGTCATGCGCATAGCCTAGATTTTGACCAAAAGTAAGCCACTTCGCAAGCTTATGCTCGGAATTCAGACGGATGCTGGTACGCTTGTACTTGGAGATATCGCTTGCCACAATACCTTCCTGATCCAGGTATCCGAGAGAAAGGTAAAAAGTAGAGCGGTCCGTTCCCCCGCTGATGCTGAGCTCATGGTTCTGACGCTTTGCATTGTTGTTGAAGATCAGCTCCTGCCAGTCTGTACCTTTTCCGAAAGAGGCCGGATCAGCGTATACCGGCGCTTGTCCCGCAGCAACTGCCGCTTCATTCCGGATTGTTGCATACTGCGTCGCATCCAGTAAGTCCAGCTTCCGCGCAGGCGCCTGCGTACCTACATAGCCATTGTAATTGATGCGGATCCCGCCCGCTTTACCTTTCTTGGTGGTTACAAGTATAACCCCCGCAGCTGCACGGGCACCATAAATGGCCTGCGATGCTGCATCTTTCAATACTTCAATGGACTCGATATCCGACTGGTTCAAATAACCGATACCGCCATTGTCAACCACCACACCATCCACTACCCATAACGGGTTGTTGTTATTCAAAGTAGTTACCCCGCGTACACGGACCGTCGCTGCCGATCCCGGCTGACCGGAGTTGGCAGCAATGGTAAGACCAGACGTACGTCCCTGCAGCGCCTCTTCCAGTCGGTTGATGGGCATTGTTTCGAGGTCGCTTGCCTTTACACTGGATATAGCGCCGGTCACAACACTTTTCTTTTGTGCGCCGTATCCAACCACCACCACTTCTTCCAGGTTACCGGCGGCTTCAACTAATTGAAAGTTGATCTCACTCTGGTTTCCTACTGGTACCTTTTGCGTAACCATACCGATAAAACTCGCCACCAGTACAGCTTCCGGCTGCACGTCAATGGTGTAATTTCCGCCAGCATCAGTAATCGTTGCCTGGTTGGTTCCTTCTACCAGCACGGTGGCTCCTACCAATTCTTCCCCTCCACTCTTCACAGTGACTTTGCCCTTTACAGTCCTGCTTTGGGCAAAAGCGCTCTGCACCATACTGTATAGCATTAACACACTACACAATAGTACAATTTTTCTTTTCATAGATGTTTTTATTAATTAGTAGATAGAGGCAAATGCTATTTGCCCAATAAATTATTGAAATAGTAATACACTAATCTTAACGACAAAGGTATGCGCAGGGCACAAAGAGCAGTAGCAGATGCATTACTACATTACTACCTCATATTTGATAAATGAAAGATTTTACCGGAAATGTCACCACTACATTACTACTACAATGCAGCTGAATATGCTATTCCTGCATTGATCCAGAAGAATTAGAGCGAGGGCCAAATAAACAGTTTAGTCTTCCGGGAGCGGCGAGGGTATTCGCACCGGTAATGAGAGAAATGTAAGTCCGGTGGCAAGTGTAAGGTCCGTTTAAAAGAACACTAGCTTCCGAGTGGTACCTTCAGCAGATGAGTTTGAACAATCTTTCTATATTTATCCGCCAAAAACTTAAAAGCAATTCCATGATAACACCAGAAAAAAGGCTCAGACACGAGCAGATCCAGTACATTGAATTTCTTTCCCGCGACCTGGAGGCGGCCAAAAAGTTTTATTCCGAGAGCTTCGGCTGGAAGTTCACTGACTACGGTCCGCATTACACCTCATTTGAAGGCGACTTTGTCGATGGCGGTTTCACGACGGGTGAACCTGTGAATGGCAGTGTCCTGGTGATCCTTTACTCTGAAAATGTAGTCGCGACTAAGGAGAAAGTTGTGAATGCCGGCGGGACTATCGTCAAAGATATTTTCGAGTTCCCAGGCGGCCGCCGCTTCCATTTCACAGATCCGGACGGTTATGAACTGGCCGTGTGGTCAGAGTAATTTATAGTTGGTATTTTGCCAACTTATTCTTTTAATCACCCTAAATATGGAGAAAGCAAAATCAAATTGGTTTCTGATCGAAACCGAGCAGGAGTACGAAACTGCATTAAATCGTTACCAGGAGATCAAACATGCAGCTCGTGGGTCAGAGCTGCACAAGGAGAAACTTTTATTGGCTCACCTGATTTCGAACTTTGAAGAACAAACCAGTGACCTTCCCGAGGTAGATCCGGTCGAACTTATCAAGATACGCACGGACAACTTCGTCAGCTCAAATTAGTCTTTCGGGCCAGTTTCATTTGCTTGGTCTCCGAGCATTTCATCTGTAAAATGCCGCTTGCTTTGCGGTTGTGAGAACTTGCCCGCATTGTAAGTTGCCGACTGGCTGCGCGGGATAGAAAGTGATTTGAAATTGGCACCACCCAGCATTTTACAGATAAATACAATCTGACCAACGTGGTAAGCATAATGGGCAAGCTGCCGGTTCAATGCTTCCACGACAGTGTGCCCTTCGTTCCGTATGTAATGCGTTCCAGCTCGGATTCGGTGAGCCCTTCAATGGCTTCAAAGACTACTTTCCATCCTCGCTCCCATTGTTCCATGATCTGACCGGCGTCGGTAAATGGATTTTCAAATTCAGCATCTCTGTTCCGCCAGGGTTTTTCACCGTCGGTACTCAGGAAATCTGTAAACCTGGAAAGCATATTGCCCGCCATGTGATTTACGATCACAGCAATACTGTTACTTTCCTGATCATATTGCCAGAATAACCTGTCTTCCGGCAGTTGTGCAATTGCCTTTTCACCTAAATGTTTATAGTACTGAAACTGTTTCAGAACACTGGTTAAGTAGCTTAATTCCATTTGTATAGCTGATTAGATGCGATCAGGTAAATGCGCATCGTTAATGAACAGGAGAGTCGAAAGTTAATCCCACCTCAAATCCTAGCAAATCCAGCATCCCGGCGAATGCATTCTGGTAAGGGGCACGGAGCTCGTGCCTGCTCCCCAGCATTGGATGGGTAAACGATAGTTCCGACGCATGCAGCATCATTTCCATCACCCCGAACTGCTCTTTGAAATACCTGTTCTGCTTATTACAGCCGTAAGGCCGGTCCCCGATGATCGGATGGAAAATGTGCGCCATGTGCTTGCGCAGCTGGTGCATTCTGCCCGTAGTGGGTTTCAGCTCGACCAGCGAATAACGGGACGTAGGGTGTTTCCCAACTGAAAATCCAACTTCTGAATGCAGCAAAGCGCGCATAGCCGTGAACGCTTCCTGCATTGTCCCATTCTCTTTTTTGAGCGGATAGTCGATATCGAGCTGCTCCGGTGTAAAGCCACGTACAATCGCGTGATACGTTTTGTCAACGAGACCATTCTGAAATTGCTGCTGCATCAGACTATTTACTTCCTCATTGAGTGCAAAAAGCAGTATACCAGCGGTTTTGCGGTCAAGACGATGAGCGGGATAAACGTGCTGCCCGATCTGGTCACGCAGGATCTGAACTGCAAACTGGTCAGTATCGGCGGCGATAGCAGACCGGTGCACAAGCAATCCATGCGGTTTGTTGACGGCAATCAGGAACTCGTCGCGAAAAATAATGGGAAGATCGTCCATTGGAACAGCTCAGAAGATTGATAGCTGCTTGTCTGTTTTTTCAGTCAGCACGGCATAAGCACTGGGCTTAATTCCCCTGAAATAAGGAATAAGCCGCAACAATGCGTATTTGAGCTGAGTAATATAAAGCGCTGCTTTGTTGTTTTTGTAAAGAAGCTTTAAAACATCGTCGTGATAAAGGTGACAAATGTCTTTTCTCACTTTGAAATTCTCGGTTGCCAGCAAGAAGCGGAACAGCGCGGGTGTGTAGATGTTGATATGACCGTAGGAGAGGAAATGGTTCACCTTTTTGTCAACATAAAAAGAAAAGTCAATGGGCACTTCGAAGATCTGGTACTTCGATACCCTCTTGATCTCCCTGAGCAGCGTGCGCTCATGCTCAACGTGTTCCAGCACATGCGAACAGATCACGAGATCGAAATGATTGTCAGGATATGGAATTTTATAACCGTCAAAAAGCAGAATGTCACGTAGGTTACGGATGTTCTTCGACTTGATCAGCTCGATGCCGCTCTCTGAAATCTCCACGCAGTTCAAATCCTGGCAGAAATTCCATTCGTCCAGCCATTTCAGGATACTACCCTCCCCTGCTCCTACTTCAAGCACATTCCTGAAAGTTATTCCCTTGGCAAGCTCGACGATGTTGAGTGCCTTGTATTTTGCACCTGTGTTCCGCCAGGCCACTGTACTCTGGTCGTACTGGGAAGAATAGGACCCTTTTATGTTTTCAGAAATCTGCATATCTCAATACAAACAGGTTTTCTTGGTGCGGATAAATTCGAAAGTCACTGGTTTTTCTTACTATATCTGATCCTGAAACGGATAATTCCCCAGAGTACAAGGTATAAGATCCCGAGCAGCAAGCCGATCTCAAAGCTGAATACCATGGCAGTACGGTCCATAATGCTCTCGATCAGGTTGGTGACAATCAGGCCAGGTTCGTGGATGATATCCCAGCTGTTCATTCTCCTCACCCTGCCCAGGTACACACCAAAGCCTGCCAGCGGAAGGCAGACGAGCAACATAATGTTAGCTGCTCGCTTTTCGAAAACCCTGCGCCACGCCCGGTGAATCCAGTACAACGAAACTAGCCCGTTGAACAGGCTTACCTCCGCATAGAAAAACAGCATAATGGTATCGTGCCAGGTGAGGTCCCGCTGATAGTCAACAGTTAAATGCGCGAGATCCGTGATCATATAAGGCGCATTCGGGAAAAATGCCAGCCACATAACACTCAGAAGCGAGAGCCCGACGGGTATTTCAGTATATCTTTTGGTAAGGCTGTCGGCGACAAAGGCAATCAAAAGTGGAATCCAGCTCAGAAACAGGTTCCAGTCCATTGAAAAATCAACCGGCGCGTTGAAAAGGATACGGATCAGGTGGAAAAATACGGCGGCCAGGCTCAAAACCAGCAGCAGCAGCAGCGAAAACAGACCCTCCATTGTAATAATGGGAGGATCGGAAACGCTAAACTTGTAATTTCTTATCCAATCTATTAAACGGTCCAAACGTACTTAATTTAAGTTCATGCTGTCGACTATAAAGCAAGACAAATGAAAGGGAAAATTAGCAACCTGCGCTTATATCATTGTTTTCATTATAAGGAACACTGGTATAATCACAGAACTGCATTTTCTCTGTCGCTTAACGTCTGACGAACGCTGTAAACAGCTTATGCCTGAGAGGGGTTATTATGTTCTTTTTTAGGTTTGCGTCGCTTTGGTCTGCCGGCTGCTTTTCCGGATCCCTCCTTGCTGCCCGACGGCCGTTTTCTACCACCCGCGGCAGGCGCTCTGTGCTTTTTGGGTTCAAATGCAGGAGCTTCACCCAGGCCCAGCTCTTTTGTAACGGATTTCTTCTCTAATTCCTTTTCAAAAAGCCGCTCAATTTTCAGTACATATTTCTGGTCCTGCTCATTGATAAAGGTAATTGCTGTTCCCTTCGACTCTGCCCGTGCAGTACGTCCGATACGGTGTACATAATCCTCCGGGTCCCGCGGCACATCATAATTGACCACGTGGCTCAGGTTATCAATGTCGATCCCACGCGAAAGCACGTCGGTGGCAACGAGTACCGGGAACTGCCTGTTCTTGAAATTTCTAAGAACAATCTCCCTGTCAGCCTGTTCGGAATCAGAAGAGATACCGTGCGCTTCCATTCCCAGCTTCCGCAGCGACCTTACAATAGGTTCAACCGTTGATTTCCGCGAGGTGAATAGTACCATGCTCGTACTCTGTACCTCACTGAGCAGGTGGATCAGAAGCGGCAGTTTCTGTTCATCATTCGTAAGGTAAAACTGCTGGTCAATGCGATCGGCGGGGCGCGATACTGCCAGTCTAATTTCCTCTGGTTGTTGCAGGATCCTCTTGGCAAGCTCATTGATCTTGGGAGGCATCGTCGCAGAAAACATGAGCGTTTGGCGCTTGGCAGGCAGGTAGCTCATGATTTTGAGGATATCCGAAAGAAAACCCATATCCAGCATCCTGTCGGCCTCATCTAGCACGAGGTGTTTGATGTCACTAAAACTCACATAACCAAGCTGCAAGTGGGCGATCAGACGGCCGGGTGTTGCGATAATGATATCTGCGCCTTGTGTCAGTGCCTTTTTCTGCTGATCCCATTCCGGACCCTTATTTCCACCGTAAACCGCAATGCTGGTCGCTCCGACGAAATATCCTAAACCCTGGATCTGCTGGTCGATCTGCACAGCGAGCTCCCTGGTGGGTACCAAGATCAATGCGCCGGTATGTACATTGGATTCGTGCGCCACTTTGTCCAATATCGGGATCAGGTAAGCGGCCGTTTTACCGGTACCTGTCTGCGCGCAGGCAAGCAGGTCTTTTCCTTCAAGAATATACGGGATAGCCTGCTCCTGAATGGGTGTGGCTTGTTTGTAGTTCATAGATTCCACGGCGTTTATCACGTCCTCGTGGAGTTCAAATTCGTCGAAATTCAAAATTCAGCTTTTAAATCCGCCGGCGTTTCGGCAGAGGTGTTTATAGAAGAGCTGACTTCAATTTCCTAGTCAGCAAACCGCTTGATTTGAACAAATATAACAAAATCCGGGGAAAATGTAAAGGAGCGGCATAGCGGGTTTGCAAACCTTCCACCGTGCGCATCAGCAGACATTGTGCTTACGTTATCTTTTTTACTCAAATAATTCTACAATTAAGCTACAAATCTCGATTACCATTCTATATTTAAGCCTTGTTGAAGTGCATAACTTATAATGGAGAATGATTTTCGAGAGTGGTCCGGGCAAACAGCAGGAGGATTTTATTGAGTTTGATGGAAATTACAAAGTACTCTTTGAGTTGAATCCCCTGCCTATGTGGGTGTATGACATTGATACCTACCAGGTTCTGAATGTCAATGAAGCTGCGCTCCTGCACTATGGATACAGCAAAGAAGAATTTTTAAGCCTGACAATCAAAGATTTGCGCCCGCCCGAACACATTCCGGTTCTGGAAAAAGCCATTGAAAAGCTTAAAAGTGACGACAAACACTTTACAACCGGCATTTACAAGCATCGTAAAAAGACAGGGGAAGTAATCAGTGTCCAGGTTTGGGGAAGCCGGATCCTGTATGCAGGAAGAAATGCCGAACTGATCCTTGCCGCCGACGTTACTGCCACGCTCGCCGCCCAGAAGGAAGTTGAAGCAGCCACAAAAAAGCTGCATGATGCGCAGGTGATCGCAAAGCTCGGTTATTGGAGTAGGAAAATGGGCGACGATATTTCCGATTGGTCTGAGAAAATGTATGCGATTTACGGCCGAGACCCCTCCACTTTTGTGCCTAGCTACGAGAACGTTCGCCTGTGCTTCCATCCCGACGACCGCCATCTGCTTGATGAGGAAGCTTTCCAAACACTCGCCGAAACAGGGATAGCAGATTACGAACACCGCATTGTGACCGAAAACGGGGAGATACGCTGGGTGTTTCAGCGCCTCCATCTCGAATGTGATGAAGACGGGCGGCCCATTTTAGTGAATGGGATTATCCGGGATACTACCGAACGCGTACGCCAGCAAAATCAGCTGCGCATCAGTGAGAAACGCTATAAAGCCCTGGCCCAGGAAGGTGCCGATCTTGTTGGTATCATGGAGAAGTCAGGCAAATGCATTTTTGTAGCTGACAGCATTTTGCCTGTGCTAGGCTTTGCTGCTGATAAGCTGGTCGGCACCAATCTGTTCGACTATATTCACCCCGCAGACAAAGCGCGCGTTACCAGCCAGGTGCAATCGCTGCTGCCTGGCGAAAAGACCAAGATTGATCCTTACAGATTCCCTGATGTGAATGGAAGCTGGCGCTGGATTTCCACAATGGCGACCAACCTGACACACGAGGAAGCAGTCGGCGGTATTGTTATCAATTCCACCGAGATCACCGACCTGCTCAACAAATCCAATGCGCTGAAAACGAGCAACGACCGCTATAAGCTGTTAATGAAAGCTGCAAACCAGGCGGTTTATGACTGGGATATTACGCAGGGCACAGTCGACTGGGGAGAAGGGCTTACGGAGATTTTCGGCTACAAATTTTCGTCCCCTGACCCTTCCGTATGGTCTGTTCACATTTGCGCACACGACAAAGAGCGCGTGATACAGCAGGTAAATGAGGCGAAGAACGATCCTGCAAAGGAAATGATCGATATTGAATACGGTTATACAAAAGCCGACGGCTGCATTGCAGTGGTAGAGCACAGGATTATTTTCCTAAGAAATGAGGAGGGAATTGCAGTCCGCGCGATCGGACATGTAAAAGACGCAACTGCATACCGGAAAAATTTGCAGCGGATACACCAGCAAAACGAGACGCTAACACGCATTGCCTGGACACAATCACACGTGGTGCGTGCGCCCCTGGCCAGGATAATGGGACTGGTTGCATTGCTCAAAGACGGGGAGTACGAGGAGCTAACCCCACAGGAACTGCTGGACCATGTGTACCGGTCGGCCTGTGAGCTTGACAAAGTTATACGTGAAATTGTACATACAGCAGAAACGACGCATGAGCCGAGAAATTAAGGTCCTACTAATTGATGATGACCCTGTTGTACTTTTTCTTCACAAAACCTTGTTGAAAAAAGCGGGCATCACCGCCAATGTACACACCCTGAACAATGGCAGAGACGCCATTGAGTTCATGGACAGCTGCGAACCCGAAACAGCATACTATGCGCTGCTAGACATTAACATGCCCGTTATGAACGGCTGGGAATTCCTGGAAACATTACAAACCCGCCCCTACTCGGAGCAGACGAGCATATTGCTGGTCAGCTCAGCCACTGAAAGTCGGGTGGCAATGCCCGGCACTGCGTACAGCCAGGTAATAGGCTTCCTTTCCAAACCACTTACAAGGGAAAACTGCACCCGTATCCTCGCCGACCTTTCGGGCAAGTTCTGACAGTGGCCTTTTAATAAACTGTTCCGGATTTTCGCGCCCGGCCCGTGGTAATCCTACCATTGTGGCACAATGTTTTCCTGCCAGTCGGAAAGTGGCAAATGTCCGCTATTTACTGGTTTACTAAATGCCTTGAAAATCGAGTACATGACTACTGCTTCCAAGCCTTTCAATACTGATAACGCCTTAGAAATACAACGACTTGAACTAGCTCTGGAATCCGCAGGCGTAGGGACCTGGGAGCTGGACTTAGGGTCAAATCAGGTACGCTGGTGCAACAGGACCAAAAAGCTTTTTTCCTTTGAAGGCAATGACATCGTCGATCTGAGCGAGCTGTTGACGCAAATAGACGCCGATGACCGTGACGCATTCTCCCAGCAAGTATTGCGCAAGGGAAGCCGGGATTTACCTGCATTCTTTTCGACGGAATTGCGTATAAACGCGGGTGATCCGGAAAAAGAACGCTGGCTGCTTTGCAAGGGTAGTTTGCAGAATGGGGCAGCATCCGGAACTCTTCGGGCGCTGGGCACCTTCATTGATATTACCCAGGAAGTTGAGAACCGGCGGGAACTCAGTCAGCATCAGCAGCACTCCAGAAGTTTCCAGACCATTGTGGAACATGCACCTATGGCTCTGGGGCTGCTCAAAGGCACCGATCTCGTGATCGAGCTGGGCAACGAAAGGATCTTTGAGGTTTGGGGAAAAGATGCATCCATCACAGGTATGAAGCTGGCAGAAGCTTTACCGGAAATCAGGGATCAGGGTTTTATAGAACTTCTACGGAACGTTTACAATACAGGAATACCATACATCGGGAACGGAGTACCTGCCCGGCTGCAACGGAACGGACAGCTTGAAGACTTGTATTTTGACTTCGTGTATACTCCCGTCAGCACCGCAACTGGCGATGTGGACGGTATCATGGTTATGGCCCATGAAGTCACACGGCAGTACCAGACCCGGAAAAAGCTGGAAGCAAGCGAAGCCAAATTCAAAGCGCTGATAGATCAGGCACCCGTGGCTACCTGCTTGTTCGTGGGTAAGGATATGGTGATTGAACTTGCCAACCAGCCAATGATTGATAACTGGGGCAAAGACGAAAATGTGATAGGCAAACCGCTGCGGGAGGCAGTACCTGAGCTGATCGGTCAACCCTTTCTTGATATACTGAGTGACATTCTGAGGACCGGCATTCCGTATAGCGCTAAAAGTGCTCCGGTTGACATTGAAGTGGACGGAGAGCTGCGTACTTACTATTTTGACTTTACATATAAACCTATATTCGATAGCGAAGGCAACATTTACGGTATCATCAATATGTCGATTGATGTTACCTCACAGGTACTTGCGCTCAGGGCATTGGAGGAAAGCGAATCGAAACTGAGGGCTGTGATTGCATCGGCTCCTGCGGCGATCGGGTTGTTTGTTGGTCGCGACTTGCTGGTGGAGCTGCCTAATCAGGCATTTATAGATGTTGTGGGCAAAGGTCCGGATATCGTCGGGGTACCACTGCGGGAAGTAATGCCGGAGCTGGCAAGTCAGCCATTCCTTCAAATCCTTGACGATGTATACACCACAGGAGTTCCGTTCCAGAGCTATGGAACGCAGGTGGATATTGTGCGGCACGGCGTCATGACGCATAATTACTACGACATTACCTACTCGCCCGTTTACGACAGTCAGGGAAAAGTATACGCGATCCTTGACATTGCCATAGATGTAACGGAGCGGGTCAATGTCGAGAAGGAGATCGAGAAAAGCCAGATGCAGCTGCTCGCATTGTTCGAACAGTCGCCGATCGGGATTGCCATGATCCATAAAGACAACCTGACCTACACCATGGCCAATCCGTTTTACGGCAAGCTTGTGGGGCGGGATCCCCGGGAAATCATCGGCAAACCGCTGCTCGAAGCACTTCCCGAGATCAACGGACAGGGTTTTGATAAACTCCTGGAAGAAGTAATTGCTACGGGTATCCCCTTCCTGTCCAAAGAACAGGCGGCAGATATCAGCTACGACGGTGTGCTCAAAACAATTTACGTAAACCTGGCCTACCAGCCCCAGCGCGATTCGGAAGGAAACATTTACGGCGTACTCGTTGTAGCAACTGAGCTGACGGATCATGTAGTCAACCGGAAGAAAATAGAAGAAACCCAAGCTTTCCTTCAGGGTGCCATTGAACTGGCCGAACTGGGCACCTACTCCATTGATCTGAAAACAGGTATCGTCGATTGCTCGGAACGGTTAAGAGAATGGTTTGGAATAAAAAATGAGCTTAAAATAACATTCGAGACCATGTATGCTGCCATTTGTGATGACGACAGGCAGGATGTGATGGAGGCAGTAGAACGGGCGCTTGCACCTGGCGCGAGCGGCACCTACGACCGGGAATATACCCTCGACGAAAAACGGACCGGCTCCGCACGCATCCTGCACGTACAGGGAAGGGTACTTTATGATGAAGCCGGCAAGCCGAGTTACATGATTGGCACAGCGCAGGATGTAACGGCACAGCGCAAGATCAAACTGGCCTTGGAACAACTTGTACAGCAACGCACAGAACAGCTGGAAGCGATCAATGAAGAGCTTGCGGCCATCAATGAGGAATATATATCTACCAACGAGGAGCTTTCTACCTCAAACAACATGCTGCAGCAATCCAATGTGAATCTGCAGCAATTCGCCTATGTGGCCTCGCACGATTTGCAGGAGCCGCTACGTAAGATCAGGTCGTTCTCCGACTTACTGATCAGCCGCTATTCGGATCGACTCGGCGAGGGCATTACCTACTTGCAGCGAATGCAGACAGCAGCCTCGCGCATGTCGCAGCTTATCGAAGACCTGCTTGCATTCTCCCGCATCACGGCGCATAATGAAATGAACACGACGGTATCGCTGACAAAGGTGGTGAACGAAGTGCTGAGTGACCTCGAACTGGCCATTACTGAAACATCAGCAATGATCCGTGTTGGCGAACTGCCCAAAATCCTGGGTGACCAAATGCAGCTCAACCAGTTGTTCCTCAACCTGATCAGCAATGCGATCAAGTTCAGAAAACCGGATACCCGGCCGGTGATCAGCATCACAAGCGACCTGATATCTTCCGGTTTATTGCCCTCGAATGTAATCGTCACCCGGACTTCCGCATTGTATTACCGGATTGATATTACCGACAATGGGATCGGTTTCGAACAACAGTATGCCAACCGTATATTTCAGTTGTTCCAGCGCCTTCACGGCAGGAGTCAGTATTCAGGTACCGGGATAGGGCTTGCTATTTGTGAGAGAGTAGCTGCCAATCACGGCGGCGGCATTTCAGTAGTAAGTGAGCCGGGAAAAGGAGCTACTTTCAGCATTTTTATCCCCTTATAAGTGAATGTATATCAACACGTCAGGTTCAGTATTTTGCCATTCTGTCGCGGTGTCGGCAGTCGGTTTGGAATAATGCAAGGTTCACACTTGCGGCAAAATTGAAATGGCACGAAAATTATCAATGCCACGGAATTGAACGAAACTTCAATTTACCTCACTTAAACTGATGATATATGCGCATTAGCAAATGGTTAATCGTATTGCTGGTACTGGTCGTTCTGGCTGGCGCAGGCATTTGGTGGTGGAAGTCGCCTTCTTCTGATAAGGCTAAGCAAAAAGCCGCAGACAAAGTCACGCCGACCGTGGGAATCGCCACTCTGAACATCCGGGATATTGACGCGGAACGGATTAAAATGGAAAGCAAAGTCACGATCCACAATCCCCTGCCGGTAGATATCAACACCAGGCGGCTCAACTACGTGATCTATATAGATTCCATTAAAGTGATTGAGGATACTTATGAGAAACCGATCAGTATCCGATCGGCAGACAGCTCGACTATTACAGTTCCCATGGAGCTGCTCGCCAAGCCAATGGCGCGTGTACTGAAACATTTTGATGATAACAAAATAGACAGCGCAGACTATGCGATGACAGCGACCTTTGAGGTGGATGTACCCATTGCCGGTGAGCGGAAGTTTACAATGGACGTGTCCAGAAAATTACCGGCTTTGAGGATCCCTAAAATCAAGCTGAAAAATGTCGACCTGAATGCACTCGCCATGAAAAGTAAAGGAATGGATGTGGAGGTTGAGGTGTTTAATCCAAACCTGTTTCCATTGAAACTGAGCAATGGCGCATTCGTTTTCAGTATTGAAGATGCGCTGCAAATGAATGGGGTTCTGGAAAAAACGATCAGCATACCGGCCAAAGGTTCACAAAACGTATCGATGCATGCCAAAGTTACCGACGGCAGTATCTTGAAAAGCGGCTGGAAGATCCTGACTGACAAAAAGGACACCGGCTTTCTCTACAAGTTTACCGGCAAAGTTGAATCGGAAAGCGAGATGCTCGACAATAGCAATATGGTTATGAATGTCCGGGGGACTTTGGCCGAAATCATGAATGCAGTGAAAGAAGCCAAATAGTGCATTGCATTTCCTTTTACTGTGAACAGGCGGACAAACTTCCGGTCCGCCTGTTTACATCATTAATTTCTATCTTTTCGTACCGTCATAGTCAGTCAGCGCGTAATGCATCAGCGCGAGACCGAGAAATCCCATGTGGAATGCGAGGGATTTTTTGTGGTTTTTAATGATACCCAGTGTACTCAAACCCGACAGTGTCGCCAGAAATAATGCGTCTGCTTTTTGATGGCTTTTCATTGAAATCTTCTTACTGATTCCCACCGGAGTTTTAGTAAATGCATTAACTCCTGTAAATCCGGCTCCTAAAATCTTGTAGGCAGTACGTACCTCCTTATTCAGCCCCAGGAGAGATGGTCCGAGCAGCTGTACGCCTGCGAACGCATAATCAATGATACCGTGCATTTTAGGGGAAATTGGCTTTTTCATAAGTGTTGATGTTTTGGTTAAACAAATAAGAACTCGGATCGTCTGAGATCCTGATTGCAGAAAGCGCCCCTGACAATTACCATTCCATTTACTATCTTCGGCGGCTCGCCAGCCGGCGCGGGGAGAGAAAGCCTCAACCTGCCCGGTACGAATTTTGCACTTGCAAGGCTGAACTCTTTAACAATTATGTATGCCGCGTTTAGTTTCAGGCTTGATTATCGGCCTGGTTATTGTTTTCTATTTACTATATAACCTCTTCTTTTCAGTTAATTTCCCATTCCAGGACGATTTCCTGATCATTCAATTCATCGAAGCTGCGTCCGAGGGCGGGTTTGCGTTTGATGTGGTGATCAAACAAATGTTTCTGACCTTCAACGATCACAAAGCCACCACAATCCGGCTTATTGCGCTGATCGAGTACGCACTCACAGGTCACCAGAACTTCCGGTTCTATATTATACTGGTCTCTATCAATGTCGTTTACATCTTCTCTTTCCTCTATATACAGTTCAGGAAAGCAAAGCTGCCGCTCTACTATTTCATCCCGGCTCCATTCTTTTTCTTCACGCCGCTTTTCCACGAAGTGTCCGGCTGGGCGCTTAATGGAATGCAGCATTCGTTTTTGACTGCATTTACGGTAACAGCTATTCTGCTGGCTTCCCGTAGGACCAACGTAACGTTTTGGCTTGCAATGGTTTTTTGCTTCCTGGCTACATTCACGCACGGTAATGGAGTACTTTCCTTTCCCGCGATTGTGTTTTATTTTTTATGCTTGAAGGATTTCAAAAAGGCGATCCTTGCCACTGTTTCTATGATCGCCTGCCTGGCTATTTACCTGATCGGCTACGAAAAGGGGCAGGCCGGGCATTTGCCGAATGATCTGTTCAGCATGTTTTCTTCGCTCTTTGGTTTTATCGGGTCAAGTATGTCGCTTTGGTCGGGTAAAGAGCTGTGGTCTGCTGTGTGGGGTATTTTCATTGTCGGATTTATGGTTGCTCTTTCATTGAAAGTAGCGGCTGTGTATTTCAACAAGCCGAGCTCCGTAAAACCTGGAACCATTGAGCTGCTGTCGCTTTTTGCATTCATTTTCATCACCAGCGCGGTCATCGCCTTGTTCAGGTCCTGGGCAGGCTCAACGATTGCCAGCCGTTTTCAACTTTACGCTGCATTATCTACGGTGATATGCTACATTCTCCTGCTCAACTATACTTCGTTTTTCAGGAAAAAACAGGTTTTAATTACAGTAACAATACTGAGCATTTTCTATTGGGGATACGCACATTATGCTTTTACTGCAACTGTAGCAGCCAAGAAGACGACCTACCTGGCAGACGTTTACAACTGGAAAACCAATCACAATATGTTTTCAGTCGAAAAAACGATCACACGCAATGCCGATTTTTATTTAACTCCCGGCTACGAAAAAGGCTTTTTCCGCCCTCCACAACCCGTGATCGAAAAGGCGGAACTGGATAGTATGTTTGCGCGCGGTGCAGCTTCAAAAACGGACGATAAAATATACCTGGAAGATTGGAAGGTGACCAGAATGACGGCCGATGGGCCAGAGCCGCTGACGCATTATTTTGTTGGAAGCAACGATGAGCCTTTCCGCAAAACGCTTCTGAGCGATCGTTTTCTTGTTTTAAAAGATCTTCAAACCGGCGCCGTACATTTGATGAATGCAAATGCTAAAATCGAGGCCCGCAAAAAGATATTGACAACAGGCAATTACTATAAACCCGGCTTCAATACCTTTTTGAGAAAAGACGATCTCGCTCCCGGAGTTTATGAACTGGCTATTCTGGATGTGGATTACAGAGGTGAAAAGCAATTCTATTCGTTAGACAAATCGCTGGTTGCAAAGGACGGCGGGTTTGCGTTGCAGTAGCGCCGCTCATTCCTGGATCAATGAGCGGATCACGCGCCGCTCCACGGATTGCCAATCGGAGATTTTTCAAATGCCTTATATTTACTGACTGATAAACTCATTTCGATTTCGTATGCAGCTGCGCCAGGTTGTTGACGCCATTCACCCGTTGAGCGAGTCCGACTGGGCAGCATTCTCGGCGATCTGGCAACCTTTTTCAGCGAAGCGAAAAGTACTGCTCACCTCCGCAGGGGACAATGAGAACTTTTTGTATTTCGTGCTCAGTGGGGTTCAGCGGGTGTATTATCTCGATGAACAAGGGCGCGAATCGACGCTCGTTTTTTCCTACTCACCTTCATTTGGCGGCGTGGTCGACTCGTTGTTTTTACAAAAACCTTCTCGCTACTATTTTGAAACATTAACCCCTTCGGAATTCCTCAGAGCGCCTTACAGCGACTTACACATTTTAATGGAGCAGAGACCCGCCATCGATACCATGATCAGGCTAGGGATTACGCAGGCTATGTCGGGAGTAATGGAGCGGCTGGTGGAATTGCAGTGCTATTCGTCGGAGGAGAAATTCAGAAAGCTGCTGAACCGCAGTCCGCACATTTTACAGCTGGTCGCACATAAGTACCTGGCAAATTACATTGGTGTAGATCCGACCAATTTCAGCAAGTTCATCAACAGCGTCAGATCCTGAAATCTTGGCAAATACCAATATCGGATCACAGCAGGCTGGTCAACTTTGCATTGTACAAAACAGCAGTAAAATGTCAGCACGGAACATTGAAAAAGCGCCCTGGCTCAATGCGCTTGAAGAAGAAACAGAACTATTTATCAGTGAAACTTTACAGCACTTCCAGAACCTGGAAGAACAAACATTGCTCCGCTCCTCGGCCACAGGCGGATGGAGTATAGCCCAATGCCTGGCGCACCTCAACAGCTACGGAGAGTACTATTTGCCACGTCTGCAAAACGAGTTGAATAAACCGGCTGCACACCATGCCGCTGCCACTTACAAAAGCTCCTGGCTGGGCAGGTACCTGATCAAGCTCACTGACCCGGATCAAAGCCCGAAGAAAATGAAAGCCGTCAAAAAGCACCTGCCTGCCGAGCAAATGGACGCACACCAGGTAGTTGCCGAGTTTCTGGAACAGCAGGAAACCTTACTGCAGCTGCTGCGAATTGCGCGCACCGCAGACGTAAACCACATGCGCATCCCACTCTCCATTGCCAGCTGGGTGCGTTTGCCTGTCGGGGACATTCTGCAGTTCATGATCGTACATACGAGGCGGCACCTGCGGCAAGCGATGGCAAACCTGCATCCCGAGCTCATTCACGCTAGACATCAGTAAAACAAATCGCTATCAACAGATTACTGAAGCACTTTAATTTCGCTGCGCGTGATATTCCTGTAAGTTGTATGATTTAAAAGCGAATTAATTTAATTCGTTTTGCCTTCGGCTCCAATAGCTGTTGGCAAAATTGCATTTTAGTACTACTTTGGTGCAGAAAACTTACTTTCAATCTGGTTACGTTATGACTTTTCCAATTGAGCATAAACGGCAATCAGAACTTGCCAGGACTATTCATGAATAAAGTGCTGATTGTTGAAGATCATGTGTTGATACGCATGAGCCTCAGGCTCATGCTACAAGAGCTCGACAAGGAAGTTAGCATCCATGAAGTGGATGGCTTCAACGAAGCTATGCAACAAACTGGCAGGGAATCATTTGACCTTATTCTGCTTGACATTAATATCCCCGGTGGAATGGGAACGCAAATGCCCGCACTCCTCAGGGAAAAACAGCCCGCAGCCGCTATCCTGGTCTGCTCTTCACTAGACGAGGAGCAGCATGCCCTGCGCTATCTACAGTCCGGCGCGGACGGTTACCTGTCCAAAACAGCCTCGAAGGAGGAGACAATGTCGGCAATTTCATCTGTGATGCACGGACAGAAATACATCAGCGACAATCTGCAAAGCAAGCTGCTTGAACAGGAACAGCAGACAAAGAAAACGGCCGTACGTTTATCTGCCCGCGAACGCGAAATTATGTACCTGCTTATCGAGGGTAAATGGACAAAAGAAATCGCGCACGAGCTGAATATCAGCGGGAGTACGGTAAGTACTTTCAAAGCCCGGATCTTCGAAAAGGCAAACGTTACCAGCGTAATGGAGCTGTTTGTGAAGGTGAATGCAGGAGAAGTTGAGTAAGGTAATCCAAAGTATTTGATGAACAAGCATCTTCACAAGGCAGGTATTATTGTTGCAATCTCCATTCCGCTTTTTGTATTGCCGGCGCGTATTTCGGAAGGTCAGTGGGCTGATCCGGTTAACCTGATCGGGTCTGAGATTGTTATTTTTTTTATGAGCCTCACGTGCTGGTACTGCATTCATTACATCCAGCAAAGGCACGCACGCTGGCAGGGACTTATCCTCTCACTGCTTTGCTGCTGTTTGCTGTCCAACCTGTTTTATTTTACATTCAATCCCATTTTCAAAGACTTCCCGTTCCGGACTGCGCAAAATCCATTGGGAATCAAGATACTGATGCTGTCGAGCCGGGGGATTTTGATGAGTATTATCCTCATTCCGGCAGCTTACTACCTGAAAAGAGACGGTGAAGCGCGGCACCAGCGGAAGGAGAACGAGCGGCTTGCCATGGAGCGTGTCAGGATTGAAAACAGGTTGCTTGAACAAGCTGTGGTGGAACGCACACGGGCACTCCAGCAGGCGCTTGTTTCTCTGGAAAAGTCGCAGAAGGACCTGGAACATCAGCTTTACGTCCAATCCCGCATTGTTGCGTCCATCACGCATGATATCCGCGGGCCTTTCAACTTCCTGGTGATCATCTCCGAGGAGATCTGCCGGATGCTGGAAAACAAGGATTATGAAACCGTGGCACAGTACAGCCTAGAACTGAACCAGTCTTTGGAGAAAATGTTCGGGTATGTGAAAAACCTGCTGGAGTTCACGAAGATCCCGGTCCAGCAGAAACTCGCGATATCCGATAAAGTGAACCTATCCGAGCTGGTATCGGAGAAATCTGAGCTTTTTGAAGGCGTTATCAGGACAAACAATAACACACTTCACATTGCCATTGATCCGGCAATCACGGTGATGAGCAATTCCAATTTGCTCGGGATCGTGCTACATAATCTCATCGATAATGCAAATAAATATACACGTAACGGCGAGATAAGGGTAAATGCATCTGCCGAAAACAATGTCGTCCAGATAGAACTGGAAAACAGTGGCAGCAGTGTACCGGAACTTTTGGTGCAATGGTTCAATTCAAACGGGCATTCGAATGGAGAGCGCGAATTTGCGGCGACTATCGAGGTCGCAGGTATCGGGTTAATATTGATACGGGAGATTGCATCTTTGCTGGATATCGGGCTGTATATGGAATCAGATCAGCAAAGTACGAGGGTAAGACTTACCCTGCAGGAAAGTTTGGTAGCAGAAGCCAGCCCCGAAGCCAGTTAAGAATAATCTTAGAATTTTATCTTTATGCAAACACTATATCCACTAAAATAAATGACACCAGACAGCCGTGTTTTGTTTGAACACCTTCCCGAAGGAGTATTTCTGCTGGATGCAGCAGGCCATATTCTTTCGTGTAACCAGGCAGCTGGCAGGATCACAGGCTATGCTGCTGCCGAGATTGAAAACAAGCCTTTCCATATCCTGGATGATGATCACGAGGACATCATCAAATTCCAGCACGAGCTTAATTTAGCGGCTCAGGAGGGCAAATGGGTAGTAGACGGATGGAGGCGCAGGAAAGACAAAACACGCTACTGGGCCGAAGCTACATTCTCCCCTATTCTGGATAATACCGGCAAGCTTTCCGGCTTTACCGTGCTGCTGCGCGATACTACGGAAAGAAAAAACCGTTGGCTCGAAACCAAAGCCAGCGAAGAGCGCTTCCGGCTCATGGTGGAGGCTGTAAAGGATTATTCTATTTTCATGCTCGATCCGGAAGGCCACATTCTTACCTGGAATGAAGGCGTGCAGCTGATCCACGGGTACTCTGCCAGTGAGCTGATCGGACAACATTTCTCCATATTTTATACTTCGGCCGACCTGATCGCCAACAAAGCCGAAAATGAACTCCTGACTGCCAGGCAGCAGGGAATTTACCGGGAAGAAGGCTGGCGTGTCAAGAAAGGCGGCTCGATGTTCTGGGCAAGTGTGGTATTAACTGCCCTCTTCAATGATCGGAATCAACTGATCGGGTTTTCGAAGGTGACGCGGGATCTTACCAGCCGCCTGAAAGACGAAGAGGTACTGAGAGACAGTGAGGCAAGATACCGCTCGCTCGTAGAGCAGGTAGCCGATTACGGTATCTTCATGCTGGACGAAAAAGGGCGGATCGTGAGCTGGAATGAGGGTGCGAGGCGCATTAAGGGCTATGCAGCCGAAGAAGTAATCGGTAAATATTTCTCGATATTTTACCCCGAAGAGGACATTATCAATGATAAGCCGAGGTATGAGCTGCGGATAGCACGCGCAGTCGGCAAATACGAAGAAGAAGGTTGGCGGCTGCGAAAAGACGGAAGCCGTTTTTGGGCCAATATTGTGATTACCGCAGTTTATGATCAGGAAAACAGACTGACGGGCTTTTCAAAAGTTACCCGCGACCTGACGGAGAGGAAGCTTAGCGAGCAGGCGCTGCAGGAGAGCAGAAACAAGTACCGGCAGCTTGCAAGTGAATTGTCCATTGCCAATGGTGAGTTATCGGCTGCCAACAGGGAGCTGGAACAGTTCTCGGCCATTGTGTCGCACGATCTGAAAGAGCCGGTACGCACGGTGAAGAGCTTCCTGCATCTGATGGCCCGGAATGCGCAGCAGGATCAGTTCCAGAACATGAAAACCTACATTGGAAAGGGTATCGCCGCCGCCGAAAGAATGCAGGAACTGATCGACAACCTTTTACATTATTCCCATATCAGCAAGTCTGATCTGATCAAAGAGGAAGTAAGGGTTTCCGACCTATTTACAGCCGCAGTTCAGAACCTGAATGAAGCAATAGAAGCTTCCGGCGCGAAGGTCACGCTGCAGTCCGACGTAGAAAATGTGCGTGGCGACCGTGTCCAGCTTGTTCAGCTATTTCAGAACTTGCTTGGAAATGCATTGAAGTTTACCAAAGATCGCGCTCCGGTCATTTCAGTAGGTTGTGTATTGGAAAATGAGCACGTCAGGTTCGCTTTTGCCGACAATGGGATTGGTATCCCCCGGGACAAACTGGAATCTGTTTTTGAGATTTTCAGAAGACTTCATTTTTCCAGTGAGTACCCGGGAACGGGCGTCGGCCTTGCGATATGCAAAAAAGTAGTTGAGCGGCACAACGGGAAAATCTGGGCGGAGTCAGTAGAAGGAAATGGTACCACCTTTTTTGTAATATTGCCCCATAAACATTAATTGTAGAATTTATTATGAAGAAGTTTAAACTAGCTATCGTCGAAAACGACGAGGATGAGCGCTTCTTTATGGCAGATGCATTCAACGCGTCTCAGGGTTTCGATATCGTTGGTGAGTTCAGCAATGGCGACCAGCTCTTTGAGTGGCTGAACACGCGCCCCGACACTTTGCCAGAATTGATCTTGTCCGATCTGAACATGCCGGGCAAAAACGGTTACGACGTAATCATGGGGGTGAAAGCTAATTTCCCCCAAATCCCGGTGGTAATTACCTCTACTTCTTCCGTTTCATCTACCCGGGAGAAGTGCGTAGGGCTGGGTGCTCGGGAGTTTATGGTCAAGCCTGACATTTTCATTGCATACGATCGCTATGCTGAAAGCTTGTATCAGCTGATCAGCAACGACAGCAAGTAAAGTATTGGGAATAGGCGCTTAGACGCGACCGGAAGAGACATCCAGTTGAGGTTGCTGTATTCTGGAGTAAGCCTTTTTTAATACTTCCTTGATCTCTTCAAGCTTCATAGGCTTTGCCATGTAATCGTTCATGCCGATACTCAGGTATTTATTCCTGTCTTCGATCATTGCATTTGCTGTTAAAGCAACAATGTAAGGTACCAATGGATTTTCTTGGCGGATAATCTTTGTAGCCTCAAAACCGTCCATTTCCGGCATTTGTACATCCATTAACACCAGATCGTACTGCCGCTGTGCGAGGTTAGCGAGCACTTCCAGTCCATTGTTCGCGATCAGAATTTCGTAACCGAGCTTATTGAGGACATATTCAATGAATTTCTGATTCACCTGATTGTCCTCCGCTACCAGTATCCGTAATGGGTATTGTGAGGCGAAATCGGTTTCCAGCACTTTGGATTCACTTTGCTGCGCTGCTCGGTGGTTGCGCCCGTCAGACATTTTGTTGGTGTAGCCTGTTGTAATGTAGAAGTGAAATGACGAACCCTTTCCGTAATCACTTTCTACCCGGATTGCGCCACCCATTAACCTGACCAATCTTTCACAAATAGCAAGTCCAAGACCGGTGCCGCCGTACTTGCGGTTAACAGAGGAATCAACCTGTGAAAAGGCCTTAAACAAGCTGGAAAGGCTATCTTCTTGAATTCCGATACCCGTATCTTTCACCGTAAAACCGACCTCAACTTGTCCCCGGTCCGGTTCGGAATGGAGGTAAGCAAGTACAGTCACCTCTCCTGAGGATGTGAATTTCACCGCATTGCTGATCAGATTCGTCAGTACCTGTTTTAAACGCAGGCTATCACCTACCAGGTAATGCGGCAGGTCGGGGTCAATTTCAAAGCGCAGGTTAATCCCCTTCCGGGAAGCTGTCAGAGCAAAAAGGTCGATCATCTCTTCGATCGTGGGCCGCAGCTCGAACTCATAATCTTCGAGATCAATTTTCCCGCTTTCAATTTTCGAAAAGTCGAGAATGTCGTTAATCACATTCACCAGTGTTTCGCCGCAGGCGGCGATTGTTCTGGTATAATCTTTCTGTTCGTCAGTCAGTTGTGTTTCAGAAAGCAGCGCCGTCATCCCGATCACACCATTCATCGGTGTGCGGATTTCGTGACTCATCGTCGCCAGGAAGATACTTTTGGCCTGATTGGCGCGCTCGGCTTCCTCGCGGGCAAACTGTGCTTCTTCATGCTGCTCGTACAACTCCTCTGCCTGAACCCGCAATTCCTCCGACTGCGCCTGCAGCTCTTCATTCAAGGCTTGTAACTGATCAGCCTGCGCGTGCAGCTCTTCTGATTGCCGCTGAACCACCATTGTACGTTCTTCGACGAGCCGCTCCAAGGTAGCCTTTTGCCTTACGATGGATTTGACGCGGTAGGTATATAGCAGATATATGAGGAATGCAGCGAGGATTATACCTAACAAACGGAACCACCAGGTTGCCCAGAACGGCGGTTTGACCTTAATCACGAGTGTTTGAGCGCCCATTACCCACTCACCGGAAATACTCTGCGCCTTTACCTTAAAGTGGTATTCTCCAGCCGGAAGATTGGTGTAAACGGCTGTATTCTTGCTTCCTACGTAATTCCATTCTTTGTCAAAACCTTGCAGGCAATAAGCGTAATTGCGGCGCGTCGCTATGAAGTCCAGCGCTGCGTAATCGATCGCGATAAAGGATTGGTTGTGAGATAAGGTAAGCTCGCTGGCTTCGGATATCTCACCGTCAATCACCGGCGTGAGATTTTCCGTGTCGGTCGAATTTGCATTCCTGTTAAATACTCTGAAATTGGTAACAACAACTGGATAAGTTTCGTGATCGCGCCTGATCTCAGCAGGATTGAACTTGTTGAAACCATTGACACCACCAAAGTAAATATTGCCCCTGCGATCTTTATAGACTGATTTCTGCTTGTATTCGCGTCCTTGTAAACCATACTCTACAGAATACACCTCAAATTTGCCGCGTTTCGGATCAAATCTGGAAAGCCCGCCCGCCGCGCTGATCCACAGCATTCCGCTATCATCCTCCACGATAGCCTGCGTTGCATTACTGATCAGCCCGTTTTCAGTTGTATACTTTTTCGACTTGCGCGTTACCGGGTCGAAACGGATCAGGCCTTTGAGCGTAGAAAGCCAGAAAATACCGGTTTTATCCTCCGTTATGCTGTTAATCGCCCCATTGAATAGGTGCTCTCCTGTTGAGATTGAAAATCGGGTAAAGGAATCAGAAGCGGGATCGTAGCGGTTAAGCTGGCCTTCATCTGTTCCCATCCACAAATCACCTTTTTTGTCGACGAGAAAACAGTTGATCGTGTTATCAGAAAGCGTTTTTGGGTCATCGGGAGTACTCAGGTAATGTTTGAAAACCTTTGTTGCAGGATCAAAAACATCAAGCCCCTCGCCATAGGTGCTCAGCCACACCCTGTTGTCAGCTGTATGCGCAATTGCATACACATTGTTGGAATACAATGTGTTGGCTGCATTCTTCTGACTTTTGAACACATCAGACCGTCCGGTTTTAGGATCAAGAACTGCAAAGCCGTCCCCCCAAGTACCGATCCATAACTTCTGTTGTTTATCTGGTATTATGGTCAGCACAAATTTGCTAATTGCTTTCCGGGCGGCAACCAGCATTGGATTGTCTACGAACTTCTGTGTTTTGGTATCGAAAAGGTTCAGTCCTCCCCCATCTGTGCCAATCCAGATATTCTCTTCCGCATCTTCATAGAAGCAGAGTACCGCATTGTTTGTGAGACTGTTCTTGGAAGCATTTCGACGAAAATGGTCGAAGCCGTTACTCTTTTTATAAATACTCACTCCGCTGCTGTACACACCCAGCCACAGGTTGCTCTGACTGTCCCGGTAAATGCAGTCCACAGAATTGCCTGCTACACTGCTCAGGTCGATTTCGTCATGCAGGTGAGTCGTGAATGTCCAGCTATTTGTATTTAAGATGTTTAACCCGCCATTCTCGGTACCTACCCAAATCCCGTCTTCGCTCTCATTGATGCTGGTAATGCTGTTGTTTGACAAACTTCCAGGATTAGCCGGATCACGCCGAAAGCGGCGGAATGTACCATTTTCAGGTTGGTATAGATTAAGCCCATTCTGATATGTACCTACCCAGATATTTCCTTTTGAATCCTGAAATAAAGCACGCACATCATCCCCCGAAATAGAAGCTGCATTGTCCCGGTCGTAAGTGAACTTCTTAAATGATTGCGATTTTCTGTCGAGCAGGTTCAAGCCAGCGGAAGTCCCTGCCCAGATGTTATTTTGCTTGTCACAGAATACAGTATTGACATTATCCGCGCTGAGACTCTGCGGATTGGCAGGATCGAATTTGTAGTGGGTAAGTACATACCCGGTTTCAGGATCGAAACAGTCGAGCCCGCCTGTGGTAGCGAGCCACAGTTTTCCATTTTGATCAAAAACAATGCGATTGACAAAATTCCCGGCGATACTCTGCTTGTTGTTATAATCAAAAACGTATGATTTAAACTTTTTCCGGGCCTTGTCAAGCATATTCAGCCCGCCGCCACTCGTTGCTACCCAGATATTCCCGGCCTTGTCTTCCGCTATGCTTGTTACAACATTGTTGCTAAGCGTGTTCTGATCACGCTCACTATTTTGATAAATCTTGAATTCATGTCCGTCATATCTGTTCAGCCCGCCGTTCGTTCCGATCCATATAAAGCCTTTTGAATCCTGAAATATACAATTGACATTATTATCGGTGAGACCGTTTTCAGTAGTGAGGTGACGAAAATGAATGGGTTTGCTTTGCCCAAACGCAAGTATAGGAACTAACTGAATCAGCAAGGCACAAATAAACAGGCAAAGGCGCAGCTTCATGCTTTTAGAGGAGCGTAAAATTACTTTGTAGATTTTGTAGTAAGTTACATGTAAAAAAGGGATTTTTCACCTCTTCATAAATCAGGAAATGATAAATTAGAATTGTTTAAAACATCTCATTCACTGTAAGATATTAAGCAGTGAAGGGAAATAATTGTAGAATGCATTGCACAGATTGCGCGGTACGCGATAATTAGCTCATCAGAGTTTTTAAAAAGACTGCCAAAATAATATCAAAACATAGTTGCTGATCAATCTCGTAAGAAAAAAAGCCACTGACTGTAAAGGTTTCCCTCACAATCAGTGGCTGCATCACTCACTCACTCACTCACACAACTAAGGTGGTTGTTCGACTAGCTAGTTATAAAGTCTTTTACCTGATCCAGAAAACCGGAATCAGGTCTGATACCTTGTTCTAGCTGTCCGTGCACTTCTTTATCAGCTGGTGCAAGAACAGGCACTCCGCCTACTGGCTTGCCCACTTCCACACTGAATACCCCTTTTCCATCAATGGAAGCCCCCTCGGTCCAGCGACCTGATGGTGTAGCATTTCCATCGACCCGGGTAGTTATAAATTTGTAAGCGACATCCTGATTTTGCAGCTCCTCGGGGAAGCTGTTTGGAATCGGATGCCCTTTTTCAAGTCCAAGTTCTTCTAATACTGCCATCCATTGGTTCTGGTGCATTGTATCTCTTGCAATCAGAAATGCGAGCATATCCTTCATTCCTGCATCGTCAGTCATTTCGTATAATCTTGTAGCCAGCACGCGGCCAGTTGATTCCGCCATTACATTGGCGTGCATATCGGCTGCGATGTTTCCGCTGCTGACAATCCATGATCCGTTGAACGGCACACCATTCGCATCAGCGGCCATCGCGCCAAGTCCGGCAGAAAGAATGTGACGCGGATCGCGTCCACCCATTACGGCTTCCACCATTGGGTTACTTGCCACCATCTCGTCTTTCACTGCTGTTGATGAGCCTTCCAGGTTCAGACACACCGCAGTTGCAAGCATTTCGATGTGCGCTATTTCTTCTGTTCCGGTCTCCAGGAGCATGTCTCTGTATTTCTGAGGTCCTCTGCTGTTCCACGCTTGAAACAGGTACTGCATACAAACGCGCATTTCTCCTTCTATACCGCCGATTGCTTGTTGAAGCAGTTTTGCGAACTGGGGATTGGGCTTGTCAACCCTTACATGATACTGGAGTTTTCCATCGTGATAAAACATAAGAAAATAGTTTTTAGTTGAAAATTGATCCGCTTTGGTAAAAACTGTGCCAGTTGAAAAACCCGTTATCCGTACATCACCAGCGCACGTGGCGGGATCGTCAGCCGGAGAGATTTTCCATTGCGGTCTTCTACATTCAATTCTCCGGGAATTGAATGCGGACCAAGCAGGCGGTGCATTTTAGTACCGGAAGGGTGCAGTCCATTGTCAACAGTAACATGCACGACAGCCTCGCTCCGCCTGTGTAAGTTGATGACGCACAGTATCTCCCGCGCTTCAAAGATCCGCGACCAGGCAAGTACACAGGTACCATCTTCGTTAGTCAATCCGGAGAGCTGAAAATCGATTCCATCTACGGAAATAGCACGCCAATGATAGCTACCAAATTGTAACGGGGGTTCATTTTGGATGAGTGACAATAATGCCTGGACTTCGGAGTCTCTGTGTCTGTATTCTTCGAAAAAAACACGGAGTGCGGCCTGATCACGTGCATTTGCCCACGAAGAATCTGGTGAAGTTTGCATAGCTAATTTATTGCCCGTCGGGCGTTAAAGGTATATTCGCTACCAGAGTAGCACTGCTACTGAGCAGCGGGTGCGAGGTTAAATAACCAGACCAAACTTTTTGGCCCGTCATCAAACGGATGTGAGATACTACAGACTGATTTTGCGTTGTTACGGCATGGGATATTTTGTTGAAAAGCACTCTATTGTGCGACAAATTTAGGGAAAGAGTGACACGATCCTCTTCATTTTTGCGGGAGCCTCGGCTGAGTTCGCGCTCAGCAAAGCTGTGGATTGGCTGTATTTTACGAACCGTTTGCCGGCAGATCCGTTAGGGCGGCTCTTCTCCACAGTTTCCTATGCCCGGAAAATTGTTTTTTCAGAAGAAGAATCAGCGCTTCGCGCCATTGACACAATGGCTACTATACACGCCGGAGTAGAAGCAAAACGCGGCCAAAGCATTCCCGACTGGGCTTACCGCGATGTTTTGTTCATGCTCATTGACTACTCGATCCGCTCTTTTGAGGTTCTGGAACGAAAACTTACAGAAGCTGAAAAGCAGGAGGTATTTGGTGTTTTTTACAAAGTCGGGAACCGGATGGGTGTGAAGGGCCTGCCGGTGACATTTGAACAATGGCGATTAATGCGTCAGGAGCATTTACAGCAAAATCTGGCACATAGCCACTATACTGATGATCTGTTCAAGCAATACCGAAAGCATCTGGGTACGGTGCGTTACAAGATACTCACGGAGGCTCAGATCCTGGTTGTCCCTGCCAGGGTCATTGAACTGATGCAATTCAGGAAATTTTCTCTGCTGAACCCGTTGCTTGGATTATATCAGATCAGCAGGAAGTTGGGAATGGACGGGCTGTTGAAAGCGCTGATCCTGCCTGCGAAATACAAGGCTGAAATCAGGGAACTGGATGTGGCAATATAAATGCAACTATTATTAACAACAATGCCCCGCTGACAGTAAGACAGCGGGGCATTTCTCGTTATGAAAGAATTAGAGGTCGCCTGCTAAGGCGTGATCCTGGTATAATACAGTTCCAATTTGACGCCGGGATCATCGCTTTGCTGATCTCCGAAAACGAGCCGGTTGAATGTATTTGTAAAATCGGTGTTTGCCGCAGGGTAAGTACTGCCGGCGTCTGGATTAAATTGCGAAGTACGCAACACCAACGCACCCACGTCGCCTGATTCGCTGGTCAACAAATCTGTTACATATGAACTGATGTCCAGCAGGTAATACTGTTTATTAGTAACCAGATCGTCAACGTAAAGGGCCGCTATCGGAACCGGAGTGACGCTTGCAGTTGTCAGGCTATATAGTGGTACAGGAAGCTGGATCTGACTTGGACCAAAAGGTTGAACATAAAAATCATTATTTCTGTCAACCCTGTAAACGTATAATGCCGGCGGGGCCTTGAACTGGTTGGTTACGGACAGTCTTTTGGGAGTGATTCTCAAAAACGCCCGGTTTGCTGCTATATACTTCTGAAACCGGAGGTCGCGAACAGTCGGCAGATCAATGCGCGTCATGATACCGGTCCCAGCCTGGATAAATGCGGTGTTGCCAGTCTGAGAGGTAGGATACGATACCCTTCTGGTTACAGGGAGGTTGGCGATCTGCGTGCCTGTCCTGTCGCTCAGTACCTGATTGAAAATGTTGGTGTTCTGTATTACAGTCGAATCTCTTCGGATACCGTCAACCTCTGGCGTATGGAAGTACAAATTAACTGTTGCACCGTCTGACCTGAAACCGACAACTGCGCCTTCATCATTCGCAGCCCCTTTTATTACCAATCCTTTCAGCAGATTGATCCATTCCGTATTGGAAGGTATCAGATTGGCTTTGGCTTTTGCAAAAATATCTTTACCCAGCACATCGGACAGGCGAATAACCAGTCGCTTGCTGGTGAATGGCCGAGGCGCAAGTTTAACCGTACCAAGCGGTGCCGCATCGAATGGAATGCTATTCGTACTAAAATACACACCCTTGTCGCGGATATCCGATTGCAATTTATGGACGCTCAGATTCATCGCTTTGGTTGTATCCCCGTATGTATAGTTATCGTAGTACATGGATAGTACCAGGGAATCATAAACCGCCTCTTGGCCCATTGTAAGGCCATTGTTTATGCCAGGCTGAAAAAAACTCGCGGCTTGTATTTTCCCAAAGTAAGGATCAGTAAACCGGCCTACTAACATGCGGCCCGCAGATCTGGTCATTACGGAATCCGTAATAACGGTGGAAAGCTGCACCCGTGCAGTGTCAGAAAACCCTACCGTAAAATCATCAGGATTGGGCTGAACCAATGCTCCAATCTCATCGCCTGTGGGCTCGCAGGCAATCATGGAAGCAGACATTCCGAATATAAACAGCAGTGGAGAGGCCTTGAATAATCCTTTTAAATAACCAGACTTGAATTTCATTGAGAGCAAGACAGTAAAAAATGCAAAACTACCATATGTAAGCTTATTTACAATATGTATGTGACAATTAGCAGCCGTTATCAAAAGTGACCGCCACTTGCAACAAACAAGCGGAGCGGCACGTATTGCTTTTCGGAAGGCTTTTTGAACTATACGCGACAGCCGGCCGAAAAGTGGCAAGCCTAGTTACAAACGCATTTTCTGCCGGACCTATTTCAACTAATTGCACATATAAGTTGTCAGGAAAAAGCAGTATTACGGTGTTGGCAACATTCCTGAGTGAATCCGCGTTAAAAGTAACTGACCGGTAAAGTTTTGGACAAAAAAGCCCCTATAATTTTTACTTAGCAGGTTGAAGATATTATGTTTGCAAAAATTTTGTGTAAAAACACCTTTATCCGCACAGGCACTTAGCCCTGAAAAATCTTGTCAGTATTCATTTGTATCAATTCGTCAAACTATATTTTTTCATGTTTAATACTTTAAAAAAGACTTCGTTAGCCATTGTAGTTGCTTCACTTGCATTTGCTCAGATCAGCTGTAAGGATGATGATCCGGCTGCAGATCTGCAGGGAAACTGGTTCCGTAAAGATCTTCCCAGCTTCGGCGGCTCGGGAAGAACCAGGTCTGTAAGTTTCGTGATTGGCGATGTTGGATATGTGGGAACTGGCTATACGAATGAGACAGTGGCGCGGGTTAAAGATTTCTGGGCGTACGATGCGTCTGATAAAATATGGTCACAAGTAGCTCCTTTTCCAGGAACAGGCCGCAATGATGCCACTGCATTTGTACTTGACGGAAAAGCTTATGTTGGAACAGGTTATGATAATGTAACAACTGTTGATAACGGTTATAAGAAAGACTTCTACCAATTCGATCCTGCTACAAACAAGTGGAAAGGAATCGCTGATTTTCCTGGAACCCGTCAGTACGCTTCATCTTTCGTTGTAAACAACAAAGCGTATGTGGGACTAGGATATAATGGAAGCAACTACTTCCAGGATTTTTACGAATACAATCCAACCACCGACAAGTGGACCGAAATGGCTACTTTTATAGGTGGTAAACGTGCAGGCGCATTTGCATTCACAATTGGCGGAAAAGGATATGTTGGCTGCGGAAGAAGCAACTCTACGGTTGCGACAAATGATATTTACAGCTTTGACCCTGCTGCAGGTAGCGGAAAGGGTGCCTGGACCCGCATTGATTTTCCAAATGATGACGTGAAAGAAAATTTTGACGCCAGATTTAACGGCATCGCACTTACGCTGGGCGATAAAGCTTACATCATCGGTGGTGACAATAAATCTGACGTTTGGGAATTTACTCCGGGGTCTAACAGCTGGGTTGAAAAAGCAGGTTTTGAAGGGCAGCAGAGAGGTTATGCTGCCGGATTTTCTATTGGTAACCTGATTTACTTTGGCACAGGAAGTTTGTCTGGTACAGGTGGAACTGATGATTTCTGGGCATTTGATCCAACTGTCGCAAAAAATGACGACGACAACCAGTGATCAATAAGAAGACTAGTATTATTACAGTTATTTGCTTGCTGGCCTTCGCTGTTGCAGCTTACCTGCTTTTCACTAACAAAAGCAGCAGCTTCACCGGCGAAGGCCGGTCTGCTTTCAGGGTCGAGACCTTTCAAAAAGAGACCGGCTGGGCTTACCGGATTTATCAGGATACCATCCCAGTGATCGAGCAGGCAACGATTCCGGGCGTGCCGGGCAACAGCGGATTTCGCTCCGAGGAATTGGCAAAAAAGACGGGTACCCTGGTCACACAAAAGCTTGATCAGGGCATTTTCCCTCCTACCATTTCACTTGCAGAACTTGACAGTCTAGGCGTTAAATATTAAGAACGTCAAACACGCTTTTTTCAGACACTCCTTTGCGCCGGAAGCTTCGCACGGTACAGTTCGATGATCTCAGTCGACTTCGTGCTGTCAATAATTAAAGCTTTCATTTGCTTGAATGTGTTATCCCAAGAGTTATCCTCCAAAAGTCCATCCACAAATTCCAGCCATTCCGCACCAGGCAGTTGCGCAACATGCCCATCGATAATTTCTACAAATTCTTCGGCATTTGAGGCAATTGACACTGCGCCGTTTTCCCCATATCCCGTAATCACGTCCCGGATCGCAGTTGAAACCACCGGCTTACCAGCTGTAAGGTATTCAGGTGTTTTTGTCGGACTGATGAAGACAGTCGATTCGTTAAGCAAGAAGGGGATCAAAGCAACATCCCACCCTGCCAGATACTTAGGTAGCATTTCATAGCTTTTTGAACCCAGGTAATGAATGTTTGGATTCGCCGGTAACATAGCAGGGTCTATCTTAACAACGGGACCAATCAGGACGATCTGCCACTCAGGTCGCATGGTAGCTATCTGTGCAATCAGGTCTGTGTCAAATCGCTCGTCGATGACACCATAAAACCCTAGCTTAAATCCTTCGATGCAAGCCTGGTCTGCCGGGCATTCGCAAGCTTCTCGTGCCTGCTGAAAATGCTGCTTGTCAATGCTGCTCGGGAATGGATGGATGTTTTCGTGCTGGTGCCGCTTGGCTTCGTAAAGCGAGTGTCCGCCTGTGAATACCACGGATGCGGCATTCATAAGTTCTCTTTCTAACCTCTTCAATTCTGCCGGAGCGAATTTGAATGCGGAAAGTTCATCCATGCAATCGTAAACAATGCAGGCGGGATCAAAGTCGGCGGAGAATTTCAGCGCCATGGGTGTATAGTACCAGAAAATGCAATCAGACATATCTACGTCCGCCAGCATCGATACCAGCAATTTATGGATATTGAAGTTGATCTGCTCCGCGCTAAGGCCGTGGGGTAAGTGAGGTACACAAACCCAGAGATGGTCTAACCGGCGGCTAACCACCATCGCAGGCACAACATCCTTTTCAAAAATGGGTTCTTCTACATAATATACTACCGATTCGGCAGCGAAACGGCTCATTAGGTGTTGTGGGCGCTGATAAACAAAATCCCAGCGTAAATGGGAAAAACAAACCAGGTTACTCGGTAATTGGATCTGCATGACTCTTAAAGATTTAAATAGCTTAAGAAAATAACTGGTGCTTGCCGGCAGTAAAGATCGTACAACGTACACGGCACTGTTAGCAAGGCTGATGGGTACACATTGGAGATAATACCCTATTTGATTCTGGTTTGTTTTTCCATAGTTCCCATGATTTATGTTGATGAATGCACGCGACCTTAGCAAATACTGTACCGGGTAAAAGGCCTAACAGGAATTTTGAGCAAAAAAAAGCCTGAAAGTGGCTCAAACAGGTTTTAAGCCTGGTAATGCCGTCGCAGCGCCGGGTTAGAGGGGTGAGGTTGTGAGAACAAGAAGGGGCAATGTAGCTGTGGTAAATGCAAGCGCCTTCACAGCTGCGGCTTAGTTAAACGTGATTATTGGTCACTAAAACGATAAGTGCCTGTGATAGGATAATGATCTGAGTATTTAACATCACGGTGAGTGGTGAAATTGAGCAAATCAAGCTTTTTGGAATCGTAAAACTGATGATCGATCCTGATAAAGTAGGGAATGTGGTTGAAAGTGAAGCCAAAACCAGTACCCTTTTCCTCAAATGCATTTGCAAAGTCCCTTCGCAGCTCACCATAGACATATCCGTAAGGAATTTCATTGAAATCTCCGCAGATCAATACCGGATAAGGTGAATTCAGGGTCCAGGCCTGCAGAGCGGCTAGCTCTTTTGATCGCTTTTTAAAACCATCTTTCATTTTACCGAAAGTAAACTTACCCTCCTTTACAACACCATCCATTTGCTTTTGATGAGCCAGCCGGCTGAGGTTCAATGTCATCGAGTATAAGTGAAGAGCAACTACCCTCACCGTGTCACGCCCGATCGCAATGTCAGCCCGGATCATTCCATTTTGTGCCTGAAAGATTGTGTCGTGCTGACTAATAATGGGGTATTTTGAAAAAAGCGCGAGACCCAGATACTGCGCCTCCTTGTGCTTCCTGGATCTTTCAAAATTGACTGAATAGCGATATCCCTGCTTCCTGAAATATTCAGTGGTACGGAACAGCTTAACATCCTCGTCGTAGAATTCAGGCATACACAGAATGTCGGCATTAGTTCCTGAGATCCATTCTTTCATACTGGCGATCTGCTGTTTTGTAGCAGGATCCCGGCGATTGGAATTAAGCATAAAAACGTGTGCATTATAGCCAAGTACCTTGAAGCTGCGTTTCTGATCTTCTCCCGCATCCGCCTGATTTCCAAATGCAAAGGTACGTGGCAAAAAAATACAGCCGACAGCAAGTGTAACAAGGGGCAGCAACGCTTTTTTTGACCCAAACAGAAACCAGACAGGTACCGAAACAATATGTACGATCATCACAACCGGGAAAGACATCATCATGAAACCGGCGATCCAGCCGTCAAATGGAGTCCACAAAACGAGTCCGTAAACAAGGAAGGTGTAGAAGACAAAACACGTATATAAAAACCACAAAAACTTTATCAATCCCTTCATTGTAGAAAATCAAATTTTGACAAAAATAGGCACTGGTTATCAATTTTGAAGAGTCGCAGTCAGTTGTAGTTGTGATAAAATAGTTATATATTTGCATCCAATTCTATTTTGATCGATTGATTGAGGGGGACATTAATCCCCTTTTTTATTTGCATTAAGGTCTTTCATGACAATAAAGGAACATTTAGAAGTCTTACTGGCTCCTCTGCTGGAAAACGGTGATTGTTATTTGGTTGACATCATCAACAAACCTTCCAAGCTTAGCCAAAAAATAACAATACTTGTTGACAGTGACCAGGGCATTACTATCCAGCAATGCACTTCTATCAGTCGTCAGCTGGCCAAGCAGCTCGAAGAGCTGGACCTGATTTCAGAGGCTTACACACTCGAAGTTTCTTCGCCTGGCCTTGACCATCCATTGGTACTGCCACGTCAATACACCAAAAATATTGGCAGAAACCTGAAAGTCACTTTGAAAACAGGTGAGGCGGTAACCGGCAAACTAACCGAGGCGAGCGAGGAGGAGATAACAATTGAGCTGCCGTTGCCAAAGAAAAAACCGAAAGTACCTGTTGAACCCGGCGAGCTTGTCCGCAAAATCGCGCTGAGCGAGATTTCGAAGACGCTGGTTGAAATTTCATTTAAATAGAATTACGGGCCGGAATGCCGGAGCTGGCTTGTAATCAATGGCATAATATGTATAACTTAGTATCAGCAAATATTCTTTCAATAAGCAATGGATAGCGGAATATTAATTGAATCATTCGCGGAGTTTGCAAACTCTAAAAACATCGATCGCCCTACGATGATCAGTGTTTTAGAAGAGGTTTTTCGTACTATGATTCGTAAAAAATATGGTACAGACGATAATTTCGATGTGATTATCAACCCAGAGAGCGGTGACCTTGAAATGTGGCGTACCCGCGAAATCGTTGACGATAATTCGGAAGATATCTGGGATTACAATAAAATACCGCTCGCGGAAGCACGCAGAATCCAGAGTGACTTTGAAGTAGGCGAAGAAGTTGCAGAAGAAGTTAAGCTGGTTGAATTTGGCCGCAGGCTGGTTCAAACCGCACGCCAGACGCTGATCCAGAAGATCAAGGACATGGAAAAAGAAATCATGTTTGAGAAATATAAGGATCAGGTTGGTGAAATGATTACCGGGGAAGTGTATCAGACACTCCGTCACGAGGTCATTATCATGGACTCAGAAGGAAACGAACTTTCATTGCCCCGGAATGAGCAGATTTCTAAGGACCGCTTCCGTAAAGGAGAATCCGTTAAAGCGGTGATCCACAAAGTAGAAATGAATAACGGTTCTCCGAAGATCACATTATCAAGAACTTCTCCTGTATTCCTGGAAAGGCTTTTTGAAGTGGAGATACCTGAGATTTACGACGGCATTATCTCAGTAAGAAGAGTAGTCCGTGAACCAGGCGAGCGTGCAAAAGTAGCAGTAGAATCTTACGACGACAGAATTGATCCGGTAGGCGCCTGCGTAGGTATGAAAGGATCCAGGATCCATTCAATAGTGCGTGAACTTGGAAATGAGAACATCGATGTAATCAACTATACGGATAACCTTGAACTGCTGATCAGCAGAGCGTTAAGCCCTGCAAAAGTAAGCTCTATGCAGATCGACCGGGATGCGAAACGCGTATCGGTGTTCCTGAAACCGGATCAGGTATCGCTCGCAATTGGTAAAGGTGGCCAGAACATTAAATTGGCCGGTAAGCTGGTTGGAATGGAAATTGACGTGTTCCGCGATGTTGAAGAACAAAATGATGAAGATGTCGATCTGACGGAGTTCTCTGATGAGATCGATGAATGGATCATCAGCGAGCTGCACAAAATCGGTTTGGATACCGCGAAAAGTGTACTTGCCCTGAGCAGAGAGGAGCTCGTGAGAAGAACTGACCTCGAAGAAGCGACGGTAGAAGAAATACTGGAAATCCTTCGTAAAGAATTTGAATAATAATAATTGGCGGCATCAATCGCTGTGATTGAAACTGCCACAATGCAAAACTTTTTTTCTATTAATTGCTAATATGGCAGAAGATAAAATGATGCGCCTTAGCCAAGTGGCACGGATCCTGAACGTGGGAATTACTACGATCGTGGATCATCTGTCTGCCAAAGGGTATAAGGTGGAAACAAACCCGAATACCAAAATTAATTCCGACCAAATCGAGTTTCTGGCGAAAGATTTCAAGTCCGATGACCTGCGTTCGTCATTGTCTCAGAAACCTGCTGCGCCGCAAGAAGCTCCTGCTGAAATAAAAGAGGATAAAGTTAAAAGCGATGTTGACGGGATCTTGTATTTCCGCAATGCGCAAAAGGCCGAAGAAAAGCCGGTAGCAGAGCCACAAGCTCCTGCCACAGCCCAGCCTGCTTTTGAAAATCGTTTGCCGGGGATTAAGGTTGTTGGAAAAATTGATCTTGATCAAAAGAGACCGGCACCTGCTCAGCCGGCACCTGCGCCAGTTCAAGAGCAGAAACCTGTCGCTGAACCAGCACCGGAACCTGTAGCAAAAGAAACCCAGCCAGCCCCTGCTCCTGTTAAGGAGCCCGAAGCTGCGCCTGCACCTGCTGCTGCGCAACCCAAAGAAGAGGCTGCACCTGTGGCCCCTGTTGCAGAGAAATCAGAAGAGCCGCAACAGCCTAAGCAAGAAAAAGCACCCGAACCAGCCGAGGCTCCGAAACCTGCCACGCCTGAGAAAGAGCCAGCTCCTGCTGCTGAGCCCGCGCCCGTGGCTGAGCCCGTTGAAGCTGCTAAGCCAGCTGCTGCTACTCCGGTTGCAGCCACTGAAAGTGAGCCTGCGGGATCTGAGCTGATCGAAGCACGCGGAGAACAGCTGCGCGGATTGCGTGTAGTTGGCAAGATCGAGCTTCCTTCTGATAGAGCTAAAAAGAAAGACCCAGTTGCATCCAGCAGTGATACTGCTGCAGATAAAAAACGCCGCAGAAAGAGAAAACGGATACGCGACGGAGCTGGCTTGCCAGGAGATAACAAACCGGCAACACCCGCAGCAACTGATGCTGCAACCGGCCGGCCACGCGAAGGAAGTGCACCTAATGCGGCACGTCCGGGTACACCTGCTACTGGTAGTACAACAACGCAGCCAGGAACTGGCCAGGCAAATGCAAGACCTAACACGAATACAAATACCAATAACAGAAGTGGTGCCGGCAATAACCGAAGAGGTGGCCGACGCGAAGAGGTTTCTGACAAAGAAGTATCAGACAATATCAAGGCTACAATGGCGCGTATGGGCGGTGGTAACACCAGAAATATGGCCCGTGGCGGAAAAGGCGGACGTCGTCGTGACAGAGCAGATCAAAACGATGCAAATGGCTTCGGTGATGAGGAAACAAAAGTATTGCGCGTAACAGAATTCGTTTCGGCAAACGATTTGGCTTCATTGATGGACGTAACAGTCCAGGAAGTTATCTCAGTTTGTATGAGCATGGGTATGTTCGTTTCGATCAACCAGCGTCTCGATGCAGAAGCAATCACATTTATTGCTGATGAATTTGGCTTTGAAGTTGCGTTCATCTCCGCGGAGGAAGAGGTTCAGAATGATGTTCAGGAGGAAGTAGATGATGAAGAAAGTCTGCTGGAAAGAGCTCCTATCGTTACAATTATGGGTCACGTTGACCACGGTAAAACTTCGCTGCTCGATTATATCCGTCAGGAGAACGTAGCTAGTGGTGAAGCAGGTGGTATTACCCAGCACATTGGAGCTTATAGCGTAAAAACAAAAACCGGCAAGCAGGTTACATTCCTGGATACACCGGGTCACGAAGCATTTACAGCGATGCGTGCACGTGGTGCCAACGTTACCGACGTTGTTATCATTGTAATTGCAGCGGACGACAGTGTGATGCCCCAAACACGTGAAGCGATCAACCACGCACAGGTGGCAGGTGCGCCGATCGTATTTGCATTCAGTAAAGTAGATAAGCCAGGTGCCAACACCGAAAAAATTCGCGAGGAGCTGGCCAATATGAACTTGCTTGTTGAAGAATGGGGCGGTAAATACCAGACCCAGGAAATCTCGTCCAAATCAGGATTGGGTATCGATGAGCTGCTAGAAAAAGTATTGCTGGAAGCAGAGCTTCTGGAATTGAGAGCGAATCCTAACCGCAGAGCTGTTGGAACAGTAGTGGAAGCGTCGCTTGATAAAGGACGTGGTTATGTAACTACTATCCTGGTGCAGACAGGTACATTGAAAGTGGGTGATGTTGTCCTCGCAGGCTCACATTACGGTAAAGTGAAGGCAATGACCGATTATCTTGGTAAGAGGTTGAAAACTGCCGGACCTTCCACACCAGTGCAGCTGTTGGGACTCAACGGAGCGCCACAAGCTGGTGACAGGTTTAATGTCTTTGAAAATGAGCGTGATGCCCGTGATATTGCTACTAAACGTGAGCAAATTCAGCGTGAGCAATCGATCAGGACCCGCAAGCACATTACGCTTGAAGAAATTGGCCGTCGTAAGGCGATTGGTAGCTTCCGCGAGCTGAACCTGATTGTGAAAGGTGACGTGGATGGATCAGTTGAAGCACTTTCGGATTCATTACTGCAACTTTCTACTTCCGAAGTTCAGGTTAACATCATCCACAAAGCAGTGGGTCAGATTTCCGAATCAGATGTAAACCTTGCGATTGCTTCGGATGCGATTATCGTAGGATTCCAGGTGAGACCTTCTTCAAATGCGAAGAAAATGGCCGAACAGGATCAGATCGAGATTCGTCACTACTCTGTAATTTACCAGGCGATCGACGAGATCAAGGATGCGATGACAGGTATGCTCGCTCCGACAATCGAAGAGATCATTACCGGTAACATAGAGATCCGCGAGGTGTTCAAAATCAGCCGAGTAGGCACGATTGCAGGTTGTTACGTGACAGACGGTTATGTAAAACGCAGTAATAAGATCCGCGTAATCCGCGATGGTATCGTGCTTTACACAGGTGAGATCGACTCTCTGAAACGTTACAAAGACGATGTTCAGGAAGTAAGAAATGGTTATGAATGTGGTTTGAGTGTTAAAAACTACAACGACATCGAAATCGGCGATATTATCGAAAGCTTTGAGCTACGTGAAGTGAAAAGAACACTGTAAGCCGGTTAACCGGTCTGAGTTTATAGATAAGAAGAATAGCCTGTTCCTTTGTTGGGACAGGCTATTGTTTTTTGAATGGATAGTTGAGCAGGACATCCGTGCCTGTTTCCCCATTAAGATAGCGGACCGCCAACACGCCAAGCGTCTTAGAAGCTTCTGATTTGGATTGGAGGACTAGCTCTTCGTAATTGGTTATCCGTTTACTCAGAATCTCAATAGCCTGAGTGTAAGCTTCTGCAAGCTCACCTTCTGTTCCCGCATCTTTCAGTTTTTCCTGTAAACGGTCGATGGTTCCGTTTATCTCATCCTCTGTTGGAGTCGCGTGTTCAAAATCTTTCTGTTCGGATGAATTCATACATCATTCTGTCAAAGTGGTAAATGTTAGAAGGAGACTGTTTTCAGGGTTTGTGTAAAAACAGTGCAGCATTCCTGATACAGGTCGGGATTGCCTTTGTTTAGCCGCCAGAGATAATGATCGATTTCCCGAAGATAAACACGGGCAAAGCCCCTGTCGCTTGCAGCAATGGAGACGATATTATCGATGATATCTGCATACTTGACAGTTTGCGCGATTGGTTTCGAAGAGATGATACGCGCAGCTTCCATTTGTTTTCTCTTAGCCCGGTTAAGGTGAGGATATTTGGCGCTCGTGTACTTATCGGTAAGATCATCGACGGCAGCAAGTATTTGAGCGTCCTCCTGAACATTATAGCCGAGCTTGATCAGTAAACCCGATAGTGTAGCCAGCGAACATGGCGTATCCTCAATGAGGTCGTGGCAAAGCGCAATTTCAGTTTCACAACCTTCATTGGAATATCGGCTCACCGTGTCGGCGACGCTCAGAAGATGTGTGTAATAAGGCTTACCTGAATACTTCCGCACTTGCGTGCCGTGCATTTCCTTGACAAAATCAAACAGCAGCCATTGCCTCTCCGTAAGTTCCATGCTTTTTTGTAATGCGATGCTAGGCCATCAAGTATTTACAGATAATCCTATTCTTCCAAAAACAGAAAAATCCACTCATTTCATAAGAGTGTCAAAGAGCATTGCGCTTCGATGCCAACAGGCCGGCGGGAACATTCAACGCGCCTGTTTCCGGGTCAATTAAGCCATTTTGTTCATCTTCAATGTTAGTGGCCTGTGTGTAAACATCACCAGAAATGTCGCGTTTACGAAGTTCTGCTTTGTAAAGCGCGATTTGATTTGCACGGGCAGCGTCGTCTTTTGGCCCGCCATAATCCTGGAAACCAAACCCACCCCATTCACTTACTATCAATGGAACCTGCTTGCGATAGAAAAACGGATCTCCCACCACAAGCGGGAAAGCTGCTACCTTTTCAAATTTCCCGTCTCTCAAATCATCAAGCATTCTTTTCCAATCCTCCAAGTTCGGCGTGTATAAATGTGCCGTTAAAAGATCTGATTTAAGCCTTCCTTCCAGGGAAATGTGCTGCCAGCCATCGTTATCAACAACCAGGAACTGTGGATATGAAATTTGCATGTAATGGTACATATCGATAATGTACTGCTGCGTTTCCAGGTTGTGCGCAATATCCTGCACACCCCAATCTTCATTGTATAAGCTCCATATCACTACAGAAGGATGGGTACCAATTAGCGCTACCATTCGTTTCAGCTCCGCGCGGTGATTCTCACGACTTTGGAAAGTGGATTGATGCGGGCTGGGCACCTCCACCCATAGCAGAATTCCTATTTTGTCTGCAAGCTTGTAAATGCGCGGATCTACACCGGCGATGTGGATCCGGACGAGATTGCAGCCAAGTTCCTTCATCGCAAGCAAATGCTTTTTGATCTGATGGTAAGTTGAATTACCCGGCTGGTACAAGATCCCATCGAGGTAAATGGGCTTGTTATTCAAGTAAAGCTTATTACCTCTTGCCTCGAATTTCCTCAAACCAAACTTCGTTTCAATCTCTGAAATTGCACCGTCGTCGTCAATAAGCTGCGCGACCAGCCGGTACAGGTTGGGGCTTTCTACGGACCAAAGCGACGCATTTGGGAGATCAATAACGAGGCGTTGAGATTTCTGACCCGCTTCCAGTACCAGCTCAAACTCGTCTTCTGCTACCAGCTCATCGCTTTCAACAGGGAAAATACATAGTTTGATCTTATACTTACCCGGATCATGAATGCGGGTTGTCAATGTAAACCGTACTAAATTATCTTCAATGATGCTGACCACACCCACACGCGACCGCAGCCGGTTTCTCTCCACCTTTTCAAGCCAGACACTCCGGACTGCGCCAGTAAAGGTCTGGTACCAGATTCCGCCGCGTTTATAAACGTGCGATTCCTGCTTCCCGCGGGGTATATCCGCATCCATACTGCTGGCAACCCGGACCGTAAGCCGGTTAACAGGTTTCAGCATTTCAAGTTCGTAGGAAAATGAGGTATACTCTCCGGTATGCATCTGATCCCCTTCAATCGTGGAAAGTAAATGCCCATTGAGCCAAACCATCGTTGCGTATCCACAGGCCCCAAAAGTCAGCTGCAGAATAGTGTCGCTGGCTATCACCGACGCGGCTTGTTCAGGCAGCTCAAAATTCCTTTCGTACCAAACTACAATCTTGTCCTGCCAGGAGGCTATTTCGTTCTGTGAGCCAGCCAAATGCTGTTCTACGCTGCCCGGCCAGTTTGCTGTTCGTGTAAAATCGTGTTTCACATACCAGCTGTCAACCAGCCCCCTGTCCTCTGCATCAACAGCGAATTTCCATTCACCGTCGAGCAGGATATACTCATTTGGTCGGAGGACAGCCCGGGGAAGATCGTCCCGAAAAGCTTCTGTGTCAAAGGACGCTTCCCTGCTTTTGGAAGACCCGTAATTGGTGTGATTTTGCATCTTTTACCTGATTTGATTTCCAAATGCAGCCGAACTCACGTACAGCAACACTCAATGTATATGTGAAAATGTAACCAACGTTGAACCAAAGTCGATAAGAATTGTGCCAGCGCGGGGGATTTAACAACGAAGATAAACGGATTGATTAAGCCAAAAACCAGGTCAGATTCACCGGATAGCGCTGTAATCAGCTACTTTTCTTATCCAATTCAAAGCGGTAAACTTTGAGAGAAGGAATGCGATAAAGCAAAACGAGACCCAGCACGAAGATCACAAGTAATGCTAGAATACTGTTGCGCATGCTGCCCGTAATGTGTTCTACCATTCCGTAAATAAAGGTACCGAGCACGATCGCCAGCTTTTCGGTGACGTCATAAAAGCTGAAATAAGAGGCGGTATCACTCACATTTTCGGGGATCAGCTTCGAGTAAGTCGAGCGTGAAAGCGATTGAATACCGCCCATTACCATCCCGACTGTGCAGGCGATCATATAGAATTCCATTGCCTCGGTGGTATAGTAGGCGCCGGTACAAATGCCGATCCAGATCACGACGCCAGTCATCAATGCATAGATGTTTCCTATCTGAGCAGAGAGCCAGGCAAAGGTGTAGGAACCCGCAATTCCCACCAGCTGAATCAGCAGTACTGTTATGATCAGGCTTTGGGAAGGTAATTTCAACTCGCTTGCGCCGAAAATTGTAGCTACATACATCACCGTTCTAAGCCCCATTGTATAAATAAAGAATGCAGTCAGGAACTTAGCCAGGTAGGGCTGCTCCCGCAAATTGCCATATACTTTGCTTAGCTCTCTGAATCCATTCAAAATCCAGCTGCCGCCTTTTTGCTTATCACTTCTTCCTTCGGGCAGATAATGGAAGGGAATTTGCGCGAATAGTATCCACCAAAGTCCCACAGTAAAAAACGAGATCCGTGCAGGCAGCGCCTTTTGGGTGATTCCATAGAAATCAGGGAACAGGACCATGCTCAGGTTGAAAAGCAGCAGCAGACAACTTCCAAGATACCCCAGCGAAAATCCGCGTGCGCTGTACCGGTCGAAATTGTCTTCCGTTGCGATTTCGGGCAAATAGGAATCATAGAAAACAATGCTCCCACTCCACCCTACCAGGCTCAAACCGAAAAGGAAGATTGAAGCTATCAGGGTATCTTTTGTAAAAAAATAAAGGAGCATGCAGCTCAATGCACCAGTATAACAGAAGAACTGCATAAATCGCTTTTTCTTGCCGGTATAATCGGCGATTGCCGTACAAATGGGAACAAGCAGGGCGGTGATCAGGAAAGAAACAGAAACTGTGTAGGAAAAAAGCACTGAGCTTTTAATGGAAAATCCGAAGAAGTCTACCTCCGGGCGCCCCGAGGCACTGAGGGCAGTTGCGCTAAAGTAAACCGGAAATATGCTGGAAACGATTACAAGTGCATGTACCGAGTTGGCCCAGTCGTACATACACCACGCGTTAATGATAGAAGGGTTATTCTTTTTCATTCAAATATGTTTGGCACAAAATAAGAAAAGCGGCAGATTTAATCCGCCGCTCCACTCATATATATTCGAAACAAGACCTAGATCACGGGCTCAAATACCATAATAGTCTCCTGATCAACTCCATTAACAGGCATTGTGCTTTTTAGCCGCATCCTGCTATTGGTAAGTTCCTCAACGCCGAACTTCCCGGCAAACCCGGAGATTGAGATATCCAATATTGCTCCTTCATCGATCAGGTACCAGGTACCTCCATTGATCACCTGCTTGGACTTTTGGTCAATTGCTTTGGTGACATTGTTTTGCATAAACTGAATATCCATTACCTGCTTGATCGCCTGTGTTTGCGTATTCAGCAAATTGATCGGAATATCCTTACCTGACAAATCAGTCACCTTTGACATGCGCCACGGATAGTTGACGAGTATTTTGTCCTTTTCTGTGGGCTGCGGGTTTTCGTTCTTATCTTTGTCCTTGTCACAAGCTGCCATAAAAAGGCCAAGAACAAGACTGGCGAGTAGCAATATTTTTTTCATAATTCTTCTGGATTTAAATTTTCAGGCTAGTTACCGAGTAGTTTGAATCTTGTAAAATACATTCGCTTTTCCCGGAAAAACAACATTATACACGTCGCAAAAGTAACGAATTTGTCTGGCCATTCTTATGATTCAATCTGCTAAAATCTATTTTAAGGAATTTTATACGACACTTTTCCTACTGCTATTTACCGGTTTCACGTGCTTCGGACAGGATTGTCAGCCCGCATTTGTACTAAATCCGGTTACCGGTAACAACACCATAGAATGGGGCAAATTCCCAACATTCTCCCTTCCATTCAAGATCATTTACAGCGGCCCACGTTTCGGCGATACACAGTCACAGCCGTTGCAGCACGGATTTAGTCACCTCGCTTCCTTCTCCGGCAATGAGCCAGGCTCACTTACACGCCAGCAAAGGGCTGTGCTCTGGTACGGAGTAGCGACATCGAGCGGCAACCAGCCGTGGGCGGATAATGCACTCAGAAGTCCGTGGGGAAACGACACAGCAGCCTACCGCAATTACTGGGACAATTTTGCCGGTACCGTGACTGATGTAGATATTGTGTGCCTTGACATTGAACGAATGCAGCGAGAAGACCGCGACATTCTTGCATTAAAAACGAATAACCAGATCCCGCAAAATTACCGCAACCTTTCTGATCAGGATTTCTTGCTTACCTACAAACGGGATATGCGCTGGTGGTACGCAGAAGCTGTCAACCGGCTGCGTGCAAAAGGTGTAACTGCCCAAATAACGAGTTACAGCGATGTTCCGGTCCGCAATACCTGGCTTAATATCACCTCTAATTCCTGGCAGGACTGGACCACTAACCTGGCGCGAACACACTACCTGGCTCAGGATAACAGTGGTAAGATCGGAGGCAACTTTTTCAATTCACTTGATTTTCAGTCGCCATCGCCTTACTACTATTATGGTTATGCGCATCCTATCGGTAAGGATTATCTTTCTTACCTGCTGTTCAATATCGAAGCCAATGCAGCTTGGAGCAACAAACCCGTCATTCCGTTTGTATGGATGAGAATTCACGACAGCTACGATCCGAACACGCCGCTGATCGACAAGTACCAGGCCGAGGCTACGGCTATTTTCCCCTTCTTCTCTGGTGCAAAAGGGCTTTGGCTCTGGGAAAACCCATTTTTTCCCGGTAACCGTCAGGAAAACTATGCACCTTACGAACATTTTATTTATGGTTTGTACCGGCTTTCCGAGTTCAGGAGCATGTTTGAAGGCGCTTACCAGCTGGTAATACCGCAGTCAGCCCGCGATCATATGGAGCTGCAAAACCCGGTCTGGCGGGGTGTTGTCAAAGGCAGGGAAATTCTGATCGCAGCTCAAAATCCTTACGCTGCCGACAACCAGCAAACAACTATCGCGGTCTCACACCAGAAATGGACACGCACGATCACATTGAATGGAAAGCAGGTATTTCTCTGCAAGTTTGACCTGGACGATACAGTGAATGGTGTAGAGCAGCCACTCTCAGACGCATATGTATATCCGCACATTGTATCACGTGAGATCAACGTGGTACTCACAGGAGCTAATGGCAGCAGCGATGTGTCGATGACAATTTTGAACACAAAAGGGCAAAGTTTTTACCAAAAGCTCCTTAAATCACAAGCAGGAGAGACCAGGCACTCAGTTGCGCTTCCTTATCTTTCTTCTGGCATATATTTTGTCCGGTTCGACACTCCGACCCAAACAATTACCAAAAAGGTAGTTGTAAACCAATAAAACAGCATTATGAACCGTCTTGCCCAGGAAACCAGCCCGTATTTACTTCAACATGCCCACAATCCGGTAGATTGGTATCCATGGGGAAATGAGGCGCTTGAAAAAGCCAGGCAGGAAAACAAGCCTATTCTGGTTAGTATCGGCTATTCTGCCTGCCACTGGTGCCACGTGATGGAACGGGAATGCTTTGAAAAGCAGGATATCGCCGAAGTGATGAATGCGCATTTTGTTTGCATTAAAGTAGATCGTGAAGAGCGGCCTGATGTGGATGCGGTGTACATGGACGCAGTGCAGGCAATGGGCGTGCGCGGCGGCTGGCCGCTGAACGTATTTTTGCTGCCCGACAGTAAACCATTTTACGGAGTCACCTATTTGCCTCCTCAGAACTGGGTGCAGCTGCTGAAAAGCATTGATAATGCATTTAAAAACCACCACGACGAGCTGGCAAAATCAGCCGAAGGATTCGTGGAAAATATGGCAATTCCCGATTCAGAAAAATATGGATTGAACACCCAGCATACCGAATTTGAAGCCGCGCATTTAGACTCAATGTTTGAACAGCTTCAAAAAAACTTTGATACCTACAATGGTGGCATGAACCGGGCGCCCAAGTTTCCGATGCCTTCCATTTACAAATTTCTGCTTCGTTACTACGACATCAGCCAGAACCCAGAAGCGCTGCGCCACATTGAACTTTCGCTGAACCGGATCGCACTGGGAGGAATTTACGACCACGCTGGCGGCGGCTGGGCACGGTATTCTGTCGATGATCAATGGTTTATACCGCATTTTGAGAAAATGCTCTATGATAATGCGCAGCTGCTGGAAATCTTCTCGGAAGCTTACTCGCTCACCCAAAATCCATTATATGCCGACCGGATCCGGCAAACGATCGGATGGTTAGGTCGTGAAATGCGGCATGCAGAAGGGGGGTTCTACTCGGCTCTGGATGCAGACAGTGAAGGTGTGGAAGGTAAATTTTACATCTGGACCGAAGCTGAGCTGCGTGAAATATTAGGCGATGATTTCAACTGGTTTTCCAAACTATATAACATATCAGGCCACGGCAACTGGGAACACGGCTTCAATCATCTGCATCTTACAGAAGCGCCAGTTCATACGGCGAAAGCCGCTGGGATCTACCATGATCAGTTTGAAGCAAATTACCGCCGCACGCTGGATATACTCTTCGAACATCGCAGTCACCGCGTGCGACCTGGGCTTGACGATAAGATACTTGCCTCATGGAATGGGCTGCTGATTACAGGTCTTGCAGCTGCATACCGTGCGCTTGGCGATGAGGAAATCAGGGAAATGGCTGTATCAGCGGGCAATTTTGTATTTGAAAAAATGAGCGCCGAAGGACGTTTGCTCCACAGTTACAAAAATGGAAAAGCTTCGGTGACCGGTTTTCTGGAAGATTATGCCGCAGTTATCGGCGCTTGTCTCTCCTTGTACCAAATCACTTTTGAGGAACACTGGATCCGTAAAGCGGAAGAACTTACTTCCTACACTCTGACCAATTTTTACGATGAGCAGGAAGGTTTTTTCAACTTTACAGATGTGTATGGAGAAGCTTTGATTGCGAGGAAAAAAGAGCTTTTCGATAATGTAATTCCCGGCTCCAACTCCATCATGGCACATAACCTGTATACGCTCTCATTGATTACAGATAAGAGCGAGTACCTGGATATTACCAATAAAATGCTTTCAAAAATCAGTCGGCTGCTGCTTTCTGATGTGCAGTGGGTAACCAACTGGGCCGCGCTGTACTGCCAGCACGCGGTACCGACTGCGGAAGTAGCAATCGTTGGCGCCCAGGCAGATCAGGTTCGTAAGGACTTCGACCGCTTTTTTGTGCCAAACAAAGTCGTAATGGGCACTACGGCAGCCTCGGAGCTTCCATTGTTGCAAAACCGGACCGAAATCAACAATCAGACGGCGATTTACATTTGCTTTGATAAAACCTGTCAGCTGCCTGTTACCAACGTGGAAGAAGCCTTGCAACAGCTTGCCGGCGTTTCATAGCAACGGGAAATACCGCTCCGACAGGATATTCATGTGGTGAACAGGATGCCCCAGAATCACAAATGCCAGCGCCAGCGGAGTAATTTGCTTGCCGTCTGCACTGCCCGCCCGCTGCAGCATCACATCATTCATATTGCTGAATAAGGCAATACTTGCTGCCCGCACCAGGTCAAATTCTGCAAGCAGGTCTTCAAGGGTGCGCTTATTCGCGGTGGTATTCGGCGCGAGGATATTCTCATCATATCCCGCCAGTGGCGTATCATCCCCTCTCGAAAACCGCAATGCACGATACGCCATAATGCGCTCGTTATCGATCACGTGCTGTAAAGTGTCATGAACCGTCCATTTACCTGGAGCGTAAACCCGGCTTCCCAGCGCCTTCAATTTAGCCAGATCATGATAGATTGCAGCCGGTGTATATTTTTCAAATCCTTCCATAATATCGATATCATCAACAAGATTGATGTAGCGGTCAAAAAAGGGCGGCATGGGATTGATGTCTGATTTTTTCATGGCATATCAAATAAGCTGAATTAAAAATGCCAAAATACAGACTGATCACCTTCAAACCAACTTCGACGACATTCAAAAGTATATAACCCAAGGTTACTTATTTAATGGACTTCATTTACCATAAAGTATGATAATAGATCTTGTTTATATGCAATCAATTTGATTACTTTGAATATAATCCTCTCAGAATTGAAAAGTTTAGCGCCGGTAGCTTTATTGGTTTTGTTGCTCTGCAATACGTTCGGGCTTAGCGTAGCTGTGATCTTTTTTGAAAAAGATTACCTTGTGGCGCCAACAACAGAGACAATCGCTGAGCAGCAACTGTTGAAAGTTTACCTGCCTTCCCTGCCCTACTCCGGAGATCTGGAAATTCCAAGTCAGATCGAAGCATTAATCCGACATGAAAATCAGTTTTACAACCCGGTTCAGGTGCAGCATGCTAACGATACATTATATGTTACCCTGCAAAGTAACCAGGCCGCACGCGACAGGTTTTTCGAGCTGACCGCAGCCATGCAAATGCTCAGCAACCAACCCGGCGATACACCTGATCATCCAGGCAGCAAAGCATTGAAGCTCTTATCGGAGCTAATCAAAACGTATGTACCGGGAAACAAACAGGACTTTAACATTCAGCCTCATTCCATGACGGGCGTTCCTAACCGCCCTACCTTTGATTATAGCGGGAGCTATTCCTCTATTTCCGCAATGGTCAGCAATCCTCCACCTGAGCGCCGGTCATAACTCCATTTTTTCTTCAAAAGCTTTGCTTGTATAGCACTCCATACTGCCCTATGCGGCTGTTTGAATGCTCTTAAAAATCATTTATTATATGAAAAAATATTTACCATTGACCAGGTGGACTTCACTCGCTTGCTGGTTTTTGCTAACCTTTCACGTGTCGCAGGTTTTTGCCCAAATGCCTAACGACGCCATTTACATGTCAAAAAAGACTGCCTGCCTGGCCGTCACTTATTCACACAGCTCGTGGGATAAATACTGGGAAAACAGCCTCCGTCGCGAGAACCTGAACATTGGCACACACACAACACAAAGTGTAATGCCAATGCTGGCGGTAGGTATAACCAAAAATCTCAATGTAATTGCTGCGGTTCCTTATATCTGGACACAGACCAGCGCCGGCAACCTGATGTGGCAAAAGGGATTTCAGGATGCATCGGGCTGGCTTAAATACCGCTTTTTGAATGTGTCAGGTTTTAGCCTTCACGCCATTGCGGGCGGTTCCATTCCCGTGACGAACTACATTCCTGACTTCCTGCCCATGTCAATCGGCTTGCAATGCAAAACGGCCACTGCCCGACTTCTGATCAATTACCGTCACAAATCCGGCGTATACATGACTGCTCACGGAAGCTACATATTCAGAAGCAACATCAAAATAGACCGGGATACCTACCAGGCTGACGAAAAACTGTACGATTCTGATCAGGTTCGTGTTCCAAATGCTTACGACGCAGCTGCTCGTCTGGGTTACCTCAAAAAGGCAATTCAGGCAGAAGCTTACGCAGAGTACGGCGCATGTGCAGGCGGGGATTTTATCCGCCGGAATGATATGCCATTTCCTACCAATAATATGAAGTCCACAACTGTTGGGGTTTATGCCAAATATCAACCCAAGAACATTGGCGTAAATGCGCGGGCTGCACACGTGGTAAATGGCGCTAATGTTGGACAAAGCACGGCTTTCTCGGCCGGCATTCTTTACCAGTTCCGCTATGCCAGGGCGGACAAAAAACTTTGATCTTTCCTGAAATGAGATATAGCTATTCTTTCTTACACAAAATTGCGAAGTCCGCATCCTTTGTTCTTCTCGGCGTAATTGCGCTTTCCTGTAATAAAGTCGTACAGGAACCTACCATCGGAATCAATGATCCGTCCAGCCTGGACCAGAATGCAGGCAACTGGAAGACTTACGTGTTGACGGCATCGTCAGAGATACCCGTGGAAGCGCCAGCCGAAATAACCAGCGAAAACTATAAAACCGAGCTGCGCAAGCTCAAAGAGGTTGTAAATGCAGTTACACCTCAACAAAAAGAGCAGGTAAATTACTGGGGCGCAGGCGCTGTTTTCCGCTGGAATGAGATCGGTCGAGAGCTCGCTGCCAGGTACAATACCCCGCCGGCTTCTAATCAGGACGGTAAATACCCGGTACCCGATCCCGCCAATCCGCTTGCAGACCCGAAATTTCCATTTGCAAACCCGCCTTATACAGCAAGAGCGCTCGCTTACCTGAGCGTGGCCCAGTACGACGCGCTGGTGGCAGCATGGAACTATAAGTTTAAGTACAAACGTCCCGCACCTTCCAGGTCAGACAATGAGATCAAGACACTCCTGCCGGTCACGGATCTTCCCTCCTATCCTTCTGAGGACGCGGTGGTGGCGGAAGCTTCCTTTCAAATACTGAAAGCAATGTTCCCCGGCGAGGTACCTTACCTGGAAGCCAAGTTGAAAGAGCATAAAGAAAGCAGGCTCTGGGCAGGATTAAATGTGAAAAGCGACATTGATGCAGGAGCTGCATTGGGCAAAGCCGTAGGAGAAAAAGCGATGGCGCGCGCAAAAACAGATGGGATGGGCGCAGCAAACAACCAGGCAAAAACGGCTGAAATGATCGCAAATGCGAAGGCGATCGGCATTACTGAACCATGGGTAAGCCAGGAAGTGCCGGCACGCCCTGCTATGTTGCCTACTTATGGAACAGTGATGCCCTGGAACTTCGACCGTCAGGCAGTAGCTACCATGAGACCTTCACCTCCTCCCGCAATTGGCAGTGAAGAGTTTAACAAAAATATGGAAGAGCTGCGAAAAATAGCCAAAAGCCAGACCCGCGAGCAGGCACGCATTGCGAGCTTCTGGTCCGACGGCGTCGGCAGCTACACCCCACCGGGCCACTGGCACAGACGCGCAGCAAACCTTTGTCACCAGAACAAATTCAGTGAAGTACGCACCGCCAGAACCTTGGCTTTATTGGGCACCACATTGCAGGATGCGGGTATCTGCTGCTGGGACGCTAAATATTATTACTATTATCCGCGCCCGAACCAAATGGACAAGAAGGTAAAAACCTCAGTTGGATTACCTAATTTCCCATCCTATACATCCGGGCATTCCACCTTCTCGGGAGCAGCGGCTGAACTGCTGGCGCACATTTTCCCAGGTGAGAAACAAAAGCTCGACGCGATGGCCAATGAAGCTTCTGTTTCAAGAATCTACGGATTGATCCACTATCGTTTTGATTGTGAAGCTGGTCTGGAATCAGGACATAAAGTGGGTGAATTTGCCGTAGCAAGAGCAAAAGCCGACGGCGCTGAATAATCACTTCTAAAAACATAAAAAAATAGCAGCACTCTTCCGAGTACTGCTATTTTTTTGCCTATTCGTTGATAATCAGATAGTTTTAACCAAGATTATGGATATCGAATGGAAGCGTACGCATTCTTTTGCCGGTCGCTGCGAAAACTGCATTGCCTAGTGCTGGCGCAATGGGTGGTAAGCCAGGCTCACCAACACCACCGGGTACCTCGTCGCTGTCAATAATGTGCACTTCGATTTTCGGCATTTCGTTGAGCCGCATGATGTTGTATTCGTGGAAATTGTTTTGGTCGCACTTGCCGTTCGTGAATGTAATTCCGTCCTTGATAGCCGCGGTTAGCCCCATAACGATATTCCCTTCGGTTTGCGCCTTTACGTTGTCAGGATTAACATAGTGGCCACAGTCGATCACAGAGACAACCTTATCGATTTGCACTCCTTTATCCTTTTTCGAAACAGTAATGCAACAAGCTGATATACTCCCGAAAGATTTGAATACAGCCAACCCTCTTCCACTTCCTTCCGGAAGCTTTTCCTCCCAGTTGGCTTTTTCAGCAAGAGTTTTAAGCACTTTCTGAAAACGTGGATCCGGCAAGATATCCAGTCTTGCCTGCAGGGGATCTTTCTTGGCCAAATGCGCCAGCTCATCTACAAAACATTCCTGCCCCCAGCCAAAGTTAGACGCATAAACCGACCGCCACCAAACGATAGGAATATCAGTTTTCACATTGGTCCAGCTGATTTTAGAAGCGGAGTCAAACTGGTACTTACTGTTTTCAGTACTGAGCTCACCACCGATCCAGGCATCGGCTTCGTCTTCTTTCAACCCTTTGAAAACCTGGCCTAATATAGATTCACCAATAGTATGATGGTGAAAACCGGTGATTTTACCATTCTCGACAAAACCTTGCATGTGGCTGAGCATACCCGGCCGGTAAGGTCCCTGCGCAATATCATCTTCCCTGCTCCAAATAACCTTTACGGGCTTCTTGACCTCCCGAGAAAGGTGACAGGCTTCCAACACAAAATCGTGATAAGCTTTGCGGCCGAAAGCGCCTCCCAGCAATGCGACATTGATCTTTACCTGCTCAGGTTTAACCTTCAAATAACCGCATACGTCTCTCAAAGTCCAGTCTGGCCCTTGTACCGGACCCCAGATTTCGACGGTTCCATCTTCCTTCACGTGCGCAATTGCATTCTCAGGTTCAATGGGCGCGTGTGCTAAAAATGGCGTCTGGTAATTAGCTTCGAGCTTTTCCTGTGCTTTGGCGTACTTTGCGGCGAAATCTCCTTTTTCCTCAAAGTTAACACCTGGCTTGGCGGCGGCCTGAGCGGTTGCCTTATAGTAGTCAGCAGTGTTTAATGTTTTTTCATAATCGGCATTGTCCCAGGTCACTTTCAAGGCTTTTTTACCTTTCAATGCAGCCCAGTAATTAGTTGCCACTACTGCAACAGCCTCAGAAGTACGGTGCGGCATGGTACGCTCCGTTTTGATCACCTTTAAAACTCCCTTGACCTTTTTGGTCTCCGAATCATCGATATTGAGCACCTTACCGTGGATTACAGGCGAATGCAAAATGCTCGCGTAAACCATTCCAGGCACTTCCACATCAATTCCATAGACAGCTTTGCCGGTTACTCTCTCAGGTACGTCGAGACGTTTATTGTATTTACCGATAATCTTGAAATCCTTGGACTCCTTCAATTTGGGAGCTTTTGGAATTTCGAGTTTAGATGCATCGTCGGCGAGTTCTCCGTAGGTAAAGCTCCTGCCGCTGCCTGGATGTACAATCTTCCCATCTTCGGCTTTGCATTCCGATACCGGCACATTCCAACGTTTGGCGGCTGTGGTAGTCAACATTTCCCTGGCGGCAGCGCCTGCCTTGCGGATCGGCATCCAAAGCTCACGTACCGAGCTGCTTCCACCGGAAGTCTGGCTGCCGTATTTGCCGTTTCCGTCGCTTTGCACGATCAATACCTTTTCCAAACTTACTTCAAGTTCTTCGGCCAGCAGCGACGGTACCGCCTGCGTTGACCCCTGCCCCATGTCAGGTCGCGGGTTTACCAATGTGATATTGCCCGCCGTATCGATGATAATGAACGGATTGATTTCCAGCTTGATAATTGCCGGACTGATCTTTTTTACTGCTGCATTCCTAGTAAAGCCTGATATTCCCAGCGCTAATCCCACAGAAGCAAGGCCGCCTGCTTTCAAAAAGCTGCGGCGTGATGGTTGTATGTTTTCCAAGATCTTGATTGACTAAATTTTGTGAATTGCGACTTACATCTTCCCAATGCCGCTTTCTGCGACCTTTACTTCTTCTGCCGCACGGTGGATTGCCTTGCGGATCCGGTCGTAAGTACCACAGCGGCAAAGGTTGCCGCTCATTGCCACGTCAATGTCTGCGTCAGTTGGCTTCGGATTTGATTTTAACAATGCAACTGCAGACATAATCTGGCCCGACTGGCAGTATCCGCATTGAGGTACCTGCTCTTCAATCCAGGCTTTCTGGATCGCGTGCAACTTGCCGTCACCAATTCCTTCGATCGTCGTAATCTTATCTGTTTTGGCCAAAGCAGACACCGGCGTCTGACAAGACCGGGCAGGTGTCCCATTTAAATGCACCGTACAGGCACCACATTGCGCCATTCCGCATCCGAACTTAGTCCCTTTAAGCCCGACAAAATCCCTAACAACCCAAAGCAAAGGCATATCCGGTTCAACATCAACCTTTACTTTCTTCCCGTTTACTGATAAATTATAGATCGCCATAGTAAGTCAATAAGGTCAGCATTCGCCTGCCAACAGGTATGTAAATTATTTTAAAAAAAACATTTATGCAAAAGCCGGCACGCGCAACTGATAATGAAAACGAAAGCTCTCTTCACGAATGCAGCCGAGTTATCGAAAACAAAGCTATTTTTACCCTCTGACCGAACCTTACTCTTTTAATGATTAAAAACGACGCGGTAGTACTTGGGATACTGATGCTGATCCTGGGCGCTGTTTTCCTGACAGCTTCGCTCAACAGCAGAGTCTGGAAACGATTTTACAGCATTATCCCTCCTTTGTTGCTATGCTACTTTATTCCCGGCCTTTTAAATTCATTCGGCATTGTGGATGGCGCGGGTTCTCAGCTTTATCCGGTCGTTTCCAAATACTTCCTCCCTGCCTGTCTCGTGTTTTTCACGCTGGGGATGGACTGGAAATCGCTCGCAAAATTAGGCCCAAAGGCGTTGATCGCGATGCTGGCAGGTACAGCAGGAATAATGATCGGCGGTCCGGCGGCACTGTGGATCGTCGGGAGCATCAGCCCGGGAACAGTCGCAGGAGAAGGCAACAATGAGGTTTGGCGGGGACTTGCCACGATCGCAGGAAGCTGGATCGGAGGAGGCGCCAACCAAACTGCTATGCGGGAAGTTTTCCAGCCCAGCGATGTACTGTTTTCTCAAATGGTTGCAGTGGATGTTTTGATCGCTGAACTTTGGATGGCCGCTTTGATATACGGAGCCGGTGTGGCGGCCCGGTTGGATACCTGGCTGGGAGCTGACGGTCGTATGGTAGATGACGTCAAAGTTCATCTGGACAGAGAAAACAAGGTCAACGAACGCATTCCCGCAATGCAGGACTATATGATGATCGCTGCTATTGGATTCGGAGCGACGGGCATTTCGCACGCTCTTGCCGAGGTAATCACTCCTTTTCTTGCCACAAATTATCCGGCTCTCGCAAAATACAGCCTGACTTCTAACTTCTTCTGGGTAATCAGCATTGCAACTTTAATCGGGATCGGGCTTTCGGCAACTCCTGTCCGGAAGCTGGAACATGCAGGCGCGTCGAAGCTCGGATCAGTGTTTCTTTACGTGCTCATCGCAACGATCGGTATGCAAATGGATCTCGGTGCGGTGGCGGATAACCCCGGACTATTTGCGATCGGGCTGATCTGGATAACCGTTCACGGTATTATCCTTATACTGGTTTGTAAGTGGCTGAAAATCCCATTCTTCTTCCTGGCAGTAGGTAGCCAGGCAAATGTGGGCGGCTCGGCTTCGGCTTCCGTCGTGGCAGCCGCATTTCATCCTTCGCTCGCCCCGGTAGGTGTTTTATTGGCTATTCTGGGCTATGGGATCGGAACTTACGGCGGTTATCTTACTGGTCTGCTGATGCAGGCAGTTTCCGAAATGGGCAGCTTTTAGCTATCAATTCGGAGTTTCAGAAATCTTCCAGGTCCAGGACTAACCCATCGTAAGCCAGATGGACATTCGCCGGAAGCTCTTTTTCAATCGTGGCGTGCAGACCAAGCTTGTGGCTGATGTGGGTCAGGTACGCGCGGGGCACTTGCAGCTTTTCAATGAGCGCCAATGCCTGTGATAGCGTAAAATGAGACAGGTGAGGTTCTTTTTGCAAAGTGTCGAGTACCAGCACCTGCGTACCTTTTATCTTCTCCTGTTCTGCTTCCGAGATGAAATTGGCGTCGGTAATGTACGTGAAGTCACCGAAGCGAAATCCGTAAACTGGCAGCCTGTGGTGCATTACCTCAATCGGGATTACACGGATACCAGCAACATCAAAAGGCTTGTTTTCAATGGCATGCATTTCGAAATGCGGTACACCGGGGTATCTCGTTTCTGAAAATGCGTAGGCAAATTCGTTCCGGATCTGGTTGAGCACTTCCAGCCTGCCGTAAAGCGGCATATCCTTTTGCTGCTTGTGGTTAAATGCGCGAATATCGTCAAGGCCGGCAGTATGGTCCTTGTGCTGATGGGTAAAAATTGCGGCATCCAGGTGCTTGATATCCGCCCGCAGCATTTGCTGACGAAAGTCCGGGCCGGTATCGATTACCATCGCTTTTCCTCTGGTTTCGATGAACACGGATGCCCGCAAACGTTTGTTATGCTGGTCACTAGAACGGCAAACGGCACATTCACAGGCGATAACTGGTATTCCCTGTGATGTGCCGGTCCCTAAAAATGTGATCCTCATTCTTTTTATTCTGTCAAATGCGCCACCACTTCAACCAGGCGGTCAAAATTTAAAGGTTTCATGAGCGCATCGTCAAATCCTGCTTCTTTGAAATCTTCTTCTGAATAATTCTTTGCATTTCCTGTGATTGCCACAATCGGCGTCTTCGCTTTCTGCTCATTCGGCAATTTGCGGATACTTCTCGCGCACTCCATTCCATCCATCACAGGCATATTGATATCCAGCAAAATGATATCGAAATCCTCTTTTTCAAGCAATTGCAATACTTGTTCTCCATTTTTCACCGACGTGATTTCATAATGTTGGAATTCCAGTATTTTCCTTGCCAGATTTTGAATTACTGAACTGTCTTCGGCAATGAGTACTCTCTTTGTGTATGACATATGATGGGCCAGGTATTGGTTTTAATTATTTGCCAGGTCAATTTAGGTATATTTCAATCAACAACACAAACCAGCTTTATGCGAAATTTGAAAAATATCATAAAAAAGTAAATAAACTCCCGAGACTTTTTCGGAGCTCACATTAGCTGTAAGTTTGCAAACCGTTTACCATTACCGTTTTAGTTATGTTTAAAAATAAGCTGATCCGTTACAGCACAATTGCGATGGTCGTTGCAATTCTTGCCTACTTCGTGATCGAGAATTTCTCGGCCGGCAACGATCCCCTGGCCGCAGTGAACCCCCAGCAATACAAAACGCAGCTCGCAGAAGAAAGAGCCGCAAAAGACGAGCAGTTCAGGACTTCCGAAGATTCGCCCATTGCAAATAAAGCAGGTTTCCACGGATTGCATTACTTCGAGCCAAACCTTACCTACCGGGTGCAGGCAACGATTTCACCTTATATGAATGATGATAGGGAAATGGTGGTAAAATATACCGACGGCACAACGGAAAAGTACCAGAAGTATGGTTATGCCAACTTTAAAATCATGGGCGAAGACCAGAAGCTGCTGCTACTTGAAAACGACGGCACTATCTCAGTTCTTTTCCAGGATGCCACCAGCGGAAAGCAAACTTACGGCGGCGGGCGCTACATTGATTATCCTGTGGCTAATGTCAAAAACAACGTCATTGTGCTCGATTTCAACAAGGCGTATAATCCTTATTGTGTATACCAGGAAACTTATGCATGCCCGGTTCCACCCCCAGAAAACAGGCTTACTATACCAATCGAGGCAGGAGAACTCATCGAAAGTTCGGTTCACGAATAGCAGTTTATCCGCTTAAAAGTGCGCAGCAATGCATTTGAGCGCACCTGTTCCAACTAAATCATTATTTTTGCATAAAGGCGGTCTACCGAAATGACCGCTTTTATTATCATTATAGTAATCGCATGAAGATCTCTTATAAGTGGCTGAAAGACCTCATTGAAATTAGTGAAACTCCCGATGAAATCGGCAAACTGCTTACGGCCACCGGGCTGGAAGTTGAAGCAATAGAAGAGATTGAATCGATCAAAGGCGGCTTGCAGGGCGTAGTTGTCGGAGAAGTATTGACTTGCGAGAAACACCCGGAAGCAGACAGGCTGAGCCTTACCACTGTTGATGTGGGTGGTGAAAATCCATTATCCATTGTATGTGGCGCGCCGAATGTGGCAGCTGGACAAAAAGTGATTGTAGCCACAGTAGGTGCAGTACTTTATCCAACCGGCAGCGAGCAGCCTTTGGTTTTAAAAAAATCAAAAATCCGTGGCGCATTGTCCGAAGGGATGATCTGCGCGGAAGATGAGCTGGGTACCGGCACTTCTCACGACGGGATTCTGGTGCTCGACACCGACCTGCCAAACGGTACGCCTGCCAGCGAATACTTCGGCATTTCTTCCGATTACCTGATTGAAATCGGACTTACACCCAACAGAGCTGACGCGGCTTCGCATTACGGTGTCGCAAGAGACCTGAAAGCAGTTTTACACAGGTCTATCAAACTTCCGTCCGTTGAAAACTTTGCAGTAGCAAATCAATCTTTATCCATTCCGGTGGAAGTCAGAAACCAGGAAGCAGCGCCGCGGTTTACCGGACTGACTATCTCAGGCATTCAGGTTGGAGAGTCTCCCGATTGGCTGAAAACACGTTTGCAGACGATCGGCATCAGGTCAATCAATAATATCGTGGATATCACAAACTACGTGTGCCACGAGCTGGGACAGCCCATGCATGCTTATGATGCCGATAAAATCAAAGGCGGCAAAGTAATTGTGACCACATTGGCAGAAGGAACACCGTTTGTCACGCTTGATGGTGTTGAAAGAAAACTCGCTGCAACCGACCTGATGGTTTGCAATGCAGGCGATGGTACCACGCCGGAGCCGATGTGCATTGCCGGTGTTTTTGGCGGACTTACTTCGGGCGTTTCCTCAGAAACAACTTCCATTTTCCTTGAATCAGCTTACTTCTCCCCTGCCTCAGTACGAAAAACAGCGCAGAGATTCAGCTTGAAAACAGATTCTTCTTTCCGCTTCGAGCGAGGTACTGACCCGAATATGCCTGTTTTTGCATTGAAGCGGGCTGCATTGCTGATCCAGGAGATCGCGGGAGGTGAGGTATCTTCTGAAATCGTCGATGTTTATCCAGAGACTGTCGCCGACTTCAAAGTAGAAATGAAGTACCGCAACATCAACAGACTGATTGGAAAAGAGCTGGAAAAAGCGGAGATCAGCCGCATTCTTGCCGCATTGGACATTACCATTGAAAACGAAACGGAAAGCACATTCACTGCCATTGTTCCGCCTTACCGCGTCGATGTGCAGCGTGAAGCAGACGTGATCGAAGAAATCCTGCGCATTTACGGGTTCGGACAAGTGGAGTTATCAGATGCCATGAGCTCTGAATTCCTTTCTGATTTCCCTGTTAATGATCCTGAGAAGCTTCGATTGAGAATTTCTGAGCTGTTGGCTGGAAATGGTTTTAACGAGATGATCAATAACTCGCTGACCAAACCGGAGTATCAGGAGTCTTTGAGAGAAAGTCTATTCGGTGAGCCCGTTCAAATCCTCAATTACCTGAGCGAAGATTTATCTGTCATGCGCCAAACGCTTCTTTTCTCGGGACTCGAAGTGATTGGGTATAATATCAACCGCCGCCAACGCGATCTGAAGTTGTTCGAATTTGGCAAAACCTATCATAAGTCAGGAGAGAAGTACATCGAAAAGGAAAGACTTTCGGTTTTTCTGACGGGCAATATTCAGCAGGAAAGCTGGGTCCAGACGTCTCGTGAAGTTACTTTTCATGATCTGGCCGGCGTTGCGAGTCAGGTACTGAGCGCGATGAAGATTCGCGAAGTCGAAAAACAGGAAGTTGACAAAGCCATTTTCAAAAGCGGGCTTACATTGTTTGTAAACAAAAAATCTGTGGCTACCCTCGGATTGCTGCAACCTGCTATTGCAAAAAAGCTTGATATCAAAGTGCCTGTATATTTTGCCGATTTTGATTGGGAATACTTGTTACGTCAGTACGATTCGGCGGTTCAGTACAAGGAAGTTTCCAAATTTCCCGAAGTACGGAGAGACCTTTCGCTTGTTGTAGGCAAGAAAATCACGTTTGAAGAGCTTAAACAGCTTGCCTACCGAACCGAGCGACAGCTGCTCCGCGCCGTGAATGTGTTTGATGTATACGAAGGCGCAAACCTGGAAGGGAAAAAATCCTATTCCATTAGCTTCATTCTTCAGGACGACCAGCAGACATTGACAGATAAGGTAATCGACAAGTCGATGCAGCGTTTGATCGCAGCTTATGAAAAGGAATTTGAAGCCGTGATCAGGAAGTAAATCAGTTTTAAAATTGTGTTGATCAACATTCAACAGGCTGGACAATGGAAAGAAGCATCGAGCGCATAATCGAACACAAACTGTCTGATCTTGAGAGAAAACTCGAATTTCTGATCAATACAAAAGAGAAAATGAGCTGGACAATTGCGGAGCTTCAGCGTGAAAATGCGGAGCTCCGGCAGGCCAATATTAAACTAAAAGAGGACGCCAGGGAATTGAAGAAAAAAAGCGGGAGTTTGGAAAAAGACTTTAATAAGTCCAAAACTTTCGCTAAAATTGTCACTAGTAAACTGACACCAACAAGCGGAATTGCCGAGCTGAAAGAATCAGTTGAAAGATATATCCAGGAGATTGATAAGTGCATAGAATTGCTTGAAGAGACCTTATGAAAAAAAATAGCATACCTAATCCAGACGTTTCTGTCTTTATAAAACTGCTGGACAGAGGTTTCAAACTGAGCGTTCCGGCGGATCAGGAGAAATTCTATAGGGATGGGTATGAGGTGTTCTTGCATCGCGTGCAACAGCATAAATTAAGAGGAAAAGTATACGGAGATATTGAGGCCATCGCGCTGACTTCTATCGAATGCCTGGTGGCATTGCAGCGGAACCAGGAGCAAATGGATGATCTGGTTCTGGCTTTTAAGAACAGAGTTGAAAAGCTGGATGAAGTAATATCCGGCGCCATCGAGAGCTAACCACTATACAACAGACCTTTTATTTGATAATCTTCTGATATTTCTTTTAACTCCTTCACTTTCGGCATTTTAGCATTGGTGTAGTCGGTAAAACCAACTATATATAAAACCTTTATTGAAATGTCAAATTCTTTGTTTTTCATCGTAGTCCTGTCCGACATTATTGCGGTCGGCGTGGGTATTTTCGCAGGTAAGTATATTTTCCAGCGGTCATTTGATCAGAAGGAAAAGGAAGCTCAGGAAAGAGCGGCCGAGATTCTCAGAAATGCAGAAAGTGCTGCCGAGAATATTAAAAAGGACCGCATCCTGGAAGCAAAAGAAAAGTACCTGCGCTTGAAATCAGAATTTGAAGAAGATGCCAATAAAAAACGGAGCATTCTTCAAAGCAACGAACAGAAACTCAAACAGCGCGAACAAAGCCTGAACCAGTCTATCGAGCAGAACAAACGCCGCGAGAATGAACTGGAAGCGCTTAAAAATAACTTGAACCAGCAGCTGGAAACCGCGACTAAACGCAAGGAAGAAGCTGAAAAGTCGCTGCAGCAACAAGTAGCACAGCTGGAAAAAATCGCAAATCTTACCGCAGAACAGGCCCGCGAACAACTCATCGATGCACTCAAAGCAGAAGCAGACACCCGCGCCGGATCTTACGTGAAAAGCGCAATGGAAGAAGCCAGGCTTACTGCTACCAAGGAGGCCAAGAAAATTGTCATTGAAACCATTCAGAGAACTGCTGCCGAGCACGCCATCGAAAACTGCGTGTCTGTTTTCAATATCGAAAATGACGATATCAAAGGAAAAATCATTGGTCGCGAAGGACGCAACATCCGCGCTCTGGAAGCGGCAACAGGTGTTGAAATCATTGTGGATGATACACCGGAAGCAATTGTTATCTCCGGCTTTGATCCTGTACGGAGAGAAATAGCAAGACTATCACTACACAGACTTGTTCAGGACGGAAGGATTCACCCGGCCAGAATTGAAGAAGTAGTAGCCAAAACACGCAAAAACATCGACGACGAGATCGTGGAAATCGGGGAGCGTACCGTCATTGATATGGGTATCCACGGCTTGCACCCTGAGCTGGTGAAAATGATCGGAAGAATGCGTTTCCGCTCTTCTTACGGCCAGAACCTGCTGCAACACTCTCGTGAAGTAGCAAAACTTTGTGCGACAATGGCATCGGAACTCGGACTGAATACGAAGCTGGCCAAACGTGCCGGACTACTCCACGATATCGGAAAAGTGTGGCCGGAAGAATCAGATCTGCCGCACGCAATCCTGGGAATGGAGCTTGCTAAGAAATACAAGGAAAATCCAGAGGTGTGCAATGCGATCGGCGCTCACCACGATGAGATCGAGATGACCAGCATTTTATCCCCGATTATCCAGGTTTGTGACGCCATTTCAGGCTCCCGCCCGGGTGCGCGCCGCGAAATGATGGAGTCTTACATCCAGCGTCTGCGCGATTTGGAAAATATGGCGTTGTCATTTGACGGAGTCGAAAAATGCTATGCAATCCAGGCTGGTCGAGAGCTGAGGGTAATTATCGACGCAGAAAATGTATCCGATGAAAAAGCAGGAATGCTGTCATTTGATATATCTCAAAAAATTGAAAAAGAAATGCAGTACCCCGGACAAATCAAGATCACTGTGATCCGCGAAATGCGTTCGGTTGCCTATGCGCGCTAACTTAGATTCTCATACATGAATTACTCACAGCTTACCAGTTCAGAACGTCTGGGCATTCAAACGCTCGGAGAACTTAAAAAAGCAGGTTATCAATCACGTTCCATTAAGCAGGAGTTAAGAGATAATCTGATTGCGAAAATCAGAAATAAAGAACATATTTTCCCGGGGATCTGGGGTTATGAAGAAACGGTGATTCCCGATGTGGAACGGGCCATTCTCTCGATGCATAACATCAACTTCTTGGGTTTGAGGGGGCAGGCTAAAACGCGTATTGCGCGTATGATGGTCGATTTGCTCGATGAGTTTATCCCCTTTGTCAAAGGTTCCGACCTGCACGACGATCCTTTTGCGCCACTGAGCCGCCATTCCAAAGATTTGATTGCGGAGCATGGTGACCATACCGAAATAGAATGGCTTCACAGAAGCGATCGATATACTGAAAAACTGGCTACACCCGATGTTTCGGTAGCGGATTTGATCGGCGATGTGGACCCGATCAAAGCGGCGACATTAAAATTGCCTTATTCTGACGAGCGCGTGATCCATTTTGGTTTGATCCCACGCTCTCACAGGGGGATTTTCGTGATCAATGAGTTGCCCGACTTGCAGGCGCGTATTCAGGTTGCATTGTTTAATATTTTGCAGGAGGGTGATATTCAGATCCGTGGTTTTAAACTGCGTCTACCGCTCGATATTCAATTTGTATTTACGGCTAACCCGGAGGATTACACCAACCGCGGTAGCATCGTAACTCCCTTGAAAGACCGCATTGAAAGCCAGATTGTCACGCACTATCCCAAAACCATTGAAACCGGCAAGAGAATTACCGAGCAGGAAGCGGTTGTGAAGGAAGAGCAAAAGACTCTGGTACAAATTAACGAGCTGGCTAAAACGCTGATCGAGCAAATCGCATTCGAAGCACGTGAAAGTGAGTATGTTGATAGTAAAAGTGGCGTTTCGGCTCGTCTGACGATCTCTGCTTATGAAAGCCTGTTGAGTACGGCCGAGCGACGTGCATTGATCAATGGTGAAACTTCGACTTATGTACGCATTTCAGACTTGTATGGAGTTGTTTCGGCAATCTGCGGGAAGGTTGAGCTGGTTTATGAAGGCGAGGTGGAAGGGCCGGTGATCGTAGCTCAAAACCTGATTGGAAAAGCAATTCGGACGCAGTTCCTGAACTTCTTCCCGGATCCTGAGAAAACCAAGAAGAGCAAAATCAATCCGTATGCGAAAGTAATTGAGTGGTTCGGTTCCGGCAATGAAATGGAAATGCCGGGCGATATGACCGACCGGGAGTACATTGCAAGGCTCAAAACCATTGACGGACTGGATGATTTCGTTGATATGCTGAGTGCATATTCAAGTGCGGAGGAAAAGCTGTTTATGATGGAATTCGCATTGCACGGTATGGCTGAATTCTCGCTGATCGGCAAGCAGTCACTTGATCAGGGTATGAAATTCCAGGATTTGGTAAGCAGTATGTTCTCCGGTCCTGAGGATGAGGACTACGATTTCGACGAAGATGACGACGACCGGAAACCTTTCTGATTCGATTGAAGTAAGTTATAACAAAAATGCCCTGCTAAAAACAGGGCATTTTTTATTTAGTCAGCATTTAGAGACTTATAGCGGAGCTCCGTCGTCAACGACATTTGGCTCACTGGTATCGATCAAAGAATCGGGATCGTTATTTACTTTCCCGCGCACTTTCGATTCGAGTTCTTCCAGCAATTCAGGATTGTCTTTCAAGAGCGACTTAACCGCATCTCTACCTTGTCCTAACCGGTTGCCGTCATAGCTGAACCAGGATCCGGCTTTCTTCACAATGTCAAGCTCCACGGCAAGGTCAATCACCTCTCCTACTTTGGAAATACCTTCGCCATACATGATATCGAATTCAACAACCTTGAATGGAGGTGCAACTTTGTTTTTTACCACTTTAACCCGTGTACGGTTACCCAGGATCGCATCAGCACTTTCTTTGATCTGGCCAACACGACGGATATCCAGACGTACCGAAGCGTAATATTTAAGTGCATTACCACCGGTAGTTGTTTCGGGGTTACCGAACATTACACCGATCTTCTCTCTCAACTGGTTAATGAATATACAGCAGCAGCCAGTTTTATTGATAACTCCGGTCAGCTTACGAAGTGCCTGCGACATTAACCTTGCCTGCAGACCCATTTTACTGTCGCCCATTTCACCTTCCAGCTCAGCGCGTGGAACCAATGCGGCAACAGAGTCAATTACAATGATATCTACTGCGCCGCTACTGATCAGGTGCTCGGCAATTTCAAGTGCCTGCTCGCCGCTGTCAGGCTGTGAGATCAGCAGGTTACTTGTATCTATTCCTAATTTTTCAGCATAAGAACGGTCAAAAGCGTGCTCAGCATCTATAAAAGCAGCCAGTCCGCCTTTCTTCTGAGCTTCTGCAATGCAATGCATTGACAGCGTGGTTTTACCGGACGATTCAGGTCCGTAAATCTCCACGACACGGCCACGGGGAACGCCGCCAACGCCAAGCGCCAGGTCAAGTCCGAGGGAACCGGTTGAGATTACAGGAATATCTAAAACCTTGCTGTCGCTCAGGCGCATCACTGTGCCTTTACCATAAGCTTTATCAAGCTTTTCCAGCGTGGTCTGTAACGCTTTTAATTTGTTGTCCTTATCTGTTGTGTTTGGTTGTGCCATAAAATGGTAAACAGAATTTAGTTTGTGTAAAAACCGCAGGTTCTTGAATTCCAAAAACCGCAATCAAAAAGGGGTTGTCTTTCATGTAAAAATACCAAAAATTTGTAATAATTCCAACCCGCTTTATGCGGTTAATTCAAGAAAATGGCTTCAAATTCCAGTTTTGACATTTTATAAAAATGGGTGTACAACCTGAGTGTTCAAGCGGATCATTTCAATTATCAGCGGGATTTGCCGGAGCCATTTTCAATTCGTAAAACGAGTCCTTTTTACCTAGGTACTGATCTGCCTCTCGCTGCGACCATTTGTCTCGCAGCACTTCATAGATATTCGGGTAAGCATCATAAGGAATAGGATCAAAAACAACGCGATCTGGGAAATAATGCTTCGTTATTACATTAACCCGCAATGAACGCACGACCCGGCCAATTGCAATGAATGAGCACGAGGCCATAACAGCAATAAAGGCAAGCTTCAAAAGCGATTTGCGCATCATCCGCCAGGAGTCCTGCCAAGACCCAGTCGTAAACGGATAAAACACGTAAATACCTATGATAATCAGGTACGGCATCAATCCACGGAACAGGAAATCATTCACCTTGCCTACCCGGTAAATAGGGAATACCATAAAGAAGAACAGGATCACGTAGAATGGAAACGAATCCATTGGCGAAGTTTGCCGTGAGCTGAAGTAACGATAACAGAAGAAGAAGAGTACCAGATTGATACCGATGTTCACAATGTACTCTATCACTCTACTTGGCATACTGTCCGGAAACTGCCAGATAAATCCCGAAATAGGCGGCTCTTCATGTGAGGTCAGGAACACCAGCATTGGCAAACAGCACAAAAATGGCAATACAACATGCTTGGACACCAGCCCCCAGTCAAGCCTCAGACCTGCGAGGAGCCATTTGCGAACAATCACAATAGCCACCAACAGTCCGCCCGTGAAAGCCGGGAAAACCGCCCACCAGAAGGTGAGCGCGACCGGCAGTACAATGTGCTCAACGTCAAGCTTGTTTTTAAGCAGATACACAAACATGCCGCCGATCATCAGGGTCGGAATCACCTGGTTGGGTACCCAAAGCAAGTTTTCGAAGTTTGACCACGATTCAAGACCGAAATCTCCCATTTGGTACCACATGTGCGTGAATTTGTAGAAAACAGTCTTGATCACGTGCGGCGTGTCGCCCACAGCAGTGGCGAGCAATGTGAAAATGATGCTCTTGTTCAAAGCCAGGTATACCCACGCGAGCCCCAGGAAGAAGCCAATTGCCGTCCAGATGAAAATAACAGCCTCATTAATGCCGCCCAACCATTTAAAGATCAACGCAGGCACGACATAGTAGCCGTAATAGTAGGAAATCACCGGCCCGTCCTGCGGAATGCGGATCGGCCAGTCGTATTTGAAGAGTTCGTAAAATTTAGTGTTATGGCACCAGTAGTCGAAGGTTTGGTAAGACAATCCTGCCGCGCCGGAGACGAAGGTGATCAGCAATGCAACTGCAATTAAGACACCCAGATCTTTGGCAGTCAGCGACGCGCGTGCATCCGAATTGAAGTTACCCGAAGTAAGCACAGTTGCAAATGCAGCCAGAAGTAAGAGAATCCAGACGGCCGCAATTGCGGTTTTCGTCCAAAAGAAATAATAGAGCAGGTTCGGAACCAGTAAATAGCCGATCGTGAGGGACCTGAGTAATTTTACTTTCATGGAAAATGGATGTAAGAACAAATATATCAATGCCAGCTTATATTATCGCCATAATCACCGACCGGTTACTATGCGGCTATCCATTGCATACAAATTCCTTTTCCTCAATTATACAGCATTCACCACTCGGAGTGGTCATTTTTACATAGATTTGCCACCGGTACCTTTTAGCGCTCAGAGTGAATAGCTTATCCGTTTTCAAAAAAATACTTTTGCTCCTTAGCCTGGTTATTCTGGTTTTTGGGATTATTTACCGGGATGTGATCGGATATGGTTTCCTGCAGGCAAAAGGACAGATCGGCATTCTGATGCATGTGCAGGATGTGGAAGAAGTAATGGCAGATCCCACCTTTCCTGACTCCCTGAAAGCTCAGATCAGACTTATTCAGGAAATAAAGAAATTTGGTACCGACTCACTGGGACTGAACCCTTCCAAAAACTATACTACATTTTACGATCAACACGGCCGGCCGCTAATCTGGCTGATTACAGCTTCTGAAAGATACAGGATAGCGCCACATCTGTGGCATTTTCCCATCGTTGGTACATTTCCATACAAAGGCTATTTTGACTCTACAAGAGCAGTAACGGAAGAGCAGGCGCTTATTGCAAAAGGACTGGATACGGACATTGGCGAAGTGTCCGCCTGGTCGACACTAGGGTATCTCAAAGACCCGATTCTTTCCAGCATGCTCAAACGCAAACCCGGCAGCCTGGCGAACCTGATCCTGCACGAACTGACACATGGTACACTTTTTGTTAAAAGTAATCTGGAACTCAATGAAAATCTGGCAAGTTTCGTAGGCGACCAGGGGGCGATCCGTTTTTTGAAATACAAGTACGGTCCTGAATCTGCCGAGCTTCGTAATTACGAATTTTCCAGAAAGTACAATGAGGCTTATTCGGCACATATGCTGCGTGGAGCTATGAAATTGAATGAACTTTATAACACATTTGACGGAAATCAGAAACCGGACAAGCGAAAGGATTCTTTGAAAAAAGCATTGATCGTGCAGATTGTGGAAGATGCCGATACACTTCTGTCGGGCTCGCAAGCGTTAACAAACAAAAAGCGCCTTGCAGACGATCAGATTCCGAACAATGCCTATTTTATCAGTTACCTAACCTATAAATCGAAGCAAAATGTGTTTTTGCAGGAGTTTAAAAATGAGTTCAGGAGTGATTTGAGACTGTATCTGGAACACCTGAAGAAAACATACCCCTCTATGTAATCGCTGTAAAATGAGAAGAGCCAGTTATCTATTAGCCATTTTGACAATGTTACTATTCCTTTCTTTCAGGCAACTGGAAGATAAAGCCGCAGATTTGCGCGTAGTAGCAAACAAGAGTTTCGGAGCCGGCGAGCGGGTTGAGTACCGCGTGCATTATGGCTTCATCAATGCAGCGGAAGCGAAAGTGGAGATCGGAAAGAACATTTCCATGATCAACAGCCGGCCCTGTTACCGTGTAAATGTGACCGGGCGTACAGTGGGAGCGTTCGACCTGATTTCGAAAGTCCGCGACACCTGGCGTTCTTACATCGACACAACTGCCATTCTCCCGCAAATGTTTGAGCGGCAGATTCAGGAGAACAAATATCGCAAGGAAGAAAAGATCATTTTCAACCACAATCGTGACCAGGCTATTGCCACCGCCAAGGACGAGACAAAGACGTTCAATGTGCCGAACAACATTCACGACATTATCAGCGGCTATTATTTCCTGCGCACGATCAATTTCGATAAGGTTAATGAGGGAGATATTATAGAAGTCCCTACCTTTTTCGATGGCGAAGTTTACAAATTGCGGGTAAGATATGTGGGCAAAGAAGTTATAAAAACCAAGTTTGGCAAGGCAAGAGCATTACGGATCAATCCGCTGATCCCGACCAATAAATTCTTCAAAGATGAAGGTGCAATGCGCCTCTGGGTAACAGATGATGTTAATAAAGTGCCGCTGAAAGCCGAGGTAGAGCTCCGGATCGGTTCGCTGGAAATGGACTTGAAATCGTATAAAGGACTTAAACAGGAGATCAACTGGTTTTGAGGCCGTTGATTCTCCATTCCTGTATTTGCCGCAGCGGAAATGGCAGTCGGTTTTTACGTATACCGGGAAAAGGTACAGCCTCGCCGCCTAAACTTTTGTAGAAGTCTGAAATGGACTTAACCCGCGGACTTTCAAAATCGAAGATCTGCGCATTCGTGCAAAATTCCCGGAAATATTGATCAAGCAGAAAAGTTCTTGCATTCTCCCTCCTTCCCGTATCATCAGCCGCATTAAAAAGGTAAATCACCTTCCCGCCACTCCTGATAAGCAGGATACCTGCATGTATTCTGCCTGATTTGGCCGCGTACCAAACTTCGGCCTGCGCTCGTGTATTAAATGTATAATGCAATGCTTCCAACACGTTAAAAGCATTCGGATTCACTCCCCCCGGAATTTTTCGGGAGTGATTGGATACAAAAAGATAGATAAGTGGATGAATATTGGTGCTTGCCACCAATTCCCACCGCGCTGCCTCGGCTTTTCTGAGATTCTTCCGCCGGTCCTTATTAAAGCCGGCACTGAGCTCGCAGTATGTTTGAGTGAGATCAAGCCAATGCGTAACATATGTATTGGTTTGAAATTCAGGAAAGCTCTTGTTTAATCCATCCAATAACCGATCATTATCAGGATTGAAATGGTAAGCTGAAATGTAGCTGTAATGCCGCGACAGTGCTTTCAGAAACAGCGCAGCTTGTTCGCCGGTAATTTGTCCGCGTGAAAAAAGACCCAGATACTGGCAAAAAAGAGGTTGATAAACCAGCTCGAAGCCAAAGCTTTTCCTGACAGGAAGCGGCATAACAACCTGGTATCCTGCGCCGGCGGAATAAACCAGCGCCTTCCAATCAACGCAAACGATATCGAGATAGTAGGTAAACGCGTAAATGACGCATTGCGGAGAATCCTGAACTAACGCATTCCAGGCGGCATCGTCAATTTGGGAGCGGGTAAGTAGGATGGGTGACATCGGGACAGGATCAAATGAAACACTTGTCCTTTAGACGTCAACTTCTACTTAAAGTAACTGCGAAGCTTCTGTAAAGTTTCTTCCACGTCCGGCGTTTCGTCCATCAGCAGGTTAATACTTTGAATAGAATGGATAACCGTAGAGTGATCACGGCCGCCAAAATGGTAACCAATGGATTTCAATGGGAGGTCGGTATACTCTTTGGCAAGAAACATCGCGAGCTGGCGCGGATAAACAACTTCCTTCTTCCTGCTCTTGCTTTTGAGGTCTGCGATCGTAACCTGGAAAAAATCGGCGATTACTTCCTGAATTGTATCGATGGTAACTTCCTTGCTCTCATTCATTACGATATTTTTGAGCGTATTCTTGGCAAGTTCCACATCTATCTCGCGTCTTGTAAGTGATGCCTGCGCCATTAACGACACGATCACACCTTCCAGCTCCCTTACATTGGAATTCACGCTATGTGCAATGTATTCAATCACATCATAGTCAATGTAAATTCCTTCCGACTGTATTTTTTTCTGAATAATGGCAATACGTGTCTCGTAATCCGGTGCCTGCAAATCTGCTGTTAATCCCCATTTGAAACGAGAAAGCAAACGGTCCTGCAACCCTTGCAATTCCCTCGGCGGGCGGTCACTTGTCATAATGATCTGCTTGCCGAGCTGGTGCAGGTGGTTAAATATATGGAAGAAGGTATCCTGCGTCTTTTCTTTACCCGACAAAAACTGCACGTCGTCAATCGCTAGTACATCGACTTTCATATAAAAGTCCGTAAAGTCCTGCAACGTATTGTTTTTGATGGAGTTGATAAATTGATTGGTAAACTTTTCAGAAGAAACATACAGCACCAGCTTATTTTCATAGTGGTTCATGATGTAGTTTCCGATTGCCTGTACCAAATGTGTTTTACCAAGCCCCACACCTCCGTACATCATCAATGGATTGAAAGAGGTCAGTCCGGGACGTTGCGCCACAGCGAATCCTGCCGACCGCGCGAGGCGGTTACAATCTCCTTCAATGAAGTTGTCGAATGAATAATTCGGGTTGAGGTAAGTATCCAGGTTCATTGAATCCTGGTCTTTTTCCTTATGGTTAGAGCCTAGCCGAGGATCTGTAACAAAGTTATCCGGCTTCGAATAGTTAGGCGACTTGGGCGTCGACACATTCATTGTCAGCGGCTGATGCTTTTCATTTCCTTTATCTACAATAATGGAATATTCAAGCATTCCATCGCGCCCGATCGCATAATCAAGAGCTTTTCTGAGCAAATTGACGTAGTTATCTTCCAGCCATTCGTAAAAAAACTGGCTCGGAACCTGGATCGTAAGTACTTTTCCATACAGCCGCAGTGGTCGGATAGGCTCGAACCACGTCTTGAAACTTTCCTCCGGAACATGCTGCTGAACAATTCTCAGGCAGGCATCCCAGACATGGTCTACTTCTGTATTTGCTTTTACTCTTTCCAATGTGTAACTAACCAAAACTCAGATGTTCTTGTTTAAGGGACGGCAAAGATATAAAAATACCTGATCTGTCAAGATTGGTCCAGGGTTCAATTTAGTATCAATATGACCGAACTCCAAGTCAATGGATAAAAACATCGCATTTAAAATCGGCGCTGCGCGTGCTTAATTCCGTAGGTGTTTGAGGCACAAAATATTGGCTCAATTGTTTAGTTTTGCCCTGGTCCGTTTTTCTCTTCATTCCGGTTGCACGATGAATTCAGCTTCACTTTTTTCAGAATTTGAACCAACCGGCTACGATGCCTGGGCAAAGCAAGCTGAGTCAGAGCTCGGTGCGAAATTTAATGCATTGCATTGCTGGTCGCCCGCGCCTGGCGTATCTACAAATGCATACGCAACAGCGGATACCCTGAACCCAGAGCAGGTCAGACAAATGCGAAACTGCCAAAAGCTGGTTCCCGGCTGGCTCAATCTCCCGCGCCTGAAACTTACCAGCCCAACAGAAACGAATACGAGTGTCAGAGAAGCTTTAAGCCAGGGCGCTGACGGTGTAATTATAGACTTTCAAAAAGCACAACCAGATACCGCCGAAATAGCCCGACTGCTGCATAACGCCAAGCTGAATGATAATCCGGTTTACTTTCAAACAAACCAGCCAGTAACATTCCTTTTTAACGCTATATCGAATCAAACAGGTTACCTCATCAAAGGAGGCGTCGCCCACGATCCCGTTGCAAACTGGATGCGTACAGGATTGGACTGGGCAGAAGCGGTGGACACGGTGATTGCTTTTTGTAAAAAAGAAGAAGGCCAATTCCGACCGTTAATGGTCGAATCGCACATTTATCACAATAATGGAGCGAACCCTGTACAGGAACTTGCATTTTCGATCGGGGCGCTGGTCACTTATATGGACCTGCTTACAGAAGCTGGTATTCCAGTATTGAAGGCTTTCAATAGTGTTTTCTTTTCCATTTCAACAGGTACACAGTACTTATCAGAAATAGCCAAACTAAGAGCTTTGCGACATTTGCTTCAGAAAGTTGCCACTGCTTACGAGTTGCCTTTTAACAAAACAAAGCCGCTTATACACGCAAAAACATCCTCTTTTTACCACTCTACCGCCGCCAGCTACACCAATATCATACGTGCAGGCAGCGAGGCAATGAGCGCGGTGATTGGTGGCTGCGATGCATTGACTGTTGAAGGATTTGAAAGTCACCTTATGGAAGAACCCGGACTTTCGTCGCGGATTGCCCGAAATGTTTCGTCAATTCTTTCCTATGAAAGTGGCTACAATGCAGTAGCCGACCCAGCAGGAGGTGCTTATGCAATTGAACAAATGTCCATCAGATTGTCAGATGCTGCCTGGGCTCTTTTCATCGAAATGGAAGAGAAAGGAGGATTGATACAATGTTTTCAGGAACGTTACATTCAGGATTTACTACAAGATTCGGCCAGACAAAAACTGGATATGCTGGAAAATGGTGGAGTGATGATCGGTGTAAATCGTTTTACAGAACCGGAATCAAACCCTGTTGCTGTTGCAGAAATACCCGGTAGTAATTCAGCGAAACTGCGCCTGCTACGTGACACTTCCTTGTCTGAGATGTTCCAAAATCACCGGAAAACCTTATGAAACCTGATTTTAGAAAAATTTCGGATCAAGACCTAGGCGAAGTAGCTCCGGCAGCATTGCAGGATAAAACAGGTATTACCCGGGAGGGAATCCGGCTTGCGCCTTACTTCACCGGAGAAGATACTGCGTCGGCTGGTCACCTGCATTTCGGTGCGGGTAATGCGCCATTTCTGCGCGGCCCGTACGCCAGCATGTACCTCGACCGCCCGTGGACGATCCGCCAGTATGCAGGCTTTTCCACCGCGGCAGAGTCCAATGCATTTTACAGACGCAATTTGGCTGCCGGCCAGAAGGGATTGTCAGTTGCATTTGACCTCGCCACACACCGGGGCTACGATTCAGACCATCCCAGGGTGACAGGTGATGTGGGGAAGGCGGGCGTCGCCATTGATTCGGTCGAAGATATGAAGGCGCTCTTTGATCAGATTCCGCTGAACCAAATGTCTGTTTCAATGACAATGAATGGCGCCGTTATTCCCATTATGGCGTTTTTCATTGCTGCAGCCGAAGAGCAGGGCGTTTCGCCGGAAATGCTCTCGGGTACGATTCAGAATGATATTTTAAAAGAGTTCATGGTCCGCAATACCTACATCTATCCACCTGCTGCATCGATGCGGATTGTCGGGGATATTTTTGCGTACTCCTCGCAGTTTATGCCGAAGTTCAACTCCATCAGCATCAGCGGCTACCATATGCACGAAGCAGGTGCACCTGCGCACCTTGAACTCGCATACACGCTCGCAGACGGACTTGAATACATCAGAACAGGTATCGCCGCCGGCATTCCGGTCGACGATTTCGCACCGCGTCTATCATTCTTCTGGGGAATCGGAATGAACCATTTTATGGAGATTGCCAAAATGCGGGCGGGGAGGTTGTTGTGGTCTAAAATTGTAAAGCAATTTAACCCTGGGAAAGAGAAATCAATGGCGCTTCGCACGCATTGCCAGACGAGCGGGTACAGTCTTACCGAGCAGGACCCATTTAACAATGTGACCCGCACAACCATTGAAGCGATGGCCGCAGTAATGGGGCACACACAGTCGCTACATACCAATTCACTCGACGAAGCAATGGCGCTCCCGACGGATTTTTCTGCCAGGATTGCGCGTAATACCCAGCTTTTTATTCAATATGAAACAGATATCTGCAAGTTTGTAGATCCGTGGGGCGGCTCCTACTACATGGAATATCTAACTGGTGAGCTGCTTGAGAAAGCGTGGCAGTTGATTGAGGAAGTGGAGGCAATTGGCGGCATGACACGCGCAATCGAAACCGGACTTCCGAAAATGCGGATTGAAGAAGCAGCCGCCAGAAAACAGGCGCGCATTGATTCGGGCAAGGATATCATTGTTGGGGTGAACAAATTCAAGTCAACAGAGCAGCATGGTATGGAGCTGCTGGAAATAGATAACCAGGCTGTAAGAGAGGCACAGATCAATGCATTGAACCAACTTCGCAATAGCCGGAACCAGGAAGAAGTTCAGGCTGCATTGAAATCGATTACAATGGCCTGCGCACAGCCAGGGGGAAAAGATATGAGCTCCAACTTACTGGCGCTGGCGATTAATGCAGCGCGCAAAAGAGCAACATTGGGCGAAATTTCAGAAGCAATGGAAAACCATTTTGGAAGATACAAATCCACCATCCGATCTATCTCGGGTGTGTACCGTGCAGAAGTTTCCGATGATGAAAATTTCCGGCTCGCCCGGCAGCTTTCTGATCAGTTTGCTGAAATGGAGGGTCGCCGGCCGCGGATCCTGGTAGCAAAAATGGGACAGGATGGTCACGACAGAGGGGCTAAGGTGATTGCAACGAGCTTCGCCGACCTTGGTTTCGACGTGGATATCGGGCCGCTTTTCCAAACTCCGCAGGAAGTAGCAATGCAGGCGGCAGAAAACGATGTACACGTAATCGGCGCGTCGAGTCTCGCGGCCGGACATAAAACATTGATCCCGGAACTGATCGAGGCTTTGAAAACCATCGGTCGCCCGGACATTATGGTGATAGCTGGCGGAGTTATACCTGCGCAGGATTACCAGTTTTTGTATGATGCAGGAGTAAAAGGAGTATTTGGACCCGGAACCATCATTTCAGTAGCAGCCCAAAAGATACTGACAGCTCTCATGGAAGCGCATTAATTCACGCTTCCAAAAACCAGCGAAGTACAATTCCCGCCAAAGCCGAAAGAATTGGAAAGCACGTAGTTGATCTGCTGCCCTTCTTCAAAGCGCAGCACCGGAATACGATCGTAAGTAGCAACCGGAACCTCAATACTCAGACTTGGATAAAGCTCGGAGTGCACGATACTCAGGACACTGAAAATTGCTTCCAGCGCGCCCGCTGCGCCAAGGGTATGTCCCGTAAAAGATTTGGTCGAGCTGTAAGGTGGAATTTGATCAAACAATTGGTTGAGACCAAAAAGCTCAACCTCATCGTTGTTCCTCGTGCCGGTACCATGCGCATTTACATAATTGATCTGATCAAATGTAATCCCCGCCGATTCGACTGCTTCGCGCATGCAGCGGATTGCGCCAGTTGCTTCATCAGACATCGCAGAAGGATGGTGCGCGTCATTTGCATTGCCATAACCCGCCACTTCGGCATAAACTTTTTTACCGGCCGCACCCTCTTCGGATTCAAGCACCAGGTAAGCAGCTCCTTCCCCCAGGTTCAGACCGTCCCGATTTTCGTCAAAAGGCTTGCACGCAGATTCGGAGAGGATTTTTAATGCGTTAAATCCATTAACGGTGTATTTGGCAAGGCTATCTACGCCGCCGACAATCACGCGCGTCGCGCGGCCCGAGCGTATCAGCCTCGCGCCCAGCATAATTGCATTGGCAGAGGAAGAGCAGGCTGTATTAATCGTATCCGTAAATCCTCTGATTTTGTAATGATCTATAATTTTGAGCGTGTGTGCGGCGCAACTGTAAGCGTCCAGATACTGTGAGCCGCTGGATCTCAGGTTGGCATCATCATAAAGCTGATCGGTCAGGCACATTCCTCCTACTGTACTGGCTGAGATGAATGCAGTGGCAAAGTCTGAGAGTTCTTGTGGAGTTAATCCTGCATCCTTTACGGCTTCGTCAAATGCTTTGCTGGCAAGCAGGCAGGTACGTGTATATCCCAGGCTGTTTTCAAGCCCGAGCATTGCTTTTAAAGATTCGTTGCTTGTTTTGCACTCACCAAAAGGCAACAATGCAGCATATTGTGATTCGAAGCGGGCAGCTTTGCCAATTCCGGTGATACCAGAACGCAGGCTTTGATGATTTTCATGCAGGTTCTCTCCTATCGCTGAAATAACCCCCATTCCGGTAACCAGCACTTTCCTCATATCAGGCAGTTTTCGTATTGGCAAGAATATATTCCGCCATTCGGTTTACATCAACAAGTATTTTTCTTCCCTCAGCCGGGTTGTTGATCTTAATTCCGTATTCTCTTTCAAGAAGTACTACCAATTCCAAAGAATCAATGGAGTCAAGGCCGAGATCTCCACCAAAAAGTGGCTCATCATCTCTGATATCCTGAGGGTTAACGTCTAATAAATTCAGATACTGTACAATCTGGCCCTTCAAAATGGGCTTCAAGCTTTCTATGTCCATATTAATAGTTAAATGCGCTGCTACGCTAGCCAAACTTAAAGAATTCTTTCGATCCTGAGTTTAAAATATGTCGCTAGCTGACAAATCAGTATAAAAATACCTAAAAAAGAAAAAACGAGTCCGAGTTCCCGCCAGCTTCCGCCTTTCAGGAACAAAACATAAAATCCTTCGAGGCACCAATGCAATGGAGAAAAATTACTGGCTGTCTGCATAAATGCGGGCATTACGAATGTAGGTACCAGAATTCCGCCGATTGCGCCGAAAATAATAATGGAAATGGCACCAAAACCGTTGGCCTGCTGCTCGGTTTTCGCAAAGGAACCGATCATCAATGCATAGCTTACTGCCGCCATGCTACTCACGAAGGTAACCGCGAGGAGTGCGATCAGACTTTCAGGCACGGTAAGTTGCGGTAAACCAAGCTGTGGCAGTACCCAAATCCCCATTGAAAAAGTGAGTGCGACCTGTACTACTGCTACCATCACATAAATTGCCATCTTACTGAACATCACAAGCATGAATGTGGTGGGCATCGTTTTTAATCTTAAAAAGCTCCCGTTTATCCGCTCCTTGACAATGTTGCTGCCCAGGGAAACTACCATAAAAAACATTGCAAATATGGTCCAGGCTGGCACATTATGCTGTGTCGAATTAGGCAGAACTGTCGAATTATTGTTGCTGGCTACCACCGGATCGATCCTGACTCGGTTGGAAATCATTTTTTGCTTCAGAACTGCTGATTTATCACCCAACTCCATACTTGCGTACATTCTGTCGATCATCAGCGAATTTTCAATCATACCCATATACGACTGAATAACCCCCACTACCGACTGGCTGTAATTTTCCTGCAAAACCGGATCGTGGTAAAATGAGAGTCTCGGCATGTCCACCTTTTCCTTTGCAGCAGAATCAGTTTCCAATCCCAGATCCTGCATGAGTATGTTACTGACATCCTCTGCATTACTTTCCAGTCCGGCCGAAAATGTTTTGGGAATAAAAAGTGCGATCAGCTTGCCCCGCGCCAGCAGCTCCGATTTCAATGCATTTTGCTCGATCTGATCTTGCGAGTCAATCTTGAAAAGGCCCGACTTGGTCAATGCATCCACCAGCTTTCCACCTTCCTTTCCCGCATCTTTATTTACAACTAACAATGCGATCTGGTTCTCATTGACCATTTTGTAGGCACTGTCCTGAATAATGGTGATGATAAAAACGAGAAGCAGCGGCATCAAAAAGAGCAGCGCGAGACCGGTCTTATCATTAATAAGCAGTAGGAATTCTTTTCGAAGTGAGGAAAATATCTTGAACATCCTAGTCCCTGTACGCTTCGCCGGTCAGATTGATAAACAGTGATTGCAGGTTAGGAACGCCGTGCTGCGTTTTCAAAGCCTGTATTTCGCCTTCAGCAATAACCTTACCATGATCGATCAATGCGATGTTCTTACAAAATTCCTCAGCTTCCGACATGTGGTGAGAAGTGTAAATAATCGTGGTACCTGCCTCATTGATGGATTGCAAATAGCGGATAATCGCATTGCGGCTTTGCACATCCACCCCCACAGTCGGTTCGTCCAGGAAAAGAATATCCGGCTCGTGAATAATCCCAATTGCCAGGTTCACCCGCCGCTTCATACCGCCGGAAAACGTTTCAACCTTGTCGTCGCCGGACTTGGAGAGGCCAAGTACGTTTAACAGATGCTCTCTTCTTTCAAGCAGATCGTTTTTGGGAATGTTATACATAGCCCCGAAGTAGTCGAGGTTCTGGCGTGGGCTGAGTTCCTGGTAAAATGCGTATTCCTGCGGCACAAACCCGATCCTGCTTTTGCGCTCAATCAGAGACAGTACTTTCCCGTCAATAATAAATGCTACTTCTCCTTCGGTGGGCGGGATTATTCCGCATAGAATGGAAATCAATGTAGTTTTTCCCGCGCCATTTGGGCCCAGCAGACCAAAAACATCTGATCGGGTAATGTTTAGTGAAACATCGGTGAGGCTATTTTCCTGCGCAGATTTGTATTTTTTTGAAACGTGCTTGATTTGAATGCATACCGGATTTGAAACTTCTGCCATAATTTACTTTCCTAGGTTAAGTCTGGAAAGCTTTTCGAAAGCTTCTTTTTCTACCGAGCGTATATTCAACAGCATATCGGCGATTTCATTGAAATCTTTTTGTTCGGTTAGTCTTCCTTTATACACCCCCGCCATTTTGATAGCACTCGCCCGCCACAAATCTCCTGCTTTCGTAAAATCCTCGGAAACCTGAGAAAGCCTGTCGTCCTGCATGTAAGCAGAGGCTTCTTCCAGGAATGCACCGTACAAAAAGCGAAAACCGCCGCCGCCTGTCCCGATTTCCTCCTGCATCCGAACGATCTGCCCCAGGTACAAGCTTGCTTTTCGCAGCCCGAGCTTGTCGCGCCACTTACGAATGTGATTGGAAGTATGCCTGATACCGTCTACACCAGCGAAGTTGCCTGGGATACGCAGCATATCCCGTACATTGCGGCGGATACCTTTTGCGACCCCTTTCCTGATCATATCGTCAGAAATAGGCTTTACACTTTCGGGAAAGTAAATATGTCCCTTCGGCGCAAGTGGCCCCTGTGCGAAGCGGACTCTTGTAAGTTCTTCCCGCGAAAGTGAGGTTACATCCTCCATAACCGGATCACTGATCAGGTACCGGCCATTTTCTTCACCAAAAACAATCAGATTGTGTGCATTGAAATGAAAGCGGTACTCCTTGGGGAAGTAGGTCAGGTGGAATACACCAACCTGGCACCCCACAGGTACTCCTTCTCTTACCTTCTGATCTAAAAAGGACTCAGCCGCAAGCTGATTCGAGAATTTCTTCCTGGTTACGTCCACACCGAGCGACTTGCAGGTACGCTTAAAAATGGCCCCCGGCATGGTCCTGAACGAGATTGCCGGACCGTTATTAACAGTTAAAAAAGGGATTTGTATGTAAAAAAGACCTGAACCCATTCCGAACGCAAGTGGCTCGGTCATGAAATCCAGTCCGTGGTAACGCAGCAAAGCCGTTGTTACGCCATTCTCACAATGCGCCGTTTGGACGTGGTGAAATTCATCCGTTTGACTATCAACATTCACTGGCTCAACCTTTAAAATTTTTCAAACTATCGACTGTGATATCAAACGCGCGCGCATATTTTTCAAGTTTACGCTCGCTGAGGTTTTTAAAAACAGCCGGTTTTAAATGTCTTTTGATAAAAAATGAGAAAATACCTGTGTATCCCGAAAGTACCGCCAGGTCCATTAACCGTAGTTCCATGAAATAATGGATCGGGCTCTTTTCTCCTCTTATAACTGCCTGCCTGGCTTCCTCTACACGCTCATTGACATCCTCCCAGGCGCTATCCAATGCAAGTTTCTTGACCTCCCAACCCTTACTCAGCGCCGTTTCATACTTGCCGTCCTCATTTTTGACGTAGCATACTTCCCGTGTAAATTTTTCAAGGGCGCCGGTATCTTGTGGCAGATCTTCTCTTTTCATTTTGAAACTGGTTTTAGCAAACAGTCAGCAAACAAAACATGTAGGAGAATCGCGAACTCTCCGGAACGGCGAGTAAGATTTTTTCTCCCTTTTTCAATGCACCGCTATGGAATACTTCTTCAAGCATCATGTAAATAGAAGCTGCGCCCACATTCCCTTTGTTCACGAGGTTGGTATACCATTTTTCCTTAGGTATGCCCATTCCATTTATTTTCAGGAAATCGTCAATCTTGTTTTCAAAAAAGTAGCTGGACAAGTGCGGCAAAAAGTAGCTGATCTCATCCACGCTCATATTTTTCTTAAGTAGGATATCCTTCAACTTTGCAAAGCCTAATTTAACGATTTTTTCACCTAATAGCTTCACATCCTGCTTGATACTGAATACCGACCGATCCTGAATTTCTTCTGCCCCAAAATCCTTGTAACTCTGCAGGGTACCGTCTGCAAGCTTGTCCGCGCCCATATACATGCAAGCTTCGTGCTCGTTGGCATAGGAACAGCCTTCGATCCAATCTATTTTCAGGGAGATTCCGGTTGCATTTGGCTGCGGCTCTACCAGAAAAGCACCCGCGCCGTCTGAAAGCATCCATCTTAGAAAATCCTTTTCAAAAGAGATATACGGATTTTGTTCCAAACGTTGCAGCTGGCTGATTTCCTCTGCAAACTGATCAGCCTTTAAAACCGAAGAAAGTCGCTCCGATGCACAGGAAACTGCCTTTTGCTTCTCTCCTACTTTCACAGACATGTAAGCATATTTAAGCGCATGCATTCCCGCACAGCAAACGCCTGAAGGAGATACCACCTCGACGAAGCCAGTTTCAGGCAAACTTCCGTGTACCATTGAACCGTGCGAAGGCATCAGCTGGTCCGGACTGGATGTGGCGCAGCTCAGCAGGTCCATTTCCGCAATTTCCTCTGGATTATTTTTGAATAAACCGCGGACAGCCTGCGCTGCCATTTCGGAATTGGTGTGGGTTACCGCGCCGTCTTTTGTAAGTGCGTAGTACCTGCTTTTTATTCCGTTATTACGTAAAACGATTGCTTTTGATTTAGAAGGCTTACCGTTGATGTATCCTAGATATTCTTCCATTTCCTCATTCGAAACGGACTCATTGGGCAAAAACTTGGCAATTCTTGTAATGTATGCTTCTGACATTATGATTTGATTTCAACCCCACAAAAGTATTGTTTTTTCTTCTTAATCGTATTTTCGGTGAAAGGCGCTACGAACAAATTGTACACAAAAAGAATGATCGGAGCCACCATAAACAGCGCGACCAGCAGGTAGTATTTGAAAAAGCCCACCAGCCTTTTCCGTTTCGCCGGTGTAGTACCTTTTGTCTTGATCAATTTGGCCCAGATCCTGAACAATTTTTTGGCCCGCTGCTCGATGAACAGGATATCTGTCGGGATTTCTATCAAGCCTGTCGCGAGAATGTCGTTCTGCAAATTCCCGTATTGCTGGTTTTTAAATGCATTCCGCACAATGCGCCCGAATTGCGCAGCGCTTTCGATATCCTTCTGACTTATTCCCGGTAACGGAAATATGCCCCATTTCCTATCTTTCCGTCCCGTCAGCATCCAATGCAAAATGGTAAATGCGCTGATCAGGTTGGAAGTCCTGTCCATAAATGGAATGTTGCCCACCAACCTGCCACCACCCTCAGCGATCAGCTTCTTGACACTTTCCTGCGAATTAAGCCACATGTTCCGGCCGCCAATAATGGTAACTACCGGCGTTCCATTCATTACGGCTTTGAATGCAGGCGATTTCAACAGGGATGTAAATGGCAATGAAGGCGACAAGAACCAGGGCTGATACCCCAGTACAATGAGATCGTAGTGTGTTGAGGAAAATTGAAAGGATTCCAGCTCGATTGTTTCTTCCAGCACGCATTCCGGCATCTTATCAAAAAACTCGTCTGTGGTCCAGGGAAACACAAAGGGCTTCGCCGGTTTGATCACCACACGCTCAATATCCGCCTGGTCAAATGGGAGTAAAAAGTGGTCGATAATTTCATTCAGCTGCCCCGTCTGTGAATAGTTTACGACAAGAATCTTTCCCATTAAATATCTAAATCCAATTTAATCATTATTGCAGATCAGCCGGCCTGAGTACCTTCGAGTTTTTCGCATAGTCTGCAACAGCAGTTTGCACACCCGGATCCAGCTTGTTATATGCTGCCACAATCGCGCGCTTGTCCTCGTCGACCTGCTTATTATACTTCAAGATCTTCGGTGCGTGTTCCTGAATCGCAAGCCGTAAAAACCGGTATTCTGCATTATCCGGGTTACTCTTAATTTCTTCTTCCAGGACCTGAGCGCCTTTCTTAAATACTTTCAGCTTCTCCCCTGCTCCTTTCACAAAGCCTGCCTTTTTCATCGTCAATGCAGCGATGTAGGCTTTGTTACGTGATGTAGACTTTTCCGATTCCAGTGATGAAATTGTTTTATCAATCACGGATTCATCGCCGGAGGATAACGCTTTATAAAAAACACTTCTTTCAATTTTAGCAGCAGCGAATGCGGTAAATGCAAGGCTGAGTATCAGGTAAGCAACAAGTGTTTTCTTCATATTCTCCAAATTTACGATTTCTGTTTCGATACGGATTAAGCCTGCTGCTTTTTCCTGCATTCCAGAATCGTATGATAGCTGTCCCCGATCAGCGGGTAGGTTTCAACCACGTCAAAACCAGCCTTGTCGACCAGTTCTTTCATCACACCAATGCGGTACATTTTGCTGTTACCGTTAGCCATAATTGTGAAATACAAAGATGTTGCGACGAGGCTGTAATGCGCAGCAGGATAATTCTGGTTATCAAAAAATGGTTCCAGAATAAACAATGTGGTGTCGGGAGAGGCTGCCTGATAGGCATTTTCAAGAATTTGCACGATCTGCTCTTTTGAAAAGCAATCAAGAAACTGGCTCATCCAGATTAAATCGGCGCCCTGAGGAATTTTCTGCGCAGCATCGAGCAGGTCAATTTCGTGGAATTGAATGCGATCCAACAGGTTTTTGGCAGCTGCATTTGCCTTCGCTACTTTCAGCTGCACAGGCAGGTCAAGTATCTGAATGCGGACGTTTGGATCGTGCGCACAGCAGGCAAACGACCATTTCCCTGTATTTCCTCCAATATCAAAAATCAGCTTTGGCTTTTTCCTGAAAACAATTTTCAGCGCTTCGGGAAATGCATTGTCGGAGTAGTAATGATCAAATTCAAACCATGATGTTTTGGCTGGCTCCGGCAGTACCGAAAGTCCCTCGTAAATGGTAGGCCAGTCGCCCAGTACTTTGAGTCCCTCCGGCTTTCCTTTCACAAAGCTTTCGGTCATATTTTTTGCGCCGAGGTAACATACATCGTTCATAAAATTGATGTTCACCCGCGTCATTTCATCCTTCAAAAGAAAAAAGCCCACCTTGCTGATCCGCACGATATCACCTTCCATATCTACCACTCCGAGGACTTCGGCAGCTTCCAGAAGCAAATGAACACTATACTCAGATACGTCCAGCTTTTCGAGGATTGCGTCTACAGTCACGCCCTTGCGGTGCTCGCTTATAAACTGCAGGATACCCAATTTCCTTAATGCTACCACCGACTGAAAATAAATCGGCCCGAACGCTATTTTCTGTGCTTCATACTTAGCCTCAATGGCAGATAATTCTTTTTTCATTATATGCATTTATGGTTCCTTACTTACCGACGAAGAGGGGATCATCCGGTCTTTAAACTTCTTTTTGTATTTTTTCTTTTTGAGATCTTCTTCGTGCCACACAATGTACTTGCCCATTGTGCCTTTGAAACGCTGGAAGAAGTTTTCCCTGTCTGACAGCTTTTGAAAGTTCTCCCGTTTTGTATTTTCCAGATTGATCCTTGGCTCGTACAAATTCAGCACTTTGATGGTATCAATCACTGTTGGCATTAATCCGACAGGCAGCTCATACTTTTTAATAAACCGCCGCATATAGCTTGTCTGCACCGGGTCTGTTGCCAATGCGATTTTGTTAAATCCCAGGTCTTTGGCGAGCCTGTAGGAATAGTAGATGTTCTCGGTGCTGTGCTGGGCCTTTTCTTCTGTAAATAAGTTTTCCCGCGGCACGCCAAGCGCCTCCGCGTAGTTGGCCATCACACGGCTCTCAATATACTCCGTAGCAACGGCTGAGCCCGAAAAGATGATGTTTTTAGTATATCCTTTGGCATAGAGATAATGTGCCCAATGGATTCTCAGCTGCAAAATCATATCCCATTTCTCTCCGTTGAATGGATAACCGGGAACAATGACTGCGTCGTAGGGCTGTTCCTTTAAACCTTTTTGAAAAGCCTTATCCGCCGAACGGTACAGCATCCTGCCACATCCGGATAAAAATATGGAAAGAAGCACTGAAAGGATCAAAGTTGATATTCTCACAAGTTGTGATTGTAATTTAAGCAGTAAGCTGTGAAAAGTTCACCGAAACCGGCAAACAAATCACAGCTTATCAGGCAACAGTATGGTATCGGTATTAAATTCTGAGCTTTAAAAATACGCAATTCTATTTATTTTCTCAGCCTTTGAAAGACTTACTCCACTTCTTGTACAGCTTGGAGTCGATCTCCTGGTTGATCTTGTAAACGGCGCCAGCCCAATAATTCCTGAACCCGAAACCGCCTGCTTTTCCTTCAACATGCTCGGTATAAAGCACCTTTTTCGTGCTCAGATCAATGAATGTGACCCAGGCTGTCATTTTCTCGGCGGTTTTACTCAGGTTTTCCACCACGTACACGATCCCAATCCCGTCCTTCTCGCTCAGCAAATATTTGGCAACCGATTTCTTAACCTGATCTTCTGTAATGCTGTTCGCAGTTTCCGTGATGTTCTCAGCCACATTCACTGATTTATTGAATTTAATCATATCCTCAACCTTGGAAACATACTGACCATCGTTGAGATTGAATGCTTTTTGAAGCGAGAATTTCTTTGGCTCCATTTCGATCAGATTATTCCAGCTCACCATGTGCTGGTTCTGGATTGCGCCAGGATCTGTGAACCCTACGGAGCCTACGTACTTGGCTTGTGTAAAATCAAGTCCGAGAAAAACCACCTTTGCTTTTCCTGCAAACAGGTCGGCCATTGTATGATCAGCCAAAACAGCTCCCGCATTGCAGAGCAGGAGAGCAAACAGTACTAACTTCTTCATAACCTGAGGTATCGAGTGATTAACTACTTCATTTTTCTTTCGAGGAATGCAGCCAGCGTTTTTCCAGCTTTTGCATAGGATTCAGCCAAACGGGCGCCCGTATCGAAGTCCATTCCGAAAGCCACAGCGCCTGGTACATTTCTCATGGCCAGCTCAGCCACTTTTCCAGATTTGTTATTGGATTCCACCACATCAATCTCGTAATCGATATAGGCATTCTTGCGCATTACACCCACATTGAAGCCGGGCTCTACAAATTTGGTCCGCACGATCATGGTATACGCCGCATCCGGACGTGATTGTACAACCTGCAATCCTTTGTCCTCCATTCCCTTGTTAAATAACTCTTCGAATTTCGGCTCAAAACGATTTTTGCGGTCGTCGACCCAGGCTTTTTTCCAGGCATCTCCCTTCCCGGATTCTTTCGCATTGTACTCGGCCGATTTCTTATCGACATACTCCTGCTCGGTAGCAAATTTACCTACCCCGAAACTAGAATAGTCGTACTCTACATTGACGATTTTTTGTCCCGATAAAACGGCGACATCTCCGGAACGCGCCTCTACTCTCTGGGCGATTGAAGCATTGAAACTCAGGGCAACCATAGCTATTACGGATGCAAAAACGAACTTTTTCATGGACTAACTGACAAGTATTTAAGTGATAGAGGCTCAAATATATATCAATTTTTCAGGTTTGCGTTTCTCCTGGCGGAAGATTCGGAAGGAGAGTTCTTCAGCGGTTATAAACTCAAAAACGGGCGTTACCCGGAGCTTGGATTTGAACAGAGAATGGAGCATTTCACGGAAAGCCGGCGTATGTAACTGCATAGCTAACAGTACAGTTATCTCATCATTTCCAAACTCGTTTTTTGATATTACCACCTGATACAGCTCAATTTCCTTGACCATATCAAGTACATCAAAAATCGCCGGCGGGAAAATGGTGGTACCCTTGAACTTGATCATCTGCTGCTTTCTTCCCACTACCGGACCGAGCCGCGGACTTGTGCGGCCGCACGCGCACGGACTATAATATACATGACAAAGATCCCCCGTTTTATAGCGGATCAGCGGCATACCTTCCACACCCAACGTTGTGACTACTACTTCCCCCAGTCCGCCCTCCTCCACCGCCTGGCCTTGCTCATCTACTACTTCAAGAATCAGCAAATCCGGATTCAAGTGGCCGCCTTTTCCTTCACTACATTCTGTGAATGCGGCGCCCATTTCGGTGGATGCATAGGTAGAGAACAACTTCACATTCCATTGCGAGGTGATTCTTTTTCCCAATTCATTATATGTAAAATCAGGGTTCCGGATCGGCTCGCCAATGCAAATGATTGACTGAATGCTTGAAGACTGAAAATCGATCCCGTTCGCGATCGCGTAATCTATCAATCTTGGAATAAATGAAGGTATGGCTATAATGACGGTCGGCGAAAACCGCTGGATTGACTCCCATTGCAGGAACGGAGCTCCGGGTCCCACGCGGATCATACCCGCTCCCATTTTTCGCGCGCCCATCCAGTAGGCAAGTCCGGCCATGAACCTGCGATCGATAGTGGTCATTAACTGGTAAATATCGCGTTCACTCCCACCAGCGCATTTGAATGACTCCGCTTCATTCGCAGCTAATCTTTCGATATCCGAATCCGTGAGGTAAAATGCAACGGGGACGCTGAGCGTGCCGGAGGTTGTTACATAATCTGCGATCCGGCTCTTTGGCACACAAAGAAAATCATCATTAGCCGCAGCCAGATTGTCTTTCGTTGTGAATGGAAGTGAGTTAAGGTCAGCAATTTTGAAAACAGCTTCAATATCAACCCCGTGCTCACGAAAAACCCGTTGATAGTAAGGTGAGTGGTCACTTACGTAGGACAACAAATATTTAAGGCGGTTATCCTGCGCCTCTCGGTATGCTATTTGACTCATTAACTATCTCTTTTGAAAAAGAACCCTGACCGCTTGATGTTTTGGCAATCCGCTATCTTCCGTTCGATACCTTCTGCCTCGCGAACCGAGGCTACATCCAATTTTAGCGCCTGCTCATAGTAGCTGATCGCCTTTTTATTTTGTTCTTTGGCTTTAAAATAATCTCCCAGCGCAACATAGGTCACGTAGCTTTTCGGGTTACTTGCGATAAAGTTTCGCTCAGCTGCCGGCGTCAACTCAAATGGAATTCCGATCATCACAAACTTCGTGATCTTCTGCCGGGTCTCCTTAAATGCTTCGAATTGGCGGTAATCCGCTGATTTTAGGAATGGGTCTTCACTGATCATTTGAGCTTCTTCTAAACTCGTTCTGCCTGAAAAAACATCATTCAAGTTGTAATGAATAAATGCGCCCAGCTGGTAAGGCGGCGCGGAGATCCACATTTCTTTTTGTTCAGGTTTAAAAAGGATACCGTGGTGCGCGATCAGCTGATTGAGAGATTTCGCATTTCCATACCCGATAAATTTGTCGTCAATTCCATTCTTATCGCGCAAAATAGTCGCAGCTTCATTCACGTCCAAAGGATAGGAACGCTCCATTAATTGCGTCATGCGATCAAATCGTGCCTTGGAGTCAGAAGTAGCAATGTTTTTGATGTTCACCGAATCGCTGAGAAATGTGCTGCCCTGGTAGTGGTTGGCACAAACGAGATAATCTTTACCTGATTCATAAACATCCATTTTCTGGGGTGACTTTTCGATAATTACCGCCTTCTTGTCAGCCGCGGAACCAATCAGCAGTGACTCAGACACGAAAGTTTCACTGCGCTGGGCGATTTCCGTAGCTTCTTCGATATTGGAAGCATATTGTAAAATTTCCCGCGCAAGAATTGAAATAGGCTCCTTGGCCGTAAATGGAACATCAGATTTGGACGCATTCAATGTAACCGTAATCCCTTTTTCATTCATTCCCGACACTACGCCCGTTAACCCTGCCCACGAATATGAAGCGAATTTATAACCCTTGTCGGGTTTCATGAACACGATCAACTTGTCCTCGGCGAATGCATCGCCCATGTAAAAGTCAAAGTTGCGCGCAATCAGCAAAGTCGAATCAGCGGATAGTCCATTCTTAACTGCGAATGAAGTACAGCCTACGACCACATTCATATCCGTCAGCGCGTGACCGATATCATGCGCGGCGTGGTAGTTCATAATCCGGTAATATTTCGGCCCGATATAGTTGAACTGGTCTGAAAATGATCGCGAAACCCCATAAATCTCCTGCTGATTTTCCTCCGGAATGTATTTGTAAATGTCCCGGTTAAACCATCCCACAAACCCTTTCAGCACCTGTAAAAACATGGAACTTGGAATCAATTCGTTGATCTGTCCGACGAAATGGACTTCCTGCTTTTCCATTAACTCTTTGGCAAGCACACCATAAATCAGTCCTCGCTCGTATGGCGCGCCTTCCAGGTACATTTCCCAAATCCCGTGTTTATTCTTTTTCAACCAGCAGTTACCGACCGCATAATGATCTTTCCCTAGCTGTACGCGTTTGTAACTATCAGGAGTTTTATTACTTTCAATTTTCGGGGCAGGAAGACTGATCCGCCACAGGAATAGCCCGAACAATATTCCGATTACCAACAGGAAAATGGAGAGTGCTTTGAGAACAGATCGGGCGATTTTGTTTTTTGGCCACATAAGAAATTCAATGCGCTGCCAGTTGATGCGCAGTTGTTTTATGATCAAAATTAACGATTAATGGGAATTAGTTGCATAAAAACCATCTCTCCGCAAGCCCGACTTGGAATTTGGCATATGACCGAAACCTGGCAGGAATTGCGGAGTCTGGTTCAGCTTCCGGAAGAGGCATTTGCGCAACTTAATACCATCCCGAAGGACAAAAGAAAACAAGAATGGCTTTCCTGCCGCATGCTGATCCAGGAACTTACTTCCCGGCCGCCGGTCGTTTGGTATGATACTAACAGGAAACCTCATATTCCGGATACTGACTTTCAGCTTTCAATGTCGCATTCAGGAGATTTCGCAGCGGTGTATATTGCTCCTGACCAGTCTGTTGGAGTAGATATCCAGCAGATGAAGCCTTCGATCTCAAAAGGAATTGATTATTTTTTGAATGAAGAAGAGCAACAATGGATACATGCAGAAGATAATCTCCTGCTGCATTTGATCTGGTCTGCCAAGGAATCCGCATTCAAGTATGCCGGTGACGCTGAGCTGGATTTGAAAAAACACATTACGATTACACCTTTTAAAAGCAACCAAAACGGAGAATTTGAAGTTTTGCTTGCAAGAAAGGACACAAACGAAGCTGTCAGAATAGCTTACGATACCTTTGAAGATTATGTACTGACCTGGACCTTATAGTCCGGATTGAAGCCTCTAACCCCAACCATCTATGCGCCGATTTTTTACGATTGTTTTTGCATTTACCTTCTTTACAGTTTCTGCTCAAAATCCTTCTCTTTCTTCCAGCGAGATTTTTCAGAACGTCAAAAAGCTCAATGTACTTGGCTCGGTACTTTACATTGCAGCTCACCCGGATGATGAAAATACATTGATGCTTTCGTATTTATCGAAAGATCAAATGGTGCGGACCGGGTACCTGTCTCTAACAAGAGGCGACGGCGGACAGAACCTGATCGGCGCAGAGCAAGGTTATAATATCGGTGTAATCAGAACGCAGGAATTACTCGGGGCAAGGCGCATCGACGGGGCACAACAGTTTTTTTCCCGTGCTTATGATTTTGGTTTTTCCAAAACGCGGGACGAAACCCTGCATTTCTGGGATGCAAAAAAGGTGCAGGGAGATGTGGTTTGGATGATCCGGAAATTCCGTCCGGACGTTATCATTACCCGCTTCCCACCTGATCCCCGCGCCGGCCACGGTCACCACCAGACTTCCGCATATCTTGCCGAAGAAGGTTTTAAGCTGGCAGCAGATCCGAATGCATATCCTGATCAACTTAAATTTGTAAAACCCTGGCAAACAAAACGCCTGGTATGGAACACTTACACGCCCGGCTTTACAAACCAGAAGCCTACCGGCGAAAAAAGTCCTTTTATCTCCATTGAAATCGGCGGCTACAATCCGGTTCTAGGTAAATCTTACACGGAAATTGCAGCGGAAAGCCGGAGTCAGCACAAAAGCCAGGGCTTTGGCAGTTCACCTCAGCGGGGCGAGCGCATTGATTTTTTCCTCCATAAAGTAGGCCAGCCCGCCCAGAAGTCGCTATTTGACGATGTGGATATCAGCTGGAAAAGGGTTAAAGGAAGTGAAAAGGTACAGGCGCTGGTTACGCAGACAATCCGGAATTTTTCGGTCAACAAACCTTCCGCTTCCATTCCCGATCTGTTAAAGATCAATGCAGAGCTTACCAAGCTGGATACCGCAAATATTTATGTAAAAGCAAAAAAAGAGGAAGTACGTGACCTGATTATCCAATGTGCAGGACTTTGGTTTGAGTCAAACCCTGCCGACTTCTCAGCAGTTGCAGGCGATATAGCCACGGTGAATGTTTCAGTAATAAAGCGCTCCGACTATCCTGTGAAGCTCGTTTCAATGCATTGGATCGGCAAAGAAAAAGACAGCTTACTCAATCTTGCGCTGAATGAGAATGAGCTCAACAATTTTGGATTAAAAACGAAGCTGCCAGAGACACTAAAAATCAGTCAGCCTTACTGGCTCGAAAAGCCTATTGAAAAGGGTGTTTTCCAGATTGACAAACAAGAAGATATCGGTTTTCCTGAGAACCGTCCAGAAACTGTTACCACTTTTACATTCGAAATCGGCGGTCAGCGTTTTTCATTTGCACGGCCCTGGATTTACAAATCCACTGATCCTGCCGAAGGAGAGATTTACCGTCCGTTTGAAATTCGTCCGGCAGTTACCACAACCATTGCAGAACCAGTATACATCTTTGCCTCGGCTGAGCCGAAAACGGTGACGATGGTGGTAGAGGCGCAGAAAAGTAATGTGAGCGGCGTACTCAAACCACAGATACCAGCCGGCTGGAAGTCTGTCCCTGAGTCTGCCAATTTTACATTGACCAATAAGTACGAGCAGCAATACTTTTCATTTATCATCACGCCGCCAATCAATAATCAGGAAGTTTCGCTCAAAGCTGTCGCTACCGTTGACGGCGTGACTTTTGACAAGTCCATCCGAACCATTGCATACCGTCACATTCCTTCGCAAACCATCTTCCCAGTATCTGAGGCCAAACTGGCGAAAATTGACGTCAAAACTACTGCCAAAAACATCGGCTACATTGCCGGTGCTGGCGACGATGTGCCTACTGCATTGCGGCAAATGGATTGCCAGGTTACGATGCTGAATGCAAACGGATTATCAAAAGATCTGAGCGCATTTGACGCGATTGTTGTGGGTGTGCGTGCCTACAATACAGAAGATTATCTCACAAACTATCAAAGCAAGCTGATGGAATATGTGAAAAACGGGGGCACAATGGTGGTACAATACACGATCCCTGGTCAGAAAGTAAAAGAAATTGGTCCATATAAAATTCAGCTGGGCCGTGAGCGGGTAACAGAAGAAGATGCAGAAATGCGATTTTTGCAGCCAGACAGCCCAATCCTGAATTTCCCTAATAAAATTACCAAACAGGATTTTGAAGGCTGGGTTCAGGAACGCGGCTTGTACTTCGCTCAGGATTGGGACAAGCAGAACTTCAAGGCATTGTTTTCGGCCAATGATGAAACGGAGAGTGCAAAAGAAGGTAGTTTGCTTTATGCGCAATATGGGAAAGGCCACTACATATATACCGGCCTTTCCTTTTTCCGAGAGCTCCCTGCGGGTGTGACCGGCGCCTATCGTCTGTTTGCAAATATGATTTCGGTAGGCAAAAAGTAGGTTTTACTTTACATTCTTGCGGCGGTTACGCTGGAAATCTTCCAGAACAAATCCGCCTAACCCTTGCAGGTTGCTGTAATAAGCGCGGCCGTTATTTACCTGCGTAAAGTTTTGAACAAACTGTTTGAGGTAAGGATCGGTCGCGATCATAAAAGTAGTAACAGGGATATCCAGCCTGCGACATTGTGCTGCCAGCGTTAATGTCTTATTAATGATCTTGCGATCAAGGCCGAAGCTGTTTTTATAATAGCGGATTCCTTCTTTGAGACAGGTTGGCTTACCGTCTGTGATCATGAAAATCTGTTTATTCCGCGTCTTCTTGCGGCGCAGAATATCCATCGCCAATTCGAGGCCTGCAACTGTATTGGTGTGGTAAGGTCCAACTTCAAGATAGGGCAAATCTTTGATCTGGATCTGCCAGGCATCATTTCCGAAGACAATAATGTCGAGTGAATCTTTCGGATATTTGCTCCGGATCAGCTCAGCAAGCGCCAATGCTACTTTTTTGGCAGGCGTAATGCGGTCTTCCCCGTAAAGGATCATGGAGTGACTGATATCGATCATCACCACGGTAGCAGTAGTCGTTTTCTGCTCACGCTCCACTACTTCCAGGTCATTTTCCATCAGCATGAAATCGCCGATACCGTGATTGACCTGCGCATTTTTAATGGACTCGGTCATTGCAATCTGATCCAGCGTGTCGCCAAACTGAAACTGCCGAATGTCACTGCTCAGCTCATCTCCGACTCCCAAATGGGGGGTGTGGTGATTTCCGCCTGATTTTGACCTTTTTAGTTTGCCGAATATCTCATCCAGTGCGCTTTTCCGAATGCTTTTTTCTGCCTTCGGAGTCATTATGAGCTTGTTTTCACCTTCCTGCCGCTCTTCGGTGAGATAACCTTTCTTTTTAAGGTCCTCAAAAAAGTCACCGATCCCGTAAGAATCATTGGTTAGATTATACTGCCTGTCCAGTTCGCTAAGCCAGGACATAGCTTCGCTTACATCACCGGAGGTCATGAGTAGCAACTGCTGGAAAATATCAAAAAGCTGCTCAAACTTGCTGTTGGCACCTTGCTCGGCGGGTATGAACTTGGAAAAACGATGTCCGCGCATGATAATAAAGAAATAAAAAGGCTGTAAAAGATTCGGCTACTTCCAAGTTAATTGAAAGTAGCCGAATGTCAATGTTCTGATCTTCTTAACTAGGCTTCTTCGGCACAAAACTCTTCGAACGCCATTTGCAAATGCTGCGCGATCATTTCGGCAGAACGGCCTTCAATGTGGTGACGCTCAACAAAGTGGATCAATTCTCCGTCTTTAAACAGCGCAACAGCTGGTGAAGATGGCGGATATGGCAATGTATATTCGCGCATTTTTGCAGTCGCTTCCAGATCTGCTCCTGCAAATACAGTTGCGAGATGGTCAGGCTTGATTTCGCTGCGCGACAATGCTGCTCTCACGCCCGGACGAGCCGCGCCAGCTGCACAGCCACACACTGAGTTAATCACTACAAGTGCAGTTCCTTTTGTGTTTTGCATGAAGTTGTCTACTTCTTCGGCAGTTGTAAGATCCTGAAAACCAACATTTACAAGTTCGGCTTTCATTGGGGCCACTAATTGCGGTGGATACATATTCTTTAATTTTTATGGTTATTTTCTATACTTCGGCTTTCAGCTGTCGGCTGTCAGCCATTTTCTTTTTTATTTCAAAGCCGACAGCCAATAGCTGACAGCCACTTCGTTTTTTATCTCAAAGCCGAAAGCCGATAGCTGACGGCCGAGGTAACTTACATAAAACCCAGCTCTAATTTTGCCTCTTCCGACATCATTTCGGTTGTATAAGGCGGATCGAAAGTCAATTCTACACTCACATCGTTCACCCCTTCCACTTCGCGTATCTTCTGTTCTACTTCACCCGGCAAGGTACCCGCTGACGGGCAAGACGGAGAAGTTAATGTCATGGAAACGAATACATTATTTACCGGGAATACTTTCAAATCGTAAATAAGGCCGAGCTCATAAACATCCACGGGAATTTCCGGGTCGTAAACGGTTTTAATTGCCTTAACTACTTCTTCCCGCAATTCTGAATCTGACATTGTCTTAGTGATTATCTGAATGATTTCAATTATTCTGCATTGACAGACTTAGCCTGATAGGCAAATCCGTAAGCTTTCATCTGTTTCAACATCGCCGCAAGTCCATTTGATCGTGTCTGCGCTAAATGCTGGTGTAAGCCGATTTTCTCCATAAAGTACAGATCAGCATTTGCTACCTCCTCCGGCGTATGTCCTGAAAGCACTTTTACCAGCATGCTCACCAATCCGCGCACGATAATCGCATCGCTGTCTGCCTCGAATTTCAGCAAATCACCATCCATGTAAGCATTGAGCCAAACTCTGGACTGGCACCCTTTGATGATATTGTCTTCGGTCTTGTATTGTTCTTCCAAAGGTGGGAACTGCTTTCCGAGATCAATGATGTACTCGTATTTACTTTCCCAATCATCAAACAACTCAAAATCAGAAATTAGTTCGTCCTGTGTCTCGTTTATCGTCATTGTATTTCGTTATTCTGATAATGGCCGGGAAGTATGTCTTATCGCCAGAATCTCTACATCATCTTTTTTGGCGTTGTAGATAACTCTGTAATTTCCAACGCGTATTTCCCGTATACTCTCAATTCTTGTCTCCGGTATTTTCCTACCCATTTTAGGAAACTTCTCAACTAGCTCCACTTTCTGAAAGAGTTCATTGATCCATTTCTTTGAGTAAGATTTTGACTCGGATTCGAGCCAAAGAAATATGGTATCTAAATCCTGCCTGGCTTCTTTGGACCAAATTATTCCAGCCATTTTTTATAAGAATCCTTTACTTCTTCATGTGTGTATGATTCACCGTTCTCAATTTGTCTGCCGGATCTCTCGATCTTTGACAATAATATTATCTGCTCAATAACCTGCTCTACCTCGATTTGGTCCGGCATTGTTTCCAGCGAATTGAGCAAAATCTCCTTTGGTATGGTTTCCATTGTAAACAGGATGCTTCGTTACATGATCAACTTCTGAAAGTAATTTACGAAAATTATCCAAGCATTCTTTTCACCTTATGAAGACCCTTTATCAGAAGGTCAATCTCCTCTTTCGTGTTGTAAACAGCAAAAGATGCCCGGGAGGTTCCGGTAATATTGAAGCGGCTCATCAGCGGCTGCGTGCAGTGGTGACCGGTCCGCACGGCGATACCTTGCTGATCCAGCAATACGCCGATATCCTGGTGATGTATCCCGTCAATCACAAATGAAAGCACACTCACTTTTTCCTTTGCTTGCCCGATAATCTTCAAACCGTCAATCTCACCAACTGCCTCGGTAGCATATCTCAGAAGCTCATTTTCGTATGCGGCAATGTTTTCTTTCCCCAATGTATCCACATAATCCAGCGCATACTTGGCGGCCACTACATCAGCAATGTTCGGAGTACCAGCCTCAAATTTGTAGGGAAGCTCATTATAGGTTGTTTTTTCAAATGTAACTTCCTTGATCATCTCCCCTCCTCCGCGATAAGGCGGCATTTCGTTCAGCAAGTCCCTTTTACCATACAAAATACCCATTCCCGTAGGACCATAGATTTTGTGCAGGGATAATGAATAGAAGTCACAATCGAGATCCTGAACATCCAGATGCAGGTGTGAACTTGCCTGCGCGCCGTCAAGCAGCACCTTCGCTCCTACCGCGTGTGCTTTTTGTATAATTTCTTTCACCGGATTGATCGTCCCGAGGGAATTCGAAACATGTACCACAGATACAAACTTGGTTCGTTCCGTGAGCAGCTTTTCATATTCGTCCATCAGCAGCTCGCCCTCATCGTTGATCGGGATCACTTTGAGAATGCAGCCTTTCTCTTCACAAAGCATTTGCCAGGGGACAATATTGGAGTGATGCTCCATTGTCGAAATAATCACTTCGTCGCCTTCTTTCAGGAATTTGCGACCGTATGTAGCTGCCACGAGGTTAATCCCGTCGGTGGTACCGGAAGTAAAGATGATTTCGTCAGAAAATTCTGCATTCAAAAATGCCTGCATCCGCTTTCTCGATTGCTCGAATGCAGAAGTTGCTTTTTCGGCCAGGTGATGGATACCACGGTGAATATTCGCATTGTAATGCTCGTAATAACCCGAGATTGCATCCAGTACAACCCGCGGCTTCTGCGTTGTAGCTGCATTGTCGAAGTAGACAAGCGGCTTTCCATTTACCACCTCATTGAGGATCGGGAAATCTTTCCGGATGGATGATATATCAAAAGAAGTATTCATGAGATGTTTTTTAAGAAAAATACCCAACCCAAAAAAATTGAGCTGGGCAACAATTAGCTGTGTCTTGAATGATCGCGGACGTTATTTGGTAGCCAGCTTTTCAGCTATTAAATCTTCCAGGTATTCTCTGATCGAGTCTATTTTGATCTGCGAAACTACGTCCGCACAAAAAGCAAACATCAGCAGGGATAGCGCCTCCGAGCGTGAGATACCTCTTGAACGCATATAAAATAATGCCTCTTCATCTATCTGCCCGGTTGTCGTTCCATGCGAACATTTTACATCGTCCGCAAAGATTTCAAGCTGGGGTTTGGTGTTCATTGTAGCATCCGGGGAGAGTACAATGTTCTTGCAGGATTGAAATGCATTCGTTTTCTGAGCATCAGGACGAACATAAATCTTTCCGTTAAAAACACCTTTCGACCTGTCCCTCAAAATTCCTTTATACAGTTCGTTGCTGTTCGAATTTGGCTTGCGGTGATCGGCAGTGGTATGATTGTCAACATGTTGTACTCCGTCGGGAAAATACAGACCGTACATATGCGCTTCACAACGTTCCCCGTCAATTACTATATTGAGGTTGTTTCTTGTAAACCGGCCGTTCAAAGTCACTGTACCGGCGTAAAACTGCGAGCGATCCAGCATTCTTACCTGAGTAGTACCGATGTGGTATGCTTTCTCACTCTCATTCTGCACTTTGTAATACTCTACGCCTGCATCTTCACTTACATATATTTCAGTCACTGCATTTGTAAATGAACGCTCTGCTCCCAAGGTCCTGAAAGCTTCTGCAAGCTTCAAATGTGCATTGCGGCCGACAGAAATGATATTTCTGGGCTGGCTGCCTATGTTCTGATTTCTTGCGTCACTCACAAACCGCAAAATCACCGGGTGCTCGACCGTTTTGTTCTCAGGTACATGAATGAAAATTCCGTCCTGTGTAAAAGCGGTGTTCAGCTCGGTAAATGCGTCGCCGCTTTCGCCGGCCAGCTCGTTAAAATAAGAATTGATCAGATCTGGATCATTCTTGATTGCTTCTGAAAGCGAGCTGATCGTCAGTTGGTCAGGCGAAGAAACAAGTCTTGACAGCTCGGCGTGATAATGCCCGTTTACAAAATAGATAATATTAGCATCCTGCTCGGGGATTCTAAGATCCTGCAAATCGCTCAGCGCAATATCACTTGGTGCATTGAAATTATAGGATTCGCTTACTAGCTCTTTAACGTTGGAGTATTTCCACTCTTCGTTCTTGATAGTTGGGAAGCCCAATTTATCAAACCTGGCCAGTGCCGCACGTTTTTTCTGGTGAAACGCAGACGACGCTGCGCCGTTCATGACAGATTCACGTGCGTAAAAGTCTGTAACAAGCCTGGTTTTTAAATCTATTGTTTCGGTACTCATCGAATTTTTAATAAGGTACTTTAATGCCAAGAAACTCCACAAACAAGGTTCTTAACTGACTGCTTCCACTTCGGCTTTGATCCAATCGTAACCTTTTTCTTCCAGCTCCAAAGCCAGTTCTTTCGGGCCCGATTTTACGATCCTGCCTTTATAAAGTACGTGTACATAATCAGGAACAATATAGTCAAGCAAACGCTGATAGTGGGTTACCACGATCGTAGCGCGCTCAGGAGAACGAAGCGAGTTAACACCTTCCGAAACTATGCGCAATGCATCGATATCCAGACCGGAATCCGTTTCATCAAGTATCGCCAGCTTCGGTTCGAGCACCGCCATCTGGAAAATTTCGTTCCGCTTTTTCTCCCCACCTGAAAACCCTTCGTTCAATGCGCGTTTCAGCAGCGAGTCGTTCATACTCACCAGCTTGGCTTTCTCACGCACCATTTTAAGGAACTGAGCTGCATCCAACGGGCTTTCTCCTCTATATTTACGGATTTCGTTAACCGCAGTTTTCAAAAAATTAATGGTAGTAACACCAGGAATTTCAACAGGATACTGAAACGCAAGGAAAATACCCTCAGCGGCTCTTTCCTCAGGAGCTATTTCAAGAATATCTTTTCCGTTGAAAACAACACTCCCGCCTGTTACTTCGTATTCCTCTCTTCCCGCAAGCACAGACGCCAACGTACTTTTGCCGGAACCGTTAGGACCCATAATTGCATGTACCTCACCCGGTTTCACTTCCAGGTTGATACCTTTTAATATTTCCTTACCTTCAACTGAGGCACGCAAGTCATTTATTGAGAGCATAACTGATTAATTCTTAATAGATAGTTCGTGGCAATTTTACCGCAAAAGTAACACGTTTTGGCCGTAAAAGAAAATGGACGCAACTGGCTGAAAACGTGCACCACACCTAACCTACAACCTTTTTAATACCGCCCTTGTTCCCGTATAAATGATATTATATCTCAAAACGGCTGCATCCTTGCCTGTGGCGCGTGAGGCTATTTTTAATTGATCAATAAACCCTTATTTTGCGATCAAAGCATTTGTAATACTTCATGCAAACGACCAATACAGACCACCGCTACAAGGTAAAAGTCACGTCGGAGACAGGGCGGCTCAAACGACTTTTGATACATAGTCCCGACCGCGGCCTCGGCAAAGTTGTGCCCAGCAAGGCGCAGGATTGGCTTTTCGAAGATATTGTTCATCTGGACACCATGCGGCGGGACGAATATGATTATTACGTCAAGCTGCTGCTCTACTTTCTGGATCCTGAGAAGATCAAAGGAAAGCTCGCCGAAGTCGACGCAGACACCGGACGCTCCTTTTTTATCCCCGGTTCGGATCATTATTATAATTCGGACTGTGTCGTCGATTTTCAGAAATTACTTGCCGAGATACTGGAAGAACCCGGCACGCGCAGCAAGCTGACAGCGGCGATCTGCGGAATAGAAAAATGTGCATTCGCAATCCAGGAAGAGCTGCATACCTGCCACCCGCACGAACTGGCCAAGATCTTCATCTCCGGGTCTCGTTCCGACGAGCGAATGCTATTTGCGCCGCTGCCGAACCTGATTTTTATGCGGGATATCGGCATTGTGATCAATGAATACATTCTCCTGAATAAACCCGCCAAAACCGCACGGACCCGCGAATCCATTCTGGCGCAATATGTATTTTTCAACCACCCGATGTTTGAACATGTCAGGAACAATGTGATCGAGATACCTGATAATGAAAAGCATTTTTTGTTGCCCGATGACGAAAAAGCGAGCGATTACCACCGCTGCACGCTGGAAGGCGGCGATATCATGACCGTGGCGCCTAATCACCTGGTGATCGGATGCAGCGAGCGGACCAGCATTTACGCTGCTCAGCAGGTGATGAAGATTTTGTTTGAAAAAAATGTGGTCAGCAAAATCACGATCATCAAAATCCCGAAAAAGCGTGACTACATGCACATTGATACCATTTTCACGCAGGTTAAGAAAAATGTGTGGGTACTGCTGGGTTCACTGGCGCGGCTCGGCGACGAGGCCCGAAAGAAAGACGTACTACACTTTTTCGCGCCCACGGATATAAACAAGGAATTCAGGATATTACAGTTTGAGAAAGGAACGGAACAACCCCGGGAAATCGAGAACCTGGAAGATCTTCTAACAGATATCAGCAAAACGGACCTCGGCAGCGAAGAGCCTGTCCAATTTATTTACTCCGGCGACAATGAATTTCCCTACGGAGAGCGCGAACAATGGACCGATTCCTGTAATCTGCTCGCATTGCAGGAAGGCGTGGTAATCGGTTACGATCGCAATGACAAAACGCTGGAAGCTTTTCGCAAGAAGGGTTTTACGGTGATCAGTGCCAAAGATATCATACAACAATTCGAGTCGGGGCACCTTGATCCCGAAACCCTCCGCGATACGTTCATTACCCTCCCCTCAGCAGAACTTTCCCGTGCGCGGGGCGGATCTCATTGTATGAGCATGCCCATTTTGCGTGAATTTTAATATTGTAATCATACCGTTTCGATCGTAAATTGTGTAAAAAAACTCCTATGCGCGTTATCACTTCATCTGCCCAGATACAGCCACAGTCTACTTCCAGGATTATGATGATCCGCCCGGCCAGCTTCGGGTATAATGAAGAGACTGCCGCAACCAATGAATACCAGCAGCGGAACCTGTCGCCCAACGAAAGCAACACGCCCGCGCAAACCGCCGAAGAGGAATTTGCTTTAATGACCGATCAGCTCAGCAAGGCGGGCATTGAAGTGCAGATATTCGACGATACTGATCATGTGAGGCGGCCCGATGCCGTTTTTCCAAATAACTGGGTGTCTTTTCACCAAAGCGGAAAGGTGGTATTGTACCCGATGATGGCACAGAATCGCCGGCTGGAACGGCGGAAGGATATTATCGAGGCGCTCGGAAAAGAATATAAGATCGAAGAGATCATCGACCTTACTTACTTCGAGGAAGAGGGCAAATTCCTGGAAGGTACCGGCAGCATGGTGCTCGACAGAAGATACAAGATCGCTTACGCCTGCCTTTCGCCCAGAACACATCCCGACGTACTGGCCGCTTTTGGTGAGGCAATGGGTTATGAAATCATCGCATTCAATGCGACTGACGAGAACGACAAGCCCATTTACCACACCAATGTACTGATGTGTGTGGGAGATATTTTCGCGGTGGTTTGCCTGGAATCAATTAAAGATCCCGACGAGAGATTAATAGTGAGAGCTGCACTGGAAGATACCAACAAGTACATTGTAGAAATATCACTGGATCAGGTCCGCCATTTCGCCGGCAATATGCTGATGGTGCGAAATGCAAGCGCAGACAAATTCCTAATCATGTCGACGCAGGCTTACGAATCACTTACCAGCAAGCAGGTGCACCAGTTAAACGAGTACGCACGCCTGCTGCATACCGATTTGTCGTACATTGAAGCACACGGCGGAGGCTCGGCCAGGTGTATGATGACGGAGATCCATTTACCCAGAAAATAAAAAAATGCTCCCGTTAACAGGAGCATTTTTAGAATACATAACCCTAATCCAAATTCCTAGTCTTTAATATCTGCTTTCGCCTTAGCGATCTTTTCGTTCGTTTTAGCTTTGAATGCATCCCACTTCTCGGCGGTTTCATCTTCTACCTCGTTCCAGGAAGCTTTCAGTTCGTCTTTTTCCTTGTTCAGCTCAGCTTTGCGGTCGCGCCACTTTGCTTTTTCTTTATCAGCAGCTTTCTCCATTTTGGCGTCTGCTTCTTCAATTTTCCTGTCGAGTTTCGCAACAGCTTCGTCGATATCTTTCTTCAATGAAGCCTTGTCTTCTTTCACTTTCGCCTCAAAATCATTTCCGGCTTCTTTGATGTCAGCTTTTGCCTCGGCTACATTGTCGTCCATGTCATCTTTCGCTTCATCAACTGTTTCCTGTGCAGAATCTTTTGTTTTTTCTGAACAGCTTGTCATTGTCAGCATGCCCATGGTCAGCATTGAAGCGACCATCAAAGTGATCTTTTTCATAATGTTTTGTTTTGGTAAAACTTGTATGCGAATGTTGTCATTTGAAGGTTTTATTAAAAAAATCTTACCAAAAACGTATAGCCCTATTCTCACTTGCTTTTTGTGGAAGTTTGTTCTCAATGCCCTAGTTACCTGTTCCTGGCTGAACTTCGCGTAAATGGAATGGGTTTGTTGGTAAATAGACAGGCCCGATTTCTTTATGTATCCGGTTTTGTACTTTATTGGTATAACCACAGCCCCATGCGCCAACTTTACCCACTAGCCCTGACATTATTCTTTGGAACAACCTGCCCGGCAGCATTCGCTCAGACCGATTCGCTGGCCGCCCGCCAGTTGCAGGAAGTCACAGTCAATGCATTTGAATCAAAAACAAACCCGCTTACCACAACCGCCACCGTCGCAGTGCTCAATGCACGCACGCTCGGAAGATTCTCCCCCACAACCTGGGTCAATGCGGTAAGCAGCGTGCCGGGTGTGAGAATGGAAGAACGTTCGCCGGGTAGCTACCGGTTTTCAGTGAGGGGCAGCCTGATGCGCTCCCCTTTCGGCGTCAGAAACGTGAAGTTTTACTGGAATGGGATTCCATTCACCGACGCAAGCGGAAATACCCCGCTTAATTCCGTGGATTACGACGCGATTCAGGGAATGGAGATTATCAAAGGCCCGGGCAGCAGTATTTATGGGGCAGGTACAGGAGGAGTTGTGCTGCTGCAAAGCTATCCGAACAATGCTTTCCAAAACCGGGTTGAGCAAAGTGTGAGTTTTGGGAAATATGGTTTTCAGAGCCGAAACTCACTTATCCAGGTCGGCGACATTTCCATTCAGTACGGACATAGCGAACAGGATGGCTACCGTAACCACAGCGCGATGTACAGAGATGCGATTCGATTTACTTCCTCCTCTAAAATTGGAGAAAAAGGGACATTATCGCTGCTGGGTATGTATTCTGACCTCTACTATCAAACCCCCGGGGGTATCAACCTGGCGCAATACAGGGCCGATCCGAAACAAGCGAGACAGCCCACAGCCACGGTTCCCGGAAGCGAGGCACAGCGGGCAGCTATTTACACAAAACTGGCACTTATAGGAGGAAATTACACGCTGCAACTTTCCGACAGCTGGACCCAATCGAATGCATTGTACCTCACGTACACCGATTTTGCCAATCCATTTATTTCCAATTATGAAAAGCGGGATGAAAATGGAATTGGCGGTCGCAACATCTGGCAAAACCAGGCTGAATTTGGCAATGTAAAAACCAAGTGGACCAGCGGTTTTGAGTGGCAGTATGGAAAATCGGCGCAGCGTAATTATGATAACCTGGGCGGCATTCCGGGTCCACAACAAACTGTCGAGGATATCCGGACCACAAACCTCTCCGTTTTCAGTCAGCTGGAAGCTGTGCTGCTCACCGACCTGACATTGAGTGCTGGTGTAAGCTACAACACATTCAAATATAAATACGAGCGCTTTTTTGAGCTCCCATACGCAAAAGAGCAGCGCAATTTCGACGGCATTTTCGTACCGCGCTTTGCAGCTAACAAGGTAATAGCAGGCAACTGGTCGGTGACAGCCTCTTACAGCGGCGGATTTTCACCTCCTACCTTGCAGGAAGTGCGGCCTTCCGCCGGAGGTTTTCGCAGGGATTTGAATGCGGAACGCGGAGTTAACACAGAAGTTAGCTTACGCAGAACAGGCAAACGCATTACCGGGGAAGTAAGTCTGTACCATTTTGCGTTGAAAGAAAGTATTGTGCGCAGAACTAACGAAGCCGGCTCTGAGTACTTTATCAATGCAGGAAAAACGCGGCAGAATGGATTGGAGTGGACTGTATCCTACGATCTGCTTTCCAATCCGGAGTTGCCTGTTTCCCTCAGATTATGGAACAATGGGACCTGGACGAGATACACGTTCGAAAATTTCCAGCAAGCAGATACGGATTTAAGCGGCAAATTCCTGCCGGGTATCCCTCGTTTCACACAAACATCAGGGTTGGATATTTTACTTAGATATGGAATTTCCGCATTCGTGACTTACCAAAGTGCTGACGCAATGTATCTCAATGATGCTAACACTGTTAAAAATACGTCCTACAACCAATGGATTGCACGGGTAAGCTGGAAACGCAACTGGGGCAGACACTTGTACAGCGAACTTTCAGCATCGGCAGAAAAGGTCAATGCAGGAATTTACAGCATGGGTTATGATTTAAATGCATTTGGAAACCGGTATTACAATAGTGCACCAAAAAATAACCTCTGGGCTGGGTTGAAAATCGGTTGGGAGTGGCAGAAAAACGCGAGGTAATGCATTTATACATCCATATTCCTTTTTGTAAACAGGCTTGCCACTATTGCGATTTCCATTTCAGTACCAATACTTCCGGCAAACGGCAGATGGTGGAGGCAATCGCAAAGGAGATTGAATTACGCAGATCATACCTCGGCTCAGAGCAGATTGAAACCATTTACTTCGGTGGAGGTACACCTTCTGTGCTGAGCAGAGAAGAGCTCGATATCCTGCTGAATACCGCCAGCAAGCATTTCAGCATCGCCGGAAATGCAGAAATTACGCTGGAGGCAAATCCCGACGATCTTGACAGGGCAAGACTTGAAAACTTTGCTCAGGCCGGAATTAACCGGCTGAGCATTGGAATACAATCTTTTAATGAAAACCACCTGCGTTTCCTAAACCGTGTGCATTCTGCAACTGATGCAATGCAATGCGTGAAGCTGGCGCAGGAAGTCGGAATCCACAATATCTCCATTGACCTGATTTACGCGATCCCGGCTGCCGATGACCAGATCTTACAAGACGATCTGCAAAAAGCATTTGCGCTTAATGTAGCACATATTTCAGCTTACTGCCTCACAATCGAGCCGCAGACGGTATTTGGGAACTGGCTGAAAAGAAAGAAAATCCAGCCCATCGACGAAGAATTTGCAGCCAGGCAATTTGAAATACTCATTAAAACATTGGCTGAAAATGGGTACGAGCAGTACGAGATATCCAATTTTGCCAGAAATGGGCAGTACAGCCGGCACAACAGCTCTTACTGGCAGCAGCACCCTTACCTGGGCGTCGGTCCTAGTGCGCATTCTTACAATGGTGCGAGCAGGGAGTTCAATATTTCAAACAATGCTAAATATGTGGAGGCGATTGCTGCGCATGTAATCCCGGCCACTTTCGAGCAGCTTTCGGCAGAGGATCAGACGAACGAATATGTGCTGACCGGCTTGCGTACCAAATGGGGCGTGAATGTAAGCAAGCTTCAAATGCTTTCGGAAGGAAAATTCTTCACGGCCAACAGCAATGAACTATTGACCATGAAGAAAAACGGCTGGATCCGCGAGGAATCCGAAACCTTGCTGCTGACCGAATCCGGAAAATTGTTCGCAGACAGGATCGCGAGCGATTTATTTATTTGAATGCATTTAGATTAACTCCGCGTTCAAAGTAATTTCTGCATTCAGCAGCTGCGAGATAGGACATTCTTTTTTTGCTTTCTCAGCAATTTCCGCAAACTGCTCGGCAGATACGCCGGGCACTGTCGCTTTTAATTCGATTGCGCTTTTTACTACCTGCCCTTTTGTTGGATCCAGGCTCACTGTCGCAGTCGCGTTCAACTCGTCGGCTGTAAAACCAGCGGCATTCAGCTCGAAGCTGAGCTTCATTGCGAAACAACCTGCGTGTGCAGCGGCGATAAGCTCCTCAGGATTAGTACCTTTTCCTTCTGCAAATCGTGTGTTGAAAGAATATTGCGTGTTTTCCAACACTGTGCTTTGCGTGCTGATCGTGCCGGTTCCTTCTTTACCGGTGCCTTTCCAAACGGCTGTTGCTTTACGGTTTATCATTTTTGGTCTTGGTTTTGTATGTATTGATTGGTTTAAGATAATGCATCTTCAAAGCGTAAAGTAATGCGCTTCCTCTATCTACGCAAATTATTATATTATTACCCTTTTGCAATAAAAACGATCTTCCAACAGTTCCAGAAAGTGCCTGTACTTGGTTTCCAGGGCAATTTAGTTAATGAAAGTTAACGATCAGTCAGGAATTAAACTTTATCATTGCAAGGCAATCTAAATGCATATTTACAAACAATCTTCAATTTTAATTTAGCGCAATCATGAACAAGAAACTCATTCCCCTGCTACTCGTATTCGTTGCATTGTTCCAGGGATGCCGCGGTCCGGAGGGGCCACAAGGACCAATAGGAGAATCACTTATCGGAGAAACCATAGATCTGGTTGGAGTAAATTTTACCGCCGATAATGATTTTGAATATTCCATGACGTGGGATCAGGCCGATCTTGAAGTTTACGACTCGGATGCGGTTCTGATTTACAGCAACTGGAATACAGTAACTTCTGGTAATCAGCAGTTAGATGCTTACCGACTCTTGCCTCAAACAGAATACCTGACGAACGGAATGCTGACTTACAATTACGACCGCACTACCAACGATTTTCGGATATTCCTGGACGGAACAGTCAACCTGAGCACGCTAACAACAGACTACACAAGAAATCAGGAATTCAGGATTATTATAGTGCCATCCAAATTTGCCGCCCGTACCAACGGTGCATTGGATTACAACGATTACAATGCAGTCGTAAAAGCATTGAACATCGATGAATCTAAAATCCGTAAAGTATCGGTGAAATAATTCTGGAATGGTTTTTTAATTATATATTTAGAACACATTCACCCAAATCCGGTAATTGATTTACCGGATTTACTTTTTCCCTATGAAAGCCTTTTTTAACACACTTCTGCTCCTGGTTGCAACAACTGCATTATGCAGCGCGCAGCGCTTTTTGGAAGAGACGAAACAATTTCGCGACAATTACAAGAAGGAGTTTCTTCATACCGCCAACTCACCATTAAAAAAAGACGATCTCCGCTTTCTTCAATTTTTTGATGCGGATTCTAGTTATCGGGTTGAAGCGCGTTTTGAAAAAACAAGAGGAGGAAAATCATTCGAAATGCCCACTTACAGCGGTACCCAAAAGACCTACGTTCGCTATGGTGTCCTGAAATTCAGGGTGAATGGAAAGAAAGAAACATTGAATGTGTACCGCAGCCTCAGCCTGCAGGCGCTCGCCAAGTATAAGGATTACCTTTTTATTCCATTCAAAGACAAAACCAATGGAACAGAATCTTACGGTGGCGGCCGCTATATTGACCTTAAAACGACAGATATCAAGAACAATACTTACGTGCTGGATTTTAACAAAGCTTACAATCCATATTGCGCGTACAGCACAGGCTACAACTGCCCTATTCCACCTGCTGCAAACCATTTATCCGTTGCAATACCAGCTGGCGAGAAGAAATTTGCAAAGGAGCATGAGGAAACTAGCTTGAAGTAAGCTCCGGAGTGTGGGCAAAAAGAATGTACTCTCCATCGTCAGAGTCGCTCACGGCGAGTGTCTTCCATCCATTATTTTTATAGAATGCAACTGCCCTTGTATTCAGTACCAGGCATTTGAGTGTTGCATTACCCTGCAATCTTTTGACTACGTTGGCCAAAAGCCCTTTTCCTATTCCCATTCCCTGAAACGCACTGTCGATGTATAAATGGTGAATGAAATTGTCAGGCAGCCATACTGACGCAAATCCGGCCAGCTTTTCTCCCACTCTAGCCACGACAATAAACTCGTTTTCTGTATCATCATCAAAATTCGCCTCTTGCAAACGGGCTTCGTCAAACCAGTAAAAAGTTTCTCGCATGACCCGTTCATACAATGCAGCCAGCTCGGCGTGATCCGATTCTTTGAACCTTGTAAATATGACAGGCTGATCCATAATACGTAGCTGAAAGTGGCGCCATAAAAAAGCCTGACTCGTTGAGAATCAGGCAGGTATTGACAATGTAGTAACTAAGCTTTCAAGAAGTTCTTTTGCTTCATAATGCGCTCAAATACTTTGATATCGTGCTCGGAAGTGAAGATATTGAACGGAAGGTGCAGGAATTGACCTTTTGAAATGACGAGTACGTAAGCTTCCTTGTCTTTGTACGCATCCATAATTTGCTCCCACTTCATAATGCTTCCTTCTTTCTGGTTCAGCTTCATCAGGATCTGACGGTTGTCGATCTCGTATTGAAACTTTTCAAACATCGGCTTGTATTGCGCCAGCTGGGTAATTCCGGTAAACTGGATCAGCCAGAACAGAATGTAAAGTATCACACCCACAAACACCGTAATGTAAATCCAAAGGTTGGGATAAACGCCCGTCAAATTGAGTACTGCGTTGATCAGGATCAGGGCTAGGGGAATCAATCCCCATTTTAGCTGCGTTTTGAAAAAGTAACGCATAGCCAGAATAATGTATGTTTTGGTAGGTAATGCGTATTTCTTGGTACGAACCGCAGCCGGGTTCGTGGGCATTTGATAAACGGGTTGGTGTTTGTTCACCGAAACTTTCGCCATAACTTAGTTTAAATTAACAACTTCCGATTTTCGACAGAATAAAGAACAATAAGTTTTCGAAAATGAAGTGCAAAGTTAGGAAAAACCAGGCTACATATCAGAAAGCCCCTGAAATAAAAACCAGTTATGAGATTTTAGTGTAATTTGTCTTTCTTAACTGCGTTGAACAAGTAAATCAGCCATTTCGATTCGATCCAATGAGTTTTCTGTTTCCATCATTTTTATGGGGTTTACTGGCCGTTTCCGTTCCGATTGCCATACATATTTTCAATTTCCGCCGCACCAAAAGAGTATTCTTTACCAATGTGGCTTTCCTCAAAGCAGTTGAAACGAAAACCCGATCAGTAAGGCAGATCAAACATTGGCTCGTTCTCGCAGCCAGGATTCTGGCAATCAGCTGTCTCGCATTTGCCTTCGCGCAACCATTTATCCCCGCAGAAAACAAGCTCGCAGTCAACCGGCAGGGTGTTACCAGTCTGTACCTCGACAATTCGTACAGCATGGAAAGCGAGCTCAACAATAAACGGTATCTGGACATTGCCACGCAGCGGCTGAGCGACTTGCTGGGATTATTCAAGAATTCCACTTCAGTGCAACTCGTTACCAACGATTTTTCAGCGCAGGAACAGGGACTTTACCCGGCAGAAAAGCTGCGGGACAGGCTGACTACGATCAATCTTTCCAATACACCAAGAACATTTGAACAGATTTACCGAAGACAGGAACATCTCATTGCGCGCCACCAGCAGCAAGGGGCAAACCAGCTTTTCTGGTTTTCAGATTTTCAAAAAAGTACCGCCGGCAACCTGAGCGCATTGAAGACCGATACTACCAACCAGGTTTTTCTGGTCCCGGTACAAGCCGCAGCCGAGAAGAACATTTTCGTTGACTCCACATGGCTTAATACCCCATTTATCCGTGAGCTTCAAAACAATATCCTGTTTGTGAAAGTAAGTAACTCTGGTACCGAGGAGGCGAAAAATGTGGTTTTAAAACTTAGCCTGGACAATACGCAGGCTTCCACTGCGTCTGTGAATGTACCCGCAAATGGAAGCGCGATTGCCAAGTTTAATTTTAACTTAAAAGGAAAAGGCTACAAAAAGGGACAGATTACCTTCGACGACTTTCCTGTTACTTTCGACAACGACTACTTCTTCGTACTCAACTCCTCCCCTTTGATCCGTGTTTTACATATATACGGTCAGAAATCGGGCGGGAATTATGTGGAGAATGTATATGACAATGACAGCCTGTTTACACTCCAAAGTCACAGTGTTCAGAATGTAGATCCCGGACTGATCAAGAATGCTGATCTGGTAGTTTTAGAGGGATTAACCCAGGTTCCGGGCACATTGCCGCAGGAATTGCAGGATTTTGTAAGGAAAGGCGGGAGTGTTGCATTGATCCCGCCGACAAATCCCCAGGCGGAAAGTTATGCTGCATTTTTAAACAATTTAGGTGTCCGCGGCCTGAATGTGAATGCAAATACTCCCAGCCCGATAGATCTGGCTTCACCGGACCGGAACAATCCGTTTTTCAGTGATGTATTTGAAGAATCTGTCCGCCAGGAGATCAACCTGAACCTGCCTACCGCCGCCCCTGTTCTCAGCTGGTCGAGTTCGGGACAGCCGCTGCTTTCGCTGCGCAATGGACAAGTTTACTTGAATCAGGTCACAGCTGGTCTTGGCAGGTTGTACCTTTTCGCGGCGCCGTTCAATCCGGAATACGGGAAAGTGGCTCAGCATGCGATTTTTGTGCCTGTTATGTACAAGATCGCAGCATCGAGTGTCCGCGCGCAGCGTACATCTTTCGATTTTGACGAGGATCCGATCAGTCTGAGTATCGCAGGTGTTCAGGGCAATGCGGTCTATAAACTCCGCCGAGACAAAACCGAGATTATTCCCGTGCAGCGCGTCAGCGGCAACCAGCTGCTGATCAGCATACCGCAAGGCGACCAGCTGGGCGAAGGCCTGGCAGCCGGATATTACGAGCTGGTACGGGATAATAAAGCAGAGCAGCTTATTGCGCTCAACCACAACAACGCGGAATCAAAACTGCAATACTACTCGCCCGCAGAACTGAGGACATTATTTGCAGGACAAAAGAATGTTCAGGTCTTTGACAGAATCGACGACGACGCATTCTCAACCGCTTTTCAGCAGCAAAATATGGGTACCTACCTCTGGAAGTACTTCTTATATGCAGCACTGTTCTTTCTCCTGGTTGAAATCGCATTGATCAGGCTTCTTAAATGATTGCAGCACCTTGTCGAAATTTGTCACATTTTCGTCAAAAGATGCCAATTCAGTTTTATGTTAGCGGTTTTTAAGCCAATTTTGCGACCATCAAATTTGATTCGTAAATGCTTTCATACCGAATTGGAATTCTTGGAGGCGGCCAGTTGGGTTTAATGCTTTTACAAGCTGCTGTTGACTGGAACCTGGATATCCACGTGCTGGACCCGGATGCAGAAGCGCCCTGCCGCAAAATTGCCCCTCACTTTCAGCAAGGATCTCTACAGGATTATAATACAGTTTATGAGTTTGGCAAAAACCTTGACATTATCACGATTGAGATCGAAAAGGTAAATGTGGAGGCTTTGGAGGCGCTCGAAAAGGAAGGCAAGAAAGTATACCCTCAGCCTTCAGTCATTCGCCAGATCCAGGATAAGCGCATTCAAAAGCAGTTTTACCTCGACCATAACCTGCCCACAGCTGAATTCATTTTAACCGAAAATCAACAGGACGTACATAATTACCTGTCGTTTTTGCCTGCGTTCCACAAGCTGGGAAAAGACGGGTACGACGGTCGCGGTGTGCAGCGGCTTACTTCCGAAGCGGATCTCTCCAAGGCCTTTGACAAACCCGGACTGCTTGAAAAAGCAGTGGATTTTGAGAAAGAGCTGGCGGTGCTGGTAGCGCGCAATGCGCAGGGAGAAACAGCTACATTTCCTACTGTTGAAATGGTTTTTCATCCCGAGCACAATCTGGTTGAATACCTGTTTGCACCGGCAGAAATTACAGAGGAAATCAACAACAAGGCACAGGAGATTGCCAAGAAAACAGCGGAAGCTTTTCAGATAGTAGGTCTGCTTGCGGTAGAACTTTTCCTCACGAAAGACGGCGAGGTACTGATCAATGAAGTAGCGCCGCGGCCGCATAACAGCGGGCACCACACGATCCGCGCCAATGCAACTTCCCAATATGAGCAGCACTGGCGTGCAATCCTGGGCCTGCCATTGGGCAGTACACAAGCTTACGGTCCGTCTGCAATGGTGAATTTGCTGGGAGAAGATGGTTTTGAGGGCCCGGCCGTTTACGAGGGAATGGAAAAGCTGCTGGCAAAAGATGAGGTCTTCCCGTTTTTATACTGGAAGAGCATTACCAAGCCTTTCCGCAAAATGGGACATATTACCATCATGGACAGCGATCTGGGCGCATTGAGGGAGAAAGTAGAATTCGTTAAGAACAATATCAGGGTTATCAGTACAAAATCAACGCAATAATTGAAATGGTAGGTATTATCATGGGAAGCCTCTCGGACGGAAAAGTAATGCAGCTCGCAGCCGACGCGCTGACAGAGCTGGGTATTCCGTTTGAAATGGAGATTGTATCCGCGCACCGCACCCCTGAGCGCATGCTGGAATATGCTTCCACTGCCAGGTCGCGTGGATTAAGGGTAATTATAGCCGGAGCAGGCGGCGCGGCACATTTGCCGGGAATGGTAGCCTCGCTCACTTCGCTGCCCGTAATCGGGGTGCCGGTATTGTCCAGCAATTCCATTGACGGCTGGGACTCGGTACTTTCGATCCTGCAAATGCCCGCCGGAGTACCTGTCGCCACAGTAGCCCTGGACGGCGCAAGAAATGCCGGGATACTTGCCGCTCAGATCATCGGTGCGAGTGACGAAGCGACCGGAAAACGCCTCGATGCATTCAAAGAAAGCCTGAAAGACAAAGTTTCAGCGATGAATGAGGAATTGAGAAAGCAACTTGCAAACTAGTACACGTTTATTATTTTCGTGAAATATTAACTCCACTAAAAACCTGATTTACGGCTAAGTTATGGAAGACGAATTCGCTAAAAAAAGAAATATCCGTCCTACCGAAAAGTCAAATTTACCGATCGTCACGCTGTTCGTGTTAGTGCTTTTGGTATTAGCCATGCTTTATGTCGGGTATGAATATATCTCAGACAGCTCTTCCAATTCCGAGGAGCTCACTTCTGTGGTTGTCGACTCAACATTGGAAGAATCAGCCGCTGAGCCGATCACAGACGAACCTTTAAGCACACCGGAAACAACTGAAGCACCAAGCGCTGATGAAAAAGCCGCATCAAATCCGACGCCGGTAGTGGCCAAACCTGAAAAAGCAAAGCCGACTGTTTCGGCTGGTTCACTTGGTGGAGAAACCATCACTCATTCTGTGCAAGGCGGAGAAACTTTTTCAAGTATAGCATCCAGATATAACCTGAAAACCGAAACATTACAGGGACTTAACAGCGATGTATCTGACATTAAATCGGGTGTTACCAAGCTGAAAGTTCAGGTTCAGGGTGTTCATACAGTTGGTCCGGGCGACGTTTTGCGTGTAGTAGCTAATAAGTACGGGGTAACGAAAGAAGCATTGATGAAAGCCAATGGTAAATCAAAAGATTTTGCAGAACGCGGCGAAAAGCTGATTATTCCTTTCGCAAGCAGAAAGTAGTAAGTCCATAAACGAAGAATCCCGGCCCATTACATTGAGTCGGGATTCTTTTTTTGCCTTATCCGAGAGTTTAATCTCTTTAAAAAGCGCCGGGACCTCTTCCCTCTCCGCCGCTTCTGCGGAACCCGCCGCCTTCACCCTCGAAATCACGTCTGCGGGAATTATTGCCTGTCGGAGCCTTTCCGAAATTCCGCAATGTATAAGTGAATGTAAGCATTGCGTACTGCGTCAACACCCTGTTACTCACGTCCTGAATGTAGGTTTCAGTAGTGGTACGACTGATACTGTTGTTTTGATTTAGGATATCAAAAACAGTCAGTTTCAGTTCACCTGCATTGTTTTTCAGGAATTTCTTACCGACACTCGCATTCCATAAGGTAAAGTTCTGGTTGAATCCCGCGCCCAAGCCACGATACGACTGACTGCTGATATCACTCTGCACCACAAAACCTTTCCCAAAGATCCAGTTGACGCGGCCGGTAATGCTCTGCGTATAGTAGTTATTGTTCAGGTTTGGCTGGATCGTGTTTCTCACCACATTGTAATTACCAGAGTACGAAGCGGTGAAATCCAGCTTCTCACTGATGTTGCTGCTCAACACCAGTCCCTGCGAAATCGCGTAAGTATTTGAGAAGTTTGGCACATTGTTGATCATACCTGGCGATCGTACGTAATTGAATCCGGTTGTCAGGTTCACATTCAATTTCAATGGCGCTACCGGTTTTCCATAAGCCAAAAAGGTCCGCGCATTCCAGCTACCGTCCACGTTGATCGGTGAAGTGAGTCTTGCGCCGCGTTCGAGTACAACGCCGCTAGGCAATGTAGTCGGCTCCTGTGCGATGATCGTTGAGTTCACGATCGCATTGTTTGTTTGTGTCAAAAACACCATTGCATTCAGGTTGTAAGGGCGCTCGGCGCCGGCCAGTGAATAGCGAATGTTGAGCGTGTTGCGGTATTCCTGTTTCAGGTTCGGGTTACCTGCTGTGAGCGACAGCGGATTGCTGTTATCTACCACATTTTGCAACTGTGAAATCGACGGCTGACTTGTAGAGCTGCGGAAAAACGTCCGGAACTGCGTACCTGACTTAGACCGGTAACTCAGCATAAAATTGGGCAGAAAATTCGTAAACGATTGATCTACCTTGTTGGTCGCAGGCGCGAGCTGCTGGCTGTACAATCCGGTATTCTGAAAATCCAGCCCAAAGTTGGCCGACCAGCTGTTCTTACGGTAGCGGTAGCCCAGCCCGGCGCGGTTTGTCACATATCTGTTGTCAAAATTGTTGGTGAGCAAAGTATCAAGATCGGTATAAGTGCCTTCATCAAAACTCATGTTGTAAGTTTCACGGCTGGAATTGCTGTTGCTCACTGTGAGGCCGTAGTTCAGTTGCAGTTGCGCATTCTTGCTGATCGGCTCAGTGTAAATCAGGTTCCCACCTAACGTAAGCCCGTCAGAATTGGTGTAGCTCACCTGATCAATCGTGTCTCCGCGTACTGCTGTGTCGGGCAGCATAAAACCATTGTAGTACAAATTGCGGGAATAAAGGTTACGGGTCCCATTTCGGTCATTCAGCTGCGTATTTACATTCACGCTTACGGTCCGGCCTTTTTTCCCAAAACTGTGACGGAAGAGCAGGTCATTAGAAAAGTTGTAGCCTGCATTCTTGTTGGACTGGCTGTTATCCTGGCTGTTAATGGGCTTTCCACCAACTGTGGTTAGTCCTGTCAGCATACTTCCGGATTTGTTATCCTGGAAACTCAGGCGTGGTGTTACGATCAGCGAATTGTTGGGAGTGATATTGTACTCTACACGCATGTTGAGTCGGTGATTCGCATTGGTACTGGAAGTCCGGCTCGCCTCATTGTAAAGCTGGTTGTTGTCAGTCCCGGCAAGAAGGTACTGCTGCTGGGTGGTCTGATCGTTTACATTGTTCGTTCTGTTAAAAAAATAGCTGCCGGACAAATCAACTTTCTTGCCGATCTTATTGGCATAATTAAGCCCGAAAGAATTGGTGCCCGTGATACCGCTTTGGTTACCCACCAGGAAATTGCCCGACGAACCTCCCCCGCCCCCTCTGCCGCCACGACCGCCGCTTCCGGTCACCCCCAGTAGGTCCTGGCTCGAAAAGTTCTGCATATTAATATTGTTGCTCAGCCCGATCACAGAAATGCGCTGATCACCTTTGAAAAAGCTCACATTACCGCCAGCCTGGTACCGGTTATCGAGTCCGTAGCCACCGAAAACTTTCCCGAACTGGCCCATTTTACGATCGGCTTTGGTCACGATATTGATCGTCTTCTGTGCATTCCCATCGTCAAAGCCTGTGAATTGCGCCTGGTCGCTCAGCTTGTCGAAAACTTCGATTTTATCCACTATTTCTGCCGGGAGGGATTTTAATGTCAATGCAGCATCGTCTCCGAAGAATGGCTTTCCATCCACGAGAACGCGGTTTACAGTCTCGCCGTGAGCTGTAACTGTCCCATTGGCGACGGTAATGCCTGGCATTTTCTGTATCAAATCCTCGGTTGTAGCGTCGGGATTGGTTTTGAATGCGGCTGCATTAAATTGGGTAGTATCGCCTTTTTGCTCCATGGCAGTTACCTGTCCTACCACTTTTACCTCTTTCAGGTTGGCAACTGCCTCGGTAAGCTGGATCGTCCCCAGATCCTGAACATCATTGGTGACGGCTATTGTTTTGGTAAAATCCTTGTAGCTGAGATAAGTAACCTTGACCAGATAGGTAATTTCCCTGGAAAGACCGGTAAATGCAAAATGTCCGTTCACATCGGTAGTGACGTATTCCGGCTTAGCGTCGGGCACATTGCGGCTCACAGCCACGTAGGCACCAACTACCGCCGAGCGGCTTGCGCTATCCACTACAGTACCTTTTATCTGGGCATTTTGCGCTTGTGAAAACGAGGCATTCAATAAGCCCAGTGCCAGGAGGATGAAGTAACTGAATCTGTTCATGGTTTCTATAAAGGTTTCTCGGAGGTTAGAGCCAGACTTCTCCTGAAAGTTTAACTGTATTTCCCGGGGGACCTTTACAATCGACAGATCTGCGCGAGTTTATAGATCAATCCACCTTTTCACTCGATAGAAATTCTACTTCGATTTTAACCAATCTTTCAATAAGCCTTCATACTGATTAAGAAAAACGTCGTAAGCTGCTTTCAGTTGCGGCAATGCTTCTGCCAAAGTGCTTGTATCATCGGATTTCAACCTCCACTCTGCGTCTCTTGCAATCTCGGCCACCTGCGCTACTCCCACCGTACCACCGCTGCCTTTCAATGTATGCAAATTGCTCTTTACAGTAGGAATGTCGCCAGCAGCGTACGCAGTTAATGCACCTGCTATAAGCTCGTTTGACTCGGTAACGAAGTCGTCAAAAACAGACCAGACCAGATCTGCGCCGCCGATTTCATTCAGCTGATCTATAATTTCTTTATCCAGCACCGGCACTTCGGGCTCTGATAAGTCGGGAGCACTGACAACTGCGGCGTGCTGTACTGTTTTGCTTGCTATAATTTCTTTAACCTTTTGGATTAAAGTCTGTGCGCGGATCGGCTTGGCGATATAATCATCCATTCCCTGACTGATAAACCGGTCACGGTCTTCTTTCATGGAATAGGCGGTCATAGCTACGATCGGCGGCAATCCCTGAAACTTTTTCCGTAATTCCTGAGAAGTTTGAACACCGTCCATATCCGGCATCTGAATATCCATAAAAATAATGTCGTAAAGCGGAATCTGCTTTTCAACCCGGCTTTCCACGATCTCGATTGCTTTGAATCCGCTCTCGGCCAGGTCAACATCGCAGCCGGACTTTTTGAGGATTTCAAATGCCACTTTCCGGTTCACTGCATTGTCGTCTACCAGCAGGATACTGGGGTGGTAAGTTGAAAATACGTTTTCAATGTGCGTTTCTTCCACCGGAGCGAGGTTACTCACCAATGCGCCTGTCGTTTCCAAAGTCTCGAATGTAAACCAGAAAGTACTTCCCTGCCCCAATGTAGATTCGACGCCGATATCTCCATTCATCAGCTCGCACAACTGCTTGGAAATCGCCAGCCCCAGACCTGTACCGCCGAAAGATTTGCGGGAAGAATTATCAAGCTGCGTAAATGAGGTAAACAGAATCTGTTTGTCCGTGGCACTGATACCAATCCCCGAATCCTGCACTTCCACCTTGATTTTGTGCCTCAGCCCGTCTTTTTTCACCAATGTGAGGTAGACATTCACAGCACCATTCTCGGTGAACTTCAATGCATTCGAAGTCAGATTTGAGAGGATCTGCAAAAGGCGCGTCTGATCGGCGACGATAAACCTGGGGATATCGGGCGCAATGTGATAAGTCAATGTATTATTCTTGCTTTTTGCGGTTTGTCCAAAAAGCGAAACCAGCTTCAAAAGCAGCTCTTCCACAGAAATGGGGCTTTGATGAAGCTCCATTTTGCCGGCCTCAATTTTGGAAAGGTCGAGAATGTCATTGAGAATATTCAGCAGCGTTTCCGATGAACGTTTGATCGTGAGCACGTAATCTTTTTGCTCTACATTCAGCGGTGTTTCGCCGAGCAGATCAATCATACCGATCACGCCATTCATTGGGGTACGGATCTCGTGGCTCATATTGGCCAAAAATCCCTCCTTCACTTTCAGTGATCGTTCCGCATGTTCTTTGGCTTTCAGCAGTTCCAGCTCATTGCGTTTCAACTCGGTAATGTCGCGCGCCAGTACAGCCACTTCGGTCGGCTTGCCTTTTTCATTCGAGAACATGAGCATATTGATCATAAACTGCCGCTCTGTCCCGTCTTTCCGGTAAAGCGTGATCTCGAAGTTTCGCAGGCTCTTCGTTTTTCTCAGCCTGATCAATGCAGAATGGATCCGCTTTTTGTCCGGGAAGAATTCGACAACCTTGTGCCCGATCACTTCCTCAGGCAAATAACCCAGCCTTTTCAGTACCGACTGGCTTATCATCGTAATTTCGCCGCGCCGGTCAATCCGGCAATAGATATCCTGCAGGTTTTCAAATATCCCCCTGAAAAGCTCCTCACTGTGCCGCAGCGACAATTCTGCCTCTTTCCGGCGGGTAATGTCGCGGGCTATACCGGATACTTCCTCAATCACGCCGTCGGCATAATGGATCGGATTGAGGTAAAATTCAAGCCACATGTTGCTCCCATCCTTCCGCTCGATTTTGAACTCAAAGTACTGCGCTTCTCCGCGCAACGCCTGCCGGTATTTGGATTCGAGCGTGCGCCGGTTGCTGTTGCCCACCATCCTCCATCCAAACTTCTCAGGACTGGATTGAAGCGACGGACGCACGCCGAGTTGGTTCTGGATCAGGTCTGCGTAATTTCTGTTGAAAGATGTCAGCTGCAGCGATTTGTTCACTGACCAGATCAAATGCGAGCTGCTGTCGAAGATCGCATTCAGACGGGCCACATATTTGCTCAGCTCTTCCTCGCTCTGCTTTCTTGCGATCGCGAGCGCCACTTGCCCGGAAATAAATTCGAGCAGTTCGAGGTCGCGCGCGTCAAACATATTGGGATCATCATAGGATTTCACCCCAATAATGCCCGTAACCCGGTCGCCTATCCGTAGCGGCACGCACAAAAGCTGCTTGGGGGTAACTCCGTACAGGTATAAGCTGTTGGTTTTAGCGAGTTGTTCAATGTCCCCGTCGGACAAAAACAAAGGTTTGTTCGAAGCGATCGCATATTCCGTTACGCCATTTCCCAGCTTCCGTTTTGTAAACCGAACATTGCCCTGAAAGTACTGATCAACGTAATACGGGAAATAAATGAAGCTTTTGCTCTGATCGTAAAGTGCGATGAAGAAGTTTTTTACATCAATGATCTTACCAAGCTCTTCGTGAATGCTGTGGTAAAAATCGTCGAGATTCTGGGTTGTAACGGTCCAGTTTGCAATGCTGTAATACAGGTTCTGCGCCTTTTCTGCTCTAATCTTTTCAGTAAAGTCATTGAGAATGCATCTGAATGCAGTCGGTTTTCCATTATCGTACCGACAATTGACGCTGCCTGAGACAAATACCTTTTTCCCCTCCCTGCTTAGAAAAACCGCTTCAAAATTGGAATTGGAATTACCCTGCTCAATTTTCTTTAATTGTTCCAGCGCCTGCTCTTTATGTTGCGGATGCAGGATATCCTCCATTCGCATGGAAGCTATTTCGTCGAGCCCATAGCCGAGTACCTCCCGCCAGGCTTTATTCACAAAAATGAATTTGCCATCAATCGCAACCAGCTGGATCAGGTCGCTGGTATTATCTACCAGATCCTGCAGCTGCGAGTTCGATTTGGCGATCGAAGATTCCATTCTCCGCCGCCTGGTGATATCGTCACCAACCAGCGTAATGCATTCAATCTCATCACCTTCCCGGTGGATCAGCACCGAATTAATGGAGAAAGTACGTACCGCGCCTTTTTGTGCCAGGAATGGAATTTCGCGTTGTTCGAGCTTCCGTTTTCCCTGGATACCCTCTTCGAGCATTTGCCGCACTTCGTATTCCTCTTCTTTCGGGATCAGCCGGTCAAATATGCTCTGGCCCAGCAGGTCAGATTCCAGCCAGCCCGTTTTCATCAATGCATGAGCACTTATATTCCTGATGGTGAAGTCAGGAGAAAAGGTTATTCCGATCAGATTTAAATGCTGAAGTGTAGCGTGTATAGTATGCCAGTCGGCCTGCGACAAAATCATTTCCATGGTTTGGGGATCAACGCACTTTTAAGGTTCCTTCCAATTCTTTATTCGATAAATCTACGAATTAAGACGTAATTTTGGTTCGTGAAAACGAATTATAAAAAACCGAATGACGGGAGAGTAAGAGCTAAAAAGCACCTTGGCCAACACTTTCTGAAAGACTTAAATATTGCTCAACGCATTGTCGACGGGCTGTCCGGTCACGGCGGGTATAAACAGGTTCTGGAGATAGGACCGGGAATGGGGGTACTCACTCAGTTCCTTTTATCTAAAGCGGATTTCACTACTTCTGTTATCGAGATCGACAGAGAATCTGTCACCTACCTTGAACAGCATTACCCGGAACTTGCACCGAGAATTATCGGAGGCGATTTTTTGAGGTTTGATACCGTCAGCTATTTCAACGAGCCTTTCGCAATTATCGGAAACTTTCCCTATAATATTTCTTCACAGATCTTTTTTCGCGCATTGGAAATCAGGGATCACATTCCCGAGATTGTCTGCATGCTTCAAAAGGAAGTAGCAATGCGCATTGCCTCGCCGCCCGGGAATAAGGATTATGGTATTCTGAGTGTGCTTTTACAGGCATTTTATGATATAGATTACCTGGTATCCGTGCCTCCCGGCGCGTTCGATCCGCCACCGAAAGTTCAATCCGGTGTAATCAGATTGAGACGGAACAGTGTTCAAAAGCTGGATTGTGACGAGCGGAAGTTTTTTACCGTTGTTAAAACAGGCTTCAACCAGAGACGGAAAACGTTGCGCAATGCATTGAAGCCGATCGGAATTTTCCCGGAAACCCCTTTGCTGGACAAGAGAGCGGAACAACTCAGTGTCAATGATTTTGTCGAGCTCACCAAACTCGCAGAAAACCTGCCTGCCTAATTCGGGATTCCCGATAAACACAAATTGTAAGCTAAAAGCTAATCGCTAAATGCTAACCGCCAAAAGCTGTTAAGAAATGACTTTCGAGCTAACCCAACTCTACGTTGACCATATACAGGAATTAATTGCAAGACAAGACGCTGCGGCTATCCGGTCGGAGATAGAAAATGTATATCCTGCGGATATAACCAGCTTACTTTACGAGCTGGAAACCGAAAGCGGCAAATACCTGATCAGCCAGCTAGACCTGGAAACGGGCGCCGCCATTCTCGCGGATATGGAGCCCAGCGAAAGACGGGAGTTTCTGAAAGCATTTACCTCCGAGGAAATATCGCGTTTTGTTAATCTGTTTGATTCCGATGATGCCGTGGATTTGCTCAACGAACAGCCGATCCGCGTTCGGGAAGAGGTAATTGCATTGCTGGAAGACAGGGAGCAAGCGCGTTTTATCCTTGATCTGCTGCATTACGATGAAGATGTCGCGGGCGGTCTGATGCAGAAAGAGCTGGTGAAAGCGAATGTAAACTGGACTGTTAATCAATGCATTGAAGAGCTCAGAAAACAGGCGGAAGATGTGGGCAAAGTGTACGCCGTGTATGTAGTGGACGATTTTGGCAAGTTGCACGGTATTCTGTCACTGAAAAAGATTGTTCTTGCACACAAAAACACGCGCATTGAAAGTCTGTATGATAAAGATGTGATTTTTGTAGAAACCTACCGCCCGGCCGTTGAAGTCGCGGAGCTAATGCAGCGCTATGACCTGGACGCATTGCCGGTTGTGAATGTACAAGGCAAACTCCTCGGCCGCATTACCATTGACGACGTGATTGACGTAATTACCGATCTCGCAAGCTCGGATACGCTTGCAATGGCGGGTATTACGGGAGATGTTGAGGAAGATGATACAATTTGGCAGCAAACCAAAGCGCGCCTGCCATGGCTGTTGGTAGGAATGATGGGAGGAATTCTAGCCGCCAAATTCATCAGTTTCTTTGAAGGTGATTTGAAAATCATTCCTGCAATGGCTGCATTCATTCCCATTATCGGATCAACCGGCGGGAATGTCGGCATTCAAACATCTTCCATTATCCTGCAAAGTCTGGCTGATAAAACGGGATTGGATACTACTGTCGGCAAGCGTTTGATCCGGATGTTTGCAGTCGCATTTATCAACGGGCTAATCATCAGCGCCATTGTTTTCGGGTTTAATCTCCTGATCGGGAATGAGGTGCAGCTTGCGATGGTCGTTTCGACGGCTTTGATGTCAGTGGTTTTCCTGGCCTCGTTTATGGGAACAATTACACCCATTTTGCTGGAAAGGATCGGGATCAACCCGGCTGTGGCTTCCGGTCCGTTTATTACAACTGCCAACGATTTGATCGGGTACGGTGTGTATTTCGGACTCGCGCATTTGTTGCTGGACTTGTAGGCTCAGCATTCGCTCAGACTGATCGGGATATTTACAGCCAGTCCTCCTTCAGAGGTTTCCTTGTACCGATGGTTCATATCCAGCGCAGTTTGCCACATGGTTTGTACCACATTATCGAGCGATACTTTTGCATTGTCGGGATTGCTCTGCAATGCAAGCTGAGACGCTGTAATTGCCTTGATCGCGCCCATTGTATTACGTTCTATACAGGGAATTTGCACCAAACCCCCAACAGGATCGCACGTTAACCCGAGGTGATGCTCCATTGCTATTTCCGCCGCCATTAAACACTGCTCAACGGAACCGCCCGAAACCTGCGCCAAGCCAGCAGCAGCCATCGCCGACGATACGCCGATTTCAGCCTGGCAGCCGCCCATGGCAGCAGAAATAGTAGCGCCTTTCTTGAAAATACTTCCGATCTCGCCGGCAGTCAGTAAGAACTTGAAAATGTCCTCGTCGGTACCGCCGCAGAATGTAATGTAAAATTGGATCACGGCCGGGATTACGCCTGCCGCGCCATTGGTAGGAGCAGTAACTACCCTGCTGTAAGACGCATTTTCTTCATTGACAGCCAGTGCAAAGCAACTTACCCAATCCAGCGTATAATTGAACCCCGTCCCGCCGGCTCTGATCTTGTCGACCCAGTCTGCACAGCCTGCGCAATCCTGTTCTTGCAACAGTTTCCGGTTCAATGCGGCAGCTCTCCTTCGAACATGTAACCCGCCAGGTAATTCACCAGCGGCCTGACAGCCGTGGAAAATGCTATCCTGCATTACCCGCCAGATCTGCATTAAGTCGGTACGGATTGTTGCCTCATCGCGCCACGCTTTTTCATTTTCCAAAACGATCTCCCAAATAGTTTTACCTGACACCTTGTGCCATTTCAAGAGATCGGAGGCGTAATCGATTGGGAATGGAAGTGAGATCAGGCTTGTGACCCCTCCTTGGTTCTCCCCTTCCTGAATTACAAATCCACCACCGATTGAATAGTAAGTCTCTTGCAAAGTACTGTCGGTGCAATCGGCAATGAATGTAAGTCCATTGGGATGAAAGGGCAGTGATTCATTTCTATGGAATACCACGTGTTCTTTGGGCGAAAAACAGATTTCCATTTCACCGTGGAGCAATGTAGTTTCTTGCGAAGCAATGTCAGCCAGGATCTGATCAATTGCGCGGGTTTCAATGGAAACCGGATCATAGCCGCTCAGGCCGAGGATCACAGCAATGTCGGTACCGTGCCCTTTTCCTGTTTTGGCCAAAGATCCATACAAATGCACGTAAACCGCTCGCACCTGATCAAGTTTTCCACGAGATTTAACGACATTGAGAAACTGTTGCGCCGCGCGCCACGGTCCGAGCGTATGCGAACTGGACGGTCCGATGCCAATTTTGAAAATGTCAAAAACCGATATTCTCTCTTCTTTCATGAAAGTATATGAACTATTTACTCACTACAATCTTCCCTGCAACCGTACCGTTCACAGTTACAATATACAATCCATCTTTGAGTTCTCGGATATCAATTTTTTCATCTGCTTGTCGCACTGTTTTGCTTACAATATACCGCCCCGAAAAATCTAGAATCTGAATGTTCAGTGGAGTCTTGTAGGTTTCAGATTTTACAACAATGTAATCCTTGGTGGGCGACGGAAAGACGGTGAATTGTGAAGATGCCGAAAACTGGACAGACCTGATCTTAGAATAAGTAAAACTTCCATCCGCATCCAGCATTTTGAGCCGGTAATAATAAATACCTCCTGCCAGTCCCTGATCCAGGTAATTGTAGCTCCCGCCTGTCGATGATTTCGATGGGGTTACTGTTTTTACAAGCTTGAAGCTTTTAGCATCTGTACCTCGCTCCACCTCAAAGCGATCAAAATCTTGCTCGCTGCTTGTTTTCCAAAGCAAGCTGACTGCATTGTTTTCTTCTTTGGTGACCTCAAAGGTCATTAACTTCACCGGTAACGGCGGCTGGTTCAAACAGCCAATCTGCATTTTCTGTGCATTTGCGGCTAGTCCGAAGTCAGGATTATTGATAATCGTATTCCCGTAAACTGACAAGTTTGTGAAGTCGCCATTTAAGCTGATCCTGCGTCCATTTGCCCCATCGCACCAATCGTCCGTCCAGGTCCAGGCAAGCCAGCCCACCTGGTGGTTTTTACAGCTTTGCAGCAGATCAGTATAGCTGGTAATGGCATCAGAACAAGGTCCGGTAGCGTCCTGAATATTTGCAATTTCACCCAAAACAATGGGGAAAGAAGCATTTGCGATTTGCTGGACCCGCGCTTCCATTGCGGCTGCATTATCAGTATACCAATATCCGTGCGCACTCATGATGATATTATGCAGTGGATCTTCTGCTTTCAATGCACTCCCAGCCTGCAAAGCCACATCGAGGCTCTGCCCGCAATCAGGCGCATCTATCATGATCGGCACCTCAATACCCGCTGTACGTAATTGACCGATCACGTTTTTGTAATAAGTCAGCCAGGTATTGTAAGCCTGCATCTGGTTTGCGGCCCATTTAACGGTACCGAATTCGTTTGCCACATTCACGATCACAAAGCCCCGGTGTTTTTCGATAAGGTCAAGAACTGCCTGCTGCTTCCACCATGGTAAAATAACGGAAGTAAACTTGGTATAATCGTTCGAACAGGTTACATCATGCAGTTCAAGTACAGAAACAATTCCGGCCTGGCGGAAGCGCGTGACCACTATATCCAGATCGGATACAGCGTATGGTTTCCACCCGCTCTGCCTGTTTGCATACCATTGGATCCGCACGGTATTCGGCTTCGCTTTGATAATCTCAGCGGACAATTCGTCATTTACATTGGTGGGATCGCCATTGATGTTGGCGGGAAATTCCCAGTCATCGGCAAGAGAATAATTCACGCCCATTGGCACAAAAACCTGATCGCACGGACTCACTATATTTCTTCCGTCCGTGTGGATGGTACCTTCCGCATGCGTGGGTAGCTCCGGTTCTACGGCGCAGGTTGCAGCTGACTCAATACTGTATTTTTTTACAAAATCCCAGATGGTTTGATTTGGATTAAAATTCGCCGTTACCGGCCACGCGTGCCCCATTCCCTGTACTCTGATCAATGAAATCTCCTTCCCGGAGGGCGGAGTCCCAACGCAGAATCTGAGTTTTGTAACAGAAGTGGCAATTTGCTCATTCGGAAGTGTGTAGGTCGTTTTGCTGCATGAATAATAAGACCATTGTGTAAGCGGCCACTCGCTCCACGGTGTTGGGGTGTGATTGGGATCTGGGTAACTCACCACATTATCTGCGTCTCCGTGAATGTGCAGAATAGGAACAGGCTTGAAATTCGGTCCGCTGAAATAAGTGTAGTTCCCATTATTTGCGTACATATTCCCGGCAACGGGCGCAAAAGCAGCGATCTTGCCCGGCAAGTTGACAGCCAGATTATAGGTCATAAAACCACCTGCGGAAAGTCCGGTTGCGTACACTCTCTTGGCATCAATGTGGTAAGTAGCACAGAGATAGTCGATCAGATCGGAAGTAAAAACGACATCTTTCGTTTGATCGATCGCGCGGTGCCAGCCGCCCCCATCGGTATCTGCATTCGGATAAACAGCTATGAAGTTGTTTGCATCAGCAGTCGCATTGAATAGCGTCGTATTCCTGATTGCAGCGCCAGAGCCGTTATCTCCATGAAAAATGAGCAATACGGGCAAATTCTCCGGAACTGCATTTCCCGGAGCATGAAAAATGAAGCTGCGCGACTTGCCCGAGGAAGTAATCGTACCGGTACCGTCAAAAGCTGCAGCACCTAACTGGCAACAGAACATCGCAGCCAAAGTATGTAGTGTAAATGTTATAAGCTTCTCCATAATAGGTTGTTAGATTAGAACCTGACGTATCATCATTGAATTTAACCAATCTGAGTAGAAATTATTCTACTGTTTACTACAAACAACTATTACTCTTATTAACCGGCAAGTATTCACGTTCAAGCTTGTCTGCCAAAGCTAAATCTTTATCAAAAAGGAGTGATCGGCATGCGGATTCCTATTGAATCAGCTTAATTTTGGAACCTCCAAATTTCAGAATATCCCTTATGATCGCAGTTATACAGCGGGTAACCCACGCTTCCGTTACCATTGATTCGAAGGTCAATGGAGAGATTAATATTGGCTTTCTTGTGTTGCTGGGAATAACTCACCTCGACAATAATGACGATATTCAATGGTTAGGAAAAAAGATTGTCGGACTTCGTGTTTTCAACGATGATGAAGGTAAAATGAACTTAGACTTACAATCCGTGAATGGAGATATACTGCTGATTAGTCAATTCACACTACACGCCAGCACCAAAAAAGGCAACAGACCTTCCTTCATCGAAGCCGCGAAACATGATATCGCTGTTCCTATGTACGAAAAAATGATCCGTTTCCTAGAAACCGAACTGGGAAAACCAATCCAAACCGGCCAATTCGGCGCCGACATGAAAGTAGAGCTGCTAAACGACGGCCCGGTGACGATTGTGATCGATTCGAAGAACAGGGTTTGAAGAAAGGGAGGAAAGGGAGGAGGGAGGAAAGGGAGGATGAGTTTGAGAGTTCATGAGTTTAAGTTTTCAAACATCCCTCCCCGCTCCTCCTTTAAACAAATATTCACTCATTCACTAATTCAATCATTCAATCGTTCAATCATTCAAAACCAAAACCATGACCATTCAGCAAGCGCAGGACGATGTTGATCAGTGGATCAAAACTTATGGGGTTCGTTACTTTTCGGAGTTGACAAATATGACGATCCTGACGGAAGAGGTAGGTGAATTGGCGCGGATTATGGCGCGTACTTATGGTGATCAGTCTTTCAAAAAAAGCGATCTTGAAAAAGACCTGGGCGATGAAATGGCGGATGTACTTTGGGTATTGATCTGCATCGCCAACCAGACCGGTATCAATCTCACCGAAGCTTTGGAAAAGAACATTGCAAAGAAAACAGCCCGCGACAAAGACAGGCACAAGGAGAATGAGAAGTTGCGGAAAGATTAAAATCTGATACCTATCGCAATGCGCCCAGGCGAGATGTTGTGATAAAAATAGGCGCTTTCGTTGGGGTGACTGATGGTCGCATTATAGTGCTTAACAGCCCGATTTTTTCTGCTCTTCCCGGCTATCATAATGGCGAATCCTGGGATGGCGACTGCACTTCCAGCAAGCAGAATTATAGGTCCGGTAAGCGTTGCCTCGTGGGCTCCTAGCGAAATCAAAGTACCAAATCCCTCCACCGCTCCAATAGCACCACCTACAGCAGCAACACTCCCCCCAACGATTGCGACGATACCACCTCTTTTTACAACCCTTTGTCCGGCAATAAAACTTCGGTGCGCATCAGGATCAGCATTTTCAAGCCAGTAAGATACCTGCTCCGTTGTAATAAACCTTTTTTCTGATATATACCGTCCGAGCACGCGTTTGATCTTAGGATAATCATGCTGCGCCAACAAACTTGTTGGTACGGTCACAAGTATTGAAAACGAGAGGAGTAGCTTTGTTATCATAGGTTCGATTTGATAACAATATAAACAGAAACGCCCGGCAAGCCGGGCGTTTCTGACATTAATTTATCTTCTGGTCATTACATGTCCAGTAACAAACGCATTGGATCTTCGAGAAGCTGCTTTACTCTTACGAGGAAGCTCACTGAATCTTTTCCGTCGATAGTCCGGTGATCGTAAGAAAGTGCTACGTACATGATCGGGCGAACCACGATTTGTCCGTCTACTACTACGGCACGCTCAACGATATTATGCATTCCGAGGATAGCAGATTGTGGTGCGTTGATGATCGGTGTTGACATCATTGAACCAAATGTTCCGCCGTTTGTGATCGTGAATGTTCCGCCTGACATTTCGTCCATTCCCAGTTTACCATCGCGGGCACGTACTGCCAAACGCACGATTTCTTTCTCGATAGCAGCGAAAGAGAGTGTTTCCGCATTGCGGATCACAGGTACAACCAGTCCGCGTGGTGTTGATACTGCCACTGAAATGTCAGCAAAGTCGTTATATACCAGCTCGTCACCGTCGATCGAAGCATTCACGACTGGGAAATCCTTCAATGCAACAGTTACCGCTTTCACGAAGAAAGACATAAAGCCGAGTCCAACTTCGTGCTTTTCCTTGAACTTATCTTTAAACTTATTCCGCAGATCCATTACCGGCTTCATGTCCACCTCGTTGAAAGTGGTCAGCATGGCGGTCTCGTTTTTCACTGCTACCAGACGGCGCGCAATGGTTTTGCGGAGAGATGACATTTTCTCGCGACGTTGTGAGCGTGCTCCGGCGGGAGCTGCGGCTGGTTTTGGCGCTGGCGCACTGGCTGGCTGAGGAGCCGATGCAGGTTTGCTACCTGCTTTCAATGCATCGTCTTTCATGATCCTGCCACCTGAGCCTGATCCATTTACGTCTTTTGGATCAATGCCTTTTTCAGCAAGTATTTTGGCAGCTACCGGAGATGCGTGCTTTTCGCTGTAAGCTTTTTCCGTAGGTGCACTTGTCTTTGCAGGCGCAGATTGCTGCTGCGCCTGAGCAGGAGCGCCGGCACCTTGTTCGATTGTACAAATTACTGCACCGATCGCCAGTGTATCGCCTTCCTGACCAACAATTCTGAGTGTTCCGGCAGCTTCTGCTGGTAACTCAAATGTGGCTTTGTCCGATTCAAGCTCGCAAAGGATCTCGTCTACTTCCACGTGGTCACCATCTTTTTTGCTCCATGAAGCAATGGTAACCTCGGTAATAGACTCTCCTACTGTCGGTACTTTCATTTCGTACACTTTGGAAGCTTCGCTTGTTGCAGGTGCTGTCGCAACAGCAGCAGGTTCAGCTGCCTTATCTTCCATTTTCTCAGCCGCAGGCTCTTCTGGCGCAGATGCCGCAGGAGCTGCTGCTTCGGATTTAGGAGCAGGCGCATTTGAAGCCCCATTCGCAGCGGAATCAATTGTTGCGATCAGGTCGCCGATGCTGAGTGTATCTCCTTCCTGCGCTTTGATATGCAGGGTACCTTCTGCCTCTGCGGTTAACTCAAAAGTTGCTTTATCTGAGTCTAATCCACAAATGACCTCATCCATTTTCACAAAGTCCCCATCATTTTTGAACCAATTTCCTATTGTAACCTCGGTAATAGACTCGCCAACGGGCGGTACTTTTATTTCAATTTCAGCCATTTTATCTGCAATCTTGTTGTCGAATTAAGTCTTAATTTATGGGAACAATCATTCAAAAGCTCTTCTGATAATCTCCGCCTGCTCTTTTGAGTGGATCTTGGCAAAACCTGTCGAAGGTGATGCACTTGACTCACGGGCGATTACTTGCAGCGGTTTCGCGCCTTTGTACATTCGCAGCATAAATGTCCAGCCGCCCATGTTGAAAGGTTCTTCCTGCACCCAATATACTTTTGCGTCCGGATACTGGTTCAGATGCGCGTCGATCTGAGTTTGCGGGAATGGATGCATTTGTTCAAGACGAATGATAGCAACATCGTCCCGCTTATCTGCCTGCTGTTTCTCGTAAAGTTCGTAGTAGAGCTTTCCTGTGCACAGAAGTACCTTCTTCACTTTCTTCGGATCAGCATAAGTATCGCCAATCGTTTCCTGGAAAGAGCCGTTTACGAGGCTGTCAATCGGAGAAACACAAAGCGGGTGACGCAGCATTGATTTGGGCGACATCACGATCAGCGGCTTCCTGAATGGGAATTTTAGCTGACGGCGCAACAAATGGAAGAAGTTGGCAGGTGTTGTCACATTGGCCACAATGATATTATAGTTAGCCGAAAGTTGCAGATACCGCTCCGGGCGCGCATTCGAGTGCTCTGGTCCTTGTCCCTCATATCCGTGAGGTAACAACATCACCAGCCCTGTCCAGCGGTCCCACTTCGTTTCGCTTGAAGTTACAAACTGGTCAATAATCACCTGTGTACCATTGGCAAAGTCACCAAACTGCGCTTCCCAGATTACCAGTGCATTTGGGTTCGCCATTGAATAGCCAAATTCAAAGCCCAAAACTCCGTACTCAGAAAGCAGTGAGTTATAGATCATAAATTGGCCCTGGCCTTCCTGAATGTGCTGCAGACTGTTGTAAGCCGCATTGGTTTCCACATCACGGAGTACTGCATGGCGGTGTGAGAAAGTACCGCGCTGTACATCCTGCCCACTTAGTCTTACGATATTTCCTTCTGCAAGAATGGATCCGTAAGCAAGCAGCTCGGCAGTAGCCCAGTTTACTTCTTTTTTATCAAAAATCATCTGCTCGCGATCTTTGAGCAGCTTGTCGATTTGTTTAAGTCTGTTGAAATTCTCTGGAGTTGAAATCAGCGCCTTTCCGATTTTTTCAAGAATATCAAGCGGCACGCCCGTTTCAGGTGATTTTTCAAAATCCTCCGGCTTCGACTTGCGTAATGTATGCCACTCCTGTTCCAGCTTAGGCAATGTATAAGGCAATGCTTTTTGCTTCACCATGTCCAGACGCTCCTGCAACAACTGCTTGAACTCTTTGTCCATATTTGCAGCCAGCTGCGCGTCTACATCACCCCTGTCAGCAAGTGTCTTCTGATAGATCTCTCTTGGGTTCTGGTGCGTTTCAATCGATTTGTATAAAACCGGCTGCGTAAACTTCGGTTCGTCTGCTTCATTGTGTCCGTGGCGGCGATAGCAAACCATGTCAATGAAGATATCCTTGTTGAACTTCTGACGGTATTCCACAGCCAGGCGCATACAGTATACTACTGCTTCCGGATCATCCCCATTCACGTGCAGTACCGGCGCATCAACTATTTTGGCGATATCAGTACAGTAGATACTCGATCTCGCATCAATGAAGTCTGTTGTAAAACCAACCTGGTTGTTGATCACAAAGTGGATAGTACCTCCTGTGTAATAACCATTCAGTGCCGACATTTGGGTTACTTCGTAAACGATACCCTGACCGGCAACAGCCGCATCTCCGTGAATCAGCACAGGCAGCACGCGATCGTAGTCGCTATCGTACATTCCGTCGGCACGGGCGCGGATATAACCTTCCACAACCGGATTAACCGCTTCCAGGTGAGAAGGGTTAGGAGCCAGCTTCATATGCACTTTGTGACCATCTTTGGTGGTAATCTGGCTAGCGAAACCCATGTGGTATTTCACGTCACCATCTCCCCAAACCTGATCTGGCAAATTACCTTCGAACTCATTAAAAATCTGTCCGTAAGTCTTTTGCATAATGTTGGCGAGCACGTTCAAGCGGCCGCGGTGCGCCATTCCGATCATCACTTCCACCACACCCATTTCGGCGGCTTTGTTGATCATCGCGTCCAACGCAGGAATGGTCGTTTCTCCACCTTCCAGTGAAAAACGCTTCTGTCCAAGGTATTTGGTATGGAGGAAATTCTCAAAAACGACTGCTTCGTTCAGCTTTGAAAGAATATGTTTTTTCTCATCTATTGAGAAATCCATTTTCAATGCTTCGGTCTCGATTTTCTTACGAAGCCAGCTCTTTTGCTCACGGTCGCGAATGTAGAGATATTCGAAACCTATATTTCTTGTGTAGATCGTTTTGAGCGATTCTACGATTTCTTTCAGCGTTGCAGGTCGGCCAAAAACTTCAACACCGGCCTCAAAAACCGTATCCAGATCCTCGGGACCCAGGTTAAAATCGGCAATATCAAGTTGTGGGCGACGGTCTTTTCTTTTCTGGATTGGGTTGGTAGTGGCCATTAAATGGCCCCGTGAACGGTATCCGCGAATTAAATGGACAACCTCCATTTCTTTGCGGATCCTGCCGGGATCTGATTTCCCGACTGTGGCGGCTTCCTTACCGGCAGCAGCCCCGTTTGAGTGCCCGTTACCATTGACGGGATATTTTTGATAGAAGTCGAATCCTTCAAAAAACTTCTGCCATCCTTCATCAACTGAGGTGGCATCTTGCTTGTAGGAATTGTACAATTCCTCTATGTAAGCGGCGTCGGAATTTGCTATGTAAGTGTATTTATCCATCACAAAAGTGATTATTTCATTTATGGCACAAAGGTACGAGACTTATGTAAAGATTACGAATAAAATCTCCTTTTAACTGGGTTTAAAAACATTTCTACTGCGCATATTTTAATACTTATGAAATCCTTTGGGATTCGGAACGAATTTCAGCATTAGTTCGTGAATTCCCTTCGGGCCGGTATAAGAAGCGTAAATTTGCTCAGCTGTGCGGGTGCTGTAAAAATATCCCAGCCGCACATTCCTCCCCACTTGTACTTCACCCGATAATTGAAGATAATCTACTTTGGAAGAGAAGGCAGTATATCCTCCGCCGGCCCGGTAAGAGGCACCGATCCCCACTTTTTCACTTACCCATAACCTTGTACCAAAATCGAACCTAAGCTTTCTGTCCTTTTCCTGCACAAACAAAACATGAGGCAGCAGCATCAATTCGTCGCCGAGCTCGTAGCTCCCCCCCGCCATGATATACAACGGTCTCCGATATACTGAGGCCAGGGGCTGGTTTCCAAAATTACCTCCCAGCAACTCAGGTTTTGAAACACCGAAATACAAGTTGTCTGAACGCAGCCACGCACCTATTCCAAACGAACCTACGGCTTTGTTGTTGCCGCCATAACCACTTTGGTCCATTACGGGCAGCACGTTAATGCCTCCCTGCGCTCCCAGCCCAAGCTTCCATTGGTCCGAAATTCCGAGGTGAAATGCAAAAGATCCGGTAAATCCGGTAGTAGTAAAATAGCTGGTTTGGTCATTAAGCGCTTGGAAACCAATTCCAAACTTGCCGTTCGCAACCGTACCGTCTGCCGCGAAAGTCTGGCTCGATGGGGAATTCCGGATATTGAACCACTTCCTTCGAAACATGGCCGTCATATTGAAATCCTCACGCACGCCGGTAAATCCCGGATTGATCGACATTGGATTTTGGAGATATTGCTCGTAAAGCACTTCCCTCTGCGCCGATGCAGAATGATAAATACCCAGCAGCAAAAGCACGGTAAAAGTGAGTTTTCGCATTCCGTAATGTGTGTTCATTTTGATATAGTTTTCATAAGAAAGTGCTTCTCAGATACTAAAAATGGCAGAAGATTTGATCTTCTGCCATCTTTATAACTCCAATTATTTGACTTTATACTTAAAATTTTTCCTAAAAATCATAACCCAGTGTTACATAAGGTACTGCCTTTCCGGTATATCCATTGTCAACGCCCCACGCATAATCAAACTTCGCGTAGAAGCCGAACAAGGTTGTTCTTACACCCATACCGTATCCCATCAGGTAAGGGTTTTTATAATTGGTAACAGTTGCACGGAATGGATCGTCTTCGGTACCGATGATCTGGGTATTCAGACTGTTGTTTTCGCTAAATGGTCCTTTCCCAGTCCATGCTGTTCCGATATCCCCAAAACCTACGATCTGGAAATTCCGGAGGAAGCTCGATGTGATTGCGCCGCGGTACAGGTATTTCACCAATGGAATACGCAGCTCCGCATTCACAAGCATATAGCTGGTTCCTGACAGGCGGTTTAGATTGAAGCCCCTCAGGTTGGTAGCGAAGTCTGCAAAGAAAATGTCCCGGTTGTCTTTCTGGAAATTCAATGGATTATCCCCGGTTCTGTTTTCTTTCTTATTTCCTATCCAGTTTTCCATACCACCCAATATGTTCTGCTTTGGAGCGCGGCCGCCTGAGTGACTTGCTGCCGCTCTCACTGCTAGAATCAGGTCGCGGTGCAATTTCTGGTAGTGCCTGAAATCCAGACTTACCCGGTTGAAACTCTCATTTCCGTCAGTTAGCCCCTGGTGCATGTCGTAACGTACTTTGAAACGCGTACCCTCCATCATGTTCATTCCGTTGACGCGGGTATTATCGTAAACATATTCGCTCCGTAAGCCGCCGTAACTCGATGCAAGATCCGGATTTGGCAAAATATAAACATCGATCATGCGGGTCGAAGTAAACATAGGCGAAACAGAGAAGCGGCTCGTTGTAGAGAATGGGTACGATGCGGTGAACATCAGCTGATTGAACCGGTATTTCTGCGGCGCGCCTTCGGTATCGATATAGAGATTTTTTCTGTCAAACCTGACACCAAAGTCAATGCGATAAGTATTATTGGAATATTCAGCAAACAGATCACTGTTCCGGAAATTCGAGGAGATGAATAATCCTGCCTTGATCACATGGTTTTCGAGCAGATCATTCATCGAAATAGATTGTGCAAACCCGAACCCTCTGATTGGATCAACGCGCCAGTCCGAACTTGCGTCATTGGTGATAAACAATCCTTTGTAAGAAGTCGGCCCCTTGATAGCGATGTTCTCGCGGGTTGCTCTCGTTCTGGAAAGCGCGCCGGGCGTCGTCGGGAAAGTGCCTCTGGTACGCTTCGACTCAAATGCTTTCAAAACATCTTCATCAAACTCATAATTGTCTGTATCAACTTCGCCCTCTTTCAATGCAAGCTTTGGCGTTTCTGCCGCCTGCTGCTCCGCCGGCTTAACAGAATCTACCTTTGTGCCTATATTCGCGGCACTAACCTGGGCAGCGGACCCGGTGAGTGCAGGGGTGTTGATGGTTGAATTAAGATCAAATGCATTCTTGTAAGCAGCTACATAATGGCCGTCATTCAGATAAGTATAAGCCAGCGCACCACCCGATTTGAAATTGATATCTGCATTACGGATGTTCTGAATGTGGTTGGTCAGCTGCGATATGGTTGAAGAAGCTCTGTTGTATTTGAAAAGATTATTTACTCCTTTTCCATTTGAGAGGTAAACCAGATCGTTCGCGTCAGCATACACAGGCAATAGCTTAGACTTGCCGTCGCCTTGCACCAGCTTTACGACATTGGCGGATCTTGGCGTTCCGTCGTGCTCGTAAATGGTATAGGAAGTTGAAATCGATTTGTAACTTCCCTTATCGGCAGTACCTACTGAATCGACAGGCCGGTTTGATGAGAATACCACTTTGCGGGAAGATCCCTGGATAAATCTTGGTGAGAGATCGTCGTAAAGATCATTCGTCAAAGCAAGTGGTGAGGCGCGGGCTACACTAATCAGGAACAAATCATTTTGTCCCCCTTTATCTGCACTCACAGCCATCATGGTACCATCATGAGAAATGTCCATATCCATGATCTGATCCAAGCCCCTGATATTTCTTCTCAGCTTGATCTTCACCTTCTTAGTACCCAGGTTTTCGTATATATATAAATTCTTGCGCTCATTTTCGGAAGCAAGCACAGCCAGCTGGTTATTCCTGAACCACGCCAAAAGCGGCGGCTGCGTTTTGGCTCTTCCGCCGATCAGATCCAGTTTTCCCTGACGGATAATTTTCTTGGAGCGGGTTTCGCTATCAAACAAGTACACGCGATACCGGCCATTTTTGATCTCGCTGACAGCCGTAAATTTTTTATCAGGCGAAATTTTGATCACAGCGCTCGCATCCGAAACATTGAACTCATTTAGCTTGTACTTCCAGGAAGGACTTGGCTCTGCATAAAACTGCTCTGCGTTTTTGTTTTGATTGAGATAATAAGCGCGCCATTCCCGGAGAAAGCGGTTGTAAGATTGTACGCCCAAAGTGCTGGTGATGCTCGTTTGCTCAGTGCGGATAATGCGCGTAAGATTGAGGATATCTGAGATCTTATCTTTTCCGTAACGCTCAGCAATGTAATTCCAAATGGACTGACCGATCAGCGTTGCGTCGTTTCCGGTCATCAAAGTTGGCTTTCTTACATGCCTGTTTTTGAAAAAGTCCCGCATGTAATCATTCAGCTCTGGCGACCAGCCGTCAGCGATGTAAGCGGCGGTACCTGACATAAACCATTCAGGAAGCGTCAGTAAAAGCGAGCTTTGCAGCGCCTCTTTCATGTTGCCGCCATAGAGCATGTCATATACAAAAAGTAAGCTGATGTCTTTCACCAGCTTCTTGCGAAAACCGATCTGATCACCTGTATAAGCTACTTCCACCCGCGATTGCGAAAGGTCCAGCTTCTGCTCGTTCAGATTGTCCAGCGTAGACAATCCCATATTACTTTGTTCGAGCTCTGCGGGTGAATTGTAGAGGAAAATTTTGACGCGGCTGTAAGGAGTCCAGCCAAGAATATCTGTGATTTTGTCAAACTCACTTTCCGCATACTGGGCAGTGAGACGGGCAAGATTGGTACCGCCCTGATAATGATAGATTTCAAAATTGGTGGTCTTGAAAATCTTCCAGTTGAACTTCTTGAACTGAACACGGTTCTTTCCGAAAGTTTCCTGAGATGGATAGCGCTGCGCCATTGTTTGCGTTATCACGCCTGTAAGTGCTACTAATCCGACCGAGAAAATTAGTTTGTATATATTTCTAATGCTCATAATACTTGGGCTGTCTTCAACGGAAATATAACGAAAAATACCTTTTAATATTAACTAACGGATTCAATTCTTTGCCGTTTTCCAGGTGCCCGGCAAGCTGGTTTGCAAAAAAAGGTGCCAGTGTAACTCCCTTCGTACCTAAACCGTTGAAAATACATATGTTACTATGCTCGGGATGGATCCCCAGCAGCGGTCTCCTGTCCTTCACGGAGGGCCGCACGCCGGCAGACGAAGACTGAATGCGATACGGTACTTTAATCAATGCATTCAGCTTCTCTTTCAGCTCATCTTCCGCTGCTTTGGTAGGTTCCCAATCGAGGGGATCCCAGGAGTAAGTAGCCCCTACCCGCATGTTGCTTTCGCCAACCGGCAGCATAAATACTCCCTGGTTCACAATATAATCCGGCACAACGATGTCAGTTGAAACATCAAGGATCTGGCCTTTTACCGGCGCAAATGGAAGCCAGCTGAAATACGGATTTTCGTTCCCTAAAAAACCTTGACAAAAAACTACCTTATTGAATGTCAATCCATTATAACGAACGGAATGGATATCGATCTGAATATCTTCCGAATTGAACTTCGCCTCCTGATAACACCCTTTTTCCTGAAAAAACGTTTTGCTTTGGTCAAGTAGTAAAGGCAAATCCACCCAACCCGACCGTACTACCTGCAGTCCGCCAAAAGGGGACTGTACATAGGCAGACAAGTCGGCGCGCTGATCCGTTGCAATGTACGGTGCAATCGCCGGGTCTGCCGTTTGAGCCAAATACGTATTCTGCTCCTCAATGGATCTGAAAGGCCGGAAAATAGGAATGGAATAAATAAGCCTGCAACCCAGCTGATCTTCAAGCTTTTTGTAAAATGATTGCGAGTAGGGAAACAGATCATCGGCAAGCCAGGTTTTTACAAGCTTTTTGCCTGTCAGCGGATTGAATATTCCTGCGGCTACTTTAGAAGAAGAACGCAATGTAGAATCTCCCAGAACAAGAACTTTCTTACCCAGATCAAGTAAGTGCATCGCCAGTGTTGTACCCGCAAGTCCCTGCCCAACTATCAGGTATTCGTAGTCAAAATCAGCCATTTTCAAGCCTTGCTGGCATTTCGGCGACGCAGAGAGAGTCCGATCTGCTCGTCGGCCAGACGCACCACAAGCTCCACCTGCTCGTCAAGCGTCATCATGGAGTTATCAATGTAAACTGCATCTTCCGCTTGTCGCAACGGGCTTTCGGCTCGGTTTGTGTCGATGTGATCGCGCATTTTCAGATTTTCCGCAATCTCTTCCAACCCTACCAGCTCGCCGCGCTCCATCAACTCGATCTGCCTTCTTTGTGCACGAATGAGCGGGTCGGCAGTCATAAATATTTTCAGCTCAGCTTGCGGGAATACCACGGTACCTATATCGCGCCCGTCCATGACAATCCCCTTTGTTTTGCCCATTCGCTGCTGCTGTGCCACAAGCGCGTGGCGTACTTCGGCAATGGCGCTCACATCGCTTACCTTTTCGGAAACATACATTTTGCGGATTTCATCTTCCACATTCGCGCCATTGAGGTAAGTATCGTTGCGGCCCAGCTGTGCATGCCGCCGGAAGGAGATCTGAATGTTGCTCAATGCAGTTTCAACCTCTTTCGGGTTGGTAAGACTGACGTGATTTTGAATAAAATATAAGGTCACAGCCCGGTACATCGCGCCCGTGTCTATGTAGGGGTAGTTGAGCTGTTTTGCAACCTGTTTCGCGGTCGTGCTTTTGCCACAACTGGAATAGCCATCGATTGCAACAATGATTTTTGGCATAATTGGAGTCGTCATTTTCCGTTTTTCCAAATGCGGATCAGCCGGAAAAATAAATATCGTGAACTATGCAAAAATAGAGGAAAGAACTCGCCTCGGACTTTTTTGCTGAAAGTTTTTGGAGAAAAAGAAATAACTGCTCAGGCCAGCTTCACGTACAAGTGTTCGTCGAGCACCTGGCCATTTTTAATAATTGCTTTACGGTGAACAGCTTCCAGCTCATAACCCGCTTTTTCCAGTACACGCATGGATGCAGCATTGGATTCAAAAACACCAGCAAACAACCTTGTAATAGAGGTATTCTCAAAGATCCACGCAGTCATTTCCCTCAATGCCGCTGTCATGATATTACGCCCCCAGAAAGGTTCGCCAAGCCAGTAGCCGATTTCTGCATTGTTCCGGTAAATGTCCTCCTGCCGCACTACGCCAATCCCGCCTGCAAACTCGCCCTCTACGAAAACTGCCCGCTGAAATGCGTTGCTATTCACATTGCTGCACATATCAATCCAATAATGGGCGTCGGCTATAGTATATGGATAAGGAAAATTATCCCGCACGTGGGCCGATACTTTCGGGTTATCTGCCAGCCGCGCCAGGTCACTGGCCATGCTTCTCTGAAAAAGCCGAAGCTCGATTTCCTTTTCCATACCTATTCTTCTTCAATCAGGAAAATAACCATACTCCGAGCGCCGTGCGCGCCGATTACCAGCGATTGCTCGATATCGGCCGTTTTGGAAGGACCTGCGATAAAGCACCCCCAGCCAGTGGTGTCGGTAAGCCGCTCGTAAGCATCGTGCATATTGTTGACAATAGCCGAGCGAGGAATAGCAAGTGCCAGATTTTGTGTGATAAAAGGCAGTACCCGATGTTGCAGGTGCCGGTCTGAAATCCACACTGCCCCATTCTCCGCTACACCAAATTCTGCTTTCAGGATTGCGATCTCGATCAGTTCGAGTTCATGCGGATCGGTTACATTCAAGCTAAAATCAGCCCAGGAACCCAGCTGCGGAATGTTGGTCGCGCGGTTTACAACACCTGCGTAAAGCTCCTCTGCCTTCTCGGCAAGCTCCTGTGCATTCTTTACAATAATAACTTCCGTATAAACCGATTGCAGCGTTTCGATAAACTTGCTTTCCGTGCTTTCGAAAAAACTGGCAAACCGTATCTGTTCCGGCAACGCAATCGGCCCCGGCTTGTTCAGGCGGATCTTTTCCAGGATTTGTTCTCTTGTACCCATTATTCTCTGCGGTTGCGGATGTACCAGTCTCTGAAACTCTCTTTGGGTGCTTCGGGCATATCGCGTTGTTTATACCAGGGATTCAATCCGTTATTTACAACAAATGGTATGGTACGCATGACCGAGCGGCCCAGCCTGCCGGACCATTGATAAAACCGCGGCTGCGACAATACCATTGACATTGCTCGGATGCCCAAACCTTTCGACTGCGGCACGTGGCCGGCTTTTGCCAGTACCTGCCTCCATTTATAAAGCTGATCGTGGATATCAATTTTCACCGGACATACATTGGAGCAGCTTCCGCATAATGTACTCGCAAACGGAAGATCTGCATTCTTCGTCATATCGAGGTTGGGAGCCAGTATCGAACCGATGGGGCCGGCAACTGCATTATGGTAGCTGTGCCCCCCACTCCGCCGATATACCGGACAGGTATTCATGCAGGCGCCGCACCGAATGCATTTAAGCGAATTACGAAAATCTTCACGCCCCAGCTGGGTGGTGCGTCCATTGTCAACAATTATAATGTGCATTTCCTGTCCTTCGCGCGGCTTTTTGAAATGACTATTATAAGTAGTGACAGGCTGGCCGGTTGCGCTTCTTGCGAGTAATCTCAAAAACACGCCAAGATGCTCCTGCTTCGGAATAATTTTCTCGAAACCCATGGAAGCAATATGAATCTCGGCCAGGTGCGCGCCCATGTCCGCATTTCCTTCATTGGTAGCGACAACAAATCCGCCGGTTTCGGCAATGGCGAAGTTAACGCCTGTCAATGCAGCCCTTCGCGTCAGGAATTTGTCGCGCAAATGTTGCCTCGCGGCTTCCGTCAGGTACTGCGGGTCGGTTGCGCCTGCTTCTGTGCCAAGATGTTCGTGAAAGAGGTCACCTATATCTTTCTTTTTCAGGTGAATAGCGGGCAGTACGATGTGGCTCGGCGGCTCTTTCCTCAGCTGAACAATGCGCTCACCCAGATCGGTATCGATCACTTCAATGCCATTGTTTACCAGGAATTCATTCATGAGGCATTCCTCGGTCAGCATGGACTTGCTTTTTACCATTTTGGTAATGCCGTGATTTCTCAGCAGGCCCAGCACTATTTCATTATGTTCCGCAGCATTCGCGGCCCAATGCACATGCACGCCGTTCTCTTTTGCCTTTTGCTCGAAACTGATCAGCAGCTCATCCATATGAGACAAAACGTAGTTCTTAATGCCGGATGCAGCTTCGCGAAGCTGCTCCCATTCCGGTAGCAGCTTAGACGATTTATCCCGCTTCTGGCGCACAAACCAGAGTGTTTCGTCGTGCCAGTCAACATACGATTCGTCGCGATTGAAAACTTCCGAGGCTTCGGAATGTGCTGTGATTGTGTTAGACATAATTACCTTAACAATTTAGTAATAGTACTTTTAAAAGAATAAGAATTGTACTTTTCACATTCGTTGTACTATTTCAAGTTTGCAAATTGTTTAACAAACAACTTTTAAAATCTCCAAAAAAAGCTATTTTATTGTATTGCAATATCTTATACTTTTGAACCACAAAGTTTTTCGATCGGGGCATCGGAGTCTCAAACAAAGTTTAGTTTAACTTTTTTTAGACACATTAAAATTTTCACTCCTATGAAAACCAAAAACACTCTTATCATCGCAGCCTTGACTGGCTTGCTACTATCGGGTTCTGCTTTTAATTCTATCGCACAGGACAACATCGTTTCTGCTGAAAATACGAAGTCAGCTTCTGACAAACTGACTATTCTGCAGATTAAACCAATGCAATTCCGCGTTTCATATAATAATCCAGTTTCAAAGAATGTTTCAGTACGCATTCTGGATACTGAAAACAATGTACTTTTCTCAGAAAACAAACGCATTGACAACAGCTATCTGAAGTATTTCGATTTGTCTACCCTGATGGATGGTACTTATACCTTCGAAATCACGGACGGAAAAGAGAAAGCTTCACAATCGTTTGACATTTTGACTACAACGAGCCGCGTTGTTTCTTCAATCAACTAACGAGGCTCTTCTCAGATTCTGAACAGGCGCGGAGCACATCCGTAAACTTTGTAAAATACCGGGACTCACGCGATGGGTTCCGGTATTTGTTTTACAGCACTGTTCAAAATTTCCGCGATATGCTTTACCTGTACTTTGGAGTTGCTTCGCTTCAAAATCCCACTCAAATGCATTAGGCAGCTCATATCCGAGCCGGTAATGAATTCAGCATGGTGCCTGATGTGGTCCGCAACTCTGTCTTTGCCCATTTTAACCGACACCGCTTCTTCACTTACACAAAACGTTCCGCCGAAACCGCAGCATTCATCGGTGCGGTCGAGATCGATCAGCTCCAATCCTTTTACCTGCCGCAATAATGAAACGGGTTTTGAGAATGGCTCTGCATTAAGCTCCGACATTTGCGAAAGATATAATCCCCGCTGCCCGTGGCAACCCTGGTGCAGTCCGACGCGGTAAGGAAACTCCGCTTCGATATGTTCTATTTTCAGGATATCAGTAATGAACTCAACCAGTTCGTACACTTTCTTGCGTAACACCTTTGACTCATCGGCGCGGTTATCGGCCTTTAAATGTTCTTTAACGTGCAGCGCACAGCTTCCCGATGGGGAAACCACGTAATCGCATTGTGAAAACTGGTCGAAAAACAGGTTATCGCAGGATCTTGAAAGATGCTCAAAACCCGAGTTGGCCATCGGTTGGCCGCAACAAGTCTGGTTGAGCGGGAAAGTAACCCGGCAGCCCAGCTTTTCCAGCAGTTCAAGCGTGGCGATACCCACCTGCGGATAAAACTGATCGACGTAACAGGGAATAAATAATCCGATTTTGAGGCTTGAGTAATTCATTTTACCAAAATTCAATGGTGGCAAGGATAGGATAGTGATCGGAAACTTCGGGATAGTTTCGCAGCACTTTATAGTTCTTAACGCGTACTCTGTTATTCAGTAATGCGAAAATATAATCGAGCCTGTCGCCCGGTAATCCTTCATTCCAGGTCTGCAATTGCGAACCTTGTGCCGCATCCTGCCAGTTTTTACGGAAGGAAAAGTAAGGCTGTTCATTGGGACGAGCGCCCATATCCATTCCGATCAGCACAGGTTGAATGCTGTTGACCAGCATCTGGTTAATATAGGCAGCCTGCAAAGCCCGGTCCATTACTGAGGCATATTCCAGCCGCGAGCTGCACATCCGGAACGTAAGTCCTTTCGTCGGATTCACGAGCCCGCACAGCAGCACTTTCGGATCTGCGCCTTGCGTGGTGGGCAATGCAATGGACTGCGAGTTTTCAAACGTCCACCTGGACAATATCCCCACCCCCTGCGATCCGTTTTCCGATCGGTCCGCCTCTCCGTACAGGTAATGCATTCCGGTTTGTACGGCGATCTGCCGGAGCTGAAACTGCGTTTTCCCTTTATCTACCAAACTGTCGACAGCCTGCAATGCAATCAGGTCAGGTTTGTGATCGGAGATAATTTTGAGAATATCCCTCAGGTTCGACTCGTCTTTCAGATTAAGTCCGTGCCGGATATTGAAGCTCATTACTTTCACCTCCGTTGTGCGGCGCGGCTGCGAGGCCGATAAGCTGCATGAAATAAGTGCAATCAGTAAAATATAGCCTAATCTGCTCAAACTGTTCGAATCTGGTTCACAAAACTTCCTATGGTTCGAGGGCAAAAATTTTCTCCATCAATACCCACTTTTCGCCAGGTTTTGCCTGGGGCAGCGCTTTCTGGTATTTCCACATCAATTGCTCCCATTCCTGAACTTTGGCATTCGCCGCATCCATTTGGGCTTTGTTCTCAAAACTGAAATCATCTTCCGTTTCCATGATCATGAATAACCTGTCGCCGAGCCGGAAAATTTCCATCTGTGTGATGCCTGCGTCTCTGATACTTTTTTCTATCTCTGGCCTGAGCTGCTTGTGATAAGCTACATACTCACTGATCATCACAGGATCGTTAACCAGGTCGACAGCAAGACAGTACCTTTTCATTTCTTCTTATTTAAATATCCAGGTGGTAAAAATCTATCGCATTCTTTCCCATTACCTGCCGCACTTCCGCATCGGAAAACATGCTCAGGTAATCTGTCAAGATTCCTTTAACGCCCTCATATTCCGCTGCCAGCAAACACACCGGCCAGTCAGAACCAAACATCAGCCGCTCGGTACCGAATGCTTCGAAGACCGTATCCAGATAGGGCCTGAAATCAGCTTTCTCCCAGTTGCTCAGGTCGGCTTCTGTGACCATTCCTGAAACTTTGCAACTTACATTGGGCAGTTCTGCGAGGGCACGTATATCATCGGCCCAGGGTTTAAGCTCGCCGTTTTTGATTTTCGGTTTGGCGATATGATCAAGCACGAAACGAACATTAGGCAGCTTCACCGCAAAATTGAAGGCTTCTTTCAGCTGATCCTGGTAAATGAGAATGTCATAAGTAAAGTCAAATGCAACGAGCTGACCTACACCTTTGATGAAATCAGGTTGGAGTAAAAAACCTTCCGGCTGTCCCTGTGCCACGTGGCGAAATCCTCTAAGCTTTTCAAACTGCGAGTACCTTTCGAGCTTCCGGTATAAATCGGACGAAAACAGATCGACCCAGCCTACGACCCCTTTGATAAAATCATTGGCTTCGGCGAGTTGAAGCAGAAATTCGGTTTCTGAATCGCTTGAAGCGGCCTGCACAGCCACACAGCCATTTACCCCATTCTGCCGGAGCACCGGCCAGAGATTTTCCGGTAAAAAATTCTTCCGGATCGCGGCCATTTGCGGCGTAATCCAGGAGTCTCTTTCTTCATCAAAAACCCAGAAATGCTGGTGACTATCTATTGTCATTGATTTTATATTATTGGACCTTTTTTGGTCATTGATTGTCATTAATAGTCATGGGTGTCAGGTATTGTTATTTGCATTTCACAATCAACTCTAAGAACTACTAATGACCTAATGACTACAAATGACCACAAGTGACTATAATTGACTCCTACTCCAAGCTACGGCTTCCTGCTTCTGGTTGCCCAGCTTCTCAATGCCCAGCTCTACTACATCGCCGGGTTTGAGGTAAACCTGCGGCTTCATACCAAGTCCCACACCGGCGGGGGTACCTGTTGTGATCACATCGCCCGGCAGCAATGTCATGAATTGACTGAGGTAGCTGATCAGGAATGGTACCTGGAATATCATATCGGAAGTATTGCTGTCCTGGATTTTTTCACCGTTCAGGCTCAACCAAAGATCCAGGTTATTAGCATTTCCTACTTCATCGCTTGTTACGAGATAAGGTCCGAGCGGCGCGAAAGTATCGTTACTCTTTCCTTTCACCCACTGGCCGCCGCGCTCCATTTGGAATGCACGCTCAGAGTAGTCGTTGTGCACAGCATAGCCGGCTACATATTCAAGCGCATTCACTTCCTCCACATAACTCGCCTTTTTGCCGATAATCACAGCCAGCTCTACTTCCCAGTCAGTCTTTTCAGAATTCCGGGGAATGATCACCTGATCAAATGGCCCGCATAAGGCTGAGGTAGATTTAAAGAATACAATTGGCTCTTTCGGCAATTCCGTTGCGCCTGATTCGTAGGCGTGCTTGGCGTAGTTCATTCCAATGCAGACAATTTTGGAAGGACGCGCAATGCAGGATCCGTAACGGAAGCCATCTTCCACAGTCGAACAAGCCGAAGCATTGGCTCCAAGCCACTCCGCCAGTCGATCAATGCCACCTGTAGCAAAGAACTTTTCATTGTAATCCTCGCCAAACGCGGATATATCCAGTTTTGTACCGTCTGCCAGTTCAACACCCGGCTTCTCCTGTTCAAAAGCTCCAAATCGGAATAGTTTCATAATTTATACTTCGGCTTTCAGCTGTTGGCTGTCGGCCTTTTTTGAGTTAGATTATTTTTTACCTCGGCTTTCGGCTATCGGCAGTCGGCCTTTTTAGGTACATTGTTTTTACTTCGACTATCGGCAGCCGGCTTTTTTTATCGCTTCAATTACAATTTGGGATTGCCTTGACATTCAGAAGCAGCCGACAGCCGATCGCCGACAGCCGAGGTTCTCCTAATTATTCAACTTCTCAAATCCCCCATCTATCAAATAATCACAGCCTGTAATAAAGCCGGCTTCGTCGGAGCAGAGATATAGTGCCAGGGCGCCGATTTCTTCTGGTTTCGCCATTCTTCCGATTGGCTGGGTTTTTGATAGTTTTTCAAACATTTCTTCTTCTTTACCCGGATAATTCTTTGCAATAAATCCGTCTACAAACGGCGTGTGCACGCGCGCCGGGGAAATGCTGTTGCAGCGTATACCTTCTGCGAGATAGTCGCGCGCAACGGATAAGGTCATGGAGTAAACCGCTCCTTTGGCAGTGGAATAAGCAAAACGATCCGGAATCCCGACTGTCGCCGCGATCGAAGCCATATTCAGGATCACACCGCCGCCATTCGCTTTCAAATGCGGGATAGTCGCCATCAGGCAATTGTAAACGCCTTTTACATTGACGTTCATAATCCGGTCGAAGTCGATTTCAGAAGTTGTATCTGCTTTTCCAATGTGCGCGATACCCGCATTATTGACAAGAATATGGATCGGAGAATGGGCTGCAATTGCATTGATCACATTCACCACATCTGCCTGTTTGGAAATATCCACCGCGTGTGCTTCTGCTTTTCCGCCATCGGCAACAAGCTCGCTTGCAATCTGTTTGGCCAGGTCAATGTTCAGTTCCAGGATATGAACTGTGGCACCCTGCTTGGCGAAAGTCCGCGAAATCGCTAACCCGATACCGCTTGCGCCTCCTGTTACAAGCGCTGTTTTTCCACTTAAATCAAACATGCATTTAGTATTAATATAAAAGAAAAAGGCCCCTAATCTGGATATTTACCCTGCTTTCCTGTTTTTTGGATCAAATCAATGATCAAAGCGAGACGCCTCTTTTCCAAGGAATAAAATCATCCTGACCGAGTTGCTGCGCCTTGGTAAGCTCGCCACTTGCTACATGGATCACATATTCCAGCAAGGCTTCCGCATTCTGCTCGATCGTTTGCGTTCCGTCCACAACAGGTCCGCAGTCGAAGTCGATCACATCCGGCATTCTGTTGGCCAATGCCGAGTTGGTAGCAACTTTTGCCACCGGGCAGATCGGGTTACCTGTCGGCGTTCCGAGCCCGGTTGTAAAAAGGATGATATTCGCGCCTGCTGCGGTTTGTCCGGTGGTTGCTTCCACGTCGTTACCAGGTGTGCAAACCAGCTGCAACCCAGCTTCCGTAGCTCTTTCCGTGTAGTTCAACACATCTGAAATATAGGCATTGCCACCCTTGCGAGCAGCTCCGGCTGACTTAATCGCGTCAGTAATCAACCCATCTTTGATATTACCAGGCGAAGGGTTAAATGCGAATGCAGAACCCACTGCTTCGGCTTTGCCTGCATAGTCACGCATTAACTTTTCGAATTTCGCTGCTTTTTCCTCTGTCACACAACGGTTCAGCAGCTCCTGCTCTACCCCGTTCAGCTCAGGAAATTCTGCCAGCAAAGTCTGGCCATTCAGTCCAACAACAAGATCAGACAAATGCCCGAGCACCGGGTTTGCGGAAATTCCTGAAAATCCATCAGAGCCGCCGCATTTCAGTCCAACAGACAATTTGGACAATGGCGCAGGCGATCTTTCGAATTCATTGATTTTGGTCAATCCCATGAAAGTCTCCTTGATTGCACCCGACATAAGCGAGTACTCGGTTCCTTTCTGGTGTTCAAATGCAAAGAACGGTTTGTTGAATTGCGAATCACGTTTTTTAATCTCGTCTTCCAAAGTTTTCAGCTCCGAGTTCTGGCAGCCGAGACTCAGTACAGTGATACCAGCTACATTGGGATGTACCGCATAAGCGGCGAACAGCGCGCATAATGTATTGGCATCGAAGCGGGTACCACCGCAGCCGCCTTCGTGGGTAGGGAATTTGACTCCATCCACATTCGCAAACGGGCGCTCGGGCTTTTTCTTGGCTTGCACCGGCGCATCTATGAAAGGTTCAAGACTCTTGATCCTGCGCATATCGCCTTGTTGGTACAAATGCAGGAATTCCCTTACCTGATCACGATAAATGTCTGTTTGCGCATAACCCAGCTCCCGCTCAAATGCATCCTTCATGATCAGCACATTGCGGTTTTCACAAAAAACCAGCGGCAGCACGAGCCAGTAATTGTAGGTACCAACGCGTCCATCTTCGCGATGATATCCGTTGAAAGTACGATTAACCCACTTACTTACATCGGGTTGCGTGTAGGAATAAGGCTGGCGCTTGGCGGTACTGTAATCGTGTGCGTCGTGTTTGAGATTAAAAGTGGTAATAGGCTCTCCCTTTTTAATAGGCTGCGTCGCGCGGCCCACGAGCACACCATACATAATGATAGCGCCTCCGGTCTCGATGTCTTCCGTAACAAACTTATGCTTGGCCGAAACACCATATTGCAGACCATAATCTGCGCCGTCCAGGGTAACCTCAGAGCCGGCCGGCAAATCGCGGAGAGCAACTATAACATTATCAGAAGGATGTATTTTTAAAAGCTGTGAAGCCATAATTAACGATTATTAATACAGATCAGGATGGTGGATGATATTGGAATGTATCAACAAAACAACATAATATATCAATATCAGAAATGAATATCGTAGCAAATTATTCAACTATATTGGCATATATATTCAATTTACACGCCATTCTTGTAAATATTAGTGAAACCACAGCTGCTTAAAGTACCCAGAGGTTTGCAAAAGTCTTTCAGCATTCGCCAGGATGTGGTACTGTACTTTTATAACCGCTGGCATTATCACCCCGAACTTGAACTGATCCACATCGAGCAAGGTTCTGGCACCCAGTTTGTTGGTGATAACATCAGCAGCTTCCAAAACGGTGACCTGCTGCTGATCGGACCAAACCTGCCGCATTACTGGCGATGTGATGAAAAGTACTTCGACCGTGAAAGTCAGCTGTATGCACAGGCTACTGTTGTGCATTTCTCCGAAGATATTTTTGGCAAATCATTTCTTGACCTGCCCGAGAACAAGTCCATTTCAGAACTTCTTGTAAAGGCAAGATTGGGGATGAAAATATCCGGCGCGGGTACCCAGACTGTCAAAAAGCTGCTGAAAGATCTTTTGAACCAGACCAATGGGAATTCCATTATTGCATTACTGCAAATCCTCGAAAGGCTGTCGCATTGTACCGGCGTGGAGCTGCTGACAGACACGCCTTACCTTCACGATTACGATCAGTTCGATACCGACAGGATCAACAACATCTATCAGTACTCTCTCAGCAACTTTCAAAAAAAGATCTCCATCGAGGAGATTTCAGAGGTTGCGAACATTAGTCCGCATTCATTTTGCCGCTATTTCAAGAGCCGGAGCAGGAAAACGTATTCACAATTCTTACTCGAATTGCGCATTGGTCACGCCTGCAAACTACTTTCAGAAGCCAAGCTGCCAATTGCCCAGGTTTGTTTTGAGAGCGGCTTTAACAACTTTGCCAATTTCAATAAGTACTTTAAGCTGCACATCGGAAAAAGTCCGATGCAGTACCAGAAAGAATTCAGAAAAATCCCGATTTCAGGACATCTTACCACGCTTAATCCCGCATGATGAAGGTCAATATTGTTGATATACAAGAGAAAACTATTTACGCCGCCGAACTGGAAATTACAGGCTGCAACATAGCGCGCATTGAAAAGACTGGCGGTGAAGATCCGCAACTCCCCTACGCGATGCCCGGGTTTACAGACGCGCATGTACATATAGAAAGCTCCATGCTCACACCTGCGCAGTTTGCCCGGCTGGCTGTAGTGCATGGTACCGTGGCAACGGTTTCGGACCCGCATGAGATCGCCAATGTACTGGGCTTGCCCGGCGTTGATTTTATGGTTGAAGATGGTAAGCGGATTCCATTCAAATTCTGTTTCGGCGCGCCTTCCTGTGTTCCGGCTACCGCTTTTGAAACTGCCGGCGCGACGATCGACGCGGCGCAAGTCGGCGCGCTGCTTGCCAAGCCGGAGATCGGGTATCTGGCAGAGGTAATGAATTTTCCGGGCGTCCTGAACGAAGATCCGGATATGATGCAGAAGATCGCGTGGGCCAAACATTATAATAAGGTAATAGACGGACACGCGCCCGGACTACGTGGAGATGATGCAAAAAAATATGCGGCAAACGGCATCAGCACTGACCATGAATGCTTTACGTATGAAGAGGCACGTGAGAAAATTGACTATGGCGTCAAAATCCTGATCCGTGAAGGAAGTGCAGCCCGCAACTTCGACGCATTGATCCCGCTGATCGCAGAATTCCCGCAGCACATCATGTTCTGCTCCGACGATAAACACCCGGATAATCTGGTGGAAGGACATATTAATGTATTGGTAAAACGTGCACTTTCACTGGGCTATGACTTGTGGAATGTGCTTTCAGCAGCCTGCATTAACCCGGTACTGCATTACAGCCTACCAGTAGGTCTATTGAAATCCGGCGATCCTGCTGACTTTATATTGGTAAATAACCTGACTGACTTCCACATTCTGGAAACCTGGATCAACGGGGAAATGGTGGCAAAAGGCGGCAACACGCTCATTCCTGACCTGCGAAGCGCACATCCAAACCATTTCGAATGCAGCTTAAAAAATGCGGAGGAATTTGGTTTGCCGGCCGAAAGCGAAAGAGAAAACGAAACAGAAGTAAGGGTAATAGAGGTGTTTGATGGTCAGTTGATTACCGGAGAACTGAATGCGACTGTGAAGGTTAAAGGCGGGCAGATATCCATTGATCCTGATCAGGATATATTGAAAATAGCTGTTGTAAACCGCTATTCTGATTCGAAGCCGGCTGTTGCATTCATTAAGAATTTCGGCCTTAAAACAGGTGCGATCGCATCCTCAGTCGCCCACGATTCACATAATATTATCGTGGTGGGCACCAGCGATGAAGCGATCGCAAAAGCAGTAAACCTGATCATTGCAGCACGAGGAGGCGTTTCTGCTGTTGGATTGGGTGAGGAAAAGCTGCTCGCGCTACCGATTGCAGGTTTGATGAGCGACAAAGATGGCTATCAGGTCGCAGCTGCTTACACGGAGATAGATCAGTTTGTAAAGAATAAGCTAGAATCTACCCTGAAGTCGCCGTTTATGAGCCTTTCGTTTATGGCGCTGCTGGTGATACCAGCTTTGAAATTGAGTGATAAAGGGCTTTTTGATGGTAAAAACTTCAATTTTGTACCATTAAGTGTTCGATAAGTTACAAAAATTGCGAAATAGCAACATTAAACTTTGAAATATAATTTTCTGATGAAAATATTTTTTAAATACGTTTTTTTATAAATATATTTACAAGTGTTATAATGACCCTTATTATTACATTTCAATTCCTAACCCCAATCAAAATCCTTTCCAAACAATGGCTCACCTACGCTACAAGCAAGAAGAAGAACTCTGTTTTTGGGATCAATTCAGAAAAGGCGATGAAAATGCTTATGCATGCCTGTACCGCTCTTACGTTCACATTCTTTACCAGTATTGTTCACAGTTTACCATTGACAAACCTTTAATTAAAGATTGCATTCACGACCTGTTTGTTGAACTATGGAGAAACCGGGCTACGCTGGGTGATACCACTTCCGTTCGGTTCTACCTGATGGCGTCTATCAAGCGTAAATTGGTGCGCCACCTGAATGCACAGCAGAAACACACCAGCAATGAAGATATTCCCGTTGAGTACTGGCATATCAACACACCTTCCCACGAAAATCACCTGATCTCAGAAGAAGAATTTGAATCGACCAACCAGCACCTGAACGTGGCGATCAATGGACTTCCCCGCCGCCAGCGCGAGGCGATCTTCCTGAAATTTTATATGAACCTGAACAACCACGAGATTGCCGATCTGATGAAAATTAACATCCAGTCGGTGTACAATCTTGTCTTTGGCGCATTGGGTAACCTCAAAAAACAAATGACACTTGACAGGCTTACATTCTAAGCTTTTTTACTATTTGTGATGAGAAGCGTGGCGAACTTAGCCACGCTTTTTTTGTTGATATGGGTACTATAAACAAACTAAATACACCTGAATGTCGCTTTTGAGCACACCGCTTGCAGAACGTTTGCGCCCCAGAACTTTGGACGATTTTGTTGGTCAGGAGAAATTGCTCGGTCCAAAAGGACCACTTCGCCGGGCCATTTTACAAAATGCAATTCCTTCCATGATTTTCTGGGGACCACCAGGTGTCGGCAAAACCACGCTGGCGCTACTTATTGCGGAAACTACGAAGCGACAGTTCTATAACCTGAGTGCGATTAGTTCGGGGGTAAAAGACCTGCGCGAGGTACTGGCGCGGCCTTCGGGCCTCTTTCCTGCTATCTTGTTTATTGATGAAATACACCGCTACAACAAAAGCCAGCAGGACGCATTGCTGGGAGCAGTTGAAAAAGGACAGGTAACCTTAATCGGAGCGACGACCGAAAATCCTTCCTTCGAGATCAATTCGGCTTTGCTTTCCCGCTGCCAGGTTTACATTCTCGAAGCATTTGGAGAAGAAGAATTGAAAAACCTGATCAAACGCGCACTGGAAAAGGACAAGTGGCTCAGCGAAAAGAACATTAAGTTTGAATCGTATGATGCGCTTTTCAGGCTGTCGGGCGGTGACGGTAGAAAACTGCTGAACCTGCTCGAACTGGTAGTACTCGGAAAAGGCGAAGCAACAGAGATTGAAATCACAGACGAATGGGTGGTGGAAGTTGCACAGCAGAACATCGCGCGATATGATAAATCGGGAGAGCAGCATTATGATATAATCTCTGCATTCATCAAGTCCCTGCGCGGCAGCGACCCGAATGGGGCGCTTTACTGGATGGCGCGGATGATTGTAGCGGGCGAAGACCCGGCTTTTATTGCCCGACGGATGCTCATCCTAGCCTCCGAAGATATCGGCAATGCCAATCCGACCGCTATCATTATGGCAAATGAATGCATGCAGGCGGTCAATGTAATCGGCTACCCTGAATGCCGGATTATCCTGTCGCAGGTGGCGATTTACCTCGCAACCTCGCCGAAGAGCAATGCAAGCTACACTGCCATTTCAGCAGCAATGCAAGTCGCCGAGAAAACGGCGCATTTACCCGTTCCACTGCATTTACGCAATGCACCTACCAAGCTGATGAAGCAGATTGGTTATGGAAAGGATTATAAATACGCGCACGAGTTCGAGGGAAATTTTGCGAAACAAAACTTCTTACCCGACGAAATCAAAGGCAGCAAATTCTTCGAGCCCGGCAGAAATGCGCGTGAAGAGGAAATCCGGAAAAAACTGCAAAACTGGTGGGGCGACTGGTACGATTACTGATCTGAGGCGCTCCTGCGCTTTTCTTCGAACCTGGCATAGGAAAGGTCCGGCTTGTGAGCGGTTTCATTTTCTTCGTTCCATTCCTGAGATAGCTTCCTGGCGAGCTTTTGAATGTTTTCTTCTGTTTCAACCCTGGCCACATATTCGGCAAGCTCGTTTTCGGTAGGAGGCAAACTTGCATTTTCGTCCAGCGAATCGCGTCTTTCCGGCAATGGTCTCTCAGTAGTTTCCATGATCAAAAGGTAAGCTTAGGGAATATCGAGTAAGATTAAATACAAAGATGCGTGCATTGCCTGAAATTTCTGAGCGGCGGTTGATTTATCTCATATCTTTTAATACATTTTGCCATTAACTTGCTCGCAATACTATAGCTACCTCATATAATGATCCCTGAAAGCATCCCTCTGCTGCAACGCCAGCTACTCATCAATCAGTGTAAGATTTTGTCGATCCTCGGCGACGAAGCCGAGAAGGATATCAATGAAAGACGCATAGAAATACTTAAAAAAGGCTACACTGGTCTTTACCCGAAAGTATTCAACACACTTTATGAAGAAGTTCCGATCAGCGTGTACAACGAGATTTCCGACATTATGAAAATGTACGGCAGGATCAATGACTCCATTCGCCTGCTCACAGACGAGGACAAGGAAACACTTGACCTTTCTTCCCTGGAATTTGAAGGCTTCGACGAGGACAGCGGAATGCATTATTATATGATGTCCTATCTGGTAGACCGCATGGATCAGCATGGCGAGTACAAAGGTCGCCAGCTAAAATCTCACAAAAGCACATCAATGATTAAATACAACAGAATGTTATCTGTTTTTTCGGAGTATGAGAAGGCGGAGAAGCTGCAATATTCGGCAACTGATTTAAAGAAGTTTATCGAGGCGCTTGTCCTGGATCCGGCCTGAAAACCATAATTTTAAGAAACAGCAAATTATATAATTGTTTCCTCGAAAATCCTCGGTTTTCAATTAAGAAATCATTAATTTCGACCTCGAAAGCCAGCGATGGTTTTCAATAACGTTGAGTAAAATCAAACATCCCGGATACTTTGCATCCGGGATGTTTTTCTTTATAGGAAGTAACTATTAATTCAACTGCATTTTTCTCAGGCGGGAAGCGTTGCGCTTCATGAAGAGCCTGTCTCCAACTGAGTAGTTCTGGTAGTGGCTACCTTTTTTCAGTTGTGCTATCAACCACACTCCCACTCCGCCGGCAACCAGCAATAACACAAAGAAGAGATACGGAAGTATCAGGTAAAAGTTTTGAAGTAGCTGTGCCATAATTTTCAAGTTTTTAGTCAGGTTCTCTTATACTACTGAACTAAAAAATGAAAATATCATACCAGGCTACTTTCGTCGTTACGGTATGAATTTGAGGAATTTACACCACAACTTCTACTAAAATTTGGCGTTCGCAACCCGCGTGTCACAACCCACAACGCTGTTATTCACATAACCCACGCTTACATCGGAAACCTTGTGCGACTTACCAGGCGCAACAGCTGCTTTGATGTTGACGATCTTGGACGTAACTACTGTCTGCGTTTCGGAAAGGTACTTGAATTCCACATCTACGCTCGACAGTTTTTTGTTGGTCCCATTCACAATTGTCATACTGTGGATAGCAACGCCACCTACCGAGTGCCACTCATTATTTTGAATTGCGATGTTTTTGAGAAGCGCCTCCTTCGCGTTGTTGGAAAATGTTTCCAGCGAGTCGGAGTTGGAGATCACCTCCGTTTTTGAAACAGTCTCCTTTTTTTCTTTTAGGAAATCGAGTTGCTTATAGTAGTAAAGAATGTAGATAAATGCGCAAACCGGCAAAATAGCGCTGACCCATTTAAGTACGACAATGGCCGCTTTTTTCCATTTACGTCTTTTGCTTTTTCTTCCGGGCATAAAGGTGCGATAACTAGGCTACGTTGTACAAAAACTTACAGCGCAAATATATGTATATATCGTTGCTGTCAAATATATTCGAGTGCATTGAAGTGGTCCGGCTTATAAAAAAAACAAACCGCTGAGAAAACTCAGCGGTTTGAATGTGTATCGTGTTGACAGGGCTACTGTTTTACAAATCTGTGGGTTGAGACATTGCCGTCGATCTGGATTACTTTGACAATGTAAGAGCCCGCAGACAAATTCGTGGTGCTGATATCAGCAGAAAATGCATTGGCTGATTCGAAAACTGTTTTACCATTTGCATTAATTACTTGCACCTGCTTCACTTTTGACCAGTCAGCCAGCGTGATTTTCAGTGCCTCTCCTGACCTCACCGGATTTGGGGATACAAATGCAGTGGTTCCGAATTTCACTTCCTTAATCTGGCTGTAAGTGAAAGTCTCGTCAAGGTCGACCATTTTCAGGCGGTAGTAATTAATCCCGCCAGCAGGCATATTGTCAGAGAAGTTGTAGTACTTCACATTTCTACTTTCCTGGCCCGACTTTACAGACCCGATTTTCGACCAAACCTTGCCATTCTGGCTGCGCTCAACATCGAACCGGTCGCTGTTGGACTCTTCTGACGTGGACCAGCTAAGTGAAGCGGTAGTGCCTTCTGCGGCAGCGTTGAAGCTCGCCAGTGTAACAGGCAGCGGAGTAGTAATTCTGAGGATGTACTGAGCCTGCCTTACTTGCTCGTCATCAGTCACATAGATTGTGAATTCATAAGTACCTTCACCAGCAGCTTGCGGGTTTCCGCTCAAAACACCATCCTCTGAAATTGTGAATGTTCCGGGCGCAGCCGCTACTCTGGCGGTAGGTGGGTTCAACGAATATTTCAGTGTAGAACCGGTTTTTCCGCCTGATGCTGATCCGTTTCCATTATCATTTAGTGATTCAGAAATGTTCCTTGCGTACGTTGTCTCATTAGTAGAAACGAAAGGGAATACTCCGCCGGGAATCCTTAGTAATGGATCAATGGTGATCGTTTTGGTCAAAGTGAGACCGGTTGGCTGGCCATTTACAAATAATCCAACTTCCACATTGTAAAAGGTTGTAACTGCCACATCCGGCAGTGTTCCTGACGCAGTCAGCGCGCCAGTGGTAGTATTAAACGTAATTCCGGCGGGCAGACCGGTTGCGGCAGCATAGGAAACTGTATTTCCCACAGATGTTGCCACTATGGCAGCCCCGTTCGGGAATGCTTCTGAGCCTACCCCGGTTGGAATGGTAGTAGACACGTCTCTGAGAACAATCACAGTCAATCTTGTAGAATCAGAAGTGTACAAGCATCCTGCTCCCTGGGCAGCTACCGCCACGAAAGAACCGTTGGCATTCACTGGAACCGGGAATGCAGCGCCGGGTGTGTCTGACAGCCTCGTGCGCGCCGGAAGTGCTCCCTCCCAGAATATCGCCCCTCCATTGGAGGCAGTCGCAGTAACATTGGGTGTTGCACCTTCAAACTGATATACAAGAGATTGGCTCAAAGTAGGTTTTTGCGGAACCACTCCCGCACCAAACACCTGAATACCACTAGAACCCAGCACAGAAGCGTCCACCGTATTATTTAGACTGATGCGAATCCTGTCGAAAGAACTGCTTGGCGTATAATAGAATGGGATAACCGTATTTGGCCCAATACCGTTTACAGTAATCAGACTCAGTACATTGGCGCTCAGCAACGAGCCCAGGCCCGACTCGGGACCAGCACTTTCGTCACCGCTAAATGCTTGTAAGGAAATACCTTGCAATAGATTCACATCTACTAATGAGCGAGGAAAAGAAAGATAAACAACTGCCCGCTCAGTAGCAGGTGAGGACTTTTTATAGTAGATCGTTTGAGAAAGTGAGCTCAACGCGCCAATGTTTACTCCGCCGCCGCCGATCGTCGAGGAAGTGATAAGGCTGTTATCGATTGCATTCTGAGATGAGCTTACCACGTTGCCCAAACTTACATTCAATGTACCAGATACCTCACCCAAAGACGCGAATGCAGGTCTTGTACAAGCATCCTCCACGCCATCCTGGTAGTAGAACGCATTGTATACATTCAATGTCAGTGTAGACACAATATCCAATGGCTGTGCATCTACGTTGATCCGCACTGCATTGAAGCTGCTGCTGTTGCTGGCTGGCGTAACGGCAATGTAATAGTTAGTGCCAGTTGCATCGGTTACCAAGCGGGTTGTGCCGGTTGCGACCGGAGTACCGTTGGCATTGTTAGTAGCACCGGTAAGTAGCTGAGCTGTAATACGGTTGTTTTCAAATAAGCCTACAACGCCAAGCACCCCCGTAACCAGGCCTGTTACCTGTGGCAAGTCTACTTTTACATAAACTGTTTTCCCGGGAGTCGGTAGCTGACTATCCGGAAATCGCAAAACGATGAATGCGCTTCCTGCACCTCCAAGCTCCAAAACTGTCTTTCTTGAGAATAGCGTTGCGATAGAGGCATCAGAATCGGATCCGTCGCGTGCTGAACCTGCGGCGGTAACGCTTGAATTTCCACAACCTGTGACTCCATTACAGTCATAGGTTCCGGAACGTGCGTCGGAATTCGCATAGATCTGTGCGAAAGACTTATTTATTGCCGAAAGCGATAAGATCATCAGAAGAGCGGAAGTCAGCCATCCGACCCGTCTTCTGTTGATTAAAGTTTGCGTAATAGATTGTTTCATAAGGTTTCAATTAAGTTTTGAATATGAGTAAATGGCATTTCCAGAAAGCACCGCAGTCGAAAACAAGCTCAGGAACCAGGCTGCCGGCAAGCCAATGTGAGTAAGTGAAGGTTCGTGTTTGGACATAGAAGGTCTGAGAGCCCAGAGTCGTCAACACTTGGACCTTACATTTAAACCGGGCGATTCACTGTACCACTCTTTTGCCCAGCCAACTGCGTCGAATACAGTATCTGATTTTTAAGCCTGGCAAAAAAGGTGGGTGTACCGGGAGCTATTATGGGGATGTAAAGTATTCTCTATGAGGATTTTAGTTAAATGATGATACGTTTTGAGTTGATGGATAAAATAAGTGCTACTAAGTCAAACTATTTGCGGCCTACAAATACGAGTTACGTGCAAATTTATCCATAATTAGCTCAAATTAAACCCGCATATTATTACTATACGTTTACCAGCTGTTTATAGTAGATATCAAATAAATTTAAGCTACAAAGCAATTAATCACTTTCGACAGTACAGGCGTGCTTTCCCTTACAGATTGTTTTATTCTGAAGAAAAAATGAGGTAAGATGATGGTATTTAGCTTTATTTAAATCGTATATACACATTAAATGCATTTAGAAGTCCTCTTTATGCTATGAGAAGTAAACTGACAGGCACTTGCGAAAGGCTTGAAGCGAAAGCTTGATTACAATCCGACATACCTTATGAGAATTGCTCTTGTAGACGAAAACCTACTACTAGTTGACTCGCTGAAAAACCTGCTACTACAAAATCCGGCGTATAGTGTAAACACCTATATAGCCGGAGCCGACTTTTTACAAGAAATAACAGACGAGTGCCCTGACGTAGCAATCCTGAACCTGTCCATCATGGACGAGGAAGGTCGCGACTTGCTGGAAGAATGTAAATCAACTTCAATGGAACAGATGAAAGTGGTCGTGCTCTGTGATGTACCTGACATTCACACGATCAAAGGCTTGATCAAGCGTGGGGCGCATGGTGTATTATCCAGCTACACCTTATTTGAAGAATTTAATGAATGCATACGGGCGGTAGCAGCCGGCAAACAATTTATCAGCGGAGCATTGAAGGATATGCTGATCAATAGCGTGTTTGCCGGCGAGCAGCTTGCTTTTCACCTGTCGCCCCGGGAAAATGAAGTATTGCAAAGAGTGTGCAGCGGCCACACGATTAAGGAAATCGCATATGACCTTAAACTCAGCGTGCATACCGTACAGTATTACCACCGCAGTGTGATGGACAAAATGAAGGTCAAACGCACCACAGACCTGATCGTGTACGCCATTCAGCACAAGCTCTTTATCCCCGAATTACAGAAACAATGAGGCGCTAGCCCCGGTTAAAACGACTGTAAAAATCGGGTAACGGATTGAGATCGGGGTTCTTCCGCTGGTGCCAGTACGGGTACACGGGCGCTTTCTCACTTGCCGCGTCCAGCTTTTTCACCTGCTCCAATGTGAGATTCCAGCCAATTGCACCTAAGTTCTGTTTCAATTGTTCTTCATTTCTCGCGCCGATCACGATGTTGCTTACGGTTGGGCGCTGCAAAAGCCAGTTCAATGCAACTTGCGCAACCGTTTTTCCAGTCTCAGCCGCCACTTCATCAAGTACGTCAATCAGATTGAAGAAAAATTCCTCTGGAACAGCCGGGCCTTCTCCTCCGCCCTGCGCAATGCGACCGTCCGCGGGAATGGGCTGATTGCGGCGGTACTTGCCCCCGAGCCGACCGGCAGAAAGCGGACTCCAGACGATCGTACCTACATTTTGATCCAGAGCCAGCGGCATCAGCTCCCATTCAAACTCCCGGCTCAGCAATGAATAATGTGCCTGGTGCGCAACGTACCTCGACCATCCATACCTTTCTGACACCGTCAGCGATTTCATCAAATGCCAGCCCGAGAAATTGGAACACGCTATATATCTGATTTTCCCCGCACGAACGAGATCGTCCAATGCGCTTAATGTTTCCTCAACAGGCGTCACGCCGTCGAAACCGTGCATATGGTAAATGTCGATATAGTCCGTCTGCAAGCGGCGCAGGCTGTCTTCACAAGCTCTCACCAAATGGAACCTGGACGAACCAAAATCGTTGGGCTTGCTTCCCATTTTGAAGGTAGCCTTTGTTGAAAGGAGAATTTGGTCGCGCATTCCGATGATCGCTTTACCGAGAATTTCCTCGGCGGCTCCCTGCGAGTACACATTGGCGGTGTCAAAAAAGTTGAGACCCGCATCCATGCATAAGCCGACCAGCTGCTTAGCCTCGTCCACCTGCGTGTTCCCCCAGGCTTTGAAGAAATCCCCTCCCCCGCCAAAAGTACCGGTACCAAAGCTCAGGACAGGCACTTTCAAGCCCGATGCGCCTAATTTTCTGTATTCCATATTCACGTTTGTTTATGACCAATAATTACTTGCATTCTACTAAATCGAACATATACTACAAACAGCTACTAACTTATTTCGATCGCTCATTGCTGCTCTGCCTTTGAATAATCGCGTTTGCGAAAGCCTTCGCGCTAACCTTAATTGAGCTGCGCTCAATTAAATTAAAATTATGCAAACTTTCTTACTGCCGGTCATTATTGTCTTTGGGATCTTAACCTGGTTGAAATTGATCCGGACACGTCAAATCAGGCAATGCAAGCGCGATCTCGCAGCTCATGGTGAGGAGTCGGCTGCTACGATCCTGGATGTTGAGATGCTCAATGCGGAGCAAAGCGGACCGGTTGCAAAAATCAGGCTACGGTTGCAGGTGGAGCCAAAAAAGAAGAGAAATTATGTGATTGAACTGGACCGGTGGGCGCAGGTTTCAGAGCTGGCCGCATTGCGGATCGGCGCGAGAATCAATATAAAATATGATCCGAGCCGACCAAAGCGGGTGATTATGCTCTAAGTAATCCTGCGAAGTTGCACCGGAATCGCCACGTTAGACCTTTAACCGAGAACACTTCGACTTCCATATTGGGCAAAAAAATAACTTCCCTGAAATCTCAGAGAAGTTATTTGCATTATTTACTCAACGTTCCTCTATTACTTAACCTTTTCAGTCATATGCCGACCGGGGAGATCGGCGATCTAGAAAGGCCTAGAATATGATTCAAATATGCTACGGCAAATTCGACCTTTAAATATTTGATGAGCAACCGGCACTCTTGGATGAACAATCGGGAATTTGCATCATTCCTGTCCGATTTTGATAGTTTGAATACAGATCCGTGTTATATTTAAAGATCGATTATACCTTTTCGTATTTCACTATATCAAACCCAATCCATGAACCGTAGAGAAGCTGTTCAGAAAATAACCTTCCTGTTGGGAGGAACCCTCTCGGCCCCTTTAATGGCCGGGATCATGGGGGAAAAGTTGAATTTTGGCCCTTCTATTTCCATAACAGAAAGCCAGGAAGCACTTCTGGCAGAAGTTGCTGACGTAATTATTCCCACAACCAGCACTCCCGGCGCCAAGGCGGCCGGTGCAGACAAATTTATAACTCGCGTTTTGCAGGATTGTTACGCCATTGATGAGCAGAAGAAGTTTTATGCCGGCCTCGACCAGGTTGATGCATTGAGTAAGCAGACTTACAATAAAGGCTTTGTTTCTCTCGATCAATCGCAGAAGAATGAGATCATCAGGAAAACTACTGTGGCTGACAAGCCTTTCTTCTTGCAAATGAAAGGACTGACTGTGACTGGTTATTTCACATCCGAGATCGGTGCTACACAGGCGCTCGATTACCTGCCGATCCCTGGTCGCTTTGATGGCTCCTGGCAAATGCCAAAAGGTCAGAAAAGCTGGGCACTATAATCCAAAACCCTGCTAAAACTATCAAAATGGCGAATCTTAATATTGACGCATTAAAAGAAAACACCTACGACGCAATCGTGATCGGTTCGGGCGTATCCGGCGGCTGGGCCGCAAAAGAGCTTACTGAGAAGGGACTTAAAGTGCTGATGCTTGAAAAGGGGAAGAACCTGGAACACATCACAGGTTACGAAAACGCATTGAAAGCGCCCTGGGAAACCAAGTACAACGGCCGTTTGACCGTAAAACAAAAAGAAACGCACCCGTTCCTCTCCCGCGACTATCCCTACAATGAAAATACCGAGAAGTACTGGATGAACGACATGGACGCACCTTACGAAGAGAAAAAGCGCTTCGACTGGTTCCGTCCGGACATCGTCGGCGGGAAGTCTATCATGTGGGGCAGACAATCATACCGGCTCAGCGACATTGATTTCGAGGCCAACTTGAAGGAAGGTATTGCAGTGGACTGGCCGATCCGCTATAAAGACATTGCACCATGGTACTCTTATGTTGAGAAGCACGTGGGTATTTCAGGAGAAAAGCTGGGATTGCCACAGTTGCCGGATAGCGAGTTCCTCCCGCCAATGGACATGTATTTTGTGGAAAAAGAGGTAAGAAAACGCCTCGAAAAGGAATTCCCCGGACGCACCATGACAATCGGCCGCGTAGCAAACCTTTCGCAAGCGACTAAAATCCAGCTCGAAGGAGGCCGGTCTCCGTGCCAGTACCGAAACCGCTGCTCTTATGGCTGTCCTTATGGCGCCTATTTCAGTACACAATCCAGCACATTGCCTCCGGCAGTAAAAACAGGCTTGTTAACACTCCGGCCTGATTCGGCGGTGAAGGAGATTATGTACGACGGCAAAAAGGCAGGCGGAAGAGCCACCGGCGTGCGGGTTGTTGATACCAAAACATTGCAGGAAAGAGAGTATTTCGCAGGACTTATCTTCGTCTGCGCCAGCGCAATTGCTTCGGCTGCATTGTTGCTGAATTCTACTTCCGACCGTTTTCCAAATGGAATGGGTAACGATTCCGGCGAACTTGGACACAATTTGATGGACCATCATTTCCGGACAGGCGCAAGCGGTGTTTGGGAAGGCGACCTTGATAAATATTACTTCGGACGGCGCGCAAATGGTATTTATGTACCGCGTTACCGCAATATCGGATCCGACAAACGCGATTATCTGCGTGGGTTTGGCTACCAGGGCGGCGGCGGTCGTCAGGGATGGCAGCGCAATGTGGCAGAACTTGCATTCGGAGCTGATTTCAAAGAAGAGCTGACCACACCGGGAAGCTGGACAATGGGCTTCGGCGGCTTTGGCGAGACACTCCCATACCACGAAAACCACATGTACCTCAGCAAAGAGAAAAAAGATAAGTTCGGTATCCCGACTGTAGTATTTGACGCAGAACTTCGCGAGAATGAGAAGAAGATGCGGGTAGATATGATGAACGATGCGGCGGAAATGCTTGAAAGATCAGGACTTAAAGATGTAAAAACCTACGATAACGGCTCGTACCTCGGAATGGCGATCCACGAAATGGGCACAGCCAGAATGGGACGCGACCCGAAGACTTCTGTCCTGAACGGAAACAACCAGCTGCACGCTGTGAAAAACGTGTTTGTAACGGACGGCGCTTCAATGACGTCGGCTTCCTGCGTGAACCCGTCACTCACCTACATGGCGCTCACCGCCCGCGCGGTTGATTTTGCGGTTAAAGAGAGTAAGAAGAAGAATATCTAGTGCAGTATTTGCATTGAACCAAAGCGGCTATTGTAGGGATACAGTAGCCGCTTTTTGGCTAAAGAACTTTAACACCCTCTGCCCGGAAGGGCAGCAACTTAGGATCTTCTGCGTCGAGTTCTGTGATAATGCATTGGAGATCAGCGATGGCACATACCCGGTAACTCTCGAAAGTTTCGAGCTTTTCGAAGGTGCTTAATGCGACTGCACTGCCGGAGTTTTGCAGCATTGCTTGTTTCAGCTCAGCCTCTTCCATATAGCTCGCGGTAACACCCTTGTTCACGTCCAGCGCGCACACTCCCATGAAGTACAGGTCCGCCTGGAAATTCATTACCATTTTGATAGCCTGCGTCCCCACGATCGTTTCCGACTCCCTGAAATAAATCCCGCCAAGCAGGATCAACTTGATACCCGGGTAAGCGGAAAGCGCAGGAATAATGGCCGTGTTATTCGTAATGACAGTAAGCTTGATATCGGTCGGAAGCAGTGAAACGAGGGTAAAAACAGAGGTACCACCATCCAGAAATATCGTTTGCCCGCTCCTGATCAGCGACTGGGCCTTCAATGCAATTACCTCCTTATCGTCTTTCAGATAACTGATCCGTTCCTTGAATGTCAGTGGGTTATGCGAGCGAGGGATAGCTCCTCCCCTTACTTTCATCAACAAACCATTATTCGACAAGATATCAATGTCTCGCCGGACAGTATCCTCCGACACTTGCAGTTCATTGCTCAGTTCTGCAAAGCCTACCTGCTGCTTATCCTGCAACTTGGCCAGGATATAAGAGAAGCGTTTCTCCTTTAACATGTTTCGAAAAATAGTTTTTGCAATATTATGCAAATTTGCATTAGTTTGCAAAACGAAATTTGAACTACAATCCTGATGAATGAACAATTGAAGATCCGACGGGCACGAAGAGCAGTCTTACTTATTTTCCTGGTGTGCGGTATCGGCTTGTCGAGCTGGGCCCCTATGGTACCTTTTGCAAAAATACGTTTGGGCTTAAATGATGCCGACCTGGGTATCGTCCTGCTCTCACTTGGCGCAGGCGCAATTCTGACTATGCCGCTTTCCGGCTTTTTGATCAATAGATATGGAAGCCGGATTATCGTATTGATCGCCGCATTTGTGATCGCTGCATTGCTCCCGCTGCTACTGCTGACAACTTCCGCTTACCAGCTGGCCGCCGCGCTTTTTGTCTTTGGCGCAGGCGTGGGATCTATCGACGTGGCGATGAATGCACAGGCTGTACTCGTGCAGGATCGTTTCGGCAGTCACATTATGTCTTCTTTTCACGGCCTGTTCAGTGTCGGTGGTTTGCTTGGTTCTATCGGACTTGGCTTTTTGATCAAAGCAGGATTATCACCCAACATTGCCGCCATGACCATTTCTGCAATGCTCATTCTTATCACCGTCACCCAGATCAGGCACCTGCTGCCGCATTCGGAGGAGGCCAAAATGGATAGTACCAATTTCGTACTACCCAAAGGACCTGTGCTGATCCTGGGTTTGATGTGCTTTATAATCTTTCTGGCAGAAGGCTCAATGCTCGACTGGAGTGCGGTTTTCCTGCAATTTTCCCGCAATTTCGATCCTTCACTCTCAGGAATGGGATATGCCGCTTTTTCCGTAGCAATGGCGGTGATGCGCCTTGCTGGCGACGGTATTATTCACAAGCTGGGACCTGCGAAAGTAGTTTTATATGGCACATTACTCGCAGGGAGCGGATTTCTGATCGCAGTGCTGGCTCCCTGGGCTGCCACCACTTTGCTTGGCTTTGTGCTTGTAGGATTGGGCGCCGCCAATGTAATTCCCGTATTCTTTACCGCCGCTGGCCGCATTCCGGGCATTCCTCCTTCCATTGCATTGTCCGCCGTGACGATACTCGGCTACTCCGGGCAGTTGGCCGGACCGGCGCTGATTGGCATTATCGCCGAGATTACCTCGCTGTCAGCAGCACTTGGGCTGGTGGGTGTGCTGCTTTTTGTAGTTGCATTCGGTTATAAGCACCGCGATTAAAATGCTTCTCCCGTAAAGAGGTAAAAGCCGGGCCCGTCTTTCGTGAAACCTACATCCAGACGAAGGAAAATATCTTTTTTAGGGAAAAGCAGATAACGTAACCCTACTCCGCCAGCGGGGCGGATGTATTTCAGAGAAAAATCTTTGATTCTCGGTCCGACCACTGCGGTACTGGCGAAAGCAACTGCCCCGAACCGCTTGCTGAACCCGAATGGAAGCCACCGGTGCTCTATCTGCGTGGCAAGCATACTTTCGTCGCGGTATCTGCCGTAGTAGTAGCCGCGCATGATCATTTCGCCGCCCATCAGTGCAAGCTGGTTAAAAGGAACATTCCCCGCATTGAAACTGCCGTAAACCTGCCAGGCCAGCACGTTCCGTATGCTGGTCGGGTGGGAACCGCGCACATCCAGGTTGATCGTACGGAAGTTTTGGTTGCTGCCCAGCGCCGGACTGTATTTTAAAAAAGATATCTCACCAAAGAATCCTTTACGCACATTCAGCACATTGTGCCGGGTATCATATACGAGCGCTGCGCCCAAGCCGATATTTCTTGCGCCGTCAGCCCCGAGCGGTTTTTCGTAAAAGTGGTTTTCCGGCTGTTTAAACTCGGTGTTATAAAGCTGCTGGTAGTCGATTTCTGGTCCTGCAAACAGGTTTGGAACAATTTTACGAAGAACCCGCTGCCTCAGGAGCAGGTAGTTTGCGTCGACCAGTGCCGGATCTTTATCCGGTGTTTCCGGGCCAATTCCGTAATAAAGCAATGGAAAACGCTGAAATCGGGTGCGGCCCAGAAAAAACCACTTGTCCTGATCTCCATAAATCGCATTGTCGAGCCAGATACCATACTGCCCTTCGAGGGTCACAAATGTAAAAGCCTGTACTTCGCTCAGCCGGTTCAGTGTGTCTTTTTTGGCTTGAAAAATTAAAAGGGAAGATAAACCAAACTCAAAGCTCGTCTCAGGAGAATAGCCCAATGTGGGGTAAATCCTGAAACTTGATTCGCCTGGGGAAGTAGTATCAGAAACGGTTTTTGCGACAAAGCGTTTAAACCAGTCACCCTGGCCAAAAGCCGCAGGTATGTCCGCCAGCATAGACGCGAACAGGAAAAAAAATGTGAGTTTGTTCAATTTCAGAACACTTAGAGATTAAGAAGTAGTAGTTGAGTACTATATTAAAAAATTAAGCCAGCTTCTCTCCCCTGCCTTTTAGCGAACCTGAAAATGCGACTTTTCAAGTAGATACAAAAACGTCGGCACCTTTTTCAGCAAAATGTCGATTCAATGATAAGATACCTTTTACTGCCAGCGCTGCTAGTACTCTCCAATATTCTCTCTGCCCAAAACACCGGCAACGAAGATCTCTGGTGGAAAAAGAACAACCTGCGGGTAATCCAAATGAACCTGCCGGATTATGAAGCCGCGAGCATTCACGCAGATTCCATTGTAGAAGACCTCGTGAAATTTTCAGCCAATACGCTGCTCATCAATGCGGGCGGCATCATGGCATTCTACCCTACAAAGCTGGATTTCCATTACCAAAACCCGCACGTGAAAAGCAACGTACTCGGCGATGTGATCCGCAAGTGCCACGATCACAATATCAAAGTAATCGTCCGTTTCGATTTCAGCCGCGTGCATGAAAGCATTTTCAGGGCGCATCCCGAGTGGTGCTATATTTCTCCCAAAGGCGAAAGGATCATTAATACTGATATGTATGTGGTGTCCATCAATGCCCCTTATGTGCAGGAAAAAGCCTTCAAAATCATTGAAGAAGTAATGGATAGTTTTCCGATCGACGGTATTTTCCTGAATATGCCAGGTTACCAGGTCAATAATCCCTACGAAGGCAAATACCACGGCATTGACCAGAACGAGTTTGACAAAAAGCGCTTTGCTGCGTTCTCAGGCGGACAGCAATTGCCAACCGAAGAAAACAAGGCCGACCCGCTTTTTCAGAAGTATTTGGAATTCAAAAAACATACTGTGGAAGACTGGTCGGAGCGGCTGCACAAACTGGTAAAATCCAAAAACGAGCAGGTAGCTATTTGTACCTATTCAGACAAATTCGTCGATATTATCCGCCACGAATCCCAGAGTATGACTACCCTGCCTTACTGGCCCTATTCAGCGTCCGACAATGTTAATAATGCGGTCAACTCCTTTCCTGATCACATTATCAGCAATGCAAGTATTCAGCAGATTTCTTTTCAGTCCAGGTACAATGCAGTGGAGCCGCAGGAAGTACAGATCCGGCTTTATGAGAATATTGCAAACGGATCCGGGCTGGACCTGAGTATGATGGGAGATATGCGGGACTACGAAGACGAGCGTAATTTTGATGTTTTTAAAAAAGTATACGGTTTTCACAAGAAACATGAAGCTTACTTTGGCAGGTACCGGTCGGTGGCGAAAATTGCTGTGATCGCGCCTGGTGCCTGGCCGAGCGGCGAGCCGATGCAGGAATATCGCGGCATTCAGCTGATGCTGCGCGAGGCACATATCCCGTTCGACATTATTGAAGACGGTCAGATCCACAATTTATCTGAGAAAGTAAAAGGCTACCAGCTCCTGATACTGCCTGAGATCACATACCTGAAACCCGAGGCGCTCGCTGTTTTGAGAGCGGCCAGTCAGCAAGGCACGCATCTGATCGCAACCAATCGCAGCCTTTTCGATAGTCCCGAAACATTGCAGGATTTATTCGGCGCAAAAATCAGGAACAAGGATAACGACGGTGCCGGCAATTACCTCGTGCCCGACGACCGGACCATTTTCAAAAGCTTTCCCGGACAAAAAATGCTTTTCTGGAAGTTCAATATGGGCTTGTACGACTTTTCCGCAGCCGATCAGAAATTGCTGCCCATTCTCTCAAAAGGCCGGCCCGGCCCGCCAGAGATCATCGGCGGCCACGATCCCACAGGTAACTACGCACTGGCGATCAAAAATCACCCGAAAAGCAAAGCCGTGATCATGCCGATTAACCTGGGCCGGATCTACTACATGCACGGATACCAGGAGCACAAAAATCTGCTGCTTGATGTAATTGAGCACCTTTTACCAGGAACCAGGCAAACCATTCAGACCAATGCACCCGCGAGAGTGGAAACGATTTTGAATGAATTCGTAAAAAACACTGACGGGAACAGATATAAGGAAAAAAGCGACGGAATGATCCTTCATCTGGTAAACCTGACCGGGTTCAGCGGCAATACTTATTTCGAGCCACTTCCTTTGTATAAGCTGAGTTTTCAGTTTAAATGCGAAAAACAGCCTAAGAGGGTATTCTCCCTGGCTACTGGCAAACCCGTAAAATCTACATGGAAAAACCGCGAAATCGCGCTTGAAGTAGGCGCGTTGGATGGATTTGACGGTATTGTAATGGAGTGGAATTGAGCGTACCGATGTGGTGCCCCGAGGGGGCTCGGGGGCTTATAACTTTGGCGCGTTGGGTTTGGTAGGGGTTTTGGATCCGGTTGTGCCTTTTGTGTTTAATTTACGTTTGTAGATTTTGCGGGATGTGGCGACATACAATTCGTCTGAATCTCTTCCTCCGAATGCAACCTTTAATGGCGCACCATCCGGGACAGGCAGGATCGCATTGACGCGGCCCGTCTGATCTAAAATCTGGATACCGGCAGCTGTGGCAACATAAATGCGCCCTTCCATATCACACACCAGCCCGCCAGCCAATGCACTATCATCCCAATCATTCACGTGCAGCCACCCAAACTTTTGTTTGTACGCCGTTTTCCCGTTAGCCTGAAATTGGGAAGACCAAACCCAATGCGACGCAGGCTCTGTTTCATAAAGCAGCGTTTGATCGGGTGACAAAGCCTGGTTAGCAGCGGATTTTGGATTTGGTCTTTTTGCGAAAACCTGCGCGCCGTCCGTTGCAGTTTCCCAATCCTGCCCGGGAATCAAGATTGACGCAAGTACCTGATTTTGCGAGTTACCCTTCTTCACAGGCTCCGGCCAGTTTTTCCATAAATACCGCATTGCCTCCGGAAATACGGCTGATCCGTGCTTTCCATTGTGCCCGCCTTCGCCCCATTGATGCATCACTTCGTACCCGGCAAATGTGAGCGCACGCAACATCGTCTGATTCGCCATCCACCAATCGCCTGCATATATGTTGAGGTCATTGGCGCCGTCCTGCATGTAGATCCTTATTGGTTTCGGTTCGAATTTTCGGACTAAGGTGTGGTAGCGATCGGCACCGCGCAGACCAACGTACGTCCCGATTGCGCTGAAAACGCGGGTAAATGCATCCGGCCGCTCCCAGACTGCGGTGAATGCACAAACCGCGCCACTACTTGATCCGCCTATCGCACGGTCGTTCCCGCTTTTCGAAAGGCGAATTTCCCGTCCATCGCTTGTTTTTTGCTTTTCCACTTCCGGCAGGAGCTCTTCAAGGATAAACCGTGCATACGCATCGCCAAGTCCGTCGTATTCAAAGCTGCGGTTAAAGCGGTCATTTGCCTTCTCCGGATCAGCCGCGCGTACCTTTCCGTGCATCACGAAAACGCCGATCGTAACCGGCATTTCTTTGCTTTGGATGAGATTATCAAAAACCGTCGGCGCATTCCATTGAATTCCGTCCTGGTTTACATAAACACAGGCAGGCTGGTCCGGTTTGTACTGCGCCGGCACATACACCCAGTATTCGCGCCAGGTGCCGGGAAATATTTTGGATTGATCGAATGTAAATTTCAGGATTTCGCCTTTGGGTACATTGGCTTGTGGCTGGGAAGCAGGATCAATGGGATATGTTTCCGCACTGGTTTGGGCCAGAGCGCAGAAAACGCAAAGCGAGAATGCAAGTGAAAGGAGGTATCTCATTACAGCAATGTTTAGGTTGTTGTAATAAAATGAAGATCACAAATTTCTACTTACCGGGCAATAAACGAAGCTATAAGTAGCTCAGCCACCATTTGCGCTCGCGCGTGCGGTAATCGCCAAACCACTTGCAGGGAAAGTAGAGCGCCAGCACAATCAAGATCCAGATGATGTAAACCCAGACCAGGCTGTAACCGAAATCATCTGGCCGGAACTTGAAAAACAGCTTCTCATCCGTAGCCTGCGCCCACGTGTAACCCGAGACAAGCACGGCAATGGCACTGACGAAATGTATCACGTAGAAGTGTACCACAAAGAAGAAGAATGGCACTTTTCCGTAAACCTTGAAAAACCTCGAAAGTTGATCATTCCAATGCTCCGCAAAGGCAAGTACCAGCAGTATAGGACCCTGCGTCGCCAGTGTAAATAAAAGCGACGGCGGGTATTTACGCACATTCATAAATGCAAGAAATGTTCGGAAACTATCCTGCTGCACGCTCCAAGGTGCAGGATCTCCGTATTTATTGACGAACCGCAGCAAAACAAAAAGGATCGTCATCACTATCCCTGTGATCACAAGAATCTTTCTCCGGTTTTCAGCCAGGAAACTGCTCCTGTAAAGCGTACCCAAGCCGTAACCGGACATCATAATACCAGCCCAGGGCACGATCACGTACAAGAATGCAAGGGTACCGCCGTCACCACGCGGATAAAACTTACCCGCGCCGGTAAAGAAAATACTGAGCACAATGTCAGCCGGAGAGTTAGGAGCAACCTGAATGTAGTCCAGGAGATTGTGCGCAAATACGATAAATAGCCCGACCGCCAAAATAGTCCGCGGCGACAAAAAGCGCACCAGCAAACCGAGCAGGATCATACTGCCACCCAGTGCCCAGAGTACCGCAAAGAGGATTGTTTTGAAAGTAATATCAAAGGTGAAGCCGAATGTCATGAAGATCACATCAACCAAAATCAGCCAGAAGCCACGCTTGATCAGGAAAGAAGAGGTACTGGCGGGCGTCTTATTTTGTCCCGACAAAAATGCCGAGATGCCCGAAAGCAGCATGAAAGAAGGTGCGCAGAAATGGGTTATCCAGCGGGTGAAGAAGAGCATTCCCGTCGTAGTCTGCGGGTCGAGCGGGTCGCCTGTGAAAGCAGCTATGTGGAAGTAATCCCTGACGTGGTCCAGCGCCATGATCACGATGATCAGGCCCCGGACGATATCAATGGACTGAATGCGCTGAACTGCCTTCACGTTTGTCACTGTGATGGAGCGTTATGATTTAACGAACTATTTTCAAACGACAGACCAGCACTCGTTCGCGCTAACGTTTATCTTAGAGCAAAGCTGCGCCAAAAACACCCGCACTATCTCCCAACTTGGGTTTTACGATCGGTGTGGTAACTACACCTTTGTTGAAAATATACTTTCTGATCCGCTCGTAACCCGCCGTGTAAAGCAGATCCACATTCCCTACCCCGCCGCCGATCACGATCAATCCCGGATCGATCACGTTGATCAATGTGGAAATAGCGCGGCCGTAATATTCAAGCAATCGCTCAATAGTAGCACTCGCATGCACGTCATTTCCCTCGCGGTATCTTTCCAGAATGACTTTCATGGTAATGCGCTCGCCGCTTTGCTGCTCGTAAAACCTCTCCAATGCAGGTCCGGAGATCACCTGCTCAACACAGCCCGCCTTACCGCAGTAGCAAGGCTCGCCATTTTCTTCCAATATATTGTGGCCCCATTCTCCTCCTATTCCGTGGTGACCGGCAATGATTTTGTTGTTAACCACCAAACCGCCACCCACACCGGTACCCATAATTACACCAAAAACAACTTCGGCAGTATGGTGCTCCTTGCCTGCTCCCATTAAAGCTTCCGCCAAAGCAAAACAGTTCGCATCATTAGCCAGCTGACAAGGCACATCGAGAATCCTCTGCAAGTCGGCTTTGAGCGGCATCCCGTTCAGGCAGGTAGTATTAGAGTTTTTCATCAGCTGAGAATCGGGTTCCAATACGCCCGGCGTAGCAAACCCGATCTTGGTCGGACGCTCTCCCACCTGCTCTGCTACCATATCGATCAACCTCTTGATCTGAGACAAAATATGCTCATACCCCTTCGCCGATTCAGTCGGCAGGCGCATCCTCGCTATTACTTCCAGATTCTGCGCAGAGTCCAGCACCGCACATTCTATTTTAGTACCTCCTAAGTCAATCCCCCAGAGTTTCATTCAATTATTTGTTGTGAATTAATTATTGATTTAGCTAGTGGCAATCGGCTGTCAGCTTTCGGCTTTCGGCTGTCTTTCCGAAGGCAAATAAAAAAGCCGACTGCCGAAAGCCGACTGCCGAAAGCCAATTGGCCGAAGTCACTTCACCTTATAAAACCTATATCCAAACAGAAATATCACCGTATAACAGATGATCGGCAGGTAGTAGGCTGTGGCTACGTCGTGCTCGGCTACGGCGCCCATTGCGAATGGGAAAAACGCACCGCCTACTACGCCCATTGAAATAAAGGAAGAAGCCTGCTGCGTATGTTTTCCCAAATTTTTAAGACCCAAACTGAAAATCGTCGGGAACATAATGCTGAAAAAGAAGTTGAGCATCAGCAATGCAATGAACGACGGCCAGCCCAGACTTTGAGCGATAACGAGGCACATGACAATGTTACAAGCAGCAAAAATCGCAAGCAATGAGGGCGGAGCGATAAAGCGCATCAGGAAAGTACCGATAAAACGTCCGGCCAGCATCAGCACGAAGAATAGGATCATCCAGTTACCCGCAACCGCATCCGTGAAGCCCATTTTCTCGTGACCATAATTGATGAAAAACGCCCAGGTACCTGCTTGTGCGGCTACATTGAAAAACTGCGCAAATACCGCCCACTTGAAATGGCTATGCTGAAAAAGACCTTTTTCAGGATGGGTATCTACATTCGCAGCTGCCGGATCTACTGCTACGTGCGGATCTGTAAGCGCAGGTACTTTTACGAAAGAAAAAAGCACCGCGATCGTCGCGATCACACTGCCGATTACGATATATAAAGTTTTAACCGAAGTAAGGTCTGTGCTGCCTTCGACATTATTTCTCAACAAAAAATAAGAACCTACCGCGGGACCGATAATGGTACCCAATGCATTGAATGCCTGCGCAAAGTTAATGCGCATATCGCTGGTACGCTGGTCGCCCAGGGACGCAACAAACGGGTGAGCCACTGTTTCGAGCGTGGAAATACCGCAACCAAGAATGAACAATGCACCTCCAAAAAACGGGAATGAAGCCGCTGCCGCCGCCGGAACAAACAAGAATGATCCCGCCGCAAAAAGCGCAAGACCGAAAAGCACGCCATTCTTATAACCAAATCGCTTCATAAAAAGCCCAGCAGGTATCCCCATTACCCCGTAAGCCCCAAAGATTGCAAATTGTACAAAAGCCGACTGCGTTTTGGTGAGGCTGAGTACGTGTTGAAAATGTTTGTTCAAAACATCGCCCATCGTGATGGCAATGCCCCAGAACATGAAAAGGGAGGTAACAAAAATAAGGGTAATCAGGTATCTGTTTTCAGTGAATTTGGGAGCGCCAGCCGGTGCAGACGAGGAATAGTTGCTCATTATAGCTGAATAGTAAAATTAAAAGGTAGGTTAATTCTATTTTGTGCAAATGTAAATGAGAGAAATTTAAAAACTGTAAACAATTGAAAATACAGCCTATTTGCCCGCAGCTTCTTTTCTATTGAAAAAGTTGCTCATAAAAAGCAGCTGATATTGTACTGCATTGGTCCAGTAAGCCCAGTTGTGAGCGCCGGGTCTTACGATATAATCATGCGGAATGTTGCGGTAAGCCAGCTCGCGGTGAAGCTTTTCGTTTACCTCGAAAAAGAAGTCTTCCCGCCCGCAGTCAATGATCAGCGACAATGTGTTGGGTGTCAGCAGATGCAGCATATTGATCACGGTGTTCTCCTCCCACGCCTGCGGCTTCTCTGCGTATTTGCCCAATCTTTTGGCCATATCCCAGTTGTTCGGGAATGGACGGATATCCACGCCGCCGCTCATGCTGCCCGCAGCGCCGAATACATCCTGGTGCCGGAAAGCGAGGTAAAGTCCGCCGTGTCCGCCCATACTTAACCCGGTGATCGCCCGGCCTCTGCGGTCTTTGATCGTTTTGTACTTGCTATCCACAAACGCCACAAGCTCTTTGGCCACGTAGGTTTCATATTTAAATGCCGGGTCGGGCGTATCCCAGTACCAGCTTCCGTAACCGCCGTCGGGACAAACGATCATCATCTGGTACAAATCCGCCGCCTTCTGAAAACCGGCCGCCTTTTTAACCCAGTCCGCGTAATTGCCGCTGTATCCGTGCAAGAGGTAAACGACGGGCATTTCTCCTGCAGTTGCATAATTATCCGGACGGATCACGACCGCCTTGATGTTTTTCTTCATCGCCGCGCTGTAAGTGTCCACTGTATCAACGACGGCGCCTTCTGTAAAAAAAGAAATTGTTAAAAGGAAGAACAGGTTTATTAATGTTCGCTTCATAGAAGTGCTTTGAGATAAATTTCTACAACTTATGGCTATGTAATTTCAATGCAGCGCAAATATTGTAGAATCCGGGGAAAGTTAGGGCGCGAAATGCAGCTATTTCTTGCTGGCATCTAAATTGATAGGATGTAAGCAGATCACTAACATCTCTAACTCAAAACACAAAACAATGGGAAATCTTCTTTATACAATAGCTGTCATCCTCGTAATCCTTTGGTTGATAGGCTATTTTGGCTTCGCAAGCTTTGGACTTGGTAACATTATCCACATTCTTTTAGTGATTGCCGTCGTGGCAATTATTCTTCGTTTGATTCGTGGCGACAGGGTTGTGTAGAGCAAGGAGAACATTGAATAAAAAGGCCCGGAGTTCTGTTTTAAACAGCTCCGGGCCTTTCTTTTTGCCCTTTTTAGATTCCTAAAGCAGATCTTCAATTATCACCCAGACATTCTCGGCCAGGATCTTATGTCCTTCTGCTGTCGGGTGAATACCATCCGGCAGGTTCAATTTGGCTTCGCCTCCTACGCCTTCCAGCAAAAACGGAATCAGGGTAATATTGTTCTTTTTGGCTAAATCGGCATAAACTGCGCGGAAATCGGATGCGTATTTCTGTCCGATATTCGGCGGAATCTGCATTCCTGCAAGCACAATTTTCGCATTGGGATATTTGGTATGTACCTTATCGATAATCGCTTGCAGGTTCTTTTTTGTCTCCGGCACAGGAATGCCCCGCAAGCCGTCATTCCCTCCGAGTTCCAGTACAAATACATCGAGCGGCTGCTTCAACAGCCAGTCAATGCGACTGTTTCCGCCGGACGTAGTTTCGCCGCTTACACCTGCATTGATTACCTTATAGTTCAGTCCGAGTGAATCTATTTTCTTTTGGATCAATCCGACAAAACCCTGGGTAGGATCGTCAAGGCCGTAAGCTGCGGTAAGACTGTTACCGAAAAAAACGATGGTCTTTTTCCGGGCTGCCTTTTCCGCCGCAGGTGCTTTCGCGGTTTCTTCCGTGGATTCAGCTTCCTCCTTTTTTCCGCCATTACACGAAAACAGCAGCAGCGGAATGAAAAGTGTGTAGATAAAAAATGAAATGCGCTTCATAATAGAAATTGATTTTGACAGAATTTAAAAAGACAAACCATCGCGGGAATTGCCCGAAAACCGCTCACTTAGTTTTCAATGCCGTTTAACCTATATTTATATTCGACATAAAACCAAAAGAACCAAATTAGACCAAAACAGGTTGCCCAAGCTTAGCACCACGAAATCATAAAAATAGGAACATTAGAATGGATACCATACTCGATCTGCAGCAGGTAAGTAAAATATATAAAAGCGGTGACCGGTCTCTGACCGTTTTAGACAACATTCATTTCTCAGTAGCGGCAGGTTCAACAATGTCCATTGTGGGTCCGTCGGGAAGTGGGAAAACTACCCTGCTTGGCTTGTGCGCAGGTCTTGATCGCGCTACTTCCGGGAACGTGGAGCTGCATGGTACCAGGCTCAACGGATTGAATGAAGACCAGCTCGCGGCGGTGAGGAACAAGTATGTAGGCTTCATTTTTCAAAACTTCCAATTGCTGCCCACCCTTACAGCACTGGAAAACGTAATGGTACCGCTTGAACTCCGGGGTGAAAGAAATATCAAGTCGCGCGCGCTGGATCTGCTTGACAAGGTCGGACTCGCAGAACGCAGCCATCACTACCCTACACAGCTCAGTGGCGGCGAGCAGCAGCGCGTATCACTCGCACGCGCGTTTTCCAATCAACCACAGATCCTTTTTGCCGACGAACCCACCGGAAACCTCGATGCTGAAACCAGCGAGAAAGTGGTTAACCTGCTTTTTGACCTCAATAAAGAGGCGGGAACTACGCTTGTGGTGGTAACCCACGACCTGGAACTGGCCGCAAAAACGCAAAGGATCATCCGCATCAAAGGCGGAAAACTGGTAGCATAACCTCAATTTCCTGATGGACTCCAACAACCTGAATATATCCTGGCTGCTGCAAATGGCGTGGCGCGACAGTCGGAAAAACCGCTCTCGCCTGGTACTTTTCATTTCTTCAATTATTCTCGGCATTGCTGCGCTAGTCGCCATTTACGCGCTCGGCGATAACCTGAAAGAGAACATTGATAATCAAGCCGCTACTCTCATCGGCGCCGATCTTTCCCTTTATGGAAACCGCGCAGTAGAAGGAAAAGCCAAAGAGCTGGTGGACTCATTGGGCAAGATCCGCTCGGAGGAGCGCAGTTTTGCTTCCATGGTTTATTTTACAAAAAGTGGCGGTAACAGGCTGGCGCAGGTGAAAGCATTGTCGGGTGCATTCCCGTATTATGGGAAATTCGAAACTGTTCCGGTAACGGCTGAAAAAACATTCAGGACCAAGCGTGAGGCACTGGTGGACCAAACGCTGATGCTGCAATACAATGCCAAAGTAGGCGACTCCGTCAGGATCGGGGAAGTTACATTCGCGATCGCCGGTATCCTCGAAAAAGCGCCGGGAGCAACGGGTATTACAAGTTCCGTAGCGCCGACGGTGTACATTCCGATGCAGTACCTTGACCAGACGGGCTTAATGCAAAAAGGAAGCCGCGTAGCTTATCGCCATTATTTCAAGTTTGCGCCGGGTACCGATGTTGAGAAGCTTGTCAAGAACCTGGAACCGCGTTTTGAAAAGTTTGACCTGGACCACAACACTGTCCAGCAGCAAAAAGAAGATACCGGCCGCTCATTCCGCGACCTGACACGCTTTCTGGCTTTGGTCGGTTTTGTGGCATTGTTGCTGGGCTGCATTGGCGTCGCGAGCGCTATTCATATTTACATCCGCGAAAAACTGAAATCCATTGCTATCCTGAGGTGTTTGGGTGTAAAAGCATCGCAGGCATTCCTCATTTACCTGATCCAGATTCTTGGGATCGGCATTATAGGGTCTGTGATCGGAGCGGCACTTGGTACTGCGATCCAGCAGTTTTTACCGGTTGTGATCAAAGACTTACTTCCGTTTGAACTCACAACCGCCATTTCCTGGGTTGCGATTGCGCAGGGACTTGCGATCGGCATTCTGATCTCCGTGCTTTTTGCATTGCCTCCGCTCCTTTCCATTCGCAGTGTTTCCCCGCTGAATGTGCTCCGCGTCTCACTCGACCCGATCAAGCTTGAAAGAGATCCGGTTACCTGGCTGCTGTATGCCCTGATCGTGCTGTTCATTTTCGGGTTCTCGTATTTACAAATGCGCACCTGGGTGGAAGCACTGGTTTTCACGGCGAGCATTCTGGGGTCGTTTCTGGTACTTTATGGAATGGCGCTTTTGCTTACCTGGCTGGTGCGCCGGTTTTTCCCGGTATCGTGGAGCTATCTATGGCGCCAGGGACTGGCCAACCTGTACCGGCCCAATAACCAGACAACGATACTGATCGTCTCCATTGGACTGGGTACCACGCTGATCTGCACCTTGTTTTTTGTACAAAGCATTTTGCTGGAACGTGTCAAGCTGTCAACCAGCGGCAACCAGCCCAATATTGTCCTTTTTGACATTCAGGGCCACCAAAAGGAAGGTGTACTTGCCATTGCAAAAGCGCAGCGCGTACCTGTGAACCAGAGTGTTTCGATTGTTAATATGCGATTGGAAGAGCTGAATGGAAAAACGGCGGCCGACTTTGAGGGAGATACTACTATGGAACAATCGCGACGGATATTCGGGAGAGAGTACCGCGTCACCTTCCGCGATTCGACTACCTCTTCGGAAAAAATCACAAAAGGTAAGTGGGAAGGGAAATACGATCCTGCAAAAGGCCTGGTCCCCATTTCGCTGGAACAAGGTTTCGCCGACCGCAGCAAAATTGAGCTGGGCGACACAATGGTTTTCAATGTGCAGGGTACGTTGATGAACACCCGCGTTTCCAGCTTGCGGGAAGTGAACTGGGGTGAGGTACAGACCAACTTCCTGGTTGTATTCCCTACCGGCGTGCTCGAAGATGCGCCGCAATTTCACGCCATGCTCACGCACGTGCCCAGTCCGGAGGTATCCGCTACATTTCAGCAGGCAGTAGTCCGGAAGTACCCCAACATCGCCATTATCGACCTGGCACTGGTACTGCGTTTGCTGGACGACATTTTCAACAAAATAGGTTTCGTGATCCGGTTTATGGCCGGGTTCAGCATTCTTACGGGATTGATTGTACTGATCTCTTCTGTAATGATCAGCAAATACCAACGTTTGCAGGAGAGCGTTTTGCTGAGAACGCTGGGCGCGAGCCGGAAACAGATCTTTGCAATTACCGCTCTGGAATATTTCTTCCTGGGTGCATTGGCCGCATTAACTGGCATCATCATCGCGCTGATCGGCAGTTTCGCATTGGCAAAATTCAGCTTTGAAGCCGAGTTCAAGCCTGAGCTGCTGCCTGTACTTGGCGTCTTCTTCTTTGTTTCGCTGCTAACAGTAATCATCGGATTAATCAACAGCCGGGGTATCCTGTCGAGGCCGCCATTAGAAGTGCTGCGGCAGGATGTTTAGAGTTACCGATCCAAAATACAAGGACTATCCAGAGAACTCGACGAGTTAATGCAAGCCTATGGTCTTTCAATTCAGATCAGCCCGCTTGAAAGTACTGCCTAGCACCAGGTTTACTTACTGAACCTTACAATTTAACAATTCCTTAACTTTCGGATCGCCTTCATTCCGGACGCAAATGCCACTTTTGCGCTCTCCTAAATCCCAGATGGTAGCAATATCAATCCAATCCTATTTGTTCCTCTATTTTTTCAAACGTTTGCACAGAATTTCAAACGTTTGAAATCATTATTAGCTATATTCTATAATTTATTTTAAAAATACAATTGCAATCTTGCATTCAGTCCTTATAATTACTCACCTTTAATGTTGTTCCAATTTAATAATCCACAAGTATGAAGAAAACTCTATCCCGATCAGTCGGAATTGGTCTGTGGCGAAGTTATGCAATGCTCGCTGCGATGCTGCTCAGCCTGCACGCATATGCAGCGCCGAACCCGCTACTGCAAAATGTTACGCTCAAAGGAAAAGTACTTACCGCAGGCAGCGCCGAGCCGCTACCGGGTGTTACCGTTGTGATCTCGGACGTGAATGGCGGCAACAAACAAGGCGCCACGACCGACGAAAATGGTAGCTTTTCATTTGCAAACCTGCAAACAGAAGTACGTTACAACTTGGAGTTCAGCTACATAGGTTTTGAAAAACAAACACTCTCCAACTTTCTTCTCACAGAAGCCAACGCAGCTTCCGTACAGGTAAGCCTCAAAGAGACCGCCGAAAACCTGGGAGAAGTAGTTGTGGTCGGTTACGGCAGTACCGCAAAAAAAGATATCACCGGCGCAGTGAAGTCGCTGAAAAGCACCGAGTTCAATGCGGGTATCATCAACTCGCCCGAGCAATTGCTTCAAGGTAAAGTGTCGGGTGTAAATGTAACCTCGGCAACAGGTGAACCAGGTGCCAAAACCAGCATTACCGTTCGCGGGCCTGGCGGCGTGCGTACCGGAAGTACTCCGCTTTTTGTAGTCGACGGAATGGCGCTTGATAACAGCAGCACAGGTGGAGATGGTAATCCTCTCAACTTCCTCAATCCCGCGGATATCGAGTCAATGGACGTTTTGAAAGACGCTTCTGCCACAGCGATTTATGGAGCGCGGGGAGCAAATGGTGTGATCCTTATCACCACCAAAAAGGGCAAATCCGGCCAGGCGAGCGTCACTTACTCAGGAAGTCTGGGTATCTCCAAAATGGCGCGTCCGCTGGATATACTGAGCGGACCTGAATTCGTTGCCGAAGCCCAGAAGCTGGGAAGTACGGTGATCAATGAAGGCGCTGACACTGATTGGCAGAAAGAAATATCCCGCACTGCGACCACCCACAACCATAACCTTTCCATTGGCGGCGGGACAGACCGTATGACTTATTACGCGTCTTTCGGAGCTCAAAAGCAAGAAGGTATCCTGAAAGGCAGCAGCCAGGACCGTTACACCGGCCGTGTCAATCTTTCCCAGAAATTATTGAACGACCGAGTTACATTGGATGTAAACCTGAATGCGTCAAATACAAAAACCCAGCGGCCTAACATCCAGAGCATCATCGGAGGTGCCATCACAGCCAATCCGACTTACAGACCTTATCAGGACAATGGTGAACCGTTCCAATATGTGGATGGGACAAACCCTCTGATTTCACTGCGACTATATAAGGAACTGGTAAACACTAATCGCGTGCTGGCCAGCATTTCTCCTTCCGTAACGATCATCAAAGGCCTGGTGTACAAGCTGAATTTTGGTCTTGACCACTCCACTTCCGTGGAAGACAAGCAAACACTTCCCAACGCGGTACCTTTCGAAATCGGCCGTCTGGAAAATTGGAGCAACAAGAACTCCAACCGTTTGATCGAAAACTATCTGACCTATACATTCAACAGCAAGGTTCATAGTTTCAGTGCATTGGCAGGACATTCTTACCAACGTATATTCCTGCAGGAACGGAATTTCAGCATTAATAAATTTCCTATCTCGGATATTGAACCCATTTATAACCCAGGTTTAGGACAGGACCTCACACTGGTACTAAACCAACCCGGCGGTTTTGCGACGATCAATGAGCTGCAATCTTTTTTTGGCCGTGTTAACTATGGTTTCAGAGACAGGTATCTTGCTACTGCTACATTGCGCGTCGACGGTTCGTCGAAGTTTGGTGCGAACAACAAATATGGCTATTTCCCGTCTTTCTCACTGGGCTGGCGGATTTCGGAAGAAGCATTTATGAAATCCTCGCCATTCTCTGAGCTGAAATTACGCGCGGGTTGGGGATCGACGGGTAACCAGGAAATCCCTTCCAAAATCACGCAGGCCAGATTTACGTCCGTGGTATCGGGAACTACCAGCTACCCGCTTGACGGTACCAGTCCATATCCGGCAGGTACAACTTACACGCGTCTAGCCAACCCGAACATTCAATGGGAAGTATCGCAGCAAACGGACATCGGACTTGATTTTGGTTTGTTCAAAGGTGCATTAAGTGGAGAAATCGATTATTTTTCCAAAGCTTCAAGAAAGATATTGCTGGAAGTAATCCCAGCCGATCCCGTGCAGCCAGCAGGAACTTTCTGGACCAATGTACCTGATATGCGCATTATCAACCGCGGTGTTGAACTCGAACTGAATTACCGGAATGCACTTGAAAACGGCCTTAGATATGGTGTAGGCGGTAACATCACATTTATTGAAAACGAGGTAAAAGGTTCTCCTTACTCCGTCATTCCTTCGGGTTCGGCGCAGGGATCGGGACTTACCTCGGCTACGATCAACGGTTACCTGAGCGGTCAGCCGATTGGTACCTTCTTCCTGAAAGAACACATTGGATTCGACGAAAACGGCATCAGCAAGTTCCGTGATGTGGATGGCGACGGCATTGTTACCGACAACGACCGCATTGCCGCAGGTACCGCACTCCCGACCCGCATGTACAATTTCAGTGGTAATGTGAGCTTCAAAGGCTTTGATCTGGCAGCCAATTTCAATGGCGTAGCAGGTAACAAGGTTTACGACAATACAGCCAACTCGAATTTCTATAAACTGAAATTGTCAAAAGGCCTGAATGTAACGCGTGACGCATTGTCCGACGAAGCCGAATCGATCAACAACTCTGCACCCGTATCGACCAGGTTTTTGAAAAGCGGCGCATTCCTTCGTCTGAACAACCTGGTACTGGGATACAACCTGAACGCGACCAAGCTGGGGATCAACAAATGGGTACAAACTGTGCGGCTTTCGGTTACGGGCCAAAACCTGGCTGTATGGACGAAGTACAACGGATATGATCCGGAAGTTAACAACGACCGCGAAATCAGAGGCGTAACTTCCTATGGTATCGACTACCTGAGCTATCCGAAATCGAGAACTGTGCTGTTTGGTGTCAATGTTGGTTTTTAATTATTACAAAATGAAAAAGAGATTATCACTCATATTTACGGCAGCCAGCCTGCTATATTTTACCACCGCCTGCACGAATCTGCAGGAAGAAGTTTTGGACGAAACCCTGAGCAACAAGCTTTCGCCCCAGGACGAAGCCAATGGATTGATCGCGCCTGTTTACGCATTGCTGCCTAACCTGTTCCTGCATACCAACTATTTCGCATTGCAGGAAATCAGCACCGACGAGGCGATACTCCCGTACCGCGGCGGTACCGACTGGGGCGACAATGGGATTTACCTCGCGCTGCACCAGCACAATACCACTGCTACTGACCCTAACGTGAACAACACCTGGAACCAGCTGGTACAATCCATTTCCCGCTCGATCACCGCGATTACGAGCTACAAACAATCGGCAGACCCGAGTGCGCCCATATTTCTGGCCGAAGCGAGAGCAATGCGCGCTTACTACAATATGGTTTTGCTCGATATGTTCGGGATCGCATTTGTAAAGGAAGATCCGGGCACCACTTCCACGATCATCCGCGGCGAAGAAGCTGTGAAGTACATTGAAAGTGAGCTTCTTGCCGCAGAACCTTTGCTTAAACCGAAAGCGGCTGTTGGCCCGGGTCGATTGAACCAGGCCGCTGCTTGGAGCTTGCTGTCCAGGTTGTACCTGAATGCAGGCGTTTATCGCAACCGTTACGCACCTACGATTGAGTTCCGCACGGAAGATCTCGACAAGGTAATCGAGTATACAGATAAGGTAATTGCGTCCGGTCAGGCGAAGTTGTCAGCTGATTATTTTTCTATTTTTGGAAACAATAACCACAATAACGAAGAACTGATTTTTGCTGTGGACCAGCGTGAAGATCTGAATGGCCACAATCGCATGGCGTACTTCTCGATCTCTGGCGATCAGTTTCCATTGGCTGAATTCCCAGGCGCAAATGGTACCGACGGGCCTGGTATCACATCAGACTTTTACCAGTCTTGGGTGCAGGCTTACGGCGCTGTTGACCCAAGCCGCGACCCTCGCTTCTACCAGCAGAATATGTCCATTTATACGAATGCGGCAGATACCTGCGTGAATGATGCGGATTACAAAATCAACAGAGGTATCCTGCGCGGCCAGCAATATGGTGCACTGCGCGTAAACGGTGCATTCGTGAGATGTCCGGACGGCAGGTTGAAAGTAGGTAAGCTTACTTACGTGACACGCAACCGGACAGACCTTCCTGTCAGTTTTTCGGAGCTGATCGATTTTACCACTGCCGGAAGTAACTACAATACCGGCTACCGCGTTGCTAAATATGAATTCAGCAGCAAGTCAAACACAGGTCGGAACAAAGGAGAAGCGGATATCGTAATTGTTCGCCTTGCCGATGTTTACCTGATGCGTGCAGAAGCCAAGCTGCGCAAAGGGGATGCTGCGAGTGCACTGGCTGACGTGAACCTGGTTCGCGCGTCACGCACGTCCAGACTTGCGCCGCCCGCATTGACCAGCATGAACCTTGATATACTATTCCGCGAGAGAGGATTTGAATTCTACTGGGAAATGCTGCGCCGCACGGATATGATCCGTTTTGGTAAATACGAAGGTAAATGGACTGAGAAAACCAATTCTGACGTCCGCAAACGCATTTTCCCAATCCCACAAACCGCAATCGACGGTGCCTCGAACCTGCCAGGATACCTGGTTCAGAACGAAGGATATTGATATTGTTTGATATTATACAAAATAGCCAGCCTGTTAGTTGACGGGCTGGCCATTTTGTTATTGAGCATTAGTATTTAATTTGTAAGAAGTTTCTAAGGCAGTTTCATAAGCGCTTATAGTTCCAGACTAATATGTACTTTACCTCCGAAACCTTTTTCGACGATTTCGTAAAGTGTTTTCAAATTCAAATTGCTCCCGTCCTGTTCGACCGGGAGATGAACTCGCGCTTTTTGTCAACTAATGCAGCAAGTTGAGCCTGCGTCAACTTCCGTTCTTCCCGCGCTTTCCTTAATAGCAGGCCAATTTTAAAGCTCTCGAAGTCCCGGTCGAGATCATCGCGTCTCTGAGTACCCGGCTGCCCATATACCTGATCCTTGATCTCGTTCCAGCTCTTAGTTTCCATCTGCATGTCTTTTTTCATCGCTGTAATTTTTCATCGATACTAACTTTCGCACCTTTTTAGACGCAGACACTACAAGAAGGTCACATTTTAAAATTGATAAGATTTTTTTGATTGCAACACCTACCCCAACTCATTCCGACCGCAAGATCTTGCCTGGATTCATCAATGCGGCTTTAATGCTTTGTACGCTTACTGTGAGAATGGCAATGCATAATGAAAGGACGCCGGCCAGGGCGAATATCCACCATTCGGGGTTAATCTTATAAGCAAAGTCTTGAAGCCAGATCCGCGTTAAGTACCAGCCCACGGGCACTGCAATGACAATCGCCACTAACACAAGTTTCAGGAAATTGCCGGAAAGCAATGCCACAATGCTGGTTACCGATGCGCCCAATACCTTTCTGACACCGATTTCCTTGGTGCGCTGCTCGGCTACAAACGCCGCCAGACCGAACAGTCCAAGGCAGGCGATGATGATCGCGATAATGGAAAAGGAGAGAAAAAGCTGGCCTTTCTGTTCGTCTGCTTTGTACTGTCTCGCAAATGACTGATCCAAGAAATCGTATTCAAACGGCTGTCCCGCATTCACCTGCCTAAATGTTGTTTTGATGTAATCCAATGTGCCTGCAACTTGATCTCCCGAGATTTTGACAAGCAAATTATCTGACTTGGCAGTCTTCATTACAAGTACCAGCGGCTCGATCTGGTTGTGCAATGATCGTAAATGGAAGTCGCTGATTACGCCGGTCACAGGAACCTTCTTCGTATCCAGCTCAATCAATCCTTCGTCATAGTTTTTCCAGCCCAGCCGTTTCATCATAGCCTGATTGATCAATACCGCATTGGAACTATCGTGATCCAGCTGCGGGGAAAAATCCCTGCCCTGCGTGATACGGATCTGCAGTACGTCAGCGAAGTCCGGATCCACGTCAAAGTATTCTGCGCTGATCGACTGCTCCGTACCTTTTCTGTAAAAAGAAAAGGTGGTTTTGTTATTGATCTGATCGCCGATTGATCCATTGGTGAGCGTCGCACTTTTGATAGCTGGATTTTGCAGCAACTTGTCCTTCAACACTTTTGCATTACGATTCAATGCAGGCACGGATAATGGAATGGAGATTACCTGTTGCTGATTGAAGCCCAATGCAGAGTTACGCATAAATTGCAATTGCCGGTACACAGTAATGGTACCCGCAATCATCACCATTGAGATCAAAAACTGAAAAACCACCAGCGATTGCCTGAAAAAAGCGCCGCCGCCTTTTGTTCCGCCTGCTCCTTTCAGCACGGCCACCGGTTTGAACTTTGATAAAATAAATGCGGGATATAGTCCGCTGATAAGCCCCGTAAGTAAAGTAAAACCGATGATCAGCGCAATCGTTTCTACATTCCCGAAGTCGATGATCAACGATTTACCGGATATGTGATTGAAGAATGGGAGTAGTGAATAAAGCAAAATGATACTCGCAACAGCCGCCAGGGCCGACATTAAAACGGACTCGGAGAGAAACTGTCCGACCAACTGCGACCATTTCGATCCAACTGCTTTCCTGACACCGATTTCCTTTGCCCGGTTGGCCGCCCGTGCCGTAGCCAGGTTCACATAATTGACAATCGCAATGAGGAGAATGAAGAGGCCGATGATCGAAAAAGTGTACACATACCGCATTGTACTGCCATTTTCCTCGCCTAAAAGGTGGGAAGAATGTAAATGGATATCTGTCAAACGCTGCAAGCTGATGGTAAACTTCACCTTGCTACCGTCCGTATCCCCTATCGTTTCAGCCACATATTTTTTGTAAAAAGCAGGCATTTTGCCTTCGAGCAACTGCGGCTTTGTACCATTTTGCAACAGCAGGTAAGTAAACGTGTTGAAACCATCCCATTTATCAAGCGTAACTCTGCTTACTGCTGCATTCGTATAAGGTAAGATCGCGTCGAATGCCAGATGGTGGTTGGCGGGGGGATTTCTGATAATGCCCGAAACGGTAAATGGCATATTATCTTTAACCAAAACAACCTTTCCGAGCAGTCCGGAGGATTTGCCGAAGAGTTTCAATGCAAGCTTTTCGGTGAGCACCAAACGGTCTTTCCCGGCGAGCGCAATGGTTGGATTGCCCTCGATAAACTGATAGTCGAAGAAGGAAAAGAGCGTGGAATCTGCACAGATCACGTCTTTTACGAGAAAAGCATTATCACCCACCCTGAGCTGCTGCTCCCCTTTTTTCACGCGTAAATTACTGACTACCTCGGGAAACTCACGTTGCAGCGCCGGCCCGAATGGCGCTGAAGCCTGACCAAGCTTGAACTCGTTTCCTTCCCACCGGATGTTGAGATTGAGGCGGTGAATACGATCGGCCTTTGTATGGTACCTATCGAAGTTGAGTTCGTCATGCACATAGAGCCACAATGCAGCTGCGCAGGTCATGCCCGTGGCAAGGCCTGCGAGGATCAACAGGCTGTACGTTTTGTTACGGATCAAATTCCGCCAGGCGATCTTAAAATAGTTTTGGAGCATTTTCCGACGATTCAGCAGTCTATTTACGGGTAAATGTAAATTAATATGCCACTCGCCAGAAAACGCTCCAATCCATTTAAATGGGTTTTTTCACGTGCATCTCTTGTACGCTTTTGAACAAAATCTGTCCGCTTTCAGCTGCCGCTATACATTCACCCATTGCATTTGCGAGGCTTCATAACGCGTACCTGCTGCAACGCCAACCGGCACGATCGATTCCAGCTTCTGTTTCTCTTCTGCGGTGAGTACCACTTCTGCTGCAGCTGCATTTTCTTCGATATACTTAATCCTTTTGGTACCGGGAATGGCGACGATGTCATTGGCAAAAACCCAGGCAAGTGCCAGCTGTGAAGGCGTAATGCCCTTGCTTGCAGCCATTGATTCAATTTCTTTCAGTAAGTCAAGGTTTTTGTAAAAATTCTCTCCCTGATAACGGGGTATCCCTCTTCTGAAATCGTTCTCTTCAAAATCATCCGGACTTTTGATCTGACCGGTGATAAAGCCTCTTCCCAGCGGCGAGTAAGCTACAAATCCTATCCCCAGCTCTCTGGTCACATCCAGCACGCCATTTGCTTCGGGTTCCCTTTCAAACAGTGAGTACTCCGTCTGAATAGCAGTAATCGGATGAACCGCGTGTGCTTTCCGGATCGTTTCAGCAGATACTTCCGACAGACCGATGTATTTAATTTTACCAGCCTGAACCAGCTCCGACATCGCGCCGACTGTATCTTCAATGGGCGTATTGGGATCGAGGCGGTGGAGGTAGTACAAGTCAACGTAATCTGTGCCCAGGTTCCGGAGTGACCGGTCAAGCGCTTTTTTCACATATTCTGGTTTGCCATTGAAACCCCAGGTAAGCTGCTCATTGTCATCTACTTCAAAACCGAATTTGGTTGCTACGATATACTGTTCGCGGTTTCCGTGGATGGCCTTTGCGACCAGCCGCTCGTTGAGCAGCGGTCCGTACAAATCGGCTGTATCCAAAAAGTTGATACCGAGTTCCAACGCGCGGTGAATGGTGGCGATAGATTCTTTTTCATCTGCCTGCCCGTATATATTTCCGCCTGCGATGGTGGTCATCCCCATGCAGCCCAACCCTTGAACGGGTACTTGCAGCCCCTGGCTTCCTAAATTTACCTTTTTCATTTGCGTTTATGATTTGATGATAACATCAGCAAAGGTAAAGTGCAGGGTTGCGCCTCGGGCTACAAGTTTCAAAGCGAAAATTATAGTTTTCAAAGTGTTTTCCGGAATACCAGCGGTGTGATCCCCGAATGCTTTTTGAAGAAGTTATTGAAGTAAGATGCGTATTCAAATCCCAGGCTGAATGCGATATCTGCTACGCTCCATTCTGTATATTGGAGCAGCGACTTGGCTTCGGTAAGCAGCCGCTCGTTGATATGTGCAGTGGTAGATTTACCGGTAACTTCCTGAACAGCAGCATTGAGGTGATTTACGTGTACTGAAAGACTGTCGGCGTAATCGCTGGCTTTTTTCAGCTTAAGGGTATTTTCAGGTGAATCGACAGGAAATTGTTTTTCCAAAAGCGAAAGGAATAATTTGGCAATCCTTGAAGATGCATTGGACGGTGAAAAGTAGCCAATGGAGGGCTGCATTTTGATTGCCTCGTGGATAATCAGACTCACCTGATTGCGGATCACATCCAGCTTGTACATGTACTCACTATCGGATTCCTGGCGAATTCTTAGAAAGATACTTTCCAGATAATGAGCTTGTTCTGCACTAAGATTATAAATCGGATCACCGCCTACTTTAAAGAGCGGCGAATCCTGCAAACTCTCATTGCGGCCGCCGTGATGCAGGAAAGTGTCGGTAAAAATGCAGAAATAACCTGTGGGATCCTCATTGATCACCTCCCAGGAATAGGGAATCAGCGGATTGGTAAAAACGAGCGCCGGCCCGGCGATTTCAATGCCGCGGTTGGCATAAAGCAACTTGCTCCGGCCGGTCATAATCAGCGAAACTTTATAAAAATCCCGCCGGTTGTAGGAAGCGAGGCGACATTGATCCTCCCCCACCACCGATACCCTGAATTGCGCCGGCTTGAACATTAATTCCGGCGCGCGCCAGTCAGCCCGCGCAACAACTTCAAATTGCTCCATCTTCAAAATTAATGAATTCAAAGAAGAATGCAAGCTGCTCTAAGCCTCGTCAGGCTGCATCTCACCGGATTCATTTTCTCCTGCTTCCTGGCTTTCTTCGTATGCATATTCAAGCGCGCCTCCCGGTGGGTATGTATTTACAAACGTCTGCGCGACCTGCTTGGATTGGTAATAATACGGCACCCAGATTGCCGCCGAAATGAGCGTCCGAACAATCTGCTTGTAAACAAGATCTGCGTCAAAGCCGGCGATCTCTGCATAGATTGTATTAGCTTCAATGACACCAATCATAGCGAAAACTACATTTCCAATCAGAAAAAAAGAGAAAAGCTGCGGAAAAGAATCACGCTTTTTGAAATACAAAACAGCCAGCAAAATCGAGAAACAGAATATGATCGTTGATGCGACTGTCTCAAATACCAGCGAAACTCTGTAAAAAAATTCCAGCATTGACGAATGCCCGGTCATTGTATTCCAGCCGGCATTGGTAAAATAGAGCCTACCACCAGTAAATGTCAGGTTTGCAAATGTGACAAGCGGGAAGATAACAACCTGAACACCTGTCAGCAGTATCCACGAGCCGAAGGGTAGCGCGGGTTCTGAGATCTGGCCACTGAGTGGCGAGTAACGGTAAAGCTTGCGAAGAAGCAACACACAGCCTGCCGCAGTCAGTAGCGACACCAGCACCATTGCCCAGTTGATCGGTGAGTCTGAGTATGAGTCCGATGTGGGCGCCCGAAGTTCCATATCGAGATTTTCCGCCAGCCTGGCCATATCTTTCCGGAATTCGGCTACATTTTCAACGGCAACATGGTCTTGCAGGATTTTGTACTCATAAGAGAGTTCCCAAACAGCTTCCCTGGGAATGTAATCCGAACTGAATGAAACAGTGTAAGCTGCCCGCTCAATCCGCCACGCTTCCTTTTTGATGTTCCAATACTCGGGCATATGTACCCGGATTTTGTAGGTATTGTGATAGGGAAATTGCAGTGCTACCGGATCTTTTCTTGACTTTTTGGGTAAAATGCGCAGCTGGTCATAAAGCGTTTTCCCCAGCACACCGAAGTATTCACGCCTGCTCGCCGAATCATACTGCCACGCCTTGAGCATCGTATAATTTTCAAGCATTGAAAAGTTGTTAGCATCGCGCTGGTCGTAGTAAGTGAGCGTGTCCGCCAGGTCAAGTTCCGTGTGCTTGTATACTTCGCGGTAATAATTGAGGTAGGCTTGTTCAGTTTCAGAGGTAACATTTTCCTGGAATGTCGACCGTATCTCATCTGCGAGCGATTCGAAATAGACGGTTTTTACCTGGATCTGCCCCGGTGTCAGCGTGTCGCCGCGATGCGGGAGGTAAATATCTTCGGTAACAGAAATATTGCCTGTTCCCTGTAATGGAATGGAAATCGGCTTGATCTGTCCTTTGCGAAGCAATAAACCTGAACCGTAAGGCGGAAAGCTGATCGTGCTCAAACTACCGCCTTGCAGGGAAATGGTGGGATCTACAAACTTGAATATCTTCGTTTCCGGTCTGCCCGGTACGCCCGCAGACTCCTGAATGCGCACCACAACGTGGTTGAAATCAATCGGCGAAGGCAGGTACTCCGATAAATGGGACCGTTTGTATGTATTTACGAGGACCGGATCGCATTCAATGCCCTGGTCCCGCAGGATCGCACACAGCAAAAATGCTTTATCCTTGCAATCCCCATAACGCTGCCGGAACACCTGCTCAGGCGAATGCGGCCGGTGTGAATTCAAGCCACTTTCGACACCCAGGTACCTGATCTCATCCTGCACAAACCGCACGACTTTCCCGATAAACTCGGATTCGCTTTCCCCGTCCTTTTTCCAGCCGGTCACCTTGCTTTTGATTGCACCGGCGAGTTTGGTGTCACTGTAAAGTGCTACTCCCCAATCCACTACCTCTTTCCAGGTTTTAAATTCTGTTACCTGCACAAGAGGGCTTTTATTGTACCAGGCCGGCACATAGTCGTCGTAAGAAGTGGCCTTCACATTTGTCGCTTCCCATTCATAAACATTTTTGCCATCCCCGGCAGTGACTTTTCTCGCAGGTGGCTTATTGAAATCCTTAAAAATCAAAGCCCTTTTCTGATCTGCGACAATCGCGACGTGCTGGTATTGGGTGTAGTCGAACGAATCGAAGTAAAAGAAATCGGAATACTTACCCTCAAACACCGGGTTCCAGCCCTTACGTGAATAAGCTACTTCAATGCGGTCTCCCTTGCGGATATCTTTGAGAATGATGGAAGCTGTGTAATATCCATTGTAGATGAAACGCTGCCGGTCGGTTTCAAGCGGCATTACCTTGATCTCTGCCAGTTGCAGCTGGGAAGTACTTTTACCATCGCGCCAAACGGTTACCTGGTGAAAATCCAGCTTTTCGTAGGTGGGATCAAATGTGACGGTAATATCAGATCCGTTCTGAATGCCGCTTTCAGATATGATTTGCCGGGTAAAATGGGTGTACCCAGACTGTTCGTCCAGATTTACCTGATAATCTGAAAAAGCAAGATAAAAGCCGCCCGCAATATCTTTGCGCAAAGCAGGCTTTCCCGCAGGCGTCACCGGGACGATCCACCCGGGCTTAGGCGAAATGCTGACCCTGGGACCAGCAAATAGTGATGGAGTAAATAGCAGCAAGCAAAGCAATACAGAAAGAGAAACTCTGGCGGCAGTAGCGTGAAGAATCAAGCGAAATGAAGGATAGAGGTTTTTAGTTCACCAAGATAAGTAATTCTACATTTTTGATTGTAGCAAATCAGATATTATCTCTGCGCTCATTCTCAACCTACTAAATCCGCAAAGTCGATTCCCTGATCACCAGCTCTGAGGGCAGTACAATGCTTTCGTGGGAAAAGTCTCCGGAACCGTTTACCTGGTTGAGAAAGAGCCTGGAAGCTTCCATTCCGATCTTGCGGCCCGGGCGGCTGACGGTGGTTAATGAGGGAAAAGTGTAAGCGGATATCGGTGAGTTGTCAAAGCCAACCAGTCCGACTTCCTGCGGTATTTTCAGGTCCTTATCTTTCACCACCCGCATTGCCCCGATCGCTACCTGATCATTTACCCCGAAAATTGCATCCGGCGGAGCAGCCATTTCAAGGAGTCGCTTGGTAGGAAGAATAGCGCTTTCGACTTTGAAGTTTGTATTGATAATCAGCTCGTCGAGTACCGGCATTTCGTATTTTTTCAGACAATCCACATAACCTTTCAGACGCTGCTCAGAAACAGTAAGTCCATTGGGGCCTTTCAAATGGGCGATCTTTTTATACCCGATATTGATCAAATGCTCTACCGCAGCGAATGCACCGTGGTAGTCGTCGACAGTCGCCCGGCTGGTTTCGAAATCTTCATATTCCCGGTCAATGAAAATCAGCGGCGTTTTGCGTTGGATGACGCTCTCCAAATGCTCGTAATAGCCCGAGTCGTAGGTTTCCTGGGATACCGATAGGAAAATACCCTCGGTACGATTGGACAGCAGCTTGGCGAGATACTCCTTTTCAAGCAGATAATTCTCATTGGTAACACAGATATTCAGCGTGTACCCAAGCGGCTGCAATACCGTGTGCAGGCCTTCTATGACCGCAGTTTCATAATAGTTGCTGATCGTCGGCACTACTACGCCGAGCGAGGCGGTCTTCTTATTTAACAGGCTGAGCGACACTTCATTTCGCTGGTAACCTACCTCCCTGGCATATTCCTGGATGTTTTTCCGGGTGTCTTCATTGATCGCAGGATGGTCGTTCAATGCCCTTGAAACGGTCGACGGCGAGCACCGGAAGCGACGAGCAATATCTTTAATGGTAACGGGCCGAGAGGAATTCATTTGTCGAATTAGAGCGATTGATTCTTTAAAATTTTTTCAAACGTTTGCATTCAGTATTAACATATTTACATTTTGTACTTAATTTATACAACACTATCATTGTGCAAATCTATCCGATTACCACAATGAGTGACCTACTGATTAAGCCTGAAAACGCTAAAACCTACCATTCGCTGACAGCGGAGCAGGCCGGGTGGAGCTATTTGAACTTTGAGGCGAAAATACTGGATGTAAACGAAGAAATTACCGGCAATACCGGAGAATATGAATATTGCTTTGTGCTTTTAGGTGGAAATTTCAAGGTAGAAGCAGCAGGGCAAACCTGGGAGACAGGCAATGGAAGGAAAGATGTTTTCAGCGGCATTGGGCACGCCATGTACCTGTCCCGCAATACTGCTTTTGTACTTACAGCACAGGCACCCAATACAGATATTGCGATCTGTAAAGTCCTATCCGACGAAGACCACCCGCCAAGAATGAAGCGTCCGGAAGAAGCCGCGATCGAGTACCGGGGAGGCGATAATGCGAACAGGCAAATCAACAGTCTGCTCGAACCCGGCTTCGATTGTCACAAGATTGTATGCGTCGAAGTATATACGCCATCGGGCAATTGGAGCTCGTTTCCTGCGCATAAGCACGATGAAAGGAAGGTAGCCGCTGACGGCACTTTGCTCGAAGCCAACCTCGAAGAAATTTATTTTTACAAAATCGACAAGCCGCAGGGTTACGCCATTCAGCAGGTTTACACGGAAGACCGCTCGCTCGACGAGATTATTCGCGTAAAGCACAATGAGGTGGTACTTGTCCCAAAAGGATACCATCCCGTAGTAGCCGGGCACGGTTACAACGTCTACTACCTCAACTTCCTGGCCGGCAGCGACCAGTCACTCGCCAACACCTCCGACCCCGACCACGACTGGATTTACGGAACCTGGAAAGGACAGGACCCAAGATTACCGATTGTGACTGCGGAGATGAATGGATGAGGTTTGGGCCTTCGGCTTTCAGCTGTCAGCTTTTTGCGGCTGGCTTTGGGCTTTTAGCCTTGAATGTAATTCTCCGGTTCCATCCCGTACAATAAGTGACAATTAATGACAATACTGGACAACAAGTGCCAAGCATTGACTATAAAACAGCTTTCCAATCCTAACCTAACACTGCCGACGGCCGACTGCCGAAAGCCGACTGCCAATGAAAACCTACGACCTCCTGACGCTCGGGCGCTCTTCCATTGATTTATATTCGGCCAATGTGGGCAGCCCATTTGAGAAGATCGAAGCATTTAATGCATTTGTTGGTGGCTGTCCGTTGAATATCGCTACGGGGGGTCAGCGGCTTGGCCTTAAAACGGCGATCCTGACTGGAATTGGTGACGATCAGGTGGGCAATTTTATTAAACACTTCCTGACGGAAGAAGGTATCTCCACGGAATGGGTTCCGGTGATCGAAGGTACGCGCAGTTCTGCAGTGGTTTTGGGTATAGAACCGCCTGACCGTTTTCCGCTCGTATACTACCGTGAGAACTGTGCAGACATTAATCTGAATATTGATCACGTTGCGGCTATTCCTTTCGAACAGTTCAAAGCAGCTGCTTTTTCGGGAACTGCATTCAGCAAGGACCCAAGCCGGACCGCGATGTTTTATGCCTTGGAGCTTGCTAAGAAAAACAATGTGATCAGGCTGCTCGATATCGATTTCCGTGCAGATCAATGGTTTGATCCCCGCGCATTCGGTGTAACACTCCGTGCTGCACTTGGAAGCTTCAATATTGTTGTAGGCACAGAAGAAGAGATCCTCGCCACATTCCTGACAGACAAAGAACAGCTGCTAATCAAACACCAGCAGATCTCCGCGCCTGAAATCAGGGGTAATATTGAAAATGGAATTAATGAAATCCTGGCCTCGGGAGTAGAAACGCTCGTTGTCAAACGCGGCAAAGACGGCGCATCTATATTTCAACCAGGCAAGGAAGAAGTAAAAGTCCCCGGATTCCCGGTAGACGTTCTGAATGTACTCGGGGCGGGTGACGCATTTTGTGCAGGCTTTTCTTACGGCTTACTAAATGGCTGGAATTTGTACAAAAGTGTAAGAATGGGCAACGCCTGCGGCGCCATCATCGTCACCCGCGAAGGCTGCGCCAACTTCATGCCAACTTTCAAAGAAGTGGTGGAGTTCACGGATTCTTATGGGGGATTGTAGGAGGGAGGACGGAGGAAGGGCAGGAAGGAGGAAAGGGAGGAAGGAAGAAGATAGAAAAGAAAAAAAGTCCCAGCGGGACATAACATAGGTAGTCCCAGAGGGACATAACATCGATATCATGGAAAGATTACGAAATTATATCAACGGACAGTGGGTCGATAGCCACTCGGGTCACTTTGAAAATGTGCTGAACCCTGCCACTCAGGAAGTGCTGGCTCAGGTACCTTTTGGTAACCACCAGGATGTGGCGGATGCAGCCGCAGCAGCGCAGGCGGGCTTTCAGGAATGGAGAAGTACGCCGGTTTCCAAGCGGGTACAATATCTTTTCAAACTCAAAACACTGCTGGAAGATAACCTCGACGACATTGCGAGGACGATCACACTGGAGTCCGGCAAAACCTTCGTGGAAGCAAAAGCGGAAATGGTGCGCGCGATCGAAAACGTAGAAAACGCGTGCGGAACCCCTACCCTGATCCAGGGGGAATTTTCAGAGGATATTGCCAAAGGAATCGACGAATACATGATCCGGCAGCCTTTGGGCGTTTGCGCGTGCATTGCGCCATTCAACTTCCCGGGAATGATCACATTCTGGTTCCTGCCCTACGCACTGGCTTGCGGCAACAGCTATATCATCAAACCTTCCGAAAAAGTGCCGCTTACGATGACAAAAATCGTGGGTTTGATGGAGCAGCTTGATTTACCGAAAGGCGTACTGAACCTTGTACAGGGAGCACGCGAAACGGTGGACGCTATCCTGGAACATCCAGTTATCAAAGGCATCAGCTTCGTGGGCTCGTCGAATGTAGCCCGTTATGTATATTCCAAAGGTGCAGCAAACGGGAAACGCGTGCAGGCACAGGGCGGTGCCAAAAATCCGGTGATCGTTTTACCGGACGCAGACATTGAAATGACCTCGCAAATCGTAATCGACAGCGTTTACGGCTGTGCGGGACAACGTTGTCTGGCAGCTTCTACCATTATCACGGTAGGCGAGCACAAAGACATTACAGAAAGTCTGGTAGAATCTGCAAGGAACCGGAAGACAGGTTTTGGCCTCGATAGCGACGTGTTAATGGGCCCCGTGATTACCGGTGAAAGCAAGAACCGTGTGCAGCAACTCATTGAAAAAGGAGTACATGAAGGCGGACGTTTACTGGTAGACGGCCGGAATGCAAAAGTGAATGGATACGAGCAGGGTAACTTCATTAACCCGACTATTATTGAAGATATTCCGCTTGACGGGGAGCTTGCTTCAACGGAAATTTTCGGCCCTGTTCTCAGTCTGATACATATTAATACAATCGACGAGGCGATCCGCTTTATTAACTCCGGAAAATACGGAAATATGGCTTGCATCTTCACCAGCAGCGGTTCCAGTGCGCGCAAATTCCGTCACGAGGCCGAGGCTGGCAATATCGGGATCAACATCGGTGTAGCTGCCCCGGTAGCACAATTCCCATTTTCGGGCTGGAAAGAAAGCTTCTATGGCGACCTGCACGGTCAGGGAAAACACGCTGTCGAATTCTTCACCCAAACAAAAGTGGTAATCGAGCGCTGGCTGAAAGAATGGACCAGAAAATTTTAGGGCGGCTTTCGGCCGTCGGCTGTCGGCTGCCGGCTGTTCGCTGAAAAATTTATAACAATCAAGTATATAGAATAAAGTGCTGAGAGCCGATGGCCGACAGCCGAAAGCCAAATTAAATGACAAAGAAACTTAAAACTGGTGTGATCGGACTGGGCCGGATTGGCCAGATCCACCTTAGCAACCTGATGCACCATATGCCGGACGCAGAAGTGATCATCGCTTCGGACGTATCTCAGGCTGCGCACGAATTTGCAAAAAACCTGGGGGTAAAAGAGGTAACAACCGACGCTTACGACGTGATCAATCATCCCGATGTCGAAGCTGTAATTGTTTGCTCCCCTACTCCGTTCCACGTTCCTTACACAGTGGCGGCAGCACAGCAGAAGAAGCATATTTTTTGTGAAAAACCGCTTGACGTTACATTAGAGGCGATTCAATCGGCAGAAAGAGCTGTAATTGAAAACGGGGTAAAGCTTATGCTGGGCTTTAACCGTCGCTTTGATGCCAACTTCAACAATGTGAGAACACTTGTCGAGGCCAACAAGATAGGTGACCCGCACATACTTCGCATTACCAGTCGCGACCCGGCGCCCCCACCTGTCGAATATCTGAAAATTTCAGGCGGGATCTTCCTGGACATGTCGATCCACGACTTCGATATGGCGCGGTACATCGTGGGAAGTGAGGTGAAAGAGGTGTTTGTAAAAGGCGATGCATTGATCCACCCCGAGATTAAGGAGTTTGGTGATATTGATACGGCGGTAATCGTTTTGACATTCGAAAACGGTGCGATCGGCGTAATTGACAATAGTCGCAAGGCTGTTTACGGGTACGACCAGCGCCTGGAAATTTTTGGTTCGAAGGGAATGGCGAAGGCTGAAAACAACACAACGGATACATTGATCCACTTCGATAGCAATGGCGGCCACAGCTCATTGCCCCTGCATTTCTTCCTCGAAAGGTATGAAACTGCTTATCGCGTTTGCCTCAAATCTTTCATAGATTGCGTGCTGAATGACAAACCATCCCCTGTTGACGCGCACGACGGATTGATGGCGACTGCCATCGGCATTGCCGCGATGCGGTCACTTACAGAAGGCAGAATTGTGAAAATGAGTGAGGTTTTGCAGCTGGCAGAGGCGTGAGTAGTTTGACATTTTTTGTCATTTATGGTCAGGTGTGGTCATTTATTGTTTAAACTCATTTTTGTTTTTCGTAAATCAACAAAAGCTTACGAAACAACAAATAACAATGAATAACGACCAATGACCAATAGTTTACCCTAACCCCTAAAACCCGAATGTCCACTACCGGATTGCAATCGCTGGATTATGTTGTCTTCTTTATTTATCTGATAGGCGTATCTGCTTATGGATACTGGATTTACAAGAAGAAAACAGCAAAAGAAGTCAGTTCAACAGATTATTTCCTAGCCGAAGGTTCGCTGACGTTCTGGGCGATTGGCGCTTCGATTATTGCTTCCAATATTTCTGCCGAACATTTCATCGGGATGTCCGGCTCCGGATTTGCAATCGGGCTGGCAATATCTTCCTACGAATGGATGGCGGCGGCTTCGCTGATTGTAGTGGCGGTGTTTATTCTGCCGGTGTATCTCAAAAACAAGATCTACACCATGCCGCAGTTTCTGCGCGAAAGGTATAATCCTACGGTGGCGACAATTATGGCGGTTTTCTGGCTGTTGTTATATGTTTTTGTAAACCTGACTTCGATCCTGTACCTCGGGGCACTTGCCCTGGAAGTTACTGCGGGGCTGGATTTCAACTATGCAATCATCGGGCTCGGCATTTTTGCGGTAATCATTACAATCGGGGGCATGAAAGTGATTGGGTATACCGACGTGGTTCAGGTAATCGTGCTCGTTTTGGGCGGACTGGCTACTACTTATCTTGCGTTGGACCTTGTTTCCACGCATTTCAACAAGCCCGGCATTTTCAATGCACTCGCATTGCTCAGGGACCAGGCCGATTCCCATTTCCACATGATCTTGCCGAAAGAAAATCCTTTTTACAAAGACTTACCAGGCTTAACAGTGATCATAGGTGCAATGTGGATCAATAACCTCGCTTATTTTGGATGCAATCAATACATCATTCAACGTAGCCTGGGAGCCGATTTGCCGACTGCGCGCAAGGGTATTCTGTTCGCAGCTTTACTTAAACTATTGATCCCGATTATCGTCGTGATTCCAGGAATTGCAGCCTTTGTTTTGTACCAAAACGGAATGTTCCAGCGGGAAATGCTCGACGGAGCAGGTGCAGTAAAGCCCGATCACGCCTATCCCGTGCTGCTCAACTTATTGCCAGCTGGCTTGAAAGGAATGGCCTTTGCTGCATTGACAGCAGCGATAGTAGCGTCCCTGGCGGGAAAAGCGAACAGTATTTCAACCATATTTACACTCGACATTTACAAACAATACATTGCACCAAATGCCTCCGAGAAGCAGCTGGTCCGCATTGGTCGCTATACCATTTATGTAGCTATGGCGATCGGCGTATTGATCGCGCCGCAGCTGCGTGTGCTTGACCAGGCTTACCAGTTTATCCAGGAATACAGCAGCTTTATCACACCAGGCGTATTCGCGATTTTTATTTTAGGAATGTTCTGGAAGAGAACAACTTCCGCAGCCGCGCTGACAGCCGCATTGCTCACAATCCCGCTATCAACCGCCGGAAAATTCCTGGCGCCAGAAGTACCTTTTCTTGACAGAATGGGCTACATCTTCCTGATACTCTGCGCGGTCATCGTTGCAATCACCCTGGCAGACCCAAAAAGCCGCAACAATCCGAAGGGCTTGAAAATAGAAAAATCAATGTTCATGCCCGGCCAAAGCTTCGTGATCGGTTCGATATTGATATGCGGAGTGATAGCGGCGTTGTATACGGTGTTTTGGTAGACTTCGGCAGTCGGCAGTCGGCTATCCGCTATTATATGTTGGCTGGGCCAATATTTTAGATGGTTACAAGAATGAAGTATGAGTCGTAGTAACCAAATAATTACGAGATCAAAAAAGCCGACGGCCGAAAGCCGATAGCCGACAACCAAAAAATTACCAGATCAAAAAAGCCGACGGCCGAAAGCCGAAAGCCGAAAGCCAAGTATGCTCCTAACCACCAAACAACTCTTCGCTCAATGCTACTCCCGCTATGCGATTCCGGCGGTGAATGTGTTTTTTATGGAGGAAATCCATGGTCTGTTTGCGGCGGCGCAGGAAGCTCAGGCGCCGTTTATTGTTCAAACGACGCCTTTTGCAAGAGACTACGCGCACCCCGAAATGCTACTCTCGATGATTGGCGCCGCCGCACGGATCTACCCGGATGTAACTTATGCCATTCACATGGACCACGGTTACGAAGCACACATTTTTGATGCGATTGAGAAAGGCGGCTATACCTCGGTGATGATCGACGCTTCACATGATAGTTTTGCAGAGAATGTAGCCAGAACCAAGGTCGTGGTAGAAAAGGCGCATGCAAAGAATATCAGTGTGGAAGCGGAACTGGGCGTTTTGGCGGGTGTGGAAGACGATCTGACTGTTGATGCTGCCCATTCTTTTTACACCAACCCTCAGGAAGTGGTCGACTTTGTAAGTGCGACAGACTGTGATAGTCTGGCGATTGCAGTGGGTACCAGTCACGGTGCTTATAAATTCTCTGGAGGCCAGGGTTTACAGTTTCACATTCTAGAAGAAATCCAGAAAAGACTTCCGGGTTTTCCGCTCGTGCTGCACGGCGGCTCGAATGTGATTCCCGAAGTAATCGGCCGCATCAATGCAGCTGGCGGCAAGCTAAAAACCGATGCAAAGGGAGTTCAGGAAGAAGAAATAAAAAGGGCGATCCCGCTGGGTATCTGCAAGATCAACATTGCGACTGATACGCGGCTGCTCTGGACAATGGTGAACCGTGAATTTTTCCGGGACCGCCCCGAGGAATTTGCGCCGACCACACCAGGAAAGCTGTTCATGGAAGAATACAAGCAGTTTATGCTGAAAAAATTTGCGCTTTTCGGCTGTACAAACAAGGCCGGAGAATTTAAAAACATCAACTCCTGAACCAGATCAGAAAATTTCTAGGATTATGACGAGAAGACTTACAGTAGCTCAGGCTACGATTACATTCCTGAAAAATCAATACATCGAGCGCGACGGCGTGGAAGTTCCTTATTTCGGGGGCTGTTTTGGCATTTTCGGCCACGGCAATGTGGCTGGTCTGGGTCAGGCTTTACAGGAAAATCCCGATTTCAGATACTACCAGTGCCGGAATGAACAATCGATGGTACATACCGCAGTGGCTTATGCCAAAGTAAAAAACAGGCTGGGCGCGTTTGTCTGCACTACTTCCATTGGTCCGGGTGCGACCAACATGCTTACCGGCGCGGCGCTGGCGACAATTAACCGGCTGCCTGTGCTGCTGTTGCCCGGGGATATCTTTGCGAGCAGGGAGCCAAACCCGGTTTTACAGCAACTTGAAAGTGCGTCGACACAGGATATTTCAGTCAATGATTGTTTCAAACCCGTTTCTAAATACTGGGACCGGATCAATCGCCCCGAGCAGCTGATTTATTCTTTACCTGAGGTAATGCGCGTGCTGACCTCGCAAGCAGAAATGGGCGCTGTCACATTATCGATGCCGCAAGACGTGCAAACGCATGCTTACGATTTCCCGGAATCGCTTTTTCAGAAAAAAGTCTGGCATGTAGGCCGGCCAAGACCGGATGTTCCGACTGTGCAAAAAGCGGCGGAATGGATTAAAGCAAGCAAGAATCCGGTGATTGTGGCGGGCGGCGGTACGATTTACAGTGGCGCCAGCGAAACTTTACATCATTTTGCCACCAAAACGGGCATCCCTGTTGGAGAGACATTCGCCGGTAAAGGTGCAGTGCGTTACGATGCGCCGTACAGCATTGGCGGCCTGGGCGCGACTGGGACCAAGTACGCGATCGAAATCGCAAATGAAGCTGACCTTGTCATTGGCATTGGGACGCGTTACAGTGATTTTACCACGGCTTCCAAATCTATTTTCAAGAATCCGGAGGTTAAGTTTATCAATATCAACATCAGTGAATTTGACGCATTCAAGCACGCTGCATTGCCTGTAACCGGTGACGCGAAGGTCATTTTGGAAGAAATTTCGCAGCTGATCGGCGACTATCAGGTGCCGGCCGAATACCGCCAGCGTGTTGTTGATATGAACAAAGCCTGGGACGACGAAGTAACGCAAATCTACCTGGAAGGAAACAGTACCGCGCCCCCGATCGACCAGGCCGTTGTGATCGGGACGCTCAACAGCTTTATGGACGATCGCGACGTGATGATCAATGCGTCAGGCAGTGCACCTGGTGACCTGCACAAATTGTGGCGAGCCACGGATCCCAAGAATTTCCATCTTGAATATGGTTACTCTTGCATGGGTTACGAGATAGCCGCCGGCCTGGGTGCAAAAATGGCCGATCCAACGCGGGAAGTGTACGTGATCTGCGGCGATGGAGGGTATTTGATGAACAACAATGAGATTGTCACGGCGATACAGGAAGCTGTGAGATTTACGATCCTGCTTTTGAATAACAATGGGTTTGCCAGCATCGGCGGACTTTCAGAAAGCATTGGAAGCGAGCGCTTTGGAACAATGTATAAGTACAGAGAGGAAAACTCAGGCCAGCTATCAGGAGGCTTCCTGCCCGTTGATCTTGCCAAAAATGCAGAAAGTCTGGGAGCCAACGTGATCAAAGCGACGGACAAGGATTCTTTGGAGGCTGCATTGGCCGCGTCGAAGACAAGCGACCGGGTGACTGTAATTTACATTGAAACGAGTTTGTACCGGACAGTCAAAGGCTACCACGCCTGGTGGGAAGTGCCGATAGCAGAAGTCTCAACTTCCGAAAAGGTGCAGCAGGCATTTGAAACTTACCAGGAAAACAAGAAGACACAGAGGGTGTTTTTGTGAAAGGGAGAGAAGGGAGGAAAGGGAGGAAAGGGAGGAGGGACGAAGGGAGGATCTATATATTAACTAACATTAAAACATAGGATTGGATTGAAGACTGGAAAGGGAAAAATTACATCCTCCCCTTCCTCCTTCCTCCCTTTCCTCCACATAAAAAAATGAACTTCGAGAACATCAAACTGGGCGTTGCGCCGATTAACTGGACTAACGACGATATGCCGGAGCTCGGCGGTGAGAATACTTTTGAGCAATGCGTAAGCGAAATGGCACTCGCCGGATTTACGGGTTGTGAAGTAGGTAATAAGTTTCCGCGCGACATCAATGTGCTGAGAAAAGCGCTGGAACTCCGCGGCTTGCAGATCTGCAATCAATGGAACAGCTACGAACTTACAACCAAATCATTTGCCGAAAACAGGAAGAACTTTACGGAATTGCTCGACTTCCTGGAAGTAATGGGCGCGAAAGTGATCGGCGGTGGCGAGACCGGCAATAGTTGTCAGGGAAGAATGGATGTACCTGTTCTGGAAGGAAAAGGAATGCTGAAAACCAAAGATGAATGGGACAGCTTTACGTTCGGCCTGAACGAACTTGGAAAAATCGCGCGCGACCGCGGTATGAAGCTTGCATTTCACCACCACATGGGGACGTGCATTCAAACCATGGAAGAAACCGACCGGCTCCTCAATGAAACGGATCCGGAAAATGTGTACCTGAATTATGACTGCGGTCACTTCCATTTTGCGGGTGAAAACCCGGTGGATGCGCTGGCTAAGTACATTGGAAGAACTGCACATATCCACCTGAAAGATGTTCGCCCGAATGTGTTACAGCGGGTGCATGATGAAAGGCTGAGCTTTTTAACGGCTGTAAAAAACGGCGTCTTCACTGTTCCGGGAGATCCCGAGGGCTGCATTGACTTCCCTTCCCTTTTCGCGATCATCAAAGAAAGCGATTACCAGGGGTGGATCGTTCTCGAAGCTGAGCAGGACCCAGCCAAAGCAAATCCACTTGAATACGCTATCATCGCCAGAAATTTTTTCAGGAGCTTAACTGGGATTTAGTCTGCCCGAAATGTAAAAACGCCGGGTGGAAGCGTCGGCTTTTTAAGAAATGCCCGCAACGAGTTGGTTAATTTAGAAAGCTCTTCGTAGGAGTTAATCTTAGCAGAGAGCACCATTTCTGTGATATTTGCTCTTTTAAAGTTTTGGTACTTCATGTTTTTATCAAATGTTAGAAGTGCATCGAAATGGTGCGCTTCTAACAATGACAAAAGTTCTCCATCTTTTTTCCCATTCCAGCCAAGATCACGAATTGTAAAAACATCATGATCAGGAAAGTCTGTCTTCAATCTTTTTGGCAAGTTTTCGTCAAGCAACAGCTTCATATAGCTGTTCAATGTTTTTAGAGGACAATAATTTACTTGCGGTTTCGAGCAGCGCAACAGCCTGCGCCCTCGAAACCGTCGGAAAATCAGCCAAAAAAACATTCAGGGACACACCTGCTTCAAGGTGATCAAATAAAGACACTATCGGTACGCGCGTTCCGCTGAAAACGGGCTCTCCGCCAAGTATCTCCTGGTCTATCGTTATGATTTCACTGATTACCATACCTCTTTTGACGTTTACAATTCCGATAAGTAACGTTAAAAATAAAAAAAATTGACAACTCTCTTTCAGGCACTCACCAACTCCCCAGTTTCTCAATCCTGAATCGGCACATTTCGCAGGAAGCATACGTAATAAGTCATCAGATTCGTTAATGTAACTCAAATCTGATCGTGCTTATGGACCAGTAGTTTACTTAAATATAAACCTACTAATATGCTGAATGTTAAAAGATTGAATTTGCTTTATGTACTCTTTCCGGTACTGGTAGCGGCGGGGTGCAAGGAGAAGGAAGTTGCGCCGGATATCGAAACTGCTGTTGATTCTACTGCAAGTACAGATCATGTTGCTGTAAACAACTGGCTGTACGAGATTATGAACGATGCGTACTTTTGGTACAAGGAAATGCCTACCAAATCAAGTCTGGACGCCAATGCGGATCCTTACCAATACTTCGAAAAGCTGGTATACCAACGCGCTACGGTAGACCGCTTTTCAGGTGTAACCAATGATATTGCCTCGTTGCAGAATGAGTTTAATGGAATCAGCAAAATTTTCGGGATCAGCTACTCGCTTTCCTACATTGATAACGGAAACTCAAATATAGGTGTGTTCCTGAATTATGTGGTAAAAGGCAGTCCCGCTGATCAGGCAGGTCTGAAACGCGGCGATATTCTTCTTAAAGTCAATGGTACCCAGCTTACTGCCAACAACTACGCAAACCTGCTAAATGCCACTGAAACCATCACGCTTACATTGGGCCAGTTCCAGGGTACCTCCATTACAGCTACCAACAATACGGTTTCCATTACAAAAGCAGAGGTAACCGAGGATCCTGTCGCATTCTCAACGGTGATATCTAAACCGGCTTACGGTAAAACAATCGGCTACCTCGTCTACACGCAATTTGTGCCAGGAACCGCAGCCGATGAAAACAAATACGACAACGAGCTGCGCCAGATATTTGCAGATTTCAAGAGCAAAGGCGTGAACGAACTGGTACTGGACCTGCGGCTTAATTCGGGCGGATATATCAGCTCGGCAAAAACACTCGCTTCTTTGATCGGGAAAAACATATCCACCTCAAAGGTGTTTTACAAAGAGGTTTGGAATGATAAATACAATGCTTACTGGCAGCGCACGAACGGGACAGATGCACTCAACTACAAGTTTCAGAACGAAGCCAATAACATTGGAAACAACCTTAACCGTGTTTTCGTACTTACTTCAAACGGAACTGCCTCAGCGAGTGAGCTGGTGATCAACGGACTTGAACCTTACATGGACGTGGTTACAATCGGTGAAAATACAGCAGGCAAAAACCTCTTCGGTTCGCTCATCAACGACGATAAGAAAAGATGGAACTGGGGTGCGTATGTCATGCTCGGCCAGACTGTCAATGCAAATGATAAATCCGATTATGGAACTGTAAACGGGATGACGCCGGATTATCTGACCGAAGATTCCAGAGTGCCTTATCTTGCGTTCGGAGACGAAAATGAAACGCTGTTCCGAAAGGCGCTGGACGTAATGGGAATTCCTGCCAGCACGAACCTGCGCGTCGGTGCAACCAAAACCGTCAACTCCTTCCGTAAATCACTCCGTGATGATTTGCAGGGGCCACGCAACCTGATGATCCGCTCGGAAAAACCTGCATTGCTGAACCTGTAATGCGACTAATAATTGATTTTGTAAAGGGGAAGTCTGGCAATCAGGCTTCCCCTTTATTTTGGTTAAAACAAAATGGCCGCCTTTCCACCGATTTGCCTGCTTTTGAAGTAATTTTGTTACCGTTTTGCTCACGTTCATCGTTTCTGGTTGTGGCTGTTCTATGAGATTCAAATTTCTACCCGTTCTTCTCTTTTGCCTTTACTTCATACAAACTGCGGCAGGACAGTCTGTAAAACATACTTATCGTTTTTATAAAGATTTGTTAGTCGCGCAGCCTGAATGCGGACCGGCTCTTACGCAAGTGCCCGCTTTGGGTTCTTGTGCCGCCGGTACCACAGGCGGAACTTACCCCGAAGATCGGCTTCCTTGCGGCGTACAAAGAACAGTTTACCACAACACGCTGAACTGGGGGCTGTCTTACCCGAATGATGAGGGAGCAATCACCGACAATTACTCCATTCAGATGTACATCAAGGTGACGGACTGGGGTACCACCTGGGCGCGGATCATTGATTTTTCAAACGGCACATTGGATGAGGGTATCTATTTCAAAAGTACGCCCGGCTCCGAAGATCGTTGCATTGATTTTTATCCGTCGGGAATTGCGGGCGCTTGTCCGTTTTTCAATAAATCGACTTACTACCTGCTCACATTCACGCGCAATGGACAAACGGGGATTATGGATGTGTATGTGAACAATACCCTTTTTACTTCTTACAACGACGCGCAAAAGAGGTATGTCGGCAAAGCGGGCTCGCCCATTTACATATTCCGTGACGACAGGCTGAAGTCCTGTGAATCGGGTTCGGCTAACTTCGCTTACCTGTCTTTCAGCAACAAATACTTCTCGCAGACAGATGTAGACAGTGCATACCGCGACATTTGCTTTGTGGCCAATGTAAACACCTACGCAGACTTCTCCATCTCACCCAATCCAAGCTGCGGCTTTCCCAAAAACATCGTGATAACCTACACCGGCATCATTCCTGCGCCGGGAACAGGTTACACCTTTAATTGGGAATGGGGCGACGCAAAGGTGATTTCCGGCTCCGGAATGGGACCTTATGTGGTAAGCTGGGATAGCGGCGGCTCCAAGGATGTTGCACTGACTGTCATTAACAATGCATGCGGGAACTCACTCTATAACCGGAAACAGGCTGTGATCAGTACGCTGGATCTTGAAACAACCTCCATATCGGGAACTTGTGAAACGGGAAGCGGCGGCACGATTACATTGAATGGAAGCAAGGGTGTCGAACCTTACCAATACTCCCTCGATTCTGTTAACTACCAAACGGATCCGGTGTTTGTAGTACCGACCGGAAGTTACCGCGTTTACGTGAAAGATCAGAATGAATGTACAGTTGCCAAAACCGTAGCTGTGGATTTCAAAAGTGATATCAACCTGAGCGTCAATGCAGATACCGTTGTTTGCGCAGGCGGGTCGGTAGCTTTGGCGGCAACGGGAAATGGCGAGAGTTTCTCTTGGTCGCCTGTTGCGGGGCTGGACAATGCGACTTCTAAAACACCGACAGCAAATCCTGAAAGCAGCACCCAGTATGTGGTAACTGCCACGAAAGGTTTTTGCACAGTTTCGGATACGGTCCGGGTTGAAGTACTGCCGGCTATTCAGGTGAGCGTCACTCCTGACGCGACGATCGAGTACAATGTCCCTTTTCAGCTCAGTGCCTCATCGCCGCAGGTCCTCAATCTGAACGGCGCTACATTCGCCTGGTCGCCGCCCAACGGGCTCAACAATCCGGCGAGCCAGAGTCCAGTAACTATCTTGCAGGAAGATCAGACTTATACAGTAGAGATCACTTCTGAGCGCGGCTGTAAGGGTAGCGGGCAGGTCAATTTGGCTATCAAACGATCAGAAAGCATTGTTATCCCCGACGCATTCACGCCGAATGGAGATGGTAAGAACGAAGTACTGCTGCCTATTCTGAACGATATTGCGTCTATTCAGTATTTCCGTATTTACAACCGCTGGGGAGAAGTGGTATTTGCGACAGACCAGCTGAATTCCGGATGGGACGGCCGCTTCAAAGGCGCAAATCCGGTTAGCGGAACTTACGTCTGGGAAATAGTGGGTACCTCAGGTAAAGGCAAGGTTATTCAGAAAAAGGGAGCAGTAATGCTGCTCTATTAACAAAAAACGCCCTTCTGAATGAAGAGCGTTCGAGATTTTTTTCGAAGATACTAGCTGATCCAGCTGAACTCGTAACTCAGGTCAGGGACCCGCGTCCGGTCGGCGATTCTTCTCAACCTGGTGGGCAGCGCCATCAGGTAGTCGCGCGCTTTTTCCGCTTTTTCGTTGATTCCTTTTACCGCTCCGATTTCCCATTCAGCGAGCAGGCTGTCGAGTATTTCAATGTAGTCTTGTGTTGTGTAAACGCCGAGCCGCTGGGCTGCATCCGAGAAGTGCGAGAATGTTTCGCCCATCTTCATGCCCGTCTCCCGCATAAAATGCGCCGGCATGACGATCTTCTTTCTCATCATATCTTCCAGCGCAAGTACCAGCTCAGAAGGATCAACTTCCAGGATGCGGGTAACAAACGCTTTGTAGGCTTTCGCGTGACGGGCTTCGTCAGACGCGATCACGCCGCAAATTTTCGACAAATGTGGGTTGCCGAATTTCTTGGCCAGAGTTGCCGTACGTCTGTGAGATACATTGGTAGCAAGCTCCTGAAATGACGTGTAGATGAAGTTCCGGTAAGGATCTCTGTCGGTGCCGATATCGAAACCGTCGGCGATCAGGTATTGGGTAGATACCTCCATTGCGCGCATGTTCACGCGGCCGGAGAGGTATAAATATTTGTTTAAAAGGTCGCCGTGGCGGTTTTCTTCTGCTGTCCAGGCTCTTACCCATTTTACCCAGCCCGATTCAGGCTCGTCTACCTGATTTACACCGATCACATCCACCAACCAGGATTCGTAAGTCGGCAATGCTTCTTCCGTAATGGTATCCCCTATCAGAACTGCAATGTAATCGTATGGCAGATCGCGGCAGCTTTCTTGCAAAAGTTTCACCTCGCCGGCAAAATTTTCTCTCCTGGAATCGGGAAGAAAGTCAGAAGGTTGCCAGTTTTCGTCAATTGGCTTAAGATATTCGGCTATCAGTGCATCCAGGTCCTTTCCTATGTGCTTCATGACTTCAAGCCTCTCTGCTGAAAGTGCGATGTCCATTGTCAAATTCGTTTTAACGCTCAATTATATTTTACAAATAACGTCAATAATCTGTAAGTTTTACATGACAGGAGTCATTTCGAATTCCAGAATTTAGGATAAAACAAAACAGTTTTAGGTTACTTTTGCAGAAAAAATACGAATGAAAAAAATCCTGGATTATCTGTTAAGTGTCGTATATCTGATTCATTTTGGTGTTACTCTCCTGCTTTTCCATGTTATCCAGGTAATTGCATTTAACATATTCGGGCCAAAAGCACATCGTACTTCCGTCGAGTGGCTCAATTTCAGTCTGGGCTTCGGTTTATACCTCACCGGTGCCCGACTTACGTTGCAAACACGCACCACCCTCCCCGAGAATCGTCCCATTATATTCGTCGCCAATCACCAGAGCAGCTTTGATATTGCCGCCATTTACTGGTACCTGCGAAAATACAGACCAAGGTTCGTATCCAAAATAGAACTTGCAAATGGCGTTCCAAGCATTTCATACAACCTGCGAAAAAGCGGCGCCGCATTGATCGACCGTAAAGACGGCAAGCAGTCTATCACCGAGATTGCGCGTTTGGGCAGGCTGATCCAGGAAGAAAAATCATCCGCCATCATTTTCCCCGAAGGCACCCGCACTGCCAGCGGGATCATGCGCCCGTTTGTTTCGGGCGGCGTAGCTACTTTGCTGAAACGTGCCCCGGATGCATTGATCGTCCCCGTAGCAATCGATGGAACAGGCGCTTTTAATCCCAAGGGAATTTTCCCGCTAAAATCTTTCGCGCAACTTAGCTGGACAGTCTTACCGGGCATTGAACCGGCCGGAAGAAAAGTGGAAGAAGTTCTCGCCGAAGCACAGGAGGAGATCAGAAAGACAATCCGCATTGCTGAGTAATTTAGCACACTGCATGACAATGTGTTACCAGCCTATCCCAACAATCCCCGCAACCATTTTTACCCTCACTTTCTTGCCTTAACAATTGTTAACAATGCCCATTTAAACCTCTATATCCTGCGGCCCTCTAACCAACGAACTTAAAAATTTATTGGTCATGAAAAAGATACTTTTTGCCGCCGCAGTACTTGTTCTTGGTTTCTCTTCCGCTAACGCACAGTATGGTCCCCACTATGATACTCGCGGCGACTACCACAACAGTCAACGCAATGGACGGGGCTCCGACATCAATCACTTGCAAAGAGAAGTTCGCCAGCAGATCGCAATGGGCGTGGAACGCGGCACCCTTTCTTCCCGTGAAGCCAATGCGCTGATGGTCCAATACGAAAGGATCGAAGCGCGTGAACAGAGATTCAGCCACCGGGGCAGATTGTCTCCACGGGAAGCGCGGATTATTCGCGAAGACCTGCAAAGATTAATGGCGGATACCAGAAGAATGAGCAGCCGCAGAGGCGATCACTGGGCGCGCGAACGCAGACAGAGATACTAATTTTTATGGCAGTTGAAGGTTTAGGGTAATGTAGAAAGCGCCGGGTCTTTGATCCGGCGCTTTTTTATGCTTCATCTCTGAAATACCTCACAAGCTTGACGTGCGAATTGTCAAAACCTTCGCGCTGGTAGAAGCGATGGGCTTGTTCCCGGATATTGCGGGACGTGACTTCCATTTGGATAGCGCCCTGTTTTTTAGCAAAATTCACCACGCGCTCTATCAATGCTTTGCCGATCTGTAAAGACCGGTACTCAGGCTCTACATACATTTCCTGGATCTCGGATACCAGCGCTGCGTGGTGCAAAAGCGGCTGGATATGGCAGCTCACGATCCCAACCGGATTATTATCAAGAAATGCCAGAAAGTAGCGAATGTTATTGCTTTTCAGGTTTCTGTCAAAAACAAAATCAAAGCCCTGCCGATCAAGTATTGTGTTTTCCAGTCCGCATATCATCTTATAAACTGCATTACGGTCTTCGTCTGTGGCGGTTCGGATCAGGAGTTGACTTGAATTGATCATCGACTGTTTCATCAGGAGTGTTGAGTAATTTGAAACAGCAAAAATAGAACTATTTCTCAGGCCAGAGCACAATTCGACTACCCTTCTCGTCCCAAACGTTCTTCTGAAATTCCCTGATCTCGGCCTCAGTGTAGATACCCATATCAACCCGAGTGCCGTCACAATGGAAATTATAGCAACCCATACATGACATATACGACAAGGTATAATTGATAACCGGCTCACCGCGAAGCTGAACCAGGCTGATCGTCATCACGTTCGCTTCCTTATTCTGTTTCGCCTTTTCGACAAGGTCCCGGAGCCACGGCAGATTATGAATCGGATCGCGTACCCCGCAGGCTTCAACATTTTTGGCAACTTTTTTTTCTTTACAGGAAAGCGCAAGTAGCAGGAGCAGCAAAAGAGGTAATGTTTTTTTCATAGTAGTTAACGGAATAGTATTACATCACAGACACTCCGTCAAGCAGGAAAGTTGTAATAAATACAAAGGATTGCTGGTACGATTGTTTTTAACGCTCTGTGCATGATGTTGATTTTTGACTTAAAACTTTAAAATATGGCCCCCGGATCAACTACACACAGGAAAAGCAAGAAAAGGAGAGCATTAAAAATCTTTATCGGCATTGTAGCGCTGCTGGTTGTGATCAGACTTATATTACCGTATGTTGTTCTTCATTATGCCAACAAAAGTCTGGCTAATATCAATGGTTACTACGGGCATATCGACGACATAGATCTGGCAATAATCCGCGGTGCATACCGGATCGACAGCATTTATCTTAACAAATCGGATACAATAACAGGTAAACAAACCCCATTCTTCGCAGCCAATGCAATTGATCTTGCTGTGGAATGGAAGGCCCTTTTCAAGGGCGAGATCGTGGGACAGGTTTTCCTGCAACAGCCCTACCTGGTGTTTACAAAAGACAAAGTTGAACCACAGGAAATTGTAAAAGACTCAGCTGATTTCCGGAAGGTACTCAATAGGTTTATGCCGCTCAACATCAACGTCGCGGAGATTAACGGCGGGAAAATTCAGTACAACGACTTTACCACGAAGCCCAATGTTGGTTTGGAAATGACCAACCTGCATTTGATTGCGCGCAACCTTCGGAACAGCTACGATTCAAGCTCTGTCCTGCCCGCCTCGGTGAACATGACAGCAAACCTGTACGACGGCACTTTACGCGCTGATGCAAAGCTCAATCCCCTTGCCGACTCTCCTACATTCGACGTCAGTGCGGAGCTTAAAAACACGAACCTTGTCAAAATGAATGACTTCTTCCAGGCTTATGCCAAGATCGATGTGAATGACGGGATTTTTGGGCTATACACTGAGGTAGCGGCGAAGGACGAAGCGTTTACGGGTTATGTCAAACCTGTTATTCAAAACCTGGATGTGCTTGGAAAGGAAGACCGGAAGGATAACCTGTTCCGCCAGATGTGGGAAGCAGTTGCCGGTGGAGTTGGTGAGCTTTTTGAAAACCAGCGAAAAGATCAGGTAGCTACCAAGATTCCTTTCCGCGGCCGGATGGATGATCCTAAAACGAATATTTGGCTGGCAATAGCGACTGTCCTGCAAAACGCATTCATTACTGCATTGCAGCCTTCGATAGATAATGAGATTTCGATCGGTTCGGTTAAAGTGCCGAAGGAAGATAAAAAGACCTTTTTACAAAAGGTTTTCGGGAAGGATGAAGATAAGAAGGAGAAAAAGGAAGAACGGAAAAAGGAGGAAAAGAAGAAAAAGAACTAAGCTTTTCCGAGCTATTCAAGCTATTATAGAAACAGCGCCTGCATTCATGGATGCGGGCGCTGTTTGTTTTACAGGTATTTTTTATCAAAACCTTACTTGCTGCTGCCTTCCAGCACTTTTCCGATTAACATCTGACTTTCGTGGTTTTCGTGCGATCCGTTGTGGCCGAGCTTTTCGTTAAGGTCTTTCAAGGCTTTCTTAGAATCTTCCGTACCGATCGCAGCGACGCGCTGAATGGTATAAGGAAGGATCTTAGGCAGCTTCGACTTCTCAGCCATTTGGAGCGCACGCTTCATATCAATGGCTGCGAGCGGCTCGGCTGCATACCATACCATCAATGGGAGGTTGTGGTCGTCTTTATCTTCGGCTCTTTGGGATAATGCATCCACTACCTCCCAGCGCTGTGCCGGCTCGATCCTCGTCATTGCTGATGCGAGATACAGACGCACCACCGCTGACTGGTCATTCTTTGCCATTTCAGCAAACTTGGCAAGTGCTTCCGGCGATACCATTTTATCCTCCATCATCAGCTGCACTGCCCAGCTTCGCACGTACTCACTCCCGCTGGAGAGCAGTTCCATCAGATCTTTTTCTTCCAATCCTTTGGTAACGTGTAAAGTCCAGAGTGCCCGCAGCTTTCTTGTTTCATCCGGATTTTTAGCGAGGATATCTTTGAGCGCCTTGTGTACTTTCTTGTTTGCGCCGCGTTCCTGCAAAATCGTCCGCGCCTGCCGCACATACCATTCGTTTTCATTCAGCTGATGATTCACGAGATCCATATCGGAAGCTTTTGTCAGATCAACTTTCACCCATTTGTCATTTTCATTGGTGATCTTGAAAATACGTCCCATTGTCTTGTCGTGCACATCGGGATTCGGGCTGTGGCATTGGTTCTTGTCGTACCAGTCAATCGCCCACACAGACCCGCTTGCATCGTACTTGAAATTGAGCCACTGCGACCATGAATCGTTCATCGCCATGAAATCGGGACGGTGCTGAGCTACATAGCCGGAGCCTTTCTTCTCGAAGTGGTCAATATTCAATCTGGCGCCATTGATGTTGTTCATAAAAATCTGGTTCCGGTATTCCTTCGGCCAGGAATGTCCAAGATAGATCATCGCACCGGCGTGTGCATGCCCGCCGCCAGCCGCTGCCGAGCGGAAGTTACCTGCGTGCGGCCCGCGCTCGCCCAGCCAATGCACGTGGTCACCTATCGTTTTGATGTCGTCGTAAGTGTATGGATTGAAATGCTGGCCTGCCTGCCGCTGGTAGCGCGCGCCTTGTATCACGTGGTACATGTGCGGGATCACGCATACGGTGATGAAAGGGTGCCCGTAGTCGTTGAAGTCAATGCCCCACGGGTTACTCGACCCTTCTGCAAAAACCTCGAACGTGCGCGCAGTCGGGTGAAAGCGCCAGACACCTGCATTGATCTTCGTCCGTTGCGCATCCGTTGCGCCTGGCTTTCCTACATTCGAATGCGTGAAAACGCCGTGGGTACCATACAGCCAGCCGTCAGGTCCCCACCGCAGGTTGTTCAGCACTTCGTGGGTATCGTCCAGTCCCCAGCCGTCGAGCAGCGTTTGGGCAGGGCCGGCCGGTTTGTCGGTTTTCGGGTCAATGGGAATAAAGATTAGATAAGGTGCAGAAGCCAGCCACACACCGCCCATTCCCACTTCTATTCCACTGATCAGGTTCAGGTTTTCTGCAAAAACCTTCTTGCTGTCCAGGGTACCATCTCCATTTGTATCTTCCAAAATCAGGATCCTGTCCCTTCCCTGCCCTTCCGGCGCACGCACCGGGTAAGTATGCCCTTCCGCAACCCAGAGCCTGCCTTTTGCATCAATTGTAAAACTGATCGGCTTTACTACATCGGGCTCAGCCGCAGCCAGGGTAACCTTAAAGCCTTTGGGCGGCGTCATCGCCGCTGCTGCCTTCTCTCCTGAAAGACCGGCATTCAGTACAGGATCAAGGGGCGGCAAGATAATAATATCCGCCGGTTTCAGTTCATTGGCAAACGCCGGGCGGCTGGGATAAAACAGGAATTCGTCGAAATTGATGTGCGCCCATTTATCATTTGGTATATAGGGTATCTGCGAGATGCCCGTTTCGTTATCGATAATACGAATGAAAATTTCCCTGTCGAGGTATTTTTGAAGATCAACCACCGCAGGCTGCAAAGTAGCTCTCCCCTGTCCGGTGATATGGTAAATAATGCTGTCACTCCCCGCAAGCACCAGCTCCACTCTCGTATCCTGCAAAGCACCGCCGGATACCTTGAATGCCGCAAACGGCTGGGTAACATTAAAAGGTGCAGAAGTGAGCGTACCGGTCAGTTTCGCATTGGTAGTGCCGCCGCTGCTCAGAAAGTATTTTCCATCAAAACCGATATGCAGCTCTTTTTCGTGTACCGGAGAAGGATCAGTATGGAAGATCGGGTTGGCGAAAGCTTCTCCCTGTGCAGTCCAGTCGCTGAGATTTCCAGTTTCGAAGTTCAGGTTCAGCGGTTTTCCATTCCGGGCAGGCAGCTGCCCGGCCACAGTTTGCTGATTAATTTCGCCTTCCACTACCTCAAAGCTCCCGACCATTCCAGCCGCACGGTGCCCCGGAACCGAGCAGAAGTAAGTATCGCTCTCTTTTGCCTCGAACTGAATGGCGGTACTTGACCCTTTTTCGAGGATAACCTTACTTTTTATGCCCAGCTTTTCCAGCGCGATATCGTGGGTCATCAACTCTCCGTTCGTAATCCTGATCCTGACGCGCTCGCCCTTTTTCGCTTTCAGAGTTGGATTTCGGGCACCATCAGGCGCAAAAAAACCCAGCATAGTAGCTTCCAACGCATAATCCCGGTCGTATTTTCCGGTATCTGCTTTTGCCGCCCCTGCCTTTGCAGGTGTTGCTTTGCCTTTCTGACCGAGCGCGTCGTCGGTGGGAACCAGGGTATATATCAGCAAAGAAGCCAGAATTAAGCCAAACCTTTTCATATAATGGTATTTAGAATTTCTTTCATTTTGAGAAAAGAAAAGAAACCCTGTTTACTATTTTACTTATAGGCTTTCTGCTGCAACCGGCCGCTCTTGAATCACTCTTTCAACTTCCATTCTACGATCTTCCGAACAAGGTCGAGTGGCATTTCCTTGTTTAGAGGAAAATGAACGGAACCTTTGGAGCCTTTATAACCTGCCAGCTCCTCCTTCAAACCTTCGACCATTTCACCGGAAACCGGATACAATGCGATGTGCTTTTTCCAGCCGGCATAATAAATCAGATAGCGCCCATTCAGTTTGAATGTTGGTATCTGATAAGAAATCACTTCTTCCGCACCAGGCACGACTTCCCGGATTGTTTGCCTGATCTGTTCCAGCTTCGTTGCCGTTTCTTCCGGCAACGAAGCCAGGTACGCGTCGACTGTCTCTATTGGATTTTTTGCCATCGTTATGAATGTAAGTTGGATTACGTCAAAACTTTCATCGTACTGACCCTATTTGCTGAAAACCCGCTCGGTTTTGCTGTGGTCGAAGTACCGGTACTTGCCTACTACCGACATTTCCAGTGTGAGGAAATAGGTACCACATGAATGCTTAACCTCCGTTTTGAGCGACTCTCTCCTGGCTTTACCAATGGATTTTGAAGGTTTTTTCAGCAATTCCGATACAGGGCGCCCGTCCATTCCAGCTGGTTGGGGAATGTTGTAGATCTGAAGTATAGTAGGTACAATGTCGATATTCGAGGTGGGCAGCTCGGTTGTCCCGCCGCTTTTGAAATCAGGACCTTTTGCAAAAAGCGCGATGTGTATCTCGTACGGACTGGATCCTCCGTGTCCCGCTTTTCCTTTTGTATAGTCGGTACCGGCAAAGCCCTTGTCATTTTTCACATCATTCCAGGCCGGCGCTACCAGGATATCTCCCGCGCGCGGATGATTGAAGTGGACAGCATCAAAGGCAAAAGTACCTTCTATCCAGCCGTTTACGTCGCCCGCCTGTTTGGCTTTGGTGAATATCGCCCCGATCCATTCCTCCTCCTGCAATGCAGAAACGATCTTCTGTATTGTTTCCGGGTTGTGGTCTTTTACATAAATACTTCCCTCTGCCACAATCACATCGTCCGACTCTTTATCCTGCTTTAAACCTTCCTGAACGAGAAAATCGGTTAAGCTGATACTTCCGATCTGGGTCACAAAACCGTGGTCCGTCGAGATAATGATATTCCATTTATCAGCAAGGCCCTGCTTTTGGATCGCATCCAGAATACGTCCAAACTGTCCGTCTACAAATTTAATTGCCTCCACAGCTTCCGGTGAGCCGATCCCATGTTCATGCGCCGCGCCGTCAGGATCCGACAGCCAGATCGCACTGACAAGCGGCCCATTTGCGGCAAGTCCGTATTTCAGCAAAGCATCGGTTACCCATTTATGCCGGTTGAAATCCTCATTTCCTTCTTTGGTGACCTCCCCCATTTCTGCTAAAACCTGGGCTTTGAATGTCTCCGGCAGGATCAGGCCCGGGTTGACGATCGCGCCTCCGCTTACCTTGTAATTTTGTAAAAAAGCCTGTCCGGTAGTCCCTGAACTAAAAACCATCATCTTTTCACCTGCCGACTCCAATATCTCGCCCAGGGAGGGAGCCGTCAGAATGCCGCCGCCGGTCGCTGCGGGAATTTGACTTAAATCACCGTAACCCGTACCTATCGCCGCATTTGATTTCACCTCGGGAATGTAAATCGAGTTACCCAGCAAGCCGTGTGTCCCAGGGTAAGATCCCGTCGCATAGGAAGCCGAGTTAACGCGCGTTACAGTTGGAAAAACGCTGTGGTGATTTGCTCCGAATGCCGCTTTTTCTTTGAATGCAAACAGGTTCGGCATTTGTTCGGCAGTAATGTAATCCGGCCGGAGTCCGTCGAAAAAGACGATCAGGGTTTTGTTTTTAGGACCTGCGCCGGGCTTTTTGGTTTGCGCGAGGGCGACCAGTCCGGGCAAAAGAAGGAGACAGCAAACAACTGCAAACAGCTTTTTCATAACAACAATTATTTTATTTCTGAAACAGTTACTACCTGCTCCGATCGTTTGATCCCGTAGAGAACCCCCGAACCTTTCACTGAATGATCAAACGCTATCCCCTGACCTTCGATCGGTGCCGGGAGTGTCGTTACATGTTCCAGTGTGTAGCCGGATTTCGGGAGTTTGAGTACATACAGCTCACCACGGTCGTGGCCGGTGCAGTATAGTTTTCCATCGTTCCCCCAGCCACCCCCTGAATTGCTTTTGGGAGTAAAAAGAGCGATCAGATTTTTGGGAAAAACCCAGGATTCGAGCTCCCGCCATTCCATATCGAACTTTACGAGCGAAGTCCACCGGACATCGCGTCCCTCACTCGCTTCCTTGCCTGCATAATGCGCAAACCCAGCGTACCAGAACCCGTCTTTCTGATCTACCCAGGTGAGCGACCCGTGCGATGCAATGCCAAAGCTGTGACTGCCGATATGTTCCATTGAATTAACATCAAAGATCTCCAGCGAGCTCGCCATCGGGATTTCGGGATAATTGGTATTGGCGCAATAAAGCTTGCCTTTGATCACCACGCCACTGTTCAGGTGTTTGATCCCGTCTTTTTCACCATCCCAGGTTTTAACAAGCTCGTTACCTTTCTTGCTGTATTTGCTGATCGTACTGTTGTTGATCACATAGAAATGAGCGCCGTCAACGGCCACTGCCTGCTTGGCTTCTTTGACCTGAATACTGGCAAGCTCACGAAGAGACTGGGCCTTCAACAGCGGCGCGCCGAGCAAGATCACCAGGAATAAAAAACGGTTCAAAAGATTCATTTTCATAAGATCATATTGTCTGACAAAAGTAGTCTGCACCTCCTCTTACTCATTAAATTGATGTTATTGTTTATTTTCGGCCGTTAATTGAACATGAAGAATGGAACAGTATACACTTACGATCCCTGCAAAAGAAGACTATCCCGAACTGACCGATCTGTGGGAAGCCTCGGTGCGCGCCACGCATCATTTTTTACCTGAATCCGATATTCTTTTTTTCAGGCCGCTGGTTTTGAATGAATACCTGGCTGCATTGCAGCTCATTTGCATCAGGGACACGGTTAATGGCATACTAGGTTTTTGCGGTGTTTCGGGAGAGACGGTGGAAATGCTGTTTGTCCACCCCGATCAGTTTGGCAAAAGAATAGGCAAGGTACTGATGCAGCACGCCCTGCAAAACGGCGCTCGTAAAGTGGATGTCAATGAACAGAATCCCGATGCACTTGCCTTTTACCAGCACCTCGGCTTCAAGATCGCGAGCCGCTCACCTTTTGACGGATTGGGAAAACCTTATCCGATCCTACATCTGGAACTACCCTGAATGTAGCCGCATTGAACCTGGGCAATGATTTGCTATCTTCCCGAAACCAAGTTTCTCTCCAAATCATTTTCGAATTTCATGAAAAATCTCCTGCTCACTGCCCTGCTCCTGGCCGCCGCTTTTGGCTGCAACAACGCTGAAAAGGCTGAAAAGCCAGTTCAAGAAGAAAATAGTACAGGTACCTCCGCAAACGAGAAGCTGGTAAGACAGTATTTCGAGCATTTTAATAATCATGAATGGAAGAAAATGGCAGCAATGTATACGGAAACAGCAGAGTTTAAGGATCCTTCGCTAGGCACCGGGATTTTAAAGCAGACCCGCCAGGAAACCGAGAAAAAATACGCCGAGATGGCGCAGATGATTTCAGACCTGAAAGATGAAATCGTAAATGTGTACCCGTCAGGTGAAAACCACATTATTGTGGAATTCGTATCCACGGGCACCGCACCGGACAAGTCAACCTTCCAACTGCCGATCTGCACTGTCTTTACCATAGAAAACGGCTTGATCTCCAAGGATTTTACGTATTACGATAATTCACTGGAATAGCGATCACAATACTTCAAAAATCCATTGAACAGCATATTGGTCTGTCAATGTCGCCCATTGACCGGTTTCTGTCTGAGGCAATAAGGGGGTTATCACCTCGCCCCGCCATGCCAGTTTCCCGAATACGTCTTCCAACATTTCGCTGCGCGGCATACTGATCAGCAGCGAAATGCTGTTGCCTGCATAAAGTCCCTCTTCATTGCCCAGATCGGAAGCAAAAATGCTGACATTCTCCGAAACCAGACTTGCCTGCACGATCAGCTGCCGCATTGCAGGCGGAAGTGCGCGGCCATGAGGCGCTTCTCCAAGGTACCTGAACCGCAGCTCACCACCGAAACAAGACTGGTAAAACCGCATTGCCTCTCCGCAATTTCCATTAAAGGTCAGGAAGGGATATACCGCCATTTTTGGTCCCGAAATTTGTTTTCCATGAAGAACAACCAGCTCTGAATCCAATGGATTTTGGCGGTTTGTTTTACCGGATACAAAATTGAAAAAAGAACAGTGCTGAAAGCGGGTGTGTTTCCGGCTTAAATGGGGGGTATTAGCGTCAGCAAGCGTGTGGATTGGCATTGTTTTTATATAATCAGAGACGCCGACTTAGTTTCACACATTAACACTTGCGCATTGAAAACGATATATTTAGCCGACGACGATGAGGACGACCGGATGCTGATCCGGGACGCTATTGAGCGCGTCATCCGCGATGTAAATGTGATCGAGGTAAGCAACGGTGAAAAGCTGGTTGAGCTGATTACTTCCCAGGAAAAGTTCGACGGCCCCGTGCTGATCCTGATGGACATGAATATGCCCCGTAGGAACGGACTGGAAACGCTTCCGCTGTTGAAAGCCGACGTGCGCGCGCAGCATATTCCGATCCTGATGATGTCCACAACTTCCACCAACGAGCTCGTGACCAGGGCTTACGAGGCTGGCATCAATGCGTACATTGTTAAACCCGTCACAGAACTGGAATACACCCACCTGGCACAGTCCATTGATGTTTGCTTCCTGCACGCCTACCACGGCATGACGGAGGCAATCGGCAAGCCCAACCTGCGTGATACCAGCATTGTAGTGATAGAAGATGATCTGGATAATATGATGTTTGTTCATTCGGCGATCAGTCAAACGATGCCGGACGTGCAGGTGATTGAGCTGGGCTCCGTAGAACAGGTAATGCATTTCTTCAAGACCCAGCTGCCGACTATGCAGCAAAAGCCGCATTTGGTGCTGCTTGACCTCTACTTTCCAACCCGCGACAAAGGCATTGAACTCCTGACAAACATTCGTGAAACCCTGATATCACAGAGGCTGCTCGCGATTCCGCTGATTGTTTTCAGCTACTCCGATGATCCTAAGGATATACAGGAGAGCTATATCAACAAGGCAAATGGTTACATGATCAAAGGCAGTACAAGGCTGAAATGGGAAAGCGAGTTTCAGAACCTGCATAACTTCTGGTGGAATACGGTCTGGTTTCCTAAAAAGAACGTGGGTTAAATAGCCGCATTGCTCTTCCGCTGTCGGCAGATTTTCTAAATCCATTTAAACGAAAGTAACTGTACACCAGCCACAAAGAGTAGAGTTGACGCGTATTCAGGTTTAGTGTAAAAATAAACTTCCGTCAACATGAAAAAAGCAAAAATCTACTCCGTCCTGTTTTATGCACTTACATTGCTGATCGGCTTAACAGCCACCCCGGCACAGGCGCAGTCCGCTGAAAAGGCACAGGCGGCCTTCAATGCATTCGACCAGTTTATCCACTTCACGCAAACCCGCCCTAACCTCGACTCAGCCAGGCACTTTGCAAAAGAACTTGCATCGGACACCATCTTCGCGCCACTGCTGACAGACATGATCCACAATAATCTCGCGCTGGGAATCCTTGATCCCGCGCTCCTTGACAAGTCAGACACAGCCAAACTAAGCTACCAGCGTAAGATGCAGCCATTTACAAAGCAGCTGATCGCGCAAATGGCCGGAGATAACAATAAGCTCCTGACCCGGTGCATTGCACCTTTGTATAAGTACAGCCAGATCCAGGACGCAAGCGCAGATTCTGCTGCGCTGCGCAGGCTGACAAATGCATTCATTGAAACTGAACTCTCAGGAGATATTTACAAATACAGGTCAGGGCGTTATGGTTTGCAGATTTACCAGATTGTTAAGCAAAACACCACATTAAGACCGCTAGCGGCTCGGTTGCTCAATACAATAGACGAAAAGTTGAAAAGCCAGCTTGCTGAGCCGGCCACCGGAACTGCTTCGGTACAAAGTAACCACCGCGCGTGGCACCGTTTTATGTTAGCCGCCACTAATTACCTCGCGTCGGAAAACGCAGAAGGCGGAGAAAAACAGCGTCACCTTCAATTGGGTTATGAATTCAGTCCCGATCTTGCGGACAGAAACCGCGCCGCTGCATACTTCGACGACAGTGTGCTGCTCTTTGGAAATTTCAGGAATGGATTTCAAAATGATTACTACCAGTACCTGCGCAGCCAGCCGGGGAATGAAAAGCTTGCATTGCCGCTGCTGCTCAAGATGGCGCTCGACGATCCGGACCATAAAAATGAGTTGAAAAAGCTCTATACGGTCGTTCATCATAATGACAGCAATTTCGATACGTATTGGCTGCAGAGCATCAATGAGCGCGGCAGCTCAGCTCCGGCATTTGCACTTGAAATGACAGATAAGTCCGTTTTCTCAACTGAAAAGGTGAAAGGTAAATGGGTATTGATTGATTTTTGGGGAACGTGGTGCGGCCCGTGCCGGGGAGAACATCCCGATTTGCAGCAATTTTATCAGAATACGATCTTGAAAAAACCGGAGACGATTTCCCTGCTCACTATCGCATGCCGCGACACCGAGGCGAAAGTGGCATCATACATGGAAGAAAAGAAGCTGTCGTTTCCGGTTGCAATGTCCGACAAACAGATCGAGAAAACTTATCCTGTTACCGGCTATCCAACCAAAATCCTCATTACACCGCAGGGAAAATACCTGACCGTCCCATTTGGATCTGACTGGATCGCATTCGTCTCCGCTTACGCCAATCTTTAGTGCCCGCGGGAGACATAATCAACCGGGAATTCGTACAAATACTTGCATAAGCAACTAAGCGGCTCTACTTTAGAGCCGTGAAAAAGCTGATATTACATTTCATGCTCACCGTTTTGATCCTGGACACGACCTCGTTGTACCAGGTTTTCAAGGTGCCTACCCTGATCCGGCATTATGTGGAGCATAAGGCTTTGAACCAGGATATCAGCTTTTTAGACTATCTGTCGATGCATTATTGGGGTGATGACCTGAACGATAACGATGACGAAAAGGATATGCAGCTGCCTTTCAAGAAATTTGAGATCCAGCATACCAGCTTCCTTTTCGTCCCATTTTCAAACACATTTACCTTCAAAAATACCTTCTGGCCTGTGAAAGCCGATTACGGCCCCGACAAGCCGCAGGGGCATTACAATGCTGCGCTGGGTTCGCTCTTCCGCCCGCCGCGAGTTTAAATACTTACATACAACAGGATAAGTCTGTCCTGTCGTCCCTATGTGCTCACTTCCGGTCGGGCTCATAGCACGTTTGCTATGTATTTATACTCAATCCTTTATGCTTCATAAGATCATCCAATTTTCAGTTCATAACAAACTGATGATTGCGCTCTTCATGCTCCTGTGGGTTTCTTACGGGACCTATGAAGTGACGCAACTACCCATAGATGCAGTTCCTGATATTACGAACAACCAGGTACAGGTAATCACTACCGCACCTTCACTGGGTGCCGAAGACGTGGAACGCCTGATCACATTTCCCATTGAGCAAGCCACCAGCAACATCCCTGGCCTGAAAGAAAGCCGCAGCCTCTCCCGCTTCGGACTTTCGCTGATTACCATTGTTTTTGAAGATGGTTCGGATATTTACTGGGCCCGGCAGCAGGTCACCGAGCGCCTCGCCCAGGTTGAGATCGATGAGAATGCAGAAACACCCGAGCTAGCGCCTGTCACCACTGGGTTGGGCGAGATATATCAGTATGTGATCAAACCCAAACCCGGCTTCGAAAAAAAATACTCCCTCGCCGATCTCCGCACCACGCAGGACTGGATCGTCAAACGCCAGCTACTGGGCACGCCTGGCGTTGCCGATGTATCCACTTTCGGCGGAGATTTGAAGCAATACGAAGTGGCTGTCAACCCGGCACAGTTGAAATCATTAAACCTGACCATCAGCGACGTATTTACAGCTTTGGGTAAAAACAATCAGAACACCGGCGGAGCCTACATTGAAAAAGGTCCTACCGTACTGTACATCCGCAGTGTGGGACTCGCTGGTTCAATGGACGACATTGAGCACATCGTGGTTAAGACCAATACAAACGGCACGCCGGTACTTGTGCGTGATATTGCCGAAGTAAGGTTGGGATCAGCGATCCGGTACGGTGCATTGACGATGGCCGGCAAAGGTGAACTTTCTGGTGGGATCGTGATGATGCTGAAGGGCGGCAACTCCTCCGATGTGATCAAGAATGTCAAAAACCGCATTGCAGAAATCCAGAAAACGCTGCCCGAAGGTTTGGAAATAGAATCCTTCCTGGACCGCACCAAAATGGTGAACAATGCGATTGGTACTGTTGAAAAAAACCTTTCGGAAGGTGCTTTGATCGTGGTACTCGTCCTGGTACTCTTTCTGGGTAACCTGCGTGCGGGCCTCATTGTCGCTTCGGTGATCCCGCTGTCGATGCTTTTTGCAATTGCGATGATGAACACATTCGGCGTGAGCGGCAACCTGATGAGCCTGGGTGCGCTGGACTTTGGACTCATCGTCGACGGCGCAGTTATTATCGTGGAGGCGATATTGCACCATTTGCATTCATCTCGCCAGTATGCAGGCGTGCACGCGATTTCGCGGGAACAAATGGACCGTGAAGTAACCAGCTCAGCTTCCCGAATGATGAATGCGGCTGTTTTTGGGCAGATCATCATCCTTATCGTTTACCTCCCGATTTTGTCACTTTCGGGTATTGAAGGTAAGATGTTCAAACCTATGGCGCAAACTGTCGCATTTGCGATTCTGGGCGCATTTATCCTATCCATTACTTACGTGCCGATGATCAGCGCGGTTTTTATCAGCCGGCAAGTCGCACACAAACCCAACTGGTCAGACCGTATTATGGCGCGTCTCGAAGTGGGTTATCAAAGGCTGCTGATCCGCGCACTGGATTTCAAAAAGGGACTTGTTGTTGCCGCATTCGCATTGTTCGGCGTGGCTGTTTTTACATTTTCTCAAATGGGCGGAGAGTTTATCCCCCAGCTGGAAGAAGGCGATTTTGCCACTGAAACCAGGCTACTGGTGGGTACGAACCTGAGTACTACAATCGATGCGATCAACCGTGTTTCCGAGCGTTTGAAAAATGCTTATCCCGAAGTTGAGAAGATAGTATCCCGCATAGGAAGCGCCGAAATTCCGACCGATCCAATGCCGATCGAAGGCGGGGATATGATTATTGTCTTAAAAGATAAATCGGAATGGACCAGCGCTGAAACCTTCCCGGAACTCGCCGACAAAATGGCCAAAACTGCCCAGGAAGTAGTTCCGGGAATCACAACCGGCTTTCAGTACCCCGTTCAGATGCGTTTCAATGAGTTAATGACAGGTGCCAAGCAGGATGTGGTCTGCAAGATTTTCGGCGAAGACCTGAACAAGCTGGCGACGTACGCAGAGCAACTCGGTGCTATTTCAAAAACGGTAGCAGGTACAGCAGATTGGTATGTGGAAAAAGTAACCGGCATGCCGCAGATCGTGATCGATTTTAACCGAAGCGAAATCGCACGCTATGGGCTTAACATCGAAGATATTAATCGCACGATTAATGCTGCATTCGCCGGAGCCTCCGCCGGGCAGATTTACGAGGGAGAAAAGAAGTTTGACCTCGTGGTACGCGTCGGCAGCGAAGGCCGGAAAAACATTACCGATGTTCAGAACCTGCCCATTTCTACTCCGTCGGGCATTCAGGTCCCACTTTACCAGGTCGCCCGCATTGCCGAAGTGGAAGGCCCGAATCAGATTCAGCGTGAAAATACCAGGCGGCGGATCATTGTCGGGTTCAATGTGAGAGGCCGCGATGTGCAGTCGATCGTAGAAGAGCTGCAAAAGAAAGTAGATGCAAAAATCCGCTTTGAACCGGGTTATAGCGTGACCTACGGCGGCGCTTTTGAAAACCTGCAGCAAGCCAAAGCCCGCCTGAGCATTGCCGTCCCGGTTGCATTGCTGCTCATTTTCCTGATGCTGTATTTCGCATTCTCCTCGGTACGCGAGGGCGCATTGATCTACACTGCCATTCCGCTGTCTGCAATCGGCGGCGTTTTTGCGCTGGCTTTGCGGGATATGCCGTTCAGTATCTCCGCCGGTGTGGGTTTCATCGCGCTTTTCGGGGTAGCCGTTTTAAACGGGATCGTACTGATCTCGGAGTTCAACAGGATTAAGGCGGAAGGATTGATCACTGATCCCCGGGACCTCGTACTCACAGGTACCCGCAACCGGCTGCGACCTGTTTTGATGACTGCCGCCGTCGCCTCCCTCGGGTTCCTGCCGATGGCGCTCAGCAATGGCGCGGGAGCCGAGGTGCAGCGGCCGCTCGCTACGGTGGTGATCGGCGGGTTGATCACTGCTACTTTATTGACTTTGTTTGTGTTACCTGCATTGTACCTTTTGTTTGAGGGTAAAAAGAAACTGCCGCCTGGTACCGTGGCTTTGGTGTTAATGCTCTTGGTTTTTATTCCAATAAATACAAATGCGCAGGCACTGAAACCGGTCGATCTTCCAACCGCGATCTCAATTGCCCAGAGCAAGAATCTCAGACTGCAAGGCGCGCGGCTGAATGAAGAAAGCAGCAGGCAATTACAGTCCAGCGCTTTTGACCTCAACAAAACAAGCATCAATGCGGATATCGGCAAGTTCAACAGCGTTAATTCGGACACCCGTTTTGGGATTAGCCAGACTTTTAGCTTTCCTGCTGTGTACACGAGCCAGCGTCGGTTGCTGGAAGCCAATTTCCAGTCGGCGCAGGCGCAGACCAGGCTGACCGAACTGGAAGTGAAAACGCAGGTGCGGCAGCTGTTTTACGAGTACATCAATCTCGCAGAACGCAGAAAGCTGCTGATGTACGCCGACAGCATTTACAATCTTTTTGAGTCAAAATCCAACATGCGGTTTGAAAAGGGAGAAGCTAACATACTCGAAAAAACAACCGCGCAATCTCAGCGCCAGCAGATCACCAACCAGCTGAACCTGCTCGAAAGCGACCTCACCATCGCTATCCGTTCGTTCAATTTGCTTTTGCAGGACAGCATTCAGTATATCCCGCAGGCAGTGCGTCCGCGCATTGAAAACCTGCTGACTGTCCAGGATTCTTCCGTGAATCAAATTCCGCTGTTAGACTTTGCAAGAAGCCAGCAGCAAGCTTCCGAGTTCCGCTGGAAAAATGAGAAAGCGCGGCTCTTGCCCGACTTGACTCTTGGCTACAACAATCAGAGCATTAACGGCTCTCAGCTTGTGAATGGGCAAGAGCTTACTTATAACAGTAAAAACAGGTTCCATTATGTCAGTGCCGGGCTTGGTATTCCGCTGTTTTTCAAAGCACAGTCGGCGAAGGTAGCTGCTGCCAAAACCGATTTTGAAAAAACACAAAAAGAAACCGCGTACCTGCACGCTCAGCTGCAAACCGAACGTGCGAATGCCCAGGCAGCTGTCCTGAAATTCAGGCAGAGCCTCGATTACTTCGACAACCAGGCGCTGCAAAATGCGGAAGCGATCATCGCCACTGCCGACCAGCAATTCCAGGCAGGCGAAATCGATTTTATACAATGGACTTTCCTGGTTAACCAATCGATCACGATCAGGACAGACTACATACAGGCGCTGAGCAGCTACAACCAGGCGGTCATCCAATTACTAGAACTTACCAATAACTAGATACTTACCATGAAAACATACCTTTTGATCGGACTTTGCGCCTGCCTGATTTCAGCTTGCAGCGGCCGCACCGAAACACCTGCCGACGAACCCGTAGCAGGTACCGCAGCAACTTCCTCGTCTTCGAAGCAGCTGGTATCTTTCAGCAGCCAGCAAATGCAGAATGTAGGCATCGAAGTAGGGACTCCCGAGCTCGAAAATATCAGCGGAACACTCAGCCTGCACGGCAAAATCGACGTACCGCCGCAGAGTACCGTCAGCCTCAGCTTTCCGCTTGGCGGCTATCTGAAATCGACTAAAATGCTGCCGGGTATGCACGTGAAGAAAGGTCAGGTGCTCGCGGAACTGGAAGATATGCAGTTTATCCAGCTCCAGCAGGACTACCTGACTGCACGCGAGAAATTTGCACTTGCAGAAAGTGAATTCGCCCGCCAGCGTGACCTGAATGCAACCAAGGCAGCCAGCGACAAGGTTTTTCAACAGGCCAGAGCTGAAATGGAAACACAAAGGATCATGATGAATGCGCTCGCGAGAAAGCTCGAAGTGATCGGCATTAACCCCGCGGGATTGAAGGCGGATAATATTTCAAAGTCAGTACCTATTGTGTCCCCGATCAATGGATTTGTGTCCCAGGTGAATGTGAATGTGGGTAAATACACTTCCCCGACGGATATGCTTTTTGAACTGGTTGATCCCAGAGATATTCACCTTGCATTGAATGTGTTTGAAAAAGATCTGCAGTCACTTTCGATCGGACAGCGGGTTACTGCGTACACCAACAGCGAGCCCGACAGGAAATTTTCGGCGGAGATCATTTTAATCAGTAAAAACCTGGATCAGGACAGGATGGCTGAGGTGCATTGTCACTTCGAAAAATACAGCCCCACGCTTGTACCCGGCATGTTCGTAAATGGCGATGTATCGATCAGCAACAAAAAGGTACTCACCGTGCCCGAGGATGCGGTGGTGCGCTGGGAAAACAGTTCATACGTATTTACTGACGGCGGCAGCGGACAATTTGAAATGGTCAAAATCACGCCGGGACTTGTACATGCAGGCCGCCAGCAGATTGAAGGAAGCGGGATCAGCAGCAACACGAAACTGGTTGTCAAGAATGCGTATGCGCTTTTGATGAAAATCAAGAATACGGACGAGGAAAGTTAAGGCACAAGGTGCGGCGCTCCGGGGCAACTGCCAACTTAAACCGGCAGCCAGATATGGAACGTCGCGCCCTCGCCAGGCCGTGATTCGGCTGAGACATACCCTTCATGCTGCTCCACGATCTTCTTGACAATGCTCAATCCAATGCCTGTTCCCGAATACTCCTGCTTGCCGTGCAGGCGTTGGAACAAGCTGAAAATACGCTCGCTGAACTCCTGTTCAAACCCGATCCCATTGTCGGTAAATATAATGTGGGCAAAAGGCTTTTCTGGTTGCAAAATCGGAAAAGCCGAAACTGACCTGCCTTCCACCAGCTCTGATTTAATGGTAATGCACGGATTTTTTTGAGAGAACTTCAAAGAGTTGCTGATCAGATTGGAGAACAGCTGGTTCATCTGAAATTTATTTGCATGAATAACCGGCAGGTTTTCGGTCACGATTGTCGCGTCTTTTTCTGCAATCAGCAGTTCAAAATCAACCTTGATGTCGTTGATAACGTTGTTCAGGTCGACTTTCGCCAGCTCTTGTCCCGTCCCTGAAAGTCTGCTGTAAGTAAGCACGGAATGGATCAGCTCGCTCATGCGCTGAGCAGAAGAGTTGATCTTTTCGTAGTACTTCTGCGTGGCTTCCGGATTGTCTTTGTTTTTATCAATCAGATGGATAAACGTCTGGATTTTGCGGAGCGGTTCCTGCAGATCGTGGCTGGCAATGTAGCTGAACGATTCCAACTCCTTGTTCGCCTTAGTTAGTTCCTCTGTCCGGAGCTTTACGGCTCTTTCAAGCTCATCGGTAAACTGGCGGCGCGTTTTCGAGATTTTCAGCTGCGATTTGATGCGAGCCAGCAGCTCGTTTGACGAGAATGGCTTCACCAGGTAATCGTCTGCGCCGGTTTCAATCCCTTCCAGCTTTGACTCCTCTCCCGCCCTGGCCGTAATCAGAACAACCGGTATCTGCGCGCTGGCGGGATTATCTTTTACATGTCGGAGCAGTTCGATACCGTCCATTTCCGGCATCATAATGTCGCTCAAAATCAGTGAAGGCGTCTGTTCGGCAATTTTTTGGAGTGCGTCCACACCATTTTCAGCCGGAATGGTCCTGTATTGCCTCCCCAGGAGTGACTGCACGTGCTGCCGCATATCGGTGTTATCGTCTACAACCAGAATCGTATCTGCCAGGCTGTTTATCTCCTCCGCTGCATTGGCTACCTCGGCAGATTGCAGCAGCGTAGCGGCTTCTTCCACATACAGGCTGGGCGTCACATCCTCGAAGCCCGGATCGGTCAGGAATACACGCGTAGGATCCAGGTGATCTTTTCCGTAAGGGATGGTCACAATAAAGCGGCTTCCCTTTCCAAGCTCACTTTCAACCCTTATATCTCCGTGGTGCAGCAGGATCAACTCACGGATCAGTGACAAGCCGATTCCTGTGCCTTCGAATGTTCTTCCGGCACTATTTTGTATGCGGTAAAAGCGCTCAAACATCTTCGGCAGCTCCTGTTCAGCGATACCCACTCCGGTATCCTCCACGGTAAGCACTACCCCATGATCTCCCGGCACGAGTGTTACCGTGATTGATCCCTTGAATGTGAATTTGAATGCATTTGATAGCAGGTTGAAAACGATCTTTTCCCACATTTGCTTATCTACAAACACCTCCCCGGCAACGGGCTCCGTTTTGACCACCAGCTGCAAATCAGCTTTTTCGATCACCGACCGAAAGTTCGCTGCCAGATTCCTGGTATAAGCAGCAATGTCGGTCAGCACGTAATTGGCCATACTCCGGCCGCTCTCGATTCGGCTGAAATCAAGCAAGGTATTCACGAGTTTGAGCAGCCTTACCGCATTGCGATGGGTCACTTCCAGGTTCTGCTTCTCGGTCTCAGTAAGTCCGATCTGCGGTTTGTTCAAAAGCTCTTCTAATGGACTGAGCATCAGCATCAGCGGCGTACGGAACTCGTGACTGATATTGGTAAAAAACAATGTTTTTGCCTTGTCAATCTCTTCCAGCATTTTGGCGCGTTTCCGCTCCTCCTCGTAAGCCTGCGCATTGCTGATCCCGAGTGAAATCTGGTCGGCAATGAGCTGAATAAAGTTACGATATGCATCGTCAAACTTCCGGTAAGGGTTCAGCCCCACAGTCAGGATAGCGATCGGGAATTTCTTATTGGCTGATTTAATGGGCACGTCGACAAATTGCCGGGGGCAAACATCCCAGGCGCCTTTGGGCAGTGTTTTCCAGCGGCTACTATCGCTCGATTCTACGATCCGCTGCGCATTTACCGCCTCTGCAATCGCCTCACAATGTGAACTGCCGCTGCTCAGATCAATAGAACCTGAAATATTGAAATCTTCCGGAATAATGCCGGATAATGCCGCTACTTCTGCCCTTTTCCCTTCATCCGACACTTTATAAATCACCGCAAAAGGAAAATCCAGTGCATTGCTGACCAGCGCGCGTGCCGCCTGCGCGTATACTTCCTCCTCCGTCTTCTTCTGCGCCAGGGTATCCAGCTGCTGCATCGTCCGCAGCGAACGTTCGTTGATAATCCTGTCTGTATCAGCAGTATTGTAGCAAATAATGCCAGCCGGCCGGCCATCTTCGCCGAGGACGGGCGTATATGAAAATGTGTAGTAAGTTTCCTCCGGGAAGCCGCTCCGCTCCATGATCAAGAGCTGCGATTCCACATAAGTACCTTCGTCCTTGTGCATGGACCTTTCGAGCAGGGGCTCGATGTCGCGCCAGATATCCTTCCAAACCACCGAAGCAGGCTGGCCCAAAGCACCAGGGTGTTTTCCGCGGACGATATCGATATAAGCGTCATTATAGAACTTGATCAGGTGCTCGCCCCAACCGATCCAGATCGGCTGCTTGGAGCTGAGCATAATACGAATGCAGGTTTTCAGGCTTTGCGGCCATCCCTCCGGCACACCGAGCGGAGATTTTTCCCAGGCAAACTGCCGGATCCTCTCCCCCATTTCACCGCCTCCAACTAGAAATTCAAGCGTCTTACTAACAATTTGGCTCATTACGGAGTCGTGGATTTTTAACGGGTTTCAGGATCTGATAAGAAAATCCATGCCAACAATCAGGACAATGATTAACGGGTCTGAAATCTCCCGTGGACATGTTTAAAGTTGACTTTGTTAAAAATACTTACCGCATTGTTCATTTTGATCAAATGCCGTTTTAATTTTTCAGGTGGCCCCTAACGCTTGTCAAAACGCAGGTTCTTCACGCGCCCGCCTGAGAAAGTCAGCCCGGTAACACTTTGCTGCGCATTTCTGGTAAACTGAACTGTCCCGATGTTGCTTGAAAACCGGTCAGCGCCTGTGGCGTCGGGCGTAAGCACAAGATCTCCGTTTCGCATGTGGTACATTGTAACTTTTCCTCCGGCTACATCCACTTTGTATTCGGTGAAAAACTCAGGACTGTAATAGGTACCGGCCAGCCCTCCAAATGATTGCTTATCAACGGGATATATTTTCACCCGTTTTGCTTTGATATCCTTATACCTAAGCAGATTAAACTCTCCTTTCTGGTCTTTAACAAAAGTCATGGAAGCACCGTAAGCCTCGATCCAGACAGTGGAATCGGATTTGGGTTGAACCGGGAACTTCGGCTCACCGACAGCCTGCACCATCAATGCGCCGTTTTCCAGGGTCACAGCAACGGTCCAGCCGGGACCCAGTTCATAGGTACCCACATACTTCCGGGCGAGTGATGTATTCAGCGCGACGGTAGGCAATTGCCCGACTCCTGCATTCGCCGCGCCTTTTTCATCTTTTTTCCATTTGTCTTTCAGGAAAACTTCGGAGACCTCAGCGGAGAAGCGGGCGATGTTGAAGTCTGCCGCATTGCTGAGCAGGATCAGGGAGAGCTTTTCTTCGGGATAATTCAGCAGAATAGTCCGGTAACCTTGCCAGCCGCCGGTGTGCGAAACTGTTTTTATTCCGCGCTCCTCGTCTCTCGCCAGCCCGAAAGCATAGTCTACCTTTTCGCCATTGTTCAGTTGACCTGGTTTCAGCATGTTCGTATAAACGGGATTTCCCACTGCGATCTGTTTATCAAAATGGATCACCCATTTACCCAGATCTTCGGCCGAGGTAAAGAGCGAGCTGGATCCGTAAGCAGTAAGCGAGCCCGGAACCTTCCGGTAACCGCCCTCACCAGGCGAGTAAGAGTAAGCCAGGTTTTTGACCGGTTTGGTATAATCATCCTGAAACCAGGAGGAGCTCATGTTCAGCGGCTTGAAAATTTGTTCGTCTGTCCACTGACTAAAAGTTTTCCCGCTCGCCTTTGCTACAATGGCTGCGAGCAGATTGTAGCCGGTGTTGGAATAAGAATAACGCTCGCCCGGATTGAAGTCGAGGTCGCGCTGGTATTTGACCATCCGCATGATATCGTCAAAAGAAATCACCTCATCCCAGCGCCAGCCTGCAATTCGGAGTGCCTCCGGCCAATCGCGAATCCCGCTGGTGTGGTGTACCAGGTGCCTGATCGTGATCTTGTGGCCAAAATCAGGTACGTCCGGGAGATACTTGCGGATATCGTCGTCCAGCGAGATTTTACCTTCCTGTACCAAGGTAGAAATGGCCACGCCGGCAAATTGTTTGGAAACAGACGCAATGTCGAAAACAGTACCGGAAGTAATCGGAACCCCATATTCCAGATTGGCCATTCCAAAACCGTTTTTATAAACTACTTCACCATTTTTCACGATTACCACGGAACAACCGGGCCGGTCTGTCTTTTTGAATTGCTCAAATATCCTATCGATTTCGCGGGAAGTATCTTCCTGCTGGGCGCTACTCAAATGCGGCAGTGCGAGCAGCAGCATCAATGAAACGAAAAGGCTGTGCGTTGGTAGAATGGTTTTTTTCATGAATATGGCTAGTAGATCTGCATTTAAGATTCGAGAACAGCAAGCTAATTGTCAGTCGGGATATTATCAAACAAGCTTGTCTGGTGTGATCGGCAGCGCGCGGATACGCTTGCCTGTGGCGTGAAAAACTGCATTGGCAACCGCAGCCGCCACACCCACAATCGCGATTTCACCCAATCCTTTCGCACCAATGGGATTGACGTGCTGATCGGGTTCGTCTATGAAGAATACCTCCATTTGCGGTATATCGGCGTGGACGGGAATGTGGTAAGTTGCAAAGTCGCTGGTCACATACCTGCCAAAGCGGTGGTCCATGACCGAAGCTTCCATGAGCGCCATTCCAATGCCACCTACGAGTCCGCCGATTGCCTGGCTGCGGGCGGTTTTAGGATTGATGATTTTGCCCACGTCAGCACAGGTAACTGCGCGCGTCACCCGCACCTCGCCTGTGAGCGGCTGTACCTGCACTTCAACAAAATGACAGCCGAAAGAATACATCGAATATTTGTCCCGCTCTGCACCGGACCTGGAATCTTCCTGCGCCTCGATCTGCGTCAAATTGTGATGTTCAAGAATTTTCCGGAAAGAAATGGATGTTCCTACTTTGCTCGCTAAAACCAGCTGCCCGTTTTCAAACAAAACTTCATTGAGGCCAATATCCTGAAACGGAGAGGCGGGCATTGTGCCGGCCAGCGATAGTAATTTGGTTTTCAGCGATTCACAAGCGGCATATACCGCCGAACCTACACTCGGAACTGTGGAAGATCCATTCTGTCCAGGCGCATCAGGCAGGTCTGAGCTGCCCAGGTCAAACCTTATCTTGTCGCTGCTGATACCCAGTTGTTCAGACGCAATGCGCGTCATGGCGGTACCTGTACCCGGACCGATGTCCATCGTGGCGCTTTGCACGACCAGCGTACCATCGCGGTTCAAGACTGCTTTCGCCTGCGAAGGGTGCCGGTGAAATCCGTACAAACTCGACGCCATTCCGAAGCCTGTCAGCACGCCTTTGCTTTTCATAGAACCTGGCTCAGGTTTCCGGTTTTTCCAGCCAAATGCATTCGCCGCTGTTTCATAGCATTTCCGGAGCGACTTGGCCGACCAAGGCAGGTTTCTCTCGGGATCAAACTCCGCATAGTTCCGGAGCCTCAGTTCAAGCGGATCAATGCCGAGCGCATAGCTAAGCTCATCAAGCGCCGACTCCAATGCAAACATACCCGTAGCATCTCCGGGGCCGCGCATCCAGGTGGGTGTACTTACATCCAGGTTCAGCAGGCGGTACTTCGTAGCTACATTCGGACAGGCGTACAAGGCGCGGGTTGCCAGAATGGTACGTTCCAGGTGCTCTTCATACTGGGAAGTCTGGCCGGTACCTTCATGTACCATGGCCACCAGCTTTCCGTTTCGCTCGGAGCCGACTGCCAGTTTTTGTACTGTGTAAGGCCGGTAACCGACTGACGTAAACATCTGCTCCCGGCCAAGTACCAGCTTCACGGGACGTTTCAGATACTTCGCCGCCAGCACCGCCGCCACGGTATGCGGCCACACGCGGATACCGGAGCCGAACGCGCCGCCAATGTATTTCGAAACTACCTTTACATGCTCTCTTTTTAATTTAAAAGTCTGCGCAAGGTTCCCTTGAGCAGACTTAACTCCCTGATTTTTATCATAAACAATAAGCTTATCATCGCCCTCCCAAACCGCGACTGTAGCGTGAGGTTCCAGCGGCTGGTGGTGCTGCGTGGGAATGGTGTAAGTGGCTTCGATCTTTACGGCTGCATTGGCAATCGCGCCGGGGTTGCCGCGTTCGTAATCCTTGAAAGGCGAGTTCTGGCTTCTTTGTACATTACCCGGCACTACCGCATTCAATATGTTTGCTTCAAAGTCAGTCGCGTGCTTTTCGGCCTGGTAAGTCACTTTCACCAAAGAAGCTGCGTACTTTGCTTTTTCAGGTGTTTCAGCAACAACCAATGCAACCGGCTGACCGTCAAAGTAGATGTAAGCGTCATGAAAAAGGCGGAAAGCAGTACCTACTGCTGCGCGGCCGGCAGGTTGCACTGCTTTGGGATTTCCGGGTATCTCCGGTGCATTCAGGTGCGTCAATACGGCGAGCACACCGGGGGCATTTTCAGCCTGGCGGGTTTCGATGCCAGTGATTTCCCCTTTGGCAATGGTACTCGTCACCAAAACTGCGTGTGCGAGGTTTTTGAACCTGTATTCAGCTGAATACGTAACTGTACCTGCCACTTTCTCCGGCCCGTCCACCCTATCCAGCGAATCTCTATTCTCCATGATCGTTTGTGCTTTTTATTCGAGTCCGGCAGCATAAAGCAGCGCCTGAACAACTGCATTTGGCGCCATTTTCAGCTTATAATCGTTATGACCAAAAGTGACGGCACCGCGCATACCCAGTTCTGCCGCCTGCCGGAACTCCGCTTCTGAAACCGGCTTACCCACCAAATGCTGCTCTGCTTCAAAAAGCCGCCAGGGCTTGTGCGCCACACCGCCCATGACGAGTCGCGCCGTATTGATCCTGCTATCTTTTATATCTAAAACAGCCGCAACCGACACGATTGCAAAAGCGAAAGAAGCGCGATCGCGTACTTTGAGGTAATGCGCGTGTTTGCCAAAACCATTGTCAGGTATTTCAATGCCCGTAATCAGCTCATTCCTTTCCAGCGTGGTATTGCGCTCCGGCTGGTCGCCCGGTAACCGGTGCAGACTGGTAAATGGAATTTTCCGCTCACCGCCTGTACCCGCAATGGTCACCTCTGCATCAAGTGCCGCCAGCGCCACGCTCATATCACTTGGGTGCACAGCAATGCACGATTGCGTGGCAGTTTCTTTTTCAACACCGAAAATCGCGTGTATCCTGTTAATACCCTCCACAGCAGCACAACCGCTTCCGGGCTGGCGTTTGTTGCAGGGAAATGCAATATCGTAGAAATAAGGACAGCGGGTTTGTTGCAATGCATTACCTCCCACAGTCGCCATATTGCGGAGCTGGCCCGAGGCGCCGGCGTTGAGAGCCTGCGCCAGGAGCGGCTGCTTTGCCAGCACAATCGGATGTGCCGCTACTTCACTGTTCAGTGCAAGTGCGCCGATTTTCAAGCGACCTGACTGATAATTGATCCTTTTCAAAGGCAGGTGATTGATATCCACCAGCTTGTTGGGCGCAACAATGCCCCTTTTCATGAGATCAATGAGATTGGTACCACCTGCGATGAACCGGGCTCCCGGATCAGAGCTGACTGCCCGGATTGCGTCCTGAACTTTCGAGGGACGCAGATATTGGAACACTTTCATACCTGCTTGCTGCTTTTATTGACCTCCATAATTGCGTTCACAATGTTGGGATAAGCACCGCAGCGGCAGAGGTTTCCGCTCATGTATTCTTGAATATCTGCTGCATTGTCCGCCTTTCCCTCACGAATGCAGCTCACACCCGACATAATCTGTCCGGGCGTGCAGTACCCGCATTGAAAACCATCGTGTTTGATAAAAGCCTGCTGTAATGGGTGCAGCGTGCCATTTTTAGCCAGACTTTCAATGGTATGTACCTTTTTGCCCTGCTGCATAATTGCGAAAGACAGGCAAGCAAGTGTTCTTTGTCCGTCTACATGCACGGTACACGCGCCACATTGTCCGAAGTCGCAGCCTTTTTTCGTGCCGGTCAATGCAAGCTGCTCGCGCAGTAAGTCCAGCAAAGTAGTTCTCGGATCAATGGCGAGCCGGTGCTTGGTACCATTGACAGTAAGGGACATTTGGATTGTTTCTGTATTTTCAAAAACTTCAGGTGCACCCTCAGCAGCTGCAAAAGGCACAGGCAGGAACGAGAGCCCGGCTATTGCGACAGATTGTTTGAGAAAAAAGCGGCGCTCTCCGCTGAAATCAGCTTCGTTTTCCAGCTCTCCGCCGCAAACTAATTTTTCATTACTCATCAGAATCCAGGTTCATAGTTCCAAAAAGGAAAGACCAACCGCTTACCGGATTACTCCAATGAAGTACTGAATCTTCTGCACTGGCCGGGCGGTCAGCGCTTTACCTCAATAAAAACAGCAGGTAACGTTTTTCCATAATCACACAGCAATGATTAGTGTATGCCGAGAATAGCGTTGCCGGGGAGATTTTCCTGGCCGCAGGGAACCGTATAGTTCACATTAACATTATAATTTTGCAGTTCAATCACGAACCAACATTGAGAAAGCATTTAAGAAAGCACATGCGCATGGCGCGTTATGTGATTTATAAGGAAACCCTGGTCGATTTCAAAGACCATTTCTGGACATTTCTGGGATCTTTCAGCGGTATCGCGCTGATCGGTTTTTTCAACAATAATATGTTTACCGCTTCCGACAGCGTGTTCCTGATCGGCTCCTTCGGTGCGTCCTCTGTTTTGATTTACGGCATTGTCAACAGTCCGCTCGCACAGCCTCGAAATGTGATCGGCGGCCACCTGATCTGTGCATTGGTGGGTGTTACGGTGCACAAGCTGATTCCGGGAAACATCTGGCTGGCGTCTGCATTCGCAGTATCGATCTCGATTGTGTTCATGCAGATTACCCGCACATTGCACCCGCCCGGCGGAGCTACTGCATTAATCGCGAACATTGGCTCAGAAAAAATTACGGCACTTGGCTATAAATATGTCCTCAGCCCGGTTCTTACGGGTGTGCTGATCCTGCTGCTGGTGGCCATTTTTGTCAATAATATGGCACCGAACCGCCATTATCCCAAAAACAAACATTGGTACAAAATCTGGAAACGGAGGTACCGGTGACCATCCCTGCTATGAAACTAAGTGCATACCAAAACAAGAAAGTCCGCCGCGTATCCGCAGTTATCCTCGCAGCCGCAGTAACCGGCCTGCTGTCCGCGCTCGTTGCCGACACCCTGAAAGTAATCACAGAACACTACGAAGAACTTTTCCTCGAAAGCATTGTCCACAACAAAGCGCTGATCCTGGTCCTGCCTTTTGCTGGCCTGGCGATGATCTATGTACTGCGGCGGTTTTTGTTTCGTAACAAAACCAACAAGGGTATTAAAGAAGTAATGGACACGATCAACAAGGATGCGCACATGTTGCCGGCTTACAAGATCCCGTCCCATTATTTCAATGGATTTCTCACGGTTATCTTTGGCGGGTCTACCGGAATTGAAGTGTCCACAGTAGTGTCCACAGCGGCGATCGGCGCATTGTCTTCCAGAAAAGCGGGCTTTCTGAAAAAGTACCGAACTGACCTGATCTGCGCCGGGCTGGCAGCGGGGCTAACTGCCCTTTTCAATGCGCCATTCGCAGGTTTTCTGTTTGCATACGAAGTTTTTACAAAAAGAAGAAGCAAGCTGCACCACGTGAGCGTGGCCACCGCAATACTCACAGCCTGGCTGCTGACGCACTTCTGGTTTTACAAGCCGCTGTTTGATTTCAAGATCAGCGGCTGGCAATTGAAGGCAATACCTTATATGCTGCTGCTGGCCGTACTGGCGGGATTCAGCGCAGCCTACCTGACCAAATGCGTACTTCTGGGCAAAAAGCTTTTTGCCTCCATCCAGCACGATATGCTGCGGATCGTGCTCGGCTCGCTGGTGATTTCCACCCTTATTTTCCTTTTTCCGAGCCTTTACGGCGAAGGATATTCGGGAATAAAACACGCGCTTGCTGCCGCGCCCCAAAGCTCGCTTGCATTCTTATTACCACTGCTGATCGTGCTGCTGCTAAAACCGGTGGCCACTTCGGTCACATTGGGCGCCGGCGGCGATGGTGGCGTTTTCGCCCCAAGCCTGTTCATAGGCGCATTCCTGGGACTGCTGGTCTGCAATGCATTGAACCACTATTTCGGGCTCGGCTTGATCCCTGTCAATTTTGTAGTAATCGGAATGGCGGCAGTACTTAGCGGCAGCATTCACGCACCTTTTACCGCCATTTTCCTGGCCTGCGCCATTTCGGAAAGCTATGTACTGTTCGTCCCGATCGTAGTGGCTTGCCTGGTCGCACGCTGGGTCGCGGCGCGTTTGCTCCCCTACTCTGTATACACTTACCAGCCCGGACTAAACATCAGCAAGTAATTTTTGAGGCCCATTCAGCAAGGATTTGCGCTCCACGGCACAATTTTTATCTAAACCTGCGCCAACCAAACAGCGACAGGAAATGGATTTTATTGAAATACTTGGATTAGTAGCGGGGATATGCACTTCCTCTGCGGTACTGCCGCAGCTGATCACGACCATCAAAAAGAAAAAGGCGAATGAAGTCTCGACCATGATGTTCATTGTGATGCTCACTGGTAATGCATTGTGGATCTACTACGGGGCGGACAAAAAGGATATCCCCATTATCGCTACCAATGCATTTACGATCATCCTGAACGTGATCATGCTGTTCCTGAAATACAAGTACAAGGATGCGGAAAAATGAGAAAGAGCCTACACGACCTTCCGGTTTGCCGAAAGTTCGAAGAGCCTGGCCGACAGCTCACGGTGATCTTTGATGTTGAGTTTCCGAAAAATGGAAGATTTACAGATACTTACCCGCCCCGGCGTGATGTTGAAGCGGCGTGCGATCTCGGTTACCCGGAGCCCCCGGGACAATTCCCTCGCGATCTCAAACTCCTTGGCAGTCAGCGGGAATTCTTCGGATTTCAGGTTTAAGGTTATATCTGAACCGGGCATAAAGTGCCACAGTATTTTTTGTACGGCTTCCTGGCAGATATACGGCTGTCCGCTTGAAACGGTCTCCACACACCGTACCAGCTCTAAAAGGTTGGTTTCTTTGAAAACGAAGCCTGCTGCGCCTTTATATAGATATTCAAGTCCCGTGCGAAACTCTGAACTGTCGCAAAAAACGACCAGCTGTTTCGGGTCAATGAAATATTCTTTTTGTAGCTTATCAAAAATTCCCGGGAACGCAGATCGCGGATTAACGGAAAGGATAAAGATATCCGCAGGCGCCTGCCGTGCCGGCTTTTGACCTGGATACCATATTTCTGCTGTGGCGGGTTTGTCTGTACTCAGGCTTTTTTCCAGAAAAGCCTTTAATCCCCTGGCTGTCACCGGGTGATCTTCAAAAATCAAAATTTCCACTTTGTCAATCATAAATAACCACTACTCAACATCCGTGCCGAGGTGTAAGACCAGTTCGACGAAAGTAGTCCCGTTACCATACGCGTGTCATTGATGTTTATCACTAGTTTTTGTTAGCAAATCGATTTTTCTACAAGACCGGCCCCACTACCTGCACATTCATGAGTTCATGCAGCGTATGTGTGAAGGCTGTATCTCCGGCCTTTGAGCCCCAGATTCACATCACACACACAATAGTACTTAAATAGGTACATGGTCATTCCCGAAGAAGTTCCATGAAATCTGTCCGCTTAAGCATTTTTTACGCTTGTTTGCAGGAAAACTAATACGTACCCCAACATTTACGGCCAAAGGATGATATTAGATTATCATTCTGTTAAATTCCCGTTGCGAAGCAGGCGGGCAAATGCGCCGCTTGCTCATTACCGTGCGACTCCGGCCTTACTTTTCCTCTTTGCATGATGCGTGCTGCGGGCCACCTGCTTATTTTTGTGCTCACATTTTCGACTTTCACGATCATCGAGTATGGAACCTATTAAAATTGCGACTGCCCAGTTTGAAAACAAGAGCGGCGACAAAGCCTATAACCTGGGTGTGATCCGCAAGCTGTCGCAGCAAGCTGCCGAAAAAGGCGCAAACGCCATTGCTTTTCATGAATGCTCCGTTACGGGCTACACTTTCGCTCGGAAGCTCTCGCGGGAGCAGATGCTGGAACTTTCTGAACCGATTCCTGACGGCCCGAGTATTACCGAGCTCACGTCCATTGCCCGCGACAACAACATCGCAGTGCTTGCGGGATTGTTTGAAAAGGACGAAGAAGGAAATCTGTTTAAAGCCTACGTGTGTGTGGACCAGAATGGGCTGGTGGCTAAGTTCCGCAAACTTCATCCATTCATCAATTCGCACCTGACACCTGGAAATGAATATGTTGTGTTCGACTTATTAGGTTGGAAATGCGGCATTTTGATCTGCTATGACAATAATGTGATTGAAAATGTGCGCGCTACCAAATTGCTCGGGGCAGATATCATCTTTATGCCGCATGTGACGATGTGTACGCCTTCGACGCGTCCGGGCGCGGGCTTCGTAGATCCGGCTTTGTGGCACAACCGCGCCGCCGATCCTACCTCGCTGCGTCAGGAATTTGACAGTCTGAAAGGCAGGGCGTGGCTTATGAAATGGTTGCCTGCCCGTGCTTACGACAATGCGATCTATGCTGTGTTCTCCAACCCGATCGGAATGGACGATGACCAGCTGAAAAATGGTTGCTCCATGATCCTAGATCCATTTGGCGACATTATTGCCGAATGCCGCGAGCTTGACGACGCGATCGCCATTGCAACATTGACACCCGAAAAACTCGACCAAGCCGGCGGCTCCCGCTACCTGAAAGCACGCCGTCCGGAGCTCTATGCGGACGTTATCGGACAGTCTCACGTTTCCGAGCAGAAGGTGGTTTGGCTGTAAAATGAAAATGCTCCGGAAGCGCAGACTGTCTTTCCGGAGCATTCTTTTTGATGAAATCCATTCAATTCAAATCCGAAGAATATAATCGTGGCGGGTACCCGAAGACTGGGACAGCTCTCGGAAAAACTCGAAGTTTTGTTTGGTAAGTACCCTGATCGAAGACGCATTCTCCGGACTTACAATCGCGATCAATTCCCGCACGGTCCCTAGTTCCGTTGCATAATCAATCATGGTGCGCGTAATTTCCGAAGCATAACCTTTTCCCCAGAATTCGGGAAACAATGCGTATCCGACCTCTGTCAGGTTTGATTCAAACGGGACAATCTTGGCTAATCCTACAAATGCAGCGCCATTCTTTTCAGCCACCGCCAGAAAGCCAAACTCGTCCAGGCCGCAATCTGCATCCAGTGCCACCTGAAAACGCGCTTTTGCCAGGTCCTCATCCAGCCCGGCGCCTGTGATGTACGCCATTACATCCTGGCGGGAAACCAGCCGGAAATAATCATCAAAGTCCGCAGGTGTGAATTTTTTGTAAGTCAACCTTTCAGATTCCAGACGTACCATTTCTATTTCGTCAGTTTTGTCATATTCTTTCTAATCACCTCGCGGTCTGCATTGGAAGCGACCAGTTCGAGTGCCTTTTGAAAATGGGCCAGAGCTTTGCTGTTATCCAGATCCGTGTAAAGATGCCCGAGGAGAGAATAGTAGAAGTGGCTGCCAGTGAGCCCAAGCTTTTCTGCCTCCGCGATCGCCTGCTCCTTGCTTCTTGCTTTCGAGACTGCAAATGTACGGTTTAATGCAGCTACGGGCGAATATTCGAGTATCAGCAAGTTATTGTAAAGTTCCAGGATACTCTCCCATTTCCGGGTCGTATCTTCTTTTTGAGTATGCCAAAATGCAATTCCGGCTTCCAGATGATACCTGGATACTTCATCTCCCGTCGACGCTTTGATCAGAAAATCCGTCCCCAGACTGATCAGCTCCTGATCCCAAAGTGTCTCGTCCTGATCTTCGTACAAAATCATTTCACCATTATCCCCGACACGCGCATCGAAGCGGGATGCATGGAAACACATGAGCGACAGCAGCGCATTGACAGCAGGCTTGTTAGTAACGGGGCTACTGAGCAGCAGCGAGACAAGCCGCATTGCCTCGGTACACAGATCCTTCCGGAGCACGGTATCCTGACTTTCCGAATAATAACCTTCCGAAAATAGCAGGTACAAAGTCTTGAGTACCGGATCAAGGCGACTGTTGATCTCTGACAAAGTAGGCTGTTCAATGCGGATCCGGGCCTCTTTCAGCTTCTCCTTGGCGCGGTTGAGCCTCTTGTACACCACTGTTTTGTTCGTCAAAAAAGCATCTGCTATTTCCTGCACGCCGAAACCGCAGAGCAGGCTCAATGCGAGCGAGACCTGCGATTCTGTGGAAATAACCGGGTTACAAACCGCAAAGATCATCGCCAGCTGGCTGTCTGAGATGTTCTTACCCGAAAGATCTATATCGATCTCTTCTGAAATTTCGGTGGTATACCTGATTTCGGGCGCCAGCTTTTTCTCGAACAAGCTATTTCGTTTGAGATAATTTTTGGTCTTGTTCTTCGCAACTGCATAAAGCCAGCCCGTAGGATTATCGGGAACACCATGAATACTCCAGTGCTCAGTAGCTGCCAGAAATGTGTCACTCACAATATCCTCCGCAATTTCAACATGCTCAATCCCAAACAAATAACAAAGCACCCCAACAATGTTGCGATACTCTGTGCGGAAGAGGTGTGGGAGCATGGAGTAATTTTGAATGAGTGAATGATTGAATGATTGAATGAGCCGCTGTGGAACGGCGAATTAGTGAATGAATGAGTGATTTGGGGGAAACGGAATTTAATGCAATGAACTTCAATCTCATAGACTCATAAACTCTAAACTTCCATCCTCCCCTTCCTCCATCCCCCTTTCCTCCCATTAACCAACCGCCATTCTGACCTCCACTGACGCTCCCCATTCAAGGATCGGGCAGCCTTTGGCTATTTCTACCGCTTCCTCATAATCCTCGGCGCGGATCAGGAACAGGCCGCCGATTGATTCTTTGATTTCGGCGTACGGTCCGTTCGTAACGGTGCTGTTTTTGGTCACTACGCGGCCGTCGAGGTCCCAGCGTTTTGGAGGGGCTACGAGCTTGTTCTGGGCGGCTATGCTGCCGATCCAATCCTGGAAAGGCTTGATTGCAGCTTGCATTTGTTCGGGCGAGGGACTCGCATCCTTGCTTTTCAGGTCACGATGGATTGCGATCAGGAATTCGTTCATCTTGGTTTCTATTTTGAAATTTTAAATGATCTGGGTTGTTTAAACAGCTGCAAAGAAATGCATTTCTCAACCGAACTGGCCGACCTGATAACTACCCGGCGTGCTCGGAAATGCGATGTTAATACGATTCCAGGTGTTGATGTTCGTCACTACCATCGTCAGGTCAATGAGTTCCTCGTCTGAAAACTGCTGTTTCACTTCGGCATAAAGCGTATCGGGTACCTCGCACTTGGTAACCGCTTCTGCCCAGGCGAAAGCGGCCCTCTCCCTTTCGGTATAATAAGGCGCTTCACGCCACGCGCTCAAACCATAAAGCCGCTGCTCGGTCTCCCCTTTTGCGCGCGCATCCTTGTAATGCATATCCAGGCAGTATGCGCACTGGTTAATCTGCGACACCCGGAATACCACCAGCTCCCGCAAAGGCAGCTCAATCGCCGACTTATGCAGGTAACCGCCCACTCCGAAAAGCACCTTCGCCGCATTTTTTCCTTTTTCCTGAAAATCTAATCTTGGTTCCATTTGTAAAGTTTTAAATGTTTAAAAACCAATGACAACTGAAAATCCAGGATTAGACAAGTCTGGAAAATAATACTGAAATTACCGGCTTACGGCAAAATCTCAGCAACAATGCGTACAGTAACCATAACCCCAATCAAAACGGCATTAGATTACCAGAATGCACTCAAACGCATTGATGAGCTACTTTCGCTGGCTCCGCCCCCTTATTCTGAATTGGATGATGAGCTGGATGTCATCAGCACGCTGGTGCATGCTTATGAACAAACGCACAATCCAATACCATATCCGGATCCAATCGACGCAATCAAATATCTGATGAAAGAAAATGGCTGGAAGAATAAAGATTTGGAACAGTTTATAGGTCCCAAGTCAAGAGTATCTGAGATACTTAACCGGAAGCGGTACTTTACCTTACAGCAAATCCACAACCTTCACAAGCATCTCGGATTGCCTCTGGAAATCTTTATTAATGACAAAATGCCGAGCGCAGCATAGTCAGAAAAAAGCGCAAAAAAACAGCAGGCAGAAAACCTGTCTGCTGTCCGCACTACTTAAACAGAATATAATGTGATTATGGGTTCTGGATCAGGTTTTTGTTCTGATCGATTTCATTCTGAGGAATGAAAAACACGACCCGGGCATCGGTAGGCTGAATGGTCTGCCTTACATCCGTGGTCGGCGTATTGTTCTGTGCGTGGGTGCCGGGATAGTTACGCACCATCGGGCGCCCGTTGCGGAACAGGTCGTAGATCCGGTGACCTTCAAACGCAAGTTCCAGAAAGCGCTCTTCCAAAACCACGTCGAGGATAGTCTTACCGGCAGCGGCCACATTCGCAGTCGTGTGCAATGCGCTTCCCGACAGCCCGGCACGTGTGCGGATCAGGTTCACGTCGGCTAGTGCAGCAGCAGTATTGCCCAGCTTCGCATTCGCCTCTGCACGCACCAGGTAAATATCTGCCAGACGCAGGTACACCGGCGAGGATGCATTGATCACATTATCCTGCAAAGTGTATTTATTGATATAATACATCGGCGTGGCGGGCGTCAGTTTGGTGTTGGTCTGCAACTTCCCATTGAGCACATAAGGCGTAATGAACGATTTTCTCAGATCCTCAGGATGTTGAGAAAGAAAGTCGACATACTTTTGAGAAGCATACAACTCGGCCCAGCCACTCACACCCTGCGCGAGCGGAGTACCCGAACGATCGGAGCTGATGTACATACTGCTGATCTCAGCGATCTGCACGCTCGTGTGGCGCACTGCAAAGATCGTCTCCGTGTTATTTTCAGGAACAACTTTAAAATAGCTCGGGTAATTGGACGAAGAAAGCAAGGAATACCTGCCACTTTCAATCACCAGGTTCGCATATTTTAATGCATTTGCATTGTCGCCTTTAAACAGGTATACCTTCGAAAGCAATGCATAAGCCACTTCCTTTGACGCGTAAATATTCGACTTTTTCACCGTCATCAGATCAGCCGCAGCCAGCAAGTCGCTGATCACGAAATCGTATACTTCCTTCACCGAAGACCTCGGCAACTTCGTGGCTTCTTCATCGCTCAGGCCGTCGCGCAGAATGGGGATGCCCGGATTATTTCCATTCTCCTGTGGATAAGGTCTTCCAAACATCCGCACCATATTGAAATGCGCCATCGCACGGAGGTACAGATTTTCACCTTTCAGCTGCTTCAACTCTGTCGAAGCGTCGTTCGAAACAAAGCCGATCACCTTGTTAGTCGCTGCAATGATCTTATAGCATTGACTCCAGTAATTGGTCGCGTGCGTCGACGTGTTGATATGGGTATACCGGTACACGCGCGTAAAATCATTTCCGGAGATCTGCCCTTGTGCGATTTCGTCGCTTGGGTACTCCATCATAATATGGCCGCTGTATACGTAATTGGATTTATTTAAAAATGCATAAGTCCCGATGGTTACAGTCTGCACGTCCGATTCGTTTGTCAGCGCAGTTGTTTCATCGATGTTGGTGGTAGGATCAAAATATTGTTCGCAGGATAGCATCGACACCACTCCAAGTGCCAATAACAGTTTTGATTTTATAAATTTCATATCTGCTGAATTTTACAATGTGAAATTGACACCGAAGAGCAGCTTGCGGCTGATCGGGTATTTAATGCTGGAATTTCCCGGGGTATCTTCAAATGAGAAAGAAGCCTCAGGGTCCGGGCCGGTGAACTTGGTGCCTGTCCAAAGGTTATCCGCGCTCACGAAAATGTTGGCACGCGCAAATCCGATCCGTTTGATCGCGTCCACCGGAATGTTGTAGCCCAGCCGCACGTTCCGCAGGCGGATATAGCTTCCGTCTTCCAGGTACCGCGTCGAAGATTGGTTGGAATCCTTGTTACCGCCCACAATGGGCTTCGGGTGCGTCGCAACGTCGCCCGGCTTTTCCCAGCGCGACCAGTCTTTTGCCAGTATCATCTGGTTGTAGCTTTCATACAAACCATCATTGTCAAAATACGCGCGGCTTTCATTATAAACCCAGTTGCCGTACACGAAGTTGAAGAATGCAGACAATGTAAATCCTTTGTAGCCCAATGTATTGGTCAAACCGCCCGTAAATTTCGGGTTGGACGATTTACCTGTAAACTGGCGGGACTGCGCGGTTTGCACGGAGCTGTATGAATTGGTCAGTTCTTTCGTCACATTCCCATTCGCATCTGTTACGATCTTCTCCCATTGCGGGTCGCCGTTTTCAGGATTTACACCCGCCCAAACCGGTAAATTGAACTCGCCCATATCGTGGCCGGCTGCAAGCGGCAAGCGGTTACCCGGACGGAATGTCGCCGCACCACCGCTCAGTTCGAGGATCTTGTTGCGGTTAAACGCCATATTGAAGTTGGTTTCCCAGGTAAGCTCTTTTCCGCTCAGGTTATTGGAAGTCAGACTGAGCTCTACGCCCCTGTTGCGCACAGATCCTGCATTGACCCAGACATAGCTGTAACCCGTCGTCGCGGTGAGCGGTTTCTGGTAAAGCAGGTCTTCGGATTTTTTGTTGTAAAGATCAACGGTCAGGTCAATGCGGTTAAACAGACTGATATCAAACCCAAGGTTGGAAGCGCGGATTTTCTCCCAGGTCAGGTCGGGGTTACCCTTCTGAAATGGCTGCGCACCCGGGATACCCGCATAGCTGGCTGATTGAGAAATCGTGTACAATCCGAGCGATGCGAAATTCGGGATAGCTGCATTACCTACTGTTCCGTGGCTCAGGCGCAGTTTTGCGAACGAAAGTACCTTGTTGTTTTTGAGAAAATTCTCATTGCTTAAAACCCAGGAAGCGCCCAGCTGGAAGAAGTTGGCTGTGGAATTGTTTTTACCAAACAAAGAAGAAAACTCATTCACCAGCGACCCTACCAGGAAGTAGCGGTTGTCATAATTGTAATCGGCCTGGCCCAAAAACTTACGGAATGCAATCTGCTCATTGAAGCTGGTCGGCGAGACGAGGATGTCCGTTGCGACTGATAGTACATCCTGTCCCGCGGGAAGTCCTTTGCCCGAAGTCGTATTCTCCTCCCTGAATGTTGTTTCGGCTTCCGCTACGCCCAGCAAAGTCAGGCTGTGTTTGCCGAATTCCTCCGAATAACGGACCCGGTTAGACGTCAGCAAACGGTAGTTGTTGTAATTACTGTTATAAAGCTCGCCGCCATTCGCGCCGCCTTGTTTGGTACGGCGGTCGTAGTAAGTAGCGCCGGAGCCATTTCCGAAGTTGGCCCTGTTGTAGCTCGACAGTGTGATCTTGTCAGTCAGGTCATAATCCAGGTTTATGTCCAGGCTCGTTCTCAGGCTTTTTGCATTCGCGAAATTGTATTGAATGGAATGCAGAAAGTTCTCCCGGTCGCGACCGAGCCAGTTCGGGTAAGAGCGACCATCAGTCGGCGCGCCGTTTTCGTAGGCCGGATCAAATGGAAGGTTTGTGTATGCATCGTACAAGGTATTACTGTTCTGGTAATTATCCCTCGTATACTGTGCATTGAAAAGCACTGCGGCAGTCAGCTTGTTGGTTAGCTGCGACCGCAGGTTTGTCCGGAAATTATATCCTGTTTTATCATTCTCAATCACCGTTCCCTGCTCTTTATAATAGTTGCCGGAAACGTAGAAAGTAGTTTTATCCGAACCGCCGGAAATGGAAACGTTGTGGTTATTGACAAATGCGGTACGGAATGCTTCATTCCACCAGTTTGTGTTCCGCTGCAAAACAGACGGGTCGCGTGGGTTAAAAGTGCTTTGGAAATCGTACAGCTCCTGCGAATCCATCAGGCGGAAGTTACCTGTCGTGGCTTTGGCCCAGCCGAATGTATTATTGAAATTGATCTCTGTCTTGCCCGCCTTACCCATTTTGGTATTCACGATGATAACCCCGTTTGCAGCGCGTGAACCGTACAAACCGGTAGCTGCTACGTCTTTCAGAACGGTTACATTCTCCACATCCACCGGGTTATAGCTACCGTCAATGTTCCCGTCGACCACGTAGAGCGGCGAGCTGTTTGCGGAAATGGTACCCGCACCGCGGATCACAATCCTGGCCGGAGCAGTCGGATCGCCCGAGTTCGTGGAAACCACCACGCCCGGCGCTTTACCCTGCAACAGGTTCGGGAGTTCATTGGAAGTGACGTCACGCAGTTTCTGACTGCTGATCGTAGATACCGAGCTCGACAGGTACCTTACCTTCTTGGCTGAATAGCCCACAACCACCACTTCATCGAGCCCCTTTGCGTCCGATTCGAGGACGATATCAAGGTTCGTAGCTCCTTCTACCACCACTTCTCTGGTTGTGTAGCCGATGAAGCTGAAAGTAAGTGTGGTACCGGGATTGGTAAGATTAATGCTGAATGCGCCGTCAATATCGGTCGTGGTACCTTTGTTGGTGCCTTTTTCAACTATGCTGACTCCGGGTAGAGCCTCGCCTTCGGCGGAAACTACTTTTCCCGTTACCGTATACTCGGCGCGTTTTGATGTTGCTGCTGTCAGCTCATTGCTGTGCAGGCCGGGGTTTGCAGCTCCGGCAGGTTCCAGTCCCATGTACAGCGACAATGCTGCAATGACAGGGATCCTGAATAGGTTTTTGTATCGATCGTTCATAACCGAAATGGGTTGGTAAGCGTGAAGCTTTTAAGAGTTTAGTTTTATAACAGGTGCATGAATCCCGAAACGGGCACAAGTGGGGCAGACTTCAGTTTGTTCATCTGGCTTTCTCCATAGGCAGCAGGTTTAATTTTGGATTATTGAACTAGTAACCGCAGGTAATGTAATTAAATTTTAAGTATCTCCCTTTTAGTAAAATATTATTTCGACTTTCTTCCAAAGACTTCTATTTTAGTTACTATTGAAAATGCCAGAAATACAAAAAGTGTGCACGTGCACACTTTTTGTATAAAGCCGGTATAAAGATTGTCCTACTTATAGTCGAGCCAGGTAGTTGCCCCACAATCGGCATCGGTCCTGAACCGGACCCAGCGGGAGGCAAACTCATTCGGGAAGTCAAAGTGGAGCGTTTCGCCAGGTTTCACGGCAAAGGTTTTATACTCCATCCACGGCCAGTTGCCAACCGGATCTGCTTCGAGGGTGAATGTAACTGTCGTCTTTGCATCATGAGAAAGAGACAACTTCTTCTTATCGTAAAAGCTGATCAGATAAGGATCGGAAGCTTCACCGGCTTTCACCTTTGTGTTTTTCCAGGGACCGCCGTGTCCCGTTGGCTTGCCCAATTTCCAGAGATCGTCGATCGCCCCTGCCCAAACTGACGCTTTTTTGTCGTCTGAAACAATAATATGGCTGTTCTTGGAAGCTTTGTCTGCATCAAGACCGGTCATTACCAGCAAGCCGCGGTAAGAAGCGTAATCGTTGATGCGGAAGTTATGCGAAGCAACGGGGCGGATTTTGGCATAACCATCTGCATTCTCAGCCGGCAGCTCATAGAATGTCCCGTGGCAGTTGAAGAGGTCACGCTCGGTAGCTACCTCCCGACAGATCCGCAATGCGCCTTCGTTTGTTAATCCCGTAAAAGCGTCGTTACCCAGCGGCAACCGCCAGCGTCTCCCCTTATCATCCACCACGAGCACCGAAGATTCTTCGATAGTTACCACTTTTTGCGGGATAGCAAATTTGGTTTTTACAAAATCCAATGTTTTCGCATCGTCTTTTCGCACCAGCTTCATGTCTGCATCCAGCTCATAATAACCCGTTTCTTTTGCCGTGCTTCCGCTGTAATCCATGGCGGCCAATGCGAGCGAACGACGGTTTTCGCCCAGTCCATAGATCAGGCCACCGGTGGTTTTTGCCTTGGAAGCCAGGGTAAGTCCGTTGAAAATGGTGTCGGGCGTAGCGGAACGTTTGTCACTGGCCGAATAGTAAAAATGCGCCGTGACATTCGTGGCATTTGCTGCTTTTAGCCGGATCCACTCGCCTGTTTCTGCATTGGTGAAATCAATGCGTCTGGCGCTTTTTGCGGGAATGGAAATAGATTTCAATGCAGACCAGGTACCCTTTCCATTTTGATCAACTTCCATGGCAAAACTCACTTCACTAGCTCCGTTATTTTGCACCCAAACCGACCGGTGGGGCCAGCCTGCAAACAAAAATGGTTCGGACACTTCACCTGCTTTTACATTTTCATTTAACCAAACAGAACCTTCGGCTGTATTCGGACCAAGCTTATCGGGTTGATCCAACGAAGTAAACCACAAGTTGGAGTTGGATTGTCCCGGACCTTCGATGCCGCCTTTCGCTTTTCTTTTGTTCAAAAATTCGCGTTGTGCCGAATCGTCGCAGCCGAAAACCAGCTGATCGTTCCAGCGCGTATAATCGCCGATCACCTTCAAATAAGCTGAGCGCGGACGTATTCCCGTTGCATTTTTGGATGTGAATGCACCCGGAAACTGCCAGAACATGCCATGCATGGTCATCAGGTAATCGGGTTTCGCAGCAGTTCCCACGTCCCGAATGCGCGGCCACTCGGTGTTCCAGCCGTGCGCGCCATCGTAAGCGTGACTTGCTTTTGGCAATCTGCAAAAGCTCCATTTTCCATTGTCCCGCACGCCCAGCAATACCGACTTATGGTCCCAGCCGGTCGCCCAGATCGGGTCTGTTTTGGCATTTTTGTTTCCGTAAATACCGCCGGGGCCGGTTACTTCCACAAACTGGTTGCGGCGCACCACTTTCCAGTCTTTTCCGTCCCATTCAGCCAGCACACCTGACTCGATATCGAAATCAATCTCGGCGCGCTTCCCCGGCTCCCCGTTATTGGAATAAACCACCACCCCCTGGCCCGAGTAAAAACCTTTTCCATGCGTTCCGGGAAGCAAGCCTTTAAACTGGTAAGTAGCTTTGTCGGCTGCCTTTGCCCGGTCTACATTCCCATCTTCGTAAAGCATTGTCGGTTTCAATGAGGCGACATCTACTTCATAAACACCTTCCTCCATTGTCCCGTACAGGATTTTGTTTTTGGGGTCGGTCAAATGTCTTGCATTGCCCGTGTGCCGGCCGGGCATTGCTTTGTACGGTATCACGCGCACATTCGCCTTTTCGTCAATCGCATAAGGCCCGATAAAAAGCTGTTTGCTTTCGTTGTGGATCATGCGGTTGGCGGGAGTTCCGCCAATGCTGCCCGGGAATACGGATTGTTTCAGGTCTGTGCTGATCTCGTATAATTTATCAGAAGAACCAAACGGCAAATGCGGACCGTAAGTAATCACCCAAAGCTTGCCTGCCCAGGGCACAACTGCACCGGTACCACACTCACCCTCATTGTTATACATCGCCAGATGCGGGTAAATCCCGCTAAATGACGGTTTGCCTTTGAACTGCGCTTTCACATCAAAGCCACACAGAACCAGCCAACCCAGCAGCAGGGTCAGGAGCGAATATCTTTTCATTAAAACAATCATTAAGCTTATCAGGAATTAGAAAAAAAGTAAAATCAGTAACCCGGGTTTTGCGTGACATTGGTATTTACCCTTCGTTCAACTGCCGGGATTGGCCAGAGATACTGGCGGCTCTTGTCGAAATTCCGCTGTGCCAGCACTTTTACGTCGGCACCAAATACGGAGTAATCGGCAATGCCGTCTTCGTCGAGCGGCGTCACACCAGGGAAAGGCCATTTGGCGCGGTTCTGTGCGGCCGGATCGGGCAAGCCGATCACAGGGCGGGTCAGTACTTTCTCGGCCAACTTCCAGCGGATCAGGTCCATGTAGCGCAAACCTTCGCGCGGAAATTCCACACGTCGCTCCCGCCGAACCAGCTGCCTGAGTACATTTGCATTGGTGGCAGTAATCGCCGGATACGATTTGGTTTCTTCCACACTCACCCCATAAGCCCGCGCCCGCACCTGGTTGATTGCATTCAAAACAGTGGCATCGATTTCGCCAAGCTCGATTTTCGCCTCCGCGTAAGTCAGCAATACTTCGGCATAGCGGACAATGATCGCGTCATTATCTTCTACCAGCCGGTCAGGCCAGGTTTGATCAATTCCTTTTCTCCATAAAAACCCTGTGAAACTGGCGAATGCAGCCACTGCGCGGGTATCCTTGTTGGGTACTTTCCTGTTTTCCTTGGAACTGAAAACCTGCAAAGAGTCCGGGTGTGGCGTGTAGTTGTAGCCCAGCCACTGCGTGTTGAACTCGACTACCGTAGCTGTGAGGCGCGGATCACGGTTTTTAAATGGCGCTTTCGGATCGTAGAGCGGCGATTCGTCGATCGGTTTTCCGTCAATGCATTCATAAGCGTCGACCATATCCCGGGTCGGCAGCTGCGCCCCGAAACCGCCTGCATTCCTCGAAATATTATCCTGCACATAACCCGCACCTCCGAAAACCTGCTGCTTTTCATCCCGGGGAATACTGATGATCAGCTCCCGGCTCATTTCACCTGCTCTGGTAAAAAGTGGCGCATAAGAAGGATGAAGCTCATAACCGGCCCCTGACTCCATGATCGCCTTTGCCGCGTCCCGCGCAATTGCCCATTTGCTCATATACAATGCAGTTCGCGACTTAATGGCAAGCGCGGCGCCTTTTGTGAGCCGCTTTGTCTCCGCAGCCGCATAGGTTACCGGCAGGTTTTGGGCCGCAAAATCAAGTTCTGAGAAAACGAATGCCAGAATCTCATCTTTGTTTGTCCGCTGCACTGTGTAAGATTCTTCCAGCACCAGCGGCTCGGTCAGCAGGGGCACGTCGCCGAAATGGGTGATCAGCCTGGCATATTGGTAAGCGCGGATCAGGCGCATTTCAGCTTCCAGCCTGAGCATGATCGAAGCCGGCGTGTTGGCAGCGGCACGGTCCTTGTTTGAAATAAACGAGTTCACACGTGCGATGGCTTTGTATGAATTGAGCCAGAAAGTCTGCACGGCGGCATCGTCGGCATTCATCGTGCCGCCGATTACCGCATTGATCAGCTGGCCGCGGTGCCACTCATTGTCGCTGAAAAGCTCATTGTCATTTGACCAGAATGCCGTGCGGTACAGATCATTTACCGCCAGTTCCAGCTCTGTCTGGTTGGAGTAAAAAGTACCTGTGGAAGCTTCGGATAAAGGATTCAGGTCAAGCGTGTGACAGCCCGATAGAGCCGCCCCCAGGAGAAAAGTAAATGCTATTTTTTTCATAACGTAAATGCGGGTTGGGTTTAGAATCGAATGGTTGCGCCTGCCATGAGCGTGGTGACGATCGGGTAAGAGTAGCTGGCCGATTCGGGATCGAGGTACTTGGGAAATTTGCTGAGCGAGAAAACATCATTGGCGGATATATAAAACCGCAAACTCTGTACGCCCGCTTTCTTGATCAGGTCCTGCGGCAAAGTATAGCCCAGCGTGAAGTTCTTCACCCGGAAATACCCGCCATTGATCAGCCAGTAATCCGAAAGCGTATAATTAGCTGCATTGGAAGTGCGCGACAGTCGAGGGTAAGTAGCCCGCAGGTTTTGTTCGGGAGAATTGTTGGCACTCCAGAACTTACCCACCATATCCGCCGGCATATTGCCAAAGGCTTCGGCAAAAGGCTGTACTGCGTCGTTGTTCAGGCGGGACAACTTTTTAGCAACACCCTGAAAACTCACCCCGAAATCGAATCCGCTAAAATCGGCACGCAGGTTACCTCCGTATAAATAACGCGGCAAGGCGCCTCCAAGCAGTACTTTATCGTCGGTCGTGATCTTTCCGTCTTTATTCACATCCACATACCTGACGTCGCCCGGCTTGGTGGTTACATTCAAGACCGGCGCACCGGTAATTTCATCCGGCGTCTGGAAAAGTCCGTTGGAGAGGTATCCAAACCATTCGTTGTACTCGCTGCCATTCCGGATGATCTGGTCGCCGCGAAACTCCGTGCCTTTCAGGTCGCCGACAGTTGATTTGGCGTCGGATAGATTGGCGGCTACCGAGTAGCCCACTTTGCCAATGCGATCGCGCCAGGCTGCCTCTAACTCCCAGCCGCGCACGTTCAAGGTACCTGCATTCTGGTTCGGTTTGTCGAAACCGAGATAAAGGGGAATGTCGAGCGGAAGCAGGATGTCGGTCGTTGTTTTCTTATAATAATCTGCTGCAATGGTAAGCCTGTCATTCAGGAAAGCCGCGTCCAGGCCAAAATCAATGGTACGGCTCGTTTCCCAAGAGATGTTTTCAACAGCATAAACCTGCTGTGCACCGCCGGTCAGCGGAACTACACTGCCATTTTGATAAAACAAGGCAGTACTGAAATCAATCGTGGCCAGGTAGGGATAGTAAGCAGGGTTATTGTCTTTGTCGAGCAGCCGCTCATTGCCTGCCTCGCCCCAGGAGCCTCTCAGTTTCAGGAACGAGAGCCAGGTATTGCCCTTCATGAAATTCTCCTCGGAGATTGTCCAGCCCGCAGAAACCGACGGATATACCGCTTTACGGTAAGCAGCCGCGAACCTCGATGAAAGATCCGAGCGCAGGTTTCCCTGCAGAAAATACTTGCTCTTATAGTTGTACTGCACTCTTCCAAAAAACGAATGCAGGCCCGACTCGTTGGCACTCCCCGCATTGTCGCGCAACTCGGTGGAACCCGAATTCAGGTAAGGAAAATCAGTCAACGCAAAGCCGCTTCTTGACGCGCTTAATGTTTCCAGGGAGCGGTAATTTTCTTCAAAACCTGCCAGAATATCGATCGTATGTGCGCCATTGATCTCTTTCACATAATTGGCAAGCAGCTGTCCATTGATGCTCACAGCTTCTGAGCGCCCTTCCGTGAGCACAGTGCGCGCCTGGTTCACAATCGTACTTGGTGTACCGTCGGGATTGGTGTAGCGGATCTGTTTAGAGAAATATTTATTTTTATCCAGATCAAAAACAGGCGCTACCAATGCAGTTACCGTCAATCCATCGACCGGTTTGTAGTTAAATGAAATCCGGCCGCCGATCTGGTTGTAAAGTGAGCGCGTAAAGCCCCCGTTGCGGAGCTTGGCCAGCGGGTTTCTTCCGTCTTTCCCAAATGCCAGCCTGCCATCGGAATACACGTCGTCGTAAATCGGAGGCATTACCCGCCCCTCATAGATCGGGTTGAAATCGCTGTTGGGAAGCTCGTTCGCATTGCCCTGGTTGTTTGTTCTTTTATAAAAAACATCCAGGTTCACACCGATCTTATCATTCACCTGCAAATCATTATTGACCCGAAACAGGTAGCGATCGTAAGAACGGTTGTCGTAGAATGCGCCTGAACTGGTATAGCCCAGTGAAGCTTTGGTCTTGATCTTGCCCGTGCCCATTGTAAACACCAGGTCGTGGCGCTGGCGCGGCGCATTTCTTCTGGTAACCAATGCGCGCTGCCAGTCTGTATTCGGGAACTCGTCGGGGTTGACGCGGTTGCTGTCCAGGTACGAATCGATGAAAGCCTGCCCAAATGGGCCGGTACTCGCGCCATCGTTCGTGGTTTGCTCATTAAAATATCGCATATAATCCTGCACGCCCACATATTCCGGCATAGCAGTAGCCCGCTGCACGCCATACTCGTAGGTATATTCCAGACTACCCTGCCCATTCTTAGCACGTTTGGTAGTAACAAGAATCACCCCGGCTGCACCTCTCGACCCGTAAATAGCCGCAGAAGCCGCGTCTTTTAAAACCGTGATATTTCAACATCACCCGGGTTTACATTATCAATGCTGCTCACGGGTACTCCATCGACGATCACGAGCGGGTTATTGGTGCCAATGGTAGTGATACCCCGGATCAGGATATTGGAACCCGCGCCCGGCGCGCCGCTGCTGCGGGTTACCGACACACCCGCTATGCTCCCCTGCAATGCATCGGAAACCTGGATGGTTTGACGGCCGGCAACTTCTTTGGAGCCAATGGAAGAAATGGCGCCGGTCAGATCCTTCTTCCTTTGTGTACCGTAACCCACCACTACTACCTCCGATAATGCATTATCTTCGGGCTTCATGGTAACGTCCAGCGTTGATTGTCCCGTCGGAGAAACGTCCTGGCTCTGGTAACCAACAAATGAAAAAGTGATCGTGACGGGGCCCTGGTCAGGAATAGTGAGCTTGTATAAACCGTTGGCATCGGTGGCGGTCCCGCGCTGCGTACCTTTAATAACGATGCTGACACCGGGTAATTCCTTCGCAGCCTCGTCAGTAACTTTGCCGCTCAGCTCTCTGGTCTGCGCCATTAATGGTGAAATTCCAAAGAGCAGCATGACAAAACCTAGTAGAGTTTTTTGTCGCATAATTTTTAGATATTTAGGTTTAGTGCCAGTTAACGATCCTGGTCGTTTCGGAAAATTTGAGTTAGCAAATATAAATTTGCACAATACGATGATCCGAAAAAGCGCTTGACCAGCTGCATGTACAAAATTATGGACAAGCCAAACCTTTACATATCAGGATATTAGAGTGAAATTATTATGGAGAATGGACAAGGTCAGACCAGCCAGCTTGACTACCTGGACTACGGGTGTCAGCTGATCAGCGAGATCTATGGCAAACCTGATATTCCGGAATGGACGAACAGCGACTACATTCGGCTGAGCAGTATACTTTACAAGAAGACGCACGTACAGATCAGTCCCAATACGCTTAAACGCATTTTTGGCAAAATCAAAACAGACGCACGTTATTACCCCCAAAAGGCGACCCGGGATGCGCTTGCCAGCTACATCGGGTACCGCGACTGGGAGAGCTTTACGCAGGCAAAACCAATTCCCGCGCGGGCAAATCCGGTACCTGCCGCGCCGGTAACAGCTGTACCACCCCCCCGCAAGCCGGAGACCACCCAACTGGCGAAAAAGCCTGTATCCAGGAGGTATGCGATTAAGATTCTTTTGGGGCTGATTGTCCTGATCATGCTGATCGGTGCGGCTGAATACTATGCAGAACATTACGGCACGCCGGCAGCTGCGGCACGCCTTACGTGCCGCAACCCCATTGGAGGAAACCCGCATTCAGCCATTTTTTCCGTCGTAGGAGCTGAACAATACGAAAATTCGAGCGAACCGCTTTTCCTGGAATTCGGGGATGGCGGAAAGGTGACATTGTCGCAGGCCGACAGCGTAGTTACGCATTATTACGAGCGACCGGGCAGGTATTATGCATTTCTCAAACTCAACAAACAGGTAGTTGACTCCACGGTCGTGTACCTGCGCTCAAACGGGTGGACTGCCACGGCCAACATGATGTACGATACCACGCGCGTATATCCTGTGGAGATACCCGGATTATTTACGAAGGGGAAGAACTTCGTCAGCGCGACAGAAGTGTCCCGGGCGGGCGTGGATACAAACCGGACTTTCTTTATTGATTTCATAAACAGTCAGCCCACGGAGATCGACGGCGATAACTTCAATCTCGTGACCAGCATACAAACCTCTGCCGACCGGGTTGGTGTGCGGTGCTCGCAGGTACAGCTGATCGTATTTGGAGAATCGTCGCGGCACACAGTCAATATGATGAAGCCCGGCTGTCTGCACTGGACCAAACTGCAATTTTCCGAGATCAACAAAGACGGCAAGCAGAACGGGCTCGACTTCCTCGGCGCAGACTTTCGAACAGGCGGAAAATTGCAGCTGCGGGTTGAAAACAAGCGCGCCAAGCTGTATGTCAACGACAAGCTCGTGTACGAGGCGGGCTACCAGCGTCCGCTGCGTCGCATTTACGGCCTGAGTATTTCATTTTCGGGCGTCGGCAGCATCCACGCAGTTTCGCTGACGGACAATAAGTCGGGGAAAGCTTTTGCCGGCAACTTTTAAGATGTTGCCGGCGCAGGCGCCAATCTTTTGATATAATCTTGCAGGGTAATCCTTCCCTTATGCGGCTCTAATGTAATTTCGTAGTCCTTCTTCAATGTGATTTCACTCATATTGGCAAGGGATTCAGCTGCGACTTCGGAGAAGCCAGCGCTAGTGAGGAATGTGCGCCAGTTTTGCTGCGGAATAGCTACGGGGACAATCGCTTTTTTTAGTTTTTGGGAGAATGCGGCCGCTACGTCGCGGGTACTGTAATGTTCCGGACCTTCGATGTAGTGCATCTCGCCATTTTTATCAAAGCCTGTCAACAGATCGGCGGCCAGCTCGCCAATATCTTCCGGTGCTACCATCGGAATTTTGAAATCAGGTGGATACAAGCTTTGAAGTTCGCCTGACTGGTCTGCAAAATCCAGGTACATATCCCAGTTGCTCATGTAATATGCTGCACGGACAACCGCGTATGGGATAGTTTGCTGCCTGAGCGCCAGTTCCATTTCGTATAAAGTTCCCAAATCGCCGATCCGGTCACCGGGCTGGGCTCCGTAGGTTGACAATGCCACAATGCGCTGCAACCCGGAACCGTCCATTGCATTGAAAATAGACCTAAGACTTCGTCTCTCTTCTTCCACGGTATCGGTATGGGGCATTGCAGGCGGGTTGAGCAGCAATACGGTTTTCCCATTTAAAAAGACGGTCTTTAATCGCGCCGAATCAAATACATCGGCGACTGCTACCTGTGCACCTTTCCCCTCCCATGCTGCTGCATTTTGCTTGTTGCGCGTTACAATGGTTACCGGCTCGCCTTTGCTGACCAGTGCATTTACCACCGCAGAACCCACGTGCCCGGTACCTCCCAGTATGATATGCATAACGTTTCAGGTTAGTGAAAACTAGCTTTGTAAGTTATTGAGAGTGCAGCAAATACTATTCCTGGAAGCGGGTCACGTTCTGTCTGATTTTGATCAATTTACAAAAAGGCCAGCGTAGTCTGCGGCGAACGCATCAAAGCTGCGCGGTTCGCTTCCAGTTGCTTCCAAGACCCCGGAAGTTACAGTATCCGCCTCTCCCCTTTTGTAATGCGCATAATCCTCGATTAATCCTTCTGCCTGCCAATCGGGAAAGCCAATGTGCCGCAGCATATCTCGCAGCGCCTCTGATGGAACATCGACAAACCGGATGTTTCTTCCAACAGCAGTGGATAACCTCGCGGCCAATTCGTAGTGCGACAAAGCTTCCGGGCCAGTCAGATTATAAATTTTATTTTCATGCGCAGGATGAATGAGCGCTTCGCCGGCAGCAGCTGCAATGTCCCTGGTATCTACGACACTCACCTTTGCTTCTCCGATTGCACCGAAGAACTGATCCTGCGAACGAATGGTATCCCTGAATTCGAGCAACCCCTGCATGAAAAGGTTTGGGCGGAGGAAGGTATATTTTAAACCGGATGCCAGTATTGCATTCTCTACCACGGCGTGATAGCGTAAAAATCTTACCGGCGAATGCAGGTCAGCCGCCCATTGTGAGAGTTTTACGATATGTTTCACGCCGGCCCGCGAAGCCGCTTCCACAAAACGTAGCTGCTGAGCTTCCGCTAATTCAGAGGAATTAGTCAGCAGAAATGCCTTTTCTATCCCGACAAGGCTTTTCTCCAATGAACTTACATCGTTAAAATCGCCTTTTACATACGCTGCATTCAGCAGACTTCCGGCAGCAACGTTATCGAGTGAACGTACCATTGCACGAAATGGCGCGCCTTTGCCGGACAAATACTTAATAAGTTCCCTGCCGATATTTCCGGTGGCGCCCGTAATCAGAATTTGGGGTGAATTTGCAGTTTCCATTTGCAGTAATGATTAATGTTTTGATTTTACGTTTACCAAAATTAGAATCCTGCTTCCTGCCAAAATTGTAAGAAAACGAAACGCTAACTATAAACACGCCATGACAGATACCAGCAATGTACCTCCGCAGCCAGTTGGGCGGCATTTCGAAGTGGCTGGCGAGTTGTACGAGGTGATCAAGCACATTTACTGCATTCGCACGCCGGCGGACTTTACCATCATCACCCAACATCTGTCCCCCAGCCTTGAAACCATGCTGGTGTTCAATTTCGGAGAGCCGATGAGGATTTCATTTGGTGACAAAGAATTTGAAAATCAACGGCTGGATCGCATTGCGGTTGCGGGACCAATCCGCAAAATGATGAACTACGAATTATTGCCAAACAGCGATCTGATTGTGGTTGTGTTCAGGCCGAACGGATTTTACAGACTGTTTCAAATTCCGGCCGACAGCATGGAAAGTGAGGTAATCAAAAACCCGGACGAAATGCTGGGCATTGGCGGCTTTATGGAACTCTGGCAGATACTGCAGCCACTTTCCACACTGGAAAGCCGCATTGACGTACTGATGGAGTACGGAAATATCTTCATCCGAAAAGCGGACGCAGAAGCGCAATTATTGTTCGGCGATTTGCAGCAGCCGCGGACAGGCAAGATGCAGCCTGCGAAGGCGATAGCCGTTGACGCGGACCTTTCAACGCGCACGATCCAGATGCGCTTCCAGAAGTACCTGGGGTTTTCGACCAAAGAACTGGCCCGTTACCTTCGCTTTAAACAGGTAATCGAATTTATACAGCAAGAAGGAAGCGCTGTCGACTGGCTTTCTGTTGTGGACCAATTTGGCTATCATGACCAAAGCCACCTGATCCGCGACTTTCGCCATTACCTTTCCACAACTCCCAGAAAGTTTATACAAGAGTTTTTAGGAAAAGAGTTTTGTGTTAGCAAAGCTGATGCGCCCGCTGTTAATCCAAAGTGAATTTGTCTGTGACATCATCGTCACTCCTTACCTACCGCGAGCACAGCAGAATGGCGCTGATCCGAGTGCGAATCACCGTGATCAGGCGCGACACCGGGTACTGTCAGCGCGAGCGACGCTGTTTGATTATTGAGGCTGATCGGTGAGACTTTCCAGAAAATCAATCACCTGTGCTATTTCTTCTGGTGTCAAGTTCAGCTTGTCAGGCGCCAGTGTCTGGTTGGGAACGTTGATTTTTAATCCTGCTCCTCCGCCTTCATTATAAAATTCCATTACCTGCTCCAAAGTAGTATAAGCGCCATTGTGCATATAAGGCGCAGTTTTGCCGATGTTCCTGAGTGTACTCGTCTTGAATGCATGCTGCCATTGCGGAAAACGGTTGTACTTGCCCCTGCCCTTATCCGAGTCCATCACGGGATTAGTAAAGTCGGCACTACTTGTCACACCGAGTACCTCCGATTCGGTGCGCTGGTAATCCGGTGGCACGGTACCGTTAAACAGCGGAACAAAATGGCAGGTACCGCATTTGGCTTTACCCATAAATACATTGAAACCCGCTACCTGGTTGTCGGTTAATGCTTTTTTATCACCGCGCATATACCTGTCGAATGGGGAATTGAAGGGGTTAAGCGAACGGACAAATGTAGCCAGCGCATTCTGGACAAATACCGGGCGGATACTACCAAGCTCGGGATAGGCTTTTTCAAACATTTGCCGATACTCCTTATCGCCCGTGATCATTCTTGCAAAATCCTTTAAAGAACCGCGCATTTCATCCGTATTGTGGATCACATCCGCAGCCTGGTCTTCAAGCGAAGGCGATCGCAAATCGTAGAACATGTTCTGCTGCAAGGCTGCATACATCACCGTGGGCGCATTCCGCAGGATCGGATCTTTGCCCGCTCCGTTGCTTGTTTTCAGTCCGTCGGTATAAGCGAGTGCGGGATTGTGGCAGGAGCCGCAGTTTGTTTTTCCACTGCCGGAAACGCGGGCGTCAAAGAAGAGCTTTCTCCCTAATGCGACGCGATCGGCAGTAGCACTGAACCTGCTTACGGAGACCATTGCTTCCGGGTCAAATGCATTTTTTTCAAAAAGCGTTGCTGCGTCGCTGCGGAGCAACTTACGGTCTTTACTGAATGGAATGGAAGCCAAAACCTGATTTTCGTGCAGGGCTTCGCAAAAAGGATTGATGTGTTCGGTAATAAATGCAGCCCGGTCGAAACTGTTGAAATCTTTATTCTGGTCTAAAAACTTCACCGCTTTTCCGATTCTCTCTTGCAGCTTGTCGACTTCCGGCAATGTACTTTTATAATATCCCAGGTAATTTTCAGCGGCCAGAAGCACAACTTTGCTCTCCGCGATCGCATTTCCGGAAGCTGGTGTGTCAAATCCGGAGATACCAAGTGAAATCAGCCTGAACATTTCCAGCCGGATCGCGTCCAGCACGTGAGTATCCGTGATCCTGATGTCAGCCCAGAGCATTTTCATACGCTTGCTGTTCACCTGCAATTTGCGCACGTGACGGATCAGCTCTTCTTTTTCCAGCGGCTCGTCTGTATAGATCAGCTCCTCGATCACCTGCAAGCCGCCCGGCTCGAAAACGGCATTCTCTTCATCTTCCACTTCATCCAGCGGCGCGCCGTTCACAAGTCTCACCGTAGTTGGAAAGAAGTACTCTGCAAATGCTTCCGTTTTCTTGTACTGCAGCCTGAGTTCGAGGAATTTTTCTTGCAGCTCACCCTTGTCGGAACTGGTACGTACATAGCCGAGGAAATCTTCGTTCCGTGCAATGAGCGTATTCAGGTCTTCCAAAAACTGCGCATAAACTTTGTCGCTTGCATTCCGCCCACTGTTGCAGCTGGTCAAAGCCACAGAAAACAGCAAGCAGCTCATTAATGCCAGAATTTTTTTCATACACTTATATAAGTACAAAGGAAGGCTCCGTGGCGGAGCCTTCCTGATGCATGGTGTTCTGATCAATTATTGCTTGATACCTCTCACGATTACGGTTTGGCCGCCTTCTTTGTTGGTAGAAATACCGCTTCCGTCAGCGCCTTTGTATTTTTCGTCCTGCCAGGTGTGCGGGTGCAGGTTGATCATGAAAGTTTCAGGGATACCTGTTACTTCCGAGATATCGATCATCGCGCCGTATTCCCAGGTGCTCAGAGAGTTGTTGCCAACTGAGTTGTATTTCGCATTGAATGCAGGATCGTTGCGGCGGTGGTTCATGCGGAGCATTGCCTTGCTTTCTTTGGTAGCAATGTTATACTGCCAGATTGTTCCGTCGTGGTCGTTGTCACGGTAGAATGAATCGCCGTCTTCCTGTACATACACGTAATTTTTGGTTACGCAGATGTTGTCAGGGTTTACGATGAAGCTGCCTGGATTGTCTGCACCATCCATAATGATGTTCAGCTTTCCTTTCAGCGGGTTGGTTTTGTCAAATTCAAGGTGATAAACTCTTCCCCACATATTCTTGCCTGCTACCGGCGTCACTTTATCAGGCTGGCTCACACCTGTCGCAGTGAAGTAAATGTCACGACCAGCGCCATTGCCGCCTTTTACGTAATCGATATCCTCCACGCGTGCGAACTGGATCATTTTCTTCTCCACTGTCTGCGCCTGCAATTCTGTACCTGTGCTTGTTTTTACATTGTCAAAAGGCACAAATTCCACATCGTAGCTCTGTCCTTTTACCATATCCGTTTCCACAGTTTCCTGGTTGGTACGGCGCAATGCATAGAGTTTACCGTTGTTCAGATCACCTACTACGTCGGATACATAAGCTACCAGCTGTCCGTTTGTATCATCTTCACCGATGATGATCACCGTTTTCCCTGGAAATGCATCTTTCGGAAGTGGTACCGCGTTTTCTGCATTCCATTTACCGAATGCAGCCACAGTGCGGGTTTTGTTCTTCTTGTCAGCAGGACCGAAAGGATCAATCGCGTGGGTCATAGACTCAGAGTTGGTCTCACCGGCAGTAAGGAATACCGGTCCGAATCCGTGCTCTTCTGGCGTCGCCATAGTAGCAGAGCAAAGTCGCCATTGTCCGCCTTCCGCATCTACGATATACTCGCCTTTCACAGGCTTCAATTCTTTATCCAGGTAAACGCGCGATACTGAAAACAGGATCTCGTGGTTGTTGATCATCACAAAACCTTCTCCGTTCGGATTTTTCATGAATGCGCCGCCATCAGGCTGGGCACCGTATATGAAATCAGGTGATTCGGGAAGCTGATCGTCTGAGCTGATCAAAGTGGTGATTTTAAGATCTTCGAAACCTGGCAGTGACTGGATCAATGCCGGGTTTACCGAGCGGTTCACAAGCTTGTCGGGATCGACGGGCAGGTTGGTATGGTCCTGCAATGCACATCCTGAGAACGTCATGGACGACAGGATGATGGAAGCTGCGCCGGCAGCCTTGCTGAGCGTAAGATGTTTGGTCATGGTGAGTTGTTTTCACAAAGCTATCCTCCCAATAATACCTGATAGTTAAGCCTGTGTTAAGCAATTGTGATCCTATTCGGCAAATGCGGAAATGGATTTGCCCAACCCAAAAACCGGAAGAAGACACACACGGGCACTAAGTACCCGTCACTGTTGCATTCACACAACAAAAATGCGGTTTAAAGCTCCGGGCATGTGTTTTGCAGCGTATACCCGTTCGCAGTTCAAAGACAGCATACATCCGTCCGTTTGGTGTAAATCAAAAAATCAGCTTGATGAAAAAGACATACGCGTTTTTACAACTCTCATTTTTGCTCTTGTCCGGAGCATGCTTCTCACAGAAAAAACTGGCGAGTGTCGACCTGAAAGATCAATTATGGTATAAAAACAGTGTGATATACAACCTGGAAGTAGGTGTTTTCAAAGACAGCGACGGCGACGGCCGGGGTGATTTCACGGGGTTGATCCAAAAGCTCGATTACCTGACCGCATTAGGTGTCGACGCAATCTGGCTGGCGCCTTTCCAACCTTCTCCCGGGCAGGATGACGGATACGATGTAGCTGATTTTTACGCGATCGATGAGAAGCTGGGTACACCGGGTGACTTCGCCGAATTTATGTTTCAGGCGCAAAAGCGTGGTATCCGGGTGATCATGGACCTGGTTATTAACCATACTTCTGACCAGCATCCTTGGTTCAAAGCCGCCCGCCAGAACCGTAACTCGCCTTACCGTGACTGGTACATCTGGTCGGAGAAGCGGCCGAAAGATTATGATAAAGGAATGGTGTTTCCCGGCGTACAGAAAGCAGTGTGGACCAAGGATGCATCCGGCGAGTATTATTACCACCGTTTTTACGAGTTTCAGCCGGACCTGAACTTCACCAATCCGAAGGTAGTCCTAGAAAGTCAGAAGATCATCGGTTTCTGGCTCAATCAGGGAATCTCCGGTTTCAGGCTGGATGCTGTTCCATTCATTCTTGAACTCCCGAAAACGCCAAGTGATAAGCCTGAGCTGGATTTTCAATTTCTACTCGACATCCGCCAGTTTGCCCAGACGCGCAAGGCAGATGTAGCTATTTTAGGAGAGGCAAACGTGGTCCCGGAAGATACCAAGAACTACTTTGGAGAGAATGGGAACGGGATGCATATGATGTTCAACTTTTTTGCCAACCAGCATCTGTTCTATGCATTGGCCACGGGGAATCTTGAACCATTTAAAAAGGCAATCATTCAGACCCAGCAAATCCCGCAAGCTTCGCAGTGGGCGCACTTCTTGCGAAATCACGACGAAATAGACCTGGGCAGACTTACCGAAAAGCAGCGCCAGGAAGTATATGCCAAAATGGGCCCCGATACGGGCATGCAATTGTATGACCGGGGAATCAGGCGCCGGCTCGCACCGATGCTTTCCAACAACCGCAAACAAATGGAACTCGCTTACAGCATGTTGTTTTCACTGCCAGGAACGCCGGTAATCAGATATGGAGACGAAATAGGAATGGGCGACGATCTGAGATTAAAGGAGAGGATTGCGGTACGTACACCCATGCAATGGACTGCGGAGAAAAACGGCGGCTTTACCAGTGCAGATACCGCATTCAGGCCGGTGATCAGCTCTGGGGAATACGGATATCAGACGCTCAATGTAGCCCAGCAGTTGCGCGACCCGAATTCACTTCTCAGCTGGACTGCCAGGATCATCAAACTCAGGAAATCGTGTCCCGAAATTGCATTGGGCACATACCAGCTACTTGAAACCGGATCACCGCATGTGTTTGCGATCCGGTACAAACATGAAGGTAAGTCGGTAGTGATCCTTCATAATTTTAGTGACAAGCCACAAAAATCGACGATCACCCTGGAAGAAAACGAGATCCTTTTTGACCTGATTAATATGGATGATCAGAAACCTGCCGGGAATAAATATAATGTTGCCCTGGACGGTTACGGCTACAGATGGTTCCGCGCAGGAGATGTGATTCGCTAATGCGCGGTTCTTTTGAATTTGAGTATGTTGCCGCTGAAAAGATCGTCGCCTTCGTTTGAAATGTAGAGACTGCCTTCCTTGTCAAATGCGATACCCTCCGGCTGGATAAATATATTCCCGCCCAGCGGAAAGGCATCTTTTACCTTCCATTTCGAGTCGGTAACTACCAGCAGCTTGTTGACAGCCGAAATGATATACCAGTCGCCGGTGAGTGGATTCCTGGCCAGGCCCGATGGCCGAAAACCGCGCGCTACTTTTCCGTTGATTGCGACAATCTCTTTGACATTGATATTGAATGTGGTAGAAGCGAAATCTTCTTTTGGATCCAGCATATAGCCGGTTACACTACTCTTGGAATCATCGCCCGGACAGTTTTTGCAAAGCACAAACAGCTTGCCGGACTGATCGTCGGCGAACATTCCTTCGTACTCCCCTTTCGGTAGCAAACCTTTCAGCTCACGTACATTCTCAGCTTCCTCAAACGCGCATTCGGCAATGGGAAAAGTGTAGATTGTACCATTGCTTTTGAGAATAAACACGGCGCCGCCAAGCAAGGCAATATCTTCATAATCCCCTTTTTTGGAGAATTTGGTATGTTTCTGCCGACTTATATCCCAGCCCAGCCGGAACACTTTTCCCTCTTCATCCTGCACAGCGTAAACGGTATCACTATTACCGTCACGCAAGGCAATCCCGGAAATCTCGAAAAGACTTTCGGGCATATTGAACCTGTCTGGACTTGTAAGATCGTAGTCTCCACGGCGTACTTCCTTTTTCTCGGCTGCATTGCAGCTGACCAGAAAAAGCAGGATCAAAGCGGGTTTTAATAAAAAATCGAAAACGTAAGAATGGATGCGGCGCATTGGATTAATGTTCAAAAAGCAGCGAAGCGACTACAAAAGAGATCACAGATACAATAATCCCAAACATAAATACATTGTACCCGATACGCAGCAACCGGTACTTTTTACCCAAAACCACACCCTGTGAATACACATCTTTGGTAAGCGAGCCGTAAAGAAACTCGCGGTCGTTCATCAGCCGCTGCATTCCGCCGGCGTAATCCTGGTACGACATTCTGTAAAAATTGCCGAAGAAAAGCAGGTTTACACTTTTGTTATCAATATCCTCCTGCGAAAAAGTCCCGTGCGGGATCGTGGGGCGGGTCGCCAGAATGGAAAATACCATTGTCACCAGACAAACGGCCAGCAGCAAGGTAGTAGGAAAAATCAGGTAAGCATTGTCTTCCAACCGCCTGATCAGCACGCTAAGCAGCACGGAAATGATAATAGATGTGGTAGTGATCATGATATGTGCCTTGTTATCAGCCATATCGCTCAGTCGCTGGTGGTTGTTGGAGCTGATGCGGAACATGGTTTCAATTCCCTTGTCAGGCCGGTCGGACTTTGGTTTTTTAGCCTCACCTATATTTTCCAGCTGTATTTCCGGCTCTTTTAGTTCAATGGAAACATCTTCTTCAACCGGGGTATCGGCTTGCTTTTCTTTCAGCTTGGCCAGATTCTTCTGCTTCTGCTTATTCAGATGTTCGCGGCAATAGTCGGTTTGAAATTGATGCGTCTCGAGTAGTCTGATCGTACTTTCCCGCCACTTTGCCTTATCAATTTTATGTCCGGCTTTCTGCTCGGCCTCTTTCCGCACGAGCTTGTTCCATTCACTAAACTCGGGCGTACCCAGGTGGTAAACGTCAGCATCGCAGACGATCTGCTCCAACAAGTCAGAAGGATTCTGCGGCCAGATCGTGGCGAGAATGCACTTTTTTACCTTTTCAATAATCTCCTCTCCTACTCCTTCCGAACGCAGGAATGCAGCAGCCAGCTCGGCGCCGCGCTCCTCGTGGCCTGCTGTTTCGCCATTTAAATAACCTGTATCGTGGTACCAGGCTGCTGTCTGTACAATGAAAGTTTCCCGCTCGTCCAGCCCGTAGTGGCGCGCGAGCCGGGCAGCATTGCCAACAACCGATTCGGTATGTAGCAGGTTGTGGTAACAAAGCTGCGACAGGTTTTTATTGTTGAAAAAATGGTGAACGCTGTGCTTTACCTTGTCGAGCTGATGCTGATAATTCATATGTGGTACCCGTTGTGCGGTTGAATATTATTTCGTTGGTTGTGTTAATCTGACTATTCAGGAAAAACCTGGATAATTACTCTTCTATTTTTTTCAGGTTCACCTTTTGAAACTATATTCGCTGATCCAAACCATTTCTTGCTAATTCTGAAATCTTTTATTCCCTTATCTTTCAGATATTTTGCAACTATTCTGGTTCTATATTCCGACAATGTCAAATTCTTGTCTTCTTCTCCAATATTGTCGGTGTAGCCTGTTATAGAAATTGTATAATTGTGAATTGGCTTTACCATTCCAATAATCGAATCCAATACCGAAAGTGACGAACTATTTAGTTTGTATTCTGTCTGACCAAAATACAGATTTCTCGTTAATGGAAATTCAAGAGGCGCTTTTACATCAGATAAATCTAACTCTGATTTTATATCATCAATCAATAGGAAATTTAATCCGCTGCCGACCGTAATTTGCTTTCTCATAATTATCTCTTCGGATGAGGAGGTAACTAACAGATCTATTGAGGGAGATTGCTCTGTAACTCCCATGAAAGCACCTCTATGCCCTCTATCTATCATTTCCTTAGGAATATCTACAACACATTCCTTCTTCGCCAGCTGAACAGTATAATTTCTCCATAACGATTTGGCAGCACCCAGGTATAAGGCGTCTTCAATTGGCACAATTACAGAGTCCAATGAAGACGTGGGCAAGTCAAATAAAAACTCTACCTCAGACGTAGCCTGTCCAATGAACCGAACTGGAAGTTTAATTCCATGAAAACCCGCGGATTCAAAAACCAGGAAATTCGAACTAAGTGGCACCTTTACCCTATAAATTCCAGCCGCATTACTCGTACCTAAGTGCTGCTTTTTTCCATCTATAATCGAATAAACATCCGTGTTAATATTCGGGCCCTTGTTATAGTCGAAACAAGCCCCATTTAGAATAATATAGTTGGGTTTATCCTGTTTACAATTTCCATAATTATGGAAAATTACAAGTAATACCAGGGTAAGTACATATTTCATTTTACGGTTGTTTACAGTAAATAAAAACCAAAACCATTCTAATTAACTAACCGATGCAGAACATTTAGATGTTTCAATCTATTCCCAGTCGACATTCAGGTTCACACCAACCCGCAATGCTTTCAGACCTGAGACGCCCTGTAATTCTTCGAGGTCCAGGAATTCCAGATCGTCAAGTAAAGTATTTTTTTCCTGCAAATACCGGATGTAACCCACATATTCTTCCGCCGATTTTCCGGCAAAATAAACCAATGCGATCTTCCCGGGCTGTGTCAGTCGCTCGCCTGTATTCTTGATACGCACTTTGTCAATCCGCTTCTTAATCACCTGGTACCGGATATTGTAGGCACCTTCGACATCAAAACGCCTTTCGTCGTCGCGAAAGCTGATATCAATGCTGGTTGAGTGAATGAAGATCAGCTGCGTGGTTTCGAGCGGCTTTTCCATTTGCGGTACCAGCGAATGTGTGATCCGCGTAATAGCGGCCATGGAAGTCAACTGCCAGAGCCGGATGTTTTTGAGGTACAGGTCGCTGAATTTCTTTTCCAGTTCAATCGACTGCCCGATGTAGATATCGTACTCGATCCCGTCAGTCCTGAATTTCTCGAAATAAGTCGGGTACGATTGCTGTATTTCCTGACGAAACAGGTCGAGATAGAGATTTACAGAGCTGTTGATCCGCTGCATAGAAGCTTCCAGCGCCTTTCTGTTTGCATTGGCGGTGCCCGTCGCCTCATCGATCATGGCAAAGTAACGATCGATTTGATTTCTCAGAACCGCTTCGTTCTCGTCTGAGCGCATACTTCTTGCACCTGAGCGCAGGAGGCTTTCTTCCCTGAAATGCTGTAAAAACGGGTGCGCCTCGCTTTCCAGAAAATCGCGCACCTTCATTTCATCATTGTCGGTCGAATCGTCATTGATCTCCTCGATCCACTTCCTGCATTTGAAGATCATTTCATCGGCAAGACCAAATCCAAGCTTTTCTTTTAACGTAGTAAAGGTTTCTATCAATAGGGTAAATTGAAGGTTCAAATCCTGTTTCAATGCAATATTCCGCTCAATGGTGGAATTTTTGATATCCACCGCGCCGTAGAGCGGATATACATTCTTGAAATGGATTTTCTCGATTACGGCAGTCTGCGGATTGAGCGACTTATCCCGCAAATAATGCCAGGCCGATTCCCGGAAACGCCATTGTACGGCAGGTTGGAGAGACGTAAACTTATCGCGGATCACGTTATCGATCCCGGCATGAAACTCGTCGATATAGTTCTTGAAGATCTGCGCGAGCAGCGGGAGCGCCACATCCAGCTTATGCAGCACCTGCTCATCGAGCGAGTCTGCCCGGCAGGAGTATACTTCCAGCAGGCCAACCACTTTCTTATCAAAAAAGACCGGGATCAGCGCGAAGGAACGAACACCATCTTCGTACAGCAATCTTGCAAAGTCTTTCTTGTAACCTGCCTCCGCAGTAAGCTCGCGGATCAGCTGCGGCTTGGGATCGAGCAGGTATTCATCTGCCATTTGCGAGTACATTTCCTCCGCCATGTTATTCTCGGTAGCCGCATTCATCAGCTTACTGAACAGCACGGTACCCTTATTGAATACCAGCCGGTTATTTACCCGCAAAACGGGCATTGTACCAAAATTAAACTGCGGATCGCCGATAAGCATTTTCAGCGAATGTACCACTCGGTTGAAGTAGGTATTCTGATCAAAAAGAGACCGGTCGAGAATGGTATTTTTAATTTGTTCCACCGCATTCTGGGCAGTGACATCTTCAAGCGTAACCACCGAGAATCCTACAAAACGGAAAAGCGACAGCGGCAAAACTTCCATGATCTTCGGCAGGTCCATTCCATCCTGTGTGACGGATGCGAGCCACTCGGGGTCCAGGTCGGGCAATGCGTCTTTCGGCGTTACCTCACAAAACCGGGTATCGATATTGAGCTTATAAAACTTTTGCAGTCCCGATTTCTCGTCGCGGATCGTAATAATGAGCTCGTGACTGTGCGCGGGTGGTACTCCGTAGAATTTTTCCAAAACAAAAGAATACACCATTTCTTTCTTCTTGGTAGCGCTATCCTCGTCGTCGAGCACAATATCGCACCGGATTTCGCCCGATTTGCTATCGAGCAGCAGATCGTAAAAACCGGAAGTAGCATAAAATACGGTTGGATTGATCGGGGCGCTCATGGCCCAGCAAACCTGCTTTTCGTCAGCGAACATCGGCATGAGCAGACTGCAAACAAGCGCCATTTCCTCTTTATAGCGTGCTATGTCTTCCAGCGGCACCGTCCCGCTCAGCGCAGGCTGCGCTTTGAGGCGCGCCAGTGCCATTTCGAAAAAAGTCCGCTTGATTGTTTGTTCTTCATTCGCCTTGTCTTCCAGAAAGCGGATGAAGCTTTCGAATGAAATGGACGAATCTATCGGGATGCCGTCATATCGGACGTCATTTGTAACATCAATTGTAATAGGTTCCATTGACTATGTTTGTGGCTATCGCAGCTGGCATTTGCGGCCCGGAAGGTGAGTTTGTGCCTTATTGCGCTTTTAGGGTAACCGTCTAACAATAAACGCCCGAATTCCATTCACTCAAAACAAGTGATGTTTGCAAGATTTAATATCGATTTTCTTATCCAAAAAAATGGGCACCTCCGCTGCTAGTATGTGCCTGCCCCGCGTGCCTTTCATGAAGTAAATCCATTTTGCTTTCACGTATGAAAAAGATATTGTTGCTGACTCTCCTCTGCATTGCCGGCTGTGGCTTAAAAGCGCAGCAGACAGCTAATCGCCCCACGCTCGTGGCGGGCATTCCGGTGAATTACAGTGAAGATTCAACCGGCACATACAGCCTCCCCGACCTGCTGAAATGTGCGGACGGACAGGCTGTGACGAATGCAAAAATATGGACACAGAAACGCAGGCCTGAACTATTGAAGCTGGTCGAAGAGATACAGTTTGGTAAAATGCCCGGTAAACCTTCGAACCTCAAATTCAATGTGTTCGACAAAGGTACACCCGCATTCAGTGGGAAAGCGCTCCGCAAGCAGGTTACAGTGTATTTTACTGCGGATACAGCTGACCACAAGATGAACCTTGTCATTTACCTGCCCGCTGCTGCTAAAAAGCCGTCACCGATGCTGCTGAATATCTCTTTCGCTGCATACAATCAGATTATCGATGATCCTGGCCTGCTCGTCGGGACGATCTGGAACAGGGAAGGACAGCGTGTAAAGGCAGATAAGCCGAGTGTTTTTGGCAACATGGATATTGAACAATTTATGGACGCAGGAATCGGCTTTGCGACGGTTTACTATGGAGATATCGAGCCCGACTTCAAAGACGGGATCAATCATGGGATCAGGAAAGTGTATTTGAAGCGGGGTCAAACTGAAACTGCTCCTGACGAATGGGGTGCGATCGCCGCGTGGTCTTGGGGGCTAAGCCGGGCAATGGACTATTTTGAAACCGATAAACAGATCGACGCCAAACGGGTTGCATTGCAAGGTGCGTCGCGGCTGGGCAAGACGGTACTCTGGGCGGGAATCCGCGACCCGCGCTTTAAAATGGTGATCGCAAGTATTTCCGGCGAAGGCGGAGCAGCATTGGCGCGGCGTAATTATGGTGAAACGATCGGCCACATTACAGACCCTTCCCGGTACCTGTACCAATTTGCACCCAACTACCACACTTATGCGGACAAGGTGAACACAATGCCTTTCGATGCACATGCATTGGTAGCATTAATGGCGCCCCGCCCGCTCCTTTTACAAACCGGGAGTACAGATTACTGGTCAGACCCGAAAGGCGAATTCCTCGCAGCTCAGGCAGCAGCACCCGTCTACAAGCTTTTCAACAAAACAGCTCCGCCTGCGGGGAATATGCCGGCTGCGGGAGATACTTCCCTGCTTATGAATGATCTTGGCTACTTCATGCACGAAGGCGGCCACACCGTTCTGCCGGAAGACTGGAAGTTGATGATCGCCTATATGCAGCGATTTTTGTTGTAGTTATAAATGCTCGCAACACTCAATTTACATTGTTCAAACCCAGCTGATCCAGGATTTCCAGTTTAGTCCCGCAAAGGAAATGTTTATCGCCGTTTTTCAGGACAACCAGACTGTAACGCATATCTGAATCAGGCACGATATCGGTCACATCGTCCAGCGAAAACCGTACAGTAACCGACTCGTCATCTTTTGTTTTAAATTCACCTTGTCTCATTGGAAGTAGCATTTACATTATAATAAATCAATGCGACAAATTCCGTGCTAGGCGAAATCCAAGATCATCGATTTTGAATGCAACAGGGTGGCTGCGGCGGCGGTTTGTAGCCATGCAACCTCTTTCATCATCAGCCCAGCCGCCTCCCCTGAAAATTCTGTATGACCCGTAAACAGTCTGGTCATAAACATCAGTACACCATTCCCACACATTTCCAAGCATATCGTAAAGTCCAAACGCATTCGGTTCTTTCAACCCTACTTCATGTGTTTCACCACCTGCATTCCCGCGGTACCAGGCAATTTTGTCCAGCTCACCGTACCGAATTCCCGTGGTTCCCGCTTTGCAGGCATATTCCCATTCCGCTTCTGTGGGCAAACGGTATCCTTCGGCATTTGCATTGAAACTGATCTCTTCTCCATGGCTATCCATTGCATAGCAAGGTTGAAGCTGTGCGAGTTCTGAAAGTGCGTTACAAAAAAGTACAGCTTCTTTCCAGCTCACTGTTTCTACCGGCCGGTTTTCGCCTTTAAAAACGGAAGGAGAAGCTTTCATTATTTCAGAAAACAGATCCTGTGTGACCGGGTAAGCTGCGATGTAAAAATCAGGGAGATGAACAGTCCATTTCTGTTTGGTCCGATCGTCGCAAAGCTCTATGCTGCCTGCTGGTATCGGTACCATTGCTTTATCTACTCTGTTTAAAATCGCTTTTTCGTAAATGCGTTGTTCCATTAAAGACAGCCGATCGACTTAAAACTGAATGTTGTGGGCGGCGAAATTAACAAATACCCGGATTGACAGCCACTTGGTATCATTTTTTTACAGCGCAGGCTTATTCATCAACCAAACGATCATGAAAAAGCTAAAAATAGGCTTCGTCTTAGCGACACTAGCCATCGGATTCACCAACTATTCGTGCGGAACCAAGAACGACACTGGCGGCAACATAGATAGTTCCGCAACAACGATCAAATCCGACAGCGGCAATGCCGAGAGCACCAAAGCAATGGGTGTGGGAGAAGATAACCAGAACGAAGTGCCCGGTTACCCAGCCAATCAGTCGAACCTGAATGCAGATTCGACCAGGGAAAAGCATTAAACGTTAAAAAGGCTGGCAGTGGTGCCAGCCTTTTTAAAACTTTCAAAAATATCGACAATAGTACACCGAAGCCGCTGCTGCCTATTCGCAATGGAGAGCTAGTTCGGCTAAATAAATCATTGGGCTATTTGCAGATCTTTCACGCTTTCTGCAAAAACTTGTTACCATTCAGCGGCGCTGCCGTCTTCGTGAGTCCATAATGGATTTTTCCAATTGTGTCCCACTTCTGCCATTTTTCTCACTTGGGCTTCGTCGATCTGAATGCCCAGCCCAGGCCCGCCCGGGATCTTTACGAACCCGTTTTCATAGGTAAATACCGACTTATCTTCCAGGTAATCCATCAAATCATTCCCCTGATTGTAATGGATACCAAGACTTTGCTCCTGAATAAATGCATTGTGGCAGGTAGCATCTACCTGCAGACAAGCGGCCAGCGCAATGGGCCCGAGCGGACAGTGCGGCGCGGCAGCTACATCGAAAGCTTCCGCCATTGACAATATCTTTTTACACTCGGTTATCCCGCCCGCGTGCGACAAATCCGGCTGGATAATGTCCACATAACCATCCATCAGCAGGTTTTTGAAATCCCAGCGGCTGAACATCCGCTCGCCGGTCGCGATCGGGATACAGGTATGCTGCGCAATTTCCCGGAGCGCTTCATTGTTCTCGGGCAGTACCGGTTCTTCGATAAACATCGGGCGGAATTGTTCCAGCTCTTTGGCCAGTACCTTCGCCATCGGCTTGTGCAGTCTGCCGTGAAAATCGACGCCGATATCCAGTCCATAGCCAACTGCCTCGCGAATGGAAGCCACCCGGCGGAGTACCAGGTCGATCTTTTCGTAAGAATCAATGTACTGCATTTCGTCAGTTCCATTCATTTTGATGGCTTTGAAACCAATATCAAATGCAGCCTGGGCGGCGCTCGCTACTTCTGCCGGCCTGTCGCCGCCGATCCAGGAGTACACTTTGATCTTGTCCCGGCATTTACCGCCAAGCAGCTCATACACCGGTGCATTGTGAAACTTCCCTTTAATATCCCACAGTGCCTGATCGATACCCGCAATTGCGCTCATCAGAATCGGTCCGCCGCGGTAGAAGCCGCCTCGGTACATGGTATTCCAATGCCCTTCAATGTCAAGCGGATTTTTGCCGATCAATGTGTCCATTAACTCAATCACAGCCGCTTTGACGGTAGCCGCTTTTCCTTCAATGACGGGCTCGCCCCAGCCGACGATACCTTCGTCAGTTTCAACTTTTAAAAACAACCACCTCGGCGGTACCTGAAACAATTCGTAGCTTTTGATCTTCATTACAATGTTCTTTTTAAATCATCATTTGCGGTGACAGCTCACCAGCTATCCCGCGGTTTTACAAAGCTGCATTCACCACCCGCCTGATCTTCCCGTCGGGCTTGGTCATGATATACATTTCACCAGTCTGACGGTCGTATTCGATCCTTACATCCACACGTTTTGCGCCCGTAAGTTCAGTCAGACTTGTATCTTTTCCTTTATAGGTAACAGTTAGTTCGTGCACGGAAGGATCGCTCAGGTTTTTATCAATATTGACAAAAAACAATCTGCCGCTCACAATGTCGCCGAAAATGTACTTGCCTTTGAGCGCATTCAGCTTGCCTTCATATACATACCCGCCGCTGATCGCGCTGCCGTCGTAATGATCATACAATGCAAATGGACGAATGTATTGGAGCGTATCCGGCTCTGCAACTTTATAGACCTTTTTCAGATCTTTAAAGGAAATTCCAAAGTTACCTTCACGTACATTCCAGCCGTAGTCCCCGCCTGGTACCACCACATTGATCTCCTCAAAATTGGATTCGCTTACTTCCGCACTGAACAACTTTCCGTCATACCACGCCATCCTATGCGGGTTACGAAATCCGTAAGCATAAATTTCAGTGTAAATCCCTTCGCCTTTTTGCTGTACAAACGGGTTATCCTTGGAAATTCCGTAGTTGCTGTTTTTGCTGTTACTTCCAAGCGGATCAATGCGGAGAATGGTTCCGAGCGGCGATTTCAATGTATGACAAAGCTGCGGATAGCCGCTGATCGTGGAAGAACCGTCGCCGATGCCGATGTACAAAAGTCCGTACTCGGGATTGCTTTTTGAAACCTCAGGTACGAAACCGATATCCTGCATTCCGTGCACAGCGCCGGGTACATTGATCCGCAGCAGCTCACGCCGCTTGCCGTTGAAAACCGGACTTTTCACATCATCCATTTTCCATTCAGACAACACCCATTGCATAGCAACCTTGATCGTGTCGCTGAACGCATTGTCCGCAGGCTTGCCTTTGAAAGCTTCTGTGTGGGTAATGTAAATAAGGCCGTTTTTCAGATAATCGGGATGAAATGCGAAGCTGCCGAGACCAGTGCCTAGCCCGGGCTCATTGATGAAATTGTCAACCAGCGGCCGAATGCTCATGAACTCTGCTGGCTGTCCTCCCACAACATGATAAATAAACCCCCGCTGATCACTTACATATAAGCTACCGTCGCGCGCAGGCGAAGAGCGCATGGTCGCGAGTCGGGTGCGCGGCATTTTTTCACTTGAAAACGGCATAGTAACAAAGTCTTCCAGCTCCACTTTCAGGCTCGACTTCGTAATCGGCGCGGCGAGCCGCTCTGCTTTTACATTTGCTTCGCCTGTTTCTACAACAAGCGGTTTGAGGTCGCGGGATTTGCTTTCCTGGTCCAGGTAGCTCAATATGGATTGAATTTCCTCATCTTTCAGAAAGTCAAATGGCGGCATCACCATCTTGTAACGCGCGGCCAGCGCAACTGTTCTTTTATCGCCTTTCTCGATGAATGCATTGGGATTTTTGATAAATGCAACCAGCTGATCAGGCGGTAACAGACTTGTGATACCGCCGAGCCGCGGACCAATTTCCTCGGTTTCCAGCGCGTGACAGGAAGCACAGTTGGAAGTAAAAAGAGCCTGGCCGGAGGTTTTTGAAACCGTTTTATGTTGGGTCACGGCAGATTTCTGAGTGGGGGTACATCGTGTAAAAAGCACGGCGACCATCAACAGGTAAAGGAACTTACGGAACATGTTCAGGTTTAGGAATCGGGCAAAGGAATTTTGAAAGATAATATAAAAATCCGCACAAGTTATTGCAGCGCCTTCAATGCACGGTTGAGGCTCCGTACAGTGATACCGAGGTAGCTCGCCATATCTTCTTTCGAAAGTGATGTTTGCTGGCTGGATTGGAATTCCAGAAGCTTTTTCAAGCCTTGTTCCATTGTATAAAGCTGCTGCGCCGACGACCGGCTGCTCGTATTGATGATCCGTTCCGCCATTTCTTCCAGCAGAAGCCGGCTAAACTGCTGATCCTGCTCCAACAATGCATGGAAATAGCTTATATTCAATGCATAGGCATGTACCTCCGTGATGGCTTCGATGTTGCAGAGGCACACCGAATTCTTGATCGCCTCGATCTCGCCAACGATCTCGCCTTCGCCCAGAAATTCCACGATGTAATCTTTCCCGTTCTCCTCGCTCAAAAAGCATTTGGTAACCCCGCTTTTTACAAAAAACACCTTCTTGGTTATACTTCCCTTACTGAGTATCGCGGCTTTTCCGGGGAACACTTCCAAAGTGATATGTTGCCTGTTTTCGGGGTTTTCGAAAAGGGATTTGATGTATGATAAAAACGAAAGATTGGTACGCAGCATTTTTTAGTGAATTGGGACAAATGTCCTTTTACCTGCCGGGAAGCGGGCTGATTTTTGCGGCTTAAATTTAAACATTACAATGAAGAATCATATCAAGGTCATCGCATTCGACGCGGACGATACTTTGTGGGTCAATGAGCCTTTTTTTCAGGAAACGGAGCAAAAGTTCTGCGCCATGCTGGAAGACTTCCTGCCGCAGCATTCCATTTCGCAGGAACTATATAAAACACAGGTCAAAAACCTGCCGCTTTACGGTTATGGGATTAAATGTTTCATGCTTTGTATGATTGAGACGGCTTATACCGTTTCCGGCGGCACGGCGAGCCTTGATATGATCAAAGATATCATCGCATTGGGCCAGGAGATGCTCAACAAGCCCGTAGAGCTCCTGGAAGATGTGCGCCATGTGCTGGACACTTTGAAAGGAAAATACAGACTGATCGTAGCAACAAAAGGCGACCTGCTGGATCAGGAGCGGAAGTTACAGAAGTCGGGACTGCTGGAATACTTTCACCATATCGAAATCATGAGCGACAAGCGCGTACAGGATTACAGCAAGCTGATCAGGCACCTCGATTGCCGCCCCGAAAACTTCCTGATGCTGGGTAACTCCATCAAATCCGACGTACTGCCCGTACTTGAACTCGGTGGTTACGCGGCGCATATTCCTTTTCACGTAACCTGGCACCACGAGCAATACGAGCACACGCTGGAACACGACCATTTTATGCAGCTCGAAAGATTGGGAGAGATATTGCAGCATTTGTAGTGCTGGTAGTCAAGCAAACCTTATCTGTTATCCGGTAGGCCTGATATTAGCTGTTGTTATATTGCAAAGTTTCGATTCATTACTAAATTTGTCCCGGTCGACGTGTCGAATATCTCTTTCGACAGATCTGCAATATACTATTAAACGCACTATCAGATACTTCCGTAGCTAATGCTCTTTAATTCCATAAGCTTTGCCTTTTTCTTCCCCGTTGTATTTTTCTTATACTGGTTTGTAGCAAGAGGTAATCTCCGGTTTCAGAATATCATACTGCTTGTTTCCAGTTTTTACTTCTACGCCTGCTGGGATTTCAGATTCCTTTTTCTCCTGATCTTCTCCATTGCGCTCGATTATTTCACGGGTTTAAGAATGGGCAATGCTGAGAATCAAAAGATCAGGAAAATGTGGCTGATCATCAGCGTTGGAATAAACCTTTCGTTATTAGGTGTCCTTAAATACTACAATTTCTTTGCCGACTCCTTTGCAGAGGCATTATTTGCGCTTGGCGCAACTGTCAGCCCGGGAACCCTGAATGTCGTGTTGCCTGTGGGTATTTCATTCTATACATTCCACGGGCTCTCCTATGTAATCGATATTTACAAAGCCAGAATCAAACCGGAAAAAAGCTTTGTCGACTACTCTGTTTTCGTAAGCTTTTTTCCATTGCTGGTTGCAGGTCCCATTGAACGGGCAACACACTTGCTTCCGCAGATTCAGAGGAAAAGAGAATTCAGGTATGTCCAAGCAATGGACGGTCTTAAACAGATTCTCTGGGGACTTTTCAAGAAAATTGTGATCGCCGATAATTGTGCGGAATACGCCAATATGGCCTTCAATAACACGGAGGATTACTCGGGCAGCTCGCTGTTAATGGGCGCGTTTTTCTTTACAATCCAAATCTATGGTGACTTTTCCGGTTATTCGGATATAGCATTAGGTGTGGCCAGATTGATGGGAATCGAGTTGCTTCGTAATTTTTCGTACCCTTATTTTTCGAGAGATATTGCCGAATTCTGGCGGCGGTGGCACATTTCGCTGTCTTCATGGTTCAGAGACTATGTCTATTTCCCCCTAGGCGGAAGCAGGGGCGGCATGTGGCTTACTATCAGAAATACATTCATCATTTTCCTGCTCAGCGGCTTCTGGCACGGCGCCAATTGGACTTTCATTGCCTGGGGAGCTCTAAACGCTTTGTATTTCATTCCACTTCTTTTGATGAAGCGTAACCGCGACAATCTGGAAATCGTAGCGCAAGGGCGTTTGGTACCGAACTTTCGTGAATTCACGAGCATACTGGTCACGTTTACAATGACCGTGTTTGCTTGGATTCTTTTTCGCGCCGAGACGTTGACACACGCGTTCAATTACATAAGCGGGATTTTTTCGATAAGCTTCTTTACTGTCCCTCAGCTACTGCCGCGTGACCTGCTGTTGCTGATAGCCGCCTTTCTGTCTGTAGAATGGTTGGGCCGTGAAAACCCCTATGCGTTAGCCAAAATAGGGTTACGTTGGCCGAAACCACTAAAATGGGCACTCTATTACGGGATTGTCCTAGCCATTTTCGTTTTTACCGGCAAGGATCAGCAATTCATTTACTTCCAATTCTGAGATGAAGCTATTTCTGTTCAAATTTCTTCTTTTTCTCGCAATCGGGCTCATTGTTGGAGAAATTATCGTGCGTCAAATGCATCTTACGAGCGATATCCCGCAGCGATACCTGGATCATAACCACATTCAGAAATACATACCCGGGCAGACGGGTTACTGGAAAGGTGGCGAGCATACCTGGCAAATCAATAAGTTCGGCTGGGTGGGAGCGCCTCCCTCCAGCAATAGCAATCTTATCACGATCATTGGAGATTCGTTTATCGAAAATTTCATGAATCCCGATGCTTGCAGACAAGGTGCGCTACTTAAAGCAAGACTTCCGAAGTTCAATTTTCTGGAAGCGGGCCGTTCCGGCGTGTCCTTTATTGAAGCTATGGAAATCGCCAATTCGCTCGATTCTTTAAAGCCACGCTGGCATTTATTATATCTCAATACTTCTGATTTTATTGAAAGTGTCAGAGACATAAACCCGCATGTGGATATCACGCAGGTAGATCTTAAAAACAGGAAAATTGTCCCCGGTATCATGAAAGCGGCCGGCCTGAAACGAATTCTGTACAACTGGAAATTTGCCTACTATCTTTTCAACAGATTTCCGCTTGACCAGATCAGCTCCCCTGGAGCACAACACGTTCCGATACCAACACAAACCGACAAGCCACAGGAAGTACGCATGCTGAAACCGTTACTCGATTTCGTTAAACAAGAATATACAGTTAGCAACAAGATTGTCGTATTCCACCCAAATGTGCCCGAATCGGTTATCAGAGAAGTAGCTGCTGCCGGATTTGCCGTGATTACACTCAACTCCAAAGGAACTCATAGCTGGACCTTCGACTACGACATTCACTGGACCTGCCACGGTCACCAGCAAGCAGCCTCCCAGGTTGAAACGGGTTTGTCGAAATTAGTTAATACGCCCCCCATAGTAAGGTATCATTAGCAAACAACGAGGCACTACTCTCCCAGCCCCCACTGTTTATTCGGCTTCGGCCCCATTTCAAGTTCCAGGGTTCCGCCCGCCATTAATTCGGTATGCGTAAATGAAGGTTTGTTCAAAGGTTTTCCGTTGAATCTGGCACTTTGGATGTACTTATTTACAACAGAAGCTCCATTGGCCAGTACTGTAAATTGCTTCCCGTTTTGCAGGTCGATAGTAGTTTTCTCAAAAAGCGGACTGCCGATCGTGTACTCCGGCTTACCCGGCGTAAGCGGGTAAAAACCCATTGACGAGAATACCACAAAAGCGGTCATCCCGCCGCCATCTTCATCGCCGGGAATTCCGAAAATGTTGTCTTTAAACCATACATCCAGCAAAAACCGGATGTGTTTCTGCGTTTTCCAGGGTGAAGTACTGTTGTACAGATAAGGAATGTGAAAGCTCGGCTCGTTGCCCATTGAAAACTGGCCCACATTACCCGTCGCATCCGGAAACTTGGCCCAGAACTCGTATTTGCTTCTGCCCAGATCTTCGCGAAACAGCTGGTCGAGCTCGGCTTCAAATTGCTGCTTGCCGCCCATTAACCCGATCAGCCCCGGGATATCGTGCTGTACCTGCCATTTATAAGTGTACCCATTGTTTTCATCGTAGTACTCCCGGCCGCCCATTCCACCATCAAACTTGGGGTCGATCTTGATGAAATTACCTTTGCGGTCTTTGGGAATAAACATCATCTGCTCTTTGTTCCAGAGCTTTTTATAGTTCAAAGCCCGCTTGCTGAAAACCGCTTGATCCTCTGTTTTACCTAATTCAGCTGCAAACTCTGCAACCGCCCAGTCGTCGTAAGCACCACCCAGCGTTACTGCCACAGACTGGCGCTTTTCAAACGGGGTAACCAGCTTCACAGTTTCCTTCTCTCCCTTCCCCAGTGCTGGATAGTAGCCGTTTTTCAGGTAAAAATCATCCAGCTCGCATTTCGGCCCATTCACCCAGGGCAGCATCGTGGCCTCGTTTGCATTTTTCACCATTCCCTCGTACGCTTTTTCAATTTCAAAATTGCGGAGTCCTTTTTTGTAGCCGTCGAGCAGCACTATGGAAGAGTGGAATCCATTCATGCAGGGATTGTCCCCGAACAAAACGGGGAACTGGGGAATCCAGCCGCTTTGCTTGTACATATCCACAAAAGATTGCAGCATATCCTCTTCCTGCGCCGGGTTGAGAATGGTGCGGAGCGGGTGATGTGCGAGGTAAGTATCCCACATCCAATCATCTACGTAAAAAGTGCGGTTCTCATGATGTACCTTGTTGTCATACCCGCTGTAATATTTTCCATCCTCCGATATATCGACCATCCGCTCATAGGTCCGGTACAATGCAGTATAAAAGCTGTGTTTCTGCGCCTCCGTGCCGCCCTGCACATTAATTTGCCCGATCACCTTTCCCCACGCACTTTCTCCCTGCTTTTTGAGCGTTTCGAAATCGGTTGCTTTTAGCTCATTTTCAAAATTCTTCTTCGCCTGCTCGGCAGAGATGAACGAGATCGCGTATTTCAGTTCAATTTCCTGTCCACCTTTTGCAAATGAAATAGCGGCGTGCGCATTCTTACCTTCTACCTTTTGCGCCGATCCCAGCTGGCCCGACAGTCCGGTAACCGCTTTTCCTGACTCGCTGAAAACGCCGTATAAATGGATCTTCATGCCGTGGTATTGCTCCGTCGCCACTACTTCCTTCCCATTCAGAAACTCCCAGCTGCCCGCGCCATTGTACAGGCCGAACAGGAGGTTTCGCTCTGCATTTGCAGGGAAATTAAAGTGAAATATACCCGTCTTTTTACCCGGCACATAAGAGACAGTTACCTCATCATCTACCAGATAGGTCGTGTAAAACCAGGGCCGGATCGTTTCCAGGTCGTGGTCGTAAGTCAGCTTTTTATCCCAGCTCTTTGCATTCACATTTCCTACAATGGGTTTTATCGAAAATGCCTCGCCGAGCCGGTGGGAAACGATGGTTAATGGAAAGCTGGATATCTGATCGTCGAGGTAGTTGGCGCGGATCGGCGCCATTCTGATCATCTGGTTGGGAAGCTGTACAGTAGGGCGTGTGGGTTCGAGGAGCTGGCCCACATTGCCAATGCGGGGATCGATGTATTGGAGATTGCCGGAGCCCGCTTCCGGATTTTTCTTCTGGGCTTGGAGCGGAAAAAGGGGTAACAGCACAAAACCGAGGAAGGCAAACTGTTTAATCAGCATAAATTCATTTAAATTTAAATAATAATGCAAATTCGTTCTCCGGAACGGTTGCAACGGCGTTTTTGAGAAGCGAATTAAGTAAATCGCACTTAAAAAAAGCTTAATATTTGCTTAACAGCACCTGTATAACCCGCTTTTTGAGATTTATTTGAAAACCCTTTTCCACTTCATCAGACACACCCCGATTGCGCGCAGAAAAAGAATGCTTTTCAGCGTTTTTCTGCTGCTTACCTTTTTATACAATTCTGCCGCCAATGCGCAGGGACAGGCTTACGGGCTTGGTTTTGAAAGTTTTGAGTCGGTTCAGGATAAACGTACCGGACTGGACCTGAGCCCGGGAAGTAACTTTTGTTTCAACGGCGACTTTGAGCTCTCTTTCGAACTTTCGTTTTTGCCGGATAAGAAAAACTACTTCGGCTACATCGTCAGGCTGATCGACGACAACAACCGTAACATCGACATTCTTTACGATAATTCGGACGCAGTAACGCAGCATTTCAAAGTAGTTACCGGTGACCGCTTTTCCACCATCGCATTTGACATTCCCGAGCAGGACCTCTTCCAGAAATGGAACCGCATTCGCCTGATTTACAGCAGCAACGAAAAAGAAATCAGGCTGGTCTCCGGAACCAGGACTTTCCGGCACGCTTTGAAATTAAATCCAAAATCCTGCTTCAAAATACTGTTTGGCGCTACGCGGTACAAGAACTTCAACACCACCGACGTGCCGCCAATGAAGATCCGGAACGTGCAGCTCACCGACAACGGCGCGCTCAAATACCACTGGCCGCTTGACGAGATGAAGGAGAGCAAGGCGAGTGAAATCGTGAGCCACAAAGACGGGCTAGCTACCAACCCGCTATGGATCAAGAAAATGCATTACGACTGGCAGCCGCTGCGGACTTTCATATTACAAGGCCCGGCCCGGGTTACCTGTGACCAGGAATCGGGTTCTGTATTTATAGTGGGTGAAGATACCCTCGTCAGCTACCGCGTTGCTACGAACGCGGTAAATTACCGGCAGTACCCGGCTCAGTCCCTTTTCATGGACAACCAGGTGCTTTTCGACAAAACGCAGAACAAGATTTTTAACCTGTTTATCAATGAAAAGCAGGTAACTACATTCGACCTTAAAACGGGTAACTGGGACCGGAATGTGGCTGATTCATCGCAAAAAACGCATTTTCTGCACGCCAACAAATTCTTCAACCCACTGGATACCTCCATTTATATGCTGGGCGGCTACGGGCATCTCGAATATAAAGCCAACATTCAGAAGTATGCTCTGAAAAGCGGAAGCTGGGCAGATCTGACGAAGCAGGATACCGTCTTCAATCCAAGGTACCTTGCTGCGCTGGGCCGGACCGAGGGCGGCGCATACCTGATCGGTGGGTATGGTAGTACAACCGGGAAGCAAGTGCTCAATCCGCGCAACTGGTACGATTTGCTGTATTTCAATGTGCGCGATCAATCATTCAGACAAATTTATCAGCTCCCGACGCCAGGTGAGGATTTTGTGTTTGCCAACTCGATGGTTATCAATGAAAAAGAGCACACTTACTACGCATTGATTTTCCCGAAAGACAAGTTCCAGACCGAAATGCAGCTGATACGCGGCTCGCTCAAAACGCCTGATTACGAGGCTGTCGGTTCCAAAATCCCCTTTCAATTCCTCGACACAGGCTCTTACGCGGATCTTTTCTATGATAAACATACCTGCCGTTTTGTTGCCGTTACGCTTCACAAAAACGACCGGAACCAGACCGTCGCATCCATTTACTCGCTCTACTCGCCGCCGCTGCCCGGCAGCAGTCCTACTATTCAGGAAGCTGGTGAAAAGTCGCCGGGATTTTCGAGCACCGGTCTGCTTGCATTGATAGCCGGCGCGATCGGTTTAGTTATCGCATTCATTTATTTCAAAAAAAGGCGCGGCCATCCTGCGGTTTCGCAGGAAGCGGAACATGGTGTCGCCATTGCGCCTGTGCGCGAAGAGGCGCCTGCATTAGTACAGGAATTCAGTCCCATTCCACTTCAAAACAGCATTTTCCTCTTCGGGAACCTGCAACTTTTCGATGAGGACGGCAGGGAAATCACCAAACTTTTTACGCCGTTGTTGAAAGAGCTGTTTCTGGTCCTCCTGCTCTATTCCACACGCCGCGAGGGGATCAGTTCAGAGAAATTGAAGGAATTATTATGGTTTGATAAAACAGCAGACAGCGCACGAAACAATCGTTCTGTGAATATTGCGAAGCTGAAAGCAGTACTGGAAAAGCTGAAAAGCTGCGTGATCTCGAAAGAAACGGGTTACTGGCGACTCAATGTGGATTACGATCTGATACGCGTCGACTATGCCGAATACCTCGCATTGGTTTCAGGAAAGCGGCTTTTGAACAAACAGGAAATTACGCGACTCGCAAATATCACCAAACGCGGCAGCTTCCTTTCCAACCAGGAATACGAGTGGCTGGACAGTTTTAAATCAGAGGTATCCAACGAAATCGTGGACGCTTACCTGCGGTATGCCGGCTCGGTCAACATAGCCGAAGATCCGGAGTTCCTGATCAGGCTCGCCAACTACATTTTCTATTTCGACCCCGTCAACGAAGAAGCTATGATCCTGAAATGCAAGGCACTGGCGCATTTGGGTAAACATTCCCTCGCCAAAACCACGCTCGAAAACTTTGCCCGCGAATACAGCAGGATTTACGGCGAGGAGTTCAGTAAGGATATGCCGGAGGTACTGCATTCCTAATCATACTTCATCCGGATTGCCTTGATTTCGCTTTTTCCCGGACTTGCACCCGATACACTTACCCCCACGCGTGGCGCGCGGTCCCACCTCGGCAGCCAGGGCGCTTCCAGGGTTACGGTACTGGCCAGAGAGTCAATTTTCTGCCCTTTGATCTCCCAGCTAAACTCGTAAAAGCAGCCAAAGCGGCTGCTCAGTTTCAGGTCAATATACTTAAAGCGTTCGGGAATAGCCTGCGACTTGATCACCTCGCGCTTTCCATCGCGGATCTGCCACACTTCCAGCAGCTCGTCGCGCGCACCGAGTCCAATTGCATTCTCCGCATCGCCGTACAGCACGATTTGCTGCATCAGTTCATTCAACCCGACCTCTGCCGAGAAGGTATAGCTGCCTTTTTTCAGGACCAAACCGAGGAAGTTACCTGTTGCTCCTTTATTCGTGTTATCAATGCGCAATGCGCCGCGCTCCACTGCGTAGGCCGGTTTTGGAAAATGCACATCATATACCCACGGCGCCTGCAAAGTGTCGCGCTCATAATCAAGCGAGAAGCTGGGATTGAGGATTACCGTAGCCGACGAAGGCGCTTCTGCCTGGGCAGGAGTTGTTTTCCCGTAGCGGAAAGCCGGCCATTTGGAAGTCTCGTCAAAAACCAGTTCGCTCAAAACGCCCTGGCGACCTGCAAAATTGAAGTCGACACCATTGTATGCATGATGCAGATAGAAATACCGGTTATCCGGCGTGACCACCACCGTTCCGTGCCCAGGGCATTTCCAGGTTTCATCGCCGAAAAGCGCAGGATTTCCCGGGTACTTTATCCAGGGCCCTTTCAGGTTTTCGGCCCGCGCAAAACCGACCTGATAGTCGCATTGCTCGCCGCAGCACGTATTGCCAGAGTAGAGCATATACCAGTAATTGCCCCGTTTGAAAATCGCCTGTCCCTCTGCACCACCACTTTCCCAACCCGTGGGGTCGGCTTTGATGAGGGTGAATTCTTTGCCGGTCACCTTCAATCCGTCTGCCGAAAGCTCCGCCCCGAGGATCTCAATGCCCCTGTCCTTATCGAGCCCGTAGGCTTTCCAGGTCAGGTACAGCTGGGCTTTGTCCTCAACGATAAATGCATCAATCGCTTCGTTCGTCCATTCGAGCAGCAAGCCGTGGTCTTTGAAACCTTTCTTTAAATCTTTGGTAGTTGCCACTCCGATGAACGATTTCTGATCGGACTTGCGGCGGGCAGTATAGTAAACGTAAAAGGTCCCGTTCCGGAAAAAAAGCTCTGGCGCCCAGTAGCTGCCCATTGTCCATTTGGGCAGTTCGTTGAAAACGGGTCCCACATACTCCCAGTCAACCAGGTTTCTGGAACTGTAAACCGGATAAGCCGGCCCCCATTCCGACGAAGTACCCGCCGCATAATAGGTATCCCCTACCCTGATCACCGACGGATCAGCAAAGTCGCCGGCGATCACGGGGTTACGGTAGGTAATTACCCGGCCCGGGGTTGCTTTCTGGGCTGTTATCTGATGGTTTAAAAACAGGATCAATGCAAATGCAAGCAGCTGAAATCTCATCTTTTCATTAGAATGGTTGACCTAAGAAAAAGAATTTTATTCAGAATTCAGAAGCGAAAATGTGCATACTATGGTTTGCGGACGGGCTTGCTGCCATTGTAGCCGCTTCCTCCATGAAACCATTTGGCGCCTTGTCCCGTAAGCCAGAGGTAGTAATCGGTTGCCAGATCGGGCTCGATCCCCACAAACTGACCATCTGCATTCAGCGGGGTTTCGCCTTCTTTTTTGGTTTTGAAAATGGCAGTACCCTCGTCCACCTCGTCGAACATTGCGACATACAAAGCTTCCGCACCCGACATTTTTGCACCTGCTATCTGCTGCCACAAAAATTCGCCTTTGTTGCGCGGAATCTGATTGTAGAGCGACTTATCGTTTTTGAGATTACCCCAGCTGAAACCCGGGAACACAAGGGGTGCGTAGTCGATGTTGTTGGTTTTGCACCAGGTAATATCCGCCGGCAGCTGTGTCCCTGCCACCTGCGTGTAGGAACCCGCATTGTACCTGCCGACTGCCCACGGCATGATCACATCGGCACTTTTGATCACGGTATGCAAAAGCTGGGAGTTCTCGGTATCATTCCCGAGCGTGCGCCAGTAATAAGGTACCCCCAGCAAAATGGATGCCTTTTTGGTCGGACCTTTGATTTTCTCAACCAGCTTTTGAATATCGGCGATTGTATATTTCCTGCCATCATTAAAACCCACACCCCAAATTGCTAGCAAGGGCCGGCCGTTGTGGCGCAGGTAGGTCGGATTTTGTTTGTTGTCAAACAGGTTGAACAGCTTTTGCAGCTCTTCCCAGTCTTTTACGATAAAATCCATATCGGCCGAAACCGAGCCGCTGAGATCATACATGATACTGATCGCGCGACCGTACTTTTTAGAAGCTTTTAAAGCATTTTCAAGCACTTTGTTAAAATGCTTTTTGCCGCTCTCACCCTTCACTTCACTCACAAACCGCTGCATGTAAACACCGTCGATATCGTGCTCCTTCATCCATTTGAAATGCAGGTCTACACTTTCTTCATCGTAGGGAGAATACACCTTTGCAACTTCTCCGTTCGCGTATTTGAATGCCGTGTTGTAGGTTTTGGAATAGTCAGTCACATCGGGCCAGAAATCAATGGAAGTAAATCCCGGCTCAAACTTGCCGTTTTTCTGATAATGGTGCCAGCCCCGCCCCGCACCATCGCCTTCCGCAGTAAACCAGCCCTGGTACCCCGCCATTACGAGTCCTTTGTAGCTTTTGAATAGAACGCCGGTTGTGTCGTATTTAACTTCTTCGACGGGGGTGGGGTAGACTGGTTTGTCGTTGTTTTCTGCTCCATCGCAGCTTAAAGAAAGAAAAGGTAAAAGGATTAGGAATGTCAGTAATTTCATTTTGATGGTTTAGTTTGATTTATTTGTTTGGTTTTGTTTGATTTTGCGCACAAACCTCACAATCCCAGCCGCACTGCCTTCGCATAATTGAACTTCGACTCCGGCGCGTCGATGATTGCTCCGATGCGGAAGAAATATTGGTTACCTGTTTTCAGGACATTGCTGTTGGCAGCCACATCCAGTTCGAGGGTGTAGACCTTGTTTGCATCCACTACTCCATTGATCTCCTGTTCGACAAGCGCAGTACGCATTGGCTCACCTACCGAAGGCTCCGGATGTGCGTACAAGCCGATCTTGCGCACATTGTTGATCACGGTTTGCTGCAATTTGAAGCTGGCTACCACTTTGTTGCCTACTTTTTCAATCCTGGCGTCCTTGACCCGGATGTAAGGCTGCACCTTGAAATCAAGTTGAGTTTCGCCATTTACGGTTACCTCCTGCGGGGTAAGCGGCACGAAGTTACCGCGCACCGGCGCAATGGTGTAGGTATTCGAAAAAACCAGATTGTTGCGGTACGAACCATCGTTTTTGAAGATCATCAGCTGCTTGGTCTGCGAAGCATACCCGTGCTCAATGTACTCGATCGCGCTGCCGCGAATGATATCCTGCTCCACCGGCTCATTGGTGTCAATATCCAGGATAGTCCCATACAACTGCGCATCCGGCGCAGGGTAGTTGTCGATGCTGCATGCGCTAGCCGAAAGCATCAGCACGAAGGCGGAAATGTAGGTATGTATTTTTTTCATGATCTGTTTTTTTTAATGATTTGGGTAGGAAGGGAGGAAGACATCGTGCACCATGTCTTCGACTCCGCTCAGACTGACAAAGCCTGGAAAGATTCTCCTTTGCCCCTTTCCTCCATCCTCCCTTTCCTCCATCCTCCTTGGTTTCAATACTGCGGATTCTGCACCAACCCATTCGCCCCGATGCCGGGGATGTATCTGTAATACTGCTTGTAGTCGAAGGTTGATGGGTTGCTTCTGGCTACGTTGGTGCGGATGAAAATGTATTTTGCCGGCGTAGCGCGTAGGTCCAGTACCGGCAGGATCGAGTGGCGCATGGTGTTGTTGAAAACGGTGTGGTACTCACGTCTTCTGATCAGGTCCCAGAAACGCTTGTTTTCAAATGCCAGCTCTACCCTTCTCTCCCGGATCACATTGTCGATTGTCAGCGGAATGTCCGTTTTGTGACCCGCGCGGTGGCGGATATCGTTGAGCGCTTTTGCACCTTTTACCTTGTCACCTGCCCCACTTTCCACAATTGCCTCGGCATAGTTCAGCAGGATTTCGGCGTACCTGAAATCAGCAAAATCAGTAATGCTCTGGTTCCAGCCCGGGGGGACATTTACACCCTCATTCAAGAATTTCTTGAAGCTTACGCCAGTCCGCGTGTTGTTCCCGCCCCAGGTATCGAAACCTGAATATTGGGTACGGTCCGCCGCTCCGTAAGTGTAATATGTTTTTCCATTCACCGTAAAAGGCTCGCCGCCCATAATCTGCGCGCTGCCGTCGGGCTTGATGAATCCTGCCTGGATAATGATCTTCTGACCTTTCCAGTTAGTCCCCGGTAAAATCATTGTCGCCCACATCCGTGCGTCTTTTCCTTTGAAAATATCATTCGGACCTTCAAACCGCTTGTACTGCTTGGATGCATTGAATCCATTGTAGTCAGTAAGGTCGTTGCTCGCTTCCGACGTCAGGATAGGTGCACTTACGCCCGGTTTATCGTAGCTCTCATAAATGTCCATCAGTTCCAGCGTCGGGTTCATGCGGCCCGGGTGCGGCCAGCCGTTTGCGGTTTGGTTGGGCTGGTACCAGATCCCGTAATTGTGACCAGTACCCGAACCTGGTCTTGCATAGCCTTTGACAAAAATCACTTCCTCTGGCGCATTGTTGGGATCTTCAAAAAGCAGGCGGTAATTGTTAGCTGCTTCTTCCGGTGTCGCCGGGTTGGCGCGGAACAAGGAGAATTTACCTGAATTCATAATCGCTTCCGACGCGTCAGCAGCTGCTTTGTAGAATTCGGCAGCAGCAGATTTGTCAAGCCCCACCAGCTTCTGATCCACCGCTGTACCCGATAATGGAGATCTGTCCCCGTATTTTGCCAGAGATGCAGCGTGCAATGCAGCGCGGGATTTCAGTGCATAAGCTACCCACTTGGTCGCCCGACGCTCCCCGCCCGGCCACGATTCTGCGAGATTTGCGATCGCGAGGTCGCATTCTTTCATCACAAAATCCCAGGTTTCCTTTTCTGTGCTGCGTGGTACTTTCAATGCTTCCACATCGCCTTCGTACTTCTGAACCGCGGTGATCAGCGGAACCCCGCCATATCTTTTCACCAAACCGAAATACGCATAGGCGCGGATAAACGAACTTTCGCCAATGAGCGCTTTTCTTTCATCATCGGTAATGTCCAGCGTCGGGATAATGTCGATGAGGATGTTCGTGTCGCGAATCAGTTTGTAGCCCTGGTCCCACCATTGAAAATCATCATTTCCGACAAAATCGCCGAACTCGGTATGTACCGCTTCGTCGGTCACCATGGCCGGCGCAAATCCGCCGTTGTTAGGATCGCCCGTGTTCCAGTTAAAACCCTGACGGAAGAATGTAAAATCCTCGATCGGAAGCTGATAGTACAGGTTGGCCATGTACAGCTTCACACCTTCGGGGTTGGAGAAAAGGTTTTCTCCCTGCAACTTATCGAGCGGCTGCTTGTCGAGCACATTCCCGCAGCTTAATGCGAAAAAGACCACGAGCAACAACCCTGCATTTTTAAATATTTTCATCTTTGCAGCTATTAAAATTTAACATTGATACCGAAGTTGTAGCTTCTCGTCACCGGGTAAGTAAGTCCCGCACCAAACAACCCCTCGATTTTTTCCGGGTCAAATGGCTTCACGAACGGATCTGCCCAGGTGAAGATGTTATGCGCATTACCGTAAATGCGTACATCCTGAATACCGATCTTTTTCAGCCAGCCTACATTGAATGTATACCCCAGCTGCGCACTTTTAAAACGGAGGTAAGAAGCATCTTTCCGCCAGGCTGAGCTCTCGGCGTACATCGCGCCCACATTGTAATTGAAGCGGGAAGCGGGCCACGTACCCGGTATCCATTGGTTGTCTTCCGATAAATGCCAGCGATCGTAGAAGTACTCGGGCGTATTGCCACGGAATGCGAATACCTCCGCATAAACTTCCCGGAAGCGCACGCTGTATTTGCCCGATCCCTGGAACAATGCAGTAAAGTCAAAGCCTTTCCAGCCTGCGGTAAGCGTCACACCATAGTACATTTTAGGATCTCCTCCGAAGAAAAGGGGCATTGCATCGTTTCCATCGATCACGCCGTTTCCGTCCACATCTTTGTATCTGAAATCACCCGGAAGCTCGCGGGTATTGCCCAGGTCGCCGTTCTGGATCGGCGCGTAAATGACTTCGTCGGTATTCTGGAACTGACCTTCGAGCTGGTAAGCCCACACGACGTCATTCCACCGGTTGGCAGCGCCGTTGCGCCACCTGTCCATACTGCTCAGGAAATCGCCTCTTTCCACATACCGATTCATGGTGCGGGCGTAGTTGAAGTTACCCGAAATCCCGTATTTAAAATTGCGTATCTGGCCGTTGTAACTGGCTGAAAGTTCAACCCCGCGTACCCGGTCGCTGTTCAGGTTCTCTTCCGGCAAAGTACCTCCGAATGTGTTTGGAAGTGAAACGTTCCGCCTGGCCAGCAAGCCTTTGCGGTCTCTCTGGTAAATGTCAAACGTGAAGTCGATCTTGTTATCCCACAAGCCAACATCAATCCCGATATCCTGAATATTGGACTTGAACCAGGTCAGTTTTTCATTCACGATCGCAGGTGAAGCCGCGCCGGTAGTGTAGTTTCCATTCGTAAACTCATAACCTCCGCCTCCCGACAGCGAGAAGCCTGGAACATACTGGAACGGCGCGCCGGCATCGGCTCCTACCAGACCGTAAGATCCTCTCAGTTTCAGCATGGAAATGAATGGGATCTGTTTCATAAATTCTTCTTCCGTAACGCGCCAACCGGCAGATACCACCGGGAACAAGCCCCAGCGACGATCGGGATGGTAGCGGTACGAACCGTCGTAGCGGGCGGCTACTTCGAGCAGGTATTTTTCTTTGAAATCATAGTTCAAACGCCCAACGTAAGACTGGCTTGCATATTCGCTTTCCGATCCGCTGGTAGTCTGGTTATTTAAACCCGCCTGGTCGATCTGATCATTGGTGTAGAATGCATACTCCCGCCCGAGTCCCGCCCAGCGGTTTTTAGATTCCTGCTGTTCGTACACGAGTGTGGCTCCCAGGGTGTGGTTTTTGGCAATAACTGTATTGTAAAACAGCTGTCCCTGGAAAGTGACGCGGTTGTTATCAGAAAAGTTGTTGCCGATCCGCGAAGGGTTGCGTTGCTGGTGGGCTGTGTATTTGTCCAGCGTAGCGTCGTAAGTGTACAGATTGTAGCTTTTCGAAACCGACTTATTGCGGTAGTTATTGCTATCGTAAGCTACCAAACCTTTCACACGCAAGCCGGGCACAAATGGTACCGTGTACGTCAATGCAAAGGTTGACTGAAAGAACTTGTTCACATCCTCGCTATAACCTGTCAGATCGCCATTTGCCAATGCAACCGGGTTGTATCCGCCGCTCAGCAGTGCAGGATATCTTGGATTATCATTGGCATAAGGCCGCTCGGTAGCGAGGGCAATGCGGGTACCTTTGTAAATGTTGAAAAAGTTATCTCCCGGCTGGTCGCGTTTATCAAACAAGCCTGACAGGATAATATCCGCTTTCAGGTTTTTGGTCAGATCGATACCCACGTTAGTACGGAAAGTGTATTTTTTATAACCCATATCCTTGCTTTTCAGCAAGCCGTTTTCGTTCTGGAAACCAAAACTGGCGAAGTAAGTGGCTGCACCTTCACCGCCCGAAGCGGAAATGAAATGCTGTTGCTGGCTCGCCGATTTGTTGAGCACTTCCTTGTACCAGTCGGTACTCTCATAACCCGGCGCGCCCGACCTGAACTTTTCGATCTCCTCGGGTGAGTAAACAGGGTTTTCGCCCAGATTCTTGGCCGCGTCATTCCGCATTTCAGCCCATTGCAGTGCATTGGTCATCATGGGTACGTCGGTCGGGCTTTGCCTTCCGTAAACTGCATTGTAGCTGAATTGCGGCTTTCCCTGCTTTCCTTTTTTGGTCGTAACAATCACAACGCCGTTCCCCGCGCGAATACCGAAAATCGCAGCGGAAGCATCTTTTAGCACCGAAATGCTCTCGATATCGTCGGGATTGATCTTCTGGAATTCATACCCGCCGTCGCGTGCCACCCCGTCGACCACATACAGCGGCTCGCCGAATCCGCGGATATTGATATTGGTACTGAATGATCCCGGCTCGCCCGAATTTTGGCGGATCTGCACACCTGCTACCTTTCCCTGCAAGCTCTGTGCGAGACTGGTATGCGTGGTGGTTTTGATCTGCTCGGTCACGATATTGGAAATCGCGCCGGTGAGTGTCTGCTTGCGCTGGGTACCGTAACCTACCACTACCACCTCATTGAGCTCGTCGGTGCTCAGCTCCATTTTGATATCAAATGCAGTCTGGCTGCCTACGGTGATCTCCTGGCGTTTGTAACCCAAAAAGCTCACGATCAATACCGATCCCGACCTGGGTACCGAGAGCGTAAACTTACCGTCGGTGTTGGTAGTGGTCCCCTTTGTGGTGCCCTGCAAAACAATGCTTGCGCCGGGTATCCCCAAATTTTTTTCATCCCGCACATCGCCTGATATTTCTACCTCGCTGCTTTGCGCCACTGCCAGTCCTGGCAATGCGAGCAGCAGGCAAAGGCATAAACACCGGCTTATCCTGTGGAAACCCTGTAAGATTTCCCGTTTTAATAAAAGTTGATTTTCCATATTATCTGTTTAAATCCAGTTTCATTTTGACTGATCGATAGCTGAGGTACAGCATTTCTCCACGCTGCTCCGAATGGAGAAGATTCGCTTGCGGGTTCTTATCATGATTTAATTTGAAAGGTTTTAGGTACTATGCTGGCTGGCCAAACCGTGGGATCAAAGAACGAGGGGCACTATTAAGAAATAGTTAATAAATGATTAACAGCCCCGGAAAACCCATTAATTTTTTAATTATCTGTATAAAAAATAGAGAAATTGAAAGAAAAGAGGCATCAAGCCGCTTCGTAGCTTATCTTTCATTTAAAACAGCTACCCAAGTTCATGCAGGCAATCCGCAGTTATTTTGAACAGATTACACCTCTGTCCGATCTGGAATGGGAGGCATTTTCATCCAGGCTGGTGAAGCAGGAATTTCAGAAGAAGGAACTGGTGCTGACAGCCGGAAAGGTGGAGCATTACCTTTCATTTATCGAATCGGGAATCGTGCGTTTTTTCCTCGACAAAAATGAGGAAGAGCTCACGTTTGACTTTGCTTTTGCGGGTGAATTTATGAGCGGGTACAGTTCGTTCATTACCAGGAAGCCGGCTGGTTTTTACATACAAGCTTTGACAAACACGGTACTCTGGCGCATCAGCTACCCCGATTTGCAAGAAGTTTATGAGCGAACAAGCGTCGGTAACCGGATCGGGCGGTTTGCTGCGGAACAATTGTTCCTGACAAAAACGGAGCGTGAAATGGCTTTTCTCACCCAAACCGCAGAAGAGCGGTATTTGCATTTACTCAACAACCAGCCTAAGCTCATTCAGGAGATTCCGGGTAAGTACCTCGCTTCCTACATCGGCATCACGCCACAGGCGCTCAGCCGCATCCGGAAACGCATTTCTTAACCCAGGTTCATTTCATCGCACTTTATAGCGGCGCAACTTTGCAGAAACAAAACGCCGACAGATATGCCTGAAATAGTCCTGATCATTGTATTTACAATCTCATTATTGATTTTGAGAAAAACGCGTGGACAATATGAGCTGGCGCTCGCTGCACGGATCGGAATGGCAGCGATGCTGGTTGTTACCGGGCTCGCGCATTTTGGATTTACAAAAGGAATGGAAATGATGCTGCCGGACTTTCTTCCGTTTAAGCGGGAGCTCGTTTGGATTACGGGAATACTGGAACTTGCTGCCGCGGCCGGCTTGCTTTTACCAAAATTCACATGGTTAACCGGCTGGCTATTGATCGTGTTTTTCGTAATGATACTGCCTGCCAATATTTACGGCGCAATGCACCACATTAATCTGCAAACAGCCTCTTACGACGGCGACGGGCCGGGATATCTCTGGTTCAGGGTTCCGTTGCAGCTTTTCTTTATTGCGTGGGTTTACCTTTCTGCGATCCGGCCGGAGCCTGCAATGCGGCAGCCGCGGCTAAAAAAAGAACAATACCGCAAGTGAAACGAGCACCAGCGACAAAATCGTCGAGAGAAAAACAAGCAGTACAGACTGCGACTCACCTGTTTTCAGAAAAGATGCAAATACGGTCACATTGGCGGCCACCGGAAACAGCGGTACCAGCGCCAGCATTTTATAATCGTTATCTTCCAGCTTTTTGAAGATCAGGTACTCCGCGAGGATCAATGCACCGACAATTACAGCTGCCGCGACTGCCCTTAATGCAAAAAGCTTGGCGTAAAGCTTGCCTTTGAGTTCTTTAAAATCAACATCTGCCAGCTGCAAGCCGACGATCAGCATACCCGCCGAAGAAACGCAAAAGCTGACCACCTTAATGGGCGCTTTCATAAATTCGGGGGTTTCCACTTCCAGTAACTTGCAGATCATCGCAGCTACGAAAACGTACAGAAAAGGAATTTGCAGTACTTTTTTGATCGCGTCCGACTTGGAGAGCTTTGTTTTGGCAACCTGAAAATAACCGATCGTATCCCCATACAATGCGGAACCGAGGTAAATGCAGATCAATGTGCTCACATCCTTTTCGCCGAAAAGGGCGGTAACTGTCGGAATGCCGAAAAAGGCAATGTTGAAAAATGAGAATGAGCTTCGCAGCAGCAGCGGCTCCATGTCATTTGCGAATTTTTTATGGGCAAAATTCGCCACCAGGTTCATCGACAATGCGAGTATGAAAGTAATCACCGGCAGAATGTAAAGCTTCTGCGCTTCCGCATCTAGTACATTGAAAAACACGACCAGCGGCAGCAATACCTTGATTAACGGCGCGCTGATGTACTTGGCCTGGACATTGAATTTCTTCTTTACCCAGTATCCGATGGGGATAAATGCCAGCACCGGAAGCAGCTCGGAATAGAGTTTAAGCAGTTCTTTCACTGACGATGGTTTTTAGGATGTGCTGGCTCAAACTGCCGATAGTACGTACATTAAACCAAACCGCATTCACGTCGAGTAACAGTCCGTTACAAAGGTGGCCTAGTACGTAAAAGTGAGGGACCGGCTTGCCGGAAGTTACTACCTGCATGGTTTGCGTATCCATCCGGATCCCGCCCACAGGTTCTGGTTCGATGAGCTTTCCTTCCGCCAGATTTTTGATAAGCTCCGATTTCATAGCCTTTACAGCCGAAGCAGGGCCGGTTGCATTGATCAGGTATTTGGTAAAATTCACCTGATCCCCAAAACGCATCTCGAAGCCTTCCTTGTCCTCTATATATTTTACTTCTTTCAGGTCGGACTGAACGCTTAGCTGCTGATTGTCAAACAACTTACAAACGCGCTCTGCATTGACAAGCGGCATCCCGTGGCGATTGGTTGCCCAGTAGCCGCCCAGCCATTGCTTAAATTTGATCCGCTCGCTTTCATCCAGCGCCTTCCACATTTCGGAACTGTCATAACGCAGCGAGTATGGAATGTTCATCAATGCATCCCCGCCTGCCCGAGCAGTTTCGATGTCTTCTCTTAACAGTTCAGCTGCTGGCTTTCTGTCGCGTTTAGTCGCTTTCCAGTCAATTTTCTTGCCCGCATAACTTTCGGCTTCTTTCACGAAAAGTCTGAAAACCTCCACAACGGTCGGGTTGCGCAGCTTTTCCCGTTGAATGCGGTGCAGGTTTTTAATGGTGAGGTATTTACGCTCGTAAGGTTCCGGTTTTTCAACCTGTACGCGCGGCATCAGCCCGTCGAGCGAGTAGAAGGTAATTTTGCCCCGGTGCTCGTTATCCGCGAGCGTCATCAAAGCATCTATCGCACTCAGGCTTGAACCCAAAACGCCCACATCTGCATCTCTGGGCACATTTTCGAGGATATCTGACGAAGGCCAGGGCGATCCGAAATAGTTTTTCTTGCCTTCCAGGTGCGGATAATTGTTGGCGACGGGTGTACCGGGCGCGAGCACCAGGTAATCGCATGCATGTGTTTGCTGATTGGAAAGGAAGACCGTGAAGCCATTTTCTTCCTTTTTAACGTTAATGGCACTTGCGTGTACCACTTCGGTTTGCATTCCCTCCGCTTTGGCCAGTGAAAAGTAATGCTCGAACTGCTCTTTCAGGTAATCTCCGTAGAGCCTACGGGTTGTAAAAGCCTCATTCTTGCCCTGGTTGTCGACTATCTCCTCTCCTATCCGCTGCTGGTGCCTGATCAGCCACTCGCTGAAATGTTCTGGCTCTGCGAGATGGATCCCCATCAGGTCGGCCTGGGTATTGAGAATGTGGCCTGGTTGTTTGGTACCGAAAGCGAGCCCTTTGCCTACCTCTTCATTCTCTTCTATTATGGTGATACTGACTTCCTGATGAAGGTTTGCGATCCTGAGTTGAAGGAAAAGCTCCGTAAATGCGGAAATCCCGCAAGCTCCTCCCCCGATGATTGTTATGTTGATTGAACCCATTTTTGACGTTTGCTATCGACACACACCGGAACCAACTTCCGGCTCAGGTGAGTACTAAAACAATCGTGCTATGCAAAATGGCTGGATTGTGCGCGGGTAGCTTTGGTTATCCCAGCCAACCTGCCTGACTGGCGAGGAATACGAGTTCAGCCAGAACGATCAGTGCAGTTATAGCTATGATGACGTACTTGATCTTGTTTCTGGTAGTAAGCGGCACTTTTGCCTCCGCTTCTCTCATGTCGGTTGCTTTTACTTTCTGCGCAACAGCAGGCGCAGCAACAGGTCTTCTCATCAGCGGGGCGTCGGTACCCAGTTTCGCTTTATGAAGTTCAAACAACTCTCTCCGTTTCTCTTCTAGATTTGAATTCATGGATGAATGCATTTTTGACACATAAATTATTCAATTTGTGCCAAAAACGCTAGCAAAAGGTCAATATTATTTTGTTTACGGTTATAAGTTGAAGTGAAGCATACGCCCGCACGGATATCGGTTCAAACCTATATATTTACACATCACATCAACCTAAAAGGATATATGTCAGAAATCAGGAAAGAAGATATTAAACAGGAAGTTTTTGACCTCTACGACGACTATGCGCACAACCGCGTCGAGCGACGTGATTTTATGCAAAAACTATCTGCTTACGCGGTGGGCGGGATTACAGTAGCTTCATTGATGAGCTTCCTCATGCCCGACTACCACGGTGCGATCCAGGTACACGCCGGCGATACCAGGCTGAAATCGGACTATATCACCTATGATTCTCCAAAAGGCGGCGGCAAGATCAAGGCATTGCTCTCCAAGCCCGCGGATGCGAAAGGAAAACTGGGCGGTGTGATCGTTGTACACGAAAACCGCGGTCTGAATCCGCATATTGAAGATGTAGGCAGACGGGCTGCATTGGCCGGATTTCTCTCCATTGCACCCGATGCGCTTACCCCGCTCGGCGGCTATCCCGGCAACGACGATGAAGGCCGTGCCATGCAAAGCAAGCGCGACCGGAATGAAATGCAGGAAGATTTCATTGCCGCATTCGATTATCTGAGAAACCATCCAGACTGCAATGGGAAGATCGGTGTTGTCGGATTCTGTTTCGGCGGCGGCATTGCCAATATGATGGCAGTCCGCGTACCTGAACTGGCGGCAGCGGTTCCCTTTTACGGAGGGCAGCCGGCGACCGAAGATGTTCCGAAGATCAAAGCGCCGCTGCTGATCCATTATGCCGCGCTCGATGCGCGCGTCAATGAAGGCTGGCCTGCTTATCAGGAGGCATTAACAGCCAACAATAAAGAATATGAAGCCTACATTTATCCGGATACGAACCACGGATTTCATAATGATACTACGCCCCGCTACGATAAGGCGGCGGCCGAGCTTGCCTGGAAACGTACGATCGAGTTCTTCAATGCGAAGCTAAAATCCTAGCATACCTGAAAAACGGAGCACAATGCGTACTGCGTTGTGCTCGCGGGTTCACATTTCGGCGATCATTGCCTTGTACTTTTCGACCTGGCTTTCAAAGTTGCGGATGCCCGTTTCGTAAATGAATTTCAGGGATTCGAGATCGTCCACATCTTTTTCGTAAGCCTCACTCGCTTCGGATTCCCTGTCGAGCTCGGCCAGCAGCTTTTGAAGCTTTTTTAATGATCCTGTATTCTCTTCTGCCCGGTACTGATACCATTCAAGCATTTTGATGTAGCTTTCTTTCAGACTGTCTTTCTTTTTCATAAATGCCTTCGTGTAGATCCTGCTGGGATTATTGTTCAATACGCATTGCTGTTACGTACAGTATGATCCGTTTCAAACATTGTGCCGCGCTGTTACCGGGCTCCATTCCATGCATTGTTCCTGTTCGGAAACAGCGGAAAAAGTGTCCGATTGCGAACATGATTCCGTAAAAAAACCGCTTGCCGAGCACACTACCAGAATGGCACCATATTTATCCTACAAGTAGTGACATACTACGACGTGCCTTAATCCCTGCCCCTTTTCAACATGCTCCAAAACTACTTTAAAATTGCGCTCAGAGGTTTTTACAGAAACAAAGGCTACACCCTGATCAACCTCTCGGGCCTTGCGCTCGGCCTGACGGTAGCCATACTGATTTTTGTATGGGTCTGGGACGAATGGAACTTTAATAAAGGCGCCGGGAACCACCAGCACGTGGCACGCCTGATGTCGCACCGCACGCAAAATGGGGAGATCGTCAGTACGCCGAACATGCCATTCCCGCTCGCCGCCACGCTGCGGGAAGAATTTGCGGCAGACTTTGAACATGTTGCGGTTTCATGGGATACGGAAGATTACAACCTGATTGCGGGAGAGCATAAATTCAGGAAGAAAGGCAGGTTTATGGAACCCTACGGCCCCAAAATCCTATCGCTTCAAATGCTCAGCGGCAGCGACACGGCGCTAGAAGGTCCGTCGAATCTGCTGCTATCCGAATCCGCCGCGCGCTCGATCTTTGGCACAACCCGGGCGAATGGACAAGTCCTGACCATCGACAATGAGCTGAAAGGCATTGTAGCAGGTGTATACAAGGATTTTCCATCCAATTCAGATTACCATAACCTCGCATTCATAGCTCCCTGGAAGCTCTTCAAATCGGCAAGAAGCAGGCAGTGGGTAGATCAGCTAAAAGACAATTGGGAGGTAAATACCTTCGAAATACTGGTCCAAACCCGGAAGAGTACAACAATAGCGGCTGTCTCGGAAAAGATCAGGAACGTACCCGCCCAGCATCTGAAAAGCCATGCACCTGCCTCAGCATTGATCTCGTTGCATCCGATGAGCAGGTGGCACTTGTATGCAAACTGGGAAAACGGTGTCAATACAGGCGGCCAGATTTACTATGTCAAGCTGTTCACGGCGATTGCGATCTTCATTCTACTGCTGGCCTGCATTAATTTCATGAACCTGAGCACGGCGCGTTCTGCAAAGCGCGCGAGGGAAGTGGGTGTGCGCAAAACTGTCGGGTCAATGCGCGCGCAACTTGTTTTTCAGTTTATTTGTGAATCCTTTCTCGTGGTCGCTGTTTCGTTTGTAGCGGCTTTACTGCTTGTGCAGACTGCATTGCCACAATTCAATGCAATCACGGACAAGCACATTGACGTTTTCGGCGAACACGGATTAATACAGAATTCGTATTTCCTATGGATCTCCATTGCCTTCTGTGTTGCAGTGAGCCTTGCGGCGGGCGGTTACCCGGCAATGCACCTCTCCTCTTTCAAGCCGGTGAATATATTGAAGTCAGGCACGGGCAGCACCGGAAGGTTTTCCTCAACACCACGTAAAGCACTGGTTGTTCTGCAATTTACAATTTCTGTTTCCCTCATTATCGGAACCGTCGGCGTATTCCGGCAGGTTCAGTTTGTGCAAAACAGGGATACCGGCTATGATCAGAAAGGGTTGCTGAATGTGAAGATACCGCCTGGCAGTATGCATTTGGAAGCATTGAAAAATGATCTGCTGCAATCCGGCGCCGTTTTTTCAGTGGCGCAATCTTCCGGTCCCGTCACCGATGTACTTTCCAATGCACGGGGTTTTTACTGGAAAGGCAAATCAGGGACCGACCAGGATCAATTTGCAGTGATCGCAGCCTCACACAGCTACGGACAAACTGTCGGCTGGAAAGTCATTCAGGGAAGGGATTTTTCAAAAGATTACATTGCCGACTCCTCTGCGATCATCATCAACGAATCTGCTGCCAGATACATGGGGCTTACTGATCCCGTAGGTACCAAAGTCCGCTGGAAAGACGGCACTTTCAATGACTCGGAATATCACATTGTCGGTGTGGTGCGTGATATGGTGATGCAATCGCCTTACGAACCGGTGAAGCAGACTATCTATTTCATGACTTACGCACCTAATTACCTGTTTATCAAACTAAATAAAAATACTGAACAAGCAAGTGCGCTCGCAAAGATCCGCACGTTGTTTGACAAGCACATACCCGGAATGGTGTTTGATTTTCAGTTTGCCGACATGCAGTATGGATCGAAATTCAGTCTGGAAAACCGCATTGGTCAGCTGACTTTCCTGTTTGCCGCGGTTGCAATCTGCATATCCTGTCTCGGATTGTTCGGTCTTGCCGCATTTACCGCTGAGCAAAGACGGGGCGAAATTGGCATCAGGAAGGTTTTGGGCGCTTCCATTGCAAGCATCTGGGCTATGATTGCCAGAGATTTTGTATACCTGACCATCATTGCAGTCTGCATTGCCGCGCCGCTCAGCTATTACTTTCTGGGTCAAATGTTATCCAGGTACCATTACCGTTCTGAAATGACCTGGTGGATTTTCGCCGGCCCGGGAATGGCCGCACTTGTGCTCACCATCCTGACCGTCAGCTTCCAGGCGCTCAAAGCTGCCTTGGAAAACCCGGTGAAAGCGCTGCGTGCCGACTAGGAGATTTTCACCCGCTTACTTTCTCAATTCAACCCAAAACCGCTTATCTAATGAAATACACATTTCTCCTGCTGGCTGCGCTTGCTTTTCAAAGTGGAGCGGTGACCGTCAATGCAAAAAACAGCATCAGCCAGCATTCCAGCTCCGCGGTTCAGGTGGATAGTCTTGATCTGATTATTGAATCGTTGATGAAAAAACGGCAGGTACCTGGACTGTCGCTTGCCGTTATTCAGGATGGTAAGATCGTGAAGGCAAAAGGTTACGGGTTTATCGATAAAACAGGCAAGATACCTGTAACTGAATCGACTTTATTTCAGGCCGGCTCGATCAGCAAGTCCGTCTCAGCAGTAGGCGCATTGTTTTTGGTTGAAAAAGGAAAACTGTCGCTTGACGAGGATGTGAACAGCAAATTAAAAACATGGAAAGTACCTGAAAATGAATTTTTGAAAGACAAAAAAGTAACGTTACGCGGCTTGCTCAGCCACACCACGGGACTGACCGTCAGCGGCTTTCCGGGTTACGCCGCAGCCGGGCCTATCCCGTCCGTTGTACAGATACTCGATGGGACCACACCCGCAAATACCGGCCCCGTGCGGGTCGACTTTGTTCCCGGAAGTCAGTGGCGCTACTCCGGTGGCGGGTACACGGTGATGCAGCAAATGATCATCGATGTTACCGGCAAATCTTTTCCTGAGTTCATGCAGGAAACCATACTAACGCCCACCAACATGCGCGTAAGTACTTTTAAGCAGCCGCTGCCTGCCGATAAGGCGAAACTGACCGCTACGGCTCACACGAGTGACAGAACTATGGTAGAAGGCCGCTGGCACATTTACCCCGAAATGGCAGCTGCGGGACTATGGACTACCCCATCGGACCTGGCCCGTTTTGCGATCAGCATTCAAAATGGTCTTGCCGGGAAAGCAGGCTCAGTACTCTCGCAAGCCATGATCCGGCAAATGCTCACCGATCAGAAGAATAATGACGGGCTCGGCGTGTTTGTGGAAGGCAAAGGAAATGCCCTGCGGTTTGGTCATGGCGGCCGCGACGAAGGATTTGATGCTTTGCTGACAGCCGGTGCCGAGACCGGACAGGGCGTTGTGATTATGATTAATGCAAATGATAATTCAAGATTGGTGGGCCAGGTGTTGAATGCAGTTGCCGCACAGTACCATTGGGAAGGGTTTCCGGTGAGCAGGCCCATTCCACGTGTGGCGGCCAATGTGAAACACGCACAAGTGGCGGCTTTTGAGGGAAGGTACGAGCTCGATAACAACAGGATGATCGCCTTCCTGTTTGAAAACAACCGCCTGTATTCATTGACGGATAACCTGCCTGACGAGGAGTTTGTGCCTCTCTCACCAACACAATTCGCTTCCACCGACCGCGACGCGATTGTGACTTTCACGCCCGATGCAAAAGGGCAGGTTACTGACTTCATGTGGAAAACCGGTAACGAGGAACGAAAAGTCCCGCGGATCGGCCCGCTTTTTACAAGCCCGAAAACCACCTCCGACCCGAATCCAGCGCGCACCAAGCAGATAGAAGCCGCGCTCAATGCAATGGGGAAAGGCGGAAAGGCGCTGGAAGAAGCTCCGGGCATTGCCGATGGAACTCGCCGCGCCTTTACACAGGGCACCCGGGACCTGCACGGAATGACGGCGATCCAGCTTGTACATACCGAAAATGTGCAGGGCCGCGGCATTCAGCGGCACGGCGGCGATGTAAATGAAATCGTCACTTACCAGCTGTCCGGCAACAAACCGGGCCGGTTTGTACTTGTTCATTTAACCGCCGCAGGTCTGGTGACTGACTGTGATGTTGTGAGTAAATGAGCGGCTTTTGAGAAGCTGCTTTCGCAGGTTAAAAGATGTTAAATTTCAAAACTGCTGATTGAAGCACGCTATCTTCCCACAAAAAACAAGGGAATGCGAAAGCTTCAAGTCATAGCTATCTTTTACAGAAGTATCTGGCCTGTAACCACAGCCACCTCCTTGCTGATGTGGGGCATTGTGGACTTTCCCTCTTTCACAGCTGAGGTATTTCCTACGTTTATAATGATTTTCCTGTGGCTGCGCAGCGGGTGCCAGGCTTTGATATGGTACCTGTTCCGTTCCTCCAACAGAAAAGGTTTTGTTTTTTACAATCATTTCGGCCTGTCAGAAATGAGACTGGCTTTGCTGACGTACCTGCTGGACCTCGCCGTGTTTGCATTATGGATCATTTTAAAGACCATCATCTTAGGCTGAATATGCTAGAAGCAGATAGTATCCTGCTCGAATACGGCGGCCGGAAGATTCTCCAAAATATTTACCTGAAAATAGAAAAGGGAGAAATAGTAGGCTTGCTCGGGCGGAATGGAAGCGGCAAGTCGAGCTTGCTGCAAGTGATTTACGGCACGCGGCCAGCGCAAAACTGCTCTGTCAGGATTGACAAGACGTACGTCAGCAAACTTTACCAGCAAACCAATGTTGCTGCGTACCTGCCACAGCGGCAGTTTGTACCGGGATACCTCAAAGTTTCGGAGGCACTCAGGCTTTATAAAGTGCCCGTTGAAGAGGCTGTATCGTACTTTCCGGAGCTTGAAAGCATATTGTCCCAACAATTGGATCAGCTATCAGGAGGCCAGCAGCGTTTGATTGAAACCATCATGGTTATCTCCTGCCCCGCGCCATTTATCATGCTGGATGAACCTTTTTCAAATCTGATGCCGCTGCATGTGGAGCGGATTAAAGCCTGGCTCTCGGTACTGAAAACTTCCAAAGGCATTCTCATCTCAGATCATTACTATCAGGATGTACTCGCAATGTCAGACCAGGTGTACCTGCTAAGCGATGGTGGCAGGACTATTCTGCTGCAGGAACCTATGAAGCAGCTCCGCGACTTCGGATACATTTATTAACAATCCTGTTTTCACAAAATCAACCCGAAACCAAGCTTAACTGAACCGAGACGGCGTTTTGAATCTGCATCTGTCTTTAAAAGGTTGTGGCTGAGGCCGGCTGAAAGATCAACGTAAGCTTTGTTGAATATGGTTTGCTGCACGCCAAATCCAAGTCCCAGGCCGACGTGCTTCTTACTTTTACCAACCCCGAATATCGTCTCGCTATGATAAAACAAATGGTCGGCATACGGGCCGATGTACGCTCCTGACAGGTTGTTACCGCCGGTCCCACGCCTGATATTCCGTCGCTGATCTAAGTAATAACGCAATTGTACGGAAGAGTGGACCTGAAAATCGTTACTTACCCGGACTTTATCCAACGGGTAAGACAATCCCTTCGCAGCAATGCGCATATAAAAAGCAGTGGACTGGGTATTGAGGGAAAAAGGACTTTTTGCAATCTTTCTTTCATAGCCCACACCGACTGTCCCATTTAAGAAATTGGGAGAAAGGTACAGTTTGGGCCACAGCAGTTTCCATTGTTGCTGCACATCATCTTCACAAAATAAAACGTCACAAATCGGTATGTTCTTCTGTCGTTTCCAATCCCCGAAACCAATGCCCATGCTGGTACGCGAGGTGATTGCCACCGGCCAAGATTTGTTCAGGTGTTGGGTAAGCAAAAACTGGTACTCTAACTGTTTATAATCCTGATAGTACAAACCAACTCCCAATTCGATCCGGCCGAGATTGAAAAACCGTCGCTGCAGACCGAACTCTACGCCCAGCCTTTGAAGCTGGTCAAGTGCCACCCCTTTGCCCCATTGCTTCTCGCCGACCAGCGCAAGGAAGTTACCGGTAAAATTGTTGACACTTGTTCCTTCCCTGATCCTGCGCCGCATATCATAGTACCAGCGGGTATATACTTTGGCTGAAAACACACCTCCAAATCCAACATGTGTGCCCTGATGGCCGCTAACGCCCACTTCTCCCCCTGCTGACCAGGAAGGCAGCAACTTATATTCATATCCGAGATCCAGTTGGGTTCCCTCATTACCGCTGTTTTTAACATTCATCAAATAATTGGGAAGGAATGTTAAACTGACCTTGAACATGTGACGCGAGGGAACTTTGGTCATGAAAACATTTTCGTACCGATCGACAAAACGCTGCCGGACCAATGTATCCTGCTCCTCGGTGAAGGCAACTTTGACAGTATCCTGGGCAAAGCCGGCAAGGGAGATCAGTGACAATAAAGCAAGGTATAGCGGCTTCATAATGGGCAGGCATTTAACAGGATTAAAGGAATGCGCCCTCAGCGCTTACCGGCGACAATGGTAAATTTCGGGCTGTTATTTTGCTTAAAGAGGCTGGTAATGTGCGAAACAGTTGTATTGCTTCTCCATAAAAGTTTGCGCGACTAAGAGAGCAGTTGCACTTTGCTTATTTTTGGGCATAACTGAATATGATGATCACGGAAGTTGCTACAACCAGGCAGGAGGAATTTTTATACAACCAGCTTGCCGAAAAGCTGGAAAGCAATATCCTGAGCGGCGCGCTCAAAATTGGTGACAAGCTCCCATCGGTCCGGGCGCTCAGTAAAGAACAGGGTGTGAGCCTGTCTACCGCATTCAAAGCATATACACAGCTGGAAATAAAAGGCCTCATCGAAGCGCGGCCAAAATCGGGGTTTTACGTCAGCCACCGCGATCAGCCCCTGCATTCGTTGCGGTACCTCCCCGACGAGCAGCGTTTGCCCGAGCGGGCGAGCGTGGACGATATCCTGGCGTGGGTTTACAAAAATGTGCAAGCCGAGGGACTGGTGAGGCTGTCTGTCGCAGTGCCCTCGCCGAAGCTGCTGCCTGCTGCCAAACTGAGTAAGACAATGGCCGAGGCAGTCCGCAACAGCGCAGACCAATGCGTTGGCTACGAGGATGTAAGAGGTAACCTGATGCTCAGACAGCAAATCGCGCGCTATGCATTCAACTGGGGCGGACAGGTCAGCGAAAATGAGGTGGTAACTACGCAAGGCTGCATGGAAGCGCTTGTTTTCAGTCTGAAAGCAGTGTCAGAACCAGGCGACACGATTGCCATCGAAACGCCTACCTACTTCGGTATCTTCCATGTCATGAAAAGTCTGGGACTGAAAGTGCTGGAAATCCCTACTGACCCGCGTACCGGCATTGATATCGATTATCTGGCAGAAGCAATGCAGTCTGTCAGGATCAATGCTTGCCTGTTTGTCACCAATTTCACCAATCCGCTGGGCTGCGTAATGCCGGATGCACATAAGAAGCGGCTCGTCGAGCTGCTTGCCGCCGCAGATATTCCGCTGATAGAGGATGATATTTACGGAGAGCTTTATTTTGGCAAATCCAGACCGCGGACCTGTAAGAGTTATGACAAAAAAGGACTTGTGCTGCTATGTTCTTCCGTGTCGAAATCACTGGCTCCCGGGTACCGCGTAGGCTGGTGCCTGCCCGGCAAATTCATGGACAAATTCATTCAGATCAAGTTGATGCACACCGTATCTTCGGCCACGCCAACCCAGGCTGCAGTAGGCCTTTTCTTTCAGACGGGCCGGTTTGACCTGCATTTACGGAAACTTCGGGCTGCCCTAAAAGAGCAGTGCCTGCTGTATACCCGCACCATTGAAACCCACTTTCCGGCGTCGACGCGGATCAGCGAGCCGCAAGGAGGTTACGTGCTTTGGGTAGAGCTTGAAAAATCCATTGATGCATTTGATCTTTTCAATATGGGGCTGAAACAGGGGATCAGTGTCTCACCAGGACAGGTTTTCAGTACCGACGGGCGGTTTTCAAACTATATCCGGATCTGTTTCGGTATTCCGATGAACAAACAGATCGAGCACGCGATCAAAATATTGGGTGCCCTGACACAATCGCTGGTCAGGGCGTAAATGCTGCTTCAATGCTGGCTCACAAACGAGCGTACAGCCTGCGTGAACTGGCTTGTTTCAGTAATGAACGGTTCGTGCCAGGATTGTGCGAACGTGACGCGGGTTACCTCTGTGTTTTTTAACAAAACCTGCGTTTCCTCCCCTACTTCCAGCGGCACGATTCCATCTTTCGCACCCCAGAATAAGCCAATCGGTACACGCACATTTTCCAGCAACCCGCCTTTTTCAAACTTCCGGCTTTCCACATCACCGTAGTAGCCGTAAGCTTTGCTGTGCGTGAATTGCGCCAGAGCTGTGTTCGGGGAGTTGAATGCATAATTGATGACGTACTTCTTGTCTGAATAAAGCGATATAGGATTACCATCGAGCTTGTGCATCCAGCGGTAAATGCCTTCCCAGTCAACAGTTGCTGTATTTTGCGCGGTAACCGGATTGGCAGTCAGGAAATTTTCAGCTTCCACATTTCCCTTCTCCCGCGCCTGTTTTAATGCCCATTCACGTACCTGGTAAAGCCACCGGTAGTAGGAAAACATCCCGTTCACCATCATCGCGCCCGACACCTGCTGTTGGTTGTTTCCAGTTGTCAAGAATTGCCAGGCCAGCTCCACACCAAAGCTATGCGCAAGCAGGTATACCTCCGCATTTGGATACTGCTTTTTCAGCAACCTGATCACCAGCTCCATATCTTCTCCAAACTGCGCGTAGCGCAAGGTAGCAGGATCCACCTTGCCCGAAGAAGCGCCCGCAACGCGCTGGTCCCAGTACGCCATCATCACATCGTTTTCCAGCTCTTTCAGGTAATAGCGGTAGCACATTGCACAATCACCCGGGCCGCCGTGAACGAAGAGCACAATTTTGTTGGGCTGCTTATTCCCTTTTACCCAAACCGGCATATCGGCGCCCTTATGCCGCAGGTACAGCGTCGCATCTTCCCGCGGCTCCGAATCATTTTCCTTACAGCCGAGCAGCACGAGCAAGCAGCTGAACATTAACAATCTGGCAAAATGTTTCATCGTTTTTTGAGGGCTAAAAGTGTTCCTGCTTCAATCCCGAAGCGTGTTAAGTGAGAGGTATTGTAAGGCCGCTGCTGCATCACATTCAGCCGCACATACCAGGCAAGCGGCACCTGCCTGCGAACGGACAGATCGTGCCCCAGACTGACCGATACTGTGGGTAAAAACGCATTTCCACCCGCCATTCTAACGCGCCGAAAATCCCCCTCGGGTGTAGCTTCAAATGTGCGGCCTTCGAGAAAATACCGGAAGTAGGCAGGAGAAAGGGCAAATTCAAAAAGGCTGCCGCGTTTACCAATCCGGCGGTAGCCTAACTCAGGAGAAACAATGAGGCCGACGTGATTTTGCGGGTGCCGGTAAGCCGCCAGGCCAGCAGACCAGTACAAGATCTTATGCGCTGAGTTCCGCTTTGAAACCTTACTGGCAATGGGCTGATCGTAAGCGGCACGCAGTCCGTAGTGCGTGACCGTCTCGCCAAAGTAACCTACTCTGAGAGACTGTGCAGAGAGCAAGTGCGGGACTGTCAAAATGAGTCCCAGGTAGAAAATACCACGATTTATCATGTGGTTCCGAGTTGTGTTTGATTTGCAACAAAGGTATCCGCATGACAGCCGCCGGTTCAACCGGGGACTTTGTGAAACGCCTATTTACCAGCCCGGATCATCACAAAACAAAACTGAATTGTAGTATTGAGGCGCAGCTTGAATCGCTTACAATGCGTTTGCCACCCGGATATTCGGATGTTCTGCAATGATTTCCAGAATGATTTCAAAATACGTTTGACCCTCGCCGCATTCCAGCGCCCGCAATTTTTCCGTGAAAAGTGTTTTGTTAAAAGGCGAACCAGGTTCCAGCTTTGCAGCGTAATAGGCTCTCGTTACCTCATAACCCAAAACCTCGCGGCTCCTGCTCTGATTGATCCAGATCAGATCGACAGGTTCGTTCCCTTTTATCTCGCCAAAACCTCCTGACAGCAGATCGTTGAATGCATCCAGGCTGGCGCCGAGATTCCAGGTTTCTGAATGCATGAACACGCGGTTAACTTCGTCGTAAAAGGAGGTTATATCGTGGATTGCATTTCCGTTGATGACGATCTGTTTTCTGTGATTCAATGTTGTGAATGAATGATAGAGGTTGTGAAATGCGCCAAAGGTACGATCATTGCAGAAACCGTTCAGCTAACTCCAGAGATCAAATGGAACAAACAAACTTTTCGGAAGAGGAGCCCAAGCGGGAGCCGCTGGTAGCTACATTGGTGATCTCGCCGGCCGCGCAGGATTTCTTCAACCAGCTCCGTCAGCAGCATTTCCCTCCCGAGCGCAATTACCTGCGTGCACATTTAACCCTCTTTCATGCATTACCCGACGAGCCGTGGATTGTGGAAGACCTGGAAAAGCTCGCACAGCACCAGCCGCAGTTCGGGGCAACTGCCCTGCACCTTGTATCACTGGGCTTCGGTACCGCATTCAAAATCGTTTCACCCGAGCTGCCTGCATTGCACCAGGAGCTGCAAAAGCGCTGGGCCCAATACCTGACCAGCCAGGACAAGCAAAAAAGGAATTTCCATATCACTGTACAGAATAAGGTAGAACCCGCCGCTGCCAAAAAGCTGCTCGCTGAGCTGTCAGACAACTTTGAACCATTCAGTTTCGCGGTCACCGGGATCAGTTTGTGGCGCTACAAAGGCGGTCCGTGGGAATTTATTACAACCGTTCCTTTCCTGGGCAGCACGTTGATTTCGTAAGTGAGCAGCGTTGAAAATCATGACCATTCTCATAATCTGAGCCCATTACAGTCACTTTTTGGCGGTTCAGGGAAAAGTAGCTTTGCAGTCAGCTAAGATCAAAATCACACGATCAAAAACTAAAAATCTTCAAAATGAAAAACTGCATTCTCCTGCTTTCACTAGCCGCTTTGTTCCTTACCTCCTGTAACTCCGGCCCGACTGAAAATGCTGCACTTAATACCAAGAAATCCGAGTCGGACAGCACGTTCAATCTGTGCTACTCTTCTTTCGCGCAGAAAGATACCGTCCTGTTCAATGCATTGATGTATGGGGATAGTATCAAAGGCAGCCTCGGCTACAAGCTTTATGAAAAAGATCAGAACAATGGATTATTGCTCGGGAAAATGGTCGGCGATACAATCTGGGGTACTTACACTTTCATGTCCGCAGATTCCGAGTTCGTCAATGAAGTTACCTTTCTCAGAAGCGATACCTTGCTCGTTGAAGGACTTGGCAAAAGGGTTTTTAAGAACGGAAAATTCGTTTTTGCCGACAAATCAAACGTTCGCTACGCGGGTGTGAAACTGGAAAAAAGCGATTGTAAATAGAAGTGCAGGGGCATTAGCGCGGGGCTCCGTATCTAACAGCAACGTACATTGAGTTACCGAACAAATTCAGTCTGCAACTGTTCGAATTCGTACAGCATTTGCTGAAAAATCATCGAACGGAGCGGCTCAGAGTGGTTTTGGATAGTGGCATAATCTTCGCTATTCTATAAAAACCTAACTACTATGCGCCGCCCCGAACTATGTTACAATCCTACCTGAAAATCGCAATTCGCAGTCTGCTCAAGAACCGGCTGTTTTCCATTATTAATGTGGCCGGACTGGGTCTTGGCATCGCAGCTTTCATACTGATATTCGAATATGTAGCTTTCGAAAAAAGCGTAAACACGTTCCACAAAGAGCTGCCTTCGATCTACCGGATGTTTGACAGCCGGCCGACGGGCGACGTTTTTGTCCAAATGGCCCCCGCAGTTGCTCCTTTGATCAAGAAGGAATTCAGCGAGGTGAAAGCTTATTGCCGGATTGCGGATGGTACGGCAAACGGCGTGGTAACTATCGAAAGCCGGGATAATAAGGGCAGGGTACAAACCTTCCGCGAAAATGCGATGGCTTATGCTGACGCCAGCTTTTTCACGCTTTTTACCTTTCCGTTACGCCACGGAAATGCACAATCGGCGATTTCGGAAACGAACACGGTAGCACTGGCTGTGTCGCGGGCAAAAATGTATTTCGGCACTGAAAAGGCAGTTGGGAAAACGTTGGTGATGAATAATCAATTTGGCCGAACCTTGTATACCGTTACTGCCGTGTACGAGGATATGCCTGAAAATTCGGATATCAGGTTCGACGCCGTGCTTTCCCTTCAAACGCTTGCGAATCCCGCCAACCTGAATGGAAACGGCTGGGCCAGACTGGATAGTTTTGACGGCTCCTATGTGACAAACTTTTTCCAGCTCGATGAAAAAGCCGATTACGCCGCATTTGAGAAGAAGGTAAATGCGCTCAAACAGAAACTGAACCCCGAAGATAAAAGCAGATTTGTGCTGCAGCCCCTTGCTGACATCCATCTTGGTTCTTCCATGGACGATGCTTACCCTACCAGCGGCAGTTTGTCGTTTGTGTACCTGCTGGGCGGCATCGCCATCCTGATCCTCGGAATCGCGTGGTTCAACTACATCAACCTGTCCACTGCGGCATCTCTGAAAAGAGCGAAAGAAGTAGGTGTTCGAAAAGTGGTCGGTGCAGGCAGATTCCAGCTGATTAATCAGTTTTTAGGCGAATCTTTCCTCCTCAATCTGTTGGGTTTCGCTTTGGGAATACTGCTGGTTTACTCAGTTCAAAAAAGCTTTAATGATTTTACCCAGAAGAATTTTTCACTGGAAGGGCTGCTCAATGATCCTTCCTGGCTGTTGGCGGCATTGCTGCTGATCACAGGCGCATTTCTTTCGGGGAGCTACGTGGCATTTTCGGTCACTTCCCTGCAGCCGGTGCAGATATTAAAAGGTGCCAGCTCCAAGTTGAACACAGGCAAAGACAGCTGGCTCCGGAAAGTTTTGGTAGTCATGCAGTTCAGCGTTTCCGTCATTCTGATCATAGCGACGCTTGTGCTGTATAAGCAGCTGCAATACATGCAAAACAAAGACCTGGGCTTCAAACCCGCGCAGCGGCTGGTAATCAACGGACCGCAGATCGGGGACGATAAAAGTATAGCAACAAGCTCCGCGCTTTTTGACAATCAGATCGGTGCATTGCCTTACGTCAAAAACTTCTCGCATACCGGGATTGTGCCCGGAACCTACTATTCGTTCAATGCATCTGGCATTACGAGGCAAGGCGACAAATGGGACGAGTCTAAAAGAAGCTATTCAATGGGCATTATTGACGACCATTACCTGTCCGTATTCCAGATACCCGTTGTCGCCGGCCGCAATTTCACGCCTCGTGAAGCCGAACAGGCGTGGGAGAAAAGCGGCAAGCTCATGGTCAATGAAGCAGCCGCCCGGCAGCTCGGATTTGAGTCTGCACAAAAAGCGGTGGGCGGTATCGTGAGCTGGGGACAACCTTACGAGATAGTGGGCGTGGTAAAGGATTACAATCACCAGGGACTGCAAAGTGTGGTAGACCCGATCATTTTCATGCCCCGGAAGGCGGGCGGCAGGATGGTTTTGCAGGTTTCAACTACCAACATGCAAGAGCAGCTCAAAGAACTGGAAACGCTGTACAAAGCTGCCTACCCGGGCAATCCTTTCGAATATTACTTCGTCGACCAGAAATTCAATGAGCAGTATCAGACAGAAAAGCAGTACAGTCAGGTGTTTGCACTGGCATCGATGCTCGCCATCTTTATTGCATGCCTGGGCTTATTCGGTCTCGCCAGCTACATGACCGAGCAGCGTATCAAGGAAATCGGTGTACGAAAAGTGCTGGGTGCGAGTGTAGCCGGGATTTTAGCTTTGATTTCAAAGGATTTCCTGCGCCTGGTCCTGATCTCTATTCTCATTGCCTGCCCTATTGCCGGTTATCTGATGAAAAAATGGTTGCAGGATTTTGCCTACCAGACTGATATCGCATGGTGGATGTTTGCGGGAGCAGGCGGCCTCGTGATTATCATAGCAGTGCTCACCGTCGGCTTTCAGAGCCTGAAAGCCGCATTGATGAACCCTGTCCAGACGCTTCGTAGTGAGTAATGCAGCTTGCTATTATAGCCCGGCCGCGACAAACTTTTTATTAACAGAAATATTAAGTCACCACTTGTTCCTAATCTTGAATAGTTTTGGTTTTTTAGGAGTAAATTTCAATGTTATCTCAACAAACTTATTCCTCAAAAATCAACGACTATGAAAACATCGGTACGGCAGTTCCTTTTGCTAGTATTTTGCTTATTCGCCGGGTCTGCATCCTGGGCGCAAACGAGTATCGGGCTACGTGCCGGGTCTAACTTTGCCAATTTCGCAGTGCAGGATGACGAGAATTATCCTTTTAGACCGAAACCCGGATTGAGCTTCGCCGTTCTTTTCAATCTGCCCATGAGTGCCACAACCAGCATTCAGCTTGAACCGGGATTTTCACAACGCGGCACACGGATTCGGATGAAATCTGAGGAGATGGTTAACAATCAGACTGTCAAGATCGATGTAAAAGGAAATTTGTCAGTAAACTACATTGAACTGCCAATTTTGTTTCAATACAGACCAAAACTGGGGAAGCTGGAAGGACTTTTCTCCATAGGTCCGGAAGTCCGTTTGCTGATGGGCAATTTGAAAACGAAATCTACCTCAAAGCTTTATATTGACAACGAGCTGATTGCCAGCGAAAGCCGGGATGAAACGTACAGCTTCGGAGAAGACAGCCGCAAGTTCGACTTCGGAATGGTCGGCGGCGCGGGACTGGCTTACCCACTCGGCGCACTGAAAATTTTTGCAGAAGGACGCTACCACTTCGGATTACGCAACCTGGCGACATCGGTTGACGGTGACAATACCAAAGTGTATAACCGCGGCGCGTCAGCTCACATCGGTGTACTCGTTCCAGTCGGTAAATAAGCTACCATTTGAAATGCAGCAGTGATACACCCTGTCGTGGCAGCTGCATTTCTATCGTTGCCTGGCCAGCTTTCGGTCTGATCCATTCCGGAGAAGTAAGCAAGGAAAGCTGGCCGGCTTTTTCAAGTAACCTGATCTGCTCCGCTGTTGGCTGCTTCGGCGATCCCATTGCTTTCCAGGCTTCATACGAATTGCTGTTTTCCTTATCAATCCGGTAATGGTGCATCAGTACCTCCCGCGAAGGTAATCCGCTGACAGCAACCTGAACAGTTGCATCCGGCGCCGGCACATTATCATCATGGTAATTCCAAACCATTACTGCTGCCGCATTGGCTGCTTTGGATGCAATACCATTGATATCGGCTTCACCACGAACACTTTCGTCCCTCACTTTCTGAAAGTTATAGGCAAGGTTTTGCTTTACTTCCACGCGGTTACCTTCCATCAAACCAAACATACGGAACACGTTCAGCACAGGTTTATCTACCCCGTTCGTAGCCAGGTCACGGAAGCCACGGAACCACGCCTGCTCTTCAAATTCAAAAGACCAGCTCACCGCACCCAGCAGGTTTACTCCCCTCGCCTCCGCCAGCTCATATTTTCTGGCAAATGAAGCTGCCGTGTAACTTGAATACATGGTACCATTCCGGTAAGCATTTTGCGGACTCACATCCTCCGAGCAGGCCGCGCAACCTTCCGGATCAGATTCTCCGATAATGATAGGCAGCTTTTTCAAAGTCGGGTAAGAAGCTACTATTTCAAAACCTTTATCCAGATCGCGCAGCTGTGTACCCATATTCATTTGCACATGTCCGTTCACGATCTTCGGTGCGCCTTTTGCGTGATAGGTAATGAAATCGATCGGCGAGCCGGTTTTGCCTGTTGCATAATTCTTGCCCTTCGTTACATGGTCCAGGAAAGCCCGCATGAATTTTTCGGATTTATCCCAACCCGGGCCAGTTACCTCCGGACCGCCGATTTTGGCAGTCGGTAATGCGCGCTTGACAGCATCTGCCGTGTAGTCGTACAACTTAATGTACTCATCGACAGTACCTTTCCAGTAACTGATGTTCGGCTCGTTCCAAAGCTCCCAGTACCAGCTTTCGACCTCTTTCTGTCCATACCTCGCGACAGAGTGCTTTACCCACTGGTATACCAGCTCTGCCCATTTCTTGTAGTCTTTGGGCGGATAAGCCCAGCCGAGGTAAATGTCGTTATAATCGTCGCCGGGTTTCCAGTGGTGGCGGTAAGGTTCAGGTTTGGTAGAAAGTGCCTGCGGCATGAAACCGATCTGCGCAATGGGCTTCATGCCTCTTTCGATGTAGGTATCAAAGATCTTGTCGACAATCTTCCAGTCATAAACCGGATTACCCTGCGCATCTTCCGTGTAAGCATTGGTGGAGCCCCATTTGAGCGCCGCTTCACCATCGCCGGTTACCAGCAAGCTATGGGCGCGAACGTAAACCGGCACTTTGCTCAGCTGTGAAATCTCCGTCAGCAGCTTTTTACCATCCTTCATGTAGGTGTAGTTAGGCTCATCGTACCCGAAAAACGCCCAGATCGGCTGCATTGGCGCTTTTACTTTCGTCAGGTCAACTTCTATCCTCACGGGTTTTTGCACGTCCTGACTTAGTGCGGGAACGAAGGCTGCGGCAAACAATGCGGCGCTGAATAACGTAGTTTTGAATTTCACAGGGAGCATTTGACGGGTTTTAGCAGCTAAGTTTTTCATCAGTTAATTCCGGCGACATTGACATTATTTTTTACCAGACCGTAATGCGGTCCTTCTCAGGCTTATACATTTTGTCGCCCGGCTGGACATCAAATGCTTTATAAAATGGCGTAAAGTTCATCAAAGGTCCGTTCACGCGCCACTTGGCAGGTGAGTGCGGGTTGGTATTGACGTACATCGACATGTAAGCGTCGCGGGTTTTCACGCGCCAGATGCGCGCGATAGAGATAAAGAAGCGCTGATCGGGCGTGAAACCATCCAGCCTGGTCGTGTCCTTACCCTGCTCGGTCAGCTTGAATGCATCGTAAGCAATTGCCACGCCGGCGATATCTGCCGTATTCTCGCCCACGGTTAACGCACCTTTGATGTGCATTGAATCAAGTACAGTGAACGCATTGTACTGATCGATCACCTGCTGGGTTTTGGCTTTGAATTTGGCGTAATCGGCTTTGGTCCACCAGTCAGTCACATTGCCGGCTTTGTCGTACTGCGCACCCTGATCATCAAACGAATGCGTGATCTCGTGGCCGATCACCATTCCAATTCCACCATAATTCAGCGCGTCATCTGCATTAACATCAAAATACGGCGGCTGCAAAATACCTGCCGGAAACACGATCTCATTCAACGGCGGATTGTTATAAGCAGTCACAGTAGGAGGCGTGGTGTGCCACTCAGTGCGGTCCACGGGCTTGCCGAGCTTGTCCAGATTGTACAGGTATTCGTTCCTGTCGGCTGCAAGGCGGTTTTCAAAATAGGTATCGCGTTTTACTTTTACCTGCGAGTAATCGCGCCATTTATCAGGATAGCCTATTTTTTCGGTGAATGCGTGCAGTTTATCCTTCGCCTTCGCCTTGGTAGAATCGCTCATCCAGTCAAGCCGGTCAATGCGGGCTTCGAAAGCCTTTTTGAGATTATCGACCAATACTGCCATTCGTTTTTTGGCCGATTCGGGGAAATACTTTTTAACGTACAATTGCGCCAGCGCATCTCCGAGAGACTGATCAATCGCCTGCGTCATTTCCTCGGCACGCGTTTGTTTCACAGCCTGTCCGGTCAGGATTTTGGTATAAGCAAAAGATGCATCGACAAAAGGCTGGCTCAGCAGATCGGCATAGTTACTCAATGCGTGCGCTTTCAGGTAAACCTTCCAGTCAGCCAGCGAAACCGATTTGAGCATCGCATTCAGCTTGTCGTAGTAACCCGGCTGGCCTACATTGACGGAATCAACTTTTGCACCCAGATTATTCAATAATCCGGCCCAATCAATGTTCGGGTGTTTTTTCGAAAGTGCAGCGACAGCGGTTTTGTTATAATTGGCTTTTACATCCCTGAGCTCGACATTGGTCCTGTGCGCGGAAGCGAGTTGTTTCTCGATCGCATAGGTAACCGCTGCATTCTTCTGCGCGGCATCCGTTGCTGTTCCCGACAGTTCAAAAAGTCGGGTCAGATAAGCTTGATATGCTTTCTGAACCCCGGCGGTTGTTGAGTCATTTTTGAAATAATACTCTCTTTCCGGCAAACCGGTACCCGCCTGGTAAAACTGCGCTATGTTGACTGTACTCTGCTTATCATCCGGACCCACGTAAAACCCGACTATCGAGCCGTTTCCGGCCTTTTGCTCCTCAGCTACCAATTTCAGGAGCGAAGGCCGATCGTTTATCGCATCAATGCGGTCGAGCAGCGATTTGACTGGCTGGTAACCCTGCTTGTTGATTGTGGCCGTATCCATTCCCGACGCATAAAAATCGCCCACTTTCTGCTCGATACTCCCCGCTGCATTGCTGGCCGCGGAGATGCTGTCCAGGATACCTTTCAGCCGGGTACGCTGGGGATAGTTGAGAAAAGAATAAGAACCCACGCCGGTCTGACTATCGGGAATGCGGATCGTATCGTACCAGATACCATTGGCATACATAAAGAAGTCATCGCCCGGCTTTTTGGTAGAATCGACTCCGGTGATCACAACCCGGCTTTCGCCTGTATCAGGCTTTTGACGGCAAGCGCCAGCCGCCAGCAAAACAAAACAGAGGGAGTAGATAGGTTTCATAATCTGGAAAGTAGCCGCGTCGGGTAAGTAAAACAAGTCCTACAACTTACGTAAAAGTGGCGCCACTTGCCTGCAATCTTGTAAAATTCACATCCCCGTAACATTAAGCACCTCCTGACTTAACACTGCAAACCTACCTTTGCGCCCTTATTTGGGCGTTTTTTGTGTTTGGACCTGCGAGAACCCGAAGCCCCAATCTTGTAAAAATCAAATTATAATCTGTTTATGAAAAAACTTCTTTTACCCATTGTTCCTGTGGTAATTGCTGGTTCTTTGGTTTTCAGTGCGTTTGGCCCGGCACGGGCGGCGCGGCCAGAGCACCGAGTATCAATCAGTCACGCCGGGACGCACGCACCGAAAATCCGGATCACCGGCCGGGTGCTTGACGGCAACGGTGACCCGCTGCTCGGTGTTACTGTCATTGAAAAGGGGAACAACAGCCACGGCGCTGTGACCGATGTAAACGGGGAGTTCGTGATCGAGGCTGCGGCAGGATCCACGCTCGTATTTTCATTCGTCGGCTTCCTCGCTCACGAAGTGGTGGTTTCGGATGAAAAACCATTGAATGTTCAGTTGAAGCAAGATGCGATGATGCTCGACGAGGTGGTGGCCGTGGGTTACCAGACACTCAGAAAAAGCGATCTTACCGGTGCTGTTTCGAGTGTAAAAGCAAAGGAATTAAACCTCACAACACCTACTGTCGGCCAGGCCCTGGTTGGAAAAGTAGCCGGCGTGCAGATTTCCCAGGTGAGCGGCGCGCCTTATGTGGGAACAAAAATCCGTGTCCGCGGTGTGGGTTCTATCAATGCAAGCTCTGATCCGCTTTATGTGATCGACGGCTATCCGGCTGGTAATGATGTATTTATCAATCCTAATGACATTGAGTCCATTGATATCCTGAAAGATGCTGCCTCTGCGGCCATTTACGGTTCGCGTGCGGCGGGTGGTGTGGTTTTGATCACTACAAAGCGCGGCAAGGAAGGCAGAGGGAAATTGGAATACGATTATCAGTTCGGGGTGCATCAGCTGGCCAAGAAGGTGGATATGCTTAATTCTTCTGATTTTGCGCAATTGCTGATTGACGGCCGTAACAACACGTATCGCGACCTGATGGTGAACGGCGGAAAACCCTGGAACGACGCCATGTTTTCGGACGACAATGCAACCCGTATCAAAAACCTCCCCGGCAGCGCGGGTTCGGTGAGCATTCCTACGGACATTTATGATTTTGCCAACCAGCGGCTGATCACACCTAAATACAACACCGACTGGCAGGACGAGCTTTACCGCAATGCGCCGGTGAGCCGCCATAACATCAGTTTCAGCGGCGGGCAAAAGGGCCTGCGCTATGCGATCAGCGGAGGGCACCTGACCCAGCAAGGCATTATCCTCAGCACCAAACAGGAGCGGACGAACTTCCGGGCAAACATTGACGCGGATGTAAACAAGAAGCTGAAAGTCGGTGCTAACCTGGCTTACACTTACAATATGAACCGCGAGGTGCAGGAAGGCCGGTTCAATCAGGGGCCGATTCTGGGAGCGCTGGTGTATATGCCGATTTTCAAAGCTTATAATGAAGACGGCTCGCTTGCCAAGAATGAGGCGGCTGCATTGAGCTCCGGATTTGGTTTGCAATCCATAGAAAACCCTGTTGCGTTGGCCACAGAAACGCACATTAACCGTTCTGGTCAGCGCGGAACTTACAATGGATTTGCCACATTTGAAATCATTAAAGATCTGACGTTCAAGGTAAACCTGGGCTTGCAGACTTATAATGAGAAGTATGAATTTTACCGGCCAACGAGCCTGAGCGAAGGCGCTAACCCGCCAGGATCACCTCAGGCCATTGCAGCTGCGAATTCCGTGGCAAGGACAGTAAGCTTCATGGATAAGCTTGCTGAATTTACCCTCAATTACAGAAAGACATGGGGCAAGCATAATTTCGACGGATTACTCGGTTACACAGCGCAGCAGAACAACCGGGACGTGATTTCCGTTACGGCACGCGGTTACCAGAACGACCGGATCGAAGAAATTACAGGAAAAGGTGCGGACGCGATTTATTTTGGATTAAACACGGGCAACCCGGAAGGCGACGGAACGGGAAAAACTAATTGGGCATTGCTCTCCTACCTGGCCCGCGCGGTTTATAATTTTGACAATAAATATTACCTGACCGTATCTTTCCGGACTGACGGATCTTCGCGTTTCGGTCCTGACAACCGCTGGGGAAGCTTCCCGTCGGTTTCGGCAGGCTGGAACATTTCGAATGAGCCGTTTTACAACGATCTGCTGGGTAGCGCTTCCACGGTGAAACTGCGCGCCAGCTGGGGATTGAGCGGAAACAACAACATTGGTAACTACAACTTCCTGCAAACGATGGCAGCTCCGGGCGGGGTTGTTCTCGGAAACGGAACGGTGAACACAGCCTTGTGGGCCGGGGGCATTAAAGATCAGAACCTGGGCTGGGAGTCGACTTCACAATACAATGTGGGTCTCGACCTCGGGCTACTTAATGACAGGCTTTCCATCATTGCCAACTATTACCTGAGCCGTTCTTACAACCTGCTCTTCAATCAGCCGCTTTCGGCGATTTCCGGTTCTTCAACCATTTTGACAAACCTGAGAAATTCCAAAGTACAGAACACCGGATTTGATATCCAGGCAGATGCAAGAGTTATCTCAAACCGCGATTTCAACCTGAACATCAGCGGTAACTTCTCGCTCAACCGCAACAAAGTACTCGATATGGGTGGTGCGAACACCATTCTTTCTACCGGTGCGGAACGCTCTTACATTACGCACATTACCCAGCAGGGGCAGCCGATCGGGATGTTTTATGGTTTCAAAGTAAAAGGCATGGTGCGTGAGTCGGATATGGAAAATCTGGCGGCTGACAATGCGGTTTACAATGCTTCGACGCAGAAATTCCCGGCCGGTTATGTGCCGAAAGGACCGGCGCGTTCAACGGCCTCTACCAATCCGCTCCGTCCGGGTGACCTTTACTTTGAGGATATCAATGGGGATGGCGTCGTGAATGATGCGGACAAGCAGGTGATCGGCACGCCGCATCCGAAGTTTACCTATGGATTCGCGATTTCGGCGAGCTATAAAAACTTTGATTTCAGCTCTTCGTTCAACGGCGTTTACGGCAGCCAGGTACTGGATGGTCAGGATTATTACATTTTCAATATGGAAGGATCAGGTAACCAGTATTCCAAAGTGCTGAACCGCTACCGCTCCGAAGCGGAACCTGGCGACGGTAAGATCTATCGCGCCGCACGCGGAGGCACGCAGAGCAACAGCACGCGTCTGTCTACATTCTATCTGCAAGACGGTTCATTCCTGAGATGTACCAACCTGACATTGGCCTACAACTTCCCTCAGATCGCCCAGATCAGCAAAAATGCGATCAGTAACCTCCGGATTTATGTGGGTGTAGATAATGCATTTACATTGACCAAATATTTGGGCTACAACCCTGAGGTGGATTACAATAACGGTTCCAACCTGACGCCGGGTGTTGATTACGGTAAATATCCATTGGCCCGCGCCTACAACATTGTCGCACGCATCACCTTTTAATTAAGCAGCTATGTTTGACAAAAAATATAAATTAACCCATATCATTACTGCGCTCGCACTTTGCGTGCTCAGTGCCTGCTCTACCGATTTCATTGACCTGGAAGATCCGAATGCAGTTTCCAATGCATCATTTTACCAATCGCCCGGCGACGTGGAAGCGGCTGTGAATGGCATTTACCAATCGCTACGCAATGGAAACGGAATCGGGGAAACCAGCGCGCTGTACAGCGAAGAACGTTCGGACAACACGGGGAGGAACGACAACCAGTCGAATGCAGGTGAGCCGTTTCAGTTCAACGATTTTTCCCTTCTGCCCAGCAACACGTATCTGAAAAGCCACTGGCTGGCATTGTACCAGACAATCACACGCTCCAATCAGGTTCTGGAAGGAATTGAGAAGGTGAATTTTACAGATAACAACCTGAAAGAGAAGTACAAGGCAGAAGCCAAATTCATGCGTGCATTGATTTACTTTCATCTGGTACGCAGATGGGGCGATGTACCTTTGATTACCAGACCGTTGACATTTGCAGAAGTACCGCAAAATACGTTCCGTGAAAAACAGGATGTGGTTTACCAGCAGATCGTCACCGACCTGACCGATGCTGTGAACAGTCCGCTGCCGACCGTGCAGACTACCGCATTGAAAGGAAAAGTAACCAAAGCTGCGGCGAATGCATTGCTCGGACAGGTGTATCTGACGATGGCAACCACGCTGGACCAGGCAAACCGGACTGCGAACCTCAATCAGGCGAAGAACTATCTGACCGCTTGTTACGACCTGCGCACATTCGGGACTTTGAAAGAAATCCCATACGCAGATGTTTTTGATGTAGCTAAGAAATCTACCGTTCCGGAGATCATTTTCCAGGTAGTTAACAAGCAGGGCGACATTAACTTTTCGTCGGCCATTGCGCGGAACAATCAGGCAAGAGGCGAAACGATCAACTCACTGGTGACTTCCACGGGCGCAGGCGGCAATGTTAAGCCGGATCTTGTGCTTGACTATGAAGAAGCGGATGTCAGAAAAGATTTCAGCATCAAGTTTGCCGCGGACCCAATTGTACGCGATTACTTTATCACCAAGTTCCGCGATGCAAGTCCGGCTGCTACGAACCAGGGTTTTGGAGGAAATGACTGGATTTTGATCCGCTATGCTGATGTGATCCTGATGTTGGCTGAGGTCAATATGTGTCTGGGAAATGAAGCGGCGGCAATCGGTTTCCTTGACCAGGTCCGTGAACGCGCAGGTCTGCCATTGTACGCCGAATCGATCCGCAATGCGACTTACCGCGCCAAATATCCGACGTTGAAGCTCGCGATACTGCACGAACGCCGCACGGAGCTTGCCTTTGAAAACCATCGCTGGTTTGACCTGCTGCGCTTTTTTACAACCGACGAGCTGGTAGCTTATTTCAAAGCGAAAAGCCAGGACAGTTTTGGTCTTGCCAAACTTTCGAATTTTGGACCAAAAGACCGCTACTATCCGATCCCTTTTGACGAATACAAACTTGATCCGACGAGAATGTACCAGAATCCTGGCTATTGATCCAACCGGACGAAACCTGCATGGGGGCGCTTCAACTTTGTGAAGCGCCCCTTTTTTATTACCTACGCATTCACACTACTTCATTTCACTACCTCACTGACCAAGATGACGGGGCTTATATTGGTGTAATTTGCAAAGTCCGCCCGGATCGCATCCCTGTTCGGGCCAATCGCGTCCTGGTACTCTTTCAGGCTTTTTACGTAAAATGAGCCGATAGCCATAAATGGCAACGGCTGGTTGGGAATGCCGCTGGCAACACCTTTTTCAATGGTATACCTCACCAGGTTTGATCCCAGGAACCCGGCTACCATGGGCATGTGCTTGGTTTCATAGTAATCCACATCAAAGGTTTTCCCTTCGGAGAATGGATACAGCACGGATATTTTAATCAGGCCCTTCTCAGGAGTCGCCGCATTCGGCTTTGCTTGACCAAAAGCAGTGAGAACAGTGGCAAATAGAAAAAACGACAGGAGCAGTTTCAATTTCATAATCAGTTTTCCGGTGTTAAGATGTTTTTGTGAAATACTTCAAAAATAGTATCCTGACGAACTTCCCCGGCAGGGCAGCCGGGACTTTTACAGGGTGTGATCGGGACATTAATGCTGCTTCGCGAAAATCAGCGTGCTGCATTGAGCGTGAAGTAATTTAATACTTTTTTGCAGGAGTTCATTTCCGCTTACATTTGCTGTATGAAATGGTTTATTTACTTGTTCTCACTTTACCTGCTGACACTTTCGGGCTTCACCTGCGAAGCTGATAGTGATTGCTGTAAAGAAAAGATCAGCGAGCAAGCCAGCAATGATCGCCCTGCAAACGATCACAAAGCGCATAGTGTGTGCATTCCATTCCTTGCCTGCGGAGCGTGCAACAGCATTTTGCCCAGCCAGCTGTTTGTAAAATTGTCACTCTCAGCCATTACCATTCCCAAAGCACCCTTCTACTACCTCGAAGCAACCTGGACTAATATGCCGGCTTCGATCTGGCAACCGCCGCAGATAGCCTGATATTTCACCCATCAATTGCCGGGTGTCGTTACATCCGTTCCCAGGCTATTCTTTTATTAAAATCAACTTCAAATGAAAAAAGCATTTGGCGCTTTCCTATTGCTGCTGAGCAGCAGTGTGGCAATGTCGCAGCATACATTGACAGCCGTTATCCGTGACGCAGCATCGAGCCAGGCGCTTCCCGGCGCAACTGTAAAGATTGCCGGAACCACGGTCGGCGCAACTGCAAATGAACAAGGTTTGATCAGTCTGGCAGGGATACGCGCAGGCAGGCAAAAGCTCACATTCAGCTTTATCGGGTACCAACCGCAGGAGCAGCAAATTACCTTTCCTGTGGCGGGCGATACGCTCATTGTACTGCTGGAAGCCAGCGATGAAGAGCTGGAAGAAGTGATCATCTCGGCAACACGCAGCTCGCGCACAATTCAGAACATTCCTACCCGCGTGGAGTTTATCGGCGGTGAAGAGCTGGAAGAAAAGGCCAACATGAAACCAGGTGATATCCGTATGATGCTCAATGAAAGTACCGGTATCCAGACGCAGCAGGTTTCGGCAACTTCCGCTAATTCGAGCATCCGTATCCAGGGGCTCGACGGTCGTTATACCCAGATCCTGAAAGACGGTTTCCCATTATACGCTGGTTTTTCAGGCGGACTTGGCTTGCTGCAAACACCTCCGCTGGACCTCAAACAGGTTGAGGTTATCAAAGGCGCTGCTTCCACTTTGTACGGAGGCGGCGCAATTGCGGGACTTGTAAACCTGGTGTCCAAAGCGCCGGCCGACGAAAGAGAGCTGCGCTTTCTGATCAATGGCACTTCTGCGGGCGGCCTGGATGTGAATGGGTTTTATAGTCAGAAGTTCAACAAGATTGGGCTTACGCTTTTTGCTGCACGCAACAGCAGTCGCGCTTACGACCCTTCCGATGAGGGTTTTTCAGCTATCCCAAAGACTGAGCGTTATGTATTTAACCCCAAATTGTTCGTCTATTTCAATGACCGGACGCGCTTGAATGTCGGACTGAATACCGTCTTTGAAGACCGCATTGGCGGGGATATGAACTACATCAGGAACGAAGGCGATGCATTAAACCGGTACTTCGAAAAAAACAAGAGCAGCCGCTTGTCAATGCAACTGAGCTTCGAGCATGATTACAGTGAGCGAATGCGGCTGACTGTTAAGAATTCCGTAAACAGCTTTGATCGCAGGATCAGTATTCCTGCCTATACTTTCGACGGCCGGCAACTTTCGACGTATTCGGAGGCAGCATTCAACATGAATCACGAGCGCTCCGACTGGGTGGCGGGTGTCAATCTGTATACCGAGCAGTTCCGGGAATCGCCGGCCGATAACTTTGTCAAGAGGGATTATACCCAGAATACGCTCGGCGCATTTGTACAGAATACCTGGCAGACGGCGCCCTGGCTCAGTATTGAAACGGGCCTCCGTGGAGATTACGTGTTCGATTACAGCCTGGTACTCTTGCCCCGGATCTCCGGACTTTTCAAAATCACGCCTGAATGGAGCTCCCGACTTGGTGGCGGACTCGGGTACAAAACTCCTACCATTTTTACAGAGGAGACTGAGCGCAGGCAATTCCGCTCTGTATTGCCGATAGGCCCGGAGAACAATAAGCTGGAAAGATCTTATGGTGCCAACTTCGATGTTAATTACACCACGCACTTTGGCGCATTGAGCTTCGGTTTAAACCACATGTTCTTCTACACGCGGATCAATGATCCATTGCTCCTTGGACCAACCAGAGATTCCGGCACTGCTAAACTTTCGAATGCAGATGGTTTCGTTGACACAAAAGGAACAGAAACCAATTTGAAACTGGGTTATGGGGATTTTAAACTCTTTATCGGATACACATTCACAGATGCGAAACTACACGAACAAGGTGCAAAACGTGTGAACCCGCTAACAGCCAAACACCGGCTCAATAATGTGCTGATGTACGAAGTAGAAGACAAATGGAAGATCGGCCTGGAAGCATATTATTACAGCAAGCAGACGCTCAATGACGGATCGGTGGGCAGATCGTACTGGATTACCGGCTTCATGGCAGAGCGGCTTTGGGAGAAATTCTCGCTGTTTATCAACTTTGAAAACTTCACTGATACCCGGCAGACACGCTTCGGCTCGATCTACAACGGCAATATCACTAATCCCGTATTCAAAGACATTTACGCGCCGCTCGATGGTTTTGTAATCAATGGCGGCATCAAGCTTCGTTTATAGGAAATGTAAGTTGCCGCCGTGTTCCATTTGATCAACCCCGGTCCTTCTGCCGCTTGTTCATCGGACAAGGCAAAGGGCCGGGTTCTTTCGGTGGCTGTTGCTTTTAGCTATTGGCTTTTAGCTGTTAGCTTTTACAAAAGATACAGACTAAGAATCTGAGGCTAGTTTCGCATCCATTCGATGGCGGTTGTCACTTTTTTGTCTTTCAGGAGTTCTTTGAAGTCGTCGCCGTTCTGAACTTCAATATCCGGCTTGACACCGTTGCGATAAACTTGCCCCTTCGCGTCTGAGTAGTAGCCTGTTGAAATGAAGAATGTCAGATCTTTTCCGATGGCAAACCCACTTAATGCTGTTGTAAATCCTTTTGTTGGTTCGCCTATCGTTTTACTATTGTTCAGGCTCTTGAATGCGACTGCCACTGCCTCGCCGCTGCTGGCAGTAATTGGTCCCGTAAGCACGGCAATCTTCCCGGGATTTAGGCGGGATTTGCAGCGCACTCCCGAGGAAGTTCTTCGCTCCTGCTGAACATAAAAATCGCCGGTTTTCATGATCCAGTTGCCTGATACTTCTCCATTGCTGTTAACAAAAGAACCAATTTTCCCGTCGCCCAATAACTTGTTCAATCCACCAAACATCGCAAACATACTTCCGCCGTAATTCAGCCTCAGATCAATGATCCAATGCTTTACATCCTTGTTAATCAGATCACAAACATGTTGTTGAATCTGTTGATTATAAGCGTCTTCCTTCCCTGATTGAAAATCCGGGCTCGCCGGAATTCTCAGGTATGCAATGGAGTCGTGAAGCTGCACGGACACGATATCCTTATCATTCCCGTAAGCGGCCTTTCTCAATGCCGGACTTACGTTCTTGTAGGTATCAGTTTCATAACCAATGCTGTTATTGTTGTAATAAATGAAACCGTGTTTATCCTTTAAGTCTTTAAGGATCAATTCCAATGCAGGAACAAGCTGGTCTACGCTCGCTGCATTCTCAGCCGCCTTTGAAACACTATGCCGGAGCTTTGCCCAATCTACGTTCCTGGTATTCAATGCATTCTTTTCAGCAATAACCAGCGCCTGATCCGCATAAAGCGCGAATAATGATCCTGCATATCTTTCCAATGTCAGCGGAAAAGTGTAGTTGCCCTGAATCCATTTCCCGGAGACCTGGCTGGTGCCGAGTCTGGCTTTGTACGTCGCCTTCATTCCCTCAGAAAATTCCAGATACAAGCTGTCACCCACAATCAGGCATTCAGACGCAGGTAATTCGAATACTTGCTGCTGAGGTATCGAGACTTTGCATTTCAATTTCCCGATAAATGGTTTTTCAAACCTGAAATACAAGGCAATGTTTTGGCCGGGCGCATTTAAGGTTCCCTTCCACATGTTTTGAGATAGGTTATCCTGTATTTCTTTTTCGCAACCAGCCAAACAAATTGCCAGAAAACACAGGAGCAAAGTTTTCTTCATGAACAAACCGATTGAAATCACCAGCCCAATAATCGTCATTAATTTCCATTTAAGCAGCTGGGGGCAGATTTGACGTACAAACCAACGGCCACCGCATAACTTGCTGGCGATCCTTCAACTGAATACCTGACGCAAATCATTTTTTCTCCCTGCTTAGGTCAGCTTTTCCCGCCTCCGGGTTGACTTATTTTGATGCAGCCACAGCAATCATGTGTGGCAGAACGCATTAAAGGTGAATCATTCAACGGGCCAATCCCCACTATTCCTTTTCGCCCACCATCAATTTGAAAAACTATGAAGAAGATCATTGCGGCCATTGACGGCCTGAGATATGCGGAGAGTACAGTTCAATATGCGATCCAGATTGCCAGGGAAACCCAGTCCCATCTGATTGGCGTGTTTCTCGAAGATTTCAGCTATCACAGCTATTCGATCTACGACTTGGCACCGCGACTGGAACCCTGGGAACATCAGCTCCGGAAGCTTAATGAGGAAGACACGATTAAGAGAGCCGAAGCAGTTGAGAAATTTTCGGAGATCTGCCAGAAAGCGGACATTGAATTCACCGTACACCACGACCGGAATTTTGCACTCCCCGAGCTACTCCACGAAACAGTATATGCCGACCTGCTGATTATCAGTGGAAATGAAACGCTGTCCCCAGTTCCTACGAATCCCCCGACAGGCTTTGTGCGTGACTTGCTCGGGGACATTCAGTGCCCGGTGCTGGTAGTGCCGGATGATTTTGAATTTATTGACAAGATTGTCCTTCTATATGACGGCCAGCCTTCTTCCATGTTTGCAATCAAGATGTTCAGCTACCTGCTCCCATTCCTGAAAATGCTGCCTGTGGAAATACTCTCCGTCAAACCGCTGGAAGAAAACCTGCATTTACCGGATAACCGCCTGATGAAAGAGTTTTGCAAAAGGCATTTCGGTAATGTCACTTATCATGTGCTGCATGGCGTACCGGAGCAGGAAATTGTAAATCACCTTGCCAAAAGTGACCAATCGGCATTGATCGTCCTGGGTGCCTATCAACGCGACCTCGTGTCACGCTGGTTCCGCCGCAGCATGGCTGATGTTTTAATGGAAAAATTAAATAACCCTCTCTTTATCGCGCATACCTAAAATGACGAGGCCGGGACAACAAACCCGGCCTTTATTTTTCCTACACCAACCGCGCGACCGGCTGCTGCACGCAAGTCCAGGTAAGTAAATGGGCGTGGTTGACCACATCAGCTGCAATGCTTGCCATAAAGAGGTGGTTGAGGTCTGTGGTGCCGTGCGTGGTCATGGCGATCATATCTGCACCAATCTCCCGCGCAAAATGCAGGATACCGTCTTTCTCATCAGGCGCAGTAACTACATTGACTGTAAACTTTGAAAACCCGTGGAAACGGGCATATTCGTGCATACGCTCCGCCAGAAGTCGAGGATCGTGGGTTCCGGAGGTATCAATCCTGAGCAAATGCAGTCGAGCACCGAGTGCTTCCTGAAGTGCTTTCAGTCGGGATATTCCATACTGGTCTGAAAGAACAAGATCACATGGAAAGACTACATTTTTCACATGACGAAGGTGCGTTGGCCCTTTGATCGCGAACACCGGTACCGGTGAGGCCCTGACCAGCTTTTCTACGTTTGAACCCATAAATGCACCTTCCCAGCCCCGGGAACCGCGCGTGCCGATTACAACCGTATCAACGGCTTCCTCTGCAATGAAATCGGTGATTGTGGGCACAAATTTCCCGGAACGGATCAGGTGGCGCACCTTTACAGGCGGCGCGAATTTGGTGAGAATATCCTCGAAATTTCTCGTGAATGCCGCTGTAACAAACGGTTCGTCCTTCTGCTGCTGCGGGCTGATCACCGAGAGCACTGTAATGGACCCGGATGTTAATGCAGCAAGTTCGACTGCAAAGTAGAGGCCCTCCAAAGCTGGCTTAGAGAAATCGCAGGGTACCAGGATGTTTTGCACAGTATTCATTTCGGGGACCACTTAGGCCGATAATCAACAAGCGCAAATTAGTCCGTGAACCCAGCAGAACGAATGACGCTCTGCCACACAAAATCATGAAATTTGACAGCCTGGGATATTCGCTGAAATAAAAGCAGACGAAGTTTGGGGCGCCAGGGAGTGGAGATCGGCGGAACCAACTATTTATCTATCAAACCAAACAACTACTCTTTAAGGAGCATCAGTTGATCGATATGCCGGCGTATTCTTTCAACTTCGGCATTCATGGAAAGATATCCGTGATTTTGATTTGGCGGCGCGACCCAGGTATTGCTACCATCCTTTGCCACCTTGCACTGCCCGTTTTTGTTGACCAGAAAGAACGGATCTGCACCCTCCACTGCTTCAAGGATAGCAACCTGATCCCAGCTGGCGCGACCTTTGAATCCGTTGTACAGTTCATACGCTTTGTAAACGGGACTTTCAGGATCGCATTCCGCCTTGAATGGTGCGCCTCCCGTTACGATCTGATTACCGACTTCCCACCCAGCGAATGTAACAGGCAAGCTCCATTTGGCCAGTGAATTAACAGTCGACGAAGGATCTGGCCGGTAGAAATTGGCCTCTTTCCCCTCCGGGAACTGGCCGCCCATACAAGACCAGCGCACTACTTTCCGCCTGACCAGCTCCTGCCCGTTCAAAGGGCTGACCGCATCGGGAGCGGAGTCCAGCAGTCTGCTGAGGCTTGTCAGATGACCGATGGTGATTATCACGACGCTTTGATCGGGTTCAGCGGCTAGCAGCTTCCGGTAAACCAGGGTACCATCCTCTGCATCCGCATTGGAAGCAAAGCGGTTGGGAAATTGCCGGGCTATTTGCTGCGTATATTTTGAAAACGATTTAAGCGAATCTTTCTGGCTTACCCCGATTGGGATATCCTTCCTGCCAAACCATGCATTGATCGCGTCGGTACAGGGGGCACTATATTGTTCGTCGCTGGTTACGATGATACCCAGTATGCGCGCCTTCTTCTGCTTTTCGTATGCATGCAGCATAGCAAGCGCGCCCACATCGTCGACGTCAGAGTCCATATCCGTGTCCAATATCACCGATACCGGCGCTTTTCCGGAAACCTGCGCGGAAGTCGTGTTTGCCTTTTGAATCAATAGAAATAATGCGAAACAAAATGGAAGCAGCCTGAACATAGCAAATCGAATTTAAAGAATACCCGAAACAGCGGTGTCTCCATTTACAGGCGGCAACGCATTCATTGCAAAGTCACTGGAATCGGTAATATAATGGATATAGCGGGAACCGTCAGCAATCCGCTGGCGCTCAATTCCCATCAGGGTTTTTATAATAAAAATCTAATACCGCCCCCGACAAGCAGGAGAAACTCATTTATAAAAAGCTGAATAAAAGTTGTTTACATAAAAAACCATGCGTTTGCTAACAGTCCCGATTGACAGGTTTTTCGTGCATTGCCAAAGCCTGGTGGTACAGTTATAGTGCCGTTAATATTGAAAATGTTTAACGTTAAGTTGTAAAAATTATGAAACTACCCACCAAAGCATTCATCTCAGAGCTATCAGCAGCAAATACGGGTCCCTGCATTTCAATGTATTTGCCTACGCACAGGTCGCATCCCGATAACGCCCAGGACCCTATCAGATTTCAGAACCTGATCAAACAATTGGAAAGCTCTTTATCACAGAAGTATTCTGCAGATGAGGTAAAGGAGTTTATAAGACCCTTTGAAAATGTGAAAGATGACCGTGATGTCTGGAATCATAATCTTGACGGACTCGCTGTTTTTAGCGCAGATGACGTTTTCCACCTGATCAGTCTTCCGGTGCAAACATCTGAACTGGTGGTTGTGGCTGACAGCTTTCATACGAAGCCGCTGCGTAATTACCTCCAAACTGTTGACAGGTTCCAGATACTTAGTTTGAACCTGCATGAAATGCGGCTTTTTGAAGGTAACCGGCATTCCATTTCAGAGATCGAGCTGGGCGAAGACATACCTAAAACTTTACAGGAAGCCTTAGGCGAGGAATTAACTGAGAAACATATCACCGTGGCTTCCTACGGCGGTGTTGGAGGAGAAGGCGGGAATATGCATCACGGGCATGGCGGGAAAAAAGACGAAACCGACATCGACGCAGAGCGGTTTTTCAGAGTGGTGGCCGATACCGTGCATGAAAATTTCTCAAAGCCTTCGGGACTTCCTCTGATTTTGGCTGCATTGCCGGAGCACCACAGCCTGTTCAGAAAGGTCAGCCGGAATCCTTTTCTATTAAGCGACGGGATTTTGTCCAATCCCCAGGCATTTACCTCTGAGCAGCTCAGGACAAAAGCCTGGGAAGTGATGGAGCCTGAGTACAATGCACAATTCGATACCTGGTCGGACAAGGTTTGTCAGGCGATAGTAGACCAGAAAGGCAGTGACCTGATTTCTGATATCGTAGCTGCTGCTACGTCGGGACGGATCGAAACGCTGTTACTGGAATCTGACAAGATCATTCCCGGAAAAATAGTGGAAGGGAGCGACGGGCAGGTGAAAACGACTGAGCTTTCGGACCCGGAGGTGGACGATCTGCTGGACGACATTAGCGAGATCGTAGTCAAATTCGGCGGGGAGGTTATTATCGTACCAGCCGAGAAAATGCCCGTACAGACAGGCGCGGCAGCCATTTTCAGGTACTGATCACCTGCGCCAACAGGCTGCCTTATTTTCATTTTCATTTAAACAACAGAACCATGACTATCCAGTTTAATACAGATAAAAACATAACAGGAAACGAAGAAACCGCCGCTCCGCTGGTGGAATTCCTCAACAATGACCTCGCAAGATTCAGCAAGCACATCACCCGCCTGGAAGTGCACCTTTCAGATGAGAATGGCCACAAAGAAGGTCAGGACGATATCAGGTGCATGATCGAGGCAAGGCTCGAAGGAAGGCAGCCGCTGGCTGTGACCAATGATGCAGACTCAGGCGAGCTGGCTGTAAAGGGTGCAAGCGACAAGCTCAAAAACGCATTGGAAACCATTATCGGACGCTCGCGGAATTATTGAGCCGCACGGTTGATTCCATTCCGCCTCGACTTACCCGGGTATCGGCTCGCTTCAAATTCGCTGATACCCGGATTGAAAAACAACAGATCCATTCACATTACCTTCTGTATTTCAGCCACTGCATTGATATATGAAAGCATATACAAAGCTCCATTTCTTTAAACAATTCCTTCAATCCAGCTCTATCGGAGGGATTATTCTGATGGTGTGCGTGGTGATATCGCTGTTGCTCGCGAACTCACCCGCGGGTCCCGGGCTTGAAGCGCTGCTGGGTACCGAAGTCGGCACGCAAGCCGGCGGGCTTAGTCTGCGGTATCCAATTCTGCTCTGGATCAATGACGGTTTGATGGCCATTTTCTTTCTGCTGGTGGGGCTTGAAATCAAGCGGGAGATGGTGGCAGGAGAACTCTCATCCTTCAAAAAAGCGTCGCTCCCCATTCTTGCCGCAGTGGGTGGGATCATCGTACCCGCGGGTATCTACTTTGCATTCAATGCCGGTACAGAGACGGCCGAAGGCTGGGGCATCGCAATGGCGACAGATATTGCATTTGCGATCGCTATCATATCTATGTTAGGAAAAAGGATCCCGACGTCTTTGAAAATATTCTTGTCAGCAGTTGCGATTGTCGACGACTTGATGGCGATTCTGGTGATTGCTGTCTTCTATTCGGCAGACATTCACTACATATATCTTTTGTACGCTGCCGGTATTTTCGCCTTCCTGATGTTGCTTAACAAATTGGGGGTGAAGAACCTGGCTGCATATCTGGTGCCAGGACTAGTGATTTGGTATTTCGTCCATCACTCTGGCGTACATGCCACTGTTGCCGGTGTGCTTACTGCATTTGCCATACCTGCCAGCTCAGATCCGGTTGAGTCTCCACTGGAAAGGTTGGAGCATGCGTTGGTTAAGCCTGTCAATTTCCTGATTATGCCCGTTTTTGCTTTGGCGAATACCAACATACGGTTTGAACTGGGCATGATGCAGGGGCTCACCACCGTACTCGGCCTGGGAATTATCGCTGGCTTGGTTATCGGAAAGCCGTTTGGAATCAGCTTGTTTTCCTGGATTGCAGTCAAACTTGGTATTGCCAGGTTGCCAAACAGGGCAAATTGGATGCATATTATCGGAGTCGGCATGCTGGGAGGTATCGGTTTTACGATGTCGATCTTTATTGCATTGCTCTCATTTACCGGGAAATACCAGATCCTCTCAGAAGCCAAATTTGCTATTCTGATCGCTTCCATTCTATCCGGAGCAATGGGTTACTTCTGGCTTAGCCGTTTGAAAAAGGATAAAAAAGACTTCACCGGTGAGGTCCCGATTATCCCGGAAGCCAGTTGAGCCGCATTCCGCGTCCTCTATTTCTATAAGGTGGATTTCTCGATATAGACTTTGATCGAATCACTTTTCAATCTAACCTGCAGCCAGTTCCTGATCTTCGGAAGGTCCCGTGCTGTCTGCCTTGTGTTGACTGTGCCTAGTACGACAACCGTATATCGGTTTGTCTTGCGGGCATCTGCATAAAATGTCTGCATTTCGGCAGAGCAGTACCTGACGTCAGGAAAAAGTGGCTTGATTTCCTGGAAGAGCAGTGCATTGGCTTTTCGGTTCGAGGCGATGCTATCCTGCTTTTGAATGTTGCGGCTTAGCTCGGTTTTAAGCTGATTGATCTCCGCCTGGTAGCGATCAGTTTGCGTAAGCTCATTTGAAACATCATTAATGGAAAATCCCTGCTGAATGATGAGGGTAGTACCAGCTAATCCGTATATTCCTTTCCGGCTCTCCAACCGCTTCTTTTCCACCTCGTCAATAAGCCTGCCTCCGTAGATGAGCTTGATTTGTTTTCTGGCAGCGTCCAGCTCGTGTTTTAACAAAAAATCACCTTCAATATAGCTTTCATTGTTAATGAAGTTATTGGCATTCTGTATGAAATTTTCCTTTTGTACAAGCAGATAACCGTAGTAGACACTGGGTACGGTGGTTAACAAAACCAAAAAACTCACCCACCGGTTAGCCATTTTCTTTTGATATTCATTGGCATATTCCCGGATTGGATATCGCAGCAACCGCACGGTGATCAGGGTGGCACTGCCAATGAAAACCGTATTGATCGCAAGCAAATACAACGCTCCGAAAAAGAAGCCCCAGTTGGCAGTCGCAAGGCCGTAACCGGCTGTGCAAAGCGGAGGCATCAGTGCCGTCGCGATAGCTACCCCGGGAATTACATTGCCTTTGTTTCTACTGGAAACGGCCACAATGCCGGCAAGCCCTCCTAGCAATGCAATGATCACGTCATATATATTGGGCTGCGTACGCGCCAGCAGCTCAGAATGTGCCTGGTAGATAGGGGTAACATAAAAATAGGCAGCAGAAGTAAGCAGCCCCGCGACGATGGCAAAAAAGTAGTTGACCAATGCTTTTCTGAACAGCAGGAAGTCATAGGTGGCGATACTGTACCCCATGCCCAGGATCGGCCCCATGAGCGGCGATACCAGCATGGCGCCGATGATAACCGCCGTAGAATTTACATTCAAACCAACGGAGGCGATGAAAATCGCGAATATAAGGATCCACAGGTTCGTACCTCTAAATTCAATCCCACTCTCAACTATATCGTGAATCCTGGTATACTCCTCCCGCTCGGAAGAGATGTCAAATCTGCTCGCCAGCTTTTCAATGATCATTTTCATTCTTTTATAATTACCCAAAAAGCTCCCCGGGATGCAAATTGGCTCAATGCATCAGCTTTTCAATATCCTTCAATTCCCCGAACAGCACCAGTACTTCATTTTCATGCATGACGGTCTGAGGAGTAGCGATGCCGGAAGCTCTCTTGAATATTTTAGCAAGCCCATTTTCCGACCCTTTCGAAAGTGTCAGTACAGTCAGCACAATCACATTGTAGCGGTTGGTCAGATCTGCTTCCGCCAACGTCATACCAATATAACGCGTGGGCACCTTGGTTTCTATGATACTGTATTTTTCTGAAATCTTAAATGAGTCTACAATCCCAGAATTGTCCAGCCGCATTGCCAGCCTTTCTGCCGACTCTTCCTCTGGGAGAATATATTCCTCGATCTGCATAGCTTCCAACACTGTTTTCTGCAGGTCAGAAACGACGCGGCCGATGATCTTTTTCACCCCGAGCTGTTTCAGCAGTGCAGTTGCCAGCAGCGAGGCGCCTTCATCTTCTCCAATGGCGACGATACACGAATCCGCGTCCCGGAGTGGAAGCGAGCTGACTGCATTCCTGTCAGTACAGTCCATGCACACAGTGTGGGTAATGCGTTCTTTAAGCTGCTCCACTTTTTGCATGTTGTTATCAACTCCAATGGTTTCATGCCCCAGCTCGGTCAGCCGCACTGCGAGTGATTTACCAAAGCTGCCCAATCCAAATATGATGTATTTCATGCCAATCTGATTTAAAAGTTCATTTGCTCGGCAGGGAGTTTATAATCTTTGGGCCTGGCTTTTTTTACAATAGCCACCAGTAACGTCAGTGAGCCTACCCTGCCGACAAACATAGTTAAAATGATTACCAGGCGCCCCGCCGGGCTTAATTCCGGTGTGACACCCAGGCTGAGGCCCGTTGTGCTGTAAGCTGAAAAAGTTTCAAACGCCAGCGACAGAAGATTTTTATCAGGATCTGTCACGGATAGCATAAAGATAGCTGCACCAAGAAAGATCAGGGAAAGCGAAATAATGCCCAATGCCCTGGAAACTGAGTCGTCTGAAACCTGTCTGCCAAAAATCTCGATCCTGTCCTTGCCTCTCGCCAGCGTGAAAATGTTCAGTGTGGCCAATGCAAATGTGGTGACTTTAATGCCGCCGCCCGTAGAACCGGGTGCCGCCCCGATCCACATCAGCAGAAAAATCAGCATAACGGTTGGAAATGCCAGTTCACTCATTACAACCGTATTAAAACCTGCCGAACGCGGGCTCGTGCCGATAAATAATGCAGTAACGATCTTCCCGAAATAACTCTCGTGTGATAGCAGCGTGTGCTTGGATTCCAGAATAAAGACCAGGATAAATCCGAACAAAATCAGAAAGAAGCTGGTATACGCGATGATTTTAGAATTGAAAGTAATTACCCGTGCCCTGTAGATAAAATGGCGGCCGTACCTGATCCTGTGGTAGAAATTGAACATCCAGCGGCGGATGAATTCATATGAATTGAATATAATTCCGAAGCCCAGCCCTCCCATTACAAAAAGCAGGATAACCGTCAAATGCAGCTGATAATTGAACCGGATCGCAGTGTTGTTCAATCCGTCAGGCAGAGTTGAAAACCCTGCGTTGCAAAACGCTGTAATGGCATGAAATACGGTAAAGTACAGTTGATCCGCCACACTCTCAAAATGCTCCGCATCGAGGCTCAAATAAATGAGAATACCACCCAGTATCTCAAAGAAAAAGGTAACCAGAATGATTTTGTACAGGGTGGAAATTACTGAGCTCACCTTGTTCTCGCCGATCAGCTCGGTAAACATCAGTTGATTTTTATACGAAAAGCCACCTGAAAAAAAGTAGCCGAAAAATCCGGTGAATGTCATGATCCCCAGCCCGCCTATCTGCACGAGTATGAGCACGATCGTCTGCCCGAACCGCGTGAACTCCGTGGATATGTCTACAACTGCCAGGCCGGTAATGCATACGGCACTTGTTGCCATGAACAGCGCGTCGACGAAAGAAAGCTGGTGGTCCTCGGTTGTTTTAGGCAGCAGAAGGAGCGCAGTTCCAAGCAGGATCAACGCCAGAAAGCTCAGTACGAAAAGCAGCGTGGGATTGAAATAAAACTTGTCGAAAAAAAGCGTTTGTTTGGAAACTTCAATGATCAGAATGGCGAATATGCCAAGATACATCCATTCAGGTTTGACAAGTTCGGTACCATCCATTGCCGAGAAGTGATAGCTATCAGCAATGATAACCGAGATAAAGAAGAAGAAAAGCAATGCCTCTCCCACGCGTGAGATGACGGAAGATTTGCTTTTAAATGCTGTAAAAAGCTTCGCCGCCAGCGCCAATGCAAAAAAAAGAAAGCACCACTCCAGTATTCGGTTGGTCACCTGCTCGATTTCCGGGTCTGTGTTGTAGCCTAAATGAAAAACAACGACCATCGAGCAAATGAAACTCATCCCTACCAGGATTCGGTCAAGTAATTTGCGCAGATACCTTATTTTATCATCCATCAACCTCAATGTTTAACACAAACATAAGGTAATTTGTTGGCTGATACGCCCGCCTGCCGGCCAGGAAAAAAAATCAGAAGCTTATCTCACGGGTAGAAAACAGGCCCGACGCCAATCTAATATTTTTCTAATACGCCATTTCGACCGGGCAACGGGTGGACAGCTATCTTGGCAAAAATTTCGAACCTTAATTGATCAGTATGCATTCCGGATACATCCGTTTTTTTGATAGCCAGAGTACACTTACGCTCCAACTCAGTGAACTACAGGAATATGGATGTAAACGCGTGTCAATAGAAACCGACGCTCTGGCTACGACAAAATACCCGGAACTCGAATCTTTGCTGATGAACCTCAGTAAAGGAGATTCACTCGTCGTGTCGAGCAAAGATCAGTTAGGTACTGTCCTTGATTTTATCAATCTGCTGATCAGGTTAGGCCAGCAGCAAATTCATCTGATCTGCATTCGGGAAAGGATCGACACATCCAACGAGTTTGTGATTGCGCCGGCTGGCAGTAACTAGTCCTTCCTTTCCGGTAAATGTCTGCCGCAGCCGAGTGCCTGGATCTTACCGTATCTATAAATCCCATTGTCCAGCATTCGACACGCCTCGCTCGGAAGCACGATAAACCGGGTCCTTGCCTTGCTTTCGCTGGCTCTGATAATCCTTCAATGCGTCGAGAGCAGGTTTTCGCAAAAGCAAAATGGCGATGATATTCAACCAGGCCATTAATCCTACCCCAATATCGCCGATCGTCCAGGCTAGCTCGGCGGTTTTAACCGATCCGTAGAAAGTAGCAGCCATAATGAGGCCGCGTAATGCCCAAAGCAACGCTTTGCTGTCACCATTTTTCATGAGATAGCTCAGGTTGGTTTCAGCGATATAGTAATATGCCATGATCGTTGTAAATGCAAAAAATAGCAGGGCAATTGAAATGAAGCCGCTGCCTAATGCGGGGAAGTGCATGCTGATCGCCTGCTGGGTGAATTCAGATCCGATGGCCATTCCTTTGACGTTTTCAACAAGGAAGCCGCCTGCGGGGTTTACCACATTGAACTTACCGGTAAAAAGGATCATCAAAGCCGTAGCAGTGCATACGAATAAGGTGTCAACATACACAGAAAATGCCTGCACAAGTCCCTGTTTGGCAGGGTGACTTGCTTCGGCTGCGGCTGCCGCGTGCGGGGCCGTTCCCTGTCCTGCCTCATTGGAGTAGATACCCCTCTTGACTCCCCAGGAAATAGCCATTCCGAAAATCCCGGAAAATACCGGCTCCAAATCGAAAGCCGACCGGAAGATCAGGGCAAACACTTCCGGAACGTGTGAGATGTTGAGTGCAATAATGATTAACGCCATTAAAATGTAGGCGCCTGCCATAAAAGGGACCACAAACTCGGCAACCTTCCCGATCCGCTTAACGCCACCGAAAATGATCAGTCCAAGTAAAAAAGTGATAGCCGCACCGCTCATTTCTACGGGAATATTGAATGCACTTCTTGCGCTGGTGGCAATGCTGTTGCTCTGCACTCCTGGTAAGAAAAGGGCTGTACTGGCGATGGTAGCAACGGCAAACAGCGTCGCATACCACTTGATGCCGAGCCCTTTCTCAATGTAAAATGCAGGCCCGCCGCGGTACTGCCCGTCTTTGACCTGCTTGTATATCTGACCCAGGGTAGCTTCCACAAATGCGGATGCTGCACCCAGGAAAGCGATCGCCCACATCCAGAAAACAGCGCCCGGCCCGCCCATCGCAATGGCAGTGGCCACACCAGCGATATTACCGGTTCCTACCCTGCCCGAAATGGCTATGGCGAACGCCTGAAAAGAGGAAACACCCTTTGCAGATCCCTTGTTGCCGAAAAGCAGGCTTACCATGTCCCGCAGGTACCGCACCTGTAAAAAGCGCGTAACAATTGAAAAGTAAACTCCTGTGCCCAGGCAAAGAACGATTAGCGCGTTGCTCCATATAACGCCATTGACTGCATTCACTACTTGCTCCATACGAAGATCCAGAGAGGGTTTATCTAAAAAACTTAGTTGTCAGTTACGAAAAAAGGAAAGTTGGTCTGCGGCAGCTGTTTTGTGCTGTTTAATCACCCTATTTACTGCTTTTTTTGTTCATCTCAGTCAATGCGCGTTTTTCAACAGGGATGCAAGGTGATATTTTTCTTCCATATCCAGGCTCTTTCAAGGCCAGGTTAATTGCTTATTTGGTGAAATTTTAAGCCATAGTTGCTAGATTTGCGACCATGGCAAAACTCATCAACCTCCGCTCCTTCAAGCAATTTGTCCAGTCCAGCTCGACCGGCGGGATTATTCTGATAGTATGCGTGATCGTTTCATTGATCCTGGCGAATACCGGAGCAGGCCCCGGTCTTGAAGCCATACTTGGCACAGAAATCGGCGCGGACTTCGCGGGAATCCATCTTCGGTATCCTGTTTTACTCTGGATTAACGACGGCTTGATGGCCATTTTCTTTCTGCTGGTAGGACTGGAAATCAAGCGGGAAATGGTTGAAGGCGAACTGTCTTCATTCAAGAAAGCTTCGCTCCCCATCCTCGCGGCCATTGGCGGTGTGATGGTGCCGGCAGGAATTTACTTCGCGCTCAATGCAGGCACTGAAACTGCGGGCGGCTGGGGCATTCCAATGGCGACGGATATCGCATTTGCTATTGCCATTATATCCATGCTCGGAAAACGGGTACCATCTTCACTGAAGATATTCCTCTCTGCCCTGGCGATCGTAGACGACCTGATGGCGATCCTGGTTATCGCCATTTTCTATTCGACAGACATTCACTACGCCTACCTGCTGTATGCATTCGGCATATTCGCCTTTTTATTATTGATCAACAGGTTAGGGGTAAAAAACCTGGCTGCTTATCTCATCCCCGGGCTATTTATCTGGTACTTTATCCACCACTCAGGCGTACATGCCACTATAGCCGGTGTTCTGACTGCATTTGCGATACCTACCACGCCGGATGCAACTGAGTCGCCATTGGAAAAGCTCGAACATATATTGGTCAATCCGGTCAACTTTATCATCATGCCCATTTTTGCGCTCGCCAACACCAACATCCAGTTTGAAGCGGGAATGCTGCAGGGACTAACCACCGTGCTCGGAATGGGAATTATTGCCGGTCTCGTCATCGGAAAGCCGGTTGGCATTACGCTGCTGTCCTGGCTGGCAGTGAAGCTGGGGATCGCCAAAATGCCGAAACATGCTTCCTGGCTTCATATCCTGGGTGTAGGAATGCTGGGCGGGATAGGTTTTACCATGTCCATTTTCATTGCACTGCTTTCTTTTGCCGGAAAGGACCTAATCCTTGCCGAAGCCAAATTTTCCATATTAACCGCCTCCATTATATCCGGCGTTATCGGATACATGTGGCTAAGCCAGGTGGATGGAAAAATCAAGAAGAACAGACCTGCTGTACCCGAAGATCATTAACTACTCACGATCCATATTGGTCGACATCAACACAGAGATTGTCAAAAAGACCATCCGTCGGGACGTGATAAGTATTAATGATACTTTCGACAAGTATCTCCAGATCTAATTGCCGGTCATTGATCTGAGTCAAGACTTCTTTGTCGCGGGTGAGATCATACTCCATTTGCAGATCAGTTATCTCTTTAACTCGAAGGGCAAGGCTGTATATCGTCATAGTATTTTTTATGGCTGTCTTGGGAGAAAATGCCGGAAAAACCGGTTTAGTTCTGAGGAAAAGTCAGAAAGACGCATTTATAATAAAATTCTAATCCCGGTACCGACCTGTGTGAGCTGGTTGAAAAAATCGGGTGATCGACAGGCCTGCCCCGTAGTTTTTCGGATAAAGTCCGCCTAAGTCTGTTGCCAGCATCAGTTTGGAATGGAGGTTACCCATAAAGCGCAGCCTGGTTTCTACACTGACCATCGCTGAAAACTGTCTGGGTGTACCTTCAAACGGCACATCATAGGCACCTGCATTGCTCGAATAAGAGAATTTACCGGCCCACAAAAAACTGCGCGCAAATGTCCCGGCCAGTCCGAGGTGCATGACTGATACACGATTGTTGCTGGTGAAGAAGTTGGCATAATTTGGCCAGTTCCAGATGGTTTCCGAAGTGGGCGTAATGAAAGGTGTACCGATTGTCCGATCGAAATAGGACCAGCCGTCGCGGACCTGTCCATTATTGAAATAATCGTCTTTACCCCGTTTCCATTTAGGCAGGTTATCATCCGCATCCGGCCCGCCCTGGCTTTTAGTGTACAGGTATTCAATCAGCATGGTATTGATCTCAAATCCAGCGTCGTAAGCGTTTTTCCTTTTGAGCCGGATTCCGTTCAGCCCGTCTGCAATGTTGTTCAGCCAGTAAAGTGAGCCGTCTTCATACAAATTCTGCCGGTAGCCGAGAATGCTAAGGTTGGCTGTTTCAATTTCAAAACCCAGGTCAATGCTTCCCAGGTGATTTCCGACGCGGTTTGTATTATCATGGTGGCTCGGATTATTGGTGTTCTTCCGCCCGGTGACAACATTGAAATAATTTTCCAGGTCATTGGGCATTTTCCCGTCAACAGTGTTGTAGTCTGAACTCCCACCCCATTGCGCCTGATGATTGAAACCACCGTACAGCTTCAATTTCGAATTCGGCCTTCCGATTCTACCATACAATGTTTTTTGATGCAGTTTAAGATTGCCCGTTACTGGCCGGCCTGACTCGAACCAGCCATCTGAATAAGATGCCTGGAAAGAAATCCAGCCGTTTGTAAAAGGTACTGCAACAAACTTTGTTGTTCCCAAATGCACTTTGGGAATGGGCAATGCATTAGTCGACCAGGAGTAAGAACCCGAACTGAGCGTGGAGTCGCTGAGCCCGACCCATTGTTTTTTCCGTCCCGCAAACAATTCCCAGTTACGGAACCGCAATGTAGCGTGCGCCTGGGGTAACAGGATCCTGCTTTCTTCACCCAAAATCCCAACTGCCTCCGCCCCCGCGCCGAACCGCCATTGTCCGCGCCGGTTAAGTTTCCAGTATTTTTCCAAAGCCCCGCCCACGCTCCCTGCCGGACTCGCTTTCGGGATCATCCCAAACTGATTCGATTGTATCCAGAAAGGTGTTCGGCCAGAGCTGCTTCCGTAGGCAGAAATTGAAAGATAGCTGCTGGTCGAATCCTTGTATGTGATGATTCCCGAAGTACTTTGTGCATAGCCTGCCTGGGAGATGAGAAGCAGGATGCAAACAGAGGTGTGCGTGGAAAAACGGGATTTTGATTTCATAAAGTTGGTTTGGATGAAGTAGTGCCGCCCGGTACTATGCCTCCGAGTGATCCATTTTCCGGTAAGCCCAGTGGAAAACCTGCGGGAGTACGGTAAAAGATAGCAGCATACAGATCAGCAGCCCGCCGACGATCATGATAGCCAGGGGTTTTTGTATCTCTGAGCCCATTCCATTCGATAGCGCTGCGGGCAATAACCCCAGCGAACCCATGAGCGCAATCATGATCACGGGGCGGATACGTCCGTAAATACCTTCGGAGATCGCCTGTTTCAGCGGCAGCTTGTGTAACAGGTTATCCTTCATCACGTGCACTAAGATGATCCCGTCGATCGTACAAACTCCGAATAAGATGATAAATCCGATCCCTGCCGAGATACCGAAAATGGTGCCCGTAACCCACAGCGACAGGAACCCGCCGATAAATGCAAACGGAATGGTGATCAGTGAAATCAATGTATCCTTTACATTTCCAAAGTTCATATATAGCAGGAAAATGATCATCAGCACTGCCGCCGGAACGATTACCGCCAGCTGGCCTGTCGCACGCTCTTTGCTTTCAAACTCGCCGGCCCATTCTACTTTGGCATTTTTAGCAAATTGCACATGGTCCTTGACTACCTGCTGAGCCTCGGAAATGGTGCTGCCCAGGTCGCGGCCTTCGATACTGAACCCAATGCCGATGTAGCGGCTGCTGCCTTCGCGGTAAATGAATGCCGGGCCGGTTTTGGTACTGATGCTCGCGATCTCTTTCAATGGCACCTCGTGGTCGTCGAGGGATGGTATCAGGATATTGCCGATTTCCTCTTCCGTGTTGCGGTATTTTTCCTGGTACCGCACGGTGATATCAAACAGCCGGTCATTTTCGTAGAATGTCGAAGCTGCTTTTCCGCCAATCGTCATTTCAATCACTGCCTGCGCATCGGCCATCGACACGCCGTGACGCGCCATCCTGGCCTCGTCGAGCTTAATGTTCAGCTCCGGCAGCCCGATGTTCCGGTAGACCAGAATGTCCGTGATACCTTCCACTCTTTTCAATTGTGCAGCCACGCTGTCGGCCTGGCGTTCCAGATCGTGCAGGTCGTCTCCGAAGATTTTCACCACCAGCGAGCTTTTCACCCCAGCCACATATTCTTCCACATTGTCCTGGATCGGCTGACTGAACCCGAACGAAATGCCCGGGAAAGAGCCCAGCACGTCTTTCATTTCACGCAGCAGTTCCTCTTTGGAGATTTTGCGGGTCCATTCGCTTTCGGGTTTGAGCTGAATGTGAAACTCATTGTTAAAGAACCCGGTGGGATCGGTACCGTCATTGGGGCGGCCGGTTTGGCTCATTACAAAAGAAACTTCCTTGAATGACCGCAAGGTATCCCGCAGCGCATTACTCGTTTTCACCGATTGTTCGAGATTGATACTGTTCGGCAAAGTGGCGCGGACATAAATTGCGCCTTCGTTCAGTTTGGGAATAAACTCGGTTCCGTAGCTCATGAATTTACCTACACAGACCGCGAACAAAATGACGAATGAAACCATCACCAGCCGCTGGTTCCGCTCGCTCCATTGGTAGAGTTTGAAAATGTTGTTACGGAAAAAATTCACGACAGGATTATTGATCTCCCGCACATTTTTCCTCAATAACACTTTACACATCGCAGGCACAAATGTGAGGCTGAGGATCAACGACCCGATCAGCGCATAGCCCAGCGTAAATGCCAGCGGCGTAAACATTTTACCCTCTACTTTCTGGAATGAAAATATGGGCAGCAATGCGACGATCAGGATGATCTGGGCAAAGAAAATGTGCGGTGCCACATGCTTGACACTGCGTTTGATCAGTCCCATTTTGGACATTTTGTTAAACCGGTCGACGCCCAGTTTGAGCGAACTTCGTTCCAGGTCTACATAGATTTTCTCCACGATCACCATCGTACCTTCCAGCAGCAAACCGAAGTCGATAGCTCCCAGCGAGATCAGGTTGGCAGGCAGCCCCTGAATGCGGAGCATTGTAATTGCAAACAGAAAAGAAAGCGGGATCACCAGCGCAACGGTAAGGGTCGTACGCCAGTTGAACAAAAACACAAAAACGATAATGGAAACGAGGACAATCCCCTCGGCGAGGTTGTGGGTTACCGTATTCACCGTCGCATCTACCAGCTCGGTGCGGTCGATCACGGGCTCGATCTTCACGTCGGCAGGGAGAATGCGGTTATTGAGATCGGCAATGGTCTTTTCGAGCTTTTCGATCACCTCGCTTGGGTTTTCACCCCGCAGCATCACCACAATTCCTTCCACCAGGTCTTTATCCTCTCCCAGCCCGACTTGTCCCAACCGTGGCTTTGCTGTGATCTCCACATCAGCCACCTGCCGCACGAGCACGGGCGCATTACCCTGCACTTTGATCAGTATGTTCTCAATGTCCTTCACACTTTCCAGTAAGCCCATCCCACGCACCACATAAGCCTGGTCGCCTTTCTGAATTACATCACCACCTACATTGATATTGCTTTTTCCAACCGCATCGTACACGTCCAGCGGCGTGAGGTTGTACTGCGCCAGCAATGCGGGGTTTACGCGGATCTCATAGATCTTTTCCTCTCCCCCAAAACTCGCCACCGTCGCCACGCCGGGCACGGCCACCAGCTCTCTTTCAATTACCCACTCCTGCAATGCAGTCAGCTCTTTGATCGGACGATCGCTTTTGATCACATACCGGAAAATCTCCCCGGTAGCGCCATAAGGCGGCTCAATCTCGGCCTCTGCCCCGGCGGGCATTTCAATGTTCCGGAGGCGCGTCGACGCGTATTGCTGCGCATAAAAGTCCTCCACATCATCCTCGAACAAAACAGTTACCACCGACAAGCCAAAGAGTGAAATGGACCTTACCTGCGATTTTTTCGGGATTGTGTTCATTTCCTTCATCACCGGAAGGGTAATGAATTTTTCAACCTCCTCAGCGCTGCGGCCGGGCCATTGGGTGATGATCCTGGCCCGGGTATTGGTCACATCCGGAAACGCTTCAATGGGCGTATGCACGTAGCTCACCACCCCCACAACAGCCAGCAGGGCCGTCATGAAAAATATGATCATTGTATTCTTCAATGAGAAGGCTACAATGCTTTGTGTTAATTTCTGCATGAATATCTGTTAGTTTTCCTGAGTTAGGACTTCCGAAAACAGCAGCAACTGGTTGTTGACCACCACTTTCTCGCCTGCTGCAATGCCGCTTTTGAAGAAAAGCCGGTCATTATCCTTCACGTCAACCGTTACTTTTCGAGGTTCGAGCGTATTGTCAGGTCTTTGTATAAGGAGGTAGTTTTCATTGTTGTAAAAGATCATGGCATCAGCAGGAATCCCGACTGCCATTTCACCTGAATTCTTTGTCACCACAGCCTCTATCGTCAGTCCGGGTTTCAGTTTCAGGCTCTTGTTCGACATCCTGATCCGGGCTTTGAGCACGCGTTCCAGGGGATCGAAAACCTGCGAGATATCCGAGATTGTGCCTTCAAAGAAGTCGTCGGGATATGCTTTTGATTTGATGATCGCCTTCATGCCGGTTTGTATAAAGGGTACATCTACGGCGTAAACATTGGTAGTAACCCATACTTCCGACAGATCGGAAATGGTAAAGAGATTAGGCTCGGTGCTGCTGATCTGCGTGCCGTCGGACATATTATTTTCTACCACATAACCACTCACCGGTGCCTTGATCTGGAACACGCCCTTTTCGGAACTTGCATTGTAAAGCGACAGGTTGGACTTAATTTTCTCAATCTCCGATTTCAGGATCTCCGTCTCGCTCTGCGCTTCCACCAGATCTTTCTCGGACGCAATGCGGTCTTCGAACATGGACTTTGTAGAAGCCAGCTTCCTTTCTGCTACTGTCAGCTGCGTTTCCAGTACTCTGCCTTGTGCATTGAGCTCGGACAGTTCTGAGCTGCGCATTTCGGCCAGAACCTGGCCTTTCGTTACCTTATCACCGAGGGAAATGTAAGACTTGGTGATCACGCCGGTGACCAGGCTGGCGTAGCGGACTACCTTATTGGGGTTGTATTCGATCTGCCCCGTCAGCCTGATCGACTCGGTTACCGGCTCAACGACTGCAGGGTAAGTCGTGATTTTTGCAGGTAGTATGGCAGCAGGTCGCTTGGTTTCCTGCTCCGCATTTTGCTTCGGCTCGTAGCAGCCTGCAAGCAGGAGCGACAGGGTTGCAAATGTGATGAAAGTGCTCTTTGACTTAAACATGATTTGGATTAAAAATGAGGGTGATTACTGGATTTCCGAGCCGGTGACATAAGCCAGCTCCTCCTTGCTTTGCTGCAGCTGGTTGATCGTCGTGAAAATCGTTCGCTTATTGGAAATGTAGGCTTCGAAGAAGTCCAGGTATTCGACCAGGTTTACTTTGCGCTCGATAAAATACCGCGTGTAGGCAGCCAGCACATTGTCCAGTTCTTCGCTGTAAGCAGCGTCGAGGTTTTGGTACGCGCTGAGGCTTCTTTGAAGGTTCCTGAATGCGACTGCCACTTCGGCCTCGATCCGCTTGCTCGTCTGGTCGGCCTGTACTTTGGCCAGGTTAATTCCGATCTTACTTTCCAGGATCGCGCCCTGGTTCCGGTTGAAAACGGGCACATCGAACTTCAAACCAAAACCGAAAAAGTTGAGCAGGAAGTTACCGCCACGGTCGTAGTTCATGCCTACATTCAGGTCGGGCTTACGCTGGGCGTATTCGTAATCGTACCTTTTCTGCGAGTAGGTCTGCTGTAAAACGCTGATCTGCCCGTCGGGACGATTGGCAGCGGCGAGCGCGGTCAGGTTCCCCAGTGATAAGCCTGCCAATGCATTGGTATCAATCGCTTCCGGCGATTCCAGTACCAGGTAACTGCTCGCGGGTGTATGCAGCAGCACAGTCAGGTCTTTTTGTAAACCATTGATTTCCTTCTGGGATTCCACGATCTGCTGCCCGAGTTCGAGCTTCAATGCGCGTAAACGGAACAGTTCCGGCTTATTGACATTCCCCTGCTTGTACTGGCTCTCGAAAGAGGAAAGCAGCCGGCCCACCGCCTCATTCTGCGTTTCGAGTACGTTCAGGTAAGCCTGCTGAAATGCGAGCTCATGCAGTGCCGAGCGGAGCTGCATTTTCAGCTCGCGGATCAGCTCTGCAAAATAGGTGGCGGCGATATCTCTGGACACGGATTCGAGCGCAATGCGCTTCCTGCGTTTTCCGCCCGTTTCGATAAGTTGGGAAAGCTCAGCGGTAAATTCCCTGTTTCTACCAAAATTCCCGAACAGCGGCGGGATCCTTTCGCCTGACGAAAGCTGGTTCCGCGTAGCCCACAAATTCACTTCATCCAGGCTGAATTCAGGGTTTGGCCACAATCTGGCCTGAATAATGGATGCCTCTGCCTGCTGAATGCTTAGTTTTTGGGCAATCAGGTCAAGGTTGTTATTCAGGAATAAAGCCTCTGCTTCTTTCCGGTTAATTCTGATTGTGTCCTGGGCAGCTGTTTTTAACGGGAATAAGAAAGAGGAGGCGATTACGACAAGTACAGCAATATATCCTTTCACAAAAATGTCTAAATGTTAAGGCACAAAATTATCTCTGCCACATTAGAGCAATCTTTGACCTACATTATATCCGTGTGAGAGCTACATTAAAAGTAGATGAGAAAAGGACTAGAAACGGATCCGAATCGCGGTGCCTTTCCCGGGAGCAGAGTCGATTTTCATGACGATCTGATGTTTTTCAAAAATCCGGGTTACAATGGCCATTCCCAATCCATTGCCCCTCCTGTGTGAAGTGTTGCCACCCCGGTAAAAGGGTTCAGCGATATGCACCAGATCCTCGCTTTTGATCCCGATACCCCGGTCGCGGATCTCGATCATGAGCCTGTTATCGGTTTCGAGCAGCTGTACGTCAACAGGTTGCCCGTCGGAGAATTTGGCTGCGTTCTCGATCAGATTGTAAAGTGCTATGTAAAGCTGGGTGCGGTTGCAGACGAATGAAAGCAGCTCCGGGCGATCTTCGGGAAGCTGCCAGAGCAGGTTGACAATGGTCCCCGGGTACTCGGCTTTCAGCTGATCAAGCACTTCCCAGAGTATCTCGTCAATGCGCTCCAACGTGTTCATTTCAACGGCACTCTGATCCAGTCCGGCCAGGGTGAGCAGGTTTTCAAGGATTTTCCCGAGACGCTCGGCATCGGAAAGAACGTGCCCGATGGTATTCTGATACTCCTGAACAGACCGCTCTTTATTCAAAAGCACTTCCAGGTTACCCACAATAGATGCCAGGGGACTTTTCAGCTCGTGCGAGGCATGGTTAATAAAGTTCTTCTGGATCTGAATGCTTTTGTATGACTTTTCAAGCATTCCATTAAATTCCTTGAAAAGATCCTCCAACTCGTCTTTGGTCTTCGGGTAAGTCAGCATCTGCTTTTTTCCGGTCATATCCAGCGACTGCACCTGGTGGATAATGCCGCGTATCGGCTGATAAGCTACTCTCGACAAAGTATAGCTCAGTACCACGATCACCACAATCCCGATCAGTAGTGCAGTCAGCAGTATTTTCAAAAACTCATTTTCCTGGGCGCTTAAAGTAGGGTTATTGGCTTTGATGATCACACTGAAAGAACCCTGGTTATCGCGGTAATAAATGGCGTAATAGTACAGGCTCCCTACCTTGAAGCTGTAATGATCGCGGTCCCTTATGGTGCTCAGTATCTTTGAGGTAATGTTGGTATCGGGATCTGCCTTGCCGAAATGGATATTACCGGACCTGTCGTATAGCCTGATCTCCTGATTGACAGTTGCATTGAGGAATTTCTGCTCAATGCGGCTGAATTCCTTGGAGCTCATTTCATCCTCTTCCAGATAAAACAGCGCCGTAAGCGCAGCCTTGCGTCCGAGTTCCTCAAAAAAGATATTCTCAGCTGACTCAATGAAATTCAGATAGATCAGTCCGGACGAAAACGTCAGGACCAGCCCGAATACCATTGAAGATACCAGGGTGAGCTTATGCTGGATTTTCATCTTTGAGAAGTGATCATATATCCTCGTCCCTTCACCGTCCTGATCAGCTTTTCGCCGAAATCACTATCAATTTTATTGCGCAGATAGGAAATGTACACATCTACTACATTGGTGTAGGTATCCTGGTTCGTATCCCAGACTACCTGCAAAATTTGCGCTCGGGTCACTATTTTACCCTGATTTTCAAGCAGGTAAACCAGGAATTTAAATTCTTTTGCGGATAATATGATTTCCTTGCCTGCCCGCTCCACTACATTGCGGTCGACGTCGACTTTCAAATCGGCGCAGACCAATACATTATCATTGGAATAATGCAGCTCGTAGCGCCTCCTCAGCGCATTGATGCGGGAAAGCAGTTCGGGAAAATGGACGGGTTTTACCAGATAATCATCTGCACCAATGTCCAGCGCTTTTATTTTATCATCAGCCTCACCTAATGCACTGAGCATAAGCATGGGTGTATCTATTTTCCTGAACCGGATCAGCTGCGCCAGCTGTAAGCCGTCGATCTCGGGTACCATTACGTCGAGTATGAAAAGGTCCCACGATCCGTTTTGGATAAAGTTGCGTGCAGCAATCCCGTCCTCTGCTAACTCCACATAATGGCCGGCTTCCTGCAATCCTTTCTGCAAAAATCCGCTTATCCTGGGATCATCTTCAACTACGAGTATCTTCATTTCAATTACTTGTTGAGAAGGCAAAATTACGGACGAAAGTCACACGCCGGCAGTTAAGATGTAAGTATCTGCATTCTTTCGATAGCTTGCCAGTCTTCAATCAAGTTCTTGCATCAAGGCATATTCTTTTTTTCCATTGTCCATCCTTCTGATCGGGATAAACCTGCCGGATTGCCGGTAAACAGTTTCCCCGCATCCTTATCACCTTTCAGCTGCCATTTGTACCAGGCAGTTGCTACCCGGGCAAACTCGCCTCCGTGAGGCTTGCTGTAAGTACCCCCGTGCCCGACATCCATATTAGCCACAAAAACCGGAACGTGGTTGATCTGGGCATAATCGTCCATTCCATTGTTGTATGCGATATCCGATGGACCGCCCAGGAGATAGAGCGTCGGTGTGTGGATCTTTTTTAACTGGTCTTTGGTCAGATTTGGCATTCCCGGGCGCTGAGTTGCCGGGTTTTTGAAGATGCCGCTGTTGCAAACAACTGTGGTGGCAACCCGCGGGTCGCCAGCTACTTCAAGCGTTTGTAATCCACCGCACGACATGCCGCTCACGGCAATTTTCTTCACGTCGATTTTCTGGTAATACGGGCTTTTCTTGTCATCGTTCTGAGCGATGGCCCAGTCTATCGCGTCAACCAGCATGCTTGCCTTTGAAGTACCTTTCACTTGTTCCCCGGACTCCTTCGGCATCACGCCGATCGCTACTACCAGAAAACCGTGGGAAGCCACTTCATTCAAAAAATTCACGTGCTCCCAGGGCGAATTGAAGCAGGCGCCATTTCCCCAGGCTATGACGGGCAGCTTTTCCTTTTTGCCAAACTGCTCGATATTCTTCGGCCTGAAAACAGTATGCGTGGGCAACGAAGCCTCTGTCATCATGATCGCGCTGTACTTCCCGGTCCCGCCGTCCTCAACTACTCTCGAAGCAGCTTCCTGCGCAGCCAGCGTTCCGACCGACAAAAATGCAGCGAGGGTGAATGCAATAAATACTGATCTTTTCATGGAGCTCTGGGTAGTTATTTAATGAATATTAAGCTTAGAAGGCACGACTGGCAGAAATCTTATTTAAAACTTAGCCAAATCTGTATTCTCTTCGCCAGTGTGTCCAGGTTACCTTCGTCTGTATTGTAATAAATCTCACCGTCGTTGGTATTGATCACGAGAAATGGTGGCTTCTTTTTATTTACAAACATGCGGACGGTCTTTCCATTTTTCAGCTTGAAAGATCCCTTTGCATAATCCCCGGCAGCAAAGCCATTTATTTTATAGGAAACAGGTGGTACTTCATTCACGAGCTGCGCACTTCGTATATCGTGTTTTCTGATTTTCACTCCGTACGAACCTTTGATTTCAATGAAATCTTCTCCCAGAACAAGCGCGCTGCTTTGAAGATCCCTGGTTGCATTTATACCGATGAAAACGGCTATCGCCAGCAAAATACCGCCTGCGACGTAAGAGACCAGCCTTCTGTCGCTGGAAGCTTTCATGTAGAACGTGCCCCTGACTACCATGTAAGCGTAAGCGACTAAAGGGAATGTAGTCATGAAAATGCTGGCCCAGTTGCTGTTTATGATATTAATCAACACGGTACCTAAGAAAAGAGAAAGTCCCAGAAAGATGTGGAAACGCTTGAAGTAAGCCAGGTAACCCTCGATATTGAAGCTCGCTCTTTGCGTCTCTGACATCGTGTTGTAGCCCGATAACAGGTACTTCGCATTGTTTTTGGTCACGATGAAGCCGACTGACGCGAAAATGACCGATAAAAATAGTGCTACGTAAATCATGGACGAATAAACGGTTGGCGCATTGCTGAGCAAAAGCAAGCTGGGGTTAATCTTTAACGCAGCAGGTTAAAAAAATCTCTGCGCTTTGAATGTACTCAGATGCATTTCCCTGATACCGTATTCCCATTTGAGCAATAGTCGGGTTGTTTTGAATATTTTGGCAAAAATAAAAAGCGATCACCAGTCCGGACAGTGCCATTCTGGTGATCGCTTCATTAGTGGTGATGCTTAGACTTAAAGATTCTTGAAAGAAGCCTCGTAAAGTTTCGCAAGAACTGCGGGATTTGTAATCTCGCTGTGTGTTGAGGTGGCAAATACAGCGACCTGCACTTTTCCGAAATCAACAATCATCGCCTCACAATTGCCTTCCTCGCCTTTTTTCCAGTAGTATTTACCCTTATTGCCGGCTACGCTGCCGTCAAATCCGAGTAAATTCGACTTCATCTTGTTAATGTTATCAAAGCTGATAATCCTGAACTGCGCCACTGCCGACTGCAACTTGGCAAACTGATCTGCACTCATATACAAACCCGTAACCCCGCAATTCGTTATGCGCACTGCTTTGGTTGTACCTGGTTCGTCTCCATTTTTGGTCGGGTATCCCTTCGTTCCAAGAGAAGGTGAGACTACACCGTTTTCATTCCATACCTGCCAGTCGATCACATTTGCATTCGATAGTTTGGCCGCCGCAAACACATTGGTCCGCACGAATGCGCGAAACTGTGCGCCGTATTCGACGAAGTTGTTGTCCATCTGATCCAGCTTGGCCAGTTTGGAGCTGTTTCCTTGCTGAGCGAGCTTTTTGGCTTCAATATATGGCAGGATAATGCCCAGAAGCAGATAATTCACATCATTGTTTTGCATGCTCTTGGAACTGTAAATTGCTTCATTCACCTTTCCGGACACCGTGAGTGAAAGCTTTCCAATCTCATTATAGTTGATCAAACCGGTACGGTGGGCAAGAAGCCGCTCAAAAGTAAGGGTCTTGAACTGCGCGCTTGGCTTCCAGTATTTGGGAAGATAGGGCCAAACTACCGAGCCAAGTGAAAGACCATGTTTTTCTAGCGCCCGGATCACCGCGACAGCCGTAACGTACTGGGTCACTTTGGAAATCTCCTGCTCGATAATCGCACCGTGGAACAACAGTGGCGAGTCCACTTTCTTACGCGCCCAGCCATCTCCGCCATTTGTCCCGTAATATTCTACACCATCGTTATAAATCGTATAACCGAATCCGGCCACCAGCGGCTCCATATAGTCTTCAATTTTCCGCGCGAATTCTACATGATCTAAGGTAGTGGGTACGGCGAACTTTGCGGCCCTCGTGGAGTCGGCCATTTTCTCGGTAGTTGGCTGTTCTGATAAAAGCTCGTCCTCCCGGCAGCTTGTTGATAATACGCCTGACATTAAAACAAAGCCGAACGTAATTGCTTTAAAAAAGTGATTTTTCATTTTTAAGAAATTGATTGGTATGGATATAATTGAATTGAGTAAGCAGTATTAGTTCATGCAGAGTGCGGACAATTCGGCCGGTACTGCACTACGGATTTTAAGAAACAGATTGATCCCCATGGGCTCCTGTTCGACGGTGATATTCGCAGGATGTACACCCGCTTCAATGGAGAGGCGGATTAATTCTTCGGGGCTCCGGTGGATAAGAAACCATTCACCAAAAATCTCCATATAACCCCTGCTAGGGTTGTTTTCCGAGAAGTTGCCGATGAGCATTTCTCCGCCCGGTTTCAGGAAAGTAAGTAACCTTTTGATGGCCATGATAAAAACCCGGTCTTCGAAATAATCGAACAAACCCGCCGACCAGATCACATCGTATTTCTCGTTGCCAGAAAAGCGCAATATGTTCTTTTTACAAAACTGAACCTGATCTGCAAAGGGTTGGCAAAGATCTCCGGCGAACGATATCGCGTCTGAGTCAATATCCACGCAGGTTGTTTTCAGCATGGCCGGGTCGATCGACTGATAAAGCTCAAAGAGGTCCCTTGCCGGGCCGCTGGCTACATTCAGCAAATTCAGCGGCGACTTGCGGTTTTTCAGTTTGGCATGCAGCTTTTCTTTGAAGAACGTTTTCCGGTTGCGCACCGCACTGGTGGCAGCGTGATAGTGAAAGTAACGGTCCCATTTCTCGTAAGCCGGATGGTTGAAACTGGCATAGGTGTAGATCATGTCGATGAGCGCATAATCGCCTGCATACCCTAACGGTTTGCGATACACGTAGCCATGAATGGTATTGGCCAGAAACTCGTCGTTGAAAATGGTCTGCAGGAAAGCTGTTTCTACCTTCCCTATCTGACCGTTTTGCTTCATGCGATATAATTGTTGCATGATTTCGTCTATAACGGGATAGTCGTTTTCCTCCGGGCCGCCATTGGCAACCATTTGGCGCAGCATCGAGACGGTTTGTGACTGAAATTGGTAAGCAGGCAGTGTTGGAGCGGAGACATAGTTCTCCTGTTCGGCATCCGCTGTGGACGCGAAGTTGAGCTTGTTCATTTCTGGAATTTTACGGTTGAGTATATCTAAATCTGCTTATAGCGCAGGCTCTGTGCTCCTGGCTTTCTTCGCCAGGTATTTTTTAGCTTCACCTGCATCGTCAAGCCAGGGGAACAATGCCGGCGGATGATTGAAGCCGTTGACAAAATCGGAAGCGATTTCAGGGTTTTCAGTGGCGGCTCCAAGCAGCTCTACTACGTGCGGTTGCGCCGGGGCCAGGAATATGTCTGAGAAGCGGTTCACATGTTTCGAGTATTCCCAGAAGCTTTCAAAAGTTTCATTCATCCAATCTACATCAAAGGGCTGATTGCCTCTTGCGATGATCGCTTTGGCATAAACATTGGCCATTTTAGAAGCATTATTACCGCCCTGACCTACGATAGGGTCATTTAAAATCACAGTATCCCCTACTCCAAGTACTGCGGCAGTCGAATTGAGCTGCACGACCGGCTTGCGGACCACCGGCGTGAAAGCACCTTTCAAGAAGGCGTTTTCGGCGATCACTTCTGCATTGGCGAAAGCAGGATAGCGCCAGGGCATCAGCGTGCGGATCATTTCCTTGGCTCTTGCCAGCAATTCCGATCCTGTGGTCGCATCATCGAAAATGTCCATTGGACCGCCGGGAATACTTTCAACAAGGATAAAAGCACATTGAATATCGTCTTTTTGGTAAAAAGGCGCGGTAATGATCTCCCCTCCGCCCATGACCGCATCCAATGTAATGGAGGTGAATTTGGTCTTTTCAGGTTGTTCAAAATCATTGATATGCAGCTGTATCAGCTTTCTGGCGGGCTTTTCATGCGTGGAGCGCTGCTCATCTTTCGTAAACAATCTGGCCAGCGGACCTTTTCCTGACGACACAATCACGAGATCAAACTGGGCTGTGCAGGCGAGCAGATCGGAAGGCGTGGTGTCGCTGACAATGAATTTCCCACCCAGTTTCTCAAACAGCTTGATCCATTGGTAAAACTTCAAACGCTGATCAATGGACGCACCTGGCTTGCTTGTGCGAGATTTGATACCTAATGCAAGACTTCCGTCCGGCTTGCCGAGATTAATATTGAAACCGGTGGAATGGTAAGCTGTGTCATTCCAGAAATCAAGTCCGAGCTCGCGCTCCAACTGCAGCGTATCGTGAAAAAGATAGGTAGCTCCTGTTGGCGGGCCATTAAAAATATCTTCGGCGGAACGTTCTGAAATGATCGTTACATCGTATCCGCTTTTAACAAGTCTGATCGCCAGGTGTAACCCCGACTGTCCTGCTCCCATGATTGCTATCTTTCTCATTGCGCTGTGTTTTAGCATTTGACTTTGAACACGACAAAGGTAACGCGGCTCGGAGGAGCCAAATCGAAAGAAGTCCTTAAAAAGTATAAAAAAATATAAAAATCGGGCGACCGGATTTGATGCTATCAGCCGAAAGTTAACCTTTGCAGGACTTTGATTCCCACAGCATTAAGATACAAGCAGCCTCTGTTATGATACACATACAGGAATACCGGATCGTGCGTGTTTTACACGAAGAACTCCATAAATCCATGGTTCGGGCGGTGGATTCCTCCACTGATAAAGCAGTGATATTGAAAGCGGTTCCTTTCAACGGCAGCAATGATCCGGCTTGTCAGGAGATCGAGCAGGAATTTGCCTTCGGCAGCACATTTGCATTCAGCCGGATACTGAACTACCGTCGAATGCTACGGCCAGAAAATTACCTGGTGCTTGAAATGGACGATTTTGACGGGTTCAACCTCGAAGCATATCTGACAGAAAACCGGCCTTCTGTATCCGCCGCGCTGCGTATCGCCATGTCTTTGACCCAGATCATTGAAGAACTGCAATATGCCGGTATCGCACATCCCGACCTGAGACCAGCCCTTTTTCTGATTAACAAAGAAACTTTGGAGATCAGACTGAGTGATTTAGCCAACGCCATTTTGGGAGACAGTTCGGGCCAGCCCGGCCATGCAAATACTTCCCTGGCGGCATTGCAGTATATGTCGCCCGAGCAAAGCGGCCTGATGGATATTCCGGTAGATTTCCGGTCGGACTACTATCATTTGGGAGTGATGTTATACCAGCTTTTCACCGGCGTTTTACCATTTGAAAATGCTGATCCCAACGAACTGGTGCATGCGCATATGGCGCGTTCTGCTGCAAATCCATCGGAGATCAATGCTGAAATACCTGCTGTGATTTCCGGGTTGATTTTGAAATTATTATCCAAAAAACCTTCGGAACGTTATCAGACCACAGCGGGGATCCGACGTGACCTGGCAGCTTGTCAGGCTGGGTTACAGAGAGGGATTTCTGGAATGCAGTTCACTATCGGCACACACGATCTGCCCGGCGATTTCAGTCCGGCAGGAAAACTTTACGGTAGAGACCGTGAAATGGAGACGCTGCTGGACGCTTTCAGGCAAATCGGTGACTGTAATAAAATGGTACTGGTTTCGGGCAACTCCGGCATTGGTAAGTCTTCGCTGGTCCGTGAACTGCAAACGCGGGTGGAAGCAGAGCATGTCCTTTTTATAACCGGAAAGTTTGATCAATACGTCCAGAATATTCCGTTTGAGGCGATCATTCAGGCTTTTAAGGAACTGGTTTGTAAAATAGCCCACGGAGATCTGGCTTACTGGAAAGCCCAGATCCTGCAAGCTGTGGGACAGTTTGGAAAGATTGTCGTGGATGTAATTCCGGAGCTGGAAAAGATTATCGGAAATCAGCCGGCTGTCGAATCGCTGACACCCATTGAAGCGCAAAATCGCTTCGTCAATGTATTTACGCAGTTTATCAATGTTTTTACCAAAAAGGAACATCCGTTGGTCATTTTCCTGGATGATCTTCACTGGGCAGACCCTTCGAGCCTGCGTTTTCTAAGCCGCGTTACCTATTCTGTTGCGGGTTCCAATCTGCTGATCATAGGCACCTACCGCGACAATGAACTCACAGATGCGCATCCTTTGCGCACTGCATTGAAGGACATGGATGCGGCAACCTCGGGCTTGTCGCTGATCACATTGTATCCGTTGCAGTCGGCCGACATCACGGAACTGGTTTCAGATACCTTTTCATGTCCGCCCAACATTGCAGCCCAGCTTGCCGACATCGTGCTCACCCGCACGCTGGGCAACCCGTTTTTCGTCTCGGAAACAATCAAAGACCTGGTTTCTAATGGACTGGTAACTTACAGCAGAGAGTACCGCAAATGGGCTTGGGACCAGCATGAAGTAGCGGGGTATACCTTGTCGGGAACATCGCAGCAATTACTTACTTCGAAGATCAACAACCTTGCAGAACCTGCGCGGCAGGCGCTGGTAACTGCTTCGTGCATTGGTTCGGAGTTTGACCTGGTGATGCTTTCGGCATTGAACGATAAAACCCCTCAGGAAACAGCGGAAGATCTGCGGGAGGCTGTAACGGAAAACCTGCTGCGCCTCTCTGCCGACCGGGAGCAGGAGCAGCCGATCTTGACTACAAAACGTTACCGGTTTGTCCACGACCAGGTTCAGCAGGCAGCACACAATCTACTTTCTGCCGAATCACGGGATGAAATGCACGTGAATATTGGCTACTTTTTGCTTGAAAGACTTTCGGCAGCCGAGCGCTTTGACCAGCTGTTTGAGATCGTTAACCACCTCAATCACCATCCAAAGCATTTTCCTCAGCCGGAAGAACGGCATAAAATTGCAGGATTGAATTTAGAAGCGGGTAAAAAAGCCCGGTCGTCCTCCGCCTATTCAGTAGCAGTGGCTTACTTCAAGATGGGCCAGGAAATGCTGGTTGGCGAGGATTGGACGAATGCATATCAGCTTACATTCGACCTCCATTTGCATTTTGCCGAAAGTGCCTATCTCGCCGGCGACGCGGCCACGTGCATGGCAGTTGCCCAAACCGCATTGGATCACGTAATTAATTCAGCCGACCAGATAGAGCTTTACCATATCCAGATCCAAAGCCTGATATTTCATGAGCAGCCTTCGGAAGCCATTCAACTCTCGCTGAAAGTGTTGAACGGACTCAAGGTAACCTTTCCATCCAGGGTAAAGACATTCCATACGATAGCCGCTTACCTGAAATCCAAGTGGCTGATGCGAGGCAGGAAGATCGAAGAACTCGAAAATTTGCCTGCCATGAGTTTGCCCGATAAGCTGGCTGCGATGCGCCTTTTGCAAAATATCACAGCTGCTTCCTTTTCAGCGATCCCAAAGCTATATCCCGTAATGGTGCTGAAAATGGTTGAGCTTTCACTTAAATATGGGATAGCACCTGAATCAGCGATTACTTTCGCGACCTATGGCGCCATTGTGAATGCCATTGAAACAAATCATGAGGCTTGTTACCGGTTCGGGAATTTAGCATTGAAAATGGCCGACCGAATGGAGAATTCAGCTGCGAAAGCACGCACGCTGCTTGTGTATAACATCGTCAACAGGTCGTCGGGCGAGCATATCAATGAGTCGCTTGAACCATTGCGGGTCACTTACCAGACCGGCGTCGAACGGGGTGACGTGGAATATTGCTCCTATGCATCAAGCTCATACAGCTTTCATTTATTGCTTTCAGGGAAAAACCTCCATTGGGTAAAGCACGAAATGCTCCGCTACAACCAGCTGCCCAAATCGCTTTCCAAGGGTCCCGTTTCCCACTACAATGAACCATTGATCCAGATCGCGTCCAACCTGCTGGGTGAGAATGAAAATCCGGTTACCTTAACCGGCGATTATTTCGATGAAGGCGCGGCATTTTCCGGCATTTTCGCATTGAAGAATAACTCCCGGATGTTTGTTTGTTTCGCCTACAAAATGGCTATCGCCTATTTTTCCGGTGAGATGCGACTTGGTCTGGAATATGCGGGTCAAGCAGAGCGGTTTGCCACAAATGTGCGCGGCACCCAGTTTGAGTCACTTTTTTCATTCTTTTTTGGTCTGATCAATATCGCGGTTTACAAAGACGGGAGAAAGCATGTTCATCTAAAAGCGGCAGTCAAACATTGTGATAAACTGCGGAAGCTTTCCAGACATATACCAGTCAATTTAGCGCACCGCGTTGATCTGCTTGAAGCGGAAATCCTCGCCGCAAAAGGGAACAGCGAGCAAGCTGCTGCCTGCTATGATAAGGCCATAAAAACGAGTAATAAAAACGGGCATTTACATGAAGCCGCGCTGGCGAATGAACTTTGCGGCCGGTATTGGCAAGAGAGAGGCCAGGCGAAAATGGCACTGACTTACCTCAGTGCAGCACTGGATGGTTACAAAGAATGGGGATGTGTTATCAAAGAGCAACAATTACTGGCTGCGTTCTCGGGACTTTCTCAGGATAATCCCGAGCAATTGGTTGCATTTGGATCCAAAAGCAGAAACGGCGAAAGCATTGTTTCCACGTTGGACCTGGCTACGCTCATGAAAGCGTCTACTGCCATTTCCAGCGAAGTAGTTTTTAGCCGGTTAATGGAAAAACTGATGCAGTTTGCGATTGAAAATGCAGGCGCACAGTCGGGGTATTTTGTACTGGACTGGGGTGGCGAACTTTACATTGAAGCCAGAAGATCGGTAATCGACGAAGTGAGCGATATCCGCAAATTGCGCCTTTCCGACTCGGATGAAGTTCCTGCCAGTATTATTGAGCACGTTTTCCAAACCAAATCCGACGTTGTTCTGCACGATGCGTTTTCGAGTGAAGCTTTCAAGAGTGATCCTGTGATCGCTAAGCGGGAAATCCGGTCGGCATTATGCATTCCTGCGCTGAACCAGGGCAAGCTTGTGGGCGTACTCTACCTGGAAAATAATCTCGCTACGGCTGTTTTTACAAACGAACGCACGCAGCTTTTGAAACTGTTATCAGGACAAATTGCGGTTTCCATTGAGAATGCGATTTTGTACGAAAAGCTGGAACAAAAAGTGGCTGTCAGAACCGCTGAAATCCAGATCCAGAAAGAAGAGATCGAACGGCAGAAGCAATTGGTAGAAGAAAAGTCCAGGTTTAAGGAACAGTTTTTCGCCAATATGAGCCACGAGATCCGGACACCGATGACCGCCATCCTGGGCATGTCCGAGCTGATTTTTGATACGCCTCTGAATGCGAAGCAAACTGAGTATGCAAAGGGGATCCGGTATTCCTCTGAAAACCTGCTGGCGATTATCAACGACATTCTGGATTACTCCAAGATTGAGGCTGGTAAATTTTCATTCGTCAATAAACCCTTCCAGGTACGCGACCGGATGAACCGGCTGGGTTATATCCTGAAAGTGATCGCAGAAGAAAAGGGCCTGAAACTGGAAGTGACGGTGGATGATGATGTGAGCCCGCAGCTCATCGGCGACCCGATCCGGCTACACCAGATTTTGCTTAACCTCGCAGGCAATGCGGTCAAGTTCACCGAAAATGGGTCGGTTTCGATCCGGGTAAGTGTGGTGAGCAAAGATCGGGAGAACGAGGAGCTGCTTTTTGAGGTAACAGATACCGGCATCGGTATCGCGCAGGATAAGCTGGCCTTCATTTTTGAAACATTCACCCGCATTGATGACGATCTGAATACCAAGCAGTCAGGGACGGGACTGGGGTTATTTATTGCTAAAAAGCTGGTTGAAGAACAAGGCGGCACTATGCAGGTAAACAGTGCCTTAGGCAAAGGAACCACATTCAGCTTCAACCTCAGCTTCGAGATCTGCAACCCTGGCGAGCGGGTGGAAGACGAGTACAACGAGAAAGTCTTTTCCGGTGTGAACGTATTGCTGGTAGAAGACAATCTGTTCAACCAGGTCGTAGCGGAAGAAACATTGAAGAAAATCATCCAGAATGTGCGCGTTACCATTGCCGACAATGGAGAAATTGCGCTTAAAAAGTTGGATGAAGGCAGCTTTGACATCATTTTAATGGATGTAAAAATGCCTGTTATGGACGGCTACAAGGCTACGCAGGCAATTAGAATGCGGGAAAAGGACAAGAATATTCCTATCCTGGCTTTCACTTCCAATGCGAATCCCGCAGAGGCCCAGAAATGCCGGAATGCAGGGATGGACGATTATATTACAAAACCGATTGAGGCAAAAAAGCTCAGGTACAAGATTGGGAAATTGCTGGAAGCTGCTGCGCAGATGGAGTAAAGTTTCTTTACTAAGTTTCTATTTTTCAGCGAATTCCGTTTGCCAGAACTCGTCAAACTTTCCGGTAAATTCGGCGATTTGGCTACCTATGAGAGCTGTTTCGCCGTTGTCGACACTCTCTTCCATTTCCCGCATCTGTTCAGCAAAAGCGGCCATTCCAACGTAACTGAACTGGGTTTTCAGGCTGTGAAGCGAAGTTGAAAGTTCTTCCCATTCTTCGTTTTCACAAAGGCGCGGCAGCTCTTCGATCTGGGCGGGAACCTGTGCTTTGAATATTTGAATGAAGCTGGCGACGAGCTTTTCATCACCTGACATCAAATTCTTTAACAAAGATAAATCCATCATCCGGCTGCGGTTTACTTATACACCAGCTTATAACCTTCCCCATGCAGATTCAGGATTTCAATAGAAGGATCTGCTTTGAGGAATTTACGCAGCTTGCTGACATATACGTTGAGACTATATCCCCGGTAATGCTCCTCGTCGCCCCAGATTCCCATCATCGCCACATCGCGGGTGAGGACTTTGTTCTGATGTTCGCAGAATAATTTGAGCAGCTTGGACTCGATGGAAGTAAGCTTGATCTTTTCGCCGGCGACGGTCAGCTCCCGAAGTTCAAGATCGAACTTCGAATCTCCCCATTGATACTGATCTGTGGGAGTCGCTTTTTCCTGCACTTTTACCCTTTTTAAAATGGCGCGGATGCGAAGGTAAAGTTCCTCCATGCTGAATGGTTTGGTAAGGTAATCGTCGGCACCCAGCGTCAAGCCTTTGATTTTATCCTCCTTCAACGACTGCCCTGTCAAGAAGATAATCGGCGTCATTTCATTGATTTCCTTGATCTCTTCGGCCAATGTAAACCCGTCCTTCTTCGGCATTTTAATATCCAGAACGCAGAGGTCAAACGGATGCAGCTTAAATGCGTCGAGACCCGCCTGCCCGTCGTGTTTGAGCATGACTTTGCAGCCTTTCATTTCGAGGTACTCCTTGGTCAATTCACTATACTGGACCTCGTCATCGATCAGTAACAGCTTTGGCATTTCCATGGTGTTGAGTTTAGGTGCGTATGTCAGAATCAAAGGCGGCAAAAATAGGTGAATAGCGCCACTTGCCCCCCTGTTTGTTAAAGTTCTTATTTAATGGTTTGGCCGTTCGAATTCCATTTGAAATCAACTTACAGCGAAATCGCCGAATTTGCTCCACAATTTATTTAATCGATTCTTAATCAATAATATAGTATACCATTTTCACTTGCTGCCTTTTATACTTTTTTACACTTTTTAGCATTTCTTTCAATTTGCGCCAAACTGTGACTGGTACTTTTGTCAACATCAAAAAAGTATCAACTATCTCATCAAAACTCAGTTATGAATTCGCAATCTATTGTAAAAAAAGCAAGAATATTGGCTTGCATTGCACTGTTGTCAGCGTGTAACTCTAACAACGAACCCGACACGCCTGCACCGTCTGTCAACTTCACCGAAGTAAAGGGCAGCGGCGACATTAGTGCGCAAATATCATCGTTCAGGACCTTACTTGGAGACCAGCTGAATACCACGCCGGGGCAGACTGTTGGGCGACGTGAAATAAACTGGGACGGAGTTCCTGATAACCAGACAAATACAGATACTTTCCCCGGTGACTTTTTCAATAGTACGGACCCCGCTGTAGCTGCCGGAAGAAAGCGCGGAGCAGTGTTCTCTACGCCGGGAAAGGGATTGCGGATCAGCGACAAGAATTTCAGTGATCTGGTTTCCGGCTACAAAGAACAATTCAATGCATTCAGCCCCGCGCGGACTTTTTCGGCAGTTGGAAGCAACAAAATGGATGTAACGTTTAAGGTACCAGGCACCGCGACTGCGGCTTTCGTAAAAGGATTTGGCGTTGTTTTATCAGATGTTGACAAGGCAAATTCTACGACGCTTGAATTTTTTGAAGGAGACAAAAGTCTCGGAAAATTCACTGCCCCTGCCAGAAAAGATGCAAACGGCTTTTCTTTCATCGGAGCTATTTTTCCTGACAGCAAAGTTACCAAGGTCACCATCACGGCGGGATCCACTTCCATCAGCAATAAATACGCCGACAATGCCGACAATGACCTGGTAATTATGGACGACTTCTTTTACAGCGAACCGTCAGCACTGTAATATTTATAAATATACGCTGCTAACAATATAGCCCTCGGATCAGAAATCCGTGGGCTATATTGTTTATCTATATGTCAGTCTTCGCGGGTGACCAGTTCACGGTCCTGGCCCATATCTCTGCACCTGCCGTTAATACGTCAAAAACGGGGTCTTTGATCTCGTAATAGGCAGCAAGGTCGTCGGGAAAATGTTTGGCAAGACCAATTTTAATTGCTTCGTAAGCTTTTGCAGCATACGGATGTGAACGCAAATAATCTCGGCACAGCAGCGGATACCGCTCGTTGAACATTCCCCGTTTGCGAACATGGAGGTTTACAGCAGGATCCCTGAGGTGAAAGAACCATTTATAAAGCTGCTCACCATTCAGGTCGTCCCGCCCAGGCGGCTGATGATCTGTCAAGTAATGCATTCTGTTAAAGCCGATCCTGACAAACTCTTCTTCCATTTGCGGCTCGAATGCATTGACCGATACCTGAATATCGATCACATTCTTCGCAGCAAGACCGGGTATAGCAGTCGAGCCAATATGATAGGTGCCGACGTCCCAGGTTCTGGTCGCGTCTCTAAGCTTGCCCGCGATTTGATGAAACTGCTGCGGCCAACTCTGTTGATAAGGAACGATCTCGATCATTGTATTTTTCAAACAAACAGGTTAAGACTGCGGCTGTTGATAGCGTTCTACTAACTCAGAAAACAATGGCTGGGGATTTTCGACTGTTCCTCCGTGAAAACAAATCAGCCTGGTAATATCGAAGGCTGCAATCTTGCAAACGGAGGCGATCGCCTGGCGCAGATCGAGTGTAAATCCGGGATTGGCGATGTCGAGTATCCCATTCTCATAAACCACCGCATCCCCGGCTATGAGCGTTTTTTGATTTGGAATGTAAAGTGAAACATGCCCGGGCGTGTGACCGGGAGTGGCAATCACTTTTATTCCTCCAAAATTGTCCGTTTCCTCTGATAGTAGTTGATGTACAGGAGCCGGCCGGATATTTTCCAGCAGCGATTGAAATGCGATTGCGCCGGGTTTCTGATCATCTGGAAGTGTGTCAAACAGCGCTTCTGCCTGCACGAGCCGGGGAGCCTTTGCTAATCCTTCTACAAAAAGCTTTTCCTGTTCCGATGCATGAATGCGGATTCCGGGATTTGCCTCATAAATTTCGGCCAATGCACCTACATGGTCCAGATCATGGTGCGTAATAATGATGTCTGTAATTACGGCCAGGTTGGCTCCAATTTGCTTCAATGCGTCTTCCAGTAGAGGTCCGAAAGCAGGATAGCCACAATCCACCAGGATTTTACGATGGCCAAGTTCAATCAGCACCGGGTAGATGGTATCAGTTCCGTAAGCAGACGGAAAGTCGATTTTTAATGGCGTAATAAGCAGTTTCTCAGTCATGTAAAATGTACAGTGCCGGATCCGGATATTCCGGGCGATTATATTTTGAATTTGGATCGGGTTAAAAATTACCTGAAAGTAAAAAGTCACTTCGAAATACAGCAATAGTTTAGCTTCCAAATGCGAATTTCGATGTTCCAATCGTACTAACGAGCATCTGTACCGTACGATGTCACAGTTTTGATTTATTTCCATTACCAAACCGATCTTTTACATTGCTATTACCTGTTTTAAACCTGGTGTTCTGCACGTTGTTGCAGCATAATCCATCTGAAAACAAGCCTGAGCCGATCCGTTATCAGTCAATTCCCGTATCCCGCAGCGGCGATACAATACAGTTTTTCTCAGATCAACTCCAAGTTCGCCTGATCGCCACAAAAGAGAATGGAATTGAAGTGTTGTGTAAAGCCGGTACCGGGCAGGTGCAGCAATTTAGTGAGCCGACAGTCAATCTGGAAAGCTGTCCGGATACTGCCTTCGCTGCTGACCTGAATAACGACGGCCGGCTGGACATGAAGATATTTTTCAATTTTCAGGGCGCTTCCCCGCTGGCCCCGAAGGTGAAAAGGAAGCTCTACCTGATCAGCGAGCCGGATGGTTCTTATTCCAAAGTTTCCTTTTTTGACTTTTCGATGGAGCCTGAAACTGATTTCAACGGCGATAAGGTGTATGAAATAGTTGCCAAAGATTTGATCCAGTTTAGGAAGCATAGCTATTGGAAGTACGAGCTGTACCAGTTTTCAGGCAAAAAACTAAGCAATGTAAGTTTGAAGTATGGCTATCCAAAACTTGTGCCATTTCGCATTAAGCCTACAAACAAGGCGCTCACCAACCTGACAGACGCAGATCGTCGCAAGCTGATGTCGAAACAACCGCGCGAGTACGAGCAGCAATAGTCTCTGGATGAGGATGGAAGAAAGCAATTAATTGAGTAAATGCTGCATCGTAATCGGCTTTCTGAGAATGTTCACCGTTTTTTGACAATGATTAATTGAAATGATATGGATCAGACCCAGGAGAAAGAACAGAAGTGGGGTGGTACTATTTTTATTTTAACCATACTAAATGCGAATTCGATTGTCTTCTTGCTTCTCAGAAAAGCGCTGGACCTGGACGATACATCATTCAAACTGCATTTCATTTCGTCCGCAATTACGCTCGGCTTGACTTTCGGGATCAGATATATACTCCCAAATCAATCCTGGAAAGTGAAGCTTTGGACAATGTACATTCTCGCCGCCAGCTGGCTGCTGGCAACTGTTTTGTTTTCTGTGCTGTGAATGCAGGTAAAAAGTTATGTTGATCAGCAGATCTGACACCCAGCTTTTTCTTTGAGAGACTCTTTTTTCTTATTAATTTGTTATCCTGTTAGCCAGATTAGACCGCACGAAAATTCAAAAATGATCGCCACCAAGCCAAATATCCAAAGACTAACTCAGGGGTTGAGAAGCGTGGTTTCCACGCCGGCAACTATAAAAAGCGTGAAAGACCAGCAGGATTTGGTGTCGTCGCTAAGCCTGCATATCAACCAATTACAGGATAGCCTGGTAAAAAAGACCGCTGGTGCGAAAACTGTCAGTTCTTATTTAGGCGAATTAACCTGGGTAGATAGCGAGGACGAAAAGGTCAGGGAAACAATAATCGAATTACTTGATTCTTCTCAGACCTGGTATAATTTGGAGCTGGAACATATCGAGCGCATTCAGCCCATCATTAATAACGGAATTGCCCAGCAGGAGTTCAAAGCATATCAGGCGGCTATCGAGGATTTGGGTGAAGCGATTTCAGATCTGAAATCGGCGATTGTCACATTGCCGGCTTCTAAGGAGTTCAATGACGCTATGAATGAACTTGAAAATCTTTGATGAAAGTTTTCTGTACTACTGCGTTTGAGAAGATATTCAAAAAGCTCATTAAAAAGAATGCTTACAGAGATTTGGAAAAGGAGATCATCGAATATTTTTTCGCAGAAAAGATAGATCTTTCAGCTGGCAGGCGTTTGGGCGGCAACGCTGAAAATCTTTATATCAAAAAGCGCCTGGGCGGCTCCGGGGGATATCGCACCTACTTTTACGTTGTTATTAAGGACGATAATTTGTATCTAATGTTCCTTCATCCAAAGACCGGACCGGACGGATCACCCAATATCACTGACGAAGCCAAAACGCAACTCCTAAAAGATCTAATCTCAGATATAAAATCGGGAAAGCTGCTTTCTGTTGTGAAGCACGCAAGTAAGGAGCAGTTAATTTTTGATCGTATGAAATAAGGATTCTACAAGTTGTGACTTATTCTTACTTTCTAGACTAACCTCTCTCATTCGCATAGCATTCAAGATCAACTAAGCACCGAAGCCTCTCTTTAACGGTGCATGCAGGCTCAACAATCTTCATGATTGCTTCACTTCATTCGCGGTTGAGCGGTTTGTACAACTTGGAGGGCTCCTTGTATTTGGCTTAAAGCTCTGCAAAAATTGCCATTCACTGCCACTTTTTACCACTTCACGCGCTGCGGTGGACTGTTGGCTCTTATCAAGGAACGGAATCAAATCAAGGAAGGGTTGCTTGGGTAAGTGTTTTATCAATCTTTCACAACTTTCAACAGTTAAAATCATGAAAACAATGCTAAGAAACCAAAGTTTGAAAACCTGCGCGGTGGCTGCTTTAATGGCTTTTTCGCTTTCATCCTGCAATGATGATGATGACGACAACCAGACAGTAAATCCCGTAACAGGAAATATCCCTGCAGTTGCTTCCGCCGATCCGGAGTTTTCGACGCTCGTGGCTGCACTTACAAAAGCAGAGTTGGTGACTACGCTTCAGGGAACAGGTCCGTTTACAGTATTTGCTCCTAATAATGATGCATTTGCGAAAGCTGGGATAACAAGCCTGAATTCACTTACCAAAGAAGCGCTCACGCCCATTCTTACCTCCCACGTGATCAGCGGCTCGGTGAAGGCGGCCGATGTAACAAGCGGAACTGTGGAAACGGTAAATACAAATAACGATATCTATCTATCCAAGAATGCAGACGGCGTTTTCATCAATGGTAATATCAAGGTAATTGCCACCGACGTGTCTGCTACAAATGGGGTTATCCATGTCATCGACAATGTGATTGTGCCGCCTACCAGATCGTTGGTAGAAATTGCCCAGGCGGATACGAATTTTACTGAACTCGTTTCGCTGGTACTTGCGGCGGATCCGGCTGTTGCAACGGCACTTTCGTCGGCTACGAGTGGATTAACTGTATTTGCCCCTACCAATGCAGCCTTTCGCGAGCTTTATAGAACGACGCCAAAAGCAACACTCCTCGCGCCTGCAAACCGTGCGCTCCTTACCAGTGTGCTGCTCTACCACGTTTTGCCAAACCGTGTATTCTCTACGGATCTGCCTAATGTAACAGCGCCTGTTACAACAGCCAACACAAACGGTACACTCACTTTCGACCTTGCTGGCGGCGCCAAAGTAGTGGGAGCGACAAGCGGTGCATCGAACATCACTGCTGCAAACATCCTGGCAACAAACGGTGTGATACATGTAATCGACAAGGTGTTAATGCCTTAATGAAGTACTGGAAAGATTGGCAGATTGGCGCGTTGCGTTATCTTGCCAGTCTTTCTTTTTTATAGCCCATTTGCCAGAATCATGTTCCAACTCAGGTACCGGTACGTTTTCATGTTTTTGCTCGGCGGGTATTCATTTCTGAATACATTGCTGATAGAAACTTTTGATTACTACCATGTTGGTGCGGACAGGTGGATTATCTTTTTACTCTTTCTTGCAGTTACAGCCGCCATTTGGGAAGGTAACCGGTTTTGGGACAATTGGCTTTCTGAGAGGGAGATCAAACCGTTCTGGTTAAGAATTCTCTATAATTTTGCGGGCAGTCTGGTTATTACAGCGCTTGCCGCGTTGTTGATTGGCATTCCCACTGCGCGCTATGCTTTATCAGAAAATTGGCGGGAATGGCTGCTGCCGATGAAGCTGCTGCTCATGTTTTGTTTCCGGATCAATTTGTTCCTGAATACCATTCACGTCATTTTTCTTTACATGCAGCAGCTGGAATCCAGTCACCAGCAGCTGGAAACCTATAAACGGATCAGTAGTCAGGCACAGCTTCAATCTTTAAGAAATCAGGTTAACCCTCATTTTTTATTCAATAACCTGAGTGTGTTAACCGCGCTGATCGGTCAGGATACGAATGCCTCCATTGAATTTGTAAAGCAATTTTCAAACGTTTACCGGTATATCTTAAAGAGCGATGAAAGCGAGCTGACCCATTTGCGCGATGAGATCGGCTTTATCCATTCCTATTTGTATTTGCTCAAAACACGTTTCGATTCCGGGTTAAGTATCGATATCAATATCTCTGAGAGTTGCCTCTCTGCATACATACTCCCGGTTTCTCTTCAAATGCTCGTGGAGAATGCTGTTAAACACAACATTGTTTCGAAAAGCAAGCCTTTACATATTGAAATATTGTGTTTGGACGATCAATCCATCACTGTGAGAAATAACCTGCAGAAAAAGAAAGTGAGCGAAGATCAATCCACACACCTCGGACTGACCAATATTGCAAGAAGGTATGATTTTCTCGGGCATCATGGCATCAGTGTTCAGGAGAACGAGCATTCTTTTAGCGTAACAATCCCATTAATACACCTTAAACCGGAAACCCAGAGTTCTTAAAGAAAGCAGCGCATTGCGTGCGAATCAACGCTCCTTACCCACCGTTATGAAAGTACTTATTTTAGAAGACGAGGCGCTTTCGGCAAAAAGGGCTTCACAGCTATTAACAGAATACGACCCGGATATTCAGGTGCTGGATATCCTGGACTCCGTGGAAGACGCAGCCAGCTGGTTTAGTCAGAATCCGGAGCCGGATCTGCTGCTGCTCGACATTCATCTCGCCGACGGACTGTGCTTTGATCTGTTCGAGCAAGTTACCGTCAAAAGTCCGGTCATTTTCACCACCGCTTATGACCAGTATACATTGCAGGCTTTCAAGATCAACAGCATTGACTATCTGCTCAAACCGCTGGATAAGGCCGAATTAAGCCGCGCACTCGATAAATACCACAGCTTGAACCGTGATTACAGGAACATTACCGCGTCGGACATTGAAAAGCTGAGATCCACGATACAGCAGCTGACTAAAAAATACAAAACCCGGTTTCTGGTCAGGTATGCAGATACCATTCATTTCAAGAATGTGGAGGAAGTAGCCTACTTCTATGCGGATGATAAGGTCGTATTTATGGTGAGTACCGACGGTAAAAAGTACCTCATGGACAGCAAGCTGGAAAGCCTTGAAGAAGTGCTTGATCCTTCCCTGTTTTTCAGGATGAACCGCAAAGTCATCGCCCGGATTGAATCTATCCAGAAAGTCAAAACCCTGCTCAGCTACCGGTTACAGGTTTATCTGAAACCTCCTTTTGACCAGGACATTTTCATCAGTAAATACAGAAGTCAGGAATTCAAAAACTGGCTTGACAACTAGAAAAAATCCTTCACCTCATGAAATTGGTATTTAAATTTTTGATGCTGCTGCTTGCCGCCGGTTCCTACAAAGCATTTGGACAGGAGGAAAAACAAGTCAGCGTGCACCTGAAAAACGGCTCAGTGATCCGCGGGCGACTGCTCGAAGCAGGTCCGGCTTACCGGATAGAAACGTACGATAAAAGCGTTTGGGTTCTTCAAAAACAGGAAGTCGATACGCTCTTAAAGGAAAAGCGCGCGAACCCCAACGTACTATACAAGACAAAAGGATTTGTCCATTACACCGAACTCGGGCCGCTGGCGATGAGCAACCGGGCTTCGAATGGCGTCACGACTTCTGCATTCTCCTTTCAGACTACGAACGGATATAAATTCAATCAATGGGTTTACACAGGCGTAGGAATCGGAGCTGATTTGTATGCAGTGCAGACATTCGTACCGGTCGTGTTGAGCCTCCGCGGCGATCTGACCAGCAAAGGCTCGAAAATCCCCTTTTATTTTCTCGAAGGCGGTTATGGTTTCAATGCGACTTCCAATGACGTGGACAGCGTCCGGTTCGGCGGCGGCGCCACATTCTCGGCGGGGCTGGGACTCAAGCTGCTTTTCAGCGGCAACACCGGTTTCGTCATAGGCGCGGGCTATCGTTTTCAAAGATCATCGGTTACCCAGACCGGTATTGAAAAGTTGGAAGATTTCAACCGGCTCACATTAAGGGCAGGTTTTTCTTTTTGACCAAAAATTGTAAGCTATTAAAATGAATATGTCATGAAGGCCTTGTATGACCAACTTTCGGTCTCTTGCAGCAAGAAAACCACGCAGCTGTACAGCACTTCTTTTTCACTCGGAATCCACTTCCTGCAGCCCAAATTCCACGATCCGATTTAAAGCATTTACGGTTTCGTCCGTCTTGCCGATGAGATCGTAGACAGCTTTCATGGCTATGACAAACACGGATTAATGGCCAAGATCAGGCAGGATACCGCCGATGCAATTGCAGCCGGAATCAGCGTTAACCCAATCCTGAATAGCTTTCAGCAGGTTGTAAACCGATACTGCATTGAATGGTCGTTGATTGATACATTTCTAAAAAGCATGGAAATGGACCTGGGTCAAAAGCAGCATGATCAGGATAGTTTCCAGGATTATGTGCTTGGCTCAGCCGAAGTGGTGGGTTTAATGTGCCTGCGTGTATTTACCGAAGGGAATACTGCCCAATATGATGACCTGCGGTATTATGCGATGAGATTGGGCGCAGCATTTCAGAAAGTCAACTTTCTGCGCGACCTGAAAGCCGATTACGAGGATCTTGGACGCAGTTATTTTCCGGAGATCAACTTCACCCGTTTTTCGAGTGAAAACAAGGAAATTATCCAGCGCGAGATCCAGGATGATTTTGAGCAGGCATTAATTGGTATCAAAAAGTTACCCGGTTCGTCGAGACGCGGCGTTTACCTGGCTTATTATTACTACCAAAAGCTTTTCCTGCGGATCAGGGCGACACCAGCAGAAAAGGTGATGGATACCAGGATCAGGATCCCCAACCACGAGAAGATCTGGCTGATGATGCATTCCCTGATCAGACATCAGTTTGACCTGTTATAAGAAATGCCGCTTTATTCCGTTTTTAGGTAAGTGGCTGCTCCATTCACATTCTTTCGACTTGAAGCAGATGTCAAATGTGATTAAGGTTTGCTTCTGCTCAAATCTTCCCGCTCATTCCTTACCACTTTATTGTACTTTTGCAATATAAGTAGCACCACACGTCGCAGACCCAACGCAAACTGGTAGCCTTGCTCAAGACGGAGCGATCTTGAAGCAAATTGAATTTAAACTAATCGACAACCACAAAATCAGTCCCGAACCGAAGATCTGTTAACACAGGTAAACGGGAAATTTATCATGGAATCAACCAAAGACAATAAGACAATCGAGAATATAGAGCTGGTTTTTCTCAAACCGGAAGATTACGAGGAGATAAAGGAAATGATGATTGAAACCTATTCCAGTATGCCGGATGCATATTGGAAAGAGCATCACATTAAGACGCTAATCAGCGTTTTTCACGAGGGACAAGTGGGAATAAGAGTTGATAATGAGCTGGCCGGCTGCGCGCTATCCATTATTGTTGACTATAAAAAGGTCGATTCCAAACACACCTACAAAGCGATAACAGGAAATTACAGTTTTAATACCCACACCGATAAGGGAGATATTCTCTACGGGATTGATGTTTTCATTCGCCCTAAGTATCGCGGCCTCCGATTGGGCAGGCGATTGTATGATTACCGGAAAGAACTCTGTGAGAAACTGAATTTGAAAGGGATTGTATTCGGTGGCCGGATCCCGAATTTCCATCAATATTCTCATTTGATGTCGCCGAAGGAATACATTGAAAAGGTGCGCAACAAGGACATTCACGACCCGGTTTTGAATTTTCAGTTGTCCAACGATTTCCACCCTGCGCGGATACTGCAAGGGTACCTGGAAGGCGACAAGGATTCTAATGAATATGCAGTACTTCTTGAATGGGATAATGTTTATTACGAGAACATTTCTGATCGGGCTGCGTTCAAGAAATCCATTATCCGGCTAGGTTTGATACAATGGCAAATGAGGCTGTACAGTGACTTTGACGAACTGATGCAGCAGGTCGAGTATTTTGTGGATGCGGTGTCTGGGTACCGGTGTGATTTTGCATTATTCCCGGAGTTTTTCAACGCTCCATTGATGTCGGATTACAACCATCTTTCGGAACCTGACGCGATCAGAAAGCTTGCAGAATTTACAGAAAAAATCGTTACGCGGTTTTCTGAGCTTGCTATTTCTTATAATATCAACATTATCACGGGGAGCATGCCGGAAGTGGTTGGTAATAGTCTCTACAATGTGGGTTATCTATGCAAAAGGGATGGCGGGGTTGAACGCTTCGAAAAGCTGCACGTTACTCCTGATGAAGCGAAAGTATGGGGTATGCAGGGCGGCAACGCACTGAAAACTTTTGACACTGACTGCGGCAAAATAGGTATCCTGATTTGCTATGACGTCGAATTCCCCGAATTAAGCCGCATTCTTGCCGATGAAGGAATGAACATTCTGTTCGTGCCTTTCCTTACTGATACCCAAAACGGCTATTCCAGAGTAAGGAACTGTGCCCAGGCAAGAGCCATTGAAAATGAATGTTACGTGGCAATCGCAGGCAGCGTGGGGAACTTGCCGAAAGTTCATAATATGGATATTCAATATGCGCAATCGATGGTCTTTACCCCCTGCGATTTTTCATTTCCTACGAATGGGATCAAAGCGGAAGCTACACCCAACACTGAAATGATCCTGATTGCAGATGTAGATATTGATATGCTGCGGGAATTGAACCAGTTTGGAAGTGTCCGGAATTTGAAAGACAGAAGGAGCGATATCTATTCAGTAACGCGCAAGAATAAGAGTGTAGCAATTAAACATACTTAGCGGAGGGTTACACGCCACAGCTGAGAGCGTTAAGTAATGAAGTTTGTAGGACTTATATTGCGAATTTTATACCAGGACTGAATTCTTTCATGCGGGTTTTACTGATTTTTCTGTTTGTATTGCGAATCTATCCATGTTTAGCGCAGGAGAATCGCAATCAATCTGACATTTCTATTGAACTGAAACGGCTGAACATACCAGGCCTGGCCTTTGCCAAGGTAGAAGGAGGAAGGATTGCTTATACAGGTTACTACGGTTATCAAAATCTGGAAAAACAAGTTCCTGTTACGGAAAATACAATTTTTCAGATAGCTTCTCTTTCAAAAACGATAACAGCCGCGGCCATCACTCAGTTGTTGGGGAATGGGATTATTTCACTTGACGATGACATCAACCGCTTTTTGCCATTTGCGGTAAAAAGTCCAGATTACCCAGGACGACCAATCACATTCAGGCAGTTACTGAGGCACAGGTCTTCGATACGCGATGATTTAGATTATCTTCTTCCTTTTTGGGAGGGCGATTACAAAGGTCCCGAAATTCAATTGAACAAATTTATACGAGACTATCTTGCAGTGGATGGCGCAAATTATCACGCGGGAAAAAATTTCATTCAAGCTGCCCCCGGTGAAAAGTTTGAATACTCAAATGTAGGATATGCGCTTTTGGGATATTTGGTTGAATGCATTGCGAAGATGCCTTTCCATGAATATTGTACAAAGTACCTATTTGCTCCCCTTCAGATGTACCATACCAACTGGTTTCTGGATAAAGCCGACCCAAGTATGCTTGCGACTCCTTACACTTTCTCTGATTCCTTAAAAACCTACGAGACACAACACCAAAGTACTTTCCCGGATTATCCAGCTGGCCAGCTTCGTTGCAACATAGGGGATCTTGCAAATTTTTTGATATGCTGGACTAACAATGGCTTATACAATGGAAGGGCTATAATCGATAGCGCGGCTGTGCAATCAATCACGCCCAAGGATATGAGCTTGGGCTATCATACCTGGTTCTTATATTTATTGAACACTGAAACACCTATGTATAGCCACAATGGGCATGGTCCTGGTGTCTCGACTTACATGCTTTACGATCCACATTCAAAGAATGGGTTGGCTATTCTGACGAATGGCGAGCTTTCGTCGTACATAGATTGGCGGAAACTGATTGAACTGCTTTACGATAAAACAGGTCAGTAGCGATTCTTTATACTGTACAATTCTATGGTCAATCAACTGATCAATATATTCTGGACCATTGTCTCATTCAGTGTGGTTGGATGGTACTGGGGTGAGTATTTTTCGGAAGGGCGATCTGTATGGGTTTTGTATATCATTGTTGTGGTCAGTGTGTTCGCATTTAATATTCCCGCGAAGTTGATCTCGACCTTAAACCTAAGTTCAAAACCCCGAACTTATGAATTAGTAGGAGTAAGAATGATGCGTTGGCTGGTTCAGGACGGCTTGCTTGTCAAAAAAATCAATCAACATTTTGGCAAGAAAAACGTACTGATCAGCAACCGACAAAGTGCCCGTACATACCTGAGTAAAATCGCACTTCAGGAAAGATATCATTACAGCTGTTTTGTTTTCTTTGCCCTCAGTGCAATCAGTGCCTTACCTGTCGGAAACATCAGAATGGCCCTGCTGATTTCCGTCTGGAATATCATATATAATGTATACCCTATCTTATTGCAGCAATACAACCGATTGAGAATACGAAAATTGCTGAGTCGGTTGGAGAGAGTGATGTGAGAAACCCTGCGCCTTCTACATGCAAAAAGCCGCAAATTAATTTTGCGGGTTTTTGTAAGTTTTGATTCTTCAATCAGTGAAGATGCGGGGAGTCGAACTATACACCAAACTCCTATGTATCAATTAACTATAACTCTTCAAAAAGACTGCTCACTCAATAGCTCACCTCGACGTCACTAGCTGCATTGCATCGTAAATTGAGAGAATATTTTGATCGCAGACCTACTAACAGAAGAATTCAATGCTTTTGTGTGTTGCCCAGAGATTTTCGTAAAATTCGAACTGACGATTTAGTCTGTTCAAATGATGATTGCTGCCATACATGAAATGATGCAGATTTTCTTGCGGAAGAACCACACCATTTGTTCGACTTCTTAACTCCGGACAAACACGAGACGGCTTATTGAAGCATTAGGCGAGTTATTGCCCAAAGTATAAGGAGAAGATTACGAAGAACAGGCGTTTGCCAATAAAATGAAGAAAAAAGCGCAATGGAAAAGGAAGCAATAGCTCATAGAATACGATTTCTATTTTCTGACAAAATTATTTCGGCTTCCCAAAAATGAAAAAGGGAAAACACCCGAAACTAAGAACGTCCAAAACCAAATGGGCTGTCCCACACTCAGCCATAACCAGCCAATTGCGATGGTAATACATCCGACAATAATTAGTATTTCCCGCCGCCCTCCTTTTAATAAAGCACATACAAGTCCTCCCATAAAACAACTGATGTACACGCAAAATAGTTTAATAAAATACTGAATAATATCGTGGCTCCCGGCGATGGAATTGTCAAACAACGCCAATGAACCGGGGAATACATATCCCTGGATTTTTGCTAAGACGGAGCTCAACAATCCGATTGTTCCGAATCCTAACACAACGGATAATATCTTACTGAACTTCATGACTTATCTTGTTAATTATAAAATTTTCCTGATCTTTTGTAAGCACGATAGGCTCAGTCATTATCTTTTGAACATCTTTATCGCTTGCAGACTGGAACTTTTTGACGAATTTCTCTAAATCGACCTCGTCTTTCGGTATGAAAGATGCGGCGTTATTTTTTGCATTGGTTTGAAACTTTTCGATTATCGGCTGCATCAGTCTATTGTACTTTTCACAGGCGGCTAAAATATCATCCGGGTATTCCGCTATAAGATGTGCCAGTACCTTTGCCCCAAAAATAGATAACGATGCGCCCATGCCTGATAGGGCTGTTGGACAATAGCCTGCATCTCCCAGCAATACCAAGTTTCCACTCACTAGACCTGAAGCATTAATCATCCCCATTTTATCAACGAAAACTAAGCCGTTATCCAAAAGATCATCTAACAGCTTCTTTACTTCGGGCTCATAATCATGAAAAGAATTTTTAAGAATTAAAGAAGCATTATTTTTGATCGTTCCTATATCTTGTGTACTATGGATATAGCACTGAACGGCAATCTCATCCGACGCAATTGGATATATAGACAACATCTTTTTGACGTCAATATATATCTTAAAAACACCAACCTGATGCGAATGCCTTTGCATCAATTTTCCTCCCATATAAAGCATATTAAAATCTTCTAATTGGCAATTATTAAAGTAACGTTCTCTGGTAACAGAACGCAATCCTTCCGAAACAACTACCAAATCAACTACTATCGTATCTCCGTTTGAAAGCATAATTATCGTCTTACCTGCTTGTTCCGCCTGTTGTGAAATCGTTGTATCGAAAAGTATATTTACATCGTTGTTGATAGCCTCATACAAAACATGATGCAGCCCGCCGCGGGATATGAGTACCGAACGTTCGATATTTTCATTCATTTTATCATATTTGATGCTTCGAATGATTTCCTCATTGCTTTCTACAAAATGAACTGTTTCAGACGGGGACGATTCTGCCTGAAGTTTCTGGGTTAACTCCAGTTCATCCATGATTCTGACCCCGAAACTTTTCAGCGAAATAAGAAATCCGGCTTTACTGAACGAGTTCGATCTATCAATAATCGTAATAGTATAACCTTGTTTCGCTAAGAAATTGGCTGCCGTTAAACCAGCTATTCCCGCACCGGATATTAGGATGTGCTTTTTCATTTTTTCTGCTTTTTAAATTGATAATGCAAACTTATTCATACTTTCAATGCTAAAATAGCTGCTAAAGCATAAAAAATAGTCCATAAAGATGAAAAAGGAGAACAACAAACAGGAGATGATCTATTGGGCGGAGCGTTTGGGGGTTTCGCTAACGCAATATGCAGAGGAATTAAAAGTGCTAGAGCTTAATGAGATCAAAATCGTAGATCTCTTACCCGCAATGTTATTGATGATTCGCTCTGTTATAGCAAAGAAAACATTTCACTTTCGGAGAAAACCGATAAAGCTGATAGAAAATGGGATCTTAATCTCATTTATGAATATTGTCAACCTATCATTAAACTCATCCGCTGCCGACAAAAATATATTGAAGCATGTACAGCCACACGTCCGCATTGTACCGCTGAATACTGAAAGTGAAGTTGTCTTCCCTAAAGACATGAATATTCAGCAGATAACGATCATCATAAGCCTTGACTATTTGAAGACGTTTATAGGGAAAGATCACGAGCGGTTTGACTACCTTTTCGATAATGAAAAAACACTTTGGATAGAAGAGTTTATGTCGCCAGAACTAGCTGTATTGGTAAACGAAGTTGCAGATATTGCCTCTTCAAAAACGTTATCGGACGCTTACTATCGATTGAAGTCATTTGAGTTAATATTTTATCTTTTTAAAAATCTATTGATAAGAGAAGATACTCCGCATCAAAATTTATCGAAATACGAAATAGAATCAGTCTATCGCGTCCGAGACAAAATTGCTGCTTCGACGGACCAGCCATTTGCGCAGGAAGAATTGATAAAACTAAGTGGTATGAATATAATTAAACTTCGCAAAGTTTTTACGCAAGTATTCGGAAAAGGCATGTATCCATACTATCAATATTTGCGTATGCAAGAGGCCGCTAGACTTTTAAGAGAAGAACATTTATCCGTTTCTGAGGCAGGTTATCAGTTAGGCTTCAGTAATTTAAGTTATTTCGGGAGATTGTTTGAAAGGCACTTTGGCTCCAAACCCAAGAAATGGACTCAGAGTAATCTGAAGCAATAGTATACGAAAGTATTTGATTTGGTATTGTTGGCATTAAGCTGTTTGGGTACGAAGGCGGTTAAGAACGAGAAAGTAACCTGGTCTAAAATTATATAGCTTAAACGATTACGGGCAACTTTTTCTTTCTGAACTTCCTTTCATACCATTTTTCGCCTCCTGACAATGAACCCCTACCTACTCGAGCATATGACTATTTAAGATCTTCGTCCCAAGCAATTGGTCGAACCCCAAACCGTAAAGCATTTTGATACAAAACTTGTTCAACATCATTATTTGACGAAATGAGCTGTGACAGTTAAATTTATCTGGCCAGGTAGGTTTTTTCCATTTTGATAATATTGTATCGCATAATAACGTGCGATGGCCTACTGATTAAATGCACATAACAAGCCTTTATCATTAATATTTATACAATGGGATACTTGAAGGAATATTACAAGCAACTGGGTGCAATACCTGAATCAGATTGGCACTTTATTGCATCCTGCTTCGGTCGCAGAGTATTTCACAAGGGGGAAGATATTGTCAAGCTAAACGAGCGGGGAAAGAACCTATACTTTATTGAAACCGGAATGTCCCGTTATTACATCCCAAAGGAGGATGACGAACTAACGTTCAATTTCAGTTTTGAGAAAGAATTTGCCGGTGCATACGACTCATTTCTATCCCAAACCCCATCTCAGTATTCTGTCCAGGCGCTAGTAAAAACGGTGAGCTGGCAAATTTCCTATTCCAGTTTGCAAGACATTTATGATCATACAAAAGTGGGAAACTACCTGGGCAGACTATTCACAGAACGGCTTTTGGTGATGAAAGCGCAGCGGGAGCTATCGGCTTGTTAACCATACAGCCAAAGAGCGGTATTTGAACCTTTTCAGCAAACAGCCTCAAATCTTAAAGAATGTTCCTCTAAAATATGTAGCCTCTTATATTGGCATCACTCCACAAGCACTGAGCAGAGTGCGAAAGCAAATTTGTTAACATTTGTTCATTGCCCAGGTCTATGATATATCAGTTTTTTGCCAAAAACTCTGATTTAAAATGATACTTCCGATTCTTGGTTATAGATGCAATGTGCTACGGCAGCCCTGTGCACAGGTACCAGTAAATACACCCAACTGGATGATCTGATCAGTAATATGTGGGACACCATGTATAACGCAAACGGTTGCGGACTTGCCGCACCCCAGGTGAACCAATCGCTATGCCTGTTCATCGTAGACAGTAAATCTATCTACGAAACATACAATCCTGACGAGCGGAAACAATATTTTGAAACTGGAGACACTGGCATTGTAGAAACATTTACAAATGCCAAAGTCATCAGTCGATCCAAATCCGTATGGTTTCAGGAAGAAGGGTGTTTGAGTATTCCGGGCATAGGTGGGCTTGTACCCAGAAACTGGTCTGTTACACTTGAATATCCTGATCGGCACTTTGATAAAAAGACAAAAACATTCAGCGGCAAAACTGCAGGCATGATCCAACACGAATATGACCATACGCAGGGTATTCTATATTTAGACCATCTAGACATATTGAAGCGGCAACTGTTGGAAAACAAATTAAAACGGCTAAGAAGGGGTAATGTTAAGATAATGTATCCTATTGAATTTTTACAATAGCGGTGGTAGTCTTTGATAATGCTTGCTGCACGTTGCTCCTGTCAGTATGTTCCAACCAATTTTCGCAGCATGCAGCTGAATGTTATATTTCAACCCAGAAATCTTTGATCCGGGCCAGCGTCAGCAAGCCGTCTTTTCCCTTCGCGCTTTCCCTCATTTCGCTTGCTTGTTTTGATTTATAACGGCGAAGTAAAGAGGTTAAAAGTCACTCACCTATCCTAAGTAAATTCTCCTTAAGATCGTTTATTGAGGGCACTCCCGACTTTATTGATACAGCTTCAGGTGAGTGTGTACGCTTCCCCAAAAATAGAGTGGTGATGAATTAGACAAATTTTCTAATTTTAATCTGCTATGAAGGGAAAAACGTTCACCGCGCGGCGTCCGCAGAAACTCAGATCGTCAAAATCCTCAAAGATTTGGATTCTGGCAAGCAAGCAACCGACGTTGCTCGGGAAAATGGTATCTCCAAAGCCACATTATACAATTGGCGCAAGAGGTACAGCGGTATGGGTGCTTCGGAACTTTCCGAATTGAAAGCACTCAAGGAGGAGAACCGTCGTTTGAAACACATGTATGCGGAATTGGCTCTGGATCATAGACTGGCAAAAGAGATTATCGAAAAAAAGCTTTAAAGCCTGCTCAGAAGCGGCTAATTGTTTCCGACATTTCTCAGGAAACTGGATTTAGCATTGAGCGGGCGTGCAGAGTTTTGCAGTTAAGTACGGGTGTCTTTTATTACAAAACGGTCAAGGACGACATGCCTGTTGTAGACGTGCTTAATGAGCTGGCAGAAGAACATCCCACCAGAGGTTTCGATTGGTATTATGGCGGTCCGCCGCGCGGTAATTTGCGAAACAGAGGCCTGCCTTGGAATCGCAAACGAGTGCTTCGAATCTATCGAAGTATGGATCTCAAATTAAGGCGTAAGCGAAAAAGGCGTATTCTGAAACGACCAAAGCAGCCCTTAATCGAGGCTCAAACGTTGAATGAAACCTGGAGCATGGATTTTGTGAGCGATGCGCTTAGCTCTGGCAGACGCGTGCGAACGTTAATAGTCATGGATGACGCTAGTAGAGAAGCACTTGCAGCGCATGCAGACTATTCCATCTGTGCTGGTAAAGTAATACAAATTTTGCAGCAGTTAGAGTTGGAGCGCGGATTGCCGTTATCAATAAGAACTGATAATGGCCCGGAGTTCATTAGCAAGAAACTGGCCAAATGGTGCGAAGAAAAGCAGATTGAGCAAAAATTTATTCAGCCAGGAAAGCCGATGCAGAACGGCTACAACGAAAGACTGAACAGAACTTATCGGGAAGACGTCCTGGATGCATACTTTTTTGATTCCCTGGAGCAGCTACGCATTTTGTCGGATAAGTGGCTCGACAATTACAACAGCAAGCATCCGCACAGATCAATGAAGGGACTAACACCAAATCAAAAGCATATACAGCTGAAAGTAAGTACCATGAAAAAAGAAGGATCAACCATTACAATCAACAACCAAGTCTAA
>NZ_JNJB01000005.1 GCF_000701505.1 Dyadobacter crusticola DSM 16708 | reverse complement strand
AAGCCAACGAGCTACTAAAAAGTGAAGAAGGAATTGCTAAAAGAAAGAAACGGTGCTTTGATGTCGAACCGGTCTTTGGCAACATCAAAAATAACCACGGCTTCCGCCGGTTTATGCTCCGCGGCAAGCAAAAGGTCGAAATCGAATGGGGACTGATCGCATTAGCCCAGAATCTAAGGAAAAGAGCAGCTTAGGAGCGCCCGTTTCTTGCTTTTTAAGCCGAAAACAGCCGATTAGCTTTGAATGGATCGATATCGCGTTTCAATTTCCACTCAGTTTAAAGCAAATGGACGAGGGTGCCTCGGCTAAAACTGAGACACCCTCTCTTTTTATACAAAATTGCTCAAACAGCATATATTATTGCTGCTGTTGTGCCTGCTGCTGACCTGGTTCGGGTTCAAGCAGCTGCACTTCTACGTGAAGCGATTTCAGAGTTGCATTGCCGTATTGTGTTACCATTGCCACGTCGGCTGCGTCTCTTCCGTGCGCAATTTCAATGCGGTATCCTTCGGTTCTTTCCTGGACTGCGTCGAATGCGTACCAATCTCCGCCGATGTATACTTCAAACCACGCGTGCAGGTCCATTTCCTGTAATTTATCTAGATAACCTACTGTCATCCTTGCGGGAATGCTCAAACTCCTGCAAAGTGCCAGCGCCAAATGCGTGAAATCACGACAAACCCCGATGCGGTTGCGGGCCAGGTCCAGCGCGGTCGTGGTTGAATTGGTAACTCCGTATTGATATTTAACATTGTTATGGATCCATTTCCGGATTTCCTCAACCTGATCATAACCCGGCACAAAGTTGCCTGCAATTTCCATCGCCAGCTTGCTGATTTCGGGCAGGTCAGATTCACAGTAGCGGCTTGGCAAAATGTAATGCATCACTTCATCAGGCAGGTCGCCGATCATCATATAGGCCGGCACCGGGTTTGGTATCGGCTTCGTTATATTCACCTGCGCCTGAACCTCGGTTGAAATGGTAACCTGTCCAACCGGCAGTACAAATCGCTGGCAGGGATTTCCGTAAACATCTGTGTACTCGGAGAAAGGCACGGAGGGAATAATTTCAAAACCTTCCTGAATGACCGACTGGCCTTCCTGTCTTCTTGGCCGTAACATTGTAGTTACGTTTGTGGGCGCGTATACATCGTAGGCGATGACGCTTTTACCCTTCATTTTCATAAGATTCGATTATGGAATAAGTACATTCTTTTACAATCATAAATCCTGTGCCATTAAATTTGCCGCTTGCATTTAGTTTTCCCTATTCATGATCCATATACTAGACAATCCGGCCTGGAACGCCCTGTTGACAGGCAACAGGGACCTTGGCTTTCTTCATAAAGCCGCAGCTTACTTCAAGCCGGACATTTCGCCATTTGTAGCGCTTGCAGAACCTTCTGAGGCATATTTAGCTGAACTTTATGACATTCTTCCTTTTGAAAATGAGGTGGTTTTAGTGTCAAATCGTCAGATGGAAATTGCAGCGCGCTGGAAGCTTATTGCGTCCGTTCGCGGATTTCAGATGCTGTACGAAGGCCCGGCTTTCGATATATCCGCTAAAACAAAGCTGTCTGACCTGACGGAAGCGCACATACCGGACATGCGCTCACTTACCCAACTCACCAACCCGGGTCCATTTCTTCAACGAACCATTGAATTCGGGCATTATCAAGGAATTTTTGAGGAGCAGCAACTCATTGCAATGGCCGGACAGCGCATGCACCCTTCCGGCTTTGCAGAGATAAGTGCAGTATGTACGCACCCTGCGCACCTGGGAAACGGTTATGCCAAAACATTGGTGCAGCATCAGGTAAACCGCATTCTGGAAGTAAATGAACTTCCTTTTTTACATGTAAAAGCAGATAACGAGCGCGCGATCAAAGTATATGAATACCTGGGTTTCCGCATTCGGACGGAAATATTCTTCATTGTAATTCAGAAAGTGTTATAGCAAGCAGGGTAGGGTGGAAACAAACAAAAGGGGCCGAACGGCCCCTTTGTTGTTATTGTATTTCTATTAATCTAGGTCCTTTTTGTTTGGCTTCCTCCCGTTTTGGGATCCAGAGTTTTAAGAGACCATTTTCATATTGTGCGCTGATCCGGTCTTCATCGACCACGTCTTTCGGAAGAACAAAAGATCGTTGGAAAGACTGATAGCTGAACTCTCTGCGGGAATAATTTTCTTTGTTTTCTTCCTGCTTATGTTCTTTCGCAGAAGAAATAGTGAGCGTATTACCGTCGAGACGAATGTTGAAATCTTTTTTATCCATTCCCGGCGACGCCATTTCAACTTCAAAGTTGTCTTCGGTCTCACGGATATTTACCGCAGGAATAGTGGTGCTTGTTGATGAATAATTGGATTGGTTCCAATTGAAAAGATCACGACTTAAAAAGTCATCAAAGAAGCTTGGGAGCACTGGGAACGTATCCCGGTTTTTTCTGATGAGTGACATAATTTACCTCGTTTTTAAGTGTTAAATAATAAATTATCTAAAAAGTAAAATGAAGTATTTTACATTCAATCCCCTATAAAGCAAGCTACATGCCAGAGCCGGGGAAACTGAAAAATTGGCATTTTAGGTGACGGAATGACGGAATGAGCGAATGACTGAATGACTGAATTAGCGAATGATTGAATGATTGAATGATTGAATGACTGAATGATTGAATGATTGAGTGAGCTGGCACCATCCTGCTGAATGTGTCAGTTATTGTATAGTCATTAAGTCATTAATCGCTGAGTGGAGTGGCTTCAACTCATAAACTAAAAACTCCAATTCACTTATTCGCTACTCACTCATTCACTCATTCAATCATTTCAGCGCAACGACGCCCGCTCATTCGGCGCAGCGGCGCCCGCTCATTCATCATTCAATCATTCAATCATTCAATCATTCAAAACTGCCCCCCTCATTCCCCCTTCAAAACCCTCGCCGGGTTCATTAATGCGGCTTTGATTGCTTGTGAGCTTACTGTGGCGAATGCGATGACGATGGCGGCTAGTCCTGCTAAGGCAAACATCCACCAGGATATTTCGATTTTGTAGGCAAAATCGTCCAGCCAGTGACTTACGCCGTACCATGCGATTGGCGAGCCGAGCACAATGGCGATAATGACCAGTTTGATAAAGTCCCGGGAAAGTAAAGCGACGATACTGCCCACGGTAGCGCCTAGCACCTTCCGGACGCTGATTTCCTGGGTACGTTGTGCAATGGTGTAGGAAGATAAACCGAAAATGCCGAGTGAAGCGATCAGTACTGCCAGTAGTGAGAAGAAGCTGGAAATCTGGCCAAAAATGCGATCGTCTTTATATTGTTCATTGAACTTTTGATCCATAAAAAAGTAGTCGAAACGATTGCCCGGAAAGAATTCCTGGTAAGTCTGCTTCACGAGGCTGATCGTTTTTTCCATATCCGAACTCGCTACTTTGACAGAAAAAAAGCCGCTTAATGTGTAAAATGGTGCGAATACAATGGGTTCAATGGCGTGTTTCAGAGATTGCTGATGAAAGTCGCTCACAACTCCTACGATCTCCCATTCTTTTCCATTCAAAGAAAACTTCTGACCCGTTGCTTCATCCGCATCATTAAAGCCGAGCAACTTGGCAGCGGACAGGTTAAGTATGGCATTTTTGACTTTCTGAGCATCCTGATTTGAGTCAGTAGGAAGAAAGTTTCTGCCAGCCAGCATTTTAATCCGGTATGTTTCGAAAAAATCAGCGTCAACGGGCATTCTGCTGAATGTAACACCTTTGCCCTCACTGGCGCCTACACGCTTGATATTGAAGCTCCTGCTCAGCCGGTTTCCGAATACATTGGCCGACGAACTCGCTGCTTGTACCTGTGGGTAACGTTTTAGCTCCCCTTTGAAGCTGTTGATCCGGTCAATGGAAGTAGAATCCCAGCGGGTTAGTTCAGGGCCGCGCACGACCAACACCTGGTCCATATTGAAGCCCAGGTTTTCCTTGCGCATAAATTCCAGTTGTTTAAACACAATGAATGTGCCGACTATCAGCACCATAGAAGCTGTATATTGGAACACCACAAGCGACTGACGAACCCAAATCCCGTTTGCAGACCGTTTGAAACTTCCTTTTAAAACACTGATCGCCCGGAAGCCGGATAATGCAAATGCAGGATAGAAACCCGAGAGTAATGTGCCTGAGACAAACACCAGCGCAAGTAGCCATGCCATTGCGGAGCCACCATATCCCTGTCCTGTGAGCAAAGCAAATGACAGCGGCTTCTCGATGAGGTCGTTGAGGTAAGGCTGGAAAAGTAATGCAAGCACAATGGCGAGTACAAAGGCAAAAGCATTCAGCAATACTGATTCTGACAAAAACTGAAAAGTAAGCTGTCCAGATGTGGCGCCTGCTACTTTGCGGACACCTACTTCCCTGGCTCTTTCCAAAGAGCGGGCTGTGGAAAGATTAATGTAATTGATCCAGGCAATCAGGAGTATAAATGCAGCGATAATGAGCATTGTCCAGACCGCTTTTCCATTGTTCACCTGACCAATTTCATATTCGTAATCAGAGTAAAGGTGTGCGTTGCTCAGCGGCTGCAGATGAAATTTCTCAACGCTGCCGGATACCTTATCTCCTTTGAAATAACGGGTACTGAATGCGGGAAGCTTCTTTTCCAGTGCGCTTGCTTCCGCGCCTTCTCTCAATTTGACATAATGCCACATATCCGAGCTTTCCCAGCTGGTATTGACCCAATCTCCCCAGGTGCGGGCCAGCGTCTGATACGACATCAACACCGAAAATTTCAGGTGAGAATTTGCCGGGATATCCTTCATGATCCCGGTGATCTGGTAAGGAGCCGTATCCAGGTCAACCATTATCGTTTTTCCGATCAGATCAGGATATTGGGACGGATTTGCATTGAAGATCCTCTTCGCATTACTTTCAGAAAGTACGATGGAATTGGGCGCCTTCAATGCTGTTTCCGCGTCACCGGCCACGAGTGGAAATGTGAAAAACGACAGAAACTTCGCATCTGCGTACAAGCCTTTTTCCTCATAGATCTTCTGATCCTTCTGCAATTTGAAAGTACCCGGATTAGAAATGGTAGTATAGGTTTCTACCTCATTATAATCCTTGGCCAAAGCTGGCGCTACGGCAGGATAGGTAATAGTACCGTGCTGGATCAGCTTCCCCTGCTGAAAGCGGTCATTGGCAACTCTGTAAATACGATCCGAATCTTTATGAAACTGATCAAAGCTTAGCTCAAAACTGACATACTGCAAAATAAGCAGGCAAGCCGTGATCCCCACAACCAGGCCCGTCAGGTTAACAAATGTGAAAGCCTTGTTCTTCCACATATTCCGAAGCGCAATCTTAATGTAGTTCCTGACCATGATATTGAATAAAAAGAGAAAAAACGCAGCCAACTGCTAACAGCCAACAGCTATTAGCTCAAAGCCAACACCCAACTGCTAACAATCAAATGCCAGCTCTCTCAAACAGGCCCTGCGCTGCTCGGAGGCGGATTTATCCTGAATCCATTGTTCAAATGCGGACAAAATATCTTGTAATCGAACACCATTTTAGAGTAGTTCTGACTTATTTTCAATTTTAAATTCAACAAATACCTTTAATCACCGGCCTGCTTCGCTGCGCCAACTGCATTTAAAATTTTTATGTTAAAAATTACATTCAGCCTGTTTTCTGCATTCCTGCTGCTTTGCTGGAATGACTGGAACATCGGGCGCACAGAAAACCCTGTAACAAGGAAAATCCTGGTGAAAGCCGATTCACTTCCAAATGCCACCAGCTGGCCTGAGGAATTGGAAGTTACGCCGTTTGCGGGCCCGCAACTAACACCAAGTCCGGCCTGTCTGGCAGTAGCGGCAACCGGTGAAGTCTACGTGGGCGTTGACATGATCGGATCTTTGGGTAAAGATCCGGGTAAAGGAAGTATCGTGCGGCTTGTTGATTCCAATAATGACGGGAAAGTGGATAAGCACACCACTTTTGCGAAAGTGGACGATCCGCGCGGGATCATTTCAATGGGCGATCAGCTTTTTGTGCTGCATACCACGTTTGCAGATGGTAAAGCTTCGGGTATGGCGCTGGTCGTATTCGAAGATAAAAACCGTGACGGACTGGCCGATGGACCTTCCACCACTTTGATACAGGGAATCAGTAATCCCAAATTCCTGCAAAGCCGCGGAACCGACCACGCTACAAATGGAATAAGAATGGGGATCGACGGTTGGATCTACATTGCGGTGGGTGACTTTGGATTTCATGAGGCGGTGGATCGTTCCGGTAAAAAGCTGACGCAGCTTGGTGGCGGAATCGTGCGCGTTCGTCCGGATGGAACCGAAATGGAGGTTTACACCCACGGAATGCGCAATATCTACGATGTGGCGATTGATCCTTACATGAATATTTTCACACGCGATAATACCAATGACGGCGGCGGCTGGAATATTCGTTTCAGCAATCAGATCCAGTCGGGAGAGTACGGTTATCCTGTTTTGTTCAAAAATTTCACAGAAGAAATCATCCCTGCGCTGATCGACCTGGGCGGTGGCTCCGGGACCGGCTCTTTGTTTATGGATGATCCAAACTGGCCTGCCAAGTACAACCGCGTACCGATGATGGCCGACTGGGGCCGCAGCCAGGTTTACGTGCACCGCGTGGAGCCTGACGGAGCTACATTCACCCAGAAAGAAGAAGAATTTATCAAGCTGGCGCAGGTTACAGATTTGGACATTGACGCTTCCGGTCGTGTTTACCTCGCTGCCTGGGACGGCGCAGGTTATTCGGGTAACCCGAGCAAGGGGTTTGTCGTGCGGGCTGTTCCGAAAGGGTGGAAGTACAAAGCATTTAAAGATGTAAAGAAGTCGAATGCGAAAGAACTGGAAGCCCTTTTGAAATCGGAAAGTGCGGTGCAGCGGCTGGCTGGTCAGCAGGAATTGCTGGCGCGCTTTCCAAAAGATGCGGCGAAATTATCCTGGAAAATCGCGGAAGATAAGGCACTCCCACTTTATATCAGGGTAGCGGGTATATACACTTATGCGCAGGCTGCTGGCAAAGATGCGGTAACCAATCTGGTGAAGCTTACCGATGACAATGCAGTCCGTGAATTTGCACTCCGCGCTTTGGCCGACAGAAAGCCTGCCCTTGAAAAAGTACCACTTGACCCATTCATAAAAGGAATGAAAGACAGCTCGCCGCGTGTGCAGGCAGCTGCTACGATTGGCCTGGGCAGACTCGGTCGCCCGGAGGCTGCTGCTGCATTGCTGGCAGTGAAGGTACCTTCATCGTTTGTCTCACCCGCAAAAGGCACAGAAGGCCCGCATGCAACCCCCAACGCTGCCATTGTTCCTCCGCATTTGGCAGTTCGTGCGTTGGTTTCAATCCATGCGGTAGATGCTTGTGTGCAGGCCATTGGAACTGAAAGCTCGACGCTCGCACTTTGGGCATTGCGTTATATGCACGATCCGAAAGCCGTATCGGGTTTGATCGCGGCTTATGATCAATCCAAAGATGAAGCTTTGAAAAAGCAGATACTAACCACACTCGGCCGACTTTACAAGGAAGAAGCGCCATACGACGGATCATGGTGGTGGAGTACCCGCCCGGATACCCACGGTCCTTACTATAAGGCTGTTACCTGGGCCTCATCGGACGAAATCAAACGTTTTCTGATGCAGCAATGGAGCAAAGCCGATGAGGATGGAAAGAAATTTTTTGCCGACCTGAATGGTCGCCAGCGAATGGGAATCGATGAGTTTGGCGGAGAAGATATCGTTGTTGAAAAACAGGAAGTGAAGATTGATCTAACAAAAATACAGAACAAAAAAGGCCAGGTGGGTGAAAATTCCATTGAAGATGTGATGCTGGCAATTGCGAAAATTGAAGGCGATCCGGCACTTGGAAAAACTTTATTTACCAAGCAAGGCTGCGTGGCCTGCCATAGTATCAATCGCAATGGTCCATTAAAAGGACCGTACATGGGGCAAATAGGCTCGATTATGAACCGCGAACAAATTGCTGAGTCCATATTGAAACCGAATGCGTCGATCTCTCAGGGATTTGCATCGGTATTGATTACGACCAAAGATGGAAAAAGCTTCATGGGCTTTGTTTCTGAGGAGTCGGCGGAGAAGCTGGTTTTACGGGATATTACCGGTGCCGTTTACACTTTCAAAGCTTCTGATATTACCTCCCGGAAGGAAATGGAAAACTCGATGATGCCCCCGGGCCTGGCCAACGAGCTATCGTATGAGGAATTTGCGTCACTCATTACTTTCCTGTCACAGCAGAAAAAATAATGCATTAAAGCGGCAGATTATCCGTAAAACGTTCAATTGCCGGCATAGTTTGCCGGCAACTTTTTTAACTATTTGATAAAACCTGATAGCCTGTTTTCAGTTAAACTAGTATTACTTTTGGTAACAAGCGGATACTTATTGATCAGGCATCTTTACTCAACGTTTATCATATACAATATCAACCTCCATTTAGATAGCTTTATGGAGGTTTTTTTGTTTGGGGCGGCCCGCATTCACTGCTCACCTCAGAAAGGGGCTGGCCTGGCTTTTGCTTAAATGCGAGTGCAGCCTTTAACGGCGAAAGTCTTCAACTAAAACTTTGATCTTAATGGAAGGTGTAAAATTGGAAAGTAAGGCCGCGATACAGATCGCCAAAACGCCTGCTGAGGTTTTCGAGGCTATTGTAGACCCGGTTCACATGGTCAACTATTTCATCGCCGACAGCAGTGGCCATATTCGCGACGGAGCCCGGCTGACCTGGCATTTTCCGGAAACTGATGTGGATGTACCGGTGCTGGTCGAGCAAGTTACCGATCATCAATTTATCTCATTTTACTGGGGTGAGGAGGGTAATGAAACACTCGTAGAGATTTCACTGGAACCATTGGGCGGAACAACGATCGTGCGCATTTCCGAAAAATACATGGAGAATACACCCGAAGGAATCGACTGGCTGAGGGGCAATACCGAAGGCTGGGCTTATTTTCTGGCCTTTCTGAAAGCGTATCTCGAACATGGTATCAACCTGCGCAAAGGTGCATTTGCGTGGCGATTTCAATAGTTTAGGTCCGATCAGCTGGTACTCATAAAGCTTGGTGTTCGCCTTTGTGGCATCAATTACACTATCACGCACGCTACATCAAAAAAACCTCAGATACGGTCTCGCTGAAAGCGGAGAAAATGGCCAGGGTATTGCAATGAAGATAATTATCGCTGCGATCAGATAACAGATTGTCATCACCTTAAATTTTGCCAGATCTGTCTGCTGTCGTTTGGCTGCAGACGATCCGATGGTGATGACAATGACAGCGATCGTCATTAATGTGATGTGGATTATGCCAAAAAACACGAAGTCAAAGTGCTGCACAGCTTCTTTGAAATGTGAACGGAAGTAGGCGATGAACGGGCTGTTGAAATACAACAAATACCCGATCATCATCTGTATGTGGGCGAATGTGGCAGTTCCATGCCGCAACGAATCATCCCGTTTCGTGAACTTTTCTGCTCCCCGCCACCCTCGGACTCCCCGGTAAATCGCGATTAATAGAGTGATAACTACAAACCATCGGATTACCGAGTGCGCAATGATCAGAATGGGGAACATAAAGATTATCAGGGTTTTCTACGTTTTCTGGTGGAATCAGTTTTGACAGTTTCGTCAGGATTCAGCCTTCTTACTTTCTTTTTAACGGTATAGCTCGTTGTGGTATCCGCATCTGGCCGACCCGTGCTGCTGCGGCCGTCGATTGTGCCGGTGGTGCTCACAGATCCGTCGTCCTTCAAAATAGGTCCGGATTCTGCATTTGACGAATCTTTGAGGATAGCAGTTACATCCGACGAGTCTTTTTTGGTCGTTTTAAGGCTTGTCCTCGTTTCGGTAGTCCGCTCAGTATACCTCGATTTCTGTGCAAAAGACTGTGAAGCGGTAATAAACAGAACGGTTATAATCAATGAAAGCGCTTTCATAATTTGCTTGGTTAGTAATGTTGACGGATGATTCCTGATTTTACTTTAACGACCTTCAAATATTATTCCACGATCAAGCGGATATAGCGCGGTGTTTGCGCCGGTATTCTCCCAGGCTCATTCCTTTTCCCTTTTTGAAAAACCGGTTTAAGTGGCTTTCATCCGTAAATGAGAGCTCGCTGGCGATTTCGTTCATGCGCATATCACTGTGCAGAAGGCGCGTTTCAACCAGTTTAAGGCGGGAGTTAGTAATGTACTCCTGCATGGTTTCATTCGTCTGCTTTTTGAAATACCGACCCAGGTAGGACTCTGAGATCCCGAAATGCCTGCTGATTTCGCTCGCTTTGATCTTCTGCGGATCGTAAATGTGCTGCCGGATATATTGAACAATGTCAATCGCTTTTTCCTGGCTGGCTACATTGATTTGTTCAGGTAAAAACATTGCGATGTTCCTGGCCACCAAAAGGATCATGGTATTCACATACTGGCGGATCAAATCCCTGTTATACAGATCGCGGTTGACAAATTCGCGGATAACTGCTTCGACCAAAGGCTTTACAATGGACTTATCGGTCTGATTTTTTAAGATGCAGCCGGGCTGGTGGTTGGCATGCTGCAAGATGAATTCCAGTCTTTTCAGCATATCGGTCCGGTCGGCAGCGGAGATCAGCGCCTTGTTTTCTTTGATATAAAAATCATTAAAGCGGATGAAGAAGAATTTCGTGGTGGTTTTGATATCAAAACTGTGGGTATCTTCCGGCGTAATCAGGAACATGTGTCCAGGCGAATAGCTGAAAGTATTTTGATTGATAATCTGAATGCCCGTCCCTTCCAGAATGTACACCAGCTCAAAAAAGTTATGCTTGTGATCGGATTTGGGGCATTCGTCTAGTTCTTTATAGATGATCTCGAAAGGTTCGTGGATATTTTCTATTGTCATGTAAAGATGTACCGGATTATAGCAAAGTAGTACTGAGATTTTGCCGTTCGGGTAGTACAATTTTGCATTATTAAACCAAAAACAAAAAATCATGAAAGCAGTTTTTTTAACAGATACTAATCAGCCGCTAATCATCAAAGAAGTGGAAACGCCGAAGGCCGGAGCTAATCAGGTTTTGATCAGGCTTCAATTTTCCGCATTGAATCACAGGGATGTCTGGATACAAAAAGGTCGGTACGCTGGTCCAAAATCAGGACTGATACTTGGTTCGGATGGGCTGGGAGTAGTGGAAGAGGTAGGGGAGAATGCGGATCAGGACTGGCTGGGTAAGCAGGTGATTATCAATCCAAGCCACGATTGGGGCGATAATCCGGCTGCATTTGGCGAACATTTCAAAATCCTGGGAAACCCGGAGCCGGGTACATTCGCTGAATATATCGCCGTGGATGAAAAGTATATTCACGCCAAGCCTGCACATCTCACGGACGAAGAAGCGGCTGCATTGCCTCTGGCAGGCGTGACCACTTACCGCGCATTGTTTGTCCGCGCCGCGGTACAGCCGGGGGAAAAGGTGCTCGTGACCGGCATAGGCGCAGGTACTGCGCTGCTCGCATTGCAGTACGCAATTGCGGCAGGGGCTGAGGTTTGGGTTACATCGAGTTCACAGGATAAAATAGATCGCGCAAGAGCTTTGGGAGCAGTTGAGGGCTTCAATTACAAGGATGAAGAGTGGGTCGCCAAAGCGAAGGAAGCAACCGGTGGTTTTCATGTGATTGTAGACAGCGCCTCCGGCGAAGGATTCATAAATCTGATAGATGCAGCCCGGGCCGGTGGCCGGATCGTCTTTTTCGGCGGCACCGGCGGTGCAATCGGCAACATAGCGCCCAACAAGATCTTTTGGCGGAACCTGTCCATTTTGGGTACCACAATGGGAACCTTGGACGATTTCAGAAATATGCTGGCGTATACAAGCGAGCACAACATCAGGCCCATTGTTGATAAAGTATTCCCGACGCTTGCCGACGCGCAACAAGCGGTCGACCATATGCATCAGGGCAAACAATTTGGGAAAATCGTTTTGACCAATAAATGAAGTTGATCTGAGCGAATTGATCTTAACTAATGTCAGCGCCCGGTCTCCGGACAGAGGCGGACATTGGTTTCGCATGGAAGGAAACATAGATCGAAATTCCTATATTGACGTTTTCAAACTATGGTTCCTATGAAAAGGGAAACGAATTTGCCGGATTTGCGCACTGTTAATGTGGTTCGCTACCTGACTCCCCTCAGAGAAGGCGGGTCGCTGCCGGCGATTGCAGAAGCCGACGATGATTTTTTATATGTACTGAAATTCCGCGGCGCAGGGCAGGGAGTAAAGGCGCTGATTGCCGAGCTGATAGGAGGGGAGATTGCAAGATTTCTTGGACTAAGGATACCCGAAATAGTGTTCGCTGAACTGGATGAAGCATTTGGCAGAACTGAGCCTGATGAGGAGATCCAGGATTTGCTGAAAGCAAGTGTCGGGCTTAATCTGGCAATGCATTACCTCTCAGGATCAATTACTTTTGATCCGTTGGTGAGCAGGATTGATGCACATCTTGCGTCCCAGATCGTGTGGCTGGATTGTTTTCTCCTGAATGTAGACAGAACTGTTCGCAACACGAATATGCTCATCTGGCACAAGGAACTTTGGTTAATAGACCATGGTGCATCCCTGTATTTTCATCATTCCTGGAACAATTGGCAGGAGCAGGCAGAACGTCCCTTTTTGCAGGTCAAAGATCACGTGCTGCTGAAATGGGCGGGCGAGCTTGAAGCAGTTAATGCCGAGTTTACGCGAGTCTTGAACCCTGCTATATTAGCCGAAATCGTATCCATGATCCCTGGCGAGTGGCTGATCAGAGATACACCGTTTCAATCCGAAGAAGAGCACAGGAGCGCCTATACCGAGTTTTTGACGCGGCGACTTCATCATTCAGAAATATTTGTAAAAGCCGCATCCGATGCAAGACAAGCAGCTGTATGAGTATGCCATTCTGCGCGTTGTGCCCAGGGTGGAGCGCGAAGAGTTTATCAATGTCGGAGTAGTTCTTTATTGTTCAGGCCGCCAGTTTCTTGATGTTGTTTTTGACAGTAACCTGGCCCGGCTGAATGTATTTAATGCGGATCTTGACATAGAGCAAATCCAATCGTACCTGCGTGCATTCAGGCAGATTTGTGAAGGCCGGAAAGAAGGCGGGGCGATCGGCAGCTTGCCGCTTTCTTCCAGGTTCCGTTGGCTCACTGCTACCAGAAGTACTATTTTGCAGACTTCAAAGGTACATGCAGGCTTTTGTGAAGACCCGCAACAGGCATTGAGCCACTTATTTAATCAACAGGTGGGGTAAATAGCCTCTACTTAAGTTTCAAATACTGCTGAACAGAGTCTTTTTTCCTTCGCGAAATCTCAATCCTTGATCCGTCTGTAAGCAGCACAAACTGGTTATTATGTGTGACTTGCTTGATGTACTTCGGGTTGACAAGGTGGGATTTATGTGTACGTATAAAGTTGAATTCACATAGCATTTCATCGAAGTGCTTCAAAGTTTTGCTGGATAAGAACGGCCGTTTTCCAATCAGGTGAATGGAAGTGTAGTTCTTGTCCGCTTCCAAACGAAGGATTTCGTCCAAAGTAAAAAAGAAAACACCTTCGCTGGAAGGCACAGCAAGCCTGAAATCTTTGATCTCCTTTTTTTCAATGTTTTGAACCAGGTTGTCGTAAAGTTGCTGATTGTTCTGCTGCGATTTCTGTTTGACTTTTTCAAGATGCCTGTCAATCGAAGCTTGTAATTCTTCCGGATCCACAGGTTTAAGCAGGTAATCCAATGCACTGAACCGGATCGCCTGGATAGCATACTGGTTGTATGCTGTTGTGAAAATGATGTCGTAGCTCGGATTTTTGCGAAGCAACAGGAAGTCAAATCCATTTTGATGCGGCATTTCCACATCCAGGAACACAATGTCGGGCATGAAGTCATTGAGTACATTCAATCCGCCTCTTACCGAGTCAGCATGGCGGATCTCCACGTTTTCTTTGACAAAATTGATCAGGTAATGCGTGAGTACATTACGTGCTTTTTGCTCATCGTCAATTATTAGCGCTTTTATCATAACGTTTATGTATTACTTAACAAGGTTGAAAGTTCGATTACTACCAGGGTGCCTTCGGGATTTCCCTCAGGGTCATATTTGTCGATGATCTCCACAGAGGCATGTTGCCCCTGTCTTTCAAGCAAGTCAAGCCGGTCCTTCGCAATCTGCAGACCTTTGGATTTGTGCCGCTTTGCTTTGCTGTTATACTGCTTGATTTCCAGCGATTTCTTCCGGCCTATCCCATTATCTTCGATCAGGCATCTGAAAATGTCGTCATTCATCCGCTCGAAGGTGATGGTAAGCCGGCGATCTCCATCCTTGTGCATCAGTCCGTGCCAGAGTGCGTTTTCCACGTAAGGCTGCAGGAGCATGGAAGGGAGGGTAATTTCTTCTGCTTCCAATTCTTCGTCAATAATGATCTGATAGGTAAAGCTTTGCTCAAACCGCATTTGTTCGAGTTCGAGGTAGAGTTTAAGTACATCTTCCTCTTCCTCTATCGTCACCAGGTTTTTGTCAGAGTTATTCAGCACCATCCTGAACAGGCGCGAAAATTTGTTGAGGTACTTGCTGGCTTCGCCATATTTCTCAGTGACAATGCATTCCTGAATGCTGTTGAGACAATTAAATACAAAGTGTGGGTTCATTTGCGCCCGTAGCGCCATCAGCTGACTTTCTGCCAGCATTTTGTTGATTTCCAGGAGCATGATCTCTTTTTGCTGCGCCTGTTCTTCTGCCTGAGCTTCCGCAATCTTCGTTGCACTAATGGAAGCGATCGTCATCAGAGCTCGTGCGTGTTCCTGGGTGAAAAAGCCGCGTTCACTATGTTCCGAGTCAACGACGCCAAGTAGTTTGCCGTCGTGCAAAATAGGTACTGCAAGTTCAGAAAGGCGGCGCTGGTCGTCGACAATGTAGCGCTTATCCCGGGCAGTATCCTTCACGATCACAGGTCTGCGGGTAGCTGCTGCAGCGCCTACTATACCTTCCCCAATTTCCAGTTCAAGCGGGTTTAGTATCTCATGCTCCTTGATGTTCTTGGTAGGGCCGTATGCAGCTTTTTGCACCAGCTTTTTCTTGTCGGCATCCCAGAGATAAACCACACAATCTTCGAAACGGAGCTGCGTAATACAGTTTCTTGCAATATCCCAGCAGATTTCACTAACCGAATTTTCGCCGTACACAGAGTTAGCAAAGTAGTCGATCGTTTCGTCAAAGGCCATTCTCCGCTTCCGCCGCTGGTGACTGTCGATCATGAAGTGCATGGTGAAAGCGAAAAAGGTCGCTGAGAAGAATGCAAACCACCAGGTTTGCCACCATTGTGCCCGCACACGCACGCGCATACTTGTGAATGCAGCCATCCACTTTCCGTTCTCATCCGTACTTCTGACTTTGAAAGTGTACAGCCCTGGCTGCAGGTTGTTATAAGAAGCGGTGAGGTTCCTGCCGGCATTGATCCAGGAATCGTCTATTCCGCCGAGCTGGTAACTGTACTGCAGGCTCGGTACGTCGCGGTGATTGGGGGAGGTATATTGAAATGTGATAAAGTTATCCTGCGGGGCGAGTTCAAGGTCTTCAAGCTTATGGTAACTCGTTACCTCTTTTTCAAAGACGCGCACCGAAGTAATGCGAGGAGCCTTCTTGATCGGAATTGTTGAAAATTTAAACGGATCAATTACCACAACATGATCAAGCATTACCGCATAAACCTTCTTTTGGTACGAATAAACATAGTTCCAATGATCCTGCAGCGTCTTTCCAAGATCTACATCAACTCTAGTTATTTCTTTGTTAAAAGGCTTGAAAAAGAGAAGTCCGTCGGAATTTGCTGCCCAGATTGATTTTTGGGCATCAATTGTAAGACTGGAAATGTAATCGAATGGAAAACCGTTTCCTGTGTTCAGGCTGTCAATCAATCTTCCGTTTTGCGCTATTTTCAATATTCCGCGTCCTCTCGCAGCGCACCAGATTACACCATTGTCATCTTCTACCATAGTGGGTACATAAAACTCCGAGCTGTTTACAACAGGAATCCGCGAAAACTTATCGAAGCGCTGACTATACCGGATAAAGCCGGACTTGTTCATCGCAAACAGCAGATCACCGTTTCGCAATTTGAGATAGCTCTGACATCTCATATACTCGAAGAGCCCATGTGCAGGATCTTTCCCGTCAAACCGATCAAGTTTGTCAGTAAGCGGATCATATCTGTAAAGGCCATCCATTTGAAACCAGATGCACCCTTTGACATCTTCAAAGACAAAGTTGGAGATAGGTTGCAGCAGACTGTTTTTTACTTTGTCAAACTTTTGAAGCTTGTCCGATCCCGTTTTCAAATAGTAAATGCCGTCGTTTCCGGCAAACCACCAAGCTCCACGTGCTTTGGCAGACAGTACAAACCTGTTTTTGCGAAGATCTTCTTTCGTGGTTACGACGTAACGTTTATACGTTTTGTGGCTGGTGTTGTAAAATATGATACCGTCTTCCTTGGCCGCCACGATGGTGTCCCCAACTACTACAATCGAATTTGCATGGGCAAACCCGGTATCCAGAAAGAAGTCAAAGCTCGGCAGCTTGTAAATGGACCGGAATGGTGCCTGGACCTGGTTTTTACTGAGTCCGTTGATCGTTGCCAGCCAGATATTGCCTTCGTCATCTTCCAGCGCATCATTAAAATGCCCGTAAGCAATGGAGTAGGGTGCATCCTGGCTGTACGGAATCTTCTCGATTTCCCGGTTCGGATACTTAATATACGCAGCGTACATCCACGTTGAAATCCACAATCTATCCATCTTGTCGATGAAAAGATAATTACATCCATCTGTGATTTTCGTATCGCCTAGCTTGTCATAGGTTTTAAGCTGATTATTGGCAGGGTTCCAGTAGGAAAGCGATTTCGGGACGGTAGAACTGAACCACAGGTTCTGTTTTTTGTCAAGTACAATCGCTGTTATAAAGGTCTGGTCGAAAAATGCCAGCTTCAATGGATTGTTCGTCCTGTCAAAAATATGCTTATCGCCAAGATCAACAAAAGAAGGGTTTGCACCGCCTATCCAGAAGCCTTTTCTGGATGCATCCCAGCAAAACGCAGAAATGCCGCAGTATGAAAAATCACTCCCGTCAAGCGTTTCGAGAAAAGGGAATACCTCTTTTGCCCTGACGGCAGAGCCATTTTGCACGATATACAACTCACTTGCAGACACGATCCAAAGCCTGTTTTCCGAATCTCTTTTGAACGAAAGTACATTCTTGCCCGCGAGCTTTCTGAAACGTGGATCTATTTGAAATCTGCCGAGTCTCTTATTAAATGTAAATAGCCCTGTCGAAGTAGCTACCAGGAGCCTCTCATCATTGTCAAATGGAATAATGGCATTTACAAATAAGTCTTTCTGCCCGTTTAGTCCGGGGTATCGTTTGATGAAGTTCCCGTCGAAACGGTTCAGGGAGTTGGCTGTTCCGATCCAAACTAATCCATCTCTATCCTTGTAAATGCATCTGACATGCTTCGAGCTTAGCCCGGCTTTTTCGTTCAGATTTTGAAAAATGAACTGGGCGCTTACGGGTACAGAAAAGAGCAAAAGGTAAATAGTCAGGTAAATAGTGCGCATACCAAAATGGAACAGTTACGTCATTGTAATTAATGGTAGAACCACTACAAAGTTGAGATACGATTACTGAAAGGTAGTGTTCGGTTATTTTAAGGAGACAGGACTTGATAACCGTAACACATTAAGTACAAACCGCTTTATCTCTACCGAAAATCCACTCCAAACTTCATTTTAGGGCGACATGCCATTAAATCACTGAATCGAAACCGGTAATTCAATAAACCACCACACCCTCCCTTTTCTCCATCATATTTGAATCGGTTAAGTCATGACAAACAGCCTGGCCCGCTGTCAAGCTCTCCAATCACAACCGTTATGAAAATTTTGAACTTAAACACACATGATTATGAAACGGATTTTATTGTTTATGTCGCTTGTTTTTGCGCTAAATCCAAGTTTTTCAAATGCTCAATTTATACCCTCAACACACGACGCGGTTTGCGCCCAATGTGTACCTTCGGGTTGGACGAAGGATAACCTTGGGTTCTATGTATCAAATACTAGTTCTCTTGCGGGAATGCAAAATTATAAGTGGACAAATGGCCCAATACTGCCGCCACCGGGCAAGACTGATTTGACGAACTTCTTGACCCAATATGTTTCACCAACTGTCCAGACGGCAACGGCTTCAACAACTATTTCAAACTTAGTAGTGGGTGCCAAGTATAAGGTGAGGTACTATGTCATATCGTTAAGCACTTCTGGTGCTAGCTATGGCAGTTCAGCAACGGTTACTTTGACAAGCGGTGCCCAGGCGGCACAAACTACAAATTTTGTACAAGGTGGGGGAATTGGAGTGGAGAAGGTAGATACCTGGGTTAAGAAATATATAGAGTTTACTGCAACTGCAACGACGGCGAAATTTTCTTTTTCTGGAAAAGGCGATACGCAAGCTGGCTACGTCGGGTTAAGTATCAGCACAAATGATGTTTTTGCCTGTAAGGCGGGGCTGGATCAAGTGAAATTGAAAGAAGGTGCTACCATCGCAACCAACATTTGTCCCAAACCGACTGTTAATCTAAACGACCTGGTCGTTTCAGAGCCGCCTGCTGGCTGCCAACTCGTATGGTGGAGAAATAACACCCATACAGGCCAGGTTGTTGACAATGTTGTTGATCCTATTGCCGCTGGAAATGGCCAGTATTTTGCTTTTTTTCAAGATGTAAATACGTCGTGCCTAAATACTGATTTATCCACGGCGGTAGTAAATGTTCAGATTCAACCTTGTCCCGATTTAACTCCAACGATCTCGATCAATGGCCTGAGTTTTACAAATGCAAGTAAAGATTTCGTGGTAAACCTTTTCGAAACAAAAGGTACTTCGACAACCAGCCCAATATCATTTCGAATCAGTAAAACAGGCGGTTTTACTATTAGCTACCCTACTGTAAACAGTGTGTCTAATGTATTCGGAGGTAAAATGAATGAAAATGGAAGCTGGACCTTTGCAGAAGATGCGAATTTCATTACTGCGTCATCAAGTAAGCCGATTCCTGCTAACGGGCAAGCTGTTGTTGGCTTCTCTATTAAGCGCAAGGATGGTACACCAATTGGCACAACTCAGAATATTAAAGCGTCAATTATTGGTGGTAAAGGTGGTGATGACAATTCCTCGAATAACTCGATTATAACAAGTGTGTCTACCAACTAGCTCATCTTGTACTTCCCCATCTTCTTCATTGAATAGGCACTTACGAATGTTAACTAAATTGAATCTTAAATATGAAAACACAAAAACTTTTACGCATCCTTCTCATCTTGTTAGCCATAGGTAGTACTTCTCTGTTGTATGCACAGGATGTCTCGCTTAACATTACTCCCCAGCAATCATCAATTCTCAAGGGTGAAATCGGCGAAGTAGAAGTTAAGATTTGTAATGAAGATCCCGAACCGATTACAGCTCCCGCCAATAAGTTACGTCCGCTGATTTCGTTTTCAGAAAACCTTACAATCATGGAGGTTGTTAATCCTGATGGATCGCCATTAACTGATTTTAGTGTTATATCCATATTAAACGATCCCGGGGAACATACAGCTATATTAGAGTACACCGGTGAACTTGTTAATGCCACTTGCGCCGCTTTTCATGTCCGATTTGCAGGAAATACTGTTGGCCAAGGCTTTATGACAGCTACTCTAAGTTTTGAAGGACCGCAAACGGTGGGCAATGATCCAGGTAATGATAATAGTACAACAACGACTATGGTAGAAATCAACCTGCCAGTCAAATTGCAGGACTTCAAAGTAACCAAGGAAGGGACATCTGCACAGTTAAGCTGGATTACGTCTGAGGAAGTGAACAGCGAACGCTTCGATGTTCAAAAAAGTAGCGACGGTAAAAACTGGAAGACCTTCGAGACAGTTCAGGCGTTAGGAGAAAGCAGAGATTCTTACACTTACCATGCTGTTGATAAGGCACCATTCTCCGGTGAAAATCTATATCGCTTGCACATGATTGACAAAGATGGAACCAGCGCGTATAGTAGCATACGTTATATTAAATTCGAAGGAATACCAATGTCGTTATATCCAAATCCCGTTTCGGACGAGCTGATCTTAGATATACCAAATATGGCAAGTGTTTCAAGCATCAAAATGTTTGATTTGAACGGGAAAGTAGTGTACAACTCCGGTGCAAGTCCCGAGAAGACTATCAATGTTCGCCACTTGAATGCAGGTGCATATGTTGTCCGGATCAAAGGTGTAAACGGAGCTGAAACAAGCTCGAAAATTCTTGTTGTGAAGTAGTTCGCGTGTGTTTTGCCGGAGGCTGCTCAGTGTGTGGGGCAGCCTCTTTGTAGAATGTCAACGCAATGTGGAATAAGCGTTAACCCTCCGCTACTTTCCTTTAACACCAAGCCATTTTGGTTTGCTCACTAAAATTCTGTTATGAAAACCAAGTTCTTTTTTATAATTGTGCTGCTTCTGATCTCGTTCAGAGCCTCTGCACAGGAGATTAAGCGGACGTCGACAGGTAGCACTTGTCAATATTGCATGCCATCAAATGGTTGGACGAATGATGCCGCTGCTACTTCGTTTAGTATCTCTAACGAACGATACTTTGCAGGTTTGCTAGATCAATCCTGGTCGCCAGCACCAGATGGGCCAGCACCATCATACCTCGGTTCATTCTTGACTGCTCAACCGACGGCAAACCAGCCGGCAGTTTGTCACACCAACCTGACAGGCCTCGTTGCTAATAAAACTTATTATCTCAAATACAGTATCATGTCCACCAAGAAAAGTGGTGATGCAGGATATCCGGAATGGGGTAAGGTTGAATTAGCCACTGTATCCAACGGGATTCCGACAGCCTTCATAGATCAAACCGTTACTTATATTCCGGGTTTAAACACGAGTAAATGGGTCACAAAAGTGCTGAAGTTTACACCTCCCAGTTCGAATGTTAGACTTACCTTTTCGGCTGTAGGTTCTAATGGTGGCTGTGTCAACCTGGACATCGGATTCAATGCACTTACAGAATGTTTAGCAGGGACAGATCAAGTAAGCTTGAGCAAAACGACTACGAAAACCAAATGTGGCAAAGGTGCAGACTTGACTTCGTTGGTGCAGGGTAATGCAGGAGCTACCGTCTCGGTGGTTTGGTATAAGAACGCGACACATACGGGAGATAAATACAATCAGCCGAGCACTGCCGAACCCGGAATATACTACGCTTTTAAATACCATGATGTGCTTCAATGTTTCAATACAGACAATTCGACTGCGAAAGTTACAGTAGAACCAGGTTGTTTTGATCTCTCACCAAGCCTGGACATCAACGGATTGAATTTCTCGCAAGGACAAAGCCGGGATTTTGTGCTAAATGTATATGAAGTGCAGGGAGCGAGCACAGACACTGCTACTGTCGTCAGAATAACCAAACCGAGCGGGTTCGAAATTACTTACCCAACACAGAGTGGCATCTCCAATGTACTTGGAGGAATTGCTAATGAAAATTCTAGTTGGGTATTCTCTGAAAACGCAAACTTTATCACGGCTATTCGCAACGCGTTTATCCCAAGTACAGGAAAGTCTACGATCGGATTTAAAATCAAGAGGAAGACTGGAATAGGAAGTGGCTTGACACAAAATATCACGGGCGTGATCTCAGGTGGAGCTAGCGGCGAGGGTGATTCATCGAACAATGCTGTGATAACAAGCGTTTCAACCAACTAGTCGCTCTGAGGCGTATCATGAATACAGTTTTGATATCCGAATGTATTTGATTTGCAAGAACAAGATGAGGACACAAATTTTCTCATCTAAATAGTGTGTGCGTAGTACATATTAAGGCTACCTCGTCCGAGAGGTAGCCTTATTTTTATTTTACAACCAGTCAAATCCACGGTCAAGTTTCAGCACAACAATGGCCAAGGGAGGTAGGGTCATTGGAATGGAATGCATCTTCCCGTGCTTTGGAATCGGGTAGCTTTCGAGTTCTTCTCCGCAGAGCAGGTCTGAGCCGCCATATTTGAGATTGTCCGTATTAAACAGCTCTTTGTAGTATCCGGGATTCGGTACACCGACACGGTAGTTGGTACGAACAACCGGCGTGAAGTTTCCTATGAAGATCAGTTCCTGTCCAGGAGTGTTGCCTTTTCTGATCCAGGTCAAAACGCTGTTCGTGCTGTCTTGATTGTCGATCCATTCAAAACCTTCGCTGGAAAAGTTTTTTTCGTACAATGCCGGTTCTGATTGATACAGTGCATTCAGATCTTTGAGCACCAACTGAATTCCCTGGTGCAAAGGATTCAAATTCTCGTTCCAATCAAGGCTGAAATCGTGGCGCCATTCGTGGCGTTGCGCGAAATCCCCGCCCATGAAAACAAGCTTTGCGCCTGGGTGACCGAACATATAACCATACAGAAGCCGCAGATTTGCAAATTGCTGCCAATGATCGCCAGGCATTTTATCAATCAGCGAATACTTTCCATACACCACTTCATCGTGTGAGAGCGGCAATGTAAATTTCTCGGAGAATGCATAGTGAATGCTGAAAGCCAGCTGCCCCTGATGATAAGGCCGGTACACGGGATCTTTTTGGAAGTAAGACAATGTATCATGCATCCAGCCCATCATCCATTTCATGTCAAAGCCCAAGCCACCATTCTGTGGCGGCTGCGTTACACCCGGCCAGGCAGTTGATTCTTCTGCAACTGTAAATACGTCAGGGAAGTACTGGTGTACTGCGGAGTTAAATTCTCGGATAAAATCAATCGCTTCCAGATTTTCTCTTCCTCCGTACTGGTTTGGGATCCATTCACCTTCATTACGGGAATAGTCAAGGTACAGCATTGAAGCAACTGCATCTACGCGTAGCGCATCAATGTGGAACTTGTCAAGCCAGTAAATGGCATTGGAGATCAGAAACGCCCTGACTTCATTCCTGCCGTAATTAAAAATGAAACTCTTCCAGTCAGGGTGAAATCCCTTCTTTGGATCTGCGTGCTCGTAAAGGTGTGTCCCGTCGAAATATCCCAACCCGTGTTCGTCGGTAGGGAAATGGGAAGGAACCCAGTCGAGGATAACGCCGATGCCTTTCTGGTGTAGCGCATCAATGAGGAACATAAAGTCTTGCGGTGTTCCATATCTGCTTGAAGGCGCGAAGTACCCTGTCAGCTGATATCCCCAAGAGCCGTAAAACGGATGTTCCATCACAGGCATGAACTCCACGTGAGTGAAGCCCATGTAGCTGCAATACTCAGGCAGCTCGGCAGCCAACTCACGGTAAGTCATGAACCGGCCTTCTTCCTCATGCACCCGGCGCCAGGAGCCCATGTGCACTTCGTAAATGGAAATGGGTTTTTCTAACGGCGACGCTGCTTTTCTCTCCTGCATCCACTGATCGTCGCTCCATTTATATCCTAAATCCCACACGATTGATGCAGTGCTCGGAGGCGTTTCCCAGTGGTATGCGTAAGGATCACCTTTTTCTACCTGGTAACCTGAATGTGAGACAATGAAATATTTGTAATACTCCCCATTGCCAATTCCCGCCACAAAGCCTTCCCAAATGCCGGAGCCATCATTGCGGACGGCCAGTGGGTGGCTTTCCCGATTCCAGCCGTTGAAATTACCAACAACCGAAACCTCTTTCGCATTCGGCGCCCAGACAGCGAAAAACGTCCCGGTTTGTCCATTCACTTCCGCGATATGTGAGCCTAGTTTGTTGTAAGCGTGGTAATGCTTGCCGCCCTTGAACATATCTATGTCGAAGTCGGACATTCTTGCAAACGAGGTACTTTGAAGATCAGTCATATTAGCTTGTTTATACAATCACCGGATCAATTTTCTTCATAATGGACTTGATTCCTCTCAGAGGTACCATTACCCAAGATGGCCGGTTGTTAACTTCATAATTGAGCTCGTAAATTGCCTTTTGCAACAGGAAAGTCTGTATCAGAATATCCAGATCCTGTTTGTTCGAAGGTATGATCGGGTTATCTTTAACCGTTTCCAGATAGGCTTTCATGAAAAATCCGCTCATGTAATGGTACCACTGCTCCACATACGGGATCAGTTTTCCAACGTCTTCTTTCCTGATCTGGTTATCCAGGAACAGACTACCATAGGCGGCATAATGGAAAGATCTCAACATTCCCGCAACGTCGCGCAGCGCAGACCGTTTTAACCGTCGTTCGCTGTAACTTCTCGCGGGTTCGCCTTCGAAATCAAGAATTACGAAGTCTTTTCCGGTAAACAGTACCTGGCCTAGGTGATAATCGCCGTGAATCCTGATCTTGGATGTATCTATCTTGTGCGAGTACACCTTTTTCAGTTCTGCCAAAATCTCATCTTTCATTTGCAGCACCTTGTCAGCCTCTTCTTTCACCTCGGGCGAAAGCTTTTTCGAATTGCGGCTAAGACTCTGGAATGCAACTCTTACCAGCGATTGCAGCGAAGAGTACACCGATCTCTGGTAGTGAAGAGAGAAATCTTCGGGCTTGAAATCCTCCGATGATTTGTCTGACGCCAGTGCCAGATGCATTTCCGCTGTTCTTACACCAAGTAATGCAACCTGTTCAGCAACAGGTACATCCAGCAACGTTTTTAACTCGTCGGGTATATCCTCGTATCCAATCGGCTCTGTGAGCGTTCCACGCATTTCTGGCAGCTCAACTGCATCTCCCAACAGGATTTTTTCATTGAAGCTATCCAACCGGTCAAGCATATTGGCCCAGGCGTCCGTCGCATTCATAACCATTTCCTGCATCATACCCAGCACCATCGAACCTTCTCTGTGTTTCCACTCAATGGCTCCGACAAACGCGGGAATATTTGGAAAATGTGCTTTATTGGTTAAATGCTGCGTGATTTCAACATCAGGGTTGATCGCTCGGTCCACTTTCCTGTAAAGCTTGAAGAAATATTTTCCATCATAAGTAACGGACGTATTACTTTGCTCGCCAGAAAGAACCCGAGGTTTTACACGTTCGGTTTCCTCGATGTGTGCCGCCAAATTTGCATTGCCTGTAAAGTGGATCTCGCTGTTTTTAGCTTGGATCTTCTCATTTTTGGCCATGTTGGTGATCAACGCCTGCTGCATTTCGAGACCGTACATCGCATCGAACAAAACACCTTCTTCCTCGCCTTGAATCGCGATGCGTGCCACAACTGCCTGTGGACAATCCTCTTTCACTTTGTAGGAGAAAGGCTCTTTGCCGAATGCCAGCGGAAGCTGGTACATTTCAGGCAGGTCGTTCTGATAAGTCATTTCCAGGAGCAGGATGTAAGCAGGCGGATTATCTCCCAGCGGCATAGCGGCGTGTGAAACAATCTTTACGCTGTCCAGTCCTTTTCCTTTTCCCCCAAACCAACGCATTTTCATCAGATACGAAGGCAGGAATGTGTTTTCCAGCATATCCACAACCTCCGGTTCAACGAGGTCGCTCCATTTGTCAAGCTGCAGCAATGGAAGCTCACGTACTTCGTCGAGTTCAGGGTGTGTTTTTTGCAAAACGAAACACTGACAAGCGTAAGCTTCAAGCGTAAAGAAGTACGGGGTGTTATCCTTTACAGACGGGAATTTATTCTTGCTGTAAATTTCAACAGGCTGGAAACCTTTATACTGATCCAGATCCAGTTCAACAGGTTGCGGGAAACGCGACAAGTTGGCGATGACCAGCATTGTCTCATCTTCGAATGTCCTTGTAAATGCAAGTACCTTTGAATTCTCAGAATTCAGGAAGTGAATATCACCACGGCTGAATGCCTTGTACTTTTTGCGGGTGCTTATCGCTTTTTTCATCCACCAGAGCAGTGAGGACGAGTTGCGCGATTGCAGCTCCACATTCACTGCCTCGTAATGGTATTGCGGATCAAGAATAGTTGGCAGGTAAAGACGTTGCGGGTTTGCTTGCGAGAATCCTGCATTGCGATCGGGGCTCCATTGCATTGGCGTTCTTACGCCGTCACGGTCGCCCAGGTAAAAGTTATCTCCCATCCCGATTTCGTCCCCATAATAGATAATGGGCGTTCCCGGAAATGTGAAGAGCAGTGAGTTCAGCAGCTCGATCTTTTTACGGTTATTTTCCATTAAAGGAGCCAACCGGTGTCGGATTCCAAGGTTAATGCGCGCTTTGGGATCCTTTACGTACACTTTATACATATAGTCGCGCTCTTCATCAGTCACCATTTCGAGCGTGAGCTCATCGTGGTTTCTGAGGAAAATACCCCATTGACAATTGTCTGGGATTGCCGGAGTTTGATCGAAAATATCTGTAATAGGGTACCTGTCCTCCATTTGCAGCGACATAAACATCCGCGGCATAATCGGGAAGTGGTAGTTCATCTGGCATTCGTCGCCATCGCCGAAATAAGCAGCGGAATCTTCCGGCCACATATTAGCTTCCGCAAGCAACAAAGTGCCAGGGTGCCGGTCATCAACATACTTCCGCAACCTTTTGAGGTACTCATGTGTTTCGGGCAGGTTTTCACAATTGGTACCATCCCGCTCAAAAAGGTAGGGCACTGCATCCAGGCGGAACCCGTCAACGCCCATTGCACACCAGTAATCGATGATTTTAAAGATTTCCTCCTGTACCTGAACGCTGTCGTAGTTCAGATCCGGCTGGTGATGGAAGAAGCGGTGCCAGTAGTATTGCTCCGCCTCGCTGTCCCAGGTCCAGTTTGACTTTTCATAATCCTGAAAGATGATCCTCGCGTCTTTAAACTGCTTCGGATTATCGGTCCAGACGTAGAAATTCCGCTCGTCTGAACCCTTCGGTGCTTTCCGTGCGCGCTGAAACCAGGGGTGCTGGTCGGAAGTATGATTGATTACGAGCTCCGTAATTACTTTTAAACCGCGTTTGTGTGCCTCTTTCAGGAATGCCTGGAATTCTTCAATGTCCCCATAGGAGGGATTAATGCTGTAATAATCAGCTATATCATATCCGTCGTCGCGGAGCGGCGAGGGATAAAAAGGGAGCAGCCATATTGCCGTCACACCCAAATCCTGAAGATAATCAAGCTGTTCCATTAAGCCCTTGAAATCACCGATACCGTCGCAATTCCCGTCTTTGAAGGCTTTGATGTGCAGCTCGTAAATGATTGCATCCTTATACCAATGCAAATTCTTTTCAAGCACTCCGTTCTTATATTCCATGGTTATCTCAATTGAGTGGTTCGATTTTAAAAATGTGTGCCGGCATCTCGTAAGGGTTCATTTGTACGTAATTGTACTCTCCATGCCAATCGTACAACTCTCCACTGAGCATATCGCGAACGCGGTAACTTTGCTCCCAATGCATGCCCAGCTTGTGCAGCGGTACCTTGATATTAGCTCCCTGTGTGTTGAAGAAGTCAAGGTTCACCGCAATGATCAGCAGATTATTGCTTAATGGATCCACTTTGGTATAGCAGATCACCATATCATTGTTGGTTTCGGCGAAATTGATATTCCAGGTGGTTTGAAGCGCAGGGTTTTCCTTTCTTATTTTATTAACCCTCGTGATAATCTCGCGGGTGCGGCTATATCTGTCCCAGTCCCAATGCTTGATCTCATACTTCTCATTATCTGTATACTCTTCTTTCCCCGGATGCGGTGTATTAACGCCATATTCGTAAACCGGGCCGTATAATCCATAATTTGAGGAAAGTGTAGCGGCCAGGATAAACCGCGTGATGTGCGCATTCTCTCCGCCCTCGACAAGGTGGTGCGGCAGGATATCCGGGGTATTAGGCCAGAAATTAGGCCGGAAGTAATACTGCTGGTCAGTTTTAGTCAGTTCATTCAGGTACTGCTCTATTTCCCCTTTGCTGTTCCGCCAGGTAAAATAGGTGTAGGATTGATTGAAGCCGATCTTAGCCAGCCGCTCCATCACCCTCGGCCGCGTAAATGCCTCTGCCAGGAAGATAATCTGCGGATTTTCCTTGCGAACCTCACCAATCACCCACTCCCAGAAACCAAATGCCTTTGTATGCGGATTGTCAATGCGGAACACATTTACACCCTTTTCAATCCAGAAATCAAGAACGCTTTTGAGCTCCTGCCAGAGATTCTGCCAGTCTTGGGTTTCGAAGTCAAATGGTAGGATATCTTCATACCTTTTCGGAGGGTTTTCTGCGTATTGGACTGTTCCGTCCGGGCGCCATTTAAACCATTGTGGATGTTCTTTCACATAGGGATGGTCGGGAGCGCATTGATACGCAATGTCCATTGCGATCTCTATACCCAGCTTTTTGGCCTCTGTAACCAGTTCCACAAAATCCTCCACTTCTCCCAGTTCCGGGTGTACTGCTTTGTGACCGCCGAGCCTGTTACCAATAGCCCAGGGAGAGCCCGGGTCGGTCTCAGATGGGACCAGCGAGTTATTCTTTCCCTTTCTCTTCATTTCACCAATCGGGTGAATAGGAGGGAAGTATAACGTATCAAAACCCATTTTAGCTACTTTCGGGAGCAGCCTTGTCACGTCTTTAAAAGTTCCGTGACGTTCAGGATCCGGCGAGGTTGATCTTGGGAAAAGCTCGTACCAGCTACTGAAAGCAGCTTTCTTTCTTTCTATTTCGAGCTGAAAGGTTTTGTCAAAAACAGTAATGCGGTCGGTGTACCTGATCCGCGACATTGCCGCAGCTAGTTCGTCGCTGATAGCCAGGTCAACTGCCGCCTGCTGGTCAGTGCTGTTATTGAAGAAATCAATCCATTGCTTGAATGACGCTGCGTATTGGCTTTCAGTCAGTAAACTGGCTTCTTCGAGCAGTTCTACACCGATCTGGATTTCAACAGCTATATCCTGGCGAGCGTCGTATTTTTTAACCAATCCTTTTTTCCAGGTTGTAAAATGATCTATCCAACCTGTAAACCTGTATTGGTAAATGCCCTCTTTATCGGGAGACCAGGTTGCTTCCCAGTGGTCATTGCCCGTGAACTGCATCAGGACTTCATTCCAGTTTTCCTCGGTTTCGTGCTTGTAAATCACAGCGGCAGCCACCACATCGTGACCGTCACCAAACACATCAGCCGAAAAATCAATGCTTTCACCTATGGCACGTCTTGCCGGGTATTTACCAGCCTCAACTTGGGGACTAACATTGGTGATTACCACGCGTTTTCTTCCGTCCTGGTTGCTCATCGATCTGTTTTTTAGTTTTTCATTTTGCCGAATGGACTATCAAGCAATCAAAATCATGCCTGCAGAAATGGTTTTTTACAAACCCTTCCAGGCAAAAGTATACGTTTGACGAACATTGTGCACGTATACGAAATTGAAAATGAAAGTTTTAACCTACAAATCGATCAAATAGATCAGCTCAGGTCGGAAACCGTGTAGCGCTGCTGGTAAACACGTTGTAATGCAGATTTTATTTCCTCATATCGCAACGGCTTGGCTATATAATCGTCCATTCCCGCTGACAGGCAAATCTGCCTGTCTTCCTGCATTGCATTCGCGGTCATTGCAATAATATAAGGTTGAGGGCCGGGTGACCTGCGGATCACGCCGGTAGCTTGAAGCCCGTCCATTTCGGGCATTTGAATATCCATGAAAATCAGGTCGTAAGCGTTGCGGGCTGCTTCTGCAGCAGCCTCTTTCCCATTCCTGGTCACCACGGGAATGTAGCCAAGCTTGGATAGTACCGTTACGAACAGCTTCTCATTAATCGCATTATCCTCTGCCATCAGGATTTTGAGCGGGAACTCAGAGGCGAAGCTGGTGGCGAGTGCATTTGGTGCAGCAGCTTTTGGGTCAGGGGGTAACACTTGTCTTGAAAGCTGCTTTCTTACTACTTCGCCCAGCTTCTGGTGTTTTACGGGTTTAGTCAAAACGGAATGGAATATTCCGGGATAATTCTTGCGCGTCTCGTCGCCCATCGACGTAAGCAGTACAATTGGCAACTCGGGGTACTTGGCTCTGATTTGCTGGGCCAGCTCCACGCCGCTCATACCTGGCATATTCCGGTCGGTAATGACCAGCTCGATCTTGTGTTCGGCATTCAGCTTGGAAAGTGCATCTTCTCCCGACGACGCCAGTACTGGAGTCAGTTTCCAGTATTTAAGCTGCGCTTCAATGATGCGGAGGTTGGTTTTATTATCATCCACAACCAATACCTGCTTGCCTGCATTTTCACTTCCATCGGTTTCTTCGGAAAGCTCGCCGGTAGCATTCCCCGCTGTGGTTTTTATGGTGAAAAAGAAGCTCGTGCCTTTTCCGGGGTCACTTTCTGCATATATCTTGCCGCCCATCAGTTCGGTCAGGCGCTGGCTGATTACCAACCCCAGTCCGGTACCGCCATACTTACGGCTATGCGACGAGTCCACTTGGGAGAAAGCTTTGAAAAGCAGGTCCAGCTTTTCATGTTCAATCCCGATCCCGGTATCCCGTACCTGAAATTTCAACTGGATTTCGGAAGTGTGTTGCCCCGGGTTCTCCCTTGTTACATTTACCAGGATCTCGCCTTTATGCGTGAACTTGACAGCATTACTGACCAGATTGATCAGTATTTGCCTCAACCTGAGATTGTCGCCGACAATTTGGGAAGGTATAGCCGGATCGATCTGGTACACCAGGTCCAGCCCGAGATCAGCAGCTTTCCCGGCAAAGATCCCGAGTACCTCCTCAATGCAATCGTGCAGGTCGAAAGATTTGTGTTCGAGCTCCATGTTACCAGACTCGATTTTCGAGAAGTCCAGAATGTCGTTGATCACGGTCAGCAACCCGTCGCCGCAACTGATGATTGTCTGGGTATACTCGGACTGTTCCTCCGTCATTTCTGTTTGCGAAAGCAATACCGCCATTCCGAGAATCCCGTTCATAGGTGTGCGGATTTCGTGGCTCATTGTAGCCAAAAACACACTTTTCGCCTGGTTTGCTTTCTCGGCTTCCTTCCGCGCTTGAAGCTCTCGAATGTTCTTTTGCTGTAAATGTTCATTGAGCTGGTGCAGACTGGTTGCCTGCTCTTCCAGGGCCTGTTTTTGGCGTATAACCTCTTTGGTTCGCTGAAACACCTTACGCTGCAAAACCTGCTTCTGATTTTTGATCACCTTTACTCTGGTCTGGTAAAACAGGTAAATGCAGCCTGCAATAGCCAGCAATCCGAAAACACGGAACCACCAGGTCTGCCAGAAGGGCGGAATGATATGCAGCCGGATCGAAGTACCTGTCTCATTCCAGACCCCATCATTATTGGAAGCTTTCACTCGGAACAGGTAATCACCGGGGTCAAGGTTGGTGTAAGTGGCTTTGCGTGTTGTGTTTGAATAAATCCAGTCTTTATCAAAACCTTCGAGCTTATAGGCATACCTGTTCTTCCTGGGTAATGTGAAGTTCAGGGCTGAAAATTCGAATGAAAGCATCAGGTCTTCATACGAAACAGTGATTTCCCTTGTCTGGGTAATGTGTTTCGAAAGCGCAGTACTGTCGCTCACACTAACCGACTGATTGAAGATCTGGAAATCTGTGACGTAAACCGGCGGGATGAATTTATTGTACCGAATGCTGTCGGGATGAAAAATATTAAGTCCGGTTTGCCCGCCGAAATACATTTTCCCGCTCTTGTCACGGTAGCTTGCCATTCTGTTGAAAGAAGTTCCCTGCAATCCGTCACTGATATCGAAGTTGCGGATAGTCCGGGTAGCCGGATCAAATCTCGACAAACCATTATTCGTACTGATCCACATCATTCCATGTTCATCTTCCAGAATGCCCCAGATCAGGTCGCTTGGAAGGCCGTCGCGCTGGGTGTAAGATGTAAAGCTTTTTGTCCTTTTATCAAAAACGTTAATGCCGCCATTGGTACCAACCCACAAATTGCCCTTGCTGTCTTCAACCGTACAGTTAACAAGGTTATTGCTGATCGTTTTGCGGTCTTTTGGATTATGTAAAAAACGGGTAAAGCTGTTTGACTTTTCATTGTAAAGGTTCAGGCCGCCTCCTTCGGTGCCTAGCCAGAGCTGGCCCATTTTGTCCATGTACACAGACGCCACCACGTTATTTCCAATGCTGCCGGGGTTGCGCGGATCATTTTTGAAGGTGATGTAAGAATAATCCGACTTGCTGAAACGCAGCAGTCCGTCGGAGCTGCCGATCCAGATGTGCCCCTTTCCATCGTCGATCATCGAATAAATGTTCGCCGTGATCGGTTTGAGTTTAGGGTTGTTATTCAGGTTGACAAACTTTCCTGTACCATTGTTAAAAAAACTTAGTCCGCCTTTGTAATTCCCGACCCAGATCTTTCCTTCCATGTCCCGGATTACCGAGGTGATGAAGTTGCTGGCTACCGATGCGCTGTTTCCAGGTATGTGTAAATAGTGTTTGAAACTCCCAGTTTCCGGGTTCATTACATTCACGCCGCCGCCATCGGTACCCAGCCACATCTGCCCGTTCAGGTCTTCGGTAAGCGAGAGCACATTGTCGTTGTTCAATCCTTCCTGTATCGCGGCGCTGCTTCTGAACCGGTTAAATTTCAGCGGCTCGTGGTCTAGTATGTTTACGCCTCCGCTGAAAGTCCCGATCCACATCGTGCCGTTTTTGTCACAAAACATCGAGTAAATGGACCCATTGTTGATACCTTCCACATTGGCCTTGCTGAATTCATGTTTCGTGAAGGTTCCGTCTTTTTCTAGGATGTTGATACCACCGTTCCGAGTACCTATCCACAGTCGACCGGCCATATCTTCTTCAAAAGACATGATATCGTTATGCGAAATGCTTGTGGGACGGGCAGGATCGTTGCGGATTTTTTTAAAAATTCCATTCAACCTGTCGAGCATGTTCAGCCCGCCGCCCTCGGTAGCTATCCAGAGATACTGGTTCCTGTCTTCGTAAAGGCTGTTGATCTCGCCCGGTCCGAGTGAGGCTTTGTCTGCGGGATTGTGCTTGTAGCGCGTGAATTTCCCGGTTTTCGGATCAAGTCTGTTCAAGCCTTCCGACAACGTACCCGCCCAAACCATCCCTTCGCCGTCCACCAGCACACTTCTGACATGGTCCTGGCTGATCGATTGCGGATCGGCGAGATTGTGCTTGTAAACTGAAAACTGCTTTGCGGCAGGATCATAGGAGCTCAGGCCGCCCCCCGTCCCGATCCAGATACGGCCCGACCGATCCTGCGCAATGGAGGTAATTTTATCATTGCCCAGACTTTTCGGGTTCGCGGGATCGTGCCTGAACTTAGTGAAGCTATCCTGCTGGTAGTTATATACATTCAGTCCGCCGTCGTTGGTACCAATCCAAAGCTTTCCTTTATTATCCTCAAACAATGCGGTAATATAGCTGTGCGAGATGCTTTTCGGGTTCTGGGGATCGTGGCGGTAAACGGTAAACCTGTATCCATCGTACATATTCAGCCCATCCTGTGTGCCAAACCACATGAAGCCCCGCCTGTCCATTACAATGCTGTTCACATTATTTTGCGAAAGTCCCTGGTTGGTCGTGAGGTGCCGAAACGGACGGTTTCGGGCTTGGGCGCTGGAATCAGAGAACGCAAGCGTGAGTATAAAACAAAGCAGTAGAGGTAGTTTCATTAGCAATCAGCACCAAATGAGAATTATGCGAACATTTCAGAGAAGGGATAGGAGTTAGAAATTGTACATTGGTCTCTTTTGTTAACTAATTCTACAATTACACTTAAATGTAAAACAAAAATTTATTTTTCTACATTTATTGTTCCTAACCTCCGGCGGAAGGCTTGGCAATGACTCAAATTTCCCTGCATGCATGGAATTCATATTAATTGATGATAGCGTATTCGACCTGTTCACACAGGAAAAGCTGCTGCTAAAAAGCGGACTGGCTACCAGTGTGCTGACATTCAGTTCGGCTGAGCTGGCGGAAGAGTACCTGGTCAAGCAGAGTCATGAAATGCCAGAGACTGTCATCCTGCTCGATCTGCAAATGCCAGGGCGGAATGGATTTGAATTCGCCGCGCATTACGGGCTGTTGCCGGATGCGGTAAGAAGCCGTATCAGGCTGTTCATGATTTCATCCACAGTTGACCCCAACGATTTTGCCGAAGCTGATAATAACCCGTTTATTATCAAGCTGCTGCCGAAGCCGCTCGATCTGGTTTTGCTGAGATCACTGCTGCAAGCCTGATGCGACGCTGTGCTGAAAATTGTCTGGCATAATATTTAAAGGGCAGGGTCAGATCCAAAACAGCATTTTATGAATCATCCTGCATCTACCTACCGCATACAATTCAACCATACATTCACATTTAAGGATTTTGAAAAACTGATTCCCTATTTCCGGAAACTGGGAGTTGGTACTATCTATGCTTCGCCCATTCTGGAATCGACCCCGGGGAGCACACATGGATATGACGGGGTAAACCCGGCATACATTGACCCTGAACTCGGCACGCTGGACCAGCTGAAAGCAATCAGCGCCAAACTTCACGAAGGCAATATCGGCTGGTTGCAGGATATCGTGCCCAATCACATGGCGTTCCATTCCGATAACCCGTGGCTGATGGATGTTCTCGAAAAGGGAACACAGTCGCGCTATGCCTCCTTTTTTGACATTGCCTGGAACAACCGCCTGTTTAAGGGGCGCATTATGGTGCCGTTTTTGGCAAACGATCTTGCAGAAGTGATTGAAAGCGGGGAGTTAAAGCTTGTTTATACCAACAACAGGCTGATGCTCGAATTTTCCGGCGGCGCTTTCCCATTGAACCTGAGATCCTACCAGCGCATTCTTTCCGTTTCGGAGAGTGACCAGCCGCAGTCTGTACAGCAATTTGTGACGCAGCTGAAAGATATCCATGAAGTGGAAGATGCAAATGTCTTTTCTGAAAGATGGAACGAACTGATGTTGCAGCTTGCCTCTTTATACAAAAATGAGCAGATCAAAAAGTACATTGACGAAACTCTGGCGCATTTCAATGCGAGCAAAGAGCTGCTTACCGAGGTAGCCGACCTGCAAACCTACGTGCTTTGCCACTGGCAGAAAACCGAAGAACAGATCAACTTCCGCCGGTTTTTTACAGTCAATGGGCTGATCTGTCTCAACATGCAAAACGACGAGGTTTTTGACGAATACCACAGGCTGACAAAAGAACTTGTAAAAGAGGGAGTGTTTCAGGGGCTGCGTATTGACCATATCGACGGGCTTTTCGATCCCGATTCATACCTGGCTAAACTCAGGAGTGCAGTAGGAGAGGATACGTACATTATCGCTGAAAAGATCCTGGAAAAAGATGAAGATCTCCCAGAGCAATGGCCGATCCAGGGAACAACGGGCTACGAGTTTCTTGCGATGATCAATAACCTTTTGTCAAATCCTGCTGCTGAGGAAATCTTCGATGGATTCTATCAGAAGCTGGTGTCGTCCGACAAGCCTGTGCACGATCAGCTTTTGAGCAAAAAATCTGAGATACTGTACGGACACATGGGCGGGGAGCTTGAAAACCTCTATCACCTGTTCACCGAACTGGAACTTGCAACCAACGACGAACTGGAAGCTGCGGGCAAAGAGAATTTGAAAAAACTCATAGGTGAATTCCTGGTGCATTGTCCGGTGTACCGCTATTACGGCAACCAGATGCCACTTTCCGAGTCGGAGAATGCAGCCGTGAAGTCGATCATCGACGAGGTACTGGAATACCACCCCGATTTGTCCGATGCTGCTGAACTGTTTTCCAAATGCCTGATTGAAAAGCCGGGTGAACAGGAAGATGAGGAATATAACGGACGCGCGCTCGAATTTTACCAGCGCTGCATGCAGTTCTCGGGTCCGCTGATGGCGAAAGGAGGGGAGGATACATTGATGTATACCAACAATCGCTTCATCGCACACAACGAGGTAGGTGATTTTCCCGACCGCTTTGGTGTGACCGTGAAGGATTTTCACAGCTATATGACCAAGCGCCAACAGAAATGGCCGCTTGCATTGAATGCGACTTCCACGCACGATACCAAGCGCGGAGAGGATGTGCGCGCAAGACTGAATGTGCTGACAGACCTGGCCGAAGGCTGGCTTGAAAAGGTGGAGCAATGGCGCGAGCTGACAGCCGATCTCAGGGAAGGTGGCAAAGGGCCGGACGCGAACGATGAATACCTAATTTACCAAACTATCACAGGTGCGCACCCCATGCCGGGCGAGGACGAGGATGATTTTTCCAATCGTCTTGCCGAGTACCTGCAAAAAGCTTTGCGTGAAGGAAAAGTGAATTCTTCCTGGTCTGAGCCTGATGAGGAATATGAGCAGAAAGCAAAGGATTTTGCGGCTGCATTGCTGAAACACGATAGCGCATTTTACAAAGACTTCCAGGGTTTCCTGGGTGATATAGCAGATTACGGAGTGATCAACTCACTGGCGCAGGTACTGCTTAAATTTACGTTGCCAGGGATTCCCGATGTGTACCAGGGATGCGAGCTTTGGGACTTTTCGCTGGTGGATCCCGACAACCGCCGCGCACCGGATTTTGACAAACGCATCAAATGGCTGAAAGAACTGGAAGATTATGAATCCGACCGCCTGCTCGAAAAGCTCTGGGACGAAAGGTACACCGCGAAAATTAAGCTGTGGCTTACTTCGGAGCTCTTCCATTTGCGTAAGAATGAAGCACATATCTTCACCGAAGGTCAGTACATTCCATTAAAAACCCGGGGTGAATACAAGAACCATTTAATGGCTTTTGCCCGGAAGCATAAGAAAGACTACTACGTGGTAGTGATTCCAATGCACATTGCCGCGCTGTGCAAGGAGCAGCAAACGTCATTCTTTGACATTGACTGGAAGGATACGAGCGTCGTGCTGCCTGACGGACTTGCCCCGGAATGGATGGACGTTTTGACAAAGCAAAAAGGTGAGTGGCAGGGCAAACTGGTACCATCAGATCTGTTTGAAAAATTGCCTTTCGGATTACTGAAAGGTTCGAAACCTGATAATGAGCGTAAAGCAGGTGTTTTGCTGCACATCACTTCACTGCCTTCTCCTTTTGGGATAGGCGACCTCGGCCCGCAGGCATTTGCATTCGCCGACTTTCTGAACAAGAGCAACCAGCGGATCTGGCAATTGTTGCCGCTGAACCCCACCGAGCCTTCGCAAGCTAACTCGCCTTACAGCGCGGTGTCGAGCCGGGCGGGAAATCCGCTGCTGATCAGTCCCGAGCTGCTGGTAAATGAAGGTTTGCTCGATGCCGAAACGCTGGCTGAGTTTCAGGTGGATCCATCTGACAAAGTCGATTACGAAGAAGCAAACCGCATTAAAACCGAAATCCTGGAAAAAGCTTTTGCAGCTTACAAGCAGCAAGACAAAGCAGGTGACCAGCAGTCTTACAACGACTTCTGCGACCAGAACGCTGAGTGGTTGCAGGATTTTGCCACCTACATTGTGCTAAAAACACAACACGACGGTGCACCCTGGCACGAGTGGGAAGACCAGTTTAAGATGCGAGACGAAGCTGCGATCAAAGAAATTGAAAATACGAAATCGGAGCTCATTGAGTTTGTGAAATGGCAACAGTTCATTTTTGACAAACAATGGAAAAATCTGCGCGAGTATTGCAGTAATCTGGAAATTAAGCTCCTGGGTGATATTCCTTTTTATGTAAGCTATGATTCTGCGGATGTTTGGGCGAACAAAGAGCTGTTCTGCATTGATAAATCCGGAAAGATCACAGGTGTTGCAGGTGTGCCGCCTGACGCTTTTTCTGACGATGGACAACTTTGGGGAATGCCTGTTTTCAACTGGGAAGTTGTTGAGCAGCAGGGTTACCAGTGGTGGATTGACCGTCTGAAAAAGAATGTCGAGCTTTTTGACCTGGTACGTCTTGATCACTTCCGTGCTTTTGCGGATTATTGGGAGGTTCCTGGCGATGAGAAAACCGCCATCAATGGTAAATGGAAGCTGGGGCCGGACGCAGCCTTTTTTGAAAAGATCCAGTCTGCATTGGGTAAGCTGCCATTTATCGCCGAGGACCTGGGCGAGATCGGACCGGAAGTTTACAAGCTCCGCGACCAGTTTGCATTGCCGGGCATGAAAGTCCTTCAATTTGCATTCGACGAAAACATGCCGCAGTCGGATCACATCCCGCATAATTATGCATTCAACTTCATCGCGTACACAGGTACCCATGATAATAATACAACCCGCGGCTGGTTTAAGCAGTCAGCCGACGAAGGCGTGAAGGCGAGGCTGGAACGCTATACGGGCAAGGAAGTAACCGAAGAGAATGCTTACGCGGAAATGGCGAGGTTGATTTATCAGTCCGTTGCTAAGATTGCGATACTGCCTATGCAGGATGTACTTAATCTCGACGAAAGTGCGAAGATGAACGTGCCGGGTTCTAATGACGACAACTGGGCATGGCGGTTACTGCCGGACCAGTATGGCGAAAAAGACCAGCAGTTTCTGGCAGAGCTGGCGCAATTGTATAACCGCGATTAGTTTTTGGCCCACATACCTCTTACTTTGTGGGCCAATATTCTTTTTTGTTAAGTGAAAACTGCTGCTTTTCCATTGTTATTGTCGCTGTGCGCGCTCCTTGTCGCGATAACTTCCTGCAGTCAAACGGCAGGAGATCCGAAAGAAGCTGCGGCGTATCTGACTGCTGCACCCAGGTGGAAAATAGATGAGATCAGAGTGAATGATGCAGTGACATTTGAGAATGGAAAAATGACGCAGCAATTTGGCGGGATCGATTTTCAACGCTATATGGAGATTGTGGAGATCCGAAAAGACGGAAATTTCGAAGGAGTTTTCAAGGGAGAATCCAGGCCTTTTCAGCTGCAATGGAAGTTGAATGAAAGTAAAATCACTGTAGGCTCTCCCGGCGCGCCACCATCACCAAGCGACTGGACGATCGCTCCGGGAGATGTAAGTGAAAGCTCGTTCATCATGAAAACCCAAAGCACAGCTTACGATTATCCCAATCTCACCAAAATTGCATTGAAATTTAAAGCAAGCAAATAAGTGAAAAGAGAGCCCTCGCAGGACTCTCTTTTTGTTTTATTACTTCCTGCTTGCAGTCTCTCTGGTATCTTGAAGTGACCGGGCGGTTTTCACAAGCTGCACGAATTCAGTACGATAGCCTTCATTGTCTTTGCCCGATGCATTTTGCGCCTTACTGATCACGTCTGCATAGGAAGCTTCGCCTTTAAACTCAGAATCTCTGAGCAGTAATCCGAACTCGGCAACTGCCGCTGAAAAGCGGAGGTTTTCTGAACAGCTGGCAAATGGACGGGAGCTGTTGCCTACGGGCAGATCGAACAGCTTACTTTTCTCACTGTCTGGTTCTTTATAGCGTACTTTGATTGTGAGCAGCTCGTCTGTTTTTCCATCAGCTGAAATGTTGTTTTTCTGATATTTGAGCGGATCGGTCTTCGGCAAGTAGCTACTCTTGAAGCCCGCCGGAATTAGCTCGTAAATCGCAGTGACGATGTGTCCCGATCCCATTTCTCCTGCATCTTTCTTGTCGTCGTGAAATTCTTCGTTTTTCAGCGCCCTGTTTTCATAGCCGATCAGCCGGTAAGCCTGCACATGCGCCGGGTTGAACTCGATCTGAATTTTCACGTCTTTGGCGACAGTGAACAAGGTGCCGCCAAACTCATGTACAAATTCCTTTCTGGCTTCCTGTATATTGTCGATGTAAGCGTAATTTCCATTCCCCTTGTCGGCCAGCGTTTCGGCCACGTTATCCTTGTAGTTGCCCATTCCGAATCCCATTACGCTGAGGTAAATGCCGCTTTTTCTTTTTTGTTCAATCAGCCGCTGCAAGCCTGCCTCAGTTGAAATACCTACATTGAAATCGCCGTCAGTGGCCAGGATAACCCTATTGTTGCCTTTCGTGATGAAATGCTCGGCGGCCAGATCATAAGCGAGTTCAATCCCTTCACCACCGGCAGTCGAGCCGCCGGCTTCGAGCTTTTCAAGTGCAGCTTTGATCTTCGACTTCTCATTTCCGGGGGTAGGAGGTAAGATAATCCCCGCGGCACCTGCGTAAGCGACAATGGAAATTTTGTCTTGCTCCCGCAGCTGGTTTACCAGTAGTTTGAGCGCCTCTTTCACCAGCGGCAATTTATTTTCAGCATTCATCGAGCCTGATACGTCCACAAGGAAAACCAGGTTTGAAGGCGGCAAATTTTCGACAGATACCTTTTTCGCCTGCATTCCTATGTGCAGCAGTTTGAGCCCCGTGTTCCAGGGGGAGTCGGTCAGCTCGGTAGTAAGTGCAATGGGAGCGTCACCTTTCGGTTGCGGGTAGTTATAATCAAAGTAATTGATCATTTCCTCAATCCGCACTGCATCTGCCGGCGGGAGGCTGCCCTGATTAAGATAGCGGCGAATGTTACTGTATGATGCGCGATCCACATCTGCCGCGAATGTGGTAACTGCCTGCTGACTAGTTACCTGGAAGCCATTTTCATCAATTGCCTTGTAAGATACGGTTAATTGGTCAAACAATGGGCTACTCTGTCTCATGGAGTAAGCTGCCGGGGCGGGAGCGGACATTCCTGCAAACTGATTAGTGACTTTTTTAGGCGCCTGCTCGTAAGTACCGACGAGTCGTGGCTCCTTTTTCAGATCAAATGCTGGTTTTTCCAGAACTATATTCAGGAAAGAAGCAGAGGTTAAGGCTATTTGTTGTGCTTTAAATCCTGCGGCTGTTACTTTCAGGATTTTGGTAAAATGCGGAACTGAAATGGTGAACTCTCCCTGCTGGTCTGTTGTGGAAGTAGCTTTGCTCCCTTCCATGGAAATCAGGGCGCCGGCGACCGGCTGATTATTGAAAGTTACCTTTCCATTAATTATCCTATCCGGCAGCACAGCGAACGCGCTCAGGAATAATGCAAGGAGTATTACGATCTTTCCTTTCATGGTGAATAAAGTTTAAGTTTATTGACTGGATGCGCGACGGAAAGCTTTTCCATAAAATTTCTGAACAATTTTATGGAAAAGCTTTCCGTCGCGCATCCAGCTGTTAGTTGAATGGGTTTTTCTTCAAGCATACACATGTGAGGTTTTTAAAGGTATTTACCCAAAAGTATAAAGCTCCGCGCAATGAGGCGGAACTGCTGGAAGCCTATCGCCAGTCTGGTGAGCTGGGGTTTCTGGGCGCGTTGTATGAACCTTATATGGAAACTGTTTTTGGGATTTGTTATAAATACCTCAAAGATGAGAGCCGCGCGAAAGATGCAGTCATGCAGATTTTCGAGAAGCTTGTGAAAGACCTGCGGGTACATGAAGTGCAGCATTTCAGCAGCTGGCTGCATTCAGTAGCCCGGAATTTCTGCTTAATGCAGCTGAGGTCTGCACAGGTGTTTGTTTCAATGGACGGGAGTGTGGAAGAGGCTGTGGAGCTGCTGGCGATAGTTGACACCGGAGAGGCAGAGATTTTTTCGCAAAAACAGATGCAGTCACTCGACAAATGTCTCTCCATCTTGTCGTCCGAGCAAAAGCTGGCGGTGACCCTGTTTTACATTGAGAGTAAGTGTTACCGGGAAATTGCCTCGGAAACGGGGTTTGGTTTAGAAAAGGTGAAAAGCTATATCCAGAACGGGAAGCGGAACCTGAAAATTTGTATGGAAAGAAATGGCTGAGTTTGACCAACGTTCCCCCATTAACCTGAAAGATTTTGAGCGCTACCAAAGCGGCACCATGTCTTTCGAGGAGCAGCATGCATTTGAAAAAAGACTCCTGAGCAATCCTGCATTCGCAGAAGCTTACGAGGGTTTCCTACTATTAAGCCCGACTGCTGCCGAAGCCGAAATGATCAGCAACGCGCTTGCAGACAAGCTGGCAGAAAGACTAGCCCGCAATAAATCGCGTGAAGCTTACTTGTGGAGTTACGCATCCGCTGCGGCAATTTTGATCACGGCCGGAGTTTTCTGGATTGTTTTTTCACAAACGAGGACTGTCGAAGAAGTCGGCCAGACTCCCACGCTCATTGAACAGCCCATTGTGAAAGCGAAGGAAACTGCGCCGGAGCAGAAATCAGCGCCAGTAGCGCCAGCTCCTCTGTTGCCGAAAAAGCAGAAATCAGCGCGGCCACTTCCTGTAAATGCTGCTGCGGAGCCTGAGCTAAATATTGCGGCTGCTCCTCCGGTTATGCAGGATATACTGGCTGATTCTCTGCCGGTTGGCGCGCGCGTTGCTGTTGCGGAGCCTGTCCCTTCTGCATTCGTGGCTCCGCCGTCATCCATTCAGTTGTTTAAAAAATCGGCTCCTGCCAAAGTCAGCCGTTCTTCTTCCCGCCTGGTTTCAGATGGTGTTCTGAACGAGCAGTTTGACGCGCAGTCAGACGGAAAGCCGCAGCCGCAAGCTGGCTGGCAGGACTATCTTTCCTATATCCGGCAAAATACGCCGCACCACGAGGGTAATGAGACGGTTATTGTAAGTTTCATGGTGAAATCCGACGGGACGCTAACTGACATCAAAGCCACGGGTAAACTATCTCTTCAACAATCTGCGATCGACATTGTTCGCAACGGTCCGCCCTGGACACCGGCGAAGCAAAACGGGATTTCGCTTGATGCGCCTGCTCAGGTTGCGATCTACTTTCACTCCGCTAAATAACCAGAACGTTATCAACCGGTTACAATTCACGTAGAATTAATTTGCAAAATATTTTCAAATTTTGCTGAGGATTTTTTGTGATGTAATTCCCAGTGCATAATTTTACTACCTACTCTCTACAAATCATCTCTCTTAACCATAATAGCTTGCTATTGTCCTGAACGACTTGGAATTAGCCTTAACAATGAAGAAGGACACTCAGGACGAGCAAAACAATGGTGACACAATCGGACTTACCTTTTCAATTTCCTGTTTTGTTATGATAAGTATTATGACTAAATCTACAAAACTATTTTGTCGGCAAGTCTGTCAGAAAAGTCAACTAGTTTGAATGCACACTACGATGAATTCTGCGGTATAACGAGCACATTTAAGACCTATATCAGTATTTGATTAATATTTACATAACCCATGGACATTAAAAGAAGTCTGTTGATTATCGACGACGAGCCGAGTATCACCAAGATATTGGAGCACTTTTTAAAAAAGGACTTCAACGTGATTATCAAAAGTGACGGCTCGGAGGGTATGCTCTGGCTGGAAGAAGGGAATCACGCCGATTTGATCATTGCGGACCTGAACATGCCGAACCTGAGCGGTAAGGAATTTTTGAAAGTGACCAAAGCGAGCAACCTGTACTCGGAAATACCCATTATCATCCTTTCAGGCTCCGACGAAAGCAGCGAGCGTATCCAATGCCTTAATCTTGGAGCCGATGATTTTATGGTGAAACCCTTCAATCCAATGGAGGTACACGCCAAGATCAATGCGATCCTGCGCCGCGCCAAAAGATACTCCTAATCAGTTTAGATAAGATGGAAACTGCCAGTGAAATCCCGAGCCCGAATGCCGAGACCAGGTCTTTCGCGGCTCAGTTCAGGGTTATGTACCTGAATGCCGATTTTGATCATTACATTCATTTCTCTGAACGTTTTGCAGATGCCCTTCAGGTAGAGTATTTCAGCGACCGGGAAAGTTTGCTAGCTGCACTGCAGGAAAATTTTCCGGCCGACGTAATCGTGGCGCATGTGAACAGTGGCGGCGTTGAGCTGCTCGATTACATCCGCGGCACAGCGAAATTCGGGAATATCCCATTTGTATTAATGGTAGACCAGCTCACGCGCGATTCGATTGAAACTGCACGGAAAAAGCACGCTGACGATGTTTTCTCCGTCCGCTTCGACGACGGTGACCTCATTACCCGGATCAAGTATTTCAAGAAGAGACAGTGGTATGTTGCCAACAAAGCGCTCCAAAAGATTGGCAGCCAAAGCGCGCATACGCCATTATGGAAGCGGGCAATTGATGTAATCACCACAGGTACAGCGGTTCTTTTGCTTCTGCCGGTTTTCATTATTGTTGCTATCCTGATCCGACTGGACTCAAAAGGTCCTGTTTTTTATAAATCAAAAAGGGTAGGCAGCGGATACAAGATCTTCGATCTCTACAAGTTCCGCACGATGCGTACTGATGCCGACCAGCAGATCCGCAAAATGGCTGCATTGAGTATGTACAACAAAACGACCGAGCCTGTACAGCAAATAGAGAGCAATGGGCTTTGTGCGGAGTGTCAGGCAGGAAATCAATGCAAAAGTTTGCTGTTTCACGATGGTAAGGAGATTTGCGAAAAGCTGTACCACTTTCAGAAGGAGCAGAAAGCGGCTTTTATGAAGTTCCAGAATGATCCGAGGATCACGCGGTTCGGCCAGTTCCTGCGCAATTCCAGTCTCGATGAGCTTCCGCAGCTGATCAACATTTTGAAAGGCGATATGTCGCTGGTGGGCAACCGGCCGCTGCCGCTTTATGAAGCTGAAAAAATGACTACTGACGATAAAATCTTCCGTTTTGCGGGACCGGCCGGATTGACTGGCCTCTGGCAGGTTACCAAGAGAGGAAAAGGAAAAGCAGATATGTCAGAAGAAGAAAGAACACAACTTGACATTACCTATGCGAAGGAATTTTCATTCAAAATGGATATGCAGATCATTCTAAAAACCTTCCCTGCACTATTACAATCAGAAAACGTTTAGATACCCCCCATACCCCCCTCAGAACTACTACTCACTTAAATTCTCTAAATGAAATATTTCTGCTACCTGATAATTTTCCTGATCTCACTGGCTCCCGCGAAGGCACAAAATGCATTGTCGGACGAAATTTCCTTTTCTTATCTCGAAAAGCTGGTGGAGATCGCCAAGAAAAACTACCCTAAGTTGAAGTTGTATCAGTCGAGGGTTGACGCCGGCACTTACAATGCCAAAAAAATGAAGCTTTCCTATTTTGAGATCCTTTCCTTCTCTTACCTGTACAGTCCGGATCGGCTGGCCTCCACCATCAATCCCAATTTCCTGAACGGATACCAGTTTGGCTTTTTCGTGAACATCGGCTCGCTTTTGCAAAAGCCGTCTTTGATCAGGCAGGCAAAGAGTGAATTAAAGGCTGTAGAGCACGACCGGGACACTTACCTGCTGAACCTGGAAGCCGATGTGAAGCAGCGCTACTTTGCTTATGCGCAGTACAAAGTGCTGCTGCGGATCAAGTCTGATGCATTGCATGACGTGGAAGCGCTTGCAGAAGAGCTGAAATACAAGTACGAAAAAGGCGAGACTACGCTGGAAGAGTACAGTAAAGCTTTGGTGGTGATATCGGACCGGCAGCAGGCCAAGGTATCGGCAGAGGCAGATGTGCTTATCTCTAAAAGCGCTTTGGAAGAATTATTAGGACAAAAATTGGAAGACATCAAATGACAGAGCTCTCGCAATTTCTGAGAATATTATATAGAAATAAGTTCGTACTGATCTTTGTGCCGCTGATCACGGTAGTAGCAGCGTATTTCCTGGTAAAATCACTGCCTGACCAGTTCAAATCGCACGGAAGCATTGCAACGGGGCTGGTTGACAAGACCGAGCAGGGGTTGATGAACAATGGCACTGAGCAGGATTTCGAGATTGCCAGAAAGTTTGACAACATCATTCAGATGATGTCGCAGAAGAAAGTGCTCGATCAGGTTTCGTATCAGCTGTTGCTCCACGATCTGAAAGCGGCGGAAAAAGATGATTTCCGCTCGGCTTCAAAAGAGTTGCAGGCAATGGACCAGAATGCACGAAGCCAGGCTGTAAACCTGCTGACACAGAAGTACAAGACGCAGCAGGAGCTCTCACCCGCGGTTCCGCAGGAGAAGAAGTTGCAGGTGATTTTAAAAGATATGGGCTACGACGCCGAGTCTTTACAAAAGAAGCTTACTATTTTCCGGCTTTCCAACAGTGATTTTATCAATATCGAATACGAGGCGGATAACTCCTTGATGGCGTCGTTTGTGATTAATACGCTCGGTAGTGAGTTTATCAAAATGTATTCGACACGTTTGACAGACACTTACAACCGTACGATCAGCTTTCTTGCTGATTTTCTTGAACAGAAAAGAATGGCGCTGCGTGTCCAAATGAATGGATTACGCGATTACAAGATCCGAAACCGGGTACTAAACCTGGACGAACAGGCTAAAAGTTTGTACGGACAAATGGCCGAGTTCGAGTTGAGAAGAGAAGTAGCCAAGAAAGATGTTATTGCATACGGTGTGGCGATCAGGAATATCGACAATAAATTCAGCGCGAACGACCGTAAATACTTCGAAAGTGCCGTTTCCGGCATCAACCAGAGCATTGTTGCTACAAAACAGCGGCTTAGAACTGTGAATGAAGCTTATGTAAAGAGCAATTTTGATCCCAAGTACAAGGCAACTCTGGACTCGATCCAGACGAAATTGTCTGCGCAAATTGATGAATCTACCGACAGGTACGTTTACAGTCCGCTCTCTATCAAAGAAAATCTGGTCTCTCAAAAGTTGACAATGGAAGTGGAGCGCGACCTTGCCGCTAACAGTCTGGAGACGATCGAAGCAGAGCTGAAAGCTTTGAACAACAAGTTTGACGGGCTGGTACCGAATGAAGCGCGGGTACAGGAGTTTGAAACTGCCATTGACATTGCCGGCCGCGAGTACATGGAAGCACTCCAGAAGTACAACGACGCCAGAATGCTTTCCAGCTTTCCTGCCACGCTCAAAATCGCTGAAAGAGCGCTTCCTGGCGTAATCCAGCCTTCTAAAAAGATCGTACTGGTGATCCTTTCCGGCGTGATCAGCTTTGCATTCTGCCTGTTCATTCTCTTTATCCTTTACTTTTTCGACTCCTCAATTCGCTATCCGCAGCAGCTTGCGAATGCAACCGACCGGCCTGTGCTGGGTTTTGTCAATCAGCTTGGCGGCGGTTTTCCTATTAGTGAATTGCAGAATGAACATACCACCGAAGGCAAAATAGAACTTTTCAGGAACCTGATCCGGTCCATTCGTTTCGAGCTGGACAATGAATATCCGGACCCAAAGATCCTTTCGGTTACCAGCCTTTCGGAAGGAAGCGGGAAGACTTTGCTGACTTTGAGCCTTGCCTGGGCATTCTCCAAAATCAACAAAAGGGTATTGATTATCGATGGTAATTTCAATGCGGCCGATATTACAAAGCTGAACACCGGCTCGCGCTACCTGGAAGATTACCTTACGAAAGGGGATACGGTTACAGCTGCTGCAAATGGTTCTATTTCAATCCTGGCCAACAAAGGTGGTGACGTGTCGCTGCTCGAACTGGCCGACGAAGCGCGGATCAAAGAGGCGCTCGCAACATTGAAAACCCAGTATGATACGATTCTGGTCGACGCAGGTTCACTGGTATCCATGAACAAAGCCAAAGAATGGATCACATTCTCGGATGCAGTAGTAGCAGTTTTTGAAAGCGGGCACAGCATTTCTTACGAAGACCGGTCAAAAATTGAGTATCTCAAAGGTCTGAATGGAAAAATGGCAGGCTGGGTATTGACTGGCGCGCAGGATATTTTGAAGCAATCTGGAAGAGTCTCCAAACAAGTAACGGAATGACAATAGTCTGGTTCTTATGGTGGTTATGCCAGATGGCAATCGGCTTTTACCTGATTTTTCCGGTATTACTGCTGATGTTCAATCTGTTTACCAAAAAGGAGAAGGTTGATCAGAAACCTGTAAAACTTCCGGAAGCAGATTACGCGCTGATCGTAGCGACTTATGAGCAAACGCAGCAGCTGCCTGACGTTATTGCTTCTATATCAAGGCTTAACTATTCCAATTACCTGGTTTATGTAGTCGCAGATAAATGTGACGCTTCCGGGCTGAACCTGGAAAGTGACCGGGTAATCGTACTGCACCCGCCAACTGTGCTGGCCAGTAACACACGTTCGCATTTCTACGCGATCAACCATTTCAGGAGAGCGCACGAGCGACTTGTGATCATTGATAGCGACAATATCGTTGACCCGGAGCTGCTGAATGAGCTGGATGTTTGTTTCAATGATGGATTTGTGGCGGTTCAAGGTGTAAGAAAAGCAAAGAACCTCGATTCTGTTTATGCTTGTCTGGACGCTGCCCGCGACATTTACTATCACTTCTATGATGGTCAATTACTCTTCGAAGCAGGTTCATCGGCCACGCTTTCCGGTTCGGGAATGGCTTTTACAGTGGAATTGTACAAAGAGGCGCTGGGTAAATTGGATATAGTAGGAGCCGGTTTTGACAAAATACTCCAAAAAGAAATCATCACACGCAAGCACCGAATTGCATTCCGCGAAGAGGCTGTGGTGTGGGACGAAAAAACATCTGAATCCGGGCAGCTTGTCAACCAGCGCTCGCGCTGGATTAATACCTGGTTCAAATACTTCAAGTTTGGATTCGACCTGATTTTCAGTGGCGTGAAAAACCTGAACTGGAACCAGTTCCTCTTTGGCTTCGTGCTGCTGCGGCCTCCGCTCTTCATTTTTCTGATTATTTCAGTACTGTTCATGTTCATCAATCTCTGGATCGATCCATTGATGAGCGCGTGGTGGCTGGCTGCATTGCTCACTTTTGTGGCCGGATTTCTGGTGCCTCTTTTTGATAGTTCAGTCGATAAGCGCATTCTCCGGTCACTTACGTCGATTCCCGTTTTTATGTACTACCAGGTGCTCTCGCTGCTTAAAGCCAGAAAAGCGAATAAGATTTCAGTTGCAACAAAGCACAATTACCGTAAAGCACCCTAAGCAGAATGAAAGTATTCCCCTCCCAAAAAACAAAGAAAAAATCGAACGATCCTGAGCTCACGCAAATTCAGACGCTGACCCGGACGATTGCGCTTATTATCGCATTTGTCAGCGTATTTGTTTTCTTTTTCAAGATCCTGTTCTTCTAACTGTTACGATATTGAAATACGAATTATCAGCGGAATCAGATAGGCGTTTGATCCATTTGCCGATTATCGACAAGGTAAGTACGCCTGTCGGAATGGTGCTGCTTGCATTGGCTGCAATCGGGTTGGGGCTTGCTACGATTTATGGCGGAATGGTTGCCGGTCTGCTGGTGCTGGTTGCTATGATTGCGATACCTGCCGTTTATGCAGTAGTGGTTTACCCGATTTTCGGCATTGTTGTGCTGCTTACAATGGGTTTTTTCCTCTTTTTCATCCTGCGGCTCGGTATTAATTTCCCGCTCGGAACTCTAATGGACGGACTGGAAGCGCTGCTGATCGTAGGCTTTCTGATCAAATTGAAACAAAAGGGAGATTGGAATATCAGTACATTCAAGAACCCGGTTTCTCTGATGATCCTGATCTGGATCGGCTACAATCTGATCCAGGTTGCAAATCCCTGGGCTGAGTCGCGGCTCGCTTGGGTGTACACGGTGCGGTCGGTAGCTGCTGTCACGATCATGTATTTTGTGTTTGTATACTACCTCAGATCTGTAAATGCAATTCGGATAATTATGAAAACGTGGCTGGTACTGGCAGTTTGTGGTGCTATTTATGGCTTCAAACAGGAATATATCGGCATCGCCCCGGCTGAGTTGGCTGACTTATGGAGCGATCCGATGCAGGTGAGCCTGTTATATATCAATGGTGCGTGGCGGAAATATTCGATCTTTTCTGACCCTGTATCTTTTTCTTATACAATGGTAGGCGCGAGCTTGATCTGTGTAGCATTGTTATCGGCGAAAGCAAGTCTGCTGAAAAAGATCATCCTGGTCGTGATGATAGGCGCATTTCTCCTGGCAATGTTGTATTCCGGAACGCGCGGCGCTTACGTACTTGTACCGGCTTCGCTGATTCCCTTTGCATTACTAAATTTCAGTAAAAAGATCATGTTTGCCTCGTGCGTGGCGGCCGTTTTCATCATTATCCTGATTGTCATTCCAACTTCAAATCCTACCATTGCACGTTTTCAAACTGCATTCCGGCCTTCTGATGATGCTTCGTTCAATGTAAGGAAGGCCAATCAGAAGAAAATACAACCATATATTTTAACGCACCCGATCGGCGGCGGACTAGGATCAACCGGAGCCTGGGGCGCCCGGTTTTCACCTAATTCTTTTCTGGCGACATTCCCACCCGACAGCGGCTATATTCGTGTGGCGGTGGAACTTGGCTGGATTGGATTACTGATCTTTTGCTTTTTAATGTATTCTATATTAAAGATGGGGATCACGAATTTTTACCGAATCAAAAATCCAGAATTGAAGACTTACTGTCTTGCGATGACTTTGGTAATTTTCTCGCTAAATATTGGCAATTTTCCGCAGGAAGCTTTGGTACAATTTCCAAACAATATCCTCTTCTATATTGCAGCCGCTATTGTGCACACCACTTACCTGATCGACAAGAGGGAAACAGCAAAAAGTTTAAAGGAAAATTGATCAGGATTTAAGAAGTTCCAAACCTGCATTGGATTCCAGTTCCAGATCTGCTAATTGAATTGCCAGATTGGGAACAGTTTCATTTCTTTTTAATGCAGTTTCGATTTCTTTGTATTTGGCAGCAGTATTTAGTAGCCCAACTGAAAATAATGAGGATCTGTATTTGTGAATGGATTGTTTCAGCAGGTCAAGATTGCCTGCTTTGCAATTATCACGGATGTTATCAAGTTGGATAACCGTTTCTGATTCAAACATGCTGATTAATTCATGTTTCAATTCATCATCTCCGCCGGTAATTTCCTGCAGATAAGCAAAATCAATCAGAGAGGTGTCGTTGGGCGTGCTATTCATTTCTTCTTGAATTTTTGAGGGGTTATATCATAAATAGTTGCTGGTCTGTGATCAGCATTATTTACAAAGCTAACATTATTATAGCAATCTGCCAGACCACTTACTGTTTTCTAATATACATCCTCATTTATTCTCCGGCTCAGCCATGAATAAAAAAGAAGTTACCCGCCGGCAGTGAATCTGAATGCTGAACAGGTTCGAGTGATTCGTTATTTTCGTTGAAAACATACGATTTATAACCAAATCCACTCAGCAGAGCAAACACTTGTCTACGGTTATCGTTTTGCCATAACTCGCAGTAAATCATTGGCTTATTCTTTTCCAAGACTTTCAAAGATCCTTTAAATACTTCGAGTTCAAAGTTCTCCACATCAATCTTGATTGCATTGATATTGGTCTCAGTAGGATAGAGATCGTCCAATTTTTTCAGCGGCACCTGGTAAACGACCCCGGTTTCATTTGCGCCTTCTTCATATGCTTTGCTCAGGCCCTGCATCCGGGAATTGCCGCGTTCCGGCATAATCATTTTCAACGTTCCCATTTCGCTGCCCAATGCAATATTGAATAGTTTGACATTCTTCAATTTCAAAAATCGGACAACCCGGTCCAACGCGGAATAATTTTCCGAAATGGGTTCGAATGCGTGAACTTGTGCGTTGGGGTGACGTTTTGCAAGCGGCGCAACTGTGATTCCAATGTTAGCGCCGATATCCAGTATGATACCGTCCTTTTTGATGATTTTTAAGAAATGTAAAAACTCCGGCTCGTACTTTCCGGCTTCGATGGTTCTGATTGAGTATAAGGAAAATAGGAAGAGATAATTTTCAAATGATAATGTTTTTTGAAGCAGGTACCGGATAAAATTTTTCATGGCAAACAATTTAACGTCAAATGAAACCGAAACAAACAGTGTGCTGGCATAGACAGCCTTTTAAATTTAGCACTTTTAGGTCAGGTTTGCTAAACAGGTAGCAATTCTTGTGTATTTTTACTTTAAGAATGTAACCAGTTCCGTACCTTTTCAGGGATCAAGAATTCTGAATATGTTAAATAAAATACTGAGCTTTTTTGTACTGTTGAAATACGGGAACTTACCGCCAGATCTCAGGTATTTTTATAGACATACCTACACTTGTAAGTTGGTTCAGATTAAGTATTTGTTAAAAGATTATATTTTTAAGCCCAAATACAAGGAACTCTCATTCGAGGGCGAATTTGCGTGCGAACTTCAATTTGTTCTGCCATTTGCATACTGGCACTATAAGAATGGAACATTGAAAAGTACAAGTGCCCCCAAGTACACCAAAGAACTCTACTTTTTCTCACCACAACATACCGAAGAATTTGACGTAAGGACCGAACCTGGCAATAAAAATTTCGAAATGCCGCGAGTTCTTTACAGCCAGGATTATAATATGTCCAAGTGGCTGCCTGTACCATTGAAAGAGATTTACAAGAATGAGATTTACGTTTATAGTAAGCCCATTCTGATAATCGCCAATCGCTATAATATGGAATGGGACGGTCCGCCGGTGAGCTTTTACAGTATTGAGCTTTTACAATTCATAATCACTTTGCTTAAAGATAAATACACGATTATCTACAATCGGCCGCGCCCGGAACAGATCACGATGGATAACAGTGAAGTGTATGATCTGAAGGAATATGAGTGGCTTATAGAAAATCATCCGGAAGTGATATTAATGGAAGATCTTTACAAAGAGAACCGAGGTAATGCCAACAACTTCAACCACTTACAATATATGGTTTATGCCAATGCAAGCAAGTTTATTTCTATTCACGGAGGAACCGCGACTTTGGCAAGTTACTTTGGAGGCACTAACCTGATCTTTTCCAAAAAAGGGCCGGAACATCATTTTGGTTGTTTTCAAAAGCTGTATCCGCAATTCTCAGGTGCAAAGATCCTGCACGCAAAAACAGATGAAGAAGTACGGAATTATGTAAATGAATTTTTTGTCTGAAACGATTGGCGATGAAATTAGAGGGACAACAACTGATCATTTTTGGATTGCCCCGGTTTGATTCAAAAATCGAATCGACAAATTATACAATTGCCAAAATGCTGGCAAAGGATAATCAGGTCTTTTACGTAGAACATCCGTTTACCATTAAGGATTACATGCGTCTCCGCAATGAGCCTGAAAATGAGAAACGTAAAGGGTATCACGGTGTTCTTGACGACAAAGTAATCGATACCGAAAACCCCAATTTCAAGGTTATTATTCCACCCGTTTTATTGTCGATCAACTTTTTGCCGGAGGGAATTTTATTCCGTTCTTTGCTGAAAATCAATGAGCTTCTGATCCGCGAAAAGCTGAAAAGGATTATCAAGAAATATGGCATCAAGGATTTTATATTTATCAACTCCTTCAATTTCCATTATCCCGGCTTAATGGACGGGCTGCGTCCCAAATTAACTGCTTACCATTGTGTTGACCCGATCATTGTTCCTTTCGATGCGCGTCACGGGCAAGTATCAGAGAACCAGCTGCTTCGCAAAAGTGATATTGTGTTTTGTACCGCACGCCAGCTTTATAATCAAAGTAAAAAGCTGAACGCGAATACCTACTTTGTTCCTAATGCAGCCGATGTAACGCACAGTCAGAAGGCGCTTGATCCTGCATTGCCCGTTGCATCTGTTTTGAAGGATATTAAAAAGCCTGTGATTGGCTACTTCGGGAACATCGAGCGGCGAATGGACTATGTAATGCTTGAAGAAGTGATCAAAATGAATGCGGATAAGAGCTTCGTGTTTGTAGGGCCAATGGATAAATCGTACATACCGGAATGGTTTTTCAATGCGGCTAATGTTCATTTTACCGGCAGTGTACCCTATTCTGAAATGCCTGCGGTTATCAAGGGATTTGATGTAGCGTTGTTGCCTTTCAAGCGGGATGAAGTGAGTGCTACCATTTTCCCATTGAAATTGTTTGAGTACCTGGGAGCAGGTAAGCCCCTGGTATCCATTAACTTCAATGATGATTTAAAGGAATTTACAAAAGATTCGGTAGCGTTTTGCTCAAACGCGGCTGCGTTTTCAAGTGCTATAAATGAAGCCCTGATTAGTGATAGTGAGGAAAAAAGACGGGAGCGCATTCAGGTTGCTGCGGACAATACCTGGGAAAAGCGCGTTGCTCAGATTTCGGAACTACTTGCCGCGGAACTTGCCAAAAAGTAGATCAGCTATAATTTCTCGATTTCTTTCGGTGCTTTTGAATGCAGGTTGAAGAACAATCCCTTGATCTCTTTGACAACTCTTTTGGTAAAGAGACTCAAAAAGCTGCCGTCTCGTTTCAGGGTTCTTGCGCCGGTCCAGGCACGTGAACGGTTGGCTTTTACCTGCCTGATTTTACCGTAATTCATTAAGGCATAAGCGAGTCGGCCATCTTCACCCCGGACATTCTTCATTACGAAACCTATTTTCAATGCAGGCTCACGAACGAATCCCATACTGATTCCATAAGTATTCAGGTATGGACGGTTCAGGTGACGGTATTCAGCGATGAGATCTTTGGCCGTTTCCAACACCGAGAGCTGCCAGCGGGAGTAACCTTCTTCGCTGATGAAAGAATATCTTCCGTACACACACACCACGCCAGGCTGGGTTAGTACATTCATCATATCGTCCATCCACGAGCTCGGGTAAAAACAATCCGCATCTGCAAGCAGGATGTACTTGCCGCGTGCATTTTCCAGGCCGAGCTGGCGCGCGGGGCCTGGACCTTGTATTTCCTGGAATACAGTCCTAACGTGCAGGCTGTCAATCGTTTGTTGCGTTTTGTCAGTCGAATTGTTATTGACAACCAATATCTCGAATGGAATTTTGGTCGCCATATCCGAGAGCGTCGCGACGCAGCGGAGCAGGTTTACTTCTTCATTCCACGCCGCAATCATGATGGTGACCAGAGGCTCCGCCGCTTTCTTCGAATCGAGCCGGTGGTTGATTTCAGCAAAAACCTGGTCCGGGATCTGGTCGAAAGCGGTATAAGGATAGTTGTATTTTTCTAGCCAATCCGGATTTTGAAAGAATGACATTGGAACGCGGCTTTAAGTCAGTTAGGAGAAATGGAGTAATCAGGTAAATCTTGGCTTAATATACTTTGCAAAAAACTCAGGGTAAAATTTGAATGCGTATACAAATGTATTCAGCAGGTTTACATGCAGAATGCGGTTCAGGATCGTCTGAGAAATCGCGAAATTGACAATATTGGAAATCAATGTCGCATACGCCGCGCCCATTACGCCCATTCGGGTGATCAGTATGTAGTTGAGTCCCAGGTTGGTGGTGGCGCTAAGTAGTACCAGTGCAAATGTGATCTTTGGCTTGCCGATAGAATCCAGGATGGTACCAAACTGCCGGCCGAACGGGATCAGGACACAGTATAAAACGGTCACTTTCAGGATGGGGATCGTTTCGGTGTATTTGTCGCCTGCAATGAAACTCACCACGAATTCAGGGAACAAAAACAGGAAAAGCAGCGCAGGAATGAGTATCGCGAGGATGGTACCTACCGATTTTTCATACAAATACTTGATCGCCGCTTCTCCGTCGGTGGCAAGCCTCCGCGCACTTTGCGGAAACACGATGACCGCAATTGCATTGGTAGGGATATCAACCAGGTTCATAATCCGGACTGCAATATTGAATGCACCCGAGGCGGCCGGCGAAAGCAGCGATCCGAGCATCATCTGGTCGATGGTACTTGAAAGAATGGAGCCGATAGAGGTCCCAAATGCATATTTACCATAATTGAGCAATTTCTTAACCCATTCTCCGGTAACTTTTAATGTGAAATTCAGCAGGTCTTTGACGAAGTAATATTCCAGACAAATCGCAAGGAACAATGCAACTGCCTGAACATAAACCAGCTCAACCAGCCTGATCTTTACATTGAAGAAAAAGCAGAAAGCAAGAAAACAAAAGAATACACCCGATTTCAGAAAGTTCGTAATGAAAATTCCATTGAAACGGAAGTTGGCTTGTTCCATCCAGTGAAACTGCGACAGAATGCCCGAAAACAGATAAACGACACTATATGTCCAGAAAAGCGGCACGATGTCGGGCGAGTTCCAGATCCTGCCGAGGTAAGTCGCCAGGAGCAGGTTCACGAGGATGCAAACCAGCGTGAGTCCGCCGCTTAATGCAAATGATGCGGATAGGATCTTGTCGTGTTCTTCGGGCTCACTAAACGATAAATACTTGATCAATGCATTCTGTATCAAGCCGCTGCGTACCATTTCGAAAATGGTGGTTGTAGCAGCAAAGAGCGTCCAGACGCCAAATGAATGCTTGTCGAGCATTCGTACCATGAGATAAAACCCGCCAAAGCCGAAAAGTACGCCCGTGAGGTTTTGCAGTACATTGATGATGCCCGATTTAAGCCAGTATTTGTCGTTCGCCTTCTTTTCAGTAGCCATAAAAACCGGCCGACACTAGGTCAGGAAATCGTAGTTGAATTTTAAATGCCGGTACAAATGCCGGGACATGGTGACAAACGGGTTCTCAGTTTCCCGCCAGTAATTCCGCTTAACCGTGCTAGGCTCGGCAGAAGAATTTACCTGATCGAAAAGGGTGGTGTATTCGTCGAAAAACAAAGCTTTACCCTTGTTTTTGAGCACAGACATCATCATCCGGTATTCGGTAACTTCCACTTTCAAGCCTTCGGGATAGCGGCCAAAGCGCTCAAAAAAGTTGCTTCTGCGCAAATGCGGGTGGTCGCTGTAGTAATAAAACTTCTTGTAACCCGGATTCCAGATGCTGAACACCATATCGGAAAACCCGTTTTTGTAGGGTTTCAGATACGGATATTTGAAATAGGCATAGAAACGGACAAAATCCAGCTCTTTTCTTTCCTGCATAAAACCGAATGCACTCCTGAGCTTGTCCGGGAAAATCGCCTGAGGGACGAAATCCTCCTGCACATACAAAGTGTAAGGTGTTTTAACAGCGTCCTGACCTTTGTTGATGTTATTACCAAGCCCGCGGTTTTTCGGCGTAGTCACCAGCTCGAAAGTGTAAGTGCTTTTGAGCGAGTTGATGTAAGTAATGTGCTCGGGCTTACTGCCGTCGTCGGAGACAACAATATTCCCGAACCGGCAGCCGAGGTCCTCAAACGATTTCAGTAGCCTTTCGAGTGAAGTGCTCCTGTTGTAATGCGTTACGAGTAAAGTTATATCATCGAAACTATGCATCTGAAAGTATTCTATTTGAGATATCCCGAAACGATTTTCCTTAATTTGTTATAAGCTTTTCTGCTCAGTCGCACCCAGTCTGGTACGGGCTTGTGGTCTTTCCACGGCGTCATTCTCAGGTATTTGTAAAATTCGTCCTTATAGGCAGGGTTGCAGTTGTAAGATTGGAAAATCGGTTTGATATCAAGGTAATGGATCAGCCAGGGATCTTTGATTTCGAGTACTGCGAATGTATTCCAGCGCTGGTCGAGCACTACCCATTTATTTACCAAAACCACATTCAAACCATACTGGTCAGGGAAGCTGGCGGATGCAATATTGTCGTAAATGCATTGGATCACTTTATTGGAAATATCCTGCGCGCGCCACTGGATCGGGTCTACAAGCAGCATACCTGCATTGAAGTACGGGGTTTGCGGGTCGAATCCGAGTTCTTTGTAGTTAGGAACACCGCCCCATTCACTGCTTACCACCTTGGCCAGGTCGGGTACTGCCGCAAACATTTTGTCCTGCAAGTCGGTGTGCCACAGTTTTGAAATATCTTCTTTCAAAATCATATCCACGTCCAGGTACAGGAAACGCTCAGTCTCTTTCGGGATAATGTAAGGAGCAAAAAGTCGCAGATAGGTAGTGATCGGGAATGCCGATTTATCCACCGGGATCTTGACATTCGGCGGGATCACGCTGGCCGTTTTATGCCAGTACATAGTCGTTATTGCGGGGTTGCTGGACGCAAGGATCTTCTTCTTGCTGGACTCAGAAATGCCGTCGTCGATAATGTAAAGGTCAATTTTCTCGTGCGTTTTGTGATTCATCTCGATGGATTTGATCAACGCGCCAAGCAGGATTGCGTAGTGGTTATCGGTTGCAACGACGATCGTGATTTTGTCTTTAATGCTCATACATTTGATATTAAACTGGCGAACAATTAGGGTGTTTTCAATTCGGGTTCCTTGCTGTTTTTATTGACCCGCGCTTTGGGTTTGTAAGCAAACCGCATTTCGATGTGCTTGTAAGTCCAGGCGGAGAAGAGATAGATAATGAGAAAGTTCAGAATGAACAGGTAAGAATAAGCTGTCTCCGGGAATTTCAGCACGCGGATGAATGCAACATTGAACAGGCTGATCATCAGGGCGTGACACATGTAGATGGAGTAGGAGTACTTGCCAAGACTATGCAGTATCCCTACGCTTTTCAGGATTCCGGACAATATTCCTTTTTCAAATGCAAAAATGTAAATGCAAACGAAGAAGAGTACTTCATATACAAAGCCGATTTCCTTCAATGCAGCCCCGGCGCAGATCATCGCGATAATCGCCGCAACCGCCAGGATTTCAAGTACAGAAAACAGGGGAGAAGAGAGCCGGGAAACGGTTTCGTAGCTTGATCTGAAAACATACACGCAAATTGCCCCAAGAAAAAAGCCGATAATGCCTCTCAGAAAGCCATAGTCAAAGGTGAAATCAATTTTGAAGCTGTCCTGAACTGAAATAAGCGCGACAGCGGCTAGCAGTACTACTGCGGCGTAAAACCAGTTTTTCAATTTTTGTAAACCAATCAGAGATACTGTCAGCGTCAGAAATGCGAAAACAATGTAAGCCACCATTTCAGCGCTGATCGACCAGCTGGGTATGTTCCAGCTTACGTCTTTGGGGTTGAAAACAGGTGTTGAGTTGAGAAGGAAAAGTGAGGTAATGAAGGTGTAAATGTTATTGTCAGGATCTTCCGGGTTATTTACTTTCACATAAGCTGTCATAGATTTTTTGGCAAATTCAATCGCTACAAATGTGAGCAGCATGAATAAATGCAGCGGATAAATCCTGAAAAAGCGTTTTTTGAGGAAAAGTTTTACGTCTCCGCCGGACGAGATCGCCTGATAGCTGTAAGCGATCACAAATCCGCTCAGTACAAAGAAGAAGTCAACGAACATATCGGCATTATCAACAAAACTGTTGTTGATGATCGGCGTAGCTGCGAATGGGCTCAAATGGAACAGAAAAACCATCGACGCAAACAATCCCCGAAAAATGTCAAGTACCTCAAACCGATGCTTCATTGGCCATTTGGTTTCAAATTAAAAATGCACCGAAAGGTGTTTGTCCCCGTTTTTGCTTCGTATTCGTATTCAAATGCATCCGAAGCCTTCGTCAGGATCAGCAATCCGAAATGTTCGGTGGTCGATTCCGAGATAACCGGCTGATCGCTGTGCTGCATTTCTTTCACCGAAAAGACTGCTCTGGTTGTGCTAGGCGCGGTCAACTGCAGCGACTCGATCCCGTTCTGGTAAATCTCGAATGCAACAGGCGGCATAATGCTTTCCAGCGGCCACGACACTTTCCCAGCACCGTTTTCCAGCTTGATCGTCAGCGGAAGCCCCGTATCTGCTTTTTCCAGCACGAGCTTTTCCTGATCGTTCCGGATCAGTACCGCGCATTCAGGCACGCCCGAATGTTTAATGGCGTTCGTCAGCATTTCAGTCACAACCCACTTAAATCTGGATCTGAGATCCTCGGTCAGATCGTTTGTTGGCACGCTACTCTGCTCCACATACTCCATACAGCTATTCAACATGTCTGAAATTCCCTGCAGGTCGCATCTGAACACTTTCTCAAACTTGTTGCGCGTTTCCATCATCCGTTAGCGAAGCGTTTCCAACGCCGTTTGATGGTCTTTGTAAATCTTGAATACTTTGTCCATTCTAATCAGCGTCAATAAATTATGTACATCCGGTTTAAGGGACACGAGGTATATATCAATGTTCCGGGGCAATGCATATTTGAGGGCAACTACCAAACTGCCCAGGAAAGAACTATCGATGTAATTGACATTTTCAAAGCTCACGATGATCAGCTTGGCGCCGTTGACCATCAGGCTGATCATTTCTTCCTTAAATAGTTCCGCATTGGATAGATTGGCTTCCTCGGGCAGGATTGTAACCTGAATTACGCCGTTCACTTCACTGGTTTGTAATAACATTGGAGCTTATAATTTTTCGATAAAAATAATACTGGCATCGTCCACCTGATTGGTATCGTCGATGATTGCCAAAACGTATTTCTTGACAAGCTCAAAGCTTTGATTCTGACCAAGATAGGGGGTGATTTTTTCGACAAAAAAAGGATAATCGCTCTTTTTTGAATTGTTTGAAGGTATATCGATCATTCCATCCGTGAAAATGGCGAGCTGGTCGCCAGGCTCCATTTGAATGTGCTGCTTGTCGTACATTCCTTCTTCCAGCAAACCCAGCAGTAATCCCGATGATTGTACCGTTTCAACGCGTCTGTTAAATGCCTTAAAGCTGATCAGCGGAAGGTCGCCGGCACCGGTATAGTGCACCTCGCCGGTGTGGCTGTCGAGCAGCAGCAATGAGAGGCTCGAAAGAATGTTCTGCAGGCTTTCGTCCAGACAGATTAGCTTGTTGATCTTTTGAACAATCAAGTCAAGCTCAAAATCTTTGTCCAGCACGCAAAAGCGGATTGCAGCACGGATATAGCTCAGGAACCCAAATGTGAAAAACCAGGCTTTCCATTTCTTACCCATGATATCTCCCAGGAATGCGAAACAGTACCGGTCGTCTACCTGGACAAAATCGATAAAGTCCCCGCCGGGATATCCTCTGAACCCTTTATGCCAAAAGGAAACGCGGAAACCGCCCAGTTCCGGCTCACGTACCGGAATGGACTTTACATTCAATGCATCCGCCGCGATCTTCAACTCACGTACTGAGCGCACATGTTCGTTTTGCAGCGACTTGATAATGTTGTTCAGCTTGGAAATAATGACCGGGATCGGCGTTTCCTTATTGATAAAATCAAGCGCATACATATTCAAACCTTCCAGTACCAGCGAATTATCGGTGAAAGAGGTCAGGAAAACGAAAGGTATCTCATTGATCTTCGGGTTCATCAAAACGGCTTGCCTGAAATGAAAACCGTTCATCTCGGGCATATCGTAATCGGAGATAATCAGGTCGGGGATTTCGTTGGTAAGAAAATCAAGCGCCTGCCCGGCCGATTCGCAGAAGGCGCATTCGTAGCCCGCTTTCCGCAATGCAGCTTCGATTACCCTGCCAAACAGCAGACTATCTTCTACCAGAAGGATCTTTTTGACACTTGTCAGCGGATCTGCAAACGTGATCATTTCTTGCTGAAGTTTAAAACAATCAGGAGAACTCCTCCAAATATGATCATCAGCGAGACCAAATCCATGATTGTTACGCCGTCATTGATATTAAAATAAAACACGGTAGCAATTTCAAAACTGGGCGGCGCGGGCATGATGATCATAGCAAATCCTGTGGTGATCAGTAGGAATCCTAAAATCAGCATGATGCCGGTCTGTAGCCCTTTCCGTGCCGGGCTGTTCTCTACAATCCTGTTGTCAACCGGGTTTTCTGCGAGAAGCTTTTCAAGACCTTCCAGCAAATCCTCCCTTGACAGGGTATCCTGGTCCAGCGCCTCGTACGGTGCCAGTCTTTTCCTGGTAGCTTCGGCTTTGCGGAATGCTTCGGCAATGCGCTCCTTGTATTCGAGTGCCTGCTTGCTATCTACATTGGCATGACTGATCAGCCGAACTATTTCGTCAACCTTTGCTTCTAGGAGCGCATTTTCCGGTACCTTTTTGGAGGGGATGCTAATCGGCCTGATTTCCAGCAGACGAGGAATTTTCACTTGATTGACGCGGATTTTGGATAAAGGAGGTTCGGTATTGCAATTACTTGCCTTTGCTCAACAAAACCTGCGGTCTTAAACAACAATTTGTTAAAGCTATATTTTTATTATTACATTTGAAATAGTTCTACAAAACAACGAAAATATTCCCTCATTCCGAACACTTTCCCGCAGTCATTTTTACAATGAAGACAGTTTCCATTGTGACGGTTAATTTTAACCAGCCTCAGGTTACCGAAGATTTACTCAGATCACTTGACGAGGTTAACAATTATCCGGACCTGGAAATAATTGTGGTCGATAACGGGAGCAAAATTAATCCGGTACCAGCCTGGCAGCAGCGCTATCCGGAAGTCAAATTCATCCGGTCTGAAAGAAATACCGGTTTTGCGGGCGGGAATAATATCGGAATCGCCCAAGCCACGGGCAGTTACCTTTTCCTGATCAATAATGATACCGAAGTTACACCGGACCTGATCGGCAAGCTGGTCGCGCAATTAGACCAAAATCCGAAAATCGGCATGATTTCTCCGAAGATCAACTACTTCGATCACCCGACCATGCTGCAGTACACAGGCTACACGCCCATGAACTATTACACTGCCCGGAATGCCTGCATTGGCCAGTTCGAAGAGGATAGGGGACAATACGATTCGCTCAGCGGCGAGACTGGCTACGCGCACGGCGCTGCAATGATGGTACGTCGGGAAGCAATTGATAAGGCAGGTTTGATGGCTGAAAATTACTTCCTGTACTATGAAGAGCTGGACTGGTGCGAGCGCATCAGGAAGGCGGGTTACGAAATCCATGTTGATTTATCCGCATTGATCTATCATAAAGAATCGGTTTCGGTGGGTAAAAGGACTGCATTGAAAGAGTTTTTCATGAACCGCAACCGGATACTCTTCATCCGGAAAAATGCCTCCGGGTTTACGTTTTTTATTTTCTGCTGCTACTTTCTCCTTACAGTTGTCCCAAGAAACATCTTCAAATACATTAAAAACAAAGAATCCAGCTTCATTCCGGTGTTTTTTAATGCAATTACGTGGCATTTCAGCAACAAGGCAGATAGTAACAATCTGGGTTATAATTTGATAAGTTAATATATGGAACTCCTCTTCTGGCTTAGTCTCTTTGTCGTTTTCTATACGTTTCTTGGCTATGGGATCGTGCTGTACATTCTGGTACGACTGCGCAGGATCGTCAAGGGAAAGCGGCCGATACCGGGTCTGGATCAGGATTTCCCGACTTTGACGCTGATCATTGCCGCATATAATGAAGAGAGCATTATTGAAGAGAAGATTGCCAATACCTTGCAGCTGTCTTACCCTGCTGGCAAGCTGAATCTTGTATTTGTAACCGACGGCTCTTCGGACAGAACACCGGAACTTGTAGCTGCTTACGACAGGATCAAGCTCATGCATACACCAGTGAGGAGCGGCAAAATCCTCGCCATGCACCGGGCCATGAAAGAAGTTGATTCGGAAGTGGTGGTTTTTACCGATGCAAATACATTTCTCAACAAAGATGCATTGCTGCTGATTGCAAGGCACTATGCGGATCCGACAGTGGGAGCGGTGTCCGGTGAAAAACGCGTGCAGCAGGAAGCGGTTTCCGATGCGACGGCGGGCGAAGGTTTTTACTGGAAGTACGAGTCAGCATTGAAAAAGTGGGATTCGGAGCTTTATTCGGTAGTCGGTGCGGCAGGTGAGTTGTTCAGCGTGCGAAATTCGCTTTACACGGATGTAGAGCCTGATACTATTCTCGATGACTTTATGATTTCCATGCGCATTGCGCAGCAGGGTTACCGCATCATTTACGAGCCTGCCGCCTACGCTTCTGAGCTTTCGTCCGAGGATATCAAGGAGGAACTGAAGAGGAAGGTCCGCATTGCTGCAGGTGGGATACAATCAATTCTGCGCCTGAAAAAACTCCTTAACCCATTCCATGATCCACTTTTGTCTTTTCAGTACATCAGCCACCGCGTGTTGCGCTGGACGGTTACCCCATTTCTGATGATCCTTTCATTTGTGCTTAACATCTGGATCGTGGTCAATGGAGGCGGGTGGTTTTACAGCCTGATCCTGACAGGCCAGATTCTCTTTTATGGGGCGGCACTACTTGGCTGGCTTCTCGAGAAGCGGAAAGTCAAAGTAAAAGCTTTGTTTGTACCCTATTATTTCTGCGTAATGAACTACGCGGTACTTGCCGGGATCCGCAGGTATATCAAAGGTTCGCAGAGTGCCGCCTGGGATAAGTCGCGGCGGAAAAGTGCTGTTGCCTCCTCCTGAAATGCTCAGAGCGTTTTGAGACGGGCGGATTCTCCTTCCAGGATCGGTACGAAAATATTGATATCCATGTTGATCTCCATGTACATGTTCATCAGCGCGTCTGTTGTTTCATTGTCTTTGATAGCCCGTTCCAGAATCTCCACCCGTGGCCGAATGCCGGTTAATCCCGCCATTGTAAAGGAAGGTTTTAACCCGTGGACAATGCTGGCTGCTTCCTTTTTATTGTCTGTTTCAAGCGCAAGTTCCAGTGCTCTCCAACGCGGCAGCGAATCACTGAGAAATGCATCGAAAATCATGTAAAGGATCACGGGATCTTCTCCGTAAGCCTGATCAATATAAGTGAGGTCGAGGGCTGGATTTAGGTTTAAAGCCATTATTTCAGAGTTAGGGGTATGCGGGGTAAAAGTTTGGTTGAGGTAAAATTAAAACGTGCAAGGATACCAGCGGTAACTCTTGCACGTCGCAAAACTATAACAATTATTGATTTACTTCTGTTTTTGTTTCTTCTTTTACCGGTTGTTTGGATTCTTCCTTCGCTTTCTTCTTGAAGTACCTGCGAAACAGGAAGTTAGACCGTAGCGCCATCATATTTTCGTCGAGTTTTTCAGTGCTGGTTTCCAGGTTCTGAAGTGTTCCTTTCAGGTTTGCAGCAGTGGCTTCGTCGTGCAGTAACACACCGATCGGGCTGGTAGTGTTGGAGTTAAGCTCTGCGCTCGCAGTTTTCAGATTGTTCACCATCACATTGGCTGAAGAAACTGTTTCATCCAGTCTGCCGATTGTGCTGCGCAAATCTTTCATGATCACTGTATCAGTAGCGAAATCATTGGCTAGTCCGCCTTTCTGGTTCAACTTCTGCGTGAATCCTGACAGGGAAGCGGTCATCTGCTGCGCATTGACCGAGGCTTTTTTCAATGAGGCCAGCGTCTGGTCTACGTCGTTGTAAAGCCGCTCATCGTTCAGGAGCATACCCACGGTGCCTTTTCCGGCTAGTATGTTCTTACTGATTGTCTTGAAAGCGCTGGTTATGCCCAGCAGGTTTTTATTGTTTTCAGATAATACAGCCAGCATTTCTTCTGTACTTTCTATTTTCTCGACAACCAATTCGTCGCCGTCTTCAATGGAAGGTACCTTCTGCGTACCGCCGTAAATGACAATGATTTTATTTCCGATTAACCCGTCGGTGCTGACTTTGGCTTTCGCATTCTTGCGGATAAATTCCTGCGATTTTTCTTCGATGTGCAGCATCACTTCCACTCGCGAATTGCCGAGGAAACGGATGGATTTCACAGTTCCTATCTTCACGCCAGAGTACCAGATGTTATTCCCGGGTTTAAGCCCGTTAACATCATCAAAAATGGTTTTGACACTGATCGTAGAGGAAAATATCTTTTTCATACTACCAATCGTGAGTATCCCGACTACGAAAATCAGAATCCCTATTATAACAAACAGGCCAACGGTGATAGAGCGTCTTCTTGTTGATGTTTCCATTATTTACTGAATAAAATTATAGTCGTAAAAACTCTTGATTCTCTCTTCTTCTGAACTAAATACCTCCTCGAATGTGCCTTGTTTCAGGAATTTCCCGTCAAGAAGCATTGCGATTTTATCTCCCGTGGCGCGGGCACAGGTAAGGTCGTGTGTGATGATAATCGAACTAGTATGGTACCTCTCTTTTACATCGTTGATCAGCTCGTTAATTTCCAGACACGTGATCGGGTCCAATCCGGCAGTAGGCTCGTCATAAAGCATGATCTCGGGTTTAAGGATCAATGTCCGAGCGATACCGATCCTTTTCCGCTGGCCTCCGGATAGTTCCGATGGTACCTGATTAATGGTCTGCAGAAGTCCGACTGCATCCAGTACATATTCAACCTGCTCGTTGATCTCGGCGCGTGTCAGGTTGGCTACGTTTCTTACAAGTGGGAATTCCAGGTTTTCTCGTACGGTCATACTATCGTACAGTGCACTGTTCTGAAAAGAGAAACCGATTTTCATCCTTAAATCCCTCAGTTCTTTTTCATTGAGCTGAGATACTTCCCTTCCCAACACCATGCACTTGCCCCGATCTTGTTTAAGTAGTCCGGCTATGATCTTGATCAAGACCGACTTACCGGTACCAGAGCGGCCCAGTACTACTACATTCTCGCCTTTCTCGACCTTTAAATCTACTCCGCGAAGCACGTGCAGACTTCCGAACGACTTGTGAAGGTCTTCGATGTCAATTACCGGTGCTTCTGGCTGAGTTACTTCTTCCATTTTATATCCTGAAATAATTAGATACCTGAACAATGATCACTTCCTCAATAAAAATGAGGAACATCGAAATTACCACCGCTGAGTTGGCCGCTTTTCCAACGCCTTCGGTTCCTTTGCTTGCATTGTAACCCTGGTAGCACCCCACAATTCCGATCGTAAAGCCGTAAGCAATTGCTTTCGCCAGCGAGGTGAAAATGTCCAGGAAGGTGATCTGCTCAAATGCACTTTCGAAAAATGCGATAAAACTCGTTCCTTCGTTGAGTGTCACATTCAGGAATGCGCCAAGCAAGCTGACCAGCGTACAATAAAACATCAAAATTGGAATGGCGATCGTCGAAGCGAGTACCCTTGTTACTACCAGAAATTTGAATGGATTGACAGCCGAAACTTCCATGGCGTCGATCTGTTCCGTAACCCGCATAGAGCCCAGCTCTGCACCGATACTCGAACCGATCTTACCCGCGCTGATCAATGCAGTCACCAGTGCAGCCAATGCGCGTACAATCGCGATTGCCACAAGTGAAGGCAGCCACGATACCGCGCCAAATTCTGCAAGCGAGGGGCGCGACTGTTTTGTAAATACCATTCCGGTAATAAAGCCCGTAAGTCCGATCAGCAGCAGCGATTTATTTCCAATCGCGTAGCATTGCTTGACGATCTCCTGAAATTCCATCCGGCCCTTGAAGACTTCGCGGAAAAATCTGATAAAGAATACGTAGCCATTATAAACCGCCAGGAAGGCTGAGTCTAATCCTTTTGTATAAACGTGTTCCCTTTTCTTTGTGCTCATTCAGTTTTTGGCAAAGTGATTTTTGTTTTTCATTGCTTCCTTTCAGATGCTCAATGGGAGAACTTGTTTCGTCCCAGGAAGCGATCTTTCTTCAAACCACCTCATTCTATATGCATTCATAGCTGTTGTTCCAAGCTTATTCAGCAAGCGGTAATTCACGATCACGCCGACAGCCGCTCCGATCCCCGGGATCATCTGCGCCATTTTAGCCAGGTCTATATAATCGCGGTATTCCTGCTGAAAGGTCTTCCAGTCAAACTGGTGGATATCGTCTGGTAAGTGCTGACTTTTTACCTGCCAGTCTTGCATTTGACTGAATACATGCTGTCTTTGCTTCTGGCTTGAAAAAGCAAGCTGGAAAACGTGCAGGATGAAGAGCCGCTCTTTATAGTCGTTAACCGGCCGGCCATAGAGCGCGGCAATCTCAAAAAGCATTTTCAGTTTGATCCCGATGAGAATGGGGAAATCTGCGAGTGCAAGCAGGAAGCCGCCGGCGCCTGTGATACCTCCCTCAGCCGCACTGGCCTTCTTATAGAATTCAATGCGTCTCTTTGCTTCAATGTCAATTTCTTCCAGACTGTTACGCTGCTGGGGGATACCGGTTGTGAATTCTGCACCGGTGAGCACAGCGCGGATCATCTGCTTTATTGTTGCAGTGATCGCCTGATGGACTTTGTCGGGAATGATGTTATTAATTTTATCCTGAACAGCTTTCGAAGTCCGGTCAACAAAATTCGGCCGCTTCTGCATTTTGTGCTGCCACTTCAACAGTTCAAGTCTGGTATTTTCCTCGTATGTGCTGAAATGCATAACAGTCAAGATAAAGATCGGGAAGGACAGAGTACGTTAGTTATTGGAATCTGATCTTGTTTAGCAAAAATCATTCCAAATCATTACTCCGTCTCTTTGCTGATCTTTTCTTCGGCTAGTTCAAGATCTTCCTTGTCTGGTTCCGGCTCTTCCTGCTGCATTTCTGCGGCGGCTTCATACTGGAGTGAGATCAGGATAGGGAAGTGGTCGGATGAAAAGTTTTCGAGTCTCTTCAAGTGGATCAGTTTGAAGTGCGTAGTACAAAAAACGTGGTCCAGGGGGAATCTTAAAAATGGGTACCTTGCGTGAAAAGTATTGAAAAAGCCGCGGCCTTCACGAGGATCGAGTGTTCCGCTGATTTTCTTGAAAAGTTGCGTTGTATAAGACCATGCGACGTCGTTCAGGTCACCTACCACGATTGTGGGAATCGGGCATTCTTTTACTTCCTTGGCAACGAGCAGCAACTCTTTGTCGCGCTCGGTAGAATACACGTTTTCGCCCGGTACAGGCGGGGTAGGATGCACGCAATGCAGCTGGAAGTTTTTTCCGGAAGGAAGTTCCACACATGTTTTGATCGACGGAATTTCTTCATCTACCAGGTGCCGCACTTCAGTATCCATTAGTTTCAGGCGTGAATACAGCAGCATTCCATAAGTATTGTCAAGCGGGACGAGCTGCTGGTATGGATAGCTTTGTTTAAGCTCTTCGGTGCCTTTACGCCAGAATTCGTCTGTTTCAAGCAGCAGGATAATATCCGGATTATACTTTTTCAAAACTTTCAGACAACCCGCAATATTCTTGTTGTGCTGGTACACATTGGAAGAAATAATGCTCACCGTATTATCGGGATCATTCCTGTCCGCTTTGAGCAGCGTGCGTTTAGATAGAAAGGTAAAGGGGAAAACCTGATAGACCAGATAAGCCGTATTCAGCACCAGCACCACAACAAATCCGATCTGAAAAGGAGATGAAACCCGGAACAATGCCAGGTAAATGATCAGGATCAATACGTTAATAAAAAGCTTTTGAAGTCTGGGATATTCGAACACTCTGAATGCCCAGAAATCGTTTCTGACCAGCGGGATTAATGAAAAGAGTACGATCAGTACCCCGGCAATTTCAAGCCCTATTTGAAGAGAATGCATGTTTAGTTAATTCACGATGGTATCTATATGTCGAATTATTGTACCCACACTTTCTTTGTCCATTCCTTTTCCCCTGCTTTCAGCCTGATCAAGTGAATGCCCTGTACCGAGGCTGGCACAGTCACCACTGTTTCTGTCGCATTCTTAACCGCCTGTGCCGACAATGCGCGCCCATTCACGTCCAAAAAGCTGATTTCTCCCGTAACGGATTTGTTGAACTTCACTACCAGGCGATCATTCCTCCGCGTCGGGTTCGGGTAAACTGAAAACGCGTCGCCACGATCCTTTTCTACGCCGAGTATAACAGGCATTTCAATCTCGGCAAACCCATATTCGTCAGATTCTGCCAGTTTGTTTTCTGCCCTGAGCCTATACCTGATCTTATCTGCATGGTTTGGCTGATCAACAAACTGTGTTGTAACCGAGTCCAGTACTGCGATGCGGGTGAATGCAGATGTACTTTCCAGCTGCCGCTCCAATATATACCTGCTCGCTTCTGGTACGGCCAGCCAGCTGAGCTTCACATCCGTGTCGCCCTGCTTTTCAGCTGTCAGGACAGGCTTGGCCAATGCGGTTCCAATGGGTACATTGTAGAAAGTGAGCGCGCGCATTCCTTTGCTGTTCTTGATATAAGGTCCGGTAAATGGGTAATACGGTCCGCCCTCCGGCAGGTACATTGGCAAATAATTAATGCTTTTGGCTCCCTGCGGACCGCTTAGTTCAAGCAGTATTTTATTGGCTTCGGCTTTCCCCGAGGTGACCATTCCTGAGCCCCAGTCGAGGTAGAAAAAATCTTTCATTTCGAGGTTTACACCTGAGGGAGTACGGTAGGTAGTGGGGTAAACCAGCTCCTGGCCTTCGTCAAACACCAGTACAAGCTGTTTCTTCTCCGGGGTTTTATAAAAGACCTTTTTGAGCGAAGGAGAAAGTATATTGGAAGTATCTGAGGAGTTGTAAAAATCTTTAAGAATAATCCTCGAAAGCTCAAATCCACTTTGCTGATTACCCGACCGCCCGTAATGCAATCCGTCGAATTCTGCTGTCCCAACGGTAGCTACAGTCGTGATATCACCGTAGATGTCAGGAAGCCTTCGCTGGTAATCGCGGATTTCGGCACCTGTCGGGGACGGGAAGTAAATGATATCGATCTGGAAGCTGTAGATTTTTTGAAGATTTGGAAGATCCAGTTTGAGGTTTTTATGCAGTTGATCGAAGTTACCCGGCCAGTTGAAAGCTTCGTGGTAAGTCTCTGTTTCACCTTGTCGGAAAATATATGATTTGGCTGCATTGATCAGTCCGCCTTTTTGCAGCCGGTAAAGCATTCTCCCATATCCAGTATTCAGGTCTGCGGGATTGTTCTCATTTCTTTTTGCATGATCACCTACAGCCGACCAGTGAAATCCTGCATTGATCAGGCAGTTCGGGATACCCGACTTTTGCATTACTTGTTTCTGGATCTCGAATCCCATTGTTCCCACACCGTTCTGGTAAAGGTTCATGTTGGAATACGACCAGAGTGTATCGGCGGGATTGTAGGTCACCGTATTGAGATTGTCAGTAATTCTTCCAAAGGTCCGGCAAAAACGGTTCGTATCCGGCTCAGTGAAGAACCCGGTCGAGTTGGATTGTCCCGAAACAATGTACACATCGCCGCTCACCACATCTTTTCTGTTGACCACCAGCACAGAGTCCGCTCCTTTGCATACGTAAACCGCAAAATTGTATCCGGCATGTTCTGCTTTGATCTTCGTTTCGGTTGAAAACTTACCAATGTTGCTGCCTCCGGCATATTGCAGGTTCGCTTTCAGGTATTTGAAAGGTGCATTGTTCCTGGTAATCTGTACAGAAACATAGTCCCAGCCGGCTGCTTCCACAATCCCGGAGATTGGAATTGCAGCTTCACTGTTCTGGTCACGGGGATATAACTGAAAATCCTGCGGCAATTTTTCGAATACCACGGAGAAAAACCGTTGTGCCTTGCCGGTTCCTGCACTACCCAGCAGGAACATGACTGCAAGAAAAACTCCGGACCAATTTGGTCCGGGAGCAGTGCTGCGGTTACAATTCATTGAAACGAATTATTTGATTTTAACAGGCTTTACACCTTCAAAGGTAATTTTAACAGGATTAATCAAACCTTTCTCATCGAAGGTCATCACATCAATGCAGGTCTCCCTGTGATTTCCATCTGTCTCGCTCAACGGTCTTCTATGATAGACTATATACCATTCATCTTGGCCGGGAACCTGGATAACCGAGTGGTGGCCGGCACCGGTAGCTACTTTGGGATCCTGCTGCAGAATCTTGTCAACACGCTCGAATGGCCCGAAAGGAGAGTCAGCTATTGCGTAAGCTACCGAGTAATTTGGTCCTGTCCAGCCACCTTCCGACCACATGAAATAGTATTTTCCGTTGCGGATGAACATAAACGGGCCTTCAACATAACCTTTTGGAGTTATTTCGCGGAATGTACTGCCGTCTTCAAAGGGAATGAACCCGGTGAAATCAGGTTTCAGCTTGGCTACGTTACAATGGCGCCAGCCGCCGTAGAATAGGTAGTACTGACCGTCTTTATCTTTGAAAACGAACTGGTCGATGGGTTGTGCTTTATTGTGGAATTTATCGATGAGGGGTTTGCCAAGGTAATCTTTGTACGGACCCTCCGGCTTATCGGCTACTGCCACCCCGATTCCGCCTACTTCATTGTCACTCTGGATATCGTTGGCTCCGAAAAAGAAATAGTATTTTTTATCTTTTTCAATGATGGAAGGCGCCCACATCGCCCGTTTCGCCCATTTAACTGCCGACGTATCGAGGATGTTCTCGTGCTTTTTCCAGGTTACAAGATCTTTGGATGAGAATGCGTCAAAGTGGACTTGCTTTTCGTAAGGCGCGGAAAAAGTAGGGTAGATCCAGAAGGTTTTGTCAAAGATAATTCCCTCAGGATCTGCGTACCAGCCTTTGAAAACGGGGTTGCCCGCCGACTTTTTTGCCGATTGTGAAAAAGAACAGGTACTTAGAATGCAGACCAGGAATAAGGAAAGATAGTTTTTCATCAGAAGTTAACAGGCGTAAGTTTTAACCTTGGTAAAGTTCTGAATTTTTACCTAAATTAATATGCCTCTCCGGCTCCGCCCCCGCCAAAATTTCCTCCACCAAACTTTATTCCGGTCTCCGCGGGCAGCTCGCCTATACTTTCGGAGACCAGAATAGCTTCCAGATTAACAAACCTTCTACGCTTTTCGGGCTCGTCTGAGATACCGTGGCGAGGTGTTTTCAGGTAACGGATCAATGCGGCAGCAAGTACAATCAGCAGAATGCCGGCGATCGTAAGTTCCTGAGAAGGCGGCAGTTTGAAAAAGTACAGGCGGTACGTCAAGACGGATGCAGCAAATGTCAATAAGCCTGTGACAAACAGTATGCGATCGTGCTTTTTAAGTCCGAAATAAATGTAAGCGACCGGGATTGCTGCGGTTAGTAAATAAAAGAGGTAAGAGAAACTAATTTCTACCGAAGCCGGCAAATCGTTGAGCATTGCATTCCCTTCGCGTACGACGAAGTAATTTCCACACAGGTAAAATACAGCCAGCGAAAGCGCTTCCACGATTTTCAGGCATCTCAGGTAATAGATATCGTCGTTCTTTCTTACGTAAGTATAAATCGCAGCTGAAACAATCATGAGAGCAAAAGGCAAAAGCGCCTTTCCCAACGGGAGCTCGATAAATGTGGAGCCTATCAAGAGCAGCAATACAAAGAATGCGACCGCAGTCACAAGCAGATCGGCGTATCTCAAAATAGACGGAACAAGAAACAATAGCGTGACAATGCAGTACACACCCAGGGGCGCATCTTCAAAAAGCAAAAAAACCGGCGTTACCGCACATGCTATCGCCGAATACAACAATGCATTGTCTACTCCTGAATGGAACAACTTCTTCTCTTTAATCAACACTTCCAGTGCCAAAATGAAGCAAGCGGCACAAAACAGACTTAGCAGCGAAAGTGTTTCGTCGGAGCCGGTACCAATGAAGAAAATGGATACGAAGCCGCCAAAAAAGGAGCATGAAATCAGTCCGAAGCAGAAAAGTCCGATAGTTACGAAGATACCGGGCCGGTAGAATTGACCGGAGAAGTTGGCATTGATCGTTTCAAGCTGATCCGCGGTGAGCAGGCTCTTGCGAAACCATTCCTGCGCGACCTGCCGGATATGTTTGTTTTGAATCCAAAGATTGTTGTAGGCTTTGATCATCTTTTTATCCCTAAAAACTTTTTATAATTGAGCAGGAACAAGACTACACCTATGCTGGATATGGTAAAATAAATTGTCGCCAGAGCAAACACCAGATCTTCACCCAACAGCTTTCCGATCAGGTAAGTGACGTGAATATATCCGTATACGACACCCATCAAAAGGAATAGCAACGATTGCACGCGGCGGGCTGATAATATGAAGAAAACAGCGAGCGCAATGCCCAGCAGGAAGAACACAAAGAGCGGCTCCAATGTGAACGCACCTACTAGCGTTGCTATAAAGGCCAGGTTTCCGCCGAGCAGCAGATATGCATTTGCAAAATGTGCTTTCCATCTTTTCACGTGAGATAGCCAAGCAAAAGATACAAGTAAAATTCCTAGAGCAATAGCCGACCAGACCAGTTTACTGTCTGTAAAATCATTTTTTGTTAGAACCGAAAGTGGTGCGATGGTCAGCCCGAGCCAGGAAGCAAGGCCCGTGATCCCCATTGAGAGTACACCTGTGTGGTCGAATCTGTAAGCGCACAGGAAGAAAAGAATAGTGGGTATCAGGATTGCTGCGTCGTATTTGGTTCCAAAAAAAGCGTATTGAAATTGGAGGTATCCTTCCAAGGCAAGGAAAAGCATGCAGCCGATCAGCAGGGTGTAGCTGACAAACTTATTAGGATTATCAACTTCGTACCGACTGAAAGGCAGGCGGTTCTTGTATGTGTACCAGAAACAAGCCGAAGTTGAAACGGCGATCAGGGTTATGATCACCTGATGACCGATTGTGTCGATGTTCTCGTAAATCAGGATTCCTATCCCGGAGCTGAATAGCAGAATTCCCAGGTAGAGGATCGTGCGAAGCTCCCAGTGAATGGAAAACGCTTTGGCAGACTCGAAGACGCTTATTGCATCCGCTTGTTTTGTGGAGATAATGCCTTTTCCGGTTAAAGCATTCAGAAGCTCTTGTGTTGTCATTGATAAGGCGGCGAAGTATGCCTCAAATTAGCAAGATTCGAATGCGTAGGGCTGTGCGCGGAGATTTAATTTATTTACCGGAAAGTTCTATTTTTCTAACGGTATATCATTAAAAACGCAGCACAAAATCCTCCTTGGCTTGCCCTTTTCGAAAGAAGACGAGGCCAATCCAGAAAAGGTCAATCGTTACCGTTACATCCGGGTGGGCTTTGATATACTTCCAGGCCGCAGTCATTTCTGCTGACCAGTAGATATCGTCGAATATGAAAAGAGAATTCTCATGTACGTAGGATAGACAGTCTTCGAAATAACGGACAGTAGGCTCGTAGCGGTGGTTAGCATCTACGTGTACGAAATCAATCTTCTGATTAAGTTGACGGAGTTTTTCCGGTAATGTTTGATCGATGTTACCTAGTACAACCTCAACATTTCTCACGCCCATTCTTTCGAAGTTAGAGCGCGCTTTTGCGGCTGTTTGGGGACAGCCTTCAAAGCTGGTAATAGCGGCATCGGGATTTGCTTTAGAAAGATAAAGTGTGGTAAGTCCCAGCGAAGTACCCAGCTCCAAAATGCTTTGCGGCTGAAAGTTTTTGATCAGCCTATAAAACAGCCTCCCAAATTTTTCAGGCTTCTCTGCGTTTCTCGCGATGGTTTTAACCTTGCGTTTGTTGGATTTATTAACCCTTGAACCTGCCCCAAGATCAAGTATCTCAATGATTTCCGTAGATGAGAGAAGCTCTTTCCTCAGCTTTTGAATCTGTGTATAATCTTCGTTGCTGTCCTTGACGTTAATTAGTCTATTATAAAGATCAAAGACAAATGGCGAGTGAATGGCGTGTGCGTTTCCTGCGCGGAAGAGATACTTAAAATAAGCGGCAATCAATAGCGTAAGGTTTAATATAGGATAAAGAGGAGGCTACAAGGCCTGGCTGCTTAGTTCAGGCGGTAAGGGGCGACTAAAGAGAATGCAGGAATGATAACCCGAAACTGACGGCCGTCGAGTACGCGCTCCATCAGGTAAGTTCCAGCCATTTTTCCTAAATCAGTTTTCAGATTGCAACCCGATACATAATCATGTACATCGCCTGGCTCCAAAATAGGCTGCAAGCCCACGATCCCCGCACCTTCTACTTCGCGTACGGTTCCATTTGCATCGTAAATCAGCCAGTGCCTGCGCAGCAGCTTCACAGTATGCTCGCTGTGGTTTTCGATCAGGATCTTATAGGTAAAAACGTAGTGTTCCTGACCAGGATTGGAGTAGTCCGGCTGATATTCTGTCAAAACGGTGACTTTCACACCATCTGTCACTTTAGAAACCATATGAATTGAGGGTGTTGGTAATTTGCGGTACTTCCATTTAAACGAAAATAGCAATCAAATACTGATAAAAGCAAATCAAAAACATATAATTTGGGCGTCGAAACTAAAGACTAAAATATGGATGTAAAGATAGAGCCTTCGTGGAAAGAGAAGCTGCAGGGAGAGTTTGAGAAGCCTTATTTTGAAACTCTGACCGCATTTGTTAAGGAGGAATACAAAACCAAACAGGTCTTTCCGCCTGCGAAACAAATATTCAATGCATTTAATTATTGCCCCTTTGATGCATGCAGGGTCGTAATCCTCGGACAAGATCCTTATCACGGACAGGGCCAGGCGCACGGACTTTGCTTTTCCGTTAATGATGGAGTGAGGGTACCGCCTTCACTGGTTAACATCTTCAAAGAGATCCATGATGATCTGGGAAAGCCGATCCCGAAAAGCGGCAACCTGGAAAGATGGGCTAAGCAAGGTGTTTTGCTGCTCAACGCAACCCTGACTGTCCAAAGCGGCCTGGCGGGTTCACATCAGAATAAAGGGTGGGAGCGCTTTACGGATGCGGTGATTAAATCCATTTCGGATGAAAAGAAGCACGTTGTGTTTATGCTTTGGGGCAGATATGCGCAGGATAAAGGCGTAATAATCAATGGGAACGAAAATCTGATCCTGAAAGCGAAACATCCGTCACCTATGTCGGCTAACAGCGGAGGCTGGTTTGGTACCCGGCACTTTAGTCAAGCAAATGCCTATTTGGAATCCCAGGGGCTCGAACCAATTGAATGGTAAAAAAAAAGAGTCGGGATGCCCGACTCTTTTTCCAATTTTCACTCCTATTACTATTGTTATTATTTTACAATATCTGAATTCATTTCTAAAACCTTATCCCAATGCGCCTCGTTCGTCTGAATGAACGCTTTGCGGTCGGCATTGGAAGCATACTGCTGCGCTCCCTCATCGGTACGGAAAGTCAGATAATGGATTACATCAAATTCATTCGTACTTCCTTCTGCTTTCTGAACCCGGCCAGCTGAGTAGGCTACCAGATCCTTCACAGAGCTCTTCATAGACGCAAAGTCTCTCAAATGCTTTTCAATATCCTGAGCAGTAACACCTTCTTTGAACTTGATGCAAACTACTTTTTGAGTTTCCGCTGGTCTGTGCGGAACATAAGCCCCGTAAATGATTAGCATAAATACACAAAGCGCAAAGACGGGAACAAGGTAACCTAATGTTTTATTTCGAGTTTTCATTTATAGCAAAGTCAAGTATACCATGATTGATTCTTATTGCTACAAAAGTAAGACAATATTGGGTAATTGCATTATTTACATATTAAATATAACTTATTTGGAATAATGTCGGTACTGGAAATGATTTATATCGGTCTTTTCAGCTTTTCAAAATTTTCTTCTGCACCTGGTAGCATGCCATTTTTTTCGAAGTGCATGCTCGTACCCGCCTATTCAGCCGCTTTTTTGTTATAGAAGCTTAGTAAGTAGCTGAGACAGGTTTGCAAAACTCTATTGAAGTGACCAGAAAATGCAAAATGCGTCTAAACAGGTGTGATAACCTTTTTTTTAGCCATCCAAATTTTATATGGACGCATTTTCTAGCTTCTTGGAAAAACTATTAAAAATTTTTGCTGTTTTCCTGCTGCTTGTGCTGATTTCCAGTCAGCTAAGTGCATTTCCCAGACCATTTCCGGCGCACAAACCTGTGTGGGGCTTTTGGGCACATAAGAGAATCAACCGTCTGGCCGTGTTTCGCTTGCCGGTTCCAATGCAAGTATTTTACAAAAGAAACATTGATTTTCTCACTGAAAACGCCACCAATCCGGATAAAAGAAGGTATGCTGTGGTGGGAGAAGCCGAGCGGCATTATATCGACCTGGATATGTATGGTGACAGTGCGGTCGTGAAACTGCCCAGGTACTGGCAGGCGGCAATTTTAAAGTTGGGCGAGGATAGTTTGCGCAAGCACGGCATTGTTCCCTGGCAGATACAATTATCGGCATATCAACTTACAGAAGCCTTCAAGAGCAATAATGCAGCGAAGATTCTGCGTGTGTCTGCGGACTTGGGGCACTATGTTGCCGACGCCCACGTGCCGCTGCATACAACTCGAAACTATAATGGGCAATTGAGTAACCAGGAAGGTATTCACGCATTCTGGGAGTCGAGACTGCCGGAGTTATTTGCCGATGAGTATGACTTATGGAATGGTCCGGTCGCATATGTTGATCGCATTGCCGAGAGAGCGTGGCAGATCGTCGCAGAATCCCATGCATCAGTAGATTCAGTTTTTTTGTTTGAAAAAGAATTGACTGAGCAGTTCAGAAATGACGGCAAGTACAGCTACGAACTACGAAACAATGTGCTTACCCGCAGCTATTCGCGGGAATTTTCGGAGAGGTACCATCGCATGCTGCAAGGCCAAGTGGAACGAAGAATGAAAGCTTCGATTCGAATGGTAGGCGATCTCTGGTATACCTGCTGGATCAACGCCGGTCAGCCGGATTTACAGCTGCTTGTAAGTTCCATGCCAGCCGAAGAATCATCCCAGGAAGAGCAGCAAAGCCAGGAAGTACAAAATGTGAGGCAAGAAGGAGATAATTAATGCACTTGGTACTGTCTCAATTGAAGCCGACTGCTAAATTTCTCCTGTCGCCATTGACACTTTCGCTGTCACCAGCAATTGTCCCAAATGCCGCTGCGAGTGCTCGGCTGCATGAAATAACAACCCGAGCTGTGTGGAAGGAATCATAGCACGGCCCACATACCTGATCTCCGATAATGTAGTTTCGTCTGTTTGCCGGAGTTGAGCAACCGCCTTGTCAACCTGGTCATGAAATTGTTTCAAAAGGGATTTGAAAGAAGTGGCATCTTGTGGTATACCTTCATTTTTGAGGTATTCAAGCTGACTTTCTGTAAGCGATTCCTGCCTGGCGTAAGTGAAAAGCCGGTCGAGCACGCCGGTTAGGTGTTGCAAATGAAACCCAACAGAGGCTACTCCTGCTGGTTTTTCCCATAAAAGTGAATTCGGGAATTGCTGTTCAATAGCGGTCAGTTCTTCCACGGCCTGCAATAGAGCGTGTGCTGCCGGTTGCAATGCCGGGGTGAGATCAGGCAGCGGGCCGCGCAGCCAAACTTCCAGATTTGATTTTGCATTCATCGCCCCAAGGTAAATAAAAAAGGGGCTTGTTGAGAGCCCCTTCTTCCAATTATTGATTCCGATTATTTCGCAATATCGATCTGAACCGGCTTGCCTTTGATGGTGTTGCCGTCCATTGCGCGAAGTACGGCACGAGCATCACGCTCAGGTACGTCGACGAATGTAAATTTGTCATAAATATCAATCGCGCCGATTGTTTTTCCAGGAATGTTAGCTTCTCCTGCAATCGCACCCACAATGTCCTTCGGCATGATATGATCTTTTCTTCCGAGGCTTAAAAACAAGCGTGTCATGCCAGCTTCCGGTGCAGATTGGCGACGTGGTTCCCCGTCACGGCTACCTTCCGGGCGACGGAAATCACCTTTTGGTGCGTAGCGGTCAGTGCTCTTGCGATCACCTTCTCTTCTGTCTCCGCCTCTTTCGAAACGGCTGCCAGTCGAGCGTCTTTCAAACCGGTCACCACCTTCACGGCGGCCACCTTCGCGCTCACCACGTCTTTCTTCCCATGCCAGGTTAGCGTCAGCGTATTCATTTTTCTGAACACCCATGATCTGCTTTGCCATTGCACCTACAACCTGCTCGGTTGTATAGCCTGCGTGATTCAGCATTTCCAGGATGTCACCGAAAAGCTCCTGATCGTCGCCCTCCTGGATAGAAGCTGAAATGCTTTCTACGAAGCGGGCTTTACGAACACCAACAATATCTTCGTAAGAAGGAATTACTCCTTTTTCGATTTTAACTTTGGTATATCCTTCAATGGATTTCAAGCGATATTTCTCGTCACGGGCAACCAGAGAGAATGCTTTTCCGGACATTCCGGCACGACCGGTACGGCCGATACGGTGTACGTAATATTCTTCGTCAAGAGGAATGTCATAGTTGATCACACCATCAAGTCCGCTCACATCTATACCACGTGCTGCTACGTCAGTCGCAACCAAAATAGTGGTTACACCGGCTTTGAATTTGCTCATTACATTGCTTCTCTGCTGTTGGCGCAAGTCACCGTGAATACCTTCGGAAGCATAGCCTCTCAATTGAAGATCTTCCACGATCTCGTCTACTTTGCGTTTCGTGTTGCAAAAAACAAGAAGCGATTTCAAGTGGTGCATATCGATCAGGCGGGTCATTACTTCTACTTTCGCCTGCGGTTTTACCTCGAAATAAACCTGCTCGATATTCTGGTTAGTCAGCTCATTACGGACAACTTTAATAAGGATAGGATCATTTAAAAAGCGTTTTGTGATCGACATAATCGGCTTCGACATGGTTGCCGAGAACAAGATAGTCTGACGATCTTCCGGCATATCAGCAAGAATGCTTTCAATATCTTCACGGAAGCCCATATCGAGCATTTCGTCTGCTTCATCCAAAACCATCATTCTGACTTCGTCAAATTTCAAAGTCTTGCGCTCCATGTGGTCCATTACACGACCGGGAGTACCTACTACGATATGTACGCCTTTTTTCAGGGAACGAATTTGTCTGTCGATAGAATCTCCGCCATAGATAGCTTCAATTTTAATACCTCTCTGGAATTTGGCAAGGCGACCGATTTCCTCAGAAACCTGCACGGCCAACTCACGGGTAGGGCACAAAACCAGTGCCTGAACTGCATTGCTTGAAGTGTCGATTCTTTCAAGTACGGGAATACCGAAAGCGGCCGTTTTACCGGTACCGGTTTGCGCCTGACCAATTACGTCAGAACCTTGCATTACAGCCGGGATTCCCTGCGCCTGAATAGGTGAGGGTTTTTCAAAACCCATTTCTGTAAGGGCTTTCAGGATATTCTCAGAGAGACCAAGCTCTGAAAAAGATTCAATTGTTTCAGTTGTCATTATCTGTTTATTAGTATTATTCTGGTTGGAAAAATCAGCTCTGCTGCATTGGCAACTCTGGTTTTGTCAAAACAAAAATAAACCTGGACTAAAACAGTTATTTCTTATTCAGACAAATGGCCTCTGTCGAAATGACGAGAGCTTACATGAAAATTTAAAAAAAGGGATTGCGCACAGCCCACCACAAACCATCCGTGGGGCTCTGCATTTGAACGGTCGTTATTACCGTCGATTAGAGGTCGAGTGCTACTTGATTAATGCCTGACCGTATGAAGCAGAGAAGCGAACGGATGTTCGTTAATTTTATGCAAAAGTAAGAATTATAATCGAAAAAACAACCTCAGGTAAAAAGTAATTGTAATATTTTTAGAAAACAAAAAACCTGACAGAAGGATCTCGGTCAGGTTTACTTAGCAGGTTTGTCAAATCAGAATAGCTCTTTCACATCTGTATAAGGGAGGTTCCATGCCTCAGAAACGCCCTTGAACACTACTTTTCCATTCACTACGTTGAGCCCTTTTCTGAGCTCTTCATTATTGGTGCAAGCTGCTTTCCAACCCTGATTGGCCAGCTGAAGTGCATAAGGCAAAGTTGCATTTGTCAAAGCAAGCGTAGATGTATAAGGCACGGCACCCGGCATATTTGCTACACAATAATGCACCACACCGTCAACGTCATAGATCGGGTGCTCGTGGGTAGTTGCTTTCGATGTTTCGAAACAGCCGCCCTGATCAATCGCAACGTCAACCATTACGGTACCCGGCTTCATCAGTTTGAGCATATCACGAGTAATCAGGGAAGGGGCTTTCGCGCCGGGGATCAGTACTCCGCCGATAATCAGGTTCGCACCTTTTACCAGTTCACGGATATTGTATTCGTTAGACATGACCGTATCCACATTGGCGGGCATAATATCTTCCAGGTAGCGCAGGCGCGGCAGGCTGATATCCACAATCGTAACATTAGCACCGAGGCCGGCAGCCATTTTTGCAGATTGGGTACCTACGATACCTCCGCCCAGCACAAGCACATTAGCAGGCTTCACACCGGCTACCCCGCCGAGCAGGATACCAAATCCGCCCATTGGTTTTTCGAGGTACTTGGCACCTTCCTGTACAGCCATTCTGCCGGCAACTTCGCTCATTGGTACCAGCAAAGGCAGGCTTCTGTCTGTTTTCTCAACAGTTTCGTAAGCCAGGCATACTGCCTTTCTTTCTATCATCGCGTGGGTAAGCGGCTCTGAGGAAGCAAAGTGGAAATAGGTAAAGAGCAGCTGTCCTTCTTTGATGAGCGCGTACTCACTTTCAATCGGCTCTTTCACTTTAATGATCATTTCGGCAATTGCATACACTTCTTCTATCGTATGCAGGATAATTGCGCCGGCGCCGGCGTACTCTTCGTCACTGAACCCGCTTCCTCTCCCGGCCTCAGCCTGAATGTACACTTCATGACCTTGCTTACGGAACTCGGTGACGCCGGCTGGAGTCAGCGCGACGCGGTTTTCGTTGTTTTTTATCTCTTTGGGAACACCAATTATCATGTGAATAGTGATTTGTTATTTTGATCTGCGGAAAGATCTTCAAAATTAACCTGTTAAGGAAAAAGGTACCATGAAGTAGCGGTAAGACAGAAAAGAAAACTAATTTTAGGGCGATCGACGAGAAAAAATCCTTTATGTCGGTTTTGCTGGAAGTCGGCAATCAGAAAAAAAAACTATATGCAACCTGACGCTACGGACCGTAAAATTCTGGCCTTACTGCAAGACAATGCGCAGCTTACCATGAAGGAAATAGCAAGCCGCATCAACCTGTCTGTCACTCCCGTTCATGAACGTATCAGAAAGCTTGAAAAAGAGGGGTTTATAGATAAATATGTGTGTCTGCTGAACAGGCGCAAGCTTGGCAAAAGTCTGGTTGTGTACTGTAACGTTACGCTCGACAAGCAGCGCAAGGAGAGCTTTGAGGATTTCAATCAGGCGATTGTGAAGATGAGCGAAGTACTGGAATGTTCGGTGGTATCGGGTAACTTCGACTATATGTTGAAAGTAGTCGTTGAGGATGGGGAAGCTTATAATCAATTCTACCAGCAAAAACTTTCTGCATTGAAAAGCGTGTTACACATCAGCAGTTATTTCGTAATTTCCGAGATAAAGCATACGACCGGGATTGCAGTAGGATAGAAGTTGGCTGCTGGCTATTGGCAGTTAGCTATTAGCTATTAGGCCTCATTCGGTAGCAATTGTAGTAAGCGATCTATTCATATTCAACTGACATATTTATCAACTATAAAGCTAAAAGCCAACAGCTAATAGCCAAAAGCTAAAAGCCAGTAGCTTCTCCAACGAATGAACAAAAACTTTAAGGATGGACTGAATTTAATGTCGAAGGTAACGCCCAAACGCGCCTGGAATGCGATTCAGATATTGAGCAGTTATTTCTATTCCAAAATGACAGGGAACCCCGTGCATTGGGGAATGCCGATCGCTATCTCTTTTGAACCTACCACATCCTGCAACCTGCGCTGCCCCGAATGTCCAAGCGGACTGCGGTCCTTTACCCGGCCTACCGGAATGATGGAGGAGCAGCTATACAAAAAAACCATTGACGAGCTTGCTGATACGCTTTTGTACCTGATTTTCTACTTTCAGGGCGAACCTTACCTGCATCCGAAGTTCTTTGAACTGGTTCAATATGCTCACGACAAAGGAATTTACACAGCCACTTCCACCAATGCGCATTACCTTACTGACGAGAAGGCAAGGAAAACAGTTGAATCGGGACTAGACCGGCTCATTATTTCCATTGACGGCACTACGCAGGACGTTTATCAGCAATACAGGGTAGGAGGTAACCTGGAGAAGGTACTTGAAGGAACGCGCAATATCATCAAGTGGAAAAAGGAGCTTAAATCGAGCACGCCGCACGTGATTTTCCAGTTCCTTGTTGTAAAGCCAAACGAGCACCAGATTGAGGAGGTGAAGAAGCTGGCGGAAGAAATGGGCGTTGACGAGGTTGGATTGAAAACTGCCCAGATATACGACTACGAAGAAGGTTCTGAACTGATCCCGACCATTGACAAATATTCCCGCTACCAGAAACAGGAGAACGGAAGTTATTCGATTAAAAACAAATTCGTGGATCACTGCTGGAAAATGTGGCATTCGTGCGTGATTACCTGGGATGGTTCCGTGGTGCCCTGCTGCTTTGATAAAGATGCCGAATACAAGCTGGGTGATATGAAGCGCCAGACTTTCCGCCAGCTCTGGCGAGGCAAAAAATACCAGGACTTCCGGGCCTCTCTGATCCGCTCCCGTTCCGAGATCGAAATGTGCAAGAATTGTACAGAGGGAACGCAGGTCTGGGCGTGAAACATAGGCCCATTTATGCTTCATTTTTTATTCTAACTAAATAATAATCTATTCTACTGCTCTGACTGCCAATCTTATAAATGTTTTAAGCAAATCTCCGTGGAACATTTTTTGGTGAATTGCCCCGAATAACTGAAATTTGAAATTGGTAACACAAAAGGATACATGGGCAAAGTAATTGCAATTGCGAATCAAAAGGGAGGAGTAGGAAAGACGACCACCGCTATCAATTTGGCCGCCAGTTTGGCTGCATTGGAATTCCGGACTCTGATCATCGATGCTGACCCACAGGCTAATTCGACTTCCGGGTTGGGTTTTAACCCGCAGGAAATGGAAAACAGCATTTATGAATGTATGGTTGAACAGGCAAAAGCCTCTGAAATCATTCTGGAAACCGATTTTCCATACCTGAATTTACTGCCTTCACATATAGACCTGGTTGGAGCTGAGATTGAGATGATCAATCTGAAAAACCGGGAGAACCGAATGAAAGATGCGATCGCAGAAGTACGCGACGCTTACGATTTCATCATCATCGATTGCTCACCTTCACTTGGTTTGATCACGATCAACAGTCTCACAGCCGCGGATTCAGTGATCATTCCCGTTCAATGCGAGTACTTTGCGTTGGAAGGACTTGGAAAGCTGCTGAACACAATCACGATCATTCAGTCAAGACTTAATACGGGGCTTATTATAGAAGGTATCTTGTTGACAATGTATGATTTACGTTTGCGCTTGTCGAACCAGGTTGTGAATGAGGTTACCAACCACTTCGAGTCGCTTGTTTTCAATACGATCATCCCAAGAAACGTGCGGATCAGTGAGGCTCCGAGTTATGGTATCCCGGTAATGGCGCAGGATTCAGATAGTAAGGGAGCAGTAAGTTACCTGAATCTGGCAAGAGAAATATTAAGCAAAAACGGTCTGCTATCCTCGGATAAGAAACTAGGGGTCAACTAATAACGATCAAATAGCGAAACGATGGAGAACAGCAGCAAGACCAAAAAGATGACAGGGCTGGGGAGAGGTTTGGGTGCTCTTCTGCAGGATTCTGAGAAAGTCAATAATTCAAGAACAACTTCAAGATTACCGGCTGCCGAGATAGTTGGCTCTATGAACGAGATCAACCTCGACCAGATAGAAGCCAACCCTTACCAGCCGCGTACCAAGTTTGACCAGGAAGCATTGCAGGAACTGGCAGATTCGATCCGCGTACAAGGCATTATCCAACCCATTACAGTAAGGCAGATCTCCGATGATGCCTACCAGTTGATTTCGGGAGAACGCAGGCTGCAGGCTTCGAAGCTGATCGGGCTGGATACCATTCCTGCCTACGTCAGAACTGCCAATGACCAGCAAATGCTGGAAATGGCGCTCATCGAAAACATCCAGCGCGAGAACCTCAACTCGATAGAGATTGCACTCAGTTACCAGCGATTGATACTGGAATGTAATCTTAAACAGGAAGAGTTGGGTATCCGGGTCGGTAAGAACCGGACTACAGTCAACAACTATATCCGCTTATTGAAATTACCACCCGTGATCCAGGCTGCATTGCGGGACAATAAGATCAGCATGGGACACGCCAGGGCGATAATTACAATCAACAGCGACCAGAGCCAGCTCAAAATCTTCAACAAAATCATAGAAGAAGGCTGGTCGGTCCGCAAGGTAGAAGATGAGGTAAGAAAGCTCGGGATGATGAGCAGCAGCTCACTGAGCGACAAGAAGCCGGTGACAATTAATCAGGAAATAAAGTCGTTACAATTTCAATTATCTTCGTTTTTCGGAGCTAAGGTTTCCGTAAAAAGCAATGAGAACCACAAAGGAGAGATTAAGATCCCTTTTACGTCTCAGGATGAATTAAAGAAGATTTTAGAAACATTGAAATTCAAATAAGACTTGAAAAACTGGTTTTTGCCGGGGCTAATTGTGCTACTATCCGGCGTAGTATCGGCTCAGAATACAGTCCCAAGAGACAGCGTCGGGACCTTGAATGTTCCCATTGTACTGAACGATAGTACTGTTTTGCTCCCCGGTGATTCGTTAAAAAAAGTTAAAGGTTTCATGCCTGTGCCCAAAACTGCGACGCGGTTGGCATTGATTCCGGGGCTCGGCCAGATTTATAACCGCGACTATTGGAAAGCACCTATCGTATACCTCGCATTCGGCGGCGGGCTCTACACTTACTACCTGAATTCTTTGAAATACCACGACTATCTTTCGGCATACAAGGAGTTTTACGATCTGGACGAGAACAGTAAAACGTACGGACAACAGAAGCCGGAGCTGATTGACTCCACCGTGACGGTAAGGGTAAGAAACCTGCTTAATACCAGCAGCACTTATCAGCCTGCCAGCAGGGACCAGGCTTTGAGAGGCAAAAACTACTGGCGCCGGAACCGCGGATTTGCATTGATCGTAACCGGGCTGATTTACACACTTTCAATTATTGAGGCCAATGTGGCGGCACACTTGAAGACTTTCGATCTTTCTGATGACCTTACATTGCGGGTGGAGCCTAAGTTCCAGCAACCTGCGATGCGGACACCGGCTCCCGGAGTGCGGCTGGTTTTTAATATTAAGTAGCTTTTATTGAATCATAAATTATAGTTAATGAAAATACTGTTACTCGGTTATGGCAAAATGGGGAAAACGATTGAGAAAATCGGCATCGAAAGAGGGCATACAATCGTGGCAAAAATCGATTTGCAAAACCGGGGAGAAATGGAAGCATTGGGCCGGGAAGATGTAGACGTGGCCATTGAATTCAGTTCTCCGGAATCTGCTTTTGAGAATATAACATATTGTCTGAAAAAGGGCTGGCCGATTGTAAGCGGGACAACTGGCTGGCTTGAACATAAGGCAGAAATAGAAAAGCTCTGCCAGGATACAAATGGCGCATTCTTCTACGCTTCCAACTACAGCATTGGCGTGAACCTGTTCTTCCGGCTGAATAAGCAGCTTGCCCGCTTAATGAAGGGGCAGGCATACCGCAGTTCCATGACGGAGATACACCACATCCACAAACTGGATGCGCCAAGCGGAACCGCGATCACCCTGGCCGAAGGAATAATCGAGGGCAGCGGCGAGCAGAAAGGATGGAAACTCGCGCCCGAAGATGAAGAAGGCTTTATACAAATCGAGTCTAAAAGGCTGGGGGAAGTACCGGGTACCCATATTGTACGGTACGAGTCCCAGGTAGATACCATTGAAATTACGCACACAGCCCACAACCGCGACGGATTTGCATTGGGTGCAGTAGTATCAGCCGAGTGGCTGCCTGGCAAAGCCGGTGTGTTCGGGATGAATGATCTGCTGGAAAATCTTGATTAAACGCCCCTTCTATCTTAAAAAGTAATACAAAGCATGGCTATTGACAAAGAGTTAATTTCAGATAAAGTGAGTACACGAAAGAAAAAATCGGCAGTCCGGGAGTGGTTTGACTCCATTCTCTTTGCTGTGATCGCGGCGACATTGATCCGCTGGCTGTTTTTTGAAGCATTTACAATTCCTACTCCCTCGATGGAAAACAGTTTGCTGGTAGGGGACTTTTTGTTTGTCAGCAAATTGCATTACGGTACCCGCACACCAAAAACTCCATTGCAGGTACCATTGACCCATCAGACGATCTGGGGTACCAACATTCCTTCCTATACCGACGCGATCCAGCTTCCTCAATACAGACTGCCGGGTTTCAGCGAAGTAAAGCGCGGCGATGTGGTGGTGTTCAATTACCCGCCTGAAATGCAGCATCCGGTTGATTTGAAAACCAACTATATCAAACGCTGCGTGGGCTTGCCCGGCGATAAGCTGGAAGTACGCGATTTACAGGTTTATGCAAATGGCACCGCTGAACCAAATCCGGCAAGAATGGAAAACGAGTATTTCGTTGCCACAACTACCGCGGTAAATGAAGCCAAAGTGTTCAAAGAGAATGGAATTTCTGAATACAATGCTTATTCAGAAAGCTACAATGACACTATTCCCGGAAATGACCAGCAGGGGTATCTCGTTTTTACAACAGAGGAAATTGCCGCCAAGTTGAAAACCTATGATTTTGTAAAGGGTATCACACTGGTAAAATCTTCAAAAGATATCAGCGAACCAATGCTGTATCCGAATTCTACATTGTTCAAATGGAACCGTGATAATTACGGACCTGTAACTGTACCGAAAGAAGGCGTAACTGTACAGTTGACTCCTGAGAGTGTCGCGCTTTATGGTACGGTGATCAAGAACTATGAGGAAAATGAAAATGTAGAGCTTGGTGAAAAGTCGGTCAAAATTGCTGGAAAGGAAATTACTAGCTATACTTTCAAGCAAAACTACTATTTCATGATGGGCGATAACCGGCATAATTCGGCGGATTCACGCTACTGGGGATTTGTTCCGGAAGATCATATTGTAGGAAAAGCGGTATTCGTCTGGATGTCCATTGATCCGAATCCAACCAGCTTTTTCAATAAAATTCGTTGGAGCCGGATATTCCGCGTTATTAACTAGCAAGAGCTAAATACACTTAAAAAAGAGAGGCTGTAAGGCCTCTCTTTTTGTTTATATATAAGAAAAAATAATATACATATTTATTAGTTATGCGTGTAATAACTATCTTGCAAATGCATCTTTGACCCTTACTTATGCCCGTCCTAGAAATTACACCTAAGAACACACAGCAAGCTCGTAAAAAGACACCCCTTCGTGAGTGGTTTGACTCCGTCCTTTTCGCTGTTGTGGCGGCCTCGCTGATCAGGTGGCTGTTCTTTAGTGCATTCGTAATCCCAACTCCGTCAATGGAGAACAGCTTGCTGGTGGGCGACTATCTTTTTGTGAGCAGGCTGCATTATGGTACCACTACACCCATTACTCCTTTGCAGGTGCCGCTCACACACCAGACAATCTGGGGAACGCAAATGCCTTCTTACCTGGATTGGATTCAGCTCCCGCAGTTCAGGCTGCCGGGCTTTACGGACGTGAAGAATGGAGATGTAGTTGTATTTAATCTGCCGGTAGAGCACCCGGAAACTTACCTGAAATATAGCAATGTACTCCCAGATCTGCACCCGCATCCGGTTGATCTTCGGTCCAATTACATCAAAAGGTGTGTCGGAATTCCCGGCGACAAGCTGGAAGTAAGAGCGGGACAGGTCGTGATCAACGGAGTTCCGGCAGCGAATCCGCCTGGCATGCAGCAGGAATATTTCTTATCGGCTACCACGCAGGTTAATGAAGAGAATGTGTTTCGTCGGAATGGGGTAGTAGATTATTCCCCGTTCACCGAAGATTTTGGCGACACGATCGCGGCCAATGATGAGTTCGGATACATTATCAAGACGACCGAAGCAACTGTCGAGAAACTTAAAACGTACGATTTCGTCAAACGCATTCAGCCGATTCTATTGGACAAAGGTTTGAAAGAACCTTTTTTGTTCCCTAACTCAGATCAGCTTGACTGGAATAAAGATAACTACGGCCCTATATTGATACCGAAAAAAGGTGCGACCATCACGCTCAATGCAGGAAACGTTGCATTGTACTCCGAAATCATCCAAAACTACGACGGTAACACAAGGATTACCATTCAAAACGGAAAGGTATTACAAAATGGAAAAGCGATTGAGAGCTATACTTTCAGGCAAGATTATTATTTTATGATGGGGGATAACCGCCATAATTCGGCCGACTCGCGCTACTGGGGCTTTGTTCCCAAGGATCACATTGTCGGCAAAGCAGTATTTGTATGGATGTCTATTGATCCGAACCCGACCAGCTTTTTTCAGAAGATCCGCTGGGACCGGGTATTTCGGATTATCAGGTAGTAAAAAGCCCGGCTTGAGATTTCAAATCGGGCTTTTAATTAGATTTGCGACCGCATTAGTCTTCCTGAGAGAATATCAGCGCGGTATAAGGTGGGATCTGCAAAGAACCATGAAATGGCAGGTTATCCATTTTACCTTCCAAAGCTTCAACATCCTTGATACCAATGTGTGAGAATTCCGGATCGTAGTTTTCGTTATCGCTATTAAACCTCAGATTCCATTTTCCACCTCTTGGAAAACCAATCTTGTAATCATCGAAAGTTTCAATTGAGAAATTTAAAACGACAATAACACTGTCTTTTGGTCCGCCGTCGCTGTACCGGTGCGTTGCAATCACTTTCTTGTCATTATCTACCCGAATCAGTTCAACGTTTTGTCCCTGCAAACCTTTTGTCACGCCAAACCAGTTTCTTCTTAAATGGATCAGGTCACGGTGCAAATTAGCAAAGCCGCTGAATTTTTCTAGTCTCGACCAGTCAATCGGATCGCTGTCTGAGAACCACTTGTCTTCCAGAAGCGGCTGACCCTGGAATATCATTGGAATTCCGGGTGAAGTAAGTACAAGCGCCACGCCAAGTGCCGCACGCTTTTTGGAATACCAGTTATTTACATCTCCGTCTGCAATTTCTTCTGCCACCCTTGCCTGACCGTTTGAAACTTCGTCATGCGATTCTGTGTAGATAATGCGCTGGAAAGAATCCGAATTATATCGCCAGTTGATCGCGTCAGCAACTTTCAGCATGTCCCTGTCCTGATCGTTTTGGGTTATGATCGCGTCTCTTACAGTATGCACAAACTGTGCATCCCATTGTGAACCATAGCCCAAGCCGCCATTTTCAACCGAGTTGGTGATGAAATCGAGGGAATGCATATCCTCAGCGATAGTGATACAGTTGGGGTAATGCTGGCGAATGTCAGAATTGATCCATTGCATCAGGGAAATTCCTTCTGGAATGTCGTTGCCGGGATTACCATCTGCTTTTACATTGCGGATATAAGGTACCATATCCATTCTCAGTCCGTCCACACGGTAGTCTTTCAGCCACATCAATGCATTGTCGCGGATGTACTGACGCACTTCGCCGCGGCCGTAATCCGGGCGAGTACTTCCCCAGGGAGTTTCCGCTTTCCAGTCGTTGTAAAAGTAAATACCGCCGCCATCGTTTTCAGACCAGCCATCAAATTGCCATAAATCAAGATCAGATGGTCCAAAGTGGTTGTAAACCACGTCCAGAATCACAGCTAATCCTGCTTCATGGGCCGCTTTCACGAATGCTTTCAGTCCGTCCGGACCGCCGTAATCTGCTTCTATTGAAAACGGGTTTGCCGGATTGTATCCCCAGGAACGGGAGCCGGGAAATTCAGCGCAGGGCATCAGCTCAATTGCATTGAAACCCATTTCTTTGAGGTAAGGAAGTTTCTCAATAGCAGTGTAAAAGGTACCAACCTGATCGTTATCCTTTACGTTGAAGGTACCAACGTGTAACTCGTAAATTACGATTTCGTGCCAGCTGGGAATCTGAAAATGCGTATCCTGCCAGTCGAAAGAAGCGTGATTGTACACGATACAGTTACCTGCCGAATTTGTCATTCTCAATGCATACGGGTCATTCCTATGCAAATCACCGGCAGGGGTTTTTAACAAAAATTTATATTCATCACCTTCTTTGGAGTTTTCAACCAGAAGTCCCCAAAAGCCATTTTCCTCGGCGTTGAGTACATTCGCAGTTTCATTCCAATCATTAAAGGTGCCAATTACGGATACACTCTCAGCATGCGGCGCCCAAACCCGATAATATACACCTTCGGGATAACAGGTAGCTCCCATACCCTCATAATGTTTAATCGTGTCGGTATTATCGGTATTAAAATTTTCCATACTAGCTGTTTGGTAAAAGAAGTTGTATTTAGGTGGATCATTGACGTATATTGACAAAATGCATGCCACATTGTTTCTTCGTACATGGCGCTGCTTTTACTCAAAAACACACTTCAATGGAGGAAATTTCAGAAGCAGAAAAGATCTGCATTCTCGCACTTGTACAAACCCCGGGAGTGGGTTCGGTCACGATCAGGCAACTGATTAGTTACTGTGGCAGCGCTTCAAAGGTATTTGCCGCCGATTACAAAAAGTTGATCAAAATTCCCGGCGTGGGAGATAAGGTGGTAAAAACCATTCTTTGCAAAAGCGAGCTGGACTGGGCGGAAAAGGAATACGCACGATGTATAAGGGAGCATATCAGCCTTCATTTCTTCACTGATCGTACTTATCCGCTGCGATTAAAGCCGCTTTACGATGCGCCCATCGTTCTCTACTCTCGCGGAAATATTGATTTTAATGCAAAAAGGGCGGTTGGGATCGTCGGCACGCGGCAAATCAGCGACTATGGTAAGGGAGTAACCGAAACAATTGTGAGAGATCTGGAACCCTACGAGGCATTAATCGTGAGCGGACTCGCCTACGGAGTAGATATCACCGCACACCGCGCCTGCATTAAACATAACCTTTCCACGATAGGTGTAATGGCGAGCGGGCTGGACGTGATCTATCCAGCAGCTCACAAACGCACCGCGGAGGAAATGCAGGTAAATGGTGGGATTGTGACGGAGAATACTTTACAGACGAAACCCGACTTCATGAGATTTCCGGCGCGGAACCGAATTATTGCGGGACTGAGTGATGTTGTGATTGTGGTAGAGTCGGGGAAGAAAGGCGGCAGTCTGATCACGGTTGAATTTGCTCAGAACTATCACCGCGATGTGTATGCAGTTCCTGGAATGATCGGGAACAGTCAGTCGGAAGGCTGCAATGCGCTGATCAGGGACCATAAAGCTTCTATTTTTACTTCCGTCGAAGATCTTGCAGCCGCCCTGAACTGGACACTAAGCAATGCAGAAACGTCCCCACTCGAAGAAAAGCCGCAGCAGATCAGCTTTGAAGGCTTTACCCAGGATGAAGGTCAGATATTGTCAATGCTGAAACAAAAAGGTGCTACTCAGATAGACGAGCTGGCCTGGCAATCGGGTATGCATTTGAATAAATTGGCAACATTATTGCTGAACCTGGAATTTCAGGGTATGATCAGGTCGTTACCAGGTAAGAAATACAGTTTAATTTGATGAATGAGCGTAAATGTTGAAGAAATAATCAGGAAAGGTGAGGGGTTGGCGGTTGAGTTTAAAAGTAAGATCGACAGTCCTGCAAGAATTGCAAAGACCATTGTTTCCTTTGCAAATACCTCCGGCGGCACATTGCTGATCGGGGTAGCGGATACTGGGGTTGTTACCGGCGTAATTTCGGAGCTAACCGAGTTGCAGAAGCTCGAAAAAGCACTGACGGACTACATTGAGCCGAAGCTGCTTGTGCAGATCAAGTCGCAAACATCAGCAGGCAAAAAGCTGCTGGTCGTGGAAGTGCAGGAGAGTGAAGATAAGCCGCATTACGTTGTGAACGAGCGGGGCGCACGTACCATCTACATCAGGGTAAAAGACAAGAGTGTTCCCATCCCCAAGCTGTTGCTGTACAATGGCCGCGACGAGCAAACAGAAAAGTTGATGGCGAACCGTCATGTAAAAACCCTTGTATCTTACCTGAAGACATCAGATTCCGTTTCGGCGAAGCTATTTTCCCGCATGATCAATATCTCGGAAAAGAGGGCCGAGCGCATGCTGCAGGATCTGGCTGCCAAACAGATCTTATTAAAGATACCGGGAACACGACCGGAAATATTCAGCCTCAAATGGACCGAATAATCAAAAAGGATCAGCGCTAACTGATCCCTTTTGATTGATTTAGTTGATGCCTACCAGTTCAAGTTCAAATATCAGATCCTGACCTGCCAGCGGATGATTTGCGTCCAGAATTACAGTATCCTCAGTAACCTCACGCACGACCACCTGGATTACCTGGCCACCATCCTGATGCATATTCAGGGTGCTGCCGATTTCCAGCGGTATATCGGAAGGTATCTGGCTGCGATCGAAATTGATGATCATATCTTCGTTGATCGGCCCGTATGCTTCCTCATTCGGAATGTGGATCGTCTTTTTGTCACCAACTTCCATGCCTGTCACGCCATCATCAAACCCTTTGATAACCTGCCCACTGCCCAACTGAAAGTTAAGCGGATCGCGACCTTCCGATGAGTCGAAAAGTTGTCCGTCCGGTAAAGTGCCTTTATAATGTACCTGTACATTATCTCCTGCCTGCGCCTGCTTCATTTTGCTTGTTCTTAAGTGGTTAAAAATATCCAGCCTTCCGGATTTTATGTACAACTGGTCGTAAAATTAGTATGCCCTGGCAAAAACAACCCGGCCGGTCGAAGGCTTACCCGAATAAATGCAGGTGCCTGCCTCTGCTTCCTGGTCCAGCGGAATGCAGCGGATTGTTGCTTTCGTCTCTTCCTTGATTTTTTCCTCGGTTTCCGAAGTACCGTCCCAATGGGCCAGAATAAAGCCGCCTTTGTTATCGAGTACCTTGTTGAATTCTTCAAAAGTATCCACCTTGTGCGTATTCTCCTTGCGGAAAGCAAGCGCCTTGTTGTAAATGGATTCCTGTATGTTGTCCAGGAGTGCACTTACGTGCTCAGCAATACCGTCCAGACTCACTGTTTCCTTTGTTTTGGTATCCCTTCGTGCCACTTCAATGGTGCCATTTTCAAGATCACGTCCACCGAGTGCCAGTCTTACAGGGACTCCTTTTAGCTCATACTCAGCAAACTTGTAGCCGGGTTTGTAGGCGTCGCTGGAATCATATTTAACCGAAACGCCCATTTTTTTCAGCTGTTTCGTGATCTCGGCAACTTTATCCGAAATCTGTTGCAACTGTTCCTCATTCTTGTAGATAGGGACAATCACAACCTGGATCGGAGCCAATCTCGGAGGCAGTACCAGGCCGCTGTCATCAGAATGTGCCATAATCAATGCGCCCATCAGGCGTGTACTTACACCCCATGAGGTTCCCCAGACGTATTCCAGTTTACCGTCCTTATCCTGAAATTTAACATCAAATGCAGTCGCGAAATTCTGGCCTAAAAAGTGCGAGGTACCCGCTTGCAATGCTTTTCCGTCCTGCATCAGAGCTTCAATGCAGTAGGTGTTTTCTGCGCCGGCGAAACGCTCATTTGCAGTTTTGATCCCTTTTACCACAGGCAGCGCCATCCATTCTTCTGCGAAAGTTGCATATACTTCAAGCATCTGTTCGCTTTCAGCAATCGCTTCCTGTGCAGTAGCATGGGCGGTATGACCTTCCTGCCACAAAAACTCGGCTGTTCTTAAAAACAAACGCGTACGCATTTCCCAGCGGACTACATTCGCCCATTGATTGATCAGCAAAGGCAGGTCACGGTACGACTGGATCCAGTTTTTATACGTACTCCAGATCACCGTTTCCGACGTCGGGCGGACGATAAGCTCTTCTTCGAGTTTGGCATCCGGGTCTACGATCACTCCTTTTCCATTCGGGTCATTTTTCAATCGGTAATGCGTGACCACGGCGCATTCCTTCGCAAAGCCTTCCACGTGTGAAGCTTCTTTGCTCAGGTAAGATTTTGGGATAAAAAGCGGGAAATAGGCATTGGTATGCCCGGTTTCCTTGAACATATCGTCAAGTGCCCGCTGCATTTTCTCCCAGATCGAATAGCCATAAGGTTTGATCACCATACAACCTCTGACCGCGGAGTTCTCAGCCAAATCAGCACGTTTTACCAGCTCATTGTACCATTCGGAGTAGTTTTCACTTCGTGTTGGCAGGGATTTACTCATTATTAGGATTATTTTGTAATGGAAATGGAGAATACTGCTATAAAAGCGTTTATTTTCAGCAGTTGCAAAGATAGTTTTTTATGTTAACTTTGGAATTAATGTAACGTAACAGGCGTTTACTTACTAGTTTGGAATGAATTTTATAGCTATATTAGCAACAAACTTTTAATCCTTTAAAGCCATGAGTACAATCAACAAGGCAAAGTACCTTTCTTTGCTTATTTTGCTGGGAGCTTGGGGATGTACCAATAATCAACAGATATCGCGTTCGGGTGGATACGACGACCTTTACGGTGGCGGTCCTGCTTCGGGGGTAGTAACGAGAGACAGAGGTGCAGATCAGGAATTATCCCGCACGGACAATCCGGACTACAGTTACACAGGAGAATACGCTGAAAACGGAACAAGTGACTATTACGACGAATCCTACCTTACATCGAAAGGTGTAAAGCGCGCCGTTTCTACGGATGTGGGGTACAATGCCGGTTTTGTAGACGGTTACAATGAAGCAAGCCGTTTTTCAAATTTCGGTAACATGGGGTCTTACTGGCCCGGCATGATGAGTGTTGGAATGCGTTTCGGATACGGAAACTCTTTCCGGTTCAGTCCTTACATGGGCATGGGCTTTGGAATGGGTTCTATGCTCGGATATTCTCCATTCGGCTATTCACCATGGGGCTACGGAGGAGGTATGATGGCTTACGGTTACGACCCGTTTGGCTATTCCAGCCCTTGGGGCTTCGGAAATCCTTACGGATTTTACGACGGTTTTTACGGTGGCGGATATGGTTTCGGGGGCTACGGCTACTCGCCCTGGGCTTACAGCCGTCCCGTTATCGTGGTCAACAGTCCTGAAAGAGGCGTATCCAGAACATACGGACCGCGTGTAGTTACAAATGGTACCCGTGGAGTAAGAAACGCAACCTCGGCGCCTTCGCGTTCAAGTGGTGTTGTGGGTGACAGAGGTGGTAGAAGAGCATCTAATGCAATCTCTGCAAACGACAATTACGTTTCACCGAGATCGTCAAGATCTTACAACAGGGGCGAGTCCGGTAATCCGGGTGGAAGAACAGCAAGCGGAAATTACTCTTCTCGCGGAAGCAGCGAAGGTAACAACGTTTATTATTCCCGTCCGCGCCAGGGCAACGCAAGCACGTATTCTGAACCTAGATCCGGTACATCGGATTCTTACTCGCCAAGATCGTCAAGAAGCAGCAGTACTTACACTGCACCTTCTTACACACCTTCGCGCAGCCAGTCAGATTACAGCAGCCCTGCGAGAACGTATACACCTTCGAGAAGCGAATATAGCGCACCGAGCCGCACATACAGCGCTCCAAGCTACAGTGCACCTTCGAGAAGTTACAGCGCACCATCCGGTGGTGGCGGCGGTGAAGGACGAGCTTCAAGCCCATCTTCAAGAGGACCTAGGTAATTGAATTGATGTAATTTTAATTACATATAGAGACCCTGCAAAATGCCATATTTTTGCAGGGTCTTCGTTTAAACGAATGTTACAGTTTTAAATGCTATTTTCAACATCGACATGAAAAAACCATGTTCCGGACCACTGTTAGCATTAAGCCTTTTAGTGTCCACATCAGCGATCGCGCAATATGCGAGTGACGCTTTCAGATATTCAGAAATAAATCAAACAGGTACGGCCCGTTTTCAGGCTGTGGGTGGAAACCACGCTGCACTGGGCGGTGATCCAAGCTCCATTAGCGGTAACCCGGCTGGGTTGGGATTCTACAACAGATCAGAAGTGACATTCAGCCCTGGTCTTAACAACATCAATACCGAAAGCAAGTACATTGACCGCGTTACTTCTGCTGCGAAAAGCACGGTAAATGTGACCAGCGCCTCGCTGGTAATAACAAGTCAGCCAGGCTTTCAGCGTAAGTGGAAGAGAACTTCGCTTGGAATCTCCTTTTCTCGTCAACAATCTTTTCAAAACCGGTTCAGATATCAGGGACTTAATAATAGGAGCTCGTTCCTGGACCGTGCTGTGGAGGATGCGAACAACGTCGGCTGGACTGACGAAGATTATAATCGTGAGTTGCAGGAAAATCAGGGTACTTATCGGTACCTGGATCATGCTTATTATCAATTACAAACCATTTATCCAACCAACTTTGTCTCAACCTCCGAAGGTTATGGGCCTCCATACGGCCGCGATGATGCGCGGAATGCAACATTGCAGGAGGGAAACTTCGATTCAAAAGGAGCGAATACGCAGTGGACCATCGCATATGCCGGTAATTACAATGATAAACTCTATCTCGGCGGCTCAGTAGGGTTCAGCAGGATCAGGTACGAATACACGCACATGCTGCATGACTCAATTATCAATGCAACGTTTTTTCATTCGACAACCAACACTGAGGATCTTACTGCGTCAGGAAACGGTTTGAATGCTACATTTGGGGTTATTTACAAGTTCTCTCCCTTTGTCCAAGCAGGTCTGTCGTTAACGTCGCCTACCTTCACAGCAATGCGCGAAACATTCAACAGGAGAGTGGGTGCGAATTATATCCGTGGTTCAATCACGAATGAGGATACTGGACAGGATACGGGACCAACTCAGAACAGCATATCATTGGTGCCAAATGATTTCGAATATTCCATTGTAAGTCCGTTCCGCGCATCTGCGGGAGCTACTTACTTCTTCAATACCAACGGATTTGTTACCGGTACAATCGAGTATGTAGGCTACGCGGGAATGCGCCTAAGAACCAGTTACCTGACAGATCAGGAGAACAAAGATTTTCGTGAGAACAACAATGCGGAGGTAAAAGACGTGTACAAAAACGTAATCAATGCAAGGCTGGGAGGAGAATACAGGTTCGGAATCATGCGCGGCCGCCTTGGTCTGGCTTACATTTCAGATCCTTATGCTGAGCGCCTGGATGGAATCAAGCGCGACAAACTCTTGTATTCGGCGGGATTGGGAGTGCGTGTAAATCGCTTTTTTGCGGATTTGTCCGGCACTTACTCCATTTTCAAAGCAACTTATACGCCTTATACACTGGAAAATTCGGCCAACTATTTCACCGCAAATATCTCGAACAAGCCGCTGAATATGGTTTTGACGGTCGGTTTCAATTTCTAAGTTATAGAAGCGGTTTCAATGCGTTCAACAGTTGATTGACGTCAATTTCGCCTTTGAGTGTCAAGTGCGCCTGCTGGTAAAACGGCAGGCGCTCTTTTATTTTTTGTTCCAAAGTGTCGCGCAGGGATGTAGTGCCGGACAGGATGGGGCGATCGTCTTTTCCGTGGCTCTCAATGCGTCGTGCAAGATCAGCAGCTGGAACATCAAGAAAAACACTAACGCCCATTGAATTGATTACCTGCATGTTGTCAAAAAAGCAGGGAGTACCTCCGCCGGAGGCTAAAACAATGTCCTTACGCACGGCAGTTTCATTCAGAATGCGACTTTCCACTTCCCGAAAGTAAGACTCTCCTTTGCTGGAAAATATTGCCGAAATCTCCATTTGCTGATCTTTCTCTATCAGCTTGTCCAGGTCCACGAACTGGAAACCCAGCGATCGCGCCAACTTTTTACCGAGGGTAGTTTTGCCAGACGACATCATTCCGACCAGAACTATATTTTTCATTTTAATCAGCCGGATTATTTAACAAGGTTCAGCACTTCGTCAGCAGCCGGCGTGTCGTTGTAGTGCCATTTCCCTTTCACTGTCCCGTCTTTCAAAAGCCAAAGCCCCGGATTGGAGCGCATAATTGTCTTCAACACAGTCGCGTCTACATAGTAGAAAGGTGCATTCAGCTGATGTGCATTCAGGAATGCTACGATTTCCTCGCTGCTGCCAGAAGTTAGGATAATGGGCTGCACACCTTTGCCACGAACCGCATTGATCAGCTTATTGATATCAGGCAATGCAGCTGTATTAATGTCGGTGAGGTTTTTAATGATCAGGAAAAGCTTGTTGCCTTTGAAAGTTTCCTCCGTAAAATCACCTTCGTCGTTCCAGACTTTGTAATCGGTGATTTTAGGTTTGGCATCTTCGTTAAGAACCACCATTTCTTTGAAAACCAATGTGGTATCACTTGGGTATTGTTCATACTCTACTGTTTTCCCGTTTTTATCAAAAATGTAAAGGTACCGGAGTGGTTCAGAGGGTTTCAGCTGGGCTGGAATATTGGCTCCGACACGGTAGGGCAGCAAGTCTAAAATAGGTAAATGCCGCAATGCATAAACTGCGATACCGAGCGAGACCAGCGTGGAGATCACAACGATAATACCCGTCGGAAGTGCGCGGAATTTCTTTCGGTAGAATACGATAATGAGAATCAATGCAAGCAAAAACAGGTCTTTGCCAAATGAGGTCCACGGTGTAAGCTTAATCGCCGCACCAAAACAGCCGCAGTCTGTAACCTTATTGAAGTAAGCCGAATAGAATGTCAGGAATGTGAAGAACAGGATGATCAGAAGCAGCAGCCAGGAGATCGTCCGGGGCTTGTACGCCACCAGCAAAGCGATCCCGAGTACAACCTCCGCAGTGCAGAGAAATACGGAGAAGTACAACGCAAGCGGAATAAGTGCCATGAAAGAGTCATGGAACATGGGAAGGTCGGTAGCGAATACTTCGAAGTATTCTTCGAGCTTGTACTGAGTTCCAATCGGATCGTTCAGCTTGATGATTCCCGAAAAGATGAATAAAAGTCCGACTATAACGCGGGATACCTGTGCAAGTATTTTCATTTAAAAAGCTGTATTGAATGGAGCTTCGATTCAGTTGGTTTGCAATGCATTCGATTTGATCAGACAGAAAACCGAATAATTGATAATATCCTGGTAACCGGCCTTTACACCTTCTGAAACGATCGTCAGCCCATTATTATCTTCAATTTGTTTTATTCGCAGTAACTTCATCAGGATAATGTCTGTCATTGAGCTCACACGCATATCACGCCAGGCTTCTCCATAATCATGATTTTTGTTGAAAAGCAGCTCTGCCACTTCATTCACCTGCTTGTTATACAAAGTGGTCAGGTCTGACTCGTCTATCTGCTGGCCCGTACTATCTATCTGGATTAACGCCATGACACAGTAGTTGATGATTCCGATAAATTCGGAAGAGACATTTTCATCCACTTTCTGTACCCCTTTTTCCTGAATGGTACGGATTCTTTGGGCTTTGATAAATATCTGATCAGTAATGGACGGGATGCGCAGAATCCGCCAGGAGGTGCCGTAGTCCTTGTTTTTTTTTGTGAAAAGATCTTGGCAATACTGAATGATTTCCTGATATTCCGATTCGGTGGATTTCACTGTTTTGAGTTAGTATTTAAAAAAATCTATGCTGCAAGTTAGCAAAAAAACGCTCAACATCCGGGGCAGGATCGTCGACCTGAGCAGGCCTTTGGTGATGGGGATTCTCAATATTACCACTGATTCGTTCTTTGGAGGCAGCCGCGCGAATTCTGAGAATGAGCTGGTTGCCCGCGTAGAAACGATGAGCTCGGAAGGCGCTGACATCATTGATATTGGCGGATATTCAACTCGGCCGGGAGCAAAAGATATTTCAGTGGCAGAGGAATTAAACAGTATTTCAACGGCGCTGAATACGATAACTAAGTTTTTGCCCGAAATCATTATATCGGTAGACACTTTTCGTTCTGAAATAGCGAGGGCGGCTGTGGCTGGCGGCGCGAGTATAATCAACGACGTTTCGGGAGGTACATTGGACTCCGGGATGTTTGATACGATAGCGGAGCTGAGAGTGCCTTATGTATTAATGCACATGCGCGGCGACCCGCAGACCATGAGCAAATTGACGCAATATGATCACCTAGTGCGGGATATTTTGAAGGATTTGAAAACTAAAATCAATGCATTGAAGGCGCTGGGAGTTACGGATATCATCGTCGACCCGGGGTTTGGTTTTGCGAAAACGATCCAGCAGAATTTCGAGCTGCTACGCAATTTAGATGAGTTCGAAGAGTTAGGATATCCGGTGCTGGCCGGTTTATCACGAAAATCGACCATTTACAAAACGCTTGAAGTATCAGCTGAGGAGGCATTGAACGGTACTACCGTGCTCAACACACTGGCCCTGGAACGCGGCGCTTCCATCCTGCGTGTGCATGACGTAAAGCAGGCTGTGGAGGCGGTAAAACTCTGGTCGATGGCCGGAACTGTTAGAAATTAAGTATTAATTTAGTCGTTGCATTTTATAGATTTTCTTATGCGTGTGGGTTTTCTAAACATTAACTGGACTGACGTCCTGGATGTTTTTCTGGTTGCGATTCTGCTTTATCAAGTATATACGCTCGTAAGGGGAAGTATCGCCAGCCGCGTGTTTTTAGGATATCTGTTCGTGTACGTCTTTTATCTTGTTGTAAAAGGACTGGGTTTAGGACTGCTGACCGCCATTCTTGAATATTTTATGGGCGTGGGAGCAGTTGCATTAATCGTGATTTTCCAGCAAGAAATCAGGCGGTTTTTATTGATTATCGGAAAATCAACCATTTACACGAATAATGGATTTTTAAAAAAAATTATCGGCACTTCGGTACTCGATCAAAAAGCGAAGAACCTGAAAGAAATTGTTGATGCAAGTAAAACCATTGCTGCCAACTTTACGGGCGCATTGATCGTCGTTAATAAAAGAGATGATCTGACAAAATTTATAGAAACCGGTGAGTTGCTCGATGCGCGCGTCTCCAAACCATTGCTGGTTTCCCTTTTCAATCAGTATAGTGAGCTGCACGACGGTGCGGTGGTGATTGTGGACGGCGTGCTCAAAGCCGCCAGGTGCGTGTTACCCGTCGCAGACGGAGTGGACGTTCCGTCGTCGTTAGGCTTTCGCCACAGAGCCGGAATGGGGATGAGTGAGGCTACCGACGCGATCGTGATTGTCATTTCGGAACAAACAGGGAAGATATCCCTGGCAGTGGAAGGTGTACTGCACGGAAACATCCCATATAACGAACTGGAAGCGCGCATTGAAGAGTACTTATCGTCTGACTTACAACGTATGCCCAAGTAAGTACAGCTTAAATCTAAATTTATTTACGAGTAAGTTTGGCTATTTGTGCTCAAATCTCTATTTTTGCACACCAAAACGAGGAATTGAAAAATATTAATACGAAATGGCAAATCATAAATCAGCATTAAAAAGAATCCGCGCTAACGAAACAAAGCGTTTGCGTAACCGTTACCAGCACAAAACCACACGTTCATACATCAAAAAACTACGCGAGACAACTGACAAGACAGTAGCTGTTGAAGTTTACAAAACAGTGTCTTCTATGTTGGATCGTTTGGCTAAGAAAAACATTATCCATAAGAAAAAAGCTTCTAACCAGAAATCAAAATTGGCGAAGCTTGTTAATTCTTTGGCAGTAGCAGCTTAAATTTCTACTGATGAAATCACCCCGGTAGTTTAACTATCGGGGTTTTTCTGTTATATTGCGAATTAGGAAAGAGAAACCTTGCTTGCCGCACAGCTAAGTAAGGTTTCTTTTGATTTAAAGGAGTATCATTTTAAACCACCTAAAACCTAAGATTCTTTTTATGAAAAAAGTCGCATTTTTTGCTGGATTAGCAGCTTTGGGTAGTATTCCGGCAGTTGCTCAATCGCCCATCACCTTCAATGCACGTGGATTGGTTGTTGTGTCAGATGCCGATATGTCGGCTTCCGCATTTGTTGATGGTAAGTTATTAAGGGATAATACTTCAAGAGATCAGTTAAGTACAATTAAATTCCCGGTCGAGCGGGGAAGTAAAGGATTAGGTACAGCGATGGTGTCCAATTCGGCGCTGGGCTTTTCCAAAACATTAGCTGTTCCTGCAAATGGCGGACTGGCTTACGTTCTTGAAAATCGTGTCAGGCCAGAGGACGGTGTAGCTGAATACAAAGATCCTTACAAGGAGTTTCCGGTAGGAGAGAAGCTGTTTGTTGTAGACATCACAAACCTTGCTGCTCCCAAAGCAAAGTTCGGTTTCCCTGTGGGTAAAAAACCTACTTCGATTGATATTAATAAAAATGAACTGATCATTTCAACCAGCGATGCAGGTAAGGAGCTTGTATTTATAGAAGCAGGCCCCGATGGAAAGCCAGCGCGTTTTTTGAATCTGCCCGCAGCAATCGATTCTTCTAACAAAATAATAGATCTTTCGTGGCACCCATCGGGTGATTTCATCGCATTCACTTTGGATAACTCGAATGAAGTCGGTTTGTACAAAGTAATCAGAGAGGCTGGAAAGCTTAAAAATGTGGAAATGGTTGGTAAACCTGTGAAAGTTGGTACAGAACCTTCTTTCGGAAAGTTCACACCCGACGGCAAGCATTACCTGGTTCTTGATTCGAAAGGAGCACAAGGCAAAGCTGCTGGTGACGGTGAGATCATCGTAGTTGATTTTTCAATGGACGGTTCAACTGAGCATAAGGTAGCTGGCCAGGCTGCTGTTGGCTTGAACACCGGCGCATTTGCAGTAAGTCCCGACGGTTCAATGCTTGTGACGGCAACATCCGGTAAGAGCGGTTCACCCTGGACTGAGGCTGGCGCGGGAACTGGCGCAGCGTTGACCTTGTATAAAGTAGCCGGAACCGGCGCCCTGACCAAAGTAGCTGACTATCCATTTGAAGGCATTTATCCGCAAAGCGTTGCATTTGACAAAGATGGTTCCAACGTGGCAGTTTCAGTTTTTGAATACCTGCAATATGGAAACGGAAACGGTGGTGTTGAATTTTGGTCAGTAATAAAGGGAGATACCCCTGCATTGAAGAAACAAGGCGCCTCAATCGCGGTCGGAAAAGGCGCGCATACTTTGCGTGTTATTCCATAAAGAGCAGAGAAGATAAGTACAGGGGGGCAGGCTGGTCTATCCGGTCTGCCTCATTTGTTTAATTGGCCGTGACATCTGAAATCAGCTTGATTTTTGTAGTTTTGCGGTCTCATTCATAAATAATCGGTTTTTAAGATGATTACGGTTCAAAACGTGTCGCTGAGATACGGTAAAAGGGTATTATTCGACGAGGTAAATATAAAATTTGTCCCTGGTAACTGTTATGGTGTGATCGGCGCCAACGGAGCGGGGAAATCAACTTTTCTGAAAATTCTTTCAGGTGAAATCGAGCCGCAAACCGGGATTGTAAGTATGAACCCGGGAGAGCGGATGACTTTCCTGAAACAGGATCAATATGAGTTTGATGCGTATTCTGTTATGGATACCGTGATTTTGGGACACGAGCGGTTGTACAAAATCATGAAAGAGCGTGAAGCGATTTACGAAAAAGAAGAATTCACTGACGCTGACGGAGAGAAAGCAGCAGAGTTAGAGGCGGAATTTGCAGATCTGAATGGTTGGGAAGCTGAGACAGAAGCAGCTCAGCTGCTGAGTGGACTTGGTCTTTCCGAAGATCAGCACCATACCATGATGGCCGACCTGAATTCAAATGATAAAGTAAGAGTATTGCTCGCGCAGGCATTGTTCGGGAATCCTGACGTACTGCTGCTCGATGAGCCTACCAACAACCTGGATGTTGAGACTGTATTATGGCTTGAAAACTTCCTTGCAGATTTCAAAAACACTGTCATTGTAGTATCTCACGACAGGCACTTCCTCGATGAAGTTTGTACGCACGTGGTAGATATCGATTTCAGTAAGGTACAAATGTTCTCTGGTAACTATTCTTTCTGGTACCAATCCAGCCAGCTTGCTTTGAAACAGCGCCAGGACGCTAACCGCAAAGCGGAAGATAAGCGCAAAGAGCTGGAAGAATTCATTCGCAGGTTCAGTGCAAATGCATCTAAGTCCAAGCAGGCTACCTCACGTGCGAAGCTTTTGGAAAAGCTGACCATTGATGATATCAAACCTTCTTCAAGGAAATATCCATATATCGCATTCAAATCGGAGCGTGAAGTAGGGGACCAGTTGCTGCGGGTAGAAGGCTTATCTAAAACTGCCGAGGACGGGACAAAGCTGTTCGATAATCTAAGCTTTACTATAAACAAAGGGGACAAAATTGCCTTTGTAAGCAGGAATGTAATGGCGATCAGCACGCTGTTTGATATCGTGAGTGATGTTCAGAAAGCGGACAAGGGTACATATACCTGGGGAGTTACCATTACGAAATCATATTTCCCGAAAGATCCGGGACAGTTCTTTGATGTCGATTTGAACTTGGTAGACTGGCTGCGGCAGTACTCGGAGGAGAAAGATGAAAGCTTTATCAGAGGGTTTTTAGGAAGAATGCTCTTCTCTGGTGAAGAGTCTCTGAAAAAGGCGAAAGTGTTGTCAGGAGGTGAGAAAGTACGTTGTATGTTGTCACGTACCATGTTGTCCGGAGCAAATGCATTGGTTTTGGATGATCCCACCAACCACCTTGACCTTGAATCAATCACTGCATTGAACAACGGATTGATTGATTTCACCGGCTGTTTGTTGTTCTATTCTCATGATCACCAGTTCGTACACACAATCGCCAACCGGATCATCGAAATTGGACCAAAAGGTATTCTGGACAAGCTGATGAGCTACGATGACTTCCTGACGGATGAAACTGTAAAACAGCAGCGTCAGAAACTTTATTAGACATTAAGTCTTAAGACTTACAAAAGGGTGCCTCACGTTCAAAATGGGCACCCTTTTACATTTTGTTTCTGGTATGGCAGAATTAAGATTCGAAACAGTGAATCGGATCATGTGCAATTCCGTTCTTTTCTTTAATCCCGTTCAAAAGAAACGTTTGTTATTGTATGATGGGTCACTGAATGACCATCCTCAATTGAGAGCAGATGCAACACGTATTTTCCAGGGGCTAACTTCTTTTTGTAGATAGTAGCGGCAAATTCAGAGCTGACAGATCTTTTGAAATTGGAATAAAAAAATCGAACTGACGGAAGATAGTTGTTTGATGCCAGGCAAAAATATCTGGGTTGGTGATTAGCTGCATTGGTGGCAACAATATAAAGCTCGTCGCCTAACCGGATTTCTGGTTCTTGTCTTATCTTCTTAATAACAAAGCAGTCAGGCATTTCCTGAAAATCCACTTTAATCTCCCCTGCACCTTCGCGCCAGTCGATGTTGCTGATCAGCTTCGCCAACCGGGTGTTCTGAGACTGCATAAAAGAGCTTTGAGCAAAATCCATATTGTCTCTCAGGCCCGGATCTTCATAGATAACCGGATAGTAGACTGTTTTGCTCCATTGGTAATTCAGTTCATTCGCGCTGATTTCCCTGTTAAAATTCGTAATCTTCTCGAAATAGAAGTAGTAGGAGCCGACACAAAAGATAAACGCGCCCGCTGCTACAAACCATTTTGAAACCGATACCGCTTTGCAGTTTTTGACGCAACTGTCATAGAAAGTGACGGAGAAAATTCCGAAAAATGCGGAATATATTTTGTAACGATCCAGCCGGTAGCCGTAAAAGTCGGGCATGCTACCGCGCGCAAACACTATCAAAAATCCTACGAAGAGAAGTGAAGCAATCCCGATAACGCTAAACCATTGTACTTGCGTCAACTGGGACGCAGTGCCGGTGATGATTTTAGCCAAAGTTATTACAACAGGAAATAGGAACACTGCTCCAAGCACAATGCTTGGAACAAGGCTATTGGTGAAATTAGTGTCAGCTAGTTGACCAACAAACGAAAGCAGCAACATCGATTTAACGCCAATATTATCGAAAACGTGATCGATGATAGAACCGGAATGTATCTTGATCGTCAGCAAATGCAGGCCTGTAATCATTAATAGCACTGCGGCCTGAGTCACCTTTACAATTCTGGGGACAGTGGAAAACCCTGTAAGGATGAGAATAATGAAAACGGTAAACAGTCCATTCGCGCTTGTCAGCAGCGCAACAATCGCTAGGATACTACTCCAGAAGATCTTGCGGCCGTTCAGCGCCAGATAAAAGCTCCACATGGACAGGAAAAGGCACGGCGCATGTTGGAGACTGCAAGTTGCCCATGAAATGGTGTCTTCATAGTGCTGGACCTGGAATAGCAGACAAACGATCGCAAAGAATGCCGGAAGTGATAACTGCTGTTTTATTAGGAAGCAGTACATCAGTAAGAGCATTCCAAGCAAGCTCAGATCGCCGAGAATGATGAGGAGTTTGATGTTCAACTGACCAGTCACCAGGAATACAAGCAGCGTCAGGAGCTTCGCGAGTACTACACGATGCTCGAAATTCTGCTCGAAAAACAGTCCAAGCTTATCCCACGCATTTTCCGACTTAATGTAATTAGTCAAAAATAAAACGATGGATTGAAAGTCGTCGTAATACGGAAAGTTGTATGCGTAATAAAAAACTGTTGCCCAAAATACGGTGATGATTACGAAAACCATTAACCAAATGAAAGCAACGAGCACACGGTGAGGAGAGATAGGGAGCATAGTTCACAGTTGTCTGGCGAGCGTGTGTGTGCCCGTGCTGCGAACTAAGTCAATAGGGTCCGTTAAGGTGTGCTTCCTTTACATACCGGATCTTGTTAATTATTCCCCGGCTAAAAATGAAAAACCCCAGTCGTTTTCACAACCGGGGTCTTCAATAGTATAATAAAAAATTAATCGTAGCTCAGACCATATTGCTTTAACACATCGGCAGGTACACCTTCCCAAACATTCGGTGTGTTGCCCATGTAGCCAAGGTCAGCAATGCCGATTTTGGAAGTGTAGTAACCCGAAGCTGTCAGATTGCGCATTAAGTTGAAGAATGCAACTCCCTGACTGTAAATAGGTTTGGCCTTCTCAGGATAAGCAATATCATCTACAATCTGGATCTGCTGCGCCTTGGTTGCAAGCGTGAAGATTTTACCAAAACGTTTGCTGGATTCGCGATCCAGCCATTTCAATCCTCCGCGTAGAGGCGTCTGGTTTTGCGGCATATCTTTCACGATGAATTCAATGAAATCAGGAACGCCGGCCTGTGTCGCGCTACCTGATTTTTCATCTGCAGGAATGATAATGTCAACCAAAACCTTGATGGTAGCCATTTCTGCTGCTGTCAGGAATTTCTCCTTCATCAAACGCGCATCGCGGATCGCTTCATCTTTTGTTCTTCCACCCGGAATTTTAAGCGGGGTCTCGGGCGGCATTTGTGTTTCCAGCTCTCTCTGCTCTGCAAGTGCAACTTGCGGACTGAGTGCGGTAATTCCCAGAGAACTGAGGGTTAATGCTTTGAGTGAATCTCTACGTTTCATATATCTGATTTGAAACTTTGTTCAAACAATTAAATATTTTTCTGTTTTACCTGATCGATAATGTAATCGGAAGCTCTCCATGACAATGCGAGGATAGTCCAGGTTGGGTTTTTGTCAGCCTGGGAAACGAAAGAACCTCCGTCAACTACGAATACGTTTTTCGCATCGTGCGCCTGTGAGAACTTATTGAGCGCGGACGTTTTCGGATCGTCGCCCATACGTACGGTACCCACTTCGTGGATAATGCGGCCCGGCGCAGCAAGTCCGTAGTTAGTATCCGCTCCCGGCTTCACACCGTTTGCCACACCACCCAGTGCATGAATCAACTCTTCGAAGGTATCGTGCATGTGCTTCGCCTGCTTGATCTCGTAGTCAGACCATTTGTAGTGAAAGCGCAAAACAGGGATACCGTATTTATCAACAACCGTAGGATCGATCTCGGCATAGTTGTTAAAATCAGGAACAGCTTCGCCGCGACCAGCCATTCCGATGTTTGCTCCGTAAAAACGACGGTAATCTTCTTTCAGTGAAGAACCGTAGCCGCCGGCCGGCTTCGTTACGCCCGCAGCAGTCGGGTACTTCCCATTCAAGTTCTCAATTCCGGAACCGAAACCGTAGCTCGGCATTCCCATTCCGCCGCCGTATTCAATGTGGTAACCTCTTGGGAAATCCAGTTTTTTGTTGTCCAGCCACCAGGGTGTATAAACGTGCATTCCGCCAACGCCATCTTCATTGTAGCGTTTTCTGTCCATTAAGTGTGGTAGGAATGCGCCGCGAGATGCGCCTGTTGAATCGTGCAGGTACCGGCCAACTACGCCGCTTGAATTTGCAAGTCCATTAGGGTGGCGCTCCGACTTCGAGTTCAGCAGCAATCTTGCAGATTCAGCTGCGCTGGCTGCAAGTACAACTACTTTCGCTTTTATGGTATGCTCGGTAAGCTTCTCTCTGTCCACATAGGAAACGCCAGTAGCGAGTCCGGTTGTAGGGTCGGTAAGCACTTCGCGGCACATTGCATTGTTGATCAGCGTCACGTTTCCGGTTTTGACCGCAGGAATACAAAGTACGGAAGACGATGAAAAGTCAGCATAAGCCTGGCAGGCGCGCGAGCACTGGCTGCAGTAAAAACAAACCCCGCGCTGATCATTGATCGGTTTGGTCAGGATCGAGAGGCGGGAAGGTATAACAGGTACATTTACCTTTTTACCTGCTTGTTTGATGAAAAGCTCGTGCAAACGTGGTTTGGGCGGAGGAAGAAAGATCCCGTCCGGCTCGTTATCCATGTTTTCAACTGTACCAAAAACCCCGATCAGCTTATCAACCTGGTCGTAATATGGTTTCACGTCATCGTAGCTGATCGGCCAGTCATCGCCTAATCCGTCGATGCTTTTTCTTTTAAAATCTTTTGGACCGAAACGCAGTGAAATCCGTCCCCAGTGGTTAGTACGGCCACCTAACATGCGCGACCGGAACCAGTCAAATTGGGTACCATTCTTGCGGGTATAGGGTTCCCCTTCAATTTCCCAGCCACCCCAGGCTGCGTCGAAATCACCGAACGGGCGGTGGTTGCTAGCACCGCGGCGAGGTGACTCATAAGGCCACTTTAATTGTGTAATGTATTTAGGATCAGCTGGGTCAAAATATCCGCCAGCTTCTAAAAGTGCAACCTTCGCGCCCGCTTTTGCAAGTTGATAGGCTGCCATTCCACCTCCTGCTCCGGAGCCCACAATGCATACATCAAAAACGGTAGGTTGTTCTTTGATTTGAAACATAGGTAAAGGGTTATTTAGATAGTATTTTTTGATCAATAAATATAAACACCGTTTAAATAAGAGCCGCTGTCGGCTTCAATATTCAAGGTTATTTAAAAAGAATCTAAATGGGATAGTGCCGGATTTAATGGCCAGGCAAGTATTTTTGCACCAAAAAACGGGATACTCCATTGGCTGAGATCGGAAAAGATATACTGGTTGCAAAAGAGTTTTTGATTAAAGGAGAACTGGTAGGTATACCAACTGAAACGGTATATGGGCTCGCAGGCAATGCGCTGAATGAAAAAGCTGTCCTTTCCATCTTTGAGACCAAAAACCGACCCGCATTCGATCCTTTAATTATTCATACAGATTCGATTGCAAAGGCAAGCAGTTTTGTTGCAGAATTTCCATCTGCTGCCCGGGCGCTGGCTGAACGTTTCTGGCCCGGCCCGCTGACTTTGCTGCTCCCGAAAAAGAACAATATACCTGATCTGGTAACCTCTGGGCTGGACACCGTGGCCGTGCGCATTCCCCGTCACCCCATATTGCTGGAGCTGTTGAGCCTAGTTGATTTCCCGCTTGCCGCTCCGAGCGCTAATCCTTTCGGCTATATTAGTCCCACAGCCGCCGGACACGTCAATGCACAACTCGGCGATAAGATACCTTACATTCTCGATGGCGGTGATTGTGAGGTAGGGATCGAGTCAACGATCGTTGGTTTTGAGGATGGTGAAGTAGTTGTTTTCAGGTTAGGCGGTCTTGATGTGCGCGAGATTGAGGAGATAGCAGGAAAAGTGCGGCTCACTGCTGTTTCCTCCTCCAACCCAAAAGCGCCGGGGATGCTTAAAAGCCACTATTCGCCGCGGAAGTCACTGCGAATGTTGACGCGGGATGAAATGCATTCTGTTAATCCAACAGGAATGGGCTACCTGCTTTTTGACCATTATCTGGAAAATATTGATAGGAAATACCAGTTTGTCCTTAGCGAAACGGGCGATCTGCGCGAAGCTGCGCACAATCTTTTTGCTTACTTGCGCGAGCTGGATAAGTCCGATGCAAAAGCGATAGTCGCAGAATGGGTACCGATGACCGGGCTTGGACTGGCGGTCAACGATAGACTAAAGCGGGCCGCAACGCAAGAGTAGGGGAGTACTAGCGAAAGAAATGCGGATGAAAGTTCATCAGGAAAACTTCATCCGTAGCCCTCGTAATGGCAGTGTAAAGCCACCGGATAAATTCTGCATTAATCTGCTCCTGAGGTAAATAACCCTGGTCTACGAAGACGGAACTCCATTGACCGCCCTGGGCTTTGTGGCAAGTAAGCGCGTAGGCGAATTTGACCTGCAATGCATTCAGAAAAGGATCTTTACGCAATGCTTCCAGTCTTTCTTTATTGGATTTAATATCCATATAATCCTGCTGCACACTGTCGTACAGCTTGCGGTTATCTTCCGAGGACATTGACGGGGAAGATGAATGCAGCGTGTCGAGGAAAATTTTGGCGTCAAATTCCGGCTGTTTTTCGTAATCCGTAAGTCGCAAAGTCACGTCGGCGAACCTGAATCCATGTATTTCCTGCGTTTTCCTTATTTTCAGCAGTTCCACAAAATCGCCATTCGCGATGAACCCGGCAGGTGAATCTTCGTCCAGGATATTGTAGTTATTACGCACTACCATCAGCCGGTCGCCTGCGTCGAGTTCTTCTTCCGAAAAGTTGATCACTCTCCGTATGAACTCATTGTACTGCACAGCCGATTTGTTGGACCGCGTCAGGATGATCGCGTTTTCCTGTCCGTATTTATCGTACGCATAACGCAATCCTTCTTCCAGCCGCTCGCCTGTCATTTTGTAAACATCCTGGAAAGAGCGCGTGGTAATTTGTATCTCGGGCTTTTCTGATGCGAGCTGTTCGCGAAGTAAAGTCGCATTGTAGAGAATGCCCGATTGCTCGTCCTGGCGCATTACCTCCTTCAGTTCTTCCTGAAAAACAGACATATAGTATGTTTTTTCAAGATACTCCCTGTCCAGTGCCGGACTTAATTCTTTACCCACAGGCGGCAGCTGCGCCACGTCACCTACCAGCATCAGCTTATTTCCGGGATTTTCAAAAACGAAGTCGACCAGATCGGCCAGGAGGCTGCGGCTTCCAAAATCAGCTTCATTGGTGATCATCGAGGCCTCATCCACGATGAAAAGCGTGTTGTCATGGTAGTTCTTCTGCCGCTGGAACGTCAGCGTGCCCGAGTATGCGTCTGCGGTCTGCTTGTAGATTTTCTTGTGGATGGTCAATGCGATCTTGTCCGAGTAGCCCGACATAACCTTTGCCGCCCGGCCTGTCGGTGCAAGCAGAACGGATTTGTAGCCAAAGTTTTTCAGCACTTTAATCAGCGTACTAATAATGGTAGTCTTACCGGTTCCTGCATAACCTTTCAGCAAAAAGCAATCCCGGTAACGTTCCAGTCCTTTTTCCTCAACCAGGAAATCGTTGGCTTGCTCAAAGAAGCGCAACTGGCCCTCGGTAGGTCTGAAAGGGAATTTTTTTCGTAGCAGCTGGGAAGGCAGCATTTTATCGGTATCCATGGAGACGAATCTAGCGGAACCTTGAACAATATCAAAATGCCTCTTCTGTAACAAAAATATACTCAGAATTAGTTGGATTTTAACAGGCCATTTGTCTATATTGAAATCCCTTTTACCTCACAACTCCAAACCTAAACATCTATGCTAGTACAACATGTAATGGGCAACAAGCCTGTCAATGCGATTTGGTCGGTTACGCAAGACAATACGGTGTTTGAGGCGCTCGAACTCATGGCCGCAAAAAACATTGGTGCAGTTTTGGTACTGGAAGATGAAGAACTGATAGGGATTTTTTCTGAAAGGGATTATGCAAGAAAGGTGATCCTGCAAGGCAGGGCGTCGCGCGACACTTTGATCAGGGAAGTAATGACAAGCAAGGTTATTACGGTGGAAACCCTTGACAAGATCGAGGAATGTATGCAGATCATGTCTGACAAACATATCCGCCATTTGCCTGTCAATCAAAACGGTACATTGGTCGGCATTATCTCAATCAATGACATTGTATCCGCTATTATCCACGAGCAAAAGGAGCATATCAGCACGCTCGAAAGCTACATTTCGGGCAGTCCTTATTCCTGAAAATGATCTGAATACAAATTGGCAATCTTTGCAATTCAGTACGGACAGTCATTCCGGAGGGTGAACTATATCTTGCCAAATATGTCGGGATAGTTATATTTGTTCTTCAAAAACAGGCTTTGCAAAGGGTAGCGACAGAAATAGCCGAGGTATTTGGTGGACGCGTGCGGGTTCGGGCTTGCGGTATTTGCATTCAAAATGAACGCATTCTGCTGGTGCGTCACCAGCTTTACGGCGCCGACGAACCGTTCTGGAGTCCGCCTGGTGGTGGTGTTCAGTTTGGCGAGAAAGCGCCAGATGCATTGGTCAGGGAAATAGCTGAGGAAACGGGCTTGGAAGCAGAGATAGGCCGGTTACTTTTTGTAAACGAGCACATTCAAACGCCACTCCACGCAATCGAGTTGTTTTTCGAGATCCTGCAAATTCAGGGACAAATCTCCCGGGGCATTGATCCGGAACTTTCGGCAGGTGGACAGATTATCGAGGATGTGGCGTTCCTTTCATTAGAGGAAATCAGGAAGTTGAAAACCACACAGGTTCACAGGCTTTTCTCAAACCTGAATTCTTTGCAGGACATTTTTGAAATAGATAAATACATTCCCGCTGCTTAGACGTGAATGTCGTTAAAAGCAATTACTCCCATTTATTGTGGCAAATACTGAAAACCAGGTCATTGAAATCATCCCTACCTTACTCGTAGGTGATCAGACCTTTGACCCGGCTAATATTCCTTCCAGTACACTTTGCATCGAGTTCGGCGATCAGCAGATTCGTTTTTGCATTGTCAAGGAAGAAAATATGGAATGCGTCTGGCTGGAAGACTATGCGCTTGACCAGACACTTACGCAGGAGGAGCTTTTCGAAAAGGTAAAAAGAGTATTTACAGGACATTTACTATGGTCTTCCAGCGCCTGGAATTCAGTCCGTATTTCTGTTAATTCCGGACTTTTCAGTTTGGTCCCCAATTTACTTTTCGACGAACAGCATGCAGCCGGTTACCTATCTTTTTCAGCCGGAAATGCACCTTTGAAGCAGGATATTGTACTCCATCACGAGTTGCCGCTGGTTCATGCGCATACCGTGTTTTCAATGCGGCAAAGCTGGCATGAATGGATCCTGAACCATTTTAGATCGTCGCACCTTTCGTTTTATCATTTTACCAGTCCGCTCGTGATTGGTGCATTGGTGAGCCACCTGGAACACCAGGAAATCAGGATTGTTTCGCTTTATTTTGAGAAAGATCAATTTACGATCACAGTCACCGAAAGTCAGCAGCTGATTTTGTGCAACCGGTTTAGGTTCAAAGAGGTACATGAAATGGCTTACATTGTTCTTTTTACATTAGGCCAGCTTGGCTACGAGCCTGAGGAAGTAAAAGTGCTCTGTTACGGCGACATTTCTGCCACCGCCGATGCATATCAGGAGCTTTCGCATTTTCTGCCCGGCTTGCAAATAGGAGGGCGACCAACTACATTGAAGTATAACAGCCAGTGCGCCGAAGTGCCGGGTCACAGGTATTTTGGTCTATTTAATACCTATCTTGTCTCATCTTAGGGCTTATAACTATCACTTATGGAGCGCATTGCATTGTTTCCCGGTTCTTTTGATCCATTTACGAGAGGACACGAGGACATCGTTCTGAGAGGTCTGCGGCTCTTTGACCAGGTCGTGATCGGTATTGGTAACAATGCGACGAAGAAGAGATACTTCCCACTCGACGTGATGAAGGAAATGATTGAGAAAACCTTCGCTTCCTACCCGAATGTAAAGGTGATCACCTACGACGACCTTACCGCGCATACCGCCCGGGAATTAGGTGCAACATTCCTGCTGCGCGGCCTGCGAAATACCACCGATTTTGAATACGAAAATGGCATTTCGCAGGTGAACAGGTATTTGTATGAAGAGATTGAAACCGTTTTCCTGATCACTTCGCCCGCTCTGGCGCCGATCAGTTCCAGTATTATCCGCGACTTGCACAGATATGGGCAGGAAGTAGATAATTTCCTGCCATACTCGCTCTCAGAACTGAACCAGATCAATTCTCAGATTTGATTTACTTCCCTGATTTTTTTACGCTGCGCATTTTATTCAGACTGTCGAGGACAAACCGGATCGAGCTGTAAGAGTTGATCAGGAGCGGCTTCGCGTCCTCAGGGGAGTACCAGTCCAGCTTTTCTATCTGCTCTTCTGCCTGCGGCTTCATTTTAGAATCGTCGATACTGTCGCACAGGTACCATTTCGTACGTTTCAGAATGCGGTTGTTATTAAGAGTATAGGTATGCCAGGTAGTGCAGATTTTTGATTTGATAATTGATTTTACGCCAGTCTCTTCTTCTATTTCGCGAATAGCGGCTGTCCTTGAATCTTCTCCCTTATCGAGCTTTCCTTTGGGCAGGTCCCACTTTTTCCGGCGGTACATAAACAGCCATTTTCCGTCTTTTACCACCACACCGCCGGCCGCCTTGATCACTTTGTACTGGCCTTTGATCTTTTCCTCGATGTCGGCTTTTTCTTTTGTAGCCATTGTAATCGAGAGCATTTGCCGCGGAAACTCCTTTTCCAGCAGCTGAACTACTTGCAGAACTGTGGTTGCGGTTGCATTAAGGAACAGAGTATGTCCGGTAAACATGCTCTTCTGCAATTTTTCCAGCCGCAAATCCACGATCTGATCAAATTGGGATGTTTCCGGGGAGAGCTGATTGGTCCGTACAATTTTGAATGGACGGTCGTCAAAAAAAATGGTCATTTTTCAAATGGTACGTGAATCACCGTCAAAATTAAGTAAACTGTTTAGTTTAGACAGTGATTATTATTGATAAATTTGTAACCATATCAAATACACAGTTCTTGGAACTACTGATAATTTTACTACTTGTGCTTCTCAATGGTATCTTCTCCATGTCCGAGATCGCACTTGTATCTTCCCGCAAGTCCCGATTAGAAGCTGCTGCCAAAGGTGGCGATGCCACTGCAAAGGCGGCATTAAATCTAGCCAACTCACCAACCCGGTTTTTATCAACAGTTCAGATCGGCATTACGCTGATCGGACTTCTGACGGGTATGTACAGTGGAGACAATATCACCGCTGACTTCGAGCGCATGATCAACAATGTGCCTTACCTGCAAGCTTACAGCCACTCGCTGGCAGTTGGAAGTGTGCTGGTGTTTATCACTTATCTCTCGCTGGTATTGGGCGAGTTGGTACCTAAGCGTATCGGAATGTCAAATCCCGAGGCGATTTCGAAGTTCATGGCTACTCCCATGAACCTGCTTTCCAAGATTACTGCGCCATTTATTGCATTACTGGGAATTTCGAGCGACCTCATCATCAAGGTGCTGAATATCCGGCAAAGTGAAAATGCGGTTACGGAAGAGGAGATCAAGAGCCTGATCCAGGAAGGAACTTCCGGCGGGGTGTTCGAAGAAATCGAGCAGGAGATCGTGCACAACGTATTTCAGCTCGGGGATCGCAAAGTTACTTCGCTGATGACCAATAGGCAGGAAATTGTCTGGCTCGATCTGGAAGATACTGTAGAAGAAAATAAAGCCAAGATCTTCGAAAGCCGCCATTCCATTTATCCGGTTTGCCGGGATACTGTCGACGATGTGGTCGGGTTGGTATATGTTAAAGATCTGATTGCGACTGACATTGAATCTCAACTGGCCACATTGAATACAATCGTGCGCGACCCTGTTTACCTGCCGGAAAGCAACCGCGCTTACCAGGCTTTGGAGAAGTTCAAGCAGCAGCGCGTTTACTTTGGTATCATCGTCGATGAATATGGAGGTATGCTGGGGATTTTAACAATGCACGACATTATGGACGCGCTGGTCGGCGACATCTCCGAAGATATCGAAGAAGCATCCGAAATTGTGAAACGCGACGACGGAAGTTTTCTGATTGACGCACAGTTACCTTTTGACGATTTTATTCAGTATTTCAACATTAATCTTCCCGAACCTGACCGTAGAGAGCTGGTTGGATTTAACACTCTGGGCGGATTTGTGCTCCATATTCTCAAAAATATTCCGAGCACAGGTGAGAGGTTCAGCTGGCGCAACTTCGAGTTTGAGGTAGTGGATATGGATCGCAGCAGAATTGATAAGTTGTTAGTCGTAAATCATAATAAAGAAGAAGAATCAGAAGAATAATATGCTAAACGGTTCAGATATCAGTAAAAGAGTAGCAGAACTATTGCTTGAAGCACAAGCGATCAAGTTGAGTCCCGACAAGCCATTTCAATGGAGTTCAGGCTGGTTATCGCCTATTTATTGCGATAATCGCGTCGCATTATCTTATCCTGATACCCGCACATTCATCAAAAAGACACTGGCTGATCTGGTGAAACAGGAATATCCTGGCGTGCAGGCGGTAGTTGGGGTTGCAACCGGCGGAATTGCGCAAGGTGCATTGGTGGCCGACTTACTTGAACTGCCTTTCGCATACGTGCGCCCGGAACCGAAAAAGCATGGAATGGGCAACCAGATCGAAGGAAGGCTGGAAGCTGGTCAATCGGTAATCATCATTGAAGACCTGATTTCGACAGGCGGAAGCTCGCTGAAAGTAGTGGACGTGCTCAGAGCAGCCGGCATCGAAGTGGCTGGGATGATCGCGATTTTTACTTATGGGTTTGAAGTTGCGGCCAATAACTTCAAAGAAAAGGATGTAAAGCTGAGTACGATCAGTAACTATAATGCATTGATAGAAACCGCTTTGGAGCATAACTATGTGTCTGCTTCCCAGGTAGAAAGCCTGAGCGCCTGGCGCGAGGCCCCTGATCAATGGGGGAAGTAGTTTTTTTGACTTCGGCCGTCGGCAATCAGCTGTCGGCTTTTTTTAGTCTGATAGCCGAAAGCCGAAGTACACAAAGTCTGATAGCCGACAGCCGAAAGCCGAAGTATACAAAGTCTGATAGCCGACAGCCGAAAGCCGAAGTATTCAAAGTCTGACACCCGACTGCCGACAGCCGAAGTAATCCAAGCTAGCCCCTATGATTATCCAGCTTCTCAAATAATCCCCCGAAGGCTTCTTCCTTGACACCGTCCGATTTGAGAAATTCATGCGGGAAACCGAGCTCAATCTGACTTGCCGCATTCAATTTTTGCAATGCAGCTTCGGGAAGGGTAAAGTCCAGACAGCCGAGCGAATCTTTGATCTGGTGTTCCTTTGAAGCGCCAATAATAGGGATCATTACCTGGTTCCTGTGCCTGGTCCAATTGATTGCAATTTGTGCCGGAGTAACGCCGAGTTCGTTGGCCACATCTACCACAGTTTGCGCAATGTTGCTACTATGTTCGCTTCGGCGGCTGCTGTGATCCGGCACCCGGCCTTTTTCTCCCCTCAAATATTTTCCTGTCAGCGCGCCGCCGCCAATCGCGCCCCATGGCGTAACCGCCAAATCCAGTGCTTTCGCCATTGGAAGCAGGTCCCGCTCTGGTGTTCTTTGCAACAAAGAATACTCAAACTGAATGGCCGCAAATGCATTCCATCCCCTGAAATCGGCAATAGTGTTTGCCTGAGAAACAATCCAGGCAGGCGTGTCAGAGATACCAATGTAATGCACCAGACCTCTTGTGACAAGATCGTCGAGGCCGCGCATTACTTCTTCTGTCGGAGTTGTATTGTCCCACAAATGCACCCAAAGCAGGTCGATATATTCGGTATTGAGTCTTTTCAAGCTGGAAGTAACTGAGCGCATCATGTTCTTCCGGTGGTTACCAGCGAAGTTCAGATCGTCATTTTTGTCTTTGAGGGTGTATTTGGTAGCAAGTACCCATCTGTCACGGTCACTCTCAATGAACTCGCCTACATACTTTTCAGAAGATCCTTCTGTGTATCTGTTCGCTGTATCAATGAAGTTACCGCCCGCAGCAGCAAACGCTTCAAAAATTTTGTAACTCTCGTGTTTATCCGCTCCCCAGCCCCATTCTTTTCCAAAGGTCATAGTTCCCAGACAAACCTCAGAAACTCTAAGCCCCGACCGGCCCAATAATTGATAACGCATATTCAACTGAAATTAGATTTTAAGCAAAATATAACAGTGAACGATGATCGTACAGAGTTATATTTTGTGGTGCAAAGTTATACCCTTACCACTCAAATGTATTTATATTGTGACCAAATTTGAATCTTTTTCACCCCGCCTAAATGATAGATGTTGCTTATCCCTACTTTGATACCAATCTGAGTTGGCTGTCCAATAATTACCGTTTTTTACTGGAAGCAAATGACGAAACAGTGCCGGTAAGGGAGCGGCTCCGCTTTTTGGGAATGTATGCTTATCAGACCAAGGAATTTTACCGGGTCCGCATTCCGAGTCTACTGGCGATGTGTGAGGTAAGCAATGATATTCGCTCAAAACTCTACCTTTTCCCTGAGTCACTGCTGGAACATGTCAGCGAAACTATTGAAAATCAGTTGCGCGAGTTCAATGAGATACTGACAGCTAGTATTCTGCCTGCATTGAAGGAACAGGGCGTGCATTTGTATTACCGGGAAGCATTTGCGGCAGAGCACCTGCCGTTTATCCGTAAGTTTTTCATTGACAAGCTTTTCAGGTATTTGCAGCCGGTGTTCTTAGATTCCAAACGATCCTCTAAAACGCCGATTTTCGAATCCAAACAGCTGTATCTGGTTGTCCGTTTGCAACATCTGGAAGATTCTGAGGAGGATTGGTATGCGACGGTGAACATACCATCTGAGCCTTTCGGGAGGTTCCTGGAACTGCCTGAATGGGATGGGAAAAAGCATGTTGCTTTTATGGAGGATATTATTCGTGAAAACCTCCGGCTGCTTTTCCCAGGCTTCAATGTGCTGGAAAGTTATACAGTCCGCGTGGAGCGCGAAACAGAACTCTCCATTGAAGATGAGTACCCGATGCAAATTGCGCAACGCATTCTCAAACAGCTGGAAAAGCGCAATTTTATTCAACCCTCGCAGTATTTTTATGAGTCGGGAATGCCGCTTTATATGCGGGAATACCTGGTGAATAAGGTAGCAATACCGATGAATGAATTTCACGAGCGCGGCGATTACCTGTTTTTGCAGGATTTTAGCCGCTTTCCTGCATTGTCACGCAGGCTCGATTATCCGCACCAGCGTCCGATCCACAATCCAGGTTTTGAGGAAAATACCTCTATTTTTGAAGCAATTCAGAAAGGCGATCAGCTGGTGCATCTTCCGTATCAGTCTTATGAGCCTATAGTGCGGTTTTTCAATGAAGCAGCAGTCGATCCGCATGTGCGGGAGATTCACGTTTCCTTATACAAGATCAGCCCGAATTCGTTCATTCTGAACTCATTGATCAGCGCTGCCAGGAATGGAAAACGGGTAACAACCTATGTGGAGCTGAATAACAAAATGGATATTCAGGAAAACCTGCAATGGTCGCGGAAAATGCGTGATGCCGGCGTGAAGATCATCCTGAGTGTCCCAGGGTTGAAAGTGCATGCAAAAATGGCGTTGATCAAGCGGAAAGTGCAGAAAGGGTGGGAGCGTTACGCATTCTTAGGTACCGGGGGCTTTTACAGACTTACCAGCCGGGAAATAGTCGACCATGCTTTGCTGACACACCACCGCGAGCTGACCAACGAACTCGAACTGCTCTTCGGCTACTTATCTACGCAGGACGAGCCAAAAAAATACAAGTACCTTCCATTTAACTACCTTTTTGTTACGCAGTTTACATTACAGAAAAAGTTGATGGACCTGATAGACCGCGAGATCGCGAACTGCAATGCAGGCCTCAAATCATTTATTACTATTAAAATAAATCAACTACAAGATCACATTCTGATCGACAAGCTGTACCAGGCGGGACAAGCCGGAGTACCGGTGCATGTGATGGTCAGTGAAAGCTGCGGGCTGATATCCGGGCTGCCTTCTATCAGCGACAATATCATTGTGAGCCGCCACGTGGACCGCTATCTTGAAAATACGCGGATCTTCCATTTTGCCAATCGTGGCAATGATGAGATTTTCCTGAGTTCTTGCGATTGGACCCACCGGAACCTGCATCGACGCATTGATATCTGCTTTCCCGTACTCGACGAGCAGCTCAAAAACCAAATGCGGATTGTGCTTAGGAATTATGCAAATGATAATCAGAAATCAGTGCGACTGGATTTGTACCAGAACAACCTTAGGATTAGCGAAGACGGCCGCGGGAAGGTGCGGGCGCAGGATGCAAATTATCGGTTGGTTGAAAAGATCGAGAAAGGCGGTCTTATCAGAAAACCAGAATAAACGCATTAAAAACGGGTAAAAAAAATTTTTCACCCGTAAAATTTTCTAACCCGCGCCTGGATTTAACGGACGCACTTTGTTCTTAAAAATCTTAAAATCAGGAAGAATTTTTGCAAATAAGCCGGGGAGCTCTCTTGAGCAGTAAGTTGTATATCACTATATTTGAAAGACATCATTCTCACTCAACCCCAAAATACTACTCAAGCATGGGAATAGTAGAACGAAGAGAACGGCTTAAAATACAGGTACGTTCGGACATCGTTAAAACAGCAAAAGACATCGCCCGTGAAGACGGCTGGACTGCTGTCTCGATTCGCAAAATTGCTGACGTAATTGAATATAGTCCCCCCATTCTCTACGAATATTTTGATAGCAAGGATAAGCTGTTGGAGGCGATCCGTCTGGAAGGTTTCGATCATCTGCAAGCCGAGTTTATCAAGATAAAGGGTCATTTCAGCAATCCGCAGAAGCAGCTTGTGGAAGTCGCCCAGAAGATCTGGAACTTCGCTGTTGAGAATCCCGAAGTATTTCAGGTGATGTTTAATCTGGAAGGAGCTTATTGTGATTCTAAAAAAGCTTTTTCGCAAGCAATGAGCATCAAGGGAAACCCGGTTTGGGAAATGATAGCGGGCCTGAGACCAAAGTCCGGGGAAGCTGTAACAAAGACTTACTACGAATGGTGGTGCCTGACCTTTGGTTTCATCGGTATTACCATGACAACTCAGCCGAGATATGCATTCTCCCAGGCTGAGCCCATTTATATGGAAGGCGTAAGAAGATTTATCCGCAGTATTATGTAGTTGCAGCAGATTGCGGGCGTATCTCTATTTTACTTTGGTGATAAACCTGGGAAAATGGAGGTACGCTTCTTACTAACCAGGCATTTCCGCCGATAATCGAATCGTGCCCGATCACAGTTTCTCCTCCCAGGATCGTGGCATTTGCATAAACCACCACATTGTCCTCGATCGTAGGATGTCGCTTGCGTGAAGCGAGCGATTTGGAAACGTGCGTTGCCCCAAGCGTAACCCCCTGATATAATTTTACATTGTTACCGATGTGCGTCGTTTCGCCGATTACTACTCCGGTGCCGTGGTCGATGAAAAAAGAATGGCCGATTACTGCATTCGGATGAATATCGATCCCGGTCTGGCTATGCGCGAACTCAGTCAGCATTCTGGGCAATAATGGGATACCGCAATGCGCAAAAAGGTGGGCGAAGCGGTAAGTAGCAATCGCCGTGAACCCGGGGTACACTGCAATCACTTCTTCAATGCTTACGGAAGCCGGATCATTATCGGTGATGGATTTGGCATCTTTCAGGAGCATTTCGTAGATCTCAGGAATGCCCGTAAATATCTCGTCCAGGATCTCGTTTGCGTCTTTGTTGAGCTCAGGTAACAATGGCTGCAGCATATAATCCAGGTCCTTTCTCAGATCCGCGTATTTCATCGCCAGGTCTTTGGAAGGACAACTCGGGCAATCCTGACTGATCGGAAACAGGAAGTTGATCAGGTCCTGAATGAATTTCCCCGCGTCTTGTCTGGATGGAAGCTTGTAGCGGTATTTTTCATTTTGCTCCGTCAGGCGCTGGAAAAATGAGTTCTGGTGGCTGGCAGTCATTAAGAAAGTAGATTGAGTCGCAAGTCTGAGATAGCAGGACGTTTGGTTTTTCAACAACAAAGAAACGCCGGGAAAAATTTGTTTGTTTTAAATTCTTCAAAAAAAACCAAATAACGGCACGCTTTTTGACCTTTTGGTCGTATATTAAGTATCCTGTGGATTGTAAATGCAGTAACAATACCTTGTATGCCTCGTTTTAAATTCCTTCGGACAGCCGCCTTATTGCTATTTATTTCGGCTTCTCTTAGCTCCTGTTTTTCGAAATACATCATCTCTGCGAAACAGGTAAGGAAGCATTACGCTCAAAAGAAAGTCAAACCTACCGAGCGCATTATCAAAAATGATACGCTTTCTCTCTGCATTGCCAGCGTGGGCGCCGATACTTTACCAATGCTGCTACTGATCCACGGCGCGCCAGGCTCGCTTTGGGGATATATGAATTTAATGGATGATGAAGATTTGCAGAAGCGCTTCCACATCGTGTCAGTCGACAGGGTAGGGTATGGTAAATCGAGACTCAAAAAAAGACGGTTTGTTACCTCCATTGCTACTCAAGCGAATGCATTGCTACCCGTTTTTGAGTTAAATAAAAGCAAAGAAAAGGTTACTGTACTCGGCCGTTCTTACGGAGCTCCGATCGCTGCAAAGCTCGTTTCGCTGGTTCCTGACCAGGTAAAAGAACTTTTCATGGTTTCGCCGGTAATCGATCCTGAGAAAGAAAAATTCTACTGGTTTTCGAAATGGGGCAGGAATTCCTTCATACAGCTTTTCCTCCCTGGTGAATTCAATACAGCGACTGCTGAAAAGTACAGCCATTCAGACGAACTGAAAAAGCTGCTGCCTGTGTGGAACAATCTGTATGTTCCTACTACTGTTATCCAGGGCGGAAATGACTGGATTGCAGATCCGGGTAACATTGATTTTGCCAAAAAACATATCAAGAGTAAGCGGGCGCAGTATATTTTCCTGGATAATGCGGGTCATATGATCACTTACACGCACTTGTCGATGATCAAAGAAATGCTGCTGAAAGGTTTGCTTTTCAAAGATCAGATCACTTCTATAGACCTTACTCCTGACTTGCAGGAAGTTTCGGGGAATTAATCAGCGTACAACCTTTTGAGTAACCGAGTGAGTCGCATTATCTGCGCGGATCAGGTAAACTCCATGCGCCATGTTACGCAGGTCAAACTCCTCCTGAACTGAGATAACAGGTGCTTTTGAAGATATCTCCCTCAGAATCCTTCCATTCAAGTCAACCAGCTGCAGACGAATCACGGCTTTTGTTTTGCTGTATGCTTTTACAGTCACAATGTCATCCGTCGGCACAGGATAAGCTTCTATCGCCATTGAAACTTCTGTCGAACTTACCTTCGGAATGGAAGTAATCGGATTTCCGAATTCTGCGGACTCATAAGGAGGAATTTCAACCGGCGGGCCGGGCTTATCAACAACAGTAATGCTGCCCTCACGGTAACTTTCGGAAATGATATTGCCAGCTCTCCATTCTGTCACGACCATTGCAAAAAGGTAATTCCCAACCAACTCCGGTGCAGTCCAAACCAGCCTGTTAGAGGCAGGATCTACCTTGAATGTACCGTTACTGGTAATTTCATTGGGGAAGAGGTAGGCGCGATCGATCATGCGAACGCCGCAAGTGCCGGGAGAGCCTTTGCTCAGCTTGTGGACTTTGACAGAAACGCTGTCCGCATCCGGAACAGTTGGACTAAGATCAACTGAGAACACTTGCTTAACACCTGCATCGAAGTTTAGGTAAGGTAAGACAGGTGTAGAATTCCTTGCAGTGACGTCTATAACCGTCCAAAGGAATGCCGGTGTCAATTGTGAATTTTCAAGATTAAGATACCCGGCGCTGCGGTTTTCAATGGAAGCAGATATTTGAAAGACCCCTGCAGAAGCAAAGGTGTACTGGTCCTCAAAGTCAGCAACGAGTATATTTGCATTACTCGGCAGTGGCGCAACTTTCGTCCTCCGTACATTAAGTGTGGTGCCGTTACCAAAGCAAACGGTAACTTCCGACATTGCATCAGTTGCTCCCTGGCCCACCTGTGTATCAAGATATAATCTTACGGTGATCCCATAGGTTAAACCCGAAACATGCTTGGCCAGGATCTCGCCGCCCTTAAAATGGGTAGCATTAGCTGCGTTACAAAACAACGCTATCAGAAAAAGTATTCCGTAGATTGATTTCATAGAGATGAAAGGCGGCGTTAAGTTACATACTGAAATCACAACGTTAAAAGCTTGCGCTTTTGTATGGTTGCAGACAGAAAGAAATGCAGATAAACGTGGATTGTCGCGCACCTGTTTTTTTGTTGTTATTAGATTAAAAATCAGTCTTTATAGATCAGTACCTCACTTTTTCCATTGCTTTTAATATACCCCCGGTACATTCCTTCGCTGTTGAAAGGCATTGTAACATTTCCATTCCTGTCCAATGCGATAATACCACCCTCGCCGCCGCGTTCGACAAGTTTCTTCATCACCACTTCGTCGGCTGCTTCCTGCAAAGAAAGCCCTTTGTATTCCATTAATGCAGAGATATCGTGGGCCACAACCGAGCGGATAAAGTACTCTCCGTGACCAGTCGCCGAAACTGCACAGGTGGCATTATTGGCGTAAGTACCAGCTCCTATGATCGGCGCGTCGCCTATGCGACCGTATTTCTTGTTCGTCATGCCGCCCGTGGAAGTACCTGCTGCCAGGTTGCCAAACTTGTCCAGAGCTACACATCCGACTGTTCCGAACTTTCGGCCTTCTGTGAAAATGAGCTCGCGCTGCTCCATTCTTCCGGTCTTAGGTGCTTTCCTGATCTGCTTTTCTTCCTTTGCATCGTGGTCTAGCTCTGTTTTGTCAGCCGATTTTGCTTTTTCCAGTGCATTAAACCGTGCTTCGGTATAGAAGTAAGACGGATCGACGATTTCGAGACCCTGTTCTTTGGCAAACTTCTCAGCGCCAGGCCCTGCCATCATCACGTGCTCCGATTTATTCATCACTGCAATTGCCGCACTGATCGGATTCTTGATGTTCGTTACACCTGCCACGGCGCCGGCTTTAAGCGTTTTGCCTTCCATTACGGATGCGTCGAGTTCGTTTTTGCCCTCGTTTGTAAACACCGCCCCCTTTCCTGCATTGAATAGCGGAGAGTTCTCCATTACGTGGATCGTGGCCTCAACAGCCTCTACGCTGGTGCCTCCATTTTTCAGAACTGCATAACCCTTCTGTAATGCTTCATTTAAAGCTGCTTTATAAGCTTTTTCCTTTTCAGGGCTCATGTTAGCGCGTGTGATAGTACCAGCGCCGCCGTGAATAACGACGGTCATTTTATCTGAAAAATCCTGCGCAAAAACAGGAAGGCTAAGCACAGAAAGAAGCATTGCAGAAAGCTGTTTCATGTTATCGTAATTAGAGTGACTTACTCAAATCTAATAACTAATGTTTGCATTTCCGGCTCAGTTCGTATTTTCATTCTTTCAAAAGTATGCGCGCCAATAGCATTGCGCCAATGCGTATTCCGGTCACAGTAAAGCCCGCTGGTATGCACCTTTTGAAATAACTAGTTTAAATATTTTTCAGTAATCCTTAATTGAATGAAAAAAGTACTCCTTTACCTTGGCGCCTTTTTTATTACGGCCCCGATCCTGCAAGCGCAAAATGCGACTGAATGGAAGTATAAACAAGGTAAGATCGTTACAGAATGGGCCGAGAAAGTTTCGCCGGCGACAGTACATGCCGAATATCCACGGCCGCAACTGGTGCGTGGTAATTGGCAAAATATCAATGGTTTGTGGAATTACTCCATTGTTCCGCAAGCCGCAGCAGAGACAAAACCCGCTGCGTTCGACGGTAAGATCCTGGTTCCTTTTGCTGTTGAATCTGCGTTGTCAGGCGTAGGTCGCACTGTGGGCAAGGATAGTGTGCTGTGGTACCAGCGTACCATTGATTTTTCACCAAAACTCAAAGACCAGCGCGTGCTGCTGCATTTCGGAGCTGTTGACTGGAAGTGTGATGTATTTGTAAATGGAAAGCCGGCGGGTACGCACCAGGGTGGTTACGATCCATTTTCTTTTGACATAACGGATCTTTTGGTCAAAAAGAAGCAGCAGGAAATTACTGTGAAAGTATGGGACCCGAGCAGCGACGGGCCACAGCCACGGGGTAAGCAGATCAAAAATCCCCACGCAATCTGGTATACACCGGTCACGGGGATCTGGCAGACAGTCTGGCTGGAAACTGTCCCTACCACTCACATTGCCGCATTGACGCCGGTACCTGACATCGACAAGCAAGTTGTGCGCATTACATCCGAAATCAGGAATGCGAAGACGGGCGATAAGGTCAGGTTCACTGCATTCGATGGTGCCAATAAGGTAGCGGAGATGGAAGTTGCCCCAGACGCCGGTGCCGAGCTGAATATTGCAAATCCCAAGCTATGGTCACCGGACAGCCCATTTTTGTATGACCTTACGGTTGTACTGGTTAGAAACGGGAAAGTAGTGGATGAGGCCAAAAGCTACTTTGCAATGCGCAAGATTGCCATGCAGCCGGATAAAAATGGCATTCAAAGAATGACCTTGAACAATAAATTTTTGTTTCAATACGGGCCTCTGGATCAGGGCTGGTGGCCGGACGGACTGTATACCGCGCCAAGCGACGAAGCTTTGAAGTTTGATATTGTGAAGACGAAGGAAATGGGCTTCAACATGATCCGTAAACACGTAAAAGTGGAGCCGGCGCGCTGGTACCGCTACTGCGATGAGCTGGGTATGCTGGTTTGGCAGGATATGCCAAGCGGCGACATGGGTAATAACTGGGGCCAACATCCGGGTATTACCGGCGATGAAACCGAGCGCGAGCGCACCCCTGAATCGGAGAATATTTTCAGAACAGAATGGAAGGCGATCATGGATGCCAACCGCTTTTTCCCGTCGATTGTGGTGTGGGTACCATTCAACGAGGCCTGGGGACAGTTTAAAACAAAGGAAATTACCGAGTGGACCATGAAGTATGATCCGAGTCGGCTGGTAAACAGCGCAAGTGGCGGTAACTTTTTCCCGGTCGGCCACATTATTGACCTGCACAATTACCCGGCACCCGCTATGCCGAAACCCGAGCTGTTTGGGCAAAAGCAGATTATTGTTCTGGGAGAATTTGGCGGACTAGGTTTACCTGTCGACCAGCATACCTGGCAGCAAAAAGATAACTGGGGATACCAGAGCTTCAAAAACCAGGAAGACCTTTACAAACGCTACGAAACGTTCATCGGCAGATTTGAAGCTTTAATCAAGAAAGGACTCTCCGCCGCAGTTTACACCCAAACAACAGACGTAGAGATAGAAACAAACGGGCTAATGACCTACGACAGAAAAGTAATCAAATTCCCCGAAGCAAAACTAAAGCAAATCCACACGCCGCTTTATAGGGTAGTGGTTGAGTGAGGAATTTTGAATGAGTGAATGACTGAATGAGTGAATGAGTGAATGAGTGAATTAATCAATTTTGAATGATTGAATGAGTGAATGAGTGAATGAGTGAATGAGTGGATTTTGAGTTTTGATTTAATGTTAACCTTTTCGGAAAGTTTAGACTTAGAGATAATAAAAGGATCTATCCATTTCAGCAAAAGCATTCACTAACTCAAAATTCACTTATTCAGATATTCACTCATTCACTCATTCATAATTCACTCATTAAAGTATTCAATCATTCAATCATTCAAAATTAACTTCAACCCTTCATCTGCGCTTCCACCACTGCAATCGCTACCATGTTTACGATTTCTCTTACGGAGCTTCCGAGTTGGAGTACGTGAACGGGTTTTTTCATTCCGAGCAGGATCGGTCCGATTGTTTCTAGTTCTGCTGCTTCTTTGAGCAGGTTATAGGCGATGTTGCTGGCCGATAGATTTGGGAAAATGAGCGTGTTTGCGCCTCCTTCAACCAGGTCGCTGAACGGGTGGTTTTCTTTCAAGAGTTCGGTGTTGAATGCAAGGTGCGCCTGCATTTCTCCTTCTACAACCATCGCCGGGTTTCTCTTCTTCAAAATTGCAGTTGCTTCCCGCATTTTCTCGGCGTCTTTACCGCCTGCACTTCCGTAGTTGGCATAAGTTACCAATGCAATCCTGGGCTGAATGTTGAATCGCTCGACTGCCTTGGCCGTCAATTCGGTGATTTCTACGAGTTCATCAACAGTAGGATCAAGATTGACAGTGGTATCCGAGAAGAAGAGCGGGCCGCGTGGTGTGAGCAGAATGTACATACCTGCTACCTTATTTACGCCGGCTCCTTTCCCGATTACATGCAGCGCCGGACGGATCGTGTCAGGATAAGTACGTGTAAGTCCGGAAATGAATGCGTCGGCCTCACCGTTTTCCACCATCATAGAGCCGAAGTAGCTCTTGAAATAAATGGTCCTGCGGGCCTCTATCGGAGTCAATCCTTTACGTTGTCTTTTCTCGTAAAGCTTGGCTGCGTAAGTTTCAATGATATGCTCGTTTTCTTCGGCACGCGGGTCCACGATAGAAACATCGCCCAGGTCCAGCTTACTTTCGTGGATCAGGTGCAGGATCGTTTCCTTGCTTCCTAGAAGAATCGGAATCGCAATCCCTTCGTCGCGCACTTGCTGTGCGGCCCTTAGTACCTGGATATTTTCTGCATCTGCGAATACCACGCGTTTCGGGGCTAGTTTCGCTTTGTTCAGGATTACTCTTGAAATCTGCTCATTGCGACCCAGGCGGCTTGACAATTCCTGCTCGTAAGCATCCCAATCGGTAATGATCTTGCGGGCTACTCCCGTTTCGATCGCTGCTTTTGCGACCGCAGGTGCCACGGTAGTCAGCAGGCGGGGGTCAACCGGCTTTGGGATAATGTAGTTTTTGCCAAAAACAATGTTGGTCTCATTGTAGGCCAGGTTCACGATATCAGGGACGGGCTTTGTAGCCAGGTCGGCCAGCGCGTGTACTGCCGCCAGCTTCATTTCTTCGTTGATCTCGGTAGCTCTTACGTCGAGCGCGCCGCGGAAGATGTATGGAAAACCAAGTACGTTATTAACCTGGTTAGGGTAATCGGAGCGGCCTGTAGCCATAATTACGTCTTCTCTCGCCTCAACCGCGTCGGGGTACGGTATCTCCGGGTTCGGGTTCGCCATGGCGAGTACAATGGGATCTTTCGCCATGGATTTCACCATCTCTTTGGAAACGATATCAGCGGTAGACAAGCCAAGGAATATATCAGCTCCTACCATTGCAGCATCAAGCGAATCGTAAGCGATATCGGTCGCAAATTGCTTCTTCATATCACTCAGGTCCGTGCGGCCATTGTGAATATGTCCTTTTGTATCAAACATCGCCACATTCTTGGGATCAACGCCCAGTGAAATGTAAAGCTTGGTACAGGACACTGCCGATGCGCCGGCTCCTGACACTACTACGCGAATGTTGGCAATGTCTTTTTTTACGAGCTTCAATGCATTGAGCATGGCTGCAGCGCTGATAATGGCGGTACCGTGCTGATCGTCGTGCATGACCGGGATATTCAGCTCCTTTTTCAATCTCGCTTCTATTTCGAAGCATTCCGGAGCCTTGATATCTTCCAGGTTTACACCGCCAAAAGTAGGTTCAAGGATTTTTACAGTGCGGACAAATTCGTCCACATCTTTGGTATTTAATTCAATGTCAAAAACATCGATATCAGCATATATCTTAAAGAGCAAACCCTTTCCTTCCATAACAGGCTTGGAAGCTTCGGGGCCGATATCGCCCAGGCCAAGAACCGCAGTTCCATTGCTGATTACTGCAACCAGATTACCCTTTGCAGTGTACAAATAGGCATTTTCGACATTGTCGGCGATTTCAAGACAGGGCTCTGCAACTCCGGGAGAGTAGGCCAGTGAAAGGTCTCGTTGCGTGCTGGTTTCCTTGGTCGGAATAACCTGGATTTTACCCGGCCGACCCTTGGAGTGGTAGTATAGCGCGTCTTCTTTTCTGATCTTTTTGTTCATACCTGTGTAGCAATTATTTCGTGCTAAGGTACAAACATTAGGTTCATGGCAAAGATTTTTACGTGGCTATTCACAGTAAAATCATCAGCCCTCAGATCAGAATTCCCGTCGTGAATTGTTGGTGGATGGAAGGTCGTTTTCGTTGAAAGAAGGACTGTTTACCAATTTTTTCTTCTCTTTTACAGTCACGACGCGTTTCTTGAGAATATATGCAAAAAGCATGTACGCGCCGAACATTCCAATGTAAATGTACATTGAAGCTGTGTTGGTAATGTCTCCGTGAAAAGCGAAGAAAAGCGCGGTGTTAACAATAGTTACCATCCACAATGTGAACGAAGCCCAGAAGTGGTTGAGCCCATTGTCAATGAGAATGTGGTGCATGTGGTTACGGTCAGCCAGGAAAGGTGAGCCGCCTTTTACAATCCGTACGATGAAAACGCGAAGTGTATCGAAAATCGGAACGATCAGCAGGACCATCACAATGATCGGTGCATTGAAATAGGCATTCGGATCGTGCAGGTAGCCAACATTCAGTGATAAAAATTCAACTGAGAATATGGAAAGCAGGTAACCTACGATCAGCGAGCCTGTGTCGCCCATAAAAATTTTGCTGGTTTTCGAAAAGTTGAACCTTAAAAAACCGAGCAGCGAGCCGGACATCGCAAATGCGAGACAGCCGAACGAGAAATGATCATTTAATATAAACCAGATCCCGAAGCCAAGTCCGGCAATGAGACTGATCCCGCCAGCCAGCCCGTCGATTCCGTCGATCAGATTGATTGCATTGATAATGGCGATGAAAATAAACACGGTAAGCGGGATACTCACGAAATCGGAAACGATATGAATGCCGAATATGCCGTAGAAATTATCCACTTTGAAGTTGCCCATCGCCACCAGAATCAGCGACGCGAATATTTGAATGATTAGCTTCTTGGTAGGGTCCACGGCCAGGATATCGTCTTTGATTCCGAGAAAAAAGAGTATGATCACTCCGGTCATAGCCAGACTGATGAGGTTGGAATCCAGAATATTCTCAGAATGTGGCCAGAGGAAGTAGGCGATCAGTGTGGCTGCGAAAATGGCAATCCCTCCGAGTGTCGGCGTTTCCGTCTCGTGAGAGCTTCTGAAACCCGGCTTTGCTGTTAAATGCAGCAGGTTTGAGAGATTTATAATGATCGGGATGGAGATAATCGAAAGAAAACAGGCAATCAAAAATGAAAGGAGGCATTGATAAACATCGTGGTGAATGATGTTGCCAAAGTTGCCTTCACTTAGTATTTGAAGAGGTAGCTTTAATTCCATAGTGTCTGCCTTATTTATGAAGTGTAAGAAGGAGCAAGAGTAAATTCCTGATCAAAAGACGTAAATTACTTCAATATAAGAAATATACAAATAATCGAAACCTAAAATATTTATTAAGCGGCTTTGCGACCGTTTGTTATTTTACGATAAACTGAAAGACCTTTCGCAACGGTTTCAACCATAATGTATAAAATCGCGGTTTCAAACCATTTGTTTTCCAGGCTTTAAGATCGTTTCTATTAGCCAGTATCCTGTTTTTTAAAGAACTGTTACTAACCCCGCCACTCCGCATTTTCACCATTACTTTCGGCAGGTATCCGATTTTGATTTCTGCCTTGTGTACAAATCTGAGCATAAGCTCATAGTCTGCCGCACTTCCCAGGTCGAGCCTGAACCTTCCCAATCTTTCGTACAATTCCCTGCGTACAAAAAAAGTCGGGTGCGGCGGCATCCAGCCATTTAGAAACGAACCTTTCTGGTACAATCCCGATGTCCATTTCCGCTTGACGATCTCGCCGTTTGTAAAGTCGACATACTCAAGATCGCCGTAGCACGCGTCGTAGTTTCCGGTTTGCATCAGATTCACAACATCCGAAATCACGGTCGGCATAGCATAAAAATCGTCTGCATTCAATATCCCGATGATATCACCGGTTGTTAATTGTATGCCCTTGTTCATCGCATCGTAAATTCCCGCGTCTTTCTCGCTCACGAATTTGCTGACCTTATGCCCAAACGATTTCACAATATCCTGCGTCCCGTCCTTCGAATTTCCATCGACTACAATGTATTCGATATCCGGATAATCCTGATTGATAATGGATTCAATGCAGTGCCGGATGGTTGAAGCTCCGTTAAAAACGACGGTGAGTATGCTTACTTTCAATGCGCTATGGTTCTTGTTTTAACATACTTGGCCGGGTTTCCCTGGTAAATGCCGTTTGCTTCCATATTTGTCGTCGCAACAGAGTTGACCGTCAATACAGCGTGCGAGCCGGCGGTTACGCCCGGGCAAACCGTCGCCTGCGCACCGATCCACACTCCTTGTCCAAGTGTAATTGGCTTTACGATCAGGTCAAATGCACTCTTGGTATAATCGTGATTTCCGGTCAGTAGCATGCAACCCTGTGACAAGCAGGCATTTGCTTCGATAGTCACCAATGTGAGGTTGTCAATCCACACATTTTCGCCGACCCAGGTATAGTCACCAATCGATAAAAACCAGGGGTACTTTATGTTTACTTTAGGTTTGATCACAACCCCTTTTCCGATCTTCGCGCCAAACATTTTTAACAACCATATCTTAAATGACGAAGGATATGGCAGGTGTGTGTTCAGGAACAGGCGGCCGGTGAAGTACCAAAGGATCTGCTTGACGACATTCCCTGGCTTGTACCAGCTGTTGTCATACTTTGACAGATCGGTTTGGGCTTTTAAGGTCTTTTCCATATTCCGTTCTGAAATGTGTTATAATCTGCTCTTTGTCCCTTCCGGCGCGGTAGTACACTTCGTAAATCTTGGCATCAACCAGGAACCTGTACCAAAATCCCTGCAAAAAATGCCAGATCAATCCCTTAACGCCATCCAGAAAGCCCAGTTTCAGGAAGTACCGAAAGCTGAAATAAACAAATGGCCGCGTAAAAAGGGGCATTTTGGCGTACTTGACTTTCAGATAGCGCGTACGTTGCTCCTGGCTCCCCCAAAACTTCGGATCGACAGTGGGCTTGCTATCAAAATTATATTTAATGTTCAATAAATCAATGACTTCGCGTATTGCATAATTGTTATGCTTCTGCGTCCACCAGGTCAGGTTATTGAGGTTGTGATCGACAATATCGTGGTTCAGATTGGCGACTGTTCCGCTGCTGAGCTTGATGTGCTCGTCCATCCAAAGTTCTTCGCAGGTACCAGTCCCGCGGCGCCACAGCCTGAGCAGCCAGATCGGATAGTAACCGCCGCGCCTGATCCATTTGTCCATGAAGATCACCCGCCTTTTGACATACAATCCGGAAACTGTCTGTGCTACCTGCGAAAGTCCCGCATTCAGCTCAGCGGCGAGTTCTGGCGTGATGTATTCGTCGGCGTCCATCCGCATAAGCCAGGCTGTTTCAAATGGATTATTGGCAATACCGAAGTTGAACTGGAATGAATAGGAAACCCAGGGATTCTGGATCACGGTTGCCCCGAGACTTTCAGCAATCGCAACCGTATCGTCCGTAGAGAAAGAGTCGACAATAAAAATCTTGTCTGTTATCTGATGAAGACTTTTAATGCAACGCCCGATGTGTTTCGATTCATTGTGGGTCAAAATAATGACCGATAAGTCAATCATATCCAGGTAAAACGTTTCCGGTTTGGTTCTCAGCGGTTACTTAAATGCTCAAAGATAGCCGCTTTTTTTAACTTTCTTGTATTCTTCCAATAACTGATTGGCAACCACTTTAATGTCAAAATTTTCAGTTACCATCTTGTAGGCACGATTTGCCACGGTCTCCGCGTAGCTTTTATCTTGTAATATTTTAAGAATACCCTCCGCCACTCCATCTGCATTCAATGGCGTCAGAAATGCCGCATCGTACCTTTTGATATAGTCACCAAAACCCACTCTGTCCGAAACAACCGCAGGTATTTTGCACGTCATCGCTTCGAGTACCGCAATGGAAAACCCTTCCGAGTAGGAGGGAAGCACAAAAAGCTCCGCGTCCGAAAACGCCTCTTTCTTGTCTGTATCCGTCAGCATTCCTACCAGCTTAATGCGATCTGAGAGCTGGTGTTTTTGAATAAACGCTTCACATTCCGCCTGATAACCATCATCTGGCCCGGCCAGGATCAGCATTGCATCGGGTACTTGCTGGTATATCTTGTGAAAAGCAGGAAGAAGCAGGTCGAGTCCTTTTTTGATATTCAGCCTGCCCATGAAGAGGACGAGCTGCTTATCTTCGGAAATCTGATGTTTTCTGCGGAAGATGCCTTTTGCGGGCAGGTTTTGATAGTCTGTAAGCTTCATTCCATTCGGCACGATCACCATGTTTTTGGGCCGGTAACCGAGGTAACGCACCACATCTTCTTCCTCGTCAGTATTGTTAATCTGGATCAGGTCGGCTTTGCCAAGCAGACGCTTCTGGTAAAGTGCAGTAACGATCTGCTTTTTCCATTTACTGTGCGCCACAGCCCATTTGTCGAGCAGCCCGTGGATCGTGATCACTTTCACCGCCTTGTTCGGGATCAGAAAAGGCGAAAGGCTGCCGAAATGCCAGATCCCGTGCATATGTACCACATCGTATTCGTGAATGTGTGCTTTGAGGTACTGGTACATCTCAACCGAAAACTCGCGGTAAACGTTGCTCAAAGGTGTGGTCCTCGCACAAGGGATCAGGCGCGCGCCCTCCGGTGCCGGGTACATCTTCTCGCCGGGTGTCATCGGGCTTAGTATATCCACCTGGTGACCCTGCGCCAGTACTTCTGTGGTATGATCGTAAATGATCCGGGCAGGTCCGCCTATTGCCCAGGTATATGCACAAATATTTAAAATCCGCATTCTTTTGGTGAGTGTGAATGGCGCCGCGATTTCTACGCTTCCGCCAGTATTTTGTATGTTTTTACCATTTCCTCAGCTACTTTTTCGGAAGAAAACGGTTTGATTTTTTCAAGTGATACTGCGCCCATCTCAGCTATCTTTCCAGGGTTTCTTACAAAAAACAACATCGCTGTTTCAAGCTCCTTCTGGTTTTCGGGATTGAATGTAAAGCCATTTCCGGCGTTCCCGACCAGGTCAGGCGCACAGCCGCACTTATTTGAAACGATCACGGGCATTCCGCAAACCATCGCTTCATTTACTACCAATCCCCAGGGTTCAGATTTGCTTGGCAAAATCAGCACGTCACTTTGTGCCAGCCAGCCCGGCACTTCATACCAGGGGAATCCGCCTGCGAAAATTACCTTCTCGTCCACACCGAGCTTTTGGGCAAGCGTTTCCAAGGCACCCCTGGCCGGACCGTCGCCCACCAGCAGCAACTCCCACATACTTACCGCAATTTCCGGTTTTTGGATTTCGGCGAATGCACGGATCAGCATTTCCAGGTTTTTCTCCGGCGCAAGCCTGCCAACATACACAAACCTCCGGGTTAACTTCTGCGACGTATCTGCGTTTTTCAATGCGGATTTTGCCTTTCTATAATTTTCCATAATCACCTGATCGTCGACCACAGCAGCATTCCGCACGGGAATTTGCTCCGGCTTCACGCCCAGGCTTTCCAGGTAATCAGCTGAGGTTTTACCAAAGCAGAAAAACGCATTTCCTCTTTTGATGATGAAGCTTTTAAATGCCTCCTTCCAGCTGGAACGCACATGGTCCTGGGAGGATGATTCCGATGAAATCACCACTTTGACACCTTTCCATTTGGCATAAAACATCAGCTGCACCTGCGCTATATCGCCCCAACCGGTGATATTGAGCACATCCGGCTTAAATTCTCTGAAGACCTGAAAAAGCGCCGCCCGCCGCTCAGCCATTGTGATCTGATCCAGACTTTTGTTGAAAAGCAGCTGATAAGGGTACTCGTAACTAATTTTTTCGTCATTCTGCATCACAGCCCTGCTGGCTTCGTACAGCCCGATCTGCGCAACCAGGAACTGACTGCCCGGCTCCTGCTTTTTGAAAACCTTGTGCAGGTCGCTGAAAAGCTTCGACTTGTAATGAGCCCAGAGCTGGTTATGTACAACTAGAACACGCATTATCTGGGCAGGTTTAAGTATTCCTGGAACAATGGATACAGGTTATCAGCCATAAATATCTGTCCTTGCGGATTGTAATGCACGAGATCCATTTTGCGATACAATTTGGTAGATACCCCCAGCTGTAATTCATTGATCAGCCGCACATCGTTTTCTTTTGCGAATGCGATGATCTCTTTTCCCTGATCATTGAAATGCCCCATTTCGACTTCTGAAATTTCGGGATGCAGGTAAATGAAAAATGGGATATGGTTTGCTTTCGCAATGTCGAGCAACTGTTGGTAGCCCGGATTGAAGTCGATACCTGGTTTTCTGATCCCGGCCTGATTCAGCGTTTGCTGTCTCGTGGAATCGAGTTGCACGGTATCTGCTTTGACCGGCTCGGGTTTGCTTTGCGCAGTGATTGCAGGCTTTTCGGGTTCTTTGGTAAACAGAACAGTATCTATATAATAGAAGAAAATCCATCGGTACCTGTCCCACAGCTCGTACAAGGCTACTTTATACTGCTTGTCAGGCCAGCCGGGATCAATCCCAACCGGACTTTGGTGCGACATGATATCGTGGGCGTCGTGGCTGCTCGTCACCAGGCACATCAGCTTTGCCTTAAAAACCCCATACTTCTTAAGGTAAGCTGCCACATTATCAGGTCCCCAGGAGCCTGCGGAGATATTTAGTACCCGCACGCGCTTTTTGAAATCTTGTTGAAAACGCTTTTCCAGGATTGTGGAAGCGATGCTGTCCTGGTCGGTAAGGCTGCCGCCGTTTACAACAGAGTCGCCGATGAGCAGGATAATCAGGGAATCAGAAGGAAGTATCTCTTCATTCCGCATTGAAAACTGGTTTGTCCGGATTACCTGGCCAAACCGTTCCACGTCCTGATTGGGAGCATAGATATATTCGAAATCGGGATCAGAAACGTAAAGAGGCGAATTGCAGAAGCCGTATTTTACTCTCAATACAACCTCGGCTATTCCGGCGAGAATGACAATGCCGATCAGCAATCCGTACAGGTACTTTAACATCAAGTGAAGTTCTTATCTACGTCGAATGTGGGGCAAATTTAGGATTACTTTTACCAAAAGCGATTTTTTGCCCTTTTGTTCGCCAAATAACTTACTCCCCGGAGCTATGCTTTCGTATATGGGTGGAATGATAATTTAAATGGTAGGGTAGTACTCAGCGGCTTCTATGCCGGATTTTAATTTTAAGTCCAAAATCCATTCTAAAAACCAATATGATGAAATTGATCGAATCAACAGCTGGAAGTTCGGGAGAACCGGTCAAATTGTTTGTTCACGAAGTGGGACAGGGCAAGCCGGTGATCTTTATATCAGGATGGCCACTCAGCCACGAAATGTGGGAATACCAGTTCAATGTATTACCCAAGCACGGCATCCGCTGCATTGGTTATGACCGCCGTGGTTTTGGCAAGTCAGACAAACCATGGTCGGGATACGATTATGATACGCTGGCGGGTGACCTGAATGCAATTATCGAATCGCTCGATTTGAATGAAGTTACCCTGGTCGGTTTTTCAATGGGCGGAGGCGAAGTAGTGAGGTACCTGAGCAGGTACGGCAGCTCACGCGTATCCAAAGCTGTGCTGATTAGCTCTGTGCTTCCTTATATGTTACATACGGATGACAATCCTGACGGTGTTCCGCAGAGCCTGTTCGACAGCTTTGTAAAGGATGTGGAAAACGATCGCCCGCATTTCCTGGCTGGTTTTGCGAAAGATTTTTACGGGAACAGTCTGCTGAACAATGCGGTAAGCGATGAAATCCTGCAGTGGCACAGTATCCTTGCATTGCAGGCTTCCGGCCGCGCTACCACACAGTGCATCCGCAGTTTCAGTGCAACAGATTTTCGGGATGAAATTTCTCTGCTGGATGTCCCCATTCTGATCATTCACGGCGAAGCCGACAAAACTGTTCCGATCAAAGTAAGCAGCGACCGGACTTCTGAAATGCTGCCCGGGGCTGAGTACATTGTTTACGAAGGCGCACCACACGGTTTGTTCGTTACCCATAAAGAGCGCCTGAATGAAAACCTGGTGCAATTTATCAACGAAGAGATCGTGACGATCAGCAATCCTTATACTGATATCATCGGCTGATCACAGCATCTCGATCAGCTCAATGCGATTACCAAATGGATCCCGGAAAGAAAATCTGTTTCTATCCGGGATTTTGCTTTCATTTTTGAGCTCGATTCCATGTTCCTGCAATACAGCCCGCGCTGCTTCCAGGTTATGTACTTCAAATGCCGGATGACGCTGGGAAGAGCCATCGTGGTTCTTTTCAGCCCTCACATGCAGCTGAATGTCGCCCATCTGAAACCAGATCGCCCCGTTTGGTAGCGGGTAGCCCAGGTTTGTCAATTCTTCCAGACCAAGCACATTGGTATAGAAATCCCGCGCCTGCTCCTCGGTACCTTCCGGAATGCAGAGCATAATGTGATCCAGTCTTTTAAATGCGATTTTCATGAAAAAAGGAGTGTCTTTGTAACAATTTGTTTTGATGTTATCATGTGCTTTTAGCCATTCTGCCAGCAAAATAACCTTATTTCAGCGGACCTTTGCTTGCCATTTTCCCTTCCTTCCAAACCGCCTTGATTTTACGTGTATTCCGTATATCTACCGACGGGTCGCCATCAAGAATAAGCAGGTCTGCTATCTTGCCTGCTTCCAGCGTGCCAAAATCTTTGTCTATCTGTAATGCGCGTGCGGCATTTCTGGTACTTGCTGTGAGTACCTGCAGCGCATCCATCCCCGATTCCACCATCATTTCCATTTCAAGATGTTCGGTAAATCCTTGTGTTCGTACAGGGAAAGCACCGGAGTCCGTTCCGAGTGCGACTGTGATACCTGCCGCAGCGATTTTTTGAAGATTACGCATCGCGATTTTGTTTGCTTCCATATTGCGGGCATAGTCAGGCGAGTTCCTGATTTTCTCTCCATAACTTATGTCAGTAATCATCTCGAAAACACCTGGTTCAAGTGAATTTTTGAAAAACGGCTCATTGATCCAGTTCGGATTCCCTGCGTAGGCAAACTGGTATTCATCGAGCGTCAGCGTTGGAATGTAAACCACATTCTTCTGTTTCATTTTGGTTAAAAGTGCCTGATCAACTTCTTTGTCGCGGATACTGTGGGCGATGATATCCAGCCCCGCGTCGATCAATGCACTGGCATCTTCGGCGTAGAAGAGGTGCGCAGCCACGCGGATATTCCTTTTGTGCGCTTCACTGATGATCGCTTTGTAAATTTCAGGCTTCATTTTCTGCCCGCCACCGTGATCGTCTACCCACATTTTCAGGACAGTAGGTTTCAAAGCAGCCACTTTCTCCACCATTGCAGGCACTTCTTCCGGCGTCGCAGGTCTTTGCAGCAGGTTCATCCAAGATCCTGGATTTGGATCCGGCGTGTTGAACCCGAACCCGGCCGAAAATAATCTTGCGCCAGGCAGCAACCCCGCGACAGTTGAATCGCGCAGTCCATTGAAGATCAGCGGCCGGTCGGTTCCCATTATAAGCACTGCGCTGACGCCATAGTCCTGGTACTTCAGCAATTGTCTCAAAATGTTTTCCCTCGTGTAATTCTCCGCATTCGAAGTAGTCCCTTTCAGAGTGCCGATATGCGCGTGGGCGCAGATCAGGGAGGGGATTACGGTTTGTCCCGTCAAAGTGAGGATGGTATCGGCCTTGACTTTGAGGTTGTTGCCGATCGTTTTAATCCTTTTTCCTTCGATCAGAATATCGACATTCTTCCGGGGTGCAGCTCCGGTTCCGTCAATGAGAGTGACATTCTTTAAAAGCTTTGAGCTGGCTTGTGAGAAGGTTTGTGCGTTTGCAAATACCGGCAGTGTCAGAGCGGCCAGCAATATTGTTTTTCGGCAATGGGATAGGATTGGTCTGGATGGTCGCATATTTGAAATTTTGAAATAAGTAGCACGATGAAGCTGGTCAGGATCGCGTTCATAAAGCTTACTGAAAAATCAAATTAAATAATCAATCCGGTAAAATGGTGTAGCGGCTGCGAAATATCAAAATACGCAAGCGCTAAGGTTTGTCGAAGTAATTCATTCTCTTATATTAAGTAACTAAAAAACTATATATTGTAAGGTTAAAAGTGAGCGACACTCCTGCGCTGAAAATTTGGGATGCCATTGATCATGAATAAGATTAGAAAGAAGTTTTTCAATTTGCTGCAAAGGGATGAAAACGTATTTGACTTTGTACAGAATGCAGCAATTGACGGAACTCTGATCTGGGAGCATTCCGATCCGCAAAATGAATGGGCCGATGCAAGGCTCAGCAAATTTCTCGCCCGTTTTTTAAAACTGGAAAGTGAAGAGCAGGCAATTTCTGAGCTGGTAGGTAGCGTACAGTTCAGCTATTTCCGGGAGAATGCAGCTAACCATTTTTCGCAAAGTGGCGCGACTCACGACAGCACGATCGTTTTGTTCGGTGCCGAAGGGAATATTGCGCATATACAGGTACGTTCTCTCGCTTTCTCGGATCCCGGGACAAATGCGCGCTATATCCTCACGGCGTTTGAAGCAACAGACAGGATCACCGGAGCGCCCGTTAGTGAAGGTCGCCTCTACCATACTTTTCTGAGTAGTCAGACAGTGTACGTCGCGGGAATTGATCTGGCTGGTAATTATGTGTATGTCAATGATTTTTTCTGCAAATCATTTCAGCTCGATCGCCGGGATGTTCTCGGCGTTTCGTCTATATCCGGCATTGTTCCGCAGGATATAGAAAAATGCGTGAGCACCGGTGCCCGTTGTCTCACGGTTCCCAATGTGCCGCATCCTGTCAAGCTCAGGAAGTATTGTTCAAATGGCGGGATCAAAACGACACAATGGGAATTCACGGGAATAACGAATGCAGCCGGAGAAGTAACGGAGCTTTTCTGCGTTGGCTATGATATAACCCAGCAGGTCAAAGTGGAAGAAGACCTGTCTGTGCTGATATCCAACATGCAGGATGTGCTTTTTACAGTCAACAGAAAAGGCGTTTTTACATATGTATCGCCAAGCTGGACAACTACTTATGGGCACCCGATCGAGGAGACTGTCGGGCATTTGTTTTCAGAATTCATTCACCCCGATGACTTCGAAATCTGCTACAAGGCTCTCCGCGAAACCATCGAAACGGGCCAGCCGCTGCCTGGCGGAGTGGAGCACAGGATCAGGCATCGCGACGGAAGCTGGTCATGGAGTAACACCACAGCCAATGTGGATCCAACCAGCCAGGAGATCATTCTCACGAGCCACAACATCACCGAGCTGCGCAACTCGCGCGAAAGGTTAAGAGAGCTGGCCATTGTGGCTTCCAATACAACCGATTACATTGTAATTACCGACGGAAAAGGACTTATTACCTGGGTAAATAAAGCCTACGAGCAACGCTCGGGGTACAGCCGTAAAGAAGCACGGGGCCAAAAACCGGCGGATCTGCTGAAAGGTCCTGAAACCGACCTGGCAACAATCGAACGCATTTACAACCGCAGCAAAGAAAAGCTGGTTGTTGAAGAAGAAATCCTCTGCTATTCCAGAACGGGAGAGAAGTTCTGGATCGACCTGAAAGTAATCCCCGTATTTAACGAAGACGGGGTTTGTACAAACTATATCGCGATCGAGCGGGATATCACCGCCCGCAGAAAGTCCGCTGACGAGCTGCAGCGGATCACCGAAATGCTGGAACAAACCAACCACGTCGCATTGATCGGCGGGTGGGAGCTTTATCCTAAAACAAGCGAGCTGTACTGGTCTTCCATGACCCGGCAAATGCATGAAGTCGATGAAGATTACCAGCCCGATGTGGCCACCGCGATCCATTTCTACAAGGAAGGAGCGAGCAGGAATGCAATCGAGGAAGCGGTGAAGGAGGGCTTGCTGCATGGTACCGGCTGGGACCTTGAACTTCAGATCGTGACAGCGAAAGGCAATGAAGTTTGGGTGCGCACCATCGGGAAAGCAGAAATGAAGGACGGAACTTGCGTGCGCCTTTATGGTGCATTTCAGGATATTACTACCAAAAAGAAGGCGCAGGTGGAGATTATGCATTCGGAGGCGAAGTTCAGGAGCCTGTACGATTCCACCAGCGATGCAGTGATGCTTTTTAACAGAAGCGGTTACCTGGATTGTAACGAAGCTGCGTTGCGGATGTTCGGGTTGGATTCCGTTGAAACTTTGCGGCAGATGGAGCTGGGCGATTTGTCAAGCCGGGAAGATGAAGAACAAACTGCAGTGCGTGTCTCCGGCTTCCACATCGATTCTGTCTACCAGAAAGGAAGCCACAGCTTTGAGTGGGTTTACCGGAGGTTTGGCAAAAAGAAGGAAAGCTTCATCGCCGAAGTACTGCTGAATTCGATCAATGTAAATGATCAGGATATTATACAGGCAGTTATCCGGGATATTACTACCAGGAAACGCGCCGAAATGGAGCTGCTGGAAGCGCGCGAGCATGCAGAGGCAGCCAGCAAGCTAAAATCTGAATTCCTGGCGAATATGAGCCACGAGATCAGGACACCGCTCAATGGGGTCGTAGGGTTTACGGATCTGCTGATGAAGACCAATTTGGACGAGACGCAGCAACAATATATGTCGATGGTTTTTCAGTCGGCGAATTCGCTCCTGGATATCATCAACGACATTCTTGACTTTTCGAAAATCGAGGCCGGAAAACTGGATCTCACATTGGAGAAAACCGATCTGCTGGAAGTATGCGGCCAGGTATCAGATATGGTAACTTACCAGGCGCAGCAAAAGCAGCTGGAAATGTTGCTGAATATCCCGCCGGAAATACCTCATTTCGTCTGGGCCGATCCGCTTAGGTTACGCCAGATCCTGGTTAACCTGCTCAGCAATGCAGTCAAATTCACGCTCACAGGTGAGATCGAACTGAAAATCGAGGTGTTGACCAAATCGGAGCCGGACCGTTATACATTCCGGTTTTCGGTGAGAGATACCGGTATTGGAATAGAGCCGCAGAATCAGCGGCGGATCTTCGAAGCATTTTCGCAGGAAGATTCTTCAACGACCAAACGTTTCGGCGGCACCGGGTTGGGACTTACCATTTCCAACCGGCTGCTCGGCCTGATGAAGAGCCACTTACAGCTCGAAAGTGACGTTGACAAAGGCAGTACCTTCTTTTTTGACGTGACATTCAGCGCCGTGGAAGGTCAGGATCTGTTTGAATGGGAAAACGCGGAGGATGTAAAGAAGATACTGATCGTGGACGATAACGAAAACAATGGGAAGATCCTGCGAGAAATGTTGTCCAACAAGGCCATCGGATCAACTTATGCCAGAAGCGGGCAGGAGGCGCTCGACTTGCTTACCAGCGGAGAAAGCTTCGACGTAATTTTGATGGATTGCAAAATGCCCGGAATGGGCGGCGTCGAATCTATCCGGAGGATGAGGGAATTACAGGTACCCGGCGCTGAGCAGCAGCCTGTCGTTCTGCTCAACGATTCTTTTGAAGATGAGATGCTGAATGCAGTTCGTGAGGAGCTGAACGTGCAGCATTTTTTGCTCAAACCCGTCAAGATCCAGCAGCTTTTTTCGGCGATTTCCAGTTTAGGTAAAAAACAGGAAGTTGCCCCGCAAAAAGAGGAGCCGACGATTGAACACGAGATTAATGATTCACCTATAACGGTGCTGATTGCAGAAGATCACCTGATTAACATGTTGCTGGTCAAATCGATGCTCCTGAAAATTGTACCCAATGCAAATATCATAGAAGCGGCTAACGGGCGTGAGGCAATCCATGCTTTTCACAAAAACAAGCCCGATATTATTTTTATGGACATTCAGATGCCGGAAATGAATGGATACGAAGCCGCGCGCGGTATTCGCGACCTGGAACAAAACAGCCACGTACCGATCATTGCGCTTACCGCTGGCACTGTGGTAGGAGAGAGAGAAAAGTGCATTGAGGCAGGAATGGACGATTATTTGACCAAGCCGGTATTAAAAGATACATTGGAAGAGGCTATTTACAAATGGCTGATCAAGACGTAATAGCCCCGGATGCATAGATCTCTTACATCACTCTTTCTTATTGTCTTCATTTTCGCAGCAAATCTGGTTACAGCTGCGGCTGAACCGGTTGTTTCAATGACCGGTAAAAAGCTGCGCACCACACAGCTCAATGATTTATTTGAAAAAGCCGACAATTTCACCACAGGCTCGCCCGATTCGCTGCGCTGGATAGCTGCATTGATCAAAAAAGAAGGAATGCGGCTGAATGATGCGCGTGCAATTGTGCGCGGAACCCGCTATCATGCGCAGGCATTGTGGCGGCTTGGCAACCACAAAGAGGCTATGCAAATGGCTATACTGGCACTGAAAGACGCCGAGAAGTGGAAACTGACCGGCGAAATCCCGGATATTTACGCGGTAATCGGGAATTTGCATAAGGAAAAAGCCAATTATAGCATGGCGCTTGCCTCGGTAGACAAAGGTATGTCCGTTGCCAGGAAGAACAGGGACACTGCCTCCGTGATTTATATGGCGCGGCTCGAAGCGATGTTTACGCAGGGCCTGGGCTCTGACAGAGAAGATACCGCATTGATCCACAAATCACTGAGAATGCATCTCGAGGGGCTTAAACTCGCCGAATCTTCGGAGCGTTTTGAAAAACAAAGGATTGGGTATTATAACAATATCGCGCAGGCTTGCGTGAAAAGGGGTGAGCTGGAACAAGCGCGTTTTTACGTCACCAAAGGCATTGATCTTGCTAAAAAATACAACCAGCAATTGTCGCTCACCTACTCCTACACGTGGCTTTCGCAGGTGTATATGGGCGAAGGCGACCAGGAGAACTGCATTCGCTACTTGAAAGAGGCATTGAAGATCACCCAAGACCTGAAAAATCCCTTCCGTGAAATGGAGGTAAACCGCTACCTCTATCGCGCATTGAACAAAATGAACAGCTATAAGGATGCATTAGAGGCTTATACCCGGTACATTGAGATCCGCGATTCGCTTCGTGTATTGGAGAACGTGCGGCAGATAGGGGAGATGCAGGAGCAATACGAGGCCGGGAAAAAAGACCAGCAGATCAGTACGCTGGGTGAGATCAACAAAGTTAAGACACGGGAAACGATTTGGGCGCTAACCGGCCTTTCAGTGTTCTTGCTGCTGTCTGTATTCATGCTTTTTCAATACCGGACTATCTCCAGGGCCAACCAGGAGCTTGAAAGTAACAATGCAAAGATCAATGAGCAGGCCGAAAAGCTGAAAGTACTGATGAAAGAGCTCCACCACCGCGTGAAAAACAATCTGCAGACGGTATCCAGTTTGCTCAGTTTGCAGTCCAGCCGGCTGACCGATGATGATGCAAGGAGCAGTATGCAGGCGGGGCAGCAGCGCATTGAAGCTATGTCGCTGATACACAAAAGCTTGTACAGGCAAGATGCAGTCAACCTGGTGGATATGAAGGAGTATATGGGTAATCTGATCGACAGCGTTATGCAGAGCTTTGGTGTTGCGCCTGCCGACCTGGATTTGCGTGTGGAAGTTTCTGTTATGGAAATTGATATTGATATCGCGATGCCTGCGGGGCTGATTGTCAACGAGTGGGTCACCAATTATTTCAAGTATGCTTATAAAACCACCACTGAACCGCGATTATCTGTTATATTGGAATCCCAGATGGAATCCCGGATGGAGCCAAGAATAGAATCCACTGGTGTGCTATTCCTGCAGATTGTCGACAATGGACCGGGCATGAGCCTGGAAAAGTGGAAGAAGCCTTCCGGGTCATTTGGGATGAAGCTGGTGCAGGTACTTGCCAGACAACTCGATGCGAAATGCAGGGTGGACGTTTCCGGAGGAACGACATTTATAATGGAAATTCCCACCCCGGTCGATGCGGGCAAGCAGGTAAAAGCTGCCTGAGAAAAAGTTGCACTATGAAGAAATCAATCAAAATTCTGGTCGTCGAAGATGAAGGTATTCAGGCAATGGGGCTTGAAGAAACGCTTGATCAGGCAGGGTATGAAGTTGTGGGCATTGCCGACAATAGTGAGGAAGTACTCGGCTACGTGAATAGTGAGGAGGTGGACGTGATCATTATGGATATTCACATCAAAGGAGATATCGACGGCATTGACACCGCGCTCCGGGTCCGCGAAATCAAATCCGGCATCCCGATTATTTATCTTACTGCTTATATGGACCAGGAAACGGTCCGGCGCGCGTCTGAAACCCACCCCGCGGGCTACATTACAAAACCTTACCGCCAGGCACAGCTGCTCAGCAGTATTGAAGCCGCAGTTCAGCAGCTGGAATAAAAAAAGGAATTCCGGCCAGTCCGGAATTCCAAAGATGATCGTTGCTGGGGTATCCGGACTAGCCGTTCACAACCTGCCCGCCATTGGGGTGAAGTACTTGCCCGCTCATGTATGAAGCATCGTCGCTTGCCAGGAAAACGTAACAAGTTGCAACTTCACTCGGCTGTCCGGGGCGTTTCATAGGAGTATCTTTTCCGAATTTCTCCACACGTTCCGAATCAAATGTGGCGGGGATCAATGGTGTCCAGATCGGGCCTGGCGCAACTGCATTTACGCGGATACCTTTCTCCGACAAGCTGCCTGCCAGTGATCTGGTATAACCTACGATAGCGCCTTTTGTTGAAGAATAATCCAACAGGCTCGGGCTGCCGTGGTATGCAGTTACAGAAGTGGTATTGATAATGCAATCTCCCTCACTCAGATGTTCCAGCGCAGCCTGCGTGAAGTAAAAGAATGAGAAAATATTGGTAGAGAACGTGTCTGAAAGCTGCTGCGCCGTTATTTCCCGGATATCATCCTTAGGGTGCTGCTCGGCCGCATTGTTGACCAGTATATTCAATTTTCCAAACTCGCGCACTGTTTGGCTTACGGCATCTTTGCAAAAAGCCTCATTCCGGATATCTCCCTGAATCAGCAGGCAGGTTTTCCCCTCTGCTTCCACCAGAGATTTGGTTTCAGCGGCATCCTGGGTTTCATCAAGATACACAATAGCCACGTCAGCGCCTTCTCTTGCGAAATGCACCGCTACTGCGCGGCCGATTCCGCTGTCTCCGCCGGTGATCAGGGCTGTTTTTCCCTGCAGCTTGCCACTTCCGCGGTAATTTTCACGGATGATTATCGGTGCGGGATCCATTTGCTGTTCGATTCCGGGCTGCTTGTCCTGCGTCTGCCCTTTGGTATCAATGTCGTAATTCATGATAAGGTTTTTTATGTTGATAAATGCGAAAGCCACCCCCTTCAAAAACGATATGCCACGTGCCGGAAGTTGCCCAAACTGTGCTGACGTTGATCAGTGTCAGGCAGATATTCCTGTAATGAGTAAAGAATTTCACAGTCAGGGCCAGGTTTTCTGATATGGAAAGTGCATTTGCTAATACCGATATGCACCCCAAAATGTCCCGGCACAATTATATTGATCACGGGGCAAAAAAGATTCTAAATCGACAAAACATGGCTACGAAGAAGGTAGTAATCATCGGCGGAGGCTTCGCTGGTATCAATTTGGCGCAGAAGCTGGCCAAAGACAAGCAATTTGACATTACACTGGTGGATAAGAATAACTACAATTTTTTCCCGCCGTTACTTTATCAGGTCGCGACCGGATTTCTGGAAGCTTCCAATATAAGCTATCCATTCAGGAAGTTTTTTCAGGAAAAATCAAATCTGCGGTTCAGTCTCGGCTCCTTTAAAGAGGTAATTCCTGCCGAGAACCGCGTTATTACAGATACGGGGGAATTGTACTATGATTACCTGGTGTTTGCCACCGGAACCGAAACCAACTATTTCGGAATGGAGAACGTGAAAAAGAATGCGGTTTCCATGAAGACGGTCAAGGATGCATTGACATTGAGAAACCACGTACTGAAAACCAAGGAAAGAGCCACCAAGATCACCGATCCGGCCGAGCGGCGGAGGGTACTTTCCATTGTGGTGGCGGGAGCCGGTCCCACTGGCGTAGAAATATCGGGTATGCTTGCAGAGATGCACAAAGGCATTTTCAAGAAGGATTATCCGGAACTGAACCGCGACGAAGTGGAAATATACCTCGTTGATGCGCTACCTACCGTACTTAATCCGATGAGCAAAAAAGCGCAGGAAGAAACACTGGAAGAGCTGAGAGGGCTCGGGATCAAGGTGCTGCTGGATCACGCCGTGAAGGATTATGACAATGGCGTAGTCACGTTTGCAAATGGAAAAACGATCGAAACTGAGACGCTGATCTGGACTTCCGGCGTAGTGGGCGTTGAGCTGCCTGGCCTGCCTAAGGAGGTATTCGGACGTGGGCGGCGCGTGCTTGTCGATCGGCATAACAAAGTAAAAGGGTTTAGCAACATATATGCTCTGGGTGATATCTGCTTGATGGAAGGCGACACTGACTTCCCGAACGGTCACCCGCAACTCGCGCAAGTGGCCATTCAGCAAGGCAGGAACCTGGCTAAAAACCTGCGCCTGTTGCAGGAAGGGAAACCGCTCGTTGAGTTTTCTTACAAAGACAAAGGGTCAATGGCCATTATCGGGATCAATAAGGCAGTGGCAGATCTGCCCGGTTTGCATTTCAAAGGTTTTATAGCTTACTTTCTATGGCTGGTGGTGCATTTATTCTCGCTTATCCGCTACCGTAATCAGGTTAAAACGCTTTACAACTGGATCGTCGCATTTTTCACCCGGGATCAGTCGCTGCGCTTTATACTTGATACCAAGCCAGAAGAGTGACCATGCCAACTGCCAGATGAAATCTAACAGTGTTATTCTCCTCAATTAAACCCTATGCTGCAAAGTATTACCGACCATTCAGAGCACCCCTTTGAATGGTTGGATATAATAGATCCCGATCAAAAAGAACTTGACGAGCTGACCAGCAAATATGCATTGCACGAATCGTCGATAAAAGACTGGCTGCAAGCCGACCACTTACCGAAATTCGAGTACGTGGGCAGCTACGCTTTTATCATTTTCAGGGTACACGCTGAGCAGACTTCCGTTGAAGCCGATACGGTAACGGAACTGACAAACAAGGTGGCGATTTTTATGTTTGAAGACAGGGTAATCACCCTGCACAAGCACGCATGGTCGGGCCCGGAGCAGATTAAGGAGACGCGGTTTAGCCAGCATGCGTGTGAAAATACGCACCAGCTGGTTAATGAGATCGTGAAAGTTTGTCTGAGCACCTACGAGCAGCCCTCCGCCAGGCTTACCCGCGACATCGAGTATTATGAGGAAAATATGTTCCTGAAAAACCGCAATACGCTGCTGTTGAAAGGGCTGTATTATTTACGGAGAAAAGTGGAAGTGACCCGGCGCGTAATTATGCTTTCTCATGATATCATCGAAAGGATCGACTCGCCGGAAGAATCCAATACCTACACCCGAGATACCCGCGACCTTTACGTCAAGCTGCACAGCATCTACGATACGCTTTTCGAGAACGTAAACCAGCTTGTAATGATCTACTTTTCCATTTCCTCACAGCGGACAAACGACATTGTTCGGGTACTTACCGTCTTTTCCGTATTCTTCATGCCGCTGACTTTCATAGTAGGTATTTACGGAATGAACTTCAAGGTAATGCCGGAGCTGGAATGGAGATATGGGTATCCCGCAGTGATGATCCTTATGGCGGCAATCACAGGTGGTATTTATATCTGGTTCAAGAAAAGAGGCTGGCTTTAAGACCCGCGTTTTACCCCCTTATTGAGTTGTCACTAAAATATGAGAAAACTTGTTCTTCCAGGTTGCTTTGCCGCATTGCTGCTTACGCTGGCCGGACTGGCAGTTGCAGTGAATGCATCTGCATTCGCCATTCCGAAGGCGCCTTCCAACCTTACCTCCGTGGCGGTATCGCCCAGCCAGATCAATCTAAGCTGGACCGATAATTCTGCCGATGAAATCACATTTGAGCTGGAAAGTGCGACTGACGGGGTCAAATACACTAAAATCGCTGATTTAAAATCTAACGCTGTTAATTACATTCATGACAGTCTGACTGCTGCTACGAAATACTGGTACCGGCTGCGGGCTAAAAATGCGAACGGGTACTCTGTTTATTCCAATGTAGCCTCTGCTACGACCCTGCCGCCTGTTGTTACGGTTCCAAAACCGCCTTCTGCGCTTGTTGCTACACCAGTTTCGGGATACCAAATAAACCTCGCATGGACAGACAACGCCAATAACGAAACTGCCTTCGAAGTGGAAAGCTCCATCGATGGTGTGAAGTTTGAAAAGATTGCAGACGTCGCTGCAAACACTCTTATATATCAGCATACAGGCTTAAAACCAGCCACACGGTACTGGTATCGTGTACTTGCCAAAAACACAGCCGGGAAATCTGCTTACACCAGCATCGTTCTCGCGGTAACCTTGCAGGTGGCGCCGGCTGCTCCGGACAGTCTTACCGGAACTGCCATTTCTCAGACTCAGATCAATCTAGCCTGGGCCGATCGGTCGGACAACGAAACAGGCTATCAGCTGGAACGATCCACCAACGGATCCACTTTCACCAAAATCGCTGACCTTTCTGCCAACGTGACGACTTATCAAAACACCGGTCTCATTGCAGGCACGCTTTACTACTATCGGGTCCGTGCGGTCAATGCGGCCGGCGCCTCACCTTATAGCGGCGCAATTTCAGTGCGGACATTTAATATTCCGGTTCCCGACCGGCCCGCCGACTTCAACGCCGTACCGCTCGCCCCACAAATTGTGCAGCTCAGGTGGACTCCCGTTACCGGCAATGCAGTTTCAGTGGTTATAGAAAGGGCGATGGCAGCGGACGAAAATTTTGTGCAAATCGGCACGGTACCGGCTGCGGTTTCACAATTTCAGGATACTTCCAAGCTCGAAAAGGTAGATTATTTCTACCGGATCAAGGCGGTGAATGCAGGAGGCAGCTCACCTTATAGCTTGATTTCGATTGTTCGCGCCGGTTCCATTATCACAGGCACAAAGGATCCGCAGGTCGAGAATAGCATCTACACTTTCGGGCGCACGTTGGTTGTGAATGCCAGGCTGACGGGTAAATGCCGGATTTCGGTCTTCGATATTTCAGGAAGGAAGCAGAAGGAGGTAACGACACTGATCCCAACAGAAATCAATCTGAATGGACTTTTTGCGGGCATTTACATCGTGGTGATCGAAGGTGGTAAAGAAGTAATATCCAGGCGGATCTGGCTTTATTAATAAAAAATCATTTAAATGAAAACATCTATCCTCACGCGATTGGTTGCTGGTTCGGTGCATTTGGCGGCTGCACTCACTTTGATGCTTTTAGGCCCGGGTGATGCATTTGCGCAAAAGAAAAAATACGTTGTCAATGGCTATGTAGGCGGCTTTCGCGGGCTGGTGAACACGGGGGAGATTGACGCTGAAAAGCTGACGCATATCAATTACGCATTTGTGGATGTAAAGGATAGTTTGGCGGTACTTACCAACCTTGCGACGGACAGTACCAATTTCAGGAATTTAAATGCATTGAAAACCAAAAATCCGGATCTCAAAATCCTGATTTCAATCGGTGGCTGGGCGTGGAGTGAGAACTTTTCTGATGCTGTACTTACTGAATCATCCCGCTTGAAATTTGCGAAATCCAGTGTCGATATTATCCGGCAGTACAATCTCGATGGTGTCGACATTGACTGGGAATATCCCGCCATGCCCGGTGAAGAGGGCAATGTTTACCGACCGGTGGATAAGCAGAATTTTACATTGATGTTCAAAGCGATACGCGCTGAGCTCGATATGCTGGAAAAGGAAAAAGGACGGAAGTTCCAGCTTACCACTGCGGTAGGAGGTTCCAAATCGTTTTTGGAGAATACTGAAATGGGCCTCGTGCAAGCTTTTACAGACTACATCTTCATCATGACTTACGATTACGGCGGCAGGAATGGGACTGTTGGCCACCACACTAATTTGTACGATTACGATGCAGAAGGCTCTTCGGCCGATCGATCAGTGAGGAATTTCATGGCAGCGGGGGTACCTGCGAGCAAAATTGTGCTGGGAGCTGCATTCTACGGAAAAGGATGGGAGGCTGCTTCGGCTAAAAACAACGGACTAGGAGAAGCCCGGGTAAAGTCAGTTCAGGGAGGCGGCTATACGAAGCTGAAAGATACACTGATCAACCAGAACGGGTACAAAAAATATTATGATAAAAAGGCAAAAGCGCCTTATTTATTCAACGATTCAACAAAAGTCCTGATCACTTACGAAGACGAAAAATCGATCAGGCTGAAATGTAAATACATCAAAAAGCACAATTTAGCCGGTATCTTCTTCTGGGAATATTTCAGTGATCCCAAAGAATACCTCCTTAATGAAATCAGCAGGAACCTGGATTGAAAATCAATGCGATACCAGGCTCAGCAGGTCATTTTTGCTAAGGTTTTTTAAAACTGCATTATCCGTCTTGATCAGGTCGTTGGCGAGATCTTTTTTCGTTTTCTGCAACTCCATAATCTTTTCCTCAATCGTATCAGGACAGATCAGCCTTACCGCAATCACGTTTTTATTCTGTCCGATCCGGTAACTCCTGTCTATCGCCTGATTCTCAACAGCGGGGTTCCACCAAGGGTCCACGAGGTACACATAATCCGCCTCAGTGAGGTTTAAGCCCGTTCCGCCTGCTTTGAGGCTGATCAGGAAAACGCGCACATTTTCATTGTTCTGAAAGTTCGTCACACGGGCTTCGCGGTCGCGGGTCTGGCCTGTGAGGTACTCAAATTCAATGTCCCTGCTGATCAGTTCCGTTTTGATCAGGTCGAGCATGGTTACAAACTGTGAGAAAACAAGGATCTTGTGCTGTGGCGACTTACTTTCTATCTGCTCCACCAATGCATCGATTTTTGCAGATGCAGTTCCGTAAAACAGATCATCATTGAGCAATGCAGGAGAGTTGCATATCTGCCGCAGCTTGGTCAGTCCCTGCAAAATGTGAAGCGTTTCCCGCGGTATATCCACTTCATTGCGAGTATTCAGGAATGTGAAGAATTCCAGCTCATACGCATTGTAAACTTTCCTTTGTTCTTCGCCCATTTCGCAATAAAGCACAATCTCGGTTTTGTCCGGCAGTTCCGTAGCAACCTGCTTCTTCGTCCGCCGGAGAATGAAAGGATTGATCCGCCGCTGCAATTCCCGCGCGCGCTCGTTGTCTTTGAACCGGTCGACGGGCGCGGAGAAATGGTTTTTAAACTGTGTTTTGCTGCCCAGCAATCCCGGGCATGCGAACGAAAGTTGCCCGTACAAATCGAATGTATTGTTCTCCACCGGCGTACCTGTCAGCACAAGTTTATTGCGCGATTGCAGCAGTCTCGCCGCTTTATACCGCTGCGATTCAGGGTTCTTGATTGCCTGCGATTCATCTAGAATCACATAGTTAAACATGAATTTTTTGAGAAAATTCACATCTGAAAGCAACGTGCCGTAGGAGGTCAGCACGATATCGAAGTTCTCAAAGTCATTGATCTCCCTTTGTCTGTCAGCGCCGTAAATGGTCAGCATTTTCAAATCCGGGGCAAATTTCTCCACTTCCGCCTGCCAGTTGAATATCAGCGAGGTAGGCACTATGATCAGGCTCGTGCTTGGGCCGCGCTTTTCCTTTTGCAACAGAAGAAATGCGATAATCTGGACTGTCTTGCCGAGCCCCATATCATCGGCCAGGCAGCCGCCAAAGCCGAATTCGTCGAGAAAGTTGAGCCAATTGAGTCCCTCCTGCTGGTATTTGCGCAGTGTGGCTCGCAGCCCGGCGGGAATTGCAACCGGCTGAATTGTTTCAAAATCGGTAAGGTTGGTCTTGAAAAAGTCGATTTGCTCGCGCACTTCACGTGTAAGTACTTCGGCTTCATAGAGCTCGCTGATCGCCACAAAGCTGCTTTTGGGCATTCGGATCGTTTCTTCCGCAATTTCGCCTACTTCAAAGAATTTAGTGAATTTTGCCAGCCAGTCCTCAGGCAGAATGCCCATAGTCCCGTCGCCGAGCTCCACGTATTTGGTGCGGTTTTTCACTGCTTTGTGCAGGTGTTTGAGTGTAACCTGCTGTTTTCCAAACTTAATGGAGGCTACTGTATTGAACCAGTTGATCCCGCTCACCACACTGACCGATATCTTCGCCTTGTTCAGGTTCAGGCGGTTTTTACCCAGCGCATTGAAACCAAGAATGCTGATACCCTGGTTCTGCCATTCCTCAAATGCATCCGGAAACCAGTTTTCATCCAGGAATTGACCCCGATGTAAATAAAAGAAGTCTCTGCCTTGCTGATCTTCAAAGTCGGGATGCTGACGCACAATCGCGCTGATAAACCGGAGCTCTTCATCAGCGTTTCGCGCCACCGTAAATGGGTTCCCGTGACTATCCACCGAGTAAATCTGTTTTTTTGAAAACAACGGTACCTCAGCCTGTCCGTATCTCACGACCGGGGTGATCAATACATAATTTCCAAAATCTTCCAGGTAAACAAGCTTCTTGACGTCCGTATGAAAGCCGGTTTCCTCGCGCTGGCTGGCAGTTGCAGTTTTAAGAAAGGAATACGTGATTTTAATCCTGTTTTCGAGCTTATCCAGCAAGCCCAGGCGAAATGCTTCGAATTTGGACTCGTGAATGTAGATCTTCTGGTTATGTTGTCTGAAAAAATGGATGGTCTTCAGGATATCTTCCCGGTCAATCAGGTACAGATCCCGGATATATAGTACGAAATAGTCAAAACGCAGCTCTACTTTTTCCAGGTCGAGATAGATCCCGTCGAGAATCAGTTCGCCTGAAATATGGAAAAACGGCTTCTTCTGGTCGATCCGTAATTGCAGATCAACGGGTACCTGCTGTAATTTGACCGGGACAACCGAGGCTGCATTGATATTTTCAGAAACGTCGGGATTGTGGTAGCAGAAATCTGCATTAACAGGATTTTTAACCAGCGCCCTTAACCCGGCAACGTCGCTTTCGAACTGTTTCTTGCGAAAGTTATTCTGGAAGCCGGCAATAGCGGTGAAGAATTTGACAGCATCTGTATTTTCCGTTTTCCATATCTGTTCAAGTGGGTTCAACGGTAAGATCGGGTTTTTGATCTTCCCGTCACGCGTGGTTGCGGCTTCATACAGCTCGGCGAAGAAGTTTTCATAATATTTATTATGGCCGAGCACGACGAGCTGGCGCACTTCTTTGCGCTGGTCGCTCTCCGGCAGCATTCTCGAAGTGGAAGGCAGGAGGCTGTCACCCAGCATTGTTACCGAGTGATTGTCTACCGGAAGCAGTTCTTTAAGCCTGGGCTTTATCAGCAGTTCGCGGTTGGTATAGGTCAGCAGAAAGTACGTATCCAGGTCCGCTTCGTTTTCCAAACCGTAATCCACTGCTACTTCGCGTATCCGGGCTGTTCTTAATTTTTGATCAAAAAACACACGCAGGTCTTTACGCTGTAAGAGGTTATAAAGGATCTGAACCTGGTGTTCACATAATTTCTTCTTGGGCTGGCCGCATCCGCAGTAAATCTGAATGAGGCTAGCATTCTGTTTTACAATGACCTTGTTGAGCTCGCCGCTGAGCCCCTGCAGTTTGAAGTTGGCATAATGAATGTCAATCTCCGCAGGCTGAATCTCAAAATAGCCCCGCTTACCGGTATCGGGCATTGTGGCACAATTCTGCAGAATGTGGCTGACAGAAAAATTGCCTGTATCAAAATTGGGTAGTATAAAGTTATGCAGGCTCGGGCGCTCAGTTTCCGACGGCTCATTGTTTATCATGAAGCAAAATAACCAACTAATGTCTAAACCCGAAAAGAAATACGGTGCTGGCAATTTTAGCCGGAAATTGCCGTAATTGAACCGTGGCAATTGCCGCGCAACTTGTGATACTTAACAACAGCAAATATGGAAATCGGAATAGCAGCTGACCACGGCGGATTTGATTTAAAGGAACAGCTCAAATCTTACCTGGCCTCCAAGGGATACTCGGTTAAAGATTATGGCGCATTTGAGCTTGACAATCAGGATGATTATCCCGACTTCGTGGTTCCATTGGCACGTGCAATTGTGAGCAATGAGGTAGAGCGGGGCATTGCCGTTTGTGGCAGCGGGGTAGGCGCTTCGGTGGTGGCCAACAAGGTGGCAGGTGTGCGCGCTGCATTGATTCAGGATCATTTTTCGGCGCACCAGGGTGTGGAGGATGATGATTTGAACATGCTTTGTCTTGGCGGGCGCGTCACCGGAACCAACGCGGCGCAGGAGCTGGTTGAAGCATTTCTGGAAGCAAAGTTCACCGGCCTGGAACGACATAATCGCCGCCTTGCAAAAGTCAAAGATCTTGAAAAAAATGGCTGAGCAGCGTGCTGGTGCATTTTTGGCATTATTATTTTGCATTGTCGCGGTAATGAAAAATTCGACTCGCTACCATTTCGCAAAGCTTGCCGCATTCCTCTTACTTGTATTTTCTTCCCCGGTCATTGCGCAGGATTCCACTTCGAAAGCAATCAAAATATTGCCTGCCGACTCGGTTGCGGGTTCCCGACCGGATACTTCGCTGCGGCCGAAGCAGGTTTTGATCGACACGATCAGGTACCGGTTCGCGGGGGACGGAAATTTCACCAGAGGCAATGTGAACCGCAGCCTGATGGTGCTGCGGGCGGAGCTTATTTTTAGCGGGCCAGTGATCAATGTGGCTTCCAACCCACGCTTTACGTATGGGAAACAAAGTGGCATCCTCGCAGAACGCGACGGCTATGTAGACGTTTTTGTCGATGTATTTAAAAAGCGGCGAACTTACGTATTCGGATTGGGCGTACTCGAAAACAGCAACCTCCGCCGCATTGATGTGCGGCAAATGGCGGGTGCCGGAATCGGATACCGCGCGGTTAAAACTCCGAAAAACGACCTGAGTGTGACGAATGCGATCTTGTACGAGTCCACCAATTTCGCTGAGATACCAACTGTCACAACGATCCGGAATTCTTTTCGGGTAAAAGGAAAGCATTCCTTTGCCCAGGATAAAGTGCGCATTAACCACATTACTTTCCTACAACCGGCATTGAACGATATTTCCAATCTCCGGTGGAACACCATCGTTTCCGTGGAGCTGCCGCTCAACAAGTGGATCAGTCTGCGGACCAGCTTTGAAAATTCTTACGAAAGCGTCGTAGAGGCCACGAGGAAGCGTAATGATTCACGCATTACGTTCGGTATTTCGGTAGGTAACAAGTAGTCTGACTTGTAGGGGACCAAGGGGTAATTCAGAATAGTACATTATATATGAAGAAAATGTGCTTTTATCGTCATCACATCATTCAATCCAAGCATGAAAGATCCACAGGATAACCGCCGCCAGTTCCTCAAAAACTCTGTCCATTCAGCAGCCGGCATGATGCTGCTTCCCGGTTTGACCGATAACCTAATCGCAAAGCCCGTAGTAAGGGAGCATGCGCAACCTGAACCTGTAATGAGTATGCCGCCCAGAATCAAGTTTTCGGTGATCGGAATGAATCACGGTCACATTTATGGCCAGGTAGAGGCAGTTACGAGAGGGGGCGGAGAGCTGATCTCATTTTATGCCAAAGAAGAAGATCTCGCAGCTGCTTTCGCTAAAAGGTATCCTAACGCAAAACAGGCGAAAAGCGAGGCGGAAATATTGGATGATAAAAGCATTCAGCTGATACTGAGCTCGGGAATACCTGACGAGCGCGCACCGCTGGGTATCCGCGTAATGAAAAGCGGAAAGGATTACATGGTGGATAAACCGGGTATTACCAGTCTCGACCAGCTTGCGCAGGTACGCAAGGTACAAAAGGAAACCAAGCGCATTTACTCCATTATGTACAGCGAGCGACTCGAAAACCGCGCGACGATCAAGGCGGGCGAGCTGGTAAAGGAAGGCGCGATCGGAAAAGTGGTGCAGACTATCGGACTCGGGCCGCACAGAATGAATGCGAAAACGAGACCCGAATGGTTTTTTGACAAAAAGCGCTTTGGCGGCATTATCTGCGATATAGCTTCACACCAGTTTGACCAGTTCCTGTTTTTTACAAATTCCACAAAAGCAGAGGTGGTTGCCTCCCAGGTAGGAAATGTAAACCACCCGCAATATCCCAAGTTCGAGGATTTTGGCGACGCTATGCTACGAGGGAACGGAGGGTCTGGTTATATCCGGGTTGACTGGTTTACTCCTGACGGACTTAAATCCTGGGGCGACGGCCGGCTTACTGTGCTGGGTACCGAAGGATTTATAGAAATACGTAAAAACATCGACATCGGCGGTCGGGAAGGAGGTAACCACCTGTTTTTGGTTAATAATAAGGAAACGGTTTATGTGGATTGCAGCAAGACGGAGCTCCCTTACGGCAGGCAGCTGGTAGATGATGTACTGAACCGGACTGAAACCGCGATGTCGCAGGAGCATTGTTTTCTCGCCACTGAACTTGCATTGAAAGCGCAAAAGCAGGCCCAGAATGTTGCCGCGGTGAGCTAAACGCCATCTATACCGAAAAAACCCTGACTCGTCGCCGAGCCAGGGTTTTCTTTTGTACTAACTAATGCTATTCGGACAATGTTTTGAAATCTTCTTCGGAAAGCTCAATTTCACCTGCTTTGAGGTTTTCCTGCAAATGCGTCAGTGAGCTGGTTCCCGGGATTAGCAGAATGTTCGGCGCACGTTTTAATAGCCAGGCCAGTGCGATCTGCGCAGTAGTCGCTCCGTGTGCAGTCGCAATTTTCTCGATCTTGTCCTTCATTTTGTCTGGTCCGGAAGCGAGCGGGAACCAGGGGATAAACGCCATTCCGCGTTGCACCGTGTAATCCAGCACACTTTCCCATTGCCTGTTACCCAGGTTATAAAGGTTTTGAACAGAAACAATCGGTACTACTTTCTCTGCGCGCTCGATTTGCGCCACGTCTACTTCTGAGAGTCCTACAAACCTGATCTTGCCGGCATTCACCGCGTCGACGACCGGGCCGAGTGTCTCTTCAATCGGGAACCTGGAATCGAAGCGGTGCAGCTGCCAGAGGTCGATCACGTCGAGTTTAAGCCGCTTTAAGCTGCCTTCGATAGCTTCGCGAATGTGTTTCGGGTCTCCGTTTACCGGCCACTGGTTCGGGCCGGTTCTTTCGAGTCCGCCTTTGGTGGCGATCAGCAGGTTCTCAGGATAAGGGTGCAGCGCCTCGGCAATCAGTACTTCGTTGGTATGCGGACCGTAAGAATCTGCCGTATCAATAAAGTTGACTCCTGCCTGCAATGCAGCCTGCAATACCTTCTTTGCATTTTCACGGTCAGGCGCATCGCCCCATACACCGTGGCCAGTCAGCTGCATACCGCCGTATCCCAGACGGTTAATTTCTATTTCTCCACCGATGCGGAACGTAGCCGGATTTTGTGTTGTGGTGCTCATTATGTGAATCAATTAATGTTCGTCTTGGAAGCATCAACAAATCCCACGCCAAAATGAATCATCCTTTATGCGTAGCGTGGCATAGTTTTAATCTTTTCAGGGTAAAAACTCAGAGCTATGGACACGGATATCACAATCTACGAAGCACGCGCAAAAGAACTGATCGGCGAGATCAAGAAGATCATCGAGGTAAAAGCACTTGACCTTGACAAGGCGCTGGAAGAGGCTGGTATCTCCAAGGAAACAGCAGACAATATTCTGAATAACGGAGGTATCCCCTCCCTGTCCGAATTTCTGGCGCTTTGCCAGATCTCTGGAATGACGATCCATACACCTTCTGTGGAGACTCCGAATACGCCGATGTAAGCAGTATTTTTCTTCTTTTTTGCGACATTGATCTGCACAAAAGCAGCTTGAAGTCAGCCGTTTAATCATTTATGAAAAAAATTTTGAAGCTAATTCAAAATTTTTTTTCGTTTCCGGCCTGTCCACATCAGGAATTTGCCCGAAAAAAGGGTGTTGGTAAAATCCACTCAGAACAAAATTCCGGTAAAAGAGCCAAGTGCCAAAGACTATTCCAATGTGAACGTAAGGTTAACATTCACGTCAGCAAGGTTACTTACACTGCCAAATCTTATTTGAGCCAAATAAGCCGATCTGATCTATTTTCACGAAACATATATTTGAATAGTACCATTTCATGAGCCGACTTTTTAGTTGGTTTGGTATATCGTTTCAAGGTTTTTGACAGAACATTGTATTGTAATGAATGTCAATGAACGCTATTTGACAAAATATTGTAGTATATTTGTGCTGTCAAATGAGAGACAAATCACAAGAACCAATAAATAAGAAGAACAATGAAAAATGCAAAAACAATGATAGCTACTGCCATGATGGTTATGACTATCGCAACTTATGCCAATGCGAACAATGCTACATATACAACAGAAGAGAAAACTAAAGTAGGCGTGTCGTCTGCGGCATTGCCCGCTTCGCTTCCTGCTTTGGAAAGCCCGGCTCCACAAAAGGATAAATTGACAACTGACACCAATAAGCACAACGCTGCTCAGAAAGCAGCAATCGTGGGACTTCAATTGAAAAGCAATTCAGCTAAGTAATTGAACGGACCTTTTACAGAGGTCATTAAAGTTTAAGTAAAAAGGGGAGAAAATTTCTTCCCTTTTTTTGTGCCCAAAATTGCCTATCTGTCAAATTAACAAATGAACCAGTCGCTCGAACAGTGTTTTTTTATACCTTGAAGACTATTTCACCCATTGCATTTACAAATGAAAACCCTGCTGAAGCTTTTGCTTATTGAAGACGATCCTGGTGTAATCTCCGTAATTCAACGCGGGCTTTCGGCCTCAGGGCACGAGATTGCGGTGGCGATGGACGGGCAATCGGGTATGCAAATGGCGCTTCAACATGCATTTGATATTGTGATCCTTGATCTGATGGTGCCAGTGATCAACGGTATGGAGGTGTGCAGGCGGCTGCGTAGTGCGCAGTTTACCACACCGATTTTAATGCTGACTGCATTGGGAACTACTGAAAACATCGTGTCGGGACTGGATGCAGGTGCTGACGATTACATGACGAAACCCTTCAAACTGGCCGAGCTCGAAGCCAGGCTCCGCACGCTGACCAGGCGCGGCCGCGAGCCGGAGCGGAACGACGGCATTCTGAGCATTGGGGACCTGGTACTCGATAAGGTTACTAAAACGGTGAAGCGGGGGTTGAATACGATCGATCTGACCGCAACCGAATTCCGCCTGCTCGAATACCTGCTTTCCAATACCAACCGCGTATTGAACCGGATTGAAATCCTCGAAAATGTATGGGATATCAATTTCAATCTGGGTACCAATGTAGTGGACGTGTATATCAACTATCTGCGTAAGAAAATCGATAAAAACCACGATGTTAAGCTGATTCATACCGTCTTCGGAATGGGCTACGTCATTCGTCAGTCTCATGAAGATTCAAAATAAGATAGCGCTGATCTTCACGGTACTCTCGGCGAGCATTATTTTGGCTTTGAGCATCTTCGTTTACGTTTTCGGCTCAGAAAGCATTTCCGCCAGCTTTTTTCACCGGCTCGAAGTGCGGTCCGACATTATCGGCCATGCGGTGCTGGAAGAAAACGAATCAAAAAAGCCGATTTACTACGATATCAAACAGCGCCATTTGGGTGACCTGCCTTTTGAAAAGCACCGCATCCTGCTCTCATTGAATGACGAGGGCGTGAAGAAGAAGCTGCCGCTTCCGCAGGTTTTTTACGACGAGCTTGCTAAAACAAGGCAGGCCCGCTTTTTCGAAAGCGACACAGCTTATGTGGGCCGGTACATTGTCAGCGGCAACAGAAAGGTAATCATGATTTCATCGGCAGTCGATTTGTACGGTCTGGCCGAGATGGATAATCTGAAAAACGTGCTGATGATCGGCGTGCTCATTTCGCTCGTTTTTGTTTTTACTTTCGGCAAGCTCTTTTCCTCCCAGATCTTCAAACCGATACAGCGGATTGTCCGCAATGTAAAAGGTATTAACGCGCGCAACCTGCACCAGCGACTGATTGTAGACGATACCGGTGACGATATCCAGGATTTGTCACGCACTTTCAACGATATGCTCGACAGGCTGGAAATTACCTTCGAGATACAGAACAATTTCGTCAGCAATGCTTCGCACGAATTTAAGACGCCGCTCACGGTGATCAGCGCCGAGGCTGAGATCGGGCTTTCTACGCCGGGCCTGTCGGAAAGCGCGCGGCAGTCATTTACAAATATTTACCGGGAATCCGAAAAGCTTGAACATCTCACCAACAGTATGTTAAGTCTCGCGCAAACTGGTTTTGACGGGAAAAAAGAAGAATGGGGTCCATTGCGGGTTGATGAGCTGATTCTTTCCGTGAAAGAAGCAGCAGACAAAATCATCCCCGACAACAAGGTTTCCATTAACTTCGAAAACTTGCCGGAAGAGGAGCAGAAGCTGGTAATTAACGGCAATAAAGTACTCCTGAAAGCTGCTTTCAGTAATATTGTACTGAATAGCTGCAAGTATTCCGACAACCGCCCGGTCCAGGTGTCCATCAGGCACGATGAGACTTATGTGATTGTTGAAGTGGCCGATCAGGGAATCGGGATACCCGACCGGGAAATCGGTCAGATCTTTGTTCCATTCTTCCGCGCCTCCAATACGGAGCGGTACAAAGGCTACGGGATCGGGCTGCCGCTTGCACATAACATTATCCGCATGCATCAGGGTAAAGCCGAAGTTTGGAGCAAAGTAGGTGAAGGAACGCGCTTTAAAACCTATCTCCCGTTCTGTTATCAGGGTCTCTAATCTCGTTTTAATACTTTTAATTCATTCTAATAACTCTCTCACCGTATTATAATGTAGCTCTTAGTGCAGCCTAATAACTCTGCCGTAACATTGTATCACTGATTTAATCAGCAAAATCATTGTTAATCAAACCGATAGAGTTGTATGAAAACTGTAATGATTCCGACGGATTTTACAAATGAGGGTATTCAGGTTGCAGAGACAATTGTAAGAGATTTGAATGAAGATGTGAAGCTGGTGTTTACACACCTCTTCCACGTTGCAGACGACATACAAGACCTGCTATTCTCAAATGCCCGCGAAAAAGAGTACGAATTTGTGTCCGAACAGTTTTGGGCCGACTGTCGCGCATTGAAGAGAGACTATTCTGACAAGCTGCAAAGCATTAAAATTGACTTCTTCTACGGCAATAAGATCGCCGGATTGAAAAACTTCCTCGAATACCACGAAGCAGACTGCATTGCCTATTCTGAACAATATGGCTTTCCCAAACTAAACAAAAGCAGTCTCGATGCACTCCCGGTTTTAAAAAAATGCGGCATTCCAATGGTGAATGCTGATTTGATCAGTGTGACTGCCTTTGCCCACGCAAACAGTATGCAGTGATTTCGCGTCCAGAGAATTTGTGATCATGATAAAGTGACGAAACTATGCTGCTTAAAAAGAATATACCTATCCGTTATATTTTCGGAAAAATAAAATATGAAATCCTGTTTGTCACCGTGTATGGGGTAGCGATCGAGGTTGTCTACCAGAATTTTCACATCACCAACATCTCCATCCCGATGACCGTTCCGACGGTTTTGGGTACTATTATCTCCCTGCTTCTGGCATTCCGTTCCAATCAGGCATACGATCGCTGGTGGGAAGCCAGGATTATCTGGGGTGCTATTGTGAACGATTCGCGCACGCTGGCAAGGCAAATCATCCATTTAATGGAAGAGCCTTACGGATCCGAAAGTATCGACGGGTTCAAGCAGCGGATGATCAAAAGACAGATCGCATGGTGTTATGCGCTGGGTAAAGGTTTGAGAAAGGATGATCCGATGCCGTTGATCCGGAAGTTTGTTACGGACGAGGAGTATGAATTTGTGAAGGATTATGATAACAAGCACGTGGGCCTGCTTCAACTACATGCCCGCGATCTTAAAAATGCATTGAAACAAGGCTGGGTAAACCCGTATCAGCAGATCGAAATCGATGGGACACTAACCAGACTTTGTGATTCAATGGGTAAATGCGAGCGGATCAAAAACACCGTTTTCCCGTCGACTTACAGCTTGTATATCCACCTGGCACTCCATTTCTTCATCTTATTGCTGCCGTTTGGTTTGGTTCAGCTGTTCGGATTTCTAATGGTACCGGTGCTGATCGTGATCACTGCCTGCTTCTTTTTGATCGAGAAAATGGCGATTCACTTGCAGGACCCGTTTGAGAACAAGCCTACTGACACTCCTGTTTTAACTATTTCAAGAAATATCGAACGCGATCTGAGACAGATGATGCGGGACGATCAGGTGCCTTCGGCATACGAACCTGACAAATTCTACATTCTGTAAACCCTCACGATCAGGGGCGCGCGGCCAGCTGCGCGCCCGCTATTTTGGGCTTTTCCCCATTCCCTGGTAAATATCATACAGAATGTTGTAGTTCTGTTCCACCCAATTTCCCTTCCCGCCGCCTTTGTGGCGGGTGAATTTAAGTTGCTGCTCAAACAGCCGGTAAGCTTTCAACGCTTCATCTTTCGAATAAAAACCATCAATCCAGGAAGCTGGTATCTTGTCAACTTTGACGATACCGATTCCTGGATTGTAAATTTTAATGATACCCTCCGAAAACTCCCATGATACATTGTCCTGTTCCCGGCTTTTAGCTGCTTTCAGAATATAGGCATTATGAAGCAGGTAGTTGCGTAATCTCGCGCGAATCTCTGCATCGTTTTCAGACTTGGCCGGCTTGATCCGCCACGTATTGTTTTCAGGATAAAATGGGTCTTCCCGAAAAGGTACAACCGGCTTAGCAAACTCCATTAACAGCATTCCCTCCGTGGGATTGAAGCTGAAATTCATCACGCGGATACCGCCTTCCGCCATTCTGAATTGGACCCCCACTTCCTGCGTCATCCGCTCGGAGGTAAGAAAGACAGACTGCGAGCTGCTGTCGTAGGACCATTTTCCAACGTTGTAATCTGCATTGTCACGTATCTGTGTGAAGTTTCCGTCAGGGAAGAATGAGATAAACAGCTCCTTCTCGCTGAAAGGTGTATTGTCAACCCCTTTGTCGCCTGGAATGATCACAGACGGATCAGTTTTGTTGACACCATACATGCGCCAGGATCCATTCATGTTCGCACTTTTCGGCAGAATAGATTCCCTGATCGCGCGCAGCTCGTCGCGGGCGGTATTCTTTTTACCGGTCCGGTAGATAATGCCGCGATACTGCATCATCATGATGAGTACAAATAGGAATATTAGTTTGATGAGTGTCATGCTGATGATCTTGAAAAAAGCAGGAGTAATTTCAGGATATATCCTACTTAAGAATGGACTTGAAGGCTGTTAAAAACCGATCCAGCTGCTTACTAAAATCCGTATTTTTCTATGAATATCATTAACTCCGCGGCTCTTTTCCTCGTTTTTTTATTTGCGAATTTCAACTATTCTTTAACAAAGCCGGAGGCAATCGAGAAATTGCCTGCAGAATTGGCGCTTCGCGCTGTGCAAAGCGCTGACGGAGAAATGATCCAGATTTTTCGCGGCAATGAAAGTAAACCAGTATTAACCCAAAATGCCAGGTCCGATTTCCGTCCGTACCTGCACCCCATTGTGGCCCCCGACGGAAAAGGTATCCTGACCGAATACAGCCCCGGCCACCACAAACACCAAACCGGTATTTACTGGGGCTACACCCGCGTAAACGGACGTGATTACTTTCACCATCCCGCCGACGGATACTGGAAAAAAGTGTCTGCAAAGATTATTGAAGGAAAAGGGACGGAAGTCAAATGGCAGACAGTCTATAACCTTCTTGACTCCGCAGGCACCGCCGTTTTGACCGAAACACAAAATTGGACAATGCGACAAAAAGACGGCAAATACCTGCTCGATCTGGAATGGAATGGAGAAGCGCAGACCGACGTGACAATCGGCAAATACGATTATGGCGGGCTGTTTGTGCGTATGCCCTGGAAAGAAGGGATCAAAGGAGAGGTAGTGAATGCGGCAAGGCAGAAGAACGAAAAAGCGGAAGGTCAGGCAGCACATTGGGTGGATATCAGCATGCAAGTCGAGGGCAGGAGCGACCTGGCGCACATTGCGATCCTTGATCACAAACAAAATAAAGGTTACCCCACGATCTGGCGGGTAGATAACCAGCTTGGTGCCGGTCCGGCGCGGGCACGGAAAGGAGATTGGTACATTAAAAAAGGGGAAACGGAAACCATCAAGCACGAACTGGTGATTTATACCGGCGAGCTTAATGACGTGGAGCTGAATAAAACTTTTGGTGAATTTGTGGGAGATAACGGCCTGTACAGTGCCACTGCGCTGTGGGCGCTGGCACAAAAGGAGGGCAGAGAGGCCAAGTTTCTCAGTGCGCAGGAGGCAGTCGCCGCAATGACGATCAAAGAGGGATACCAGGTAAATGCCTGGGCATCGGAGCCGATGATGACGCAGCCGATGGCTTTTTGCTGGGACGACAAGGGGAGAATGTGGATTGCAGAAAACAAGGATTACGAATCGCGCGGCAAAGGGTTTTCCAATGCAGGTACCAGCCGCATTTTGATTCTGGAAGATACAGACAAAGATGGAGTGGCAGATTCAAGGAAGGTTTTTGCAGAAGGCATCGCATTTCCTGCTGCATTGGCGGTAGGCTTCGACGGTGTGTTTGTAGGCGCGCCGCCTAATCTGCTTTTCATTCCCGATAAAAACGGCGACGATAAGGCTGATATGGACGATATCGAAGTCCGCCTGACTGGCTGGGGTATCCGCGACCGGCACGAAACATTGAACAGTTTCCATTGGGGTCCCGACGGCTGGTTGTATGGATTGCAGGGCTTCGCAACACCTTCTACGGTGGGCAAGCCGGTTGGAAAAGGGAAGCTTTATAAGCACAAAGATCCATTCCCTGAAAATATTCCGGTGGAGGACGGACAGGAAATCAATGGCGGTGTGTGGCGCTATCATCCTACAAAACAGAAGTTTGAGGTGGTTGCACACGGATTCTCAAATCCCTGGGGGATCGACCATGATGCCAAAGGACAGCTTTTCATTACTGCCTGCGTGATCCCGCATTTGTGGCACGTGGTACCTGGCGGCATTTATCACCGGCAGGGCGGGCAGCATTTCAATCCTTACGTGTACAATGATATCAAAACCATCGCCGATCACAGTCACCGCTCGGCGCACGGAGGAGCTCGCATTTACCAGTCGGATGCATTTCCGGCATCGGAAAAGGGGAAAATATTTATGGCTAACATTCACGAGCACGGCATCTTGTCAGATATATTGATTCCCAAAGGTTCAGGATTCAGTGGTAAGCATGGAGATGATTTTATGATGGCCAACAATGCGCAGTGGGTTGGTTTCAGCATGGAAATTGGTCCGGAAGGTGCGATGTATGTGCTCGACTGGCACGACGCCGATATCTGCGGCTCCGACGTACTCAACTCTGAAACGGGCCGTATTTTCAGGATCACACCGAAGAATTCCCTGGCGGAAAACTTCCCGGGCCGGTACGCGGATCTTACTAAACTGAGCGACCTGGAACTGGCTTCGCTGCAAACCAGCAAAAGCGACTGGCACGCGCGACGGGCAAGAGTGATCCTTCAAAACCGCGCGGTAAAAGGCAGCATTGCCCAGCCAGCATTGGCTAAGCTGAACACGATTTACAATGAGGGTTCCGCCGACGAGCGGCTGCGTGCGATGTGGGCTTTGCAGGTGACCAATGCATTGAACCAAAACCAATTAGCTGATGCGCTTACCGACAAAGATGCACACGTACGCGCCTGGGCGATCCAGTTTCTATGTGAAAACGGGCAGCCTTCGGACCAGGTAAGTGCCAGACTCACAGAAATGTCGGTGAAAGATCCTTCGCCGGTAGTGCGGTTGTACCTGGCTTCTGCATTGCAGCGTGTGAATACGGATTTGAAATGGAAAATAGCTGCGGGCCTCGTGGCGCACAGCGAAGATGCAGGCGATCATAATCTCCCTAAAATGATCTGGTTTGGCATAGAGCGGCTCGTGAAGGAAAATCCCGCCAAAGCACTTGAACTGTCTGCCAAGTCGAAAATCCCGATGGTGACAGCGTACATCGCCAGGCGGACAGTAGACGCTGACCAGGTGGAGACACTTGTAGCCGCAATCGGGAAAGCACCTGTGAACAGAATGGATTTGCTGAAAGGAATGCAGGATGCATTATCTGACCGGACCGACATTAAAACACCGGCTAACTGGACTGCTGTTCTCGCTAAATTAAAACAAGCTGACAAAGCTACTGCGGCGCTTGCATTGGAGCTCAACCGGCAATTTGGAAACACCGAAGCCGCCAAAGCTGACTTAGCTACTTTGAAAAGTAAAACCGCACCCATTGAAGAAAAGCGGAAAGCGCTCCAATCCCTGACTGTCCGCCAGCGTCCCGAACTTGCAGCTGAATTGCCGGCATTACTGAATAACCCTGCATTGCGCCTCGATGCTATCAGGAGTGTGGCTGCATTTGAAAGTGAGCCGCTGGCTAAGTATTTGATCGAAAACTATCCCAGATTCTCTGCGTCGGAAAAGTCGGAAGTGATACAAACGCTTGCTTCCCGGCCCAAGTCTGGCTGGCTGCTGACCCAGGCAATTTCCGATAAAACAATCCCGAAAAAGGATGTTCCGACTTACGTAGCCCGCCAGCTCCGGCGTGTAGTGGGCAGTGGGTTTGTGGAAGTCTGGGGACCGATTGATCACGTTGCATTTGACGAAAAAGCTTATAAAAAGTACAAAGACCTGCTCACCGACAAATCCGTTTCTGCCGCGAGCAAAACGGAGGGCCGGCTGGTGTTTCAGCGTACCTGTGCGCCTTGTCACAAAATGTACGGCGAAGGCGGTGCAATCGGCCCCGAGCTGACAGGCTCCAACCGAGCGAACCTGGATTACCTGCTCGGCAACATTCTCGATCCAAGCGGCGAGATTCAGGACGACTACAAAATGGTCGTGGTGACGATGCGTGACGGCCGCACTTACGTAGGCAATGTCGCCAAAGAAACTGATCGCCAGCTTACCCTGCGTGTTGTGGGGCAAGATGCAGTGGTGGTAAACAAAGCCGATATTCAAACACGCGAAGTAAATGAAGCTTCGATGATGCCGCCGGGACTGCTTGATAACCTCAGCGACAAGGAAGTGACCGAGCTGATCGCATACCTGAAAACAAGCGCACAGGTTCCATTGTCAAAGAAGTAAACAAAGCTGACAAATAGTAGAATATCAAACTACATGGAAAATTGGAAGGCTATTGTCTATTTGCTGGCATTCGGACAGGGTATTGTGCTGAGCCTTTCACTGATCGTGCGAGGTATCACACAGCAGCGGGCAAACCTGTTTTTGGGGTTGATACTGTATATCCTTGCCTTGGAAATACTCAATGCGTGGGGAATGCAGGTGCATTATCATAGCCGCCCCGACAGCTTTCCATTCTGGAATTTGCAGAGCTACCTGGTGCTGCCGGTTTCGCTATGGTTTTTTGTACAATATACTACGGTACCAGATTATAGCGCGCCCAGGTGGCCCTGGTTGCTCTTTGCGCCTTCATTGTTTGAAATTTTGGTACAAACAACGTGGCGGCTATATTGGCGTCACATCGATCAGCGCGTTCCTTCCTTGCTTGACAATCCCGCCTGGTTCTTTGTCACCGAGATCCTGCCGATTCTGGGAATGTTTACAGTTCTCGGTTTTTACGGCTGGAAATTGTTCCGGTTTCGGCAAGAATGGTTTGGACGTGGTGAGCGTCTCAGCGTGTATCAGGTAATTGGAATCTACGGGCTGTTTGCTTTTCTAACAACGTTAACCATGCTCTGGGCTGCCGGAGTGTGGTTTAATCTGCGCGTGTTTTCGATGATAGAGATTTTGCTTACAGCTTGTCTCTTTGCGTTCGGCTATGCAGGTTATGTCAACCCCGACTTCTATAAGTTGCCGATTTTACCAAAACCAAAATCTCCTGAAAAGCCGACTTTTGCTTACTACGATGACGCGCGGGAGTTAAACCGGCTCGAAGCTGCTTTCCGCGGGAATGCACTGTACACACAGTCAAAGCTCACGCTGGAAGAGGTTGCCGGCAAGCTGCATTTGCCGCCGCGGTATATTTCCTATCTGATTAATACGCATCACGGTTCCAATTTTAATCATTACGTGAATGCGTTTCGCGTGGAAGAGGTAATCCGCAAACTCGGGGATCCGCGAGAGCAACATAAGATATTGCTTGCATTAGCTCTGGAAGCGGGTTTCAGTTCAAAATCTACATTCAATCAGGTGTTCCGGCAGCATACCGGTAAGGCACCTTCGGAGTACCTTTTAGTGAATAAATGAGTCCGGAATCATGATCACGGACGTCCGGACTTCTGTTTCAGGGCGAGTTGCGTTGTTTCCTTTGCTTGTTTTGTCCCACTACTCACAAGCAATTTTGTTCATATGTACAGGCAACTTCTACTTCTGCTAACCCTCGGCTGGGCTCCGTTTTCAGCGGCTCAAAACAATCAGATCCAGGTTAAAATCAACAAAAATGTCGAGCTACTCGGATTCGTCTACTTTCTGGGCTATGAAGGCGCACATGCTGCAAGGAGCAGCGACTATTCTGAAAAGCGGCGAATGCGTTATGCTTACGGGCTGGATTTATATCAGCAGTACAGAACCCACGAGAAAAGTCCGCATTTGGCTGTTGCAATCGGCTTTGCACAAGATATCTGGCTGGACTATTTTATCAATCTGCTGGTGCAGCTCGATGATTTCCCCAACGCGCAGCTGAGCGAGGATATTGATTTTAGTTATTATAAACGGTTTTCGCCAACGGGTGACCGCGAGGTCGCCATTGCAAATGCAACCGCATTCATAAATGCATTGAACCAGCTTTACAAAGAGGTGGACTTTGGTTCTTATCTGACCAAAAATCAACGGAAATACGAAAATGCGCTCGCACAGGTCAGGAGCGGGTTACCCGACAGTTTGTTTATTCCCGCTATGGAAGAGTTTTACCAAGGGCATTTCGACAGTTATTCGTTGGTGCCAAGTCTGACGATCCCTGCGGGAATGGGTTTCGGCGTGAAGTTTAGCTCGCCAGGTGAGTCGCACGCATTCAATGTATTTGGCGCATTTGCTGCGCCGCGTTTTCAGGATGAATCAGATTTGGATATGGGCTTTGATGATAAAAAGCATTTGGAGGAGCTGAGTACCCACGAGTTTGCGCATTCATTTGTAAATCCCATCATCGACCAGTTGTCCGGCGAGCTGATCACATCCACTGAAAAGTTGTTTACACCCGTTAAAAGCAGGATGTCAGATCAGGGTTATACTACGTGGAAAGCATGTTTGTATGAGCATTTTGTGCGTGCCGGTGAAGTTGTGATCGCGGGAAATCTGGGCAGGAAAGCGGACGCAGAGCGACTGATGCAGCATTATGTGCAGGATCGCAAGTTCATTTATCTGCCGGTGATTTTACGTGAGCTGGAAGAGTATAATCGAAAGCGGGAGCGATCGTACCGGGATGCGGTGCGGCTTGCGGTGGGAAGGTTGGTGGAAGAGGCGCGGCGGTAGGTTTTTTGCCACGAATGCACGAATTTGCACGAATGTTAATTGACAGGTATTAGTCTGAAATTGGGGTGGAGGAGTTATCTATTTTGCCTGGTTAACAAAGCGCTATTCTACTGCATTTCACATATTGATGAAACAGACTTTTCTTTTTTGCATTCTCCTTTCGCTTATTTTTTCATGTAAATCCAAAAGACAGAACGAAGCTGTCCGTGTGCAGGAGCCTGCTGTTTCCAATAGCTCTGGCAGGGAACTCGCGATCGCGCATTGCAGCCGGTGTCATTTGCTGGTCGGTCCTGAGATGTTACCTAAGTCGAGCTGGCGAAAAGTTTTACCGGCAATGGGACAAAGAATGGGGATTTACGCGGGCGGCAGCAGACCTGACAGTTTATTTGATCCAAAAACGGGCGGTTCACTGGTGAGAAGTGCCGGTATTTTTCCCGAAAATCCCATTCTGGCGAAAGAAGATTGGCGAAAAATTGAAGCTTACTACCTCCAAAATGCGCCCGACAGCGTTCCTGCGCCAATGCGAAAAGATCCAATCAGAATAGGTCTCCGGCATTTCAGGTACCGCAGGCCAGCATTGACACATCGCCCTGCATTGACAACCATGGTGAAGATCCTGCCTGATAAGCAGGGGATTGTATTCAGCGACGCCAAAGGTCGCCGGAAAAAGCTCACTTACCTGAATGCAGATTTGCGGGAACGATATACTGTGGAGTTGGAGTCTGCGCCAGTGCATTATCATCAAACGTCGAAAGAAATATACCTCACAACAGCTGGCCGTAACATTTTCCCGACCGACGCTGCGGAAGGGGCCGTTCAGCGGTGGGTTCAAAGTGGGCCGGAGCAACATGATGCGCCTGCGGACATTCCCATTCCAAATCTGCGCCGACCGGTTCACACAGCATTCGGAGATTTGAATGGGGATAGTCACGTAGACATTGTCGCCTGCGAATTCGGCAACGAAACGGGGCAGCTTGCATGGTATGCGAACAATGGAAGAGGCGGTTACGAAAGGCACGTTTTGAACGAGCACCCGGGCGCGATCACCACGATTATCAGGGATGCCAATGGCGATGGATTGCCGGATATTTTTGTATTAATGGCGCAAGCCGACGAGCGCATTCTCCTCTATGAAAATCAGGGTGGAGGTAGGTTTCAGGAAAAACGCCTGCTCACTTTTTCGCCGCTCAACGGTTCGCAGTACATGGAAGTAGCCGATTTTAACAAAGATGGTTTTGACGATATTCTGTACGTATGCGGAGATAATGCGGATAAAACGCCTATTCTGAAAGATTACCACGGCGTTTACATTTTCCTGAATGACGGGAAATCGAATTTTAAGCAAAGCTACTTTTACCACCTTAACGGTGCTTACAAGGCAATGGCGCGTGATTATGACCTGGACGGAGACCTCGATATTGCCGCGATCTCATTCTTCCCGGACTATGCACGTTACCCGCAGGAAAGTTTTATCTACCTCGAAAATAAGGGAAAGCTCAGATTTAAAGACGCTTCATTCCCGCAATCGCCCGAGGGGCGCTGGTCCGTGATGGACGCAGGCGACCTCGATGGCGATGGCGACATTGATCTTGTTTTGGGTTCGTTTGTTTACTTTCTACCCATGGGTGATAAAACCGGTCTTGGCAAAAAGTGGCTGGAAAGCGGGCCTTCGGTGATTGTTTTGGAAAATACGGTTAGGTAGGAGAGCTACTTTTCGCCGAAAACCTCAGCGCCAAGCTCCTGATGCGAGGATGCATATTGTAAAACAGATTTTACAAAATCATTCAGCGTAACATTGTACTGGGAAGCCAGCAGTGCTATTCTTTTGTGCAGATCAGATGAAACGCGTACATTAAAAACACCTTTGTAAGACTTCTCAGGCTGCTTCCCCAGCACCCTGCAAGTCTCAATGTAATCGTCGACTGCTTCCTGCATGCCTTGCTTCAAGGCTTCAACCGAGGTACCCTCAAAGGTCACCAGGTCGTTTACACCGATTAACTTTCCAAAAAACACTTCATCGGCCGGGCTGTAATGGATATTTGCTGTGTATCCATTGTAGAACAGTGCGTTAATCATTTTTGACTTTTCCATTTTCTTTGAGAATCCCAATTACTTGTTCTATCACGTAAACTTTAACTATTTGCCCTGGATGAGGTTTGTGAAGACTAATAATATGCTTCGATGAATCAGCAAATTTTCGTCTCGATCCGCCAGTTGCTCCTGTAGGCAATTCACGATATCCGTAGAACGCTAATACTGACACAAGTGTGTATAGAAAGGAGCGTGTAACTAAATATTAGTTACAAATATATTTTTAAATATGAGATTTACAAATCTTGGTTGAATGCAGCCGCGCATTCAACCAAGATCTTGAAGAAAATGGTAACTCACTTCAATCCCCGCATTACTCCTTTACAAACACCCGACTCTCGCTGCCTTGCCGGAATATTACCTTTTTGTCGGTGGGGGAGAATTCGAATAGGATAGCTGCGGAGGGGTAGGCGAAGGCATGCTTGCCAGTTGGCCGTAGTTCGGCTGGTTGCTGGCCGGTGGCTTGGACGGTAATTGCGTTATCTTTTTTCGCGAACGAAAGCTTGAACTGTACTTCGGGATTGCTGTAAGTTCCGATGTAAGGTTCAAGATCCATGTTGGCGATCTCTTTCGCCAGGCTGACAATGCCTGTAATATGGTCGGTTTCAGAGATTGCTTCGCTGTATTCAAGCCGCGCCATAATGCCCCAGCCGTAGAAATCGTTTGCAACGCCGATCAGCAGGTCGTTTTCACCCTTGTCGAGATTCAGTTTAACAGTCGCATTCTGAACTGAGATCCGCCCGTCGGGATAACGTTTCATATTTTGTTGGAAAAGGTTTTTATCAGCGAAAATGATCTGATTATTTAGAAAAACCCATACTTCATCGCTGAAACCTAATTGCAGACCAACCTTCACAGCTTCTTTGGCACTGATTTTTGTTTTCAGCCAGATCGCCTTACGCGTTGTGTTGCCGCCGTGCTTGCGGGTAAGGTTTACCAGACCAGCACGTTCAGCTGCAATGCTATCTGTAAACAACTCGGGTTTCGCCTGATTTTGAAAAGCCAGTTCACTGCCGACCGGAAGATCAAAAGCCGCAGTGGAAGCCCATTTTCGCAGATAGAGCCCGTCGTGATCGGTTAAATCGGGAAGCGCCAGCGGACTCAAACCTTCCGTTTCGTTGGGCTTTACCTGAACATTGGCGATATGCGAAGCGCCTTCAAATGCGATACTGCCTTCCATTTCACTGCCTTGCAACTCCGGGATATCCAGCGCCGGCCGAGGTGCATTGTTCAGGAAGACTTGCAGCCTTTTGCCCGACACGATCAGCTTCACGTGATTCCATTCACCCGCTTTTGCCATCGCAGGCGCTTGATAGTCGGGATACATATCCCACATATTGATTCCATCAAAATAAGGCGAGTACTGAATGCCCTGGTTTGCCACCTTGTTGCCGACCCTGGACATGCGGAGGTAGACAATCTCCTGTTCTTTGGCATCTTTCCGGTGAAAATAAACCGACTCTGCAAATTCCGCCGGTGAGGGATCAATGTCAAACTCAATTGTGCCGTCTCTGAATACCAAATCTTTCAATACCACCTGACCCGAATTTGGCGCGAGCTTCATCGCCTTTTTTCCATTGTGATCTTCAAAACTTACTTTGTCAGCCTGGAACTGCCACTTTTCAGGTGTGAGCGGGATAGTGTAATCAACCTTTTTAGATGTGGAGGGATTGCTTTTCTTTTGACCAAAACTCTGCATTGCGCAGAGAATGAACAGAACGTGAACGAGATTTTTCATAGCATTTTTGCTTGTTTGTTTTTGGGCAAAAATGGCCTGGAAACCTGCTAAATCCCGTTCAAATGCGCGTCAAGTTGGTTCAAGTTGTGTGCAGGGGTTGGTTTCGATGCTTACTCAGCCTTCATCGCGTGGGTAGGGTTCATCAAAGCTGCTTTGACAGCCTGATAGCTTACGGTAAGCAAGGCTGTGAAGAGGGAGAGCGCGCCTGCGAAGGCAAATGTCCACCAACTGAGCTCAACCTGGAATGCAAATCCTTTCAGCCATTGATCCATCAGATACCAGGAAACAGGCGTCGCAATTACAATTGCGATCAGGACCAATTTGACAAAATCGGTCGTAAGCAATGTGGTAATGTGCATGACCGTCGCGCCCAGAACTTTCCGGATGCCCACTTCTTTGGTGCGCTGCTCTGTAACAAAAGAAGCGAGGCCGAGTAAGCCGAGACAGGAAACGAGGATCGCAATGCCCGCAAAGAAGTTGAAAAGTTGTCCGGTTTGCTGCTCCGACTTATAAAGCTGCTCGTAAGTCGAATCCAGAAATGTATATTCAAAAGGAACCTCGGGCTGGTATCGCTTCCACAGCTTTTCAGCGGCCGCCAATGCAGCCGGCGCAAGTTTTCCGGTCGTGTGTACATTCACAATATGGTGAGATGGCGGGTCGCTGTACAGCACCAGCGGCCACATCGGTTCACGCACAGACATCATGCTAAAATCTTTTACAACGCCGATGATAATACCCTCACCACCATCGCCCTCGAAACGCTTACCTACCGGATCTTGTATGCCCGTTTGCCTTACTGCCGTTTCGTTCAATATGTAATGCGCCGAATCAGACTTTGTTCCGCGAAAGTTGTTGCCCGCTATCAGCTTAATATCAAAATCTGGAATGAAATCTTTGTCTATACCTATCTGGGCGAAGACCAGTGTCCGGTCTTTGGGCTTGCCGTCCCAGTCGCAGGATGCGGTACCTGTCTGCACATTAACAGGGGTGTCGGTTGAAGTACTTACGCCCAAAACGCTCGCTTCGCCCGCCAATGCCTGCTTGAACTGCTGGGCAAATACTTTTCCTTCGAAAGTAAAAACGTGTTCACGATTAAAACCGGCGTCGCGCTGGCGGATAAACCGAAGCTGGTTTCCAATGACAAATGTCCCCACGACGAGTACAGTTGCCAATGTAAACTGCACAACAACAAGCGACTTTCGCAAGCCTGCCGCTCCGGTTAGCCTGGCGCCGCCACGAAGCGCAGTAATGGGATTGAATCCGGAAGTAAGCATGGCGGGGTAGATACCGGCTGCTAAAAAGCAAAAGAGCAAAATGCCTGCAAGCAACTGCCAGGCAGCAGGATCAGCAAGTGAGAAGCGTCCCGATTTGCCGGTTATATTTGAATAAAAGGGTAGTAGCACCTGCACCAATGCTACGGCGAGGACAAGTGAAATGCTCAAAGTCAGCAGCGACTCGATGAGTAATTGTCCTGCAAGCTGCCTTGAACCGGCACCTACTACTTTTCTCACCCCAATTTCCTTGTGCCGCCTTGTCGCCCGGGCGGTGGTCAGGTTGACGTAGTTAATGCAGCCGATACTGAGCAGGAGCACTGCCACAATGCCCAAAATCTTCTCTTGCTGTTCAGGCGAATCGCCGCCTTCTACGGGATGAAGGTGGGTATCGGCCATTAATTGAAGCCGGTAATCAGATTGAGCCTTGCCGTCAACCGAAGCTGCGTGTGCGGCTGTCAGCTTTTGGTTAACGACTGTGATCTTTGTATGCGGTTTTATCCTGACATAAGTTTCTACTCCGAAATCGTCCCAGCTTTCATCCATCAGCTTCTGGCCGCCCCTGTCCGGGTCAATGGCTTTGCGGACGTTCATGTTGACGTAAATGTCGTTTCTGAGTGATGAATTGTCGGGTGCATTGGCCAGCACTGCGCTGATTACAAAAGTTGTTTTGGTGTCAATGTTTTCAATAGCTTTTCCGAGGACGTCAATAGTTCCGAAGTATTTTCTCGCCAGTTTTTCGGAAATAACAATCGCATTATGCGCAGTAAAAGGCTTTTCAGCATTTCCGGCAATTACCTTAAATCCTTTAAAAATGCTCAGGAAATTGGTGTCGGCGAAAGCAATGCCTGTCTTTTCTTTGAACGTGTTTGCACCTGCCCGGAAAATGGCGCCGGGAAAAGGGGCTGTGCGGGTGACTTCCTCGATATCGGGGATGGTTGCAGCTGCAATTGCGATCGGCGAAGGTGTGGAAGTGAATGTATTTTCATCGGGTCCACTTCCGAAATGCGAGTTGATGAGGTACGTGCGCTCTGCATCCGGATGGAACCTGTCAAAAGTCAGCTCGTCTTTAACCCACCAGAAAAGGAGCAGGCTAACAGCAAGTACAACGGCTAATCCGCCGATATTAAGTGCCGAATACCAGCCGCCGCTGCGCAGGCTGCGCAATGCAATTTTGAAGTAGTTCAGGATCATATTGTAAAAGGCCAGGTGTTTACTGCTATTACGGGAAGCAGACAAGATGTGTGGCACTTAGCCCGCCCGATCTCAATCACTCGCCAGGCTCTTTACCGGGTTCATCTTTGCGGCCTGCATTACTTTGAAGCCGATTGTCAGCACGATCACAGGGACAATAAACAGGCTACCGGCTGCGACAAGCCACCAGTGGAGATCAATGCGGTAGGCAAAGTGACTCAGCCAGGTGTTCATGAGCGACCATGCTGCCGGAACTGCAAGGAGACAGGAAATGCCGGTTAATACCAGGAGCTCCTTTCCGAAAAGGGCTAAAATGCTGTCTACACTGGCACCAAGCACTTTCCTGACGCCGATTTCTTTGGTTTTTTCAGTGACCATGAAAGAGATCATTCCATATAAACCCAGACAGCAAATCACAATCGCGACCCAGGCGAAAAGCCGGATCAGGTTGGTTAACTGTTCTTCTTTGGCGTAAAATGAGGCAATTTTCTCTTCAGTAAATTCCCAGCCGAAAACCTCGCCGGGGTAATGTGCCTGCCAGGCTTTCCGGATATGGGAAATAGAGTTTGTGAGAGAAGATAGGTCGAGCCGGATGGCGACTTCACGGTACTGTTCCGGCTGGGCATAAATGGCGCAGGGTTCGGTTGCGTCGTGTAAAGAGCTCAGGTGGAAACTTTTGACCACACCCACAATGCGCCCCTTGTAGCCAGAGGTACCATCTTCCATTGATCTGCCTATCATTTGATCCGGGTCGCGGACACCAAGTTTTTTCATCAACTCTTCATTGACCACAAACTCCCGCACGGAATTACGATCGGAAAAGCTGCGGCCGGCGAGCAGCGGCATTTGGTAGGTTTTGAGGTAATCAGCGTCTCCAAATCTTACCTTGATAACGAATTTTTCCCATTCAGTCCGGTTATCGAAGCGGACAGAGCCGCCGAATCCCATATCCAATGTGGGCGCATCATACTGGTAGGTTACCGATTTCACTTCCGGATATTGGAGCAGTGCATTGCGGAAAGCCTGTCTGTTATTGCTTTCTCCATTTTGCTTGGGCAACGTTATCCTGATCACGCCTTTTTGGTCAAAACCAAGGTCCGCATTCCTGAAAAAATCAAGTTGCAGCATCATGACCAGCGTGCCGATGATCATTACCTGCGCGATCATCAGCTGTACCACCACCAGTGAGCGCCGCAATCCGATGCCACCAACCTGGCGGGAAATGAGTTTGCTTTTCAGCGCAGCGACCGGATTGAAGCCCGAGAGGATCACCGCCGGGTAGAAGCCTGCGAGCAATACGATCAGCAGTACTGTGGCCAAGGCGAAAAGCAGTACCTCCATTTGCAGGAGGTTCCCGGGTTGAAAAGCCTGCGTGTGCGTCCAGTTGTTGAGCGGGGTAAAAAGCGCAATGGAAAACAACGTGGAAACGAATGCGGCCACCAGGGTAATCAGCAGTGTTTCCATGTTGAACTGCCAGAAAAGTTGCTGCCTGCTGCTGCCCAATGCTTTGCGTACCCCGATTTCTTTGGAACGTTTTACAGCCTGCGCCGTGGCCATATTGATGAAGTTGATGCTTGCTACCAGTACCAGAAAGAAGCCGACACCGGCTAAGATCCATAGAATGGACCTGCGTATCTTGCCATCATAGTTTTCATTGAAGTGAATGTTGGCAAGTGGCTGTAAATGGTGCCGGTAGTAGGGTGCATTTTCGGCATAATATTTCTTCCCGTTTTTCAAGATAAGCTGCTCAATGTGTGCAGGCTGTGTGTCAGGTGCGAGTTTTGCGAACGTGAAATTCCGGCTGCTGATCCAGCCGAAATCGGTGGTCCAGTTGGTGGGTTCAATGGTTTTGATGGTGGGCAGGGAAATGTAAGCGTCAAAGAAAAAGTCGCTGGGGTGCTGCTGATCCCCGATCACGCCGGTAATTTTCAGGTCGTGCGCATTGTCGAGCCGCAGGATCTTTCCTGTTACATCTTCCGTTCCAAAGTATTTCTGTGCAAGCTTCTGGCTTACAATCACCGTAAAAGGCTCCTGCATGGTAGCTGCTGCATTGCCGGACTTCCAATCCAATGCAAACAGCTGCATGAAACCGTAGTCTGCGTAAGCGACATTCTCTTTTTCCATAAAACGCCTGGGGCCACTTGCAGCATCGGCTGCGAAGGATACCATGGGCATTCGGCGGATAAATCCTGTTTTTTCGATTCCCGCATAGTCTTTCCCCAAAGCAGCAGACATGGGGTACGCCGAACCTGGCTCCCGCACAATCCCTTCGTCCAAATGCAGATCGAGTACGACCCGATAGAGCCTGCCGGCATTGGGCTGGTGTTTGTCGGTAGAGAGATGGTAACTTAGAAAAAGGAAGATCAGCGTTGCGCCGGCGATGCCCAGGGCCAGGCCGAGGATGTTGAGCAGGGTATAGGTAGCGTTTACCCGCAGGTTGCGGATTGCGACGGTGAGGTAGTTTTGCAGCATAAAATCGCACGTGAGTTAGCTGCATAAAGGTAAAAATTAGACCGGGCAGCTCAGCAACTAACTGCTGCTATATGAAGTATTTAACATCATTTAACAGAGTTACCACGTGAGCAGATTAAGCAATCAAGGGTTCCCCTCCACTTCTTCGTCGTCAACGCCTTCAAAATAATTCACCACGGTCATCAATGGCAGTGTGGCCGTGTCGGCTGCATTGGACATCTGGATCACAGCGCGCTCATTATTTTTTTCATCAAAGCCGGAAAAGTAACCTTCGATTACCTCGCCCGGCCGGACTTTGTAGCTGATTGCTTTGTCGATGTATTTGGAGGCTCGCTTCTGGAGTCCGGTGAGTTCAGGCTGGGCCATGGGAATGTAGATTTGATAGTTCTGCTGGTGCTAATGCAAATATCTTTCCAAAAACTTGAAGCGTCCTCATTGCTGCCCTTCTTTCGGCTACAACAACCGTAGATTCGGCTACGTGTGCTTTTTCGGTGTTGCGCAATTTTGCATAAACCAAAAAAGACAGCATAATGAAAATAGTTTTAACAGGCTCGCTCGGGCACATCAGCAAGCCACTTGCCCAAAAGTTAATTGAAAATGGTCACAACGTCACCGTGATCAGCAGCAACCCGGAACGCCGGCAGGACATTGAAGACCTAGGTGCAACAGCCGCAATCGGCAATTTTGAAAATGTGGATTTTCTTACGAAAACCTTCACCGGCGCCGATGCAGTTTACACGATGGTAGCAGCGCACAGCTACTTTAGTAAAGACCTGGATGTTATTGGTTTTTACAAACAAATGGGGCAGCATTACGCCGAAGCTATCCAAAATTCGGGCGTGAAGCGGGTAGTCAATCTGAGTACTATCGGTGCGCATTTGGCCGAGGGAAATGGCATTCTGGCCGGGGCGTACCACGTCGAGCAAACGCTGAATACATTACCCGCCAATATTTCGATCACGCATATGCGGCCTGTTTCTTTCTACTACAATCTGTACGGTTACTTGCCGATGATCAAAGCCACAGGCGGGATTTATGTAAACTATGGCGGCGACCGCATGATTCCGTGGGTATCTCCGTTTGACATTGCCGATGCTGTGGCAGAACAGCTGCAATCCGGGTTTACGGGCAGAAACGTCCGCTACGTAGCAAGCGAGGAACTTACGGGCGATGAAAGTGCGCGCATTCTGGGTGAAGCGATCGGCAAGCCGGAGATGAAATGGGTGGTGATTTCTTCGGAGGAATCGCTTAATAGCCTGCTTTCGGTGGGCATGAACCCGGCAGTGGCGGCAGGGTTAACAGAAATGTACGGTGCATTGTACAGCGGTTTGTTGAGTGAAGATTATGTCAAAAACCGCCCGGCTGTCATGGGAAAGGTAAAGCTTGCCGACTTTGCGCAGGAGTTTGCAGCTGCATTCAGGGAGAATTGAGTAACTTGTAACATGTCCACTATACAGCCAATCCGTTTTAAGACCATCAGCGAATTTCACAGATTCCGAGGTTTGCCCGCACCCGAGCACCCGCTCGTGAGCGTGATAGATATGTCGCTGGTGCGGCATGTTGCAGGTAACGAACCCGCCATCGTGAAGGATTTTTACTCCGTTGCATTGAAACGTAATTTCAATGTGAAGATGAAATACGGACAGCAGGATGTGGATTTTGACAATGGTGTGATGTTCTTCATGGCACCCGGACAGGTGCTCAGGTTTGGTACGGAGATTGACATTGAAGTACAGCAATCGGGGTGGATGTTGATGCTCCATCCCGATCTGCTCTGGAACACGCCGCTTGCGAAAGGTATCAAGCAGTACGAATATTTTGATTACAGTGTAAAAGAGGCGCTTTTTGTCTCGGAGAAAGAAGAAGCGACGCTGAACACAATCGTCGAAAATATTCAGCAGGAATACCGCGCGAATCTGGATAAGTTCAGTCAGGATCTGATCATTGCGCAGATTGAATTGCTCCTGAAATATGCCGAACGCTTTTACCACCGCCAGTTTCTCACCCGTAAAAACATCAACCATAAAATCCTGGATCGGCTGGAGGAGATCATCAATGCCTATTTCAGCAGTCCGGACTTAATGCAAAAAGGCTTGCCTACTGTGCAGTACGTTGCCGCGAGCTTGAATATTTCGCCCAATTACCTGAGCAATATGCTCAAAACACTCACCGGGCAAACTACCCAGCAGCATATCCACAACAGGCTGATCGAAAAAGCAAAGGAGCGGTTGTCTGTCACGGATCTGTCTGTTAGTGAGATCGCTTACGAGCTCGGCTTCGAGCACCCGCAGTCTTTCAGCAAACTATTCAAAACAAAAACAAACTACTCTCCCCTCGAATTCCGAGCCTCTTTTTTGTCCCCGGGCTGAAGCCCGGGGCAAGGGATTTTTTGTTGGGCTGAAGCCTGGGGCAGGGGATCTTTTTCGGGCTGGAGCCCTTTTCTTACCATTTTTCTTCTTCGATTTCCTGGCTTATTCTTGCGTTGATATCCACTTTTGCATTTTCAAACAGGAAAATTGTTGTGCCTCGTTCGCGGGAGTATGCTGTGGTTACCGAGTCTGTAATGGAATAGTTGTTAAATAAAGGCGCAGTTTCTTTGATCTCTGCTTCGCGTTCCCATCCATTTTTGACACGCACTACGTGTTTGTATTTTTTGCTGAGGTCAAACCAGTTAACGTAGTCTGCGTTGAAAGTGACCGCATTCACGTTTTTCCTGGAGTAGTAATTAATTGCTCCCGCCTGGCCGTAGTTGTCGCAAAGTACCAGCGTGTTTTCCGGGTTGGGCGACTTCGCGTAGGCAGCGTCCACTTTTTCAGCCAGTTCTTTCCAGCCGATCATATCTGCAAAATCCTGCGGGATCTCGTGGTCTTTTCCGTCTTCCCAGCGCAGCAGTCCGGCCCGCTTATACCTGCCGGAGCCAGCGACAATTTCCTTTGGCGTTTTATTGGGAAATGCAACGCGCGATACCGGAATAAATATGGTTGCGGGAATGATGATGAATGCCGCCCGCAGCCAAACAGACTTCAACCTTTCTGAGACAAACACAGCGCCAAAAGCAATGTATATCGGATAGATCCCGATCGCGTAATAGCCTTTTGCCCGCAGCGCGGTGAATACCGCCAGTGTGAAAACAATAGAAAAAAAGAAGAGCCGGTATTTGGCAAATGGTTTGTAAAACAGCAATGCATAAAAAGCCGGAACAATGACGAGTAATGACCCGATAAAGTAGATAAACTGCTCCTTGAAAAAATCCGCGCGGCTCATGTTGACAAGCTGTCTTTCAGTGAGCTCCTTCATATGGTGAAATACCGGGAAGTCATTCTGGTATTGCCAGATGATGTTGGGAGAAATCAACACGATGGCGAGCAGGATTGCGAAATACAGGTTTCGGTTTAAAAAAATCACCCTGTGTTCAGTCAGTAAAATAGCAGGCAGAAGTCCGATCAGCAGGAATGCGACATTGTATTTATTCAAAAAGCCAAAAGCGAAAACAACGGCAATGAAGTAGAGCCATTTTGGACTCTTAGTTTGAATGTACTTGAGCAGTAAAAAGTAAAGTGTTGTCCAGCATAATACATCGACTGAGTTGGGCTGGAATAATTGATTTAACCGCAGCAATGCAGAAAACAACGTGCAGGTAGCAGCCAGAACGCAAGCATACAGGCTGCCTCTAAGCGCCTCGACCGTTTTCCAGACAACCAGTATCGTCAGCGCGCCGCAAAGAGCGGGAAAGAATCTGATCCAAAACACCGAATTGCCCAGCCATTTGATCACCAGCGCAATCCAGGAAGTAACGGGCGGGACCGACATATATCCCCAGTCAAGATGGTTAGCCTGGTCCAAATGCAGGTATTCGTCGCGGTGCAGGTCGTAAGAGGGGAGGATCAGTATATATTGTAGAAGGAATTTCAGCGCAATGAATGCGAGTAAAATGGTAATCTTCCTGGTCATAGATTTTCTGTGGTCGGTTTTCGGCAATGAATATTGTCTGGTCGGAAAGTTAAGACAGATTCACTATTTCCCAACTTTACTGCTGAATAGCGATCGGAATTATGTTGCCGCGGCGATGGTTGATTTTTAGTTTATAGCGTCTGGGCATATCCTTTCGCAGAGGAACAAGACTGCCTGTGGCTCCAAAATAAGTATTCGCCGGACCAGCAAGTTCTGTATAGCTTGCATTTCGTTCATAATACAACTCCCGGGCTCCTTTTTTGATCTCAAAAAAACCGTAAGACGTTGCTTTGAACATTCTGTTCCCGTCGGAAACTGCGTAAATACCCTTCGTTTCAATCCAGACTTTCTTCCTTTTTTCACCATAAAGCCTAGCTACATTGGTCTTTTTTCTGGAATCTTCAATAAACATTTCAGTTTCAATGTCCGGTGTGTTTGATTTGAAATGTGCGTAGTCTTTGAAGATGCCGGCGCGGGGTTTGTCGGCAGTGAAAATCGGAAGTTTAATAATTTCCAGACTGTCGAGTTGGTTCAATTCAGCACGGGTATAAACTTCCTGATTAATCGCGACTTTATGGTTTGGAACTTCTTGTGAAATCCGGCAAATAATCTTGCTAATATCGGTAAGCATTTTTGCTGTTACATCAGATCCTTTTGTTTCAAAACTCTGATCCAGCGTCCAGATTTCGGAGAATTTGCCGGGAATGCTATCCGAAAAAAAACGCATTGAAATTTTCAAAAGACCGGTTTCTGTATACTCGGTGTTTTCATCCATATAGAGCTGGTCAAGAAGTATTACCAGCGACTGCGGATTTGAGCTACTCACAGGTGCAGGTGGAAAGAATTTCGCGAGGGTATCTGCTAATATTCCATCGAACGTGACTAACCTTGTCACATTACCAATACCAACCTGAACAAAGCCAAGTATTTGCTTTTCATCCCTGTTATCGATGATTTCAACAGTTTTAAATGGAAGCTTTTGCTGTTGCCCGCAGGGCCGCAAGATAAGCGGCACCTGGCTAAATGAATTGGATGCAATCAAGGCAGTCAGGATAATTATGATACAAAGCTTCATAGAGTTGGGTAGGTATAGACTTCTTATTTAACTACCAGACAAAATACTCTAAACTGCCTTCAAATTCAATGCAGCTTTCTCAATAGTTTCCTGAATACGTTTTTGCCTGGTCTCGGGGCGTTTGGCAGATGAGATCCAGTAAAGGATCAGTTTGCGGGATGAAGGCGCGAATGCCAGGAAGTTTTGTTTGGCCGCGTTATTTTGGTCTAATGCAATTTGCAAATCTTCCGGTATCACCTCATTATCAATGTCGTTGAGCCGGTCCCAGGAGCCGTTTTGTTTTGCCAGGTCTATCATTGCCTGTCCCTGCGGCCGCATTAACCCCAGTTCCGTCATTTTTACAACGCGCTCCTTATTGGTTTTGGCCCAATTGCTGACAGGTTTACGCTTGGTATATGTCTGATAAACACTATGCTCGTCGCGCTTGATTGTCTTGCTATCGATCCAGCCGAAGCAGAGTGCGTGTTCCACAGACTCCACGTAACCGACACTTTTTACGCCACTATCTTTATTGTAAATAACCAGGTAAACTGAGCTGGCTGAATCAGCATTCTGTTCCAGCCAGTCGCGCCACTCTTGTGCTGAGGCGGCGATTACTACTTCTTTTCCGTCCTTACTTTCCATGTTTGCCTGCGAGTTCTGTATAATGCGGGTTTGTCATAATGCCGAGCACATTTCGTCGTGTTATCCATGATCCGCCAGTTTAGTTTTACCAAAATAACATTGCCGGAGTGACAACCTCCTGTCAGCAGTGTTCATTGCGAATGGGATTTATTTTCAAAGTAAGTTTTAATGGGATAAAAACAGTATTTTGTTGTAACTCTGTCGCTTTTGCATGATATCTCATTTGTGAATTAAAACTGCCGATACTATGCGCCTTATTCGCAAAATATGCATGCTGCTGATGCTGGGCCTGGCTCATACCACTGCATTTGCCGCCGAGCAGCCCGAGACATTGAAGATCGGAGCAGCAGCACCAGACTTTAACTTATTGGGAACAGACGGGAAGCGCTATTCTCTGAAAAGTTTTGCCGCCGCGGACGCACTGGTAATCGTTTTCACGTGCAACCATTGTCCCACCGCACAGGCTTACGAAAATCGGATAAAAGGTCTGGTCAATGATTACAAAGCCAAAAAGGTGGCAGTGGTGGCCATTTCTTCAAACGATCCAAAGGCGATCAGGCTCGACGAGCTGGGCTACACCGACCTGAGCGATACCTATGCGGATATGAAGATCAGGGCAAAAGATATGGCGTATAACTTTCCCTACCTCTACGACGGCGACGATCAGAAAACCGCATTGGCTTACGGGCCGGTTGCCACGCCGCACATTTTCATTTTTGATAAAAACCGCAAGCTGCAATATACCGGTCGGATCGATGATGTGGAGAAACCAACCGCAACACCCAAGAACCTGGATGCGAGGAATGCACTGGATGCGTTGCTGGCAGGCAAACCTGTGCCTGCACCGACAACAAAAACTTTTGGATGCTCGATGAAATGGGCTTCCAAAGAGCAGGGCGCGCAAACAGAGCAGGCAGGTTGGGCGAAGGAAGCGGTAAGTCTGGTGAAAATTGATGAAGCAGGAATCAAAGAGCTGATCCAAAACAAGTCTGACAAGCTGAGGTTAATCAATGTCTGGGCAACCTGGTGCGGCCCGTGCGTGACTGAATTCCCTGATTTTATGGAAATGCACCATATGTATCGCGGGCGTGATTTCGAATTCGTGTCCATCAGCGCAGATAGTCCGGACAAAGAAGCGAAAGCTTTGAAATTCCTGCAAGGCAAATACGCTTCGAACAAAAACTTCATTTTCCCGTCGGACGATAAGTACAAGCTGATTGAGGCCGTCGACCCGAAGTGGCAGGGCGCATTGCCTTACACGATCCTCGTAGAGCCGGGCGGAAAGATCGTTTACGCAAAACAGGGGCCGATTGAGCCCGCAAAAATGAAGAAAATGATTGTCGAGAATAAATATGTAGGAAGATATTATTGATGTTAAAAACTAACTAAATCATGGAAGAACTGGACTCATCAAGAAGGCGCTTTTTAGGAACTTCTGCATTGGCAGCAGCTGGTTTTGCATTGTTACGCACTCCGGTTTTCGGCGCACCGGCTTATATCAAAAATCTGGGCAAGCCCAATTCGCTGTTCAATGGGGTGCAAATAGGAGCGATCACGTATTCCTGGCGCAGCATGCCGCAGGATGCCGAAAGTGTATTGAAGTACTGCGTGGATTGCAACATCAGCGCGATTGAAATGATGGGAAATACACCGGAACAATTTGCAGGAGCGCCCGAAGCACCACCGCGCCCGAACATGGCGGCCGGCCCGGATGGTAAGCGGCCTGAACTGACCGAAGATCAAAAAGCGGCTATGAAAGAACATGGTACCAAAATGGCGGAATGGCGCGCGAAGGTTTCGATGGATAAATTCACCCAGCTCCGCAAGATGTACAATGATGCGGGCGTGACAATCTATGCTTACAAGCCGAATGCATTGGGAGTAAACAACACCGATGCCGAAGTAGACTATGCGCTCCGAGCGGCCCGCGCACTCGGCGCTAACCAGGCGACGGTTGAGCTTCCGAACGATCCTGCGCAGACCAAAAGACTGGGAGACATTGCAGCCAAAAACAAAACATACATTGCCTACCACGGACATACTCAGCAAACGCCAACCTGGTGGGATACTGCATTAAGCCAGTCCAAATTCAATGCAATGAACCTGGATATGGGGCACTATGTGGCCGCAGGTTTTGAGCCTATCGAGCTGATCAATGCAAAACACGATCACATATTAAGTATGCACATGAAAGACCGCAAGTCCAAGGCAAATGGCGGCGCAAATGTGGTTTGGGGTACAGGTGACACACCCATTATCCCGGTACTCGAATTGATGCGAACAAAAAAATACAAATTCCCGGCGACAATCGAGCTGGAATACGAGATCCCGGCCGGCTCGGATGCTGTTAAGGAAACAGCTAAGTGCGTCGAGTACGCAAGAAAGGCGCTGATGGCGTAATTAAACTACTAGTGCATCGTAAATGGCGATTATCTTCAACAGGTAGTCGCCATTTTTATATGTTTTGATCCCGTTTGACTACCTGAATGGATTGAGGATTCGCAACTTGCCATCTATTAACATTCCATCCTGCATATCCTCAGAATAGAACACCGGGCATTCTGATTCCAATGCGCCTGCAATCAAAATGGCATCAAACAGCTGCATGTCGTACCGTTTTACAAGCCCGGCTGCTGTACACATCGTTTGTTCCGTCACGTCCGTACAGGTGCAGTCATTTAGCAGATCAAGCCATAACTGACAAACCTGATCTTTTGAGAAGCCAAGCTTTCTCTTGCATACATTAGCCACCTCAATCAAAACCTGCGGGTTGATAATTGGAAAGGTGGAGAGAAGCTCCTCTGCGATAGCGCGCTTCGATGCGTTAGAATCAAAAAGATACAGAATGATATTCGAATCCAGGAAATACTTAGCAGTTCTCATTAGCCTCCTCGCGATCGAATTTCAATGAGGTGAGGTCAACTTTGGGATACTTTGAGTAGGTTTCAGCAACGTGCTTTTGTCCTCTTTCACGAGAACCTTCTTGTGCTTTTTCAACAACAGCAACTATTCTGACTTGCTCTCCGACAAAATCGTCCGGTAAGTCAAGTAACAGTGAAGTGCTTTTCGGAATGAAGGTCTTGATGTACATAGCAGTGTGTTTATGAAGTAAATATAAAAAATTTAACCTAAATATTTGTTCGTACGAAAAATTTCCTACCTTTGAAATGTTGAATAAAAAATGAGATGGAACCTACAAAATCAGAGCTGGAAATTTTACAGGTATTATGGGAGCACGGACCGCAGACCGTGCGGTTTGTCAATGATAAATTGAATGAAGAAAAGCGGGCTGTGCAGTATTCTTCTACATTGAAGCTAATGCAGATCATGTTCGATAAAGGCATTTTGCTGCGGGATGAAAGCAGTATGAAGCACATTTACCGGCCGGCAGAGGCCGAGGATAAAACGAAGCATGCATTGCTCAACCGCTTCGTCGATTCGATGTACAAAGGCTCTGCGTCCAGCCTGGTTATGCAGCTTTTTGGCAGTAAGAAAACAACCGCCGAGGAGCTGAAAGAGATTAAGGATTTCCTGAACAACCTCGATCAACAATCATAAATCCGGTAGCCATGAATTTAGAAATTGTAGACACACCTTTCTTTACCGAGCTGATTAAAGCGGTATGCCTGACTTTCCTTCATTCACTCTGGCAAGGGCTTGTTGCAGCTGTTCTGGCTGGTGGATTGCTGATGCTGACCAGAAAAAGCCGCCCGGTTTTCCGGTATAATGTGCTGGTCGCTTTGCTGGGTGGACTGCTGCTAGTCAATGCGGCTACATTCTTTTTGATCCTGCCTAAAAACCAGACGGAGATTACGGGAAACGTCTTTATTTCCACAGCTACTGCGACCGAGGTTAACATTGCCGGGACCCGATCTTCATTTGAGCTGAACTCGTTGAGCTCCGATTTGACGGATTTCTGCAGTCGGCATGCTTCTACTATCCTGGCGATCTGGCTGCTTGTCTTTCTCTGGAAAAGTGCCCGGGCCACTGCGGGTTTAATGCATTTGAAGAAGCTCCGGAAAACAGGCCTTCACGCACCTTCAAATCACTGGAAGGATGTTTTTGCTGACTTATCAAGAAAATTGGGCATTACTCAGCGAATTCAATTTCTCGAGTCTGAATGTGTATCAGTTCCTATGGTGATCGGCCATTTGACGCCGATTGTACTGGTTCCTTTGGGAATGCTGGCGGGAATGCCGGCAGCGCAGGTTGAGGCCATTTTGATGCACGAATTGGCACATATACGCCGGCGTGACTATCTGGTGAACCTGATCCAGATCTTTTGTGAGAATATTTATTTTTTCAACCCGGCGCTTCTCTGGATTTCCTACCTGATCAGGGAAGAACGCGAGCATTGCTGCGACGACCTCGCCATTGAGGTAATGGAAAACAAAACCTCTTTTGTTCACGCACTGGTGTCGTTTCAGGAATATAACCTTTCCGTTAACCTTGCGCAGGTGGCTTTTGCAGGAAAGAAAAACCACTTGCTCAACCGGATCAAACGCATTATCAATCACAACAATAAATCTCTTGATGCCATGGAAAAAGTGTTTGTTTCAGTTAGCCTGGTAGCGGCAATTGCCTTGTCGGCAGCCATTTCACCTAAATCGCCAGCCAGCGGCCGGTCTGTTAAGGATCATCAGCGCATTTATTCGGAGCCAGCATCCGCACTGGTTCCGGTGCAACAACCTGTCGCTGCGATGGACACATTGCCAAAGAAGAAAAAGCAGGAGTCTATTCAGATCCATTCCGCCAACGTATATACGCCGACGGAGGGTGTTTCTACCTATGATGTTCACGTTGGCGGAAAGCGTTATGAAATCGTAAAGAAGAATGGAAAGATTGTTTCGCTGGATGTAGATGGTAAAGAGGTACCGGCCAGCGAGTATGGAAAGTACGAAAGTGACATCTCGAAAATCGAGTCAAAAATTCGGGAAGAACACAAGAAAGCGGAGATACAACGTGCGAAAGCGGAAGAAATGCGGGCAGAAGCTGCTGTGCACCGGAGAGAAGCAGAAAAAGTCCGTTTAGAAGCCGAGCAAAGCCGGGCGGAAGCTGACAAGCACCGCCAGCACGCAAAGGCTGTTCAGATAGAGGCTGAACAGAATCGCGCGAACGCGGAGCAGTTGCGGAAGCAGGCGGATGTAATGCGGGAGCAGGCTGAACAGCTGCGCAAAGAAGCTGACAAGCTGCGCGAGCAGGCCGAGCAAAACCGCAAAACGGCTGAGGTAATGCGACAGGCGGCTGAAAAAACACGCGGAGAATACGAGAAAAAACAGGCTTCGCTTATCGACGATTTACTTAAAATGGGCGTGATCCAGGATACCAAAAACCTGTCCTATATTCTATCCAGCTCCGGGTTTATAGTCAATGGAGTAGAACAACCCGCTGACATTCAGAGGAAGATCAGAGAAAAGTATCTGACCGAGCCAGGTACAGAGATGGTTTATAACTACAAAGGAAGAACTGGCTACACATTTTCCGGCACAATACACACCCGGGAAAAACAGTAAAAACCTGCTGCCTGTTGTATTTTAACAAAGTACATCAAGATAGCTTAGCAATGCATCGCAGGATATTCATTAAAAATACAAGTATGATAGCAGCCGCCGGCATGGCGATGCCCGGCATGGCAATGCCAGGCGGCTTCGCGCTGGCAGAAAAGCAGCTGGCCAAAAACAAGCTGCCCAAATGGAAAGGCTTCAATCTGCTCGACTTTTTCGGTCCCGATCCTGACAAGCAGCGCAAGCCAACTACGGAAGAGCAGCTCAAATGGATGAGCGACTGGGGATTTGATTTTATACGCATTCCCATCGCGTATCCTTATTATATCAAATTCGACCGCAGCCGGCATATAACCCCGGAAGAAGTATATAGCATAGACGAAAGGCAGGTTGAGAAAATTGATCAGCTTGTCGCATTGGGCCACAAGTACAATATGCACGTGAGCCTGAATCTCCACCGCGCACCTGGTTATTGCATTAATGCAGGTTTTCACGAGCCGTATAACCTTTGGAGCGACCAGAAAGCGCAGGAGGCATTTTACTTCCACTGGAATATGTGGGCGAAAAGGTACAAAAATACATCTTCCAAGAAGATCAGCTTCGACCTGCTCAATGAGCCCAGCATGCGGGAAGATATGAATGACCAGCATTCAAAACGCTCGGCGGTACCTGGTGATATTTACAGGAAAGTGGCAATAGGCGCGCAGCAGGCGATCAGAAAAGAAAATCCGAATCACCTGATTGTGGCCGATGGGAATAACGGAGGCTCCAATGTAGTTCCGGAGCTCGCCGACCTCGACATCGCGCAAAGCTGTCGCGGATATCACCCGGGCATTATCTCACATTACAAAGCGCCCTGGGCGATGAAAGATCCCGATAAAGCACCTGAGCCGAAGTGGCCCGGGCAAGTGGGAGAGCAATACCTCGGACGCGAAATGCTCGAAAAATTTTACCAGCCCTGGATAGAACTGGTCAACAAGGGAGTAGGGGTGCATTGTGGCGAAAGCGGCGCTTTTAACAAGACGCCGCATCCTGTTTTTCTTGCCTGGTTTGGTGATGTGCTGGATATCCTCAGCTCACACGGAATCGGGTACGCATTGTGGGAGTTTTCCGGGGATTTTGGTCTGCTCAACTCTGGTCGCGAGGACGTGGCGTATGAAGATTGGCACGGACAAAAGCTCGACCGAAAATTGCTGACTTTGCTGATGAAGTATTAAGCTTTCGAAGCCAACCAGGCTTGTTGTTAAAGCAATAATGGTTATTTTCGAAAAAACTACACACATGAAAACTTTACAGATCACTATTTCAGATTCAGATTTTGAATATATCCAGCGTGCTAACAAGCAGGGAGCTGTGTACGCAGGCGAAGCGCTTAAGGAAAAAATAGCGCGTGAGAAAATTAGCGATATAAACGGTCTTCTAAAAGAAGGTTATCAGGCCACAGCAGAGGAGGATCTCGAAATCAGCCTGGAATATGCGCCATCTGATCCGAGAAATTTGTAAATGCTGCGCGGCGAAATCTACTGGGCAGATTTGAATCCCGTTATAGGAAGCGAAATTGCCAAAATACGACCTGTACTCATTGTTTCAAACGACATAAACAATGAGTATGGGTCGACACTTACCATACTCCCCATTACTTCGAGTACTGCAAAGATTTATCCTTTTGAGGTTAAACTTCTGTCATCAGAAGGAGGTCTGAAAAACGATTCAAAAATTAAGGCGAATCAGATCAGAACTATCGATAAGATGCGCATTCGTGAACGATTAGGTGCAATTACAAAGGTGAGAATGGAGGAAGTGAACAGGGCCTTGTTGATTCACCTGGCTCTTGCTTAGGACGCGCCTAGTCTTCAAGATCCGCGAACAAGCGGCGAATATTCAGGCTTCTTGCGGTAAAAAAATCCCGCGCGCATCTTTACCAACTAAACCAGTTATCCCAATTCAAGACATTTTATGAATCGCCGAGAAGCATTATCTTCTATCCTGACTGTGAGCGGAACAAGCCTTTTACCTGTTGAAGCCGCTGCTGCTGCAAAAAAGGAGCCGTTTATCTATTCTCTCAATATGAGCACGTTGCGCGGGCACAAGCTGGGCTTCCGCAAAGAGCTTGAAGTAGCTTCGAAGGCGGGTTATGGTTCTGTTGAGATCTGGATCAATACTTTGCAGGACTACCTGAAAGGTGGCGGCTCATTGAAGGAAGCCAGCGCGATTATCAAGGATTTAGGTTTGAAAGTAGAGGACGCAATCGGCTTTGCACACTGGATTGTAGACGATAATACTACCCGGGAGAAAGCCCTTGAACAACTTAAAATGGAAATGGAGCAGTTGGCCGCAATCGGTTGTCCGCGCGTGGCAGCGCCGCCGATGGGAGCCACAACCGGCGACTCGCTCGATCTGAAAAGGGTCGCCGAACGTTACCGCGCCATTCTCGAACTGGGTGAAAAAACCGGAGTAACGCCCCATCTCGAACTTTGGGGCTTTTCTAAAAACCTGAGCAGGGTGGGTGAGCTGCTGTATGTGGCCGTGGAGGCCGCGCATCCGTCTGCAAGAGTGTTGATGGACGTGTACCATTTGCATAAAGGTGGCTCTGGCATGGATAGTGTAAAGGATGTTGGCAAGCCGCTGGTCGAGATTTTTCATATCAATGATTACCCGGCAACACCGCCGCGCGAGACCATCACAGATGCAGACCGCATTTATGCCGGAGACGGCGTAGCGCCATTAAAAGATTTATTGAAGAACCTTAAAAATCCTGAAAAGCCCGTGATCCTGTCTTTCGAAGTGTTTAATCAGGGGTACTACGCACAGGATGCATTACTGGTAGCGAAAACTGGCCTGGCTAAAATGAAGAAAGTTGCGGAGGGCATTTAACATGGCACTATGAGCGAAGTAAAATTAAAGCTGGATGCCCGCAAGCGCGGCGCGTTCTATTTGGAGGACGGTGGCAAGCAGGTCGGAGAAATGGTGATTGGCGTCAGCGATACCGTACTTACCGTCTATCACACCGAAGTCGATCCTGAACTGGAAGGGAAGGGAATGGCAAAGCAAATGTTCGATGAAATGGTGAGTTACGCCAGAAAAGAAAGCCTGCAAGTCCTGCCGCTCTGCGAGTACGTGCATTTGCAATTCCGCCGCCACCCGGACCAGTTTGAAGATATCTGGAAAAAGTAAAGCTGCTGGTAAAGCAGCTTTACATCCCTGATGATTTTGGTAAAAACACGATGAAAGTCGAGCCGAAACCTACTGTGCTCGTTGCGGTAATGTAGCCGTGATGGTTCTGGGCAACCTTTTTACACAAAGCAAGCCCAATTCCGGATCCTGAAAATTCGCTGCGGCCATGCAGGCGCTGGAACATCTGGAAAATACGGTCGAGATGGATTTCGTCGAAGCCGATTCCATTGTCGGAGACTTCCAGCCTTATGTAACCATGGTCTTCAAGTACTTTCGGAATAGCGGAAATTTCGGCATCCGTGGCGTCTCTGTACGACAGTTCTATTCGCGAAGGCACATCGGTTTTGCGGTACTTGATCGCATTACTTATCAGGTTTTGCAACAACTGGGTCAGCTGCAATGCATTGCCGTGTACCTCGGGCATTTCATTGACGATAATCTCGGTTTCATGCTCCTGAATGGATATTTCCAGATCCGCCAGCACGTTGTTTACAATTCCTTTAAGGTTCACGGCAGTCAGCTCCGAATCGCGGGTAGCAAGACGCGAATAAGCGAGCAAATCGTCGATCATCACGGACATTCTTTTGGAAGCATCCTGAATGCGGTTAAGCATAAATGCTCCATTCTCATCGAGTTCCTTCGCATAAAGCATTTGCAGGCGCGATCCGAAAGACTGGATTTTGCGCAGCGGCTCCTGCATATCGTGACTGGCAGCGTACGCAAACTGCTGCAAATTGTTGTTTGAATTGATCAGTTCCGCATTCGTCTGGTTCAGTTCTGCTGTCCGCTGCTGCACTCTGCCTTCAAGCTCGCTGGCCAGCTGCCGGTATCTTTCCTCACTTTTTTCCAGTGCCTGCCTGGACTTTACCTGCTCGGTTACATCTACCGCCATATCGAGTATCGCGTAAATTTCACCTTTTGCGTTTCTCAGGGGTTTGTAGGTATAATCGTAGTAAAACGTCTGCAAAACACCGTCTACCATAATTTCGCCGCGTGCCCCCTGTTCGGAATATGCTTCTCCTGTCGTATAGATTTTTTCTAGAATGGATAGAAACGACTCGTCTTTAAGTTCCGGCAATGCTTCTCTTAACGGTTTGCCAATGACAGACTCTCCTTTGCCCCATAGTTTGAGCATTGCCGCGTTGGGTAAATCAATGATGAATTCCGGGCCGACAAATAAAGTGGTTGCCACGGGCGCCTGGGCGATCAGCGTTCGCAGATGCTCCTCGCTCGTACGCAGCCGCAGCTCCGAATTGATCCGGTCAGAGATATCCATCACAATCCCCGAAAGCGCAGTAGTTTTTCCTTCACTGTCAAATAGATATTGTCCGATAACACGCACCCAGTGAATGGACTTATCCACCCAGATAAACCGCGCCTCATACCTTAGCTCGCCCGTTTGCGCGGCTACTTTGTAGGCCTCTTCACGAATAGCCTTATCCTCCGGATGAACGTGATCGATGAAAAGACTTCTCGTAATTTGTCTGTTTTCCTGGCCGGTCAGGATCCGCGCCATAGTAGGTGAGTAGATGATTTCATCCGTGTCACGATCAACCAGGAAGGAGCCGGCGCCGGAGCCTTCAATGCTCATAGCAGCCTGTTTGTCAGCCCAGCTGATTTTCTCCTGCCTGATTACTTCTTCTGTAATTTCCCTGGTTATCCCTGCGAAACGGTAAGTGGTGCCTTCGGGTGTAAAATAGGCCTGCCCCCTGCAATGCAGCCACCGCAATACTTTATCCTTCGCGCCGATTGTACGGTAGCGTACTTCGTAAGGTGCGCGTATCTGCGGGTCCAAAGCGGCGCCTACCGCTTCCATGACTGTCGGCAAATCGTCGGGGTGAATGTATTTAAAGATCTGGCCTGATTCGAATTCTTCATCGTCCGGACTTCCGTAAAGCTCCTTACAGCGCTCATTTGCTACGATCCTCTGGCTTACCGGGTCAAAATTCCATGTTCCCAGGTCCGCTGCGTCCAAAGCGAACTTCAAGCTTTCTTCACTTTCCCGTCGCGCATCTTCCAGTCTGAGCTGCTCGGTAATGTCCATCATGGAGCCTACCATCCGAACTGCCTTACCGTTTTTCTGAATAGTATAAGCCCGGTCGTGCACGTGGGCATAGGTGCCGTCTGCTTTCCTGAACCGGTAATAGTCGGACCATTTGGACCCGCCGTTTTCGATAACCTCGTTAATTCTTTTTACAATCCTTTCCTGATCCTCCGGGTGAATGTTTTTATACCAGGAGTCGGAGCCGCTTTCCAGACTTTCAGGAGTGTGCCCGAAGATCTGGGCCATTCCTTCATTCCACCAAACCGTGTTATTTTCCAGGTCCCAATCCCAGATTACGTCGTGGGTAGCCTTTGCAACAAGTTCAAAACGTTCTGCAGCAACCAACAGATCGTTTGTTTGGCTGTTAAAGGTGTCAATCATAGGAATTCAAATGCTAAAAATGCAGTGTTGCCGCTCAGGAGCAATCTTACTTTTGGTAAAAATACAAACTGGGTAAATGCAGTCAAGTTGGTTGCGAACAGAATTTATTCAAGGTCTGCAACCACCTGCACTAAAACGCGATTACACTTCTGCAATATCGTGATAGTATAGCCTAAGTGTACGTGGCTTTTACATTTGTGGATTTCAAAAACCGAAAAAAATCACGTTGCTATGTTAAAAAGAGCATTATACCCGCTTGCTGCTGCTGCACTTCTTTTCGTAGGCTGCATGATCGCACCTGAAAAGAAACCAGTATCGCTTTTTGACGGAAGCACATTCAATGGCTGGGAAGGAGATACCGTCAAAACCTGGAAGATAGAAGACGGCGCCATTACGGGCGGCTCACTTGCCGAAACGGTACCACACAATGAGTTTTTGTGTACCAAAAAGCCTTATGGCAACTTCGATCTCAAAGTTAAGTTCAAGCTGACGGGCAACGAAGGCTTCATCAATTCAGGTGTTCAGTTCCACAGTGTACGGGCCAAAGAGCCTGATTATGAAATGATAGGTTACCAGGCTGATCTGGGCGATAAGTTTTGGGCGAGTTTATATGACGAATCGCGCCGTAACAAAACGCTGATCGCTCCTGACTCCGCGCTGATAAAGAAGATCCTGAAACCAAATGAATGGAACGACTACGAAGTGCGCAGCCGGAATGGCCGAATACAGCTGTTCCTGAACGGAATGCAAACAGTCGATTATACCGAGCCGGACAAGTCCATTCCGCAAAAAGGGATTATCGGTTTGCAGATACACGGCGGCGGCAAAGCCAAAGTTTACTTTAAAGACATCTGGATCGAGGAACTTTGAAACTCAATGCCAGGCATTCAGGATCCTTCGGAGTACCACGATCTCGGCGGTGTGGTAAGCATTATGATCCGCGATCAGCATTGCTTCCCGAAGCAGATTCTGCCCCGTACCCCAGGGAAATGCGGCAAACAGATCCCGGCCGTCGTCATGAAGTAAGTCCAGGAATGTCTGTTGATCCGCTTTGATCTGTTCCAATGCGGTATTCCATTGCTCGTCGCTTACAGTATCCAGCGGTTCAGTCCAGTAGTCTTTCGGCCATTCAATTTCCTGGTAATCGTCAGACGCAGAGAAATCAAGAATGTCTTTTTGTGCAATGCGGAGGTGCTCCACCAGCTGCCAGATACTGTAAGGCAGATTTTCAGGTGTTACCCCGCGTAATTCGGCTGGTAAGTCGGCCACCGCATCCCAAAGTGTCACGTGTGCATTGCCATTTTGTATCAGGGATTGAAGCTCGGCGACCAGCTTTTTTCGTTCGTCTTTTTCCATCAGTCTTCGTTAGTTACCTCAGTTTGTACAAAGCATTAATTGTTTATTTTAGCAAAAAACATCCTTTCACCTTTTTACTGAACTCACAATGAATCCTGCCCGCCGGAAGTTCCTTAAAAAAATGTCTGCCGCCTCTGTGCTGATCGCCGGAGAGTCGGTGGCCAAGCCATTTAACATTATCAAAGACCTGAAAAAAATTAGTCCCAACGATAAAATCCGCTTTGCTACAATCGGAATGGGGATTCAGGGGCATAGTGATACCAAAGCTGCACAGCGTAGCGGAACGGGCGCCGAGTTTGTGGCAGCGGCCGATCTGTACGACGGCAGGCTGACCAGGGTTAAAGAACTCTACGGAAAAGATATTTTCACAACACGTGACTACCGTGAAATTCTTGACAAAAAAGACATCGACGCTGTGCTGGTAGTTACCCCCGACCATTGGCATGACCATATTACAAAAGCTTCTCTCGCGGCTGGCAAACACGTTTATTGTGAAAAACCCATGGTGCATCATATCAACGAGGGATTATCGGTCATCGATGCCTGGAAGAAATCGGGCAAGACCATGCAGGTAGGAAGCCAGCGGATCAGCTCTTCGTCGTTTAAGGAAGCAAAAAGGCTTTTTCAGGCAGGTGAGATAGGGGAGATCAATTATGTTGAGTCCAATAATGACCGCTTCAATTCGATCGGTGCGTGGAACTACTCCATACCGACTGACGCTTCGGTGAAAACAGTAGATTGGGACACTTACCTGGGCGATGCGCCGAAGGTGCCTTTTGATCCGAAGCGGTTTTTCAGGTGGAGAAATTACCGTGACTATGGTACCGGTGTAGCAGGCGACCTTTTTGTACATTTGATCACCGGCGTTCATTTCGTAACAGGTTCAAATGGTCCCGAAAGGATATTTTCTTCCGGCGAGCTGAGCTACTGGAAAGATGGGCGGGACGTGCCGGATGTGCTGGTTTCCATTCTTGATTATCCCAAAACGGACGTACATGCCAACTTTCAGATGGTGCTCCGGGTCAACTTCGCCAATGCAGGCGCCATAGCTAATAACACCCGCATTATCGGTACCGAGGGCCAGATCGAGTTCACCGAAAATAACCTCATTCTGACTAAAAAGAAATTGCCGAAAGCGCCCGGATTTGGTGGATACGACAGCTATAATACTTTTTCAGAAAGTGAGCAGAAAGAGTTTAAGAAACAATACGATGCGCAATATCCGGAAGAAACCCGCAAGGCAGATCCCGTGAAGGAAGTACGTTTCAATGCGCCGGACAAGGAAGATGCGCACGCAGACCATTTCAAGGATTTTTTCGAGAATATCAAAAAGGGCAGCACTGGAACGATTGAAGATCCGGTTTTTGCATTCCGCGCAGCAGCGCCGGTGCTCGCTTGTAATGAAAGCTATTTTAGCAAGGAGATCATTAAGTGGGATCCCATTGCTATGAAGCTTAGAAAGAAGTAGTTATCAAAATCACTTTGTCCTGAATCCATGAAGTTTTCTCGCTTTTTGTTCCTTTTGTTATTGAGTTCAAGGCTGGTCACTGCTCAGACCAGTAAGGTTTTCGACCAACTTTCTCTTCCATCAAAGCTGCTGAAATCCGCGCGCAAGTTCGCCATTTACCTGCCGCCGGATTATGCCACCTCGGAGCGGAGCTATCCTGTGTTGTACCTGCTTCACGGGGCGGGCGACGACCAAACCGGCTGGGTGCAGTTTGGTATGGCCCAGCACATTGCCGATAAGGCGATTGCCGACGGCACTTCCGCGCCGATGATTATCGTGATGCCGGATGCGAATACCGGCAGACGCGGTTACTTCAACGATGTAAAAGGTGACTGGCCTTATGAGGATTACTTTTTCAAGGAGCTCATTCCGTTTATCGAGAAAAAGTACCGCGTGAAAGCTGAGAAAGAGTTTCGTGCAGTTGCCGGGCTGTCAATGGGCGGCGGCGGTACATTCATGTATGCATTGCATCATCCGGAGCTGTTTGTGGCAGCCTGCCCGCTAAGTGCTTCCACTGGTCCGATCACGATGGAAGATGCGCGGAAGAACCTGGTACGCACTAATCCGGATATCGCTGATTCAACCGTCGCCCGGTATTACGAAAGGCACAGTGCATTGGCGCTGATCAATAACATTCCTGAGGATCAGAAAAAGGCTGTGAAGTGGTATATCGATTGCGGGGATGATGACTTTTTATATGAAGGCAATGCATTGGTGCACATTGCGATGCGAAAAAAAGAGGTACCACACGAGTTCCGCGTCAGAGAAGGCGCGCACAACTGGAAGTACTGGCGTGAGTCACTGCCTTCGGTGCTTGAATTTGTATCGCAATCCTTCCACCGTTGAGTACGCTGCGTGATATTTTGCCGGGGATTAAACAGTTTGATCTTACCGGCAAAACCGCCATCGTAACTGGCGGATCGAAAGGTTTGGGCTTTGCGATGGCGGCCGGGCTGGCGTCAGCGGGTGCTGATATTGTGCTGGTGAACCGCAATGCAATGGAAGGTGAGCGGAGTGCGGCTGAACTTTGCATTGCATTCGAAACGCGCGTACTTTCTTACGCGGGAGATATCACCAGCCAGGCTGATACAGAGGCAATGGCGCAATTTACAATGGACCATTTCGGCAAGATCGACATTTTGATCAACAGCGCCGGCATTAACATCCGTGGGCCGATCGACGAGATTTCGCCTGCTGACTTCAACAAGGTCATGGAAGTGAATGTAAATGGAACCTGGCTGTCTTCGCGGGCGGTAAGTCCGATTATGAAAGCGCAAAAGAGCGGCAGGATCATCAATCTGGCGAGTACGCTTGGCCTGGTAGGACTGGCGAACCGGACACCTTACACCGCCAGCAAAGGTGCAGTAGTACAAATGACGCGCGCCCTGGCGCTTGAACTTGCGCCTTTTGGCATTCGCGTCAATGCGATTTGTCCAGGTCCATTTTTGACTGAGATGAATATCCCCATTGCTGATAGTGAAGAAGCCAAGGAGATTATCCTCGGCTCCACTGCGCTGCACAGGTGGGCGCAGCTGAAAGAAATACAGGGCGCTGCCATTTTCCTGGCCAGCGAAGCATCCAGCTACATGGTCGGATCAGTGCTGACAGCAGATGGCGGCTGGACAGCCCGATGACAATGCTATTTCCTGTGCCCGGAAATTTTTAAATGAACATCAATCACCGGCCTGATCGAAGCTTCATCCGGCAGGCCAGGCTCGGTGGCGTAGTTCATTCCCCAGATCGTTCTGTCGAAAGGAGCAAAGGCTTCTAGTTTCAATGCATCGCCACTTACTTCAATTTTGGCGGGAAACGAGAATGGGTGTGCATTGCCCAGGATCGTGAGGTTGCCATGTACTTTGTAATTGGCGCCACCGATGGTCCCTTCTCCCGATCCCGTAAAGGGTTCCACACTGGTAATGTCGAACTTCACCTCGGGGTGCAGTACCATATTGAAGAAATCGGGACTTTGGAGGTGGTGTACCAATGCATGGCGGAGCTCCTCGGTGGGCTGGTTGAAGTTGACGATGGAAGAAACCGGAATAACAAATGATCCGCTCTTAACCTGTCCTTCTGCAATCATGAAGCTTTCACTTTTCACGGCAATAGACCCTTCGTTGAAGAAGCCTGTTTTCAGGTAACCTTTCCATTCTGCGACCGACGAGCTGTCTAGCTGGAATTCAGATTGCGCTACTTCGTGATCTGTGCAACTAAAAAGCAGGCCTGCCGCGATGGTAAGTGTAAGAAACTGCCTGGCTTTAAAAATGGAACTGATTGTTTTCATGGCTGATTGATTTGATTGGCTGTTAAGATTTACTCTGGCAAAATTACCTGTAATGGTCAGCGGAGAGCCTACGCGAAGCGGAGTAAAACCTACGAGAAACGGATTTACACGAATCGGCGGTATGTTCAGTTGTTCAAACATGAAAAAGCCGGCGAAGACGATCTTGCCGGCTGGACTACGCTCGATAGTTTAGAGATATTTAACGCGCCTCTTTGCCCACAGGCGTGGTGATTTGTTGATTTTTTAAGAGCTGGTTTACACTTGCTTCCAGGCTCTTCAATCTTGAAAGCGCCTGTTCTAGTTCCTGGTTTTTGGTATTTAGTTCTTTAATGGCTTCTATCAAATGCGGGATTAAGCCTGTGTAATTAACAGATTTGAAACCTGAGTCATCTGTTTTAACCAATTCCGGAAAGATCTTTTCAATTTCCTGAGCGATTACGCCAGTTTGCAAAGCTTGATCAAGATGCTTGTCTTTCCAGTAAAAATGGTATCCCTTTAAGTTGTTTATGTTCGCAAGGCTGTTGCTGAGCCCGGTAAAATTCCTTTTCAGGCGTCGGTCAGAGCTTTGAAGTACTCCCGACGCGACCATTGCGTTCCCAATGTTGTCTACCCAAAAGCGCCAGGCATTTCCGATATAAAAGCCAACTTCATCGTTGTTTTTCATTCCAACGAAAGCATTTGGTTGGTTTTGTGTATTGCTGAAGTAAATGCCTGCGGTCTCTCCGTTGTGACGAATGCGCGGCCGACCATCGATGTCGAGGATGAAATCCGGAAGAAGCGCGTTTTTCCCCAGGCCGATATTTCCGTTCCGCAGCATTGTAAATGCATTCGACAGATCCGTCGGGCCGGAGCCGTTCCCTATTTGAAAAATGCGGTCCGAACTTTTGCGATCAGAAATAGCGGGGCCCAAAGGATTGTCCTGCACATTATTGTAAGCTCCGAAGGTCGCAGAGGCAAATGCTTTGGCATAAGTACCTTCACCTGCCGTGAAAGACATGTTTCCCTCTGCACTGGACAAATATCCAGTCGATAGTGATCCAACACCATGGGCGGTACTCTGAATTCCGAGCGCGGTCGATGCTATACCTTTGGCAACTGTTTCTCTGCCTAAGCTGGTGGCGTAGGCTGACTGGGCTTTCGTTTCTGAACCTAATGCGGTAGCCGAGTTTGCAGAGGCTATTGATCTGTCTCCGCCAGCAAAAGCACTTGCGCCAAGTGCCGCAGTTGCATTTCCGCTGGCGAATGCGTACATCCCGGAAGCTTTTGTATCAAATCCGAAGGCCGCAGTGTGTTGACCTATGTTATTGTTGTTCCAGGCATTGCTGTTTATATATCCTGCTCGAAAAGCTGCCTTTTTAGGATACCAGATGAGACGGGTTCCGGCGGGCTGGTCGCTGATTGGCTGACCAAAGTCGAAAAAACCAGTCTGGACAATGGGCTCATTGTTTTTCCAGCGATCGGTTTGCTTGGCATGAATGGCATACGGCACACTAACTAATTGTGTAGAACCCACGCTGATATAGTTGCTTCCGCCGTTGACATCCATTTCAATATGCAAGAAGTAATAGCCAGACTCCCAATCTATATTCGAGAAAGTGCCGCTAATCACATTGCCAGACCCTACCATTACTGTGAAAACACCTTGTTCATTCGTCAGACTGGTATGCTCTTCCTGATAGATATTTGGACTGAATAATGGATGTATTCCAAACCGCAATGAGATATTCTGATTAGCCGCAACTTTCCCGTCAGCTGTTCTCGCGACGCCCTGAAAAGTGAAGAAGTCCCGGGCAGACTGGGCTTGCGTGAAGAAGGGCAGGCAGCAGATCAGAACAATAATAAACGTAGATTTCATATTCATTTTCTTTTGAGATGGGAAATCTGCCTTAGTGAGGGGCGCAGATGTATATCCTTCAAAGTAAATGGGCGACAAACGTGGCTGCCAAATCCATTACCTGCCGGTAAGTGCTGCTGAGCGAGCGGATTTTTTCCAGGATTTTTAGCGCTTATTTCTATTCTCCATTTTTAAATTGAAATATCACCAAACTGTCTTAAGTGAGATTAGTAACCCGTGGTTATTTTCAAAGAAAACATAGTCAGATTGCTGGAATCCTTGTTTATGTGAATAATTTCATATCTTTTTGTACTGCTGGTGACATATTGTACAATCCGTAGAAGAGATAGCTTTATACAGGTAATGGCCGACAGCCTTATTTTTCTCTGCTCTAAGTTCTGAGCAAATAATTCCCGATATAATTACGTTTTAATCCAAATAGGACATTTGTAACTTAAAGTTGAATTATTAATTGTGTGATTTAGACACACAGAGCAAAGGAGGTGACGATAGCGCGACGCAAGATTTTTTAATGTTTAACCAATTTTTTTTCACTATCTACTAATTTATACGTTCGATCTATGAGAATTTCTAAAAGAAGAAGGGACCGGAACCTAACACGGTACTTTTATTCTCTTGTGCTGACTGTGCTGGTCAGTGCCGCTGCATTCGCGCAGGATGCTGCAGTCAAGGGGAAAGTTAACGATGAGCAAGGACAAGGTTTGCCAGGAGTGAGTGTGGTTGTGAAAGGAACTTCGGTGGGTACCGTCACTGATCTGGAAGGTAATTACATGGTAAATGCACCTGGGACCGCGACGCTGGTCTTTTCATTTATTGGTTACATTACACAGGAAATACCGCTCGCCAACAAAACCAGCCTGGACGTGAAAATGCTTGTAGATACCAAAGCTTTGGACGAAGTGGTTGTGGTGGGTTATGGTACTGCCAAAAAAGCTACTCTAACGGGCTCTGTTACAGCGGTAAAAGGAGCAGAACTGCAAAAAGCGCCGGCAACTAACCTCTCCAATACCTTGGGGGGCCGTTTACCCGGCGTTTCTACTGTTCAGGCGAGTGGTGAGCCTGGTTACGATGGATCTGCCATTCGTATCCGTGGTACCAACTCACTGGGTAACAGCAATGCACTGATCGTTGTAGATGGTGTCCCTAACCGTAGTGGCGGTCTCGATCGTTTGAACCCGGCTGACATCGAAAGTATCTCCGTTTTGAAAGATGCAGCTGCGGCTATTTACGGTTCACGTGCAGGTAACGGTGTTATTTTGATTACAACAAAAAGAGGTAAATCAGGCAAGCCTCAGCTGGCATACGACCTGAACATGGGTATCGCCCAGCCGACCCGTACGCCTGAAATGTCAAATGCTGAACAATATGCTACTATCCGTAACGAGCTGCAGATTTATGACAATCTCCCGGTAGGACAGTGGTCAGGTGCATTGCAGGGCTTTAATGCCAATGGCCAGTACACACGTACCGACAATGGAAACGTGCTCAGCGCAGTGTACACGCCTGCTGACATCCAGCGTTTCAGGGACGGTTCAGATCCTCTGATCCACCCAAACACCGACTGGTATGATGCGGTGATCCGTAAATGGTCTCCGCAGCAGCGCCACAACCTGCAATTGACAGGAGGTAGCGACAATATCAAGTACCTGGCTTCTTTGGGTTACATCAATCAGGAAGGTAACTACGTGAATTCGGCAACGGGTTACAAGCAATATGATATGCGTGTGAACCTCGATACGAAGATCAACAAGTATGTAAGTGCCAACCTGGGGCTTGCATTGCGTGAAGAATTCCGCCGCTTTCCGAACGGTGGTGGTGCGGGCGATATCTTCCGTATGCTGATGCGCGGTAAACCGACGGAGATCGCTATCTGGCCGGACGGCCGCCCTGGTCCTGATATCGAAAATGGCCAGAACCCTGCGGTGATCACAACAAATACAACCGGATACAACCACGACAAACGTGACTATATCCAGACTAACGGAACATTGGAGATCCTTATCCCCGGTGTGGAAGGCTTGAAAGTGACGGCCATGGCTGCATTGGATAAGCAATTGCGCCGCCAGAAGTCTTTCCAGAAACCCTGGACACTTTACTACTGGGATAAAAAAACCTTTGAGGCTGACGGAACCACGCCATTCCTGACAGGAACTGTACGTTCTACTTTCAGCGATCCGCGTTTGACCGAGAATGCATCTCAGGAGCTTTCTATCCAGCTTACCGGCCAGGTATCCTACGAGAAAACGATCAATGATCACAATTTCAATGTAATGGCGGGTATCCAGCGTGAAAAAGTGGATGCTGACGGTTTCTTTGCTTTCCGCAGGTACTTCATCTCACCTGTTGTTGATCAGCTTTTCGCGGGTGGGAACCCAGAGCAGAATATCGACAATTTCGATTTGTTCAGACGTGCCCGTTTGAGCTACTTCGGTCGCGCCGGTTACAACTACAAAGAAAAGTACCTTGCAGAGTTCCTGTGGCGTGTGGATGGTTCTTATGTATTCCCGAAAGAAGGCCGCTTTGGTTTCTTCCCCGGGGTATCTGCCGGTTGGAGAATTTCAGAGGAAGATTTCTGGAAAAACAATGTACGTTTCATGAACAACGTGAAAATCCGTGGTTCATGGGGACAAATGGGTGCTGAGCCTTACCTGATCGGTACCGAGACGCTGGCTGAGTACCAGTACTTGTCTACAATGGCATTTGGTTCTTACATTATCAATGACCAGGTGGCAAAAACCTTGCTGGAAACACGTGTAGCTAACCAGAACTTCACCTGGGAGGTGGCGAACAACTCCAACTTCGGTATCGAAGGTACCTTGTTCCGCGACCGCGTTGCATTTGAATTTGATTACTTTGTAAACAACCGTTCAAATATCCTGATCCCGAAAGCAGGTTCAACACCTTCTTCTGCCGGTATCGACGGCAAGCTTCCTCCTCAAAACCTGGGTAAGCTGCAAAACAAAGGATGGGAATTCAAAGTGAGCTACGATGGCAATGCTGGCGATTTCACTTACTCAGTAGGTGTGAATGGTGGTTATGCCAAAAACAAAATCAAGTACTGGGATGAAACGCCGGGTGCTCCGACTTACCAGCAAACAACCGGAAAGCCTTACAACTCTTTCCTTGCTTACCAGTACGACGGTGTGTTCCGCGACCAGGCTGAGATCGATGCGAATCCATTGGACTACAGTGGTATCACCGGTTCAATTCGTCCGGGAGATATGAAGTTCAAGGATATCAATGGCGATGGAAGAATTACTGCTGATGACAAACTCCGGTCAGAAAAAACAAACCGCCCTCAATTCACAGGTGGTATGAACATCAACCTGGGTTACAAGGCGTTCGACCTGTCTATCCTCTTCCAGGGTACGCTCGGCGGCTTGCAGTATATCGGCCAGACTGAATCAGGCGACATTGGAAACTACCTGAAATACGCTTACGATAACCGCTGGACGATCGATAACCCAAGCTCAACAGAGCCAAGGCTTGCCAACAGGAACAACACGTATTATACCAACTTCGATAATGCCGGAGCGAATACTTACTTCCTGAGAAGCAACAACTACCTGCGTCTTAAAAACATCGAGGTGGGCTACAACCTGCCTTCGGAGATTGGCAAGAAAGCCGGTTTGAGCAATTTGAGACTTTACGTAAACGGACTTAACCTGTTCACCATTGACAAGATCAAGATCTGGGATCCTGAGGCGACTTCTTCAAACGGTCAGTACTATCCTCAGTCCCGCGTGCTGAATGCTGGTGTACGTGTAACATTTTAATGAATAATCATGAAATCGAGTTATAAAAATTGGATATTTCTAGCAGCACTTGCCACAACCGGGCTTGTTTCCTGCGACACTGAATTTTTGGACGTAACCCCTCCGACTGAGATCCCTGCAGAGGAAGTATGGAAAGAAGGGGCTTTGGCTGAAGGATTTGTAACTGGTATCTACCAGGGATTGCAGCAAGGCGGGTTCAGCGAACAAATGCTGGCCTCCCTGACTGACGAAGCTGTTTTTACCCATACCGGAAGAAACATCAACACCGTAAACGAAGGTAGCCTCAGCCCGTCCAACCTGGGTTGGGTTGACGATACTTACGGCTGGGGACCTATGTATACCCGTATTCGCGCAACCAACCTCGCGCTTGCAAACCTGCCGACAGCTACATTTACCGATGAGACGCTGAAAGCCAGGTTAATGGGAGAATCCTACTTTCTTCGCGCTTACTACTATCAGCAGCTGCTTCGCTACTACGGTTCTGTACCTCTGATTACAAAGGTTTACAGCCTGAACGAAGACTATTCGGTGCCCCGCAACACGTACGAGGAATGCGTTAAGTTTATCGTGATGAATTGCGATAGCGCGGCAATGTTGCTGAAAGGCAAAGCAGAGGTAAAAGGTCGCGCAACAGAAGTAGCCGCATTGGCACTGAAATCCCGCGTACTGCTTTATGCTGCAAGTGATTTGCACGATATGACCACTGCGAAAGCGAAATCTTCGGTGCTAGCTGCTTATCCGAACCCTGAGTTTCTGGGGTATGTTTCCGGCGACCGCAAGGCAAGATGGCAGGCGGCACAGGCAGCTGCAAAAGCTGCATTGGACGCGAGCTCAGGAGGGTATAAACTGAATTTGACAGCTCCTGTAACTGCTGAACAAGGCAAGCAGAACTATGTTTCAATTGCAATGGGCGGTGGTAGCCTTGACAAGTCAGTTGATGCGTCTGGCGCCAGTGAGATCATATTCGGACGGTATTTTTCACCAAGCCTTAACGAAGGAGCACGGCAGATGGGCTTGAACAATGGCCCTAACGGATACCACAACTGGGCTGGTAATACGCCAATCGGCTTGCTGGTTGACGACTATCAGATGATGGACGGTACCAACTTCTCCTGGACTAATCCAACGCACAAGGCAATGCCTTATGCGAACCGCGACCCCCGTTTGTACGCGACCGTGTTGTACGATGGAGCTCCTTGGAAACCACGTCCGTCCGACGCGAATGATCCTGCGAACCAGGTACAGACAGGTTCTTACGACCTTTTGGATGAAAAAGGTGCATTGTTTAACCGCAAGGGACTTGATACGCGAAGCAGCTCTATCGAAGACTGGAATGGTAGCCGCACCGGATACTACATGCGTAAATTCATCGATCCGAATCCATCGTTGTATGATAACACAGACCGTCAGAATATCCCGTGGCCATTTATCCGCGTGACCGAGGTGGTTTTCAACTACATCGAAGCGAGCATTGAACTGGGACAGGAAGCCGAAGCTTTAACCTGGCTGAACAGAATCCGCTACCGGGCAGGTATGCCGGCGATCAAGGCGTCGGGAACTGCATTGAGAGATGCTTACCGTCACGAAAAGCGCATTGAAATGGCTTACGAAGAGCAGCGTTACCACGATGCACGTCGCTGGATGATTGCAAAGGAAACCCTGGGTCGGCCTTTGCAGTACATTACGGTGCTCGGCAAGTTCAAGCCTGGCAAGAGCATGAGAGAGCCTTACCACTACGATCCGACTGTTTACGATTACACTTACACTCCGGTGGAGGAGAAATCGCACGAAAACAGAACCTGGCTGGACAAAATGTACTTCCGCCCATTCAGCCGTGACGAGATTAACCGTAACGCGAAGCTGGTGCAAAATCCAGGCTACGACAAATAATTAAGTGGGATGTTATTGAATCAGAAACCCGCGTCGGCATTTCCGGCGCGGGTTTCTTGTTTTCGGTGAAAAAAGTTACAAAATGTGGCGGGGCTAAACACCAGCTTAGCTTTTGGCTTATCAATAAAATACTGAACAAGAATATGTTATGAGTTTTGGCACAATGATGTTGTCAGGTGCAGCAGAAGTGCGGATGCACGAAGATTAGTATCAATTGTCTAAAAAACATACGATCATGAAAAAGCTAATAGTATCGGCACTTGCCCTGACGCTCATCTCTTTCGCTTCTGCCCAGGCGCAAACAGGCCAGCAGGAAGCCACACAGCAGGAGGTAGCAGCGCAAAAACAGTCGACCGTTAAGAAAGAGAATAAGGAAGAAAAAGTTGCTGTGAAACCGGAAGATCTTCCCGAGGGAGTGAAGAAAACCATTCAGAGCGATGACTTTGCCGGATGGACAGTTAAAAAAGCTTTCCTGGTAACGGAAGACAATAGCTCGCAATACTACGAATTGCAGGTGGCTAAGGGCAAGGAGAATGCCCGCGTGAAACTAGATAAGAATGGTAACAATGCCGGATAATATTTTCAGACTAAGCAATTAATGCAAGCCGGAACTCGTTTCCGGCTTTTTTGATGCCTAAACTTTCAATCTTGCCTGAAAATAAATGAACGCTACCGCTCCGTCATTTGAAAGCGCAAAGGTTTTCAGAACCCCTACTTTGAGTATCAGAAACTTAAAACAGGAACAATGGCGAATACAAAAACGATGATCGACCAGTGGTCGGTGAAGGATTTAGAAGATAATACAAGCATTAATGTAGTAGTCGAGTCGGGGACTGAGTTGGGGAATGCAGGGCTGCCGGGAATCCAGATCGTAACTATGGGGCAGTTTATCACTTTTGAGCCAAACACAGCTGAACGCTGGGCTTACCTGGCCGGAAAAACAGGCGCTACTGAATACTATATCGAGGATAAATCGTGGGCGAAAAGCGACGATGAATACATTAAATACCACCTGTTGCTCGGCAGTCCGCTAAAAGCGCGTGTTACCGTCAAAACCAGAAGCTCCAAGCCGATTTCGAGAGAATACGAGCTTCCATTCGAAGTTTAGCAACTTTTTTCTCGCCAAACAGATCTGATCCGGCAAATTTACGGGCATCGCTTACAACCATTTTTTGCGCACATGGTTCTTTTGATTGTCTTTAATTAACATACCATGAAAAAAACAATTCTTATCGCATTGATCTGTGCTTCTACACTGGCATGCACAAAAAATGAAATGGCCGCTCCGCAGGAAAAAGCAGAAGCTACCATTGTACCTTACCGTCAGTTAACCACCGTTCCTACGACAGGCGAGGACCTGAAAGTAGATCTCCGGGAGGTAACCGACAGTCGCTGTCCAAAGAACGTAGTCTGCATTCAAATGGGTAGCGCAAATGTGAAGTTCAATGTTTCCGATGGAAAGAACGCTACCGACGTGAGTGTAGCTTTTAAAGGAGACAAGCGGACCGACTTTCAAACATTTACGCTCAGCGGTCAAAATTATGTACTGAGTGTCAATGAGGTACTTCCTTATCCTGAGACCAGCCAGTCTCCTAAATTGGAAGACTATAAGGTAAATGTTTCCATTGAAAAGAAGTAAAAAGTAAAATTTGGTGTAAGGTTTGTAAAAGGAGTTAGCTCGATCTGGCTCCTTTTCTATTTTATAAAGTGTTGGGGCGCTATCGATTGTTGTGTAAATTGAGCTGTCACAATATGATTTAATGCAATGGACCCCAGATTTTCAAGAAGGGAAGTATTAAAGGGAATAGGAGCTCTCGGTACAACTCTGCTTCTCGATCCCGTTCCCGGCAATGCCTTTAAAGCACCAGCTATGTTAATGCAACGTACAATTCCTTCGTCGGGAGAGAAGCTTCCGGTAGTGGGGCTGGGTTCCTGGCAGCAGTTTGATGTGGGTAGCTCCGCCGATGAGCGCAATCCATTGAAAGATGTTTTAAAAAAAATGAACGAGCTGGGCGGAAAGGTAGTGGACGCCTCGCCGATGTACGGACGGGCCGAGCAGGTAATTGGTGACCTGTCGGCTGAGTTGAAGCTGAATGAGCAATTCTTCTTTGCTACGAAAGTATGGACAAGCGGCCGGCAGGAGGGCATTGATCAGATGAATGCCTCATTGAAGAAAATGAAGCGCACGAAGCTGGACCTGATCCAGATACATAACCTGCTTGACTGGGAAACGCATTTGAAAACACTGAAAGACTGGAAAGCGCAGGGGAAAACAAGGTACATCGGGATCACGCATTACACGGATTCGGCGCATTCCCGGCTTGAACAGATCGTTAAATCGAAATCGGTGGACTTTGTTCAATTTAACTATTCAATCCGTTCCCGCAATGCGGAGAAGAGCCTGCTTGATGCGGCGAAAGATAATGGAGTGGCTGTTTTGATCAATGAACCTTTTGAACAGGGGGCATTATTCAGGGCTACCAAAGGTAAGCAGCTGCCGGGCTGGGCAGCCGATTATGATATCAAAACTTGGGCTCAGTTTTTTCTCAAATACATGATCAGCCATCAGGCAGTTACCTGCGTCATCCCGGGTACGTCCGACGTGAAGCACCTGGTTGATAATCTTGGTGCAGCAACGGGCAAGTTACCTGATGCAAATACGAGAAGAATGATGGTGAAGTATCTTGAAACGCTGTAATGCAGCTACGCTTGTACTTTGGAAGTAAGATAATTGAGCAATGCAGTGGCAGCAAGCAGCGCCGGGCCGGCCAGCTCGTCGCTGAAAAGCACGTCGCAATCTGCCTCGCCGAAATAAAGCCCGTTTGATACCAGGAAAGAAATCCTTGCATTCCCCTTTTTTGGAGGATTGAGCCGCCCGCGCGGCCACACACCGATTTGCCGGACTACCTTTTCGCTTTCTTCAAATAAAGTATCAATAAGTACCTGTGATTGCTCATTAGCAGACTCCCACATGATCACTTTTCCGGAGTGGTGCAGGTACCGGGCTGTTCCGTCCTGGTAAGCTGCCAGTACATCCAGGCCGTCCTGCAAGCCTACTTCGATGATCACGCCCAGCAGTTCCTGTTTCAAAATCGGCTGATTGGCCTGCTGTAATCTTTGGTAGGCAAGCAGCTTGATGCGCGTCTCATTGCTGGCGAGATCAATGAGTTCGTAGAGCTCGGCCGGAGTAGCTGCCGGGTCGAAAAGCACTTGCCACGGGTAAACTTTGGTATCTTCTAATACTTCTTCAAAAAGGGAAAGCTCATCACAGAAAAGCATTTCGTAAAGAAAGTTCAGCTCATTACCAGTTGCATCCACCGCCTTATTGTCATTGAACATAGCCATTTCGAGTTGTTGTTTGTTAAATCCAAACATCGCCTTTTGTTCTCGTAGCGCGGCAATGAAATGATCTGGTGGTTCAAATCAGCTTGTAAGCGTGAAGCTTGTGCCCAGTTTCATAACTAACCTGAAAGCTACGCAGGGCCTGGCTAATGATTGCATTGAAAAATCAGGGCAATGCAAAAGCAACATATTGGTTTCCTTTTCTCGTGCCCAGTTTGGTGCCTCCGCAGGCTATTACGACGAACTGCTTTCCATTTACCTCGTAAGTAGCGGGAGTGGCAAATCCGGCAGCGGGAAGCATTGTTTCCCACAGCAGCTTTCCATTGTTTTTATCAAATACCCTGAACTTTCCATCCTTGGTAGCCGCAATAAACAGGAGTCCGCTGGCAGTTACGACCGGGCCACCGTAATTCTCAGTGCCGGTAACAGGCGCTCCTTTGGCCTTTAAAGATTCCACTTCGCCAAATGGGATCTTCCAGAGGTATTTACCTGTATTCAAATCGATTGCATTCAAAGTACCCCAGGGTGGCGAGATAGCAGGCAGCCCGTTTGCGTCGAGAAATTTGTTGTAGCCGGTACTCTGATAGGGGAGAAATGTCTTTTTCGAAGCAGGTGTTTGTGACACAGCTTCTACCTTTTCCTCGCCAAAAAGGAACGAAATTAATGCCTGCTTTTCACCGGCAGTGAGCATCGGGAAGCCGGACATCATTCCTTTTCCTGATGTAACTAGCTGGCTGACAAATGCCCGGTCTCGGCGCGTACCAATATCAACAAGCGAGGGATACCCGCTTTTCGCATTGCCTTTCCGCTGTGCACCGTGGCAGGTGGCGCAGTAGGTCGTGTAGGTTTTCTCACCTGGGCTCAATGCCGATAGTTCCGACTCTTTTGGTGTGTCCTTCATGGTCAGGATCCACGCCATTTCATTGCTGTTTACATATAAAATACCCTTATCAGGATCAGCCGCCGCGCCGCCCCATTCGGCGCCACCGTCGAATCCGGGGAGGATCACGGTACCTTCCTTACTTGGCGCCGCAAACAATGCTTTTTTGTAGGTTTTGAATTTCATTTTCAGTGAATCCCGGTCCGGTGCATATTGACTGATGTCGTTCTCTGTCAGCGCGTAGGCTTGTCTTGCAAACGCAGCCGGCCTGGTTGGTACCGGCTGGGTGGGCCAGGGATGTTCACCCGGCAACGCAGTTTGCGGCGCAGTGACTTCGCGGATCGGGTAAATGGGCTTGCCAGTAACCCGGTCGAAGAGGAAAATGTACCCTTGTTTACTTACCTGGGCTACCGCATCGATCTTCTGACCATTTTTCGTGATCGTAATTAAGTTCGGCGGAGCAGGCAAATCTCTGTCCCATATATCATGATGCATGGTTTGGTAATGCCAGATTCTCTTTCCGGTCCGTGCATCCAATGCGAGCAGACAGTTGGAAAAGAGGTTAGCTCCTTTCCGTTTTCCTCCATAAAAATCATAACCTGCGGAACCGGTGGGTACATATAATATCCCGCGTTTTCGATCGATTGCGGTACCAGCCCAATTATTTGCCGCGCCGGTATAGGTGTTTTTGTAAGCGTCCGGCGGGAAAGTTTCGTAACCGAATTCACCTGGATAGGGGATTGTATGAAAAGTCCAGACGAGCTTGCCTGTACGCACATTGAATGCGCGCAAATCGCCCGGTGCCGCATCGGATTCCTCAGAAAGGCGCAACGGCATAATGATCAGATCTTCGAAAATTGTCCCGGGCGTATTTGAAACCATGTACTTTTTCAACGCCACCTCGGGAAGCCCCGTGTGCAGGTCAATGCGACCGTTATCGCCGAAGGTTTTGATCGGTTTTCCGGTTTTCGCGTCGAGTGCGTACAGGAATTCACCCATCGCATGCAGAATCCGCTTGTCTTCTCCATCACTCCAATAGGTTAGTCCGCGGCTTGTATTGGAACCGTTTTTTGATTTATCACCAAAAATCCAAAGCTGTTTGCCGGTAAAAGCGTCCAATGCAAATGCCTGCACCGTGGCAGTTACGCCGTACAAAACGCCATCTATAACAATGGGATTGACCTGTGTCTGACCAGAGTCCGGCATGGAATAGGTCCAGGCTACCTGCAATTGTTTCACATTACCCGGGTTGATCTGAGTAAGCGAAGAGTAATGGTTGCGGTCTGGTCCGCCGAGGTATTCCGGCCATTCCTTATCATCTGCGGGAGCTTCAACAAAAAGAGAGCGGGAACTGATAAAAACTGATAACGACAGAACAGCGACCAACAGAAATTTCTTGGGAATTGATTTTATCATTTTGTCATTGGGTCATTAAGTCATTTGGTCATTTATTGTTCACTTCCGCTCCACATCAGATTCTCTCATTCATTGGCGGCCGTTCCACGGCGGCTCATTCATTCACTCACTCATTCACTCATTCACTCATTCACTCATTCAGTCATTCAGTCATTCATTCAAAACTAACCCCCTCTGTCTTTCCTGTCCAATCGTCGCTTCTGAATGCGCTGACCGGAAAACCGTCTTTGCTGTACAGGTTAGCATCTTCCGGCGCGTCGGACCATGCGTATCTAACTGAAACAGGCTTAGTGTTGGTAGGGTTTAAAACAATTACTTTATCACCCTCGATCACTGCCTGAGCGAAATGGAACACCTTGTCTTCACCGGCAATTTCAAATCCTTTTACATACCCGTATTTATCGCGCGTCATCAAACCATTTGCGGCATTCTTGAAAGTTACCTCCGCGTTTTTATCACTGAAAACAGCCTTGTCGAAAATGGGAGAAGCATAAGGAATGTTCTGTCCATAATCGAGCTTCAATGCATTGGTCGCGAGGCGGTGCGCAACGTCCTGTTTGTTTGTGGGGTGAATATCGTTCGGGTTTCCGACGTCAGTAGACACAGCCATTCCTGTTTTTAGCAGGCTCAATGTCATATTCTGCGCCTCGCGCAATTCGGCCCAGGAACTGCCCTGATTGCTGTTATTTTCACTTCCAAAGCTGGATAGTTGTACCCAGTAAAAGGAAAAATCATCTTTCCAGCGTTTGCGCCAGTCATTGATCATCAACGGAAATGATTTTCTATACTGATATGCGCGGGAGGCGTTTGTTTCGCCCTGATACCATAATGTACCGCGGATCGCAAATGGGATCAACGGCACGATCATCGCGTTATAAATGGTTGTTCCCACATTGTTCACCAAGTGCGCGTATTCGTGTTTTTCTGAGAATGCCGGCATCAGGTACCAATCTTTGGAAATGCTTATCTTACCTGCGCTTTCTTCCAGATAAAGGTCATTGGCCGAGCCCATGAAGCCTGGCCCAAACCACGATTGTCCGACCATGTTGCCCATTTTGATCACAAGCTGGTTTTTCCCTGCTTTCCATGTATTCGCGGGAATACTGATCTTTCTGGTTCCTTTCATCGCGCCTTCGTACACCAGCTTTCCATTAATATAGATCTGGTTGGGACTGTCGTTTTCAGGTAGCGAAAGGGTAGTTGGCTGTGCTGTCACGTTGGCGGTTACGTCCACTTCTTTTGCCATATAGCCCTGTCCACGAAATCCCTGCGAACCTTTCCAGTCCCATTGTCCAACCGGATCTGCTACTTTTTGCCAGTAACTGAAATCCGCGTTTCCGGAAGTGTATCTTTTTTCATCCTCTGCCGAAGGCGAAACGGAGGCGCTTTTAAAAAGCTGTTTCCGCAGCTTTGCGTCCATTACTACGTCGGCTTCTTCCCAGGTCTTCGGCATTGTTGCGACGTAGTTTTTCAGCTCCTCATCTTCGAGCATCGCTTCTTTGCTGATCCAGCCTTCGATCTGGGAGCCGCCCCAGGATGAATGCAGAATGCCGACAGGTATGTTGAGTTTTTGATTGATTTCACGAGCAAAGAAAAACCCGATAGCAGAAAACGCGCCTACTGCCTCGGAAGTCGCAATTTTCCATTCGCCCGCATTCAAATCTTTTTCCGGTTGCATTGAAACCTGGTGATCTACGCGAAAGTGACGGATCTGGGGGTATTCAGCATCTTTTTTTTCTGCTTCATAATTCTTGGCTGCACTAACCGGCCATTCCATATTAGACTGTCCCGAACAAAGCCAGACTTCACCGATCAGTATATCATTCACAACCACATTGCCAGACTTACCCGTTACCTGCATTGTATGCGGGCCACCTGCCTCGATTGGTTTGAAGCTCACCTGCCACTTACCTGAATTATCGGCTTTACCTTCCAAACTTTGACCCGCGAGGGTTACTTTGACCTTTTCACCGGGCTTCGACCAGCCCCAAACCGGAATGGGTTTCTGGCGTTGCAGTACAACATGGTCGGAGAACAAGCGGGCGAGTTTCAGTTGACAAAAAGCGGCCTGAGAGGTAAAAAGGAGTACTAAGAAGAGCAAACGTTTCATCTGGATCTATTGAATTGGAATTAGTTTATAAAACATGCGTTGGGGGTGATCTACTTAAAGCATTAATTTTGGCCTCACTTCCAAAACTATTAGCCAGGCCAGTATTCCATGATTTCAATCGTAATATGTTCCGCCAATCCGCGGGATCTTTCCCGGGTAAAGCAAAGTATAGAAATTACCATCGGGGTACCTTTTGAGCTTCTTGACTTTGATAATAATGTACTGAAAAAAGGTATCTGCGAGATTTACAACATGGGCGCCCGGCAGGCAAGCTATGATATCATTTGCTTCATGCATGAAGATATTGAGATGATAACTGTGAACTGGGGGCAGAAACTGGTGGATATCTTCAGGAACAATGCAGGCTTGGGTTTACTTGGCGTGGCAGGTGGCGGGTATAAGTCTGTCGTACCTTCCAGCTGGTACAATGCAGATCTCGAATTGAATGGAGCGTTTTATTGCTGCCTGATGCAGGGATTCAAGTATTCCGGAAAGGAGGAGTTTCTGGATTACCGGAATCCGCGGAATGAAAAGTTATCAAAGGTCGCAAGTATTGACGGTTGCTGGATGTGTACCAGGAAATCCATTGCTGAACAACATCCATTCGACGAGAAGCTGCTGACGGGCTTTCATGCTTACGATATCGACTTTTCACTTGCAACAGGTACTAAATATGAAGTGGCTGTGACCTACGAGATCCTGCTGCGGCACTTTTCCGAAGGCGCTTTTTCAAAGGATTGGGAAGATGCGATTTTAAAAGTACACGAAAAATGGAGTGCAATTCTGCCTGTGAATACGGATGAGCTCAATGAGGCGCATTTACTCCGCAATGAGCGAAAAGCATTCAAAGCTTTTCATAACAGGCAACTGGATCAGGGTAGTTCTTACGGGCGTCTTGCCGAAATACTCTGGAAGTCGCGTAAGTCGCGGATTTTTGCCGGGGGCAAATGGTATAAGTTGTATGTCGACCTTTGGCGGGTATGGAAAAAGCGTGGTTGACTTAGTCCAAAGTGTAGCCGCATGCTTCAATATAAGGCTTCCAGAAATCGAGATTATGGTCCCAGGAGTGGCAGCCAAACGGAAGCTTGCCTTTATTAAAGCGCACGCCGCGCTCAGGGTTGTTTTCAATGGAAAACTGATAAGCTTTTTTGTACTCCGGAATGCGCAGCTTGGGAATTCCGCGGTTTGTTTCGATACTCCAGAATACATCTTCGTGAAACTGGTGCTCGGTCCGTCGATGGTATTCTTCAATCTTGTCCCGCATTTCTCCCGCAATACGATGGAATTTGCGTACCCTGCGCAGTGAAAAGCCGCCATTTCCTACCTGGTTATCAAACTGGCGTGGGTGCGGTAATCCGTCTTCCTGAATGTTGCGCCACTGGTGGTAAAAGGTAATTGCTTTTGTTTTGAATGCTTTAATGAAATCGGGTTCTTCCAGGCGCTTGGGCCAGGGGGCCCCAATGTAGTCGTACCCGCTTTTGCACCACCTGGTTAGTTCGTCCTGGAAAACAAATGCGTCAAGCTGGTGAATGAGAATGAATTCGTAGTTGATAAATTTTGCATAAAATTCCTGACTGAGCATGAGCTGGTTGTAGCCTTCAATTCCCGAAAAATAGGCAGGGTCGAAGCTGATCACTTTACTGAAAGCTGCCATTTCGGGCAGTGTACTGATTTCCAGGTTCTCCGGTTTTACAGCGATAATGGGATAGTTGCCGAGCACGCGCGCGCATTGCTGCAATGAAATTTCTTCATAGTGGGTCAGGGTGGTTTTGTAAAGGGGTACCACCACTGCCACGTTTCCGGGGCTATCCATTTATATAACGAACGTTGATTGATCAGGTACTTTTGAAAAGTTGTACCTAAATAGTTTTTTCCTGCTGCTTTTGATTATTGAGCGTACTTACAAGCGATTCGAGATGTTCCTGGAAAAAGAAATCGAATCCGTCATTTCCCTCAGGCACTACATTGATTACTTCAAATGATGTTTCCAGAATGCGAGGCACTTTCAGACCTTCGGCAATGGAGTAGGGGAAAGACTGGTTACCTATAAAAAACTTGCAACCAGCGATAATCCGCGCCATTTGCATAAAATCATCCACCTGCACCCAGCGGATGTTTGGTATCGTCTTCTTAATATCCTTGTATTCAGATTCCACACCGATAAAAACAATATCGGGGTACTGGTTCATGAATTTGTAGTTGATTGTGTAGTTCCGGTAACGTTCGCTACGTGCCATCACGATGATGTTCTCGTAACTCCGATCCGGTTCCACTTCCAGCCAGGGTTTCCAAAGCACAGGATTGACGCCGGTCAGATAGCTGCACCAGCGCGCGATATTTCCTTTGTCAAGAGGGATTCCGCCAGCGCGGAAATAGTCAAGATCTATGTCAATTGTTTGATCAGTATGAATTTCCACGTGATCAATGTATCGCTGCGGCCGGAGTAGTTTGATCAGCATTTCGGCCATCTTTTCATTCAGCATTACATTGCCCAGCGGGTGCGTGTTGTAGCCCGAAAGTATCAGCGGCTGGCCAAGGCGGAGGTACAGTTCAATGCGTGCACCAGTCAGTTTGCGAATTGCCTCGATCGTCGGCAATGCATATATTACGTCACCGGCATTGCCGCTGTGGCTAAGCCGGATCTTCCCGTTTTGTTTTGCGAAATTGATGATCTTCGCCGGGCTTGTCAGTTTTTCTGAGTCTGTTATGAAGTTGGAAAAAGCCAGTTGCTTCTGGTTCCGCAACTCCCACTTATACTGTTTATAGCGGATTTTGTCCGTATGTTTCAGCCAAAGCCGGGAAACCAGATTTCTCTTTTTAAACATAATTGGTTACTATTAAACTACTCGTTAAATGTCTGCATGTCAATCAATCGTTTGTAAAGACCTTCGTGTGCGATGAGCTCCGAGTGATTGCCCTGTTCAACAACTTTCCCTTGGTCGAGTACCAAAATCATATCTGCATTCTGAATCGTGCTCAGCCTGTGCGCGATCACCAGTGAAGTCCGGTTTTTCATCAGATTGTTCAATGCTTCCTGTACCAATTTTTCCGATTCGGTGTCCAGCGCCGAAGTAGCTTCATCTAAAAGCATGATCGGTGGATTTTTTAATACTGCACGCGCAATACAGATCCGCTGCTTCTGCCCGCCGGAGAGCTTCATACCCCGGTCACCAATGTTGCTATAATAGCCGTGCTCTGTATTCATGATGAATTCGTGTGCGTTGGCGACGCGTGCAGCAGCTTCCACCTGTTCCATTGTAGCATCCGGATTTCCAAAAGCGATGTTCTGGAAAATTGTGTCGTTAAAGAGCATGGATTCCTGGTTAACCAAACCGAAAAGTGCCCAAAGTGACTCTTGCTTGATGTTCCTGACATCGATACCGTCCAGGGTAACCCTGCCGGACTGCGCATCTATAAACCTGGGCAGTAAATCCATCAGCGTCGATTTGCCGCCTCCTGACGGACCTACCAATGCGACGGTTTTGCCTTTCGGGACGGTTACATTAATTGCGTTGAGGACAGGCCGGGCGGGGTAGGAGAACGATAGGTTTTCGAGCTTGATCGCCTCTTTGAAGTCTTTCAGGTCAATAGCGTCGGGCGCATCGTTGATTTCCGGTTTTTCATCAATCAATTCCAGAACCCGCTCTCCCGCGGCTATTCCCGCGTGAATGGTACTGAACGAATCAGTCAATGCTTTCGCCGGGCGCATTACCTGTGAAAATAAAGCGATGTACGCCACAAACTTGGATACGCTGAGATCAGATTGATTGTCGAGTATCAGCGAGCCGCCATAAAGTACGATGATCGCGACCATACCCACACCGAGGAATTCGGATACAGGTGAACTTAACTGCTGCCTGCGGGCCATTTTCCTGCCGAGCTCCGAGTACCGGATGTTTTCACTATGGAACTTCTCCTTGATCTGCTCAGTGGCATTGAAAGCTTTGATGATCTTAACGCCGCTTAAAGCTTCATCGAGATAGCTGATCATCAGACCAAAATAATGCTGCGCCAATGCAGCCTGCTCTTTCAGGCGCTTTACAATTTTTGAAATAAGAAAAGCTGAGACCGGAATGACCAGAATCGCAAACAATGTCAGCTTTACGGAGGTCGCAAAGAGCATGAAAATGTAAGCGATCAATTGAAGCGGCTCTTTGAAAACCACCTGCAAAGTGCCGGTCACAGAAAATTGGACTACCTGTACGTCGGATGCAATCTTTGAAATAATATCCCCTTTTCGCTGATTGCTGAAATAACCTACATGCAGGTTCATGACGTGATCAAAAACTGTTTTGCGCAGGTTCAGCAACGTATGGATACGTAAGTTTTCCATGATGCGCTGCGAAAAGTATTTGAAGATATTGGAAAGCAGAACTGAGATCACGATCACGCCGCAAACAATACGAAGCGCGCCGTGTGCACCGTATTCCAGGTTGGCCTGTTGGGCAAAATAGTTTAATGCGGTAGGAACATCGAACCAGCTGTCTGGTCTGGCAATCAGCGCTGTACCTTCATCATTGTTGTTAAATAATGTGCTGAGCAGAGGCGCCAGCAGGGCAAGGTTTAGCGTATTGAATATGACACCAAGGACTGTACAAACAATGTAAGGAAATGCAAATCTGGCAATTGGCTGTGCAAATGACAGTAATCGGAAGTATGTTTTCATTATTAAATGGATAGTGTACATTGCGTACACCCGAAAGTAAAATAGCCGGAAACTGAGAAATTTCCGGTTGAGGACGCAAATTAATGCTTATCCTTTGTAAAAGTACTAGCCGAGGTTACAATTTCACAACCTGCTTGTATTTGAGCATGTACTGTATGTTTTCGATGACCTCGATGATCCCGATGTTGGATTTGTGGACTTTCATCTGCCGCTTGAAAGCGCGCTTTCTCATTTTCAGCTCATTCATGTTCCGCAGGAAGTCGAGGTAGGCTTCTGCTTTGTAAAACTGGAAAGTAAGCAGACTTGGCAGCACGTCGCTCAGGATAACCTGTAAATGGTAAAGGTTCAGATCAATGCCGTGCAGGTGCAGGTGGTGCATGTAATAGCGGTTGCGGAAATAGATCCTTTTTACCGAGTATATATCCTTGTGGCCTTTTGTCGTAGCAGATACTTCGTGGCGACAAACCGCATTGTGCTCGTAGTAGCATTTCCAACCCAAACGCCAGGCGCGGATCGACATTTCCTGATCTTCGCCGTAATAAGGATTGAACATTTCATTGAACCCGTTGATCGCTTTCAGCTTCCGGGTATCCATCAATGCAATTGCGCCGGAAAGGTAGAAAGTAGGCGTCAGTGTATCGGAATCCTGCAAGTAAAAGAAATTGCTCGGCTTTATTTTCCGGCCCAGGATTTTGGGTGAGCGTGCGGCATCGAGGATATTATCGTCATCCATTCCGATGATCCGCCCCATTACGCCGAAGGTATCTTCGAGCTCAAAATACTTATATAGCTTTTCAAAATAACCTTCTTCCAGAGTAACATCCGTATTCAGGAGGAAGATAAGATCGTTGGTTGCCTTTCTGATGCCCAGGTTGCAGGTGTTCGCAAAGCCGGAGTTCTTTTCCTTACGGATGATAGTGATATTATCACCATAGTGTTGTTCCAGATACGCAACCGAGTCGTCCGTAGATGCATCGTCTACAACGATGATTTGTACCTCCGGCCCGAGCCCTTTCAGGATTTTATAATTGGTCTCGAAATATTTTTCGAACAAGTGTCTTCCGTTAAAATTCGGAATTACTACGGAGATGCTTCTCATTAATTTACAGTTTTAGTGTAGCGTAATAGTGTTTCCGATAGCGATTTTATTAATGTTGATGGATGAACCTGTGAAGGTTAGGTTCCTCTTGAAACGACCCCTTCATTATTTCATTGTATCCGGCAAGTCACTCGCTTGCCTTAAATAATTGAACCATTAAGATTGTAAATCACGCCTACTCACGAAAACTATATACGCGTTCACTTGATATCGTTGAATTATTAAAATAGTAGTCTCAAAAAACTGACCACGAATGCTGACTTAAAAATATGATACGAGGAGAGGTGGGTCAAAAAGCCGGAGAATATCCGCGATGCTTTTTAATAGGCTGTTTCTGTATTTTTCAATTACAAAATTTAATTTTAACTGCTTTGATTTAAAATACCAGAAAAGATAGGGGTTTGTTGCAGGCAAGTTCGATATTCTAGGACGTTATTCATACCGGTAAAGCTAAATTTAAATTTTCATGGCTAACAGAGTATCTGATATCCCTATGATCCTGTCCAAACTAAATTGGTTGGAAGCATACACTTTTATTTTCCGGAAAATAATGATTTAACGGCTTTATTCACCTTGAAATACCTCATAATCAATCAATAAAAACTTTGCATCTGGGGTGCTGCTTTTTAATAATGTGTGAAAAAAAATACTCAATGGTTGTACGGTAATCTAAAACCTTGCTTAAATTTTTTACTGATTTAACTTTTTAAGACCAGTTTTTGTTTCTTGTACTAAACCGAGGTTCTCTCCGGAACATTCATTTTCTCCGACTGTCTAATCTTTCTACAATGCTTAATACCGAATTTACTTTCGACGCAAGCGAGTTATACCCGACCACTACCTATAAAGCAGCTCGCGAAATCGCAGAGCAGGTTGTCAGCCACTTTGAGAAACACCACAGTGCCGTCAGCAGGTATTACGAACAGGACCTGGCCCCCAAACCGGATCGGAAGACGATAGAGGCGATTGTAGATACCACTTTTTGGGCCAGTTTACGGAAAGAAGAGGGGAGGTCCCCCAAAGTGTCTATCGCCTATCTGCCGCCGCGCGACGCAGAGCACCCGCTTATTTTTGCAGAAACATTGCCGCTGTCGGCCAACACCCTCACCAAGCTCGCGCCTGCTGTGGAACGGTCAGGAATCCATTTGGGCGTTTGGCAGGAGGGTGGCGAGCTGCGCATTTGGGGTACCACGCGGGTAATCCCGGGTTTGTGTTTCGTACTGGAAGTTATTGAGCCGGGAATGCTGGTAATCAAGCACCGGCGGGTAGATGGTTTTGGTAAGTTCGTCAATGTGGCTGTGCTTAAAGGAGACCAGGTTAAGATTGTGAATGAAGAGAGCGGGAAAGTAAAAGACTGTCCCTCCGTGGTGAATTCCATGATGGGTTTCAGATCCCCAACCATGTGGAACGATTCGCCGAACCTGCTTGTGCAGCTGGCTGTTTCCATGCGCGCCCACGAGCGCGGCGGCATTTTGCTGGTTGTGCCTACCGGCCAGGAAACCTGGCGCAAATCCATTATACATCCCATTACGTATCATGTTCAGCCCGCGTTCTCTGAGCTGGCAGAGCTTTACAGAGGATACCTGAAAGAACCGAATCCCTTTTCGTGGCAAACACAATTCAGCTCCGCGATCAACAATATGGCCGGACTTACTGCGGTAGACGGCGCAACGATTATCAATGATAGTTATGAACTGCTTGCGTTCGGCGCCAAGATCGGCCGCGCCGCAGATGGATCTCCGGTAGAAGAAATTATAGTTACGGAGCCGGTTATAGGCAATGAAGGAATGGTAGTCCATCCTGTGCAAACTGGCGGCACAAGGCATTTGTCTGCTGCACAGTTTGTGCACGATCAGCGTGATGCTATCGCACTCGTAGCTTCACAGGACGGCAGGTTTACCATATTTTCATGGTCGCCCTGCGAGAAAAAAGTGCAGGCACACCGGGTAGATGCATTGCTGCTTTGACTCAAGGGAATAATTCCAGCTGCTCGGGATCCCGCGGCTTTCTGCTCCTTACTTCGGGTTCGTGAAAGTTTGATAAGGAAATACCGAGCAGCCGCACAGGCTTTTCATTCATTTCTACCTTATCCAGCAAAGCCCGCGCTGTTTCTACAATAGAATCAAAATCCGAGATTGGCTTTGGAAAAGACTGGTTTCTGGTAATCTGTGTAAAATCGCTGAATTTGACTTTAAGTGTAACTGTTCGGCCCTGCAGGTGGCTTTTCTTTAACCTGTTGCAAACCGTTTCACCGATCCTGTCCAGCTCCTTATACATTTCCTCCGGCGTGGTAAGATCGTACGTAAAGGTATCCTCGGCGCCCAGCGATTTGGTCTCACGATGCGTCTGGACTTCCCGCTCGTCAATTCCTCTGACAATGCGATAGAAGAACAAGCCGCTTTTTCCGAATCTCCGGGTGAGCTCTTCCTCGGACAATGCTTTCAGATCTCCTCCGGTAAACAGGCCCATCGTCTTCATTTTGTCAGCAGTTACCTTGCCTACACCGTGAAATTTCTCAACTGGCAGCGTACTCATGAAGTTTTCTATTTTGGAAGGACCGATAAAGGTCAGCCCGTCGGGTTTGTTCAGGTCGGACGCGATTTTTGCCACAAACTTGTTAATAGACACGCCGGCAGACGCCGTTAACTGCAGTTCCTCTTTGATTTCCTGCTTAATACGTTTCGCAATTTCCATTGCCGATCCAATGTGCAGCTTGTCTTCTGTCACGTCCAGGTAAGCTTCGTCTAGTGAAAGGGGTTCGATCAGATCGGTATAGCGCGAGAAAATCTCTCGTATTTTGCGCGACGCAGCTTTATATACCTCAAACCTAGGCGGTACAAATATGATTTGCGGACAAAGTTTAATAGCCTGCCGGGAAGGCATTGCTGATCGTACGCCAAACTTCCGCGCCTCATAACTCGCGGTGGCCACCACGCCCCTTCCGGTAGGCGAGCCACCCACCGCCAGCGGTTTTCCCCTATACTCGGGAAAGTCGCGCTGCTCTACGGAAGCGTAGAATGCGTCCATGTCAATGTGAATAATTTTTCTTTGAGCGGCCGGCATCATCAATGCTGGGATACGGAAAGTGGAATACTTTTAATGTTAAAAACAAATTAAATGTTTTACAATTCGCATCATTAGCTATTTATTTTTCGTAATCCATGTGAGACTTTGAACCTGAAGCAGGGTTTGATATTCAACAACGTTCCTCTAACACTCAATGCAATATTCTATACCACGGATTACATACCTATTTTGTTTGCTCTTTTTCACAATACTGGTGCCAGCCGCTGCACAGGAAAGATGCGGAACCATGGAGCTGCTCAACCAGCGTTTTATTGCCCAGCCTGCATTAAAGCTGATGTTTGACCAGCGGGAAGCTGTTTTAAAACAAATCGTAAATGCGCGTATTCAATCGGGAAAATCGATGCGGACTACGTCGGAAGTCACGATACCGGTTGTATTTCACGTGGTGCTCAACCGCCAGTCGCAGGTAACCGACGCGCAGATCCTCGCGCAGCTCGATACGATCAACAAAGACTATGCGGGCCAGAATGCAGGCGCCAGCCAGATACCTTCCCATTTCCGGTCGCTGTTCGGGCAGTCGGGCATCAAATTCTGCCTTGCTCAGCGCACCCCTGATGATCTTCCCTCGAATGGAATCGTGCGTTACCAAACCAATCGCTCGACTTTCGATTACACAACGAACTTCGTCAAACACGTCGAATCAGGTGGCGCGGATGCCTGGGATACGGATAAGTACTTGAATATATGGATATGTGATTTGTCAAATTCGACGCTTGGCTACGCAACGTTCCCCAATGACGGTGTGAAAGACGAGCAAGGTGTCGTTGTAGATTATGGTTCACTGCCCGGCGGCGTTACGACCGGATATAACCAGGGCAAAACACTTACGCACGAGCTGGGGCATTTCTTTAATCTGTACCACATCTGGGGCGATGATAATGATTCCTGCTCCGGAAGCGACGAGGTGGATGATACGCCCAACCAGTCGGGGAGCACGAACACTTGCAGAACAGGTATCTTAACGGACAGATGTACTCCGACGAGTCCCGGAATTATGTACCAGAATTATATGGACTACACGCCCGACGCTTGTTTGCTGATGTTCACCAGGCAGCAGGTCGCCAGGATGGAGGCTGCTTTTGAAGCCTACCGTGCATTGTTGGCCCAGTCAAACGGCTGCACGCCGGTTAATCTGAAAGCCAAAGACGCGTCCGTTCAATCAATTACACAGCCCGATCAACGGATTTGTACAAATACATTTACCCCGCGCATTATCCTCGAAAACAGGGGCACCGAAACACTTACTTCGGTAACTGTTCATGCGGTAATCGACAATGGAACCACGCAGACGTACCGCTGGACCGGCTCGCTGGCCACGTTTGCAGAGACAACAGTAACCCTCCCAGCGCTGACTACCGCAGAGGGTAACCACGTGCTTACGATCTACACCTCCGATCCAAATGGTGCACAGGATGAAAATACTTCCAACGATGCATTGTCACTTGACTTCATATATTATGAGCCATTTGCACCGCCGATCACAGAGAGCTTCGAACGTCTATTCCCGCCGCGCGGCTGGGATATTGTAAATCCTGATAATGGATCCACGTGGGAAAAAACAAATGTGGCGGCAAAAACGGGCAGCGCGTCAGTTCGTATTTCAAACTTCAATAACGCGTCAATAGGCCAGCGTGACTACCTGCGCCTGCCGACCGTGAACATTGCGGGCGCCGACTCTGCATTTGTTTCCTTCCAGCTCGCCGCGGCTACTTACACGAGTACCTCGGTACAAAACAATGTCTGGGATACTTTGCAGGTACTAGTCAGCACGGATTGCGGGCAGACTTACCGGAGTGTTTACCGGAAATGGGGCTCGAGCCTGGTGACAAGAAGCGCGGCTACGCGTGTTGCATTTACGCCGACTGTTAACGAATGGAGGAGGGAAGAAATCAACATCAGTGAGTTTATCGGACAAGGCGAGATCCTGATCGCGTTCCTGAACAGCAATGGAAATGAGAACGACATTTTCCTCGACGATGTCAATGTGAGGGCAGTTACCGTGAATCCGAATTTGAAAGAAGCCGGGTTTCTGGTGTCGCCTAACCCTACGACGGGCATTTTCTCGGTTCAGTTCTACCCGCATCCGGTCGGTTTGAAAGCTATTACCGTGTACAATGTAGCAGGCCAGAAAGTGGCCGAGCGACTGATTACCGGTGAGGTGGCATCGAATGTGTACGACTTCAATCTGACGAATTATTCCTCAGGGTTGTATATCATCAAAGCCGAATTTGAGGACCGCGTATTAACCAAGAAGATTGTCAAGGAATAAAAACGAAACAGGAAAGGCGCAGTAGCATTCACCGCGCCTTTCCTGTTTCTGATATTCTTAAAATCAATAAATCCTTTTGACGATCACCTTACTGTTTGTCTGAGAAATCGCAAAATCCTTCGCATTCTCGTTTTCAGGGGCAATGAAGATCTGCTTCTTTTTCTTGCCGTCGGTACTGACCCAGTTGGCAGAGTAAATTTCGGGAAGCGTGCCGGTGTAAATGGGATGATTGTCGGACATCATGAAGATCTCTTCTTCTTCGTAGGCAAGTTCCAGGTCACTTCCTTCGATCACGTCGCAAATGATTTTCAATCCTCCCGAATCATCGTCGACTAATCCTTTTATCCTGGCTTTCCCATAAAAAGGGTCTTCTTCAAATTCCCAGCGAACATAATATTCAATTACATTTCCTATCTGAGAATCAATATAGTCGGCGGTAAGCAGTTGTTCCTGGCGCATTTCGAAGCTGTTTTCTTGAACTCCTTTTACAAAAAAGCAATATAGTCCCAAACGAACCATGGGAGTTTAGCAAATGTAATCGGAAGCTTATTGTTTCCAAAAATTAATGAGCTGGCTTTCGCCATTATTTGCCAATGTACAAAATACATACCGACAGCCTAGTGCGGCGGGTAAAAAAGGTGTTGCATATAGCAACAACGGTTAGCAAGCGGGCGGCTTTTAAGGATAAGCTGAAACAGCCGCCCATTCACGGGAGAAGCTATTTTATAACCGCTGGGAACATAGCGGTACGGTTTTTGTCCTCGGCTATGTAACTCAAACAAATACGGACAAACGTCCTCTCACCTAGCCACGAATCTATATGCAAAAAACTCGACGATTAAATGGGCGTAGCTCCGCTGCGGGCACGTTCATTTTTCTGAGGATTGGTTTGGTTTCCCTGCTGTTATTTTTATTTAAAGTCAACAACATTCACGCACAACAGGTAAGTCCGGACACAACCCGCAAGGCAAAGCCCGATGCTACAATTCCACAACCGGTAATCAGGCCAGCCGCTGATACCCTCCCCAAATCAAAGATACCCGCAGACTCAGCCAACAACCCAGCTTCCCGAGTGCCGACTCCCGGAGTGTCGACTCCCGGAGTATCGACTCCCGGAGTATCGACTCCCGGAGTATCGACTCCCGGAGTATCGACTCCCGGAGTGCCGACTCCTGGAGTGCCGACTCCCGGAGCCTCGACTTCCTCACCAACTACGCCAGCTAAAACTTCGCAAAGTTTCGATCCGCTGGTCAAACCGACTACTCCTCCTGACACTACTCAAAAAGCAGCTGCATTAACTGACTCAACTGCTGCACCAGCGAAAACCGACAGCATTGGTTCGCAAAATCAGCCGGGACAGCCTGCCACCCAGCCAGCGCAACAGGCGGCACAGCAACCCGGCCAGCCAATTTCTCAACCCGCAGATTCTGCGGTCGCAGGCCCTGCTTCGCAAGAACTTGGTCCCGACGCCAGGTCCATTAAAGGTAAGGTTGTCGACGAAAAAGGTATAGGAATGCCGGGTGTCGCGGTTCTCGTAAAAGGAACGCAGATCCAGGCGATAACTGAGCCGGACGGTTCTTTTCAAATGAAAGTACCCGCAAATGGCGGAACCCTGGTTTACAGCTTCGTAGGTTTTACTTCAAAAGAAACGCCAATCGGTAATCAAACCACATTTAATGTGCAGCTCTTACCAGAAGCAAAAGCCTTGAAAGAGGTCGTAGTGGTAGGTTACGGGGCGCAAAGCAAACGCGATCTCGCGAGTTCGACTTCGAGGGTAGCAGGTACGGAATATAAATCAGCAGTGGTCAATACTGTTGACCAGGCGCTTCAGGGAAGGGCCACCGGCGTGCAGGTAACTGAAACTTCCGGCGAACCCGGCGCAGCGACGGTTGTGCGGATCAGGGGCAACAATTCACTCAGTGGGAACAATGAGCCGCTTTACGTGGTCGACGGATTTCCAATGCCGCCTTACCGCGAAGCCGGGGCGAATTTCACAGGCGCCACTTCACAAAACGGACTTTACGGGATCAATCCGAATGATATCGAGAGCATGGAGATTCTGAAAGATGCATCAGCTACCGCTATCTACGGTTCACGCGGAGCAAATGGCGTAGTTCTGATCACGACCAAATCAGGAAAAAGGGGCGAGGGACGCGTGGAGCTGGTTAACAAAACCTCGTTCGGCTCTGTTTCAAACCCGATCAAAATGATGAATTCGCGGCAGTATGCACAGGTGATCAACGAGAGCTACCTGCTCACCGGCCGTAATGCGCCTTTCGAAAACCTGGATAGTGCATTCACGAATACAGACTGGGTCGAGGCCATCACGCAGCCGAGCTTCCGCGAAGATATTACGCTCAGCTTGTCAGGCGGCAGCCCGAAATCCTCCTACTACATTTCCGCTAATTATTTAAAGGAAAAAGGTACAATCATCAATTCGGACAATAACAGGGCGAGCTTGCGTGTCAACCTCAACAATGAGATCAACGATTGGTATACTGTCAAAGGTCAGGTTTCGTTCAGCCGCCAGAAGACCAACCGGGCGGTAACAGCCTCCCGCGCCTGGCCAAGTTCAGGCGGGTTAATGGACGGACTTCGCGCGGCGCCTACATTGGAACTGGATTATCTGGGAAACAACAGTATGGGTATTCCCAACTACTCAGGCTACTACTTTTCCAATCCGGTGAATGAGCTGACTGCAAAGACAGACGTGACGCAGAGCGACTACTCCATCCTGAACATTGAAAATTTCTTCCGCCTGACTGATGGGCTGAGCCTGGTTGTGAGCCTGGCCGGGAACCAGAACCTTACCCGCAGGAAAGTTTTTCTTCCTCCTTCCACAGCCGAAGGAAACCCCGTGAAGGGAAAGGGCAGCAACAACACTTCCAACACGTACAGCTACAATGTAAATGCCTACATGCAGTACGAAAAGACCTTTAAAACAGACCATTACCTGAATACAACCCTGGGTGTGGAATATAACGACCAGACTGTTGAATTCGTCAACACCAGTTCGAGCGGCTACGATATTCCGTTTTTCGGGGTAGATAACATAGGCAGCGCGCAGTCCCAGTCGATCGGTTCATTCAAGGAAAAACGCGTTTTACAATCAGCCTTTTTGCGGGCCAATTACTCGTTCAAGGGTAAATATGTGCTGAACAGTTCCGTGCGCATTGACGGGGCCTCTGCTTTTGCGGCCAATAATAAGTACGGGGTATTTCCGTCAGTAGCGCTAGCCTGGAACCTCGATCAGGAGGAGTTTATGAGAGGGATTACTTTTATTTCCAATACCAAATTCCGGGGTTCCTGGGGTGAAACGGGCAGCCAGGCTATCGGGGCATATTCCTCATTGTCGCAGTATGCGAGCGGCTTTTACGAAATGGGGCCGCAGGGAGACGGCGCCGTGATCGGTACAGGCATTTTCCCGAACACCATTGCTAACCCGAATCTTTCCTGGGAAAGAACCCGCCAGCTGAACCTGGGTTTTGATTTCAATACCGCCAAAGATCGCCTCGTTTTCAGCTTTGATTATTATAATAAGGTTACTTCCGACCTCCTGCAACCTAGAAGAGTACCGACGCAGGCTGGGGTAAGCACGATCATCGACAACTACGGTACCATGCGGAACCGGGGTTTTGAAGTGAGCATCACCGGAAACATTGTTCAGAAGAAGAATGTGACTTTCTCAACACGTTTGAACATTTCCAGAAACGTAAATACGCTGATAGACCTGGGTGAGCGTACGCAATCTGATTTTGTAAGTTTGAATGGAAACCTGCTGGGAGGCGTTTCGGGTATCCTGACGCCGGGAGAAGAAGTAGGACGGTTCTTCGGGTACAAGGTTGCTGGTCTCACTCAGACCACCGACTTTGACGCAAACGGAAACCCAACCTTCGCCACATTTGAAGGCCCGCGGCCTGCCGGCAGCACAGGTACACCGATATACGGTGCGTGGATTTATGCAGATACAAACGGAGACAACATCATCACGGCCAATGACCGGGTCGTGCTGGGCAAATCCAATCCCGACTTCACTTTCGGCTGGACTTACGATTTAACCTGGAAGAACCTGGCGGTGAATGCATTGTTTACGGGATCTGTCGGCAACGACGTACTAAACCTCACCAATTTTTACATTATGAATGGGGTGGTGGAGTACAGCGGGGTGGGGTTCAATCAGTCGGAAGATTGGTTTAATAAAAGATACACCGAGTCGAACCCTCACAATGATCCCAAGTACCCTGGTATTCAGAGAGGCATCCCTTCTGGTGATATCAACTCCACGATGCTGGAAGATGGAAGTTTCGTTCGTCTCAAAATGCTGAGTCTTTCATACACTTTCCCGCGACTTGGCCCGATACAGAATCCGCGGCTGTTTGTAACAGGAACCAACCTTTGGACTTTGACCAAATACACCGGCTTTGATCCCGAGGTAAGCTCCTACGCACAGTCACTGCTGCAGCAAGGCATTGATTATGGCGCTTATCCGGCGCAGCGTTCCTACACAATCGGTATCTCGTGCAATTTCTAACTCGACACAAATGCTATGAAAGTTCATATAAAAATATCGGTACTGGCTTTGCTGACTATGATCGGTTCTTGCAAGGGAAATCTGGAAGAATCTCCATATTCGTCCCTAAGCAAGGAAGTAGTTTTCAAAGATGAAGACGGTCTCAACCAGGCGACAATTGGTGTTTACCACGCTTACACAGCCCCTGATTTCGGGGATATCAGCAACAGGTTCAATCTGACGGAGTCAGGGCACCGCTATGCGACAGCCGGTATACTCGGTTCCGGGGCTGACCCTTATTACCGTTTTGGGCACAATGCGAATTCTCCCGCATTCGAGTCAGTTTGGAGCCGTTTTTACAAGATTATTTTTCGGGCCAATACTGTTATCGCGAATGCAAAACTGGCGGTGCCAGGCGAGGAAGAAGAAGCCGATCCCTACATTGCCGAAGCGCGATTTTTGAGAGGATATGCATATTTTCATTTGGTTAGACTGTTCGGCGGCGTGCCGCTGATCCTGGACGAGATCAAATCGCTGAAAGATGAAAACCTGATTTTTGCGCCTCGGTCGACGGATGTGGAGGTTTACGAAGCCATCATCGCAGATCTGACATTTGCCGAGGCCAACCTGCCGGATTCGCGGGGAGGTGCAGAACTGGGGCGCGTATCGGCGGGTACAGCCAAAGCAATGCTCGGAAAAGTGTACCTGCAAATGGCGGGCCGCCCATTGAACCGGACAGAGAATTACCAGAAAGCGGCAGATGTACTGAGTCAGCTGGTAGGAACAGAGAATGAAGAGAAATATGACTTTGAGCTGCTACCGGATTTTACGGATGTTTTCTCGCTTGACAATGAGCGCAACCGTGAAATCGTCCTTTCTTTCGGATATTTTATCAACTCATCGCAGCCGAATGGAAGCATTTTGCCTTTCAATCTTTTTCCTTCCGGACTTGTAAATGGCGACGAGCAAACGAACTACGGGTTAACTTACAGTTTTTATCAATTGTTTGAAAAAACAGACCTGAGGAGAGATTTTACGACGGTTCCGAGGTATATCTTCCAGGGAACAGCAAGGGCAGGAGCTGTGCCTGGCGACAGCATTATCTACAATCCTACACTTGGTAACTATGTTGTAAAGAGAACAAATGCGCCATTCGCTCACGACGATTTCAAGTATGGAATTGCTTATGGAAAGCTGGCTCGGGTTGCGCGTCCGGCTGGCTCGGCAGTGCAGGGATACAGCACGGATCTGATTGAAATGCGTTTTCCTGATGTGCTGCTGATGCTTGCGGAAGCATTGAATGAAACCGGCAAGAGTGCGCAGGCGCTGCCGCTGGTGAACAGGGTACGCGCCAGGGCAAAAGCTTCTGCATTGCGCGCGGGTACAGTGGCCGAAATGCGCGCGGCAATCCGTCGCGAGCGCAGGCTGGAACTGAGCGGAGAGTTCAACACCGTTTACGATATCCGCCGCTGGGGAACATTGAAAGACGAAATCGCAGCAATGACCACAGACCAGATCGTAGATAACGTACTGATCCCGTATTCCGAGCGGCTGGAAATCTACCCGATCCCACAAAGCCAAATAGACGCAAACCCGAACTTGCGGCAGAATGAGGGTTGGTGAAAGTTAAGATTACATTGACAGCAAGATAAATAGCGGCCGGGCCGGGAAATAGTATCACAACTATTCGGCCCGGCCGCTAATTGTTTGGACTTTCCATGCTAATTTTAGGTACCAAATGGTTGTTATGACTTCCTCTAATCAAGAACGAAAAGGATTATATATCCTGCTCCTGACTACATTATTCCTCGCTTCCTGCCAGAAGCACCTTACTGTTTCCAGCAGCGATTACAAGCAGTACAGCATTGATCAGCAAAGCGGCGAGGACTCGTCGATGGTGAAATATTACCTTCCTTACAAACAAAAGATGCAGGCTGAAATGAGCCGCGTGGTCGGGCAGGCGGAGCAGGCGCTTACTAAGCCGGGAAACCCGGAAACACTCCTTGGTAATTTCTTTGCTGATTTTATGCTGGCAGAAGGCTTGAAGCGTGAGCCTTCGATCCAGTTTGCGCTGGCAACAAAAGGTGGCCTCCGGACTACCTGGCCGCAGGGTAACATCACGGTTTCCAACGTTTTCGAACTCATGCCATTTGAAAATGAAATGGTTGTTCTGAAACTGAACGGGGAGAATGTGCAGGAACTGGCCGATTTTGTAGCCAAGAAAGGTGGACAGCCGGTTGCGGGAATGCGGATGAAGATTAAAGACGGAAAGGCAATGGATATTGAAATTGCAGGGCAGCCTTTTGACCAAAACAAAACCTACGTGCTCGTTACTTACGACTATCTGGCAGACGGCGGCGATGAATTGGATTTCCTCAAAAAGGTTGTAGAACGACGAGATATCGGCACGAAAGTTCGCGATGCATTATTGGATTATATCAATGAATTAACCCGGCAGGGTAAGAAAATCAATGCGCAACTCGATGGAAGAATCACGATTGTCAATGAATAGCAGAAGGGAGTTTTTACGTAAAAGTCTGGGCGCGGCTGCATTGATGGGTCTGGCACCTGCGCCTCTGGCTGCCTTCGGGAAAGATTCGACCGTTCAGCTTACTATTTTGCATACCAACGATGTGCATAGTCAGATTGAACCGTTTCCAATGGATGGGTCGCGCAATCAGGGACTCGGCGGCGTGGCCAGAAGGGCAGCATTGATAACTAAGATCAGACAGGAACAGCCCAATGTGCTGCTGCTTGATGCTGGAGATATATTTCAGGGTACTCCGTATTTCAATTTGTACGGAGGTGAAGTAGAGATGGTCGCAATGAGCAAAATGGGCTACGATGCGGCCACGATGGGAAACCACGATTTTGACAATGGGATAGCGGGCTTTGTAAAACAACTTCCGCATGCAAACTTTCCTTTTCTGGTAAGCAACTACAATTTTGAAAATACCGAACTGAAAGGCAAAACCCAATCCTATAAGGTATTTAAAAAGCAGGGAATCAAGATAGGTGTGTTTGGCTTAGGTATTCAGCTGCATGGTTTGGTCAACAAAAAGAACTACCTCGAAACAGAGTATCTTGATCCTGTGCAAAAGGCAAATGAAATGGCCACGCTGCTCAAAAACGATCTCAAATGCGACCTCGTCGTTTGTCTGTCGCATTTAGGATATAAGTACCGCGACGAGAAAGTTTCAGATTTGGTACTCGCCAGGTCAACGCGGAACATCGACCTGATCATCGGCGGACATACGCACACATTCATGAAAGCGCCCGAAGCAGTGATGAATCTCGACGGAAAGCCGACGACAATCAATCAGGTAGGGTTCGCCGGGATCAATCTCGGGAGACTCGACTACTTTTTTGACCGGGAATCGGGCAGGCAAAGGATGGTATCTAACGTTTATCCCATTCACGCGCAGGATTGGGTATAACCCTGGGCAGCATTATTCCATGTGCAGGAATTGCTGCCTAACTTTTTCCTCTTCCAGATCAAGCTGGGCGAGGTGTTGTCTCACTATCTCTTCTTCAAACATCGCTTTTTTATTGAATTTGAGGAGTAGCTCCCGTTTTCTTTCCAGGATTTTCTTGCTGACGGCCTGATACTGGGCGATGTAGTCGTGCCCGGAATGCATCGGATCGCTTTCTCTTACGCGATTCAAAAATCCGATATCGCCTTCGAGCTTGTATTTAAGGGTTTGCAGCAGCTCATTTCGGGGTACTATGTCGGCGTACTGTTCATTGATAAGAGTAAGTGCCTCTTCAGCAAGTTTCCGGCGAATCAGCACATCCTGCTCCTGTGCCGTGATTTCGTAATCTGTTTCTTCTATACTCAGCTTTCGGATCACCCACGGTAGTGTCAGTCCTTGCAATACAAGGGTTACCATGATCACCACGAATGTAATAAAGAGAATGAGATTTCGCTGCGGAAACGGCTGTCCGCCATTGATCAGATGCGGAATGGACAATGCAGCTGCAAGTGAAACCACGCCGCGCATGCCCGTCCAGCCGAAAGCCAGCGGTGCACGCCACCCGGGACTGCTGTCTGCTGTTCGGATATATTTACTGATAAAAACGGTAAACACGGACGCGCCCAGCGCACTGATAATGCGCGTTACAATCACGACCAGCGAAATCATCAGACCGTATTTGATCGCCTCGGAAAGAGAAGTATCTCCCAGCTGGGCTACAATAACAGGCAGTTCAAGTCCGATGAGCATGAAAACAATCCCGTTAAGCACAAAGCCTGCCGTGCTCCACACATTTACGCCCTGAATGCGGCTGAGGTGGCTCAAAATACTGTGACTCCTGTCGGACAGGAATAAGCCGCCGGTTACTACCGCTATGACGCCAGAAAAATGAAATTCCTCGGCTACTATGTACATGGTGTAGGGCGCGACGAAAGTGAGGATCGTGTCAATGCTGGGGGTAGTCGGCATCCAGCGATGGATGGCGTAAAACAGCAATGCAATGCCGAAACCAATCGCAAAGCCCATTATAATGACGAGAAAGAAGCTGGAAACAGCTTCGGCGAAGACAAACTGCCCGGTGATAATGGCTGCCAATGCGAACCGGAAGACGATCAGGCTGGATGCATCATTGAGCAGGCTCTCGCCTTCTACAATGGCGATAAGTCGTTTGGATACTTTTACATCCTTGAGAACAGAAGTAGCTGCTACCGCATCGGGCGGGGAGATAATGCCACCCAGCAGAAAGCCAAGCGCAAGTGTAAAGCCCGGGATAATTGCCTTTGAAACAAACGCGATTACGCAGGAAGTGAATATGACAATGCCAAATGCAAACGAGCCGATGACGCGGCGCCATTTCCAAAAGTCTTTCCAGGAGGTCTGCCAGGCAGCTTCAAAAAGCAGGGGTGGCAAGAAGATCAGGAAGATAAAATCCGGATTGATGTCAACCTGCGGGGTGCCGGGAATAAAGCCGAGTACCAGTCCGCCCAGTACAAGTACGATTGGGTAAGAGATCCTGATCCGCTGCGCCAGCATTACCAGGAATAAAATAATGACAATGAGCGAAAGGTACAGAATGATATCGTTGTGCATACAGCAGGGGAGCGACTTATCTCACGTACAATTTAATGCCGTTTGTCGATTTAAGAACAATCAGCGGGTGCATTCCCACTGCATGTGCGGGATCAATCTCAAAAGAGAACCGCTTGACAAGCGAAGCAAGCAGCAACTGCATTTCCATCATCGCAAATTGCTGCCCGATGCATATACGCGGACCAGCTCCAAAAGGCAGATAGTTGAACTTCGGCCGGTTCTTGACACGCTCGGGACTGAAATTATCGGGGTTAAAGGTGAGTGGATTTTCCCATAAATGCGGGTTTCGGTGCAGCTCGAATACAGAGAGAAACACGGAGGTACCCTTCGGAATATAGTAACCTTCGATCTCGCTGTTGATAACAGCCTCCCGCGTCATTGTCCAGGCGGGCGGGTAGAGCCGCAGCCCTTCTTCAACAACCTGCCTGGTATACGGCATACGCATCAGCTGTTCAAAAGTAGGGACGCTGTCGAAGATCTGACTTTCTTCTCTGATTCGATTCGTAATATCGGGTTGCCTGGATAGCTCCCACAGAAGCCAGCTCAGGCCGGTCGCAGAAGTTTCATGACCTGCCGCGAACATGGTGATCGCTTCGTCGCGGATCTGCTGATCGTTCATTTGCTCGCCCGTATCTTCGTCTGTGCTGTCCAGCAGCAGCTGCAGCAGGTCATTCGGCGCTTCCCCCGACTTTCTTCTTTGCTCGATAAAGTTGAAGACCAGCTTATTAAAGTAGCCCAGATCGGTGCGGAAGTATTTGTCCTCTCCATTGATCGCCATGAGCGGCCTGCGATACGGCCGGCGCACCCGGGTTACCAGGTACTTTTGTGTTCGTGTCACCTGTTTGTAGATCTGCGCTTTGTCCTCGCTGTTCATATTTCCAAACAGTGTTTTCAATGCGATATCCGAAGTGATCGCCATCATCTGAGCATCGATATCGACAGCCTCTTTGCCACGGAATGCTTCCATATCATCCAGGAAAGTGACAGTGAGCTCACCCATTGTGAGAAATAATTCCTGCAAACGCTCGCGGTGAAAGGCAGGCTGTACCAGTCGCCGCTGCCGCAGCCAGAAATCACCTTCGCTCGTCACCAGTCCATTGCCCAGCACGGGTTGCAGCATTTTGGAAGAGCTTCCTTTTTTGAAGTCTTTGTTATGCTGCTGCAGAATGTACCTGAAAAACCCGGGCTCGCGGCTGATCACAAATTCCCTGAAAAGTTTGATCCTGAAAGTGTCGCCGCATTGTTCGAAACCCTCCCGCAGAAAGTGCAGCGGGTCCCGTGCAAATTTGACAGCTCCCAATAGGCTAAATCTTCCAATCCGGTATTCTGGTATAGCGCGCATTGTTTTCATCTTTAAGACAGCTACAAGTAAATCATAGAAATGCAAAAAACCACCTGCCAGGCAGATGGTTTTGGTAAAATCGGGTGTACCTGACGTTATTTTTTGCCTGCAAAAGAGCGCAGCATCCAGGTATTCTTTTCTTTAAACTGCATAAAACGGTTGACCATATCATTGGAACCGTCGTCGCCAGCCTGAGAAGTAGCTTCCAGCAGCTCGCGTTCCAGCTCGATCAGTTTCGCCATATCATCCAGGATCGCGTCTACCATTGCAAGATCCTGCATTCCGATCGTGTTGATTTCCTGGATCTGTGATTCATTGATATAATCCGCGAAACGGCTGTGCGGTGCTTTACCCAGCGTAAGTACCCTTTCCGCAATCTCGTCGATTGTCAGCTGCGCATTTGTATAGAGTTCTTCAAATTTCACATGCAGGGTAAAAAAGTTTTGACCCTTTATATTCCAGTGGCATCCACGCAGTTTCTGGTAGTGGATGTGGTAGTTGGCGAGGTAGTCGTTGAGCAGGTCTACGACAGGTTTTACTTCCTGTTCATCAAGGCTGATTGCTTTGGCATCCATAATAGTAGCGGAAAAATTAGAATTCGTGTTTTGGTTTAATTGGAGCAACAAAATCGTACCAATATATCATATAACGCATTAGTATACGTTAATCCGGACGAAAATGAATAAAGTATGACAAACAGGTCGGCTCTTGCGGCCTGGAATATAAAAAAGCGCATTTGCGGCACGATACTTTATACATAACCACTCACAATCCACTAATTATTTTAACCATGTTCATTGCAGAATTGAAAGGAAGATCGATCGGAATCTTGATGCTCTTGTGTGTTTTTTCAAGCACATATCTAATGGCGCAGGCGAAAGAAGAAGAAAAGTTGGTAGCGGCTACTGCGGTTTTAAATGACTTTAATGAAATGCAGGAGAGCATTCCCGCACAGCTGCTCAATATGTCAAAAGGTGTGATCATTATTCCGAAAATGATCAACGCGGGGCTGATGCTGGGAGGTAAGTATGGACGCGGAGTAGCTATGGTCAAAAAAGAGAACGGCGAATGGAGTGATCCCGTATTTATCACTATTACTGGCGGAAGTATCGGTGCGCAGATCGGCGTACAGGCTGTGGATCTTGTACTGGTATTCAAAAACAGGAAAACATTGCTCGAAATCGGCAAAGGCAGCTTTACACTCGGCGGAGACCTGTCGGTAGCAGCAGGCCCAATGGGAAGAAGTTCCTCCGCCCAAACCGACTACAAGCTGGAAGCCGAAGTATATTCTTATTCCCGGAGCAAAGGATTATTTGCCGGAATTACGCTCAACGGAGCTGCACTAGCGGTAGATACCAAGGCAAACAATGACTTTTACGACGGCTGGAAAGACGCGAACACTACATTCAAAAGTTCGAATGTTTCTTCTAAACAAGTAGAAGACCTGCGCGCCAGACTGGACGAATTCAACAATTAATGCACCATGCCATCCTCGGTCGTTTCATCATACAGCTATGACGGAGATAAGGAAACACTTAGAATAACCTACGTGTCCGGGCTGGTCTACGACTACAAAAAAGTACCTCTGGAAGTCTACCAGGCCATGAAAGCCACGACTTCCAAGGGTACTTTTTTGAATAAATACATTAAGGGGAATTTTGAGTTTGAGAAGATCGATGAATGAATTTTGAATGATTGAATGAGTGAATGAGTGAATGTTTTAGGGAGGATGAAGTTTGTCACCCTGAGCGGAGTCGAAGGGCGCTACTGCTTGGTAGTAACGCTCCTTCGACTCCGCTCAGGGTGACAAGCCTTCAAAATACTTCCTCCTTCCTACCTTTCCTCCATCCTCCCTTTCTTCCCTTTCCTCCTTAGCCTTTTAAAAAATGATCCACCGCCCTCGCTTTCAGTGCCATATAGGTCAGTGACGGATTCTGTGTTGATGTAGAAGTCATGCAGGCGCCGTCGGTTACGATTACGTTTGGACAGTGGTGTAGCTGGTTCCATTTGTTGAGCATGGAGGTCTTGGGATCGTTACCCATTCTGATGCCGCCCATTTCGTGGTTCTCGCTGCCTGGGTTTCTTTTTGTATCTGCGGTTTTGATGTTTGTAAAACCTGCCTGGGACAGCATTTCACTCAGCTCCGTATAAAAGTCCTGAACCATTTTCATGTCATTGTCGTCAAATGCGACTGACATCCGCAGCTGCGGGATACCCCAGACGTCGGTAAGTGTCGGGTGCAGGCTGACCATATTGCTTTCTTTCGGCAGGGTTTCACCCATCATCTGGGTACCGATGCTCCAACCACTCTCGTCTGGTGCAAAAAGGCTTGTTTTAAGATCTTCACCAATTCCATTGTTCGCATTGCCCATTTTGGACGCGCTCATAGAAACTGCATAGCCGCGCAGAAAATCTGTTTCCTGCTTGAAAACATTCCGGAACCTTGGTATATAGGCGCCATTCGGGCGGCGACCGTCGGTGGTACGATCGTGATACCCGTCAAACTCGGCACTTACGCGGCCGCGGTAATTGTGAAAACCAATGTATTTACCCAGTGTTCCGCTGTCATTACCGAGCCCGTTTGGAAAGCGGCTGGATTTTGAATTAAGCAATATCAGGTTTGAATTGATCGCGGAGGCATTGATGAAAATCACTTTCGCATAATATTCGCTCATTTCCTTTGTCAATGCATCAACCACCCGAACACCGGTCGCCCTCTTTTTCTTTTCGTCATAAATAACGGAATGCACAACGGAATGCGGCCTGAGCGTAAGGTTCCCGGTTTTCTCAGCCCATGGCAAAGTAGAAGAATTGGTACTGAAATATCCGCCAAAAGGACAGCCCCGCTGACACATATTCCGGTGCTGGCATTTGGCCCGGCCCTGTTCCAGATGAACAGGCTGCGGGTCGGTTATGTGCGCAGCCCTGCCGATAATGATCGGTCTCGCATTTTTATAGTTTTTGGCGGTCTGCTCGCTGAAATGCTTTTCTACGCAGCTCATTTCATGCGGCGGTAGGAATTCGCCGTCAGGCAGCTGCGGCAATCCGTCTTTGTTTCCCGAAATGCCTGCAAATTTCTCTACGTAGCTGTACCAGGGAGCAATATCCTTGTACCTGATCGGCCAGTCGATCCCGAAGCCGTCGCGGGCGGGACCCTCAAAATCATAGTCTGACCATCGCTGTGTCTGCCGTGCCCACAGCAGCGACCGACCGCCCACCTGGTAGCCGCGCATCCAGTCGAAGGGTTTATCCTGCACATAAGGGTGGAATGCATCTTTTACCACAAAGTGCATGGCGTCTTCCTTGAAGATGTAATGTTTACTGGCGATCGGGTTGGCTTCACGGATCGCCAGTGAAGGCTGTCCGCGGTGCTCAAATTCCCAGGGGAGCATGTTTGTAGTGGGGTAATCGACAATGTGCCTTACATCCTGTCCGCGTTCCAGCACCAGCGTTTTCAAGCCTTTTTCAGTCAGCTCCTTCGCTGCCCAACCGCCGCTAATACCCGTGCCGACAACAATTGCATCGAATGTCCGGGCTTTTTCTGCATCAATATTGAAGTATGCCATTTTAGTTTTTACCGTTCAGGGTTTCTTTTTCCATAAGTTGGGCAGCAGCTTGTCGTGTAAAAGCATCCGCCAGGTGCCCCAGTCGTGCGCGCCTTCGCCACCAATGAAGTACTCGTGTTTCACGCCTATTTTGTCAAGCGCCAAATGCGTTGCTTCCGATCGTTTTCCAACAAAATCCAGTTCACCACTTCCCAGACCCACAAGCAGGTAGTCTACCTTGTCTTTGATTCTGGAGTCACTGAAAAAAGCCGGGTTCAGCTTTTCAGGTTCAAGGTCGCCCGCGCTCAGGATACCGAACGAACTAAACAGGTCAATTGCGTTAAAACCCACCGCCTGGGTATGCCGGCCACCCATTGACAAACCCGAAATAGCGCGCGCCTTCCGGTCTTTGATGGTACTGTAATGTGCGTCGACGAATGGCACGATCTGTTTTCTTAATTCATCTTCAAAAAACTTGTAAGTCTTCTGTAAATGCTGCGGATCAGAGCGGTGCAGCACCTGGTTGTTGGGCATCGCTATGATCATCGGTGTGATCTTTCCTGCGGCAAGCAGGTTATCTGCTATGAAGTTGGCGCGACCGTCGAGCTCCCAGCCATTCGCAAGCTCGCCGCTTCCGCCAAGCAGGTACAATACCGGATATTTGTTTTTCGGATCGTAGCCGGGCGGAGTATACACAAACATTTCTCGCTCGCCATTCAGTACATCCGAATGGTAGATATGCCGGGTTACACTTCCGTGCGGCACATTTTGAGCATCATAATAGGAAGGTTTGGTATCGTGTACGACCACATTGCTGTAACCAGGCTGATTGGCGCTGCCCGTCAATGTATTGTTAGGATCGACAACGGGTACTCCATCCAGCATGATCCGGTATACATAAATATTCGGCGTAACGGGACCTACCGTCAGCGACCAGTTGCCTTCATTATCTTTGGTAAATGGGATTGCATTCTTTGATTTCAATGCAAGCAGAATCGGCCCGCCGGTGAGCTCTACCTTTTGTGCTTCCGGTGCTTTGAGCCTGAAAGTGATCGTGTGATCATCGTGTACCTCGGGAGAAATCACGCTTCCACCGTAAGGCACCAGGTTCTGCGTATTTTTTTGCGGATTGAAATCCAGGTTAACATTGGCCTGCTGCGCATGTACGGTCTGGGTAGCAACCAAAGTCGCTGAGGCAAGTAGCGCAGATCTGAGTATTTTCATTGAATTTGTAATAATAAAGTAGCGGCAGTAGCCTAATATCTTCATAAGACGAAAAACTGCGCTGAATACCTGTCAGGCCAGAAGCCCTTTTACCGGATTTCCATGCACATCGGTCAGCCGGAAGCGGCGGCCTTGAAATTTATAGGTAAGTCGCTCGTGGTCTACGCCCATTAAATGCAATAAAGTGGCGTGGAAATCGTGTACATGCACGGGATCTTTAACGATGCAAATGCCCAATGTGGCTGATATGCTGCGCGTTCCCGGATCCATTTGATCAGTATCGCTTTTTCGACGGCTGAAAGCGAGAGGTGCGACTCCGGCGTGGGCATCACATACTCCGGATTGGCAGAGATAATGCGGTGAAAGAATTCACAGGAAGCTGCGGTGCGCATCCGACGAAACAGTAGCTGGCCAAACTCCAGATCAGATATGCGATCGCCTTTTTCATCGCAGGTAAGAAGCGGTTCTTTATCTAAATATAATTTAATATTCACTATCATGGCATATTATTAGCATGTCTTCTAAAAACCTTACACTAATCTAAACTTTACACAAAATGCGTTGGCAGGATCTAGGAAGAAGTAGCAATGTTGAAGACCGCCGGGGTATGTCCGGAGGCGGAAAAGTAGCTATCGGCGGCATTGGAGCTGTTATTGTGCTCGTAATCGGACTTTTGACCGGACAAGATCCCGGTGTGATCCTGGGCAATCTTCAAGGGAATGAGGGTGCAGAGCAGGTACAAACCCGCCCGCCGGGCCCGCGTCCTGACGACCGCACTGCCGATATGATTTCGGCGGTTTTGAAAAGTACTGAGGATGTTTGGAGCAATATATACGCTGAAAACGACGGCCAGTACGAAAAGCCGCGCTTGCAGATCTTCGAAAATGCAACCCAGAGCGGCTGTGGAAGTGCTTCCTCTGCGATGGGGCCATTTTACTGTCCGGCAGATCACAAAGTATACATTGATCTGTCATTTTGTGACGAGCTGAGAACACGCTTCAAGGCTCCGGGAGATTTCGCCGTAGCCTACGTGGTGGCGCATGAAGTAGGGCATCACGTACAGAATCTGATGGGCATTTCCGAGCAGCTGCAACGGCAGAGAGGGCGTATTAGCGAGGCTGAATACAACAAGCTTTCCGTAAAGCTGGAATTGCAGGCTGACTTTCTCGCAGGTGTTTGGGCCAATCACGCACAGGAAATGAGCAATATACTTGAACCAGGCGACCTTGAATCGGCATTGAAGGCGGCAAATGCGATCGGTGACGACAAGCTGCAGAAAGAATCACAGGGCTATGTGGTGCCGGATGCATTTACACACGGTAGCTCGGAGCAGCGGATGTACTGGTTCAAAAAAGGATTTGACACCGGAGACCTGAACCAGGGGAGATACGAGGATATCAGGTAAGTACCTCCAAGAATATTCCTCTTTCCGGATAAATCGACGGCAAGATTCGGGGCAAACCTGATCTTGCCTATTGCATTACTTTTCAATATTGTTAATTTGCATACAGATTTATCCGGCCCCCTAAATGCTTTATCAAAACATTCTCCTCATCGACGATGATGAAGATGATCAGGAAATATTTTTAAGCGCACTCGAAAATGCCTCCAACACCGTAAAATGTGTGGTGTTGGACAATGCTGTTCAGGCATTTGACAAGTTGCGGAAAAGCGAGCTGGATACCGATATCATCTTTCTCGACCTCAATATGCCTCTAATGAATGGTCAGGAGTTTCTTGCACAGATCAAGAAGCAGCAGGATTTGAAGGATATCCCTGTTATCATACTTTCCACTTCATCCAATCAGGCTGCGATACAGCAGGCAAAAAAGCTCGGCGCCGTGGATTTTATCACCAAGCCGCACAGTTTCGACGATCTGGTTCAGATACTCCGCAGGGTTTTAGTGTAGTAAAAGGAAGGATGATTCTAAACCGTCGGGCTACACGATAATTAGTTGACCGAGACCTTTTTCACGGAGCGCCTTTCTCGTTTCTTCTTCAATTCCGCTGTCTGTGATCAGGCACGAAACATCTGCCAGTCTGGCGAATTTAATGTAGCTATCGCGGCCTATTTTAGACGAGTCACATAGCAGGATAGCTTCTCCGGCATTCTGCAGATAAGCTGAGGTAATACTTGATTCGTGTTCGCTATGTGCAGTTAAGCCGTTTTCGGCGGAGATACCGTCTACCCCAATGAAGCATTTGGCTGCATGGTAACTCTGAATGTGCTCGATCGCCTTTTGTCCGTGCACCGCCTTCCGTTTTTTATCCAGTTCGCCTCCGATCAAATTAATGCGGATCGCGGGTACGTCAATGAGCTCGGCCAGGACGGGCAGTGAATTGGTAATGACGTGAATGTTGGCCTTTTTCTTCAAATGCGCACACATCTGAAAAACGGTACTCCCGCAATCCATAAAAATCGTATCACCATCACGGACAAGCGCTGCCGCTTCCAATGCAATGCGTTCCTTATCCGCATTGCGCTGTACTTTCTTTTCCGCAAATCCGGTAATCACCGCGTTGTCAGGCTTCATGGCGCCCCCGTGCGTTCTGATCAGCAAACCCTGTTCGGCTATTTCATGTAAGTCGCGCCGGATTGTGGCTGGGGAGGCAGCCATTTTGTCGGCGAGCTCAAATACCGACGAGCTGCCGGCTTCATAAACCTCTGCCAGGATTTTCTTTTTTCTCTCCTGAATTGTCATGTGATCAGATTTTGATCAAAAGTAATCAAATGATCAGATATGTAGCCATGAGGTGCGCCGCCAGACTCAGGCGATTTGCGGATCAGTGTTGGCGATGCGGTTCGATATTGGAATGCTGATGAAGAAACAGGTACCTTCTTCGGGCTTGCTCTCAAACCAGATGTTGCCGTTCTGTGCTTTGATGAATTCAATGCAAAGCAGCAGGCCGAGTCCTACTCCTTTTTCGTTTTTGGTACCGTAGGTGGATTGTACATGAAGAGAAAATATGCTGTCGCTCTTTTCAGCCGACATTCCCATACCATCGTCACGCACAGTAATAATGCATTGACCCTCATTAATTTCAGACCTGATCAAGATGGTACCGCCGCTTTGGGTAAACTTGATTGCATTCCCGGTGATGTTGCGGACAATGATCTGCATCATATTAGTGTCGGCATATACGATGGTCTCAGGGTCAATATTGTAGTCAAGTGTAATCCCTTTTGCGGTGGCGATATCCTTTTCCAGGCGCAGGGTAGGTTCCAGCAATTTTGCGAGCTGAACAAATTCCAGTCTGGCCGAAACGCCGTAAAGCTGCGACTTCGACCAGTCGAGCAGCTTGCTCAGCATAGCGAGGGTACTTTTGGTCGCATTAAGCAAATCGAGCTTTATTGCCAGCTTTTGATCCTCTTCAAGTTCATGCTGAGTGATGAGTTCAAGGTAGTTTTGAATGCTGCCCAGCGGCGACCGCAAATCGTGCGCCACGATAGACATCAGTTTATTCTTCTCGGCATTGATCCTTTCCAGCTCCTGGTTTTGGGCGACAATCTGCGCATTCTGCGCTTCTATCGCCTTGGATTTCTCGACAGTAATGAGCTTTTCCCGCTCGTAGCTCCGGCGGATATAGTGAATGCAAAAATAGGCGATTGCTGCCACCACGACGTAAGCCGACATGTGGTCTACGAAGCGGGCAAACCGGCTTTGGTAAGAGTCGGGCACGGAATGCGGCTGCACATATTCGAAAATGCACAGCAGGATGAAGACACCTACATTGACTGGGATCCAGAATTTATACTCACTGCGCGGACTGATCGCTATGCTGAGCAGCAGGAAAAGGAGAAAAAAGAGATCGGTCGGGCCGCTTAGTCCTGAATTCAAAAAGTAATTCAGTGTAAACAGGGCCAGACCGATCAGATTGGTAGCTCGGATGGTAGCGGGTGCCTGGTTTTTAAACCGGGACAGATAGTACAGGCCAAATGCGATCAGGAGTACCACCAGGCTTGTCAGCGCCACTTCCGGCAAGCCGATAAAATAATTGAATGGTATGTTATAGGTTAATGCAAAAATCGAAATCAGGCATACTGAGTGGAATATGCGTGCATTCAGAGGGAATTTACTTGGCTCTCCGGAAAGTCTGGCCCAGAGTTGATACAGGTAAAGCTTAGGAGGCAAGGTATCTTTCTTTTCGTTCCTACAAATATAAGCGGGCATATTTGTAATGTCACGTAGAACTAGTTTAAAATAATTAGCCTATCAGCCACCTTTAATGCGGTTTAGTTCGTCTTCTGAGCCACTTCTCCTGCTACGTGCCGCTTTGATCTCTTTGCTGCCGAACCGGTAATTGAAGTTCAGTTTCAGCATCTGACCTTCGAACCGGAATCGCAAATCGGTTCGGATCCCTGCATATTCCGATGTGTAGCCGCCTTTGGCAGTGTGCAGGATATCGCTGAACGAGACTTTCAGAGTCGCATTTTCCTTCCAGAATTTTTTCTGAACACCAATATCCATCATACCCATTGCCCAGTTGTAGTCAATCCGGCGATAGGGAGAGTTGTACCAGCCAGTCAGCTCCACAGTCCAGTTGTTTTTCAGCTTAAAAGTATTTTGCCCGTTGAAATTGAGCGCAGTCGTGCGGTTATTGATGATGAGCCCATTATCCAGCGCAGCCTTCCAGATATTGTGATAGCCGCTCACATTAAAGTAGATTTCCCACCACTTGGTAATGGGCGTGGTAACACTGATATCCAGGCTGAATGCCTGCGAATGGTCCAGGTTCTCAGTAATGAAATAAGTGCGGCTGCTGTCGTATGGAATGCGCAGTCCGACTACCGGAAAGCGTGTGCGGCGGTAACCCAGCGATGTGGTCAACGCAGCTTTATAAACGTGCGACAGCTTGACGCTGTTGGCGTATTCAGGTTTCAGGAATGGATTTCCTTTTGAATAAACCAGTTCATCAATGCGGTATTCAAACGGGTTCAGGTTCTGATAGCTCGGCCGATTGATCCTCCGGCTGTAATTAATGTTCCAGTTATGGTTTTTGGAAGCCTTAAACGACAACGCGCCGCTTGGGAAAAAGTTGAGGTAAGTCGTATCGACGCGGTCCAGATCATTATGTTTGAAGCTGGTGAGATCACCCAACGACTTGGTGTGTTCCGCTCTTACACCCACCTGCAAGTCCCATTTCTTTCCCAATGTCACATTATAGTTGGCATAAGCCGCATACACGCGCTCGGTGTATTTGAACCGGTTGCTCCTGTTGGTATCAATCACTTCTGTGTTGCCAAGTACATTAAAGAAATCGAACGTATTATCCGATTTCACGTCCGACAATTTGAAGCCGTACCCCAGCTTACCTTTCTTCACATTTTGCTCGTAATCTGCTTTCACCGATCTGATTGTAATATCCACAGGTGTTCTGGTCACGTAATTTCTCACCAACGGTACTTCTTCTGTACCTGTGAAAAAGTACTTATTCGGCTGGTAGCTAATCCCTCTTGATGAAAACCGGCCATAATCGGCGTCGATATTCAGTTCCCGGCCGGTGGTATCTGCATAATGGTAATTCAGGTTTACATTCAGGTTCTTGTTCTTTTCCGGGTTTGAAGTTTGGGAAGATAGCAGGAGAGAATCGGCACCGAGCTGGTATTTTCTACTGATAAAAGTCTCACTTTCGCCGCCGCCGTTGTGGTTACTCAGCCGGCAGTTTACATTGAAACCGATCGTATTTTTGGAATTGATAAAATAATCCGCGCCGAGCTTCGCACTATGGGTGGTATCCCGCCAGATTCCCTGCCACACTTTGTTGTAAGCCACATTATTCAATACCTGATTATCGTAGGTGGTATTTTGCCAGGCTCCCTGGTTGAATCCGTACGAGCCAAATACGTTCACCTTTTTGTCGCGATGGTTCAAATTCAGCGAAGCGTTGTACTTCGGCGTGATGCCGAACATAGCCCCGAGGCTCACATTTCCATTGGTACCCAGCTTCACATTCTTCTTTAACCGGATATTAATAATGCCCAGATCACCGGCGGCATCGTATTTGGCCGAAGGGTTTGTGATAATCTCGATCGCTTCAATATCAGCGGAGTTCATGCTTTTCAAGGTCGACGCAAGATCTTTTCCGCTCATGGGAGAAGGGCGCCCGTCTATATAAATGCGAACCCCGGTTTTTCCTTTGACCAGGATGTTCTCATCCTTATCCACCTGCACGCCCGGTGATTTTTGCAGCAGTTCCAGCGCATTGGAACCGGTGGAGTTGATACTCGACTCAACATTGAATACCAGCCGGTCGCCTTTGACCTCAATGAGCGGCTTGGCAGCAGTAACCTTTACTTCGTTCAATTGTTGTGTTTCCGACTCAACTTGCATTGCTGCAAGCTGCACATCGCTGTCGACCACGCCGAAAACGGGTGACTGGAAGGGCTTGGTACCAACCGCAGTGATCCGCAGAAAGTATTTGCCCTGTTTGATTTCCGTAATTGTGAATTTGCCGTTTTCGTCGGCTACATCCGCCTTCACAAGCGCGGAGTCTGCGGAATTGTTGACTGAAACGGCCGCGAAAGGAAGCGGTTCGCCCGTCTGGTTTTTGATGGAACCCGAGACTTTGAAGGTCTGGCAAATTGCGGGAATGGACGATAACAATAATGAACTTACTAATAAAATTTTTTTCATGGCTGGTTGGTTTTGCAAAACTCTGGTAAAGGAGAAGCAAAACAGCAGGACGTTGCATGCCTTTATAAAATATCAGCGCTTTTATTAGATTTGATAAAGGCTTTTAGCTTATTCGTTAACCTACCCGAAAAGGATTATTATATTTGGTTGAAGTTTGAGTTTTTTATTGACGTGTGTTGTTGATTTTCTCATTCGCAGAATAAAATCGCTAGATATTTCCTAAACACCCACCGGAAAGTAATGAAAAGAAGAGATGCTCTCAAAGATTTGTCGATGCTGCCACTCGCTGGCGGCGTGATGCTGCCTTCCCGCCAGGAAGACCCTGCAACCGTTGCAATGAACGACGCGGCAGCGGGCAAGCAGATTTACCAGGCGATCGGTGTGGAGCCGATTATCAATTGCCGGGGTACATTTACCATTATCGGCGGCTCCGTCGAGCGGCCGGAAGTGCGGGCGGCAATGGATGCAGCTGCGCAGGTTTTCGTACAATACGATGAACTTGCATTTGCCGCGGGAAAACGCCTTTCAGAGTTGACTGGCGCTGAATGGGGCCTGGTATCCTCTGGCTGTGCTGCGGGGCTGAAACACGTTACTGTTGCCTGCGTGACCGGTGGCAACCCGGAGAAGCTGGTCAGGATACCCGATTTATCCGGTTTTGAAAAAACGGAAGTGATCGTACCGAGGTACTCACGGAACGTTTATGATCATGCATTGCGGAATGTGGGCGTGCAGCTGGTAACCATTGATACGATCGAGGAGCTTTCGAATGCGATTAATCCCAGGACAGCGATGATTTATTTAATGGCGTGTCCGGAATCAATGAGCGGGCCTGTTTCCCTGGAAGCTATTTCCAAGATCGCTAAAACCAAAAACATTCCCATTCTGATTGACGCAGCAGCCGAGGATCTTACAATCCCGAACGTACATTTGAAGTTGGGTGCTGATGTGGTGGTTTACAGTGGTGGAAAAGCTTTGTGCGGTCCCCAGTGCGCGGGGCTTGTGTTAGGACGGAAAGACCTGCTGATGTCGGCCTGGCAGGCAAGCGCACCGCATCATGGTCCGGGAAGGGATAATAAAGTAGGGCGCGAGGAAACAATGGGTATGATCGCCGCAGTGGAAGCCTGGACTAAAAGGGACCATGCTGGTGAATGGAAAAGATGGTTGTCGTGGCTCGACAGCATTTCTAAAAAAGTTACAACGGTGGATTCCGTGAAAACCACCGTGATAGAGCCCAAAGACCTTTCAAACAGAACACCGGTTTTGCGGGTAACCTGGGATGCTGCGAAGTTGAAGATCACGGGAGAAGAAGTAGCGGAGCTTTTCGGTCGTAGCAAGCCGAGGATCGCATTGGGCGGCGGCACCAAAAATGATGAAACATTCGTGACTATTACAACGGGACAAATGCAGCCCGGCGACGAAAAAGTAGTAGCAGACCGGCTCGTGGAGGTTTTATCTCAAAAAAGAACCGCACAAAAGACCGAAATGGCAGCAGCTTCCGTTTCGCTCAAAGGTCACTGGGACGCAGATATCGAGTTCTTTTCCAGCAAAAGCAAGCATTCGCTGATCATTGAACAGGACGGAAACTGGCTGAATGGGTCGCATAAAGGGGAGTTCAGCGTCCGTGAGCTGCAAGGAACTGTCGAGGGAAATGAGTTCAGAATGCGCAGTACAGACAGGCAGCCTGCCGACGCGATCACGTTTCTGTTCTCTGGTACTGTGAAGGACGATGTGATGACGGGTTCCATTTACATGGGCGAGTATATGACAGCTAAATTCACAGCCAAAAAGTATAAATTCAAATACAAACGGGAAAAGGTTTTTATTCCTTCGGGCCCACCGCTGGCTACCTGATTTCATTGCATACAAGAAGAGCAGCCCGAGGGCTGCTCTTTTGAGTTTGTTATAGATGAAGTGTTAGGAAATACGTGTGAGTCGCCAGATGTTAACCCGGCTGTTACCTGATTGCCAATAAACCTGTTTGCGGAAAATCAGGAGTGGGTTCTGCTGCAACGCTGTCGGGCTGCGTGGCTGCTTTCATGTTTTTTACAAAATCCATTGCGTCCCTTGCAAGCAACTCCTTGATGTGCTTACTGCCCAGCTGGTCGTAATACCACAGCCAGACCATCTCCTCCGATACAATCGTATAATGCAGCTTTTCCATGTTCGTTGACGTAAATAACGCTCCAAAGTTATGGAATTAATCCATTTAAATGGAAATAATCCATCTGTAATTTTCAAAAAATTGGAAGTGAGTTTCTTAAATCCTCACTTCCAGTTTCTTAATTTATATGTGCGAGTGTATCCCGCAGGGATACTGCTTCATGAGAGGCATCATAAATGCATTCCCCGTTCTTCACAACGAGGATCTGCGGCGACTGGTGCTGCACTTGGAAGCTTTCAGCAATAGCCATTGACTCTCTCCGGTTGCTGATTACATCCACAATGTAAATAGGAGTGGAGATCTCAGGGGCAGCGTTAACGTCCATTTTCAGCTGGCGATACGCCATCAGGCTTGTCATGCATCTTGGGCTATGCTTGTAAATAATGGAATATTCGCCTGACTGGTGTATTTTCTGAACTTCTTCTTCACTATTGATTGCAATCCAATTCATAACTGATCGGTAACGTTGTTGTTGGTGACTTGCAACTTCAACACAACAAAGCGTGCTTTTCATTCCCGAGCCAGTCAAAAAAAGCGCATAAGTGCCATTTGCAGGCTGCTATATCAGTCAATGACAAATGCTTCCGGCAGAATGTAAGCTTGTCGCATAGCCGGTCTTCTCCTATTTCTTTTCAGCGCGTTACCAATCTCCCGAACTGTCGTCTAAATGGAGGAATAGAAAATATTAAAACAAAATAAACTTATAGGTTGATTTATGAAGATTAGTAGTATCTTTGTGGTGGTTCCGTATAGCCTTTACACGGTTCGGTTTGGTTCCGAGGCACGTCACGAGTTTGCAAGGTTATTTGCGGAATGGAATGACGCTTTGTATCTGGAAGAGTTTTTCGAAACTCATAAGCGGGATTTAGAGGAATTTTGGCGAGGTGTTACTGTGGAAGATGCTGTATTAAGAACGAGGCACGAGGCAGCAAGGCTTGAAAAGCGTTTGCTAACGATAGCGGAGAGGGGAATGAGAAGCAAGTACGAGGGGCTCTCAACGTTGTTCCGGCCATTACATAATGGTACTCAGCGCCTCGATACTTTTGAAAAAAGTAAAGCAAGTGGTGATCAGAGGCAGAGTTGGCTGCGGATTTATGCTGTGAGAGTAGATGTGAATTTTTTCATCATTACGGGCGGCGCTATTAAACTGACAAGGACTATGAATGAGCGCGCGCATTTGTTGAAGGAGCTTCGTAAACTGGACGCAGTAGTGAATTATTTGCGGACTGACGAGAGTGACGAATTTGGAATTTTCGAACTGTTTTAAATATCAGAACTATGAGTATTCAAAAGGTGAAAGAGAAGGTCATCAAGCGGGCGGTAGTCGATCTTGAATGGCAGGATGAGGCGCGTTTCAGAGCAGAAAATGCGGCTTGGATGGATGTGTCGTTTAAGATCAGCCTGGCCATTTTGCGGAGGCTGAGAGAACGCAAAATGAGTCAGAAGGATCTTGCAAAGGAAATGCAATGCTCGCCGCAGTACGTGAACAAGCTCGTTCGCGGGTCTGAAAATATGACGCTTGACACCATCTGTAAGCTTGAAAAGATCCTCGGGATTAAATTAATCGAGCTACCTTTTCAAGATACAGTGCAGGCGGGCTAAGCTTTCTTCTCGGTCGGTACGATGATGAAATGGAGCAATTCTGTGTGGCGTAATACAGAAATGTTCGTCACATTCAGTATTTCCCGGCGCGTAAGCTCCCTGAACAGTTCATTGGAATTACTCACCGGTCTATCATTGAAAGAAACGATAATGTCACCTTCCAACAGCTGAGAGCGCGATGCGGGGGTGTTTTCTTCGATGTGGGTGACAAAAATGCCGCTCTTGTTCGGAAGCTTGTAATGCTGCCTGATTTTCTCATTCACAGGTACATCCTGCAACTGCAAACCCAGATAAGCCTTAAACACCTTTCCGTCGCGGATCAGCTGGCGCGCAATCTCCTTGGCTGTATTAATGTCAACAGAAAAACTCAGACCCTGAGCGCCCTGGATCACGGCTGTATTTACGCCTACTACTTCGCCATCCGTGTTGATCATCGGCCCACCCGAGTTTCCAGGGTTCAATGCAGCGTCGGATTGGATCACATTATCAACCATTCGGCCAGATTGCGTCTGTAAAGTCCGTCCCAATGCACTTACAACGCCCGTTGTAACAGTATGCTGATATCCATAAGGATTTCCGATCGCGATCACAAATTGCCCGATCTGCAACTGACTGGCGTCACCCAGTTTGGCTACCGAGTACCCCTCCGTGTAGATTTTCAAAATAGCCAGATCTGTATCCGGGTCTTTTCCGACAAGCGTTGCCTCAATTTCATTTTCATTCAAAAGACTTACCATGATCTTCTCCGCGCCTTCGACCACGTGGCTGTTTGTGAAAATAAAACCGTCGGAGGAAAATATGAAGCCGGAACCCGAGCCAGCAGGCCGGAGCTTACCATTGTTTGTTTTGAAGGTATCTATCTTGACGACGGCGTTCTTGATCTGATCCACCGCGCTGATTATCATAGTTGAAAACGTATCCATAACTGCTGAGTTTAGCTTTTTTCATCATGGTCAAAAAAACGGCCAGCAGATGAAATGTGCCAATGTGACGGATTGCTGTTTAACAATCCGCCAAAAGGGCGCGAAAGCTTATCTCACAATCCTGATGCTTTTGGTGCCAACAACAATGGTATAAATACCGCCGGGCATCTTCCTCATATCCACTTCCATGCTTTTGCTGGTTGTTGCAGATTTGAAAACTGACCTGCCAGCTGCATTGATCAGCTCCACATTCTCCAAGGCAAGCTGCGACCGGATATTCAGTTGGTCCATCACAGGATTGGGAAATGCACTCACCGTTTCTGAGCCGTCGATTTGAACAGGAATTATGCGGGTATGTTCAAAATCACCATTGTCGTCTACCTGTTTTATTCTATAATAGTAGGTGCCAGGCAGCAGGAATTCATCTTCGAACTGATACGTTGTCGAATGGTGTGTGTTACCAGCGGCGGCAACTGATTTGATGATTTCAAAAGAAGTGGCGTTCGTGCTGCGCTCTACTTCAAAATGCGACGCTCGGACCTCGGCTGAGGTGGCCCATTCAACCATTACCCGGCCATTGTTGTTCGATTTCGCAGTAAAACTTTTCCACGTTACGGGAAGTAAGAACCCGGTTACGGAAAGCTGCGGCGACAGGATTGTATTTCGATTGGCGTCCACAATTTTCAGGCGGTAAACTCCTGGGCCTACTGTCCATTGCTGTGAGGTATTTTCGATTTGATTGCAATTACTGCCAAACCACTGGTACTGCGAGCCAGCCTGGGTAGCAGGTCCGGTGAATGTAATTTGAGAGCTTCCTGAGTTATAAGCCGCGGATACAGCAGGCGGGGGCGTCGCAGTACAGGGTTCTGACTGTGCAAGAAATTCCGGGGTTATCTTGTCCGACCAGAAGCCCGCCAGGTGGATCAGTCCGGAATACACTTGTCCGTCAGGCGACATTGTCACGCCATCGCCCCTGAAATGAATCTCGTCGCTGCGATAGTTTGTGTCGTAATAAGGATCCGTTTCCGGCCCTGGATACACGTGCGGGTAAGTTCCATCATTATTGACGAGCTCATTTTGTGCATTGATTACATTGGCAGAAACCCGGCTGGTACCGCCCACGGTAAACCTGGAAGCGCGTGCAACGATCCAGGCAAGATTGCTTTTGCCAGTCAGCGAGCGGCTGGCGCTGATTACTTCCCACAGGTTCGAAATGTAGCGGCTGTAAGTGTTGTCGCCGGGCTGTTCGAGGTAATTGTCGGTTTCGCCCTGGTGCCAGAGCACGGCGCGGACGCCCAGTTGGGCAATATAGTAGTTCAGCGCGATGCGCAGGTGACCAAATGGCATTCCGGCTGGAAAGGTGTAGCCAAAAGCGCTGACTGGCGAGGTGTTCGGGTCAATGGATTGTTTCCAGTTTTCTACGCCTGTACTTGACCAGCCCGCATTGAAGATCATGACAGGAACCCTGAACTTCTCATAAATCTTGTCACCAAATGATCCCCAGCACCACGCGTAGTTGCCGAACGGAGCCGTTTTTACATTCGCGCCCAGTTGTACAAACTCTGGACAAGGCAGTTCCAGCGAAGGATAAGGAGTAATGCTGCCCGCATTTAAATTTTGATAATCGACACTGTTGACCTGATCGTGTGCTGCACCCGGCCCGTTTGGATTGGAATCGCCGCCGGTAGCATTGGATTGTCCTGCAACTACGAACACTTCGCCGACACCGACGTGCTGCACCGTTGTTACTACCGGCTCGCTGCCTGCTTTCACAGCGCGCACTTCAAGCCTGTACCAGCCGCCTTTTACATTCATCGAGCCGTAGAAGTGACCGGCTTCTATGGTGTTATCAATTATTGTCCAGCCGCCGCCGGCAGGAGCGGCTTCCCCTTCGCCAGCAATCCAGGGAACAAAACGGGCTTCGATCTGCTGGTAAGATTTCGTGAGGTACCCTCCGATATATACGCTGGCCTCATCTGCATTGTTTCTTTGGAAGACAGCACGTTCAGCAGGGAAACTTACTACAACCTGCGCAAGGCTTGGTTGAGCAGAATGTAGGATGATAATTGATGCAATCAGTTGTAAAATTTTCTTCATACACGAATGATTTAGTAGCGTATTGAATGAGATCCGAACAAAATCAACACCGCAATTCACGCAAAAGGCATAGCTCGCCCCACTGCCTTAGGTTGCATGAAGGCACGCGTAATTTGACCTGGATTGAAAGCGAACTGTGACGAATATATCAAAGTTGGAATGGAGAAATCAGCAGGAGCAACTCTAATTATCTGCCGGGTGAAACGGCAGAAAGAACGGTTATAAGCTTATTCATTGCTTTATAAATAGTTCGTGATTCTGTCTCTAAATATCTCCTGTTTTCTTGTCCTAGTTCAATGTTTTGGGCCTCGTCGATGCCGTAGCTTTGTATCATCAAAATAAAAAACGGATTTAAACAACAAAGCGAAATGGAAAATACGATCAGCGGGATACATCACATTACAGCCATTGCAAGTGATGCCAAAAAGAATTACGATTTCTACACCCGTATACTCGGTTTGAGAATGGTTAAAAAAACCGTCAATTTCGATGACCCTAATACCTATCACTTCTACTATGGTGACGAGAATGGTACGCCGGGAACAATCCTGACATTCTTTCCCTGGGGGAGTCAAATTCCTGCTGGAAGGAGAGGTACGCGGCAGGTAACGGAAATCGGATATGCTGTTCCCGAGGGCAGTTTAGATTTTTGGTTAAAAAGATTTGAGGCAAATGGAGTGACTTATAATAAGGTATCGGAGAAGTTTGGCGAGCAGTATCTTACATTTCTTGATCCCGATGGTTTGAAATTCGAATTGACGGTGCCTGCAAAAGCAGACCTGAGAAAGCCTTGGGAAACCAATGAGGTTACTGCCGAGCATGCAACACGCGGTTTTCACCATATCACGATTACAAGCAATAAAATTGAAGAAACAGCCAAAATCCTGACTGATATTTTCGGGTACCGTTTGCTGGAACAAAGTGTGAACCGTTTCAGATTCATCACAGATGCAGTAGAGAATGCGGCGCTTGTTGACCTGGTGGAAGTACCCGGTGAAAGAGCGGGACACGTGGCCGGTGGATCCGTTCACCACGTTGCATTCAGAGTTGCAAACGATGATATCCTAATGGAATTCCGTAAAAAAGTAATGGAAGCAGGTCACCAGATCACGGATAAGATCGACAGAAATTACTTCTATTCGCTTTACTTCCGTGAGCCGGGTGGCGTATTGTTCGAGATTGCAAGTGATAATCCCGGCTTTGCCACGGACGAAACAGTGGAGGAACTAGGTTCAGGCTTAATGCTTCCACCTCAGTACGAACCAAGAAGAGCAAAAATCGAAGCTGTTCTTCCAAAACTGAATTGATATGTACACGCATCAAATGGAAGTTGTGACAGACGGGCTACCCGTCGCACAAGCCAAAAAGGCGATTGTTATGCTGCACGGGCGGGGCGGCTCAGCCGAGAACATCATCACGCTCAGGCGGCATTTGAACCTGGACGAGATGGCGATCTTTGCGCCGCAGGCGACCAATAGCAGCTGGTATCCATACAGTTTTATGGCACCTGTCTCGCAAAATCAGCCGGCGCTTGATTCTGCTTTGGAAACGATCGCCCAGGTTGTGGCTCAAATTGAAAGTAGCGGGATCGGTCCTGAGCACATTTACTTTGCCGGCTTTTCCCAGGGTGCTTGTCTCAGTCTGGAATACGTGTCGCGGAATGCAAAAAGGTATGGCGGCGTCATTGCGCTGACTGGCGGACTGGTAGGAGAGGAGCTGGCAGTAGGCAACTATCAAGGCGATTTCGCTGGTACCCCGGTCTTTATATCCACTGGCGATCCCGACCCGCATGTTCCGGTTTCGAGGGTAAAGGAGAGTATCGCTGTGCTGGAAAGGCTCAATGCATTTGTTACTTTCATGATTTATCCCGGCAGGCCGCATACGATTTTGCCAGGTGAATTTAAGCTTGCCAACGCACATGTTTTATCGTGAGTAAGCAGTTTTGTCTATCAGAAAACCCGGTTTTGCTTCGAAGACCGGGTTTTTCCGTGTTTAAAGGGTGTAAAATCATATCTTGCCGGCAAATGGATCACAAGTAATATGTTTGAACAAATTAACCAATATGCATTGCGGTGCATGCAGTTCTCGCCCCTGGAACTTGAACTGTTTGACTCACTCCTTCAACACAAGAAATTTCCGAAGAAAACATTTCTATTGCTGGAAGGTGAAGTTTGTCAGTTTGAGGCATTTATTCTGAAAGGCTGCATACGGACTTACTATATTGATAGTACGGGCGCGGAGGTGACGCTGCAATTTGCAATTGAAGACTGGTGGGTGAGCGATATCACAAGCTTCCAGAACCAGACGCCCAGCCACATGTATATTGAGACGCTTGAAGATTGTGAAGTGCTGCTTTTGACGCCTGAAAACAAAGAAAAACTGCTGGCGAGCGTACCGGGCTTTGAGCGGATGTTCAGACTGATGGTGCAGCGTAACCTAGCACAGACCCAGGAGCGGCTTTTCAGGACCATTTCTACCAGCGCCGTCGAGAAGTACCTCGATTTTCTCAACCGTTATCCAACCATTCCCCAACGTGTTGCCCAGCATTATATCGCATCTTACCTGGGCTTTTCGCCCGAGTTCCTGAGTAAAGTCCGCCGGAAGCTGAGTGCCCAATAGATATGCCCAGGTAAATTAATGTTACATTTTGATTATATACGGCGCAAAAACCTCTACAAAGTACCTGGGCAAACAAGCTTTTTAGCTGCTTTAGAGCTATGGAATGATTGTTTCGCATTTGTAATGCATAACCAAATATGAAAATTGTCATGGCACAAAATTCAGAAATTGTAGAAGTACTGAATGATTTGATTCTGATCAACAACGATCGTATTGAAGGATATAAGAAGGCATCAGACGAAACAAATGCTACTGACTCAGACCTAAAATCGCTATTCAGCAATCTGGCTGAGCATAGCAGACAGCATGTTGAAGAACTTAGAACAGAAGTGACTTCATTGGGCGGTGAGCCAGCTACTGGCACGATGATTTCAGGTAAAATATATCGGGCGTGGATGGATGTGAAAGCAGTGTTCAGCAGCAAAGACAGACAGACAGCGCTTGAAAACTCAGAATTTGGCGAAGATGCAGCGCAGAAAGCTTACGAGGCAGCATTGAAGTCAGATGCATTGACACCAGAACTACACTCACTTGTAACAAGACAAAAAGCAACTTTGAAAAGCGGCCACGATACAATCAAAAGATTGCGTGACGCAGAGAAAGTGCTTCACTAATATTATACTTCATCAACAAATAAGGAAGAGAAAGCCGGCGTTTGCCGGCTTTCTTATTGATATACAAAATGGTTTTGCCTGAGTAGCAAGTATTACCAATTCAGACTTTCCCCTTATTGTCCCAGTGATCTTTAATCAGCTTACCTGACTGATCTTTCACCAATACACGCGAGAACCGGTCACCTTTTATGCGGCCTTCTTCGTCGAGCGTTCCGATGAACAGCATCACAGGATTTCCTTCGTCGTCAGTTTTGAATGCAATATCGTACCGGCCAAACCTTTGATTGATCATCGTGGCCGGTGTGTACTTCTTGCTTAGCTGTTTCAACAACTTATCACCAATCTTCATATCCTTTATGCAGGTTAGCGGCCTCCCGGCCCGGTTATGTACGTGGTATCTCCTGTAAAATCAGTTGCGCTACCATGTCAATGCATTGAAGCACAATCTCTTCGGGCTCTCCCTTGAAAACCTCCCGGGCTGCCACCGACTTCCCCTTGAAATAGGCATGGACAAACATGGTACCTACGGGTTTTTCTTCCGTTTCGCTGCCGCCCGAAGTGGTAAGTCCGGTTACCCCAATGTGTATATCGGCCGGAATAAATGATTGCAGGCGATTTGCCAGTTCCTGGGTCACCTCCGCGCTTTCGGGAGTAAACTTGCGGATCATGTCTGCTGGTACGTGCAGAATCGTTTGTTTTAGAAGCGCGTCGTAGCACACCAGTCCACCTTTCAAAATGGTCCCGGACTCTTCACACAAGGAGAACTCTGCGGCCAGTCTTCCGGCGGTTGCACTTTCGGCAAAAGCTACTGACAGCTTTTGAGCTGCCAATGCTTTGCCACATTCAATAACTATTTGTGAAGGCATGTTTTTGTAAGATATGTTTCAAAGATTAAGAAAGCCTGATCAGTAAACCTTCATCGCCGGCTAATGTGATGATATCTTCCACCTGCATTCCAGTGCGCTCATTTTCGGTTCCGAGTACGACGGTTCCCCGGTACGTTGTGTTGTTGCGAGGTTTGAAGTAGCAGGGGCGGTGACTGAGGTTCAGAATAATGAGGAATTTTTCGTCACCGAATTCGCGTGTATAGGAGATCAGCTGCTGATCGGAGTACACCGGACTGTAAGCGCCAATATTCAATGCAGCCGATTCTTTGCGCAACGCAATCAGTTTCCTGTAAAAGGCGAGCATTGAATAAGGATTGTTCTTCTGTGTTTCCACATTCACCCTTCCTGAATTGTAAGGCAGCCGCAGCCAGGGTTTATTTTGTGAAAATCCGCTGTTGATCTCGCTGCTCCATTGCATTGGAGTGCGGGACGGATCGCGACTGATATTAAGGTCGGGCATATTCAATCCCTGCGGGTCTACAATCTCGTTGATCGGTATCGCCACATCCCGCATTCCGATTTCATCACCGTAATAAATAGTAGGTGTGCCTCGCAGCGTCAGCAGCATTAGTGCAGCAATCTTCGCCTGCGACCGGCCGACGCGGCTGGAAATCCGTGGTTTATCATGATTACTCAATACCCAGTTTGGCCAACCCTCAACAGGTAACGCGCCTTCGTACTCGTCAATCGCCGCAGCAATTCTCGCTGCGTCCCAGGGCAACGTCAGGAGCTGGAAGTTGAAAGGTAAATGTGCGCCTTTGTTGTTCAAACCATAATAGGTTACCAGTTTCTGGATCGGCAGATATATTTCACCGATCAGAACGCGCTCGTCATACTGGTCAGTAAGCTCACGCATCATTCTCACGATATCGTGTATCTCGGGCTGGTCCGTTGAATAGACCGGAATATAATGGTCATAAATCAGATCATCTGCATTGTAAATGGAATCAGGCGACGGCGGATTGTCGCGCAGCTGTTCATCTTTGATCATGTGCCACATCACATCCACACGGAAACCATCGACTCCCTTGTCCAGCCAGAAACGCATTACATCCAGCATGGCCTGCTGAACTTCCGGATTCCGCCAGTTCAAATCGGGCTGCTCTTTGAGAAATGCGTGGTAGTAATATTGCCCGGTATGTTCGTCCCATTCCCACGCGTGGCCTCCGAAAACGCTCAGCCAGTTGTTGGGCAGCGCGCCGTTTTCGCCTCCATCGCGCCAGATATACCAGTCGCGTTTCGGGTTGTCGCGGGAAGAGCGGCTTTCGAGAAACCAGGGATGCTGGTCAGAAGTATGGTTTGGTACCAGGTCAAGCAACAGTTTCATGCCGCGGCTGTGTGTTTCGTGCAGCAGCTCGTCAAAATCCTCCATTGTACCAAAAAGCGGATGAATACCGCGGTAATCGGAGATATCATAGCCGAAATCCGCCATTGGCGAAGGATATATAGGCGATAGCCAAACACAGTCGACGCCGAGCCATTGCAGGTAGTCAAGCCTGCTCGTGATTCCTCTCAGGTCACCGACACCGTCTCCATTGGAATCCTGAAAAGAGCGCGGGTAAATTTGGTAAACAACCCCGTGCTGCCACCACAGGTATTTGGTTTGATTTAGTGTCTCGGTTCTTGTTTGCTCCGTGATCATAGGTAGTGGTGTTTATCAATTAAGTCGATTTCTCGCGAGCACTCAAAAATCGCGCCTGTCTCATTCGGACGCTACTTTTGGGAAAGTATGTGCATGACGGTTACACATATTCGCAGCAATCTTGGTGGCATAATTTTAAGGCATTCTGATTTTACCTTATCACGAGATTAACCGAAAAAACCACCTATATGAGACGAGCCGGCGCTTGGCACACAGAAACCGGAGTTCAATTCAGAGTATGGGCGCCAGAAAAGAAGCAGATGCGCCTTCAAGTTTTTGGCCCTGACGAAGGAATTTATGATATGAGGCAGGTTGGTGAGGGGTATTTTGAACTGCATTTAGATCGGGTTGCGAACGGAACAAAGTACAAGTTTATGCCTGAAAGCGACGGTGCTTTCCCCGATCCGGCTTCCCAATTCCAGCCCGAAGGTGTGCACGGTCCTTCGGCAGTAGTAGATCATCATCATTTTCAATGGAATGACTTGGCGTGGAAAGGATTACCATTTAACGAGCTGATCATTTACGAGCTTCACATCGGAACATTTACAGTAGAAGGAACATTCAGAGCCGCGGCTGAAAAGCTGCCCGAACTTGCAGCAACCGGCATTAACGCCATTGAGCTGATGCCCGTATCCGAGTTTCCGGGGAACCGCAACTGGGGCTACGACGGCACTTATCCTTACGCTGTGCATAGTGGCTACGGCGGCCCCGACGGATTGAAGCATTTTGTTAATGCAGCGCACGAGAATGGTATTGCCGTGATCCTGGATGTAGTTTTTAACCACCTCGGTCCGGAAGGTAACTACCTGCACCAGTTTGGGCCCTATTTTACCGAATGCTACGTGACACCCTGGGGAAAGGCGATCAATATGGATGGAGAGTGGTCGGACGGTGTTCGGGATTACTTTTCTGATCTGGTCACATTCTGGTACGAAGAATACCACCTCGACGGTCTCCGGCTCGACGCGATCCACACCATCTACGACAAAGGTGCGGTACACTTCTGGGAGCTTGTAGAACAGAAGCTGAAACAAGCCAGACAACGTAATGGCCGCACTTTTCACATGATTGCCGAAAGTGACCTGAACAGTCCGAAAGTTGTGAAAAGCACCGAGTACGGCGGTTTCGGGTTTACCGCACAGTGGCTCGACGATTTTCACCATTCGTTATACGTCATGCTGGACCCGGCGGGCGCTGACCGGTACGTCGATTTTGGGAAAATAGAACAAGTGGCAAAAGCCTTTACCGATGGTTTTGTACATAGTGGTGAGTACGTGAAGTTCCGTAAGCGCAGGCACGGAGCGTCGTCAGTGGGGCTGCCCGGAGATACTTTCGTGGTGTTCAACTGCAATCATGATCAGGTTGGGAACCGGGTAGGAGGCGAGCGGCTGACTGTGCTGGTGGATTTCGAACGACAAAAACTGGCGGCTGCTGCCATAATGCTTTCGCCTTACGTGCCTATGTTGTTTATGGGCGAAGAGTATGGAGAAGACACCCCATTCTTCTACTTCGTAAGCCACACCGACCAAGGGCTGATCGAGAAAGTTGTTGAGGGCAGAAGGAGTGAATTCGCTGAGTTTGGCTGGGACCAGCAACCGCCTAATCCACAGGAGGAGGATACATTTAAAAGATCCAAAATCCAATGGGAAAAACGGGATACCGGCAAATACCGCGTAATGCGGGAGTGGCATTCCACGTTGATCAAACTGCGCCAAACGCATCCCGCGCTCCGGAACTTTGATAGAAATGACCTGCGCGTTCAGCTGCTTGGTTCGCAGGCATTCGTGCTCATCAGACTGAGCGCCGATCAGCAGGTGCAGCTTGCTTGTATTTTCAACCTTTCTGATAACACCGTCACCTGGACTTTCCCCGAAGACAAGCCCCGATGGACCGTACTCCTCGATTCGACAGACATGCAATGGGCGGAAGATGCGGATGCTGGCGCACTATCGAATAGCGCGCGTCCGCTGGTCAGCTATCGTGCTTCTGTTATCGGCGCAGGTGTTAAGGTTCTGGAAGCCGCTGATCCCATTCAGGCATGATTTTGAAATGAGGTAGACAAATCTTTGACTTAACTCTGCTTGATATGGAACAAAATGAGAATGAAACAGACAATTCATACTTCCAGGTAGCGGAAGGGGTTTGGGGACTCACTGATATTTTTGTCAATGTATATGTAGTCAGAAATGAAGCCGACAATTCGTGGGTTTTGATCGACGCAGGAATGCGGACCGCTTATCCGAAGATCAGGAAAATGGTCGCAAACCTGTTTGGCGAAAACGCCCGCCCAAGTGCTATTTTACTCACACACGGACATTTTGATCACACCGGGTCATTGAAAAAGCTGGCTGACGAATGGGATGTGCCCGTTTACGCGCACTACCTGGAACTCGCTTATCTGCAAGGTAAGTCCGCCTATCCGCCACCTGATCCTTCGGTAGGAGGTGGGCTGATGTCGTACTTCTCGGAATTTTACCCGAAGCATTCTGCCGATGTGATCGACAGGGTTGAAGCATTCCCCGGAATCGGGCACGATGTGCCAGGCTTACCAGATTGGCAGTACCTGCATACCCCCGGACATTCTCCGGGACACGTCAGCTTCTGGCGCGGGAAGGACAAGGTTCTGATAGCTGGTGATGCATTTGTCACGACTGAATCAGAATCTGCTTTCTCTGTATTAACACAGAGCAAGATCATATCGGGTCCGCCCAAGTATTTCACCTGTAACTGGCAAGAAGCTGAAAATTCAGTGGAAACGCTTGCATCGCTGCTGCCGGAGGTAGTTGCAACAGGACACGGAAAACCGATGAGCGGAAAGGAAATGCAGCAGGACTTGCTGGAACTTGCCTACTATTTCCAACAGCTCGCCGTCCCGAAGAAAGGGCGCTATGTGATGTCACCGGCTATAACCGACAGTCAGGGAGTAGTTTCTCTGCCGAAAGAAGGGTCAAATCCGATGGAAGTACTTTTTACTATCGGCGCGGCAGCCGCTGTTACTGCAATCGGGATAGCATTATATTCGAAGTATAAGAATGATCGGAGCTTCCGCGTGTAGTCGTTGAAATATCTTGACCCGCACTTTTGAAAAAAGGTGCGGGTTTTTCTTATGCCTTGTAAGTAGTAATCAGGATTTCGGAATCTTCCAGCGCTTGGATAGAATGTGCCAGGTGCGCATGGAAGGTCATCATTTGGCCGGTAGTCACGTAGAAGGTCCGGCCTTCCGCCTCCACTTTCAGCTCGCCGGAAAGCACCTGGCAAGTCAGGCATTCGTCGATTGCGTGCTCGCTCACAGCTGCACCCGCTTGCAGAATAGAGAGTACAATGGTGATTTTGTCTGATTTAAATACAGTAATAGCGTTGCGGTCATTCTTCTCCCATGACTTTTCAGACCTTAATTGTTCCAGGTACATTGGAATATCTGAAAAAACATAGGGCGCGTTCAATATCCTGTCACCCTCAGGCCGGTTCTGTGTTGATTGGTTTGACTTGATTTCCATTGTTATCGTGTTTTCTGGTACAATCCATTTGGTCTCGGGGCCGCGTAAAAGTTTATGCCACAGGCTTCGTACACAGTTCTACCGGCAGGGAAATCGAGGTCTATCTGGTACAATATTTGCTCTGTGTCATGTGCTATTTCTTAACAGCAGTATAACCTCAACCAGTTTTATGGACAAAAAAGAAGTTTATCTAGTTGACGATTCAGCTGATCATCGCTTGCTGGTACGCACTATCTTCAATGAATTTTTACCAAACTACCACGTAAGGTTTTTTCAGGGCGCCAGCGAGCTTTATCAGTTTATGATATTGCAGTCTTCGCCAGAGTATTCAGGACGTCGGCCAGGCCTGATCATTCTCGATTTGAAAATGCCAAATATTGACGGCTATGATCTATTGAGATTACTAAGAAAAACGCCTGATAATAATGTAACACGCTGGTCTACAATCCCCGTGATAATCCTCACACACAGCTCTTCGGGCGTAGACATTCAGAAATGCTATGATGCAGGCGCGAGCTCTTTCATGATCAAACCGGTGGAATTTGAAGAGCTGCGTTTTCTGATAGAAACAATCTGCCATTACTGGCTTGACTACAATTTGCTACCTCCGGCAAAAACGTCGGAAAATCGCCTGACGGAGTCTGAAAACGAAAGTTTGTGATCCGGCCGATCTGGTCAAAATGCCGCATTTGCTCCTCAATCTCTGACAACAGAGGTGGGGAGCAGCTGTTTTTTTGCCACCTCGGTACGACCACTTGCTAAGAACAAATGCCGTTCACTAAATGAAGTGTTTCAATTGCGTGAGTTCACCCTTTAATTTGACCTAAACAATTAAAAAACCAGCCGTGGAAATCACTAACAGAGAATTTGGGGCAACCATTATACTTATTTGCATGATTGCTTACTGGGGCTATTCAACAGTCAGGAAGCGGATACGGGAGGAAAGAAAGCGGAAGATACTTAAAGAAGGAGTAGAGGCGAATGCAACTGTACTGAATATCACACCAACAGGCGAGTACCTGAACAATCAACCTGAATTTCAGGTGAAGGTCAAAATAAAGCCGGAACAAGGTGAAGATTTTGTAGCAGAGATGAAAGAGGTGTTGTGCTATTCTAAATACGACGAGATCAGGCAGGGAGGTCAGGTTTTGGTGAAATACGATCCTGATTATTATGGAAGAGTGATTTTCCTGCAAGCCGCCGAATCGCTGAACTGAATGCTCTTTTAGATTATAAACTTGTATTAAAGGGCAGGCTTGGATCAAATGCGGGAAGGAAGAGAGGGGAGGTAAAAAAAGTAAGTGTGTGTATAGTTTAAAAGATTATAGTGTGTGTGTTACCCACTTCATTAAGCTGTCACAAACAAAATAGTTGCAGCACTTCTTTACAAAGTTGATGAGTAACTGGCAAGATTCAGTTAACCAACGGCTCCGGTAAGGAAAAATCATTCAACAGTTCTCACTAACCTAGCTCGCTGGTTGCTTCAATTTTCGCGATTACGGCTTCCAGATCGATACCTTTGCCCAAAACGGGCTTGAACAAATCGCCCTCGCTCCGGGCCCTTTCCACTGCATTCTTTATCGTAAAATCACGTAGTTGCAGTCCTTCTTTCACCTCATCCCAGTGCAGCGGCATCGATACGGTTGCACCCGGTTTGGGTCTCACTGAATAGGGAGCGGCCAATGTAGCTTTGGGCCTGTTTTGCAGATAATCAATATACAGCTTCCCTTTCCTGTTCTTGGTCATGCGCTCAATGCTGGTGAACTCAGGCAACTCCTGCTGGACCTGGCTGGCTACCCATTGCGCAAACATCTGGCATTGATCGTAGGTGTATTTCGCTGCTAGTGGGATGTAAATGTGTAAGCCGGTTGAGCCCGAAGTTTTACAGTAACTCTCCACCTGAATGGAATCGAGCAACTGTTTGATCGTTTGTGCTGTCAAAATCACCTGCTCAAAAGTATTGGAAGTATCCGGGTCCAGATCCAGCAGGCACCAGTCCGGATTGTCGGGTGCGGCAGTGGTACTATTCCACGGGTTCGCATCGATACAGCCCAGATTCACTGTATAAAGCAGCGCGGCTTCATTATTACAAAGCATGAAATTCTTCTTTTCGCCTTCGGATTCATAGGGGAAAGTCTCAACCCAGTCGGGCACTTTGCCGGTCACGTCTTTCTGATAAAAGCTTTTTCCATTGATCCCGTTCGGAAACCGGTTCAGGGAAAGCGGGCGATTTTCAAGATAGGGGATGATGAACGGCGCTATCTGATAGTAGTAGTTGATCAGGTCGCGTTTTGTAAAGTTTTCCTCCGGGAAGAAAATCTTGCCCAGGTTCGAAAACTTGATCTCGTGCCCATTCACTTTCCTTACCTGTGTTTCATCTTTCGGGTTCAAAAGGGTTTTCCTGCCCGCCTTGGCAGGCGCTTTGATCACCTCCGGAGCTTCGGATTTCTCTTGTTCGGGTTTTTCCTTTTCTGCTACAATGGTCTCAGTAGGTTGTTGTACCTCTCTTACCACATCTTTGGCCGCTTTGTCCTCCCGCATTCCCTCAAATGAAGGATGCCTGAACACGCCGTCGGAAGTAATTTCCGCAAAGCTCACTTCACAGACCAGCTCGGGTTTCAGCCAGGTCGCATCCGCTTTCGGCGGGTTGGGCCTGAACCGCGACGGTTTGTTGTAGTCGGGAGTACTTTCGAATGGACTGTCTTTGATGATCAGCGGTTTGAACATGGCCAGCATTTCTCGTTGCTGCTTGTCTTTAAAGCCCGTCCCGACTTTGCCTACATATTGCAAAACCCCATTCTCGTAAGCTCCCAACAGCAGCGAGCTGAAAGGTTTGGAGGTGCCGGCATTCTGCGTATAGCCCGCTACGATCACCTCTTGTCGCTTGTTAATCTTGATTTTCAGCCAGTCTTTGGTCCTCACACCCGGGGCATAGGTGCTATCCGATTTCTTGGCAATAATACCTTCCAATCCCATTCCCTTGGCAGCCTCAAAGAACGCAGCTCCCTCGGCTGCAATGCTGTAACCGAGCTTAGCGGGACTATCTTCGGTGATGATGTTTTGTAAAATGGCCTTTCTGTCCGTCAGCGGCAGGTTAGTAAGGTCCTTTCCGTCCAGCCAGAGAATGTCAAAAACATAGTACACGAGCTGACCATCGGCTTCGCTGCGCCAGTTTTGCAAAGCATTGAAATCTGACTGTCCATTGTCTTTGATCACGACGATTTCTCCGTCCAGTACCGCATTCAGCTCCCACGATTTGAGTGCGTCGTACACGGGATAAAATTTCTCATTAAAAGACTTTTTATTTCTTGACTTGATCTCCACTTCACCTTTATTGAGGTAAGCGACTGCGCGGTACCCGTCCCATTTCACTTCATACTCCCAGCCGGGATCGTCAAAAGGCTCGTCTACAAGCGTCGCGAGCATCGGTATCAGTGTTTCAGGAAACGGCGCTTTCGGTGCATTTTTCAGGATGTCAGCGGTTTTTTTTTTCGGCTCCGCTTTGGTCGGTTCGGAAGCTTGCTCCTCTAAAACCTCATTGGCGGCTGTGGTATTTTTGGGAGGCTTTGCGGCCTTTTTCTTCTTATTATCTTTTGCATCTTCACCATAAACTTCATGGTTTGGATTCTCTTCTATTCCTTTCAAGGTCTTCTTCGAAATCACAGAGCGGTCTTTTTTCGTGATATCTTCCTCGCTGGCAAATTTGTCGCGGTGTTTGATCAGCAGCCAGGAGTTCTCTTCCATGTGGGTTTTTACCAATGCAAATTCCCCATTGAGCTTTTTACCTTTCAGCCTGATTTTCAGTGAGCCCGATTTCAACTCTTTCAAAAGCATCTTTTCCATATCCTCTTTCGATTCCGCTTTTTCAAGTGGCTCGTAAGTCCCGAAATCCCAAACCATAACGGTACCTGCGCCATAGTTACCCTCGGGAATAATGCCTTCAAAGTCTTTGTAATCGTAAGGGTGGTCTTCCACCATCATCGCCAGCCGCTTTACCGACGGGTCCGTAGAGGGACCTTTTGGGACTGCCCAGCTTTTCAGGACACCGTCCATTTCGAGTCTGAAATCATAATGCAGCCGCGAGGCGTCGTGTTTCTGGATTACAAAAATGAGTTCGTCCGACTTGGCTTTGCCGCCTTTCGGCTCAGGTGTTTTGTCAAACTTTCTTTTCTCATTGTACTTTGATAAGCTCATGATTATTCAGGTTTTTAGGTTAAAGCATTCAGGAAAGCTCATTCACAAAAGTTTGAAGCATGGCCGCATTTTTCAGCGCGTGACCATTGACATCATTATTAAAGAATGCCCAAATATTGTGCCCCTTGCTTTTCCATTCCACCAGCTTCTGCGCGTAATCCCGTAACATGCTCTCGGGATAGGAAGAGCTGTATAGTTGCCGTGGGCCGTGAAAGCGGAGAAAAACATCTCTGGCAGTAAGTTCTTCATAGTAGGGGTAGCGATCGGATTGGGCAATAACAAGAGTAACCTTATATCGGCGCATTAATCGCACACTTTCCTCCGAAAACCACGACTCGTGCCGCACTTCCATTGCGAACCGGTAATCGCCATACTCTTGCTCCAAAAGTTCGTAAAAATGGCTAGCCACTTCTTCATCGAACCTGACGGCGGCGGGAAGCTGGATCAGGATAGGTCCAAGCCGGGCTTTGTAAGTTTCGAAAATCTGGAAAAAGCGTTGCAGAGGCTCCTCAGGATCATGTAGTTTTTTGAGATGGCTGAGGTACCGGTTCATTTTTGGACAAAACAAAAAACCTTCCGGAACTGCATCAACCCACTTTTTAACTGTGCTTTTTAGCGGTAGCCTGTAAAAGCTGCTGTTGAGTTCTGAAACACTGAAGTGTTTTGCGTAAAAAGACAGATACTGATCCGGCTTGACTTCCGGCGGATAAAAGATGTTTGCCCAGTGCTTATAGCTCCAACCGGACGTGCCTATATGAATGTTCGTTTCGTGCTGCATCTCTTTCACTATCAACAGCGGAGTTATCGCAATAATCATACCTTCTATTCACGCGGAGCAGGAATAATTTTTGCGTGCTTTGACACTGAGATTTACTTATAAACATGGAACTATGAGCGTGATAGACATTCTTGGTGAGCAGGAGGAAACATTGGGAACTGCTGAGGATCTGCGGGAGGAAATCGTACTGGAATCTTTGCAGCCCGAACTTTCCGGCAGTCTGGTGAAGATTGAATTTGAAACATCCATTGGTTTGTGTAAAGGATATTATCATGTGAGTGAGCTCGGCCACGAAGAAATCAACCTGGAAGAAGAATCACTTGCCTTACTTCAAAAGCTCTTTCCTGGCTGCAATGGCGCATTCGTGCATCAGAATAACCGGGATTGGGTGGAACTGAGCATTATGGAGGCGATGCAGGGTATCCCAGAATATAAGATATACAACCGCATTGTGACGCCAGGTGCAGCCTGAGTCTAAACTGATCTATTTTACCGGCGTTTTCAGCAGGTTCAGCCTGAATTTTTTCTGTGGAATCCTGATTAATATCGTACTTAGGGTCTGACAAATACCACAACGCTTCCTTTTTATGAAAAATATCAGTGTTCAGGATCTGCTGGCTATTCCGGTTTTTGCAGAAGTTCCTGAGGATCAGCTGCAATGGATGATTGACAATAGCAATCATTATGAGATGCAGGAAGGTGAGTTCCTCGGCAAACCAGAGGAACCGCTCATCGGCACGCACGTTCTTTTTTCCGGCCGGATCGAACTGTACCGCATTCAAAACAACTCCAAACATACCATTTCAGAATTGCTCCCCGGTACTGTGACGGGCATTCTGCCTTTTTCCCGGGGCAAGGTGGGCGTTGCATTTGCGCAATGCCTGGAACCTACTCAAATTATGACCTTTCCCAAGGAGCTGCTGCACGAGCTCATTGTCAATAATTACGAGCTTACGCAGGCACTCGTCGTGGTGATGACTTCGCGGGTCCGTGAGTTTACCGAGCTCGAACAGCAGAATGAGAAAATGATGGCGTTGGGGAAATTGTCGGCAGGACTGGCGCATGAACTGAACAATCCTGCGGCTGCGATCGTGCGCGGCTCTGTTTCATTGAAGAACCATTTGCTGATGCAGCCCGGCGATTTCAAGAAGCTGATCTCCATTCATTTGTCTCCCGAAGAGGTGGATGTCATCAACAACAAGATGGTCGCAATACTGGGCAATACGAACCGGCCTGTACTCAGTATGATGAAAAGGTCGGAGAAGGAAGATGAAATCCTGGGTTGGCTCGAAGACAACAATATAGTGGGCTGCGAGGATATTGCCGAGAATCTTGTAGAGTTCGGGATCAGTGAGGAAGACTTGGAAGATTTAAAAAGCAAGATCAATAAAGACGATTTTTCGCCGATTTTGCTGTGGATCAATAACAGTCTGACAACGGAGAGAATGGTAGCCGACATTCAGGAAGCTTCCAAGCGCATTGCGGACCTGGTAGGTTCTGTAAAAACCTTCACACACATGGACCGTGGCGGCGAGCGGGAGGTGATTGATATACATACCGGTATCCGAAATACGGTTACTATGCTCAACTACAAGCTCAAAAAGGGAAATATCAAAGTCATTGAGGACTTCAACACGGACCTGCCGAAGATCAAAGCAATGGTAGGTGAGCTGAACCAGGTCTGGACCAATCTTATAGACAATGCAATTGACGCACTGGAAGGACAGCCTGAACCTGAGCTCCGCATTGTCACAAGTCTGGATAAGGAGTTTATTAAAGTAGGTATCTGCGACAATGGGCCGGGAATACCTAAAGAGATCCGTTCCAAGATCTTCGATCCGTTTTTTACCACCAAATCTGTCGGAAAAGGTACCGGTCTCGGGTTGGATGTGGTAATGCGCATTGTGAAGCAGCACCACGGCTCCGTCACACTGCATTCCGAACCAGGGAAAACCGAGTTTCTGGTTTGTTTCCCGATTAATGGATAATTTAGTTTCTGCATTCATAAACAACATTTCACTATGGGTTTGCCCATTATATTTTCAATTGACGACGACCCTCAGGTTTTAAGGGCTATCAGCCGCGATCTTAAATCCCATTACCGGGACAAGTACAAGGTACTCAGCACCACATCCGTAGCCGAAGCAATGGAGAGCTTGCTGGAATTGCAGAACAAGGGAGAAGAGGTGGCGATCTTTATCTCGGATCAGCGCATGCCTGAAATGCAGGGTGTTGATTTTCTTGAAAAGGCCAAAGTCCTTTTTCCATTTGCCAAAAAAGTGTTGCTGACTGCGTACTCTGATACGGAAGCTGCGATCAAGGCAATCAATGATGTGCAGCTCGACTACTACCTGATGAAACCCTGGGATCCGCCGGAGGAAAAACTTTATCCGGCAGTCGACGAGCTGCTGAGAGACTGGCAAGCCAACTATCGCCCAGATTTCAAAGGAATCAAGGTGCTGGGATACCAATTCTCGCCTAAATCGCATGAGCTCAAAGATTTTCTTGCAGGTAACCTGGTACCTTATACCTGGCTGGATGCCGAGTCGAATGAACTTGGGAAGCAGATCAGGACTACCAACAACCTTTGCCCGGTAGATTTTCCAGCGATCATATTCGAAGACGGGAGCTTGCTGAAAACGCCTTCGCTGATGGAAGTAGCAGAGCGCATTGGTCTGAATGGAAAAACCAAGCAGCAGATTTATGATGTAATTATCATTGGTGCAGGTCCGGCGGGGCTTGCTGCCTCTGTATACGGCGCTTCGGAAGGTTTAAGTACTTTATTGATCGAGCGCAAAGCGCCTGGCGGACAGGCTGGTACAAGTTCGCGCATTGAAAATTACCTCGGCTTTCCAATGGGCCTCAGCGGCGCTGAACTTACGCGGCGCGCGGTGACCCAGGCGACGCGTTTCGGGACTGAAATGCTTTCTCCGCAGTCTGTGAAAGAGATTAAGCTGAAAGACAAATACAAAACGATTGTCCTGGGCGACGGCAGCGAGATCAATGCAAAAGCGGTCGTGATTACCACGGGCGTAGATTACCGCAAGCTGGAAACGCAGGGAATTGAGGAATTTACAGGAAAAGGCATTTACTACGGCGCAGCGAGTACGGAAGCAACTTCCTGTGGCAACAAGGATGTATATGTGCTCGGTGGCGGCAATTCTGCGGGGCAGGCAGCGATGTATTTGTCCAAATTTGCAAGAAATGTGTTCATCATCGTCCGCAAAACCGACCTTACGTCCTCTATGTCATCCTACCTGATCGACCAGATCAGAGGTACGGAAAACATCAGCGTGCTGGGCTGTACCGAGATTGTGGAAGCCACGGGAAGTGATCGGCTGGAATCGCTCAGATTGGTGGATCTGAACACAAATGAGCAGCGTACTGCGCCGGCTGATGCACTTTTTATCTTTATTGGAGCAAGGCCGTACACGGATTGGGTCGGTCTGGAAATCATCAAAAACAGCAAAGGATTCATTGAAACGGGCCGCGAAATGAAGAGTTACAGCAACTTCAAACAGATATGGAAAGCAGACCGCGACCCTTATCTGCTGGAAACCAGCTCGCCGGGGATCTTTGCTGCGGGCGACGTGCGTGCCGGCGCGATGAACCGCGTTACTTCGGCAGTAGGTGAAGGATCAATGTCAATCAGTTTTGTTCATCAATATTTAAGTGAAGTATAATGGACCAGGTTTGTAAACATATCAGTGAAATAGCGGAGTTAAAAACGCCCGCCGAGCACGTTTGCGAAGAATGCGTGAAAGTGGACGGACGCTGGCTGCATTTGCGTACCTGCCAGACCTGCGGAGTTACACTTTGCTGCGACAGCTCACCAGCTACGCACATGACAAAGCATTTCAATGCGACCGGCCACCCGGTGGTTATCTCGGCAGAGCCGGGTGAAAACTGGTTATGGTGCTACGAAGACGAAGCTTTTGTAAGATATACCTGAGATCAGGAACAGATTTGATTTTCGTAAGTTTGGGTTATGCAAAAAGCAACGTCGCTCGAAAGTTTCTACAATGAAACTTCTCAGCTTATTCCCGCTCAGATTCAGAAGGAAATTGGTCACTTCAATGTGTTCCAGATCGCGGATCTATACCGCGGCGGAAAGCACCAGCAAATGCCTTATAACCGCCGCGCCTACTATAAGATCAGCTTGATCCTTGGTAAGAACAGAGCGGAGTATGCGGATAAAGTGATTGATATTGAGCAGAATGCATTGCTTTTTGCAACCCCACAGATCCCTTATCACTATATCCCGCTTGATGATCAGCAAGCGGGTATGTTCTGTATTTTTTCGGAGGATTTTCTGACGCAGGATAATAGTGGTGTCCGGTTGAAAGAGCTTCCCGTTTTTAAACCGGGTGGAAACCCGATCTTCTTTCTGAGCGAACCTCAAATAGAAGAAGTAAAGCTCATTTTCTCCAAAATGTTCCGCGAGATGAGCTCTGATTATACTTATAAGTATGATCTGCTGCGGAACTATGTCATTGAGCTGATCCATTTTGGTCAAAAGCTGCAACCTGCCTCATCACTATTTACCGAGACAAACGCATACAGGCGGGTATCTTCCTTGTTTATGGAGCTGTTGGAAAGGCAATTTCCTATCGAGCCTCCCCACCAGAAACTCGCATTCCGCTCTGCAAAGGACTTCGCCGATCAACTGTCAATCCATGTTAATTATCTCAATAAGGTATTAAAGGAAATCACCGGAAAAACCACGACTGAGCTGATTACGGAGCGTATCATCAGAGAATCCAAGATCTTGTTGAAGCACACAGATTGGAATGTATCCGAGATCGCGTACAGTCTGGGATTTGAGGAAACATCTCATTTTAACAACCTTTTCAAGAAACATACGACATTGAATCCACGTGCATTTCGAAGTGAGATTTGAATTTTGCAAGTTTTGATTTGATCCTGGCAAATTTCGCGGCGGGTACGCTTTTACTTTTGTTTCATCAATTTAAACAAAAGAAAAAGATGAAATCAGATAGCAAAATAGCACTTGTTACCGGCGCCGGCCGCGGTCTTGGGAAGAATATGGCATTGTCACTTGCAGCGAAAGGGAATGATGTGATTGTCATTTATAACAGCAGCGAAAAAGAGGCTTTGGATGTAGTTTCAGAAATCGAAGGATTGGGTCAGAAAGCAGTAGCTCTTCAACTGAATACAGCAGATACCAAGAGTTTTGACAGTTTTTTCGAGACTTTATCAGGTGTATTAAGCGAGAAATGGGGCCGTCCAACTTTCGATTTCCTGATCAATAATGCGGGTATCGACAGGTATTCTCCGTTTGCTGAAACCACCGAGCAGGATTTTGACGATCTTCTAAATGTACACTTTAAGGGGGTTTACTTTCTTACGCAAAAGGCGCTGCCATTTATCGCAGATCAGGGCCGGATCGTCAATCTCTCTACCGGACTCGCCCGCTTCACCAATCCCGGCTACGCCGCCTACGCATCCATGAAAGGTGCGATAGAAGTGCTGACTAAGTACCTCGCAAAGGAACTCGGCGCACGGGGTATCACAGCAAATACAGTTGCTCCGGGTATCATTCACACCGATTTTACGAAACGCGCCTTTGAGTCGCATCCTGGCTTGGAGGCTCACATGAACAGTATTACCGCGCTGGGTCGGGTAGGGCAGCCGGATGATATTGGCGGGGTAGTGGCATTCCTGTGTTCCGATGAATCGCGCTGGGTGAACGGCCAACGTATAGAGGTATCAGGCGGAATGAACTTGTAAGATTTGCTAAGTAGTTTTTGATTGTAGTAGTCGGAATTCAATTGTACTACAAAGTTGAGGCGGCCTTGATCCGGTGAATAACCAGGTTGAGGCCGTTTGTACGTTGAAAAAATCAAAGGGTCCTGAGTGGGGGTATTATCGGTGAGTTTTTCAGATTAATACACCCATGTATGAACAGAACTTTACATTTTCCATCCAAACAGGGTGGCTCTGTCCCGATTACCCTATTCCGGCTCTTTCTGTTTTTTGTGCTTTTAACCCGGGGAGAAAGCACGGTGTTTGCGCAGGATGAAGCGGTCAAGCCGCCTTCTTATCCGAAAGTAAATTACGATCCATTGCAACCACCGCCTCCGAATAAGTTTGGTGTGCTTTATAATTCGCAGAATTTTCAGGTACAGGTACCCACAACGTATTACGGCATGCAAAGTGTGTGGTTGAAGGCGTATTTACCTTTCATTGAAAGTGAGTATGATCCGTTGCAAGCTCCGCTGCCATTCGGGGCACATTATACTACCGCATTGGCGCTTTGCTCTCCCCGGGATCCGTCTCTTAGTTTGTGGGCTCCTATTGAAATTACAGCTATCGAAGACGGTGACTTCGAAACAGCTATTGAATCGCCATTTGCCTCTGTATTGGCAAAGATTCCGCCGCAATTGGTGCATACCGGTTCATTTAGTTTATTGTCAAATCTAAATGAAGAGGGGAATCCTTTAACACCAAACCCGATTTTGTCGACTTATGGAACCAGCGCATTGCATATCGCACAGCGCTTTACCCAGTTCACGCACACTTTCCTAGGGCATGATGGGCTTGATAAGTCGGGGCAATTGCCAATCAAAATCGCTTTAAGAAAAAGTGCTTTACCGGAGATTGTTGGAGGGAGGTTTGTTTTTAACGCAGAAACAGCTGGCGGGATATCCCGTGTGTCAAAATCGACTCTTGCTTATTCGCTGGCGAATGGCCTTATTATTGCGCACCTCCCCTCTGCGTTGAATAGTGGCAGCGAAGCAGTCAGCTTGACTAGTGTTTTCAGTCAGGTAGTCGATCTGGCATTTGTAAATTGGGAGAATTCCACCAAAAAGTTTATTAATCCTAGCTGGGTTCTAGGCGAAGATGTGTTGCCTTCGGGTTATGCAACTTTTATTCCTTTTGATAATCCGAAGCAACATAATGTGCCAAGTACTTATAAAGGCACATACTGGGTGGATGGTGCTGATCTTATGGCACTGAATTCATCGGTCGGCAAGTACCTTTTTTACCTGCTAAATAATGCAAAAGTTGGCTATCCCGACGATGATACCTCGAAGGAGCTCTTCGTTACAGAACCCCTCATTCCGGGTGACAAACACGCGACTTATGAATTAGCATTGAAGCTTTTTTACGACGCACTGGTGCCTGGCTTGAACGCAAGTACCACCTATCCGGACTTTCGGAAAATGCTTCTAAGCGCAGCAGTTTCAAATGGGCATCCCGTTGGCTCGCCGGTTTACAAGAGGATCATGATAGCGTGTTATGCTGTTGGAATTGGGGCGTTACCATTTACCAGTAATCCTGATTGCGCGATTACCAAGGAAGCGGAGAGCTGGTTTAATGGTCCGGTAAGCTTCCATGCTCAGGAAGTTACTCTGACAGAAGATCCGGCTAGTGCACGTGCGTTTCAGTTAATCGATTGTACCAGCGAAAGCCGCATAGAGACCGTCGAGTTTGATCCGCTGAATCCACTTGGCCAGTCGCCGTTCATCAACATCACTCCGCTGCAAAGCAACCTATATGGCAAAGATCAAAATTTGTTGAAATCGAAAGTGGGAGTTAGCGTACATGCATTCTCTGGCGTGGCCAGGGATTGGTTCCGATCTAACTTTCAACATTCGGGAATGGACGGCGAGGGAAAGGTTAGCCTGATTAATACAGTAGGTGATCCGTCAGGTACCATAGCAGAGCTTTGGCATTCGGATAAGGATGCTTATTTATTTTATCCGTATCAACCTGAGTCTGCCTGCAAAGATGAAGTGTTTAGGACCTATGCATTAACAATACAATTGTGCAGAGACTTTCCCGTAGCTGTTAATTTAGACTACAGTGAAGATGCTAGAATATGGAAGTCAGGACTTGCTAACATTTTCGCGCTGGAAATGAAGAAAGATCAGGAGCGAGCTAAGCAAAATCCAAATGCAGAGAGTATCTGGACACTTTTTGAAGAAATAAGTCCCTCTACTCCAATGACCGACTTCTCTCAACCGAAGCTTTATGGTCAACCCGCGGTTTATCACGGAGCGAATTGGAGTGCAACAAGCGCGAGGCACAATGCAGGTTTTATCCAATTCTTTTACTACTTACTTGTGCACGGAACAGAAGGGGTAAATGGATATACAAATGATGAACCAGGCAGCTTGACCTACTTCGTGAACAAAATGCCCAGAGAACTTGCTCTGCGTGTGCTCTGGGACGCGTCGAGGTCAATATCTTACAATGCAGGCATTGAGGAATTCCGGCAAGCGACTATGACGGCTTTGCACGCCGATCCTCAATACGGTCCCAAATCAAAGGAACATATAACACTCTTTGATGCATGGGCGACGGTTCTGGAATTGCCGGATTACGCTTCTACTTTGGCGCATTCACCAGAAGATGATGCGGTGGTGTATCCCTGGCCTGTAAAAGTTGGGGTGGAAGTTGAATATCCGATGTATGAGAGCTACCGCCTTTTCGAAGTAAGTGAAAGTGCTACATTTAACGAGAGCGAAGCTCCTGTTTATCGTTTCGTCAGCAATCAAGCGCCAGAGTTGATGACTGGTATGACTTACGGGCAAATTAACCTAAAACCAGGTCGAAAATACACGGTTCACTCCCATTTGGTAGACGGGCCGGGTGCGAGGCAACATTGTGCAGGCACAGATGATCCTGCTTTTTGCGAATCGCTGTTGAACAAGAAAAAGTGGACTCTGCCTTTTTCAATCACGACGCAAGACGTACCGGCAGTTACGGTGTCGCAGCCGTTACAGGCTGCCGTCGTCCCAGCATGGAGTACGCAATTCACCTTTGGAAGTACACCTGGGGCTGCTGGTTATGACATCCATGTTATGGATGATGTAAGTCCCGTAACAGGGCATCTCATTCCCGTTGACGTACCGTACGATGAAGACAAGTTTGTCGTAAATACCGAACTCGCACTTTCGAAGCAGAAAGGTTACACTTATAAAATAGCTGCCAGGCAAAAGCTCGGCTCCGAGTGGGCGGTACATGTTTTACCAAACGGGACGATCGTCAATTTTACAGATGAGGAAAAAAAGAATTTCCCAACCATTTACGGAGCATGGAGCAATTTGATATGGTTCAAAACAGATGTGCCAACGATTAAATTAAACGCCCCGAGCAACTATTCCAAGGTTCCGCTTTTTGGCGAGGACGTTCGGTTGATGGCTACTAAGCTCAGTCCCAATAGTGCAGACTACTATCAATTATATGTGAAAGATCCACTCTACCAGGCTCTTGCACAGGATACGTCTGCAGTGTTCACTGATTTTACGCTTCACATTCCAGATTTGTTGGAACTCAACAATGACAAAGAGTATACATGGGCCATCATCCCTACGAAAAAGCCAACAGCTCCTTTTATTTTAAAGGAGGAAGAAGGTGCCGTATCCGAGTGGTTCCACTTCACTACCGAAGCCGAACTTGCGCCAAAACCGGACATTGGGGGCGTTGCGTGTGTCAATGCAGGAAAAGAGGTGCAATTATCCTGGAAGCCCATCCCGGGAGTGGAGGCGTATCAGTATAGTATCTACGATCCATTATTTCAAAATTTTATTGTCATGGATAGGGTGGAGGGAGATACAAAATCTCCTGTCATATACAATGCTTCCGTATATCCAGGTCCATACCTTCGCAGTGTCCGGGGAGCTGTGAAGAATTCCGACGGTGTATGGTTACTTGGACCTGCAGCATCGGCGTTTTACTTTATTGTTCCCCCAAGTCCGTCAAACCTAAGCCCCAACAATGTTAATGGGGTGCAGCTTGGGAGCAATAATTCTGTCCAACTTACGTGGACTCGGCCACCAGGCGTTACGAATGTCAGACTATTCGCGAAAATAGAGGGCGGGGCTACACTGATTGACACCGAAGTACTTGGAAACACTTTTACCCTCGAAAACTTACCCTTTGATGAGGATGTGAGCTGGTTTGTTTCTTCGATAGGAACAGATAAGTCCTGCGAATCTAAAGAGGTTGGCGCAACGTTTCATACCGAGGGGGCGCCGATAGTTCCCGAGCTGAACTTTAATTTCAGCCTCTTGTGTTTCGATAGCTTCGGCTTACCAGGACCTGTGGCTGATTACAACCTTGTGATTCGCGATCCAAATGGGAATGTGATATTTAGTAAGATGGGGTTGAAGTCTCACTTTTCCAATCCAAAAGGTGTTCTCCCAGTAGCAAATGGTATTTATAAGGTCGATGCATTGATTACCAAAGCTGATCCGATTTACCTAAAAACGCCAGCTTCTGAGGGATCTGTTAATCTTCAGATGCAGCTCTGGGATATAGGTACTGGCAATCAAGAATTGGACTCCGATTTTCAGGGTGGTTTTTTCGAGCCCGTCACAAACCTTCAATTTCACTTCCTGTTCGAAGTCAACCTGGCGGATCACACCATTCATCACCGTTCCGCTGCGGAGCCGGGGGCCAAAATAGCTTTGCGGGTTTACGGTTTCGAAGTCAAATACCCAGAAGTTCAAATGACGGTTTTCCCCAACCCTGCCAGCAGTGAGGTAGAGCTTATGCCGGGGCTCTACAAGAAAGGCCTGCAACATCCCTTAGAGATATTTGACCAGCAAGGCAGGGCTGTTCTTAACGTAAACTGGGAGGGAGAGAAGGTCGATATCTCCAACCTAACTGAAGGCACTTATATTGTCAGAGTGAGACGTGGTGAACTGACGTTCACTCAAAAACTAATTGTAAATAAATAAGCCATTACTAAATTCTGGAAGTGAAAAGAACCTAGCTGCTTGATTTTAAGCAGCTAGGTGTCTAAAACCCTTGCGCCGGCACGGTCTCGCATTGCTATTAGACCGAATAATTGCGATATTTGCGGACATTAATAGCTTAAAATAGCCGGCATGTCAATTAGAGGACCGATCATTTCTATCGAAGACGACGCTGACGATCAATTTTTGATTCAAAGCGTAATCGAGGAATTGAACCTTCCAAATCAGCTTATCTTTTTCGGGAATGGCCTGGAAGCACTTTTATATTTGGAAACAACTCAGGAGCAGCCGTTCCTTATCATTTGCGATATCAATATGCCCGTCATGAACGGCCTGGAATTAAGGAGCCGCATTGATGAAAATGAATTTTTGAGAAGAAAGTCGATTCCATTCGTTTTCCTGAGTACCGCCGACAATCCTCTGGTAATTGAAGCTGCGTACGATTCCACAATCCAAGGCTTTTTTAAGAAAGAAGACAGCTTCACAGATCTCAAAAATCGCCTCAAGATTATCTATGATTACTGGCAATGCTGCCTTCACCCTAATAAACACGCCTGAGTAAGTCTTTCAGGCGCTGTAACATGAAGAAGATACTCATCATTGATGATGAAGAAAAGTTAAGAGGGCTAACCGGGCGGATCGTCAGACTGGAAGGTTTCGAGGTTTTAGAAGCGGGAGACCTGAAAACAGGATTGAAGTGGCTGGATCAGTCAGACATTGATGTGTTACTTTGTGACGTAAAGCTGCCAGACGGAAATGGCGTAGAGTTTATCAAAACAGTTAAAGAGACCTACCCGCTTGTCGAGGTAATCCTGCTGACTGCATACGGGAATATCCCCGATGGCGTGCAGGCTATCAAAAACGGTGCATTCGATTACATCACCAAAGGCGACGATAATAACAAAATTATCCCACTCGTCCACCGCGCAATTGAGAAGGCCGAGCTGAGCAGGCGCGTTCATCAGCTCGAAAAGCAGGTTGGCGAGAAATATTCATTCGACTCGATGATAGGCAAGTCGGAAAACCTGCTGCAAAGTATTGCATTGGCCAGGAAAGTGGCTCCAACGGATACTACTGTACTGCTTTTAGGCGAGACCGGGACAGGTAAAGAGGTTTTTGCACAATCCATTCACCAGGCGAGTAGCCGGTCGAAGAAACCGTTTGTTGCTGTTAATTGCTCTGCATTCGGGAAAGAGCTTCTTGAAAGTGAGATGTTCGGGTACAAAGCTGGTGCATTTACAAGTGCAGTTCGCGATAAGAAAGGGCTCTTTGAAGAAGCACATAACGGTACCATTTTCCTGGACGAAATCGGTGAGCTTGCATTGGAACTCCAGGCCAAATTGCTGCGCGTGCTGGAATCGCATGAATTCATCAAAATAGGAGATACGCAGCCTACCAAGGTGAATGTGCGCGTAATCGCGGCTACGAACCGTGATCTCACCAGGGAAATCGAATCAGGTAATTTCAGAAGCGATCTGTATTACCGGCTATCTGTTTTTCAAATCAACATTCCTGCGCTCAGGGAAAGAAAAGGCGATATTGAAGCGCTGGCAAAGGGTTTTGCAAGTACCTATGCATTGAAAGCAAATAAAAAGGTGACGTCACTTTCGGCGGATTTCATCGCTGCCCTGCAAAGAAGCCGCTGGAACGGGAACATACGTGAGCTTAAAAACATCATTGAACGCAGCGTCATTCTCACCGACGAACCTGTTTTAGGAATAGAAACACTCCCCGCGGATTTGCTGCAGGAAAGTATCGGTCATTCCGGTAACCTGTCTGCATTTTCACTGGCGAGCGCTGAGAAGCTTCATGTTCAGAAAGTCTTGAACTACACAAAAGGCAATAAAGCAGAAGCAGCACGCCTGTTAGAGATCGGTATCGCTACATTGTACCGGAAAATCGAAGAATATAAGCTTTGATCAACCCTATCATCCTGATAAGGAGCCTATCATTTTGATAGGCTTTTTTGTTGGCTAAATTTTTGAAATTTCCTAAAAGGACTTGATTTTGAGTGGGTTAAGGATGTCTTGATTTCAGTGGAATGATGTTGGCACTAATCCCTGCAAACATTAACAAAACGCATTTAAATCATGACAACTATCCTTCTTCTGCTCGCCGGGGCACTATGCTTCGGGCTATTTTTCAAAACCGTCGACCTCTTCGACATAATCTGAAATCATGCTCGCATTACTCATCGTCTCTGTTGCGGTTTTCGCGTACATGTGCTACGTGCTCGTGAAACCTGAGAAATTTTAACCTGAAATCTAATGAATACTGAAATCCTTGGAATTGTCTTCGTTTTCGCTGCTACCGTGACGTTGGCAATTCCCTCTGGAAAATACATCGCAAAGGTTTACGCAGGAGAGAGAACACTGCTCGACCCTGTTTTTGGTCCGCTTGAAAAGGCATTTTATAAGCTGAGTGCAATAAGAAGTACCGCGGAAATGACCTGGAAACAGCATTTAACAGCTTTGCTGACAATGAACATGGTCTGGTTTTTCCTTGGTATGTTCGTGTTGATGAACCAGGGTTGGCTGCCGCTCAATCCAGACGGAAATCCTTCCCAATCCCCCGACCTCGCCTTTAATACGGCCATTTCATTTGTTGTCAACTGTAATCTGCAGCACTATTCCGGCGAATCCGGCATGAGCTATCTTGGACAATTGTTCCTGATGTTCCTGCAATTTGTGAGTGCGGGAACCGGTATGGCCGCGGCTGCTGTGGTGATTATTGCTTTGAAAGAGCGAACCGCAGATAAGCTTGGCAATTTTTATGGTTTGTTCATCAAATCTTGCACAAGAATCCTCCTGCCGGTTTCTCTGGGGGGGGCAGTCGTACTGCTCTTCAATGGAGTGCCTATGACATTTGAAGGGAAGGATAGCTTTGTTTCCGTGCAAGGTGACACCATTCAGGTATCGAGGGGGCCGGTGGCTGCTTTCGTCCCCATTAAACATGTAGGTACCAATGGTGGTGGCTTTTTTGGTGCCAACTCTGCGCATCCCCTTGAAAACCCCAATTTCCTGACCAATATGACCGAAATGTGGGCGCAGATGTTCATTCCGGTCGCGATGATTTTTGCGCTGGGATTTTACCTCCGCAGACGTCGCTTGTCGTGGATGATCTTTGGCGTAATGACAATCGGATTCCTGGCATTGACTATCCCAACCATCATCACTGAGCTGCATGGAAATCCGAAGATTGCCGAAATGGGAATCGATATTTCGTCAGGAGCTACGGAAGGAAAGGAGACCAGGTTCGGTACAGCCTTTTCAGCTTACTGGAGTATAGCCACTACCGTTATCTCAACGGGTTCCGTGATTTCGATGCACGATAGCTTCATGCCTGTCTCCGGATTGACTCAAATGCTTTCCATGATGACCAATGCATTTTACGGCGGAGTAGGAGTGGGTATTCTTAACTTCTACATATTTATTATCCTGGCAGTATTTATCAGCGGCTTGATGGTGGGTCGCACACCTGAGTTAATGGGAAAGAAAATAGAGGCTCGGGAAATGAAGATCGCCATGATCGTCGCGTTACTACACCCGCTACTGATCCTCGCTTCCACTGCGCTCGGCGTCGCATTGCCTGATTTTACTGCGGAGACCCTCAATAATCCCGGCTTTCACGGGTTCAGCGAAATGCTTTACGAATACACTTCTTCATCAGCTAACAATGGCAGCGGGTTTGAAGGTTTGGGCGACAATACGCCCTGGTGGAACATCAGCTGCGGCATTGTACTGATTTTGTCCAGGTTTATACCGATCATCGGGCCAGTTGCGATTGCCGGTTTACTCGCTTCCAAAAAGCACATTCCTGAAAGTGCAGGAACACTAAAAACGGATACCGGCACTTTCGGTATCATGGTGCTGGCTGTGATCGTGATTATCACGGCGCTGTCCTTCTTTCCAGCGCTGACACTCGGCCCCATTGCCGAATATTTTTCAATGAAATAAATCTTGTTCAAATGAAAGCTCAAAATAATGCCCTGTTTCAGGGCGAATTGGTCAAGGAAGCCCTGACCCAATCTTTTATCAAGCTGAATCCCAAAGTAATGTTCCGCAACCCGGTGATGTTCACAGTTTGGATTGGAACTTTGGTGATGCTGATCGTGAATATCTGGATTTTGCTGGGAGAGAAATCACAGGGTAGCCCGGTTTACAACCTGATCATTTTTATGATCCTGCTGCTTACATTGCTGTTTGCCAATTTTGCTGAGGCAATCGCCGAGGCGCGTGGCAAGGCGCAGGCAAACAGTCTGCGTAAAACAAGAGAAGAGACGCCCGCTAAATGGATACAGGCAGTGGGAGATATGTATGTCAATGAAGTGAAAATTATTCCTTCATCGCAGCTTCAAAAAGGACATATTTTTCTTTGTGAAACGGGAGATATCATCCCGACCGACGGCGAAATCATCGAGGGTTTGGCTACGATTGACGAAAGTGCAATTACAGGTGAGTCTGCACCGGTGATCCGCGAGGCAGGGGGCGATAAAAGCAGCGTGACTGGTGGTACCAAAGTACTTTCCGACCGCATCAAAGTCAGGGTAACTACGGAGCCGGGCGAAAGTTTTCTGGACAAGATGATCGCATTGGTGGAAGGTGCCAGCCGCCAGAAAACACCTAACGAAATTGCCCTCACGATACTTCTCGCAGGTTTTACACTTGTTTTCATTATTGTCTGCATTACTTTGAAACCCTTCGCCGATTTTGCGGGAACCCAGATTACCATTGCCGCATTCATTTCTCTTTTCGTATGTCTGATCCCGACTACAATCGGTGGTCTGCTTTCAGCGATTGGTATCGCAGGAATGGACAGAGCGTTGCGCGCCAACGTGATCACAAAAAGCGGTAAAGCCGTGGAAACAGCAGGTGATATTGACACTTTGCTGCTTGATAAAACGGGTACCATTACCATTGGTAATAGAAAAGCAACTCATTTTTGGCCTGCTGCGGGCGTCGATTTAAACCATTTCATTGCGAGCGCAGCATTAAGCTCAGTTGCCGACGAAACACCAGAGGGTAAGTCGATCATAGAGCTGGCCGCATTAAGCCCGGAAAAGCTGCGCGTCGAAAATCCTGTTTTTATTGAATTTACAGCAGAAACAAGGAGTTCAGGCGTCGACTTTGACGATACTCGGATTCGCAAAGGTGCTTCGGATTCGATCAGAAAGCTCGCTGAAAAGGCTGGCAATAGCTTTCCTTCCAATGTGGCTGATAAGGTGCGGGAAATAGCAAGCAACGGTGGAACACCGCTGGTGGTTGCGGAAAATGAAAAGGTAATCGGGGTAATAGAGTTGCAGGATATCATCAAACCGGGCATTCAGGAACGTTTCGAGCGGCTCAGGAAAATGGGGGTAAAAACGGTAATGGTTACCGGCGACAATCCACTTACTGCAAAGTTTATTGCTGAAAAAGCCGGAGTAGACGATTACATCGCGGAAGCCAAACCGGAGGACAAAATGAATTATATTAAAGCGGAACAGCAAAAAGGTAAGCTGGTGGCGATGATGGGCGATGGTACCAACGATGCACCGGCTTTGGCGCAGGCAGATGTGGGTGTAGCGATGAACAGCGGTACGCAGGCTGCAAAAGAAGCGGGAAATATGGTCGATCTGGACAATGATCCTACCAAGTTGATTGAGATTGTTGAGATAGGTAAGCAGCTGTTGATGACACGCGGTACGCTGACCACTTTTAGTATCGCAAACGACGTCGCCAAGTACTTCGCGATTGTCCCGGCGCTCTTTATTGCTTCCATTCCCGCATTGCAGGGCTTGAATATCATGCGATTGCACAGTCCGGAAAGCGCGATTTTATCAGCCATTATTTTCAATGCGGTCATTATCCCACTTTTAATTCCGCTGGCTCTAAAAGGAGTTGCTTACAAACCCATTGGCGCAAGTGCGTTGCTGAGAAGAAACCTGGTTATGTACGGCCTGGGCGGTATTCTAGTCCCATTTGTCGGGATTAAGGCAATAGATCTGGTCGTGAGTGTTTGGTTTTAATTATTGTTCATAATGGCCATGTACACTCAGTACGAAAATATCACCATTGCTCAAAACTTTGTAGATCAGGCGATGTTCATCGGTGATCCTTCTGCTCCAACAGCCTTTGAACTGATGTTTAAGGCCTTCCGGCTTCCCGAGACCATCAAATGGATGTTTATGAATATCCATAATCAGCTCAAATACTTTTTTAACAAGCTTTGGCTCGATCTTCGCCCATTTGGAAAGATCTTCGATTGCAATCGGGTCGAATATCGTGTTACTCATTCTTCATGTGCGACATGCTTCGAAAACTGCTCGAATGTGTCCCCGCTGAATGTAACTACATTTTCTTCTTCGAGGTTGACTAACGCGCGTTCAAGACGGCTGAAATATGCTTCTCTGCTCTCGTTGCGCAGAATACCGTGGTTTGGCGATTCGGAGATGCTGATTGTTATTTCTGCATTGTCTTTTCCCCTCAATAACAGCTTTATTTTCTCAATCAGATCGTCGGTAAACTCAGAGGATTGAATTCTCAAAACAGCTTCCATAATATTCTATTTGAATCTTGATATAACAATAACAATTATGAAACTACTGAGTCTTTCACCGTCGGTGGCGATTGCCCCGCCAATGAAAACTTTATCTCTCATTGGCTTCATCCCTGTCAAATCTAAAATCACTCAGATCAACCTGAATGCTGTTGAAAAATCGCAGTGCTTTTCGCGCAGCATCCTTCTTGGCGGCATAAAGCTCATCTGTATTACCGTCGAGTTCGAAGGCAATTACTTCAATGCCTTTGTGTAAATATTCATCTGGTAGCCGTACCGTAAGGTCGTCGGAATGCTCGGCTACAAATATTTTTCTATACATAAGAACAGCGTAAAATCAAACTTAAATATAACAATAACAATCATGAAACAACACATTCTTCCGGCAGTCAGGTTGACAATCGTGACGCTGGTATTCTTTGCCGGCTTATACACTTTGATAGTACTTGGGATTGCGCAGCTCGCGCCTAATCATGGTAAGGGTGAAGTCATTGAGCACAATGGAAAAAGGTATTATGCTGATATCGGCCAGAAATTCACAGAAGACCGCTATTTTAATTCCCGCCCTTCAGCGGTGGATTACAATGCGGCAGGTAGCGGCGGTAGTAACAAAGGTTCTTCCAACGCGGACTATCTCGCTGCTGTAAAAGCAAGGATTAATACTTTCATGGTACACAATCCAAAGGTTTCCCGCTCAGAAATCCCGGTGGAGCTGGTTACTGCAAGTGGCAGCGGACTGGATCCCGACATCTCACCGAAAGCTGCATTCGTGCAAATCGAGCGGATTGCCCGGGTGCGCAACCTGCCTCCGGGGAAGGTGAAAATCCTGGTCGACAATGCAACCGAAAAGCCCCTTTTCGGACTTTTCGGCCCGGCGAGAATCAATGTCTTAGAACTTAATCTGGCGCTTGACAGACTTCAATAGTATCTCGTTTACAGTATGAAAACCACACTTTTCAATGCCCTATTTAGTTGTGCCGCGCTGAATGCGGCGGTGCAGGATTCACTGGAAACTACCCGTCCATTTACTATTGGCGGCTATGTGGAGGCTTACTACACGCAGGATCTGCATAAAATTGAAAACAACGCATTGCCCAGCTTTATATATAATCATAACCGCACCAGCGAGGTAAACCTGAACCTTGCTTTCATCAGGGCGGCATACCAGAATGATCGAGTCCGCGGCAACTTTGCATTGGCAGCAGGAACTTACATGAATGCCAATTATGCTGCCGAACCTGGCGTTCTCCGCAATGTTTTTGAAGCAAATGCAGGATTTAAGCTTACAAAAAACAAAAACCTGTGGATTGACGCAGGGATTATGCCTTCTCATATCGGTTTTGAAAGTGCAATCGGGAAGGATAACTGGGCACTTTCGCGTAGTCTCGTCGCGGAAAATTCGCCTTATTTTGAATCAGGCGCGAAAATCGGCTTTACAAGTGACAATCAGAAATGGTACCTGGCGGCATTATATCTCAATGGCTGGCAGCGCATTCAGCGGCCACACGGCAACTCTACACCTGCATTTGGGACACAGATATCCTTCAAGCCAAGCAGCACTGTTACGCTCAATTACAGCACCTTCGCAGGCAGCGACAAGCCGGACAGCAGCCGACAAATGCGGTATTATCACAATATCTACGGTATTTTCCAGGTGTCAAAAAATTTGGGCATTACAGCCGGTTTTGATATCGGCAGCGAACAAGAAGCGAAAGGTAGTAGCGGCTACAAAACGTGGTTTGTGCCTGTGCTGATCGCCAGGTTTTCACCTTCCGAGAAGATCAGTATTACCGCTCGCGGAGAGTATTTCAATGACAAAAAGGGAGTGATTATTAGCTCAGGAACAAAAAACGGATTTCAGACTTACGGCCTGTCTCTGAACCTTGATTTTCGTATCACGCCGCAGCTCATGTGGCGAATTGAAGCCAGAAACCTGCAAAGTAAAGATGCGACGTTTGAAAGAAGCGGCGGCGATTTCAGCAAAAGCAAAACTTACCTGACTACCGCATTGACCTTCGACTTCGGTACACTTTAAACTGCAATTTGAAATTAATCCTGAACCTTTAACCTGAAATAAAACGTGGTGGAAAGCAGCGCCGAACACTTCCTGGACCTGATCAAAAAATCGAGGCGGGGCAAGTTTAAAATATACATCGGCATGAGCGCCGGGGTGGGGAAGACTTACCGGATGTTGCAGGAAGCGCACGCGCTGCTTCGGACGGGTATCGACGTGAAGATCGGGTACATTGAGACGCATTTGCGAAAAGAGACACATGCATTGCTGGACGGGCTTCCGCTGATCCCGCGCCGAAAGCTGTTCTATAAAGGCAAGGAACTGGAAGAGCTGGATGTACAGGCTGTAATCAGTCTCCGGCCGGAAGTTGTGATTGTCGACGAGCTTGCACATACCAACATTGAAGGGAGCAAAAATGCGAAGCGCTGGCAGGATGTGCTGGATATTCTTGAAGCCGGGATCAATGTGATTTCAGCCGTGAACATCCAGCATATTGAAAGCCTCAACCGGGAAGTCAAGAACATCACCGGCATTGAAGTGGCCGAGCGCATTCCCGACAAGGTACTTGCGCAGGCAGACGAGGTGGTAAATATCGATCTCACCGCCGACGAGCTGATCATGCGCCTGAAAGAAGGCAAAATTTACGCACCTGAGAAGGTCGGGCAAGCATTGCAGCATTTTTTCAAGCCGCAGCATATCCTTCAATTGCGCGAGCTGGCGCTCAAAGAAGTGGCTTCGCAGGTGGAGCGAAAGGTAGAAAACGAGGTACAGCCCAAGCTTTCGATGAAGCATGAGCGGTTTTTGGCATGTATCAGCAGCAATGAAAAAACGGCCCGGACTGTGATCCGTAAAACTGCGCGACTCGCCAATTACTATCATAGCAGCTGGTTTCTGCTCTATGTGCAAACCCCGGACGAATCTGCCAGCAGGATCGGACTCGCCAAGCAGCGTCATTTGATCAATAACTTCAAGCTGGCTACAGAATTGGGCGGGAATGTAATCAAAAAAGAAAACAGCAGCATTGCGAAGACCATCATAGAAGTAGCTGAGCAGAACAAGATCACGACGATTTGCATTGGTAAGCCGCATTTGAGCCTTTTCAAAGTGATACTGGCTACGAATGTCTTTAATGAACTTTTAAAAAAGATGTCTTCTTCCGACATTGACCTCGTAATCCTTTCCTGAAATGAAAATCAAAACCAAACTGAGGCTGGGCACCGGGATCCTGTTCGCGATGATCACGATCCTGGCAATCCTCGGTGTGCGGCAGGTGAATGTACTCTCGTCCGATGCGCGTTATATATTAAAAGCAAACTATAATTCCCTGCAATACGCGAAGCTGATGCTGAAAGCACTCGATGACCGGCAGGAAGATGCACGGGCTTTTCAGGTATTTGCAGAAAATCTGGCAAGTCAGCAGCGTAACATTACCGAGCGTGGTGAGAAGGAGGTAACCGGTCAGCTGGCGCGGCACTTCGATGAACTAAAGGCGAGTCCTGACGATCCATTGATCCTGTCGGCTGTGCGGCGCGACATTACCGAATTGATGAGCCTGAACCTGAATGCGATCAACCGGAAAAGCCAGTATGTGGGCGAAGTAGCCAAAGAGTCGACGGTCTGGATTGCGATTGCAGGCACGATCTGCTTCCTGATCGCATTCACGCTTTTTATCAACCTCCCGGGAAACATTGCTAATCCCATTCACGAGCTAACGGAGAGTATCCGCCAGATTGCCAATGAGAACTATAACGAACGTGTTCATTTTGGCAGCAAAGACGAATACGGACAGTTGGCAGAGTCGTTTAATACAATGGCAGAAAAGTTGGAGGAGTACAACAACAGTAACCTCGCCCGCGTGATGATCGAGAAGAAGCGGGTAGAAACGCTGATCAACAATATGCACGATCCGGTCATCGGTCTGGACGAACATAAAACCGTCATTTTTGCGAACGAAGAAGCTCAGAAGGTCACAGGTTTGAAAGCCGGAGAGCTCATCGGAGGTAATGCCGCCGAAATTGCACTGCGAAACGATCTGGTCCGCTCGCTTGTCAAAGATGCATTCGAAAGCAACCCGGCGGCCAGCGACAATGCGCCAATGAAGATTTATGCAAATGGAAAGGAAAGCTATTTCGAAAAGGAAATCGTCGATATCTCCATTATCCCGACCGGTGAAAAAGCGGTGCGCTCCATTGGGAATGTAATTATCCTCAGGAATGTGACTCCTTATAAAGAACTGGATTTTGCCAAAACCAATTTCATTGCCAACGTTTCACACGAACTCAAAACACCAATTTCTTCCATTAAAATAACATTGGACCTGCTGAAAAATGAGGCTGTGGGCGCCACAAACGAGGATCAGCGGAGCTTAATGGACAGTATCCGCGAAGATGCAGACCGGCTGCTGAAAATCACAGGTGAGCTCCTGAACATTACCCAGGTGGAAAGCGGACAGATCCAGCTCAACATCGGCAATGCAAGTATCACTGAAATGCTGCAATATGCAGTTGCCGCCAATGAAATGCAGGCGGAGAGCCGGCATATCAGGTTGCATTTACCCGATCACATTCCGGAAGTCCCGGTTTTAGCAGATCCGGAAAAAACCGCGTGGGTACTTACCAACCTCATTTCCAATGCAATCCGTTATTCCTATGACCATTCAACAATCAGTATCCAGGTAGAGGAACTAGCGGATCTGGTGCAAGTTCTGGTCAAAGATACCGGGCAGGGAATCTCCCAGGAATACCAGGAACGCATTTTCGACAGGTACTTCCGTATTCCCGGATCCACCCGAGAAGGCACCGGGCTTGGTCTTGCGATCAGCCGGGAGTTCATGGAAGCGCAGGAAGGCACGCTCACGGTGGCCAGCGAGCTCGGCGCCGGAAGCACATTCACCATCGGGTTGAAAAAGGCCTGATACCGCATTTATTCCAAAACCCGCACGCCAACATAGGAAGAGCTGCTTCCTGAAAGATAGATCCGGTGGTTTGCCTTTTTGAAATCTTTCTCGGAAGCTTTGTAAATGTTGACGAACTGCTGCGGGTTGCGGTCGACAAGCGGGAACCAGGAGCTCTGCACCTGTACCATGATTTTGTGGCCCTTTTTGAAGCAATGCGCCGCGTCCTGCATATCGAATTTCACATGTTCAATTTTGCCCGGCACCAGCGGCTCCGGCCTGGAAAAGCTGTTCCTGAACTTGGAGCGCATTACTTCGCCACGTACCAGCAGCTGAAATCCGCCCATTTTCATGTTCGGGTTGATCGGACTGTCATTAGGCGCGTCGCCCGGATACACATCGATCAGTTTAACTACGAAATCGGCGTCTGTACCCGTGGATGAAATGAAAAGATCAGCTAATACATTACCCGAGATGGTTACGTCCTGTTCCAGCGGAGCCGATTCGTAAACCAGCACATCAGGCCGGGTAGCAGCAAAACGCTGGTCTTCGTACATAAAATCGGCCCCACGGATAATGCGGATTTCGGAAGTATACGGCACCGGCTTATCAGGATCGCTCGTGTATTCGTGAAAGGCAGGTTTCGCGCCTGCTTGCATGGTTGTCATAGTGGGTGTAAATGACAATGTGCCGTCAGGATGGAAGTAGAGCTTTTTTTCAACGGTATTTCTCGGAGGCCACTGATCGTATTTTTTCCATTGGTTTGATCCCGTTTCGAAAATGTATGCTTTTGGCAATGCGGGATCAGGCTGGTCTTTCAGGAAGTGGTTAAAGTAGGGGAGCTCGATTTCTTTTTGGTAAAATTCACTGGTACGCGCACCAAACCGGATGTTACCCAGCGACTCACCGGTTCCCCGCGCCCAGCCGCCGTGGATCCAGGGCCCCATTACCAGCAGGTTTGGCGACTTGGGTTTGTTGTTTTCAATGCCCTGATAAGTTTTCAAAGGCCCGTACAAATCTTCCTGATCAAACCAGCCTCCTACCACCATCACGGCGGGTTTGATGTTCTTCAAATGCGGCACCGGCGTGCGTGCTTTCCAGAAATCATTGTAGGTTTCATTCTCCATCATCTGGTTCCAGATGCGGTTCTGGTTCTTGAAGATCTTCTCATTGACATTTTTTAACGGCCCCAGCTTTTTGTAAAACTCATAGGAATCCGGCGTTCCATAAGCCGAAAAGCCGGGCGCTCCTTTCGGCGTGGGAGCAGGACGAGGAGCGCCATAGGATGAGAGGAACGCAAATGTTCCCATCAGAAAAAATGCGCCATTGTGATGACGGTCGTCGCCCATGAACCAATCCGTGACGGGTGCCTGCGGAGAGGCTACCTTTAAGGCGGGATGTGCATCAATGGCTGTCATCGTGGTATAAAAGCCAGGCGCAGAGATTCCCCAAGTGCCGACCTTTCCATTGTTGTTTTTGATATTATCGAGCAGCCACGTTATCGTATCAAAAGTGTCTGAACTTTCATCTACGTCAGCCTTGCCTTTTTTAATTGGAATGAATGGCCGGTTAGCTTCAAATTCTCCCTCCGACATATACTTTCCGCGCACATCCTGGTAAACGATAATGTACCCTTCCCGTGCGAAAAGCATGCTCGGCCCGATACTAAGCTTGTATAAATCTTCGCCGTAAGGTGCTACACTGTAAGGAGTGCGATTGAGCAGGATCGGGTACTTCTTATCAGCAGAAATGTCTTTTGGGATGTAAATCGAAGTAAATAATTTGACACCATCCCGCATCGGTACCATCCGCTCGATCTTGGTGTAATGTTCGCGGATATACAGCGAATCCTGGGTAACCAGGCTCTGCGCTGGAATCACATGTGATGCAATGCAAAGAATGAATGCAAAAAAGTAAGCAAGCCGGGTAAAGCAAAGAGCCGGTAACCAGCTCATTTGAGTAGGGGAGTTTTTCAAAGTCAGGAGTGTAAAGGTTAGTAAGCCAATTTAGTAATATTTGGCAAAACAGTGCAGTCCGCACCGGCTACTTTCATTCATGTACTGGTTTGACCATTCATGTAGCGTATTTGGAATAATAAGTGCAGGTACTGTATATTACATAGTACCTTGTTAAACATTTATTAGCCATGAAAATCTTATTGCTTCTTTTATCTGCATTGGCATTGTCCTGCAATCGTGGTCACGACGATAACCTGCGTATCAAGGTTGTCGACAGTGATGACACTTTTGAATACTCTGCAACTTTTGACCCGGGCCGGAGCGTAGCAGTCGAGCGGTTCATTAACTCCCAGATCGCGCCTGTGCATATTACCGCTGACGGAGATATGGAGGTGACAACAACGCTGAGCGACAAAACCATTTTCGACTACGAAGCGTCGCCAGGTAAATTGACGATTACCCTCGATAAGGACCGAAACAGCAAGACGAGTTACTACCGCATAAAGAGAATGTGTGAAGGCTTAAACAGGGTAATCAATCCAGGACAGAAAAAGCAGTAGCGGGAATTAATTTTGCACAGTAAAAGAAGTAACGTAATGGTTGTAGCGACTTTATGTTTCTGAATTGATTCCTCTGTTATTGTGCAATGGTAACGTCAACCCTCTACTTCGTCCGTCGGCATAGTCAGACTATTCTGTACGGGATTGTACTTGCGGGGCTACTCTTCTTTTTGAAGTGGCTGGAATTGCGTTTTCTGATCATGCATCACGCAATGGAAGTTTACATTGGCGCGGTGGCACTCCTGTTTACCGGATTGGGTATCTGGCTGGCAATCCGGCTGACCAACCCAAAAGTGCAAACAGTAATTGTTGAAAAAGCGGTCTTTGTAAAACCGCCGGAAACCTTCGTGCTTAATGAAGCAGAAGTAATCCGCCTCGGGCTGAGCAGGCGGGAGTTACAGGTATTGGAACAAATTGCAGAAGGGCTAACGAACCAGCAGATCGCCGATCGTCTTTTTGTTTCAGTGAACACCATCAAAACGCATTCTTCTAATCTGTTCGATAAGCTTGAAGTGAAAAGCCGGATCCAGGCTGTGGATAAGGCAAGGCGACTTGCATTGATCCCCTAGTTGCAGGCTCATACTTTTGGAGGAAGTATGTGCGGTTTGCATTAAATCACCCGAAAGTATGAGTAGGGAATGCGTTGGTTGACAGACCTTTGTTCCATTACCAGCTCTTAATTTTTTTGATATGAAAAGAATTATCCTCATTTGCGGTCTGATCTCCGGCGCGATCGTTTCTACCTTTATGGTTGCGAGCACAGCGGCTTGTTACGAAAACGGGAACTTCGAAGGGAGTATCCTCGTCGGCTATGCTTCCATGCTCCTGGCGTTTTCACTCATTTTTGTGGGTGTCAAGAATTACCGCGACAAGTACAGCGATGGTACGGTCACATTCGGCAAAGCATTTAAGATCGGCTTATTGATCACATTGGTAGCATCTACCGTCTATGCATTGGTCTGGCTGGTGGACTACTACTATTTTGTTCCCGATTTCATGGACAAATACGCAGACTTCACGATACAACAAAGCAAGCGCGAAGGTGCAACCGCCGCAGAACTCCAGCAAGAAATCGCCAAAATGAATGAGTACAAGGAGATGTACAAAAATCCCCTCGTGATCCTCCTTATGACCTACGCCGAGATCCTGCCAGTCGGGCTGATCGTTTCTGTGCTCTGCGCATTGATCCTAAAAAGAAAAGGTCAGGCAACCGAAGCTGCCTGACCTTTGTATCTGGTGCAATCTGAATTACGGCAAACTACATTTTTACAATCTGCTGGGTTTTGATCCCGCCATCCTGTCGCGTGATTTTAATATAATAAGTCCCGACAGGGTATTTTCTAAAATCATATTCACGTGAACCGGGCTCGCTTCCCGCCTTGCTGTTATTCATTGGAATGATATTTCCCTGTTTGGTAACCAACTCCACGGATTTGACTTCGTTCCAGTTATCAGCCTGAATGAGCAGCTTTTCTGTGAGCGGGTTGGGATAAAAACTGACAGCCATATTGCTTTCAAAATCGAGTACCACGATTTTGCTATGCGTGTAAGTACCGTCAAAATCCACCATTTTAAGCCGGTACAGGTTTTGAGCGCTTGCAGGGGAGTTGTCCTCGAAGGTATAGGTGCGTTCTATTTTGCTGTCACCAGTTGCTTTCACCTTTCCGATCGCATTCCAGACTTTACCTTCTGAACTTCTTTGCACTTCGAAGTAGTCACTGTTGACTTCGTCTGACGTGCTCCAAGCAAGCTGTGCTTGCGGGCCTTCCTTAACTGCCTTGAAGCTGACAAGTGTAACGGGCAAAACGCTGTTTGCATTGGTTGCTGTAATGCGTAAGAAACTATTGTTAAAACCAGTGAAGTTGCGTGACACCATGTGGATCGCTTTGTCGACAGTGCTTCCAGTCGTTGTAACATACTTCTCATCGGGGTTGAAGTAGGCAATCTGCAGATCGTCTTCCGTATTCCCATTCAGGTTGCCCACAAGATAAGTTAACCCCACCAGCCCTGAAAATCCCGTCGGTTCATTGAACTCGTGAACCTGGTGGATACTTGCCGTGGGATTGCCGACAATCGCATCCGGAGACCTGGTAAGTACCTTGTTGCTCCACACGGTATTATTAAACGTCGGCCGTAATACCAGACCATGAATGGAAACAGTCGTATTCGCTCCGATGAAGAATTGATTGCCGGAGGAGAATTGGGCTTGGACATCCAAACTCAGGAAAAACATTATCAGGGAGATGCAATTTTGAATTTTCATTTGTCTACTTGTTAGATTGAACAAAATGCCCAGTAAAATGACAGTTCTCTCCAAGCACCACATTCTCCTCATTGCCATGCAAGAATAAAACGAATACTTGGTCACCCGCTTGAAGCATTACATCAGTTGAGGCACCATAATAACCAATACTATTTCCTGGATTGGAACATATCTTCTCTACTGCGCCACCTGAGGAGCGGAATAGTCCTACTGATGCGGGTCCACCTCCCCATTGCACCTGAAAGTCGAAATGAAAGATTCCACTTTGTGGGGCTGTGAAGGTATCACTTGCACCTTGAAGATGAATATCATAATTGTTTAATCTATCATAAGCTTCCAAGCCAAAAGGTACCTTATTCGATACATTGCGTGCGAGGATATGGGCACCATTCTTCAATATCCCTGTTACTCTAAATGCTACTCCGCCTTCCCAAGTGGCATTGCCGGATCCATCGCTACTCAACATTTTCCCCGAGCCAGGTTGTTGCCCGTTCCCAGAGATTTTTACCTTGCCATCCGCAAACAATGCATATCCTGCCTGACTAAATGCATGTATTGTTGTTGAAGATCCTGATTGGCTAAAATCATTGATCCTGAATGCGGTGCCGCCGCTGTTGGTACTAATGGAGGCATTTACAGGTAACCTAAGATCTCTTATACTTTCCCAATGTGGTGATTGGGGTGTACCAATGTTGTAAAAAAAGCCTAATCCTCCTGGCATTTCAGGATTGAGGTTGTATACCAGCAAGCCATTAGCTGGTGTCAGTACGGTTGTATTGTCGCCAAGACTCTGCAAACTAACTCTCGGGATTAAAATCCCCTTATCCGTCGCCTGAATATCCAGGGCAGCGCTGGGGTCGGGGGTGGTGGTGTTGATACCTACGCCCTGGCCGAAGCTGGCGGTGGCGAGCGAAGCGCTAAGTAGTGTGCCGCAGATCATTGACTTTGGTCGGAATGAGCGGGTCTTGTTTGGTAATAGGGGGGACAGTTTTTCCATCGTTGTTATGTGTGAATTGTGGTTAAAAATTCAAAGTAGATGCTGCATTTCAAGGCTGCACAACCTGTATCGTCTTGTTCCCCGCTACCGATTCAATGTTCAGCAGGAAAGTGCCGGTGCCGGGGATTAAAAGCTGCTCTTGCGTTTTGGGCTGCGGGATTTGCTTCACTTGCCTGCCCGATTTGTCAAATAGCGTAAGCTTGAAGCTGCGCTCGGGGAGGGTGGCGGTTACTTTTCCGTCTTTTACCGGGTTGGGGTATACGTTAAAACGGTCGAGGCTTTCATTGAGCGGGATTACGCGGATGATCTTGCTGAAACTGAATTTCTCATCAAAATCCACCTGTTTTAAGCGGTAGTAGCTTGTAGTAGCAAGCTCGTTATCAACAAACTGGTATATATTCCTGGTCTTCGCTTCACCAGCTCCATCGACCCAGCCGATGCTTGTAAAATGTACTGCGTCTGTGGCTTTTTGAATTTCAAAACCCTTATTGCCATATTCTTCCGCAGTTTCCCATTCCAGTTTTGCCGAACCTTCGGCTGTCAATGTCCCTTCAAACCGGATCAGCTTGACCGGCAGAGGCGAAAGGGTGGAAAAGGAGTTGATGCTCCCCAATACCCATTCAAGGCTCACGCCACCTGACTGGTTGTAATTAGCAGCCGCATAAATGTCACCCGGAGAAATAGATTGCGCCTGTGCAGCCAGGCCAATAAGCAATGAGCTAACGGTGAGGTATATGTTTTTCATTTTGAGAGTTGGTTGCTATGGTTGGCTTTCTTCAATTGTATATAGTTTCGGCTTCTATTCACCTTACAAGATGCCCGGTAAAATAGGTATAGTGATCTGATGTATTAATATTTGCGTGCTGATTACCAGATGGAGTAACTGTAACATACACCTGATCACCTTGCAGCAATTGCACATCCTTAACAAGCATTTCGCTACCCCAAGCTAGGACTGTTTCTGCGCCATTTCTTAACAGGTTTAAATGGAGCGCGATATTGCCAAGCACTTTCACATTGAAGTGATAAATTCCATTTACTGGCGCAGTAAAGGTGCTTGCGGGAGATTGGTTATGAAGCGTGTAGCTACTCTGGGTATCGTAATTTTCATTCGCAAACGGGACAACGTACTTTGTCCCGGGTCCCACTACTTCTCCACCACCGCCTTTAACTCCGGAGACTGAGAAGGCGGTGGGTCCCCGCCAGGTAGCTTCACCAGTCGCGTCGCTTGTCAAGATTTTGCCAGCACCAGGCACTTGGCCAGTTCCGAAAATTTTCAGGAAGCCTTTAACTTGAAGCGCATATCCGTTATCGCTTTCCGCGAATATTCCAGTTCCCACACCTGAGGAATAACCTTTAATTGCTATTGTCCCACTGCTACCCTGATAATTTTGAATATTGAATGCAGTAACGGTTGATACTCCATGTGAATAAGGCAGCTTCAACCTTGACAGTATCTCCCAGTAAGGAGACGCAGTTGTGCCTATATTCTGGTAGAAGCCCGGTCCGCTTAATATATTGTTTTTATTGTAAACTAATAAACCGGTTGCTGGGCTTGGCACAGTGGTGTTGTCGCCTAAACTTTGTAGTGTAACCTGCGGAATGAGGATACCTTGATTCGTGCTTTGAATATCGAGGGCGGCGCTCGGGTGCGGTGTTGTGGTGTTGATTCCGACGCCCTGTGCGTTTGCTCGGTCGTTTGTAAATCCTAGCAAAATAGCGGCCAGGCAGTAATGCAAACATCCGACTTTCAGGACATTGAATGGACGAAGCAAGGTACACTGGCCCCAAAAGCGTGTAAGTAGAGATAGATCGTTCATAGCAGTTTATGTACAAGATTTAGCTAATAGATGCTGTGAGTAAATATGCAATTGCTATTGTTCGCTATGAAGGCGTATTGATCCTGTGGTAGCTTTGAGGAATCTATCGGTGAAGGAAAATTGAATAGCGCGCATCAAACCCCGATTCTCCTTAAATTGCGGCATTTACAAACCCAGCATTTTACCATTGTCACGTTCTACTTTCCCGCGCCTCGATATCGGGCCGCTTTCGGAGTACCGGGCGGAAGATTTTATGATCAGCCGGTTTTCAGAATACCTCAAAGAACATCAGAACCTGGTGTTTCCGCACCGGCACAGCTTTTACCACCTGGTGCTTTTTACCAGCGGCGCAGGTGAGCATATTATTGATTTTAACCACTTTCAGGTTGCAGCCGGACAGATTTATTTCATGGTGCCCGGTCAGGTGCACGACTGGCGTTTTGAAGGTGAGCCGGAAGGTTATGTGGTCAATTTTTCGGAATCGTTCTTCCAGTCTTTCCTGCTGCAGCCTGATTATCTTGATTTCTTCAATTTTCTGAACAGCAGCGACAGCCGGAACAACGTCTTGCAGCTTCAAGAGTCCGTTTTCAGGAAAGTAATTGATGTATTTGAAGAGCTGCTGGATCAGCAGCATGGAGTGGCTTTGTTCCGCAAGGATATGACGCGGGTTTTGCTCTTACAGCTGTTTTTTTACGTAGCCCGGAACGAGCCTGCGGAGCTTACCCATGTGAAATCAACGCCGAGAAACCCGGTAATCCGGGACTTTCAGAAGCTGGTAGACAGGCATTTCAGTACCATCAAACAGCCAGGAGCCTACGCCAAACTCCTCAACGTCACGCCCAACCACCTGAATGCATTGTGCAAAGAACACCTCGGTGTACAAGCAGGTGAGATCATCCGCGCACGCATCGTACTGGAAGCAAAACGCCTCCTCATCAACCTGAACCTAACCATTTCACAAGTAGCCGACCAGCTCCATTTCAGCGACAATTCATACTTTACGAAATTTTTCAAAAAAGAGACAGGCGTGACGCCGGAGGGGTTTAGGGGAGGAATTTAAGAGAAAGGGAGGATGGAGGAAGGGGAGGATGGAGGAAACCTTTTTTGTCACCCTGAGCGCAGTCGAAGGGAATGCGACAACGCCCTTTCCCTTCGACTGCGCTCAGGGTGACAAAGGCAGCTTCACCGTCGTAACACGACGTCTCATTCAACTTCCGCTGCTGGCTTGATAAAAAGCGCCAGCCAGGAGCGGCGGGCTAGGCGGTAGAACCAGGGGGTTAGGATGATGAGGACGGGGATGACTGCGAAGAGGAAGTAATCCAGGTATTGTTCGAAGAAGTTGACGCAGATCAGGAAGGCGATGACCATGAAGGCTACGTAAAATGCGTAGCTCATGTACAATGCACCCTGGTAAAAGCCCGGCTCGGGTACCAGGTTTTCGCCGCAATGCGGACAATGCTTGTGCATTTTCTCGAAGTTTTTGAGGTCGTAAGCGCTTTTGCTCACGAAGAAATCGCCTACGCCACAGCGGGGACATTTATTGAAAAAGACGCTATATAGTCTGTTATGCTTAGCCATGATCTTGCTGTTTATCCGGTGAAGGAGGTACCAACTGTTTACCTTACAAATTTCTTCAGAAAACCCCTTCGGAAAAATGACAGAAGTTACCTTTTATGGTAAAAATCAACGATTGTAAAAACTCATTCCAGACCGTTGATAAAATTCGCCAGTCCGGCAATGTCGAGAGTATAATCTACAATGCCTGCGTCGATGGCGTGCTGGGGCATGAAGGGCATTTGCGCAGTGTCGGGCTGCTGAGCCACGGTTCGGCCACCTGCGCGCTTGACAGACATCAGACCGTTTGTCCCGTCTTCATTGGCGCCTGATAAAATAATTGCCACGGTAGCTGCGCCAAATACGTCCGCAGCTGATTCGAACGTAACATCAATGCTGGGGCGGCTGAAATTAATTTTCTCAGAGTAGTCAAGTGAGAATGTGTGGTCCGTTTCAACTAGCAAATGGTAATCAGCAGGGGCGAGGTAAATGCAGGCCGGCAGGATCGGGTCCTTGTCTTCTACTTCCACGGTTTTGTTCAGACTTTTACTCCCGAGCAGCTCGGTAAGCGACGAATCGGCAGAATTCCGGCGGTGCAGTACAAGTACAACAGGGAAGGGGAGATTAGCTTTGAGCCTGGGAAGGAGCTTGAAAAGCACTTCCAGGCTTCCCGCAGAGCCTCCGATCAGGAGCAGGCCGCAATGTTGCCCTAGATGATTTTCTTCCATATCTTTTCGCGGTTCAACTGCTTGAACTTGTTTTGTACCACAGAAAATTTCAGCGTTTCCTTTGTCCCGAGTGCCAGGTAGCTCAGCGGCGCGAGGCTGGCGTCGAATAGTTGGAGCACTCTGTCCTGCAACTCCTTATCGAAATAGATCAGCACATTGCGGCAAAGTATCAGGTCGAATTCATTGAATGAACTGTCGGACACCAGGTTATGTGTCGAAATTATGATCTTTTCCGACAATTCTTTCTCAAACTTCGCCTGTCCGTAGTTGGCTGTGTAATAACCTGAAAAGTCTCTCGTACCGCCTGACGCAATGTAGCTCTCGGAGTATTGTTTCATTTGCGAGAGCGGAAAAATGCCTTTTCTGACTTTTTCGAGCACAGTTGGGTTCAGGTCTGTGGCATACAAAAGCGATTTGCGGAGCAAGCCGGCTTCTTTAAGCAAGATCGCCATTGAAAAAACCTCTTCACCCGTGGAGCAACCCGCGTGCCAGATCCGTATAAAAGGCTTGGTACCAAGTACAGGCAGGATATCTTCTCTCAGCGATTTGTAAAAAGAAGGATCGCGAAACATTTCCGTTACGTTCACGGTGATTTCTTCTACAAACCTTTTCAGGTAATCGGGATCATTTTTGACCCGGTAACGTAATTCGGCAAAGCTGGGGAATTTGTCGAGCAGGCAAAGCCGCTCAATGCGCCGTTTGAGAGAGGCGCGTGAATAGCTGGTGAAATCGTATCCGTATAAATCGAATAAGTCCGTCAGCAGCAGGTCGATATTTTCATCATCAATCATTTTCCACACTTAAATATCTTGCAGCAGCACCAGCAGCTTATCTACATCAATCGGTTTTGAAATATAGGCGTCGGCACCGGCTGCAAGGCACTTTTCCCGGTCGCCTACCATTGCCTGGGCCGTTACGGCGATTACCGGCGTTCCTTTCCGCTGCTCAATGCGCTTGATCAGCGGAATTGCTTCGTAACCATCCATTTCGGGCATCATCATATCGATCAGTATTGCATGAATTGCTTCATCGGTTTTCAGCAGTTCCAAAGCCTCCGGCGCCCCACCGCTCGACACACAGTCAAATCCTTTCGCCTTCAAAGTAGCCTTCAAAGCAAAAATATTCCGCGCATCATCATCAATTATCAAAACTCTTTTTTTCATTATGGAGGTCATTTGGTCATTAGCTCATTGGGAAATTTAGGTCATTTAGTCATTAGGTCATTTACTATTCAGTCATTCCCCGTTCCACGGCGGCTCATTCACTCATTCAGTCATTCAATCACTCATTCAGTCATTCAATCATTCATTCATTCATTCATCATTCATTCCCCGTTCCACGGCGGCTCATTCATTCATTCAAAATTTCTCATAAAGCCAAACCCGCAAGAGCGACATCAGCTGATCGATATCTACTGGTTTGGTAATGTAGTCCGATGCGCCGGCGTTAATGCATTTTTCCCTGTCGCCCGTCATTGCTTTGGCAGTTACCGCAATGACCGGCAGGTTGCGCCACCTTGGGTTTTCGCGAATGCGGCGGGCTGTTTCGTAGCCGTCCATTTGCGGCATCATCATATCCAGGAGCACGACATCTATCTCGGGGTTGTCTTCCAGCTTCGCCAGTGCTTCCTTGCCGTCGAGGGCGGTTACTACGTTCATTTTGTAGTTTTCGAGCGATTTTGAAAGCGAGAAGATGTTGCGAACGTCGTCGTCGGCGATCAGTACCGTTTTGTTGCTCAAAATCTCACTTAATCCCCCCAATGTTTTCAGGTCGGAAGTGCGCTGCGGCGATTTTTTATTTTCCTCCACCACGTGCAGGAACAATGACACTTCGTCGAGCATACGCTGGTAAGAGTGCGCCGTTTTCACGATAATGGAATCTGCATACTGTTTGATCCGCAGTTCTTCGGACATCGACAGGCTTTTACCCGTAAAAATGATAATGGGTATGTTTTCAAGTCCCGGATTTTTCTTGGCTTCTTCCAGCGCGTCGTAAGCTTTCTTGTCGGGAATACCCATATCCAGGATCACGCAGTCGGCTTCATTGTTTTTCAATGCCGAGATACCTTCTGATATATCACTTTTCAGTTCCGAATTGATATCGAATGTGGCCAGGAAGTAGGCCAGCGCCTTGGCATGCATGGAGTTATCTTCCAGGATCAGCACTTTTTTCGACTTTTTGCTGATCACATATTCGATCTTTTTAAACACCTCCTGCATTTTATCGATGGCCATCGGTTTGTCGATAAAATCGATCGCACCTTTCATGAGGCTCTCGTTTTTCATCCGGTGCGACGACATAATGTGCACCGGAATGTGCCGCGTCTCAGGATCGCCTTTCAGCTGGTCCATCACGTCCCAGCCGCTTATGATCGGAAGCTGGATATCCAGCAGGATACCGATCGGCTTGAATGTTTTGGCAAGCTGCAAGCCCTCGTCGCCCCTAACGGAGACAATCCCTTTGTAACCGTGACGGCGCGTGTAATCGAGCAGTGATTTGGCAAAGAATGTATCGTCCTCCACGATCAGGATCGTCTTGTCACCGGCTTGAACGGTGTTCCGGTCGTCGGGAATGCTCTCGGGGATTACCGTGCTGATAAATCGACGATCTGCTTCGGCTGGGGCCGTTTTGCCCGGCAGCGTTTCTTCCCTGTTTGGTTTGAAGAAATTTTCTTCTTTCTCCTGAATGGCGTAGGAAGCAGCGATAGGAATGATAATGCTGAACTCACTTCCCTGATTTTCAATGCTGGTGAGCGCAATTTCGCCGCCGAGCAGCTTCACCAGCTCACGGCTGATCGAAAGTCCCAGCCCGGTGCCTCCGTACTTGCGTTTGGTAGAGCCGTCGGCTTGCTGGAATGCTTCAAATATGTGCTTCTGCTTCTCGGGCGCTACACCAATCCCGGTATCTTTTACCTTGAAGCTCAGCATATTGTCGTTACCTTCATGCAACGTGATCTGGACTTCCACATAGCCTTTCGCTGTAAATTTCAGTGCATTGGAGATCAGGTTTTTCAGGATCTGTTCCAAACGCATCTTGTCCGTTTCGATCACAGCCGGAACTCCCTGCCCGACATTGATACTGAAATCAAGTCCCTTTTCACGGGCCACCGGCGCGAACAAACCTTTGAGGTCGTCGGAAATCTCTTTAATGGATACTTTCACATAATCGAGCTCCATCTTGCCCGCTTCAATTTTCGAAAGATCCAGGATCTCGTCGATGAGGCCAAGCAATCCATTGCCCGACGACTGTATCACAGTAGCGTACTCGATCTGCTCACTTGACAGGTTCTTGTCGTCATTTTCTGATAACAGCCTGCTCAGCAGCAGAATAGAGTTAAGCGGCGTGCGCAGCTCGTGCGACATATTTGCCAAAAACTCTGATTTATATCGGGTAGTCAGTTCAAGCTCTTCTGCCTTTTTGAGAATTTCCATGTTCTTCTCTTCCAGCAGCCCGCTTCTTTCTTCCAGCTCTTCATTGGTTTGCTGTAATTCTTCCTGCTGTACGCGCAGTTCCTCTTCAGAAGCCTGTAATTTCTGCGACTGTGCTTCCAGCTCCGCATTCAGGTTTTCGAGCTCGTTGTGCTGCGTCTGCAGCTCCTCGGCCTGTGCCTGCGTTTCTTCCAGGAAGTTCTGCAGTTTCAGATAGTCCAATGCAGAATTGACACCCGTCGCAATGGCTTCGAGGTTGTTTTCCAAAAACTGCAGTTGCAGGCTGTCCGGATTCTTCAAGAATGCCAGCTCGATCACGCCGATGCATTCATACGCATAAGTGAGCGGCAGTATCGCCACAGCCGCCGGGCTTACATTGCCCAGGGATGAAGTAACGCGCAGGTAATTGTCGGGTATATCGTTGACAAACAATGGTTTTTTACTTTCAATCACCTGGCCGGTCAATCCTTCGCCGGGGGTTATTACTTCCGGCACCTGTTGAACCGCGAAGCTGCTTGTGAGGCGATAATTCCAGTCATTATCAATGATATAGATCGTGCCCAGACTCGCGCCCGCATATTCTGTGAGCGTGTTCAGCAGGTTGGTTGTCAGTTTCTTGAGTACCCGCTCGCCCCGTATCGCATCGCTGATTTTGACCGATCCGTTTTGGAGCCAGTTCCTGCTGTTCAGATCATTAAATGTCTGTTCCAGAGAGCTCGTCATGTTATTAAGCGCGACCGAGATCCTGCCCAGCTCATCTTCCGATTCATCTGTACTTCTTACCGTATAGTCCCCGTCGGAAACCTGCTGGGTAACTTCCTCGATGTATCTGATCCGCCTTTCGGTTTCAGCATATTTCCGGTTTTCAAGCTCCTGCAATGCAATGCGCTTGTCCATGTCGTTCTTGATCCTGAAATAAGCGAATACCGTGATCAGGATAGAAATCAGTGCCGCGATGATCAGCAGGATAGGAGTGTACTTAATGTAAATCTGCTGCTGTTCGAGACGGTCCGTCAGGATTGCATTTTCTTCATCCTTGATATGCTGCGTCGCAAATCTCAGGTCGTCCATTACTTTCTTTCCGCGAAGCATTTCCCGCAGGCGAGCCTCGCTGCCAGACGCAAAAGCAGCGTTTTTACGCGTCATGTCAATGACATTCTGCATTTGCCCGAATTTGGCTTCGTACAATGCTTTTACCTCGCGCAGGTACTTCTGTTGGACAGGGTTTTCGGCGGTGAGTTCCGTGAGGCGGTTGTAGCTACGCGTTGTTTTTTCGTAAGCGCCATTGTAAGGTTCCAGGAACGCCGGTTCAAGTGTGACCAGAAACCCGCGCTGGCCCGTTTCTGCGTCCTTCATATGCGAAATGATCGCCTCTGCTTCCAGCAGTACTTCATTGGTGTGGTTTACCAGCTCTGAGTTATTGATCAGCTTCTGGGTACTGTAATACGACGCAAGCAAACTGAAAATCAGCAGCAGGGTCGAAAATGAAAATACAATTTGAAGCTGCTGGATAATAGAGTTAGAAGTTTTTCTCATAAATGCGTTTACGTGTTTTCGAGCGTTGTTTCCTGTGATGTGTGCTGCTGGACAGCCGGTAACACCAGAATAAACCGGGCACCTTCATTCTGCGTGCTCTGGGCGGAAATGAGCCCATTGTGCTTGTCCATAATCTTTTTGGCGATAGCGAGCCCGATCCCTGTGCCTTCGTAGCTGTTCAGGTTGTTGAGTCGCTGGAATATGACGAATATCCGGTCGAGGAACTTCTCGTCGAAGCCTATCCCGTTATCGGCAATGATAATCCTGCAATAACCGCCTTCGGGTGAAGCGTCCGAATGCACATCTTTATGCTCAATGAGCTCTGCTGTGATGGTAATGTGCGGCGGTACGTCAGGTTTTGAGAATTTCAATGCATTGCTGATCAGGTTCTGGAATACCTGCCTGATCTGGCTGGGGATCGTATCAATGATCGGGAGCTGGCCCACTGTGATCTCTGCATTCTTCTGCAAGATAATCTCATCGAAATCCGACAGCAGGTCATTGATCAGCATGTTCAGATCGGTAGGTTGAAAACGAGCCTTCACCGACAGCCGCGAGTAGTCCAGCAAGTCACTGATCAGCCGCGACATTCTTGCCGAAGAGTTGATCGACCGATTGAGGTAAGAAGTTGCTTCTGCGTTATCGTTCAGGTACTTTTCCTTGATCAAATGGCTGAATGTCTGGATTTTCCGCAGCGGTTCTTTCAAATCGTGGGATACTACCCAGGCAAATTGCTGGAGTTCGTGGTTGGTGGTTTCCAGTTCGCTGTTCTTGGCCAGCAGCTCTTTCGTCCTCAGTTCCACTTTATGTTCAAGCAGTTCATTGACCATTTTCTGCTGGTGAATGTCCGTAAATGAACCTACCCACCGAATAATTCCGGTACCCTGAAAGACGGGGATGATTTTCAGCAAGAAGTATTTGTAGTCGGTAGTTCCAAGCTGTTTGAGCCTCGCCTCGGTAGAAAACTCCTGCCCATTGCGGAAGCATTCCTCCCAGCGCTCCCAGAATTCATCTTCAGGGTGGGTCTCAGGAAAGACTGAAACGTCGTGGGAGTACTGGAACCAGTGCTCGTTGACATACTCTATTTTTCCATCTGTCTTAACGGTGAATGCAATCTGCGGTAATGATTCAAGGATGAAGCGTAGTTCCTGCATGCGGGAAGCGAGCTCATCCTGGGCGTGTTTGCGGATATCAATTTCCTGCCTGAGTGATTCCTGAATGGATTTCAGCTCCTGCTGCTGCTCATAAAGGCGGACGAAGGTTTTTACCTTTAATAACAAAATATCAGGGTCCACCGGTTTCGTCAGATAATCAATGCCGCCGGAAGCGTAGCCTCTGGCAATGAACCGCTTTTCTTTATTTACTGCTGAAAGAAAAATGATAGGAGTGTCTTTGGCGCGTCCAAAACCGGAAATAGCCTCGGCTACCTCAAACCCGTCCATGCCGGGCATTTGCACATCCATGATAATCACGGAATAGTTGTTATTGAGCACCTTCTTCAATGCCTCCTCGCCGGACTCGGCAGAGTCCGTTTTGAAATCGTGCAATTCCAGGATTTTCTTCAGAGGTAGAATGTTTTCCGGCCTGTCGTCGACAATCAGGATCATAGTAAAGGGTAAAGGAACAAAAAGGAGCGTGCGTGTGACTTTTGGAATACAAAAATCATACCTAAATGCCCAATTCGCGCAATAAAGCCATTTTTTAGAATATTACGAAGCAGTTTCCCCGCGAAGCGACTGGGCCACGAGCAATTTCAGTTCTTCTACCCACTTCTGGACGGTGATCATCGGGTGCACGTAAGGTGTTTCAAAATCCTCAACAATAGACGTCTTGCCTTTCTCTTTAACAAGCCTGATCAATCCTTCAACCAAATATTCCTGTGAAGAATCAAACTCGGTGTCTTCATTGGTCTCCGCTATCTCGTCCAGAAATGATGCTAGTCTGAGAAGTTCCTGGTGGTCCATAGTTATGCAGTTTGGCTTTATTCGCTATTGTGGTGGGGAAAAATCGCCCGCGCGCCACGGTTCTTGCGTGGCATAATTTTATAGCAAATTGCGTACTAACAGCTCAGCCGGGCGTCCAGCCGGGCATCCAGCCGGGCATCAAAATGCTGTTTCCACAGCTAGAAAGGCACATTAGCCTGATAATTACCAAACCATCGCAGACAAAAAAACAGCGTATATGAGAAAAATTGCCAATAAAAAAGTAATCGACCAGTCGAAGCTGGATAATGTAGTCGTATACCCCGGAGAGCCTTACCCGCTCGGGGCTACGTGGGACGGGAAAGGGGTGAATTTTGCCCTTTATTCCGAGCATGCGACAGGTGTAGAGCTTTGTCTTTTCGACAGCGAAGAAAGTCCTTCAGAGAATGTTAAAATACAGATCAGGGAAGTTACCCATTACGTATGGCATGTATACGTTCCCGGCCTTAAACCCGGACAGCTATACGGCTACCGCGTGCACGGACCTTACGAACCGGCGGTGGGCTTGCGCTTCAATCCTAATAAGTTACTGATCGATCCTTATGCAAAGGCTATCTCTGGTACCATTCAATGGAGTGATGCTCTTTTTGGTTATGAAATAGGTCACCCCGATGAAGACCTGAGTTTTAGTCAGTCAGATAGTGCTTCCTTTGTACCCAAGTCGGTTGTTGTGGATCATCTGTTTGATTGGGAAGATGTAAAAGGCCCGGAAATCCCGTATCACGATACTATTATATATGAAGCGCATGTGAAGGGATTCACCAGCCTGCATCCTGACATTCCCGAGGAGATCAGGGGTACTTACGCCGGTTTGGCGCATCCCGCTTCGATCAGTTACCTGAAAAAGCTCGGTATCAATGCCATTGAGCTGATGCCGGTCCATCACTTTATTTCGGACCGCCATTTGAAAGAACGCGGGCTTACCAATTACTGGGGCTATAATTCAATAGGCTTCTTTGCGCCGGATGTACGTTACAGCAGTTCTGGCACGCACGGGGAGCAGGTGATTGAATTTAAAAAGATGGTCAAAGAAATGCACAAAGCTGGCATTGAGGTGATCCTTGATGTGGTTTATAACCATACCGGCGAAGGAAATCAAATGGGACCGACCATCTCATTTCGAGGGATCGACAATATGGCCTACTACCGTTTGATGGACGGCCGCTATTATATGGATTATACCGGTACCGGCAATACGCTGAATGCACGGCTTCCGAATGTACTGCGGTTGATCATGGACAGCTTGCGTTACTGGATTACCGAAATGCATGTCGACGGTTTCCGCTTTGACCTGGCTTCAACCCTGGCGCGCGAGCTTCACGAGGTGGACCGACTGAGCGCATTCTTTGATATCATTCACCAGGACCCAATTATATCACAGGTAAAACTGATTGCAGAACCCTGGGATATCGGACACGATGGTTACCAGGTCGGTAAGTTTCCGATCGGTTGGGCAGAATGGAATGGTCGCTACCGCGATTGTATGCGTGACTACTGGCGTGGAGCTGATAGTATGCTGGCCGAGTTTGCGGAGCGTTTCACCGGAAGTTCAGATTTGTACAAAGGAGAAGACAGGCATCCGACGGCAAGTATCAATTTCATCACCGCGCATGACGGATTTACACTGAATGATCTCGTTTCGTATAATGAGAAGCGTAATGATGAGAATGGCGAGGACAATAACGATGGAGAAAGTCATAACCGCTCTTGGAACTGCGGAGAAGAAGGGCCGACTGATAACCCGGAAGTGATTGCGCTCCGAGATAAGCAAAAGCGGAATTTCCTTACCACGCTTTTCCTTTCCCAGGGTGTACCGATGCTTGTAGCGGGTGACGAATGGGGCAGGACCCAGCATGGTAACAACAATGCCTACTGTCAGGATAATGAGATTTCGTGGCTGAACTGGGATCAGGCAGATCAAAAACTGCTCGGATTTACCCAGAAGCTGATCAAGTTTTGTAAAGCCCACGCCACATTCCGCCGCCGCCACTGGTTCCGCGGAATGCCGATCAAGGGGATCGGTCTGGAAGATATTGCCTGGTTTTTGCCGAATGGAGAGGAAATGCCGGACGAGAACTGGAACCACGATTACGCTAAATCACTGGGTGTATTCCTGAATGGAAAGGGTATCCGCCACATGAACCCGAAAGGCGAGCCGATCTATGACGACAGCTTTTATATGATCTTCAATGCGCATTACGAACCTGTGGAATACAGATTACCTCCCGAAAAATACGGAACTGAATGGAGGAAGGTAATTGACACAAGCGAAAGCTGCGTAACCGAAGACGGGCAGATCATAGCGCCTGATACCACATTCACAGTGGACAGCAGATCGATAGTTGTTTTTAAACATGCATTGGAAGAGCAAAAATTATGAGCTTTAGTGAGACATTGCCCGCAGTACCGGGAATAAGATTCAATGAATTCGGAGAAGCGGAAGTGCTCGTCTGGGCGCCGCTCGCGGAGGAAGCAAGCATTTTGCTGGTCGATCAAGACAAGAATCTGTCGCTTCAGAAAGCGGATTATGGATACTGGACGTTGAAAACGGATAAAATCAAACCGGACGATCTGTATCAGATTGTTTTGGGCGAAGAAGAGCCGCTGCCCGATCCTGCCTCCGTTTACCAGCCTCAGGGAGTTCACGGTCCGTCACAGGCTGTTGATATCAAGGATTTTCAATGGACAGACCAGCAATGGAAAAATCCGGGCTTGTCGGATTATATCATTTATGAAGTACACATCGGCACATTTACACCGGAAGGGACTTTGCAAGCGATAGAAAGCAAGCTTGATCACCTGGTAGAACTGGGTGTGAATGCAATCGAGATTATGCCGGTATCGCAATTTGCAGGAGCCAGGAACTGGGGTTACGATGGTGTTTTTCCGTATTCCGTACAGGATTCTTACGGCGGACCAAGGGCAATGCAGGAGTTTGTCAATGCCTGCCACGGAAGAGGGATAGCAGTTGTACTCGATATGGTTTACAACCACCTGGGGCCGGAGGGAAATGTGTTCGGCAAGTTTGGTCATTATTTTACAGATAAGTACCATACACCCTGGGGCGATGCTGTCAATGTAGACGATGCGTGGAGTGATGCTGTGCGCCAGTATTTCATTGAAAATGCATTGATGTGGTTCCACGATTTCCATATCGATGCATTGCGGCTCGACGCTGTACACGCGATCAAGGACTTTGGACCTTTGCATTTGCTCCAGGAAATGAAAATGCGCGTTAATGAGCTTTCGGAGCTTACCAACCGGCAGCATTACCTGATGGTGGAAATGGACCTGAACGATACGCGGTTTGTGAAACCCATTGAAAAAGGAGGCTACGGAATGGATGCGCAGTGGATAGACGAGTTCCACCACGCATTGCGAGTATCGTCAGGCCAGCAGAAAAGCGGGTACTATTCAGATTTTGAACCCATTGTATCGCTCGCGAAGTCATACAAAGACGCTTACGTTTACGACGGGGTTTACTCAGATCACCGGAAGCGGAAATTCGGAGTGAAAGCCGACGGATTACCTGGGCAGCAGTTTATTGTATTTTCCCAAAACCATGACCACGTCGGTAACCGGATGCTCGGGGAGCGTACAAGTCAGCTGGTGAGCTTCGAAATGCAGAAATTGCTTGCAGGCGCAGTACTGATCAGCCCGTACCTGCCTTTGTTGTTTATGGGAGAAGAATGGAGTGAGACAAATCCCTTCCAGTACTTCGTGAGCCACACCGATCCTGAGCTTGCAGAAGCTGTGCGCAAAGGCAGAAAGAGTGAGTTTGCAGCCTTTCACATGGAAGGTGACGCGCCCGATCCGGTGAGCGAAGAAACTTTTCGGAAGTCGAAAGTGCAATGGGAGTTGCTTGATAAAGAGCCGCACCGCACGATGCTTAACTATTACAAAACGTTCATCGCACTCAGAAAGCAGGAGCCCGCATTGCGCAAAACCGATCGCGACGGGATTATCGTAGAAGGTTTTGAAGATCGTGAGCTGATCATTTTACAGCGGGTATCACCGGAACAGCACCTCACTGCCGTGCTCAACTTCTCCAAGAATGCCCAGGAAGTATCCTTACCCGGAGAGTCAAACTGGCAGAAACTCATTGTTTCCTCTGACACCAAATGGGGAGGCGAGAAGGATCTTCCGGAAACAGCAGACGGCGGGGTGATCAGGGTACAGCCCGAATCAATGTCGGTGTACACGAACGAGTTATAGGTTCCTGATCTTGATTTTGATATCCTGCGGGGCGGTTTCGTCGCCACCGAAATAGGGGAGCAGCTTATATGCAATGCCGACGCCACCATCACAGTGGCGCGGCATTGTTGTTTCTACACCACGGAAAGTGAAAAGGTAGGACTTGTCGCGCGCGGCTATCCTGAAACTGGTAAGCTCATTGAGCTCCGCGGTACCTAGCTCTTTTTCCTGTCGCACGCCATTCACGTACACATACGCGTAAATCCTGAGCGCGCCTTCCCGCCAGTTCCAGCCAAACCTGGCGCTGTTGCTCTGATGCCCTGAGCTGCAATCCGAAAATCCGTATAGCTTATTAATATCGTTCTGGTTTTCCGGGATCGCATTCCGGTAAACGCAGCTGCTGTCGAACACCGCCTGAAAGTGCATGGAAGAAGAAGTGAAAGGGGTGTTGAGGTTATTGTCGACCTCGTGGTTTCCCTTGCGGATCGTGTAGGTTATAAAATCGTCACCAAAGCTGGGAGAATTGCCGATCCATTCACAGGAGGAAACCGTAAGCAGCAGCACCAGGGCGATTATGTATTTCATTTAGTCAGACATTTTAGAACAATTCCTTAAACGACCGCTTTTCAGGAAAATTGAATGTGCAAATGCGTTTCCGGGTTCAATACTATCCTTCCCGATAGGAAGTTGGGGGTACGGTCATTTTTTTCTTGAATATTCTTGAAAAGTAGAATTCCGACTCGAATCCCGTTTTGTAAGCGATCTCGGCCACGGACAACGACGTTTCCCGGAGCATCTCACAGGCTTTTTCAATTTTAAGGTTCAGGTGATATTGCCCGGGCGAGGTACCAATCACCTCTTTGAATGCTTTTCTGAACCAGCCATAACTTACGCCATGCTGCTTCGCCAATTTTTCCATATCCAGGTTCGCCGCGCTGCTTTCATGTATCTGGTACCGCATCCGGTGCACAAGCTTTTCCTTGTGCGATCGCGCGTGATCGGTCATCAATGCAGACGCGTAAATGAGCCCTAGCAGCTGAATTACGAGGCAAGAAGCGATTTGCTTGTAAGCTATCCCTTCTGACCTTAGTGTCTGCACCAGGCGAATAAATACATTCAGGAGTTCGGAGTTAAAGCCAATGCGGATCAGCGGATTATCTGCATTGAAACACTCCTGGCGCATTAAGTACTCGGAGTAATGCCCGCCAAATCCTACCCAAAACTCTTCCCAACCGGTCTCCTGCGAAGGCTTGTAACGGTGCCACACATTCGGGAATAACAGGAATGCAGTACCCGCTTCTACGATTGTCGGCGGAATGGTTTCAGTCTCAAAAACGCCGCTTCCATTTGAGATGTACACGAGCTGAAATTCGTTGATTACACGCCCTTTGTCCCAGTCAAAATAGTAGCTGGATGGGTGATTCTGGTCGGGGTAGGTTTTGCCGGCAGGGTGCAGGTTATGGCCGACGTTCAAAATAGATACTCCCCAGTTCGGTTCGGAGCCTGCCAGTGCTTCCAGTTGTTCCTGGCTGAAATATTTTCGGTATAGCTCCATATCAATTTGTGCAAAGATCAAATCAACAAATTTGCGGACTTATGATCTCCCCGACTTTTGTTTTTGCAAACAAAAGTGTAATTCCGGCACATTTTAACCGTCGCTAATTCAGAAAATGCTTCCTGCCAAAGTTTAGCTGTATTGCTAGCCCAGGTGCTGCATGTATTTTTTGGTATGAGAAAATCTTACATCTACCCATCAAAAAAGCCGGATCCAGAAAAATTCTGAACCCGGCTTCACTCTAATCACAATAAACACAGAGAAAAGCTATTGCTTTTGTTTGTTGAGGCTGTGATGTTCCTTACGATTATTGGTAAGGTCATCGCCTTTTACCATTTCCTCTTCTCTGTGCCTGCTGTCCAAATTGTCTTTGTTTTCAGGCATTGCCCGGGAACTCTGATTCTGATGCATCATCCCCGAATTTTGTGACTGTTTCATGACAAATTGTATTTGATTATACGAGATTTCATTTAAATACCGTGCTAAGCCAGCTAAGAATAACGCTATACTTTACTGGAATAAAACTAAAAAGTACGCTTGGTGCCTTCATATAGTTCGTATTCCAGCAAGCGACAGTCGATTTTGCCGGAATAAAATTCAATCCGTCGCCTCGGTTTCAAACCAATCTTTTTAGCCAGGTCCAGGTTACCCGTGAATACATAGCCGGAGTAACCTCTGCATTTTTGTTTCATAAAGTCGCCAATGCGGGCATAGGTTTCTTCAAGTTCGCTGATTTCCCCCAGCCGCTCGCCGTATTCAGGGTTTACGAAGAACACGCCCTTGTTGTCGTCAGGTATCTCCGTCTCTGCAAAATCACAGACCTGGAATTCGATCATGTTTGCTACGCCGGCGGCTACTGCATTCTTCCGCGCGTTTTCAATGGCTGCTTCACTATGGTCGGTAGCAATAATGCGCAAATCGGGCACTTCAATGATCTGATCTTCCAGCTTATCCTGTTCCGCGTAGTAGAGCTCTTCGTCGTAACCGAGCAAATGCATAAAGGAATAGTTATTCCGGAAAAGACCTGGTTTGCTGTTGGTTGCGATGAGCGCGGCTCCAATGGCGAGGGTTCCGGAGCCGCACATCGGGTTCACGAAGGCGGAGCGGCGGTCCCACTGACTTGCGAGTATAGTTGCTGAGGCAAGGGATTCGAGCATCGGTGCTGCGCCCGGGATTTTACGGTACCCATGCCGGGCGATCGTTTCGCCGGAAGTATCTATGAAGATCTCGGCCTGCTCTTCTTTCCAGAACAAATGCACCACTGCATTTTTCATATCCGAGCCCGACGATGGCCTGACGCCTTTCTTTTCTCTGATCCTGTCGACGATTGCATCCTTCACCCGCACATTCACATACATCGAATTGTTGACGCTCTCCGTATGCACATTGCTGGTTACCGAGAAGTAACCCTCCGCCGGGAGGATATCTTCCCAGGCTATTTGGGATAAAAACCGGTAGACATCATCCGCATGTTTCGCACGGAACGTACCCAGGCTGTACAATACCTGACTTGCGCAGTACAGGTTCAGGTTCAGCCGGACACAATCATTCATGGTACCTGACGTGCGAATGCCCGTGGGAAAAGTTTCAGTCACATCAAATCCAAGTGCCCGTACCTCCGGCTCAAGGAACGGAGCCAGGCGCCGGTAGCAGGTGATGATAATGTTGGCTGTATTTTGAAAAACTGACATTGTAAGCTGTTAAGCGGGTGATTACGTGCAAACATACTAAGAATATTGCTCGCTAATCAACTCGTGGGACAGGCGCGCGCCTGCAAAGCTGCCAGCAGCCACTGCATTTGCAACCGAGCGCATCATCGTGGTATTGTCGCCGGCTGCATAAATCCCAGGTACAGTTGTCTTTTGAGACCCATCCAGCGCAATGTGACCTTGCGCAGTCAGCTCGACTCCCAGCGTTTCAGGGATTTTGCAATGCTGTTCAAAAGGCGGACGGTGGTATAATGCTGTAAGTGCTGCGGTACTTCCGTCCTGAAAAGCCAGATGTGTGAGGTACCCATTTTCATGCACGATGCGGTCGACAGGCTGCTCGTGAACCGGTACCCCCATTTGTTCCAATGTTGTTTTGGTATGTGCGTCAAAGGCGGCAGGGCCGTTTGTGAAGATCGCAAGGTCCGGAGTCCAGTTGCGGATCAGTCTGGCAAAGTCCAGTGTAGTTTCACCATTGACCAGAATACCCGTTTTCTGATCGCTGTACTCGTATCCGTGGCAGAATGGGCAATGGATCACGCTGATTCCCCAGCATTCTGCTAAGCCGGGAGTAGGCGGCAGCAGATCTTTGATACCCGTTGCAAACAGGATCTTTTTCGTTGTAATGCGTTGCCCGGAGCCGGTTTCGACTGTAAACGCATTGTTCTGACCGGTGGCAGTCACAGCCAGGTCTTCGATCCATTCGATTGTCGGGTAGGAGAGTACCTGCACCCTCGCGGCTGCTGAAATGGCGGCTGGTTCTGCGCCATCGTGAGTAATAAAATTGTGGGAATGCGGCGTTTGTGCATTGCACGGTTTGCCGCTGTCGATCACCGCAACTTTCCATCTCGCACGCCCCAGCGACATCGCCGCCGATAAGCCGGCATAGCTTCCGCCGACAATAACCACATCAAAATCAGGATTCGTATGCATAAGAATATATGTTTTTGTCTCAAAAATGAGACATGAGTGGATAAAAAATTTTTACAAACCAATACCCCGGCTGAATGAAAACCAGCCAAGCTTTTTTACTTCATTGAGCTGCATTGCCTTGATATTACGGGAAGTAACGGACGCAGCTACGATACCCTGAAACAGCTGGTGTACCCAGTCAATAGTCATCATCGGGCTGATCAGTCCCTGTGCCTGCAAGTACTTCAAATGCGATTTCCAGATGGAGAAAGTGTCGTCATAATCAGAGCATTCCTGGTCATGCGATTGATGTTCGTGATCGTGAAGTGTATGTAGTTTATGCAGAAAGGTGTCTTTTGTGCCACATTCAATGCCGGCATAAAACATCCGCTCCAACTTCTGAACAGGATCTTCCGTACTGTTGTAGGCGTTTTCCATTGCGAGGTGGCAAGCTTTGCGGATCTCGTTCTTGCAGCTTTTCATCAGCTCATTCCGGTCTTTGAAGTACCGGTGTAAAGTTCGCCTAGTAGTTTGCGCCTGCTCGGCAACCTTTTCAAGCGGTGCTGAAAGGTCCTCGTTGAAGATCAGAATTGCAGCTTCAATTATGCTTTGCTCGGTATCTTTCATGGTCATTGGGGATAAAAAAAGAATGTCCCGTTTCTGAGACATTCTTTTGATTCTTTTCGTTCCCGTTAAGCTTTCTTTTTTAGCAGCGCATTTTAGATACCATTCAATTCAGCTTCCGTAAATGCCTTTTCCCGGCCGGTCAGCTTCTGGCGCACCTTGCTTACTTCTTCTGTGCTGACCACATCGGCATTGTTGCGCCACGATTTGCGGATGTAGCTGAGCAGCTGGGCAATGTCTTCATTTGGCATATCTTTATCGTAACCGATACCGGGCATATCGCCGCTCACTTCGGGTGTCTGATAAATGTGTCCGTTCACTTTCACGGGGCCTGTTAAGCCAAAAAGCACGATGGAGATCAACTTGTCTTTATTGCCCGTCACCCATTCCGACTGGTTCAATGGAGGTGCCAGGGATTTTACGCCTCCGCCATCAGGTCCGTGACAGGTTTGGCAAACGGAGGTAAACAGCGCCTCGCCCTTCGGAAACTGTCTTTTCAGCATTTCCGGGTTCCGGTTACCCTGTGCGCTCCGCACCGACGTGATTACCTTTTGCAGCTGCTTGTTGACCAGCAGGTTCTGGTCGTTTAAAGAGGCGGTCAGCTCGGTTTGGAACATTTCCTCTTTCCCTTGCAGGTTGCTGATCACTGCGTCGGCTACATAGCGGTTGTTCGGGTATTTGGTAACCAGCTTGGTCAGCAGGTTCTTGGACGCGACTGTATCGAACTTCGAAACGCTTTTCGCCATGAAACCTACATAAGGGGCCGCAAGTGTGTCGTTTTGGTCGACCATTTCTTCAAACAATGCTGCGAACTGACGATACGACGCCGGTGTAATAATGGACGGTGTCGCTGCGAAACCCTGCATTTTGTATTGCCAGTCGGTGCGTCGTAGCCAGCTCACCACTTCCTCTGTTTTCAAGGAATTAAGACCTTCCAATGTCCACAATGCGTGTATTGCCAGAAGCGGATTGCCCGTTTGCTTCACCGCTTCGCGCAGAGCTGGTACCGTTTGGTTGTACTTACCGTCGATCAGCTTTTGCTGTGCCCGGTCGCGTACCCAGCCGTTGGAATGGCCAAGAAGCTTTACCAGCTCGGCGGCGTCGGATGGGATCATGACCGGTTTTGCCTGCGTATTTTTTGGAACAACCTTGTAAATGCGGCCGCTTGACAGTGGCTGTGTCAACTCGCGCTTGCCGATCTGCTCTTTGAGGTAAGGTGTCAGGTATGTTTTGTGCTGGATAATCCCGCGGTACATATCAAGAATGTACATGGCGCCGTCAGGTGCGTTATACAAGCTCACCGGCCTGAACCGCTCGTCGGTACTTGCCAGGAACTCGCGGCCTTTGTAAGCCTGCTCGCCCTTGACGAGATAACCTTTCTGAGCAAGTATGTTCCTTTTGATCAGGTTGGCGGAAGGTTCGGGGACGAATGCATTGAAGTCGTACGACGCACCGAACAGATCGCCCCGGTAAACGACCGGCCCGGCTGCTGCTGTGAAATCGTTGAGACGCAGGCTATCGTCAAGGATATTCTTCATATAACCCCTGTTCACGCCCGGAGTAGGATGAAGCGGGTATACCTTATTGTTGGCGACCGCTTTTTCATTGTATCCTGCCACTCCCTTCTGGTTGGTATTCCACGCGCCTACGCCGGCTGGAAAGTAATCGCCAAGCAGGTTTTGGGAATTGTTGTTGTAATAAAGCCGGCCGTAATTATCCTGGCAAATACCCCATTGACCGCGAAAATGTGTATGCTCAATCAGCCATTTATTACCCACTTTCCGGTAGCGCTTGTCAGATTTTGCATTGTAGATCCAGTTGTCCATGGCACGCAGGAGTCCATTTGGCTGGTGCTCTACGTTACCGCCTTCGGTGTATTTAGGATCAACGAGCGTGCGTTTACCGACTTTGTCATTTTTGATTTCGTAAAACCACAGGTTGGTCGGCTCCGCTACGAGTATTCCATTTTCTATTAAACAAATAGCTCTTGGCAATACCAGTGAATCAATGATCACCTGGCGGTCGTCGTAAACGCCGTCTTTATTCTTGTCTTCCAGAATGACAATGTTCCCGTTGGGAATATCCTCGCCGGTACCGATCGTATCAGGCATATAGCCCGTCATTTCAACCACCCACATGCGGGCTTTATCGTCGAACTGCATTGCCACAGGTGCACTAACCAGCGGCTCGGCAGCAACCAGCTTCACCTCAAAACCATTTTCGACCTGCATCAGAGCAATCGTATTTTCGGGCGAGATAAAGGGGGATTGACCTGGTTTTTGGGAAACAGGTTCTTCCTGCTGCGCGGATGCGACAGTTGCGGTGGTGGCAGTTGCGGGTTGCTTGTTTGTTTTACAATAAACAAGTGAGAACGAAACAGCCAGAAAAAGAAAAGGATAGCGGTACTTTTTCATCTGAAGAGATATTTCCTCTAAGTTCAATGGGTTATGAATTGCTGAACAATGCTAATCTCTTAACGATTCTTCAACCGGTTTCATGTTTTTAGTTAAAAAATGTATGATCACCCAGGCTACAAAATACGCCAGTCCGCAAATGACAAACAGGATATTGTAACCTGCTCCAATGTTGCCGGCGGCCTTATAGTAATCAAGCAGCGCGCCTACTACAAGCGGGAAAAACGTGGAGCCCAGCGAGCCCGCCATTCCACCGATACCCACCACGGAGCTCACCGCCCGCTTTGGAAAAATATCTGAAACGATCGTGAAAATATTGGCACTCCATGCCTGGTGCGCCGCGGTTGCTATACTGATGATCCCGACAACCACCCAGACGTTGCTGGCAAATTGTGCCAGGATAATGGGAAGTACCGCAAAGGCGACCACCAGCAGCGTCACCTTGCGCGCCCTGAGCGGAGCCCAGCCTTTTTTGATGAGATAAGAAGAAAGGTAACCCCCGCCAATGCTGCCGAATGTGGTTGCTGTGTAGACGATAGCCAGGTGCAGGCTTGGCTTTTTAAGGTCGAGCGCGAATGTAGTTGCAAAATAGGAGGGAAGCCAGAAAAGGAAGAACCACCAGATCGGGTCAGTGAGGAATTTACCTACGATGAAAACCCACGACTGGCGCAGTTGCAGCAATTTGGTCCAGTGGATCGGCTTTTTGCCTTCCCCTTCTGCGGCTTCGTTGTCGCTATGTATAAATGCATATTCTTCCGGCGTGATCTTCTTGTGCTTCGAAGGGATCTCGTAGAAAATCCACCAGAATATCAGCCAGATAAAACCCAATGCGCCTGTGATCAGAAACGCCTCCTGCCAGCCGTAAGCGCCCAGAAGCCAGGGAACCAGAATGGGTGCAGCCACTGCGCCGATACTGGTTCCAGAGTTAAAAATACCGGTTGCAAGCGCCCTCTCCCGTTTGGGAAACCATTCCGCCGTTGCCTTCACGGCTGCCGGGAAGTTTCCGGACTCGCCCAATCCAAGCAATGCGCGAACCGCACCAAACCCGAAAGTACTTCTTACAAATGCGTGTGCGATAGCGGCTATACTCCATACTACGATCGAAATCGCGTAGCCGAGTTTGGAGCCGATCTTGTCGATGATATTCCCGAAAACGATGTAACCCAATGCGTAACAGCCTGCGAAAACCATCACGATGTTGGCGTAATCGCTTTCCGTCCAGTTGAATTCTGTTTCGAGTGTTGGTTTTAATAGTCCAAGAATCTGTCTGTCTATATAGTTGATAGTGGTTGCAAAGAATAGGAGCGCACAAATAATCCAGCGGTAATTGCCAATTTTGGGTTGTTCCATAATAAGGTACAGATTCTTGGATTCAGGGAATGGTTAAAAATACAACTGTTTCGGATAAGACTGCATTTTTGCCATTCTACCCCTTACGACTATGGTAAAGAGTTCAAAAAAACAATCCCGCCTGAGAGGGCGGGATCGGGGTTATTCAATTGAATCCAGGTTAAAATATATCAGGCAATCGGGTAAGCGAGCTGTGCTTTGATGAGCTCTGCTTCGTTCGTCAGATCGAGGCGGAGCGGGGTGATGGAGACAAATCCATTCTCGACTGCCCAACGATCGGTTCCTTCTTCTGCCGGTTCGAGCGGGACTACTGTAAACCAGTAATGCTTCCTTCCCATTGGGTCAAGACCGGGGACGATTTTATTGTCGTACAGCCGTACCGACTGCCTGGTCCATCTTACCCCCTGGGGTTGCGGAGGAAAGTTTACATTAACCAGGTTCAAATGCGGGTTCTTGAAAAGAAGGTCCAGCGCTTTTTCTACAAATGGGTCCAGTGCGTCAAAATCGGGCTCTACATCAGTGGGTGTGCTCAATGCAATTCCTTTAATCCCGAACAGTACTGCCTGTTTGGCTGCGGCGAGTGTACCTGAATGCCACATTGCATTGCCGAGGTTGGGACCGAGGTTGATACCCGAGAGCACAACATCAGGCTTGTCCCACAAGTGCTGGCCGAGGGCCACGCAGTCGGCGGGCGTACCATTCACGCGGTAAGCGTCGATACCGTTGAAATCTATGGGAGACTTTTTGTAGGAAAGTGGACGTGAAGCGGTTATCGCGTGGCCCATGGAAGATTGTTCCACATCGGGTGCAACGATTTTTACTTCACCGAACCTTGCGGCGATTTTCGCCAGGGAGGCAATGCCGGGGCTGTATATCCCATCGTCGTTTGTTACCAGAATTTTCATACACAATCACGTTTTTGTGTAGTGCCAATAAAATTATGCCTGGTATGTTTTTTGATAAATTCACATCATCACGACACGCAACCTATGAAAAAAGCCCACCTGCTTCACAACCCGACAGCCGGGGACAGCGATTTCAGCAAAGAAGAGCTGGTAAAACTGATCAGACAAGAATGGATTGAGTGTGCCTATTCTTCTGTGAAAGGAGACGGTTGGGAAGGGTTTGATGAGCATTCTGATTTTTTGATCATTGCAGGAGGCGATGGAACCGTTCGCCGGATCGCCAAGATCCTCTTGAAGCGCACGCTGCTCGACAAGCATTACCCGATCGCATTGCTTCCGCACGGAACTGCCAATAATGTAGCCTGTGCATTGGGGATTAACGGGAAAGCAAAAGATATCATCAGGAAGTGGCACCATTACCATCTGAAACCATTCGATATCGGAAGGGTTATTGGGCTGGATGGCGACAGGTTCTTTCTGGAAGCATTCGGGATAGGCGTCTTCCCGCGCCTGATGAAACTGATGGAACGCCTTGAAGATGCGATTGGCGGGAGCGCCGAAGACAAGCTGAATGCCGCGAGGTGTGCTTTACTCGAAATCGTGCAAACTTATGAAGCCAAAAGCTGCCAGATCTTCGCCGACGGAAAGGAACATTCCGGCGAGTATCTGATGGTGGAGGTAATGAACATTCGTTCCATTGGTCCTAACCTGGTACTTGCCCCGGAGGCAGATCCCGGCGATGGTATGCTGGAAGTAGTGCTGATCACCGCGTCGAACAGGCGAAAGTTTGAATCTTTTTTGAGACATCAGATCGACGGGATCGAGCAGGATTTTACTTTTAAAACAATCCGCGCCAGGCAAGTCAAAATTGTGTGCGGCTGCAAAGACCTGCACATTGACGACGAGCGGATCAAAGTAGAAAATCCGTCGGACATTGAAATCGATATCAATCCGGGCCGACTTGAATTCATCATCACAGACGAGGAATAAGTGTTAAAATCTGGACTTCACTTGCTGCATTACTTCATCAACCCATATCTGGTACATCTTGCCGGAAAAGTGAAGGTTATCCCCAGCAATCAACGTGGGGTCATCCAGTGCGTGGCGGGAGAGGGGTGTGACATCAATGAAGAGTACATGCTCTTTCTCACATTCTGCGCGGGCAATTGCATTGAACTCGTCGATTTCCCTGGCAATTTCGTCCCGGCTTCCCTTTCCATACGGAGTAACTCCCCAATCCGGGGTTGAAAGAACAAATACCTGGCTAGCCTCGCCATTTGCATAGTCAATGCTGCGGAGTAGCAGGGTACGGAATTGTTCCCGGTACTCGGCCGGGCTTCGTCCCTGATATTGATTATTGACACCGATCAAGAGTGATACGAGGTCGTATTTCTCGGCTGGATTGTAATTCTGCAAGCCTAGCAGCAGGTCTCCGGTTGTCCAGCCGGTTTGTGCGATGATGTACGGAGCCCGAACCGGCTTTCCGGCATTTCGCATTGCTCTGGCGAAAAGCACAGGCCATCTTTCGCTTTCCTTTACGCTCTCACCGATCGTGTACGAGTCTCCCAAGGCCAGGTAACGCATTCCTGTTTTGTCGGCTTCGGAAGGATTGTTTTTCTCCCGGCAGTCTGTAAGCAGGAGTATTGCAATGGAGAAAATGGCTAGTAGTTTCATACTTCCATATACATTATGGATGTACTTTTGGATCAATATGTGCGCTTTCTATCAGCGTTAAATTTTCTATGACCAGCATTCAGTCGGCTTAACCCATAATTGCGATCAGGTTCAATGTAACTGCGGCAAGCTGCTCGTGCCCCGTTAATTTTATCGTCCTTCTTGCCTCGGCAGGGGAAAGTGCTTTTGTGAAAAGCTGCCAAGCAGTGTCCGCAGGAATAACGATGGTGGCCGCTTCACCTTCGGTCACTTCATCGGTAATTTCCCAGCTTTCTCCTTTTCTCAGGTACCATGAAAATGGTTCTTCCAGCGTAATTGTGATTTTCACAGTAGTTCCGAATGGTGCTTCTGTGTTCCGGTAGGTGTGCGGCAAGCCTCGCAGGAGCGTTTCTATGAAAGGCAGGAAAAGTTCTTTGGTCAAAATGCCGGGACGGCCGGTGGCATGCCGGATCTGTTGCTGGTGGTGCCACTTTTCGGTGTACTCACGTGCAATATGGAACCAGTTTTTCGAGGTTTGTTCACCAGCCCAGGCAACCGAAAATACTGCATCAATGTCGGGATCCTGAGCCGCCATGATTTCAGAGTATTGCTTTCCTGTAATTTCAAGTAGTTCAGTGATCAGCTGGTAACTTAATCTTTTTGAGGATTTTATAAAGTCTGCATTAAACTGGTTTAAGTAAGCTACCAGATCTGTATACGAGTTGATCTCCCGGTCGGGCGGACTCAGGTGGCCGTCGCGCATGTGCGATATGACGCGCAGGTTACCGTCGAGCAAATGCGCCGCTACGTCTTTCACCGACCAGAGTTTTGCAACAGTAGGCTTATCCCATTCTGCTGCGGGAAGGGATTTCAGCAGTTCGATAAGCTTTTGGTCTAAGAGGGGAAACAGATGCGCGGTTTCAATTTTCCTGGGCATAGTATAGTTTTTTGAGAGGTACCGGTCGAGATTTAGCATTTAGCAATTTTCGAAAAAAACGTGAAAAAGCCTTTTTTTTAGCCCGGTCACCGTTCAATTTGGTACTTTTGAGACCAGTTCAGGGATTTACCGGGCCGTTTTTCATCATTGACAAACATAGATATGCCCGCTATTAAAAAGAAAAAAATGACTTACTGCTTAGGAATAAAAGTAAAAGAAGGACTTGTAGCACTGGCGGATACGCGCATTACCGCAGGGACGAATACAACAGTGAAAAAGAAAATGTACGTTACCCAGCACGACAACTATTCAATGTTCATCATGACGAGCGGACTGAGGTCTGTGCGTGACAAGGCGGTGCATTACTTCGAGGAGCTGATCAACGAAGGTGTCGTGTACAACAAACTGTACAAGGCGGTAAATGCATTCGGTGAACAGATCAAGCGGGTGGCGGAGGAAGACCGGGCCAACCTGGAACGTTCGGGGTTTAAATTCAATCTCAATACGATTGTAGGCGGCCAGTTGCGGGACGATGCGGAACACAAGCTATTTCTGCTTTACTCCGAAGGCAACTGGGTAGAATTAGATGAAGGTTCACCATACGTGATCATCGGGAATTCCGGACAAGGAAAAGCAATTCTCAACAGGGTACTTAACCAGGAATCTACCATGAAGCAGGCGCTGAAAGCCGGATTCCTTTCATTTGACTCCACACGCGTGAGCAACAATGACGTGGACTTTCCGATTGACGTGGTTTTGTACAAAAAAGACAGCTTCCAGATTGTAGAGCACCGTTACGAGCAAAAGGATATGCAGGCGATCTCGGAAATTTGGGCTGATAAGTTGAAACAAGCACTCGACGATATCCCGGAAGAATGGATGGACCAGAGCTTTGAAAAGATACTACCATCAAAACCCGCGTAAGAGCGGGCTTTGAACAGCAATTTCTTCTTTAATTAACAGGATGTTACGAGGCCAAGTAGGTTAACTTGGCTTCACATCTTTCCCCTGCCTTTTTGCAATTGATAGCAGTAGCGCAGGAAGCAAGATCAAGTTCGTGCACATTGCAACCAGCAGCGTAATGGATACCATTACGCCCATTGCTGCGGTACCTCCGAAGCTGGAAGCCGCAAAGATCGAAAACCCGCAGAACAAAATGATCGCTGTATAGATCATGCTCAGTCCCGTGCCGAAAATTGAGCGCGTAACTGCTTTCGTCGGCGTTAATCCATTCTCGTATAGTTCCTGGCGGTACCGGGTCAGGAAGTAAACGGTCCCGTCCGAGGCAATTCCGAAAGTGATACTGAAAATCAGGATTGTAGTGGGTTTGAAATAGATATCAAAGTACCCCATAATCCCGGCAGTAAGTGCGAGCGGGATCAGACAAGGTAGTTTTGATAACAAAATAATAGGTACTGACCTGAAAAGTACCAGTCCCACAATGGCGATCAGTATAATGGCGATAAGCAAACTTTCGTAAAGGTTGCTGAGCAGGTAATCGTTGCTTTTCAGGAAAACGAGGCTGTGACCGGTAAGGCTGACCTTGTATTTGGCAGGATTGAAAATAGAATCTACTTTTGGACGGATCTGCTGCATTAACTCTTTAATACGCTCAGAACCGACATCAGCCATCTGGAAACTTACTCGGGTGACACTTTTATCCGCATTTAAAAAGGAATTCAATTGTTTGGCAGCGCCTTGCTGTCCCTCGACGTAGTTTGATACCTTGTTCAGTTCAAGCACGCCGGGTAGCGCGTAATATTTGGAGCTTCCACCGCGGTATGCCTGATAAAGGAATTTGGAAGCTTCAACAATGGAAACAGGCTTTGAAAATTCAGGGAACTTCGCCATTTCGTTTTGAAATGCCTTGATCTTGTAAAGCGCCTCTGCCTGATCTGCAAAAATTCCGTTCGGCTGTTTGGTGTCGATCATCACTTCAAAAGGAAGTACCCCATTGAAGTTCTTCTCAAAAAACCGCAGGTCAGTGTAAACAATGTCCTTTTTCGGAAGGTCGTCTACCACGTAGCCGATGCTTTTGATTTTGGTCATACCGAAGGCTGAAATGATGATCAAAACCACCATTGCGATATAAATCTCCTTCCGCTTATAATGCACCAGGTAGTCAACTTTGGTCAGGAAACCATTTGCCCACTTACCTTCCAGATGTTTGAGGTGGCGCGCTTTCGGTACGCTCATGTAATGCAATGTTATTGGGAGCAACAACAGGCAAAGCACATAGGTGACCATAACACTGATCGCAGCCACAACGCCGAATTCGACCAGAAGTATACTGTTTGTAAAGTAAAATACGCCAAAGCCAATCGCGGTGGTCATATTCGCCAGGAATGTAGAAAGTCCGATCTGGCGGATCATCTGCATTAAAGCCTCGTCCTTATTGTTGTGCGCAATCAGCTCTGACTGGTATTTATTGATCAGAAACACACAGTTGGGCACACCGATTACGATCAGTAGCGGAGGTATGAGGCCGGTGAGCGCGGTGATTTTGTAGTTGAACAAATGCAGAATGCCGACCGAAAACACCACTCCGATCAGCACAACGATAATAGATAGAAGCGTAAGCCTCAAAGACCTGAAAAATGCCCACAGGATTAGCAGCGTCACAAATACGGCTAGTCCCATAAACAACTGCATTTCACCGGAAATTTTCTTCATGTTCACCGTCCGGATGTACGGCATGCCCGAGTAATGCAGGTCGGTGTTGTATTTATGGGCAAAAGTCTCCGCCATTTGCTCAATGTCATCGACGATTGTAAGGCGCCGCTTGGAGTTGAGCTCCTTGTCGTTGAAGGTAACTACGATGAGCGTCGCATTGGTTTTGCTGTTAATTACGAGTCCTTCGTAGATGGGGAGGTTGGCTATCTCTTTTTTCAGGCTGTCGGCCTCAGCCTGGGTCTGGGGCATTTGCCTGATTACAGGTGCAAAGTCAAACCTGGAAAGACTGTCGTTGCGGACGATTTTATAAACGTTGGCCAGTGAAAGTACGTTTTTAATCCCCTCAGAGGCTTTTATCTCTTCTGATAACTTATACCAGTCACGGAATTTATCGATGTTAAACAGCTCGGAATCCTGCCAGCCGATCACCATTACACTACCATCTTCCCCGAATAGTTTCCGGAAATCCTGGTATTCTTTTTCGACAGGATCATTAGAAGGGAGGATTCTTGCAAAATTGTAGGAGAGTTCAATTTTACTGGCCTCGTAAGCCATAAAGACTGTCGATACCAGCACGAGGGCAACCCACATAAGCCGGTACCGGATGATGTAAGTCGCTATTTTATTCCACATATTAAGTTAATCAGGTTTTACAAAAAGTCGCAATATAGGCATGGAAGCTCAAAAAAGGGCATTTACTCACCCAATCCCGGCTATTCTTTCCAGATGGTGATAGCCGATCCCGAAGTATTCTTTGGCAGATTTTATCTTTTGAAGGATAGCATCGCGGTCGGATTTAGCACCTGGATCTTTGACACCTACGACCATTACATTTTTAGGGGTATGAACGTCAGAAACGAATTCGAAAACCTTCGTTTTGTAGCCAAAATATTCCAGAATCATTGCGCGTATCCCGTCCGTCACCATCTCTGCCTGTCGTTCCAGAAAAATACCGTACCGGGTAAGAAATTGTACATCATTGCTTGCCTTGTTCTTTTCGATCTCGCGGCGGATTTGTTTGTGGCAGCAGGGCGCAACCACGATCAGGCTTGCCTCCGCGGCTATCCCTTTCCAGATCGCATCATCGGTGGCTGTATCGCAGGCGTGCAGGGCTATGAGAATGTCGGTTCCGGCGCTGTCGAAACTCTCGATTGTGCCTTCGGTGAAATGCAGCTGCCCGAACTCGGCATTTTGGGCAATACCGTTGCAAAGCTCCACCAGGTCGCTCCGGAACTCTACACCAGTAACCTCTGCATTTCTTTTCAGGACGTTTTGAAGGTAATCGTAAAGCGCAAACGTGAGGTAGCCTTTTCCTGACCCCATATCGGCCACTTTCAGGACTTCGCGCTCAGGTACTTCACTGATCAGTCCGCTGAGCAACTCAATGTAGTGGTTGATCTGACGGTATTTATCCTGTGCGTTCTTTAATACGTTTCCGTGCTCGTCGGTAATGCCAAGCTGCTGTAAATAAGGTTTCTGTGAGGCACTGATAAGTCTTTTCTTATTCTTGTCGTGACTGAGCGAAGGCGCTTCGCGGGTGGGTACCGGCTGTTTTCTTAGAACAGCTTTCTGATTTTTCGGTATCTCAAATTGCAGGTCGAAATCAGTGGTCTGCAAAGTAGCGACGTGAAAATCGCTGCCGATCAGCTGGACCAGTACCTCCATTCCTTCGGCAATGGAGTAGTTGCGGGTGATATCGCGGGTTTTGTGCCGGTAAGTAAAGCTCAGCTTTTCTTCACGTTTCACGAGTACCCGCTTGATATAGATGTTTTTGAGCGTTTCGTCCGCGCCTTTGTAATTGCCGAGGGATAACTTGCTGAAACGCTGGTCTTGTAGACTGGTTGTGATTGCTTCTGTAAATTCTGCGACCTTCTCAGGGATGTTCATAAATGCATTTGTTTTCCTGCTCAACCTTGCAGGAGCGTAGGTTCAATGGAGTTAACGGTTGAATGTTTTAGGTATTTCAATTTCCACGCTGGTACCCTGTTCTTCGTTGGTATTGATCCGGATTTTACCATGAATACTTTCCACCCTGCTTTTCACATTACGTAACCCGGTACCCTGGCGCCCTGGCTCGATAATCCCGCTTCCATTGTCTTTTACTTCGAGCGAAATGGTTTTTAGATTTTCTGTAAGATTGATTGTCGCCTGGGTTGCGCCGGCGTGTTTAATGATATTGTTCGTCAATTCAAGTACAATGCTGTATAACTCAAATTCAACCCTGCTGTTGAGACGGTTATTCAATCCTGAGAGAGTAAATTGAAAATCAATATTCTTGTTTTCATTAAGCTTCGCAACGAGCCTGTCCAGCGCTTTGATCAATCCGTGTTCTTCGAGCTCAGCAGGCATTAAATTGTGGGAAAGGCTTCTAACCTCACGGTATGCCGAGCCCACCATCTGGTGAACACTGTCATAGATCTTCTGTTCTTCCGTCGACAGCATTTTTTTATCAATTCCGTACATATACCAGTTCAGTGAAGCCAGCGTACCGCCCAGGTGATCGTGCAGCTCAGCCGCCACCCGCTTTCGTTCAATCGTCTGCCCCTGGATAAGCGCTGCTTCAATCTCTGCATTCTTGCGACGCAGCTTCTTGTTATTAAGCCACAGAAATGCGGCCAATGCTACAATCGCAATGGTGATGCCGAGCAGAATGCGCTGGATAGTCCGTTGCTCGTTGATCGTGCTTTGCTGGATTTCCGATCCCATTGCCGCATTTTCGTACATCAGCTGGTACATGGTGTACTGCCGCTTTATAGTTTCATCGTGCACCATTCGCCTGTTATGGTTCACCTGCTCATTGAACTTCAATGCCATGGCGGGCATATTCTTGGCCTTATAAGCCCTGGAAAGTGTAAGCAGCGCCCAGTTTGTTTGTTGCGACGAATGGTAGGATTTCGAATATTCAAGTGCCTGCAATCCAGTTTCAATGGCCTTGTCAAGCTCATTTTGGTGGTAATATGTATTACTCAGGTCATTGAGGGTGTTGAGTTCCCCGTAACGGTTATGGATTTTTCTTGACAGCCGGAGACTTTCCTGAAAGTACTTGACTGCCGTAGCAAGCTCTTGCTGGCGCACTTTCATGTAACCTTTACTTTGCATAATAGAGGCGCGTCCCCAGTCCGAATCCAGGCTGTCGAAAATCTGGTAAGCACGCTTGTATTCACGGATCGCTTCATTGTACATGAACTTGTCACGATAACTGTTTCCCAGGTTTTCGATCGTCATTGCTTTTGCACTGTCAGCGCCCAGGCTTTCAAAGATCTGAATAGCCTGGTTATAGTTGATGCGGGCTGAATCCCATTGGCGGTATTCGGAGTAGCTCTCGGCTAGAAATCGTTTGGCATAAGCAGTATAAAGCGGCATTTTGAGCTCCTTCGATAATGCCATCGTTTCATTGGAGAGCTCGCGCAGCACATCGTAATCACCGTCGAGCAGATAATAGGTACTCAGCAGGTTGTACGCAAGAATCCTTCCTTCGTCCCAGTCGTGTTTCTGCGAAAGCCGCAAAACGTGCTTTGCATACAGCATGGATCTGTCAGCATCCAGGTAAATATAGGAGTTACCAAAGGCGTAATACTGTCTGATCAATGCAGTATCAGCCGAAAAATCACTTCTTCTGGTAGGTAAACTGCCTTCTATCGCACTGATATTTGCGTTTCGGGTGCATTGGTTCGCAGAGAGCAAACCTGCTAAAAGAAGTAACGAAATGTACCTGAGAAATTCATTCATAAGTCTGGATACCATGCCGGCGAGCTCCGAAATCAGCCGGAAAGAGTGAATGACAATTCATGGTATTCGTTTGGTATTCGGGTTTTTATAAGTCAAATATAAAAAATCAATTGTAAAATGCCGGATGAATCTGACAAGGAAATTGACCTTTATGGGTTTTAATTTGACTTTAACTTAGGGTTGCTGACGAAATCGTTGTCGCAGATATAGTAACGGAAGGGGAGCTCGGTACCGACATTGATTCCAATACGTGTAGTAGTTACGATAGGAAGGTCCTCAATTTCAGCCGGTTTGATGTAAATAACACCATTGTCAAGGGTAAGGCTATTGTGCAAAACACGATCAATTCCCATCGCTTTTACGAGCTTGCCGGGGCCGCGGCAGAGTTCTTTGAGACTGACCGGCTTGGTTTTAAGACTTACCCCAGCTTTGCCGTGGATTTCTCGTCTTCGCTGCTGCATCAGGTCAATTCCCTGCACCGGCTGCAAGGCACGCACAAGTACCGCTTCCCCAATATCCGCTGCATTACTAACTACATTGAAGCACTGGTACATTCCGTATATCAGGTACACATAGATGGTACCGGCTGGCTGGTACATCGGCTCGGTTCGGGAGGTTCTGCGGTTGTAAGCGTGACAAGCGGGATCATCGCTGAGGTACGCTTCTGTCTCAACAATGATCCCGCTGGTGGTCCCTTCTGCGCTTTCGTGCACAAGCTCGCAGCCAAGCAGCTTCTGCGCAAGCGTGCACGTATCGTAGGATTGGTAAAATGAAAGAGGGAGCCTGGTTCCCGACATTATATCAGATAATGTTCATGGTTTGCTCCTTGATCTTTTCCAGCTCATCCTTCATTTGTACTACCAAATGCTGGATCGCAACATCATTCGCCTTCGAGCCGATCGTATTAATCTCGCGACCAATTTCCTGTGCGATGAAATTGAGCTTTTTCCCATTGCTTTCATGGGCATTCATCGTCTCGATAAAGTAGGTAAGGTGATTAGCCAAACGTATTTTCTCTTCCGAGATATCGAATTTTTCAACGTAATAAATCAGCTCCTGTTCAAAACGGTTAGGATCAAAGTTATCATCTGCCAAAAGCTCGCGTACCTGCTTTTCAAGTCGCTCCCGCACATTGGGGATCCGCTGCTTGTCTTGCTCAGTAACGCCGGCCAACAGGGTTTCAAGATTTTTAATGTAGTCAGTAAACTTATCGGCAGTCATTTTGCCTTCCTGTTCTCTGAAAACAGTGCATTTGTGCAATGCATTTAACACCGCCACCTTGATCTGCGCCCAATCATTCTCCCGGCTCGATTCGTCAACAGTCTCATTGTTATACGCATTCGGCATTTGGAGGGCAATGCGGAAAAGCTCAGTATTGTCGGGTATAAAGTGCAGGTCATTCGCCGTTGCTAGCAGGTCCTGGTAATATGCATTGATTAGCGGGCGGTTCACGGAAGTTGACGCAATTGCCTTTCCAACCGGCTGAACAGTCAGTGTAAATTCCACCTTACCTCTTTCGAGCGACTGGGTGATCAGGTTCCGTATCTCAATTTCCTTCTCCGAATAGTTGCGCGGAATGCGGCAATAAATATCGAGGAACTTGGAATTCAGTGTTTTGATCTCAACTGTTACATTAATTGAGTCGGACTCGATGTTGGATACACCGTAGCCGGTCATGGATTTTAGCATTTCTTTATAGTTAATAACTCCGTTCAGGAATTTGATTTAATGTATTTTGTATTGGAAGTCGAAAGTTCAGTGTCGGGAGTTTGAAGGTTAAGTTCATGAGTTTAAAGTTTATGAGCTTATAGTTCATGAGTTTAAAGTTCATGAGTTAAAAGTAAATGTGAGCCGAAAGCCGAAGTTTGAAAGCCGACGGCTAACGGCTAACAGCTAACAGCCCCTAATTAAACCTCTGCTTTCCTCCCGATTTCGCCGGGTGCTGACTTTCGGATTGTTGTGGTTTGGAAATCAATGCGTTTTTATCCATTTCCTTATTAAAAATTCTAAAACGGGAAACGTCACACGCCAGGTAGATCGCCTGCAGCAGCGAACCCGGTTCGGCAATGTTCTTGCCGGCAATGTTATAGGCAGTTCCATGGTCAGGTGATGTCCTTACTGCGGAAAGCCCGGCCGTAAAATTGACACCTTCATTGAATGCAAGCGTTTTGAATGGAATCAAGCCCTGATCGTGATACATAGCTAAAACCGCATCATACTGCTTGTAGGTGCCTGCTGCGAAGAATCCATCCGCCGGGAACGGGCCCACCACTATATTGCCTTTCTCTTTGAAGCTTTTGATTACAGGTATGATAACTTCTTGCTCCTCGGTACCCAGCAAACCGTTTTCCCCGGCATGCGGATTAAGTCCGAGCACAGCCAGGCGTGGTTTTTTGATACCAAAATCACCTTTAAGCGATTGCAGGATCTGCTCGATTTTTGCCGATAACTTCTCAGGAGTAATCTGTGACTTTACTTTTTCAAGCGGAATATGTCCAGTCAGTACGCCCACACGCAGTTCACCGGCGACCATAAACATCAATGCTTCTTCTTTATCAAATGCCTGCGCCAGGTACTCAGTGTGCCCCGGGAAATGAAAATGCTCGCTCTGGATATTGTCTTTGTTGATAGGACCGGTAACCAGCGCCTGGATTTTACCTTCTTTCAAATCCTCAACCGCACGTTTTAATGCGGCTAACGAACCCTGACCTGCCTCAGCAGTAACAATGCCCGGCTGAACTTCCGTTTGGTTGTCCTGCCAACAGGTAATCACATTGGTGAGTTTATGATTGGCCTGATCGGCCTTTTGTATTCCGTGCAGCGACCAGTCTTTCATGTCCAGTAAATTTCTGTACTGGTTCAGTACTTTCAGGGAACCGTAGATAATGGGTGTGCATAGTTTCGCTAACTGGTTTCCCTCTAATGCTTTAAGGATCACTTCCGGCCCAATGCCATTATAATCCCCGATTGTTATTCCGATAACGGGTTTATCAACGTGTTGATCGCTCATGTAGGTAAAATGCGGTTGAATCTATTCTGCTGACCAATTCTCTATTATTTTTGCCAGCGCCTTAAACCGGCAAGTTACAAAAAATCCTGTGCTCCCATGAAAATCCTCATTGCCGACTCTATGCATCCTTCGCTTTTCAACATGCTTGACGAGCGGGGCTGGGAGTATGATTACCATCCTGAATACCGACGCGACGACATCAAAACTACCTTGGCTGATTACGAAGGCTTGTTTATCCGCAGCAAAACTTACCTGGACGAGGAAATGCTGATCAATGCAGAAAGGCTCCGCTTCATCGCGCGCGCAGGAGCCGGGCTTGATCTGATCGACCTCGATGTTGTGAAAAGAATGCAGATAACGCTCTTCCATGCCGGGAAAGGAAACCGTGACGCAGTTGCAGAGCACGCGCTGGGAATGCTGCTGGCTCTTTTTAATAATGTGCTTAAAGCGGATAGGGAAGTGCGGCAGGGTATCTGGGACAGGGAAGGTAACAGAGGTATCGAATTGATGAATAAAACAGTGGGCATTATCGGCTATGGAAATAATGGATCGGCTACTGCGAAAAGGCTGAGTGGCTTTGGCTGCGAGGTACTTGCGTATGATAAGTACCGTGACAATTACGGCGACGGGTTTGCTACGGAGGCGACGTTGGAAGCAATTATGGAAAAAGCAGATATAATCAGTTTGCACATTCCACTAACAGAGCTCAGCCGCTATTTAATTGACGATAATTTTATTGCGGGCTGTACTAAGCCATTCTTTTTGGTGAATCTATCAAGAGGTGAGATTGCGAAGCTTGATGCGGTTGTCAAAGGTCTGGAAAGTGGGAAGATCCGCGGAGCTTGCCTGGATGTTCTTGAAAATGAAAAAATAGGTAAGCTGACACAGCAGCAGCAGCGCACATTTGACTACCTGAAAAGTTCAGAGAAAGTGGTGCTCACCCCACACATAGGCGGCTGGACGCATGAGAGTTACGTGCGTATCAATGAAGTGTTGGTTCAACAGATTGAAGGGTGGTTATAAACAAAAATGCCGACCAATGGTCGGCACGTTTGCATCTATTAGCCATGAAAAATAAAATACTTACTTAAGTGTACCGCGAAGCGCACGTGGTATCTCTACTGAGGCGATCGGGTTGCTTGCGGCTGTCAATATAACAAAATTTTCAGCTTTTACTGCACCAACCTTTACAGATTTTCCTAAATCAAGCTCAGTTACATCAACATCTACATAGTCAGGAATGTTCTCAGCCAGACCTTGTACGCGCAATTTACGCAATTTTTGGTTCATTTTTCCACCTTTCATTACTCCGGTGGATGTACCTGTCAATTTAACAGGAACTTCAACTTTTATTTCCTTTCCATCAACGATCTGCAAAAAATCCGCATGGATCAAAGAATCATTAACCGGGTGAAACTGCTTTTCCTGAAGAATCGCATTGTATGTGGTGCCCTCTATATTAAGAGTCACGTTGAAAATATCCGGTGTGAAAAGCAATTCACGGAACAACATAGATGGCGCATAGAAATGAACCTGCTCTTGTCCACCGTACAGCACAGACGGAACATAACCTTGTGAACGTAGTTCCTGGGCTTCCGTCTTGCCGAGATTCGCTCTTTTAAACCCTACAATCTCATGCTTTTTCATAAGAATATTTATTAATAAAGTTAAAAAAAATAAAATTTACTGATGATTTATAAATAATGAACTAATAGATTCATGATCTCTGATCCTGCCAATCGCTTTCGCGAAGATCTCTGCAACTGATAATACACGAATTTTCTCGTTCTGTTGCTTCAAAGGGATCGTATCGGTAATAATCAACTCTTCCAGAACAGAGTTGGCAATGTTTTCGTGCGCTTTGCCCGACATGATAGCATGTGTACTGATCGCCCTGACCGAGCTTGCACCTTTATCAAGGATCAATTCCGCCGCTTTGCAAAGTGTTCCACCTGTATCGATCAAATCGTCGACAAGCACTACATCCATTCCTTCCACGTCTCCGATCACCTGCATGCTGGCAATTTCGTTGGCCCGCTTCCGGTGCTTATCGCAAAGGATCATATCCACATTCAGGAATTTCGCAAAATTCCTTGCCCGCGCAGCTCCGCCCATATCAGGGGACGCGATCAGCAGATTTTTAAGGTTCAATGATTTGATATAAGGAACAAAAATTGAAGTTCCCTCCAGGTGATCAACGGGTAAGTCAAAAAAGCCCTGGATCTGTCCGGCGTGTAAATCAATCGTCATCAAACGGTCCACACCGACAGAAGTAAGCAGGTTTGCAACAACCTTCGCGGCAATAGCTACGCGGGGTTTATCCTTCCGATCCTGTCTTGCGTAACCAAAATAAGGAATAACAACTGTTACGTAGTGAGCAGAAGCACGTCGGGCTGCATCCACCATCAGGAGTAGCTCCATCAGGTTATCAGCAGGCGGGAAAGTAGATTGGATTAAAAAAACGTCACACCCTCTGATAGATTCTTCGAAGCTGGGCGACAATTCACCGTCTGCAAACTTCCGTAAATTATACCCGCCGAGCTCCTTGCCATAATATCTGGCAATGTCTTTGGCCAAATACTCTGACTGACTTCCGGAGAATATTTTTACTGTATTGAAAGAACCCATGAACAGACTAAAATTTGCGCAAAATTAAACAAAATCAATTAATTAAGATAGTATCTCTTCAAAAAAATGTAGTACAGCTGAATGCAGCAGTAGCCTACCAGCAACCCTACCAAAGCTCCAACCAAGATGTCCAAAGGGTAATGTACGCCCACATAAATCCTGCTGTAAGAGTAAGTTATCGCCCAAACGAATAGTAAACCCGGGTACTTGACCTTGCCTTTTAAGAAGGTAAACCAGGTAATTGCGACAGCAAAGCTTGTGGAGGCGTGGGAAGATGCAAACCCATACAAACCGCCGCATCCCGCCACTTCATGCACCATTCCGCGGAGCGTCGGATCATGACAGGGGCGGAAACGTATGAAGTAAGGTTTCATGAAGCCCGAGGTAATCTGATCTGCGAAAATTACTGCCAGTATCACCGTGATCAGGGCAGCAAAGCCTTTTTTCCGGTCGGCCACTAATGTGAATGCGATCAGGACCACATACATCGGGATCCACGTGTATTTGTAGGTGATCCAGTACATGATCGGGTCGAGCCAGGGTGTATGCAGGCCATTAAGCCAGAGAAATAACTCCCGGTCTGAACGGATCAGCAAGTCCAAAGCGTCGGTCATGAGCTGAATCCTAGAACTTTACGGACTTTCGAAATTGTTTCCTGGGCAACAACGCGCGCTTTCGCTTCTCCTTCAACCAGGATTGCTTCCAGCTCCTGATTGTTCTCCATATAATAGTTGAAAATGCGTCTTGGCTCAGCGAATTTTTCCAGCATGCATTCGAGCAGCGCCTGCTTGGCGTGACCATATCCGTAGCCGCCGTTCACATAGTTCTGCCGCATTGTTTCTACTTCGCTATCGGAGGCGATCAGGCTGTATAGTTTGAATGTAATATCAATATCCGGATTCTTGGGTTCTTCCAGCGGGGTAGAGTCTGAGATGATCTTCTTGATCACTTTTTTCAGCTCATTTTCGGGAAGGAAGATATCGATGTAGTTATGGTAGGACTTACTCATTTTTTGCCCATCCACACCAGGGATCGTCATAATCCGCTCGTCAATCTGGGGTTCGGGTAGGACCAGTATATCTTCCTCCGCAAGCTGATTGAAGCGTGTAGCGATATCTTTCGTCATTTCAAGATGCTGCTTCTGGTCTTTACCAACCGGGATAATATTGGCATTGTAGAGCAAAATATCAGCAGCCTGCAAAACGGGATAGGTGAACAAGCCAGCGTTCACATCTGCCAGTTTCTCAGACTTTTCCTTAAAAGATGTTGCGTTCGCCAGCATCGGAAACGGCGTAAAGCAGTTCAGGTACCACGCGAGCTCTGTATGCTCCTGCACCCGTGACTGCCGCCAGAAAACATTCTTCTTATAATCAAAACCGAAAGCGAGCCAGGTAGCGGCAATTGCTCTTACGAAATTCTCGCGTTCCGCGCCGTTTTTGAGCGAAGTGAGTGAATGCAGGTCGGCGATGAAGAAAAAAGACTCGTTTTTCGGGTCTTTTGAAAGTTCGATCGCAGGAGCAATTGCCCCGAGAATGTTACCTAAATGCGGTCTCCCGCTACTTTGAATGCCTGTAAGAATTCTGGCCATTTGCAATTTTAATGTATTACTTATTTAATCATTGTCCTCCGGCTTTCGGCGGTTATCCCAGAAAGACAAAAGCACAATGCAGTCTTCTTCGATCTGATAAAAAAGGGATTGTTGTTTAGCAATAAGTGCTTTTCTTACCCTGGGATTTGTGGGTGAAGCTTCAAACATCTGAGGAAAGCATGATATGTGTTTGATCACTTTCCTTACACGATGGACGAAGTTCTTAACCTCTTTTTCTGACCATTCATCTTCCAGGTACCCTATTATTTCAGCAAAGCCTGTTTCAGCTTCAAAAGTCCAGACAACGGGTAAATTCATAAATACTTTACGTACTTCTGCATTACCTTCTCGCTGGTTGTTGTTTGGCCCGTGGCTGCCTGCCTTTGTCCCCTCTCGATACTTGCTCTAACATGCTCTGGCAAGGTTTCCCAAAAATCTGAGCTACGGTGTTTAAGCCGAGTTTGTATCTTTTTCCACTCATTCATAGGAATTACAACTGAGGTCTTCATCATTTTTTCTTTTGACAAAAATTGAACATTCATACCATTCAAATGTTGAGTGTTAAAAAGATGATCCTATTCCCCGTTCACCAAAATTCGTTAAATTGGATCATAAATCGTAGTAAAATCAGATTTTATAGCTTCACCAAATCAGAATGGAATCCGCAACACTTCACTTTCTCAGTCAATTAGCCGAAAACAACAATAGGGAATGGTTTCAGGAAAACAGAGGGCGATATGACGAGGCCAGGGCGGATATGGAAAAGCTCGTGGGTTACCTGATCAGTGAGGTTGGAAAGTTTCAGGATCTTGGGAATTTGCAGGTGAAAGAATGTCTGCTGCGGATCAACCGGGATATCCGTTTCTCTAAAAACAAGGCGCCTTACAAGAATAACCTGGCAGCGGGAATCGGGCCGGGAGGGAAAAGCTCGGGCAAGGTTGATTACTACATTCAAATCCAGCCTGGCGATCAGACGTTTCTGGGGGGTGGAATGTGGGAAACGACGCCTGAACAGCTGGCGCGTTTCAGGCAGGAAGTGGATTATAATGCAGAAGAGCTGAAAGCGATCATCGAAGAAACTGAATTCCGGTCATTTTTCCCCGAAATTCATGGGGATACCTTGAAGACAACTCCCAAAGGTTACCCGAAAGATCATCCCGAAATTGAACTGCTGAAACGCAAGCAGCTTTTTTTCGTGCACCGCTTTACAGATAAGGAAGTGGCTTCCAGGGATTTTGAAAAAATGATTTTAAAAGGTATCAAACTCCTTAAACCTTTTGCTGACTATATGAATTATGTATTGTATGAACAGCCCGCTGAGCATTGATCTGACTCGCTAAGTTCCTCCAAAGACATTCCATTAATACAACCCGGTCCAAATGCAATTTTCCCACTTACACTGCCACACCCAGTTTTCACTTCTCGATGGTGCGGCTGATATCAAAAAGCTCTTCAAAAAGGCCAAAGAAGACAATATGCCGGCGGTGGCAATTACCGATCACGGCAATATGTTCGGCGTTTTCGAATTTGTGGCCGAGGGGAACAAGCAGGGGATCAAACCCATTGTCGGCTGTGAATTTTATGTAGTGGAAGACCGGCACGTGCGGCAGTTTACGAAAGACAAGAAAGATGTACGTTTTCACCAATTACTTCTTGCCAAAGATGAAATCGGGTATAAAAACCTGGTGAAAATGTGCTCGCTCGGCTTCATAGAAGGAATGTACGGAAAATACCCGCGGATCGATAAGGAGCTGATTGTCAAATATCATCACGGACTCATCGCCACAACCTGCTGCATTGGTGCGGTTATTCCAAAGACCATCCTGAGGCAGGGAGAAGAGGCCGCAGAGAAGGAATTTAAATGGTGGCTGGATCTGTTCGGCGATGATTTCTATGTTGAATTGCAGCGCCACGAGATTCGTGATCAATATATTGTTAATGAGGTTCTTTTAAGGTTTGCAAAAAAATATAATGTAAAAGTAATCTGCTCCAATGATTCACATTATGTGGATCGCGACGACTGGAATGCGCACGATATTCTCCTGTGTATCAACACTGGCGACAAGCAAAGTACACCTTCTGCCAAGGATTTTGATGATGACAAGGGAATTCCGAAAGGCTCCCGCTTTGCATTCTATAACGATCAGTTTTACTTTAAGAAAACCAGCGAGATGATGCAGCTGTTCAACGACTTACCTGAGTCGCTGGACAATACCAACGAGATTGTTGACAAGATCAAAACGCTGGATCTGAGAAAAGATATTCTGCTCCCTAACTTCCCCATTCCCGACGAGTTCAAGACACATACATTGTCGGAAATGGTTGGTAAAAAGGAGTTGACAGCTGACGTGCTCAATCAATGGGAGTACCTCAAACATCTCACTTTTGAAGGTGCAAAGTTTAAATACGGCACGATAACCCCCGAAATTGAAGAGCGGATCAACTTTGAGTTGAATACAATCCGTAATATGGGTTTTCCGGGTTACTTCCTGATTGTGGCCGACTTCATTGATGCAGGCCGCAAAATGGGCGTTTTTATCGGTCCGGGCCGTGGTTCGGCAGCCGGTTCCGTGGTGGCTTACGCAACAGGGATTACCAATATAGACCCCATCAAGTACGATCTGCTTTTTGAGCGTTTTCTCAATCCGGACCGTATTTCACTTCCTGATATTGATACGGACTTCGACGACGAAGGCCGGCAGAAAGTGATCGATTATGTAGTTAAAAAATATGGTTATAACCAGGTAGCCCAGATTGTTACTTATGGTACAATGGCGGCTAAATCTGCTATCAAGGACGTGGCGAGGGTAATGGACCTGCCGCTTGCCGAGGCGAATGCACTGGCCAAGCTTGTACCCGACAAGCCTACCTACAACATGACGCTCAACCGGATCTTCACAGCGCCGCTGGAAGGGGAGGGCAGTCTTTTGAAGAAAGAGGGTATTGCACCGGAAGAACTGGACAATGTGAAGAAAATGCGGCAGATCGCATTGGGCAAGGATTTGCAGGCGAGTGTTTTACAGGAAGCACGAAGGCTGGAAGGTACCGTACGGAACACGGGTATTCACGCCGCCGGTATCATTATTGCGCCAAGCGATTTGACCGAAATCATTCCCGTAAGTACTTCCAAAGATTCTGATTTTCTGATTACCCAATATCAGGGAAAGATCATCGAAGATGCAGGGGTTATTAAAATGGACTTCCTGGGTTTGCGAAACCTGACTATTATCAAGGAAGCGCTTCGCCTAATCAAGCAAAACCACAACGTGGATATTGTAATCGACGATGTGCCGCTCGACGACCCGAAAGTTTTTGAACTATTTCAAAGGGGAGAAACCAATGCGATCTTCCAGTTTGAATCGGACGGAATGAAAAAGCACATGCGCGACCTCATTCCCGACCGTTTTGAGCACTTGATCGCGATGAATGCATTGTACCGTCCAGGTCCGATCGCGTACATTCCCAACTTTATCCGACGTAAAAACGGACAAGAGGAAATTACTTACGACTTGCCGGAGCTCGAAGAGTATTTGTCTGATACTTACGGTATTACAGTCTATCAGGAGCAGGTAATGCTTCTTTCGCAAAAGCTGGCTGGTTTTACAAAAGGTCAGGCGGATACCTTGCGGAAAGCAATGGGAAAGAAGCAGATTGAAACGTTGAACAAGCTGAAAGGCGACTTCATGAAGGGCGGTACCGAGCGCGGGCTCGATGCCAAAAAGCTTGAAAAGATCTGGACTGACTGGGAAGCTTTCGCGTCCTATGCTTTTAACAAATCACATTCAACCTGTTACGCGTTCGTTGCTTACCAGACAGCTTACCTCAAAGCGCATTATCCCGCCGAATACATGGCAGCGGTTTTGACGAGCTCGCTGGGTAACATTGATAAGATTACCTTCTTCATGGAGGAATGTAAAGCATTGGGCATAACCGTTCTGGGTCCTGATATCAATGAATCCGACAGGCAATTTAATGTGAATAGCCGGGGAGAAATCCGTTTTGGTCTGGCTGGTGTGAAAGGCAGCGGCGATGCGGCTGTTGAATCGATCATCGAAGAAAGAGCAGCAGGCGGGCCATTTTCGGATATCTACGATTTTATCACGAGGGTTAATTTACGGACTGTAAATAAGAAAACGATTGAAAGCCTGGCCTATGCGGGCGGGTTCGACTGTTTTGAAGACTATCACCGGGCGCATTACTTCGCCGTGGAAACTGGTGAGAATGGTACATTTATCGAAAAGCTGATCCGGTATGCGAACAATTACCATGCGGAAAAATCGTCGGCGCAAGCTTCATTGTTCGGAATGCTGGGCGATGGCGGCTCTACGCTTGCCCGCCCCAAAGCGGCGGATGTTTCTGCCTGGGACGATCTGGCTAAGCTGCGTTATGAGCAGGAGGTAGTCGGGTTTTACATTTCGGGCCACCCGCTGGATACATTCAGGGTTGAACTTGATAATTTTTGCAACTGTACCGTGGACAAGGTTATGGAAATCGCAGAAGGCGAGCGGGCACCCAGGTATTTTGGAAAGGAAATCAGCGTGGCCGGAATTGTTACGAGTGCGCAGGAAAGAATGTCAAAGAACGGCAGCCATTTCATGATTTTCAAAGTCGAAGATTACAAAGGCTCACTTGAAATGCTGCTCGGGGGCGAGGATTACATCAGGTTTAAAAATTACTTGCAGGTAGGACAGTTCCTTTACATTAAAGGGAAGGTACAAAACCGCTGGAAGCAGGAAGATCAGTTTGAATTCAAGATCACGCAAATCCAGCTGTTGCCTGAGATTATGGGCAAAATGTGCAAGAAGATCAAGATCAATCTTTCACTCGACCAGATTGATGCTCAGTTCATTCATGTTTTGAGCGATACACTCAGTCACCACCCGGGCCAATGTGCTGTTAACATGACGGTTGTGGATCCGGATACGAGGCTGGAAGTGGAGATGCTGTCGCGTGGTTATCGCGTTGCGCCTACCAACGAGCTCTTCAAAGTACTTCGCGGATTTCATGGTGTACAATTCTCTTTGAACTGATTTACATTAGCCGTATTCAGGAACTTTTAGGCACTAATTATCCTTATTACATCAGATTTATAAAACAACATTAGACATTTTCAAACATGGGAAAAGCACTTGAAATTACCGATAGCACCTTCGAAGAATTGATCCAAAGCGAAAAACCAGTACTTGTTGATTTTTGGGCTGAGTGGTGCGGACCTTGTAAGATGATCGGGCCGGTTGTAGAGCAGCTCGCAGGAGAATACGAGGGGAAAGCAGTTATTGGTAAAATGGACGTGGACATGAATTCATCGGTTCCAGCGAAGTTCGGTATCCGCAGTATCCCAACTTTAATGATATTCAAAGGCGGTCAATTAGTTGACAAAGTGGTAGGTGTTGTACCTAAAACAACCCTGGAAGACAAATTGAATGCGCAGATCGAAGCGACTGTATAATTACATACTTCCGATAGATAATTGAAAGCTCCCGCTCGGGGGCTTTTTTTGTGGCCACTTGCTTAAAGGTATATTATTGTATACTTTTAATCTCGGGTACACACTATGAAATATTCGCAATTTCACCGCATTATACGACGCAATGGATGGGTTTGTATCAGGTCACGTGGCAGTCATTACATCTATAAAAAAGGTAACAAAACCTATGCTGTCGCAAATCACGGTTCCAAAGAAATGGCGGAACCTACACGCTTGGAGGCAATTAAGATGATGGGCTTAGACTTAAAGAAGCAATGAGAACAATTAAGATAATTATAGCTCGAAGCAAAGATTTTTTCGGCGCTCACTCCGAAAATGTGAAAGGAATAAATGGAGGAGGCGCAACGATCGAGGAGGTGAAAAAATCTGTGTATGAATGTATTGACATTATTAAATCATTTGATGATAAAAACATTCCTGCCGCTTTGAAAGGCGAGTACGAGATTGAGTGGAAGCTTGATGTCGGAAGTTTTTTGAAATATTACAAAGGCATATTCAGCCAAACCGGGATAGCCAAGATTACGGGAATAAATGAGAAGCTGCTGAATCATTATGCCTCAGGCTTGAAAAAGCCGCGGCCCGCACAAGCTAAGAAAATCGAAGCGGCTCTGCACAAATTGGGGAGTGAACTATTAGCAGTAAAGCTTTGAGCCTTACTGCTAATAGCAACATTACTCGTTGATCTCTATTGAAAAATCAGCCTTAAAAGTTTCTCCGGCAGGTAGCTTCAAAATTCCTTCTTTTGTTTCAAAATTATGATCCGAATCAGCGCTGTCTGCAATGCCCAGCCAGGGTTCAATGCAAACAAAATCTCCTTTTGGCTTTGCCCAGATACCCAGATATGGAAAATCTTCAAAGCGGACGGTAACTACCTGTGCAGATTTGGTACTTCTTAAACTTACCTGCTTCGAGACCAAATGTTTGAAAATCAATGCGTCATTGTCGAACAAGTGGTGGTTCAAATGGAGCACATTGGTATTGTCAAAAATCTTTTTGGTCTCATTTCCGACTAATCCATCCTTGGTCAGCAGCCAGGTTGAGTCGTTTTCAATTGCTTCAAATTCCAGATAATAGTCGTTATAATCCTCACCGTCATGTATCGGGCACTTAAATGCAGGATGCCCGCCAAGAGAGAAGAGCATCTCGTTGTCTCCCTCATTAACGATTTCGTGACTTACCACAATCTTCCGTCCGTCCAACCGGTAAGTAATCTGGAAATCAAATGCGAAAGGATAAATTTCCAGTGTTTGTTCCGAGGATTTTAACCCGAATGTCAGGCTTGATTCAGTTTGTTCGAGAAGGATTACCTCAGGATTATTGCGCACGATTCCGTGACGTGGTACCGCATAATCCTTGCCATTGTACCGAGCAAAGCCATTTTTAATCGCTCCTATGACAGGGAACAAAACGGGCGCATAGCTCGGCCAAACGTCCGGATCCGCATTCCACATGAAATCCAGGCCTGTTACCGTCGATTGAATGCGGCGCAATTCTGCACCGGCTTGTTGCACGGCGATGCGTAAAAACTCATTCTCAATTGAATATTCCATAAGCTTGGTTTAAGAATTCAAAACATCAATAATCACCTTGCATGCGGTACGGATTTCTTCTTCCGAAATCACCAGCGGTGGCGCAATGCGCATTGCATTGTCGCAAAAGAGGAACCAGTCAGTCACTAAGCCATTTTCAATGCAGCGGTCGATCGTATTTTTCAGCTTTTCAAAAGACTCCATTTGCGCAGCCAGCATCAAGCCTCTTCCTCTTACTTCGCTGATCGCCGGGTGAACAAGCAGAGATTTGAACAACTCGCCTTTCTCAATGGCAAACTGTTGCAGGTTTTCGTCTAGTATCACATTCAAAGCGGCCAGGGAAGAAGCGCAGCAAACCGGATGTCCGCCAAATGTAGTAATGTGGCCCAGAATCGGATTGTTCTTGAAAACGCCCATTACTTCCTGTGAGGCCATAAATGCGCCGATCGGCATTCCGCCGCCCATTCCTTTCGCGCTTAGTAAAATGTCGGGATAAATGTCGAACTGTTCAAATGCCCAAAAACTCCCTGTCCGGCCAAAACCTGTTTGAATTTCGTCCAGGATCAGCAGCGCGCCTGTTTCTGTGCATCTTTGTCGCAATGCGATCATAAATTCCTTCTCAGGAACTCTCACGCCAGATTCTCCACCAATAACTTCGATGATCACCGCTGCTGTTTTGTTTGTGATCAGCTCCAAATCCGCAGTATTTCCGTGACGAATCTGTCGCATGCCGGGAAGCAGGGGACGGAAGTTTTGTTTAAAAAAATCGGCTCCCGCCAGACTTAGTGCGCCTTGCGTGGCGCCATGATAGGCGTTTACGCATGATACAAATTCATGCCGGCGTGTGAACCGCTTTGCAAGCTTCATCGCACCTTCGGTAGCCTCAGTGCCGGAATTGGTAAAATATACATTATCGATGAGCCCGAAAGGGGAGGACACAGGCGGGGCAAGAGCCAAAGTCTTTGTCAATGCAGCCGCCAGTTGCACCTGCGCACTTTGCACAAATTCGCCATAAACAAGCAAATGCATGTGCTTTTCGAGCTGCTCGTGAATGGCGGATATTATTTTCGGGTGCCGGTGACCCACGTTACTTACCGCAATGCCGGATATCAGATCTATGTATGACTTTCCATCTGCGCCATACATGTAAACTCCCTCAGCTCTGTCGATTTCGAGCGCGAGCGGGTAGTCGGAAGTTTGTGCCAGATGATCGAAAAATTGTTGACGATGTGTGGTATACATTCTTTACTTTTGATACTTTTATTAAGTATAGTTCTTTAAATATCTGTTTTTATTCGAAAAAAGTGGCGCTGCCGCCTACCCAGGTAAAATCCTTGTTAAACCGAACTCCGATCATTTCTCCCCGGCTCAACCGGCTCAGACTAATCAGCAGCTCCGGCTTGTCAGCATGATCTTCCCAGGCATACATCATCCTTACCTCACATTTCACCAATCCGTCAGGTGCTTGTATCACCGGTTCGTAGAATACTTTTCGCTGTAAAATGTAATTTTCAGGATCAGGCAATGCAATCAGGTTCGCTGTGGTAACTTGCAAACGCACGCCGGAGCCAGCGAATGAAAAAAGTGGTTTCAGAACGTAATTTTCAAGATCGTCCGGAAATTTACCCTCATAGTCGCTGACAAAGTGCGTTTCCGGAATGTACGGACCTTTGAGAAATGGCATAGAAAACTTGCTGATCCGGAAAAACCAGTTAGGATGCCCAACCCAGGTTACATCCACTTCATCGGTCAGGCGGTAGCTTGTGACCAGGTCGGGATAGTTCAGCAGATCATCAAATATCAGCCTGTTGTAAATTCGTTTAACTTGAATCTTACGTCCATCTTTTTCGTAAAAAAGCGATTTTCCCTCGCGGATTAACTTGGTGTAACATACCGGTTGAATTCCCAACATTTCCCCGGTTACAGCAAAATCAACGCGCGTTTTCTGCTTGTCAGGAAATATTTCGAGCAGGATCACGGACTCGGGTTCTTCGTCAGCCAGGATCAATGACCTCAGTTTTTGTACAAAAGCATTGTATCCGTCGCAATTGAAGAGGTACTGCAATTCAGAAAGTACATCGAAATGCATCTTGAATGCTTCCGACAAAAATGCCTGGTACCCGAATATAGACGGAAATCCCTGCAACTCGATCAATTGTGGTACCAACTCACCACTTTCGTCCCTGCAAATCGCGTAATCAATGGCCAGGAAAGAAGTATGCGCATTTTCGCCCGGTACAAATTGCTCCTCGGGAACGGCGCGTTCCGTTTTCGCTTTGAAGTCTGGCGAGCGCAATACTTCAATGATCTGCTCCGAAGCTTCGAGTATCTTCTCTTTCAGCGCTTTTGGAACAAATACCGGTGTTTCGGCAACCCGGAAGTCGAGCTGGCCTGGGAATGCGGATTCTATGTAAGCCACAAAATCCTGGTACTTTTTCTCGGAAAAAGACCGATTGAATGCTTCCCGGGCTTCCTTATGCATAGGCGGGCGTGAATGACTTATTTAATGCGTTTTTAAGAAATGCAGGCAAGATGACAGATTCAGTATGCAGTATCTTATCAGGATCGTTCAAATGCGCGATCATGTCGTTGTATTTTGTCTCTCCGTGTGCCGCAATAATGGCGGTTTTTTTATCCTCACGAAGAAAATACCGCAACATTCCTTCCGCGTCAGCTTCCGGGTGAAATTGCGTTCCGACGATTTCACCGGAAAAGCGGATCGCCATTACAGCGCGTTCTAGTGGTACATGCGGACGGATTTTTTCGAGACAAAGCAATTTGGCGCCCAGATCATCGAACATTGACTGATCAGGTTGGGTTACCTGGAAGTCGCGCGAGTCAACGATCCAGAATGGATCAGCAAGCGCGCTAAGCAGCGGATCTTTCCGGCCAATGCTGGTCTTGTGGACCGGAAACGTACCAAATGAAGTCTTTCTCCTCTTGCTCACGCGCGCCAGCTGCCAGTGTATGCAGGCCACTTGAAATGAATGGCAGATGAGGAATAAATGCTTCTTTACGCGGTTTTTACGTTTCAGGTTGTATTGAAATAGCTGGTCCAGAAACGAGAAGTACTTTTTCTCCCAGGCTTCTCCTACTGGTGAAGGGTTACCTGGCCCGCCCGTGGAAATATAGGCGTCGAAGTCTATTCCAGGGATTTCGAGCTTTTGGCGTACATCAAAAATTGTATATTCAACGGGTACTGCTTCTCTCTCACCGAAACTGGTGACGATCTTCTTGATGCATCGCATCCCTTCATTCTCGAACCCGTCGTACATATCCAGAATCGCCACCCGGAAATGTCGTGTATTGTTAATCATTTTGTGAGGGCTTTAAGCTGCGCATTTTGGCTGACAGCTTAAAGCATTTAGCTTTGTAGATTTATTTTCGGTAAAGTATTTAAACAAAACGACAGGGTATAAGTTCGGTTGAGGGAAATAAAAGAAGGCAACTTTCGCTATACCAGACCGATTTTTGTCTCTGCTACGATATAATCTACCACTGCATTCATGCTGCCGGTTTGTTCAAAAACGGCGAGCTGGCGATCAGCGCCTGTTCCCATTTCCATAATCTGGTGGATATAGTCGATTTCCTTCCGGCTTCCGAGCTCGTCAACCACGTCGTCGATAAATTCGAGCAGCTCGCCGGCGAGCAGTCTGTACTCCACTTCTTCCTGTTTCCCAAAATCAATGAGTTTTCCCTGTATTCCATACCGGGCCGCGCGCCATTTGTTTTCATTGATGAGCATTCGGTCGTAAATGCGAAAGCTAAGGTTCATTCTGTGCAGCTTGTAAATTTTTGCAACCAGCGCCTGCATAATCGCAGCCAGACAAATCGTCTCGTCAGTTCGCATTGGTACATCGCACATTCTGAACTCAATCGTATTGAAGAATGGGTGGACGCGAATATCCCACCAGATCTTCTTGCCGTTATCAATGCATTTGGTTTTGATCAGCAGGTTCACATACTCGTCGTATTCAGATGCACTTGAAAAATAGTCCGGTATCCCGGTTCTTGGAAACTTATCAAAAACCTTCGACCGGTAGGATTTGAAGCCTGTATTTCGTCCGCACCAGAATGGTGAGTTGGTAGATAGTGCATAAATATGCGGCAAAAAGTACCTCACCGCATTCATGATCTGAATTCCTTCATTGCGGTCTTCAATGCCTACATGTACGTGCAAACCAAAAATAAGGTTGCCGCGCGCCACGTCACGCATTTCGTCGATGATTTCGTCGTATCTCGGATCGTCGGTAATGAGCTGGTCCACCCAGTCGGCGAATGGGTGGGTACCCGCTGCGGCTACCTGCAGATTCTGCTTTTCAGCCAGGTCCAAAATCATTTTGCGCAAATAAGTCACTTCCTCGCGCGCTTCCTGAATGTTGTGGCAAATATTGGTACCTACTTCCACGACAGCCTGGTGCATTTCGGCTTTCACACGTTCTTTCAATGTGATCTTACCATCTTCAACCAGCTTCGACATATGCGACCGCAGGTTGCGGGTAACAGGATCTATCGTTTGAAATTCTTCTTCAATACCTAGTGTGAAAGTGGCCATAAAGGGCGATTTGGAATGCTTTGATCAGGACTTTTTCATTTTGGAATTCTTGGCAGGCGCTTTTGTCACCGCAGCTTTGTTGGTAGGCAACTGCGGGTCCGGTTCCGCGACCGGTTCTGAACTGCCAGCTGTCGGCTTTTTAACCGATTTTTTAGGTGTTACCGCCTTGATATTGACTTCCGTGGCCGAAGGAATGGGAGCTGGCTGAGCTGTTTGTGCTGGTGTAATACCCGCCTGGACTGCATTGCTGAGGAAGGTGCCCCAGGTAAGGTTCACCTGTCCGGGAACCTGCGCCTTCGCACGCTCAATCGCCATGTTTGCAGCTGCTTCTACCACCCATTCGAAATTGTCGGGGCCAACTGAGTAAATGTCTGCATCGGGTGCGGGATTGCAAAAATCAATTGCGTAAGGAACCCCGTCGCGCACGGCAAATTCCACCGTATTAAAATCATAGCCCAGCGCCTTGTTCAGTTTAAGGGTATAATCTTTGATTGTTTCGAGCAACTTTTCTCTTTCCTCACCGGTGGCCTTCAACTCCGACGCATATCTTAGATGGTGCGGGTTACGGGGTTCATAAGGCATGATCAGCACATCTTTCTGGCCAATGCAGTAGCAGCGAACATAATCGCTAAATTCAATTTCTTCCTGCAACATCATCACCAGCTGACCTGTTTCCTCATGTTTAAACCACAGATCCTGCGGATTTACAACCTTGTAAACGCTTTTCCAACCGCCGCCGTCGTGTGGTTTCATGTAAGCGGGAAAACCTACATACTGGAATATCTCCTCCCAGGCCATCGGAAATGCGAGGTTACGGAATGAAGTTTCGGTTGTATTATCCGGCCGCTGCTTCGAAGGCAGCAGAACCGTTTTCGGGACCGGCACCCCGATCTGTTCAGCGAGTGCATTGTTGAAGAATTTCTCGTCTGCGCTCCACCAGAATGGATTATTGATCACCGCGGTACCGCATAATGCCGCATTTTTCAGGTAAGCACGGTAAAAAGTTACGTCCTGTGAAATCCGGTCGATGATCACTGCGTATTCTGTCGGCGCGGCTTGTGCCACTTTATCAATGGTCACTGCCTCAGCGATGATATCTGGTTCTCCTTTACTGTTCACCCTTTCTATAAATGCATTTGGAAAAGTATTCTCCATCCCAAACAGTATGCCAATTTTTTTCATATTAAAAACGCGGTTTTGTTATTGATATAGTCCGTTTTACATGATCCTTGAAAGGTAGTCGGGGAACATCTTTGTCCACAAAGGCCAATCGTGTTTCTCCCAGCCCCGGATATCCAGCCAGTGATCTATGCCTTTTGCATTCAAAATATCGGACATTCTTACATTGCTGTCCAGGCAAATATCCCATTCAGAGGTACCCAGCACAATCTTCATGTGCCCGTACCGCCAGCCCTGCTCGTTGGGCATGAAATCAACAGGATTGTTGAAGTAAACGGTATCGTCGTAAAATCCATCGGTAAAGGTCCTGATATCGAATGCGCCGCTCATGCTCACCAGATAGGCGACAAGATCAGGGTGCCTGAAAGCGAAGTTGGCGGAATGAAAACCTCCGAAGCTGCATCCTGCCACGCCAATTCTGCCGACGTTACACTCGGCCTTTATATAAGGTACCAGCTCGTTTGCCAGGAACTTGTCGTACTGAATGTGATTGAGAACCCTGTATTGCGGGTTAAGGTGTTTGGCGTACCAGGAATCCGCATCTATCGAATCGACACAATAGAGCTTGTATTTACCCGAGTCAATCAAGGCTCTTACTGATTCGGTCAGTCCCATATCCTTTGCTTGGTAGTAGCGCCCGAGGGTGGTTGGAAAAAGCAGGATAGGGTACCCCCAGTTTCCGTAAACAAGCATATCAATGTCTCTGTCCAGGTGGTGAGAGTAGTATTTAATGTGCTTCTCTTCCAAATCAGCGGGGGTTAAATTTTATAAATGAAATATACAAAACAAATCATAGGAAGCAAATTAATAACTTGCACGTTTGTTTTGGTTCATTTTAGCGGTATAAGGGTTTGAGCGCAACGCATTCTTCCACATTTTTTGACGATATCAATATCTATTCCAACTTCCTCAAAAGGGAGGTTCGTGTTACTTTGCTGCTGCCTGCGGGGTTTGATCGTGCACAACTTTATCCATTAATCCTTTTCAACGACGGACAGGATTTTGCCGGGCTGAGGCTGGCAGAAACAACTTACGCATTGCAAAGAGCAGGGGAAATGAAGTCAGTGGTGATCGCAGGAATTCACGCAAACGACCGCCGCATTTACGAATACGGAACAGCAGGAAAGGTTGATTATGCGGGTAGGGGCAGTGAGGCGCAGCAAACTACCTCGTTTGTCACCGTGGAGCTTTTGCCGTTTTTACAACAGCATTACCAGGTAAGATCCTTCGGCAATGCATATGCGGGCTGCTCGCTGGGTGGACTCATGGCACTGGACATTGCTTTGCATTTTCCGGCATTGTTCCCGCTCACAGGCGTTTTCTCCGGCGCATTGTGGTGGAGGCAGAAGGCAATTGGCGAAGGTTACCAGGATTCCGACAGGATTATGCACGCGCAGATCAGGGATCTTCCGGTAAGACCTGCATTAAAGTGCTGGTTTCAATGCGGCTCTCAGGACGAGTATGATGATCGCGACGGCGACGGTGTGATCGACTCTATACAGGATACGCTGGAATGCATTGCCGAGTTGGAAAGAAAAGGAGCGATTTGGAACCAGGACGTTTTCTACACCGAAATTCCCGATGGGCGGCACGATCAGGCCACCTGGTCGCAGGTGATGCCTGAATTTCTCAAATGGGTTTCAGCAAATCTGGAATAAGATATTAGAGCTCGCTAAGGAAAGTCATGGTATCCACAGCATCCGCATAATCGAGCAGGCCCGGCTCCTGCGATTTTCCGAACGGCACATTTCCCGGAATACCTGCATTGCCTACCACGCATTGAATCTTCTCAGCCGACTCCTGCAACGCGGATTTTACAGTTTCCAAATCCGTGTATGTTTCAAAATGTAATACGCTGATCGGAGAAACGAGCGCACTGTTTTCGGTGATCATTAAAAAACCGTTGTCGAGGTGCGGAACCCTGTTAATCAGGAAAATCGACTTGTTGTACTCGTAGTTATTGAAGTATTTATGGTTTTGAAGATACAGGTGCGCCCTGTCTTCAATGGCTTCGTAAAACTTGGTAAAATCATATCCGGCAGGAACAAAGAGCTTGGATACGTTGCGGCAGCCCAAACCGAAATATTGAAGTACATCCCTGCCCAGCCATTGTAGTTCCTCGTGTGTTTCATTGCCAGTCAAAACAGCAGCAGAAGTCCGGTTCCGGCGGATCACATTGGGTTTATTGGCAAAATAGTAATGAAAGTAGCGTGCTGTGTTATCACTTCCTGTGGCAATGTAAGCGTCTGCCTCATTGAGCCGTTCCACAAACCTGATCTGCGGCGTAAGCTCAGGTTCGATCTGCATTAGCTGGTTAAGCAATGCAGAAATCAGCACCGGATCGTCAGAGCTGGGTTTCGCAAGTAGCGTGTGCCCGCTGATCAATACGCACAAAGCATCCTGAAACCCGACTGCCGGAATATTCCCGGCCATGACAACGCCTACTTTCCTGGATTCCTGCGGTTCCTGGTAACGGGCCGACCATGCACGCAGCTTTTCGGGATCAAGAAATTCGTTGGCAATTGCATTCAGGGACTTTCTGACATTTTCGGGAGTAAACCAGTTGTTCCGGCTGTTAGCTGATTCCACCCATTCCTGCACAACATCCGCATTCCCGGCTTCTGTGATGAATTTTCCCAAGTTTATGAACGCCTCTTCCCGCCTGATCCTTGCTAACATATTTATGAACTCTAAAAAGTTTTACTAACCTGCCGTTTTTATTTTTCTGATTGTTGGGAAACTATAAATAGTTATATTTGTTACTCTAAGCAGAAGAATAGCAACAAATATAAACAATCCGGCGACTATGGCTATAATGATAACCGATGAATGCATAAATTGTGGGGCGTGCGAGCCAGAGTGCCCCAATACAGCAATTTATGAAGGCGGGGTAGAGTGGACCTGGGGAGATGGGACCAGTTTAGATGAAGTAGATTTTGGCGACGGTACAGTGGTGAGCGGCAAGGAGAAGCAAGCGCCTGTTTCAGATGAGTTCTACTATATTGTTACCGATAAATGTACTGAATGCGTTGGCTTCCACGAAGAGCCGCAATGTGCCGCGGTTTGCCCGGTTGATTGCTGCGTGCCGGATCCCGACAATGAAGAGGAAGAAGATACATTACTAGCTAAGAAGGCCTGGATGCACGGCGAATAGCCTGTTCGGGATATAAAATGATGAAGCCCTGCCTTTGGCAGGGCTTTTTTTGTGCCCAAAATTCTACCAGAATGTCATTTTAAGAATAAATATTCTTCGCTATGAGGTGAGTTGTTTAGGAATAATATTCTGTTTATATCTATTTATGCAAAATTTTAATTTTAAGTAAATTATTGTTTACTACTGCATTTTATGTGTATTATCTGGTAAAAAAGAGCATAAAAACAGGAAAATTGCATTTTATTAGATAAAAATCACGTCAGATATTTGATTAATATAATTTATAAACAATATTTGATTCATAAATCCTGCCGGAGAGTAATCTAAACTTAAACAGAATATAATTATGAGAAAAGTCTATTGTACAGTATTATCTTTAATGGTCCCCTTTTTGGGTTTTGCAAAGTCTGGCGAAGACAAAAAGGCTGTTAAAGCTGATACAACAGTTGTTACGGAAGCAGCAGAGGAAGAGGGAAAGGGCGCATTCGCGTTCTCAGGCTATCTTGACTCTTATTATATGGCCAATTTTAACAAGCCAGCTTCCCGGTCAAACATGGGTGCAAGTAATGCACGCGTATTCGATCAGCGCTCCGGACAGTTTTCATTAGGTCTCGTTCAGACAAGAGTAGCTTACACCAATGCAAAGTCAGAAGCAGTAGTAGATTTGACATTCGGCCCGAATGCCAATATGGGTAACTACGGGAATGCCTTGTTCAGCACCGCACTTGCTATCAAACAAGCGTATTTCACTTACAGATTTACAGATAAGTTTTCAATGACCGCGGGACAGTTTGGAACGCACATCGGATATGAAGTGATCGACGCACCGGCCAACTTCAACTATTCTTTGTCAAACCTGTTCAACAATGGTCCATTCTATCACGCTGGTCTGAAAGCGACTTACGCGTTTTCTGATAAGGCATCTTTAATGGTAGGAGTTGTTAATAATGTAGACGGACTTGGTGATAATAACCGCGCAAAAGGTATTATCAGCCAGCTGTACCTGCAACCAGTTTCTGGCTGGAACGTGTATGTGAACTACATTGGAAGCAACGAAGCTAATTCTGACAGTCTGGGCAATCAGCCGGAGGGTTTGTATCAGGTGTTTGACCTGACTACCAGTTTTCAGGTCTCAGAGAAATTCCTGCTCGGTTTGAATGCAGCTTACGGAAGCCAAAAAGGAGATTTCCAGGGTGCAGACGGACCTGCCAGGACAGAATCGTGGAGCGGAGTTGCTGTTTATGCGAATACAGCAGTGACAGAAAACTTCGGAATCGGAGCACGTTACGAATACTTTAACAATGACAATGGCGTACGTGGATTACTGACGCGTGGTGAAGCCGGAACAAAGGTTAACTCTGTCACACTAACAGGTAACATCAGCCTTGCGGACGGCCACATTCTTGTAAAGCCTGAGTTCCGTCTTGACGCTTATCCTAAGCTTTCAGGCGCTGGCGAAGAGCAGCAATTCGAAGATTCAAAAGGTAACTGGACCAAGAACAGTCAGACCACTTTTGGGCTTGCCTTTATTTACAAATTCTAATTTTTATAACATACCTTCTTAATCTACCTATAATAATTTTTTACAATGGAAAAACGCAGTTTCATCCCACTGATTATCCTTCTGGTAATCGCCATTATCGGTGCCTTCGTACCTAATGTTCCGACTCAAATTGTCACCGAAGGAGTGAACGCCGGTGATACAGCCTGGTTGCTGGTTTCGGCCGCGCTGGTATTGCTGATGACGCCCGGCCTGGCTTATTTCTATGGCGGGATGGTCAACAACAAAAACGTGATTTCTACAATGCTCCAAAGCTTTATCGCAATGGGCGTAATCAGCGTGCTGTGGGTAGTGGTAGGTTTTAGTATCGCTTTCGGAGACGATTTCGGCGGAGTTGTCGGAAATCCTTTTACGCACTTTATGTTCAAAGGTGTTTTGGACGGTCCTGTTTGGGGAACCATTCCGTTCGCACTTTTCGCAATGTTCCAGATGAAGTTCGCGGTGATCACACCTGCGTTGGTAACAGGTTCAATGGCTGAGCGTATCAATTTCCGCTCTTATGTATTGTTTATTATCCTGTTCTGTATCTTCATCTACGCACCACTTGCGCACATGACCTGGCATGCAGACGGTATCCTTTTCAAAATGGGTGTGCTTGACTTCGCTGGTGGAACTGTGGTTCACATGTCTGCTGGCTGGGCTGCATTGGCTGGCGCACTTTACCTGAAAAGACGTAAATCACTACTGGAAGATCATACATTACCGCCTGCAAACATTCCGTTTGTTCTTTTGGGAACAGGTCTGCTTTGGTTTGGCTGGTTCGGCTTCAACGCCGGTTCGGCACTTGCAGCTGGTCCTCTCGCTGTTACTGCTTTCGCAACTACAAATACTGCTGCTGGTGCTGCTGGTCTTGCTTGGGTTCTTTTTGACGCTGCAAAGGGCAAGAAAGTATCTGCGCTTGGATTCTGTATCGGTGCGGTTGTAGGTCTTGTTGCGATCACGCCTGCTGCTGGTTTCGTAACTGTTCCTGCGGCACTTTTCATTGGTACTGTTGCATCGATTATCAGTAACTATGTAGCGCACCTGCGTACACGCTCTACTTTGGACGATACACTGGATGTGTTCCCTTGCCACGGTGTAGGCGGTATGGTAGGTATGTTGATGACCGGTATTTTCGCTACAAGCGGCGTTAATTCGCTGGTAGTTGATCAGGGACTTGCGTTCGGTGAAACCAAGTTGTTCATCAACCACGTAATTGCATTGGTAGGCGTATCTGCCTTCGCATTCGCCGGTTCGTTCCTTCTTTTGAAAGTTACCGACCTAATTTTACCGCTTCGTGTTTCTGAGCAGGATGAGAAAGCAGGTTTGGATGTCAGCCAACACGATGAGTTCTTAGTTGAGGCTTGATTTTACTCAACGTTTATATAAATATCAGGAAAGCCCGGCAAGTGCCGGGCTTTCCCTTTTTTGCATTACTATCTTCTATTCCTTGACTAAAACAGCTACCCTTTAATGAACAAGTATTTCAGCTTCCGCCTCTGTCACCTCCATTAATCCGGCCTCATTCAGCTGCTCGTATCTCACAAACTTGGTTTCATTAATAAGTAAAGGGTCGTATTTAACGGAAACCCGCACATAATTTTCGCTGAAACCGAGCATTTGCCCGTCCTGAACTTCATCTTCAAAGAGCACAGTTCCAGTTTTTCCGATTTGCTGCTCATAGAAGAAGCGGCGTTTCTTGTCAGAAAGAATGTGCAGCATTTTTGATCTGTCAGCTCGGATGTTTTTCGGTACCACCGGCTTAATCGCCAAAGCAGCTGTATTTTCTCTTTCTGAGTAGGTAAATACGTGCAGGTAAGAAATGTCAAGTTCGTTTAAAAAGCGGTAACTCTCTTCAAAGAGCTCCTGTGTTTCGCCGGGGTGACCTACAATAACGTCGACTCCAATGCAGCAGTCGGGCATCAAAGATTTAATTTTCGTAACCCGCTCGGCATACAATTCTCTTTTGTACCTGCGCTTCATCAATCCCAATACCTTATTGGAACCGGATTGCAGCGGAATGTGGAAGTGGGGGACAAATCTTTTGGACTGGGCTACGAATGCGATAATCTCGTCAGTCAGGAGGTTAGGCTCGATTGACGAAATGCGGAACCGCTCAATGCCGTCTACTTCGTCCAATGCTTTTACCAAATCCAGAAAGCTCTCTTTGCGCTCTCCGTTTTGTATCCCGAAATCTCCGATGTTTACGCCGGTGAGCACGATCTCTTTCACTTCACGTGCTGCAATCTCTTTGGCGGCTTTCACGATATTTTCAATGCTGTCGGATCTGCTTTTGCCGCGGGCCAATGGAATGGTGCAGTAGGAGCAAGGATAATCGCATCCATCCTGGACTTTCAAAAATGTGCGCGTTCTGTCATTCAGCGAGTAAGAGGTATGGTACTCAACTGCCTCATCAATATGCGAAGCCATAATTCTCGCTGGCTGACCTACCGGTGTTTTTTCAAAAGTATCGACCAAATCCGCAAGCCGGAATTTCTCGGCAGCACCTAGTACTGCATCAACTCCGGGAATCTCCGAAATTTCCGCAGGCTTTAATTGTGCGTAACAACCAATGATTGCAACATACCCGTCGGGATTGATCTTCTGGGCTTCCCGCACGATTTTCCGGCATTTTTTATCTGCATTCTCGGTGACCGAGCAGGTATTGATTATGAAAACATCCGGGCTTTCATTGAACTCAACGCGCGAATGCCCTTTGGCTTCGAACATTCTCGCGATCGAAGAGCTTTCTGAGTAGTTGAGCTTGCAGCCCAGTGTATAAAAAGCGACTTTTTTCATTTTTCCTGATTATCCCGCAAAAATACAGCTTTTATCCTCAACGCTTTATATAATCTCCGAAAGAAGCTTGCAGGTAGGCTTTCGCCAGATCCTCTTCCGAATGATCCAACGTTCCTTCCTTTTCCGTGATATTTCCACCAATGTTATCCCGGATCAAAAAACCGCCCGTCCTGATCCAGCCAAGTCCATTATTGAATGCGAAATAGGAAAACGAATTCCGGTTGGCAGTAAAAATATCCTTGCTCCAAACGAATTGTCCGGCGGGTAATTTGACTTGGTTCAGCAATGTAGCGGCCAGGTCTGTTTGAGAACACAGAGCATCTACCTTCCTGTTTGAACTTGCAAGCCCGCCGCCTAGCCAGAGCATCGGAATGTGAAACTCCGAGGGTTTTGTCTTTTTCGTATAAGGCAGCGGGTGGCCATGATCAGCGAGTATCACAATGAGCGTACTCTTCCACCAGGGTTTTGATTTCGCTTTTCGAATAAAGTTGCCGATTGCCGCATCGGTATAATGGTGCGCATTCAGGAAAAGATGTTCAGAATCATTGCCTTGAATGGCCGTTTTTACGGGAACTTCAAACGGCTCGTGGCTGCTCAACGTGAAAAGGGTTGCGAAAAACGGTTCTTTTTCTTTGTCAAGATCAGTCAGCAGCCTGTCCAGCACCACGTGATCGTGAGCGCCCCATTTTGAATTCATATCCGCTTTGTGAAAATCATTCTTGTCAACGATCCTGTCAAAATTATCCTGCAGCAAATAGGATTTCATATTGGCAAACTCGGTTTCACCGCCATAATAAAACGAAGTCCGCCAGCCATTTTTCCGAAACTCTCTCGGCAGGGAAGGCAGCGTGCTCGTCTTTTTAGGTATTTTGATGATAGAATGCGTGGGCTGGGCAGGGTACCCGCTCATGATCGCTACCAGGCCTTTGTCGCTCCGGTTGCCACTCGCGTACATGTTTGTAAACAAAATTCCCTCGTGGGCAAGCTTGTCAAATTGCGGCGTAACGCCCGGTACCCCATTAAAACTGGACGAAATCTTGGCCGTAAAACTTTCCCAGATAATCACAATCACATTCAGCTTTGATGTTGAATCGAGTACGTGCTCCGTATCTCCCTGGGTTTGATAAAGTTCGTGAACAAGCCTTTGCGCCTGCGCTTCATCACTATATATAAATGGATTTTTGTTTGAATAAGAGGCATTGATAATGGAGCTCATGTAGTTCCAGGGAACGTTGACAGCAGCGTAGTTCGCGAAGCTCTTGTCCGAAAAAAACACTGCGCTTTCATTCATGGGAGCCAGCTGAAAGCCTCCGCGTATCGGGATAATCAATGCAGCCGAAAGGACCAGGAAAACCGGTACTGTGTAAACGAACTTCGTAAAATCGAAGTCGGCCACACTCCGCGTTACAATGTTGCGCAATATTGTAATGGTGAGTGCAAGCAAGGCGATCAATAATACCAAAAGCGGCAGTACCGGCGCGGCGCCTGCGGAGGCAAGTGCTTCTCCGGGAGTTTCAAGATAATGAAGGGAAGTACTATCGATCCGAAATCCCCAAGCTTTGAAAAGTTCGAGGTCAATTACTGTGAGTGTCACGATCAAAAATGCGAGTACACTGCTGTAAACGAGCATAAAGCGCTTGTACCAGTTCCATTGCCGGGCAGTGAAAATCAGCAGGATCGTCGGGATCGCCAATATGTAAGCTGCAAAGGAAATGTCCATTCGCAGACCGTGTGTTGCACTTTGCACCCAGAGGGAAGAGGGAAGTTCGAGCGTTTTCGGGTAGTGGTATGTCAGGAAAACGAGGCGGAAAAACTGGAAAAGCAGGACCCAGCTCAGCCCGTACAGGGCAAACAATTCTATTCTTTTACGCATTGGTGTCAATCAAAATATTCCGTAAAGTTCTTAAAAATGAGTATTATGTGCGATCAGCGACAAAACATAAATGTGAAAATGTACCCAGCATTGTTGTTGCTATCCTTAAATAAATAATTTTGGGGAGATTTAATATAACTGATTGAATACATGACATTTCGTTCCAAGGCATTTGAAATCGCCCAAGGGCGGGTTTCGCCCGTCTTAACTCCTCCCGTTGAAAAAGTAGCCGATCTGTACGGAAGCAATACTTTTAATGATGAAGTAATGAAAACCCTGCTTTCGGCAGAGGCTTACGCCAAGGTTTCAACTGCAATCCGTTCAGGATCAACGATCGACCGGGAAGTAGCAGACGAAGTTTCCGCAGCTATGAAATCCTGGGCAATCTCAAAAGGCGCAACTCACTATACGCACTGGTTTCAGCCTTTGACAGGTACAACCGCTGAAAAGCACGATTCGTTCTTTGACTTGACAATGGATGGACGCGCGGTTGAAAAATTCAAAGGCAGCGCGCTTGTACAGCAGGAACCCGATGCCTCTTCTTTTCCAAGCGGCGGCTTGCGCGCCACATTCGAAGCACGGGGATATACCGGCTGGGACCCTAGTTCACCCGCATTTTTAATGGACAATGGCGCCGGCGGCAAAACTTTGTGCATTCCTTCCGTCTTCATTTCATACACAGGCGAGGCGCTGGACTACAAGGCTCCATTGCTGCGCTCGCTGGTTATGCTCGACAAAGCTGCCACCGGGGTGTGCCAGTTTTTCAACCGCGATGTGAGCAAGGTCACTCCAACGCTGGGCATTGAGCAGGAATACTTCCTGGTTGACAAGGCCTTGTACTACGCCCGACCCGATCTTTTGATGGCGGGAAGAACCGTGTTTGGTCACAGCCCGGCGCGTGGACAGCAGCTTGACGATCATTACTTCGGATCTATTTCTCCGCGCGTCAATGCATTTATGGTAGATTTCGAATTTGAGGCTTTAAAGCTGGGAATTCCCGTGCGTACCCGGCACAATGAAGTTGCACCCGGCCAATTTGAATGCGCGCCCACTTTTGAAGAAGTGAACCTGGCGATCGACCACAATGCATTGTTAATGGATTTAATGCAGAAGGTAGGGGACAAGCATAATTTCCAGGTCCTTTTTCATGAAAAACCTTTTGCCGGAATCAATGGAAGCGGCAAGCATAATAACTGGTCGCTGGGTACTGACACGGGCATTAACCTGCTCGCGCCTACTTCAAAACCTAAAGAGAACCTGCGCTTCCTCACTTTTCTTCTGAATGTTGTCAAAGCAGTCCACGATCACGCTGACCTGCTGCGCGCGTCTATATCTTCTGCTGGTAACGAGCATCGCCTGGGCGCGAATGAAGCCCCGCCTTCCATTGTGTCTGTGTTTTTGGGAAATGAGTTGACAAACATGCTGGAAGAGCTGGTCAACAAAGGAGAAATCACGCTCGAAAAAGGAGAGAACTTTTACTATAAGCTAGGCATATCCCGCATTCCCAACTTACAGCGCGATAATACAGACCGGAACCGGACTTCGCCTTTTTGTTTTACGGGAAATAAATTCGAGTACCGCGCCGTGGGAAGTGCGCAGAACAGTGCTTCTCCCATGATAGTTTTGAACACGATCGTAGCTAATCAGTTAATGGAGTTTAAAAGGGAAATGGACGAGCGGCTGGCCGCAGGAGAAGAGAAGAAAGTAGCGACCGTGGAAATCCTCAAACGTTATTTTACCGAATCCAAAAACATCCTTTTTGAAGGAAACGGTTATTCCGAGGAGTGGGTACAAATGGCAAAAGAGCGCGGATTAAGCAATATCAGCGCTACCTATGATGCGCTTTATGCTTATAAAACGGAAAAGACGATCACTGTTTTCGAGAAAATGGGTGTTCTTACTTCAAGAGAGCTGCACGCGCGCTATGAGATCGAGCTGGAAAACTACGTCAAAAAGCTGCAAATTGAATCACGTGTGATCGGTGACCTTGCATTGAACCACATTGTTTCGACAGTGGTTAAGTACCAGTTTAAGCTTGCGCAGACAGCCCGGGCACTTACCGACCTGGAAATGCTGGAAGAAGCGGAGCCAATCAAGGAAATTATCCGGGATATCTCCACGCACATTGTCGTGATCAAACGTCTGGTACACGAAATGACAGAAAGCCGGAAGACCGCAAACAACATTGAAAACCTCTTTGAACGCGCAAAACACTACGGTTCAGAGGTGAAAGGATTTTTTGAAGAGATCCGTTACCACGTCGATAAGCTTGAATTGCTGATCGATGATGAAGATTGGCCTTTGGCAAAGTACCGCGAAATGCTATTTTTGGAGTAAATTACACAGCTTATTAAGTAACAAACATTGTAAATCATGAATCCGGGATTCGATCCAGAAGAAATTGCTCAGCTGAGAAGGGAATGCAAAGCCGAGAGAGCCAACTTCATCTACGTTGATGATGAATTTGAAGACGAAGATGAAAACAACGAACATGCACACGTGCAGTTTGTTGGTATGTATAAAGAGTCGGAAGTGATTTACGACGCATTGATTTATACATTACGGTTACACCATTCCACCCTTGTTTACGACGCTGCTCTGGAGCGTTTGAAGAAGGAAATGCCGCATTACGTTTCACAGGATGAGCGTCCCGCAGACTATAAGATCAGCGAGGAAGATGAAGATGAAGCCGAATTGCTGCTCACGGAATTTATCGAAGAGATCGAAGAAAATGAAGAGATCACCGTCCGCGAGCATGTGCAGATCGACGATACATTTGAATACGGTGTGGGCCTGGAAGTTGGTCTGAACAAAACGGAGATCACTGACAAGGTAATAGATGAATTTATTGCATTGTTCAATGCAGACCGGGTTCAGCTTGACCCGACATTGTATTCCTTCACAGGAAGCGAAGACGAGGATTGATCCGATTGATCTTCAAGTTGATACAACAAAAAAGCCACCGCAAGGTGGCTTTTTTGTTAATCGTATGTCAATGCGACTAAATCGCAGATTTAACAGTTTTGATGATACGTGCAGCTACTTTGTAAGGATCAGCAGCCGAGTTAGGGCGACGATCTTCCAGGTATCCGCTCCATCCTTTCTGAGGAACCAGAACAGGGATACGGATTGATGCACCGCGGTCAGAAACACCGTAGCTGAAATCGTGGATAGAAGCAGTTTCGTGCTTTCCAGTCAAACGCAGGTGGTTATCTGCACCGTAAACTTCGATATGTTCCTTCACAACCGGACGGAAAGATTCGCAAACTTTGTCGAATACTTCTTTGCTACCGGCGGTTCTCAATGCTGTGTTAGAGAAGTTAGCGTGCATACCGCTACCATTCCAGTCAAGTGCGCCAAGCGGCTTGCAGTGCCAGTTGATAGATACACCATACTTCTCGCCGATACGCTCCAAAAGGTAACGTCCCAACCAGATCTGGTCACCAGCTTCTTTCGCGCCTTTTGCAAAAATCTGGAATTCCCACTGACCGGCAGCAACTTCTGCATTGATACCTTCTACATTTAAGCCTGCTTCAAGACAAGCATCAAGGTGTTCTTCGATGATCTCGCGGCCGAATGCGTTTTGTGCGCCTACTGAACAGTAGTATGGACCTTGTGGTGCAGGGTACCCGTTTGCAGGGAAGCCCAGTGGCTTGTTGGTTTCGTTGTCCCAAAGAAAATACTCCTGCTCAAAACCAAACCAGAAATCGTTATCGTCGTCTTCGATAGTTGCACGGCCATTTGAAATGTGAGGAGTACCGTCGGCGTTCAATACTTCGCACATTACCAAATATCCATTCTTACGTTGTGGATCCGGAATAATGTAGACAGGTTTCAACAAACAGTCAGAAGAACCGCCCAGCGCTTGCTCAGTTGACGAACCGTCAAACGACCAGTTGCTGCAATCTTCCAATTTGCCGCTAAAATTATCTTCAATTTTGGTTTTGCTGCGTAGACTTTGGGTCGGCTTGTAGCCATCCAACCAAATATATTCCAGCTTGGACTTAGACATAATAGTACTAGATAAAGTGGTGACGAATAATTTGAACGGCACAATATTAATGCAAAAATGTATTTCCAAAAAATAAAAAATAAGAAAAATTCGGTATACGCAGAATAATATTGCGTTTGTGGTAGTATTGTCAGTAAAAGATGTACTTTTTTTATAATCGAGGGAAGTTTTAGCACGAGCGGTTTTCACAAAAAAACTTGCAAAAACTTGTGAAATGCCTCTTAAAACAGCGGATTATTTAGGAAAATGCATGCAAACTCCCTTAAACAGCTTTAAACGATATTGTCGCATATAACGCCATAGATAATTCGGCTGCTGTTCAGCAAATCGCGATTATTTCTCTATTTTTGGACAAAACCATACATTAAATGGCGAGAGCCAATCTTGGAAATGCACATTTTTTATCAACCTGAGGACGGGATTTTTGAGTTGGAAGAAGAAGAGGCAAAACATAGTACGAAAGTACTCAGACTGGGATCCGGGGATATGATTTTAGTAACAAACGGGCGGGGTCAGCTGTACAAATGCGTGCTGAACATTCAGGGCCGGAAAGTGGGGTATGAAGTAATTGAAACCAGGCTGATCGAACCACGCCCTTTTGCCGTAAATATAGCAGTTGCGCCAACCCGCAAGGCGGAGCGCAATGAATGGATGGTCGAGAAAATGACAGAGATAGGAGTGGAGCGCATTGACTTCATCGTTACCGAACATACAAATCCGGAAACGCTCAACCGGGTGGTGAACCTGGGCAGGCTAAACCGGATTGCCGCGAGTGCGATGAAGCAGTCTCAACAATTTTATAAACCGATCATTACAGTAAATAACCGGTTCGATTCGTTTATCAAAAGTGTTTCATCCGGTACCAAGCTGATTGCCTACGTGCCCGATCAAAATAAGGTTGAACATGTTTTCAATAAAGTTAAAAAAGGTGCTGGTACGACTTTATTAATAGGTCCCGAAGGTGATTTCAGTGAAAAGGAAATAGAGCTGTCTCTTGAACAAGGCTTCACCACCGTATCACTCGGCCCAACCCGCCTAAGAACCGAAACCGCCGCCGTCGCAGGTTGTCACGCGATTAATTTGGCCCAAGAGGTGAATAAGTGAATTTTGAATGAGTGAATGACTGAATGATTGAATAGGTTTTAATACATATAAGTTTTCTAAGTCTTTCTTAATTTTAAATCCATCAGTATAGCCATCGGAAGTGCAAGCATTACTTCCAATTCTTCATCAAATTCAGTCATTCACTCATTCAGTCATTCACTCATTCAGTCATTCACTCATTCAATCATTCAATCATTCCCGCATGAAACCCCACCTCGCCCTTTTTGCCTTGCTTTTCGGTGCGTCCCTGGCATCGTTTGGGCAATCTTCTCTGAAGATAGCCAAGTTGAAGTATGGCGGTGGCGGTGACTGGTATGCTAACAAAACGTCTCTGCCTAACCTGATCAAGTTCTGTAATACAGAGTTGAAAATGAATATCAATCCTGCGGAGGATGTGGTTGAAGTCGGCAGCCCTGATATTTTTACATATCCTTTCGTGCATATGACGGGCCACGGAAATGTGGTGTTTAGTGACGCTGAGGCGCAGAACCTGAGGAACTATCTGCTTTCTGGCGGCTTCTTGCACATTGACGATAATTATGGCCTGGACCAGTTCGTGCGGCGCGAAATGAAGAAGGTGTTTCCGGAGCTTACGTTTGTGGAGCTTCCATTTGATCACCAGATCTACCGCGTCAAATATGTTTTCCCGGAAGGCTTACCCAAGGTGCATGAGCACGACGGCAAGCAGCCGCAAGGTTTCGGATTGATCTGGCAGGGAAGACTGGTTTGTTATTACAGCTACGAAACCGATCTTGGCAATGGATGGGAAGATCAGAGCGTTTACAATGACCCTGAGGAAATGCGCAGAAAAGCGCTTCAAATGGGCGCCAATTTACTGAGCTATGCATTTATGATCCAGTAACATGCGCGGCCAGTCAACCCGGGTGTGTTGAGGCCGTAACGATATATTCCATTTTACCTGTTGAAATTTCGTTTTTTACCCCGCTTACGCTTACTTTTGTACAAACTTCGTTCTTAAAATTCTGCACGCGTTTCATGTATATTGTTCTTATTGTTTTTGTTTTACACTGGTACCTTTCTCTATTCTGCCAGACATTCTTCCTGCACCGCTATTCTGCTCATAAGATGTTCATCATGAGCAAGCCATGGGAGCGTTTTTTCTATTTGCTCACCTATATTTCACAAGGTTCTTCGTACCTGAGCCCGCGTGCTTACGCAATTCTCCATCGGATGCACCATGCATTCAGTGACACCGAAAAAGATCCGCATTCTCCCCATCATACCAAAAATGTATTTACAATGATGTGGGAAACAAAGCATATCTATAATGCAGTACTAAGCCGCAAACGTGCTATTGAAACACGTTTTGAAAGAAATTATCCTGAATGGAATTTTGTAGAAAAGCTGGGTGACTCCTGGATCTCGCGTATCGGTTGGGGCTTGCTTTACATGGCATTTTATATCCTGGCTTATGTATACCTGGATATGCACTGGGCGTTTTTCTTCCTTTTGCCGATCCACTTCTTAATGGGCCCGATCCACGGTGCAATCGTAAATTGGAGTGGTCACAAATACGGTTATCAGAACTTCGACAACGACGATAAATCGAAGAACTCGCTGATTTTTGATTTCTTGATGCTCGGCGAGCTTTTCCAGAACAACCACCACAAACGCCCGAATTCGATCAACTTCGGTTCAAGATGGTACGAAGTTGACCCCACTTACCCGGTGATTAAATTGCTGAATAAGTTGAAGATTATCGAGATTAGGAAGAAGCATTAGGCTTAATGCCAAGTTAGAGCGCCCCTTCGACTGCCGGGCAGTCGAAGGGCGCTTCATTTATGGTCCCCACAAAAAACTTTTGGCAGGCGTGAGACACACCTGCCAAGTTTGCTTATTAACACCACAAAAAATGAAATTCGATAGCATGTCGCCGTTTTGAATATTGCGACAATACAAATTAATCGCGCAATACTTAAAAGCACGTTAATTACGCGTTAGAATTTGCTTAGAGGTGAGAAAGTTTTAGCCGGAAGGTGGTACCCTTTGGCTCATTCGGCTGAATGGAGATTGTTCCATTATGCAGCTTAACGATCCGCTCCACCAGCGACAAGCCAATTCCATAGCCTTTGATATTGGCGGTATTGTCACTGCGGAAGAACGGCTGGAAGACAAGGCTCTGGTCTTCTTTCGGAATCCCCTTGCCTTGATCCGTGAAGCCGATCGTAATCTGGTCTTTTGAAGGTTGCAGGTTAATGTGGACCGCATTGTTGTCGGAAAACTTGCACGCATTATCCATTAAATTAAGAAATGCAGTTTTCAGCAGCGTAGAGTTTCCCGTTACTTCAAGCCACGTATCATCCTCCGGCAGCTCATCGAAATTGAGGATGATATTGTAGGCGGGATTTGCTTCGGTAAGGTTAAGGCGGCAGTCGAGCAGCAGTTCGTCTACGCGCACAACTTCCGTCAGGAGTTCACGCTGGTGCTCGCTTACTTTGGCAAGTTCCAGCAATGTATTGGAAAGCTGCGCCAGTTCCTGAATATCTTCCAAAACGGACATAATGGTAACCTGGTACTCCGATGCATTCCGCTCCTTCAACATACTTACTTCCAGCTGTGACCTGATTTTCGTAAGCGGGTTCTTCAACTCGTGCGATACATTGGCAACGAATATCTTCTGCATTTGAAATGCAGTCTCAATCCGATCGAGCAGTTTGTTAAATGTTGTTGTCAGCCTTCCGATCTCATCTTTTTGATTAGGTACTTCGAGTCGGGTGTCGAGGTTCTGGGGCAAAATGCGCTCTACCGAATTCATTACCTTCGATATGGGTCGTAATGCGCGTTTCGAAAAGATCCAGCCCACTATGGCAACAATGAATGTCACTATGAAAAATAGCACAGTCAGCAGTGTACTGAGGTTGGATAGATTTGCTTCTCCGTACAAATCCTTTGCCCCCAGCATTACTACTGCGCGGTTGAATGGATACTTGTAGTACAATCCAACGACTTTGTAATCGCCGTCCATGTAACGGATTTGTCCCGCTTTCCTGATTTCGTCCAGCCAATAGTCAGAAACGTGCAATGCTTTGGATTGGGGAGAGGCGAGATTGCTGTAAATGAGACGGTTTTTTTCGTCAAAAATAAAGGTATTCTCGTCGTAGATCAGATCACGGTTGGTCTCGTCTAACGCTTTCAGTACGTCGATATTAACCTGAGGTACCTTTAAAAGCAGCTCTGCCTGGGACTTGGCTTTGGAGCCGAGCCTGGCGTAAAAATCTTTCGTAACGTTGTCGTAAGAGAAATAGTAGATAGCGAGAAACGTAATAAGAAGAATACCGCTTACCAGTAAGGAAAACTGAACCGTAAGTCGGGTGCGGATCTGCATATTACTCTACTTTTAGCACATAGCCCATTCCAAAAAGCGTATGGATGAGCTTGACAGGATAATCTTTATCGATTTTTTTACGTAAATAATTAACGTAAACCTCAATTACATTGGTACCCGTATCAAATCCGATATCCCAAACCTGCTCCGCAATTTCCACTTTTGAGATAACCCGGCCCTGGTTGCGGATCAGGTACACCAGTAAATTAAACTCACGTGCCGTCAGGTTGATCTTGTTGCCGGAACGATGAACTGTCTTAGCGTCCAGGGAAACTTCCAGGTCAGCAAAACGCAGTACCTGCGCAGTGTGGCCAACCGTCGCGCCCCGCTTGGTTAATGCACGTACGCGGGCAAGTAATTCCTTGAATTCGAACGGTTTGACGAGATAATCATCCGCGCCTGCATCCAGGCCGGTTACTTTATCGTCGGTAGTACCCAATGCAGTCAGCATGAGTATCGGCGTTTCATCTCCCCAGGTCCTTATTTCGCGACAAAGCTCGATACCATTGATTCCGGGAATGATGATGTCGCTGATTATGAGCTGGTAAGTATTATTTTTTGCTAATTGTTTTCCAATCAGACCGTCGTAAGCGATGTCAACTTCGTATCCATTTTCTTCCAGTCCCTGTTTGATGGACTGCAATGTTTTCGGTTCATCCTCGATCAGTAGTAGCTTCATTTGATGGGTAAAAATAGCTCGGAAACTTCATTCCAGTCGGAAACGCGCTTATAGCCCTTTTCTTTCAGGTTGTGTGGAGCAGTGAATAAAATACCCTGCCCCTGGAATGCAGCCAGATTTCGAACATGGTCATCAATCAGGTAATCTGAATGGATTATGCTTTTATATCCACAAAAGACAATGTTGGTCCAGGGGATAAATGAAAAGTGTTTTTTGAGCCAGTCGAACTTATCCCGAAATGAGGTGGGAAATTCCATGCAGGCTGTGGCAACAAACAATTCGTAATATTTGGATAGCTTGTAGACAGTTTCCTGCGCTCCTTCCATTACCTTAATATCTGCAAAAAAGCCCGGCGTATCTATAATTTTGTTGAGCTTGGTCAGCTGTTTCGGATGGAGCAGCTCACGCAGCGCCTTCGAACGCAGCTGCTCGGCTGTCAGGATCGTGTCAAAATCATTGAGGATAATGCTGATCAGTTTCTCGTGGGTATCTGCCAGCACATCGTCCATGTCCAGGGTCAGTCTCAGCATCAGATCAGCGTTCTTTGCGTGTCAAAATTTTCAAGATAATCATTTACACGTTTCAGGAACAAGCCTCCCAATGAACCGTCCACCACGCGGTGATCGTACGAATGCGAGATAAACATCAGGCTCCTGATCCCGAGCAAATCCCCTTGCGGCGTTTCGATTACAGCCGGCTTTTTCTTGATAGCACCGAATGCCATGATTGCCACCTGCGGCTGTACGATGATGGGTGTGCCCATCAAGTTGGCGAATGCACCAATGTTGGAAATGGTGTAAGTGCCTCCTGCAAGATCGTCGGCTTTGAGCTTGTTTTCACGCGCGCGCCTTGCAAGTTCGTTCACTTTACGCGCCAGGCCAGGCAAATCATACTGATCGGCATGATGTATGACCGGCACGATCAGGTTACCGTCGGGAAGCGCCACCGCCATTCCGATGTTTATTTCTTTTTTCCGGATAATCTTGTCTCCGTCTACCGAGATATTGATCAGCGGATAATCTTTGATTGCTTTCACCACCGCCTCGATCAGGATTGGGGTAAACGTAATACTATCACCGGACTTCTTGCGATACTCGTTTTTGATGTGCTCCCGCCATTGCACAACGGGTGTCATATCTGTTTCAATGAAGGAAGTAACGTGGGCGGAGATCCGCTTGGAATCTACCATGCGTTGTGCGATCATTTTTCGCATCCGGTCCATTTCCACAATATCGCTGCCTCCATTCATGGAAGTTGCGGCTGGCACGGGCTGCGGTACCTGCTTTCGGGTATCAAGAAATGAAAGGATATCATTTTTGGTGACGCGGTTTTCCATTCCGGTACCGTGAATGGAGGCGAGCTCCTTTTCACTTATATTTTCCTCGCGTGCAATGCTCAGCACCAAAGGGGAATAAAAGGGGTTCAATCCGGCTTCGTGACTGCCCGTCAATATTTCTTTCTGGGCGAGCGCTTGTTCAAAGTCCTTTTCCAGCTGTGACGCGACTACTACCTCTTCGGTCTCTTCGGCGGGTGCGTGCTGTAAAATTGCGGGCTCGCCAGGCGTATCATCCTCCACTTCAATCTGCGCGACGGGGCTGCCGATCGGTACCACGTCATTTTCCTTTACAAGCCACTTGGCCAATGTGCCCACGTAGGGGCAGGGTACTTCGGTATCTACCTTGTCTGTCGCTACTTCCAGAACAGAATCGTCTATTACCACTGCTTCGCCTTCTTTTTTCAGCAGGTGCAAAACAGTGCATTCCATTATGCTTTCGCCCATTGAAGGCATTACCATTTCTAATATTTTCATACAGACTATATTAACCGGCAACAATTGTCGCCCGTAATTGATCAATTACTTAAGCCTTCGCAACCAGATTACCTTTCAAGGTGGTTTTCCTTAAAAGATTAAGTACATAGGAAGATGTAAGTTCAATGTTTATTTTCCTGTCGTTTCTCAAACTCAGCAATTGCGTGACGGTTCCGCCGGGCGCTGCACAAGCGATCCAGACTGTACCTACGGGCTTTTCCGGTGTACCTCCGTCAGGGCCGGCAATGCCCGTCGTGGCGATTGCAAAAGTGGTATTCAGCACGCTTCTTGCTCCTTCGGCCATTTCCCGCGCGGTTTGCTCGCTCACAGCGCCGAATGCGTCCAGGGTTTCTTTTTTTACGCCCAACACATTCATTTTGATTGCATTGCTATAACTCACAACAGAGCCTGCGAAGTAACGGGAAGAGCCAGGTACTGCTGTAATGCGACTGGCTACATAGCCTCCTGTGCAGCTTTCTGCGGTGGCTAATGTAGCTTGGTTGTCAATGAGCAAGGATCCGATTACCGTTTCAAGCTCATCAAGGTCGAAGCCGAAAACGTGTTCTTCAATCAATGGTAAAAGTGTGTTCACCTGTTGCTGCAACTCTTTTTCAAGAAGCGCCTGATCGGTGCCGGTACCTGTCAGCCGCAGGCGGACCTGTCCGAAATGGGGTAGGTAAGCGAGCTTAATGTGGCTGGGCAATGCAGTTTCCCATTCAGCTATCGTTTCGGCCAGGAAAGATTCACCTATCCCGATCGTGCGTACTGATTTATGCTGGATGATGGTTGTAGAGAATTTCGCTTTCAGCCTGGGCAGAATCTCATGTTCCATCAGGTTCTTCATCTCATAAGGAACTCCTGGCAATGAAACATACACGACATTGTCCTTCTCAAACCACATTCCCGGCGCTGTTCCCCATAAGTTCGGTATGTAGGTACAGTTTTTGGGGAGTGCTGCCTGTTGAATATTGAGTTCTGTCATGGTACGTCCCCTTTTGGCAAAGAATGAGGTTACCAGCGCCAGCGCTTCCTGATTGATTTCAAGTTCAGTGCCGAAGTATTCGCAGAAAGTGTGTTTCGTGATGTCGTCACGGGTAGGTCCGAGGCCGCCTGTAACTATAACCACCTGTACACGCTGGCTGGCTTCTGTGAATGCATCGAGTATATCCTGCTTGTTGTCTCCGACAGAAGTTTTTCGCACAGGACGAATGCCGATGTCAGTCAATTGAGTGCCAATCCATTGAGTATTGGTATCGGTAATCTGACCAAAAAGTATCTCGTCACCGATGGTAATTATTTCAGCCCTTGTGGAAGAAATCATCTCTTTGAAATGGATTGTTAAGAACCGTTAATTCCCAAAAATAAGTAAAATTAATCGTTATTGAGTACGTTTGAACCTTAGTACAGCACCAACCAAGTCTTTTGTAATGAAACATAAAATCATAGCTCTCACGTTGTTTTCCCTGCTTTCCGTAACTGATTCGATGGCCCAGTTCAACCTCGGAAAAGTGTTCGATAAGGTGGGAGGGAAGAATAACACCGGACTCGGTGAGAACGAGATCGTTCAGGGTTTGAAAGAAGCTTTGAATGTCGGGATCAGTAATGGATCGGCTGAGGCTTCCAAGGTAGACGGGTTTTTTAAGAATGAGCTGATCAAAATCGCGGTACCGCCCGAGGCGCAAAAAGTCGCTGAAACCTTACGGAAAATGGGACTGGGTGCCCAGGTAGATAAGTTTACATTGTCCCTTAACCGCGCAGCAGAAGATGCAGCGAAAAAGTCAAAGCCGATCTTCGTTAAAGCGATCACTTCCATGACAGTGCCGGACGCGCTTGGCATCCTGAAAGGTCAGGATGATGCTGCGACTCAGTATCTTCGGAAATCGACCAATGATGATTTGTTCAAAACGTTTTATCCGGTGGTGGACAGTACATTGAACCTCAACAAGGCGACCGAATATTATGAGGACATTGTGAATACCTATAACCAGATCCCACTAGTGAAGAAAGTGAATCCCGACCTTAAAGAATATGCTACCCAGAAAACCATTGACGGACTGTATGTTCTGATTGCGCAGGAGGAGAAAAAGATCCGGGAGAACCCTGGCGCGAGGGTTACGGATTTGTTGAAAAAAGTTTTCAGCAAGGCGGGAAAGTAGCATTACGCGGCTTTTATAAACCCCAAATGCTTACTTTTGCTGAAAATTAACACCGTTTATGAAAAAGTCAGAAATACATTTCACCGTTGAATTAGACGATAAAAATATACCTGAAAAGATATTCTGGGATGCGACCGACAACCCAAATGAAGGTATCAACGACACCCGCGCCATTGCAATTGCGGTTTGGGACCATTACCACAGAGGTACCCTCAAAATTGACCTTTGGACAAAGGATATGGAAGTTTTTGAAATGAAGCGCTTCTATATCGAGCTCATGAGCGGAATTGCGGATACCATGCTCACAGCGACAAACGACCGCGCAATGGCAGAGGCAATCGAAGGCTTGTGCGAAACGCTCAGCAAAAAGCTCGACGAGGAAATGAAGGCGGCAAAGTAGTCTTCGGCTGCCGGGCGACCCCGTGCGCTCAGGGTGACAAGGCTTCAACTAATCTTGTCACACTGAGCGCAGTCGAAGTGTCAATGCGCTACTAATCCTTCGCGCTCCTTCTTCGGCAAGCTGGCTACGACCAGGTTATAGGAGTCTTTCACCCATTCAAACAACAATTCACTGGAAATACTGCCTGTTACATTGACAGTATTCCAGTGTTTTTTATTCATGTGGTACCCGGGCTGAACGTCCGGGTACTGTTCTCTTAGCTCTGCTGCTTTTTCAGGATCGCATTTCACATTGAATCCAAGCTGCGGCGAATCCAGGGAGGTCAGCAGAAATACTTTGCCTTTTACTTTAAAAACAAGGGTATCCGGTCCGAAAGGTAGTTCCTCGGTAACACCCGGTTGTTTGAGGCAAAACTCACGCAGCGTCTCTAAGTTCATCTGGTTAATGCTCTTACGATCATTACAATAAGACAAATCAAGAACATGATGATAGAAATCCTGTTGATCCCATGCATCATGCGCAGGTTAAAAGAGTCGGGCGCATTTGGGTCTTTTTTCTTGAAAACCCGAACGAAGTAGTAAAACACGTCGCCCAGTTGAAAGTACTTTTTCATAATATCTGACTGATTAATGCTTTAAACCAAAATTTCACGTTCGCTGGGTTCAATCCAGCGGCCATCCTCACGAATAAGCTCAATCAGTTCCTCCACTGCCTTTGCAGCAGTTACCGATCTTTTTATCACTTCCTGGCCCCGGTATAACGCAATTTTATCTTTTCCCATTCCCACGTAGCCATAATCTGCGTCAGCCATTTCTCCGGGTCCGTTTACAATGCAGCCCATAATTCCGATTTTCACGCCTTTCAGGTGCTCGGTATGTTTACGAATCATCGCAGTCGTTTCCTGCAGATCGAAAAGTGTCCTGCCGCAAGATGGGCACGAGATATATTCCGTTTTCGACATTCTTGTCCGCGCTGCCTGCAGAATGCCGAATGCAATACTGTTGTAAGAGCCAGCGATCGTCAGCTTCTCGTCGTGAAGCGTATTTTTAGCAAAATCGGGACTAAGCATTACGCCGTCACCGAATCCGTCGACAAGTAAACCGCCTACGTCAGTAGCAGAATAGAGCGTCAGCTTGTCGCCGATATCTGTCTTATAATTTCTCTGAATAATAACCGGTACCTTAATTTTCAGCTCGGTTAATTTGTAAAACAACCTGCGCAGCTCGGGCATTGCATGTTTGTTCCGGGTAAAAAGTACCAGCACTATCTTCTCGGCAGAGCTGATACCACTCAGAAAAGCGTCTCCAAAAGAGTGGATATCGCCTCTTACAAAATTGAGCTGCTTACTTGACTCACTCTCTCTCGTACTCCATTCCGCTGCTTCGAACAATGGGAATTTACTGTCTCTCTCCGGGTGCTGCAACCACTGTCTGTAATCCAGGATTTCCTTCAATCCATTGGGCAGCATAAACGGAACCGGGTTTTGTGCAGTGTAAATGTAGTCGGCGCCCTGATCGTTCATAGCCCATTTGTCCGGCACAGGAAGAAAGAAATGCCCGATACTTTTAAGATCTGACAAGTTTTGAACCGGAATATCAGAGTAATCAGCAATTACGCGCGGCACGTTCAAATGGCCGATATTATTGACTTCGTAAGTATCTCTTCGGGTATATTGAAATGGATTAATCGGACAGCCGGCAATCGGCTCTATTTCATCGTGCGGAACACGGCTTGTATATCTTTCAATCAATGCGCGCGCAACCGGAGCTTCTTTTTCAGGTGCTTCCGTGAGTGATACCCGAACCGTATCCCCTAATCCATCTTCCAGCAAGGTGCCGATCCCGACAGCCGATTTAATACGACCGTCTTCCGCCTCACCGGCCTCCGTCACGCCGAGGTGCAGAGGATAAGGCTTCAACCCTTCTTCATCCAGGCGCTGTACCAGCAGTCGGTAGGCTTCTACCATTACCTGCGTGTTGCTGGATTTCATCGACAGTGCGATGTTATAATAATTCAGTTCCTCACAAATCCGCAGAAATTCCAGTGCGGATTCAACCATTCCGAGCGGCGTGTCGCCGTAGCGGCTAAGTATCCTGTCTGACAGCGAACCGTGGTTGGTACCAATGCGCATTGCTGTGCCATATTCTTTACAAATCCTCACCAGCGGGATAAATTTCTCCCTGATCCTTTCGAGCTCGGCTGCGTAAGAAGCGTCGGTATAATCTATGATCTCGAAGCGCTTTTTGTCGGCATAATTTCCAGGGTTAATCCTTACCTTTTCGACAATGCGGGCAGCTAGCTCCGCCGCATTGGGAGTAAAGTGAATATCGGCAATCAGCGGCACATTTATTCCCATTTGGCGTAACCCCTTTCTGATATTTTCCAGGTTTTGGGCCTCTTTCACACTGGGAGCTGTGATCCGCACGTACTCACATCCGGATTCGACCATTCGCACCACCTCGTCGATGGAACCCTGGGTATCCATCGTGTCAACGGTTGTCATTGATTGTACGCGGATGGGATAATCGGATCCCATGGGCAGGTCTCCGATCTGAATGGTAATGGTTTTTCTGCGTTGATATGCTGTCAGCGAGGGACAGTAAAGATTGCTTTTTATCTCAGAAGGTGCGATAATCATGGGATTTGAATGTGATCCGGTATGCACAAAGGTCTTAAAAGAATAACACAATCGGAATTACATTCGTGCCTTTTTAAGGGTTTACATCTTCAATCCTCGTACCAGAATCCACTGTGATGATGTAACTTTTTCCACCTTCTCTTTCAATGGCTTCGGCTACTTGCTCAGCGTTTTGCGGCGCGTAAACGAACATACAGCCGCCGCCTCCCGATCCGTTTATTTTGCCACCTAATGCGCCCGCCAGCAAAGCGGCGTCCATCATGCGCTCTATCTTGGGAGTGGAAGTGCGCTTGAAATCGCGGAGGTTCTTGTAATGCCGGTAGAGCAAATTGCCGAAGTGTTCGTCAAACGATTGATCGACAGTTTCTTCGCTGTTTTTGCTCAACAGTATTTTTCCTTCTAACAGGATATCCCGGTCCTCTACATTCGCACGCAGGAGTCCGAGCTCGTCTTCGGACAGAATGTTCCGGTAGTCTGCAAGATGCTCGGGCGGGGTGCTGAAAATGGAGAATTGTGGGTTGAAAGAGGTTACTTTTTTAATTACGTCCTCCATTCCAAACCGGCATCTTGCCAAAATCCCGAGGGTATCTTTTGGTTCAAGGGAATCACCCAAAACGAACGTGCCGAGCTTCGGTGTGAGCGTTTCAACCTTGATCTCCGGTGTGGATTCGAGGTATATTACATTCCCGATGGCAGTTGAGTAATGGTCCATCATGCCGCCGGGCTCTCCGAATTCAAGTACCTCAGCCGCATTGGCGATCTCTCCGAGTTCTTTCTGAGAAAAGTGAGCAGGATTGTCGCTCATTTTATCCAGGAAGTGCGCCCAGGAAACAATGAGCGCAGAGGAGCTTGACGTGCCGGAGTTGATCGGGATATTCCCTTGAATCCGGCATTCAAAACCTTTTGAAAAAACAAGTCCCCTTCGCCTCAGCACATTGATTGTACTGCGGAAGTAATCCCGCTGCATCACATAGGGAAAAGTATCGTGCAGCGAAAAATCCTGCCGAAGGCCCAGGTCCGGCAAATGCAATACTACCTGATCATCGTTCCGGTAAGTGCCGTCGATACTGATCCTGCGTGAAATGGCGGCTGCGATCACCGGTAGTCCCAGATAATCCTGGTGTTCACCGAAAAGGCAAATGCGGCCGGAAGTTGAAATCCTCATGAACTACCAGCTTTTCTTTTTGTGGCCGATAAGACCGAAATAGAGAATGAATAGGTAGAGCGGCAACATGATCCAGTAAGCTTGCTGTGTGCTGCCAATTGAATCGGCGATGCCTCCGTAAACGAGCGGCAGAATCGCGCCCCCGGAAATACCCATTACAAGTAGTGCAGAGGCTGTTTTCGTGAATTTACCCAATCCGCTCAGCGACAATGGCCAGAGTGCAGGCCAGATAACCGCATTGGCAAAACCTAAAATCGCAATGCAGAGTACGGAAGTGAAACCGGTTGAATTTACTGCGACCAGGGTAACAATCACGCCAAGTATCGCGCAGAACTTGAGATAAGCCTGCTGGGAAACATATTTCGGGATCAATGCGACGCCGAGAATGTAGCCGAACATCATTCCATACAGCGTATAAGTACCAAACAAACGCGCTTCTTCTTCTGCAAAGCCGAGGTCGATACCATAGCTGATGATCGTGTCGCCTGCGATTACCTCTACACCCACATAACAGAACAATGCAATTACACCCATCACAAGGTTCGGGAATTGCAGTACGCTCGTTTTATTCACAACTACCTGCTGCGATGTATTCGCCACCGGCTCTTCTTCCTCTTCGCTTACTTCAACCAAACCTTTGGACAGGCGGATCATGATAGCCGTGGCAATCAGTACCAGCGTGAGTACAATGTATGGGGTTACCACTTTATCGAGTTCGTCCTTTGGGTCCACCGACGAGGCGCCTGCCAGCAGCAGCTGACCGAAAATCAGCTGGCTGATTACACCTGCTGTTTTATTGGCAATCCCCATGATACTGATGCGCTGGGCAGCACTATCGCGCGGGCCGAGAATGGTTACGTAAGGGTTTGAGGCGGTTTGCAGTACAGTAAGGCCGATACCGATGGTGAACAAACCGACGAGGAACAATGGATAGGATGCCATGGAAGCCGCAGGAATAAAGATCAGCGTACCAGCCGCCATAACCAGCAATGCGAGTGACATACCATTCTTAAAGCCCGTTTTTTTCAGAACGAGAGAAGATGGGATCGCCATTAACGTGTAAGAAATGAAGAATGCGAAGGTAACCAGGTAGGAGCTGGTATTATCCAGCGAGAATGCCTTTTTGAAAAAGCTGATCAGTGTTCCGTTGACCCAGGTCACGAAACCCATAATAAAGAAGATGATACCAATGATTAGGAGAGGGACCAGGTAGTTATTTTTTTTGCTCATTTAAATAATGGTTGATTTGGATGCCGGGGGTTATCTGTCGCGAAATTTAACTATTTACATACAATACTGAATAATGGCTATTCAGGCTCTTCTTTATTCTGCGTTTGGCCGCAATTTACATGCAATAAGCAGTTTTTTAATTTTTTTACGAATTAAATAATTCTGGCGCGCAACGTGATTCATGCAGATGATTTCGCATTGATGTGAACATTTTAGAAATGAATGGCGTTTACCAAAGGCAAGTGACTCCTTTGAGCATTTCACGCAGGCTCAGACCTTAAATGTGTTGGACACATACTTTGTTACGACATTTAAGGATTAACAATTAAAGTGATTTACAAAATGGTGCAAAAGGTGGCTGTGTTCCGGAAGGAGCATTTCAATGCGGCTCATCGTCTTCATAACCCGCAGTGGTCGGATGAAAGGAACGCAGCAGTATTCGATAAATGCAACAATCCCAATTTTCATGGGCATAATTATGAGCTGATCGTCCAGGTAACCGGGCCGGTTGATCCTGAGACAGGTTATGTGATTGACATGAAATTGCTGAGTACCATTTTGAAAGAGTTCGTGATTGATCGTTTTGATCACAAGAACCTGAATCTCGACGTACCTGAATTCCAATCCCTGAATCCTTCCGCAGAGAACATCGCGATCGTTATTTACTCCATTTTAAGACCCAAAATTGATTCGGGGTTTGACCTGAAAATTAGATTATATGAAACCGAACGGAACTTTGTCGAATATCCCGCCAACTGAAATTTTGGACCTGGAAGAAATCGGTGACGATCACGTGTTCAACTCCATTGAAACGCCGATCCGGAAGGATGCTTTCGCTATGGAAGATGAGGTGAAAATGGAACTGATTGAAAAGCATTTCAGGCACATCATGGAAATCATGGGCCTGGACCTGACCGATGACAGCCTCAAAGGAACACCCAAAAGAGTTGCGAAAATGTTCATCAAGGAAGTTTTCAGCGGCCTTGATCCGAAGAATAAACCAGCTGTCACGCTGTTTGACAATAAATACAAATACGACCAGATGCTGGTCGAGAAAGATATTTCGGTGTTTTCCAATTGCGAGCACCACTTCGTCCCCATTTACGGAAAAGCGCACGTAGCTTACATTTCCAGTGGCAAGGTGATCGGGTTATCCAAGCTCAACCGCATTGTAGAATATTACTCGAAGCGGCCGCAAGTACAGGAGCGGCTTACCGTGCAAATCGCCAATGAATTGAAACAGGCCCTGCAAACCGAGGATGTTGCGGTGGTGATCGACGCGCAGCACATGTGCGTACAATCCCGCGGAATCCGCGATTCAGGAAGCTCGACGGTGACCGCTTATTATGGTGGGAAGTTTGAGAACGAGGTGACTAAGAAGGAGTTTTTGAGTTATCTGGGAAAGTAGTGCTTTCCTTGTGTCACTCTGAGCTTCCTCGCTTTGTGACGCTGAGCGTCAACTTTTGTCACCCTGAGCGCAGTCGAAGGGCAGGCTGCACGTCCCTTCGACTGCGCTCAGGGTGACAAAAAAGCTTTGTCAGCAACAAAAAACGGGGCTTGCATATCGCAAGCTCCGTTTTTGTTGTACACATAAATCAAACTAAACCATCGGCCCAACTCTCTCCAAAAGCGCCTTCGTTGCCTTGATACCATCATATTCAGAAAGCTTGCTTCCTTCGTATTCGATACCTGCGATCCCTTTGAAGCCTGCGTCTTTTACGATTTTCAGGATTTTGGTGTAATCCGTTTCAATGCAATTTCCTTTTTCGTCAAAATCGTAAGTTTTCGCGCTTACTCCTTTTGCAAAAGGCATCAGTTCTTTTGTTCCCTGATATCTGTCGTAAGATTCTTCACAGCCGTCTGCTTTTCTTTTGATACAGAAATTGCCGAAGTCGGGTAGGGTACCCACGTTTTTCAGGTTTACCTGCTTCATTACACCGGATAGCCACTGGCCGTTTGAAGACGAACCACCGTGGTTTTCTACGATCACGTTAATGCCTGTTTTGGCAGCAAATTCGCCTAATTTACCTAAACCTTCTATCGCAGCTTTTGCGATTTCTTCATCGGATCCTTTTCCAAATGCATTCACGCGAATGGTTTTGCAACCCAGGTATTTCGCAGCTTCAACCCATTTGTAGTGATTCTCTACTGCCTTGTTACGTACTGCTGCGTCGAGTTCGCCCAGGCCGCCTTCACCGTCGATCATGATCAGGTGCGCTTTCACTCCGTTGTCTTTTTGTCTCTTAATCAAATCGTTGAGGTACGTTTTATCCTCAGCTTTGTCCTTGAAGAATTGGTTTACATACTCAACAATTGAAATGCCGAACTCTTTCTTGGCCAGTTCAGGAAATTCAAGGTTGGTCAGTTTTTTGGCAAACAATGCTTTGTGAAGCGACCATTCAGCAAGGGAAATGTCAAACCAGAGCTTTTTGGCTGGATCGGCTGCAAAAAGATCGGTCAAGGTGGTGGCAGCAAGCGCAGTAGCGCCTGCCTGTTTTAGGAAATCGCGTCGGGAAACGTACATTTTGGTTAGAATTTAGATTAAAAGTTACTCTTGTATATTGATCTTCGCTTCTGTGTAAAGCTTCTCATTCTTCACAAGTTTTGCCGCGTCCCATTCGATATCGTGGACGAAGGCATGCTGGCGTACGGGGCAATTCTCGATCCTGCAAAAGTAGCAGCATTGAAACAGGCAGGGATCTGCATGCACAAAAATCTCAGTTTCGCCTGCGTGGCTGTTTTTGAGTGTGTTTTCAAAGTTATGAATTGTTTCGTGCACTTTTTGAAGTTCCCAATAATAGGGTAACGTCAGGTGGCAGTCAATGTGCAGGTCGGAGCCGTACTGCTGCACACGCAGGTTATGAACGTCAATCCAGTCCTGCTTCTTGTTGTCCCGCAATGTGTGTACTACTTTTTCGAGCAGCGCTTCGTCGCTTGCGTCCATTAATCCGGCGACCGATTTGCTTACGAGGATAAAACCATTGTAAGCCAGGAACACGCCGAAAAGCAGCGAAGCAACACTATCGATCCAGACCTGGCCGGTGAGTATAATCAGGCCCACACTTACGATCAGCACAAGGCTGCTGATACTGTCCGACATCAAGTGCCTGCCGTCGGCGATCAATGCGAGCGAGTTGGCTTTTTTTCCTTCGCGAAGCAGCCTGTACCCGATGATGGTATTCACAAAAATTGTAAAAACAATGAACCCCGAGCCTTGCAGCAGATTCTGGATTGGCGCTGGCTCCATCAAACGTTTCACAGCTTCTATGATAATGAACAGCGAGGCGATCATAATCAATGCACCTTCAAAACCTGCGGAGAAAAATTCAATTTTCCCGTGGCCGTAAGGGTGATTGCGGTCTTTCGGCTGGGCTGAAAGATAGATACTGTAAAAAGCAAAACCACTCGCAATCACATTGATGATCGACTCAAGTGCGTCACTCAGAATGGCGTTGGAAGAAGTAATATAGTAGGCAAAAAACTTCAAACCCGTCAGAAGAATACTGGCTATAAAAGACAGCAAAATGAGACGTTGTTTGAGCTTATTTTGGTTTATTTGCATCTGGGAGCTAAAATTCCGAGGTTAAAATTACTAAGAAAAAGCGGGTTATGTCCACAGAAAATAACTGGAAAACACTTTCGTCACAAACTGTTTATGAAAACGCCTGGCTCGAACTCAGCCACCGCGACGTGATCAATCCCTCGGGCAACAAAGGCATTTACGGGTTGGTGAAATTTAAGAATCAGGCTATTGGCATTATTCCGGTTGACGAAAACGATAACATTTATCTCGTTGGTCAGTTCCGTTATGCGATTGACGAATATTCCTGGGAAATTCCTGAGGGCGGCGGGTTGCTGGGTACCGATGTACTTGCCGCGGCGCGAAGGGAATTGAAGGAAGAAACCGGCCTGGTAGCCAACAAATGGACTAAACTTGCCCGCATTCATACCTCCAACTCCGCTACAAACGAGGAAGCTTTTTTATACATCGCAGAGGAGCTCACCCAACAGGAAGCCGAACCGGAAGATACCGAGGATCTGCAGGTCAGGATAGTGCCGCTTAGAGAGGCTGTCGAAATGGTAATGCGTTCTGAGATTACTGATTCAATGTCTGTCTGCGCCATTCTCATGACTGCCCGGCTGAAAGGGATCTGATATGCTGGAATCGCTGCTTTATGGTACGCTGACCGGCATTGCCTTATGCCTTACCTTCGGTACCGTATTTTTTTCGTTGGTTCAGAATAGCGTCGACAACGGGTTTCGGGCCGGTGTCAAAATTGCATTCGGCGTTTTTGTGTGCGATATCATTTTCGTGTTTTTCGCCATTTTCGGTACTGCATTGCTGCCTGATATTCCCAATTTCAAGCAATACATGGCAGGCGCTGGTGTGGTATTTCTGCTCATACTCGGGCTGAGTAATCTCATCAAAGGTCAGCCGAAGATTGCTTATCCGCAAACCAGCCTTGGCAGCTTGGTTTACTATTTTACAACAGGTTTTTTGCTGAATGGACTGAACCCTGTGAACTTCATCAGCTGGGTCACGATTGCTTCTTATATCCGCACCAATCTGCATTATGACCTCAACCAGGTTCTGCTGTTTTTCGGGGCGAGTGTAATTGCAGTTTTTGTGGTTGAATGCGGGATTGCATTCTCCGCACAAAGGTTGAAGCGGCTTTTTACACCCAAAGTAGTAACGGTATTTAACAAAGTGACAGGCGTAGTTTTTATCCTAATCGCCTGTCAGATCGCTTATACCAATTTTATCAAATAACTATTTCATTTCATATCCCTGGGTTTTCAGGAATGCTTTCCACTCATCAATCAGGAAGTTTTTGAATACACGCGGAAATTTATGTTGGCCACCCATTTTACCTTTTGATTTCATCCAATCATAAAAAACCTGGTTGGGTAAAACGGTAACAAATACCTCCTGCAATGCATGGCGGCGCTCTACCGCGTAATCGTCATTCAACTCCGACAGTTTTGCATCCAGTTTCTTTTTCAGCAATTCTGTATCCACATTTTGTTCCTCCACGCCAATGTACCACTGGTGCGCGAACATCGAACCATGCTCCACGCCGCTTACTGTAAACTCTTTCACGGTCAAACCCATTTCGTCAGAAACCAGGTCGATCGCTTTGTTCATATTGTCGACAGACAGGTGCTCTCCGCATAAGCTGAGGTAATGCTTGGTACGGCCTGTGATAACGATCTCGCCTTTTGCCTTATCAACAAATTTGATCGTATCGCCGATCAGGTAACGCCACGCCCCGGAACAGGTGGAGAGCAGTAGTGCATATTCTTTTCCTTCTTCTACCTGATCGACCATCAGCGTCGTGGGATTAGGCTGCATGGTACCGTCAGAATCGAAGTTCTCCTGATTAAATGGGATGAATTCGAAGAAAATCCCATTGTCACACACCAGCTCCATTCCCTGCGCGCCGGGTCTGGTCTGGTAAGCTATAAAACCTTCCGAGGCAAGATATGTATTGATGTAGATGAGAGGACGTGCTAGCAGCTTTTCAAAGCCTTTCCGGTAAGGTTCAAAAGAAACCCCGCCGTGGGCGAAAACCTGCAAGTTGGGCCAGATATCGTGAATGGTTTTAACATTATAATGGGCGATGATCTTCTCCATTAACAACTGAATCCAGGCGGGAACACCTACAATAAATCCGATATCCCATTCATGCGCCTGTTTCGTAATCTCTTCCAGTTTAAGCCCCCAGTCTTTCTGAGCAGCGATCTTCTCACCTGGCTTGTAGTAGGGACGGAACCAGTAGGGGATTTGCTTGGCCTGGATCCCGCTCAGGTCGCCTTCGAAATGTTTGTCCTGATTGTTGAGGTTCGTACTTCCTCCGAGCATCAGAAAGCCTTTTTCATACAAATCGTCCGGCAGGTTCTTATAATGCCCGAGTGACAGGATCTGGCGGATACTTGTTTTCTGGATTGCGCGGGACATCGCTTTGGTAACCGGAATATGCTTTGTCGAAGCCTCCGATGTTCCTGAGCTTAATGCATAATATTTAATCTGTCCCGGCCAGCAAACATCCTTTTCACCTTCCAGTGATTTGTGCCACCATTCATTGAAGATCTTGTTGTAATCGTAAACGGGCACTGAACGCTTGTATAGCTCGTAAAACGCGCCTTTTTCACTGAAAAGAATGGATGAAAGCAGCTCATCGAAGTTGTACTTCTCACCAAACTCGGTGTACCTGGCTTTTGCAAGCAGCTTCGCCAGTGTCTTTTTTTGTTGCTGGTGAAGACTTCCCTTGCGCCTGTTAGCGACGATATTACTGAAATGTATGCCTCGTTTTAATAACCGACCTACTAATGCCATAGCTTATTGTTTAATTATAAATCCCAGGTTGCAAGCTGTTTCAAAGCTTCATACTCTGTCAGATCATATTGACAAGGGACAACTGAGATATAATTGTTATCAAGTGCCCAGACATCCGTATCTTCTTTTTCTGTGTCAAAATTGACGAATTCGCCTGCCATCCAAAAATATCCTCTTCCATTCGGATCGACGCGGTAATCGAATTTCTCCTGCCATTTAGCGAGCGCTTGTCTGCACACCTTCACGCCTTTGAGCGGAAGGTCACTTTTGGCTGGGATGTTGACATTCAATGCAATTCCAACGGGGATTCCATTCTTCAACGCTTCTTCGGTAATGGATTTGATAAACGGCACGCCGTGACTGAAATCCGCATCCTCGCGGAAGTCGCACAGCGAAAATCCGATCGCCGGAATACCTTCGATTGCAGCTTCGATTGCCGCAGACATGGTGCCCGAGTAAAGTACATTGATCGAGTTATTGCTTCCGTGATTGATCCCGCTTACCACCAGATCAGGTTTTCTGTCCAAAAGAATGTGGTGTTTGGCGATTTTCACGCAATCGGCAGGCGTACCTGAACATTCGTACTCTGTCACATCTTCAAAAATGTGGGTAGCGTACAGCCGGAGCGGCTCGCCGATCGTAATGGCGTGGCCCATACCGGATTGCGGACTGTTAGGTGCCACTACAACTACCTCACCCAACTCCTGCATGATTTCTACCAGTGTTCGGATTCCTTTGGATGTTATGCCATCATCATTTGTAACTAAAATAAGGGGTTTCATATATTTCTACTTATCGGCAGGACGCTAGGATGCATGCTCCGGCAGCTGCGATGAAGTAATGCTGGTTTTTAGGTTTATAACTATTTATTTGCAGTTTTAAGCTCAAATTTAAGCATTATGCCCGCATTCTCAATAAAGCACGCGCACCCGGAAGATATACCGGCGATCATTTCGATCCAGGAAGAGACCTGGGAACCTACTTATGGTGAAATCCTTAGCAAGGAACAAATCGACTATATGTTTGATAAAATATATTCTTCCGATGCATTGAAAACCCAAATGCAGGAAGGTCAGACTTTTCTGATTCTGCTGAGTGAAAATAAGCCTGCTGGCTTCGCGGGTGTTTCCGAGGAAAAACCCGGAACGTTTAAATTACATAAATTATATGTACTTCCTTCGATGCAGGGTACCGGCGCGGGCAAATTCCTGTTGAATGAGGCGGAGCGTTACGTCGTACATTCAGGAGGCAAAGTAATGCTCCTGAATGTCAACAGGTATAACAAGGCTAAAGCTTTTTACGAAAAGCAAGGTTACCGGGTGATTGAAGAAAAAGACATTCCGATCGGTCCCTACTGGATGAATGACTATATACTTGAAAGGACGCTGACTTAATCCTAAGCAGATTGTGCTTGCTGGGCCAGTTTCATTTTCTTCAAGTTCTTTTTCTGGCTCTTCAAACCCTGCAATGGATGGTAATGGTTGCTTTGACTTACATAGTATCCGGTTCCATCGTACTTCCGCTTGCCTGGGTGAGCCTTGCACTCGGGCGAGCAGGCCCCTTCCATTTCTTCACCGCATTTGATACAAACCGGTACGTGCGTGTTGCATTCTGCATTGGCGCAGTTGATCATGCGGTCGCAGGGTTCGTTACAGATGTAGCACTTTGAAATGATGGTAGGGTTCACGCTGTTTACATCAACTGTAATCCTGTTATCGAAGACGTAGCATTTACCGTCGAAATTCTCGCCGCCTTCTTCCAGTCCGTACCTAATAATGCCGCCGTGCAGCTGGTACACATCCTTAAATCCCTGATCTAGCAAATACGCGCTGGCTTTTTCACATTTGATGCCGCCGGTGCAATAGGTGACGATCTTCTTATCCTTCAAATGCTCGATCTCGTGAATATGCTCAGGCAGTTCGCGGAGGGTATGCATATCAAATGTAATAGCTCCCTTGAACTTGCCCACTTCATGCTCATAATCGGAACGCATATCAACCAATACCACGTCAGGGTCGTTGAGCAGCTTCTTGAATTCAGCAGGTTCCAGGTGTTTTCCGGTTCTTTCGAGGGGATTTACAGGGAGGTCCGAATTGACAATCTCGTCTTTCACCCGCACGTGCAATTTTTGAAATGCAATTTTATCATGCTCCTCCACTTTGAACTGAACGTGGCTGAAACGCGCGTCTGAGCGAACGTACTCCATGTAAGCTTCACAATCCTCCGGCGTACCCGAAACAGTGCCGTTCAATCCTTCCGGCGCGATGATAATCCGGCCCAGCAGGTTGTGTTCAACACAAAATACGTGGTGCTCGTCCCGGTAAGTTTCGGTATCGGCAATAGGAGAGTAGCAATAATATAAAATAACCCTGAACGGCTTCATTACAACTGATTTGGTTTTAACAAGAGAGGAAAAGTACCTGGCAAATTGGCTTTTTTCGTCAAAATCGATCACAAATATACAAATAACACAACTTTAACGAAAATCGGACGGGTGCAGTTCTAACTCATTTTGAAATACATATTTTTGCAAAAACACCCCGTCAGAAAATCTAACATTCTATTTATGCATATCGCGATCATCGGTAATATCGGCGCTGGAAAAACGACGCTCACCCAAATGCTGGGAGAATATTATAAATGGGATGTGATGTATGAGGCTGTGGAAGGAAATCCTTACCTGGCAGATTTCTACCATGATATGCCGCGCTGGGCTTTTAATTTGCAGATCTTCTTTCTAAACAGCCGCTTTGCCCAGGTGCAGCAGATCCGCGCGACGACGTATTCTACCATTGTTCAGGACCGTACGATTTATGAAGACGCTTATATTTTCGCAAGAAACTTGTACGAATCGGGCGTGATGGCCGAGCGCGATTACCAGACTTACCTGCTGCTTTTCAAATCCATTATTAATACTGTTTCTCAGCCTGATCTGCTCATTTACCTGAAAGCCGATATACCTAAGCTCGTTTCTCAGATCAAAAAGCGCGGCCGGGAGTTCGAAGCGGACATTTCAGTCGACTATTTATCAGGCCTCAACCGTTATTACGAAGATTTTGCCAAAAACTACGACCACGGTAAAATCCTGGAAATTGATGTAAATCAAATGGATTTCGCGTCCAACAAGGCGGATTTCGAAACCATCATCACATTGCTGAACAAAGAGCTTTTCTATATATAATCAACTGCTCAGTTCATGCAGGCCAATGCTTTTTGAAGGAGCTTGATGCTGGCAGCGCTGAAAACAAACACACGTTTTTCCTCAGAAAAGATCACTTCAATGCGCGTGATACCTTTCATTTTCTGCAATTCGGTGGGAGTAATCGGCGTCCAGAGCGTCATTAAAGGTTGCCACGGCGCCCGCTCAGACTTAGTAGTGTACAGAGAAAAATTGCCACGGGAAGAGAACACCCGGATTTCCGTGAACATCCGCACGTGGTACACCATTTCCAGCTCCTCATTGTTATAGGAAAATAGCCTCTCTTTGTCGCAACGGGTAAATGTAAGGTACTCTCCCTTGTCGGACAGCCTGATATCGTGATAATGCACGATTTTACGATTCGCCTCGCTTACCTTTTCCTTGCATTGGCCAAAAACATAGGAAGCAGGAAAAATCAGACTTGACAGGATCAGGATGGAGAGAAACGGGTAGGAGTAGAGCTTGTACTTCAATGATTTCAGGTTGAGTTAGGTTATTCGATCTTTGTTTAAAGATAACAGCTACAAAGCAAGTAACTAGCAATAAGCTCTTTAAACCGGGAATTTACCTTCCTGAAATGAAAAAAGTGCGTTGATTGCTCAAACGCACTTTTTAAAATGTGACCAGAAGGAGAGTCGAACTCTCTGGACATTTTTAACGTATGCTGATTATTAGCCAGTTAAAAAATGATACTTTTTGTAAAAAAGACGAATTTTGGACACTAATTGTCCTAGAATTGTCCCGACTTATATGGACTGATTGTATTTGTTAAGTTCAGTCAAAAACAGTCGCGTTGAGTGCTTGTTTACACACCATTGTTCAGGCCCGCTAATCAAGAGAAACGGGCGCTCCCATTTGCCATCAACGAGTTTATGTCTCAGATCAAGTGTTGTAACATTTGATGGAATGCTGTCGTATTTCCGATATCTATATCCAACCTGGTTCTGGAAGTAGCTGTTTATTCTCACAATCTCCGCGCGGTGGATTTTTGTCGCGGGCGAACTTACAAGGTATTCCCAACCTTCAATTTCTGCTACCAAGCATTGATCTGTGCCATAGTCTCTTATGACAAGGATCCCGCCTTCTTCGTGCGATGGCCCAATTAAAAGCCCCCCTTTTGAACCATCAATAATTAGTCCTTTTGCCTGCATTGCAAAAAACACATCTTTGTCAATTGGAAACTCTCGTCCCCCGTTTTTATGAAAGTTAAACGCCTTCTTGTGTATGTTATAGTTAGAATCCTCAAGATTAACCGACGACCACCGCGTCGAAATACCGCCATATCGGGCGGCTATTTTAAGGATGGCAAAATATATTCTATGGATCATATCCATTGTAGGCGTCGGGGCTTATTCGGATAGTAGATTTAACCTGAAGAATTACTACCTGGCGGGCGCGTCAACAATTCGTAAAACCCGCCAGATCCTGCGGACTTTTTCCAGTGGTACTTCTGTACTGCCGCCAGTCTCGATATTGTCAGAATGCAAGATAATTCTACCATCTACGGGGCTGTTTTTCACCCTTTTAACAACAAAAAAGTTGCCGTACGAAACGGCATATACGCCACTGTTAAGATAAACCCAGTCACCATTCGGAACAACCTTACACCTCACTTTGCAGCCGTCCCAGTAATTTGGTTCCATACTATCGCCCCCAATTTCAATTACAACCTGATCAGCATAACTTTCTTCCGGGTTTGGTTTAAGTACCCAATATGTTTCATGTTCCACATTCACGTCCATTAACTCCATAAAACTGGCCCTCGCCTTGGTGCTGATGTAGGTTAGTTCTTCATATTTAAGCGACTCGTTTTCAATAATAGGATCTGATGATTCCGGCTTGGGAGTATTGAAGATTTCACCTTCGCCAGTATGCCACCAGTCAGGATTAATGTTCAATTCGTTGATAATTCGATACTCTACATTCTTGCCAATTGGCCTTTTTCCCTTTTCATATTGGGCTACGTGGCTCTGACCGATTCCAACCCGCAGACCCATTTTTTCCTGGTTTAAGTCCAATAATTTCCTTATTTGTGCAAAACGCTGAGCTTTTAAGTCTGTAATGGCCTGCTTATTAAGTTGTTGCATTTTTGTAATATTATTTCGTAAAAAATTATCCTAAATGGATTGCTTAATTAGTCCATTTGGGATACTTTTACAGTGTAGATCATTACAGTGTAAAAATTACAGTGTAAAAGTACTAAAACCCAATCGAAAATGCAGTCACAATTAGTCAGCGGAATTAAAGGGAGGCTATTCGGTGAATTCCTCGTTTTAAAGGAAAAAAAGAACGGGCGCGAATGGCGCAACCTTCTAAAAGAATTCGACGAATATCACAAGACCGACGAAGCGGGCCACGTATGGAGAAATGCGAAACGGGGCCTTGCCGGGGTTGATGGCTATCAAAAGTTAGTCAATGATATGCGGAAGATCCTGAAACAAGAGGAAGAGCACCCCGCCCCGAAGGTATCCAAAACCCAGATGAAGGAGGCCAGGGCGCTGGCGATTTCGCGGAGCTTAGCGAGCCTGAAACGCCCCAGAAAGCAGAATGCAACGCGGACGCCGGTCAAATAAACATTTTGTCATTTTCTTACCCCTGTTCCAATCGCACCTTTGCAGCCCACCTTTTAGCTCGATAACAATGATGGACAATCTAATGTACTTTTTTCGTGACCCTGATCCCTGGGCAACTGCAATACTGATAATCCCCATTTCACTGATCATTTGTTCAACCTTCTTACTTCTTAAAAATGATAGCATTTCTCGCACTCTTTGATCCTGTTGATATTCTCTTTGCTATGATTTTCGGGGCATTAATTGGCATTGTTGCGCATATAATTTATGAATTCAATCACCCGCTTATTGTATCTGAGGATTACGATAGGCCGGATTATCAAGATGAAAGCGATGAAAAAACCACTGATTAAAGCGCCGGTAGTGGTCAAAGATTTAGAGCAGTTACCGTTCAGGATCGACCACATTAAATGTTCGAATTGCGGAAAAATCCAGACCGCGAAAGTTATCGAAACCTACCCCTGGGACACCTATATACACAACTGCGTAGCCTGCCAACACACTATTACGGAATCTGACTGGGATTCTGTCCAATAACTCAATTACCCTTTTTTATCATTTCTGACCTTTATTTCTAAGACGATCAATGAACCTGATCCAGATAATAGCGCTCTATAAGAGCGGAAAGCTTCCCGCGCACCCTGCGGTTTTGAGATCCTGCGAAGCAGTCCTGGAACATGCCAGCAGTATAGCATTTGCGGCGTGGCGGACAACATCAAACCCGGTAACAGCCAAGATGCTGGAAAAGGAGCAAATTCGCTATGAAACGATTTTGAAGCAGATCCGCAAAATGCAGCTGGCTAATGCCTCGAAGGCACAGAGAAGGCGGGCAGTCTCGATTATTTCACCAGCACTTCATCAATTACACCAATGAACGAGAGTACCAAAAATAGCCCACAATCAGAGTTTAGTTTTTTCAAAGGCGGGGCCAAAGTCACAAAGCCGTCCGCTAAAACTACCCTGGCCGAAGTAATTGACTGGATCCGCGACGGCAGGTATGCCGAAGCTGTGAAAGCCGTACAGAGCGCCGGAAATGACAAGGAAAAAAGCTTCCATAAAAAGCGCCTGGACTTTGTGACATTCAGCGGAATATTCCCGGTCAGGGCTGCGGCTAATCTTGAAAAACATAGCGGGCTTATTGTAATTGACTTTGATAAGCTGCAAGACGCCCAGGCATTGAAAATGCACTTGGTAGCGGATCCGTATGTGGCCGCCTGCTTTATTTCGCCCAGCGGGGCAGGAGTTAAGGCGGTGATCAGGATCGAGCAGACCGAAAAGCATAAAGAAGTTTTTGCAGACCTAGCGCATTATTTTAATAACGTATATAGGCTACCGGACAATGAAAAAGTAGATCCTTCTGGCAGTGATGTATCCCGGCCGTGCTTCCTTTCCTGGGATCCAGACGCGTTTTATAGGGGCGAATCAAAGGTTTACAAGATCCAAAATCAGATCCCGCCAAAGCCGAAAACCGAGCACCAAATTAGACAGGATGCAACGGACGTAGAAAAGCACGTGGCCGCCGTGGTTGAGCGTATCGAAGCCGACAAAATGGACATTTGCAACGAATATGGAACGGAATGGCTACTAATTGCTTTCAGTATGGCTACCCTGGGCGAAAATGGCCGTTCCTACTTCCACCGGATCAGCGCCCAGAATGCAAAGTACAGCGAGAAGGACGCGGACGAAAAATTTGATAATGCCCTACAAACTACCCGCTTTACGACGGCTGCCAAGTTTTTCAGCATTTGTAAGGACTACGGGCTGGACGTAAGCCGCCCGAAGGCTGAGAAGCAAGCGAAGGCGAAAGATTTAACAAAGCAGGAAATCGCTGTATTAGCCCAAATAAACCGTGATGTCCAGGAAGCAGAAGCGAAACTCGAAAAAAAGAAGAAGAAAAAAACGCAGGCTGATTACGAAGACGACGCAGACGAAGACAAAATCCCATTTACGGTTTGGTATACAAAGACGGGGGGGATGAAAATCAGAGGTGGGCGGTATTTCGACCATGTAGCGCAGAATTTTCAGGTTTACATTAAGTACCGTACCGAAGATGAACAGGAGAACGTAACCTGGGTATTAGAGATCAGAAAAGCGGACGGGAATTCTGAATATATCGAAGTGATCCACGATGATTTTTGCAGTGCCCGTAAATTAAAAAGTATGCTGGCGACAAGGCGGCTGGGATTCAAAATTAAAGACAATCACCTGGACGAACTACACAGTTATTTGTTCACCCAGACCGAGTTTTCGAGCGCTATAAAGGTGGTTCGATACGGGTATCACCCTGACAGTAAGGTGTATTTTTTCGCAAATAAAGCGCTGAACCTGGTCACTAATGAACTACTGACGCCGGACGAATTCGGGATCGTAGAAGCCAACAAAAAGCACCTATCAGCGCCACAGCCGCCAAAGGCCCGACAGCTGCGCCACACGCTCACAAATCAGAATGTAACTTTTGGCGACTTTTGGAAGCTCTACGCAATGGCCCATTTGCCAGAAAATGGCTTTGTTCCGGTCTGTTTCTATATATTTTCCCTGTTCAGGGATATGGGCCTGCAATACAAAAACTTTTCCCCTATCCTTTTTTTGAAAGGAGGGGCAGGTACTGGAAAATCTTCTATGGTTCGGATCCTGACCGCTGGGTTTGGCCGAAAGCAGGAGGGCGTCAATCTGAAATCAAAAAATACGGACGCGTCCCTGGTTAAGTTAATGAGCCAGAGCAGTAACCAGATAATCTGGTTCGATGAATTCCATAATGAATTGACAAATGAAGGGCTTTTGCAGGCTGCATACGACAACGACGGCTATCACAAGTCAACGACGGATTTTAACAGTATCGACACGGCGGCCGTCGAGATCCACAGCGCCCTAGCCCTGACAAGTAATTACATTCCCGAAAACCCCATTTTCTTTTCCAGGTGCGTATTTATCCCGATCACGGCCCAGCAGAAAACCGACGCCCAGCGGAAGGCTTACGACCAGCTGGAAAGCATCCAGGAAGCCGGTCTGGGCTGCATGACTGTCGAGCTTTTAAAGTATCGCGGATTGTTGGAGGCGAACGACAACTATGCATTTAGTTATAATCGCCTTTATAATTCGTTGAAAACCAGGTTTAAAGGTCAAAACATACCAGAACGGCTTTTTGCCAATATGTCCCAGATTCTGGCCGCGCCGTTCGCCCTTCACTGCCTGGGGAAAATTAACATGTTATCAATTCAGACCGAGGACGAAGCCGATATCCTGGCCGAATTCGTGGAAGTGGCCGAAAACTTCATTATGCGCCAGTTCAGGATTCAGAACGATAGTAAGGCGGTCGCTGAATTCTTCGAGATCATTCAGGGCCTATTTGAAGCAAATCAGATTCACGAAGGCTTTCACTTCCGGTTTGTTGGAAACGGAGAAATTATACAGATCCATTTCAGGAAATTGTACAATTTGTTTGCACAGAAGTATCGACAGATATTTTTCAAGTCACCGCCCGATCGGGACACAATTCAGTCAGAGCTTACTACACTTTCAGGACAAACCGAGTGGGAAGCCATTTCGAAGACCGTCCGATTTTTGACTGAAGCGGATTCGAATTCCAAATCCTTGACCATGCCACAAACAGGATCATGCGAACTGAATTATAAGCAGTTACAACAGAATTTTGGTATTGACCTTGTTAACAGGCAGGGAAATATCCATTAAGAATAGATGTGTTTTTAAAAAAAAATAAAGGATTTTTTCGCACTACAATACTACAAAGTAAGATAAGTAATTAATAATCAATGGTTTAGGTGTAGTAAAAGTGTAGTAAAAGTGTAGTAAAAGTGTAGTATTGTAGTATATGTAGTAAGTGTAGTACGGGCCGTACTACAAAATGCATGGATATACGTCGCTCATTTTCAAATAGTTATGGAAAGTATGTAGTGTAGTAAAAACACACCCTACGAGAACAGCAAAACAATTTTTTTTTCGATCATGGAAGAATCCCAGGAAAGTACAACAGAATCAATTCCAGCATTTAACGCCGATCGGTTCGATGTGCGCAAATTCAGCCGCTGGACAGACGATAAAGGACATCTGTTGATTGTGGCCGGTTTTTATCACGGAACGGATCCCAGACAGCCTTTTTCCGCCTACCCGCAACGGGTCGCCCTGGATCTGATAATCGTGGAAGAAGAACGGGCCGAATACATGGACATTCACCGCTTTATCCATTTTGTGATCCAGGGGAAATTAAAGCCGTGGCAAAAGCCAATGCCGGAAGAAATAGTGGAAGAAACAGCGCAGGCAGCTGCATAAGACAATTACAATTTTTCAATCAAACCAATTTTTTAAAATGAAGCAGATCCAGATTATCGGGAACATTGGCAAGGACGCAACGCTGCACAGCACGAACGGCCGCGAGTTTGTAAGGTGTTCGGTCGCAGCGTCGGAAAAGTGGAAAGTAGGGGAAGAAACGAAGGAAAAAACAGACTGGTTTTCGGTTTTTGTGAATCAAAAAAGTTTGCTTTCATACCTCAAAAAAGGAACGTCCGTATTTGTTCAGGGCGAATTAAGTGTGACCGTCCGCCGGGATGATAGTTCCGGCCATTATGTCGCGGATCTAAAAATCAACGCTGATAAAGTAAAACTGCTATCAGCTGCAAATAATGGACAGCAGGCAGGAAGCGCCGCTATGCCAGCAGCACCGGCCGCGCCAGGATCGCCAGGTGATGAAGGCGATGACCTACCATTCTAAACAAGTCAATGGAAAACACTGAACAAATCGCCGCTGGCCAGGTCTGGCAGCAACGCAACAAAGAAACCGTCACCATCGACGAAGTACTGGAAGAAAACGGCAGTACGCCGGTCAGGGTAGGGGAAAGGTACTGGCAGCTGAATGGCCGCTACTGGGACGACAAAACCGAACATTCGAGGGATCTAGTCAAACGAATCAGCTAATGAACAACGCTACCATAACAAAGCAAATTAATGCGCAAAGGATCCAGGATCTGACAGCATTCATGCAGCGGGTTAAAGGCCGTTTAGACCTTCAAATGGCTGTGGAAGATTGGAATTTTGAAGACAACATTTTGAAGGGGAGTAATAAGACTTTTAATCTAAATCAACTAATCATGGAAAATTCGGTAACGATCGAAACACTCGCCGCCCAGGTGCGGGCCGTTCGGGATCTTCAAAACAAATATTTCAGGATCCCGAAAGAGAATAAGGAAGAGAAGCAGACGGTTTTAAGAGCTTCAAAGGCTGCGGAATCTAGCCTGGACAAAATGGTGGCCGTCGTTCTGGATAAGGATCTGGACGCAGGAAGGTAGCCCACAGTATCCACTTAAATCTATTCCGTGGAACAGGTCAGTAGCCTGTTCCACGATCACCGCTCAGCTGGGCATATCTAATCAATATCATGGAAAAAACAGATAAGTTACCCGAAATAGAAAAGCTGGATTTTAATGAAATTTTTGAAGAAGTTTTTAAGAAAGTCGGAGGGCCTGAAATGGAAGGAGAAAACGAGGTAAAGCAAGTGTTCAAGGAAATATTCTTCTTCGGATGCGAATACACACTATCCCTTCTAAATTATTATTCAGGCCATGCACCAAGTGAAATATTAGAGCAGGTTGAACACTTACGTGCCCAAATCCGGGCATTTAACGCGTCTTACAACTAATGTCATCAATCGTACACAAACTAGCGGACGAAATCGCCCTGCATGGATCGTATGAAGCATACATAGCATGGCAGGATTCACAGTCAAGAGTTGGGCAGGTTCCAGGAATGCATAATCCGCCACCCCCGCCCACTGGAAGGTTGATAAGGGAAGGTCAAGAAGGAGCCCGGCCAGCGAACTGGAACCCCTCCCCCGAACTCCCACCCCGGGAAGAATACAAGCTGACCAGTGTCCACTATCTCAAAACTTTGCCGGGGCCATTCCAATGGGTACAAAGTGGTCTAAAAACAGCAGAAATGCGGTTTAACGATCGAAATTTTAGGATTGGCGATCGGCTAGTACTGCAAGAATGGGAGCCAAACAATGAACAATACACAGGTCGGAAAGTGGTAAGGCAAGTTACTTCTATACTAGAAGGTGGAAGCTGGGGAATCGAACCTGGCTATGTGATGCTATCAATGTCAACTTTACCTAGTAATTCTCAAAAAAGGCTACTAATGATAAAAGCGATTTCTTACACGGCTTCGATCCTGATCCCCTTCATTTTTCTGAATTTAGTAATTAAAGGGGTCGAAACTCACATTTACGATTATGTTCCGAATCGGGGACTATCAGTTATACAAATGGCGTGTACAATGCTACTGAGTATCATAATTGCTGAGATTGGCCTTAAAGCGGCCAAAGAAAACGAAAATTCCACACCTTAAAAGATCTGAAACCAACTGGCCATGCATGACAAAGCTATGCATGGTCAGTAAATAGCTATTTTACATCATTAATCCACTTTGAACATTGCGAAGAATATCTTCAAACGTAAAAAAGCGACCTTCTTTTTTAATTGCGTCATTCTTGAATGCGTACGTCTCGCCAGGAGTGAAATACTGTTTAGTGGACACCATAAAATAAATACTTAAGTCAAATAGATTAACGTGACACATCAATCCGGCCTTTGTTTGCAACACTACGAGGTAATGAGTATCATTATTGAAGTCAAAATATTGACCAACGCCCTTCATGTATACATCATTGAACTTCTCACCTAGTAAAAAGGAATCTGGATATTCTGAATCACGTTCATAGTTCAATAGCCTGTCCGATATTTCATGTGCTCGTTCGTCGGCAAAATACCCGGGTATCAGTAGTGTTGTAAATTCATAGGCAATTTTCAGCTGCGCCAAGTATAGTCGAAAGATCTGCGTTTCAAAAGTTTTAACCACCTCTGGAGCTTTTTCGATAACGCTTTTAATTTCTTGACTAGATATGTCAGCCCTTTTAAGATTATTTTGTTTCAAAAATCGGTCAAGCATTTTGTCTAGTGCAGGCAAATCAGAAGCAGGGCCAGTCATTTTAAGCGACAGCGTGTCAGAACTAGTCACCTCTAACTTTGGGGGTTTAGAGATAACAATCTGACCATCTTTCCCCCTTTTTATGATAACTGATTGTCCTGTATCCTTCACTTTTGCCGGGCCTGCAAGTGGATCAGGTAAGTTTCCTTTTCTGCCTTTGATGCCTAAATCGCGGCGTTTCATTTCGATGTAAAAGTTGTTTGTGAGGTGACAATCAACTTGGGTGCCTAAAAAGCTGTTGCATTCAGCACAAACCCTGTTTGTTGTCAATACTCCACCGATGGCAAAAGGGATAATATGCTCAATATTGAACTTCTGCTTTTCTTTCCTACAAATAATACAAATTGGCATCTTAGCTGTGGGTAAGAGGTTGAATCAGATCTTAGTCAGAGTTATCTTCGGAAATAATCGTTAGGATCGACCTCCTTATGGCCCACCATGTATTTGACGTTCTTTACCCGTAGGTGGGCACGCGGGGGAGCTTGCTGTGGAGTCACAAAATTGCCCATCATGTCAATAGGCTGTAAATCTACAAACATTGTGTAGTATCCATTTTCCCAAGTTATATCAATAGCATACTTAGCTGAGTTGGTAAATGGCTCGTAATTTGCGGTAAATATTTTTGTGGTCTTGTTTGCAGGTAGTGTAATTGGGCCGTAAGTTATGTAATCGTCAACTTTGGGCAAAGCACTATTGTATTCTGCATAATCTCTCCCTCTTTGTCCTATAAATTTGAATCCCAGACTGCCAGATATTCGCACTGTTAATTCTCGGAGAGGAACGTTGCCAGGGTTAGTTAAAGTTATATCTACGGGTTTATACCTTGGTGCGTTAGGTAGGTCACTCATGCCGGGGTAAGGGGCAGTCCCGACATTCATTATCTCGATAATGGGCTTATTAGCGCCACCAGTAACATGTTCATTCAGCAGTAATTGAAGTTTAATTGCATCGCTCTGCATATCGGCTAATTTTCTTGTTTCCTTGCCTGATTCCTCTTGCAATTTCTGGATAGAATCCGCTTTTATGCGTATTTCGGTGTTAGCAGCTTTTATTTCATCGTTTGCTTTTTCGAGCTTATTATGGGTTGCTGTTAATTGTCTGTCTTTTTCATCAGCTTCTTTTTGATCCTTAACGTCTTTATAGCATTGAGTGACGGCAATAAGGATCGCTAAAATTACGATTATTAAACTACTAGTGTTTTTCATTAGGGTTTCGGTAATTTCTGACAGAGAGATATCCAAGAAGAAGCAAAGTAAATGGTTGGTTTTCATAAACGTTAGCTCAAATAGTCGAAAATTTCTTTGCCAGCATTCATGCCACCATCGGTTATTGCCTTGAATATTCCTTTCTTAAATTCTGCAAGCAGTTGTTTCATTAAACTGATGCTGACTGTCTTAGACTTTGCCCATATTTTTGCAAGTTTATTGATAGCTTCATTTTTTGTCATGTTCTGAACGTTCTCCTGTAATTCAGAACAAAGCTCTCTAATTAAGTAGAGCTTTGCCTGATCTTTTGGATGGCCCTCGTAGTTATCAATATGAGCTTTAGCATCATTTAGATAGTCGTACAATAAAATCATCTTATGATTGTCGAACGCCGCATAATCAGCGTCTAAATCATTGGATTTGATACTTTCATAAAATTCCTTTTGGAATTGTCTTTCGAACGGATGGTCATACGGTGAAGGTGTATTTTGAAATTCTCTAAGAATTTTAAGCCAGTGTTTTAGGTGCACTACAAGTTCATCTTCTGTAAACCTGTCACCCGTCGTAAATACCTGGCTGGGGCTATTAGGCTTGTATTTAGTTTCGTAACGACCATTACCATCGCCAAAGCCAAATTCAAAAAAGAAATCAGACTCAGGATCTGAATCGTTTAGAATTAACGCTTTGTTTTCAGCCGTAGAAACAATGAATAGATCTCTATTTCCGGCAAAAACTTCATCAATTCTTTTCCACACTGTGTAGCCGACCTTCTTTTTCATTAAATTTGATCTGTTTGATATATCCACTTTTTTTAATGCCTGTCACGTCGCCAAACTGAGACAGGCATTTTTCTTTGCTAAAATAGACATTTTTTGTGTCCTTACATCGCACCCGTCACATAGCCAGCTTGCATTCAAAAAAGCAAACAAGCTATGCAGCTGATCGTAAAAGAAGACAAACTACAACGTTACCGGGATCACATCCAGACCGGTAAAGAGCTGGGCGAAGCTGATAAAAAGTACTTCGACCGCTATTTCTTCGCATTCACCTTGCTACTGGACGGACTAAGCGAACGTAAGGTGGTGGAAACCCTCATGTTCAGCCCGCCACCTGTGGGCGGTATCAGCCAATCGATGGCCTATAACGTCGTAAACGGCTGCCAGCAGATCTTTGGCGCCCTGGATTTCGGCAATGCAAAGAAGCTGGCCCAGCGCCAGGTCTACGCCGTCCGTTTGGAGGAAATGGCCCACACCCTGGAAGAAATGGGGAATGCTGTTATAGGCGACTATAAAACGGTCACCTTCGACGCTGACGGCGATCCGGTGTATAAAATTGACCCGGACGTACAGGAGAAAATCGCCAAAATACTGGGGCAAGCCGCCAAAATCCGAATGAGTGCTGCCAAGATCCGGGGCCTCATGGAAAAGGACAAGGTCGAAAACCCCAACAAATACAAGGTGGCCCCGAATATCATTTTTACCGACGATATAGCGGCGCTGGATATGTACAGAGAAATCGAAGAAACCCCCTACGAAGATGTTACCGGAACAGGAAGCCAGGCTGAATAAAGCCAAAATGCGGCAGCTGGCCGATAGGGCGAACATCGTATTTCTGTCGGCGAAGCAAAAAATATTTATGGCCAGCAAAGCCAAACGCAAAACGCTATTGGCCGGGCGTGCGTTTGGTAAAACCTATACTTTGCTGGTTTGCGTCGGCTACATTGCAAAGATGCTGCCCAGGGCGAAATTCTTCCTGGCCGGGCGTACTTTCAAACAACTATTGGACATTGTACTGACCGACAGCGCCGATGCCTGGGCGGGTATGGGCTGGTATGAATACCACGAAAAGGTAAATCCGTTCGGGAATTACGTCCTGTTCAAAGAGCCGCCTCCAGACTGGCCCAAGCCCTACAAATCCCCGAAAAGCTACAACCATTGTATCACATTTGACAGCGGTTTTTGCCTGCAATTACTTTCGTTCGAAAAGCCAGACGTAAACAGGGGCCATAATTTTGACGGGGGGCTAATTGACGAAAGCGCCATTTTTAAAAGTGAGTGGGTTTCCAAAATCCTAATGGCCACGTTATACCGGGCCAATAGCTGGCGGTTTAAAGACAACCATTTGCATAATGCCTTTTACGATTTCACGTCTAACCCCTGGATGCAGTCGGGCCAGTGGGTTTTCAAGACGGAAGAACTAATGAAGGAAAACCCCGAAAAGTACCTTTTTTTAGAGGGGACGGCAAAGGACAATCCAACACTAAGCCCGGAATATATTTCCAATATGGAGGAAAACACAGAACCCCTGGTTTTCCGAGTGGAAGTATTAAACGAGCGCTTACGAAAGCTGCCGAATAGTTATTACCCTTCGTTTGATGATGAAAAGCACACCACGGCAAACGTTTTTACCTACGAAAGATCAGGTGATGGAAACGGCCCAGCTGATTTGTGGCTGCCTACGTTTTCGGACTATCAACCTAACAAGGCCCTGGAAGTAAGCCTGGACTTTAATAATTATATCTGTTGCGGTATTGTGGCCCAGGAGGTGCCCGGCAAATTAAAGGTGATCAATAACGTATATGTCAAGCAGGCAAAGGAGGAAAAGACCCTTGCCGAAACGCTGGCAATCGCCCTGAACGACGCGTATGCAGACCATGTAAAAAAGGATATGATCGTGTATGGTGACGCGTCGGCCAGCTCTAAAAGCGCAGGATCCAAAGAGCCAATGTTTAAACAGGTGGCCGCCGAGCTGCGCCGCCTGGGCTGGAAAGTGTACATGCGGGTATTGAAGGCTAACCCGGAACACCGCGCCCGGTTCGCCCTGATCGACCGGATCCTGGCCGAAGGATCCGCAAGCCTGCCGCGCGTCCGTATCAACCAGAACACCTGCAAGGCATTGATCATATCCATGCAGAATGCACCGATTGGCCCTGAGTACAAGAAAGACAAGTCGAGCGAAGGAACAAGCTTGCAGCAAGAGTATGCGACACACCTAAGTGATTGCTTCGATTACCTGATCTACTACAAGTATTCTGCCGAATCGAGCAGACCAAAGTCCAAAGGCAGCAGCATGCGGTTCGTGGGTGGCAGCTAGGCACCCCGCACCCCATCACCGGACAGCCGCACCGACCGAAGGGCTTTAAGATATTCGAAAAATCGGGTTCGCGGTAATTACCGGAAATGGAAAGGGTGCCGCCTTAGCTGGGGGAGTTTTGGAAAATGAAATGCCGATCTCGACCTAGAAATGTGGTAAGTTACTGATTACCTGATATTTGCCAAAAATAGAAATTGGAAGCCTTTTCGGCGGTTTTTTCTGTCTTTTCGAGCGCTCACACGAGGCCATAGTTTTGGATCATGGAAGCAATCAGCATAGATACTTTTTGGAAGATACTACACGATCCTGCCAGCCGGGGTTTTGACTTGAAATACCGAAAGGCGGGTGACGGATCTTTTGGTATGAAACAGAACCTGGGGAAATCCGGTAAGCGGTTCGCTGGCGAAAGTACGAAAGGCAAGCTGCGCTACGATCTGATTGAAAAAGGGTCTGTGCTATTGGAAGACATCGACGGGCTGGGGCGTCCGTTCACGCTTAGAAACCGCCTGATTATTGCTATTAGGTTGCCCCGTACAAATCAATGGTTACGCATCATTCATAAAAATTACTGATATGGTAAGACAAATCGAAAGGAACCTGTACCACTTGGCCAAATCAGAGCACACGGTTAGGATCACAAACCCGGTTCTGGACGTGGCCACGGCCGACAGCGCGGAAGCTGCCGCACAAAAAAAGGCAGGTTTCGAGTGGGTCAAGTGGGGCAAAAACGATAACCAACTTCTGGAAATGCTTCGTTTGTGCTGGGATTCTCCAAGCAAACCGCAGCTGATGGACAAGGCGAAAGAATTCATGCTGGGGGCAGGCGTCAAGTTGATGAAAACCACAATCAACGAGAAAGGAAAAGAAGAACGTTTGCTGGTCAAAAATCCCGATTTGAAAACCTGGTTTCGCAGAAAACAGGTCTATTCGAAATACCTGGAACTGGCCGCGTTGAGCCTGCATTTTGCCGAAATGGCATTTGTTCGGTTTTCAATTCAGGACGACGGCCAGGTGCTTTTAGAAACAATCCAGCCTAACAAAGTACGCTTTGAAAAGCCAGCCAACGGCCAGCCAATCAGTCGGGTTTTAATTAATCCATTCTTTGGCACCAATTCCCAAATTAAGGCCGAACATACGGTAGCCGTTCCGATCTTCGATCCGGAGCAGCCGGACAAATGGCTGGAAAGCGTGATCGTGCTGAAAAAAGCCCAGATCGGAGCTGATTTTTATAACCAGGGCCTTTGGTGGGGGACTAAGGTCTGGACGCAAGTAGATAATATGGCACCTCAATATCACAAATCCGGTTTGGAAAATGGCTATAATGTTAAGCTGTTGATCGAAATCGACGAAAGTTACTTTGTGTTAGATACTGACGATTTGGAAGATCCCGAAACCCAGGAGAAAATTGAGGGCCGCAAAGATGATTTCATGGCCAGAATGGACGACTACCTATCTGGCGTCAACAACGCAGACAAAGCGCTGGTTTTAATCGGTAATATCATGGGCACCGGTGGCGCTGGCGACCGGAAGCTGATCAGAATCACGCCGATTGAAAACAAAATGACTGACGACGCGTATATGAACCTGATCAAGCAGGCAGGCGTAAAACAGGCGCAAGGTCACGGCATTTTACCAGGGCTAGCCGGTATCGCGGAAGGCGATAAATTAGGCGGTAGCGGGTCTGAATTAATGCATTCTGTCATGTACCACATCCGGTTTATGACACCTTCTTACCGCCGTTTGTTGAAAGGCCCGCTGGATTTGGCCCTGGAAGTGATGGGCTTTGACCTGGAAGAATACGAATATCATTTCACTGATATTGAAATGACTACCTTAGACGAAAACCCGACTGGCCAGCAGGCCGCAACCTCAAACACGCAATGAAAAACGACTCATTTTTGCAGGCTATATTTTTTACTCTCTATGCCTTGTTTTTTTTGATCCTGGAAGGGATCTACCAGGCATTACGCTTTCTTCTTAAATGGCTTTTAGTGGCCATTGTGCTGACGATCAAAGCAGGCGTTTTTACTGTATTGCTGCCTTATTCACTCTACAAGTGCGGGAAGCGCGCAGTAGGCCACCGGTCGTTTGCTGCCGCTGGCCAGCTAATGAAATGGATCTGGATTGACTACTGGAAAACGACAAAACTATGAGCAAGTTCGCATTGTTACAGTCCGATGTCGTGAGCATGGAAGCTTACTTTTCGGCCCTGGTCGCAGAAGATCCAGAGCTGAAAACATTGGTTTTGGAAACCTCTAACAGCCCGTTTGAAATGGAAAGGTTCAATGAGGTTGCTAAAACTGACGAATTCAGCTTTCCAGCCCTGGCGCTGCTTATGCCGGTAATTACCGGTGATGATAACGAAATGGGGAATTTCGAAGCAAAGCAGGATGTCGGTTTTTGCATCCTTTACCCTACTGATAAGTCGCACGACGGCCGCCTGGCTGGTTTTAAGCTGGGCCAAATGGCCGCCTGGCGGATCCTTCGCTGTTTGCGGCGCGATTCTAAAAACCGGACTTTCAGGCTAGAAAAGCTTTACTACAAAATGGCGCCGTGGGAATATGGAACTGATGGCGCGGTAGGTTATTACGTGGTCATAACGATGATTACCAGTACAAACGAGCTGGTAGGAGTATGAGCGAGATAGTAACCTGGACGCCAGATATTGACTATGATACCATTTGGCTGGTCGTTAACCAGATCACCAACCAGATCAGCGGGCGCGGTATCGAAGAGCTGAAAGAAAAACTGGCCGAAGAAGGGCTGGAAATGACCGGCAATTTGAAAAGCTCAATATTCCGGGAAGTCCGCCAGAATAACACGGGCTGGATTACCGAAATGGCTATGCAGTTCGAAATGTACGGCCGCTTCCAGGATCTTCGACAAATGACCTACGATAAGCAAATGCCGGTCAAAGATGAAGAAAACGAGCTTTTGCCCTGGGTTCGGCGTGTAATGGAAGGACAGGCAGGTAAAAAGCCATTCACGTTTATTTCCGGCCGGAAGAACGGCACTTTCCCAGTGGATAAAGAAGTGGCCGCCCACCAGCTAGCCTGGGCCATTGCCCGTTCACGGCTTTACCAGCCGGTGGTCACGCGTCGGGGCCGTGGCTGGTATATCCGCAACTACATGAAGGAAATTTACGGAGAAATTGAGGTGAATATCCAGGCCGCCGCAGCCCAAGCGGTAATGAATACAATGAAAAAAGCGCTGAAAGACCGTCAATAGGTCTACAATATTTCGGCCGTCCGGTTGATATCAGCTGATCAAACAAAATTTAATTCTGAAACCGTATGATAGATTTTAAAAAACTGGGTTTGACCTGGTCGGACGCCTACCTGGTTAGAAACGAGTTGCCGCACATTATCCCAGCAATGGATCCCGAACTATATCCGGATCGTTCGGAAATGCGCTACTACCTGGATTTGAAATTGCCAGAATTCCCACTTTCGCCCGTCTTTGAAACAATGCTGACTCTGGAAGGACGTGAGAAGCCGCCGACCCTTTCAGCTGGCGCACAGATCTACGAAGGTTGCGAATTTCGCCTGGAAGAAATCCTGGCTGGGCAGCTTTCTATTACCCTGCCTGACCGTGGCGCGAATGAAATGACGGCCATAGCTTCGCTGACTACGCCCTACGTGATCCGGGAAAGAATAGAGCCTGGTTTATGGGACAAATCCCTGACCGTCCGTACAGCTATCAGGGCGGGTATTGCTGCCAGGGACTTTGCCGGTTATCAGCATAACTTCTTTTCGCGGTACCAATCCGAAAAGCGGCAGTTTCTAACCTGGCAGCCAAACGAAAAGATGGTTAGTCCCAAACAACCAGAGTATTTATACTTCTTGCTTAATATGGCGCCGTTTCCTGGCCAGATCCGGTTAAGGATCCGCATCACCCAGGCGAACGGGGTCAGGGAAACCATCACGCATTCTACCATTGAAGGGCTGCGGCCATTCCAGGTCATTTGCTGTCCTGTGTCTGTCCAGGCTCTGGGGATGGGCGATGATGTCACACGTTACGAAATCTGGCTTTCTGATCAAGAAAACCGGCGATTTACGGAGGTAAGGGCTTTTAATGTTGATCGCAGGCACCACCCATTCGAGCGCTTTGTCCTTTTTTCCAATTCCCTGGGCGGGTTTGATACATTGCGCGTGCTGGGGAAAGCGACCCAGGAAACCGACGTGACCAAAGCGACGACGCGTAAGGAGCGGCCGACTGGTAAGGGCCTGGACTTTTCAGAGCTGGAAATAATAGGCGTAACTGAAAATTCAGGGATCCAGTTTTCGACAGGCTTTTTTGAGAAGGACGCGGCTACTTACGCTGATTACCTGCGCGAACTGATGGTTTCGGAAGTAGTGCTGATGGAAAGCGAGTACGGCTTTGAGGCAATGAACCTGATCACTGACAACCTCAAATACAGCGAAGACCGCCCGGGGTTGATCGAACGCACTTTCCAGCTAAAAAGGACGTATTCAGACAAAAATTATAGCCGCATGCCAGCGGCTGCGCCAATCGCGGCACGTGCCAGTAAATGGGTGGGTTTTTCATCTAGGGCCGTACTGGACGTAAAAGGCAAAAGGACGGGGAATTTAACCTGGGAGCGATTGCAAAAGGTTTACTCTGATGATGGTAGCAAGGTGATCCCCTACGCTGTTAAAGCTAATATTCCCGGCGACCCCGACTATATTAAGCCCTGGCGGGATGAGTCAATCAGTCCCGGATCTACTCCATACCCTAGTAAGGCAATTGCCAGAGTGATAGACTTTAAAAGACAAGGGTGTGGGAAGGGCTTTTTGGGTACCGCGCCTACCGTGGCGATCGAGGCCGGTAAGTATGGCGGCGAAATGCCCGGCGATGCGGATACGCTGGCAGAAGCCGAGTTTTCCACCTATAACACCCAGCAGTACGCTAATTCTAAGGGCTTGTGCGAAGTCAATAACATTCCCGTTTACGTGGCTATCCTGCATAAGATCGCGATGAACGATTTAAAGGTGATTGCAAATGGTAAGTATGGGCCGGTCGTTGACTTACGTATAGACGGCAGCGTTTTGGTAACGAATACCACAGGGCAGACCACGCCCACGGTACGGCAGTCAGATACAACAATCCAAACTGGCGTCAAAAACTTGGTTTTGGAAGTTGAATACAAAGCTCCACCCTTCCAGGCTTGCAAACTAAAAGCAGTCGGTAAAAACAAAGAGTTGACCGTTACCGGCCCTGGCTTTTACATTCTGGATAATGTACAAATTAATAGCTCTGACCAGCCGCTGGTCATTGAAGTAATCCCAGTCTAATACTATGTATACCGACATTCGAATAGACGGCGAAAGCCTGGATTTGGGCGAAGCGCCCAAATTGCCAGTTAACCTGGTCAACCCTCATTTAACCTATGAGCAAATCCCCAATAGCGTGGCCAATATCCCGAATATTCCTTTTTCCGTACGGAACCAGCGGATCTTTGAATATGCCGAAATGCCGCAAGCTGGGAACGATTTATATTCTTACCTGTGCGAAGTAATCAATAACGGCGCTATTGTCTACAAGGGTAATGCTTACGTGAAGGAATCGGATCCGCAAACCGGCTATGCGCTGGATGCTACCGATGATCTAGGAAGATTTTTCGGCCTGTTTTCCGATCTGCCGCTGACTGAATTAGACTTGGGTACTGTCGAGCTGCCGCCGGTGCTGACAGCCGATCTTATGATGGCAGGCAAGAAGGCGGTTTGCTTTCCTTCCATCCTAAACCCTGACTACTACGGGACCAACGGCCCGGCCCTCGATCCGCCTTTCACGGGGATCGTTAATGAGTATACCGGCACCGCCTACGCGGCAGCTGGCCCCAAAGTCCCTATGCTATTCGTGAGCTTTCTACTTGACCGGATCGCGCAGCTGACCGGCGTAACGCTGTCGGGTTCTTTTCTTACCCATCCTGTATGGCAAACGCTGATCCTGACGAACTGGCGGGCACTGGACGGCGACCAGGTAGTGACCGTAAACCGGCACGTTCCCGCCTGGACTATCGGCCAGTTTATTATCGAGCTGCGCAAAATACCAAACCTGCGTTACAAATTCGACACGCCAAATAAGCGGCTGCAACTTGACTTTTGGGAACCGCAAATGGATCTTACGCCGGTCAAAGACTGGACAGCAAAGGCGACGCCGGGCCATAAGAAAATCCCGGAGTTTAACCGGCGCTTGCAGCTTGCTTTTGAGCTTGACGGCGGCGACAGTTTGATGAAGGATAAGCCCGAAATCATGGGCGACTATTTTACGCCCGCAACCGGCAACCTGGGCGGGGATGCGATCGGGCTGGTAAAGGTGCCGATCCGGCTTTCTACTTTCCTGGTCGATGAAACTACGGGCCTGCCGGTGGCCAAACAGACCGGAGTCACAAAGGAGTTTAACCAGCTGGCAGTCACCACAGCGCCGCGCCTTCTTTTCTGGCACGGGATCACAGAAAACCAGCCGCTGGCCAGCCCGGAGTTGGCAGGGATCCGGCTTTATCTAACAGGCCCTGGCGGGATTGCTGCCACCAGCTGGAAAAGAACCGAGCGTCTACGTCGTGAAATGTTCTACCTCAGAAAAAGCTTTACACTTTCTGAAATAGACCTGGCCACCCTGGATTTTTCCCAGCCGATCCACTACAAAGGCTTAAACTACCTGGTCGCCCACGTGGCCGGTGATCTGCCGATCGAAAAGGAATTTGCTTGCCTGTTGGTCAAAATATAGAAGTGTCTTTGTGGGTTACTTTTGTAATCAAACTAGTTGAAAACAGGAAATTCCCCCGATAGCAAGTCTTTTGAGGATACACTAAGAAGTTTATAATGACCGGTTTGTTCGTTTAGTTCTTCATTCATCCCTAATATTTCCGAGAACTCTTGCTTCGGTAAATTAGAATTTCGAGAAATTACCATAAACATAAATTGTCGGATCAGATCGACAGATCGAAGAGTACGCATTAATTGTTGTCTAACAGAGTGACGTGAGAGAATAGGAATGAAACTAAAATGATCGTACTTAGAATAAAACAGATAAAGTTCCTCAAAATCCTTTTTTAGCTGCGGGGCAAGATTCGCCAACATTTTCTTTGTGTCGTCGGACGTAAATTTTATCTTATTAGGATTGTAGAAATCATGGAGCCGTCTAAAGCCTTGCAATGCATTTTGATCAATATGCTTTGGTAAATTATTTGGAAGAAATGATTCAGAAACCATGAAGTTAAGAAACTCTGGCTTGTGATTCCAGCAAGCAATTAATTTGACATCTAGCAAACAAGCGCGAAGCAGAATCCCAATTGACAACTCGAAAGCTTCAAATTTTTCCAAACCTTCGTTCATCAACTCTCTTACAGCAAGGCAATTAAAGGCGAACCTAGTTATAAACAGTTGAACGCACTGTCTCTCTAATGCGAAGTCGTCGCATGGTCGCGAAAGATTCGGTTTCGGGAACTTGATAGAGAATTTTTCTTGATATAATTTATTTGCCTTTAATATCATTGCCAGCTGGATTCTAATTAATTTGTATGATCGATCGCAGACCTCATTCTCAAATCTATTCACAATGTCACTCCAAAGTTGCGAATTGGAGATCAAACTTTTAAAGCCTTCGAATGAGTAAGGAATTTCGTCATCGATAGGTAATCCATGAGAAATGAGGGAAATCTTGATCGTGGTTTTATCGGCATTGAATAAAGCCTTGTAATCTAAATCCGACTGAGATTTAAGCTTCCTCACAACTTCTTTCAAGTGATCCATATTCTGAATATGTTGGTATACTGTTGTAAACAAAAGTAAGAATAACGGTTCAGAATTATGCTAGATGTGTAAATCAGGCAAATGTGGGGGAAGTGACTGAGATGCATTTTCTTTCTCCAAATTTTGCTAACTATCTAACATCATTGAAGCGCCTACATGGCGCTTTTTTGTGTCCTTTTACCCACTCCTCGCCCTGGTTTCCTTGCATTCGGATTAATCCCACTATCTGAATGTAAACCCAATGTTACAGCAAAACGAAGTCGTAAGTATCACCCTCAAAATTGATGGTGACGAGTCGCGCAATAGGCTTGCCGCGCTCGAAAAAGAAGCGAAAGACGTCGCAAATGCTATGAAGGAGATCCCGAAAGGATCCGCAGAATGGCAGACACTGAACGCGCAGCTTCACAAAAACCAACAAGAGCAGGCGCAGCTACGCAAGGAAATCGGCCTGACTGCCCTTACCTATGATCAGCTGAAAACCGAGGTAAGGAACCTGTTAAAAGAACAGTCAAAACTCACACCTGGCACTGCCGATTTTATCGCCAAATCTAAGCAGCTGAAAGAAGTGCAAGACCGGTTAAATACAGTCGGTAAAGAAATGCGCGGCCTTTCTGACGGCTTAGATGACCCCAATAAAAAAGGGCTTTGGGGTAAGATGGTCAGCGGGGTTAACACCGTTAAGGGAGCATTTAACGCTTTTCTGGCGCTGGCTGTTGTGCAGTACATTTTTGAGCTGGGCCAGAAGATCTTTGACACTACCGCCAAATTCGAGAAGTACGACAAGGTGCTCACCACGGCACTGGGTAGCCAGAAAGAGGCTAGGAGCGCTATGGAAGCGCTTAAAAAAATCGGAACGGAAACCACTTTCAGCGTCGATGAACTAACCGACGGTTATGTAAAAATGGTCAACCGGGGTTTACGGCCTACGCAAAAGGAAATGATTGCAATGGCGGATCTTGCTGCCAGCCAGGGCAAAACCTTCGATATGCTTGTGGAAGCTGCCATGGACGCTGCCACCGGCGAAAACGAGCGTTTAAAGGAATTCGGGATCAGTGCAAAGAAATCAGGCGACCAGGTTACATTCTCATTCAAGGGAATGCAAAAGACGGTAGCCAACACCCCGGAAGCGATTAACGGGGCAATCCTGGCCTTTGGTGAAATGGAAGGCGTAGCCGGATCCAATGCTAAAATGATGGACACTTTGGGCGGAAAATCGTCCAACCTGGGCGACAATATGGACGCCCTTATGGTGACGGTCGGCGACGGGTTGCGTCCTGTATTCATAGCTATCCTGGATCTGATCAATGCCAGTGTACCTGCGTTGATGCTATTTGGAAAAGGTTTCGCCACAGTCGCGCTGATCATCAAGGGCCTTGCTTCCGAGATTATCAACCATGTTTCAAACCTGGGTATGTCGATTTTCAAGCTGGGCCAGGCGGCGGTCGAGCTGGCAAAAGGCAATCTAACCGGCGCCAAAGCAGCGGCAGAAGAAGCGGTCACCTATGGGCGTAAAGCCTTTACCGAAATCGGGCAAGCGGCAAAAACTACCAGTAAGGAAGTGATAGGCGTTTGGAAGAACCCGAACGGCGAAGTAGAAGCCAAACTGGCCGGGAAAAAGCAAGGCGAAGCCCATCAAAAAGAAGTCACGGAGGCCCAGAAAAAAGAGGCCGAAAAACGCGCTAAGGAGAAGGAAAAAGAGCTGAAAGCCTTCGAGGATGCAGAAAAGAAGTACGACGAAAAACGCGCCAGCGATAGGGCGAAAGCCCTGGAAATGGCCGCGCAGCTGGAAAGCGAGCACGACCAGATCGTGGCCAAAAACTCGCTGGCCACAGAAACGGCTAAAATAGAGGAAAAGCGCCGCAAGCGCCTGGAAGAAATTAAGACACTCACCGCTGACGAAGCGACCAAAGCGGCAACGGTCGTGCTGATCAATAGGAATTCGGAAGATGAAATAGCCAAAGTCGCCGCCGAATACCGCAAAAAGGCGCTGGAAGCCGAAAAGGAACAAGCGTTGAAACGCGCTGAAAATGCGCTGTTTATCAGTGCCCAGCAGAAAGAAGCCGAACAGTCGCTACTCGACTTCAAAGTGATTCAGGCCAAAGGCAACGCCTTCCAACTGGCCGCAATTGCCAAGGAACGGGCGGACATGGAGCTGGGCCACCTTAAAGAGCAGCTGGCCCAGGAAGAAGCTGCCGAAAAGGCCCGGATCGCTGCCGATATTACAGACAACGACCAGGCAGCTGCGGCGATTCTAGCAGTCGAAGCCCGCTATCACCAGGAATCTGTCACAGCCACGGCGCAGAATGCGGCCTCCAAAAAAGCGATTGACGACGACCTGCGGGAAAAGAAACAGCAGAATTTACAGGCGTATTCTGATATGTTCAAATCGCTACTGGATGGCGATATTTCCGCATTCACGGCAAGTATGGCCCAAATCGTGCAAGGCCACCAAACAGCCTGGCAGCAGCGGCTAAGTGCTGATATGGCCAACTACGAGACAGGCGCCCAGGCTGCCCAGGCCGCCGTTTCCTTCCTGAATGATTTAGCCCAGCGCAAAGCCGAAAAAGCCATAGCAGAAGCCAATCGCGAACGTGATGCTAAAATAGGGATCCTGACAGCCGAATTGCAGGTGACCGAATCAATGATCACCGCTAGTTCCAATTACGTCACAGCGCTAAAATCTGCCGAGACTACCAGGCTGGCCGAGCTTGAACGTATACTGACCAGCGAAACCACCACAGAGGAAGACAAGCGGGCCGCTTTGAAAAAGTATTATTCAGAGCAGTTGCAACAGATGAAAGCGGCCGAAGAAGCCAAGATCCAGGATTTGCAGCGACTGGCAAACCTGGCTAAAACCGAAGATGAAAAGCGGGCGATCGAAGAAAAGATCCGGCTGGCCGAAAAGGAAAGTGAAGAAAAAATACGCCTAGCCACTGAGGAAGCCGAAGCAAAAGCGGAAATGATCGACGCCTTGCAGGAATTCACCATTGAAAGCAGCGAAACTTTGCTGGCCGACGCGGAAAGTTCCTCTGAAAAACAAATCCAACTTGCCAGCGACGAAGCCGAGAAAAAGGCGGATTTTAAAGCAGACCTGGAAGACACGATAGCCGCCGAAAACCGGAAGGCCCGCGCTACTGAAATGGCCGAAAAGCAGAAAGCTTTCCGCGCCCAGAAAAAAGCCGATATTGCCACGGCCCTAATCACGGGAGCGCTGGCAGTGCTCAAAGCTTTGGCAAACTTTTTCCCGTTAAACATTATCCTGGCCGCCACGGCGGCGGTGGTTACCGGCGTGCAGATTGCCAAGATCAAAAACCAGCCAGAACCGACGTTTGCACGTGATGGTGCCATTATCAGGGGCGGCAAGCATGGCAATATCTACGGCACTGGCGGGATTGCTCTAATAGACCGGTTTTCTGGCCGTGAAGTGGGCGAAATGGAAGGCGACGAAGCGATCATTAGCGCTGATCAGACGGCGGCCAATATGCCGCTGATTAACGAAATGTTCAAGAATGCCCGAACGCCAGGTATGCGCAATAAAGCGGTGTCGATGGAAACGGGCATGCAGAGCAGCTACCGCGACGGCGGGGCTATGTTTAACTCGCCGTACTGGTCGCGCGAAATGTACCTTTTCGGATCCAAAAAGCGCAAGGCAGAGCAGGCGGCCAAAGATGCCGAAGCCGAAGCAGCCAAAGCCCAGGCGGAAGCCGACGCATACACGGCCGATATGCCCAGCGCTGACACTGGGGCCTTTGATGGGCTGGACGGCAGTGAGCCGAACCCATCGACAGCAGAAAGCCAGGCGGCCTTTGAGGCGTCCCAGAAACAGGGGCAGGAACAGCTTAGATTATTGCAGCTGATCATTGATACTTTGGAAGTCACCGGAGACAATACCGGCGAGGCTTTGGGCCTTGTGGTGAAAGCACTGGCAGCCAACGGGCAAACCGTCGCAGATGCTTTGAAAGTACTGGGCACGGAGGTTAATTCCTTGCGTGGCGCGATCGACGCGGTACGGGCGGCAGTCAATGAAAATACGGGAGCGACCAGGGGTGTGGAAGGCGCAGTAAATGGCGCAAATGCGAATGGGGTTCTACATGGAATTTTAGGCGCAATTAGTAATTTGAAGTAATGTGAATATTCTAATAAATAGATATATTTGTATTACTGAATTACAAAGTAAATCTACGTGTGTAATTAGAATTATTCTAATATTCTTAACCCACTAATTATTCTATCAGATGATTAAGGAAATCACCCTAAGTGTTCCTAAGTATGTGTACAAGTTTCTTTTGTCAGAACCTGATTATGATCACCTCGGGCCAGGCGTTATTCTGGCCCCACAGAAAAGCGAAATCGGGAAATTGATTGTTTGTATGTCTAAGATGATCCACTACAATCAGACATTTGAAACGCCAGCAAAAACGAAGTCAAACGAAATCCTGACGATCCGCTACAAGTGCAAAAAGAAGGCTTTTGACGTTCCTGTTGATCGCTATGCAGCGCTTTCCGCTTTTTTTATTGAGCAGTTCCGGGCGTCGCTGATTCGTGAAGTATCCGCTGTTCATTTGTTGCACGGTGGCTGGGACTATGGTTGGTGCGTCCGGTCTTTTCTGGCGCGTAGAAACATAGTTGTAAGCGACTCACTAGACAAAGACATGGAATGGGAGGCGGCAAAGAAAATCTACCGGGATCACCGGCAAGAACTCGACTCGAAATTATTAACGAGCCGTAAAGTTTCGGAGCCGGTTTTGTCAGGGCTAGGCGCTTTTTGTCCGGTTTGAGTCTTTTTTGTCAGGGGTAAGCTATTTCTGTCAGGGTCAAAAACCGCGTTTCTGAATAGGAGACGCGGTTTTTGTTTTTACGCCCCCCTGATTTTCTGTCCTTTCCCTGACCCTTTTGTAGCTCTACTTTTGAGATATGCAAACGATCTTCACGACCCAGCCCTGGCAACCCCTCCCGCTCAACCAATCCGGCATTCGGCGGCTTAAAATAACCAGCTCGAATAATTTGTTTGTTTTCCCTTCCGTCGGATTGGTGCCGCAGTCCAGCTTCAAGTTCTACGAATTCATTTTCCCGTCTGATCTTTCATGCGTAGCCAGTGTTCAAAAGCAGAAAGCCGAATCCGGTTCTATTTTCTGGCAGGTGCAGATCAGCTTTTCCCTCCCTCACTTTCTGGATTCTATCACTGAATGGGTTGTGACCAACGCGCAAACGCAGTGGATCCTTATTGCGGAAGATTATAACGGGACCTGCCGGGCTTTCGGTGGCACGCCTGATGGGCTAGATTTCGCATTTCAGGCCACCACAGGATCCGGCCCCAGGGACGCAAACCCGATGGTCTTCACTTTTTCGGGCAACCAGCTTGCACCCTTCTTTCCCTTGCTTGCCTACGAGGATAGCGACATATTCCCCAACGACGCGGCATTTTCCTACGGCTTTTCTATCGGTTTTAACTCTTAAATAAAAATGGGCTTTACACTAGACCAATTCAAAGAATGGGTAACGGAAACGTTCCCCGACAACACAGCAAGGGCAATTGCTGAAAATGATTTCAGGGATGGATTGGCCAAAATGGCCGACTTTGTTTTTGAAACTAATTCAAGCACGGCAATACAAAATAGTATTGCACAAATGACCGCGCTGAAGAACACCGCCCAGCAGTCTGCGACGGATGCGGGATCTTTCAAATCTGCGGCAGAGCAACAGCGATTACTGACAGAGCAACTGCGGCAGCAAATGAGCGCTGAAATCTTGCTTTACGTTGGACAGATTCAGGCATTGATTACGCAAGGGTTCCGCCCGCGCGGCAACTATACCATTGCCACAAATACCCCGAATCTTGCGACAACAACAAAAACGCATGGTGACGCCTGGATCGTAGACGCTGCCGGGAATTCGAGTATTACCGGCACGGCCAGGGACATGAACAAAGGCGATGCTATCCACTGGAACGGGGTAGATAATGTGTTTGTATGGCGTCCAAATACCAGCAGCATTGGCGACGATTCGGTTTCTTATAGTAAGCTTAGTTTTGATATTAGGCTATCTGTTGGAGAAACTGAGGAAATGGCCATTGTCAACGGCAAAGAGACCCTGCGCACATACAGGGACGCTAACGGAGATGTTTACGAAGCCTGGTTTGTTGATGGTACCACATTCACCCAGCCCAAATTTGAAGTTGGTATTTCGAACGGGCTTATCCTAACCAAAAACGGCCAATCGTGGATTTTAAATAATGGTGCTGTTGAAGGTCAGGTGCCTTTTGGCGGGGGCAGTGTTTCTTTTGAGGAAGAAGCTTTCGTAAATGGCAAGCTTGCCATTTATATTCAACGTGACGCCAATGGTGACGTTTATTGGTGCAAGTATGCTGATAATACAGATTCATCCAATCCAGCGGGTTTAACCGAAGCCTTCGCCGAAATTGCGGCAGCCAGGGGCACAAGATCTAACATAAACGAGCGGATTTCTGGCTTGATCGGTGCGCGGGGCCTTCCTACGACAAATATCTGGGGGTCAGAAAGGCTTAAATCCTGGATGGCGTGGATTATACTTCAAAATACGCCGATGGACTTGGTTTTCGTAGGCGACAGCTTCACGCAGGGCCTTTACTTCATTCGCCACTTATACAACCTGATAATGGCGCAGGGCTACGGGAATGGCGGCGCGGGATGGTGTGGTTTTAACAGGTTCGGCGCAACCGAAGCAAGCATTAACCAATCCGTGAAAGACACTTTGAAAGTATCTTATACAACTGCGGACTGGTCGGCAAGTACCGTCTCTAATATCGGAGTCGATGGCTACATCGTTTCTCAGGTAGCAAACACGGTATTAACCCTGACAGCCACTGAGGCGGCCAGCACTATCACCCTCTTATACAAAAAAGATGTGGGCGGTGGCGATTTCAGGTGGCGATTCTTCAAGCCCGGTTTCCAGGAATCCGAACAGGACGCCTGGGCGATTGTCAGCACTTCCAGCGCCGTGCAGGACATCGGCGCGCTGGTTATCGCGTCAGCGGCAAAAGGGGCAAACTTCGTTATTCAATTCGAGGCGCTTGCAGCTGGGATTACCTTCGCTGGCGCAATCGGTCGCAATCTGGGCAATGTTTTAAATGTGCATAAATGCGGCATTTCTGGCGGCACGGCGGCACTATTTGGCAATAATGACCTTTGGCAAAAATCGGTTTCGTTCCTAAACCCGAAAGTGGTAGTGTTCATGTTCACGACCAACGAAATGAACAGCAATACTGCGCCCGCCACAATGAAAGCCAATATCCAGACGGCAGTAAACAGGATCCGCACGATTAATCCGGGTTGTGATCTGGTTTTTGGGTGCCCAACATACACCCAATTCGAAACAGAGATCCCCAAAACTTACAAATTCCTGGACTACGCAAAGGTGCTGTTCGAGCTGGCCCAGGAAAATAACGGCGCTTTTATTAACCACGGTTCTGCAATGGGCGAATTCTCCCAGGCGCAGGTAAACGCTGGCTTTATGAGTGCAGACCGGATTCATCCAGGCACGTTAGGCGGGCCATTTATCGCAAATAATTTTTACAAACTTTTTAGAAAATAGTAACATGAGCGCAACTATTATAACGTCGCCGGGAACGCTGGCCGTCCCAAACGGGGTAAAGGTTAAAACGGATGTTTTGGACTACCCGCAGACAGTTCTTTTGGTAGATTTCCGGAAGTCAAAAACTTACCCGCCGCAAACGAACCCGGTGCCTAACGGGTATGAATTCGTGAACCTGGCTAAAAGTGGCCCTGCGCCGAACGAATGCCTGGTTGCAGAAAGATCGGCTATTCCTTTTTCTGCGGCAAACAAAAGCTTGTCGTTTCAGAGCATTGTAAATGCAGGATCGTCAGCACCGGCCGACCGGCTGATTTACGGCAGCGCTACCGCGCCTTACCCTACGATAGGAATTGAGGGGCAGACAACTGATGTTTTGGTCACTATGTGGGTAAAAATCAGTTCGGTACGCCAGAGCGGCACAGTATTGACGTTATCTTCTACAGATCCCGCCACAGGGAACGCAAAGAATAATCTCAACTTTCAGTACGGCTTTGTAGCGGGGGAAATGAATATATTTTTTGCTGGCGTCGATGTTACGCAAGCAGGTGCGCTATCGTTTGAATACAACAAATGGGTGCACATTGCTATGTATGGCCGAAATGAAGGCTACAACGGGAAAACACGCCTGGCGAAGGTATACCGGAACGGGGTGCCGGTAGTTACCCGAACAACTAATTTCCCGGCCTCAATGCTCGCTTCAAATAACACGGTTCCGCTTACTATTGGCGATGGATGGGATGGAGAGCTGGGTCGTTTAGCCATTATGAAAGGACTGGATGTCGCTGGATTAAATCCTGACACCATTGTTGCGCAAGAGTATGCGGCAAACTCACCGCACCGACCTAACGCTTAAAAGGCGCGAACCTGACAGCAGCCCGGTAGCTTTTACCGGGCTTTTTTTGTGTCCTTTCTAGCGGCGCGCCACCCGGTTAAAATTGTACCCAACATTAGTTCACAGCTAAATAAAGTACATGACGCCGCTATCTAACCAATTCATTTGGCAAATCAACGAAATTGAGGTACCAGCCTTAGTGGCGAAGCTTCACAGCGTAGAACCTGCGAATAGCCGCCCTGCACTACCGAAGGCTTACGAGCCTGCGGTAAAAGCGTCGGGACTTGCCAAAGCCTGGAACAATTACCTGATAGATGCCTATTCCCCGGATAAAAATATCCTGGTTCTGCCTGTTACGGGCGAAATGAGCCGGGGCGGTGGATGGTACGGTTACGGTAACGAGTTCTATATCCGCCAGTTGAAAGCGGCGGCCACGGATCCCGATATCAAAGGTGTGGTTTTGAAGTTTAACACCGGCGGCGGCACTGCCGACAGTACGCCAGCATTCGCCCAGGCGGTGGTCGAATTCAAAAAAGTTAAGCCGATTGTCGCCAGCGTCGCTTCCTGTTACAGCGCCGGTTATTACGTAGCCAGCCAGTGCGATGAAATCTTCATCGAGAACCAGGCGGCCAGCGGTGTGGGATCCATCGGAACCCTGATTATCTACGAAGGCTGGGCGCAGTACCTGAAAGATCAAGGTATTGACATGCGCATTATCCGGGCTAAGAAAAGCACGGACAAGGCCCGCGCCAACTGGATAGAGGAGCTAAGCGCCGAAGCCGAAGCAGATCTGCAAGCCAGCTGCGACGCTTGCCAACGCGAATTTGAAGGCGCTGTAAGACGTGGCCGTGCTGGAAAAATCAAATCCGATGAAGTTTTCACCGCCAAGACTTACAACGCAGACCAGGCGCTGGCGCTGGGACTGGTAGACGCGAAAGGCGATTTGATAGCCGCTACAAAACGCGCTTTGCAGCTGGCAGCATAACCCGATTTTTTCACCTGTAATTTATAAGCAATGAGTAAGCCCAAAAAGAGCGCCGCGCAATGGTTAGGCGACGCATTCAAAAATAGCTTTAAAGCGATTTCGGAGACGTTGAGCACCGAACAATTCAACCAGTTTGTTCAGGATGCGGAAGCCTTGCAGCCAGAAGATTCGGAGGAAACCGAGGAAACGGAGGAAACCGGAAGCGGGACCGAAACCCAGCAAGAAACCGAATCGGGCGACCCACAGAATGCGGATCCATCCAATTCAGGGCCGACAAATACGGATCTGCAAGCCCAGGTAAAAGCACTGACTACCCGCCTGGAAGCTGCCGACGCCGCACTGGATAGCGAAAAAAAAGCCCACGAAGGCACAACAGCAAAGTTGACGGTTGCACAAAGTGCGCTTTCTGCTTCCGAGGCAAAATACAGCAAGCTGCGCCAGGCTGTCAACCCAATGGCTGACGAAGATCTTTCTAACAAAGAAACCAATGAAAAGCAGAACGCCGGTATGACAAAGACCGATATCGAAGCGCGTGAAGCTTATAAACGAAATAACCCGCAGGCGTAGGCCATTGACAAAAAGGGTGTATGCAGCACCCTGCGCCTGATCGAGCCAGGCAAAGGGGCTGCATTAAAAACGCTTTCCAATTTTTCCCACCTCAAATAAAAACTAGTATGCCAAGTGTTGATTTAACCGGCCTGGACGGATCACTGCAAGTTCGCAGAGACGGCGCCAGATCTTTATTTACCAAAAGAATGATAGATGGCTGGGGCCAGCTATCTGGTTTCCAGAAACTCCGCACTGCCGACGAGCTTGTATTAGGTTCGTTGACGGGCAGAACCTTATTGCAACCTGGCGCAAAAGGGACGTTCAACCCAAAGGAAAACGCTTTGAAAATCGAAGCCAGGATAGCAAAAGTTCGCCCCGCAAAAATTGACCTTTTAATAGGCCAAAAAGAAGCCCGAGCATTGCAATCTACGTACTGGGCACAAGTTGAAGGACACAACGCGAAAAACCCGGAAGATTATATGTTTGCTGATCACGTTTGGCAGTGGATCATTGACCAGACCGGTGTAGATGTTTTGAATGCGGTATGGATGGGCGTTTTAAATTCGACTGGAACAAACCCTGAGGATGTTGTGAACGGCATTTTGACAATGATTGACAACGACATTGAGACGGACGCTATTCCAGAAACAATGATTTTAACGCATTCCCAGGCTGATTTTTTCTTGGAGCAAGATAATATCATTCAAGAGATGATCGACCTGACAAAAATCTTCAAAACGAGGTTGCCAGCGTATGCAAATAAGCCAGCAACACTGCGTTGCGCGCCTGAAAGGGCTTCTGAATACGAGTTTGCCGTACTGGAAAAGTACGGTGATAAGAACATCTACAATGCTTTTAATCAGCCTGTTTTGTTCTGGTCGAAAAACATCGCTGTCGAGCCGGTTTTAGCCTGGGCGGGGACTGACACAATGACGATCACGCCTGACGAAAACCTGGTTTTTGTTTCCGATCGCACCGAAGAAGGCATCCAGTTGGATACGGATTATAGCAAGCGTGACCGCTCTATTGCTATCGTTGGCGATATGAATTTCACGCCGAATTATCACCGTTCTGACCTGATCGCCACAAACGACCTTCGCGCCAGACCGGTAAACGCAGGAGTTTAGTAAATCCCTCTCTATCAGTTCCATTTATCAATTACCGACTAATTACGGGAATGCTGCCAAACGGTAGCATTCCCACAACCAAAGCAACCAGTATGAAAAAGTTTTTGAATTTCCTTTTTGTTGCGGCCGCTGCAATCCTGGCGGTGCATATCGTCCCTGAAATACAGGATCTGTACGGCGCGGCCGGATCCGTGGGCGGTTACTCCCTGGCCGTCATCGCTTCCTTTGTCGGTTTCAAGAACATTGAAGAGCAAACCGCCAACCCGGCAGGTATCCGTCGCTTTGGGATTGTCCCCGTGGCAGATCTTGACGATTCGACAATCGACTGGCCCAGAGGTTCAGGATTGAGCCCGCATATCAATGTTGCCACAATGGAAGTCACTATGGCGGTGCCGCTAAAAGCCGGTAAGACCGTCGCAATTATTACCCCGGCCGATAATAGCGCCAACCTTAATTTCGAAATCCAGGGCGACCGCTTTTATCAGGCTTATAAGCACGGGGTAGCTTTCGATATTGCTGGCCAGTCAAAAGCTCAGTCTGTTGAATTTCGTAAGCTTTTGAACACCGGCGTGATACTTTTCGCCGAGTATTTTGACGGAGATATTCGCGTGGTTGGCTCTAAGCTGTCGCCGATTATTCTGAAAAGCAAAGGTGATTCAGGCAAAAAAGGAGGCGACAAGCGCGGGTATGCAGTGAGCGGAGATAATGACTCATACGTAACAGAGCCGCCATTTTACCCAGCAACATTGGCCCTGCCTGGCATGGTGGAAGTTGAAGCAGAGGGCGGCGCATAATGGGCAAAACCGCAAAAATCAGACTGGCTTTTCAATCAGAAAAGCCAGTCCCTTTTTGGATCCAACAAACCTACCACTGGGTTTATCCTGGCCCGAAATGGACAACACTAGACCAGGAAGTGGCCCTGGCGCTCAAAAAGCAATTCCCTACTTGGTTCGAGCTTTACACGAGGAAACCAGCCACCGCCGAGACAGCCAAATCATAGACCGGCGCCTTTGTTTCAATTCTCTACTTGTTTTTCCCCAATTACAATGAATGTTAAAATCAAAATTGCCCTGCATGGTATCATGCAAAAGATCCAGCGTGGCATATTCACGCCAGAGCAAGCGGCCGCCCATTTCAACAAAGTAACCGGCCAGGATCTGGAAGAATTCGCAGACCAGGCCGACGAGCAGGTGGGAAAGTTTTTGGCCTTCCTGGGCACGGCCTACGAAATCCCGCAGGTCCAGGAATCGGAAGTGGATCTGGAAGAAGCCCTGAAAGACCCGGAAACAATGTCCAAGCTGGTAGATTGGGCGAGATCGGAGCCGGAAGCAGGGCAGGAGCCGGAAGCGGATCAGGAGCCGGAAGCGGATCAGGAACCGGAAGCGGATCAGGAAGCGGAACCGGAAGCGGAGCAGACCCAGGTAAACGACGCGCCAGCGGTGCCAGTGGATCAACCAAAGCGGACGCGGACGCAACCCAAGCCAAAGGCGAAGTAAAGCCAGGTACACCGCTTACGCCTGACCAGTATAAGGTCGAGTTTGCCAAATCCTGCCAGCTGATCGACGAGCACAACCGAAAAGCGGCGGATTTGGCCGACCGGCTGGGCGACCTGCCAGAAGACCAGGCATTCCCCAGGGAAGTAGCGGAAACACTTCATTATGATGATTTGTACCGCAAGGAGCTGGCCCGCCGAAAGTATATCCAAGAGAAACGAATGCTACCGGCAGACGAGCCAGTAAAGGAATTTCGAAAGGATTACCACATTCCAGCGGCCGGGATTGAATTAGCCCTGGCGGTTCGCAACCTGTCTAAGAACGTTTCGGTCTGGAAAAAGCGCGTGAATGATCCGCGCTACCCGGAAGCCGAGCAAACACATGCCAAGTATTTGGCATTGCATCAAGAAGCCAAAACAGCGGCCGCCAATGAGCGGGCCAGAATCCAAAGTTTAGCAAATGAGCCTTATAACCAAGATTGAGCAAGTACGGGCCGTGATCGGTTCAGCAGTTCGAAAGGATAATTCTTTCGAAATCTTAAAACCTTACCTGGATAAGGCAGAAAACCAGCTACTGGCCGGGCTGATTGGTTCCGATCAGCTGGCAGCTTTGGAGGCAGAACAGCAGGGGAAGGCAGGAGAATTAAAGATCCTGGTAGAAAACGCAATTGTCTGGAATGGGTACCAAGATGCTTGGTACCAAGCATCTTACGAGTTCGGCGGTAGTGGAATCGGGAAAACTAAAAGCGAGAAATTCGAAAGCCTATTCCGCTATCAGGAAGATGCAGTACAAAAGGATATTGTAAGGAAGGCCGACGAAGCCATAGAAGCCCTGATGATGTTCCTGGAAGCAAACCTGGCAGATTTCCCGCTCTATAAAGATTCAGACGAATTTTCCCAGAACTACGGCTACCTGATCAGCACCCCTGCCGCCCTGGAACGCGCATTGCCGGAAGTTCCCAAAAGCTACCGGATGTATTCGGTTCTACGCCGATTTATGTATCGAGTAGAGCTTAAAACCGTCAAAACTGTTACGGGCGAAGCGCTTTACAATTCGCTGAAAGCAATGGTTCGAAGTGGTCAGGCCCTGGACGCAAACCACAAGGCCCTCTTAGAGCTTTGTCAGGAGTTTGCAGCACCAGCCGTCCTGCTTAATGCATTGCCCTGGATCAGCGTCCAGATTTCACCGGCAGGTATCAGGATTGCTTCCGTATTTAACAATCTGCAAGATGAAAAGGCGGTCAGTGATCCGCAAATCGCCTGGCTGACTGGGATCCTGGAAAAGCAGGTGGAGCAGGCAAAAACAAGCTTACGTATGTACTTGAACGGTACCGCTAGTTCTACCGTGTTCCCGCAGTACTATGCGTCCGGCTTGTACCGCACCAACGACAGTAAAAAATGGACTTTGCCCGATAATGCGGGCCGTAAACACTTCCGGTTTTGAAAAAGGTTTTTATTGAAGAATTGAACGCAACCTGCGCGATTTGCGACAGCTTCCAGGATCTGAAACAAAAGGATATGATCGGGGTTATTCGCGCCGTCTACCTGAACCCGCACGACTGGCAGGCTAAGATTTCCCTTTTGAAAGCTCTTTTTTCGTGCCCGCCTGAAATCTGGGATTTGCTACAACGGCCAGAAAACCACTCCCAAACCTGGCGGTTGATCCAGACAATGGACTGGGTACTGAAAGGGCCGGAGTTTCGCCCGGTTGCGTCGGTTCGGTTAAAGGGACGTGATTTCTTGCTGCCGGACAATGATTTGCACCAGCTGGGAACGGCAGAATTTGTGGTGGCCACGGCGCACCTAATCGGATTTTATAATGCGAAAGAGCACCACGCCAGCCACCTGGCCAAGTTTATGGCCACAATCGCGCGGCCGAAGCCTGGTATAATGGAACGGCTGAAAAAAGAGGAAAACGGTGATCCCAGGGAAGCGTATAATTCTGCGAAATGTGACGCCCGCGCCAGACTTTTCGACAAATGCGACCTGGTTACAATGATCGTGACGGCCCAATGGTTCAACAACGCGGCAAACCGCCTGCTTTCATTGTTCGGGATGGCCAGCAAAGACCCTGACGCCGCGCCGATCGGCCCGGGCGTATTTGTCCAGGATTGGGAACGCCAGGTGGTGAAGGTAGCCGAAAGCCACGTTTTCGGCGGATATGACCAGGTAATGGCCAGGCCCCTGGCAGATGTACTGGCGTTTATTGAGTTAAAGAACGACGAGCTACTACGCAAAGCACAGGCCGAAAAAAAGGGCCGTTAAGCGCTTAAAATGATTCTGTAAACCTCAAAATCTATCAAAATGAAACGATTATTAAGCTTGCTTTTTGCGCTGGCCCTTGTGGTACCTGGCGCATTTGCCCAGACGTTGAAAATGGAAGTGGCCCTGCCCGATAGCCTGGTCGGTAAAGGGTACCTGAAAAATTACGTAAAACAGGCCCTGAAAGACGCGAATGTAAAACCTGATGTGCCGACCGCGCCGGTTCTGAAAGATTGCAAGAGGGGGCCGGTTATCCGGGAAGTGCTTTCCTACAACAACAGCAGCATTACAGTCCAGTTTGACGGCGAAGAAGTCTACAATATCGCTTACGATGTTTACCTGACCGGCGCGGGCCTGGTAAAGACGGATTCTGTCGCGCCAAAAACCAGCATTATCAAGCTTCCTTATGGCCCGCTGCCGAACGGTGTTTATACGCTCAAGATTCGCGGTAAGTCCTGCAAAAGTGCCGACTCAGAAACCCAGTTTAATATCAAATCTGATCAGGGTAGCGTCGATATACCAGTGCCGCCAGTGACGGCGCCAGGCGCAGGTAAAACGGTAGTAAAGAAGATCGTTTCCGGGTTGAAAGAAAACATGAACATTTACTTCGTGACCCTGCCGGACGGGTCACGATTGTTTTCTGACTCAACCGAATTCCTACCGGTAAACGACAAGTACGAATTTCAGTACGGGATCAATAACCACATTATTAAGCAGTCGGTACCGCTTAAGAATTACCGCTGGCCAGCTAATACACCGCTTCAAATCTGGAAGGCCCAAATCAAAAAGGGCCTTGAAAATATCTTTAAGTGGGGTACTGATGGCGGTTGGTGGGATGCGGAAGGTGGCCAGACTTTCAGCCATAACGACTTTTTACCTTTCGCTTCATTCTTATTTCAACCGGCAGATAGCGCCTATGATGTAAGAAGGCAGACTGCGCACTGGATGGACTTCATGCCAGATATGCAGCTGCCCAAAGGCAAGATATGGGTAATGCCGATAGGAGTGGACGACGCGTATTTGCTGATCAGAAAAGGAGTGACGCACTTTTCCAACTATGCCCTGGACAAGAAGCCTTACTGGCAGGAGTTCCAGAGAGCTGGAAGAATGTACAATGAAGTCCCAAAAACCGACGCGCAATTCGGTTTGCAGGATCGCGGGCCTGGCGCAAACAGGTGGGTACCTGGTAGGATAAACGAGGCGGGAGAGTGGATTACTGTCGGCTGGCCCAACAATTGGAACGAACGGTTTTTTGGGCCATATCGGGAAGGGCAAACCGAACCTTTGACTTATGAGGAAGGCCGCGAAGCTGGGCGCAGGTTTACTGTTTCAATGCCAGTTGTTGTTTTTGAGAACAAGGAGCAGGATCACGCAATTTCTACGCACTGGGCTTTCGTTCGTGGCTTTACTGAGGTATTCCGGGAGCGACTGGATGCAGAATGGCTACCAAAAGGGATCCAGCCAGCATTTGCATGGAACTACTTTACAAAGTTTGACGCCGAAGGTTTGACGCTGGGCAGCGGTGGCAGGGCCTTAAATAAAAAGATGCTGCGTACTCCTATTAGCGAGTGGCCAGGCTCAGAATTACTTCCGGGCGGGACGCTGGAAAAAACGAACCTGGTTTGCTATGCTTATTACTTAAAATCGCCGGATCTGACCAGGGATGAACCCTACAAGTTTATCTATTCCGCTAAAATCGCAAACCTGGCTGGAATAGACCAGGTTCTATTCCCACAAAGCACGCACGAGCACAACCCTAATAATTTCCGGGCTGTTTACTACCCAGACGGGACTTTCTTTAAAACCACGAAGCAGGAGTACAACCCGGCCGAAGTGACCACTATTTCGTTTTTGGCCCAGTGTTTCGGGCGCGGGATCATCCCCTGGGGAGCCAGCCCGAAAAATAACGAACGGTTCAGGTTTTCCAGGGAATGGCATTACACCTCTGGTAATCTTTGGCTGAAACGTGGTGCGAACGATTATTCACCAATCGACCAGTTCCCGTACTGGGATGAAAAGGAAGAATTCGCGGGCGGGCTATTTGAATACAGCATGGCCGAAGGTATCAGGCTGTACATAGAAACCTTTGCAAAGGTGATCGGCGGCCAGGCCAGCTTCCTGGATTTTCGCCTGGATGGCAAAGGCGATTTTCGCAATGTGGATAAGGAAAGCATTGGTGATGTTGTGGACGCCTACCACGAAAAACGCGGCGTCGTTTATGCTCAGGAGAAAGACGGACAGCTGGCAGTTTTTTACCTGAACCCTTACGCTGATACCGACCTACATACAGTCGAATACCGCTACAAAGGTAAAGTGTATTCTATGACTGTTCACAGCACTTTGATCAAACCCGTTTTGCTCAAAATCTGATCCTGACCATGAAACCAAAAGTCTTTCACCGCAGCATTAGATTCGCCGGGATCCTGATAGCGCTAGTTCTGGCCGCAGGTACCTGCTTGTTTTTTTACCATTGGTTACAGCCACGCCCTGCGCAGCAATCCGAAAAGCAGATCCGGGACAGTATCCGCTATTTCAATGAGCGCCGAATAATACACAGCGATTCAGCAAAATATTTCAATCACGAATATGAGAAAGCAACACAAAAAAGCGCTTCGCTGGATAGTTTGGATCCTGCTGGTAGGGCTTTCGAGCGGGCGAAGTATCGCGCAGAGTGGGAACGCAAAAACGGATATTGACCAGCGATTCTTCGAAGCCCTGCAAGACAGTGCAATAAAGTTTGAAGCCATTAAACCCCGCCTTTTCTTCCTTCAAAAAACAAACGAGCAACTGGTTAAGGAGAACCAGGCCGCTAAAAACGAACAACGCTTTTTGTCCTTTCAGCACCAGGGCCAGATCCAGAAATTTGAATCACAGCTGGCCGATCAGCCCAAAAAAAATAAAAGATGGTTGTTCGCCGGGTTTGTTGGCGGGCTAGTCATTGGGGCTTTAATCACAAAATAACAGATGGAAGAAATTTTGAAACGCCTGGGCGTCCCGATCGAAAACTGGATCGTGTCCATTTTTGCCGCCGTGCTGATTGTGTTTTATAAGGTTTACGAACCGGAAGAAGCGCTGGGCAGGCGAAAAACGATTCGGATTGTCATTACCGGGCTAACTAGCGCGCTGTTAGTTCCTGGCCTGGTCGTGTACTGGGCAAAGGTCGAAAATCCATTCCTGGCCGCTGTCTTTACCGCCCTGGCTGTCTACTGTTTCGAACTGATCATGGGCGGAGCTAAAAAGTATGTATCCAACAAAATCGACAAATCCGATGGAAGCATTTAACCTAGCCAGCACGATCGCCGTAGTGGCGCTTTCCCTTTTTATTATCGTGCTCACTCTACGGTCGCACGTCCAGATCAAAAAGAACAGTAGGGCTATTCTGAAAGCAGAGATCAGCACAATCGGAACCGATACCACCGGCCGGATCGTGTACCGCTGGCTTTTGATTCTGGTCGGAGTAGCCGGGATCCTTTGGGGATTCTCTACCGGTGAATTTATCCTGCTTCTTTTCGCGGTGATCACCGAACGGCTGATCATTTACCGCGCATGCCGTCCAGACGATCGCCTGGGTAAGTTTTTAACTAAGTATAACTGGTAGTACCAATGGAAATTATTGTGACCCGACGCTGGCAGGGCAACGCCAGCACCCTGTCAAGTGTAACCGTCGATGGAAAAGCGCACCATTTTGTTTTAGAAGACGAAGACCGGGGCCTGCATTCAGAAATGACTTTGGTAGAAATCGCCGCGATCAAAATCAAAAAGGAAACGGCCATACCTACCGGCCGCTACAAAGTGATTGTTTCCCATTCGACCAGGTTTAAACGCTTGCTGCCGCGCCTGGTCGATGTACCTGGCTATTCCGGTATTCTTATTCATCCAGGTAATACCATTCGCAACACCGAAGGGTGTTTACTGCCTGGGATAACCAATTATAGAGAGGATAAAGAATATTGCGTGGGATCCAGCCGGACAGCATTCGAAAAGCTTTTTAAACAAATTTCATCTGCCGCCAAAAAAGGGCTGGAAATTTGGATCACAATTCGAACAGACTACAAGTAAGGGCCCGATAAAAGGCCCTTACTTTATCTATTAGCGAAATACTTGCCAGCTCTATTAAGTATTTCCTTATACTCCTCTGGATAGTTTTCCTGAATCCAGTTGGGATCCAATTTTTTGTATCCAGTTTCGCCCGATCGGATACGTTCAAGTACACGGGTAGATATTCCCGAATAAGCATCTGACACGCTAACCGACAATATGCAATCGGCTTCGGGCATTATTTTAGCTAATAGATGAATATTATATCTCTGATCCTTCGGGAGATTTGCGCCTCGCGAAAATGATGTGGCATAAAAGTCGCCAGGTCGAATAGGAGCACCGAGCACGTCCGGCATAAAATCATTCGCGCGCGATGTATGTTTCGCATCTGAAGTAGAGATTTTCGATAACAATAAATCTAATTTTTCAGAGAGTACCGCTTCGCCTTTGCTGATCTCCAATTTCTTAGGGTCAATCTGTAGTTTTACTGATATATCATCTAAAAACTCGCTCGTAATCGTTTCGCGATTGTTATAGGTTTGAGTGATCGCCTTACTTATTGCTTCAACATCCTTTTTCACGAGGTCTGACCGTAATGAATGTGAGTAGCTATGGTAACGAAAGTTACTAACGTCAAACATGTTCTTAGTGATGTCATCCTTTATAATTGCCACTGGCATTTTTGCCATTTGCCTAATCGCCAGCTCGTAGAAAACGTTCGGATTATTGGAACTTAAATCACACAACGCCATATCAAACGATATAATCGACTTCAAAATATGAGTCATTATCTTGTGACTTTCAGCAGGAATCGCTGCATGTTCCGCTTTAAATTTTGCTTGGTAGCAGGCGGGTTCAATTATCTCGGTAAAGACCCGATCGAAATGCCCCGGATCGTAGTTAGCGGGATCGGCAATAGGCATTATAACAAAGCATTTTCGCAATTCACTTGGCTTGTCTTGCAAAGTGACTGTTGAAATTTGTTCCTCGCGTGGTTCTTCCATCTTATTGATCGTTTTTAGTTACCGTAACAGTTAAATGTGAACGAACGCCTCTTTATATCTCAGGGAATAGGTTAATGCCCGTAGCGTAATGAAAAACCCCAAGATCGCGGAGATATTGTACCGTTTGGCTTATATCAGAATGCCCGCATTGTTCCTTAACCAGCATTAGGTCTTTTGTTGCTTTGTACAAGGCTATCACGCCGGTATGTTTCCAACCGTATATGTCATATCCCTGCCCTGCCAGTTCCATTTTCTTTAAAACCTTGATGTGCTTATCGTAGAAAAAATTATGGCTGACAAGCGTCTTTCCAGGCTTATAGCCGTGTGAGAAAATATAAAAAGTGGGTGGGTAGTCCCTGACATTCCACTCTTTAAATATAGCTTCCAGCGCGGGCGGTATCATTACCGTCCTGTGGTTTGTTTTGGATGTGTCAGCATAGATGAAGATATGATCATCTTTGATATCGCTGACCTGCATTTTACGGACTTCTTCCCAGGGCCTGCAAAACGTGTAGTAAATCATACGGACAAAAAACCACAATTCCGGCAATCCCAATTCTTCGCATGTCGCCTTGTATTCACTAACCTGGGCGGTACTGTAAGCAATGTGTTTGCTGGTTTTTGTAGGAAGGCTGGAAAGTGTATCTTTTATTGGATTCGATGTAAGCTTATATGTCGGCGCACTGTATATGAAAAAACCGCTCACAAAGGCTTTATAATTGTTGTAAGCCTTGTTGCCCATGTTCAAGGTTTCCAGCGCGTGTTTGCGCATATCAGAGGCGTGCTCTGTCCCGAAATCTTTCAAATTAAGGTCGGTCAGCTCATATTCTTCCATGAACATCGAAAAGTAGTTGCTCCACTTTTCGTATGTTTTCACGGATTGCTCTTTGAGCGTGCGCCGCTTCTCTTTCATAAATTCGCCCATTGCCACAATGAGCGGCATTTCGTCTGTTTCCCGAAATTCTTTGATCGGGTCAATGTGCGCCCCTGCCTTCAAAACTGTATTAATTTCATCTATAACTATCCGCGCAGCTTCCTTGCGTTCCTTCTGGCTTTCACCGGCAATAATTTTCTTTCTCCTTTTTAGTTTTCCCTCTTTGATTGAAAAAACATAAAACGAGACATACCAAGGAGCCTTTTTCGGGCGCTGTAATTCGGCCGGCTCGAAAGGGAAGATCTTTTCAGGAGAGAAAAACAGGCCGTATTTGCCAGCCAAAAATTGTCCCAAAATTGTCCCGCTTATCTTTTTCGGGATTTCGGTCATAAAAAAAGTGCGTTTAAAGCTAATAAACGCACTTTTAAAATGTGACCAGAAGGAGAGTCGAACTCCTATACCCAAACGGGCACTACCCCCTCAAAGTAGCGTGTCTACCAATTCCACCACCTGGCCGCTAATTGGATGCAAAAGTAATATTTAAATGATACGTCGCAAGAAGCAGCCTTAGGTTTTTTATTAACTCAGATATATTAAAGCAGGGACCGCCTGTTTTGCAGGTTTTGTTATTATTTTCATCCCACAGAGAATCAAATACTAACACCCCTGATCCTATGCCATATTTCAACCAAAAGAACAGAAGAGATTTTATTAAGAAATTATCAGGAGGCGCATTGCTGGCGGCGAGCCCCGTTCATGAATTATTAGCCGGTAACAGGAAATCCACTTCTCACGAGCTGCCCTGGCTCAACAGGAAAATAGCGGCGAACGACAAAATCCAGATTGCCTGCATTGGTACGGGCATTATGGGGATGGGCGACACGCGCACTGCATTGCAGGTTCCTGGTGTCAAGTTAATGGCCGTGGCAGATCTGTACGACGGACATTTAGTAAGGGCCAAAGAACTGTTTGGAAATGATATTCAAACCACCCGAGACTATAATGAGATCCTGAACAGGAAAGATATCGACGCGATCATTCTCGCAACGCCCGACCACCTCCATTCACAAATCGGGATTGAGGCATTAAAGGCCGGAAAGGCGGTTTACTGCGAAAAGCCAATGGTGCATAAAATCGAGCAGGGTTATGATATGATCAAGGCGCAGAACGATTCCAAGAAGGTTTTCCAGGTTGGAAGCCAGCGGGTAAGCTCCATTATTTATGCCAAAGTAAAAGAACTTTATAAGGCCGGAGCAATTGGAGAGCTGAACTTTGTGGAGGTATATTACGATCGCCACTCGGCCCAGGGTGCGTGGCAATATTCAATCCCGCTTGACGCTTCTCCGAAAACCGTAGACTGGGAGCGTTTCCTTTCTAATAAGGCTCCGAAAATGCCTTATGATCCATTGCGTTTTTTCAGGTGGAGAAACTATCAGGATTATGGTACCGGGGTGGCGGGCGACCTTTTCGTCCATTTGTTTTCCGGAATGCATTATATACTTGACAGCAAAGGGCCTACGCGCATTATGACGAGCGGCGGTTTGCGTTACTGGAAAGACGGGCGCGATGTGCCCGACGTGATGGTAGGGATTTATGATTATCCTAAAACAGCAAGTCACCCTGCCTTTAACCTCACCTTGCGCGTGAATTTCGCCGACGGATCCGGCGGAGGCTCAGGTTTCCGCTTTGTAGGTACCGATGGGCAGATCACATTGTCGGGCAATACTGTTACTGTGAAGAAAAAGAAAATGGCCAAAGCGCCGGGATATACGATCGACACTTTCCCGAAAGATATGCAGGAGAAGTTTCTGGCTGAGTACCGGGCAAAATATCCGGTGATTCCGGAAATGTCAGAACCTGATTTTGAGGAATACAAAGCACCGCAAGGTTATGACGACCGGCTTGACCATTTTGCTTTGTTCTTTGACGCAATGCGCGGAAACAGAACGATCGTTGAAGACGCGGTTTTTGGCTTCCGCGCCGCCGGGCCAGCACTTTTATCCAATAAAAGCTACTTTGAGAATACGGTAGTGCACTGGAATCCGGAGGATATGAAAATTGTGAAAGCAGTTTGATATTTTCAATAAAAGCAAAAAGCAACTCTCTCCTGAGTTGCTTTTTGCTTTTCCGATTACCGTCAAATTTAATTTCTGACAGCCGGACGCGGGAGATTGATCGGATCTACCTGCGCATTCAAAGTATAAACGATACTTCCGCCTTTAATCGTCAGTTCTGTCTCAATGCGTTTCTTGCCTTCAATCTTCCCGTCGCGTGCATAGAACCCGAACTTCCCGTTACGCAGGTTAAGTACCGCCACATCGGCAATGGCGCCGACAGACAGGTGACCCAACTCCTCGTGCCTGATCTCTTTCGCCGGGTTCCAGGTACTTGCTGCAATTACGTTTTTGAAGTCCATTCCCAATGCCATAAAAAGCGACATGATATTGTTCATGTCTTTCATCGGTCCGTTCATGCTGGAAATGTGCTGGTCGGTACTGATTGAGTTGGGGTAAAATCCTTGTTTAATAGCAGGTTGTCCCTGTGCAAGAAGGAAGCTCGCGCCGCCAAAACCCACATCAAATACGACGCCTTTTTTCTGCGCTTCGATCACATAAGGCTTTACTTTATTCGTGGAAACGTCGACGATCGATTCTCGTCCTTTTCCGCTGTTATCACTATTCCCACCGAAGCAATGCGTGTAAATGTCACCAGCGCGTAATCTTTTCAGGTAAAGCTCTTCCAACGGAAGTACCGGGTCTGCGCCTCCGAAATCCACCATAAGCGGAACGTTGGCCAGCTTGCCTGCTTCCACGGCGCGGTCGGTTGGTGTCCAGTCGTGCCCGCTGAAATGCGCCAGCTTGATCCCTACGATATCATTTGGATACTTCTTAACCATTTCGGCTGTTTTTGCAGGATCCATTTCGTCGAGGCTATTCTCATATTTTCCTCCCGCCATTCCCTCGCCAACAATGTTCAGCATCGTAAGAACGCGTGTTTTGGAGAGGTCAATCGTTTGTGCCTTGAAAGTTTCGAACGTTTTCCAGCCGGAGCTTCCTGCGTCTACCACCGTAGTAACGCCCGTCCTGAACGTAAATCCGTCAGCCTGCAAACCATTTGGCCCATTGCGGTAAGTACCTTTCAGGTCGGTACCCCAGAAGTAATGCACGTGTATATCGATCAGGCCGGGTGTGACATACATTCCTTTTGCGTCAACTACCTGCACCGCGAGCTTGGGATCTATGTTTTTGGCCACGAGGGCGATCTTGCCGTCGGTACCTCCCGGTGTACCTTCAATCGCGACGTCCATCACGGCATCCACATTGTTTTTGGGATCAATCACATGACCGCCTTTGATGATAATACTGTATTTTTTGTCTTGTGCAGAAGCTGGTTTTGACCAAATAAAAAACGCTAAAAGGAGAAACAGTCGATGTACTTGCATGGTAGGTAATGGATTTAGGTATGAAAAAGTCCGTTCTTTCGAGGGAATGCGCAATTTACTGCAATCATCTGTTTTCGCGGGCAATTATTTTAAACAGTAATGCAGGAGGAGCTGAGCCATGTGGGCTGTTTTAGATTTTTCCGCGCGTCAATGTCCTGTCTTTCAGAACTCATTTGTAATAATGTAAAAACCGGTATTTAACTTAAAAAATTGATTTTTATGGAAAAGCAAAGTGATCGCCGGGAAATGGACGAGTACCTGATTCTGATGCGCCTTGACCTGCTGACAAAAGAAGCGCAGCCTTCACCGGAGCAAATGCAGGGTTTTATGGAAATGTACCATAACTGGGTAGGGGATATCGCAGCCCGCAAACCGGTTTTTCGGTGGAAAAGGCTTATCTACCGAAGGAAAAGTATTGAAGCCAGGCGGCATAGTTACCAATGGGCCTTTTGTTGAGATCAAGGAATCGCTTGCGCGGTCAGTAGATGCGGTGAAATCCACCGGGTATCTTGGCGAAGCATTCAAGCTTGCGCGCACAGAGGCGGAGAAGCGAGCTTTGAAGAAGAAAGTGGATCTTTAATCTTCGCGCTGCTGTGTCGGGAAGGGCAAATAAAGTGGCTTAATGGTCAAGCTTTGCTCCGTCTGAACCATTTTCTACCCTGATATTTTTTGAATAAATAACTGTTAATTCGAACGAACAGCAGCAATGCGAGAAGAATAAAAACTGCATTCAGCTTGTAAGAAAATCCCACGAAAGTCTCTTTACCGTCCATTGATAGTTCATACCTGAGCCAAGATCGTTCTGCGGTTGTCGTCGTTTTATCAAATGGAAGTGCCTCGTCGTAAATTACTTCCGTGATGTACTTGCCTGTCGTATCAATGTAGCCGTACTTATCATCGAGACGCACCATCGACAAGCCGTGGTTGTAGTAAGAAGCGAAATCGTATTTAAGCGGCGTGCGGATGCGTCCTTTCTTATCGATATGCCCGAATTTTCCATTGATCGCGACGGCGGAACGATCTTCTGATGTAAAACCTGTCGCTTCGTCGTACAGGAAATTGATTCTCACTTTTCCCGTTTTGTCAATGCAGCCCCATTTGTTGTTCTTTTTGACCCAGAAAAGCCCGGCAGTCGGCTTGCGGGTGTCAGTGTATTCAAATGGCACGATCAGGTCACCGGTGAATGGACTGATGTACCCGAATTTATCGCCATACTGAACGCGCTCCATTCCCTGTCCTGAATATTTATAGGTTGGGTCAATATCATCGAGCGCGACTGGTACTTTGAGAATCATATTTTTGTCAATGATCCCGTATTTGCCCCTAAAATTGAAATGGTAAATGTGCTCGGAGCGCTTGATTTCCTGCTCGTTGAACTTGCTGAAATTCCAGTTGAGAATGAACATATCACCCTTTCTCCACCAGATAATATCTTCTTTGGTGTCTTGATTACAAACGTGCTCCTGCTCAGCCTGCGCGATCAGGAAGTCGTTTTTGTAGTTTTCGATGGGAATTTTGTAAATGGTATTTCCTTGTTTATCAATGTAAGAAAGGCCGAATTGTTTGCCTACCTTATAAATAACCCAGGTTTTTCCGTCGATAAACTTGTCAGTTCCGGCGTAAATTGGCGGCACTACTACCTTGCCGGAACGATCAATAAAACCGTGCAGCCCTTTTCCATCCGGACCGAGTTCCATCGGCACAAATTCAGCCAGGTCTTCTGAAAAATCGCCGATATCCCGGAACGCGGGTGTCAGCTTTTTGCCGTTTTTATCAACCAGGTAAGTTTCGTAGGAAGTACAAGGCACAGCTACTTTCTTTACCACGTACACGTCGCCGTAGGCAGTATGCCCCGTATATTCCTCGAGCCAGGCTTTGGATTGCCCCGCCACTAGAATGGGCAGACAAATGCTGAAAGCAAGAATGGAAATGAGATGTGCAAAGTACCTGGCAGCTACAGAAAACATTCAGAAAGGTTTTTTGATCAGGGTAGATTAATTCTATGCCAGCTAATATAGGCAAGGCGCGTTGTTTAGACCAATTTTGGCGAAAGTGTTTTGTGGTAAATGGCAGGGTTTGTCAGATTTCAGACGGACGCACTTACATTCTTGAAATTTTGTTTAGAAAATTTTTCAAAAATATCGTCCTGCCAAATACCTGAATTCGAGACGTATATGCGTGTCCCGAAAAAAATATCATAAAAACAGGTCTGCGAAATTTGTTTCGTACAATTTCCCATATACTTTTGCACCACAATTAGCGAAAAGGCTTGGCATTGTACAACATTTTCGCGGGTTGTAAATCGAGTAAAATCGATTCCGTAGCTCAGCTGGTAGAGCAATACACTTTTAATGTATGGGTCCTGGGTTCGAATCCCAGCGGGATCACTTGAAGAAATAACAAAAAGCATTAAAAGCCTGCAAATCAAATGATTGCAGGCTTTTTTGTTTGCCGCAACTATACCAAGACGTTCAAATATTCTCAAAGTTTTGGTGAGTAATTCGGTGAGTCAGTTGCCCGCAAAGTTTACTCACCAGAAATCGCATAACTAATTGAAAGACAACGTGTCCACGCGATGGACATCTTGCGCTGACTAGGCTTGTAAGACTACACGTGCGACCGGTCGGGATTGTGAGCCTAAACTGACGCCACACGGAAACTTCTTAAAGGCAAATTACAATGTTACGGACTTCGATATTAGCCGCATTGATTTCGCATTCATTGCAGACTATAAGTTCTATCTACGCTCTGTTCGTAAGGTGGGAAACAATGCTGTGGTGAAGCATCTGCTATTTCAATTCCTTCAACCTGCTCTTTTTTACCCAAGCGGCGAACCATGCAGTCCAGAGCATAGAGATAAAGAACAGGCCGTAAATAGCACTCCTTTTCAGCTCTTTGTGTAGCATACCAGCACGGATCAAAACACCGAAATAAACGACGGTGACTAACACAAGGATCGGAAGAGCCCATTTACTTTCGTAAAGCGACGGTTTTCTCATTGGAGCCAAATCGTTGGCTCGTCCGTAAAGAATTAAGGTTTTTTCCAATTCATCGCAAAAGGTGTTAAACGGTGCTGCGTTACAGAAGTTTTCATTAGCAAAAATGCTGAGTTTGGGCTCGCTAAGTAACCATATTTCCAGCGCTGTACCATTACCGTATTCCACTTGGAACGACGTGATGCTTTCAAATGGAATGATCCTGGCTTTGCCATTCAATGTTATTTCCAGTGAATTTTCAAGGATAGTAGCTTCACCAATCCCTTTCCATCTTTTTCGGTTCGATAGAAAGAAAATAAACCCAATTATGAAAGATGCGATTGGAGTGATAGGTATCCCTAAAAACTCTCCAAAGTCTGGAAGCAATAGAGCAATTGAAATAGCTATACCAAAGCCAAGCAAACAAAGGCCAGCCGCAACCCAAATGCGGCTATACTCAAAATTAAAATGATTCATAATTTAATAGGATTTTGACTAGCGGATTGCATAATGCGCTTTAGTATAATGCAATCCGCTAGCGGTAATTAATCTTTTAGAGCAAATGCATTTACTCAATCAGCCTGATATATTGAGACTCCTACAGTTTAATGTAACCATTCATTGTATTGATAGCCCTGAAATAATCCTCAGATTCTTTATTGCCGGAAACAGCAGTTGGCTGTATGAGACTTTAATCGATATCTTCATATTTCCTTACGATAAAGCGGCTTTTCATATCACGTCGTATTTGGATGCTAAATAACTCTTTCCACGTAAATAGTACAGACGCTATAACAGAAGTTAGTTTAGTTTTGTCTGGCTCTAAATGACTATTAAATGAGATCTCGTCCTAATCTATTTACTTTATTGCTCTTTCTCACAGCATCTGGATCCGCTTTTTTTGCCTGTGAAAATTGTTCGGACACTGTCGATGCTCCGGTCACAGCACCAATCAGGTTTTCGATTGTTAGTACCCAAGGCAAAAATCTGGTGGGTACAACGCAATCTTACTACTCGGTGGATTCCATTAAGCTTTTTGATCCCGGGGAGAACGAATGGATCTATTTAAATAAAGAGTATCTGCCCGCTGCCGAAGGGTATGTTTTTTCCGGGGATTGTGCCAAAAATAAAAACGGAAAATCATCGCTGATTTTGCAATTGAATATGTCTGACTCTGACACATTGGATGTCTGGTACAAGCAAAAAGACAACAAATGTTTTTTGCTCTATGAGTATACAAACTTCCAGCATAACGGGCAAGACTTACAGAAGTCGCCGATAACGTCAGCGCTACTTATATCGAAAGCACCGTAATTTTTGAAGCCGAAAAAAGCCGGCAAATGTTCATTCGCCGGCTTTCCAAAAAAAATACAAAGATCAATAACCCGGGTTCTGCGTGATTTTGTCGCGGTTGATATCAATTTGACTTTGAGGAATCGGGAAAACGAGGTTGTTCTCCGTCAGCTCATTGACCAGCCTGATCTGCTCCTTTTTACCGTTCAGTACAGGTATTGCGCGGCCGGTGCGGACGAGGTCAAACCAGCGGTGGCCCTCAAATGCCAGCTCCACACGTCTTTCCTGTTCAATCGCCAAACGAAACGCCTGCTGGTTAGCAGTGTTGGCCGATGTTTTGCTAGGAAGACCGGCACGGGTGCGCACCATGTTCAGGTATGTAAATGCCTCTCCATTTGCCTGATAAGCAGTTTCATTCAGGGCTTCGGCGTACATTAACAGTACATCTGCGTAGCGGATCAGCGGTATGTTGTTACCGTTATCGTTTTTGGCAACAGGCACGTCGTAGTACTTTTTGATAAATCGGTCGGGGATCACCTGGCCGGCTGCGTTGGTATAAGAGGTAGCCACAGAAACGTCTTTTCGCAGATCACCCGTCTCGTATGCATTCACGATATCCAATGTCGGTGCATTGTTTCCGTCACCACCAAATGCGATCACCGAGTTGCCGGAATTCTGCGGGGCAAAGGAGTTTGGCCAACTATTTCCTTCATTGGCGCCGCCCGATTTGTACTGCACATCAAATACAGATTCCTTATTGTTTTTGTTTGCAACCCTGAAAACATCCGCGTAAGATGGCAGCAGTGCATAAGTGCCCTGGTCTATTACTTCTTTCAGTTTGGCTGCGGCGGGCGCGTATTTTTTTTGTGTCAAATACACTTTGCCCAGATACGCTCTCGCAGCACCCTTTGTCGCCCGGCCAATATCAGCGGCAGGGTAGGTGACAGGCAGTACACTTTCCGCTTCGGCGAAATCTTTTTCAATTTGCGCATATACCTCTGTTTTGGATGTCCGGCCAAAAGCGTAACCTTCATCGGGATTGGCAACAGGTTTCAAAATCAGCGGAACGTCGCCAAAAGTCTGCACCAAAGTAAAATACACCACCGCACGCAAAAACTTCGTCTCGGCGATATACCGGTTTTTCAAATTTTCATCCATTGTTACCCCGCCTATTCTTTCCAGGATGGTATTGTAACGCGCGATTGCATTGTAAGCTTCGTTCCAGCGAGCGGAAATAAATGGATTGGTAGTTCGGATGTAAAACCTGTCAAATTCATCCTGATCAGTTATAGAGCCGGAAGCTACCGCAACAGTATTGTCGGAAGCGATTTCACCGAAAACGTAACTATTGCCAGCCAGTCCGCCCGACTGTAATGCGGCGTAACCGCCATTGACCGCATTTCTAAAATCGTCGGCGGTTTTGTAAAAATTGTCGCTGGTCGGCGTCGAAATGGGTTGGAGGTCCAGGAAGCTGTCGCTGCATGAAGTCAGCAGGGCAGTGGCGACCAGGAAAATGTATGATCTTGCTATTTTCATCGTGTTCAATGTTTTAAAAGAAATGCCGATCGCTCGGACGGTTTATATCCTGATCAAAATCCCAGGTTGATACCCAGCGTAAAAGTCCTGGCCAGAGGATACGACCCGTAATCCACCCCGGCTGCCAGCGGCCCGGGCAGCGGTACTCCAGTGGTAACAATCGTTGCCGCCTCATAATTACTTACCTCAGGATTGTAATTGAGGTATTTGGCAAATGTGAACAGGTTCTGCGCCGAAGCGTAAATGCGCACCTGCTGCAATCTGGCCTTGCTGATCAGGGAGGTCGGCAGCTGATAACCCAGGCTCACATTCTGAATGCGCAGGTAAGACGCGTCTTCTACCCAGCGCGTCGAAATCGCATTGTTGTTACCGGTAGTACGTGCATTGGCGCGGGGTGTTACGCCGTCACCGGGATTTTCCGGGGATCGCCATCTGTTCAGTACGGTGCTCAACTGGTTGGCATTCCCTTCCAGGTTTTCAATAAACCGGCGGCTCAGGTTCAGAATTTCCCCACCCTGCGTGCCTTGAATCGCGATGTTCAGGTCAAAACCTCGGTAGGTGAATGTGTTGGTCATTCCATAAATGAAATCCGGCTGATTGTTGCCTATAATCGTCCGGTCGTTCGCGTCGATCTTTCCGTCGCCGTTGATATCCTCATATTTCACATCGCCCGGGCGGGTAGTCGCGTCGTGCGGGTGGCTGTCTACATCAGCCTGATCTCTGAACACGCCGATTTGTTTAAATCCAAAAAAACTTCCGATCGGCGACCCGATTTGTGTAATGTTGGTCTCGCCCACACCACTGGCGCTGCGGATCGGATCGCCCGTGGGTCCGAGTGCCAGTACTTTGTTACGGTTTAATGAAAGGTTCAGGCTGGTGTTCCAAACAAAGGCTTTGGTCAGGTTGCGGGTGTTCAATGCAAATTCCCAGCCTTTGTTTTCCATTTTACCAATATTCTTCACTGCCGTTCCGAAACCGGTCACCGTAGGCACGTTCACGGATAATAACAGGTCTTTGGTAATGCGGCGGTAATAATCTATAATCAGGAAAACGCGGTTTCCAAACAAACCCACATCAATCCCGGCATCCAGCTGTTGGCTGCGCTCCCAGCCAAGCTGCGGGTTAGCCAGGGACGAAGGCGCCAGTCCGTTGACCAGCGAGTTGTTGAAACTGTAATTGTCGGAACGAAGTGTGGCCACGTAAGGATAGTTGTTTGTAAATGCATTGTTCCCTGCCAGACCATAGCTCACACGTAACTTAGCCTCGGAAATCGCTGAGATACTCTTCACAAAATCCTCCTCACTGATCCGCCAGCCCAACGATCCCGCCGGGAAAGTACCCCACCGGTTTTCAGACCCGAAAATGGAAGAACCGTCGCGACGCACGGACACATTCACCAGGTATTTTCCTTTGTAATTATAATTCGCCCGGGCAAAATAGGAAGCAGATGCATTTTCCACTCGGAAGGAAACTGCGGTTGTGGTAGTGCCGCTGGCGCTTCCGTTCAGTGTTTCCACCACATCGTTAGGGTAGGAGCTGCCGGTTCCCTGACTGTCCTGATACTGAAATTTGGTCGATTCCATCCCGATCAGCACATCAAAATTGTGAATGTCATTCAAAGACTTGCTGTAATTCAGTGTCTGGTTAAAAAGCCAGCTCAGCCCCTGGTCGGAGTATGCGGTACCGGTGGAGACAGACGGCGGCAGAATCTGGTTCAGCGGCATTCTGGAAGTGCGGTATGCATTGCGCCGGTTGCCCATAAAGTTCACGTTTCCTGTTACGCGATAGGTAAAATCTTTGAAGAGTTTGAGCTCCGCGTAAGTATTTCCTAATAAGTTGGTGGTTATGTACTGACTGTTGTATTCCGTGATGTTGGCCACGGGGTTTGTAGTTCCGGGATAATTATAGGGTGCTGCAAATGCAGTCTGCGAAGTATAAGAGCCGTCCGCCGCATAAATCGGGATAAATGGCATGATGGAAAGTGCGGAGTTGACCACCGCATTTTCCGCCCAGTGGCCTGCGTCGCGCACTTCCTGTTGTGTCCTGTACGAAGGATTAATAATCAAACCGAGTTTCAAAGTCGGAAGCACATTCACTTCCACATTGGCACGCATGGTATACCTGTCCATTGCCGACCGCCGGATCACACCATCCTGCGTCAAATACCCACCGCTGATACTGTAACGCGCCTTATCTGAACCCCCCGAAGCCGAAAGCTGATAGCTGCTCATCTTGCCGGTGCGGAAGATTTCGTCCTGATAATCAATATAAGGAAGCGCTGCTACCTTCGCCGGGTCGTCGAAGTTCAGCCACTCGAAAACTTCGCCTCTTGGATATCGGTAACGCAGGTAATCAGTCGGGCGCTGGCTGTTCGGATCTGAAATGTTCGCCCCGGGAATATTGTCCAGGTACGCATTATTGGAAGCATCTTTTCCGAATTCGGCAAACTGCTGTGAATTGATCAGATCGAGCTTCTTACTGACCTGCTGAAAGCCTGTGAAAATATCAAGATTCACGCTCGGCTTGCCGCTTTTACCTTGTTTTGTGGTCACGAGGATAACTCCATTCGAACCTTTGGAACCGTAAATGGCCGTTGACGATGCATCTTTTAATACATCCATACTTTCAATGTCATTGGGGTTGAGGTTGGCGAAAATGCTGGCGTTTACAATGTTGCCGTCAACTACGATCAGCGGCGAATTGCCGGCACTGATCGAACCAAATCCGCGTACTTTAATCGCAGGCGTGGCACCGGGCGAACCGCTGTTTTGCTGAACTACCACGCCCGGGATTTTTCCCTGGAGCGCCGTAGCCACATTGGAAACCGGCATATCGCGCAGCTCGCTCATCGGTACCGACGAAATTGCTGCTGTCACATCTGCGCGTTTCTGCGTACCATAACCGACTACCACCACTTCTTCCAAAGCCTTGGTGTCCGTTTGCAGGGTAATGTCAATCACGGTCTCATTTTCAATACTCTTCTCCTGAGGTACGTAACCAACAAAGCTGAAAATCAGGGTGAAAGGGCCATCGGGCACCGACAATTCGTATGTTCCCTCAATATTGGTGCTGGTTCCGCGCTGGGTGCCTTTGACCACGACACTTACACCGGGAAGCGCTTCTCCTTTCTCGTCTTTAACAACACCGCTTAGTGAGCGCTCGGCCCTGACAACCTGCGATGGTTCGATCGCGCTTACAGAAGACTGCGCCCGCTCGGGCACGGCAGGAGAGCCGGACGACGGTGCCGCTGCAGGGCGGCTGTAAATCATGTATGACTTCTTTTCAGACTGTTCGAAAATCAGGTCGAGCGGTGTGAGTACCTCCGTCAGAATAGTTTCCAATTTGCCGGTCTTACGGTCCAGGAGGGACGCGTCCACGACCTTCTGGCTCATTTGCCTGTAATTGTAATTGAAAGCTACTCCGTACTTTGTTGATAAACTTTTCAAAAGTTGGGGCAGGGTTACCTTGGTTTCTTTGCCAGGCTGAGCTGGCTTTTGCTGAACGAAGGTGGGCGCATGAGCGACCAGTTGCGCGCGTGCACTGGAATGCGTCAGCATCCCGGCGCTAAAAATCAGCCAGCCACTGCAAAACAGTAAGTTTTTCTTCATTTGAATACTAAATTTAGGGTTTGGAAATAAGTAAGATCACCTGTTGCTTTTTACCTTGGCGGGGACGGAAGCGCAGGTGAGTATTTTCATTCTATCAGGTAGGTTTGACCGTCTTTGCGGATTTTAACCTGATAGAGTTTCTCAATCATAGTGAAGTAAGAATCAATAGAGTCTGTCGGGATCGTCCCTGCGAAGGTCTCATCCCTCAGTTCGGGCACGCATTGGACATGAATGCCATAAGTATCCCGAATCCAGTCGAAGATTTCCCCCAATGGTTTGTTTTCCAGGTACATCGCGCCGTCTTTCCAACCGAGGCGCGGCTGAGCCTGCACGGCGGCTTTCGCAAGTAGAGGCCTGGCGCGGCTCCGGCTGATCATTTCATTTGGTTTCAGGATAACGTCGGGGGTGCCGCGCGTTTCATCCACGACACGAACCGCACCTGAGCGGAGTACGACATTGACGTCGCCGTGCCTGTTTACCACATTGAATACAGTACCTAGCACTTCCACATTCAGCCTGTTGGCCATGTGTACCACAAACTTGTTGTGATTGGCAGTGTGCCGCACTGAAAACTGTGCCTCTCCGTCGAGCCACACTTCCCTGTTCCCGAGCGAATCGGGCGCATAGCGTAACTTGGAATGGCCGTTGAGCCAAACTTCCGAACCTTCCGGCAGTACAATATGCTTTCGCTCTCCATAGGCAGTCTGGTATTCGAGCGGCGCGGAGCGGGATAGCCACAGCCTGGAAGCTGTCACTATCAGCACGATACCCACCAAACTGGCTGCGACGGTAAGCCACCGGTTCCGGTACAACGGCCGGATGCGCCGGAATGAGCCCGGTTCCTGCTGCTGTATAGTGCTGACGATATTTTGAAATACATCATGCTTCTGAACAGATCGCTGCGATTCGGAAAGCCCGTCATCGGCCTCCTGGTCGAGCATGTGCTTCCAATGCATTTCAAGAAGCTCGCGTTCCTCGGCGGTAGCGGTGCCCTCACGGAAGCGGCGGATCAGATAGCGTAGTTGTTTTGGGTGCATACAGTTTGGTCGGTGTATTGTATGACGGTTTACACTGACAACCTCCTAAACTGCCGTGAAGAAAAATCTTTGATTTTTCATAAAAAAATAAAATCCGGGGGTTACATGGTGGTCTGATTAGGATAATACTTAATATTGTTAGACTTATTTAGAGGGTCAGATATCTCCTATCTTCATGCAGCTTTCCTCTTCATCGCCAGAACAAGACGCATTGATTTCCGACCTGAAAGCCGGAAACGAGGCGGTGTTCAGGAGGATATATGAACAGTACTGGACACCATTATATGCTGTCGCCTACAATCATCTTCGCGATAGGGTAATGGCCGAAGAAATGGTGCAGGAGTTATTTACAAAGCTTTGGCTGAAAAGGGATCAGATCAGCATTCACTCGTCTTTGCAAGCTTACCTTTATAAAGCAATCAGGAACCAGATTTACGATTACATCGACAAGCAGCAAGTACGCGAGCGTGTTCATCAGGAGCTGTATGAGCAGGGAATTGAGGGGAAATATCTTACAGACGAAACCCTTGATTTCGACGAGTTACAGTCGAGGTTGGCTGAGGCAATCGAAGAGCTTCCGCAGCCGGCTCAGGCGGTATTCAGAATGAGCCGGCAGGAGTATTTGTCGCTCCGGGAAATCGCCGACCGTCTGAATGTTTCTTCAAAAGTTGTTGAATACCATCTCACCCGCGCACTTCGGATACTGCGCTTCCGGCTGAAAGATTTCGTGTTGTTCATGCTGATGTTTAAATTTTTGCATTGACAAAGCCGTTTTCCCTCGAACCCATTCCTGTTACTGGCATTGGTATACTCCCAAAGTTGGTAGATCGCCCAATCATCAGCAGATTAGTCTATTTAAGGCGCTGAGCCGCCTCGGGCGTAGTGGGGGTGAAAAAATTGATAAGATTACCATCGGGATCCCGGAACAAAAATGATCGATTACCCCAGGGCATTGTTGTTGGTATTTGTACAATGACATCTTTGAGAAAATGAGACAGCCGTTCATAGTGCGCATCCACATCATCGACCCGAAATTCTAAAATTACCGAACGGTTTGTAGAAGGCGTTGCCACACTTTCTCCACCAAAAAAGTTGAGCGTGCGCGTGCTGCCAATCGCTAATGTTGCCAGGGGAGTGCGGAATTCGGCAAAGTCTTCGGTGAGCCGGTGAGCATAGCATCCGGTGATTTGCTGATAAAAATCGATAACTGCATTGATGTTGCCGGTGATAATCCGTGTTGAATTGAATGTCATAGTTAATAAGGATCAAATATTTCCTCAAAGCAACATTGACCGCATGACAACAGTGTGTCAGCAGCGCCGACTATTCGTAAAACTTTTCTTTTGACACTTAAATGGCACAGCTCAATCCTGTGCGCCGCTTATTCCCGGGTGGACTATCTTCCGCTATCTTGCGTTTTCTTGCAGGACGTGAAGATATTGGCGAAGACCAGGAGGGTAAATTGGTGAGCAAACTTCATTTTGGATGCTTTGGAACTTGGTTTAATTGATAAGGGTAAAGACTCCTTTTTGGCGGTATTCACCCTCTAAATTGTCGCATTTGCACAGGTTTAATTGCAGGAGTAAATTTCAACTTTGCGTGGTCAGCATCAATTTCAATCAATGCTGACATAACAACAGCATTTCAGTTAATCAGCAAACGGGAATGCTAAAAAGGGTGAGCAGAATAAACCTAAAACAAAAAATATGAGAACAATCAATCCCTGGATCAACTTCAATGGAAATGCAGAAGAGGCATTCACGTTTTACAAATCAGTTTTCGGTGGCGACTTTACCAAGATCGTTCGCTTCAAAGACCTGGCAAGCGATGAATTCCCGATACCGGAAAGCGAAGCGGATAAGATAATGACCATTGTTTTGCCGATCGGAAAACACAATGTGCTAATCGCCAACGATGTTCCGGCATTTATGGGACGGGTAAATGAAAATGAAAACAGGTCCAAGATATCAATCAGTGCAGAAAGCCGGGAAGAGGCCGACAAGTTGTTCAATGGACTATCAGCAGGCGGAAATGTAGAAGGCCCAATGGGTGAAAGTCCCTGGGGTACATACGCCGGAATGTTCAGGGATAAATACGGGATTGAGTGGATTGTAGAGTTTGATCCGAACTACGACAGCGATAATTAATGCAAGAAAAAAGGCCGCCTGAGAGTATAATGTAAATATAGCCGCAGAGCGGCGCGCATTTAAGGCCCAGCAACAGCCAGCCGCAGAGCGGCTTCACCTTTGTAGAAGGTGGATGCAAATAGTGATAAGGCCCCTGCGGGGCCTCCTGTTTATCGCAGACGGGTTTTGACAATCATCATCAAATTATCTGCGAGTTTACAAGAGGCTCCACAGGACATTCTCATTAACGTTCGCGCCAATGACGAATCAATTTATCTCCTTCCGGCTAGCTCGCTTTTAACTCCAAGCTGGCCATGGTAGTCAGCTCTACCCTCGCTTGCTTTGGCAAACCTGCGACGGCAATGCATGTGCGGGTCGGAAAGCGGTCGGTAAAGTAGGTTTGGTACACAGCATTCAGCTCGTCGAAATACCTCATATCCGTCAGGTATACCGTAACGCTTACAATGTGACTGAATGTTAGATTATGCTCGGTGAGTATTGTTTCAATATTTGTAAATACCTGTCTTACCTCATCTTGGAAAGATGTTGTCACCAGCTGTCCGCCAGCCGAGCCGATCTGACCAGAAATGAACAGAAATCCATTGGAAACCAATGCTTTTGAAATCGGTACTGCTGGTGCAGCAGCATTTTCATTTGTACTCATGTGATAAATTGTTATTGTTTTGTTTGCATCTCTGCGCCAAGTTATGCCCTTTACACGAAAGAAATCGACCTCACCCTGATTAAAAAAAGAGAATTTCAATGGTTATAACTCACCGACGATCGGTCAAACTCGTTAGGAATGAGCCGATTGACGCTGCATGTACCTCTTGCTACTCCTTTAAAAGTTTAAGCCGTGATTCTCCTTCTTCTGACTTCACTTTGAGCAGATAAAGCCCACCGGGCAGGTCCGGTGAACCGAGATTTATATCCAGAACTGATGTGACTTTCGGAAATTTCATTTGCCTTCGAACCTTGCCGGAAAGATCTATTATATCGACTTCAAGAGGTCCTTTTACTTCACCTTGCGGTTCAAGCCTGAAAATGTCCCGGGATGGATTTGGGAAAACGCGCCAGTCTGGTATTGCATTGAAAATGACCGCACGCACTGCTGAGTAGGTGAAACTACCATCGGCATCAACCATTTTCAGGCGATAATAATGTGTGTTGCGAAAGGTGGATTTAGCGTCAACAAAAGAGTAGTGCTGCGTACCCTGCATTGCTTTCCCTTCGATGATCCCAAGATCGGTAAACAATCCCTTTTTTACATTATCAGAACCAACCGCCACCTGGACAACAAAATGACTGAAAGCCTTCTCCGAAGCAGTCGCCCACTTCAATAGAACCGCTGTATGCTCGCCGGAATAGCTTTTCTCTGCATTGAAGCTGATCAGCTCGGCAGGCAGAGGTGTGCCTGTACCAATGTAGCTTTCCGCAAGCCAGAATTCCGAAAAGGTCTTTGTTTCAAATTCCAGGTAATACCCGTTTTGATAGGGAACCTTTGCGACCTTTTCACGGGGAAAGTAGTCCCAGCCATCGTTTGTATTGTTGGCCAGATCACCATCCTGGTTTGGTCCTGCGTATTTTGTCAGGGTAAGGTCGTAAACTGACGAAGGCTTGCGCATGTCCGGGTGTTCTGTGGCTGATACCAGCCGCTCTATGTCCGCCTCAGGAATGTACAGCCGGAAGCCCACAGGCTTTTCCAGATTGCCTTCCGAATGGATCATCAAATTCCTGTCGAGGATCAGCTGGTCTTTGCTGAATCGCAATGCGCCTTCATTGAGATAAGAGTTAAGACTGATATGCGCAATATCCTGCCCGCGCGGGTCGACTGCCATGGCAATTTGACCACCTAACAAATACGGCACCCACTCTCCATCAGGCAAATAGGAAGGACCGGTTTGGGATGTATCGGAACCGCCATCATAGATATCGTAAGGCATACTGTAAATATGTACGTCATCGATGACGATATTATTTCTGGCGACACTACTGTTGGTTTTAAGAACAAAACGGAGCCGCAAGTTTCCATAAAACGGTAGCATTGCCGTAAATACGCGCCAACCGGTTGCTGCCTTTCCACTCCAGTAACCCAGCCCGTCTTTTTCCTGATTATACCAGTTTGTTCCAGCTTCATTGGCGCCCAGCCGATACCATCCGTATCCGGTGTTAAACTCTAAGTACAACATATCGCAATCATTCCCGTCGCAGGCTTCCAGGTCCATCTTCGCGCTGAAACTCAGGTATGACGGATACCTATTCAGGTAAAAACAGGGCGAGTACAAATATGATTCTCCATTGCTTTGGGCACCACTGAGATCTGTCTTCCAGGCATTAAGACCGCTTGCAGCAACCGAATTCCCGGTTCCGTCGGGCGTGCCAAACTGCCACAAAGATTTGTCGCCCTCCGTGAACCAGCCGCCATTCCCCAGCTCAAAGTTTTCCAGGCGCGAGTTGTCAATGGTGATCATTGCTGGTGTGAAGAGCTCAACCTGCAGCGTATCATTGCCCCGGTTAATATCAGCGTCTTTCTCGCACCATAGTTTGACGAGGTGCTTTCCTGGCGCGTATAGCTCAGAGGGGTAGTATAAATTCGCTGTGGTACTATCACCCGTTCTGATGATGTGAATGATATGTTCCGAGATTTTACCATCGATGGACATTTTAAATGGGACATTGACACAATTGTCGCTGCCATTATTCTTAAACACCGCTTCCATGAAAAGAGGGATAATCGATTCACAAGGATTTACCGCAGGAGCATGCAGCCTGGCGAACTCTATATCACTGGTCGTTTTGAATAACTTGATATTATCAATTACAAAATCATCTTCCGGGTAGGTGTAGAATGTCTCAGCGGCCCATCTGACCTGAAATCCTGCTGTGAAATCCTGTCCATTGTTTCGGAGTAATTGTGAAACCTCGATAGATACCACCTTGAACTCGTTCTCAATCTCGCCGTAAGTTCCGGCAGATTGGGCATATGCGTGAATCCAGGGAGCATCGCTGCTACCGCGAATGTACACCCTGTTGAAGTCGTGGTAGACAGAGAAGTTATTGTTTCTGAAAGTTAGCCGGACTTCGTCGTCCTGTACGCGATAGCCTGAAAGGTTATACGTTGCTTCCAAATAGCTCCTGGCCATTCCAAATTTATTTTCCGGCTTATCAAGAACAAATGCGACTTGTGAAGAAGACCATTCCCCTGGCTTCACCGCTGTCCTAAGCCGCCCTTCACCATCTATCCTGATGAAATCGTACGCCTCCGCACCGTTCAGAGCCACTGTTGTTTCGCGAACTTCCATTGCCGGGAGAGATCCGGCATGCTGTAAGTAAGGTAACGCCAGCTTTGGATTAGGCACCTGCCGAAGGCTGATAGCAAGGGAATCGTTTTCTTTCACGGGGTCGCCGGGAAGTCGCACGCGCACCACTAATGTAGCTTCATTTACCGAAGTCAAGTCAACCTTCTTCTGAAAAGTATAGTCAGTACTTGCCAGCCCCGCCAAAGGCGCATTTACAGTTTCCCAATGCATTGCTCCTCCCAGTGAGTAACCTATCTCGAAAGGTCCCGCCTGCGGCTGATCATCCAGGTTTTTGATCCGGATCTGAATGGAATGCTCGGGTAAGTAGGCGGCGTGGGTAAACTTTCTGGCATTTGGAAGTGGAGAGAGCACGGCTTCCAATTTCAGATCATTATCTGAAATACTTCCAATGCAAGTCCCCGTATTTGGCTTTCTGATGATCGCAAACGAGCGCCTGCCCGGCACCTGATCTTTCCTGGCCCTCACAGATACATAATAGACAGAATCCGGCGAAAGCCCTGATAATGTGTATTTCAATGCGTTTGTAAGCCCAACTGACTTCATCTCGCCGCCCATCGAAAGCATTACTTCATAATCAGAAGCCCCGCTTACTGCATTCCACTGCAATGCAATGTAGCCTTCGCATTGAGCGGATTGAAGCGTGACGGAAGGAACACCGATAATAGCAAATGCTCCGCTCACGCTGGTGCTGCCGTTCCGCTCTACCCTGACCATTGCAGTGCCCGTCGCTGCTTCCGGCACCGTCCACGGCAACTGGCGCTGGTCTGCGGGAACGTTGGCGTTAAGAGTTGTCCAGCTTGCTCCGTTATTGAGAGAGTACGAGACATTGAAAGTGCTGAGCGCATCTCCGTACGACTCCCAGCATATATTCAGGGCATCGCCTCTTGTCAAATGGTCTCCGGCCAGCGGGTAGGTGATATTAAGAGAAGGTTCAATGATATCGTAAACTATAAAATATTCCTGCACCCCCTGCGGAATCCGTGTTGCTGCCACTTCAACTGTATAAGTACCCGCCACAGGCGCATCCAGAACAATCTGCTCGATGTTATTTACCGAATCAATGCCTGACGTAGCCGCCGCTGTTGGATCCGCTGCCGAAGGAAATTGAGGCAGCGCTATGGTGTTGTCCGGCCTGATCACGGATAAGTCCAGGTTGTTAACCAATGCGCTGCCGCCCGCGAGCACAGAGGGAGCAGGATCGTTCCAGTAAATGAGCACTTTTACCTTCGCCGTGTTTGCCGGAACGACAATCTGGTGGGTATTCCTGGCCGAATGCGCGACCGTACCGGAAAAGAAATGGCCTTTGTCCAGCATGGTGACCGAGCGCAGCAGGTTCATTAGCCCGAATCCGTAGGTATAGTCGGGACCTGGCAGGCCCTGGTCGGCAGCACCATTAGTGATCAGTGCTTTAATCAATGCATTTTTAGGGTTTTGCTCCTGGTTCAGCTGCCGGTATCGCTGGTAAAGTAAGGCCGCGCCGCCTGTGACTGCGGGTGTTGCCATGCTCGTTCCCGAAGCACTTTGGTACGTGTTGCCCGGCACCGTGGAAGAGATGGCACTTCCTGGTGCAGTGACTTCCGGCTTGATCCGTCCGTCTTCGACAGGACCTTTCGACGAGGTCGGATTGATAATCCCGTTTGCCTGCGTCATTCCTACGGTCAGCACATTTTTGGCTGACTGGTAACCGCCAAGGACTGTACCAAAACCAGAAGGCGATACCTGGCAGTTTGTTTCCAAACCGCTATTCCCGGCGGCGAAAACATGCTGCAAATGCGGGAGTTCGAACGCCTGCTGGTCCAGAAAGGGCGAGTCATATCTATATGCGCCAAAGAGACCACAACCTATTGAGCTGCCGTATGTATTGCTGGTAACCACCATTCCATAATCCCGGGCAAGCTGCGGGGCATCAATGAGGATGTTGGTTCTACGTCGCAATACGATCTTGGATTGCGACGCATATCCTTTGTACTTCTCGTTCAGCAGCCCGGATCCCGCAACTGTTCCACCCACATGTATCCCGTGCCACGTATTGTCAAGCATGTCATAGCTGATCACACGTCGCCCGATGTCCGGATGTAACATTGGATTCGAATCATCGCCCAGACCAACGACAACGCCTTCTCCTGTAAGCTGATACCCCAAAAGCGCTGTCGAACCCAGTACATTGGCTTTGGTGCTTGCTGTACTTTTATCGTTAAGCATTTCAGACTCGGCTGGGACTGGGGCGAGATATTGCACCCACGGAAATGCGGCAAGGGAGCGTATACTGGTTTCAGGGATCCTCACTTCAAGTTGCTGATAGGATTTAAGGTCTTCGGAGAGCAGCTCGAAACCGCTTGTCCGGATGTCGCGGATTACCTCATCGGATTTGAACGATCTGACGAAGCACAATGTCACATCCACCTTTCCGGCGACTTTTTTGGCATGATCAGGAATTGCCCCAGTCTGCAGTGAAGGGTGGAGAATATCCTCCATTCCCGGCCTGAAAACTGCCCGTACTCCCGCATTCTTCAATGCTTCGCTGTTGATCAGCCCGGTCACTGTGGCGGTATACGCAAAGTTTGGAATGTAGTCCAGCAGTTCGACACCGCTATTTTTGAGATACGATAGTGCAGCTTCATCAGGAATCGCATGGAACTGAATAATGATCAGCGACTTACCATGATCCTTTTCCTGTAACCTCCCATTGCTGATTCCGCTTTCTTCAGGTATGCCTTCCGGCAGGGAGATAACTCTGTTTTTGAGAAATAGCCGGTGCTGCGCCAGCTGCTGCGCAAAGATTCCGGTTGAACTGGCTAATAGCAGAAGTACCAGACAAGCTGTCCGTGTTTTTGAGGTCATGCACATGTAACTGATGGAAGGGGGCGCGAAAATAGTCAAAAATTTATAGTCAACGTGCAATTTACCCGACACAATTATGCGGTGTAATTATGATGGCGCCAAAGCGTCTTCTTCTTTCTTGGTATGGAATTTATACAGGTCCGCGCGCCGACAAAGTGTAAGCAGGAAATGACCAAAATAGTAAGCAAGTATGGAAATACGACCGATGTATGAACGAGAACCTGAGCCGCTTTCACCCGAAGATCTAAGGGTGGTCGTCTCGGCTTTTGCCCGGGCTGTTTGGGAAGCAGATGTGAATGGGAAGGTGATGGAAGATGCAAGATCCTGGCGTGCATATACGGGCCAAACTCTTGATAACTGGCTGGATGCCGGCTGGCTGGCTGCCGTTCACCCGGGCGAGCGATCGGAAGCGGAGATTGCCTGGACGAGAACAATTACTACTGGTCAGCCACTCAATGCCGGGTTTCGCCTGCAGCAAGCTCAGGGTGGCTGGAAGTGGACCAATGTGAGGATGGTACCCATCAGAAATTCAAATGGCGCCATCGAGAAATGGATCGGCTTTATCGTGGATGTTCCGGAGCGGCAAATGTCCGACGCCGCGGCGAAGCAGGAGATCGAAGATCGTTTCGAAACATTGGTACAAAACCTGCCGGACTACGCCATTTTCAGGCTCAACCCTCAGGCAATTATCACTGAATGGACGGAAGGAGCGCAACGGGTAAAAGGTTACACGGCGGAGGAAGTCCTTGGCCGGCACCTTTCCATATTTTACACTGCCGAAGAAATTGCGGCAAAAGAGCTGGAAGGTGAACTGGAAGAGGCATCGCTGACAGGGCGGTCGGAGCGCGAAAGCTGGCGGGTTATTAAAGGGGGTAATTTAATCCTCGTTAATGAGATCGTCACGGCGATCCGGGATCGCAACGGTGAACTGGTCGGTTTTACCAAAATAAGCCGCAATATCACCCAGCAAAAGCGTGCAATCGAAGCGCTGAGAGAGTCTGAGGAACGGCTGCGCATACTCGTGGAAAGTATTGTTGACCATGCCATTATCACTCACGACCCCGATGGTATCATCACGAGCTGGAACTCAGGGGCACAGCAAATATTCGGGTATACCGAGACAGAAGCAGTCGGCCAGCCTGACGCATTGATATTCACAGAGCAGGACCGGATAGAGGGAGAGCACGAAGAGGAGCAGGTTACTGCCTGGCGTGAGGGTCGCGCTCTCGATGAGCGTTATCACAAGCGGAAGGATGGATCGCTGGTGTACTTGTCGGGCGTGATGTCGCCGCTCTACAATCCGGACAACCAGCTCGTCGGCTTTGTTAAGGTAGCCCGGGATCTGACCCAGAGAAAACAAATGGAGCTGGCGCTCAGGGAGGCTGATAAAAGGAAAGATGAATTCATGGCAATGCTGGGGCACGAACTGCGTAATCCGCTCGCGCCCATCCGGAATGTAATTCATGTTCTTAAAATGACACACAGTCAGGATGAATCGCTGACTTCTTCGCTAGAAATGTTATCGCGGCAGGTAGACCACATGGTGCGTTTGATCAATGACCTTTTGGATATGACCCGGATTGTCAAAGGAAAAATAGCGCTGCGCCCTGAGCCGATCGACCTGGTGACTGTGACAGCGCGTGCGGCCGAGATGTCCCGCCCAATGTTTAATTCTGCCAACCGTATTCTGACTGTCGATCTGCCGGATCACCCTATTTACATCAATGGCGATATGACCCGCGTGGTTCAGATCATCAATAACTTACTGAATAACGGTGCCAAATTCACTTTGCCAGAGGGGCACGTGCAAGTGCATGTTGAACAGCAGGGAGACCAGGTATTTGTACATGTTCAGGACGATGGAGTGGGCATTTCGGAAGAACACCTGGAAAATATTTTTGAAACATTTTATCAGATCGATGTGGCTATTGATCGCTCGCAAGGCGGATTGGGGCTGGGTTTGTCGATGGTCAAACAGCTCGCCGAGTTGCATGGCGGCAGCGTTCAGGTAAGTAGTCCGGGACTTGGACTGGGAACTACATTTAAGGTAACTTTTCCAGCGATCGTGCCCGACCTGTAATTCTGCGGCACGATCGCCGGTATGTTCAACAGATAAACCGTACAGCTACTCTGCCCGCAGGAATTTGACAGGGTTTGCCGAAGCGGCCTTCAATGCGTGCCCGATCACCGTAGCAACCGTAATGAAGGCCATTAGTCCCAGGGTAGCCAGCAACAGCCACGCGCTCAGGTGAATGCGGTGGGCGTATTGCTGCAGCCAGCCCGAGGTGAGCCACCAGCCCAGCGGCGCCGCAAGCAGAAAGCCAACTACAAGCAGCCGTGCGAATTCTTTCCCGAAAACCCAGAGCAACTGTTCGGTACGGGCGCCCAATACCCGGCGCACACCAATCTCTTTCGCGCGTTTTTCAGCCATAAATGTGATCAGACCGTATAGTCCCAGGCAACTGGTGGCCACCGCTATCAATGCAAAAATCTGCACAAAACCCGCAAGCAGGCGCTCCATTCGCGTAAAAGAGTTCAGCAGGTCGTTCAGTAAATCGGATTTATAGAGCTGGTCGGGGAGGGTCGCGTCCCATACAGCCTGAATTGACTGTTCCGTCCCTGCGGGATGTTTCGGTGAAAGGGTTAGGACGGCCATTGCGGTATGCTGCAAATCGTGGATCAGGGTCACAGGCAGGATAGGCTGGTGCAGGTCGCCAGAGCGGAAATCTTGAACAACACCCACAATCGTGCGGTCACCATCTTTAATGCGCATTCTTTTTCCTACTACGGAACTGACCGGCGACACGCCAAGTTGCCGCACCAGTGTTTCGTTGACCATCACCTCGTGTCCCGTCGTGTCGCTCACATTGAAGTTGCGGCCCGCGACGAGCGACAGCCCGAAAGTGGACAAATATCTTTCATCTGCTGCGCGGACTCTTGTTTCAAACGCTTCCGGCTCGGTGGCAATATGAAAGCTGAACTGACTTGGCCTGTTGTAAGGAGATACCGGCGGGTCGCTCGCGAATGTGACTGCTTCTATCCCGGGTACATTCAGCAGGGTTTCGCGTAGTTGCTGATGTGGTACACTGCCTTGTTGCGGCAGCCAGAGAACCTGCAAATTATCGTGGCGAAAGCCCCAGTCTACCGCCTGCATGTGCCGCAGCTGGGCGGTAATAACCAGAACAATGATCAGGAACAGCTGCGTAAGTAAAAATTGACCGGTAATCAATGCGCGGCGGACCGTGAAGCCGCCCTTTGCACGGGTAGGCTGTCCGGTCAGCGCCTTTGCAGGATCAAACCCGGATAAAATCCAGGAAGGATATAAGCCGGACAGGAGCATTACACCCGCAACAAGCGCACCGAACCAGAGGAATGCACCGGGCTGCACTAAGTCCAGAATGGAAATGTCCGGGTGAAGCGTTTGATCCTGATCGGCCAGTGTCTGGTTGACGAGTGGCATCGCCATTTGCGTGAGCAGCAAGGCAAATATCGCTGCCGCCACCGTCAGTAATGCAGTTTCGAGCATAAATTGTCTGAGCAGCTGAAACCTGTTGCTGCCAACCACTTTGCGTACGCCTACCTCACGTGCACGCTGCAGTGCCTGTGCAGTGGCCAGGTTGATATAGTTAATGCAGGAAGCAGCTACCAGTAGCAGGCCGACCGCCATTAATGCATACAATACCGGTCGCGGCGCCATTCCGCTGCGTTCGTGATTGAGGTCTTCCAGCGGAAAAACATGGTACGCAAAGTTCGCTGCTTCTTTGGCGGGGAGGTGTTTTTTGCGCACGATGTCCAATGCGCCTGCCAGCTGCTGCTGTTCGGTGCCGTCGCGCAGCAGTACAAAGCACATACTTTGAAGCCCCTGCCAGTCGAGCATTGCCTTGGGGGATTCCAGTCCCGGAATGGTAGCGTAGGATACCAGCGCATCGTAGCGCAGCTGGGTGTTGGAAGGCGGGTTTTTGATAATGCCCGTGACGGTAAGATTCACGCGGTTATCCAATCTCAATGTGCGGCCGAGGGGTGATTTGGTGTTAAAGTACTTTTCAGCATATCGCTCACTGAGCACGATCGTGTTGGGTGATGACAATGCGCTTTTCTGATTGCCGCTTACCCATTCTACGCCAAAAAGGTCAAAATACTGGGGTTCTGTAAAGCATACATTGCGGGCTTCGCTGAACTTCCTGGCTGCGCCGCCTTTTTCGTTCGGCACATTGATGGTCCGACCGAAAAAGGTTTCCAGCCTTACTGCACTTTCCACGAAAGGGTAATCCCTGCGGAGTACTTCTGCAAGCGGGCGCGGTGCAGCGTCGGTTTGCATGACCGACTCCCGTTTTACATCAGTCACGACCCAGAAAGATCGCTCCATGTGCGGATGGTACCTGTCGAAACTCAGCATGTAATTAACAACCAGGAAGATCACCAGCCCGCTGGCAAGCCCCAGGCTCAGGCTCCCGATCCGGATCAGGTTGACCTGCCGTTCCCGCCACATCCGGCGCCAGGAAAGAGTAAGATAATGTGAAAGCATACGTGCAGTGTTTAGGTCTTTTTTTTGTTTAATACCAAAACAAACTGTATATATAAATATACTTTATATTAAAGATGTTTTTGTTAAATTCATATTGCTTGCATAAAGTAGACCGGCGACATCTGAAATAAATGAAGCGCATTAAACGTGCTTGCCCGCTACTGTTTGCGATAGGATTTGATGTGCAGAAGCCTGGGCGTATAGGAAATCATCAGGTAGCTCCAGACGGGGATCTTACCAGCGTCAGGCGCTTTTTTCAGTAATTCCATTCGTTCTTCTGCTAGCGTAAATGAGATTCCGTAAATGATTTCCAGGTTTTTGACCGGCCTGAAATTGAGGGAAACGTCGCTTTCGAAGCCCAGGTATTTACCAGCTAGCGCGTCGCCTGACTTTAGTAGGGAATGTTGGGAGTAGAAAAGATGTGCGTCGGCGCGCAGCGACAATTTTTTGCCTGCCTGGTGGATTACAAAAACATAGGGATTCACCAAGCCTTTCTCATTCACATCCGCAGGAAAGCGCGTGAACAGGTTCATATTTCCCATGAACTTCCAGGCTACTCCGTAAAGCGGTACAAAAGAGTTGGAACTGGACTTAGGAATGCCCGCTTTATCGCCGCTCAGTAGCTCGGCACCCAGGCGGAACGCAGTCCTGGCTGCATTGAAGCTCATTTCCGGCTGGATATAGTAGGCGCGGAGCTTCCGTGCATTGGCCGTGTGCCCGTACTGGAAATAGGCATTCACGGTTCCATAAAGCCGCCCGTGTGCATACTCGGCGCGACCGCCATTGGTCACACGCCGATAATAGTTATTGTGCTCAGCCGGCTTCTCGAAAACGTCCATCGCGTTGATCGTGGTAAGCGTAAGCTTGTTCTTAAACTGGTATTTGAGGTGGTGGACTAGTAGTAACTTGTACTGATGTGAGGAAACGGGCGAATAAGCGGCCTCAAATCGCTCATTGTATGGTCGTGTGAATGCGATTGTCAGGTCGGTGTTCAACTTTCCGTTGTATAAAAAACGCAAACCCTCGTGCGCCCGGCTCTGCTGTGCCCAGGGGGCCGCCGAAAACAGCCGGCCATTGTCCAGCGATAATGCCTGCCGGCCAATTCTTACAGAAAAGTTTTTGGCCAATGCGGGCTCGGCAAACAGCTCAAATGCATTGATGCTGCCAACCTGCGACAGCTTGTCCCTGCGGCCCCACACGTGTATTTCCTGCGGAGAAGCATGGAACCTGAAACCGCGGGACTTGTAATTGATCGTAAGCCTGTTCCGCTGTGTTGCATACAATTCCGGCATCACCGGGTCGGCAGGGGAGAGCATGAAATTGTTCCTGAACTCAAACCGCGGCCGGACCTCGAAATCAACTGTCAGCTCATGCTTCAAAGTGTCGGCAATCTGGGCAGAAGCGCGGAGCGCCGGGCTTGTAAACAGGATAAACAATACTAGGTAACGCACCAGCTTTTTAGAATATACTCCTGTCGGATGTAAGTTTCGGGGCAGTAAAGTTGCGATCAGTTTCTGAGTAGAAGTGAGTTTTTTGAAAATATTTCTTGGCTGTTCAAAGATAAACACTTTACTTTGTCTATCAAATTTATAGAGTATTCTGTTAACCACCGGCAGGATCGTCTCACGCGTATTTTTTTATTCCTGTTCTGACAAGTTCGGGTTGATCTATATTGCTTAAAAGCCGGTGTTTAACTATGAAGCTCTCTACCTTTTTTTCGCTTGCTCTTTTGGGCGTCTCGCCTGTATTTGCCCAAAAGAAGAACGCGCCCGACCCGCGCCCGAACATCATCCTGGTCATGGTCGACGACCTGGGCTACTCTGACATTGGTGCCTACGGCTCTGAAATCAAGACGCCAAACATTGATCAGCTTGCCAGCGAGGGCGTTCGTTTTCGTGAGTTCTACAACAATTCGATCTGCGCGCCCACCCGCGCTTCGTTGATTACGGGCCAATATCCGCACAAAGCCGGAGTAGGGTATTTCAATGTAAACCTGGGGCTGCCCGCTTACCAGGGTTACCTGAACAAAGAGTCGCTCACATTCGGTGAGGTGCTTCGGAATGCAGGTTATAGTACACTTTTGAGTGGAAAATGGCATGTCGGAAACGATAGTCTGGCCTGGCCAAACCAGCGCGGCTTCGATCGGTTTTACGGCTTTATCAACGGCGCGAGCAACTATTTTGATATCGGTAAATACGGGAACGGTCCGAAAGTGGAACTGGTGGAGGATAACAAACGCATTAACCTGCCGCCAGACAAGTACCTGACCGACGAGATCACCGACCACGCCATTTCCTTCCTCGAAGAGCAGAGCAAAACAGCCAAGCCATTCTTTCTCTACCTGGCCTACAATGCGCCGCACTGGCCATTGCAGGCACACGAAGCTGACATTGCCCGATACAAAGGCAGGTACAGCATCGGCTGGGACTCGCTGCGGCAGGAGCGGCTCCGCCGGCAGGAAGAACTTGGTATTGCAGATCCCAAACAGGCAGTGGCGCAACGCGATCCCGATGTGCCGCTTTGGGACAACGTTCCCTATGATGAAAAGCTGCTTTGGGAACGGAAAATGGAAATCTACGCAGCAATGGTCGACCGGGTAGATCAGAACATCGGCAAGCTGCGGGAGCGGCTGAAAGCATTGAAGAAAGACGATAACACACTTATTATCTTTATCTCGGACAATGGTGCACAGGGCGGCTACGCAGGCGCTTCGCCCCGGAAACCGCAGCGCAACTCAGGTCCGGCCGGGACAGCCGGTTCGTACGTGTACCAGGACCAGCCCTGGGCTTATGTATCCAATACGCCGCATTCGGCCTACAAGAACAACATGCATGAAGGTGGGATCAGTGCGCCATTTATTGCCTGGTTCCCGAAGCAGATCAAAGCCGGAACAATCGTAAAAGGTACAGGACACCTCATTGATCTTGCGCCCACGTTTTACGATTTGGCAAAAGCAGCTTACCCCGCTTTGATGAAAGGTATAAATACCAATCCGCTGCCAGGTAAAAGTCTGCTGCCTGTAATGACGGGCAAGGCCGAGGTTGTGGACAGGGGAGGAGAGCCGATCTTCTGGGAGCGCGCGGGCAACCGGGCGGTGAGGAAGGGAAAATGGAAAATCGTGTCAACTTTTCCTGCTTACAAATGGGAGCTGTACGATCTGGAAACCGACCGCGGCGAGACTACAGACATTGCAGCCAGCAGAACAGATATCGTCAATGAGCTCTCGGCTGATTACACGCGTTGGGCGGAAAGGACCGGTGTGGTTGATTACGAAAAGATCAAACCTGCCAATCCGATCGGAGCACAGGCTACACGACCGGACAGGAGGCCGCCGGCATTTTGAGGCGGTAGGCTGGTAGCTGTGAGCTTTTAGCGGTTAGCCATTAGCTGGTAGCCGATAGCCGATTGCTGATAGCTATTGGCTTTCGGGCTACGTATATGATGGAGCGTTCCGGGTTGTATTTGTTGCTTTTCTTTTCTGATCACATTCTTTTGAACTTAAAACCTAATTTTTCTAATACTATGCGAAATCTGAGATCGATGATTATTTTGCTGTTGGCGAGTTTTTTGCTGACCAATGCATTTGCGCAAAAGCGGGAGCTGCTGACTTTTGATGCATTTGAAACGAAATTGAAAGCTGCCGGCAGGAACGCGCAGATCCTGGATGCACGGCTCCCCGAGGAATACCAGCAAAACCACCTGGAACGCGCGGTGAGTTTTAGCATTGCTGATCAGGCGGATTTCGAAAAGCAAAGCGCGAAGCTGAGCAAAGACAAGCCTACTTTCATTTACTCGATCGGCAATGGACGCAGCGGCGTGCTCGCCCAGCAATTGCGAGATGCAGGATTCAAAGATGTGACGGAGGTACCTGGCGGTCTAAGCAAATGGATCGGGTTGGGCAGACCGGTGATTTCCACAACCGGAAAAGGCTTATCACTCGATGAATACACCGCTTCACTAAAAAGCGACAAACTGGTACTGGTCGATTTTGGCTCACGCTACTGCCCTGGCTGCAAAAAACTCGAACCTACCATTGATTCCATCAAAACGGAGCAGGCTTCCAACGTAAAAGTGATCAAAATTGAGGCTTACGAGAATAAAAGTCTGGTGAAAGAACTCGGCGTAGTAGGGTTGCCCACATTGATCCTGTACAGAAATAACCAGATCGTTTGGCAGAAAAAAGGTAACGCAACGAAAGCCGAGATTGAAGAAATCCTGAATAATCAGGCATTATAAGGACGAATAGGGTAGTTGTTAAAACCGGCAGTGCATTATGCACTGCCGGTTTTTTTACTCAGGTCTGTGCCGCAACAATCAGTAAAGCAAACAGAACCTTAATTTTTTGAGTAAATGGCTATTTATTAAGCTGTTCCAAAATCTGTTTTGCCGCGCGCACATCATAATCGGAATCCTTCGGATTTTCTTTCAAAAGCGATTTCACATTGGCTACCGCGGGCTGTGCTTTGGAGCCGATCGTTTCCAGCACATTTAATGCCTGGACCCGTGCCATTTGACTGCTGTCTTTGAGCGCTTCACTCAGTGTTTGCACCGGCTTTTCCGTTTCACCCAATGCAAGCAGCGATTCCGCTGCGGCAATGCGGACCGTTATTTCAGGGTCGTTCAGCAACGTAAGCAGCTGGCTTTTAGCAGAAGCAGCGTCATTTTTCAAGACTATTGTACCGATCACAGCCCAGTAGCGAACCACCGGATCTTTGTCTCCCAGCCTTTTTGTGATTTCACTCAATTTTGATTTGTCACGAGAAGAGGCAATTTCTGCAGTCTCAATAACTCTTTTCACATCATATTTACCACTTTTGGCATACTCAAAGAGCGACGTGGTTCCGGAGATTTTACTCAAAAGCGCCTCTGGAATGAAGCCGACATCTTTTGAGTCGATCAGCCAGTTGTGGTTCACCACGCGCAGTTTGGCAAGCGTCGCTTTATACCTTGGATCAGCAGCCAGGTTGTGAATGTTGTGTGGGTCATTTTCGATGTCAAAAAGCTCCTCAGCCGGTTTTTCCTGCCAAAATCTGGATTGGTCCTCATTGAGCCGCCCTGCCTTGAACTCCGCCTCCCACGAAGGCATCGAGGGTGCTTTCCACAAATATTCCAGATGCTGCGCATAGATTTTATGTGGAAGATAGTTGCGGATGTATCTGAATCTCTTGTCACGAACCGTTCGGGAAAGATCAGTGCGCTCGTCCATTCTGCCCCGGAATCCGTAAGCATAATCGCGTTCCTTTACTTGTTGTTTTCCTAAAAAAGCTTTTCCCTGCATGTGGGCAGGTATGTTAATGCCAGCAATGCTCAAAATGCTGGGTGCAAAGTCGAGGAATGTGACGATCCGGTCAGTTTGCGTGCCGGCTTTCCCAGGCGCCAATGCGGCAAATTTTTCCGGAACGTGAATGATCAACGGCACACGAAGCCCCGATTCATACACAAACCGCTTGCTTCGGCCGAGGATGCCGCCATTGTCCGCGTAATAAAAAACGATGGTATTCTCCGTCAGTCCCTGCTCGTCGAGCTCTTTCAAAAGCGCACCAAATTGGCGGTCCATTTCCTCTACCTTATCATAATACTGCGCCCAGTCGTGCTTCATTTCCGCCGTTTTAGGATGGTAAGGCGGTAATGGTGCTTTTTCCGGATCGTGTTTCAGCTTTTCGGTAGGCTCAGGTGTGTGAATGCTGCTTTCGTGCGAAACATTCAGGTTGAAAACGGCGAAAAACGGCTGCCCCGGCTTGCGGTTCTTGTAAGTAGCCTTGCCGCTCGATTCGTCCCAGGCTTCCGTCTGATCAATTGTGTTGTAGTCTTTTTTTGCATTATTGGTCGTGTAATAGCCCGCCTCACGCAGATATCGAGGGAAAAATCTGACAAACTCCGGGACCGGGTAAGTGCTCCGCATGTGCTCCGTGCCCATCGAAGGCGGGTGCATGCCTGTAATCAGCGTAGAGCGGGAAGGCGCGCAAACCGGGGCAGTTGCAAATGCATTTTTATACAATACTCCCCGCATCGCAAATCGGTCGAGGTTCGGCGTTGTGGCATATTGATCACCATAAGCGCCCAAAAACGGGCTGTTATCTTCACTCACTATCCATAGAATGTTAGGTCTGTCCAGGGCAGAATGATCCTGCTGCTTCGCTTCTACAATCGTGAAAGTCAGTATGGAGACAAGAAAGAATATCAACTTTTGAAAAGAAGCTTTCATTCAAATGGGCCTTTAAGATGATGTGATCAGATTTTTTGCAGCTCCGGGCATTCGCCACGTTTACCCGGACTGCGTGAGCTTTATTAACCGTTTCGTTTTAGTTAGTCGCAATTATCCTACAAAGTTGGTAGACAATATAATAATCTTTAACAAACAAATGCAAGTGAACAGCCGCGTTGGGTCGGTAGCTGCATTGCATTGCGCTCAAATACCTCCTGGTAAAAAATATCGCTAATCGGAACGATTGTTCCGATTAGGTGTTTTTATATCGGAACAATCATTCCGAAAAGGTTTAAGTAACATCATTACAAATGGAAAAGTTAGCTAACAAAGTAGCAGTAGTAACAGGCGCATCCAAGGGGATCGGCGCAGGTATAGCCAAAAGTCTTGCCGCAGCCGGCGCAGCTGTGGTGGTCAATTATGCATCTGCCAGAGAAGGTGCTGAAAAAGTGGTAGCAGAGATCGTTGAGGACGGGGGCCGGGCAATTGCAGTGCAGGGCAACGTGGCCAATGAAGAAGACGTAACCCGCCTTTTTACCGAAGCAAAGCAGACTTTTGGCGGCGTGGATATTCTTGTGAATAATGCGGGTGTGTACCAGTTCGGCGCGATCGAGGATGTTACCGCGGAAGAGTTCAACCGGCAGTTTGGAACCAACGTGCTCGGACTGCTTTTGGTAACTAAAGGTGCGGTGAAAAGTTTTGGTGAAAACGGCGGAAGTATCATCAACATCGGCTCAACTGCAAGCAGGATCACACCTGCGGGAAGTTCAATTTACACAGCTAGCAAAGGTGCCGTAGACTCGATTACGCAGGTTTTATCGAAAGAACTGGGCCCTAGAAAAATACGTGTGAATGCGATCAACCCGGGAATGGTAGAGACAGAGGGTACACATACCGCCGGGTTTATCGGTAGCGAAATGCAGAAAGCGATGGAGCAAACTACTCCGCTTGGCCGCATTGGTCAGCCAGAGGATATCGCACCGGTTGCCGTGTTCCTGGCGTCCGATGATTCACGCTGGCTTACCGGCGAAACGATCCTCGCAAGTGGCGGTATCCGGTAATCAGGATTAATTTTTAGTACAAAATTGAATAGCTTTGCTCAGTAACGGGTAAAGCTTTTCTGCAATGGCAAGAACGAAGGATTTCAACGAGGAGGAGGTTTTGGAAAAGGCAGTGTGCCTTTTCTGGCATAAGGGGTACAATGGTACGTCAATGCAGGAATTGGTGGATCACCTTGGAATCAGCCGTTCGAGCCTGTATGATACTTATGCAGACAAACATACCCTCTACGTCAAGGCATTGGAACATTATCAGAATACTTCCGGAGGCAAAATGTGCGAGATCATCAACGAATCCACATCTGCCCGGCAAGCAATCCGGCGATTACTCGAACTGGTTACCGTAGACCTCCTCAACGATGAGCAGCACAAAGGTTGCTTTATGGTAAATGCCGAAGTCGAGATCGCGTCGCACGACGAAGAGGTAAAGCAGATCGTGCGCAGGAACGAAGAATGGATTGAAGACGCTTTTTTTCGCGCCATAAGGAAAGGCCAGGAAAGCGGCGAAATAGCAAATACACAAGACGCCAGGGCGCTCGCCCGCTTCATTTTCAATAATGTAAAAGGAATACGTGTTTCGGCCAAATCCGTTACTGACAGGTCATTCTTTGAGGATATTATCAAAATCACATTGTCAGTACTGGATTAGTGACATCTTCGATCACAGGCTGTTGCAGGAAAATATTTTTCTACGCCGTTCCAGGTAAAACTATTTTTATAAAAACTAGAAGGATAGTAAGGGTGATTTTTGGGGATTCACGTCACTAGGGGGTACATGATGTTTCTCTAAACCAAAAAACCTTATGAAAAAATCCTCTACGTGCATTCGGTGGGGAAGTCTTGCGGTACTGTCAGGAATCTGGCTGCACCCGGGCTTTCAGATCGAGGCAAGAAGCGGCACCCTGACCAGAGTCAGGCACGAAGTGAAGGCAGCTGTCACGATTACCGGTAAGGTGACAGACGAAAAAGGCGCAGGATTGCCGGGCGTGAATGTAATTGAAAAAGGTACTGCCAATGGTACCACCACCAACCCCGACGGAGATTATACGATTACAGTAGCCGGACCATCGTCGGTGTTGACATTCAGCTTCATCGGCTACATTTCCCAGGAGGCAACCATCGACAACCGCACGGCGATCAGCATTCAGCTGGCGCCCGAAGACAAATCGCTCGATGAAGTAGTGGTGGTAGGTTACGGAACACAGAAAAAAGTGAATGTAACCGGGGCGGTTTCGGCGATTCAAATCGACGATAAGATTACCAACCGCTCGCTCAGCAACGTTTCGTCCGGTTTACAGGGATTGGTACCTGGGCTTGCAGTAAACCAGAATTCAGGTATGGCAGGCCGGAACAACGCTTCGCTGGTGATCCGCGGCTTGGGTACCGTTAACAATGCGAGTCCGCTGGTAGTTGTGGACGGTATGCCAGATGTGGATATTAACCGGCTCAACATGAACGATATCGAGTCGGTATCTATACTGAAAGACGCTACTTCTTCGTCCGTTTACGGTTCCCGTGCTGCAAACGGGGTTATCCTGATCACGACGAAGTCGGGTAAGGGACAGGAAAAAGCGACGATCAACTTCTCAGGCAACTACGGTTTTCAAACACCCACACGAGCTTATGATTTCCTGGCTGACTATCCGCGTACCCTGACTATCCACCAGCGTGCAGCGGCAGTGAATACTTTACGCCAGAACTTCAACTTCCGAAACGGTACCATTGACCAATGGATGGCGCTGGGTATGATCGATCCGGTGGCTTATCCGAACACCGACTGGTGGGATGTGATCATGCGGACTGGCTCTGTACAGAACTACAACCTGTCGGCATCAGGTGGCGGCGACAAGTCCAACTTCTTCATCTCAGTGGGTCTGATGAACGAGAAGGGTTTGCAGATCAACAATGATTTCAAACGCTACAATGCGCGGTTCAACTACGATTACAAGATCCGGAAGAACATCAATACCGGGGTAAAATTCACGGGTAACTGGTCCAATATGACCTACGCGCTGGAAGATGGATTTACGGACGATGATGCTGCCAATACAGCGGGTTTTGACATGCAGTACGCAATCCCGGGTATCCTGCCTTACGATCCGGTGACTGGCTACTTTGGTGGTGTAATGGCGTATAATGAAGATCCCCAGGCATATAACCCCTACACGCTCTACGTAAACCAGCTCAACAGGCAGAACCGTCAGGAAGCCAATGCGAATATGTACATCGACTGGACGCCGGTTAAGGGACTTACTGCCCGCATTGATTACGCGCTAAACTATTTCAACCAGTTCCGCTGGAATGCACCAATGCCTAATCAATCGTACAACTTTCAGACGAATTCGTTCGGGAGCCGCGTGTATGTAGGACCGAATGCGGGAGTTGGTAATTTCACTGATACAGGTTATAAAACCCTTCTCAACGGCCGTTTGAACTATAACACGACCATCGCCAAAAATCACGAGATCGGCGCCATGTTCGTGTACAGTGAAGAATACTGGTACGAGCGTTACCAGGCCACCTCGCGAAATGACAGGTTGCACCCGTCTTTGCATGAAGTAGACGCTGCTTTGACTGATATTCAGGCCACTGCCGGTAACTCGGCAACGGAGGGTTTACGATCCTACATTGGCCGGGTTAACTATGCTGCATTCGACAAATACCTGCTTGAAGTAAACTTCCGTTCAGACGGTTCTTCCAGGTTCCTTCCAGGCAGTCAATTCGGGTTTTTCCCATCAGCTGCATTGGGCTGGCGGTTTACTGAGGAAGCTTTCATCAACCGCTATACGAGCAGTATACTTACAAACGGAAAGATCCGTGCTTCTTACGGAAGTTTGGGAAATAACAGCGGCGTAGGCCGTTTTGAGCAGCAGTCGACACTAGGAGCAAGCAATTATATGGTGAATGGACAGATAGTGAAGGGTTTTGTTAACAAGAAGTTGGTAAATAAAGACTTGTCCTGGGAAACTACCAAAGTGTTTAACCTTGGTCTGGACCTTGGCTTCCTGAACAACCGCCTTACTGCTGAGATCGATTACTACGATCGCCTCACAACCGGCATGAACCGCCCGTCTGAAATGTCGATCCTGCTTACCGGCGCATACGATGCACCACGAAGGAACATCGGAAACCTGCGTAACCGTGGAATAGAAGGTAATCTGACATGGCGCGACCGGAAAGGTGCCGTGAATTATACCCTTGCATTAAACGCATCTTACAACAGAACGAAGCTGGAAAAGTGGAATGAATTTCTTTCAAGAACGTCGACCAATTCCGGCAACGCTGTATTCCTGGGTCTTCCTTACGGGTATCTGTACACCTACCAGGATCAGGGTATTGCGCAGACCTGGCAGGATGTGTACAATGCGACGCCGCAAAACGCTTCGCCGGGAGATATTCTCCGGAAGGATATCAATGGAGACGGAAGGATCTCGGACGATGACAGAGTAGCTTACCCGAAAGTGCAGCGTGACCGACCGACAACCAACTTCGCATTAAACGGTAACGTGTCATGGCGTGGAATTGACCTTACATTCCTGCTGCAAGGAGCCGCGGGTCGAAAAGATTACTGGATCAATATCTACAATAACGTCAATTTTGGAGCGCAGCGGTACGCATCGACACAGGCTCACTGGGATAACCCCTGGTCTGTGGAGAACCGCGACGGTGCCTGGCCGAGACTGAATGGAAATGCAAACCGGGAGGAAACCACTTTCTGGCTTGACAACCTTTCTTACCTGCGGGTAAAGAATATCCAGCTGGGCTACAACCTGCCGATCACGCTTACCAAGAAACTTGGAATCAACAATTTCCGCATTTTCGCTTCTACCGAGAACCTGGCAACGCTGACGAAATTCCGCGGGCTTGATCCTGAAAAAGCAGGAAACAGAAGCGATGCATATCCTTTGAACAAATCCTATTCAGTTGGTATCAACATAGGAATTTAAAAGCCATTCTAATGAAAAGTTTCAAACATATATTATCAGCAATAACTCTCACGGGACTCATCTTCGGAACGGGTTCCTGTGTTCAGGACCTGCTCGAACAGGAGCCTACCACGGAGCTGGCGGCTGGTCAGTTCTGGAAGACCGAAGACGACGCTACGTTCGCGCTCAATGGAGCCTACGCTTCCGTGCGCCCTTTATTTGACAGGGATTATTACCTGGACGGACACGGTGAATATGTACGTACCCGGGGTACAAGCGCGACCAGAGATAACCTGCGTCTCGGCGATGCATACCACGATGGCGATTACAACCCAAGCGGCTACGGCGACAATTTTGACAAAATGTACCGGTACTTGTACGGAGGTGTCAACCGCACGAATTATGTGATCACCAACGTCGAAAATATGTTGAAGACCGCTAAGCCGGAGTCGATCGCAAAGCTTGAAGCAATCGTAGGAGAGGCTAAGCTGCTCCGTGGGATGGTTTATTTCCGGTTGATTTCGATGTGGGGTGATGTACCGTATTTTACCAAAATAGCAGAGTCAAATGCAGATGTTTCCACTTTAACGCGCACGCCGATTGCGCAGGTGAAGGACTCCATTATGGCTGATTTTACCTATGCTTACGAAAAGCTTCCTGCAAAAGCAGCGGGAGCAGGCCGCGCCGGGAAACCTGCGGCACTTGCATTCCGCGGAAAGCTGCAATTGTACTGGGCATGCTGGAACCGTTTCGGCTGGCCGGAGCTTGAAACTTTCAAAGCAGATGCGAGCCTGGCACCGGCTGCTTACGCTGGAGCAGCAGCTGATTTTAACTCCGTAATCAACGATTACGGCCTGGTACTTTTCCGCAACGGAGAGCCGGGAGACATTGATTCCCTCGGTAAAGCCGACAAGCTGCCTAACTACTATTACCTGTTCACGCCCGTAGCCAACAACGACCCCGAGATCATCATGGGCTTTACGCACGGAGGAACGGGAACTGCACAGGGAGAAGAGCTAATGCGAGATTTTGCAGGCCGCTCACATGAAGGATCGCAGTGTTTTGTAGCTCCTCGTTATGAGATAGCTGACCGTTATCAGTCTACTTTAACAGGTGATTTTGCACCTAAGCTAGTGCCCATGAACCCAATCGACCCAGGTGCGCGTACTGCGCCGAACTCCGCAGTGAACCCGCAAAGTTACAAGAACCGTGACTATCGTATGAAAGCTTCCATCATGTGGGACTATGAGGTGAGTGTGGGTATGATCTCGTTGAAATCAACGGGATGGGTTCCTTTTATCTATAAAACCTGGAACCAGCCTATTACCATTAACGGTGTAAAATACACTACTTACAATACAGATGGACAGAATTCCGGCTATGTTTTCCGCAAGTTCCTGCGCAACTACGCAGGACAGGGACGGAGCGATGGTGACTACAACTTCCCGGTAATGCGCCTGGCAGATGTATACCTGATGTACGCAGAAGCATCCAATGCGGTGAAAGGTCCGACCGCCGATGCGATTGCGCTGGTCAACAAAATCCGTCACCGTGGCAATCTGCCTGCACTTACTGCAGCCAAGACGGCGAGCGCCGATGCATTCTTCGCCGCCATTGAACAGGAGCGTATTATTGAATTGTTGGGCGAAGGTCATCGAGGCTTTGATATTCGCAGATGGCGCGCACAGGAGCGCGTGTGGGGAGCGCCTTACACCGATGGACTCTGGCGGATTGATACGCACGGAGCCAATCAGCAAAGGTATTTCCAGAACACGCCGGAGCGTACTTATCAGCAGAATTACATCTTCCGCATCCCGCCGGGCGAGCGCGACCGTAACCCAAACCTGACCCAGAATACGCCCTGGCTATAAGGTGTTGTGATACGATTTGTTAAAACATTAATATTTAATCCAATGCAAAAAGATATAAAATGGATCGCCGCAATCATGCTGACATTCAGCATGCTGGTATCCTGCAAAGAAGATTTCCCTGTGGATGAAGACGGGCTGCTGATCACAACGCGCAGCCAGTGCTATGTCAGTAACTTCGAGCTGCTCGGCGCTGACTTCCAGACTGTGAGGGTGGAGAATGCGGTAATTGACACCACTGCCCAAACGATCAATGTGAAAGTTTTTTACGGAACGGATCTTAAAAACCTGTATCCGCAATTCTCCCTGGTAACCGACGCGAAGCTGGATCCGAAAATCACCGGAAAAGAAGATTTTTCCGATCTCTCGAAGCCCAAGCAGTATACCGTTGTGTCGGGCAATCGTAAAGTCAGGAAAACCTATACTGTCAACCTGACCGTGCAAACACCTTAACCCTTAAACAGCAAGATCATGAAACATACCTATTTGTATTACTTTCTTGTTTTGATCGGGTTGGTATCCCTTTCATCCTGTGAGGAAGAAGAGTACGCGATTCCGACACTCAAACAGGAGCTTCAAAACGATGTGATCAAAAGAACGATCGGCCCGAACCTGGTCGGGATGGATATTGAGTTTGCTTATGCAATGGCGATACCAAAGTCAATGGGCAAGCTGGTTTCTGCGGAAGTGGAAGCCACGATTGCCGGCGGCGAATCTACTTACCTTGAAAACCGCTCTTTTTATACCAATGGAAGCGGGGAGGACGTGGGTGTAGAGGTAGGAAGCAAATCGGTGAACAGCGGCGGCAAAACGACCGTTACGTTCAACAAAGATACAGCTGCTGCTACGCTAAGGTACTTTTACCGGATTCCGTCAGCAGCGCGCGGAAAGGAAGTTTCTTTCAAATTTTCTGCCCAAGCGAGCAATGGACAGTCGGTGAACTATTCAATGGGACCTTACAAAATCGCTGAGATGGATATGGTTCTGGACCTTGACGTAACAGACAGTACCAAAGCCTATATTTCGATCGAAGATATGGCGGTTTACAGTCTTGCGGATGCCGCTGCTAATGCATCCAAGATCGACCTGGTATACCTGTACCGCTCCATTCCGAACATTACCTTTTCACACGGACTGGTGTCTCCATCTGCCAAAACTTACCTGCCCGGCGTGAACCTTCCGGCTGGGGCAAACCGCACTTCCAGGGTTCAGAAGGTGTGGAACCTGCGCGATTTTCATTTGGCAAGATTGCAGTTCGGCGTGTACATCGACGATCTTGATTTCCAAAAGCTGGATATCGCCTCGGCTCCGGACTATGCTATTAACCTCCGGTCGGAGGCGGGTGTGTGGGTGGAGACACAGGATGGGAAATACCGCGCCTATGTTTATGTGAATTCGGTCAACAACAATACGAAGAGCGCGAAGATCAGCATCAAGCGCTATCAGATGAAATAATCCTGCTGAACAAATACACTGCTTTCCCGCAGGTTGTGATCTCTGCAACCTGCGGGATATGTGCATTTACTTCCATTCCTAACACCCTTAATGATGAAGAAAATTGCATTGGCCGCCCAGGTGGTGACCAGTTTGGCATTGTGTTTTCCAACTTTTGCCAAATCAAATCCGATCTGCTCTGCCCCTCCGCCGCATTCGCAGCAAATTGTTTTTGCTACTAGAATAAACGCGAGTTCTTACTTAGTTGATTCGCAGCCGTTTCTGGTCAAAAAAAAATTTCTGGAAACTTCCAAACGCAAACTAAAAAAGGGAGACAAACAGCTTCAAAGCGCATTGCAGAACCTGGTCGCTGAGGCTGAGAAAACCTTGAAGTCGGGACCTTACTCGGTTACCGACAAAACCAAAGTGCCTCCAAGCGGCGACAAGCGCGATTATATGAGCGTCGGCCCCTACTGGTGGCCGGACTCTACGAAGCCGGATGGATTGCCCTACATCCGGAAAGACGGTCAGGTGAATCCCGAGCGGTTCAGTATCAAAGATGCAGATTATCATGGGAACCTCTGCCGTGACGTTTTCCGGCTTTCGCTTGCCTGGTACTTCACAGGAGAAGCAAAATATTCGGATCACGCGGCGAAACTGTTAAAGGTCTGGTTTCTGGATGAACAAACGAGGATGAACCCGAACCTGAATTTCGGGCAAGCAATACCCGGCCGCACCAATGGAAGGGGCATCGGCATCATCGACACCCGCGCACTCGCTGTGCTCATCGACGGTGTACAGATCCTGAAAGACTCTAAAAGCCTTTCAGCTGCCGAATACCGCGGAATGCAGGAATGGTACCACGCCTTTCTTAACTGGATGCGAACAAGCCCGATCGGCCTCGATGAAGCCGATGAGCATAACAACCACGGTACCTGGTACGATGTTCAGACAGTATCAATGGCGCTGTTTACTGGTCAGCCTGCGCTGGCGAAGGAGATCCTGGAACAGCAAACGATGAAGCGGATCAGCAGTCAGCTCGATAGCAGCGGAGCCCAGCCGCACGAACTGGCGCGCACTATTTCCTGGAACTACTCTGTCATGAACCTCGACGGCTTTTTCCAGCTGGCTGCATTGGCAGATCACGTGGGAATTGATCTTTGGAACTACGTTACGCCAGACGGAAAGAGCATTAAAGCAGCTTTCCAGTGGCTGCTTCCATTTGCCCAAAACAAAAAAGCCTGGACACACCAGCAGATCAAACCCATTCATTTCGGCTCCTTTTCCCGAACAGCCAGAGCAGTTGCCGGCAAGTACCCGGATATCGATCTGTCGGGACTGGCGGAGGACGATCATGAAGAGAACAGCCTTTTACTGCTCACAAACACAAATATTCAGTTATGAGAACATTCCTTGTACTACTCACCGTAATGCTGACCGTCCTTGGTACGCCCGGGCAAAGCCAGTCCAACAGCGATGTACTCAAATCGCTCAAAACAGCCCATCCCAGGCTGCTTTTACTGCAAGGAGAGGAGCAGGAGATCTTATCTCAAGTCAAAAAACACCCGGAATGGAATGCGGTTCACCAGGAAATCCTGGCAGAATGCGATAAGCTGCTGGACACGCAGCCTGTGGAGCGCATTAAGATCGGCAAGCGGCTGCTAGATAAATCGCGCGAGTGTTTGAGGCGTGTTTTTCAACTATCCTATGCTTACCGCACCACCAAAGACGAGAAGTACCTCCGCCGCGCCGAGAAAGAAATGCTGGCGGTAGCCGCATTTGAAGACTGGAACCCGACGCACTTTCTGGATGTGGCAGAAATGACGATGGCGGTGGCGATCGGTTACGATTGGCTTTACGACGGGCTTTCTGAGGAATCAAGAGGCAAAATCAGGAACGCGATTATCAAAAAAGGAATTGAACCTTCCCTTGAAAAACGATATAGCTCCTTCCTGAATGCAGAGCACAACTGGAACCAGGTATGCAATGCAGGGATTTCTTTCGGTGCGCTGGCTATTGCGGAGAGCGAACCGGAACTTGCGGCGAAGATGATCTCGCGCGCCATTACCTCTATTCCAAAAGCAATGGTACCCTCGTACCAGCCCGACGGCGCTTATCCGGAGGGATTTAGTTACTGGGGCTACGGAACCAGCTTTAATGTGCTTTTTATTAGTGCGATTGAAAAGGCGCTGGACACGGATTTCGGTCTTTCTAAGTCGCCGGGCTTTCTCAAAACAGCCGGTTTTCTGCAAAATCTGGTCGGACCTACCGGGCTGGCGCATAACTGGGGAGACAGCGGGCTGAAAGAAGGTTTGAGCCCGGCCATGTTCTGGTATGCTGAAAAAACGGGAGACGCGTCGCTGCTCTGGACGCAAAAGAAGCTGCTGTCCGACAAAACAGGGAACAACATTCGCAACCGGATACTGCCTGCCTTGCTGGTGTGGGGCGCCAAGACAGATCTCGACGCGGTAAAGCCCCCGGCCAAAAAGCAATGGGTAGGGCAGGGGCCTTCCCCTGTTGCATTAATGCGCACTTCCTGGGAAGACCCGAATGCGATTTTTGTAGGATTGAAGACGGGCTCGCCCGCTGTAAACCACGCGCACATGGACGTAGGCTCTTTCGTGATCGATGCGCAGGGGGAACGCTGGGCAATTGATTTTGGAATGCAGGATTACAATTCCCTGGAAACAAAAGGCGTGGATTTGTGGAACAGAACGCAGAATTCGCAGCGCTGGGAAGTTTTCCGGCTCAACAATTTTGCCCATAACACTTTGTCTTTCGACGGCCAGCTAATGAATGCAACGGGATATGCGAAGATCGATTCGTGGTCCGAAGGTAAGTCGGAAATGTGGGCTGTGACTGATCTTTCAGATATGTACAAAGGGCAGGTTGCTGCTGCAAAACGCGGTGTTGCGATCCGGGATGCGCGTTCGGTTGTGATCAGGGATGAAGTGAAAACAGGCGATAAGCCGGCCCGGATGCGCTGGAACCTGCTGACTTCTGCTGACGTGAAAGTGGTCGATGACAAAACCGTGGAGCTTGCGCAGAATGGAAAGAAAATGCTGCTCGTATTTGATACAAAGGCTGATATTGAAATAAAAACCTGGCCGACCACGCCTACCCATGATTACGACGCGCCCAATCCGGATACGCAATTTGTGGGCTTTGAGGTAAGCTTACCTGCCAATTCCTCCGCCAGCTTCAATGCGTTTTTTACACCTACAAACAAACTTCCACAGGTGAAGCCGCTTGCTTCCTGGAAGTAATAAGCTCCCAGCCCATCCTGAACCTTATGAAAAAGCTGTTCATACTTTTTGTTATCCTGACGCAGCTTGCTACCGCGCAGCAGTTGCGTAAGCCCGGTGAAAACGTGGCCATTCCAGTCGAGGCAGGTGCAGGTGAGCCCGATGCAGATCTTGAAAAGATCAGAGCACGCGTGATAGCCGACCTGCTTAAACCTGAGGTAATTGCGGCAAAGGTTGGGGATCTTGTCAAAACTCAAAAACAAGATGGTACCTGGCCCGGGATCAACTACACCGACGTATCCCGCACGGGCTTTGAACATAGCGTGCACCTCAACAATACGCTGGAACTGGCGCGTGCATTCAAGAAGCCAGGTTCTCCATTTAGCGGTAAACCGGAAGTGAAGAAGGCAGTTGCAAATGCGCTTGATTACTGGTTTGCCAACGATTTTATATGTGAAAACTGGTGGTGGAATGAAATGGGGACTCCTAATCTGATGATCAGTATTTTGCTGGTAATGGATGAGGATTTAACCGAAAACCAAAAGAAAGAGGGAGTAAGAATAGCCGGCCGGGCTAACCTGGAAGCTTCCGGAGCGCGGCCAGGCGGCGACCTGATCCAGATTGCAGGAATGCGCGCCAAGCAGGCGCTTTTCCAAAGAAATCCCGAGGTACTGGCCAGTGTAATGAAAGTGATTGTTTCGGAGATCAAGGTGTCCACCGGCCGGGGATTGAAGCCCGATCTGAGCTTTCATCACCGGACTGACAATGTAATCTCCACACTGGCTTACGGTACAGGTTACGCAAATGCATTCGCTTACTGGGCCGTGAAAACAGCAGGCACGAAATACAGCCTGCCCGACGAACCGATGAAGCTGCTGGTCGACTACTTTCTGGATGGGATTTGTCAGTCCCACATTTACGGAAGGTACCCGGATCCCGGAGCCGAAAACCGCGGAATTAGCCGGAAAGGTGCATTGAAGCCCGCCGGTCCGGAGCTGGCTGAAAACCTGCTTCTGGCCACTTCTTACCGAAAAGGAGAGCTTGAAAATATTGTCAGGATCAGAAAAGGAGAGGTGAAGCCCAACCTGACGCGCGATCGTTACTTCTGGCACTCGCATTACTACACCCACCAGCGTCCCGACTATTATGTGTCAGTGCGCATGCATAGCAAACGCGCCGCGAATATGGAGCAGCCGCACAATGAGGAGGGATTGAAAAACCACCATTACGGCGACGGAAGCAACTTTATCTCCCAGACTGGCAAGGAATTCGACGGCATTTTTCCGGTATGGGACTGGCAAAAAATACCGGGTGCCACAGTAGTTCAAAAGCCTGATGTAGCGCATTGGAAAGAACTTGCCAAACCCGGGCTGAATGACTTTACAGGCGGCGTCGCCGATCAACGTTATGGCGCCGCCTCATTCGACTTCGCCAGCGTACATGATCCATTGAAAGCTAAAAAGGCCTGGTTTTTCTTTGATAAGGAGTTTGTCAGTCTGGGCGCGGGCATTACCTCGGACGCAGAACACCCGGTTGCTACGACTTTGAACCAATGTTTGCTAACCGGCAAAGTAACTGTGAGCGCGAACAAACAAACAGCTGTTTTAAAAACCGGCGAGCATCAGCTGGAAGCGGCAGACTGGGTCGAGCACGATGGCGTAGCTTACCTTTTTACCAAACCGACGAAGCTGAATGTGAGCAATGTAACTCAAAAAGGTAGCTGGTGGCAGATCAATCACCATTCATGGGCTACCGACGAGGAGGTGAAGCAGGAGGTATTCAAGCTGTGGCTGGACCACGGCAGCAAACCCGCGGGCAGCAGCTACGAGTACATTGTTGTTCCTGGCATGAATGCAGCACAGATCGCCGCTTACAGAGAGCAGCTGCCTGTGCGCATTCTCGCGAACAGCCCCGAAATCCAGGCGGTACAGCACCAGGGCTTGGGTATCACACAAATGGTGTTTTACAAACCGGGTACACAAAAAATTGACGATCAGCTCACGATTACAGCAAAAGATCCGTGCATGGTGATGGTGAAAGCAAATGGGAATTCAGTGAAGCAGATCACTGTTTCTGACCCTACTGAAAAGTTGAGTTCACTTGAACTGGAAGTAAGTAAAACGCTCAGTGTGAGTTCAGATCTTGTTAAAGTAAGCAAAGGAAATTCGAAAGGAAGTACGCTGCTGAACTTCAAACTGCCCGCCGAAGGAATGGCGGGACAGAGTGTAACTCAGAATTTCAAATAAAGGGGATTACTGCTGATCAGTCCGCCGGTTTTCTTCATCATAAAACAAAAACAAATCCGTTCCCACCGGCTTGTAGCCCAAAGTACGGATCATATTGGAAAGCTGCCCGCGATGGTAGGTAGCGTGGTTGACAACGTGATGAAGCGTTTGCCAAAGCGGCATACTGTAAGGATCGCCCCGCTTCGTATTGAAATGCAGAATGGTATCCATGTGTCCGGCAAGTCGATTGTTGTAAACTGCGGCAATTTGCTCCTGGATAGTAGTCCAGATCCGATCGACACTTGCTGCGGTGGAGGTATCCCAGTCTGTTGGGACTGCTGCAAGTGGCTGATTATCCCACCGGTGAAGCCAGAGCCAGTCCGCTTCGAGCAGGTGTATCACGGTCAGTCGCAAAGAAGGAAAACTCCCGCCGAGTTCCAGATGGAATTCACTTGGCGGGAGTTCTTTCATCTGGGCCATTAATCTTCTGTTTGCCCACACATTGTAATCTAAGAGTTGTTTGTATCTGTCCAGCTCCACGGTTTTGTAAAAATTGAATGGTTCTACAAGTACAGCTTCAAGGCTTGCTAGTCAACTTTCCGCATCAGGTGAAGTGTCGGCATTTCGCTTAGCAAGGTATCCGCGCGGCTCACAAATTCTTTGATATAATGTTGTTGATTATGGTTGTCGAGACCAGCCTGGTTCTCCCATATCTCGTAAAAAACAAACACGTTTTCATCGTCGATCCCCTGATGCAGATCGTAAAGCACGCATGCAGGCTCTTTCCTGGTTTCGATCGCCATTTTTTCGAGAATCTCCTTTACCTCCGCTGTAAACTCCGGTTTGCTCTTGATTATCGCTGTTAGATACATTGACATATGTTCGAATTGTTAGTTTAACCTTGTGCCAATATATCCTGTGATTATCATTCTGAAAAGTATTTTCGCTGCCAAATACTCACTTGCTTGTGAGTACGACTTCCAGGTCGCTCAGATACAACTCATTAAAGCCGCGCCTTGCTGCTCACTTTGCTCAATTAGCATAATTCGTGAGCTGCAATAACACGCCGTGCAGCTCATTACTGACTTTGAGTTGACACGCCAGGCGGCTGTTATTTTGCGCGTCGGGGCGTGTTTCCAGCGTCATCAACTCTTCGTCCTGCGGTTCGGGAAGCTGATCTTGTCCTTTCAGGATCAGGCAATGGCAGTCGGCACAAAGCGCGAGCCCGCCGCAGGTTGCGCGCATTTCATAGTCATGGTTTTTCAGTGTTTCCATGAGGTTAGCCTCTTCGGCTTCCACCAGTTGCAGCGCTTTCTCCTGCCCCTGGCGATCAATTACTGTCAGCTCTATCATTTCAAAATGCATTGACGCCGTTTACAGTTGTGTACTTAAAGCTCAGTTTTTGTTCGGGATACACGTATTTAAAGGCACTTTGCGCCATTAAAGCTGCTTCATGAAATCCCGATAAAATCAATTTCAGTTTTCCCGTATATGTATTGATATCACCGATTGCGAATATCCCGGGAATGGAGGTGGAATAATCGTCGACATTCACTTCAATGGCGGATTTGTCGAGCGCCAGTCCCCAGTCGGCGATCGGGCCCAGCTTTGGTGTCAATCCGAAAAGCGGGATAAGGTGGTCGGCTTCGAGGTTGAATAGGCCGTTTTGTTTGGTGGAAACGGTCAGGGACTGCAAGTGCCCGTTGCCCGCTACTTCGGTGATCTGTGCTTCCAACAAGAGGCGGAGCTGTCCCTGGTGCGCCATTTCTACTACTTTTTCGGCGGAGTCCGGAGCACCGCGAAAGGTTTCTCCGCGATGTACCAACGTCAGTTCAGATGCAATGGGAGCCAGGAAGATTGCCCAGTCCAATGCCGAATCGCCGCCGCCGGAAAGTACCACCTTGCGGTTACGGAAGGTTTCTGGGTTTTTGACGAAATAGGAAATCCCCTTTCCTTCAAACTGCTCTAATCCATTGATCACAGGTTTTCGCGGCTCAAAACAGCCCAGCCCGCCGGCAATTACAACTACCTTGCAAAGAATGCTGGTATCGTCGTGTGTTTGCACCAGAAAACCGTTTTCCAGCTTGCTTACAGAGTCGACGCGCTCGCCCAGGGTAAACCCCGGCTTAAATGGGGCAATCTGCTCCATCAGGTTATCTACCAGCTGCTGCGCCTGAATGGACGGGAAGCCGGGAATATCGTATATAGGTTTTTGCGGATAAATTTCTGAGAGCTGGCCGCCCACCTGCGGGAGCGCGTCCACGAGGTGGCAGCGCATTTTTAACAAACCTGCTTCAAAAACAGCGAACAGGCCAACCGGCCCCGATCCGATAATACATATGTCAGTGGTGATCATTTTATAATGGCTAAATGTGCATTGGTTAGTCCAATGCAAAACTGCCACATTCCACTGCCAAAGGCCAATGAAGATTTGTTATTCTATATAACTAGATGTTATAATGACTTTTGCAAAAACGCATGAAAAGCTCACTGAGTGCCGACGTTTTTCCATGAAGATGTATAAACTGAAAATCGCGGTAAATTTCCAGGCCTTTGATGTCCAGGATCGTCAGCTCGTTGTATTTCAGCTCATTTACCACCGACTGGACGGACAGGAACGCGGCTGTTTGTGAATGCAGCAGGTACTGCTTGATCGCAATACTGCTTTCGAGCTCGATCTCAATCGTGAGATCACTGAACGCGAGACCTGCTTTTGTCAGCGCTTTCCGGAGCACGTCCAAAGTTCCGGAGCCAGCCTCCCGGAGTACCAGGGGAATGCTTGCCAGCTGTTTCAGACTGATCTCGCCCCATTTGGCATACTTGCCTTTGGTTTGTGTAACAAGCACGATCTCGTCTTTCACGAAGGGTGTGTAGCTGATCTGCGCATGAAAACCTGCGCCTTCCACGATCGCGATATCGACTGTCTCGTCCAGTATGTGTTTGGTTATAAGGTCGGTGTTGCCCTGGATGAATGTGAAAGAAAGGTTCGGGTAGCTTTTCTTGAAGAGCGCCAGCAGCTTAGGAAGTATCGTCTGCGCGACAGTCGTGCTCGCTCCGATGCGGATCGCGCCGCCATGCGCATGCGCCACCTGCGCGATTTCAGATTCCATTTCACGCGAAAGCTGAATGATTTTCCCCGCGTACCTGAGAAACAATGCGCCTTCTGTAGTAAGCCCGATCGTGTTGCCATTCCTGGTAAAAAGGCGGCAATTCAGCTGCTGCTCCATTTCGCGCACGTGCTTGGTCACGGCGGGCTGGGTGATGTTCAGTTCCAGCGCGGCTTTGGTGAAGCTGAGCTTCTGTCCGACGGTATACACTACCAATAGCCGGTAGTCCACGGTTTTCAATGCAATCATATTTCAATTTTAATAGTACCGGCCGCAGCCCCTGGCAGATTTAAATAACAGTAGGTTCAGCTTCACTGGACCGGATTACTATACGCATCCTGGCACAGCTTTTTAGCCGTCGCATTCTTCCTTTCTTCATTGAACACAAAAATTCATCAAAACTAAAGATCACCTATCATGAAAAACCATTATGGCTTTTGGAAAACGTTGCGGAGAGCTCCGGTATTAATGGCGGTTTGCGGCACGCTCGTTTTTGGTTGCAAAGAAGACGATAATTTCTGGGATGCTTTTATTCCGGAAACAGATGAAGAACCAACTTCTACCCAGATCGAAGGTTATGTGTTTTACCCGGCAGTTCAAAAGCCGACAGACGCAAACGTGGCACAACTGAGAGTACCGGCCGGTTTTACGATCAACAAGTTTGCCGAGGGGCTGGGTAAGCCGAGGATCCTGATTGCGCACAATGGCCACGTCTATGCTACCGACCGGGAAGCAGGGATTGTGATCATGCTTACTGATGCAAACAATGACGGGACTGCCGATGACAAGAAAACGGTAGCGAACATCAAGCAGGTGCACGGCCTTTCTGTTCATAATGGAAAAATGTATATGGTGGCTGTGAAGGAAGTGTATGTAGCTGATATTAACGCTGACGGGACACTTGGCCAGCCTACAATGCTGATCAATGATCTTCCCGACGGCGGTCAGCACCCCAACCGTACGATTGCATTCGGTCCCGACAATAAAATGTACCTCACGGTGGGCAGTACTTGTAATTCCTGCCCGGAACCTAATCCTGAAAATGCGACTATTCTCCGCGCTGATGAAGACGGGTCTAACCGGAAGATTTTTGCCAAAGGTTTGAGAAATACGATCGGTTTTGGCTGGCATCCTGAAACCAGCGAACTCTGGGGAATGGACCATGGAATCGACTGGCTGGGCGATGATGAGCAAAAAGAGGAAGTTAACCTGATCAAGCAGGGCGCAGATTATGGCTGGCCTTACATTTATGGAGAAGGCAAATACAACCCGGGCGACAGGCCGCAGGGCGACACTACTTACAAGCAGTATCTCGCCAAAACCACCTTGCCTGCGATGACCTACCAGGCACATTCGGCCCCGATGGGAATGGCATTTTATACTGGTGCCATGTTTCCGGGGGAGTACAAGAACGATGCTTTCGTAGCAATGCGCGGATCGTGGAACAGAAGTTCTCCGGTGGGGTACAAGATAGTTCGAATGCATTTTGAAAACGGCAAACCTGTACGCTTCGATGATTTTGTGACTGGCTTCATCGTCAACAACAACCGCGCACATTTCGGCCGGCTTGTGGGCGTAACCATTCACAAAGACGGATCCCTGCTCTTCTCCGACGATACGAACGGGGTAGTTTACAGGGTATCTTATAAATAAAACAAAGTAGCGACTGAACGCCACTTTGAATTAACACCAAACACGACTGTATTCAAATGGAAAATCAACAAAACCAGCATTTCGGAAGTGAGCGCGCTGTAACCCGGGACGGGCACAATGTAAGTTTATGGCAAAGAAATATGCATCTGGGGAACCAGAATGGCACTTTTGATCCCTCTTTCGTCTACGACGCATTAATCGTGGGAGCGGGCATTACGGGAATTACCGCCGCATTGCTGCTGCAGCGCGCCGGACGTAAATGCATTATTGCCGACGCGCATCACGCAGGTTACGGTACCACCGGCGGTACTACTGCACACATCAATACGTTTGCGGATAGCACTTATGCCGAAGTCGAGAGCGCATTCAGCGAGGAAGCTTCGAAACAGTTTGCCAAATCGATATCACAGTCCGTGAGCCTGATTACTGAGCTGGTAGACAAGTATGAGATCGAGTGCGAATATGAGCGCAAGAAGGCTTATGTATATGCGCAAACAGAAGATGAGGTAAAAGAGCTGGACGATATGCTGGAAAGCACCTTACGCGCTGGCGTGCAGGTGGAAGTTACCCAAAATGCACCTGCGCCGCAGCCATACCTGAAAGCGCTCGAATACGACCACCAGGCCCAATTTCATCCATTAAAATACATTCTGGCGCTGCAAAGGGAGTTTGTATCGCTGGGCGGGGTAGTGCTGGAAAACACACGGATAGAAGAAATTTCCACCGAAGATGAGGTACATACTGCGAAGTCGCCTGACAAGGAGATCAAGGCAAATGCGGTTTTTTACGCGACGCACATTCCGCCGGGCGGAGTGAATTTGCTGCACTTCCGTAATGCGCCTTACCGCAGCTACGTAATCGCCGCAACGCTTCGGGACGATGCTTATCCGGATGCGCTCGTCTATGATTTGAAAGATCCATATCACTACTTCAGAACTCATGAGGTGGACGGACAGAAATACCTGATAGTTGGCGGGCACGACCACAAAACAGGTCACGGGGATCCGGAGCAGTCTTTTGAAGATCTCATTAACTTCACCAAATCCTGCTACGAGGTGGCGGAAGTATCTTCCAAATGGTCGGCGCAGTTTTATGTGCCTACTGACGGGCTTCCTTACATCGGGCACTTACCTGGTGCATCGAAGGGCATTTACGCAGCGACGGGATACAACGGGAACGGGATCATTCTGGGCACTGTGGCGGCGATCGTAGTAAGCGATCTGATCATGCGCGGGGACAGCGAGTTTAAAGATCTTTTCGATCCGGGCAGGATTAAGCCGATTGCCGGATTTACCGAATTTATTAAAGAAAATGCCGACGTAGCAAACCGCTTTGTCGCAGACCGTATCGGCATCGACAAGATCGACTCTGTGGCGCAGCTCGCAATCGATTCCGGTGATATCGTGGAGTATGATGGTCAAAAGCTGGCGATTTACAAGGACTCCAAAGGACAGGTGCATGCACTTGATCCCGTTTGTACTCACACGGGCTGTATCGTAAAGTGGAATGGATCTGAGAAAAGCTGGGATTGTCCCTGCCACGGCGGGCGCTTCAATGCGCACGGGCAGGTGCTCACAGGCCCGACCCGCCTTGATCTGGAACAAGTCCCGATCGGGTCACAAAGCGAGGTTTAATTGAGAAGAGCAAATAAAAAGACCCGCCTGTAGCATTTGCCGCAAGCGGGTCTTTTTATATAGAACCAAATGTAAGCAGGCAACTACCGGCGCGTACGCAGGAATGCGATTGCAAGTACTGCAATCCCAGCTCCCAAAGCGATTTTCCGTGTGAATCCCACTTTATTGTATTTCAACTCTGACTTACCGCCGAGCTCTGAGAATACGTCGGGGAAATGTCCCTTGTTGATATCCTCGTGTATGCCCTCGATCATATTGACGCGGTCGGCCAGGAGCAGCAACAGCCAGTGCCTGATCATCGATTCGCTGAAAGTGAATGCATAACGGCGGATTTTGCCGCTTAAACCTTTCGGCGGATTGGGTGTTCCGAACACGGCAGTGAGCCCGGGGCGCTCGTTGGAATGTAGCACCTCCACAAGTTCCGGCTGCTGTGGCGGCCGCTCCCAGATCATGCCTTTGTTATCATTTTCAGTCCTTCTTTTCATTGGGTAAGCCGGCACGTCCAGCGGATCGGAATCAATTCCCCAACCATTAATGTGACTATAATCTTGTGCTGTCTTTTTCATATTGCTAATTATTTTCTTGCTGATGGTGGTATAAGGATTGGCTTAATGCAATTGTCCAGTTTGGCTGAAAAAATGTGGTAAGCATCCGAAACTTCTTCCAGCGGAATGCGGTGGGTGATAATGTCTTTCGGACTAACCCTGCCTGACTGAATGTGCTCGATCAGCTTAGGTAGCAGCCTTTTCACAGAAGCCTGGTTGGCGCGGATTGTGATCCCCTTGTTCACCACGTTTCCGATCGGGATCAGGTTTCCGGTTGGTCCGTACACACCGACGATAGATACGATACCTCCTTTTTTAACGGAATTGATCGCCCAATGCAGTGCCGTAGCAGAGCCGGATTGCAGCATCAGCTTACGTCCGGTAATGGTCTGCATGGCGTCCCCTGCAGCTTCGCAGCCCACGGCATCGATACAAACATCTGCGCCCATCCAGTCGGTTGTTTTCTTAAGAAACAATACTACATCTCCCAGCGAGCGGAAGTTGTACACTTCGCATTGCGCATAGTTTTTCACGAATTCGAGCCGGTATTCCAGGTGGTCTATCACGATTACCCTTCCCGCGCCGAAGAGCCAGGCTGATTTCGCCGCCATGATTCCCACAGGTCCCGCACCAAACACAACTACTGTATCCCCGGGCTTGATCCCGCCCATTTCAGCAGCCTGGTAGCCGGTTGGGAATACGTCAGTCAATAATACTGCGTCGTCATGGTCCATATCGTCAGGAATGATCATCGGGCCTACGTCAGCGTAAGGTACACGCACGTATTCTGCCTGTCCGCCATCGAAACCGCCGGCAGTGTGTGAATATCCGAAGATCCCGCCCACAGCAGTAGCTTCCGGGTTTGACTCGTGACAGTTACCAAAAAGTCCCTGCTCACAGAACACGCATTTACCGCAAGCAATGTTGAATGGAACCAGCACGTTGTCGCCCACTTTCAGGTTTTGAACTGAATCGCCGATCTCTTCTACAACCCCGATGAACTCGTGACCAAATGTGGTTCCTACCCGGGTGTCAGGCACGAGCCCATGGTACAAGTGAAGGTCGGACCCGCAGATACAGGAGCGTGTAACCCGAACGATCGCGTCACCGGAATGCTCAATTTTGGGCATCGGTTTACTGCGATCAGCTCTGACCCGGTACGGGCCTCTATAATTCATTGCTAACATAGTTTTACCGTTAATTGGTTGATGATGTTGAACATGTGAAACGGCCGGGTACTTAAAAAACTATTCCAGCGCGCCCTCGGGTATTAATATGCCACCGGTGAGCCGTTGGGAGTGCGCCACGGGCTGGAACGACTTTTTTAAATGGGGCGACAACGATATTGAATACCACAACTAAAACCACAACCAAGATGGCAACCAAGAAAAGTGCATCGAAAGCAAGCAAGCAGATCACCGAAGCAGATGGTGAAAAATTGAAAGAATTGTTCGTAGACGGCCTGAAAGATATCTATTGGGCAGAGAAAAACCTTGCGAAAGCATTGGTGAAACTGGCTAAGAACGCAACTTCAGAAGAGCTTAAATCTGCATTCGAGCTGCATACCACACAAACCGAAGAGCAAATCAAGACTGTTGAACAGGTATTTGAAATCATCGGCGAAAAGGCACAGGCTAAAAAATGTGCTGCAATGGAAGGCTTGATTGAAGAGGCTAACGAAATCATCGAGAGCACAGAAAAAGGCACAATGGTGCGTGACTGCGGCTTGATCATGGCAGCACAAAAAGTAGAGCACTACGAAATCGCATCTTACGGTACGCTCCGTAACATCGCAAGAACGCTGGGCTTCGAAGATGCAGCAACTCTTTTGCAACAAACGCTGGATCAGGAAGGTGAAACAGATCACATCCTTACCGAACTTGCAGAAAGCTATGTGAACGAGCAAGCTTCTGCTGAATAAGAAGCAATATTCATTTGAATACAAAAAAGCGAAGCTGGCCACATTAGGCCAGCTTCGCTTTTTTGCATATAAGTACTAAATGTCAGTATCCCGGATTTTGCGGTGCCAGGTTGGGGTTTACCTGTAGCTCCACACGGGGTATCGGCATCAGATAGTCTCGTGCCGCACTGAAATTGGGATGCGGTTCAAGTGAATTGGCACCTTTAAATACCACATCACCCAGCTTCCGGCGCTGGATATCGTACCACCTTTTGTACTCAAATGCGAGTTCAAGCCGACGTTCTTCCAGTACGAGATCGATAAAAGCCTGCTTGCTGAGTCCTGGTGCCACATTTGCCGGAAAGGCGGAAGGCTTGCCAGCCCAGTTGCGTGCCCTGGCGCGCACTTCGTTGACATACCCGATTGCCTCGGCAGTAGGTCCATTCACTTCCGCCGCTGCTTCCGCCGCGATCAGCAGGATTTCCGCGTACCGCATTGCCGAATAGTTGTGGTCGGAATCGCGGCCTTCTGCATTGGAGGTACCTGCAAAACGGGCATACTTGGCAATGTGTGGTCTTTTGGTATTTGCAAACTGGGTATATGGTACCAATTTACCGCCCACCAGGAGCGAATCATCGAAGCTAACCTCTTTCCGGTAGTCGTGCGGGTCCCAAGTATCGAACACTTTTTGGGATGGTACGATAACACTCCAGCCACTTCTTGGGGCATCGCCTCCACGTACTCCCGTCATCGGCGCCATAATATCATCATTCGCCCCACCATCGCCCGACTGTAATCCTAGGAAATCAATGGCAAATATGTGCTCTTTCAGGTTATTTGCCTGGGGTGCACGGAAAAGTGTCTGAAAATCTTCTTCCAGTGCGTATCCAAATTTGTCTTTATTATCGATTACCCACTTTGCTTCCGCGTACGCTTTGGCATAATCCTGCAATGTAAGATGCACGGAGGCGAGGTAAGCAGCAGCAGTTCCCTTTGTGGGGCGACTGCGCACATTGGCAGGCTGCTGATCAGGCAGGTTCTGTTTGGCAAACTCGAAATCAGCCAGGATACCGGCGTAAACCGTTGCTGCGGGTGTGCGCGTCAACTGCTTTACGGCAGCCGGATTGGTAATAAAGAAATCAATGTAAGGCACATCTCCGAACACGCGAACCAGGTGAAAATAGGAAAATGCACGTACGAACCGCGCCTCTGCGACCAGTGGATTGATTTCTGCCTCAGGTAATCCCAGCTGCTGGGCACCCGCGATAGCCGCATTCGTCGCGCTGATTACCTGGTACCAATATGGCCAGAACTGGTTGACCATGTTGTTGTTGTCGTCCATATTGAAGTCATTGACCTGCTGCCTTTCAGCGGGCGTGCCACGGTCGCCGATATCGCACATATCATCGCGCAACGACAGCGCTGACACGAATTGCCGGCCGTAAAGCCGCTCGGAGGCGATCCAGCCGTAAGCGCCTGAAATGGCTGTTTCGACGTCTTTCGGAGTTTTGAACAATGCCTCCGGAGCCAGCAGTCCGACTGGCTTTTCGGACAGATCAGCGCAATTCAGCAGCAGGGCAGGAAGCGCCAGAATGGCCAGCTTTTTCATGTATATTTTCATAAAATGCTTTTTTTAGGATTGGCAAAAAACTATAAACCGATGTTCAGGCCCACTGTGTAGGATTTCGCATTGGGATAGCTGGCGTAGTCAAGACCCAGGTTTCTGTTCCCGTCGGTGTCGCCTTCGGAAGAATAGTTAACCTCGGGATCGTAGCCTTTGTATTTGGTAAAAGTGAGAATGTTCTGTGCACTTACGTAAAACCGCAGCTTGCTGATCCTCAACTTTTCCAGTACCGGTTTTGGTAAATTATAACCTAACGCCAGGTTTTTCAGGCGGACGAAGCTTCCGTCGTACACCCAGCGCGTTGAAACCCGGCGCGTGCGGCCCGCCATTGCTTTGGGTACATTGGTGTTAGTATTCTCTGGTGTCCACCGGTTCAATGCTTCTGTGGTTGCATTGTTGATACCCGAAAGCAGGTTCAGCTCCATTAATGTGTAGCTCAGCAGATCATTGCCCTGCGAAGCCTGGAAGAATACATTCATGTCAAATCCTTTCCAGCTGAAATCGTTGTTGAGGCCCCAGGTAAATTTCGGGTGCGGATTTCCGATGATGGTGCGGTCGTCGCTGTTGAGCATTCCGTCAGGTTCGCCTGTGAGCTTTCCATTCGCATCTTTTTTACCATCAATATCCCTGAATTTCTCGCCGCCTGCTGCCACTTCAAAGCCGCCACCGGGAATGAAACTGTCATTTTGCTGATAAACCCCGTTGTAAAGCCAGCCGTAGAAACTGCCCACCGGCTGACCTTCGCGCAGTATCTGCGTTTGACCCAGACCTACCATGTGACCCGGCGCAGAGTTGTAGAAAATATCTGTCCCATTGGGCAGTTTCAGCACTTTATTGCGGTTGATCGAAAAGTTAAGATCTGTGCTCCATTTGAAATCCCCGATCAGGTTGCGTGAGTTAAAGGTGATTTCAAAACCTTTATTCTCAACAGAGCCGATGTTTTGCAGCTGGTTGGTATAACCCGAATACTGCGGCAGCGGCACGCTGAATAGCAGGTCGCTTGTAACCCGGCGGTAGTAGTCTAGCACCAGATTGATCCGGTTGTTGAACAGGCTCACGTCGGTGCCGATGTCAAATTGCTTGGTTGTTTCCCAGGTAAGATCGTCGTTAGCTACGGTAGTGGGGCGAACGGCATTGACTGCCACACCATTGATCACCGTGTACACATTCGAGAACCGCGCCATAGTCTGATATGGTGTAATCGCCTGGTTTCCGGTTAATCCATAACTTACGCGCCATTTCCATTGGCTGATCGCCCGCATGTTTTGCATGAAGGGTTCGCTCGACATTTTCCAGGCAAATGCTCCAGAAGGAAACATCGCCCATTTATTGTTTTTGCTGAAATTCGATGAACCGTCGCGGCGGATGTTGGCTGTGAAAAGATACCTATCCGCGAGCGAGTAAGTAATCCTTCCGTAAAGAGAAGCAAGCTGCCATTCGATCAGTTCGGAAGTCGGACTCTGCCAAACGGAAGATCCGCCGAGGTTCCAGAATGAAACTGCGTCTGTTATAAATGACTGTCCGGTACCGCCCCAGCGCTCGCTGGAAGAGGTTTGATAGGAGTAGCCCGCCATCACCGACAGGTCGTGGTTGGTGCCGATCTTCTTGTTGTATAACAAGTAGTTTTCATTCAGAAGCAATGTGCTTTTGGTTCCTGTTACTGTCGCGCGGCCGCCGATGTTGCGCCCGTCGTTCAATGTACCTGGCAGGTAAGTGCCCGCTCGGCCGCTGTTGGTAGTCGCGCCCAGTGTTACCCGTAATTTCAGGTCGTCCAGAATGCTGTATTCCGCGTAGAGGTTGCCCTGAATGCGATCGGTAAGTGACTGGTTTTCCAGCTGCGTGGCAATGGCGTAAGGATTGTCGATCGGGTCATTCAATCTAGCTACTGTAAACCTTCCGTTCGCGTCACGGATCGGCTGGTCGGGCTCAAACTTGAATGCGGAAGCTACTACGCCCGGCGTTAATCCCGAAGATCCTTCCTGTGTTTTGGACTGATCGCGCGAGACACGCTGCGCAAAGAGGTTCAGCCCCAGTTTCAGTCTTTTTGCGGCTTGTATATCAATGTTACTGGTCACCGAAAAGCGGTTGTAGCCCGAATTGATAATGATCCCTTTGTGGTCGTAAAGCGCGCCTGAAACGTAGTATTTTACATTATCCCCGCCACCGGCAATGGAAAGCTGGTAATTCTGAATACCGCCTTTTCTGAAAATCTGGTCCTGCCAATCGGTATCTGCCCCTTGTGTTACTACATTGGGCCGGGCCTCCTGTACGTAGCTGAGGAACTGGGATGCATTCAGGAGGTCGAGACGGTTGATCTCTGTTTGGGACGAAAACGAGGTGTTGAAGTCAATTTTAGGTTTACCTGAAACACCCTTTTTAGTAGTGACCATTATCACCCCGTTTGCACCACGCGAACCATAGATAGCTGTCGCAGATGCATCTTTCAGGATTTCAATGGATTCGATATCCTCGGGAGGCGGTATGGCGCCGCCAACAAACCCGTCAACCACATAAATGGGATCGCTGCTTGCATTAATGGAGCTGCTGCCTCTCACACGTACTTTAAATGTAGAACCGGGTTCGCCATTGTTGGCCTGGATCTGCACCCCGGCCGCGCGGCCCTGCAAAGCCTGCACTGTGCCCAATGCCGGATATGCCGTAATTTCCTCTGCTTTCACAGATGATACCGAGCCGGTCACGTCACTTTTCTTCACCGTTCCATAACCTACCACCACGATCTCTTCCAGCGATTTGTTGTCTGTTTTCAGACTGACATTGATCTGCGTCTGGCTGCCTACCACTGCTTCATGCGAGGTATAACCCACAAAACTGAATACCAAAGTCGCATTTCCGTCGGGTACCTGAATGGAGTAATTTCCGTCGGCATCTGAGGATGTTCCCACCTGTGTTCCTTTGACGAGGATGTTCACGCCGGGAAGCGGCTCGGAGTTTTGAGCGTCGGTGACTCTTCCTTTGATCGTGATTTCCGCTGCGCCAGGCTGCTGCGGCGCAGTAATATTCATGCTGCTTGCTTCGCCGGTTTTCTCACCCGGTTTTACGACAATATTCTTTCCCTTCACTTCATACACCAGACCTTGCGGTGTCAGAATGCCGCTGAGTACCTCAGAAAGCGGCTTTGCTTCTGCCGAGAAGGATATTTTCCGGCTAGCCTGTATCAGCTTCGAGCTGAATACGAAACGTACGTCTGCCTGCTTTTCGATCTTTTTCAATGCCTGGCTAAGCTCTTCCGCGTTTACGTTCACGGTGATCTTTCTGCCAAGCAGCTCCTGTGCGCCTGCGGGACTGGCGATCGCTTGGCTGAAAAAGCACATGGCGAGGCAGATTTGTAACAGACTGATCCGCAGCAGCAAGAGGCAATGCGGGGATTGTACCATTTTGTTCATACTTACTGAATTGATTAAGTGTTTAGAATTGTCTTTCACATTTCCCCGCAACCTTTCCCGTCTACAACAATCCGCCCGTCGATCACCTCATAGCTGGCGCTTACTGCGTTGCATATCAAATCGAGTTGTTCGTACAGGGACAGGTCGGTGAGCGTGGCGGTTACCGGGCAATGTTTCATTGTTTTTTCATCGAAAATGATGTCTATACCATAGGCTTTTTGCAGGGTTTTGAAGATGTCAGAAACTGGGGAATCATTGAAATTAAAGTTGATAACCTCGTCAGGCGCAATAACCAGCTCGGGGTCGGCGACGAGGGTTTTGGTCATTTTCACACTTTCATGTGCCAGTACGATCTGCTGGTTAGGTTCGATGACCACGCCCCCTTGCTCGCTTACTTCATCGCCCGGGCGGAGGTTCTTTTCTCTGGCAAATACGGCTACGCGGCCCGTTTTTACTGAAACAACGGCATTGCGCTCGCCGTCGAATGACCTGACGTGGAAGCTGGTACCCAGTACTTTGGTAACGAGCTTTCCGGCAAAAACATAGAATGGACGGCCTGGCTGCCGGGCTACTTCGAAGAATGCGCCGCCACTGAGGTGCACTGTTCTTTTGGTTGATGAAAAATGATCGGGATAACTGAGTTTGCTGTCGGGCGAGAGGTATACCACACTGCCATCAAAGAGCTTGACGCGCAAAGTTGCATCGCCGGTGTTTGCAACTGTCCGTAAGCCCGCTTCTGCAAACATGTTTTCATCTGCCTGTCTGTTTTGATTTTTACTGAAAAACCAAACAAAACCGATGGTTAGCAGGCAAATACAAGCCGCACGGAACCAGAAGGTTGCCGAAAACCATAACTGCTTTTTTGCAGACCGGGTCTCGGGATATTCATCAAAATGATTGAGGATGGTTGAAATCGCCCTGTTTTTATCAGCTTCCGACAAGTGAGCGGGAGTGGGGCCGATTGATTTGACCAGCTCACGCGCCCGGTTCACCGTCTCCGCTTTTTGCGGGTTGTCGGCCAGCCAGCTTTCCCATCGAGCGTGATCTTGCGGGCTGGGCTGCAATACCCACCGCCTGAATGCATCGTCCCACAAGAAATCTTCTGCCGAGAAATTTTGGTATTCTTTCATGTCCGGATTTGACCTTTCAAATACCATTAGACACGAGGACTGGGCAGATACTGTCTTAACTTGGGTTTATTTCGAATTTTTTCAAAAAAATTATTGGAATAATAATGCGAGGAATACGGATATGGCGGGCTTCCATTGTTCGCGAAGCCACTTAAATGCAGATTGAAGCAGGTTGGACACTGACTGCGGGCGTATGTGCATGATACCGGCGATCTCGTCCCGGTCGAGGTCCTGGAAAAATCGCAGGTATATCACTTCTTTTTGCCTCGCCGGAAGCGCATTCATGAGCGAAGTGATTTGCTGCGCCAAATGCCGGTTTTCTTCGGAAATGATGAAGTAGTACTCAGAACTGAACTCTATATCGAAATCAAATCCGTGATCCACTCCGCTGTCAAGCAGCCAGTTGCCGCGCTGACCGAGGCGGTGGAGGCGCCTGCGCAGGGAGGCGAGCAGATAGGGTTTGGGGGGAATGCTGGCATTTACAGTTGCCCTTTTTTCGAGAATTCCCAGGAAAACGTCCTGTATCGCATCTTTTACGAGTTCCGGGTCCCGGGTGAATTTCTGACCGTATTGGTACATTAGATCGTAAGTCCCTTCGAGCAGCTTCTGGAACGAAGCCCGGTCGCCGGCCAATGCAGCTTGCCAGTACTGCGTGATCTCGTTCTCTGAAAGTGAACCGACGTTGAACGTTTTCATCCAAAGCTTTGATTGGAACCGCCGGGTATGCAGCGGTTCCAATCAAAAGACTTCGGGCTTTGGAAAGTACCCGTTATTCTTGTATAAGTTTTATCACTTTCCGATAATATCTTCCCAGCGATAGTAGTGGAAAACCTTTCCTTCTGACATTACTACGAATAATCCTTTTGAGAAAGTCGCATTCAATGCTTTACTGGTTACGTCGGAACCGTCGCTCTTGTGGGCTGCTACCTTTATAATCCTGAGCGGCTTATGAAAATGCGGGTTTTCTTTTGAACCTTCGCGGCTGAAAATGTGGAACCGGTCGGCGCCCTGGTCGGACACAAGCAGATAGCCCGTTTTATCACCCGTTTTGTAGATCGAAATACCTTCATTGTCCTCTGCAAAACCTGTATTCGGGATCAATGCCAGCTCGGTACTGCTGCTGTCCGGGTGCGCGTAATATTTGCGTACGCCCACTTGCTCGTCGGAATAGTAGATATACCCCAGCTCGTTATCTACGGCGACAGATTCTATTTCTTTCTTGCCACTGTATTTACCAAATTTTCGAACAACCTTGCCATTCACATTTCCTTTCGGATCACCAGAGAGCTCGTATTGCCAGAGATAACCGTCCACAGGGCCAGATTTTCTGCTTACGATCGCGAAAATAGCTTTGTCAGCCGGCCGCGTGTACAGCGAAATCCCCATTGGGTCGCGTTCGGTTTCTCCTGCAAACACTTCAATTCCTCCATTGTCGATCGGTTTCAGGTCAGGCAGGCTGAATACGCGGATTTTGTTGGCTTTGCGCTCGGTAAGTACCGCAATGTCAGTCAGTTTCCCATTGATTTTAAGTCCGTAAGCGACGTCAACGTTATTAGGTCTTTGAAGATTGCGGACCACTTTATCAGCAATCATTTTTCCATTCAGGTCGAATACATACAGCGCGCCGTCTTCATTCTTGTCGGTACCGAGCACCAGGCTTTTCGCCGGGTCGGCAGGATTGATCCAGATCGCCGGATCGTCGGTATCGTGCTTGACAGAATCGGTAACGATAACTGGCTGGATCGCTTTGGTAGTATCAATCTGAACACGATCAGCAGATGCAGTTTGTTCATTCGGCTTGCTGCTGCACGAAGCCAGGATGATTATTGACGTAAAATATATTGGAAGAAATATAACTTTCATGAAGGTGTTTTAAGCGTTACTATCTGGTTAAATCGAATTTCAGTCCCATGTTGAAGCGCGGGCGGTAGTACTCTGCCTGCACTGTCCGGGAAGAAATGCTCTGGTAGTAACGCAGCGGCTGGTTGGTCAGGTTGTTTGCTTCTGCGAAAACGCGGAGGGTTTTGGTGATTTTGTAGGCTGCATTGGCATCGAGGAAAAACTGCTTGTCGTAATAGATATCATCAAATTCATTGCCTCCGAGTTCGTCCAGGTAAGCAGCAGTGTAGTTGGCAGACAAACGTGCCGAGAACTTCCTGTTTTCCCAGGAAAGCGATGCATTGAACATGTGAGGTGCAGTTCCCGGCAAAGTTACGCCAGTCCTCACGTCGCCATCTTCATTGTATACACCATTCGCAAAAGATTTGGTATAGGTATAATTGGCGTAGACTCCGAAGTATTTCCAAAAACCTGGAAGGAAATCCAGCTGGCGCTGAAATGCAGCTTCAATCCCGAATACATTCACGCTTTCCCCATTTCTTGACTGGTAAAAATCCCAGGTCTCACCAGCCCCTATCGGGTTAACCTCGCCTGGAAAATCTGCTGCGAAGCTCGCTGTGGTATATTGCTGATTCCGGTAAGTGTAAATGAAATTTTTCAGGTTCTTGTAAAAAGCACCTGCTGAAAACAAGCCCACAGAACGGAAGTAGTTCTCGGCCATGAAATCGAAATTCCAGGAGTAAGTTGCTTTCAGATTCGGATTACCGGCAGTGATCTCGCGGTCGCCGGGAATTATGCTGATATAGGGAGCCAGCGCATAGTAGTTGGGGCGGGCCAATGCAGTAGTTACTGCTGCACGGAGGATCAGGTCTTCGGTCGCTTTTAGCTTAAAGGAAACCGATGGCATTACATTCAGGTAATCGTTTTTCACGGTGCGCGTACCAGTAAGCTCCTCTTCGTCGGTGATCAGGTTACCTGTGTAGTCAATGGAAGTATTTTCGAGACGCGCTCCCAGGATCATGGAAAGCTTATCGGTAAAGTCCTGATCCCATCTCACATATCCTGCAACAATGTTTTCTTTTGCATTATAATTGGCTCCTAAAAACTCGCTTGCAACTGCCTCCTGCTCAAACTGGCCGGCATTGGTAAGGTCGAGGGTTCCCAGATAGTTTTTACTCGTGAAAACCCCGGGTACCAGATGTGAGCCGGCTTGAAAATTGTTCCCAGCCCAGTTTACCGTGCCCGTACTTCCAAGAGTACTGATCATATCTTCGCTCACGGGTGAGTATTCGTAAAATACATTGTTGCGCTCTTTGTTCTTGACGCGCAATCTTCCGCCCACTTTCAGCCGGCCTTTCTGGTCAGCCACAATGGAGAATGGAAAGCGGAAATTCACTTTTGCTCCCAACTCAGATTCTTTTGTAAAATCGTGATTTTCGGAAATCTCGTTCAGCCCCAATGATCCCTGGTCCAGATCCGGTGCCGTAAAGAGCGGAGCCCGGCTGTCGCCATTGAATACCAGCGCATTGCCACCTTCGCGGAAGTTGATGTAGCGTTCGTTTGGCCTGTCTTCACTGGCAGTGGAGTAGCTTACGCTCCAATCCATGTCCACTTTCGGCCCCAGCAAATGCTCACCTTTGACTGAGTAGTTCTGCACGCGCTGGTCTTCCAGGCGGGTTCCCTTGTTGAGGCTATTCTCGATCCCACCTTTGGTTTGCCTGCCCACGCGGCCTTCATACCCGGTAATATTGTTCGCTTCATCGTAGATCGGCTCGATGTCATCAATACTCAGGCGGTACCTGTTCTCGCGATCGTAGCGCCAGTTGTACATGGCGTTGGCAGTAATGGTGTGGTTTTGGCTTAGTTTGAAGTCAAAAGAGGCAGAAAGACTGCGACGGATCCGCTGCACATCATACTTGCGGATCTGGCTTTCGTTGACGTAAACATTACCAAAATCGTCCTGCTTCCAGGAAGCCTCTACGTTATCGGATCCGTAGTTATTGTTATTGTAAGAGCCGCTTAATACCATTCCAATCGCGTTTTTGGCAAAACGGTTGGCGTAAACAAAGCCGCCTGTATACAGTGCTTTGCCGCGGATCGGGTTATAGCCGCCCGACAATGTCGCAGAAATGCGCTGTCCATTCGGGGCCGCGCGTGTGACCAGGTTAACCGAGCCGCCAATTGCATCCGCATCCAGGTCGGGCGTGAGTGTCTTGTTAACTTCGATCGTGGAGATCATATCAGAAGGGATCAGGTCCATTTGCACGCGGCGATTATCGCCTTCGGCAGATGGAATGCGGTCGCCGTTCATCGTGACGGAGTTCAGTTCAGGTGCCAGACCGCGTATAATGATGTTCCGCGCTTCGCCCTGGTCGTTTTGCATGGTAATGCCGGGTACACGCTTCAATGCATCACCAATGTTAGCATCCGGAAAGCGGCCCACCTGATCGGAGGAAATGATATTGGTGATATTCTCATTATTGCGTTGCTGGTTCAGTGCTTTGGCTTGACCTTTCAGCCGATCGCCGAGCACTACCACTTCATTCATATCCAGTCCGCCTTCCTGCATGATCAGCTCGGCAGCCGTAACTTTGCCATTCTCCACGGCGATCTCCTGTTGAAAAGTCCGGTATCCCATATAGGTGGCTTCCAGCTTGTAGGTGCCGGGCTGCACATTCAGGAATTCAAATTTTCCCCGAACATCCGAAATGGTATATTGATTTCCTGGTGTAATTCTCAGCGTTGCTCCCGGAAGTGACAGCTTTTGAGCGTCCATGATAGTTCCGGTAATAAGGCCTTTCTGAGCGACTGCTTCGTATTGCAGCGTGAAGAAGAGGGCAATAAGGAAGGTGAGTTTTGTAAAATTAAATACAGGCATAATTCCTCGTTTGATTGATCGACAAAGATCCGCGGGGAATGTTGCGGCTGCATTAACTTAATGTTGCCAAATTATTACCGATGTGTTTCTTTCATCCGTGCGAAAAACGATAGATGTAAGGTGATGTCAAATTCTTAACGGATCTGGTGCGTAAAGATGTAAAACTTACCGGCGAGCTTTCCAATGCAACTGACACTGCCGCCGCCAAGCGTCCGATCACAAAACCGGGGAAAGCGCAGACCGGATCGCAATCTATTTCGAAACTGCCGAAGTAGGGGAGTTATCAATTGATTTGGCGAAGATCGATGAAGATAATCTGAAAGGTTCATCTACAACTTTGAGGCGATCGGCAAGCGCGTGAAGTAGTCGGCGGATTGGTATGTAGTGAGCAACCGTTTTTCAAGGCGGTTGCTTTTTTATGTCCCGACAGGTGCGTATCTTCCTGTAACTGTCATGCAAATACCTGGACATGAAAAAGGTTGCACGCGTACTTCTCACTGCTTCGCTGCTCTTCAATGTTTATTTCACAGCAGCTTGGGGCCTTGCATGCTACGCATATCCGGACATTTCGAGGCGCAAAACGTATTTCAGTCGTTTCCTAGGCGGGGTAGATCCGCGAACGCTCTCTATTGTAGCAGCAGTTGTCACCTTGCTGTCCTTGGCGATTTTCCTTTCGACTGTACGAACGCCGCGAGGCAGGTGCTTTGCTATTGTGATTGTTCAGGTGTTGTTCGGGTTGCTTTACTTGTGGCAATTGCTATGAAGAATTATTGCCTGGCGCAAGAATCTGGAATGTAGATTTTATTGAGTTTGCTTATTTAATTATTAATAATGCTAATCCTTAGCAGCGTGCAAAGCTTCCAGCTCGTCAAGTACAGCCTTTATGTCATAGTACATAGTCCGGAAATTGCATGGAGGTGGAATAACTTCCTCAGGATTTACATATTTAAAGCCAAACCTTTCATAATACCCAGAAATGTCATAGCCTGTATCAGGGTCATACAGTGCATCAACTGTAATAAATCTAATACCTACTCGATTAATGAGGTCAGTAGTAACATATTCCAAAGCCCACTCTAAAAGCCTAGTGCCTGCACCTTTTGCACGCTTGTCGGATGCAAGCCAGCCAATTTTTATTGCTGGAAAGGTGATATATCCCACGCCTTCATTTTTTAACAGCGGCAATTCGGTCATTAACTTATCAGCCATAAGGGTAATGTATGCTGCGATTTTCTCATCATGCTCAATTACCCAGCACCTGCTTGTTAAGGCTTTACATTCATTCCGGATTTTACGCCCCTTAATATAAGTTGCAAAGTCATTTCTTATACATTTAAAACCCTGGCCTAGATTATCCAGGTCAGGGTTTAATTCTTTAACAACAGCTTCAGAAAAGTCAATTCCGTCAAATCTTGATTGCACCATTTTTTTTCTGCTGTTGAAATATCTTTTCTGCAATCTTCTTTGCTGTCACTCTACCTTGATCGGATGCAACGTGACTACCGGAGTTGACGGCTTTAAGTAACGTTTTCGCTTCTTTACCGACAACTGGCTTTGATATTGTATTGCCTGTATATTTCATAATCTGTCAGTTAAAACCTCTAAAATGTTACGAATAACAATTTCCACAACAAGATACAAAAAAGAAATCGATTGAGGCTGGGCTAATTAATTGAGACTACCAACTTATTTAATTAAAACAAAAAAGCACTTAACAGATTGTTAAGTGCTTTGAATTTTCAAGAGCCCCCAGTCGGGATCGAACCAACGACCTACTGATTACAAGTCAGTTGCTCTACCAGCTGAGCTATGGAGGCCTTTTTTATTTTATGATGTCGGTGTTTGTTCCGTTATCATGGTGCAAAAGTAGGCTTGTAGACTATATAAAGCAACATTTTGCGTTATTTTTTTCTAAACTTTTTTGCTGCTTTTAGATAGCTTCCTGAATAATAGTAAGTTGATGTTTCAACTCATCCAGCTGGCTCAGCGCCGCATTGATCTTTCTTTCAAAATCCGCTTTCAGGCGGTCGGAAGTTTTCGACTTTGCGAAGAACTCGATGTTATTCTGCCAAAGCGCGATGTCATTTTCAAGCTGGGTGATCTTGCGGCGGATATCGCTTTCTTTACGGTAAAGCGTCCGGCTGCTCTCGCCGTCTCTTGCCAACTCTACTTCGCTTTCAAGCACAGCCTGCTCTTTCTCTTTACTGGATAGCTGACCAATTGCTCCTACATAAGTATTGATCGCTGCGATGTAGCGCTTCTGAATACCTTGCATGTCCTTTTTGGGTACAAAACCAATGGAGGCCCACTCGCTCTTGAATGCATTCAGCAGGTTCAGCGACGATTCGTCCTTGTTTTTCGCAGCTGCTTCAATGCGCTCGATCAACTCAATTTTGCGTGAAAGGTTACCTTCGAATTCTTCTTCAACAACCTTATTCTTTGCGCGTTTCTGGTCGAAGTAGGCATCGCATGCTTTTTTAAAGCGGTCGTAAATGGTATCCTTATACTTTTCTGGAACCTGACCGATCGCCTTCCATCTCTTTTGCAGCTCGATCACTTTCTGAGTAGTCGCCGGATTGTCTTCTCCGGTTGCAAGCAGTGCTTCGGCTTCTTCGCAGAGCTGGGTTTTCTGTTCCAGATTCTGCTCTCTTTTCGATTCCAGCTGACGGAAAAACTCACCTTTGTTATTGAAAAAGGTTTTCAATGCAGCCCAGAACTTCTTGCTAAGCTCTTTACCTTCTTCCCGCGGCATTATTCCTTTCAATGCAACCCATTGATCCTGGTAAGCCATGATCTCTTTGGTCTTCGCATTCCATTCTTTAATACTACCTGAATTGTACGTGGTGAATGGGACGATCGCTTCATAGATGGCCTGTTTCTGCTCATAATTTTCGTGCATCAACTTCTTCTGCTCAGCAAACTGTCCTCTTTGCGCATTGTAAAGTACATCCAGTGCTTCTTTAAAACGCTGCCACAACTTCTCCTGCTCATCTTTCGGGGCAGGGCCAAGGTGCTTGTACTCTTCGAAAATGTGGTTTGCCTCGTTCAGGATCTCCTTGGTCATTGGCCGGTTTTCCAATGATTTGCCCAACTCTTCTACCTTCTCACAAAGTTCCGCTTTCAGGTCTGCATTGCGGCGCCTGTCTAGTTCTTTTAATTCAAAATATATATTTCTGTTGCTAAAATACCTGTCAATCAAGGCATTGTAGGTCGCCCAGAGTGTCCCGTTGTGCGGAGAAGCGATGTTACCTGCTGCTTTCCATTCCTCCTGAATCTTCTTGAATTCCTCCCAGCTTGATTTCAATCCAGTCGCGTCTGTTTCGCGGCCGCCTTCTTCGTCGAGTAACAGGCGCAAGCGCTGCAGCAAGGCAGTTTTTACATTGAAATTCTTTTCTTTTTCTTTCTCCTGAGACTGGTAATACGAGTTCTTCAAACCCTTGATCTCCCGGCTCAGAGAATCAATTTTCTGTGTTTCGGCGTCGTACTTGTATTCGAAACCTTCTTCGCTTCCATTGTCAGCGATATATGCCTGCAAAGCGGTTTCTCTTTCCTTAAATTTTATTTGATCAAGAACCGGGCGTATCTCTTTCGCAACCGCTTCGGCCTTTTTTAGCTGTGCAGGCTTAGCACCCTCAGCCCGGATAGCTTCCAGTTCGTTCTCTAACAAGCTAACCAACTGTTCTTTCGATAGTTGGGTATAATCAACATCCGGCGCTGCCTCCTCATGCTCTTCGGTTAACTCATTGTTAAGATCAATTTCAAGGGTGTCAATCGTTTTTGGTTCCAGGTCCTCCTGCTCGTCGCTCCTGACCCCTTCTTGTTGTTCTTGTGCCATCGTGATTCTTGTTTCGTAAGTACGTCTTCTCCGGATTACAAATCTAATAATCTTTCCCTTGAAATGGCTAATTTTGAGCTCCCAACATCACATATTAGTGCCAAATGGATCATAATATTGCCAAAATCCGTCACGATTATCATTTGCAGGGTCTGCGTGAACACGATCTGAACCCTGACCCGCTGAAACAGTTCAGGTTATGGTTTGATGAAGCTTTGAAGGCGGGCGTTTCGGAAGCGAATGCAATGCTCCTGAGTACTGTCTCAGAAGGTCGTCCCTCTGCTCGCGTCGTGCTCCTCAAAGACCTGGACGAAGCCGGCTTTTCTTTTTTTACCAATTATGAAAGCAAGAAGGGGCGGCAAATTCAGGAGAACAGCCACGTGGCGCTCACTTTTTTCTGGAAGGAGCTTGAACGTCAGGTGAGGGTAGAAGGCAGGGCTGCTAAAACCAGCGAGGCAGAATCAAACGAATACTTTTCTGTCAGGCCAAGAGGCAGCCAGATCGGCGCCTGGGTTTCGCATCAAAGTGACATCATTCCCGACAGGGAGTTTTTGGAAGAAAAGACCAGAGAGACCGAAGCTAGGTTCGAAGGAACAGAAGTACCACGCCCGCCGCACTGGGGCGGCTACCGCGTTGTGCCTGATTTTATAGAGTTCTGGCAAGGAAGGCCAAGCAGATTGCACGACAGGCTGGCATTTACGAAGGAGGAAAGTGGAATCTGGAAGATAGAGAGGCTTTCGCCTTGACAATTTTGAATGAGTGAATGACTAAATGATTGAATGACTGAATGATTGAATATATTCTAATGAACATTCAATCATTCATTCATTCATTCATTCAAAATTATTTACCTCTCACTCATCGGAACAAAATCTCTCTTTGGCGCGCCTACATACACCTGACGTGGGCGGCCGATCGGTTCTTTGTTGGTGCGCATTTCTTTCCATTGTGCGATCCAGCCTGGTAGACGGCCGATTGCGAACATTACCGTGAACATATTGGTTGGGATGCCCAATGCGCGGTAAATAATTCCGGAGTAGAAATCGACGTTTGGATAAAGCTTGCGTTGTACGAAGTATTCATCTTCCAATGCCGCTTTTTCAAGCTTTTGAGCGATTTCCAAAACGGGATCATTAATACCTAATTTGCTTAAAACGTCGTCTGCGGCCTTCTTGATGATGCGCGCGCGCGGGTCGAAGTTTTTGTAAACGCGGTGACCGAAGCCAAACAAACGGAAGCCGCTGGTTTTGTCTTTGGCCATATCGATGTATTTCTGCGTATCGCCACCGTCGTTTTTAATGGCTTCCAGCATCTCGATCACTTCCTGGTTGGCACCTCCGTGGAGCGGGCCCCACAATGCGCTGATACCCGCGGAAATGGAAGAGTAAATGTTTGCATGAGAGGATCCCACCAACCTCACTGTTGACGTTGAGCAGTTTTGCTCGTGGTCTGCGTGGAGGATCAATAGTTTATTTAATGCAGCTGAAACAACCGGATCTACATTGTATTTCGCCACAGGGAGCGAAAACATCATATTCAGGAAGTTAGAGCAATAATCAAGGTCATTCTGCGGGTAGTTAACCGGATGTCCCTGTGATTTTTTGTATGACCAGGTTGCAATTGTGGGCAACTTGGAAAGCAGGCGGATGATGTGCAGCTGGGTTACTTCCTCGCCGCTCTGTTCCGCGTCGGGGTAGAAGGAGCTCATTGCGCTGACCAATGAAGAAAGTACGCCCATCGGGTGTGCATTCACCGGAAAGCCTTCAAAAATTTTACGCATATCCTCATTTACGAGTGTATGCGTTCTGATCTCATGTTCAAAGTCCGCGAATTGTTTTTCAGTAGGAAGTTCACCATAGATAAGCAGGTAAGCTACTTCCAGGAACGAAGCCTTTTCAGCCAGATCCTCAATCGAATATCCTCTGTAATTCAGTATACCTTCTTCACCATCCAAAAATGTAATGGCACTTTTTGTAGCACCGGTATTTTTGTAGCCGGCGTCAATAGTAATATACCCTGTCTGGTCACGTAGTTTCGCAATATCTATCGCCTTTTCCTGCTCACTTCCTTCAATTACCGGAAACTCATACTTCTTACCGTCAAGGGTCAATTCAGCTATTTGGGACATATAATTAAGAATAAAATTAAAAAGGTTAATGACGAGATAGGTCCAAATCAGGTCAATTTATTCCAAAGATTTTGCTTGATACTGATTTACTTATCCTTCAAATTAATTTTGTGTTAAGTGCTCCGGAACCGCTTGTTTACGTTCCCGGGACAAGCCGCAATATCTTAAAAAACCGCGTATTTTCTATTAATATCCATGTTTAATTTGTGAAATTTCAAGTGCTGAGCAATAATATTTTATAATAGAATGGAATAGTACCAATAATATATGGCTGCCTTTTAAAGCCACTTTCGGTTAGCCTGCATTCACTTAAACTTACCTTATTTCCGGCTGGTCGCCTGCACCTGGCTTCACTTCCTGCTGCGGCTTTGACAGCCAACTTTTTAGAAGGTACCTGCTGAAAAGTCCGACCAAAATAATGGGCAGCAAGTGGGCTCCGTAGATAAACGCCTTGCCTGTAAGCCGGTACGAAAACGTCGAGAATGTGCTGTAAATGTAAATGAACCAGGCAACGCCGACTGCTCCCAGCGCGGCGTATAGCAACAATGCATTTCTCCTATTTAAGAAGCGATAGGCCAGCTCACACAAAATCAGCGAAATACCAACTACGAGCAGTACCGTCAGCAGGGCGCGGGGAAAGTTGCGTATATAGGTGTGTTTATATACAAAAACGCCTATCCTCCCGATCAGATTAGGATGTGCCAGCAGGTAGGCGTCGGTAATGCTTAAAACCAGCAGCAACAGCAGGCTGCTCACTTTTTTGTTCATTGTAGATTGGACGTAGCTTGATGTGGTTTAATCTTACTTTTTGATAATTTAAATTCCAGGTAGCGGCTGGTGATGAACTTGGTTTTTTCACTTTCATCCCAATCGTCCGGGAGCCATGAAATAACCAGACCATCCTTTTCCATTTTCCTGAAAAAAGTCATCTGGCGTTTGGCAAAACGGTGGATTTCGGTTTCCAGTTTCGTCTTCATTTCCTCTAAGCTGAGTCCGCCGGTGAGGTATTGAGTTACGTACTTGTACTCCAAACCATAATAAATAAGCTGGGAAGGGGAGAGGGTTTTTAGTAACTCTGCCACTTCGTCAATCAACCCATTGTTAAGCCGCTCGTGAAGGCGGGCAGTAATGCGTTGCCTGCGTACTTCCACCGGCGGGTTTAATCCAAAGATGATTGCATTGTCCGAGAGCGCATTTCTCTCGAAGGTTACATGCTTCTGCGGGTTTTTAGTTAAGAACTCTGATATCTCAATTGCACGAATCAGTCGCTTGCGGGTCGAAGTGTCGGCCAGCTCCTGGTAGCTTGTTTGATAGGTGTTGAATTTTGTAAGCAGATCTTCCGCTGAACTGTTTTCCAGCACTTCCCTCAACGCTTCATTCACCGGAATTGCCGAGTAGGCGTGACCTTTCAGGAGTGCGTAAATGTAAAAACCTGTGCCGCCGCAGACGACCGGAACGCGCCGAGCGTCTACTATCTGCTTAAAAGCGCTGCTGAAATCCTGCTGGAAATCATTGACATTATACTGCATTCCTGCTTCCACGATGTCGATTAAATGGTAGGGGATTTTCTTTCCGCCAGATTCGTATTCGTCAAGATCTTTGCCGGTCCCGATATCCATGTTCCGGTACACCTGCCGCGAGTCGGCGCTGATGATCTCACCTCCGAGCTCATGTGCTACCCTAACCGCCAGGCGCGTTTTTCCTGAGGCAGTTGGGCCGAGTATCACCGGGAAAGGCGCTTCAATGTTCATCGATAGGCCGGGTTGAGGTGGGAGTAATAGTTTTTACAAATTTTATACTGCCCATATTCCGGATATTAAGCAGGTGTGGAGCCTCAAATGCATTCTGATTGCTGCGCTCCATGTTTATGGGATCAAGATAAATATCCTCCGGCGCGGTTCTGATGATTTCTTCAAAGCCGAGTTTCTCATAACTCTTGCCCGCAGACCATTCCAGATCCGCATAAGTCATGATATCTCCCGGCATTTTGTCTCGTATAAAAGCCTGCAGCAATTTGTCGAGCCCGCCAACTACATTGGTGTCCACTAAACTGGCAAAACGGATCAGCTCGTGTGAACGGAGCGGCTGCGTATCCTTGTTGAAAATCCGTGGAAAGCTGAATGTAGCCACAGCTACCAGCAGTTCATTGGAAGCGGGCGGGATTAATGCACTGCTCAAAACCCTGAAATAGCGGGCAGGAAGAAACAGCCCATATTTATACTTCGCCATCACCGCGCCATTCAGGTGGTTTTGTTCCAGGAATGCATCGGCAGCTGCCTTATCGATCCGTTTGGCCACCGTAAGCCGAGCCGGTATCCGGTGTGCTCTGCCTAGTAAAGCTAGCAGGCGCGATTGAACGATCTCCCGTTTTTTAACCCAAAAATCCTCCCAGATTAATATGCAGTTCCTGCCGGCCGCGCGCTCGCTTTCAACAAACTGAATGCATTCTGACCAATGGGTTGGCGCACTCGTATTTGCCCAGGTATCAAAGTCGACAAGTACGAGAGTAAGTAAAATGCGCTGCTCGCCGTGGACATGGAGTACATTGAAATATCCCGCCAGGGGAGTTTGCCGGCTGCATTGAAAACCCATCGACAAAAACCATTGAGAAAGCTGTTCATGGAATGGAAATGCAGGTTTCAAGCGGAGGTGTTTTTCCGGGCAATTTAGGTTTGATAACCGACAACAACAAAAAAACGCGCCGTTGAGCGCGTTTTCTGAATGTGTACAGGTGCTGTTACTTTCCTCCCAAACCGAAGATAATACCCACATTCACCCCACCAAATTGTGAGGTCGACTCAAAGTCAATGTTGTTGGCACTTCCGGTTGTGGAGCGCAGGTTTTTGTTACCAAAGACAAAATGGTAAATACCCTCTACCTGTATGCCCAGGTTGCCGAATGCGAACACCAAACCAGCCCGCGGCGCTGCGCCGAAGTTGCTGTGCTTGGAAGATTCTATAATCGTATTTCCATTGAATTTCGCATCGTATTTCGAAAAGTAAACACCTGCGTCGCCACCGATATACGGTCTGATTACCCCCTCTGCGAAGAAATAGTCCAGCGTACCGGTTACCGGCATTAATGTACCTGTGCTGCTAAGTGTCTGTCCTGCGATGGTGTAGTCGCTTCCATCTGCGTAAATCTTACCTGCCACACCGAATGCAAATTTCGGAGAAGTGAAAACGCGTAAGTTTACACCACCACCTGCAACGGTTTTAGAATCCTCCACATCGGATTTGGCGATACCACCTTGTAGTCCAAGTGAGAACTGTGCGTAGCTTGCTGTGCTTACCGCGACCATAAATGCCACAAAAGCCAGGGAACGAGTTAGTGTCTTTTTCATGTCTGATCATGTGAATTGGTTGATAACTACTATGCATCCAATATCAGTCCATCATGAAATAGTTGAATTGTTTACTGTATTTTGTGGTTATTAGCCAGCTGTTTACACTTTCTATCACATCCTATTGTGCTATTTACATGTAAGTAAATTGTGCAAATTATTCCTCAAACTGCCGTGCGGCCTCCCAGCCGATCAATGCTTTTTTGCGCAGGCTTCCCCAGCGGTATTCACCCAATACACCTTCTTTCCTGATTACCCGATGACAAGGTATCAGGTAGGCGATCGGGTTGTCGCCGACTGCCGTTCCCACCGCGCGTACCGCATTGGGATTTCCGATACTTTGTGCGATATGCTGGTAAGTGGTCACGGCTCCTTTCGGTATGGTCAGCAGCGCTTCCCACACTTTCAGCTGGAAGTTAGTCCCCTGAACAAGCAGCGGCAGTTTATCAGGCGATTTTTGGCCCGGCTGGAAAATTCGCTGAATGTATTCTGCGGTAATTTGCTGGTCGGCGTGGATGTTGGCATAATGCCACTTTTTCGCCAGGCGAATCAGCTGGTCTTCCTTGTCGTCGGCATCTGTAAATGCCATCGCGCAAATCCCGCGCTCCGTAACGGCGATGAAGCAGGTACCAAATGGCGTTTCGTGAATGCCGTAACTAATATCAAGCCCTCTCCCTGAGGTCCGGAATTCCTGCGGGGTTACGGCTTCAATGGATGTAAAATGGTCATAAACACGGCTCTGGCTGGATAATCCGGCCGCTTCGGCCAGCTCGGACAGGTTGGCAGTTTCCCGGATTTTTTCTTTCAGGTAACCCGCTGTGATGTATTGTAAAAACTTTTTGGGGCTTACGCCGGCCCATTCGGAAAAGATCCTTTGAAAGTGAAACTGGCTGATGCTTACTTCCTCGGCTACGTCGAAAAGCGAGGGTTGTTCCTTTGCATTGGCGACGATGAATTCAATCGCTTTTGCTATTTTATCGTAATGATAAGTTTGCTGGTCCATTTGGATGAATGATTTTGATATACAAATCTCGTGCGTATTTTTAGCCTGTTCAACCTGAAACTTGCTCATTTCCTCAACCAAATCCATTCAATGATGCTTCCGACTAAATGCTTCAAGATCACGCTGCTACTTGCATTAATTTGTTCTTTCAATGCTTTTTCACAGGACTTTAAATCAGAACTGAAAAAACTGAATGCACAGATTGAAAGCGATTACAAAAGCAAAAAGTTAACTGAAAACGAGTACCGCAAACTAAAAGAGGAGCAGGGTATCATACAAATGACCATCGAGAAATCGAATGCCGACGGATATATGTCTCCTGATGAAAAGAACAAAATCAATTCGAAGATCATCCGGTCCAGAAAAAGGCTCGCAAAATACAAGAACAATCGGGAAGTATATTAAAGTAAAAGAGCTCCGTCGTGGAGCTCTTTCGTTATTGGATCAGTAGTCTTTCTTGCTGGCTTTTTTCGCCTGTTTCTCTGCACGTTTCTCTTTCAGTGACTTTTCAGGCTCCTTTTTTGCGCTGCCTTTATCCAGATTTTTTCCTTTTGCCATGACTTTTGAATTGAGTTAGAGTTTACAAATAACAGAATTAAGATCAGATTTTGTATCTGCCAAAATCGAATTTATTGCTGCTGTGTGATCCAGTCCATGATCTTGTTGGCGCGCGCACCCGTTTCTCCGGTACTTGGGCTCTTGCCCTCTCCGCGCAAGTCGCGAACGATCAGTTCTATGAGTGGCTGCTGCACGTGTTGCGGGTAAGGGATATTCAGCTTCTCGATTTGCTCGCCGGTTTCAATGATGATGTCAAATTTTTCAAAGAATGAAAAGGTAATCCGTCCCTTCGAGCCGATAATCTGTGCTTTGTCCTCGCGCTGCGCCTTGTCGACGGTGTAACACCAGCTTCCTTTGCCGAGAATGCCGGATTCGAATTCAAAGTTGGCTACAACAATGTCGTCAGCAGCATATAAACTGGCCTGGTTGCGGGCGATGCCACTGGCTGACTTGATCGGGCCTAATGCGAATTCGAGGAAATCAAACTGGTGGGAAGCCAGATCGTGGAAATGGCCGCCGCCTGAAACAGCCGGATCTACCCGCCAGCGCGGTTTCGCATTTGCGCCGGTCTCCTCTTCGTAAGGCTGCCATTGCAGGCAGATGTCGATATACCTGATTTCTCCGATCGCTTTCTGGTCAATCATTTCTTTTACTTTGAGGAAGTAATCCAGTGCCCGGCGGTAGTAAGCTACGTAGACCGGAACGCCGGTTCGTTCACTTTCTGCATTGATCCGCTCGCATTCCGCTGCATTCCGGCCCATTGGCTTCTCAATGTAAACGGGCTTTCCTGCCTGCATTGCTTTCATTGCCAAAGCTTCGTGGGCGTCGGGCGGGGTAGCAATGTAAATGGCATTCACTTCGGGATCGTTGATCAGTTTATCCGCATCGGCATACCATTTCGGTACGTTGTGCCTGTGAGCGTAGTCGGCAGCGAGCTCGGCATTCCTGCGCATAACAGCTACGAGCTTCGAATTTGGTACTTTGTTGAAAGCAGGGCCGCTTTTTACCTCGGTCACGTTGCCGCAGCCGATGATTCCCCAGTTGACTTGATCCATCAGAAGAAAAGATTTGAACTAAACTATTCGCTTAATAATTATTCTGGAGGCTAAATCTACTTTTTAAAACTGTTTCAATAATCATGGAGACGCAAAGTCAACCAAATAACCCGCTGCACGGAAAAACGCTTGAAGTAATTCTGAATGAGCTGGTGGACTATTATGGATGGGAACAAATGGGCTATCGCATTAATATCAACAGCTTCAATCACGAACCGAGCGTGAAATCAAGTCTGAAGTTTTTGAGGAAAACACCGTGGGCGAGAAAGAAAGTAGAAGATTTGTACATTGAAATGCTGGAAAGAAGATAACGTCCGGCTTACACATACTTCCATTTAAACACCTAAGTGCATTGGTTATGCCATTTATAGATTATTATCAGATTTTGGGAGTCGACAAGAATGCCGACGACAAAGCGATTAAGGATGCTTACCGTAAGCTTGCACGAAAATACCATCCCGATCTCAACCCGAATGACAAAGAGGCTGAGAAGAAGTTTCAGCAGCTGAACGAGGCAAACGAAGTGCTCAGCGATCCTGAGAAACGCAAGAAGTACGATCAGTATGGTGAAAACTGGCAGCATAGCGACGAGTTTGAACGCGCCCGCCAGTCAAGGTCAGCGCGAGGCGCACAGCAGGAGCAATGGTACGGAGGCGGCGGAGATAACTTCTCGGACTTCTTCGAATCTATGTTCGGTTCGGGAAGCGGGTTTGGAGGCGGCCGCCAGGCAAGGTTCCGCGGCCAGGATTATCAGGCCGAAGTTACCCTGACTTTACAGCAGGCGTATGAAACGCATAAGCGCACGTTGACTGTGAACGGTAAGAACATCAGGATCACCATTCCGGCAGGGATAGAGAATGGGCAAACGATTAAAATAGCAGGTCACGGTGGCCCTGGCAGCAATGGCGGCCCGGCAGGAGATTTGTATATCACGTTCCAGATTTTGAATGACGAGAAGATCCGGCGCGCCGGGAAAGACCTGCATATCAAAGCTGACCTAGACTTGTATACGGCAGTGCTGGGCGGAGAGCTGATCCTTGAAACTTTAAGCGGAAAAGTGAAGCTGCCCATTAAGCCGGAGACGCAGAATGGGAGCGTGGTAAGGTTAAAAGGAAAAGGTTTCCCCGTTTACAAAAAGGAAGGTGAGTTCGGAGATCTGTATGTGACTTTTGATGTGAAAGTCCCCACCAACCTGACCGAGCGCCAGCGCGAGTTGTTTTTGGAACTATCTAAATCCTAAATCCAAAATGTTATGGAAAACGATCAATTGATAGCTGTTGACACTTTCTGTACCTATTATGAAGTGGAGTATGCATTTGTCGAATCGCTGCGGAACAGTGACCTGATCGAACTTGTCGAGATAAACAGCAGCCGGTTTTTACACATTCCGCATTTGCAGCGCATCGAACGTTTGATCCGCCTTCACCGCGATCTGGATATCAATGTGGCCGGGATCGAGGCGGTCGATAACCTCCTTGCTAGGGTTGATTTAATGCACAGGGAAATTCTTTCGCTTAAAAACAGGCTTCGCTTCTACGAGCAGGACCTTTAACGATAATCATTTCTTTTAAGCTACTTTTGAATGTATTTGCATCGCGGGGCGCATTGTGCCCCGCTTTTATTCTTGTCTATGAAATTTGAAGATTACCATATCTCGCCCGAGATCAAGCAAAACCTGGAAGATGCCGGTTTCAAGCGTCCGACCGACATTCAGTTCAAGGCCATTCCGGCTATTTTGAAAGGCGAAGATGTACTGGCGATTGCGCAGACAGGTACCGGAAAAACGGCTGCCTTCGCGATTCCTGTCATTGATCTGCTGGCTCGTCAAAAATCCTCCGTGCGTTCGGAAGGTATCAAATGCGTGGTAATGGTACCAACGCGTGAGCTTGCCATTCAGATTACGGAGGTTTTTACCAAAATCGCAAAGTACACGAAAGTGAAGGTTTTCAGCGTGTTTGGCGGGGTAGAGCAGGGGCCGCAGATTGCGCAGCTGGAAAAGGGGATTGATATCTTGGTATCCACACCGGGCAGAATGTTTGACCTGGCGAGTCAGGGTCATATTAAGTTGAATAAAGTAGAGTTCCTGATCCTGGATGAAGCCGACCACATGCTGGACCTGGGTTTTATCAAAGACATTCAGGATTTGATCAAGTTGCTGCCAAAGAAGCGCCAGACGCTTTTCTTTTCGGCTACTATCAATGAAACCATCAAAAAACTGGCTTATTCACTGGTTCGCAATGCAATCCGGATCCAGATCTCCCCGAATAACCCGGTAGCGAGAAATATCAGCCATTCCGTAGCTTTTGTTGATATGGATGATAAAAGGTTTTTTCTCGAAAGAACCATTAAGAACAACATCGATAGCAAGATACTGGTGTTTGTGCGGACGAAAGTGCGCGCAGAAAGGGTACATGCCGCATTGGAAAGAATGGAAATCAAAAGTATAACTATCCACGGCGATAAGGAGCAGGCTGATCGATTGAAAGCAATGAATCAGTTTAAATCCGGCGACACCAAAGTGATGATAGCCACGGACGTGAGTGCGCGTGGGATTGACATTCCGAATGTTGACTATGTGATTAACTACGATTTACCGGAGCAGCCCGAAAATTATGTGCACAGGGTAGGGCGAACTGGCCGCGGTACGCAAAAGGGGCTTGCAGTTTCCTTTTGCAGCCCCGAAGAAAAGCCGATCTTAGATCAGATCCAGGAATATCTGGACAAGCCGATTGACGTTTTAAAGATCAGTACCGAAGATTATTCAGCCACGCTCGACTTTACTTCTGATCAGGACAATGACCTGAAAGCTTTAATGAAGGAGGTCGAGGACTTTCACGGCTTCAAGAAAAAGAAGAAGAAGAAGTAAGCGAAATGGACATAGAAAAGGCCGGTGCATTGAGCGCCGGCCTTTGATTTTGAATAGCAGTAAGATATTACTCTTCGAATTTATCTGCCAGGATCTGGCCACGGATTTCTCCGTAAATGTTTTCAGCAGTTGGAATGTTCACGTACATCAATCCTACCACCAATGCAGTTTGTTGTTCGATGTTCAGCTTCACACTACCCTGAACCTGATTTCCGGTAGGGTTTTGTGCAAGTGCAAACACCATTGGTCCAGCTTCGTAAGCCGGGTTCGCCATGTGGATGTTAACAGATGTTGGGGTGATATTTTGGTACGTGATGTTGTATTTAAGGTCTCTCGTGGTTTTGTTGTATTCGAAAACCCCGGTTCCTTGTGCAGAGGAAGTAGCTTTCGGAACAGTCGGCGTACTATTTATGACAGCCGAGAATTTTACGATGTCATCCTTGTGAGGACCTTCCTCTTTGCAGGAAGACACAAAACCCAACATTAAAACCCCTGCGATCAATAGTAAAAAACGTTTCATTGGCTTTTTCATACAATTTAATTTAAAATTTAAACCCTTAAATATACATACAAACTAATACGCAGCAAAAATGATACCATTTGCCGGTCAGATATTCCAAAGATCGGTTTTTCTGATGTAAACAATCCGGTTGTTCCATATCACGCGGTTCCAATGATCCACCGAACCCAGGATTGTGAGCTTGTGCCCTTTCCCAACGCGCTCTATCACAGGGGCAGCAGAAGAAGGTTCATCCCTGAGAAACGTATTTTCATTGATGACAATGCAGGTTTGGTAAAGCGAAGGAATGTTCAGGATTCCGAGCAAAACGAGCAGGTAAACTATAATAGAAATTTTATGGATTTGTAGAATAGGTTCCCGCCTGCGGGTTTTGGTAATCATAATCACGACGATGTAGATGCCCAGTGTCAGCAGAAAAAGCGGCACATAGTCGCCGTATCTCCGGTAGAAGATGATGAAGTAGTTATAATCATCGAACTCATACCCGGCCAGGTTTTGCTCTTTGGCCAGCTTATCCATTTTTTCAAACAAGCGGCGGGAAGGATTGGCGAGGGCAAGTTTGCTGAGGTAATAGAGGCAATCGGTATAGTTATTGGTCTTTTCAGCAAGGAAAGCGAGCTTTAAGAGCAGGCTTTGATTATTTTTTTCGTCGGAATTGAAATTTTTTCGATAAAGTACCAGTGACTCGGGGTACCTGCCCATAGCAAACAGAGAATCAGCAGTTTTTAGCTCCTTTAGATTCGCACAAATCGCCGGCTGAGAACTAAAAACAACAGATATTATGAATTGGAGCAACAGGTATTTCTTTAACGGGGCTTGCATTATACTTCGAAGAATTCTACTTTTGCATCGCAATTACGGAAAAGGCACCGGTTAATCCAAGGTTGCAAATCACAAGAAAATACAAGATTCCGTAGCTCAGCTGGTAGAGCAACCGGATCGCCGGACCGACACTTTTAAAGTATGGTTCAGCGCTAACAAAAAACCATAAATCGATTCCGTAGCTCAGCTGGTAGAGCAATACACTTTTAATGTATGGGTCCTGGGTTCGAATCCCAGCGGGATCACTTGAAGAAGTAACAAAAAGCATCAAAAGCCTGCAAATCAACAGATTGCAGGCTTTTTCTTTTCTGGTTATGCCAAATTTTTCAATTTTCAACAAATTTTTGGCGAGTAATTCGGTGAGTTCAAGAATCTGCAAATTTTACTCACCAGAATCGCTGCACTCGTTGCATTACGACCTGTTTACGGCGTAAACATCTTGTGCTGATTAGGCCTGCAAGACTACCTGGTTCGCGACACTTTTCTCTTTGTTGTTTCACCGGCCAGGCCTACTCTGATATCCAGAAGCTCAAAACAAGCCAAATAGCACGAGGAATCGGTGGTGAGCAGTGCATTTTCAGCCAGCGGACGAAAGCGAATGTCAAATCACATATTCCGCTGCTGCCGGAAGCACTTGAAATTATTGACAGATATAAAGACCATCCGCTTTGCTAATCGCGCGGACTGCTGTTGCCTGTACCGAGTAATCAGAAGATGAATGATTATTTGAAAGAGATTGCTGTTATCTGTGGCATCGATAAGGTACTTACTTCACACGTAGCCAGGCATACGTTTGCGACGACCATTACTCTGCAAAATGGTGTTCCGATTGAGAGTGTTTCCAAAATGCTTGGGCATACTAACATTCGAACGACGCAGATCTATGCGAAGATCCTGGATACAAAGGTTAGTAAAGATATGCAGGCATTGAAAGGACGGCTTTCAAAAAGATCTGGCACGGAAGGTTGGCGCTGCACCTTCTCTCTCACGACCCCTCCTGTTTGTGAGAGGGGATCGCGAGAAAGAAGGTGAAAAATCGGAAAGTTTTACCTTGCACTTAGGGTCGAAAGCCTTGTCTAGCCACTCCGATCCGGTGGAATTCGACAATCGATTCGAATGCGAGATCCCATAGTATAAAGTTGCCAGCTAACACTCTGTCTTTCAAAGAGTCTAGCAGATCTTTCTTATCGACAAGCTCTGAAACATGCCGATCAGTTACAAAGTATATCTGCTCTCCTTTTAACGTGGATAGCAATTTAGAAGCTCTCACTAGATTAAAGTCTCTTTCAGTGCCTATATAGCACCACTCCTCACCATCCTGCTTTTGCCAGGTGACAAGCCGAAAATAAGTAGTGCTTTTTATGAAAAGAGTCTTGGAGTCCATTGATTAGGCAGGATACGTACTACTTAGATACCTTATTGACTAGACTCTAATCTCTTCACAAACTCAATTGCTTCTTTCATCGTTTCTGGATACTCAGAATATCCGTGTCTGCCAGGTTCAGTGATATGATGATAGTTAAGGCCGTTCTGATATAAATAACGGATCACAGCCCATTTTTTTATTAGCGTTTTTCCTCGGCGGTCTAAACCGGTGCGGATATAGCGCCATTGTTCCTCCACATCCTGGACATTTTCGTGATTGCTTTTCCGCTATGGTATAATCAGCATTTAAATTCACAGCCTTTTGACAGGCAGGCAGACATGTTTATGTCCCATACCGCTAATATTGTTTCAAAAAAGTCCATTAGACGTTACTTACAAAACTAAGGAATTTTACCGGGCTCGTCCAATATAGGAACGACACTAGGACTATTCCTCTTTCTCTTCACAAGTAAATATTATGCTTCAAAAGTGTCGATTGTCTCTTACCCGCAATCGGCCAGATGTCAGATTGTGTCACAATCTAATCAGGCCCGCCCAAACGCTCCGAAGTCGCTGGCGGGAGATTTTTGTAATATTTTTAGCTAGCCATAATTTGATAAGTCACTTTCTCTTAACGCCCATCAAGCCAAACAACCAACAGCTACATAAAGATTTGCAGCATTTCGAGTATATTAGCATGGTCCAACATTCAATTAGACAGAAATAAAACATGGGACATAAGCTTGTCTGTTTCAGATGTAGAAAAGCATTTAATCTGAACTCCGATGCTACCGTTCGACAGAACCAGTCACAAAAATGTCCCGACTGCAAGGAAGCGGCCGTAATGTTGACCCACAGGTTTCGCCCTCCGAGACGTGCCCGCATTAATAAATGGAAAGTGGCTGAATATTTGTATAAGAATGGATTCGCTTATGAACATATATTTGCGAACGTTGACCCCTTGAAAATCAAAGGTTATGTCAAATACCCGGAGACAATAGAGAAGGCAAAAGAATTCATCGAAATTTATGCGAACCAATCGGAATTCAGGCTAAAGACTCAATTGTAGGGTCAAAAGCACTATTCTAAGGAGAGTTGCGCCGGAATTGGTCTATTTTTAGCGTAATAAGAAATTAATAAAATTTCTATCTTTGAGTTAATTGCAAGCCACTCACCACAATTTGGTGAGTGACAAGGTGAGTAGAGGATTTGACAGGGCATAAACAGTTGATGAACAATTTGTTACCTCAAAAAGTATGATCCCAGCGGGATCACCAAAGCGCCTCCAAAGGGCGCTTTTTTCGTTTATAAACGTCCTTTTTCACTGTTTTCGAAGATAAGTATATCATTTTGATTCAATCCAGATCAAAGCTTCGGTAACCTGTCCTAATCCGGCAAGCGAAAGACTTTCAATTGGTAATTATCAGCAGGTAAACCATATCGAAGTGTTCAATGCCGCAGGCGCGAGATTACTTGAAAGTAAACGTGTCACTGCACAAGGACTTGATATCAGCCACTTGTCGCCCGGATTACACATGGTCAAAATGGTTCTTTCAGACGGTAGTTTTCAGGAAACAAAACTTGTCATTACCAGGTCGTGATGAAAAAAAGATTGCTGGTCCTTTTGTTTGGTGGCTTGCAACCGGACAAACCTTTGACCAGGAGTGAGAAGGGAATGTTTTGATAGTAGTCCGTGATTACGGTTTGAAATATTAATTCCCTTCTCCTGTGTCGGGATTTGTGATTACCTGCGTTCTGTGAACCAATCCCCAGTAAGCCGCAGCCCACATTCTGGCTACGGATGGGCATCAAAACAAGCTGTAACAATTGACGAACACCGATTCGGTCTCTTTCTTTGACATAGCTATCAGGACATAAGTTGGATCCTGCGGCGGTACGTCTATACTAATATCTTAATAGCAAGTTAAACTTCTGGTGACATCCTGGAAACAGGCGTGCGGTAGCTTTATGGATTAATCTCAAATGATCCATAACTGTATGAAAGGCAACACTACGATTAACCGCAGGAAATTTTTGGAGCGCTCCATGCTGGGAGCAGGAGGTGTTATTTTATCAACCGTTCTGGTGGGCAGCTGCACAGATCACAACATACCAGACCCGAATGACCCGAATCAGAATGGCAGCTTTGATTATAATGTGGCCAGTTTCGATCCTACTGATAGCGGGATCATTCTCTGGACAAGGGTGTCTCCCGCAAACACGTCTTCTCCGAAAGTAACACTGACTTATGATCTTGCCACAGACGCGGGCTTTGCGCAGATTGTCAAAACTGAAATGCTTGACGCGTCCGTTAATGATGACTTTACAGTGAGCGTCGACATCAGCGGCTTGAAGTCTAATACCAAATACTACTATCGTTTTAGCATTACAAATACCAATGTAATCTCACCAACAGGGGAGACGAAAACGCTGGCGAAGGCCGGGGAGACGGAGGAAGTGAAGCTGGCGGTTTGTTCTTGTTCGAATTATCCGGCGGGACTTTTCAATGTATATGGTGCAATTGCCGCTTCGGAGGCAGATGTGGTTTTGCATTTGGGGGATTATATTTATGAATATGGCTCAGGGCAGTATGGTTCCAATCCGGACACCATTGCATTGGGTCGTCTTCACAAACCGGCGAATGAAATCCTATCGCTGGACGATTACCGCACGCGTTTTAAACAATACCGGAGCGATCCGCAGCTGCAACTGGCCCACCAGAAAAAACCATTTATATGCGTCTGGGATGACCATGAAGTTGCGAACGATGCATTCAAAGACGGCGCACAAAACCACAACCAGAATGAAGGCAGCTTTCTGGAAAGAAAACAGCGCGCAATTAAAGCCTATCACGAATATATCGGTGTTAGAACACTTGTCGACGAAAAGATCTACAGGAGCTTTACGTTCGGGAATATCATGGATCTGCACATGCTCGATACCCGCATTATCGGGCGCGACGAGCAGCTTTCGTATTCCGATTATTTGACGCAAACCGGATTGGACGCGGCGGCATTTCAGCAAGATTGGCTTAATCCAAACCGGACTATTTTGGGAAAAGAGCAGCTTAACTGGCTGGGATCGGCCATTGGGTCAGGGAAAGGGACTTGGCAGGTTTTGGGACAACAGGTTTTGATGGGGAAAATGTACGTACCCGCTGAACTGCTGCTCGCAATTGTTCAGATCGTGGGAGAAGTGGATGCAACGGGTTCTGCCAGCCCGGCAACATTCAAAATGTTTCAGACAACTTTGATAGAACTCACTCAATTGAAAGCGCGGCTGCGGGCTGGCGATCCTACACTGACGCCACAGGAAAAAGGCCGTATCCAGACGGTACTTCCTTATAACCTCGATGCCTGGGACGGTTATCCCGTGGAGCGCGAAATGGTGTATGCAATGGCAAAAGGCAAAAAGCTGATCGCACTTGCAGGCGATTCGCACAATGGGTGGTATTCTCATTTGAATGCAAATGATAAGTCCCGGGCAGGCTGGGAACTGGCTGCTCCGTCGGTTACTTCGCCTGGTTTTGAAGAATATCTTGGCGCGGACCCGGCTTCCCTTGGCGGTTTTGAGCAGGCACTGGCCTTGCTCGTCGATGACCTGCAATACCTGGATGCGTCGCGCCGGGGATATGTAATGGCTAAGTTCAGTACAAGTAAGGTTGTAAGTGAATGGCGCTATGTAGCTAGCATTACTTCGCCCACGATAGCAACTACGATCGGCCATTCCGAAACCATCATGGCATAACCTGCCTCGCTGAAACTTACATCAACTTATAAATTCCATTACTATGAAGTATAATCTATCACGGAAGCATATCAGTTTGTTTTTGCGCTCAGCCTGGATCCTTGTCCTGGCGCCTGGCGCATTCGCACAAACCTCGCCGCCGGCACAAAGCCTGCCATTTTCTTACACGGAAATAGCAGGTGGCACACTCCCTGCGGGCGTTGCTGTCCACCGTTTTGGAACAACCAGCGCAGCTATTCCAACCAGCAGGACGACTAGCCCGGCAAGTGGCGACCTGCCTTATCTGACCAACAGTACGTCCGGCGGCTGGCTCAATGCAGGAACTAATGGAGAAAACGGGATTGCAATGCTCGCTTCCGGCTCCAATGCGGCCGGTGCTGTTGTGATTTCGATTAATACCATTGGAAAAACGAACATCCTGGTCGAATGGACGGCGCGCACGATACAGCAGCAAGCAAGTCGGGACAACAGCCTTGCTTTGCAATACCGAATCGGCGACTCCGGCGACTTCTCAGACCTGGGTACGGCGGCAGAAGTTTACTCATCAGCAGGCAATGTAGCCGGGCATGCAGCGTCGTTCTCTATAATGCTTCCTGCGGCTTTGGAAAACCAGAACCTGGTGCAATTGAGATGGATTTACTGGGAATCGTCCGTCGGACTGACAGGTAGCCGCGACCGCATTGCTTTGGACGATGTATCAATCGATGAAACTGTATCGGGGCCGGATGTGACCGCGCCGGTAATCAGCTCCCTTTCTCCGCAAGAGAATGCAACCAACGTTCAGTTAACCAGCAATTTGGTGCTGACGTTGTCGGAGAATGTGGTGAAAAAAGCGGGGGCATTTACAATCACCAATACAACTGATAATACTACGCAGTCAGTTGACATTCAATCGGCTGATGTGACTGTGAATGGTGCGGTTATCACCATCTCGGGTGTTACTTTGCTGAACAGCAAGCTTTACGCTGTCACCTTGCCGGCCGGTGCGTTCAGTGATGCGGCTGGCAATGATTTTTCAGGCATAACCGATGCTATTGCCTGGACTTTCACGACCATTGCGCCTCCTGGCACAGCGACGAAAATCCATGCGATTCAGGGAAGCGGGCAGTTAGCTGCGCTTACGGGTGAATACACAATTGAAGGCGTGGTGACGCGTACTTTTATTGGTTCAAATGGCTTAAATGGTTTTTATGTGCAGGAAGAAGATGCTGACGCCGACTCAGACCCGACTACATCAGAAGGTATTTTCGTGTATAATGTTGCGGCTGATCCTGTTGGAGTGGTTACGCCGAACCAGGGAGATAAGGTAAATCTGACAGGTACCGTCGTGGATTTCGTAGGCACCACCAGCGGCGTTACCACGCGATTGACCGAGATCAAAACGTTGACCAGCTTTACAAATCTTGGCCCGGCTGCAATGCCGACGCCTGTTGCAGTAAAATTGCCGGTAGCAGATGTGGCAAATCTGGAACAGTACGAAGGAATGTTGACGGAGCTGAGTGCCACCACTGGAAATCTTACTGTCACTGAGTTTTTCGAGCTGGGGCGTTACGGACAGGTTTTACTTTCGGTTGAAGGGGATGGTAACCAGCCGGGAACCGATGCGCGGCTCGACCAGTTTACGCAGTTTAATGCACCTGACGCAGCCGGATACAGTGCTTATCTGGCCCAAATAGCTAAAAGGCAAATCTTACTCGATGATGGCAGCACGCGCCAGAACCCGGATCCGATCATTTTCGGTCGCGGCGGAAACCCGCTCAGTGCGTCCAACACCTTGCGCGGAGGCGATCAGGTGGCGAGCATCGTCGGAATTCTGGACGAGCGCCTGGAAGGTTACCGCATCCAAACAGCGACAGGTGTCAATTTTCAACCCGTTAATCCACGTTCCGATACGCCGCCCGCGCTCACTGGAGGCGCTGTTTCGGGATCACCATCGCTTAAAGTCGGCAGTGCGAACGTGCTCAACTATTTTGTGAATCTCGACGTGAGCGGCGACGCATATCGCGGCGCTAACACGGCAGAGGAATTTCAACGTCAAAAAACCAAAATCATCAAAGCACTGATCCGGTCTGGCGCAGATCTGATCGGGTTAATGGAAATTCAGCACAATGGAGCTACGCCAACCAGCGCGCTGGAAGACCTGGTAAGCGGCCTGAATGCAGACGCGGAAGGTACAGGCGATTACGCATTTATAGACCCTGCCAGCGCAGGCGCTCCAATCTCAACAGATGCGATCACAGTCGGGATCATTTACAAAACCAGCCAGGTAACACCGTCAGGCAATGCTGCTACATTAACCACCAGCGCCGCATTTGACCTTGTAGGCCGTCGGCCCCTGGCTCAGACTTTTACGCAAAATTCAAATGGAGAAGAATTTACTGTCGTAGTAAATCACTTCAAATCCAAAGGATCAAGCTCAGGTGGCGCGGGGGATGGAGATGCCGGAGACGGACAAGGCTTTTCAAATGGTACCCGCAGCAGACAAGCAATCAATCTGGCTGCCTGGCTAGCATTGAAACCTACGGGCAGTGAGGATCCGGACTATTTGATTTTGGGTGACTTAAATGCATACGCCAAGGAAGATCCGCTTACCATCCTGGCGGCGGCAGGTTACCAAAACCTGCTTCCTGAAACGTCCTATTCTTATGTTTTTGATGGACAGGTCGGTTCGCTCGACCATGCATTGGCGAGCGGCTCATTGAGCAGGCAGGTAACCGGCGCAGCCAAATGGCACATCAATGCGGACGAGCCTAATGTAATGGATTACAATACGGAGTTTAAATCGCCGGCTCAGGTGAGCAGTCTGTATAGCGCTGACCAGTTCCGGTCCTCCGACCACGACCCTGTCCTGATCGGTCTGGCACTGGACAAAGCTTTGCCGGTAAGCTACATTTCATTTGAAGGAACGGCTTCAAAGCAAGGTATTGAGTTGAGCTGGAAAACGGCGGGCGAAGAAGATAATAGAGGATTCGAGGTTTTGAAGAGCATGGATGGAATGCAGTTCGAGAAGATCGGTTTTGTATCAGGTAATGCGACTACAAACCAGCGTAATGATTATGCTTTTCGTGATGTCCATGTACAGCCGGGAAAAACTTATTACTATCAGCTTAAACAACACGATTTTCAAGGCACTTTCGAATTATCGCGAATTATTGCAGTGAAAGCTGATTCTGAGAATCTGCAAAATGTAATTTATCCAAACCCAAACCATGGGGTTTTTACACTATTAGCGCCTAATGCTGATATTCAATCATTGCGGATGTTTGGAATCACTAGCCAGCAAGTAAATATCGTTGTAACCAAAGGTGAGCATATGCATGAGTTTTTGTTGCAAACAAAAGGCCCATTGACTGCCGGGCTATATTATGTTGAATTTATGACAGCTGGGCTTGGTAAGCAGCAAGTTAAATTGGTTGTGAAATAGCAGGTGTGTCTTGGATATTGTCAAAAAGCTGTGCGGGAATAACGAACCGCACAGCTTTTAATGGAACCTAAGTACAATACTGCTTATGCAGCAGATTTTTATTTGGGTTTTATCCTCGTATTTTAAGAATTGAATCATATCCCGCGGCTGTTTCGACATTAGCTTGCGCCGATCTGCTTCTGTAAGGTTAGACAGCGGCTTATTCTTAGGCGCCGTAATGATTTAGATCCGCAGCGTATGCAGTATCGGAGCAACTTTCAATGCCAACGGTCGGCTCACTAAAATGCTGAATAGCACCTGACTTAGCCTTAGACAATACTTTAATTCCTTTCTCTTTGACATCAATGAAAGACACTTGAAGATCATCCGACGAAAAACGCAAGGTATCGCCGCTCCTGGACACGGGCAGCTTATCATATCGAATCACACTTCGCTTGGTTGCAGGTGGATCATGTTGCAAAAATGTGCAGAGCAGCAAACTTATAGCAGGCAATAACAATTGGTAAAAATTGAAGTGGTTAATAGAAAATACTTGAAGGTGCAAAATTGATCATTCAGCTCCCGACTTGGAAGAGGGAAGCTGCTGGATTGTATTTTTTTCAAGCGCAGCCGCAAAGCCGAAAATCCCAAAGCCCTTGAAAAATCAAGGATTATCGCGATTAATATCCTCGCCTAATTGCGAAAACTTGGAATGAGCCAAAAGGATTTAGCGGAAAAATTGCAGGTAACTCCCCAGACTGTAAATTCCTGGGTGAAAGGGAATAGCAATTTTACGATTGAGACGAGGGGTTGAGTTGATTGGGGTTCGGTTTGGGTGAGTCCGATATTACATGTCTATATACTATAATACTCCCAAAAATCTGGACAGCTACTTAAATTTCTATTTTAGTAGTTGACTATGAAAAAGGAACGCAGAAAATTCAGCGCAAGCTTCAAAGCCAAAGTGGCCATTGAAGCTATCAAAGAGGTTCAGACCGTCCAGGAACTAGCCTCCAAGTATGAGATTCATCCAACGCAGATAGCGGCCTGGAAGCGGGAGTTTCTGGAAAAGGCGGAGCTCGTGTTCAGCAAAGAGGTACCGACGGCTGGGAATGACACTGAAAATACAAAGGAGAAAGAATTGTATTCCAAGATCGGAGAACTTCAGGT
>NZ_JNJB01000004.1 GCF_000701505.1 Dyadobacter crusticola DSM 16708 | reverse complement strand
TGCTCATATAGCCAAATACGAGCACTTTTAACAGCATCTGGGGATGGTAACTTGCCGGACCGGTCAGGTAGTAGGCGGCATTGAGCGGCTCTAAATTGATCTTATTGATCACATCGTTGACCACCCGGACAACGTGCCCTTTGGGGACAAGATCTTCTAAACTTGGAGGAAGCAGCATCAACTGATGCTGGTGATAAGGCTTGAAATTAGGCTGTCGGCGACCCATTTTTCTTTGGTTTGCTTATAACTAAAGATAATCAATCCAGAAAAATTACCCAAACCTCTAAAATGAAAAAAGACTGCCTCATTTGAGACAGCCTCTTTTTATGTCCTGACAACGATCAAACTCCGGAAAATTACCTGGGTTGTATTTCATCTTCCTTCCACCACTGACGCCAGGTCTGATCTCCATCTAGATTGACTTTTTGACCGATAAGTGGAGTTACGAGCGGCATATTCTGTTTAGCCGCTTCGGCTGCCGCTCTTTGAATGGGCTCATTCCAATCATGCAGGGCGAGTGAAAACTTGGCCCAGTGTACAGGCATTAACTTCTTTGCATTCAACTCTTTCGCGGCAAGTACTGTTTCCTCCGGCATCATGTGAATGTACTTCCAGGCATCGTTATACTGTCCGCATTCAAGTAAAGCCAGGTCGAAGCCACCGAATTTCTCGCCGATCTTTTTGAAATGTGAATCATAGCCAGAATCGCCACCGATGAAAATTTTATGATTGGGCGTCTGCAAAACCATTGAAACCCACAAGGCTGTGTTCCTGCTGAACCCCCGACCTGCAAAATGGCGGCTCGGTGTAATGTGTATCTTAAATCCATCGCCCAGCTCGGCTGTTTCATTCCAGTCTTTTTCTGTGACTTTTGCAGGATCGTAGCCCCAGTATTCAAAGTGCTCACCTGTCCCTAATCCGGTAATTACCTGCTTTACTTTTGGTTTCAGCTTCAAAATTGTCTCATAATCCAGGTGATCGTAATGATCGTGAGAAATGAGCAAATAGTCAATTTCGGGTAAGTCCGCCACTGAATAAACGTCGGTACCTTTGAATGCAGGTGTGGTAAATGTAACGGGAGAAGCGTGCCCGCTCAGAACGGGATCGACCAGGAATTTCTTGCCGTCGATCTGCATGAAATAGGAAGAATGCCCGAACCAGACCAGGACATTTTCTTTCGGGTCGAGGTGCAGCAAATCCGTTTTTTGAGAAGGGATCGGTGCTGCTGGAACGTTGAGCTTACTTTTTCCAAAGAAAAATTTAACCGTTACTTTCAGATAGCTAGCGCCTTCCGCAAGTGCAGGAGTATTGCTTTCATTCTGAAACTGTCCATCGCGGTAATGCGGTGATTGCCTGATTCTTTCCAGCCGAGCGCCGGTGGGTTTTCTTCCAAACTGAGGTTGTTGCATAAATATTAACACACCAAATACCAGCAATGCCAGCAGAACAATGAATATCATGAAAAATCTTTTAAGTCGTTTCATTCAGGTTTTACCAGGAAGGTAGAAAGATTTGCGCGTGTCAACCAGTTTCTTATGTATTTTTGGTTAGCACATTTGTACTCCATAATTATCCCTTATGAAAATAAGTTTCCTCGGCACCTTTTTGCTTTTATATTCCTTTGTTGCATTTGCACAAAATGCAGCTCTTCCCGATACAGGTTTTGTTAGGAACAACTACATCAAAACAGAACAATACATTGCCATGCGGGACGGCGTCAAGCTTTTTACCGTGATATACACACCCAAAGATTCCGCTCAGACTTACCCGATTTTAATGCAGCGTACGCCATACTCGGTGCGACCGTATGGTGCCAACAGTTACCGGAGAAGCCTCGGCCCGAATGCTTATCTGATGCGTGAAAAATACATTTTCGTTTATCAGGATGCACGAGGCCGCTACAAAAGCGAAGGTACATTTCGTGAAATGACACCGGCGATTGCCAGCAAGAAAAGTAACAAGGATGTTGACGAATCGAGTGACACTTATGATACCATCGAGTGGCTTTTGAAACATACCAAAAACAATGGGAAAGTAGGGCAGAGCGGGATTTCCTTCCCTGGCTACTATTCGTCTGCTGCATTGCCCGACGCCCATCCTGCATTGGTCGCAGTATCACCGCAGGCTCCTATGTCCGATGAATTTATAGGCGACGATTGCTACCACAACGGTGCTTTCTTTCTGATGGACAACTTTGGTTTTTACAGTGGTTTCGACGGAAAGAAGAGTGCGGACGGGCAGAATTATGACAGTCATTTTCAGGTTAGTTTCAATGATGCGTACCAATACTTTCTGGATTTTGGTCCATTGAAGAAAACGAATGCAGCACCCTATTTCGCAGATCCGAACAGCATCTGGCGGCAAACAACCGCGCACCCGGTTTACGACGAATTCTGGCAGTCGAGAAATATTAAAAACCATTTAAAGAACATCAAACCGGCAGTTCTGGTAGTAGGAGGCTGGTTTGATGCAGAAGATTTGTATGGTGCACTGAAAACTTACGCGGCCATTGAAAAACAAAGCCCGGGTAACAATAACAGGCTCGTGATGGGGCCTTGGACACATGGGGGCTGGGCTGTGCCGCAATGGAAGTCTTTTGCGCAGTATCAGTTTGGAGGTGATGTAAACAAATTCTTCCAGGAAGATATCGAGACCAAATTTTTCAACTTCTACCTGAAAGGAAAAGGAAGTTTCGATCTGCCGGAAGTGACAGTTTTTGAAACCGGAACTAATAAATGGAAGAACTACGATGTTTGGCCACCCAAAAACAGCCAGCCGACCGCTTACTTTTTTGATGCAAAAGGAAAGCTGTCTGTTACAAAGCCCGCATCTGCGAAGAGTTCAACCGAATACGAAAGTGACCCTGCTAAGCCTGTACCGTACACCAATGTAATCGGAAGAGGCAGAAACAATCAATATATGGCCGAAGATCAGCGTTTTGCTGCACGCCGGCCGGATGTGCTGAGCTTCCAGTCTGATTCGCTGACGGAAGATCTGACATTGACAGGAGAGATCATAGCAAATCTGATGGTTTCAATGACGGGCTCTGATGCAGATTTCATTGTTAAGGTTATTGATGTTTGGCCGGCGAATACAACAGTTCCGGCGGCGAAGGAAGGTGAAAGACCAGTTCAAATGGGCGGCTATCAGCAAATGGTGCGCGCCGAAGTACTGAGAGGGAAGTTTCGCAACAGTTTCTCCAAACCAGAGCCTTTTACGAAAGACAAAATTGAGAAAGTGACTGTGAAGCTGAATGAAGTTGCACATACCTTCAAAAAAGGCCACCGCGTCATGGTACAGGTTCAAAGCAGCTGGTTTCCATTGGTTGATCGCAATCCGCAGAAATTCATAAATATCTTTGAAGCTGATGAGGCTGATTTTCAAAAATCCAGAATCACGATTCACCACGACTCAAAGAACAGCAGTCACATTATCCTGCCGGTGTTGAAATAGAATCTCGAAAAAGATCATCATGAAAAAACTATGCGGGAATGTGGCTGCTGCCTGGCTGCTGCATTTACTGGTAAGCTGTACTGCATTGGCGCAGAATGGTTCGTTCAGGGTACTTGCAATGGCCGAACCGGGCGGGCATCACATCGAATATTCAAGACGGGCGAAGGTCTGGCTTGACTCGCTGGCTTCGAAAAGCAACTTCTCGGTAGTTTACATTGATAAAACAGATCCAATCAACGAGCGTTACCTCGACCAATTTCAGCTCGTCATACAGCTCGACTACGTTCCTTATGCCTGGAAACCGGAGGCCGCGGCTGCATTTGAAAAGTACATCTGGGAAGGCAAAGGCGGCTGGATCGGTTTTCACCATGCCACTTTGCTCGGTGAGTTCGACGGGTACAAGATCTGGCCCTGGTTTTCTGAATTTATGGGCGGTATCCGCTACAAGAACTACATTTCCACTTTTGCTGCAGCAACGGTGCAGATAGAGCAACGAAAACACCCGATCATGAAAGGGGTACCGGCCTCTTTTTGGGTTGAAAAAGAAGAATGGTATACGTATGACAAAAGTCCCCGCCCCAATGTGGAAGTACTTGCAAGCGTTGACGAATCAACCTATTCTCCGGATTCACGTATTAAAATGGGAGATCACCCGGTTATCTGGTCGAACCCGAAAGTGAAGGCGCGAAATGTCTACATTTTCATGGGGCACTCGCCGCTTTTATTTAATAGCGACGCGTACAAACGACTTTTTAGCAATGCTATTTTCTGGGCGGCGAAGCGGTAACCTAGTTTATGCCTTTTCTTTTTTTATAATCCTGGTACCGCTGATTATATTCCTTCAATTCAGCCTCTTTAAAGCTTTTTTCGTACCGCTCAGGCAAGTTAAGCCGCTCTTTCATTTGCAAGGTATTTGAGAGCTCGATCAGGGTATTTGTACCGCGGTTGTCTTTGTCCAGGTCAAATGCGTCGTATAAATCTCCATTGACGGTGTAAGCTTTGAAGGATAGCTTGTTTTTATCAATCGTAATCGCCTGATAAAGCTGCGTGTTCGAAGCTGCCCGGTCCATCCAGTCCTGCAAACCGATGTCGTACATTTTAGGTCCGCTTACCGACACTACATAAATAGGACCGTCGGGCTTTTTGCGGCTTTGCCCCACGGGCATATTGATACCGCGTCCGTAAGTATGATCGTGGCCCTGCAATACAATGTCAACTTTATGCTTTCTGTACAAAGGCTCCATTTTGTCCCGCCATTCATCATTGTCGCGTCCCTGTTTGGTAGAATAAATGGGATGGTGATGGATGACCACAGTCCAGCGCTGTGGATTATTGCTTACCACTTTTTCAAACCATTCTGCCTGCTCGTCGCGTGATCTTTTGCCCGAAGTAGCTTCTTCCGAATTCAGGAAAATGAAGCGGCTTCCCTGATAATCGATGTAATAGGCAGTTTCCTTTAAATCTTCCGGTCCATTCTCCGGCAATGCAAATTGCGGCCGCCAGTGCTTGGAAATCTTTTCTTTCAGGCCGTCTTTGTAATATTCATGATTTCCGGGTGCAGCCAGGTTGGGTACCATTCCATTGATCCAGCCGCCTGCCTCGAACCATTCGCCCCATTCATAATCGTTATTGGACCTGTTAATAAGATCACCTGCGTGGATCATAAAGTTGGCTTTGGGCATGGTAGTGTAGGCGCCCCGTATCGCCCTCGACCACAAACTCCTGACATCATTCTGCGCATCTCCGAAGTATAGAAATGAAATGGGCTGCGCCTGGTCGGAAGCGGTTGTGAAATGGAACCACTCACTCCAGTTCTTGCCATCACCTACGCGGTACACATATTGCGTCGCCGGTTTCAGGTCAGTGAAATTGACTTCGTGGTACAATGCAGCGTGCTCCTCGAAAACGACCGGCTGCGTAAATGCTTTAACGGTACTGGCCTTGTCGATGAAATCCGGAGAAGGATCAGCTTCGTGAATCGCCGCAATCGCTTCTTTAACCGTTGTATCAGTGCGCCAGTTGACGGCCTGCGAAACCGGAGGGCTACCTTTGTAACCAAGAATGATCCGGTCGGGGAACGCCGTAGGATGGTAAATCTTATTTTGAGAAAAGGTAGTAGAAGCGCAAATCAGCAGTAGCAGGAACGTAGCTTGAATGTTGGTCAGAAAGCGGCAATGCATAATGGTCAGTTGTTTCACCACAATAATACCATTTTGCAGCTTGATCAGGCTACTGAGGTGGGCTGATTTTATGGTTTGGTAATGTTACGATATATTAGTACCAGGACCAGCATTCATTTTCTCGCACCTTCAGCGTCAACTTTCCGATTATTGATTTTGTTACCTTTCGACTTCTTATCTCTAATTAGCATGCTAATTTGCTGGAAGTCGCCTTCTGATAATTGTCTCCCGCTTGTGAGAAGATCGACGCGTTTTGATTCGTTTATCATACTACAAGTTAGCCTTTTTTTTGGAAATATCTATCTACTAGGTTTTTAGCAGCAAAGGAATTGATGATCATTACATTACCAAATAACACCTCTGCGCCAAGTATATTCTTATAGTGCGTCACCAGTTTTGTTTTGCTTTCAAATGACAAGTATCCTTCATAGCCTTTCTCGAAGGAAGTTTTGCAACCAAATGCGATCAAATTACCTGGAATACCTACGAATTGCTTAGATGGACCACGGTTGGCCTTACTACTTTCAATTAAGTGCATGTAGATATGATCTCCTTTGTCTTGCAAACTAACCAGGCCCTGGATTGTATTTGGCTGTTCTAGCAATACCAACTTGAACACACATCTTTCACGATGACTATGCTCCTCACGCCAATCAAACAGCCAACTTGATTTCTTGAATGTTTTAAGATCCGCAACTGAAAGGGGCAGAACAAGAGTTTCGTGACACTTCCCTGAATCGGGTTCCTCAATCGAATTGGTAAGCTTGTCAATCTGAATCTTGATCGGCCGACGAATTTTCATAATGTAAGTGTGTGTTATTTAACATCCTGTAGTACGAAGAGTTTCACATTCGGGCTATTCTTTGGCTTTGAAATGCCTTATTTTTGCGACATAGTTCAAATAGATTTTCGTGCAACAGAAAACACTCTTCATCACGCCGCCCTTTACCCAGCTCAATACCCCTTATCCGGCTACTGCTTATCTGAAAGGGTTTTTGAATACGTTGGGGCGGGAGTCTTATCAGGCTGATCTTGGCATTGAGGTGATATTGGAATTGTTTTCTGGAAAGGGACTTCGGCGGCTTTTTCAGCAGCTGGACGATTCGGATGCGGAGCTTACTGAAAACAGCTTTCGCATTTACTCGCTCCGTGACGAATATATCAGTACGATAGATCCTGTTATCCGCTTTCTGAAAAATATCAACCCAACGCTGGCCCACAGCATCTGCGACCGAAGCTACCTTCCCGAAGCCAGCCGATTTCAGCAGCTGGAAGATATGGACTGGGCTTTCGGTACAATGGGCATTCACGATAAAGCCCGGCATTTAGCGACTTTGTATCTTGAAGATCTTGGCGATTTGATCCAGGAGGCGATTGATCCTCATTTCGGTTTCAGCAGGTACGCGGAACGTTTGGGCAGATCTGCTACCAGCTTCGACGAGATGGAACAAGCGCTGGAACAACCGGATACCTTGCTCTCACAGACTTTAAAGGATGTTTTAGCGCGTAAAATGCAGCAGTACCAGCCGGATCTTGTCTGCATTTCTGTTCCCTTCCCAGGTAATTTATATGGTGGTTTCAAATGCGGACAGTTTTTAAAACAACATTATCCTGCTGTTAAAATCGCAATGGGCGGTGGTTTTCCCAATACCGAATTGCGCACATTAAAAGAGTCCCGTGTTTTCAACTATATTGATTTTGTTTGTCTCGACGATGGAGAGGCGCCGTTGCTCTCGCTGCTTGACTACCTCGATGGAAACAGGCAACTCGGGGAAATGAAACGCGTTTACTCGCGTGTAAATGGAGCGGTGATTTACCATAATAGTGCGAAAGAGCGTGATGTGGCACAGCGCGATACAGGAACGCCGGATTATAGCGATTTGCCGCTTCATGATTATTTGTCGGTAATCGAGATAGTCAATCCAATGCACCGGCTGTGGAGCGATGGACGCTGGAATAAGCTCACTTTGGCGCACGGTTGTTACTGGGGGAAATGCACCTTTTGTGACATTTCACTGGATTATATCCGCCGCTACGAACCCATGACAGCGGCTCTTTTGTGCGACAGGATCGAAGAGATCATTGCACAAACCAATCAAAATGGATTTCATTTCGTCGACGAAGCTGCGCCACCTGCCTTGCTGCGCGATCTGGCATTGGAAATCATCAGGAGAAAGCTGACGGTAGTTTGGTGGACGAATATCCGGTTCGAAAAAAACTTTACGCATGATCTGTGTTTGCTTTTAAAAGCTTCCGGTTGCATTGCAATCTCCGGCGGACTGGAAGTGGCTTCGGATCGTTTGCTTGAAAAAATGAAGAAAGGTGTAACAGTCGCCCAGGTCGCGCGGGTCGCTGATGCATTTACGCAGGCTGGAATTATGGTGCATGCTTATTTAATGTACGGTTTTCCAACACAAACGGCACAGGAAACCATTGATTCACTGGAAATGGTGAGGCAGTTGTTTCAGGCTGGTATTGTGCAGTCCGGGTTTTGGCATCGCTTTGCTATGACGGCGCACAGTCCGGTCGGATTACATCCCGAAGCATTTGACGTCATGCGGATCGGGCCTGGAAACGGGCAATTCGCTAATAATGACCTCGAACACCACGATCCGCTCGGTGCCGAGCACGCGCGCTTTTCGGAAGGCTTGAGAAAATCGCTTTTTAACTATATGCACGGTGTTTGCCTGGATTTTCCGCATTCCCGCTGGTTTGATTTCAAGGTGCCCGTCACCTCCATTCCGCCGAATTACATTGATAAAAGCATTCACGAATCACCTGATTCCGGGACCCGACCGAATGCAGTGATTGTCTGGCTGGGTAATTTGCCGGAAATGGCAGTTTTTGAAGAGAAAAGAGGCAAAAAGGTGATTGAAATTGCAGAGCTGGTTTTCTACAATAAGAAAAAAGAATGGGCGATTGAAGCCGATGTGGCTACTGCCGATTGGCTGGTGGAAATCTTTCCAAAACTACTTGTAAGTAATCCCGAGCCAATGCTTTTTGACCAATTTATAAAGCAGTACGAAGCAACAGGATTGGGTCATTTCGATGATTTCAGGAAATCGATAACCTGGCTAAGCTTAAAAGAAGGTGGTCTTTTGGTTTTGTAGCCAATTAAATGCTAGTACTTCAATACCTGAAAATCAGAAAGATCATCATTAAATGTAGTAAAAACAGCCGGGTAGCCGATCTCAATTTTACCGATCTGATTTGCTAAACCCAAAGCTTTGGCCGGCCGAATCGTTGCCATTTCTATCGCTTCCTGCAAGGGTATCCCCACGATATTGACTGCATTTCTCACTGCATCTGCCAGCGAAATGGTAGCTCCTGCCAAGTTTCCATCCGAGTTGGTATACCGTCCGTTTTTCAGGTATGCATCAAATTCTCCCCATTTGAACTCAGTCACTTTCTCGCCCAGAAACAATGCATCGGAGATAAGGAACAACTTGTCTTTCTTGATTTTATAAGCAACACTCGCTGCACCGTAATCGCAATGCACGCCATCGATAATCAATGGTGCATAAACCGATTCTGTGTCGAATGTGGCACCCACCAGTCCGGGTGAGCGGTGGCCAAATGCGGACATTGCGTTATATAAATGGGTAACCAGCTGGATCCCCTGCCTGAAAGCTTTCACCGCTTCGTCGTAAGTTGCATTCGAATGTCCGGCTGAAACGGTAATTCCTGAGTCGAGGAGCATCCGGATCTGATCTTCCGTAAACATCTCAGGCGCTATCGTGATCAATCGGATTACATCTTTTCCAACTGAGATAATTTCCTCTAATTCCCCATTTGTCGGTTTTCTGACAAACCCGGCAAGGTGAGCGCCGCGTTTGACCGGGTTCAGAAAAGGGCCTTCCAAATGCATTCCGAGCACTCCCGAGCCTGGATTTCTCTCCATATAGCTGCGCGTAGCTTCAATCCCTTTCAGAATGTTCGTGTGCGGAGAAGTAATCAATGTCGGAAGAACGTAAGCTGTTCCTGTATTTATACTGGCCGTATAGATATCGTCAATGGTCTCCTCGTCAGCCCGTTCTGTAAAGTAAAATCGTTCGCCTCCATTGATGTGACTGTCGAAAAGGCCGGCCGCCAGATTAGGTACGCGCGTCACGCCAGGATCTGGCTGCGCGTATTCCATACTGGCTATTCTGCCTCCTACAATCTGTATAAGCTGATTTTTTACAACTTCTGAACCTGTGAATACTTTGCTGGCGAACAATTGAACGGACATAATGCGGAGTCGTAATTTGATGCTGTCAAGAAACGAAAAATGAGTATCGCTTCAAAGTACTACTTGATAATGATGTCAAAACGGGTTAGTAACCCGGCAAGATCCGAAGAAAGGAACTTCGCTTTTTTGACATTATTAGAAGCAGGATCAATCGTGAAGTTCTTGCTGGTTGTGAAATCAAGCCCTGCCAGATTGGTATTCTCGAACACTGCGTCCCAGAAATCACAATCGTGCAATTTACATTTCGAAAGATCAGCTTGTGTGAAATCCGCGCCGTGTACCTTGCATTTGCTAAAAGTAGTTTTATTCAGCTTTTTACGCTCAAAAATGGCGTAGTCAAGAATGCATTCTTCAAACCTGGCTGCAAATGCAAAATCCTTTGTTTCAGAGAAGTTAACCCCGAGTAGCTTGCAATTGATGAACTGAATATCTGAGATTTTGCAGTTTTTAAGAAGCGCATTACTCAAGTTGCAATTTTTGAAAATGCAATCTATAAAGTCTATTCCCGAAAGGTCGGAAAACGTGCAGTTGTTGAACGTAATTTGCTCATAAGCAGATTCCGAAGGTTTTCTTTCGGTAAAATCTGCATTGTTAATAGATTCCAAAAGCTTTGTCTCAGGTGAAAGGTCAGATATACTTTTTGATGATCGATTTCAATTGCGCAGCCTGCACGACACCCGATTGTCTCCACATGGGTTTGCCATTTTTGAAAACGATCAACGTAGGTACGCCCTGGATTTTGTACGCGCTGGCCGCAGCCTTATTCTTATCTACATCCACTTTGATGATTGTGGTTGATTCTCCTAAATCCGCCTTTACCTCGTCCAGAATAGGTTTCATCATTTTACAAGGCCCGCACCATTCAGCTGAAAAATCTACCAGTACTGGTTTATTTCCATTGATGAGTTCTGAGAAAGTCGCCATGATTTCTTATGTTTTGAAGTGTTCGATTTGATAGTCTAAGAACGTGCCGGAAGCTTCGTTCTCTGCTTATCTAACTCCATTTGTCACGTAAAAATTTCCCAAATCGCTTTTCAATCCATTCGTAGGTGAAATGGGAGTAAAGTATAGTGAGCGAAATAGATGTGACCAGTGAAACTGCGATCATCAGGCTGGTGGGCTCAGATCTGAGGAATCTGAAAAGTACTACATTGACTAAAATCAGCACAAGCGCGTGATTGAGGTAAATGGAGTAGGATATCTTGCCGAGGTACTGAAAAGGTGGGCTGGAAAGAAGCCGGGTAATTATTCCATCGGAGCTGGCGAAGATGATGATACCGGCCGAAAACAGAACCGGGAATGCCAATTTCCAAAGATTAAGATCCAGGTGGTGAACTGCATACATTGCAGCAAGCAGCACAATCAGGAATGGAATTTCGAGCATCGTGAGCCTGAATGTTCTTTTGCTTAAAATAGAATGCGTGAAAATGCCGAAGCAAAAGCACAGCAAGCCTCTCACAAATCCGTAGTCGTAAGCGAGCAGGTATTCTCCCCTTGAAATGATAAACAATGCACAAAGCAGTGAAAGCAGCGCAAAAGTAAAGTATTTGAATTTTGGTAAAAACAAGATAACAAGACCAAATACTACGTAAGAAATCATCTCTGCAGAAATCGACCACGAAGGGTAATTATTACTGATCCACGATCCGAAAATCGGCGTGGAGCCCATGAAAGTAAGTGCGTCGAATGCAGTATAGAAATAGTAAGAGAGGCCCAGGCTGGCTACATTTTTCATCGGGCTTTGTTCTCCAACCAGGTTCGCGATTACGAATACAACTTCTGTGTAGAACAAAAGTGGATAGAGGCGGATGAAACGTTTTTTCAAAAACTGAAAAAAATCGCTTCCGGTACGGATCCGATCTACGTAGTTCAATGCGATTACGAATCCGCTTAAAACGAAGAAAAAGTCAACAAAGAGACTTGCGTTGATGACGAAGAAGTTGTTGTAAAGGTCAGCGTCCTTGAACGCATTGTGATGGTGGGCGATGACAAGTACCGAAAATATTCCCCTAAGTCCATCCAGTTGTTCAACTCTGCCTTTCATGAGAATGATTTGACCTGCCAGGAATACCTGATAGCGGTGGTCGGGAAAATGTAAAGTTAAGAGGTAGCGACGGTCGTGAGTTTGGTTGCAACCGGACGTTGCTGGTAGCTATCGAGGTAACGTATGCCCAGGAACCTGATCATCACTGAATAAGGGAACCAGAATGCGATATCATACGGCCTTCCTCCGGTAACAAGCAATACCATCATGGATAAAAAGAAGAAAGCCAGAAATGTGCTCAGCGCATTAGTAGACCTCCGGATTTCACGTATTGCAAAAAGGAATAGGAAGAAATTAAAGGCGGCAAAAAACAAGAATCCGAAAATCCCCTGATCTACCCAAGCTTCCAGGATAGGTACGTCAAGGTAATCACTCTTGTATCCGCGACCCAGGAAAACATCCCAGGAGAATAGCGTTTCCAGGAATTCCCCAAAGCCGCTTACCCGGCCCATAGCGGAATAATCCACATCAGCTTCCTCGGAGAGCCGCACCCCGGTAGAGGTGAAAATCACATCCAGAATCCTGTCCTGGAAAACATCCCAATAGCCGAGCAGCAAATTCAGGATATCTCCGTAGCGGCTCAGGAAATAGTTGATGCCGACGAGGATAATGGCGATAAAGATGAAGTTGCGGAATTTGAATGCATTTCCAACAGCAGAAACAATGTCGGTAGCTTTGAACCGAAACAGAAAATAAGCGAATGCAGCAATGCCCAGGCCCAGGTAACTCGATTTAGCAAGTGACAAAATCACTACTCCTAATCCGAACAGAATGGAAAAGAACAGAAAGATTCTGGTAATCAGATCCTTGGTGTTGCCCAGCATTACAAATGCGGTAAGCAGACAAACTACGCCGTTTCGGGCGGTAATGTGCGGGTTACCTCCTGGCTGAGCGCCTTCGTTTGCGAAATTTACTGCGGCCCGCATTCCGGGAGTCCAGTTAGGGTCCGTGATGAGCGAGTAAACCAGTGTAATATTTGTAAAAAAAGACAGGAGGAAGATCACCAGGATCAGGGTGTCTTTGATGTCATTTGGAATGTGCAGCAGCAGAATAATAAAGCCGAATGTAAAAACGAAGTTTCCGACGTCAGCAACCGCTTTTCCTACATAATTTAAGAAAAAGAAGTAGTAAAGCGCCATCAAAAGAAACCCGAGACCCAGGTTCAGCAAAATCACATTTGGCTTATACAGACGCTTGAACAACGTCGGCGGAACCATCAGAATAAGTGCAAGCGAAAAGAAAATGGCAGTAAAAACGCTGCTTGCCGGTCCGACTCCCAATGTATCCCTAATAAAGAATATCAGAGGAAACCCATTGAACATCATCGCGATGCCCAGTGAATACCTGAGATAATTGAAATTAGTAGATACATTAAGTAAGCTCCAATTCATCTGGAAAATCTGTAACGAATGTATTTGAAATCCGACCGGAGAACGAAATAAGCAATTTTACGAACCCGGCACCAAAGATACTTGATTTTGTTGAGCGCAGCCGAACTGTTCCTAGAAATGTACAATTCCTGAACACGTTTATGTTCCTCAGCTCCCACGTGTGCGATAGTTGACGACTTGGCATCTTCATGCACGCGCAACGCGCCGCCCAGGCCATCTATCTTCTTTGTAGTAGTTTGAGAATGAGAGGTATATCTTGTTACAAACTCGTAGTCGAATGCAAAGCGGTAGCTTTCGTCAAATAATCCGTATTGCTCAACGAGCCTGCGCTTGAAGAAGAGGGACTGATTGTGTATTTGCATTCCTTCCAAAACCTGGCAATCAAAGCTGTATGAAGTTGTTTTCAGAATCTCAGTTACTTCGTCGTCAGTTGAAATCATGAACAAGTCGCCGTACAGAATGTCTGAATTGTACTGGGTAGCAGCTTTTCCAAAACGCTCGAAAGTGCCCGGAAAATATACGTCGTCTGAATTTTGGAAGCTGATGTAATCGCCCGTGGCCCTTCTTAATGCTTTATTGATCGCATCCACCTGGCCTTTGTCTTTTTCTGAAACCCACCAGGTCAGGTATTTTTCATATTTTTTGATTACTTCCACACTTGTATCTGTGGAGCCGCCGTCGACGATGATGTATTCGAGATTTGGGTAATTCTGGTTGAGTACGCTGAGTATCGTACGTTCCAAAAACGCAGCCTGATTATAGGATGGCGTAATGATGGTCAGCTTGGGAAAGTTCGCAGCTGCTGTTGCAAGCATTGCATTATTTACTTTCAAACCTGACAGGAATTTACGCAGTTCCAGCGTGTATTGTTCCAGAGAATGCATAGTTCCTGATTAAAACTGATCAATATAAGTGGTGATTGCCTTCAATTTCCCGGCGAGGTTATTTCTGACAATTCTGTATTTCTGAATGTCGGCGACTTTGCCCAGAACCGGAACATTACCTGTCGGCACCATGTGCTTGTAACTTGCAAGACTCTTTTCATAGTGTCCCAGCAGGTTTTTGAAAAGATTATTTTTATTTATCAAACCATAATGATTTGACCAAATCGGATCAAAAATAGTCAGTCCGGCGAAATCAATGGAAATCAGCGGCTGGTTATCCACCAGATACTGACCAGTACTTAAAGACAAGTCTTTATTCAAAACTGCGTGTAACCCGAAATGCCAGCCGGAATGCTCGACTATTTCTGTTTTTGGTACAAATACCGGAATATAATTCAGCCAGAGCTGGTCCATGTTCATCCCATTACAAAGATCGTAAGCCGCTCGGTCCAGTGTGCGGTTTGCCCACCAGGTCAAAGTTTCACGTACCTTTTCACCATTTCTCAAAGTCCAGCTTCCTGAATGGAACATACCAATATTCAGAATCCGCTTGTCGTCGAGGTAGGAAGATTTTCTAAGCGGTTTAAGAATGTTCGGCGTCAAAAAGAAATCACTTTTGCTATTCAGGATCGTTTCGGTTGACTGGAACAATACCACTGTCGGGGCCAGGAAAGTCAATGTCTGGCAGTTTGCATTTTTATTCAGGATAAATTGCGCGACCCAGGGGCGGCAGGCAGCCAGCAGCTCGAAATCGAAATACCGGGAAACCATTTTGTCCCAACCCGGAATTGCAACATTCAGGATATTAATAACTTTAATATGGGCAGGTAGCTCGGGCAAAGCCGCATTGTCGACCCAGCAAAGATAAAAGACAGAATCGGGTTGAAATTTCTGCACCGAGTCGGCCAGGGTGAGGGCGTGCGGCAGATTCGTTCTGTTACAAACTGTATATATAATATTCATGAAATTCAATCAGCTTCCGGCATTGTTTGAAAATAAGGCAGATCCTGGATATTCGCTCTGGATATGCCCGTCAATGCAAATGGTAATGCATTCTGATTCCTCAGGTTAAATGCATTTTGTACAAAATGGTTGCGAACAACCTGGGTCGGCTTGCGCAGATGTGGCCAGAACCTGTTCGCTTCGAGCTCCCAGAATAATGAATCCGCATTCGGCAAGGCTTCATCGTGACGATATTGATAAGCCTCTTTGCGCTTGCTTTTCAGCACTTTTGTCATCCGCTCTATGCGGCAAAGGTAGAGCCCATTATTCGCATAACCTTTTCCGAATAGTATTTTCTCCTCCGCATTCAATCCGGATAGTCTTTTTACAACATTGTCGGATACCGCCTGCTGACTGCCAAAATAGGGGCCGGCTTTGATGTAATCGTACCCCTGTTTGCACCAATAGTAAAGCTCATCGCGTACTATCCAGCTGTTCAGTTCATGGATCAAGAGAAAATCACACCAGTTAAACCGGTCGTAAAAATCCTCCAACAAAAGCAGCGAAGCCAGGTGATCACGGGTAGCGAAATACTTTTTCGGAAAATAAATGACGTCTATATCTTCATTATGCTCTTTGACAATCGACAGATCGGCTCCCTCGTACGTGATGAAAATCAAAGGGTACTTTTCCAGCGTTTGCAGCGTATGATGCAGGATCTTTTCTTCCGTGGGATTGATCTCCGGATTGAGAATGGGAATGACAACTGATACAAGCTCTTTCATCAGAATGTCTCCAACTGATCAATAAGGTAATTGATCGGCATCTTTAAAAACTTACGCACACGCTGATAGCGGCGAACAGGAGCGGGCTTGATGTACGCGCATTCAAATTTCCGGTAATATGCATTTCCATTGGCTATCAGGGTGTCGCGGTATAATGCAAACAGCTCTGTAAGATCCGGCCGCTCACTTATGTCGAACCGGTCCTGGTATTTGGATAGTATATCAGGCTTTGCGGGATCGTAGCCGCTGTAATGGAAGAATATCAAAGGATTATTTTCATTGACAAAAAACGTATTTTCTTTTTTAGAAAATACCCTTTCGTGCAAATTCCAGTAGGCCGCATTGTAGCCCGGATTCCTTTCTATATGCGTGTCCGGGACGAACAAAGGAAGGAAATTCATCCAGTTCTGATCTACGAAAAGTCCATTACAAAGGTCGATCAGACATTCATACCGCAGCTTTTCTTCCCACCAGGAAATGAATTCCAGGTTGATCGCACTGCGCCGAAATGCAACAAAACCAAGATTGTAAATCCCGGTATTCAGGTGATGCAGCTCATTCGGGGTGAGCCTATCTTCAATGGGCGTGTTCAGGTGCGGCGTAAGTACCGCATCGCTTTTCTGCAATGAGCCAAGTAAACCTGTGAGTGGCTGAAAAACGATAATATCCGGATCGAAGTAAATCACATTCTTCGCTTCGGGATAATGTTTGAAAAAGTAAGTAAAATAAAAAGGCTTTACAGCAGTATTCAGCTCTGTGATGTTGTACCTGTCAGCCATTTCCTGAAAATCCCTGATCTCGATCTTATCGATTTCAATCATAGGAAAGTCGGGTTTATACGAATCGTCGAAGGATATACCCTGCAACAAATCAACCAGTCCGATGAAGAACCTCACGTCGGGGTTAGTGGCGCGAAGAGAATTCCCTAACGTCCTGGCTTGCGCTAAATAGTTGATTGAACAAATGGTAAAGGCAATGGTCATTGATTGTGCTGTTCCGAAACCTGTAAAGGTAGATACTTTTGAATAATGGCTTCGATGCTGCCGACGCTTTTCTCAGTATTGTGCCTTTCCAACACCTTTTGCCGGCCTTTTCTGCCCAATGTTTCTCTTAATGCAGGATCAAGTACCAGCTGGATAATTGCGTCTGAGGCTGCTGAAATGTCCATATAAGGTACCACAAAGCCTGCATCGCTTTCGATCAGCTCAGGTGCGCCGCCTGCATCTTCAAAACATACAACTGGTATTTCCTGTAATGCAGCTTCCAGTACCACGAGCGGATACGGATCTTCCCTGGAACTGAGCATCAGTACGTCAAACCGGTTGATGTAATCCAATGCAAACGGAGTAGGCGGAACCAGGATAATCCTGTCGCTTAATCCCATTAGCCTGATATCACTCTCAATAAGTTCATATATTTCGTGCTGCGGACCAGCTCCGATCCAAACGAAGTAGACAGGCAGCGGTGCTGTTTTGTGAATAACGCGCTTTGCAATCCAGTTGAAGATATCATTTCCCTTGCGCCATTCCGCATTGCCGCAACCGCCGATCACGATGGCGTCGTTGGGTATCCTGTAAGTTTTTTCAAGAATATCATGTTGCACTGTACGCAACTTCCGATCAATATGTTCATGATCGATCAGGGTGAATGTACTGACGTGTGCAACTGGAAAGTTGTATTTTTTGACGTAGTAATTGGCAACTGCATGTGATACCGCAATCAGGTGATCCGTCTTGCGAAGCAGAAAGTTCAGGTGCTTTTCGTGAGAGTACATTTTCACCGACATAGCCAGTTCGTGTACAAAAAGCACAAGCGGAACGTGGTGCAGGAAAGTCAGGAAATCGTGGTAAACACCTGAGTTGGCAATTGAATTAACGAAAACAAGCCCGATATTTTGTGCTTCCAGCTCAGCGATCAGGCGGTCGTTGCCTTTTTGCGTGGAGCGTTCTTCATAAAGCTTATACAGGTGTACCTTTTTAAGAAGCTTTCCGGTAAATGGATGCGGCGCAACTTTGTAGTTCTGATAAAGCCGGGTAATGGTGACAACCTCTTCAAACTCCTTTTCGAGCTCTCCGCCGCTGCAAAGCAGCAAATGCATCGGAATTCCCCGTTCTTTCAAAAGCCTTAGTAACTGCAAAAGCAGCAGCTGGCTTCCTGCGCGGTTTGCGTCATGACTGACGAATAATATTTTCTTTTGCTCCATTAACAAGAATCGCTATCTCAGACTTCAGATATCCCAAACTACGCCCGCACAGATATCAATATATCAGTAAGCTTCGTGACTCAGTTTTCCAGGCACTTTCTTGGCCGGATTCCCAACGTAAATTCCCCATTCTTCGGTTTCTTTGGTAATCGCCGAGGCCATACCGACCAATGTTCCTTGCGCGATCGTCGTATAATCGCGGATTGTGCTGTTTACACCAAAAAATGAATATGATTCAACTACACAATGTCCCGAGAGTACAACGTGGGAGGTGAAAAATACGTGATCTTTTATTTGCCCGTGGTGACCAATGTGGTTCCCGCTCCACATTACCACATTATTGCCAACAATGGTGAAAGGTTGGATCGTATTGTCTTCCAGAATGAAGCAATTTTCCCCAATTACACTTTTGTCGAAAATGGTAGCTTTGGAACTGATGTAGGAAATGAACTGATATCCTTTTGCTTTGGCTTCGTTGTAAATAGCCTCACGGTTGCGGTTCATGTTCCTGCCGGTCATTGGCGCGAAGAATGCATATTCAGAGGGAGAGAAGATGGTTTCCACGTCTTCAAATGCGACTACCGGCAAACCTTTGAATGTGTCCTGCTCTATATACTGACGATTAATTGTGAACGCAACTATCTCGTGTTCAGAATCATGTGTCAAATAGTAATGTGCCAGCTCAGCTGTATCGAGTACTCCAAAAATAATGATCTTCGCCATTCTATATTAATTCGTATGCTTTCAGTTGCGCCCTGATTTCTTCGGGATTATTAAACATCAGGATATCAATTATTGATAACCAAGGTACGAAAGCATTTTTAAATTGGATGTAAGGGCTTGGAAGACTTTTAATGAAGTCGAGCTTTATACCTTCCCCTTCAAATTTACTTTTGTCGTACAATTCCATGCCACCGATCGGATTGATGTAATGACTGGCTCCTTCTTGTTTACAGATATCCAGAATTCTAGCCTGTCCTTTCAGGTGTGTATTGTTATAGATTGTTGAAGAAGAAATGATTTCGGTGTCGATTTCCATGAATGCGCAGGTTCTCGTAAGCGCATGCAGGGTCAGTTCATAAATTGTTCTGACATCTAAATTTACAATTTCTTCGATCAGATCAAAAACCTTTCGATAATGCGGAGCTTTCTGGTAAGACTGCTGGATCGTCTTCAATAGTTTTTTCTGCCAGGGTTCTGTTTTCAGCAGCTCTACTTCATTGATAAGCTTATTCTGACTCGCGTCTTTCAGTGGAATTGTAAAAAGATGCGCTTTCCCCGAAACGAGGATATTGTTCCGGTTAATCCAGCCTTTGTTGATGAAATTGACATCGTCATAGATGATAAACTTATCAACCGCATTGATCAACTGAAAATACCCTATATACGGGAATATATAAGGCTGCATGATGGCAATAGTCATGAGACACTATTTGAGTTTGCGAAGGTAATAATCCTGACCTTTCACATCCAGGTTGGTCATCGTGGTGTCAGAGCCGAGCCTGATATCTGTCGGCAGCGCTTTGATTTTGCTGGTGTCATTGATTACACTTTTTGCATAAAAAAGGTAATCAGCTTCTTTGGGGATAGGCTTCAACCCTTGCTCGAAAGGATTGATGGTGATGAGCTTTCTGGTTAATTTCTCGCCGTATAGCGGATATTCGAAATCATCATTGATCGTAGCCAGGGCGACTGTTGCATTTTGCGGTACAATCGAATCAAACGTTTTATATGCTTTCGTAATATCCGGCCGGGCAATCGTCTGGAACTCGATGCGATCGGTCGTCAATGCTGATTCGTGACCGTACGCTGGCAAAGGAAGACAGCGCACATTGAGATATACCGCCATTACAGCCGAAATGCAGGCGAGGACAACAATGGTAAGAATGTAGCCTTTCCAGATATTTCTTCTTGGCTTGATAATAGACAAACGGTGATTTGAAAAGAGTAATAGCAAAAACAAAACGCCAAATACACCTGTCTCAATAAAATACCGGCCTTTAAACGGATCATAAGGCGCAGAGTACGATAGCGTCGCGAAGTGGAGACAGAACGCAACCGCCAGAAACCAGTGAACCCGGGATCGGAAAACCCTGACAAGCACAAGTAATACGAGCGGCAGAATCAATGCAAAGCCAAATACGCCCCAGTAGGGATTTGCATTGTAGTTGGAAAAACGCCGCTGCATTAAAAATGGTACAATGGAAAAGTCGGTTTCTTCGTCCAGCCGCATGTGGAGTTTATCTTCCAGCGCAGCAATGGGTTTTCTTATTGTTGTATTCAAATTATATCCCCATTGTGCATTCCGGATTCCGTCTAGATTGAAGAAATCGTATGCATACCTGATCACATTGCGGCTCCCTTGTTCAAACAGGTTGGATAATGGGCCGGCACGTTCCACAGATTGATGTCTCAATGATGTCGGCGGACCGATGGGGTGACCGAAAACCATGATATTTTTGATATAACCCGTCGGAAAAGTATAAACCAGCATTGCTATGGTGATTGAACAAGCAAGCTTAATAAAGCGGGCGAAAAATGTTTTGAGATCAGGTGCTATGAAAACTGCGTAGAGCATCACAACAAAAACAGGCGGAAGCAGCAGTGCGAACGTAACTTTATGACCAAAAACAATCCCGAAAACCATTCCTGAAAGATATAGGTACTTGTTTTGGCGACTGGAATAGTAGGTAAACAGGAAGTAAAGAAGACAACTCAGGTAAGCTGTCATCACAATATCGGTTTCGGTAGTTACAGCCTGCATCAGGAAATCCAGGAACATGCTGTAGGCCAGTGCACAGAAAAAGCTCGCTGAAAGATTCCGGCCGATACGTTGTGCTATCCCGAAAATCGCAACCAGTGTAATGTAGTAAGAAGTATGGTGAATCAGTTTGAAAGCGTTTTCAAAGTTACCGCTGATGAGGTAGCTGTAAATTTGAATGGCAGTGACACTTTTGGGATAAGTATCCATATTCCAGTTGGTTCCGCCAAAATGTGCCATTGTACCATGCTGAATGTACCTTACTGCGCGGTTGAGGTGGCCTGTCATGCTATCCCATTCGTTAGGGGCCGTAAACAGAACCAGGATCAGATTGGTTATGCCGACAACTGCCAGCGTTCCAAACATAATGATAAAGACCGTTTTCAGATACGGTGAAAGCTCTTTTGTCCAGAGCCGGAAAGTAGTAAGCCGGTTTGACATTACTGCGCGTACAGAATAGCCGGGCTGGGTTGTTCCCAGCTTTGACCATAGCAGATAATGCAGCGATAAGATGATGAAGTTGCCTGAAATCCATGCGTATACATTGGCAGTGAGATCGAGCGCCGAGAGCAGGAATCCGTTGGGAATAACGGTGCCTACAAATAGTATAAAGCAGGTAATGATCCACTCGGTAAGTGAAGGTTGAGCAACCCTTTTTGCAACAAAACCTACACCGTATAAAAATAAAAAGAAGGAAAGCCAGTAAAAAAGTACCATGTGGTTATGGTGATAAATGACCGTTAATGATACCGGATATCCGCTCTATATCAGAGTAAGGGAGACCGACATACAACGGCAAACTTAACACTCTTAACGCTATATCTTCAGAAACCGGGCAGGCAAATTGCCTTGGCATGAAAGAAAGCGTGTTTAATGAAGGATAAAAATAGCGGCGCGGAATGATTTCCTGCTCGCGCAACGCATCCATTACCTTGAACATTGCTGCTTCCGAAGGGAACACGACCGGATAATATGCGTAGTTATATTCAATGTCTTTGCTGATAACCGGCTTGTAAAGTACGTCCCAGTTCAACAAACTGTCATAAGCATCAAAAACCTCTTTGCGAGCCTGAATAATTGCAGGAACATGCGGCAGGTTCACCAAACCCATTGCTGCATGAAACTCTGAATTCTTGCCGTTAATACCTGCATATAGATATAGGTCATCGCCTTGGTGACCAAATGCGCGCAGCAAATGCAATTTCTTGTCGAGCTCTGGATGATTGGAGATTAATGCACCTCCTTCAATCGAGTGAAAAACTTTGGTCGCGTGGAAACTGCACGTACTCAGGTCACCATAGGACAGCAGTGATTTTCCTTTATAAGTCACTCCAAAGGCGTGTGCGGCATCGTAGATAACTTTGAGATTATGCTTTTTGGCAACTGCTTCAATGGCCTCTACATCACATGGATTTCCATAAACGTGCGTAGCCAGAATTGCTGATGTAGCCGGCGTGATTGACGCTTCAATGAGCGACGGATCTATATTAAAAGTCTGTGCATCGATATCGACAAATACCGGCGTGCAGTTTTCCCACAAAATGGCATTGGAAGTAGCGCAATAGGAGAAAGGCGTGGTAATAATCTCGCCTTTCAGTTCAAGCGCCTTAATTGCAATTTGAAGAACGATGGTCCCGTTTCCGCAAAAATAAAGGTGATCAACGTTGAGATACTCCTTTAATTCTTTTTCAAGCGTTTGAAGTTTCGGGCCGTTATTGGTGATGTAACCGCTTTCCCAAATTTCCCTGACGTGTTTAATATACTCTTCCTGATCGGGCAGGAAAGTTTTAGTGACGTTAATCATTCACTACATGTTCAGTTTGGCGAATGGAAAAATTAAGTTGAGGGCGAATATATCCGGGCCATTTGCCATACCAGGTAACATTTTCACGATAGTCCTCGATATCAAATACCAGTGCCTCTTCCATATTATAGAGCACGGTACTGGTATCTTTTACAATCATCATTGAAACAACGTAGGATCCGTCGTTAAGGAAATTTCCAGGCAGCTCGCAAGTTGCGCTCACTAAGCCCTTGGCGAAGGTCTCGGACTGTGTTCCTACATTGAAGATGCATTCGCCTGTAAACGTATATAAATGCATGCTGAGGTTCAGATTTGCGCCTTCCTCCATGTTCCAGAATTCAAACTGGAAATTAATGGGGGTACGCACATCGATATGGTTCAGGTCGTCCTGGTATTCTGGGTAAAGTTTGAAGCTTTTCACTCGGACCTGATCATTACCGGGTGCACTTTCAATATTGTCCCAATGCTTTTCAAGGCTCTTGTGTGAGACTTTACTCAGGTAGTTGGTTACAATATGCGTAGTTTCGCCCTGATCTATGAGCCGGCCTTTTTCGAAATAAAATGCTTTGTTGCAAAGTGCCTGTATCGCAGTAAGGTTGTGGCTTACGAAAATAAGTGTCCGGCCACTTTCCGAAACATCGCGCATTTTACCGAGACATTTCTTCTGGAATTCAGTATCACCTACTGCTAGCACTTCATCTACAATCAGAATCTCGGGATTGAGGTGGGCCGCAATGGCAAATCCCAGCCTGACATACATTCCGGACGAGTATCTTTTTACCGGAGTATCCAGGAATTTCTCGACACCTGCAAAATCAACGATTGCGTCAAAAGACTCTCTGATTTCGCTTTTGTTCATTCCGAGAATTGCCCCGTTCAGGAAAATATTCTCTCTTCCGGTAAGTTCAGGGTGAAAACCTGTACCTACTTCCAGCAAGCTGGCAATGCGGCCTTCGATCTTGATCTGTCCCGTACTAGGTTCTGTAATCCGGCTAAGAATTTTAAGCAGGGTAGACTTTCCCGCTCCGTTGTGTCCGACTATACCGATACGGTCGCCCTGATCGATACTGAAGTTAATGTCTTTTAATGCCCAGAATTCTTCTTTGTCAGAAAAACCGTCCTGTGCTTTCTTTCTTGAAAATAACTTGTCGACCGTCTCCGTAACAACATCACGCAGGCTTGTTGACCCACTTTTGCGTTGGTGGTCGATGATATATTTTTTACTGATGTTTTCAGCTACAATTACAGGCATGCCCAGGTGCAATTTTCAGATGTGATCCACAAACGTGTTCTCTTTTCTTCGAAAATAGATCAAAGATAATACGAGGATTAAAAAGGAAATGATCACCGTTGAGTATAAACTTTGTGGATTAAAATACGATTTTTCACCCAGTAAACACCAGCGAAAACCACCGATAATGCCCACCAGGGGATTCAGGTTATAATACTTTTCAAACCAGGTGCCTTTGACAAGCGAGCTCGGATAGGCTACCGGCAATATGTACATTCCAACTTGAATCAGGAATGGGATCAACTGGCCAATATCACGGAAGCGAACGTTCAGCACCGCGAAAAAGAGCCCGAAGCCCATTGATGTAATAAATGTAAGTAAAACAAAGAAAGGAATATATATGATCTGCCAGCTTATCGTATAATCAAAGAATGGTGTAAGTACGATAAAAATGCCTAATGCGATCAGAAAGTCTACAAAACCAACTGCAATAGAACTCAGCGGCATGAGTAACCTCGGGAAATATACCTTGGACACGAGGTTGGAGTTAAGCAATATACTATTACTGATCTGCTGAAATGTGTTCGAAAAGAAAGTCCAGATTGTCAGTCCGCTTAGTACCATCAAAGGGTAGGGGATACCCGGGTCACTGTCGATCTTCGCTACGTAGCTGAATACGAAAACCATGACGGTCATCGTCATAAACGGGCGGAGTACACTCCAAGCCACGCCAAGCAGCGTTTGCTTGTAACGAACAGAAATATCCCTTTTTGACAAGATCCAAAGAAGTTGCCTGTGTAGCCAGAGATCTTTCCAATAGTCCTTTTCAGAACCACCTGCCTTGATTGTAGTTGTGTGTTGCGCCGCCATTTTTTACGCTCTCTCTACTTTTACCTTAGTAGCAGGAGTACTGAATACTGTTCTCAAATAAGTAAATATCAATGCAATCAACAAGCCCGACAACGCGCCGATCTTTGCATTCCTTTTGTCTTCTGCCTTCATGTCCAGAGGCACTTTGATGCCTTCAATCTCTGTAAACAGCGGCGCCTCGCGAACAAGCGACATCTGCATCTTTTCTGCATTCGCCATTGCTTCGTAGTAAAGCTGCTGCAGGAATGAAGATTTACGCTCCATGCTATTGGTAGAAACCTTAGCTTCCGGCAGCATAATCTGTGTGCTGTAATCCATTTGCTTAGCCAGCTTGTGCTCGGCGATACCAAGTACCCTGGCCAGCGAGTCAGCGCGGTGCTGAAGCAGGCGCAGTGTTTTTCTTGTTTTTTGCGTCTGGTTCTCGGTATACATTTCTTCTACCGTCTTCAATAGCGTGGTTACCCAAAGGCCTGCCAGCGCCTCATTTTCCATCTGCGTGGAGAGTGAAATGAAAGATGATTTTCTGTCAAGAGAAGCAATATCAGTCGCATCTGCCGCTTTCTTAACGATTTCGTTCAATACAATCCTGGAATTTCTGTCAAGCTGTTTCAGATCATTTGTCTGAAAATGGAAGTTCTGCAAGTCAGGTCTTTCTTCCCAATCTGACGTTTTAATGCCACTTGAATCAATGAAGAAGTTGGCGAAAATTTCTTTTCTGCCGTGAATATCTACCTCCTTCATCAGGTTTCTTTCCAGTACCGGGCGGGATTTAACAAAATAGAAGAAGTTTTCGCCGGTAAAAATGTTTGCATCCGGAGTCGATCCAAGTCCGAGTAGTCCGGCCATATCACCTAAACCCGAAGCCTGGCTTCCTCCGCCCAGGTTGAAAACAACGTTTGCTTCGTACTTAGGCGCCTTTTTAATGTAGGTGTCCATGGCATACCCAATTCCGAAGCCGATGATGGGCAGGAGCAGGATCATCTGCCAGTTGCGAAGGATCGCATCTTTTACAACAATTACCTTTTCGACAACCTCCTTTGGAGAAAGTTCATCGTCAGGAATCTGTTGCCTTTGCGTGGGTGTGAGTGTTTCAGCCATTATCTAATTGAGCGAAAAGCCAATACTGTTACTATTAATCCCATCACAGAGCTTAGCAAGCCTGTGGCAGTTGAAATTGCCTGCTGCGTATTCAATTGAGGCGCTGCGCGAACTGGTACAAAAATCTCCGATCCTGGTTCAACTTTCGGATAAACGTTGAAGAACAGGAATCTTCTTGTACGGTCAATATTTCCATTCGGGTATTTAATGTACGAGCTTTTCCGCAACGATTGAACTGTGAAGCCTCCTGACTGCGAAATATAGTCCGTAAATGACATTCCTTTGCCATATTTAACGGTTGTAGGATAGAGTACCGATCCCGCAACTTGTACCGTTTCAAGGCGCTTAGGTATCCGGATAATATCGCCTTCCTGTACGATCAGATCTTCAAACGATCCCGGATTTTTGAGGATATTCTCTAAAACGATACCGATCTTTTCTTCTTTTACATTAGGCTGATCACCCAATATTGTCCCTTTTTTAATGCTCCTTTCGGTAATTGCCGCCTGATCAAAGTCGGTAGGCTCTTCAAGGTCACGGACAATCGTGCGACGAAGTAATGTAGCACCCTGGGGATAAGCAAGCTCGGTTAATCCGCCTGCTCTTTTGATAATGTCACTGATCTTGTCATTCTTATTGACAATCGTATAAGGACCTGTTACAAGTACTTCTCCTTCAACAAAAACAGTTTGCTGTTCTACATAATTCGGAGATTTACGTACGATTACCTGGTCAAATGGCAACAGGCGGAAATTCGTTGCTTTACTGTTGAGCGACAAATCGCGGTTCAGGTCAAACTTGAAAACTTCTGATATCTGCGCATTTGCTGTGCCGGCCACGCCGTTACGCTTACGTCTCACCACTTCCACCTCGGTCGTGTAAGCGGACTCTTTCAGGCCGCCTGCCTGTACCAATGCATCTTCCAGCGTCATCTCGGATGTAAAAGGAAATTTACCTTCATTCTCACCGAATTTAGTATTGTTCACTTCACCTTCTACACTCACATAAGCGGATTCCGCCATATCGAATTTCGAAGGTACAATCACCTGGTCAAGGCGTGTAAGGATAAGGTCCGGAACTACATTGTTGATCAGGTCGGTGTAGTTCATGGAAATATTTTGCAATGTAAGATCATCTCTTGTACGCAGAATGCTGATCCGGCCGATGAACGCATCTTCGCGCAAACCCTGTGCATTTTCAATCAATGCTTTTAAAGTCGGGCTACTATCAAGTGAAAAATTGCCAGGTCGCATTACCGCTCCTTCAATGGTGACGATATTATCAAACCGGTCGAGTACGGTTCCTACGTCGATAGAGTCACCTGTAACAACGTCGAAGTTTTCGTAATTGCCTTCGGCAACATCCAGTAGCTTTCTTTCCTTGGATGTAATGCGCTGGATTTTAAGTCTGGCCCGGTAGGCTTTATCCTGAAATCCGCCTGCATATCTAAGAACATCTCCCAGCTTTTCTTCCGGTTTAAGTTCATATATACCCGGACGTTTGATCATACCGGTGATTTCTGCTCTTTTCAGGTAGTAGCCGACTACAATGTTGTCGTTGTCCTGAACGCGGATATCGCCTTCAATTTTACCATTTACCAGGTAGTCGTAGATATCCATGTGAGACACTACTTTTCCCTGACGCACAACCCGTACATCGCGGAAAGATCCAATTTCATTAGGTCCGCCGGCCTGGTAAAGGGCATTGAATGCAGAAGAAAGAGAAGATACTTCGTAGGTGCCTGGGTTGATTACTTCACCCGTCACGAACACCTTCACTGAACGAATATTGCCAAGCGTTACCATCAGTTTGGTCCGCGCGGTTGCCCCGCCTGAGCCGAGTAGGCCGGGAACAAACTTGGCGAATTTGTCAATCAGAATTTTCCTGATTTCCTCGATCGTGCGTCCTGCCACCTGAACAGGTCCCACACGCGGGATCAGGATATTTCCATCTTTATTTACTAGGCCTTCGTAAGTGCTTTCTGCGTAGTTGTAAATGTAGATATTCAGTTCATCGCCAGGGCCGACTATGTAGTTTGTAGGTGTTGCGATCTGTAAATCAGGGATTGGGTCAAGGTTTTTATTAGCAAAAATGGAGTAGCCGTAAATTTTCTGACGAAATGCCTCTTTTTCCTGCTCTGCCGGCGTCAGCTGGGTCGTGGTTGAGGTGTTTACCTTGCTTTGATCATTGCCTTGATCGCTATTTTGTCCATTCTGGTTTTGCGCGTTCTTGCCATTATCATTGGACTGGTTGGCCGCGTTTTGCTGGTTTCCGGTTTGCTGACCGCCGTTCTGCGCATTACCCGATTGAGGATTGTTTGCATTGCCGGTTGTACCTGAAGGTGCATTTCCACTGGTTCCTCTCGGCCCACTTTGCTGCGCACCTCCCGGTGTGCCCTGGGAAGTGGGAGCGGTAGTAGTTGGAGCTGTGGGTGTTACCTGGGAAACTGCGGGCAGGGAGATCAAAAAACTCAGAAAATAAAGAAATAATGATTTATAACTTTTAGTAAATCTGAATCTGTTCATATGAAGAATTATTGTACTATTGAAATGCTGAAAATCCATGAAACCTATCTTTTAGACTACTATTTTTGAGTTTGGAATCCAGGCCAGCTTCGTTTTTCGATGTGTATGTGCTAGCAAAGTAAATTAGATTTTTCCTATTTTTAAAGAAATTCTATTAATCGGCCTCACCTAATCTGCGCAAAGTTATAACAGCGTAACGACAAAAAACTGAAATTATTAAAATACAATATTCAAAATCGGAAATAAGACTAAAAGAATAATTATAAAAATGGAAAGTGCAAACGTTCAATACGACGAGGATAGTATCAGGTCTCTGGACTGGAAGGAACACATACGACTTCGGCCGGGAATGTATATTGGAAAATTGGGTGATGGGTCGTCGGTGGATGATGGTATTTATGTGCTCGTGAAGGAAATCGTGGATAACTCGATTGACGAACACATGATGGGAAATGGCAAAACGATTGAGATCAAGATTTCGGAGCATAGGGTAGAGGTAAGGGATTACGGCAGGGGTATCCCGCTGGGTAAGGTTGTGGATTGTGTTTCGAAAATAAACACCGGTGGTAAGTATGACTCCGGTGCTTTTCAGAAATCTGTGGGTTTGAATGGAGTTGGTACAAAGGCGGTGAATGCGCTCTCGCAATATTTTAAGGTACAATCATTCCGCGACGGTAAAACGAAAATTGCCGAATTTGAACAGGGCGCCCTGCTGCGCGAGTCTGGCGAAGAGACTTCCAGCCAGCGGAATGGTACGCACACATTATTTGAGCCAGACGGGGCTATCTTTAAAAACTTCAAATATATCCCGCAATACCTCGATAGCATGATCTGGAATTATTGCTATCTCAATGCGGGCCTCACGATTAATTTCAACGGGCAGAAATACATCTCTCACAATGGATTGCTGGATTTGCTGCAAAGCAAAACAGATGCTGAATCGATCCGTTATCCCATCATTCATTTAAAAGGGGAGGATATTGAGTTTGCAATGACACACGGGAACCAGTACGGAGAAGAGTATTATTCTTTCGTGAACGGCCAGTACACAACGCAGGGTGGTACGCACCTCGTGGCTTTCCGTGAAGCTGTGGTGAAGGCAGTGCGTGAGCATTTCGGGAAAGACTATGCGCCGGAAGATATTCGCTCGTCCATCAGTGCGGCAGTAGCTATACGCGTGCAAGAGCCTGTGTTTGAATCGCAGACAAAAACTAAGCTCGGCTCTAACACCATTACGCCAGACCCGAACAGTACTACTGTGCGGACTTTTGTGAATGATTTTGTGAAAGAGCGACTGGATAATTACCTGCACATGAACCCTGAATCGCGGGACGCATTGAAAAAGCGCATTGAGCAATCGGAACGCGAGCGGAAGGAATTGGCGGGAATCAAGAAACTGGCAAATGACAGAGCCAAAAAAGCCAATTTGCACAATAAGAAACTCAGGGATTGTCGACTGCATTTGACCGACCTTAAAAACGAGCTCCGTTACGAAACTACATTGTTTATCACCGAGGGTGATTCGGCAAGCGGCTCCATTACCAAGTCGAGAAATATCCAGACTCAGGCTGTATTCAGTTTGAGGGGAAAACCACTGAACTGTTTTGGTTTAACCAAAAAGATCGTGTACGAAAACGAGGAATTTAACTTGCTTCAACACGCTCTCGACATTGAAAACGGCGTCGAAAATTTGCGTTTTAACCGCATTATCATCGCTACTGACGCGGACGTAGACGGAATGCATATCCGCTTGCTGCTGATGACATTCTTCCTGCAGTTCTTCCCTGATCTGGTACGTAATGGACACGTGTTCGTTTTGGAAACGCCGCTTTTCCGGGTCCGTAACAAGAAGGAAACCATTTACTGTTACAGCGACGAGGAAAAGCAGTACGCGATCCATAAGTTAGGCAGCAAGCCGGAAATTACGAGGTTCAAAGGTCTGGGCGAGATATCACCGGAAGAATTCGGAAAGTTTATCGGTGAGGATATGCGCATTGAACCCGTTATTCTGCAAAAAGAGACTTCGATTCAAAAGCTGCTGGGTTATTTTATGGGTAAAAACACGCCGGAGAGGCAGCGGTTTATCATCGACAACCTGAAAATCGAGAAGAATATAGAAGAGCTGGCGCTGGCCGGATAGCTGATATTATTACCAATCATTTTACAATATCATTTGTGGATTTACAGGATTTAAGAAACAGGATTGACTCACTTGACGATCAGCTATTGTCCATTTTGAACGAGCGAATGGAGCTTGTTCAAAAAGTAGGCGAGCTGAAACGGTCGTCACAATCGATCATTTATCGCCCCGAAAGAGAAAAACAGATCCTGGACAGGCTTGAAAAACGAAATAACGGACTGCTGACGCGCCAGGCTATCAACGCCATCTTCTTTGAGATTTTCGCGGTTTCCCGTAATCTCGAACTACCCGAAAGAGTGTCTTACCTGGGGCCAGAAGGCAGCTTTACCCATCAGGCGGCCGAGAGCCGGTTTGGTGGAATGAGCGAATACCTGGTTCTGCCGACAATCCATTCCGTTTTCGAAAGCGTGGAGACAGGCCGGGCGAAGTTCGGCGTGGTACCCATTGAAAATAACCAGGAAGGTATCGTTATCGAGACCGTAGATTTCCTGCGTGAAAAAAACCTGTCCATTGTAGCCGAGGTGCTCTTACAGGTGCATTTTACTTTTGCTTCTCAATCCGACAGCCTTAAAGATATCCGGCGCATTTATTCCAAGGATATCGCATTCAGGCAATGCGGTAAATTTATACAGGAATACCTTGCCGGAATGAATGTAGAACTGATCCCGGTAGAATCAACTTCAAAAGCTGCGAAAATGGCCGCGGAAGAGCCCGATGCTGCTGCAATCTGCTCTTCGATTTCGGCTCGGCTTTTCGGGGTACCCACGCTTTTTGATAATATTGAAGACAGTGACCAGAACAGGACGCGGTTCTTGATCCTAGCCAAAGACTTCGCAAATACGAAGAGCGACGACGACAAAACGACAGTTATTGCCAATCTGCCGAATACAAACCGCCCTGGTGTACTTTACGAGTTCCTGAAAGATTTCAACGATCGCGGTATCAACCTGACCAAGATTGAGAGCAGACCGCTAAGAGGCGAAGCTGCATTCAGGACCTGGTTCCTGGTAGAATTTCTGGGGCATATGCAGGACCCGCCGGTGCAGGAGATCATGCACAAATACGGTACGCATTTGAAATGGCTGGGCAGCTACATCAAAGTATCCTGATTATTTCAATGTCCCACGGTAAAGCGACGGCCAGTTACCATATAGCTCGATGGAAGTTTCAGTTCCATCGGGCAATCGTACCTGCATTACTTTATTTGCATTGGGTGATTGGAAGCAGTCAACTGCGAGTACGGCGATCTGCTTTCCTTTCACAACAGAGGTCACAAAAGGCTCCTTATTTTCGATAGCGAGCAGTGCCTGTTCTTTTTTAGGCTGTTTCCAATTCCCATTTGACTTGAATGCAAGATCTTTAACGGTACCACCCGTAATCACATCTTCCACCTGCTTGGCCATCCAGTTGCCCAGCATGTAATATTCAGTAGGGAAATCCCAAGACATGGGGGCGCCGCTGGTCCTGTTTTTACCCACTTCGCTTTCCGGTGTTTTTCCGTCTGCTGCGTACCATTCATATCCCCAGCCCCAGCTGTCTTTGGATAGCTGGTATGCATTCGGATCATTTCCGACCGGCGCACTGTCCTGCCACAGGTAATAACCGTCAAACAGCACTAGTGAAAAGAGCGATAAACTCAGCGCCTGGCTGGCTGGCATTAATTCAAGCTGGTTCATGATCAGCTCGCCTTTGGGATTGGTAAGCTGGTAATTCCACGGATTAATGGGGTCTTTGTACAAAGGCTGGTACTTGTTCCAGCCGTAAAATATAAACTTATTGTTTTTCTGATAAGGTATCTGCTGGTTAATCCGGTGCGAATGCGTGGCAGAGAGCAGCACGAAGTTATTTGGGGAATTACCCTTTTCGTCCATCGGGAACATTGATTTCGAGTAAACGTCAATGGGAACCGTGTTGAATACAGTTCGCAGACTTTCCCCGCTTGGCATGATGTCGAAGTTGGTATTGTTTGCTTTTGGCTCTTGATAATCTTTGTAAAAATCGGCTGGTTTCGCGCCTCCCACTGTATTAATATGTGGATTGGTGTAAGCGCCGCCGCCCCAATAATCCATCAGGTACATTTGCGGATGGTTTTTCCTGATCACACTTGCAAACCAGAACAGGCGCTGCTTCACCTCGGGAGAATACTTCTGGTTCCAGAACTCGAAATCAAATGCATAAACACCGAAGCCTGGCACTCCTGCCCGCGATTCAACTTCCTGCCTACTGAGCTGGGAAAACCATTTATCGTCCTGATCTGCGAAATAATTAGGTGTGGCTGTATAGTGTAGCTTGCTTGGGGGATACTCTTTTTCAGTATTAAAAAGATATCCGATCCCGCGCTTGTAGTAGTTTTCAGCCGGAACGTAATCGTTTACTCTGTATTGAGCTACAATCTTGTTTTTGACAGGTTCAAATTCCGGGAATTTGGTATCAAATGTTACATTCAAACCCCGTGGAGGAGCAAACCAGTCGGGAATGTTAATCCTGGTCAGCGTCGAGTTTGTCTGATCTGAAACTTTGCCTGAAATCCAGATATTTTGCTGACGTAGGGAGCGGTTTTTAAGTTCGTTCCACCAATCATTATAAGGTGCGTCGATCCACCGCGCAGTAATGGAGTAAAGATAGCCGGGTCTTACCTCAATGCCGTTTTCCAGTCCATTCACGCCGATACCATCGATCATCACCACCTTTGTCCGGCCGTCCTGGTAATTGGCAAAATCTTTGAGAAACAGCTTTCCGTCCTTCAACACGGGCCGCACGTCAAGCCAGTTGTCTTTACTTCCGTGCCGGATCCATTGCGAAACATCCGGTATTTCATTCTTGATCGAACCGTCGAAATTGAATGAAGCGGTAGTCTCACAACCAGGTTGTCCCAGGCTGACAACTTTAATATTTGCTTCGCCTGCACTCAGATCAACTCCGGGCAGTGTGAGCCAGGCTCCGTATCTGTGCGGGAGATCGGAAAACTTCTGAACCTTGCCCGATTGGGTCAGTTCTACATTGTAAGGAGCAAGCCCGCCGACATTTGCTGCAAGCTCAAATTGCATTTCGGAGCCGATCTGCCGGTACCTGCGTATCACCAGGTCGCAGGCATTTGAAGAGGAGTCAATCGTAGTTGCAACCGGGAAACCTTTGGTACTCTCCGGATAATGGCGGTCGCCGGAAGGGCCGAAGCGGTTCCAGGCCCATAGCCCAGAACCAGCCAGAAAAATGAATATTCCCGAGGCCCAAAGAAAAAATGATTTTGACAAAACTTTGTTTTTATGTACCACAATCTGATGATTACCACCAACGATAGAAAATGCCTACCGAACCGTTCAGCGACGACACTCCTTTCTCGATATAATCGTGTTTGTAAGCTGTGCCGTCATATTTCACACGCACATCCACACCCACTGATCCGTCTTTTTTGAAAAGGAATTTAGAGCCAAGCCCAATCCCGTATTTCGGTGCAACTTTCTGGTGCTGCGAAGACAAACTGCCGTAATAAAGCACATTGTCCAGAATGCTAACTCCACCGCTCACCTGAACGTAAGGCTGAATGCTCGATGTCCGTCCCAGGAAATGGTAGTTGCCAAAAAGCTCCACAGGATATTGCGACAAAGTGCGCGTTTGCACTGCTGATATCGTCTCACTGCCATTCTCATATATTGCACGAGGCAGCCGCTTTTGAAAGTAAGTCGAACCGATCTCACCGCCGATTGAAATGGGTGAATTTCTTAAAACCCACTCAATGGAAACCGAAGCATTCTGGAACGAGGCCTTGTCAATGTACTGATCTGAGAACGAACCTAAAGGTACTGCACCTGTAAACCGCAGGGTTGCCAGGTAGTGCGTATACCGTTCGAAAGGCGAAGGCAATGTATAAAGTTTAGGTGCATCCTGCGCAAATGCAGGTATGAAACCGGCCAGAAAAAAGGCTGCTACTATTAATTTTTTCATTTTCAGTTAATCTTTAAATATCCGGACTGGCCAAAAATCGAGTCCACCATCGTGTCAACATACTGCCTGTTGCCGATTCCCGAACCTCTGATCTGAGCATCCCAGATCACATTGAAAGTTTTGTTGGTAGTATTTGGATTCTTGAAATCCAGCATGGAAATCAACCAGTAGCTTTCGGCTGTTTCGTAGTAACTATAGTAGTTGGGGTATCCGTAGCCATAACCAAGGCCCCCGCCCCAGTACCCGCCGTAATAAGACGAAAGTGGCTGAGAAACTACATTCAGGTAAGTATTGGTAACCCAGGTTACATTGATACCCACATCGGGGTTGCTTTTTGGGCTCACGTATTTATAACCGAGGCCCTGCATTTTGGTTATAATCCGGTTTAAAACATCTCTGTCAAGGTCACTCAATGCTGTTCCTGAGCGATTGTTCTCAACTACCAGCACGGAATCAACGATGCTGAATGTTTTGTACTGTGTAAAATTGGCTGATTGATCGTGATTGGTTACATATACCAGAGACTCTTCGGTGGACAGGTCACTAATAGGGTCTTTTGAGCATGAAATCAATCCCAGGCCAGCTATCAGAAGGAATAACGAGGCTTTCTTTAACATTTTGGGTCTAAATTTTAATTTGATAATTAAACGAAAATTGAAATTGAACATTTTATTTCTGGTCCATTCCGTGTTCAATATTTTGGTTGGACGGGGCCTGTTTTCAAGCAAAGACGGGAATCTTTAGAAATTGGTTGTAAAGAAGTTTCTTTGCAGAACGAAAGCATTAGCAACTGCCGGGCACAGAAATATTGTTGTTCTGGGCGGATATTAAAATCGTGCGAAGCCAGTGAGTGTGCGTTCAACAAAAATGAATCCTGGTAAATAATGAGAAGGCATAATTTGCCATCTTTGGTTTCGAAAAATCCAGCAGCACCTTGCATTAATTGATAGATATGGAAACAAAAGAAGAGATTTTAAGGATCATAGATGTTCTTAATGATACCTATGAAAGTGAAGAGGCGTGGTACGGACCTTCCGTTGTAGAGGCTTTGCGGGATGTTACCCCGAAAATGGCAGAGGCCAGACTAAGTACCAACACGCATTCCATTGCGGAGATCGTGTACCACATGACTACCTGGCGGATTTTTACTGTTCGAAAGATACAGGGTGATGCCGAGTTTGACATTAAAACGCAGGATAAAGACTGGAAGAAATTCCCGGTTGTGGATGAATTTGAATGGGAAGCAATTCAAATGGAACTGAGCCTTTCGCAGGAAGAACTCATCTCCGAACTCGAAAAAATCGAAAGCGACAGCTTCCTCGAGGAATTCGTGCCCGGGCGTGATTATTCCTATTACACATTGATCCACGGGATCATACAGCACGATGTATATCACGCGGGACAGATCGGATTGATCAAGAAAGCATTGAAGGGGATGAGGCTGGAAGAGGACGATGATTTTGGTGCGTACAACGACCGTTCCGATTTTGATCAGGGTGCAGATTACTACTGATACTTGTAGGATATTTTGTTAAAAGTGCGACTTGCATAGTATTTATTGTTCAAATTTTTTAGTTTGCATTATAAAGGATCGTCTTAGCACATTGCTGCTGACTTTCCAATGGTGTGGATATAGACAAAAAGGCTGTCCGATATTTCGGTCAGCCTTTTTTTAAGTAGAAATGTGTGCGACATTGGGCTTATAAATATTTACCGCTGCTATGAAAATTCTAGTCGTTGAAGACGAGCCGAAGCTGGCCGGTTTCCTGAAAAGGGGACTGGAAGAGCAATCCTGGGAAGTTGAGCTGGCTTATGATGGTCAGGTTGGTAAGAAAATGGCTTCCAATTACCGGTTTGATATTATTATCCTTGATGTAAACCTCCCGCTTCTGAATGGATATGATCTCGCCAGACAACTGCGGAATGATGGGCTTTCGACTCCCATTCTTTTCCTCACTGCACTCGGCACAATCGACGATAAGCTCGACGGCTTCGAAGCAGGCGGCGACGATTATCTGGTTAAACCATTCGAATTCCGCGAACTGATCGCAAGGGTAAAGGTACTCGCGCATCGGAGTACCACGAGAGAGCAGTCCAGCCAGGTACTGACAATCGCCGATCTTGAACTGAACCTGGACGAAAAGGTAGCACGCAGGGCCGGCAACCGCATTGATCTCACGGCTAAGGAGTTTGCATTGCTGGAATACCTGATGCGCAACCGGGGCCGGGTAGTATCAAGGGTCGACATTGCTGAGCAGGTTTGGGATATCCGGTTTGACACAGGTACCAATGTGATCGATGTATACATCAACTTTTTGAGGAAAAAAGTAGATAAGGATTACCCCAACAAGCTGATCCACACAGTTGTGGGAATGGGATATATTTTCAAAGAGGAATGAACATCAAGGCCCGCCTGACGCTCATGTTTACCATGCTGGTGGGTTCCATCATGGCGCTTTTCTGTTTGGCGATCTACTTTTTTTATGATCAGTACAGGGAAAAGCAATTCTATTCATTTCTGAACGAGCGCGCACAGACGATCGCACAGCTGGTGGAGGCGAGTAACGGGATCAGCAAAGCAGATATTGAAAAAATAGAAAAGGAGAATAAAACCATTCTCCTGAACGAAGAAATTACCATTTACGACGGGTCCGACTCGGTTATCTACATGAGCGGAGCCGAAGATCTCAAAATATCCAAAGCTACCCTCGCCGATGCGCGTGCTGGAAAAGAGATCAAGACCAAGTACCAGAATAAAGAAGTATTTGTGATCCGGCACATTCTGCAGGATCATCGCAAGCCGTGGATCGTGGTGATCATTGCCGATGATACCTTGGGTATGAACCAGCTGAACAGGCTGCGTGAGATCCTTTTGATCGGCTGGCTGCTGTCGCTAATCCTGGTGGCCGTGGCGGGCTGGCAGTTTTCCAACGACGCGATCAAGCCTGTGGCCGACATTATCGCCCAGGTTAACAACATTTCAGCGGGTAACCTGCACGAAAAAGTGAGTGTAGGTCGTGAAAAGGATGAGTTGGCTTTGCTGGCGGAAACCTTTAATCAAATGCTTACAAGACTGGAAATTGCCTTTGTTGCACAAAAGAACTTCGTGTCCCACGCCTCGCATGAACTCCGCACACCCCTCGCACTGATCATGAGCGAAGCAGAGCTCGGACTGATGAAGGAACGTTCTCCGACCGAATACCAGGACGCATTAAAAGGGATCTGGGCCGAAGCAAAGGAAATGAATGGACTAGTGAGCAGGCTCCTGGAACTCGCCCAGACTGACGAGAATGCATTTAAGGTTTCATTTAAGAAAATCAGGATAGACGAGGTACTCTGGCAGGCGAAAACTTCGGTTGAACAAAAGAACCAGGGATATCTGGTGAAAGTAGCTTACGACAAAATTCCCGATGACGAAGAGCAACTGAAGAGGTTTGGTGACGAAAGTCTGCTGCGCACTGCATTCGTTAATCTGATGGACAACGCATGTAAATACTCGGAAGACAAAACGGTAAATGTGTCGCTTGAAATTGTTAATAATTACATCCGGATTTATTTCAAAGACCGTGGCGTGGGCATTGCAGCGGCTGAGTTACCTTACATTTTTGATACATTCTACCGAAGCGGTGCCACCAGCAGTAAGGCGGGCTACGGAATTGGTCTGGCCTTAACGAAGCGCATTATCAATATGCAGGGCGCAACGATTGACGTGGAGTCGGTACCAGGTTCCGGGACAACGTTCGCAGTCCGTTTTCCGCCATTTTAATTCACTTTTAATTCCATGTTAACGCCACTTTAACACTACTTCGATTCCTTTACAGTGTAAGCGATCTTCCTGCTTTTTCGAGTGTGGAACAACCGGGTTTACAGAATCAGAGAGAACTCCATTAGTTAAATTGAGTTAGGTGAGTAGTACACAATGACTGGCCTTCGGACATTCCGGAGGCCAATTTTTTTATAAGCCGGTATCATGAATGCGCATCGGCTTTTGCAGGTCTTCAATGCGGGTAGAAGGTAATGCCTCCGGGTATTCCTGCACAATGAATTCGATCATCTTCTCGCGCACCAGGCAACGCAGGTCAAACGTTTCGCCGGAGTTACGGGCGGACATCAATGCGCGGACAACCATCAGCTGCCCCTGCGTATCAGTTACCTGTAAAGCCCAGGATTTGCCATTCCAAAGCGGAGTCGCGTCAAGTATTTCTTTCAATTTTTCCCTGAGAATGGGAATGGGTGCGTGGTAATTCAGCTGAAAAAACGCGGTACCGATCAATGCACTTTCATTTCGGGTCCAGTTTTGAAAGGGTTTTTCAATGAAGTAGGTAATCGGCAAGACAATTCTTCGTAAGTCCCAGATATTCACCACTACATAAGTCAAATTAATCTCTTCGATTCGGCCCCATTCTCCTTCTACAATGACCACATCGTCAATCTTAATTGGCTGCGTAAATGCGATCTGAATGCCTGCCATCAGGTTAGCGAGCGACCGTTGAGCTGCAAAACCGATGATTACACTGACGATACCAGCAGAAGTGAGGATACCAATACCATATTGTCGCACACTCTCAAAGCTCAGCAGCAGAATGGAGACTCCGATCGTTACAACGAGGATGATCACCATTCGTTTTACAAACTTGATCTTGGTAAAAAGCCGGCGCGCGTGGTTGTTATCAGGTGAATTGAAATCGAGTTGATCGACCAGTATTTTTTCTACGATAATCACAATGCGGACCATCAGCCAGGTTGTAATTGCAATGAGCAATACTTTGCTGATCCCGAACAGCCAGCCATAGTCAGGATAAGGCAGCACGTAGGCGCGTGCGGCAATGGTGACCAGTACCATTGGCACAAAGAAAAACAGCACATTCGTGAGGTTTTCGTGAATCGCACGCACAGCCCGCCATTGTTCCCGGGAAGCGGCAATCTTGATCAGGTTAATCAGGAAGAGACTCAGGACAAGACCAATGAGCGCTGCTATCGTGAGAATCAGCCAGGGAGCATTTCTGTAGTTAAGTACTTCTAGAAAATCCATTCATTGTTTCAGATATCGTTGAGCCGCGCTACGATCATTCCCGTGTGCTTCGGGACGGAGGCAACGTATTCAGCCAGCGGCACGTTTGACATCACTACCTTTTTGCCGGTTGATGAAGCGTGGATCAGGTATGCGCGGCTGCCGATTTTGGTAATAATTCCCATGTGGTTAACATCCAATCCTTCAATGGAAGATGTGAATGCAACGATGTCGCCATTATGCAGCATAGGCTCGGCCTTCTGTATGCCGGCTTTAGGAATGTAGCTGTGCTCGCGTGTATTAATAACGTTTTCCTGCTCCCTGACTTTTTCCCAAACCGCACTCTCGGCCATTGCCGGATATAGATTGGCATGATTGGTCATGAAATTGATCTCTTTCCTGAAAGGTACCCCGCCCACTTTCTCAGTGATATTTACCAACCGGCCGCGTTTTTCATTTTCGTACATCCAATCGAGTATGTAATGCAGCCGCGAAGGGTAGCCGTCGATGTTGCCGTCGCGGTAGCGCAGCCTGGTGAGCTCGTTTTTGTATGCTTCAAAGCTTTCGTTCTCGGATTTGGCTATCGTCAGGGCTATCACGCTTTCAACCAATGTAGTGCAGTCCAGGCCATCAAATTTGCAAACCAGTTTTTCTGTTGGGTTACCTTCCAGAGTACCTGCCACGTAAGGTGTTCCGAGAAAGGATTCACTCATGCGAAGTACCTGGGTTCCGATGTCCCTGCTTTCAGGTAAATCCATTTTTTGTCCAAAAACTTTTTGCAGGTTCGTTTGCGAATAAGCCGCGCAGGAAACTGAAATTAGAATGGATAAAGCAACAATTCTAAACATGATGGATTTTCTGTTACGGGTAAGTTTATTTGCCGGCAATAACGTAAAAATAGTGATCAAAGGCCTATTTGCAATGCTAAGTCTGTCTGTGCGAGATTGCTTCCTGAATTTCTTCCCGCTCTTCAACTTTGTTATTGACGGGAAAAAAGAATGCAAGCCCATGGTGAAAAAACTGCCAGGCCAGGTTTGCAATGAGGTTTTTTACCTCCGCCATTTTTGCATTCCGCGATTTGAGTGCAAAAGCAATGGACAATCCGAAACTGACAATCACATTTACAACACCTATGCCTGCGATGCCGATAATGGAATTAAAAATGAGTTCAGTTGAAACGTGGTTTTCAAGTCCGGAAATGGCCAGTCCGAAATTACCGGCGGCGAAGGTAATGTGCCTTATATCCAGCGGGAGGCCGAACGTAAACCCGATCGCGGCTGTGGAGCCTAAACAAACACCCAGGAAAAAGTTACCCGCCAATCCGCCGAAGTTTCGCTCGAAATAGTGCGCCACACGGTCCAGCCGCTCCCTGCCGAGCAGCCTGTTCAGCCTGGGGTGCTTCTGGATGCGTAAAGTGTATTTGTTATAAATCCATTTGTTCTCGTAATAACCCGAAACCAGCCCCGAAAGCATCAGGTATACACCGGCCAGTGCCGCGTGCGGAAGAGCGAGACTTTCCCAGATATTCAGCTCGGCGATCAGCCTTATGGATTTGGCGGGATCGGCAATATGGTACTCCATTGCACGGTAGTATAGCTGGTCGATTCCGTACGCCACCGGAAAAGCGATCACCGCATTTCCAACCAAAGAAATGAACTGGCTACGTATCAGCCGGATCAGCAGCTGGGTCGTTGAATGCAGCCAGTTTACATTCTCTCCATTGTTGCTGAGATTGGCGGCAATGGTTGAGGCAGTCATAGCAGGCTGCTTGGTCGCAATGGTGAAGCCGAGAATGTGGATCAGCATGAACCCCAGCGAGTAGTTGAGGCTGTAAAAGAATGCCTCCCAAAAGATCGGCAGATGCTGGAAGTAGAGCCGCGTCTTGTTGGCGCAGAGGAATGCAACAATCACACCGCCGCCCAGAGCTCTTCCAAAAAGCTTCCAATACGCCGATCGGTCGGAAGCAATATAGTGCTCGCCCGTTTTGGAGGTATTTTCAATTACCTTGAAAGTAAGCAATTGCAGGTTGGTGGAGAAGTGCTTGCGGAGGCTATAGCGCGTATTTTCTGCATACACGAACTCTTTCAGCAAGCCGGCGATCAGTAACCAGCGCTGTTCGTTATCGGAGGTGTGTATGATTTCAAGCAGCTGCGTAAGCCTTTTTAGATATTGCTCTATCTGCCGCACGAGGTAAGTCAGCTGCAGGCTTATCCCAAAAAGGTCTTTGTGCTTGTAGATATAGCTGATCTGCTCTTTGCACTGACTGATCATGACCAGAATGTGCTTGTAGTCGTTTTCACGGAGTGCACCCCGGTACGTAGCCGAGTTGAGCGTATTTTCAACAAAAAGAATTACCTCCCGGTTGAGCCCCAGAAAAGGGGAGTCCAGATCGTCGACCCTCGGAATTTTGGAGACAACCTCCGGGTCTACGCCCAACGTAGCTGCACGTTGCGCAAGTATCAGCACTGAGTTGAGCACCTCTTTTTCAATATGTCCGCTGGACGTAAAGTCCTGATCGTTGAACACGACTTGCAGAAACCCGCTCCATTCCTGGTCGGGAATGGCCCGCACCCACTGATAGTCTTTTTTATAGCAGAAAAAATGATCGAAATGCGTCCTTAGTTCGTTCGGCTCTTCAACCGGCGGCAGAAATTTGAAACTTAGCCTGGCCGACGCATCCGAGAAAAATCCCTTGTTGGCCCCGATCTCAGATTCGGTGAGCAGGGAAACGAACTTCGTCGACAGGAGCACCGACAATATCTCTTCAGCAATCAGTGCCCTTTCATTTTCATTCGAAAAAAGGCTGGAAAGGCTTTCAAGGAATGAATAATTGCCCCGCCGGTTCGCCTTCCATCTTCTTCGTGCCTTATCAAGGAACTTACTGACGTATCCCGCCTCATTTTGTATTAAATCTATCCTCATGTTCAGAAATTTAGCGGCTTGAAACAAATTCCCAACGCACAGGCTGCACCGCCGTATTTCAGATAACCTGCTTTCTCACGATCTCATATACAAAAACCGATGCCGCAGGAAGCTCCACATGAACTCCCGTTGACGTGATATCAGCAGTTTGTAAATGTATCTGAGAGATAAATGCCGGAAAAACGGGCTTCAACTTGTACAGGCCGGTATTTTCCAGTTTCAATACCTGGCTCCACGCATCCTGCGGAATGCGGACGTTCGTTTCAATGGCTTTTTCGCGGTTGAAATTGCAGACAAATAGCAGCTGCTGATTTTCCGTATATCTCAAATAGCTGTAAACGAACCTCTTGTCATAATTAAAACTTTGCCCATCGATATTCACGTACTGCAGATCATAGAATGCACCTGCGAAAACAGCCTCGTTTTCGAGCACAAAATGATTTAAGCTTTCGTAAAATGCACGCAGCCGCTTTTGTTCATTGCTCAGCAGATCAGTATTAAATTTCCCGCTATTTACCCAAAGCTGGAATTCAGGTATACCCCAGTAATCGAAAATGGTAGTTCGCCCGTCTTCTCCCTGGAAACCTTCGCCCACAGTTGGGTTTACGCCGAGTTCCTGGCCAAAGTAGATCATCAGCGGGCCGGTGTGCAGCGTGGCACTGAGCACCATAGCCGGCACCGCCAGCCAGGGATTACCCGCAAAATAGCGAGAGGCAATGCGCTGCTCATCGTGGTTTTCGAGAAAACGGAGCATGTTAGACGCAATGTCGCCCGACTCCTGCTGCCAGATCCTGGTGATATCCTCCGCAGTGCCGTGGCCTTCGATCAGCCGGCGCAGGGAGTTGTAAAGTCCGACTTTATCGTACAGATAATCAAACTTTCCATTGTTAATATAGTTATGGTACTCGGCCGGATTATAGATTTCGGCTATGAAAATAATCTCAGGCTTCACCTTCTTGATTTCGGGGATTACCCACGACCAGAATGCAACAGGTACCATTTCGGCCATATCACACCTGAATCCATCAACGCCCTTTGAAGTCCAGTATTTCAGGATATCGTACATTTTGTGCCAGGTGGAAGGGATCGGGTCAAAGTGTGTGCGGTGCCCGTTCAGATAGTCGATGCCGTAATTGAGTTTGATCGTCTCGTACCAGTCGTACTGACTTGGCTGTGCAGCGAAAACGTCATTTCCGGTAGCTTTCGCTGGTCTCTCTGAGTAGGGAGCTTCGATCGGTACCGGAGGTTTGTGCCCTTCCGGAACAATAAAGTCCTGGTCCGGGATATAGTAAAAGTTGTTTGAAGGACTGAATGCAACGGTATCATCGTCACCCTCGCCAAAATCCTGCACGTTTTCGGGCCGTACATCTGAACAATACTGCCGCGCTACGTGATTTGGGACGAAATCAATGATCGCTTTCAGGTTATGGGCGTGGGTGCGGTTGATCAATGCTTCAAATTCCTGCATCCGGTTATTAACATCCACAGCAAGGTCAGGATCCACATCGTAGTAATCTTTCACTGCATAAGGCGAGCCGGCAATGCCTTTCACGACCAAAGGATGATCGGGCTTTATTCCAAACGCGGAGTAGTCGGTGAGCGTCGCATGTTCGAGCACACCTGTGTACCATACGTGCGTTGCACCGAAATCTTTCAATGCGAGGAGTGCCGGGTCAGAGATATCGTTGAATTTCCCTGAACCGTTTTCTGCCAGGGTCCCGTAAAATTTGTTTGTGGTGTTTTGGTTTCCGAAAAGGCGCGTGAAAATCTGGTATATAACTAGTTTATGCTTGTTTTCTGAGGATATCATTTGGCTCGACTTTAATGCTGATTGGGATTGAATGAACTGCCTAACTCTCTTAATTTCAGTAGCAATAACAGCCCTGCCCAAGAGCTGGCGCAGGAGAATGGGGATATTTACTGTCTTGCAAGATATTAATTTTGAATCTATACCCTCAAATCATGCCAGCCTTTTTGATAGGGTTGGATCATGCATTTGCAGTGTGACAAGGTGAGTGCAGAAAACGAAGACCGTTCGAAGTCTCGATTTGTAAAGTCTCCGGCTTCGGCTTCACAAAATCACATTTTGATTATTTTGTTAAAAAATAAAATTATAGCTTGTTTTTAGCGCCTGGTGCAGGTGATTAATTGTAATTCTCCGTGATTACTCGTAGGTTAGTGGCTTTTGAGCCATTTCAATTCGACTGTGGTACAGAAAATCTACTTACTCTTTTGCACTGGTATTTTGCTGATGCTGACTGTCTTAGGTCCTGGCAATGCTACTGCACAGGATTTTGGGGAGTGCCAGCGACTGGTCAAAGATCTCCTGCCTGTTTTTAACCGCTCATTTGAGGAAAACAACCCCGCATTGCTCCGCGAAAAATCCTACCAGCAGGGTATCAGGAATTTGCAGGCAGCCTACGCACTTTACCACAAAGAAGCATTTGAACCGTCCGATTCTGTACAGCGGATGAACAATGAGGCGGTCATTCTGGCACTGCTTGGCAATTATCAAAAGGCGCTGCACATAATGGAGGAGCTGGATCTCAGTACTCAGGAACCGCATTTACGTTACAACAGGGGCTTGTTTGCATTACTTTCGGGAAAATACGACGCGGCCAGAAACGATTTCGCGGAAGCGCCGGGCGGCGCGCAGGCAAACCTCAACACGGTTGTTTCATTTGGGAAGCAGAAGAAATACAATGAGGCAATCGATTTTGCAACCGGCAACTCTGCCCGGAACAGCGGCGGTAAATGGAATTACAATCTGGGAATGGCGTACAAATATACCGGCAGGACAGAAGAAGCCATTGAAGAGGTAACTACCGCGATCCGGCAAAAAGATGAAATGGCTTACCGGTTGCAGCGTGGGGACATGCTCATGCGCACCGGTAATGAAAAAAGGGCTGTCAAGGATTTTGAAAAAGTCGCAAGAAAGCACCCGAAAGCACAGATACGTTACGCGAATGCATTGTTGTCGCTTAACCAGTTTGGAGCGGCGAAGGCTGTTTTCTCAACTTACCTGGAAACCGACGACCGCACTTTCCGTGGTGATGCGTACCTCGGAATGGCGCATTCCAATTACGGTTTAAAGCTGATCAATGAAGCGCAGCGGTACTACAAGCTTGCTTCCACATTGAAAAGGGAAACGCCCGCACTGCAATCCGGTATCGCCAACACGCATCTTTCAAAACGCGAATACCAGACAGCATTCACCCTTTTTGACCGGGTTATCAAAAAAGATTCAACTTACATGCCGGCTTACCTCGGCCGCGCAGTGGCTCACTACGGTCAGAAAAGATATGATCTGGCCTTGCAGGATTTTAAAAAAGCAGAAAAGGCGATGGACGAAAACAACCGCTTTTTTGCGGATCTTTTTGTAACAAAAGCTTTCTCGGAATATTATCTTAAAAAGACCAGCGAGGCGCAGGAGGATTTTCAAAAAGCGATCAAGCTGGATCCAACCCGTTACGAGGCACTGGCGGGTATGAGCGGCATCATGATCGACCAGAAGCGCTATTCCGAGGCAGGTACCTTTCTCGCCAAGGCTTTACAGTATGAGCAAGGGTATGATTTGATGTGGAGCAACTATGGTAACCTGCTGCTGCACTTTGATATGTTCAAAAAAGGATATCAGGTTTTCAAAAAAGCGGTTTCGTTAAACCCTGCCAATGTGAATGCGCAAAACGGCTGGGGCGTGGTGCTGCTCGAAAATGATCAGCTGGATAAATCAATGGCGCTGTTTGATAGCTTGGTAAGAGAAAAGCCGGAACTGCCTTTTTTACACAATAATCATGGGATCGTTCAGGCGTATATAGGAAACAGGCACGATCAGAAACGTCAGGTAAATGAGGCGAACCTTCGTTACGATGGCGCCTACGAAGATTTCAAAAAAGCAATGGAAGCTGCTCCTTCCCGTAAGTTTTATAATGTAAATCAGGGCAACGTATACCGGTATATGGAAAAGTACGACCAGGCAAAGCTGAGCTACCAAACCTACCAGGACAAGAGCGCATTGAACAACACTGCGGTGATGTATGCAGGACAGGAAAGGATCAAGGATGCCAAGTATTACCTTGGAGTTGCATTACAGATTGATTCGCTACACCGGGTTTTCCAGTACAATATGACTGTATTAGCCAAAGGCAAACAGAAAGAAATGATGCGGCTGGTTGCCTCTGCGGACGAGAACAGCCCGTTTTCTGATATTGGGATCAAATACAGCCGCGATGGATTCGTAACGATCTACTTATACGACTATGAATACGATGTGCTAACATTTCCCGGTCGGCACTATATGCCGCTGCCGGTTGCAGAGTATAAGGAGGATTATTTCATTCCCGACTATGATTTCAAACTTGCTCCTTATGCGAAGAAGAAGAATGAGGGGCCGAAGAAAAAGCATGCGAAGTACCGTAGCCAGAAAGTGAAACTGCCAGGTCCCAGGAACAGATCAGGAACACGCTGTCCGATCCTGTTTTAGAAATAATAAGGCTATTTAAGCCATTTGAGCAACATTTTCTACGTATTCCCCTCAGTTTGTCCCCAAGTATTGTAAATTTTTCTACTGTTTATCGGCGCGGTTAGGGTGTCGCTGTTACTACCGGTGTTTCGAAAGGATGTTTTTGACTTCCACGAAGCTGATCGGCTTATCCAAAAAATAGTCTGCGCCGTTTCGGAAAGCCTCGTCGCGGAGGTTTGTCATCGCGCTCATAGTTACGATGAAGATCTTCTTATCTGTGTACATGCTTTTGATCCGCTGAATCTCTGCAATTCCCTTACCATCAGGTAAGTTGTTGTCAATGAAGATCCAATCGGGTTTCATGGCACTAATACAAGCCATTCCTTCCTGAATGGATGCAGCTACTTTAATAGCTTTCTCAGGTTCCTCGATATTAAGTTGTCTTACTAGAAAATTGCGCATCAACACTCCCAAGTCTGTTTCATCTTCAATAATTACAATCTTCATAGCGATGTGTTGAAAAATATATTAGTCTTCAATAGCGGAGGTGTTGGGCAGAGTCGACATGTGTTGTCGCAGTTTGAAGTTAGTATGGCAATAATCCTGCCATCTTGAAGAAGATAAAGAAGTTCCCGGACAAAGTTTACGGGGCGGATAGTATAGATTTCATGCGGCAGTCTGTCCTTCTTTTACGCTGATTAGGTATTTTTCTTTACATGTTTTACCAAAAGGTATTACCGGTAAATTGGTAAACTATTGACAGTAAGGTCTATAACGATAAATGGATATGCTTCCATTTGCTGGTACAGGATTTTTCGAAATTGTATTGAAATTGATTGTTAACATTAACGACTAAGAATTATGTCAGCTAATAGAGTTATTTTGGGAGTTGTTTCAGCTGCACTTGTGGGAGCTGTGATCGGATTGTTGCTCGCGCCGGAAGAAGGTGCTACAACCAGAAAGAAGATCAAGAAAAAAACCAATAGCCTGGCGAGCGACCTGATTGACGCACTGGAAAGAAGTAAGCACGACGCCAAGAAAGTGGCCGAGGACTTGAAAGAAGAAGGTCTGGCTTACAAGGACGAAGCAGTTAACAAAGCAGCCGAATACACTGACACTGCAAAAAAGGAAATCAACGATTTTAGATAAAATCACATTGGCCGGAATAATGCATTCCGGCCATTTTTGCTAAATGCTATATGGAAAATTCATCGACTACATCAACAAACAGGAAAAGCGGCAAGCCGGCTTCCGGTACATTCAGCTTTGTAGATAGCCTGGTTTCGTCAGGCAAGCAGGCGCTGGGCGGAAAAGGGCTTCAAATGGGTGTGCATACATTGATCGGACGTACTGCATTGAAGCGACTTCCGCCGCCACTTAACTTTGTGGTACCGATGGTCGTCGAGAGGGTTATACTCAAACACGGTGTCAATGAAGGCAGGGAAATGCTGCTGAAAGGATTGCGTTGGGTGAAGAAAGTGACCGACGAGCCTGCGACCAAACCGGTATAAGTATCTTCTGGATAAATCTTACACGAGACCCTCTCTGCTGAGGGTTTTGTTGTTTCAAAAGCTTAGCCGCGCATAGTGGACTTCCCCGGGTAGCGCTCGCACGGTCGGCAAGGCTTTTGTTTTAGTATGTAATGTCTCGTTATTTATTTTCTTAAAAAGGAAAACAACCGGGATCTATCAGCCATTGAAAAAGCGCCGGTGCGACTGCCGGAAGTTCTTTGCGAAGACAACTTTGTTTGTACTGATTTGGCCCCGATACTTTTGATACTCAGATAAATAAAAAGTATTGCATTTCTGGCCACGCTGGCTCGGAGGCGGGGCGTATACAAAAGATTGTGCCCACTTAGCTGCGTTTTGAAACCAGCACCAGGCTGATCCTGACATGATCAAAGGCGTAGAGAATTGCGACATTCTGAATTATAATACTCAGTCTGTGGAAATAACTACGCAATCTTTGCAATCGCGGTTGTGCCTTACAGGAAGATTGAATAAAGAGTCGTAAATTTAAAGCATAAAGAGAATTACCATTTTACCCTTACTTGCTCTATGCAAAGACAGACGCAGACGCAAAGGCAGACCTTAAAATACTCTCCATTGCAGATTCAAATGCTGAATTTATTGCATTTGACGACAATGGAGCTTGAACAAAGAATTAAAGAGGAATTAGAGGAAAACCCTATTCTGGAAGAAGGTAAAGAAGAGAATGCCGCAGAAGAAACGGCAGACGATTTCGACGAACCTTCGGACTCGGGCTCAGGGGATGATACTTCCGTACAGGATTATTACGATTGGGACGAGTTCAGGGACGATGATATTCCGGATTACAAAACGTATGCAAATAACCAGTCGGCCGATAATGAGCTATACACCAGGCCGATGGTGGAGTCGATCTCCTTTCGCGACGATTTAAAGCAGCAGGTGCATTTCCTGAGACTCGACGAAAGACAGCAGCTGATAGCAGATTTTATCCTCGACTCGCTGGACGAAGATGGATTTCTCAGACGTGAAAGCGAGGTAATAGCAGACGATATTTCATTTGCAAACAGCATGTTCATCGACACGGAAGAGGTGAACCTGATGCTGAAAGTGATCCAGCAGCTTGATCCCGCCGGGATCGCGGCTAGTGACCTCCGGGAATGTCTGCTGATTCAGCTCAACCGGATGGAGAATCAGAATGAAACATGGAAATGGGCATACCGCATTGTCAGCGACGCATTCGATGAGCTTGGGTCGCGCAATTATGACAAGATCATGCGCATTACCGGGCTGGACGAAGAATCCCTGAAAAAGGCAGTTCAGCTGATTACCACACTTAATCCCAAGCCCGCCTCCGGACTTCGCAACGATTCGATCGTCAACGAGAGCATTAAGCCTGACTTTATGCTCTGGTATACCGAAGACGGAGAAATTGAAGTACAGCTTACCTGGGGAAACAGCCCTGCATTGAAACTGAATAAGGTTTTTACGCAAATGGCTGAGCAGAAGAATGACAAGGCGACGAACCAGTTCCTGAAAAATAAAATGAACTCTGCGAAATGGTTTATCGATGCCATCAAGCAGCGTGAGAATACGATGCTCAGCACATTGAAAGCCATTGTAAGGCTGCAATATGACTATTTTCAATCGGGTGATGTGAAAAAGCTGCGGCCGATGATCCTGAAAGATGTAGCCGAGATCATTGACATGGATATTTCAACAGTATCACGTGTTACCACCAACAAATATGTGCAGACACCATTTGGGATTGTTTTGCTGAAAGATCTGTTTACAGAAGGAGTTACAAATGAAGACGGTACTGAGGTTTCAAACCGGGAAATCCAGGAAGCGATCCGCGAGATTGTGCTGGACGAAGACAAGCGGCACCCTTATAACGATCAGCAGATTACAGATATGCTTTCCGAAAAGGGCTACTCAGTCGCGAGAAGAACGGTTGCCAAATACCGTGAACAATTGAACATTCCGACTGCGAGATTAAGAGTTACCATATAAAACTGATTAAGTTAAGCCCTAGAAACCTGGCATGAAAAAAATAGTTGTTGTTGATGATGAGGCAGATATTTGTTTTCTGTTGAAGAGATTTTTGTCCAAGAATGATTTCATAGTTGAAACAGCACAGAACGGCAAAGATGGTCTTGCATTGATCGAGTCGATCTCGCCTGACCTGGTCATGACGGACTTCCGGCTCGGGGATATTACCGGAACGGAACTGCTGACGGCTATCAAATCCAAAAGGCCACATGTGCCGGTTTTGATCATAACGGGCTATTCAGATATCAAAGTGGCGGTCAGCGTGATGAAGGCCGGTGCTTATGATTATATCACCAAACCGCTTTTTCCGGATGAAATCCTGGTAACGGTTAAAAAAGCTTTGGCCGACGCCGAATCTTCACAGAATGACGAGCAGGAATATTCTTATTCCGGAACGCCCGGCTCACCTTCTGAAACAACGACCGCGAAGCCTACCAGAAAGATGCATTCCCGGACAAAGGCGGGCTACATCATGGGTAACAGCGACGTTTCGGACAATCTTTTCAAACAGGTCGACCTGGTTGCGCCTACAAATTTCAGCGTGATTATCTACGGTGAAAGCGGCTCGGGAAAAGAGGCGATCGCACAGGAAATTCACAACCGTTCACGCCGGAAAGATATGCCTTTTGTGGCAATGGACTGTGGTGCCATTTCAAAGGAACTGGCTGGTAGCGAATTATTTGGTCACGAAAAAGGATCATTTACAGGCGCATTGCAAACCAAAATCGGCCACTTTGAGCTGGCTAACGGAGGTACCCTGTTCCTTGACGAGGTTTCTAACTTGTCATACGAAATCCAGGTTGCATTACTCCGCGTGGTGCAGGAGCGAAAGATGAGAAGAATAGGCGGCTCGAAAGAAATAGAACTTGATGTACGTATAATCGTAGCGAGTAACGAGCGCCTTCTTGAATCTGCCAAGAATGGCAAGTTCCGGGAAGATTTGTATTACCGTTTCAACGAGTTCACGATCGAAGTACCTGCGCTCAGAAACAGGAAAGACGATCTGATGCTGTTTGCCAACTCGTTCCTGGATACAACCAATGCAGAGCTGAACAAGAATGTAGTTGGATTCTCGGAAGAAGTAAAAAGTGATTTCCTTCACTATTCTTGGCCGGGTAACCTGCGGGAATTAAAGAATGTGATCAAAAGAGCGACGCTGCTTTCCGACGGAGAATTGATTGAGGAAAAAGCACTTCCGTTTGAAATCGTAAACTACCGGAGACTGAAAGACCTGGACGAAGAACCGGCGGCCGTAACACCAGCCGCTACAATTGTGGACACACTGGAAGGCGAAGATTCAAAGCCGAGCTTGAAAACTGTTGCGAACGAGGCGGAGTACGATATGATCATGCAGGTTTTAAGGGACGTTAACTTCAATAAAAGTAAAGCAGCCCGTTTGCTGAACATTGACAGGAAGACGCTTTACAACAAAATGAAGCAATTTGATATTTAGTCAGATCCGGCGGGTTAATGCATAATGAATAACAAAACGATTAAGGTACTTCTTGTCGACGACGACGAAGACGATTATTTTCTTACCCGGGAGTATTTCAGCGACCTGGTAAACTGGAAGTTCGACATTACCTGGTGTTCTACATTCAGGGATGCGCAGAATGAGATCAAGACTAAAAAATACGATCTGTACCTGTTCGACTATCTGTTGGGAGAAAGTACAGGTATAGATCTGATCGACCTTGCGTGCCAGTTTGAATGCGAGGAGCCGATCATTCTGCTGACAGGAAAAGGAGATACCAAAATCGCGGTAGAAGCATTGCGCCTGGGTGCAGCAGATTACCTGATCAAAAGCGAGCTCGACGCCGAAAAGCTGGAAAGGAGCATTCGATATGCACTTGAAAGAACATCGGTGATGAAGGCTTTGAAGCACAGCGAAAGAAGGTATCGCCGTATTTTTGAAGAATCAAACGACTTCTTGTTTATCAGCGACCTCGCCGGTAATATCATCGACCTGAATGCATCCGCCGGCTCGCTGACGGGGTATTCGGAGGAAGACCTTAAATTCAAAAACATAGTTGACCTGATCGAAGAGCCGCACTTTCCGGCACTGTGGAAAAACATCAAAGAGCATACAATCCACGATCAGGAAGTAAAATTGCTTACGAAGGACGGCGATAAAAAGTATTGCCTCTTTTCTGCTTCTGTCGAAATAGACGAAGATCATCCGTACATACAGGGCCGTTTGCATGATATGACTGCCAGAAAGCAATCGGAAAGAGAGCGCCTGTTTTCAGAGAAAATGGCAGTTACAGGTCGGCTTGTGCGCATGCTGGCCCACGAAGTACGGAACCCCCTGACGAACGTTAACCTCTCGGCCGAGCAGCTGGAAATGGAGCTGACGGACGAAGACCAGAAATTCTATACACAAATCATCAAGCGTAACTGTACGCGGATCAATGATCTGATTTCGCAGCTATTGCAGCCTTCTACCTCGGCGGATATCGAGCTTGTTGACAACTCTGTGCATCTGGTTTTAAATCAGGCAATCGGTGCTGCACTTGACCGTGTGCAGCTGAAACGCATTCAGATCGTCAACCACTTTGCCGAAGAAGATCTTTCGATTCCGCTCGATCCTGTTTCCCTTCAAATGGCTTTTCTTAATCTGATTACCAATGCGATTGAGGCAATGGAAGAGGATAAAGGGATATTGCGCATTTACACTAAAAATCAGGGAGATAGCATTCAGGTGATCTTCATGGATAATGGATCGGGGATCAGCGAAGAGCACATGGACAAGATTTTTGAACCTTATTTTACTGGTAAAAACAATGGAATGGGGATAGGCTTGTCTACTACTATGAGCATTATTCACGCGCACCACGGTCGCATTGACGTGCAGTCGGAAGTGGGCGTGGGCACTACTTTTACGATCAGCTTCAAGCTCAACAGTTCAACCGCCGAAGCAACCGCCTGACCAGCTTGATGTGGCCCAGGCAGTCACTTTTGTTTTGGTGGGGTAATGCGCGTATAAGCCTTACCGCAACTTTCAGGATCTCGTATTTACGTACGCTCCCTTTTGTTTACGATTGAAAAAACCGTAAATGATCGGGAAAATTAATAAGGTCAGCACGGTCGCGGTGATCAATCCGCCTATCACTACAATGGCGAGCGGCTTTTGTGTTTCCGAACCGATTCCGGTTGAAGTAGCAGCCGGGAGCAAGCCGATCGCTGCCATCAATGCAGTCATAATCACCGGCCTGATCCGTGACTTAACTCCCTCCCGGATCGCGTCGTCCAGCGACATTCGGGAAGCCAGGTTTTTGTTGAATACCGAAATCAGGATAACACCATTCTGAACACAAAGGCCGAATAAGGCGATAAACCCTACGCCTGCGGAAATCCCGAAGTTCATGTGCGTGACGTGCAGAGCCAGGATACCTCCGATGAGCGCAAACGGTACGTTGACCAGCACCAGTCCCGCATCTTTCGCATTGCTGAACATGATGAAAAGAAGGATGAATATTCCGACCAGACTGATGGGTACCACCTGACCGAGCCGCGCAGTGGCACGCACCTGATTTTCAAACTCGCCTGACCAGTTAACAGAGTAACCTTTCGGCAGGTTTTTTAGCAGCGGTTTCACGCGGTTCTGAGCATCGGCGATCGTGCTTCCCAGGTCACGTTCACGAACGGAGAACTTGACACCGATAAATCTTTTGTTATTGTCGCGGTACACAAATGCGGGCCCGGTAACCGTGCGGATGGAGGAGATTTCTTTGAGCGGTATCTTACCACCTGTCAGCGTAGGTACCATGAGCTGTTGGATATCGTCGACCGTCCGTCGGTATTGCTCTTCGTAACGCAGGCGGATATCAAACTTGCGCTCGCCTTCGTAAAGAATCGATGCTGTTTTTCCGCCGATTGCCATTTCAATTACTGCCTGTGCATCAGAAATGCTCACCCCGTACTGTGCCATTTTGTGATCGTGCAAAATTACGCTGACTTCCGGCTGGCCGATATTTCTCAGAATACCGACATCTTTGATTCCCGGTACATCCTTGATTGCTTCCAGGACTTCGTTGGCTTTATTGTTCAGTTCTTCCAGATCATCACCATAGATCTTGACCGCATTACTCGCATTCATACCCGCTACTGCCTCGGCCACATTGTCGATAATGGGTTGCGAGTAGTTATAGTTAATGCCCTGGAATTGTTTGAGCTTTTTGTCCATTTCCTCAATAAGCTGATCCTGCGTGATCTTGCGTTTCCATTCTTCTTTCGGTTTCAAATTCACCTGCATTTGCACATAGTAGAAGCCGGATGGATCAGTGCCGTCATTGGAGCGTCCTGTTTGCGACAGCACGCCATTTACCTCAGGAAATTCATTCAATTTTCCTCTGAGAATGCTCACCATCTTGATCGTTTCATTCAGAGAGCTGCTCATCGGCATTTTTGCTTCCACCCAAAGCGCACCTTCATTCAGGGTCGGCAGGAATTCAGTACCGAGGAATTTGGCTGAAAATAGAGACACAGCCAGGAAAATCATCGCGAACAACACGCTGACCCTTTTTCTTGCATAACACCATTCGAAGCCCCGACTAACGGTATTGTCGAAAAAGCGAACGATCGGGTTACTTTTCTCGCGCACATTCTTTCGGAGCAGGATAGAGCAGAGGACCGGAACGAGCGTTAGCGTATACATTAAGGCGCCGAGGAGCGCGAAGCCAAGCGTGAAGGCAAGAGGTGTAAACATTTTGCCTTCCACTTTCTGGAAGCTGAAAATCGGGATCAATGCGGTGATAATAATCAGTTTGGAGAAAAAGATCGCCTTGCCAAGCTCGCCGCCTGTCCTCTTTATCAGTCCGAGTTTGGACAGCTTGTTGTACCGGTCCATTCCATTTTTATGCGCCAGATGATCCAGGGCAACGAATATACCTTCCACCATTACCACAGCTCCATCGATAATGATACCGAAATCAATAGCGCCCATGGAAAGCAGGTTGGCTGACATACCCATTAGTTTCAGGCACATAAATGCAAAGAGGAGTGCAAGGGGAATGATGATCGAGACAATAACCGTAGTGCGCCAGTCGGCCATGAAAATGAACACGATTACTGTTACGAGCACAATCCCTTCGAGCAGGTTGTGCTTCACTGTACGTGCACAGAATTCAATAAGATTGTCACGGTCGTAAAACGTTACCATTTTGACATCCGGGGGAAGGATTTTGGTATTCAGCTCATTCACCTTATCCTTTATACGCGCGAGTACCTCACTTGGGTTTTCTCCCTTACGCTGCACCACAATACCTTCAACAACATCGTCATTCTGATCCAGGCCCACCTGACCGACGCGTGGCATATCTGATTCGCGGACATCGGCCACATCCTTTACAAGCACGGGATTGTCCTTCACGAATTCGACAATAATATTCTGAATATCAGCAATGGAATTGAGCAGACCAATGCCCCTTACCACATATGCCTGCCCGTTTTTCTCAATCACATCACCGCCTACATTGATATTGCTCTTGGAAACTGCCTGATAAACTTCCAGCGGGGTTATGTTGTATTTGACGAGTTTGGTAGGGTTAACCTGCACTTCGTAAATCTTCTCACGGCCACCGAATGCAACCACGTCCGCCACGCCGGGAATACTGCGCAGCTGTCTGTCGATCACCCAGTTGTGTAGGGTCAAAAGCTCGCGGCTGTCGCGATCTTTGCTTTTTAATGTAAACCTGAAAATCTCGCCGGTAGGTCCGTAAGGCGGCTGCACGTCCGGTTCCACGCCTTCGGGAAGCGAAATGTTCCTGAGCTGATTATTGACCTGCTGCCTGGCAAAGAAATCCTCCACACCATCATCGAAAATGATCTTGATAATGCTCAGGCCAAACATGGTAGTACTGCGCACATTCGACTTCTGCTGGACCGAGTTCATCGCCACTTCGATCGGAACCGTCACAAAGCGTTCAATCTCTTCGGCGCTGCGTCCATTCCATTGTGTTACAATAATGATCTGAGTATTCGTCACATCCGGAAACGCTTCCAGCGGCGTTTCACGATAACTAACCACACCAGCCACAATCAGCAGCCCAGTCAGGAAAAATATGAAGAACTGGTTTTTCAAAGAAAAGCCAACAATTCCTCTGATGAATTTATTCATGGATCAATTTTGAATGAGTGAATGAGTGAATGAGTGAATGAGTGAATGAGTGAATGAGTGAATGAATTTTGAATGACCGAATGGATTGCGGAGGAATGGGAGCTAATTGTGGGTTATTGAATGGTGATTAACTGGTAAGATGTTGAGAATTAACAGTCGGCAAACAAGCCCATTCGCAACTAAAATCATTCAAGATTTAAAAACTCACTCATTCACTAATTCGCTCATTCACTAATTGAAACTATTCAATCATTCAATCACTCAATCATTCAACATTAACCTCTCCTAGTCATTCAACGCATCATACACCAGTAGCTGGTTCTTTGAAATGACGGTTTCTCCTGGTTTAAGGCCGGATTTGATGTAGGTGCGATTGGCTAGTGAACGGTACACTTCTACGGGGCGGGTTTCGATCTTGCTTCGGCCGTGGTAAACCATTACCCAGTTCTTACTTCTGTCAAATATGATTGCCTGAGAAGGAATTGCTTGCATTTCGCTGCCTTCCTCGAAGTTGAGGCTGACCGTCGCGTGCATTTCGGGTTTGAGCTTGAAGCCTACATTTTGGAGCTGAATGCGAATCTTCATCGCTTTGGTATCAGGATCAAGCACATTGTAGATTTTATCCACCTTACCTTTGAAAATTTCATCGGAGAAGCTGATCGTGCGCACTTCTGCGGGCATACCGAGCTTGATCCTTGGAATGTCGCTTTCATTCACATTGGCCATTACCCACACGTCAGCGATTTGTCCCACCGTGAAAAGGCTTTCGGAGTTGTCGGACCGCAGCTGCATGCCGCGATTTACATTCTTGTCGATTATGAAACCATCTATCGGAGATTTGACAGTATAGTTGGTGGATTTGCCCAAACCATAAATGGAAAAGATCTCCTTCACCCGGCCCAGCTCAGCCTGCGCTTTATCAACCATTTGACGCGCCGATATCACATCGCGCTCGGGGACAAGCTTGCTTTCGAACAGATCCTCGGTAGAAGAAAGATTCTTCTGTGCTACCAGCAGATCTGACTGGGCCTGGATCATTTGCCGCTCGAAATCAGCTACTTCACCGGAGCGTATCACTGCAAGCTTCTGGCCTTTGCGGACGTTATCCCCAAGCTCAACATCCACTTCTTCCACATTGCCGCCTACGAGCGGGTATACTTTAATGACGCGGTTTTCATCGGGTACCACCTTGCCAACCAGCGTCAGCTCATTGCGGACCGGCTCCGTGCGGACAGTATCCAGCTTAATGCGGCTCATCATGGTATCCGACAGCATAAATGCTTTCGACTCTTCGGCATCTGCCTGCTTTTTCTCGCAACCCGCAAAGCTTAGGCCCATCGTGGCAAGTACGGCGGAGTAAATTAGATTTCTGATCATTTTCTCAAAGTGGCCTGGCCATTAAATTGTTCGATTTTGTGTGATTATCAGTTGAATAGTTCTTCTCCGACCACGTAGTTCAGCTCTTCGTATACCTTAATGCGGTCGGCTTGCAGCCGGTTGTATTCCCGGATGCTTTCGTTGTAGGTTTCAATAAAATCGATGAATTCGAGGAGGGTTATGTTTCTTTTCTGGAAGTTGTCGTAAATGCCGCTGCTGAGTAGCTGGAACTGATCTGTAAATTGGTTCTCAACACTCTGGTAGGCTTTTTCGGCAATGTCGACTTTCTGGATTGCAGCGTCAACTTCGTTGCCTACGCTGTTCTGACGTGCATTTTCGGCAGTTTTGAAGTAACTGATGTTGCTTTTGGCAGCTCTGATGTTCCCTTGGTTTCGGTTGAAAAAGGGTAAAGTAATCGCCGCATTTATACCAAAATAATGATTGACATAATTACTCGCCTGGTCGTAAACTGCGCCAACTTCGATATCCGGCACAGCCAGTGCTTTTTGCAGCAGGTAATTGAGTTCCGCTTCTTTGGTCTGTGATTGCGCTACTTTCAGATCGGCGCGGCTTTGTAATGCTCTGTCCTTTAATGCGGCTGGGGTATACCTGTCAAGCTGGTACCTGCGAATGTCCGAGCTGTCGACTACAGACTTCACGGGGCGGTTGGTGTTGAGCAGCGTCCGGAGATTGCGCTGATTTTCCTGAAGTTCGAAGAGGATATCGGCCCGGTCGTTTGTGAGCTGAAACAGCAGCGCTTTCAGGCGTACCACTTCTTTCAGGGAAATGTTTTTTCGCTCATATTCCTTCTGAAAAGCACTGACTGTGGTTGTAAGTGTGTTGATCTGGGTATCATACAATGCGATCGTTTGTTCCAGATAATAAGTCTCAAAGAAGTTTTGACGAAGCTCAAATTTGAGGGTACGTATCAGGTCGTAAAACTGGTATTCGCTCTTGCGGGTACTTTCCACATCCAGGGCTACTTGTTTGTTGCGCTTGCCGGCGCGGGTGATCAGCTGTGAGATCGTAAGTGCTTTCTGCCCGTTTTTACCGACATCAAATGCGCCCCGCGACGGATTGTAAGCGCTGATCTCGACACCGAACGTAGGATTGTTCCAGAGCCTGTCCTGAATTTCAATCGACTTTGCAATTTCGATCTGGTATTTCTCGGCGAGTAATTCAAGGTTGTTTTGGAGGAAAAGACTGTCGGCCTGCCGGATAGAAAGCCTGAGGGTATCTTGTGCGCGTAAACTGCCTGATATTAAAATGAGCAGCCCGATTATGTAGGTTCGCATGTTTTCTGAGTTAGAACATGCGATATTCGGATGCCAGTATTACAGCAGCCTTAAAATAAGGTTAGAAAAAAATTAGAAAGAAAGAAAGGTGGGCTGAAACCGCGACCTACACATGACTGAGCTGAACCCGGAACTCACTGCCAACACCCATTTCGCTGGTAACTGAAATGGTACCCTGATGCAGTTCCACGATGCGCTGGCATATCGACAGTCCAATCCCGAAGCCCGGCAGCTCGGCAGCTTCGGATGAGCGGAAAAACGGGTCAAAAATCCGGGGTAAGTCTTCTTTACTGATGCCGATACCTTTGTCCCTCACTTTTACCGAGCAGGATTTCGAATCCGTTGAAATGATCATCTGCGCACGGTGATCGGAGGAATATTTGCACGCGTTATCAAGCAGATTTGAGAAAACCCGCTTTAACAATTCTTCATTCCCACGGATTACGGTTTCATTCTCATGTTGGGGAATGCGCTCGTAATCAATGTCAACGTGGTATTCAGGGTGGGAGGTGAGCAGTTCTTCCTTTGCCAGGAATGCAAGATCTTCGAGGTGAATGGCGGCCATTTTAAGGTTAGCCGTACTTTCATACGAACGCGCGAGGAATAATAAACTGTTGGTAATGTTGATCAACCTTTCCGTGTCAGAGAACAGGTTGGCAAATACTTCTTTCAGCTCTTCATTGTTCCTCGTAAAACGCTGACCGAGCTGGATCTCCGACTTCAATGCAGCCAGCGGAGTCCGCAACTCGTGAGACGCGTGGGATACGAAGCTTTTTTGTTGTTCAAAAGCCTTGTTAAGCCGGTCGAGAACGGTATTGAAGTTAATGGCGAGCTGGGCGATTTCATCTTTCCGGTTTCCTTCATCCAGCTGCTGCGAAAGGTTCTGTGCCGTAATGAGTGAAACCTGTCCGTTGATCCGGTTGATCGGACGCAATGCATTTCCGGCGAAATAAATGCCCAGTATCACCGTGATGGCAATACCCGCGAGCAAACCCCAACCCAATGTATTTTCAAGGTTATCAAGTTTGCTGTGGCCGAATGTGTCGTAAGCCGAAGCCAGCACCACAAGCGGGTCACTGTCGTCCTGGTAAAGCAGCCCGATCACCTCGTTTTCTCCCTGGTGAAATTCAATGTATTTATTCTCCCTCACCTCGTCCAGCAGCGATTTCTGGTAAGTCAGCAGCTTGTCGTCGACACTGGAATAGATCATCTCGTTCTCGCTGTCAAAGATTAAAACCTTTTCATCGAGCATCTCCGACAGCGTATTCTGGTCTATCGCTTTCAAAAGATCTTTGTCGATACCCTTCACTTTTACAAGCAGGCGGCAGGTAGTTTGAGCCCGGCTTTTCAGGCGATCGTAAAATTCTTCCTGGCGGTAATGCTCAGATACACTGTAAATGGCGAATGAAAACAAAAGAAGTATTGCCGCTACAAGTAGCGTGAACTGCAATGCGATCCGGTCTTTTATTTTCATAGCATTTACTCTTCTTTCATGACATAACCCATTCCCGGGCGCGTGTGGATCAGTTTTACGGGAAAATCCTTATCTACTTTCTTGCGTAAATAGTTGATATACACTTCTACTACATTGGTACCGGGATCGAAGTTAAGGTGCCAGACGTGCTCTGCCAGGTCCATTTTGGATACCACACGGCCGCGGTGCTGCAGGAAGTATTCGAGCAATGCAAATTCCTTTGCAGTCAGGTCGATCGCATTCCCGGCACGTTTGACCTGCTTGGTCCCGAGGTTCATTTCAAGATCTGCAATCCGCAATACTTTATCTGAGGTTTCGGGATTGTTGAGCACCGAAACGCGAAGCGCCGCATTGATGCGGGCAAGCAGTTCGCGAAAATCAAATGGTTTCACGATGTAATCGTCGGCCCCCCGGTTCAAGCCTTCGATCTTGTCTTCGACCTCACCGTAAGCTGTAAGCATGATAATGGGCAGCGCGGGCTTGTAGATTCTTATTTGCTGACAAACTTCATATCCTTTCATCCCGGGCAGGTTCACATCCAGTAACACCAGGTCAAATTTCTTGTCGAGCGCGAGCTGCTTTCCGGTAATCCCGTCGTACGCGATTTCCGCTTCGAAATGTTCTGCAGCAAGTCCGCGAAAGATATTCTGGGCAATTCTGCGGTCATCTTCGACAATCAGTATTTTTTTCATATTTCCCTCAGGTTAAAGCACGTGAGCGCCTGGTCGAATGTGTGATATTTCCATTGATAGAAATTGATCGTAACCTGTTAAGGTGTTTTTGGGGATTGATTTTCAATAATTTCTTTTGGAATGATTTCGGTAAGTGGCTCTTCGGGTGTCTGGAATACGATTCCCTGTTCAAGAGAATGGATGATCGCTTTGTTGCTGTGGGCGAAGTAGCAGGTGTCTATGCCTTGTTCCTGGATACTTTTTAGGAAAACGGTTGTGTCGGGCCTGCTCCGTTTCCTGGTTTGCCTGATGTAAACAGCGCGGATATTGGAAGGGAAAGTCCGGCAGATTTCGTCATAGATTTCCGGATCTTTCTGCGAATCGTCGCCCAGTAAAATAAATTGCAGCTCGGGGTAAAAATTTATGATATTATGAATTTTCCTCAGCTTATGTAAATGCGAACCCGCACCTGTCATCACAAAATCGTCGAGCCCGGACTTGATCTTTTTCAATTTCAAAATCGCTTTCGGAAGTCCATTCAGCTCCGCGAAACGGACGATCATATCATACAAATTCCATTCACTGCTCGACACATAGAAGAAGATATTGCTCTCTTTCTGCGGATGGGTGCGACTGGCAAATGAGAGGAGCTGGTAATGTTTTACCACATCATCAAATGGTTTTCTCGCCTGTACATTCCTGGCCAGTAACACGAAAAGTTTTCGAAAAGAGCGGCGGCTGTGCGAGATCAGAAATGTATCGTCGATATCTGAAATAAGTCCGTAAGAAGTTTTGTAAGGAAGGAAAAACTCCTCTGTGCTGCTTGCCTCGTACTTTATTCCATTTACCTCCTCATCAACAGTCACTTCATAGTTATGCCAGCCGCTGGGCATGGCCTCGGTAAATGGTACCTGGAACCTGAAATATCCGTCTTCCTCGGCAGTCGTTTCCGCAGTCAGATTGCCTACTTTCAGTACTACTTTCAGGAACGGAATGGTTTTAATGGAGAACAGCTCAATGATCGTTCTGGCGTAACGGAAACCGCTGCGCGTGTATTTACGATCTCCGGAAGGATACTTTCTAACAACATGTCCAAAAACCACCAGTTCCGTTTTATTCGCATAGCCGCGATACAGTTTTAAGTCACAACGTTTCATAACTATCTTTAACCCACTTAGACTTTAAGACCCTAATTTAGCCAATATGTTTTCAGAACGAAAAGTTTTGCTGGTTGTTAATCCGATCTCCGGCGATGTTAACAAGGATGTTATTTTCGAAAAATCCATTGAAAAAACACAGGCCGAGGGGTATGAGCTGCGCATGTATCCTACCACCGGGGAAGATGATATGGAGGTAATCCGGGCTATGGTCAGGGAGATAAAGCCGGAGCGGGTTCTGGTAGCCGGAGGGGACGGAACAATTTCGCTGGTAGCACAGGCAGTATATGGTTTAGATGTAATTATGGGTATTATTCCGGCCGGTTCTGCCAATGGGCTGTCGGTTGATTTTGGGCTCTCCGGCTCTATCGACCAGGCAATGGATGTTGCTTTCGGAAACAATATCATGCACATGGACGCAGTGTCGATCAATGGAGATATCAGCCTACATTTGAGCGATCTAGGATTAAATGCATTGTTGGTGAAAAATTATGAGAACAGCGAAACACGCGGTAAGCTGGGTTATGCGCGAGAAATGCTGAAAACACTCAGCGAGCATGAAAACTTTACAGCCAGGATCACCACACCAGACGAAGTAATAGAAACTGATGCATTGATCGTCATTATCGCGAATGCACAGAAATATGGTACCGGCGTAACCATCAATCCGATGGGAGATATGTCCGACGGGTTTTTTGAACTCGTGATCGCAAAAAAGCTTGACTTCATCGAAACCGCCAAGATCCTCGCAGGCAACACCGATTTCAATCCCGAAATCATGAAGGTCATATCGGTTAAACATGCCGTGATAGAATGCCTGGATAAAGAAGCCCATTTCCAAATTGACGGAGAATATAAAGGCACAGTAAGCCGCGCCGAGGCACATATTATTGAGAAGTATGTAAAGGTGGCGGTGTTGTGAGTCGGCTATCGGCGGTCGGCAGTCAGCTATCGGCTTTTAGCTGTTAGCTTTTTTGATCAGTGTTGTTATTGGCGATCTTGTCGCTAGTATTATCCCTGGTGAGGACTAAGGTTATTTAATAATTAAGGCAGGAACCGCCAGTAGCTGCTAACAGCTAATAGCAAATGGCTAACAGCTAACCGCCAGAACAGTATCCCTGCGAACAAATGCCCTTTTGAGCTAAAACCTTAACTCTTTTCGTCGTCATATGAAAGCTCTTGTTTTTGCATTAGCAGCTGTTTTTTTGTTTCAGCTTGAAAGTTTAGCGCAAGCGATTGAGCTATGCCAGGGCGCTTACTTTACTGAGGAGCAGGGGAGGGAATTTCTTGAAAAACATCAGGTAACTTCCAGGGTGGCGTGGGAAACGCGGGCGGCGCAAATCAGGAAGCAGATCCGCGAAGGGATGGACTTGCAAATTCTACCTCCTAAACCAACTTCGAAGCCGATTGTGCACAGCCGGAAAGAAATGGATGGATATTCCATTGAAAGCGTCGCATTTGAAAGTATGCCGGGCATTTATGTAACGGGAAATCTTTACCGGCCGCTCAAAAAACAACAATCTTACGCAGGTATCCTGGCACCGCACGGGCACGGTGAAAATCCGCACGGGCGTTTCCGGGAGCAAACGCAGAAACGTTGTGCGACACTGGCGAGAATGGGTGCGATCGTTTTTGTTTGGGATATGGTCGGGCAGGGAGATGCCAGGCAATGCGAGCACAAAATGCCAAAGGCGCTAAAACTGCAAACGATCAATAGCATCCGTTCACTCGATTATCTGCTCTCCATTCCAGGCGTTGATCCCGGGCGAATAGCTGTTACAGGCGAGTCGGGCGGGGGCACGCAAACTTTCCTGCTGGCTGCATTGGACGATCGCGTAAAGGTATCGGTTCCGGTTGTAATGGTTTCTGCTTACTTCTTTGGAGGCTGCGTCTGCGAAAGTGGGATGCCCATTCACAAAAAAGGCGATTATCAAACCAACAATGTAGAGATAGCTGCATTAGCAGCGCCACGCCCGATGATTCTGATCTCCGACGGCGGCGACTGGACCAAGAATACACCACAGGTAGAATATCCTTTTATCAAAAATATCTACGGTTTGTACGGGAAAACGGACCGGCTCGAAGCTGTCCACCTGGCAGATGAAAAACACGATTTTGGTCCTTCAAAGAGGAAAGCAATGTATGCATTCATGGCAAAGCATCTCCAGCTGGATCTAAAATCGGTGACGGATGCTCAGGGTAACATCGACGAAGCACCTGCCAGGGTACTGACCCAAAATGAACTCGAAGTTTTCAATGAAGCCCACCCGCGGCCGGCCAATGCGGTAATGGGTGACGAGGCTGTGATGAAACTCCTGTAACGCAGCTTTCATGATCATTTTCATCGTATTTGCCGCAATCGTTTTCATCGTGCTCAGTTCTACCGTGTTCAAGCTCCATCCGCTGGTGGGCCTGCTCCTGGCGGCAATAGGAGTAGGGATATTTGCAGGTCTTCCGATTGACAAACTTGCCGAGACCATTGGAAAAGGTTTTGGAGAACTAATGTCCAAAATCGGGTTAATGGTCATTCTGGGCTGTGTGATCGGTGCAATATTAGATAAGTCGGGCGCAGCTATTAAGGTGGCTGATGTGATTTTAAAGCTGTTTGGCGAGAAACATCCTGCATTTGCTATGTCCGTCATCGGTGGAATTGTGGGTATTCCTGTTTTTTGTGATTCCGGCTTTATCATTTTACATAAACTCAATCAGATTGTTGCCAAACGAACAGGCAAGCCGCTCACTGCGATCGCGTTGTCGCTTTCAGGCGGACTCTTTGCGACACATACATTGATACCGCCTACTCCCGGGCCACTTTCGGCGGCGGGTAACCTGGGCATAGCGAGCTCAGTCGGGCTGGTGATTCTGGTGGGGCTGGTTGTGTCAATACCCAGTCTCTTTCTCTCTACCTGGTTTGCTCAGAGGTACGCGCGAAACATTGCGATTACCACCGACGCAGCCGTAGAGGAGCCTGTGTTAATACCCGAAAGAAAGCTCCCACCAGCCTGGAAAGCATTTATGCCAATTGTGCTCCCCATTCTGCTGATCACACTTGCTTCTTTTGCCAGCATCCTCAACTTCCCGCAGCAATGGACTATTTGGCTGGAGTTCTTCGGAAGCCCGCTGGTTTCATTTCTGCTGGCAATCTTTTTCAGTTATTCGTTATTCCCTGAAAATGCCGCTGAGCGTATGATGTCCTGCTTTAAAAGCGGCATTGAGCATTGCGGTACTACGCTTGTGCTGGTAGGCGCTGGCGGCGCTTTCGGTGCGATCCTCAAAGAGACCGATTTGAAAGGAATGGTAAGCGAGTGGTTGTTGACAAATGAAATGTGCGGCGGCTATATGCTGCTGATCGCGTTTTTTATTGCTGCATTCTTCAAAACAGCGCAGGGATCCACTACTTCTTCGATGGTTTTAACAACCAGTATCCTGGCGCCTTTACTGGCTTCACTGGGCTTTGTTACTCCCATTCAGATTACGCTCGTGGTCATGGCAGTGGGCAGCGGTGCAATGGTGGTATCACATACGAATGATGCCTGGTTTTGGGTCGTGTCGCAGTTTACCGGAATTTCAGCCCGGGATACGTACCGCACGCATACGATTCTGACGGGTTTGCAGGGTGTGGCCAGCTTTGCTGCTACGATGGTGTTGTATTTAATATTGGGATGATTACTGCAACTTAAATTCAATTCCGGTCTTCTGATTTCAGCCGCAAAGGGATTGTTGGACGACATCAGGTCCTGTTTCGAAATAGGATGTGGCTCGATTCTTGAATCAAACTGGGTAGCCAGCAACATTAGCCGTACCTGGGTGTTAAACTTTTCACTGTCCGGAAGATGGTCGATAACCAGTGCAATGTCTATATCACTTTCTGCACGGAAGTTGTTTTTGGCATAGGAACCGAAGAGATAGGCACCGACCAATCCCGGTTGGGTTTTGGAGACACTGGAAACAAAGCGTTCTATGATCTTATCAATTCCTTGATCCATAATCTGTTTTCTTTTAGTCTTCCAATCCATGCACTTGTAAAGTCTTGCGTGCAGGTTTTCTGAAAGCTCATTTTATAATCATCGTACCGTCCATTGATATTGAAGGCGGTCACTGACACAAGAAACAGTTTCTTTTCCTCTGTGAGTTCGATGTCACTCTTTTCAGCTAATCTCAGCAAATTGTGTGTAAATGGCGGAAATTCATTGTTGACCTTCACGTAAAGCGCCTTAAGAAGTTTTTCGGCCATTACCATTAAGTGTCCAACAAATAAGCTCCATGCATAACGTTTGCTATCGGACAACGCGATCATAGTTTCAAAGTCATCATCCGAACTCTGAGTCCAGTAATCCATTACTTTGTTCTTGTCGAAAGCCGCTTCCTCCATTTACAAAAATATAGATTTATTTAAGTAATTGACGAAAACGAAAAAGGGTAGCCACGCAGGCCACCCTTTTTGTTGTAAGCTTTCATTTTTCTAAACTCCCAGTTCAGCCAGAACCTCTGAAACCTTCGCTGCAGCTTCTTTGAATTCAATCGCAGAATAAACTTTCAGTCCTGATTCATTGATAATTCTCGCGCCTTCTTCTGCATTCGTTCCTTGCAGACGAACGATGATCGGTACGGGGATCTCGCCAATTGCCTTGTAAGCTTCCACAACACCAGCAGCAACACGGTCGCAACGAACGATACCACCGAAGATGTTGATCAGGATTGCTTTTACATTTGGGTCTTTCAGGATAATGCGGAAACCTGCCTCTACGGTACGTGCATTTGCGCCACCTCCAACGTCCAGGAAGTTAGCAGGCTCGCCGCCAGACAGCTTGATCAGGTCCATTGTCGCCATTGCAAGTCCGGCGCCGTTTACCATACACCCTACGTTTCCGTCCAGTTTCACATAGTTCAGGTTATTTGCACCTGCTTCTACTTCCAGAGGATCTTCTTCGTTGGTGTCGCGCATTTCAGCCAGTTCCGGGTGACGGTACAATGCGTTGTCATCCAAGTCAACTTTTGCATCAACGGCAAGAATTTTATTGTCAGATGTTTTCAAAACCGGGTTGATTTCGAACATCGAAGAATCACTTTCTACGTAAGCTTTGTAAAGTGAAGTGATGAATTTCACCATTTCTTTGAAAGCATCGCCTTCCAATCCAAGCGCAAAAGCTACCTTACGAGCCTGGAAAGGTTGCAATCCAACTTTCGGATCGATCCATTCCTTCATAATTTTTTCAGGAGTATGCTCAGCAACTTCTTCGATGTCCATACCGCCTTCGGTGCTGGCCATGATCACATTGCAGTTTCTGCCGCGGTCCAGGAGGATAGACAGATAGTATTCTTTTGGCTCACTCACGCCTGGATAGTAAACGTCTTCCGCGATAAGTACTTTATTTACACGTTTTCCGTCCGGCCCGGTTTGGTGTGTCACCAATACTTTACCCAGAATATTGTTTGAAATTGTTCTGACATCTTCCACCGATTTCGCAAGTGCTACACCGCGCTGCTCGGTACCAACGATCCGGCCTTTACCACGGCCACCGGCATGAATTTGAGATTTAACTACATACCATTTGGTGCCTGTTTGCTGGCTCAACTCGCGTGCAACTTCCACCGCTTTATCGGGAGTGTCGGCTACGAGTCCTTCCTGAATACGCACACCGTATTTTTTAAGAACGCTTTTGCCTTGATATTCGTGAATATTCATGAGTATAAAAGTAAATTGGTATTTTCGAGGCAAATTAAGGAATTAATCAAAACGGGCGAAGGAATACGCTCAATTATCTTCAATCAGATCATGAATTTACTTCAGGCGAGCGGGATCCGTCGCACTTATGGTTCTTTACAGGTTTTGAAGGGAATTGATCTGGAAGTTAAGAAGGGTGAAGTAGTAGCGATCGTCGGTCCGTCGGGTGCGGGTAAAAGTACTTTCCTGCACATTCTCGGGACTTTGGACAGGCCCGAAGCGGGGGAAGTGATTATCGACGGGGTGAATGTATTTAATCAGAAAGACAAAGACCTGGCGCGGTTTCGGAATGAGAAAATCGGCTTTATTTTCCAGTTTCACAATTTGCTAGCCGAATTTACAGCACTCGAAAATGTGTGTATGCCGGGTTATATCAATGGAAATATCGGTGAAAAGCAGATCATCGACAGAGGCAAAGAGCTGCTTTCGTTGCTGGGTATAGCAAGTAGAATGGACCATTTACCTTCGCAGCTTTCAGGTGGGGAGCAGCAGCGTGTGGCAGTGGCCAGGGCACTTCTAAATAACCCCGCCATTGTACTGGCCGACGAGCCAAGCGGCAATCTTGATTCGCATAATGCATTGGAACTGCACCAGCTGTTCTTCAAGCTAAGGAGTGAATTCGGACAGGCATTCATCATTGTTACCCACAACGAAGATCTAGCTGAAATGGCCGACAGGCGGCTGGTAATGCAGGACGGACGTATGCTTTCGTGATCAAAAAAATTTAGCTCAAAATATGTGACCAAACTCCCCGACTTACGTCTAAATAGGAGTTTTTCATAACGTTGAGTAGCGCAGATAGCCGCCGGAAGTTTTCAAGCGGATATTTCAAAATTCATTGACAACAAAAAACCGTCAGGATATCCCGACGGTTTTTCTTTTATCAGATGAGAATGGAATTACATCATTCCACCCATTCCACCACCGTGGCTGTGGCCACCAGCAGCAGGAGCTTCTTCTGGCTCGTCAGCAATTACGCATTCTGTTGTTAACAACAAGCCCGCGATAGATGCTGCGTTTTCAAGAGCCAAACGCGATACTTTCTTAGGATCAATGATACCAGCTTCAAGAAGGTCTGTGTAAACATTGTCTTTAGCGTTGTAACCGTAAGCGCCGGTTCCTTCTTTCACTTTTTGTACAACAACCGAAGGTTCCTGACCTGAGTTAGAAACGATTGTTCTCAAAGGAGCTTCCAAAGCAACGCGGATGATATTGATACCGGTTTTCTCGTCTTCGTTAGAACCTTCAACGCCTTCCAGCGCAGCAGTAGCACGGATGTAAGCTACACCACCACCAGCAACGATTCCTTCTTCAACAGCAGCACGGGTAGCGTGCAATGCATCGTCAACGCGGTCTTTTTTCTCTTTCATCTCAACTTCAGTTGCAGCTCCGATGTAAAGGATAGCTACACCGCCTGAAAGTTTTGCAAGACGCTCCTGCAATTTCTCACGGTCGTAATCAGAAGTTGTGTTTTCAATTTGTGCTTTGATCTGGTTTACGCGGCCCTGAATGTCTTCAGAGTTGCCTGAACCGTTCACCAAAGTTGTATTGTCTTTGTCGATAATCGCTTTCTCGCAAGTACCCAGATATTCCAGAGATGCGTTTTCCAATTTGAAACCGCGCTCTTCTGAAATTACAGTACCGCCAGTGATGATCGCGATATCTTCCAGCATTGCTTTACGACGGTCACCAAAACCAGGAGCTTTAACAGCTGCTACTTTCAATGCACCACGAATTTTGTTTACTACTAATGTAGCAAGTGCTTCTCCGTCAACATCTTCTGCCAAAATAAGCAAAGGACGGCCGGTTTGAGCTACTGCTTCCAGAACAGGAAGCAATTCTTTCATTGAAGAAACTTTCTTCTCAGAGATCAGGATGTATGGACGCTCCAGCTCAGCTTCCATTTTCTCTGTGTTTGTTACAAAGTATGGAGACAGGTAACCACGGTCGAACTGCATACCTTCCACAGTTTTAACTTCTGTTTCAGTACCACGTGCTTCTTCCACAGTGATTACACCTTCTTTACCTACTTTCTCCATCGCCTCAGCGATCATGTTTCCGATTTCCTCGTCATGGTTTGCTGAAATAGTAGCAACCTGAGCGATTTCTTTGGAAGTAGAGATATTTTTTTTCTGTCCTTCAAGGTCTTTAACGATGATCGAAACAGCTTTGTCGATACCACGTTTCAGATCCATTGGGTTAGCACCCGCTGCTACGTTTTTCACACCGATCGAGTAGATAGCTTGTGCCAATACGGTTGCAGTAGTAGTACCGTCACCAGCAGAGTCAGCAGTTTTAGAAGCAACTTCTTTCACCAGCTGAGCTCCCATGTTTTCGATAGGATCTTTCAGGTCAATTTCTTTGGCAACAGTAACACCATCTTTGGTGATGCTTGGAGAACCGAATTTCTTATCGATTACCACGTTACGACCGCGAGGTCCCAATGTAACTTTAACGGCGTCAGCCAATGTGTCCACGCCTTTCTTAATCTTGTCGCGTGCTTCTGTGTCAAAAAATATTTTCTTAGACATAACAGTTAATAATTTTGAAAAAACTTTAAGAGAAACTTAATGAATAATAATGTCGGACAGATTATCCTATAATGGCGTAAATGTCCGATTCACGCATGATCAGGATATCTTTTCCTTCATATGCCAATTCAGTACCTGAGTATTTACCATACAATACAGTATCACCTACTTTCACTGTAAGTGGCTCATCCTTTTTACCCGGACCAACGGCAACTACGGTGCCACGTTGTGGCTTTTCTTTTGCAGTATCAGGGATAATGATACCAAATGCAGTTTTTTCTTCTGCTGGCGCTGGTTCTACAAGAACACGATCAGCCAAAGGTTGTACGTTCACTTGTATTTCTGCTAAAGTTGACATAAATATTAAACGTTTGTTTTTTGAGATTTGTCAGTAATAGATTTGACTGATTACCAGTAAGCACAATCTGTGCCAGGCGCACCAGCTCTGACATTTTTTCCGGCGAATGTGACAAATTTGTATTCATCAGCGGACACATATAATTATAATGCTATTAAGGTGTCAGTGAAAAGAATAATTGCTTTGTGTTCTGAAAATGCCTAAATTTTATCAGCACCAAATAAGAACGCGCTATGACAAACCTCCAAAAGAACTGGTTGACCGAAGGTGTTTTCGATTTTGAATACAAAAAGTACGTGCTGCTGGCTTATCTGCAGCACATTAACAAGGAGTTTGATCAGAACAGACTGCACCCGCATTTGCCCGAACTGAAATTCCATTTTGAAACTTGTGTCAGTATCAGGTCCACCAAGAGCTCCATTCAAACGGCGTTTCCCAAAAACCTGACGGGAATAGACCTGAAAACATGGCAGCTTCAATACGAGGAGACGCACCAGGACGACCTGTACATGGAAGACCTGAACTACATACTTGACTTTGCGATACCGCGCTTGTCGAAGAGTATCGATGACGGAATGGAGCGGTTTACGGAAGTGGCAGAAAATGTCAAAATTTCACCTGTGGGCATTGTGCCGCTGCGGTTGCAGGAGGGTTACCTGCTCTTTTTACATACGTTTCAGCCGGTGGTAAGTGTATTCCAATACCAGGTTGCATTGTATGATGAATTGAAGGAACGTGTGCTGAAAACGCGTTTTCTCGATACTGTCAGGATCGGAATCGGCTATACAGTACCTCAGATTAAAGTGGATCTGACAAAGAAGAACAAGTCGCTGCCGAATCCCGCTACTTATATCATCGAGTCCAACTACGATTATCCTCTGCATGAAACGCTTTTGCCGGTGGCGAAGAAGCTCGTCATGAAGGAGATCAACATCGCCTGATCTGGTTCATGCTAAAACAAAAAGCGGTCGTGATGTTGATCACGACCGCTTTAAATAATCACTGTTTTTTATTTTGTTGTATCAGTTGCTGCCGGAGTAGCAGCCGGAGGTGTCGCCTGCTCAGCGCCAGGAGCTGCGCCTTCCGGTGCGGCACCTTCCGGCGCGGGAGCGATTTTGCCGCCCGGTACAACTGCATTCTGTGCTCTTTCTACGTTCACACTATTGATACCGCCTGTATTTTGAGAGCCACCAATTACAATGTAAGATCCAAGTGAGATCAGAATAACTGCACTTGCAAGTCCCCAGGTAATTTGTTCCAGCAAATCAGTCGTCTTCTTTACGCCAAACATTTGTGTAGTACCGGCACCGCTAAACTCGCTCGATAGTCCGCCACCTTTTGAGTTTTGAACCAAAACTACCAGAATCAATAACACTGCGACAATCGCCACGAGGATAATCAGGCCTAAATACATGCTTTTGTAATATTAATTTTGAATGATTGAATGATTGAATGACTGAATGATTGAATTTGGGATGAGTGAATTTTGAATGAGTGAATGTTTAATTACTAGTGTCTCTCAACTTTAAACTCATAAACTTTAAACTCCCAACTCACGAACTTTTTAAACACCTTACTACTTGTCGTACAGTTCGCTTAATTTTTTCGCAAAGTAATTTCTTTTTTCCGGTTTTTTCAAGATCAATTTTTGGTATACATCAATTGCCTTCTCGATTTTGCCTTGCCGGATCAGGATTTTTGCAAATGCTTCGGTTTCAATGGTTCCTTCCCAAGACTCTGCGACTCTGCCGCTCAGATCAAGTACTACGGGTTCGAGATTGTTATCCTGCCTGTTAATACGCGGGTTTTTCTTCATAAAACCCTGAATAATCTGCTGCTGCCGCTTTTGCTCTTCTGATTTCAAGGCCTGGGCTGCCGTGGCCTGCTGCTCCACATCCGAGATCAGGATATCTTCTCCATTCTGCGGTTCAACAATTTCCGGTATTTCCGCTACCTCCTGTACTGCCGTAGCGGCATCGTACCGATCGGTATCGCTCTCGATCAGCTGCTGCAATGCAATGCGGCTCAGCGCGTACACCGCGGCACGTGGCCGGGTTTCGTCCAGCTTTTCAGAACCCACGGTAGCTTTTGCAAGAAGAGAATGGGCGATCTGAAAGTAAGGGAAAGCCTTGATCGTCGCTTCCAGCACGGGGATCATGTCACTGCCAGTTTGTGCAGGTTCTTTAACAAGCCGGTTGAATGTATCTTTATCAATAATGGCCATAACCGGCTACTCTGTTAGATTTGGAGGGTTGAAATTAAGTAAAAATCGACCTGCTCTTACCAGTCGGCAGCTGATTTATTGAAAATCTGCTGCACAAGGTTTTCACGGATTGTTGGCAATAGCCGTGCTTCATTCTGGTTTAATGTCTGATCCTGAGGGAAATCTGCATAGTAGGTAAAAGACTGATCGAAATTCTTCGTCTCGTCTTTTGCATTCGTGTAACGAACCTGAACCGTTACATTGAGCCTGTTCAAGCCAGCCTGGTCATTTGCAGTCGGAGCGGCCGGCAGCACGTCGTACCCGGTGATGGATCCTTCCAAGATGAGGTCGCCGCCGCCGGGCTGACTAGTAAGACTGGTATTTCTCTGGAAGTACTCCTTTAAATCTTCCGTTAACCTCTGCGGCAGATCCGACGGGCCGCCCGCTGTGCCCATTGTAAAGTTAAGCACGCTGAACGTTTTAATGTCTGGCGAAAGGTTGGTACCCGTAAACGAATACACGCCGCAGCCTGACAGGAAAAACGAACTGTGCAGCACCAACAAAACTGCCAGGACCTTCATGAAATGTATTCTGCCCACGCCGCTGCGCGAGGCTTTATTCTTCAATATCATACTGTTTGATTTTTCTGTATAACGTCCTTTCGGAAATGCCCAATGCATTGGCGGCATACTTTCGTTTGTTGTTGTTCTTTCGCAATGCTTTGATGATCATTTCCTTCTCTTTGTCTTCCAGCGACAAGGATTCCTCTTCTGCGGATACGTGTACTACGTCCTCAATCTCGCTGCGTTCGTCAGAGTAGCGATCAAGATCCACGGTGCGGGGCGGTGGGGGAGAGAGCAGTCGGGCAGGTTCAATGGTAGGAGTGTTGACTACGGGCTCAATATTATTGATCGAGCTGAACAACTCCTGGTGATCCTTCAATATCTCACCTCCATACTTTTCATTTTCCAGCACGTTTCTCACCAGCTTTTTTAATTCGGTTACATCCCGGCGCATATCGAACAGCACTTTATACAGCAATTCGCGCTCCGAAAATGAACCGGCCGCCTCCTCGCTGTTGCGCAATGTAACCAGTGCTTTGCGACTGGAAGGCTGGACCGGGTTCAGGTAATGGTTAAGTCTTTCCGTGCTGATCGGGAGATCTTTATCGGTTTCGAGAATGGTAATCTGTTCAGCGATATTTTTGAGCTGACGAATGTTTCCGGGAAATGCATATTGCAGCAATAAATCCCTCGCTTCTGCGTCGAGGCGGACAGGCTTGGTACGGTACCGTTCAGAAAAATCGTTGGTAAATTTTCTGAAAAGCAGCAGGATATCTTCACCCCTGTCACGCAGCGGCGGGACGTAAATGGGAACAGTATTTAAACGATAGTAAAGGTCTTCCCTGAACTTCCCATTATTAACGGCGTCGAGCAGATTTACATTCGTAGCTGCGACCACGCGTACATTGGTTTTCAAAACTTTGGAAGAACCTACGCGTATATACTCGCCGTTTTCAAGCACACGAAGCAACCTGGCTTGTGTACCCAGCGGCATTTCGCCGACTTCATCCAGAAAAATGGTACCCGTATTTGTTGTTTCAAAATAGCCTTTCCGGGCATCGAGCGCGCCTGTAAATGCGCCTTTTTCGTGCCCGAACAATTCAGAATCGATTGTTCCTTCCGGAATAGCCCCGCAGTTGATCGCAATAAACGGCCCATGTTTGCGAGAGCTGATGCTATGTATGATTTTAGAGAAAGATTCTTTCCCGCTTCCGCTTTCCCCGGTGATCAGTACGGTAAGATCAGTAGCTGCTACCTGAACTGCGACATTGATCGCGTGGTTAAGTCCAGGAGAAGTGCCGATGATCCCGAAGCGGTTCTTAATGGATTGTATTTCAGTAGGATTCATTCAAATAGCGGTTCGCAATAGCCACTGGCTTTCGGCTATCAGGTTAAAAAGCCAGGATCGTGCCTGGCTTTGCAATAATTATAAAACGGCCTCTACCTCGGCCACGATTTTTCCTCTCAGTGTGGCAGCCGTACATTCCGTGATCAGTACGTTGACATAATCACCTTTTTTGAAGTTTTCCCGCGGGAAAATAACTTTCTTACCCTGATCAATCCGGCCCGAAAAATCCTCTTCGGAACGTTTCGATGTTCCCTCAATGAGCACTTTCTGGACTGTGCCGATCAGTCTTTTGTTTCTTTCCAGCGAAATGCGTTGCTGTACATCAATCATTTCCGCCAGCCTTCTCTGTTTCACATCGGCCGGAATATCATCTGCAAATTTCTTGGCGGCAAGCGTTCCGGGACGCTCGGAGTATGAGAACATATAGCCGAAATCAAACCGGACATATTCCAGCAGGGAAATCGAATCCTGATGCTCTTCTTCGGTTTCCGAGCAAAATCCAGTGATCATATCATGCGAAATCCCGCAGTCTTCACCAAGTATCCTGCGAATGCTGTCGATTCTTTCCAGGTACCATTCGCGGTCATATGTCCGGTTCATCAAATCAAGAATCCGGCTATTTCCACTTTGTGCTGGTAAATGGATGTACTTACAGATGTTATCGTATTTTTTGATGGTATATAAAACCTCGTCCGTAATGTCTTTCGGATGGGAAGTGCTGAACCTGACGCGCAAGTCGGGGTGAACCTGTGCTACCATTTCGAGCAGCTTTGCAAAATTGACTTTGTTCTCCCATTTGTAGCTGTCGACATTCTGGCCAAGCAATGTTACCTCACGATAGCCGTCGCGGAACAGACCTGCGGCTTCTTTCACAATGGAATAAGGATCTCGGCTGCGTTCACGTCCTCTCGTAAAAGGTACCACGCAGAAACTGCACATATTGTCACACCCACGCATAATGGAAACCATCGCAGTTACCCCATTTGAGTTGAGGCGAATTGGCGCGATGTCGGCGTAAGTTTCTTCTCTTGATAAAAATACATTTACTCCTTTTTGTCCGCTGCCAGCCTCCATTACCAGTCGGGGCAGGTCGCGGTAAGCGTCGGGGCCGGTGACGATATCAACCATTTGCTCCTCTTCCAGCAACTGCGCTTTCAACCTTTCTGCCATACAACCTAGTACGCCGATCAGGGTTCCGGGCTTTCTTTTCTTGATAAAATTCAGGTGCATTAACCTGTTCCGCACTTTTTGCTCGGCGTTGTCGCGGATCGCACAGGTATTCAGGAATATCAAATCTGCGTCTTCCACATCGGAGGTAGTAGCAAAACCTGCCTCCCGCATTACCGACGCCACGATTTCGCTGTCGGAGAAATTCATCTGACAGCCATAACTTTCTATAAAAAGCCTCTTTTTGTTGGAAGCGGGCTCGTTTTCTGAAATACGGACAGTCTCACACGCTTCTTTATCCGCATCCGTTAAAATTTTCAGTGAATTGGCAACTCTTTGCTCCATTGGTAGGGTTCTTAAACACTTTTTAGATCTGCATGAAGCAGTAAACAAGATCTTTGACCGTACTAAACAGCAGGTGAAAGATTACAAATATAACAAGAAAACGAAGAAAACTGACAAACTGTCATGGAATGTAGCCTGTATGAAGGTGATCAGAACGGATAGCCAACACCCAGATTGATGTTCAGGAAATTAGGTTGTGTTTTCTTGAACAGTTTGTTGAATTGAAGTTCGTCCAGCACAAATTTCTGGACAGCCGGATCATAAACTTTGACCCCAAAGTCGAATCTCAGAATGAAAAAGGATAAATCGTACCGAATACCAAAACCTGTCCCTACCGCAATCTCCCGGGCAAAGCTTTGGGTATCAAACTTCTGAGGCTCGGCCGACGTGCTGTTTAAACTCCATACATTTCCGGCGTCGATAAAGAGCGCGTAATTAATGTCGCCAAAGAAATTGGCCAGGTAACCGCGCCATTCCAGATTGCCTTCCAGCAGAAACTCGCCCGGTGACTCGATTGAGAGATTATTGGCAGTCAATTGCGGCGGTGACGAACCTGGTCCGAGCCGCCTGGGCAGCCAGGCGCGCAAGCTGTTGGAACCGCCTGCAAAAAAGTACTTTTCATAAGGAGGTACCTTGCTATCTCCATAGCTATAAACCGCCCCGCTGTTAATCCGTGCCACGAACGAAGACCGTTTTCCAACCGGCCAGTAACGACGGTAGTCTGCATTCCAGCGAAGGTATTTATAGAACAGAAGATCGTTTCCGAAAACGTGCCTGATCAGCTGCTGCTGCTTGGGCAGGATATTGAGTGAAGTCCCGCCCGATTCCAGCGCGAGTCTGAAATAGGTAGCGCGCTTTGGTGGGCCGATCAATGCATTGGTATTGTAGACAAAACTTGCATTAATGTCCGAAACAAACGATTTCTGAAAGCTGTTTGCCAGATTATTGCCTTGCTTAAACAGGTCGTCGAGCAAACTCTGAAAATCAGCCCGTATATTTTGGGTGTTGAGAATATTAAGATCAACCAGCGACAAATTGAACAAGGTCTTGTTCGTTGGCTGCCACGAATAATTTATCGCCGCTTTCACGTTCGTACGTGTGTATTCAGGCCTGTTTACGTAATTGTAACCCAAACCAACCTGCGTGCGGGGATTGTAATTCGCCGTTTTGCGTTGCAGGAAAGTTCCTGGTGATAAAAGGCGGGGGAAAATCAGTGAGGTATTCAGCCCGACTTCTTCGCTTCGGTAAATAGCCTGGTCGCCGATGAAGCCTGGCACCAGCTCGATCCCTCCGCGCAAGTTGGCCTCGAAGTTTTCCAGTCCATTGAATACATTCCTGATTTTGTAAGACAAGTTGGCAAATGGGCCCGGCGCGCCTTGCAGCTGAATTACATTCAGACCTACGTCGGTGGAAATCTGGTACTTCTTCAATGGGACTACTTTGAAATAACTATTTATCCCGTAACCTGTTGAATCCAGGGTGTAGCTGTAATTGACAAAATCGAATTGGTCCGTGAGCGAAAGCTGCTGCTGCGTTCCCCTTTCTTTCGCCTGACTATAAAAATCGCCCGGCCGCATCTGGATCTTGCTGTCGAGTATTCTTTTGGAAAACCGCTTTTCACTGAACACATATTGAATGCCCTTGAAGCTGCTGGTATCTTTTCTGAACAGCGAATCCGGAGTACCCGCCGCGGGCAGTACTTCGAAATGCACGGAGTTGATTTTGTACCTGACCGGATTGTTGTTTTTGCCCGGCATCTCCACGCGTACATTCACGTCAACCGATTTGAAGCTGCTGTCTGTTTTGGGATTGGTAATGGTATCATTTACCAGATAAGATACATTCTGGCGGGAAAAACCCAGGTAACCTTCGTTGCGCATTAAGGTTTCAATCCGGATACGCTCTTCTTCAAAGCTGTCCCCGTCGTAGCGTTTCTTGCCAGCCAGCGCCGCGTTCTTGGAAGTTGCATTGATAATGCTGTCGGCGAGGGCGTTTTTGACCTGATAATATACATCCCTGATAATTGTCGGCTTATTTTCAGTAACCAGGTAATTGATCTTGACGCGGTTGAAAATTGTATCTGGTTTGTAGCTCACCTTAGCCTCAAAAAAGCCGTTGTTGTAAAGGTACCGCTGCATTTTATCAGCATTCTGAGCTACTTCCTCTATTCTGAAATACACAGGCGCTTCGCCCAATACGCGCATCCAGAAGTTACCCTGCTGCGCTCTGATCTGCGCCTTTTCGAGTTTCTTAGCGTAGCGGCGCTGTACCTTTTCGAGCTTTTTGGGAGAATTTTCGTGAATCCGGGATTCTTTCTGATAATTTTGCGTCACCTCGATTACCTTTCTTTGCTTTTCCTCTTTGTTGTAAAAGAGTTCACCAAAACGATACAGGCCGACATACGGGAAAATAGGTAGTCCGAGCAGCCGTCGGTTTGGTTTTTGAGGGATCAATGCATCGAGCTCGGCGTCACCGACAACGCGGTTGCCTCTGATGGATGAATTTCCGAGATAGTAGTTGTTGTTAGAGGAAGATCGGGGTGTGCAGGAAAACAATCCTGTGAGGGCCAGGAAAACGACGAAGCTGTATGTAATCCTACAATTGATATTCAATGCTGTCAAAAAATCGTATTAAGTATATTAACTCGCTAAAAATCAAGAAGTACAGGCAGCTGCATCAGGCTTTTATAGTCGAAGGTGCCAAAAGTGTCCTGGAATTGTTTGATTCCGATTTCGAAATCGAGTTTGTATTAGCCACAACGGAATTCCAGCAAAAATACTCAACTATTCTATCCCCGCATAGTGCATTCATAGAAACGGTTACGATACAGGAACTGGAAGGACTAGGTTCTTTCCAGACAAACGATTCTTGCCTCGCTGTTGCTAAAACGAAGCAAAATGCATTTTTGTCTCAGGAAGGAACTGAATTTGTATTGATTCTGGACGACATCCGCGACCCTGGGAACCTTGGCACGATCATCCGGGTTGCCGACTGGTACGGGATCCGCAAGATTATCTGCTCGGAAGGTACCACTGATTTTTACAACCCCAAAGTAATCGCCGCCGCAAAAGGTTCTTTCACGAGGATCAAAACCTTTTATACTGACCTTAATACTTACTTATCTGATAATGAACAGAATAAGCCCGTTGTAGGTGCATTTCTTGGCGGGGCTTCCCTTTATGAATTTGAGTTTTCGTCCAAAGGCGGATTCATCGTAATGGGCAACGAATCCAATGGGATCAGCGACGAAATCGGTGCATTTGTGAGCGACAGGGTTACGATACCGAGGGTAGGAGAAGCTGAGTCACTGAATGTGGGCATTGCGACTGCGATCATATTGGATAATATGCGCAGACAAATCCGTTAATTTTCGTGAGCCGCCTGGTGCGAAAGTTCTTCTGCGTATTCTTTCCCGAGGTAATTGTTGATCAAATAATGCGCAATGTAAATCACTGGCGTAAGCAGGATCGCGACTGCGCCTTTGTACAGGTAATTGATGGTACCCACCGAAAATATCTGTTTGAGGTCCCAGTTGCCAAAAACATAGAATGCTATGGTGATCACTACAAAGCTGTCGACGAGCTGTGAAAACATGGTAGAGCCGGTCGCACGCAGCCAGATGTACTTACTTCCCGTTTTCCTGCGAAGCCAGGAAAACACAAAAACGTCAAGCAGCTGGCCCAGGAGGAATGCAGTAATGGAGCCGATCATAATCCCCAATCCCTGGTTGAATATCTTTGAAAATGCATCATTGATGTTGAATACATTCCCATGAGAGTCCGTATTGTTCAGGTCCAGCCAGAATTGCGCAGGAGGTAATTTGGTGGCGAACAGAATCGTGATAAATGTATAAATAATCAGGGCGGAAGTAAGGTAAGAGATCCTTTTCACTCCTTTTCTCCCGAAATATTCATTGATAATATCAGAAGTAATAAATACAACCGGCCAGTTGACAACGCCGGCTGTCATATTAAAATCCAGCCGCTGGCCGCCGATCAGCAGGTTTGCCGGCGGAATACCCAGCAGGGTTTCGACGGAGAATATCTTTCCCCCGGTAATCTCTGCGATTAATGCATTGGTGATAAAAATAGCGCAGAGCACTAAAAAGAGCTTCTGCCGCTTTGCTTCCTGAATCTTGGTTTCCGGTGTGGACATTTGTTTAAACTATCAGGTCCTCAACGGTACGCGTAGAAAGTACCCGGCGATTTTCAAGAAAGAATTCCAGCTTGTCCATTGCCTGGTTAAGCTCGTCGATCGTGGGTAGAAAAACAATGCGGAAATGATTGTCGGAAACGTAGTTGAAACCTGTTCCCGCTACCACAAGTACTTTCTGGTCTGCGAGCAGGTTAAATACGAATTGATCATCGTTTTTGAGACCGAATTTTTTAAGGTCGAGTTTGGGAAAAACGTATAGTGAGCCTTTGGGTTTAACACAGGTAACGCCGGGAATGGATACGAGCCTGTCGTACACCAGGTTCATTTGCTTGTAAAGCCTGCCGGAAGGAGCAACCAGCTCCTTGATACTTTGATAGCCGCCCAATGCGGTCTGTATTGCGTATTGTGTTGGTACATTGGCGCAAAGCCGCATGCTTGCCAGCAGGAGCAAACCTTCTGAATAAGATTTTGCTTTTTGTTTGGCGCCGCTCAAAATCATCCAGCCGCCCCGGAAGCCAGCCGAGCGGTAGTTTTTGGAAAGTCCGCCGTAGGTAACGCAAAGCGTATCTGTCACCAGCGAGCCCATTGGATAATGTACTGCGCCATCGTATAAAATTTTGTCGTAAATCTCATCGGAAAAGATGATCAGTCCGTGTTCCTCGGCAATTTTCGCAATGCGCATCAGCACATCCTTCTCATAAACCGCGCCGGTAGGATTGTTAGGGTTGATAAGCACAATTCCTTTTGTGCGTGATGTTATTTTCTTTTCAAGATCGTCAAGATCAGGGTTCCAGTCGGATGCTTCATCACAAATGTAATGCACGGGAGTGCCGCCGCTAAGTGCAATGGAGGCAGTCCAGAGCGGGTAGTCTGGTGAAGGGACCAGTATCTCGTCGCCCGGATTGAGCAGCGCCTGCATAGAAAGTAAGATCAGCTCACTTACGCCGTTTCCAATAAAAATATCGTTGATCTCAACATCCTGAATGCCGATCGTCTGTGTATAATGCATGACGGCCTTGCGGGCTGCGAACAAACCTCTGGAATCTGAATAGCCTTGCGCATTACGCATGTTCATGATGATATCGTGAACAATTTCGTCGGGAGAATCGAAGCCGAACGGAGCAGGATTGCCGATGTTCAGGTTATGGATCTTATAACCCTGGCTTTCAAGTTCTAACGCTTTTTGATAAGTAGCACCGCGGATTTCGTATTTAAGATTATTGAGGCGCTGGCTTTTGAGAAATTCCATTGTTTCAGAGATTGAGCAATTTTCTCAAAAATAGTAAAATTAATGACCTGCGAATACGCGTTGCGCAAAACAGGAGCTATTTTGAACAATAGTCATTCTTCTCTTGGTACCGGTTTCCTGATTCTTACTTTTTCAATTTGACGAGATCATAAACTAGCAGCAGCGCCAATGCACCCAAGATTACATACAGGTAAGGGCTGATCTCCCAATGCTGAGTATAGAACAAGCCGATCACGAACAGCATTCCTGCAAGCAGAATGATGAGCATGATCCTGGATATAATCGTGTAAGTTTTCATAGCTGTAATATAGCAAAAGCCGGTCAAGTGACCGGCTTTTGCTATATAGAGGAATTTGATACTTTATTAAATTTGACTTCCGATATCGTCAACCGCTTTCTTAACTGGTATATTAAATGACAGGCACTTTATACCAGCATACCAACGATTGTCACAATTATCTCGGATGTAAAAATTCTAATTTATCCTCCCAGGTTGTTCTGATGTGAGGTGCCGCGGCAACCGCGCTAGGCTGAGTCATCCAGAAACTGATTTCCATGCTTTTTGTCGCAGGATCATATGCATTTTTGCCTGCGGGATTGAGTACAGCAGAGCGTGTATTAGTCGCAGGCTGACCATAATAGTTCGTTACTGAAACAATTTTGTTTGTAGCAGGATCGAATTTGATTACCGGCGAGAAGCTTCCATAGCCGCTGTTGCCTGTTCCGGTCCAAAAAGCAATAAATGGAGCATGCCAAACAATGTCATCGACTACCACGCACTCAGTAGCGGAAATCGTTTCGAGCGTATATTCCAGGCGCTTACCTGCTGCCGATAAGCTTATGAAAGCAGGGTTGGTAACATCAACCATTTTGCTGGTTACTTTATAAACACCGTCCCATTTGTTCTTGGCATTTAAGCTGAGCAGGATAGTTCCGAAGTTTCCACTAACTGTTCCCGAAGAAACAGATTGAATTTGAATTGGAAGTACATAGCTTTTTGCAAAGTCAAATTGCTGGCTTTTAACCTTTAAGGCTACTGTGGCAGTACGCTGCCCTTTCGGGATAACAACGCTTGTCGGAAATGAATACAGATCACTGTCGATCAGGTCATATTCAGTTTCCTGTTCCGCGTTATACTGGTTCAGAGCGGCTGTATCGAGTCCAAGATTAACCGTGATATCCTGCGGAGCAACATGTGCACCTGAGTAGCTGACGGTAATTGGATAATCGTTTTCAGGAGCCAGGTCGAAAGCTTGGGTGTACAGCGAGTAGGTACTGCCGCTTGGTGAAACAAAACTCGACGGATTCTTAAATTCAATCACATTGGTTGATGTGTCCGGATCCAGGTTCATGTCGTCTTTCAGACAGGAGGTTACGGCTATACCAAAAAGGAATAAGCCAGCTATTTTTATTGAATAGTTCATATCAGATTTTTCAGTTAGGATCCCAGAAGATCAAATCAGTAAACGGGTTAATCACTCTGTAATTTCCAGCATTATATGATTGCTCGGAAGTAGGGTAGAGGATTCTTGAAGGCAGCTTGTCGGCACGTGTGGAGGTCGACAGCATAGAGGCAATGTTACGATAACCATCACCATTTGGCTGGGTAACGGGATAGCCTGTTCTTCTGAATTCATTGTAACCCTCTTCTGAATTGATCATATTCACAGCAATCCATTTCTGTGTGATAATTGCTTCCAGGCGCTGAGCAGGTGTTGTAGCCAGCTTGATGTTCACCAGGTAACTTTCGTCGTTGTCTGCTTTGTAAGCTGCAACGTCTGCGGCAACGTTCTTTCCGGCGGCCACCACATTAGTTACGTCTTTGTACAGGTAAGTATAAGATGCGGTGATACCAGCATCGAAGCTTGCCGCGTAGTCGCCTGTGATCAAGCCTTTCAACCTGGCTTCTGCCTGCAAAAATTGGGCTTCGGCAAGAAGCATAAGCACTTGTCCCTGGCTTGGTCCTTTCAATACACCCAATGCATTGCTGATGCTGGAAGCGCTACTGTAAGTGCCTGTATACCATGTAGAGTAGTTGGTGATGATCGTTGGTGCATCTACTTCGTCGCCAAGCTGGTTTACCGGCGTGTTGGTTTCAAAGTTTTTGTATATAACTGAGCCTCTCCCATTGTCCGTCAGCTTTTGACCTTTGTAAAATCCGAAAGCGAATTCAGTTGGGATGCGAGAAGAGTTGGCAAGTGCACCAGTGCTTTGATAGCCCCAGGTGTTCCAAAGTGGATTTGGCTTGTCTTTTACATATCCCGGATTCACAATCGCGTCGTCAGTGATGAAGCCAAGTGTTTGGTCGAGCGCAGCAAATTTGGTTGTTACAAAAGATGAAAGTGCTGGAACACCAGAAACGCGGATTAAAATGCGCAGCTTGACAGTGTTGGCAAACTTCTTCCACTTCGTCATATCGCCACCAAACAATGGATCGGACGACGAGTTAAGTGCTGTCGGAAATTCTGCCGCGTCAATGCGTGCGATCGCTTCGTCGAGCTTTGTTACCAGATCCTGGTAAATAGTCGCTGCATCGTCATACTTGGGCGTCAGGTTTGCATTGTTTTTCAAAGCCTCTGAGTAGGGTATGTCGCCGAATGCATCCACAAGCTTCTGGAAGTTATAGGCAACCATGATTTGTGCAGCAGCATTTGCATAAGATTGCTTGTCATCGCCTTGCGTCTGATCGATCACATATTGGTAATCATTCAGGTTATCATAAGCATTTACCCATAGCCCGTTGTAATTGTCCGGGATTAGCTGATAGTTGAACAAGTTACCGAAGCCGGAGAAGCCTCCGGCGTTGGCCATGTAACCTCCAAAATGCGCCCCGTAATTATTGAACTGGCTCGATACTGAAGCAGTGCCGGTGATAGCAGCTGGCAACACCAGGAGCGGCTGTACGCTTGTAGCCTGGTTTGGGTTCGTATTGATATCGAGATAATCACTACAAGATGAAAGTACTGTGACTAACAGTGCCAGCATCCAACTGATGTTATATCTTTTCATTAGTATTTAATTAGAATGTTAGTGATAAAGTGCCGCCGAAATAACGTGCCGGTGGTGTTTGTCCAAGGGTGGTAAAACCTACCGCGTTATTGTCCGCACCATTGGAGCTATACTCAGGATCTGTGTATAGATTTGATTTTGGCGCCCATATGAAAAGGTTTCTTCCCTGCACACTAACGCTTGCACCTTTAATAAATTTAGTTTTATCAAGAAGTCCAGTAGGCAGATCATAACCAATAGATGCCTCACGCAGTTTCCAGAAGCCTGCGGAGTTTGTAAAATTTCGGCCTATGTCTCTATTTCTCGTTCCATCTGTCCAAAAATCAGCACCGCCACTTCTTACGGCAATGTTGGTATTCTCCACGTATTCGCCTTCTGCGTTCATGTAAGAAGAATTCGGAATCACAAAACGATCTCTGTTGTACCAGCCTGTGCGAACACCAGCACCAGAAAAGTCAAAGCCTCCGGAAACTGAATTGTAGATGTAATGTCCATTACGGTATTCAAACAACAGGTTCAGTCTTAGCTTCTTGAAGCTTATCCCTCCATTTACGCCAAGGATATGTGGCGGGTTGGTGATGCCGACATCGTGGTAAGTACCGTCGGTAGACGGATATCCGGTTTTCGAATCAACAATAATTCTTCCCTGATCATCTCGGTTGTAATCGGTTACCTGAAGAAGCGGGAAAGGAGAGCCTACTTTTGCAATCACCTTGGCTGGAGAACCAGAAGAACCAATACTTAGCTCATTAGATTGTGCTGACAGAGAAAGGACCTCATTCTTGTTATAGGTGTAATTAGCACCCAGTTCAACACGTAGTCCCGCCGCAGTTTTAACCGGAGTAATGCGCAATGTTGCTTCAATCCCTTTGTTTTCAACCTCTCCAATGTTTGTTCTCAAAGAACCAAAGCCAGTAGAGTTTGGGATTAATACAGTGATGGTCTGGTCAACAGTGTTGGTTTTGTAAAAAGTAATACCACCACCAATGCTCCAAGGACGGAATTCAAAGTCAATACCTCCTTCAATTCCGGTTGTAATCTCAGGTTTCAGATTAGAAGACACAAGTGTATTATCCAGTACAAAACCGGCTCCGCTTGTGTAAGGGTAGCCAAAACCCTGGAAGAAGGTGCTGTTCAACGCGTAAGCGCCCAGATTGCTCAAAGGAACTGGTCCGAAAGCGGCATTGTTGGCAAGGTTTACTTGCCCAACCTGCGAGTAACCTGCACGCAGTTTTAGACTTTCCAGGACGTTAGAATTAGTAAGTGCCGGGATAGCGTCGCTGGCGATGAAAGAGATGTCAGCAGAAGGATAGAAGAACGAACGGTTTTCTTTTGCCAGGATCGAGCGCCAGTCATTTCTTGCTGTAACGTGCAAGTAAAGCAGCTCTTTGAACCCTAAACGCGCTTCTCCGTAGACGCCAATCTGACGTGCTTTGTAATTTCCTTCATTTGCAAGCGGCGGGTTGAGGCTATTACCGATGTTGTAAAGTCCGTCAATAACGAGCCCGTTTGCTATAACCCCCATTGCCTTGGTTGCATTCTCGCGAACCGTAGTTCCCACGGCAACATTCAAATTGAATAAAGGGCTCAGGTTGGTTTTAAATTCAGCCAAAAAGTCATTTACCAATTGGGTTGTAAAACCTGAATAGTCAACAACCTGACCAGCGATGTCCGTTTTAGAACTTCCAGAGATGCTCTTGGTATAATCAGTATACGTGAATTTGCCTTGATGTACTTTACCAGACAAATTACGTCCGCTCAAACCCACTCGGTAAGTAAATGTCAATGGTTTCAGTGGATTCCATTTCAATTCCATATTACCCTGCAGATAATCATTACGCTGGTTCCAACGGTTATTAGACAGTGTAAAATATGGGTTCTGGTAGTATTCGTTGAAATATCCGTTCGGGTTAGCAAATGGATTGTTTTGCCAATCTTCATAATGTGTAACATTTACATGGCTGGGTGACATCAGAAGGTTTTCATATGCTGCACCTGTTGCGCTGCTTGTATTGGTACGACCTGCTATAAAGTTGGTGTTGAATGACGCCGTCAGGTTTTTGTATATGTGACGCACGATGTTGGCACGCACGCTGTAACGCTTATACCCGTCGTAAGGAACAGTCGATTTTTGGTCGAAATACTGTGCTGATAAGTAGAATGTACCTTTGTCATCGCCTGATGTAACACTTAAGTCGGTTTGATTCGCCACACCTGTGTTCCAGAAATCTTCACGGAAATTTTGCGCTGAGTAAGGCACAGTCTGAATAGAACCATCTTCCAGCGGCTTTCCGATGTTTACCATTGAACCATCGAATGCAGGTCCGTACTGCTGGTTTTCGTAAGGGGTATAAGATGGTACATCATCTGGTGTTGTTCCAGAACCAAAACCTTTTTGCAGCTGAGGAAGAAAGCTTACCTTTTCGAGAGTGGTTGTGTTGGAAACCCTGAACTGGGTTACTCCCGATTTTCCTTTTTTGGTAGTCACAATAAGTGCTCCGTTTGAAGCATCAGATCCGTACAAAGCAGCAGCCCCTGCGCCATTCAGCACCTGAATGTCTTCGATGTCTTCAGGGTTAAGGTTTCCGAGTATATCATTGGTAGAAATGATATTGTCAATTACCACCAGTGCCTGATTGTTGCCAGTCAAAGAGCGGTTACCGCGGAGTACCAAACGGTAATTAGGGTTCACCCCGGAGCTTACGCCCATTACCAGCAAACCCGGTACACGTCCCGCCAAACTGGCCGCCACACTGATCGGCTTGCCTTGTACAATGTCCTGCGCTTTCACGGTAGTGGATTGGTTACCTAGCTCACGGCGCTGTGCAGTCAAACCGCCCGCTGTGATCACGACCTCATTTAATGCAAGTTCGTCCAGTGTCAGCACGACATCCAGGTTGCCCGAAGCAGGCGTTTTCAACTCCTGATTAAGGAAGCCGACAAAAGAAAAGATAAGCGTTTGACCTGGGCGTGCATTAATGCTGTATTCGCCTTTGTCATTGGTAAGCGTTCCGGTGTTGGTGCCGGCAACCCTGATAGATACGCCGGGTAAAAAGGACCCGTCGTCTTTGGAAGTAACCGTCCCGGTTACCTCTCTGCTTTGGGCGTAGACCTGGCTGCAAAGCAGCAACAAGCCTCCCAAGAAGGGTAATAGAAATTTTTTCATTAAGTTAGGTTTGTTATAAAATAATTGTCTGTAAAAATAATATTTGTCCTGACAATTACAACGGGATTTTAACTAAACTCAAAATAAAATTTACTCCTAAAAGATTTATTAAGCCATAATTACATGTAAAAGCGTTTTTCTTCAAAATTATCTATACAATTTGCATGTGACTGTTCGGTTACAGTGAATGTAGCCGAAAATTGCATTTTACTGCTAAAGCAAAGAAAGGCGGACACTGTCCGCCTTTCTTTGCTTTGTATGACTTTCGGGTTAGAACTTGTCCCACCACAATTTCGTAGTGACAACGTCTCCTCCGATGGCAGTAGCTGCTGCTTCGCGGTTAGCTCCGTTCAGCGTTTGCTCGTTAATCGGGTATATCATTCGGGTTGGTATTGCCAGTCCGGCAGGTGCATTACCACCTGTTGGAGGTTGCAATCTTGGGAAGTCCAATCTTCTCCATTCAACCCATGCCTCCCAGCCCCTGTTGTAAAGAGCTAACCATTTCTGGAATCCGATTTTCTCTTTCCAGTTGGTAGAAGCTGTTGCGTAAGCAACTTTTGGTTGTGCCAGGTAAGCAGTTGTAGCAGCTGTAATTTCAGAAGCAGGCCTGTTGATATTGCTCATCCAGTATTCGATGGAAGCACCAACACCTTTGTTGTAATGCTGTGCAGCATTACCTGCGATAAAACCTCTTTCAACAGCTTCCGCAAGCAGGAACTCAACTTCCGCGTAATCGAGAAGAATGCCTTCCAGATCCGGCTCAATGATATTATCACCCACGTGAGAGAATGCCGAATATGTATTTGAAAAACCGTAGTTACCACCTACATATTTACCGTCAATATCAGTAAAGAATGCAGCACGTCTCGGGTCATTCAGTTCGTTCATCGGGTTAACGATCGTAGCCGAAGCTACAAAATCCTGGCGGCTGGTATACAGCGGGTTCAGGTTTTGCGCGATTACATTGTAGTTTGGCGGGGTATTGATGTAAGGAAATGCAGCATTGTCGTTATTCGAAGTGAAAACATTCGGTGCAGCTTGTGCCACTAATGTTTTAGCTTTTGCAGGATCGCTGTCAGCAATGATCATCGCCAGTTTCAGTTTCAAAGAATTTGAGAACTTAACCCACTGCGACAGATCGCCTTCGTAAAGCAAATCGCCGTTTTCAAATCCAACTCCATTTGTGCTGAACTTCGGGATTGCAACGTCCAGACGGGCAAGCAAATCGTTGTAAACAGTTTGTGCATCGTCGTATTTTGGCAGAACATTGTCCGGGTTCAAAGCTTCTGAGTAAGGAATATTCCCAAAAGTATTTACCAGAGCAGCCCAAGCCATTACTTCCACAACTTCAATTTGAGCAAGCTGCACATCTCTGTTGGCAGGAACGATGAATTCGTCTTCTTTCAACAGTCTGCGTGCTTCATTCAAATCAGAAATCACACCTTTGTAAATTCCCTGCCAAAAAGCCTGAGGAACCGTACGTGCTGTTACATTGTAGCGAGGCTCATCCAGGTAAGTGGTTGTTGCCCAGTGTTGTACGTATAAACGGTAGTTGTTCACGTTTACGTTGGGGCTGGTTAGTGTATCAGCAAGCCCTTTCAAAGCATTGGAGAACAACGTCACCGGAGGCACCTCCGACGGACGCTTTTGATCCACATTATAATCATCCAGGCTGTCGACACACGCGGTCATCAGCAGGATTGGAAGAAAGAAAATGATTAGTCTTTTCATATTTTTTTAAAAACGCAGTTTAACATTGAATCCATAACTTCTAACTGCCGGATAAGCTCCACTCTGATATCCACCTGCACCGTTCAGCTGTCCTGATCCCAAACCTTCTTCCGGATCCTGGAAATCCATGTTTTTGTGGATGATCCATAGGTTACGTCCGATTACCGAAACGTCGATTCCTTTGAATGCACGCAGTCTCGCAACAATATTCTGAGGTATTGAGTAAGTCAATGCAACCTCTCTCAATTTGATATAGCTTGCATCGTAGATGTACATTGCACGTGGCGGGTTAGCAGGGTATCCGTATGCCGTGTTTCCGTTACCGTCAGAGTTTTCTGCTCTCACGTCGTTTGGAGTACCATCTGCTTTCACACCAGGGAACAACACACCACCTGGTTTGTCTGTCAAGCCCAGTTTTTTACCCTCTGCATCGTAGTTGTAAGCAGGGTCTCTTTTTGGGTTGCCAAGCTCATTCAAACCAGCTGTGATCGGGTAAAGACCAGTTCCTTCACCATACCACTGATCCAGTGACCAAACATCTCCACCGTGACGAATGTCAAGAAGGAAGCTCAATGAAAGAGATTTGTATTTCAAATTGTTGCTAACACCACCGATCCAGTCCGGATTAGGGTTACCAATGATCTCAGCAGAACTTGCAGTTGCTGCATACATACCATTTGAGCGAACAACTTTCTGTCCATTTGTTTCGTGATAAACAAAGTTCGTGCCGCGGATCACACCAAAAGGCTGTCCAACAGCAGCATTCAGGGAAACACCACCTTGCAGAGAAGCAACAGGAACATTCTGAACACCTTCATACAGGCTGATAACTTTGTTTCTGTTACGTGCAAAGTTTGCATTGATTGTCCATGAGAAGTCAGCTGTTTTAACCGGAGTTACATAAGCAGAGATCTCGATACCTTTGTTTTGTACTTCCCCTGAGTTGATATATTTGAAAGCAAATCCGGTTGCAGCAGAAATCGAAACTGGCAGGATCTGATCAAGTGTTTGTGAGCGGTAGTAAGTGAAATTAAAACCGACACGGTCATTCAGGAAAGCAGTTTCCAATCCGAACTCATAGCTTTTTGTACGCTCTGATCTCAGGTTAGGATTGTTTTTCGTGTTACGCAAAGTGAAGTATGGAATGGATCCAATACCAGTAGGTTTGTCATAAACATCCAGGATACTTCCCCATGGTGCATCATTACCTACTTCTGCATAGTTGGCGCTCAGCTTACCCATTGTCAGCCAGTCCAGTCCAAGGCCCGGAAGGTTTGAGAAGTTGAAGTTGGCACCTACCGCTGGATAGAAGTAAGTGTTATTGTCTTTCGGAAGCGTAGAAGATTTGTCTTGTCTTGCGGTAAGGTCAAGATTAACAAGATCCTTGTAACCAAAAGAAGCCTGTGCATAAAGACCATCCACACCGATGCGCTGGTAAGTTTCAGAAGGAGCTTCGATCGGGTTGATAGAGTTCAGCAGGGAGTAAAGTCCCGGTACAACCATACCTCCGTTTGTTCTAGCTCTTACTGCATTCAGCTTGGATCTACGCATGCTTCCACCTGCCAAACCAGAGAAGTTAATGTCTTTGGTAATTGCTTTGCGGAAGTTGAAGATCACGTCAAGGTTGGTTTCATTGAAAGCGCGGTTGTAGCGGCTGTATTCAGCTGGATCTGCGCTACCGAATGCAATTCTTTCTTCCTGGAAATCCTGCGTTCCGTTATAAGCGAAGCGGCCTGTCACGTCAATCCATGGAGCGATTTTGTAAACAGCCTGTGCATAGCCGAAGAAGTTATCACGCGTATCGTTTGAATAGTTCTGATAACGTGAGTAGTATGGGTTCTCTGAGTAGATAGGTCCATTGTTCTCGAAACGTGCTGTCGGGCTACCCCAGTTCCAGGTTACATTCTGCTGGTTTCTGAAATAAGCATCCTTTTGTTCAAGAATATCCACATTGGTCTGGAACCACTGTCTGAACTGCTGGTTGGGGTTTTTACCGTCATAACCAGTTCCGTAGCGGCCAAGACCTTTGATTTGCGAGTAGTTTGCATTTGCCTGAACAGAAAGCTTTTTCGTAATGTCGAAAGTAGCTGAGAAGTTGAACAGGTTTTTGCCAAGTTTACTGTTTGGCAGCACACCTTTTTCGTCGTTACGTGTGTAACCAACTTTGAAAGTTGTGTTTTCGCCACCACCTGTGATGCTGATGCTCTGGTTTGAGTTTAGGCCCGTTTCATAAAAAGAAGCAGGGCCGTTTTTAGCTGCAACCCAGGGAGTCATTTTTTGATAATTAGGAGAGCTTGGATCCAATGCATCCCACTGATAAACCATCACAGAAGGATCAAATTTCGGTCCGAAAGAGGCATCTGCATCAAACAACGTGATGTTACCTTCTCCTGAGCCCAGGTTACCGCGGTAAAAACGGGTTTTTGCCCGGTCACCATCGTAACCTGCACCATATTCGTTCTGATATTTTACAAATGTCGACTTGTCGATTTTACCCCACGTAACACCGCTGTTGATCGTTACGTCAAAGCTGTTTTTACGTCCCTGTTTGGTAGTAATCAAAATAACACCGTTTGAGGCGCGTGATCCGTACAATGCAGTTGCGGCAGCACCTTTCAAAACGTTGACAGAAGCGATGTTGTCTGGGTTGATATCGGCTGCGGCATTACCGTAGTCAGTTCCCGCGCGGCCGGTTTGCTGGTCCGAGGTATTCGTGTTCGCATTGGAAACGGGTACACCGTCAATAACCCACAAAGCCTGGTTGTTACCTGTAATGGATTTGTAACCACGGATAACCGCACTGGTAGATCCGCCCATGTTGTTGTTCGTCTTGATATCCAAACCTGCTACTTTACCCGAAAGCGCATTCATTACACTTGGGTTGCGCGCCTGTGTGATCTGTTCAGCATTTACAGTCTGGGCAGCATAAACAAGCTCATTTCTTTTTCTTTCCTGACCCAAGGCAGTAACCACTACTTCCTGTAATTGACTAACGTCATTCTTGAGAGAGACGTTAATTGTAGTTTGGCTACCTAGTTCGATTTCCTGAGTCTGAAAACCGATAAAACTAAACACCAAAGTGGAGCCCTGTGCAGCTGAAATTGTATACTCACCTTGTGCATTTGTAGTTGTACCCCGAGTAGTACCTTTCAAAGAAATGTTGACACCCGGCAGTCCTGAGCCATCTTCAGCAGTGACCTTACCAGTCACAGCCCGATCCTGAGCGTACAATTGCGTGCACAAGAGCACCATGCAGCCCAGTAGGGATAATAGAAACTTCCTCATACCTGATTAAAGAATTAGTTGTAGTTATGTTAACACAATGTTGCAAAAATAATTATTGTTTTAACCATTACAACGTTTGTATTGCGAAATTTCAAAATATAGTTTGGTTTGACATGCGTTTTTGGAAAATATTATAATTCATATCGGGGTTTTTTAACGATTTTGTAAATGTCGTTATTTCTGTTAAAATCAGTCTGTTGTTATATAAATGTTAACATAACTATCTATTTGTTAACTTTTTTGTATAATTACCTTGAACATCTTTTAACTTTTATAATCGGCACGACCCTTCTATACGCAGCTGCTCAAAAGAATAGATCTAAATAGTAATTTCAAGTTTGGGCTGGATTGATCTTAGGCTCAGCAAGTTCCAATGCACCATTTCTGATTGTATTATTCTAATATTTACTACAAATTTAAACCCTTATGTCACCAAAGGTAATGTTAGTCGGCGGGACGCTACTGTTTGGGCACATTGCGCTTTCGCAGCCAATTGCTGCCGTTAAAATCGATCAGAAAGCACAGTCGCTGGAAAAGAAGCTTTCGGAATGGCGGCGGGATTTTCACCAGAACCCTGAACTGGGAAACCGGGAATTTAAAACAGCTGAAAAAGTAGCAAATCATCTCAAACAGCTGGGGATTGAAGTAAAAACTGGTGTGGCCCATACAGGCGTAGTCGGCATTCTCAAAGGAGGGAAGCCAGGCCCGGTAGTAGCTCTGCGGGCCGATATGGATGCACTGCCAGTTACCGAGCGGGTAGATGTACCTTTTAAATCAACGGTAACTGCGGAGTTCAATGGGCAGAAAACGGGCGTAATGCATGCCTGTGGACACGATACGCACGTCGCTATACTCATGGGCGTCGCCGAAGTGCTGGCATCGATGAAAAGTGATTTGCCGGGTACTGTCAAGTTTATCTTTCAACCAGCCGAAGAAGGAGCGCCCGAAGGGGAAGAGGGTGGCGCCGAGCTGATGATCAAGGAAGGTGTTCTCGAAAATCCCAAAGTCGACGCCATTTTCGGACTTCACATTGACTCTAAAATCGAAGTCGGTAAAATAGGATATAAGCCGGGGCCGACGATGGCAGCAGTTGATATATTGAATATTGATGTTACAGGAAAACAAACTCACGGCGCTTATCCCTGGTCGGGCGTGGATCCGATTGTTACCTCGGCCCAAATCATCAATGCTTTGCAAACCATTGTGAGCCGCAACCTCAACCTTACGCAGGCGCCGGCGGTAGTCACTATTGGAATGATCAATGGCGGGATCCGGCAGAATATTATTCCGGAATCTGTGAAAATGGTTGGAACAATCCGCACTTTCGATGAAAGTATGCATCAATACGTTCACAAGCGGATCAATGACATTGCTACCCATGTAGCAGAGAGCGCGGGCGCAAAGGCGGAGGTCAAGATCGATATTCTCTATCCCGTCACGGTCAACGATATTCCACTCACCGAGAAAATGATCGGAACTTTAGAAAATGTTGCCGGGAAAGAGAATGTAAGTCTTATTCCGGCAAAGACCGGCGCAGAAGACTTTTCATACTTCCAGCAAAAGGTACCTGGCCTGTTTTTCTTCCTTGGCGGAATGCCTAAAGGAAAGAATGTGGAGGAAGCCGCGCCGCACCATACGCCCGATTTCTACCTTGACGAAGGCAGCCTTGTACTCGGCGTGCGGTCTCTTACCCGGCTCACAACCGATTACATGCAGGCAAGCACCGCGAAGCAGTCCAAAAAATAGCTTATTCAGGAATATTCTTCCTCACCTGATCGAAAAGCAGGCTGGGGAAGAATCTTTTTAGGTAAATCGCCGCTACCTCTTTCAGTCCGCCGATATAAATTTCCTTTTTGTCTTTCCTGACCGCATTCAGGATCTTTCTCGCACATTCATCGGCAGGTATCCCATTCGCCTGATTGGAATCCATTTTACCAAATTTCCCGCCAGACTCATTCAATGCATTAAGCGAAATATTTGTACGGATATATCCGGGGCACACCGTAGTAACTTTAATGTTATCCTGATATCCCTCGGCACGAAGTGAGTCGTAAAAGCCATGCAATGCATGTTTTGCTGCATTATAGCCCGAACGCATTATTGTACCGATTTTCCCGGCCACACTGCTGATCACAATAAAGTGCCCGCTTTTCTGATTTGTCATAAACGGCAGCACAGCCTTCGTAAGCGCAACCGTGCTGAAAAAGTCGATCTCCATGATCTTTTTATACACATCCATGTCTGTGTCTTTGATATAAGATCGCTGGCTCACACCTGCATTGTGCACCATGATGTCAATGCGATGGAAATGATCGATTACTTGCCGGGCTGCCGCAGCAGCTTTGTCCAGCTCGGTAACGTCCATGGGTAACACCAGCACAGCATTATCGGGCAGGTCGGTAGCCTTTTTCACCCGCTCCAACTCTTCTCTTCTTCGCGAAGTCAGAACCAGGAGAGCACCCGCGCGGGCGAATTCCATGGCCAGCGCTTCTCCAATACCTGAGCTCGCGCCTGTGATCCAGACCACCTTATTTTTGAAAAAATCCATAATTTAAATTGAAGTTGGGACAGGCAGGAATTGCAAACGGGCTGTTTCGGAAGTTACATTCAATTGGGCAGGCATTCCCACGCCCATTGCCCGGTTGTCGCCCACGTGGCCAACAGGAAAATTGAAACATACCGGATAATTATACTCCGCGATATGCTCGTGAATGATCTCATTCGCATCTTTCCCGAATGTAGGCGCGCTATTGTCTTTCATATCTGTAAACTGTCCAACAACCAGCCCGGCCAGCCCTTCCAATTTTCCTGCTCTTTTCATCTGGATCACCATTCTGTCCAGGTTATAGAGGTACTCGTTAATGTCTTCTATAAAAAGGATTTTACCTGTAAAGTCGATTTCAGTTTTGGTGCCGATCAGGTGGTTAAGAATGCAGAGGTTTCCGCCTACCACCGGCGCAGTAACTTTCCCTGTTTTGTTGAGATGATATGCATCTACGGAGTATTCAGGAAGTTCTCCAAACAGAAATTGTCTCAGAGATTCTTCTGCCTTCTCGCTCCCGTAAGTAGTGATCGACTTCGCCATTGGCGCATGCAGACTGGCGTATCCTAATTGATATACCTGCGAAAGAAGTACGGTCAGGTCACTGAATCCGACGATCCATTTTGGATGTTGTAAAAATCGGTCGAAATTCAACCCGTCCACAATACGTGAACAGCCATACCCGCCACGCGCTGCGATAATTGCATTGATGCCTGGATCATCGAGCATTCTCTGCAAATCATTCCTGCGGATTTCATCACTGGCAGAAAACTGGTTGAATGCAGTCTTCAAAGTTTCGCCCTCTGTCACTTTCAGGCCCCATTTGTTTGTAAAAATGTCAATGCCGCCGAGGATATCATCATACCTGATCACACTGGCTGGGGCAACAATACCGATTCGGTCACCGGGTTGCAGGAATGGAGGGAGTTTAATTTGGTTCATTGAAATAGCCACATAAAAGGACAACTATCCTTCTAAATGTTAAAGCATTAGATTTTGTATTTGATTAGGAGTAGTGACCTCTGAGCGAAAGAATGTAAAACTGTGTCATCAATCACTTCGTAAACAATGCGATGCTCGTGCGTAATTCGTCTGGACCAGCATCCTGCCAAGTTATGCTTCAATGGTTCAGGTTTGCCTATTCCCTCAAAAGGTGACTCTTGAATAGATTCAATAAGAGCTCTCAGCTTTTTCAGAACAGGAATATTCTTCGTTTTTTGCCAATAGGCCAGATCATTTTGAGCGTCAATGGAATACTCTATTTCCATATATCGTCCAAAGCAATTTTTACTGTTTTGCCTTCTCTAACCTGCTGTCTGCTACTTTCAATCTTAGCAACAAATTCGGGATTATAGGGCTGTTCTTGCTCTTCTTTAAACGATACATGGAAGTCTTCCAACAGCGCTTTAACGGCTTTTACAACTTCTTGATTTTCCGTAGTAATTGTTAGTGTCGTCATTTTGCAGAATGCGTTATTAGATAATAACGAAGTTAACTAAATAAATATCACGTCATCAACCAAATCACTCTTCATCTCCCTGTTGATCAGCTCGATAATCTTGCTTTTGGCGCGGAGAAGTTCGTTCCGTAGCGGGGCGGATTCTATTTGCAGGAAAAGTGTCCGTTCGTGAATGTAGACTTTCTGAGTGCGTGTCGCAATTGCCGATCCCATAATTTTATCCCAATGCGCTACCACGTACGACTGGTCAAAACGGGTACGAATCCGGTATTTTTCAAGCATCTGATCGATAGCATCTTTCAGCGGCGTGACGCCCGGGCGCCGCGATGCTTTTTCTTTGTCAAACCGATAGTGTTGTGCCATGTTATGCAGAGGTGAGTAGTACAAATATAGGAATAGAAAAGCCCTGCTGCCAGCCCAGGTACCTACTTTCTTAGCAGCTCCTGGTACACCACATCCATGATCGCAGTCCGTATATTCAATGTCGATATTTTGCTGTTTTCCCTTGTGGGATAAACCCGGTTTGATAGAAAAACATAGTTCAGGTTCCAGGCAGGATCAGCCCACGTCATAATTCCGGTGTAGCCGGTATGTCCGAAGCTTGACGGACTTGCGTACTTCGGTGCATTGCCTGAGTACTTGAATGTAGGCTTATCAAAACCAATCCCGCGGCGGCTGCCTGTTTCCGGATACTGGTATCTCGTAAATTCAATCAGCGCGTCCTTGCTAAGCAGCTGCTGGCCGCCGTAGTAGCCTTGTTGCAGATACATTTGCCAAACCTTCATCACGTCATTCGCGTCCCCGAAAAGCCCCGCGTGGCCGCTCAATCCGCCGAGCATAGCTGCGGCTTCATCGTGAACCTGGCCATGCAGCTGTGTCATCCTGAAAAACGTATCCTTTTCGGTAGGCACAATATCTTCTAGTTTGTAATAGCGTTTCGGGTTGAAAGTCAATGTGTTTGCGCCCAGTTTGTGGTAGTAGTGATTTTTCAGGTAATCCTCAAAATTCTCACCTGATAGGGTTTTAACAATCTGCGGGTACAGTATGAAAGACAAATCACTGTACACATAACCTTCTTTCTCATTCAAAGGAGAGTCGCGGATCGATCTGAATATCGTTTTGTCATAATCTTTAAAAATAAAAAGACTGTCACCCACCACCGAAATCGGGTACCGCGCTGACTGCTTTGTGCTGAAAGTCTTCTTTTTCCAGCTTCCGTTCGCATTCTGAGCCTCTTTCCAAAGGACAATAAATGCTTTCAGACGCGCGCTGTGCGTTAGTACCTTTCTCCATTCCAGGTCTGCCTTGTTAGACTTTGCAAAATCAGGCAGATAATCTTTCATCGTAGCGTCCAGATCAAATTTCTTCTGGTCCCAAAGACTCATCAATGCGAGTGTTGAAGCGGTGATTTTGGTTACTGAAGCCAGGTCGTAGAGATCATTCAGCTTTACATTCGCATTGCCTTCGTAAGTATGCCTTCCGTAGGCTTTTCTGAAAAATACTTTTCCGTCCTTCGCCAGCTGTACCACGCAGCCCGGCGTCGCCTTCTCCGTGATCGCCAGGTTCGCAATGGAATCAATTTTATAGGTTATTATTTTCGAATCCATTCCCAGCTCTTCCGGGATTGTGTACTTCAATCTGCCAATTGCCGGCGTTTCGATACCTGCATTATATGGGAATTGTGTGTTCACAGTTACCGGCAATTTGCCGCTCGCCGGTATCGCACCAAAAATCAGCTGGGCCGAAATGTCCTGCGTATATGGGGTCAGCTGATAAGCCATTACCAATGCTTTTGCATTCGCTGCTTTTTCTATCTTATTCAAAGAGTACGGATTGCCGAAAACGGACACAACTGCCTTGTTAGTCGCGATCAGCTCCTGCAAAACCGCATTCATGGGTTCAGTCAGACCATAGTTGGTCTTCGGAGAGATGCTTCCCAAATGCACACCTACCAGCAGCAGGTTATAGTTTTTCAGATTAGCTTTCACAGCAGCAATCTGTGCGTCAGTTGCTTTGGCAGGAACAAAGAAATGGTCCACCGTCGTATAAAGCCCGAGCGTTTTCTGGAAAGTGGTGATGGTATCTGCACCGAGCGAAATGGAAGCGATTTTCAATGTATCCAGATCCCGCAGCGGCAGCAGGTTGTTGTCGTTTTTCAGAACTGTTAATGCTTTCTCGGTCAATAATCTGTTGATCAGCTCGGCAGACTTCGGGTTCAGATCTTCATATAGATTATTCATATCGACTGGCTTGTAGCGGTCGAGTCCGGCCCAGGCTTTTGCCATTAAAACCTTCTTGCACCGCGCATCGATTTCCTCCTGCGAGATCCGCCCTTCCGCAATGCTTTTCTTGATCTCGGCAATAGATTTATTCACATCTTCGGTAAATTCCAGAATATCCATTCCCGCTTCGAGCCCCATTGCATCGGCTTTTCCATCAGGGAAATACTTGGTAACTCCCTTCATATTCATCGCGTCGGAATAGATCAGCCCGTCGAAACCGAGCTGTTTTCTCAGGATATCTGTCACGATTGGCTTGGATAATGTCGAAGGCAGGTTTGGGGTTTTGTCCAAAGCAGGAATACTCAAATGCGCAATCATGATCCCGCTGATCCCATTGCTGATCAATGCTTTAAACGGGTACATTTCAAGTGAATCAATGCGGTTTACGTCATGTGCAATTAGAGGGAGGTCAAAATGGGAATCAACCCCTGTGTCCCCGTGGCCGGGAAAATGCTTTGCGCTGGTGAGCAACCCGTTGTCCTGCATTCCCTTCATATAAGCCACCGCCTTGTCTGCTACCTTGAATTTGTTTTCACCAAAGGAGCGAAAGCTGATCACCGGATTATCGGGGTTGTTGTTCACATCGGCTACGGGCGCGAAATTAATGTGCATACCCAGCCTTTTTGCCTGTCTGGCCAGCTGAGCGCCCATTTCGTAGATCAGGACGTTGTTGCCCTGGATTGCGCCGAGTGTCATTTGATAAGGGTAACGAACCGTGCTGTCAATGCGCATTGCCAGTCCGAACTCCGCATCCATTGCGACCAGCAGCGGCACTTTGGAAATAGATTGATAGTGGTTTGTCAGCCTGGCCTGCGGTACCGGCCCGCCCTGGAAGAACACGATCCCGCCCACTTTATTTTCACGGATCAGTTTTTCAACCATCTCCGGGCTACTCGCCTTCGGATCGATCAATGCTCTTTTCACATCCGATACCGCCGGGATCATGATCAGCTGAGCGATCCTTTCGTCAGGAGTCAGCGAAGCGAACACAGAGTCGACCCACTGCCGGGACTTGAGAGGAAGGTTTTTGTTTAAGAATGCCGGAGAGGTAGTTAACTGTGCATTCGCGAGAAAGCTGTTGAGAAGCAGGAAAAGAGAAAAGTGAGGCAGGAATTTCATTACAAGGATTTAATGTATGCTATGTTTAAATTCTGTTGAAGCTATTTTAATGCTACACATATGTTCTTACGCTTTGTCACCCTGAGCGCAGTCGAAGGGAAGAGCGATAACGCATGCTCTTCGACTGCGCTCAGGGTGACAAAAGTAGGTGAACAGTGCTTTTAGTTTTTCTCAATTAACTCTTTCAACATTGCCATCATCTCCTCTTTCTCTTTCAGCCTTCGCTCATACAAGGCGATCTTTTCCTCATGATATTGGATGATCTTATCAATAGGTTGATGAAATGTCGGATAAATATTCACCCCATTTGACTGGTCGTGATTGTTAAAGGTATTAGTGATAATATTGATAGCCTTTTCTTCTTCGAAATGTTGAATCGCCTCGGCTGGTATTTTGAGGACTGCGGCTACCTGATTTAAAATGTTTGCGTCAATCTTCTCTTTTTGTTCAAGAAGTGAAACTTTCTGCTGGTTCCAATCTTCGCCTAGCTGAAATGCAAAGGCATCTTGCTTGATACCCAACATTTCGCGGAAGCGTTTGAGGTTGCGTCCCTCGTGGATCTTCGAATTTGAAGTAGTATGTGTCATAAAGAAATGAAGTCTAGTGAATAGGCAATTTAGGGAAAAAAGGCTGCATTCCTTAAAACAACAAACCCAAAACCAATCCCCCCAGAATGATAAGGTAGGAAGGTACTCTGGCGAAGGTAAGTATCAGCAGGGTGGCGAGCACGGTAACGAGTGGCTGCCAGTCGTTCATCATCGGTTGGAAGAGCGAAATGGCGGCTGCGATCGTTAGCCCGCAGCTGGCCGAATGTATGCCTTCCAGCGAGGCGCGGATCCCCCGGTACTTTTTGAGCTGGTTCCAGAATGGATAGGCGAAGAAAATGAAAAATGTACCCGGCAAGAAAATACCCGCGGTAGCCACAAACCCGCCCACGATCTGCCCAAAAACTCCGTGCGATTGCAGCGACATACTTCCCACAAAAGTAGCGATCGAGAACACGGGCCCCGGTACCACCTGCGTCAGCGCCATTCCAGCCAGAAACTCCTGCTCGCTCAGGTAACTTTTGAATCCGACAAACTCATTATAAAGAATGGGGACAAGCACTTGGCCGCCGCCAAAAACAAGACTTCCGTTCCGGTAAAAGTTTTCGAAAAGCCGCACCGGCAGCGAATTTGTGATTTTACCTATCAGGGCCGCTGCGACCAGCACCGAGATCCAGAAAATGATCGGTCGCCATTTGATGCGGATAGGCGCTTTCTCCATTTTCTCGTGCTTCTTGAAGTTCAGCGAAGCGGCCACGCCGCCGAGCACGATCAGCAGGGGCGTCATGTAAGGAGACGGGTACAAGTAAGCCAGTATCGTGGAGATGATCAGAAAAGTCCAGCCCTGCCTGTTATGGACTACTTTTCGTGCGATCGCAGAAGCGCCGTACATCAGGAACGCGACTGCCATTGGCCCCACAAAGCGCGTGAAATTGAGCGAAATAGACTGCTTTTCAAGATAATGAATGCCGATTGCTGCCGCAGTCATGAACACCATTGCCGGTATCGACCACACAATCAGCGTCAGATAGGCGAGGGGTTGGCCGCCAATTTTCAGGCCAATAGCAGTAACCGTCTGCGTGGAGCTTGGTCCGGGTAGTACCTGGCAAAGTGCCTGTAATTCAAGCAGTTCTTCTTCTGTAATGTACCTTCTTTTGCGTACCAGCCGCTCGATCATCATCATCAGGTGCACCTGCGGCCCACCGAATGCAGTAAGCGAGAGCAAGAGGATATCCATCAGGTAAATGATGTATCTGAAACGGCGGATGGGTGGGGGAGCCAAGTTGGTTGCTGCAATTATTTTTTCAAACCCAGTTCCCTCAGGCGCTCATCCAAAAATTCGCCTGCCGTCATATTGGTGTACAATTTGGGGTTTTCCGTCGTGACACAGCTTTCCAGGCTCGTCAGGTCCATATCTGCTCTCGGGTGCATGAAAAAGGGTATAGAATACCTTGATGTGCCCATTTTCTCCCGCGGCGGATTGACTACCCGGTGAATAGTTGATTTCAGTTTATGGTTGGTCAGCCGGTCGAGCATATCGCCTACATTCACCACGATCTGGTCGGGTAGGGCAGTGATCGCGATCCATTCTCCGTCGCGGCGCAGCACTTCCAAACCTTCCGCGCTGGCGCCCATTAACAATGTAATCAGGTTAATATCCCCGTGTGCCGCGGCCCTTACTGCGCCTTCCGGTACCAGCTCGGGGTTGGGAATAGGGAAGTAATGCAATGCACGCAGGAGACTGTCGCCATTTTTAACTTTATCTTCAAAATAGTCTTCGTCCAAATTCAGGTAAATGGCAATCGCACGTAAAAGCGTTTTTCCCGTATTTTCAAAAGTCTTGTAGACTTCGAGCGTGTATTTTTCAAAATCAGGAAAACCCTCCGGAAACACATTGGAGGGCATATTCCCGATAGGCTCCGGCTGACCAACGTGATAAAACTCTTTCAGGTCGGCTACCTTAAAGCCTTTTGCTGTTTCTTTTCCTTTACTAATGTACCCGCGTTGACCGAAAAGGTTAGGGAATTCGTATTTTCTCTTAATCTCGTCTGGCTGTCTGAAAAACTCCTGCACTGCGGCATACAATTTTTCGCGCAGTTCGTCGCTCAGTCCGTGGTTTTTAATGGCGACAAAACCGATGTTCGTGAAAGCGGCGCCAAGGTCAGCGACAAACTGTGCTTTTTGCCCGGGATTTCCGGAAGTGAAATCGGCCAAATCCAGCGAAGGGACTTGATTTAACAATGCAGGTTCCATATTGTCCATTTTTGTGCAAAGTATAAAACTATCGCTGAACTTGGCAAGCTGATCATCCAACATATCGGTGCTTGCAGATCGGATATGTTGTACACAGGCTTGGTGTGTTTAATATAATTGTTATAATTTTAATTAAAATTTTGCTACTCAGCTATGACACATACACTACCGGAAACCGAACTATGGGAGCGTTTCGTTTCTGGCGACCAGCAGGCATTCAGTCAGCTGTATGACCGTTTTTCCGACAGTCTTTTTGCATTCGGAATGCGCTATACTGCTGACGATGATCTGGTAAAGGATTGTATCCACGACCTTTTCATTGACCTTCATAGTTACCGGAGTGGCTTGTCGCAGGAAGTGAATGTGAAATTTTACATGCTGAAATCCTTCCGGAGGAAGCTGTATGCGGCACATCGAAAAGCAACCCGGCTACGCCTGGACAGCTGGAATGCAGAGGATACTTTTGGGATGAATGCATTTTCGTTCAGTATAGAACAGGAAATAATTATGGATGAAGGACAGCGGGAGCTGATGCAGCAGCTCGCCTCTGAAATGAACCAACTTCCCGAGCGTCAGCGGGAGATACTTTACCTGCGGTACAACCAAAATCTCGATTACGATCAGATAGCGGCTGTGATGCAGATTTCGGTGCCAACATGCCGCACATTCATTTACCGCGCATTGAAGCAGCTCCGCGGAAAGCTGGAATTCGGCTCTATTCTCCTGATTTTCTGCTGGCAGTAACTTTCCTCCAACTTTTTATAAAAATAAATCATTTTCCAAGTCTATATCCTGTCGAAATCCTTCTCTTGTATGTCAAACAAGTTTGCGCATGAAGAGAAGACTACCCAGGAAAGCAAAATCGGAAAATCCTGAACTTCCGGAATTATCAGCGGAGGATCAGAAAACAGCAGAGTCAACGCGCCAGCTGATGCAGCATATCCGTCACGAAAGCCTCCAGCTTTCGGAGAAAACTTACTTGTGGACCCGGGTCGAGGAGAGCATCCAGCAGAAGAGGCATGTAAGAATAAACAGGTTGTGGTACTCAGTTGCTGCATCCGTTGCCGTTGCGCTTATTTCGACGCTCGGGTATTTCAGTCTGAACAGAGGCGCGGGCGCTGCAATGCAGAAAGTAGCCGCGGCAGCTGCCGTTGATTCGGAAGCGACGCGGCTCGTTCTGGCAGATCAGAGAATGATCAGTTTGGAAAAACAAAACTCCTCGCTGACTTACGGAAAAAATGGAAGCCTGATCCGCGTCGATTCTGTCACCGCGATTGACCAGCAGGTTTCGGGACAGGAATTCAATACTTTGATCGTGCCCTATGGAAAGCGTTCCGTGATTACATTAACGGACGGTACCAGGATCTGGGTCAACTCGGGATCGAAGCTCGTGTACCCCGCGCAGTTTACCGGCAAAGATCGCGAGGTATATCTCGAAGGCCAGGCTTACTTTTCGGTGACGCACGCGGAGGATAAGCCGTTTTTTGTACATACTAAAAACATGAAAGTCCAGGTTTTCGGGACAGAGTTCGATGTGAGCGCATACGGCGACGATCCGCAGGCGTCGACGGTACTCGTGAATGGCAGCATTGAACTTACTGCTAACCAGCAATCCATCTTCAAAGCCAAAAAACGCAGGCTGCAACCTGGAATGCGCGCAGTTTACGATCCTGGAAATACTTCCCTCAACGTGGAGCAGGTGAATGTAATGGAATATGTTTCATGGAAAGACGGCTACTTGCTCAACCGACGCGCTCCGCTGGGTGAAATCCTAAAAAAGCTGTCGCGCTATTATAAGGTGGATATTGAATTGGCCGAAACAGACAGCAGGCTGAAAACCTTTTCAGGATCGCTGGATTTGCAGGAAGATATTACCCACGTACTGGACATTGTGTCGGCCGCCACAGCACTCGAATATCATCAAACGGAAAGGAGGTTTGTACTAGGGAAAAGCACTATTACCCAATAAAAAACGGAAGACGCGGCAACGTCTTCCGATCGATTACACTTGCCGGCAAGCAAGTGATTTCTAACTCATGTATCACAAAAGTTGAATCAAATTTATGAAAAAATTTGACCTTTCAGGGCATTGCCCTTTGGGAGTGCTGTGCTCCCGGAAATTGCTGACTATTATGAAATTGACTATACTGCTGCTCTGGGTTGCAATGATGAGCGTGCACGCGACAGGTTATGCGCAAAAAAACAGAATGGATGTAAAAATCCGCAATGGAAGCCTGACCACCCTGTTCAATGAGATCCAGGATAAAACAGATTACCGGATCTTTTATAGCGACGATCTTTTCGCCGGAAAGAAGGAAGCTTCTTTGAATCTCGATGTAAAAAACGAGACAGTCCCTTCCATTCTGAACAAGGCGCTGAAAGGATCGGGGCTGGCTTACAAAATCATCGGGAAACAGATTGCGGTGTTCAAGAAGGAAGACCAACCCGGCCAGACGCTTATTCGAACAATGTCGGCGGAAGCCCCGGTAGCCGTCGCGACGATCAGAGAAATTACTGGTACCATTCAGGATACCAAGGGATTGGCGCTCGCCGGGGCGACTGTGATAGTAAAGGGTACTGATAAAGGTACCTCCACGGATGCGAACGGGAAATTCACGATTGAAGCCGAACAGGGTGATGTGCTCGTGATTTCCTTTATCGGATTCCTTGGAAAAGAACAGGTGATAGATGCACAAACTTCATTCAACATACAATTGCAGGAAGACCTGGGCGGGTTAGAGGAAGTGGTGATTGTGGGTTTCGGTTCGCAGCGGAAAGCGACCATTACCGGCTCCATTGCGACCATTACTACCGAAGATCTGAAACAAAGTCCCACAGCCAGCATTACCAATGCACTGGCTGGAAGACTTCCCGGTCTTTTTGCAAACCAATTCGGCGGCGGAGAGCCAGGGGTTGACCGAAGTGAGATTTTCATCCGTGGTACCGCCACTTACGGAAATCAATCGCCGATCGTGATCATCGATGGTCTGGAAAGAAGTATGGATTACCTGGCACCTTCTGAAATTGAGACATTTACGATCCTGAAAGATGCGAGCGCAACAGCTCCGTACGGGGTTAGGGGGGCGAACGGGGTAATCCTGATCACCACCCGGCGCGGGAAAGTGCAGGACAAGGCCACTGTCAATTTCAAAGCTTCGGTGGGTGTAAACCAACCCGTGAAATTCCCGACTTACCTGGGCTCGGCCGACTATGCAATGTTATATAATGAAGCCAGAAGAAATGATAATCCCGACGCGGATCCGTCTACATTAAACCTTTTCTCGGAAGCCTCCATTGCAAACTGGCGTAAGGCAAAAGGGGACAATTCAGACGGGCTCGGTTACAATTGGAATTATTTCGACTATGCATTCAAGCCTGGTGTGCAGCATGATTACAGTTTATCTATTAGCGGTGGATCTTTGAGGGCCAGATATTTTGTTCTGGCCAACTATTTTCAGCAGGATGGTAACTACAAGCACACCGATTTGAGCACCAACAGCACGCAGGCTGTTTTCAAGCGTTACAATTTCCGGTCAAATATCGACATTGATATCACAGATAACTTTTACGCCAAGCTCGATATCGGTGCCCGCATTACCGACCGCAACGCACCAGGTACCACTGCGGCGAGAATTGTGGAGCTCGCTAATACGCAGCCTTCCTATCTGCCGATTATCGTTGAGCCAAATGATGACCCCGCAAACCGTGTTTTCGCAGCCAATAATCCGCTGGGTATGCTCTACGGAGATCAGATTTACAGGTTCAACATTCTCGGAGAATTAAGCCGGACAGGTTTCTTGAATGAGAAAAACACTTATCTGAACGGTTCATTCTCGCTGGGCCACAAGCTTAATTTCATTACCGAAGGATTATCGATCGACGGAATGTTTTCCTACGACGCAAGTGACGGCGGCTGGATCAACCGGCGGGTGAATACCTACTCGGAAGGTTATCGTGAATACCCCGGTTATGCGACGTTTGTGCCTGCTGACGGGAGTGACGTATATCGTACACCGGGACGCTATACCGGTGCTTACAAATCGGGGAATAAATACGATATCGACCAGACGATCGGGAATGGATATGATAACAAAGACAATGAAAGCCGCACGTACATTCAGGCGAAAATCGATTACATGCGAAACTTTGGCTTGCACAATGTAACCGGGATGATTTTGGGCAACAGGTCGCGCCGGATTATCAACAACCAGGTTCCATTCAGCTACCAGGGAGTTACCGCCCGTGCCACTTACGGTTACGACGACCGCTATCTGCTGGAATTCAATGCGGCTTACAATGGATCGGAGAATTTTGCGAAAGGAAAGCGCTATGGGTTTTTTCCGTCAGTTTCGGCTGGTTGGGTTTTGTCAAAAGAGAAATTCCTGACCAGCTCTCAAAGCTGGCTGAACAACCTGAAAATACGTGGTTCTTACGGCTTGGTAGGAAGTGACCGGGTTCCTAATGACAAGCGCTTTATTTACCTGCAATACTTCGGTGGAAGGGGTGGAGATTACAATTTCGGAACTGATAATTTTGGCTCAGGAGCGGGCGGATTTTTGTCCGAAGGCGATCTCGCCAATCCTGATCTGACCTGGGAAAAAGCCAGAAAAGCCAACATCGGTATCGACGCTACTCTTCTGAAACATCTCACATTCACCCTCGACCTGTTCCACGAGCACCGGTACGACATTATCACGGATATGGGTGGAGGCAACAAGCTTGGTTTTCCGGATATTGTCGGAAAGAATGCGCCTTATCTGAACTCGGGAATAGTTAACAACAAAGGTTTCGATATGGAAATCGGCTGGACCGGTAGCATAGGTAAGAATGCGACTTATTTCATCAGGCCAAATCTTTCATTTGCCCGAAATAAGATCGTGTTCATGAACGAAATTCCCTATGCTAATGCAGGCCGGGCAAACACGGGAAAACGGATCAACGAACATTTCAACTATATCTTCGACCATTTTGTAGGTAATCAGGAGGAGGCGGATGCATTGAATGCAATGAACCAGGGGAGCGGCTACCAGTCCTGGGGTACGCTGCGGCCTGGCGATGTGGTTTACAAAGACCTGAATGGCGACGGGCGCATTGACGACCTGGGTGACAGGCAAGCTGCAGGAAATCCGCGCAACCCGGAAATTATGTTCGGTTTGCCAGTAGGAGGCAGGTACAAAAACTTCGATTTCAGTATGTTGTTCCAGGGCGCGACCCGGGCTTCGGTACAGCTTTCCGGCGCGGCGGTTTACGATTTTCCTTTGTTCAGCCAGGATAAGTACGGAAAAGTAAAACCAATGCACCTGAACCGCTGGACACCGGAAACAGCTTCAACTGCGACTTATCCTGCGCTGCATTTCGGAGATCACAGCAACAACAAGAATGCGAACAGTAGCTTGTTTTTGTATGATTCCAAATACGTGAGGCTGAAAACGATTGAATTGGGCTACAATCTGCCGAGGCCAACCATCAAGAAAATCGGTCTTGACCAGGTGCGTTTTTACGTGCAGGGAATGAACCTGCTAACGTGGGACGGGCTGGGTGATGTAGATATGGATCCTGAAACCCGTGAAGGTACCGGTGACTGGTACCCGATCCAGAAGGTAGTGAATTTTGGTGTTGACATTTCATTCTGATTATTCCTGAAAACTTATGAAAACCAGAAAAATATATACAATTGCTGCGTTAGTGATCGGCGGAATGCTGGCGTCGTGTGACCAGGATTTTTTAGATAGAAAACCCGACGACCAGGTAGATGCGGAGCAGGTTTTTACACGATATAATAAAACCAACCAGCTGATTACGGACCTGTACGACAATGCAAAAGGCTCCAACAGTCCGCTCGTGTTCTTCTCCCACTTCTCAACTGCCCCGGTAACGGACGAGGCGGAGGGGTCAACTGCGGAAGGTAGTCTTACAAACAAGTTTAATACCGGGGACTGGAATTCAAATTCGATGCCCGACCGGAGCAGTCGCGGACAGTACTGGTGGGATTTGTACGACCGGATCAGGAAAACGAATGTAATTCTCGAAGGTGTTCGGAAATACAATACGCCGGACAATCCATTGCAGGCGGGAGATTTGTCCAAAAGACTGGGAGAGACTTACTTTATGCGGGCCTATTTCCATTACCTGGCTGCACGCATGTATGGTGAAGTAGTGTACATGAACAGAACTGTTGCACCTACTGAGCAAATGGATTTTAAACAGGAATCCTTCCATTCCATTGCTGCCAAGATTTCGGCGGACTGCGACTCGGCGATAGCGCTGGTACCCGGGAGCTGGGGCGGTGCGGACTTCGGTCGGGTGGATAAAGGTGCTTGCCTGGGATTGAAGGCAATGGTAGCCTGGATGGCAGCCACGCCTATGTGGAATGGCGGTACTTTTCCGAATGATACCCGCCAGTTTGCATCCGAATATGCATTCAATGCAGGGCGGTGGATAGCAGCGAGGGATGCTGCAAAAGCTGTGATCGATTTCAAAGTAGATGGGCGATTGCGTTACAACTTGTACAAAGGCCACGATGCCAGTGATTTCAGGGATGATGCGGGCGTGAATAATAACAATTCGAAAGTGCCCGCGAGGCTTTGGGATTTGTACCACAACATGGAAGCATTTCAGAATGAGGCTGTTTTCTTCGTTACGAGAGACAAAGACCATAACTGGCAGGGTGATATTTACCCGCCAAGCTGGGGCGGCAGCTCGCGCCAGATGCCTGTGCAGGAGCAGGTTGATGAATACGAATATGTAGCTAAAAACGGATATGGATATCCAATTTACGGACCGAGAGCAAAAGCGGACGGGTATGATGATGCAAATCCGTACGAAGGGATCAAACGAGACCCACGCTTTCACCGCGACATTGTATACCACGGTTCTACATTCAAAGGAAGGGTGATCAATACGGCCGCAGGAGCGGATAAGATCGGTGCGACCAACTCGACTACCACAGGCTATTTTCTGCGCAAAATACTTCGTGAGTCCTGGAACCGCGACAAGAGCTTTTCGATCAGTGGCCCGCCGGTTTGGCGTTTGCCGGAGTTTATCTACATCTATGCAGAGGCTGTCAACGAATCTGCCGGTCCGAATGCAGAGATTTATGCGATGATCAATGAGGTGCGGGCCCGCTCATTTATGGCGCCAATGCCGCCGGAGGTACAAACCAACAAGGCTTTAATGGATGAATACATCAAGCGCGAGCGTCGGGTAGAGCTGTTTTATGAAAATAACAGGATCTGGTCTTCGCGGCTATACCTTGAACCAAGTTCTGCGAAAGAGCTTGCGAGAGAACAAGCCTGGCAAAGTTCGGGTGCTACCAACGAGCAGCGCGCGCAACTGGGTTGGCCATACCCCAAAACACAAAGGATGATCAATGGAATGAAGCCTGTTGAAGATCCGAATGGAAAGATCGAAGTAGAAGGTAAGAAGTACAAAATGCAACGCTACTTAGTAGAAAGCCGCGTTTTCGTAACTCCACGGCATTATTTATTCCCGATTATGCAGGATGAATTGCAAAGAACGCCGGGGTTGAAGCAGAATCCTGGGTGGTAGCCTTCGACTGCGCTCAGGCTGACAAGTAGGGCGCTCAGGCTGACAAGTAGGGCGCTCAAGCTGACAAAGGTAGCGGCGCTCAATTAAAATGCCTTGTCAGTCTGAGCGCAGCCGAAGACCCTTCCTCCCTTTTTCCTCCTTACTCCTTAATAGACTTGATATAAGCAATTGTCACCGGTATTTGCTTCAAGTAGCTTGGACTTTCGTCTTCTATGAAGTAGTGTTTGATCCCTACTTTTTTCGCTGCTTTCAATACTGCAGGAATGTCAATCTGGCCTGTGCCTAATGCTACGTCGTTGGTGGTGGGCGTGCCGCCGGAGAGGTTGCCTACTACTCCTTTTTTCAGGTCTTTCAGGTGCATTAGTTTCCAGCGGGTCGGATATTTCAGCAGCAGCTTCGCAGGATCTTGTCCGGGGAATGCAGTCCAGAGTACATCCATTTCAAAATTCACGTATTCCGGATTCGTGTTTTTGACGATGTAATCAAACAGGGTACCGTCTTCATAAGGCTCGAATTCGTACCCGTGATTGTGGTAAGTCAGCTCGATACCTGCTTCTTTCAATGCTTTTCCTGCTTTGTTGAAGTCGGCTACGGCTTTCTTTGCAGTTTCAAGATCGAATTTACCATTGTGAGGAATCCAGGCTACCATCACGTATTTAGCGCCCAGCGTTTTAGCATCTTTGATCGTTTGCTCCGCGCTTTCGGCCAGTTTTTTGTAATCGGCACCGATAGAAACCATTTTAATGCCGCGCTTGTCGAGTTGTTTGCGCAGCTCTTCGGTAGTCATTCCCGCTATCGGGCCGCCTTCCATTTCTGTTACGCCCAGGGATTTAATGGTATCGAGTGTAGCCTCAATTCCCTTCGGCCAGCTCCCGCGGAAAGTATACGCCTGCAAGCCAATCGGGTTGGTATAAACCTTACCCTGCGCCAAAACCGCCTCTTGCCCTACCAAAGTAGCAGCCGCAAACAGACACGTTTTTAATAGTTTGTTCATTTCAAAGTATGGTTAATGGTGATATAGTGCACCTTAGCTTCGACTCCGCTCAGCCTGACAAAGCTTGTTTCGCTCAGCCTGACAAAGCTTGTTTCGCTTCGCTTGACAAAGCTTTTTTCGCTTCGCTTGACAAAGCTTTTTTCGCTTCGCTTGACAATGCTTGTTCCGATTCGCTTGGCAATGCATTGCGCTGTCTCGCAGTGAGCTCTTCCATGCTTGATGAGCAAAATACTTTGTCAGGCTGAGCGCAGTCGAAGCGCCGTATGCACAATGCTCTTAAAAGAAAAGACTCTTCAACTTATACTAAAACCCGTCAGCCTTAATCTGCTTTTCAGTGATTTCACCGTACTTCTTTACCTGGTCGCGAATTTCGTCTGCTTTTCCGATCAGGATGAATTGGAGTTTGTCTTTGGGAAAGTGATTGGCAATGATATCCCTGGCATGCGCGGTGGTCATACCATCGACTTTCGACTGAAAAGTGTTGATAAAACTTTCATCAAAATTGTAAACATGCATGTCTGTAAGCAGCTGCGCCAGTTCACCTGCCGATTCATATGCAGGCGGAAAGCTGCCTTTCACGTATGCTTTCGCCGATTTGAGAATTTCCTCATTAATTCCCGTTTTATGCAGACTGTCCAACACTTGCAGCGCCATATCGATGGCAGGTACCGTGGTAGAGTTTTTAGTGAAAGTACTGATCGCGAATGTGCCGGCAAACTTATAGCGGGTGAAGCCGCTTCTGGCCCCGTAAGTAAGTCCTGAATTTACACGTAGCGCATCGTTGAGCCACGAGGTAAATCGCCCGCCGAGAATGGTATTCACCACGAGAACAGGTACGTAGTCCGCCGAATTGTAACCAATTCCTTTCCCGCTGATTGAAAAGGTAGTTTCCCTTGCATCTGGCTTGTCCACAAGCAGAACCCGACTTTTTTCAAATTCCAGATCAGGTGCAACCCGTTTTACCATGCGGTAAGGTGCCGTTTTCCAGCTTCCGAATAATGCCGTGATTTTCTTCTTCATATCTGCTGTTTTAAAATCACCAACAACAGCAATGGCGCCGCGACCGGAAGTATAGTTTCCTTCATAAAAGGCTTTCGCATCAGCGGCTGTCAGCTTTTCAACAGTCGACTGTGTGCCGCCGCCGGGTGTTGCGTAAGGGAAGTTGTTGAACATAAATGCATTCATGTAATTAGTAATCACCGCGCGCGGACTCTCCTTTTGGCGCACCAGCTGCTGAATTGTGCGCTGTTTATGTTTTTCAAATTCAGTTTTGTCAAATACAGGATGCATTAACACCTGCTGAATGATATCGAACAGCCTCTCCTGGTCTTTTACCGCGAAGGAAGAGGTGACACCCGCCATATCTTTTCCAGCATAGGTATTGATGGTGGCACCTACGAAATCAGTCATTTCCTCGATCTGCGGCTTGGTGTATTTCTCTGTGCCAAACATCAGTGCATCCGCGGTTATGCCGGCAAGTCCGTACTTGTCCCCATCGTTGATAGAACCCGCGTCAAAAACAGCTGATACATTGATCAGCGGAACTTCGTGCTGCTCCATTAAGTAGACGGTCAGCCCATTTTTCAGCTTGAATTTCTCGTACGCGGAAAGCTTAAAGTTGTTTTGTGCAGAGGCGGAAAGGGAAAGCAGCGCAGCCCACACAAATAGTATCTTTTTCATATTTCAAAAGTTATGAATGAATGTCAGTAATATGAATGGGCTATTTTGATTTCTCAGGAAGCAGGTATCCCACTGTTCGGTTGCGTGACGTGAAGTATTTGGCAGCAACCCGCTTTATATCTTCCACAGTCACTTTTTTGTACAGCTCCGGTGCTTCAAACATCTTTTTATAATCACCAAAAAACACATCATAACTACCCAGGCTGTTTGCTTTTCCATTGATGCTTTCCAGCGTACGATAAAATTCCATCAGCTTCTGATTTTTCACTTTTTGAAGTTCCTCTTCTTTCACCCCGTCTTTGATCACCATTTCGATCTGGTTATCGATCGCTTTTTCAAGATCCGGCGCGGAAACGTTGCTGCCCGCGATTGCATAGATCACGAAAAGGCTGGGATCGAAACTCTGGTCGGTAAAGCTGGACACATTTGTTGCCAGCGTGGAGTCCATTACCAGGGATTTGGTAAGTCGGGAAGAATTGCCGGAGGTCAAAAGACTGCTGAACAGTTCTAATGCGTAGTAATCTTCATGTTTTGTCTCGGGTACGTGGTACGCCATTAAAACATTCGGGGTTGCAATGTCTTTGTAGGCGGTCACTCTTCTTTCTCCGTTCTGTGGCGGCTCCACGGTCCTGATCTTAGGTGGTAAGCCCCTTGCCGGAATCGGCGCCATATATTGATCTGCCAGCTTTTTTACCTGTTCCAAAGTAATGTCGCCCACAATCACGACGGTCGCATTGTTGGGAGAATAGTATGTTTTGAAATAGTTTTCCAGATCTTCCTGCGTCCAGCTTTTGATATCAGACTCAAACCCGATCACAGGGAACATATATGGATGTTCCTGGAATGCAACGGATTGTACCAATTCGCCGATGAGGCGGTAGTTGCTGTTTTCCAGGCCGGTACTGCGCTCTGAAAGTACCACCCCGCGCTCGCTTTCGACCATTTTCGGGTCAATGGACAAATTGGCAATGCGGTCAGATTCGAGCTTGAAAATGGGTTCCAGTGCGTCTTTCTGAAACCAGTCTGTGTACACAGTCACGTTTTCAGTGGTATATGCATTGTTGGAGCCGCCATTTGCTTCCATAAAACGGTCGAATTCTTTGGGCCCGAAATTCTTGGAACCATTGAACATCATGTGTTCGAAGAAATGGGAGAGTCCGGTAATGCCGTGCACCTCGTTCCGCGAGCCGACTTTCCAGAAAATGTACATATTGGCATTTGGAATGGAATGGTCTTCCAGCACAAGGAACTTCATTCCGTTGGCCAATGCGAAGGTTTTCACATCTTCCGGTTTGGTTTGGCCAAATGCGCTGCTCAATCCTGCTGAAACGGCCACTAGCAGCAGTAAAAATTTTAGCCTCATAAAAGTCGCTGGTTAATGATTTCGTAATGATAATGAAAATTAAAAAGCTGGCGTGGAAAAAATCTAAACGCTTATTTTTGGCACCTGAATAATCCTAAACCATCCGATTTATATGAAAAACACGCTCCGGGTCCTGCTGATCCTGGTAGGATTCGCAACCCTCGCCGGCTTTTCCAAAGAGTATTCCGAAGTGCTGCGCAAAGACCAGCGCTTCAAAGTAATGACCTACAATATCCATCATGCCAATCCGCCTTCTGCCGGCGATAAAATTGACATTGAGGCCATTGCAAAGGTTATCAATGCAGAAAAGCCCCATTTCGTTGCATTACAGGAAGTAGATGTAAATACCGGAAGATCCGGAAAAGGTAAAAACCAGGCGCAGCAGCTCGCTGAACTGACGGGGATGAAATTCTATTTTTCCAAAGCAATTGACCACGGCGGAGGCGATTACGGCGTTGCTGTTTTGTCTAAATTCCCGATCGTTGATTCTGTACGCTACAAACTGCCCATTCATGCAGAGCTGAAAGAGGAAGACCGCACGGTGGCTGCAATTAGAGTTACATTGCCGAACAACAAAAAGCTGGTTTTTGCAAGTACGCATTTGGGTTTGAAAGAACCGAACCGCGTACTGCAAGCCGAAACGATCATCACGCATTTTGGAAAAACCGAGCTGCCCATGATTTTGGCCGGAGATTTCAACGCAGTGCCGGAAAGCAAAGTGATCACTTATCTCGATCAATACTTCAAGAGAACCTGCTCAGAATGCGGCTTCACGATCCCGGTTGAAAAGCCTAACAAAACGATCGATTTTATCATGTTCAAATCGGATAACCTGAAAGCTTCCAACACCCGCGTGATCGATGAAAAATATGCTTCTGATCACTTGCCTGTGGTAGCTGATTTTATATTGAAATAACTCAGTCCCGCAGCCAGTTCACGCGCACAATGCGGCTGGAAACCTCGTGCTCGGCAAAGAAATGCTGCCAATGCAGCTGGCGCGAAGAAAGGTGATCGGTAGGGGATTTGATTTCAATAAAAGCATACTCGTTTTCATTCCAGACCAGCAAATCCGGAAAGCCGCGGGTATTTTCGCGCAGGTTCAATGCAATTTCCAGCATCACCGCCCGGATTTTTTCGGGAGAGAGCAAAGATGTGAGCGTAAGTACCTTTTCAAGCGCGCCTTCGTACCAGGGTACCAGCACGTTGGTGATCCCGAATTTATCTTTGAAAGTCTGGCTGACAAGTTCGTCGATAATCTCGCGCGAACTTGCAGCTTCCAGTCTCTCCTTCAACTGCGCCGATCTTTTAAAATAGAAATCAGGTAAAAAGAAGTCAGACGGAATGCGTTGCAGGGGATTATGGATTGTCTGCACGTTGGTATCATAGATAATATCCCAGAAAAGCAGTCCGAACAAGGCGCGCCAAGGTTCGTTTTCGCTGAAAAACGCATTGTAACCCTGCGCCCGGTAGTATTCGATCGCCCCATATTCTACCTGGAAACGGAATGTGATCGGAACTTCAATAGCCGCCGCATCTTTGAGCGCCTGGGTAGTCCGCTTGACGAGCTTGCGCTTTTTGTTTTTAATTCTTTCCTGAAAATCCAGACTGAAATAGCGTTCATCCGCATTCTGCGGGTTTTCGGCAATTTCCTCACACAATGCGAGTGCTTCTTCGATTTCGCCCAGGTTGTACAGGAGCCGCACGCGCCGCTCGCGCGCGGGTGCATCGTTGGTCAGCTGGTAAATCACGAGTGCCTGCGAAAGCATTTTCTTACGTTCCAGCCAGGCTCCGATCCTTAATATCAGCAGGTTGAACGAAGGCAATGCTTTGGACGCAAGTCCGGGTCCGTTGCCTGCGTACCAGTTCATAAACCAGTCGTAAACCTCCTCTGGCGGCAGTGCATTCTTGATCACGTCAAAGGTTTCTTTCATCAGCGATACCGTCAAAGTATCGTCAACTTCCTTCCTCGTTTCAAACTGAATGGACAGAAACTGCTCGTCAAAAGATTGGAATCGCACGTGACCCAGGTCGCGGATTACGAATTCGGTCATATCTGCGTGCCGGTTCCCAAAGAAGAGGAACTTCATCAGCATCACTTCCGCCTCGTAGGTCACTTTTACAACCGGCTCGGTAGTTGTAATAATCTCGCACAGGGTTTTGAAATCGTAATCATGCATCAGCCAGCGGACAAGATCGGGCTTTTTAATGCTTTTGGCGGGCATTACATCGGGTTCGAGCAGCCTGGTGAAATGCAAATGTTCAGGTTTGGTAAACAGCTCCATGATTTCGCCGAACCGAGGTTCATGCGCATCGCAGATCGATTCGATGAAGCCGTTGTCGTGCAGCTCTTCCAGTACAGCCGGTAAATCTGTGATCTCGGAGTAGGAGAGACTGTTGACCCTGAAAAATGATTTGCTGCGGTTGCTGAACCGAATAAAAAGGCATTGTGCATCCTCCGAAAGCCTGTCATAGGTTTCAAGGAAGCCGAGCTCTTTTTCATTCAGTAAATGCGCGTAGCGCTTTCTGACAAATTCCAGCACGTAGCTGAAATAATCATGGTAGTATTTGGGTGGAAGGTCAATGGGGAACCCGGTCGGTAACTCGGCTGCAATCCCAGCATTCTCCACAATTTGATCCGAAGGCACGTCTTTCTTAGCTGGATTTTCTGATTCAATAGAAGTATAAAGTTACAGCAAGATTTTAAAAGATGAGAGGATATTAAAATTTTGTTAAGTATATAGTTTTTAGAAAAATTGAGAGGTAAAATTGCATTATACCTATTTCAAAACCTGTGAATTCTGACTTATATAGTATATTATAAAGAAATTGGATTACATTTGTTACCTATGGAAAACAATTTTACCTGCCCATGACAACATTAGATTCTTATGATTTCTCAGGCAAAAAAGCCTTGGTCCGCGTGGATTTTAACGTCCCGCTCAATGACAAATTTGAAATCACGGACGATACCCGTATCCGTGCAACAATTCCTACAATCAGTAAGATTCTCAACGACGGAGGTGCCGTTATTTTGATGTCGCACCTGGGCCGCCCGAAAGACGGACCAACGGAAAAGTATTCTCTTAAACATCTGGTGAACCCGCTGTCACTGATACTTGGCAAAACAGTGAAGTTTGCCGACGATTGTATCGGTGAAAGCGCAACCGAAATGGCTGCTGCATTGCAACCGGGAGAAGTGCTTTTGCTGGAAAACCTTCGTTTTTACAAAGAAGAAGAAAAAGGAAACGAAGAGTTTGCTGAAAAGCTGTCGAAACTGGGTGATGTTTGGGTAATGGACGCATTCGGAACTGCGCACCGGGCGCATGCTTCTACGGCCGTTATCGGTAAGTTTTTTACGGATAAAGTGTGCGGTTATGTGATGCAGGCTGAGCTGGACAATGCAGAAAGATTGCTTGAACATTCAGAAAGACCATTTACCGCAATCATGGGCGGCGCGAAAATTTCAGACAAAATCCTCATTATCGAGCGTCTGATCGACAAAGTGGATAACCTGATCATCGGCGGCGGAATGTCATATACATTCTCAAAAGCGCAGGGCGGAAAGATTGGTAAGTCGCTTCTGGAAGCAGATAAGCAGGATCTTACATTGGAACTGGTTCAGAAAGCAAAGGACAAAGGTGTTAACCTGATCCTTCCTGTGGATACCGTTATTGCAGACAAATTCGCCAACGATGCAGATCGTAAAGTAGTACCAGCCGGCGAAATTCCTGATGATTGGGAAGGATTGGACATCGGCCCTGAAACTGCTAAAATCTTCGCAGAGATTATCAAGAACTCCAAAACCGTACTTTGGAACGGACCAATGGGTGTTTTTGAATTCCCGAATTTCGCAACAGGTACCAATGCAATTGCGGAGGCAGTAGTAGCGGTGACTGAGGAAAACGACGCATTCTCACTGATTGGCGGCGGCGACTCTGCTTCTGCTATCAACAATGCAGGTTACGGCGACCGTGTGAGCTACGTTTCAACGGGCGGCGGTGCTTTGCTTGAATATATGGAAGGTAAAGTACTTCCCGGCGTGGCAGCTTTGGAAGCATAGTCTTCCGCGACATAGATTAGTTAAAAAAGAAATCCATCTCGCAAGCTGCGGGATGGATTTTCTGCATAACAAACCTAACTAATTTATGAATACTGGTCATGCGACCGGGATTCCTCTAACTTCCGCCATTTGCGCGCTTTTGCAGATCATCAGAACCTGTATTGCGCTGGCGTGCACCTTTTACATTTTGATTACCAAAATTGTAGGTGAATGTGAGCCTGAACTGGCGGCTCGGCCATTGTGATTTCACATGGAAATCAATATCCTTGTACACTGCTCTTCCGCGGAACCGGTTGGTCCAGAAAATGTCGTTGACATTCAGGCGGATTGATCCTTTTTTGTTCCAGATGTTTTTCTGTAAACCTGCATTCAGCATTCCCATCGGCTTGGCTTGATACAAACCGTAGAATGCGCGGCTATTGTACCAACCTGAAATCTCACCGGACCATGTTTTAGAAATAGTGAACTGGTTAGCTGCATACATGTTCCAGCTTGCCTGCTTAATTTCAAGTATCTCTCCCAGGTATACTGAATTATAGTGATTGTATACCCCCGTGAAATTGGTCTGTATATTCCACCATTTAGCGACTTTGATCGGGAATGAGACTGTCAGGCTGAGATTATCCTGATTGTCCAGGTTATCGGATGTTACAAAAGTCTTGTTTTCGGAAGCGATCTGCTGAGGCAGCTCGTCGGCGATCATATCTTTGATCCGGCTGTAAGCAAGCGTGGTGTTCAGGAAGCTCTTGTAAACGTGCACCAGCTGAAATGAGTTGGTATACTGTGGTTTCAGGTTGGGATTTCCGCGCTGGAAAGTATACGGGTCAAGATAGAATTCAAATGGGTTCAGTGACTGGTAATTTGGGCGGTCAATGCGGCGGCTGTAAGAAAGGTTCAGCACGTTATTCGTATCGAGCTGATTGGATAAAAACACGCTGGGGAAGAAGTTAATGTAATTCCGGTCACGTTTTTGGTTCAATGTCACCGAGTTGCCGATTGAATGCGTATGCTCGCCACGGATACCAAGCTGGTATTTCATCTTTTTGGTCAGGCTGCCGCTGTAATTCAGGTAAGCCGCATTGACATTCTCTGTGTACTTAAACCGGTTCGAGCGGGTAGGGTCTAGCACCCATTCATCTGCTTTGGTTTCAAAAACCATGTCGTTATCCGAAGCAACGTAGCTGGATTTCAAGCCCGTTTCAAACTTTCCTTTCCAGAGTGGCTGGGCGTAATCCAGTTTTGCGACACCGATGTTAATATCTGACGGCATATTATTCCGCACTGTCTCCGGAGCTCCCGTTTGCTGGCCGTCAGGCAAGTAGTATTTCGTGTCGAGGTTGCTGCTTTTTTTGCCGCCATATCTCACGTAATCGACATCGAAAGTCAGTTCTTTTCCTTTGTCGTTAAACTGGTGCTTGAAGTTGAGGTTGGTACTGATATTGTTCTGGGTGCCTCCATTGAATACATCGGTACGGAAAGTACGCTGCAAGGTCAGGTCTTCATTGAGAATGCGCGTATTGGTTTGTCCGAAAGGGTTGCTGAACTCGCTGTAAAAACCGGAAACCAACACACCAAACGTGCTTTTTTCAGTTGCGAAATAATCAACACCTGCGCGTACATTGTAGTATTCAGATTTATTAATCCGCTCTGTACGCTGATCAAAAATGGTCACTTTATCTTCAAACGGAATCGTGCGGTAAATGTCGTTATTGTTAAACCCTTTGTTGACAAACGCGCCGCCGCTGATGAAGGAGCTCATTTTACCCGCTCTGTGATTAATAGTGGCAGTAGCATTACCTCTGCCGTATTTCGCCCACGCACCACCCAGGTTGATGTTTCCGTTGGTACCGTAGTTTTTGTTGCGCTTCATCTTGATGTTGATGATCCCAGAGTTACCGGCTGCGTCGTATTTGGCAGATGGGTTGGTGATCAGCTCGATCTTTTCAATGTTATCGCTGGGCGTATTGCGGAGCAGGGTAATCAGTTCCTGTTGTGATAAAAAGGTCTGTTTCCCATCAATCTGGACAATTACACCTTCCTTGCCTCTTAGTTTGAGCTGGTCGTTTTGCTGGTCAACTGTTACGCCGGGCGCTCTTTCGAGTACTTCCAGTGCAGTGGCGCCAGCTGAAACAATGCTGTTTTCCACATTCACAACCGTGCGGTCGATCTCCTGTTCGATGAAAGGTTTTTTGGCAACAACCGTCACCTCATTCAACGCCTTTACGTCTGTTTTAAGATTGAATGGAGGAAGTGCGACTACATTATTGTCGACGGTAAATGTCGCGCTGTAATTTTTTTGGTAACCAACCATTGAAACCAGAGTTACGTAAGTACCGTTTGAGACCTGGTCAAATTGAAACTTGCCATTTTCGTCCGCTGCAAGTCCCTTTACGAGTGTTGAATCTTTGGCTTGGAGCAGCAGTACATTCACAAATGGAAATGCCTGGGATTTTTCGTCGAGAACGGATCCGGAAACTTTGCCGCTGCCCGGCACACCTGCCGAGGTTTGGGCGAACGCAGCATTTCCGATCAGTAGCAATGCTACAGTTAGGTTTAATAAGAATTTCATGGCTAATAAATTAAGGTCAATGTATCACGGGCGACTCGCCGAGTACATTGCAAATGTAAGTACTTGGTATAACATAGAACCTTAGATTACACAAGTGGTTTTTATGTTATATAAGCGGATGTGTGTGCATTGTCATCGCTTCATAGATACAAATGGAATAAAGAATGTTGCACTACGGGAGAAAAAAAGTTTGAATGGTAAAATAGCACCGGGAGTGACAGCATGAAGGATTGGTTTTTTGATTTCGGTCAATCTGCCTACCTTTACATTTTAGATAGCATATATATATGACTGAACAAATTCTGATCTTAGATTTTGGTTCACAGTATACTCAGTTAATCGCGCGACGTGTTCGTGAGCTAAATGTTTATTGTGAAATCCACCCATTCAACAATTACCCCGATCTAACTCCAAATATCAAAGGTGTCATTCTCTCAGGAAGCCCTTGCTCCGTTAGGGACGCTGATTCTCCAAGAATAGATCTTGACAAATTCCGTAAAGTAGTGCCTGTTCTGGGTGTTTGCTACGGAGCTCAATTGCTGGCTCAGGAACTGGGCGGCGACGTGAAGCCTTCGCAGCACCGCGAATATGGTCGCGCCAGGCTGGAAATAGATGATAATGATTCTTCTTTGCTGACCGGTTTGTCCGAATCTTCACAGGTTTGGATGTCACACGGTGATACGATCGTACGTGCTCCCGAGAATTTTCATGTGATTGCTTCTACCGAATCGGTGAAAGTGGCTGCATTCAAGGTCGAAGATGAGCTGACTTACGGTATTCAGTTTCACCCCGAAGTAACGCATACAACCGAAGGCAAAAAGCTGATGCACAACTTTGTAACCCATATATGTGGTTGCAAACAGGATTGGACTTCCGAGTCTTTCGTAGAGCATACTGTAGCACAGCTTCGCAAGAAACTGGGTAATGATAAGGTGGTAATGGCGCTTTCGGGCGGCGTGGATAGTACGGTTGCGGCGACATTGGTTCACCAGGCAATTGGAACAAACCTGTATTGTATTTTCGTGGATAACGGACTTTTAAGGAAAGACGAATTTGCGGAAGTACTTCATTCTTATCAGGATATGGGCTTGAATATCAAAGGTGTGGATTCAAAATCGCACTTTTATCAGCTGTTATCCGGACTAAGTGAGCCAGAGGCAAAGCGGAAAGCGATCGGAAAAGCATTCATTGATATTTTCGACCAGGAAGCACATCTGATCGAAGAAGTGAAATGGCTGGGGCAGGGTACTATTTACCCGGATGTGATCGAATCGGTTTCCATTAAGGGACCTTCGGCAACAATCAAATCCCACCATAACGTCGGCGGGCTGCCGGATTTCATGAAGCTGAAAGTGGTAGAGCCGCTGAATACTTTGTTTAAAGATGAAGTAAGAGCAGTGGGCCGCACTTTGGGTATTGATGATAAGATATTAAGCCGTCACCCATTCCCTGGTCCGGGACTTGCGATCCGCATTCTTGGAGAAATCACCCCTGAGAAAGTGGCGATACTACAGGAAGTTGATGCGATTTTTATCGGCGGACTGAGAAAATGGAATTTATATAAGGAAGTTTGGCAGGCGGGCGCAATGCTTTTACCGGTTCAGAGTGTGGGTGTAATGGGCGATGAGCGTACTTACGAGAGTGTGGTCGCGCTACGCGCAGTTACCTCCGTGGACGGAATGACAGCCGATTGGGCGCATTTGCCTTACGAGTTTTTGGCAGAGGTATCAAATGATATAATCAACCGCGTAAAAGGTGTAAACCGCGTGGTGTATGATATCTCATCCAAGCCGCCGGCAACTATCGAATGGGAATAAGCTAAAATGAAAAAAGCGGCCTGAGACCGCTTTTTTCATTTGTTATTTTCGAATGGCTCAGGATCGCCCGACGCCACGGCTTAGCAAGCTCAATACAAACAGTACAAGGAATACGAAGAAGAGAATCTTAGCGATTCCAGCTGCACCTGCTGCTATTCCACCGAATCCTAGTACACCGGCTATAATAGCTACAATCAGAAATATTACGGTCCATTTAAGCATAATTGACAAAGTGTTTAGTTTTCTAATATCTATGCATTGTTAATTACCAATTATGTGCCAAAAACCATTGAACCGGAAAAAAACGCTTCAAAACACCGAATCAAGCGTTCTGAGCTGCATTTATCACTTTCTGTTGTAGAGAATGATGCCCAGAATAAGGAGCATAGTTCGTTTTTTATACAGTTTCAGAGTGCTTGAAAACTAGCTGCATTGCCACGTAACAGGATCTGTTGCGAGAAATGAAAGTCGAATAAAAACGTTATTGCAAAAAGTAAGTAATTCACAACCTGCTAATTAAATCTGAATAATGAAATTGAAAGTATTGCTGCTGCTTGTCATCCCGATGATCACAAAAGTATCAGCACAAAGCGACCGCTGGCAGCAACGCGCAAAGTATCAGATGGAAATCGACTTTGACGCCACCAAACATCAATATAAGGGGACCCAGAAACTGGTTTACAGCAACAATTCACCGGATACCCTTCATAAGGTTTTTTATCATTTGTACCTGAATGCATTCCAGCCCGGAAGTCAGATGGATGTCCGGTCGAGGACAATCAGTGATCCGGACGCGCGCGTGAAAGACCGCATTTCCAAACTATCGCCTTCTGAGATCGGCTATGAAAAAGTGCTATCATTGAAGCACAATGGAAAAGCGGTGAAGTATGAAGTGGTCGGGACAATCCTCGAAGTTACATTGACGGAGAAGATCCTGCCGAAATCACAGCACACTTTTGATATGGAGTTTGAGGCGCAAGTCCCGATTCAAATCAGGAGAACTGGGCGCGACAATCGCGAGGGCATCGACTATTCCATGGCTCAATGGTATCCTAAAATGAGTGAGTACGATTACGAAGGCTGGCATTCCAATCCTTATATAGCACGCGAGTTTTACGGTATCTGGGGCGATTTTGACGTAAAAATCAAAATGGATGCAGCTTATACGATCGCTGCAACGGGTTACCTGCAAAATCCTGACAAAATCGGTCACGGGTACTCACAAAAAGAAGTAACCCACAAGCCAGGTGAAAAGCTGACCTGGCATTTCATTGCGCCCGAAGTACACGATTTCATGTGGGCAGCTGACCGGAATTACAGGCACGACGTAGTAAAGGTAGACGGCGACCTCGATATGCATTTCTTCTATCAGCCGGAAACAGATTCCATTACCAAAGCCTGGAAAGATATGCAGCCGCTGGCAGTACGCTGTTTCCGGATTATGAACGAGAAATTCGGCAGGTATCCTTACAAACAGTACTCCGTAATCCAGGGAGGTGACGGCGGAATGGAGTATCCGATGGGAACGTTGATCCTGGGAAGGCAGAAACTTCCGGGACTCGTGGGTGTAACCGTGCACGAATCAATACACAGCTGGTTTCAAATGATATTAGGAACCAACGAGTCGAAATACGCCTGGATGGACGAAGGTTTTACAACTTATGCCGAAAACCTGGTGATGGCTGAACTCTTTCCTTCCAGAAACGACCCGCATCGCGGCAGTACTGCGAGTTACAGAAGTCTGGCGAAATCCGGATTGGAAGAGCCGCTGACTACGCATTCCGACCATTACAATACCAACCGCGCTTATTCCATTGGTGCTTATTCAAAGGGTTCCGTGTTCCTGAACCAGCTGGGTTATATTATAGGAAAAGACAAGCTGGCGAGCGGAATGAAGCGGTATTTCAATGAATGGAAATTCAAGCACCCGAACCCGACAGATCTGAAAAGGATTATGGAAAAAGAATCCGGTCTGGAACTGGACTGGTACCTGGAAGATTTCGTGGGAACTACTAAAACCATTGATTACGGGATTAAGGAAGTAGTGTCCAATGCAGGGAAAACCGACATTGTGATCGAACGCATCGGACAGATGCCCATGCCGCTTGATGTGGTGGTAAGTTATAAAGACGGAACACAGGAGAATTTCTACATTCCATTGGAGATCATGCGCGGTGAAAAGGATGAAAAGTTATATTCCAAAACAACCCTGATGCCGGACTGGGGCTGGACTTATCCTGAATACAGTTTCTCCATTAACCGTAACTTCAACGACATTTCGCTGGTTGTTATAGATCCCAGCATGAGAATGGCGGATATTAACCCGGACAACAACATTTATCCTTCGTTACCAAAAGAAACGCCGCGGTTTAAGGCTCCTGCTGGTAAATAATCAGCGGCCAATGCGGATGGAAGTTCCGAAACGCCATCCCATTCCCTGAAAGCGAGTGCCGTGGAATTGGGCAACAGCTTCCAGTCGCAGCACCCGCAGGATATCATCAATTCCATACACGATTTCGGAATAGTTGCGGATCGTCGGTACACTCAGATAATGCAATTGCAAAGTTTCTGAGATGCCGGTGGTCCGCAACGCTTCTATACGGGTGATTACGAACCGTTGTGTACTGAATGTAGCATGCGCCTGGAAAAACCGGCTTGCAGTACTGTATTGATAGTAAGGCAGCATCCGGAACTGATCAGGGGGGTAGGCGTATTGAAAGAAAAATTCATTGCCCATGAAGTGGCGGAAATCGGGAAAGTACATTTGGTTCTTGCTCAAAAATCCCCCTCCATTCACAAAGTATTCCAGGTTGCTTCTTGGGCCGAGGCTGAGGTTCTGTCGGATTGTTCCCTGCAAAAGAGAATAGTCCACGTCTCCTGCAAACGCGAGCCCGCTTTTATAATTGACAATGAAAGAAGGACCTTTACTTCTCAGGTACCGCTTTTCTCCATTCCGGATCAGGTATCTTCGCCAGGGACGGATTGTGGCCGTCAGGTCCAGGATAGTTGCATTGTGGATCGGGAAGCCGGTATTTGCCAGTTCTTTGTTCTCGGGGCGGTTTGCTGTGTAGCTGTATTCGCTCCAAAAGAAAATCGGCCGGGCACTTTCCTGGTTGAAGAGCTCTTTCCGGTGCTCGAATTCCACGCCTGCATTCAGCGTGAAAATATCGGCGACATTCTTCAATGAAAATTCAACTTTGCCAAACTGCTTCTGGTAAAGCTTCATGAAGTTCCGGTCAAAGAAGCGGGCTGCCATGCTGTTGGGCAGCGGTGGGATGGGATTTTCGTTGTTGATCTGCGAAGCCATTTCTCCGCCTGTCAGAAACAGGTTCCATTTATTATTGCCGACGTTGGTTTCCAGGTTTCCATAAACCCGCTTTCTCCCGAAAGAATACCTGACCAGCGGCCGCACGCTCAGGTAAGAAGATTTACCCCATCGTTTCGTCCATTCCGTGATCAGGTTCACTGAATTTCCTTCTACCGTATTGTAGCTGATCGCCCAGATCGGACTTTTGAAATAGAATGTACTGCGGTTCCCCAATGCATAGGTATTGCCTGTCAGAATATGCATTGGTTTGAAGTAAAGAGAATCGGGTCGCTTTCTGACGCCGGACGAATCTTTAACTACCTTGATGCTGTCCTGCATCTGGTAACTTGAAATTTCCGATCTGGTCAGCGGAATGGGCCGCAGTGCCTGCCAGTAAGTAGTGTCGCGCTTGTTGGCCATTGAGTCAATTACAATGGAATCTGAGCGTACCAACCGCCCGTCGCTGAATGCCGCTTTCTTTTCTTTCTTCTGTTCTTTTTCGTATTGTTTTGTAAGCTTTCGGAAGTTTTTGGTTGAAAACTCTTTTTGCTCTTTGATCAGATTATCCAGATTTTTCTTGCTCCCGGCGGCTTCCTTTTCAGGCGAATTCTTATGATCGTTGATGACGATATCCTCTTTCAAGCCAGGGTCAACATCGAGCTTCTGGTAAGTCAACGAAACCAGGTACTTAAACTCGCCCGCGAAGCCGAGGTAACTTCCTGTCAATCGAAATTGCTGGTTAACCGGGATCCATACATTCTGAATGGGACTGAAAAGCTGCTTTGCGGAGATGTCAAGACCACTGGTTGTAGTCTGCAGATCGTAGCTGTGAATGGCCCAGCGATCTTCCAGGATAAAAAGGCTGCCTCTGAAAACACCTTCTCCGTAAGCTTTCGGAACTACTTTGATCTTGTTCACGATCTGTCCCTGCTCCTCGAAGTATCCTTCGTATTCAAACTTATAATATGAAAACGCTTTTGGCGAGAGCGGCGAAATGGTACCTGCTATTTCAGGACTATATAAACTCGCGAGAATGTAATCGTTAGGCGAGGGAATGCTGTTGTCAAGGCTATTTCGCGTAGAAACAATGCGCTGAATATAACTGTTAGGTCGGCGGTATTTTATTTCCGCAACACTCTCATTGATAAAAGCCTTGCCTTTCTGGATACCTTCTTTTTTTAATCTCTTTTCGAGCAGATATGGGATTTTGGTGGGCAAGGCGGTACTTCTTGCATAAACTTTGGCAGAATAACCACGTACCTGTAGCTGGTGAAAACGCGCTTTTGCGATGGCGCGGCGCATAATGCTGTACGCAGGGTCTTCTTTGGTTTTTCCAACCGTGGCCTCATTCAAGTTGAGGGCCTGTTCTTCCAGGGTAATATTCAGTTCAACGAAATCTTCGGCGACCGTTACTGTTTTGGTAAGAGATTTGAAACCCAGGAATTGGAAGTTGATCTGATAAGTCCCGGCGGGCAATGCGAATTCATAATCCCCTTCCGCATTGGCCATCGTTCCATTGCTGCTTCCCTTGACTGCGATGCCCGCGTAGGGCAGTGGCTCGCCTGATTTCGTGCTGATCTTTCCACGGATACCGCCCGCGAAAAGGGAGCCGCAGCAAGCAGCAAAAAGAAAACATAGCAATGCTAGGCGCATAAGTGTGCTGAAAAGTCCTGATAGAAACGGATTTGTACCTGTTATTGTCAACATTGTGCAATTAGCACAAAATCGGTTAATAACAGGCGCGTTTCAGACCTTTACAACATAACTGTACCAGAGGTTTTTCTTTTCGGTCTTGCTCAGCTTGAAACTGACTTACACGATCAGCATTCGCCGTCAGTAGAGCAGGTAGCCCCGTCACCAAATGCCACCAGCGGCTGCGGATTGGCTTTTTGCCATTCTGTAAACGACTGCTTTAATGCACCCAGGAAGGTCTCAGAAGGCTGAGCTCCCGAAACAGCGTACTTGCGGTCGAGGACAAAGAACGGAACACCGCGTGCGCCGACTTGTTGTGCTTCATATACATCACGCCGCACATCTTCGCTGAAACGGGTACCTTCGAGTACAGCTCTCAACTCAGTACTGTCCAGCCCGATTGCGGTACCCAGTTCCACAAGTGTATCGTGATCGGCCGTGTTTTTCCCATCCGTAAAATAGGCTTTGAACAGCTGCTCTTCTGCCGCATCACCAAGCCCTTTTGTTTTGGCAAACTGTAAAAAGCGGTGCGCGTCGAACGAATTCGCGAGCACAGCTTTGTCCATGTTGTATTCGAGTCCTACTTCTGCCGCCATATTGGTGACGTGATCGTTGACCTGGCTTGCATACTCGGGAGTCCAGCCTTTTGTTTCGGCCAAATATTCGTTGATGCTTTTTCCAGGCTCCGTCTTCATTTGCGGGTTCAGCTGAAAACTTTTCCATTCTACCACGATCTTGTCGCGGTCCGGGAACTCAGCCAATGCGTTTTCAAACTTTCTTTTCCCGATATAGCAGAACGGGCACATCACGTCACTCCATATTTCGACTTTCATAGCAAGTACTTTCTAAACAGTTATAAAGAAATCATCATGCGGTCTTCTGACCTTCTTGGCCCTGGACAACGGATCTTTTTCGCCATCCCGGTAGCCAAGAGTTACAATTACAACACTGCGGAGCCCTTTTTCATTCAGGCCGAGAATATCATCCATTGCTTTTGCATCAAAACCTTCCATTGGTGTCGCATCTACCTGTTCCACTGCCGCAGCCACGAGCGCGTGTCCCAGTCCGATATAAGCCTGGCGGGCCGCCCATTGAAAGTTAGCTTCTTCTGTTCTCGACAGAATGCCGCCATTGATGCTATTCTGAAAACCTGCAAGCGACTCCGTGCTAATTCCACGGGTGTCCGCGATAAGTTGGATGTACTTGGCAATATCCTGCGCGTTGATTTTTTCCCAGGCCGCAAAAACCAGAATATGCGAGGCTTCCAGTACCTGAGGCTGGGGAGCGGCAATGTGTATCTTTTCTTTTGTCACCTGATCCTGAATAACGATCACATTATAAGGCTGTAACCCCGCAGAAGAAGGAGCGAGCTTGATGGATTCCAGGATGTTGTTCAGCTTTTCGGCGGGGATTGTCTCGCCGGTCATGCGTTTGGCGGCATAGCGCCAGTTCAATTTTTCTATGAGTTCGCTCATTGTTCTTGGCTTTATAAAATTCTTTTGCAAACTTATAGCTATAAACTATACATTTGTAAGTACTATACAAAAGGATAGTTAAATTGATTTCTTATGGAGCAGGAACTGATTGCCGCACAGCTGACGAGAAAAGAAGAATGCTCTAAATGCATTCTGCCGGTGAGAGATGCGCTGGAAGTTTTGAATGGAAAATGGAAGCTGCCGATCATCATTTCGCTGATGTACGGGAACAAACGCTTCTCGCAGATCGCCAAGGAAATTCCGGGTATTACTGATAAGATGCTTTCCAAGGAGCTGCGCGATCTTGAATCGCACGAACTTGTAAAAAGGACAGTATTCGCCACCATCCCGGTTACAGTCGAATATTCCCTGACTGAGTATGGGCATTCACTTAAAGTAGTAATAGAAGTCCTGCGCGACTGGGGAGCTAGGCACAGGGAAAGGATGATGGTGGAAGCCTGATACGAAAAAAGAGCAGATCGTCAGACCTGCTCTTTTTTAAGCTAAACTTTAATTTGCTGTTATCCCAGCTGATTAATGCAGTTCAAATCTTCGAATGCAACTTTAAGGCGGGCGATCATGCTTTCTTCTCCTTTGCGAAGCCACACGCGTGGATCGTAGTATTTTTTGTTTGGAGAATCAGGACCATTCGGGTTACCCAATTGTGTTTGCAGGAAACCTTCGTTTTCTTTGTAATATTTCAAAACACCTTCCCAGGTTGACCATTGCATATCGGTATCGATATTCATTTTGATCGCGCCGTACTCGATCGCTTCGCGGATTTCTTCGCGTGACGAGCCTGATCCTCCGTGGAATACGAAGTTAACCGGCAGCTCGGCTGTACCGAATTTCTCCTGAATGTAGTTTTGTGAATTGCGAAGGATTTTCGGCTCCAACTTCACATTACCTGGCTTGTAAACACCGTGAACGTTTCCGAATGCAGCTGCAATCGTGAAGTTTGGTGAAATTTTAGAAAGCTCTTCGTAAGCGAAAGCAACTTCCTCAGGCTGCGTGTACAGTTTAGAGCTGTCCACATCGCTGTTATCCACACCATCTTCCTCGCCACCGGTTACACCAAGCTCGATTTCAAGTGTCATGCCTATTTTCGCCATACGCTCGAAATATTTCGCGCATGTTTCGATGTTCTCTTCAAGCGATTCTTCCGACAAATCCAGCATGTGGGAGCTGTAAAGTGGCTTTCCGTACTGGTCGAAATAACGTTCGCCGGCATCCAGCAATCCGTCAATCCAGGGAAGCAATTTCTTCGCGCAGTGATCGGTGTGCAGGATCACAGGAACGCCGTATAGCTCGGCCATCTGGTGAACGTGCATCGCACCTGAAACACCGCCGGCGATTGCAGCCTGCTGGTTGGTATTGGAAAGGCTCTTTCCTGCGTAGAATATTGCACCACCGTTTGAAAACTGAACAATTACCGGGCTGTTTACTGACTTCGCAGTTTCTAAAACAGCATTCACCGAGTTGGTACCTACTACGTTAACTGCAGGCAGGGCGTAATTGTTTTCATTGGCATGACGGAAGATTGCGCTAACTCCGTCTCCGGTAACTACACCGGGTGCAAAGCGTTTTGTGGTTTCGCTCATAGTAACTTTTGATATTTTTTCAAGAAATGATTAGGCTATCCAGATATTAAAAATGAACTGGGTGGCAAGGCTTGCAAGTTAGCCATTTTAGAGAAAATGGAGGAGAATCAAGAGGTTTATTCTGCCTTAAAACGAACATTTATCAACTTACAACCGTTTTGGCACAATCTGTGTATCTTTGAATCTGGTGATGGTAGCAGTTGCCTGATCCCTAATTTCTTCTTTTCTAAATGAATTCAAAACTTTCCAGAACCATACTTTTGGCACTCGCGCTCGGGTTTTTGGTCGTGTGGGTATTGGAATTTCGCCGGGCAGGATTATTTGATAGCTACTGGCTTTTACTCCTGAGCATTATCTGTTTCCTTGTTTTTCAGTTCAGCAGATTGAAGGCTGCTGCTGCCAGCAAGCCGGAAAAAATTGAAACTCCCGCCCCCAAGGCTAAACCGCGTACAACCGCAAAAAAATGAACACAGTTGCACTGGCATTTACGGTTATCTCTTTCATCCTGGCAGGTTACTTCGGTGCCGTAAGGTCGGTGTTGCTCGATATCTCCATTGACCGTTATTCTTTTCGTCACGAAAAAACCGAACAGGTAATACAGACACTTTACTGGCGGCGGATATTGCGTATGATCCGCCTGTTGACGGTTGCGCTGGGGTGTTTTGCAGCCGTAATTACCATTTATCCATACCTCGTATTGCACGCGGGCTGGCAGGAAGTCTTGCTTGTTGCCGGGCTCTTTGCAGCGCTGGTCTCTGTCTGGATGCTTTGCTATACTACCTGGGTCAAAGTAGGCAGAAGCTTTCCCAAGGTGCTTGACCTTTCTGCGTTTCCGGTTCGCTTCGGTGAGTGGCTGATGACGCCGTTATACTGGCTTGTTGAGCCATTTGTAAAAGAAAATATCCTGAATGCGTCCCTGCGCGACGATATCGTTTCAGCCGATGATCCTGATTTTGACGATCACAGCATTGAAGAAAGGATGTTTATCAATGCATTGGATTTCAAGGACCTGCGGATCAGGGACTGTATGATACCGCGGACGGAAATTTCCGCGGTGAACGTGAATGCAACCATTGAAGATCTCCGGACTGCATTCCTGACCAGCGGCCATTCCAAGATAATAGTCCATAAAGAATCAGTTGACGAAGTGCTGGGCTACTGCCACGCGCTGGCGCTTTTTAAAAAACCAAAGGAGATCAGCAACATCATTACGCCGATCATGATCGTGCCGGAAGCAATGCCCGCGCGCGACCTGATGCTCCGTTTTCTGGAAGAGAGAAGGAGCCTTGCGCTCGTGGTGGACGAGTTTGGCGGTACTTCCGGACTGATCAGCGTCGAGGATGTAGTCGAGCAGATATTTGGGGAAATACAGGATGAATATGATACGACGGAGGATTGGACTGAGCGACAGCTGGACGACGACAGCTACATTCTGAGCGCGCGCCACGAGCTCGATTACCTCAATGAGAAGTATGGTTGGGAGCTTCCGGAGGGCGATTATGATACTTTGGCCGGAATGGTAATCCACTACTACGGCGACTTGCCCGATGTAAATGAAACCGTAAGTATCCCTCCATATTCCTTTCAGGTCGTTTCAATGCAGGATACCCGCATTGAGCTGGTGAAGCTCACAATAGAGGAGAAACATAAAAAAGGAGACAAAGCCTGATTCAGCGCGGCAGCGCATTTTTCTTCAAAATAATTTCAAATAAAGCCGAATACTTCAATTGTGCGGATATCTGTTGAGAATCTGGGTAAAAAGTTTGTAAAGGAATGGATCATCCGAAAAGCTACATTTGAACTTTCGGATGGACAGATGTACACATTCGTTGGTCCGAACGGGAGTGGTAAATCTACGCTGCTTCAACTGCTGACAGGAATGGTGCCCGCATCGGAAGGTACTGTTACTTACACCGACAATGCAGGGAAACCAGTTGAAACCGACCTTTGGTATAAACACCTGGTACTCGCTGCACCTTACCTGGAACTGATCGAGGAATTCACGTTGCGGGAGCTTGTGCAGTTCCACATTAAGTTTAAGCCGCTGAAAAATGGGCTGTCCGTGCAGGATTTTGAAGAGATCATCCAGCTGTCGCACGCAAGCGGCAAAGTGCTCCGGCATTTTTCGTCGGGGATGAAACAGCGCGTTAAGCTTGGACTGGCATTTTTGTCCGACGTACCCATCATTTTCCTGGATGAACCTACCACGAATCTGGACGTGACGGGCATTCAATGGTACCTCGATCATGTTACCAAATATACTCAGAACCAGCTTGTTTTACTAGGTTCCAATGTGAAACAGGAATATGAATTTTGCGAAAATATCATCTCGGTTTCTGCGTTCAAATAGGACACGAGCACTTTTTCTATGCACAAAACTCTACGGCTGATCCTGGTACTGCTATCGATCCTTGTCCTTGTGGCTGGAAAATCGCTGGCAGGCGGAATGTACTTCATCGAAAACCGCGGTCAATGGGCGCCTGATATCCTCTTTCGGGCAGAGATCCCAGGCGGTTTCCTGTTTCTGAAAAGCCAATCAATGGTGTATGTGTTGTACGATGCTTCCAAAGTGGCCAACCAGCATGGTAAAGCGCATGTACATTCTCCTATAACGAAAGAAAATGCGCTCAATCCTGCTATGATACCGGCTCACGGGGTCGAAGTTTTGTTTGAGAATGCAAGCAATCAGGTAAAACACACCCCGAAAAGCGTGGTCAAAACGCAGTTCAGCTACTTTTTAGGGAAAGATGAAAGTAAATGGGCCGGTGGTGTCCGCGGGTTTGAAGAGGTTTTATATCAAGATATCTATCCGGGCATTGACCTGCGTGTATATCTCCACCGTTTGAAATTGAAATATGAGTTTGTTGTAAAACCCAATGCCGATCCGTCCCAGATCAGGCTGAAATATAATGGAGCACAGCAAGTTACACTTAATGATGATAAACAGATTCTGATCAAAACTTCCGTCGGGCAATTCAGGGAAGCAGCGCCTTATTCATTTCAGACAGTCGGTAACAAAGCCGTAGAAGTGCCTTCTGCATTCCGGCTTTCGGGAAGTACTGCGGAGTTTGTTCTTCCAAATGGTTTTGATAAAAAATCGCCGCTTACGATAGATCCGGAGCTTATTTTCTCAACCTTTTCCGGTTCTGTTTCTGACAATTGGGGCCACACTGCCACCTATGATGCAGAAGGGAACCTGTACTCGGGCGGCACAGCTTTCGGAGCGAACTTTCCGGCGACGGTTGGCGCATTCCAGACCAAGTTTGAAGGCATGGTCGATGTTTCCATCCTCAAATTCACGCCGGATGGAAGCAATCTTGTTTTTGCAACGTTCCTGGGTGGCGCTGCTACTGAGGTACCCAACAGTTTGATTGTTAATTCAAAAAAGGAACTGTTAATTCTAGGGACAACCTCTTCGAAGAACTTCCCGACGCGCAGTAATGCATTTCAGGGGACATTTGGCGGCGGTACACCGAGTATCCCGATATCCGGACTGGACATGGAGAATGGAACGGACATTTTCATTTCCAAACTCAGTTCAGACGGAAAACAGCTCGCCGCATCGACTTACCTGGGAGGCAGTGGCAATGATGGTGTGAGCAACAGCGCGGGATTTACGATCAGAAATTATGGTGACGCATTCCGCGGTGAAATCGTGGTTGACCAGAGTGACAATGTGCTGGTTGTTACATCAACCGGATCAGCCAATTTTCCATTGAAGAATCCAGTACAAAACCGCCTCAATGGAGCTCAGGATGGAATTGTGTCAAAATTGGATCCTGTACTCAGTACCCTTTTATGGAGTACTTACCTGGGTGGTGAAAAGGAAGATGCGGCGCATGCATTGAAGTCGCTCCCGAATGGAGATATTTATGTTACCGGCTTCACCAAAAGTACGCAGCTTACAACCAGCTCCATTTCTTTTCAAAAAGCGCTGAAAGGTACCGAAGATGGTTTTGTGGCGCGGTACAATGCAGATAAGCTGTTAAACATCACATACCTCGGTACCGACAAAGAAGATGGTGCTTACCTGCTTGATACAGATCCGGGCGGTAATGTTTTCGTTTACGGGCTTACAATGGGAGAATATCCGGTTAGTGCGGGTCTTTATAACAATGCGAAAAGCGGGCAGTTTATCCATTCGCTGGATGCAACACTCTCCAAAAGCAACTTTTCCACTGTGATCGGCTCGGGCAGAGGCGCACCTGATATTTCGCCAACTGCATTTCTGGTGAGTGAATGCGGCAATATTTACATTGCAGGTTGGGGCGGGAATGTAAATAGCGGCACTAACAACAATCCACTGAGCAGTACCGTGGGACTTCCGGTTACAGAAGATGCTATACAGCCTGGCACCAATGGACATAATTTCTACATTGCCATTCTGGAACAAGGCGCGAAGTCGCTGCTATATGCCACTTACTTCGGAAGCCAGAGCACAAATACGAACGCTCAGGGTGACCACGTCGACGGAGGTACCAGTCGATTTGACAAAAATGGCACCATCTATCACGCCACCTGCGCGTGTGGCGGCAGCAATTTTCCGGTCACACCGCAAGCCTGGTCTGAAACGAACAACAGCAACAATTGTAACAATGCCGCATTTAAAATTGATATAGACCGTTTAAAGGCTGACTTTGATGTGTATTCCGGCAGTTCCAAGAATGTACTGCGTGGATGCGCGCCACTTTCATTGTCTTTCATCAACACCAGTGAGGGCGGCATTGATTATATCTGGGAAGTGAGCGGGAGCACAATTTCGCGGGAGGATGATCAGGCTGAGTATGTTTTCACAAAACCAGGCGAATACAAAGTCACACTGAAAGCGTACAACCGGCTAAGCTGCAAGCGAATGGATGTGGCAGAGAAAACGATTATAGTCGAAACGCTCAATGCGAAAGTAACTGCGGATACTGCTGTTTGTGAAAACTCTTCGGTGCAATTACTTGCGCAGGGCGGCACGCAGTACAAATGGTCGCCAGCTGCCGGGCTGAGTAATGCCTCCATTGCAAATCCTACTGCAATCGTTAAAGAAACTACCGAGTATAATGTAGAGATCAGCAATGCAAGTGGTTGTAAGGTTAACGAGAAAGTAAAGGTTTCCGTGGAAAAGAAAAATGACTTTGTTGAAATGGCAGATACGGAAGCTTGCCAGGGCGCGAGCGTGGTACTTACTGTATCCGGTGAAGCAACTCAGTACCGCTGGTTACCTGTAAAGGGACTTCCCGAGACGATCGGAAAAACGGTTACCGTGAAGCCCGACGAAACGACAACTTACATTGTGGAAGGTATTTATTCCGACGGTTGCAGACCTGTTCGTGAAATCACCGTGAAAGTTGATAAAGCACATGCACCCGATTTTGAGATTATCACATCAGGCGGTGGTTGTAATGAACCTTTCAGCTATTCACTATCCAACAAAACCCGGAACGCAGCGCGTTACGAATGGAACCTGGGCTTTGGGAATACAGTCAATGAGGAGAATGTGGGAGAATACCAATATGAAACCCCGGGGGAATATACGGTTGTGTTAACCTCCTATAATGCAGCTGGCTGCCCGCTTTCGGTTTCCCGAACGGTGAAAGCTTCGCCTCCATTCACGTTAAGCAATGTAATTACTCCGAATGGGGACGGGAAAAATGATTCTTTCATTGTGCCAGTGTCACCGGCTTCACTGGAAGTTTTCAATCGGTGGGGTAAATCAGTGTTCAAAGCCGCGGACTATAAGAATGACTGGGGCAAGGGAATTGCCAATGGAACTTACTTTTATGTAGTCGATACGCCGCAGGGAAATCATTGTAAAGGTTGGGTGGAAGTCATAGAATAAACGGATTTGTACATTGAGAATAACTTACAGTACATTTGAAATCAGGTAATTATTTGATCCATTAATTTTTATCAAAATGAAAAAACTATTCATACTACTATGCATCACGGTGAGCAGCTATGTAGCAAACGCACAAACTGCGAGCACTTTTGGAAAAGAGATCAACGATAAAAAAGCAGTAGAAGCAACCGCGCTTCCGGCTAAAATGGGCGACAAGTCGGAGATGGAAGCTAAGGTAAGTGGCACCGTAGAATCGGTTTGTCAGGTGAAAGGTTGCTGGATGAAAGTGAAGCTTGACAATGGAGAGACAATGCGGGTGATGTTCAAGGATTATGCATTCTTTGTTCCTAAGGATATCGCGGGCAAAACAGTCGTTTTTGAAGGAGAAGCTCAGAAGAAAATGGTTCCTGTCGAGCATTTACAGCATTATGCGAAAGACGCGGGACAAAGCAAAGAGGAAATTGCCAAAATCACCGAACCAAAGGAGGAGCTTACATTTATTGCCGACGGTGTGCTTGTGAAATAGTTGCCGGATACATAAGAGAAAATGGACAATGGGTACTTTGTAGCAATACAAGTACCCATTTTTGCTTTTATGAAAATCAAATTCCTTATTCCTGCATTCGTTTGCTATTGCTTCGTCCTCCAAGCTCAAAATCTGAAAACCAGCTGGTGGAACCCGCAAAGTGCGCCTTTCCCGGTGATTGAAGGACAAGCCTGGCCAGCCAAAGAGCTGAAAAATCCTTATGACAGATTACCTGCGAAGGCTGAAAAGCAGGTGCGGGAAGCCGTTTGGGGACTGTCAAACCAATCCTCGGGGTTAATGCTCAGGTTCCGGTCAAATTCGTCTGAGATTACGGTGAGGTATACAGTGGGCGGAAAACACGCATTGCCTCACATGCCAGCCACCGGAGTGAGCGGCGTAGACCTTTATGCAGTAAGCAGCGACGGCGCTTCGCGATGGTGCGCCGGGAAATATGCATTCGGTGATACAATTACGTATACTTTCAAGGGACTGGAATCAAACGATAGCTACCACCAAAAAGGACGGGAGTACCGGCTGTTTTTGCCGCTTTATAATAATGTGAAGTGGCTGGAAATCGGTGTGCCGGACGGTGCGGCATTTGTTCCGCTGCCCGTGCGGCCTGACAAACCGATTGTTGTCTATGGTACTTCCATAGCGCAGGGTGCCTGCGCTTCACGACCTGGTATGGCGTGGACTGCTATTCTCGGCCGGAAAATGGACAGGCCGCTGATCAACCTGGCGTTTTCAGGTAATGGGCGGCTGGAAAAGGAAGTAGTGGATTTAGTGAACGAGATTGATGCGCACATTTTCATTTTAGATTGTTTACCCAACCTGACGATCCGGCCGGATTCTAAAATGCCGATCACGGCGGAGCAAATCCGAGAGAGGATATTGGCTACTGTTAGATCAATTCGTCAAAAACATCCGGGAACGCCCATTGCACTTGCCGAACATGCCGGATATACCGACGAGGCTATTAACCCCGAAAGCAAGCATTTTTATGAAGAGGTGAATGTGATTTTGAAAGCCGCTTTCGCCACGTTGAAGTCAGAAGGAATTACGGAGATCTTCCTGATTCCCAAAAAGGACTTCAATCAGGACATTGAAACAACAGTTGACGGCACGCACCAGACGGACTTAGGTATGATGCGGTATGCGGAGGGTTATGAGAAGCATTTGCGCAGCATTTTACATGAGTATACCGGCGAGGCTTTCACTACGAAACCAATTACGCAACTTCGCGAATTGAATAATTACGATTGGGAGGTTAGGCATCGTGAGATACTCGATCTAAACAAGAAATCGGCTCCGGAGACTATTGTGATTGGTAATTCGATTACACATTTCTGGGGCGGTTTGCCAAAAGGTCCGCGCGCGGTGGGCGACGAGTCCTGGAATGCCACTTTCGGCAAGAACTCACGTAATCTCGGCTACGGCTGGGACCGCATTGAGAATGTACTCTGGCGTATCTATCACGGTGAACTATCTGGGTTCGACGCGAAACGAATTTTTGTTAACATTGGGACCAATAATCTGCATTTGAACACCGATGAGGAAATCGTCGAAGGCTGGAAGCTGCTGATCAAAGCATTGAAATACCAGCAGCCCAATGCAAAAATTACCATGCTGGGCATTTACCCTCGAAGAGACCAGGAAATGCGCGTTGCCAGATTGAACGAACAACTTGCACAATTAACCGGAGCCGAAAATGTGGGCTATATGGATCCCGGAAAGGTGTTGTTAACAAGTAGCGCCAAAACGGATGAAACATTATTTACCGACGGCCTGCACCCAAATGCAAAAGGTTACACCCTGTTGGGAAATGCGATTAAGCAATTCACGAAGTAGCTTAAAGTACTACGCCAATTCCAAACAAGATTACGAAGAAGAGTGTGGAAAGCGCCATTTGTTTGAGGTAGGGATCAAGTTCCTGTGCTTTCTTCAATGTGGAAACAGCAAGTCCGTTCCTGATGAACAATGGAAAACTGAGCAGAAACAGCAGATTCTGAAAGCCGGAAAAATGAAGGTATGTGTAAACTGAAACGCAGAGCATGCCTGTGATCAAAATCAGCCAGTGGTAAGCAATTGCCTTTTCGCGCCCAAGCCGCACAGGAATCGAGTTTTTACCCGTAGCCCGGTCTGACTCGATGTCACGGATATTGTTGATATTCAGTACGCCCACGGCGAACAAACCGCAGCTGGTTGCAGGAAGTAAAAGCGACCAGTCCCACAAGTGTGTATGCAAATAGCTGCTTCCGAGTACGCCCACCCAACCAAAAAAGATCAGCACAGATAAATCACCTAACCCGACATAACCGTAAGGTCGCTTGCCGGCAGTATAGGTGATCGCGGCGATTATACACGCAACACCAATTCCGAAGAAAACATAGAAAGCACTCTTTGGCGCATCACTCAGTGCGATCACCAGCAGGGAAATTCCCGAGATCAAAGCCAATGCAGAAGACAAGATAATGGCTTTCAGCATCAAAGAAGCAGTGATGTGTCCCGAATGCACAGCCCGGCGCGGACCTTCCCGCAAGTCGGTGTCTTTTCCATTTACAGCGTCACCATAATCGTTGGCGAAATTGGAAAGTACCTGTAAAATAATGGTTGTAAGTACGCTCAATGCAGCAACAGACCAATGGAAATTTCCAGTGGAAGCTGCCAGGAAGCAGCCCATGATGATGCATGACAATGACAGAGGTAAAGTTCTAGGCCGGGCAGCCTCAATCCAGGGGTTCATTCTAATGTAATTGATGTCAAGCTTGGGCTCTCTGTTCGGCCCAATTAATGATTTGTTCAGCGAGGGCAAGTCCTTCTTTGGAGACGTTAGCACTTAGATTTCCGTCATAGCTCATTGACAAGTGAAGTGTGTCATAAGCGGCCATGAAAGCACTCAAAATTTTCTTGTCACGTGTTGATAATTCTTCTTTATACCAATCAACACTTTTACGTCCCTTTTTCTTGTCCCCAAAGACGCTGTCAAGCGCAACTAAAACACCTGCATAAGCAGTATGACCAGCCATTTTTACGTACTTTCTGTCTTTGTAAAAACCATCTTCCTTCTGTGCTTTTTCGCTCAGTATCGCTTTTGCATTGGAGAGATAGCGTTTAGCTTCAATGATATCTTTCATGTTAATGTGTGTTTAGTTTTGATGGAGAAGGCAATGCGAGCTGCCGATATAGTGCAGGCAGCTCGCATTTTCGTACTATCAGATTCCAACAGCTTTCAAAAACTCAGCATCTGTTGGTAATACTTTCGAAGCAAAAAAGTTGGTCAGCTCGCCATTCTCATTGACTACATATTTGCAGAAGTTCCAGGTTGGAACTTTGTCGTTCCAGCCGTTCAATTCTTTTGTGGTTAACCATTTGTAGATAGGAGCCTGGTCTTCTCCCAAAACCGACACTTTCTCGAACATAGGAAACGTCACGCCGTAAGTTGCCGAGCAGAATGTAGCGATTTCTTCGCTGGTACCTGGCTCTTGTCCACCGAAGTTATTGGCAGGGAAGCCAAGTACAACCACTTTGTCGCCATGCTCTTTGTTAAATTTCTCCCAATCCGCATACTGCTTGGTATAGCCGCATTTGGACGCCACATTCAGGATCACTACTTTTTTTCCTTTGTACTTACTTAAATCCACTGTTTTACCGCCTACCAGCGATTTTACCTTGAAATCGTAAAGAGATTGTTTCGCAGTTTCGTATGAATCTGGGCGCGATGCGGTTTCACTTTTATCAGCAAACAAACCGCCGATCAGAGATGTAATCATAATTAAAATTGATTTAAGAAAGCTCATATTAGTTTTGGTTATGGTTTATACAAATCTATCAATAAACGCGTGAAAATCAGCTTTACATACGTTCCGGAACTTCTATTCCCAATAACCCTAAACTTTTTTGAATTGTTTCCGAAACAACCTGCGATAATGCAACCCTGAAACGTACAGCGTCCGGATTTGGGTCAGAGAAAATGGATACCTCGGCGTAGAACTGGTTATAAACTTTTGCCAGCTCAAATGCATACAGTGAAATGATCGACGGGGCAAATTCGCTTGCAGCTGAGGTTACCTTCAGAGGAAACTGAGCAAGCGCAAAAATCAGCTCGCGCTCCGACTGGTGCATTGCGTAAGTTGCGCCAGGGATAATTGCTTCAATACCCGCCTGTTCCGCTTTTCTCATAATGGAGCGGATCCGGGCATAGGTATATTGAATAAATGGTCCCGTGTGCCCTTGGAAATCAATGGACTCGGCCGGATTGAACAGCATTCTTTTCTTTGGGTCCACTTTGAGCAAAAAGTACTTTAATGCGCCCATTGCCAGCTGATTATAGAGCTGCTTGGCTTCTGCACTATCGAAATCGTCTATTTTTCCTAACTCCTGGGTACGGTCGGCGGCAGTTTGTATCATTTCTGCAATCAGATCGTCTGCATCCACGACGGTACCTTCACGTGATTTCATTTTACCCGACGGCAGGTCAACCATTCCGTAGCTGATATGGTAGCAGCCTTCTGAATAGGTTCTTCCAAGCTTTTTCAAAATGGCAAACAGGACCTTGAAGTGGTAATCCTGCTCGTTGCCAACCACCCATAAGTAACGGTCATTATGGAAATCACTGTTTTTTAGCTCGGTTGTTCCCAGATCTTGCGTGATATAGACGGAAGTACCATCGCCGCGAAGTACAAGTTTCTCGTCCAAACCTTCATCTGCGAGGTTTATCCAAACAGAATTGTCCTCTTTCCGATAGAAAACACCCTTTTGAAGACCCTCTTCGATGATATCTTTTCCTAGCAGGTAAGTGTCTGATTCGTAATAGGTTTTGTCAAATGTTACACCAATTTTGTTGTACGTTTCTCCAAAACCTGCATACACCCAGCTGTTCATTTTTTGCCAAAGTGCAACCGTCTCGGCGTCGCCTTGTTCCCAAAGCAGCAATATACGTTGAGCTTCAAGCATCCATGGGGCCTTTTTTGCTGCTTCTTCTTCCTTCATTCCCTGCTCAACCAGCTCTTTGATCTGCCTTTTGTATTCCTGATCAAACTTTACATAATACTTCCCGGCCAAATGGTCGCCTTTGATCCCGCTGGTTTCGGGCGTTTCCCCATTTCCAAGCTCGCGGTAAGCCAGCATAGACTTACAAATGTGGATTCCGCGGTCGTTTACAAGGCAGGTTTTTACAATATTGTAGCCGCTCGCTTTCAGTATTCTCGACAAAGAATCGCCGAGGAAATTGTTTCTTAAATGCCCCAGGTGCAGGGGTTTATTGGTATTAGGGGAAGAAAATTCAACCATCACCGAGGCCCCATTCGAAGGCGAACTGCCGTAATCAGGGTCGCTTTTCATCTTTTCAAACAGGTCGAGCCAGGTTTGATCTTTCAAGCTGATATTGAGAAAACCCTGCACGACATTGAAGCGCTGCACCACCGCAGAAGCCTCCACAAGCGCAGCACCGATAATCTGGCCGATTTCCCCAGGCGCTTTGCGGGTCGTTTTGGTAAGCGGGAAGGTTACGAATGTATAAAAGCCTTCAAATTCTTTTTTGGTTGGTTGCAAAATGACTTCCTCAACATCGATCTCGAAATGCTTTTGGATCGCTTTTTGGATATCCTCTTTTAATATAGCCTCAATTGTCATGAAAAATGGTGTAAGCGGAAGTGTGCTCCTGAAAGCCGGGACCCATTTCCTGTCGTTTTTATTTGAATGAAAATATTTCTTATATTAATAGTGATGTTATCTTTTTTGATGCAAAATTAGGGTAAATATTGAAGAGAGTTACACCCCACCAGGAAGAAGTTATGTCCAATTACCTGCTTCGTTTTTTCCGGACAAAGATACTGCTGCTGATTGTTCTGGCTCCATTCACTGGTGCAAAAGCGCAGTTGCATCAGTCTGACCGATTGGAGATTCCAACCAGTTCTTCCAGCTCCGAACAATTCGAAGTATTTAGCCTGGGCGAGCAGGGTATTCTGTCCGTGATCCGGGGCGATGAGTATTCCAGCAGTCGTAATGAAAAGTGGAATTTCGTGAAGTACGACACGACTTTGAAAGTACTATGGCGAACCGCGTATAAACTTGATTTTCGTTACATTCCAGTAATGGCTTACAAAGGAGCGGATTTGGGCTACTGGCTTTTCGCAGAGCCGGATACCGACAAGTTCCTGTTTTTGCAACTCAATTTCAACGACGGGTCCATTGATACCTTCAAAGGTAATCTCCTTTCTGGTGTGGATGTGCAGCAGTTCAAAGTGATAGGCAGCAAGGCACTGGTTTCAGGATATTATCGCTCGCGGCCGGTGGTAATCGTGCATTCTTTCTTCGACCACACGACGCGCGTTCTGCCAGGATTGTTTGAAAAAAATACAGAACTGAACAATGTGGATATCAATGAAATCGACGGCTACATCAATGTAATTACTTATGCTTACCGGAAAAAAAATTGTGTTTTTGAGATCAAAACTTACAATTATGACGGCAAGTTTTTGAAGAAAACTACATTGAGCGACCCGAGGTACAGCTTCATATCCGGACAAATTGTGCCGCTTAATTCTGATGATTCCTATCTGATTGGCAACTATTCGGTAGGTTGTACCCAGTATTCACAAGGGTTGTATGTCACACATATAGAAGATGATACGCCCGGAGAGCCGCAGTTTATCGAATTTTCTCAGTTACAGAATTTTTTCAATTACATGAAGCCAAAACGCCGGCAGCGGGTTTTGGAAAAAATTGATAAAAGACAAAGTCTGGGTAAGGAAAACCGATTCCGGTACCGGCTCCTTGTTCACGAGCTGATCCAGACACCTGAAGAAATCGTGCTGGTTGCCGAAGTTTATTATCCAAACCAGCGTTCAACTAATCCGATTATCTCCGGCGGAATTTCCCGCCCTTACATTTCCCGGTCGCTCGAAGGTTACCGTTATACCCACGCGATCGTCTGCGGATTTGACAGGAATGGAAAGTTTATGTGGGACAACACCATTACAATCAAAGACCTCACCAGCTTCGATTTGCAGGAAATGGTGCAGGTAACGCCCGTCGACGATTATTTCGTGCTCGCTTACCCACAGGAAGGTGAGATTCACACGGAGGTGATCAACCGGGACAAAGTGGTTGTGGAAACCGAGAAATTCAAAATCAATCCCAAATCTGAAAAGGAGAAAGTGCTCAATAATGAAGACGGGTACCTCTCACCCTGGTACGGCCAGTATTTTCTTGCCTATGGAATGCAGCGGATTGGTACTTCTTCGATAGGGCAGGGGAGAGAGGTTTTCTATATCAATAAGCTGACTTACAAAACAGAAGAAATTGGCAAAGTAGGCTTGAAAGAAGCTTCCCGCCCGCGTTGATTTTTTCAGTCGACAAGCCAGATGTGGTCTTCTTCAAAACCCTGCTCTTTCCACTCCACCTGTACCCGCTGACTTTCCACCGTGCTGACTTTCATTCCTGCATAGTCGGGGCCGAGCGGCAGCTCGCGATTATAGCGGCGATCTATTAGTACCATTAGCTCAACTGCTTTGGGGCGCCCGAATGCGGTCATCGCGTCCAATGCAGCGCGCACCATGCGACCGCTTGCAAGCACATCGTCGATCAGGATTACCTTCTTACCTTCGATCAGAAACGGTACATTGGTCTTATTGGGCACAAGCGGCGATTCCCTTCTTCTGAAATCATCCCGGTAAAAGGTAGCATCCAGGTAACCCAGCGGAATATTCTTCCCTGTTCGTTCGCGAAGTTCTGCGACAATGCGTTCGGCAAAGTAGATTCCGCGCGGCTGCAGCCCCATTACCACCGAATTGGAAAATTCCTGGTGGTTTTCAATCAGCTGCTGGCATAATCGGCTGATCATGATTTCCAGCAATGGGCTACTTAGTATCAATCGTTTTTGGGGCATCATGTATTTTCCCTGAATTTTAGCCTAAATTAAGTGCTCTAATACGAAATCAAAAACTTTTAACAAATGAAATACCTTATTGCCGGATTGGGGAATATTGGTCCGGAATATGCATTTACCCGGCATAATGTCGGATTTATGGTACTGGACAGGCTCGCCGCGCAGCACGATTTTAGATTCAGCTTTGAGAAGCTGGCGTTTGTGGCTGAGTGGAAACACAAGGGAAGGCAGATCTATTTCATCAAGCCTACCACTTACATGAACCTGAGCGGAAAGGCATTGCGATATTATATGGACCAGTTCAAAGTCCCGGCCGAAAATACATTGGTGATCGTAGATGAGCTGCAACTTCCGTTTGGAACGCTGCGGATCAAGCCAAAAGGCAGCCACGGCGGGCACAACGGTTTGAAAAACATAGAGGAGCTTCTCGGCACATCGGAGTACCCGCGTTTGCGCTTCGGAATCGGGAACAATTTTCCGCGTGGCAGGCAAGTAGATTATGTGTTAAAGGCTTTTTCCCCAGAGGAAATGATTGAATTGCCGATATTCCTAGATAAGGCGGGAGATATGGTGACTACTTTTTGTACTTTGGGTATACAATCAGCAATGAATAATTATAACCAATGATTGAACATTTCAAAGAAAATATAATTATTTCAAGATGGTAGAAAATTTTGCAATATGCTACTTTTTCGAAATAATTTGAAACAGTACAGCAGGCGAAAAGCATAATATTGCAAAAAGACACGCAAAATTGATATTTAATTCCCAATAAAATTTTGTTGTTACAAAGTCAGCAACTTTGTAATATCGAAATTAACGTTCATATTTGTATCACGGTTAGCGAAGGCCAAAATTGAATTAATCCGTGATGCTAACTAGATTTGTTTTATATTTGTATAAATAAAACAAGAATTTGCCTTCCTCATTGTCAGGCGGCTATATATTAAATGACGAGGGAAGTCGGTGTGTTGTTGAGGGGAGGATTGATCTTTTTACCTTTTAGATTGTAGAATCGATTAATCTTCAAAAAAGGAGTAGCATTAACAATCACATTACTTTAGATATGCAACCCGCTCGCAGGATCTTTTGTTTACTGCAAACGGTTTAAGATATAAAAGAAAAGAAAAGGTTAAGGGTTTAGGAATAGTCAGTATAAAGCCACCTCAATGAGGTGGCTTTATCTTTTTACTGGCTCCGCCCAAATATCTACCCGCCGGTTCGATCGCTTGCCCGTTTCAGACCTGTTTACCCGCTTTGGCTGCGCTGAGCCGTAACCACTTCCTTCAATGCGATCGGCAGGAATACCTTTCCCGATCAAATGCGTTTTCACCGTTTCTACCCGCTTATTCGATAGTTCGAGGTTTTTATCAAAATTTCCCGTGTTGTCAGTGTGACCTTTCAGAAGGATCTTCAAGCCGGGATGTTTTTGAAAGTACCCGGCAATGGAGTCCAGGTCAGTAAGTGACGGGGCGTCCATTTCTTCTGTACCCTGGTTGAAATACAACGTGGTCAATGGAGTTGTATAAGTCTCAGGTGCCAGACTGATCAGTGACTTGATTTCTTCGAACCGGTTGGTCGTCTTTACTGCCACACTCTTGCTTTGAAATCCATCTGCACGCGCCGAAATCCTGTAAGATTGGTAGGGTGTCAGTTCAAAGTTGTAAACACCTTTTACTGTTTTAGTCTGTGCCACCAGAGAGTCATTATCAGACTTTCTTACCATTACCTCGGCGTCATGCACGGGTTTGAGGTTGCGGCCGTCATAAACTTTCCCGGTAACGAGAGAGAGATTTTTGTTACGCCCAGGTTTTTCTGCCACCTTCTCTTCTGGCTTTGGTTCTGGTTCTTCCTGCTTGGCGACAGGCTCCTTGAAATTTTTGCTGATTGTCTGGTAGCTTCTTCTCACAAAAACGGGTGTCATCACGCGGTCGTAAACTCGGATCAATGCAATGGAACCGGAGCTGGCTTCGTGATTGGCAACCAGATCATCCTGAAAGAAGTTAAGTACCTGATCCTGATCCAGCATTCCCTCACTTCCCGGATCTTTGAATTCAAGCTTGGACTGACCATTGATATACATTTTGATGATCTTGGTATCGAAGTCGCGCGAGTACACATAATGTACGTACTGGTTTGCTCTTACCGGCGCTTTTTCACCGATTGCATAATCATAGAAATTCAGTTTGCCGTCATAAATGTAGCTTCCGTAATCGCTTTTGCGGTTCTTGAAATCGAGTACCCGTTTCCAGCTGTCGAGTTCTGTCATTTTAAAATAAATCTCAACAGTGAACGACTTGCTCAGAAATCCTTTCGCCTCCGTATTGTTGAACTGTAGTCCGCTATTGTTTTCAAACTGGTAGATGGTACGATTGAGATAGTCAGAACCCGGGATTTTTTCTTTGATATACTGGCCGGGTTGACCGAGTACTTTTAAGGCAGGTCCGCCATTTTCAATCGGATTAAGCCCATTGTTAAAATCGTAAGTCCATTGATTTTGAGAAAAAGCGGGCGTGTACCAGCTTGTCAGGAGAAATGCGAAAAGCAGTACATTTTTTCGAATAATCATGCTCAAAAATATGAAAAGTGCCGGCGGAAGCCGAAGCGCATCCTGTATTTTTGATCCATAATTCGTTTCATGTGTGAAAAATATCGGTATAGGTCTTCTTTTTTCCATTTTGTGGTCCTCAGCCTCGGTAGCAACCAAATTTGGGGTACAGTCGGCCGCTCCTCTGGTGTTGGCAAACGTTCGCTTCTTTATTGCGGGCATTTTGCTCCTTTCATTTTCTTATGCGTTTGGCAAAGGTTCGGCCTACCGATTGCCAAATAAAAAAGAATGGCAGCAGCTGGCTGTCTTTGGTTTTTTGAATACAACGTTATACCTGGGCCTCTACGTGTGCGCAATGAAATATACCGCCGCAGGAATAGGCAGCCTGGCCGTTTCTACCAATCCGCTGATCATCGTTTTACTATCGTCGTGGTGGTTGAAACGCAAGCCGCAGGCAGCAGAATGGCTGGGAATTGTACTGGGAATGGCGGGTATCGGCATCGCTACCTACCCGTTGCTGGCAAACAGCTACACGACTGGCTGGGGAATTACGCTGCTGCTGATCAGCATGGTAGCAGTGTCTGCCGCGAGTGTTTACTATGCTTCTGTTAAGTGGGAGCTGCCAAATCTGTTAATCAATGGATGGCAGGTCTTTATTGGCGGGCTGTTATTGTTGCCCGCCACATTCCTGCTCAGCGATTTTTCATCAACTGTTTACGATAAAGTTTTTTGGGGCTCAGTCTTATGGTTGAGCCTGGCGGTATCAATCGCAGGGTTGATCTGCTGGTTCTACCTTTTGCGCATTGATACCGTCAAGGCTTCTTTGTGGCTGTTTCTCTGTCCGCTTTTCGGCTTTTTCTTCGCGTGGTGGTTAATGTCCGAACCTATTACGATCTATACCGTGGTTGGGACGATCCTCGTGGTCGGCGGATTATATGCAGGTCAGAGAACAAAGCTTTCAGGAAAGCGGGCAGCTTAATCGTCGACCAGAATTTCTCCTTTGAGATACAATTTCGCCTGACCACCGATATAAACACGGTCGCCGGCTAGCTCGCATTTGAGGTAACCTCCTCTTTTTGAAAGCTGCTTGGCACTCAGCTTATTTTTTTCAAGCTTCTCAGCCCAGTAAGGGATCAAAGTGGTATGTGCCGAGCCTGTCACAGGATCTTCATCAATTCCCGATTGAGGCGCAAAGAACCGTGACACAAAATCCACATCTTCACCAGGCGCGGTGACGATAATACCTCGTGCAGGGATTGTCGAAAGGATAATAATGTCAAAGTCGAGGTTCCGTACAATATCCTCTGACTCTACAACCACCATGTAGTCCGTTTTTCCTTTATATACTTCAAGCAAATGAGTTGTATTCAAGCTCTCCGCAAGCGCCGGAGGTGGTACAGCTACGTGGTATTGATCTACCGGAAAGTTAAGTGTAAGCCAGTCTTCCTTGCAATCCACCCGCAACTCGCCGCTGCGCGACTGGAACAGAATCGTGTAACCTTCGTAATTCTGGATATTGAAGATCACATAAGCTGTGGCCAATGTAGCATGCCCGCAAAGATCAACTTCAACGAAAGGTGTAAACCAGCGGATGTGGAAGCCATTTTCAGTGGGAACGTAGAATGCAGTTTCAGCAAGATTATTTTCTGCTGCTATATGAAGCATGGTTTCATCCGGCAACCATTGCTCTAATGGAACAACTGCCGCAGGATTACCTCCAAAAAGTTTGTCTGTAAAAGCATCTATCTGATATATAGGGAGTCTCATCGGGGTTGGTCATGTTGGTATTACAAGGTATTAAAAAGAATGCTATTGACGGAAGGCGCTAAGCTAATTTTTCAATATAATTTATTGGAATGGTATAAGAATATCATGGTCGGACCGTACTTATCTTTTCTTATTTTTCATTCTGAGATAAACTCCATTGGTCCAGCCGAAACCTTCCTGAACTTCGTATTCACCGCCGCCGGCGATCAGATGTGTGTTCGATACGTTGTATTTTTCAAGCATTTTTCCTGAATGTTTGAATTCTTTTTCAATCAGGGCAAGCCACTCGGTTGACAGTTCATCGGCAGTTCGATGAAAATTATAGTTTCTTAAACCTTTGTAGGCAATCCATTGCAGAGGAGCCCAGCCATTTGGGGCATCCCACTGCTGTCCCGAGTTAGATGTCGTAGTCAGCAAGCCGCCCGATTTCAGGAAATTCAGCCTGATATAGGCGCTTACATAATGCGATTGCTGCTTGGAAGCCAGTTTGAAAAATAACGGAAATGTCCCTGCTAGAGTAACGGCTTTCGTGAATTCTTGCTTTTTGAAATCATAATCCATATAGAAATTCTTGCTGGCGTCCCAGGAGTACAACTGTATCGCTAATTTGCGGTCAGTGGCCTTTCCGGTATAAACCTGGTGCAATGTCCGGTTGCCGCTCAGCAGGTACGCTTCTGCCAGGGTTTGTTCCATATAATACATCAGACAATTCAGATCCACCGGAATAATGTCGGTAGTATGTATGGTGGAAAAGTCATGCTCAGCCGCAAACCAGCGGCTGCTGAAATCCCAGCCTGATTCGGCAGCGGCCCGAATGTGGCGGTATAATTCTGGGCGTGCGGTTCCATGGTTTTCTTTCGCATGGTCTGCGAGTTCCACATCTTCACTGTATGATTCTGGCCGGGGAGTGGCTTTGTCGTCCCAATACCTGTTCAGCTTCAAGCCGTTTGGTAGGAATACCAGGCGGCGATAAGCGGTAAATGGTTCGCCAGTGCTGCTGCCGGAATCCATCCAGTAATCATATTCTTTCTGCATTTGAGGCAGGTACCGGGTCAGTACCTTCTGGCCTTCCATTTCACTGAATAGGCTCACCATCAGGGAAAAGAACGGCGGTTGTGACCGGGTCAGATAGTAAGTCCGGTTGCCGGTGGGAATGTAGCCGAAGCTATCGATGAGGTGCGCAAAATTATTGATCATGGTTTGCACCAGATCGCTCCGTCCCGCCTCTTTCAAACCCAATAAGGTGAAATAGCTGTCCCAGTAGTATATCTCCCTGAACCGACCGCCGGGAACTACGTAGGGATAGGGGAGTGGTATGAGTGAACCGCCACGCTCCTGGCTCTCGGGCTGCCGGGTCAGTACCGGCCATAATCTCTCGATATGGTCAGAAACGGAAGCGTTTTTATCTGCCTGAAAAGTGGATGCGATATGCGCCGGCATTCGGAAATACCGGTCTACAAACGCGGCAATATCAAAATCTTCGGCAATTTTCTCGCGATGGTATCGCTCTATAATCAATACCGGATCTTCAAGCGGGATCGCATCCGCGAAGCTCTTTGAGTCCGGAAAGATGTGGCTATTCTGCACATCTTTAAAAAGGCTGCCGTAAAGGTCCTCCGGTGAAACGTGGGACTGTCCGTAAGTAAAAGCAGGTGCAACAAAACCGTACAAAACGACTGATTTTAAAGGGTTAATACCTAAACACTGGCCCAATAACATCATTTTTGGACATCAATGCACTTCAGTTTAATATAAAAATTGAACCACGGGTCCTTTGCTTTTGTTCCTTCCCGCTCATCAGGCAGCGCTGGGAGTGACAATAGAATTTGGCAGTTTGTTTGCATTTTCTCACGTCCCGGCTTAATATTGTACCATCAAGTCAATTGCTTCACCAAAGCGGTTGATTTATAAAGAAGAGGCGAGAGAATGGGCTCAACGAACCTCTGGCAACCTGCTACCATTATGGAGAAAGGTGCTAATTCCCACCTAATTTATTAGGAGATATAAAATCAATTCGCGTGTTCTTACAGTTAGAAATTTCCGTAAGCCGAATGGCTTTAATCTCGCACCTGCAACTGAAAGGTATTTTTCAGATGTATTAGTCACTGTATTTTTTATCAAAAATCGTGACGTTACTATTTTGTACTTAACTGTGCTTGGGCACCTATGCAGTCGGAACAGAAAATATTCAAACATCCCTATCCTTATTCGCTGGAAATGGGCGGCGAGCTGGCCGGTTTTGAGCTATCATATACAACCTACGGAACCATCAACCCGGAGCAGAACAATATTATCTGGATCTGTCACGCACTTACCGGCAGCTCCAATGCAGCCGACTGGTGGGACGGGCTCGTGGGAGACGATAAATATTTCAATCCGTCCAAGCATTTTATAGTTTGTGTCAATGTGCTGGGCTCTGCATACGGTTCCACAGGGCCGCTTTCGGTTAATCCCAAAACACAAAAACCTTATTACCGCGATTTTCCTGTCATTACCGTCCGCGACGTAGTGGGCGCAATGGACCTGTTACGCCAGGAAATGGGGATCAGAAAAATCAAGATCTGCATTGGGGGATCGTTAGGCGGTCAGCAGGCGCTCGAATGGGCAGTTGAAGTGCCTGACTTGTTTGAAGAACTGGTACTGATCGCTTCCAATGCATTGCATTCGCCCTGGGGAATTGCATTCAACGAATCGCAAAGAATGGCGATCGAGGCAGATCCTACCTTCAAAGACGATCATCCCGAGGCAGGTTCAATGGGGATGCGGGCGGCGCGGTCTATCGCATTGCTGTCTTACCGCAATTACGATACTTACAACTTTACGCAGGCAAGGGATAATCCCGATCAGATCGATGATTTCCGGGCTTCTTCCTATCAGAAGTACCAGGGCGATAAATTTGTGAAACGCTTCAATGCATACTCCTACTGGGTTTTGTCCAAAATTATGGACTCCCATAATGTAGGCAGGAACCGCGGCGGGATCGTGCATGCGCTGGGCCTTGTTAAAGCAAAAACGCTTGTGCTTGGGATTAAGTCGGATCTGTTATTCCCGCTTTCGGAACAGCAGTTTCTAGCCCGTCATATTCCCGATGCGGTTTTTCAGGAAATAGATTCGCTTTATGGACACGATGGATTCCTGATTGAATACAAGCAGCTTACGCAGGTGATCAGGGCTTGGCAGGAGACAAATGGACAACTGGAAATGGCTAGTATTTAGCCATTTCCGTTCCGTAGCTTATTTTTTAGAAATGCTGAGCAGCAATTCAGGTTCGTTGGTTGTGATATAATCCACATCTTTTTCCAGGAACCACTTCAATGCAGATTCATCGTTGACGGTCCAAACGTTGGTAGTCAGCTTTTTCGCCTTCATCGCAGGGATGTAATCTTCATTTTTCTTGTAAACATTGTAGTGGTAATCAATTCCGTCGAGTCCCGCAGCTGCTATTTCATCCGGCGTTTTGTCGCCATTCAGGTATTCTACATGCGCTTTTGGTGCGAGTTCTTTCACTTTTTTACATACATCAAAATCAAAAGCGATGTAGTCTGTGATCTTCTCCACTTTCAGTCTGTTTACCATTTCCACGCATTTGGCAGCAAGCGCAAGTGATCTTTCCTTGCCCATTGATGAAGATTTGATTTCGAGGATCAACCTGGTTTTCTTCTGTTTTGCGCCGGCTTTCAGGTAATCTTCCAATGTCGGCAGTGACTCGCCGTTTTCCAGCTTGATCTGTGCCAGCTCAATTGCATTGGTTTTTTCGATATGTGTGCCTTTAATGGTATGATCGTGGAGCACGAAAAGCACCGAGTCCGCCGACATATGCACATCGAATTCGCTGCCGTAGCAACCTAGTTTAATTGCATGTTCTAATGCGCCAATCGAATTCTCGGTAGCGCCGGTATGCTTCCACGCACCGCGGTGAGCAATTACCTTGTTTTTGTTTTGTGACATTCCTTCGAATGCAGTCAAGCTTAAAAAACCTGCTGCAAGCATAGCAAATACTTTCTTCATTTTGTACAAAAAATTAAACTGAACTAACTGGAAATACAAGTAATCCTGGACCAGGTACTACTCCTAAGAAACGCGAAAATTACTGCTTGTAAATCTCAGCTGTATTAGGCCAATGTTAAGATTGCATTTCAGCAACAGTATGTTTCGAAACCGTTATCGCTACCATCTTGGAAGTGGGCGTGTTACTTTTCTCTGCCACGCTGCCAATCGGTACCAGCACATTCGTTTCGGGAAAATAGGTGGCCGTGCAGCCTTCCGGAATCGGATATTCAACCACTACAAACTTCCTTGCAACCCTTTCCACGCCATCAAACCGGTTGTGCAGATCAACCAGACTGCCATCTTCCAAATCCCGCGCCGCTATATCCCGGCGGTTCATCAATACCACGCGTCGTTCATTGAAAATACCACGGTAGCGATCGTTCAGGCCGTACACTGTTGTGTTAAACTGGTCGTGGCTCCGGATTGTCATCATCATCAGCTCGCCGTCTTTCAATTTGTTTTCGCTAACGGGAGCGACATTGAACCGTGCTTTTTGCGTGCTTGTATCAAATTTTCCTTCCCGGTTACAGTTCGGGAGGTAAAATCCGCCGGGCTGGCGCACACGCTCATTGTAGTTTTCAAAGCCAGGGATCGTACGTTCAATATCTGCGCGGATCACGTCATAATTGGCAACATACCGGTCCCAGTTGATCTGGCTCTTTTTGCCCAAAGTGGCTTTGGCCAGTCGAACTACAATCTCCGGTTCGCTCAAAAGCATGTCCGAGATCGGTGGCAGCATGCCCTTTGACATTTGCACCACGCCCATCGAATTTTCGCAAGAAATAAACCGGTTTTCGCCGTCGCGCAAATCCATATCGCTTCTTCCGAGACAAGGCAGGATAAGTGCTTCTTCGCCGTGCACGAGGTGGCTCCTGTTCAGTTTGGTCGAAACATGGACTGTTAATTTGCAATTGCTTAAAGCCTGTGCGGTGAATTGTGTGTCAGGAGTAGCTGAAAGAAAGTTGCCGCCCATTGCAAAAAACACTTTTGCCCGGCCGTCATGCATTGCCTTGATAGACTCCACAACGTCGAAGCCATGTTTACGCGGCGGGCTGAATTGGAAGTTACGTTCTATTGCATTCAGCAGGCTTTCGGAAGGTTTTTCAAAAATCCCTACTGTCCGGTCACCCTGGACATTGCTATGCCCGCGCACGGGGCAGGTGCCGGCTCCGGGTTTGCCGATGCTGCCTTTCAGCAGGAGCAAGTTCACTACCTCTTTAATGGTATCAACCGCATTTTTATGCTGTGTCAAACCCATTGCCCAGCAAACGATGATCCTGCTTTTCGAAGCGAGTAACCGGGCTGTTTCTTCAATCTGAGCCAGCTCAATGCCGCATATTCTCGCGAGATCTGTTACGTCAAGTGTATCCAGATGAGCCGTGAACTGCTCGTAACCTTCTGTATTTCCAAGAATGAAATCCTGATCAAAAATGCTGCCTGGATCTTTCTTTTCTTCTTTCCATAAAAACGATTCGATCGCTTGCAGCAAGGCAAGATCGCCATTGATCCTGATTTGCAGGAACAAATCGGTGAGTGTTGGATTGATGCCCAGCACACCGGTTACCTTTTGCGGATTATTGAACCCCATTAAACCGGTTTCCGGCAATGGATTGATGGAGATGATTTTGGCGCCATTTGCTTTCGCTTTTTGCAGTGCAGTCAGCATGCGCGGGTGGTTTGTACCCGGATTTTGGCCCAAAATCATAATTACTTCTGCCTGATGCAAATCGTCCAGTTTGACTGAACCTTTCCCAATTCCAAGTGATTCAGTCAGTGCAACTCCGCTGCTCTCGTGACACATATTGCTGCAATCGGGCAGGTTATTCGTGCCAAATTCGCGTACAAAAAGCTGATATAAAAAAGCGGCCTCATTGCTGGTACGACCGGAAGTGTAAAAAATCGCTTCATCCGGTGAGGCAAGGCGATTGAGCTCCATTCCGATTTTTGTAAAAGCAGCATTCCATGTTATAGGCTGATAATGCGCAGCTCCGGCGGGTAAGTGCATGGGTTGCGAAATGCGGCCTTTCCCACCTATCTCGTAGTCGGACAGCTTTCCAAGTTCAAGAACGGAATGTTGAGCAAAGAATTCAGGCGTTAGTTTTTTCAGTGTAGCTTCTTCTGCTACCGCCCGCGCGCCATTTTCGCAGTACTCGGCAATGCCCGAACGTTCATCGTCAGGATCCGGCCAGGCGCAACTCGGACAATCAAAGCCGCCTTTCTTGTTAAGATTAAAAAGCGCCTTCATGCCGCGGCTCACGCCAGCTTCCTGCACCGTTTTCTCAAAACTCGAAACCACAGCAGGAATGCCGGCAGCTACTTTCTGTATCGGGCCTTTTTTTAAGCCGGTTAGCTGATCCGGATTTTCGGAGCCGGGGATTACAGGGGTCATAATCAGCAGGTTTGATTTGGATTTTCGTAGTTGTCCGACTGATCTTCTGCCTCATTATCCAGACATTTAAAATCCTTTTCAACAAGGAGATACAATGATTCGCCTGCATTTAAAGGCATGTTGGAATCCGTTCCGATCAAATTGTTGTCGGGCCAGGCTTTGGTGAAGCTTTCGGGAATATAAATGGTAATCTGCTGGTTTTCGAAAGCAGCGGAAAGTGAATCCGTGTCGGGCTGGCTTTTCAATGCATAAATCAGCTGACCTTGCGGAAAAGTCGTTTTTTCTTCCAGGTATCCCTCGCTTGCCAGTTGCGCTACGTCGCTTTTAGACAGTCGGTACCTTACTTTATTTTGTTGGATTCGAATTTTCATAGATCTGAAATCCGGTGGAAACCGGTGTAAACATTGAACTTATCTTGTTTTAAAAAACCAACCAGCGTGATATTATTATCCTCGGCGAGCTGCACGGCGAGGCTTGAAGGCGCGCCGATTGAAACTACCATTTCGATCCCTGCCATCAATGCTTTTTGGATCAACTCAAAACTTGCTCTTCCGCTCAGCAGAAGTATGTTACCTGTAAGCGGCAGTTTGTCGGATAACAATGCGGCGCCAATCAGCTTGTCCATTGCATTATGCCGGCCCACATCTTCGCGGAGTTGCAGCAGGTTTCCATTCTTATCAAAAAGTGTCGCCGCGTGCAATCCTCCTGTTTCTTCAAAAACGCGCTGACTGCCTGAGATCTTGTCGGCAAGCCCGAAAAGCACTTCGGTGTTTACGGAAAGAGTATTTTCCAAAACAAACCTGGAAACCGTTTTAACAGCCTCGATACTCGCCTTCCCGCAAACGCCGCAGCTCGATGTTGTATAGAAATTCCGATCCGCATGGTTCAGGTTCGGCTCGCACGAATCGGCTAACTTTACCAGAACCAGATTTTCCTCGAATACTGAATTCTCTACCGTTTTGATCTGCCGGATATCGTGAATAATCCCTTCCGTAAAAAGAAAACCTGCCGCCAGCTCGGGATCGTTTCCGGGCGTGCGCATGGTGACAGAAACATTTTGCCAGGTTGCCTTTCCATTTCGCTGAAAAGCGATCCGGATTTCGAGCGGCTCTTCTACTGCGAGCAAATCGTCGATAGTATCAGCTCCCAAGCTGGTTACCCGCCTGATCTGCCGGCGCATTACGGAAGCAGGCGGTATTCTAACCATTGTGAATGCGGTTTATAAAAGCTTGCATTGCTTCAAAATCTTCCAAAGTATCTACGCTCTTCATCGCAGTTTCGGATTTCGGAATAAATTTTTGCGCATCTACCTTCCGTAATAAAGATTGTAGTGAGAGATCATTCACTTGGTAATGCTCTTTTATAAGTTGGCTAAGATTCCGCGAATACCAGGCGAGCAGCGGCTCATACTTTCCATATGCATTAAAAAATGCAGCAGCAGTGGCGCTTTCCTGGATTGAGCTCAAAAAACCTGAGATATCCTCTGTGCTCAGCAATGGATAGTCACAACCTATAAACAGAAAATCTTTATTCGGAAAAGTAGAGTAGACGGTCATCAATGCGGCGATCGGGCCGCTATTGGCATATTCGGGCAAGTCAGACAGTTTTTCGTACTGCGTTTCAAAGCTTTCAAACTGCCTGCTATTGCACGAGATTACCACCTTTTTACAGAATTGGTCAAGAAGATCGCCCACATGTTCAGATTGGGGTTTCTGGTGATACGTCAGCATGCTTTTGTCCTTTCTCATTCGTGAACTTTCTCCTCCGCAAACCACAATTCCGATCAGGTCCGTGCGATCCATTGTTTTAAATCTGTCATGTTTTGGTAAAAAGGCGACTTGGAACTATCGGCTAGATATGTGTAACTTCCTTCTATGGAAAAGGGTGATGTTACGATATTGAAAAAGAAGCCGATCTACCCGGTGAGTCCCGAATTACGGAAGTACCTGCGTTTCTACCAGCGCGACGCCCGTCTTCCGGTAAGTTACCACGATTTGCTTAATTTTTATGAATCCTTTCCGGTAATGGACAAGAACGGAAAAGATACGCTGTGGGAGAGCCCGCTCTACCCGCCACACGAGGTCGACAGGCTGCATAATGGTTTGAAAAAAGTGTATGCAATGCTGAAAGCCTCCGGTAACCTGCGCATCGTGGAGCACAAGTACATCGACCGCATTGACTATTGCAAATTCGGAAATTCCAATCCGTTCAGGATCAAGATCGTGAACAGACTCAATGATATTTACGATTATTTTTATGTCAAAAAAGCCGATGCGTCCCGGATCTATGGATTGGAACTGGAAGAAATATTCTCGCCCAATCAGGTCAACTACCTGGTCGACGGCGACTCGCTGGTTGAAGAACACATTGCCGGAATTCCGGGTGATGAATTTGCTAAAACCCGCCTGCGGCATACTGACTACAATCCGATCCGCATTGCAAAAGAGTTTGTCAAGTTTAATGAACGCTGCATGATCACATTGCTCGGCGATATGCGGTCGTACAACTTTGTAATGCAAATCACGCCCGACTTTGACGATTTTCAATTCCGTTTGCGTGCGATCGATTTTGATCAGCAGTTTTACGAAGGCAATCTGAAAGTATATATGCCGCAGTTTTTCAAGGAAAACCGCCCTTATGTGGAGCTTGCAATGGAATACCTGACAGACAAAACGGTACTGCAATACCAGCAGGAAGAGCATTCTTCCATTATGTACCAAGCCAGAAGTGAGCGGCACCGGCTCCGCGAGTTGCGGGATGTTTCAATTAAGGATAAAATATCGACCGCCGACAATATTTACCAGCTCAGGGACGGGCTTTTCAAGCATTTCAAAGATAACCACTACCAGCATTGCGAAAGCATGACGGAGATAATTGAGCTGAATATTAAGAACATCATTCGGCAGGTGATTTCGTAGCAGTACAAATGTATTAAGCCATTGATCTGACCACTTCGAACATTTCCTTACCTTTGCGGAACCGTTGGACAACGCAAGTCTGTTCAACGGTTTCATCTTTATATCAACAATCGGAAGGCATTCAACCTTCGGCAGATTACTACCATGAGCAAACACGGCAGAATTCTTGTCGCCATGAGTGGCGGCATCGACAGCTCGCTCGCAGCTGTTATGTTACACGAACAAGGTTACGAGGTCATCGGAATGACCATGAAAACCTGGGACTACGCCAGCAGTGGCGGGACCAAAAAAGAAACCGGCTGCTGCTCGCTTGATTCTATAAACGACGCCCGGAACATTGCCGTTGAATTAGGTTTCCCTCATTATATCCTTGACATCCGCACCGAATTCGGCGACTATGTAATCGATCATTTTACAGGCGAGTACCTCGAAGGCCGCACACCAAATCCCTGCGTTTTGTGTAACACGCACATTAAGTGGGATGCATTGCTCCGCCGGGCGGACAGGCTCGATTGTGAATTCATCGCGACCGGCCATTATGCAAATATGCAGTTCAATGATGGCAGGTATTATGTGTCAAAAGGTATAGACAGCTGGAAAGACCAGAGTTATGTGCTCTGGGGCGTTTCGCAGGAAAGTCTGGCCCGAACTAAGCTTCCGCTTGGTTATCTGCATAAAACTGAAATTCGTGAAATGGCGAAAGAGCGCGGTTTTATAGATCTGGTGAATAAATCGGAGAGCTATGAAATATGCTTTGTGCCTGATAATGATTACCGTGGCTTCCTGAAAAGAAGAATTCCTGGCCTTGAAGCGGAAGTTGCAGGTGGAAACTTCGTTTTCGAAGACGGTACTATAGTTGGAAAACACGAAGGTTATCCTTTTTACACAGTGGGACAGAGAAAAGGTCTCGGTATCGCCCTCGGAAAACCTGCATTTGTAACAGAGATCAGAAAAGAAACCAATGAAGTTGTTCTGGGAGATTTGCCCGACCTGTTCCGCGATGGGATGTATGTGGGCAAATTGAATCTTCAAAAATATGCTTCGATTGAAAAACCGCTCGAAACAGTAACCAAAGTCCGGTACAAACACGACGGTACCCCAGCGTTAATCGAACAGATCGAGCCGGATAAAATCGTAGCCCGCTTCCACGACGGTGTAAACGGAATTGCGCCGGGTCAAGCTGCGGTATTCTATGAAGGTGACGATGTAGTAGGAGGCGGCTGGATTTTGAAGAGTTTCCGGCAGTAGAGGAGGCACAATAAAGCTAAGTTTTTCTGTCCGCCTGGCACTTTTTCTTGTAAGTCTGCTTTACATCCTTTTGTCAGCCTGAGCGCAGTCGAAGGCACGTGCACCATGCCTTCGACTGCGCTCAGGCTGACAAACTTGGCACATGCTTTTTCTCTACTCAATCACAGAAGCTTTGCATTGGAGTCCCATACAATAAAAAAACACCTGACGTGCTTAGAGGAGATGCAATCCAATGCCGGTTCAGGTGTTAAGTAAATATAAAAAAACTTTTAGCTGAAAAACAAGTCTTATACCTGGATTTTCAATCGCTGCCGCACCGCCTCATACAATACAATAGAGCTCGCGACTGACACATTCAGCGACTCAACCTGGCCGGTAAGAGGAATCCTGGCACCCGAGTCGGCGAGTTGGATAAATTCTTTCGAGATACCGTCTTCTTCCGAGCCCATAATAATTACAGTTGGCACTGCGAAGTCGATGTCGTAAAGGGACTTTTCAGTCTTTTCGGTACAGGCAATAATTTGCAGACCGCTGTTTCTGAGGTATAAAAGCGTCTCGTATAAGTTCGGCTCGCGGCAAACCGGAAGGAAGTTCAATGCACCTGAAGAAGTTTTCATCGCATCCGCATTGATCTGCGCACCTCCTTTGGTAGGAACGATGATCGCCTGTACTCCGGCGCATTCGGCTGTTCTTGCAATTGCTCCGAAGTTTCGTACGTCAGTAATGCGGTCTAAAAGCAGGAGCAAAGGTGTTTTACCATCTTCATAAACCTGCGTCAGTACATTGTGCAGCGGCATGTACTGAATCGGGGAAACAAATGCGATTGCTCCCTGGTGATTTTTGCGGGTAACTCTATTCAGTTTTTCAATGGGAACCCGCTGAAAAGGTATCCCCTTTTCTTTGGCCAGCTTCTCTATTTCTGAAAAACCTAATTCTCTCTGAAGGAATAAACGCTCAATCTCTTTTCCCGAGCGGAGTGTTTCAATTACTGACTGTGTCCCGAACACCATGTCGGCCTGGGACTGTTTTGGGGCGGGTTTTCTTACCGTATACTGCCGTTTCTCCATGCTTCTACAACTGGATACCAAATGGGCTGGTATTCGGCATAGCGAACCAGTTCATAATGATCATCCACGAATTGATTGTTTTTTCTGTTAAATGTAAAATTGACGTTCTGAGCATTGCCGCGCTGGTCGTAACTCCATACTTCACGGTCTTTGCTTCTCTGAACTTTGTCCGGTGGGCCTAGTACGATGTAAATCATACCTTTGTCGGTTTTCCATCCTTCCTTATAAGTTGTAAACAGCTGGTTGGCTTCTTCCACGCGGCTGTAAAAAGAGCGGATTGACTGCTGGGCCAGCGGCGCATTTCCATTCATCAGCGTCAGCCAGTATTTATCCAGCGCTTTTTTGTAATCTTCTGCTTTCTTGATTTCGTTAATCTCCGTATTGGTGCTCATATAAAGCAATGGACCGAGGAGAAGCTGCGGGCGCGTTACCTTCGGAAAGCGTTCATTTACAACCAGGATTCCTAATCCTTCCGACTGGGTTGTATCAGCAAAAATGTTGTACAAACCTTCTTTCTCAAATTTCAAAGGCTGATTCGCCTGTATTGTAAAGGTACTGTCTATTTCAAGGGACTTGGTAACCCCTTTTGCAGCAATATTCATGGGCGAACCTGCCGGCTCAAAGTCGTAATTATAGTAATATACGTGCAACGGCTGATCTTCACCGGATAGCTTTTTTACCACAAAAGATTCATTGCTGCTGATGTAATGGCGTTGTAGTGGCAGTGAACTGTTTGCAGTGTAAACCCCGTAAGTCTGATTTACATCCAGCTTTTTGAACCTGATCGTCAGGTCATTTAATACTTTCTTTAAAGTCCCTACCTGGCTTATTTCACTCAGCAGAACTCCGTATTCTCTGTCTGGACTTTTGAGATCGTACGATATCACGATCTTATTGCCGGCACTGGTTACATTAGACGAATCCATTTTTACATTCCCGTAACCCAGCCGCTCCCTCGTTCCGTAATCAGAATAAATTACGTAGTTCAGGTTGTATGTTTTGATAAAATCAGCTGGCGAAATCGGGTTCTTTCCTTTGAAGGCATCTACGTAAAGGTACACTTTCGCTTGCGTAGTGTCTTTTAGAATGTACTTGCTCTGGATCGCGACGAGCGATGGTTCTTCGCTTACAGACGGCGCCGCTTGCTGGGTAGACCTTACCTGCGCCTCAGGAAGTGGCTTGGAAGTTTTATTGGAAGACGCGCAGCCTGCTAATGCAGCTACCGTCAGTATATGAACCAAAACGCTTAAACCTGTTCTCATGTGTTTTCTTCAACCTTTGTCAAATAACGAAGGAACCGCCAAAATTACCCAATAAAACGGTAAGAAAATTTTTCATTCACCGGCCTTGCTGTTCCGGTTGGCATTTTTGATCTGGTTTTCGATCGTATCCCACTGATCACTAGTAACTTCGTTTAAAAAGTTAAATTGTCCCGCCGAGAGAACTTCACCTCCGTCCAGCGTAATTACCTCTCCGGTCATATACGCAGAAAAGTCAGACATTAAATAAGCCGCGAGGTTGGCCAGCTCTTGGTGATCGCCGACCCGTTTTAATGGGATCCTGTTTTCGAAAGCAAATTTCTCTGAAAGCTCTTCCGGGAAAAGCCGGTCCCACGCTCCTTTTGTAGGGAATGGCCCGGGTGCAATCGCATTCAGGCGGATACCGTACCTGGCCCATTCGAACGCCAGCGATTTTGTCATAGCAAGTACCCCCGCTTTGGCCATCGCCGAAGGTACCACCCAGCCAGAGCCTGTCCAGGCGTAAGTAGTGGAGATGTTGAGAACTGTTCCTTTTATTTGCTTTTCAATCCAGTATTTGCCCAATGCCAATGTAAAATAGTAAGAGCCCCGAAGCACAATATCAACGACAACATCTACTGCTTTGTAGGATAGCCGCTCGGTCGGACTGATGAAATTGCCCGCTGAATTGTTGACAAGCCCGTCAACCTGCCCAAACCTTTCGATGGCTGCCGCAATGACGCGCTCGATCTGCTCAGGCTTGCGGACATCGCATGGTACCGAGATAATGTTCTCGCCAGCACTTTGTCTGAGTTCTTCCACCGCTTTTGTCAGAACATCTTCTTTCCTGCTGCAAATCACAACATTAGCCCCTAGTTTGAGGAAGTAGGCGGACATGGATTTCCCCAAGCCGGTCCCCCCGCCAGTCACAATAATCGTCTTATTGGCCAGCGATCCTTCCCGGAGCATTCCTTCGGTGTTTGACATGAGATTTGAGATTAGATTAGAACAAATCCTATTGCTGTGCAAGCAGGTACAAAACCGCCATTCTCACAGCTACACCATTCTCAACCTGATTCAAAATAATGGAGTGGTGCGAATCGGCTGCATCGGATGACAGCTCAACACCGCGGTTAATCGGGCCGGGGTGCATGAGCACGATCTCCTTATTCAGGTCGTCGAGCATCTGCTTGTTGATGCCGAAATAAAGTGAGTATTCTCTTAGTGAGGGGAAATACTTGATTTGTTGCCTTTCAAGCTGAATGCGGAGCACATTGGCTACGTCACACCAGTCGAGTGCCTCTTTTACATTGTGGCTTATTTTGACGCCGAGTTCGCCTAAGTGTTTGGGAATTAAAGTAGAAGGCCCGCAAACCATAATTTCTGCGCCGAGTTTTTGTAAGCAGAATATGTTAGACAAAGCAACCCGGGAGTGGGTAATGTCACCGATGATCGCGATCTTTTTACCCCCTAGGTCCCCCAGTTTTTCGCGCATCGAAAATGCATCGAGCAATGCCTGGGTGGGGTGCTCGTGGGTTCCGTCGCCTGCATTGACAACATTGGCAGGAATGCGGGTTGACAGGTAATGCGGCGCGCCCGGACTGCTGTGGCGCATCACAATCATATCCACCTTCATCGCAAGGATGTTATTGACCGTATCGAGCAGCGTTTCTCCCTTCTTTACCGAACTTCCCGAGGCTGAAAAATTTACCACATCCGCAGAAAGCCGCTTTTCGGCCAGCTCAAATGAAAGCCTGGTGCGGGTTGAATTCTCAAAAAAAACGTTAGCAATGGTAATATCTCTGAGGGAAGGTACTTTTTTGATCGGCCGGTTGATGACTTCCTTAAATTCAGTGGCAGTGTCTAAAATTGTCTGGATGTCGTTCTCGTTCAGGTTTTTGATGCCAAGTAAATGCCGGACCGAAAGTTTTGTCATTGTGAATTGTCAATGAATGTTTCGCAAAGATAATAAGTAAGCTGGCATTGAGAAAAAATGATGTCCAAATAGGAGGCAGAACGGCTGGCAAGCGCCCGCTTGCAAGGCAATGCAAGTGCTGGAAATTTCATAGAATTATTTTGTGTCCAATAGTTGAATTATCATAGGAATTGGTATTTTTGTTACAAAGGAATTCGTCAATTTTCTTCTGGCAGTTCCATCGATCTCCTCCTTGCATTTTGAAAATCAACTAATTACTTGATGGTATAAAAAAGTCGGTCTTTTCAGTTTTGGCATTTTGCCAATTCGTGAGACAGGTGTGTTCATTAGTGTCGTTTTTTCACCTAAATGTTACATATATGCACTTGAAATTTTTTACTTTCATCAACTTACTACTGGCTTCATCAGCACTCTACGGACAGGTTAATGTAACTTTTCCACCGTCCCGGATGGTGTATCAGCGTAACGAAGCGGGTAACGCTACCGTGTTTATTAATGGTACTTACCTCAACAATCCGGATCAGATTCAGGCCAGATTGAAGACAAGGGACGGTGAGCCCGGATCGGGCGTCGATTGGACTACCATTGTAACGGATCCTTCCGGCTATGTATTTTCAGGCTCACTCAATGCAAGGGGCGGCAGGTTTGATCTAGAAGTGAGGACCATGCGGAATGGCGAACAGCTCGGTAATACGACCATTGTAGAAAAAGTCGGGATAGGGGAGGTATTCCTGATTGTGGGGCATTCCAATGCAGCAAAAGCGGAGAGCGCTATGAAGCCCGCCAGCAGCGACCTTGTTAATACCATTGATCCAAATGCAAACGCCGAGCTTTACAACAAATATCTCGAATCCGGCAGTCCTGCCGATATGCCGCCACTTGCCCCAGTGCAGTTCTGTCTTAATTGCGGGATTGCTCCGATGGCGGAATATCCCTGGTTCTGGACACAGTTGGGCGATTTGCTGGTAAGCTCACTCAATGTGCCTGTCCTCTTTTACAGTGCGGCTTTTGGCGGAAGTAACATGGGCCATTTGTACAAGGCAGCTTATAACATCGACTTCGACCACGGATTCATCAAGTACAGTATCAGAATGCCTTATGTCAATATCAGGAATACTATTACGACCTATATGCCCCGCACGGGCTTGCGCGCGGTACTTTCTGCACACGGTGTGAACGATGGTGATACAACCGGCGCGGGATTTTATTTCCGCAATAAAATGGTTATCGAGAAATCCAGGAGCGAGGCTAACTACGATAATCTCCCCTGGATGATCGCCACTTCCTGCTATTCTAATGGTGTAAATCAGGAAAAAACGGATGCGCAGAATGCATTGATCAATGATATCCATGATGTTTTCCGCGGGGCCGATCTCAACCAGATCGGAGAGTCGGGACGTTACGACGGGCTGCATTTCAATGAAGAAGGCCAGCGCAGGGCTGCTGAGCTGTGGCGTGACGCAATTACCAATCCCGAGACAAATCTACTAGGTAATGCAAGATCTCTGATGGCCAGCGCGCCGCCGCTGCCTGGCCCGCCATTGCCTGTCAACCTGGTAAGCTTTGCCGGACAAAAGGCGGCTGACGGTAAAAACCATCTCACCTGGGTAACATCTTCGGAAGAGAACAATGATTATTTTGAAATCCAGAAAAGCCGTGATGCGGTCAACTTTGAGGTAATCGGCCAGGTAAAAGGTTTGGGCGACAGCCGGGTAAGTAACACTTATACTTACACCGACGAGCAGCCGACAGACCAGCTGACTTACTATCGCCTCAATCAGGTTGATTATGACGGAACGGCAGCATTATCCCGCATTGTGGCGGTTAAGAATGCAATTGCGCGCGAGAACGATTTTGTATATCCTAACCCCGCCCAGCATTTTGTGGAAGTGGTGCTGAATAACGGCGCAACAGTAGATAACCTGAACCTTTTCGATCTGAGCGGAAAACTTTTGATACAAAAAGAAAAAACAAGCCAGCTAGATATTTCCGCCTTGGGCAAAGGCGCTTACATTGTTGAGATTAAAACAAACGGCGGCCAGTCTGTCCGGAAGAAAATCACGAAAATGTAATTTGAAGTTGTCCAACGCTTAACTTTACCATCAAGTGTAGTTTTAATAGGGTTACCATTTTGGTAACCTTTATTTTTTTATGGACAAAGCAAACGTTTTAGAAAAGCTCAAAGAAATACTCGACGAAAAGCTGCTGATATCGTGGAATGCAATGGAAGCCGCCCAGCAATCTGCGAACGATCAGGGTAAAAGCTCAGTCGGTGACAAATACGAGACCTCACGTTCAATGGGCCAGCTGGACCGCAACATGCACGCGCGACAGTACGAGCAAACGCGGCTCGAAAGGTTGATCTTGGAGCGAGTAAATGCACATGAGGTAAGTCAGCGTGTTGCAGTGGGTACTTTGCTGAATACTACCGCCGGATGGTTCTTCGTAGCAGTGAGCCTGGGCGCCGTAAAAATAAATGAAGAGACCGTTTTGGCAGTCTCTTCATCCTCTCCGGTAGGTGCTTCTCTACTTGGGAAAGAAGTCGGGAGCAAGTTTGAATTTATGAAAAAGCAGCAGGAAATAATCAGTCTGCATTAAGCCATATTGTGGTAAACGCGCTGAACATCGTCGTCGTCTTCGATCTTTTCAATCAATTTTTCCACTTCCGCGGCCTCTTCTTCACTTAATGTCTTGGTATCATTCGGAATGCGCTCGAAGTCGGCTTCTACGATTTCGTAGCCGTTTTCTTCGAAGTAATGTTGCAATGCACCAAATGCGGCGAATTCACCATAAATGTTGATCAACCCGCTTTCTTCATCCAGAAAAACCTCTTCTCCCCCTAAGTCAATCAATTCGAATTCAAGTTCTTCCAGATCTTTTCCGTTGTTTTTAATCTTGAAAATACATTTCCGGTCGAAAATAAAGTCGAGCATACCCGAAGTGCCCAGGCTGCCGCCGAGCTTGTTGAAATAGCTTCTCACGTTCGCGACAGTACGCGTAGGGTTGTCGGTAGTACTTTCCACCAAAATAGCAACCCCGTGCGGCCCATAGCCCTCGTAAACCATTTCCTTATAGTCTTCCTGATCTTTGGAAGTCGCCCTTTTGATCGCCCGCTCGATGGTATCCTTCGGCATGTTGGCTGCCCTGGCATTTTGTAAAAGAACACGTAGCTTCGCATTGGTGGCGGGATCCGCAGTTCCGCTTTTCACCGCGAGGACAATCTCTTTACCAATCCTCGTGAAAGTCTTGGCCATCTTGTCCCAACGCTTAAACATTCTAGCCTTTCTATATTCAAAAGCCCTTCCCATGCTTGTTAATATTAATTGTTAAGTTTTTTATTGATGCTAAGGTGATCAATTTTGCAGCAAATTTAAAAAGACGAACAGATCAGGCAAATATATATTTTATCGTGACCATTAATAATCCTATGCTACTCGACTGGCAGTTCCAAACCTTTGAAACACTTACAAATGAAGCAGTTTACCAGTTGCTGCGTCTGAGAAACGAAGTTTTTATTGTTGAGCAAAAATGCTGTTTTCAGGATCTTGATAATAAAGACCAAAAATGCCACCATTTGCTGGGTTATCGCGAAGGTAAGCTCGTGGCGGTTTCCAGGATAGTTCCGGCTGGTTTATCCTATACATATCCTTCTATTGGAAGAATCGCGGTCGCCCGTGAGGCCCGTGGAATTGGAGCAGGTGTGGAGCTGCTGAATGTGTCCATTGAAAAACTCGAAATGCTTTACGGAAAAAGCACAATCCGCATCGGGGCGCAACTGTACCTTAAAAGATTTTACGAATCCTTCGGTTTCCGTCAGTCCGGCAATATCTATCTCGAAGACGAAATCGAACACATTGAGATGACTCGGTCTGAATGACTCGGTCTGAATGACTCGGTCCGAATGACTCGGTCAAAGTGACCCGGTCTGAATGTAAATAGTGCTGATCTTACAGGTAAACTAATCCAAAATAGCAGGCAAATCGGAATACACTAGAACTATTGTAGAGTACTGGGGAACGAATTCCCGGATTTGCTGAATTTCGAAACATAGGCGCAATTCGGGCTTTTTTTGAATCTTCTCCTTGAATGCAATATTCAGCTAAAATGTAGTACTTTAACTACAAGTTTTGAAAAAAAACTTTGATATAAATTGGTCATTCCCGTAATGTTTAATAATTTGGCACAGAATTTTAGTTATTAGTATTCAGTCAAGCAAATTGTTGCTGTGGGACTGACGCCCGTCAGAAACCCAATAACATTTTTGACGAACACTGATAGAGGAGGGTTTACGTGGAATGGCCTACTGTAATGCGGTAGGCCATTTTTTTGTACTCACTAATTGGTTCGCATTTTCAAATCGTGTTCATTTGTAGCATCATCAGAACACGCCACTTTTTTTCATGACCAAAGTAACAGATTTCATTCAGCAGGCAAACGGCAAAACGCTGTTTTCCATCGAGATTATCCCGCCGCTGAAAGGTCAGAATATCAATGAATTACTGAATTCGATAGAGCCGCTGATGGAGTTTAAGCCTCCATTTGTGGACGTGACATATCACCGTGAAGAACTGATCGACCGCGTCAGGACAGATGGAACGATCGAGCGGATACCAATCAGAAAACGGCCGGGTACCGTAGGTATTTGCGCCAGGTTAATGGAGCGTTTTCATGTAGATGCGGTACCGCACGTGATCTGCGGCGGTTTTACCAAAGATGAAACCGAGGATGTTCTCATTGACCTGCATTACCTAGGAATCGACAATGTACTTGTACTCAGAGGAGATCCTGAAAAGTCAGCCGGGGTATTCCAGCCGAAAACAGGCGGACATACTTACGCCTCTGAACTGGTAGCACAGGTTCATAACATGAATAATGGGATTCTGCTGAATGCGGAAACGGAAATGTCACCTACTAATTTTTGCATTGGCGTGGCGGGCTATCCTGAAATGCATTTTGACGCGGCAAGCATCGATGCCGATTATGAGCACCTCCGCAAGAAAGTAGAACTGGGCGCTGATTATATCGTGACCCAGATGTTTTTTGATAATGAGAAGTACTTCCGCTTTGTCGAAAGATGCCGCGCAGAAGGTATCACGGTTCCCATTATCCCGGGTCTGAAACCCCTGGCCACGCGCAAGCAGCTAAGCGTACTCGCACAAATCTTCCACCTCGAATTTCCGAAAGATCTTGTGAATGAAGTTGAAAAGTGCGCGACTGACAAGGAAGTTCGCCAGGTTGGTATCGAATGGGGAACACAGCAATGCAAGGAATTAATGGCTTACGGCGTGCCGGTTCTCCATTTTTATACAATGGGTAAGTCAGACAATGTAGCACAGATAGCGAGACAGGTGTTCTGAAAAGAGCACCTGTTATTCAAAATAAACCGCAGTTCCGTTGGCGCTCACCATCAGCATTGTGCTGCCGCTGCCAATTGTTTCAAGATCAATATCCACTCCGATCACCGCATTGGCTCCAAGCCTTTGCGCCTGGTCCATCATTTCGCGGATCGCGATGCTTTTCGCTTCCCGCAAGCCTTGCTCGTAAGAACCCGAGCGGCCGCCTACCACATCACGTACATTTGCAAGAAAGTCTTTGAAGAAATTGGCACCAATAATGGCCTCCCCATTTACAAGGCCGATGTATTTAATGATCTTTTTACCTTCAATGTTCGGGGTGGTAGTAACAAGCATATAAGTCAGGTTTTGGTTCGGTGTAATTGCGGCGATGAAGTTAGGTCTTTGGGTAAGGCAGGGCGAAAAATAATTGTTTAGCGGCAAAGTAGCATGCTACGCCGGTAATTTTTAGTTATAAGCCCCAATTTTGTCTGCTAAAAACCACCATTGTTCCCGCCAGCGAGCGAGAAATGGTTAGCTTTGTTTTTGAATTTTTCAGATTAAAAAAGTAGTTATGGAACAGTCTATTCAGACGATCAATACAATTATCAGTACACGACGCAGCATTTTCCCACCAAGTTATATCGAGAAAGAGATCCCGGATGAGATCATCAAAAACATCCTGGAAAATGCCAATTATGCCCCCACGCACAAGCTTACCGAACCCTGGCGGTTTATCGTTTTCAAAGGTGCAAGCCTGAATAAGCTGGCCGGTTTCTTTTCGGAACGATACAGAACAATCACTCCACCGGAAGCATACTCGCAGGCGCGCTATGATGCAGCTGGCGAAAAAGTATTGAAGTCGGGATGTGTGATTGTGATCAATGCAGAACTGCATCCTGAAAAGCTGCCGGAATGGGAAGAAGTTGCTGCAACGGCCTGCGCGGTACAAAACATGTGGCTCACGGCCACAGCTTACGGTCTTGGCTCCTATTGGAGCAGCCCGGGCGTTTTGAAGGAGCTCAGTGAGTTCCTGGGACTTCCTGAAAATCAAAAATGTCTCGGACTGTTTTTCATGGGTTACCACGATGCACCCGAAACACCGGCGCGGCGCACGCCTATTGAAAGCAAGGTTACCTGGGCAGAATAATGACGAAAAACAAGACAGTTCTCCGCGCCGATCAGGTTTCGAAGCAATTTAGTAACCAGCCTGTACTTTCAAATGTCAGCCTGGAACTGAGGGCGGGAGAGTGGCTGGCGATTTTGGGCGAGAGCGGCTCCGGAAAGAGCACGCTCCTGCGCATTTTCGGCAGATTCTTGGATGCAGATCAGGGTAAGATCATTTTTAATGGGGAAGAATTAAAGCCCGTCCGGGGCGAGCTGATCCCCGGGCACGAGTCTATCCGGCTGATCCACCAGGAATTTGAGCTTTTCCCTAATCAGACTGTCGAAGAAAATATTTCCTACTCACTCCGGTTTTACGATTCCGCCTATCGCATTGAGCGTGTGCGGGAGCTGCTTAAAGTAGCTGGCCTCGATTATGTAAAAAGTCAAAAGGCCAAGCTGCTTTCCGGCGGCGAAAAACAGCGTACTGCCATTGCCAAAGCGCTGGCCGAACAGCCGGAAGTACTGTTGCTCGACGAACCTTTCGCTCACCTCGATAATCACAATCGCAGGGTACTCGGCAATGCAATTGAACAGATGCGAAACGAGCAGAAAACCAGCTGCATTTTTGTTACCCACGAATCTTCCGATGCACTCGCGTGGTCAGACAGGATTGCGGTTTTACGCAATGGGGAAATCGTGCAGATCGGTACGCCCGAAGAAGTTTACAACCGGCCTGCAAATAGTTATGTTGCCGAACTGACTGGTGGAATTAACTGGCTCGGCAGCGGAGAAAAGCGCTACTTTATCAGACCCGAAAAGATCAAACCAACCAGATACCCTGAAAAAAGCAAGTGGAAAGGGAAAGTTGAAACCATCCGCTTTCACGGAAACTACTGGGAAATTCGCTGTACAAATGGGACTGAGCAGCTCTCATTTTACAGAAATAAGGCAAATATTGAGATTGGCCAGGAGGTCTTCCTCACTTACGCCGCCAAAGATCTGGGCAGTATCTAAGTTTTATAGGCTGAACCAGAACGAAATTTTCACCGCAAATGGCTGTACGTTCGGGTTGTTGAGATAGGTAAGGCGGTGCACAAAATCAATGCGGCCGGTTTTCAGGATATTGTCAATCCCGTAACCCAGCTCCACATAAGGCCGGTCTTTCAGCTTGCTGAATGTCTGGATTTCGTGACCAGTCTCGTCGGTAGTTGTGGTGAGTGACAAATTGGCGTCGCTGATACTTCCGTAAAACAGCTTGCCCGTCGCCAGCATTCTCCATTTCAGCTTCTTGATCGCAGGGATACGATTGAGCAGAAATCCCTCAAAATTGTGCTCCATCCGAAGTGAAACATACCTGTCGCTGATAAATTCAAAATAGCGCATCATATTAAATGCATTGTCGACATAGAAGAGCGACTCGTTACCCAGCGGGGTATATAGCAGTGGATAAGGCAGTGTGGAAGGGATTAAACCGAACGTCACATTGTAGTAAGTGCGACCGATCACGCCGGTACGGAAGCTTTGTTTTACGTTGAATGAGAGTTTGTTATAATTGAAATCGCCGCCCAGCAAATTTTTGACACCAAGTGTATAGCGGAATGTAAATGCAGGAGAGTTCCCATTTCCCATGCTGATCCGCTCGTTATCGTTCTGCAAAAAGGTTTCCTTGCTGGCCAGCCTGCTTTCGAAGTTGATTTCAGTAATATCGAACGAACTTTTGGTAGGAGAGTCGATACCTGCTTCGGGGTTTGTTTTATATGTAAATGGAAACAACGGATCAAAAGTGCGATGCCGGATCTGGACACTACTTGTCAATCCTTTTACAACCTCCCTTTTAAAATACGCCGAAATATCCTGTTGCCAGTAAGCTCTCCGGAAAGCGCCGAAACGTGAGAATGCGCCAAAGAGGGTGTTCGGCCCGATCGTCTCGGCAGAGATACCGAGCCGCTCCAAGTCTTTGGAATAGGAGATACCTGCCATTGTCCACGGCTTGCGATCAATGATATAGTCCATTCCGGCACCGTATTTGAATGCATTGTCGCGGGTTCCGTACGCGCCGTATCCGCTGAAAATCCATTTGCGACTGAATCCGGGATCAGTTCTGAAACCTAATCGAAAACGATGGCCTTCTACCTTGTTATTTGCATATAGAAAAAGATAAGGTCCGATGTCGATGTTCCATTTGTCAATCTTTTTATAACCATTTACAAAGATGTTGAGGATCTCGGTATAGGTTTTCACAACAGGCAGTACCCGAAGCGAATCCACAAGCTGGAAGGTAAGTCTTTCGGTGGGACTCAATGCTTCCGGCCGGCTTTTGATCCAGAAAGTCGAGTCGTGCTCCATGTAATCCTCCTTTAATTCTATTGCTGTGTCATAAAACTTGGCGTCCCGCGGCGCATTGATCCTGAACTTCGAGTTTGCAGAATAGAATTTCAGCAGCATACCCGCAGTCTGCTTCGTAGGTTCGTCTACATCGATCAAAACCCTTGTTTTCAGCGGTACATACTTGTTTTCGTCTTCTACCAGCTCATAGGATTGCTGGATTTTGATCTTTTCAATGAAATTGATATTCGCCCGTTTACTGACGGTCACGTCCATTTGGGTCAATGCAAATGTGCCTCCGTCGACCCAGAAAGATCCTGTAAATGCAAGATCCTGTTCTTGTCGCGGCTCAAATTCAATGTGGTAATCGTAGCTGGCTCCATTGTACACACTGTCAGCCAGGAAGTATTCGTAGTAAAGCTTCCAGTTGTCGCTCACAGGCGATACGAAATCCTTTTCAAGGATGTTCAGCCAGTTGTTATAAAAATTGTATTGCTGAAACGAAGAACCGATCAGCTGGGAGGTCAGGCTGCCGTCCGTAAGCCCCACGCCGGATATTTTGGTCTTGTTGATTACCTCTTTTTTCTTCTTCGGGTCTCTGCGGTAAAAGACATTGGACACAGATTCGGAAATAAAGATCGGGATGATCGTTTCGCCATTTTCACCTTTCACCTCATCAAACTGGTCGACGATATGGGTCATTTTTTTCACCGGCTTCCGGTTCCTGAAACGCTCCGACAGGTTGTCAATATCAATCTGGATTTTATTGTAGCTCTCGTACTCGTAAGCGCCGAGATGATCCGGATTGTTGACTCGTTTGTTGGCGACTATTTTCCTCAGCACAGCCCACGCGGGGTTCTCACCTGCAAATATCTTCACTTCCCTGAGCTGCAATGATCCCGGCGCGAGCTGGACATCAATCACCTGCTCGGTCAGAGCGGCATTTATAGCCTTGCTTCTATTGTCATAACCCACATAAGTGACGCTGATCGAATCTGCCGGGGGATTGTAATTTAGCTGGTAAAAACCGTCGAAATTAGTTGTGGTGCCGTATAAGCTCGCTTTGATAGCAATATTGGCGAATGGAATCGGGTCTCCCGTACTTGCGTCGGTAACCCGGCCTTTTATCACGTGGGTAGTTTGCGATAATACCCCGGTAGAAGTAACAACTACAATGCAAATTAAGTAAAGTAAAATGCTGAGAAACCTTTTTAGCCTAACCGACACGCCCGCAGTACATTTTCCCTCATTTCGGTTTCTCATTTTTCCTGATTTCTTTATTGGAGGTTACATCTGCCGGCGGCCGCAGGATATGTACATCCAGCACTGCTTTGGGCCTTGCAAGGTACTCCCTGACCAGCGTACGCATTGAGTAGCCGTCGGGAACATCCTGTGCAGCAAAAGATATTGCATCAATTCCTTCATTGTGAGCAATATACAATGCTCTTGCATTATGGAAATTTTGAGAAATGATCGTGAAATTATCCTGGTTAAAAACTTTCTTGCACCGGACTATGGAGTCGAAAGTCCTGAAACCGGCATAATCCAGCGTCATCACATTCTCGGGAATACCCAGGTTAAGGAGCGCTTTCTGCATATCGAGCGGCTCGTTATAGTACTGGGAATCATTATTTCCACTTAAAATTATATACTTGATTTTTCCCTCCTTAAAAAGCCTTGCCGTGGCTTCCATCCGGTATTTGAAAAACAAATTATCTTTCCCTTTTTCCGACTTCGAGCTCGTGCCCAGCACCAGTGCCACGTCATTGGAAGGTAGATTCTCAATGGAAAAGTAGTTATATTGCCTTGTACAATATACCACCCAGAAGTTACAAAGCAAGATGAAAACCATGCAAGCGAATAGTAGGGCTAATATGATCTTTATTGCTTTTTTCACCTCAGCTTTGTTTATTCAAAAAGACCAAGTTGCTTTTTAGGGTCCGGGCTCTTTTTACCTGCTTTTTTCACTTTCGGGCTATTTTCTTCTTTTTCCTCTGCAGGCGGCTCTTCCTGCGCATTAACCGGTTCTTCCTGCTCTTTCGGTAGTTCCTCTTCCGGTTGCTCAGCTAAGTTAGCTGTATTTTCGGGTGGGGCGCTGCTTTCAGTTTCGTCAGCGACCGGTACTTGTTCATCTTCCAGGTCTGTAATTACCTCCGTGTCCTCCTGCGGCTCCGGTTCGTTCACTGGATCGGGCAATGGCGAAAGCCAGTGAATATCCTTGAATTTGTCGTTTGGCAGCTTCGTACCCATTGCACGCCAGCCGCGTACTTCTACCATTTCCTCGATCAGATACTCAACACTGGTTTGTTCTTTCTGAGCTGTTTTTGGGTAAATAATTTCAAGTCTCGGGCGCTTGTCGGTGCTTGCGAGCAGCAGCTTGCTGTTTTTGGCATCACTGATAAAAACGAATTTTTTATCCAGTGAAGAAGTCTCAATGTTAAAACGCTTGATAAAGTGCTGTTTTTGACCTCCGTCAAAATAGATAGCAGTAATCGCTATCGAGGGATCGAATTTCTTGACAAGCAGGACTTCGTTCGGTACGTAATGGTTTGTTAGGTCAAAATTCGTTAGCTCGTAGGATCCGTCTTTATAAATCACGAGAATGCTGTCGGAAGGACCGAAGTTACCCAGGTATTCTCCTCTTTCGTCACGATTGAGGCGGCCGATCGTTGGGTCAAACCACATATCCACACCGCCAAGTGTCGAGCGTCCCGCCTGCTTCATGACAATCTTCCTGACCGGATATTTGGTCAGAATATTTCCCATTGCGCTCCGGTTTTTGATCAGTAACTCGGCAAAGTTGAAGTCAAACTGCTTGACCTTTGCCTTGCTCTGAGCAGTCAGGCTGACAGAAATGATCTCTGCCTCTCCATTGTCATTGGCGGTGAAGTAGGTGATCTTGGATTTGGGCGTACCCTGTGTCAGATCGTACTCACGGTCGCGCGTCACGGCCGTGATCTGGCATCGTTTGATGTACGAAACCCCCGTTTTTCCATCGAGATAAACCAGGTTGTACACCTTTCTTTCATCATTTTTAAGAAAAACGGCGCAATGAATAATATCTTTTCCTACAAAAACCTTTTCCTGGATTTTCGTCACAAGGCATTTACCGTCCGCTTTGAACACGATAATGTCGTCTATATCCGAACAATCCATTACGAATTCATCTTTTTTCAACCCATATCCGATAAAACCCTCGGCGCGGTTTACATAAAGCTTCTGGTTGTTAGCTGCGACAATATTGGCTGAAATCTGGTTGAACGCGCGTATTTCAGTTTTGCGGCCTCTTCCTTTCCCGTATTGTTTCAACAGATCACGGAAATAGTCGATCGCGAATCGGGTAATATTGGCGAGGTTATCTTCTGTTTCGGCCAGATCCTCCTCCCATTTACGCATCAGCTCATCGGCTTTGAAACCGTCGTATTTTGAAATCCGCTTGATCCGGATCTCTGTTAATGCGACGACATCATCGTCCGTGATCTCGCGGTAGAATTGTGGTTTGAATGGTTCAAGTCCCCTGTCAATCGTCCTGATTACATCTTCAAAAGTCTCGCATTCCTCTATATCGCGGTAAATGCGGTTTTCGATGAAGATTTTTTCCAGCGATCCGTAAAGTATTTTTTCAAGAAGCGCAAGCCGCTTTATTTCCAGCTCACGTTGAAGCAGGTGAACAGTTTGCTGTGTATTGTATTTTAAGATTTCCGTAACACCCACAAAGTGAGGCTTATCGGCAATGATGATACATGCATTTGGAGAAATGGACACTTCACACTCGGTGAAAGCATACAATGCATCCATCGTAATATCCGGCGAAACGCCCGGCGCGAGGTGCACCTGTATTTCTACGTCAGCCGCCGTGTTATCTACTACTTTCTTGATCTTGATCTTCCCGCCGTCATTTGCTTTTACAATCGAGTCGATCAGTGAAGTTGTCGTGGTACCGAATGGAATATCACGGATCACGAGCATTTTCTTGTCCTCCTCTTCAATCCTGGCACGTACACGTACTTTGCCGCCTCGGTGCCCGTCGTTGTAATTGGAGACGTCGATCTGCCCGCCGGTGAGGAAGTCCGGATATATAGTTACTTCTTTTCCCTGCAAAACAGCAATAGAAGCTTCGATGAGCTCACAGAAGTTATGCGGGAGTATTTTGGTTGAAAGACCTACCGCAATCCCCTCAACGCCGAGAGAAAGCAGCAATGGAAATTTGACAGGAAGTGTAACCGGTTCTCTTTTCCGACCGTCGTACGAGAGCTGCCACTCGGTTGTTTCATCATTAAAAACAATTTCTTTGGCAAACCTGGAAAGCCTTACTTCAATGTACCGCGCTGCTGCGGCACTGTCTCCGGTACGTATATCTCCCCAGTTTCCCTGGGTATCAAACAGCAATTCTTTCTGGCCAATGTTTACGATCGCATCGTAGATCGAAGCGTCGCCGTGCGGGTGGTACTGCATCGAGGAGCCCACCACATTTGCCACCTTATTAAAGCGCCCGTCGTCCATTTCATTGAGCGCATGCATAATGCGTCGCTGAACGGGTTTTAGACCGTCTTCGACCGCAGGTACGGCACGCTCAAGAATTACATAAGAGGCATAATCCAGAAACCAGTTTTCATACAAACCCGAAATGGGCAATTTATCATGCAATCCGCTATCTGCTACGTCAGGCGTAGCTCCGTTTTCGTCCATAAATAAAGGAGGAACCAGGTTTTAACTATCAGTACTGTAAGGTTTAAATCAAGCGACTTCGTTGAAGGACCGTGCTGCCGCCAGTGAGCGGAACAGGACGAAGATTACCGTAAAATTGGCTTGAATTAACTGCTAATATAGCAAATAAAGCGATAACTATCGGTCTGCTGTACCGGGTTCCTGCGCATTCAGCACAGTAAGCAGCTCGCTGATCATCATCGCAGTAGCACCCCAGATTTTGTACCCCTGTACCATATAGTGCGGAGCATGTACCTGTTCGCCACGTACTTGAATATCACTGGATCCGATGATGTTGACATCCGAAATTTCTTCCAGTTTGATCTCGAATATATCTTCCACCTCGCGCGGATCGGGGTAGAAGTCGGGGCGATAGGGCATCGCGGCGATCACCGGCAAAACGTAGAAGTTACTGGCCGGGATAAAGAGCTCCGTCAAAATGCCAAGTATCCGCACATCGTTAAGCCGCAAGCCAATTTCCTCCTGGGCTTCCCGCAATGCAGTCCGCACCAGGTCTTTGTCGGCGAGCTCGTACCGGCCGCCGGGAAACGCCACCTGTCCTGAGTGTACGCCGTCGTAAGCGGGCCGCAGAATTAGGGGAAAGAAAATCTCGTTTTTATGGGGATAAAACAGAATGAGGACTGCGCTTTTGCGGGTACGTGCATTCGGTTTGAAGGAAAGGCGCAACCTGGAAGAGGCTTGCATAACCTGGTGAGCCGTTTCGCCAGGAAGCGGGTATTTGAGTTTTTGGGTTAACTGTTCAGTAAATAACGAAAACGATTCCAGTGTGGCCATCGGGGCAGTTTGGTGTCAAAGTAAATTAGGCTCTTTTAACTAGATCTTGGCATAATGTAATTCTTTGTTATGTGAGGGTATTTCACAATATAGCAATTATCAATCTCGGACATTTTTACCGCAATCGCAACTTTGCCAGCTGCTCCGCGCAACGTTCGCCGTCCATTGCTGCTGACATAATGCCGCCGGCGTAACCAGCGCCTTCACCGCAAGGAAACAACCCTTTTACTTCCGGATGTTCGCAGCTTTCCCGTTCTCTCGGAATGCGGACCGGCGAAGAAGTCCTACTTTCGACTCCGATCAGCTGCGCATCTGGTGAAAGGTAACCGCGCATTTTCCGTCCAAAATCTTCCAGCGCTTCTTTGAGCGGAAATGCAATGTTTTCAGGTAATATATCATATAAATCAACTGATTGCAAACCTGGTTGATACGAGGTTTCACGCAGTTGGGACGATATTCTTTGCTTTACAAAATCCGTTGCAAGCTGTGCCGGGGCAGTTTGGGTGGCTCCCGCCAGCGCGCAGGCACGCTGCTCCATTTCAATCTGGTACTGCAATCCCGCCAGCGGCCCGTGAGCTTTGAAGGGAGCAAGATCTGCTTCTTCCACGGAGACCACCATGCCAGAATTTGCAAACGGAGAATCACGCTTGGAAGGCGACATTCCATTTACAACCACTTCGCCAGTCGCCGTCGCAGCCGGTACGATAAAGCCACCCGGACACATGCAAAAGGAGAACGCACCGCGCTGAACGCCCTTATAATGCGTTTGTGTAACCAGGCTGTAAGATGCAGCAGGCAGGTAGGCGCCCCGATCGGTTGCGCAGTGATACTGGATTTTGTCAATCGTATTCTGAGGATGCTCAATGCGCACGCCCATTGCAAACGATTTACTTTCGATCAGGATTTGTTTCGAATGCAGCAAATTGTAAATATCCCTTGCGGAGTGCCCGGTTGCAAGGATTACACCGATCCCTATGTGTTCTGTATGGTCGTCGGTGATGACCCCCTTTAATTCCCCCTCTGACACAATGAAGTCTGTCACCTTGGTATTAAAGTGTATCTCTCCACCTGCTTTCAGAATGCTTTCCCGCAATTCAGAAACGACCACAGGTAATTTGTTTGTGCCAATATGGGGATGTGTATCCACCAGTATCTGCTCATTTGCGCCATGCTGAACAAATATTTCGAGAATGCGGCGGATATCCCCGCGCTTGTTGGAGCGGGTGTATAGTTTCCCATCGGAGTAAGTACCCGCACCGCCTTCACCGAAACAGTAATTGGACTCAGGATTAACAATATGTTCTTTATTGATCGCTGCCAGATCACGCCGGCGCGCACGTACATCTTTACCCCGCTCAAAGATGACAGGCTTGATGCCCAACTCGATCAACCGTAATGCAGCAAACATCCCAGCCGGGCCGCAGCCCACAATCAATGCCTGTGGGCGCGTTGACACGTCTTTGTATTGAAATTGCGTGGTGATCAGTGAGGGTGGCAGCTCATTTACATAAACCTCGGCCTGCACATTAACCTTCACCTGCCTGCTGCGAGCGTCGATAGACTGGCGTGTTTTGCGAATTATGGGCTGGTCAGAATCGCGCAGCCTGAGCTTTTTGATAATATGGAGACGAAGCTGTTCTTCGTCAAGCGCCACTTCCGGCGCAAGCGTTAATTGAAGTGTCTGATGCATTTGAAAGGGATTTATCCTTTAATGGTACAAAGTTAAAAATTTCTTTAACTGAACCGTTCGAAAACGTGAATCTGAATGCCGGGTAACTATGCAAAGTCAGCTACTTTGATAGCTAAATCAGCTATAACAACTACTAAGATGGACACTAACCGGCGTCAGTTTTTAGCATCTTTAACCGGCATTCCGGTCGTACTTGCCGCTATTCCTGCATCGGGTGAGCAGCAAGCGGCGAACCGATTTCCATTGTCGTGCAATCAATACTCCTGGATTACATTCTACGCAAGAGATGGAAAAGATTGGTCGGCTAACCCGGACGCTTCTCTCGCCGACTTTGCTTCGACCGGCCTGAAAGCGTACGAGCCAGCGTTTAACAACGCAGATGAAGTAGGCAGGCTGCTGCCGCTTTTGAAAAAATACAAATTGGAGATGCCGTCGGTTTATGTAAATACTTCATTACACGAAGCCAAAGAAGCAGCAAGCTCCATTGAGTCCGTTCTCGCAGTTGCAGATGCATTGAAACCGGCAGGTACCAAAATCGTGGTTACCAATCCAAACCCGATCAAATGGGGGAGTAGTGAGAATAAATCAGACGAGCAGTTGAAGGAACAGGCGGGAAACCTGAACAAGCTCGGGGCCGAACTCAGGAAAAAGGGAATGACACTCGCTTACCACACACACGATGTGGAACTACGCGCAGCAGCACGCGAATTCCACCACATGCTACTAGCTACGGAGCCTGAAAATGTGTCGCTTTGTCTGGATGTACATTGGGTTTACAGGGGCTCGGGTAACTCACAGGTTGCATTGTTCGATGTGGTTAAACTATATGGAAAGCGCATTGTGGAGCTGCACATCCGGCAGTCGAAGGATGGGATTTGGCAGGAGACTTTCGGGGAAGGAGATATTGACTATCCGCGCCTGGTTCGCGAGCTCAACGCACAAGGTATCAAGCCGCATTTGGTACTGGAACAATGCCTGGAAAAAGCATCGCCCAAAACCATGAATGCAGCTGAAGCGCATAAAGTGGATATGGTTGAGGCGCAGAAGGTATTTGGTATATAGGAACGCCATTTACTTGTTGGTTTTATTCGACCAAGGACGGTGCAGTTGCCTTCCTGTCATCAACTATCTTGTCCACCATGCTCCGTCCCAGCTTAATAAAAGGTTTTTCGATGAACAGGTAAATCAAATAACAAATTGTGAAACAGATGATAAGAGTTAAGGCCAAAGCGACGAGTGCGATTGTAGGCTTGGAAACAGATTGATCATCAAAAATGGTTATAGTGAATTGTAAAATATATCCGATGAGCAATGTGTGAATGAGATAAAGCGAGTAAGATATGTCTGCTCCATATCCAGCCAGTTTTTCCGACATAAGAGATCTGGCCGAAGAAATGATCCTAAACATAAATCCAGGAATAATATGTTCTAATTTGTCCAGGAACAGAAATAGCAGGAAGATGCTAAGGATAAGATTAGTAAGAAATGCTTGAAATGATAACAGTACAATGATCGCGATAATCAGGTAGATGGAGCTAATTTTTTTTAGTCTTACGCCTGCTGAAATCATACCAAACAAGAACAGGGGCATGGTGTAAGTTAATATCGAGGGGAGCTTGAACTTAGGAAGAGAAAAGTATTTGGTGAGGAAGTCGAAGACCTTTGGAGAAAGAATCGCCAAAAATGTACAAAGCAATAGGAAGAGGACTAGTTTTTTCTGATGCAAAGATCTATTCGCAAAAGTAAAAAGGAAGATGAAAGGAAATAGAAAATAGAATTGCATTTCCAGGGAAAGGCTCCAAGTTACACCTAGGATGCTGTCATGGAAACTAGGGAAAAGCCCATGGACAAGCAAGATGTGAGAAATGAAATCCGGTATACCCGGTTGAGTTACCGATCTGACAAATCCCCACTGAGACACGTTACTTCCTGTAAAAAATATTAAATTCTCTTCATTTACCTTGGCGATATTAGTAAAACTAATAAAAGCTATTGTAAGCAATAAAATATAAACCGGGTAAAGTCTGAAAAGCCTCCTTAGCCAAAACTTAAAAAAGGTGGATTGATGATTAACTGGCTCTTTATGTTCGCGACTCATATAGTTATAAGTCATCAAAAAACCTGTAATCACCATAAATCCATAAACAGCTATAATAGGGTGATTGAAGCTCTGAAGTATTCGAGGAAGTGGAATGAACATGACACCACCAACGAGGGTGTAAAAATGAGCCAGTACTACCCATAACGATAAGATAAACCTGAATCCATCCAGGAATTGAACTCGGTTTACTTGCATGGAATCTGGTTCTTTAATAAAAATTTTGTATTCATTTGATCCTTTTATTGAGCATTAATAGAGAGAACCTGTAAGTAAGCATTTATTTACCACAGAACAGCAACGCACCCTTCCAGCGATTTGATGTAGTTATTTAATGGTAAGTTGGAAGTTGTCACAAGACGAATTCAAGCTGACTTTGATATGTAAGGCAACTTTTCAATGTAATCAGCATGCTATTCACCGAGCAGTACTTGGAAGGCAATACGTGAGTCAAGCAGAAAGGGGAGGAGAGATTCCTAAATTTTTAAATACCAAGAGAATAGCCTGTCGCACGGCATTAATAGCGCATTCAAATAGTTGTGTCTGCCCCCAAGTCAAGTACTTTCCTTTGCAGCTCCTTACTTGTCTCCCTAGATCCGTCGTGCGACCAGCCTGGGGATTTCAGCAGGTATTTCAGCTTGACAGGCAGCCCTACCGGCAGCATCAAATCGTTTCCTATCTCTCTCCACTCGTGAAAAATGGTGGCTGTAATATTCTCTTTTGCGGCAGATTTGGTCAGGCCGTACTTCGGTGGCACTTCGGGTAGCTCCTCTTGGAAAGTACCAAAAATGCGATCCCAGATGATCAGGCACATTCCCATATTTTTGTCCAGGTACTGAACATTGCTCGCGTGGTGCACGCGGTGGTGGGAAGGCGTTACCAGGATATATTCCAGCCAGCCCAGTTTTTTGACATACTCGGTGTGAACAATGATCCCGTAAATCTGCGTAAGTGAATACATCACGATGATATCCGCCGGATCAAAGCCGAAAATGGCAAGCGGCACGAAATAGATAAAGCGATAGAGCGGCTGAAAAACCGAAGACCGGAAACCCGTAGTCAGGTTGAAATGCTGGGAAGAATGGTGTGTAACATGTACTGCCCAAAAAAGCCTGCAATGGTGATCTACGTAATGTAAAGTGTAAAAAGCGAGGTCTTCCAGCAGGAAGAGCGAAATCCAGTATAGATAGGGATTTTCTATGCCAGAGAACAATGCGCGGTTGTAAAACCACATCAATACGCCCACATAAACGGCTCGGAAAAGTAAATCAATGCCGCCGTTCAGGAGCATCAGAATCGCATTGGTAAAGCTGTCTTTGAAAGTGTAAGCCGGTCGGGAAGGTTGCTCGTGCTGGGAATGCCGGTACGTCAGAAAAATCTCTAAGCCAATTAAAAGCAGATAGAACGGAGTGGAGACTTTTAACAGAAAATCCTCAAAGTCATAAGTGCCGGGCATAGCGTTTTGTCCAAATAATTACAAATATAGTTTAACAGGGACTTGTAGATTTTACCTTGCCATTTTTTAAGGAATTTTTAATCTCACTCCAAGATCGTCCCGTTTGTCAGACATTCCAGCGGGAACAATCCCCTACGAAAAATTTCAAACTGCGACTTATTTATGGGATTATCTTCTTTAGCGCCTTTCTGAGCGCCTCATTCTTGTGCTTTTTTTGAAGAATGATCGGGGCGGCAATGCGCTCGCGACAGTCAAAAAGCGAGCATCTTTCACACGTTTGGTTTACTTCCCGGGAATGCAGGTTCGGATCGTCGAGAAATGCGAGCTTTTCCCGCGTTTGCGCATCGAGGTAAATGCCCATTGAAACACTTACATTCAGGTTGGGCGTGGGCGACATCGGCTGTGCGAAACTGATCACCAGGTATTCGTCCTGCGTGTCGACGTAGGTGGATTTCTGCGCTTTGCAAAGCACCCGCGGAGGCTCTTTGCTGCTGATACTATCAGCTAAATCATTCAGGATCGTGAGTGCAACCCACCGCCGGCAGTAATGCTCGTCGCGGACCGTATGCGGGTAGTGTTTCCTGGAAATATGCATTTCCTTGGTCATATCAAACACATTCTGGCCCACGAAATTGTTGAAGCGCGAGAAGAAGATCTGGTTAATGCCAAAGTATCTGGGCAGTACATTGCTCAGCCGGTAGCAGAATGATTCAGGCGTTGTATTAAAATCCTGTATCAGCTGGATCAATTGGTCGGGCTGCCAGGTTTTTTGTTCAAAAAAACGGGTAATCGCAGGTACAAGCAAGTTCCGCTTGATAATGATTGCGCTTGCGAAGTAGGATGCTTTAAAATTGTTGAGCAGCTGTTCAAAAGATTCCGCTTCAACCAATGCAGTAGTATGCAGCCTGTTTTTCAGTCCGAGCGTCAGGTACCCGATTTCCCGCCCGTAAATAAATGCGCGCTGAACGGAAGATAAATGCACATTCATCAGCAACCGGTTTCCGAGTGGATTGGTGATCGTCAGTGACCTCACTGTGGAAAACTCGGGATTAATGCGCTCATTGATCGTTTCAATGGTGTAGTTGAAGCGGGTAGTCAGTATCTCGGCGAGATCGTTTTCACTTAGTAGTTTCTCAGGCGCTACATTATAAGCTTCCAGAAATCGCTCTGCTTCTATTTCAATATCTTCAAAATAGTTGTCGTGCATCTCCTGGTAGGTCCGCAATGCAGAGAAATAGAACTTCTCAATCGACATATTATAATTCCGCGCGATCTCGATCAGCGTACCTACAAAGGCACTGATCTTCATCGGCGCGTCGGACAGGATTTCGAGCAGGTTTGCAGGATCTATCCCGAAGAGTTCGAGCGGGAGCTCGGTCAGGATATTGGAGCTGAGCAAATCGGAGATCGGTTCCAGTCTTTTGCTCAGTTTGAGCGAGACGAGCGTATCGTAATCCACATCAATGGCGCGTGCAAGTGCCAGTATCTTATCTGATTTCGGATACTTTTTTCCTTTCTCAATTTCATTGATATAAGAAATGGAGAGCCCGGATTTTGATGATAGCTCGCTGAGCGACATGCCTTTATCTAGCCGCAGCTGTTTCAGCTTCAATCCAAAAACCAACCTGACATTATCTGTATTTATCGCCACTATTTTGGATAAAAAAGGCCCGAATAAAAGGGTTTTGCTTTCAGGCAATTTAATTAAAGAAACACAAAAGTAGAAATCCCGGACTACGTATTGCATTCGCACCGCATTTTGTATAAAGAAAAAACGGGATCCATCGTTGACAGATCCCGTTTCCTGCAAATTAAATTTGCCGTTTGTCTTACAAAATAGCGAAGCCCAGTGTTGCCTGGAACAAATTGCCTTTTTTGCCAAACTGTGACGCAGTAGTGCTGTTGTTGAAATTGATATTCACTACTTCAGTGAAGTTTCCTTCGTAGCGAACATCCAGGCTCAGGCGACCGAAGTCAAAGCCTACACCAGCCTGGTACCCGTAAGCAAGACGGTTTTTGAATTCCGCATCCGAGTTGCTGCCGGTAACATCGTCAAAAGAGTCGCCCAATTTTCCATTGCTGTTCAGTCTTAACGAAGCCATCGGACCCACATTGATCCTGAAAAATTTCGCGATCCGCACACCGAATAATACAGGTACATCCAGGTTAGAGAAACGTACATCTACTTTTCCGTCAGAATTCTGCACGCCATCTTCGTACACATTAAATCTTCCTCCTTTTTGCGACAAAAGGAATTCCGGCTGGATATAGACATTTTTACCGAACCGGAAAAATACACCACCTGCAAAGCCGAGAGAGCGGTTATCATTATCTCTGAAACTAAATGCATTCCCGCCAGAGTTGAGCGAAAGATCGTTGCTTCCATTGATATTCGAGAGATTCGCTCCTGCCTTGATCCCGAAGCGGAAAGCCGGGTCGTATTGGGCCGAAGCCGAGTAGCTTATGCAGAGTGCACACAGCACAATAAACATGTTTTTCATTGTATGTTGAGATTTTAGTTTATAATGATGAACACTGTTTTTCTGTAAAAACCTGTGCCCGGTTGTCAGAGGTAGATCTCCGCTTTTTTTGGGAAGCAGATTCCCCAAATGAAAGCTGCGGCGGCTCTTTTTAGGAGGTTAATGCAGGAATTAGCAAAGTGAATACAAGCAAAAAGCCTATTTTTGCGGTTTGATCAGAAATCAGTTTAAATAAGTCACCTTCCTTTAAGGAAAGCATTCTCTGAGCTGGATCGACGGGAGCTTTGGAATGCATTTAAATCAATCAATATGAGTGAATACAGCCATAGGGAAATAGAACAAAAGTGGCAGCAATACTGGCAGGCCAATGAAACCTACAAGGTTTTTAATAACTCGGAGCAGCCTAAGTTTTATGTGCTCGATATGTTTCCGTACCCATCGGGCGCAGGCTTGCACGTGGGTCACCCGCTGGGGTATATCGCTTCTGATATTTACTCGCGCTACAAGCGCCTGAAAGGCTTTAATGTACTGCACCCAATGGGATTTGATAGCTTTGGCTTGCCGGCGGAACAATACGCGATCCAAACCGGGCAGCATCCCGCCATTACTACCGAGCAGAACATCGCCCGCTACATTGAGCAGCTGAGAAACCTGGGATTGAGCTACGATTGGAGCCGCGAAGTGCGTACTTCCGATCCGTCCTATTATAAATGGACACAATGGATCTTCCGCGAACTTTTTAACAGCTGGTACAACAACGATACGGACCGTGCTGAATCGATTGATACCTTGACGGAGCAGTTTAGCCAGTCAGGAAACCGTAATGTTAATGCGCCTTGCGACGAAGACACCCCCTCATTTACCGCGGCAGAATGGAATGCGTGGTCGGAAGAGGAGCAATATAAAATGACATTGAAGTACAGACTCACCTATGTGGCTGACGCAACCGTAAACTGGTGTCCGGGACTGGGATCTGTATTGTCCAATGACGAAGTGAAAGACGGCGTCTCGGAGCGCGGCGGATTTCCGGTGATCCAGAAATTAATGCGTCAATGGATGATGCGAATCACAGCCTACTCACAGCGCCTGCTGGACGGTCTGGATACAGTAGACTGGACAGACTCATTGAAAGAGCAGCAACGCAACTGGATCGGAAGATCGGTCGGAGCCCTGGTCCGGTTTGAGTTGTTTGACAAGGGGAGTAAAGGGAGGATGGAGGAAAGGGAGGATGGAGGAACGGAAGAAGGGAAAAAAAATCCTTCGTCCCTTTCCTCCCCTTCGTCCCTTTCCTCCCCTTACATCGAAGTTTTCACCACGAGAGTTGACACCATTTACGGGGTGACTTTTATGGTGATTGCGCCGGAGCATGAGCTGGTGGACCAGATTACAACTCCTGAGCAGCGGGCGGATATTGATGCTTACATTGCGATGACCCAGAAGAAGTCGGAGCGGGACAGGATGTCGGATGTGAAAACAGTGTCGGGTGCATTTACCGGCGCTTACGTGATCAATCCGTTCAATGGCGAAAAGGTACCCGTTTACATTGCCGACTACGTTTTGGCAGGATATGGAACCGGCGCAGTGATGGCGGTACCATCAGGCGACCAGCGCGACTGGAACTTTGCAAAGCATTTTGACCTGCCGATCGTGCCGATCCTTGACGCTCAGAAAGACATCGAAACGCAGGCAGATAATACAAAGGAAGGTAAATACATCAATTCAGGAATTATCAACGGCCTCACATTCCACGAAGCTAATAAAGTGCTGATCCAATGGTTGGAGGAAAAAGGTTTAGGTAAAGGAAAGATCAATTACAGATTGCGTGATGCGGTTTTCAGCCGCCAGCGTTACTGGGGAGAACCGGTGCCTGTTTTTTACAAAAATAGCAGCGACGGAACACCATTACCTTACCTGATGGAAGAAAGCGAACTGCCGCTGAATTTGCCGGATGTTGACAAATACCTGCCTACCGAGTCAGGAGAGCCGCCGCTGGGCCGTGCGCAAGGCTGGATGCACGCTTCGGGTAATGCTTATGAACTGAGCACAATGCCGGGCTGGGCGGGCAGCAGCTGGTACTGGTACCGGTATATGGATCCTAAGAATGAATCTACATTTGCTTCCAGAGAGGCGATCGACTACTGGCAAAATGTGGACTTGTACATGGGCGGCACCGAGCACGCGACTGGTCATTTGTTGTACAGCCGCTTTTGGAACAAATTCCTGAAAGATAAAGGGTATGTACCACAGGAAGAGCCATTTAAAAAGCTGATCAACCAGGGAATGATCCAGGGGCGCAGCAATTTTGTGTACCGGGTAAAAAGCGATGATCACAAGAACCCGACTTTTGTCAGCGCGGGCTTAAAAGACCAGTATGAAGTATCGGCTTTGCATGTAGATGTGAACATTGTGCAGAGTGATGTACTGGACATCGAAAAATTCAAAGCAACGCGGGCAGATATCGGGGCTGAAAACGCCACCTTCATCCTGGAAGATGGCAAATACGTGTGCGGCGTGGAAGTAGAAAAAATGTCCAAATCTAAATTTAATGTCGTTAATCCGGATGATATCGTAGAGAAATACGGAGCGGATACCCTTCGGCTTTATGAAATGTTCCTCGGCCCGCTGGATCAGGCAAAACCTTGGAATACGAATGGAATTGACGGTACTTACCGCTTTATCAGGAAATTGTGGCGGTTGTTTTACAATGACAATGGACAGTTCCTCGTGAAAGATATCCCGGCGAAACCGCAGGAGCTGAAAATCCTTCACAAGACCATCAAGAAAATTGAAGAGGATATTGAAAACTTCTCATTCAACACCGGCGTAAGTGCATTCATGGTTTGTGTAAATGAACTGAGCAGCCTGAAATGTCAGAGTAAATCTGTTTTGCAGGAACTGGTTGTGCTGGTATCCCCTTACGCACCGCACATTGCCGAGGAGCTTTGGGCTGCATTGGGTAATGAGGCCGGGGGTGTTTCCAAGGCAGCGTTCCCGAAATGGGAGCAGCAGCACGTAACAGATGCGGTATTCGAGTATCCTGTGCAGATCAATGGAAAAGTGCGGATATCGCTTCCGTTCCCGCTCGACACGCCGAGCGCGGAGGTAGAGCAGGAGGTACTGGCGAATGAAACGGTTCAGAAATGGATGGAAGGCAAACCAGCCAAGAAAGTAATCGTGGTGCCGAAGCGCATTGTTAACGTAGTGACATAGTTTTCTTAATAAATTAAAAAGAAATAGCCCGGCGCATTGATTTGCACCGGGCTATTTCTTTAAGGTTGATCTTCATTTGATAGCAAGCGAGCGTTCCGTTGATTGTTCCGATAACTCAAAGCGGCGGGTCACTTTTCCGTCTTTTCCACTAACTTCAATGGTGTACTCTCCGCTTGGCAATTCCTGCAAATTCAATGCTTTTCTGAATTTGGAAACTTCTTTCCCAACTACTTCCCGGTAAATGACGGTACCTCTTGCATCAGTCACAAGCACAACTGCATGATGGTCTGTGTATTTGTCGAGGTTGATATGGATCTTTCCGGATTTGGAAGCAAAGATGCCGGTTCCGAAAGCTGCTTTCTTGGTTTCTTTGTCGTCGGCAAAAGTATTGGAAACGAATACTACAGTGAAAGCTACTGCGAAGGCGATTGATTTAAGTAAGTTTTTCATGGCTAACAGATGTTTAAGGTTCTTCATTTATTTATCCCTGATGGACATAACAAAGATAGGTGACAACAGGTACTATGTATTACAAAGTACATGAATGGTTACTGGCGAAAATGAATGGTCGGGAGCGGGTAATACTGAACTTTCGTATTTTTGCATGGTATGGCAAAAAGGAAAGTAAAGTCTGCGGGCAGTAAAACAAATTACATTAAACCACTCCCGCCGAAAGGTTGGGCGATCATTGCCGGAGTGGCTTTACTGATCATCGGCATTATCTGGTGGCGCTACAGCAAGGACGAAAACCAATGGGAGTTTGTCAGCAAGTTCGGTATCAGGCTGCCAATGCGCTACGCGATCCACGGGATTGACGTATCGCACCACAATGCAAAAATCAATTGGGACAAGCTCAAAGCAACCCGGTCGGGCAATGTGGGGATAGATTTTGTGTATATCAAAGCAACAGAAGGCGCCACGCATCTGGACAAACAGTTTAAACGCAACTGGACAGAAGCAAAGCGGGTAGGGATGAAGCGGGGCGCTTACCATTTTTACAATCCCCGGGTAATGTCCGACCGGCAGGTACAGAACTTCATCGGACAAGTCCGCATGGAACCCGGTGATCTGCCGCCGGTGCTCGATCTGGAAGCCCACGCCGGCCGGCCCGACGATATCATTATAATGGGCGTAAAAAACTGGCTGACGCAGATCGAAGCGCATTATGGCGTGCGTCCGATTATTTACGTCAATGAGCATTTTTACAAAAAATACATTGCAGGCAATTTCGACGATTACCCGCTCTGGCTGGCAGGCTACTCACGCAATGATATCAATGACCTCTCACGCGACGCACAGGTACTGTTCTGGCAGCACAGCGAAAAAGGCTGGGCCGACGGGATCAGGGGTTTTGTAGATTACAATGTATTCCTGCACGAAGGCGACGACTGGGCGGCGCTGGGGGATTACCCCTAAATCCCCTACGAGGGGACTTTTTGGTTTTCACCGGACTAATAAAACTTCTTTTACAATGCAGCAAAGTAAGCCCTTCAAGGGGCGTGGGATAAGCCACTTCCAAAGCGACCAATAAGCCTTTTTAGGTTTTGGAACAAAAACAAAGTAAGCCCCTTTAAGGGTTTGGGGCTAAAGGAGAAAAGCGCCAAAACCTCAGATCAATGGCTCCTGCTGGCTGAGGCAATGGAAGCTTCCCTGTCCCCAGATAATTTCTGTTGCTTCAAGCGGTATGATTTTTCTTCCTGCAAATGCTTTTTCCAGGATATCAATGGCGACCTGGTCATTTGGGTTGTTGAAAACCGGTACGATCACACCTGCATTGCAGATCAGGAAATTGGCATAAGAACCCGGTGTGCGGAAGCCGTCGATGACAACTGCTTTGGGCATGGGGAGCTCGATAATATTTAGCTGCTTTCCATTTACCAGGCGCATGTTTTTGAGCATATCCAGGTTGGTTTGCAGGATTCCGAAGTTCTCGTCGCGGCTATTCGGTTCTACGCAGGCGACTACGGTATCCTCATTGATAAAACGCGTGGTGTCATCAATGTGGCCGTCGGTATCGTCGCCTACAATGCCGCCTTCTACCCAAAGAACTTGCTCCACTCCGTAGTAATCACAAAGTTTTTGCTCTATCTCTGTCTGGCTTAAATGCGGATTTCGGTTGGTATTCAACTGGCAGGAGCGGCTGGTCAGCACACTGCCGGCTCCATTGAATTCCACTGCACCGCCTTCCATGATAATGCCGGGGTTGACAAGTGGTAAGTTGAGGTACTGCGCAACTGCCGCCGGGGTTCTGTTATCGTCGTCGTAAGGCGGATACTTGCCTCCCCATGCATTGTGGCCCCAATCCACGATCATTTTTTGCTTTGTCTCGGGATTGATCACAAAAGAAGGGCCGTGATCGCGGCACCAGGCGTCGTTGGTAGGCTTTATAATGAACTCAATTTTGGTCAAATCCACGCCAGTACGTTCGAGCTCGGCAGTAATGAAGGATTTCAGTTTTTCATCATTCGCGATAATCCCTACATTTTCACCTGCACTGATCGCCTTGATGAATGCAAGGTACTGCGGGCGCATTTGTTCGAGCTTGCCGCCTTGCCACGAAGCCTCATTGTGTGGGAATGTAAGCCAGGTAGCCCGGTGCGGGTGCCACTCGGCAGGGAAAATAAAACCTGATTCTTTCGGGTTCGACGAAGTACTTAGCTCTGACACGGTAATGCGATTGAATTTAATTGAACCGCAAAGGTCGGAAAGGTTTGGGGTTATGGCAAGAAGTAAAGAGCTGTTAGCTTTCAGCGATTAGTGAAAAGTTGAAAGGCTAACAGCTAATAGCTAACGGCCAACAGCTCTCAATTATTCGCTACCATCACATTTTCCACAAGGTAAGTCCCGTCGACGGTTTCCAGGTGATAGGCTTTGTTCACTTTACGGGCATTCTCCTTTACTGCGCCGACCTTCCAGGATGAGACAAGATCGGTAGCGGGCTCGTAATGATAAAGAATGTCGTTTTTTGATAATTTACGCATCCGTTTTTTGCCGTGTTTGGTTTGCACACGGTGATCGGGCGTGGCTTCCAGCAGCAGGGCGGGCACTAGTTTCTGGTCAATGTGCCCGGGCTCATTTGCAGGGCGAAGGTAAATGGCGGTCAGTGCGGAGTAAGGTTCGGTGAATACGTTGATCTGCTTCACCTGGGTAGTCATGCTCCTTCCGTCTTTGCAGGTTTTTACGTGCTCCCCGATTTTTACATCAGCGATCGGTTTTACACTTCCGTCCGCCATGGTCACCGGCGCGCTGCCTGAAAAGTACTGGTAACGTTTCTTCTTCTTGGCAACCTTGATGGTCTCTTCTGATTGAATGCGCTGGTTTGTTGTTTGGGCAAAGAGATGAGCCGACGCAAACAAAAGGAATGAAATGCTAAGGATACGCTTCATGCTTTTGAAACTTTAACAAAAACCTTACTCACCGCATTGGGAATTGCGCCCAGACCGATTAGGATTAATCCGGCAGAAATGAGCGTGGTGTTATGGGTAAAGAATGTGCCCGACGAAAGGATTGCAAGGATCAGGATCGTGGAAAATGGAAGTGAAAAAGCAAGCAGCAATACAGCGAGTTCAAGGTCGAATGTGCGTTTTTCCTTCGGTAAACCTTTGGCATCTTCTTTCAGGTTGAATGCGGAAATATGCGCCAGCGGCCAGAAGCTTGCCGCACTCAAAGGGATCACGATCGCAAGCAATATCATCGCATAGTCGTTGATATTAAGCACATAAATCATTCCTGCGCTGATCAGCATCGTGATGCCGGCGCGGAAGAACAGGATGCTTGCCACAATCCGTTTTTTTCCTTCTTTTAACTGAACAGCAAGTCCTATAAACAACAGCACGAGGGGCGTCATCATTGCACTGGTTTTGTCAAAAAGATCGGTGATCAGGGAGGGTAGGGTATTGTAATTGATACCGAGACTAAGCAAAAGGATAGCCAGGAAAATAAGCAGATTGATCGGTTCCTGGAACATGCTGGCGAACAGGCTTTTCAGTTTGCCGCCCATTTTTGTTTCCTTATCATCGCTGTTTTTCAAAAACATATTCATCGCCAGAATGTAAAGCGAAATCAGCACGAAGAATTTGTTTCCTACATCTGCAAGCGCGGCGATCGCCAGGCTTTTTTCACCCAAAAATTCTGCAATAAAAGGAAAGCAGGAGAGGCCGGGGGCGAGTGACGGGATCAGCATCATCAATGTCCGGCCGGTCGGACTGTTTTTATCAATGCCAAAAAGTGCGAAAGCCAGCGGCGCTGAGAAGAACATCAGGAAATTGAAAACCAATGTCACCAATGGAATGATGATCATGGAAGAGTCTATGTCAATCTTCATCAGCGAGATAAAGATCGTGGATGGCAATGCAACCGAGAGAATAATTTCTTTGATCCCATTGGTCTGGTCCTTGTTTTTGAACTTACTTTTCAGGAGCAGGCCAAGTCCAATCAGCAATAAGAGTGTAATGGTTTTTTGCAATGCATCACTCATAATCTAGCAGAATTTGAATGGTAAAGTAGGGAGTAACGAGATTAAAGAGGGTAGTTGCTTTCGGTGATTTTTATAGTAATAAGAGTGTGCTTCGACCGCCCGGCGACCTGGTCCGCTCAGCATGACAAGATTGTCAACTGTAGATTGTCAGCCTGAGCACAGTCGAAGGTGCTACGAAGAATGCACTTCGCAAAAAGCACTTCGACTGCGCTCAGTGTGACAAAGGCTAGGTAATGTCACACTGAGTGGAGCTTTGTCAAACTGAGCGGACCGGGCCGCCGGGCGGTCGAAGTTTAGCTCAACTGTCCCAGCGCCCCGACAAACGCTTTCATTTCGTCCATTGTACCGAGACTTACGCGGCACCAGGGTTTGTTCTGGATATCGAATGCGCGGACTGCTACGCCTTTTGCATTTAGTTTGGTCAATAGTTCCTTGCCGGGAATGCTCACGGGGAACAATACGAAGTTCGTGAAGGAAGGAATGTATTTGTATCCCATTTTATCCAGGTTTTCGTAGAGGTACAATTTCGCTTCGTGGTTCAGTTTACGGGTGTTGCCCTGGAAATCTTTATCGTCAAGGCTGGCAGAAGCTGCGAAAATCGAGGTGTAAGAAATTCCCATTCCGCCGCGGGTGATTTTGTTAATGCTTTCCAGATAAGATGGACGCGCCACCATATAACCTACGCGAATACCTGCCATTCCCATGATTTTGGAGAAAGTACGCGCCACGATTACGTTTTTCTTTTGCGTAAGCAGGGATACCATGCTCTGGGTGTCTGCGCCAACTGCCAGCTCAATGTAAGCTTCATCCACAAAAACAGGCACTTTCTCGGACACGCGCGAGCAGAAGTCAAGCAAATCCTGACCTTTTGTGATTGCGCCGGTCGGGTTGTTCGGGTTGCAAACGTACACCAGCTTGGTTTCGCTGTCGATCGCCGCTTCCATTGCTTTCAGGTCGTGTGACCAGTCTGCCGTACAAGGTACCGGCTTCCAGGTAGCGCCTACTGATTTGGCTACCTGTACCAGCGACATATAGCAGGGATCAGCAGAAACGATATTGCCTTTTCCATTCATAAATGTTACCAGCGCCACTTTTTCCAACAAATCCGACGAGCCTGGTCCCATCATAATGTGGTCGGCAGGTACACCTTCTTTCTTGGCTATCTTATCGATCAGATCGTACATTTCTTTCCATGCATAACGGTTACCGTTTTTTACAGAATCCGCTACTGCCTTTTGAGCAGACATTGGTGGTCCGTACGGGTTCTCGTTTGCATTCAGTTTCGCTATGATCTTCGGTGCTTTAAAATCATCTGGTAAAAAGTGTTCTCTTACCATTGGGCTTCGGTAAATGCGGTTTTCCGGATCCAGAGACAACGGTGAGTTAGCAAAAGCTCCCATGCTCAGATGCGGAGCCAGGGTCATACCTCCGATTGCCATTAAACCGGATTTAAGTAGATTCCGACGGTCCATTTTGTTGTTCATTGTTCAACAGTTTAGTAGAATACGTGACGATAAGTATATTGTAATTTAGGAAAAATTCAACTGAATAGATCTGTGAAACTCAAATCTTACAGATTAAATCCGCGTCTGATTTGAATATTGCAGTTAATTCTTTGTTATAGCCATTTGTGAAGTTCGGGTAAATGCAATTCCCTTGTGAGTACCTGTCCAGCTCAGCTTAATGATATCATCTTTTCGCTGAATCCTGTTCCCGGTAAGTCCCAGAGCTTTGTAGGTGGTCTTCAATGTCACCACTCCATTCGCGTCAGATGTAACCTCGCCCAGAATGCCCGCGGTTTTGAATGTTTCGGCGGTGAAATTGTAAGTAACCCCTTTGAAGTCAAGTTTGCCCGGCTTTACTGTTTTGGTCACGTCGAAAGAGACTTTGATCGCAATGTTTGGTACCGGAATGGAGTCTATTCCTTTGGTATGGTCGAGAATGTTCGTCTTGTCAAGTTCGAGCAGGCGGGATGTCAGTACCAGTTCCTGCATGGAGCTGTCGTAAGCTACCGACGGGGTACTTGCAAGCGGCGCGCCAAAAGGTGCACCCACAATGTCCACAAGTACCGGCGCTACATCGCGGTCCAGGAATGGATCTTCTTCTTTGCAGGACGTTAGTCCCAGTGACAGCGTCAAAGCCACGCAAAGCGCGAAAATGTATGTTTTGCTATGTTTCATAATCTCGATTCTTGAAATGATTTGGAAATGATAACCGCCTTACTTTTCGGCCCACCACAGCTTTGTTTTCATGTCGTTTGGCCCCCCATTTAAGCCTTCGCCCGCTTTCACAGCTTCTGCGTTCAGCGAATATTCCGAGTTAGGGTAGGGGAAACGCGTTGGCAGGATGCCGCCGTTTTGCAAAACCGCGCGCGGATCTGGTGCAGGGAAAACCGGGAATCCCGTTCTGCGCCATTCTGCCCAGGCTTCTACGCCCTGGCCGAACAATGCGACCCATTTTTGTTCCAAAACCTTTTCCCTTGTTACAGTGCCCAATTTGGTTAGGAAAGATGCAGAAGGTGTCAGGCCGTATTGTGCGAAAGATGCTGCTACGCCCTTGTCAAAATAAGTTTTGGCGTCGCCGGTAATATCGCCGTCCAATGCTGCCTCGGCTAAGATGAAGTTTAGTTCAGCAAAGGTCATGATCACTTCCGGTGCTTCGGCAGCAGTAAAGTAATTTCCTATTGTTGAGCTTGTAGCCAGGTAGGTGGTTGCGATCGCATCAGGCAAGCCATTGGGGTGGCCTTCGTATTTGCCGTCTTTGTTTGGATTGGCATACACCGTAATGCGAGCGTCGTCCAGGGAATTCATTTTGTCGGCCAGCGTTTTACTGATGTTCCAGTCCGTCCGTCCGTCTTGTTTCATCACCTGATTCCATTCGTTATTGCTCGGCAAAACGGTTGTGCATTTCAATTGCGCGTTGTCTGCATTGCTTGTGAAAATCGGGAATTTGGTCGGGTCGGAAATAATTTCTGTCATAATCGCTTTCGACTCGGCAGGTTTCTTGGCCGCCTGGCGGTTTGCAAGGCGCAGGCGTAGCGAGTTGGCGAATTTCTTCCATTTCATGATATCACCAGAATACAGGATGTCACCCGCGACGGCAGGTCCGCCCACGATCAACTTTTCATTCGCCATTTTCAAATCGTTCAGCATTCCGGCATAAACGACTTCCATAGGGTCGTATTTAGGGGTGTAAATGGGCGTCTCAGCTGTTCCTTTGATTGCGTCGGTATATGGGATGGCTCCGTAAAGGTCTGTCAGTAAGGAGAAAACCCACGTCCGCATCACCAGCGCAATGCCTTCATAGTTGGAGTTTGGCGTAGCAGAACCTTCACCGCTTATTGCAATAATGCGCTGAAAATTGAGCTGAGAATCATTGTAAAAGCCCTTCCAGTTGTTGGCAACCAGTGCAGGTGATACCGTGTAGTCGTCGCCTTCATTGGAATAAATATTACGGGTGAAATGCTGCACATACAATTCAGCGGCATCAATGTTAATGCGCTCAAAACGCGTACGGTGTCCCCAGTAGCGGTCTACAGCGGTTTCAATGCCGGTAGGAAGCAGATATTGCGGTCCGATAGCGGTCGGGCTGTTCGGACTTACATTCATTTCATCAAAGTCTTTGGTGCAGCTCGATGCAGTCAGAATCCCTGCCAATGCCGTCATCCAAATGGTTTTATGATTCAGTATATTTCTCATTTTCAAGTTTCTTTAAGGTCAGTAAACTGGATATCAGAATGACAATGACAGGTTCATACCTATGCTGCGTGAGCTAGGAAGCTCGCCGTAGCCGAAACCTTGCCCGTTTCCGCCTTTTGCATCAATTTCAGGATCGATATGCGGCGTGTTTTTAAAGATCATCCACACATTACGTCCTACAACTGAAAACTTCGCCGATTGAATCTTGATTTTTTTCAGGAATGAAGGACTGATGCTGTAACCCAATGAAACCTCGCGAAGCTTTACATAGCTGGCATCGAAAATCGCCGATTCGTGGTAGTTACGTGGGTTGCTGTAACCATAGAGCTGGTTTGCAGTAACAATGATGTCATTCGGAACGTAAGATTTAGAGCCGTCTGCTCCTGTCACTTCACGAACACCTCTTCCGATCACACCTTCCTCACGTCCCAATGCTGTTTCTGCATACTGACCTGTCCAGCGCGCTGTTCCGGTTCCTTCGTCATAAATGTCGCCGCCGATGCGCACATCAACCAATGCACTTAGTGAGAAACCTTTATAGTTGAATGTGTTAAGCATACCGCCGATCCAGTCAGGCTGCACATTACCCAGTTTCTGATTTGAAACGGTCACGGGTAAGCCGTTGGCTCCGTAAACAATTTGTCCGTCTGGTGATTTCTGGAAGCCTACGCCGTAGAACGTTCCGTAAGATTCGCCTACACGTGCTTCTGAGGTCATCCCGCGTTGCGTTGCCAGTGTGTAAGTGGTTAATCCTTCGGCAAGCTCAACCACTTTGTTGCGGTTGCGGGCATAGTTCAACGACACTTCCCAGCTGAATCCATTCGACAATTTTACCGGCGTTCCCGATAATGTAACCTCAACACCTTTGTTAGTGATCTTTCCGGCATTCAGGATTCTTGTGTTATAACCACTTGCTTTCGAAATTTCAACACCCAGGATCTGGTCTTTTGTGGTTTGGTCGTAGTAAGTCACATCCAGGCCAACTTTCCCTTTGAAGAAACGCAGGTCAGCGCCTAATTCAAGTCCGGTTGTGATTTCCGGCTTTAGTTCAGAGTTTGCGATTTGAATGTTCTCACTAAACTTCGGTACAGATCCGTTCCATGAACCACTCGCTGTGAATGTTTGAGCCAACTGATAAGGCGTAGCATCATTTCCAACCTGTGCGTAACTCGCGCGGATTTTTCCAAATGACAACACATTGCTTTTTATATCCAGCAATTCAGTAATTACCGCACTCACAGAAGCAGAAGGGTAGAAGTATGACCGTGCATTGGAAGGCAATGTGCTAGACCAATCGTTTCTAGCAGTTAAATCAAGGAACAATGCATCTTTCCATGAAAAGTTGGCGGTTCCAAACAAGCTTTGCGTTTCAGATTTTTCAATCTTGCTTTCAATGGTGTTGGCGCTTGGTACAGAGTTTCCTGCATTGTACAAGCCATCTACAACCATTTCACCCACCGCGAAATAATTTCTCTTGTAATAATTCTTGCGCTGGATTCCACCGAACTGGACATTCAAACCAAAATCGTTGGTAATGTTCTTATTGTAGGTTAGCATGAAATCCGTGTTTGTCTCCTGGCTGCGCAAAACTTCCTCGTTGAAGCGTCCGGGCGTCCGGGTACCATTGCGAACGCGGAGGAAGTTGGTTACATTGATCCGTGTGTCCGACCAGTAATCTGTTCCTGAGCGAAGCATCAGCGACAGCGAGGGCAGTATTTTATAGTTCAAAGCAATATTTCCTAAAAGGCGGTCTTTCTCGTTGCCGGAAGGCAGCATTTTTTGTGAGAAATATGGATTTGTGAAGAATGTATGCTGCCAGTTTGGCGGATCTGTGTCGCCTGCTTTCTGGTTGTGCACGTCTGTATATTGCTCGTAGTTGCGGAGCTGATCCCATGAAACTGAGCGGTGAGACCAGATAAATTCCTGTCCGCCTGCATAGCTGCGGTTGTCTGAGCCGGATTTGATATACTCACCTGATAATGTAACGCTGATGTTTTTGGTCAGGTTGTAACCCGAGTTAATGCGGAAGTTGTTTCTGTGGAAATCATTATAATACATAATTCCTTTCTGATCCACGCGGCTTAATCCAAGGCGGAAAAAGCCTTTGTCGTTTCCTCCGGAAAGCGCCACACTGTTTGTGATCGTGCGGCCGGTCTGCCAGTATTCTTCCCAGTTGTTAGGCTGGGGAGTCAGTGGTGCAACATCGTCACCAGTCCACCACTGTCTTACCATCCGGCCATCCATAGGTGCTCCCCAGCTTTCATCAGTTCCCGCTGAACCCGCGAGCGGATATCTTGCATCATAAACAGCCCTGTATTGTGCGATTTGCGCAGGATCGGTGATGGAGGAACTCCATCCATCGTTATACCAGGTGCGGTAACCGCTTCCTCCGCCATATGTATTTTGGAAATCAGGTTTGATCCAGGGGCGCTCAAACGTAATGTTTGAATTTACTTCAACACCCAATCCTTTTGTGCCCTGACCGTTTTTTGTTGTAATCAGAATAACCCCGTTCGCCGCGCGTGAACCATACAATGCAGCTGCATTGGGCCCTTTTAAAACAGACATTTCTTTGATGTTATCCGGGTTAACCTCCGAAATTCCACCGCCAAGCGTTTTGTTCGCAGTTTGCTCCATTGGCACACCATCAATAACGATCAACGGCTGGTTATTGCCTGAAACAGAGGAAGACCCGCGAATCTGGATCGTGGAGCTGCTGCCCGGGCCTCCATTGGATTGAACGCGCACACCGGCGATTTTACCCGATAATGCATTCGCTACGTTCGTTGACCGCGCCTCGGTCAATGCGCTTCCTTTTACTTCCTGTACTGTATATCCCAGCGCCTTTTTCTCGCGCTCGATACCAAATGCGGTTACAACCACCTCAGACAATTGTCGGGTGTCGGATTCCAGCTTTATGTCGAATTGGGTCTGATTGCCGATTGGCAGCTCCTGGATCAGGAATCCCACGTAGGAGATAACGAGCGTTCCATCGCCAGGTACGGAAAACGAGAATTTTCCATCTGCATCTGCATTGGTACCTACATTGGTGCCCTTATAAATGACAGAAGCCCCTGCGAGTCCGAGACCATCTTCGGCTGCCGTAATCTTTCCACTGACTTGCCTGACCTGGGCGAAAGCGAGCGGAGAGCAAAGGCATACCCATAATAACAAGAGTAGAGCTTTACGCATAGGAGTGTTAGGTTAAATGGTGAGTTGGTGTTCAGTAGCAGAAAAAGTTATGGCTGTGTGGTGTCCACACTGCCGTGCGCCGCACACACTTTCGCGTGGACAGAACAACACAGCCATAAGCTTGCAACACTGCTTTTCCGGAAAGCAATACCCTCTTTAATCGAGGACAGGCAGGATGAATGGCGAGGATAGCGCATAGCGCTGGTCCTGGCAGTGTGCCTGTCCACGTTGTTAGGGAAACTCGTATTAAAAAAATTATATTACGTTGGCTGAGAACATCCCTGAAAAGATCATGAATGATCCTTTCCGTTCCTGGTATGCTCTTCTCTCAACAGTCAGACATATTCATGTGCGGCTCGAATATGCCCTCGGCTTAGAAGTTCAGTCATTCGTTTAATGACTTCTCAAATATACTGACAATGTGAAAAGATGCAAGAGATTAAATTAATAATATGGAGTTTTTTGCAATAAAAGTTGGTAGGTCAAAACCTTTATAAAATGTTATTGTAATAAATCCATAAAAAATTCTAATAAACCTGCTTTCCTCGAAAATCTAGTGATTTAATAGGCTGTTTGCGTATATAACTCAATGTAAATAGCTATTTGATAGACGTTTATAGGTATTGTGACGAAATTTGGCTTGTCACAAGGAGTTACTTTTTCCCAGATACCGATTTTACGCGAGCTTTTCTGCCGGCACAAAAAAATAAGGCTCCGGATAGAAGCCTTATTTTTGTTGAACTCAGAATAGTTATATATTAAGCGTCAATGTACCGTTTCAGAATGGGCCGGTAAGAGTCGACTCTCCGGTCGCGCAGAAACGGCCAGGTGGTACGGTAGTGATCCAGTTTTTGAAGGTCAAGTTCCTGTACGTGCGTGACTTCCTCTTCATGAGGCGCCAGGTAGATCAGTTTGCCGTGCGGATTTGCAATGAATGAACCACCCCAGAACTGCTGGTCTGCCTCGCGGCCTACACGGTTTACAGATACCACATAAACCCCATTTGCAACGGCGTGGCCGCGCTGGATAGTCTGCCAGGCGCCGTACTGTTCTTCATTGGTGGCAGGATCAGTTTCGTTCGTATCCCAGCCGATGGCAGTTGGATAAAATAGGATCTCCGCGCCCATCAGGCTTGTAATGCGCGCTGCTTCGGGATACCACTGGTCCCAGCAGATCAGCACACCTATTCTCGCGAATTTTGTTTCGAAAATCCGGTAGCCGTCGGTGTCGGTTTCGGTGACCGGCGCGTCACCAGGCGTAAAATAGAATTTCTCATAATAGCCCGGATCATCGGGAATGTGCATCTTCCGGTACTTGCCCAGGTACTTTCCATCTGCGTCGAGTACAGCTGTGGTGTTATGGTAAAGTCCATGCGCCCTTTTTTCAAAAAGAGAAGCAATGATAACCACTCCCAGCTCTCCTGCAAGCGCGCTAAGCGCGTCGGTGGACGGACCTGGAATGGACTCCGCCAGAGAAAAGTTGTTGTGATCTTCTACGTCACAAAAGTACAGTGAACGGAACAGCTCCTGTAAACAAACGATTTGCGCGCCATTGGCAGCTACTTCGCGAATCTTTTCAACCGCTTTCTGAAAATTGGCCTCCGGGTCGGCGGAGCAGCTCATTTGTACAAGACCTATATTGACTTTTTTATTCATTATATCTCGATATTCAACTGATAATTACCTGTGACTTCCAACACTTATTTGCCCAAACTTGTTTCATCAAACATTTTCACCGCACTTCCGGCAATAAGGTGCTCGTCCTGGTCCCACATGCATTTGAAGTGCTTTCTGGGGCAGGCTGGCAATCCGAAATTGCTGCATGGATGACACGACAACTCCTTCACTTCCGCGATAACCTGAGCTGTATTCAGGTATGGCCACACACCGAAATGATCCGGCGAAGTACCTCCCCAAACCGATACAATGGGTTTGTTGAAGGCACCGGCAATGTGCATTAGTCCGGTGTCGTGCGCAATGACAGATCCTGCCGATTTCAATAGCGACACGGATTGGTTGAGGCTGTATTTGCCGCAGGTATCCAGCACTTTTTCGTCACAGGATCCGACCACAAGCTTCGCTACGTCAGCGTCTTCCGGGCCACCCAGCAAAACGATGGGTTTATTGATCTCTTTACAAATCCGGATGATTTTCTCAGGCGGCATTCTTTTCGTGAAATGCTGCCCGCCGATCACAAATGCGATATAGCCTGCCTGGTGTGTGAGCGGCAAACTGGAAAGCGGCACTTCTTCTTCCGGAGAAATAAAATAATCTACCGGCCGGTTATCGTTTTTGATCCCCAGCGGCGCGACCGCTTTCAGATTTCTCTCCACAATGTGAACTCCTTTCGGCAGCAGATCGATCTTGAAACGGTTCATAATCAGCTTCTCGACAGACAGCTTCCGGAACGTCAGGGTAGGGCGGCGGAGCTTGAAGCGGAGCAGGTAAGAGCGCAGCGTTTTGTGCAGATCAATGATGTAATCGAAATGTTCGTTTTTGAAGGTTTTAACGAGCTCATCCAGATTGTTATCCAACAAATGCAGGTGGTCAATGTAAGGATTATGTTCCACGACCTGCCTGAATTTCTTTTTTACCACGAAATGGATTTCTGCGTTCGGATGCTGTTGTTTAAGGCACCTGATCACCGGGGTGGTCAGAACGATGTCACCAATGGAGGAAAAGCGGATAATGAGAAATTTGACAGGTTTATTCAACTTTGATTTCCTGTTGGATTTGAGATGGTAAAAGGTTAGCCGGCCGGCAGTGCTTCCAGCGGCGGTGGCTCCACAACCAGTTGTCCGGCTGCGCAATAATATCTTCTTCCAAATGCTCGATCTGACTTTGCAGAATTGCATTGGTCGGTTCCAGCCTCGGCGTTTCGGTGATCAGTTTGAAGCTGGCTCTGTAAAAGCCCCTTTTCGTTCTGCTTTTGGAAATTCCCATATACAGTACCGGCGCATTCAGCCTGCGGGCGATCAGTTCGCCTCCTCTGAAAAAGCCGGTATCCTGGTGCAGGAATTTTGTCCAGTAAGCTTTTTCCGGAACCGGCGACTGGTCGTTGATCAGCACAAAGAGGAACGGTTTGTCACGCGGTTCAAGTGCTTTGCTGATCGCGTCTTTCATAGGAACCATTTCAGTGCCAAAGCGGGTACGGAAACTCCGGAACCAATCATCAAATACATCATTCGCAAGCTCGTGATAAACGACGATGATTTGATAGGATAATTTGGCGGAGGCAAACAGGTTCAGCATTTCCCAGTTGCCCAGGTGACCTGCCATCACCACCACATTTTGCCCTCTTTCATAATAATGGTCCAGGATCGGCATTTCAAGGTCAAACCTTTGAAGCAGGTCCTCCTTGGAAATGGATATCATTTTTACTGTTTCAAAAATGATATCCGTAAAGTTCTTATAGTATTGTTTAGCAATTCCCTGTACTTGCTCATTGCTGTAAGTAGGGAAGCTATTCTTTAAATTACTGAAAATTACATTTCTCCGGTATCGTCCCACATTGAATATCAAATACCGAAATATATCAGAAAGCTTGTATAACCTCTTCCAGGAGAGCTTCGAAATCGCTGTAAGAAGCACCAGTAAAAGTCTGGTAGAAAATGTCCTCATTACCTAATTCTTTGCAAAGAAAGCAATTCTGCAAAAGAAATAGTTCCGGTCAGATTTTGAAAGCTATCAGGTGTTTATTGTCGTAATATCTGTTCCGGTTTCAGGTTTTCTGGCCTGGTATGTTTCCATCTCCGGTGGCTCCACAGCCAGTTATGCGGCTGCATTTCTATATTCTGCTCCAAAATCCGGAGCTGCTTTTCGAGGATTGCATTGTTGGGAATTTCTTTGGGGCAATCTGTAATGGTGCAGATATTTACCTTGTAATAGCCTCTTTTGTTAGCGACTTTGATAAAATCTGCATAAAGTACCGTGAGGTTGTACCTTCTCGCAATGGTTTCCACTCCTCTGAAAACGCCCGTATCCTGATTCAGAAATTGCGTCCAGAATGCGGTTTTAGGATTGGGTGATTGATCGTTTGCGAGCACCACGACGTACGGCTTTTCGCGTGGTTTCTGAAGTTCTTTAAAGATGTTGTCCATCGACACCAGCACTGCGCCAAACCGCGTGCGAAGATCGCGAAACCATTTGTCAGAAGCCTCATTTTGCAGTGGCCGGTATACGACAATGCATTCGTGGGTAAAGCAAAGAGAGGAGAAAAGATTGGCAAGCTCCCAGTTGCCCCGGTGCCCCATGAGGTAGATGATATTCCGTTTATCGGAGTAATAATGGTCCATTACGCTGATATCACCTTGCAGTCGCTCGCGAACGCATTGCGGCGTAGCAGTCTTGAATTTGATCGTTTCAACGATCAGATCTGTGAAATGCAGGTGAAAAGCTTTTACAATGCAGCTCAGCTCCGCTTCCGTCTTATCAGGAAAGCTCTTTTGTAAATTCTCATAGATTATCTTCTTTCGATAGCCAGCAACCTGAAAGATCGACCAGCAAAGAAAATCAGAGAGCCGGTACGCGTTTTTCCATGATAAAAGGGAAATCTGATTCAGTACTACGAAAAGTAATTTCGAGAAGGGTTGCTTCATTAAAACAATTTTATACAATAATAACTATATATTATGTATAAACGAAACGTTGCCTTTGTTCGTAAATTTTGTTAGATTCACTCTTTCAAACACTTGCGTAGACTGTTTTGGAAGGATTATTTGACATCAAAAATGATCGCCGCCTGAGCGTGTACCTGTACAGAATGGGCTTCGGTATGTGGCTGCTGTACCTGATTCTGGGCGCACCTGCATTGCATACCTATATGCAGTACCGGCAGGATTGTGGGCTGCTTTCTTTTGCATTGATGATCTTCGGGTTCACAGCTGCGATGGTTTACGATTATTTTCACCATCACGATCAGTACGAGATCAAAAAGAAGTGGCTATTTATCAGCTACGTGATTTTAGCGGGGATTATCTATTTTCTTGAATTTCACCAAAAGGGGAGCGTTGTTGATCTGAACTGGTTGATCAGGCTGCTCTGACCTCAGCCTGTAACGGAGTTGCTCCGCTGCATCATTTCCTTTACCTTCTGAATTGATAAATCTGGTAAAGCGGCTACTTTTCCAATTACCATGATGGCGGGAGAGCCGATCTCACTCACTTTTGAAAGCGGCAGAATGTTACTGATTTTACCGGTAACTACCTTCTGGTTTTCCAGTGTGCCATTTTGAATGATCGCAACAGGCTCGTCCATTTTGTTCAATCCTGAATACATTTCCACGATCTCTTCCAGCTTGTGAAGCCCCATCAGTACTACCACGGTTGCAGAAGATTGCGCAGCTAAATGCAGGTCCTTTGAGAGCTCGTGCGCTTTGGTAGTGCCTGTTATCACCCAAAAACTTTCACTTACACCACGTGAAGTCAGCGGAATCCCGGCCAGTGCAGGAACCGCATAGCTACTGGAAATGCCGGGAATGATCTCTGATTCGATCCCATGTTCCGCAGCAAAAATCACTTCCTCATAGCCGCGGCCGAAGATGAAAGAATCGCCGCCTTTAAGACGCACGACTTCCCCGTACTGCATTGCTTTCTCTACGATCAGGTCATTGATTTCATCCTGTCCGCAGCTGGTTTTGCCAAAGCGTTTACCTACGAGAATCTTAATGCAATCGTCTGGGCAATAATCAAGAAGAGCGGGATGAGCAAGGGAATCGTATAATACGACTTTGGCTTTTTGCAGCGCCTTAACTCCCTTTAAGGTGATCAAGTCCGGATCTCCCGGCCCTGCACCGATTAATGTAAGTTTCATATCTGAGAACTTCGGCTGTCGGCAATCGGCTATCAACTTTTCGAGCCGACTGCCGACTGCTGAAAGCCGTTTTAACTATCTTTTCCGAATGAAAGCTCCTGCAATACCGGTTCGCCTGTTTCTGCAAGCTGGCTTTCGCGGGTATTTCTGACAAAATCGAGGAACTGAGCAGCAGTACTGATAAAGTAAGTTGCAAATGCCTCCGTCGGTTCAAATTTATTGATACTGAAAGCCAGCGATTTGAATGGAGTCTCGGCTTTTTCAGGAAGCAGAAATTCAGCAGGTGTTTCGTACTTGAAATCCTGTCCGAAATTCGTTTCGAAATCGTTGACAATACCATATTGCGTGTTGGTATTTACATCTTTCGTCATCAACAATCCCTTTGCACCAGTAATAAGCACATTATACGCGTGGTAAATGGCATCCGCCCAGATACCAGACTCAAAATTCTCTTTTGCCAGGTTCAACTTTTCCTGACCTTCTGTGATCGTCGTAGCAACCAGGTCAACCAGTACGCTCGCGCATTCACCTACACCGATTTCTGTTTTGAACAATTCATCGTGGTCCCAGTCGCGGTAATCGTCGTCTTGTAATGTCGAGAGGTCAGCGAGTGGTTTCAGCAGTTGGAAAAAGTAATTCTTGGTCTGGCGTTGGTAGTATTGATTGTAATACTCACCGTCAAATGCATTGGCTTCGTAATCATCAAAAAGCATCCTTAAAGCTTCCGGGCCGCGTTTCGTAGGTACCTTGATCACCTTATCGCCGATCAGCCCAATACCGTCGCCTGTAAAGCCGCCGCCCAGCAGTACCTGCAATGCAGGAAGCACCAGCTTGCCATTTTTGATCGAGCTTCCGTGGAAACCGATGTTAGATGCATTATGCTGCCCGCAGCCATTCATACAGCCGCTGATTTTAATCTTAATATCCTGATTGTAAATCATTTCAGGGTATTCGTCACGCATTACATCTTCCAGTACACGGGTAATTCCGTAGCTGCTGGAAATCGCCAGGTTACAGGTATCCGTACCCGGGCAGGTAGTAATGTCCATTGTACTGTCAAAACCAGGAGTAACCAGTCCAAGCTTAGCCAGTTCGTGGTAAATCGCAACCAGGTCTTCACCTTTCACAAAACGGAGAATATAGCCTTGGTTTACTGTTACGCGGATATCGTCGGCTGCGTACTTGCGTACAACATCAGCCAGGCTGCGGGCGATATTGGAGTTCATATCTCCCAGTAATACCCGCAATTGCACTGCATACCAGCCTTTTTGTTTTTGTTCAAAAGTGTTGGTGCGCAGCCATTTTGTGAAGATGTCCAATTTATCAGCCTCAATGCTTTCCGCTGCAATCTTCAAAATTTCAGCTTCGCTCAATGAAGGGCGAGGCGCATAAGTGATCGACTCGATTTCTTTGGTGCCAAAAAGGTCCTCAGGAATGGTAAAAACTTTGTTTTTCAAAGCAACGCGTTGTTCTTCTACGCGCGCCATCATTTCTTCAAGACCAAGGTCATTCAGAAGAAACTTCATACGTGCCTTGTGGCGGCGCACGCGTTCTCCGTACCGGTCGAAAACGCGGAGCAATGCTTCTATAAAAGGAATTACATCTTTTTCTTCGAGGAACTCAAAAGCCGTTTGTGCTGAGAAAGGTTGCGCACCCAAGCCGCCTCCGATCAGCACTTTAAAGCCTTTTACAGGCTCGCCAGCTTCATTAACACCCATTTTGGCAATCAATCCAACATCGTGAATGAATGCAAGCGCAGAGTCTTTTTCGGAAGAGGATACCGCTATCTTGAATTTCCTTCCCATATCCTGATTGATCGGATTGCGGAGGAAATATTGGAAAATCGAATGGGTAAGCGGGGTTACATCGAAAGGCTCATCCGGATCAATACCTGCGATAGAGGACGCAGTTACATTGCGAATCGTGTTTCCACAAGCCTCTTTCAGCGTAATTCCCGCATCTTCCAGGTCCGCCCACAATTGTGGTGAATCCGCAAGCTTTACGAAGTGCAGCTGAATATCCTGGCGCGTGGTCGCGTGCAGGTTTCCGGTCGCGAATTTGTCGGAAGTATCCGCAATGCGGACAAGCTGGTCGGCAGTGATACGCCCGTAAGGTAGTTTAATACGGATCATTTGCACACCAGGCTGGCGCTGACCGTATACACCGCGTGTCAGACGAAACTTGCGGAATGCTTCTTCCGGTGTTTCACCCGTATTAAATGCATTGATTTTGTTGTTCAAATCAATGATATCACGCTTTGCAACGGCGGATACTTTGTCAGAGATGATGATTTCGCTCATGGTTGATATTCTGGGTATTCTAAACGTCTATCGGAATAGTATATTTTTGGTCGCCGTGAAAGGGCTTCGACTACGCTCAGCCTGACAATTGCTTCGGCTTTGTCGCCCTGAGTGCACCTGGCCGCCGGGCGGTCTAAGGGTTACTCAATCATGCAGGCCCCAACAGTCACATTTGATGTCTCGTCGATCAGAATTGCTGCGCCGTTTGCGCGGTTTTTCTGGTAGGGATCGTAAGCTATCGGCTGGGCTGTTCTTAGTATAATCCTTGCAACGTCATTCAGCTTCAAGCTGTCAACTTCGTCGATCTTTTCGTAAGAGTTGATATCGATCTGATATTCAATGTCACGGATTGAACAGCGGGAGCGGGCAGTACCGTGTTGTAAAATGTATTTGCTTCCTGCTTTCAGCGGCTTCCTGTCGTCCATCCAGCAAACCAGCGCTTCAATGTCCTGGCTCACGATAGGCGCATTGTTCAATGAAACGATGGTATCTCCGCGGCTGATATCGATATCGTCTTCCAGCAATATCGTTACAGATTCTAGAACAGAGGCTTCCTCTATTTCGTTTCCGCCAAATTCGATTTTAGCGATTTTAGATTCTTGCTCAGAAGGCAAAACTTTAATCAAATCGCCCTTTTTGAAGCTGCCGCTTTGAACCCGTCCGGCATAGCCGCGGTAATCGTGCAGTTCGTCAGTTTGCGGACGGATTACATATTGTACCGCAAAGCGCCCGTCTTCCAGATTCTGGTCTTTCAATACGTTAACAGTTTCCAGGACCGAAAGCAATGTTTCGCCGGTATACCAATTCATGCTGGTGGATCTGTCTACGATATTATCGCCATTCAATGCACTTACAGGAATGATCGTCAGGTCTTTGATCGCCAATTTCTGGGCAAGTTCCTGATAGGATTTCGCGATTTCAAGAAACGCATCTTCTGAGTTTCCAACCAGGTCCATTTTGTTGATAGCCACGATCACGTGCGGTATCCCCAGCATTGAGGCAATCAGCGAGTGTCTGCGTGTTTGTTCCACCACACCGTGGCGCGCGTCAACCAGAATGATAGCCAGGTCTGCATTGGAAGCGCCCGTTACCATATTTCTGGTATACTGAATGTGGCCCGGTGCGTCGATACTGATAAACTTACGGTTTGGCGTCTGGAAATATTTGTAAGCTACATCAATGGTAATTCCTTGCTCACGCTCAGACCGAAGTCCGTCCGTCAGCAATGCGAGGTCGATCTCACCCGCATTTCGCGTCTTGCTGGCACGCTCAATGGCTTCCATCTGATCAGCCAGGATATTTTTTGTATCAAACAGCAAGCGGCCAATCAAGGTACTTTTCCCATCGTCAACCGATCCTGCTGTTATAAATCTTAGTAAATCCACGGTTTAATTTTGAATGATTGAATGATTGAATGAGTGAATGACACCTTTTGTCATGCTGAGCGCAGTCGAAGCGTGTCACCCTGAGCGCGGTCGAAGGGCCCTTTCCTCTTCTTTAAAAATACCCTCCCTTTTTACGATCTTCCATCGCAGCTTCTGTCTGCTGGTCGTCGATGCGGGTTTCGCCTCTTTCGCTGATCCGTGAGATTGTAATTTCAGCAATTACTTCATCCAGGGTTGCTGCGCTTGATTCTACCGCCGCCGTGCAAGTCATATCGCCGACTGTACGGAAACGTACCTGACGCGTTACGATCTGATCTTCGGGGTCGCTTTCGATGACGGGCGTATTATTAAGCAATTTGCCGTCGCGCAAAATCAGCTCTCTTTCGTGGGCGAAGTAGATGGAAGGAAGCTTAATACCTTCTCTTTTCAGATAAGCCCACACGTCCAGCTCAGTCCAGTTGGAAATTGGAAATACGCGTACGTTTTCACCTTTCTGAATTCTTCCGTTAAACAGGTTCCACAATTCAGGACGCTGGCGTTTCGGGTCCCATTGCCCGAATTCATCCCGGAAAGAGAAAATGCGCTCTTTTGCACGCGCTTTTTCCTCGTCCCGGCGGGCTCCGCCAATGCAGGCATCAAATTCAAATTCTTCAATCGTGTCAAGCAAAGTAAAGGTTTGCAGCCAGTTGCGGCTTGCATTCTTGCCGGTTTGCTCTTTCAGTCCTTTTACTTTAATAGTATCTTCCACATATCTCACGATCAGCTTTGCGCCGATTTTCTCAGCAAGCTCATCGCGGTATTCAATTGCTTCAATGAAATTATGGCCGGTATCCACGTGTACCAGCGGAAAGGGGATTTTTCCGGGAGCAAATGCTTTTTGCGCAAGATGGACCAGCGTAATAGAGTCCTTCCCACCTGAAAAAAGCAGTGCGGGGCGTTCAAACTGTCCCGCTACCTCGCGCATAATGTAAATGGCTTCTGCTTCAAGCTGATCCAGGTAATCCGGAGCTTTCTTTTCCGCTCCTACCGAAGCCTCATTGACTGAAATTGACATGGTTGTTTAATTTTTCTTGCAAGAAATTATTTGGCTGTCGGCTGTCGGCAATCGGCCGTCAGCACTTATGCCGGATATATTGTATAAAGCAAAAAGCCGATAGCCGACGGCTGATTGCCGACAGCCCAAAACTTACTTCGCATGCAGCCCGCACTCCTTTTTCGATTCGTCTTCCCACCACCAGCGTCCGGCCCGGAAATCTTCGCCCTCTTGGATCGCCCTGGTACAAGGCGCACAGCCGATACTTACAAATCCTTTGTCGTGCAGCGGATTATAGGGAATCCCGTTTGATTTCACGTAGTGTTTCACTTCTTCAAAATTCCAATTCAAAATCGGATGGAATTTTACCAGCTGATGCGCTTCGTCCCATTCCAGTTGGGGCATATCGTGGCGGTTGCCCGATTGCTCAGCACGAATACCTGTTACCCAAATCTTAGCACCTTTTAAAGCACGGTTCAAAGGCTCTACCTTACGGATAAAGCAGCATTCCTTTCTGTTCTCCACCGAATCGTAAAAGCTCAGCGGGCCTTTGGTACTGACCAATTGCTCTGCGGCAGTCGTTTGCGGATAATATACCTTGATCTTCGTGTCGTACCGGTTATTTGTCTTTTGCAGCGTCATATAAGTTTCGCTGAAAAGCCGGCCGGTATCCAATGTGAAAATCGTGATATTCAGATTGTTCTTTAAAATCAAATCAGTAATCACCTGATCCTCATACCCCAGGCTGGTCGAAAACACGACTTCTCCAGGAAAAAGGTCAGCCAGAATCGCCAGCGACTCAGTTTCACTTTTGCCTTCGATAGCAGCGTTTAAAGATGATATTATTGCTTCGTTCATGGTGTAAATTATATCAAATCAAATCGGGCAACGTTCAAGAACTGGTTATTCAAATGATCAAAATCTTCGTCAGTGGTAATCAGGGTCGCATTAAGCGTACTCGCCACCGCCGCAATCCACAAATCATTCTTGCCCATATTCCTTGCTGAACAATCCAGCCTAGTCCCCGGCAACCTTCCCTGACTGAATGCATCGATTTCTGCGTAACGATGAACAATGTCATCAGTCAAGTCAAAAAGTGGAATAAATTGCGTAATTAGTTTTTCCAGCTTATCAATTTTCAGGGTTCCCCAGCCATTCTGAATGGCAAGAGATCGCAATTCACCTATTATCATTGCGGGAATCACTACTTGCGTTCCCGGGTCAAAAATGCCGTAAGTTTCTTCAATCCTGTACCAGGAGGAATGCTTTCTGAAATAGGATAAAATGATGTTTGTATCCAGTACATACTTCATCTCGTCAATTGCGAAAAAAGTAGTTCAAGTGGCTCCTGTATGTCCAGTTCGTCCCTCAGTCTATCCATCTCTTCCTTATTTAAGCCAGTATAGCCCTGTTTCTTGACCTGCTCTTGCAATGCTTTCTCCGCCGTCCTGTATTTGATCTTAGACCAAGATTCAGCACGATCTTTCGGGAACTCACTTGACATAAAGTCTTTCTCCTCAATACCAGCCAATTTTGCAGCTTGCTCTGCAGACACGAGTTCTTTCTCATAGAGCTGCCTTGCAATAGAAAGTGAAACTTCCTGACTGCTCAATTCATCCGGTATTTCAATAATTACAGTGTGCATTTGTATAGTAGTTTAAGTTAATTCCTACTCTAATATATCACTTTTCACCGACACCTCGACGGCGTGCGTGAAATCTTCGATCAGGTCTTCGATATCTTCTAATCCTACTGAAATACGGATCAAACCAGGGGTAATACCCAATGCTTTTTTCTCCTCCGGTTTCAGTTTTGCATGAGTCGTTGTGTTCGGGTTTGTCACGATTGTTCTCGTATCACCCAGGTTAGAAGACAGGGATGCAATTTCAAGTGCGTCCATGAATGCGGCGACCCTTTCAAACCCGCCTTCGAGTTCAATGGTCACGATCGCGCCGCCTGCTTTCATTTGCTGTTTTGCCAGCTCGTGCTGCGGGTGTGATGCCAGGAATGGATACTTCACCTGCTTCACGTCCGGATGTTTTTCCAATGCCGTGGCAAGCTGCAATGCATTCGCCGCATGTTTTTCCATTCTCAGGTTGAGCGTTTCAAGACTTTTGCTCAAAACCCACGCATTGAATGGAGACATTGACGGACCAGTCTGGCGACAGAAAAACCGCAATTCTTTGATATATTCCTTCTTACCTACAACAATTCCACCCAACACACGGCCTTGTCCATCCATGAACTTGGTAGCTGAATGCAAAACGAGGTCTGCGCCGTACTCTGCGGGAGTTTGCAGAGCTGGTGAGGCAAAGCAGTTGTCTACATTGAATATGATATTGTGTTTTTTGCAAATGCGGCCGATCATCGCCAGGTCTACCAGGTCCAAGCCGGGATTGGATGGTGTTTCCAGGTAAATCATGCGTGTATTCGGCTGTACAGCTGCTTCCCAATCAGCCTCCGTTGCATCCGAATCCAGGTAAGTATGTGTAATTCCCCATTTGCTCAAAATTTGGGTAATTACCTGATGTGCAGAGCCGAACAATGCGCGGCAGGCCAGAATGTGATCGCCACTTTTCAACAAAGCTGCCATACTCGCAAAAACCGCCGCCATTCCCGTAGCAGTTGCAACACCATCTTCACAATCTTCCAGGATACAAACTTTGTCCACAAACTCCTGAACGCTCGGATTGGAGAACCTGCTGTAAATGTTACCTTCTTCAGTTTCCTCAAAAAGAGCCTTTCCTTGTTCAGCACTTTCAAAAGTGAAGCTGCTTGTCAGGAACAGCGGAGTGGAATGTTCGCGGTACTTGGTCTTAGCCGTTTGCGTACGGATTGCTTTGGTTTGTTTTTTCATTGGAGAACTTCGGCTTTCGGCTGTCGGTTATCGGCGCTAGATCCGTATCCCTTTTCCTATAAGCACTATTAAATTTTTGACAACTAAATCTATAAAAATTCTGACCCACAAAGCCGACAGCTGATAGCCGACAGCCTTTAAAGGCTACTCAAAACCATATATATAATCCTCAAACTCACAATAATAACAATGGTGCCCACCATAATCATCATGGTTTTGATCGGTAACTTTCTTGAAAGCGTTGCGGCGATCGGGGCGGCTACCATTCCGCCGAGTATCAGTCCGAGGACTACCTGCCAATGCGAAAAACCGATAATGCTGATAAACGTTACCGAGCTCGCCAGCGACACAAAGAACTCCGCAAGGTTCACAGAGCCAATGGTGTATTTAGGGTGACGACCTCTTGCAATCAGCGTGGAAGTTACAATTGGTCCCCAGCCACCGCCTCCAATAGAATCAAGCGTACCGCCTGCCATTGCGAGCCAGCCTATTTTCTTGATCGGCCGCTTTTCAACCCGCTTTTTTAACGCTTTCTGAATGATAAGAATTCCCAGTATCAGCGTGTAAACCGCCACGAGCGGCTTGATGATATAAATATATTGTTCGAGAGAAGACAGCAGGTAAGCGCCGGTAATCGCACCGAGCACACCCGGAAATAGGATCTTCTTGAATAGTTTGCTGTTGACGTTTCCAAATTTCAGGTGCATATACCCCGAAACCCCGCTGGTGAATATTTCAGAGCTGTGCACACTCGCACTTACAGCCGAAGGCGGCACGCCCAATGTCAGCAGAAAAGTAGCAGCTGTAACGCCGTAAGCCATTCCCAGCGCACCGTCGATCATCTGGGCAACGAATCCCCCGAGTACATAGTAGAAGAAGTTCTCATTGATTTCCAGCTCATTCCAGAGAACAGTAAGGCGGTCGTAAGTGAAAAATGTAAATAGCAGATGCCCCAGCACCATTAATGCAACCGCCGAGAATATATTAACAGCCACTTCGGTCCTGGTACGTTTGCGGACTGTTGCCGCCCAAACTTTTTGCTGGATCGTTTCCCAGGTGAGGGGAGTGCGCGTGGGATGAATCTGCGGATTTGCCGGCGTTTGAGAAGCGGTACTTGCTGCAAGCTTATTGAAAGGCAAGTCCGATTCCCCCGGCAGGTCCGGCAGGTAAACCACCTGTCCTTTCTTCCGTGCAATCGCAGCCAGCCGGCGATCTTCATCGGGATTTCCGCTCGCGATATAAGCTACGTCGAGCGACTCCCAGTCGTTTGCTGCGTTGGTTTCAGATGAGGGTGTATAATCCGCCGCTTCCTTCAAAGTCTATTAACTATACTATTTTTGTAGAGTATCTAAGGCTGCAAAGGTAATTTCAAATTGTTAATTTTCAAAGGAGAGTGCCTGCCAAAAAGACGCAGGAGACAGTCTTCTCGAAAGGCTGTCTCCTTGCTTCTCAGATGATGTGATTGTACGCTCTTAGAGTCAGTAGCAACGTACTTCGAAAAGGGCCGCAGGTACATTCTCGTAGCTGCTTTGCATTCTCACTTTAATGGATTTTGTGTTAGCAGGTTTTCCCAATTGTATACTTCGTCGGGTCTGGTGATTGTTGGCAATATGGCCAATTACGTTTCCATGATCGTCGGTAATCTCGATTTCTGACACACAAAATGGCATTATATTCTCGGGGTGAACGTAGATCACATTCTCCATCGGGTGGTCAAAGTCCGTGTCAAAAACCAGCTCTACTCGGTTGATTTTAACTTCTTCATTCCATTCAATGGTTACGTACGGAGCATTATCTGTAAAGTCGGAAACCCACGCATTCGGCGCAGCGACGGGGCGGTGCAGTCCGTTTTTAAGGTTGTTTGGTTCAAATGCAGTGAGCGGCACACTTAGCTCAAATGCGAGATTTCTGCCTTCCGGTCTGCGCTGCGGGCACCAGAATTCGAAGGTATCAACGCCAAGATCCTCGGTCGGCTCCTGTTTTCCGTAGTTTGAAACAGCCGGGTTTGTCGCATTGAAAACCGTTAAAACTCCGGTTACCCGCTTTTCGCTGTATTGTATTTTGACTTTCTCATTCTTCAAAAAACAGATAAAAGCATAGCATTCTTCGTCAAAGCGGGCGTTCCATTCCAGCTCTATTCCTTGCTTTCCAGGAGTGAGGGTTAGAGATTTTGTCTCAATGGTTACATCCGGCGTGTGGTTAAAAGCTTTGCTGCTTCTCCGTAACTCCACATCCAACGTGGTGTTTTCCAAAACTTCCACCCAGACCTTCATATTGGGCATCTGGCCGTTTACCGGTAACATTTGCCCTACCGAATGCACTATCGGAGCCCAGTGATCCGAACCCGGAACAGATATAAGTTGCAGCGCAGAAGAAGCCGAAATATGCGCAGCGTTCCGGACAAGATCAGCCTGGTCTTCTACCTGCGTTTGCGGCAGATACTGCCCTGATCTCCAAAGTTCAAGCTGGTACTCTTGCAAGTGCTGCGTGCCCACTTCGCGTGGTGTGCAACCATACTTCTTCGCGAGTGCCGCTGCAATCCCTACCGCTTGTCCGCCAACCGCGCTCGTCGCCATTACGCGGGTGGACGCAAATGCAACGTGGGTGGCACTGATAATGCGGCCGGCGATAAATAGGTTACTAATGTTCCGGCTGTAATAGCAGCGGTAAGGAATGCTGTAAACGCCTTTGCTGTGCCACTGATTACAACCCGACTGATCGCTGTATACACCGTCGGCGGGGTGCAAGTCAAGACTCCAACCACCGAATGCAGCTGTGTCTTCAAAAGTTTTTTGCTCAACAATATCCTGCTGTTTAAGCATATAATCTCCCTCAAACCGGCGGCTTTCACGTTTTCCGGGAATGGTACCCACCCATTCCAAAGTCATATTTTCCGATTCGGGAAATTCACCTGAATTTTTAATGTAGTTCCAGGCTCCGTACACAACCTTCCAGAGTTCCCACTTGATCTTTTCAGTATCGTGTACCGTATCCAGTCTCCCGCCGAATTCCAGCCACCAGAGCCGGCATCCAAAGTCTTTCGGGTTGAAGGTTTTGTAACGCGGAATTTCGGTGATATCCTGCAATGCATAGGAGGGGGGAATGAACTTCACAGGCCGGCCCACATCTTTGGAATAAAAATACATGGAATGCCCCAACAACTCTCCATACGCTTTATCCGGCGCAAATTTCTCGCCAAACTCTTCCATTGACTCAGCGCCCATCCGGAAAGCCGCGCCTGCCAGAAAGCCCACAAGCCCGTCACCAGACGCATCACAAAACAATGGAGCCGAGACCTTGTATCTCGTGCTGTTCTGGCTGCAAAATGCATGCACTGCCGCTATTTCGTCACTTTCACTTCCGTTACCTGTTTTTTTGTCCAAATCGAAAACCGCAGTATTGAGCAGCAGTGTAATATTGGTCTCCTGGATTACTTTTTCGAGCAAAACAGTGTCGAAAATAAGTGGATTACCGTCCGGGTTGCGATAGATATTTTCAAGCATAATCTCGTCTATCACGCCGCCTTCCCGGGCCCAGCGGTTGTTGTTGCCCATGTGAGAGGTAGCGCCGAGTATCCAAAGCCGCACTTCGCTGGAACAGTTCCCTCCGAGAACCGGCCTGTCCTGGATCAATGTCACATTCAATCCTGCCCGCGCAGCAGTGATAGCCGCGCAGGTACCCGTTAATCCTCCTCCTACAATCACCAGATCAGCCGCAGATTCAATGGTTTTGGGTGCTCTTTTCGCAGAAGCTTCTTCTTGTATCATTTTGTTAGATTTTTCATGTCACTGTTCAAAGCAATGTGCTTATTCCAATGTAAATTCAGCTTCCGTCGCCAGGAAACCTGTTGGTTTATAGATCGATATATGTGATTTCCCTTCAAAGCCCAGAACCGGAACAAGTACTTCCCTGCTTTCGCCCGGGTTTAGTTCAGGGATGTTAATCTTTGTATTTGATGTTTCAATGTAGTAGCCGGATATCCTGCGCGCCGGGAAGTCTGCACGAGCGGTAACCTTGATCGTCAATGTGTTAGATCCTGATTCGCCTGATTTGTAACTTACTTTTTCAACCTTCACCGGCGACAATTCCTCCTGGTGCACTTTGTAGGCGCGACGGGGCGCACGGTCAGGGCCGACGATCCCCCACGGTCGGAAACCATTTACATTGGTACCAAAAAGCTTGCTGCGATAATCATTGTAAGTCCACCAGGAAGTCCCGGCCACGTAAGGTCTTTTGCGTACTTCGGCCATCACGTCCCGGATATGCTGCGCCTGGTATGCCTCGCCGCCTTTCCCGTCGGAGCGCGTTCCCCATTCGCTGATGAATACGGGTTTATCGGGATATAATTTGTGAATGTGATCGAGTGACTTGGCATGCCCGCCATAGGTGTTGGTCGAGACGAAATCCACATATTGACTGGCTTCATCCTCTGGCTTCGCAGGCAATGCATTGAGGCGCATGCTCGCGAAAGTATACAACCGGGTAGGGTCAACCTCCCTGGCGAATGCGATCATGTCTTTGGTCCACCGCTGGCCACCTGGCTGATCTGAAAGATATTCATTACCAACACTATAAGCGATAATGCTAGGGTGATTCCAGTCACGCTCCGCCATTTCCCGGAACTGTGATTTGAAGTTGGTACGCATGGAATCATTGTCCATTTGCTTGCCTGTAAGCTGCCAGTTACCCGCTTCGGTGATGATCAGCATTCCGAACTTATCAGCCAGATCGTAATAATATTCGGCAGGAGTATAATGCGTAAGGCGCTGGAATTCCATACCCGCTTCTTTCATCAGGCGAAAATCTTTTTCAACCAGCCAATCCGGTTCCATTGAACCCAAACCTGGATAATCCAGCACCCGGTTGCCGCCTCCCACCTTCAATGGCTTTCCATTAAGCAGAATCTGCGCATTGCGGATTTCGATTTTTCGTATTCCAAAATTGGATGCAATCGAATCAGTACCGACTGTTGCTTTTAGTTCGTATAGATTTGGCTGATCGAGGTCCCAAAGTTTGACCTGCGCGGCGGGGATTGTCGCTTCCGCTTCTATGAGGGCGGTTTGTCCGGCTGGAATGCTGGTCAGTTTCGTCTTCCATTTCAATGCAACCGGCTTTTTGTCCTGATATACATCAAAATCTACTTTTGGCGAAGCTGCATTTGCAGATGCATTTTTTACACGTATCCTGGCAGTAATGCTCGCAGTATTTTTGGCAAGATCCGGTGTAGTTTCAATCTTGATATTTTCAGCATATACCTCCGGCTCGATCGTCAGGTAAACCGGGCGGATGAGCCCACCGTAATTAACCCAGCCGACAAAAGAATCATTGACATCACCATTATCCTTTACGCCCGGAATGGTGTTCGTTTTCCAGGTATTGTTGTTGACCGCGACAACCAGCTCATTGCTACCTTCTTTCAGTAAAGGCGTTACATCAAAGCTGAACGGCGTATAACCACCTTCATGCTCGCCGACTTTCTGGCCGTTGAGCCAGACGTACGTTTTGTAATACGCTGCATCAAAATGCAGGATCACGCGTTTGCCCAAAGCCGGTTTCCAGGGAAAAGATTTGCGGTACCAGGCTGTTCCGGTGTAAAATTCAAAGCGCGGATCCGTCGAGAAGCAATGCGGTACGGTTACAATATCCTGTCGTGACGATTTGGCGACGCCTTCTTGATACCATTGATTTGAAATTCCGAGCTCAGCCGGGTCAAGCACAAATAGCCAATTTCCGTTCAGCGATATCGCCCCGGGATCTTTAATATGGTACTGCGCAAAGCCGTTTTGAGAAGCCCAGCAAACGATGATCAGGATCAGGGCTCTAAATTTTTTGTTCATAAATGCGATAAGGGATTCAAAAGGATTTAATTAATAATTCATTCGTGCGGATGATTCTCTTGAACTGGTAAGATCGCGTCAACGCTAACTTTCCGCGACGCTATAAAAGGGATTAATGCCGAGAACAAAACCACAGTTGCGATTACAGCAGTGATCAGCGCTCCTGAGGTTGTTAAAAGACTCAGAATAAACAGCATAACTGCTGTAAAAAGCAGTGCTCCGGCGATGACCTGCAAGCCAAACCGGTTCTGACGTTTGATCTCAACTACCTCTTCTTCATTGATTTCCAATGCATCAATACGCTTTTGTTCTTTGGTTTTGAGATAGGTCAAATATTCATCTGCAATGCGATTTTTCGACCGGGCCCAAAGTTCGTAAGCCAACAAAAGCAAAAGCGGCAGTCCAACTCCAACGATCGTTTCCATTCCCCTTGAAAGCTTGAAATCGAGCAGTAACGGAGAGAGGATTTTGAAGAATAGATTGACAAGAAGCCCGATACCAGTCACCCAAAGTGTGGTTTTTGCATTCAATCGTTTGGAAAACAAAGCCCAGAGCGGCGGCGCAAGCAGCGGACCGCCAGAAATGGCAGAAATGCTCAGTACTACCTCTACGATTCCCCCAGCCGCTGGCACCAGCAATGCAATGCCGATCATTCCCAAACCAAAAAACCAGGAAGAGCCCCGCGCAACACGGATCAGCTGCTTGTCAGAGGCCGCCGGATTGACCATTCCTTTGTAAATATCATTGGTAAAAACTGCTGAGACCACGTTCAAGGCCGTGTTGGCGCTAGCGGAAGTGGAAAAGTACATTCCGGTCAACATCAGGCCGAGTAACCCCGGAGGCAGCACCAGTTTGCAAATCATTAAATATGCATTTTCGGTATCGAGACCGGTTAATGCGGGATTGATAGCCTTATAAATCATGGGCGGGAACATCCAGATAACCGGGCTGATCAGGTATAATCCGGCAAATAGCAATGCCACTTTTTTGGCTGATTTCTCGCTGTCGACGCTGGTATAACGCTGCACCATTGTCCAGTTTCCGCCGATATAGCAGATGTGGTAAATGACAAATGCGAGGACGAAGCCAAAGGTGTATTCGCCATTTAGCAAATTGAAAAAATCGTCAGGAACATTTTGTGTAAAGCCTTCCCAGCCGCCTACCTTTTCAAAGGATAATGGGAGAAGAATGAAAACCGCGGCAGATAGTACCACGAATTGCAGAATGTCCGTCACCATCACCGCCCACAGTCCGCCTACCGCAGTATAAGCAATCATAAAAAGCCCCAAACCAATCGTGCACGGTACCAATGGAAGATCCAGCGAGGCACTCACCAGCCTGGCAACCGGGTATAGAACCGAGCCTTTGATAAAAACAGAAACGAGTGTGAAAATGAAGATATAAGTCTTCTGGACCGGCAGGCCAAGTCTTTCCCGAATGAATTCTGCGGCGGTTAGCGCACCTGTTCTTTTCCAGCGTGGCGCCAGGTAAAGTGCGGTAACCAATGCACCAATGCACATGGTCCATTGAATGGTAATCGCCACCCAGCCGTGTTTGTAGGCAATGGAGCCCCATGCTACGAATGTGCCTGCCGAGAAAAAACTCATAAACAAGGACAGCCCCCCGATAAACCAGGGAACTGCCTCACCTCCGGCAAAAAAGGATTTCAGATTTCGCCCTGTCCGCGCAAAAAGCATCCCGATCCCAAGCACAAATGCCGAGAAAACCAGAATGACAATAGTATCAATGTTGCTGTTCATATTTTGTTTAAATGCTGGTTTTTCAATTTGGCCGCTCCTCTCGCCTTGTCACCCTGAGCGCAGTCTAAGGGCAGGCACGATGCTTCGACGCCCGGCGGCCCGGTGCGCTCAGCATGACAAAGGCCTGGTACCAAGCTGGGGGCGTGCTTCGACTCCGCTCAGCATGACAAAGAGGTTTCTAATACTGAATCTCCAGCGTCTTCAAGCCAAATGCCGGAATGCTTATCTGTTCGAGTTTTGCAGGTTGATCGTTTTCCAGCCATTTTAAACTTTTAACTTTCTTTCCCTCTCCAATCTTATTCTCATCAATCTTCAATGCGAAATCCGTTGGCGATGAACTGTTGTTCATCAGGATAATGTAAATGCTGTTTTTTGAAGTAGACTTTGCAGTAATATGCTCGATAGCAGGCTGATCCGGTGTAGCCAACCCGGCTTTGATCACCAGTTTCGCCTTGTCGCCAAATACATTCCCCGGCTCGAAACCATAAGTCTGGTGCGGACCCACTTTCGGCGTGACAAAGCCTCTCGGGAAGCTGATCTTTTCATTGGATCTCAACTCCGCTTCCGACAGCAAGTAGTCCGTGATCCAGCCGATCTGCCACCAGGCATGGTGCGGGTAGGGGCCAGCGCCGCGGTTCATCGCATTCCAGTAGTAAGAAGCGACGCTCGTTTTGCTGTCCACAAATGCGTCGCGCCCAATGGCCGCCGAGCGCGCCATATCTGCGAATAGCTGCTCGCCGGTTAATTTGTACATCCTGATAAACATCCCCGCGTGGCTCGCCAGCTGAATGGGTCCGTGCCGGGTAGCCGACCCGAAAATGCCGCCATGTTCGAAGCTGAGGCCGGTTTGACTGATCTCCCAATCTTCCCGCGCTACACCATTTACAGATTTAGGCGAATGATTGGCAATAGGATGTGTGTAAATGGAGGTGGTGTAAATTTTAGCGCAGGTAACAGCCGCGTCCTGGTATTTTTTGTTTTTGGTCAAATCATAAAGATCCAGCAACGCCTGCGCCGACTGCCCGGTAGCGAAATCAGGTGCATACCGCGCATCGCCGCACACGCCAAGAAAAGAGCCCGTTTCTACTGCATTTTTGATAAACCAGTCAGCGCCTTTTTGCGCAGCTTTCAGGTATTTTTCATCTTTTAAAAGCCGGTACGCGACGATCAACCCGTAAAATGTTGGTCTCACGTCTTTGATATCCTTGAACAGTTCTTGTTCGTTTCGCCGGTCGTAAGCCACTGCCCAGCTTCCGTTCGGATTTTGCCAGCTCAGCAACTTATCGGCACCAAGCCGCAGCCTTTCTTTCAATTCTGCATTGCCTGGCTCGAACAAGAGCATATTGCCCACATCGAGCATCACATAGTAGGTTAGGGCAATAGGCTCCACCACTTCTCCCCATTCTTCAACAAATTTTTTGCTTTTGGCGAGATAATATTGGCCTTCAATTGCGCCATTAAAAAAGCCTTTATCTGTTTCCTGCTGCACCAGCTTGAAATTGAGCGCAGGCGGCAGCACTTTTTCTTTGAGCTCCGGATCGTTGGTTGCATTGGCTAGCATCCACATGGCGCCGTAGTCCGCATTTTTCATGGCATCTTTATTAGAGCCAACCACGCCGCCGAGATAGGATTGCGCGCCGATCTGCTTGCCCTCATATTCTTCTATGTTCCAGAGCGAAGTTTTAGGGTCGGTGAGGTACAAATGCATTTTCTCAATGCGATCGGTCAGCGATTGTTTGCTTTTGCGGAGCGCCAGCGTTTCGTCAAACTGGTAAATGTCATTTGCCGCGTGCTTGATCGCCTGGAACCAGTCGCCGGCGATGATGCTGTACCTGAATGAAAACGTAAATTCCTCACCTGCATTCAGTTCTGATTTTTTCTCACCCAAAACCGGATAGTAAATGGTAGGCGAAAGTTGACCTTTCCTGTTCATATGCGACAAGCCGATATGCCAGTCCGTTTGCGTGATCTTGTCTTTTGCCCAAGGGTCCCGGGCGAGTCCAGGTTCGGGAATTACCGATAAAGTCACCCCATTTTTGGTGGTTACCAGCGGACTTAATGTACTGGCACAGCGCTCGCGATAGATAACCGGGCGGTTGGGCACACCGTGACCGTAGGCATAAGCGAGTGCGAAGTTCTCCTGCAATGCATTTCCCTGAAAATAACCCGGCACGGAAGTCCAGTTGAGCTGCTCTTTGGCCACGGTGCCCAGTGTAGGTGTGGCCATTGAAAAGTAGCCTTTCGTCTTCGCTTTCACCGTCATTTTTACCAGGATATCCGTTGGATTCTGCGGATCAAAACGCCAGTTGCCAGTCACAGTAGCTACTTCGGTTTCCTTTGAAAATTCGATCGCATCGGATTTGATCAGCATGGAAGCAGGCAGGAAATGGATTGCCTGCCCGGCTTTATTGAGGGAAACATCATTGATACTTTCTTTCCATTGTTCCTGTTGATAATGGTATGATTCCTCAGGGAATTTTCCACCGGTTATTTTTTCAAAACTTTCGGTAGGTTCGCCGGAAGGTTTTGTTGCCGAATACAACAAAGTATACTCCCCGGAAGGTTTAGGTCCATCTATCCATTTCCCATCCTTTTTGACCTGAAAAACGGCAATCGGAAATGTGCCTTTATCGGCACCCCTCCATACAATTCTGACGTGATCGTTACTCAGGCTATTCGGAGCATTTTTCTGACCAAATGCTGCTCCTGAAATCAGGAGAGCCATTAATATCGTTGTGCTTAATTTCATGGGTTAGGTATTTCTTTGATAAAATCCTTTATTCCTTCGGTTACATAACTGGCGGTTTTTCCCTTTTCGTCAGTATAGATCAGGTAAGCTTCCAGGTTGTTTTGTTTTGATAAAAATTCCTTTGTCGCTTCCAGCCCCATGACGAAAAAGGCAGTATCGTAACCATCGGCGGTCATCGCGTCCTTGGCAAAAACGGTCACACTCAGCAGCGACGTTTCTTCCATTGAACCGGTCTTTGGATTGATGATATGGTTGAAAACGCTACCGTTTCTTGTGAAATGATTATTGTAATTACCTGCGGTTGTCATGGCGAGATTGGAAAGTTTTGCAGTTGCAAACAAACGCCCGCGTTCCAGCGGATTTTCGATTCCGACAACCCAGGGAAGGTTTTCATCTTTGTTTCCGGAACACACTACTTCACCGCCTATCTCGATCATAAACCGGTCAATGTGCCGGCTCCTGAGAAATGCGCTCACAACATCCACGGAGTAGCCTTGCGCAATCCCGTTCAGATCTAACCTGACGCCCGCTTTCGTCCTGGTAACAGCCTCCGCATTGAAGTTAATTTTATCAAAACCAACATATTGAAGCAGCGAATCCACATTCGCCAACTCGGGATCAGTTCTCTTCGCGCCAAATCCCAGGGCCTCGGTCAGTGGCATGATAGTAGGATCGAAAGCGCCGTTGGTAGCCACGTATATTTCCAGGGATTTTTGTAAAACGGGATAAAAATAGGGTGACCTGAACCGGTGTGATCCGGGACTATTATTAAACGCAACTATTTCTGAATCTTCACGGTACAAAGAAAGGCACTTGTCGAAATCCGCGAGAATGGAGTCGATCTGTACTTTGAAATTCCGGTTTTGCTGATCGAAATATTTGACATGATAGGTCGTACCCTGCGCCTCGCCGGCAATGGAGATCATCGGCTCGTTCCCGGCGGTTTTTGCATTCACCGCGGGAACGAGCATTTGAAATACCATGAAGGTAAGCGACAACGAAATTTTCAAAATCATCAAATCAGTATGTTACTCAAGGCTGCGGCGCCGGGGTTTCTCCTTTCAGAATTCCCATTAATTCCGGCAAATGCTGCTCATAAACGCCACGTGGAGTGGTTCTGTATTTCTTGGTCAGAGAGGCTGCGAAACCGACTACTTCACCCATCATGCCGCAGGTACGCATTACCCGCGTGCTGCCAAATGCAACGTGCGTGGTGCTGATGTTCCGTCCGGCCATGAACAGGTTTTGGATGTTTTTGGAATATAAACAGCGATAGGGGATGGTGTACGGCGCCACTTTGATGTGTTTTGTCCCGGCGAAAAACTCCTGCCCTTCAAAGTACTTGCTGTTTTTTGCATCGGGAAAATGCAGGTCGATGGTCCAGGTGGCGGTCACCGTTCCGTCGGGGTAAAATTTGCCTTCCTGAATGTCCATCTGGTTCAGAATATGGTCGCCCATAATGCGCCTCGACTCCCTTTTGCCGCCAATGTAAGCCACCCACGCCAGCTCATGTTTCGCGTATTTTGCAGCTTTGTTCTTTTTCAGATAAGACCAGTTCCCGTAAATCGCGCGCAGGTTGTGGTCACGGATTTTCTCGGCATCGGTAATGGTGTTGAAGTTACCAAAACCCGTTTCCCACTGCCAGTCAGCTTTGGGCTCGTCGATGTGGTATTCGTCGGAGAACTGGATTGCCCAAGGTGTTTCCGGGAAGGTAGAAACCGTGTCGCGCGGGAGGGACGCCCATAGGTTGGACGTGCCCAATGTGAAATCGTCGGCCTTTTCTGCCGCGAGCGACTCACCTGTCTCAGCCTTGCTCTCACGGCCCATTCTGAATTCAGCGCCAGCCAGGTACCCGATCGTTCCGTCACCGGTACAGTCTGAAAAGAAGGAGCCTGCAAAACGAGTTTCTTTATTGGTTGCAATATCCCGGCCTACTACGGCTGTGACGATATCATTCTCTTTTTCAACCTTATAAACATGCGTGTTCAGGAATAGAGAAATATTCGGCTCCGCTTTTACGATCGAAATCTTGCGCGCATCTCCGTATTCTTTCGCATCAGGATTTCCATTTCCCGGATCGCCATTGTCCATTTCGCGCACTATGCGGCCGAGTTTGGGGTAATGGTTTTTATCTACATCGCCCATTAAATGCACGCGAATTTCGGAGCTGTTATTACCTCCCAGTACCGGCCTGTCCTGGATCAATGCTACTTTCAGTCCCATTCTCGCGCCCGAAATAGCGGCGCAAGTCCCGGCGATCCCGCCGCCCACTACTACTAGATCAAACTGTCCTGCTTCGACTGGTTTATCTGTCAGGTTGAGCAGCTTTTTGCGGAATGCATTCAGCTCTTCCAGTTTATTTGGCGGGGTAAATTTTAAATCATCCGTAAATAAAATCGCATCGCAACGGCCATTAAATCCCGTCAAGTCTTTCATCAAGAGCTTTGTTTCGGCAGATTTAATATCGACCTGACCGCCGTCGTACCATTTCCATTCGTCGGATCCGCTTTCACCAAATACCTGGCCCACCGCTTTTCCGTCAAGCAGCAGCTGAAACTTGCCCGGACCTTTTGGAAATGGGGCCCAGTCTTTATTGCGTACCCACATCCGGTATTTGCCTGTTTTGGGAAAATTAACTGTGGTAGTGGCATCCTTGACAGGCCGCCCCATACCATGCGCCATCAGGTAAGAGGACCCCATTACCACAAACGATTGCTGGTCAATCACCCAGCCTCCTTTGTCGGTAAACGATTCTGTTTCAATAAATACATGGTTTTGAGCAAAGGCGGAAAAAGAGAGAAGAAATATGATTGATGTTATCATGTTTCTCATCATGTTGCCCATTATCTTTTTTATTGTCTTTCCGGTTGCATCTCTTATTGTCTTTCCCATCATCATTGCTGTTGTTTTTTCTGATGTCATTATCGTTGTCTTTTCTTTTCTCTTTTCTTTTCTCTTTTCTGTTGTCTTGTCCGTTGTCTTATCCGTTGGCTGAAGCCAACGGGAATGGATTGCAGAAATCGATTGCTCTGGTTTTGAGAATTCATTTTAAATCCCTTGCCCCGGGCTTTAGTCCGGGGATTTTAGTTTTTTGTCAGTATTTGATTAATTAGCGCAGCTTGTTCCTGGTTTGCATTGGGTAATGCGGCTTTGAGGTTGTTGGCGAGTGAGTTAGTCAATGGAATATTTGCCAGCTTTTTCAGGATCGTGATCTGCAATGGATAGGCAGATTTCTGATAACTTTCCCAAAGCCAGCTTTGCCTTGCCTCGCTTTCGAAAAAGCGGTTGTTAAGATGCTGCAATGCATATTTGGCCGTAAAAATGTTTTTGCCGCTGATGATCTGCTGCAAGTCTTGTTCAAATGGCTTTTTTACACTTCCATCCCCACTTACTACTTTCTCCATTGCCCAATATTGATAATGGTAGTTGTTGCTGGTCAGAAAGCTGTGCAGCAGCTTGTCATCGGTGTAGGCTTCGATGATCTTCCGCATTTCGGGCACTGCCTTTCCGTAAGCGATTTGCCAGAGTGTATAGCAGGTATAAACCGCGCCGTCAATCACCTGATTTTTGATGGTTTTCAACGTAGCACCCGCTTTTACATCCACTGAATCGGTGAGATCTTCGGTGCCTTTTGTAATCAGATCCTCCATTTTCAGTTCAGCAAAAATGGAGTTGGGCTGCGCGAGAATATCCTGCAACTTTTGGTAATCCTCTTCCTTAAACTCGTCGTGATCGACTTTCGTGAGCACTTTGTTTTTAGGGAGATCATATCTTACATAATTGCCCAGCAAGTCCCAATAGAAATTGATATACACCGGTTTGCACTCATTGGTGTAGCAAACCGGTGTAAAAATGTTCCTGAAAAAATACTGCGGCCGCCCTTTGTCATCTAGTGCTAGTTTCAATGTATATGTCAGCGTGTCATTCTCCACAATCTCGAATTCCTTTACCTTCTCGTTCCGGGGACCGAAGGAGGGGTTATTTAGAAGAAGTGATAAGAAGAAAGCGACACTTAACATTTTTTATTCACATTGGTTTTGGTAAAAATTGGGTAGCGCTGGTGCCGGGTTTGTTGCCTGATCCTTTACGCGTTTCCATTTGATAGGAAGCTCCTCCGGAGCTCGGCAATTTTTGTGGCCGTCGGGTTCTAGAAACAGGAGGCCTCTCTGCGGCCGGCTTGCGCTGATTCAATAACACTGCAGCGCCCATTCACTCATTCACTGTTCCACGGCGGCTCATTCCGTTCCACGGCGGCAATCATTCACTCATTCAATCATTCAAAATTGCTGCCCTACTTCCAAGCCGGATTCTGCTCCAACTGCGGGTTTGCATTAATCTCGTCTTGCGGGATGGGGAAGTATTTGTTCTTTGGCTGAACTGGTCGTGTTGGATACACTGAGTTTACGGCTTTGGCGATCACTGTGAGGAATTTATCGGTTCTCGTCAGGTCGTACCAGCGGTCGCCTTCGGCAAACAATTCCCACGATCTCTCCTGAATCACGGCGTCGATAAAAGCATCTTTTGCTAATCCTTTGGCCAGGTCGGGCAGGCCGGCTCTTGTGCGGACTGCATTGATGTACTCGTAAGCTTTTGCAGAAGGTCCGTTCAAACGCGCCTCTGCTTCTGCTGCAATCAGGTAAATATCCGCCATTCGAAGAATCGGTATGTTAGGAATCAAACCTGTGCTGGAAACGGGATCCTGGTATTTTTTAATCAAAACAGCATCCGTGGTAATCGGGGTAATGCTGCGCTGCGGGACCCATTTGCCTGATTTGTCGATAAAAGTGGTGTCCAGTAATTGTCTGCGCTTGTCCTTCGGATCGAATGAATTAAAAAACGACATATAGGCGAACATGGAACCGTAGGAGGTTTTTGCATATTCCACACCGGCACTGCCGACCGGACCGGCCAGACTCGTCAGTTGGTGCCCGTTACCCGGTGTGATAGGATCCGCTTCATAAGCCCAGATATTCTCCCGGCGCGCTTCGTCTTCCTTCAAATAGCTGAAAACGTCCATTACATTCGGCATCAGTCCGTATTTGCCAGATTTGATCACAACCTCAGCCTTTTCTAGCGCCTTAGCCCAGTCCTGATTGTAAAGTGCAGCTTTGGCATAAAGCGCATCTACTGCTTCCCGGGACGGCCGACCTTTTTCATTAGCTGGGTAGGAGGCAAGCCCGGCTTGCGAAGCCTGATCGAGGTCGCTGTAAATCTGTTTGTAAACATCCGCCATTGCGCTTTTCGGAGCGTATGCTTCCACTTCTGTCACGCTTGGTTCCGTTTTTACGACTACGTCACCGAAGTTCTTGGCAAGCGTCCAGAAGTAAAATGCTCTCAGAAAATAGGCTTCGCCTAAAATCTGTTTCTTCCGCGTTTCGTCCATTGTTGCGTCGGGAACTTTGGCAATGATCCAGTTAGCTCGTTCTATTCCGCTATATGATGAAGTCCAGAGCTGCTGAGGCGATTCGTTGGTCCGACCTGCACTTTTCTGAACTGTGTAAGTGGGCTCTACGGTGAACAGAGTCAGTGAATTGCGGCCCACGACACCCCGTGGATAGATCTGGTCCGCGCTGAAATCAGGTACCATCGTTGCCGCCGGACCGCCATAAAGACCACCGAGGGCATCGTAAACCGAGAGCAAACCTTTTTCAGAATCCGAAGCAGTTTTGTAAAAGGATTCGACAAAGATCGAAGAGTAAATTTCTTCGTCTAACTGGCAGGAGCCAGTTCCCAATGCAAGCGCAACAAGCGGAAGTATTTTCTTAAATGTTATTTTAGAAAGTTTCATAATTCAAAGTTTAGGGCTTAAAAGGTAAGCTGAATGCCTCCCAGGAATGATTTCGATTGCGGGTAAACGAGGTTGTCAATTCCGATTGTGGTATTTGAATTGGCATAAGTGTTCACTTCCGGATCGAAGCCGCTGTATTTCGTAAATGTGACCAGGTTGTTGCCACTCACATAAACTCTGATTCTGCTGATCCCTTTGATCGTCGGCAGGGTATAGCCCAGCATCAGGTTCTTGAAACGCAGGTACGAACCGTCTTCCACTGCATAGGATGAAATCGGTAACCGGCCCGCCACTGCCGGACTTACATACTGGTTGCTCGGATTCTGTGGTGTCCAACGGTTTTCAACACCTTGGAAAAGATTGCGTTGGCCAAGCGGATTTTCAAATGAAAGCCGGCTGACGTTGTAAATGTCATTTCCCTGCGTACCTGAGAAAAAGGCGCTCAGGTCAAAGTTTTTGAAGGTAACATTGGTAGAAAAACCGTAGATGAACTTCGGGTTCGGGTTGCCCGTAATCATCTGATCTGCTGAGTTAATCGCACCGTCGTTGTTGAGGTCTTTTACTTTATGTCCGCCCAGCCTGCCGTCGTAACCTGGTATGATTGCTTCGCCGGTTTGGTTGACCCCGTCAAAAACGTATGTTTTAAAAACACCTAGCGGTTGACCTACTTTGAGCACGGTATAATTCGTGATAAATCTTTCGTCGGTTGTTCCGCCGTCCAGATCCAGTACCTTATTCCGGTTAATGGTCAGGTTTCCGTTGATGCTCCATTTCACCGGACCATTCAGCAGATTTGCACTTGCAGCGATTTCAAGCCCTTTGTTTTCGAGCGAACCGTAGTTTCCGGTAATGTTGCTGTAACCGGATGAAAGTGGCAGTGTTTTGATATAAAGCAGGTCTTCGGTTTTTTTGACATAATAATCCACGATCAGAGAAAAGCGGTTATTGAGCAGACTAGCGTCTATACCGATGTTCGTCTGTGTCGATTTCTCCCAGCGGAGATCAGGGTTGGAAATGCCGGATGGGCGAATGGCGGTAAAGTACGTATGGTTGATATTGTAGCCTCCGCCGGACTGAACCGTGGCCAGAGATTGATATGGATCAATTCCGCCCGCATTCCCGGTGATACCATAACTACCACGTAGTTTCAGGTCCGAAAGCCAGGTCGCATCTTTCATGAAAGGCTCTTCTATAATCCGCCATGCCGCAGACACAGCAGGGAAAAACCCGTATTTGTGATTGGCGCCAAACTTGCTCGAACCGTCCACGCGGGCAGTAAAGTCCATAAAATACCGGTCCTTGAAACCATAGTTGACCCTGCCCATGTAAGAATCCAGGCGCTGCATGTTCCGTGAACTCGAGACCGTCCTGTTCAATGCAAGTTGAAGCGCTTCGTTCCTTGTAGCATCGTTGGGAAAGCCGTTCGCATTGATTTGATTGTCGTTATATTTCTCTACCTGCGTTGCGAACAAACCTGTGAATTTCAAACTGTGGTGATCGCCGATCTTGGTACCGTATGAGAGCACGCTTTCATGAAGGAGCCCCAGGAAGTTGGAATTAAACTTACCGGCAGTTCCTGAGTTCTCGTTGCGGTCTTTGACAGCAATAATGGAAATGGGCAGGTATGTATCGTTGATTCTTGAATCTATATCTGCATTGAAAGACGCCCGGTAGCTCAATCCGGGAAGGATCGTATATTCTCCGTAAAGATTGATCAATGCTCTTTTAATATTCCGCTTCCGCAGGATAGACGTGTAATTCAAAGGGTTAATTACCTCCCGATATTGCCCATTACCTTGTTCCGCAAATGGGAATATCGAACCATCCGGTTTATAAGGCTGCAAAGTTGGGGGCGCGCCTATCGCAGCTCCGAGCACCGTTCCGGTCACAACACCGGCGTCGCCCACCGATGTACTTCCGGCTTCGATCCCATTGTTATTGGAAAAACTTCCCATTACGCTGGTACCTACGCGCAGCTTCTTGCTGACATTGTGATCCACGTTCAGGCGGTAGGTGAAACGTTTGAAGTCAGAATTAATGATCACACCATCCTGATCAAAGTAGTTGGCGGAAAGCGACAGCTGTGTCTTCTCGGACCCGCCGCTGATCGTGAGCTGGTGATTCTGAATGGGTGCTTTTTGGAAAATAAGGTCCTGCCAATCAACACCTTCGCCGAGGCTTGCCGGGTCGGGATAAGCGTTGTTTTTGAATGTTTCATTTTCGAGTTGCGCGAATTCAGCTGCATTCAGCACATCCAGTTGCTTGGTTACCTGCTGCACGCCGTAATAGCTCTCGATCGACACGTTGGTCTTGCCTGCTTTACCGCGTTTTGTCGTAATAAGTATGACGCCATTAGCCGCGCGTGCGCCGTAAATAGCAGACGCAGACGCATCTTTCAGTACTTCAACAGACTCGATATCATTGGGGTTAATGGTAGAAAGCGGACTTACATCATTAATCCCGCCACTGTTTGAGATCTGAATTCCGTCAATCACATAAAGCGGCTCTGCATTTCCATTAATCGAGTTTGTACCACGGATACGCACGCTGATATTACCACCAGGCGAGCCGGAGTTTTGATTGATTTGCACGCCGGAAACTCGGGATTGAAGTCCCTGCGCTACGTTTGTAATTGGCAGTTGCGTGAGTTCGTCCGATTTCACGGAAGCAATGGATCCGGTAGTTTCCACTTTTCGCTGCGTTCCGTAGCCTACCACGACGACTTCTTCCAGCGCTTTAGTGTCGACTTTCAGAATCGCATTAACAGTTGAGCGGTTGTTGATAGCGACTTCTTCTTTCAGGTAACCAACAAAGGAGAAAACCAACGTAGCATTTGCCGGCGCTTCAATGGAGTAAGTGCCGTCGACGTTCGTAAGTGTTCCAAGCTGCGTGCCTTTGACGGTCACGCTGGCTCCGGGAACGCCTTCGCCTTTTTCGTCATCAACTTTTCCCGCAACATTGGCCGACTGGGCGAAAGTGGTCTGTGCAAGGCTCAGCGAAATGCATAAGAGCACAAGCAGAATGCGTATTTGTTTTTGCATATTAATGAATATAGGGTTAGAGTGGATAACGGAATAATTCAATTCTGAGCAGATTTCTTTCGTTTCGAGGCTTTGCGTAAAAGCAAACTGCCTGCTGCAATTCGATGATATCTGGCTGTTTTTATCTGAATTTAGCCAGCTGTAATGCACAGATCAAGTCGGTTTAAACCTAATCTGATCTCGGAATTGATCAAAAACTATCGGGAACGTTTGCGAATACGTTGCCGATATATGGTTTTATGAACTAATAATATGATAATTCTTTATTTTTGCTTGTGGGTTGTTGAGATGGTGGGGATTCGCTCAATTAGCAGCCATTTATTTAAATAATACAATTGGAATGATTAAATGCGTGAAGTGCGGGCAGGTAGAGGGGATCATGAAGGCGGGATATGTCAGAGGCAAGCAGCGGTTCCTCTGCAAGCCGTGCAACTATTATTTCACGATCCAGGAAAAGGATGTTTCTGCGGAAGTGCAACGGAAAAGGAAACGTCACCAGACGACCATCATCGATATCGCCAAGACACTCGGAGTTTCCAACTCGACAGTTTCTCGCGCGTTGCATGGACACGCCGATATCAGTCCGGAAACCCGACAGGCTGTGCTTGATACTGCGGCGCTGCTCGATTACCAGCCCAATCAGCTGGCTTACAATCTGGTGAAAAGCCGGACAAATACGATCGGGATGATTGTGCCAGAATTTCACAACCCATTTTTCCCGAATGTGATCATCGGGGCACACGATGTGCTGACAAAAGCAGGCTACAACCTTACAATCATGCAGAGTAATGAATCTTACCAGGTTGAGATTTCGAACAGCAAGGCAATGCTGGCCAATCGTGTAGACGGACTGCTGATCTCACTAACGCAGGAAACCAACAATTTTGACCATTTGAGTGTGTTTGAAAAAAGGGGTATCCCGCTGATCCTGTTCAACCGCGTTTGTGAGGAGATCGATGTGCCCAAAGTGGTGGTCAATGATTTCGAATCCGCATTTATGGCGGTGGAGCATCTGATCCTGAACGGGTATGAACGCATTGCACACCTTGGCGGGCCGCTTACATTGCTGGTCAGCCAGGAGCGGCTGCGGGGCTATAAGGCTGCCATGGAAAAGCACGGTAAGCCCATTGAAGACCACATGGTAATTCAGGGAATGCTGACGCAGCAAAAGGCCCGGATTTACGGGCAATACCTACTCGATCTGGCAGAGCGGCCCGACGCGATCTTCGCTGTAAATGATTCAGCCGCGATAGAGATTATGCTGATTGCGAAGGAAAAGGGGATTAATATCCCGGAAGATCTGGGTGTTGCAGGTTTCAGTGATAACCCTGAATCGGCTTACATTGGCCCGGGATTAACCACGATCCGGCAGCCGACCTTGGAAATGGGACAAACAACGGCGGAGTGGATTTTGCAGCTGGTGGATGCGGAGGAGCTCAGCCCAAATGAACGCAAGGTGCTGAATACAGAACTGATTGTCAGGGGTTCTTCCATGCGGAAGACTTAGCGGAGTTTTTTTATATTTGTCCTGGTTCCTCATTTCATGACACATACTTACATTTAAAATCTCCATTATGTTAAGACTTGCAATGCCGCCAAAAAGGGAAAAACGAGCGATCCGGGAATTTTTAAGAACATTGAAAGCTCAAAAGCAATCGCCTGCCCAAATGGACACTACCGATTATCTATTGAGTGATCCTACTAACAAGAGGCTTTTATTGAAAGCGATTGAGGACCTGAAAAACAACCCTGGTTGTTTTATTCAGCGCGACCTTATTGAGCCTTGACGCTTTCCTGGCATCCTGATGCCTGGGAGGAATATACCGAATGGCAGAAGGTTGACAAGAACATAGTTAAGAAAATCAACGAGCTTGTCAAGGAATGTTTGCGAACTCCTTTCGAAGGAAAGGGAAAGCCCGAAATGCTACGGGCGAACTTGTCGGGATATTGGTCGAGAAGGATTACTGACGAGCACAGATTGGTTTATCGCGTGATAGATGAAACTGTATTTATTATGCGATGCAAATCTCACTACGATAATTAAGTTTATTTGCCACGAATGCACGAATTAACACGAAATTATTCGTGCTCATTCGTGCATTCGTGGCTTTAAATCAAGGATTCTGCTTCAAAACATTAGCCCCCATAATGTCAATCTGCGCTTGCGGGATCGGGAAGTATTCGCTTCTTCCTTTCACGAAAGTGGCGCCTGACAGATAAGTGCGTTTTTTGCTCTCTTTTGCCAGGTAGGCATTTAAAACCGTGTCAGCGACTCCCCAGCGAACCAGGTCGAAGTGGCGGTGACCTTCCATTGCCAGCTCAACGCGACGCTCAAACCGGACCGCTTTTCTTGCATAATCCTGCGAAGCAAATGCCGGGTAGGGTTTTACAAGATAGTTGGCCGCAGGTTTTCCGCTTGCGTCCGTCACTACTACATTCGCAGCACGCGTTCTTACCTGATTAACCAGTTTTAATGCAGTTGCGAGGTCGTTTTCTTCCACCGCAACTTCTGCGCGCATTAAAATAATGTCTGCAAAACGGATCGCCCGGTAGTTGTTTGCATTCGCACGAGGAGATTCAGCGCCTGCATTTTCTCCGCTATAAGCAAAGAACTTCTTGAACGTATAGGGTCCGCCGAAAGCCTGATCGCGGATCCAGTTTCTGCCAGGGTGTGTGCCCCAGTTCAGGAATGGTAATCCTCTGCGTCCCACAGTCCAGTCGAGTCTTGGGTCAAGGGTACCTTCGTAGGGTGTAAATGGATCGCTGGAAGCAAGTCCTTCATCATTTTTTACATCCACATCATTGAAAGTATCCAGCAAAGGCAAGCCTGCTGCATCTGTTTTAAATGCATTCACCAGGTTTTGAGAAGGTTGGAAAAACCCGCAGCAACCGCCTGGTGCCGACCCGTAAGGGAAGTTATAGTTGTCTCCCCAGCTACCATTCTGGCCGTTTCCACCGTCGCCTACCGACATTTGTACCTCAAAAATCGACTCGCTGTTGTTTTCCGTAGCAATGCGGAAGTTGTCGTGGAAGCTGTTTACCAACGCAAAAGGTCCATTGTTAATAATATCGTCCAAAAGCGGCTTGGCAGCCAGGTAGTCGCGCTGGTACATGTGTACCTTTCCCAATGCAGCCTTGGCTGTCCATTTGCTTACGCGGCCTACCTGTGCTTTGGTCGCTGATACATTATCTACCGCAAACTGGAAATCAGCCTCGATCATCGGCCAGATATCCTCCGTGTTTGGCAGGTTCACGAAGTCAGTTACTGTTTCGTCTACATAAGGGACCATGTTCCAAAGCTTTTTGGCTTCGAAATGGTACCACGCGCGCAGGAAACGCGCTTCTCCCATTGCCTGTGCCTTTTCAGCGTCGGTCATATCCGTAGCGAGACCAATTAGTTTGATGGTGTTATTGGAACGGGAAACCCCGTCGTATACCGCGATCCATTTGTCATTGTAAGCGCCAATATCCGCCTGCGGAATGTAACGCTCAATGGTCGTGATCTGCGCCTGGTCGCCGACGTCTGAACCTTTGTAAGCGTCGTCGGAGGCGATTGAACCGTAAATCCAGTTACTTACCGAAGAAGTATTAACCGGCCCGGAGCCAACACCGTCGAGCAAGCTGTAAGCCCCGATCAACACCGCATTTACACCTGCTTTATTTGAAAGCGATTGTTCATTTCCAACACCAAGTGGTGTAGTTTCCAGAAACTCCTTGCCGCAGGAAGTCAGCATTCCTATGCAGACCATTGCAGTTAATATGCTCTTTTTCATATCTATTAGCTTATTATTCACAGATAAAAAGTTTTCTCCCTATTGTTAGAATCCGAAGTTGATACCGATCTGGTACATTTTGGAATTAGGGTAATTTCCCTGATCTACACCCAGCACGGTGCTGCCCGGCGTTGAACCCACGGATGTTACCTCAGGATCGATACCGCTGTATTTGGTGATCGTGAAAAGGTTTTGTCCCTGCAGGTAAACGCGTGCGGTTTCAAAGCCGATTTTTGACAAGATGCCACTTGGAAGTGTGTAGCCCAATGTGAGGTTTTTCATACGGAAATAAGAACCGTCCTCGATAAAGTAGCTCGAAGGCTGCTGGCTGCGGCTGTCGTTTGCATCCAGGATCGGAAGCACTGCATTCGGATTTTCGGGAGTCCAGGAATCGTTGAGCATGCGCAAGCTTCTGTTACCAGCCTGGTTGTTGAAATCAACCCAGCGCTTTACCATATTGATAATCCCGTTTCCTTTCACGCCCTGGAAGAATGCCGACAAGTCGAAGTTTTTGTAGCCTACATTCAGGTTGATACCGTAAGTGAAATCGGGGTGGGGGTTACCGAGGAACACACGGTCGTTGTCGGTAATGGTACCGTCGCCGTCTGTGTCGTGGTATTTGTATTTACCCACAGCTGCGTAGCCGGGATATTTAGGTCCTTTGTCCACTTCTCCCTGGTTTTGGTAGATACCGTCGATCTGCAAACCGTAGAATGAATAAAGCGGCATTCCGGCTACCGAGCGGGTCCAGGTATAGCTGCGGATCGCAGGGCCAAGCAGTACTGCCGAAGAACTGTTGTTCAGTTTCTTTACTTCATTTCTGTATGTAGAAAAGTTGACACCCACAGAGTACGTAAGTTCGCCATTCAATGCTTTGTTGTTGAAGTCCAAAGCGAGGTCAATTCCTTTGTTGTTCATTTCACCTACGTTCACAAATGGGATTGTCGCTACGCCCTGGGTGGCAGGAAGTGCTACCTGATAAAGCATGTCCGAAGTAGTCCGGTTATACAAATCGAGGTTGAAGTTGAACATGCCTTTCAGGAAAGTCGCGTCCAGACCAATGTTGGTTTGCGTGGTAGTTTCCCATTTCGCGTCAGGGTTACCGAATGCTTCTGTGTCAAAACCGGGTTCAACTGCATTGTTGCCGCCGCCGATCGCGTAAGATGACAAGCTCAGACTTGAACGGTAAGTGCTGAAACCATTGTAGTTGCCAATTTCCTGGTTACCGGTTTGTCCCCAGCCTCCTCTTAGTTTCAGATCATCCAGCCAGGTAAGCGGTTTTAGGAAGCTCTCTTCTGATAATCTCCAACCTACACTGAATGCAGGGAATGTTCCGTAACGGTTATTCTGACCGAAACGGGAAGAACCGTCGCGACGAACTGTTGCTTCCAGTAGGTAACGGTCTTTCAGTGCATAGTTCAATTTTCCGAATATGGAGAAAAGCGCCCATTCGTAACCTCCGCCTGCATTGTTGATGCCTGCCGTACCGGAGCTCAGGAACATATACTGAGGATCTTCCGAGAAGAAAGTCGTGCGGGTTGCATTGAAGTTGCGGCCCATCCCTTTAATAGCTTCCGTACCCAGCAATACACCGATCTTGTGGTTAGTGCCGATGTTTTTGTTGTAGTTTAAAGTATTCGACCACGTCCAGTTAATATCGTACGCATTCTCGTTTGACAGCGCATTTGCCGCTTCAATTTCCGCTTCTTCAAGGTCCATCAAAGTGTAGCCCACGCGGTTAAATGCATTCAAATCAATCCCGATGCTTGACTTCGCTGTCAGGTCTTTGAGAATATCAATTTCCATGTAAGCGTTACCGAATGCACGGAAGTTGTTGGTCTGGTTGTTTCTCGTTCTCCAAAGCTGCGCAACCGGGTTGGTCGCAGGGCCAAGTCCGGCAGCACGGGTAGCAGCAAAATTGCCCATGATGTCATACACCGGAATAATTGACGGAATGCGGTAGCCGTTTCCGATCGGGTTACCATCCTGGTTGTTCAGCGTGCTGGCAGTTCCGTTATTGGCATAATACCCTTTGTTTTCCGTGTAACTTACTTCCAGGTTTTCACCCAGGCGAACGCGTTTTTTGAACGTGAACTCAGTATTTGAGCGCAGCGAGTAACGGTTGAAAGAAGTATGGATCAACACCCCGTCCTGCTTGAAGTAGTTAAGCGAAAGCGCATAACGGCCCGTTTCGGTACCACCGCTTGCGCCGATGTTGTACTCCTGAATGGCAGCCGGACGAAGGATTTCCTTGTGCCAGTCTGTTCCTTCTTTATTTGCTTCAACGATTTGGTAAAAACCAGCGCGGTTATAGTTATAAAGTGAAGGATTCACTTTCGGGTCACTTGCAGAAAGTCCATAGCTTGATCCTGCGAGGATATAATCCGGAACAACTGCATTCGGCCCATTTCCGTACTGCTGGTGCGAAGGGTTTCCATTCGTCAAAACACCTGCATTGCGGCGCTGCGTCCATAACAAATCACCAAATTGCTGCGGATCTTTGATCAGGTCCAAATCCACTTTTCCGGTTTGCAAACCTGCACGTGAGTTGAATGTAAATCTGGCCGCGCCTGCTTTTCCTTTTTTGGTAGTAATGATAATAACCCCGTTTGCAGCTCTTGAACCATAAATTGAGGCTGAGGCAGCATCTTTCAAAACCTGCATAGACTCGATGTTGTTCGGGTTGATGCTGTTCAAGCCGCCTTTTGTAGGTACTCCGTCGATCACGTACAAAGGATCGTTGTTGTTGATCGTACCAAATCCGCGGATACGCACTGTTGCTTCACCACCAGGCGAGTTGTTGGAAGTTACTGTTACACCCGCTACGCGGCCCTGCAACTGCTGCGCTACGTTTGGAGCCGCTACTTTTGTCAGCTCGGTAGCGTCCACAGTGGAAACTGCACCGGTGATATCTCTTTTGGATTGAGAAGAATATCCCGTTACCACCACTTCGCTCAATGCTTTCACGTCTGATTGCAGTACGATATCGATCTGTGATTTGTTAGCGATGCTTACTTCCTGCGTCAGAAAGCCAATGGACGAAACGACCAATGTGGTGCTGCCGTCGGGTACATTCAGTGAAAACACGCCGTCGGCGTCGGTGGTAGTACCAACTGATGAGCTGCCTTTCAGCACGATCGTCGCGCCTGGGACAGTGGCGCCTGTAGCGTCTGTTACTTTCCCTTTGATCGCGATGTCGGCATCCATTTTCAGTGTCTCGTGCGAGATCCCGCCGGCTAGGGAAATGTGCGCACACTGAATAATCAGGAATAGTTGTATGAGACTGATTCTCATAATTTTAAGCAGGTAATTCCGCCGGTAAAAGGTTTTTTTCATACTTTTGAACGTTTTGTTGTTTTGAAAAATCGGCAAACAAAATCCCATGCTCCTTTCGGGGCAGCAATCCGGGTGAGACAATCTGGTTGGGGGTTAATTCGGGTGGATGATGTGGCGACATCATTCACCTTTTTTCATGTATAGGCAAGTGGTTTATGGTGAAAAGTTAGTTTTAGGAATAAGGTGTTTAATGTTCCATAATTAGCAGAAACTGTTGCACATTGACCAAATATAGGTCATGTGTATTATGCATAAAATACTCTTTTGTAGTTCCTTTAAAAATCAAAATAAAATTGCATTATTTTCCTAAAATCGAAATGTTTCAGGCTGTGAGGAGGGGCGGGGTGGCCGGGAGCGTACTCAGTATAAGAGTAAATAACGCAGCCTGCCAGGTTTAGCAAGGAAGTATCAAATTCACTAAACTATGACACAAAGTACCCGATGGTCACTTTCTATGCTTTTTTGTTTGCTTTTCTTCCAAGGCAATGCACAGGACAAGGCCGAATATGAGCAGCGGATCGCGCTGATCAGTCAGAATATCAGCAAGGTATTTCACCAGCCAGCCACAGGTTTATATATTGAAACAAATGGAAAAAATGAGAAGCCGCATTCATTTCTCTGGCCGCTTTGTGCGTTGATGCAGGCGGCCAATGAAGCAGATGCTTTGATGCCGGGAGGACAGGCTATGAAGCCCGTCTTGAATGCGATCAGCAAGTACCGCAACAACGACGCACCGGCACCGGGGTACCAGGCTTATGTGACCAAAGAACAAAAGGATTCGCGGTTTTACGACGATAATCAATGGATCGCAATAGCCGCCATTGACGCATACAACCGGACAAAAAATGCCTCTTACCTCAAATTAGCGGAGGAAATATACATGTTTATGATGACCGGCTATGACCAGAAATCCGGCGGCGGCATTTACTGGAAGGAAGACGAGAAGAATACCAAGAATACCTGTTCAAATGGTCCGGGGATACTGGTTGCACTGCAATTGTACAAAATCAATCAAAAGGAAGAATACCTCGATACTGCGCTTGATCTGTATAAATGGACCAACAAGCACCTGCGCTCGCCAGAGGGTACTTACTGGGATGCGATCAAGATCCCATCCATGAAAATTGACTCTGCCAAGTACACTTATAATACTGGTACAATGCTGCAATCGAATGTGCTTTTATATGAGATTACCAAAGAGCAGCAGTATCTGGACGAAGCAAAAACGATCGCGCAGGCTGCGAAGGATTTCTTTTACGTCAACAATAAGCTGCCCGCGAATTATTGGTTCAATGTGGTCCTGCTGCGCGGATATGAGGAATTGTACAAGGTAACAAAGGACAAGAGTACTTTTGCTTTTTTTGTAGACGATGCGGAGCGGATCTGGAAAGAGGAGCGGGACGAAAACAACCTGATCGGCAGAAAGCATGAAAAAACGCTGATCGACCAGGGTGCAATGGTAGAAATGTACGCGCGCCTGGCGCGGCTCACTGCTGAGTAATACGGATGGGCTATAAAAGCAATTTCCCCAATAAGTCGGATACTTATTGGGGAAATTGCTTTTATGAGGTTAGACTTATTCTGAATCTTTATACAACCCGAACTCACTGATTGCCACGCTCACCGGCGACTTGGTAATCCGCAGCCTGATCCGCTGCGCAGTAACCGGAGCTTCCAGTTTGACGATCCTTTTCGCGCCGACGCTGGTGCCTTTATGGATTTCTTTCCATTCCGTTCCCTGCCATGCGTCTACTGCAAATTCTTCGATACGCTGACCAAGCTTGATGAATTCCTGCAAGGAGATAATGTCAAACACAGCGGGCTGGCCAAGGTCAAAGATCACTTCCGGGGTTTTAAAATCATCGTCTGTGGCCCAGTAAGTTTCAGGTTTTCCGTCCAGCAGATTTTTGGCGCTGTAAATGGAGTTGTAACCTCTTACGTTTACCGCTTTGGAGCTGGCTTTTGCAATCAGGTTGGTCGCAAAAGTTTGTTTAACATGATCTCCGAACGCCTTCAATGCAGCAACATCGTCGGCGTGCAGCTGGCCGCGTGTGTCGGGAGCAAGCCCGAGGTCAAGCGCCGCGCCGCGGCCTACGCTTTTCAGGTAGAGGTCAAATAATTTCTCCGGAGTTTTAGGTTTTTCATTGGGGTGGTAAAACCAGCCTTTTCGAAGTGGTACATCGCATTCGGCGGGTATCCAGAATTTTCCATTGCGGGTACCGCCCGGGTTTTCGGTTGCATTGGCCTGTCCGGGCACCGCTACGTTCTGTCCTTCGGAAGGTTTTGGTGTCAATGTGGCCCAGGAGGTTTCATTCACACTGCCGTCTTCATTACCTGCCCAGCGGACATCCCAGCCGATATCACTGAAAATGCTTGCATTTGGCTGCAATTTGCGGGTCAGGTTTGTCCAGGTTGAATCCCATTGATAGTAGGTAGTGTTGTCAATGGAGCGTTTTTCCTTTGCCCCGCCATAGTAGCCGTCGCCGCCATTTGCACCGTCGTGCCACGACATAAACAGTTCACCATAGTTGGTATACAGCTCGCGCAGCTGCTCGCGGTAAATTGCCAGGTACTCCGGTGTGCCGTATTTCGCGTTGTTACGGTCCCAGGGTGAGCAATAAACTCCGAATTTCAAACCGTGCTTGCGGGTTGCGTCGGCTACTTCTTTCACCAAATCCCCTTTTCCGTCGCGAAACGGACTTTTGGTGATGTTGTATTCTGTCGTTTTGGTAGGCCAGAGCGCAAATCCGTCGTGGTGCTTTGCCACGAGCACAATACCTTTCAGGCCACCTTCTTTTGCGGCAAGTACGATCTGTTCTGCATTGAAATCACTTGGGTTGAATGTTTTCGGATCAGCATCTCCAAAGCCCCATTCTTTGTTTTCGAAAGTAGTGGGAGTGAAGTGCATAATGCCGTAAACTTCCGTCTGATGCCAGAGTATCTGTCTTGGTGCCGGCGTCGCTCCGTAGGGTTTGGGCGGGGTTTGGGCGAAGGTATTCAGCGCAGTAAGTAAAAGAAAAGCGGCTACAGGTCTGATCATTTCTTTATAAATATTAGGTAGTAGGTATCGGGTGATATCGAAAAAGTGAAGATCGGTTTTTTTGAAATCAGTTCGTCGATTTTTGTCGAGTATGTTGCTTCATAATTCCTGGCCTGCCTCAGTGTTACCATTAGTCAGATTTTTCATAACAAAATCCTTAATTTTTATTTATAAATTTGAATACTCTTCAACGTTCCAAATCATTTCATGCTATGTTCAATATTGTTGATGATTATATGGAATTAAGGAAAAACATGAGCCTGTTGATCAAGGAGTCCGGCTTCAAGAATGCTTACCTGGCAGAGCAAATCGGCATGCCGGCTCCAACGTTCAGTGTTAAAAAGCAGCGCGGAAACTGGACGCCGGACGAGATGAAAAAAATACTTGACATCATCGAAAGCGAAAAGCTGGAAGACCTGTTTCTTCTTGAATTAATGCGTGCTGAAAGCAATGAGCCGCGGTACCCAATCGACGATCTCATAAAAAGAATGGGATGGTAGTAGAATACCACAGGAGATTTGAGAAGGATTTGGAAAGAGCTCCAAAGGACATTCAGAGCCGGGTTTTCAAGATCATTTTGAAGTTGAAAGAAGCTGAAAATCTTGAATTCTCCGGCCTTGATTACAAGAAGTTGGCAGGTCAGGAAAGTCAGTACTACCGGATCCGAGTTGGTGATTGGCGGATCGGGATTGAATACATTCAGCCTAATGTCACGTTGCTGCGGATTTTAGCCCGCGGCAACGTGTACAAATCATTCCCTCGTTAATCAATCACCAACAAATAAGCAGGTTGATCACCTAATTCAGCTACTGTTTTTGCGGGTAGCTGGATCGCTCCATCCTTTACTTTCAATGCTTTTTTGCTGCCGGCAAATGTAACTTTTGCGTTTGCTGGAAGCGTTAATCCCTCCGGTTTCAAACTGGCACTCAGCTTTTCACCTGCTTCCGCGAGATAGAACGCGTAAGTGGTAGTACCCTTTTTAGTGTAAGCCCATTTGCCTTGACGGTATGGCGCCAGCGGTTTGGTTTCGTAGATACCCACTCCATTTACATTCATCCATTTTCCTATTTCTTCCAGCCGCGAGTACGCTTCTTCGTGCCATTCTCCGTCCGGTCCCGGCGCTACATTGAGCAGCAGGTTTCCGCCTTTAGCGACAATGTCCACCAAAGTGTGAACAAGCTTCCTTGTCGATTTAAAATTCTCTTTCGGGATGTAAGACCACGAGTCGCCCATTGTTATACAGGATTCCCAGGGGATTGACATATAATGTTCAGGGATTGATTGCTCGGGTGTTACATAATTTTCGAATTCACCTGTAACCGTTCTGTCCACAACCAGCAGGCCAGGCTGATGCGATCGCGCCATTTTGGCAATGCGCGCCATATCGATATCCTGCTCGTAAGGAATGCTCTTCTGCCAGCTGATATTCGGGTCAATCGTATTCAATGGACGTACCCAGCCACCGTCAAGCCACAGAATGTCGACTGAACCGTACTCCGACATGAGCTCTTCTATCTGGTTGTAAGTGAAATCTTTGAACTTTGTCCACAGCTCAGGCCGCTTCTTTGGATCGTAAGAAGCATTGCGGTCTTTGGGTGGAAAATACTTCCACCAGTAGAATTCAGTATTCCAGTCAGGTTTAGAAAAGTAGGTACCAGTCATAAAACCCTGGTTGCGGAACGCGGCCAGTACTTCTTTGGTCACATTGCTTTTTGGGTTTGATTTAAATGGCGTGTTGGTAATCTTATAGTCCGTGTACTTGGAATCGAACATCGCGAACCCGTCGTGGTGCTTCGTTGTAAAAACCACGTATTTCATTCCTGCATTCTTGGCTGCCTGTGCCCATCTTTCCGGATTAAATTTGACGGGGTTGAAAGTTTTTGGGATTTCCTCGTAGGCTTTTTTATACTCGTACCAATCGTGAGAATGCGGACCTTTGCGCTCACACCAACCTTCGTCTTCCGGGCACAGCGACCACGATTCCACGATGCCCCACTGGCTGTATGTTCCCCAATGCATCAGCAAGCCGAATTTGATATCCTGCCATTTGCTAAGCTTCTGCTGCACCAGCGGGTCGGTGGGTGCTACATACTTCGAATGGTCCTGCTCCGAATGCTGCTGGGCAAGAGACAGGTTTCCTAAAAGCAATCCCGAGAGCAGGATTGCCGCTGATCTTAAATTCATTTTGAAAAAAATAGTAACAGAATTGATATAGGAAGTGAATGTCAGGCAAAGTGGCTTTCGGCATTAATCACCTTTCCTTTGCCGTCTTTTTCAGTAACTGTGTAGTTGAAACCTTTTTGAAGAGAATACGCGCCGACTTCACCGTTTTTATCGATCGCAATAAAGCCAACCTGAAATGTTTTTGCCTTTTCGGGATTGATCTTGACAATGCGCTCGATCGCTTTTTTGCAGGCTTCTTTGGGTGAAGCGCCATTCCGCATCAGCTCTACAATGGTGTGGGTGCCGCAAATGCGTATCACTTCTTCTCCCTGGCCTGAACCTGTGGCAGCGCCTACTTCATTATCTACATAAAGTCCGGATCCGATGATTGGGGAGTCGCCTATACGCCCGCGCATTTTGAAGCCCATTCCACTGGTGGTACACATTCCGGACAAGTTGCCGGCTGAATCCAAAGCGAGCGTTCCCATGGTATCGTGGTTTACTGACCCGTCTTCAAAGTGGCTGGGCGCAAACGGACCGTGACCTTTTGGCTTGGATTGTTGGTGTTCAATATTGATAATGGGCTTGTATTCAGCTTTTTTCAACCATTCTTTATAGGCTTTTGCGGCATCAGGAGACAATTCACCCGATTCGAGTTTAATGCCGCTCGCTACTGCAAACTGCTGCGCACCCTCGCCCGCCATAAAAACGTGCGGTGTATTTTCCATTAGTTTTCTGGCGAGTGAAGCCGGGTGTTTCACGCGCTCCACGAAGGCTACCGAACCGCAGTTGAACTTATCGTCCATAATGCACGCATCCAAAGTGACGCGCCCGTCGCGATCCGGATTACCGCCTAATCCAACGCAGCAGTTCACTTCATTTTCCATGGCAATTGCTGCCTGTTCCACTGCATCCAATGCTTTTCCGCCGTTTTCAAGAACCGGCCAGGCACCTCCATTGGCGATTTGTCCGCTGTCCCAGGTGGATATCACAATAGGCTTATTAACCGGCTTGCTCTTGGCGAACAGGTCGTTAACCTTCGCAAAAGGCAGCGCCAATGCAGAAAGTTGGAGAAAAGAACGGCGGTTGGATTTCATAGAAGAGAGAAGATGTTTGGGAATAACTTTCTAAATATTTTAAAAATACCTACTTATTAATTCAAATTTTTTCAAATATACTGGGCTAAGTTGTCCCGGCAAATGAAAATACAAAATTTTCGATCGTGTACCTTCTGTTGAGTAGTTAGGCCGGTCAACATTTTGTTTGTATGCTGATTTAACAGAAATTCGGCGTTTAAATGTCCATATCACCACAGAGAACAGTTAGTCAGTTAAATTCCGCTTCATCATGAACCTTCCTAAAAATAGTGTTGACGTAGCTATAAATGCGTACGGTAAACCTTATCAAACCGCAATGACATTGCTCACGTTAATGAAAGAGTCGGGGCAATGGATCAATAAAATCTACTTCGTTGAGGAAACCAAACAGCCCGAACCTTCCAATTTTAAGTTTGTTCTTGATTACTTAGGCGACAAGATTGTCTACTACAAGCCGAGTCTCTGGCTCTGGACAGGAAATCTCAAATTCAGGATTTTATTAAAACTGCCGTTTTTCAGACGCGCGATCCGGTATCAGTATGCGTGGGAAAAATCAAAGGCGAAATACTTGCTCGTCATTCATAACGACGTATACTTCAAGGCGGACCTGGTCAAAGAATATCTGCAGCAGATCGGCAGTACTTCGGGCATCGGACGTATCGGGCAGTGCTGGGGATGTCCGGCTTTCGAGGCGAAGCTCTGTAATCCTGAAATTTACACGCAATACAAACCTGGGTACCAGGAGCTTTTACAGCTGGCTACCGAATACCCGCAGGCGCGAACTTCCACTTACACCGAAGTAGTTGATCCCGCTACGCCCTGGCCGCTTCCGGAATGCAGACTGAATGAATACGTGGCAATGATCGACCTGGAAAAGACCAGAAAAGATACTTTGCCGGTTGGAAAGGGATCTGCATTCGGGAGCTACGACCGTCTGGATGTAGGTGTGAAATGGTTTGCAGATATGAACAATCTCGGGCATTCTTTCCGGCATTTTGATTATGATCCGTACGCGACCCACAGCTGGATCAGTCTGAAAAACGCCGGGCACGACGCGCTCTTCAACCAGGATTTGTATAAATATGAGGAGTCAGTTGCATTGCAGCAGCTGGTCGACGAGTTTGGTTTTGACCCGAAATCAAAAACTTTCAAGCAATAACCGGAAGACTTATGGTGCTCGAAATCCGCGATCTTCATCAGCAGTACGGCAATGTGGAGATCATTGCAGTCGCGCACTTTCAGGTAAGCGGAGGTATCTACTGGATTCACGGAGAAAATGGCGCGGGTAAGTCTACACTTTTCAGAACGCTGGCCGGAATGCTGCCTTGTACCGGGTCAGTAATGATTGACGGGCAGTTCGATCTCATAAAACATCCCGTGGAATACAGGCTGCGGCTGAACCTGGGCGAGGCAGAGCCGCTCTATCCCGCATTCCTTACCCCGCGTGACCTGATCGATTTTATAGCCAATGCGAAAAAAGCGCCAAAAGAGCAGGCGGAACATTTGGTCGACAAGCTTGGAATCAATTACCTTAACAATACATTCGGAAGCTGTTCAAGCGGAATGGTGAAGAAGGTTTCCCTGGCGGTGGCTTTCCTTGGTAATCCCAAAATCATTATCCTCGACGAACCGCTGATCACCATTGACCGGCAAGCGCGCGAGAACCTTTTTGACCTCATTCGCGAATATCGCGCGGCCGGTGTCACGTTTTTACTTTCTTCACATCAGCCATTTCAGCAGGAAGGTCTTCAAGTAAGCGAGAGCTTTGCGCTGCAAAACAAAACGCTGGTTCCAATGCTATGAAAATGCTCCTGCTATCAACGGTTTCGGAGTTTTTCAGGCGGCGTGCCGGTACATTTCTGGTGCTGGTCGGCGTCCTTTTCGGGTTCCTGAGCGGAGCGGAGCATTATGCATTTGCGGTATTCTTCCTGACCGGCAATTATGGAATGCACTTTCTTTTCCTAATATGGTTGTGGTACACATTAGTCTGCGCGCAATTTGTTAATCAGCTCTGGCAGCAGCCTGATTATACATTTATATATAGTGCCCGGATCTGGCCGGGCGCGGTGCGGGCGCGGAGACTGTTTGTACTCGCACTCGGGTTTTTACAACCTATATTGTACTACGGCATTTACCTGACTTCCATTGCTATTCAGGAAAAGGTACCTGGCAGGGTCTGGCCTGTCTTTCCAATGTATGGTATCCTTGCCATTTCACTGGTCGCTGTTGCAGAATGGCGGCTGAGACATCCGGTTTTATATGTAAAAAGAAAGAATCCCGGCCTTTTCAGCATTCCTTTTCCACGCCCGGCTTCCTGGCTGTACTGGATTTTTGAATGGTTGTTCCGGGAGCGGGGTATTACATTGCTTGCCGGCAAGACGGGCGCCATACTAGTCGCAACAGGCACGATGCTCTATTATTCCACCGATAACTACGACCTGCGGCTGCCCGCAATAGGACTCTCGCTTGCATACCTACTGAATTTCGGTATTTCAATGGAACTGTATCAATGGGAAAATGAGGTTTGCCTCTGGGAGAAGTCAATGCCGGTACCAGACCTGCGCCGGTTTGCCAGGGTAGTAGGATTTCACGCCATTGTTATTCTGCCCGAAACGCTGATAGCAATGCGGAATGCGGCATTAAGTCCCGCAGAGTTGTTGCAGCTTTTTCTGCTCGGAGTCTCGATTCTTACAGTTTCGCATTTGTATCTGTATAAAAAGCAAAGTCAGCCCGACGATCACCTCAAAGTATTTCTTTTCGGCTTCGTCGCACTGACGTTGTTGATTTTGTATAAAATCCCACTGCTTATTCTGGCAGCTGCGGGAATGCTCTTTTCTACCTGGTTTTTTTCAAAATGGTATAAAACCTGACTTACTTCGGCATTGATGGTCTTACTTCGATCTTGCTTGGCAAAGTGCGGGCAGGAAGTTTGATCAGGTCGGAAATGATTTGTCCGATATCTTCCGGCTGAATTTTCCAGGCATCCTTTTCAGAAGGCTGGTGATTATTGAACTCGCTGGCAACAGATCCCGGCATAATGGTCGTAACCCGGATACCCGCGCTCCTTACGTCGAGCATCATCGCCTGTGAGAAACCTACGAGTCCGAATTTGCTTGCATTATATGCGGTACCATTTGCGAAAAAGTTGGTACCCGCAAGGCTGGCGATGTTGATGAAATAACCTTTTGTCTGGGTAAGTGCTTCCAAAGAAGCTTTTGCACTATAAAAGACGCCTGTGAGGTTGATGTCGATGGTTTCCTGCCATTGTTCCGGAGTCAACTCCGCGATAGGCGCGAAATGTCCGACACCTGCATTGGCGATGAAATAGTCGAGCTGTCCCCATTTGTCTATCACAGTTTTCACCGCATTTTGCTGCGATTCAAAACTTCTTACATCAGATTCAATGCCGATCGCGGCGCCTTCACGGATCTGGTTCAACCGCGCGGCTGCTTTCTCCGCATTTTCCTTTGAGCGGCTGGTAATCGCCACCTGGATACCTTCTTTAATCAATACTTCCGCGATCCCGAAACCTATTCCTTTTGAGCCTCCGGTAATCAGTGCGGTCTTAGTAGTTTCTGCCATTAGTTTGAGATTTGTGGTAAATAAATGCAAAAAGGTAACAGCCGGAAACGAGAGAAGGTTTGTGAGAATGGCATATTTCTAGGTTTCAGGCAACTTCCTCAATTCAGTAAAATGTGGCTGTTTTTTACTTCATAATATCTAAAACCCTATTTTTGCCAACCATTATTTTTTTGACAGATTTTTAAACCATCTATGAAAATAGTAGAAAACAAGGTCGCGCTGGTGACCGGTGCCTCCCGTGGAATTGGACGTTCAATTGCTTTGCGTTTGGCAGAAGAAGGTGCAGATGTGGCTTTTACCTACCTATCAAGCGTTGAAAAAGGCGAGGCGCTTACCAAGGAACTCGAAGCATTTGGTGTGAGAGCAAAAGGCTACCGTTCCGATGCGGCCGATTTTCAACAGGCTGAACAGCTCGTAACCGATGTACTTGCAGACTTTGGTAAGCTCGACGTGCTGATTAACAATGCCGGCGTTACCCGCGACGGACTTTTAATGCGCATGAGCGAGGAGCAATGGGATACGGTCATTAATATCAACCTGAAATCTGTTTTCAACCTTACCAAAGCAGCAACTAAAAGCATGATCCGCGCTAAGAGCGGCTCTATCATTAATATTACTTCGGTTGTGGGTATCAGCGGCAATGCGGGACAGTCCAATTACGCTGCTTCCAAAGCGGGTATCATCGGTTTTACCAAATCCATCGCGCTTGAACTGGGCTCCCGTAATATCAGGTCCAATGCAGTCGCACCCGGCTTTATCGAAACTGAAATGACTGGTGCAGTGGAATCCAAAGCGGTGGAAGAATGGAAACAGTCCATTCCGATGAAGCGCGGCGGACAGCCCGAAGAGGTAGCCGATGCGTGCGTATTTCTCGCCTCAGACTTATCGAGGTACATTACCGGCCAGGTACTTCAGGTAGACGGTGGTATGTTAACATAGTGTCTTTCTTCGTTTGTAAAATAGCTGGCAGTTTCATTGTATATTGTAAACATTGCCAGCTATTGACTCCGAGCACATGCGGTCCGAACTGATCTTTCAAACTCCTTACTGGTTTATTCTCTTTTGCCTGGCAGCGGGAACGTTGTATGCTTTCCTGCTTTACCAGCCAATTGCTTCCTGGGGTAAAAAGTGGAACTACGTGCTGGCCGCATTCCGCGGGATTGCTGTCGCATTGATCTGTTTTCTGCTGCTCAGTCCGCTGGTCAGAAAGACTGAAACTTCCATTGATAAGGCTAAAATCGTATTTGCGATCGACAACTCGGAGTCTGTCGGCGCATACGGGCAAGCTGTAATGAAGGAAGTTGCGGATGCAACTGCCCAGCTCGTAGCTTCGGGGTTTGAGGTAGGTATTGAGACCCTGGATCAGCAGGCAAGACAGCTTTCTGCCGATTCGATCCGCTTTGACAAAAACAAAACCGACCTTACCGGAATGCTCCAGACGATCAGGAGCAATTATGAAGGCAGAAACCTGACGGACGTCATTCTTGTCTCTGACGGTATCGTTAACCAGGGCGTTTCGCCGGCTTACAATCGTTTTCCATTCCGGATCAGCGCGCTGGCAGTAGGGGATACTGTTCCGGATCTTGATATTCGTATCAAAGATGTGGTGAATAACAGGATTGCGTATTTGGGAAATGAATTTCCGATCCGGGCTGAAATTGCAGCAAATGGACTCGCCGGAAAATCGACCACAGTTACATTGAAACAAAACGGCCGGGTAATCCAAAGCCAGAATGTAGCAATAGATCGTCCTGACTTTTTCAAGGCTGTTGATTTCAAAGCTACTTCTTCCCAGAAAGGAGTACAACATTTTACATTGGAAATAGGGGCAGTTTCAGGAGAAACATCCAAACGCAATAATACCCGTGATGTTTATATTGATATCATCGACGGGAAGCAGAAGATATTGTTGATGGCGCTGGCGCCTCACCCGGATATCAAAAGTCTCCGCAGCCTGATTGAGGCGAATGAAAACTACGAGCTGGATATCAATATTCTCTCCATTTCAACAACTCCGCCGGCAGGAACGAAACCTTACGATCTGGTTATTTTACACCAAATCCCGAATGTACTGGGACTTGGCAATGCGCAGATCCGGAAGTTTATTGATGCTAAAACACCTTTGTTCTTTATACTGGGAAATCAATCGGCGGTGCCACTGGCCAATTCGCTGAACCGCTCGCTGACGATCAATGCAGCAAATAACCAGACTGATAAGGTAACAGCCCGATTCAATCCGGCTTTCCAGCAGCTGAATTTTGATACGGAAAGCCTGAAAATATTAGAGCGTCTTCCGCCACTCTCGGTTCCATTCGGTGAGTATAATCTGTCATCTGGTACCGAAACAATCCTTTTTCAGAAAGTAGGTACATTGAATACTCAAAAACCGCTGCTGGTACTGAACACGAGCGGTGAGCAGAAAATCGCGGTGCTGGCAGGCGAGGGGATCTGGCAATGGCGGCAGGAGGAGTTTGCACAGACCAATAAGCAGGATGTCGTCGACAATTTGTTCCAAAAGCTCATTCAGGTACTTTCTTTGAGAGAAGATAAACGGAAGTTCAGGGTTTATCCAGCAAGGAATGAGTTTGAAGCCGGCGAGCAGGTTACTTTTCAAACAGAAATTTACAACGATATCTACGAGCCTATATTTGGCCAGGAAGTGAAGCTTGATGTTACCGACGAGAAGGGGAAAACGAGGCAATTTACCTACACACATACCAGCGAGTCGCCGCGGTTCAGCATTAGCGGACTATCTGACGGAGTTTATCGCTACACCGCGTCAGCTGCATTGCGCGGCGGGCAGGAGAAGGCTGCGGGGCAGTTTGTAGTCAGGAATGTGGACCTCGAACTTAACAATACTACTGCTGATTATGGAATGCTGCGCGAACTGGCGAGCCGCTCGGGAGGAGCGTTTATCATGCCTGCGTCGCTTGCATCTTATGTCGAAAAGCTGAAAGCCGACCGGCCCGCTGACCGCCTCGACAGCTCGGAAGAAATGGTTGAGCTGATCTATCTCAAATGGTTATTTTTTCTGCTGATACTACTACTCGGCGCTGAATGGGGATTAAGAAAGTACCATGGCGGATATTAGGAGTATTTTTTGTGCAATTTTCTTCTGTTTCATTCAAATCAGGCCAGCCTTCTCGCAGCAAGCTGATTCTCTCTTTGTAACAAATACACCGGATACGTCGCAGGCACAACGCCCAAACTATGCGATGCTGCGCGGCATTTTTGCGGCTCAGTCTGCACTCTACCTCGGGACGATTTACGGGCTTAGCAAATCGTGGTATAAACAGCCGCTCACGCACTTTACAATTCAGGATGATACCCGCGAGTGGCTGCAAATGGACAAAATGGGGCACGTTTACACATCGTACCAGATTGCGCGTCACACCGCTGAGCTCTATAAAAAAACAGGTATTTCAAAGCGCCAGATGCTTGTTTACGGCGCGATTTCAGGAGTGATCTTTCAAACTCCCATTGAGATTCTCGACGGCTTTTCACCTGACTACGGATTTTCGCCGGGAGATATGGTTGCCAATCTGACGGGCTCGGTGTTGTTCCTTGGTCAAGTGGCATTATGGGACGAAGTTCGCATTCATCCCAAATTCTCATTTCACTCCACATCACTATCGAAGGTGCGGCCGGAGCTACTCGGGAAGTCGTGGTCGGAGAGCTGGTTGAAGGATTATAATGGTCAGACTTACTGGCTTTCAGCAAGTCCGAGATCTTTTTTTCAGGAAAGTAAGTGGCCTGCCTGGCTCTGTTTTTCACTAGGTTACGGAATTCAGGATATGGTCTCGGCAGAACCGCATAAAAGCATTGAAATGGGTTACCGGCCTTACCGGCAGTACTATTTGTCGCTGGATATCGATCTGACCCAGATCAAAAGCAGGAGTAAATTTGTTCGAACTATAGGATTCCTTGTCAACTCATTGAAAATACCTGCCCCTGCATTACAGTTCAGCAGGAACGGAATTGGCTTTAAGCCGTTATACTTTTAACCAACAGGGAAAAAAGACGATCTAAATAGGATATAAATGAATATCGGAGATAAAGTAAGGTTAGTACATGGACGTGAGGAAGGCATTATCTATGCTTTTTTACCAGGAAATGTAGTTGAAATAGAAATTGAAGACGGATTCCGCATTCCGGTTCTTCGGAACGAGGTCGTGACGATTTCCCCCGTTGAATCTCAGCGGATGCAGAAAGACAGCGAGATAGTTAAGGCGAGTGCAAAATCAGACGTGATCGTTCCGAGGAATGCACCGTTTGCTGAAAAAGGTATTTACCTGGCTTTTGTTTCCATTAACGACAAATCGCTTACTGTACATTTAGTTAACAACACCGACTGGACACTTCCATTCACCGCCTCTTCCATTGGTAATCAGGTCCAAACGGGATTGGGCGCCGGTGTGTTGCTTCCTCGTCAGTCCCAAAAATTGTCAGAGGTTTTGATGAAAGATTTTGAGGACTGGCCTGTATTTGATTTTAACATCCTGTATTTCCGGGAAGGTAAATACATACTTCCGCAGCCTCTGACCAAGCGGATTAAATGTCGCGCGCAGTCATTTTACAAAAGCAAGAAGAAGGCGCCGGTACTTGACAAAGAAGCATTTGTCTATCAGTTGGATGAAGAAAGTCTGAAAAAGGAGCAGATCCCGTCAGACATAGACGCGGCAGCTTTGAAGGAAAGTATGCTGAGAGGAGCAACAGGAGAGCAGGTGAAAGTAGGAAAGCCAGAGGAAATTATTGATCTGCACATAGAGAAGCTGGTCGAAGATCCTGCCCGTATTTCTACTGAAAGTATTGTAAAAACCCAGCTCAGCGTCTTTGAAGAAAATCTGGAAAAGGCGATAGCAAACGGAATGGACGAAATTACCTTTATTCACGGCGCGGGCAGCGGCGCATTGAAGAATGAGCTGCACAAGCGGCTGAGCAAAAACAGGCACGTCGCATATTTCAAAGATGCATTAAAAGATAAATTCGGATACGGTGCTACCCTCGTCAAAATCAAGTAACCTGCTGGCCAGGATATTATATGTTTCGTTGTTGTCGGCCATTATGTGGAGCAGCTGGCAATGTCGCTCAAAAAGTACCTCCCCGCAAGCACCTATGGAAGAATATAAGTATTCGGATAAGGAAATTCAGAATGAAAAGCATTTGTCGGTTTTAAATATCCCGATAGAAATCCCGGTTTCTGAGATCGAAACGCAGATCAATGCAAAGATCAAGGGGCTTATTTATGAAGACAACAGCTACGAAGATGACGATAATGACAATCTCAAAGCGAAGGTCTGGAAAATCAGTCCGATCCGGGTAGTTGCGATTGACTCTTCGTTCCTTTTTGAAGTTCCTTTAAAAATCTGGGTAAGTGCGGGCTATAAAGTCAGTCCGCTCGGCATTACCATGTCCGGCTATAAAGACACTGAGTTCTCCATTAAAATCAGGCTGATTTCTAAAATTGGTATCTCTCCAAACTGGCAGATCAAGTCCGAAACTTATGTCGACAGCTACGATTGGATTTCCGATCCGAGCATTAAAGTGGCGGGCTTGAACATTCCGATCAAAAGTATGGCAAGCCGGTTGCTGAACAAGAACTTTGACAAAATCACCGAGGCAATCGACGAAGAAGTTGCTAACAATCTGGAACTAAAAAAGAATGCAGAGCTCGCGTGGAACATTGCCCGCCAGCCTGTTATGCTTGCGAAGGAGTTCGATACCTGGCTGGTGGTAGTTCCAACCGGCATTGTAATGACGCCGCTGCTGGCCAAGAATAATGTGATCCGCGCGGTACTTGGAATCAAAGGATATACACAGACGATCACTTCTGCTGCTAAACCCAGTGTAACGGCAGGCGCCAAGCTGCCCGATCTGCAAATTACGAGTAAGGTCACGGAGGATTTTAAAATTGGTCTGATCAGTCTGGTTTCCTACGAAGACGCCGCCCGGCTCGCAACTGCCAAGTTTGCCGGCGAGACTTTCTCGTTTTTAGGCGGTCAGTACAAAGTAGAAGTTACCTCTGTTGAAATGTATGGTCAGAATGACAAGCTGGTGATCAAGGCCGGATTGAAGGGCAGCATGTCAGGCTTCATTTACCTGAAAGGTGTCCCTTACTACGATCCGGCAACGCAGCAATTGTCGCTGAAAGGCCTCGACTATGATCTGGATACCCGCAATGCGATTGTGAAAACGGCTGGCTGGTTGTTACAGGGGCAGTTTAGCAGAATGATGGAGAAGAAGATGGTTTTTCCGGTAGGCGAGCAGATTGTCGAAGCGAAGAAGACTATCCAGAAAGCCCTGAGTAACTATAAAGTTACAGACGGCGTAACACTGAAAGGCACGCTTTCGGACATTCAGCCAGATAAGGTTTACCTCACTCCAAAACACCTTTATTCTGTCGTATTTGCACACGGGAAGGTCAATTTGCGTGTCGACGGATTGAAAGGAATTTGAGGCAAAACTGTCATAATTGTACGTATAGATGCTATAATTTTTTCCTTTTTATAATAAATTGGATGTCGTTGAAAGAAAGTATTTGTTAGCTTTGTGGTCAGAGGAAAGGAGTGAGCTGTCCTACCGCTGCGGTATTTTACCGAAGAGGAAAGTCCGGGCAGCGCAGAGCGCCGTACTTCCTAACAGGAAGGCAAAGAGTTGGAAACGGCTTTTTGACAGCAAGTGCCACAGAAATGATACCGCCTTGGCATGTTTTTTATAGGTTGAGGTAAGGGTGAAATGGTGGGGTAAGAGCCCACCGACCGGCTGGTGACAGGCGGGGCAAGGTAAACCTTACGGGCTGAAAGATCAAATAGGTGTTGGTTTGCGGGGCTGCTCGTCCCCGTTCTTCGGAACGCCGGCACGGGTAGATCGTTAGAGGTCCAGGGCGACCTGGATCCTGGATAAATGGTAGGAGTTTTCGGGTACGAAGGTGCTTGGGAAAACAGAACCCGGCTTACAGGCTTACCCCTTTTTTCTTGTTTTTAAGTTAATTTTTATAGTGCAATATTGAATCACATAACGCGTGTTTCCCATGAAGAAAAAGAATCTTTACGTTGCTTTGCTTTGTTTGTCCCTGCTGAGTTTGGATACGTTTGCCCAAAATCGAACGTATGATGGACCCAACAAAATGAATACCTGGTCCATTACTGGATATGGGGGGATTACAAAATTCTTCGGTGATTTATCGCATTACAATGGCTTCAGACGCGGAGATAGAGAAGTTCTTACCGGCGGATGGGGCCTTTCTGTTAACAAGCAATTGTCGCCGATTTTCGGTGTTCAGATAGTAGGGTATAATGGACGTTTGCAAGGAGCTAAGGATAACCACCTGAGTTCTTTATCAAATAGAACTTACAGTGCCACATTCAATAGTCCATCATTTGTTCAGGTGACACTTGACGGTACGATGAATTTGAACCGTCTTTTGTTAGGTTACAAGAAGCTGTTGAGGTGGAAATTTGATGCTCACCTCGGTGCTGGTATCATTTACTATCACACTGATATCGATTGGACTGATGTAAATACCGGTCAGCCAGGAAGCTTCTCAACCAATACTGATGCGAGTTCTAAAACAGCAGGTAAATGGGAACGTAATGGTTCTGTTTATACTCGTGAATGGGTTGTACCTGCGGGATTTACCTTGCATTATGAACTTACTCCACGTTTTGATCTTGGACTTGACTACACACATAACTTCGTAAATACTGAAAAGCTTGATGCTACGGTAGGTGGTTTGAGCGACTATGATACGCAAAATGGTATCTGGACATTTGCAAAAGGAGATTCTAAAAATGACTCCTACGGAATGTTGTCTCTTGCATTGACTTACAAATTGGGCAAGAATGCAGTAAGAGCAAAAGGAGGCAAGTATGACGCTACAAGCGGACGTTACCACCTGCGTTGGGCTAATCCACAGTCTTTGATCCCTGTGCCTTACAATCCTACAATGGAAGATGCAGATTCAATCGCAAAAGCAAATATGCCTAAGCCGGTAGACCCACGTCTTTATACAGATTCTGATGGTGACGGTGTAGCTGACTTGTTCGATAAAGAGCCTAATACTCCTGCTGGAAGTATCGTCTCAGGTGGTGGTGTTGCCCTTGATATTGACAAAATCATCAGAGATGCAATCAAAAACAACCTTCCGAAAGACGAATGCGAAGCGTTGTTTAGTAACATCGAATTTGATACCGACAAAGCAATCATTCGCAATCCTTCAAAAGAGACGTTGAGCAAGGTGGTTGAATTGTTGAACATGCGTACTAACTGCCGCATTGTTCTGGTAGGACACACGGATGCACGTGCTTCTGACAGCTATAACGTTGCACTTTCTCGCCGCAGGGTTGACGCAGCTAAGAGATTCCTGATCCGGGCTGGTCTCACAGATCCTAGCCGCATCATTGCTGAATACTACGGTGAGTACCGCCCGATCGCAGAGAATACAACTGTGGAAGGTCTGCAGTCTAACCGTCGCGTTGAAATCAAAATATTGCCAAATAACACGATCCGTTCAACTTATCCTGCTGGTTTCCGCAGGTAGTCGGATTGAAGAAATGACAAAAGGGAAGGCTGCAAAGTCTTCCCTTTTTTTATAAATGCTGTTTAGAAACATGGGATAATTTCCTACCTTTGCACCCTGTTTAATCCAGGGACGAGTTCCCGCTATAACAAATTCAGAATGGCAGTTAAAATCAGGTTAGCGCGTCGTGGACGCAAAAAGAAAGCGATCTATGATATCGTAGTCGCAGATGCCAGAGCACCACGTGATGGTCGCTTCATCGAAAAATTGGGTATCTACAACCCAGGTACAAATCCTGCTTCCATCGTTTTGGAATCAGCAAAAGCAGTTGACTGGCTTTTGAAAGGAGCACAGCCAACTGATACAGCACGTTCTATTTTGCAACACGAAGGTGTAATGCTGCGCAAGCACTTGCAGGTTGGTGTTTTGAAAGGCGCAATTACCCAGGAGGTTGCTGATACGCGTTTTGAAGAGTGGAAAGGATCGAAAACAGAGCGTAAAGCTACTGCTGCTGATACTTTGACTCAGAAGAAAGATGCCGACAAGCAGGCGAAACTGGATGCAGAACGCAAGGTAAGCCAGGCTCGTGCAGAAGCTATTGCTAAGAAAAACACACCTCCTGCTGAACCAGTTGCTGAAACTGAAGAAGTGGCAGAAGGAGAAGTTTCTGATGCACCTGAAACCGAAGCACCAGCTGAGGAATCTGCGGAGTAATCATTGCTTCCATACCAGGATGGGTCTGTCGGTAACTCCGTACAGACTCATATTTTTTTATACTCACCCTAATTGATATTATCCATGACACAGGATAATTGCTTTTTACTGGGATACATTGTAAGAACACACGGAACTGCTGGAAACGTAGTGTTCTTTCTGGATGTCGACTATCCTGATGATTATGAAGATCTTGAAACTGTTTACGTCGAGATAAAGGGGGATTTGGTCCCTTACTTTATTGATGATATTAATCTTCAAAAACAAGGCAATGCAATTGTTGCGCTGGAAGATGTGGATACCATGGCGAAGGCACAGGCATTGGTTGGAAGTTCATTGTACCTGCCCCTGGAAGATCTCGAAGAACTAGGCCACGAGAACTTTTACTATCACGAGATAAAGGGATACACGGTTGTTGACGAAAATGTGGGTGAACTGGGTATTGTACGGGATGTTTACGCATTGAATGGTCAAGATCTGATCGCAATGGAATACGAGGGGGTGGAAGTTCTGATTCCAACTGCTGTCGAGATTGTTTTGCGAGCCGATAAGTTGAACAAACAGCTTGTGGTTAAGCTTCCTGACGGTTTGTTGGACGTTTATCTCAATAAAGACTCAGAATCAGAAAACATTCCGGATGATGCGGATTGATATATTAACCTGTGTGCCGGCGCTGCTCGAAAGCTTTTTTGCACATTCTATTCTGAAACGTGCGCAGCAGGCCGGTCACGCCGAGGTAAAAGTCCATGATATCCGTGACTATTCAACCAATAAGCACCGTACGATTGACGATTATGCATTCGGCGGCGGCGCTGGAATGGTTATGCAGATTGAGCCGATCGCACGCTGCATTCAGGCTTTGCAAGCAGAGCGGAATTATGATGAAATCATCTACCTGACTCCCGATGGTGAACTTTTGAAGCAAAAAACCGTCAACCAACTTTCTTTGAAAGAAAACCTGATATTGCTTTGCGGACACTACAAGGGAGTGGATCAACGCGTACGTGATCTGTTTGTTACCAAAGAAATCAGTATCGGAGATTACGTACTATCAGGAGGAGAGCTCGCGGCTGCGGTTCTCGCTGACGCCATTATCAGGCTGGTTCCCGGCGTGTTGAATGATGAAACTTCCGCATTGACGGACTCTTTTCAGGATAACCTGCTTGCTCCGCCTGTATATACTCGTCCGGCAGATTATGAAGGTCATAAGGTACCCGATATCCTGATGTCCGGGCACGAAGCTAAAATTGAAGAATGGCGTTATGAGCAGGCGCTGCAACGAACAAGAGAACGCAGACCTGATCTGCTGGACTAGTTGCAACGCAGCCTGCTACATTAAAAGTCCAGGCTGCAGTTGATCCATTCATTGTCGAAGTTGGTGCCGTACTTTCGGTAAAACCCAACGGCCGAGGTATTCCAGTCAAGCACCTGCCACAACATACCTGTACAGCCCGTTTGCTTCGCTGCCGAAACCGTCGCATCAAACAATATCTTTCCTATTCCATTGCCACGCATGGATTCGGTAACGATGATATCTTCCATATACAAACGCTTACCTTTCCAGGTGGAATAGCGGAAGTAGTAAAGCGACAATCCAATGATCTTTGAGTCAGACTCGGCTACGAAAAAATCAAATAGCTTTTCGTTATAATCGCGTGTCATCTTCTCGACATTGTTGGATACCTGGTTCAACGCTCTTTCGTAGATAGCCAGCTCTTTCACCAACTCAAAAATCGCTGGTATATCCTCTACTTTACCGTGCCTGGTTGAAATGTTCATTTGTATACTTTATTCTTAAAACACCTTTGAATCGAGAATATACCTGTTTCTGCTAATGATTTAGGTAGTTTTCCCACTTTTCAACAATCGTTTGAAAGCCAGTGGGTAGCTCAGTGTCAAATTGGATCCATTCTTTTGAAGTGGGATGCACGAATCCAAGTGACTTGGCATGCAGCGCCTGGCCGGGAAGTTGCTGAAAGCAGCTTTCTACCATAGCCTTGTAGCTCCCGCTCGAAACGCTCCGCAGGATTTTGTCGCCGCCATAAACAGGATCATTGAAAATCGGGTGACCAATGTGTTTCATGTGTACCCTGATCTGGTGCGTCCGTCCGGTTTCGAGGTTGCATTTAATCAGCGACACATACCGCAGCGACTTGATTACTTCATAGTGCGTAACTGCATGTTTTCCGAGGTCTGCATCGGGGAAAACATCCATTACACGCCGGTCACGTACGCTTCGTCCTACATTGCCGGTCACTGTTCCACTTTGTTCTTTCAATTGTCCCCAAACCAATGCGTAGTAAGTTCGCTCAATGGTATGGTCCGAAAACTGTTTGGCAAGAAAAGTCATCGCGAATTCGGTTTTGGCAATTACAAGCAGTCCCGAGGTATCCTTATCAATGCGATGTACGAGACCAGGCCTGCCTTCACCATTGCGACCGGTTGGTAGTTGTTGAAAGTGATAAACCAGCCCATTGATGAGCGTGCCTGTCCAATTTCCGTGAGCGGGATGCACAACCATTCCGGTGGGCTTGTTTACGATTAAAATTGCCTCATCTTCATAAACAATATCGAGCGGAATGTTTTCAGGCAGGATTTCAGTATCCCGTGGCGGCTGGGGAAGTGAGAGGGTAATCACATCCAGCGGCTTGACCTTGTAGCTTGCTTTCGAGGTTTGCCCGTTTACCTTTACTGCTTCCGCTTCAATGCCGTTTTGTATTTTTGTCCGGGAAGCATTTGCAACATGCAGGTTGAGGTATTTGTCCAGCCTGATAGGTCCCTGGCCTTTGTCGGCTACGATTCGGTAATGTTCAAACAGATCATCTTCCTCGGGGATTTCAATAAGGTCTTCGGACATTTGCAGTTTAATTGGACAAGCAACAAAAATATCAAAATAAGTGGATTTCTCAGGCCATTTACTTCCTACACCTTTACAGGAGCTGCTCGACGACAGATTAGAAAAAGCAGGTGTACAGGTATTTGTAAAACGCGACGATCTGGTGCACCCCGAAGTTTCCGGTAATAAATGGCGGAAGTTAAAATTTGTGCTCAAAGAAACACGCGAGCTTGGTGTTGGCAGAGTACTGACCTTTGGTGGCGCGTATTCCAACCACTTGTATGCAGTGGCTGCGGCGGGCAGGGAAATGGGGCTGGAAACCATTGGGGTAGTAAGAGGGGAGCAGCCTGCCGAAGAAAGTGCAACATTGAAATTCTGCCGGCTCAAAGGTATGCAACTGCATTTTGTGTCAAGAGGAGAGTATAAGCAGCGGCAAGCGCCTGATTTTCTGGCCCGGCTTTCGGTCCAGTTTGGAAAGCCGTATATTATTCCCGAAGGTGGGACAACTTCTCTTGCGCTACCTGGCGTACGGGAGCTGGTTACAGAAGTAGCAATTCAGCTGGGCAAATCACCGGATTATTATTGTGTGGCTGCGGGCACGGGCGGCACTGCGGCAGGGATACTCTCTTCCGGTGCTAATTTGCTCGCATTTCCGGTTTTAAAAGGAGATGGGTTTCTCCGTGACGACATATTGAATTTGACCAAAGATCTCGCCACACCGGGGAGCCTGGAACTGCATACAGACTACCATTTCGGAGGATATGCCAAATGGAACCCCGAACTGCTGGCTTTTATAGATGATTTCAAAACCAGCTTCGGGATTCAATTGGAGCAGGTATATACCGGCAAAATGTTTTACGGACTTTTTGATCTAATACAAAAAGGACATTTCCCAAAAGGTTCAGTTATTGTAGCAGTGCATACCGGCGGGTTGCAGGGTTTACTCAGGAGATAATTGAAGTAATCTCCTCCGCACTATCAGTCGTTTTAATGTTGATAAAATCCTTGATCAGATCGCGGTCGCCGGCGATCCAGAGCACATCCTGATTTTCGATGATCATAGACGAGTCAGGGTTCAGGATACGCTCGCCATTTCTTTCCAGTCCGACGATCATCCCGTGTGTTTTCTCCCTTATACCACTGTTCCGGATGGATTTGCCCCGAATGTTATACTCGTTCCTGACCTCGATCCGTTCCAGGATGATCGTCTCTTCATGCGCCATATAAACGTCGCCTGTCATGCTGATTTCCACGTGGCCTCTGAATATATCCAGTTGGTCGTCGGTCCCGATTACCTCAATGCGGTCGCAAGGATAGAGTACCTCCGTGGGTTTTGGTAAATAGATCGTTTTACTCCCACGTTCGATCAGTACCACATTGATCCCAAAATTTTCGCGGATTTTTAGTTCCTGCAAGCTTTTTCCAATCAGGTTGGAATCGGGACTTACTTCGAGGAATGCGAAGTGTGCATCCCAGGGTAGCAAAATCCGCTTCGATTTTCCACTTCCTTCCAGCTGTCTTGCATTTAGATTTTGTAAAAAACGATCTTCAATCTTGCTGTAAAACAACTGTAACCGCCGATAGAAGATAGCAAAGCCAAGGATCATAATCGCCGCAGCGAGAGTCAATGCAGTTGGGGTTGAAAAGAAAGAATTGAGCAGAAAGGCCATTAAAATAATTGCGACCAATACGCGTGACAGTTCCAGCAGCAGGAGCGGGCCACGGCTGTATTTACGGCTAAGCCAGATCGCAGAATATGCTTTTCGGTTAGAGCGCTTGAAGATCAGCGCCCAGAGAAACGGTGAGATCAGCAGGAATGTAATCCCGAACAGTACAGAGTTTGTAATGTAATTTTCAGGGATTTTGGTGTGCAGCTGATCGGCAAGCTGACGGGAAGCTGCGAGTATGATCCCAATTACAACTACTGAATTCAGGATAACTGTTTGTGCGTAAGCTTTCAAAATTTCCTGCCACTGCGTTGTCCGCGTGATTGTCACCGTGCTGGTGCTGTACCTGTTAAGATAATGCCGCCATTTCTCGGGTAAGCGCTTCTCAAACCAGTTGTAAAATGGTTCAGAAGCTTTCATCATATAAGGCGTGGTAAATGTGGTGATAACCGACACTCCGACGGCGATTGGATAAAGGAAGTTGCTGGTAACATGCAGGGACAACCCGAGATTGGCGATGATAAAAGAAAATTCGCCGATCTGCGAAAGGCTCATTCCTGATTGCATAGATTTCTTCAAAGGTTGTCCGGATATTACTGCGCCCATTGTTACAAATGCGGTTTTTCCCGCAATCACAACAAAAACCAGGATCATTGTGGGTACTGCATATTCCATTAAAAGACCCGGATTGATCAGCATTCCTACCGAAATAAAGAATACTGCGCCGAAAAGGTCTTTCAGGGGTTTTAACAAATGCTCAATTTTTTCAGCGTGCGTGGTTTCGGCCAGAATGGAGCCCATGATAAATGCGCCCAATGCAGCTGAAAACCCGGCTTGCGTAACCAGGAATACCATTCCAAAACATAGCGCAACCGAGGTAATCAGTACGCTTTCGTCATTCATCAGATTACGGTACTTTCTTAGCAGGGTCGGGAAGACGAAGATTCCACCTAAAAACCAGAGTGTCAGGAAGAAAAACAGTTTGAGTATGGATTGAAGCAACTCATAACCGGCAAACTGCTGGCTAATGGATAACGTAGAAAGCAAAACCATCAGCAACACCGCAGTAAGGTCTTCAATCACAAGAATGCCGAGTACGACGCGTGTGAATTTCTGGGTTTTTATGCCCAGTTCATCAAATGCGCGGAAGATGATTGTTGTGGATGAAATAGCGATAATACCACCCAGGAAAAGACTATCTGTTTTACTCCAACCCATTAACTGGCCGGTGACAAAGCCTGTGATCAGCATCATACTTACTTCAAACAGACCGGTTATAGCGGCAGTATTCCCTACTTTGACCAGCTTCTTGAAACTAAACTCCAGACCGAGATTAAAGAGCAAAAAAATAACCCCGATCTCAGCCCAGATCTCAATCGTTTTGATATCCGTAATGGTGGGGAACAGATGGAAATTAGGACCTACAAGTAATCCGGCCAGTATATAACCCAGCACAATGGGCTGCTTCAGTTTTTTGAAGATCAGGGTAATTACCCCAGCCATTGTGAGTATTAATGATAGGTCTACGATCAGTTGAGGAACATGCGTCATGAAGATTGGGTTATTGGATGTTAATGAAAGCTCAATAAAATACAAAAAGCCTTCGACGAATCAAAGGCTCTTGTAGTATAAAACGAAAATCCTGCGTTGTAGTTTTTAACCTACGCTTCCTTCCAGGCTGATTTCCAGAAGCTTTTGCGCCTCGACTGCAAATTCCATCGGAAGCTGATTCAATACCTCCTTGGCATAACCATTTACGATCAATGCAACCGCCTGTTCAGTTGGAATACCGCGTTGATTACAGTAAAACAGAATGTCCTCTCCGATTTTAGAAGTGGTCGCTTCGTGTTCAACCGTAGCAGTTGTGTTGCTTACTTCGATATATGGAAACGTATGTGCACCGCATTTGTCGCCCAGCAAGAGGGAATCGCATTGTGAAAAGTTACGTGCCTTGTCCGCTCTTTTGAAAACCTGAACGAGACCGCGGTATGAATTCTGGCTGTTTCCGGCTGAGATACCTTTTGAAACAATCCGGCTTTTGGTATTTTTTCCAATGTGGATCATTTTCGTACCGGTATCTGCCTGCTGCATGTTATTGGTAACTGCAACAGAATAGAATTCACCAATCGAATTATCACCTTTCAGGATTACCGAAGGGTATTTCCAGGTAATAGCTGATCCGGTTTCTACCTGAGTCCACGAAATTTTAGAACCATTTCCATCACAAAGACCACGCTTGGTCACGAAGTTGTAAATACCGCCTTTTCCGTCTTTGTCGCCGGGATACCAGTTTTGAACGGTCGAGTATTTCACATTCGCATTCTCGTGAGCGAAGATCTCCACTACGGCAGCGTGCAACTGATTTTCATCGCGCATCGGTGCTGTACAACCTTCAAGATAGCTTACGTGGCTATCCTCGTCGCCGATGATCAATGTGCGCTCAAACTGGCCGGTTCCTGCTGCATTAATGCGGAAATAAGTAGAAAGCTCCATCGGGCAGCGTACACCTTTTGGGATATACACGAACGATCCGTCAGAAAAAACGGCTGAGTTCAGTGCTGCATAGTAGTTGTCACGCGGAGGAACTACCGATCCGAGATATTTCTTCACCAAATCAGGATGTTCCCGGATTGCTTCGCTGATTGAACAGAAAATAATCCCTTTTTCTTTTAAGGTACCTTTAAAAGTGGTGAATACAGATTCAGAGTCCATTACCGCGTCAACCGCAATTCCTGAAATCCTCTTCTGCTCATTCAATGAGATACCCAGCCTTTCAAAAGTATTACGCAGTTCAGGATCGATATCCTCGATGCTTTCAACCGGTTTCTTCTTTTTGGGGGCGGAATAATATTTGATATCCTGAAAATTGATCTCGGGATAATGGACGTTCGGCCACTTAGGCTCTTTCATACCAAGCCACAAATGGTAAGCTTTCAAACGCCACTCCAACATCCATTCAGGCTCGTTTTTCTTTGCCGAAATGAATCTTACAATATCATCATTAAGACCTGCAGGAGCTTCATCCGCCTCAATATCAGTTACAAAGCCGTATTTATATTCGGAACTGGTGATTTCCTCCAACAATTCTTCTTCTTTGCTCATAGTCTTTAATTTATCACGCTGTGTTTGTCATTACGTTAACACAGAGAAACGTTATTCAGTTTATCAGGACGTCAAAAATACGCAAAAATGTCGACTTAATGAGCCAATTTAACTAAAACCCAAAAGGGGTACTTGCTGGCACCGGCAAAGTCCTGTTCAGGTGATTAAGTGGTAAATGGGGTTAAATTAAAGATAGCTCCCGGATGCCAGATAATTCTTTACATAATCAGAAACGCCTTCTTCCAAACTGGTAAAAGGTTTATCGTAACCAATCGAGCGTAGCTTGCTCATATTGGCCTCTGTGAAATACTGGTACTTATCGCGGATATCTTCCGGGGTATCTATATACGTGATATCAGGTGTTTTGTCCATTGCCGCAAAAGTGCTTAGCACCAAGTCTTTGAAAGTGCGCGCCTGGCCTGTTCCCAGGTTGTAAATCCCTGAATTTTTTCGATGGTGCATGAAGAAAATGCAAACGTCGATCAGGTCTTTCACATAAATGAAATCGCGCATTTGCTCTCCATCCCTGAAGTCGGGATTGTGCGAGCGAAAGAGCTTCATCTTGCCAGTAGCCTTGATCTGATTGTACGCATGGAAAATGACCGATGCCATTCTTCCTTTATGGTATTCATTTGGACCGTATACATTGAAGAATTTCAAGCCAACCCAGAAAATCGGCTTTTTCTCCTGAGCGAGCGCCCAGATATCGAATTCATTCTTTGAATCGCCGTAAGGGTTCAGCGGTTTCAATTGATCCAATGTGGATTCATTATCATCGTAACCTAACTCTCCCAATCCGTAAGTTGCTGCCGAAGAAGCATATACCAATGGAATCTGGTAGGCAACGCACTTTTCCCAGATCGACTTGGAATAGTTTACATTCAGTTCGTCAAAAATATGCTTGTCAAACTCCGTGGTATCTGTTCGGGCGCCGATATGGAAAATAAACTCGATATCGCGGCTGTTTGCATCAATCCAGCTGAACAATGCATCCCGCTCCACGCGCTCCTTTATGATCTTGCCTTCCAGGTTTTCGGCCTTGTCGATTTTTGAAAAATCATCAACTGCGATGATGTTTTTGAAACCATCCTGATTAAGACGGCTGATTAATCCGCTGCCGATAAATCCGGCTGCACCTGTTACGATAATCATAGGGAGTTTGTGTGGTTATAGGATTCTTTTTGATGATACACTTGTTGATCTGCAAAACTACGGATACAAAATGTAATTTTGCATCCGATTTCTAAAGTGCAAAGAAGTTTATGATTTACGTAACCAGAAAAGAGCATTTCAACGCAGCTCACCGGCTTTTTAATCCGGCTTGGTCAGAGGAGAAGAACCAGGAAGTATTTGGTCCTTGTGCAAATAATAATTGGCACGGACACAATTTCGAATTGATTGTAACTGTGAAAGGCAAGCCCGATCCGGATACCGGATTTGTGATAGACCTGAAAGTGCTGGGCGATATTGTGAAGCAGAAAGTGGTCGATAAAGTGGACCATAAGAACCTGAACCTGGACGTGGATTTTATGGCAGGCAAAATGGCTTCCTGCGAAATTTTTGTAATGGAAATATGGAAAATCCTGGCACCTGCTGTTACCCAGGCTGCCCCGCACGCAAAGCTGCACTACATCAAATTAATCGAAACCCCCAAGAATTTTGTAGAATACTACGGGGAGTAGGAGGAAAAGGAGGAAGGAGGAAAGGCGCTTCGACTGCGCTCAGCGTGACAATACTAATCACTCATTCGCTCATTCGCTCATTCACTAATTCACAAATTCAGTCATTCATCGCACCGGCGACCCGGTCATTCAATCATTGAAATACTACCTCATAGCCGGCGAGCGTTCGGGAGATCTGCACGGATCCAATCTGATCAAGGGAATTAAGGAAAGCGATCCGGCTGCGGAGTTTCGCGGCTGGGGCGGCGACTTAATGCAAGCGGAAGGTTTTGACCTCGTCACGCACTATAAAGACACTGCTTTCATGGGTTTCCTGGAAGTAGCGATGAACCTGCACAAAATCTCTGGTTTTTTGAAGAAGTGCAAGGCTGACATTTTAAACTACCAGCCCGATGCCCTGATTTTAATTGATTATCCCGGTTTTAATCTTCGCATTGCGGCATTCGCAAAAGCGAAAGGAATTAAGGTTTTTTACTATATCTCTCCAAAAGTGTGGGCGTGGAACCAGAAACGCGCCTGGAAGATCAAGCAGAATGTCGACCACATGTTCGTGATCTTTCCGTTCGAAATAGATTTTTATAAGAGGTTTGACTACAAAGTGGATTATGTCGGAAATCCATTGATGGACGCGATCGCTGCATTCAAGCCAGATCCTGATTTTAAGACTAAAAACAACATAGGCACCAAGCCGGTAATTGCATTACTGCCGGGCAGCCGGCGTCAGGAAATTTTGGGGATGCTAAACGTAATGCTCTCTATTCAGCCTCATTTTCCAGATTATCAGTTTGTAATTGCAGGTGTCAAAAACCTGCCTCCCGAGCTTTATTCCGGAGCCGATCTTTCAGGGAAGTCGATGGTGGTATACGAAAGTACTTACGACCTGCTGCACATTGCCACTGCTGCATTGGTTACCTCCGGAACTGCTACATTGGAAACTGCGCTGTTTAAAGTGCCCGAGGTGGTATGTTACAAAACCAGTGGTCTTTCCTACGCGATTGCCAAGCGCCTCATTCGCGTTCCGTTTATCTCGCTTGTCAATTTAATAATGGACAAAGAAGTGGTTAGAGAGCTGATCCAGGATGAACTGAATGAAAAGCTGCTAACGGAAGAATTAAGAAGTATTCTCCCCGGCGGCACTAAACACATGATTCAGCTTGCAGATTACGAGGTACTTGCGGAAAAAGTAGGTGGCCCGGGCGCTTCGCAGCGAGCTGGAAAGTTGATGGTGGATTATATATAATTATATTTCATATAAAGTTTCATCTACTTTTGTAACTTTTACTATATTTGAGAAGTACTCACCGGATTGATTCACCTTCATCTGCTTCTCAAAATGGAAAATTCATCAACAAGCTGGAATCTTCTATCCAGCTATTCGCTCGCATTTTTTCTTTCGTTAGTTACCTGTCTGGGCTGTGTACACTCAGCAAAAGAAGACATTGTAATAAACGGCGATTTCGTCAGTACCACGTCATTTCTGGAAGGTAAAAAGCTGTATTTACAAAATGCTGGTAGTCGTAGCTTTATTGATTCAACTGTTGTTAAAGAAGGTAAATTTCGATTTGAAATACAGCCTGTGGCAGAATTTAGCTCCATTCCCTGCAGTTTTGTTTATGAAACAGCAAATCCCAGAGCGCCCTATCAGCGGCTGCCAATCAAGAACCCTTATTTGAACAAAACGGTAGAAAGCAACTTCATTCTCACACGTGGCAATTTTAATTTTGTCGCTGATCCAGCCTTTAAGCCCCGGGGAGATGAAAAGGTTGGGTTTCTATTTGAAAATCCTAATCTCGAAACAGAAGTAGCTTACAGGCATTTGTCATTTAAAAGTGGCCCGGCTTTATCCGACAAAGATAGAGCATACAATAGGGCGCTTATAAAAAAATACGCGACTTCTTCTGAGTTACTGAGACAGCTGAACTGGACAAAATCATCTCTATCCGATCATGAGTTGGCAGCGTTGCTTCCCTTGTTTGATCCTGCGTTACAAAGCACTCGCGAGTATGCAAATATCAAATCCTATCTTGCTGTTGAAAATAAAACCGGCAATCTGTTCCCAGCTGATATTTTACTTAAAAAGCCAGACAAAAGCTTTACGTCAGCGGTATTGAATGGAAGTGGAAAGCATAATTTGGTTGTTTTCTGGGCAAGCTGGTGCGGGCCGTGCAGACAGGAAATTCCACAGATCAAAAAGCTGGAAAGTCAATTTAAGGACAAACTGAATATTGTCAGTATCTCAATAGATCATGACGAAACTGCCTGGCAAAAAGCATTGGAAAAGGAGAAAATGCCCTGGTCGCAGTTCCTGGCACTTGCCGATTCTTCAAGGATCAAGCTGGATAAGAAATACAATCTCCAATCCATTCCAGTCTGGGTTCTTCTGGACTCTGATAACAAGCTCGTTGAGCGGCAGGTAGGTTATGATACCGGCAAGAACAGCATCGACCGCAAAGTAGCCGCGCAACTTGCCAAGTTATAGGCTTAGCTGAAAATTTCTTCCAGATTGATTTTAAGATCGGGGAAAATAGTAGAGGTAAGTTTCGAAGTGGCGGGTTGAAGACCTATGTACCTTTCTGATTCATTCAGTACATAGACTATTACTGCGTTATAGCAAGGAAATACCATCCAGTATTCCGATACTCCGCAATCCTGATAAAGCTCAAACTTTTGACCCATTTTGAACTTTCGAATGTCCAGTCCGTAAAATATCGACAACTAGCTCAGGAGCGCCTGTACAACCCAGCTCATCTAATTTTCTGTTTTGACATACACACAGATCGGGTTGCACAACCGAATGTAATTTCAAGCCGCTACTACTTATTGGTATTCTTAGAAGCTTGACCTCGAAAGGAGTGAAAAAGACTTTTCGAGAACTGTTTCTAAAGTAGTTACCAAGTGCAAGATGGAGTTTTTGAGAAATTGTCTGGTGAAATAGCCCAGGATTTGTGGTTGATCTAAATATCTTTCCATCAATCAGTTCAGTTCGCTCGTTCCATTGATTAGTTTGATAGTCCGAATGAGTATGTACAGAATTAATATCCGGTGTCTTAGTGTGTTCCATTCTTCGAGATGTTCGGGTATAACTGTCAAACTCTCAAATTCGTGAAATGTACTATCACGTTTTCCTCTTCTTCTTTCTAGCGGAAGGAAAAAGAATATTATTCAATATCAAACGATAACCCGGCGAATTTGGATATAAATTCAGATCGGTGGGTATTCTTCGGCCGCCGCCGCCGCGGCCTTCCGGATCGTGACCGCCGTAAAAAGTCCATTGGCCCCTTCCCATTTCTCCATAAATGTAACGGTCAGAAGAGTTGCTGGTCCCCATTACCAATGCGCTCGGCTTGACGGTATATTTGCTGAATGCAGTAGTCTGACCGAAAAACTCGCGGATCAGATTTTCATGATTTTGAACCAGCATTGCCGGGATTACGTCCCACTTCGCTGAGAAGTCGAACAGGGAGAAATAGACATTATTCTCGCCCCAGCTGTGGTACCTGCCGGCCGAGGAATTGATGTCCGAAAAATTCATTCCTTCATATTCATCGAGCTGCAATTTGAAATTATGAAAGGCAAATGTCTTTCCGAAGTCCAGCCTGGACTGAGCGTCGGGATCGATTCCATCTCCGTCAAGATTATCCACGATATCAATTCCCTCGGCAGCCAGTGCGATGTCGAAAGTCTCTGCGCCTGAACACATGGCGAATAGAAAACCGCCGCCTGCGCAGAATTCCTTGATCAACTTCGCCACAGCCAGCTTCATCTGCGGTACTTTGGCGTATCCAAACCGGTTAGCTATTGCTTCCTGCGCCTTGATATCCTCCTGCGAAGTCCGCCGCAGGTTCTTGCCAAATTGTCCCGTGAAATCTTCGTGATGCAAATGCAGCCAGTCATATTTCGGCAACTCGCCTTTTAAGATCTCTTCATCATAAATTACTTCGAATGGAATTTCTGCATACTTCAAAACCAGCAATACAGCATCGGTATTCTCGAATTCGGCCGGACTGATTTTAATGGGAGAGTAAACTGCGATTTTGGCTGCCTTATGCAGCTTCACCACGTCCATATTAATGTTGGGGTTGCTGATTTCGTTGACAAGCTGCGCGCTGGCGGCATCCGAAAGTACCTCGTAGGAAATCGCCCGCAGCTTGCATTCATTTTCAATGGATTTGCTATACTGGACTTTGAAGCTGCCGCCGCGATAGTTGAGCAGCCACTCCACGTCGATATCTCCTTTAAGCAGGACATAGGCAAGCCCGTACGCTTTCAGGTGATTTGTTTGCGACTTGTCCATTGGGATCAGAATCTGATTGGCCAGCGAAACGTGCGCAATAAGTACCAGAAGAAGTAGGATAGAAGTCTTTTTCAGCATTGTGACAGACGATTAAAATCCGGGACTTTATGGAACGGGAGGTTACCAAATTTAACGAATTATAATCAGATCACAGAACTGGTATTCAGGTTTTTGCAAAGTAGCTATTAGCCATTTGCCATTAGCTGTTACCTAACAGCTAACAGCTAATACCCGTCACGAAAACCGTATTACGTGTTTGAAAGGTGTAAAGCCGGTTAGGAACACAGTTGGGGCTTCCATCGCAGGCAATGCGCCGCGCAATGCAATGTTTTTGTGCAAAGCCATTCCCGGACCAAAGGAAATGTTATCGTCGTTGAACCGGTAAGTTCCCGTTCCTTCTTTCAAAAGCCACGAATCTTTGGTGTTCTCAATTTTTACAACTCCTTTCAGCTCACCGCCTGGACGGAAAATCAGCTCCAATGCGGCAGGTACCCGCTCAGTTCCATTGGTGGTCACTTCAACCTCCATTCCGTTCGCAGTTTCTTTGATCCGGACCTTGGTTTCGAGCAGCTGTACCTCGCTCTGCGGGCGGTATATGCGCGGCATTTTCTCCCAGTCACCGTCGTTGGGCAGCGATTCTTTCGGGTAGGGCTGGTAATAAGGCCCGTCCAGTTTTTGGGTCAGCTCCCAGATATCTCCATTCTGAGTGATTTTTTCAGACTGAAACTGACCTTTTCCGAAAAATGAAGACGCAAACCTCAGGCCTTGCAAAACTGCATTGCCTTTCATAAAAGTAAACCAGACAGGATTGTTGGCGATCAATGTGGAGTCGCGGTTATCCCTCCTGATGCGCACGAGACCGGAGTTTGGAAATGTTTTTACATAATTTACCGGAAATGGTTTTTCTGCCGGCAATTCAGCCCAGAGGGAAGGATCTGTGAGAAAATAGTCAATGAATGCGCCTGTCTTAGGACCCGCTGTTTTCTCGATCATGCGGCACATGGCAGCGTACTGCGGGTTCTTGTCTTTGATAGCGAGATAACGATAGGGATAGTAATAGTTTTCCAATGTCCCGATCACCGCCTTATCCTGCCGCCCCGACGCGTCTGTAACTACCTCTCCGTTCGGATGCACGTAGTACATTGTCATGTTCAGGTTTTTACGGACATTATCGAGCAATTCAGGCTTTTTCAGGCCTTTGGCAATGGTGATCAGCAGCCGATCGGTGAGCGAGGAATAAATGAACGTACTTTTCTCATTGTATTGTCCGTCCGCATCCATATCAATGCGCTCGCCGAGCCACTGTTCAATGCGGGCAACGTATGTTGGATTTGGCCAAAGTTCATTTAACCTGGTTAATGCAGCAGACACAACCCAGCGGTGATTGGGCGTATGAATACCGCCCACGCTCAATGCTTCCCCGCATTTAAGCAGGAAGGTTTTCAGGTTTGTCAATACTTTCTCAATGCCCGGCGTAGCCGATTTTTCCATCAGCATGTAAGCCATTGCCAGTCTTTTCACCAGGAAACCGGTATCGGGAGTCGAATGGAAATTGGTAGAAAGCAGATCGATAGTCCCGTCGCCGTGCTGTGTTTTGAGAAGATACTGTACCGCCAGGTTCACGCTCGCAAGCAGTTCGGGTGATTTATGATACTTGGAAGAAGGCGAAAAAAGGCCAGCCGCGCCGCATTGTATCATTGCAGAAGTACTGTGCGGGTTTAGTATATCAAAGCCGTCGCGCAGCCCGCCCAGGTCGGGACTTGCTGTGTCTTTTACCTGATAGTTTCGCAGGGATTCAATGCTGTTATCATTTCGCGCGACCATCTCCAAAAGCCAGGCCGGCATTTGTTCGGCTGCTTTTTGAGATGCGAAATGAATTGGTGAAAATACTGGTACTGAGCAAATAGCGAGCGCGCTGCTTTTGATGAAATGTCTTCTATCCATGGAAGTTGTTCTTGCAGGATAAAAAGTGGTCGGTGCGTGCAGGTTACTATCGCCGTAGCAGATTATTTACATTCGATCATACTTTGCCAACACTTTCGATGAATTTGGGTGCGACGCGATTCCGCGACACCTGCTCGTAAGCGTAAGCAATTCCGATCAATTCGGGCTCGCTGAATGCGCGGCCTAAAAACGAAATCCCGACTGGCAGTTCATTCGCATTGCCCATTGGAACTGTAATGGAAGGGAAACCGGCGATTGCGGCAGGTCCGTAGGATCCGTACCCCGTCCAGAAATCGCCATTAACGGGATCAATGCACCAGGAAGCGCCGGTTGCCGGTCCGCAGCACGCATCGAGTTTGTTTTTCTCAAATTCACGGTTGAGCAGATCTGCTACCTGATTGATCTTGCGAAGAGCAGCTTTGTATTCCTTACTTTCCAGATCGCCTTTTTGCTGGGACGTTTCAAACAGTCCCTGCTGGAAGTAAGGCATTGCTTTGGCTTTATTTGCATTGTTGAATGCGATCAGCTCTTCCAGTGACTTTACTTTCGCGTTCGAGCCGGCAAGGTACCGGTTCACTCCATCCTTGAACTCAAATTGCAGCAAGTCAGATTCAGCGCCGCCCGTATCCTGCGTTTTCATAAACTCGATTTCCACAATTTCTGCACCCAGGCTTTTCATCTGGTCCAGCGCTTTTTTGAGGAGCGAGTCGATTACTTCGTGTTGTTTCAAAAAAGATTTTTCTACGCCAATGCGCTTGCCTTTCAATGCGTCCCGATTCAGCGATTTCATATAGTCGGGAAGTGACTCTTTGCTTGGGTACCTTGCCGGATCAGCCGGATCGGCGCCAACGATTACCGTGAGCAATGCAGCAGCATCGGCCACTGTTCTGCCAAATGGACCGGCGGTATCCTGCGTTTTAGAGATAGGGATAATGCCGGATCGACTTACCAGCCCGACGGTCGGCTTGATACCAACTACTCCGTTCATGGATGCAGGACAGGCGATGGAGCCATTTGTCTCTGTGCCAACTGATACTGCACAAAGATTGGCCGCCACAGCTACCCCGGAGCCCGAGCTTGATCCGCAGGGGGAGCGATCGAGTACATAAGGATTCTTGGTTTGACCGCCGCGACTGCTCCAACCACTGGAAGAACGGGTCGAGCGGAAATTGGCCCATTCACTCAAATTCGTTTTACCCAAAATCACCGCGCCTGCGGCACGGAGCTTTTTAACTATGAATGCATCTTGTGCGGCGATGTTTCCTTCCAATGCAATGGAGCCGGCGGTAGTTTGCATTTTGTCGGCCGTATCTATGTTGTCTTTAATCAATACAGGTATTCCGTGCAAAGGCCCGCGGAGCTTCCCATTCTTTCGCTCCTGGTCCAATGCGTCTGCAATGCTTAGCGCATCGGGATTAAGCTCGATGACGGATTTCAAAGCAGGACCGTTTTCATCGATCGTTTTGATCTGGTCGAGATAGAACTCCGTGAGCTTGCGTGCACTTAGTTTGTTTTCCTGCATAAGCTTCTGCATTTCCGCGACGGTCATTTCTTTGAAGTCGTTCCCGGAAGGCTTTTCTGTTGACCGCTCCTTGGACTGAGAGGTACATCCGGCAATGCTAAATGCCAAAGGCGCGATGCTTGCGGCGGAGGCAAGATTGATAAAAGTTCTTCTTTTCATTGGAGTGAAACAAACTTGTTAGACTGGCGTAGCTGCAATATAATGCTTTCACCAATTCAGTCGGCCGGCGGCTTAATGGAGATCTATTTGCCCGGGATTATCCAGAAAGTAGTACACTTCTTTGTTATTGTACAATCTTAGCATAAAACATCTTCTAAAATCATGTAATACTCGTACTACAAACCTGAGTTTCAATGTACAACATCCTTAAAATTCTCTTAAAAAATGATAAAATCATTCAATAAAACATTGTGGCATGATTATTTATTATAATTTTGAAAAGGAAAAGTACCATATAAATATTTGAATTATGAGCCTACTATCAAACGTCATATATTACTGCGGGAAGTTTTTCTTCGCAACCATTTTGTTCATAGCAATGATCATCTCGACGATCGTTTCCCTGCCGTTTATCGGAGCAGGTATGATTAAAGACGCAATGAACTCACATCATAGTCACGCAGACCGTAACAGCCTTCTGGATTACTACGGTTGAAGCTTGAAAAAGTAATAATTACAGGGCACAAACCGGAAGGTTTGTGCCTTTTTTCGTTATGTAATTTGATAAAATGCGTTTTTCCTGAACCTTACCGGGTTAAATGCTGTAATTTTCGCATTTGATCTTTAAACATAGTGCATGAAGTATTTCCCTGTCTTTGCTTTCCTTCTGATTTTCGCCTGCCCACAATTCGCTTCCTCCCAGGAGTCGCGTTATAGCTTTGAAAGGGGATTAATGGGCTCTCCATTCAAGTTGGTTTTTTATGCGAGCAGCGATACACTCGCCCGGCGCGCTGCCGACAATGCATTCAAAAGGGTTGAGGAGCTGAACGAAATCATGAGCGATTACCGCGACGGAAGTGAGATTAACAGACTTTCTGCTCAGTCGGGTAGTGGAAAGTGGATACCAGTGAGCAAAGATCTCTTCGATATTCTCGATATTTCACTTGATGTAAGTAAGAAATGCGACGGTGTTTTTGACGTGACGTTAGGCCCTGTCGTCCAGATGTGGCGGCACGCAACGCGGAAAGGCACTTTCCCAAGCAAAGAGGAAATAGCCGAAGCCATGTCAAGAACAGGATATGCCAAGATGAAGCTTAATTCCAAAACAAGGAGCGTTTTTCTTACGCAAAAAGGAATGCGGCTGGATATCGGCGGTTTAGGAAAAGGGTTTGCCGCTGAGGAGGCATTAAAAGAGCTGGAAAAGCTGGGTATCACCTCGGCAATGATGGACGCCGGCGGTAAAATCGTCATGACAAACCCGCCTCCCGGCACCGACGGCTGGAAAATTACGATTTCCAATGGCAGCGATTCGCTGAAAACAATCAAATTATCCAATACCTCTCTCGCCACTTCCGGGCCGACTTACCGGTATATGGAATACCAAGGCGTAAGATACTCGCACATTGTTGATCCAAAAACGGGTATTGGCCTGCTGTTTCATGTTCGTACGACCGCCATTTGCGACGGCGGGGCGCTTTCCGACGCACTTGCAACTGCATTTAGTGTTGCAGGAATTGAGAAGAGCAAGAAAATGGTCAAACGCTTCCCAGGTACCAAGGTGTGGCTTGTCGAAAGAACAGACGGGCACGTAGCAGAATGGAGCACACTTTCTGAGTAAATTTTTGCATTTTTCCGCGAATCCATTCCCTTGTGCAAATATTTTAAACAACCGTTTAAAATATTCGTTTCATACACTTGTACAAGTCAATTTTACTCCTGACATTTGAAGCACGGATTTAGTAAAAGCTTGTTTTTAGAAACCAATTTCCACCTAACTATTTGACATTGTGAAGTGCGTATCTGAAAAAAGTGAGGACAAGATCAGAGAAGCGGCGAAGCGGGTTTTCCTGAAAAAGGGTTTCGATGGCACTACATCCCGCGATATCGCCAAAGAGGCTGATATGAATATTGCTTTAACCAACTATTACTTCCGAAGTAAGGAAAAGTTGTTTATGGAGATATTCAAGGATTTGATGGAGATGTATTTCCAGAATATTATCGACATCCTGAATAAGCCGATTGATATCAAAACAAAGATCTCGGAGGTCGTTGAAAACAACTACCGCATGATGAGGCAGGAGCCAGACCTGGTTATTTTTATCATGAACGAGATTCACAAGGAACCCGAAAGGCTGCTAGTCAAAATGTCGTTGTATTGTCAGCTCAAATCAACGTTGTTTAGCCGGCAACTGGCCGAGGGAATTGAAAGCGGGGTTTTGCGTGCAGTGCCCATTGAAAGCATTTTGCCTTTGATGACGAGTTGCGTTGAGTTTCTGTTTTTGGGCAAAGAAATGCACCAGAAAGTATTTGGTATCTCTGCCGAAGAATTTGAAGACTTTGCCGAAAACCACAAGGAGCACGTAAAAGCGATGATCTGTAATTACCTGATCCTCGAAAAGTGAGATTTCAGACATTCGGTAGAACGGCTGTCTAAAATGAACAATTATTGAACATTTGGCTATCGCTTATCCATCGGTTTAACCGCCGGTAATTTTAGAGTTGGAGCAGACTGCCGGGAGTTTCATATTGATCAACGTTAAATGCAAATTGAAAAAAAGCTGGCCGGTAAGGCGGATTGCAGTCGCACTGATAGTGGCATGCATTTTTGTAAGCGCCGGCAGCAGCTTTCGGGTAAAAGGTTTAGTTTTGCAACACATCCAGATAGTGAGCAAATTAGGTCTTTACCAGTGCGGTAAGCGTTTCCGGTTATCAATTAATTCAGTAGTAAAAGAAGGCAGGTTGGGCAGGTTACGTAGTTACGGCTGTCTGACAGAAAGGCAAGAACCGAAAAACCTCTTTGAAGATTTAATTGGTTTTTAACGGTAAAATCCAAAAAGAGCAGTCAGTTTTGTGAACCAGATGAACAGGTATGTGGTTAATCCGTCAATCGGACCTGTTGTATACGTAAAAATGGTCGTTTCCTGCTTTACGTCATCGGGTGAAAACTACCGGCCCGGTTCATGCATCGAGACTTCTATTACTCAGCACCGTTAATTTCGTTTTATATGAAAAACATCAACTACAACACCAATTGATTGCCAGAAGTCAATTAGATCAGGTCTGAACCTGACGCCTCCCGGCACCCCCTAAAAGAAGCTGTTGATTCTGACATTAATTATTTATGGGTAAAAAACTAAATAAGCGCATATCCGAATTCAAAGACGCGGCAGCCATTAAGGCAAAAGGTCTTTATCCTTTCTTCAGACCAATTGAATCTGGTCAGGATACTGAGGTGATCATCAACGGAAAAACCGTACTGATGTTCGGGTCCAATTCTTACCTCGGACTTACTTCGCATCCGTATATTATTGAAGCGGCACAAAAAGCGGCTCAGAAATATGGTACCGGCTGCGCAGGATCACGGTTCCTGAACGGAACACTTGATATTCACGAAGAGCTGGAACGCAGGCTTGCCAAATACACAGGTAAAGAAGGTGCGGTGCTTTTCAGTACCGGGTACCAGGCCAACCTGGGCGCACTTTCCTGTCTTACCGGAAGAAATGACTATCTCATTCTGGACGAAAGCGATCATGCTTCGATCATCGACGGCAGCCGGCTTTCATTCTCCAAAGTAATTAAATACGCTCACAACGATATGCAGGACCTTCGCAAGAAGCTGAGCTTGCTGCCCGACGAAGCCGACAAGCTGATCGCCACGGATGGTATTTTCAGTATGGAAGGGGATATCGTGAAGTTGCCGGAACTGAATGCAATTGCGGCTGAGTACGATGCAACGGTGCTGGTAGACGATGCGCACAGTTTGGGTGTAATTGGTGAAAAGGGTGCAGGAACAGCCTCTTATTTCGGGCAGACTGAGATAACTGACCTGGTAATGGGCACATTCAGCAAGTCGCTGGCTTCGCTTGGCGGATTTATCGCAGGAGATGCAGCTACGATCGACTACTTGAAACACCGCGCGCGCTCACTCATGTTCAGCGCGAGCATGACACCTGCTTCGGTGGGAAGCACCCTGGCTGCATTGGATATCATTGAATCTGAGCCACACCATATTGAGCGGCTTTGGGCAAATACCAGGTATGCCAAAGAATTATTGTTGTTCAATGGATTTGACCTTGGCCAGACCGAGAGCCCGATTCTTCCATTGTATATCAGGGACAACGACAAGACCTTTATCATGACAAAACGCTTGCAGGATGAAGGTGTATTTGTAAACCCGGTGGTTTCGCCCGGCGTACGTCCTGAGCAGTCATTGATCCGGTTTTCATTAATGGCGACACATACTTTCAGCCAAATTGAAGAAGCAGTTGATAAAATATCACGCGTTTACCGCGAAGTATGTCCGGAAGCCCTTATTGAAAGACAAAGACTATGAAGCGAATTGTACCCGTAAACTCTCCCGGGGAACTTAAATCATTTATTGATTTTCCCCATGCCCTCTATAAAGACGATATAAACTATGTTCCTGAGCTGTTCATTGCTCAGAAGGACATGCTTACCCCGGGCAAGCACCCGTTTTACGAGCACTCCGAGGTAAAGCTTTATCTGGCGTACGAGGGTTCCGAGATTGTGGGCCGCATCGCTGCAATATATAATACCAACCACAATGCGTTTACCGAGCGCAACGATGGTTTTTTTGGATTTTTTGACACAATAAATGATCAGGAAACGGTTAATCTGCTTATCAGAGAAGCTTCCGGCTGGTTGAAACAAAAAGGGGCTGATACTCTCTGGGGGCCTGTCAATTTGTCGACGAACGATACATGTGGGCTCCTGATCCAGGGCTTTGAAAGGCCGCCGGTCGCGATGATGCCTTATAATGCGCCTTATTACCAGCAGTTGCTGGAAAATACGGGTTTGGTAAAGAAAACGGATTTGCTTGCTTACGAGATCACAACAGAGTCTGTCAACGACCGCTCTGTGCGGCTGATCGATGCATTGGAAGCGAGGCTGAAACGAAGCGATATTGTAATCCGCTCCATTGATCTGAAAAAGTTCAAGGAAGAAGTGGTCAAGATTAGGGAGGTGTATAACTCTGCCTGGGACAAGAACCTGGGCTTTGTTCCGATGACCGAAAACGAGTTCAACTATCTGGCCAAAGATCTGAAAATGATCCTTGATCCTGATTTTTGCCTTGTTGCTGAAAAAGATAACAAACTGATCGGGTTCATATTGGGAATTCCTGATATCAACCAGATTTTGATAAAAATAAAAAAGGGCCGCTTGCTGCCGACCGGGATTTTCAAATTGCTTTTTGGCAAAAAGAAGATCAAAGGGCTGCGGGTCCTGACCCTGGGGGTTGTTGAAGATTATCGGAAAATGGGCATTGAAGCCTGCCTTTACGGAAGAGTGATCAAGAATGGTCGGGCGAAAGGCATCAAATCGGCGGAATGCTCATGGATGCTGGAAGATAATTACATGATCAACCACGCGATTGAGCAAATCAATGGAAATGTGTACAAGCGTTACAGGTTGTACGAAAAAGCAATATGAAAGAGCGTGTGTTCATAACGGGAGCGAGCGGGTTTATAGGGTTTCACCTGGTAGAAGCTGCGCTGCACAATGGGATGGAAGTACATGCCGCCGTAAGGCCCAGCAGCAACCTCGCATTCCTGGAAAAGCTGGCAACTAATTACCCGGCTGCTCTCAAAGTTGTGAACGTAGATTTCCGCTCCCGCGAAAAACTAAAAGATTTACTCGCAGCGGGAGGCTATACATACATTATACATGCGGCAGGTGTTACCAAGGAAAAAACGGCAGCAGCCTACAATCTGGTCAACGCCCAATATTCCCTAAACCTGGCGCAAGCTGCAATGTCGGCGGATATTCCATTGAAACGGTTTGTATTTCTGAGCAGCTTGGCCGCTATTGGCCCGCTGAGCTACTCCGAGCAAAAACCGATTACGGAAGACACGCTGCCAGGACCAGTTACCGATTATGGAAAAAGCAAGCTGCTGGCTGAAAAGTATCTGGAAGAAGTCAGCGGACTGCCTCTCACAATCATCCGACCCACAGCGGTTTACGGACCCGGTGAAAAGGATCTGTTCGTATTGTTCAAAACACTTTCCGGCGGACTGGATGCCTACATCGGCAACAAGCCCCAGCGACTGAGTTTTGTATATGTGAAAGACCTGGTAGCCGCCACCCTGGCCGCACTCACTGAAAACAAGAAAGAAGTAACGGTGTACAACATTTCAGATGGGAATGCTTACGACCGTTATGCATTGGCTGACAGGTTTAAAGAGATAAGCGGGAAAAACATCTTTCGTGCACATCTGCCCATGATTCTGGTAAAATGGCTGGCAGGTCTGCTCGACATCATTTACTCCTTCTCACCGAAAACGCCTGTCTTAAACAGGGAGAAGCTAAAAGAGCTGACCGCTTCGAACTGGAACTGTAGTATAGACGCAGCCCGGAACAATCTGCATTACCAGCCGCAATACGACCTGCGACAAGGACTTGCGGAGACTTTAACATGGTATAAAGAGAACAACTGGCTTTAATTCCTGCACCCGATTTGATTTCATATCGGATCACACCACCGGAACAACGGCCCGCGCCGTATGTGAACTGCCGGAGGTGGAGGGGTACAACATGTGTTATGATCTTCAAAAATGAAAACAATAATTAAGTCGGTATGGTATAAAATTGCTCCGGTTATCTGTTTGATACAGATCCTGTCCGGAGTAGCCGTAGCGCAAAATACAACTACAATCAAAGGAACCGTTACAGACGCGAAAACAGGTGAAACCCTGCCTTTCGTATCGGTACTGATCCCGGGCACGACCATGGGAACAGCTTCTGATGTTGACGGTCGCTACGCACTGACGCTCCGGGAGAATCACGCTACCGTTAAATTTACTTACGTAGGTTATCTCAGTGTTGAAAAACAGATCACACCCGGTATTTCACAGGTGATCGACGTCAAGTTGCCGGTAGATGCTTCCATGCTCAAAGAGGTGACCATCAAAGGAAAAGGACGCTACCGGAATAAGGATAACCCTGCTGTACAGCTCATTCGCGAGGTGATCGCACACAAGGATGAAAACAAAATGGCAGGGAACGACTACGTGGAATATGAACAGTACGAAAAGATCTCGCTTGCATTGAGCAATCTTTCTGACGGGTTCAAGGACAAACGTATTTTCAAGAACTATCAGTTTTTGTTCAAAACCCAGGATTCGAGCGCAATGGGCGGGAAGAATATGCTGCCTGCGTTTATAGAGGAAAAGCTTTCGCAGGTATACTTCCGCAAAAGTCCGTACACCAAAAAGCAGCGTGTACTGGCTAACCGCCGGGCGGAATTTGATGCCAAGTTTGTGGACAATGAAGGTTTAAGCGCCTATTTCAACCGGTTGTATGAAGATATCAACATTTACGACAACGATATCTCCATTGCCACGAACCTGTTGCTGAGCCCGATTGCGAATACAGCGCCTACATTCTACAAATTCTTCATCCGGGATACCATTAAAACCAACGATCCCTGGCTGATCGAGTTGGGCTTTGTCCCAAGAAACAAGACTGACATGCTTTTTGAAGGAAAGCTGTTTGTCACATTGGACGGAAAATATGGTGTTCAGAATGCGTATCTGACCGTAAATAAAGACATTAACCTCAATTTCATGCGCGACCTGGAAGCCAGTCTCGAATTCGAGAAAAGTGCTGACGGGCGGTACCACCCCAGCCAGACTTCGCTGGCAATGGAATTCGCATTGGGAGAAAAAAGTGCCGGTTTGTACGGGCACCGCGTAGTTAACTTCAAGAACTATACAATCAACCAGAGCCGGCCCGACAGCGTTTACAGAGGCCCGAATGAGGAAATTGCATATAATCCTGAGATCAAAGTAGGAGAGTCTTTCTGGGGAAGCGCGCGCCACATTCCGCTGGAAGCGACCGAGCTGGACATTTACAAGAATATAGATACGCTTCAAACAATTCCCTCGTTCCGGCGCACAATGGATATTGCGACATTGTTCCTGGCCGGGTACAAATCATTCGGGAAAGTTGAGATCGGGCCATTTAATACCTTTTACAGTTTCAACCCCGTTGAAGGTTTCAGGTTACGTTTCGGCGGCAGAACTACGCCGGAGCTCAGCAAACGTGTGTATTTTGAAGCATACACTGCATACGGTTTCAAAGACGAGAAGTGGAAGTACTTCCTGTCAGGGACCTATTCTATCAATAATAAATCCGTTTACCATTTCCCGCTCAACTATATACGGGCAAGCTACCAGCGCGATACCAAAATCCCGGGGCAGGAATTGCAGTTTGTTCAGGAAGATAACCTGCTGCTCTCATTCAAGCGGGGCGACAATAACCGTTGGCTGTACAACGACATTTACAAGCTGGAATACGTAAGAGAATTCGACAGTCATTTGTCTTACAAAATCGGTTTCACGCAATGGAGCCAGCGCGCTGCGGGTATACTTCGCTATGAAAGTCTGGACTCTGACGGTTCATTACAGGATGAAGGTATCCTGAACAATACAGAAGCGAACTTTGAATTGCGGTATGCACCCAATGAGCAGTTCTATCAGGGCAAATTGTACCGCACACCCATTATCAACCGCTATCCGATATTTACGGTAAGGTATAATGCAGGTCTGAAGGGAGTTTTCGCAGGACAGAACAGGTACCACAATCTTTCAGGTAATGTTTCAAAACGCTTTTATCTGTCACAGTTCGGGTATGCCGATGTGACGGGAGAGGGAGGTTATATTTTCGGGAAAAATGTATTGTTTCCATTGCTGACAATCCACCGCGCCAACCAGACCTATGCATACCAGCTCAATTCATTCAACCTGATGAACTTCCTGGAATTTGTAAGCGACCGTTATGCAAGCCTGGATGTACAGTATTATATGAATGGATTTTTGTTCAATAAAATCCCATTGCTGAAAAGATTGAAGTTGCGCGAAGTGTTCAGTTTCAAAGGTCTTGTCGGCGGCTTGCGAGATGAAAATAATCCTGCATTGCATCCGTCACTGTATCGTTTCCCGGTAGATGAAACTGGTCGGCCGATTAGCTACACGTTGTCACGGGCGCCTTACATTGAGGGCAGCGTCGGCATCGCGAATATTTTTAAGCTGATCCGGGTTGATCTGGTGAAAAGGTTTAGCTACCTGGACAATCCGGGTGTTTCTGAATGGGGCGTTCGGGCCAGGTTCAAGCTGGATTTCTAGTATCAATTTTTAGACACCAATTAGTATGAATTACGCCATCATAGCCGCAGGTGAAGGCTCCCGCCTCGCCAGCGAAGGTTTTCAACTTCCGAAGCCGATGGTCCCGCTTTGCGGCGAGATGATGATAGACAGGCTGATCGGCATTTTCATGCGGAACCAGGCTGAGCGCATCCGGATTATAATAAATGAAAATTCCCCGGAGCTCGAAGCGCATTTGCTGGAATTACAAAGGGATTTGCCCATTGATATTATTAAGAAATCGACGCCCAGCTCGCTGCACAGTGCATTTGAGCTGCTGAATGGAGTTGAAGAGATAGATGCGGTTTGTCTCACTACCACCGATACGATTTTTCGCGAAGAGGAATTTGCTGCATTCATCGCAGCTTTTGAATCCAATTCAGATCTGGACGGGCAAATGGCGGTTACCTCATTTATCGACGACGAGAGTCCGCTTTTCGTACACGTGAATGAAAGTGACATAATCACGGCGTTTACAGATACGAATGAAATGCAGACCCGATATATCTCGGGAGGAATTTATTGTTTACGTAAAGATGCGATCGGGGTTCTTGGCAAATCTGTCGGCAGCGGGACTGCCAGAATGCGCAATTTCCAGCGGCAGCTTGTCGGGGAAGGACTTAAACTGAAAGCTTATCCATTCTCCAAAATCGTAGACGTAGACCACGTGAGCGATATAGAGACGGCAGAATCGTTTTTGAGCGAGGAGAACCTTGCCTGAAAATCAGAAAACAAACTGACACCAATGATTAAAGACCGGTTCATTTACCGGCAGCGTATGAATGAAATTGAAATACTCGGCGTACACCGAAACAGAAAGTATTCGCCAAATCACATTGGCAACGACGACGCGATTTTCTCGCTGACGGCCAGGGCGCTTGAACAAATGGGTTGCAAAGTCAGTATTTGTTGTGAGGACGAGTTCCTTGCAATGGGAGAAGTGAAGCAGCCCCGGATTTTTACAATGGCGAGACAAAAGCAGGTTGTAGCCCGGTTGCAGGAACTGGAAAACAGCGGCGTAAAAGTAGTTAACTCGGCATTTGGCATTGAAAATTGCTTTCGTACCAATCTGACAAAAGCACTAAACGAGCACCACATTCCCGTTGCAGACAGCTACATCGTGCCTACTTCCTACGATCAGGAAACCGTTTTCGACGATATAAAAAGCAAGGGATACTGGATCAAGCGCGGCGATTTTCACGCGATCCATAAAGAAGATGTTTCTTTTGCCGCTTCCCGGGAAGAAGCAAAAGAGATCCTGCGGGAATATGCATTGCGGGATATTCCGGATGCGGTGATTTCTGAAAATCTGGTGGGTGACCTGGTGAAATTCTATGGCGTGCGAGGGACAGACTTTTTCTTCTGGTTTTATCCTTACGATAACAATCACCACAAATATGCACAGTACCAGCAGGTGAATGGAAACTCGGCATATTACACTTTCGATTCTGCGCATTTGCAGCAGGTTGCTACCGAAGCAGCAAAGGCAGTTGGCATAAGTATTTACGGGGGCGATGCGATCATCGGGCAGGACGGACAGTTCCGCATAATCGATCTGAACGACTGGCCTAGCTTTGCACCTTGCCGGGACCAGGCAGCCGGGCATATCGCAGGCCGCATTTTTCAGGAATTTACAAATGACAATTAATGGAGACTACAACTACCGGACCATCTGAATTAAAAGACGAAGCCAGTAATTCGGCCTTTCAAAACTCACTAAAATCACGCGATACCGAGGAGCAGATCGACATCTGGTTCTATCGCCCGATCGGGTACCAGATCGCATTGTTTTGTGCCAAAGTAGGTATCAGGCCTAACCCGGTAACGATTGTCAGTATTTTCTTCGGGGTCGGAGCGGGTATCCTGTTTTACTATCAGGAGCTTTGGATCAATGTAATCGGAATGCTGTTACTGGTCTTCGCCAATTCACTGGATAGTGCCGACGGACAGCTGGCGAGAATGACCAATGACAAAAGCCGCCTCGGTCGCATTCTCGACGGAGCAGCGGGCGATTTCTGGTTTATTTCCATTCACGTTGCATTGTGTTTGCGGGGAATGAATGAAGGCTGGACAGCCTGGATCTGGGTTTGGGGAGTTTTGGCCGGCGCGTCGCACGTAGTTCAATCCGCGATGGCGGATTATTACCGTAATGTACATTTATTCTTCATCAAAGGCACATCCGGTAGCGAGCTGGACAACAGTCGCGAATTGCAGGCAGAATATGACAAGCTAAGCTGGACTCGGGATTTTGGAATGAAGTTCGTAGCCCGCTTTTACCTGAACTATACCAAAATGCAGGAGAGTTTTTCACCAAACCTCCAAAAATTACTCTGGGTTGTAAGGGATAAATACCGGAACACATTGCCGGAAAAGCTGGTTATAGATTTTCGGGCAATGAACAAGCCTTTAATGAAGTATACCAATATCGTTCAGTTCAATACACGCGTGATTTTTCTGTTCGTCTGGCTGTTTATCGACCAGTCCTGGATCTATTTCTTCTTCGATATGCTTGTTCTGAATCCCATCCTGATTTATATGATTGCGAATCAGGAGAAAGTCAGCAAGCATTTTCATCAGCAGATTACGAGCGGCAAAATCAATGAATACCAAAATATATAAGGCAGTTTTTCTCGCGATCGGCGTCATTTCTCTGGGCTATATGATCTATAGTACCGGGGTCGGCGTAATCTGGGAAAACATTCAGCTGACGGGAATCTGGTTTGTACCCGTGATCGGAAGCTGGCTGCTGATTTATATACTGAATGCATTTGCTTTCAAAGCGATTATCCACGAGCCCGCGGTACCAGAAAGTGATCTTTCCTTTTGGGCAGTGTTGCGGCTGACGATATCAGGTTACGCAATCAATTACATTACTCCCTTCGTTGCATTAGGAGGCGAACCTTACCGTATCCTGGAACTTAAACCTGCATTAGGCCTGCAAAAGGCGACTTCTTCGGTGCTGCTTTACAGTCTGATGCACATGTTTTCTCATGTGATTTTCTGGCTGACAAGCATTGTGCTGATTGTCGCAGTGGTTCCGCTCAGCGATGTAATGCTCGCAGGTTGCGGGATTTTGCTCGTCGTGGGGTTGGTCCTGGGTTATTGGTTTATCAATGTGTACAAAAAAGGTTTCATGGTAAGCACCTTCCGACTGCTTGAAAAGCTGCCTTTTGTGGGGAACAAAGCGCGGGAGTTTGCGATCAAAAATGCAGAGAACCTGTACGAAGTTGACGAGCAGATCCGCATTCTTTACGCGCAGCGACGCAATGTATTTTACGCATCCTTATTCTACGAATTCGTAGCCCGAGTGATCGGCTGTCTTGAAATATTCTTTACTGCCCACGCAATTGGAATGGAAATGTCGCTCTCGCAATCCCTGATTGTAAGCTCCGGCTCTTCTCTTTTCGCCAACCTGATATTCTTTTTCCCAATGCAGCTGGGTACCCGCGAAGGCGGCCTCGTGCTCGCATTGCGAAGCGTAGGACTGGCAGCCTCGCAGGGAATTTTCATCGGAATTGTAATGCGTATCAGAGAGATCGTGTGGATCATCATAGGACTTGCATTGGTTAATAAGAAGACAAACTCGAAGCCGGTATTGGTTGCTAAAAGCTATTAGCCGTTAGCTATTAGCTTTTAGGAAGGTTTGAAATAGATATAATAAGAAAACAGAATAGTAAGTAAATAAGGCGGTAGCTAACAGGCAACAGCTATAAGCTTTTAGGAAGGTTTGAAATAGATATAATAAGAAAAACAGAATAGTAAGTAAATAAGGCATAGCTAGCAGCCAATAGCTAACAGCCAACAGCCAAAGCCAAATATGATTAAAGGAATTCTACTTGATTACGGTGGTACAATCGACACCAATGGCCTGCATTGGGCGCATGTTTTGTGGGAAGCTTACCAGCACAATCAGGTGAACGTTGACAGGGATGCATTTTCACAGGCTTACAAGTACGGCGAAAGAGCATTGGCTATCAAACCGCTCGTACAGCCGCATCATGTATTCTACGACGTTCTCTCGCTCAAACTGACTGAACAGTTCAATTTTCTGAAAGATAGCGGGCACGATATTGATGACAGCGCAATAAATGCTATCGCGCGTGAATGCAATGATTTCGCACACACTACCGTCGATAATGCAAAGCCGGTTCTTGCAGCGCTCTCAGCAGATTATCCGGTTGTAATGGTTTCCAATTTTTACGGGAACATTCAGAGCGTACTTGCAGATTTTGGTATCCTGGGTTACTTCCAGTCTGTGGTTGAATCTGCCGTGGTGGGCGTGAGAAAGCCTGATCCGCAGATTTATCAGCTTGGTATTGATGCGCTGGGTTTGAATGCAGGCGAGTGCGTGATCATCGGGGATTCCTATTCAAAGGATATTGCTCCGGCCAGGCAGCTGGGCTGCAATGCAATCTGGTTGAATGTAGCCGGGTGGGAAGATGCAGGCGCGCCGGGTCAGCAGCTCGAAGGAGTTGTGGAAATTGCTGATTTTGCTCAGGCCGCAGAGGTTATAAATCAATTCTATTAAAAAGCTTATGTACGAAATCTGTACGATAGGGCATATCACCCTTGATAAGGTTGTGACCACACAGTCGGTCAACTATATGCCAGGCGGCACTTCGTTTTATTTTTCAAAGGCGCTGCGGGATTTTGATGTAAAATACATGCTGGTCACTGCACTGGCAGAGGAGGAAGGCCACATTGTAAAGTCGCTCAGAGATGAACGCATTGAAGTTTTCTCTCAGGACAGTCCCTACACCGTTTACTTTGAAAATATTTACAGTGCCAATCAGGATCACCGGGAACAGAATGTGCTGCACAAAGCCGCTCCATTTACCGTGAAACAAATGCCGGAGATAGAAGCCCGCATTTTCCACCTCGGGCCGCTGCTCTCAGATGATATCCAGCTGGATCTGCTCAAACATCTTGCATCCAAAGGCGAGGTTTCGCTAGACATTCAAGGCTACCTACGGTTTGTGAAAGATAAAAAAGTGTATTACACTGATTGGGCAGATAAGAAAGAAGCATTGCCGCACGTGTCGATACTGAAAGCAAATGAATTTGAAATGGAAGTAATTGCCGGTACTTCTGATATCCGTGAAGGTGCAAAAATACTGGCTGGAATGGGCGTGAAGGAAGTCATCATTACGCTGGGCAGCAAGGGTTCGCTCGTCTACAAAAACGATCATTTCTATCAGATCCCAGCCTTTAAGCCAGCTGCTGTCGTGGACGCGACAGGCTGCGGTGATACTTATATGGCGGGATACCTGAGCAAGAAAGTACGCGGTGCGGATGTGCAGGAAGCAGGGGAGTTTGGCGCAGCAATGGCGACATTAAAAATTCAGTCTTCCGGGCCGTTTTCGGGAAACCAGGAGGCAGTTAATCATGTTGTCATGCATGGAGAGTGTGATCGTAAAGTGATCGCGCAGGCCATTTACTGAAGCGTTTGTCTATTATGAAATATGTGAGGAATTGGTTGATGGCATTGAGCCTGATACTGTCGTCGTACTCAGGGACTTTCTCCGCGGGCGACAAGGACGGCGACAAGCTGCCCAATCCGGATGAGTTTCCAGTCCCCAGCAATGTACCGGGTTTGCTATTCTACATTCAACGGGACCCGAATGCGAATACAATCTGTTATCAGCTAAATACCGACAAACAGGGCCGGCTCAGTGTTAAAGATCCTGTCAATACATTCTGGATCAGATATACCGATGGCGGTGAGCGAAGAGAGCTCAATTATCTTCAGCGCAAGTTTGCTTACGGGATCAATGTTAAAGACAAAGGAAACGCTTCTTACGAGCTCCGCTCGGTAGCATACTCCAAACTGCCGCTGCAACTTCGGAAAGACAGCCGCAACGACTACCACGTTTATACTACCATTGACAAAAAAGAATGCATTCTCAGCCGGGTGTTCATCCGCATTGACGGAGGTACATTCTGGTCGCCAAATGTTGTTTACATAGAATTGAAAGGAACAGAACTTGCTACCGGCAAGACGATTGTTCAGCGTATAAAACCTTCCTGAGAGGCTCAATTCGCCAAATTGTCATAAGATTGCCACAGGATTATTCAGTTGCTTGTACAGGTTACGTAACAAGTTCGCATATTTGGAATGGAATTTTCTATTTCAAGCGAAAAGCAACCGGAATTCAACGTAATCTAACTATTGACAAATGGAGCATATTGAGAACGGAGGTCAGGACGAGGTCTTCAAAGACGAGATCACCAAAGCTTCCGATTTTAAATTCGGTACTACCGTAGTGAAGGTGTTTGACGATATGGTCAGCCGGTCGGTACCGTTCTACAACGAAACACAGCGCATGCTCGCGGAAATTGCCGCGGATCACGTCAAAGAAGGCAGCTATTTATACGATCTGGGCTGCTCCACCGGGACCACGCTCATTGAAGTCGACAAGCTTATCCCATCTGACATTAAGTTTATCGGCATTGACGAATCTCCGGAGATGCTCGCAAAATGCGACCTGAAATTCAAGGAAGCGGGTTTTGTGCGTCCCTACGATTTGCAGGTCGGCGACTTGCAGCAGGAAACCCTGCCGATTTCAAATGCTTCAGTAGTCATTCTTTGCCTTACCATGCAGTTTGTAAGGCCGCTATATCGCGAGCGGCTTTTGCGTAACATTTACGACGGCCTCAATCCGGGTGGTGTGCTGCTGTTGGTGGAAAAGGTACTGGCCGAAAGCTCCGTTTTCAACCGCGACTTCATTAAATATTACTATAACTACAAAAGAAGAAACCATTACAGCGAGCTCGAAATCTCGCAGAAAAGAGAAGCGCTGGAAAACGTGCTGATTCCATATAAGTTATCTGAAAACATGCTTCTGTTAAAGGAAGCCGGTTTCGCGGATTGCGAAATATTCTTTAAGTGGTACAATTTTTCAGGAATGATAGCTTATAAAAAATAATGATAGCGATAGGAAACTTCTTTTTTAAGTACAGGAACAATCTGTTCATTTTTCTTTACCTCCTACTTTTTCTTCCTTCGCCGCTGCTTTTCAAGCCAGAGCAATTCGGTGAAAATTACTATTTGTACCCGATCATTCTCGGGCTGCTCGTCACATTTGCAGGAGAAATTATCCGCGGCATTACAATCGGCCTGGCTTATATCATTCGTGGTGGGAAAGACAAGAAGGTATATGCTGAAAAGCTGGTGACCGAAGGGATCTTCAATCACTGCCGCAACCCGCTTTATGTCGGAAATATCCTGATGTTACTGGGTGTTGGCATTCTTGCCAATTCGCTCATCTATGTGGGAATCGTAATGCCCCTTTTTCTGTTTATTTATCAGGCAATCGTGCTTGCGGAAGAAAACTTTCTGCGTAACAAATTCGGTGCTCAGTTCGACGCGTATTGCAGCAGGGTGAATCGCTGGCTGATCAATTTCGGCGGTATATCCCGCGCATTTGAAGGGATGAAGTTTAATTACAAAAGGTGGGTGCTCAAAGAGTATAACACGCTGTTGGTCTGGTTGCTAGGTGTCTCGGCAATCCTGATCTTCAAATATCCCCAGCTGGTGCCTGATAGTGACTCGCGCATGATCCTATTCGTCGCGATTGTACTGGTGCTTGGTGCCGTTTATGGCTATGTCCGTTATCTGAAAAAATCAGGAAAAATGACTGATACAATGGCGTAATGCACTTTTGAAAAGCTTTGGCATACTATTTGGCAGTTAATAAAACCTGAACCCTTCTGAATTAACATAAAAGTCATAACCCCCTAAGATTAAAACAGGACTTATGAGAATCGTTATCATTGGAGGAGGATTTGCAGGTGTGAACCTGGCTATGGACCTTGCCAAAAACAAGAAGTTTGATGTTACATTGGTGGATAAAAACAACTACAATTTTTTTCCTCCATTGATATACCAGGTTGCTACGGCATTCCTGGAACCTTCCAGTATCAGCTATCCTTTCCGGAAGTTGTTTTCAGAAAGGAAAAACCTGCATTTCCGACTCGGCGAGTTGACTAAGGTAATACCTGAGGAAAACCGGGTCATACTCGCAAACGGCGAGCTGGAATACGATCAGCTTGTATTCGCGACGGGTGCGGAAACCAATTTTTTTGGAATGGAAAACGTGAAAAACAATTCCACACCGATGAAAACTTTGGAGGATGCGATCGGAATGCGGAATAAGTTACTCCAGCAAATGGAGAAAGCGACTATCTGCGAGGACCCGGATGAATTGAAAAAGTTGCTTACCGTGGTAATTGCAGGTGGTGGACCCACAGGCGTGGAGATTTCGGGGATGTTTGCGGAAATGCGAAATGGCGTACTGCGGAAAGAATACCCCGAGCTCGCCGGAAAAGGCAGTGAAATTTACCTGGTCGACGGGGGAGATGCATTACTTTCTCCGATGAGCGTGAAATCGCAGCAGGATACTTACGAAGCGCTCAACAAACTGGGGGTGAAAATCAAGCTGAATGCCCACGTAGTCGATTTCAAGGACGATAAGGTTTACTTCACTGACGGCGAATTTATTGAAACGAAAACGCTGATCTGGGCTGCCGGGGTTACAGGTAAAATATTCGATGGAATACCGCCGGAAGCTTATGGAAGAGGACGGAGGATGCTCGTAGATGCTTATAATAAAATTAACGGGCTGCCTAATGTATATGCAATTGGCGACGCTTGTTTGCAGCTGACCGACAGCAATTTCCCGCAGGGACACCCACAGGTCGCACAAGTAGCTATACAGCAGGGTAAAACATTGGCCCGCAACTTCAAGGCTGCCGACGAAAACAAGCCGCTGAAAGCGTTTTCTTATCACGATAAAGGTTCAATGGCAATTATCGGCCGTGCAAAAGCGGTGGTGGATATGCCTAGGCCCAAGTTGCATTTCAAAGGTCTTATCGCCTGGCTAGCCTGGCTCTTCATTCACCTGATCGCATTGATCAATCAGCGTAACAGGATTAAGACGTTGTATAACTGGATGGTCGCTTATTTCACGAAGGACCAGTCTCTGCGGATGATTATCAAGCCGGCCGAACGAGAGGAACAGGAAGCTCCTGTACAAAAAGTCCCAAGTATCTGATTACATCATGACAGAATCTTCATCTTACGCCTACGACTCGCCGGGCACGGTGTCCGCAGTTTTCCTGACGAGGGCCGACGCCGACAAAGCCTATAAATCGCTTTTGAAGAGAGGCTATTCAGAAGACGAGATCTCTGTTTTGATGTCCGATGAAACTTTGAATAAGCATTTAAGCGACTCCAGCGATCATTCAGAGCCTGAATCCAAACCGGCAAACGAGGAAGAAAAGGGAAAAGTAATCGGCGGGGCGACAGGTGCATTCACCGGCTTTTTAATGTCATTGAGCCTGATCGCTGTACCTGGCCTTGGTATCTCCATAGCCGGGCCGGTCGTCGCGGGAATTACCGGGGCGATTACCGGGAGGACACTAGGAGGGATAATAGGCGCGAGAATTCCTTCTACGCATTCTGAAACATACGAGGAAGGCGTCAAAGAAGGTGGTATCATCATCAGTGTTGATCCCAAAAACATGGCTGAGCGGGATTCGATTATTCAGGACTTCAAGCAGCAGAATGGCCGGGATATCCTGACCAACGATGGTTACTCCCATTGGGGATAATCACGTTTAACAGCCTGTCAGCTTTAAAGTAGAATGTTTCCTCTATTTAATTCACTGCATTATTCCGGCAGCTCACTTAAAGCTTTCGCCTGTTCCACATAGCTGCGGAGAACAGGTAATTTCCCTTCTATCCAGGATTTCAGTGCCGCGTCCGAAACAATGTCCGCTTGTTCTTCAAAGTAAGAGATAGTCTGGGTGTGTGTACTAATCATGGTAGCTGCATAAGTGGTATCAAATGCAACCGCCCTGCGTGCGGCGAGGCTGTCAAGTGCCTGCTGGCGCTCATTCGAGATCGTATTTCGAATGGTCAGCTTTTTGTCGGCGGCAAATGCCTTCAACTCCTCGTTGGATTTCGTGTAACCATCGATGATGAGCTGAGCGAAGTCTGCGTGGGGTTTGGAAGCCTGATTTTCCAATGCAAGTTGGCCCGCGCTTATCTGGAAAATCCCTTCATCGGCTGCAACAAGTACAAACGCCCGGTCGTCTTCGGTAATCGTGATATTTCGTGCACTTTCATCATTTTCAGTGCAGGAAAAGGTTGCGGTAAGCAGAAGCAGTAAAAACACGCCAGGCTTTTTCATGTGAGTTGCATTGATGTGGTTGCAAGCTCGAATAATATTGTGCCAAGTGGCGGCGCTACGAAAGGTCATTGTCCTTTCTATAAGCAGCAATTTTTGAATAAAGCTCAGCCGGACTGAAAGGTTTGCTGATATAATCGGTCATTCCAACCGTAAATGCAATATCCTTAATATCCATCATAGCCGAAGCGGTAAGTGCGATAATGGGGAGCCTGGCATATTTCTCACCAGGAAGCTGTCTGATTTTTTGAGTAGCCTCGTAGCCATCCATTTCAGGCATTTGTAGATCCATTAAGACGAGATCATAGTCGCCTGATTGCACTTTTTCCAATGCAACCAGCCCATTGTTGGCTACATCGTGCTCTACTTTCCATTGCCTCATGAAGTTGCGCATCAGGAGCACGTTAATCGCATTGTCCTCCACGATAAGTACCCGCATTCCTTCCAGGCTGAATGTATTTGTAAAACCACCCGCACGCTGCTCGGCAAGTTGCTTTTCACTGATTTTGAAAGCCAGGCTGAAATAGAATGCCGAGCCTTTTCCCGGTTCGCTATCGACATAAATCTTGCTTTGCTGTAATTCCAGGAGCCGCTTGGTGATCGTAAGGCCCAGACCTGAACCACCGTATTTGCGTGTAGTATCGGAAGTTGCCTGGGTAAAGCTGTCGAATATGTTGTCGATCTTGTCAGGCGGGATTCCGATCCCGGTATCTTCTACCCGAAAATCTATCAGAACTGTATCTCCCTCACGTTTGGCCACATCGGCCGAGATCGTCACTTTTCCACTTTCTGTAAACTTCACCGCATTGCTCACCAGATTCGTCAATATCTGGCCCAGTCTGACCGGGTCGCCTGTGACAGTTACATTCACGCTGTTGGTTACTTTCAGTTTGAGCAGTATCCCTTTTTCGTTGGCTTTCTGGAGAACGGCCGAGCGGATATTTTCCAGGAGGAACAATACATTGAAAGCAGTCTCCTCAAACTCGATCTTGCCCGCCTCTATCTTGCTGAAATCAAGGATGTCATTGATGAGCACGAGGAGGTTCTCCGCCGAAAATTTCAGAATATTCAGATACTCCATTTGTTCCGGAGTAGGATTTTGCTGCAGCAGCAAATGGGTAAAGCCGATGACCGCATTCATTGGCGTGCGGATCTCGTGGCTCATTGTAGACAGGAATTGCGACTTGGCAATTGCTGCCGTTTCTGCCATTTCTTTGGCACGGATCAGCTCTTGCTCGGTTTTCTTCTGATTGTCAATATCCATGATCGCGCCGTATAGCTTGATCACCTTACCGGAAGCGTCTGAATAAGGTTTACCAATGGCGTGTATGAACTTGATATTCCCGTCCGGCAGCACAATCCGCAGATCAAAGCTCGCCGGTTGAAGGTTGTTAATGGCCTCTTTTATATGTTTTTTGTATAAATGAAGATCATCCGGGTGGATCATCCGGGAAAAAAGCTCGGTATCCGGGCCTGCATTGTTTGGCTCCAAACCGAAAATCCGGAAAGCCTCGTCCGACCAGAAGTTTTGGCCCGTAACCAGATCCGCTTCCCAGCTGCCGCTATGCGTAAGCTGCTGCGATTCGGCCAGCATCGCCTCGCTGCGCCTGACTGCCTCCTCTGCCTGCTTCCGGTGGGTAATATCATGCCATACAACCAGCAAAACCTTCTTGTTATTGATCGGGACAGGGTTCAGGGTAACTTCGACCGGGAACTCTTCGCCATTCATTCTCCTGTGAATCCATTCAAATCTGTTATAGCCGCTCTCGTAGGCCAGCCGATCCATTTCCCGGGACTTTTCAGAAGAAAGGCGGCCGTCGGGCTGGTATTCCGGGGAAAAAGCCGCCGGGTGAATGGACAGCAGCTCATTCTTGTCTTTGCAGCCCAGCATTGTTACCGCTGCCTGGTTACAGTCTATGATCCCGTTTTCATCAAATAAAAGATGTGCATCCGGCGAATACTGGAATATAACAGCCAGCTTCTCCTGCAGCAGCTCCCGCTCGATATCATCTTGCGAAATGGTTCGCCTGAAAGCTTCGTCTCCTGTCGCTGGTAAACTCATTCGGGATCTGCTGTTTTTTGTAGAAGAAGGTTAAAATTAAAGAGGTTTCCAGCAGCTGTTTCAGGGCTGGATCAGGTCGGTCAGGAAATTACAATGTCACTAAAAAAATAAACTATTGAACGGTAATCAAATCCCTGACATTGCTTTCGAAAGTACATATAATTGCATGTTTATTCAAGATTGAGATTGCGAATAAAGCCTGATCTTGTAAATTGATAAGTGACAATATTGCTGTACGGCATGAATGCAGATTATAACTCATTAATACAACGGATTGCCGAGTTGGAACAGGAGCTGGCGATAGCACGTGATCATAACGTTTCCTCTTCCAGGCAGCAGGCTGACGTGCGGGGTGACGGGTGGATCGAAGCCGAAGCTAAGATACGTGAAAGTGAGGAGCGGTTCAGGATCATTGCCGATACTGCACCCGTTCTGATCTGGCTGGCGGGCGTTGATAAAGGCTGCTACTTCTTCAATAAAGGCTGGCTGGATTTCACGGGTAAGACTATTGAACAGGAATTCGGCGACGGCTGGGCAGCGGGTGTTCATCCCGACGATCTGGAACGTTGCATCCACATCTACAATACAAATTTCGACGCCCGGCAGGATTTCAGCATGGAATACAGGCTTCGGCGGTTCGACGGGACGTATCGATGGATCTGGGACAGGGGCGTACCGAGGTACACAGCCGATGGTGTTTTTATCGGGTATGTGGGCGGATGTATGGATGTGCACGAGCAGAAAAATTTCGCCGAGGAGCTCGAACGTAAAGTGGAGCAAAGGACCGCGCAGCTGAAAAGATCTGAAGAGTTTTTACAATCTATCCTGAACACGACCAGCAACAGTATCACATCTTTTGAGGCTGTCAGGAACGAGAACAACCGGGTTGTTGACTTCCGGATATTGTATACCAATGCAGAATCATTTTTTCGCAAAACCCGGGAGCAAACCGGAATAATTGGCGCGATGTGCAGTGACGTTTATCCCGCCATCTTTGATAACGGTGTCTTCGAGAAGCTGACGAAGTGCCTGGAAACGGGGCAGGGCGACAGATACCAGGTGAGCCACGCGTACGGAGGGGAGATCAACTGGTATGATGCTTCGATTGAGAAACTGGGTGACGGTGTTACTGTTACGGAGCGGAATATCACGGAACAGCTCCGCTCGGATATGGAGCTGCTGGACCTGAACCGGAAACTGAAAATTCAGAATTCTATCTTCAAGCATTCGGAAGAGAATGCGAATGTGGGCAGCTATGCATGGAACCTTACCACCAATGAACTGGAATGTTCCGACAATCTTTACCGCCTGATCGGCTACGAGCCGCAGGAGTTTACGCCATCTTTTGAGCAATTCATTTCGTTTTTGCACCCGGCCGACCGGGGTAAGGCTATTCGCGACGGTATCCGCGCTTTTGAAACAAAGGTACTGCTCCAGAGTACTTATCGTGTAGTTACGCGTTCGGGCGACATCAAGTACTTGCGCCTGAGCGGCAACTTTATTCTGGAAGCGGGTAACCAGCTGATGATCGGCGCTTTGCAGGATGTTTCCAAGGATATCAAATTGAATGAAGCGCTGCGGGTAAAAAATATTGAGCTGCGCAGAAACAACGAGGAGCTTGCATCTTTCAGTTATGTTGCCTCCCACGATCTGCAGGAGCCGCTCCGAAAAATCCGCGCATTCAGTGGCAGGATACTGGAAAGAGAAAAACACCTCTCAGAAAGTTCGACCGATTATTTCAACCGCATTATGCTGGCGGCCGCCCGGATGCAGAAGCTGATCGAAGCGCTGCTGAGTTACTCGGGGACAAATTCACGCGACGTACAATTCGTGAATACTGATCTTAACGGGATTGTGCAGGAGGTGATAACAGACCTGGAAGGGGTTATTGACGAGAAAAAGGTTGTTTTTGAACTTGGTAAGCTGCCCACGATGGCCGTAATACCTGTTCAGTTTTATCAACTCATGCAAAATCTGGTAAGTAACGGAATCAAATACAGCAGGCAGGGAGAAACACCGCTGATCCGCATTCATTGTGAGGTCACCACCAGAGAAGGAGACGAAAGTGAGTTTTACAAGATCAGCGTGGAAGACAACGGGATCGGTTTCGATCAGCAATACGAAAGCCGCATTTTCGATCTGTTTCAAAGACTGCACGGGAAAAATGAGTACGAGGGAACCGGTATCGGACTGGCAATCTGCAAGAAAATCGTGCAGAACCACCACGGTTATATAAGTGCCGAGGGCCGGCCGGGAGAAGGTGCTACTTTCAATGTCTACCTGCCTGTTAACAGGGATTGATTTCTTGTTGGTATAAAAGAAAAAACCTTCTCAATGCAGACTGAGAAGGTTTTTTCATGACAATATCATTAAAAAATGAACTTGGTACTCAGGAAATTGGATGTATCCTCATGCACGATCTCGTTGATCAGCTGTTTATTCTGCTCGTTCATTTTAAATGCGACAAGCGAGCGGATCGAGAATGCACGAATTGCGTCGGGAACAGATAATGTACCTTCTGCGCTGTCTTTCCGGCCGGTGAATGGGAACACATCCGGTCCGCGCTGACATTGTGTATTGATGTTAACCCGGCTTACCTGGTTCACAAGCGGATCAATCAATGCCGCCACCTCATCGGCGTCGTTACTGAATATACTTACCTGCTGCCCGTGGGTTGACTCGATCAAAAACTCGATCGTTTCTTCCAGGTCCTCAAATGGAACAACCGGGACAATGGGCCCGAATTGCTCTTCATGGTACAGTTTCATTTCTTTATTCACCGGATAAACCACTGCCGGATAGAAGAATGAACCTTCCGATTTGCCGCCGTTTTCATTCACAACAGATGCACCGTGCGCCAGCGCATCGGAAATGCATTCGTCGAGGTATTCGATCTTGTTGGTTTCCGGAAGCGGGGTCAGAGAAACACCTTTTTCCCATGGCATCCCGAATTTAAGCGTTCCTACCGCAGCGCTCAGCTTTTGCAGGAACTGATCTGCGACACTTTTATGTACCCAGATAATCTTCAAAGCAGTACAGCGCTGGCCATTGAAGGAAAGCGCGCCGAGGATAATCTCCTTAACTGCCAGGTCAAGGTCTGCGTTAGGCGTAACAATTGCCGCATTCTTAGCGTCCAATCCCAGAACGGCACGAAGCCTGTTTACTTTCGGGTGCTGCTTTTTTAGCTCATTGGCAACTTTACTCGACCCGATCAGCGTAAGTACATTGATCTTGCCCGACTGCATCAGCCCGGGTACTATTGCATTACCGCGGCCATAAATCACATTGACAACACCTTTTGGAAAACAATCCCTGAATGCTTCCTGCAACGGATAATGCAGCAGCGTACCGAATTTCGGGGGTTTAAAAAGAATTGTATTCCCCATGATCAAGGCTGGGATCAATGTGGTAAACGTTTCGTTGAGCGGGTAGTTAAATGGCCCCATACAAAGTACCACACCTAATGGGGAACGACGCACCTGCGCAGCGATACCATCTACAATATCAAAACCCGAAGAATCTCTGTCAAGGTTTTTCAGCGAGTCAATAGTGGCGTAGATGTATTCAACGGTCCGGTCAAACTCTTTGGCCGAGTCAGCAAACGATTTCCCGATCTCCCACATAATGAGCTTGACGATAATGTCTTTTTGCTCGATCATGAGGCCGGTAAACTTCTCGACACGATGGATTCTTTCTGCCACGCCCATGGTGGGCCACTCGCCGCGTCCGTTGTTATAAGCAGCAACCGCAGCATTCAGCGACTCCTCTGCTTCGGCAGCTGTACAGACCGGGTAACTACCGATCAGCTTTCTTTCAAGTCCGTTTTCTGTTTTGATACAAACGGGTGAGTAAACTTCGTGAACCGGCCCATTCCAGGGTTTCATCACCCCATCGCTGAGGTATTCGCGCTGGTGGATCAGCGAGGGTAAGCTGAACTCCGAAGGGATTTCACTTTCTTCGACAAAGATGTTCTTCAATGCGGCGTTAAAATCCATTTTCTAACTGGCTAAATGAGTGCTTGGTTTATTTAAGTAATGATTTTTGAAGACGGACAGTTCCCGTTAGAATGACCTGACGACGTATATTGTTAAATAACCTGAACCCGGTCTGCACTTAGCGGAAATTAGCCTGTGCGCGGCTTGCCGGGGGCAAAGCCACATTCCTTCTGCCCATCTTTAAAAAGCGGGTGATCAGAAATCCTGACGCAACGGTAAGTCCGGCGATCAGTCCGAGCCACATACCGGGTGCGCCCATGTTGAAGTGAAATGCGAGCAGATAACCTACCGGGATCCCAATTACCCAGTAGGCAATCCCGATCAGCAATGTAGGCGTTTTTACATCTTTGATACCTCTCAAAAGTCCGGCACCGATTGCCTGTGTACTGTCAGAAATCTGAAAAATGGCGGCAAACAGCAACAGTAATGCAGCAAGCGAAACAACCTGCGGCTCTTTGTTGAATGCAAATGGCAGAATCTGGCGCAGCGCTACGAACATCGTGGCACAGAATATTCCGTATATCAATGCAGTTACCAGGGTACTCTTGCCAATTGCGATGATCTTGTGCCAATCGGACCTGCCCAGCGCATTGCTGACGCGGATAGACCCTGCCTGAGCGAGTCCCATCGAGACCATGAAAGTGAATGAAGCACAGCTCAATGCGATCTGGTGTGCGGCTTGCGATACCGCGCCCAGGGTACCGATGATAATGCCGGACACTGCAAATGCGCCAGCTTCCATACCTATTTGCATGCTGCTCGGCACACCAATGTGCAGGAGCTCACGCATAGTCTGACCTTTCAGCTTCCACTGTTTACGGCGTACTGCGATGTATTTGGCAAATGTCTTGTGACTAAGTACCACGTAAGCCAATGCGATAAACATACAGGAGCGGGTGATGAGCGTAGCCCAGCCGGCACCGAGCAGTTCAAGTCGCGGAAAGCCCCAGTTACCGTAAATCAGCAGCCAGTTCAGCAGAATGTTGAGCGGCATACCGGCAAGCGAGAATATCATTGCAGTGCGGGTACTTTCCAGTCCGTCTGCAAATTGTTTTAATGTCATAAAAAGCAACATCGGGATGATCGAAATTCCCATCAGCTGCATAAATGGGATCGCTAGCGTAACTACGTCGGGATCTTGTCCAAGATGATAAAGCAGGTCTTTACCAAACACCAGTGTAAAGGATATTGCGATTGCGGTGAGTGTACAGAGCACAAACCCATTGAAAAGGTAATGCGAAACCTGCTGTGCATCTTGCCTGCCGTTGGCAAGCGATACCATTTGTGAAACCGAGATCGTCATTCCGATCCCGATCACGAAAGGAATGTTCATGGCATTGATCACCAGCGCCGCGGCCGCCAGGTGTTTGTAGCTGATCGCGCCTACCATCGCGCTGTCGATCAGGTGTAGCGCCATTTGGGCGAGTTCGCCTATGATAATGGGGAAGGCTAATCTTAACGTTTGTGAGGCTTCGTTTTTCATGGAATGGCGTAGATGTGCTAAAAAGGTTGCAAAGTTAGCTTTTTAGAGATCAGGGCAAGAATCTTTCCTGCTATTATGTAGCGGTTTAGAGTAAATCCGGTTTACAAAACGGTTTCTATTGTTAGCAAAATCAAAGCAGTTTGTATCGCAAAAAATATTACAAAAAACAGAATGGGTAGTATCAGGCAGTTCGTGGCAGGCTCGGGACAGGCGAGTGGACAGAGGCAATTTTTGAAGGTGATAGGTTTATTCGTGTGCGTCTGTCTGAGTGCCTCCGGTGCATTGGGACAAGGTGCTGCAAAGCTGAAAGTAACAGGTAAAATTGTAGACGCACAAACAACCGACCCGCTTGGATATGCAAGCATCAGGCTTTTTAAATCGGCCGACAGTTCTTTTGTAAGCGGGGCGATCACCGATGAGACCGGCGGCTTCATTGTAGATATCGCGGCGGGCACTTATTACGCGCTTTCAGAATTCATCGGGTACAAGCCGCAGTATACTTCCAATGTGCGTCTCACTGCTGCCAATTCTCCACTGGATTTAGGATTAATCAAAGTCGCTCCATCAGCGCGCACTTTGGACGAGGTAACCGTGCAGGCGGAGAAAAGCACGATGGAGCTGTCTCTTGATAAAAAGATTTTTAATGTTGGACAAGATCTCGCCAATGCCGGCGGAACTGCCGTGGATATACTCACAAATGTGCCCTCAGTGGCTGTGGATGTAGAGGGCAATGTGAGCCTGCGCGGAAGTGGTAACGTGCGTATATTGATTGACGGTAAACCTTCCGGTCTGGTGAGTATCAAAGGCGCAAGCGGCTTGCAGCAGTTGCAGGGAAGTATGATCGAGCGGGTGGAAATTATCACTAATCCTTCTGCGCGCTATGAGGCCGAAGGAATGGGAGGGGTGATCAATATCGTTCTGAAAAAAGAAAGAAAAGAAGGGATCAATGGATCTTTTGATATCATCACTGGCCACCCGACCAACTATGGAGCGGCAGCCAATGTTAATTACAGACGCAAGAACCTCAACTTCTTCATCAACTATACGATGTCGTACCGGAACACGCCTGGGAAAAACTTTGTGTACCAGGAGCTTTACCGCGATGATTCCACATTCATCATGGAGCGGGATATGAAAACCAATCTTAAAGGAATGGCCAATTCTGCACGTGGGGGAATTGATTATTATTTTAATCCCAAAAACATCCTGACCGGCTCCTATACCTGGCGCACGAGCAAGGGGAAACGGTTTTCAACACTGACTTACAGGGACTATCTGACAAATAAGGACAATTTGACGAGCTACACGATCCGAACGCAGGACGAAACGGAAACAGAGCCAAACTCCGAATATTCCATTACTTACAAGAAAACATTCGACCGGAAAGGCCGGGAATTTACAGCGGATGTGCGTTACCTGGATAACTGGGAAAACTCTGACCAGTATTACAATGAAAATGTGTTCAATCCCAATGGAAGCCCGTCGGATATAGCGCCATTGCTGCAGCGGGCGGTCAACTATGAAACCGAAAAGCAGCTGCTTTTCCAGGTTGATTATGTACATCCTTTTGCCAAAGACGGCAAGTTTGAAGCAGGGGGCAGGAGCAGCTCGCGCGATATGACGAACGACTATGCCGTAACCCAGCGGGCAAGTGACGGGGGCTGGATTACGCTCCCCGGCCTTACAAACGATTTCCTGTACGAGGAGAACATCAATGCAGTGTACGGAATGATTGGAAACAAAACGGGCAGATTATCCTACCAGGCCGGATTACGTGCGGAGTGGACTGGCGTAACAACCGAGTTGAAGCAGACCGCCGAGGTGAACAAACGGACTTATGCCAATCTGTTCCCGAGCGTACACCTGACTTACGATCTGGCGAAACAGAATGCATTCCAGCTCAGTTTCAGCCGCCGGGTACGCAGGCCGCAGTACAACGACCTGAGCCCATTTGCCACGTACAGCGACAATCGCAATTATTGGAGCGGAAACCCGGATCTTAACCCCGAATTCACGAATGCATTTGAACTCGGTCACATCAAGTACCTGACGAAAGGTTCGCTTACTTCTTCGCTTTACTACCGGCATACGAATGGGAAGATCACGAGTATCCGGCGCGTGCAGGAAGATGGAAGTTCTTATACCCGGCCGGAAAATCTGGGTACGGAAGATGCTTACGGAGCTGAATTTACGAGCTCTTTCAACCCGGTTCAATGGTGGAAGTTTGATGCAAGCTTTAACTTTTTCAGGGCGATCACGGATGGAGCTAATGTAGACGATACATTCAAAAGCGATACTTACAGCTGGTTTGTACGGGCAATGTCGCGGCTTACATTATGGAAAACCACGGACGTACAGCTTCGCGGCAACTATGAAGCGCCGCAGCAAACCCCCCAGGGAAGAAGAAAGGCACTCGCCACGCTCGATCTGGCAGCTACCCGCGATATCCTGAAAAACAATGCAACATTGACGCTCAGTATCATTGATGTTTTCAACTCCCGCAAGTTCAGGTCGATAACGGAAGGAGCTAATTTTTACACAAGAAACAGTTCGCAAGGCAGGCTGCGGCAGATTAATCTTACATTAAATTATAGGCTGCATCAGGCGAAAAAGAAGCCCAAAGAGAGTCTTGAGGGTGATTTTTAATATTTCAGTTTTTATTTAAAATTTTAATTTTCTTACCTTGTATATGATTTTGAATTCGTGAGCAAGTAAACCATGATTAGGTTTTACGGAATGTATTGATCAACGTTTTTGTTATCTACCCTAATACTTAATTTGGACTATGAGCACTAAACCGAATAAATCAATTTTCCTCGCCGATGACGATGCAGACGACTGCATGTTGTTCGAGGATGCGCTGAGGGAAGTTAGTACCTCTGCTGAACTGGTGACTGCAAATGACGGGGTTGAGCTTATTAATCTAATGGAAACCACCGTGCCACCTCCGCCGGATGTCATCTTTCTCGACCTGAATATGCCACGTAAAAACGGCTTTGAATGTCTTGAACAAATCAGAAATACGAAAGAATGGGAGGGTATTCCCGTCGTGATTTTCTCGACGAGCGGGCAGGAAGAAATGGTTCGCAAAGTATATCAGCAGGGAGCCAACTTCTTCATCAGAAAGCCAGGCTCTTTCCCCAAATTAAAGCAAGCGATCAAGCAGGTGCTGGACATTGATTGGAAGAAGCATAACTGGGCACCAGCAGCGGAAAATTTTTATTATCAGTATTAATCCTTCCTTTTGTTCACTGTTTACTTTTGTAAAGTACGATTCTCCACAAACACGTGAACAAACCAGGCGACTCTCCCTACAATCCGGAGTTTATAAATAAGCAGCCGACAGACAGCGAAAGCAGATTCAGAAACGTAATGAAGCAGGCTCCCGTAGGAATGTCCATCCTGCGAGGAGAAAGCTTTTTTGTGGAAATGGCTAACGATACTTACCTGAATATCGTTGACCGGACCGAAGCGGATTTTGTAGGGAAACCGCTCTTTGAAGCATTGCCGGAAGTGCGGGATTCTGTGGAGCCTATCCTGCTCGACGTGCTTAAAACCGGAAAGCCTTTTTACGGTAACGAATTTGAAGTTACCCTCCGCCGGTTTGGCGAGCCGCAAAAATGTTATTTCAACTTTGTATATCAACCTCTTTCTGAGGATACGGGAGAAACTTCCGGAATTATAGTCGTAGCGACGGAAGTTACCCAGCAGGTTTTATCCAAGCAGGCGCTGTTAAGAAGCGAAAATCTGTTCAGAAACCTGGTCACACAGTCCCAGTTTGCTAAAGCTATTTTTAAGGGTGAAGAGTTTGTAATCAGCATTGCCAACGAAACAATGCTGAAAAACCTTTGGCGAAGGAAAGAAAGCGACGTTGTGGGACGAAAGCTGCTGGACGTTTTTCCTGAATTGCAGGACCAGAAGTTTGTCAATATTCTCCGGCAGGTTTACAGCTCAGGCCAGATTTACCGCGAAAACGAAGCACTTGCTTATGTTGACGGACCCGACGGCCTGAAAACCTTCTATCTGGATTTTCAGTACGCGCCGATGTATGAGATCGACGGATCTGTGTCAGGGATTATGGTTTCGATCAATGACGTAACTGAAAAGGTCAGGTTCCGCCAGCAGATCGCGGAGGCTGTCGACAGACTTTCACTTGCTACCGACGGTACTAAGCTTGCCACCTGGGATCTGAACCTGCAAACTCATGAGATCATATATTCAGGAAGGTTAGCCACACTTTTTGGTTACGACGAAGCGGCTGTGTTGACCCACGCCGAACTACGCGACCACGTTCACCCTGAGGACAGAAAGGCGATTGTCGAAAAAGCATTCGCAACAGCGCTGGAAACAGGCAGCTACTATTATGAAGCGCGGGTCATTCATCCCGATAAATCCATTCACTGGATCCGGACGCACGGCAAAATTTTGTACAATGACGATCACGTTCCGCACAGAATGCTCGGGACAATGATGGATATAACCGACAGAAAAGAGTCGGAGCTTGCATTGAGAGCCAGCGAAGGGAAGTTCAGGACACTGGCCGACTCCATGCCGCAGCTCGTGTGGACTGCTGACTCGGAGGGATTCCTGAATTATCTGAACAAGTCGGTATACGATTACGCCGGTGCTCACGAGGGGCGGATTTACGGAGATTTCTGGTCCAATATTGTGCACCCCGACGATGTAAATGAAAACCGCAGGCTTTGGGAGCTTTCCATTCAAACCGGCAATGAGTTTGTGTATGAACACCGGCTTAAAAGGGCTGATGGCGAATACCGGTGGAACCTGAGCCGGGCTATTCCGCAGCGAAATCCTGATGGTAACATCCTGATGTGGGTCGGTACCAGCACCGATATTCACGAGCGCAAATTGTTCATTGATCAGCTGGAAAGTAAAGTGCAAACGCGCACCCAGGAGCTGACCGTGGCGAATAATGAGCTGGTGCGGACCAATATGGAGCTGGCGCAGTTCGCCTATGTCGCGAGCCACGATTTGCAGGAGCCTCTTCGCAAAATACAGACATTTGCCACGCGTATTCTTGAAACCGAGTACAATAACCTTACTGAGAGAGGAAAGGATTATTTCGACAGAATGCAGGCTTCGTCAACCCGAATGCAGCAGCTGATTATTGACTTACTTGCTTTTTCACGTGCCAATGCAGTAGAAAAGCATTTCGAATATACCGATCTGAATGTAGTCTTGAAGAATGTAAAAGATCAGCTCAGCGACCAGATCAACAACCGGCATGCGCAGATTTTCAGTAACGAGTTACCTTCCTTCGAGGTGATCGTTTACCAATTCGAGCAGCTTTTTACAAATATCATTGCCAATGCATTGAAGTTCGTGCGACCCGAAGAAAGCCCGGTGATCCGGATCAGCTCTGGCAAAATAATGGGCGATCTGATCCCCGTAACTGGCCCTGATCCAGCTGTAACTTACAGGTATATCTCATTTGCCGACAATGGGATTGGTTTTGATCAGCAATTTAAAGACCGGATTTTTCAGGTATTTCAGCGACTGCACAACCGGAGTGCATATGAAGGAACGGGAATCGGGCTGGCTATTTGTAAAAAAATTGTAGAGAACCACCAGGGGTTTATCGATGCGGTCGGCAGGCTGGGGGAAGGTTCTACTTTTACCATTTATTTGCCTGAATCCGGGGTTAAATAGATTTCAAACTTCTATTCTACTTGATGGCTCCGGCTGTTTTTTCGTCCGGTAGGTAATTGCTATTCCGGCCAGGATAATCAGTCCGCCGAGGATCATCTGCAATGTAATTTGCTCCCCGATAAAAATCCAGGCAAAAAGTCCGCTTACTACGGCCTGGCTTAACAAGCTGAGAGAAACCTTTTTTGCGTCCATCTTTTTGACTGCATAATTAAGCGCCAGCCAGCCTACAAGCTGGCAGATCAGGCCTTGAACCACAAACACGCTCCACACGGTTGTTCCAAATCCCCATAAAGGTTGGTGGAATACAAGGCAGATCACAAGCAGGTAAATGCTGGATACCGCCATATTGATGGTCATGAAGCTCACAATATCCACTTTCCCGAGTACAGCTTTGCTCACCAGCATATAAGTCGCATATAGCAGACCTGACAGCACGGCGAGCCAGAAACCTGCATTGAGCTGCAATCCGGCAAACTGCTCAAAGCCGATCAGGATCCCAATTCCAAAAAGTGCCACAGACGTTCCGATCCAGAATGCGGATTTTGGTTTATCCGGCAAGAACAGGAACGAGCCGACTCCCACCCAAACAGGCGACAAATTGGCGAGCAATGTTGCCTGTGTTACATTGGAAAGTGTGATAGATAAGTTCCAAACGGCAATATCAGACGCGAAAATGATCCCGCATAAAATGATCGGAAACCAATGCCGGCCAGCAGGCCAGCTGAATTTCTTTGTTAAAAACACGTAAGGCAGGATCAGGACGAAACCGAAAAACATCCGGTAGAACGCGGAGGTGATTCCCGATACAGGCGCCCATTTGACCAAGACGGGAAAAATACTGATGCTAATGAGCCCAATAACAAGTGCAGCACGGGGATTTAGCATAAATAGGTATTTTCAGGCAAAGATAACATTCACAACCTATGATGTTGAAGGATATTGACCGGTTCTTCTGGGAAAAACCTGAGCCTGTCAGAAGCTGCCTTTCCGCGCTCAGATACTTGATCAAAAGCTACGATCCTGCCATAGAAGAGGTATGGCAATACTCAACACCATTTTACCGCCTCGGGAAAAAGCGGCTTTGCTACATCTGGATTGAGAAGAAAACAGGCAGACCTTATCTCGGCATCGTAAATGGAAAGCTGATCGATCATCCGCAGCTTATCGCTGAAAAGCGTTTGCGAATGAAGATTTTGCTTTTAGATGCCGGAGAAGACCTGCCTGTCGAATTAATAATGGAAATCCTGAATATGGCAGCTGCTTTACCGTGAGCTTATTTCAAAGCAGGTTTCGCCCGATCGTATTGAACCGGCCAGACGATATCCTCACCGAGTTCATGTGCCGCGTGCAATGCAAAATACGGGTCACGGAGCAGCTCGCGCGCCATAACGATCAGGTCGGCTTCGTTGTTTTTTAAAATATCTTCTGCCTGCTGCGCCTCGGTAATCAAGCCTACTGCGCCCGTCAGCGCATTGGTTTCTCTTTTGATTTTGGCAGAAAATGGAACCTGGTAGGAGGGACCCACCGGAATCTTCGCATTTGAAGCCAGTCCGCCCGAGGATACGTCGATCAGCGAAATACCTTTATCCGTTAAGATTTGCGCGAGTTTGGCAGACTCTTCTTCATTCCATCCATTCTCCACCCAGTCGGTCGCTGAAATGCGGACAAACACCGGCAATTCTGCGGGCCAGACATTTTGAATGGCATCTACCACTTCAAGCAAAATGCGAGTCCGGTTTTCGAAGCTGCCGCCATAAGTATCTGTGCGGTTGTTGCTCAGTGGTGAAAGAAATTGGTGAATGAGGTACCCGTGCGCCGCATGGATTTCTATAACCTTGAAGCCAGCTTGTAATGAACGTTCCGCAGCTGCAGCGAAATCAGCAATCACTTTGTCTATCCCCGCCTGATCAAGTTCCAGAGGCGCGTCCTCACTATGGTGGAATGGAATAGGTGAGGGGCCTACCGTTTTCCAGCCACCCTGGTCGGGCGGAACCTGTCCGCGACCTTTCCATGCGGGGTATGTGCTCGCTTTGCGGCCTGCATGCGCCAGTTGTATCCCCGCGACTGCGCCCTGTGCAGAAATAAAGTCGGTGATTTGTTTGAGCTTCTCAATGTGCTCGTCTTTCCATATACCCAGATCCTGAGGCGAAATGCGGCCTTCCGGGGATATTGCGGTAGCCTCAGCGATCAATAACGCAGCGCCACCAACTGCCCGGCTGCCAAGATGGACCAGGTGCCAGTCATTTGCAAAACCGTCTACGGATGAATATTGGCACATGGGTGAAACCACAATGCGGTTCCGTAGTTCAATGCTTTTTAGTTTAAGCGGAGTGAAAAGAAGTGAAGACATGAAAGTGTTACTGTTTATTGAATGATTTTTACGCGGCCAACTTCGCCGCTTTCAAGGCGCACTTTGATCCCGTGCGTGTGGACTGGTGCTTTTGTGAGAATATCTTTGACTGTCCCGTAGGTTAATGTGCCGCTTCTCTGGTCTTTTTTCAAAACGATAGCTACTGAAATACCGGGTTTGATATTCTCCCTTCTGGTTCCTGTGAGTGTTTCCATTATGCGTTTGCCGCCTTTATTTTTTGCAAAATTTTTATCTCGTCAATCGTGATCGTACTGATCAGCTCAAATAATCCATTGATTGTCTTTACATCCGACAGCATTTTCCTCGCCGGTGACTGATCTGCCTTTTCAATCCCCAGCTCTTTGATTTCTTTCTTACGCTGAGCCAGGAGCGCAATGAGCTTTTGATTTTGCGGCAGCGATTCACGTGCTATCTCGAAACTATCACTGGCTTTTCCTTCAATCACGTCGGCGGCGGCTTGCAATTGCCTGTCGATCTGGCGCGTCATCAGTTCAAATTCTGTTGCAAACTCGGAGTAGTTCAGCATTTGCGCGTAGGTCGACAGCGATGCAATGTAAGAAGTAAGCATGTGGCTGGTCGCGACAAACTGGTGGTACTCTTCCATTTTCAACTGCTGCCTTTTGGGTTCGGAAAGCATTTTTTGAAAGTTGTCAGACAGATTGGCCATTGCAATAATCGCATCTTTCCGGCTTAGTTTCAGGTCATTGATATCTAATTGCTTACCTGTGAATTTAGCAGCTACCAGGTCAAAATACTTTCTGTTTGCATTCAGAGCCTCCTTGATGTACTGGTTGATTTGCGAATGTTCCCAAACCGGGAGTACGTAAGACGAAATCAAATACGCGATCACAGATCCGATAACCGTATCAATTACCCGCTCTTCGAGAACGGTGCGAATGTGGTTAGGGTTCAGAAAATTGAATGACAGGATTACATATAATGTGATCGAAGTGGAAGCTATGAAATAGTTGATCTTCAAAAAGCTGTAAGCCAGGATCATCGCAATGATCATGATCACGAAATGCGCAGTGTTATCTTTGGTCAGGTACAGGAAGAGAAATCCCGTGACGACTCCCAGTAAGGTCCCTCCGATCCGTTGAATGTTCCGCTTTTTTGTGATACTGAATGCAGGTTTGAGGATTACGACAATTGTCAGCAAAATCCAGTAACCGTGGCCCAACTCAAAAAATAGGGAGGTGATATAACCTAAAAGCAAACCCAATGTAACCCGCACCGCGTGTCGGAAGTGACTTGATTTGAGAGATAAGTTGTCAATAAGAATTCTGGGATGATACTCCTGCTTGGGGATAAAATTGTCTCCTTCCACATCCAGCTTGTAACCTTCTCCCACAGCAGCATCGTAAGTAGTGGCGCGATGCAATTTCTTAACGCGCTCTGTTACGTCCTGCAAACTGTTGAGGATCTGGCGCAGCATGATAAAATCTTCCATGTTTTCATGGTTCATCTGGTGTTCACGCATCCGCTCAAATGCTTTTTGACATTTGTTAAAAGCTTCATCCAGGTCGTGACGTGGATGTGAGGCAAACCCGCTTTGAACAGCGAGGCCGATCGTCTGGATTTCAGCAGCCAGCCAGGTGATGTATGTTCCAAAGAGCCGTAAGACTTTGGTATGGTCAAATGCACGATGGAGATTGACGTAGTTTTGCTGCGAGTTCAGGATGCGTTCGAAGAGATCGATGCTATCCAGGAACATGAGCATTAAAATCCGGCTCTTGTTTGTGGACTCAGTTACAATCTCGCGCGTTTTGAACAAAATTTCCCTCAGATTCTCATGATTTTCCCGCAAGATCACCTGCTGATGGATCATGCGGTTAAACAGTTCATCGTAGTCGGGTTTCGCGAAATAGTAGTCAGCTTTAATGGAAAGCAGTTTACCAAGTTCAATGAAGTTTTCACCTAAGAGCTGTTGGATAAGCTTGTAGGGCAGCAGCTTTTGAAGGATCATGAAAAGCGCAAAATACCAGATGCCGCCAGCGCAGAAGATAGCCGCCGTTCTGAGTACCAAATCTCCGCTGAGGTGATCGTCGATATTGAACACGAACACGAGCAAAGATATCAGTCCAATGCTGTTAACGCGGTTTCCATACACGCCAACCAGCGAAAAGAACATCCCGAAAAAGATAATTTCCAGAAAGATGATAAATGGGAAATCCCTTAGAAATCCGGTAATGCAGGCGACGAAAAAGCAGCTGAAAATTGCAATGAGCAATGCATTTCTACGACGATGGTATGGTCCGGGATTATCGGTACCTCCGATCAGCAGTGTGCCCAGCGGGAATGCGATCATCTCGCTGAGAATGCCATAATGTTGAAATATGAGGCTGGGGACGATCGTTCCAAGCGTTAGGCGTACTCCCGTCGACAGGTAATGACTGAAAATGAATTTTTTAAATTCGTCGAGGTAATTCATGAACTGGCCTACTGTAGCTTTTTACAATACTACTATTTTAATCTTACAAGAAACAAAACGCGTACCATAATTCGGGCTGGCACAAAAAACAAAAGGCTGCCTCGTTTGGAAGCAGCCCAGCTATTGGTACTACGATTGTTTAGTCGTGCGAACCGATTTTCGAAACGGCTTTGTCGATCACGTATAGACCTGTTGCTTCTTCGCCGATCACATCAAAAAGCTCGATCGCGCGACGTGCGTTATCTTCTTCTTCAACCTGCTCGTTGACAAACCACTGCAGGAAGTTTTCAGTTGCGTAATCTTCTTCTTTGCGCGTTGCCGTGATGATGCGGTTGATTGATTGTGTCACTGCGATTTCGCTCTGTAATGCGGTTTCAAACACGTTTCTGAATGTTGGATATTCCTGCTTTACAGGTCCGATTTCAGGTGAAATAGCTGTTCCTCCAACGGTCATCAGGTAGTTGAAGATTTTCAGCATGTGTCCTCTTTCCTCGTCAGACTGTTTGAGGAAGTATTGCGCACTATATTTGAAACCGTTGCGATCACACCAGGAAGCCATTGCCAGATATTTGGCAGAAGCTTCTGCTTCCATTTTAACCTGGTTATTTAATAATATCTCTATTTCCTCTTTCAGGGAAGTTCTTTGTCTCAGTAAATCTCTCATGGTACTTGTTGCTTATTTGTTTTAATAAGTACAAATATCATGCGAAAGTTCATCAATCCAAACAGAATTTGATATTTGGAATTGGTCTAAGACAATCGTTATCAGTTATTTAGACTGATTCTGTTTCTAAGAAAAGAAGTTCGTGGAGCAGAGAATTCAGCTCAATTGCGAAGTGGGTACCGTTGACTAATTCCCTCAGTTGGATCAATTCGCAGAGGGTAAACTTGTGGTAAATGTTGAGTTGAGGAGCTTCAACAAACTCGTAGTCAGATTCGTCCGAGAGGTCGAACAGCTTGCTTTGAATATCAATGTTGTTGATAAAGCGACGGAATGCCAAAAAATCGCGGACCTTAAAAGAAGCTTGAATTTCGCCGAAATGAAGCTGGATTCGGGAGGTTAAGTCGCATTGTACGCAAAAACCTTTTGCAGTACTAAACAATTCATTGGGGGTATTCACTGACAGCAAAACAGATTGGTTCGTGAAAATTGTGCTGCAAAGATAAAGTCAAACAGCTTCCCGAGCAAGATTATCTGTAAGTAATCTAAATAAATACCCCCTTATTTTCCTTCAAATTATTTCTCAGTAGTCTTTGTCCAGTTATCGCGCAATGTTACCGTGCGATTGAACACCAGCTTTGATTCGCTACTGTCGGCATCTTTCACAAAGTAGCCTTTCCGCAGGAACTGGAATGATTCATCTTCTTTGGCGTCCAGCAATGCAGGTTCTGCGTAGCCGGTAATAATTTCCAGAGATTTTGGATTGATGAAATCCTTGAAATCGCCTTCTTCCGCTGAAACGTCCTCTACTGAAAACAGCCGGTCATATAACCTGATTTCCATTTCAACCGCGTGCTGTGCAGAAACCCAATGCAGGGTACCTTTCACATTGATACCGGTTGTATCCTGTCCGCTTTTGCTGTTCTCAATGTAGTTGCAATGCACTTCCGTAATCTCGCCCGCTTCGTTTTTGACGAAATCGGTGCATTCTACAATGTAAGCGCCTTTAAGCCTTACCATTTTGCCAGGCGCCAGACGGAAGTACTTCTTGCCCGGACTTTCCATGAAATCTTCTTTTTCAATGTAAATCTCCCGGGTGAATGGAATGTCGCGCATGCCGGTAGCAACGTCCTCAGGATTATTCTCGCTGTGGCACATTTCTGTAACTCCCTCAGGAAAGTTTGTTACAACCACTTTCAGAGGATCCAGTACTACCATTCTACGAAGTGCTTTTTTATTCAGGTCTTCGCGGACGCAAAATTCAAGCAGACCCACATCGATCATATTCTCACGACGCGCGACGCCGATACGGTCACAGAAGTCGCGGATACTTTCCGGCGTGAAGCCTCTCCTGCGCAAGCCGCTGATCGTCGGCATCCGCGGATCGTCCCAGCCGCTTACATGATTTTCGCGTACCAGTTGCAGTAATTTCCGCTTGCTGGTCACTGTATAATTCAGGTTCCGGCGCGCAAATTCGTATTGGTGCGACGGGTATATCTCCAACTGCGCTATCAGCCAGTCGTAAAGTTCACGGTGCGGAACGAATTCCAGCGTGCAGATTGAATGCGTTACCGTTTCAATGGAATCACTTTGGCCGTGCGCAAAATCGTACATCGGGTATATACACCATTTATTGCCGGTACGGTGGTGTTTCGCATGTTTGATACGGTACAAAATCGGATCGCGCATCAGCATATTGATGTGCGCCATATCAATTTTGGCACGTAAGGTCCGGCTTCCGTCGGGGAATGCGCCACTTTTCATTTGTTCAAAAAGTACAAGATTTTCCTCCACGCTGCGGCTCCGGAACGGACTATCTTTTCCTGGCTCCGTGGGTGTACCTTTCAAAGCTGCAATTTCCTCGGAAGTAGAATCGTCTACATAAGCAAGCCCTTTTTTAATGAGCTTGATAGCATATTCATAAAGCGTATCGAAGTAATCGGAAGCATAAAGTTCGTTTTCCCATTTAAACCCCATCCATTGAATGTCGCGCTTGATGCTCTCAACGTACTCAGTATCTTCTGTTACCGGATTGGTATCATCAAACCGCAGGTTAGTATAGCCTGGAAATTTATTGGTTAAACCAAAATTGAGACAAATGCTGGATGCATGCCCAATGTGCAGGTAACCATTTGGTTCCGGGGGGAAACGGGTGATAATCTGAGTATATTTTCCTGATTGCAAATCCGCCTCAACGATCTCTTCAATGAAATTCAGGTTTTTCTCTTCTTTTTTCTCTTCCGTAATCATACAATAATGAAATTATCCAATTCTCAAAGTTAACCTTCTTCCTAACAAATTCCGCAATTCAGCTTGTAAATCGCAAATCTCTGTCCTTTGACTTACTTTTGCACTATGCGCTATTTTCTCGAATTTTCTTACCTCGGAACAGCCTATAATGGCTGGCAGAAGCAAAATAACGCGCTTGGTGTCCAGCAGGTGCTGGAAGAAGCGCTTGCCAGATTATTCCGGACAACAGTCGAACTTACCGGCAGCAGCCGCACTGATACCGGCGTACATGCAGAACAACAATTCGCGCATTTTGATTTAAATAATCCCATTCCTGATCCCGATCTTTTTGTTTACAAGCTCAATGGTTTGATCCCGCGGGATATTGCTGTTAAAAATGTGTATGAAGTTGAAAGCGAGCTTAATTCCCGCTTTGCTGCCACCTTTCGTAAATACGAATACCGCATTACCAGGTTCAAAAACCCGTTTCTAACCGGACAGGCATACCTCTTGAAAGCCGATCTGGATGTGAGCCAGATGAACGAAGCCGCCGCATTGCTGCTGACACACCACGATTTTGAATGTTTCAGCAAGGTGCACACCAATGTGAATAACTTCCGCTGTACGATCACCGAAGCCGAATGGACGAGCACGCCGGATATGTTGATTTTCCACATTCAGGCCAATCGTTTTTTACGCGGGATGGTACGTGCGGTGGTGGGTACGCTGCTGGAAGTGGGTAAAGGCAAGAAAACAGTGCAGGATTTCGAAGAGGTAATACTATCCAAAAGTCGCAAAAAAGCCGGAGCGCAGGCTCCGGCGGAAGGGTTGTTTCTAACCAGGGTAGGTTACCCCGAAGGATTGTTCAAAATCAATTAGTAACGGTATCTTTTGTTGGTACATTGTTAACCAACCGGAGAATGCCAAGCGGGTTGCTGTTTTTCAGTTCGTCAGGCAAAAGCGAATCCGGCCAGTTTTGGAACGACTGCGGACGAACAAACCGTAAAATAGAATGCCGCCCGACTGACGTGAATTTCGAGTCAACTGTTGCCGGGAATGGTCCGCCGTGGTGCATGGACGGGCAAACTTCCACACCGGTAGGTACGCCATTCATAATGAACCTGCCGGAAATTTTCGCTAGTTGTCTGATCAGCGCAGGGTAGGAGGCAGCCTCAGTTTCACCCGCCATTAAAGTAGCAGTAAGCTGGCCTTTCAGGTGTGACACCGCAGCAAGCAGCTCTTCGGTGTCTTTACAAACGATAAGCAGAGAAAATGGTCCAAAAACTTCTTCGTGCAACTTCGGATTGGAAATGAATGCACTTCCGGAAACTTCCGCAATGGCAGCCTGTGCCTGGTTACCGCCTGGCGCAACATGGTCCGAGATGACTAATCTGGATACATTTGCCTGTTCAAATACCTCGTCGCGCAGCTTGTTGTAGTTCGTGTAAATTCCCGCGGTCAGCATTGTTGCGGAGGTAGTATTTGCAATCTCGTTTTTGTAAGATTCTTTGAATGCATCCAGGGCTGCCGAACTGGTCACAAAAACCAATCCGGGGTTTGTACAAAACTGACCTGCGCCGAGACTTACAGATGCAGCGAGCATTTTGCCGAGCTCCATTGCATTTTGTTCTAGATATTCTGGCAGCACTACAATAGGATTCACGCTCCCCATTTCTGCATACACCGGAATAGGATCTTCGCGTTCCTGGGCCAGCTTGTGCAATGCCATTCCGCCTTTGAAAGAGCCTGTGAAGCCGACTGCTTGGGTAGCAGGATGTTTGACCAGTGCCGCGCCGACTTCGAACCCGTCGTCATAAAGCATTGAAAATACACCTTCGGGCATATCGGTTTTCCTGGCAGCTGAAAGGATCGCCTGCGCAGTAAGTTCACTCACGCCAGGATGCGCAGGATGTGCTTTCAGAATAACCGGATTTCCTGCCGCCAAAGCGGGGCCTACATCCACACCGGCGACTGAATAGGCGAATGGAAAGTTACTGGACCCAAAAACCACAACCGGTCCGATCGGTACCAGCATTTTGCGCATATCAGGCTTTGGCACCGGAGTCCGGTCAGGTAATGCAGTATCAATGCTCGCTTCCACCCACGAGCCTTCGCGCAGTAAGTCTGCAAATTGGGTCAATTGATTGATCGTGCGCGCCCGCTCACCTTGCAACCTGGCCAGTGGCAAGCCGGTTTCCAGATGGGCGCGTTCCAGCAACTGATCTCCGAGAGCGGTTATTTCCTCTGTAATCGCGATCAGAAATGCCGCCCTGCGCTGGGCGGGAACAGCGGCATACTTGGTAAATGCTTTTTCGGCAAGTGCCATTGTTCGCGCCACTTCTGCTTCCGTGGCGCGATGAAATTCCTCATTCAGAAAAGAATCTGTCGCCGGTACGTACGATTGAAAAGTATGATCACCTTCCGCCGAAAGTGTATATCCTATGAAGTTTTTACCTTGAATATCCATTGTTGAAATAAGAATCTTGAAACTTGATAAACCCTTAAAACAGAAAAAATGTGCAAATCGCAGACCTGCACATTTTTCAATATCTACAAAATGATCTAATCTAGACTAAACGGCCGATGATATCATCAACCGATATACCTTCCGCTTCCGCTTTGAAGTTGCGGATAATGCGGTGGCGCAATACCGGCAATGCAACTGCTTTTACATCCTCTATATCCGGCGAGTATTTGCCCGACAACAGTGCATTGCATTTGGCCGCCAGGATCAGCGCCTGAGACGCCCGGGGTCCCGCGCCCCATTCGAGGTAGTCGTTTGTATCCTTTACAGCTAACCCTGCGGCTGGTCGTGTTTTATGAACCAGCTTTACGGCGTATTCAATGACATGGTCAGTAACGGGGACGCGGCGTACCAGGTGCTGGAAATCCATAATTTCCTCTGCAGTGATTACCTTTTTTACCTGGTATCTGTTGTCCGTAGTTGTATTTTTTACAATGTTCACTTCCTCCGCGTAAGAAGGATAATCCAGCTGGATCATGAACATAAAACGGTCAAGCTGTGCTTCGGGCAGCGGGTAGGTACCTTCCTGCTCGATTGGATTTTGCGTGGCCAATACAAAAAACGGCCTTTCCAGATTATGCTTGGCGCCCGCTATCGTGACCGAATATTCCTGCATTGCTTCAAGTAATGCAGATTGTGTTTTAGGCGGTGTCCGGTTGATCTCATCCGCCAGGATAATGTTTGCGAAAACCGGTCCTTTGATGAATTTGAAATTCCTGTTCTGATCCAGTGTTTCGGATCCCAGAATGTCAGAGGGCATTAAATCGGGTGTAAACTGAATCCGGTTGAAGTTCAGGTCGAGCGAAGAAGCGATGGTTTGTATCAGCAATGTTTTCGCAAGTCCAGGCACTCCCACCAGCAGACAATGCCCCTGACAGAAGATGGCAGTGAGCAGCCTTTTAACAACTTCATCCTGGCCGATAATTACATTACCAATCTCATTCCTGATCTTATCATAAGCTACTTTCATAGCTTCTGCAGCTTCTACGTCCGATGAATACTTCACAATATGCTGGATTAGATTTTTATACTCCTGAACTGCGTTAAAACGGATATTCTGCTAAAGATCATCACCGCCTGCCGCGAGTCCAAGCACTTTACAATTTTTATATTCCGGCTCAATGCTGATAAATACATCACCCTGGGCTTTTGTAAACCATTCTTCAAGTGCATTGTTCCGCTTGTTGCTCAATACAATCTGTGCCAGCTTTTCATAGTCGTCGCGCAGGTTGGCAGTATGCGGCTCCGACTTGCTCTTGTACCAAATAATACGCATTGCGCTGCTGCCATCTTCCGTACGGTAGGATACCGGCTTACTCAGATCGCCTACTTTCATGGTATCGATGGCGAAATACAAAGCCGGGTCCATTGAAGCATCTAGTGTCAGTTTGGATAAACCTGTGTTTCTGTCCTGAATCAAACCGCCGGATTCAGCACTCATTTTATCGTCAGAATTGTCCAGTGCCGCTTTTGCGAATTTCAATGTATCAATCTGGATCAGGTTTCTAAGGCTGTCCAGCGAGCGGATCGCCTGCGACATATCTGTTCCTTTGTTATAATCAGGGCGTAACAGAATGTGTCGCGCCCGATATTCTGCACCGCGCGTTTCAACCATTTTGATCAGGTGAAAACCATACTGTGATTCAATCGGCTCAGACATTTCGCCGGGTTTAAGCGCCAGGGCTGCACCTTCAAATTCCGGTACCATCGCGCCGCGCTTGGCAAAACCAAGGTCACCACCGTTTTTCGCCGATCCCAAGTCCTCCGAATAGATCTGCGCCAATGTAGCAAAGTCTTCGCCTTTTTCGGCACGTTGTTTCAGCTCTACCAACTGCTGGCGCAGTTTGTCTTTTTGTTCCCGTGTTACCGTTCCCAGTTTCACGATATGCCCGATTTCAACTTCCGAGGGAATGTAGGGAAGACTGTCTTTGGGTATGGAGTTGAAGAACTTGCGAACTTCATTAGGAGTGATTTTTACATTACCTGAAATCGTGCGCTGCATCTTTTCAACTACCTTTTGTTCCTTCACCTGCTGGCGAAGCTCGTTTTTCAGGTTGTCGATGCTTTTTCCGTAAGCTTCAACGATATTTTTTTCTGAACCGAAACGCTGGATCATGTAACCCATTTTCGCGTCCAGCTCGCCATCTACTTCCTTATCATCCACCAAAACCGAGTCGATCTCCGCTTTGGCAAGCAGCATTTTGTTGATGATCAATGATTCGAGCAACTGACATTTTTCCGGAGCAGTGCGGCCCTCGGCTTTGTACTGGTTGTACATATCTTCCAGCTCCGAGTTGAGGATGTAGTGATTGTCGACTCTCGCTATGATCTTATCGAGGCTCACTCCCTGCTGACCTTGCCCGTTGCTTTTCAAACTAATAAACAGCGCAAGGACCATGAGCAGCTGAGTGGCAATCAATTTATTTATTTTCATATGCTTAATTGTTCCTGTCGGATACGTGCGGGTTTTTTAATGTAATATGTTTTTGTAAATGCTAAAATACGCTTAACGCTTAATTTTATCTAATTCTTCTGCATTGACTTTCACCGGAAATTGCTGCTGAAGTCTTGAAACCCATTGCTTTTCCAGCTCTTTCTGGTAATCGTTGATCACGCTTCCGCGTGCCTCTGCGAATGTTTTTGGTCTCGCAGGCTCGATTTTCCGGATATTAACCCAGGTAACAGCATTTTGATCCTGGCGGGTTTGCTCGCCGGCTTCCCATTTCACTTTGGTCAGAAGCTTATTGTCGCGGGTAAAATAGCCGTCTTCAATGGTAACGGAAGCCTGAGCATCAGAATTATATACTTTTTCGACATCTTTCACAGACTGACTATAAAACTGAAATGCAACCCTTCGGTTCCGCTCTGTTTCGGCAGCTTGTCTGAAAGAACCGTAGTCTTTTTCTATGATACGCAGAATGGGGATGTTTTGTGTATTCAGATACTTAATAACATTCCTGATCCGGGCAGCAGAAGTCACTTCAGATTCCTCAGAGGAGCGGTAACCTGCAATCTCGACCACATAATCAGGGTTTTTCTGCATGATAATCGCAAGCTCCTGCAAAGCGGCAGTTTCCTGATCTTCTATTTTTGAAGATCCGGCCTGGAATAGTATTTCGGGGGATTTTCTTTCGAGTTTGTAGGGACTTACGGCGAGTGTCCTGCGGATCGCATTGACCGTTTGCGTGTCTTTGGCAGAGATGATTGTAGCCAATGCGCGGTCAGGATAGTTGTAGCGTGACTTGTTTTGTTCGTAAAAACGCATTTGCCCCGTTGAATCCGAAAGCGATCTTTGCCAAACATTTTCTTCCATCATCTGGGAAAGCAGTACACCTTCCCTGATCTCGTTCATCAAACTTCTGAACTCCGGGTTTGTCTCTTCCAGATGTGCTTTCTCGTATTCGGTCAGGCATTCAGACACGTAATCCGTATAGTATCTCCTGAAAGTCACAGCTACCGATGCGCCTTTCGGCTTGCGTACCTGACGCTTTTTGATATAGTCCAAAAACGATAATGCATCGTAAGGCTGCTGCTCAATCGTAAACAAAGTAGTAGTCGACCAGTCTTTGCTCACTGCCCTGAGGTAGTCCCATTGGCCCGTCAAGATACTGCTATCCTGCAAGGAAGCTACTTCTTTCCACTGATCCGGGAATTCCTGAACAGCGTACTTCTCTCTCAAACGTCTCGCATTTGCCGCCTCGATCAACTTTCCGCGGGAGTCAGTCACTACTTTTTTGCGGAGCGAAGGCGCCATAACGGCGAGTGTTTCTATCGGTCTTTTCTCAATCAGTCTGATAATGTGCCAGCCGTACATTGTTTGTATTGGCTTGGAATATTCGTTTGAGCGGCTGAGTGCAAATGCAGCTTCTTCGATCTCCGGTACCATTTCTCCGATCCCGAACATAGGAAGAAGACCATTGTTTCTTTTGGATTGTTTATCATCCGAATAGTTCTCAACCACATCCTGCCACTGTTCGCCTTCCTGCAAAAGTTTGTAGGCTTCTTCAATGCGCGTTTTAGCTAACTGTTTCTGGGTTGCGCTGGCTGTTGTATCTGCCTGGGTCATTATATGCGCGATCCGGATCATGCCGCGGTTCGCGCGTTTGTCTGTTACCTTGATCAGGTGGTAACCTGCTTTAGTGCGGACCGGTTGTGAAACCCGGCCAACAGAAAGATTGTAGGCTGCCGTTTCAATGGGGTACAAGGTCTGGAATGCGGTAAAGTAGCCCAGGTCACCCTTGTTTTTCTTAGCCGAAGGATCTTTTGAAAACCGCGCAGCCATATCTCCGAAGTCGGTACCTTCTTCGAGACGGCCTCTCAATGCGATAGCAGCCCGGTAAGCTTCGAGCGTATCCGCAGGAGCGGCATCTTCGGGAACGGCGATCAGGATGTGCGACGCGCGGACTTCCTGTTTCAGGCGTGTATAGGCTTCGTTAGTCAGCTTCTCTACCAGTTCTTTATCAACCAGGTGATTCTTGGCAAGCTGGTCACGGTAGGATGCAATTTGTTCTTTATAGTCCTGCACGGTGTCCCGGCCTTCCTTCTTCGCTTCCAAAACTTTGATCTTGGCGTCCGTATAGAGTGCCAGGTATTCTTTCGGAGTTAGTTCTTTGGTGGAGTCGGAAGCGTACAGATTTTTGTTGTAAGCATCCTGGTATTCGTCGAGAGAAAATTGTTCGTCGCCTATTTTCAGCAAAGGCTGATCCTGAACTGTTGTTTGTTTTGGCGGATTGGAGGTTTTACAGGAAAGTATTGTAAAAATGGAGGTTATGATAATATAGGAAGTCGCTCTAAGCATATTCTGATGATTCGTAATCTGCGGATGTCGCCGTTTTATAAAACCTGATTCGCATTCAAATATTGTAAAGCGGGCAAAGTTAGCCGCTTTCAGCTCACGACAAAAATATCGGGGTGCGGTATGTGATTTGTTCCATTCCATTTCCACGCCACACTTGTAAGGATATGGCGAATTCACCCCAGGTAACTTGCCTGTTTTGGTGTACCTGAATTATTAAAAAAGTTTATTTATTCGCCATTTTGCACTTAGGCTGGAATTGTTGTTTGTATAACTACATATACCCATTTGCAAACGTTTTCAGGCACACATTTTATGCAATTTAGGAATGGTTAAATTACAGGGCGTTATGGAGAATGTTGGGGACAATAACTTCGTTCCGATAATCAGAGCATTATGGAATGAACAGAAAAACAGGGAGCTGCTTTATTTGGAAGCATTGAAGAAAGACAGCATGGGGAATTTTCGTAAGCTGCTGAGCCAGGGGCACGTGAGTGCTGTACTGTTTCAGAAGGAGATCCGGGCCATTTATGATTATTTCAAATGCTTCCTGACGGACAAAGAACTTGGCGATACCAACCAGATTGCATCTCTTGCTTCGCTGCAATCTTTGGAAAATGCAAAAGCGCCCTGCGAAGTAGCAAGCTGCCTTAAAAAAATTGAATCTGCGACCTTGCAGCTGTACAAATCACTTCGCTCGCACCTTGACCGTGATACAGAAGCGGTACAGGTTCTAGATGAGCACCTGAGCCGGATCTCTGAATTTTATGAGGTCTTGTGCAAACTAGAAGTAAGCAGTACCGCCAGAAAGCCGGTATCTTACACTGCTGCTGCGTAATTTTTACGCTTCATACAACTCAATCGGCAGATCATCAGGATCTGCGAAAAATGTAAACTTCCTGCCGGTAAATTCATCTGTTCTTACCGGCTCAGGAAAAATTCCTTTCCCATTCAACGCTTCAATAGCAGCTTCTACATTTTCTACTGCGAAAGCAATATGCCTCAGTCCCGTCGACTCTGGACGGGATGGTCGCTTCGGAGGCTCAGGAAATGAAAACAGCTCAATGCAGTACTCGCCGTTCAGTGATAAATCGAGCTTGTAGGATTGCCGCTCAGCCCGCAGCACTTCACGCTCGATTTTAAATCCGAGAATGTCAGTGTAAAACTTTTTGGATCGCTCATAATCCGAGCAAATGATTGCGATATGGTGTATTGCCTGTAATTGAAGCATAACAGCGCTGGGAATGCGGTTTGATAGTTAAAATTGAAATATTAGATCTTAATAAAGAGCTTCTTTTTGTACATCCAGTATAATATCCACCACTCAAAGAGCAGGATTACCGTCCCGCTCACAAGCGATCTTAGTCCTTCGCCAAACAGCGAATCGTAATTTGGACTGATATGGATCCTGAAAGATTGATCGATAAAGCTATCAATAGTATGTGCGAGAATGTAAGCAGCGATTGAATTCGTTCCGATTACGAGTAAGAACAAGAATTTGGAGCTGTTGTTTTTTACATCAACAATATAGTAGAATGCAGCCAGCAGCAAAAAGCACCAGCCGCCGCTGAACAAAGTCCAGGAAGGTGTCCAGATTCTTTTCACAATGGGATTGATACCACCGAAGTTCAGGACCAATGCAAGCACAAGCAGGACAATGCCACCTACAATACATTTTTTAATAAACCAGCTTGCGGAAGGAGCAGATTTAAGCCATTTTCCTGCTACCAGACCTAGTATCATTGTTCCGAGTGTTGGTATAAAGCTCAAAGTACTGTAGCCGCCTCCATTGTAGCGAAATGCTTTTTCCCGCGGGAACAGGTTCATGAACCAGCGGTCGAAGTCCCAGGCAAAATTTGTGTTTTTGTTCCAGTGCGCTGCAAAGCCTTTCAGATGATGTTCCCAATCAGCAGTGGTTCCTGTCTCAGCCCAATCGAACCCGGGGCCAGGTACGGGATATAATGCAAAAGCGAGAAAATAAAGAAGCAGGATCGCGCCCAGAGCAGCCCATTGAATGCGCTCGGTGGTGAATGCGAGTGCAAAAAGGAATGGATAACCAAGACCAATCTGTGTTAACGTGTCTTCAAAAGTGAAGTTCGTCTGGTCTGCATGCATGGAGCGCAGGAAAATCCCTAACAGGATCAGGATCAGTGAGCGGCGAATGGTGTGGTACCACATGACCGAAGTGCTTTGCTCCCTGCTTGCGCGACTTGCAATGGAGTAGGGTAGCGCCACTCCTACCAGAAATGAAAAGGAGGGCTGGATCAAATCGTGCAATGAACAGCCGACCCAGGGAACGTGGCTCTGGTGAAATGCGAGAAACGACCAAAAGCCACTTTGAGGAAATGCTTCCGAGATTTGTTCCAAGCGCAGCACTTCGGCCATCATCAGGAACATCACAAAGCCACGGTAAGCGTCAACCGACGAGACCCGCTGTATTGGTGCAATTGGAGAATCTTTCAAGACATAAGGGATTAGGGTTGAAATATAAAGAAAAAACCCCGCTGGATTTACCTGGCGGGGTTTTCACAACAAGAAACCACTTGTTATACATTCATTTTCTTCAACTCCTTCACTGCATGATCGGCAGCTCTCGCGGTCATCGCCATGTAAGTAAGCGACGGGTTCACGCAAGAAGCCGATGTCATAAATGCGCCGTCGGTAACATATACGTTTTCTGCACCCCAGATCTGGTTATGCTTGTTGAGTACCGAGGTTTTCGGATCGTTACCCATTCTCGCAGTTCCCATTTCATGAATTCCGATTCCCGGGTGCTTTGATTCATCGTTGTAAGGAACAACGTTCTTCAAGCCGGCTGCTTCCAGCATTTCGGCAGCGTCGTTCATCATATCTTTGCGCATTTTGGATTCGTTCTCTCCGTATGCTGCGTCAAAAACAATAATTGGAAGTCCCCATTTGTCTTTTTTGGTCGGGTGCAATGTGAACCTGTTCTTTTCATTCGGGATCATTTCTCCAAATCCTCCGAGGTTCATGCTCCAAGCGCCCGGTTCTGATAAGCTCTTTTTGAAATCAGCACCGAAGCCATCCGTATTCACGCCACGGCCCCAGCTCTCGCGGCTAGCGCCTCCCTGATAACCGAAGCCCCTGATGTAATCACGTTTATCGTCTCCCCAGTTCCGGTAGCGTGGAATGTAAATTCCGTTTGCCCGGCGACCGAAGTAGTATTTGTCCTCAAAGCCCGGCATATCTCCGCGCGCGCCCACGGCAAGGTGGTGGTCCATGATATTCCTCCCCAGCTGGTCGCTTTCGTTCCCAAGTCCATTCGGGAAACGTTTTGATTTGGAGTTCATCAAAATGGAAGCCGAGGCAATCGCAGAAGCATTCAAAAATATGATCTTGGCGAAGTATTCTTTGGTTTCAAGGGTATTCTGATCGATTACCCTCACACCGGTAACTTTGCCCAGCTTGTCATCAAAAATCACCTCCGAAACAATGGAGTCAGGTATCAGGGTAAGGTTACCCGTTTTCTGTGCAGCAGGTAGAGTAGCCGACTGCGTACTGAAATAAGCTCCGTAAGGACAGCCACGCATACACATGTTCCGGAACTGGCATGCGGCCCGGCCAAGCTCTGTGTGGAAGTTCTGAGGCTGGGTAAGGTGCGCAGCGCGGCCCATGATGATGTGGCGCCCCGCAAATTTCTTCTCCACCTCGCCTTTTACGTGTTTTTCAACACAGTTCATTTGCATGGGCGGCAGGAAGTTTCCGTCCGGCAATACATCCAGTCCATCCCGAGCACCGCTGATCCCTGCGAATTTCTCTACGTAATCATACCACGGAGCTATATCCGAGTAGCGGATTGGCCAGTCAACGGAGATACCGTCTTTTGCATTTGCTTCAAAATCCATTGGATTGAGGCGGTAGCTTTGACGGCCCCACAATAGCGAGCGGCCCCCCACGTGGTATGCACGGATCCAGTCGAACTTGCGTGTTTCTTCGTACGGGTTTTCTTTATCGTTTTCAAAAAGGTACCGGTGCTCTTCGTTGGCTGTGTAGCCTGTCCTCATTCCGGCCCAGTACTCTTCTTTTGCTACGGTAGTTACCCTGCCGCGGTGTTCCAGTTCCCAGGGAGCAAGCGTGGCAGTTTTGTAATCTGTAATATGTTTAATATCCCGGCCTCTTTCCAGCATCACAACCTTCAATCCTTTCTCTGTCAGTTCCTTTGCTGCCCATCCGCCGCTTATTCCCGAGCCTACCACTATGGCATCATATGTGGCCTGCTTTGTTGCTTTTAAGTTTAGATTCATGTGAATATGTCAATATCAAATTTTGGAAAAGGCACGCGTGCCTGTATTCATTTTCCTTGGATTACATTGCCCAGTTCTTCTGTCCGGGTTTTAGATCAATGCAGCCGTCATATCTTCCTGGCACCGCCACGTATTCCAGCGCCATTGTTGCGCCCGGCTCGGACGTGAAGTAGCCTAGTAAGGTGAGTTCTTTCATAAGCCGGAAGAATGGTACACCTGCATCACTATACTCCTTGCCTGCTTCCGTGTATTTCTTCTTCTCTTCCGGGGTTCTTTCATCGGCTTTCTTGTCAGCAGCTGCGAGCTCTTCTTTGGCAGACTTCTCCATTTCAGTCAGGATCGCAGTTTGCTCTGCAGGGGAAGCTTTCATGAAGTCTTTCTTTTCTAATTGTTCAAGACCTTTATTGAAGCTTTCCTGATCATTTGCAGCGTAGCAGTCTTTCAGCATTTTTTCGATGAATTCGCCCACTTTCGCGTCCTTTGCACCCGGAGTATCAGTTTTAGGAATGATTATTTCAGCAACTTCAGACACGAGTGCCTGCCTGTCGGGAGAAAACGGAAAAGTAAGTGCAGAAGAAGTTTCGTTGGCCGATTTACATCCTTCGAGAAAAGCTATCAGGGTTGGAGCCGAGAGTGTTCCACCCATCAGGAGCGCCACCCGGCTAAGGGCATCACGTCTATTCATTTGATTTACTTAAATGTGAGTTAACAATCCAAAATGTAATAATACATTTGATTAATGCAATTTTAAACAATCCGACTAAATTAGGAAATATTCTAAAATCAAGCTTGTTAGAACAATTCTATATTGCAAAACAGGCTGGTAGAATACTGATTTACACTGTTTTTAGTGCGATTAAAAAACAATTAAACTTTCCAGTGAAGAGCCGAAACGATTAAATGCCTGATAAAAACGGTTTAAAGTACCATTAAATTGCAGCCGCGGATATCAGAATTGTCAAATCGTCCCATTACATTAAACCTGCCTGCTGACTCCTCAAACCGCCCCAAATCCTGTGTTTCAATGAAAGAGCAGGTATCCAGATTCGCAAGGTCAATAACATTGATACCGCCGGTTTTCGAAATCCCTACATTGTGATCATAAATAGCAAAAGGGTCGTTGATATCCCTGAGCAGAATGCGCATCGTGCGCCCGGGTTCAAAGGAGCCGTTACCACTTGAATACCCTTGCGAAAGCAGCTCGGTCATTCCATATTCAGAATGAATGTTGTCAACGGCAAAACCTCGCTTAAGTACATCGTGCACTTCCTCCCGCAGCATTTCACGGCGCCGGCCTTTCATCCCTCCGGTGTCCATGACGATTACTTTATCGCTTTTTCCTATAAATTGAAGGTCGAAGCTACCCTCCGCCAGATCCAGCAGCGCGAATGTTACTCCGAGCAGGAGAATGCGTTTCTTATCTTCTGCATTGATCAGATTTCGAAGTACTTGCAGCATTTCTGCTATATTGTTCAGGTAAAATCCGGAGTAAGGTGAGCCGCTTTTCTCAATAAAATGTTGCATCATATACACGAGCGAAGAATTGTTTCGTTCAAGGTATGATGGTAACAGGGCGAGGATGTGGAACTGGTTCAGGTCACGATAGTTATCCTGAAAAATTTGTTCAGACACAACTTTGTAAAGTTCCTCGTCGTACAATGCATGGCGGCTTGTCTGCTGACCGGTGGTACCACTGCTTTGAAACGTAATCTTTGCTTCGGATACCAACCCTGTGCGGACAATGTGTGTCTTAAAAAATTGGATGGGCAGGAATGGGATTTTGGTCAGCTCATTTACCTCGTCAACGCGAATGTTCAGTAGCTTGACGTACTGGCTGTAAACAGGATTGTAAAGTGCCTGGTAACGGAATACCTGCAACGCAAGCTGCTCAAAATCTGAGGGTTTCAAATGCAGAATTTGTTGTCTCAGACCATGCCTGATTTCGGCAACCGTTTTATTGTTTTGAATTTCCAATACTGTTACTTTCGTAGGATACAAGTACAAAGTTAAAAATTGAAGTAATATGAAACTGAAAGTTTCCCTGTTCCTCTTACTTGCTGTTTGGTTTGCCGGCTGCGTTGAAATACCTGACTTTAACGATACCCCGGTCATTTATTTTAACGGGATAACCCAGGACACGCAGATCGACACTGTGTCCGGAAGGGAGCAGAAAACCGAGGTTGTAACCATAACCGTGGACTTCGAAGATGGCGACGGCGATTTGGGTGCATCTTCCGACGACGTGCAGAAAACCGATTTCACCTCGGCCTACGTGAAGGTACCGGGCTGGGGAATGCCTGCCAATTACGAGCTTGTGACAATGGTGCAGAACAGGGACAGCAGCTGGTCCGAGACGGTTATGGAAGGAGATAGTTTCAAATTCTTCCCACTATTGAAACCAGATGGAAAGCCGGGCCCGATTAAAGGTAAGCTGGATCTCAGAATACCTTTTCGCTATCTTGGAAGCGCATTGCCGACGAAGGTACGCTTCAAAGTAAGGATCATTGATCGCGCTTTCCACATTAGTAACCAGCTGGAAATTAAACCGGAAGATGCAGTAACCGTTCCGGTTTACCGATAGAGATCAGACACGATATCTTGATTACAAACGCCGGCTTACTCGATGATGCTGGCGTTTAATATGATACGGAATGTAGTTCCCTTGCCTATCTCGGAACTTTTCACGAAAAGCTTACCCGAGTGATAGTTTTCAATGATGCGTTTGGCAAGTGTTAATCCTAATCCCCAGCCACGTTTTTTTGTACTGAATCCCGGATTGAAAATCTTGCTCATATTCGCTTTGCTCATTCCTTTGCCGGTATCGGCGATATCAATCCAAATTTCGTTATTATTAGGCGGAGCCTGCAGGCTCACATTGATTTCCCCGATCCCGCCCATTGCATCCACTGCATTCTTGCAAATATTTTCCACAACCCATTCAAACAGGTTTTTGTTTAAAAGCGCAGTTTGCTCCTTCGCAAGCTGGTTGTCTACCGTGAATTTTACCTTGGAAGAAACCCTTTTTTCGAGATAGTTGACGAAGTTGGAAACAATTTCCGCAATCGGCTCGTCTTTCAATGTGGGAACAGATCCAATGTTCGAGAAGCGCGTCGTAATCATTTCCAGCCTGATCACATCCTTTTCAATTTCTTCCGCAATGGAAGGATCAATCGACGGATCGCTCCTGAAGTACTCTACCCAGGCCATCAGCGACGACAGCGGCGTTCCCAGCTGATGTGCCGTTTCTTTCGCTAGTCCAACCCAAACGCGGTTCTGCTCCGCTTTTCTCGCCGAGCTGAATGCCAGATAGGCGAGATAGCCGATCAGCAGCATGACAGAAAGCTGTAAAAATGGGTAATAACGCAGCTGCGTCAGCAAAAAAGAGTTACTGTAATAAATGTAGCCGGTGCGCCCTTTCCCAAGTTCGACGGGAATGGGAGGGTGTTCGAGTTTCATGACGCTCAGCTTGTCCTGAATAATCCTTTCCCGCTCCCGCAAGCTCATGTTTTTGGGGAAGTCGATATTCATGGTGCGGTCTGGCGAAGTCAGGTTGTTCTCGTCCAGATAAATGGCGGGGATCTGGTAAAAGTTGACAGCATCCTGGATAACCTGATAAACTACATTGAAATTTTCGTCCAGCGGACTGTTTACCACGTACCTCAATGCTTCTGCATAAAGTTGCACCTCACGCTCTTCGCGCTGTTCAAGTTCTTCCACCAGTTCATTGGTGTAAAACAAAGAACTGATGCTCAAAACCAACAATATGACGCCGATCAGGTATTTGTATGTGCTCTTTTGATCGTACGTATCCATCAGGGACCGCCTAAGTCGCTGACTGTTCAGTATAGCTGAGGGATGCAGCCGGAAACGGGGTTTTTTCTTGATATTTGGACTGATCATTCAGTGATCGGGCACGCGCAGCCGGATATTTATGTTGTGGTGTACAAATAACGCAAAATAATCAAGCTTAGTGGATTCATCGGCCGCAATGTTACGCCTCTGAGTCAGTTGAAAAGCTGATTTTAATCATGTTTTTTGCCTGGAAACCGGGGTTACTTGCATAAGATTTCAGGCAATTATTTAAATACTTTCTAAATAAACTGTCGGCGATCCTTTCGTTTTTCAATTGAAGTTTTGCGCCGTACTTTTGTGTATTGAATTAGACAAAGTGATGTATAATCAGTTCAAATTAATAAGTTTATCACATCGGAACGCTCCTCTCGCTATTAGGGAACAGCTGGCACTGAACGAGGCGGAAGCGAAGAGTATCATGCTTCGTCTAAAGGATTTCTTCGATGTTTCCGACGTCTTGGCTGTCTCCACCTGTAACCGCACCGAAATTTATTATTCTTCCCAAACCGATCTGAATGAGGACATTATCAAGCTCCTTCTGATTGAAAAAGGAATTACTGATACTGAAATTTTCAAATCTTATTTTGAAAGTTTTTCCGACGGAGAGCAGGCAGTTTATCATTTATTTCAGGTTGCTACCGGCTTACAATCGCAGGTAGTAGGGGATATGCAAATCCCGAACCAGATCAAGCACGCATATCAATGGTCTGCCGACCTGAATATGGCAGGGCCGTTTTTACACAGGTTACTTCACACGATCTTTTTTGCAAACAAACGTGTAGCGCAGGAGACTTTCTTCCGGGACGGAGCAGCTTCGGTTTCCTATGCAGCTGTTGAAATGCTGGAAGGTTTAATGCCTAATCCGAAGATACTGGTTGTGGGTTTGGGTGAGATCGGAACAGACGTTTGCAGGAACCTGGCTCAGAGCAAGGACCCTGATATCACATTGGTAAACCGGACCAGAAGTAGAGCCGAAGCATTGGGTAGCGAACTGGGTTTCAGGGTTGCAGATTTTTCGGACATAGAAGCTGAAATTTCGAGAGCGGACATCATCGTCTCCTCAATTTCACGTAACGAGCCGTTTTTTACAAAAGAAATGATGGTCCGTTTGCGCGGCATGTCATTCAAATATTTCATTGATCTTTCAGTTCCAAGAAGCGTTTCCCCGGAAGTAGAAGAGATTCCCGGTGTAATGCTCTATACCATTGATTCAATCCGTTCCAAAGCGGACGAAGCTTTGCACCGCCGCCTGTCTGCTGTGCCACACGTCCGGGAGATCATCGATGAGGCAGTAATCGAGTTCAACGACTGGTCACGCGAAATGGTTGTTTCTCCTACTATTCAAAAGCTGAAAGGTGCATTGGAGCAGATCAGGAAAGAAGAACTAACGCGTTTTACTAAAAGTTTGAGCGATTCGGAACTGGAAAAAGTGGAAAGGATTACATCCAGTATGATGCAGAAAATCTTAAAGCTGCCGGTACTCCAATTAAAGGCTGCTTGCAAAAGAGGCGAAGCCGAAACGCTGATCGACGTGCTGAATGACCTCTTTAATCTCGAAAAAGTGAAATCGGATCATTGATCCTATATCTGGCAAACAAAAAACTCCCGGAACCTTCGTCCGGGAGTTTTTTTGTTTGCTGGCCTAAAATAAAGAGAGGGTGACACTGTCACCCTCTCTATGTATTACCTTACCCTCCACAATAATTAATTGTATCCTTTGATCCGCTGTTCAGTACAGCATTGTCAGCAATTTGAGTGATTTAACCAGAATCCCACACACATTCAACAGCTCATTCCAGTCAATTCACAACTATTTACGACAAGGATTATTCTGTAGATCATTGAGGAGAAAAAATTTTTGGATTTTTTTCACTTTTTTCCTGACCGCTTAATCGGGCGACCATATTTCTGCATTTTCTCTTTTGCGTGATCGCGGCGGACGTTCACCTTCTTGTTCTTCGCAAGCTTTTCATGGAATGCCGGTCCAACATTCTCGTTTCTCGGATTTTTAACAAGAATGTCCTTCATGAAAACCTTGGGCTCTTCATCAGGAGTCAGTATCTCCGAAATTTTGAGTTTTTCCGGCAGCGGAAGCATTGGTATCTTGAACTCCATCAAAGCTTCTATTTCCTCCTGAAACGGCTTTTCACGCTCAGAGATGAATGAGATAGCAACACCTTTTCTGTCAGCACGTCCTGTTCTTCCGATCCGGTGAATGTAGTTTTCAGGAGCTTCGGGAATATCAAAATTAAAGACGTGCGACACCTCGGCCACGTCAATTCCGCGCGCGACAATGTCTGTTGCGATCAGGATGCGGTAATTACCCTCATGAAATTGCCGCATTGTATTAAAGCGGTGATTTTGCTCCTTATTCGAATGGATAACCCCGATTTTATTCAGATATCCCAATTCAAGTTGTCCGTAAAGCTGATCAGCCAGCTTTTTTGTCGCGACAAAAATCAGAACCTTGCTCATTTCCTCGTGCTCTTCCAGCAGCAGATCCAGCAGGTTTACTTTTGTGTAAAAGTTGGGAACTTCGTAGGCTTGCTGTTCGATATTATCCAGCGGAGTACCTGCGGGAGCAGCTTCCACGCGGACAGGACTGTTGAAGTATGTTTCCATGAGCTGCTCCACATCCGGCGACAATGTCGCGGAGAAAAGAAGATTCTGCCTCCTTTGCGGCAACAGGTCCAGAATATTTTTGAGCTGCGTGCGAAAACCCAGGTTCAGCATTTCATCAACTTCGTCGATGACGAGCTTTTTAATATTCTTAGTTTTAAGAGCGCCATTCAACGCAAGGTCAAACAAGCGCCCCGGCGTAGCAACCACCACATCTGCCCCATTGTGCAGTTCTGCCATTTGTACTTTGATATTCCCGCCTCCGTAAACGCCCACAACTTCAAGGGTGAGGTAAGCGCTTAATTTCTTCACTTCTTCCACTACCTGCACCACGAGCTCCCTGGTAGGTACCAGTATCAGCAGCTGCGGCAGTCTGTCTTTGGAATACTCAATCTGGCGAAGTGTGGGTAGCAGATAAGCAACCGTTTTTCCGGTACCTGTCTGCGCGATGCCACAAACGTCTTTTCCGGACATCATCACGGGAAATACCTTGTGCTGAATGGTTGTAGGAGTGGTATAGCCCGCATCAGCAACTGCCTTTAATAGCGGCTTTGTGAGGTTTAAATCTTCAAATGTCATCATGCAATTCAAATTGAACTGCAAAGTTACGCCTTAATCTGTGTTATGCGGCGGATTAGCAGTTACACTGCCTCGGTTTGTATACCGCCAGGCCCACCAGATCAGTACAAATTGCAGCGGAAGCCGCAGTAATGCGATCCACAAATGACTGTTTTGTTGATGATAGTAGTCCGTTGCCATTTTGATGTTGGCCGGGAAAACAGCAATCAGCAACAGAATAATCAGCCAGGCAGCCGCATTTCGTGTTGTCGCATTCAAAAGCATTGTCCCGAATGCGATTTCACAAATACCGCTGATGTACACGATCGCGAGTGGTGCTGGCAGGAAGTCCGGAACGATGCCGAGGAACAGCTCTGCTTTAACAAAATGCAGGACACCGGCAAAGATGTAAACTAAGGCCATGACGTAAAGGGAGAAGTTCCTGACTCTCATATATATCAAAGTTAGGCGGCGTTTTCCGTGGTACCACTTTTCTCCGGGTATCCCGATTCGGGAAGGTGTGCTCACATCGGCGCTGATAAACAAATAAAGGGCAGACTCAGCTGAGTTGCCCTTATTCCTTCTAAAATAGTGTGCTTTTTACGTGATAATAGTGTGCTTACTATCGAATCAGTGTGCTTACCGGGTTCTCAGGCGACCAGTGTTCCTGTCGTAAGTTCCCAACGGGAAACTCAGGCCGGCATTAATGCCCCAGTTATTGTTTTTTATGTTTGAATTGTCCAGCCTGGTGATATCCAGTAGTCCGAATCCATAGCGTGCGTCAAAGTTCAGCCAGATTTTTTCTGCCAATCTGATGTTAAGTCCTGCGCCTACTGCACCACCCAGGTCGAAGACGCTGTAATTCCGGTTATTGGAATCACCATTGATATTGTTTCCGTTTTTGTCACGGGCCGAGGTCATGAAATTGAGGGTAGGGCCCAGGAAAATTTTCGGTCTTACTACGTCGCCGTACTTTCCAAAGAAGAAAGTTGCCAGCAATGGAGCTTGAATGTAGTTAAGATTAATTTCGTTGCGCTTGCTGTCCGTCTGCGCACCAAGTTGTGTGAAAAGCAACTGCCCGCTAAAACCAAATCCAGTTTTAGAACTGTAATTGTAAAAACCACCAATAGTCAGGCCGGGTTTCCAGTTTGTGTTTGATATATCACCGCGAAGGTTAGCAATGGAAACTCCTGCCATGGGTCCGATAGAAACGTTTTCCTGAGCTTGTGCCTGTTGGGTACAAATGAATGCAGCCAGTAGCAGAATAATACAATTTTTCATATGAATGTGTTTTGAAAAGCAATACAGCGGTAAAGTTGAAAAATGTGTACCAAATGCTCAGATGCACGCTTTTAGTAGCTAAATAGCTACATTGTCTACTAAAAGATGGTATTTGTATAATTATATTAGAAAAAAGAAGTCCCTGAGCGGGGAAATTCATCTACAAGTGTATACGTATCCCTCAACTGCGTTGGTAGAAGTTATGATTTGAGTTACAGCCCGGCTTTTGAAGTAAGTAAAAGAGCGGAGCATGGGTTCAAAGATCGGTGCTGCTCAGAGATTTAATTCCTGGTAGGAGATCATCAAGATGGCAATTACCGCCAGAACAAGCCCCCATTTGTTCAGGGAATTGAGTCTTTCCCGGTAAATCAGCCAAGCGGCAGCCGAAGACACCAGCATACTGAGAATGTTGTAGATCGGGAAAACAAATGCCGCGCTGTTGCCGAACGAAGCCAATGCAAGCAGGAGAAAGTAGAGCGACAAGAAATTAGGCACACCCAGGATCAAACCTCCTGCAACGCTCCTGAGGTGTAGCCGCTGTTTGTACAAAACCGACCGGTAAATGAGAATGGAAGTGCCGATCAGCATCGCACCCGTGCAGGCGATAATCATGAAAACGGTGGTTTGCCCAGGCTCGTAGTAGCGTGCCGACAGGTAATTAATAAGCGTGTTGTTGGTGCCCGAAGCCAGGAAAGTAAGTACGGGCAGCAGCCACAGACCAGCAGTGCTTCCGGTACTTTCACTTGCTGTTGTTCTCGTATCTTCCTTCTTGCCCGTTCCCTGAATGGCGCCCAAAGTGAGTGCTGCAAGTGCGACCAGCAAGCCCGCATAGTTGATCGCAGTGAAATCCTTGTTATTGTTTTTAAAAACAAAAAGACCAAACAGTACCGGGATTACCAGTGACATATTACCCGCCAGGGAGGTAGCAGTGACACTGACTTTTTGAGCAGTTAACCCAATGAGCATGAATGCAGTTACGAACATCGTACCCAATGCAAGTGTAAGCAATGTACCCTGTGAACCCCATTCAATTTGCCCGAATGCGGCAAGATCGGGCGTGAGTAACAGGCCGGTGATCACGCAGGAGTAGTAATTGAAAACCACCGCGTGAAAAGAGTCCACCTGGTACTTCGGAAATGCGCGCATGATCAGGTAAAGAGCCACGGTGAAAATCACCGCAAGTATGAAGTAGAGCATTCCTGATCTTATTGACGTGCCAGCAGTTCGTCTATCACTCTTGGGTAATGTTCGTATTCAAGCACATGTACTTTCGCGGCGACATCCTCAGCAGTATCGGTAGGCGCTACGTCGCAGGTTGCCTGAAAAATGATGTCGCCTTCGTCATAATTTTCATTCACATAATGAATGGTAATGCCCGATTGCAGCTCGCCTGCATTTACCACAGCTTCATGCACAAACTCTCCGTACATACCCTTGCCGCCATACTTGGGGAGCAAGGCGGGGTGAATGTTAATGATTTTATTGGGGAATGCATTCACGAGCATTGCAGGTACCAGCATCATAAATCCCGCGAGTACCACAAGATCAATGCGCTCGTTTTCAAGTATCTGAGGTATTTTACCGGTTTGGTAAAAGGTTCTTTTGTCGAAGAAAACAACTGGAATCTGTAAGTTGCATGCCCGTTTTATCACCCCGGCCATCGGATTGTTGGTGAAGATCAAAGAAACTTCAACATCTTCTCTTTCCGAGAAGTATTCGCTGATCTTCTCGGCATTAGTCCCCGAGCCGGAGGCAAAAATGGCTATTCTTTTCATTAGGTAAGATTAAAGGTGAATATCGATGAGATCAAAGCGGGATCGCCGGGACAAAACTAAAAAAGAACGGCTAACGAAAGTTCCGAAAGCCGCTCTTTACAAAGACCAGTTGTGAAAAAGTTAGTATATTTTGGTCAACTCGCTGTGTCCCATTAGTTTTCCTTTTCTGTAAGTTTCTGTTTTCAAATCCCAGATCACACTTGGAGTCCGGTAAGAGACGGTCTGCATATCCACTTTGATCGGAAAGCCCATGACCATTTGTACATTCATATCCGCATTAATCTTGTAAGCATCAAAGGTACCTGCGGGTACAGTCAGCTTCTCCTGGCCGATCACCGTTCTGTTTTTGATACCCATATTAAAAGTAACCGGCATTGCACCTGATTTGGCTTCTCCTTTTACCGAAGCATCTTTCCATTTGTCGCCGATGTTGTATTTGGAAGGATACTCAATGTTATCGTAAGTAAATTTCATTTCCATTCCCTCGAAAGATTTCATTTGCTCCTGACTCACTAGCGCACTGGCATCCAATACCATCGCATTTCCGTCGCATTTCATTTGATAAGTGTTTTTCAGCTCCGACTTCCCTTTGTTATTGAAAGATTCCATATCGATGCTGAAAACAGTGAATGCACCATCTTTGCTCACTTTCGCAATCTTATAGATGATTTTGCCAATCGGCTTGCCTTTCGCATCGAAGTTGTCCATTTCAAATCCTGAGCCTTCTTTTAATGTAAATCCCGCGCAGTCCTGTGCCGAGACAGGGAGGATAAATGACGCGATGAGGCAGCATGCGAGTAATAAGTACGTTTTCATAGTTTTCGGTTATAACGATTTGATTAATAACGAATACTTAAATATACTCTCCCGCAAGCTGCAAGGATGCAGGCTTTCAGAATATTGATTAAAAGGGCGCTACGCCCAGATCATCGTTAACAATCCAAGCAGCATGATGATCTTGCATAAGCTGCTGATTTCCCTGAAATCCTTGCGTGTATCCGCCCGCGACAGTTTGAATCCGAGATAAAGAATCGGCAGTAGAAGCAGTATAAACAGCAAAACGAGCAAACTGTTATTCAGTACCCTCGCCATGGTAAAGAGGGTGAAAACAAAAAAGATCAAAACCGTATACAGGAAGTTCCTGGTCCGTGGGATGCCCCAGATAATCGGCAGGGTGCGGCAGCCGTGCGCTTCATCTCCCTTAATATCTTCCATATCCTTCACTACTTCTCTGACGAGCGATATAAAGAACGAGAAAACAGAATAAATCAGCACCAGGTGGCGGTTTGCAGGAAAATGTACCGTCAGGATGAGGAGCGACATCGCTGTGAGCAGTGAAACTATGAAGTTACCGATAAATGGCGCCCGCTTAAAACGCTCGGAATAAAACCATAGCAGCGTGATCGAAAATACATTAATCAGAAAAATGTATGGACTAACTGCCAGTCCGAGCACCGCGCCGAGCACATTCAGAATCTGGTGCGCTCCGATTGCCCAACGCCTTTTGAGGTACCGCCCCACCACCACGCGCTCGGGTTTGTTGACGATATCTATTTTAATGTCGAAGTAATCATTGATGATATAGCCGGCGGCGGCAATGCAAACTGTCGAAAGAGACAGCAGGAAAAGATCAGGATCAGCTATAATGGACCTCCATTCACTTCTGGGGCCAATTAATAAAATCCTTGTCAGGTATTGGGTAAGCGCAACAATAACCAGATTAGTGAAGCGGACCAGCCGCGCACTTCCTGCAATGTAATCCCGTAATCTAATTTTGGACCTGACCGACACATTTATGCAGGTTAACGCTGAAAAGAAGGTTTAGGCGATAAAATTATCATTTTAAAGCATTAACGACAATTCTTAACTTCTTTATCCATTTGTGGGATAAAAAACACCGATTTGTTGTTAGCTGAAATGAAAACCTGCCCGGCGATAACTTAGGCTAGGGGGTTAATAACTTTTCTACTAACATTATGAAAATCGGTATCGTATGCTATCCAACCTTCGGAGGAAGTGGTGTGGTAGCTACCGAACTTGGTAAGGCGCTAGCGAAAGCCGGCCACCAGGTTCATTTTATCACATATTCTCAACCACAAAGACTCGATTTCTTCAATGAGAACCTCTATTATCACGAAGTAAATATACCCGCTTATCCATTGTTTCAATACCCGCCTTACGAGTCGGCACTATCGAGTGAAATGGTTCACGTGGTACAGAATGCAGGCCTAGATCTCCTGCATGTACATTACGCAATCCCACACGCATCCTCGGCTTACCTCGCCAAGCAGATACTCGCCCAGCAGGGAATCCACATTCCGGTGATCACAACTTTACACGGTACTGATATCACATTGGTCGGCAAAGACGAATCTTACGAGCCGGTAGTTACTTTCAGTATCAACCAGTCGGACGGAATTACAGCTGTTTCAGAATCTCTGAGACGTGATACTTACAGTCATTTCGCCATTACAAAAGACATTGAGGTAATTCCTAACTTCATTGATCTGGATCGTTTTAACAGACAAAAGAAAGATCATTTCAAACTGGCAATTTGTCCGAATAATGAAAAGCTGATCGTCCACACATCCAATTTCCGGAAGGTGAAGCGGATTGACGATGTGATTATGATTTTTGAAAAATTGCGGAAGCTGCTGCCAAGCAAGTTGCTGCTCGTTGGCGACGGCCCAGACCGTGCCCGTATTGAACGGCTTTGCAAAGACCTGGATATGCTCTCGGATATCCGTTTCCTGGGTAAGCTGGATGCGATTGAAGAAGTATTGTCGGTAGCAGATTTGTTTTTAATGCCGTCTGAATCCGAAAGTTTCGGTCTGGCTGCATTGGAAGCCCTCGCTTGTGAAGTGCCTTTGATCACTTCCAATGCAGGCGGATTGCCGGAGCTGAACCTGCACGGTGTAACCGGCTTCCTGAGTAATGTTGGCGATGTGGATGATATGGTGAAACACGCGGCATACATTTTGAACGATGATAATTTACCAACATTTAAAGCCAATGCGCTCGCCCGTGCAAAGGAATTTGATGTTGCGAAGATCCTACCACACTACGAATCCTATTACGAAAAGGTAGTGGAAAGCAGCAAAGCGGTTGCGATTTGAAGTCCGGAAACAGGAGCCCGTTTATACCAGTTACCGACCTTTCCGCAGGCGTAAGCCTGCATTCGTTAGGATTTTCCCTATATTAGTGTGCTATTTTACTTAGGTTTGCGTTATACAGAGAAGAAAACTTTTGAAAAATGAAACTGGTATTTAATATAATTCTCATATTCCTGCTGCTACTGGCATTTGTTCCTTTTTTTAGAAACTTCATTTTCCATTTACTTGTAGGAAGAAAGTTGGTAAAAGAGCAGGAAAGAATCTTCCGGGCGCATCAAAAGCAACAGCAACAAAAAACAAAGGGTGGCGTAAGAGTAGACAATGTACCACCTGATGCAAACCAATCTTCAAGATTTCAGGGCGGCGAATATGTCGATTATGAAGAGGTGAAATAATTTAAGATGATTTTGAAAATACAAAACCGGCACTGCGAAGCGCCGGTTTTTTGTTTTGTAAGGAAAGCGAAGATGCTTAATGCTTTACGATCTTGAATGTGCTTTTTCTTCCCTTTGATTCTACCACAAGTATATAAATACCACTTTGCAGCGCAGCTATGTTGATTTCTTCGGCCGTCTTACGTGACACCAAGTGCCGCAGAACCCTTCCATTCAGATCGTATAAATTGATTTGCTTCAATGCAGCTGCATTGTCAAATGTAACATGGAGCATTTCCTGAGCTGGGTTGGGAGCGACGGTTACTTTGAATGTAAGTGCCGGCTCCGCAGCGGTTACCATTTCTACCCGCACTGTTCCCGGGCTTTCTATGGTGCCCAACCCGCAGTAATTGGAAACCCTGAACAGACGATAATACTGGTTAGGCGAAGCCTGGAACAGCTCGATCACGTCGGTTGGGTTGTAACTCTGCCGCGTGTTGATCAGCAGATCTGTTCCCCATTGATAAGTCCACGGCCCGCCGCCTTCCAGGAGAACCGTGATTCTCGGATTTGTTTTTCCATCAAAAATAACCGACTCGGAAGCAAAGCGGGCTTTGGCTTTGAGTCCGGCCACCAATGCATACTCGTAAGCGCCGCTGGATGTTCCCGCGTCGCTTGCAGCCACACGCAATCTGTATTGTCCGTTTGCAACCAGGTCAGTTGGCAATACCGCTTTGAGCGGGTTCGTGTTGGCAATTGTAGCAACGGGGCGGAAATTCTTGCCTGTTGTATCCGATATCTGCACCGTCATTACATTGCTCGCCAAAACCGCCGGTATTTCCGCTATAAAATGTAGTTGGTCCAGCGACTTCCATAAACAAAAAATGGCGCGCAGATTGCTCTGCACGCCATGATAAGAATTGATCTGAATGTGATTTTACCGGCTCAGATACAGGTTTCTTTCTCCATATATCTTTTGGAAAAAATCGTCCTGCAAATCGTCGATAAAGTAGATAGCTTCTCCGGTCGATTTCATTTCCGGTCCAAGCTCCTTATTTACATTCGGGAATTTATTAAATGAGAATACCGGGATCTTGATCGCCCATCCTTTTTTCACAGGATTGAATGTGAAATCAGACAGTTTCTTATCGCCCAGCATCAGCTTGGTTGCGTAATTCACATAAGGCTCCTGGTAGGCTTTGCAAATGAAAGGTACCGTTCTGGAAGCTCTTGGGTTGGCTTCAATCACATACACAACGCCATTTTTAATAGCAAACTGCACGTTGATCAGACCTTTTACATTCATTGCCAGTGCAATCTTACGGGTATGCTCTTCGATCTGACGAATCTCGTCGGCGCTCAGATCGAACGGAGGCAATGCAGCGTGCGAGTCGCCGGAGTGGATTCCAGCTGGCTCGATATGCTCCATTACACCGATGATGTAAGCATCTTCCCCGTCACAAATCGCGTCAGCCTCTGCTTCGAGCGCGCCTTCGAGGAAGTGGTCAAGCAGGATATTGTTATCTGGAATATCGTGCAGGATCTTCACCACGTGTTGTTCCAGTTCCTTTTCGTTGATCACGATCTTCATGCTCTGTCCACCCAATACGTAGCTAGGACGAACAAGCAGCGGGAAGCCCAGTGTTCTTGAAAGTTCAACTGCTGCATCCGATGTACGTACAGTACCGAACTTCGGGAATGGGATATTGAGCTCTTCCAATAGTGAAGAGAACCGGCCGCGGTCTTCTGCCCAGTCAAGTGAATGGTAGCTGGTACCGATGATTTTCACACCATATTTTTCCAGCTTTTCTGCCATTTTCAATGCAGTCTGTCCGCCAAGCTGCACGATCACACCTTCCGGTTTTTCGTGCTCGATAATGTCGAAAACGTGTTCCCAGAAAACCGGCTCGAAGTAAAGCTTGTCCGAAATATCCGGGTCGGTTGAAACCGTTTCAGGGTTACAGTTCACCATAATGGTTTCGTAACCAGCTTCTTTCGCTGCCAAAACTCCATGTACGCAAGAGTAGTCAAACTCGATTCCCTGACCGATCCTGTTAGGCCCTGAACCCAGTACCATCACTTTCTTGCGGTCGCTTACAATCGATTCGTTGTCAGGATATTCCTGCGAAGTATTGAACGTAGAGTAGTAGTAAGGCGTTTTTGCTTCGAACTCAGCTGCGCAGGTATCCACGCATTTGTAAACACGTTTGATACCCAATGCTTTTCTTCTATCGTAAACCTTGCTTTCTTTGGTTCCAAGCAAATGCGCGATCTGACGATCCGCGTAACCTTTTTGTTTGGCTGTAAGCAGCAGCTCCCTTGGAAGATCTTCGAGTTCGTACTTCTCAATCTGGTGTTCCAGCTCGATCAGCTCCTCGATCTGGCGCAGGAACCATGCGTCTATTTTGGTAAGATTCTGGATTGTTTTGAAAGACAAACCGATCTTGAATGCATCGTAGATGTGGAACAAACGGTCCCAGCTCGGGTTTTTCAGGCTTTTCTTAATTGCTTCCTGATCGCGCAGCTCGCGGCCGTCGGCACCCAGTCCGTTCCGGCGGATTTCGAGTGACTGACAAGCTTTCTGCAATGCTTCCTGGAAATTACGTCCGATTCCCATTGCTTCTCCAACGGATTTCATCTGCAAGCCAAGCGAGCGGTCAGCGCCTTTGAACTTGTCGAAATTCCAGCGGGGCACTTTTACGATAACGTAGTCAATGGAAGGCTCGAAGAATGCGGAGGTACTTCCGGTGATCGGGTTGATCAACTCATCGAGGTTGTAGCCAATCGCCATTTTAGCAGCGATTTTAGCAATCGGGTAACCTGTCGCTTTCGAAGCAAGTGCCGAAGAGCGGGAAACGCGTGGGTTGATCTCGATGGCAATAATCTTGTCGTCTGCCGGATTCACAGAGAACTGTACATTACAGCCACCTGCGAATTTTCCGATCCCGTCCATCATTTTGATAGCGAGGTCGCGCATTTGCTGGTAAAGCGTATCAGGCAATGTCATCGCCGGCGCTACCGTGATACTGTCGCCTGTATGTACCCCCATCGGGTCAAAGTTCTCGATCGAACAGATGATGATGAAGTTACCATTGCCGTCACGCAGCAATTCGAGCTCGTATTCTTTCCAGCCCATTACGCTTTGTTCAACCAGTACCTCGTGTACAGGAGAAGCGTGTAAGCCGTTATTCAATGCCTGGTCAAAATCTTCTTCTTTCTCCACGAAGCCGCCGCCGGTTCCTCCCAATGTAAACGAGGGGCGTATAACCAGCGGGAAGCCAATCTCCTGGGCGATTTCCTTGCCTTCCAAAAATGAGCGGGCAGTTCGTCCGATACACACATTCACACCTAATTCCAGCATTTTCAACCGGAATTTCTCTCTATCCTCAGTGGTCTCAATTGCTTTGATGTCGACACCGATAATCTCAACATCATATTTTTTCCAGATTCCCGCTTTGTCGCAGTCGATGGCCAGGTTCAATGCAGTCTGACCGCCCATTGTTGGCAAAACCGCGTCAATCGGCCTGCCTAGTGCTCTGTGTTTTTCAAGAATTTCAACGATATACTTTTTCTCCAATGGCAACAGATAAACATGATCTGCACTGATAGGATCAGTCATGATGGTTGCCGGATTGGAATTGATAAGAACTACTTCAATTCCTTCCTCACGCAGCGAACGGGCCGCCTGGGAACCTGCGTAGTCAAATTCACAAGCCTGACCTATGACAATGGGACCTGAACCGATAATCAGAACGGATTTGATATTCGTATTTTTGGGCACAGTAGATGGTAATTTTGTAGAAATGAAGGAAATACTTTAACAACTTTTGGGGTTGCCTGGGAATTCTCAGCAGGGGTACGTCCAAAAATTCCACAAAGTTAATTCACATATTCGAAAAAGCAGGGCCGGAAGTCGGAAATTAGTTGTAAAAATAGAATTTTGTATGTAAGTGGATATTAATCAAACTGTTAGGAGCTATTGCAACGGAACTATGGAAGGCGCCGAGATATCGAAGTCCCGCAAACGCAAAGGTACGTTCCCGCTCGCGCCGAATCGCCATTCGGCCGTGTTGCCGGGAATGTTTGGATAATACCCCACCCGGATCTGTAATGTATTAAAGGTAAGATTCTCATTTCTCAGCCTCAGGCCAAGCCCATAGCCCTGGTAAAGCGGACCGTCCCAAAGCGAAGAAACGCCATTGACCAGCCCCAGATCAGCAAACACAAAGTAGGCAATCCGAAACCCGAGCAAGCTTTTGTCCGAGAAGAACACGGTTTCCGTTCCGACGGTCAGCCTCTTGGTACCAATCAGCTGATCATTGTTAATGCCCCTGATACCTTGCTCTCCGCTGATATTCAGATAATCCAGCGGATCGCGGCGGATCCCGTGGGTATACCGGAATGTGAGAAACTGTCGGAAGAAGCTGTATCTGAACGGGATCAGGTTACTGATATAGTTTAATTGCCCGTTAATCACTCCCTGCTGCGCTACCCCCTTTTTGGAGTAGGTCCCGACATTGGCAAGAAAGTACATGTAACCCAGGTTGTGCGGAATGTAATTACCCGTAGCAAACTGCACACCGCCATATCCGCGCACGCCGAATTCCGTATTTTCCCTTCCGATAGTTAATGCAAACAAGCTTCCTATCGGCACGTCCTCCGTTCTACCAAAACCATAAATTAAAACGTCGCGTTTGTAATTCCGGTTAGAGTACCCCAAACTTACCAGCGTGGCACTGCGGTTCCAGTATATCTTGTTGAGATCAGCTGTAACCAGCGGACGTTTCTCAAAATGGTATTTGTTGTGCCGGAATGCAGTAACAATCCGGGAGTTCTTGGCCAGCCTGCTGTCTGGGAACGGAAACTTAAATGCCCGACCGATCCACGCGTCATAATAGGCATACTCGGTAGGAAAGCGGATTTCCACATCCGTATCGTCCAGCCTTCGCTTGTATTGCCGCACATTGGTGTGGCCGATTTCGAAGGCACCGGCATATTTGGTTTCGTTCGTCAAAAAGCGCCTGAAAAAGCGGATGGACTGCTCTTTCAGATCGCGTTCCCGGATGAAGTTGGCCTGGCCGGTGATAAATGTTTTTCCGATATAAGGAATGGTATAAATGCTGCGGAACTGGAATTTCTGAATGGTATCGTTGGCATCCCACCGGATTCCTGTGCGCTGTGAATGCGTCGTTCCGCGGACGTTGATGTTCTCTACGGATGCACTGAATTTATTAAAACCGCTGAACCCGCCTGCGAAATTAAGCGACCAGGAATCCTGCACCAGCACCACTACGTCGGCCATCCAGGTCACGTCGCTTCGCGGGACAACGATTATCCGCGCATCAAGAATCGTGCGGTTCTCACGCAGCAGACGCTCGTTGTCTTTTAATACCTGCGCCTGAATGTCGTCGCCTTCTGAAAACAGCAGAAAAGACTTCCGGATAATACCTTCCCGCGTATTTGTATGCAGTGTTTTGCTCAGAAATCTCTCAAGGCGGTTTCCTGTGCGCGTCGTATCGTATACAGACTCGCCCAGAATATCCAGCTGGCGAATGTAGATTTTACGGATCACCATTCCCTCGTAAGGCGTAAATGGATTGGTCTCGATCTCCTTTACCTCTTTGATCTTGCCCTGGTTATATACATCCCGGAAAAGCAACCTGTACACTGCGCGCGAGAACTTCGTCTTCGACATGCGCGCTTTCAGGTTCGTGTACCGAACACTATCGCTTTTGTAAACTGCCGCGCTGTCGGGATTTTGGGCCGACGCGATGGCAGAGAACAGGAGAAACAGTACCAGATACTTGTACATGAGAAATGTAAATTCCAATAGAAAGCATTAACGTAAACACAGGAAGCAAAGGTATGCGGCAGTTGAAGGGCGGTAATCAAATCGTACCGAAGTTGACATTACTTATTTGCGTCGAGAATAGCTTTCACAGTCCTGTCCAATGCGCTCGGGGCAGGTGCGTTTTTCAATGCAAATTTTCCATTTGGCCTGATAATCGCGAATGTGGCTGCGTCAAGCGGGTTGAGCCTGAAAAGCAGGTCCATTGCCTGATTGTCGTTTAGGAATACATGTGCGCCTTTCAGTTGATGCCGGACCACATACTGGCGCAGCAGCTCATCTGAAAATCCAAATTCCTGCCCTGGGAGGTGTACAAATATGAACTTGACATTCTCAGGCAGGCGGGCTTGCAGCATAGGAATGAAACCCATCTCCTCGCGGCTCTTCGCATCTTCCATACTCCATTTGATGAGATAGATCGTGTTGCCTTTGTAGCCGTCAATGAGCTGATTGACCCACGTATTGCCCCGGTCATTGGAGGCAGTAAGGTAATAGCCCGGCAATGCTTCGGTGGGGGTAGTTCGGGCATTTTTAAAATTCACCAGCTTGGCGATATCTGCGCTGTCTTTCACTTCCAGCCGCACAAGCTCGTCCAGTGACTGCTTAAACTGTGGTATCCCATTCCGCGATTGAATGTGCCGGTTCAGCAGCAGCTGCTGTTTGTAAGTGAATTTGTAAAGATTGCGCGACAAATAGCGCATATTCAGAAACTCGGTTGCGGTACTGTCAAACAGATCGTCGTAAGTCCGGCTTTCCCTTTCGTAGTTGAAAAGAATGTTCAGCGTTGTTTCGTTTTTTGCAAAAAGCTTGTTCAAAAAATCAAGCTGCGCTTTTTCGGCAACGCCATTTAACGTGATTTGTTCAAGGCGCTGTTTTTCGTCAGACGTGAGGTTATTGCTGTAATTCCTGATCAGTGTCGCCATTAATCTTACCGGCAATGAGTTGGTTCGACTGGGACTGATCATCCGCTGCTGCTGGGCGAGCACGTCGGCGTAATCGCCAAACCTGCTTGCCCAGATCACGCGTTGTCCTGTCAAAGGCGGGTTTGCAAGGCGTTTAAGGCTGTCTTTCAGTGCGCTACTTATTTCATACAAATTGCTCAATGCATGCTCAAAAAGGATTTGCATTTGTTCCTCTTCTGCATTCGCCTTTACCCATTGGAGCAAAGCGGGGGACGGTACCGAGTTTTGCGTAGCAGCTTGTACAGCGCCGATGCGCAATGCGGCCCGTTGCTCAGTAAGCGACCTTGCCTGCGCTACGCTGCGTTCCCAGAACGATTTGAAAAACTCGGAACCCAATGCCTTATTCGCGCTCAGCCGCTTATTCTCTTCCTGGATATAAGTCGGATACTGATTATTGGCATCTGCATTGACGCCCGCGAAATAAAACAGCTTACCAGTTGTGTTGAGAGAGTCGCCGTTGAAGGTGATCTCTACGGTACCTGGGGAACCAAGGAAGGTGGCAAAAGCTTTTCCACCGTAATCAAGGTAAATTTCTTCCTGTTGAAAAAGCATAGGAAGTGAAACCCTGAAACTGCCGTCTGCGTCCAATGGCGCCTGTTTGCTGAGCTCCGACTGCGGTTGCAGTATGTTATTACGGGAGAAATTAATGAAGGAAGCCTGCCGGTAAAGCCGGCCATTGAGGTTAAGTATTCTGCCCTTGATGATCAGTGAATCTGTCGAAGCCTGACAAATCTGAAATAAGCCTGAAAAAAGGACGAAAAGTAAGGTAAAGCGCATGCACGTGACTATTGAAAATTTTATAACGAAAAATAGCCAGCCTTTTTTACGCCTCCAAATCTGAAAGTTTATTTCCGCAGCGGGTTAGCTTACAATGTATGGTCCGGGCCGACAAGTTCCTGGTCCGGCCCGCCATCTTCATACCTTACATATATCCCGTGATAACGATCCTGCGCGTGGTAGTCTTTGCGGAGCGGGTGACCTTCCCAGTCCTCCGGGAGCAGGATCCGGCGCAGGTCCGGGTGGCCGTCGAAATGAATACCCATTAAATCATAAGCTTCGCGCTCGTGCCATTCAGCAGTGCGCCAGATATGGCTGACCGTAGGTACTACCGGCAGGTCACCTTCCGGATTATTCCTTGGAAAAACGGCTTTGATCGTGAAGTCTCTTTGGTAAGGAATCGAAGTCAGGTTGTAGATCACTTCCATTGTCGCCAGTCCGGGCCCATTGTCGATCGCTGTAATGCAAGCCAGGAAATCGAAAAACAAACGGTTATCCTCATGCAGGAACTGGCAGACATCCGCAATATTTTCTTTTGGTACAATTAAAACCGGTTGCGGGTTTTTGATATCTGCATCGATCGCTAATTCCGGAAACCGGGCAACAATCAGGGAAGTGATTTCTTGAAAATCCATTGGTTAAAAGTTAGGCTGTTGCCATTTCCGAAGCTTCCATTTCAAGGAACAGTGCGGGTGCGACTTCTTTTGTATTCCTGATCTTTTCCTGCAGTTTCATAAATCCGCCAATCAGCGCCTCTGGTCGCGGCGGACAGCCGGGAACGTATATATCTACCGGAATGATCCTGTCCACCCCTTTCACCACATGGTACCCGTGCTCCCAGTACGGACCGCCGCAGTTGGAGCAGCTTCCCATGGAGATCACATAGCGCGGCTCGGGCATTTGTTCATATAATCTTCTGATCCGGTCGGCCATTTTGAAAGTAACAGTACCTGCCACAATCATCACGTCCGACTGCCTGGGGGAAGGTCGCGGCATAATGCCAAACCTTTCCAGGTCGTAATTGGAAGCATAAGCCGCCATCATTTCAATGGCGCAGCATGCGATACCGAATCCCATGGGCCACAACGACGACAGCCGTGCCCAGTTCATAAGGTCCTCAGCATTAGTTAGTATAATTCCTCCGTCTCCGGTTTTTGCTCTTTCACTCATCTTGCTATCGAATACTACTATCCGGTTGGTACAAATTTTGCCTGTTATTGTGATACAGACTTCACAATTGTAACCATATTTGGCAAGAAACGGTTTCAGCCCGCGTTACAAAACAAATGCTTTTAACAACAACTATATGAAAAACAAACTACTTCTCATTGCTTCCTTTCTAATCATTTTCTCCGGGTTCGCCAGCGCACAAACAGAGGCCGATACAACAGTGAGGTTATTTAAAAGCGGAATGGCGATTTACGCGGAATTCGGGCTCTTGCCTAACAATAAAGCGATACGCGATCAACTTACGCAGCTGGGTGTGAAACCATTTGAAGGATTAATGGGCTCTATCGTGCTGGCGCGGCGGACTGAGTCGGAGAAGTGGTTTTCAGAAGGCCGGATCATTATTATGAACAGTACCAATTATACTACGGATAAAAATGTGAAGAAAGCCTACTTGTCAGGCATCGGAATCGGTACAGATGGCGGCCCGAAGCTTGTGAACACGTCGCGCTGGAATGTCACCATTCCACTGGGTGTTGATGTGATGCTTTACCGGCTGAATATCAGAAGCAATGGTAATGCGACGATCGGTCAGGTTGTTAACAATCCGTCTTCCTTCCAGGCTGTTAAGCTATTTACACCCAATGTAAATCTCCACGGGGGCCTGGGGGTAGATTATAAAATGAATCTTTTCCCTAAGGTGAATGATAAGGTGTACCTGAGTGGCAAGGTAACGTACCACCAGCCGCTGCTTGGAAAAAGGAAATGGAGGGGAGAGAATGTAACGATCACTGATTTGCCTTCATTGAAAGTAAACCAGGTTTACGTACAGGTTGGATTGGTCGTTTTCCCGAAACCGGGCGATAAGAAGTGGGGTAAAATGCATTGAGCTAATTCTTCTTCTCATTTTCAACAAGCAATGTCCGCAGCTTGTCTTTGAGCATTCTGATATACATATCCTTATCTTCTTCGGTAAGGATATTTTTTGTGCCTGAAAGTTTGGGATTGGTGCTTTCAGTCTCATTAACTGAACGATCCCTGAGCAGCTCGTCAACAGTGGCTTCAAATACTTCTGCAAACTTTTTCAGCTGCCAGATTGAGGGTGTTGTTTTGCCTCTCTCAATGTCCGAATAATTGGGCTGGGACATACCGCATTTCGTCGCGACCCACGTTTGTGTATACCGTTTTTCCTCCCGCTTGGCCAGCAGGTTGCTTGCAAGTATGTTCATTCAGTGTGTGAGTTTGTGAGAAGTTTTGTTTTGCAATAATTCAAAAATTCCCATTCAACGCCAACTGTTTTGCAAATTATAAGCGGTGGTTATGAAGTTATAAGTGTTGCTTATAAACTTATAAGTCAAGCCAATAGACTTATAAGCAGAGCTTGTTGGAAGTTGCACAAGAATCAATTCACTTTGTCTCATGCCATTGGTCGCCCTGTTGCGTCCTTGGTTTTATCACTTCAAAACAAACATGAAATGTCACACACCTATCAATCACCGCGCCTGCGGTCTCTCTGCGCGATCCTTTTGCTGTTGATCGCTTCCTGCCAAAAATCAGATGTTGCTTCTCCCAATCAGGGAGAGCCCACGCGCTTTGCCGGACAGTTCCGCGTCTCTTTGAACGATGCCGCAGAAGTTGCCGCATTCCATTTGTCGGTTGATTCTGCGTCTGACAAAAATGCCAGAGTTGTGGACGGAGACAATGAGATCCTGGAAAGAAAGGCTGTTTTAGATTCGGCCGACAAACAGCCACTACTTTACATCTTCAAGAAAAGAAGAGGGTTCGCCATTGTCTCGGGTGATTTAAGGGTAATGCCGGTGCTGGCACATTCCGAGAAGTCGAGTGTGGACCTGAATGATATTCCGACGGGAGTTCGGCTATGGATGGAAACTGCGAAGCACAAGATTCGCGAAGCCCGCAAGGATACAAGTCCGCCGCACCCGATCGTTTTAAAAGAATGGCAGAAATACCTGTCACGTCAGCTGAGAACAACTGATACTTACTGCATTGAATGGTACCAATATGGGCAGTTTCAATGTAAATACACATCAAGCCAAAAAGGCCCGTTGCTGACAACTGCATGGGGGCAACATCGCTTGTCTACAACACAATTGAGTACTGCTGGGAATTGTGATGGTTGCGGCAGAAGAAAGGCTGGCTGCGGACCGGTGGCTATGGCCCAATTGGAAGAATTCTATCATCCTAATCTGGCAAGGCCCAGATTTCCCAAGGACACCTGCTTCGCAAGTAACGCAGGTGAGATTAGCTTAGGAGCTCTAATGAAAAATATGGGAGATAAAGCAAAAGCAAGCTACAATTACATGGGTAGCTGTAATACTTTTACATGGCCAAGCAATGTCAAAAGTGGATTAAAGGATTTCGGTTTTTCAAATGGCGGCAATGGGAACGAGGCATATAATTACAATTTGATTAAAAGTGAATTAAATGGTAAGTATCCACTGATTTTCTGGGGATCAACCTGCTTGGACTGTTGGGATGATTATCATGTCTGGTTGTGTGATGGCTACTTGGAACATCATTATAGTGATTTCAATTGCACAACAAAGCAATGTAACAACTGGTCATATTACTTTTTACATATGAATTGGGGATGGGCAGGAGGATGGGACGATTACTATGCACTTGGTCAATACAATCCCGGTGGTGAAGATTACAATGGAAACTTGCATGTTATAACAGGTATTCGCCCATAGCTATGAAATCGCAAACAAAAAGTGTCACCATACTTTTAATGTTAAGTTTTTCGCTTTGTCTTTGCTCCTGCGATGACGGATGGGGGCCGGGTGGTCCTACCCAGGCACATTTACATAGTAATTGGAGACTGGATTCTTCTATCGCGAATCACAAGCTGTTAAACATTCAAAAAGAAATGTTAAAAATTGCATGGGATGGAAAATATACGGTGGAAAAAACCTTTCAAAATGACTCGCTGGTTAATACGCAGTATTGGGGCATCAATCCCCGGCCTGCTTCTGATGACAATAACGGCACCGTTCTAATTAGTTATAGATATGGTTTAAAACGATTTTATCGAGTACGGCTTCATGTAGGAAAACCTAGCAATCTTGAAGCCACAGCTTATGTAAACCAAGTTGGAGGTGAAGCAGACTCTGTAAAGTACTATTACACGGAGATTTGGGGCCAATAGTGCTATTAAAATTGCAGGCTGACGTTGATGTACGTCAGCTTGCCTTATACCGCTCATTAACCTGCTTGTACATATCCGCAGGCACCGGCGATTTTACTTCCGGGATTTGAGGGTTGGGGCGTACCCAGTCGAGGTAGCCTTTGACCCAGGCGTAGGCCAGGCCGAAGATGAGTATGCCGATGAAAACCGTCATTTCGGCCATTGCAAACCAGCCCCATTCTCCATTGGTCTGTGCGATAAGATCTTCGTTGCCGAAAACGATGGACCAGGGGAAAAGGAACAGCAGCTCGACTTCAAATAATACAAAAACCAGTGCAACAATGTAAAAACGCACATTGAACTGGATCTGCGCATTTCCCATCGGATCTTCGCCCGACTCGTAGGTAGTCAGCTTTTCTTCATTCGGCTTGTGCGGACGCAGGAACTTGGCGATCGTGAGCATGGTGCCCAGGAGTACCAGGGCAGCAATGATGAAAAGAAGTATGTATCCGAAATCAGAAATCATGTTCAGCGGTCTTTCCTGCAAATCTAATCGTTAAATCTCCCCATTTACAAAATCAATGAAATTGTCACGGTTTATCCAGTGTGTTTCCGCTTCCGGATAGGCTTCTGTGAAAGCCTTGGGAAATTTGATCTTGTTTTCTTTCCATTTAAACTCATATCCTTTGAGCTGATCATTCCTTACTTCCAGCCAGTCAAGTTCCTGCTGGTCGTAAGTCCGCCAGAAATAAACGAACGGGTCTTTTCTTGAATAAGAATTAACCTTCATCCGCTCTGCTGCCAGATAATTTTCCCAAAGCGCGCCAATATCCTGACGTTGCGGTACCGGTAAAAAATTGTTAATAAGCGCATTCCGAATCCCATTGTCAAAGAAGTACCATTTCGAAGACTTGGTAACTTCTTTTCTAAGGTTTTTACTAAAACCCCCGATTCTGAAAATGATAAATACTTTGGAGAAAAGATCAAGGTAGCGCTCCACCGTGTTCCGATCGATTTGCAGTGATTTTGAAAGTTCTTCGTAAGAAACCTCCTGCCCGGTTTGATAGGCTATCAGTTGCAGTAGTTGAAGCATTTTGTGCGAGTATCTCACTTGCTCAAACATAAGGATATCTTTAAGCAGGTAGGCGTTCACCAAGCCTTTCAGATACTCTTTCTGCTCTTCTGTATTGGTTATTTGTAAAATGTCAGGGTAGCTTCCGTATACCAGCCGGTTTTCGAGTTGCTGCTGGGTGTGTAAATATGATTCCTGAGCAGAAAGCTCTATCTGAGCAAGCGGATAAAGCTGATAGTTGATTTGCCTGCCAACCAGCGGCTCGCCAGTTTGGTTGGACAATTCAAATGCAGAAGATCCGCTAGCGATAATCGTAAGGCCTGGAAAACTGTCTATCAGAAGTTTGAGCGCTTTTCCGATTTCAGGCACAACTTGTGCTTCGTCAATGAGCAGTAAGTTGATGTCTTTTACCCAGCGGCTGTAAGATGCAATTCTCCGGTCTGAAAGCAAGGTAATGGTGTCCAGATCTTCTCCATTCAGAAAGAGAGACTTCCCAAGAAAATTTTTTTCGATCTGATTTAGCAAATGTGTTTTGCCAACGCGGCGTGCGCCGGAGAGTACAAGAACCTTATTAGAATTTAGTTTCTCTTCTACCGATTTGAGTATATAGCGGGGGAATTCCATGGTAAATACGAGTCATTAACATCCAAATTTAGCTAAATCCAATGATTTAATTCAATGAATTTAGCTAAATTAGTTGAATAGACTCAACCAATTTAGGTATTTTCAGTTAAAATCTACCAGTTGGCAGCCCAGCGGGCCTCTCCCGGGAATCCGCTTTTCAGCAATAATTTGGCAGCCTGGCGACTTCTGATCCCGCTTTGACAGTAAAACACAACCGTTTTATCAACAGGGAAAGTGGCCAGGAAATCCGGGATTTCGGAAAGCGGGATATTAGTGCCGCCAAAATTGTCCGCTTCAAATTCATAATCCTCCCGCACATCAATGAACTGAACTTGCTCGGGGGCTACTTCCTGAATGCGTTCGAATTCTTCAAGAGAGATTTCACGTGCATCAACGGGTTTCGCCAAAGGCTCCTGCTTCACAGGCTCAATGTCGGCTGCGGGAATGCTCCGGCTGAACTCGAAGATGCTAGCCGCATTGGTAAGTGCATTGATCAGCAGCAGCTTACCGGAAAGTACCTGGCCTACTTCGCAGATGACCTTAATTGCTTCATTCGCCATGTAAGTACCAATGATACCTGGCAAAATCCCGATCACCCCGGCCTCGGCGCAATTGTCGCCTTCTTCCGCATCGGGAAACAGGCAGCGGTAAGTAGGTCCATTATTGTAATTGAAAACGGAAACCTGCCCTTCAAACCGCAGAATGGAACCGAATACCCACGTTTTGTTGAGTCTTACACAGGTATCATTTACGAGATAGCGTGTTTCAAAATTGTCGGAACCGTCAATCACCAGATCGTAGCCCGAAATAATGCCGGCTGCATTCTCGCTGGTCAGCTGTACGGGGTAGGGCGTGAGTTTTACAAATCCATTCAGGATCCTTAACTTTTCAGCGGCGGTAACTGCTTTCTTTTTGCCCAAATCGGCCTCCGAATACAGGATCTGTCGATGTAAATTGGTCACTTCGACGTGATCGTGATCTATAACACCGATTTCGCCAACTCCGGCCGCAGTAAGATATTGCAGCACCGGACAGCCCAAACCGCCGGCTCCTACCACCAGTATTTTAGCTGATTTGAGTTTTTCCTGACCTGCAAGACCCACCTCCGAAAGAAGGATCTGACGGCTGTATCGCTTGCGTTCCTGAATTTCAAGTTTTAACATACTCCTTAATACTGTTCACAGAGGTGACAACGCTGCCTCTTTTAAGTCGAAAACAGGTAAAGTAGGCAATTCGATCATTGGGGTGCGTTTAAATTTTTAAATAATCCTTATTTTAACGCACTCAATCAACCTGACCACGACCTGAATTACTTGATGGATCTTATTATCAGAAGCGCTGCTCCCAGGGATTTACCTGTTTTGCTGGAAATTATCAACCACGCTATTCTTAACACCACCGCTATTTACGATTACGAACCGAGAACGCTGGAAGAGCAGACTGCCTGGTTTGAAAAGATGTTCAATGACGGAATGCCTGTGATCGTGGCAGAGCTCGAAGGAAAAGTGATCGGATACGGTTCTTATAATACTTTCCGGCCCAAAATCGGGTACAAGTTCAGTGTGGAGCATTCTATTTACCTCGACGAAAAATCACGAGGAATGGGCGTGGGAGGGAAGTTGCTAGGCAGCCTTATTCAGCGCGCCAAGGAGTCGGGTGTTCACACGATGATCGGTGTGATCGACGCTGCGAACAGGGGTAGTATCGAATTTCACAAAAAATATGGCTTCATCGAAAAAGGCTACCTCAAAGAGATAGCCTTCAAATTCGACCAGTGGCTGGATGTTGTATTTATGCAGCTGCTGTTGGAAGAGGATTAGGTTGTTTAGTATGGTTCGGGATTGTTCGATGTAGTTAAAAAGCTGTCGATTAAACCACTCTGAACAATCCCGAACAACCCCCAACAACGTCGATCCTACAATCCATTTTAGTGCGCTCTTCCCGTTTCAATGTAAGTTTCTTCATCGCCGGTCGGTTTGCCTTGCCACCACGAAGCCAGGATAGAGCCGGTAATGTTCATCAACGGTCCGAAAATGGCGGGAGCTAATCCTACCGTTGCCATTTTGCCCATTTCCTTTGCAATTCCCGAAGCAAGTCCGCCATTCTGCATTCCTACCTCGATCGCGATAGTGCGGCAATCGCGCTCGCTCATTTTGAACAACCTGCCCGACCAGTATCCCAGGGTATAACCCGAAAGATTGTGAATCAGTACCAACAGCAGCAATGCAGGCCCGATCGTAAGCAGACTATCGCGGCCCGCGGCGGTGATAATTACAATGATGAATGCGATCCCGCCCATTGACACGAGCGGCATTGCTGCATCGAGCCACTTCACTTTTCCGCTGAATAGTTTGTTAAAAAGCAGCCCCGCGCCGATTGGAATAATGACCATTTTGATAATATCCCACATCATATGCAGCGTGTCGATCTCCACAAAAGCACCTGCCAGCATGTTCATCAGCAGCGGCGTCACGAGCGGAGCGAGCATGGTAGAAATTGCGGTAATGGTGATTGATAATGCCAGATTGGCTTTGGCCAGATAGGAAATCACATTAGAAGCCATTCCATTCGGAGAGCAACCGATGAGGATAATGCCGGCAGCGATTTCGGGTGGGAAACCGCTTAAACTCGCCAGCGTGTACCCTATCGTCGGCATGATAATAAAATGACTGACTACACCAATCAACACACCCTTAGGCATTTTCACAACCCCTACAAAATCCCCGAAGCTCATCGAAGTTCCCATTCCAAACATGATGATCTGGATCAATGGGGTGATCAATGCGGCGAGTTTGAAGTCGCCGAGTGTCTGAAAATACTGCGGGTAATACAATGCGGTGGTTACGGCGGCGAAGATGACGGTCGTGTAAGTAAAGCCTTTCAGCTTTTCATAGCCACGAAAGCTGATCGCTAATGCAAGGAAAAAACCGATGAAAAATGGACCGGCCCCGGGCAGGTTTCCGCTGAATGCAAGATATAATGCGACGAGCAGGCACACTGCCGCCGCGACTGAGAGTAGCTTGTAAATATTCATGCGTACTACCAGGTTCTCTTTTTCATGTATTCATCCAGCTCCGAGCGTTTCATCGGGATTTCGTTCGGGTTTTTGTCGAGCCATTTCAGGAAGTCGCTTTTTAAAGTATCCGACCATTGACTGTCAATCTGGCCCGGCGTATACTTTCCTGCTTTTAACATCTGAATACCAAATTTGTCACGCAATGCGATAAACTCGGCGGTTTGTATCACTCTCTCAACCAAGTGCGCAGGTACGAAAATCACACCTTCTTTCTTGGCCAGCACCAGGTCGCCTGGGAGTACTACTGCGCGGCCGATGCGGATCGGTGTATTTAATCCGGCCAGGTATTCATCTTTCAGGTAAGACGGGTCAAAGTCGCGAACGAATGCATTGAAGCCTTCAATTTTGGACAAACCTTCCAGGTCGCGTACCGACGCATCGAATACGACGCCATTGCCCGATTTGGCATAAATCGAATTAGCGAGATTGTCACCGATCAATGTACCTTCGGCGATTTTTCCAAAACCATCTGCCACGTACACGTCGCCTTTGGAAAGCTGGTCAATGGGCCAGGAGTTTGTATTTCCGATGCGGCCTTGTTTGTTGCCGCGTTCTTTGATATTCTTTTCAACATCGGGACGAGAGGGGAGAAATTGTGCTGTCAATGCGCGTCCGGCGATTACGACGTCGGGGTGCACCATTTTCCAGTTACCTTCAAACTGACAGTTGTAGCCTTCGTTTTTCATGACCACCCAGGCTTCTTCAATGTTGATCTCCCTGGCGCGGCGCACAAGATCGTCGGGTATTCTCGGGCGCCCGTCGGGGAATCTCTCACCCTTCCATTCAGATGTCAGGAAAATGAGTTCTTCTTTGGAAATCGTTTGCGCCTCGACGGCATTGGAAAAAGTGAGTGCAGAAAAAACAATTGCGGCTAAGCTCAGGAATTTGAATTTCATAAAAAGAAAATTGTTGATCAGGTTTTTGGGTGGATAAAAATAGGGATTAGGAAAGAAAATCAGACTTCCCGGTCCGGAAAGTCTGATTTCTGCTTTATTAAATTGACTCAAAAACTTACTTATCCCACCAAACTATACTTGAAAGCGTGTTGGTACCGCCCTGGCGGGTGCGGGCCTCAATGAAGTTGGCCCTGTTATACTGTTCTTCGGAATCCGGGATTACAAATCTTGTAGGAATCTTCCCGCCTGTCAGGTTACCGGGATAGTTGGTCGGGGTGAGTCTGGGATACCCTGTGCGCCGCCAGTTAGAGAAAATTTCATATTCGTCTTCCAGGAACAATGCCACCCATTTTTGTGTCGAGATTTGCTCTATCTGCTGCTCTACTGTTCCTGTCGATTTGTACGGGTTTGCAGCCAGGTACGCATTGATTTTTGCTTCTGAGATAGTACCTGCCGGACCAAAGAGTGACCATTGGCGCAGCCCCGCCCTTACTGCATTGTCATACGCTGCCGCTGCTGTACTGCCACTGTACCAGCCGCGAACAGCCGCCTCTGCCAGCAACAGGTTTGTTTCAGCATTCCCGAAAACTATGAGCGGCGAAGCATATCTCAGAACTGTGGCCGGGTTCGGCTCCGAATATTCATTGAAATCTGCCGGGCGACTGTTGAATGCAGCATTCGGCATCCCCTTTTGCAACGCAGTGGAAGTGTCAGCCACGAATGTTGCCCCTTCCGGTCTCCACACAATAGAAACCACATTCAGGCGGGGATCTTTGGTTGTCTTCAAATGGTCGATCAGCGTTTTAGCCAATTTCCCGCCTTCCACATTATCGCCACCGGGGGTAATATAATCCGTGGCCATTAATCCGTTTGCGATAAAGTTGCGGCTAAGCGTCTGTGAACCATCAACGTATGTAATAATCGCACGATCGCTATCTTCCAGGATGACGCCACCTGCGATCGCCTTTTGCACCCAAGTCTTGGCTGATGCATTATCCACTTCAGTCAAACGCATTCCAAGACGCAGCATCAGCGAGTAGGCAAACTTTTTCCATTGCGGAATATTGCCGCCATATATCAGATCAGCATTTGCAAAATTGGACTTGGATGCGTCGAAAGCGGCGATGGATTCTTCAAGCTCGTTGAGCATATCGGCATAAATAGCTTGCTGAGTATCGTATTTCGGGCCGTAGTTCTTTTCAGATAAAGCTTTGCCTGATTCGAAGTATGGGATATCCCCGTAAAGGTCAGTCAGGCGATGGAAAATGTAGGCCCGCCAGATCCTTGCGGCCGAAAGTTTGTTCACTGCCAGAGGATCATCCTGCACGGCGGCAATGATCTGGTTGATCGAGATCACTGCGCCCGCGCCCTGGGCGGTCCCGGCGTACGCATTCCAGCTCGCTTGTGAATAGTTGAAATTGAAGTATTTGTCGCCCGCAGCAGGTACCTCTTTATACGTAGAAAAATGCTGCATCGATTGTCCGATTGTCAGGTAGGCAGCGCCGGTGAAGTTAGTAGCGACACCGTCAAGCTGAGCTCTCGTGAAGAGATATTCAGGAACAACCTTATCGTATTTGTTGGGATCAACATTCATCTCCTCGAAACCATTGTCGCAGGAAGAAACCATCAGGGCCAATGGGGCCGCATATATGAGTTTTTGAAATAGACTTTTCATAGTAGAATTCATGTTTTAAAATTTCACCATCAGGTTCACGCCCAAGCTACGCGTTCTAGGCACACCAAACGCTTCCAGGCCCTGTGCATTAGTGCTTGTGTAGCTCGATTCAGGATCAAAGTAATTTTGCTTTTTGTCCTTGAAAAGAATAGCAAGGTTACGTGCCACGAATGATACAGAAGCCGATTGCAGTTTGAGGAAAGCCAGCTTGTTCACCGGGATGTTGTAGCTCAGCACAACCTGACGCAGCTTGATGAAATCGTTGTTGAACATAAACATCGCCGTGTAGTTCTTGTCGTTGTCGTAGTAAGTGTCCACCTCTTCTTTCTTCCAGGTTTTGGTAAAGGGGGATCCTTCTGATGTTACTCCTTCCACAGTTACGCCTGTATCACGGCCCGGTAGAGTTTCCTTCGGCAAACCGAAACGGTAGGCGTACTGATACAGGTTCGAGTACACAATGCTTCCGAATTTACCGTCAAGCAATACATTCAAAGAGAAATTTTTGTAGCGAAAATTGTTCGTAATACCCATTGTCAATGGAGGCGTACCTTGTCCGATCTCTTCCAGGTCGCCACGTACTGCGTAGCCGCTGGCAGGGTTAAATACTACATTTCCACTCGCGTCGGTTTTTTTGCGGTAGCCCCAGATCGTTCCGTATGGTCTGTTGACAGCGTTGCGAACTACACCACCGCCCACGCCGGTAGCAATGTCAAGTGCATTGATCCCTTCTGCAAGCTGCTCGATTTTACTTTTGTTATAAGCCATATTATAGCTCACATCCCAGCCGAAATTAGCCTTCTGAACCGGCGTACCTGTAATCAGCAGCTCAACTCCCTTGTTACTCAGCTCGCCTACATTTAACAGTGCCGATGTATACCCTGACGATAATGCAATGTTGGTAGTAACGATGTCGTCGGTTGTTTTCCGGTTATACAAAGTGATGTCCAGACCCAAACGGTTGTTCAGGAATTTAGCTTCCAAACCTCCTTCGTAGGTAGTCGAGGTCAAAGGTTTGAGGTCGGGGTTTGGTACTTCGGAAGAGGCAAGACCCTGTACCGGGCGACCGTTATGCCCGCCTTGCTGCATATTGTAGTATTGGTAAATCTGGTAGGCATTCACAGTGGCGCCGCCCACTTGTGCCCACGAGCCGCGCAGCTTTGCAAAACTGATCGCCGAAGGCAATTCAAGAGCCTCTGATAGAATCAGGGAACCACCGACTGAGGGATAAAAAATGGTATTGCTTTTTGGATTCAATACTGAAAACCAGTCCTGGCGACCAGATACGGTCAGATAAGCCAAACCTTTATAACCAAAGTCAACTGAGCCAAAAAGCGAGTTGATCGCACTTTTCAGGTATTTTGGTGTCGTGGTCATGGCAGCCAGGTTGGTGTAGCTGTAAAATTCCGGGATCGTAAATTCACTGCCTACGATGATCGTCTCGTCAAAAATGCTGCGTTGTGCATTGGCACCGGCCATTGCCGAGAAGCTGATGTTCTCCCACTCCTTATTGTAATTGACCGTAAGCATACCGTTGGTTTCAGAAGAGCTCGTTTTTCTTCCTTCATAGCTTCCACGCGGAAAGAATGCATTGTTGGTCGGCTGCACGTATTCAGAAGTAAAGCTGTAAAAATCCTGGCTCACACTCCCTTTCACATACAGGTTTTCAAGGATATCATATTGAAGGCTTCCCTGACTCAAAAAGCGATTTTTTGTATCGTCATTTTTGAATTTGTTCACAACAAAGTAAGGGTTAGGCGCAGCTGGTACCGGATTCCACTCCATTTCTTTGCCGGTCACGGGATCATACCCAGGCGAAAGGCTCCGAATATCTACAGTATTGGCCACCAGATAAGTAGCCCAATGCGGGTTCATGTCGGCATAACCTACTTTCGGGCGGTTCGTACCTTGTTCCAGGTTGTATTGGAATACCGTTTCGACGCTCAGTTTTTTACCCAAAAAGGCATTCAGGTTCAAATTTGCGATGCGACGAACAAATGAGGAGTTCGGTACCACACTGTTGGATTTAGTATTATTCAGACCCAAACGAAAGTTAACCGATTCACTGCCACCAATCAATGCGACGGAGTTGATGTAGTTGGTGCCAGTATTGTAGAAATTTTTAAGGTTGTTTTTTTGAGGAGAGTAGGGGTGCATTTGTCCATCCACCTGGATCGTCGGCTGACCATCCATTTTCGCGCCATACGAAAGGCGTCCTGTACTTTTTGCTTGCTCTATTGTCGTTGGTTTCACACCGTCTACGCCCTGGCCATATTCATATTGCCAGTCAGGAATGACGGCAAGCGTTTCAAATGTGGTATTGCTGTTAATCTCTACTCCGATTCCTTTCTGCGCGCGACCTTTTTTAGTAGTGATCAAAATCACCCCGTTGGAGGCGCGGGCTCCGTAAAGCGCCGCTGCGGGACCGCCTTTCAGAACGCTGATTGATTCGATATCATCCGGATTGATGCCACCGATACCGTCTCCGCGATCGACATTCATTCCATTGCCATCCGCAGCAGTTCCACCAGGGGTCGAATTATCCATTGGCATACCATTAATCACATATAAGGGCTGGTTATTGCCATTCAACGACCCGTTACCACGAATTACAATGCGGCTCGATCCACCCGGCCCTGTCGCCATACCGGTTGCATTCACCCCGGCGATTTTGCCGGTCAAGGCATTGCCGATATTGTTTTCACGTGCCTGAGTAAACTCACTTCCTTTTACCTCAGTAACTGCGTAAGCAAGTGCCTTTTTCTCTTTGGCAATACCTAATGCAGTCACAACAACTTCATTCAAAGCTTTCGCCTCAGGTTGCAGCTGAACATTGATTTCACTTTGGCTTCCCACCGGTACTTCCTGCGAAGTATATCCTACAAAGCTGAAAATCAGCACTGCGGAAGCTATCTCCTGATCAGGAATATCAATGGCAAACCGGCCTTCCGCGTCAGAGGAGGTGCCTCTTTGTGTTCCTTTGATCAACACGCTCACACCGGGTAGGGCTGCACCTGTTTCGTCTGAAACCTTACCGGATACATTGCGCTTGGGGGCGACTTTGCCTGCTGCAGGCGACTCGCCCGATGCGGCTTGTTCGCGTTTCAGGATGATCCGGTCCTGAACTACCTCGTAGGTGACCCTGTGCGGGGTAAGTATTTTTTCAAGTACTTCGGAAAGTGCTTCTTCTTGGAATTTGAAGTTGTATTTCTGGCCATTGAAAATCTGCGGGTTATACATGAACTTAACCTTCGCCACATTTTCAATTTTCTCCAAAGTCTTATCGATCTCGGAATTGGATAAACGCAATGTTATTTTTTGTTCCAAAATGCGTTGTCCCCGCACATCGTGAGCCTGGACGAAGGTTCCGATGGCGATGGAGAGCAGAGCTTGATACAGCGTAATGCGCATGATTTTCTGTAAAGCATGGTGAAATTGTACGGGTTTTGACATAATTTTGATTGTTGTCGGGTTAACTGTTCGGCATCAATAATTTCCCATAGCTACCGCCTCGCGGCAGCTGTAATGTAAGAAACTGGGGGATTAAGCAGTCGGTGATGTTGCAGCATCATCGACTTTTTTGTTGGGACAATTGGTAGCATTTATATCATAGGCATTTTCGGGGATTGTTAAAGGCAACCTTTACTGTTTATTATAATGCTCGCGTCCAGCTGCTCGTATTCTGCACCTATCGTTTTGCATATCAGGCTCATTTTCTCAAAAAGCGGCTCGTCTGAAAGGGAGGCGGTGAGATAGCAGTCTTTCATCAATGCTTCATCGAACACGATCTTGACGCCATAAGATTTCTCCAATGCGGCAAATACATCTGCGATGGGCGTTCCCTTGAATTCAAATGACTGGCTCTGAATAGGCAGTTCAAGCAACTTAGGATCTGGTACGAGGCTTCGGGTGAGTCTTAATTCTTTCGGGGCAAAAACAATCTGCTGGTTCGGAGTCAGGACCATTCCACCGAGCTTATCGTCTGCGTGCTGGTTGGCGATTGCTTCCTTTGTCATCGGGAACACCGATACTTTTCCGGTTTTCACAACCACCTTTACTTCTTTGTCGTCATCAAATGCGCTGACTTTAAAGCTGGTACCCAAAACCTTTGTCGCCAATGTGTGTGCGTATACATAAAAGGGTTTATCAGGATCTTTGGCTACCTCGAAAAATGCCTCTCCGTTCAAGAAGACTTCCCGTTTGTTACCCTCAAATCGCGATGGGTAGGTAATGCGGCTGTCGGGTTGTAAAAGAACGGTACTCCCGTCTTCAAGCACGACCAGCTTGGCCTTGTCTGTTTCGTTTTTCTCTTCTACCAGCGGCTCCTGTATCTTGCTTAGAATGACTTTGTATTGATCTGATTGCTTGTCTGAGATCCGGTCATTCAGCCACCAGCCGGCAAAAAGCAGCAGGAGCACCGAAGCGGCCAATTGGTACCAGTTGGGACGGAATATCAGCCAGTTTGCGGATCTCTTCGCAGTATTTTCCCCGATTGCGTGTGATAGCCTGTAAATCTCATTAGCCACTTCTTCATCCGATATCTTGTCGAAAGCCCCCTCGGTCGCCAGCAGAAAATCCTTCGCCTGACCGACCAGCTCCCTTTTATCAGGGTTTTGTTCCAGCCATTCAGCCCAGGCGGTCGCATCGGCGGGGTTTTTGAAGATCACCCAGCTTCTGAACGAAGGATCGGCGGCGAGCTCTTCCGGAAGATAATTGCGGTAATTGTGCATAAAGGGCAAATGAAAATGCGGCTAATATCATTAAGGATGCATAATGATTGGCTCAATACTCCTTTTTAGGAAATTATTTTTTTTGAAAGTTTGCCTGCTTGAAACTCCAATATGCCCGGCTTGCAACTTCTGATACCATGCAGATTGATTTACTGCTTTCTTGCACTCTATTCGCCCCATTGGATTGAGACAAAATGATGAAAGACCGAAAACTACGCCATCAGTTAATGGCTGTCACAATACTGCTGGTATGTACTTACCTGGTCTTATCCTTCTTTTTTCTGAAAGAATCAATGCTGCTTTCCAGGCGCCTCTTCACATTTGAAATTCTCGTAATCGCATTCCTTTTGATCGCTTTCTATGTAGGTTTTCTGCGGGGCAAGAAATATAAACGCTAGACTGCCCTACATCCGGAAACATTCCACAAAAACATATATGCTGCCCGCCGTTTGAGCTACGCCACCTGCCGGAGGATAGTTGAGGGCACCTCACGCCCAACTAATTCTGCTATTGTGGGTCAATGGTTGTATAGGCAGTTTAATTGTCATGTAGTCCCGAAATGTTGATCACTAACTTACCAAGTTTCAATATGAAGTCTCTACGAAAGCTACACTTCAAAGCAATGCTAGCTGTGACCTGTCTCAGCTGCCTTATGACCTCCTGCTTCCTGAAACAGGATCGTACGACAGTTGTGTACGGGAAGATTAAGGATGGGAGGGGGCAGGCTGTGGATAGTATTCTGGTCATTTGTCAGGGACTGAGAAATCTGACTTATGAGACAATTACCTCGAAGTATTCAGACGAGAGTGGCGAATACGAGATCGCTGTTGAAGTTCCTTCAAAATTCACTGCAGCTAATGTGACTGCTCCATTCTTATCGCTGGAAAACCCCAAATACTTACGCCTTTTTAAAGATAAGATTAGTTCTAAAAATGGGAAATCGACTGGAAATTGTTGCATTGCCCAAATTGGAGAAAAGACTAGATATGATTTTGAATTAGTACCTAAATAACAATTTCTAACTTCTAACCATGCACTTATTATGAAGCATTTGCAAAAATGCGGTAAGGAAAACTGTGCGTTTTCCTTACCGCCCTCCTTGTTGCCTTTTCGTCCGCTTACGCTCAGGATTATGAAGAAAAACGAAATCTTAGTAGTATATACTTAACCGGTAGTGAAATTCAGCGGCATGAAGCAGCTAAAAAGGCTAGGCAGATCAGTAAGTTCGCAGATTCCGCCCGGTTCAACATCGTTTATGGGGCTGTGCTGCAAGAAGAGGTCTTTCAGGGCGATGTTGCTTTTAAAATTAGTCGGGAGCTCTATATTTCTAATGATACTGCGCAGCCAGCGCAGGTGGAACTAGATCTGGAAGATGGCCGCGGGTTTGTCGCATATCCATTTTCCGAAAAGCCAATTATGCATCAGTTCAGCGCAGTCGGAAAACACACCGTGCATATCAGACTATCGCTAGGTGCGAAAACTTACTAGTTTGATACGCAGATTAATGTCCGTCAAGTGGAAAGATCAAAACCCTATGCGGAATTTCAGGTTAAGGTTCCAAGGATATACCCTGGCAGCATTCGTCAGGGTATTTCACTGATTTTCAAACATCTATTTAGGAAATACATAGGTTATGGATTTGAACAGGTATAATTTTTCAAAAACATTATTGGCAATGCTATTCCTCACATTGTTGCTCAATTCCTGTTTTCTCAAACAAGACAGAACTACTACAGTTTACGGAACGATAACAGATGAAAAGGGTCAATCGGTCGACAGCATTCTCGTGATTTTTCAGGGAATGAAGGATCTGAACCTTGAAATTCTGAGTAGCGAATTCTCTGACCAAAAAGGAGAATACGACATAGTCATGGAGGTGCCCAAGAAATTTACGTCTATCAATGTAACCATACCGTTTTTTCCTGCTGAAAATTCGAAATACATGAGACTTTTTAAGACTAAGAGAAGCACTAAAAATGGCCAATCCACAGGCAACTGCTGCATTGCTCAAATCGGTGAAAAAACGAGATATGATTTTGAATTAATCGCCAAGTAAGCTCAGCGCGAGAAGATAAGCAGTAATGTAATGAGCCCGGCTCCGATGGAACGCATTTGGAATTTCAATGCACTGAGCGCTTTAAACAACAAATTCGCGACGGATTGCCGGTTTACCTGCATCAGGTCCGCGATTTGTTCATTGTCCATTCCTTCGTAGTATTTCAGGAATATCGCTTCTTTCTGGCGGCGGGGGAGTTCTTCCAGGGCACTCCGCACTTTTGCCTTATTTTCATTAAAAAGCTCATTCCGCTCGATCTCCGTTTCAATCGTCTGGTAATCGGAAAGCTGGCTGGCTTGCTCAATATCGAGCATGTGCGAAGCATTGTTGCGCCTGAACTCCTGCATTAACTGGTTTCTCAATGCGCGCAGGAAGTAAATAGTAACAAACTGGATTTGTATCTGCTGTCTTCTCTCCCAAATGTGGATCAGCAGCTCCTGAATGGAGTCCTTGATGAATTCTTTATCAGATGTAAAATTGGTAGCGTAATTGAAGAGCGTGCGGTATTGCTTGTCGGCGAGCTGGCAAAAGGCAAGACTGTCACCAGCCTGGGACTGATGCCAGAGTTCCAGAAGAATCGTGTTCTCCTCAGCGATGCGTTGTCTTTTGTTCAAATCTTAATGGGTCAGACAACAAATTAACTGTTATTTAATAATAAGTTAAAATATAAGAGCGACTTTATTTTTTTATTTAAAATTATCTGCGGACAAATTGTATTATTTCAAAATTTAAGTTTGTAGCTGCTTGCTATCCTGGAAATTCAATGTACTAAAAAGCTCATAGGGCTGATTATCAATTGGTAAAGCTGATTACCAGAGTTGTCCGACTGAGCGCAGTCGAAGTCCAATGGTGCACGGGACTTCGACTGCGCTCAGTCGGACAAAGATTGGTTAGTCTGATAAAGTGTTAACAGGCAGACAGAAGGCGTTACTAAACGTAGGCAATGCAATCAATCTCAACCAGGGAATCACCTGGTACGCCGCCGTAAACAGCAACTGTGGTGCGGCATGGGGGCTTGTTGCCGAAGCGGCCTTTGTAAGCTTCGTTCATGGCTTTGTAATCGTTGAGATCATGCAGGAAAACGCTGCATTTAAGTACTTTCTCCATAGAAGAACCCGCTTTGATCAGCTCTTTTTCCAGTTCGTCCAGTACGTGCTTGGTATGTGCCGTGATATCTCCTTCAAAGTGCGCGCCTTTCCCGGCTACGAACACCAGGTTGTTGAACTTCGTGTGGCCCGAAAACAAGGGTACATCCTGGTACATTTCCACACTTCCAACTTCCTTTTCAGGCGCAGCATCAGCTTTCGCCTTGGTCGCAACCCCAAGCCCGGCTACTCCGGCCACCGAGGCAAACAGTTTTTTGATAATCGATCTTCTTTCGGACTTCATACTCGTTTTTTTTAAGGTTATAAACTGGTTGTATTAGGCTCTTTTCTTCTTGCTTTTTTTAGCGACTTTATCTGAACCGGGCAGCGTAATCTTCCAGATACTTCCGCCCGCTTTATTGCCGCCCTGCTTGCCGCCGTATTCGATTACATACAATGTATTTCCAACCAACAATGCGTCGGTTGGGGCGGTGAAGTTGTCGATAATGCGGGTTGTTTTTACTTTATAGTTGTCACTTGCTTTGTCGTAGATCATTTTGAGGTGGAGCAGATCTTTTCCCTGGCGTCGCAGCGGACTTGGGTTCACGACTCCGTTGCGCGGGCCGCCTGTATACCTGATTACAAATCCATCGCCGGTCAGGTCTTTGCCCAACGCTTTTTCATTGTCGAAAAACAGGCCCAGTGGAGAGGAGTGCGCATTGAATGTTCCCACTGTTACGCCGGTGGTATCCCCGTCCATTACTACGCCCGTTTTACGGTCACGGTATTCGTTGGCGTCCGGCCCCATGTTTTGTACAGAAGGGGTGAAAGCCACGCCTGCTGGTCGTTTCGGGAATTCGGGATCGTTGTGGAAATACTTCATTAACCATGCAAATGCAAATTTGCTGAGGAATGGATCTTTTTCAGGATCAGGCTGGTAGTCGGGATATTGCTGTGGGTTTTCAATGCCGCCCATGATCCAGGGAAATCCATAGTGGCGGCCCTGCCGCACCCAGAACATATCCTCTGGGTGATCGTAGTCGCCGGAATTGGAGACTGCAAACAAGTTGCCTTTTTCGTCAAAAGCCATATCGTAAGCATTCCGGATACCTTCGGCATACAGGTAGCCCTTTGCTTTCATTTCGGCTGCATCGGTCGTGAGTACGAGGTCTTTTGCATCAATGGGAATGCGGAATATGTTGGCCGTTAATGCATTATCCCTTGCGTTCGGGTACTCTCCGCCATTGTCCTGTACTTCACCGTGGTCTGTTCTGGCACCTGTGTTGACAAACACATACTTTTTATCCGGGCTGATTTCGAGTGCATTCCAGCCGTGGTCAAACGTCGTTTTATTAGCGCCATATTCCACCGTGTTGAAAACAACAGTCATTTCACCCGGCTGGGCCTTCATCTCGTAGCGGACCATCCTGCCTTTGTTACCCTTGTTGTTATTGACACTCACATTTCCGGCAAGGAACAATGTATTTCCATTGAAAGCAGCGCCCTGCAAACGGGGGATACCGTGGTCTTCGACTGAAAGAACCTTTTTGCTCTGCGGTTTTCCATCTACTTCAACAATCTTGATCACATCTCCGAAAAACGTCGTGTAATAGATCTCGCCAGAAACAGGGTGCCGGATAATTCGCACAGCTTCCGGCTCTACTTTCATGTATTCTTCGATGGTAATATCGTCGCGCAGCGCTACCGGCGGTTTGGTGGTTACCTCTTTTTGCTGGGAAAATGACGGAGCGGACACGCTCGACAGGAGCAGGGCGGCGAGTGCGTACTTGCAGAAGTTGCTGTGATATAACATGTATGTAACGGTTCAGGATTTACTCTGTTTTGCCAAGATGGCGTATGTAAGCTACAAGCTGCCACTTCTGCTCATCTTCAAACACATCTTTAAAAGGAGGCATATTGCCTCTCCCATTCGACAGTTTCCAGAATAAGGCACCGTCAGTCTGTTTTTTAACGAGGGTGTCGTGAAAATTAGCGGGTTTCTGTCCCAGCGCACCGCCAGCCGCGCCGTCGCCGTAACCTGCATCTCCATGACAAGAGGCACAATAAAGGGTAAACAGTTCTTCGCCTTGCGCCAGCGTCAGAGGCTCTTCATGAAACGGGCTTTTCAAGGTATCTGCCCAGGCAGGCGCTACCCAGGGTTCCTGGTCTGGTTTGGCGTGATGTGCAGTTTCCTGAAAAGAGAAGCCCGTCAGCGCGGAACCGAAGAGCAGGATAAAACTTGCCGCAAGTATGCTGTTCTGGAACATTGGAATGAAAACTGAAAAGTGGATCTATCAAACGGGCTTTTCTCCCTCCAACCTCCAAAAGGAATACTCAATTGCCGGAGAGTAATATCCACTCAATGAGGTTGGAAGGAGAAAAGCATTACTTCACATTATCGTTGGCAGCGCGTACCCGCGCAACCTCTTCGGCACTTACCGGCCCTGCGCTGTTGCCAAAGTTGGTCCTGATATGCGTCAGCACTTCGGAAATCTCCTCGTCCTTCAAAAAACTGTGCTGAGGCATCACATTGTTGTAAGGCTGCCCTTTTACTTCAATCGGCCCTTCGAGACCTTTTAGTATCACATTGATCAGCTTGTCCTTGTCCCCGGTAACCCACTCGGAGCCACCCAGTGGAGGGAAGCGCTGCGAGTCGCCCATTCCGTTGCGCTGGTGGCAGGCTGAGCAGTATACAGTATACACATTGCCGCCCGCCACAGGTTTGTCTTTATCCAGATTGTCATTGGTGAAATCAGGTGTGCGGATATGCGTAAGCGACTTCCGTTTCTCCATTTTCGCCAATGCGTTTTTTGCAAATTTTTTCTTATTCCCTTTATAAGTTACCTTCCAGATTTTCCCTTTTTCTGTTTCGGCGATATAGATTGAACCGTCGGGTCCCATTGCAATTCCCATCGGCCGGTACACAGCGTCACTTACATTGACGATCGGGTCCACTCCCGCAAAACCATCAGCGAAGATCTCATATTCGCCCGCAGATTGTCCGTTTTTGAATGGAACAAAGCCAATGAAGTAGCTTGACTGCGGATAAGGCGCCCGGTTGGTCGATCCGTGGAAGGCGATGAAAGATCCATTCAGGTAACGTTCGGGAAACTGGCTGCCTCGGTAGAAAAGAATGTCATTAGGAGCCCAGTGGCCGGGAAATCCGATCAGAGGTTTTTCATACTGACCGCAGTCACCCACAAGTTTCCCATCACCGCCGTATTCCGGATTGAGTACCTTTTTGTTCTGCATCTGGTCCCAGTAGCAATAGGGCCAGCCGGCGTGCGTGCCTTCTTTTATTCTCAAAAACTCTTCCGACGGCAGCATTGCACTTTGCCAGCCATTAAAAAGCTGTGGCCACAATCTCAGCAGATCGTCGCGGCCGTGTTGCAATGCATACAGGTTATTGTCCGCAAAATTCCAATCCATTCCCACAACACTCCGCAGGCCGGTCGCGAATTTGACTCCGTCTTTCTGCAATTGTCCGGGCTTATTGGCATCAAACTTCCATATTCCCCCGTGATCTTCAAGGATCGGGCAAGGCGTGATCCCCTTTGAGCCTGGGGTGCGGTTTTCTTCCTGGCATGCATTGGAGTTGGCCCCAAACGGCACATACATAAAACCTTTGTCGTCAAAAGTCAGCGGCTTGGCGATGTGCTCATGCATTCCGTGCGGGTGATCGTCTGTCAGTATCACCTCTTCTTTACTCTGCGGCACCAGGTCGCCCGGTGTGAGCTTGTACCGGTAAACCACCAGTTCGGAACTGAAATACAAGTATCCTTTGTAAATGCGCATGGCAGTACCATAAGCATGTTCCCGGGCTTTGCCCCCGAAGCGCTTGATGATATCCGCCCGCCCGTCGCCATTGGTATCCCGCAATGCAATCACAGACTCACCTGCATTCGCGAACCGCGCTTTTACATAAATGTCGCCATTGTCATTCACCGCAATATGCCGCGCCCGTCCGGGCAGACTGTCGACAACAACAGTAGCCTCAAAGCCTTCCGGCAAGAAAAGTCCGCCATTCTTCGAGTTAAAAGGCTGCTCTTTTCTGGCGGAATGCTGCGTAAAGCCCAATGTGAAAAGGACGAAGGAAGTGAGGAGATAGTTGAGGTGTAGTTTGTTCATTGAATTGTGAATTGGCTGTAAGCTGTTTGCTGGTTTTTGCCCTAAATCCCTAAAGGGACTTTCCTGGCATTCTCCTTGTTCCTTCGTCCCTTTCCTCCTTCCTCCCTTTCTTCCCTTAATTCAAATAAATAGGCTTCGTAATTCCATTCAGGTCGTATACGATTTTGCCGCCCATGATGGTCAGTTCGCATTCCAGTTTTTCTTTGGCTTCCATTTTGTAGCCTGTTTTGTCATAAAAACCGAAATTTCCTTTGCGCATGGAGAAAACAGCTACGTCAGCAATGGCGCCTTCGGAAATATGGCCGAGATTTTCACGGTGGATTACTTTCGCAGGTTCCCACGTACTGGCTTTGATCACGGAAGGCAGGTCCATTCCCATTGCGTAAAATTTTGACATAATGCTCAGCATATCCTTCATGGAACCGTTCATACTGCCTGTATGCAGGTCTGTGCTGATGGTGTTGGGTAAAAAGCCTGATTTCACCGCCGGGATTGCCTGTGAATAGTTGAAGCTCGCGCCGCCATAACCCACGTCGAAAATGATCCCTTTCTTCCGGGCTTCAATGGCGAAAGGTTTCACCTTTTTAGTCGCTTCATCCACGATCGTTTCCCTTACATTTCCTTCCAGGAGCGTATAAGCGTGTGTGAAAATATCTCCGGCGCGCAGGTGCTTCATAAAGAGATCTTCCAGCGGCAAAGGCGGCGTGCTGCCTCCGAAATCCACCATCACCGGCATATTGGCGAGCTTGCCGGCTTTCACCGCATTATCCACCGGCTTCCAGTCGGGTCCCATGAAGTGGGCTACTTTGAAACCTACTACATCGTTCTTGTTTCGCAAAGCGACACCGGCGACCAGGTTTGGATCCATATCGGTGGTATCCTGCTCCCAGTTCCCGCCGCGCATTCCCTGCCCTACGATGTTCATGAAAGACAAAACACGCGTTCTCGAATTAAGGATAATGTTGTTCTTGAATTCCTCGAAAGATTGCCAGCCCGCACCACCTGCATCCACAATGGTAGTAACCCCCACGCGGAATGTGAATCCGTCGGGTGGTACTGCTACAAAACCGTTGCTGAGATAGTGATTGGCTTGGGTGCCGAAGAAAACGTGACCGTGAATATCGATAAGCCCGGGTGTTACATACATTCCTTTGGCGTCCACCACCTGCCGGGCTTCCTTTGGGTCAATGTCTTTGGCGACTTTCTTAATCTTTCCTTCAAAGATCCCCACGTCCATTACCTGGTTGATGTTGTTTTTGGGATCGATAACCGTACCGCCTTTAATCAGTATGCTATAAGTTTGTGCATCGGCAACAAGGCAGCACAAGCCCGATAGCAGGCAAGCTAGTATAAACTTATATTTCATTATGATGGGTTTAGAAATCTGCTTTACTTCTTTAAACAACTGCTTTTTGAAGCTCTTCTTTCAATCTGGTTGCAACGATCTTTTCTTCACCAGGTTTCAGCATCCAGGTTGTGATCGTCAATGTATTGTTTTCTCCCGGCATGATTTCGATAGAAGGATTTCCGTCGCGCAGGTTTTGGTGCAATACCTTCACAGGCAGTGCCACTTTGGCGGCATCCCAGGAAATGCGCAGGGTTGGTGTGTGGTTTCCGAGTTCCGGCGCAAAAGTCTCCACCTGAACACCGGCCACGCTTTTAGCTGCATTGGTAATTGTAGCGGCGCGGTCTTCCCAGATCTTCCATTCCTTTTTGTGGTCCATTTTGACAAATTTGTCCAATGCCACGTACATGCCCAGTATCTCTTCCTTGTTTACTTTCATACCGCGCCCGATGGTCGATCCGCGTGGCGGCATGCTCAGTCTTGCTGCGTCGATCAGGTGTTTTTTACCCATCAGAATACCTGCGCTCTGTGGCCCGCGCATTGCTTTTCCACCTGATACACATACAAGGTCAAAACCCATATCATTGAATTTCCACAGGTTTTCAACCGGCGGTACATCGGCTGCCATATCGATCATGGTAGGAATGCCATTTTTCTTGGCGATTTCAACCCATTGCTGGTGATTGATCTGCCCTTTGTCAGACTGGATATGCAGGAACCACATCATCGCGGTTTTTTCAGTGATCGCTTTTTGGAGTTCCTCAACCGTTTCAATTTCTACGATCTTGCAGCCTGTGTTGGTCAGTGCGTGGGAGTAGCCGATGCTGTGCCCTTTTTGAATGATTACTTCGGACTTCATTCCGGTACCTTCCAGATGAGGTAGTGCTTCCACTTTCTTCTGGTCCATTCCGGTAAGTACTCCCGCAAGTCCGAGTGTCAATGCTGAAAAGCAGCCCGCAGTTACCACAGCTGACTCGGCGTGCGTCAATGCGGCGATTTTCTCACCTACTTTGGTTTGCACTTCATCCAGCATCATAAAATCCTTGGATGCACCCTGGATTGTCTCCATTACTTCTTCGTGCATCAGCGAGCCTGTCATCGCCGTGTAGGTACCCGCGGCATTGATAAAAGTACGTATCCCGAGTTCCTTGGCCAGGTTTCTGGCTGGTACCTTAGCCAGCATTCCGGCTGCTTCTGCATTGTTCTGCCCTAAAAATCCGCCAAGAAGAGGGAAGGCGGACAAATGCTTAATTAAATCTCTGCGATTGATCATAGAATATGAACTGAATTGAGTTGGCTGAACTATTTTTATTCCTTTCAATAAAGGATGCAGAAAATATGTGTGAATACTCGCTTCGTAGCTTTAATTTTTTCGATATGCGCAAATTAAGAAATAAAGTTTGGTCGACGCAGGCTTTGTATCTGTTTTGTTCCGAGTAGGCCGGGTTTAAATGAATAAGGCAGATAGGGTGATCTATCTGCCTCATAATCAAATTTTTGTATTGAATTTTGTACAAGACTTATGGAAGAAACAGCTGCTTCACACAAACCGGAGTGGGTGCGCTGATTTCTTTTCCCGTGTAAGTAAGCTGGCCTGTTGTTTTGTCCCTCTTGAAGAAAACCGCATTGTCATTGTCCCGGTTGGTAACTATGGCAAATTCCCCTTTCTCATCGATCAGGAAATTGCGGGGATGCTTTCCGTGCGTGTCCGCATGACCAACTAATGTGAGCTTCCCGGTGGCTGCATCCACACTGTAAATCACCAGACTTTCATGTCCCCGATTGGAAGCATACAGGAATTTCCCATCAGGAGAAAAATGGATATCGGCTGCGTAGCTTTTACCGGAAAAATCAGCAGGCAGCATAGATACCCTTTCCAGTGGAACCAGCGCGCCGGAGTTTTTGACAATCTTGAAAGAATTCACAACAGAGCCAAGCTCGCAGGCAGAATAGCCGAAATTCCCGTTCGGGTGAATGGCGAAATGCCGCGGCCCGTCGCCTTTTTTCACTTCGGCATAAGGAACAGCGCCGGGCGTCAGCTTGCCTGTTTTTGGATCTACTGCGTACACCATAATCTTATCAATGCCCAGGTCGGAAGCATAGACGAAGTTTCCGTTTGCGGAAGGGATCATCGAATGCATATGCGGTTTTTGACCTTCTCCACCTTTATCCTGAATGGTATCAGCCAATGCGCCCAGGCTGCCGTCCTGGTTGAGCCGGTATACCGCCAGATTTCCGCTGCCGTAATTGGACAGGTACACGAAGCGACCTTTCGGGTCGATGCCCACGTGGCAAGGGCCGTTTCCGTGTGTTGGCTGTGTATTTAATGCAGTCAGCTTGCCGGTTGCGGGGTCGATCGCGTAAGCGCTTACAGTTCCGTTACCTTCATTGGCGGCATACAGGAATTTTTTGTTGGGATGTAATTCCAGGAACGACGGGCTGGTTTTGCTGGTCAGCACCTGCAATTCTTTGAAGGACATATTGCTTCTGTCCAGCTCGTATACATAAATACCCTCTCCTTTTTGGGTGTAAGTGCCAAGGTACAGGATCTCTTTTTTGTTTTGTGCAAATGCAGACATAGCGACGATCAGGCAAGAAATAGTCAGAAAAATCGATTTCATCAGGTTTGATTGGTTTCTATGTTATTCAAAAATTAACGTGCCGAACTTCCTGAACTCGTGAAAGCTGCCACCCGTTTTCTGCCAGGAGTAATAAGCGGTTTCTGAATCGTAATCAATGCGGTAGAAGTTCCCCCTCCACCTGGTGCCCGACTTGGGTATCGACGGGACAATGGGGCTCATCAATGCGTATGGAATGAAAAACTCCGCTTTCCAGCCTTCCACCGCGGCCATACTTTTCTTTTGTCCGCCCTGCGCGCTGGTCTCGTGCTGAGTGCGATTGGATTCATTATAAATCCAAGGTTTCCAGCCCTGCGCTTTTCCATTCAGGTTAGGGATCAGGATCGGCAATTCGTAGTTTAATGGGGAAACTTCGTATTCAAAATAAATGGGTACTGAGGTATCAGGCCACAAAAACACTTCCACCACGTCTTCCTTGAACAGCAATCCGTAGTCTTCCATAATCGTGGCTGTCAGCTTCTGATCCGCGCAATCGAACAGGAAATAAATACCCTTATCGGAATACAGGATTTTCACTTTGGTAGGGAACTGCTTACCGGGACCTTTTTGGCCGGGACCTTTCTGGACAGTGATATCAAACCATTCCGCAGCGGACCAGTTGCGCGCCGTTCCTTCGCCATTTACCTTGAAGTCGGTCGTTTTTTTAATGGTCAGTGTAGAGTCGGGCACCAACGCGAAGGCCAGATTCCGGCTGAATACGCAGGCCAGGAGCATGGCGGCTGTAAGAATTTTTTGAAACATGGATAAAAGTTTAGGAGCTGGAAATGCAGGACAGGAGTGTGGTTATTTTTAGTCAGGTGTGGTCGTGACTGGTCAGCCGGCTTGAACAGAATGAATACCAGCTGATCCGCTGCCAGGTGCGGCAATTTCATTAGGTTTTTACATTTTACCAAACGATTGTTGAAGCGGGCCGCAGGATTGATTCCTTCCCGTTAATCCGCATTTTCGTTTTTTTGGAATGATTATTTAATGTATTCGTCAAAACATTAACGAACCTTAAACTGCAAATATCATGATACGCCAAAGAGGAGAACCAGCAATCCTGGATACCAGCAAACCCATTATTGAACCGCCGGTATTTCCGGATTATCCTACAAATACACAGCAGTCAGCCCCGATTTCCGAAGACCCGAATATCGTCGGCGGAAAAGGAGAAGATGACGAAGACGAGGAATATGTAGATGTCGACGAAGATGAAGATCTGATCGACGAAGAAGGTACTGTCGTTGAGGACTTCGATGACGATATCGAAAACCGCGAAGTAGTCATCGAAGATGGTGACGAGATTATCGCGCTGGATGATGATGATGATGATGACGAAATTTAGGATTAATAAACCTGAATAATTGGAAAGCCCTTTGGACGAACTCCGGAGGGCTTTTGCTTTGGGTAATGAGTAATGCAAAGCGGGTTGTGCCTTATTCAGCTAAATTGTTTTTTCTCCACCTTTCCCAAACCCATGCGTTCCGACAATCCGAATGTTACCCAAAGCATTACGCAGGTAATTGCCGCTTCTTCACTTGGTACATTAATCGAATGGTATGATTTCTACATTTTCGGCAGTCTGGCAGTTATCATCGGGCAGCAACTGTTCCCCAGCGACGCAGGTGCTTCCGCGCTGATCAACACACTTGCCATTTTCGCGGCCGGGTTTATTGTCCGCCCATTCGGCGCATTGGTTTTCGGACGTTTGGGAGACTTAATCGGACGTAAATACACTTTTTTACTTACGCTGGTCTTAATGGGTGGGTCTACCTTCCTGATCGGACTAATCCCTTCCTATTCCAGCATCGGGTATGCGGCACCTATTCTGGTACTGATACTCAGGCTTGTTCAGGGACTTGCATTGGGCGGTGAATACGGCGGGGCGGCTACTTATGTTGCTGAACACGCGCCTGTCGGCAGAAGAGGGTTTTTTACGAGCTGGATTCAAACTACCGCAACACTTGGCCTTTTCCTTTCACTCGGTATCATCGTTGTGACCAAAAATTTGCTCGGGGCGGAAGACTTTGCGGATTGGGGCTGGCGCATTCCGTTTCTTCTTTCAATCCTGCTGGTCGGCGTTTCCATTTACATCCGCATGAAAATGCACGAGTCCCCTGTTTTTACGAAGTTGAAAGCGGAGGGGAAAGTATCGTCAAACCCGTTAAAAGAGAGTTTTCAGAAGAAGGCCAATTTCAAAATGGTACTGCTCGCATTGTTTGGAGCTACAATGGGGCAGGGGGTAATCTGGTATACCGGCCAGTTTTATGCACAGTCTTTCCTTGAAAATACCTGTAAGCTGGATTTCAATGAATCACGCTACATCCTGCTTTGGGCGATTTTGTTTGCCACTCCGTTTTTTGTGGTATTCGGCTCATGGAGTGATAAGGTGGGGCGCAAATGGATTATGCTGACGGGTATGCTGCTCGGCGTATTTTGTTACCGACCTATTTATCAATACTTCATTGACGCTACCAATGTGCGTGAAATGGAGAAAACAAGTCTGGCAAGTACCTCGGAGCCGGTAAAAGAGCGTAGTCTGGCGCCAAATGGAAGCGACTCTCTGATCACAACTACGGTTACAAAGACTTTAGCCAACGGAATGACATTCAAAGAAACGCAGACTGTCACCGCATCGGCAGACCAGGAGGTAGTTACACCGGAGTCAACGATCAAGGATGTTACACTTTCGGGTTCCACTTATGTGATCGTTATTCTGCTCGTTTTCTTCCAGGTATTGCTTGTTACAATGGTTTACGGGCCGATCGCTGCATTTCTTGTGGAGCTTTTCCCGACCCAGATCCGGTACACCTCGATGTCGCTGCCTTACCATATCGGAAATGGCGTTTTCGGTGGGTTGGTGCCGTTTATTGCCACACTCGTCGCTTCGTTCAGTGGCTCGACGCCGCTCTCGGGACTTTGGTATCCGATCGGTATCGCCGCCCTTTCATTCGTGATCGGCGCTGTTTACATTGATAATCGGATTGATAACAATGTAATGGACTAAGGTTTTCTCGTTTCTAAAAATATTACACTCAGAATATGAATGCATTAAAGAAGCTTTTAGGGATTGTTTGGATGCTGCTTGGACCTGTTATCATCATTTTTTTGTTTATGCAGGCAACGGACAAGATCGCAGCTGCGGCGGAAGGGATAGCGAGGACCAACACCACTTTACAATGGTTTATCATCATTTTGATATTCATCCCGATTTGCGCAGGACTGGTGATTTTCGGTTATTACGCCTGGAAAGGGGAGTATGACCGCTTGCCGGAAAGTTCATCAGAATTGTAATCATGAAGGAAGAAGTATATATCCTGTCTGCTGTGCGGACACCCATCGGAAGTTTCGGAGGCGCGTTGTCATCGGTTCACGCTGCCCGACTTGGCGCTGCCGCTATTCGCGGCGCATTGGATCAGGCGGGCGTGAAAGCTGAGCAGGTAAACGAGGTGATCATGGGCAATGTCGTATCCGCTAATCTCGGGCAGGCTCCGGCCCGCCAGGCTGCTATATATGCAGGTTTGCCTGAGAATGTGATCTGTACAACGGTAAACAAAGTGTGTGCTTCGGGTATGAAGGCGGCTGTGTTCGGGGCGCAGGCCATCCAGCTGGGCGATGCGCAATTGGTGGTTGCAGGCGGAATGGAAAATATGTCGCAGATACCCTATTATTTACCCAAAGCGAGAAATGGGTACGGGTATGGGCATGGCGAAATAACGGATGGTTTACTCAAAGACGGCCTCACCGATGTCTATGATCAGATCGGTATGGGCGTGTGCGGCGACCGGACTGCGGCTAAATACGGGATCACCAGAGAAGCGCAGGACGAATTTGCGATACAGTCTTACAAGCGAAGTGCCGAGTCTACTGCAAATGGTTTTTTTGCAAGAGAGCTGATTTCGGTCGAAGTTCCTTCACCAAAAGGAGGCGAGTCGGTGTGGGTTGCTGAGGATGAAGAATTTAAAAAGGTGAAATTTGAAAAAATACCTTCATTGAAACCGGTGTTCTCCAAGGATGGGACAGTGACCGCTGCAAATGCATCTACCATCAACGATGGCGCGGCTGCACTGGTTTTAGCTGACCGAAGCACCGTTGAAAAAGGCTATTTAACACCATTGGCGCGCATTGTTGCCTATGCTGATGCGGAACAGGATCCCGCCTGGTTTACGACAACACCTGTGCTCGCTACGGAGAGAGTGCTTGCCAAGGCAGGCTTGTCTATCAACGATATTGATTATTTCGAGGTAAATGAAGCGTTCGCCGTTGTAGCGCTGGCTTATATGCAGGCTTTCAAGCTTGATGCAGAAAAAGTAAACGTTTTCGGCGGTGCAGTGTCGCTGGGTCACCCGCTCGGCGCATCCGGTGCGCGCATTATCACAACCCTGCTTTCAGTTTTAAAACAAGAAAATGGCAGGTACGGACTCGCTGCGATCTGTAATGGCGGCGGCGGAGCTTCCGCGGTGATTATTGAAAATTTGTAGTTACCGGATCAGGACTTTCAGGCGGTTGTAAAAACCCGTGCTTTTGAAAGTGAAGGTTTTGTGTAAAATGTAGTTGCTGACGAAGCTGCAACCCTGCCCGAATATGTAGCAGATCATTTCAGTAATGTTCACCTCTTTTTTTCCAAAAGGCAGCCTTGCTTCGTAAATGTCGTAGCCCAGGTAGTGGGTAACAATGTAGTAGGAGCCGTCAGCGCCTAATTTTGTTACAAAAAGAGAGAAGGTCGCAACCATAAAAAACTTAACCATTTCCCGGCGCGTCTGATTGCTTCGGCGCGCATCGAATGCGAAAAGTTTTGTCAGGATAAATCCCCATACCAAGCCTACAAGGTAGGAGGGAACAATGGAGTCGCTCCACGAAATGCCGAACCAATCCTGAATTAAACTGCTGGAAACTAATTGGATAACCGCCCCGGTGCCTGCAACAAGAAAATAAGCTATTAAATCTTTTGCATTAAAAATCTTACTCTTTTCGACTTGGGTCACTGTGTGCGGCTGTTAGTTTTGAATATGGCTGGAAACGCAAATAAGGCTCAATATTAGGAAGAAATTGGTGTTCAACCAAAACAGGACATTGAATTTGATTGATCGGAAAGAATGGCGAACAGAGGCCGATATGGCACTATTTTTGTTCTGAAAACGCTATCTAGTTGATTTATTTCATTAAAACAGCCATCCAGTATGAAAAAGCTACTACTTCTATCTTCCCTGTTTCTTTTCGTTACCGATGCTTTTTCGCAAAGCCAGGATTGGGCATTCGGATTTGAAGTCGGTGAACCGATAGCAGTAAGCGTCAGAAAATATGGAGACCGTAATGCGCTGGATATCAGCTTTGGTACGTACATTGGTTTGTTCAAAAGCAAAGACAACTACAAAGTGAGCAACGATGATATGGGTGGTGTGGGTGTGATGTTCAATGTGAGCTACGAGTGGTATGTACCATTGTTCAATGAGCGGATCTCCGCCTATGCAGGTCCGGGCGTTCAGGTCAATTCCAGGAGATACTATCCCGATCGCAATGTAAAATCAGTTTATACAACCAATATTTCAACCGGGCCGTCAGGAACAGTCGGGCTGGAATTTTTCTTTGCGCAAAGACCAGCTTCATTCTTCGTAGAAGGCGGCGGGTATCTTGAATTGATCCCTAAATTCTTTTACTTTAATCCAAACCTCAGCATTGGGCTGAGACATAACTTCTAACCTGAACACTTCATGAAAAAAGGATCTATCATAATCCTTCTTACCGCGGTCGCCGCATTCCAGCTCTCCTGCTCTGCAACTTTGCAGAAAAGGTACGATCAGCGTCACGGTACATCCACATACGATTCCGATCGTTACAGGAATACAAGAAGCACAGGTTCCGATGATTCCTATCGAAGGGATTACAGCAAGATTAACGAAGGGAGCTCCCGGGGCGCAGGTGATGCAGATTATAACCGCAACCTGGTTTTGCAATATCAGGAAATGGATAAGCTCGGCGAGGTAGTATTATATGAAATCAGTAATCTCGAAAAAAGATGGGATACCCTGATCGGTGAGTACAGATCCGCGCGTAATTCCGGAAGACAGGTTATTTCTGATCAGCTCGACCGCATTGATGAGGATCAGAAGATGCTATACAAAGCTTACACGCGGATTTACCGCGACGGAAAAAGCAACTGGCCGGCCGTAAAATCGGAAGTAGAGTCTACTTTGAACTCAGTGCGCCGGGCTGACAGGTAAGTTACCAGCCTGCGCCTTTGGTAAGCGTTTTGATCCGGCAAACGTAGCCGTCGACTGTCATGTATAAAGTACTTCCATCGCCTCCCCAGGCGCAGTTGGAAGTAAGCTCATTCATTTCAATGCGGCCCAGAAGTTTACCGCCCGGTGTCAGGATCAACATTCCGCCCGGGCCGGAAGACCATAGGTTTCCATCTTTATCCACTTTCAAGCCATCGGGTAGTCCGTTCTTGCCGGATTTGAGCAAGGGAGTAGCGTCGTATACCAATTTTCCTTTGCCAACTTTTCCATTCCCATCTACCGGATATGACATGATAATAGCTTTTTCAGGGTCGGACTGGGCTACATACAAGGTTTTACCATCGGGTGAGAAAGCGAGCCCGTTTGGTCTGCTCAGATCGGCGATCTCCTGGGTTACTGTTCCGTCTTTTGCAATTCTGTACACACCAAACTGCGCAATTTCGCGCGTCAGATCTTCGTGTTTTTTATTCAAACCGTAAGGCGGATCGGTGAAGTAGTAGCTTCCATTTGAATGCTCAACTACATCGTTTGGACTGTTAAACCGCTTACCCGAAAAACGATCAGCCAATGTAAGCTTGCCTCCGACTTGCAGCGGCATTGCCGAAATGCGCCGGTCTCCGTGTTCGCAGGATACCAGGCGGCCCTGGCTGTCGATGATCAGTCCATTGCTTCCCGGCTCGTCGCTGTAAACACCTTTACCGGTATAACCCGAAGGTTCGAGAAAAACGGAGAGCCCGCTTTTTTCTTCCCATTTGTAAACTCTATTTTTCGGCACATCAGAAAACAGCAAAAAGCCGCCTTCTTTCACCCAAACAGGGCCTTCCGACCAGTCGAAGCCGGAAGCGAGTACTTCTACTTTCGCATCTTTGGAAATCAATTTCTCTAATGCTGCATCTTCAAAAACCACCTTTCCCATTGTAGGATATTGTTTCTGGGCAAAAGCGGCATTCACGATTGTAAAGAATGCAAAAAGCCGAAAGGCGATTCTCATAGATCTGGAAGTGATTTGGCGGATTTTGATACGCAAATAAAAAGCGGGCTGCATTGCCGCAACTACTGTTCGGGACCAATAGATTCGGCGGGAATGAGCTCACCGGCCAGAATCAGGCTTGCGTAGGGCGCCAGCTGGCCTCCTGTGAAATCGCCCGCGATTTTAGGATCATTTGTAAAAAGTACCTCGCGCATATCCCGTAGCAGCGGCGGTATCCTGATATTTTTAGTTGAGCCACTCAGATTATGAATGACCAGTATCGGGCGTGCAGGATGCGGCCGCAGATATGCAAGTAGCTGTTCGTCAAACAGATTTACAGATGAAAGATTCGGGTTAAGGACCTGCGACAGGGCAGGCTCGGCTTTACGAAGGTGGATCAGCTTACGATAATGGTGATAAATGGAATGCGGATCGGCGACTTGCCGGGACAATGGAACAACAGTTTCCTTGATAGTGAATTTTGCATTGATCCAGCTTGTCGTACCTGGTTCTTCTTCCGGGCTTTCCGACCACAGAAAAGGCTCGCGGATATGCGGGTCGGGCTTGGAGCCCAGCATACCGATCTCCTCTCCATAATATATGTAAGGCTGGCCGGGTAGGGTTAGCAAGATGCTGGCCGCCAGCTTTATCTTTTCGGGATGATTTACTACAACACTTCCTATCCGCTCCTGATCGTGGTTGGTCAGCATAGTAGCATCTATGAAGAACGGGTTGTATTCTGCGAAAAGCGCGTAGCTCGCATTGAGCTTTTCGACCAGGTCTTCGTCTTGTTCCTGCACCAGCATGCGCTGCAATGCAAAACTCAGATCAAAGTGGAAAGTGGCGTCGAGGTGCTTGAAGTATGGCGCGACTTCTTCCGTTTCGGCCCAAACTTCACCAACTGTAAATGCATTCGGATTGCTTTTTTTGATCAGACTGGCAAAAAAGTCCCAGAATTCAAGACTATGTTCTTTCTCCCACTCCGGGAAAATGTGCCGGGCTGCATCCAGACGAAAGCCATCTACCCCGATTTCTACCAACCAGAAATGGATGATTTTTTCCAGTTCTGAGCGAAGTGCAGTCGAGTGGTAATTGAGATCGGGCATACCTTTGTAAAACAAGCCGTAATATTTTTCCTGATCTCCTGCGTTTTCATGCCAGGGATATACCACCTGCGAATCGTCCGAAGTTTCACGGCGGGAAATACCCAGCGCGTCAATTTGCGGTGGTGTCATCCACCAGTAAAACTGACGGAACCGGTTATCGGGACTTTTGCGCGCTTCGGTAAACCATGGATGGAGCGTGCTGGTGTGGTTAACAATCAGGTCGAGGTATATTTCGATCTTTCGTTTGTGTGCTTCGTAAAGCAACCGCCTGAAATCGTAGATGGTACCATATTCAGGCTCAATGGAGAAATAATCGACAACATCGTACTTGTGGTAGCTCGGCGAGGGATGAATGGGAGTGAGCCAGATCGCCTCAATGCCAAGATCGGCAAGGTAATCCAGCTTGGATATAATGCCTTTCAGGTCACCGATCCCGTCTTCATTCGAATCGCAAAAAGAGCGGACGAAAATCTCATAACAAACCCGGGGAATAAATCTTGATCTGTCGGCAATCATTGAGCGTTTTTAATCCCTGAAAAAGGGTTTCAGCTTCTGGTATACAATGTGAACAGGCAGGCCCATAATCGTGTAAAAAGAACCTTCGATTTTTTCGATGGCCGTCATTCCGATCCATTCCTGTACGCCGTAAGCACCTGCTTTATCAAACGGTTTGCATAGCTCAATATAATAGGTTATTTCCGAATCTTCGAGCTTGCGGAAATAAACTGTTGCTACGTCCGACACGGTTTCCAGCACATTGTCCGCAAGGATGCTCACCGCTGTGACCACATCATGTTTTTTCCCCGACAACAATTTCAGCATTTCGTAAGCTTCTGCTTCATCTGCGGGTTTGCCCAGAATGCGGTTATCTGCCACTACCACGGTATCTGCGGTCAAAACAAGGTCTCCCGGCCGTTTTCCCCTGAATACCTCCGCTTTTGCACCAGAAATGTAGCCGGCAACTTCGTGCGTGGGCAAATCGGCCGGGAAGCTTTCATCGATGGACAATACATCTACTTCGAAATGGAAGCCGAGGTCATTTAGCAGCTGTTTTCTGCGGGGCGAATTCGATGCGAGGATTAGTGGTTTTTGGAGGTAAATCATTAATATTTAGATATATAAATGTTCTAAAAACGATTTTGGGATAAATATTTTAAGCTGTGAGGAACTATCCCAGGATAAATAGATGTTACAACATTAAATGTACATACATTATTATTTGCATTAACAGCAAGACACCATGTCAATTGAAACTGATATCAAACAAAAAAAATTTCGGAGCCCGTACCAGCGGCTTGCGCTGAACTTGATTTACACGACCAATTGGCTGGAATACAAGCAACTTGAATTTTTCAAAAGCCACGATATCACACCTCAGCAGTACAATGTACTCCGCATTCTGCGCGGGCAGGGTACCACGCCGATCAAGGTTAGTGATATTACGGAGCGTATGCTCGACCGCAACTCGAACACGTCGAGACTTGTGGATAAGCTGCTCGCCAAAAACCTGGCAAAGCGCAGCTCCTGCGAAAAGGACAGGCGGGCTGTGGATGTGGTGATCACTGAGGAAGGGCTGCGGCTGCTTACAGAACTGGACCCTTACGTGGATCAATGGGAAGACAGGTTCAACATCATTACACCCGAGGAAGCAGATCAGATCAGTGCATTGCTTGATAAGGTCAGGGAAGCCGAACAATAATTTTCACTCAAAACAATAATCACAATAAACAATTCAATTTAATTTACGATGAAAACTACAATGAAATCAGTGAAATTTTTCTGTGCATCACTTGCCGTTGCTGCATTTGTTTCCGCTTCTGTGTCTGCTGAGGACGGCAAAAAAGCCACTAACCTGAAAGTAAACACTGCCAAAAGCGAACTTATTTGGGTAGGAAAGAAAGTAACAGGCGAGCATACAGGAAAAATCGCATTGAAAGAAGGTACGATTATTATGGATGGTGCTAAATTGACGGGTGGCAAATTTGTGGCCGACCTGACCAGCATTACTAATACTGACCTTACTGACAAAGAATACAATGGAAAACTGATCGGTCACTTGAAATCTGACGATTTCTTTTCAGTTGAAAAGCACCCAACCGCTACTTTTGTAGTAACAAAAGCTGCACCGAAGTCTGCTGGTGTTTACGACGTGACGGGAGATTTGACAATCAAAGGAATTACCAAGCCTGTTACTTTCCCGGTAACTGTTAAGACAACTGCAAATGGCGCGGAGGCAACTGGTAAAATGGTAGTTGACCGTTCTAAATACGATATCAAATACAACTCTAAATCATTTTTCGAGAACTTAGGCGACAAAATGATCAATGATGATTTCACAATTGACGTGAAATTGGTTGCAGCGAAATAATTTTTCATGGCTAATAATAATCTGGTAAAGCCTGTCCGTTTGTGACAGGCTTTCCTTTTTTACAGGTTGTTTTCCCTGTAAGCCGGAAAATCGTCCATAAAGCTGATCTGTCCGTCCACAGCTTTGAAACAATAATGGCTCATGCCATTTGTGACAGCCAGGAACTGCGGCTGGATGGTGAAATTGTACCTGCTGATCTGCGCGAAAGTTGCCTCCGTGAGGGGTATAAATGGAGCCTTGCATTCTACCAGCAAGAAGGGAAGAGAATTGGACGACAGGATCATGATATCCGTCCTTTTGGCAAGAGAATTGTATTGCATGCCGGTTTCCACGGCGAACAGTGATTTGGGATAGCCGTAGTGCGTAATCAGCAAATGAATGAAATGCTGGCGCACCCATTCCTCGGGCGTGAGGGTTACGAATTTCCTGCGTATAATGTCGAAAATATGCGGTTTCCCATTAACCTGTTTAACTTTATAGGCAAATGCGGGGAGGTTCAAGGATTCCATAAAACGAAGATACGCATCCCTGCAAACCCAGCCAATTAACTGTCTGAATTCATGACTACCAAAGAGCAAATCGTCGAAAACTGGCTTCCACGGTATACGGGAACGCCGGTAGAGGATTTTGGGAGCTATATCCTGCTGACCAATTTCGGGAACTATGTGACCATGTTTGCGGAAAAGTTTGATGTGCCCGTGAAGGGACACGGACGCGCCATGCAAACTGCCACTGCCAAAGATATCACCATCATCAATTTCGGAATGGGAAGCCCGATGGCGGCTACTGTAATGGATTTGCTTTCCGCGATCAACCCGAAAGCTGTATTGTTTTTAGGTAAATGCGGGGGGCTGAAAAAGACGCAGGTAGGAGACCTGATCCTCCCGATCGCGGCAATTCGCGGAGAAGGTACGAGTGACGATTATATGCCTCCCGAAATTCCTGCATTACCTTCTTTCCGGCTGCAAAGTACGGTTTCGGCCAGTATCAAAAAACACAAAATGGATTACTGGACAGGTACAGTTTACACCACCAACCGCAGGATCTGGGAACACGATGATGAGTTTAAAGAATACCTGCGCGCGATCCGGGCCATGGCGATAGATATGGAAACTGCGACGATTTTTATTGTCGGATTTGCCAACTCCATTCCGCACGGCGCACTGTTGCTTGTTTCTGATAATCCATTGGTGCCTGAGGGCGTGAAAACGGAAGAGAGCGATAAGAAAGTAACAACCAACTTTGTTAAAAAACACCTTGAAATCGGCATTGAAGCTTTGACAGAACTGGCACGTTCAGGAGAGTCTGTGAAGCATATGCGATTTGAAAACTAGAATTTGCGGATCAAAATGGAGAACCAAACATTATACGAACGCATCGGCGGCGATGCAGCTCTTAGAACGCTGACAGATAACTTTTACGACCTTGTTTTCAGCCACGAGCTTATTTCACGGCTATTTAAAACCGATAAGGATCTGATCAAGGAAAAGCAACGGTTGTTTTTGACACAGTTTTTGGGCGGTCCGCAGCTTTATTCGGAAGTATACGGACACCCGATGATGCGCGCCCGCCACATGCCGCATACCATTACGGAGGACGACGCAGTAGCCTGGCTGCAATGCATGTCTGCCGCAGTAGGGAAGCTGCCGATCAGCAACGAGCTGAAAGACGAGCTATTTGACCGGTTCCCGAGGACTGCGTTTTTTATGGTGAATAGTTGAGGAGAGCTGCGCCTCGCGCTACTTTAATGCTTGACCTTCCGGCGTGATTTCCTTCACCCTTATCTTCTATGGATAATGTTCTCGATCTCCCTTAGAACATCACTAAGCGAAATATCGTGACTCGGTTCGGCTTCTCCTGTGCTTAAGTGTTTATGGTGGGGGAAGGTTTGCAAGTTTGGAAAGTGTGGGGCATTGTCCCAGCGCATGATCAAATTCCCTGATTTTTTTTGCCAGCGAAATGCATATTTGCGCCTGCTTACTTCCGTAAATTCTCTGATGTATAAAATAGATTGATCTACAAAATGGGCTTCGATGTTCAAATAAAATGATTCATCGGTCTGTCTGAAATCATTAACAATGTAACTGCTGACAAGGGAGGGATTATCCAGCCATTTGAAAATCTCCATTCCTAATATCAGTTATTTTCGTAGTTACGTCAGTCAACAACTGTTGATATGCTTTCCATTCGATCAGGTCATCCCAAGCTTCGAAACTTTCTGTCTCAGCATTTTCAACTTGTTGCTCGAAAGCAAGCAAATCCGCATTGTATTTCTTCTCCAGCAAGGAGATTTTTTCAGCATAAACCTGCTTTTGAGACAAGTAGTCCAAAAGTACCCAATTGCCGATTTGTTTTTTGCTTAGTGTTAGCATGATATTTAATTTAGGCTTAAAACAAATTTAATTATTACTTATAAGTAAACAAGTTACGCCCGGAAATGTTACATGACCAGACTTTTGCACTTTGTAATGCGAAAGGAGGCTGTCAAAGAACCCTTACAAGTAACTTTTCCGCGCTGGCACGGGCAAAACAAGAAAATATTACCTTTGCCGCATGAATTTCAAAGAGCAATTATCCGGCTATCCGATATTGGAGATTGTGGCGAAAGCTGCGGCTGAGCTGGGTGTGGAAGCGTATGTGATCGGTGGTTTTGTAAGGGACCTGATACTCAAAAGAAACAGCAAGGATATTGATATTGTTTGCATTGGCAGCGGGATCGAGCTCGCTGAACTGGTCGCCAGCCAGCTTGGCCCCGATGTTTTTGTAAGTGTTTACCGCAATTTCGGAACTGCCCAGATCCGCCAGGGCGACCTGGAAATAGAATTTGTGGGCGCGCGCAAAGAATCCTACCGCGCCGATTCCCGCAAACCGGCTGTTGAAGACGGTACTCTGGCCGACGATCAGAACAGGCGTGATTTCACCATTAATGCAATGGGGATCAGCTTGAAAAATGGTACGTTCGGAGATCTCATTGATCCGTTTGAGGGAGTTAAAGATCTTAAAAAGAAGATTATCCGTACACCCCTTGGACCTGAAATCACCTTTTCCGACGATCCATTGCGGATGATGCGCGCAATCCGTTTTGCAAGCCAGCTCAATTTCGACATTGAAGCAGATACCTTCGATGCGATCGTGAAAATGAAGGACCGGATCTCCATTGTTTCCATGGAGCGGATTTCCGATGAACTTAACAAGATCATTCTTTCCAAAACACCTTCCTACGGCTTCAAACTGCTGTTCCACGCAGGATTGCTTCACATTATTTTCCCTGAAATGATCGAGCTCCAAGGCGTGGAAAACATTGAGGGGAAGGGGCACAAGGATAATTTTTACCACACATTGCAGGTTCTCGATAATGTTTCTCAGCACACAGACGACCTTTGGCTGCGCTGGGCGGCGATCCTGCACGATATTGCCAAGCCGGCTACCAAGAAGTTTGATAAAAAGATAGGCTGGTCATTTCACAATCACGAGGAAGTCGGCGCGAGGATGGTTCCCGTCATTTTCCGCCGAATGAAGTTGCCCCTTAATGAAAAGATGCGGTTTGTCAAAAAGCTGGTAAGGCTGCATTTGAGGCCCATTGTGTTGTCTAAAGAAGAAATTACCGACTCCGCAATGCGTCGCCTGCTCGTGGAAGCAGGAGAAGATATAGAAGCATTAATGAAGCTTTGCCGGGCAGATATTACCTCAAAGAATCCCGAAAAAGTAAAGAAGTACCTGCACAATTTTGATCTCGTTGAGCAAAAGCTGAAAGACCTTGAAGAGCGGGACAAGCTGCGCAATTTCCAGCCCGTGATCACCGGTGAAATGATTATGCAGACTTTCGGTCTTAAACCGGCCAAGGAAGTAGGTATCATCAAGGAATTGGTAAGAGAAGCGATCCTGGAAGGCACCATTCCCAATGAATACGAACCAGCTTACGCTTTCATGGTTGAAGAGGGTAAGAAAATGGGTCTTTCCGTGCAATGATCCGGTACGTATTTTGCTAGCATAAGGCACTAATTTATATTTTTACCAAAACATCTTCTCTTTCACCACCCCAATGGAAAATACCCAGTTCAAGCGGTTCTTCGGCGCGCTTTTAACAATTCTCGGCATTTCAGTACTTCTTTTTGCCTGCATCGCATTCCTGTCCGACAAGCCCGTGCTTGGGCTCACAGTATCGAAATGGGAGTCGGTAGTGCCTTTTCTGGTTGGTACCGTATTCCTGCTCACAGGTGTGAACCTCGTAAAAGGCTAAACAGCCCGCACCAATCCGGCGCCTACTGTGCATTCAAGGCACTTTTTGGGCATACAATAGATATTATACCACTCAATCAGCGCCTGGGAATCGGCAGATGTTTTCACCTGCATTCCCAGCGTCGCCCATTCTCTTGTGATCCGGTTGCTTTCCGACGGTAGTTGTGAAAGCCAGTAAATCGCTTTATCCAGCAACTCCGGCTGGTTTCTGTGCTTCGAATAGGCCACCAGCACAGGAATAATCCCATTGATAATCAGCAGCGAGGCTGCATCTTTTCCCATTGCAGGCACAGGCGCCGCCGACTTTTTGTCAAACACATAATGCTGCGTCCAGTAATCCGACTGACGAAGATGAAAAAGTTGTTGCAGGTCAGAAAAGGATTCGAGCGAGATGATTTGTGAAAACAGGGTGCATTCGGCACTCAGGAGCTGCGCCAGCTGAGAGATCCGGATTGTAGGGAATCCCGCTGGGCGAAGACGCGCATATTTCCATTCGTGTGCATTCATCTGCTGCCCGGTCAGCTTGTATTTTGAGCCCAAAAACCTGAATTCCTGCTGCAGCATCCGGACATAAACATCTTCCGACCGCTCCGGGATCAATCCTGCGGTGCCGAAAAGAATGGCTTCAATTTGCAGCGGCCGGTCGCGATGCTTCCGGAGAATTTTCCAGGGAACAATCTGCATCAATCGCAAAAATGCCGGATCGTTCAGTTTGAAGCCGAAGTGCTTTCCCAGCCACTGGTAGGCAGTCTGATCCCAGTCATTCTTGTTCACTTCCAGCAGAGCGGCTACTTCGCCGGCCTTTCTGCTGAGCCTTTCCAGAAGAACCCGGTCGAGCATGGCGAACTTATGTATCTCATGGATTTTGTCAAAAAGCGCATGACACGGAATTCCTTCGTGCGCGTCCTGCAGCAGACTGTACCTTTGCAATACCGAATCTTTGATCAATCCTTTGAGTGATAAAGTTGGCACGAGCGTACCGTCCTGCCGGATAATCGGCTTGTCATTTTCCCAAACCACATGCAGTATCACACTTTCATAAGCAGGATTGATTTCGTGCGCGTGCATGAACCAGTCCGACGATCTCACATGGACTTCAATGCTCCCATACCAGTGAACACCATCCAGCACCACGCCGGCTTCCAGGAAATCGGGACCAGCATTGGTGTTTCTGTAACCGGTGCGGATCACCGAAATGCTTAAATTTTCATCTGTAAGCAAGTTTGCGGAATCAAAATATTGAAAGCGCCAAACAAAACTCAGGATCTCTTCATTCATAGGACAGCTGTACGGGACGGATAAATAATGGTTTTGATTTCTTTGTCTAAACCTGATTAGTTTCTGTTCTTTGTACGCTCAATTTGTCCGTTGGTTTCTGTTTGTTGAAGTGAAAAGTTTTATGCTCCGCCGTTTGCAGTTCATTGCGCTGAGAATTTTGATTTTGTTTTTCGGAGTTTCTATTATTTGGGTAGTGATTCTCAGGTTTGTACCGGTTTGGGTTACGCCCTATATGCTTTCACGAAAAATCGAGGCATTCAAAGCCGACGAGGATACCGAGCTTTTTCACGATTGGGAACCCTACGAGAATATTTCGAAAGAAGTGGCTTTGGCAGTAGTTGCTTCGGAGGATCAGAACTTTCCAAAGCATTGGGGATTCGATTTTGATCAGATTTACAATGCAGTCACCGAAAAACGCAAACGTGCACGCGGAGCGAGTACCATTTCGCAGCAAGTCGCTAAAAATGTTTTTCTGTGGCACGGAAGAAGTTATCTCAGAAAGGGACTCGAAGCTTATTTTACAGTGCTGATCGAGTTGATCTGGGACAAAGAGCGCATTCTTGAAGTATATCTCAATGTGGCCGAAATGGGAGAAATGACATTCGGCGTGGAAGCTGCCTCGCTGCGTTTCTACAACAAATCAGCGAAGAAGCTAACACGCTATGAAGCGGCAAGAATAGCCGCCGTACTTCCCAATCCGATCAAATTTTCAATCAAAAATCCCTCTGCTTACGTCAACAGGCGCACGGGCCAGATCGTCAGACAAATGCGTTACCTCGGCGGACAGAAGTATATCGAAAATCTGTAGATAGCAGTTTTACAGTGTGTTCCTCAATTTAGATCAGGAATTAACAAGTGTCACGGCAGTTCCGACCCGGATTGTGTTGTGGATTTCGGCGATGCGGTTTGTATGTTCAATCAGGTCCTCAATGATGTTTTTCGGGGAATCCGAAATAACCTTCACCGTGTATTGAAAATTACTCCCCGGTTCACCTTCCGCACCGAAATCTGCTGTACAGTTAACCTCTACGCCTGAAACAGATATGTTGCTTTTAGCTGCTTCTCTGTAAATATCATTGCAAAAACACGTCGCGAGTGCCAGTAACAGCATTTCACCTCCGTTAACAGCCGACCCGTAACCGGTAGGCTTCGGCGGTATCTGAACGTTCCTGGCCGCTCCATTAGTCGCTACTTCCAGGTGGTGTTCGTTCAAACTATTTTTAAGCGTGGCTGAAATTTTCATAGCGAATGAGATTTAGTTTTTGCTTTTAAATGGATTCAAAGCATCTCCAAAATGTCCGACCAACCTACTCTGACCATTCCCGCAGGCACAGGATCTGTCGCATTCGTAACCTGCAAGCTGAGACTTTCGCGACCGATGTTATTCTTCGCCAGCTTCTCCCAATCGTGCAGGAATATTTGTTTGAAATAATCAGTAAGCTCTTCATCTTCAAATAACAAGCTCGCGTCCCTATTTACAGATACCCCGTCGTTCGACCAGTTCTGGCTCCCGATCAGCACTTTTTTTCCATCCACCATTATTCCTTTGGTGTGACATTTGTCGTGCATTCGGATCTTCATCGGATCAAATCCGAGCTCAACAAGTGCTTCCAGGTTTTTGCGGGCTTCGGAAGCGATGAAGTTTCTAAAAATAATCCTGACATCAACGCCTTCCTGCTGCTTGTGCAATACAGCATCGGTCAATTGCCGCAGCTTCTCGTGCATTGGCTTAGGCGCATTGAAGGTTTGATTTTGGATAAAAAGCTCCTCGGTTGCCGATTGTACCAATGCGAGCACCTCTTCAAAATAGTTGTCGGGTGATAAAAGCGGGGTTACTGTAAATTCCCTCTCTGCATGGAAAGGCGCGAAAGATTGGTAAGAAACCGCTTCCTCCATGAAAGACGCATCTTCCAAAGCCGGGATCAGGAAGAATAGCTCCTGAACCATTGATTCCTCGGCTGGCTTGATGGTCGTTTGCTTATTATTCTCATAATCGTGCAGCAGAAACTTCTCGTAAGTCGCCGCTATCTGCTCATTTTCGACAAGTACATGCCAGTCCCGGTTATAGGTTTTTAGTAGATACGACTGTGTTGCATTTTCAAGTTTGTCCAGGTCGGGTTGGTTGGAGGATTGCCAGCTGCCGCTCGAAAGGAAAATGGACTTACCGTCACGCACTGCCGTTTTAATGTGATAACTCGAAGGTACCCAGCCGTTTTTAGTACCAATCCTCACCCACGCATTCCTGAACTTCGGCCCCAGCTGCTCACCCAGCTCCTCAACCATTTCTGCATCCTGCAAATCGTCTTTTTTAGTGCCTTCTCCGGCACTGGAACCAACCTGGATCGCCATAGTCATTTTTTCAAAAGACCCCTTCTCTGAAAGACTTGCTATCGCATTCAAAATGTGCAGCGAGCCGAAATCGTACATTCCGACGGTCAGTGATCTTTCGGTACCTTCCAGGAACGGCTGCAAGTTCCGCCAGCCTTGTTCCGGGCTCACATTTGCATTCACCTTCATAAAGCCTTGTACCTTCTTCAACTCGGCGTCGGCAGGAGGGAAGTAGCGGCTTTCAAGTGCGAAAGCAAATGGATTGATCAGGGTTTCCAGCGTCTCCGGCCCTTTTTCAAATCGGATTAAATCCTCAATCGTCGGACCGGACACTTCTATCGGGTAACCCAGCAAAGTGGCAGGCAGGGGAGAAGAGCCGCCGCGCACCAGCTCACCAATTGGTTTCCGTCTGGGTACCGTCACCACAATAGCCCGTTTGCGAGTAATCCAGCCGTTTTCGAATACATAGCCCATTCGCACATGCAATACATCGGCACGTTCGGCAAGCTCCTGCCTGGCTCTTTGCAGGATTGCGGCTTCGCTCAGCGGCTGCGGAGTTAATGCAAGCTGATCCGTGGCAGGTTGGGTAATTACCGGGTTCATAACCGAACTTGCCGCATTACCAAGCCGAAAAGTGACAGATAAGGGAACAGTCACAGTGACACTCCCGTCGGTGCTCGTCACAGCTGGAACTGATGAAAAGCTTTGCGGCCCAGTTATTTCCGGCATTTCATGATTTGATCTCGCTGTAAAAAGCTGTTGATACAAACTAGCCTCTCTGCCGGTCAGCATGCGGCTATCCATGTGTTTGAGAATAGAACTGATCCTAACTCCTTCATTGACAACCCATTTGATCTTATCCTCGCCCATTGAGCTATTCCACAAAGTACCATCTACCGCGATGATATTACCAGCCGCATCCTGCTCGTAAACACCGGAATGATGCAGCCCTACAACTTCCCATTCCTCATTGAAAACCGGCGATCCCGAAGCGCCCGGTGCGGTGTCGGTTTTGTAATGCAAAAAATCATCGAGTACATCAATCAGCTGATTTTCCCGAAGTCCGATCTGCTTCGGAAGACCGTTCGGGTGCTCTATCACATTCAGCCATTGTGAAATAATGGTTTTTCCTTCTTCCCTGATCAAAGTATTGAAACCGTACTCCGATAGAGGCCGCCCCGCGCTGCTGATCGGCGCGACAGCAACAATTGCATAGTCCAGCTCTTCGTCGGCTACGAAGAAAGTCGTCGGTTCAAGTCTGAAAAGGTCTGACGCACGTAATACCTGATTGGCGTCAAACTCATAGTTCATTTCTAATCTGGCGCCCGAAGCAGTTGCAATGTCGGGCAGTACGTGGTGATTGGTGATCATTAAAACCGGCGAGATCATAAAACCTGTTCCGTAGCCGATGATCTTGTCGGCAGTATCGGTAAGCCAAATCCTGCCGACGGTTTTAGAAAATTGAATTGCTTTGTATAAAAAAGAGATATCAACAAGATCATTGGTGCCGAGGATCCTTTCAAGACTTTTGACCTGTATTTTCTCCGCGGGTTTCTCAATTGGTTTGGGAAAGCCGCTTTCCGCAGCCATAATTTCCCTGGTGTCGGCCACACCGAAATTCCTTCTTTCCAGGAATTTTTTTACCCGTGCGGGCGAATCAATGTCAAAATATTGCTGGTGATTGATCAGCCAGATATTGCGGTCACGTTCCTTATTTCTGGTCAAAAACCTTGTTCTGGTTTTCGAAAGTTGCTTTCTAAATTCATTGTTCATACCGCTGAGTGTTAAAGTGTGGGACGTAACCTAAGTTATTCAACTATCGCGCCGGGATAGGCGGTAAGGCACTGTTTTTACTTAGCGGTAGAACACGGATCCCGTACATTTTCTTTTCCTGCCGAGATCAAATTTTTGTTAAATATTTGCGGTGAAATGGTAGCTTACTTTGATTTTTGCAACAATAACGCAGTTTTTCAAGTCGCTTACATTCTGAAAACGTAAATGGAACAAATTAGTATCCGACCCGCCAGCATAGAGGAGTTACCTGCATTGCTGGAATTTGAACAAGGCATCATCAAAGCCGAGCGCCCTTTCGACGAAACTTTTATTGCAGAAGATTTCAAATACTATGATCTCGCCAAAATGATCGAAAGTGAAGACGCAGAGGTGGTTGTAGCAGAAATCAACGGACAGCTTGTAGGTGGCGGGCACGCGCGGATTTTGCAAGCCAAACCTTACAACCGATTCGATCGCTACGCTTTTCTAGGTTTTATGTACGTGGTGCCGGAACACCGCGGGAAAGGCATTAACAAGTTGATTATCAAAAAACTCGTTGAATGGGCAAAGCAGAAAGGTTTGCCGGAGGTGCGGTTGCAGGTTTATGATGCCAATAAATCAGCAGTAGCTGCCTACGAGAAAGTTGGTTTTAAAAAGCATCTGGTAGAAATGCGTCTGACGACTGACCAGCTGCTTTAAAACCAACTTTCAATGTTGCGAGGTGCTACCATCCAAAACCATAGTCTTCACCATGGTTGCTGGACCCGCCCCAGAAGCTCCCGTGTTGCCAGTCAAAATAAATGGCATTGATCGGGCCGCTGGTCCTCGGCTGGAAAGTGGACGAATAACCCATTCGGGAGAGTTCTTTACGTGTCCAGTCGGGCATGGATTGGTTTAGGATCAGTCCGCCGGGAATTTTCTCGTGTGCACCAAAGCTGCCATACATCTGCAGAGTTTTAAAGCTGGGCGCCTCCGTCGCTTCCTGCACGGTCATACCGAATTCTACCATGTTCAAAAAGAATTGAAGCAGTAGCTGATCCTGTTCGTCGCCCGCCTGCTTGGCAAAAGACAAAAACGGCTTCCCGCCTTTCAGCGCGAGGCTGGGAGTTAGCGTGACCCGAGGCCGTTTTCCGGGCTCCACCACATTGAATGGATTTTCCCTCGGGTCCAGCACAAACGATTGCATCCGCTGGCTTAATCCCACTCCGGTATTTCCGGCAATGCACGCAGGTACCCAGCCGCCGCTGGGCGTAATGCTCACTACCCAACCTTCTTCATCCGCCGCTTCAACGGAGGTAGTGCCGGCCGTAAAATCTTTCATAAACTGCTCGCTCGGCCCATTCTCATCACGGTTCAATGCGGCGTGAAAATTGCCCCAGGATTTGAGTTGTTCAGTATATGGGTTTTTCTTGCCTTCAAAAGGATAGGGATCGCCCGGCATTGTTTTCGCGTCATTCTTCTCCCAATTGATCTGCTTAATGCGCTCTTTTGCATATTCTTTCGACAATAAACCTTTCATGGGTTCCTCGGGAGCAAATGCAGGATCGCCGTAATAGAAATCACGATCGGCGAAAGCCAGGTTCATTACCTGGTATAGCGTATGAATGTAGCGCGAAGAATTGTAGCCCATTCCTTTCAGATCAAAGTTTTCGAGCATGTTCAGCGCCTGCAACATCACGGGGCCCTGTGTCCATTGCTGCATTTTATATACTTCAATGCCTTTGTAATTGGTCATCAGCGGCTCTTCGATCTTGACTTTCCAGTTAGCCAGATCCTGCTCGGTGATCAAACCGCCTTGCTCCTGTGTTCCGCGGGCTATTTCCTTGGCGATATCTCCCCTGTAAAAGCGATCATTAGCAGCATAGATCGCCTCCTTCCTGTTTTTGCCTTTTTTCAGGGCTGTCTGTTCGGCGTCTACCAGCTTTTGCAATGTTGCGAGCAGATCTTTCTGCACGAATATCTCGCCAGCGTCGGGAGCTTCCCTGGGCTGACCTGAATGCGGAAGAAAGACTTTAGTAGAATACGGCCACTTCTTGATCTCCGCTTTATCCCGCTCGATTGCATTCGCAGTTTGTCCCTCAATGGGATAACCCTCCGCCATTTGCATCGCCGGCCCCAGCACTTCTTTGAGGCTCATTGTGCCATATTCTGCCAGCATGGTCATCAACCCTCCCGGCGTACCAGGCGTAGTCGCCGCAAGCGGACCATATTCCGGCGGATATTTCATCCCCTTGCTCTTGTAAAAATGAGCCGTAGCGCCGGTCGGGGCCACGCCCATCGCATTGATCGCTATGACCTTTTTGGTTTTCGGGTTGTATATCAATGCCTGCGTTTCTCCTCCCCAGCTCAGTACGTCCCACATGGTGCAGGTAGCCGCCAGCATCGCGCAGGATGCATCAACTGCATTTCCGCCTTTGCTGAAAATCATAGCCCCCGCCGTCGCCGCCAGCGGCTTACCCGTAATCCCCATCCAATGTTTACCATGCAGCGGCGGCTTTTGCGTCGTGACCGGGAAATTGTTGAAAGACTGTCCGCGGGCGGTAAAGGTCGAAACAGTAAGTGCAAGCGTTGAAAGTAGGAGTCTTATTTTCATAGGTGGTTATCTGGTATCAGGAAGTGAGTATTTTATAATCGGTTTGTTAAAACATAGATTGGTAAATGCCATTAAGGCAAAATATACTCAATGTTGAATCTAAGATATTATAATAAGAATGGGGAATATCTGGTGGATGTAAAATTTGCCTCATATGCTGAAAGCAGGTGAACGTAATTTAATCTTTCCAACGATACCGATTCCTTATATACGCAAACCTGTGACAAATTTTTCTCATTATTGACATTCTACGGGCTACCTATATTTGGTATATTGCTCTAGAACTCCCGACCGGCTTTCGGGACCACTTCATCAATTTAAAAACAATGGCACAGTTCAAAATTCTTTCTTCCAACTTTTATGTCAGCACGATGGTTGAACACGGAACGCTTGCTTTTTTCCTCGACGGAAACCAGATCATCAGCGCCCGCGATTCCATCGATACCAAGGAAATGATACTGGATAAAGGCAAGCACGAGTACCAGTGGCAGGTGAATGGAAAGGATAACCTGACGAGGTACTCTGTCCGCATGACCAGCAACGGGGTTTCTGTACCCGGTACCGGCGTCGGTCCTCGCACTTTGAAGGGCGGCGATACTGATTTCAGCGGCGGAGAGTTTCACATTAGTTAACCAGCGCCACCAATGAAGCAAATACTACGCATCGTGCTGTTCATCGGCAGCTTTGTCATGCCGCTAAGTGGAATCCTGATGGCGCAGGACAAGGATGATTTTGCCAAGATCTCGCCGGATTCTGCAAGTAAAAAGCTGAATGAAAAGCTGCAATCCAATATCGCAGCCAGCAATACCGGGGCGGTCAGTAACCTGCCAAGCATTAGTTTGAGCTCGATCTTCTCCGATACCCAGGCCGAAGCCAAGTTTTCCATTGCTTCGGGAAAGAGCATGTTTAATGTTGCATTGTCACAGGCGTTCTCGGAGAAACCCAAAACAGCAACTTTCCTTGATATCGAAGGCATTACTACCGGGACCACATTCTCCGTCGGTTGGCAAAAAACAATCGGGCGAACTCCTGTTCCCAAAAAATTGCCGATTCGGGATATGGCGAAATTCAATGCAGTTAAGCAAAAAACCCGGACACGAAAGGGCATTGATCCAGCCAGTGACGTGACTTACCTGGATATGGATGACGCCGAAAAGAAGGAGTTGATCGAAGGCGGTGCGCTGGATTTGGATGCATTTGCCTCGCCCTTCATCTTCACTGCCCGTTTCAGCGCCAGCAGGGTTGCATTTAATTACATTACCGACTCACTGGCATTGCAACCTTCGCAGGCGACGCGCGTGGGGAAAAACTTCAATGTTGCAATTTCTAAGTTCAAGAGCCTTGATACTTACTTTTCACTGTCTTACAGCTTTGTAATCAATTATTCCAGCGGAAGCGAGGTTCTGAATTACAATTTCCCTGTCGGAACTGCCGGGCATTCATTCAGCTCGGAGGTAACGCTCGGAAAACCTGTAAGGGCAAATGATTCAAGGATCAAAGGCGAGTTCCGACAGCTGATCCGCCGCAACTATGTCCCCGTCCTGGGCCTGAACCCAAGCGTTACCTGGATTGTCAAAAGTGAAAAAATGAACATCGACATTCCCGTTTATTTCATTACAAAACGCGAAAACGGAGAATTCAACGGCTTACAAGCCGGGCTGAAAATAGGCTACACAAGCCGGTTCGACGACCATTTCCTGGGTGATATCATTAATCTGAAATCCCAAAAAATCTACTTCGGCCTGTTCGTCACCAAACCCTTTTCGGTGCGGTAGGGTGCTTCGACGGCTCTAAGCATGACAAGGTACTTCCCCTTTCTTCCCTTCGTCCTTTCCTCCATCCTCCCTTTCCTCCGTCGTTAAAACAACGCCGCTTGCACAAACTGTGCTTGGGCAAGGCCTTGCAAGGGGAAGCGTTCTACGATTTGAAATTTGTCGCCTTTTACGAGGGATCTTCGGAGCAGCTGCATTTCAGTTACAGGGAAACTCGCGGCGAACTTTTGGTATTTCCATTCAAACCAGGCTTGTTCCAGCTGTTTGTTGCTCATGTTCCGTGCGATCGTATAGTGTGGGTCGGTGCAGTACTCGTGCTCGGCAGGTGACCATTGCTGAATGTGTTTGTCGATATCCGCTTTCAGCTTTTTCACTATTCCCAAAACATGGTGCGACACCCGGTCTTCCACATCGATGTACATCGTACCATGCTCATATTTATTGAAACCACTTAATGTCATTTCAAAAGGATCGGTCGTCCTGGCAATCTTCCGGCAACCCTGGACCACACGATCTATTTTGCTTTGGTGAATGATGCATTGCATCAGTGTCATGTGTGGTGTAAGATTAGCCGCATACTGGCAACCGTAGCGCCGCTCAAAAAACTGCTTTACACTTGCAATGTGCGCTTTCGTAACCTCGTCGCAAGAGAAGATCAGCAGGTATTCCAGCATGTGGTGCCGGATATTTGTAAGTGTACTGGGATGGTTATTGTTGATGTGAATACTTTTCATCTTACAGTTTGTTGAATGTCAGTGACTAGTAACATTACAAAAGTAAGGATGGTATAATAAGTATCAAAATTTTGATCTCAAAAATATCATTTATTTTTGAGAATCTGCTTTATAGCTAAGTATTGTGGGAATCCGCTGCCCCTCAGTACATTATACGCACAGTTGGCAAGTGAAATTCGCCGGCAGCTCAGCAGGCTACCGAGCCTTGTTCCAAACGCTGCATAATCTCTTGTAATGACTTGATCGTTAGTGGCTTTACTATCAGATCCTGTACTTCCCGCAGTGATCTTGCCTTTTCAAAATCTTCTTCGTCATTCGATGAGCTTACAAGGAATATGTTTACCTTTTTTGGAAGCGAAGGAAGCAGCTTGCTCACAGCGTCGAGAAACTGCCAGCCGTCAAGTACGGGCATATTGAGGTCCAGGAGGATCAGGTCGGGCAACTGGCCGGGATCGCCGAGGTTTTCCACAAAAGCATCAATGGCGGCCTGCCCATTATTAAAGTAAGAAGTCTCCTCTGCAATGCCGGCGCGATTGATGATGATTTTAATGGCGAATCTGTAAATCTCGTCATCGTCAACTACCCACAACTTGTTAACCTTGTTCATTGAAAATCAATTTAAATGCTGTTCCTTTTCCCGGCGTACTTTCCACTTCAATATGGCCGCCCTGTGATTCTATCTGCGTTTTGACAAGGAATAACCCCACACCATGTGCGTCCTTGCGATTGTGAAAAGTCTTGTAAAGACCGAATATTTTTTTTCTGTGCAGTTCCAGGTCAATCCCCAATCCATTATCCCGGCATTCCAGTACTGTTTTTCCATCCTGGTTCTTGTATGATCTGAGGACAATCCGCAGCTGCTCGGCGGGATTTCTGTATTTGACTGTGTTGGATACAAGGTTTGTGACGATACTTTCGAGATATACTCTTGGAAAAAGCACGGTTTGTTCCTTGTATTCGATAGAAACGTCTGCACTGTTCACCTCCAGATCAGTTGCGAAAATGTTCAGTACCTTTTCGGTGATCGTGTGCAGATCAAGAACTTCGCTTTGGACCACACTATCCTTGATTTTGATCGCTTTTGACAGATCTTCCAATGTGGCATTCAGTCCATTGGACACATCTTTCATTTTGTCAAAAAGCTGCGCATTCTCCTCGTCGAGCTTTTCGGAATCGATGAGCGTCGAAAGCAGCACCATGTTGCTGGCGTGGTTGCGGATATTGTGCGAGAGGATATGGGTAAAATTTTTGAGCTGCTCATTGTTTCGGGTCGTGATTTCCAGGGACTTACTTAGTGCCAGCTCTGCATTTTTGTACCTCCCGATGTTCATGAAAATACCGCGCAGCTTCGTCACTTTTCCATTTTCGTCGTACAGCGGCCGCCCCGTTGATCTTACCCACACCGATTTCCCGGTTAGCGTAGTCGCAATCAGTTCCTGGTCCCATTCTACGCCGTGCGCAATCGCATTATTTACCGCCTCATTAGCAATTGCGCGAAACGATTCCTGAACGTGGCTGTATAGACTGAGCTCATTGAGCGGGTAATCTTCCGGAAGTTCAAGGATATCGTAAACCGTTTTCGACCACGTTCGCTTCTTGGTCACCAGATCGGTCTCCCAGCCGCCAACTTCGCTGATCCTGCCTGCTTCGGACAACAGGAACTCGCTGGCGGCAAGCTTCTCTTCCACAATCTTACGTTTCTCAATCTCCGTTTCATATTCTTCCACAGAGCGCATGCTCAGGACTTTCGGAAGAGTTTTGTACAATGCGTAAACCGTAATAAAGGATACAATTGCTGTTGCGAAGCGAACCAGCGCGCTGAAACGGTAAATGGGCCACCAGAAAATGCCCGCGTCGATCAGGTGCGTCAGTCCGCAGAGGAGGATAAATGCGACAAACAGTAAGAATACGCTGTAAAAGGGTATATCCTTTTTTCTTCGCAGCAATGCGAGCAGTAGAACAGAAATAGCAAAGTAAGCTGCCCAGATTCCGACGTCGGAAATAATATACAGCCAGCCGTGAAAATCAGACCAATTACCGCAGTACCAGCGTGCCGGCCAGTCGTTTGTGGCAAATAGATTGGAGACGAATCCGGAAACCTGCTCAGCAATCGGAATTTCTGCTTTTTGAATAGCAGTGTTGCTTTTGCATACTGTGATACCTGCTAATTCATTTGCAAGTAGCTGTGCGCTATCAGGTTTCAAGGTTAAGTATAGAGGGTTGCGTTGGGAACGTCAAGATAAAGCTTTGTTGACAAAGATCAATTTTCACTTCATGGATTTTGTAAAATATTGCATAGAAGGAAAGAAATATTTTTTACGACTATATGCGTAATCTGCTGAATAAGAGGTTGATCAATATTTGTCCGTTTTGTAAAACTAGTTGTAATATTTACGACGGCGCGACGTTGGCGTTTGTAACCGCTTGTACAAATCTTCAACTTTAATCTTTTTAACCATGATGAAAAGGTTGCTTCTGCTCAGCCCCTTCGTGCTTATCTGCACCGAGCTAATTGCCCAAAGTTTCGATACCCTGAGAATTCCGTACGGCCAGCCTGACATTCTAAGCATAGTCCCTGATGCCCGGACCGGCGCAATGGGCTATGGCGGTGTCGCTCTGAGTGCCGACGCGAATGCCACTTACATTAATCCATCTAAGCTCGCCAGCGCGGAAAAGGATTTCGGTGCTTCGGCTTCTTATTTCCGCTGGCTGCCGGCGCTTCTAGACGGTTACTGGGTCGGCTATGCAAGTGCTTACAAGAAGTTGGGTGAAAAGCAGGCTATCGCTGCTTCTGTCCAGTATTTCAACTATGAAAGGTGGCAGCTCAATGGAGCTACAAAGCAGGCGGAAGACCTGGCTATCAGCGCAAGCTATTCCCGGCAGCTCGGGAAAAACTTTTCAATGGGCGCCACATTAAAATACATCAGCTCCGATATGGGTTATGCTTCTGTAAATGCAGGCACTATAAAGAAAGGGCAGTCCGTTGCGGCGGATATCAGTGCGTTTTATCGCAAACAGGTGGCCGGCGGTGAGGGTGGCGAAGATTTTAACTGGTCGCTCGGGGCAATTGCATCTAATCTCGGTAACAAAATTGATTTCGGTTCAAGTGGCAAATACTTTCTTCCTGCCAAGCTCCGGATAGGTGGCGGACTTTCCTACACAGCCACAGGAAAACACCGGATCAATGTGATTGCGGATCTGAGCAAGCTGATGGTACCTACTCCGTCAGCCAGACAAAGCGGACAGGATGGTTCGGTTTTGAGAAGCGCATTAAGGTCGTTCTCGGATGCTCCCGGCGGTTTTAAGGAAGAAATCCAGGAAATAATGTTCTCTGTCGGCGCAGAATACTGGTACAATAATGTAGTCGCGCTGCGTGGCGGTTACTATGGCGAGAGCCGGCAAAAAAGGGATCAGCAGTTTGTGACAGTGGGTGCAGGTGCACGCATTTTCAGGAACTTCAATGCTGATCTCGCCTATAATTTCTCCTTAAAACAAGGGCGCTCGGTTATGGAGACGCTCCGTACAACCGTGTCATTTTATATACCCGGGAAAAAGGGCTAAGTGCAATTCACAGCACCATGGTGCAGCTTGAAAAGCTTTTGTTTCAACCTGAAAAGTAAACGTTGCGATGGGAGAAGTGGGTTGACAACTTTGCCGGGCCATGATAAAAATGATCATTACCCTCATAGTTGTCAATCTCCAACTTACCCTTGTGCCGGGCCAGACTGAATGGACCTTCGTGGCTGGGCGTGGGGAGATCCGGGTTTACAGCCGCAAAGTTTCCGGTTCCAGGATCAAAGCGCTAAAAGCGGAATGCACGATGCATGCAACCGTTGCCGAAGTAGTCGATTTGATGAAAGATATTCCTGCTACCGGCAAATGGATGTGCCACACCAAACGCTGCTACCTTTTAAAGCGGGTTTCCGAAAATGAGCTTTTTTACTATACCGAAGTAAGCCTGCCCTGGCCGCTGGATAACCGCGACTTTGTGAGCCACATGACAATTGCGGAAGATCCTGCATCGCAGGTTGTAACTGTCAATACGCCCGCTGTACCCGGCCACATACCTGTAAAAAATGGCCTGGTAAGGATTACCGGATCCGAAAGCAGGTGGACAATTACGCCGGTTGGTGATGCGAAAGTCAGGCTTGAATACATGTTGCGTGTAGATCCCGGAGGAATCATTCCGTCCCATATCGTCAACTATTTCGCTCTGCAGGCGCCATTTGAAACGTTTGATAAAATGAAAGCCCAGATCCTGGCGCGGCGCTCACGCCGGGCTGCTGATAAGTAAGTCACAAAGCTTCCTTCCTTTGAACTGTTAAATGTTGCAGCAAAGCCCGCTGGCGGATTTGGGCACACAATTTTAAGGTTCAGTCGTGAAATGTAAAACGAACATTATGGGAAAGGGTAAAGACCTGTTTGGTTATTACAATGATCTTGCAAAAGAAAAAGGCCCCGGCAGCAAGGAAAGCGCCTATGCCGGCATTTTGTTCCAGGCGCTGCTGATGGTAGGAGAGCGGCGCACCTTCGAGCTGCTGGAAGAGGCAGACGAACAAGGCAAAAAGCTTAAACTCCAATATTCCGCCAGCGGCAAAAAGGGCGACGCCCCCAGCGACGTCGTACTCGAATAGTGCTTGCTGGAATGGTTATTTAGTGAAGTGGTTTTCATCAGCAAAAACTTCCAGCAAATCATGAAAACTACATTCTTATCACTGGCATTTTTCCTTTTCACAGCATCAGGAATTGCCTTTGCACAGTCAACAACTATTTCAACTAACCCCAAAACCAAAGCAGGGGGAGATACTTCCGATGTGTCCAACAGCACACCCGGCACAGGCCGCAGTGCGACAACGGGCGACCGCAAAACAGCTGGCGGCACTGGTCACCAGAAATCCGACGACGCTACACAGCCAGGGAGAGCAACTATAGCAGGTGACCGCTCGACACCGGGTGGTGACGATGGAAACGGCGGTACTACCGGCAAAACCAAGTTGCCGGGCAAGCAAAGCCAGGGTACCAACAAAAAAGCGATTCAGGAAGGAAAAACGACGATAGCGAAAGACAGGAAACCGAAATCCGAAGCAAAAAAGGATTGATAAATACCAAATTAAAGACGAAATCCCTGTTTCAAAGCAGGGATTTTTTTTATTTCCCGCCCACAACCGCCATAACCAATGTAGCCGCATTAGTGGCAGCAATATCATAAAAATTGCCCATATCATCCTTCGCATTTTCATTGGCATTGTCGCTCATGCTCCTGATGATCAGAAAAGGTACGCTTTGCTGATAGCAGGTTTGTGCAACTGCCGCGCCTTCCATTTCGGTAGCGGCTGCCTTTAAGTCTTTCAGCAGCCGGTCGGTTATTTTTTTGGAAGAAACAAAAACGTCACCTGTAACGATCACGCCCTGTTTTACGGCTGGAAGCCTGTTTCCGGATTTCCGCTGAATCTGCTGAAAAGTCAATCCTTTTGAAACCTCTGTCGCCGTGGCGATCAATGCGGGGTCACATTTGAAAGTGACAGGATTGGCCACGTTTGTCAACGGGTTTTTGGTAGCCCAATATTCCATTGCATCATCTTTCACCGCTCCAAAATCGTGGTAGGTAATGTCGGTGCCGATCACGATATCGCCTGGCCTGAGTGCCGGATCAACCGCGCCTGCTATTCCCGAAAAAATAACCTGTTTCGGATTGAAATGTTCGAGCATTAAAGTGGTTGTAATCGCCGCATTGACCTTCCCCACGCCGGTTTGTGCAAGTACTACATTCTTTCCGCGCAGCTGTCCGGTAATAAACCTGGCCGACCGGATCACTGTGTCTTTCGCATTCACCAGGTTTGCGCGTAAATGCACCAGTTCAGGTGGGAAAGCACCCAGTATGCCGATCGTTTCCTGGGCATTCACATGGATTTGAAACAAACAAAAAACAAAGAGCAGCAAAGATTTTTTCATGAAAACAATTAAAGTAGTAAAGCAAGAAATGCGAATAAATCAATGATAATGAGGCCGACGCTGATTTCTTTCCATCGCCCCGTCGCAATATGTAGTACAGTCCAGCTCAGAAATCCCCAGACAATCCCCTGTGTAATAGAATAGGTAAATGGAATAAGTACCATCGCCAGAAAAGCAGGAAAAGCTTCGTGCAGCTGGGACCAATTGATCTTAACCACAGGTTTCATCATAAAAACGCCCACCAGTACCAGCGCCGGGGAGGTGGCTATGGCAGGTACCGCGCTCAGTAATGGAGACAGGAACAGGAACGGGAGGAACAGCAATGCACCGGCAATTGCTGTCAGGCCCGTTTTGCCGCCCTGCTCGATGCCCACAGCCGATTCAATGTAAGCGGTACCGGGGCTGCTGCCGGTAAGTCCGGCCAGGGTTGTGGAAAACGCATCCACGATCAGCGAGCGGCGAATATTGCGCGGCTCTCCGTTCTCGTCGAGCAGCTCGGAAGCTTCCGCCAGGCCGACAAACGTGGACAGGCTGTCGAACATATCTGTAAATACAAATGCGAGGATTACAGGAGCAAGGCTCCATTTGAGTGAGTTAATGAGATCTAGGCGGAAAAGCAAACTGAAATCCGGTGGCGACACGATACCGGAAATTGTAACGAGCGGCTCAGTCCCGCCCCACCAGCGACCGATCGGCCAGGCCAGTAAGCTGGTGAGCACAATGCCGATCAGGATACTGCCTTTTACATGGCGGATCAGCAGGATAACCGTGATCAGCAAGCCGGCAATGAAAGTCAGCGTGGCGGAATTCAGGCTACCGATGCTGATCATCGTGGCCGGATTGGCAACAATGAATTTTGCATTGGCAAAGCCGATCAACGTAATAAACAAACCTATCCCGGAGGCGATTGCATAGCGCAGCGGTTTCGGGATTGCTTTGACAATGTAGGAGCGGATATTGAAAACCGAAAGCAGTAAAAAGAAAATCCCCGACCAGAAAACGGTACCTAATGCAACTTCCCAGGACAGCTTGTAAGTAAACACCGCCGTGAATGTGAAAAACGCATTCAATCCCATTCCGGGCGCAACCAGGATCGGGTTATTGGCATAAAACCCCATCATCATGCTGCTGAAAAACGAAACCAGGATGGTGGCAGTCAGTACAGCCGAAAACGGCATCCCGGTCTGACTTAATATGGAAGGATTTACAACAATAATATAGGCGGTGGCCAGAAATGAGGATACGCCGGCCAGTATCTCGGTGGAGAAGGAAGTTTGTTCCCTTTGAAGACTGGATTGTGAAAACATAAGGTGGTGTTTAGTTCAAATATATAGATTTAATCGGATCGGCAGGTTTCAGGGTAGTTTGTTTTGAACTCGTCGCTTAAAATAACCCTGAGCTTCAAGTAACTTTCAAATCCCTGGCTGCTTTTGGGACATATTCTTATTCAAACAATAATGTTCAAATCCTATAAATTCCGGATCAATAAGTGGAGTGTTGCTTCCGGGCTGCTGCTGCTGAGCGCTTCGTTGCTGATCACCGGCCATACCAACTGGCAAAACCTGTCTGGCCGGCCTGATTCGCTTCAACTTAACCCCTTTGTGGAGCCCGGTTTTCCATACATTTCCACGTCCGTCGATGCCCGCAAAATGGGGCCTTCTTTTCCGGCAGACAATGAAGCTGCGCGGACTCTTGCATTGCAGCTGGGCGACAGCGCTTATGTTTGCTTTGATACCGACTTGCTGCGCTGGTCTGTGGCGTGGACAGGTAAGTTTTTACCAATGGTTTTGATGGCGCAGATTTCCTACAATGATTTTTTTAATAAAAACAACAAGATCAGCAAGGTCACCGGCGCACCCCAGATTGCGACCGGGCTTTATGCGGGCTGGTCGGCTTCGGGGCCGTCTTTTCGTGAAAAAGAAAATGCGCAGCCTACGTGGAAGGCGCTCCCGGCGTCAAAAGGCCGGTGGGGAGGTGTGTATGTTTTTGGTAAAAAGGCAGTATTGAGCTACACTGTCGGCAATGCGTCAATTTACGAGCTGCCAGCGAGTGCCAGGTTTGAAGGCGGCACCGCATTCACGCGGACGTTCCAGGTGAGTAATGCAGACAAAGATCTCTACCTGACTCTCGCCGAAGTGCCAGGTGCGGCGGGTGTTCAGAAGAAAGGGAACATTACCTATCTGTTTAACAGCGCGGCCAAAGATACTGTGACGGCTGTGGCGATTATGGGAAAAGGGAAGTCTGACTGGGCGGCAGCGGCCATTGAAAACAGGTACCTGAATGTAAAAGTACCGGCGGGTGCGAAACAGGGCGAGGTGAGTATCGCCATCTGGAAAGGTCCGGCGTCGAAAATAGGCGCATTTGAAAAGTTCTGTAAAACCAAACCTGCTGCAATGCCCGACTTCAAAACGGGCGGGCCTGCATTGTGGCCGCAGGTGGTAACTACCCGCGGTAAGCTGGCGCCGGACACAGCCGCATTCGTGACCGACCAGCTTACATTGCCATTGACAAACCCCTGGAAACGCAATGTCCGCGTTGCAGATATCGCATTTTTTAAAGACGGGCGCGCGGCAGTGGTAACTTTTGAAGGCGACGTGTGGACCGTCGAGGGAATTGACAAGCCTTTGCAAAATATCAAATGGCGGCGCTTTGCCTCCGGTTTCCACGAGCCGATGAGCATCGAAGTGGTGCGGGATTCCATTTACGTTTTCGGGCGGGAAGGAATTGTGAAGCTGCTCGATCTTAACAAAGACGGGAATGCGGATTTTTATGAGAACTTTTCAAATGTGATGTCCCAATCGGCCGAGTCGCGTGAGTGGGCGGCGGATATGGTTTATGCGCCAGACGGAAGTTTTTACATTGCCAAAGGAGGCAGTCTCAGCAACGGGCCGGGGATGACAGCGGTAACCGGGAAAGGTTTCCGCGCGGGTTCAGACCAGAATGGGACGATCCTGAAAATCTCACCTGACGGACGAAATGCAGAAGTGATCGCTACCGGCTTGCGGGGGCCTTATCTTGGTTTCCATCCTGAAAATGGTACGCTAACCGCCACAGACCAGCAAGGTAACTTTGTTCCGTCGTCGCCTATTTATCTCGTAAAAAAGGGAGATTATTTTGGCGTACAGCCCACCATGCACCGGACAGATAATCCGCAGATCACGCCGCCCCTTACCTGGATTCCTCACAGTGTCGACAGATCGAGCCTTGGACAGGCGTGGATTACTGGCAAGAAAATGGGCCCGCTGAACGGGAGTCTGATCCACTTCTCATTTGGCCAGCCCGGACTTTTCCGCGTTCTGATCGACAGCGCTTCGAAGGTAATCCAGGGCGGGGTTTCGTTTATCAATGCGAATTATCCGGCACCTACCTCGAAGGGCGCCATGAACCCAGCCGACGAGCAGCTTTATGTGACGGGGTTCAATTTGTGGGGTTCCAGCTCCACCGGGATCAGCTCCCTGTTGCGGCTGCGGTACACAGGCAAGCCGAGCTATCTGCCCAATCATTTTCGCGCAGGTACCCAGGGTATTGTCATCGGGTTTGATTCACCGCTTGAAGCGGCGGCTGCTACCAATGCAGGTAACTACGAGATCAAAAGATACAACTACCAGCGGACCGAAGAATACGGCTCAGGCCACTTCAAGCTGGACGGCAGTGTAGGCGAGGAAACCATGTCAGTGGCGGGCGCCTATCTTTCCCCGGATAAAAAGCACATTCTGCTGCTCGTTCCCGGCATGACCGATGTAATGCAAATGGAAGTTGGCTATAAGCTGCTTGCGGCCGACGGCCGAAAATTGAATGATCATTTCTATTTCACTTTAAACCACACCAGCGATGTAGATTTTAAAAAATACGGCTTCGCGAATGTAGATCTGGCTTTGTTAACAACCCAAAAAGCAGTCGCGGAACCTGTGAAAGCAGAAGTGGCGTCGGCTGAAAAGGGTAGGGAGGTTTTTCAGAAAATGGCTTGTGCGGGCTGCCACTCGGAAGGTTTGCGGACTGACGGAATGTACGGGCCGCCGTTTCAGAATCTGTACAAATCAGAAAGGGTTTTTGACGATGGGAGCAAGGTAATTGCAGACGAAAAATACATTCGTGAATCCATTCTCACTCCTTCAAAGCGCATTGTGAAAGGATATAATGAAGAAATGCCGTCGTTTGTTGGCGTGCTTTCGGATACGGATATTGAGTCCGTGATCCTGTATATTAAGTCGTTGAAGAAATAGACAATACCACCGACCGGCGTCAGTGTTTCAGATTGAGTACATTGGCGCCCGGAGGTTCCTCCATTAATCGCTGCAACTGTTTGTCGTGGACTGTGATCATGATCTCTACCGAGCCCGTGCTCACAGTCGCCGCGAGCAAGTGTCCGCCATAAGCTTTGAAATCCTTGCCCGTGACCACGCCGTGGCAATGCAGCGAAGGTTTGTTATCCTGCCAGGCAATGGAACCCTGCATGGAAGCCAGCTCCACGTTCTTAAATTCTTTGGGATCGTATTCTTTGGTTTTAAAGTTGAAGAAGCCAAAGCGCGCATCTACAAAACCCATTGCAGTGAAGTTTGCTGCCGGGATCTGCTCTTTCGAAGCGAGGCGCTCTATTTCAGCAAAAACATCTTCACCCTGCCTCAGTACCATCAGAAATCCTGCTGGTACTTTGATGTATTTCGGGATGCTGTCTGTTTTGCTTTGGCCAAAAAGTGGTGCGGTCGACAGGAGCAAGGCAATAGGCAGAATGCGTAAAAAGTTCATAGTTGCTGGTTTCGGTTTTTTACCAAAACGAAATAACTATGCCGGATAAAAAAACAGGCGGCCCGAATGCCCAGGCCGCCTGTTTTTACAAAACCGAAATTTACAAACCAAAACCTGTCGCAAGTCCGATAACCGGATTGCTGAATGCGTATTTCATTTGCGTAGCGCCGGTTGCAGGGTTTACGGTGTAAAAGCTTGTGGTGCCTCCCACTGTGAAAATGGCATATCCCATTCCGGTAAAGTTGCCGATGTCAAATCCAATGCTTGAACCAGCGTCAATGCCGAGTGATTTTCCGTCGGCCAGTATCCCGTCATTTGGAGGCGTTTGTTTGTAGATCATATCTTTTTGGCTGTCAATGTCAAAAAGCGTAGTGCCAGCAGCGGCAGTCACGCCAGGGTAGCTGTTGGTGTATGCCACAGCGGTAACAAATGGAGTAACATTATCCAGCTTCAATGCGCCGTCTACGATCGTCACGCCATTATCCACATTGATACGCAGGTTTTGTCCATTGTCGCTCACGACACGAAGCCTGTCCGCAACAGGATTGAAATCCACGCCGAACTGCGTTCCGCTCAACATAATAGGATTATTGCTCGCGTCTTTAAGCATTGCCAGCTCGGTAGCAGCGCCACTTCCAAGGTCGATTCCGTAAAGCTTGCTGTTGCCGCCCAGCGCATAAAGTCTTCCATTCATCGGACGGATATCGATTCCCTGCAGCATAACTCCGTTTAAGCCGGAAATCGCTTTCGTACCGTATTCGCTTCCGTTTATAGGATTGAAAATTTTGAGGTTGTTCGATGCATCGAGTGCGTAGGCAACAGGCATTGCCGGAATGGCGATACCCACAATATTTACATTCGCTGGCAGATCACCTAACTTTTGCAGTTTGCCGGTGTTCAAGTCCACATAATCCAGCTCCCATTTATTATCAAATTTCACGGAAGCAATCGGATAACGGTCTGCTTCGGCCATATCAGGTGATATATCAAAACCACCTACTTCGCTGATGTCCAACCCAAGCGGCCCCACCGGCACCAATGTACCCGGGTTTGGCGGGTTTTGAATGTAAAGCATATTAGCCTCTGCATCAATGTCGTACAGGGTAGTGCCCGCGCCTCCAGGTGCTGCCGTTACGCCGGCCCTGCTGTTAGTGTAGGCTACTGCGCCTACTTTCGGGCTGCCCGGGTTCAATGGAGAGTCGCCGGCAAGTATTGCGCCGGTTTCGGGGTTTAAACGCAGGTTCTGACCTGTATTGGTAACAACACGGATTTTGTCAACAGTTGGATTAAAATCAAAGCCAATGCTCGATCCGCTTAATGCAGTTGCAAGTGTATCAACAATCGTGGCCTTACCCTCCTGGTCTCCCGTTTTTACATTCACATGGTACAAAACGCTGGACGTACCGATCGCATAAAGCTGGCCTGTAGCAGGACGGAAGTCGATACCCGCCAGTTTATCTCCGCTTGCAAGACCGGTTACACTGAATGAGCGCAATGGGGAAGCGGTATTTCTGACATTGATCTCGTGCAGCTGGTTGTTGTCTGATAATGCGTAAAAAATCCTGTCTGGCAGCGCTTGTTCCGTCGGTGGAACGCGGTGATCCTCGCAGGATGAAAGAATAAGGAGACTGAGGGAAGCAGCGGCGATCGCCCGCCGGGATGAATTGTTGAGAATCTTCATAAGCTGTTGGAGTAAGATGAAAACAGTTTTAAAATCATCTACGACGCAGCTTCGGTAATGGATTAATCAAAACAAAATAAATTTAATTTGCTTTTAATCCCATTTTAATGTCTTGGTTTATAGCTATATAATGTGCTGAGAAGCAGCTCAGCGAACCTGCCTTTTTGCATTCGGATTGGCAGCAAAAATAGCAGGCGACTGTGCATTCACGCGCCATGAAAACCGCGCTGTTACCGGGTGATGATCCGAAAGCGGGACTCCTTCGGCCGTAGAAAAGAGGCTTTTCTCAAATTCGTAATCCGTTGTTTCAATTTGAATGGCAGCACTGCTGCGGTAGAGAATCTTGTCTATCGTTTCAGCATCGTTGTCAATGGACAAGATATCTTTGGCCGGAGTGACGGCGAGTGGCTCGGGTAATTTTCCTTCATTTTGACTCTCCACCCACACATCCTGCAACCCAAGTTCTTGTTGCAAAACCGAAATATTATCCAGGTTGTAGCTGTAACGTCCATTCAGGTCGCCCATCAGGATCACTGCATTCCCGGCCGAATTCCGCCGGATATAGTCGGCCAGCTGAGCAATATTCTGGCGGCGGGCTTTTGCTGCTGCTGGGTGGTTGTATGCGTTTGCGTGTACATTGTAAAAATCTATAAATACTGCCCGTGCAATTTCAACCCGGCTGAAAGTAAATCCTTTTGGGGTTAGGCAATCAGCGCCGGTACAATCTTCCCATTTGATCCTTTGTAAATCCCTTACCGGAAATCTGGACAGTGTATTCAAGCCGTCGCCGAATGGTATTTTGCCTTTGCTGATAGTCCGGAAAGGGTGTTTGTTCTCGCTGTACAAAGTCCGGTTATAGTTGAAATCCTCCTGCACGTGCACAATATCGAAATCGTTGAGGCGCGCGCCGATCTCGCGGATACTGGGCGCGCGGTCGGTCGCTGCGCTGGAAATGAGCTGCGGCAAGCCTGCGATGTTGTAGCTGATCACGGAAAAGCTGCCTGAGGAAGAAGTATCTGTGGCTGCTCCCTGAACGTTGTGGAGGTATGGTGTCTCGCGGGTTGTGGTATTTCCCCAAAGTGCAGGCAGGAGGAGCAGGAGCCAGAGCGTGCGTTTTGGCTGGCGGTCTTTCGTCTTGAACTTGATCATTCCGAACGTGTTATTGATCTCCGAAATTAGTCCGAGCATGTGAACAGGATGATTCCGGAATATTACCTTATCATTATTTAATGCGGATATTTCAAGCAAAATGACAGCAGGCCGTTTTTCAGATCCAGTGTTTGAATTATTGGGAACGGAATTTGCGTTGGGAGTTATTGATAACAGCAGGTTCACACACAGGAAACATGCACAAGCTACTTTAGCAGATCATAGCCATCATGAGAAAAGTGAAAGTTGCCTTTTTCGCCGAGATCCTAGTTGCCGATTTTGACGGGGCAGCGCGTACCATGTTCCAGCTTTTCAACCGCATCGATCCCGGGCAGTTTGAATTTCTTTTTATCTGCGCGAGCGGACCGGATCAGGTAAGAGGCTTTGATTGTTTCCGCATTCCCTCGCTGCCAATTCCGTTCAACAGCAACTATGTGATCGGAATGCCCGCAGTAGCTGCTGCGGATACCCGTGCGCGTCTCGATGCATTCAAGCCGGATCTTGTCCACATTGCCACGCCATCTTTTCTCGGGCATTTTGGTTTGAATTATGCGAAAGAAAACCGGCTGCCGGTTACCAGCATTTATCACACACATTTCATCAGCTATATTTCCTATTATTTCAAATACCTGCCGTTTTTGATCAAACCTGTTGAAAACCGCGTCAGGAAATTGCAAAATGAATTTTACGGGAGTTGTGACAAGGTTTACATTCCTTCGACCAGCATCGCGAGGGAGCTGGTGGAAAGTGGAATGTCGGCACACAACATGAAAATCTGGAAAAGGGGAATGGACACGAGCCTTTTTTCCCCCGGCAAAAAAGACGAGAACTACCTTCGCAAGCTGACTGGCAATGATCTTCCTACCGTGCTTTTTGCGAGCAGACTGGTTTGGGAAAAAAACCTCGAAACGCTGATCGATATCTACAATCTGCTGAAAGCCGGGCAGGTTCAATGCAATTTCATCGTTGCCGGCGACGGCGTTGCCCGAAAAGATTGTGAAGCGCGGATGCCCGACGCGATCTTCCCCGGTCAGCTCGATCACGCCGAACTGTCTGTACTGTACGCTTCGGCGACAGTTTTCGTATTCCCGTCCGTATCCGAAACTTTCGGGAATGTGGTATTGGAAGCGATGGCTTCGGGACTGGTGCCGGTAGTGGCCGACGGAGGTGGGAGTCGCGATTTCATCGAAGAAGGCAAAAACGGTTTCAAATGCGCGCCCTACGATGCTTTTTGTTATGTGGAAAAAATCAAAGAAATGATTGAAAACACTGCATTGAGGTCACAACTAAGCAAAAATGCGATCGAATACAGCCAGAGCTATGATTGGGATGAACTCGCCAGGGTTTATTTTAGCGATCTCATTGCTTTGGCCCAACCTACGGAAAAGATCGGATTTGAAGATTAACCCTGCTTACATACGTATTTTCAAAATTGTCCTGGTGCTGAGTATCTCGGTGTTGCTGTTCCAGTTTATCCGGAATACCGACCTCGCCGAAGTAACCAAGGCATTAAAAACGGCCGGCGCAGGGTTTGCGCTGGTGCTGTTGAGCACATTTGTCGCTTACTGGTGCGGGGCTGTGGGCTGGTGGTATTGTCTGGGCGAATCACGGAGCAGGATTTCCCATTTTAGAATCTTTGTAGTCAGGCATATCAGCGAAACAGTCGGAATGTTCAATCCGGCCAGCGTGGCGGGGGGCGATATGTTCAAGGTATTTCTCCTGAAACCCTACGCAATCGATCAGCAAACCGCACTTACTTCCGTCGTTATTTACCGTTTTTTGATGATCCTCAGTCAGCTGGTGCTGCTTGTGGTGGCGATGCTCTGGCTGGTGAGCAGCCAGGATATCGCGCTGATCGCGCCCGTTTATGTCGGGCTTATCATTGTTGCATTGCTGTTGTTTGCTGCCGGTTGTTTTTGGTGGGTAAAAAGGGCGGCGGGGCTGGGGCCGCTGGCTGCTGGCGCGGGAAGGTGGGTAAAGATCAACAGCAAAATTCGCGAGATCCGCATTGAGCTCAACCGTTTTGCAAAAAGCCACCCCAGAGAATTGCTGTTCGCATTTATCGCATTCCTCCTGCACTGGCTCATTGGTTCGGTTGAATTTTACATCATATTAAAGCTGCTCGGATACGATGTGACGCTCATGCACGGGCTTCTGCTCGATATGGGCGTGGTCATCGTGAAGTCTGCCGGCGCATTCGTACCCGGACAGATCGGCGTAGAGGAGCTTGGCAACAAGCTGATGCTGAGTGTGATCGGTATCGCAAGTGCCTCTTTATGGCTTTCGGTATCCGCACTCCGCCGCACGAGGCAGCTTTTCTGGATTTTAATGGGCGCATTGTTTTACGCAGTATTTGCCAGGAACAAACGCATATCCTCTTGATCAATGGAAATCCTCTTCGTCAGTCATAAATATCCACCAGCTGTGGGCGGAATGGAAAAACAGAGCTACGAGCTGATTACCGGAATGGAGCGGTACTGTAAGGTGCATAAACTCGTTTTTGACGGAAATGAAAGTCTCGTCAGCTTTTTTATTTTGCTCAAAAAAAGGATCATTGAAATCTGCGCAAGAAACCCCGGAATCCAGCTTATCCATTTTAACGACGGTCTACTGGCTGCTTTTTGTGTACGGCACGAGGGGTACACTCACCTGAAACGAACAGCTACCCTCCACGGACTTGACGTGGTTTTTCCGAGTGCGATTTACCACAAGCATATTCTGCCCAAGTTCAACAGCTTTGATAAACTTATCGCTGTAAGTAATGCCACTGCAAAGGCGGCTATTTCGCTCGGGATTCGTGAAGAAAAGCTTGCTGTAATTCCGAATGGGGTTGATACACAAATGCCGCTTTACCAAACCAAAATTTCCATTAACGCGCTGCTTGCAGAACACGGGATCAACTATCGCGGACAGCGGATACTGGTTGCATTGGGCCGGCCGGTTAAGCGGAAGGGTATGTCGTGGTTTATCAAAAATGTGGTTCCGCGGCTGCAAGGCGATTTCCTGCTTATCCTGATCGGCGCTTATCAGCCTGAACCAACCAGGACTGAAAAGCTGATTTCGTATTTGCCCCAAAATTTCTCCCGTAAAATCACATTGTTCCTCGGTTTTCCGACTGATAACGCGCCACTTCGTGAAGTACTCCGCGATCCTGAATGCAAAGAAAAAGTACGGCATCTGGGTAAGCTCCCGACTGATCATGTGCAGGCCATTCTCGCTGCCTCAGCCGCTTTTATTATGCCAAATGTTGAAGTTGCGGGTGACATGGAAGGTTTTGGACTGGTTTGTCTGGAAGCTGCAGTTGCCGGAGCTACTGTTTTTGCAGCAGATATCGACGGTATTCCCGACGCTATCCAGGATGGGAAAAACGGTTACCTGCTTCCTTCCGGCAATGCTGCTGCCTGGGCAGAGCGGTTGAATGCAGTGATTCGGTCACGACCAGCTGAACAAAAAGCTAACGCATTCAGGGACTATACCGAGGCGAATTTCAGCTGGGACAAAATGGTGAGGGGCTACCACGATTTATTCCTAACCTGCATGGAACGGCGTTGATTGTCAGTGCGGCCGCAGATAGGGCGAGAGCTCCGTCACATCTACTTTCAGGAGCCTGCTTTTGAAAAGATCTGCTTTGTATTTGAAAATGAAATTGCGAAGCGACATTCCTGTTCTGTTCAGCATGTAAAGGTTAGCTGCTTCTTCTGAAATATTGAACTTGAAAAGCAGCTCCGGTACGCGGATCGTCTTGTTCTGGTTCAGCTCACTCCGCAGATATTCCACAATCCTGTCGGTAAGTACCTGCTCGGTCGACTTCTCTTCTACGCGCTTTGTTTCAAAATTATTTCGTAATAAAATCGTCACAATCAAGTCGATACTGCCCTTGATCAGCCGGATGTGAGAAGAGGGCCGCTGTGTTATTTCAAACGAAATCTGGTTGACAAGATAGTTTACCGTTTCGCTGTCCCTCTCATTCCGGAGCGGTTTTCCAGGGGTAAGCCTGTTGTTATTGCAAAAGTTCTCCGCCTGTTTGTAAGTATCCGCAAAATCGGCGTTCCTCGCTTTTTTGGTGTGGAAATCCGTTGCCAAATAGTTGTCAAAAGCAAATATAAAAATCTCGGTTCTTTTGTTTTCTTCGAAAACAGGCTGTTGTCCGGGTTTCAATGCAATTAGTCCGGCTGGTGAATAGGAATAAATGTTGCCGTCAAGAACAAACTGTCCTTCGCCGGAAAGCACGTAAATGATGCGATAATGCAAAAGGTCTTCGGGAGTACTTTCCCAGCAATTGGTTTTACATTGAAGCAAATTGAATTTTTTGTGCGCACTGAACTTCACCACTGACATCAGAAAAAGGATTTGTTTAAACCCAATCTTCAAAAACAATTACTCTTTTGAAATTATAATTGCGGGAAGGCAGGGTTTGCGGACTTAAAGGCGGGGTTTCCCGTGCAGAAGCGGCAGCAATATCAGCGGCCAAGCCAGGTTTTGAAGTCGGTAATGCGTTCGGAACTGACGAAAACCTCCTGCGACGTGGCGGGATCCAGGTCAAGTTTGAGCTTGCCGGCCGAGATCGCGTGCATGTTCCGGATCGCATTGATCGAAATCAGCAGCGTCCTGTTAATCCGGAAAAAATCGGCGGGGTTCAGCAATTGGGACAATCTTTCGAGGCTATATTCGACCGCAAAATGCCGACCGTCGAAAAGCCGCAGAAAAGTAGCGCGTTCCTCGATGATGAAATAGGCGATCTCCGAAGTCCTGAATGTAAAAATGCGCGAACCGGCCGTTGCCAGGAAGCGGTCTTTATACTTTTCGCTCAGCAAGCTTGCCGGACTCGTTTCGTGATCAGCTTTCTCCTGTTGCAATGCATGCAGCTTTCTGAATTTCAGCAGGGAAGCCTGTAAGTCGAGCGGATTGACGGGTTTAAGAAGGTAATCAATGCTGTGTGCTTTGAAAGCTTTTTGCATGTATTTGTCAAACGCGGTTGTAAAAATAATGGGGATCATGAGTTCCAGGGTTTCAATAATCCTGAAACCGTTATCATCTTCCAGGTGAATGTCGAGAAAGATCAGGTCCGGCTGCACATTGGCATCATTCCGGAGATATGCGATGGTTTCAAATACCGAGGGAATAATCGCCAACACGTGAATGGACGGATCAATACCTGCAATGAGCTTTTGCAATCTTTCGGCACTCAACGCTTCATCTTCTACAATCAGCACATTCATGATATCAGCGGGATTCTTACGATAAAGTGGCTTTCGCTTTTTTCAATTACAACGTCCTTGTCCAAAAGCAGCTTGTACCTGTTGATGATATTCTTCAAACCTAACCCGGTAGTAGGTTCGGTCAATTGTCTGAGCTGCAAAGGATTGCTGACAACCAGCATTCCGTCTTCAATCCCGATATTTACCTGTAACGGGCTACTCACGGACATCGTATTATGTTTCACTGCGTTTTCGATCAGGAGCTGCAAGGTAAGCGGGATAATGGAATAGCGGTCGAGGTCTGCCGGGGAGAGGTTGACATCGATGATCACCTTTTCTATAAACCGCGTGCGCAGCAGGTAAGTGTAGGTTTCCAGGAACGCAATTTCCTCTTTCAGACTGATCTGATGCAGCTCGGCTTGTTCCAGAATGTACCGGTAAGCGAGCGACAATTGCTGGATGAATTCACTGGATTTTTCGGGGCGGGATTCCACCAGCGAAGACAGTACACTCAGGTTATTGAATAAAAAGTGCGGACTGATCTGGTTTTTCAATGCAAGGAACTTGGCGCTGGTATTTTCCTTAGCAAGCGTTTCAGAATTGAGTTGAAGTTTGTTCAGTCTTTCCTGCACCTGGTCGCTCACGCAGAGATAATAAGCAGCAATGAGCGACAGGATGATCAGCGCTTCGTTGGCTTTGAGCCTGATCGGCCGCCCGCCTGTCCAGTGCCGTGTTATCGGTAAACGGGGCTTGCTACTCCAGAAGCTGTCCATCAATTGCCAGGCATAAATGAGTATAAAATTGAACAAAACAGCCAAAAGAATTGCGGGCACGAGCGCGATCAGCTGGTTTGAGATTTTGAATTCCCCTGGCTGGCTACCTGTTAGCCCGGCGAGTTTTCGCAGGATCCAGTCAATAAGATAAATCCAGCTGGTAAAGAAAATGGTGCTGATTACGATTTCAATGCAGAAGAGGGGTAGCTTACGGATGATAGTTCCCCAGAGGTCCTCCTGAACGTTTATGTAAGTCCGTAACGGAATGTAAACCAGCGCCAGCGCAAAGCCAAGTAACCATTTCTTGCCAAACAGGGAGCGCAGCATATTGGGGAGTTAGAGTGATTTATCCAGCAAATTACGATAATCGTATTTCTGGTACTCGCTGGATTTTTCTTTCTCCTTATAAATTTCAATCAGCTCGTTCTTTACTTCTACCCGCAGCCAATATTCCGGTTTGGTGTGCGAGAATGTGCTGAGTTTAAGTACAAGGTTTGCATTCAGTTTCCTTTCTCCTGTCAGGTACTTATGAAGATTGCTGTCTTTCATTTCAAACAGCTCAGCAAGTTTCTTCTGACTCACATTTAATGTATTAAGGTACATTTTGACAAAGTCCAGCAGCCGGAGTTTGTCTTCATAATTCTCGTTCTCGATATAATCCTCAATCCGGTACTGTATCGCCAGGAGTTCATTTCTGAGTTTCCGCTCAGCAGATTGCTTCTTTGATTGGCTGACAACAAAATCTTTCAGGCCGACCCTTTTCGTGTCATTCCAGACTTCTTCAGGCAGCACTTCTTTGTTTTTCATAACATTCAGATTAAGTACTTGTTGATCAACTTTTCACCTGCTTCGGGCGAAATAACCATTGTTGTGCTTCCCCATTTTAGTGCCCCGTACTTTTGGGAATAAACAGACATCAGCTTTATCTCGTCAGCTTTATCTTCCTCCATCACGTCAAATGCAAGCCAGCCTTTGAAATGCCCTTTCCCATGAATGAAACTTAGTCTGCAGGAAAACGCGATCAGGCAGCCTGCTACATGATCATACTGTCTGCTCTCACCCTTGTTATGTGGAGCAAGTTCAATGTATGCCATGTAAGGTTCGGTTGCACCCTTCATCTGGAATATCACACAGCCTTCGATAATATCCGGGGAAGTGTCGCAAACAACAACATAAGCTTGATAGCCAGGCTTTTGAGAATGCTTTCTGAAATTAAACCGCCAGCCATCTGTCAAAGAAGGTAACCTGATTCCTTTTGCAGATATGATTCTGGCATCAACAAAATTATTATCAGTTGACCTGACAAGTTTTATATGCATTATCAAGTGTGTGTAAAGGTACAAAATTATACAATATGTATAATTCTTCTGCTGGACTATCTCCAAAGTTGTGCTATTTTTTCTTGTAAAAAAACAAGGTAAGCGGAGTGGCGGCGTGTTCACGACCTTACGCAACCTATTTACAATCAAACATTGAACTTTATACAGCCTGGAACGCCTTTCCTTTATGTAAACTGTTGGACGATTTCAAAAGAGGAACAATATCATGGAAATAGGAATAAGCATGTTCGGGGATCTGGCTTATAATGCGGCTGGGCAAACATTTCAATCATCACAGCAGCGCTTGCGGGATATGCTCGAAGAAATCAAGCTGGCTGACCAGGTTGGGCTCGATGTGTTCGGGATAGGGGAGCATCACCGGCCCGACTTCTCGGTGTCAGCCCCGGAAATTATCCTGGCCGCTGCCGCATCAGTTACCAAGCGAATCAAGCTGACCAGCTCCGTAACGGTACTCAGCTCCAACGATCCCGTGCGTGTTTACCAGAACTTTTCCACCGTCGACCTGCTTTCCCACGGCCGCGCAGAAATTACCGTTGGCAGAGGAAGCTTCATTGAATCGTTCCCGCTTTTTGGCTACGACCTGAATGACTACAATGGGCTGTTCTCTGAAAAACTGGAATTGCTGAAACAGATCAATGAAACGGAAACGATTACCTGGAAAGGTAGGTACCGCGCTCCGCTCGACAAACAGCAGGTGCTGCCGCGGCCTTCCAATGGAAAGCTGGATATCTGGATCGCGGTCGGCGGTACGCCACAGTCGGTTGTTCGCGCCGCGCGGCTCGGGTTCCCATTGATCATTGCGATCATCGGCGGGCAGCCTGCCCAGTTTCATCCTTTTTTCGAATTATATAAAACCGAGTATATCAATGCAGGTCACGATCCCGCCAATATGCAGCTTGCCACCCATTCCCACGGACTGGTAGGGGAGAATGGCGGTGCATTAGCTGACCTGTACTTTCCGAGTTACGCGGCGCAAATGGACCGTGTAGGTAGGAGCCGGGGCTGGTCGCCCTACACGCGCCAGCAGTTTGAAGGCGGCCGCAGCAGCAATGGGGCATTGTTTGTAGGCGACCCGAGCCAGGTTACCGACAAGATTTTGCAACAGCAGGAAATGTTCGGGCTAACTCGCTTCCTGCTCCATACCGACGTAGGCGCGCCCGCCCACGATGTACTGATGAAGTCCATTGAACTGCTTGGCGATAAGGTGGCTCCGGCAGTCAGGAAGGCGCTTCATAAGTAGGTTGGAGGTATAGATGGCGGGTTTGAAAAGTTAAAAATGAGCTGATGCATCAAAAACGCATTCTTGACAGTATTGTCAATGTAACTTGTTGTATCATAATCTTGACGCTATGTTTCTTTGCCTGAAAAACCTGCTGTTTGTCTGCATTGCCGCTTTGTTGTTCGCAGGTTGCGCGAAAAAGGACGACAAGAAAGTCAAAGTCACATTCCGGTTGAATAAAGCCAAAGGGGCCGGCGCAGTTCTGGTTACCTACAATATGCTCAATCTGGACACATTGCTTTTAGGGAAATCTACATTGGACAGCAATGGCTTTGGGATAATAGAAACAACGATCGAAAAGCCCGTTTTCGGCCACGTTTATTTGCAGGACCAATATATCCCACTGTACATCAAAGCAGGTGACGAGATAGTACTTGAAACAGATACCAGCGAGACGGGAGGTGGAATCAAAGTCACCGGCGCCGGCTCTGCGCTTAGTGGGTTTATTCGAAATACTCAGAAAATTGCGCGGAAGTACCAGGATTATAAAGGAAAGGTGATATGGCAAAATGAGCCTGCCGGGTTCGCGTCCAGCTTTAAACTGTATCAAAATGAGTTGAACAAGGAGCTTGAAAAACTGAAAAATGAGGACGGTACAACTCCAGCAGAAGTGGAGTTGATGAAAAAGAAAGTGGAGATGATATTGTACGCGTATCAGCAGCATTACGCGAACAACCATTACAGCTATGACATGGACGATCCCGCTATTCCGGCAGATCTTAAAAAGGTTGTTACGACGTTGCCCGTTGACTCAGTTTTGCTGGACATGAACATGTATGAATACGGCGAAATCCTGTCCGGCTACCTGATTTCCGGTATTCACGGTCCGTTAGGCAAGCTTACTGACAAAATGAACAAGGACTCACTCGATGGACACTGGGTGGAGCTGTCTGATACCTATATTCAAAAATTGACATTGGACCCGTTCTTAAAAAAGCACTTCAGAGCAGCCAATATCAACTATTGGGTGCAAATGGAAGGTTTGTCGCCCGAAATGGCTCAGCTTCGCGAGGATTTATATAAAACGCCGGTTTCGCCTGTTTACAGAAAAACCCTGGACCAAAGCTTTGCCAGGTGGGAGGCGCTTGGCCCGGGTAAGCAAGCGCCCGATTTTGACGGGAAAACACCTGATGGAAAAACGATTTCACTGAGCAGCCTCAAAGGCAAAGTCGTGTACATTGACGTGTGGGCCACCTGGTGCGGACCTTGCCGGGACGAGTTTCCGGCTTCGAAAAAACTCGTGAAGGAGTTTGAAGGGAATGATAAAGTTGTATTCCTGTATGTGTCGGTAGATCAGGATTTGAATGCCTGGAAGAAAATGCTCAAAGGCGGTAGTGTTCCTGCTGGTACGCACATCAATCAGCAGAGTGACGTAGCCGGCTCTCTCTGGGAGAAGTACCACCTCTGGGGTATTCCGCGCTACATTATGGTTGATCAAAATGGGAAAATGCTGGAAGCCCACGCGCCGAGGCCCAGCTCGGGAAAGGCGGCCAGCGCGATCAGAATGCATTTAAAGGAAAGCTGAAAATAGACTCAGTAAGTAGTTGATTTGCGGATTTTCAGAAGAATTAAGGCGCTTTGTTACAGGTGAAAGCCTTGAAACTTTGAAGTCTGGTGGATATATTTGTTCAGACAGTTACCCCTACTGAACGACCTGACGGATGAGAATGGACGCACTCACATATCTGCGTGAAGAAATAAAAACCTATTTCCCCGATTCAAAAGAGCTTCAACTATCAGGCAGCCTCGCTAACCAGCCGCGCTTCAACTTCTATTTCGAAATCACCTGCGGATTACGTTTTTTGCTGTACCTCAACTGGGATGGTGACGGCGATGGATTTACATTGAAATGTCTGGAATTCGTCGAGCCAGGTGTGTTGAAAAAGCTCATCTCTTCCTATCCCGATGCTGGCTCCAAAGTATTCAATATCGGACAGCCCAGGTCTACGATCGGCTTTTTGTATAAAGGCGAAAATAAATTGCAGCCGCTTTTTACCAGTGGATACCTAAATGAACCGCTCGGAATTTCGGACATTACTGTCGGTGAGCTTCTGAACTCCATTGATCCTACCTTCATCGTTCGGGGTTGAATGCCTGTCTTTCCAATCTTCAAATAGGTTACCGCAGTTTGGCCAGCTGCATTTCAATCGTATCGCGGTTCATCACAAAATGCAGCTGCATTGATTTTGCGCTACGTTCGCGCACGGAAATCATCAGCGTGTCCGTTCGCCTGTCTGCCCGGCTCTGATTTGCGTGGATGAGACGGATGTTGTTTTTAAGACTGTCATATTCGTAAGAGCCTGTGAGGCTTTCATCCGGCTTGTAGCGGTAAGGGTTCGGGCTGAATGCGCAGCCGTTCCAGCCAGAGAAGTAAATCTTGTTCCAGGCTTTGGTATCTGTCAGCCAGGCGGTAGCGGGTACGAGCTCGTTATTCCTTCGGAGCGTCTCCACTTTCCACGTCCCTTTAATCACTTTGTCGCTCTTATCGTTTGAAACATAATATTGGATTGTGCCAAAAGCGGCTGCAATGGTCACGAAACGCAATGCATTTTTAAGCAGGCCGGATTTGTCAGATACGCGGGGTAATCTTTCCACCAAATCCCAGAATGCCGTTTTAAGCTTTTGAAAATCGACCAGCAGCAGAAAAGTCAGACTAATCGTATAAATAACAGAATTGAAAAATGCACCCGGAGCAATCTGGTAGAAAGTATTGATTAGAACAATATTGATCATCACCGGCAGCAAAACCATCACTCCGGTCAGTGTGGTACGGCGGAAAAGAAGCAGTACCGAGCCGCCAACCTGAAACAGTCCGAGGATAACCGCCAGCGTGTAGGAATAGCCAAAGTAGTACCAGGTAAGTGAAAATCCGCTTACATCGCCCAGCGGCATATCGAGGGTGAAATCAGGGGATTGGAATTGTGTTTTGAGGATTTTGGCAAAACCGTAAACGGAAATGGAGTAAGCCAGCCAGTAGCGGATCAAGCCTTGCAGAACCGCGTGCCGGATGCCGCTGTTCCCTTTTCCGGCTTTTTCTTTTTCGTGCCAGATCACAGCATAGCAGAGCCCGCCCAAAATGGACACGGTCACGATGCCGATCAGTAATGGATGAAAGTAATGGCCATACTTGTGTAAAAATGAAGCCGGGACAAAGTTCAGTACACTGGTGATAGATGAAAGTACAGCCAGAATGCCGAGGGCGCATTCACAGATTTTCAGGGACAGGGAGGAGCGAGGCTGAGAAAAAGTTTCGGTCATAACGATACAGGAAAGAGCTGGAATCCTGTAAAGCTATGACCGAAAGAGAAAGATTAAAAGCGTATAATTCCCTGTTTTTGAGCAAAGAAGAATTTGCTATTCTTTTACCAGCAAGCCAGGGTATAATGTACCGTCAGCAGTTGGTAAGTCGAGGTTTAGCAATTTGGCGATCAGCGGAGCGATATCCTGCAAACCCATTTCGGGGATTACAGCACCTTGTTTGATCCCTTTTCCAAAAGCTACAAAGCCCGTTTGTATTTCTTTGAAATCGGGGAAAAATCCGTGGGTACCGCCGCTTGCCGCGCGCATGAAGTCGCCGGTAGCTGCGCCGCTGATCGTAATTCCCTGAACCGGGGCAATAGCGAGCGCTGCATTCGGGTCAGAACCCACTGCGTCGAGCGCCGCGCGGTCTTTCACTGCAAACATCGCCTTTTGATTAGCAGGCAGCTGGGCAAGTATCTGTTTTACTTTTTCAAGGGTTTTGGTATCGTTCTTGTCTTTCAAATGCAAAAAGGCCGAACCGCCCGAGCTGTGGAAATAAGCTTTCCAGGCAGCCTTGTTGTTAGGATCGTACAGCCCGACTTTAGCAAGCAGGATATTAGGCGCAATAGCTGTGTGAATGTCCACAAAACCGTGGTCACCTGTGATGATAAACGTGGTCTTGTCCCTGATACCCGCTTTTTCGGTGGCTTCAATGATCGTTTTAATACCCCGGTCAACGCTGGCGAGCGACGCTCTTACCTTGTCGCCGTCGCGACCCTGCTCGTGCTCGAAATGGTCGACAGCCACGAGGTGTACTGCCAGTAAAGACGGTTTGTACTGACGGATCAGGTAGCTGCTGATCCGGGACATATTGTCGTCAATGCTCAGGTAGTCGCCGTCGAAATCAATTTCTTCCAGCTTTCCGGTTGCATTCTGCTGTACTTCTTCGTACAAACCTTTTGGAATTGCATTTTCGGTCAGCGCTTTGATCATGTTGCGCTTGCCGCCTTTTGTTTCAGGCAGGTACCAATATTCCGGGATGTTGTAAGTAGCAGGGCCACCTACTGAAACCGGCCAGAATACCGAAGCAGTTTTCAATCCTTTTTCTTTGGCTACGCTAAAAATGGTAGGCACTTTAATTGTGCTGTAATCCCAGATCCATTTGCCGGTAACTTCCAGCGGCTCCGAAGGCGTGTTGTAATAAACGCCATGCTTGATTGGCTTTACCCCACTGATGATCGTGGTGTGGGAAGGGTAGGTAACAGATGGAAATACGCCGTTAACCCCGTCGGAGTAAGCGCCTGTTTGCATTCCCTGGCGCAGGTTCACCATCGACCAGTTCGGATCTTTATAAAATTCAGGCCGCAGTCCGTCAATGCTGATCAAAACGACGTGAGCGTCCTGAGCGAATGCGTTTAGCGACAATGCGATGCCGAGGAGCGAGAGTAGTTTTTTCATATTGGATTTAAATGGTTGTCACCCTGAGCGGAGTCGAAGGAAGTTTGAGCGACCCTGCCCAAACCCCTTCGACTCCGCTCAGGGTGACAAAGTTGTTTTTAATTAGAATTTGGATCAGAAAGCATAGCGTAAACCAATCTGGATCTGGTAAGGGCTTCCATTCAGGTTGGAAACACCGACTCCGTTGCTCATGCCGTACCCGTATCTTTTAGTAGCCGGGTCGAATGATCTGATGGAGTAGAGGTTTTGCTTACCAAGGTTAGTTCCTGCGCCCCATTCTTTGTTCAGCAGGTTAGCTACGTTGAAAATGTCAACTGACGCTTCTATACCGTGGTTTCTGTAGAAATTGAATTTCTTAGCCAATCTCAAATCAAACACCCCGTAGAAACCATTGATACCACCATTACGCTCAGCGATTTTGCCCATATCTCTCATGATATAATCCTTAATGCTTTGTTCTGCGTCTGGATTATTGAGGATTGCATTGATACCATCACGTACGTTTTGTGGCGTTTCAGGGCTGTTTGGGTCATAGATATACGCCAGGTCGTTTGAAGAAACGAAGTCTCCATTCATGTTACCGCTCACGGCCATTGAGTAGCGCGTTCCGCCGATACCAGAGTAACGCAGGCCGAGTGTTACACCCCAGATACTTGGCGCAGTTCCGTAGAATACTACTTTGTTGCGGAAGTGGTTGTTCGCATAAGTAATGCGGCTCAGATCGCGTGGATCGTCGTTGACCATCAAATCAAGCGTTGCCGTGTTTGCTACGTTACCGTTGTACGAAGTATTGTCCTTTGAATCGTTCCAGGTATACGAGAATGTGATCTGTCCGTCTTTGAAGTAACGGTAAGTACCGTCAATTACGACTGCATACTGGTTCTTTTTACCCTCGCTCACGAGTTCCAACACACGACCTACTTTGGTAGTCTTGCGGCTGTCCAGCCAGTTGGTAGCTCCATTTTTTGCATTGATTTTTTCGGCCGGAACATATACGCCACGGTTAGCCTCTGCTGCAATGCGGAAATATGGATCTTCTACCATGTTGCGGTCAACATACATATAGTTGTTGCGCGCCCATGAGGCATAACCGCTCACACCGATACGCAGACGGTCGCTGAAAAAGTGGTTGTACGAGAAGTTCGTTTTATAAAGCACCGGAATTTTCGCATCGGCATTGTTCATGTTGATGGTGATCAAACGCTCGATACCAGGCGTATTGAACAAATCGGCACCTGGCGCGGTGGCAGGGTTTTCACGGTAACCAGGGAAGTTAGGTTTTGGAACCAATGCACCCTGGATTTCAACTGCTGCCACTTTCGTTCCGTCAAACAACATGTTGTTGATCATCGAATACGGGTTCAGCTGCGAGCCGAAAATACCCGCACCGAAACGGATAATGTCTTTGCTTTGCTCATTTACATCCCACGTAAATTGTACGCGTGGCTGCACTTGCGTTGTGTTGATCTTGTTATCAGTACGCAGGTTCAGCTCGTCAAATACGACCTGGCTGAAATTCGCTTTGTTCAGGTATTGGGTATTGTCCAGACGCAAACCTGCTGTCATTTCAAGACCACGTGCCAGTTTGGTATCCATCTGCGCGTACAAACCTGTTGCCAGAGAGTTTACGATCGAGCTTGGATCATCCCGCAGGTTGATTTCACGGGCGTAACGGTATGGAGTCAGGTTATTGAAGTTTTCAAGACCAGTAAAATAGAAGCGGCCATTCATTTCGCTACCGTAAACTGACTTCATGCGGTTGAACATCACGTCGATACCGAAAGTAAAGTTGATCTTGCCCGTGTTGTAATAAAGGTTGTTGACCGCCTGGTAAACCTGTCCTCTGAACCATTCAGGAGAAAAACGCTGACCACCTATCTGAATGTTGGTGATATAGTTGTTTGTTCCCGAAGTGGAGTTTATGTTTTCAACAATTGCACGTGGAATACCCGCAGATGGAAGCTCTGAGCTCGGGATGACCGCTTCATACTGATACAAATGCTGCACTTTGAATTCGTTCGTGACTTTTGGGCTCACGATCGTGCGAAGCGAAGCCATAATGCTGTTATTGAATCGCTCACGGTCGATGTAGGATTCGTATGCATTAATCGTCGTGTTGTCACCTTCCGACAGCTTGTCGTTTTCTTTAATCAGGTTATTGCGGAGCGTCAGCAGGTTTTTGGAATTTAGCTGCCAGTCAATTCTTGCGAAAATTGCGTCAGTGCCTTTTTTCTTGCCAAATGCACCAAACTGCGGACTATTGGATACGCCGTATTTGGATCTTGCTATGTCAAGGAAGTTGTCCAATGTTTGCTGTGTCACCTTGTTAGCCGCTACATCCGCCTCAGATTGCAGGTTGGCGATAAAAAGCGGACGGGAATCGGCCTGATGGTCCCAGGCTACAAAGAAATGGGCTTTGTCTTTTTTCAATGCACCACCGAGTGACAAACCAAACTGATTTGTCGAGAAGTCCTGCGTTCTTTTATTTCCTCTCAAATCGTAACCACTTGAAAGCCAGTCTGCACGCATGAAGTTGAATATGCTACCAGTCAGTTGGTTTGTACCCGATTTGGTTACAGTACTGATCGTTCCACCACCTGCGCGGCCGAGTGTAACATCGTATTCATTGGTAACCACCTTGAACTCACGGATCGCCTCCATAGAGATCGCGTAGGCACCTCCGGTTTCACCACCGGCGATGGTACTGCGTGAGGTCATACCATCAATGGTATAGTTGGTAGAGGATCCCAGCTGACCGCCAAGGCTGTTACCGTTGCTCAATGGCGAAAGTTCAATCAGCGATGTAAAATTCCGACCGTTTACCGGCAGTTTAGTAATGTCTTTCGCGGTAATAGGGGTGGAAGCTCCAAGGTTGACAACCGTGTTTCTCAACGAGTTGGCTTTAATATCAACGGCCTGCAATTCATTTGCAGCACTTTCCATTGCGAAATTCAGCCTCAGCTGATCTCCCTGGTTAAGTGAGTATCCTGTTTTTCTTTGCTCTCCAAAACCTACAAATGAAACGGTAATGGAGTAGGGAGATCCTAATGGAAGCTGTTTGATGATGTAATCTCCATTCGCATCCGTCACGGTACCAGCCTGGAAGCCGGTTGATTCATTTCTAACAATCACGGTTGCTCCCGGGATTGCGCTCGCCCCTACCTCTGTAACCCGGCCGATGATCGTGGCCTCGTTACCTTGCGCCTGAGCTTTCGGGCTGGAGGTGAGCAGCGCCAGCAGGAGCATACATCCGGTAATTAATCTAATCATTTTTTGTTGGTTTTGGTAAATTAATGGTTGTTTGTCGGAACAATTGTGCACACTTCGCCTGAGACCGGTTGAAGCCGGTTTGCAGTGGATTTTCGAGTAAGAGAGGTTAAGTTCAGGCGGGCGACTGGCCGGTTGTGCTGCCTTGTTTTTGACGCTGCAAAAGTAGATGGACTGTGTTACGCGAATATTATCTACGGGTTACGCAATAGTTAATGTATAGCCGTTTGCATTGCCCGAGTGTGTCTTTTATTTTACCAAAACTAAAAGAGCTGCCCGGGGAGGAGCAGCTCTTAAAAATTAAAAAGCAATGCTTCTTAATTTACTTCCTGAATGGCATTTTTATCAACAAAGATGTGTGCGTAAGAGTATTCACCTTCATTTGCATTGATGGCTGAGAAGGAAAGTGTCATTTCTGATTCTTCTGCAGTAAATGTGATGGTCTTGTCAACCCACACCGCCTGCTTGCCTGTCAGATCCACGTAATCGGCTACTGCGCCGGTGGAGTAGGAGCGGACCAGATGCACTGCTTTGGCATAAGTTGCTACGAACGGAAGCAAATAGCCGTTATACTGGGTGGTTGCGACCCGAAAAGTAATTGTGTACTTTTTGCCAGGCTTCAGGTACTTCAATTTTGTTTTCACGCCCGAGCGTTTTCCATTCGGCGACCAAGTGTTTGAATTGGTAGTGACCGTCGCAATGGAAGCTGGACTTGTAGCTCCCGCGATAGCGGGCAGCGGTTTAGACCAGGGAGAATTGCTGTTGCCCCATAGATGTGTAAAGCTGGAAGACCCGGTAGGCAGTATTTGCGGATTATCCGGATTGGTCAGAATGTTGCGTTCCCAGTGAGTAGCATAAACATTGCTGCCGGTAGGTCCGTTGGTTGTCGGAAAGCTCGGCAGTACTACAATGCCTCCTCCTTCCTGTCCTTCTCTCAGGGACGAACTATTGCGTTCGTTCAACGGATCTGCTGTTTGCATGGTTTCTTCTGAACAGCTACTCAGCGTTAACAGACAAGCAATGGCCAAACCAACTGGCAACTTTTGTACGAGATTCATTTTTTTGATTTTTATAGTGAAACATCATTTGTACTGACTACAAAAAAAGTTGCTGTACAAGAATCAAGCAGTTGAAAATGAGCAGGTGGCTGTCAGGATTATTCTTCGGTATAAAAGCTAAATTTGATCGCAGATTAGCAGCGTTCGCATTACAGCTACTACGAATCAAGCATCCATTTATCTTCTACCAATCAGCGCAGGATTACTTCGCTTCGACCTGTTAAATCTACGGTTCGCCCCGAGAGCGGTTTTGCATGAGCGCGGTGTTGACAAGTTTTGTCTTGCTATTCAATCAAAAACAGGCAAAAATGAAGACATTATTATTAGCCATGACAATCCTGCTGAGCGAACAGGTTTTCGCGCAGCAACTTACTCAAACTGTCCGCGGGGTGATCCGGGACGAAGTTTCGCAGGCACCGGTAATCGGCGCGACAGTGTTATTGATACAGCCGGAAGGAGAAAGCCCGGTGGGCACGACCACCGATGTCAACGGAGCGTTCCGCATGGCGGGGGTACCGATCGGGAGACAGTCTTTTCGTATTACAATGGTAGGTTATGAAGAGCAGCTGCTGCCTAATCTGGTCGTTAATGCGGGAAAAGAGGTGATCCTGAATGTGACGCTGACTGAAAAGTTTGAGTCGCTGAACGAAGTTGTGATTACCGGCGACCGGGCCAGTGATAAGAGCAAGACAAATAACGAGCTTTCGCTTGTGAGCGGGCGGACTTTTAATGTAGAAGATACCAAACGGTACGCAGGCTCCCTGGGCGATCCTTCGAGAATGGCTGCGAATTTTGCCGGCGTGGTTTCCGGAGATGATTCCCGCAATGACATTGTGGTCCGCGGCAACTCGCCCACCGGCATGCTCTGGCAACTGGAGGGATTAAATATCCCCAATCCAAGTCATTTCGGTTCTTTTATGGCGACAGGCGGACCGGTAAGTATGCTGAACAACAATGTGCTGAGTAAGTCCGATTTTATGACAAGTGCATTTCCGGCCCAGTACGGCAACGCGCTGTCTTCGGTATTTGACCTTCAAATGCGAGAAGGGAATAACGAAAAGTATGAATTTATGGGACAAATCGGCTTCAATGGATTTGAGGCCGGGGTGGAAGGTCCATTCAGTAAGAATTCAAAAGCGTCTTTCTTGCTGAATTACCGATACTCCACACTCGGCGTTTTCAAGGCGCTGGGCATTCAATTCGGGACTGGCAGCGCGGTACCGGATTACCAGGACCTTAATTTTAAGGTGACAGTACCTACGGGACAAAAAGGCAAGCTGTCGTTATTTGGTATTTTGGGCAAAAGCGATGTGCAGTTCCTCGGGAGTGAAGTAGACACCACGCTCACTAATTTGTACGGAACTGAAAACAGCAATACCCGCGTAAATTATGCGACCAATATTGTTGGACTGGCGTACGATTACAATTTGTCTTCCCAAACTTTCGCCCGCCTTACCTTGGGAATGAGCACCACCCGGGAGCGGTTTTCAGGCGACTCGATCAGCGTCAGAACACGGGAAGAATTTCCGAGCGGGGAGTCGAAGTACAATACAGGCCGGTACTCTGCCGTGCTGAACCTTCGTCACAAAATCAATGCAAAAAGCAGTGTTTACGGCGGGGTGACTGTGGATTTACTGAACTTTGACCTCTTCAATAAATCCACCCACAAAGGCGGGACAGTAGATAGCGTGCGCGTGAATGTAAATGGCGAGCATACGATACTGACCCAGGCTTATGCACAATGGAGATATCGCATTTCGCAGCGCCTCCTGCTGACGACCGGACTGCATTTCCAGCATTTCAGCCGGAATAACAATACGGCCGTCGAACCAAGGGCTGGGTTGCGATATAGTTTTGCAGGCGGACAATCACTCAGCGCCGGTTACGGGCTAAACAGTCAGACGCAGAGCCTGTATAGCTATTTTATCCAAACGCCGGGTGAAAGGGGCCCGGTCCAGACCAATCAAGAGCTGGGTTTTACAAAGAGCCACCATTTTGTTTTGAGTTATGAAAACCGCATTGCCGAAAATCTCATGCTGAAAATAGAACCTTACTACCAGCTTCTGTACCAGGTACCTGTTGAAATGCGGCCATCTGCATTCTCTATGCTGAACACCGGCAGTTCTTTCGGGCCGGTCGAGCGGGATAGTCTCGTAAATGATGGTACGGGCCGGAATATGGGCGTCGAGCTGACGCTGGAAAGGTATTTCAATGTGGGCTATTACTTCCTTCTGACCACCTCGCTTTTTGATTCCAAATACAAGGGAAGCGATAAGGTGGAGCGCAACACTGCATTCAATACGAAATACGTGGTCAACCTGCTGGCGGGTAAGGAAATCAGAATGGGACAGAAGAAAGACCAGGTGCTGGGTTTTAATATTCGTACGACTCTTGTGGGTGGAAAATATTTTACGCCGCTGAACCTTGCTGCGTCACGCTTGCTCGGGGCGGCTGTTTACGATGAAAGACAGGCGTTTTCTGTTCGTCAAAATCCGTATTTCCGCACTGACCTGCGCTTTTCTTACAGGAAGGAAATGCGGAAGAGTACCGTGGAAGCCTCGCTGGATTTGCAGAATGTTACTGCCAATCAGAATATCTTTCAGCAAACTTATAATCCGCGGACCAATAGTCTGGCGAACCAGTACCAGCAGGGTTTTTTCCCGGTACCTTATTTCAGATATACATTTTAGTTTGATATCCCTACAAACTGGTAATTTAATGCACCGAACAATCACCATTGCATTGCCCCCAAAACAATAAATGAAGGAAACAGCATATTTACCAAACGATCGCAGAATGCGCCTGATCGGTATCCCGCTAGCCGGGATACTGATCCCCGCGATGATCAACTTTGAAGGTTTGCTGAACCTCAGCCTGGACTTTGGTATAGGTGTGCTGTTTTCCACATTGATCACCTTTGTGCTTTGGGAGGGTAACCGCGCCATTATCATTTACATGTTCAGAAAGTTTCCCGACCACAGTCAAACGGCTCGTCGGGTGCTTTATGAATCCGGACTGGGCCTTTTATATGTACTGCTCGTCAGCGTGATCCTGAACGAAACAATCTGCAAACCGTATTTCAAGCATAATGCATTTCTGATCACATTCCGGATCAGCATCGTGCCGACGGTTATTGTTTTCCTGATTTACGAAGCCGTTTATTTCTTCGAATCCTGGAAAATGAATGTGCGCAAAACCGAGTCGCTGATGCGGGAAGGAGTTCAGTCACAGCTGGAAGTGCTGAAAAACCAGCTAGACCCTCATTTTTTGTTCAACAGCATGAATACGCTTGCTGCATTGATCGACGATGAGAACACCGACGCGCAGGATTATCTGGAAAGGCTATCGGACGTTTACCGGTATGTGCTCGTAAGCCGCGGCAAGGATACCGTAACAGTGGAGGAAGAGATCGCGTTTGTGGATGCTTATGTGTACCTCAATAAAATCCGATTTCGGGATAACCTCCTGGTGGACAAGCATATTTCCGCCGCAGCATTACAGCAGCACGTAACGCCGTTGAGCCTGCAAATGCTGATCGAGAATGCAATCAAGCACAATGTGACTTCCCGCGAAAATCCACTGAGGATCACGATCCGGGATGATAACAATGCATATCTGGTGGTCGAGAACAACATTCTTGAAAAAACAACTTTGGAAAAATCGACACGGGTTGGTTTGCAGAATATTATCAACCGGTACAGTTTGCTAAGTGAGCGGCAGGTCGAAATTATCCGGCAGAAGGATCTTTTCACAGTCCGCATTCCTTTACTGCGACAGTTTGCCTGAGCGCCCAACATTTGTTGCCATGAAAGTTCTTATCATAGAAGATGAATATCCTGCCGCAGAAAGGCTTGAAAAGCTGATCCGGAAATTGGACCCGAAAATAGAAGTAGCGGCTGTGCTGGACAGTGTCGAGGCTTCGAGAAAATGGTTTGCAATAGGCGAGCCGGTAGACCTGATCTTCTCCGACATTCAGCTGGCCGACGGGTTGAGCTTCCAGATCTTTGAAGAGTTTCCTGCGCACAGCCCCATTGTGTTCACCACTTCGTACGATGAATACGCGATCAAAGCATTTAAGGTTAAAAGCATTGACTATCTCCTGAAACCGATCAAGTCGCCGGAGCTTGCCGAGGCGATCAGGAAGTATGAAACGATCAGAGAGGATTTTTCACCGAAAGCTTATGCGCGGAAAGTGGAGACTCTGCTGGACAGTCTGGCAATCAGCAAAAGACCTTATAAAACCCGCTTCCTTGTCAAGAACGGCGAGCAGCTGATCCCACTCAGCCAGGAGCTGGTGGCTTATTTTTATACTGCAAATGAAATGTCCTGTCTGGTTGCAGGCGACGGGCGGCAGTATCTGGTAGATTATAAACTGGAAGAGTTGGAATCCTTACTTGACCCTGCTGATTTTTTCAGGGTCAACCGCCAGTTTATCGCACGGATCAATGCAATCAATAAGATACATACCTATTTCAACGGAAAGCTGAAAGTGGAGCTGCGGCCGCAAACGGCGCAGGAGGTAATAGTGAGCCGCGAAAAGGCGCCTGCGTTTAAAGCCTGGCTGGAAAGTTGAAATAGTGTATAACAAAAGCGAGCTCCTGACCTCAGGAGCTCGCTTTTGTTCTTAATACTTAATACTGAATTCTAGTTCTTGGTCTCTCTTGTAGCTTCGATCGGGAACTCGCCGTCGTTTGTGACTACGATCCCTTTCATTGTATCTCCTGTCTGCACCATATCAATGGTGATCATTGAACCCTGGAAATCGAGCTTGAAAACGACCTTACCTTCGTTGATTTTCAATTCTTTCATCTCTGACTTGTCGGTGCTTCCCAGGTAGCCCACGATCTTGCCGCCTTTTTCTTCAAAAGTCATCGTACCAGACTCATATTCAGGCGGTACGTTGGTCACGGTGTATTTCCAGGTGCCAACCAGCGTATCAGCAGCGACTCTTGCGGCAACGAAGATTACGCTTACGGCAAGCATAGCAAGTAAAAGGAAGTTCTTTTTCATAGACTAACAGTACTTTAATGATAAAATGATATAAAATGTTGAGATCCAAATTTAGGAAAAAAGGAATGCGAAAAGGAAATGGTCAGATTATATTTTCGATAAGAAAATTACAGTACCGAAACATCTATTTACAAAAATTTGGTAATGGTATAATCATACGAAGTGCATGCTCTCAGAACATAATTCTGTGTTTTGTCTAAAAACAAAATCTATACTCCTAAAAGCTCTAAGATAGTTCCTGTTTTTTTTGATCCGTTTACCAGGGTGGCTCGTAGGTTTCGGTAATTGAAATTTCTCTCAACAAAACCGGATTTGCCGTAATGGAAAACAACTTACTACAAAATGCTGGCCCTATGCTTGAAAAGGTAAATCGGCGCTACTTTTTAAGATCAGCGGGAGTCGCTGCTGCAACTGGCGCCTTCATCATGGGATGTACATTGGACGATCACAACCTTCCTGGCGAAGTTGTGGATCTTGGAATGGGTGACATCGGAATCCTGAACTATGCATACGCACTGGAACAACTAGAAGCTGCTTTCTACACTCAGGTGATGATGACTCCGTACGCGGGAATGACCGAAGAAGAGAAGACGATCCTGACAGATATCATGTACCACGAGATCGTACACCGTCAGTTCTTCAAAGCTGCGTTGGGTGCTGCTGCGATTAAAGGACTTACTCCTAACTTCGATGGCATCGACTTCAACAGCCGTGCAAGTGTACTTGGCGCTGCTAAATTGTTCGAAGACACGGGTGTTCAGGCTTACAATGGTGCTGGAAACCTGATCGAAAATGTTAATTATTTGCTTATCGCTGGTAAAATCGTTTCGGTTGAAGCACGCCATGCTGCTGCAATCCGCGACCTGCTGAACCCTAACTCAACTGATTTCGCTGGGGACGACGTAGTTGATCCTGCAACAGGTTTTGACAAGGCATTGAAGCCTGGCGTGATTCTGCCAGCAGTACAGCCTTTCGTTAAAAATACGATCAGCGGAAGCGGTTTGCCACAATAATTAACAACATCTACAACTTCGGAACAAAATGAACATACTTAATATACTCGAGCAATTCGAAAAATTCGACGGTGACGCAGTGGAGCGTATCGGATATACATCCCGCCGTTTTTTCTTTAACAAAGTAAGCGCGAAGGTAGCTGCGGCTGCTACGCCTGCTTTCCTGGCCGGTGCAATGAACAAAGCATACGCACAGTCGGCTGATGCAGTTGAAGTGCTTAAATTTGCTTTGACACTGGAATACCTGGAAGACGAGTTTTACAAAGTAGGACTTGATACCGCTGGTTTGATTCCTTCTATGTACAGACCTGTATTCATGCAGATCAGCAAGCATGAGGATGCTCACGTGAAGTTCCTTGAAAAAGCGCTTGGACTTCAGCCAGGTGGAGCAAAACCAAAGTTCGATTTCACGGTAGGTGGTACTTACGATACCTTCACTAACTTCGATACTTTCGTATTCCTTTCACATGCATTTGAAGATACCGGTGTTCGTGCTTACAAAGGCCAGGCTGGAACTTTGATCAACGATCCGCAAATCCTTGAATATGCATTGCAGGTTCACTCGGTAGAGGCTCGTCACGCTTCTATTTCAAGAAAAATCCTTTCTAAGATCAGAAACAACAAGGCGATTAAATCCTGGATCACATTGGACGAAGGTTCACCTGCTCCGGTTTACCAGGGATCCAACAGCGAAGCTACGGTAGTTCAAGCTGGCGCTAACCTGCTTGATCTTGATCTGACTGGTATCCCTGATATGGGCGATATCAGATTCAAGGCTGCAAGTGAGGCTTTCGACGAAATCCTGACAAAGGATGAGACGCTGGCTATCGCAATGCCATTCATCGTTCCTTGATATATTAATGTAAAAGTGAGGATTGGGATGTGAAGAAAACAGGCTGTCTGAAAAGGCAGCCTGTTTTAGTTTAGGGCTAACTCAATTCGTTCCGGTAAGGCATGGAGCTCTGTGCCCCCATTCTCGTGACGCTGATTGCCGCTGCGCTGCCGGCAAATGTAACCGCATCGCCGAGCGGCTTGTTTTCTGAAAGGGCAACTGCGAGTGCACCATTGAAACAATCCCCTGCCGCCGTGGTGTCCATTGCCGTTACTTTTTTCGAGGTTACAAATGCACTGCTCTCTGCTGTCCGCAGGTAAGCACCTTTGCTACCCAGCGTTATGATCACGTTTTTACAGCCTTTTTCAATCAGCATTTCCGCGGCTTTCTCAGTTGCGTCATTGCTCGAAATGGTAACGCCGGTCAGCAATGCGGCTTCTGTTTCATTGGGGGTAATCAGGTAGAGGTTTGGGTAAATTGCTGCGGGCAGGTTTTGCGCAGGAGCGGGGTTTAATATGATCTTCGCTCCTTTTGCGTGTGCTGCGCGGATGGCAGATTCGACTGTGGGTAATGGAATTTCAAGTTGAACCAGCAGGATATCTCCGGCTGAAATCGCTGCAAGACCGAGCTCAGTGTCGGCCGGAGTGAGCCGGTTATTAGCGCCAGGCGCAACTGCAATGCAATTCTGCCCGTGCCGATCTACATTGATCAGCGCAACGCCCGAGGGAGCCACAGTGTCGGTAAAAACAAAGTCGGTATGGATCTGTTCCTGGCGGAATTGCTGTAAAGCTTGTGTTCCAAAAAGGTCATTACCAACTTTACAGATAAACGTTACATTCCCCCCCAGCCGCGCTGCTGCTACTGCCTGGTTAGCGCCTTTCCCGCCCGGCGTCATTAAAAACTCGCCGCCAATTACGGTTTCACCCATTGCAGGCAATCTGTCTGACTTGACCACCATATCCGTGTTGGAGCTCCCTACGACGTAGATCATGCGTATAAATGCGATTGGTTTAATGTTCATGCGACGACTTAACAATTGCAATTTAATGTGATTAGTTGGGTGGGAATAATAATTGTATCAAAAGCAACATACCTACTACTTCGAACTAAGAAATGGATTTGACAAAAGAAACAAACGCGGCGAGCTTCATTGTCGTAGCCGGCGCTACGGGACAGCTTGGCAGCAGGATCACACACTATCTCCTGCAAAAAGGAGCGAAAGTAAGAGCGATTGTTCGTAAAGGCAGCACTAACCCGCATGTGAATGTGCTCCGGGCGGCAGGCGCGGAGGTGGTTGAAGTTGATTTTACTGACATAGCCGGTCTAACACGCGCCATTACCGGCGCTTCTTGCGTGGTATCTGTGTTGTCAGGTTTGCGCGAGGTGATTGTCGGTGCACAAACCAGGTTACTGCAAGCCTCGGTTTCGGCAGGAGTTGCCCGCTTTATCCCATCCGATTATTCCATTGATTACACCAAACTGCAACCAGGCTCCAACCGCAATCTGGATTTGAGACGGGAGTTTAGCGAGGTGGTTGATAAATCAGGCATTAAGGCAACTTCGGTGCTCAACGGGATGTTTACGGATCTGCTCACTGGCGAGGCGCCATTGGTTTTGCCCGCAGTAAAAAAGGTACTTTATTGGGGAGATGCCGAGCAGCCGCTGGATTTTACCACGATTGAAAATACCGCTGAATTTACAGCCGCCGCCGCGCTCGATCCCACTACGCCAAGGTACCTGCGCATTGCAGGGGAAGTAGCTACTGTGAAGGATCTGGCCAGAGCTGCTAGTGAGGTGCATGGCAAAACGTTCGGTACTTTTCGGGTAGGCGGCCTAGGCTTGCTCGGTGCGATGATCAAAATTACGCGGACGATAGCTCCTCAGGAAAAAGAGACTTTTCCGGCCTGGCAGGGAATGCAATATATGCACAACATGTTTACCGGGTTGCCAAAGCTGGCGCCCCTTGATAATGGCCGCTATCCTGGGATCCGCTGGATTTCGGTTAAAGAGGTTTTGGCAAAAGGATAACAGTGGATCAGGCGGATTTCGGTCAACGCATTGTTGAACTATACCGATTTGCATTGCGTCCAAATCCATGCGACGGACTGTCGAACTATTTCTGTTAAAGCAATTGACATTAGGAGAATTAAAGACTAGGTTTACTTCAGGTTATATTAGGCCCGAGTGCGTAAACATGAAAAAATCTTAAATCCTTTTATTGTTAGCCTTGCTAACATGCCTGCATTGATATGAGCGCAGCCGCAAAAATTCTTATCGTAGAGGATAATCAATTGCTATCGAGACACCTGGAAGTTGATTTAGGCGGAAAAGGTTTTGTAATCAGCGGAGTGGCCAGAAACCTGACAGAGGCTGTTTCTATCATGAAAAAGCAAAGTGCGGACCTTGCCTTGATTGATATGAAACTGGACGGGCCCGAAGATGGGATTGCAACTGCACAGGAATTATTACGGATCAAATGGATACCGATTATATACATAACCGGTGAAGATGCTTACGAAGAGATCGCCGAACGAAGCCAATCAACTTACCCGGCGGCTTTTCTTGAAAAACCGGTACGCTCCAACGAGCTGGTGGTGCAGATCAACCTTGCATTGCACAACTTTCAAGCGGGTAATTTGCCGGCTGCCAAAACAAACCAGACAGAACACATTGTGTTTTTTACTGACAAGGAACACATTCAGGTAAAGCAGAATAACATTCTTTTTATTGAAGCAGACGGACCTTACGCGAGGCTCTATCTGACCACGGAGGAGTTTGTAAAGCTCTATCCCGGAAAGACATACAATCACATTCACATTTCTCCCAACATCGGCCGGATCTTCCCGGAACTCAAACCGACGTTTTTCAAACTATCGCGCAAGCATGTGATCAATCTCGATCATATTACAAGAATGAGCGCATCCCAGATCGTGATGGGAAACCACATTATACCCATTCCGGAAGGCAGAAGATCGGAGCTGATCGCTGAACTAAATGTAGTGCGCAGCAGGTAGATTTACTTCGTTAGCTGAAACACCGATTTAATACGAAAAAAACCGACGCTGGTTAACTTCCTGATCAGGAGAAGGGAGGGTAGCTTATATTTACATTACGTAAACGCTCTTAAAACCGCGTGAGCTCTCCTTAATCAGAATGAGATCGTGCAGCGCCTCCGGGTTCTGCGCGATTTTGCATTTCAGGGCTGACACTTACTCAAATATTACCGGCAAGGAGTACCTCGAACTGATCGGTTCTCCGTCTTTCTGAGCGGGCTTCCATTTTGGCATTAACAAAACTACCCTGAGCGCTTCCTCGTCACAGCCAAATCCAATTCCTTTCAATATAGTAGCGTCGCCGATTTCACCATCTCGGGCAATCATAAATGAAACATAAACTTTGCCAATCACACGCGCTCTCGAAGCGGCTTCTGGCTTCTTGAGGTACTTTTTAAAGAACTGGTACATAGCTTTGTTGCCTCCCGGAAATTCGGGATCGGTATCCGTGCAGATCAGTTCTTCATTGTGTGGGATCATCGTTGCGCTTGGGTCAAGCGCATTGGGCATGTTGTCAATCGGGTAGCTGGAAGGCGTTTTGTTAATGATAACAGCGTTTGTATCTATCACCATTTCATTCCGCAGGCCCGGGTGTTTCTGGCAACGGGAGGTTACAAACGGGAGCAGAAATAACATAAAAAGTGCCGGAAGTTTGATGAGTATGTTCATATCTATATATAATTTACTTAAATATAAGTTTTGTTCTTTATTGAGTCAAATGGAAGCAAGATTTTAATTTAAAAATTTGCGCAACCGGAAAGTTGCGTGTATATTCGCAACTATAAAGTTGCACGTCATGCCAAAGGAGTTAAGAAGAGACGTTTTTCAAGCGATTGCCGACCCGACGCGGCGCGCAATATTGAGTATGATCGCATTGCAGGCTATGACGCCGAATGCGCTGGCGGAGCATTTTCAAACATCCCGGCAGGCAGTTTCAAAACACATTAAGGTACTTACTGAATGCGAGCTTGTGACCCAGCAGGTGTCGGGAAGGGAAATCTATTATCATTTCAATGCAATGCAAATGAAGGAGGTCGACCAGTGGCTGGCGCAGTTCAAAAAGCTATGGGAAGACCGGTTTAATCAACTTGATCAAGTATTAATTAACTTAAAAACAGAGGATTATGAACAGTAACTTGTTGATGAATTTCGAAGTGGACAAAGCAAACAAGAAGATCAATGTGGAGCGTGCCTTTGCAGCACCAATTGTGAAAGTATGGGCTGCCTGGACGGAGCCTGCGCTTCTTGACCAATGGTGGGCGCCAAAACCATGGAAAGCAAGAACCAAGGCAATGGATTTTCGGGAAGGCGGGAACTGGCTTTACGCGATGGTTGGCCCGGAAGGGGAGGAGCATTGGGCGCGTGTCGATTATGAGACGATCAACCCTTTGACTTCGTTTTCAGCCAAAGATGCATTTTGTGATGAAAACGGGAATCTGAATGATGAGTTGCCCGGATCGCATTGGAACAACCAATTCAATGAACAGGGTGGGCAGACAGTTGTTTCCATGCAAATCACGTTCGAAGAATTGGCGCATCTGGAAACCACATTGGAAATGGGCTTCAAAGAAGGATTTGAAATGGGACTGGGCAATCTGGACGAACTGCTCGAAAAGCAGGCCTAGGGATTTTCCATTACCAATATTCCACGATATTGCCAGGTGCATGTACATCAGGCAATATCGTGGCAGTGAAGTATATGTTTTGCTTTGGTAAATTTTGCAGCTCCTGCTTATCCGGTTTGAAGTAAATCCTTGTTTTCTGCGGCTGAGCTGCGTTTTTGAATGTGCTGAAATGAGCCGGCTCTCCATTCAACTTCCCATTCCCCCGGCTCGCCATTCCTGACTTTTTGTAGCTGCACATTCCAGCGGGGATACCCTACTCCCGGCATTCCCGGTTCCAGCTGGCTCGGCAGCGGAGTGATCTTCCAGCGCGAAACGCTCGCCAGCGTATTTGCACTCCGCGGATTGTGACGCAGCAGAAAACCTGTAACGCGGCTTTGTTCTACCGCCAGCTGTAAACGTCGCGATTCCGTAAGGGTAACTTCGGGAATTTCACCTACCACTGCTGCCAGTGCCGGGCATTTCAAGGATTCCTCAATGGCCCAGAGCAGGTCAGATTGCTTTTTTAAATCTATAAAAATGATCCGCTCAGGCTGTACTCCAAAAAATGCCAGACCGGGAGGGAAGACAGTCCGGTTCAAACTGATCCACAAACAGAAGTCGTTGATCTTCATTAATGGTCCGAGTAACGCCGCTACAAAGCCTGTCGTCGCTGCTGCATTCTCAGGCGCGTCGGTAATAAATTCGTGCACAGCGCCAGTCGGGAAGATCTGGTTCGGAAAAGCCGTTTCTATGGGCCCTAATCCAAAATCAATGCGTTTGTCGATCGCCGGGGCGCGGTATCCCTGCAATGTCAAGATTTCGTTCTGTAATTGTTCAAGAATAGCAGATTTGCTTGCTGATGATTTCATAGGAATATTGAGTGTTGGTATTTTTAATACCATAATAATGATTCCAATGATACCAATTTGTAACATCAACTACAAGGCTTAATTGCTTCCCGCTAGCTTTTTAGATAGAAATGTGCTGATATCCAGCTCGTAGATGCTTTTGTTGTTTTTATAATACAGCTTGTTCTCATAAAGCTGCGAGTTTACCGGCGCATTGCATTGCGCTACTTCGCGCAGTGTTCCCCGATCCAGGATGAAAGTTCCCGTTTTATCTCCCAGGAATATGTAGCCGTTGGTTTCCATGTACTTTTCGTAAATGGATTTTGCATTTACTTTTTCAAATGTCTCAAAATCATTATTAAACCTGAAAAGCTCGCCCGTTTCGGAGAAAAGGTAAAAGTGCTCCTGATCCAGGCTAGCCTGTGTAAAAGTACTATCGTGCTTAATGAAAACCTGATCGGAAACAAATGAGTGCATGTTTGCCTTTTCGTCGATGCGTACCACGTATTTCTGCATTAAACCTTCCGGCGAAAAGCGCTGGATATCCACTTTGTCGCGGTACAGCAGGTACAGCTCATTGCCCTGTACCATGTAATCGGCTACGAAATTTTTACGCTCCTCCCATTCTTTCAAAAACAGCTCTTTACCGGTTTCGGCATCAAATGCGGCTACGTACGGATTGCCCAATGCAGTCAGTCTTCCGTATTTGGACGCGCGTCCCATGTTGAGCATGTAAATGACATTCCCCTCGCGGAACAGGTGAGATTTACTTGTTTTTTTGCGGTTCAGATCTGTCTCCCAGACCTTTTCCCCATCCCAGGTGTGGCAACTGATTTTCTCTTTTGCGGCAAAATAAAATACGTCGCCCGAATGCAGTACGTTGGATGAAATGTTCAGCAGGTAATCGGAAAAGCCGCTGGTGGGTATCAACATATATCCTGCCGACGCAGCAGCCACCCCGCCGAGAACAGTCAGTCCGACTTTCGCCATATCTGTCTTTTTGGCATGAGCAACCCTGTTAATTGCCCAACCTTTTCCATCTGTTAATCCTACGGTATGCAGCCCCTCGGAGATGACCATCAAAGTAGTATCGTCGAGCATTTCAGTTTTCTGCCAGCCAAATTCACCGGGCACTTCCCGCCGCCACATGGACTGCCCTGTTTTAAGATTAACGCCATGAAGTGTATTAGAACCAGTAGTGCCGTAATCGTAGCACAATGCCAGGTTGAGCTCAGGGTATACGCGGTAGGCTGTACTTTGTCGTTTCCAGATCGGCTTTCCGTCTTCCGGGTTCAATCTGGATAGTTTAGCCCCTCTTTGGTCCATAATCACGTTGTCAACCTGCTGTACCGAAGTCGCGCCATAATTATACTTTTTGTCCCATTTAGCCAGCCCGTTGTCCATATCGATCCGGGTCAGCCTTCCTGATATTTTCCAGAGATCGGTGGTTGCAGTCTTCTTGCGCAGTAAAACTGTCATCGCGTGTTGCTCGGGAGAAGGGTAGAAGCGAAAAACGGGTAATGCAAACTGGTATTTCTTGGCAATCAGTGGAGTATTAGTGCGATAATCCTTACCTGCCTCCGAAGTAGTGATTGGTATATTCTTCCCGGATTGACCAAAAACTTGGCAGGTGAATGCCAAAAAAAGAATGGGTAGCAGCAGTTTTTTCATGAAGCCGTAGTTGAATGTACCAGGTGATAAATGGAGGTTGTATTTGTAACCTAAAAGTACAAAGTTTATATTTTTTAGAATTATCTGACGAAAAATAGTTCCACAAATACAACCACCTTACCTCCGGTACCGGCCATTACTTCTTCATCTGCCGCTTGAAAAACTCCCACGATTCTTCGAACATATCGAAATCAGTCACGAACTCGTGCTTTCCATTGATCACTTTCAAAAGCGTGACTTCCGGCTTGCCTTTTTGTAAATAAGTATATTTTTCGATGGTAGTGTTGTTACCGGGATCTGCGTCTGGGAACATTGATTTTGTTGGTGAACCGGAGTATCCGTCGAGCTTGGCCCAGTATTGGAAAGATTCTTCTGTAGCACGTACATGGCCGAGCGTTACACCAGAAGTTTTTACTTCCCCTCCGTTGTAGGGGTTTGTTTCATCGGCAGTCCCATTGGTGATCATCACGGGAATGGGCCTGTTCACAGGGGAGCAGTCCATGTTTTCTGGTGTCGGCAAATTGGCGACAATTGCCGAAATCGCTTTGATCTTGTCGGGCATGGTCATTGCCAGCTTGTACGACATATGTCCGCCGCCGGAGAAACCCGTGGCAAAAACATGTGCCTTGTTGATCTTGTACAGTTTGGAAAAATAATCGATCATACCTGAGAAGAACGCTTCTTCATTTACATTCTCGGTATTCGCGACAGCTGTGGAAGCTTTGCGGCATTCATTCCAGTACCTTTTGTAGCCTGCCGGATATACCAGCACCACATTTTCAGCTTCCGCCCGTGCTTGCAGCCTGGCAGCCCGAGGTACCAATCCCATTGGTTCACCACCGGACCCGTGCATGACGAACACCAGGCTGGCACCGGGCTTGATTTTAACGGATTTATCATGAACAAAAACGCGGTACTTGCCTTCGATAGCAAGAGAATCAGCTACAAGCTGTGCATTTGAAATCAGAAAAGAGAATGAAAAAACTGTGGTAAGAATGAGTTTAAACATATAATCAAGAATAAAAACGATACTTAAATAATCACCGGCATTAGAAATGCTGGATCAGGCACTCTCTAATGCCGCAATGTCAAACTTTGACATTTGCATAAAAGCTTCCATTACGCGGGGAGCCTTTTCGGGATCTGACATCAGCTTTTGCAACACAGAAGGCACGATTTGCCATGACATTCCAAACTTATCATCCAGCCAGCCGCATTGATTAAACGAGCCGCCCTCGCCGAGCCTTTCCCAGTAGTAATCGATTTCTTCCTGCGTATCGCATTCCACGACAAAGGAAGTTGCAGGTGAAAATTTGTAGTGCGGCCCGCCATTCAGTCCCATGAATTTGAAACCATTGAGCTCAAAAGTTACCACCATCGGGTTTTCAGATGTGATTTTGGAGCTTTTGAAAATCGAGCAATAGTAGTCTGCGGCATCTTTGGCATTCCCATCGAACCAAAGGCAGGGATAAAGTGGTTTGATCATGTTTTCAAGGTTTAGTTGCGCCAGATCGGCGGATGAAGAATCGCGTTCAAATTAGCTAAAACGCAGTTGATTTTTCCCTTACCTCACTTTTTTCTTTATTTTCTCACCTGTAACGCACAACCTCACTTTTGACTAGCATGGTAAATTCTAAGCCATTTAGCTGCTCTTCCGGAGCCTTCATGTTATACGAAGTACTTTACTTCAAAATCAACCGCTTAGCTTCTCCGGCAGGCGAAATCAGATAATACTTGTTCAAAGGCTTCAAATGATATTTAACCACAACCTGAAAAGTAAGTTGTAACACAGGTTCAAGGATTACCGGATTGATCGTTACGTCAAAACTCTCAAAACCCAGCGGCATATAGTAGCGTGATGTGGTCTTTTCAGTTTCATTCACATTGGCCTGCGAACCGTTTTTCTTAAATGGTTTGGTCGAGCTCCTCGAAAAGGCCTGGTAACTATAATAGCGTGACGAAGGTGAAATGGTATGAGATTCTTCCTCGACCGTCTTTCGCAGCGTATCCAGGTTGATGTTCAGCGTTTCATACGATTTAAGCTTACTTTTCAGTTCAAGAAGGCATTTGGCGCGCAGACTATCCTTGAACGTTTCCATTTTTGAATGGAAGCAATCCACTTTCACCAGATCATAAATCTCGGCCTGCGCCGCTAGCTTCACGAAATCATCCAGCTGTTCCGCAGTGTGGTAGCGTATGTTCACGTTCTTCTGCATTTCAAAACCTGTCGGAATCTCATTATACGATTTGCTGAAAAGTCTGTTCTCAGTTTGGACGTCATATTTCGGAACAAATGAGATCATATCGACGTGCATGTCTTTAACATTGGCGCCTGAGCTAGTCAGCTTCGACTTAAATTTATCAATCCGGTCCTGCATTAGCAGCTCTGTCGTTTCCGCCGTTTCGGCAGTTTGTAAAATGTTGAAAGTAGCCACGTAAGTGTCTGGTATTAAGTTCAATAGTCCTTTTACGGAAACTGTGATGATACTGTCATTTGAATTATCCGCCCAAAACCGCGATGCCGAAGTTGGGTTTGCTCTTGCCGCATTATATTGCGCATTTCCCATTGCTTCATTCGCATTCCCTGAAACTTGTGCATTGAGTTTGGAAACACTAAAAGACAATGTGAAAGCAGCTGCAATCATGTATTTTTTCATACTCAGAACTTATTAGTTGAATATGAAAAATCAAGAGCCCTGCACAAAGTATCGCAATGCGATTATTCTCCGGCAAGTGAGTTTTTATTAGGGTGTTTTATCTCGTAAACCGCCCGCTAAGCCTTAATACATAACATAAGATTCACGCTCGCTGCTTGAAAAGTGATTTGAATGTTGCGTTATTGTCGCAGTAATTTTCACTCTCAAAAACAAAATCATGAGCACTTTACAGCTAAGAGATGGGGCCACCATGTTTTACAAAGACTGGGGCACCGGACAACCTATTGTTTTTCACCACGGCTGGCCACTTTCCGGCGACGACTGGGATAGCCAGATGATGTTTTTCCTGGAAAAAGGTTTCCGCGTCATTGCCCACGACCGCCGTGGACACGGACGTTCTTCTCAAACCTATCAAGGTCACGAAATGGATACTTACGCCGCAGATGTAGCCGAGCTTGTAGCGCACCTGGACCTTAAAGATGCCATACATGTAGGTCACTCGACGGGTGGTGGTGAAGTGATACATTATGTGAACAAACATGGAAACGGCAAAGTAGCAAAAGCGGTGCTGGTAAGTGCCGTAACGCCGATTATGGTACAAACAGAAAACAATCCCGACGGTGTGCCGATGGGTGTTTTTGATGAAATCCGCAAGATGACCGCTACGCAACGGACTCAGTATTTTAAAGATTTCTCGGAAGCTTTTTACGGTTACAATCGCGAAGGCGCAGTTGAAAAGCAGGGAATTCGTGACAACTGGTGGCGCCAGGGCATGATGGGAAGCATTCTTGCCCATTACGAATGCATCAAGGCGTTTTCTGAAACTGACTTTACCGAAGATCTGCAAAGCGTTGATATCCCGGTATTGGTGTTACATGGTGAAGACGACCAGATTGTGCCTTATGAAATCACCGCAGTGAAGGCAGCTAAACTATTGAAAAATGGCAAACTGATCACGTATCCAGGTTTCCCACACGGAATGCCGACCACGGAAGCTGAAACCATTAATAAGGATATCCTGGCATTTATTCAGGAATAATAGCAACTGTTGCTGCATAGTTTTTAGGAGCATTGAAATGGCCGGGCGGAAATTCTTCTGCCCGGCCATAAATAATTTGAAACATTGAAATGACCATTACCTCACATGCTGTAAATGCAGTTCAAATCGCCGAAGTCACATCCGACAAGCTGATCATTGAAACGGCCGAAGACGGACTGGACTTACTGGGAAGCCTTTATTATCAGGGATTTGACAGCATGATCATCCACGAAGAGAATATTACACCCGCCTTCTTTGACCTGAAAACGGGCATTGCAGGAGAGATACTTCAAAAGTTCTCAAATTATCGGATGCGCCTGGCTATTGTGGGTGATTTTAAAAAATATTCTGGAAAAAGTATGCGTGATTTTATTTCGGAAAGTAACAGGACCGGGCGGATTAACTTTTTGGGGAGTGTTGAGGAGGCTTTGGCGAGGCTTGGGAAAATGTATTGAGTGAAACTGATCAAATGATGTTGGTTCCGATGTTGCATTATTGGTCGGTAAAGTTGCTTGATGCATCCGGCGAAAGCGTTGAGGAGCGTATGAACGAGTGTATCAAATAACTGCCTCAATCATCCATATGTGCCCGAATGGATCCCTGATTTTGCCTTGGCGGTAGCCGTAATCATAATCCTGAGCTGGCGAAATGACTTCTCCGCCTGCGGCACTTGCCCTGTTCATTACCGCATCCACATCCGGAACAAACAGCCCGATAGTAACTGTAGTCCCATTGTGGCGTTTTGGACTGAAAGCTTTTGGGTTAGCGGTTTCCTCATGTAAATGAAAAATAGCACTGTCAATTGATAACTCGGAAACGTGTATACTCTCGTCATTGTTGGAAATTCTACGCAGTTCAATAGCTCCGAACGCTTGAATGTAAAAGTCAACGTTCGTGACTCCATTAGGAATAATAAGTTGTGGTGCGAAAGTGGTTTGAGGTGACATGATACACGCTGTTGTTTTGACTTTTAAGTTAATCAATTTTGAATAAGCTGGTTTGAATCTAATTCTTGATCACATATCTACATGCTCCTGGTGAATCCAATGTTAGGATGGATTAAGAGGATTGACATTGTACGTGCGCCAGAAAAATTACAGAATATCTGCTTTGCCTTCCTTCATGGCCACCGCAAAAACCACGGAGATCGGAGTACGCAAGACGCTGGGCGCCTGCATCGGAAGCATCATCGGGCTCTTCGGCAAGCAATTTGCCCAGCTGCTACTAATTGCATTCGTCATCGCCGCGCCGATTAGCTGGTGGTTGATGGATAAGAACTTAGCTGATTTTAAGTATCATATTGATTTGAATGCTACGATTTTTGTGGCGGCGATTGGGATAACGTTGTTGATTGCGATTGTTACGGTTGGGTATCGGTCGGTGAAGGCGGATCCGATAAAGGCGTTGAGCAGCGAAAGATTGATTGAGTGATTGATTAGATAATAGCAGCTTTTGCAAAATCAATAATGTGTATACCTGAATTTTCTAAGTACCAGGTATACAAATTACAGTTTTGAAATCACTGTAAAAACCAATCCGTGGGAATTAACTTAGTTCCATTTCTCCACTCTTCCGTAATACACTCGGAGAATTCAGCATAGTTTAGTCTTGCATGATCTGTAATAATGAGTTGAAAATGTGGTGCAAGTTCTCTAGTAACACTAAAAATGAAGTCATACAGTTGTTTTACAGCTGTCTCGTCTGAACTTGTTGATAAATTCCCCCTAAGTTCGTTATCTCTATCCGGTGGATAGTAGGCTTGTGAAGGCTGATCCAAGATTAAGAACCTTGGGACAGGCCTTTCAGCTTTTACAAAATGTTTATGTAATGCGAAATGGATTAGTAAGTGGTATGCAACCCAATTTGCACCACTTCCCATTTGATTTAATGGGATTGATTTGGTAGGTGTGTCGGCAAATATTGTCAATTTTCTTATATCAAAACGAATAGGAGCATCTTGATGTTCTAGATCCAAATTCTTGGACCAGTTGGTCATTTGGTTGTTTATTTGATTTAGAATTGAATTAAGCCTTTCGTCCTTTTCCTCCGCTCCAACCATAAGTTCAAGCTCAGAGATTTCTGTGGCCAATAATTTGATTTTATCCTGTATTGTTTTGTCTTCTTCAATAGTTCGGAAACTCTCTAAAAACAAAGAAATTTTTCCGAGTGCTTTCCCTTTTCTAATATTGCTATCTTTTTGTTTGCCTGCTTCGGCTTGTTCTGCATAAATAGCCCTTATTCCTCGCTGCCGATCTTCAATCTGTTTTTTGAGACTGTCTTTTTCTAAGTTTAATCGTTGGACGTATTCACCTAACTTGGGCCTTTCGGCAATCGTGTGAGTAAGATTTTCTGAAAGATCGGAAAGTGACCTATTTATTGCAGATATTGAAGGGATCTCTGTTTCAATGGACTGACTGCATAGTGGACAACTGTGCAGCTCGGCTTCCGTCTCTCCAAAAAGACCAATCGATTCTAGACGAGCCTTTTGTTGAGTTATCTCAATTGAATATTCGGAAGTCTGGTCAATGAAATTTGTTACTGCGGCTAAATCATCTTTCTTTCGGCCAAGTTCTCTCTCAAATGCTGTTTTTTCATCAATCAACTTCTTCAAGTTTTCGTTTTCCCCTTGTGCTATCTCACTTTCGGTTTGTTCCCAATCTAGCACTATTTTCAGTGAATTAAGTGCTTGTGTCTCATTCTCAGAAAGCATCTCAGCCGGTAGCAAATCAAGTTGCTTGGCCTCATTAACCAATTCGAACACTTTTTGAGAACCATCCACTTTTATTCTTTCATATTCCCTTAATTCTCTTTCATATTTGAGTAATTCACGTTTTTTAATCGCGATCTCTTGCTCGATTTTTATTGTATCCTCTCGTATTGCTCCCAAGAAATAGGGAAGAGTATCTTTTATTGCTTGTGGAATAAATGGTTCCGATTGATTAAAAAAAAGGAAATTGCGCTGTGCTATTAGATCTTGTGGCTGATAGGAATAGAATCTACTGTGCTTAAAGTTTACTGCAAGTGAATCCCTAGTTGCTACTGCTGGCGTGTTAGTAAATTCTGATATAAATAGTTTTTTTGTAAAAAAATCTTTAAGTGTAGCAATATCTGAATTGTTTTTGAGTTCGCTTAATTCGGGAATTTTTATGCTATCTGCGTTTGCGAAATAAATATACTGAGTAGATGCTTGCCCCAGACTGTTTGGATTTCGCCTGGCAACGAATATCTCTTCGTTCTCATATTTCAAAAGAATTCCGAACCAATCTACGGTTTGGCGGATTACCCCTTCCGATACTCTACAGTCATCGCTACCTAGACAGTAGTTTACTATATCGATTATAGCAGTTTTGCCTGTCTTTGATTCGCCAGTGATGATATTTACCTTGCCTATTTCAAAAGAAACAATTCTCCTTGCGCCTTGTTTATTGTAGAGTATTATTGATTTAATTTGCATAGAACACTTTTATTTATGGTTTTATACCAAAAATTGAATAAATGGTTATGGGGCTACCTGACTTAGAAAATATTTTCCCCATTGTACCTGCCTTTTTGAGGCAACTTAATATTTCCTCGTCGTCTGGTCTGAACTTTTTTTTTCTTTTTTTATTTCGATACCGCCATTTTCGTCAATCGAAAGAGATTCGTAAGCTATTCCGAACATTAATGTTTCTTTAGTAAAAGGGATAAAATTTTTAATGCTATTTGCCAGTCCAACTTTAAGATCTTCATTGCTATTTAACCATCCATGAATGGTATTGGATTTGTTCTTTGGCAGCCTGGCTCTGATTGTATTGTTTAAAATTACTGGTAATATTAAAATCACTAATGTAAATGGCATGTTACTGCCACAATCTTCCTTGTATCCTGAGGCACATTCTCGTATAATCTCATTGCAGAAGGCCGGATTTAATAAATTAGCAGTTATTTCTGCTCTGTCTTTCCAATCTGGTAACATATTATATTTTCGTTTTGAAGTCAGGATGCCAACCAAGTTTCTTTTTATTAGAAAGGATTTGGCAGCATCCCGTAACCATATACAGCTCTTTAAATCTGTCTTTTATATGGATATTTGGTTGTACATTCACATAATGGCTTTCATAGAATTTTTTGCCTTCTGTTTGTTTTGTGTTATCATCCTCGTTTGTAATATCTTCTAAAATTGAGAATTTTCTTTCCCAGTCATCGATCAATTTTTCGTCATATCTAATTTCATCTAAAGCATTGAGCAATCCATCCCTGAGCCATTTGGATTTTTGACTAAAAGCTCTGTGATAATCACTAATAGCATGATTTATCAGTTTAGAATTTGTTCCGATAAGCTCTAATTGCTTAACAAATATTTTTCCGCGGTAGGGTAAAAGTTGGTTTTCGTCTGACGCGATAGAAAAGGCGAAGTCAGCAGGAAGATTATCTGCTTTTAGACTGTCGGATATATCTAAAATTTTATCTTGAACTTCCTTACCGGTAATATCGAGTCTTTGGTTTTGCAACTGTAAGATAATTTCACCGATAAACCATCCTTCCAACCTATTATAAAGGGGTTCAATTTTCTCTGGTGCTACTGAATAACATAAGCATTTTTTTATTTTGTCTTTCGCAGAATTTAGATCAATAGATGAGTCAATCACCGAAATTTTCGCAATCAATTTCTTTTGCTGTTCCGTACTCAAATTTTTAAACGCATCATAGGCGGCTTTGTTTGTGGCATTTGTTGATGCAGAGGCAACCTCCAAAAGAGATTTCAATATTTGATCAATATCTCTTGAATCACTAGTTCCTTGTTTAAGCTTGAAAGGTATAGTCCCAGCTGTGGCCTGCGCGGTAGTAATTAGATTAAACAGACATTTAGATGGATCTAGTTGCCCGTTACTAATCCCAGTACTCCATACCCTAATTGTTTTCCAAAGATCAACACTCCAATCCGTCAGCTGCGCAACCGATTTGATGTGTAGTTTGGTTTGGTAGATCGAAAGCAGGTTGGGAGTATCAATACTAATATCATCAATTTGCTCTATTAGCAATTTTGCATCTTGATTTTGCTCGGACACTATTAGTAATAATCCATATCTCAACTGATACAGGTAGCCTAGGCTTGGTTCATTTGCAGAGAAAATAGACGTCATGTTGCTATCTATTTGATCATGAGGGCGATCGGTTTGATTGAATATCTACAACGTCAATATATAGATGTTACTTTCGCGGTAGATGAGCAGCTTTTGAAATGATTTCTCTCGGAGTGGGAAAGCCGCGGAATACCTATTACAATATGATGCTATTTGTCCTCCAAAAAACTCAATTTTTTTATCAAACGGAAGCAATTCAATTAATTACTTATTAAACGGTAAATACTTCACAATTCACTCAAAATCTTTGTCCCCTCGGCAACAAAGCTCCCCCCAGCATTTGCATTTCTCCAAATTTCTTCCGAATCTTCAAGCTCCTAATCAAATGTAACATATGAAGAATCTTGCAAGAAATGCCCTGTTATGGTGGGGGTCGGCGAAAGCTCCCCAAGCGGTGTTACATCTGCTAGGACACCTAAAACAGGGCACCCCTGTTTTCCATCCTAATAATGTAACACTATGCAAACACAACCAAATTCCGACGAATCTCTGGATTCGACGCACCTGGCTTATGGCCGGGAAGTCGCAGAGTTGCTTAGCCAGAGCCACGCTTCCACCTGGGTCAATGACCTTTGGGACATTTACAGCGGCTACATGATGGCTCAGCCAGAGCTCGGCTACAATCCCCGCGCGAGTCACATCTTCGCGTCTTTCAAAGAGCTGGTGTTTTTCTTTCAGCGCATTGAAGAGATGAAGAAGTAAGAGGGATTTAATCGCTACATCTTCTAACCAAGAGCCAGGCCGCCTCCGCGGATTGCCTGGCTTTTGCTTTACTAATTCAGAGATTGTGCTACACCCAAGCAAAAGCCGCATCGCGGCAAAACATCGGTAGACTGAGGTGGCAAGTACGATGTGGAAATCCCGTAGGGATGTAACGTTCCATCTGTTGTTACATGCCTAGCGGCATTTTCGCTATCCACTTGGTACCGCTTGTTACCGATATTTTATGCCTAGCGGCATTTTCGTGAAGCACATTTTGACGAGGCAAGGAGTCACACCCAAGCAAAAGCCGCATTGCGGCAAAACATCGGTATAGCAGCAAGTCCCGTATAGGTGCCGGATAAAGCACACAGGCGTCGAGGATTGCAACAAACCTCGCGGAATGGATCATTCGTAGCCAAGATTTAAATCCTGCGCCTGTTCAGTAAGGAATTTGAGGCTTTTTCTAGCCGTTTCTTTTTGCTGTGATGCATGTTTTAGGAGGTCTTCCAGCAAAATCCTCCTGTGACTGCCCGCTTTTCTAAATGGAATAATCCCTTGTTCGAGCAGCTTCACGATATGCGGCCGGGATACATGGAGCATGTCGGCAGCTTGTTGCGTACTAAGCTCAGATTCAGACGGTATCAGAGAAATCGCCTTTCCTTCTGCCATAATAGACAGAATATGTGAAAGAAATTCGAGCGCTCTCCTGGGTATCGTAAACAATTCCTCGCTTTCCTGAATCCTGATGTTAACAGTGTCCGACTTTCGCTTCGATATCGCAGAAGTGAAGTTTTCAACCGATTCGCTTGCCATTTTCTGTTCTCGTTTTGTTGGCCTTTCTAATACAGTTTCCATGTCGTGAGTAAATTTCTATCAATATACTAAACGAAATAAACGAAACAAAACGCGTATAAGTTTCTGCATTCCTCCTGAGTAAGCATTGATAATTTTTCCTATCGCAGAATAATAAACATAAACCGTACAAACAGGAAGAAGAGCAGTAGGAGTATGCCCAGGACGATGATCGTACAGTCTAAATTTCTGCTGGAAATATACTTATTGCTCAAATCATAGAGTTGAAGTCCGATAAAGCCGCCCAATGTATTTGTAATTATGTCGGTGATGTCAGTTGCTCCGATGGCGAAAAGGTATTGAAGCAGTTCTACTACAAAGCTGAATGCAAGTATAATAGCAAGCTTCGGCCAAAATCTGGCTTTTTTGAAACTGGCGCTCAAAAGCAAGCCAAATGGAATGAACATCACACAATTCATGATCATTTCTCCATAGTTGATCCGGCCATTTTTAATGGCAGGAGCACCAAATGGAATGAGGTTGAGCGTTCTGTTTGCACCATCAAGTAGGTACGGGATACTGAACGTCAACTTGAATAGCACCAGCCATATCAATGCGACCAAATATATTGCCAGCAATCCTCGGGATACTGTTTTTTCCATGTAATTTCCTTTCGTTAACTGGCTGCTGAAATTTAGCGTCAGCATTATTTACCCTTTTACCATGATTACGCTCGTTACTGATTCGTCTTTCATACTCAGCCATTTGAGCCGATCTTCGTCATTTCCATAAGCCTGTAACCCTGCTTCGTCTTCAAAGCTCACAAGGTGGATTTCGTAAGGAGGATCGAGCTCGCCGGCGATAAACTGGTCAGCCGTGGGCCTGATGCGCATCAGTAGTTTTCCATTGTGGCGTTCAAGCAGGGGTAATACGCGCGATTCGAATTCATGAAAAACGTCCTCCTTTCCCTCACGGACGTACACAAATTGCGTGATGTGGATCATGGCCAATTGGGTTTATCAATTACATTTTGATTTCTATTTCAACTTAACGAGTGGGTGGTTCAGTCCATTTACTTCATTTTTTACGATTTTGTATTTGTCCAAACTCTTGAAAAGTGATGTCAACGTTTTAAATCCATACGTACGAGAGTCAAAACTAGGGTCGATTTTCCGGAGTGAGGTACCGATTTTGGAAATAAATGCTTCTTCTTCCTCATTGGCCGATATCTCAAATGCTCTGTCAATGATATTCATATCGATCTTCGGGTACTTGCGCTTGGGATCCTGTTTTTTAGACTCTTTTTTAACGATTTCCTTCGGGGTAACATCTACTTTCAACGGCTCGGGTTCTTCGGCACTTGTTTCCAGCTCGGCCACGAGGTTTTCGCTGAATGTGAAGATCTCGCAGGAATTTACGAATGCGATAGGCGTATTTTTCCGCCCGATCCCCATTACAAAAAGCCCTTCTTCCCGGATCCGCTTCGCAAGTCCGGTGTAATCGCTGTCGCTTGAAACAATGCAAAAACCTTCGACACTCTTGCTGTGCAGAATATCCATTGCGTCAATAATGAGCGAGCTGTCGGTTGAGTTTTTGCCTGTTGTATAAGAAAATTTCTGGATCGGACTGATCGAATGCTGGTTGACAATCTCTTTCCAGCTGTTCATCTGGTGCGTGGTCCAGTCGCCGTAAATGCGCCGGATAGTCGCTTTTCCATATTTGGAAACTTCCTCCAAAGTCTCCTTCATCAATTTCGCCTGCGCATTGTCCCCATCGATCAATACGGCGATGTTAAATTTGGTTTCACTCATGGGTTTGAATCGTTTTCGGATTCCAACTTACATAATAATTCGATGGGCTGTTAGCTATTAGCTGTTGGCTTTTAGCTTTTGATTTTTGGAATTGGATTTCTTTTAATGCAAAACCTTCCTGAATGTTAGGTTGATCCTTGCATTCATTGGCCTGGCTGATTTGGCTACCCGATGTTCCCAGAACCTTTGTAAATCCCCTTTCATGAGTAATAGTGAGCCATTTTCCAGTTCCAATGAATATTGCTGGCGATGGTCTTTCTTGTTCCTGAAATCGAAAGCGCGAACCTGTCCGAAGCTTACGGAGGCGATCTCTGTTTTCATACCTGGTATCGTTTCCTTGTCGCTATGCCAGGCTACCGAGTCTTTTTCATTGCGGTAGTAATTAAGCAATACGCCGTTGAAATTCATTCCGGTATAGTCTTCCACTTTCTTTTTAATTTCCCAAAGCTCTTCTGTCCATTCAATAGGTGGTCTTTTGTCCCCTTTTACCATCGGGCGGTCACCGAACCAAGCCGAAAGCCGCGGTGTAAGTACTTCCTTTTCATACATCACCACTTTGGTTTGCTGCCATGGAATGGTCAGGACAAATGTTTTCAGATATAAGTCACTTGCCTTCTTATCAAAAAAATCCGGCACATAATCCATTAAATGTTGCGGAAGCGAAAGGTGCTCCCTATCGTTGAATAATTTGAATTGTTCCATCTCCCCGTACCCATTTTTGTTCTAACTATTTCTTTCTGATCCTTTTTACGTCACTGGCCTTTGCCAGTTTTTTAATGCTGCTCGCATTGGGCAAATTTTCCGGCATGGTACCTCCGAGCTCCTGAATTGTCTGCCTCACTTTCGCGCCAACTTCAAAATGCGTCTGATTTGCCTTTTGTTTACCTGTGATTTTCTCTCGCCTCAGCTTGTCGTCTGTTTGCGTAGTGCGGAAAAGGTTAGCCGCCAGCTCAGAGCTGCCCATGTGATCCAGTATGTGCTGACTTTTTTTGAGTTCCTTCCTTTCGTGGATAGCTTTCGCGTCCAGTCCGCCGTACAATCCCATGTAGCCGTGATTTTGGAAAATAGCATAGTCAACAGGTTCGACCACACCGGCAGTGCGAGCGGCGTCGGCAAGTAGCAGATTATGCCTGGTGACCTCGCCTCGTAAGAACAGCCGCTTTTCATTTTCTCCCGGAAGATTATTGTACGCTTCCATTTGCTGGATCTCCTGTAAACGCGTTTGTACTGCAAAGTAAGTCTGGCCCAATGCAACTACCTCCTTTGCCGGGTCGGCATTCTGTACGATCAGGTAGCAGGCGTAGCGGGAGAGCTTCATGTTATCACTTTTCCGTTTTGCGCCTTTGCCCAGTTCGATCATTTCGTGCAAATGCACGAAATGATCTGAAACGCTCTGTTCGCTGTTTTTGCAGGCCTCTTTCGCTTTTTCAATGACTGGTTTGAAGTTCCTGTATTCCGTGTATTCTAGGATTTTAGCCAGATCTCGTGCGCTCCAAAATTCGTTTCCGGCTTCATCGGTTTTCTTGATTTCTTCAAAAAGCGAGGGTCTTTGGTTTGTTGTCATAGTGCTTTCTTTTAGGTGTATAGAAATGTTTTTGTGAGGCTCAAACTTCAAAAAAAGATTGGACTTATACAAGCAATTTGATATTATTGTAATCAATTTATTGATATTAAAAGTATCATTTAGTTTGTAATAGTTTATTGGTCAAATATTTAAGTTTTTAAATGGGCTAAAATATGCATTCGCGCTTCGCTAACATATGGTTCCGGCATTTAGCGACAGATTGGGAAACAATCAGGCGGCCTGAGTTGAGGGATAGTCAGTTTGTGCTGGCTGCCCCGGAACGGAACAGGATGGTGGTAAAAGCAGCCAGCCCGCTGGCGCAGGCTAACGGGATTGAGCACGGAATAGTCGTAGCGGACGCCCGGGCGATTTTTCCCGACCTGAAAGTCATCGATGAAAGTCCAGACGAAATCGCGGCACTTTTAACAAATTTGGCAGAATGGTGTATCCGCTATTCGCCGATTGTTGCAGTTGATCCACCCGACGGTCTGATCCTCAACATTACCGGTTGCACGCATTTATGGAAAGGTGAAGAAAATTACCTGGTGGAAATAATAGGCAAGCTGGATAAGCAAGGTTACCAGGTGCAGGCAGGTATTGCAGATACGATCGGGACAGCGTGGGCAGTGGCGCATTTCGGGGGGAATGGGACAATAGTGGCGCCTGATCATCAGGCAAATGCTTTGCTTAATCTGCCGCCAGCTGCATTGCGGATTGAACCGGCGATCGTTGAAAAGCTGCATAAGCTGGGCTTGTACCAGATCCGCAATTTCATCAATATGCCGCGTCCCGTGCTGAGAAGACGTTTCGGGCAACAGTTACTGGACCGGCTCGATCAGGCAATGGGGCATGCACTGGAAATCATCGAGCCTGTGCAGCCCCTTGTGCCTTATCAGGAAAGGCTTCCCTGCATGGAGCCGATCGTGACTGCGACCGGAATTGCGATTGCATTAAAAATCCTTCTAAAAAAGCTTTGCGTGCGGTTTTTGAAAGAAGGTAAGGGTTTACGGAAAGCAACATTTAAAGGGTACCGCGTTGATGGAAAAATTGTACAGATTGAAATAGTTACCAACAGCGCATCCAATCACCGGGAGCATCTTTTTAAACTTTTTGAACTCAAAATCCAGACATTGCGGCCTGGAATGGGCATAGAGCTTTTTGTGATGGAAGCTCCTGAGGTGGAGGATGTTGACCCCGTGCAGGAATCGATCTGGAACCTGACGGGAGAAAATGACAGGGTTACTTTAATGGAATTGCTCGACAGGCTCGCGGGCAGGGCAGGAATGCAGGTAATCCACCGCTTTTTGCCCGTTGAACATTACTGGCCCGAAAGGTCGGTAAGTGAGGCCGCTTCGCTGAAAGATATATTGTCAACTACCTGGCGAACAGACCGGATCCGTCCCGTTCAGTTACTGGCTTTGCCGGAAGAGGTGTTTGTATCTGCATTGGTACCCGATTATCCGCCTATCCTTTTTACCTATAAAAATAAAGTCCACTACATCAGAAAGGCCGACGGACCGGAGCGGATTGAAAGCGAATGGTGGCTTGAAGAAGGCGAGCATAGGGACTACTATTGCGTTGAAGATCAGCAGGGAGCGCGTTACTGGATCTTCCGGCTGGGGCATTACGAGGAGGACAAGCGGATATGGTTCATTCACGGTTATTTTGTCTGATGTATACTGAACTGCAGGTAACGACCAATTTCAGCTTCCTGCGCGGAGGCTCGCACCCCGAAGAACTGGTGGCGCAGGCATTTGAATATAAGTATAAAAAAATCGCGATCACCGACCGGAACACGCTCGCGGGAGTAGTACGCGCACACGCAGCTGCTAAAAATTTCAATGGGATCGGGGTGATACCCGCCTGTCGGCTCGACTTGCTGGACGGACCCAGTTTGCTGGCTTATCCCACCAACAAAAACGCATATTCCGGACTCTCTGCATTGCTGACGGAAGGTAATATACGTACTGAAAAAGGACAGTGCCATTTGTATCGGAAGGATGTGTACAAATATGCAAAGGGTATGAAGTTCATAGTCGTGCCGCCAGCCTCCCTGAATGCGGACTTTGATTTTGAACCTGACTTCCGAAGAGCATTAAGAGAATACAAAAAGAACCTTGGTAGTCACTTGTACATCGCTGCTGCGCGGACTTATCAGGGCGACGATACCAAAAAGCTTTACCGGATCTCGCAGCTTGCCGAGGAGCTGGATGTGCCGATGGTCGCAACAAACGATGTGTACTACCACCATCCGCAGCGCAGAGAGTTGCAGGATGTATTGACCTGCATTCGAGAAAAGTGTACGATCTACAATGCAGGTTTTAAGCTTTATCAAAACGGAGAGCGCTTTTTGAAGGAAGAAGAAGAAATGCAGCGGCTGTTTGCATGGTATCCTGATGCGGTCAAACGCACGCAAGAAATAGCAGATGCCTGCCGCTTCTCACTCGACTCACTTCAATATGTTTATCCTGAAGAAATAACAAAACAAGGCCGCTCTCCGCTGGAAGAACTGGCGCATTTAACCTGGGAGGGAGCAAGAGAGCGTTATCCCGATGGTGTCCCCGAGAAAATAAGGTCTGCGATTGAGCATGAAATGGTGTTTATCAGGGAAATGGATTATGCGCCTTATTTCCTGACAGTGTACGATATTGTCCGTTTTGCGAGAGAAAAAAAGATTTTGTGCCAGGGGAGAGGCTCGGCTGCAAACTCTACGGTTTGCTATTGCTTGGGTATCACTTCCGTCGATCCCATGAAAATTGACCTGCTTTTTGAAAGGTTTATTTCCTCGGCCAGAAACGAGCCGCCGGATATTGATGTGGATTTTGAGCACGAGCGGCGCGAGGAAGTAATTCAATATATCTATCAAAAATATGGAAGAGACCGCGCCGGCATTGTGGCTACTGTCACACAAGTGCACCAGCGCGGGGCGATCAGGGATGTGGCGAAGGTAATGGGTATGTCGCTGGATGCGATCAACCGGCTTTCCAGCTCGATCTGGGAGTTTACCGATGAATGGTTTGAAGGGAAGCGTGTTGCCGAGCAGGGTTTTAATCCGAATGATCCGCATTTGCTCAAAATCCTTGACCTTACCAAACAGTATCTGCGCTTCCCACGTCAGCTTGGCCAGCATACCGGAGGGTTTGTGATCACGCAGGGTAAATTGTCCGATTTATGCCCGATCCTCAATGCAAGAATGGAAGACCGTACCTGCATTGAATGGAACAAAGACGATATTGACACACTTGGCTTTCTGAAAATCGATGTGCTGGCGCTGGGGATGCTTACCTGCATTCGCAAGGCATTTGATCTTGCTAGGAAGCATTATAACAGAGATTACACTCTCGCCAATGTTCCACAAGACGATCCGAAAGTATATGACATGATCTGCAAGGCAGATACCATCGGCGTATTCCAGATCGAAAGCCGGGCGCAGCAATCTATGCTTCCCCGGTTGAAGCCACGCGTGTTTTATGACCTGGTAATTGAAGTGGCGATCGTTCGTCCCGGGCCTATTCAGGGGGATATGGTGCATCCATATTTACGTCGGAGAAATGGGGAGGAAAAGATTGAATATCCTACTCCTGAACTCGAAGAAATACTGAAAAGAACTCTGGGAGTGCCCCTTTTTCAGGAGCAGGCAATGAAAATTGCGATTGTAGCGGCCGGTTTTACACCTACCGAGGCAGATGAGCTCCGGCGGAGTATGGCCACATTTAAGGTAAAAGGAATGGTAGAGCGGTTTGAAAAAAAGCTGGTCGAAGGAATGACAGCAAGAGGCTACACCGAAGAATTTGCAAGACGTATTTTCAAACAGCTTGAAGGTTTCGGCAGTTATGGTTTCCCGGAAAGTCACGCTGCCAGCTTTGCATTGCTGGTGTATGTTTCGTGTTATCTCAAATGTCATTACCCCGATGTTTTTGCCACTGCATTGCTCAATAGTATGCCCATGGGATTTTACCAGCCAGCGCAGATCATTATTGACGCACGAAAACATGATGTGGAAGTGCGGTCAGCAGATATTAATCACTCCGAATGGGATAATATTCTCGAAGAAAAAACGGGTAAATACTTTCCAATCCGACTGGGTTTCAGGCAGATTAAAGGAATGCGCGAAGATGACATACAAGCTTTGTTAGCAGGCAGGAAAAAGCCGTACACCAGCGTGCACCACCTGCGCGAAGCGGGCGTGTCGCAGGCTGCATTGGAGCGACTGGCCGATGCAGATGCATTCAGGTCCATTGGTCTGGACAGGCGGCGGGCATTGTGGGAAGTTACCGCATTGAGCGACCGTCCCATTGGATTGTTCGAGGGACAGCCGTCGCCCAGTGCCACCGAGCCACAGGTCCAGCTGCCGCTGATGTCCGCCTCAGAGCACGTAGTGCAGGATTATGCTTCCACATCGCTGTCTTTGAAAGCGCATCCGGTGAGTTTTGTACGGGATAAGTTGAAAGAGCAAGGCATTTATTCAACCCACGATCTTGAACTGATCGGGAACAACCGGCCGGTAAAAGTGGCAGGACTGGTGCTCGTCAGGCAGCGGCCCGGCACTGCGGGCGGTGTTTGTTTTATCACGATTGAAGATGAAACCGGCTACGCAAACCTGGTGGTTTTTGAAAAGCTTTTTGAAAAATACCGGAAAGAAGTGCTGCGCGCGCGGCTGCTGATGGTGGAAGGGCGGCTGCAGAGAGAAGGGGACGTAACGCACGTAATTGTTCAGAAATGCCATGATTTGTCTGTTTTACTCAAAAAACTCACGTCCATTGAAACCGAAAATCCGGACATACTTACCCTTTCCCGCGCCGATGAAAAAGATGAATACGTATCACAGGCTATTAATAAGCGCACGCAGGTAAGGCGGGATGTGCAAACAGAAATCTTTCCTACAGGAAGGAATTTTCGATGAAACAATTTATTTTAGTAGCTATGAGGATGACTCCAACACTCTGACAGCACTTCCATCGTCTCCCGACGCGCTGACCTTTTTTAAAAAAGGGCAGCATTGTATTGCCTTTGATTTTTCTTCAAAATGATTTGAAAACAACGCATTTCGCTGTTTTCGATCCCATTCACCTATACAACTATGGAAAGCCCATTTAATGATCAGCAAATAACAGATTTCATCAATAAAGGTTATATCAGACTGGATAATGCATTTCCCGCAAATGTGGCTGCCGCTGCCAGGGAAATTTTATGGAAAGACCTGGACTGTGATCCCCACGATCGTTCCACCTGGACAAAACCGGTAATCTGGCTTGGTATGTACACGGAAGAACCATTTCGCGAATCGGCTAACACGGATGTGCTGACAAGTGCATTCGATCAGCTTGTGGGTGCCGGAAAGTGGCTTCCCAGAGTAAGTATGGGCGCTTTCCCTGTCAGATTTCCTTCCAACGAATTAGCTGGTGACGACGGCTGGCACGTGGATGCAAGCTTTCCCGGTGACAATCCAGATAATTATTTCGACTGGCGCATAAACCTGTTCTCCAAAGGCCGCGGCTTGCTGATGCTCTTTCTCTATTCCGATGTGACTGAAAACGATGCACCTACCCGCCTCAGGATAGGTTCGCATTGGGATATCGCCCGCCTTTTGGAGCCCGAAGGAGATCGTGGTCTCACATTCACGGAAGTAGTCTCCCTGCTAAATGAGCTGCCTGAAAGGGAAGAGGCACTCGCGACGGGCGCTGCCGGAACCGTTTACCTGTGCCACCCATTTCTTGTACACGCCGCGCAGTCACATCGCGGTACTAATCCGAAGTTTATGGCGCAGCCTCCGCTTGCATTGAAAGACCAGCTGACCATTGCAGACCAGGTGCGCAATTATGCTCCGGTGGAGCTGGCGATCCGGCGTGCACTTGGTAAATAGGGCAGGTTTCCGGGCTGTTTTACTTTCATTTGGCTAATTGTGGCGGTTACTTTAGTTTTGAGTTACGGCACGCTGCCTGTTACCTCCATCGCTCACAATTCAGTTTCATGAAATCATTTCTATTTTCAATTACGGCTGTGCTGGCTATTGTTTTTAGTAGTCAGGCACAGCCGGATTCTACCGTATTTTCCACATTCCAAAATAAAATCAGCAATAAACCAGATTCAGCCCGTTTCGAGGACCTGAACAATTATGCTTATGATATGATCGACCTGCTCAAATTTAGCCGGGTCGACAGCGCGATTGTGGAAATGATGGAACTGGCAACCGACAAAGAGAACCGCGTTTGGGAAGGCCGCACTTATATGTTAATGGCCTGGCTGCAAAAGGTACAGAGTAATTCCAATGCGGCAGTTTCAAATTATCAGAAGGCGCAGGCTTTGTTTCAGAAAGCCGGGGACGTGCGGCGGGAAATCAGGGCTTTGCAGCGGATAGGTGGTGTTTATATTACCATAAATGACCTGAAACTGGCTGAACATTACTTCCGAAGAGGTTTGTTACTGGCTGAAAAAAGTCAAATGGAAGATGAAGTGGCCAATATGTACACCGATTTTGCCACTGTTGAGGATATCAGAAAAAACTATAATGGCGCACTTGCTTACAATGACAAAGCGCTCAAAATATACAAAAAGCTGGGTGCCGACTTCTCGTCAACACTATTTAACAGGGGGATTATCCTCAAAAATGCAGGCAGGTACCAGGAGTCGCTGAATACTTACATGCAGCTGCTCGACTATGCCAAAAAAGAGTCAGACCAATTTCTGGAAAAAATGGTTTACCTCAATCTCCCTAACACATTGCTGCTCCTCAACAGGCCGGACGAAGCGGAACAGTATGTGAAAAAAGCCATTGAAATGGCCAAAACAAGTCCGCAGCGGATCAATGATTACATGCATATCTACGAAATGCTGACCAATATCTACAAAAAGAAGGGGCAGTTTGAGCAGGCGCTCAACTACCAGAATCAATGGGTGGCTTATCGGGACAGCGTGTTTAATTCGGAGAAAAGCAGACAGCTGATCGAGGCGGAAACCAGGTTTCAGGCTAAGGAAAACCAGGAGCGTATTCAGCGGCTGGGTACTGAAAATTTTGAGAAAAAACGGCAGCTATGGTGGCTTTATGGCGGTATTTCCATGCTGGCTTTCCTGCTTGCAATTGCATTGTGGCAGTACAGGATTATTCAGCGTGTGAATCAAAAACTGGAAATTACCAACAGCAACCTGTCCGAGGCGAACAGCCGCATCAGCGTGCAGGCGACGCAGCTCAAAGAATTGATGCAGGAGCTCCATCACCGTGTAAAAAACAATTTGGCTATTGTATCCAGCCTGTTGTCACTGCAAGCCAGCCGCTTGGAAGATGAGAAGGCGATCCAGGCAGTCACTGAGGGGCAGCAAAGGGTAGAAGCTATGTCGCTGATCCACCAGCAATTGTACCAGACCGATAATGTGGCGGGGGTAAGTGTAAAAGAGTATATCCAGGATCTGGTAAAAGGATTGATGCAGTCTTTCGGCTATTCCGAAGATTTCAGTCTTCGTACCGACATTGAACCGATCGTACTCGATCTGAAAATGGCTGTGCCACTTGGCCTGATTGTCAATGAACTGATCACAAATGCATTCAAGCACGCTTACAAAGGCATTGAAAAACCTGAGCTCAGTATCAAGTTGTGGCAACAGGAGCAGGTTTACCTCGAAATCAAGGATAATGGAAGAGGTGTGGATGTCGCAAACTGGCGAAAACCGGGAGGACAGTCCTTTGGAAAGCGGCTGGTTGCCTCTCTAACGAAGCAGATTAATGGAAAGATAAACGTTGATTCTGAACAGGGTTCGCGGTTTTTGCTCAATTTTCCACTTGCCTGAGCATTGTGAAACGGAGTTTGGCACGGTTTTGTGTATCCTAGGTAACATATCATCAATAAAACTAAAAATCATTAAATATTAGCACTCATGAAATCATCAACAAAAACCGCCTACGAAACAAACCAAGAGTTTTTTGAAGACCAAAATATGTTGGCAGACACAAATCCTTTCCAGCGCTCAGCTGCTCCAGTTATGCAGAAAGCAGGCAAAAGACCAAGGATTATGAAGCCGGTATATTCCGTTAGACTGGCTCAGTAGTAAGCACACGCTATTCACATTACATTGCCAATGGAGGAATTCAAGCACCTGCATTGGCAATTTTTTTTGTCGTGTATTTTTAATGGATTTCTGGTTACATTTAGTAAATGTAAATTCCTGAATCCTATGCTGTTCCACTACTTCAAGATTGCATTCCGGTCACTCCGAAAACGCGCCGGCATGAGCCTCGTCAACATGGGCGGGCTGGCTATCGGACTGGTAACTTCGCTTTTCATTGTGTTGTTTGTGGCCAATGAATACAGTTTCGATCGTTTTCACGAGCACGGCGACCGGATTGTCAAGGTAGAATTTGACCACACAGATGCAGAAGCTTCGTATTCCGTTCCGTGGATGTCGTACGGATTTGGACAGAAAGTAAAAGAGCAATGCGCGGAAGTAGAGGATTTTGGAAGAATAACCGACGTAACATTTTACAGCAAGCTTGTTGCCAGTGATGAAGCGCATCGGTACTATGAATCAAATTTTGTAGCAGCCGATCCGGGCTTTCTTCGGTTGTTTTCATTCAAACTGATCAAAGGCGATCGCCGCACTGCCCTCACGCAACCGGGCACGGTAATCCTGACGGAAAGTACAGCCAGGAAATATTTCGGGGAAGCCGATCCACTCGGCAAAACCATTACCTATGACAAATCCGCCGTGTACCAGGTAGTCGGCGTCATGGAAGATTTGCCCGCGAATTCATCCATTCAATTTGATTTTCTGGCCGACCTGCAAACTCACCGCGCTAACGAACTGCGTGAAATGGCAGGTTATCTGGACAAAAAAACTTTGAAAACGCAAACAACGAGCATAGGCGCAGTAGGTAGTTACAACACTTATTTCCTGATTAAAAACAATGCGTCTGCGAAGGCCGTGGAGGCCAAAATTCCGCTGCTGCTGTCAGAAAGTTTGAAAATCAGGGATAAAAAAGATAGTTACCATTTGTATACGCTGCACGGTCTTCACTTTGGACTTATTGATCTCAGCGCCAGGCAGACTACGGTAATCTTTTCTGTCATTGGATTGCTGATCCTCGCATTGGCGCTGGTCAATTATGTAAACCTTACCACGGCATATTCTTCTACACGCTCGGGCGAGGTTTCGGTGCGCAAAGTTGTAGGCGGCGCACGCAGCTCTCTGATTTTTCAGTTTTACCTGGAATCCTTTTTGTCGGTTACCATTGCCTTCCTGGCAGCTATTTTGCTCCTTTTCTTCTCCTTTCAAACCGTACACACTGCACTTTCCATTGAGGTTGATATTGATTTTCTGAAAAGTCTCTGGTTTGTAGTTCCTGTGCTCGCATTTTATTTGCTCAGCATTGTTCTGGCGGGGAGTTATCCTGCGTTGCTGCTTTCAGGCTTTTCGCCCGGGGACGCATTGCGTGGAAACCTGGTAATATTGGGCAATGCAGCCAGAGCACGCAACTTCCTGACCGTTTTTCAATTCACCATTTCCATTGTGTTGATCATCAGTTCCATCTTGATATTCAAGCAAATGCAGTTTTTTAAAAAGAAGGATCTGGGTATCGCACGCGACCAGATTGTCACGGTGTTTCTCGATCACCAGGATGGAATGAGCAAGCATTATAAAGCAATCCGAAGCGAAGTAGAGCGACTTTCCGGCGTGGATGCAGTTACCTCGTCTAGTTTGCTGATGTACCATCCTTATGGGAATTCGTTTGAGATCAAGCAGGCCAATTCTGATAAAAAGATCACGGTCAATTCATTCCGGGTTGATGAAAGTTTTGTCAGCACCATGCAGATTAGCTGGGCTGCCGGCCCCCGGAAAGACGCGCCCACGAACGGACTGGTACTCAATGAGAGTGCGGCCCGGGAACTGGGGCTTCATGCGGCTGATTTCCGGCAAACCCTTGATCTGGGTCAGGGTGTGCGAAAAGATGTGGTCGGGATTGTGAAAGATTTTCATTTTACTTCATTGCGGCAAAAAGTAAAACCGATGGCGCTGATGCTCGGGAGCGACACGCTTTTTAATGATTATATGTATATCAAAATCAACAAAAGCGCCGATATGAAAACGACCCTCGCGGGTGTGGAGCAGGTTTATAACAGGTTTAAAACAAATCGGCCGTTTGAATACACATTTCTTGACGATACTTATGGCAAAATGTACGAAACAGAGGTACTTACCGGCCACGTTGTATATTGGATCACAATGGTTTCTGTTCTCATTGCCTGCCTTGGACTATTTGGACTGACCACATTTGCAGCGCAGCAACGGCGAAAGGAAATCGGCATTCGAAAAGTACTTGGCGCTACCGTGCTGAATATTGTGATCATGCTTTCAAAGGATTTTGTAAAACTTGTGGTACTCTCGTTTTTACTGGCTTCGCCGCTGGCTCATTATGCAATGGAAAAATGGCTGGGTGATTTTGCTTACCGCATTCCGGTGAGTCCCTGGGTATTTGTGTTCGCAGGAGCTGGCGCACTTTTGTTGGCATTGATCACAATCAGTTTTCAGGGTGTGAAAGCGGCAATTGCTAACCCGGTCAAGTCTTTAAAATCAGATTAAGTAAACAGTTTTAAACTATAAATTTTTACACGATGACATCTAAAAAAGCCATTTTATTCGGAGCAAGCGGCTTCATTGGTTCCTATCTCCTCGAAGGGCTTTTGGATGATCCTGACTACGCACAGGTAACGGTCGTAGTCAGGAAAGATCTTAACAAAAAGCACCCCAAGCTCAAAGTCCTGATTGGCGATTACAACACACTTCCGGAACTCCGCTACGAGCTCATAGCCGACGAGGTTTTCATCGCGCTCGGCACTACCAGGAAAAATACGCCCGACGAAAAGATATACTACCAGGTGGATCACGATTATCCGGTCCTGGCAACGCGGATTGCCAAGGAAAATGGCGCGAAGTCGGTGTTTGTAGTTACTGCAATCGGCGCGAATGCGGGTTCCAGTGTTTTTTACGTTCGTACAAAAGGTGAAACGGAGCGGGACATCATTGCGCTTAATATGGAACACACACACATATTCCGCCCCTCCATGATCATGGGAGACCGGCAGGAAAGCCGCCCACTAGAAAAATCATTTATCGGATTGTTTTCCCTAATTAATCCGCTGCTAATCGGTCCAACCAAAAAATACCGCGGCATCCAGGCCAAAGACGTAGCGAAATCAATGCTAGCCGCCGCAAAAAAGCCAGCCGGCAAAGTGCAGATTTATGAATGGAAAGAAATGGCGGCGCTGGTTTGACGGTTGACAGTTTACATGTGACAAACTGTAATGCCTAACTAGCCAACCGCCAACCGCTAATAGCTTAATACTTAAACCGCTGACTTTCCGGTAACTCCGAAATATGTCCAATTTTGCCTGATCTGTAATCGCGGTACAGACTCCTGATTTCTTCATCTTTGTCTGCAATGAAAGGTCCGTAAGAAACAATGGGATCATTTTGTGGCTGGCCGGCGTATAGAATAGCCCGTCCGCCAGAAACACCACCCGCCAGGCTCAATGTACTTTCGCCTTCTGCATCACTTTTATCAAGCCACCCAATTTGCCCGTCATTCAACTTCTTCAGGTCTCCAACTTCGAGACTGCCTTCAATTACATACAAAAATGCATTGAATGTAGCTGGCAGTTTCTGAGTCGTTTTTGCGCCTGGTTGCAGGATAATATCGGCAATAATTACAGGAGTGTGATTTTTCACTGGTGAGGTAACACCACCCAATTTACCGCTGTAAACGCGGATTTCTACACCATTTTCATAAGCTTTCGGCACATTATCGAAAGAGAGGTCCTGCACGCGCGGCGTAATCCACCTGTCTTTTTTAGGAAGGTTCAGCCACATTTGCAGCAGCCGCATTTTCGATTCGCGCTCGATCGTTTCGGTGTGAACAATGCCGCTTCCCGCAGTCATCATCTGAAAGTCACCCGACTTCATGGTATGTGCCGAGTCGCCGACTTCGCCTTCCAGCAAAAGCGAAACAGTTTCGAAGCCTGCGTGTGGGTGAGGGCCGCCGACGGGTTCGCTGTCTTTTTTGTCCAAAAAATCATCCATCAAAATAATGAATGGATCGCTGTTGCTAAAATCATTCTGTATTACCGCCCGGGCAATGTGATCCCGCCCGAGAAAGCCCTGGTGTCCATGTGGAGTTTGCACCTTAACCAGTTTGCGGTTTAAAATTGGAGTTTCCATATGCTGTATGTATCTACGATCTATTAATGAATCCGTGTCGTTCCAAAACTTCGACATCATACAACAAACACAAAAACGAGCGATAGAGTCCTCCTGCTTCGCTATACATTAGGTTACCGCCAATGCAGCTGCCAACTTGGACCAAGCTGAGCCAAACGCAAAATACAATACAAGACTCCATACCGTCCAGCACTCACCGAAATCTAAACATACCCCTTCTGCGTCTCCTCAAAAATCACCCAAAAATTGCGGGGCACTGCTCCATTTAAATTCGCTTCCAGGATTTCCAGGTGCGTGTGCCAGCCGCTGCCGATCATCTGACGGTTTTTACCCTTATCTGCTATTTTCCGATGGGTGAGTACCAGGCGCACGCCGCTGGCTTCTGTGCTTAGCTCGAATGTAACTTCGGAATCGTCGTGCCAGGTGAATGAGAGTAAATGGGGCGGATTTACCCGGAGTACCTTGCCGCTGAAACTGTGTCCCGCTTCCATTGCCTTATGCATTTCAGGTGGCGGACCGGGGATCGGGCTGAGTTCGCTGTGCATGAAATGCAAGGTAAAATCCCCGCCGGGAATTAGCTCCATCTCACCCCTCGCAAGCCACTTGCCGCGTTTTTCGGAATCCGTAAGGTAACTCCAAACTGTCTCAATGCTGCTGTTAAAAACGCGCTCGAAGCAGATCACCCCCGGTGCGAGTATCTTTCCTTTTTTCTCCATCATCGAACGTGTCAGAATGCCGCCAGCTGGATCAGATTCCCGCAGGTATCCTCAAAAATGGCTTCGTAACCCCATTCGGTTTTCACAGGCGCTTTGCGGAAAACAACTCCCGCTGCATTCAGCTTCTCGTATTCCTGGTAAATATCAACGGCAGAAAAGGTGATCACCGGGAGGTTGGCTTCCCACAGGCTTGTCTGGTAAGTCGAAGCAATCGGGTTCTGGTTAGGTTCCAGCAAAATCGACGTGCCGTCAGGCTGGTCCGACGAAGCGACGATTGCCAGGTAAGCTTCGGGAACGAACATTTTTTCTACAAAGCCAAGCTTCTCCGTGTAGAACTTGTGCGCTTTCACGACGTCGTCAACAAATACACTCACCATTTCAATTTTCATGTTGTCAATATTTAAGATTTGGAAAAAAGGTTACTGGTTATTATTCAAAAGATCTTCAAGTGTATCAAGTCGCTGGTTCCAGAATGCGAGGTGCTGCTCGGCCCATTTCGCGACTTCTTCCAGCGCACCCAGATTGGCCCGGCAGTGTTTCTCACGCCCGTGCTTTACCATCACCACAAGTCCGCACTCGGTAAGGATCCGCATGTGCTTGGAGATCGCCGGCTGGCTCATGTAAAAATTGTCGGCCACATCGCTGACGGTCATTGTACGGGAAGCAAGCAACCCGATCATCGCCCTTCTGGTCGGATCTGCTATTGCCTGAAAAACATCTCTGCGCGCTGTCATTCTTCAAAATTAAATAGATAACCGTTTGGTTATGCAATTATATAAATAACCAAACGGTTATGCAACTCTCTCTTGCAAAAATGGACTGGAATTTTCTTGCTGCCAGAAACTTGTACGATGATATCAATGTATGTGCTTATGTTACATTGACCTAACCCGCTAAAAACCGCATGCAAATACCTGTGAAGAACAAGCTCGAAACAACAGAGCTGTTCAGGATCAAGAGAATGAAGGAGGTAATCAAAACGACTAGCCCGCATGGTCACAAGGATTATCTCGAAATCATCTACCTCCGCCAAGGAGCAGGTGTACACCACATTGATCACCATCAATTTGAGGTAAAACCTTTCAGTCTGTACTTCGTTATGCCCGGCCAGATCCATAGCTGGGCACTCACGGAAATCCCAAAGGGTTTTGTGATCATGCTCCAAAAAGACTTTCTGCTCAACCAGCCTTTTTACAACTATCTTTTCCAAAGCTTTCCACCCATTTTCAGGAATGGTTACGAGCTGGAACACGTAGACAAGACGATCTTCGAGATCTTCGAAAACATAGAAACCGAGTACCAGGATCAGAAAGAGAACCATCTCGCTGTAATCCAGACTTACCTGCAACTGCTGTTCAATCTGCTGAAAAGAGAGACGGACTCTCCGCAGCCGCAGGTTTTGCCCGACCAGCTGACCACGTTTTTCGAGCTGGTGGATGCGCACTACAAAACCAATCACGAGGTAGGATTTTACGCAGAAAGCCTGAACGTCACCTCCAAAACACTTAACAACACGTGCCGCAAGTTGCTTGATAAAACGGCGGGCGAGCTGATCAATGCGAAGCTGAACCTGGAAGCAAAAAAACGGCTGCTCTACTCAGAGGATACATTGTCTGAAATCGCCTACGAACTGGGCTTCACCGATCCGTCCCATTTTAATAAATTCTTCAAGAGGCAGGTAGGTGTGCTGCCAGGCATTTACAGGAAGGGAATTTCCTGAATGTACCAGTTTTTGGCATTTTTCTACCAAGTCTACCAGGTTACAGGATATAATTTTGCCTGATCAACAACTGTGATCGGCGAAATTTACTTTTAATGAAACTCTTTACATTGCTGCTTTCAGGACTGTGCAGTTTTCTTACTGCGTCAGCTCAAATTACCTTCGGTATTTCGGGGAAAGTTACAGACCAGCACACCGGCCTGCCGCTCGCATTCAGCTCAATTGCATTGTACAAAAGCAGCGATTCGACGCTCGTAAATAGCGTGGTCGCGGACGCAGACGGAGCTTATCGTTTTGCAAATACCGCCCCGGATAAGTATTATATACAGGCACAATACCTGGGCTATCACATGCAGCGGCTGACTTTGCCGGCTGAGAATAGCGGAGATCTGGTCATGCACATCGCATTGCGCGCCGATTCCCGCCTGCTGGAAGAAGTGAATGTGCGGGGTAAGCAGGGCGTGTTGGAGAATAAGGTCGACAGGCAGGTATACAAAGCCGGAAGTTTCTTGACCAGCAGAGGCGGCACTGCTGTGGACGTTTTGCGGAATACGCCTTCTGTGACTGTCAACAGTGAAGGGGCAATTACATTACGGGGCTCTTCGGGCTTTTTGGTACTGATCAATGGGAAGCCGGTACAATCCGACCCGGCTCAGGTGTTAAGTCAGCTGCCTGCCAATCTGATCGAAAATGTGGAAGTAATTACCTCGCCTTCTGCCCGGTTTGATCCCGATGGAAAAGGTGGGATTATCAATATTGTTACAAAAGCTCCTGTGACTGGCGAGCGTTTTCTCTCTGCCAATGTACTGGGTGGGCTGCCTGCTGTGTATACTTATGGAAACCTCCAAAATCCATCGCGTTTTGGTGCTGACGCGGCATTTGGAGTCAGAAGCGCCAAATGGGATTTTCAGGTGAGCGGGAGTTACCTGCGGAACGATATTGCAGGCAGGAGAGTAGGGGACGTGCGCACGACGATTGATAATATCCAGACAACCTTTCCATCTGACGGAGAGCGCAGTTTTATCCGGTACAATTACACCGGCCGCGCTTCACTGGCATTTACGCCTGATCCAAACAACACAATCTCAGCAGGGATTTACAAAGGTTACCGGTCGCAGTCCCGCCGTGCCGATATTGTTTATAATAACACAAAAACCGACCTGACAACGGGTGAAGTAATTGGGAGAATTAATTATTTCAACAGCAACATCGCTAAAAAAACAGCAGATATCACACTTGGAAACCTGGATTACATACACACTTTTGCAAACAAATCTTCACTGACTGTTTCTGGTTTGTACGAGCGGGCCGACCTGGACGGATTGACCACCAACCTGAATACCGACGAACCCACGCGCCTCCGCGTACTGCAGTACACCCGCAACCCGAGCGAGAACCCGCTAAATGCATACCGCATTCGCGCAGACTACGCGATGAATCTTGGTAAAGGAAAGCTGGAAGCCGGTTACCAGTACCGCAACCAGGTCCAGAAAGGCCAGTTTCAGTATTTGAACCAGGATATCGAAGATGGAACGCTGGTAGTCGTGCCGGAATTCAGCAGTCGCACGCGGGTCGCGAACCAGATCCACTCCACATTTGTGCAGTACGCAGGCAAGCAGGGCAAGGTGGAATACGCAGGCGGATTACGGTACGAGTATTCGGCCCGCGCATTTACAGCAGGAACCGATCCAGTTCGGAATCTTAATTTGTCCAATCTTTTCCCGACAGCCAGTCTGCAATATCAGGCCAGCAAAAACCTGCGCCTGAAAGCAAATTACAGCAAAAGGGTGCAGCGGTCTACCAATGCAGAGCTCAACCCGTTTCCTGAGCGCGAGCATTCCGAAACACTGGAATCCGGCGATCCCAACATTCTGCCCGAGTTCATAGACTTGTCGGAAATTGGCTTGATCCGGGATTTTGGTAAAAACACGGTGTTTGCAACTGTTTATAATCAAAGGATCAAAAACGTGGTCAACCGGGTCAACAGTGTTTACAACGACACGATCCTCAACCGTATCTACACCAATGCAGGGCTCGCTACCTCGTGGGGGATTGAAGCTGGTACAACCTTGCAGCCGACCAGCTGGTGGCAGTTTTATGCAGGAGGAAATGTATACAATTACAAGATCAAAGGCGCGCTTTTCAATTTTGAAGTTCCAGTCAATCAGCGCAGTATTGTATGGTCTGTGAATGCAAACACAAGCTTCCGGCTTTCTCCAACCTGGAATGTGCAACTGACTTACAATTACCTGTCACGCCGGGTAACGGCGCAGGGAGAAGATTCCAGGTTTCTAAATCCTGCATTGGCGCTGAAAAAGACATTCTTGAAAGGAAAACTCTCTGCATTACTTCAATGGCAGCAAATTGACCTCGGTTTGTTAGGTTCGAACCAGCAGCGTATTACCACTTACGGCAAAGACTTTTACACCACCACCAACTACATCCAGGAAACCGATATGTTTACCATTAACCTGAGTTACAGCCTCAACTCACTCGCGAAAAAAGCAAGGCTGCCTGTCAGCGAGTTTGGTGAAAAAGAGTTTTAGATACCTAAGTCCTGTCGAGCTGCTTGTCTATCTCCAATGCGGCGCTGATCAATGCAAGGTGTGTAAATGCCTGCGGGAAATTGCCTAAATGCTCTGCCTTGTGGCCGATCTGCTCACTGAATAAACCGAGGTGATTGGCATAACCCACCATTTTCTCGAAACTCTCCAATGCTTTCGAAACCTGGCCGCTCTTGGCAAGTGACTCGATAAACCAGAAAGAGCACATATTAAAAGTGCCTTCCTCGCCTTCCAGTCCGTCAAATTGATCAGGCCCGTTTTTGTAGCGGTATAGCAGCACATCAATGCCCAGCTGTTCCTCTACTACGTCGAGGGTAGACAGCCACCGCGGCTCGCGCGGGGATATAAAATGCATCAGCGACATCAGCAGCACACTCGCGTCGACGTTTTTGGAGCCTTTGTACTGCACCCACGCACCAACTTCTTCATCCCAGAAGTTATGGTAAATATCTGCATATATCTCATCCCTGACTTCCTTCCATTTGTTTTCGGGAAAAGGAAAGGAGCGGTGTTGCCCGATTTTGATCGCCCTGTCCATTGCTACCCAGCACATGAGCCGGCTGTGCAGAAATTCCTTTTCGGTATTGCGAATTTCCCAGATGCCGTGATCGGCCGTTTTCCATTTGTCTATTACTTCATTTACCTGCTTCACAATTGTCTCCCAAAACTCGAACGTGATCGGTGCGTGCTGTTTATTGTATATATAAATGGTATCGATCAGCTCGCCGTAAATATCCAGCTGGTACTGGTCCTGAGCAGCATTGCCGATCCGCACGGGTTTTGAAGCTTTATAACCTTCCAGCTGATCCAGCTCTTGTTCGGCCAGGTCGTGTTCGCCGGAAATGGTGTACATCAGGTACAACTTGTCATCGCGGCACCGGTCGTGGATCCATTTGAGAAAGGCAGTAGCTTCGTCGTTGTAGCCAAGCCGGAGGAATGCGTACATCGTGAATGCAGCATCCCGTATCCACATAAACCGGTAGTCCCAGTTCCGGGAGCCGCCGATCGTTTCGGGCAGGCTGAACGTAGGTGCCGCTACCATGGAGCCAAGCTCACGCGAAGTAAGGAGTTTCAGGGTGATCACTGAGCGGTTGACAGTACCGTTCCACCGGCCTTTGTAAGTAGACTTTTTCGACCAGTTCCGCCAGAATGCGATGGTAGCCCCGTAAGTATTTGCTTTATAGGTGCTAATGGGATTTTCGTCCTGGACTTTGCTCTTACCACATTCCAGAACAAGGCAGGCAGTTTCACCCTGTTTCAAAGTAAATTCAGCGACGCCGGCAAGTTCTTCCATTTCCAGGGGAACATCCGCGATCAGCCGCAGTACATTGTTTTCCGCATTATCCGGATTGAAGTACACCGCATTGTCACGCAGCTCACACGAATGGGTACTTTGCGCATAGTCGAAAGCAGGCTGGCACCTGACGCGGAATTTGATATTGCCACGTACCGTTTTAATCTGCCGCACGATCGCCGTCGAATTGTCTGCCGCGTCTTCGTTAATGGGCATATAATCCGTTACTTCCACAATTCCGTCCTCCGAAAAGAAGCGCGTAAGCAGCACCGCTGTTGCCGGCAGGTAAATCTGCTTGGTATTGTAGTTGTTCATTTGAGGAAAAACCTCAAAGCTGCCGCCTTTTCTGTTGTCGAGTAATCTGGCGAACACAGTAGGGGAGTCGAAAGAGGGATAACACATGAAATCGATCGAAGCGTCGACCGAAACAAGCGCAACCGTTTTGAGGTTGCCAATTAATCCGTAATCTTCAATCCGGTGGTAGTCGGGTTTATGCATTAAAGTAGTCGCGTAATGTCAAAAATGGTAGATTCTAAATTATCACGCCAGGATTTGCAACCTCGTTTTTCCCGGTATGACAGCCAGCTTAATTCAATGGTATAATATTTGGTAAAATCAAATCATCATCGCTACACAAAAATGGAAAACTACACTCAAGTAATAATCCACGCTGCCAGACTGGGGAATGTTCCTGTTCTGCAGGAACTCGTGGATCTGAAAACCGACGTAAACTGCCGGGACGAAAAAGGCTACACGCCGCTGATCGTGGCTTGTTACAACAACCAGCTGGAAGCAGCCAGATTTCTCATCGAATCGGGCGCGGATGTAAACGGAGCCGATTATGGGGGAAATACCGCGCTAATGGGAGCCGCATTCAAAGGTTACGTAGATATCGCCAATCTCCTGATCGACAAAGGCGCACACCTTGACCAGCAACACGGAAACGGCGGCACCGCATTGATGTTCGCAACCATGTTCGGGCGCAATGACCTGGTAAAGCTGCTGATCAGCCGGGGAGCCAGCACCAGTATACTGGATGCGCGCGGCTTGTCCGTCTACGATCTTGCAGCTCAGCAGAATAACCAGGAAGCATTGAACATACTGGAAAAAGTATAAAAGCTGGATTGCTGTGAAAGCTGATATCCTTTAAAACAAGAACACCCGGACTCTGAGAGCCCGGGTGTTCTTGTTTATGATTTAAGCGGTTATGCAGGAATCCGTCTCGGTTTCTCGCGCTCCCAGAAACGGTGCTGCGATATTGCGAGTATGAATTTATCCGCCAGTGCTTCCGGATCGTCAAGTACAACTACGCCTTCCTTGATCACCGTCGCATCGGAGAAATCAGCAGGTAGCTTTTTGCTGAAATAGGTCGCTTCCAACACCTGAATCGCTGATTCGTCAGCCGCAATTGCCTTGCAGTGTCTGAAAGCTTCATTCAGGAAGTGAACCGCGTCGGCATCTGCTTCCACGGTCGCTACACTGTTGGTTCCGCCAGGTACATAAATAGCATCAAACAAAACCGAAGCGGCTGTCAGGAAGGTATGATTAACCGGGATTTGCACATCGTTTTCGGCAATGAGGTAACTGTGACGCGGGGCAACAATCTCCACGACTGCACCTGCACCTTCCAATGCATTTTTTACCGTAATCAATGAATTCGCATCAACGCCGTCGGCTGCCAGGAATGCAATCTTACGCGTAGCGATCGTGTCTTTGACCGTGTTCGCCATACTCAATGCAGCTGAGGATGTCAGACTTCCTTCCGCCATAATGGAATCATAATCAGCAGGATCTCCGTCTGCAGGAATGCTACGGTTCACAGGTAGTTCAGGATCTTCCGGCACGGGCAGGCGCAGTGCAAATGCAACTTCCGCTGCCAGCGCCTTATCGATCAGCGACAAAATACCCAGCATCCGTGTACGGATTTCCGGCGAGGTTACCTTGCCCAGCTCAAAGCTGAGTGCGTCGATTAAATGGTCTTTCTCAGGTTCAGACTGACTGTTGAAGAACAACCTGGCCTGACTGAAATGGTCGAAAAAGCTTCTGCTTCTAGCGCGCACTTTACGCGCATCCACTCTTTCCGGGTAGCTCGTAAACCCACCTTCCGAAGCCCTCGCCTGGGCCGGGTAGTTGTTTCCGATCGTGTTTGGTCCGTAGCTGGACTTGCCGCGGTTGATCGTTTGCCGCATAAAGCCGTCGCGCTGGTTATTATGAACCGGCACAATCGGCCTGTTGATAGGTATCTCGTGGAAGTTAGGACCGCCAAGACGCAGCAGCTGGGTATCCGTATAGGAGAACAGCCTTCCCTGCAGAAGCGGATCATTTGTGAAATCAATTCCGGGTACAACGTGACCAATATGGAAAGCTACCTGCTCGGTTTCGGCAAAGAAATTGTCCGGGTTGCGGTTCAATGTCAGTTTACCGATGCGTTGAACAGGTACCAGTTCTTCCGGGATGATCTTTGTGGGATCAAGCAGGTCAAACTCGAATTTGAACTCATCCTCTTCGGGGACAATTTGCACACCTAACTCCCATTCCGGGAAGTTTCCGCTTTCGATCGCTTCCCAAAGGTCGCGACGGTGGAAGTCAGGATCTTTTCCTGAAATCTTCTGCGCTTCGTCCCAGGCTACTGAATGTACACCAAGTAAAGGTTTCCAATGGAATTTGACAAAATTCGAAACGCCCTCTGCATTCACGAAACGAAATGTATGTACGCCGAATCCTTCCATCATGCGGTAGCTGCGCGGGATAGCCCGGTCGCTCATCGTCCACATGATCATGTGAGCGGACTCCGGCATCAATGAGATAAAATCCCAGAAAGTATCATGTGCCGAAGCCGCCTGTGGGATTTCGTTGTCCGGCTCAGGCTTTACAGCATGCACCAGATCAGGAAACTTAATCGCATCCTGAATAAAGAACACCGGCATGTTGTTTCCGACAAGGTCGAAATTGCCTTCCTGTGTATAGAATTTAACAGCGAATCCCCTCACATCCCGCGCCAGATCCGTCGACCCGCGCGATCCTGCTACGGTCGAAAACCGTACGAAAACAGGTGTTTCCAAGGTTGGGTCGCTCAGAAAGTGCGCACGCGTTACGTCCGACATGGACTTATATACCTGGAAAACGCCGTGAGCCGCAGATCCTCTCGCATGCACGATGCGCTCAGGAATGCGCTCATGGTCGAAGTGGGTCATTTTTTCCCGGAAAATAAAATCTTCCAGCAAAGTAGCCCCGCGTTCTCCGGCTTTCAGTGAATTCTGATCATCGTTGATTCTTACGCCGTGGTTCGTTGTAAGCAATGTACCCTCATCCTCAGTGGTATGCGGGGCAAGGTTTTCAATTTTATCGTTTTCGGGCTGTATCGGTTTTTCCTGATCTTGGTTAGTCGCCATAGTAATATTTTATGTGTTTAGATTCAGGCCTCTTCGGCAGCCTTGTAATTCACTTCATTTTCCGCAACTTCTGTGAGCAGCTCATCGGCCATCTTTTCTTCTGCCAGTGTTTTGGCAAGAATCTCGGCTACTTCATTCAGACCAAGCGTTTTCGCAAGCTGGGTAAGTCCGCCGTAAGTGGCAATTTCGTAATGCTCAACTTTCTGAGAAGCGAGGATAATACCAACGTCACGCGTTGCAGTGCCTTCGTCAGTACTTTCGATAATGCCTTCGCCTTCTTTCGCAAGTCCCTCCATTGCGTCGCACTTCTTGGCAATCGCCTTTTCACCTAACAGGTCGAAAATCACTTCCAGTCGACTTACGTGCTCTACTGTTTGTGCCAAATGCTCCTCGATCGTGCTGGCCAGTTTCGGTGAGCTGGTTGACTTGATCATTTTTGGGAGTACTTTAACAAGATGATTTTCAGCCCAGTAGATATCTCTGAGACTGTCGAGGAATAATTCGGTGAGAGCCGGTTCGGCTTTAACGGAAGTCTTGGTTTTGAACTTTGGCTCTGAGCCTGTCTCGGTTTTCATAACAGTAAGCGGTTTATAGTATGTCTGCTATACTTGCAAAAGCCGTTCCAAGGGGAGGTGGGATATTCAGGTACGTTACTATACGTAAGATACCGGCTTGTGCCGGATCGGGAAATTGCAGGAGTTGGCGATAAAGCAAAACTGATGCGCTTTGTGGTGCAGTGCGTCTGCTTTTTCCTGCATATGTGCTTCGAGTACCTGCACGGCCGGATACAGAATAACTTCTGTGAAACGGCCGCTTCCATTAGCCGTTTCTTCCATTGTCCCTTCTGCCTGGTCGGTGTATGCAGTAACTATCACGCCGGCTTCAGTACAGAGGTGCAAATACCAGAGCATGTGGCATGAAGCAATAGATGCGAGAAAGAGCTCTTCCGGATTGTGGCGGGCGGGATCACCGCGGAATGCAGGATCTGAGGAAGTAGCGATATCCACCTTTCCATTCACTTTTACAATGTGGTTCCGTTCGTAGGAACGGTAGTCGGCAGTTCCTTTTCCCAGGTTACCGGTCCATTCGATAGTGGTTTTGTACAAATGTTGTTTCATATAAGCTTTACCGATGTGCATGAAGAAAGCGTCTGAGCGCTTGAACCAAAAATATATAAATACCACCAGGGAATGCACTCAATGGCACAATTTTTAAACTCAACACGAAACTTTCAACAATACTAAAAATGGAAAAAGCCACAATCATGAATGCATCGCATTTCAAGGTAGCGGAGGGAGTATGGGGGCTACGGGACATTTTTGTCAATGTATTTTTCATAGCCAATCCCGACAAAACCTGGGTACTGGTGGATGCCGGCCTCAAAACTGCATATCCTAAGATAAAGCAGGTCGCCGCGGAGATATTCGGTGAAAATATGCCGCCCGAAGCGATTGTTCTCACGCACGGACATTTTGACCACGTCGGCTCACTTAAGAAGCTGCTGGAAGACTGGCATGTTCCCGTCGTAGCGCACTTTTTAGAGGTGCCCTACCTGTCAGGTAAGTCTGCTTACCCGCCCGCCGACCCAAGCGTAGGCGGAGGGTTAATGGCGTACATGGCAGATTTGTACCCCAACGATCCCATTGACGTATCCGACTCCATACAAACCCTGCCTGTTACGAGCTCGGTACCTGTATTACCCGAATGGAAGTATTACCACACGCCCGGCCACGCGCCCGGGCATATCAGCTTGTGGCGTGAAAAAGACAAGCTGCTGCTGTCTGGTGACGCATTTGTAACCACACGCCAGGAGTCTGCGCTTTGCGTAGCAACACAGCGGAAAGTGGTGTCGGGCCCGCCTAAATATTTCACTTATGACTGGAAGCAGTCGAAGGAATCTGTCAACATGCTGGCCGAGCTTAATCCCGAAATCGTTGCGTCCGGTCACGGAAAACCAATGTCCGGCGCCGAAATGCAGCAGGCACTGCGCGAGCTGGCCTACCATTTTGAGGAGTCAGCTGTTCCGAAGGTTGGTCGCTATGTAAATGATCCGGCTGTCGCCAATCGCGATGGGGTAGTGTACCTGCCTAAAAAGAAGGCAATGTCCGTCGCCGCCGCAGTTGTGATCGGTGTCGCGCTGCTTGGCATTTCGCTGGCGGTGATCGCCAGCAAACGCGGCCAGCTGTCCTGAATGCGCATATTTCATCAATTCTAAAAATGACTATCATGAAAAAATCAATGAACATTACACTGGCAGCACTGCTGTGTACCGCCACATTATCTTACGCCCAAAGTACGTCGGGCTCCGGCGGATCAGGTAGCGGGGCTGCGAAGAAAACCGAATCGACTTCTTCCCAGCAAACCCAGAGTGGGCAATCTGATACTCAGAAACCAGCTCGCGGCGGCCAGCAAAACGACCGGAAACTGAATGCAAGTGAGCAGCAGGGTGTAAAAGCAAATGAGGTAGGTTCCAGCGTAAGACCTGGCGGCGAATCGAATGAAAACGCCAATTACGTAGGTTCGAACCGCGACGGCGAAGGCGATTCCAAATCAATGCTTAACTCGAAAGAGGCGCGTGAAAAGCGGAGAAAGAATATGACTGAGCCTGATACCACTGTAAAAAGAGGAAGCGGATCATCCCGCAGGAATACCAAAGACCACACAGGTGTTACCGGAAATTACAGGAACCAGGAAATCAAGCATAATCAGAAAACCGGGCCGAGACCATCTACCAAAAAGGATTAAGGTTTAGGAGTATAAAAAAGACGCCCCCGCAGATTTTCTGCGGGGGCGTCTTTTTTATTTTAAAACAACAAAGGAATATTAGTTGTCACCAGAGGCTGAACCGCCTTTGCTTTTGTTTTTACGTTTCTTTTTGCCTTCTGTCTGGCTGGAAGTTCCGGAAGTTCCAGAATCACTTGCGCCTACGCTGCTGGATGATCCAGAACCTGACTGAGAAGAACTGCTACCCGATGATCCGGTTGTTGATCCAGCGCCAGAGCCTGTTGTGCCTGATCCGCTTGTGCTTGAACCCGATCCGCTGGTCCCTGAGCCTGTGGAACCTTGTGTCTGCCGGCCAGTGCTGCCAGAAGTGCCGTTATTTTGCGGATTTGAAGAGCTTCCGCTTTGTGATCCGCTGCTCTGAATATGCGTTGGCGGTGTGCCTGTAGTACCTTGGCTGGTTGAATTAGCACCACCAGTTCCTATTGTACCGCCGGTAGAAGTACCACTTGTTCCCGACGTATTGCCTCCGCTTCCCGCAGTTCCAATGCCGCTTGATCCTGACGTACCTGAACCGCTGGTACCGCCTCCGCTGGTTCCTGAACCGGACGTACCAGTTGAACCGCTACCTGTTGTTCCGCTGGTGCCGGTACCTTGTGAACCCGCAGTTCCCTGTCCAGTGCTTTGTGGCTCAGTAGTTTCAGCGCCGGTAGTGCCGGTCGCTTGTGGCCAGGCAGAGGTACCTTGTGCGCTGCTTCCTTGCGTTTGGGTGGTAGTACCTGTATTATTCCCTGCTCCCTGTGAAGATCCGCTTTTCTGAGACTGCGAACCACTCTGGGTGCTTGTTCCCTGGCTGCTGCCCGTTCTTGGCGTACTTTGTCCTGTTGTCGTCTGTGCGAACAACGATCCTCCTGCTAACAGGAGTAATGCGGCTACGCTAAATGTTAACTTTTTCATAATTCTTAATTTGGTTGATGAACATTTAATTATATAAAAAAACCGGCCGCGTGTGCGATAGTACCGCGGCCGGGTACCTTTACCAGACCATCTCTTTGAGGGCCTCGGCTTTTTGCAGGTGGTGATGCAGGTTGGCCAGCTTACTGCCCGCAAAAGACCGGACTTCATGATCCTGGCCTGATGTAAATTCTTGGTCAAACAACATAATGGTCTCTTTGTGAGATACTACCATCATCAAGGTGTACTTCTTGTCAAATTCCATTCCATTCAATGCGGAAAGGCTGTCTATTTTCATCTTTTTTTCTGGCGACAGCGTTTCAGGCAGATCAACGCCCTTTTTGGCAGCCAAAGCTTTTAATTCTGCTGTTGCCATAGAGTGGTCCATGACCATGTGTTCCCCATAATGCTTCACAGAATCGTGTGCAGCTTTTGAAACCGCGAGCTCGCCCGCTGTAATTTCAAATAAGTTGGCGTCTGCTGCTTTAATCATAAATGTCCTGTCCATTTCTGACAAGTTGTTGTCAACTTCATGGTCCGTGCAGGAAAATGCTGAGATGGACAAAAACGAGATCAAAAGGTAACGTAGTGACTTTTTCATTTTAATTGTTTTTAGTTGGGAAAAATTGAAGTCGCAGCCCATTGATAATAATTGTGCCAAACCCCAGGTTTCCCACATTAATGTTTGTGTACCGCAGAATCTGCTTTGTTGGTAATCACAAACTGGCGTATCTCCCCTTTTTCCCACGCATTCGCCCCGGGTATCAGCTGGGGCATCGGGATATCTTCCCGGTTTTTCCTGGTTTCTTCGGTAGATACATTGAACCTTTTGTCGCGCTCGCTCAACATTTTCTTGTCCAGCTGGCCTTCTTTGGTAAAGCCCATCATGATCATAGGCGAGCCAACTGGCAATCCTCTCTGCTGGTCTGTGTGCCAGGTGTGGATTGTTTTTCCGTAAGTGGAAACCAATTTTTCCATTAGCTCGTGCTCGGCGACTTTGGGAATGCCGGGGGCGATAAGCGAGCCGGATTTAACTTCGTGATGGTGGCTGTGCCAAAGCTTCTTCTCTTCCTCATCCAGCGTCTTAAAAGCTTCTGCCGTAATAATGTACTCCACGCCCATCAGTTTTGCATCTTTTCCATTTCCGTCAAAAATGATGGCCTGATAAAGATCATCGTTAAGCTGACTTACATAATGATGGGCTTCCATTTGTGCATGGATGTTCCCGTTATAAAAATGAAAACCGTCGAGGTAGGCATTGAAATGTTTCAGCGGGGTTTTGTCCTGCAACATATCCGCGCCGGTATTCAGCAGGCGGTCTTTTGCGGTCATTGAGTCCCCGGGCGAGGTAACCTGGGAGCCGGAATTTTTTCCGCCGCAACCCGCGGCGATCATCATCATCAGCAGCAATGTAGTTTGCTTCATAAAATCATGTTTTGATAAAAAAATATAAAATGTATCTGTGGTAAACCCGCCACGTTATTCCGGATCGGCCCAGATGCGGGTACTGCCTTCGCCACGGTCATTTTTCCAGGCGCGCAGCATGCTTTCACAGTTAAAAACCAATTCCACATTTCCCTTTGTATCCACCGCAATCAGCCCGCCTTCACCGCCGAGCCCGGTAAGCTTCTCCATCTGGGTATTGCAGGCTTCGTGCAGGCTGGCGCCTTTGTATTCCACCATGGCGGCAACATCGTAGGCGCTCACAAGCCGGATGAAAAATTCACCGTCGCCGGTACAGGAAACTGCGCACGTTTGATTGTTGGCATAAGTGCCGCCGCCGATTACCGGGCTGTCGCCCACGCGCCCGAACTTCTTGTTGGTAATTCCTCCGGTGGAAGTAGCCACAGCTAAATTTCCTGCCGCATCCAGGGCCACTGCGCCCACGGTGCCTTTCCCGGTATTCCGGCCTTCTTCCTTCTTTTGTTCCTCGGCCAGCTGTTCACGCCGGTGGTCAGTGTCGAAATAGGTATTTTCTTCAAATGCAAGATCATGAACCCGGGCGAAATCCATAGCGCCTTTTGCTACAAGCAGCACATTTTCCGACTCGTCCATCACTTTCCTGGCAAGACTGATCGGATTTCTGATATTCGAAATGCCCGCAACCGCACCAGCACGGCGCGTTCGTCCACACATGGTCGCGGCATCGGCTTCGTGGGTACCTTCGGCTGTGAACACCGAGCCACGTCCCGCGTTGAAGAGCGGATGGTCTTCCAATTCCCGCACAGCCATTTCAACGGCATCCAGGGCGTTGCCGCCATTTGCTAAAACACGATACCCTGCTTCCAAGGCTTTGTCAAGGCCTTTTTGGTAATCTGTCTCCTGTTCGGGAGTGGTGGTTTTCCGGGTCAGCGAACCAGCGCCTCCGTGAATGGCAATCGTGAACATGCTTTGTATTTTTTGGGGTAAGGTCTCCAAATGGAAACTGCGGCCAAATACAAAAACTCTGCCAGCAAAACAGATTTTAGGCAACTCCGCTTCTAAATGCGCAAAATATTCTACGAAAAAGATAACAATCCGACCATTCAAAAACTTTCAAGAGCGTAAGCATGTACAAAGCCGATTGGCATAATATTTAGTAGCCGCCGGATCTGGCCTTTTCAGGGCCAGTTTAAATACATCCACAGTAAGTAAAAGTATCCGGAAACAGTATGAAAATCGTTGATATCCGTTGCATGCGCGGCCCAAATGTTTGGTCGGTACGCAAGAATAAGTTGGTCGTAATGAGGTTAGATCTTGAGGAGCTGGAAGAGCTGCCCACCAACAAAATTGAAGGCTTTTACGAAAGATTGCGAAAGGCAATGCCGAGCCTGCAAAGCCATTATTGCTCCGAAGGCCACCCCGGTGGTTTTTTCGAGAGGGTCAAAGACGGGACCTGGATGGGACACGTCATTGAACACATCGCGCTGGAAATGCAGTCGCTTGCGGATATGGATACAGGTTTTGGCCGCACCCGGGGCACCGGCGAATATGGCGTTTATCATGTGGTGTTTGAATACTATGAGGAAAGCGCCGGCACAATGGCCGCTGAGTATGCCGTGCAAATGGCCGCCGCACTCGTAGCCGGGGCCGCGTTTGACCTGGCAGGTGCAATACAGCAGCTCAAAAAAACATATCAGAACGCGCGCCTCGGCCCAAGTACACAGTCGATAGTAGATGCATGTACGCAGCGCAATATTCCATTCATCCGGCTTAATAAAGACGGTTACGTTCAGCTGGGTTACGGAAGCAAGCAGCGGCGCATTGAGGCAACTACCACCAGCTACACGGGCAGTATCGCGGTATCACTGGCAGGTGACAAGAATGCAACGAAGGAAACGCTGGGCAGGGCTGGTGTGCCTGTACCGGCCGGGGTCACCATCTCCACAGAGGAAGAATTGGAGGGTGCCATTTCAAAGATCGGCTTTCCGGTGGTGATCAAGCCACTTGATGCCAACCAGGGAAAAGGCGTAACTACCGACGTGCAGGATATGCGTGCTGCAGTAGAAGCTTATAACTGGGCTTGCTGTTTTTCAGACCAAGTAATTGTTGAGAGGTTTGTGGTTGGAAGCGACTACCGGCTGCTGGTGATCGACAATAAATTCTGCGCGGCTGCCAAACGTACACCCGCAATGGTTTTCGGAGATGGCATCTCCACAATCAGAGAGCTGATTAACCAAACCAACCTGGACCCGAGAAGAGGCGACGGTCACGAGAACAAGCTAACGCGCATTGTGGTAGACGACATGTTGCTCGGCCATCTGGAAACACAGGGCCTTTCCATTGATACTGTACTTCCATCTGACGTGAACGTAACGGTATCGGACGCGGCTAATCTGAGCAGGGGAGGTACTTCCGAAGACGTGACCGACCGGCTGCATCCGGAGATCGTGATGATGGCCGAGCGTGTCGCGAAGCTGATTGGACTGGATATCTGCGGAATTGATATCATCGCGCAGGATATAAGCCTCCCATTGAAGGCGTCGGGTACTTCGGTGATTGAGGTAAATGCGAGCCCGGGATTTAGAATGCACTTGTATCCTTCATCCGGCAAGGCGCGCAATGTGGGTGACAATGTAGCCGAAATGCTTTTTCCCAACGAGGAAACAGGCCGCATTCCGATTATCGCCATTACCGGTACCAATGGAAAAACAACTACTACCCGCATTACCGCGCATTTGATGAAGCAAAGCGGTGCGACTGTGGGCTTCACTACTACCGACGGGATTTACGTCAACGATTATATGATCGAAGAAGGAGATTGTACGGGGCCGGAAAGTGCGAGGACAATCCTGAAAGATCCGACTGTTGACGTGGCAGTACTTGAAACGGCACGCGGCGGATTGTTGCGGTCGGGGCTGGCGTTTGATCAATGTGACGTAGGCATTATCACCAATGTAGCCGCTGATCACCTTGGCCTGAAAGGAATTAATACGGTGGAAGATATGGTGCGCGTGAAAGCAACTGTTGCCGAATCGGTACGTCCGGATGGTTTCGCGATCCTGAATGCAGACAATGACGAGAGTTACGGGATCGGTGAGCGCCTTAAATGCCGCATAGGACTTTTCAGCATGAACCCCGACAACGAACGCATTCTTGCCCACACCCGCGACGGCGGCCTGGCCTGCATTTACGAGAATGGAGAAATCCGTCTTGTCAACGGAAGCATTAAGGTAACCATAGCCGATGTACAGGCAATTCCTGCCACTTTCGGGGGCAAATGCAATTTTATGATCGAGAACATCCTTGCTGCGGTACTGGCCGCCTATTCGCAGGGAGTGGACGTGCTTCGGCTGACGCAGGGGCTGTACAGTTTTAGAGTTTCCGACGAGTCTACACCCGGAAGACTGAACCATTTTCATTTCCGCAACTTCGATTTTCTTGTCGATTACGCACATAACCCGCACGGCATGAACGCGCTGGGAAATTATTTAGGGAATTTGCCGGCAACCAGCAAGCTCGGGATCATCACGGGAGTAGGAGACAGGAGGGACGAGGATATCCGTGAGCTTGGCAAAGTGGTTGCCGGCATATTTGATGAAGTGATTATCCGCCTGGACGAAGACCTGCGCGGGCGCAAGCACCAGGAAATTATCGAGCTGGTCAAAGCGGGTATCCGGGGTGCTAACCCGCTTTGCAAGATCAAGGTGATCCAGGACGAATTGCAGGCGATCAACTATGCAATCAGGCACTCACGCCCCGGACAGCTGATCGTGCTCACCACCGAGAAAATCAAAATCGCTATTTCACTCATTAAAGGATTTAAAGAACTGGACGATCAGGCCGGCCATTACCAGGGCCAGCTGGCGCTTCATTAGCATTTACACATGATGGATATACCTAAAGGAAAGCTGATACCGATTGGCGGGAAAGAAGCCCGCAGCCCGCAGGATGACAATGGAGGCGGATCCCGCCAGATCACATTCGAAAACGAGGGCATTTTGCAGGAGGTACTTACAGAAATGAAAGGGCCTGAATCGCGGCTGGCGGTGGTGACAACAGCATCGGAGCTGCCCGACGAAATGCGCGATATGTACGTAGATGCATTCGGCAGTCTCGGTTGTAAAAACGTGGAAGTACTCCACCTGGACGGCCGGAATGTGGATAGTAAAAAGACGCTCGGTATTCTGGCAGATGTGGACGGCGTGTTCTTCACCGGCGGTAACCAGGCGCGCCTGATCGACAGGATCTGCGATACGAAGTTTATGGATTTGCTTAAAGAGCGGTACCGTAATGAAGATTTCGTAGTGGCAGGTACAAGTGCGGGTGCAATGGCCATGTCTGCGGTGACGATCCGGGAAGGTTCGAGCACCGAGTCGCTGCTCAAAGGGATTGTGGAGGTGAGCAGGGGATTTACATTATTGCCCAAAACCATTATAGATACCCACTTCATGAGCCGCGGCCGCTTTTCACGCCTGGCCGAAGCATTGCTTCTGAACCCGGGTTTTATGGCACTGGGTATTTGTGAAGACACCGGGCTTGTGATCACGGGAGGGAACCAGCTGCACACGATCGGCTCGGGTGTCGCGCTGATCCTCGAAGCAGACAATATTAAGAGTACCAATTTTGAAGAAGCCAAGAAAATGCAGCCGGTGTATGTAGAAGGGCTAGGAGTACATGTACTTGCCCGCGGCGCGGGGTATTCTCTTAGTGATCGAAAATTCATTGTCGAGAAGTAACGAACAAATATGAAGTCTATCGAAATCAAATCCATTGACCAGTTTATTAGGGATATCGTGGGATTGAAAAATGACGAATTCGACTTTTTCATTTTCAGGGGCCAGCGGATCAATGCACCGCTGGTCCCTTCCATTGCCCGCTACCACCAGGGCCAGGATATCAAGGCTATTGAGAAACGGATGCTGCTGGACCTGAAACGGCGGGGCAAGTTGCTGCTTCCCGATACAATTGGCGAGGAATGGGAGCTGTTGATCCTGGCGCAGCATTACGGGCTCAAAACACGCTTACTCGACTGGTCGAGCAACCCGCTCGTTGCCTTGTACTTCGCGATATGCGACATAGACGATTCTGAAACTCCTTCGTTTGTATACCTATTCCGGGGCTATAATGACCAGGTGATCGACAAAGATGAATTGACGGGGGGTACAACGCTTGACTCGCCGTTTGAAATACAGGAATTGAAAGTACTGCGGCCGTCCCTCAACAATGAGCGCATTATCGCACAATCAGGCTGGTTTACGGTGCATCCTTATTCCGAGGAGAAATGCGGATTTGTACCCATGCAGTTTGATGAAGATGTAAAAGTGAATGTAACGGAATTCACCATTCCGCCCGGCTTGAAACGCGAGCTGATGGAGCACCTGGACATGCTGGGCTTTAACGCACAGACCCTTTTTCCTGAACTTGCAGGACTATGCCACTACCTCAACTGGGAATACCTGTACCAGGTAGCCAACTGACGTAATAAGGAAAAGTCACTGTTTCAGGAATGCGAAAATGTATTCGTTGACGAGCTCGGGCTCTTCGTGATGAAGCCAGTGTGTAGCATTTTCGAGCAGGATCAGTTGCCCGTGGGTGCATCTGCCGACACTTTGTTCAGCCATTTTTTTAGATAAAAAAAGATCTTTTGTTCCCCAGAGGATCAATGCGGGTACTTCAATGTTCCCACTCAGATCCGGCGGGCTTTGGGCAAAAGCACGGTACCAGTTGATCATCGAAGTAAGTGCATTCGGTTGCCGCCACGCGCGTTTGCAAGCTGCAATATCGCTTCTTGAAAACGTACCCGGCCGCGCTGTTTTGCGCATGCTGGCCGCCAGCCATTTGTAATTGAATGCACTGCAAAGCTGTTCTGGTAGAAAAGGAAGCTGGAAGAATGCCACGTACCAGCTTTTCAGCATTTGCTTGGGATTTCTGAGCAGGTTTTCCTGCATTACCCCAGGGTGGGGCATATTGAGGATAATGAGCTTTTTCAGCAGTTCGGGATGTTGCTGCGCGAGCGTCCACGCTACGCCTCCGCCCCAATCGTGCCCGGCGACTGTAACCGGGCACGTGGAGATGGAGGTAATCAATGCAGCGATATCGGCAACCAGGTTATTCAACGCGTAATCTTTTATCGCAATTGGCTTTTTACTCAGATTGTAGCCCCGCTGATCGGGAACTATAACGTGGTAGCCATTCATTGCAAAAAACTCCGCCTGTTTCTGCCAGCTTTCGCTGAACTCGGGAAAACCATGCAAAAACATGATTATCTCGCCGGAGGCAGGGCCCATATGTCCCACGTGCAGCATCAGTCCGTTGACATAATGGTACTCATACCTGAACTTTACCTGTGCCGTTCCCTGCATCCTAATACCTGAAAACAGCGGCAATAACACCTTCTACGGGCATTTCTTCCTTATCCAGCACGTACACTTCGCCACCCGTCTGAATGGTTTTGATCAGCGCCAGATCAAGCAGGTCTTCTGAGTCTTCACCCTCCTGCAATTTCAGCACGTTGTTGGCCTCGTCGAAAGTACCCCAGATATGCTCCGCTTTTTGTACAAAAATGTGCGAAACCCTTCCGTAATGCGCGCCGGGTATGATATCGTTTGCACTTGAAGAAGTAAGCTCGGTGGCAGACTGGTTGGCATAGATCGTCAGCGCCTTTTCAAGCGGCTGTCTGAAATACGGCGTCATAATCTCCCTGGCTTTTTCATAAAGCGCCTGCTTCTCGTCGTGTTCGTGGCTGCCGGTGAGTGCCTCGCTGCAAACATTATGGTAATCGCACACCGACCGGTAAATGGGGATCTCGTACTCAACGCCTGCGAGCAGCAGCGGCACATTCTCGGTATTGAGGATCTGCTTGTACAGGATATCGTCCACGTATTCGAAGTAGGTAGCGATATTCGCTTTTTCATCGGGGTTGCCGCCGCCCATTCCGTGGAAGTTGGCACCGCCTCCGGAACTGTTTGCTACCCGCACAGTGCTCGCGTCTTTTTCAGAAAGACGTTTTACATCCATCATATCCTCCGGCAGATCTTCCACGGGCACATACTGCATGCCGAATGCATCGGCTTTGAAAAGCTTGCATTTAGCTTTACTGATCACCAGCAAATAGAAATATGCCTTTGAAGCCATGATCGGGATCAGGGGAGAAACGTAAAACGTTTTCTCGCACATCACCTCGCTCTCAGGAGCTACCGGCATTTTAATGTATTTGAAATACCCTTCCGAAATGAACACCGCAAGTCCGTTATCCATACTTGCCCAGAAAGCGTCGTCTTTCAGCAGCTCGTAACCAGGAGAAAGCATTTGCTCGATCGCAGCTACCGGTATCTCTTTTTCTGCAAACCTTTTAGCAAGATCCTGTAATGTATTTTTAAATACGATCGCATCCTTTTTCTCATTGACGGCTACGCCGGCTTTATGGGTAGGGATGTATACAGTTGCACAGCAGGAAGAGGTATAGTTTGCCAGCTCGATAAACAGCTCTTTACTGAGTACCTGCGGCAATTCTTCCGGCTCCACGTCTACCGAATCAACAATAGCAAGGTCCTCCGTTTTATCACTTTCGGGCTTGTTTTCCTTGCCTTTGAAGGAATTTTCACCTTTTGAGGTATTTCTGTTCGGGTGACGGATCGGTATCGACGGATCAATGGTGAGGTCATCTTCCACATACTGATCGTCCAGTTCCAGAAATTCTTCCAGCTTGTCTGCCGGTGCATTGGGTATGCCTAATCCCTCTACTTTATTAACCGCTGACGGTTTGCCTTTCGGCGGATGAAACCCGCCTGATTGATCTTTTCCCATAATTCAAACTGATTTTGTACTAAAAACTTAATTTACATTGTGGCTGCGTTCAAAGGCGTTTTCTTCTGCTCCCGTGGCAGTACGTGAGGTCATCAAGCCAGCCGCAGTTTCAAATAGACCCAGTATTACGTGTGGCAGGTAAACCTGATCTGCAAAGCCGAATATCCAGGGAGAAGCGGCCAGGAACAGACCTGTGACAATATCCACATTCAGGTGCACCGACATTGGGATACTTCTTACCATACCTCCCTCATAGTCGGTGAAAATCGACATCAGGATCGCCATCGCACCTACGGCCACCAGGGTCCAGGTAGCGGGCAGTACGTCTTCAAAGTTGGCTATCCAGGGCATTGCGATAAACAGTGCGCCGGTCAGATAGTCCAGTCGGCTGTGGAACTTTGTGCTGATGATTTTCATAATGGTACCCGTTAAATAGTTAGTTGATGATTTGCAAGAATTCCGCCCCGTTAAAAATTATGCCAAAAAGAAGCAGGCAATTCGGGGAAAACGGGATGCCTCAGTCTGGAACGGTTTTGATAGGTCGGCTGGCGCAAATTGAAAACCAAACACTTTTGAGATGAGAAACACGATCAAAGCTTTCGGAATGGTAATGTTGATGGCACTTGCTGCATGTTCACAAGGAGAGAAGGGCGGCGCTGGCGGCAGCGAGGAAAGTACCGGTGCTACTATTGATTCGTCGGTAGTAGGGAAAGACTCAGAAATGGTAGATACCAGGAAGAATATTGAAATGACTGACGAGCAAAAGCAGTCGCTGCCGGGACGAAACAAGGAGGCCACAGAGTCGGATGAAACGAAGCAGTAGGGAGTATTCCAGGAAGTTGTAGCGATCGTTCCCAAGGAAAAACTTCCACGCTCATTAGCACTGAAAATTCTGGTTTTATCGACCCAGATAGCGTCTAAGCAGCAAAACAACATAGTGATCCTGAACGGGCATTATGCATACAGAGCCGGCCAGCTCTTCACAAAGGCTGGCCGGCTGTATATTTTGTGCGGTCTCATTCCGGTTGCATCATAAAGCGTATCCGCACGAGCGTACCTTTACCCGGAATGCTCTCAATGTCCATGGACGCCTTCATCAGCTCGCAAAGTTTTTTGACAATGAATAACCCGAGCCCTTCACTCTCCTTTTTCTGTGCCTGTTCCGCCTGACCAGGAGGAAGTTCTTCCATCAATTGTGGCTCCTGGTGGCTTGCGCTGGTAATTACATTTGGTTTGAGCTGTTCAGCCAGCAATGCAGCCGGGCTGTTGGCGGCAAACCCGGGACCAGTATCCTGGATACTCAGGCTCCATCGCAGCTGATTGTCCAGTGCCCAGGTCACGTATACACTACCACTTTTGGTGTATTTCAATGAGTTGTAGAGCAGATTAATAAGTATCCGCTGCACTTTGACGCGATCGCCCGTTACTTTGAGCTTGTCGGGACCGGCGCCTTGTAAAATCAGTTTGTGGTGCTTGGCAAGCGGTTGCGCTGTTTCCAATGTATCCTTTATCAGCTTTGCCGCGTCAAACTGCTGAATGTCCAGCGCGTCCTGGCCAGCTTCGATTTTGGCATAATCGGTCAGCTGCAGCAGCATTTCACGGATAGATGCCAGGTTCCGGTTAAGCATATCCATCAGCTCCGTGCGCTCTTTTTCGGTTTTGGGATATTCGAGCATTTGGGAGGCTACTGTCATGATGCTGAAACTGGTACGCAGGTCGTGGGAGCTTTGCCGGAGGTGCTCGCCGCGTTTTTCGCCTAGCTGGTGCAGCTGGTCCAATGCAAATTGCAGGCTGCGGGCGCGTTCGGCGGCGTCGTTCTGAAGAAGCTGGTGATAGTAGATCAAGCTGCCTCTGTTGGATTCTCCGTAAACTTTGAATATTTGCTGTTGTACAAAAAGCAGCGTCTTGGGATCCATTTTCCCGGACAATAACTCAAAAGCCTCTACTTCGTCGAAAATCGTTTTAAAAAGGTGCTCCATTTCCGCAATCAGCTCAGCGAGCGAGTAACCTGACTGCCAGCGGTGGAGACCGTGCTCGCTGGCTACTGTGCCTGGATCAAGGGGTACCTCCTCTTTTTTGAGCCGGAGAAACAGCAGCTGTATCAGCACCGGCACCTGATCATTAAATTCTTCCCGGGAAAAGCTGCTTTTACTGCTCATTGTGGGGTCAGCCTCACATGCGAGTCGCCAGTTGGCCAATATCGTTTCGAGCTTTGCCCGCAAGTAGTCTACCAGCTCGTCGATCAGAGCCTCCGTATCGGGTTTTTTTTTGCCCATAAAATTTTAGAGATAATTCACAATCAGACCAATGCGTGTACTAATACCATTCCAGTTGCTCCTTGCTGATTGATGTTACTAGTACAGTTTTGCATTATTTTTCGGATCAATGGCATAATTTTTATCAATAGGCATACCTACATTCTTCGTCACGACCACGTGCTTTCATTTATGTAAAAACCAGTTTACAATCAACAAGCTATGCGCTATTTTACCCTGATTAATCTTGTTATCTTCTTTCTTGGATCGCTGGGGCAGGTTATCGCTCAGGACAGGACAATTTCCGGACTCGTACAAACCGCCACCGGCGAGACGCTTCCCGGTGCGACTGTTCTCATCGCAGGAACCAGCACTGCCACCATCACCGATGCCGACGGTAAGTTTTCCATTAGTGCCCAAACGGGGCAAACGCTGCGGGTTTCATTCATCGGTTATCTTACTTCGGAAGTCCCGGTAACTGAGCAAACCAGTTACACTATTCAGTTGGCCGAGGATGCTCAAAACCTCGAAGAATTCGTTGTAATCGGCTATCAGTCAGTGAGGAGAACAGACCTTACCGGCGCTACGGGAATCATCGATGCCCAAAACACCAACAAACGTATTGCCCGCTCCGTACCCGAAGCTTTGCAGGGGATGACGCCTGGCGTGTCTGTGCGGAACGGCGGTGCTCCGGGGCAGGAAGCGGTTGTCAATATACGCGGGCTTAGTACACTCTTCGGAAATGCAAGCCCATTATATGTGATCGACGGGATGTTTGCTGATGCGAACGTAACCGTCAACCCGAACGATGTGGAAACGATACAGGTACTGAAAGATGCCTCGGCAGCAGCTATCTACGGGTCGCGCGCTGCAAATGGCGTAATCATCATCACCACCAAAAAGGGAAAAGAAGGCACATTGAAAGTGGATGCTTCCGTACGCGTGGGCGTTTCGTCGATTCCGAAAAGATGGGATATGATGAATGCACAGGAATATGTGGAAACCAATACACGCGCCTACCAGGCGGCAGGTTATGCTTTGCAGCCGGCTGTTGCAAATTACAATGGAGGTGTAAATACCAACTGGGCCGACGAGCTGTTGCAGACGGGCAGTATCCAGGATTATAACGTGAGCTTGTCGGGAGGAGGAAAAGACAGCAAGTACCTGATCTCGGGCGGCTATTTCTCCGATAAGGGCGTACTCAAAGCGCGTGACTTCAAGCGCGGCTCTTTGCGGATCAACACGGAAGCGAAACGTAACAATTTTACTTTTGGTGAAAACCTGATGGTTTCAAGCACGGAACGCAATGCGCCATTCCAGGGCGGGTTCGCGGAAGGAAACGCCTGGTACGATATGTGGACAAGCCTGCCGATCATTCCGGTGAAAAGCCCTGATCTGATGAGTACTTCCAATCCGGGCGGCTGGGGTTTTGGTTCATTCAATGCACGGTCGTTTTCAAGAAACCAGGCAGCGATCAATGATATCACACAGTCTACCGCCAATTTCTTCAAGATATTGGGAAATGCGTTTGTCGATTACCAGCTTTTCAAAGGTGTGAATTACCGCTTTAATGCAGGGTTGGAAACAAGCTTTGATAAGACGACTGATCTCAGACGGGAAGGTTTGTGGTACTGGAACCAGTCACCCGAATTTAGCAGCATCGGACAAACTCGGGGGCAGTTCCTGAGCTACCTTTTTGAGCATACCCTCAACTTTAATTTTGCATTCAACAAACACAACCTGAATGGGGTAGTGGGTTATACCCAGCAAACGATCCGCAACGACGATGTGGGCGGGCGCAGGCTGCAACTCGGCTTTTATGGAGGTGAATACTTCACCACGATTAACTCGGCGAGCGGCGGAATGACGGCTACCGGAACACGCTCGCAAACACTGATCAACTCTGCACTGGGTCGGTTGAACTACAACTATGCCGAAAAATATTACCTGACTTTGACATTCCGGGCTGACAAAGACTCTCGCTTCTCGCCAGCTCACCGCACCGGCTATTTCCCTTCGGCAGCGGCTTCCTGGAAGATCAGTAATGAGGAGTTTTTCAAATCGGATATCATCGATGAACTAAAACTGAGGGGTTCTTACGGTGTACTTGGCTCTGCTAACCTGAGCAACTACCAGTTTACGGGCTTTTTGAACCAGGCGCCTCGTGCGGTTTTTGGATCTGGTCAAACTGAATTCCCTGGCGCTACCCAGGCGAGATTGGTTTATGAAGATATCAAATGGGAACAAAAGGCGACCACCAACATTGGTGCAGACCTCACTTTGTTCAATAACAAGCTGTCGATCACCGTCGACGCATTCCGCTCGGTAGCGAAGGATGTGCTGCTCTCGCTGCCGCTGCCGCTTTACATTGGCAACCTGCAGGGTGATCCGCTGGTGAACATCGGGTCCATTGAAAACAAAGGGATCGAGTTTGATTTTACTTACCGGCAAACGTCGGGCCCATTCACATGGAGTGTTGCGCCGAATTTCAGCATTATCCGTAACAAGGTGCTCGAACTCGGCAATCTCGGTGTGGATGAGGAAACGGGACAGCCCAGGAACTACATTCAGTCTGGTAACACGCGCTCGCAGGTGGGCCGCTCAATCGGTGAATATTACCTGATCCAAACGGATGGACTGTTTCAGAACGACGAGGAAATCCAGGCGCACGGAGCCCAGGCTGCTTACGCGAAACCAGGCGATATCCGTTATGTGAACCGGGTTGACCAGGGTACCAACGACGATATCAACGACCGTGACCGGACATTCGCTGGCAGTCCGTGGCCGAAGCTTACTTCCGGGCTGATCCTGAACGGAACCTGGTCGGGCTTGTCGCTGAACATCCAGTTTTACGGTGCTTTTGGACAGAAGATATATAATGATGTGAGAAGGGACATTGACGGAATGGGCTACTCCAACTACCGCAGAGGCATCAATCCCTGGACTCCTGAAAATACGAATACCGATTTCCCCAGACTGGGCGTATCCTACGCCACAGGCGCAGCAGGCGACCCTGCTTCTGCCGATCGCGGGATTGTCTCCAACGTGCGCGCTAATACCGATCGCTGGCTGGAAAATGGTTCTTATCTGAGACTGAGAAATGTGGAGCTGGGCTATTCAATCCCGGAAAGTGTGACGGGGAAATTGCGTGTAAGCAATGCGAGAGTGTACGTGAGTGCGCAAAACCTGCTGACTTTCACCAAATACACCGGACTTGATCCTGATGTAGTGGGCGCCAACTTCAACCTTGAACCGGGTGTGGATGTAGGCGGCTATCCTGCTTCACGAATCATTTCTTTCGGCCTGAACCTGGGTTTCTGATTTCCGGCCTTTTATCTCAAAATACATCGATATGAAAAAGATATTTTTGCTTACCTCATTCATTCTGCTTGTTGCCAGTGCGTGTAACCGCGACTTTGACGAACCCAATCCAAACAATCCAACTATCGCATCTTTCTGGAAAAGCGAGGGCGATGCGATCAAGGGGATCAATGCAGTTTACAGTACTTTCCACCGCTCGGCGACCTTGTATTCACGCTTTTTGTTCTACCACGGAATGCTCCGGTCCGACGAAGGTTACGGCTCGGGCGGCGATATTACGCTGAACAACATCATGAGCTTCAACCAGACCAATTACAACGAAGGTCTGACTGCCGGAACGTGGCAAAATTTGTTCATCGGCGTTTTTCGTGCCAATCAGGTGCTGGCTTACGTGCCTGGTATTGAAATGGACGAAGCTTTGAAAAACCGCATTATCGGTGAGGCAAAATTCCTGCGCGGCTTGTTTTACTTCAACCTGGCGCTGTATTACGGCCGGCCGCCCATTATTCTTACACCTTCTACACCCACCGACCGTCCCTCCAATGCAACCAATGCAGAAGCCTGGGCGCAGGTGGAGCGTGATCTTACCGAGGCTGCGCCTGCATTGCCTTTGCGCTACACAGGCGATGATCTTGGAAGGGCAACCCGGGGCGCGGCAATGGGACTGCTTGGGAAAACTTATCTGCAGCAGAACAAACACCAGGAGGCTGCCAATGCACTTGCCTGGTTTATTACAGGCGAAGGAAACGGTGTATACACTTTGGTGCCGAATTACCAGGACAATTTCAAGGCTTCAACCGAGAACAACAGTGAATCTGTTTTTGAGATACAATTCCGGTTTAACCCCAATGAAAATACCGACGATGACGTAGACGAAACGCGCATTAATAATACGGGTACTTCTATCGCACAATTCTATGCACCTCGCGGCGTAGGTTTCTCCGATGGTGGCGCCCGGCGCTGGCTGGTCAGTGAATTTGAAAAAGAAAATACGGCTCTTGGTACCCGTGACCCGAGACTGGCGGCGACTTTGCTTTTTGATTCCACTGATGTACGCGGACCACAATTTACAATGGTTTACGGGCAAACATTCGCTTCCCGCTATGGTACTTCTGGCGGTGAAAGCAGCTCGGTTTGGTTTAGGAAACAGTTGAATGACAATGAAGCAGGTCGGACCGAAGAAGGTTTCCGCTCACCAAATAACCACCGGCTGCTGCGCTATGCGGATATTCTGCTGATGTACGCTGAGGCATTGAATGGGATCGGGCAAACAGCACAGGCTTACCCCTTTGTAGATATGGTGCGGGTACGTGCAGGACTCCGTCCTTTGACAGTTACCCGACCTGGTCTCACACAAGCTCAGTTTCTGACGCAGATCAAACATGAACGCATTACCGAGTTGACCGGCGAGGGCTGGCGCTTTGCGGACTTGCAGCGGTGGGGCGAGCTCGGCCCGGAACTTGCTGTGCGCGATCCGGAATTCACCAACTTCGTCAAAGGCCGGAATGAGTGGTACCCCATTCCGCAATCAGACATTGACCTTAACCCGAATTTGACACAAAATCCTGGTTACTAACATAAGTCGGCGCTTATCGGCTGCTTTTGAGAATTCCCCATTAAATGCAATGGTACCGGGTAGCTGCCTTGGTACCATTGTTTTTTGTTAAAATGCATTAACCAATTCAAATAATGAATCACGTTTTCAGATCCGCTCGAAATTTCCTGGTTAGCTGGTGCTTTCTGGTGTTGTTCCTCGATGCTTCCTGCAAAAAAGAAGCGAAGAACCCGCTACCTGGAAGCCCCGAGCCCGGCGCACAGCCGGCCGCCACATTTACAAATCCACTGCTGAATGCAGCTCCCGATCCGTGGGTTTACCAAAAAGACACTACCTATTACTACCTCCACACATTGGGTAACCGGATACAGATCTGGAAAACAGGAAAAATGAGCCGGTTGAAAGACGCAGCGCCTGTCACCGTTTTCAGTGCACCGGCTTCGGGTGGCAACTCACGGGATATCTGGGCGCCGGAGCTGTTCTTTCTGAATGGGAAATGGTATATCTATTACACCGGCTCGGATGGGAACGACCGTGAGCACCGCATGTGGGTACTTGAAAATGAAAATCCCGACCCTACGCAAGGTACCTGGACCGACAAAGGCCGACTTACCACCCAGCCTGCGGATCTCTGGTCGATCGATGCGACTGTTTTTCAGCAGGATACTGCGCTTTTCCTGATTTGGTCAGGCAGGCCTTTTGCAGGGGGAAGTACAGACCTGACGCAAAATCTATATATCTCTAAAATGAGCAATCCCTACACACTTACCGGCCCGACTGTCCAGATTGCTTCGCCCCAAAATGAATGGGAGAGACGTGGCTTCCCGGTGAATGAAGGCCCCGAAATATTGCGCAACCCGGCCGGCAAAGTGTATCTCGCCTACTCGGGCAGCTACTGTGGCGACGACCGTTACTCGCTCGGGCTGATCAGCCTGAAAGAGGGAAGTAACCCGGTGGATGCTGCCAGCTGGACTAAAATAGCTGCGCCGGTTTTTACAGGACTGGCGTCGGCAAATGCATTCGGGGTAGGGCACAACAGTTTTTTCAAATCGCGTGACGGAAAAGAAGACTGGATCATTTACCACGCCAACTCGGCCGCAGGGCAAGGTTGCGGCAATGCGAGGAATGTGAGAATGCAGAAATTCACGTGGACTGCGGACGGTTTACCCAATTTTGGAGAGCCTGTTGCAACCGGACAGATAATTCCGGTTCCTTCCGGTGAGTAACCGTTGTTATATTTGGGCATTGTAAAGTATTCACATCAAAAATATCTATGAAGAAACTGACATTTGGTCTGCTATTGTTTTCATTGGTTCAGCTTGCAAATGCGCAGCGTGCGGTGGTACGCGGCGATTTTGCGGATCCATCTATTATCAAAGTCGGAGATACTTATTACGCATCTGCGACAAGCTCCAACTGGGGGCCTGCTTTTCCGATCATGAAATCGAAAGATCTGCAGAACTGGCAGCATACGGGTTCCATTTTCCCCGACCTCACTTCCTGGGCGGATTATTATTACTGGGCGCCCGAGCTCAGTTATGAAGACGGCAAAGTGTATGTGTATTACACTGCTCACAAAAAGGGCGGGAATTTGTGCGTTGGGGTAGCCAGCGCCGATTCACCTGAAGGTCCGTTTACAGACCACGGCCCGCTGGTATGTCAGGAAGTAGGTTCGATAGACGGATTCCCAATACGCGATGAAAACAACAAGCTGCACCTGATCTGGAAAGAAGACGGGAATAGCGTAAATAAGCCAACCCCGATCTGGATCCAGGAAATCAATGCAGATCGCACGGCTTTGATCGGCGAAAAAAACGAGCTTTTCAGAAATGATACGCCCTGGGAAGCGAACCTGGTGGAAGGGGTGTCGGTGATCAAGAATAATGGGTACTTCTATGCCATCTATGCGGCGGCAGGCTGCTGCGGGCCTGGCTGTACTTACGCCACCGGCATTGCCCGCTCTAAAAATCTAATGGGCCCCTGGGAGAAATTTCCGGGCAACCCGATCCTCACCGCACAGGGCGACTGGATGTGCCCCGGCCACGGAACTGCGATCCAGCACAATGGCAAAAATTACTTTATGTACCACGCCTACGACAGGGTATCCAATAAATACACAGGCCGCCAGGCTTTGATCCGCGGGTTTGAATTTACAGCAGACAACTGGCTGCGTTTTACGGACGAGTTCATTGAACCCACCGGAAAAGCAGGTTCTTACACGGTTACTGATAATTTTGACAAAAAAAATCTGGATTTGCAGTGGAGCTGGTCTGTTTTTAATAAGCCGGAAATGAAGCTGGAAAACGGACGGTTGGCAATGGAAATCAGCGACGACCGGGAGGCTTTTATCGCCCGCAGGATAGATAGCCGCAGCTATGAAGCGGTAGTGGAAGTAGTACCGGGCAAGAGCGTGAATGCAGGGGTTGCATTGATCGGGGATGATAAAAACATGATTTATGCTACCACGAAGCAGGATAGTATCGGCATTTCGCTTGTTAAAGACGGCGCAAAAAGTTCACTGGGCAAATTCCCGGTTGCTGCCAAAAACAAGCATGTGTTCCTGAAAATGACGGTAACCAATAACACGGATATCCGTTTTTCATACAGTTTGAATGGAAAGGATTTTAAGTTTTTAAAGATCGACAGTCCGGACATTACCTACCTGCCACCTTGGGACCGTGCTGTGAGAGCCGGGATCGTGGCCAAGGGAATAGAAGGTGATGTTGCTGTTGTTGAGGGATTTGTATTTAAAAGTTTGTAATACGTGATCGTTTAACAATTCATCCAAACAGTTGAGCCATGCAAAAAATAAGGCTATTTTCTCAGTATGATCCGGATGCACTGCTCCTGAAAACCAGGAAGGAAATTCACGATCAGGTGGGCCAGTGGCCGGAAGAGTATCTTTCTTCCGAAAAGATCGGGGAGCACGTGGATGCCCTTAGAAAAACGCACGAGTTGTATTTGCCTGATGTTGATTTCGCAAACGGGCGTGCGATCCTCATTGAGCGCATTTACCCGCTATCGGTATACCAGCCCGGCTCCAAGCCGGATGTAAAAGTCCGGGTGAATGTGCTGATCTACAAATATCCGTTCAAGGCGCAAACCTACCTGCTTGGCTGCCGGCCGCCGGTGCCCGTACCCGATCCCGCAGGTGACTGGTATGCAGATCAGATCAACCAGGAGATTTACCTCGAATATCCCGAATATGACAAGCGACCTAAAAAGACAATCATAGCCCATAACAACTACATTGCCCAGCTGCAACCCTGCTACGCTGCCTTACAGGAGGAAGCGCAGCGGTTTAATGCCGGGCTCGACAGCATCATAGACGAGGCTATCGAGCAGCGCAGGAGTGACATTGAGCATATGAAACGGCTGTTGTCGATGCTGAGCCAAGACTGAATTTTACTTACACTTCACAACCAACTGAAACATGGAAAAAAAGAATCACACAGACGCGGTACCTGAAAACAGGACCGGCGATGAGGTGGATGCCGAAACCGTAAAGGAATGCGCAACCGTAGCGGAAGCAGTCGCGCTTTATAACACAGCAAAGCGAAGACTGCTTGATGTGAACAGCTGGCACGAGGTTTCGGGCGAGCACCTGGCGCATTTTATGCTGGCCGACAGTGCGGGTAACCCCCTGACCGGCCCGGTTCAGAAAGGTGCAATGATCCGGATCGACATTCCGGGGCCAGGTACCAAAGAAGCCGATGGATATGACTGGGTAATGGTGGAAGAAGTAGCCGAGGAAACATCAGAAGGCGTCGAGTCTGTTGCAGTGCGTGTGCGGCCTGCTTCTGATCCCACGTCGGCCACAACTGAAACGGCGCACTTTTATGCGCCGGAGGCTACGAGTACATTCACCATTTCGCGAAATCACCTGACAGTATCAGCCGGCGTGTACGACCGCAATCTGTCGCCCAACCAGGATTCGGAGGGACTGTTCGATAAGATCAGGAATGCGATTGTGGGATTTATAGGTGAAAAAGCCTTGTCAGCAGTTCAATGGGAAGCCTTTACCGAGGGACTGCTCGCCACTTAGGACATTATAACTCTGGGTTGGAAGAAGCCGGGCTGCACTAGTCCGGCTTTTTTCGTTGCCGACTGGAACACTTTTTATATTCAGCAGTGACTTCTTAGCTGTCAATTACACTTCATTCATTTCTGTTACTAGCTGTTAATCAGTGCGAAGCGGCATGATTTGAGCGCGGGCGGTGGGGGATTTATCAACAACAAAGAACCAGATGGAAACTACAATCAAGAATTCACAGTTCTACGACCTTTTTCTTTCCGAGCTGAGAGAGATGCTCTGGGTGGAACAAAAGATGTGGGGTATGCTGCGCCTAATGCAGGGAGTTGCACAGTCACAGGATTTTTCGAGAACATTGGGACAAAGCAGGGTACATGCTTCGGCGCACATAGACCGCATCAGGCACTTGTTTGAGGCGCTGGATGAAACGGCCGCAGGCACCGCGTCAGCCGCGATGGGGAAGCTTCTCCATAGTGTAGAAGCCACAGTGAACAAGAATAAAGACGGGGCAGGAACAGGAGATTTCGCATTGATCATTGCGGCACAAAAAGCCGGTCAGTACAAAATTGCGAGCTATGAAAACCTGATTACGCTGGCGCAGGTGCTGGGGAACAATGAAATGGAAAAAGTGCTTGAAGCCAATATCATCGAAGATGCAGGGACAGACCTGCTGCTGAGAGAGCTTTCTGAGCGGTTTATCTATAAGGAAGCAGCTTCGAGGAGAGTAACCCGCCAACCGGCATTATGATGTAGCCTGGCCGAATCAGGCCAGGCTACTTTGTCTTTCTTTCAATAATCTGGATAATTCAGACAGGTCAACAGGTTTCAGTAAATGCGCATCGAAACCTGCCTGAGTACTTTTAAAGCGATCTTCATCCGCTCCGTAGCCTGTTAATGCAATAATAAGGGGCGATTGTCCCCAAGCTGTCTCGCGGATCTGCCGGCAAGCTTCGTAGCCGGTGATGTCCGGCATTCCTATATCGAGTACAATCGCCATAGGCTGGTATAGTTCAGCGGTAGCGACCCCTTCTGTGCCGCTGTAGCAGGCTCTCGTTTCGTAGCCGGTCAGCTTTAGCATCATGGCGAGGGTATCCGCAGCATCCCGGTTATCATCAACCACGAGTACCCGCTGCTTTTCTGAGCTGGTTCCTGTTTCCATATTTTTCCTGGTTAGTTTATCACGGCAGCCGCGTTACAAATTCATTGCCAAGGCGCTTGGTTTACGGCTAAGCGAATGTATTATTTCACTGCGGCGATAAACTTGTCATTGCCGCAGTTGCTGCACTTCTCATCGGCTTGATTTCCCTTTGCGTAATTCCCGCACTGCTCGCAAACCTCTTCGTTGCAAGTCTCGCTGATCTCGTTTTGGTACTCTTTGTCCCAGATAGGCAAGATCGGCAGACCAGGTACGGTGTCATAGTTTTTGATCATGGTAAATGAACCGCCTGCTTCAAAATAAAGCCTCTTCACTTCACCCAAATGCCGGATATTGTTACCACGCAGCTGCGCAAATGCACGCTCCCGGGTAATACCGGCCCGCTGCATTTGTTTTAGGTTCAGGTGGCTATCCTCGATAATCGGTGTCATGTTTCCCTGGGTAACCGTCTCCAAACGCTGGTTTTTAGCAGAAACACGGGCTACAATCTGCTGAATGGATACGACAATGGCCGCGATTACAATAACGGCCAGGATGCCACGGTCGGGAGATTGAAGCGGTACCCCGATAGCCGCAGCCAGGGACACCATGGCGATCATCTCGTTCCGGCTCAGCTGCGAGGCCATCCTTTTGCCCATCAGCCGCATAGAGATCATCAGTACCAAATAGATAATGACGATCCTGAGTATCACTTCCAGATAAAACTCACCTGGTACGTTCCCGATGAATATTCTTTGCCAATCATTGATTTTGATTTCTTCGGGTTTCATGAACTTACTAGTTGAGATTTAACGGAAACAGTTGCAGGCAGCCAGTCTTGTGAACCGCAAGCCTTACATGGTCGGTCTTCCTTGGTATCATAGATTACCTTCCCGCAGTTGGCACATACGGAGGCTCCATCCACCGGTTCCTGCGAAAACCCAAGTATGGAATCGTCGCTTGGCGGGAAGATCTGCAATCCAGGCTCAGGTTCATCCCTTTTGTAAATGCTGAAAATACCACAGGCTTCCAGATACACACGGCCAACATCTCCCAGGTTGTACACATTCTTGCCCCGTAGTGCCGAGAAGAGCTGTTGCCTGGACACTTTCGATCTAGTCATTTCATTGAGCTGGATCACGCCGTTTTTTACCATCATTACAGAGCCGCCCTGGCTTGCGTGCTCAAATTTCCTGCTCTTGAATTCAGCCCGATGAATGCCCCTTTGAAAAATAAGCGCGCACACCAGGATCATAATTCCCAGTAAAACTCCAAGCTGAGGAATTTGCATCGCAGGCGAGACAATCGCACCGAGCGTGACCATCACCGCCATTTCAGATATGGTAAGCTGGCCGCCCATTCTCTTACCCATCATTCGTACGATGATCAGCAGGGCAATATAAATAATTGCGGTCCGGACGAACACCTCCACAAGGAACTCCGGCGGGGCCTGTCCGAAAAGTATACGCTCCCAATCCCAGGGTATTATTTCTTCCTTTTTCATATCTCCTCAGTCGCTCTATGGTGTTTGTTAAAAGTTGTTGCGTTTCATATTCGGACATTTCAGCACCATTACAGAGCGGTCGGGAATCATCAGTACCTCGCCTGGCTTTAAATCATCGTTTTCTTCGGTGATCATCCCGGCATTGGTATCGATTACAACGTGCCATTCATTGCCGCATTCGGCTGAGGGAAGTGTAAACTCCACCTGCTCAGCTGTACTGTTGAAGATCAGGAAAAAGCTGTCGTCGACAATGCGCTCATTGTTCATGTTCACACAGCGGATACCGTCTCCATTCAGGTATACACCCATCACACGCGCGCTTTCCGTTTCCCATTGCTCATCGCTGACCTGGTTACCGTCCGGCATTACCCACATAATATCCTTTACTTCTGATCCGTGAAGGGGTAATCCCTGGAACCAGCGCCTGCGGCGGAAAGTAGGATGGTCTTTTGAAAACCGGATCAATGCCCGCGTAAAATCCAGGAGATTGCTGTCTGCTTTGTCCCACAGGATCCAGGAAATCTCGTCGTCCTGGCAGTAGCTGTTGTTGTTACCTCCCTGGCTGCGGCCCAGTTCGTCTCCGGATACCAGCATAGGAACTCCTTGTGAAAGAAACATGGTCGCTAGGAAGTTGCGCTTCTGCTTGTTACGGAGCTGGATGATGCTCTCATCGTCCGTTTCGCCTTCTACGCCGCAATTCCACGACCGGTTATCGTCAGATCCGTCATTGTTATCTTCCCCGTTTGCCTCGTTGTGCTTTTCATTGTAGGAAACCAGGTCGTGCAATGTAAAGCCGTCGTGCGCGGTAATGAAGTTGACGCTTGCGGTAGGACGGCGGTAATCTCCCCGGTACAGGTCGGGACTGCCGGTAATCCGGTTAGCAAATGCGCTGAAGGCGATTTCTTCTCCCCGCCAGTAGTCGCGGATCTGGTCGCGGAACATATCATTCCATTCAGCCCAGCCCGGAGGGAATTTACCTACCATATAGCCTGAGTCGCCAATATCCCAAGGCTCGGCGATGAGCTTCACCCGTGAAATCACCGGATCCTGGTGTATGATGTTGAAGAAAGAGCTTAGATTGTCGGTTTCGTGCAAAGTGCGCGCGAGGGTGGAGGCGAGGTCGAACCGGAACCCGTCAACGTGCATTTCAGTGATCCAGTAGCGCAGGCTGTCCATGATCAGCGCGAGTACGTTGGGCAGCTGCACGTTCAGTGTATTGCCGGTACCCGTGTAATCCATGTAAAAACGCGGATCATCTTCGGTAAGCCGGTAATAGGAAGCATTGTCAAAACCTTTGAACGAAAGGATCGGCCCCATGTGATTTCCTTCGGCGGTGTGGTTATACACTACATCCAATATCACTTCGATACCAGCCTTATGCAGCTCTTTAACCATATTCTTAAATTCCCACACCTGCTCTCCATTACGTCCGGTGCTGCTGTAGCGCGAGTCTGGTGCGAAGAAGCCGATCGTGTTGTAGCCCCAGTAATTGGTAAGCCCTTTTTCAAGCAAATGCTGGTCAGCCACAAACTGGTGTACCGGCATCAATTCAATGGCTGTAATGCCAAGCGATTTAAGGTATTCAATCGTAACAGGATGCGCCACGCCTGCGTAAGTACCCCGGATCTCTTCCGGAATATCGGGGTGAGTCATCGTTAATCCTTTCACGTGCGCTTCATAAATGATCGAATCGTGGTAAGGAATGTCGGGGCGTGTGTCGTTTTCCCAATCAAACTGGCAGTCTACAACCACTGACTTGGGGATAAATGGTGCGCTGTCCTTATCGTTAAAGCTCAGGTCTTCCTGCTCGTCGCCGAAGTTGTACCCGAATAATGCCTCATCCCATTTCAGCTCTCCGGCCAAAGCGCGGCTGTATGGGTCGATAAGCAACTTATTTGCATTGAAACGGTGACCGTTTTCCGGCTCAAAGCGACCGTGTACCCGGTATCCGTACAATTGTCCCGCTTTCAGGCCTGGCACATATACATGCCAGATATGGTGCGTAACTTCTTCGATCTTGATCTTAGCTTCTTCCTCCGTGTCGTTTTCAGAATTGAAAAGGCAAAGCTCCACTCCGTCTGCATTCTCGGAGAATACTGCAAAATTTACCCCATTCCCGTCAAAGCTGGCGCCGAGTGGAAACGGTCTTCCCGGAAGTACTTTCAGCTGATTTGAAGAAGGGGATTCGAGCAGCTCGTTTTCTATATGTCTGTCCGCCATGATATTTTGAAAAACCGGGTTAATAAATTGTCTTTTGAGGTCCTGCATTCAGGCGGGCGCCTGAATGCAGGATAAAATAATAGCTCCTATTTATTGTCCTCGAACTTGTCATCGTATTCGTCATTGGGGTTCCTGTCGCCGCTATTGGGCCCGCGTCCTCCTTTGTTGGTAATGCGGGCTTCGAGCTGCTCTTCGGCATCAGGTGCACTGTAGTCAATCCCGTAATCGTCCACCTCGTCGTCATTGAAGTTGTCGGTGCCATTACGCCCGCCCGAAGTGGGGTCATTTTTCAGAACCCTTTCCTTATCGGATTGTGCTTTATCTGATTGTGCTTTATCGTTTTCCATGATCATTCTTGTTTAAAAAAAGCACCTTACATTTCATCCTGCATCATTTCTGCCATTTCCAGGTGGTGCCTCAAAACAGGCAGCTTCTGTGAAGCCCATGATTTCAGCTCAGCATCCTGGCCGGTATTGGATTGTTTCTCAAATAGCGAAACTGTTTCCTTGTGAGAAACCACCATCATCCGCACATACATCATGTTGAATGCAGCGCCGGTAGCGGTGTTCAGACTATCCAGCATTTTTTGTTTTGCCGCACTTAATGTGGTCGGGATTTCCACTCTTTTCGGTTCCGCAAGTCCTTTCAGTTCATTATTCGCTTTGGTGTGGTCGGTGATCATCATTCGTCCAAAGGATTTGACGCTCATTGTATCCGTTCCCATCACCATACCTGTTTTAGTGCTGTCGCCTTTGGCTACGGCAAGTTCTCCTGCTCTCACCTCAAACATGCCACCATCTGCCGCATTTACCACAAACATCCTGTCGGCTTCGGGTACTGTAGTCCCCACATTGTCATCGTCATCATCATTACAGGAAACGGCTACGAACATTCCGGCTGCAAGCATTAACATCAATTTCAACTTTTTCATAAGATGCATTTTTAAGTTTGTTGTTGATAAATTTTCGCGGTCGGTTATAAAAATGTATGCCAGCAACTCTGACATCCCCACTTCCCACCTGTGTGGAAGCGATCTTGGCATGGTTTTTATAAGGGCGTCGCTGGAAAATTTATGGACGGACTTAAACATCGTGTGATATGCTTGTACCCATAGGTATTCTTGTCGTGGCCATCGTGGTCGGGTTGGTTCTCTATCTGAGATCAAAAAAGGTTTAAAATCAACGTTTTTATTCATTTCGCTTATCCCAGTCTCCGGCTGAATACCGGCTGGGAAGTATCATTTTACAGTACCATGTCGGATAATTCAAAGGATATCGTCAAATGTATAGCCCGGGTTTGGAGGTTGATGAAAAAGCAGGAGGAGCTTTTTAGATCGGTAATGGGGCTTGAAATCTCAGCGCGGCTGCGCAGGACCTGCAGTAACGGCTATATGATCTCACTGGTGTATAAAAAGGAGATAGGGGAGCTTTACGAGACTGTCAAATGCAATTTGAATGACGGAGATCTTGCCAGTATTACAAAGAGCAAAAACGACAGGGAAGTGGACGGAGAAGATCTGGCGAAACTACTTTCGCAGCTGATTGAGGAGCAGAAGATTCTGATTAACGCTTACGAACCTCTGCTCGCGCACCTGGATGAGGAAAGCGAGGCAGCATTAGCTTGTCAGGCACATATCACCCAGCTAGCCGAGCTGGGTGATATGCTGGCCGAGGAGTTTGCCGAAACCGCGGAAGATACCGCAGCTTCGTACCCCTCAGTAGCATAACTTACCCTTCATTTGCCGGTTTCCGAGTCGGGGGCGTCTACCGGCTTCGACTCGGGTGAACCTTTCTGGCGGAGGAAAATGGTGAATACCACAATGCTGGCAATCGACAGAAATTCACTTTGCCAGTTCTGGAGGGTTTCAAACCAGAAAGTAGCCTGCATTAAATACTCGCCAACTGTATCTGGTGCTTTTCCCGAAGCTATATTCTGCACATTATGATCAACCCAGCTACCGTAGAAGTGTAGTACCCAGCTGATCAGGAACAAGATCAGGAAGAGCAGGAACAATGAATTCTCATAAATTTTCAATATCCACCCGCCTTTGTTGACTGCCCAGGGCGCATCTTTTCCCGGCCGCGGTTCGCGGTCTACCTCTTCTTTTTCATCCAGCGACTTGGATTCTGCCGAGCCTTTCTGACGCAGTCCCACCGTGAGTACCACGTACAGGGCCATTTGCAAAAATTCACTTTCAAAATTTTCAAAAGTAGCAGAGATAAAGTGGCCGCTTTGCAGGTAAGCTGTAAAGGCGATCCCGGCCGCATTGTCTTTTTCGAGCTCCGAATTGTGCTCGTGCCAGCCGGTCACCGCCTGCGCTACGAGGGTCACCAGAAACAAGGTGATGAATACAATGCTCAGACTGTTGCGATAAAAGAAGGAATGTTTTGGTTCGGCTGTTTTCATGACGGGTTTGTAAGAAGATCGGGAATATTTACACTTATTTGGGTAAAATCGTTAACTGCAAGACTGCAGCTTGCGAGCCGTCGGAATTGGCGCGTTGCCAGCCGAGTGAAAGCGGGAAACGCTCTGCTATGAAAATTTCGATCCCTGCGGTAAGTCGCCCCTTGTTATGTGACCCGGAGATCCAGTCTGCTAGAAAGTGGACTCTTTTATACCAAAATCCAAGATCCACTCCGCTTTGAACGCCATAAACCGGACCATCGCTGAGGTAACGGTGATTACTAATGTACGGACCTGCCACAAACTGGTACTGATCGCGGCTTCCCACTTTGGCGAGTAGATTGGCATATCCGTAATAAACAAATCTGTGTCCGTGCCCGCCGGTAAGGTTTGTGCCCGCAACTGCCCCGAGACCGGTAGAAAAATGCTCGTTCAGTTCAAAGGATTTTTGTGCATTAGCCAGCAGGAGCGGCGCGAATGGAAGTGCTGTTGTGGTATCATTTACCTCAAAATGCCTCGTTTTATAATTGTAATCTACATTAAGGAGGTTAAGCCCGGCTTCCCAGCCTTTTCCGAGACCGTAGGTAAGTGTGGTAGAAGATTCGATCTGGTCGTTAATCTCAAACTGCTGCTGGATACTGATCTGGCGTGCGTCGGCAATGTCTGATGAAGAAACATTAAAAATCGTCAATTGGGCAAAAGAGGGGCTGCACGCAAACAAACTGAAAAGTGCTGCGAGGCAAGTTCTGGAAAGTGTGGTCATACGGTGCTGTGAAGAGTGTGATTTGGGCTGAGAAGAGAAAAAACTGTTCCACTTAGAACCGCAGGTTGTAGCCATTTGAATGGGAAATGGGAAATGTAAAGGTCATTGGAACAATTTTTTGTTCAAACCGGGTGCCTGCAAACGAGTGCAGGTTTAAATCAACAGATATGAAAGATCAAATCAATCCGCAACACCGCGAAGGAAAAGTAGCAGAAGCAATCGAGGAGCAAACCGCCAAGTTGCCTTCGGACATCTTTTTATGGGCTGCCATTGCATCAATGGGAGCGTCACTTACATTGAAAATCCTGGGAAGGAAACATACTGCATTGTTTGTAGGGCAGTGGGCGGCGCCATTCCTCCTGTTGGGAACTTACAACAAGATTGTAAAACTAGAAGGCCACGACGCTGCCGATCATAACTAGTAGTCAGACACACCAGGCAATGCGGCCTGATTATGCATAACCAGTTTGAAAACGTGGGACGCATAATCGGGCCGCTTCCTTTTAGCCGGTTCGGCTTGCAGATATAATCGCCGCATTGGCATACATTTTTAGCCTTAGCGCTCGCTAACTCATTAACATTCAAACCAAACATTTATGAAGACGATTATCATATGGGCAAGTTGCCTCACCGCAGTGGTCATGCTGGCAGCATTGTCGGACCTACAACTTGAATCGCCGGACCAGGAATTTGTCATGAAAGCTGCCGAGGGAGGTATGCTCGAAGTACAGCTGGGTAATCTGGCTGCGAAAAACGGTGTTTCTCCGAAAGTAAAGGAATATGGTAAAATGATGGTGAAAGACCACTCCAAAGTAAATGATGAGCTAAAAGCACTCGCCAAAAAGAAGCAGATCCAGGTGCCTGCTGAACTGGGTAGGGCAGCAAAGCAGCAGTACGATAGTCTCGCAGCGATGAAAGGCGAGCAATTTGATATGCTTTACATGAATATGATGATCGCTTCACACGAACAAACGATCGGTTTGTTTCAGACCGAGTCTAATAAAGGGCAGGATAATGAATTGAAAAAATGGGCGGATACCAAAATTCCGGCATTGAAGCACCATCTCGAAATGGCCGAGGAACTGTTCAAACATTCCAGCAACTCGTCGGCGTCGCACAAATAAGTTAACTACCATTTCCTGCTCGTTTAGCCAAAACGAGCAGGAATTGTGCTGTATTAATTGTAGATAAACTTCATCAGCGGATTCGAACGTCATTTCAATTCAATAGCGTTCGCATAATTTTGCAGCTGAATATGCAGGTTCACTTCACAGTAACCCTGCCCAGCCAGAAATTGCAGATTCCCTGCAAAGTATTTTTGAGATTTTCGAACTCCATCGGCTTAACAACGTACGCGTCTGCGCCGAACTGGTAACACTGATGGATTTTGTCCGTGCGTGTCTCACTGCTCATGACAACTACAGGAATTTCGTTGAGGTAGGTATCGGCTTGGGCTCTTTGCTGTCGGAGGGCTTTAAGGAGGTCAAGTCCGTTCATGCCTGGCATGTTCAGGTCTACGATGATCAACCCCGGCAGCTGATCACTCTTTTCCTGAGTGATGAGCGTGTTCAGGTGGCGGTGCAGCACTTTACCGTCTTCGAAAAATTTCATCGCGTACTGTCCGCCGAATTGTTTAAAAGCTTTGTACAGCAGAAAGTGGTAGTCGGGATTGTCGTCGACAATGTACATTTCTCTAATCATATCAGTTATATTTTCGCCTCCGAGACTACATTGTTCAACTTATGCCACCCGGTTTCACTGGTTAATACGTTTTTGGAAGAGTAACTACAAAGGTTGTACCCGCTTCGCTACTACTGACCTGCAAATCTCCCTGGAGCAGCCTGATCAGGTGCTTTACAATAAACAGTCCGATGCCTTCTCCGTTGTTTTCTTTCTTTCCGGTGCCCTTTTTCTGTTGATTTTCCTCATTCTCATCTCCCAAGATCCGACTGATCAGCTGAGCGGAAATCCCGGTTCCAGTGTCCGAAATGCTGAACTGCCAGCCTGCATTGCCACGAAAGTCGATTTCCTTCCAGCTCACAAGCACGCCGCCGGTGGCAGTATACCGGATCGCATTCAGCAGGAGATTTTGAGCAATGCGCCTGATCTTTACTGAATCCCCGTCAATCAGCAGTTTGGCTGGCCCTTCATATCTAAGCCAGAGATTTTTGGATGCCGCCATTGGGGAAGAACCATCACACAACTCCCCCAACAACTGGGATGCGTCGGCCCTCGCTAATTCCAGTTTTTCCTCTCCCGATTCAAGCCTTGCAAAATCCAGCAGCTGGTTCATCATTTGCGTAACATGCCCGAGGTTACGCTGGAGCATATCGACTGTCTTCCTTTTATCTTCCTCAGTCTCCATGATATTCATGAGCGAAGCTGCCCCACTGATAATACCAAAGCTGCCGCGCAGGTCGTGAAAGGTCGAGCGAAGGAAAGATCCCCGCTGGCGCACATATTCTTTTACCACAGAAAGCGACTCAATCATTTCAACTGAACCGTTCAGCCGCTCGATTAGCTCGTCCTGATGCATTTTCGCTTCTTTCAACAAGCTGATGTCCAGCTCGGTGATCGCCACACCGTGGTCGTGCTGGGATATGGATACACCTGCCCATTTACGTTCAGGTTCTTCGGTGACTATCTCTTCATAGCGGTACTCTTTTCTGGCAAGGACCTCCGTCATTGTTTTTACCTTTTCTGCCGAATAAAGCTCAGAAGCAAGCATTCCTAACAGTTCGCCGACGCGCTTGCCCAGACCTGCTGCAAACTTCTCATTACACACTGCCAGTCTGAAATCAACAGGCTCATCACCCTCGTAAATCCCTTTGAAAAAACCGATAGAAGCAGGTGAGCTGTTGAGCACAGCCTGTAAACTCTCGGCAGTCTGGACCAGTTTCGTTTCTGCCTGTTTGCGGTCAGTGATATCCAGAATAGTTATTACGATTCCTGCCAGGTCCACTTGTCTTGTGATCAGGAAGGCGGCTGTTCTTTCAGGTGCAATCCGCATCCCGCTCACTTCGCGATAGGCGGTGTTTCCTGTTGTAAGTACTTCTGTATAAAGGTCAAACAGCCCAGTTTCGCGGAAGTCAGGATACCATTGCAGCAGCGATTTTTCTGTCAGATCCGCCTCGCTCATTCCGGTGAGTTCTAGCGCCACGTCGTTGTAAATGGAAGTAATAAAATCAACAACTTCCCCCTCAGGCGAATACACGGCTTCCATTAACATCAGTGCGGCTGGTACACCGTTCAGTACGCTGCGCAGCCGGGCGGCCGTCCGCCTCAGTTCGGCATTGGCCCTTTCAAGACCGATATTGGCACTGGTCAGCTCTCTCGTTCTTTCCTCAACATGGAGGTTAAGCTGCTGGGTCAGTGTCTTTTGTAAGTGAATATTGGTACAGGTCGCTATATAGCCGGAGAAAAAGCCTTCTGCCGAAAACATCGGCTTGGTATTTTCCAAAACCCACTGGTACTCGCCGTCGCCTCTGCGCAGCCTGTATTCAGCCGTGTAAGGCGATCTGTCATTCATGCTTTTGACAGAAAGAGCTTTATACCAGTCCTGGTCTTCGGGGTGCATGCTTTCCGCCAGTATATGTCCCTTTTCTTTTTCGTAAGATTGTCCGGTAAAATCCAGCCACGCCTTGTTCAGGTAGTTTACCTTTCCGTCGGGCTGGGAGACCCGGATCATGGCGGTTGCATTGTCGACAAGCTCTTCAAACCATTGCTGGCGCTCTTTGAGCAGATTCTGTGCCTTCTGGTGCTCGGTATTGTCTTCAAAAACAAGCAGGATCGTCTGCTTGCGGTGCAGCAGCACTTTGCGGGCGTTGATCAGCATAATGCGCTCATCCCCGGAGTTTACTTCCAGTTTGACCTCGAAGCCGGTGATAGGTGCATTGCGGCTCACCAGGTTATGCATCAGCTCACGGAAGCCGCTGAAATCAAGTTTGCGATTACCCAGCTCATAGATCGTGCTGCCGACGGTACTCTCCGCATTGGTGCGGAAAACGCGGTAAAATGCTTTATTCGCAACCTTGATCCTGAGCTGGTCGTCGAGCACGAGCGTGGCTTCATTGATGGTGTCAAGGATCGCTTCCGAATAGTCGTAGGATTCGCTGAGCTGGTCGTTTCTTACCTGCAGTTCCTGATTGATCGTCTGCAGTTCCTCGTTCGCCGACTCAATCTCCTCCTTGCTGGTTTCGAGCTCTTCATTAATACTTTGAAGCTCTTCATTACTGCTCACAATTTCCTCATTGGCCGATTGCAGCTCTTCATTGCTGGCCTCCTGTTCTTCAATGATGGAGTGCATATCCTGTCGGAGTGCGGCGAGCTCTGCTTCCAGCATCAGCACGCGCTTGTCCGCTTCCATCTCCACGAAGCCCAACGCCGCCGGATGTTCCTTTGACTCCTCAAAAAGAATCAGGAACAAATGCTGATTGGCCGAATTCGTAATCGGCACGGCTTTAATCTCAACATAGTGTACAACACCATCTACAATTACTTCTAGGCCCGACTTGCTGGCGGGCTGGGAAGTTTTCCGCGCTTTGTGAATCGCATTGCGCAATTCGAAAACAAGTGACGGCCGCGCCATTTTAGACAGGTTCAGGCTGGCTTTGCCCGTGGCATGTTCAAGGTATAAACTCGTGGAGCCGCGGAACTGGAGAATTTCCATGTCCTGATCCACGATAATGCTCGGTGGGACAAAATTGTTAAGCAGCCAGGTGTCAACAAGTTTGTCCAGGTCTTGTGGAGGTAACATCTCCTGGCTCTTGGAAGTAGAAGTTTTGGTGTCAATGACAAAAGAATTCCTCTTGATACTGATATCCGATGGTATCCTGGCGACGGTGTTATTTTTTCTCGCAAATACCTTGTATTCCTTCTCAATCTGCGAGAAGTGCGAAGGCGAGCTTCCCACAGCTTCGGATTTCCCGAGAACAAGCACGCCGCCTGGGTTCAGTGAATAGTGGAAAGTAGCGAGCGCTTTCTTCTGCAGCATATCATCCAGATATATCAGCAGATTACGGCAGGTAACCATATCCAGTCGTGAAAACGGCGGATCTGTGAGCAGGTTATGTGGCGCAAAGACACAAAGATCACGCACCGGCTTGTTGATCCGGTAGTGCTCATCTGTTTTGGTAAAAAAGCGGTCGAGCCGCCGGACTGAAACATCTTTGACCTCACTTTGGGTATACACCCCGACGCGTGCTTTTGCAATGGCAGTTTCACTCAGGTCGGTCGCAAAGATCTGTATAGGAATACTGGCTGTACGTTCACCCAGTATTTCCATGATGATCATCGCAATCGAATAAGCTTCCTGGCCGGTGGAGCAGGCTGTGACCCATAGCCGGATGGGATCTCCCGGGTTTTTGTTTTTGATGATCGCGGGCAGGATCTGCTTTTTGAGGTAATCCATTGTCTGCTCATCCCTGAAAAAGCTGGTTACATTGATGAGCAGGTCATTGTAGAGGATCATCGCTTCGGCAGGATGCTGCTTCAGGTAAGCCATATACTGGCTCAGCTTGTCGAGCTTGTAAAGCAGCATTCGCCTGATAATCCTCCTGCGGATCGTGCTTTTCTTGTAATTGCCGAAATCCATTCCCGCCGAAGACTTTACAAAAGCCAGGATTTTTGCAAGGTCTTTGTCAGTGGAATCTTCTTCGATGCTCTCCTGCGCTTCGTGGGTAAGCTTGAAAACATCGGCATGCTGGCTCAACCGCACCAGCTCGGCAGCGATGTCTTTGGGGCTTAAAACCATGTCAACCACCCCTTCGCTGATCGCAGACTGGGGCATTTCGGCAAACTCCGCACTTTCATCCTGGGCAAAGGTGATACCCCCTGCTACTTTAATCGCTTTTAAGCCCAGCGTTCCGTCGCTTGCCAGACCGGACAGCACAATGCCGATCGCGCCGTCTTTTTGTCTTTCGGCAAGGGAAATAAAAAACTGGTCTATCGGCAGATGAATGTGCGGGCGCGGCTTCCTGGGGACGAGCACCAGTACGCCGTCGATAATTTCCATTCCCTTGTTCGGCGGAATGATATAAAGATGATTAGGCGAGACCTGCATCAGTGGTGTTGCTTCCACCACTTTCATTTTTGTCACCTTCGACAATATGGACGAGAGTCGGCTTTCGAATTCCGGCGAGAGATGTTGAATATAAACAAAGGCGAGGCCGGTATCCGGCGGAAGATGCTGTAAAAGCTCAGTAACAGCCTGCTGCCCTCCCGCAGATCCCCCAATCGCTACCACAGGCACTGGCCCGCTACCAGGTACCAGGTTTACGTAGCCGTTATCAGCATTTTCAGACATTCATTTATTATTTATGGAGTATAAAGGTTCTTGTTTGTAGCGTAAGAGGAAGTAGGTAAAAGTAAAAGTTTTGCATCTATATAAAAAAAATGTGACAGTAGTCTACTTTGATATCAGGAAGATTATTCAAACGCGTACTATTTCGAAAGTGGCATGATTGTTGCTTTTAGCCAAGATTCTCGTGCGTACATTAATCATCCGTATCTGACCAGCGAAATCATGCGACCCGTTTTTATCGTCGACGACTCTGCCGATTACAGGTTCCTGCTGAACCATTTCCTGGGAAGGTTTTTGCCAAAGGAAAAGATCGAGTTTTTCGATGGCGCAGGTTCACTGCTTGACAGAGTCGCTGCAATAGATGGTACCGCAAAAGATGAGGAGTTTCCGGCTTTGATCATGCTCGACCTGAATATGGAAGAAATGAACGGATACGAGCTCCTGCAAATGCTTAAAAACTCCGGCGATGAGATCAATCCAAAATGGAGAGAGATCCCGGTGGTAATTAATAGCGCCGATTATACTGATAGTGTGGCCACTAAGAGCCTTGAATTAGGAGCGATGACCTTTATAAGGAAGTCGGCCGATCTCGCTGATCTCCACAGCCTCAAAGATTTTCTGGCGGGCTATTTGCAAAAATATGGCTCAGATTAGCCACATTGCCTTTAATAGGGCTCGGTTCTGGCTTAGCAGAACTGTCCAAACAGACTTCCTTTTATGACAAAATCCATTTTTATAGCTTCGGCGGAACCATTTACGGGCAAATCTGTGCTTGCCCTCGGCCTGGTCAATATGTTGCTCGGCAAAACCGAAAAGGTAGGGTATTTCAAACCGATCATCTCCGAGCAGCCGCCCGGTAAAAAAGAGCGGCACGTGGAAGCCATTCTCGACTATTTCTCTCTGCCGGTACCTTACGAGGATACTTTCGCATTCACCCGTCAGCAGGTACTACAGTTTACCGAGTCGGAGAACCAGGGTGAAATGCTCGATACTATTATCAGCAAGTACAAAAAGCTTGAAGATACCTACGACTTTACGGTGATCGAGGGCAGCGATTTCCTGGGTGAAGGCATTGCATTCGAGTTTGAATCCAATGCAGCAATCGCCAAAAACCTCGGCGCGCCTGTGCTCGCTATTGTGGGCGGACAGAATAAATCTACCTCGCAGATCGTGAGTGCGGTACTGAATATCCTGCACAATTTCGAAAACAGGGAAGTGCAGGTGGTAGGAATCGTCGTGAACCGCGTAAAGGCGGAGCAACAGGAAGATATCACCGCATTGCTGCAAATGCAGGTACCTGCCCAAATCATGCTGTCGGTCATTCCGTGGAACCAGGATTTACAAAGTCCGACGATGCGGGAAATATGCGATGCGTTGCAGGCTAAGCTGCTTTTCGGCGAAAGTCTCGTATCTAACCAGGTGGACAATTTTGTTACCGGCGCGATGATGCTTCCCAACTTTCTGAACCACATCAAAGAGAATGTCCTCATTGTAACACCGGGAGACAGAGGCGATATTATCATCGGCGCGATTCAGGCCAATCTTTCCACCAACTACCCGAAAGTGGCAGGCCTTGTGCTCACAGCAGGTACCTTGCCCGACGAACCCGTAGTGCGGATGATCGAAGGTTTGCAAACAGTGATCCCGATCCTCGCGGTCGAGAAAGGTACCTTCGAAACGACCACTGCCATTGGCGCTATCCATTCCAGGATCACAGCCGATAACAAGAAGAAGATCGGGCTGGCGATTGAGATTTTCGAGAAATATGTGGATGTGCAAGCGCTCGACGAGCGGATCATTACTTTCCAGCCGCAGGGCATTACGCCGCACATGTTCCAGTACCAATTGGTAAAATGGGCTAAAAACCAGAAAGAACATATCGTATTGCCCGAAGGAAATGACGACAGGATACTGAAAGCGGCTACCCGCCTTGTGAACCAGCAGGTGGTACAGCTGACCATTCTCGGCGACCCTGCGGAGGTAACTGCGTCCTTCAAGCGGCTTGGGTTAAGCCCCGACATGAACGAGATCCGTATCATTGATCCGGCCAACTCGGACAAGTACGAAGTGTATGCTGAAAAGCTGTACGAACTCCGCAAAAACAAGAATGTAAACCAGGAAATGGCGCGTGACCTGATGCAGGATGTATCCTATTTTGGTACCATGATGGTGTACCTGGGCGAAGCTGACGGAATGGTTTCAGGCGCGATACACACGACGCAGCATACGATCAGACCTGCATTGCAGTTTATCAAAACCAAACCCGGTGTATCCATTGTATCGTCCATTTTCTTCATGTGCCTGCCCGAGCGCGTCTCCGTTTTTGGCGACTGCGCAGTGAACCCGAACCCGACGGCCGATCAGCTGGCCGACATCGCGATTTCGTCGGCTGAAAGCAGCGCGAGGTTTGGTATCGAACCCAGGATTGCGATGTTGTCGTACTCGTCGGGATCCTCCGGGGAAGGGGAGGATGTGGAAAAAGTAAGAGAAGCTACGCGCATTGTAAAACAGAAAAGGCCCGACCTGAAAGTAGAAGGCCCCATTCAGTACGATGCGGCTGTGGACCCGATTGTCGGAAAGCAGAAGCTGTCAGAATCGGAAGTCGCCGGCAAGGCCAGCGTGCTGATTTTTCCAGATTTAAATACCGGGAACAATACCTACAAGGCAGTTCAGCGGGAAACGGGTGCACTCGCGATTGGTCCGATGCTGCAGGGGCTGAACAAGCCGGTTAACGACCTAAGCCGCGGCTGTACAGTCGACGATATTTTCAACACAGTAGTAATTACAGCGATCCAGTGCCAGGAAGGCTTGCAGCCTCTTTAATAAAGCCTATGAACATACTTGTCATCAATGCGGGCAGCAGCTCGCTTAAATACCAGTTTTTCAGAATGCCTTCGGAGGCGCCTCTTTGTACAGGTATCATCGAGAAAATAGGCGCAAAAGATGCTTTTATCAAACACAAAACTGTAAATGATGGTATTGAAAAACTGCTGGAAAGCGAGGAACATATCGCTGATCATGCGGTTGGTCTGAACAAAGTACTCCGCCTACTCGCTGATCCTGTTGACGGTTTGATCCAAAATCCTGATGAAATTGCCGCAATCGGCCATCGCGTTGTGCATGGTGGAGATTATTTTTCAAAAGCGACCCGCATTACTGCCGATATCAAAGAGAAGATTAAAGAACTTTCCGGTCTGGCTCCCTTGCATAATCCCGTGAGCTTCGAATGCATTGAAGTAGCAGAAGGGACCTTTCCCCAAGCTTTACAAGTGGCGGTTTTTGATACTGCATTTCACCAGACTATCCCGGAAGTAGCGTACCGGTATGCGATACCGGAGAAGCTTTATGCGGAGGAAAAAATCCGTGTATATGGTTTTCATGGGACTAGCCATGGTCATGTTACGCAAAAAGCAATGCAGTGGCTCGGGAAGCCGGATGCCAAAATCATCAGCATTCACCTCGGCAACGGATGCAGCATTACCGCAGTGGATAGTGGCCGCTCTGTGGACACGAGTATGGGTTTCGGACCTTTGAGCGGATTGATCATGGGCACGCGCTCCGGGGATATTGACCCCTCGGTGCTCCTGCATTTAATGGACAATGGGACGTACACACCCGATGAAATCAGTGAAATGCTGAACAAGCAGTCGGGCCTGCGCGGCTTCACCGGTTCGAACGATATGCGCGACGTGCGCAGGATGGAACGGGAAGGCAGCCGCGCGGCCATCCTGATCCTGGATATGTATGCCTACCGAATTAAGAAATACATAGGCGCTTATGCAGCTGTTTTGAACGGGTTGGATGCCATTGTTTTTACGGCCGGCGTCGGAGAAAACGACAGTGCGATCCGCGAGGCAGTGTGCACGGGAATGGAGTACCTTAATATCCATCTTGACAAAGAAAAAAACAAGATGCGCGGCGCTGATATACGTGAAATCAGCCTTGCCGGCACTGTTGTGAAAATCCTGGTGGTACCTACCAATGAAGAGCTGGAAATCGCACAGCAAACCCTGGCATTATATAAAGAGTTGCATCCAGGTCAGGATTAGATCGCCGCTTTTGTTAGTTAAAACATGATCTGATAGCGCAGCGATACAGCCCTTCCAGGAAGATTATAGCCCCTTTTTTCGTAATAATTTTCGTCCGTTGCATTAGCTAGTTTCATCGTAAGCGAATGCATTGGATTGATCATGAAAGAAGCAGCAAGGTCAAAAACCATGTATTGCGGGTACTCGATCTCGGGATTGACCGGGTCTGTGTAATCAATATCTTTCCGCGTCCCGACCGACCTGCCTGAAAGGCGTACGCGCAGCCATTTGCGGTTGTCATACTCCAAACCATAGTTGAATGTATTTCTGGCTACATTCTGGATATCCCGGGTAGTAGCGGCACCGTCGGTTTCGATGATGAGCTCGCGTGCTTTGAAGATGGAAGAGCCGTTCCAGTAAGCACGCAGCGAGTACCTGAAATCGTGCAATGCGCCGAGGTCGTACGAGAGTTCGGTTTCAAGTCCGGATATATTTGCATCGGCAGCATTGACGAAAGTGGCCCGCGATACGATCACGTCGCCATTTGCCAGCGGCTCGCTGGTCGTTTTGATGATCTTCGCAATGCGGTTATCCACTTTGGTAGAAAAATAAGTAAGCCCGGCGGAGAAGCCCGATTTTGGTTTACGGTAATGCAAGCCCAGGTCCCAGCTGAAGCTGCTCTCATTTTTGAGGTCCGCATTTCCGGCTGTCACCGCGATCCTTCCTTTCGCGTCCCGCACTTCATTGTAACCTGCTACGCTATAAGCATCGGTAGTGACGAATGCACGACCCAATGCGGCTTTAAGTTGCAAAAACGGTATTAGCTGATAAGTCACACCCAAGCTCGGACTGGCAAACGGGTTTGTCTTTTTGCCGGCTTTATAAGTTGGTAAGAGCGCCGTTTCGCGTACATCGAAGGTGATATTGTCGTACCGGATCCCTGGCTGTAAGGTCAGTTTATTGAAAGTCAGCAGTGCCTGGGCGTAAAATGCAGAAGAAATGATCGCGTAGGCTGGCTGTGTAGGTCCGCGCTCTGTGGTATCGTTTGTCCAGCGCCTGCTTTTTGTGGCTGCATTCAGGTAATCATAGCCGAGGATCAATGCGTGTTTTCCCAGTTTCCAGACATCTTTTACCTGTAAACCCTTCCATGTATTCTGTAACTCAGCCGAGCGGAAAGGTACTACCGGCTTGCCGGATACATTCAGGGTGAAATTTTTGGTGTTTTCTTCCGAGGTAAACACTTTCACGGATGGACTGTGGTTGCCGATCTTGCCGGAGAGGGAAAAATCCAATGCTGCCCGATCCACATTCTTGGTGCTTGCCTCAGAGCTTCCCGAGGAGATCTCGCCGGGAGATTCCACATCTTTGGCTTGAAAACTTTCGCCGCTTACATCCACGCGCCAGTTGGTGGTAAGCTGGTACCCCGCCCGCAGTCGCCCGGAGTAATAATGTAATTTGGTGAAAGGTCTTCGCTGTCCATCAGTAACACTTTCATCCACAATTTCAGGTGCACCGGACCTATAATTTCTCTGCGCATTCTGGAAGTCAAATGCGTTACGCAGCCAGTTGTTTTTGCCGATTTTGTAATCTTTCGCACGTTCCAGGTAGTTGAAAGAAAGGTCGTAATCCAGCTTTTTGGTGAGGTTACCTCCTGCATTCAGTCCTGCCTGAACAGTCTGGAAGCTGCCATACTCGGCAAATGCGGCGCCCCCTGTCTCCCCTTTCGAACGAGCAGTAATTACATTGATCACGCCGCCCATTGCCTGCGAACCATACAGCGAAGAAGCAGGGCCTTTCAGCACTTCAATCCGCTGCACGCCATTCAGGTTTATCTGTGAAAGGTTGGTAGCGCCCGCAGGCCGGCCGTCGATCAAGAGCAAAGTCCGCTGGTTCAACCCCGAAAACTGCGGCCGGAAGCCTCTGATCCCGATACCCGACGACAAATTGGGATATTGTATCACATCCACAGCCGCCGTTTTACGAACAATGTCAGTCAGATCAGCCGCAGGAGTAAGGTCAATATCCTCTTTTGAAATCAAAACCATCTTCTGCGCAATCGCCTCAATTTTTGTTTCAAACCGCGTTGCGGTTACGACGACGGGATTCAAAAAATTCTGCCGCGATGAATCAGGAGTTTGTGCGGAAGCAAAGAGGGGTAGCAGGAGGAGAAAGGCATTTGCCACATTAGCTCTTCGTTTTAATCCGCTGATTTGCTTTGTCACACGGACTTTTCGCTTTGTCGCACTTGTTCCCTCTTTTGTCACACTGAGCGCAGTCGAAGTGAAGGAGTAGTACGCCATTTCACTTCGACTCCGCTCAGTGTGACAAAGGGGAGGAGAATCAGTGTGACAAAGGGAAGGAGAATCAGTGTGACAAAGAGGAGAATCAGTGTGACAAATGGAAGGAGAATCAGTATTACAAGGAGAATAAAAAAATAAATACAAGTGCTTCATTTGCATTAGATTGGTTTAAAGCCGAAAAATTACTTGCAGTTACAATCCCGCCGAGCCTGCCAGCGTAACTGCTCCTATGAAAATCGAAAATGCGCCTACCAGGTAGTTGACAATGCGAAGGAATTGCTCGCGGTGGGAGACGAATTTGCTGATTGAGAACGCGAAAAAGTAGCCGTAGGCGGACATCGACAGGATGATACCCAGGCTTTGAATAACAATAATCCATACCGCAGTGCGGGCGTCGCTGGCGGCGAGTGTCAATGCGACTGCGCAGGCGCCGCCGGTACCGGCCAAACCGTGCACCATACCTACCCAGAACGAGCGGCTGAACTTTTGTGAATGGACGCCAGGTGACTGCGAGGTGGGCTTTTTAAAATTTCGCAGGATAGCAACAACACCAAGCCAGATCATCAACGGTCCGACGAGCAGCTCAACTTTGCCGGAGACTTCCAGCGAGAAGGTGGATTTGAGCAACAGCACCAGTACGGCGAAGAGGATCAGGGTGAAAGAGTGCCCGAGCGCCCAATGCGATGATCGCCAGATCAGTTTCCAGCGCTGGCCGGGACTGCGTTTTTTATCGGTAGCCAGAACAGAAACGGCCGCCATGTGGTCGGGCTCGAAGGAATGCTGCACGCCGAGGAGCAGGGAGTCAATAAGCAGAAAATTGATCATCGAATAAAATTTAACCCTGCCAGCGCAGGCTGATTGATTTGATCCGGATTGACAATGGGGGAAACAGGGAAGAAGGCAGGGCGCTATACCGCCTGCCAAAATCCTCTCGCCTTTCTTCCCGAAAGCAAAACGGATATTCTCAAATGGCAGGTCTTCTGGCTCGTTCAGTAGTAGACGCCTTCCCGGAAGGATAATGATCGAATGATCGAATGATTGAATGATTGAATGAGTGAATTTTAATTTTGAATGATTGAATGATCGAATGATTGAATATGGGACGGTCGCAGTTTTGAATAATATTAACTAAAAAACCACTCGTCCGCCGTAACCCAGCCATTCACTAACTCACTCATTCACTAACTCACTCATTCATAATTCTATTCAGTCATTCAATCATTCAATCATTCAAAATTCCCTTCTTCCAGTGGCAAAATGTCAACTCCCAGTAAATGAACTTACAGCAGCGGGTACTGCTCCGGATTTGCACCGGATTCCCTTTTAATCACACCATAGGCGTGAACCAAATGAGGCGCAAAGCTATACCTTTTTGGATGCGGGGAGCAAAAATTTTTGGGACTGCGAAAAGTTCTTCCTCTTGCCCGCCGCCTTCGGGGATTTCTGCAAAATCGTGCTACATTTGCCACAAACAAGTTCTTTGCTATCTTTTTCCAACAGGAAAGGTTTTACTAATCAGTGAATTATTAGGGGAATCGTGTGAAAATCACGAGCTGTCGCGCAACTGTAAGTAACGTTTGAAATTTGATGAAACGTTACGAGTCAGAAAACCTGCCTTTTCTTTGTTGACAATGCTTTCGCGGAATGAAGCTAGTCAGATCTGGATATTGCGTTTCAGGGCTAATGCCCTGTGCTCTTCATTGGGTTTTCTTCTTAATCCAACCTTCCTGTCTTTTTCTTTTTTCTGCCGATCGTATTGTGAGATTTAGCTTGGGGCTTTCGTAATTTTTGTTTGCCACGAATGCACGAATGGACACGAATGCGTGTGCAGGCGGGTGTTGGTGGCGCTAGCAGCAGAACCAATGACCCAGTCCCATTTTCTCATTTCTGCTCCTGCGAGCAATTCGGGTAAGACGATCCTTACGCTGGGCTTACTGCGCGCGCTTACCAGGCGTAGCCTGAAAGTACAGCCCTTTAAGTGCGGACCAGATTACATTGATCCCATTCACCACACCGAAGCGGCTGGGAACCAGAGTATCAATCTGGATACATTCATGTCCTCGGAGGCGCACGTGCAGGCGCTTTATAATCGGTATTCGGCTGGGAAAGATGTCTCAGTAACCGAGGGTGTAATGGGACTTTTCGATGGCGCGCAGAAAATGGATGGCAGCAGTGCGGCAATCGCCGGGTTGCTGGGCGTGCCGGTTGTTTTGGTCGTCGACGCCCGGTCGATGGCGTACTCGGCGGCGGCTTTGCTGTACGGATTCAAAAATTTTTATCCCCAGATTACCATTGTAGGAGTGATTTTCAACTTCGTGGGAACGGAGTCGCATTATCGGTTTTTGCAGGACGCCTGTGCGGATGTGGGCATTGAGGCACTTGGGTTTTTGTCTAAAAACAGTGCACTTGCAATTCCGTCGCGACACCTGGGTTTGCATATTTCCTCGGAAACCGACTACGGGCAAATCATCGAAAACGCAGCCGATGCAGTTGAGCGAACGGTAAACCTGGACCGTTTGCTGGAACTGACCAAGGTTGATTTCAGCCATGGAGATATGCGGCCACCGGAAATAGCAGAAACGGCGGGTAACAGGCTCAGAATTTCCATTGCTCGGGACGAAGCATTTACATTTACTTACCATCAAAATATGGCGGCGCTTGCTGATCTGGGAGATATCACCTGGTTCAGCCCGATTCACGATCACGTCCTGCCTGCAACGGACTTTCTCTACATTCCCGGCGGCTACCCCGAGCTACATGCAGCAGCGCTGAGTGACAACGAAACCATGCGGGAGAGTATCAAAGCTTATTGTGCAAATGGCGGCCTGGCCTTCGCGGAATGCGGCGGACTGATGTACCTCGGCGAGCAACTTACCAACGCGCAAGGTGAAACATTTGAAATGACAGGCGCACTCCCATGCAGCACCAGTATGCTGCATTCCAAAATGGTATTGGGCTACCGCACCGGAGACTGGAATGGGTTGCAGTTCAAAGGCCACGAATTCCATTACTCCGGATTTACAAAAAACAGCTTAACCGAAACCAACGCGCAGATTACGAATGCAAGAGGCATTGAAACAGATACGAAGCTCTACCGCAAAAACAACACTTTCGCCACCTACATGCACATATACTGGGGCGAAAATCAAAGCTTTATAAAAAACCTGATAAATATAAAAGTGAACAACTAAAAAGCTATCGGCCGTCGGCCTAATTATCCGATAGCCGATAGCTGACAGCCGATAGCCATTGAAATGACTCAACACAAACGCCAGCGCGTCACGCGCTCAGACGGAAAATCCATTAACCTTGTGCAGCGCAGGGGACATTTGTCCTACTGCTACAATGCCTGCTGCTGCGGCCGGGTTGACCGTGGCTATGCGGCAATTCCGGTTGAACTTTACAAAAGCGAGTGGCTGAAACGAAAGCTGCGGAACACCGTGCACCTGACCAAAGGCGGCTGTCTGGGCCCTTGCACGCTGGCTAATGTGGTTACCCTGCTTTTTGACGGGCATTCGGTGTGGTTTCATTCGATCAATAATGACTGGCAGATCTTCGCCATTTTTGATTATATCGAAAGCATGGTCAAGGCGGACAGGTACCTCGTGCCCCCCGCCGACCTGGCCGAATACGTTTTTCAATTTTATACGTGGAAAGGATCTGAGAATGCCACTATCGCCGGCGAAACTGCGCTGCCCACAGAAGGGATCGTTTTCCTTACGCATGCAGATACGGACTTGCTGGCCTTGAACAGGGCCATGGAGCTACTGCCAGACGAATTTCCCAAAACATTGGGAATGAGTTTAATGGGTATTAAAAACGAGGAGCAAATGGCGCAGCTGCTGCAAAGGGAGATTGCGGAAGCCAAAATTGTTGTGATCCGCATTCATGGCAGGCTGAGCAGTATCCCGGGTTTTGGCGAGCTGGTGAACCTGGCCAAACAAAGGCAGCAACACCTGATCGTGGTAAGCGGGACGGGTGAATTGAACCCCGAATTTGCGGCAGTATCCACGGTATCGCCGGCTATTTTGCAGGATACATTAAGTTATCTTCAAGCAGGCGGCTACAACAACCTGGCCTCGCTGTTATTTTATCTGTCAGACCATCTGCTCATGACGGGCTTCGGCGCGGAGCCAGCAGCGGCGTTGCCAGAGCACGGTATCTACCACCCCGACCTGCCTGAAAATGCGGATATAACAGACTGGCTGAAATGGCACGATCCATCGCGAGCGACAGTGGCGATTACATTCTACCGGGCGCATTGGATCAGCGGGAACACGGCCTTTGTAGATGCGATGATACAGTCGCTGGAAGAGCGGGGGCTCAATGCATTGCCCGTTTTTACATCTTCCCTGAAATCCATTGATGCGGAGAGGGGTAAGCCGGCGGCGTTCAGGTTTTTCGAGGCGCCCGTGCGTGTGGATGTTTTGATTAACACTATTTCATTTGCAATTACGGATATCCAGCCTGCGGGTACGATCAGCAAGCCCGTTGCGTCGCTCACAGGATTGGACGTTCCGATTTTGCAAGCCATTACGAGCGGAATGGCGCGCGGCCCCTGGGAATCGTCGGCGCGGGGACTGAATCCGCTGGATACCGCCATGAACGTGGCCATTCCCGAATTTGACGGCCGGATTATCACGGTGCCTGTTTCATTCAAGGAAAAAGGAAAAGAAACAAAAGGCTATGAGCCGCTGGCCGAGCGTGTCGACAGGGTTACAGGTCTCGCTCTCCGTTTTGCCAGACTGAAACATTTGAATAACCGCGACAAAAAAGTTGCATTCATTTTTACAAACTCCAATACAAAAGCGTCGCAGGTCGGAAATGCAGTGGGGCTTGATGCACCCGCGTCTCTGATGAATATTCTGCACGCTATGCAGGCGGAGGGATATTTAATTCAAAACCTGCCTGCGACCGGGGACGAGCTGATGCATTCTTTAATAGACAGGTGTTCCTACGACGAAAATTACCTTACACCTGCACAGCTGGGCAATGCGGCCGGGCGCGTAGCAGCGGCACAATATCAAAGCTGGTTTGAAGAATTACCGCTTTTGATCCGGCAAAAAATAACCAAACAGTGGGGCCCGCCTCCCGGGGAAACTTACATACACGACGGGCACATTGCGCTGGCTGGTCTTGAACTTGGCAATGCATTTGTAGCCTTACAGCCGCCGAGAGGTTACGGTATGGACCCTGATGCGATTTACCACCAGCCCGACCTGCCCCCCACGCACCATTATTATGCATTGTACCGCTGGCTCCGCGATGAGTGGCAGGCAGACGCAATCGTGCATGTGGGTAAGCATGGTACCCTGGAATGGTTGCCGGGTAAAGGAATAGGTTTGTCCGAAAACTGTTTTCCCGATGCTATTCTGGGCGATTTGCCGCTATTTTATCCATTTATTATCAACGACCCGGGTGAAGGTTCGCAGGCCAAACGCCGCGCGCATGCGGTAGTGGTCGATCATCTTACGCCGCCTATGACTTCGGCGGATAGCTACGGTGAACTGGCGGAATTAACCCAGCTTGTTGATGAATACTATCAGGTAGAAAGCCTCGATCCGGCCAAGCTGCCGCTGTTGCAGAGACAAATCTGGGACCTGATCCGACAAACCAACCTGGATGCCGATCTCGCCGCCATGCTGAGCCGCGACCACGGTGATCACAAGCACGATTGGGACGATGAAATGACGCCCGAAGGCGTGCCGGTAAGTCTTGCCGAAATGGATGGAAAAGATATAGCACATTTGATCGAAGATATAGACGGATATCTCTGCGAGCTGGGCGCGGCGCAGATCAGGAACGGGCTGCATACGCTGGGTGAAATGCCGACGGGACAAGCACTGACAGATATGCTGCAATCACTTACCCGCCTTCCAAATGCTGAAATACCCGGTCTGCAATCCGAAATGCTGCGGATGTTCGGACTGGATTATGAAGCTGTTTTATCTAAAAAAGGCGAACGTTTAAGGCACGTACCCATTGCTTTGCAGACGCTCGCCGGTAAGCCCATTGTGACAGGCGCCGACGCGCTGGATGCAGTGGATGAATTGAGCAACCACTTGTTCAGCCTTTTGGAAAGCTACGGTTTTGATGTAAAAGCAATCGATCAGGTCATTTTTGAAACACTGGACTTTGTTCCTGAAAAACCAGGGTTTTCGGGTATCAAACGCATTCTGGAATTTGCCTGCAAGGAACTTGTCCCGAATCTTGCAAAAACAGACGAAGAGATAACAAACCTGCTGCACGGACTCTCGGGCGGTTACGTTCCTGCTGGTCCGAGTGGCGCTCCTACGCGCGGAATGGCGCACATTCTTCCAACGGGACGGAATTTCTATGCAGTTGATCCCCGGGTTTTGCCTTCAAAGGCCGCGTGGGAAGTTGGGCAGCAGCTTGCGCGTGAGGTTTTGGAGCGCCATTTAAAAGAAACGGGACGGTATCCGGAAAGTGTGGGGATCAGTATTTGGGGTACCAGCGCCATGCGGACGCACGGGGACGATGTGGCCGAGGTACTTGCATTGCTTGGCGTGCGCCCGCTCTGGCAGTCGGAGAGTCGGCGCATTACGGGCGTGGAGCTGATCCCACTTGCGGAGCTCGGCCGTCCGCGCATTGATGTTACTACCCGCATCAGCGGCTTTTTCCGCGACGCATTTCCACATTTGATAGAACTGCTTGACGAAGCTGTGCAGCTGGTGATCGCCAGCGACGAGCCGCTGGACCAGAATTTCGTGCGCAGTCATTACCTGAAAGATCTTGCCGAGTTACATAAAAACCAGGAGCTCTCACCCGAAGAAGCCGAGGCGCGGGCAGGGTACCGCGTTTTCGGTGCAGCGCCAGGCACTTACGGAGCGGGCATTTTGCCGCTTATTGATGAGAAAAACTGGCAATCAGATGCAGATTTCGCACAAGCTTATGTGAACTGGGGCGGGTATGCCTATTCCAGAAATGCGCAGGGTGTGGATGCAAGAAGCGAGTTCAAAAACCAGCTCGCAGGCGTTGAAATAGCTTTACATAACCAGGATAACCGCGAGCACGACATTTTCGACAGCGACGATTACCTGCAATTTCACGGCGGGATGATCGCTACCATCCGCAACCTCACCGGCCAGCAGCCCAGGCACTACTTTGGCGATTCGCAAAATCCTGCCAAGCCCGTCGTGCGCGATCTGAAAGAAGAAACATTGCGTGTATTCCGGTCGCGTGTTGTTAACCCGAAATGGATCGAGAGCATCAAAAAGCACGGCTACAAAGGTGGTCTCGAACTTACCGCCACAGTCGATTACCTCTTTGGTTACGATGCTACTGCCAGGGTGGTCGACGATTGGATGTACGAAAAAGTAACAGAGACTTACGCGCTCGATCGTTCCATGCAGCAGTTTTTTGAAGAAAGTAATCCCTGGGCGCTGCACGCGATTTCGGAGCGGCTGCTGGAAGCGGCTCAAAGAGGTATGTGGGCGAATCCGTCCCAGGAAGCTTTGGAGGGTCTAAAGGAGCTGTACCTCAAAAGTGAAGAGCTGGTCGAAATCAGGAGTGAATAGGAGAGTCTGAAATACATGAATTTGAACATACCCATGCATTATTATCCGTTTTCCGCCATTGTAGGGCAAGAAAAGTTGAAGCAGGCGCTGCTGCTCTGTGCGGTAAATCCTGGTATCGGCGGCGTGTTGATCAAAGGTGAAAAAGGTACTGCCAAAACAACTGCCGCACGTGGCTTGTCCGCCGTAATGCCGCTGGTAAAACGGGAATTTAGCTTGCTTTTCGATTCTGCTGAAACGGAACAATCCGTTGATAGTCAATGGGTCAAAACTGATTTTGAGCAGATTGCCCCGCCTTTCGTGGATCTGCCCCTCGGGGCTTCGGAAGACCGGCTGATAGGCAGCCTCGATCTGGAAGCGATCCTGTCTGAAAAAAAGAGAAAGCTGCAACCCGGCCTGCTGGCTGCCGCGCACAGGGGTATTTTGTATATCGACGAAGTAAATCTCCTCGCCGACCACCTCGTCGATATTCTCCTGGACGTTGCTGCGTCCGGCATGAATACCATTGAACGCGAGGGACTGTCTGCAAGCCACCCTTCCAGATTTGTGCTCATCGGTACCATGAACCCGGAGGAGGGGAATCTCCGACCGCAGTTCCTGGATCGTTTCGGACTGATGGTGGAGGTAGCTCCGCCGCAGGATATTGCAGAGAGAACCGAGGTTGTGAGGAGAAGAATGGAGTTTGAAGCAAATCCTGCCGCTTTTGTTGAAAAATGGCGTTTGTCTCAGTTGGCACTACAAGAGAGGATACATCGCGCTCAGCTGCTGCTGCCTTCGGTACAAATGCCGGATGGTTTGCTCTCGCTGATCAGTCAGATTTGTATGGAATGGTCTGTGGCGAGTTTAAGGGCAGATATTGTGATGTATAAAACTGCGGTTACGCTTGCCGCCTGGGCGGGAAGATCAGCTGTTATCTCCGATGACATCAAACAAGCTGCCCAACTTGTCCTCATTCACCGGGTCCCCGGGATAAATCCCGGGGCAAGAGATTTTGGGGCTGCGCCGGGGCTTGCGGCTTCGCCTGAGCTTGGGCCTTCGCCTTCGGCTGGGCTTGCGGCTTCGCCTGAGCTGGGGCCTTCGCCTTCGGCTGGGCTTGCGGCTTCGCCTGAGCTAGGGCCTTCGCCTTCGGCTGGGCTTGCGGCTTCGCCTGAGCTAGGGCCTACGCCTGCGGCTGGGCTTGCGGCTTTGCCTGAGCGTGCGGCTGGGGGTGAACTTTCGGGTTTGCCGGAGAGGGGGCCAGGGGGTGAGGAAAAGGTTCTTGGTGTTGCGGCTTTGGGAAATGTGGAATTGAAGTCAGAGGCTGCGGTGGTTGCTCCTGAACTTTCGGGGGGGCGCAGGAGCAAGGCTTGGGATACTGTCAGAGGTATGCAGGTGCGGGTTGAGAAGGATGTTTTTGCCAAAGACCTTGCTGTTACAGCGAGTTTGATGCACGCAGTTGCGCGGGATCCGGATCAGGTTGGGCTGGCGCGAGAGGATTTGCATAGGAAAGTGAAGCAGGGGAAAGCCGGGAACCTGATCCTTTTTGTTGTAGATGCTTCCGGGTCAATGTCGGCCGGGAAACGAATGGAGGCGGTGAAGGGCAGTGTGCTGAGCTTGCTGGAAGATGCTTACCAGAAGCGCGATACCGTGGGCGTGATCTCCTTTCGTGGGTTGAAGGCGGAAGTTTTGCTTGAACCGACTGCCAGTACCGAGCGCGCCATAATGGCCATGCAGTCGCTTCCTACCGGTGGCCGCACGCCGCTTGCACATGCGCTGCAACTCGCGCAGGAACTTCTGACTTCTTATCAAAGCAGGAGTGGGATCAAACCGTTTCTTGTCATTTTAAGTGATGGAAAGGCTAATGTGCCGCTCCCTGGCGGTGGTGACCCCTGGTCGCAAACCGTACAGATTGCTGCACAAATTTCCGGGTTGAACATTCAGTCACTGGTGCTGGATACCGAAAAAGGCTACCTGCGTTTTGGTCGCGCGGCTGAGCTGGCGCAGGCGCTGGGCGCGGAGTGCCTCTCGCTGGATGATATGTCGCAGGAAAGAATTACAAGCTCGGTTACCAGGCGCCTGGGGTAGTTGACGATGCGCCTTTGTAGTGTTTTTGTTTTTGTTAAATGATAATGTAAATGCTAAATAGCTTTTTCAGGACTTTATAAATACAATGTCAATAATCACCCGATTGCGTCCGATTATGTTTGCAGGTACCGGCTCCGATGTGGGCAAAAGTGCCATTGCAGCGGGATTTTGCCGTATTTTTAAGCAGGATGGATTTAATCCCGCCCCATTCAAAGCGCAGAATATGTCGCTCAACAGCTACGTCACTGCCGACGGACTCGAAATGGGACGTGCGCAGGTGATGCAGGCTGAGGCGGCTGGTATCGCTTGCCATTCGGATATGAACCCGGTGCTTTTGAAGCCGACGAGTGACAAGTCGTCGCAGGTGATTTTGAATGGAAAACCCGTGGGTAACCAGTCGGCCTACGAATATTTCATGGCGAATGACAAGCAGGTGCTCTTTACTTCCGCAAAGGACGCTTACGACAGACTTGCAGCTAAGTATTCACCAATCGTAATGGAAGGCGCCGGCAGTATTTCCGAGTTGAACCTGAAACACCGCGATATCACCAATCTTCGCATGGCGGGCCACGCCGGCGCTGCCACTTACCTGATCGGCGACATTGACAAAGGAGGCATTTTCGGGAGCGTGTACGGGACAATCGCGCTTTTGACCCCCGAAGAAAGGGCTTGTATGAAGGGTATTATCATCAATAAATTCCGCGGAGATGCAAGGTTGTTTGAAGATGGGAAGCGAATGCTGGAAGATCTGACCGAACTGCCCGTTACCGGCATTTTGCCCTACTTTCGCGACATTTACCTCGAACAGGAAGATTCGGTTTCGCTGGAATCCAAGTTCAGGAATGCAGCCTCTGGCAAGATCAATGTGGCCGTGGTACTCCTCCGCAGGCTCTCCAATTTTACCGACTTTGACCGTCTCGAAAATGACCCGCGCGTGCATTTGTTCTACACGCAGGACCCGGTCGAATTGGAAAAAGCATCGATTATCATTGTCCCCGGAAGCAAGAATACCATTGATGATCTGCTCGTCATCAAGAACAGCGGAATGGCAAAAGGCATTATAACTGCACACAAAGCAGGAAAAACAGTTGTCGGCATTTGCGGCGGATACCAGATGCTCGGCACAAGTATTGAAGACCCGTTTCAGGTGGAGGGAAGTCTTGAAAGCATTCCCGGGCTTGGGATTTTACCGGTATCTACCATTTTACAAAAAGAAAAAACAACGCTGCAATGCCAGTTTACCTTTGCTCAAAACGGGCTGCCAGGGAGCGGGTACGAGATTCATATGGGGAGTACGGAAGTGAAAGGTGCGCATTCGCCGGTCGCAACATTCTCAGACGGAAGAACCGACGGCTATTATCTCGATCACAAAACCTGGGGAACTTACATTCACGGTATCCTGGATAATGATCATGTGATCGATTACCTGCTGAGTCCATATACCTCCGAAGTAGCGGAAAAAGGGTTGGATTTTCAGAAATTCAAGGAGCAGCAATACGATAAGCTCGCGGATCTGATCCGCGCAAATGTGGATATGGACCAGATTTACAATACCCTAAAATTTTGACAAACGATGTTGAGCGGACACGGAGATGATGGCTACACTTTCGGGAAGGATATCGTCGCCGATTTCAGTACCAATGTGTGGTACGGCGGCGAGCCTGCGGGCATGAAGGAGTTTGTATGGGACAAATGGAAGGAAGTTAACAGGTACCCCGAGGTAACGGCAGAGCGGCTTTCAGAGAAGATCGCTTCGCATCACGGGCTGCAAAGCGAACAGATATTGGTGAATAACGGCACTACCGAAAGCATTTACCTGATCGCACAGCTGTTTTCCGGGAGCACAACTACCATTCTCACGCCTGCTTTCTCGGAATACGAAGATGCCTGCCACATCTTTGGTCACGAGCTCCGGTTCTTACCCTGGTCGGAGGGCTTGGAGCTGCCACAGCTGCGCTCGGATCTGGTATTTATCTGCAACCCGAATAATCCGACCGGCAAAGTCTTCCCCCACCTGCTGTTCTGGATCAAAAGAAGCCCCGGCTGTCTGTTTGTGATCGACGAAGCATTCATAGATTTTACCGTAGACGTAGAAAGTGCATTCGGACTTTTAAAGTCTTTCCGGAATGTAGTTATCATGCGGTCTATGACTAAAACCTACGGAATTCCGGGCTTGCGGCTGGGATATATCGCCGGTCAGGAGGAGCTGGTATCTCAATTGCGGGCGATTAAGCAACCGTGGACAGTGAATGCACTGGCGCAGGCGGCCGGTCATTTCATCTTTGATAATTACCATAAAATCGCGCCACCCATAGAACAGCTGCTTTCCGACAAACAGGATTTTTTAGATCAGCTCAAACGGAATGACGGCATTGAAACAGAAGAAAGCGCAACGCATTTCTTTCTTTGCAAAACGCTGGTAAGAAGCGCGGGCCACCTGAAACAATTTTTGCTGGATAATCACGGTATTCTCGTCCGCGACGCGGGTAATTTCCGTGGCCTCACACGTCAGTATTTCCGGGTAGCAACACTCAGTCCGGAGAAAAACAACTTGCTTGTTCACGCATTGGAAGAATGGAAAACGCTGTATTACTGATTGTTCCATTGCTGGCGGGTTATGTGCTGGATCTGTGGCTCGGCGATCCCGAAAACTGGCCGCATCCTGTAAAGCTGTTTGGTAACCTGATTTCATTTGGTGAAAAGCGGCTCAACAACGGGAGTTACAGGTTTGCAAAAGGGATGTTCATGGCTGTTGTCCTGGTGGTTTCGGTCTTTGTTTCTTTTTGGTATTTAAACAAAATCACCGCCGCCTTACCCTGGCTTTACCTGCTGCTGAACAGCGTGCTGGTCTGGTACGGGCTCGCTAACAAAACTCTGATCCGGGAGGGCAGGGCGGTTTTCGAAAAACTGGAAACGGAGGGTTTGGCCGCAGGAAGGAGCCAGCTTTCGCGGATTGTGGGAAGGGATACGTCCCGACTTTCGGCGCAGCAAATACGCATTGGTGTGCTTGAAACCATGTCGGAGAACCTGAGCGACGGCGTGGTAGCGCCATTGTTTTTTTATCTGGTGGCAGGAGTGCCGGGTATGATGGCTTATAAAATGGTGAACACGCTCGACTCGATGATCGGGTACCGGAATGCACGCTATGAAAAGTTCGGCAAATTTGCCGCGCGGCTTGATGATGTCGCTAATTTCATTCCTGCAAGGCTGACTGCGCTTTTGATGGTACTTGTCACCGGAAGCTGGCGCGGACTGGATTTCATGTTCCGCTTCGGGAGCAAACACAAAAGTCCAAATGCGGGCGTCCCGGAGGCAGCGCTCGCGGGAATTCTCGGCTGTCGTTTCGGAGGGCCAAACGTGTACCACGGGGTGGTCGTCGACAAACCTTACATCGGTGAAATGGAGCGGGAAATTGCACCAGGTGAGAGTGCAATTGTAAGCCGGATCAATCACCGCGTTTGCTTTGTGATGGTACTGCTGGTGTGCTTTTCCGTGTATTTAATAACAACATAATGCGATCAATTGTCATAACAGGCGGCCCAGGTTCGGGCAAATCGACCTTGCTGAATGCATTGCAGGAGCAAGGCTTCAGGGTAATGCAGGAAGTATCGCGCGGGCTGATCCGCGAGCAGGTCGCATTGGAAAGTACGTGCCTGCCCTGGCTTGATCTGAATGCATTCGCCGCACTTTGTCTGGAAAAAATGGTGGCTGATTTCAAATCCGCCGATGCAAATGCAGCCACTTTTTTCGACAGAGGTATCCCGGATATTGTGGCTTATTTAAAAGTGGGCGGCCTGGAAATTGGCCCCGCACTTTCGGCAGCTGTGCGCGAATGCAGGTATGCGTCAACTGTTTTGATCGCGCCGCCCTGGGAAGCGATTTATGTGAATGATGAGGAACGCTGGCAGACGTTTGAAGATTCAGCGGCTTTGTATGAAGCTGTTTTTCAGGTGTATCAGGAGGCGGGTTATGAGCTGATTATTCTTCCATTTGGCACGGTGGAGGAGCGGGTAGAATTTGTGCTCAAAACATTGAATCAATGAGTTTTAAACGAAATATAGGAATTGCCTTTTTGCTTGTCCCGCTTCTGTTCGGCTGCGGGAGCTCATCTTCCCTCTACGAAAAAAATGAAATTCGCAGGGGCGGCAATGCGCACTTTTCAGGCGAAGTGCAGGTGAAATATGCGAAAGGTTTCAGGATCAGCTATCACAAAAAATTCAAGGTGGTGCAGATTGCAAGCCCGTTTGAGAAATCGGCCGATACGATGACCTACCTGCTGGTGCCGCGCGGTGCGCAGCGGCCCAAAGGCTACCCGACAGCACAGTTGATTGAAATACCGGTGCGGAGCCTGGTGGCGATGTCGTCGATGCACATCGGATTGGTAGGATTTCTTGAAGCGGAGGATGTGCTTGTAGGGCTCGGTAATGTACAATATGTATCGTCGCCGCGGGTGATTGAGCGGATCAAAGCGCGCAGGATTGTGGAAGTAGGCAAAGACCAGGGCTTGAATGAAGAAAAGCTGATCACCATGCACCCGGACCTGGTCATGGCGACAGGTAGCCCGGTTTCCAAGATGAACCACTATGCAGCGCTGCAAGCCGCGGGGATACCAGTCCTGATCAATTCGGAATGGGTGGAAACCACGCCGCTCGGGCGGGCTGAATGGGTGAAGCTGATGGGCGCATTGCTCAATAAGGAAGCCGAGGTGAACGCGAGGTTCACGGTCGTGGAAAACGAGTATAACCGCCTCGCTGCAATGGGCCGGAATGCGGCTGTCAAACCGAGCGTGGTCACAGGAATGAACTCGCGGGATGCGTGGTTTGTGCCGAATGGAAACAGCTACGTTTGTCAGTTTTTGCGGGATGCGGGGGCTGCTTACCATTGGTCGGCAACAAGAGCTACGGGCAGTCTGCCGCTCAGTTTCGAGGCAGTATACCCCATTGCGTTGCAAGCCGATTACTGGCTGAATGTCAGTATCGGAAATATCACAAAAAAGGAGCAGATCCTAGCCAAAGACACACGCTACGCTGATTTCAAAGCATTCAAGTCAGGACAAATATTTAATTATAACAAAAAAATAAACGAACAAGGCGCCAATGATTACTGGGAATCCGGCGCCGTAAATCCCCACGAAATACTAGCCGACCTCATCCAAATCCTCCACCCGGAATTGCTGCCCGAACGGGAGCTGGGGTATTATAGAAGGGTGGATTGAAGACTTCGGCTGTCGGCTTTCGGCAGTCGGCTTTGCGAATGACATCAAGAGAAATAACTTTTAAATAACTAGACAAGAATAGGCCGAAAGCTGACAGCCGACGGCCGAAGTTCACATATGAAAATCTACACCAAAAAAGGAGACAAAGGAACTACTGGATTATTCGGCGGGAGCCGGGTATTTAAGGATGATGTACGCGTGGAATGCATTGGCACGCTCGATGAAGCCAATTCGACGATCGGACTGCTCCGCGTGAAGTTGGGCGAGACGCATGAATGGCAGGGCAATCTGCAAAAGATCCAGAAGGATTTGATGGACATGATGTCGCACCTGGCGCGGCCTTCGGATGCCAAGAAGGAAAACAAAAACCCGATGCCTGTTGACGGGGCCGCATTTTGCGAACAATGGATCGACGAACTGGAAGCCGCCATGACTTCGCCTTCGGACTACTTCCTGCTCCCGGGCGGCAACGAAGTTTCTGCGCTATGCCACGTAGCACGTACCCAAATGCGCCGGGGAGAGCGGCGACTCGTTTCACTGATCAAAACCGACGAAGTGAACGAGGCGATCCCTGCTTATATCAATCGGCTGTCAGACCTGTTTTTCACATTGGCCCGGGCCGAGATGGACAAAGCGGGCGTGGCCGAAGAGAAGTGGCAGCTTTTTCTGTACAAAAGATTTAAAAGCGCAGAATAGATGATCATTTATGTAAGCGGCGGGGCAAGAAGCGGTAAAAGCAGCTATGCCCAGCAAATGGCATTGCAGCTCAGCAAAAATCCCGTTTATGTAGCGACCGCACGCATTTGGGATGAAGATTTTGCGCGGCGCGTGCAGCTGCACCGCCACGAGCGCGGACCGGAATGGGACCTGATGGAACAGGAGCAGGATATCCATTTGCTCCCGCTGCACAACCGCGTCGTAGTGATCGATTGCGTTACCCTGTGGCTCACCAACTTGTTTATGGAACATGAACAGGACATGGAAGAAGCTATAAATGCTTTCAGGATTGAGATAGACGCGATCGCAGCTATGTCCGGAACCTTCATTATCATATCTAACGAGATCGGAATGGGGTTACATGCCGATACCGAGGTGGGCAGGAAGTTTACCGACTTGCAGGGCTGGGCCAATCAGTACGTGGCTGCGAAGGCTGAAAAGGCCATTTTTATGGTTTCGGGATTGCCCCTTTTCTTAAAATAATAATTGGAACAAAATAGCAGAGCACCAAAGATGCCTATGGATTTAGATGCCCGCATCCGGGAGAAAATTGATTCGAAAACCAAGCCGCAAGGTGCATTGGGTTTACTGGAAGAGCTGGCATATCAGATTGCTTCAGTGCAAAATACGCTTAGTCCGCAACTCACTTCCCCGCATATCATTGTTTTTGCAGCCAGCCACGGGATCGCTGCAAACGGCGTGAGCGCCTATCCCACAGAAGTAACCGCGCAAATGGTACTGAACTTCCTGAACGGCGGTGCGGCGATCAATGCATTTACCCGCCAGCACCAGATCGGATTGACGGTAGTGGATGCAGGGGTAGATTATGAGTTTTCGCCGCACGAGAAGCTGCTTGACCGCAAAATTGGTTTTGGTACGAAAAACTTCCTCGAAGGCGCTGCAATGACGGCAGACGAATGCTTGCGCTGCCTGGATGAAGGTGCGAAGCTGGTGGGCTCGATCAGCGAGTCGGGTTGTAATGTGATTGGTTTTGGAGAAATGGGCATTGGTAACACCTCTTCTGCGGCGATGATTATGAGCCAACTGCTCGGCTTGCCTGTGGAAGATTGCGTGGGAAAAGGTACCGGCCTGGATAATGCGGGAGTGGAAAGGAAAACTCAGCTTCTGACCAAAGCTGCTGAATCGCACAGAGATACCGCTAATGATCCGATACAGGTTTTGCAGACTTTCGGTGGGTTTGAAATTGCGATGATGTGTGGCGCAATGCTGGAAGCTGCGGCCCGGCAGATGCTGGTGCTGGTCGACGGGTTCATCGCTTCGGCGGCTTACCTGGCGGCTTTGAAAATGAACCACGGCGTGCGGCAGTATGCGGTATTCTGTCACCAGTCCGACGAGAAGGGGCATAAGATCTTGCTGGACACACTGAATGCGAAACCGATCCTGCATTTGGGAATGCGGCTCGGCGAGGGTACAGGCTGCGCAGTAGCTTACCCCATCCTGCAAAGCGCAGTTGCCTTTTTGAACGAAATGGCGAGTTTTGAAAGTGCCGGTGTCAGCGGAAAGCCCGATTTATGAGACACCAGGCTGCCCTCTTTTTTGCTGCATTGCAATTTTACACCAGGATTCCGATTCCCGGCTGGGTTGTGTTCAAGCCAGAGAACCTGAGTCCGGCTACGCGCTTTCTGCCGCTGATTGGCTGGATCGTGGGCGGCATTTCGGCTGCGGTGTGGCTGGTTATTTCACCGCTGACCGGCTTTTCCATTGCCATCGTATTTTCAATCATAGCCTCCATTCTCACAACAGGTGCGCTGCACGAAGACGGCTTTGCGGATACCTGCGACGGCTTTGGCGGCGGCTGGACGCGCGATAAGATCCTGGTCATCATGAAAGACAGTCGATTGGGTACTTACGGTGCTTTGGGGCTGATTGGTATCCTGGCCTTGAAATTTGCTTTGTTACAGGAGCTAGCTGATCGTTTTGACAATCAGGTTTCACAAGTTTTTGGATTGATGATAGCGGCACATGCGATCAGCCGGTTGATGCCCGCATCGATCATTTACAATCAGCCTTATGCACGCGATACCGACGATAGTAAAGCAAAGCCGGTGGCGCAAAATGTCACAGCCGTTACATTGGCAATTGCTGCTATGTTCGGGATTGTGCCTTTGCTTTTGCTGTGCACGATGTTCAGCTCTGCGCTTCCGCTCTTGTCCATTCCCTTTCTAGGCGTGGTTACCTGGGCGATGAGCCGGTATTTTGTGAAATGGATTGGGGGATATACAGGGGATTGCCTGGGTGCGGTCCAGCAGGTGTGCGAAGTGGGTTTTTACTTTTGCCTGATTGCAATATGGAAATTTATCTGATCCGGCACACTACCCCGGCACTCTCGCCAGGCTTGATCTACGGGCGGCTCGAAGTACCTCTTACCGGGGATTTTGAGAAAGAGTTTGACATCCTGAAAACTCAGCTTCCGGTAAAATTCGATCAGGTATATTCCAGTCCGGCGACACGCTGCACGCTTTTGGCGGAAAAAATTGATCCTGCATTTACCACAGATCCGCGCCTGGCTGAGCTTGATTTCGGCGACTGGGAAGGAAAAACCTGGGATACGGTTGATCAAAACGATCTTCAACAATGGATGGACGATTTTGTGAACTGCTGCGTGCCCGGAGGTGAAAGTATGCTCGACTTGCAGCTGCGGGTCAATGTATTTTGGAGTGAGTTAATTAAAATGAATTGGCAGCGCGTGGCAATAGTGACGCACGCAGGTGTAATCCGGATGCTGCTGACGATCCACCGGGGCACATTGCTTGCCGATTTTTTTAAGATAGAAGTAAAATACGGCGCAGTGCTTGTGATCCGCGTCTGATTTTAAATGCTAACCTGTACGCTACCAAACCATATTAGACGTAGTAGCAAGCATATCCAGTACATACTGCGCAAGCGGATCGTTGGGGTCGTGGGCACTGATGAACTCATTTAATTTTACATCCCAGTCCAGCATCGCAGCCCGTGCTGAATCTCCTGTGCCCAGAATACCCGTTTCCAGATCCGGCCCGAGCAGACATTTGTACATATCCCCGTCGGTAAATACAGCAGGGCGGAAGATTTTGAGGTTACGGGTCAATGCCTCATTTTCGAAATCCACAGGTACCAGTGCATCCTGGTCGATTTTCATTTGTTCCATGTTGTTCAAAGAATGTTGACCGGGTTATAAGCAAGGATTGTGCCAAACGTGCGTGCATTCAGCTACCTGCGTTCACCAACCTGCTGCCGCCACATCGAGTAATAGAGTCCTTTGTGTTCGAGCAGCTCGTCGTGGGAGCCCGACTCTGAGATTTTGCCTTTTTCTAAAACATAAATCACATCAGCATGCATGACGGTCGATAATCTGTGGGCGATTAAGATGGTCATTTGGTGGCGGCTGGTGGATATATCGCGGATTGTGGCGGTAATTTCTTCTTCGGTGAGCGAGTCGAGTGCGGAGGTAGCTTCGTCGAAAATCAACAGCTGTGGATTTCGCAGCAATGCGCGTGCAATGGAGATCCGCTGCTTTTCGCCGCCTGAAAGTTTCATCCCGTTTTCACCTAGAATGGTATCGAGCCCATTGGAAGCTTTGGCAACAAGTCCGAGCGCTGAGGCTTTTCGCAGTGCCTCCTGAACTTCCTCGTCGGTTGCGGCAGGTTTTACCAGAAGGAGGTTATCGCGGATCGTGCCTGCGTAAAGCGCCGTATCCTGCGTTACGAAACCGATTTGCCGCCGCAATGGATTGTAACGAATCTGTGTTGCTGGGGTTTCGTTGAAGTAAATAGCGCCGCTTACCGGCGTGTACAAGCCGACCAAAAGCTTCACCAATGTAGACTTACCCGATCCCGAAGGTCCCACGAAGGCAATGGTTTGTCCCAAAGCAACATCGAACGAAATGTCATCGATTGCATTGTAACCAGCAGTTTGATGACGGAACACAATGTGACTGAAACGCAGACTTTCCAATTTGCCAAGCTCAACCGAGTTCTCGGGTCTTTTCTCAATGGGCTTTTGCATTAACTGATCAAAACTCTTCAAAGAAGCATCGGCTTCACGGTACAGAATGATCATATTACCGAGATCCTGCAAAGGCGTGAAAATGGCAGTTGATATAAATTGCATGGCAATCAGCTCGCCGGTACTGAGCACTTTCCTGAAAATCAGCCAGAGTAAAATGAAGAGGATCGACTGTTTGAGCAGGTTGAGCATGTTGCCTTGCAGGAAGGAGAGGAAGCTTACCTTGCGCGCTTTCTGCATTTCCAGCTCGAAAATATCCAGCGTTAATGCATTCAGTCGTCGTATTTCGGCAAAGGTTAAGCCCAGACTTTTAACAAGCTCTATATTGCGGAGACTCTCTGTAATTACGCCCGCCTGTTTGGTCGTTTGCCGGTTGATGGATCTTTGAATGCCCTTGATGCGCTTGGAAAGCAGTCCGGTGAGCGAGCCTAAAAGCAAAACGCCCACGAAGAACACAGGTACGAGCAGCCAATTACGGTTGATACTGTACCAAACCAGAAAACCCACGCCCACGAAAGACGAAAAGAGTACATTGATGAATGCATTGATAAACCGCTCGGCGTCGGTTTTTACCTTTTGAAGTACGGAGAGGGTAGTGCCACTCCGGCTTTCTTCAAACTCCTGAAAGGACAGGCGGAGTGTTTGTTTGAGTCCATCATTGAAAATGTACATGCCAAAACGGGCCACCGCCTTGCGGGTAATGTAATCCTGTGCCGCTTTGCATAAACGCGCCAGTACTGCTATCCCAAGCGCGAGCAAAAGCCAGCGGGTGGCGCCGCGCAGCAGCTCGTCCTCGCTCAGTCCGGCCGTGTTCGTCGCATATTCGTCGATAATCTTCCCGAAAATAACGGGATCTATCAGAGTCAGCAGCTGGGCAATACCGGCCAGCAGAAGAGCGAAAGAAATGAGGCGGTAATGCGGACGAAGGTATTTTAACAATAATCTCATATCCGCTTACAGCAAAAAAGTTGCGCCAGAACTGACGCAACTTTTGAATTGGAAAATGAACTACCCGATCGCAGGGTTTGCGTATCATTCAGCCTAATCCTGCCAGACGAGCATTCCGAATTTCACCCCGACGGACACGATCGGAGTAAATTTCTTGCCGGGATAAAAATTCTCTCCTTCAAAAAACGGATCGTACGATTCTTCTCTGGGATTTACGATTTCGGTATATCTGACATTCGTGCGGGCGAGGCCAAGTCCGGTGTAAAGGTCAATCGTCAGCTTTTTCGGGATCAGGAATTTGGCGCCGATCTTGCCGGCAAGACCGAATTTTGTTTTACTGAAATTCGATCGCTCGAAGTAGATCTGGGTGGTATCGGATACGTAATGGGAATCTCTTCCCAGCTCCCTGTTTACATGAGAAACAATGCCTTCTGCCGCCAGGTACCAGCCCATGTAGTCTCTTTTAAGCCAGTAGAACTTCACCTCCGGCCGGATTTCCACCATGCTGTATTGGGGTGGTTTGTTGTTGCCGAACAGCGTTTTTCCCAAAGTAAGCGCCCGCACGCCAGCGCCTACACTTAGTCCGTAGCTCCACCTGCCGCCGGTCATAAACTCACTTCCAATCCGGATAGAAGGATCAGGAAAAGCGAGTGCGATGGGCATAATATGAACATCCACATTCCGCCTGAACAAATCAGGTTGCTTTTGACCAAAACTTACAACTGCATTCAAAAGCAATACAGAGCACAGTAGAGAAGTAAAATTTTTCATGGCTGGTTTGTTGAAAGTGTTTAGCAAAAAGTTTTCAGAAAAATTGACCGAAATGCCAGAGAACGCCCGACGGATCGTGTAAAAAGCATTCTTTACCCCAGGTCTCAGTGCGGACAGGCGTTAATTTTACACCTTCATATCTGCCTGGTAAATCCAGGGCGAACAGTTCTTTCCGGTAGCGGTCGGCATCGTCCACTTCCAGGAAAAGCATGGTATTCTCAATCCACTCTTTGGCGTAGTAATCCTGCAAGTAAAAGGCAAGTTCATTGAGCTTGAAGACGGACATATTATAACTGATTACGTGTTCTTCAAACCCAAGATCCCGGTAAAAGCTTCTTGAAATATCAAAATCCTTTGCGCCTATAAATGGTCTTAAAGATTTGGCTTTATGTTCCATACGTGCAGTTTTGGTTTATAAAGATAATTGACATTTTCATTAACTTTCAACAAGTTACTTCAAGGCACAAACATTTTGCCGATAACAAGCTTGTCACCCGAAAAATCTACTTCAAACAAATGTGGGTATCTGATTGTGCGGCCGTTTACGCTTTTGTGGCTGTGTACGGACATCAGCCATTTGCCGCCAAAAGTCTTGAAAAGCATTCCATGGCCAAAGTTCGGCGGGGTAATGGGCTCTTTTTCCTGAATCCACGGGCCGTCGAGCTTGCCGGATTGGGAATATGCTACACCTTGGGTGTACTTATCGTAAATCCAGCTTGTCCAGATCATTCCCAGCTTGCCGGTACCCGAGCGGAAGAGCCAGGGTCCGTCAGTTACTTTATTGGGCAGAACTTTACCTTTCACATTTTCCCGGCTCCACGGGCTTTCACTTGCTTTGAAAAGCAGCTTGCTGTTGCCGGTTGTGCCGCTCAGGTCGGGCTTCAATTCAATTTTCTCAATGGTGCCGTCCAGGTTTTGCAGCCACTCGTAGCAATAAACGAGATAGGGTTTTCCGTCTTCCACCCAGAGAGTACCGTCGAGAGTGGGCATCTGGGCGGGTAGGTAGGTGGGGTCTTTCATAGGAATATACGGTCCCTCGGCTTTGTCGCTGACGAGTACGTGGCAGGCGCGGCGCTCGATCACGTTTTCACCTACGGTATCAATCTTCACATCGCGGTTTGTAAAAGTGGCGAAGTAGTAATATTTATCCTGATAGTAATGCAGTTCAGCTGCCCAGATCATCGGGTTTTTGCCCATCCAGGATTCTGGATCAGTGTTGGCAACCTTGTACGGCCCCGACCATTTCTTCAAATCGGGACTTTTCCACAACATCCCACCGGTGCCTGTCATGTAGTAAGTTTTTGTTTTTGGGTCGGCGAGGATACAGGGGTCGCTCAGGCGGATTGAATCGAGCGGCATGTTTTGTTTCACAACCGGCTCACGGTTTTGGGTAAAGGCGGAGGTGATATTTGCAACAAAGAGTATCGACAGGAGTAATGCTTTTTGGATCATCGGGTCAGGAAAAGTTTGTGAATGGAACCCTTAAACTAAGGTGTATATTGGAACAATTATTGGAGACCGAAGCAGGAGAAATGACTTTTTTACTTTATGCTTACTTCAGACAATCACAATTCCTTACCTCCCAACCCCGGATCGTTCCGTAACAATAAATGCATCCCGAAGGTAATCGAGACAGAGGTACTGCGCGCATTGTCGCATTATCCCGAACTGAAAGACACGCACATCAACTTTATTTTTAAGCGGAAGATCAGAGGTTCGGTCATGCAGGCGCAGCCGAAAATCAGTACAATGTTCAGTACAAAGCGTGCATATAATATCAATATCAGCGCGATGTTCCGGCTGACGCATTCGGCTATCCCCATTCACCAGATCCCGTCTGACATTATTGTCGGCTGGATCGGGCACGAGCTGGGACATGTAATGGATTATGAAAACCGCAGCCTGACAGGAATGATGCGTTTCGGGCTGGGTTATCTGCTTTCCTCAAAGTATGTAAAGGAAGCAGAGCGGGTGGCGGATACTTATGCGGTTAACCACGGTTTGGGAAATTACATTCTCAAAACCAAGCACTTCATATTGGACCATGCTTCTTTGTCGGAAAAGTACAAGCGGAAAATAGCCCGCCTGTATCTTTCGCCGGATGATATCGTGGAACAAGTTAAAAAGCTGGAAGCTAAAAGGACGCTGCCTTCATGAATTAGCCTCTGCGAATGCAGCAAATTCTAGGAAATCCTCTTCTTTCAAAACACGCGGTATCTTCACCTGACCACCTTTTTTCTTGGTCTCTTCACTCCATTCGTAAAAAACCTCCTCAGGTATCAGCTCCACTTCAACACCCTTCAATGCGCGGGTGCGGGCTACATTGTAGTTCTTATTGTTTTCTCGCAAAGTTGCATCCAGTGACTCGGCCACTTTGACTTTGTCAATGGACTTGTCGCAGCTGAGGTACCATTTATTGATATACTCGTCGCCACGGTGAATAGCCGAAATGATAAACTCCTTGATCACCACGTCGTATTCACTTTCAATCACGCGCAGCCCGTCATTCATCTGGTTGACAGAAAGCTGCTCGCCGACCACATTGAGGTAATGCTTCGTTCGGCCCGTAATTTTAATCTCAGCGCGCGCTTTGTCCGTGATCATGACGGTATCACCGATCATGTAGCGCCAGGCACCGGAAACGGTCGAAATCAGCAGTACATATTCAACGTTCTCCTCTGTGTCAGCCAGGGAAAGTACAGTCCCGCCGGGTTTTACCAATCCGTCTTCATCCACATTATCTGCGTTGAATGGTACAAATTCATAGAAGATCCCATTGTCGGGAAAGAGCGCCATTGAAGTTGTATCAGGCCGCTTTTGAATGGCGATAAAACCTTCTGAGGCGAGGTAAGTGTCAATGTAAACAAGCGGCCGGGCAAGCAATCTTTCCAGACTTTTACGGTAAGGTTCGAACGCAACGCCGCCCGTGGTATATACCATTAGGTTTGGCCAGATATCGTGAATTGTTTCAAGGTTGTTGTATCGGATAATCTCTTTAAGCATCAGTTCAACCCAGGAGGGAATGCCCGAAATGCAGCCGATATCCCACTTGGGCGCTTCCTCCGCAATCCGTCTCACACGCTCATCGAAGTCGGTAATGGAGGCGATTTCCTGGCCGGGCTTGTAGAATCCGCCAAACCAGGCGGGCAGGTTACTGGCGCTGATCCCGCTGATTTCGCCTTCCTGGTGATCATCTTTCTGGATCAGGCTGGTACTGCTGCCCAGCATCAGGATCTGCTTGGTGAAGAAGTCGGCCGGGAGGTCGAATACGCCGAGGTTTGTGATTTCTGAAACACCTGCTTTTCGGATGCAGGCGAGCATATCGTCGGTGACAGGGATGTATTTACTGTTGCTGGTGGTACCACTGCTTAGCGCGAAATAGTTTTGTCCGCCTGGCCAGGTTACATTCTGATGTCCTTCGAGCAGGTAATGCCACCACTCTGCAAACATTTTGTCGTAATCGTGTACCGGAACTTTCTCCTGAAATGCCTTGACTAGATCGTCAGCGGCGAGGATGTCGGCGAACTGGTATTTTTTGCCAAATGCAGTGAGTTTTGCTGTTTCGAGCAGCTTTCCCAGTGCTTCTTTCTGGGCCTGGACAGGTTCGGGATCACTGAGGATCTTGCCCGTAAAATCAATTGCTTTCTTGATCAGCTCGCCGATTACAGCCATTTTTCAAGTACATATCGTTGGTTTCGGAAAATATGGAGTAAAAATTTGTGCCATGTAATTTCCGCCAATTACTGCGTAACCCACTTCTTTGCAAATTCATCAGCTTCTCTTTCTTTTTTCTCATCCATTTCTGCGTATGGGACTTTTTCGAGAAAAATATCTTTTTTCCGATGTAGTAGAATGTGGCCTGCTTCATGAAAGAATGTAAACCAGAATCCAGGATCAGAAATGCCCGCAATTGAAAGCTGTATCAGGGGCGTCTCGAGTATCCACCTGGTTGATCCGACTATGGCGGAGTTGGACAGTGGTGGCGTATGTACCACTTTAACGCCTGCACTTAGACAAATACCTTGCAGTTTCTCAAAGAAGCCGGAGGGTTGGTTAAACATCAACTCTCTGAGAACTGGCAAAACTCCCTTAAAACTTTTCTCCGAATAGCTGCCGGCTTGCAACTCTGCTGCCTGCAATTCACCACGTCTGAGCCAGGCAGATAGCGCAAAAGGTTCGGCTGTATTTGCAAGCGAGATGCGAAATGCAACTTTAAGTTGTTGTTTGAAATAGTAATCTTCCCACGCATGATGTTCGGCGAAGCCAAAGAACGTCAGCAAGGCGGCTGCTATGTCAAACTCCGTTTTGCTATCCGGTAACCATCCCATTTGGCACATTTCCGTGATTGGGAAAGATTGCGCCCAGGGAACAGCTTCCTGAATGACCTTTTTTTGTTTTTCGCGAGCAATATGTTCATCAAAACCGCTCTGATGGTTCATCCAAAAGTGAGCGGGAATGCGTGTTACGATCTCGAACTTAACCGCCATGTCGGGGGTAATGGAACTCTCTCCATTTAGCACAGCAGTAATCGTCTTTTCTGGCTTGCCAGTACGAACTGCGAATTCCTTCGGTCCCATTTCAAGTTCATCCAGTTTCTCCCTCAGTGTTTCACCGGGGTGCGGGATTGACTTAGGGGTGTACCGATTTTTCATTTTGATGCTAATTTAATGGTAATCAACAATTTCAATAACTTCTATCCCTGTGACTTCCGCCCAGATATATTGTCCGTACGCATTTATCGGAACCGGCTTTTCTTGTGGTGTAAATATTAATCTGAAAGGTTGATCAAGATCGCACGCCCATTGTCCTTTCCTGTTGCCAGATAATTCATGATAATTGCCCGGCATGTGCCTGACATCATCGAGTGTCTCTGCAAAAAGTAGCTGAGAAAGACGTGCTCTTATCTTTAATGCCCGAGTGCGCCCAAACTCCTTAAATAGCTTCCGATCATCGTTGACGATCTTTTCAAGCTTGCGATCCTTGAAACAAATCTCCAATACAAAGATAATTTTTAATTTACATTTAGTGTTAACTATTTAGGTGTATGCCGTCTCCGTGAATGTATTGTCTTACAGATTACGGCTTTGTCAACAAGATATCGTCAAATTTGCTCGTGCAGGAGAGTAATGAATAAATGAACGGAGATAATGAACAACCGGTAACTCCATGCTCTTTCATTATCAGCCGAAATGACGATATTAGGGGAGTTTTAACCTATTGTTTAACAACTCAACCGACATGGAAAAAATGGTGATTACAAAAGGGTTTTTAGCGCTGGCTTTTGCGCTGCTGGCAACGACGGTTACGTGGGCTCAGGGAGACAAGCCCAAGCCGAGTCCGGCTCAAACAGCTACCGGTAAGGCGGGTGGTGCTACGATCACGATCAATTACTCTGCGCCGTCGGCAAAAGGCAGGAAGGTTTTTGGCGAGCTGGTACCTTTCGATAAGGTTTGGCGTGCCGGCGCGAACGAAGCGACGATTTTTGAAACTGATCAGGATATCATGGTGGAAGGACAAAAGCTGCCGGCAGGAAAATACAGCCTCTACGCCATTCCGGGGGAGTCTGAATGGTCATTTGTATTTAATTCCCAAACAGGTCAGTGGGGTGTTAAAAGGGGCGGAGAGACTTCGAAAGATGCCAGTAAGGATGTGCTAACGGTGAAAGCCAAGTCAAAGAAGAGCGCTTCCATGACCGAGCAACTGGCTTACGAGGTAACCGGAACGGGATTTGTTTTGCGCTGGGAAAACACAGAGGTGCCCGTTGCAGTCAAATGAAATTGCATCAGTTGTAAACCAAAAAATGGCGACGGTAAATTGACCGCCGCCATTTTTAATTGAAGGCGTTTAGAAAGATAGTTACTTCTGCGCATTAGCGGCACCAGGTTCGGTAAATTGGTAAACTGCCAGTTCGGGTTGTTGCTCCAACAGCTTCTTCCTGAATATCGCTTCACTTTTAAATGACATATCTGTCAGAATTCTTTTATCAAAGCAAACTTCAAAATGCGGCAAGTCGAATGGCCAGGGTGTGACTGTAAGCACATTTTCAGCAGGTGATAACAGGTCGTAGCTGATTCCGCCCGGCCCGATACCTATCTCGATTTTCCGGTTTTCCGGCTGTACCATTTTCTGGCAAATAAGGAGCGACAAAGCATCACACCATTGCAGCAGCATATAAGCCTCTTCGATGTCCGATTCCGAAAGTTCCAGCTGTTTGCGCCATTCCTGATCCTGTTTCTTCAAGCCTTCGCAGTATTTTTTGACTGCGGGATCGTCTGACTGGTCGTATAAAAATTGAATGTGCCTTGAAGTCAGCAGGGCGATATAGCGGCTTTTGGTCAGCGCCATATTCAGGAGCTTATCAAGTTTTGGTCTTTCAAAGTCGCGCATCTTATAGTTGACCGGCCCGCCCTGTTCGTTGAGCAGTATATCGTCTTCTTCGAGCTCATTGAATGCATCGTCGTGCCCGAGGGTAGCAGCAATGGTTTCCATCCAGAATTTCGTTCTGAATTCCGCTTTCAGATGAAAGCAAAACTTTCCGGCGAGCAGCCCGTGAGCGCGTTGTGCAATCAGTTCCCAGCCTTTTTCGGTGTAATTGACGATCATGCAAATAGTTGTTTTGCCGGGCTTGCTCAAATACTATGCCTCGTCACAAACCAGAAGATTGTCACGCATTGTCAAGCAAAAATCCGGGATCGATACCCAGCTTCTGGTACACGGCTTTCAGGAAACGCACATCGGGCTCACGCTTCCCGTTGAGAATTTGCGACAATTTAGGTTTCCCAAGCCCCAGCATATCAGCCAGTGCAGCCTGTGTAAGTTTCAGCTGAAACCGCCTTAGCTCGACCATTTCGGGGATGGTTTTGGGTTTAGGGAGAGGATAATGTGTATCCTCAAACGCTTCTGCGGCGATCGCCATTTTCCGAAGCTTCTCCTGTTCAGTTTTGGAAAGATTACCTTCGCCCCTATTCATGAGCGTTAGGATCTCCGCCATTGCTGATTCGTATTCTTTGGTCGTTTTATAGTTGATTTCCTCGTTTTCCATAATCTAGTTTCTGTAAATTACTTTTGATGCATCAATCCTGTCATATTCCGCGTGCGTGCCGATAAAAAGTATGTACACTGTGCGAACATCAAAATGGATCTTCGCGATTAATCTGTAATCGTTGCCCTCGATGTTGAAACATATCTGTCATTTCCAACAAAATCAACGGTGTTGAAAGTCTGCTTCATTTCAGAAAACTTTGACCAGTCGGCGGCTTTGCAGCGTTTGTACCAGTGCAGCAGTGCGTCGGTCGCGCGTGGTTCTTTTTCTGAAAAAGCATTTATAATCCTCTTGGAAAGAATTACCATGTAGTGTGTGTTTTGTGATTATGCAAAGATCATAAGTCTTTTCATATTTTGAAATATTGTTTCAAAATATGAAACTTACCCAAATTAACTTCTTTCAGGTTTGATGAAAACAAACAGCGGCATTCATTTAGAATTATAACTTGGCATTTCAGTCAATTTGGTTACATTGGCTTTGGAAAAATGACACCGTTCAGACTTAACTAAGATTCACTTATACCCCTCTAATTATGCCGCAAAAAATCATTTACCTGGTTGATGATGACGAAGATGACCGTTTCTTCCTGACCGACGCTATTCAGACTGTTTTTGAAAATGTGTCTTTCCGGGAGTTTAAGAATGGCCTGGAATTCCTGACGCACGTTTCCACCCACGGAATGGAGGATCAGCAATGCCTTGTGCTGATGGATATGAACATGCCGCTGATGAGCGGGATCGAAACTATCAAAGAGCTGCGTTCCGGTGCGCTTTTCTCCGAAGTGCCTGTGGTGGTGATCTCCACGTCTTCCAGCGAGGAGCTGATCAAGGAATCGCATTCAGTGGGTGCCTCTGCGTACCTCGTTAAACCTGACAGTACAGCCGGCCTTCTTCAAACAGCAAAATCCCTGGAAAGTTATTTTACCATGGCGTAGCGATTACTTCTTCTTCTCGCTGACATAGCCGATAAACAAAAACAGCGTGGTACCTTCCGGCGCCACGCTGTTTTGTGTTGAATCTCAGACTATTTATTCCACCAAAGCGGCGTTGTGATATCGTCATTTCCCTGCGCTTTTACCGCGTTCTGGTAATTGGCCAGGTTTACACTCTGCTCTTTCGGCGGGTAGTAGAGGCGCTCGGGAACGCCCGTGCCGAATAGTGGTTCAAACTTATAGTTTGTTGTTTGTCCGCTAACCGTTCTGCTCCACACCACTTCTCCGGGCCTCACCAGGAAGGTCGGGTAGCCTGTCCGGCGCACTTCGGCCCAGGCTTCGTCGCCCTGGGTGTACAATGCAAGCCATTTCTGGTTCAAAACATTTGCCTTGTCTGCTTTCGGCAATGCGGTTACATAGGTTGTAATATCAGCCGCCGATACGCCCCATTTTTGTAAAGAAGCAGTAACGCCTTTGATATATTCTTGCTGATCCCAGTTTTTGTATTCAGAAATCAGAAAGGCAACTTCCGCATATTCCTGCAAAACCTCGCCGTAGTTGGCTGCATTCACAACAGTGCCTGGTAAGCTTACATCAGTTGCAGTCAATAAGCCGGCTGCGGCTACCGGTAGTCCGTAAGGCTGACCAACATATTCGCCCGCTGCATTCTTTGTCGCGTAAATTGGCAGACGTGGGTCCTGGACTTTTACGGTGCCTCTTTGTCCTTTCAAAACATCAATCAGCACGTGGGAAACTGCGAAATCTTTGCGGTTGGCAGTGACCGTAGCGCGGAACAATGGCGCTTCGTTTGGCGCGAGCGCCTGGTATCTGAAAACGGCATTATCTGCATTGGATGTAAATACACCTTTTGCCAGTGCATCTTCAAAATGCGTGTTCGACTCCGCTGGCGCAGCTTTGCGGATGCGGGTTGCCACGCGCAGGCGCAGTGAGTTGGCAAACTTGGCCCAGAGCTCGTTTTTACCTTTATAAATCACATCGTAATTGCCGAATGTAGTCGCAGTCTTGTACTTGTTCAGCGTGTCGCCGGCTGCTTTGAGCTCATTCAGAATATCAAGGTAGATCTTCTGCTGGCTCGCGTAAGCCGGACTCAGGTTTTCGGGACTTTGCTGCAATGCCTGGAACTCAGGATCATTGTTTCCATAAGACTGATACGGAATATTCCCGTAAACATCCGTCAGGTTCTGAAATGTGTAAGCCTTCAAAATACGCGCGATCGCGATCTGATTGGCGTTTGTACCGGCTGTACCTGCCGCAGCCACATCTCTCGTTGCAGGGTTGCTGTTGAGAATGATGATCTCGTTCAGGTTATTGAGCGCCTTGTACGCATTGCTCCAGTAAGTGTCCGAGTAGGAGCGGGGAATATCGTAGCGGGACTGGTCGCTGTAAATATTCTGGCTGTAATACTGGGCAAAAAGCTGTGAGCCGCGCAACGAGCTGTTTTCATTGCGAATGTTATCGATCACCTGCTTTTCTGCATTCAGCAGGATCGTCGTGGTTGTCGCGTTGGTCGGACGGTTTGGGTCCTGGTTGATTTCCTCAAAACGGCTGTCGCTGCATGAAGCGAGCAATGCGGCGCCGAGCGTCAGGGAAAGGATGCTTTTACTATATATGAGCTTTTGCATGATCTTCAAATATTAACTTGTTAATGGGCGGTTTAAAATTTCACGTTGACATTCAAACCATAAGTTGCCGGCACCGGAATATTTCCGCCTTCCAAACCCTGAATGTTACCACCGCTGCTGGTGAATTCAGGATCGATGTATTTGCTGGCTGTGTGAATGTTCGCCAGGTTACGTCCGTACAATCCGAAGTAGATCGACTTCACCGTTTTATTAGCCAGCGGCAGGCTGTACCCGAAGGTTACCTCACGCAGCTTCACGAATGTCGCGTCGAAAATGGTCTGTGGGGTTGGTCCGCTGTATTCGCCGCGCGCCCAGGCTTGTGCGGTAATGCGGGTGTCGTTGGGTGAAGTATTGGTCACTGAGTAAGTTCCGTCTGCATTGTAAGTAACGGTACCTTTCACACCTTCGAGCACCACGCCTGTTTCACGAACATTATTAGCAGCCGTTTTTTCCAATACCCCTGCATACATTCCCACCTTATAAGTTTGCGAGAAGAATTTCCCGCCCACGCGACCGTCTACAAGGAAGCCGAGGTTAAAGTTTTTGTAAGTGAAATTGTTTTGGAAACCAAACAGATATTTTGGTAAAACACTACCCAGCGGCGTCAGTTGCTGTCCGCGTTCGTAAGTACCATCGGCTTTGATCACCTTTTGTCCGTCGGCGGCGTAGATGAAATCGTTACCCAGAATCTGACCGTAAGGCTGACCTTCACGAGCAACCAATGTAACCAGGCTATTCGCAAGCTGGAATGTATTTACACCCGGAGCCAGCTGGATTACTTTGTTGCGGTTGCGCGACCAGTTCAGGCTGGAATTCCATTCAAAGCCACTCGCACGGATCGGTGTGCCTGTTAAAGTCACCTCGATACCTTTGTTGTTGATCTTACCCGCATTGATCACCTTCGAATCGTACCCGAATGCAGAAGATACCGGGATATTGATAATCTGGTTGCGGCTCACATTGTCGTAATAAGTTACATCCAGACCAACCCTGTTTTTGAATGCCTGCAAATTGATACCAGCCTCCCAGGAGCTTGTGATCTCCGGTTTCAGGTTTTGGTTGTTCAGCTGGTTCGGCAAACGGTAAGAAGCCAGTCCGTCGAAAGACTGTGTTGCTTCGTAAGCGCGCTGCAGCTGGTAAGGATCGGTATCATTACCTACCTGCGCCCAGCCCAGGCGAACTTTTGCAAAATCCAGCCAGTTTACATCTTTCACACCATTCAACTCCGTCAGGATCAAGCTCGTTGTGAGAGAAGGATATGCGAATGAATTCCGGTTGACCGGCAAAGTGGAAGACCAGTCGTTACGCAATGTTCCGTCCACGAACAGCAAGCTTTTCCAACCTGCTGAGAAGCTGGCGAACACCGAGTTAATCTGCTTGCGGTATGCATTGGAATTGACCAGAACCGAGCTCGCATTTTTCAAATTGTAATATTCAGGAATGATCAAGCCGCCTTGTGTAACGGCGTCACTGATACGGCGGCGCTGGCTCATGATGTTACCTCCCGCATTCACATTCAGGGAGATATCTCCCCAGCTTTTATTGGCCGAAGCTAAAAGCTCATAATTGAATTCGCTGAAATTGTTGTTGTACTCCTGGTACTGCGACTGTGTTCTGGAATAAACGGCAATACGGTCCTGGTACTGGTATTGGTACACGTCTGCATTCACTTTTCCGCTCACTTTAAGCCAGTCGTTAACATCGTAAACCATACCTACGTTTCCATAAAAACGGTCGCGGTTTTCTTCCAGGTAACTTTCGTAAGCCGACCAGTAAGGGTTATCGATGAACTTGGCAGCTTCGCCTGCCGGTGTGTTCTGGTAGCCGCTGCGGTTCCACAGGATCTGGGTACCATCAGCGCGTTTGTAATTTTTCAGCTTGTCGTAATCTACCTGCACCTGTCCCCATTGAAATGCTTCCAGAATGATATTCCTGTTGGTAGCACCTGTCCAGGGCCTGCCGGTAGACTGGTTTTTGATGTAGTTGAAGTTGTTGTAAACTTTCAATTTACCCAGCTGTGACGAGCCTGAAAAGTTGATCGAATTCCGTTTCAGAGAAGAATTCGGTACGGTACCTTTTACATTCTTGTTGGTATAAGAAAGGCGGTAAGTAGAATTTGCATTTCCACCGCTCACAGCCAGACTGTTTGTGTTCGATACGCCTGTTTCAAAGAATGAATGCACGTCGTTTTTGGGATAAAGCCAGGGTTCTGGTTTCAAGTACTCCGCTGTATTTTCCGGATCAAGGTTATACCAATGCAAAACGGGCGTTCCGTCCAGTTTTGGTCCCCAGCTTTCATCCACGGCATATTCCGCGATGTTGTACTCGGCTCCATTGATCGTTGCTTTCTGGAATGTCGGATTAAAGCCACCGCCGTACAGTTTCTGACGTTTAGGCAGGCGCACGATATTTTCAAACTCAATGCCTGTATTCAGCGTGATATTTACCTTGCTGTTTTCCTTGCCTTTTTTGGTAGTGATCAAAATAACGCCATTGGCAGCACGTGTACCATAAAGTGCCGCTGCGGAAGGTCCTTTTAGTACCGATACATTCTCGATATCGTCGGGGTTCAAATCCTGGATCATGTTACCTACGTCCTTACCACCGCTGCCTGCGCTTGTGGCCGCGCTGTTCAGGTCCGCATTGTCGATCGGCGTACCGTCGATCACATAAAGCGGCTGGTTATTACCGGAAATGGAGTTGATCCCGCGCAGAAGCACGCGCGACGAGCCGCCCATGTTACCGCCGGAAGACGTTACCTGCAAGCCGGCCACGCGTCCCGACAATGCGCTCAATGCATTGGTTGGCCGCGTTTGCAGCGCCTCGCCTTTAATTTCCTGGACTGCATAACCCAGAGCCCGTTTTTCACGCGAAATGCCGAGGGCCGTCACTACGACTTCGTTCAGGATCTTGGTGTCGGGTTTCAATGCAATCGTGATGCGGTTGCTGTTTCCGATTGCCACATCCTGCGCCAGGTAACCGATAAATGAAACCACCAGTACCGACGCGTCGTCGGCCACATTGAGGCTGAAAGATCCGTCGGCTTCTGAAAGTGTGCCGGTGGAAGTACCTTTTACCGCGACCGAAGCACCCGGCAGGGGAGAGTTATCATTAGCATCGTTGATAATCCCCGTAACGACCCGCTGCTGCGCCTGAGCCAGCCCGGCTGACAAGAACGTCAGCATAATCAGGTAGAGAATTCTGTTTTTCATAATTGGATTTTAAAGAGAGTAGTTAAAGAGTAATGTGGAGTTTTTATTCTTGTTGTTTGTAGCGATCATTTAATAATATATTGCGACATATATGTAATGCAAAATTTTGTTTTGTAGAGTTTTGTAAATGCAATCATGCGTGCTGGTTCGTAAGTTAATCTTCTGCAAAGGTATTAAAAAGTAGTTAAAACTTTATTATCTATCGAATTAATAGAGTAAATAAGTTAATTGTGTTTTTTCCTGATTACCGACTAACAACAATCTGCAATTTCTGGTGCCGGAGAGGACAAAATCTTTGGGTTGAATTTGAAGGGGGACTTACCCGGAGAATGTGGAAAGGAAAATGACTTGGACGTTTGTAAGTTTATGCCGCGCTGCGCCGATGACGAGGCGTGGGCTGGCCGGAATTCCTCATTCTATCCATTTTTTTAATTCAATGTAAAAGTGATAACCCGGAATTAAGACCTACTAGGGAAATAATTAGTGGTACTGAATTACAGAACTATAATGTCACGCTGGATGATGCTATTACCATTGCTTCCAATACCATGTCCATTACGGAGGCAGCTCGGACAAATAGACAAGCACGACATAGCAGCATAAGTGACGAAAATCCTTTCGTTGGTACAAGGAAGGAGGTTGAATTCAAGGAAACTGTAAAGGATGGAGAGGATGATATGTATCACATAATCAATTATAAAAATAGTCAAGGATTTGTGATCATTTCTGCCGATAGGCGCGCTATTCCAATATTAGCATATTCTGACAGTAATCCCTTTAAGAATGAAGGACTAGGAGGAATAAGTGAATGGTTTGAAGTTGCTAAATACCACATAAAAAAAGCGAAACAGAAAGATCGGCCCGAGCCGGGAATAAGCCGGTTATGGGAAGTTTTAGAAACCAAGGGTAGAAATGAAGGTGGCCGAGTAGCCGATTGGACAGGATGTGACTATTTCTATAATTACCATGAAACTGGCAGATATGTTGATAATGTTGCCAGATGGAATCAAAGTGGATCAATAAAGTATTATTCTACCTCGGACAATGGTTGTACTTGTCAGAGACGAGCAGCAGGATGTGGGCCGGTAGCTATGGGAATGGTCATGCGTTACCATCAGTACCCTTCGAATGTTACATTATGCTGTAATGGAAATTGTTTTGTGCCGGACTATCCTTCAATGCCAAGAGATTTGGATATAGATTGCAATTTTCCTTCAACCACCGGCAGGAACCAGCGCGCTCTGCTAACACGCATTGCCGGCGCTGCTGCAAGTTCAAACTATGGAGTTTTAGGAAATTGTAATACGTGGACAGTTCCACGGAACATAAACAATGCACTGAAAAATGGGTTGTTTTTCGCAAATGGTGGTACATGGGGGATCTGAGTAGCAAGTATGCGCAAGTAAAAAGCGACTTAAACAATTATTTCCCAGTCATCTTTACGGGAACTTTAAATGGTGTAAATGCAAATGATGCGCATATATGGGTGGGAGATGGATATTCGACATTATCTACGCAGTACAAAACATATGTCGGATGCGATGAAAATGGAGATAATTGTATTGAAGATTGCAAAAATTACGAGGCGGAATACATTGGTATGAACTGGGGATGGGGAGGTACCAGCAACGGATATTTCTTCACAACTTACAGTTTTACAACGGCCAATGGTACATATGACACCTATTTAAGGGCATTAACAGGCATAAGACCAAATTAACTCACTATGAGAAACATTTTATATTTACTCATCGCAGGTCTAATTACTAGCCAACTAGCTGCTTGTAAGGATCCATATTACGGAAATACTGCTGAAATGATTAGTATTTCCCATGGCTTTTGGAAATTAGAAAAGATTGAGGGCAAAACGGCAACCATACTTGCCCAAAACATGGGGTACGAACAAATTATTGAGATTGGCGAAGAAAACAGGAGAAGTTACTTCAACGAATTCCAGAACAAAAAGTTAGTTGATGTAATTTATATGAATAGCGCCATGAATGTAGAAGGTAAAAAGGGCGCATATATATGGAGTATACAGCTGGTAATCGCCTTCTCAAATTGGAATTATTGGATAGTGCGTTAGATGGTAAATTCAAGCTGATAAGCAGCGGATTTGTTAATAGTACAGCTAAATCTGATACTGTTAAGTACCACTATTCATATCTGGGAGCTACTAAATCTTGGTAAAGTTGCCTCGAGTAAAGGCGAATCGAAATCCAAGTTTTTTTAAAGTTAATTTAATTGCTATTATTCAATAGAACCCGTTGTGCACTTAGCATAGTAATGCATGCCAAATTCTCCCTATCTGTTTGCCTCAAATTTTAACCGCACAACGGGTTTTAAGATCCTAGTTCCAGCCCCCGCCAAGCGCGCGGTAGATGTTTACGGTTGCATTCATCTGCTGCATCTTGGTTTCGATCAGGTCAAATCTCGATTCCAAAGCTTCGCGCTGGGTTAATAACACTTCCACATAATCCGCTCTTGCTGAGGTGAAAAGGCGGTTGGCAATGTTGGTAGATTCCGTTAATGCAGCCACTTCGCGTGTTTTGGTTTCGTAGCTTAGTTGCAGGTTGTTAATGTTAGATAACTGGTTCACAACCTCAATATAAGCATTCAACACTGTGCGCTCGTAGTTATAAATCGCCTGTACCTGTCGCGCATTTGCACTGTAATAAGTAGCCTGGATCGCATTCTTGTTGATCAGCGGACCAGCCAGATCAGCTACCAATGTCGACATCAGTGATTTGGGAACATTACCTAAATAGATCGGATTGAAAGCCTGTAAGCCGACTGCCGCATTCAAACCCAGCGAAGGGTAGAAGTTTGATCTTGCAACCTGCACATCCAGTTTGGCAGCTTCCAGGTCCTGCTCAGCCTGGCGCACGTCCGGGCGGTTTTGCAGCAATTGGGAAGGAATGCCCGCCTGGATGACGCTTGGAAGCATATTCTCGAAATTCTGGCTGTTTCTGAGGACAGGCTGAGGATAGCGGCCGAGCAAAAAATTGATCCGGTTTTCAGTTTCAACGATCCGCTGACGAATAGCATACTGGCGGTTTTGCGTGTTCAGCACCTGCGCTTCAAAACGGCGAACAGCCAATTCTGTAACCCGCGTTGCTTCTTTCTGCATTTTCACGATTCGCAGAGCATTGGTTTGAATTTCAATGTTTTGCGTAACAATGTTCAGCTGCGTATCCAAGGCGAGCAACTCGTAGTAGGAGTTTGCTATCTCTGAAACCAAATTTGTCATCATGAAATTTTTACCTTCGATCGAAGACAAATACCGGTTAACAGCCGCCTTTTTCGCATTACGCAGCTTGTGCCAGATATCCACTTCCCAGCGCGCATAAGCAGCTACTACAAAGTCTGGCAGCGGCTCCGGGGTTTCTCTTCCCGGCTTGATCTCGGTTGTGGCTTCACTGGAACCTACCTGCGTATAACGGCCCGCTTTTTCAATGCCGGCACCGCCTCGCAAGCCTACAAATGGAAGGTACTCTCCCTTGCGGGCGCGGATTTCCTGGCGGGAGATCTCGATTTCCTGCAAGGTAATGTTCAGCTCTTGGTTGTTTTTAAAAGCGGTGTCAATCAATGCATTCAGCTGCGGATCGGTGAAATAGTTCTTCCAGCTCAGCTTTCCGGTGTTGGTCGAATCGGCAGCTTGTCCGTCCACATAAGTAGCCGCCAGGTCTTTGTTCGGCGACCGTTGCACCAGTGAAGGCGCGTTACAGCCACTGAAAGCCAGGGTAACACATATTGTTACCCCGACCCAGTTTAATATTCTTTTATTGCGCATCATTTTGAGTTTCTTGAATTTGAGGGAAAGCGTCGATCGCGTGGACAAACCCTTCTGACAGAGAGTGGTCTTCTTCATCTTTGATCATTTTCCGACCATCGGCCAGTGTGCCAAATATGTAGTACAATCCAGGGATGATTATGACCCCGAAAATGGTTCCGAAAAGCATACCGCCCATCGCAGATGCACCAATCGTACGGTTACCAATAGCACCGGCACCTGTGGCGATGATCAAGGGGATCAAACCGGCAACGAATGCAAACGACGTCATCAAAATCGGACGGAAACGAACTCTCGCGCCTTCGATAGCAGCATTCAGGATGGTTTCTCCCTGCTGCCGCTTCTGAACGGCGAACTCCACGATCAGTACGGCGTTTTTACCCAGCAACCCGACAAGCATGATCAAGCCGATCTGCGCATAAATGTTGTTTTCCAGACCCATTAATTTGAGCAAAAGGAAAGATCCGAACACCCCGACCGGCAGTGATAGCACCACCGCAAATGGAATGATAAAGCTCTCATACTGTGCTGCCAGCACGAAGTAAACGAAGGCTAAAACGATCGCAAACACCACCAGCGATTCATTTCCACGGATCGATTCGTCATAAGAAAGACCTTCGAATGCGATGTCGTAACCTTGCGGCAATGTCTTCGCTGCTACCTCGCGAATGGCGCCGATAGCATCTGCCGTGGTGTAACCCTTAGCTGGAAGTCCCTGAATAGCGGCTGAGTTATAGAGGTTGAAACGCGTGATCTCGTTCGGGCCCTGACCTTTTTTCAATGTCATGAATGAGGAGTAAGGCACCATTTCGCCTGCATCGTTTTTCACAAACAATTTCAAAAGATCCGAAGGAAGCCTTCTGAAACTTGGGTCCGACTGCACGTACACTTTAAAGAACTGGTTGAACCTTGTGAAACCCTGTTCGTATGTACTACCGATCATAATGTTCAGGTTGTCCATCGCTTTTCCGATCGACACGCCTTTTTGCATGGCAAGCTGGTTATCGATCTGCAATTCATACTGCGGATAGTTTGCTGCGAAGAATGTAAACAAGCCTGTCAATTCAGGGCGCTTTGCAAGGTCGTCCATGAATTTCTTGTTGATCTTATCGAATTCGGCGTAATCGGTGTCAGAGGTTTTGTCCAAAAGACGCATAGAAAAACCGCCTGATGTACCAAAACCCGGGATCGCTGGTGGTTCGAAAAATTCAACGACCGCACCGAGGCCTCTTGTTTCGGCTTCCAGTTCTTCCATGATCTCTTTCACATTCTGCTTGCGGTCGTGCCATGGTTTCAGGTTGATCAAACAAGTTCCTGCATTGGAACCGCGACCTTCGGTCATGATCTCGTAACCTGCCAATGAGGATACCGACTCAATGCCTTCCACTTCTTCACATATCTTTTGAAGACGACGTGAAACTTCGTTCGTTTTTTCAAGCGTTGATCCCGGAGGCGTCTGAATGATGGCGTAAATTGTGCTTTGGTCTTCATTTGGAATAAAACCTGCGGGCAGAATTTTGTTTACGAAAACAATCCCTGCACAGAAGCCCAGTAACACGACCCAGGTAACCACTCTCCGGCTCACAATGCGTTTCAGCAAGCTTACATATCTTCCGGTTAGCTTATCGAATGTTCTGTTAAAAGCGTCAAGGCCTTTGGTAAGGAAGTTTTTCTTCTTCTCGTGGCCGTGGTGATTTTGCAATAGCATCGCACACAAAACCGGCGTCAATGTCAAGGCGATGAGGGCCGAGATAACGATAGAGCTGGCCATGGTAATGGAGAACTGGCGGTAGAATGTTCCCACAGGACCGGACATGAAGGAGATCGGAAGGAATACCGAAACCATTACGGCCGTGATCGCGATAATGGCACCGCTGATCTCACCAAGCACTTTCTTTACCGCATTGAATGGGGAAATCCCCGGCTCTTCCTCAAACTTTGCATGGACGGCCTCGACGACGACAATCGCATCATCGACCACAATACCAATCGCAAGCACAAGCGCAAACAGCGTGATCAGGTTAATCGAAAGCCCGAAACCCTGTATCACAAAGAATGCCCCAATGAGCGAAACCGGCACAGCCAGGATCGGAATTAAGGTAGAACGCCAGTCGCCGAGAAAGATGAATACTACGAGCGCAACCAGGATAAATGCATCGCGCAATGTGTCGATAACCTGCTCGATAGACGCGTCCAGGAACTGGGAAACGTCATAACTGATCTTGTAATCCACGCCCGGAGGGAAGGATTCTTTCATGACGTCCAGCTTCTTTTTCACCTCTTCAATTACGTCGCTCGCATTACTTCCATAGTTCTGGCGCAACACGATTGCGGCCGAAGGGTGACCGTCAAGGTTGGAGTAAATGTCAAAGAATTCAGAACCGAGCTCCACCTTGGCAATGTCACGCAAGTGAACACTTTCACCCTGCGCATTGGCACGGACAATGATGTTTTCGTATTCTTCCGGCTTGTCGTACCGGCCTTTATAAGTAAGCACATATTCCAGCGACTGGGCTGCAATACCGGAGCTCTGCCCGATACGGCCCGGGCGACCAACGATACTTTGTTCGCCCACCGCCTTCATAACTTCTTCCGTAGAAATGTTGTAGGCACGCATACGCTCGGGATTCAGCCAGAGACGCATCGCATATCTTCTTGATCCTAATATTTGTGCTCTTGCAATCCCTTTTGTCCGCTGGATTTCGGGGATCATTTTTACTGTTGCGTAGTTGAACAGGAATTTCTCGTCAATGCTCTTTTCTTTCGAATAAAGGTTAACGTACATCAACATACTGGGCTGAACAGGCGAGATAATAACCCCTTCACGCTGAACCAACTCGGGCAAAAGCGGCATCACCTGATCCACCCTTGTCTTAACCCGGATTACGGCGTCGTTGGGGTCGGTGCCGGGCTCAAAGATGATCCTGAGCGTCGCCTCCCCCGCACTCGTTGCATCGGTAGCAATGTACCGCATATCCTGAACCCCGTTAATGGCCTGTTCAAGGGTGATCAATGTTGATTTTACCAAAACATCGGCACTGGCGCCAGGGTAGGCAATGAAGATGTTGACGGTGGTAGGGGCAATGTCCGGGAACTGGGAAATGGGTAATTTCTCAATCGCCAGGATGCCTATAAATACGATCATGATCGAGATCACGATTGCAAATACAGGTCTTCTTATAAATTGATTGAACATGTCTTTATGTGCTTTTAAGATACCTGACTATTCGGCGTACAGACTTAAATTGGAGATCACGGAATCAGGTTTCACGAAAGTGGAGTGGATTTTTTCATTCTCTTTCACCTGTCGCAGACCTTCCAGAAGGATTTTGTCATCTGCTTTCAAACCTGATTTCACGACGAAAATGTGCGGAAGCTCAGCCTCTATCTCGATCTCTCTCGAACGGATCTTGTTGTCTTTATCCACCACGTACACGTATTTCTTCTCCAAAACCTCGAAAGTGGCTTTCTGCGGGATCAGCAATGCATTCTTCATCGGCACGGTTACGAGGATATTCCCAGTTTCACCGTGTCTCAGCAGTCTTTTCGGATTCGGGAATGTAGCCCTGAAAGCGATGTTACCGGTCTCGTTATTGAAATCCGCTTCAATTGTTTTCACGGTTCCGGAGTGGGGGAACATTTGGTTGTTGGCCATGCGAAGGTTCACATTCAACATGCCGGCTGTGGCTTCGTTTGCTTTGTAATCCAGATACTCAGCTTCCGGAACATTGAAGTAAACCCACATTTCGCTGTTATCTGAAAGCGTCGTCAGCAAATCGCCTTCGTCCAAAAGACTTCCTAATCTTACCTGGAAGTGATCCATTATGCCATTAAATGGTGCGCGGATTTCAGTAAAGCCCAGGTGCGTTGTAGCTAGTCCGAGTTCTGCTTTGGCTTTGTCCAATTTGGCTTTGGCAAGCGCCAGCTCATTTTTGGAAACTACATTGCTATCGGCGAGTGACTTGGTGTTTTTGAATTCAATCTCTGCAAAATTAGCCTCTGCCTGCGCTTTCTGCTGTTCAGCCTGGTACAGCATTGGCATAATCTTGAACATTAACTGCCCTTTTTTAACAGTCTGTCCTTCATCCACATAGATGTTCTGCAGATAGCCTTTTTCCAATGCGCGCAGCTCAATGTGACTGATCGCGCGGATCTGGCTTACATATTCCTTTGTGACCAGGGTGTCTCTCTGGAGAGGGCTCGTCACGAGGAATTTTACTTCTTCTTCCTTTTCTTCTTTTTTGGATTCACAGCTTGTTTGCACGAATAATGCGCACAAGCTCATGAACATCAGAATTCTCTTCATGATAGTTAACTTTTTAGGTGATAGTAGGATTTTTCAAAGTCTTATGAAGCGCGTACTTCTTGCGTCTGTTTGCCGCCTTCCGTAGAAAATCCATGTAAATGCAGGTGACTTCGGAGGGCTTTGGCGATGCAGATCGCAGTACAAAAAGCGCACATCGACCTTAACAGGGTGTTAAAAGCGAATTAAAAACCGATTAAAAGGGGCAGCGCCCATTTGAAGTGCAGCTCACGAACCCCGGTATATGCATTATGTGCTAAAAATTCTTTTGATGCTGCAATTGCGTAAGTCGGCCCCGCGTTTGCTCTCAACTATTCTAATCTGGTTCTAATTAATTCCTAATAAGTATTAGAAAAATGTAGTTGCGCTCCTATCTTTGCGACCGTTTAATTAATCTAAATAAGTATGAGTCGTTTTTATAAATATTTACTTTTTCTAAGTTGCCTGTTCTCCCAGGCTGCCATTGCCCAGAGCAGCAATGGTACCATCCGGGGGCGAGTGAAAACCAGTGACGGCAAGCCTGCTGCTTACGTGAGCGTGGGGATCGACCATTCGAATAAAGGGACCACGACCGATGAGGACGGGAACTACGTACTCACTGACATCAAGCCGGGCAGCTACACTTTGAAGGTGTCTTTCGTAGGCTTGCAGAGCCAGGAGCAGCAGGTTACAGTGGCTGCGCGCGAGAAGGCGGAGCAGGATTTTACATTGTCAGAAAGTGCTTCTCAGCTCAATGAAGTGATCATTACGGGCGGTGCCAGCTCCAACAAGCCCGTGTCACTCGGAAAAGCGGATATCCGTCCACTCGATCTGCCGCAAAGCGCAGGGGTGATCCAGAGCAAGGTGATTGCCGACCAGCAGGCAGTGCGCCTGGGTGATGTGGTAAAGAATGTAAGCGGGGTTTCGCTCACGCAGTCGCGTGGCGGTGTGGCTGAGACTTTCTCGGCACGCGGTTACAGCATTGGTATCGCAGGTTCAGGCGGCAGTATCTTCAAAAACGGGGTTATTTCAAATACACAAGGCTTCCCGGACGCAAGTACATTGGAGGCGATTGAAGTACTGAAAGGAAGTTCTGCATTGCTATACGGTAATGTTTCTGGCGGCGTGATCATTAATATGGTTACCAAAAAGCCTGTATTTGACTGGGGCGGTCAGGTTTCCATGCTGTTCGGCAGCTACAATCAGTACAAGCCTACTGTGGATGTGTACGGGCCGATTTCCAAAAAGCTGGCATTCCGCGTTATTGGCACACATGAAAATGCGAAAAGCTACCGGGATGTGGTCAAAACAAACCGCACTTACGTTAACCCGTCGCTGCTATATAAGATCAGCGACAAAACTGACGTGTTGCTGCAGGTGGATTATTTGAAATCCGACCTGGTACCTGATGCCGGCGTTGGTATACCGAATGCACGCATTACCGTAACCGAAGTGCCCGACGCGCCGCGTTCTCGCTTCATTTATCCGAAATGGGCATTCAACAATACCGAACAAAAAGCAGCTTACCTGACCATCAATCACCGCTTTAACGACAACTGGAAGCTGACTGCCATCGGATCGGCCCAGGATACGAAGGTCAACGGTCTTAGCGTAGGTGTTCCTACGAGCATTGCCGCAAACGGCGACTGGAACCGGGCACTGAGTGCGGTTAAGTCGGGTGAAAAAGATTACACCGGACAGCTCAACCTGAACGGCAGTTTCAAAACAGCGGGCATTCAGCACCAGTTTTTGGGTGGAGCCGATTTTACCCGCATTGTAACCCAAAGCAATACATTCAAATATACCTCTGCCAATGGCGTAGTGGGTACTGCGTACGACAAGATCAATATTTACGACCCTGCCACATTCCATGTGCGCACCGACATTCCTACTGTTACGGATACTGCCAGAACCACCACGCCCCAGAGCAGACTTGGTATTTATGTACAGGACCTGATCACCCTAACATCCAAGTTCAAAGTGCTGGCCGGCGTGCGCTGGTCTTACCAGAAAGCTTTCCAGAGCACCATTTTCAACCAGGAAAAACAGCAGGAGCGCAGAGGAACAGCAGCTGACAAGAAAGACAAAGCGTTTTCACCCAAAGTCGCGCTGATCTTCCAGCCTGTGCAAACCAGCTCTATTTACGCGAGCTACACTAATAATTTTACGATCAACTCGGGTACTGATATTTACGGAAACAACCTGGATCCTTCCATTATCAACCAGTATGAGCTGGGAATGAAAAATGAGTTTTTGAATGGAAGATTGTCTGCCAATGTGAGCGTGTACCGCATTCAAAACAGCAATTTCGCGCAAACTGCGCTTTTTGACCAAAACGGTAATCCTAATACCAACAGCAGCATCCGCGAGTTGAACGGACAAACTACCAGCGACGGGTTTGAGGTTGATTTCAATGGAACGCTTTCGAGAAACTTCTACTTTCTGGCGGGTTACGGATATAATTTCATGCGGTATACCAATACGACCGGCGCAGTGGGTTCGCAGGTAGAAGGCGAGCGTTTGATCAACAATCCCGCGCACACCGCAAATGGTTCGATCTTCTATACTTTTGATAAGGGTGTGAAAGGGCTCAAAATTGGTGCATCCGCATTTTATACGGGCCAGAGAATGGGAGGTAACAACAACGTGGTAGGACTAGACGGCGGGCTGAACAACACAGCCGCCAACCAGACTTCCTACAATGCACAGGTACCATTGAAAGGATTTGCGACGGTGGATCTTTCTGCGGGTTACAGCCTGCGCGGCGTTTCGTTGCTGGTGAAGCTGTCCAATATTTTTAACGAACTGAACTACATTGTTCATGACCGTTACAGCATCAACCCGATCCCACCGCGCATGTTTGCTGCTACATTGTCATACCGTTTCTAAGTTTTTTTTCGCAGTTTTGACCGGAAGAGGATATAGACTCTTCCGGTTTTTTGTTTTAAATGCGATTTGAAAAACTCCCGCTGCTGCTTCATGAGAGTAATTTTTGCTTGTCTCCTCTTATTTTTTTCTATTCACTCCCAGGCTCAGGTGCTGCGAAAGCGGACCACGATGCTCATGGGCGGGCGGTTCGACATTACCATTGTAGCAAAGGATTCGGCGGAAGCGGAGTTGCATATTGATGAGGTTATTGCGGAGATTACGCGGATCGAAAACCTCATTTCTGACTGGAAGCCGGCCTCCCAGGTTTCGGAAGTGAATGCCAATGCGGGTATCCGTCCGGTAAAGATTGATGCAGAAGTTTTTGAGCTCACAGAAAGGGCATTGAACCTATCGGAACTGACTAATGGTGCATTCGATATCAGTTTCGCAGCGATGGAGCGGATCTGGAAGTACGATGGTTCAATGACGGAAATGCCTTCGCCTGAGGCGGTAAAAAAATCGGTTGCGCTCGTCGGCTACCGGAATATCATTTTGGACAAGGCGAACTCAACGATTTTCCTGAAAATGAAGGGGATGAAGATCGGGTTTGGTGCATTGGGCGAGGGTTATGCGACGGATAAATGCCGGAGTATGATGCTCGCAAAGGGAGTACAAGCGGGCATTGTAAACGGCTCGGGCGATATGAGTGTGTGGGGAAAACAGCCTGATGGCCGCGATTGGGTAATCGGGATCAACGATCCTTTGAAACCGGGCGAACTGTTTGCGGTGCTGCCCATCCGGCAGGGCGCGGTAGTTACTTCGGGCAGTTATGAAAAGTTTGTCACGCTGGATGGAAAACGTTATTCGCACATCATTAACCCTGCTACCGGCTACCCTGCTACCGGACTTACGAGCGTCACCGTCTTTGGTCCAAGTGCTGAAATGGCGAATGGGTTCAGTACTTCTCTGATGGTAATGGGAAAGGCGGCGGGACTCGCGCTGTTGAACCAGCACCCGGCATTCAGCTGCCTGATGATCGCAGACGACGGTCAGGTATTCAGTTCTAAAAATCTGAATATCAACAAACACAAAGTAAGACGGAGGCGGCGCTGAACATCTTGTCAGTAACAATCCATGAGCACCTGACTTCTCGATTGATAAAAGCTGACAGGTTTACCCAAGTGCTTCACGCAGACTTCTTCCAGCAACGCGACGACATTGTTTTGCATCGAAAGCGACCCGCAAAGCATGATCACGCCGCCGTTGGCCAGCGTTTCGGTCAGTAGCGATTCATCTTTCGACAGCAGGTCTTTTACATACTCCTTTTCACCTTCCCGCGAATAGGCAATTTGCAGGCTGCGGAGCTTCTTTTCGTCTTTGTTTTTGTTCAATGCATTTTGATACAATGCAAAAGAAGCCCGGTCGCGAAAACCGCAGTACAGGTGGCAATCTGCATTTTCAGGCTGCTGATCGATCATCCCCAGGAATGGCGCAATGCCGGTACCGTTGGAAATCATAACGACAGTTTTGCCGGGTTCAGGAAGATGAAAATGTGCGTTGTTCACAATTTTGGCACTAATTACCTCTCCCGGAGCAAGCCTGGAAAGATACTCCGAGCCAAGTCCGCCCGCATGCAGCTTCACACTCAGCTGGATATCCTTTTTTATTTTACCAATGGAATACAGGCGCTCGCGGTGATCATGGGCAGGATAGATAGCCAGCAAGTCGCCGGATGTAAATGTCGCATTCGACTGCGGACGCAAGCGCAGCAGAAATGATTCACCTGCTACGAAAACGGGCGTTTTGTCCATTACGGTTAATGCTTGCGAAGGTTCCTTCCTGGTAACCGCCAGGCCAGCTGATACCTGCAAAGCCACACCCGCGTGCTGCGACCAGTTCGCCGCCCATTGACTGAATTCCTCCGGCGATTTATCGTTCACCGTATGGATTTCTACCAGCGGCGCAGCCCATTGTTGTTTGGCCAAAAGGGTATCTACTTCAAAAGCAAACTTGCAATAATCAGGATAGGCATGCGAGCCAAAACCAACAACCGAATACCGGATCTGCTGTGATTGCCTGTACTGCTGCATGCGTTTTTCAAAGTGCGCTGCATTTGTGGGCGCATTACCCAATCCGTAAGTAGCAGTCATGACAATGATATGCGACGCTTTTGGAAATGCAGTAAAATTGTCCAGTTCCGTCACGTAAGCCGACTTTCCTGCCGCGATAAGCTGCTGGTGAATCGCATTGGCGAAGCTGAATGTGCTACCGTTTTCGGAACCTACCAGGATGATAAATTCGCTTTCGGCCGCTGTGTACTTGTTTTTTACGCGGTTTGCGCGGCGCCGGAATGTGATTGTAAAACCGGAATAGATAAAAAAGAGAATGTTCGCCGAAGCGATCGCCAGCACAATCGCCCACCATGCATTGGTGCGCCCGGTGTGCAGGTCGAGGCTCAGGTTGGTAAGTATCACCGAGGCGGAATACTTCACTTCGCCCAGCACTTCTCCTGTGATTTGGTTGACGGTAACTTCCCGGTCAGTCAGTTTGAGTGTGTAGTAATCTTCCGCGTCTTCGGAAAAAGGAAATTCTACCGACTGTACATCGGCGAGCTGCGTAGTTTTGAAAATCTCAAAGTCAGCCGGATTCCTCTCCGGGCCGGATTTAATCGCATCGAAATCAACTTCCATGGAAGCCTGCTTTGTATCTATCAGCTCAAAACGCGCAAGGGAAAGGTAAGTGCCCGTTGCAGCGATGATCAGAATAGGGACAAGGGACAGGCGGCCGAGCACAACGTGGTAGTACTGCGCAAAATTGTCGCGCACAATGCGCGTAAAGAAGCGCTTCAAGCCGCGCTGCCGCTGGATGATCAGGATCGAGCCTGAAATGGTGATCAGTAAGAGCAAAAATGCGGTAAGGCCGATGAAAAACCTCCCGGCTTCATGAAGAAATAAGGAACGGTGCAATGCAGTTACCCACTCAAAAAATTCGGACGGATTAGCAGGGGTACCGAGTACTTTTCCGGTGGCGGGATCAACGTAAGCCAGCAGCTTTTCACCGTTCGCGTCGCTGCCTTTGATCTGGACAAACTGGTTTGCATCCACCGACAGTTCACTGATGCCGGGATATTGTTTTCTTAATGTCGGAAGGGTTTGGGAAAGAGTAGCCTGGCTGAATTTTTCCGAACGGTAGGACTGCGTTTTTTCTGCCAACGGTTTGAAAGCCAGAATAACGCCCGTAATGGAAGCCAGCGTAAGTAAAAGAAAAGAAGATACAGCCAGTGCAAGGTGGCTGTATCTCCATACAGAAATTGTCATAAAGAACTCCGAATGTTAATTGGGGCTGAACCGGACGTAGCGGATGTAGCCGGTACCCTCACTTTTGGCTGAAAGCGCCTCGGTCGTCAGTGGAATTTCCAGGTCTTTCACATGGTAAGCCTTGTCTTCCACTGCACTTTCAAACCTGACCTTATAACCGGCATCGATCTTGGATTTATCAATTTCGATCACATTCACACTCCGGTCTCCACCTGTCACAGACGCACCGGTGATCGCGCTGATATTGTCCTTCTTTTTGGCCTGGTACTTATGCCACTCTTTAAGACTGTTGTACCATTTTTTATCGGGCCCTAAAACGTACAGGGTTTTCTCGTAAGCATTTTTACTGTTGATCAATGAAATCACCACGTAGGCACCTTCGCCCATATAGTTGGTCATCTGGATCATGCATTTGTACTTGTTTGTCGCCTGCGCGAAAATGGTATTCGGGCGCGCAAATGTCAGCGCAGTAAAAAGGAGTGCTGTTTTTATGAACTTGGACATGAAAATTATTTCAGAAAATTAACGGTTACATTGTTCTTGGAGAGTGATTCATTTTCGCCCGCCAGGTCGAAGGCTGTCTCATCAAAGCTCGTCACGATGTCTTTTTTCGCGCCGATCGAGATCAGGTATTTCAACATACTATCATCTTTCGCGATCATCGCTGCCTTGTGCAATGCGGTGATTCCTTCCTTGTTTTTCGCATTCACATCAATCTGGTAAGCTTCCAGCTTTTTCACCAGCGCGAGGTCGTTTTTCGCTACTGCCAAATGGTAAAGCGTATTTCCGTTTTGCTGTGGTGCATTGAGCTTCAATTCTTTGTCTTGCAGGATTTTTATTTTTGTGTCAAAATCCGCAGCAGTGCGCGGGCTGTACGACTGAACCAGGTAAGCAGCCAGGTTATCTCCGTTGCGATCGCTCACATTTACGTCAGCTCCTTTGCTGAGCAGGTAACTTACAACAGCCGGTGAATTGCCGCGCACTGCGAAAGCAAGTGCAGTTGTGCCTTTTTGGTTAGCCTGGTTGATGTTTTTTACTTTGGGCACAAGCAGCGCCAAAGTTGTAGTATCCGGATTGGATGCCGCTGCATTCATAAACACCGTATTTCCATCCTCGTCAGCCTGGTTTACATCCACACCTTTCGACAGGAAGTAAGTAACAATTTCGTCCTGCTTCGGCCTGCGAACAACGGAGTGCAGCGCATTCTGGCCGTTCTTGCCTGTTACATTGGGCTTGATATTCAGGCTTTCGAGGTATTTGTAAACTTCAATGGAATTGGCTCCACGTCGTGATCCCTGCGCAGCCATTAACATGGCAGTCGGATTGGCTGGGACACCTTTTTGTAAAAGGGCTTTCAGTACTTCAATGTTACCACCGCGTGCCGCATAGCTGAAAGCATTGTTGCCGGCAGCGTCTGTACTTTTCAGGTCCAGGCCTTTTGAAACAAAATAATTAGTAAGTGTCAGGTCTTTATCGTTTGCCACAGCCAGCAGCAATGCATTGGCACCGTCATGGTTCAGGTCTTTTTTAAGGTTGGCGCCATTTGCGATGCAGATTTCGTAAATTTTGGTATTCACCTGTCCGCCGCCCGCCGCGAAATTCAACGGAGTGGAACCGTGGCTGTCAATTACATCTGCTTTCGCGCCTTTTGAAACGAGGTACTCCATTATTTCCACATTGCCTCTGTTAGCCGCCCAATGCAGGTAAGTGCGGCCGTCGTGCGTCAGTTTGTCGACGGTATTGCCGGGTTGAGCCAAAAGGAACTCGATGGTTTGCTGCGGTGCACCTGAGTTGATCGCCATAACGACGGGATCAAAGCTCATCGGGTTCAGCTGGGCAGGATCTGCTCCTTTCTGGATTTCTGCTTTTACTGTATTTACATCCGGCGAATTCTTCCAGAACGCTTGATCAAGAAGGGTGTTTTTTTGCTGCGCATAACCCGCAATGGAAGAGCATGCAAACAGGGCAATCAGAAGTTTTTTCATAAAAACATAGTTAATGGGACGCTCGCTATCTGCGTAATACTTCGCAACAGATAGGTTACAAAGCTAACGATAATCAGTCTAAATAAAAGAGTTTAGGCGAAAGAATATGGCATGACGATGTTACCCGCAAGCTTGGGAATTGACGCTGCGGGTAACCGTTGAGCAGGCTTTTGCTCCACCAGGAAGGTTTTGTTAAAAGTTTACCCGCATCCCTACACCCGCTTTCACAATGTCGGGCAGGGAAAGGGATTGCAGATTCTGAACGTAGCTGATCAGGTACAGATCCGTTGCATTCAATTCCAGGTAAGCAGTGATGGATTTTATTTTGGCCCCTTTCTTTATCTTATAGGTAAACGAAGACTCGGTCGTCAGGTGCAGCCGCACGGCCGATTTCCACCAGTAGTAGCCTCTGGGGAACCTCTTGGGCCAGTTTACGTAAAACTGGTCGCCAAAGTGGTAGCCTACCTTTGTGCCTATATCCAGCGGATTTAGCAAGATGTGGTCTGAAATGCGTACTGTAATGGGTTTAAAGAAAAGAGAAGCTGAGACGATTTGCAGGTTTCCTCCGGCCTCTTTTGGAACAAACCCATATTGCACGCCGAGCCGCGCGTGGTCTTTGAACAAATTGTACCCAGTCCCAAATCCCATCCAGCCGGTACTTCCGGCATATTGGACGGTTACGTAATCAGGAAAAAAGCGGCGGGCGTTTTGTGCAAGGCACAGAGAATCCGATGCTCCATTCAGGAGCAGCATCAACAGAATCCAGGTTGCTTTCATGACTAGTAGCCGACGATGGTTTTGAAGACTTTCCCGTTTGCGATTTTCAACAATACGAAGGCATTCTGATTGAAAGCGTAGCCGGTTATATACCTGATCCCATCTTCAAAAGGGTAGAAGTCTAGGTGTTGGTGTACATGCCCGTGCAGCGACAACAACATTTTGGGGTGATTCCGGAGCAGCGATGTATAAGGCTGTACGAGTTCCTGGTTGAATTCCAGCTGACTGAATGGAGGTATGTGGGAAATGGTGATGATGTGCTTCACGGCATCAGTATCTTCCATTTGTGACACTAACCAATCCATATCCGGTACTTTACGCTCGGAGTATTCGAGGCTGTTGGTGTTGTGGGCAATGAACTTGATACTATCGTAAACAAACGAATAATCTAACGGGCCAAAGATACTTGTGAACACCTGCTCGCCATTCGCGACCAGATCGTGATTGCCGATAACTCCCAGATAGGGCTTTTTCAGTCTGGCTAGTCTCTCGTCTACCCATTTAAATTCCTGTAAAAGGCCAAAATCGGAGATGTCGCCCGCCAGCAGAATCAGGTCCACTTCCTGTAATGCATTTACTTTCTCGACAAACTTATCGAGTTCATTGTACCACCGCTGTGAATCCCCCGCCAGCACAATGGTAACGGTGTCGTCTGTCGGCGCCTGACGAAGTTTTTCCAGATTTTTTGCATTCAAATCACGCGGCGAATGCCTGTCGATAGTCTGGTTCGGGCTAAACTCGAAATGTTCGCAGGCACTTGTAAAAAGTACAGTCAGGATACACAAAGCCGCCTTCAATCTCGTGGTGAAATTGTTCATAGTAGTTGATGTTAAATCCTAAAAATCTAAACGCAGAGCGTCATTACCTGCACTTTTGGAATGCAGGGGGTTCTTTAAATATTTGTACTTATTAGACTATACGCAGCGTGCTTTCAAAAAGCCAATCCGAGACTGACCTTGGTCCTGAAACCAAAATCGGACTTCGTACTGGCCAGGTAATCCTGGTAATTGTAAGATGTATTGCAGTCGAAAAATCCATTCTGGAAAAGCCGTAATTGAAAACCCAGCAGCGGACCTGCATTGAGAACGTGGTCTTTTCTGCGTAGTTCGGTTATGTAAGCACCGTGCTTGCCATTGTAATAAAAATATTCCGCATTAGCGCCGGTGTAAAGACCTGATAGTCCATTGGTGTTTTTGCCTTGCAGCTGGCGTTTTTTCATCAAGAGATAATACCGCGGCTGAATGGAAAAAGATGCTGAGTGTTCGGAGGAATACATCTGAACAAGTTCACGTGGAAGAGGCTCGTAATCTTGACTAATGCGGTGAAAACCCCGATTAAATGCTGCATCGATTTGAAAATTCAGGCTGAGAGGTAGATCTGCAATCTTCTTTTCGTAAGCTATACCAATCCTGATCTTATTGTTATAGTATCCAATAGTTGTTTCTGGCAGACGGATTTTCCACTGATGCCTGACTTCTTGATTGCAGTAGAGAATATCGCACAGCGGCGGGTTCGCCGACTTCTTCCAATCACCAAATGCAAAACCGAAGCCGACCTGGGAAGAGAAGGTCCAGTCATGCAGCAAGCCGTAATAGAAAAATTGTTTTTCCTGCCGGAGAGCAAATGAGAAATCTAAAACACCTGAATTGAGGAAGCGCCTTTGAAAACCTATTTTCAATCCAATGCCGGCATTCCACCTGTTTGTCAATGGCGAATTATAGAATAAGGAGATGTAGTTCCCGCTGAAATTATTGGCGCTTTTTCTGGATTTAATACGTTTCCTCATATCGAAAAACCAGCGTAACTGTCCGTCAATCAGTATGTAATGAGAAAATTCGTGGGACTGATTCACAGGTAAGTGACCACTAACAGCAACCGAGAAGGAAGGTAAGAATTTGAATTCGTAGCCAACCAATAGAGAAATATTATCGATTACCTGTTCATTCATCAAGGGGGTAAGTTGTACCTGCTGGTACTGAGAAAGCCCGACTTTGACCATGTGCCTGGTCGGTATCTTTGTCATAAATACATTTTCGTACCGATCAATAAAGCGCTGTCTGGTGAGCGTATCTGGCTCCTGGCTGAATGTGATCTGCGTGGTATCCTGAGCCTTGGCCCAACTCACCAGCAACAGCCACAATAGCAACACCAGGGGTTTTCTCATACAAGCACTATTTGGATTTTAAGTCTCAGGCTCTCACAAACCTGATTCGCAGACCCGACTTCTTTAAAGTGGCAGGGTCGCCGCTAAATGGTTGTATGGTTACAAAAAATTATTTCAATTACTTTGTGTCTGCTTCCTCTTACAAAACCCTGTCAAAATGATTTACAAGATCACCCTCTTTGCTTTTTTACTTATAACCTTCCATTATGCAAAGGCCCAGAAATCATTTGAGCCCGGCTACCTGCTTGTTTTCGCAAATGACACGCTGAATGGGTATGTTGATTATAAAAACTGGTCAAGAAACCCTGAAACAATCAGCTTCCGGAGTGCACCAGGGGATGCAGCGAAAACCTACGGACTAGACGAAATCGAAGGTTTTTACGTGCACGGAGAGCGTTACATCAAAGCAGAAGTGGATGTGAATACCAGTCCGTCGACCATCGATGAACTTTCCCATTCACCTTTACCAAAGCTTGAAAAAAGAACCGCTTTTCTAATGTTCATCAACAGCGGCCCGAAAAGCCTTTACTATCTGAAGGGGAGGGACGACAGAGTCCAGCTCTATATCAGTGACAAGCCGGGCGTTTACGAATTGCTGGTAGATCACCGGTACCTCGCCAGCAATGCTTCGAAACAGGTCGTGACTGTCAATCAATACAGGGATCAGTTGAAGAAGTTTTTCTCTGATTGCGAGGGAGTGATGACGGACAAAAGAAAGATCTTTTACTCGTCGAAAGCGATCAGCCAGCTATTTGACAGATACTATGCGCAATGTGCCTCCACAAAGCCCGCCGTATCCTACAAATCTCCTACTTCTGTTAGTCAGTTCGGAGTTGTTGCAGGATTGTCGGGATCCAGATTGAGCTTCGAGGGCGTTTATGATCCGCGGCTTGTGAATGGAAACTTTCCGGTATCGTATCATGCAACTGGCGGGCTGTTTTTGAATCTCCTGGTTCCCCGTCTCAAACAACGCATTTCCATCTACAACGAACTCGCATTTGTTTCTTACAAGACGAGCATCGTAGACGAGACCAGATATGCAGGAGAAAACTACAACCGCTGGACCAGCACAATGGGTTATAACTATATCAAGCTGGCTAATATGGTCAGGTACTACATTCCGGCGGGCGGCTTGAAGCTGTTCGTGAATGCAGGTATTTCGAATGCCCTGGCGATTTCTGAAACAAACGAGGAGATAATAGAAAGCAGATTTTACAACCCGCAGCCGGTCGTTTCAAGAAATATAGTGTTGGGCGCTACCCGTAAGCACGAGCTGGGATTGGTTGCCGGTGTGGGAGCGACTTACCGGAAATTCGGCGCTGAATTCCGCTACGAGTCTACCAACGGAATGTCCTCGTTGCTGGATTTGAAGTCAAAAGTCAAGCGGTCTTACTTCCTGGTCAGCTACCGGTTTAAGTAAAAGCTGCTTATTTTTTGCTGCCCTGTTGCTCCTGGCTTCCCAGAAGTAACAGGGCAGTTTGATAAACTGCTAATACGGACTTGCAGCGTTAAAGCGCGCCGAAAATTGCGTGGTCTCGTGCTTTTCCGTTTTGTCGTCGTAATAATGAAGCGTTCCGGAGATCTTACCTTTTACCCGCTTTTGGGCACGGTCGTATTCGAGAATGGTAACCGTCAGCGGGCCTACCACCTTTTTGCCGTTGCGCGGGTAATACGAGTCCGACCAGGATTTGCGCCGGGCGTCCATGGCACTGATGTGAATGGTTCCGTTGTCCGTCACAGCATACGCGCCAACACCTGGAAATGGAAGCATATTCAATGTCATAATCGCTTGCTGGTGGTCACTCAGGTTGCGTTCTGACAAGCTGATCTGAAAGAATTCCTTATCTACCACACTGATCGTGCCTATTTCAGCGCTATCCACTCTGGCTCCCGTGAACTGAAATGCATTGGCTGCCTCAATGACCATATTCGAGACCAGGAACAATCTGGCTTTTGATTTCAAGATCACCTCCACGCTCACGGCAACCTGGTTCGGGTTGGGAATGCGGTTCGGAGCCATATAAGTCGCACTGGCGCCATTGCCATTGATGCTCAATCCGCCCGCTTGCGGATCGGTTTGTGTGCCTGGCTCGTTCCCATTCAATTTCCAGTTTCGCACTTGCTCTTTGCCCAACAGTGTCGGCATCGTCAGCGGCGCGAGCTCGCTGTCGTCTTCATGACCTGCGTGAAAAAAGACTTTCAGCTCCACGTGTTCACTCGGGACGAGCGAGCGCGAAGCGGGTAACATGTAGTAAGCTTCGTAAAAAGCGGCTGGAAGTAATTTGCTAATTGGCGTTTTGGCTTTGCGTTGTGCTTTGTCCAATGTGATATTTTGTCTTCCCAGCCAGCGCTGGTCAGCCTGCTGAAATGCAATGCCCAATGCTTCGGGTGCCGAGCCGGCGATATCCGCATCCGAATAATTCCAGATCAGATCTGCTGGCTTGGCAAGTTCCAGGTTTTTAGGACTTAACTCATAACCTGATCCTGTACCGCCCCACGCTTTGTTTTCGACCGGCTGGATTGTAATGGTAGTATCCCGCGGCAAAGCTCCTGCGGGGATAATCAGGGTAAGTGCCTGATCGGGAGTGGAAATACTGCCGCCGGCCGGCCCGATCTTCTTTTGTACCGGAGCACCTCGGGGCTTACCTGCCTCCGTAGGTGTTCCTTCTGTGGGCACGCTGGTATCTGGTTGCGGATCGGACTGGTTTTGCTGGCAGGCGAGCAGGCTCAGCATCAGGCCGAGGCTGAGGAAAGTGTTAAAAATTTTCATGGCTAATAAATCGGTTCTTGCAAATGTATGTTTGTCAAAAATGCGGGGTTTGTCAGACCGGGAGCATTATCTGACCGAGCGGGAGCTTTACCCGTTCTGGTAATACAAAGGTGGCAGCCGAGCCGATCGGGAGAAACCATCAACTCGTCCAAATGCAAAAACAGCGCGGTGAAATGTTATTTCCGTGTTTTGAACTGATTTTTAAAGAATGGTAGCACCAAGCCGAGTGCCACGCGTCAAAAAACAGCAGCGGCAGCACAAACCTTGAAAGCAAGACAATTAGCCTCTGACTTAATTATCTTGTACTTGGAGCCGGTTAGAAAGCAAGTTGATTTGGGAATACTCAATCTTCCTTTCCTGCTTAAAAAGCCACTCGACCAGGTCTGGTGTATTCATAACCTGTATCCAGATACCGTGTCCTGCATCCGGGTATTCGCTGTATCTTGGATTTGCACCGGCTTGACGAAGCGCAGAAATCATTCGCCGGGAGCCACTCACGGGGACGTTAATGTCTTTTGCTCCGTGAAACGCCCATATTGGCACCTGCGACATTTGTTTGGCGAGACCTGGATCTCCATCGCCGGAAATGGGAATTGCGGCTGCAAATAGCTTTGGGTATTTACCAATGAAATACCATGTTCCGTATCCTCCTAATGAATTACCAGCAATGTAGCGGCGCTTTCTGTCGATCTTAAATTCCTTTTCCAGGTTTTGCAGCAGTTCTGCTACGATCGTATCTGCCGTTTCTAAATTTGGAAGACCACCCCAGCTGTATCCTGCACTGACTTGCGGTACTACGAGAAAAGCCGGATGTTTTTCACGCACCAGGTAGTTGGAGAGGAGCACAGCGGGAAGTGAGCCAAAAACCTGCTTGATATTGTCCGTTCCCCAGCCGGCGCCTCCGTGAAGGCATAAAACCACCGGGTATTTTTTTGCCGTGTCGTAATGCATGGGTTTCATCAGCCGGTACTGTAACCTGTTACCCTTTTTATCAACATAAGTTCTCGCTTCAAACCGTTCTGCATGGGCAACGTCCTTGCTGGTGGCTGGCGGTTCAGGTGATTTTGCGACAGGCTTTTCGTGCAATAATCGGTCGTGCACTACAAGTCCCGCGATAGCACTGGCCATGCCGGCGAGGAAGACCGCCAGCTTGATCATGCGGGACAAAGTACTGCGGCTTACGGATACTTCGGTTTGTTTCCAGCCTATCACCCAATGTACAAGCAGCGGCACCGTCGCCAATTCGCTAAACCATGAGAGCTTGTTGTGAAAATTCTCAACCGCAGCCTTGTACGCAGCATCCGTGGCGTACAAGTACATGATCAATGTAACAATAAGGACTGCAGTGATTCCAATGATGTAAAACCCGGCGGTTTTCAGCCAGACCCGATTTTTTTCACTGGTATAGATCAAACAAATCCCATATAAGCCCCAGGTAGTCAGAACAAGAAAATAGGACGGGAAATACAGGTTCATCTGGCTGCCGGCCGAGAAAACAGCATAAATTGTATAACATCTGAAAATAGTAGCAATCAGGTGTATTGTAATGGCGATTTTGGCCGCGGGGTGATTAGCGATTATATGAAAGGAGAGCAGCGCGCCGAGCCACAGCAGGGAAGTTGCGAATGCAACACCAAGCCACGGCAGAAATGACGGCAGGAGAAATAATTGGTGACCTAGAAAGTCTTGCAATGAGATTTGAAGCGCGGTACTACCCACATAGAGGATGCCGCAAAATGTCAGTAATAAATAGGTGATTTTTGACATAGCTGCGGGTCGGGTAGGGTATATTGGTTTAAAGAACAGGACTAAAATGGTCGTTACCAGGGCAATGTACTTCCCTGTATCCGGATGTGCTGCTGAGTTAAGTTTATTTAACAGTTCAGTTGTGTAGCAGTTGAGCCGTACGGACAAAACCTTTGAGCCGCAGAAGCAACTCGCACGCGGCTGGAAACCTGAAATTTGTGTCATGGAAAATATCACAAAAATTCAGCTGGGCCACAATGGTCCGTTCGTGTCCAAGCTAGGTTTGGGCTGCATGCGTATGTCGTCGGTCTGGGGTGGACCTACCGCTGACGAAACCGAAAGTATCGCTACGATCCACGCCGCGCTGGATAGCGGCATCAACTTTCTGAATACGGGAGACTTCTACGGCGCGGGTCACAATGAAATGCTGATCGGTAAAGCACTTAAAGGCAGGCGCGACGATGCATTTATCAGTGTCAAATTCGGCGCTATCTTTCACAATGGTCAATGGTTGGGAATGGATTTGCGTCCCGTTGCGATCAAGAATTTTATCAACTACTCGCTGACGCGGTTGGGAATCGAAACGATCGACCTGTACCAGCCGAGCCGAATGGATGGCAGCGTGCCCGTAGCGGACATCATCGGAACGGTAGCCGACCTGATCAAAGAAGGAAAAGTGCGTTACATTGGTGTATCGGAAATCACAGCCGGGCAGCTTCGCGAAGCCAACAGCATTCACCCGATAAGTGCATTGGAAATCGGCTATTCACTGGCCGACCGTCAGATTGAAAATGAACTGCTTCCCGCGGCAAAGGAACTGGGCATTGCTGTCGTGGCATTTGCAAATACCGCGGAGGGTCTATTGACCGGCGATATGAAGGCGCCACTGTCGCAAGACGATCACCGTAACCATTTTTCTCGCTTTGAAGGCGAAAACCTGGTGAAGAACCTGGAAAAAGTAGAGGTATTGAAACAGTTGGCCAGTAATAAAGGTTGTACGCCAACACAGGCTGCAATTGCCTGGGTGAATGCGCAGGGTGACCATATAATGCCTTTGGTGAGCATGAGCCGCCGGTCGCGTTTGCCTGAAAATATCGCGGCGATGGATATCGTATTCACGCCGGAAGAAATGAATACCTTAAACACTACTTTTGCGCCAGGTGCTATCCTAGGCGGCACTTACTTACAGCGCTAAATGACCAGTCCAGCAGAAATACTCCCCGGCGTGATCTTCTATTCCTACCTCTCTACGGAGCGGAAAGAGAAAGTTGCTTTCTGGAACCACCCTACATTGATATTGCAGGTTTCAGGACAGTTTACCCTGGAAACTTCCCAGCAAAAGATCTCAATGGCAGGGGGAGAAATGCTGCTGGTCGGCAAAAACCAGCTGGGTACGCTCATTAAAACGCCCGGACCCAGCGGTCACTACGAAACTATTGTGATATCTCTGCAGGAAGACCTGCTGCGCAGGATCGCGCTGGAAGAGAAGCTGGAAGCAGAGCGGAAATACATTGGTCCGCCCAATATCCTGATTCCAGTCAATGAATTTCTGCAGGGATATTTTCAATCCATAGTCCCCTACGCGCGCAGCTCGGGCGCGGAGATGACGGACGAAATGGGCATTCTGAAAGTAAAGGAGGGAGTTAAACTATTGCTGCTTGCCGTGCCCGCGCTTCGCAACTTTCTATTCGACTTTTCTGAGCCGTATAAGATCGATCTGGAAAGGTTTATGCTTCATAATTTCCATTTCAATGTACCCATTGAAAAGTTCGCTCAGCTTACCGGCCGCAGTTTGGCAGCATTTAAACGGGATTTCGTAAAAACGTTTGGTGCCCCGCCGCGTCACTGGCTGCAGGAAAGACGGCTGACCGAAGCAAAGCACCTCATTGAAACGAAACATGAAAAACCTTCGGCCATTTACCTCGATCTGGGGTTTGAAAGCCTCTCGCATTTCTCCCGTTCCTTCAAGAAAAAGTTCGGCATAGCGCCCACTGCATTGAACAATGGTATTTCGATGCAATGAATGGCTGGTAACCTCAAAACCAGTGTTCACGCTTACACGATACCTTCGTTCAGCGATGGAGTGCCGAAGCGTTTCAAACTGGCGATATGTGATTTCACAGCCGTAAAGAAAGTTTTGTTTTCAAGATACGACAACCCGAATTCACTTGCAGTTTGTTTGACAATGGGAGCGAGTTTCGGATAATGGACGTGACAGATTTTGGGAAACAAATGGTGCTCAATTTGGAAATTTAATCCACCGATATACCAGCTTAACCACTTATTGCCAGGCGAGAAATTGACTGTTGTTTCCAGCTGGTGAATAGCCCAGTCTTTTTCAATCACACCGCTTTCATTGGGAAGAGGATGCTGTGTGCCTTCCACCGAATGCGCGAGCTGGAATATCACCGTCAGCACCAGTCCGGCAGTAAAATGCATTAACAGGAAACCTGCCAGTATCTGAAGGAATGGAATATTAAAGACAAGGGTAGGGATCAAGAAAAAGACGCTGAAATACACCAGTTTCATGACAATCAAACCGGCGAGCATTTGTCTGTTCTCAGGCTGGCTCTGCCGGTTTACTCCTGATTTGATGAAATTATAATACTGTAAAAAGTCTTTCAAAACCACCCAGTAAAGCGTCAGAATGCCGTAAAAGAAGAAAGCATACAGCCATTGAAAGCGGTGCAATGTGCCGACTTTCTCATGAGGGGAAAGCTTGATCACACCACGGTCCTTGATGTCTTCATCTACCCTGGCGACATTGGTGTAGGTGTGGTGCAGGATATTGTGCTGGAGTTTCCAGTTTGCTACACCAGCCCCGGCCAGGTTGATCGTATTACCGAGCCATTTGTTGATCGTTGCATTCTTCGAGAACGCCCCGTGATTGGCATCATGCATGATGGACATCCCAATACCTGAAACGCCAAGGCCCATTACTACCCAAAGGCACATCGCGACCCAAACGGGCGGATTGAACACAATAAGTGCGATGAATGGAAGAATGTAGCTGCTTAGTAAAACAATGGTTTTCACAACCATGGTTTTGTTAGCATAGCGGGTTTTATGATTATCAATGAAGTACTGATCTACCCTTTTCTTGAGCGTGGTGAAGAACTGGGTTTTATCTTTTGCAGCAAATCTGATCTTTTCACTATTTGACATATGGTCTTTTCGTTTTGAACTCGTTACAGACGGCCAGGTGAGAGAACAAAACTGAATCCTTCGCTATGTCATAAAGCCTTCTGAATATAAAACGCTGAAAACCAATTATTATTAGGTAAATGAAAAGAAACTACGAGAATGTTCTCAAAACAATTTGATGTTAAAATAGAATAGGTACGAACGGTTGTCGTGCAGCTGCCTTGAACTTACCAGGTGAAAAAGATAATAGTACATTGCTGGTGGAATCAGCGCGGTTTTATAATGTGATTTGTAGCAGCGTAACAGTTTGTAAGCTCAGAGCACTTACCTTTACCCATGACCGTTACCGACCCGAAGCCCATTTCATCTATAATTATCCTTGATACACACCCGGTTGTCAGAAAAGGACTGGCAGTACTTTTAACCGAAAGTCTTAAACAGACGCGGGTTGCTGAGGCCAAAAATGTGGCTGAGCTCCGTCAGACAAACGCGGATTACGGGTCAGCGCTTTTCATTATTGTGGTGAATTCTGACTTTGAGGAAGACGGGACAAACCCAGTATTTGAACTGAAATCCTTCATCCCGGCGGCTCCCATTATTTTGTACGGCGAGGAGACCAAACCGGAGCTGGTGATTTCCTATTTCAAGTCGGGCATCAAAGGATACCTTTCCAAACACAAGGACTTATCTGAACTGATTACCTGTATCAACACGGTAAGCGCCGGGAAGCGATATGTTAGTTCAGATCATATGGATTTCCTTTTTGGGTATCTGATTGATAATTATAAAAGCCTCAAAAAGACCGACCTTCTTACCCCGCGGCAGAACGAAATAGCCAAGTACCTCATGCAAGGCATGTCGACAGGATCAATAGCTGAAAAGACGGGACTACATATTTCAACCATCAGCACCTTTAAAAGTGCCATTTTTGCCAAGTTGGGCATTGATAATATTTTGAAACTGAAACAAATACTGGAAGCGGGGGAGAGCTAAGTGTGCTATAAGTCGCAGTTCATGTCAACCCTCGCCAGAGATTTTCCAATGCGTTTTCAGGTAAGGTTGTTCGCATTCAATTGAAAGGTTTACGCCGCGTCTTCGCCAAGCCGCCTTTGAGACCTCAGTGTTTCCACATACAAGGAAAGCTCGCGGACGTAATCATCCATTTTCAAGACCGAATCATGGATGTGCTCAAAGCATTGCAGTTTTTCTTCCAGGGATGTGTCTTGCTGATTGAGGAGCGGCGCTATACCCAGCATGCTGCAAATGGGCGAACGTAGCTGGTGCGAAATCATAAACATCATCTTTTCGAGTGATTCAATGTGTTTGAGATTATTCTTTTCCGCGGCTATTCTTATCGAAATGTCGCGGCAAACCAGAATGATGTCATGTACTTTTCCGACCTCGTCACGCAGCGGCGCAATCCGGCAGCTCACCCACATGAAGCTGCCATCTCTCTTTTCAATTTCTATATCCAGCCTTTGGGGCTGTTCGGTTTGAAATACGATCTGGCAGTGCTCAATGAATACGCGTTGGTATTCCGGCAGTATCATCTCTGGAATGCGCATACCAAGGAACTGTTCCCGGCTGATCCCGTCATAGCTCCGGTTGACGTAACTGATTGTCAGGGAATCGTCCACAACGGCAATGAAATCAGGCGACTGCTCAGCGACCGCAAAAAGGCGCTGGTTACTGGCCCTGTGCAGCTTTTCCGACTCGATATGAGCTTTTCTAAATTCAAGTTGCTTGATCACCCGCTTACTGAGCAGGGCAAGAGCCGATTGTTGCTGGTTAGTAAGGCTGCGTGCGACGTGATCGATCACACACAAGGAACCTAATGCAATGCCTTCGGGCGTTACCAATGGAGCTCCGGCGTAAAATTTGACATAAGGCTCACCTGTGGCAAGCGGATTGTCTTTGAAACGATCGTCAAGCGCCGAGTCTTCTACTATTAAAAGTTGATCCGGTGTTTGTACCGCATGATTGCAAAATGACTGACCTAGGGGAGTTTGAGAGATGTCCAATCCGACTTTGGATTTGAACCATTGCCGGTCAGAGTCCAGGAAAGTGATCAGTGAAATGGGAGTCCCGCATATAGCAGCGGCCATTTCCGTAATTTCATCAAAATCTGCTTGTGGCAATGTGTCCATGATCTGATAAGAACTCAAAGCATGGAGTCTTGACAAGTTATCCATAATCTACTTAAATAAAACCAAGATAATTGGTTTTTAAATAGCAGTATGTCTACTAGTCAAATTAAATTAGTTGTACAATGTACACTCTCCGCTTACCTCTTTTAGTACACCTATATACGCAGAACAACGAAATTTACGCTCTTTTGGCGCGATAAGGAGCGATCTTACTGGTTACAAGTCACAGCGGCAGCGGTAATTTCATATAAGGAAAACTAGGTTATCAAAGTCGCAGTAAATAGTTTTACGGTCGAATGATATCTCAGCGTCATACTTCTAAAGTCGACTTTTCGTCACCCGTGGGTGATCCCCCTGACTTAGCGATGGCTAAAAATGATTCTGTTACTTTTCGCAAGATTTCAACAATACCACCTCTTTGGATGAAACTGCATTCGATTATACCGATGGGTATCTGCGTTGCGCTGATCCTGTTTTTTCTTTCACTAGTGATTAGTAACTCGGTTAATGTGCCGAATGGCGATGACCTGTATTGCCTTTTACTTTTTACCCAACAATTTCAGGACGCGTCTACGTTTTCAGAGCGCTTACATCTGCTTACCGGACAATGGGTCGAGCACCGGATTGTGTATTCGCGGCTTGCAGCGCTGGTTTCGTACTGGCTCACAAGTCAGGTTAACTTTGTAACCATTATCCTGATCGGCAATGCGACCCTGGTAGGCTTCACAGTGCTTTTCTGGAAATTGATTAAGAAAGCAAATGTTTCCCTTTACTATTTAATCCCGGTTGTTCTGACGCTATTCAGTCCTGTAACTTACGAAGCCAATTTGTGGGCCGGAGCAAGCACGGTGTACATGCCGGTGGCGTTTCTCGGGTTGTTGACCATTTATCTGCTGGTATACCACGGGCGTACCGGCATGATCCTGGCTATGTTATCCGCATTGCTGGCCACTTTTTCCTTTGGGAACGGTATGTTCACTTTCGTTGCCGCCATCGCCGTGCTGCTGTACCAACGGAAGATTAAGAGTGCTGTCATTTTTGGAATTGCCGCAGTTGCTGCTGTATTTCTCTACTTTCAGGATTTTGAGGCGCATAGCAGTACCAATGCTTTCGGGGTGGCCGAACACTTTAAAAAGCCGCAGTACCTGGCTTATAATCTGTTTGGATTTGTAGGTGGAATCCTGGATTATACCGAGAATTCTAATGCCCCTGTCGTCGCTTCGAATAGCCTCGGCTTAGTGCTTGGCTTGTTGCTGTTTGTGGCTATCTGCGCTGGAAGTGTGATTTTTCTGCGGGAGCAACCCCTGGGAGGCGAACGCCCGGGTATGAGAAACCTGAAAATCGCCTGGCTGGGCATGGCCGCATTTATTCTCATGACAGCCGTGATCATGGCCTACTCAAGGACTTCTGGCGCGGCGATGAACACGCTTTCAAGCCGGTATAAGATATATTCAATGCTATGCTGGATAATGGTCTACTGTTTATGCCTGATCCATTTTAATAGAAAAAAGGTTGTCGGGATGGTGTTTGGAGGAGTTAGTTTGCTGATCTTGCTCTTCAACTACTACAATCATTATGATAAGCTTACCAACTACAAATCTTATCTGCTCTCCGGTCTTTTCAACTACACCACGAATGGTCAGTGGCTGATTTACAGGCACACGGCGTATTATGAGGGTGCGAGTAAAATGCTCAGCGATTCGATTGCAAATAGTCTGGAACCGGTCTATGCATTCAATCCGGTTTTTAACGAGCTTTCTCACAGCGCGCTGAACCGGGCAGCTCTTTTGAAAAACGTCAGGATATCGGAAGATACTACTATCGACGGTAAATTCGGGAAACGCCTTACAATACACACCGACGATTACCCATCCAGCTCGAACTATTTTAAAGGCATTTATCTGGTCGTATACAACGATACGAACATTTATCTGTTTGTCGCCAACCCGGCCAAAAACGGCCGGATTAATATGGTTACCAGGGGTGAATACTTCAAAAAAGGATTTTACCTGGATAACGATTTTGGTAAAACCCTTAAACCCGGCAGTCAATATAAGTTAGCTGTTTTCTGCCCGACAGAACATGAGAAAATCAAACGTCTCGACTATCATGTTGAGGGCTAGCGGCTGGGTTATAATCAACCGCCAGCACAGATTTCTGACCGGCTGCGAAGTCGTCGTCAGCATTTCAGACATTGATTTTTGAAAAAACGTACAGCGTTTCGGTTGCAATTTGCCTGCAACGCTCGTCGTATTGAGCCGCTTCCTGCGAAGTGCCATCAAATGCTTTAGGGTCGTCGTAAGGGACAGCCACCCGTGCTGCTGCGCCTTTTACAAAAGGACATGCTTCGTCGGCCTGGGAACAGGTCATAATCGCGCAGAAATTACTTTGGGGATTGCTGCTGTCGCTAAATATCTTCGAGAATGCTTTCAGAGGCTCGGTACCGCTTGCATAGCTTACATGATAAACGGGGTTTTCACCATCAGATGTTTTGGTAATCTCGAAACCGGCCCGCTGGCAAGCAGCAACCGCTCTTTCATTGAATGCGCTGGTCTCTGTGCCACCTGAAAATGTTTTCACATTCGGGATATTGTAGTAAGCAGCGGCCGTAGCTGCCCAGATTTGCCCGAAATGGCTGCGCCGGGAATTGTGGGTACAGATATAAGTCAGCTGCACTGGCTCAGCAGCTTTTACCTGTTTTTGAATGAATACGACAATCTTATCAAGCTCTTCTTTTCGCTCGTCGGGTATTGTTGAGAAGTCATCTTTAATCGTGTTGATGTAGGCGGCAAGCTCGGGATTTAGTGCATTGTGATTCTCCGGATTGTTGGACAGCATAGTTGCGGCGGTAGTAAAAATCGTCATGATAAGTAATGTGATCAGGTTCATATTAACTAAAACCAATAGCAGTAATTCATCGTAAAGATACGATAGATTTCGAACTGTAAACATAATTAATCGTAATATTGCAATTGGCAGATTGTCCGTTATATTTGCAGCATGGGAGTTACTAAAACCGAAATATTCACTGCGCAGCAAAACCGGATCGCGGATCTGGCCAAGGCATTCTCGCACCCGGCCAGGGTTGCAATCCTGCAATTGCTGATCGCCCGAAAGTCTTGTATCTGTGGAGACCTGGTCGACGAGCTGGAACTTGCACAGGCCACGGTCTCCCAACACCTGAAAGAACTGAAACGCATCGGGATCATACAAGGTGAGATCAATCCGCCGCGGGTCTGCTATTGCATTAACCCGGTAGTGTGGTCAGAAGCCCGGGAGGCATTTGGGGCCCTGCTGGATACATTTATACCCACCACATCCTGCTGTAACTAGGCAGGGTATTTTTTTGATTATATCAATCGTAATATTACATTTAAACAATGGAGACCATAAGCCAATTAAATCCGGTGACCCGCGGTCCGATGACATGGGGTGATTTCAAAAACACTCTCGAACAAAATCCAGATTTACACCTTCAATTCCAATATGAAGAAGGTAAGTTTGTTGATAGCTCTTACCACATTACCGAAATCAAGCAAGCGCCGATTGTATCTGTGGATTGCGGCGGGCAAATGAACAGCTGGACAGAAGTAATTGTGCAGCTCTGGGAGCCTTCAATGAAAGAAGTTGACCGGTCCATGAAGGTAGATAAGGCGCTGAAAATTGTGAACCTGGTTGAGAATACCCTGCCTTTGAACCCGAATGCTACCGTTAAAATTGAATTCGGCAATTCGAAGTTTGCTACACGGCAAATGTACCCAGGTGAGTTTGTTGCTGATGGGGAAGCGTTCACGGTCAACCTTGTTCCGGATTTCACCCAGTGCAAGGCGCTCACCCGCAACCAAAGCTGCGGTACAACATCAGCAGAAGCTTCATGTTGCGCGCCTGCACCTGCTAAACAAGAACTGGAATTGGTTACCTCGGACGGAAGCAGCTGCCAGCCTGGTTCTGGATGCTGCTAGTCAAACAAGAAACACGGTGACACTACAAATTGAAAATGCAAAGCCGGCAGAAAAGGAGTCAGTGGTCAGCTTGCTTAAAGAAGTAGGCCTTCTTACCGAAGATCTGCCTAAAGGGCTGCCGAATTTTCTATTAGCTAAGGAAGGCGGAGCACTTGTTGGTGTGGCTGGTCTTGAACTTTTTGGATCAATAGGCTTGCTGCGTTCGGTGGCTATCAGTCCTGCTCATCAAGGCAAAGGTATCGCCGACCGGATGGTCGCGCAGCTTCTGGCTGGTGCTGACCAGCAGGAACTACAGGCAGTTTATCTGATCACAACCACAGCGGATCGTTACTTCGACAGGTACAGCTTTACGGCCGTGGACCGCGAGCAGGTTCCGGAAGCAATTCAGCAAACCAGGCAGTTTAGCGGCCTTTGCCCTTCATCAGCTGTTGTCATGAAAAGGAATTTAAAGCATCAAACCACATGAATAACCCCCGTCTTTCTTTTTTAGACCGCTACCTGACCTTGTGGATCTTTCTGGCCATGCTGATCGGTGTGTCAATCGGCTACTTTTTACCCGGGGCGCCTGAATTTATCAATCAGTTTAATTCTGGGTCAACGAATGTTCCATTAGCTATTGGTTTAGTGCTGATGATGTACCCGCCTTTGGCCAAGGTGCGTTATGCAGAGCTGCCGAAGGTGTTTAACAACACCAAAATCCTGGGGCTCTCCCTGCTTCAAAACTGGATCATAGGCCCGCTGCTGATGTTTGGCCTGGCGGTAATCTTTTTGCCGGATAAGCCAGAATATATGACCGGCCTAATCATGATCGGCATTGCCCGCTGCATTGCGATGGTCATCGTCTGGAATGATCTGGCTCAGGGTGACCGTCTTTATGCGGCAGGACTTGTTGCATTCAACAGCATTTTTCAGGTCTTGTTTTATTCGGTATATGCCTACGTGTTTGTGACCGTTTTACCGCCGCTTTTCGGATTGAAGGGATATCAGGTAAATATTACCATCGGCCAGGTCGCTCAAAGCGTTTTTATCTATCTGGGTATCCCATTCATGGCTGGTATTATTTCCAGAGTGGTATTAAGCAGGTTGTTTAGTAAAGAATGGTACGAGAACAAATTCCTTCCGGCCATTAGCCCGATCACTTTGGTGGCTTTGCTGTTTACGATTGTGGTCATGTTCAGCTTGAAAGGGCAGCTGATTGTGAGCATCCCCTTTGACGTCCTGCGCATTGCATTGCCGCTGACGATCTATTTTGCTATCATGTTTTTCTCGGCTTTCTACTTGTCAAAACGTGCAGGAGCGGATTATGCAAAATCAACTTCCCTGGCATTCACTGCCGCAGGTAACAACTTTGAGCTCGGGATTGCGGTCGCTATCGCCGTATTCGGGATTGACTCTGGCGCGGCATTCGCAGCGGTGATCGGTCCGCTGATCGAAGTGCCCGTATTGATTCTGATGGTCAATTTTGCACTTAAACAACAGCACACGTTTTCCAGGTAATTGTTGAAAAGCATCGCTCAGCTTGCTTCCTGATGCATTTGCCGATAATCTAAGGAAAGCTTATTAATCTCTGTCCCAAAAAGAAAGTGTAAAAGCGGAGACAGCTATTTCAGCGTTTTTCATGAGCAGCCTTTTTTGCATTCGAGTTTAATCCCGAGAGCATCTGTCCGGCTTGGCGGCCGTAAACAAGGTGCTTGGGCTGCTCGATCCGCTGGGAACCGTAAATTCCCCGGTGTCCCGAAAAGAAGTACGCGATAATACAGGCAATCGCTACATATACCCCACATTCAGCACCGAAGAGTTCAATGGCCATCAGGATGCAGGCAAGTGGCGTGTTCGCAGCTCCGGCAAACACAGCGACAAAACCCATTCCGGCCAGCAGGCCGGTTGGCAGGGGAATAAAAAGGGAGAGTGCACTGCCCAAAGTGGCTCCGATGAAAAACAAAGGGGTAACCTCGCCGCCTTTGAAAGCAGCTCCCAGTGTCACCGCAGTAAAGATTATTTTTAATGCAAAATCGTAGGGGGGCAGCTGTGTGGTGAAGGATTCTAAAATGACAGGAATACCTAGCCCGATGTAACGGGTGGTACCAAGTCCCAGTACTGCAAGCGCCACAATGAACCCGCCGATCAGCGGCCTGAAAGGAGGGAATGCAACCTTGCTTTTGAACAGACCCCCAATGGCATGGGTCAGGTAAGTAAACAAAAGCGAACCTGCGCCGAAAACAGCCCCCGCCACGGCCGCATAAAGAACGTGGAGCGCCGAAAGCTCCGGGACGAATGGAATGTAATAGTGTGTATGACCAACCTGCCAGGCTCTGGTGGTTAAATCTGCAAGTATTGCCGACGCAAAAGCGGGGAACAGCGCGTCGTACCGTAATCGGCCAATCAGGAATACTTCAATGGCGAAAATGCCGCCGGCAAGCGGTGTCCCGAATACAGATCCGAAACCCGCGGCTATTCCTGCGATCAGGATAAGTTTTCTGTCACGTGGACGAAGGCCAAGAAGGCGGGTGAATTGATCTGCGATTGAGCCGCCGATTTGCAGTGCAGTACCTTCCCTGCCAGCCGATCCGCCAAACAAATGGGTCGCAATCGTGCCAATCAGCACAAACGGTGCCATTTTTAACGGGATAACCTTAGTGGGCTGATTGATGTTTTCCAGCAGCAGGTTATTTCCTGCTTCCACTTTTTTTCCAAAATAGTGGTACATGCATCCAATCAGAAAGCCGGCCACCGGCAGCAATGTAATAATCCAGAGATGGGTTTCCCTGAACCTGGTAGCCCAATCCAGCGAAACCAAAAAGAAGGCAGAAGCAGAGCCAACCAACAGCCCGACCAACGCCGATAAGATCAGCCATTTGATCGTAAAGAAAAGAACCGGGAACTTCCAGAAAAGAAAGGCAAGATTTTTAGGGAGACGCAAACGAGAAACTGACATGTATATATACCTACTAGTTGAACAAATATAATTTGATCCTAATAGGCGCCATCAGCCGTGTAAAGGGCGGTTTCAGCAGGAAGACACCATTTCCTGTATTGTGAGTCAAAAATAAGGCAAAAACTTGAAAGTAGCTTACGCTCTTGCAGATGACTTATGCCGCGTTGAACATTTAGAATGAAATTAACGACGACCCTTAGATCCAAATGAATGTGCCTATTTGCTGTGCTTAGTACTTAGTTGTTGCAATTACCGTGGAGATCGCGGCTGCAAGCTCCTGCGGTTTAGACTGCTTGCTAATATATGCATTGGCTCCTGCCTGCAGGATGGCGTCTGCATAAACGTCTTTCGGGAAGGTCGAATAGATAAGTATGGGTAGATTTGGCTGAGTTTTGCGAAGCAACTGCATTTGCTGTTTGTATGTGTCAGAGTCTGCACCGATGTCTGTAATTACCAAGTCCAGCTTGTTTGTAGATAAAATCGCCGCAGCGTCCTCAGGGTTAGCAGCTTCGTGCAAAAAGTAGTCGGTCGATACTTCCGACATAAGAAACCGCATACCGATCCTTAGTAAAGTTTGTGAATCGATAAATAGTATGTTCATCACATGATTATTAAAGTTAAGATTATGTCGTCAGTGAATCAGGACAATGTGCCAGGGTGACGGAAATATCTTTCGTCGCTGTCATCGGCTTAGCTCTTTGATATGGTGGCTTTTGAGCCATCGCCGAAAGTGGGTTGCATTATCTGGTCTGTGATGTACAATTTTTCCATCTGTCAGTAAGATCACAAATCCGTCTGCTGACTCAAGAAAACGTACCAGTTCCGCCGCAGAAGCAATAAAGCCATGATAGTTTTGCTCAGTACCGGGCTTCTTTTTGAAGTGGATAGATATCATACCTGAGATTACTGGAGTGCCTATGCTTAGAAGAAAATGAAAATTCATTTAAGCCCGATCTCTCGCAACCGGTTGGCTGTTCAGCCATGATCAATGTATGCATTAAGTGATAAAAATAGTCCGGCAGAGAATTTCCCTGCCGGACTGGTAAACGTTACCTGGTAACGGCTACTTTGTGTGTGCTGATAGTGCCGTCAAACAGGATCAGGGTAATCGTGTAAATTCCTTGCTGGAGCTTTGTGACGTCGATGCCTTCGGCTGACACTTTCTGGCTCTGATGGATTTTTACGCCTGATTTATTATACATAACGAGCTGCTTGACCTGATCGAAGTTGCGTACCATAAGCCTGTCACTAACCGGATTAGGGTAGGTGGCCAGAACAAGACCTGGTTCCAGGTAAGCAGACCGGATGCCGCTATAGGAGAACGTCAGATCTTTATCGATCATTTTCAGACGGTAGTAGTTGTTGCCGCCAGCTGGATTTACATCCTTGAAGGTGTACTCAACCGCACTAGCGCTTTCGCCTTGCGCCACCACCGAACCGATTGTTTCCCATTGCTTACCAGAAAGGCTACGCTGGATTTCGAAACGGTCACTGTTTGATTCAGCCGTCGTCTTCCAGGTCAGTACTGCAACTTTCTCAACTGCTTTTGCATCGAAGCTTACCAATGTCACTGGTAGCGGGGAG
>NZ_KL370786.1:140467-626650 GCF_000701505.1 Dyadobacter crusticola DSM 16708 | reverse complement strand
CCAACGAGCTACTAAAAAGTGAAGAAGGAATTGCTAAAAGAAAGAAACGGTGCTTTGATGTCGAACCGGTCTTTGGCAACATCAAAAATAACCACGGCTTCCGCCGGTTTATGCTCCGCGGCAAGCAAAAGGTCGAAATCGAATGGGGACTGATCGCATTAGCCCAGAATCTAAGGAAAAGAGCAGCTTAGGAGCGCCCGTTTCTTGCTTTTTAAGCCGAAAACAGCCGATTAGCTTTGAATGGATCGATATCGCGTTTCAATTTCCACTCAGTTTAAAGCAAATGGACGAGGGTGCCTCGGCTAAAACTGAGACACCCTCTTTGCATTTGTACTTTCTAAACTCCCAGGCTCCAACCTTCGCGGTAATCTCTCTTCACCCATTGGTTGACCTCGTCGAAGTTTGTTACTTTCATATTTTGAGCATCCCAGAGCATCTTCATGTTGCTGCCTGGGTAAGTGTAACCTTTGCCATCTTCACGTGCTTTTGGCATATCTGCGCCGCGGATCGCGAGGTTAGCGCCGAGTATCGCTTCGGTAAGCGGGCCGGCCAGCTCGAATGGTGAGCTCAGCTCCATTTTACCATAACCGGCAATGCAACCCTCTACCCATTGTGCATAGTGACCATCCGCACTTCCTGGTACCCGCGCGAATTTTTGTTTGACTTTCACTTCCTGCATCCGGCTCAGTGGCAGCAAACGCGGATTCGCCGCATATTCACTCGCCATCATTTTACCTTTTGATCCCACAAACAGAATACCGCTGTTTCCGTCACCAAACAATTCATTTGGTCCCAGCTCCTCAGGCCGCTCAGGTTTAATCCCGCCGTCCATCCAGTGCATCGTTACGGGACCTTTCGTTCTCGGTGTTTTTGGGAATGTCAGAGTAGCGTGGCTTGAAGGCGGACAGCTGTCAGGGAAAATACCTCTTTTACCAAATCCTGTAAACACACTTCCCACACTCGCCTGCATGTCTGTCGCATATTTAAGGCCCAGCACGCGGAATGGAGCTTCCATCAGGTGACAGCCCAGGTCGCCCAATGCGCCGGTACCATAATCCCACCAGCCACGCCAGCTGCCCGGGATCAGTCCGTCGACGTAATCTTTATAGGGAGCGGTACCCAGCCAGAGGTCCCAGTTAAGCTCTTTCGGCACAGCGGGCTTGTCGCTCGGCCAGGGAATACCTTGCGGCCAGATCGGCCGGTTGGTCCAGATGTAAACGGTATCCACATCGCCGATCACACCCGCATCGTACCATTCGTGCAGCTGTCTTACACCATCGCCGGACGAACCCTGGTTACCCATTTGCGTCACAACCTTGTATTTGGCAGCTGCCTCGGTGAGCTTTCTGGCTTCCCAGATATCGTGCGTCATAGGTTTTTGTACATACACGTGCTTGCCCATTTGCATTGCCGCCATCGCCACTACCGCGTGGGTATGGTCGGGGGTTGAAACCGAGACTGCATCGAAGTTCTTTGATTCCTTCTCAAACATCTCGCGCCAGTCCTTATAGTATTTGGCTTTCGGATAAGTTTGTACCGTCTCCGCAGCTCTCCTATCGTCTACGTCACACAAATACCCGATGTTGGCTTTGCCGCTTTTGAAAAAACTCGCTATGTCCGATCTGCCTTTTCCTCCCACACCAACTCCGGCAACGGTCAGCATATCGCTGGGTGCGCGGTAACCTTTGCCGAGCACGTGACGCGGCACGATCATAAAACCTGCGGCGGCCGTTGCTGAGGCTTTGATAAATTCCCTCCTCGACGAAGCCGGGCGATCTTTTTGTGTATTCGATTGGTCCATTTTTTGATTAAGGTTTTGCTTTCTGAATATATAAAGGAAGAATAGGTTTAATTTAATGTAGGATACTGAGGTTATTCTTAAAAAACAAGCGGCACCTGACTGTGCGGGATGCCCGCCACTATTACGACATTTACCGACTTTGAGGCTATGATAGAATTGACAAAAGGTGATATCACGAAGATAAATGCAGACGCGATCGTCAATGCAGCCAACTCCTCGCTGCTGGGCGGCGGCGGGGTTGACGGAGCTATTCACAGCGCAGGCGGCAAGGCAATTCTCGATGAATGCATTGCGATCAGGAATAAGCAGGGAGGCTGCAACACCGGGGAAGCGGTGATTACTACGGGAGGGAAACTATCAGCCAAATACGTGATTCACACAGTAGGGCCTGTTTGGAATGGAGGCAATAAAAATGAAGAAGCATTGCTAGCCTCAGCTTATCGCAACAGCTTGCGGCTGGCTGTCGAAAATCAGGTAAAGACAGTCGCTTTTCCAAACATAAGTACCGGTATTTATGGCTTCCCCAAGCAGCGCGCCGCAGAAATTGCTGTTCAAACCGTGCAAGATTTTTTAAAACAAACGACCGGGATTGAGAAGGTACTGTTTGTATGTTATGATGATGAGAATTTTGGCATTTATAAAAGGCTGCTGCCCGGCTAAATGCCTGATTAGTGAACTAGTAGTTTAGAAAAATACGTCGTGCCTGAGCTGGTAGCATATTTCAGGAGATATGTTCCTGGTTTCAGCGAAGGAAGGCTGATGGAACGCGTTTTCGTTTTCGGAAAACCCGATTTCCATACTTCAAGACCAGTCTGGTCTGTGATGGAAATACCGCTGATATCGACACCGGATTGAAAATGCATTTCTCCCCCTGATACCGGATTTGGAAATGTGTTAATGCCAAAATCTCCCTCGCTCAGCTCCCAGATGATCTTACTTTAAGCATAGGTACCGTCTTCATCGATCATCTTCAAACGGTAATACCAGGCTAAACCTTTATCCGCAGTTTGATCCACAAAATGGTATGTATTTTGCGCATTGCCTCCACGCACTTCATATATCTTCTTGAAGCCCGCCTTCGGATCCCTGCTCCTTTCCAGCTCAAACCGGTCGAAATTAATCTCTGATGCTGTCAGCCATTTCAATGCAATTCCTTCCTTGCTACTCACACTACCGAAGGCCGCCAGTGTGACGGGTAAGCTCCCTACATTGATTGCAAACTTGCACGAGCTCACACAAGTATGCGTGAGGTCATCGAGGATTGAGAAAGCTCTCATTGTAATTTCATGCGCACCATTACCAGTGAGCGCAGGCGAGAAGGTCTGCTGATCGCCGAGAACACCGGTACCATAGTAAAACACATCGCCGGGCGTGCTGGTTACACCGCCGGTTATCGTAAAATCACCGTCGCCAGAGCTGGTAAAAATAGGTTCAGGGCAGCTGATAATCGGAGCCGGTTCGTCATAAACAGTTATCTCCGCATTCTGAGATCCCACGCAACCATCCGCAGTGACCGCTGACATGGTGTAAGTATGCGTTCCAACACCTGCAACAGACGGATTGAATACATTGTCGCTAATACCAGGTCCGGAATAGGTTACTGCTGCCTCCACACTTGGGCCGCAGTTTGTTATCGGCTGCGGATCCGAGCCGACGCAAAACATCACTGGTTCAAGGCTGCACAAGAATTCTACCTTTTCAATTACATGCAGGTAAAACTTACAGGTGCTATTGTCAGGCGCAGTGTAGGTTATCTGATGCAGACCACCGCCCGCCACCGCCGGACTGAAAATGCCATTACTCACACCCACTCCCGAATACGTTCCGCCTTCCGGCAACCCAGCAGCTAGCGCAAACGGCGGACGGGTGATACAAACCGCCATAGTCCCATCACAGGTAGTCTGAGCGACGCCGGGAGAAATGGACAGTAGCACTAGCAAGAAAATGAAGTGGATGTTGTAGATTATTCTCATGGTATCCAGTAGAGGTAAATTGATGACTGCAATATAGAGATTGCTGAGATTAAATTAGGATTGAACCACACCACCTGGAATTTTCCCTGTCGTTTATTGTTTGTTACTAAAAATAGCTTCTACTAAAAAGTGTCAGCCGCAACTCTTATCCCCGCTTCCAACCTGGAATTTTTGAGAAAACTAAGAGATAACAACAACCGCGACTGGTTTAATGCACATAAGAATGAATACCTCGAACAGCTGGCATATATCGAAGCATTTGCCGAAGCGTTGCTGGGCGAGATGAACAAACACGATGTGATTGAGACCGTTTCGGGCAAGAAAAGCTTGCAGCGCATTTACCGCGATACCCGCTTTTCACAGGATAAAACACCTTACAAGACCAACTGGAGTGGCGGATTTACCCGCGCAACTGCCCAACGTCGAGGCGGTTATTACTTTCACATTGAACCTGGTAACTCCTTTGTTGCAGGCGGTTTCTGGGCGCCGGAGCCGAGGTATATGAAGCTCATCCGCGATGATATCAGCTTCGATCCCACGCCGCTCCGACAAATTATATCGAGCAAAGAATTTGTAAATACATTCGGTTCTCTGCAAGGAGAGCAGCTAAAAACGACGCCAAAAGGTTTTGATCCGTCGGACGAAGCAATCGACCTGCTGCGCTACAAGCAATTTCTACTGCAACGCAGGTTTACCGACAAGGAAGTGCTCAGCCCAGGTTTCCTTCAGGAGGCAAACCAGACTTACATGCGAATGCGGCCATTCTTTGACTATATGAGCGAAGTACTGACCAGCAATGCGGACGGATCTGCAGAGCTGTAAAAATATTCTCCGAGGGTAAGTTGCGACCTATTTTCTTACATGGATCTCACCTTCCTTCATCACCATTCTAACATCGTACAATGCAGTTTTGAAGTTCTTCTGCAAGTCTCCGTTAAAAACAACAATATCGGCGAACGCACCTTCCTTGATCACGCCGATCTGGTCCTTCATTTCCAGTGCGAAAGCTGCATTGGCAGTGGCAGATTTTAGTACATTTTCAGGAGACAGACCAAAGTCATTGTAGCCCCAGATCGTCTGTTTCGCCTCGTCGCCCCGGGGCATTTGCAAATCGTGGTAAGAATCAGAACCCGCTACCATCAACACACCGGACTTCTCGATCTGGCCCAGCCACTTACGGTAAGACGCAACGTTGGCGGTCAGGTCTTCGGGCTTGTAGGGCATTTTCATCAGCTTATAATATTGTTCAACCACATTAATCGACTGATAAGTGGGCACGAGGTAAATACCTTTTTTAGCCATTAATTCGAGGGTTGCATCTTTAAATCCGTAGCCATGCTCGATACCGTCGACACCTGCTTCAATCGCATTGTGGACAGCCCAGTCCCGATCGCAATGCGCGGTCACTTTTACGCGCTGCGCATGGGCGGTTTCTACGATCGCCTTCATTTCTTCCAAAGTCAGGGTAAGCCGGTTTCCAATCGCAAGGATCTTGATAACATCCACTCCACGGGCAATATGTTCCAAAACAGCCTGCCGCGCCTGATCCACGCCGGTAACCATTGATTGCTCCTGCCGCGAAACCCTGTCGAAATCTTTGATAGGCAACCCGTCAAGCTGCCCGTCCATTGAACCGATAATCGGTCCGGAAACCAGCATACGAGGCCCCGTTATATAACCTTTCTTTATCGCCCTGCTCACTTCCAGGTCCAGGTACTGACCTGAATTTCCCAAATCCCTGATGGTAGTAAAACCGGCATCCAGGTAACTTTTTGCAAAACCAACCGCACGCAGCACGCGCTTTTCAGAAGAATTCATCACGGCGTCGACTGACAAGGCCTCGGTAAGACCCTGGCTGGTCAAGATGTGGGTATGCGCATCAATCAAGCCCGGTGTGACAGTAGCATTGCTGTAATCCAGCACCTCTGTACCCTTTGGAACTTCCAGCCGCTCCCCTACTTTGATGATTGTCTTCCCTTTTACCAATATCTGCCTGTTCTTGGCAAATGCATTTGCTTCCGAATCGTACATCAGGCCAGCCTTGATCAGATAGTGTTTTTCGGTCTGAGCAAAAGAATAATGGGTTAATAAAAGGAATATAAATGCGAATCGAACAGCTAGACTTTTCTTGGCAGCCAGGGTCATAGAATGGAGGTAAGTAAGTGAATCAGGACGTTGTAATCTTTTCAACAGAAAGAAATATCCCCTGATTTCTACTGATAGTTACCTGATGGTCACATTTCCAAACTCGGCGCTGATCGAGACATTGGCCAGGCGGTTCCCGGAGAAGAATGCTTCTTTGAAGTCGGGTGTATTCTTCTTCCATTTAAATCCGTTGGGCAGCTTGATGGAAGTGTAGGCGCTGCTGATGTTGTAATCAAATTGCTGCCAGTTCTTTTGGACAAGCATTACTTCAGTTTTTTTCGAGCGTATCGCCAGGCTGGTAAGTCCGGCGGCGGGGTAGATTTCAACATTGCCGAATTGCGAATCGACTTTCAAAGCTCCTGCTACTTCTGTGAGTACCACCTTGGTATGGTCGCTCGTCAGCGTGAAACTACCTGAGAGCACATTGCCTTTCAGCTCCCCGAAACTGGTATTAAACGTGCCTTTGCCTTCGATATCGGCCAGTGTAGTATTGCAGAAATCTGCTTTGATCTGCAATCCGCGGAGCAATCCTTTGAGCAAAATTGTCCCGAATGTATTTTTAAGATCAACTTCGCAGGTTGCAGGCAGCTGGATTTTGTAATGCGCTTTCACATTCGATTGCGGCTTCATTTCGCCATCTTTTAACAAGATATAGTTGCGCAGAAAGAAATCCTTTCCTGTACGCTCCGCCAGGTACTGAATTTTGGCCAGGTCGCGCGCCGCTACTGCTCTGTCAGGGTGCCGCGCAGAAAGCTGCATTACAATGGAAATCTCGTTTTTATCCCACGTAATTACCTCTATATCCGCTTTCTCCGCATTGATATACAAGGTACGGACCGAAGATGCAGCTACATTCTTTTCAATGGTGCGCGTGGCTACCTGCAAAGTTCCCTGTCCCCGAAGCTGCGCGGCTGTCAGGCAGCAGAGCAACAGGCAAACTGTCGATTTCAAAAGCAAATGCAATTGTTTCATGGGATTTTGGCTAAATCATTTTGGCCATTTCATTTAAAATAGCTGCTTTTTGTCTTTCAATGCTATTGAGCTGCTTCATTAGCTCAGGCTCTGTGTTATACTGTCCGATTGCCTCCTGCAGCTGGCTCGACGCTGAATGCAGCGTTTCGAACTCTTCTCTCAATCGCTTGTACCGGCCGCTGTTACATACCAGCGTTTCGGTTTCGCAGTAAGCTTTCAATACCTGATAATGCTGATCTGTGTCCATTTCCCCGCTGATTTGAAGTCGCGGATCAAACTGTTCCTGCGCAAAATTAACGTGTGTCACCCGAACTTCACGCCAGACCAGCAGCCCAGAAACCCCTGCAATGAAAATCGCAGCTGCATATTGCCAGCCGGCATACCGGCCTCTGCCTGGCGCTTTCCGCTCAATATTTTCCCAAACCAGCGGAGCAGGTGAATAATCGGGTAATTCCTGTACTGCTTTGCGCAATGGTTCCTCACTCAGCCTCTCCCTGATCGCGTCCCACGCTTGCGGCGTCGGTGTGTAGCCGGGCAGCTTGGCGAGTGCATTTTTTAATGTATTTTGATTCTTATCCATTGTTCCATTCATGTAAGCATCCCACGCAGCTTTCTTTTCGCGTGAAACAACTGTGATTTGGATGTACCTTCCGAGATTCCAAGCGTGACCGCGATTTCCCGGTGCGTGTACCCTTCCACTTCTGCCAATACGAAAATGGTCCGAAATCCATCCGGCAGCGACAAGATTGCCGTTTCCAGGTGAGATGCATTGATCTCCTCTTCTCCCCAATCGACCCCGCCGACTGTCACATCATCAATGTTCTCCCAGATTACAATGCGCTTCTTCTTCGTAGACCGCCGGATTACAATCGTTTTGATCCAGGCTCCCAAGGTAGACTCGCCCCGGAACTGATCCAAATGGCGGAACACGTCCAAAAACGAGTCCTGTATCACATCATTGGCGTCGTCGAAATCACCCGTAATCCGGTAAGCGAGGGTGTACATGGCGTTCTTATAGCGATCGTACAACTGGCGCTGCGCAATTCTGTCATGTAGAAGACACCCCGAAATCAATTCCGCCTCCGTGGTCATAGTTGATGTTGATTTGTATTAAAGAGGCCGGGCCGGCTCTGAATGGTTGTATCAGTTTGGAATAATTGAAAATAAAACGGGCGTACCAATGCATTGAAGCAAGGCACGCCCGTGTAACCTTCCGTCTGTTGAAACAGACGGGTAGGGATTTATTGTTAGTTTGCTACCAGTACTTTGTGTCGCAGCTGTTCGCTTCCGTAGGTTGCGGTAAGAATGTACAAGCCCGGGTGTAGCTTTCCGCGCGCCCTCACAGCAAGCTTGTTGATCGCAGTCTTTTCGGTGCTCACTGCAACGTCACGGCCCAGCAGGTCAGTCAGTTTTATCTTCGGCTCCTGTCCTGCAAATTCGAGGTTGATAACGCCTGCATTGACCGGATTCGGGTAAAGTACAACTCCGTTACCAACTTCCATCTTCACTACATTGATCCTGGAAAATGCAAAGCTGCTGTCCCGATCCACCATTTTCAACCGGTACAAGTTTTCTCCTGCTACCGGGTTTTGATCTGTGAATGTATAGTTTGTAAGAATTTTGCTGTCGGTAGCCGAAGCCACTTTCCCAATCGAAAGCCAGGTTTTTCCGTCAAGGCTGTGCTGGATAGCGAAGTGATCGCTGTTCGACTCCTCGGAAGTTTGCCATTTTAGTTCTACTGCATTCTCTTTCTTAGCCGCAGTAAAGTCTACCAGCTTAACCGGCAGCGGAGACGCTTTATCAGCAGTGATATAAAAAGAAGAAGAAAGGTCATTTGCTGAAAAACTAACTTTCCAGACATTCAGCATCGAATCCCAACGCACGTCCTGATCGGCAGGGTCGATGACAGCGTCCATTGTTCTCGAAGAGCTGGTGCCGCCCGATTGAACAACCCGCAGCTTTTTCTTGAAATCTTCCGGGTCGGCAGGGTTAACCGGCAACTTTTCAGAGCTAACCGTATTGAACGCATTGAATTCGTCCTGGCTCACGTATAAAGTAATTGTCGCCTGACCTGCGCCGGAGTTGCCCGGTACAAACTTCCAGTGACGCTGGACAAAAGGCTGTCCTTCACGCATGATCACCTGATTTTCAATAGTTACATAAGCTTTGAAATGTGCATTGTTATCCGAAAGTCCATTCCCTTTTACAGTACCGATCACGCGGCAATCGTCTGCCGTGAGGTGGTAGTCAACATTGTTCGGGACAATCGCTGACGCCTGTTCTCCATTGCGGGATAGTTTGAGGTCTTTGTAAAAACATCCTTTAGTAGTTACATCGTCTTTCATGTAAATATTAACTGGCTTATTCCCCGCGTTGCCGTAAGCATTACGCCAGTTCTTGTAAGCGTCGCAATCATTTGAATAGTGGTCGCGGTTGGTGTAACAGCCGTCGCTGTTGATCAGATTAGACAAAGTAAAGCTGTCATTGTTGGAAGGCTGCGGCACGGTGACCTGCTGATTTTTCACCCAATTGTTAGTCAGGTTCTTGATCGCATTCACCGCATCCTGCGACTTCAATGCATTTTCCAGGTAAAACAAAGTTACAATCTGCGCCCCGTGTGTGTAGCTTTCCTCAGCAAGCCTCACCACCGAATAGGCGTCCGTTACGTAAGCTGCTTCATTCACATACAGGCGGTTAGGCAGGTTGGAACGCAGAAGGTCCAATGCAAACCGGTGATCGTAATAGATGTCGTCATTGATCTTGATCCCGTCGAGGTCTCTGCCGATCTCGTCAAACGGCAAAGTACCGCGTGCACGTGACAGCTTGTCGTAAACTGACCCGTGGTGCGAGATCACCTTGATATTAGAGTTTATTCCTTTTACAGTGTTTTTGAAAAGTATGTTGGTTTGCTTCAATACGTGTGTGCGGTAGAGAAACCAGTCTGTTCCGTCAGGTTGTGTAAATGTGCTTCCCGATGGCTTCTTAGGATTTACATCATTGAAGGAATTGTAGTTTTTCCCCCAGGCCGAATTCAATGCTGAGATTTCACCGTATTTCCCGATCAGCCAGCTGCGGTAACCTTGTACCATCGGAGCAGAATAATCTGTTAATGCGTAGGCCAGGTCGAGCGGGTCTTCGTAATGGTATTTGGTCGATCCCATTTCAAATTCACCTTCTCCCTGTCTGGTATATACGAGGTTCACATAAAGCAGGTTGCCGCTATCCTGCAGGTGTTTGTAGCGTTGGATTACCTCGCTTGTAAAGCTCGTGATCCGGTCACGTGTAGACTGCGCGACGAGCGACGTCATCACAAACTGCAGGCTGATGTTTGGCCGGATAGGACCACCCCATTTCTGAAAAACTGCCTCTTCTCCGCTGTAATTGGCAACTACCATCCGTTCCTCTTTCTTCCATCCGTCACCGGTATTGATACCAAAACGGTCGGAGGCGCTGTTGGTAACATCGTCGCCTGTACTTACCGCAATATTCAGCGCAATCTTCATATTCAGCGAAAGAGCCAGCGCGATCTGATCGTCATACTGCTTCCAGACGTTGTAGCCGCTGCCATTTTCATCTTTCAGGATCCTGGAAATTTTACCGTGGATCACGCCCCACTGCACTGTCATTGCGACTGCATTGCAACCCACGCCTTTGGCCTGCTCAATCACATCCAGTGAGGGTTTATCATTTTCATTCACCAGTGAGACCGCGAAATAACGGGGCTGGGCGGATAGTGTGATTGAGGAGACAAGAAGAGAAGAAATACAATAAAGTCTTACAATACTTCTGTTGAAAAGTATCCGTTTTTTCATAGTACAATTATTCCAAATTTTAGGTGTTTATTTTAAGAGGAGTCTCACCAATGTGTAGTTTCTGTCATATTCAAGCTTCACATTCCTAGTTTAACGCGAGTAGTAATTTTACGCATAAATGTAAATTAATTTCTACCAAACATTTGTTACGCGAAGTTTAAAAAAGCACAAATTCTTTGAAAGTTTATATGATTTATTGAACATAATACAATAAAAATGCAAAAAGTGTAGCGTTGATTCTACACCGGGAGCAAATCACTGGGGTATTTCAAACTCATACTGAGAAGAACTATTGAGATTTGAGAACAGGAAAAATCCCTGTACTGAGGGGAAGTTTTGTAGCAGACTGGAAATGGATTTATCCGCTTCTTAGTAACGCACGAGATCACCGTTAACCCGGATCAGCCTGCAAAGCTTTTCCACATCCCGTACCGCGTACAGGCGTGGCAGTTCATGTCCGTTGAGGAACAATGCCGGTGTGGTGCTGATGCCGGCGAGCTCAATCCAGCTCAGGTGCAATTCCAGCTGGCGGTCAGCCGAATGATCCGAAGGAACTGATTCAATGCATTTTAGCCATCTGCTTTTACCCAAAAACCTGAGCAGGAACCACTTTTCAAGCCAGCCCGGAATCTCTGTTTCAGGCAGGTTCAACAACTTTTTCACGACCACACCGGATTCGTCGCCGGGAGCCGTGGACGCTGAGAAGACGATCTGGACTTGTACATCCGCTGAGACAGAAACCAGTTCCCTGACCTGCCCGTGCACCTGTGCGCAGGCTTCGCACGAGGGGTTTGTCACAACCGTAAGTACATTGGCGGCATCGGGATTACCCAGCCTGCCTATTTTCATTTGCTCGAAAAAAGCCGGAATGTATTTGTTTTTGCCAAAAAGTGCCTGCACGTAGCCCGCGTCGAATTTAAGCTGCTCTATTGTTTTCTCGACCGCAGGAAGCCGGAGCGACGCGATAAGCCCTTTTTTTATTATCCACCAGAACAGCAGCAGGATCGGCACAACGATCAGGAAAACAGGTAGCACATTGGATACAAACATCAGCGAACGCTCGCTTGTATAATGAAAGCCCACCCAGAACTCGGCCCAGAGCACAACCTGGGCCGCAAGGCACAGAAGACACCAGCGACGTGCCACAAACGCTTGATAATAAACGGAGTAAAATGTGTAAGGTATGGTGATCATATTAACGAGGATCAACCACGCAAGCAGCTCGGGCACATGCCTGGAAAGCAGCGAAAAAACCATGACGCTCAGCGTAGCCAGAAAATAAATCAGCCCAATCTCTGACCAGTTGACGCCGAGAAACCGGCCGGCCATTGATTCCAGCAAGCTCCTGCAATTGAAATGCTGGCTGTTCTGACATATGCGCCGCAGGTAACTGTTGGAAGAATCCAGATTATACCAGACAAGGATAAGACTCATGATCAAACCCAGACATTTGAGCACGAGCAGCTCAAAAAATGGCGCTTTAACATCTGCGGTAAGGTGCCCGGGAGAATAGAAGAGCGTGCCGCAAAGTGACACTGCCGCCGCCATTGCAAAAGCCACCATTCGAAAGTGATCCTGCCTTTCCAGTTTTTTCTTTTTCTCGAACTCGGGATCGCCAGCGAGCTCGCTGTATTCGGACATCAGGACTACTCCCGTCCATTTTTTACCAAAATCTTCAATAGCCTCTTTCCGGATCCCCTCGCCGGTATGCAGCCATTCTACCTTCCCTTCACTCACCGAGCGGACAGTCGCCATCATGCCGCCATCTACATTCAGCATCAGAAGCGCGGGTACCGGTATGGTGCTGAGCATATCCGGACTAAGCTTGGCGGTCATGTGGGGGACATTCAGCTCATCGAGCACATCACTGATTGCGGTAAGCCCCGGGAAGTCCGGATGCAGCCATAGCTTTTCTCTTACTGTTGCAGAAGTAACCTTTACTTTGTTCATTTTGAGAAGCGAGTCCACCGCACGATAGACGTTTTCTTCGGTCGCATTGAGCTTCATAATGGTTCAACAGTGGTGAATAGTTGTGACGTTTGTCCTTAATTTCAAAATAAAAGCATGCATTACGGTGCAGAAAATAAATTCGTCCAATGCTGCATTAACTTCGACAAATGCCTATATTATTGCGATAAATTTCAAGCCTTCCAGACCTCCGCCACGACTATGATCTCTTCTCCAAGGTTACGCTGCATGATTGTGGACGATGAACTCGTCGCGCGTGACCTGATCCAGAAGTACGTGAGCAAAACACCCTATCTGGACCTGGTAGCCGTTTGCAGCACAGCCACAGAAGCATTATTTCAGATCCGCGACCTGCAACCGGAGCTGATTTTTCTGGACATTGAAATGCCTGGCATTACTGGTTTTGAGTTACTGAAATTGCTGCCTGCGGCGCGTCCGGCAGTGATCATGATAACCGCCGATCCGTCGTATGCTTTGGAAGGGTATGAGCAGCAGGTGACTGATTATCTGATGAAACCCGTTTCGTTCGACCGGTTTTCCAAAGCAGTAAACAAGGCGCTTCAAAACCGTCCTGTGCCAGCTGCGCAGCCCGTTGAAGCGCCAAAAGAATTGCAGCCAGCGGAGCACGCTCCCGAAGAATCACTGAATGCGCTCAAACCGCAGTCAGACTTTCTTTTGCTGAAAGAGAATAAGAAACTGATCAGGGTGCGGCCGGAAGAAATTCACTTTATCGAGGGAATGAAGGATTATCTGAAACTTTACTGGTCCGACCGAGTCTCGATCATCCACATGAAAATGTCGACCATCGAAGACATACTTTCGAAGCACCTTTTTCTCCGCGTAAACCGGTCATACATCATCAACAAGGACGCCATTCATGAGATCGAGGGCAATGAGATTACAACGCGGAACGGCAAGAAAGTACCCATCGGAGTGACTTACCGGGCCGATGTGATGAACGCTCTTCTGAACAACAAGCTCTGGAAATGATGACGAAGGATAAGATTATCCGATTTTCTCTTCATTTGCTGACCTGGTTGCTTACCTGGGCCACTTTGCGTTATTTCTCGATTCCTACATTGACAAAGGACAACCTTGATGTAGTCTGGCACGCATCTGGTATCATCCTGATTCAGTCGATGGCCGTGTTTTATCTGCTTGGCTATGTAGTTTTCCCAAGATTTTTGTACCCAAAACGACTTCTACTTCTTGCCATCTGTCTGCTTGTGATATTTCAGATCATTCACATCAGTAATTATTATGAGGTGAAATATCTTGCGTCAATCAGCAATGATAAGTCAGGGAAAGGATTGATATACATCACAAAGTTCTGGCTCGAATTCTTGAAGCCAAAGCCATGGACTTCGTGCTTCACAGAATTCCGTGTCGCCTATGTCGATTACGCATGGAGCCTTTTTTACGTAACACCTATCCTGGCTATCAAGGTCATGCGTGACGTAATTAGCCTTAGAACACAGAATCTGAGACTTGAACGCGACTGGCTGGTTTCTGAGAAAAATAATTTGGATCTAAAAAGTCAAAGTCTTCAACTACAAAGAGATAATCTGAATCTTGAGTTAAGCTTCCTTAAATCTCAGATTAATCCGCACTTTCTTTTCAACACGCTGAACGCTATCTATGCCAAAACAGCGGACATTGACGAGCAGGCAGCGGATCTTGTTCTGCGTCTTGCAAGCTTAATGCGGTACAGCCTATACGAATCGAATCGTGAAAAGGTCGTTTTAAGTAAGGAAGTAGAATATATTGAAAGTTATATAGAGCTGGAAAAGAATCGATTTGCAGAGAAAGTAAATATCGATTACACGTTGGAAGGAGATCCGGACCGCTACTTTATAGCCCCTCTTCTACTCATATCTTTTGTAGAAAACGCCTTTAAACACGGGGTTAGCCGAAGCGTTGACAACGCTTATGTTAAGATCAGTATAATACTTGACGGGCCTAGCCTGTTCTTCTCTGTGAAAAACAGCGTTCACAAGGGCGCGCCCGGAGTGAAGAAGACTGCCGAACAGCCCGGCGGATTTGGTATCCTGAATACAACAAAGCGATTAGAGCTATTATACCCAAAGCGACACCAGTTCACTGTTTTTGAAGAAGAAGACGCATTTCAAATCGATTTGCGACTTGATCTTGCCACAACGGGAGTAATGGTAAACTAATTCAGTTTTCAATTTGTCGCTCTTCTGACCCCATTCGTCGAAAATTTCGCCGCATCGGTCTAAATAATTACTTCACCTATTCTCATTTCAATACTTTCGCTAATGTTATTATGATTAGTAACATTAGCCGTATGAGAAATGTAGCCATCATGAATCAAACTAAACCAGGGATAGATTTGCGCTTGAAAAAAGAGCGTCTGATTAACGTTACTCCCAATTTATACTCGGGCAAAGTGACGGACTTAAATACGACACAACAAAGCACGCCTCTTTGCTTCGGTTTTTAAACTTATATGATCTATTAGCCAAAATCATTATGTCAAATGATCGATCACCTGGGTTTTTATATGATCCGCAGGCCTGTTAAGTCAGTTGACCACCTATTCCATATTCATCAACAACTAACAGCAAGGCCGCTTGAAACACTTTTAAAAGAGTATTACGAGCGAGACCTGCTGGCACGAGAGGCGATCCTGGTCGCCTCTCCTCATTTTTTTGAAAGAATGATGCACTGGCTGCGCGGTGAGCAGGTCAGTGAAAAAAAGCAACTCTTAGCCACACTATACAAATACCTGCTCCGAAGCACAACACGCTGCACACCTTTCGGACTATTTTCATGCTGCGCAACAGGCGAGATCGGCGAGGATAATATGATCGGGTTATCTGGTACCCGGCTGGAAAAACACATTTCGCTCGACACGGAAGTATTGGCTGCATTAAGTGCCCGGCTGATCAATATACCCGAAATCCGAGCGCAGTTGCCATTTTTTGTCAACACTTCCCTTTACGATGCTGGTAATAAATACCACTATGTAGAGCTGCTCAGTAATCGTAGCCAAAGTAAATACTTCATCAGCGGACTCGAAAAGTCGGAAGCGCTGTCGCTCGTACTTGACGCCTGCAAAACAGGTGCTTATGTAAAAGACCTTGCTTTGATGCTGATGTACAAGGGCAATGACCCACATGAAGCACTGCACTTTGTAGAGCTGCTGATCGAAAATCAAATCATAGTTTCTGACACCAATCTTACAATTTCAGGTCCTGGTTATCTGCCCTATCTAATTTCCATTCTTGAAAAAATGGAAGATACCGGAGATCTGCTGTTGTCCCTGAAAGCCATTCAGTCCAGCCTGCAAAGGTCCACTGATATGCAGGCGACGAATGAAAAATTGACTTCTGATCTGCGAAAACTGGATATTCCGCTGGATAAGCCGGCCACCATTAAAGTGGATACCTTTTTTCAGACAGGTTATGACCAATTAAGTGACAAGTTAATCGATGAAATTGGGAGTGACATCGAAAAACTGATGGTTCTCAATCAGTCAAAACTACCAGCCGATCTGCTGAATTTCAGAAAAAGACTCATTGAAAGGTATGGCGGAGAAGAGGTTTCACTTGCAGAAGCACTGGATGAAGAAGTGGGGATCGGCTATGGCGCAAAATGCGGCAGTGCATGCTCCCCGATGATCGAGGATCTTGACCTCCCCGCCAGTGAGCCCATACCACCGCAACCTGAAATGTGGTGGCAGCAATTCCTTGCCGGCAAGTATTACCATGCCGTGCAGGGGGGCCAAAACGAGATCAGGCTCACAAATGAAGACCTGCTGTTTATCGCCAAAAACCGCTCCGTGGAACCAGGTACGAAGAGAGCAGGAAGCTTCTTCCTGTTCGGGAACCTGCTGGCAGAATCAAATCAGTCGCTTGACCAAGGTAATTATCAATTCAACTTACTGGCTTGCCAGGGACCATCTGCCGTCAATATGATGAGCCGGTTTGCGCAAGGGATTGAGGGACTGGATAGCAAACTGCGGTACTGCGCCCGGACCGAGCAGCAAATGCACCCGGAGGTAATTTTCGCCGAAATCATCCACCATCCCGATAACAAGGCAGGGAACATTGTCAACCGGCCCGTTTTGTACAAATACGAAATCCCGTACCTCGGCCAGGCAAGTGTAAGCGAAGCATTCAGGATCCGCGTCGACGATCTGCTGGTTTCCGTGATAAACAATGAGATTGTGCTGCGGTCAAAACGTTTGAACAAACGGATTATACCTCGGCTGTCGAACATGCACAATCACCGCACAGGACTGCCTGTGTACCGGTTTCTTTCCGATCTTCAGGAGCAGGATGCCAATTTGAACCTGATCTGGGACTGGGGCTTCCTTTCGAAGTTACCGCATTTGCCGAGGATCAGTTATAACAAAATTATAGTCAGCCGCGAAAGCTGGCTGCTGCAAACCAATGCATTTCGCGAGCGCGATTTACAAGCGCTTCAACAGCAGCTGCGGCGATTGAAAGTCCCGGAGCGCTTTGTAGTAGCTTCCGGAGACAATGAACTGCTTATCGACACCTCCCTGCCGGATTCAATGCAGCTGCTGGCCGACATTTGCCGTCAAAACGAAACTGTCAAGTTGATGGAATTCCTGGGTGAGCCAGCGCAATGCGTCCTTTCTGACGGCAGCGATAAGTTCGTATCCGAGCTCGTGATTCCTTTTATCGATCGGAGCGTCCCTCCTATACGCGGAATTTCGGTCCCCGAGCATAGTGATATCCCTACGAGCTACATTCTCGGAGACGAATGGTTGTATTTAAAACTCTATACACACGACAAATCAAATGAATCGCCCCTGATCAGTCTGCTATACCAGACCGTCGGTAACCTGATACGGACTGAGACGATCGAGTCCTTTTTCTTTGTCCGGTACCAGGATCCTGATCCCCACCTGCGCCTGCGTTTCAAAGGAAACCCCGCTGATAAATTTCACATAAAGGTGATCAGGGTAATCAGACAGGCGCTGGAACCTATTATCAAATCGGGCGTTGTTTACAACATTCAAACGAATATCTACCAAAGGGAAATTACCAGGTACGGGCGACAAAACATGGAGCTCTGTGAGCAGTTCTTCCACTTTGATTCGCTGGATACCATGCGGTTCCTGGCCAGCCGGAGCTGCGAAGAGCATGAGCGCTTTTTATTCGCGATCAAGAAAACCGACCTGATATTAACTCGTTCGGGATTATCAATGAAGCAGAAACATGCGCTGCTGGAAAAGCTTAAAGACGGTTTTTTCGAGGAATTTAAGGGAGATACTGCATTGCGGAAGAAGCTGAATGTCAGGTTCCAGCAAAGCAAAAATGAGATACACCAAACCTTGCTGCTGGCGGAATTTGATATCTGCGCAGACCAGCAGCAAATCCTCGCTAAACTCGCCGCAACCGACAACCTGCAAAAGGAATCGCTGCTATCTAGCCTGGTTCATATGAGTATCAACCGCATTTTTGCAAGCCAGCAGAGAACCTACGAGCTGATTTTGTACCATTGTTTGCTTAAATATTACGACGCGCAAATTGCGATCCGAAAACCAGTTACAGCCAGGAACATGGAAGTGGAGCGGCATTGAGCAAAGCGTAATGCGTTTATAAAGCTGCGACTGTAACTTCAAGCCATTCTGACTTGTTCAGCAGAAAGACCTGTAAGCTCCTGGATAAGTTCGTCATCCAATCCCTTGACCTTCATTTTCCGGGCCATTTCCAGCTTGGCGGAAAGGATTCCTTCCATTTTACCAACTTGCATTCCTTCCTTTTTACCCTCTTTCAGAAGGTACTCCGTAGTCGCATACCAATCCCTTTGCTGTTTTAAACTTGCATCATATGCCATCTTTTCTTCTTTGGTTAAGTTACTCACCTCGGCGATCTCGAACAGTTTTTCAAAAACAGGCTTACGCAAAAACAATGGTAATTTATCCATTTCATTCATATGTTTCAATAGATACAGCCAATTATCCGCCGAGGAGGAAAGTTCTTCCGCATGCTTATTAAACTTGGGAATTTCGAGATATAAAAAGCCAAGTTTCTCGTAGAATATTTCTCCTGACCCGTAGCGCAAACTGATCCTGTGAATGCAATCCTGATGAGCTGAATCATCAAAACAGAAATCCATGATACCGATCAGGTAAACTGGCCGCAGGCAATAGTTCCACTTGGTTATGCTAACCGGAACCTGGTCCCTGATCAGCGAACACGCATAATAGAGGCACCTGTCTTTAAAGTACTGCTGACGAATATGCTGCATTTCTATTATGAATTGCTCCCCATTTACTCCTGTACATAGTAAGTCAAAGATCACTTTACGGTCGCCAGGTAGCGCACCGCTATGCTCCGTTTTGTCATAAACCAGATCATCAATAACCCGCTCGCCTGCCAAAATCGCATTCAGGAAATCTATAAGGAGATCCTTGTTTGGCTCAGAGCCGAAGATCCGTTTAAAACCAAAGTCGGTAAAAGGGTCAATAAATCTGCTTTGCTTCGAGATTTGCATTGTTCGCGTGTGGCAGTGTTCACACGAAATTGGATGATTTGGGCATGAAACCACTTCCGGGAAACACCAGTTGATAGTACTAGTTATCAGAGGGCATTGAAGGATGCGCAAAAGGCAGCTTTGAGTAAACAATAGTGAATCCGGCGATTGACGCATTCCGCCCCCAGCTTTGTCATGATCAGCACCCTCTGATTTCGCGGGATTCCACCAACTTTGCAACATCATCAATCACAAAAGAACAAAGACATGGAAACGCCAGCTCAAAAAATTACGGTATCCACAACAATCAATGCACCGGTTTCAAAAGTTTGGGACTATTTCAATTTGCCGGAACACATCACGCAATGGTGCTTTGCATCAGACGACTGGCATGCTCCAAAATCAGAAAACGACCTCCGCGTCGGCGGCGCTTTTGCCACCACAATGGCGGCCAAAGACGGTAGTTTCAGTTTCGACTTCGGAGGCGTGTACTCGCAGGTTGAAAATCAGAAGCTGATCGACTACGATATGGCCGATGGAAGGAACGTGAAAGTATTATTCGAAGATCATGGTGATAGCAGTACATTAACAGAAGTCTTTGACGCTGAAAGTGAAAACCCCGTTGACATGCAGCAGCAAGGCTGGCAGGCTATCCTCAATAATTTCAAGAAATACGTAGAAGCAAACTAGCAAACATACACCTGCGAAACAAAGGCTCTTTCCGGCATTGGAAAGAGCCTTTGTTTATTGTTGTTCCGGGGAATATTTAAGCATTCAACGGATGCAGAATCAGTACGGCAAATTTTTTCAGAAAATAACGCACCAGCATTTGCTTATTCCGAAACTATAAATTTACTTTGTCTATCAGTTTAATAGACTATGGCTCTTGAACCACCCGACAGCCATATCAAACAGCAAAATTATTCGCTTATGAATGCGACTGTTTTACAAGACGCACGTCTGGCTGCACAGCCCGACAAGGTGGTATTTCTTACGATGTCTTCGCTAAAGGCAAGTTGTTGTAGCCGCTCCAACGCATACCTGTCATAATATGTCCGGAAATATCCCTGCTGGCAGTTAGCCGTTGGGAGAAGGTTTTCGGTGGTTGGGAATTTTCCGCCCGACGATCGCGCTGCCGCGGGATATTTCCGGATATCCTTTCATATTCAAATCAAGCATCCATGACTCAGGCTGATGTAATCCTGTTGGTCAAGAAAATTGCTGTCGGCATTTTTCTGACCATCGTGCCTTTCCTATTGATCGCAGGCGGTATCTGGCTTGCGTATACAATTGTCAGTTAACCTTAATAATCGTTCAATTTAACTCTTTCAAGATGAAAGCTGAAACGGAAACAACGAAAAAAATAGCGCGCGATGCCTCCATCAGTGTGCTGCTCTACCTCGCTCCGATTGTGCTGATGTTTTCAGCATTCTATTTCACCGGTCACCAACCCTGGAACGGCAGCAGCGGCCTCCCTTTCAAAGTACCTGGTTTTCTGGAAGATGTATTCAAAAACCTCAGCTCTTGGGGTTTGCCAGTGATCGTGCTGGCGATTGGCGTGGTCGAGTTTTTTGCGGGGCTGTATGAAAATAAGTGGACTAAGAACGAGAGTGTTCTGGATATTGTCTGCTTTGTCGTTCCCAAGATCGTGGTTCGCCCGATTGTGACGTATTATAGTTTGCAATTGCTGCCCCAGATCCTGCCGGATGCCAAAGATGTATTCACCTGGGTACCATTCTGGTGGGCATTTCTGATCATCGCCGTAGCTGACGACCTCACCCAGTACTGGTACCACCGACTGCATCATCAGCTTCCCTGGCTCTGGCGTTTTCACCGGACGCACCACAGTGCACCCTATATGGGAATGGCGATGGCAAGCAGGCAGAACATCATTTACACCATCTTTTTTTCACAAACATACCTGACCGCCGCATTGACGTATGTAGGTCTGGGTTACGCAGCGCTGTTTGTAAAAGTTATCAAATCGCTGATCACCACGGGCGCGCATTCAAGTATTCCTTGGGACAAGCCTTTTTACACCATTAAATGGCTGAACCCGATCGGTTGGGTACTCGAAAGATTGATCTCCACACCTGCCACGCACCAGGCACACCACGCGGACACGACCGACGACGGCGTGGGATACTACAAAGGGAATTTTGGTAATATGTTCTTTGTCTGGGACCTGATCTTCGGTACCGGCATTATCACAAAAAAATACCCTACCTCATTCGGTATCAAGCATTATAAAGAAGAAGAATGGTATGCACAGTTCCTGTGGCCGATCTTCAAATCCAAAAAAGAAGGCAGCGAACTCTCTGCCGACGGACCAATGGTAGGCGACGAGATCAAAGAAACGATCATAGAGCCGCTGCCGCTGGAAGCACGCGTGGCGAGCTGACAAGCGCGCCACTTTCTCACCACATCTCTCGAATCCATAATGAACAAGAAAAAACGTTACCAGCTCTCGTTGCTGGGTATACTCCTATTGCTGTTTTTTTTCGAAGTAAATGCGCAGGACGTGATCACCGGTGTCGTCAAAGATGATTCGGGACAAGGCTTACCCGGCGCGACCGTAGTTGAAAAAGGCAGTTCCAAATACGCGCTGACCGACATAGACGGAAAATTCAGTTTTCCCGCCGGCAAAGAATTCCCGTTTACATTACAAATCAACATGACTGGCTTCCAAACGCAGGAAATCGACATTTACGAACTTACGACCGAAGCTGTGGAAGTAACTCTCAAAACAGCGAACATGCTGGATGAGGTGGTCGTGATTGGTTACGGTGAACAAAAACGAAAAGATATTACCGGCTCGGTAGCATCGGTGCCCATTGAGATCAAAAATCAGCCGGTGGCTTCTGTGGAGCGTTTGCTGCAAGGTTCGGTGGCTGGCGCAGTGGTAACACAAACATCCGGCCAGCCGGGCGGAGGCGTAAGTGTCCAGATCCGCGGTAATAACTCGATCACAGCCGGCAGCGATCCGCTTTATGTGATCGACGGTTTTCCGATCAACAACGATTATTCGCTTACCGACGCTGGTGTTACCGACGGATCGAAAATCAACCCGCTCTCGTCGCTCAATACCGCGGATATCGAGAATATCGATGTGCTGAAAGACGCTTCCGCTACTGCCATTTATGGTTCCAGAGGTGCGAATGGCGTGGTGATCATCACGACGAAAACTGGTTCTAAAAACAAATCATCGATCAACTACGATGCATTTTACGGGACACAGCAGGTAATCCGCACCATTCCGCTTTTGAATGCGGCCGAATGGTGGGCACTCCGGAAAGACGCAGCGGCAAACTCGGGAAAGGTAGCTACCATCCCCTCGGTTACCGGCTATTCACTGGATACCACCGGCGAAGGCACGGACTGGCAGGCGGCGGCATTCCGGAAAGCGTCGCTGCAAAGCCACAACATCTCTATACTTTCCGGTTCTGATAAAACCAGGCTGGCGATTTCGGGTAATTATTTCAAACAAAACGGTATACTTCGAAATACCGATTTCAGAAGGTACTCAGCACGTATCAATGCAGATCACCAGTACAATGACCGGTTCAGGATCCTGGCCAACCTGAGTGCCAGCAACATCAAATCCAATGTGGCACCGGCGAATATTGTAGGTAACCTGCTGCAAACCCCTCCTGCCCTGCCCATTTACCAGGACAATGGCTCTTTCGTGATCAACAGCCCTTTTGAATCGGCGCTCCAAAACCCGATCAACTCACTGAACAATCAGCTGAACGAAACCATTACCAACCGTTTCCTGGGAAATATTTCAGGAGAGTATACCATTATTGACGGACTGAAAGCGAAGATTCTCGTCGGTGCGGACGTGGTGGGCAACAAACAAAACAGGTATCTTCCAAGTACCACAGCGGAAGGGCAGGCGCTGAATGGAAATGCGATTGTCGGCTCTGTTTTCACGACCAGCTGGCTGAATGAGAATACATTGAGCTACGACAAGGAAATTGATGATAGAAACCGGATCAATGCAGTCGTCGGTTTCACTGCGCAAACTTCACAGTCCAAAAGCACGATTGCCGAAGCAGCGGGATTTGCCACAGACGCATTTGAATACAACAACCTCGCAACCGGCATTACGAGCATTGCGCCGCGCTCGGCTTCAAATGAATGGTCACTCGCATCCTACCTGGGCCGGATCAACTACGCATTTGACGACCGCTACCTGGTTACATTCACATTGCGGGCAGACGGATCTTCGAGATTTGGCGAGGGAAACAAATGGGGTTACTTCCCATCGGCGGCATTTGGCTGGAACCTGAACAACGAGAAATTCTTTCAGCAGTTCAAAAAAATCAGCTTGCTGAAACTACGCGTAAGTGCCGGAACTACTGGCAACCAAAGCATTCCGCCTTATCAATCACTTTCTCAGCTGGCTTACTTCCGCTACAACTTCTCGAATACGACAGTGTCAGGCTATGCCCCCAACACGGTTCCTAATCCAAACCTTGGATGGGAAAAAACCTTCCAGGCTGATGCAGGTGTAGACCTTGGTCTTTTCAAAAACAGGCTGAACATCATTTTTGATTATTATTATAAAAAGACGAGCGACCTGCTGCTCACCAGGACAGTAGCCGGAACCTCGGGGCTCTCCGACTTCTATAACGGACAAGCGTCGACGGTTTACCAGAACATCGGCGAAGTAAGTAACCAGGGTATCGAGCTGTATGTAAATTCACAGAATACGACCGGTGCTTTCAAATGGAACACCATCTTCATTTTTGCCAAAAACACCAATAAAATCCTCAGCCTGGGTGACGGCGTAAACCAGATCATCCCGAATATCAGCGCCGCTTCCATTGCGAAAGTGGGTTATCCGCTGGGTTCATTCATTGTGTACAAAACGGACGGGATCATCCAGCAGGGAGAAACGCCGCTTACGCCGCAGCAAAACAAAAGTCCGGGCGGACAGAAATACAAGGATATCAATGGCGACGGCGTAATTACCCAAACGGGCGACAGAGTAATTATTGAAAATCAGCCCGGGTTTACGACCGGCTTAACCAACACATTCAGCTACAAAGGAATAGACCTCACCATCTTTTTCCAGGCTTCCATTGGTGGCAAGCTGTACAACCAAAACCGCGCAAACCTGGAACTGGGCACCGGGTACGTGAATGCTTCGGAGGTAATGCGCAACCGCTGGACACCGACCAACATGAACACCGACGTAAAAGCAGCATTCCAGGATCCGGCGATTACGATTTCCGATCGTTTTATTGAAGACGCTACTTATTACCGTTTGAAAAACCTGTCGCTCGGCTACAATATCCCCAAATCGCTTTTGTCAAAAATCAGGATCGAGACACTGCGGGTGTATGTATCGGCGCAAAATCCGATTACCTGGACAAACTATACCGGCTTTGATCCGGAAGTGAGCTTAAACGGACAGTCGCTGATCAACAAAGGCGTGGACAATGGGGTGTATCCGAACAACAAGTCTTACCAGGTAGGATTGTCGCTCTCTTTCTAAGTAATGCCGCGCTACGTGCCTTCAAACAATCTAACATTCAGGAAAAAGCATTTGAAATGAAATATTTGAAATATATACTACTCCTCCCACTCGCTTCCGGACTGGTTTCCTGCGAAGAGTTCCTGAAAGAAGAACCGGAGTCTTTTCTTTCTGAGGATCAATATTACAAAACCCAAAACGACGCTGTAAATGCGGTGAACTCGGTTTACTTTTTTCTTAACTCCGGCGGCAACAACATCCAGACTCCTTACAATACGCTTTTCAATACCGGAATGAACATGGCCGGTGACGACGAGGATCCGGGACCTGGCGCGACCAATGCCGATGTGCGCTCCCTTTCGGTACTGGCGCATTCGTCAAGCAATCTGCGTATTTATGAGATCTGGCAGCAGCATTATGCGGCGATTAAAAAGGCCAATGTCGCGCTTGAAAAAATACCGTTGATCAATTTTGATAATGCATTGAAGGAGCGGCTGCTGGCCGAGGCGAAGTTTTTGAGAGGGCTGTATTACTTTAATCTCGTGCGTCTTTACGGTGATATTCCGCTGATCACCGAGTACCAGAAATTCGTCAATGCAGGTGATTATGAAATAGAAAAATCGCCTTCGACAGCAGTTTATGCCCAGATCGAGAAGGATCTTACAGAGGCTGCGGCCGCATTACCCGCTGCATACAGCTCGCCTAATGTGGGCCGCGCCACCTCGGGTGCAGCCAAGGCACTGCTGGCAAAAGTGTATCTCACCAAGGCATCTTACCCGCTCAACATCGCGTCCCATTACCGCGACGCGGTATCCAAAGCGGAAGAAGCATTGTCACCCGCTGACGGTGGTACCGGAAACTTCGGCTACGATCTGGTATCCAACTACGCTGAGGTATTCCTGCCTGCATTCAAGAACAACAAGGAGCATATTTTTTCAGCGCAATTCAAATCCAACTCGCTGAACCAGGGAAACAATGAGTATCCGCGCGCCATTTTATCGGGCATACCGGGCTTGAATGGAAATTACGCGCACATGGTCCGCTTCTATAAGGTGGGAAATGATCCGTTTTTTAGTATATACAAACTGTTCAAACCTGGCGACAAACGCCGCGATGTGACTTTTGTAAGAAGCTTTACGAGTCCGAGTAATGGAAGAAAATATGCACTGCCGATCGCAAATGCTACTGTTCCGGGCGATTCGACGCCCTTCTGGAACAAATGGCAGGACCCCGCTTCTGCTTCGGTAACCAACCAGTCGGCCGCGAACGTTCCGATCCTGCGATATGCAGAATTGCTGCTCATCCATGCAGAGGCCGAGAATGAAGCAAACGGACCGACGGTAAAAGCTTACAAATCGCTCAACAGAGTGCGTTCGAGGGCAGGATTACCTGCGCTCGCAGCCGGTCTGACCAAAGAACAATTCCGTGATTCAGTATACCTCAACCGACGGCTTGAACTCACTTACGAGTACCAGCGCTGGTTTGATCTGATCCGGCAAAAAGACGCAGCCGGCAAGCCGAGCTTTGTGGCCAACCTGCATAAAGTAGGCAAAACCAATGCCGCCGAAAAACACCGGCTCTACCCAATTCCGCAATCTGAAATCGACAATAATAAGTTGCTCGTTCAAAATCCGGGTTTTGAATAAGCTAGTACATTCCATTTCATTTTAATGCAAATGCAACATACCGGTCACCCGACCTGGTTTTGAGTTTCCCGCCGCCGCATGCGATCACGACAAACTGCTTCCCGTCGACCATATAGGTACTCGGTGTAGCGTATCCGGCGGCGGGCAATGTGCTTTCCCACAACACTCTCCCTGTTTTTTTGTCAAAAGCGCGGATCTTCTCGTCGCGGCTGGCTGCAATGAAAATGATCCCTCCTGCCGTCACCAGCGGCCCGCCATAATTGTCTGTTCCGGTAGGCGGGACTCCTTTTTTGGTCAGTTCGGGGTATTCACCTAGCGGTACTTGCCAGCGGTGCTGTCCGGTATTCAGGTCCACAGCCGTAAGCGTTCCCCAGGGCGGCGCGCTGATCGGGTAACCATTGCGGTCATACCAGCGGTTGTATCCTGTGTGCTGATAGGGAATAACCAGCTTTTGCGAAACCGCCACTTGTTTTGCAGCATCTCTATCAAACAGAAAATCAACGATCGCGTCCCTTTCTGCCTGCGAGATATGCGCAAAAGAAGGCATCATTCCCCTGCCCTTTTGCAGCACCTCCTGCGCCTGAATTGGTTTGAGCCGGTTGCCCAATTGCAGCAAGGAAGGATAGGATCCGTCATGATTTCCTTTCTGGTCTGCTCCGTGACAAGCTGCGCAATACAGGCTGTAAAGTCGCTTTCCGGAAGTACCGCCGGTGCTTTTTGTATCCGCATCTGCTCTGGGGATTAATGTGGTATACACCGGGATTTCTTTTGCAGGCACATACATGATCCCATCAGGATCAGTAGCCGCCCCGCCCCACTGCGCACCGCCGTCTGTACCGGGGTAGAAAATAGTAAGTGTTTCAGTAAGCGGAATGTACGGGGTCCCGGTTCGGGCTTTTCTTATCACCTGAACCAGTGAATCTTTATCAGCAACAAATGGACTGAGGTCCTTTTCGGTAAAAGCCTGCCTTGTAAATGGAACGGGCAGTTCGGGTATCGGCTGGGTTGGACTTACTTTTTCACCTGCAACTGCATCTTGTGGAAACGGCTTTTCAGTGATCGGGAAAATGGGTTTGCCGCTCACCCTGTCAAACACAAATATGTGTCCCTGCTTCGTGGTGATTGTTACCACGTCCACCTTTTTCCCGTTTCTTGTAATCGTCAGCAGATTGGGTGGCGAAGGCGGGTCACGGTCCCAGATATCGTGATGAACAAGCTGGTAATGCCAGAGCAGCTTGCCGGTAGCGGCGTCCAGTGCAAGCAGGCAATTGGCGTACAAATTATCACCGTGCCTGTTTCCGCCATAAAAGTCGTAAGCGGCCGAGCCTGTCGGTACGTACACGATCCCGCGTGGCCTGTCCACCGCCATTCCCATCCACGCATTTGCGCCGCCCAGCCGCTGGCGCGGGTTTCCTGGCGACCACGTCTTATAACCCGGCTCACCCGGCTCAGGAATGGTATGAAATGTCCAGACCAGCTTTCCGGTTCGGGTATCAAATGCGCGTACATCGCCCAGCAATGCAGTTTCTCCTTCTGCGACCCGCCCGCCGGTGATGATCAGATTCCTGAAAACAGTGTTGGGTGTATTGGCAGTAATGTAATCGTCAGAACCGGGACGTTCAATGCCCGTTTTCAGGTCAATGCGGCCCCGATTTCCGAATTCGCTCATCAGTTCGCCTGTGTTGGCATTCAATGCATAAAGCCAGCGGCCGGCGCCGATGAAAATGCGTTTGTCGTTTCCATCAGCCCAGTAAGTCACCCCACGGCTGAGGGTACCTCCGTTGTCTTTCAGGTTAGTCTTCCAGATTTCCCTACCAGTAGCAGCTTCCACCGCAAAAGCCTGGATTCCAGCAGAAACACCGTAGAGAACACCGTTGATAATGATGGGATTGCATTGAATTTGTGTACGACCGTGCAATGTATCTGCGCCGCCCGAAGCGTAGGTCCAGGCAACTTCCAGCTGGTTCAGATTACCTGTGTGGATTTGCTGTAAAGGTGAGTAGTGGCTGCGGGCGCCGTCGCCGTTGTATTCAGGCCAGTCCGAGCCCGGCGCGGACTTCCGAAAAGCGGTTGTTAGTACCAAAACCAGCGTCGCTGCAGCGAGTAACATTTTTGCCATAAAATCCTGATCAGTTACAGTTTACCCTGAATCCCACCGGATATTTAAGCGCGTAATGTTCCTTGCCTACTGCAACAAAGGTTTCATTTTATGTCGGAGATTAGTTACCTGACCAGTTTGTTCCGCAAGATAACGGAGAGCCCCACCTGGTAAGGCTTGACCTGGAAGGAGCCTTCTGCATTCAGCAGTTTAGTAAAACCGTACTCGAAATAGGGGCCGATATGCAATGCAGTATTCCGCCCTACCCGCACCTGCCGGCCGATACCTGCATTGGCCCAGACTATATTCCTGCCTTCGGTCAGTTCCCGTGTAAATTCCACGCCCGCAACCCCGTAAAACACGCGCAGTGCCGGCGCACGGGGCACCAGCTGCTTACGGACTCCCACCCCGACGAGCTTCAATGTGCGCTCAGAACTCACCGAAGCATACTTTCGTCTCGCCTCGGCATTGCTACCGTTTGGAATGATCTCGAATTCATTTCCGGCCACTTCATAGCGTACGGATTGCCTGTATTGCCCATAGCTCAACAAAAGCTGCAACCCGTTTTTCTCTACGCCCGCATTCAGCTTGTAGCCGAGCGCCTTGAAAGAAGCAGAACCCGGAAATTCAAAATTGCGGTACAGCTGCTCGGGATTTGGTAAAATGTTAAGGATCTGAAAAGATTGGACAGGAGTAACGCCCGCGATCAATGTCCATTCCGAACCATTTTTCGTATGTTTCTCAGAAGCATTTTCAAAGTAACTGATCGAGTCACTGATCACTAAGGCCGGACGATCCAGATTTGCAGGCAGGCTGTTCAGGTATGCCACATCCGGTATTTGAAGCTTTTCAGCCGGGGTTTCAGTGCTGATATTCTCATCAACAAACTGGCTGTCGGGCATTGATTTCACTTCAAAATTTTGATCAGAGAAGTGAGGCGCGTCTGCAAATTCCTTTTTAGTTGCATTAGTTTCTCGTACATTATTCGCATCGAAGACAATCGCCTTTTTGCGGACAAGCTGTGAAGGAGCCGGCTCATTGCGCACATCGACAATCGCCAGCGGCTTTGCACTTGCATTGACTTCAACAGTACTTTGTCCTTCATCAACCGCCGTGTTGGCCGGCTTTCCAGTCGCAGCCATTTTCGTTTTCATGCCAACTGATTTCGCGGCAACTGCCTTTCCGCTCATAGCTTGCTTGGAGCTGTAAAACATGGTACCGGTAAACAGAATGGCAAAAAGCAGGCTGATAATTAACGTCCGCTGAAATGCCTGTTCCTGCTGCCAGGTGCGCAGCTGCTTGAAAATATTCGTTTTCAGGTCCGCGCCGGGCTTCAATTCGAAGTCGTCGAACCGGTTGCGCAATGCATTGCGCAGCTCGTTATCTATATGATCGTCAGGAGATTTCATAGTGCGTTATTCCTTTTTTTTCCAGTTTCTTAATTAACAGATTTCTTCCCTTGAAAAACTGGGAACGCGAGGTACTTTCTGTGATTTTCAGCATTTCACTAATTTCCTTATGCGAGAACCCGTCGATCAGGAAAAGGTTGACAACGATGCGGTAACCGTCTGGCAGGCTGTTGATTACTTCCAGCAGAACCACCATGTCCAGCTGCCGGATAATGCGGCTGTAATCTTCCGATTTGATTTCGTGGTGGATTTCGTCGACCGCCGAATGCAGCTGTTCAATCTTGGTCGTGCGGTGATAGTAATTGATCGCAGTGCGGATCACGATCGATTTCACCCAGCTGCCGACCATATTGATATCCTTTAAGTCGTTCAGATTTTTGAAAACCTTGATCAGCGCTTCCTGAAATATGTCCTCAGCTTCGGCGCCGGTCTTTGCATAGCGCGCACAAACACCGAGGAGCTTGGATTTATAAAGTTCATAAAAAGCAGTCTGCGCGCTGGCGTCCTGCCTTTGACAGGCTTTGACCAGTTCTTCCAGCGAGCTGTATTTTCTGCTTTTAAAAAACTTCATGCAATTATACTGTAATGTTCAGTTCGAAGGTGCTTCCTAGTCAATTGCCTTACCTCAAATAAATATAATGAAGCGGCTTTTCTATGAATTCACCGTTCCGGCTAACAAGTACTTCCATTGTCTCCTGATAACCTCTTACTAAGGTCATTAGAAATCTGCCGGTCCCAAAGCACTCATACCCAAGAGCCAGCTTAAAACCTTGGCTTGTATCCATTTCTCGCAGGTATGCCCTCACTCCGTCAGGAAGTCCGCTGTCGTCATTCTGGAAAATACGAGGCGACTTGTAGCCGGTGAAAATCAGTGATCCCTCATGGTCAAAATAAAAAGACCAACTATCTGAATCTGCATTCTGGGCAGTAATGCTGTACCTCTTTCTGTTATTTTCATTAATAAAAGCCACTGTAAAAGATTCCATGATCTGTAAGCCTTCGGAATCGAAATAGTTCCTGACTTTTTCGGGCAACTCTCCATTTGAAACATAAGCATCGGCTATCTTGTAAAATGGATAGCTCACCAACGCTCCGTCCCTTCCATATTTACCGCTCGTACTCCATTGCATGACGTAGCTTCTCTCGTTAAGTACGTATTTGATCCGGTATTCCTGCTCAACATTCGAATACCAGGTTTGAAGTATCTCACCAAACTCTGAAAAAGTCGCATCCTTAATCGTTGACGCTGAAACGAAAGGACGAATGTTTCCAGGTAACTCCGCGAGTTCGAACCTATGCCTCGTAAGAATGCTGTCATAATCCATAGCTACGTAAAAAGAACTTCCTCCCGACCGGTAATCTGCTTCCCAAATCTTATCTTTCTCTACAACCCGCATTGTGGTTTCGGTCGCATCCGGAAATTTTTGGTTGAACATCTTCACTACTTTTTCCGGAACTTCCGGCAGCTCAACCGTGTCAGGCGGCACATTCACCGAGTTACATCCTGACAGAGAAATAGACATTATAATTGCAGCCAAGAGGCTGATAAAGGAGGATTTTGGCAAAACAAAATTTTTAAAACGGGAGATCATACAATTCCGGCTCAATGCGTCAGTTTGTTTCTTACCTGTGGAATGTCATGACAACACAACTAACCAGACACAAGTTAGCGAGTCCGCGCTGCCTGACGTTTCGAAATTCTTTAAAATTCCTTCTAATTTATTTAAAAATACTGCGATTGTGAACAGCAGTTTAACCCTGGTCAGTTAAACCAAACGGCGCGTTGCAGACTTTCCAGCAAATGCGGGATAGAAAAGACCGTCATCGGAATTTGCTGAGGCATGAAAATCAGGTAGTGCGTGGGTATAAAGACGCAAAGTATACAGGCAATTGGCAGATAGTCGCCTTGAAGCGAGCATTTATTTTTAAAATAAATGACAAATGAAACCAGCATCATCGGGAAGGCGTAAATCAAACTTCTGGTGATATCGTAAACGCTGTACGCGACGATTATTTGTAAGATAATAATGCCCAGACTGGCTAGGAAAATGAGGTTGCTCCGACGGGAAACAATGTACAGTGCGCAGAAAAACAAGATCCACAATCCCTCAAATGAAAGGAATACACCCAGGAACCTGTTCTCCATTTGGTAAGGAATCAACGCAGGACTTACGCCTTCATTTTTCCCTAATGGAGTGTGCAGATTAAACTGAACGGCTAATAACATACGTGCAATTCCGTAGGCGATAATGGCCAGAATGCAAACATAAATCTGAGGCTTCAAGAGCTGTTTGATTAACCTGCTGTTTTGGTCGGGAATATCAAATTGATTGAGCTGCAATAAATGGAATAATACTATTCCGGGCAATGCAATTAATGCTCTTTCATCCGTCCAGAATGCTAATTGAAGTGCGATAAATATCAGCACCGGATTTCGGAAATAAATGGCTGATAGTATGAAAAAATAGGCATATCCATCAAACCAAAAATCATAATCCCAGAAAAATGCTTTACACAGATAAGTGCACGAACATGCCCAAACAAACACCCAGGCACCGATTTGATCTGCAAACCTCAGACAGATATGCAGAAGCATATAGATAAACGGGTACAACAATGCCGACTGGATAATATATAGCCACATCATGTTACTGCCCGACTTCTCAACATCCAGCCCCAACGATTTTCCTATTAATGGAACAGTTAATCTGAATACTACTTTTGAACCGTGTGTATCCGTGGAAAGATCATTGGTAGGTTGTAATGGATCCGCTATTTTCTTGTAGTAATAAGAATAGGTTTTTGCAAGATTAGGGTCGCTGAATAACTCAACATATTTTGGAAATGTTGTTAAAAAAACAAAAACGAAAACAATAAAAACCAGCTTGTGATTAATCTCCCTGCTATCCGAAGAGAGACTATTCCAAAAGTAGCTTTTCATCAAAGAGGAATCGGATATAAGTGCCATTCTTAGTCTATGACACTTATGTTCTATTTCCCGCTGCCTGTGTTTTAATTAATTTGGTATTTATTAAATGATCAGAATGAAAATGAAATCCAGCAATTGTTTTTTACGATACAGCAAAGTTTTCAATCGCATTCATTATAATTTCCTCAGCTTGATATTTCTGTACCAAACTGTACTGCCCCAATCCTGCAAACCAAACCGCCCCTTGTAAATACCTTTCGCAATCGGCGCCGCTTTCAGTCCGCTGCCAGCAAGCCGCTGCTTCCACTCGGCGCTACCCAGATCGTGCTCCTGCACCATAAACTCATTCTGAAATACAGTCAGCTTTCCTTTTCTAACGATGAAATGGATTTGATTCCATTCACCCTGCGGTTTGCCTTCGCGAAGGCGTGCATTGGCGACCCCGAAGAAGTCGCTTGCGCGATGCGTGTTTTCCTTTGCCCCTTCATAGATCTTATCGTCTATCACCTGCAGCTCCAATCCGGTATCGTGCATGTTCTTGTTCTTCGGGGATTCTTCCACAAAGAAAAATATGCCGCTATTCGCAAATTTGCTCACCTTCCATTCAGCTTTAAACTCAAAATCGCCGGTAATCTGCTCATCGGTAACAATATCGCCGCCATTCTTAGCTTTGTTGCCGGCGCGTTCGGGCACATTCAGCTTGATCGCGCCTGCTTCGATTACCCAGGCTGACCCGGGTGTTTTTCCATTGTAAGCATGCCAGCCTTTCAAGTCTTTTCCGTCAAAAAGCAGCTGCCAGCCATCCTTCTTTTCGGCGGCAGTCAATGTATTTAAGCCTTGTGCAGAGACAGCGAAACAAGAAATCAACAACAAAAGGGACAATGCGATCTTAGACATAATACTCACAGTTTTTGGTTTATACATTCGACAAGGAGCAGACTGCCTTGAAATACTTGGTGAATACCTCATCCAGCCAGAATCTTTTCTCAATTATTTATCGGTAAGTATCTCCACTTAAACACGCACTTTGAAAAATACACCTGAGAATCAGGCAACAGTTGATCACGCTATGAAACACTTACTACAATTGGCCATTTTTTTCTATCTCTCTACATTTCGTGCCTTCTGTCAGGAAGCTCCACGGTCGCTCAACACATACATCGATTTTCTGACCCAGTCGGCGGATGTGGTTACCAGTCGTTTTGAGATGCTGAACCGGTATCGCGAAGAAATTGACAGTTACAAAAAACGCCCTGGAACTTCACTGCGGCTCTCCTCATCCGGACCGCTCGAACCCTACTATTATAAAAAGTCGAGAGACCCAAAAAGCCTGACGCCAGCGGAAAGACAGCAGCTGAATGCCGCAGCCGACTCGCTCTGGCAACTGGTGAATGAGCTGGATGAAACGGCCAAATCGCTGGAAACGTATGTCCGGCTGAATGCTTACAAAGAGGACAACCTGAAACAATCGGAAGAGATCGTCTCGAAAATGCATGCGCTTTTTAAACAATTCCAGCACCAGCGTACCGGATTTTACCGGCAACTTCGCAAAGTATACACGCGCTACCAGCCTTACCGGGCTTCGGATCCATACCTGAGTACAGAGAACGAAATGGAGCAGGCCATTGCAAATCAGCAGGCGCTACTCGATTCATTGCCGTTTTACGCAGATGAAACGGCGCGCGCCGAATGGCCGGTGGAGATTGTACAGCGAAGTATGCTGGCAGACCAGGCATTACTGGCGGCATTTGGTAAGCCGCAGTCCCGCCTGGCTTACCCAGCCTCAGATATGGTCGGCAGCTTCAAAGAGGCGCTGATTGCTATGCAAAACATCAAACGCGACGCAATAGACGGCTATAATCATGCGGCAAAACAGTCAGCCGCGCACGGCAATGAGGTATACATATCTCTTTTGAAGCGACTTAACCAGGATATGCTCGTAACGCAAAAGGCATTTGTCGATTACAGCAGGCAGGAAAAAGGACTGCTGTATTATCCATCTTACAGCCCGGCAGTGGTTGAGCGCGTGGTGCAAAACGAGTTGGGAAATACGACTGTAAAACCATTTGAGGATGTCGCTATACCTTCTTTGAAAATCAAAAAAGCGGGCGCACCGGCTGCCCCGGAAACGATCAAGACTTTGAATGGACTGGTTGACCTGATCAACGAACTACTGCGCCAAATGCACCTGATGCAGCTACTGGTACGCAACTTTCAGTCCACAGCAGAGTTCTACCGCGATCCCGCGCGCGCAGCCAAGCGCCCCGACCTCACCTACTCCCACGCAAATTTTCAGCTGCCGCTTTCTGCCTATCAGTTGCTCGTGAATGCAGCCCCGTCCCTCCCGCCTGCATACCGCGCGCCGATTTACACACAAGCCAACGTGCTGATGAACATTATGAAAGAAATGGATGCGCTGAGTATAGAACTGATCGCTTATACCAGGGACAAAAAGTACCTGAAAGACCAGCTGAAACGCTCCGACCAAATCCTGGACCGGTATGCTGCGCTCTTTCCAATTTTGGACAGCAAAAAAGAACAGCTATACAATGACTTGCGCAAAATACACGCAAGTTACACCAATGCAGCCGCGGCAAGCTCCTGGAACATTTCGGGCAATGCACTTTTGAAAACGCTTGACGATGACAAAGCGCTCCTCTTTGGAATACGGGCGTTTTATCAGGAAAACAGTACAACGATACCTTCAACCGAAACACTGGAGTCCGGCGCCAAACAGCTGATCGCCGACGAGTACAAGAATATGAAAGGCTTGCAGCGGTACGGTCGCAACAATGGACTATGCCCCTACACGCCCTACGAAGATGTGGCCGCCAATTCGCTGCGCTTTGCGGATAAGGCCGCAAAGGTCAAACCTGTTGCGCCGGGTACCACCAACCATCCTTATGAATCCTTTTACTATTTCTATAATGGAGAGTTGGTGTATTTGTACAACCAGTTTGTCCAGCTGGCGAATACCGGGCTGCTCAAAGCGATTAACCAGCCAAACCTTTTTGCATCAGGAGAACTGCGGCGAGTCCGGTTACTTCTGGCAGTATAGCGAAAAAGGAAATGCCGAATCCGATTGAAAATCAGCAAGTAGCCCAGCCTGAAAATACCGGTTTCAAACAGCAGCCTGCGTCAGCGGAAAACAGGGGGACCAGGAACCAGGGACGTGATACTGTATTCGTGGAGCGCGTTCGGGTGGATACCGTTTATGTGGACAGAAACCCAAGTCCACAAAATGTAGTACGCACACTGGAAGGTTTTGCGGCGAATAATATGATCCTGCTGCTCGATGTTTCCTCTTCCATGAACTCGCCATTGAAAATGCCGCTTTTGAAACGTTCCATTAAATCCCTGCTCACTTTGCTGCGCCCGGAAGATCAGATATCAATTGTATTGTATTCGGGGAAAGCACGGGTGGTACTAAAACCTACATCGGGAGCAAAGGCAAATGAAATAGCACGAATGATCGATCTGCTGAAATCTGACGGGGATACGGACGGGAACGAGGGACTTCGGCTGGCTTACAAAACGGGGAACAAAAGCTATATCCGCGGCGGCAATAACCGCATTGTGCTGGCTACTGATGGAGAGTTCCCGGTGAGCGACGAGGTGATGTCAATGATTGGGCAACACGCAAAGCAGGACTTATTCCTGACTGTACTTACATTCGGTCGAAACCCGGGCCAAAAGTTGCGGAAGCTAAGCGAGCTTGGGAAAGGTACCTACGCGCACGTGACGGAAGAAACCGCAGATTTGCAGCTGATTATTGAAGCGCAGGCAAGGAAATTGACTGTCAAATAGTTACCGGCAATCAACCGATTGCATCATTGATAGAAGGCATTCCGAAGCGGCGGAGACTGGAAATGTGGGACTTCAATGCGGAAGAAAAAGACTTGTTTTCCATGTAAGGTATTCCAAATTCCTCCGCAGTTTCTTTCACGATCACCGCGATCTGGGGATAATGGACGTGGCAGATCTTTGGAAAAAGGTGGTGCTCGATCTGAAAATTCAATCCGCCCAGAAACCAGGTCAGTAGACGGTTTTTTGGAGCAAAATTAACAGTGGTTTCAAGCTGGTGAATGGCCCAGTCCTTATCCAGGTTACCTTGTCCGTTTGCCACCGGATACGTGGTACCTTCTACTGAATGCGCCAACTGGAAAACGATTGTAAGAACCAGTCCGGAGGTGATGTGCATAACGCAAAACCCGGCCAGCACCTGCCAGAAAGGAATTCCTATAACAGCCACAGGCAGCACAAAGAGCACTGAAAAGTAGATCACTTTCATGATGATCAGTCCGGCAAGCAGCTCGTTGTTTTCCCGCTTCGTCTGTTTGTTCACACCTGACTTTCTGAACTCATGGTATTGGATAAAATCTTTGGCAGTAACCCAGTACAATGTCAGAATGCCGTAAAAAAGGAATGCGTACAGCCACTGAAAACGGTGCAAATGCTGCACATTAGAATGCGGGGAGAGCTTAACTACGCCCCGGTCGCGAATATCTTCATCGAGGGAAGCGATATTGGTGTAAGTGTGATGCAGTACATTGTGTTGCAGCTTCCAGTTGGTAACACCGGCACCCGCCAGATAAATGGTATATCCCAACCACTTATTCACCCACGCTTTCGTGGAATATGCGCCGTGATTGGCATCGTGCATAATGCTCATTCCAATTCCGGAAATCCCCATTCCCATCAGGAACCACAGCAGGATCGCAGCCCAGAATGGCGGCGTAAAAAGCAGTATCGCACAAAATGGCAGAATATAGATTCCCAGCAGAACAATCGTTTTGACGATCATTGTACTGTTGGCATGCCGGGAGATTTTATTGTCAGTGAAGTAACTTTCTATTCTGACTTTAAGCGTAGGAAAAAACTGACTTTTTGCTGTTGGAGTGAATTTGATTCTTTTTTCTTTTACCTGCATAAGGATCTTAGATGACTGTTCAATTTGATCGACGAATGACCAAGTTGAGAGAGAAGTAGAGTCTTTTCTGAACAGGAAGCCTTTCGTCGTAAATAACGGATTTTTTGGCCAAAACGTATCTAAAGCCTGTATTATATTATCGTCACGTTTGCATCAATCTATACTAAGAATAAATCCAAATTTTCGAAATGGCGGTCTAAATTCTCATTCGGCTGAAATATCGGCTGGCAAGGTGCGTATTTTTGATATCAGTCATGAAAAAGTCAGATTATGCGGAAAATGCTTCGGAAAAACATACGTCTCAACGAGGAACAGATTCAAAAACTGCGAGACCTGAGCGAGTTCGACGGCTCTGATCCGCTCGACCATGTAACCAGAGCTATCGACGATTACCTCAGAAAGCAAAAAACCGATCTGACCCTTCCGGCAGAAAAGGAGATCAATGCACAGATTACAGGGAAATCGCCCGAGCCCGCTGCGCCGGGTGCATTTTGGGTAAACGGGATTGTGGACAGGTACGAATTCTCTGCGCTCATTCTGAAAGAAGCTTCCAAGTCGGCGATTGACAAGGGGAAAGTTTCCAAGCTCTCGATACTGGATCCCATTATCCGGGAAAACACCAACAGTTTCATAGCAGCCTGCATTGTTAACTACGACCGCGGCTGGGATATCAGCCCGAGCAAAATCGCTGAACCTTATTACAGGAAGGTCAGGGAACTGATTGACGAGCTGACCTGAACACCATCATTTACGTTTTCTTTTATCGGCGGCTTTCGCGTGAGGGTTAAATGCAAGACAAGTGTCTATCCAGAACCTAAAATCGCTGCTGGTCAGCATACCTTGTTCCGAAACGAGCACGTATGCTTTCATGGGCCGGCCTTTCATTCGCATTTGCTCACAGCCTGGTCTTTCCTGCAACGCTTCCAAGTGCTCCTCTCCTACGCGGCACATAAGCTGATCGCCGACAACGCCCACGCACATCTTGTCGTTCACCATATAGCAGACTCCGCCAAACATGTACTTCTCTTCTACATCCGGCAACTCCGCAAGCGCCTCTCTGACTCTGTCGTTCAGTTTTTCGTTAAATGGCATAACGCGTTTTTTCTGCATTTTAAGTAAAAATTAAATGCAAGTAAACCGGCCGCTGTAAACACATCTTAAACAGAGACCGGCTCTCGCCTGTGCTCCGTCGCCGCCTGCCGCACACGAAATTGCCAGCGTTTGTGTGACCATAACCAGAGCTCCGGCTGACGCCGGATTGTTTTTTCCAATGTTTTAACATAACAGTCAATAAGGTTTGCTTCATCCTGCTTCTGAGCGGCGTCGGTGATCAGCTCGAAGCCGAAGGAATAGGTATTGCGGGCTTTCTGAAACACATCAAGGTACACCAAAGCGCAGCCGATATTTGTCGCAATGCGCGCTGCACCGGGCTGAAAAAAGGTTTTTTGGTTCAAAAAATCAATGCAAATTTTGCCTGGTACTTCGGGGCGCTGGTCGGCGACGGTAACGAAAATGGCAGGCTGCTTTCTCCCGCGTTTCATCACGGAACGGTACCAGTCGGATTTCGCGATTAATTGTACCCCAAACCTGCTGCGCATCCGCATCAATGCATTGTTGATAAACCTGTTAGACACTGGTGAGTAGGCCGCAAAAACCTCGCATTCCGTAAATACCGGCAACAGGTGCAAGTACTCCCAGTTCCCCGCATGCGATGCGATGAGGACAATGGATTTTTGCTCAGCAAGCAGCGATTTGATCAGACTGATATTCTCAAACTCAACCAGTGTACTCAGCTGTGCCTTGGTCAGATTACGGATTAAAAGTGGCTCTACGATCAGATCCGCCAGGTGTTTGAAATAACTTCGTACTGTATGTTTTATCTGATCAGCGCCAAAGTCCGGAAAAGAGGCTGACAGATTGCTTAATACAACCTCTTCCCGATAGCGCCAGATTTTGGTAAAAACAAAAAAGATAATACTTGATAATGCGCGGCAGAAGATGAGGGCCAGCCTGAGGCCAAGCCGAGCCAGTGGATTTAAATGCGGTAAGTTGCTCAATGTGATGTATTTGAAAGTGGAATTTCAGATACATACAGTCACTCTGAACTTCATTGCGGGCCCGGCAGAAAGCAGTTGTGCGATGTATGTGATGTACCGACAACAACCTCCGTATTTACCCTAGATTTCAGTTTGACTATCGAGCGTATTTATAAAGAGCAAGCTTGTACTTCGCCCTACATCAGCCTTTAAAAATAAAATAAACCGCCGCAACAAGCAGTGCAAAACCGATCAGGTGATTGGTTGTAAACTGGGTGTTTTTGAAAAAGACAGTCGAAAAGATCATGAAAACAATTAGCGTGATCACTTCCTGGATAATTTTGAGCTGAACCAGAGAAAACGGTCCGCCCGTTTCGGAAGAGCCGATGCGATTGGCCGGTACCTGAAAGCAATACTCGAAAAAAGCCAGTCCCCAGCTCAGCAGAATGATCAGGTACAGCGGAGTGGAACTATGCGCCCCCTCTTTGTTGAAGAATTTGAGGTGACCATACCAGGCCAGCGTCATGAATGCATTGGAAAGAAAAAGCAATGCGATGGTGTAAAAGTATTTCATGGAATAAAAAACTGCGCTTTTGTAAAATCAAAATGCGAAACAGCAAAAAGGCCGGCAATCACGCCAGCCCTTATTAAACAAAAAAATTAAGGTTACTTCGCGTCAACAGGCTTCTGCTGCTCACTGATCTGGTGAGCTACCATCGGGTCGCTCATAAAGTTGCTCAGGCCCATTTGCACCTTGTTCTTCAAGCCCGATATCACCTTATCTTTTCCGGCCATCAATGCTTCGTAACCATCTTTGGCTACTTCGGCTGGATCGGCCATGCTGTCGGGATCCTGTACAGCTTGGCTGTCGTTCATATCGGCTTTGTTGAAAAAATCGGTGTCCGTTACACCCGGCAGCAATGCAGTCATAGTCACATTGGTGTCCTTGATTTCATATCTGACCGCTTCCGTGAATGACAACACAAACGCTTTCGTACCGTGGTACACTGCCTGCCACGGCCCGGGTGTTTTGCTGGCGATAGAAGCCAGGTTCAGGATCTTGCCCGTGCCGCGCGCGAGCATATCTTTCAGGAAAAGCTTGGTTGTGATAATTGTTGCGGCAACATTCAGGTCGACGATCTTTAACTCCCTGTCGAGCTCGTTGTCCTGAAACTTACCATATACACCCTGACCTGCATTATTTACCAGAAAATCGACCTGCAATCCCCGGCTCTTCACTTCGTCGTAAAGTGCGATCGCCTGCTCTCTTTCGAATAAATCTTTGGCAATGGTGACGACCTCCACGTTATACTGCGCAAATTCCGCTGCCGTAGCATCGAGTTCCTGCTGGTCCCTCGCAACAAGCACGAGCTTGTACTGGTCCTTTGCAAACAAACGCGCAAGTTCTAGACCTATCCCGCTAGTCGCCCCTGTGATCAATGCATAATTTTTAGTAGCTGACATGATTGATGTTTGGTTGATGAATGAGTGCAACGGACAAAAATCCTGCCAGAGAACACCCGTACTGCTCACCATTTACTCTCCTGGCACCCTTTTTACTATGTTTCAGGAAATAACTGATCAAAGTAAAAACCCCATGAAAAGAACAATTCAGATATCGAATATCATCGCGCTTGTCGTCACGATCGTGGTCAACTACCTTTCCAACACGGGCGTTTTCAATGGGAATACAATGGCGAGCGTCTCAAACGAGTACCAGAATCTTTTCACTCCCGCGGGCTATGCATTTTCAATCTGGGGAATCATTTACATTAGTCTGGCCGGCTTTGTCATTTACCAGAGCCGCGGCCTTTTCAATAACAAACAGACGGACCCGGACGTATTTAACATTGGCTGGCTGTTTGTACTGACCTGCCTAGCCAATTGTCTCTGGATTATCGCCTGGCTCTACGACTACACGGGAGTTTCAGTGCTGATCATGTGCGCATTACTGTTTTTTCTGATCCAGATCGTTCTCAACACACGAATGGAAATGGAACTGATTCCATTCAAAAAGGTCGCGCTGCTCTGGTGGCCCTTTGCCTTGTACATCGGCTGGATTATGCTCGCATTGGTTGCCAACGTAGCCGCATTTCTGACCAAAATTGAATGGAACCGCTTCGGATTTTCAGAAGTAACCTGGACTTTCATTATGATCACCGTTGCCGGGCTGATATACCTTTATCTTACCTGGACGCGCAACTTGCGGGAGTCAGCGATGGTGGGTATCTGGGGGTTAGTCGCGGTCGCGGTTGCTAACTGGGACAATGAACAGACGATTGCTTACTACGCGATTGCGATGTCGGTGATCTTGTTTATCAGCAACGGAATTCACGCTTACCAAAACAAAGGCCGCGCATTCGTACTACCTAATGGGCGCACCATGTAATTCCTGACCAAAATCATTTTCTGGGATAAGGCGCATCAGCCACTTCCTTTGTGTGATACTCCAATTTTGCTTTGGTAAACTACAAGACCATGAGCAAATCAGTAATGGAGCCACCACAGGAAGTGGCTGAAAAACATACCTGCTATCACTGCGGTGAAGATTTCAAAGACGAGGTGATCTACCTGGACGAGCACCAATTCTGCTGTGAAGGCTGCTCGGTGGTGTACGATCTTTTGAAAGAAAACGACCTTTGTGACTATTATTCCATTGACGGCTCGCAGGGTATATCTCCCGGCAACTCCTTTTTTGATGGTAAATACGATTACCTGGACTTACCTGAGGTTACCGCAAAAATTCTTGAATTTACCGATGGGAAACTTTCCTGTGTCAACTGGCATATACCCAAAATGCATTGCAGCTCCTGCATCTGGCTGCTCGAACAACTTTACCGCTTCAATCCCGCCATTCGCAGCTCGGTAGTCAACTTCCCCGAAAAGAAGCTCCGCATTACTTTTGATTCAACCAAAATAAAACTGAGCGAGCTTGCCGCCGTGATCACGCGCGTCGGCTACGAACCTTACATCAGCCTCAACGACCTGGAAGGAAAACGGATCAAGAAATTCAACCGCATTAAACTGTACAAGATCGGCATTGCGGGATTCGCATTCGGCAATATCATGATGCTGAGCTTTCCGGAGTACTTTCACCTGAGCTCCTCTTCCATTGACCAGGATCTGCGCAGAACATTCAGCTATATGAATGTTCTGCTGAGCCTGCCTGTGCTCTTTTATTGCGCGGCGGATTTTTTCAAATCGGCCTGGAATGCATTGAAAGGCAAATACATGAACATTGAAGCGCCGATCGCACTGGCGCTGATATGTATTTTCCTGACCAGCTTATACCAGATATTCACTGAAACCGGCCCAGGTTACCTCGACTCATTTGCCGGCGCGATCTTCTTCATGCTTGTCGGCCGCTTTTTTCAGGAGAAAACCTACGCCGGTATCGCATTCGACCGGGACTACAAATCCTACTTTCCCATTGCCGTTTCAGTTTTGAACAATGGTACCGAGACGCGTACACCAATTACTGAACTCAAAACCGGCGACCAGCTGCTGGTCCGCAACCAGGAACTGATCCCGGCCGACACGGTACTGCTCAGCGCAGAGGCTTTGATCGATTATAGTTTCGTTTCAGGCGAAGCCGAACCTTTGCGGCGTAAAAAGGGAGATACTATTTATGCAGGCGGCAAACAAACCGGCCCGTCCATTGAGCTCGAAGTGTTACGTGAAGTTTCGCAAAGCTACCTTACCCAGCTTTGGAACAACGATACTTTCGGCCGCGAAAAGGAAGATCAGAACAATACGCTGGCTTCCCGGATCAACAGGTATTTCTCACCAACTGTACTTGTAATTGCCTCGCTCACTTTTCTATTCTGGTATTTTGTAAATGATAACCCGAAAACCGCCTTCCGCGCATTCACTACCTGCCTGCTGGTAGCTTGTCCGTGCGGACTGGTTTTCTCTTCCACTTTCACCAATGGAAACCTGGTCGCATTGTTTGGCAAAAACCGCTGCTATCCAAAGAACTCCGATGCGATCGAACGTTTATCGAGGATCGACACCGTGGTTTTTGATAAAACCGGAACCATTACCAAGTCAAGTGAAGTGGAGATCTCATTTGTCGGAAACGCATTGTCGGAACAGGAGTTGGTGATCGTTAAAACCATTGCCGCACAATCCTCGCACCCACTGAGCCGGGTGATTGTGGATTTTTTGTCAGATGTAAAAGCGAGTCGCAGAGGCTTAATGGGCTACCGGGAAGTAGCTGGCGCAGGTATCAGCTGCAAATGGGGTGAGCAGGAGGTAAAGCTAGGATCAGCAGAATGGGTCGGACTGAAAACAATGGAAGATGCAGCAAGATCATCGCAGGTATTTGTTTCATTCGACAAGCAGGTACAGGGTTATTTTTTGGTTAAAAGTAAATACAGGACTAACCTGCCGCTGACGATCTCCAAGCTGCAAAGCAAAGGATTCGATACTTACCTGCTCTCAGGAGACAAGCCTACCGATCAGGACTTCCTGGCGCCTGTTTTTGGAAATAAATCCCATCTTCTTTTTGAACAAAAACCCGAAGAGAAGCTGCAATTCATCCGGCGCTTGCAGGAAACAGAAAAAAAGAATGTACTCATGGTCGGTGACGGACTTAACGATGCCGGTGCATTGCGGCAGAGTAATGTAGGTGTGGCCATTTCAGACGATATCAACAACTTCTCCCCTTCCTGCGACCTGATCCTGGAAGGAAACCGGCTTGCCTTGCTGCCTGCCTATATCAAGCTCGCAAAAGCAGGTCAGAACATCATTAAAGCCAGTTTCGGGATTTCGGTAATCTACAATGTATTCGGACTGTCACTTGCAATCGGCGGGCAACTTTCGCCGGTGATCGCCGCCATTCTGATGCCGGTCAGTCTGGTTACCATTGTGGCATTTACCACTTTCAGCAGCAGCCGGGCCGCAGCACGATTGCTCAAAAACTGATTAAAGTCATCTGAATTGCTCCCGGGCGTCATCATTTCCCGGAGCGGCGCCAAGTAGTTTTGGACATCGGAATTAATCAAAATCACCACCACCATGACCGCCATCTTCGTAATGCTCGCCGCCAGCTTATCGATTGCATTTGCATTCCTCGGCGCATTCATCTGGTCAGTCAGAAAAGGACATTACGACGACGATTACACGCCATCGGTCCGCATCCTGATGGACGACAAAATGCCTGCTACCAAGAAAAAAACCACATAAAACGCATTACTAAATTTTACTTTACCAATGTCAAACGTTCCTCACGCTGATCTGGCTCAGGTTGAACTGGATGAGTTTCAATACGACAACCGCATCGTCCGCGACTTCGCCATCGCGACGATCCTCTTCGGGTTAATCGGGATGCTCGTCGGGCTGCTCGCTGCATTACAGCTCGTGTACCCCGACCTCAACATGGATTTACCTTTTCTGACATTCAGCCGCATCAGGCCGCTGCATACCAATGCGGTGATCTTCGCATTTGTCGGAAACGGATTTTTTACCGGTCTTTATTACTCTGCGCCACGTGTGTTGCGCACGCCGATGTGGAGCCCGGTGCTGAGCCGCTTCCACTTCTGGGCCTGGCAGTTTATTATCCTTGCCGCCGCCATCACGCTGCCGATGGGATTAACGACTTCCAAAGAGTACGCCGAGCTGGAATGGCCGATCGACGTGGCGATTGCCGTCGTTTGGGTTTCTGCATTGATCAACCTGATTATGACCACGATCAACCGCCGCACCGAGCACATTTACGCGGCTGTTTGGTTTTACATTGCTTCTTTTGTAACTGTGGCCATGTTGCACGTGGTCAACAGCATTGCCCTGCCGATCTCATTGTTCAAAAGCTACTCTGTGTATGCAGGTGTGCAGGATGCATTGGTTCAGTGGTGGTACGGCCACAATGCGGTTGCATTCTTCCTGACTACGCCGTATTTGGGTCTAATGTATTATTTCCTCCCAAAAGCAGCCAACAGACCGATCTATTCCTACCGGTTATCCATTGTCCACTTCTGGGCTTTGATCTTCCTGTACATCTGGGCCGGACCGCACCACTTGCTGTATACCGCATTACCTGAGTGGGCGCAAACATTGGGAACCGTATTTTCAGTTATGCTGATCGCACCTTCCTGGGGCGGGATGATCAACGGGTTAATGACATTGCGCGGCGCCTGGGACAAAGTGCGTGACGACGTAGTTCTCAAATTCATGGTCGTAGCAATCACCGCCTACGGTATGGCTACTTTCGAAGGCCCGATGCTTTCATTCAAAAATGTGAATGCGATCGCGCACTATACCGATTGGATCGTAGCACACGTGCACCTAGGCGCACTGGGTTGGAACGGGTTCCTGACTTTCGGGATTTTGTACTGGCTTTTTCCACGCATATATAACAGACCGTTATACTCTCAAAAGGCCGCTAACTTCCACTTCTGGATCGGCACGTTGGGTATCCTTTTCTATACCATTCCAATGTACTGGGCTGGCTGGGTACAGAGCTCCATGTGGAAAGAATTTACGCAGGAAGGATTATTGAAATACCCTAACTTCCTCGAAACCGTTACCCAACTTGCGCCGCTTTATTTCCTGCGCTCAGTGGGAGGTACCTTATACATCATCGGGTTTATAGTAATGATCTATAACCTCTGGATGACAGCACTGAAAGGCAACCTGATAGCGACAGAAACAGCAAAAGCAATGCCGCTCAATGCGATCTGGCATGCTGAAAAAAGCGAATACTGGCACCGCAGATTGTTTGAGCGTAAACCTTTGGCATTGACGATCTTCGCACTGGTAGCAGTTGCAATCGGCGGGATGATCGAGATGATCCCGACTTTTATGATCAAATCCAATGTGCCTACCATTGCCGCCGTGAAACCTTATACGCCGCTGGAATTGCAGGGACGCGATGTGTATGTCCGCGAAGGCTGCTACGTATGTCACACCCAGATGATCCGCCCATTCCGGTCTGAGATAGAGCGTTATGGTGAGTACTCCAAATCAGGCGAGTTCATTTATGATTACCCGCACCAATGGGGATCCAAACGAACCGGCCCGGATTTGCACCGGATTGGCGGCAAGTACCCCGACTCCTGGCATTACAATCACATGGAAGATCCGACCACAATGTCACCGGGCTCCATCATGCCAAGATACGGCTGGTTGCTAGAAGACGACCTCGATACCAGCACCACCGCCGCCAAGATCCGCGCAATGCAGACGCTGGGAGTACCTTACGAAAAAGGCTACGACAAACTGGCAAACAACGACCTGCACAAACAAGCCAAACAAATCCAGGAAAACCTAAGCAAAAGCGGCATCAAAACCAGCGAAAACAAAGAAATCATAGCCTTGATAGCGTATTTGCAAAGGATGGGGACGGATATAAAGAAATGAGTGAATGAGTTGTCACCCTGAGCAGAGCTTTTGTCACCCTGAGCGCAGTCGAAGGGACAGGGCGTCGTGCACATCCCTTCGACTGCGCTCAGGGTGACAAGGCTCGTTATTCACTCATTCACCGTTCCTCGGCCGCTCATTCAATCATTCAATCATTCGATCATTCAATCATTGATCACTCATGAAATTCAGAACTTACCTCGAAACCATAGCCGGCATTGGCATTTTTCCGATGATCTCGCTACTTATATTTTTTGTTTTCTTTCTCGCGCTCCTGGTTTTTGTTTTCAGGATTGATAAAAAAACATTGTCGAAAATGGAAAGTATTCCATTGCAGGACGGCGTGGTGCGGAAAGGGATTTTGTCCGCATTGTTCTTTTTCCTGATCCAGAGTACAGCTTCGGCAGAAGCGCCGGTTGACAAAATCCGGGCGATCTCCGGAATGGAAATCCTGCTGCTGGTGCTGCTTGGGGTGCTGGTGTTCATCGCGATTCTGGTGGTGGTTACATTGGGCAATGCAATCTCGCTGTTGCAGAAAGTGAACGCGCTCAAAAATCCGGAAGCAGCTGCAAAAGCAGCCGGTACCAGTTGGTGGAAAAAGTTTGCGGGGATGGGCGTTTCCCTGGGCGACGAGCAGCACATTCTCATTGACGGCCACGATTATGATGGTATTCAGGAACTTGATAACCGGATGCCGCCGTGGCTGCAGTCGCTGTTTCTGGGAACAATCGTTGTGGGCATCGCTTACTCGGTATTCTATTTCGGCGGAATCGGCGACATGCAGCTGACGGAGCTTGATAAGGAAATTGCCCAGGCGGAGATCGAAAAGAAGGCATACATGGAAAAAGTAGGCGCTTCGCTCGATGAAAATTCAGTGACCGAGCTGACGGAAGCCCCTCTGGTGGAACAAGGAAAGGCGATATTCCAGGAGAAATGTACCGCCTGCCACGGTGCTGACGGTGGCGGCTCAGTTGGGCCCAACCTGACCGATAAATACTGGCTGCACGGAAGCGGGATTAAAAACCTCTTCAAGGTGATCAAGTACGGTGTTCCTGAAAAAGGGATGATCTCCTGGGAAAAGCAGCTTTCACCCACAGATATTCAAAAAGTAGCCAGCTACGTGCTGACATTAAAAGATACCAAGCCCGCCAACCCGAAAGAGCCGCAAGGTGAAATGATCTCGGATGAGCAGGTTGCAACGAATTGACTATGGAAGCCCGCGAATGGATCTATCCGCAAAAACCGACCGGTAAGTGGCACACCCGTCGCACCTGGTTCACAGTCGGCATACTGGCGCTGCTTTTTGCAATGCCGTTTGTAAAGATAGACGGACAGCCTGTGCTGCTGCTCAATGTTTTGGAAAGAAAATTCATCATTTTCGGGATCTTCATCGGGCCGCAGGATTACTGGTTGTTCGGATTGATGATGTTGTCGTTCATGGTATTTATCGTGCTGTTTACGACGGTTTTTGGCCGGCTATGGTGCGGCTGGGCTTGTCCGCAGACGGTTTTCATGGAAATGGTTTTCCGCAAGATTGAATATGCGATCGAAGGCGATGCAACCAAGCAGAAGTTACTGAACAAAGCGCCCTGGACTTCGGATAAGATCATCAGGAAAGGAGCCAAGTACTTCCTTTTCCTGGTCGTATCGTTCCTGATTGCCAACCTGCTGCTTTCCTACGTGCTGGGCGTGGATGAACTTTCAAAGGTAATCTCAGAGCCGCTGGAAGATCACCTTACATTGTTTGCCGGCATAGTTGCATTTACCGCAGTTTTCTATTTCAACTTCGCCTGGCTCCGCGATCAGGCTTGTACGGTAGTGTGCCCCTACGGTCGCTTGCAAAGCGTATTTATTGACCGTAATACCATTGCGGTAGCATACGATCACAAGCGCGGGGAGCCAAGGGGTAAGTTGCACAAAAAACAGGAACGCCAAATCGGTGACTGTATCAGCTGCAACCAGTGCGTAGCAGTATGTCCGACAGGCATTGATATCCGGAACGGACTGCAAATGGAGTGCGTCAACTGCACCGCCTGCATTGATGCCTGCGATTCGATCATGGACAAAGTGGGTTTTGAGCCGGGTTTGATCCGGTACACCTCTGAGAATGCGATTGAAAACAAGACCCGCAAGCTGATCACTCCGAGGGTAATCGGCTATGCCGCGATATTGGTTGTACTCTGGTCGGGGCTGGGCTTTATGGTAGCTTCGAGGAGCGACACGCAAACCAGCCTCCTCCGCGCGCCAGGCACACAGTACATTGAAAATCAAGACGGAACAATCAGTAACCTGTACACTTTCAAGATTTTTAACAAAACAAACAAAACCATCCAACCGACGATCAGACTCAAAGATCCAAAGGGAAAACTCATCTTCGCCGGCAATCCCGACCTGACCTTACCACCCGCTGGAATGTCCGAAGGAACCGTATTCATCAACATGCCCAAATCGGCGATCACCCAAAGAAAGACAAAACTGTCGCTGGCAGTCTTCCAGGGCGAGAAGGAGTTGGAAGGGTTTGAGACGATGTTTATTGGGAGGTAGCTGTCGGCCGTCGGCTTTCGGCTTTCGGCAGTCGGCTTTCGGTAATTACCAGCTGACTCTATTCATAGTATTAAAATATCGATATAAAATAATAAAACACAAAAAACAAACAGCTAAAAGCCGACTGCCGATAGCCGACAGCCGACAACCGACAGCTAACCAACCAAAAATGAAAATCAACTACGCCACCGCAACTGTCACGCTCTACCTGGGCTTTGTGGCCATGATTATTGTGCTTGTAACCATGAGCATGAGCCAGAAAGTAGACCTTGTGACTGACAAATATTACGATGAAGAACTGCGCTTTCAGGAGAAGATCGACAAGCGCGACCGCAGTGCTGCATTGCCGCAGCAGATCAGCTGGAATGTTACCGGGCAGGGTATCTCTATCATTTACCCCGAAACCATGGCGGACTCTACACTCTCGGGTAAGATCAGGTTGTACTGTCCGGCCGACGAAAACCAGGACCTGACTGTTCAGATCAATGCAAAAGACCACACTCAGCTGATCCCCGCTTCAACCATCAAAGACGGCAGCTACAAGCTGCAGATCGACTGGAAAAGCGGCGGGCTCACCTATTGGGATGAAGGGATAATTTCCATCCGTCATTAAAACTGGATAAATCATGAACCCGGTACTCCCCTACCTCGCATTGACAATGGGCTTTATGAGCAGCTTTCACTGCATTGGTATGTGCGGCCCTATTGCGCTGGCGCTGCCCGTGCAGAGCGGAAACAACTGGCGACAGATTACTGCATTGATCGTCTATAATGCCGGTCGGATACTTACTTATGCGGCATTGGGAGCTGTGATCGGGCTTTTTGGTACTCCCCTGGCGTTTCTGGGCTATCTCCAATACCTTTCTGTTTTCGCAGGTGCATTGATGCTGGCCTACATTATCTGGCCCAAGCGTCTGAATACGATTATGCACGTTCCATTGTTTTGGCAAAAATGGGTAGGCAGGATCAGGAGCAATATGTCAAAAGTGATCAGGAACAACCATTTAAAAGGCAGACTGGTACTCGGCTTGCTGAACGGACTACTTCCTTGCGGCCTCGTATACCTGGCATTGATCAGCTCGGTAGCTACCGGCAGCTTCACGGGAGGTGCTATGTACATGCTGCTTTTCGGGCTAGGTACGTTTCCGGCGATGATGCTGGTGGGCATTTTCCGAAACCGGATCAGCAGCGCTGTCAGGAGCAGGTTACATCAGGTTACCCCCATTATGATCGCCATTGCCGGCATTTGGCTCATCGCCCGCGGACTCACTATCCACTATCCCTCTTCTACCCAAAACCGGACTGAAATAACGGTTTGTCACGGTAAGTAGCGCTTTGTGAAGTACAGGTCAGACTGGCAAAGGTTAGCTGCGGAACTGACATTCGTCATGTTTTTGCCCGGGCAGCCCTCCTAATTTTGATAGGCAATCAATCAGAAAAAAACCAAGTTGTCATGGACAAGGATTTGCTTTTCAAATACAATACGGCAGGGCCAAGATACACCAGCTACCCAACGGTTCCCTACTGGCAGGAAACACCGCCGACACAGGCTAAATGGATGGATTTTGTTAAAGATTCATTTGCCGTTTCGAACAAAAAAGAAGGGATCAGCATCTATATCCACCTGCCTTTTTGCGAAAGTCTGTGCACTTACTGCGGCTGCAATACCAGAATCACGATCAACCACGCCGTTGAAGCCAGGTATATCCAGGCTTTATTGAAGGAATGGGAAATGTATTTTTCTGTTTTCGGGGATGAAAAGCCTGTCATCCGTGAATTGCACCTGGGCGGCGGTACCCCTACTTTTTTCAGCCCTGAAAATCTGCGCAAGCTGATACTCGGCGTGCTCGCAAATGCGGAAGTTCACCCGGAAGCGCAGTTCAGCTTCGAGGCGCACCCCGGCAATACCACCGACGAACATCTGCAAACCTTATATGAAGTTGGTTTCAGAAGGATCAGCATCGGTGTGCAGGACTTTAACCCGATCGTGCTGGCCGTGATCAACCGCCATCAAACCTACGAACAGGTACAGCACCTGACGTTTAAGTCGCGCGAAATCGGCTATACTTCCATTAATTACGATATAGTTTACGGATTGCCGCTGCAGAAATCGTGTTATATGATGGAAACCATGCTGAAAGTAATCCAGCTCCGTCCCGACCGCATTGCATTTTACAGCTACGCCCACGTGCCCTGGATCAAGCCCGGCCAACGCAAATACACCGAAGCCGACCTGCCCGATCCGGACCGGAAAATGGCGATCTACGAAACCGGCCGGAACGCATTGGAGCTCATCGGGTACAAGGATATCGGAATGGACCATTTTGCATTGCCTACCGACAGCCTCTACAAAGCCCAGCAGGAAGGCAGGCTGCACCGGAATTTTATGGGTTATACCGATACGCGGACACAGCTTCTGATCGGTTTGGGTGCATCGTCGATCAGCGACAGCTGGTGGGGTTATGTGCAAAATGAAAAGAAGGTGGAAGACTACTACAAAAGGATTGACGCCGGTGAGCTGCCCATCGCAAAGGGACATGCGCTTTCCCGCGAAGACCTGATCCTGCGTCGCCATATTTTACGCCTGATGACACAATTTGAAACCTCCTGGACACAATCCAGTGAAGTTTGCAATGAAATTTTTCACGCGGCAGAGCGGCTTTCCGAAATGGAATTCGACGAGCTGATCGAATTCGAGCCCTTCCATTTGAAGGTGACAGAAAAGGGAAAACCCTTTGTTAGAAACATTTGCATGGCTTTTGACGCGCGCCTCTGGGCGAAAAAGCCGGAAACCGACCTGTTTAGCCAAACCGTCTGAATTTCCCTAAAAACATCATTCAGTACATTACAATGCCTCCTTGTTCGCTCACTTTTGTAATTTGCCTTTTTTATGTTCGATAGCGATATCTTAACTCAGACCAAGGTGATGACAAGGCATATTGAAATGCTCGACGCGCTGTTCAAACACGCGACGGAGGGTATTGTGGTGGTGGATAAATCCGGTACGATCGTCATGCTGAACCCCAAAGCACGCGAGCTCTTCGGCTACGCGGATACGGAGTTGATTGGCAAGAAAATAGAAGCACTTATCCCGCACCGGTTTGCCCACAACCACGTGCACTACCGCGACGGATACCTCGAAGAACCGAAAGCACGCGGAATGGGACACTTAATGGACCTTTTTGCGAGAAGGTTCGACGGCAGCGAATTTCCGGTGGAAGTAAGCCTGAGCCCATTTAAAACCAGTGTGGGCGAATTCGTGGTGAGCTTTATCGTGGATATCACCGAGCGTAAAAAGCAGGAAAAGCGCATTATTGACGCGAACCTTGAAATACAAAAACTGAACGCGGAACTCGAAGAACGTGTGGAACTGAGAACGAAAGAACTGGCGAATGCCTTGCAGAAGATCGAGGAATCGCAGGAAGAAGTGCTCCGTGCATTGAAGAAAGAAAAGGAGCTGAACAATATGAAGAGCCAGTTTGTGACCATTGCTTCGCACGAGTTCCGTACGCCGCTGGCTACCATCCTTTCTTCCGCCTCGCTGATCAGCAGGTATACCACCACCGAAGAGGAGGAAAAAAGGCACAAACACGTGCAGCGGATCAAGTCGGCGGTAACGAACCTGACCGAGATATTGAACGATTTTCTGTCCATCGGCAAGCTGGAAGAGGGTCACGTTCACATTGTTCCCGTGGAAGTGAACCTGGCTGCATTCGGAAACACACTGGTGGAGGAAATGCAGGGACTTTGCAAAGAAGGCCAGCAAATCCATTTTCAGCAAAGAGGAAATGCGGAGGTCTGGCTCGACAAGCAGCTTTTACGCAACATTCTTTTCAATCTGCTTTCCAATGGGGTGAAGTACTCCGAACCGGGAAAAATGATCAGCCTGAATATCAATGCAGACGCGGACACGGTGGTTATCGAAGTGAAAGACCAGGGTATAGGGATCCCGAAGGCAGACCAGGCCAATGTTTTTGACCGGTTTTTCCGTGCACAGAATGCAGGTACCGTACAAGGGACAGGGCTGGGTTTGAACATCGTAAGCAAATACGTGGATTTGATGGGCGGAACTGTCTCCTTTTCGAGTGAAGTGGGTGTGGGTACTACTTTTGTGGTAACATTGCCGAACCTGGTACCCTCCAAGTCAAAATCCATTGCCCTGTAAGTGAATCTGAATCATTGAAACTGACGAAAATTGGAAACCAAAAAGATACTGTTGATCGAAGATAATCCCGAAATGCGGGAGAATACGGCCGAAATCCTGGAACTCGCCAACTATAAGGTTGCTACTGCGAAAAACGGAAAAGAAGGTGTGCAAGTCGCAGCCGAGTTTGCCCCGGATATGATCATCTGCGACATTATGATGCCAGAGCTTGACGGTTACGGCGTGCTGCACATGCTCAGCAAGAATGAAAAAACGGCCAATATCCCATTCATTTTCCTGACCGCAAAAGCCGAGAAAGAGGATTACCGCAAGGGAATGACGATGGGCGCGGACGATTACCTGACCAAACCTTACGACGACATCGAGCTGCTGAACATTGTAGAAATGCGGCTTCAAAAAAGTGAGCGGCTCAAACGCCAGTTCGAACGCTCTGCCAATGGACTGGACCAATTTATCGAAGACGCGCAGGCTTTTGATATGATCGCGAAGCTGGCGGAGGATAAGAAAATAAGATCGCTTAAAAAGAAAGACACGATTTACACGGAAGGCAGTTACCCTTCCAACATTTACTTTTTGAGGAAGGGAAAAGTCAAATCCTATAAATCAAACGGCAGCGGGAAAGAGTACATTACTGATTTGTACAAAGAGGGGGATTTCTTCGGCTATCTCGATCTTTTACAGGGTGAGCCTTACCAGGAAACTGCGATTTGTCTGGAAGAGTCAGAAGTTTCAATGATCCCGAAAGACGATTTTTTCAACCTTTTGCAGGCTAACCGCGAGGTATCTTCGAAGTTTATCAAAATGTTGTCGAATGAAATCAAAGACCGGGAAGAACGTTTGCTGCAACTGGCATATAATTCAGTGAGAAAACGGGTCGCGCAGGCGCTGGTCATGCTCGTGCAGCGCTATCAGGAAGATAAATCGAAACCATTTTCCATGTCGATCACCCGCGAAGATATTGCTTCCATTGTAGGTACAGCCACGGAAACGGTGATCAGGACTTTGTCCGACTTCAAGGAGGAAAAACTGATTGATATGAAGGGAAGTCTGATCACCGTTTTTGAATACGAAAAATTGGCAAGAATGCGCAACTAGACTTTTGGTCTGGCTGCGCATTCATTCTTTTCAGGCGCAAACTGCGAGCTCGGTAACTGTCAAACCTGACTCGATCTCAGTCAACTGCATTAACATTTCTGCACGATATGCTTCATCCTGGTTCTGCATTTGCGGGATCAGGGTTTTATAATAATCGATACCGGCCAGCAACTGTTCGCGGAATTTGGTCAGGTATTTTTGCTTCTTGTCAGTGAAGTTCCGGAGGTGCATTTCCATGTCTTTCCGGTAATGCGTCACGTACAAATTCAGTTCGTTGATAAACATATTCGGACGTTTCACATTGGACAAAAGGTTGATCTTCCCATAGATATGTGCCACCATTTCATCGAGTGAAGCTACTTCCGAGAACCACGCCAGGTTAGGTCCCGGGCAAATGGCGACGCCGTGATTTTCCCTTTTTGCCAGCAAACCGTGCTTGATCAGCGTGCCGGTACTCAGCCCGTCGCACAGGCAAACTTTCTCAGTCACTGCATTGAACTGCTCCTGGTATTCACCTTCCGGCAGGTTCAGCGATTTCAGCTGCTTGATCTTCAAGTTCTGATACTCGCGTGACGCGGTACAGATCGGTTCCTGCGTGAATTCGGTATTCGAAACGAGGTACTTCTTGGTACACGGACTGCCCGGCCTGCCTTTCGCGATCCTTTCCAGCCGCTGCTTTTCCGAGCTGCTCTTTTTGAAGTTATTGAACAAAACACCCAGCGGCGAAGAATTGCTTACATAATAGTCCGATTCATCGGCACTCGCGAGATTGCCCAACGTTTCCTGGTCCACATTGGTAGCCTCCGGCACAAGCAAAAACGGACTTCCCCAGCCGGTTGCATCTACCTGGTAATGTTCAAGCAGAAAGCTGTCTTCCTTGGCAGTCCCGATTCCTCCCTGCACGGTAATGCGAAGCGCAGGCGCATTGGTTAGCTGAATGTTCTTGGTCGAAAGCGCATTTTGATACAATGTAAAAAGCTCGTCCACAAGCTCCTGTCGCTTTTCTTTGAACTCTTCCAGAATCGGCCCGAGGAGATAACCGTCGGTAGCAAATGCGTGGCCGCCACAATTCAGCCCCGACTCTATCCTGAACTCAGAAACCCAGATCCCTTTCTTGGCGAGGTACTTGGCCTGGATCAATGCGGAGCGGAAGTCGCTGACCTTTAAAATGATTTTTTTTACAAAATTCCCATTGGTATCAGGCAGAAAAACATCGAACTGATCAAGGTAGTTGTATAAACGCGGGTTCATTCCGGCCGAAAGCACGAGCGACGCATGGAGGTTGCTGTTGGCAAAGCCGCGCAATGCAGCCGACGCGTCAGAGAACTGGTCGGGCAACTTTTCGCCGTACACATCCTTGTTCAGCTTGTCCACTTTCGACATGATATTCACGTCGATTGCCCCTTTTACCAAGCCTTTCCGCAACTCCTCCTCTATCTCAGCACGTTCGGCCGGGTTTTCTGTTGCGAGCATTTGCAGGTACCGCCTTTTCAGCGGAGCAGCATCAGGTAATAATGTGAAATAGCGGGTGATTTCTGTTCCATTTTCGAAAGCTGATTGACGCAGGTTGTCAAATTTGCGGTTGACAATCCTGTCGAGCAGGTTCAGATACTCGGTAATGCGGCGGCTCCTGAAATCGGGCTCGTCTTTGTTGATCGGGGTATAGCGCTCGTTGTTTTGAAGTGAATGGAACCTGCGCATGCGCTCGATCATCTCGTCATCGACGATTGAAGCGACTGAGGAAATGCCGTAATGCGCGACTTTGGCCGGCGTATCCACCGAATAACCTAACCCGAGAACAGGAATATGAAATGTATGCATTGTTTTGACTTTGGATAAAATTCTGATAAAATCCCAAAGTCAAAACTAGGCGCATTCGCCTTCCCGAAATCTGACCAGCATCGGGTTCAAATATGAAAAAGATCAGTTTGTGGAGTTATTCAAGCACAGTGATATTGTAGCCTTCGCTTCTCCGCGATCACTGAGGCAGAGATAGTGAATTGACACCTAAATACTTATTTTAAGAGGCTGTCGATTTTACTTATAATCTGCGGATCAGACGGCCTGGGCGCATCTGCGGACACAATTTTTCCTACCTGATCAATTAAAATATAATGTGGGATTCCGGTTACGCGGTAGTACTCTGCAATGCGTTCGTCCGGATCTCTTTGCCGCAGGTGAATTCCTTTCAAATTTGGTTTTTTTTTCAAAAAAGCTGTCCATTTCGCTTCATCAGCATCGCCTGAGACAAACAGAAATGCGACTTCGGGATTGTCGCGGTAGCGTGCGATCAGCTTTTTTGAATGCGGAAATTCAGCAATACAAGGCCCGCACCAGGTCGCCCACAGATCGATGTAAACCACCTTGCCAGCCAGATCACTCAGTTTTGTACGCTTTCCATCAGGCGAGTAAGCAGTAAAGTTCAATGCAGGCTGGCCGCTTTTCAATTTATGGGAAGCCGCAAACTGTTCGTCCAGCTCCCGCTTGAAAGGTGAGTTAGGAAAAGAATGCAAAAAGTGGCTATAAAGGGAATCAGAAGTGGCAGTAATTTCACTTTCCCTGAAACAGACCATCAAATTCCTGGCGAGTAAGAGCTCCTCAAAATCAGATGCAAAATGGCGTGACTTAATCACTTTTTCTGCTTCCAGCCCGATCAGTCCTGCGTCATAATCAGCTTCAATTTCGTCCAGATGGTATTCGATCGGATGCAGCAGCTTGTGCATTAATTCTGCATTGAGCAGATCTAAATAGAAGGGAAACTTGCGGCGAAATAATGCAGTATCTGCCTTTAAATCCATTAAAAAATCAGGAGCATATTGATTGGCAGCATTGGCTCTTTGTTTCCAGCTATTGTAAATCTCGTCACTATTCCAGTCCGTGTAACTAGCTGTCAACCATTTGACAAAGCTGTCGTTTGAGGCAAGCAGAAGCGTTCTTTCCTGTTTTGTTAAACCACCATCGCGCCGGATCATTTCATTCACGCTGGTAAGGGATTTTTCAACAGATTTGATTACTGCATTTCTTTGACCCTGCGAATATTTCCCAAAATTCAACCGAATATCATCCGAAGCCCGCAAGATACTTTTGGTTGCCGTTCTCTCTTTGTACAAATAGTCGTTGAACTTAGCCCGGGCGCCTAGAAATTCCGGCTGCCCGTTGCGAATGCGCAGCTTAGCTTCCTCACCCCGCAAAAGCAGCATCGCATAAACTGACACAGTATCCAGCCTGACGTTGACAAGCTGCTCATTTACAAGAGGTATGTGTAGTGTCACCCGCCCCCGCTGGTCGAATTGGCCGCTGTCAAGTACCACGTTTTCATACGATAAAAGCGGAAAACTTTCGATCCGAACTGCTCTTCCGGTACAATCGTCACAATCGACTGTGACGATTGCTTCACTTCGGTCGCGCTCACGGCAAGTCCACAAAAGCAGACTACTAAAAAGTACCAAAAGACAGCTAGGGTATCTGATCATGTGCTTAGAAAATTGAAAAAACTTAACAAATCCATAACCGCGTGTTCTCATTGGGTTTGCATTCAAGTTCGTCCTTTGCAGTGTGGCCGGCACTTACCGGCTTTGCATTCAAAGTGACTCTATCCAATGAAAAGAAGGGATTTTTTTACAAATAGCTCGGCGGCTCTTTTGGCTGGGCCGGCATTGTTCCGCGGCAACAGCGAAACTTCGGCTCCCGTTAAGAAAGGCAACATAGCCAAGAATATCATTTTCATGGTCAGCGACGGTATGAGTACCGGTACGCTGAATATGGCCGACCTGTTGCTCAAACGCAAACATGGCCGGGATACCAGCTGGATGAAACTGTACCTGGAACAAACCGGAAGCCGCGCATTCATGGAAACTTCTTCCTCCAATGCATTGGTAACCGACTCAGCCGCAGGCAGCTCAGCCTGGGGCGGCGGCAAGAAAGTGCCAAACGGAAACCTGAACGTAAATGCAGACGGCAGCTTCAACAAGCCCATTCTGCAAAAGTTCAAGGAAGCGGGTAAGTCGGTTGGCTGCGTTACTTCGGTGACGATCACCCACGCTACGCCGGCTGGTTTTTGCATTAATAATAAATCGCGTGGTGACGAGTCGGAGATTGCAGCGCAGTACCTGGATCTCAAATTTGATGTGATGATGGGCGGCGGAGCGGAGTTCTTCGATGGAGAAAAGCGCAAAGACAAAACGGATCTTTTTGCAGATTATATCAAAGCAGGCTACACCGTTGCCCGCGACCGCAATGCAATGCAGGCGCTTAACAGCATTCAAAAACCGGTACTAGGTGTTTACTGCGAGGGTGCACTTCCCTATTCGCTGGATACTTTCGAAGATAAGGATCTGCAACAAAAGGTGCCTACACTGGCTGAAATGACTGCTAAGACACTCGAACTCGTTTCAAAGAACCAGAAAGGTTTTGCGATCCAGGTCGAAGGCGGCAAGGTAGACTGGGCTGCGCATTCAAATGACGCGGGCGGGTTGCTGTACGATCAGATCGCATTCGACGAAGCGATTAAAGTAGCACTCGATTTTGCAGCGAAAGACAAAGAGACACTTGTGATTATTACAACAGACCACGGCAATGCAAATCCCGGTCTGTTTGGCAGCGACAAGAAATTCGATCTTTTTCAAAAATTCAAACATACCAACAACTGGATCCTAGGCGACCTCAAAGAAATGCCTACTGCGGCACAACTCATTGAACGCATTGAGTTTGCACAAGGTTACGCAATCAAACAGGCGGAAGCGGAAAAGTTGATCGGGTTAATTGGTGACAAAAATGAAAAAGGGCTGTACATCACCAATAAGAAGCTTTTTAAGGAGCTTGGGGCCATTCAAACGAACTATACCGGAGTCGGTTGGGCGGGAATGGACCATTCCGGTGACTATGTGGAGCTTGCGATGTTCGGCCCCGGCAGCGAAGCTTTGAAGCCTTTCGTAAAAAATACAGAGCTGCACAATTTCATGCTTGAAAAAACCGGAATAGCGAAAGCGTAAAACACTGTAAAATGGCCGCATTCAGCAGAATTGCGGCCATTCTTATGTTTGAAGCATGAAACAGCCTATTTTTGGCGATCACATATCAATTGCTGATTTCATGTCAAAAACGTTCTTCAAAATTACCCTGGTCTGCATACTGGCCGCATTTGTAAGTCCCTCATTCGCACAGTCACGCCCCGACGTGGAGAAAAAGCTCACTGAACTCGGTATCACCCTAGCCAAAATGAAAGCCTCGAATGGCAACCTACTGCGGGCTGTCCGGGTGGGCAACCTGGTTTATCTCTCCGGCCACGGACCCGACAAGCCCGGCGGCGGGCAGATCCTCGGTAAAGTAGGCGACGACCTGACGGTGGAACAGGGAAAAGAAGCTGCAAAACTGTGCGGTATCGCATTGCTGGCCTCCTTGAAGCACGAAATCGGCGATTTAAATAAGGTTAAAAGAGTAGTTAAAGTACTTGGTCTGGTCAATTCGACCCCGACGCTCACGCAGCAGCCGCAGGTAATCAATGGTTTTACGGACTTTATGGTTGAAGTATTTGGGGAAAGCGGCAAGCACGCCCGCTCGGCGATCGGCGTAGCATCGCTGCCTTCGGGTATCGCAGTGGAGATCGAAATGATCGTGGAAGTCGCTCCCTGACAAGCCAGAAGTGATTCTCAGAAGGCCCGGGTTTCTGATCCGGGCCTTTCCTGAAAGTGAAAACCTGGTCAGCCGGAACATTAAATAAAATCCGGATTAACAGGTACGCTGCTCTGCATATAGGTATCCCAATCCTTCCAAACCGGCTCATAGCCACTATTCCGTATCACCCGGGCGATCTCTTCGGGTGAACGCTCATCTGAAATCTCGAACTGTTCCAGCGAGTCCGCCTCCACTGCATAACCGCCCGGATTGGTTTTGGAACCTGCACTAATGGACGTAATGCCCAGCTGAATGCAATGATTCCTGAACTTCTCCGACTCGCGGGTAGACAGCGAAAGCTCCACTTCTTCATTCATGATCCGGTAAGCACAAATCAGCTGTACCAGCTCCCTGTCCGACATTTCCACCTTTGGTTCCAGTCCGCCGGAGAATGGGCGAAGGCGCGGGAAGGACAAGCTATACCGCGTTTGCCAGTATGTTTTTTCAAGATATTGAAGGTGCAATGCGGTGAAAAAGCTGTCTGTCCGCCAATCTTCCAATCCGATCAGAACACCCAGTCCCATTTTGTGAATGCCCGCTTTCCCAAGCCGGTCGGGCGTTTCGAGCCGGTACAGGAAGTTGGATTTCTTGCCTTTGGGATGATGTTTGCGGTAATCTTCCTGGTGATAGGTTTCCTGGTAAACTAATACAGTATTCAGTCCCAGCGGAATTAATTCGCTGTATTCTTCGGTATCGAGCGGTTGTACTTCCATGGAGATCATCGAAAAATGCGGCCGCAGCAGGCGGAGCACTTTCTTGAAATAATCTACATGGACAGTCTGATTAGCCTCGCCGGTAACCAGCAGCACATGCTCATACCCCAGCGTTTTAATTACCTCCACCTCCTTTAATATTTCAGTTTCCGAGAGCGTCCGCCGCCGCACCTTATTGTCCAGACTGAACCCGCAATAGGTGCAGATATTGGTGCATTCATTGGACAGGTAAAGCGGAATGTACATTTGGATGGTCTTACCAAAGCGCTTTTGGGTCAGTTTGCGGCTGAGCTGCGCCATCGGTTCGAGGTAAGCCGAAGCAGCGGGAGATATCAATGCTTTAAAATCTTCCACTGTTCGCTTTTCCGAAGAAAGTGCCTTTTCGACGTCGGAGGCTGTTTTTGAGTAAATACTCGTCTTCACCTCTTCCCACCGATATTGATCAAAAATCTCCTTAAAGCTCATCTAAAAACGCTGTTAACGGGCTGCTCGCCGAAGCGAAGTTGCCTTGTTTTCCTAATTTCGCTTCAAACGCCATTCTGCCCCCTTCCACAGCCATGCGGAAAGCGCGCGCCATGTGAACCGGATCACCGGCCGAGGCGATTGCAGTATTCACCAGCACTGCATCCGCTCCTATCTCCATTGCCTTCGCCGCGTCGGACGGGGCGCCTATACCCGCATCGATCACGACGGGTACGCGGCTCTGTTCAATGATAATTTCAAGAAAGTCGATCGTTTTCAACCCTTTATTACTCCCTATCGGCGAACCCAGCGGCATTACCGCGGCTGCTCCTGCTTCTTCAAGCCGCTTGCACAAGACAGGGTCCGCATGAATATAAGGGAGAATGACAAAGCCAAGCCTGGCCAGTTCCTCTGTGGCTTTCAGCGTTTCAATGGCGTCGGGCATGAGATACTTGGGATCGGGGTGGATTTCGAGTTTGAGCCAGTTCGTCTCCAATGCTTCCCGAGCGAGCTGCGCCGCAAACACGGCCTCTTTTGCCGTTCTTACGCCGGAAGTATTTGGTAAAAGGTTGATTTGGGGGTGATTCAAATGCAGGAGAATATCGTCCTGATTGCTATGAATATCCACCCGCCGCAATGCGACCGTCGCCAGCTCGGAGCCCGAGGCAAGCAGCGCTTCTTCCATTATTTCCGAAGAACTGAACTTGCCGGTACCGGTAAAAAGGCGCGATGTAAATGTCTTATCTGCTATTTTCAGCATAATACTTTCTGAATTTGATGAACAATAACTTGTGGATCAGCCACATTGATGAGCGCCGAGGACATAGCAACTCCGTGCAGACCGGCTTTCAACAAGGCCGGCACGTCAGCAGGCATAATCCCCCCAATTCCGACAATAGGTGTATTGAATTCCGCCTCAGCCATTTTTTGCATTAATACGCTGTAACCTTCAAAACCCAGGACCGGACTGAGGTTTTGCTTGGTAGTTGTAAATCGAAAAGGTCCCAACCCAATGTAATCCGCACCTTCCTTGACGCGGAGAACGATATCCTCCCAGGAGTTGGCAGTACCGCCGATTATCAGCCTGTCACCCACTAATTCTCGGGCTTCCGGTACTGACATATCCGTAAGCCCGAGATGCAGCCCATAAGCTTCCACCGCTTGCGCCACTCTCGGAAAATCATTGATAATCAGTCTTGCGCCGTACTGATCGCATAACTTGGTGGCTTCCCAGGCTAGTCGAAGCACTTCCTCCTCCGGCCGGTTTTTGACGCGCAGTTGTATCCAGCGACAACCCGCTTCCAGCGCTAGCCGAATGCTCTCCATATGTGATATCGCTTCATTTTCCTGAGAAATAAATTGCAGCCTGCCAATCCTGTTTTCCCCGGCTTGAAAGCTGGGGCAAGAGATTGGGTTTGTTTCGCCTTTGGCGAAAATTGGAGGGGCAAATTCATTCGGCGCTCTCAGAAAATCCCTGGCCCCGGGTTTCAACCCGGGGGCTTTAGAAAGCCAGATGCTGCCGAGGAATGCGGCGCCGTCGAAGCCCATTTGAGTTATTGATTGTATCCTGGAAGCATCGATTCCTCCGATTGCGATTACTTCTCCACTATATCCCTGGCGATCGAGTTTGAAGTTTGGTGGCAATGCAGCGCGGTAATTTTGTTTTGAAATACTATCGAAAACAGGACCTAAAAGTGCGTAGCTGAATGCATTCGATAAATTCCGCAGCATTCCCGCTTCGTGAATGGAAGTACTAAGTATGAAACCGCGTGATTTTAGCTCTTGTAGCGATTCTTCTGTTTGTTCCAAACGAAGCTGCTCCGGGAAGTGGAGCCTGTTTATACCAAATTCCTGCGCGAGTTCATGGTGCTGGTGCAATGCGATCTGCGGATAGTTGCCCGGATTGATGTCACCCAGCAGCCTGGCGAGCTCTTCCCTGGTACAATCTGGCTTCCGCAAATGCAGCAGCTGCATTCCATCCACGAAAAGTGTAGTGATTTGTACTGCTTCGCCTGCAAAGAAATCGGGCCTTGATATGATGATCTTTTTCATGGTTACAGATAGATTTCGCTGCCCTTTTCAGCAAATTCACGCGCTTTTACCTGCATTCCTTCTTCAATCGCGGTGTCTGTCAGCATTCCGTTTTCTTCCGCATACTCGCGCACATCCTGCGTGATTTTCATGGAACAGAAGTTAGGCCCGCACATGGAACAGAAATGGGCGATTTTGGCACCTTCGGCAGGTAGTGTCTCGTCGTGAAACTCCCGGGCTGTGTCGGGATCTAGTGAAAGGTTAAACTGGTCGGCCCAGCGGAACTCGAACCGCGCCTTGCTCAATGCATTGTCGCGGTACTGCGCGCCGGGGTGACCTTTGGCCAGATCGGCTGCGTGGGCGGCGATCTTGTACGTAATTACACCGTCTTTTACATCTTTTTTGTTTGGTAACCCGAGGTGTTCTTTCGGTGTCACATAGCACAGCATTGCAGTACCAAACCAGCCGATCATCGCCGCGCCGATGGCCGACGTAATGTGATCATAACCAGGTGCAATATCCGTAGTAAGCGGCCCGAGGGTGTAGAAAGGCGCTTCGCTGCAATGTTCCAGCTGCTTTTCCATATTTTCTTTGATCAAATGCATCGGTACGTGGCCCGGCCCTTCGATGATCGTCTGCACATCGTGCTTCCAGGCGATTTTAGTCAGCTCGCCCAGTGTTTCGAGTTCGGCAAACTGTGCGGCGTCGTTTGCGTCGGCAATGCAGCCCGGGCGCAGCCCGTCGCCCAGCGAGAAAGCCACGTCGTAAGCTTTCATGATCCCGCATATCTCCTCGAAATGCGTGTACAGGAAATTCTCCTTGTGGTGCGCGAGGCACCATTTCGCCATAATGGAGCCTCCTCTCGATACGATCCCGGTAATGCGCCTGGCAGTCAGCGGAATGTAGCGAAGCAAGACGCCCGCGTGTATCGTGAAGTAGTCGACTCCCTGTTCGGCCTGCTCGATCAGCGTGTCCCGGAACAATTCCCATGTCAGCTCCTCTGCTTTTCCATTTACCTTTTCCAAAGCCTGGTAAATCGGCACGGTACCAATGGGCACAGGCGAGTTGCGGATGATCCATTCGCGGGTTTCATGGATGTTTTTACCGGTTGAAAGATCCATGATGGTATCCGCGCCCCAGCGACAAGCCCACACCGCTTTTTCAACTTCTTCCTCAATGCTCGACGATACTGCTGAGTTACCAATATTGGCATTGATCTTGACCAGGAAATTACGCCCGATGATCATCGGCTCGCTTTCCGGGTGGTTGATATTAGAGGGGATAACCGCCCTTCCTGCCGCTACTTCCTGTCGTACAAACTCGGGTGTAATGAAGGTTTTAGGGGTATTTGCACCAAAACTGTGACCCGCATGCTGGTGCGACAATGCGCCCATTCTCCCATTCATTTCAATGAGCTGCTGATCGATCCGCTGGTTTTCACGAATGGCAATATATTCCATTTCGGCGGTGACAATGCCCTTTTTCGCATAGTGAAGCTGAGATACGTTGTGCCCGGCCTTCGCACGCAGCGGCTTGCTGACGTGCGCAAAACGCAGGTGATCAAGCTGAACGTCGGCCAGCCGCTGCCGGCCGTAGCTCGATGATATTGTTTCAAGCTCTTCCACATCCTGCCGCGCCCTGATCCATTCCGACCTGAGCTGTGGCAACCCTTTTTTTACATCAATGTCAATATGCGGGTCTGTAAAAGGGCCGCTGGTATCGTATACAGTTACCGGTGCATTGGGCTCGGTTGCGCCGGGTTTCCCATGAATTTTCGTGTCGCTTAAAGCTATCTCGCGCATTGCAACCGAAATGTTGTGCAGCTTGCCTGGCACATACACTTTCCGGGAATTAGGAAAGGGAGTCCGCGTGATCACGCCGCTCTCGGGTGTTTTTTCAATTTTCATAACAAAAAGAAATGGAGCAAACCGCTGCCGGTAGCAGGGCGGTTCAGGTGAAAAATGATAGATTGATTGGCGAAAACGGGTGGTTATCCTCCCTGAGTAGCTTTAATCAGGGTAATGCGGTCGTGGGGCTGCAACTGACGCCGCTCCCATTCAGACCTGGCAAGCACGGACTGGTTGATCGCGACGGCAATTCCTTTCAGGCTGTCGGGAAAAAGTCCGGACAAGAGCTGCTGAACTGAGTAATGTTCAGGAATTTCGCGGGATTGATCGTTGATGATGATTTCCATTCTGAAAAACGTTTTGTGACAAAAACTTCAGGAATGGACCTTTACGGAAAGATTCATTGAGACACAATAGTAGTATCTCTTACTTTTCCCTTCGGCAGTACTAACTGCATCAGGTTCAAAGGGTATTATCTCAGTCCGCATATCGGGACACCCCTAAAGTTTCGACAAAGCTATCTGAAAATGCGGTTTATCAAAATTTTCAGAAAATAAAATGTATACTCAGAAATCAGCATTAAGCCCGGACGAAAGCCGATTCAAGCACTAAAAGACTGACGGTAAGTATCAAAACCGGGCAGGTGATGAAATGGTGTTCCACCAGAAATCACACAGTTGGCGAAAAAGCTGCATGGATTCTCTCAGGTTTTTTCCCTTCATCACAAATGCATTGGCCTGATGGGAATAGCTCTCGCGGATATCAACCGGATTATCTGAAAAACTGAACACAACCACCGGCACAAATGGTAGCCGGGCGTCTGAAACGGAGTTCTTCATGGTGCTCAGCAGATCAAGTCCCTGCTGCCTGGTGGGCAGGTACAGGTCCAGAATAATCATATCGATCGGAAACGGAGATACATCAATGTTGTCGCGCAGGTACTCGCGGGCAGTTGCATCGTCGCTGAAACGGGTGATATGTACATCGGGCAGGATCTGCCGCAGCGTGATATTCATCAGTTCCCAGTGATCGTCGCTGTCTTCCACGATCAGGATATTTTTACCGCTCAGGTTTTCCGGAAGCGCTACTTCTTCCTGCAACGGATAGGTGTTTAAAAACGAAACGCTGATCGCTTCGGCGAGCTTGCTGTACGCATGGTAGGTCACCGGTTTCGTGATATAGGCATTGATCCCCTGCCGGTAAGCTTTGAAAATAAGGTCTTCATTGGACGAAGTTGACAACATGACAATGGGCACGTGCCGAAGCTGGCTGCTGGTCCTGATAACAGACAAAGCTTCAAGCCCGCTCATGCGTGGCATGTTCATATCCATGACGATCAATGCGGGTTCGTGCAGATTGGCAGAGCGGTCCATCAATTCAAGCAGCTCGATACCATCATTCACCTCGATGATATTCACATCATGCATTACCTGTTCAAGGGCTTCTTTAATGAGCATCCGATCGTCCTCGTCATCATCAACAAGAAAGATTGATTTATGGGTTTCGAACTTTGGAATACCCGTCATGATTGTTGGTTAGTAGTTTTTCCGATGTTGCGTAGTAACCGCAAAAGTACCAAAGAAAAAGGAATTCTGGTGTAACCTCGGCTTTCGGCAATCGGCTGTCGGCTTTTCTTAGCAGACTTCGGCTGTCAGCTGTTAGCTGTTAGCAATTAGCTATGGCATCGTAATTCAAAAAAGCCGAAGTCTGACAGCCGAAAGCCGAAGTACAACAGCTAACAGCCAACAGCCAACAGCTAACCTCCCTACATCAACATTCCCCCATTTTTTTATACATTTGAAAGAATAAACATCTTTTGCGTTGAACCGGCTTTTGTCACTTCTGCTTTTTGGTCTGCTGCTGTATAATACAGTGGGCTATTCGGTTGTGTACCTGCTGGAAGAAGCGCCGGTGATGGTAGCGGGTAGCAGGCAGGCACAAGAGGATTTTACAGCAGATATCGTCATCAAATTGCCGGTGAACCTCCCCTACCAGAATGACTGGGAAAATGCCGAACCCGCGGAAGGTAAAATCCGGCATAACGGGCAGCATTATCAGATGAAAACCAAGCAGCTCATCGGAGATACAATCTACGTTCATTGTGAATTTGACCAGAATGCGCGTGACCGTTTTACTGCACTGGTATCCAGAATTCAGGATGAAATTGCAGGCGCGCGTCCGCAGAAAGGCGCACATTCGGTTGTTCTTAAATCGTTCCTCAAAGATTATCTTGCTAATAAGAGAAAGCACATTTTCTACATTCTGGAATGGATTCCTGCGGATTTGCAGATTGCTGATGATTATTTAGTTACCACCTTTGGGACCCTCGTAGACCCCCTAAGTCCCCCTCCCGACCTGGCATAAGCCCCTTCTTTTTACACCAAACATTCCGGCAGCTCAGGCAAGCTTTGCGGCATTTTGCCCGCATTGATTTCCTGTGACTGTCCTGTCATATTCTTCTTTCCGGCTTATTCCATTTCAAAATGAAAAAACATATATACCTCGCGTTCACAGCGCTTTTTACTTCTATCATCTCTTTCAACGCCCATTCACAAGGCTGTGTGGCGATCCGCAGTACGGGGAATGCCTGTATGCTCGCTCATGCCGACAGTACCGATCACCCGCAATGGGTTTTAACCACCAGCGCGCGTTATTTCAAATCGTTCCGCCACTACTCAGGTACGACCGAAAACAAGGAAAGGCTGGTGCAGCATACCGAGGTAATTAACCATACTGCATCGCTGGACATCAATCTCACGCGGATTTTGAACGATCGCTGGTCCATTATGGTCGACTTACCGATCATTTCCAATGCGCGTTCTTCGCTGTACGAGCATGGTTTGATCAATGGCGCAAACAAATTCAATGAGCGTCACAGCATGCATTCATTTGGCATCGGCGATTTGCGGCTGGCGGCTTACCGGTGGCTTTTTGATCCGAAAACAAGCTCGCGCGGCAACATTCAGCTGGGATTGGGTATCAAGCTGCCGACCGGCGATTACAAATACGAGGACTACTGGTACAATGTGGGCCCGAATGGAAGTAAAGAGCTCCGCCCGGTAGACCAGTCCATTCAGCTGGGCGACGGCGGGACCGGCTTTACAGTGGAGGCAAATACTTATTACAACCTCACGCACAACTTCGGCGTGTACGGAAATTTTTATTACCTGATCAATCCGCGGGAGCAAAACGGCGTGAGAACCTACCGGGAAACACTGTCGCCCAGACTTGCTAACGAGGCTATCATGAGCGTGCCTGACCAGTACATGGCGCGCGGCGGGGTGAGTTATGCGATCAACGGACTTGTACGCGGACTGACCGCAGCAGCGGGTGCGCGGCTTGAAGGTATTCCGGTGCACGATCTGGTGGGTGGAAGTGGTGATTTCCGCAGGCCGGGATATGTGTGGAGCATTGAGCCAAGTATCAGTTATTCGTCTGGCAAATTCGGCTTTTTTGTAAGTGTCCCGGTTGCATTATCGCGCAACCGCACGCAGAGTGTTACTGACAAAGCCTACTCAGCAGCCACGGGTACATTTGTAAGAGGCGACGCTGCGTTTGCAGATTACTCCGTAAATGCGGGCGTTTCGTTCAAATTCTGATTTTACCAAAACAAATAAAAGTGCCACCTGGTCGAAAACCCGGTGGCACTTTGTCTTTAGTTGGTTTTGTTATGCAGATTGAATTTACATTATTGCAAAAGAGAATTCCTGATCCTGTTACTAACCACCAACCTTTTTAAACAATGGAAAAATTTACTACCTCTGACGCTTCGGATTCAAGAAGGAACTGGCTCAAAAAGTCGGCTGCGATTGCATCGGGCGTACTTACCGGCTCGCTGGCGGTTGCTGCACCGGAAAAGAAGCCGGTTGTGACCAGAAGATTGCCAATTGCGGTTTCCAGCTATTCGTACTGGCCGCTCACAGGCGCCAAGTACCCGATTGAAAAAGTGATCGAAAATGCAGCCCGAATCGGCTTTGACGGCGTGGAGGTACTACACCGCCAGATGGCAGAAGAATCGGTTTCGTATCAAAACAAATTGAAGCGGCTCGCATTTGACAGCGGGCTGGCGATGCCTTTGTTATCCATTCACCAGAATTTCCTCCAACCCGACGTGGCCAAGCGGAAAGCGGATATCGAGCATACTTACAAATGCATCAATATGGCTTCGCAAATGGGAATTCCATGCGTGCGTATGAACACCGGCTCGTGGGGAACCATCAAAAACAAACGTCAGACTGACTATTATACCCACGGTGTAGAGCCGCCGATTGAAGGTTATACCGACGAAGACGGGATCAAATGGACCATCGATGGAATGGGTGAATGCCTGCAATACGCTGAGAAAGCCGGGATTGTACTTGCTCTGGAAAATCACTGGGGATTGTCTTCCAACATCGACTATCTGCTGAGAATGTACAATGCGCTGAAAAGCTCGCCTTCAATGGGACTGAATGTGGATACCGGCAATTTCGTGGGCGAACCTTACGCCGGACTCGAAAAGCTGGCGCCTTATGCGACCATTGTTCAGGCGAAAACCTATTACGGCGGCGGCACATTTTACGACAAGGAAATGGATTACACGCGCATCGGCAAGATCTTCCAGAATGCAAACTACAAAGGTTTTGTCTCGCTGGAAATGGAAGGTAAGGAAAACCCGGAAACCTCGGTACCCAAAAGCCTGGAACTGCTGAGAAAGGCATTTACATTCACTGCCTGATACATTTTGTTATAACCAAAGAAAGCCGGAGGTACCTGGGTACTTCCGGCTTTCTTGGTTTGAGCCTGCTTATTTTACGACTCTTTTGGCCCAGTTGAAAATCGTCGAATATACCTCTTCTCTCACGGGTTTTCGGGAAAGGACGAGATCGTGCATGCCGCCGGGTACCGCCTGAATGCTGTACTGTCCGACGATATTTTGTGCGCGCCGGGCGACCTCAGTCACGTCCAGCACGGCGTCGCCATTGAAAAATACATCGCTCCACTTCTTTTCGTCCATGGATTTGGCGGCGTGCAGTACAAGTACCGGTTTGTCGATCTGCAAGCCTTGCAAGAGCTTTTCCTGCCCCAGATGTACCGCCCGGATCCAGCCAAAGTTGACCGGCGGCGCAATGAGCGGCTTGAAACCCAGGCTGTACGCCCATTCACCGTGATAATCCCTGTGCAGGCTTTCTCCGTAAAGCGGGTTAATTCCGAGATCAATGAGCGTTTCCGGATGTTTTTCGGCGCGTCTGATCATCAATGGAAGTGCCGTTTTTTTCAGTCCTGATTTGATGTTCAATGCAAAGAGCGGGCTGTTTAGCAGAAGTGCGTCAAACTGCTCGCGTCCGTTTCGCGCGTCTGCATACACAGACACAATTAACCCGCCTAGCGAGTGCCCCATTAGCAGTACCTTTTCATTTCCCTCATTGTGGATGATATGCAGGGTGGTATCAATGTCGGGGAAGTACTCGGAGAGCTCTCTTACATTGTTGAATTTCTGGTGCGCCAGCCAGGAGCGGCCGTATTTCCGCAGGTCGACTGCATAGAAATTGTATCCTTCTTTGAGAAAGCGCTCCGCCATTTCTTCCTGAAAAAAGTAATCGTTGAACCCGTGCACATACAGAACTGCCTTGCTGCTTTTCGGAGTCGCCGTTTTCCGGATGATCGTGCAGGTTACACTGCCTTCATAGTCGGAAGGTTGTACGATGGTCGCCTGTTTGAATTCTTTCCCGAGTATATCTCCGAAATAAGTAACCTGCCCGAACGCAGAGCAGGCGCTCAGTCCGACTAAAAGCAGGTATCCCGCAAGTTTTTTCACTGGCTGTAAATTGAAAAATGAGGCATAAATATAGCTTCAACTATTCAATTTTCTTCAACTCTTCGCCGCGATCCGGTTTAAGGTTTACCGTGCGGAATTCGGGGTTCGTATTGTTTTCTATTACAAAGCCTTTTGCAATATCCACTTCAATGCGAACGGAGTTGGTCGTGAACTTGAATATATGTCCGCCAGCTTTGAGATCCGCCGATAGGTAATGCAGGTGGAAGCCCGGCACATTAGTCCTGGCGAGGTAAGGAGGCAGCAGAAATCCATTGCAGGTACCCTGCGTATTTTGGATTTCAAAAAGTGCCTGGTTCGTTTTCAAATGCTGGGTCAGTGTCGGGTACGGAGGCGTCGCGGAGCGGGCTGCGCGGGTGGTCATTGCGGAGAAGTTGCCGGTAATCCGAAGTGCGTATATCCCGTTGGGGTTGAGGATTCTCAGCAGATGTTCCTGCACGTTTTCATAGCTCAGGTTTTCCCCTGTGAGCGTAATCACAGTATCAGCTTTGAAGTATTTGACAAATGCGGCGGAGGTACTGTCGGAGTCGCGCACCTCGCTTACCGAGCCGTCGTACGATACCTTATATACCCGGCCTTTGTCCATGATCAGTTCGCCGTCGACCTTATTAAAAGTACCCACACCGAAGTCGCCGCGCGTTTTCAAACCGGCAATATTCAGATCTCCATCGAAAACGCCCGCCATTAATGCATCAATAATGGAATACTGGTACATGAGATCTTCATTCTGAAGATGCTGCAATCCGTGGGAGCGGGAATTCTTCGACATCTGGCAGCCGGCGAAAATAAGCAGCAGTAATGCGAATGATAAAAGGCGGGACTTGGAAAAAGGGCTCACAGATGTATTTGAGTTGAGAATGGATATAAACTAAACACCGCAGCAGCCCTGCTTTACTTGCCCGATTGGCTTAAAGCGCAAATACGCATTCAGAATAGGCATGATTCGGGTTTAAATTGAAGTAAATAAAGGATCGCACTGACGCAGTTGACATTACAGAAAAAAAGCGGCAACTTAAAAACATTGCGCTTTCCTGACCATTCACCAATTACCAACCCGTTCAATGAAAAAGACACTACTCCTGTTACTATTGCCCGCGTTGTCATTTGCACAGACAACCCCTGTTCCGATGTCGCCCAAAGCCGCCAAGATCCACGCAAAAGCGCTGACAATCGACACGCACGCTGATGTGCCCATTAACATGATGAAGGAAGGCTTCGACATCGCTGTGGAGCATGATTATGAAAAAGACCGCTCGCAAATCGACTTCCCGAGAATGATTAAAGGCGGAATGGACGGGATGTTCTTTGCCGTTTACCTCGGGCAGGGAAAGCGCACCGACGAAGCGAATGCAGAAGCAAAAAAGAAGGCGCTCGCCATTTTTGACAAAATACACGAAACTGCCCGGCTTCACCCGGATATCGCCGCCATTGCAACTACCTCCAAAGATGCTTACCGCCTCCAAAAAGAAGGAAAACGCGCAATGTTCATTGGTATGGAAAATGGCTGGCCGGTCGGGAAAGATATCACGAATGTGAAGCAGTTCTATGATCTTGGACTGAGGTATATCACGCTTTCGCATTCGCTGAACAACGATATCTGCGATTCGTCTACCGACGGCGACGGTCCTGAGCACAATGGACTAAGCAAGTTCGGGGAGGAAGTAGTAAAGGAAATGAACCGGCTTGGTATGATGGTGGACATTTCTCACGTATCCGATTCTACATTTTACGACGTGATCAGACTGACCAAAGCGCCGGTAATCGCCTCGCATTCGAGCTGCCGGGCATTGTGCGATGTGCCCCGTAATATGACAGATGATATGATCAGAACGCTGGCCAAGAATGGCGGGGTAATCCAGATCAACTTTGTGCCCGGCTTTGTAAAAAAACCTTCGCAGCCACACGAAATGTCACTCAAAGCGCTGCGGTTGAAAATCCGCCAGACGGACCTTTCAGATGCAGATAAAAAAGCGTTGCGGGACGAGATGAAGGCTATTAATGAAAAGTACAAAGGCGATATGCCGACCGTGCAGGATGCAGTCAACCACATTGAGCACGTGATCAAACTCACCAGCATAGACCACGTGGGAATCGGAATGGACCTGGATGGCGGCGGTGAGGTGATCGGCCTGAAAGATGTGAGCCAGATCGGGGCGATTACGGAGGAGCTGGTAAAAAGAGGCTACTCAGCGAAGGATATCGAGAAGATCTGGGGAGGCAATATCATGCGTGTTCTGGACCAGGTGGAGAAAGCGGCGGGGAACATCTGATAACCTGCTTTTTGCGCAGTTTTCAAAGGAAATGGAGTAAAAAAATATATACATTTAGAGAAATAGTTTAATAAAATTGCAAATCTTACACTCTCTTAATGATTATCACAAATTGCGTTCAAACAAATGGCTAAGTCAGCGGATAATAAAAAAACAAAGTCAGCAAGCGACCTTCCGGAAAACGGAACATTGAAAACCGAAGGTCAGGAACTGAATGCGGTCGAAACAGTTAGCCGTTTTACAGATTTTGATATTCATCTTTTTCGTCAGGGAAAACACTTCAAGCTTTACGAAAAGCTCGGCTCGCACGTGATGGAACACAAAGGTGTAGTCGGCACATACTTTGCGGTATGGGCGCCGAATGCAACTTACATTTCCGTGATCGGGAACTTCAACGGCTGGAACAAAAGCGGGCATTCGCTCGCGCCAAGGTGGGACAGCTCGGGTATCTGGGAGGGCTGGATACCGAATGTAGGCGTCGGGGAAGTGTACAAATACTATATCGTTTCACAAACCGGCGAGCATCTCGAAAAATCGGATCCTTTCGCGCTCTGGTGCGAAGTGGCTCCGAAAACCGCCTCAATCGTCTGGGATACCTGGTATGAATGGGGCGACTCGGACTGGATGAAAGTGCGGAAGGAAAAAAACAAGCTGAATGCACCGATATCGGTATATGAAGTTCACCTCGGCTCCTGGCAGCGCGATCCCTCGGACCCGCTTCGCTTTTTGACCTACAAAGAAATAGCAGCAAGCCTGGTGCCTTATGTGAAGGAAATGGGTTTCACGCACGTGGAGCTCATGCCCGTAATGGAGCACCCCTACCCGCCTTCGTGGGGATACCAGATTACGGGGTATTTCTCCTGTACTGCGCGCCACGGTACCCCGCAGGAATTGATGTACCTGATAGACCAGCTTCACCAGGCGGGAATCGGCGTGTATGTAGACTGGGTACCCTCCCATTTCCCGGGCGATTTGCACGGACTTTACCGCTTTGACGGTACTGCGCTTTACGAACATGAGGATCCTAGAAAAGGCTATCACCCGGACTGGAAAAGCTACATTTTTAATTATGGCAGAAATGAAGTCCGCTCATTCCTGATCAGTAATGCTATTTTCTGGCTCGACAGGTACCATACCGACGGACTTCGCGTGGATGCAGTAGCTTCCATGCTTTACCTGGATTATTCGAGAAAGCACGGCGAGTGGATCCCCAATGAATTTGGTGGAAGAGAGAACCTCGAAGCCATTTCGCTGCTGCGCGAAATGAATGTAGCCGCCTACACCGAGTTCCCTGATATTCAGACGATCGCCGAAGAATCTACTGCATTCCCGGGTGTTTCACGACCTGTTTTTGTTGGTGGATTGGGCTTTGGTATGAAATGGATGATGGGCTGGATGAATGACACATTGAAATACTTCCAGCTTGATCCTGCATTCCGCCGCTGGCACCAGGATCAGCTCACATTCAGTCTCGTTTACTCGTTTTCTGAAAACTTCATGCTGCCATTCTCGCACGACGAGGTGGTTTACGGGAAGAAATCGCTGATCAACAAAATGCCGGGCGACGAGTGGCAGAAGTTCGCGAACCTGCGGCTGATGTTCACTTATATGTTTACCCACCCCGGTACCAAGCTGCTTTTCATGGGCGGAGAGTTCGGGCAGGCTTCTGAATGGAATTTTGAAAGAAGTCTGGACTGGCACCTGCTGGAACAAGCGCCTAACATGGGTTTGAAAGATTGTGTCAAAGCCTTAAACCAGCTTTACAAAGACGAGCACGCATTGTTCGACCATTCTTTTTCAAGTGAAGGTTTTGAATGGATCGATACCCAGGACCGGGAGAATTCGGTGCTGGTTTATGCAAGGAAGGGCCTTGATCCCTCGCAAAGTCTCATTATCGCATTGAACCTGACACCCCTGCCGAGAAAAGGTTATCGCGTGGGCGTACTTTCGGAAGGCAGCTGGCAGGAGATATTCAATTCGGATTCGGAGACTTTCGGCGGCAGCGGTATTATCAACTATGATCCTGTGAGCTCGGAAGCGCACAGGTGGCACGGAAGAGCCAACTCGCTGCTATTAGACCTGCCGCCAATGGGCGCAGTCGTTTTGAAGAAAAAAGGCGCCAAAAAGCTTCTTTGAGGCCGGTAAATTACTTTATTCTAATCTTAGGCAGAGCTTTGAAACTCTGCCTTACTTTTTTTGCACATTTTTTTACCTTTGCCCATCACATGACCAAGAATCAGATGAAGCGTTTAAGGATAATAGTACTTTTTTTGTTTTTGGGTTCAGTTTCAGGTTACAGTCAAAGCTTATCCCGCGTCACGTCCGGCATTGATCTCGGGCTGGGCTATCAGGACGACCAGTGGGTACCTTCTGCATTGTACCATCAGGAGCTTAGCCTGAATCATTTTTCATGGTTCCGCATTGGCTGGGGCGTGCGCGCCTGGGGTTATTATGCGGGCAGAACAAACCTGGTACCGCAAAGCAATGCATTCTCAGACGATACTTTGAAGTTTGGCAGGCTGAGCGCCAATGGAGCAAGCTTTGTGTTTGGGGCAAATGTGCGGGTATGGAAGTTTGACATCGGCGCGAACACGGATCTTTTCGGCATTGCATTTGGCACGAAACGCAGCGGTCTGTATTCAAAATCGACTTTTTACGAAGGAGAAGGCGCGGAATACTACAATGCTTACGTCGGCAGCAACCCGGCTACACTGAATGCGCTTCCGCTGGTATTGGACAAGCAGAATGGCCAGTCGGAGGTGTTCCTTCGCTACTGGATCACAGATCGCATTGGCTTGAAGCTGGCCTATGTACACGGCCGGATCACTTACAGCACGCCTGTGAAGCTAGACAATGGCCAGCGCCGCTTTTCGGCCACATACGGCGTACCTTATGCCGCCATATCGTTTCCATTATACAACTGATATTTCGAGATGCCTGAAAAGCTGGTTGATTCGCATAAGTATAACCTCTGGAAGAATAAGCTCGAAGGAAACGGGCTTGCTATTCATCGGGTAGACGAGCTTTACAGCCGCCGGAACGGTCACGGAGAAGTACTTTTTTCGTTGCTCTACACAGACGCGACTACGCCGGAAGGCCACAAAATCCCGCCTATCTGTTTCTTGAAAGGCGAAGTAGTGAGCGTGCTGGTTTGTTTCATAGATGCTCAGACGAAGGAAAAATACCTCCTGCTTGTACAGCAGCGCCGCATTTGCGACGGATCGCTCACCTACGAGCACCCGGCCGGGATGCTGGATAGCGAAAGTGACGCAGCGGCGGTTGCAGCCCGCGAAGTTTTTGAAGAAACCGGCATTCCGGTTGAGGTTTCGCAGCTGATAAGCGTCAATAAAGAGCCGTTTTATCCTTCTACTGGCACGAGTGACGAAGCGATGTACATGTTCTACTGCGAGCTCGAATTGAGTACAGAGGAAATCCACAGTTATCATAACAAAGTGCAGGGCGTTGTTTCCGATCACGAGTTTATCAACACGTATGTAGTACCCTTTGAGGAGGGCCACAAGCTGATCAATAATTCGAACGGAGTACTGCTGGACTACCTGTATTTGAAGGATGTAGGCGACTGGGAGTTGCTGAAAAAGCTGTAACAAAGCACATCGGCCAGAAAAATTTTTCATCAAAATGGCCGAAAATCAAAATAGGGGCTATATTTGCACCCCATTACCGAGAGAAGCACCCGTAGTTCAATGGATAGAATTGTGGTTTCCGGTACCATCGATAGGGGTTCGAATCCCTTCGGGTGCACTATTTGACATATCAAAATTGACTAAAGCCTGCAGATTAACCATTTGCAGGCTTTGATTTTTTGAAGCGGACGTGGTGCAAGTCACAGACGTTCTTCCCGAGAGGATGTAGTCCTGTCAGGATTTTGGTGTTTGTGTTTTAAGTTCTTTTTATTTTAAATAGAATGTATGGCTTGTGCCTGAATTGTTGACACTCAGAGAAATTACCTTTCCAAACGCATCTTTATTGAATAGTAAGCTTCCGTCTATACCAGTCACAAAAAACGCATTCTCAGACTCCGCGAAAGCATTCTGTTCCATTGAATCGCCGAGCTTCGCATATAATCTGTTCCCGATGCAAGTAATTTTCATTTGTGGAAAAGACCCTTCTTTTGTCAGGTAAATGCCTTGAAGCGCCCGGAGTTGTTGCAACGGAAGCTTAACGCCTTTTCTCAACTCCTTGAAGTTAGATCGAGAGAGAGGAAGACCCTCCAAAATCTCGTCGATGTTCTGCATTACCGATAGCAGATCATTATTATCACCAAAGTTCGATAAGAGGATTACTTTTTGACTTTTGGAATGTGTGTTAACAATAAGCGACCGGTATCCGCCGTAGCTACCGGCAGTAAACATGTCCCGATCTCCTGAAAGTCCTGGCAAGAGCCGCCAGCCAAAAACGGAAATCAGACCGTCGTCAGACGTAATGTTCTCATTTGAATGGTTGAATTTAATGGGTGAAAATGCTTCTTTTCGCGTCGCTTCACTCACCAGCAAATCGGTATTTATTGCCTGAACCCACTTGTTGAGATCTCCTGCGTTACTCATAATTCCATAAGCCCCTGTTACGCCGGACATGTAGTACATATACCGTTTGAGACTATCGGCACGCAAAAAGCGGCCTTCGCCTCCATCCCAGGCATAATCGAACGCATAGTCTTCGGGCGGCGTATTCAAAAGCCTTTGGGAGACAGCTGTATTTGCCATTCCACAAGGCAGAAAGATGTTTTTGCGCATGTATTCCGGGAAAGACAAACCGCTCACCTGCTCTATGATACTCGCCAGAAGTACATAGTTCGTGTTTGAATACAAGAATTTGGAACCAGGCGGAAAAACAGTACCCGTATACTTCGCGGGCAAAATTTTAATTATCTGCGCATTGCTATTGCGCGCATTCACATTGATATCCTCCTCTGTCCAACCCAGAAAGTCGGGAATGCCTGATGTATGCGTCAGAAGATTTTGGATCGAGACGCCGGCATAGGGTAGTTCAGGAAAGAACTTGCGCAAAGAATCGTCATAGGAAAGCAGCTTCTTCTCTTTCAGCTGCATAATTCCCATAGCTGTGAAACCTTTTGAAACGGAAGCAAGCTCAAACACAGACTCGGTCGTGAGTTTGCGTTTTGCGACATGATCAGCAATTCCATAGGCTTGTTGGAAAATCACCTTGTCATCCTGAGCAATCAAAACAGATCCATTGAAACTTTTGAGCGTATCAAACAAAGCCGACAACCGAGCGGCCTTGTCCTGAGCACGTAAACTGCTGGAAACTAGAACAAGCATTACGATTCCAAGTAGTAGCTGCCGTATCATTTGATTGTAAGAAAGGATGTAAATCTTTCAGAAAAGTGAGAGACTTAATTAAGCTACCCGAAAAGAATGATTGTTACCAGCCCTTGGTTTACATCAATCCCGGCTGCCTGTTACCCGTCGCTGCCAATTTGTGTCAGGAATCCAGTGACAAGTACCGCATCAGCGACCGCCAGGAACTAAAATCAAAATAAATTTATAAACGTTTGCTTATTGCATTTTTTGAATTTATTTTTGACTCGATTCTAGTTAGTGCGTTAAGCTATATGAAACTTCACTCTATGCGTTGGTTTGTTGTTCTGATGTTGTTTATAGCAACCGGGCTGAGCTTTTTGGACCGGCAGGTACTCTCGATTGCTATCCTCAAAATCCAGAAGGAATTCCAGTTTACGGATGTGGAATATGGCTGGGTGAACACCAGCTTCTTATTGAGCTACGCATTCATGTTCACAATGGGTGGGTGGATCATCGACAGGGTTGGTGCTAAAAAGGGACTTGCAGTTGCTGTAGGCGTATGGTCGGTGGCCAATGCATTGCACGGGTTGATGAATTCTCTGCCGCAGCTCGTTGCCTTTCGATTTTTGCTGGGGTTGGGTGAAGGCGCGTGTTTCCCCGGAGCTGCAAAGACGGTTTACGACTGGTTTGACAAGAAAGAAAGAGCCTTTGCAAACGGCATAGCAATAGGCGGTTCGGCCATCGGCGCAGTAATCGCCCCGCCGCTCACCATCCTGATTTCTGAACATTATGGCTGGCGGGCAGGATTTGTTATTCCCGGGCTTGTCGGCCTTATCTGGGTTGCCGGCTGGTTACTGATACCATGGAAAAGTGCTGCCGCAAACCTTAAAACACAGATTACTGCAAAGAAAACAGCCGCTATCCCGTTGCTCTCCCTGCTAAAAATCAAGGAGACCTGGGTTTTTATCCTGATGCGCTTTCTGCTCGATCCGGTCATGTATTTCATGATGTTCTGGATTCCAAAATACCTCAGCGAGGTACGCGGCGTGGCTTTTCAGGAAATTGGAAGTTTATTCTGGGTGCCGTTTCTGGCGCTGGGTATTTCCAATATTTTGGGTGGATTTATTTCTGACAAATTGGTTAAATCGGGACTTACGATTAATAAAGCGAGAAAATTGGTAATGGGCATTGCAGCTGCATTAACGCTGGCCGTTCCATTCACGGAATACGTTTCTTCGGTTTATGTAGCAGTTGGTTTAATGGCGCTCTATATGTTCGCACACGGCTTCTGGATTACCAACTATATCACTTCGATCTCGGATGTTTTCGGACAAAAAGCGACTTCCACGGTAGTCGGACTTTCGGGAACGGCAGGCGCTATTTCCAGTTTGCTGCTCAATCCGATGATCGGAAAACTCGTGCAGGAATATTCGTATAAACCGATGTGGATCGCTTCTGGGGTACTTTACCCGGTCGCGTTCATCGGCTTTATGCTCCTCGTTCCCAGGATCCAGCCACTTTTCCAGGAGGCTCTTGATAGTCCGGCTGATGCAGCTGTGATGAAAGCTGATCCATGATTTGCAAAAAAAAATTTACCTCACAAAACTTAGTGCGTTAAGATTTCAAGAACAACACATAACATTAATTTAAATGGTGAATCCCATCTCCTACGGGCAGGAAGCAACTGCCGCCATTGTTGAAAAACGCAAATCTACCCGCCCGCGTATCGGTGTTTTCGGCGTAGGTTATTACAAATATTGGAGCCAGTTCGATGGTCTGCTCGAAGCAATGATGCACAAGCAGGCAGTTTTTATCAAAAAAATACAAACCGGCTCGTATGCGGAAGTGATTGATTTCGGTCTGGTGGATAACGTTGAAAAAGCCTATGAACTGGTACCGAGGCTCAATGCGGCAAACCTGGATCTGATCTTCTGCGACATGGTCACATACGCAACTTCCAACACTTTCGGAGTTGTGATCAAAAGTATCAATGTTCCGATTGTGCTCGTCGCATTGCAGCCCGACCAGGCCATGGATTACACCCGCGCGTCCACTTACATGCAGCTTTACAATGATGACATCTGCTCACTCCCTGAATTTGCCGGTGTGGCTGCGCGCATGGGTAAAAAAGTGCCGGATATGATCATCGGGACCCTTTATGACGATCCGGTCGCCGATGCACAGATCGAAGAATATTGCCGGATCGCGGCTGTTTTACATGATCTCAAAACTTCGCGCATTGGTCACATCGGCCACCCGATCGAGGCGATGCTGGATATGCATTCAGATGCAACAATGCTCACAGCGCATTTCGGCGCGCACATTGTGCAATGCGAGGCACACGAGATTGTAACGCAATATCAAAAATCGACGCCGGATGAAATTGATCCCGTGAAAGAACGTATCCTGGAATTCTTCGATACCCCCGATCCGGTTTCTGATCCAATTTCGGAGAAACTGAGGGATTCGGATTTGGAAACGGCTGCCCGGGTGACGGTTGCTTTGGAAAAATTCATTCAGGAAAAGAAGCTGGACGGTCTCGCCTATTATTACGAAGGTGCAGAAAACAGTGAGACACGCACGGTGATGTCTAACCTGATCGTGGGCAATTCACTACTTACCGGCGCAGGTTTTCCAATGTGCGGCGAGTCGGACCTTAAAACGTGTTTTGCCATGCTGATCATGGAACGTTTAGGCATAGGCGGTAGCTTTGCCGAGTTCCACCCGGTCGATTTTAAAGAAGGATTCGTGCTTGTAGGTCATGATGGCCCGCATAATGTCACTATTGCAGACGGTAAGCCCGTTTTGCGCAGCTTAACCAAATACCATGGTAAGCCTGGATTTGGTGCAGGTGTCGAATTCAAGATCAAGGAAGGCCCTATTACAATGCTGAGTATCAACTCTACCTACGATGGAAAATTCAAGTTTGTAATTGCCGAGGGGCAGTCTGTTGAGGGCCCGATTCCTCCTACCGGCAACACCAATACCCGCGGCTATTTCAAACCCGATGTGCGGACATTCCTGCAAAGGTGGATGAAAGAAGGCCCGACCCACCATTTCGCACTGGGCGTCGGACATCATGCAAGTGCGATCGTGAAAGTGGCCAACTACCTCAATCTGGAAGCAGTCGTCATTGGCGCAGAATAGATGTAATGGCACCGTAATACATTGTTTACAGGATTAAGCGCATTAACCTCTTGCTAATATCTAAATCCCTTTTCATTATGAAGAATAAGTGTATCAATCAAAGCTTCTGGCAGCTTTCCAGCCTTTTGCTGCTGCTCGTCTTATCACCCGCCTGTTCGATTTTCGCGCAGGGAGCGGGCCGACAGGAAATTCGCGGTGTGATCACCACAGCCGAAGACAAGCAGCCACTGATCGGCGCTACCATCGCCGAAAAAGGCGGCTCAAACGGAACGACTTCGGACGCAAACGGAAGCTACCAGCTTACCGTCGGTTCAGGAGCGACTATCGTGGTTAGTTTCATTGGCTACCTTCCCCAGGAGGTGACAGTGGGCGCGCAATCGGTTATTAATGTGGCTTTGAAAGCCGATGAGCAGCAGTTGCAGGATGTGGTGGTTGTGGGTTACGGAACACAGCGCAAAAAGGATGTGACTGGTTCTATCGTGACGATTTCTTCAAAAGATATGGTTCCGGTTCCGGCTGCGAACAGTTTCGATCAAATGCTGCAAGGTAAAGTTGCGGGTGTGCAGATCACGCAAACCTCCGGCGCACCAGGCGGGAATGTCAATGTGCTGATCCGCGGCGTAAACTCGATTACCGGAGGAAACCAGCCGCTCTATGTGGTGGATGGTTTTGCGATCGGCTCGGGAGGCGGCGGTTCCAGTGTAGCCAATTACGCGTCGGATTCTTATTCGGCAAACGGCATTGTAGGTGCCAGCGCCGTGAACAGGGTCAATCCGCTGAGTACTATTAACCCTTCTGACATTGAATCCATTCAGGTTTTGAAAGATGCTTCTGCGACGGCGATCTATGGTTCGCGCGGAGCCAATGGCGTTGTGATCATTAATACAAAGAGAGGGACAAGAGGGCGGTCAAATATCAGCTTTGAACACTCAACGGGATTGCAGCAGCTTGCCAAAAAGATGGACCTGATGTCACCCCGGCAGTATGCCGAGTTCGTCGCCGAAGGCAGGGACAATGCGTGGGTATTTGCAGGTGGTAATGCAGCCGATCCCAATGAAAAACGTGGAACAGGGCAGTATGTCAAACCCGCTTTTCGCGACCTGTCACAATTCGACGACAAAGGTTATGGTACTGACTGGCAAGACCTGATTTTCAGAAACTCGCTGGTACAGAACTATCAGCTTTCGGCGTCTGGCAATAAAGGTGATATGCGCTATTTCGTTTCGGGCGGCTACCTGGATCAGGATGGTATTATCATTGGTTCGAAATTCAAGAAATTCAATATGCGCACCAATCTGGATGTAAACCTGACCCCGAAGCTCAAACTGGGAACCAGCTTTTCAGGAACTTACTCCTTTGGCGATTTTGCGCGGGCAGAAGGCCATTTGCAGCACCGCGGACTCATTTCCGCAGCCGTTGCAGCCGACCCGACGATCCCTGTTTACGATGACAAAGGCGGTTACTATTCCGAGTTTTCAGCTACCACAGGTATTCCCGTGGAGCACGTGCTGCTGATCAACGACGAGTTTTCCGACAAGCGAAAGAATGCCAATATTTTTACCAACAACTACCTGGAATACGAAATTGCAAGCGGGCTGACTTTTAAAACAACCATCGGCATCAACTATTCCAGCAATCAGACGCGCCTGTGGAAATCGTCTAAAATCGGTGTGGCAACCAGTCGGACAGGTGCGGCAGTGGCGGGTGTGACCAAATTCAACAGTATCAACTGGCTGAATGAAAACACGCTCAATTACCGTAAAAAAGTTGGCGACAAACACGATTTCGACGCATTGATTGGATTTTCATCCCAAAAAAATACCGATGACGTATTGCAAGCCGGCGCGACGGATTTTCCCACAGATGATGTCCCTTACCTGGCAGCTGGTATTGTTACAACCGGTACTGACTACATGTCGCAATGGTCGATGCTCTCGTGGTTTGCCCGATTGAATTACTCTTATGCCGATAAGTACCTGCTTACTGCCACCATGCGTCAGGATGGAAGCTCGCGCTTTGGCTCAAAAAACAAATGGGGCGCATTCCCCTCCGTTTCGGCTGCATACCGCGTCTCGCAAGAAGCTTTTTTGCAAAACAGCAACACGGTCAGTGATCTGAAAATCAGGGCCAGCTATGGTGTCTCGGGTAACAACCTGATCGGCAATTACGCCAGTCTGGGTCTGCTGGGTATATCTCCGATGGTTTCCAATGGAACCAACATTTCGGGCATCTCGCCATCCACCCTGGCCAATGATGTACTGAGCTGGGAAAAGTCTTTCCAAACCAATGTAGGTCTTGATTTGGCTTTGTTTAAAAACAGGATTGCGCTGACTGTGGATGCGTACCGCACCCACAAAAAAGACCTGCTATTATCTGTTGCATTGCCTGCTGCTTCCGGCTTCTCTTCATCGGTGCAAAATGTGGGTGAGCTGGAAAACAAAGGGATTGAATTCAGCCTAAACACGGAGAACATCGCAAAAGGTGATTTCAGGTGGACTTCGGATGTGAATCTGAGCATTAACCGGAACAAGGTTTTGAAACTAAATACAGAATCTGCGCGGATCAATACCTCTGCTTATCAGGTAGCCGAAGTCGGCCAGCCGATAGCGAGTTTCAGGCTGCTGAACATTCTTGGCATTTTCCAGACTCAGGAAGAGGTAAAGGCCAATCCTATTCAGCACCCACGCGTGCAGCCGGGAGATTATCGCTTTCAGGATGCAGACGGCAGCGGCACCATTACCCAGGCCGACCGCACGATCGTAGGAAATCCATGGCCGAAGTTTACCTGGGGAATGGGACACCGTTTTTCATACAAAAACCTGGCATTAAGCGTAAACATCTACGGATCGCAGGGCAACGAAATGTACTTTCAGGGAGGCGAAGTTTCACTCAACGGCGCGGGTGTACAAAACCAGCTTGCCGTGATGGCCGATCGCTGGAAGTCACCGGAGGATCCTGGTGCCGGAAAATACTCACGCGCCATTCGCAACGATTATGCATTCGGTTTCAGCGCGGGAACGACCAAATACATGTTTGATGGATCCTTCATCCGAATCCGCAATGTGAACCTGGCTTACACATTCCCCGGAGCCGTTACAGAGAAAATGAGGTTGCAGGGTTTATCGCTGTACGCGGATGTTACCAACCTTTTCACCTTTACCAACTACCCTGGCTATGATCCGGAAGGCAGCACAGGCGGCGACAATATCGGGCAAACGGGCGTGGATTTCTTCTCCTACCCTAACCCGAGAACCTTCACCGTGGGCCTGAGAGTGAGTTTTTGAAAACAACCATTAACATAGAATGCTATGAAAAGGAATATTCTCGCGCTGGTATTGATGCTGACCAGCCTTTCATCCTGTAACGATTTTCTGGACCTGGTTCCCGAGCATCAGATCAGCAATAATGTTTTTTACAAAACCCAAAACGATTTTGAAAGAGCTCTGATTGGTGCATACAGCAGTTTTCGCGGTCTTTACAGCGGCAGCGCCATCCTGTATGCAGCCGAGCTCCGGACCGACAATGCGGAGATCAACTGGTCCTCGCCAACTGTGGATGAAATGCAGTTTGAGCAAAACGCATTGACTTCTACAAACAACATGGTAAGAGGTATCTGGAACACCTGCTTTGTGACGATTTCTAGATGCAACACGATCCTGAACCGCATTGAAAGCGTCGATTTTGATGCAGCTGCCAAAAACAAGATCATCGGCGAGACGCGCTTCCTGCGGGCGTTCAGCTATTTTTATCTGGTGCAGCTTTTCGGCGATGTGCCCATTACTGAACAGGAATTCGGTAACCCGGGCGAAATACAGGCCGCAGACCTCAGCCGCAAGCCTGTCGATCAGGTTTATGAGTTGATAATGAGTGATCTGACAAGCGCAGAAGGGTTGATGCCGGCCACTTTAAACAACGATAAAACGCACGCGTCGATCGGAACTGTAAAGGCTTTGATCGGAAAGGTGCATTTGACGCGGAGGAACTATGCAGCGGCAGAAGCCAAACTGAAAGAGGTCATTGATTTGAACCAATACAGTCTTCACGAGAACTATGCGGCTTTGTTTTCAGAAGGAAATAACAATTTGAAAGAATCGCTTTTTGAGATACAGTTTATCCGTGGCCGCAGCCTGGGTAACAATTATTCCGCACTTTTCACGCCGGCTATTACCAGCATGGCGATTTTCCCTAATAACCTGCAAGGCTCCGGCCGCATTACGCCGTCACTGAGCTTATTTAATGCTTATGAGACGGGCGACAAAAGAAAAGCAACCTCAGTAAACGACTCGGTGCGGCTGATCAATGGCAGCAAATCTCCGGCGCGTTATGCATTGAAATTCGTGGATTTTAAAGTCGTGGAAACCTCCGATGGCGCAGTTGCATTCACGGTAATGCGCTATGCAGATGTGCTGCTGATGTACGCCGAGGCTTTGAATGAACAAAGTAAAACGGTTCAGGCGCTGCCCTTTTTGAATACGATCCGCACGCGGGTCGGATTGCCTGAGCTGGCTGGGTTAAACCAGGCACAGTTTCGCACGGCAATGGAAAAAGAGCGGCGGGTTGAATTCATGTTTGAAGGCCAGCGCTGGTTTGACCTGATCCGGACAGGACGCGCCAGGGAAGTTCTGAATACATATTATACGAGTAAAAATCAGAATTTCTCGGTAGCCGAGCACGAAGTCCTTTTCCCGATCCCATTGGCAGAAATCGAATTGAACAGTAAACTGAAACAAAATGCAGGGTATTAAGTCGTTAATAGTCTTCTTCATATTCTGCATGAGCCTTACCCGGGTTCATGCGCAGTATGAGCTCGCAACACTCAAAGGCAAAAATTTCAACAACATTACCTTGGAGGTTTCGCTGAAACCTTTCAAGAAAAATGACAAAGCCTATATCCGCGAAGTTGCCAGGGAAATGTTCGTCCAATGGCATTCGCTGCTGCGTCATACGGACACGGTTTCGGTCATGTTGTGGACGGGCGACGGATCGGAAATTCTTGACTATAAAGGTACTCCGACGCAGCCGCTGGAATGGGCGCAGTATATGGGTAACCCCAATACAAAGCATGCCGTGAACTCCGGCCCAAAGGAATTATCGATTCACGAGCGCGCTTACTTATACCTCCCCGACCCTCCCAAATTCACATACGGCGACCTGAAATTCATTGTTCAGACATTAAAAGAAGAAGGAAAAAAAGTGACGGGCAAACCGATTCTGGTGGGTGAAACATTTGATCCGGGACCGGAGTTTGCCAAGTCTGACTTCAAGTACAAAAAACATCCCGAGATCCTGGGCGGCAGCGCAATGGGGCATAACACCATGGTGAGCTGCTACTCGGTGTTGAATGCAGACAGTGAATCTTATGCCGAATTTCCGAAAGGTATCCCGGCGAACACGCCATTTGGCACATTCCTCGGCAGACAAAGCAAGCGTTTCCTGGCTGATATGGGCTTTGACTTTCTATGGCTAAGCAATGGTTTTGGCTTTGGCGTAGAAGGCTGGTCTTCCACGGGCGCGATCTTCGATGGGAAGGGTTTTGATCAGGCGAAATTGGATGCTACCAAGGATAAAATCGCAGGTTTTTGGAGATACTTCCGGGCGGAATGTCCTGATATACAGATTCAAACCAGGGGAACAAACCTTTCAACGGGTGCAGACCTGGCGCGGGACGGGGTTGATTTGAAATCGATTTATAAAGACAAAAATCTGTTGCCCCCGCCGAATTCTCCGTGGGCTGCATTGGACGGTGATTTTGGTTTGGAAATGGTGGGGTATATGTCGAGAATGGCCGAGCTGCCCGATGAGCGCTACCTTTTCCGGTATTATACGCACGATCCGTGGTGGCTCAACAGCCCTTGGCTGGACCGTTACGGACGTGAGCCGCACGATATTTACCTGCCGATGGCCGTTTCCCGGATCAATAAAAAAGGAGAAGTAAAGCTGCCAACGCATTTGAATTTCCTGAGCATTGACGATTCTTACGGCAACATGCCCACGCAGGTTCCTGATGAAGTTACCCCGCATATTCTCAAAGGCAGGTACGATTCACCAACCGCGCCGGGTCCGCTGGTGTGGGTGTATCCGTTTGACGAATACCACGAATGGGCTTACAAATACAAAGACCGGCTGCCGGAAATCTATTACGGCGACTGGCTGATCCGCCAGGCTATTAACAACGGAATGCCGCTGAATACAGTCGTTTCGACGGGTTCATTTCAAAATGTGATCAAGAACAATCCCGCATCTTTCAAAGAATCGGTGCTGGTCACCATAGTGCCGGATCCCGATTCTGAGCTGGAAAAGTCGCTGATTTCCTTTGTACAAAATGGCGGGAAGCTGCTCGTCTACGGGCCGGCTGGTCATGCCGGGAAAGCGTTTCTTGATTTGTTGAATTTGCAGAATGCAGCAGCATTGGATGGTGAGTTTAACATTAAATCCACTTATGCGGGAGATAAAATGAGTGTCGCCTATCCAACCAAGATCGTCCACAGCGCGCTGTTTTCGGGCGGCGGCATTGCTACGAATGTGAAAGACGCGAAAGATGCAGGGACAAAGATCCTGGCGCAGATGACGCAGTCCGGCCAGTCGCGCGATGCGGCTTGGGTGAGGCAAAAACCGGATTGGAAGGGCGGCAAAGTGGCATATGTGCGCGGGACGAATTCGAGCAAGTTTACCGGCGGCAAATTGCTGACACCCGATGATCCTTCCAAACTTTTTACCGGGCCACTCTTGATGCGCTACATCTTGCAGGAATTTGGAATGACTTTCGCCATTGAAAAAGAAGATCCGAGTGTAAAAAACCCGGTTTTGACGGTTTCCAGAAGTAATAATGCGTTCATTTTCTCTGGCTATAATCCGAATAGCACGATCCGCAACACGTTCAAATTGCCGCAAGGTGCGCCGCTGCTTTTGGGGCTTGAAACCAAGCTGGATAAGGGACATTCTGCGTACACTTTGCCGACTTCCTGGAATCGGGAGTCACGTGTTTTTATTGAGCAAAATGACGGGATCGTTTCTTACAAAGAATTGCATTCAGGCGAGCTGGGTATCTCTAAACGGTACAGAGTGAGTGGCTTGAAGAATGCTACGGTTCGGATTTATGCGGACGATAAGGTGACTGCGAAAGATTTTCACGCTTATCTGAATGCGAACTATCCCTGGAAAGAAGGCAAGATCACTTTTAAGGAAGGCGATTCGAAATTGGGGAAACATTTTGTGGTTGAAAACATAACGGGGAGTTTGGTGGTTTCCTGGTGAGTTGCTGTTTCTAGATCCTTCATTATGAAGAAATTTATTTTTCCACTGGCTGCGGGGATGCTGTTTTTGTGGTCGTTTGAGTCTGTTTGTCAGGTTTTAAATGCCACGAAGACTCGAAAAGGGCACGAATTACAAAATGGATTTGGGAACCCGACTGGGACGGCGCGGCCTAAGGTTTATTGGTGGTGGCTGAATGGGTATACCGATCAGGCGAGGCTCAAAGAGGAGTTGGTTGCGATTAAGAATGCCGGATTGGGTGGGGTTGATATTTTTGAGATTGGCTTTCGGCCGGATGGGGTTGTCCCGGCGGGACCTGCTTTTATGAGTGACTCTTCATTGAAAACCATTGCCTTTGCGATTAAGGAAGCGACTAAGCTGGGTTTGGAAGTCGGGCTGAATTTATCGAGCAGCTGGAATGCGGGCGGCACTTGGATCAAGTCTGAACATGGAGCGAAATCGCTCTATTTTTCGAAAACAAAATTCGAAAAAGCCGCTGACAATGCGACAAAGCTACCCTTTCCGGAGATTTCCAAGAAAGATGAAAAAGGAAAGGAACGCGCCATCGCGTTTGCGGCGGATGGGAAGCCTGTTTATCGGGAGGAAGTAGCAGTACTTGCGATTCCGGCTCAGAAAAGCGGCAGCTTTCTGGATACTGCTGCGATCATCAATGTATCCCGCTTTTTTGATCCTAAAACAGAAACTTTGAAATGGCAGGCGCCTGCGGGCGATTGGGAGATATTTCGCTATGTGTGCGCCAGTTCCGGCGAGCAGCTGAAACTGCCCAGCCCCAATTCCAAAGGTTTGATCATCGACCATTTTGACTCGACGGCCACCCGTGTTCATTTCGAGTATTTCATAAATAAGCTCAAACCCTTACTCGGCGATTTCAGGAAAACGGGACTGAAAAACTTCTATCTGGCCAGTTTCGAAGCAACCGGAACCATCTGGACACCGTCACTTGCAGGCGAGTTCCGGAAGTTGAATGGGTACGATGTCAGTAAATTTTTACCCGCGTTATTTGATCAAAATGCATTTAACCCTGCGCAGTCAGACCAGTTCAAGAAGGATTTTGACCTGACGATTTCCGAACTGATGATCAACAATCACTACCGGAAAGGCAGGGAAATTGCGAATCGTTACGGCTTGAACCTGATCTCCGAATCAGGCGGACCGGGGCCTCCTTTGCATCATGTGCCGGTGGAATCGATCAAGGCTTTGGGTGCGCTGGATGTTCCCCGCGGCGAATTCTGGATTAATCATTCGCAATACGACGCCACGCCCGACAGCATTGACCTGCTCATGCTGGTGAAGGAAATTGCCGCGGCTTCGCACATTTACCAACGGAAAATTACGGAGCTGGAAGCATTCACGAGCTTTCAGAACTGGCAGGAAGGCCCGGGTGATATGAAGCCGAATGGCGACCGCGCCTTTTGCGAAGGCATGAACCGCGCGGTGATTCACGGCTTTACGCATAATCCCCACGGAGTGGGATACCCGGGCATTTACTATGCAGCCGGAACGCATTTCAATGACAAAACCACATGGTGGCCGAAAGTAAAACCATTTAACGACCACCTCGCCCGCGTTTCCTACATACTTCAAGAGACTGATTTTGTGGCGGATGTGCTGTATTATTACGGAGACAAGGTGCCTAATTTCGTTACGCCCAAAAACACCCGGTTTGCAGTTGGCTCGGGATATGACTATGAAATTATCAATACCGAAATTCTGCTGCGAGATCTGACCGTGAAGAATGGACTGCTCACATTGCCTTATGGTGCGCAGTTCAAGGTTTTGGCGCTGGATAACATTTCGGGTAAAAATCCGGCGATCTTAAAGAAAATTGAACAGCTTCGGCAGGATGGCGCGGTGATCACAGACGCAATGCCAGCTGGACGGATTGGTGAAATGCTGAAATCGAAAGGCATCGGGCCTGATTTTGACTATCCCGATAAACAGTCCGCGCGGCTCGACTATATGCACCGCGACCAGCCGGTACTGGATTTTATTCACCACAAAAAGGGAGATCAGGATTTCTATTTTATCCGGAACACGGGCAAAGAAACGGTGACACGCATTTGTTCATTCCGGCAAACGGGTAAGTCACCGCAGCTCTGGGATCCGATGACTGGAAAGGTCGTTCCCATTTCTGTATTTAATCAGGCCGAAAAGCACATTGAAGTGCCCGTTTCACTGCCGCCGTTTGGCTCTGTTTTTATTGTTTTTACAAATGATAAAAGACCTGCGAATTATACTTCCATTCGCTCAGGTGCAGTTTTACCAGCTTTCGAATATGTTCAAAATGGCATTCTGCTCCCCGAGAATGGGACACTGACATTGGTTAAGAACGGCAGGAACCTGACCATTAATAATCTGGCCAAAACACAAACCATTACCGGCGCCTGGGACATTTCTTTTGCCAAAAACTGGGGCGCGCCTGAAAAAACTACTTTCCCTGAGCTGATATCCTGGACAAAGTCGGATAACGAGGGTATCCGCTATTATTCCGGCTCAGCCGTTTATTCCAAAACGTTCAACAGTAATCTGACGGCTGGCAAAAACAGCCGCATTTATCTGGATCTGGGTGATGTTTCCAAAGTATGTGAAGTGTGGCTGAACGGGCAATCGCTGGGCATTGGCTGGACGAAACCGTATCAATTTGATGTAACAGGTGCGTTGAAAACTGGAAAAAACGAGCTGCGCGTTGAGGTGATCAACACCTGGGCTAACCGCATTATCGGCGACATTACGAGCGAGAAAAAGTACACGAAAACCAACCTGAATGTACGCGGCTCACGCGAGTTGCTGTGGACAGAAACGCCGCTGGTACCTTCCGGAATTCTTGGACCTGTGACTATCAAAACGGTTACGATCATTAACTAAACTCTGTTATGAAATTCAAAACCCTCCTTTGCCGTTTTTTTGTTGCATTTTGGTTTGCGGTAGTATTTGTTGCTGTTCCATCTTATAGTCAGGTAGGGGATGCCACGGATGCACCGCAGCGGCGGCCGCGAATTAAACACGAATTAAAAAAAGGCTTTGCGAATCCGATAGGTACTGCGCGTCCGAAAGTGTACTGGTGGTGGCTGAACGGGTATACCGATCAGGCGAGGTTGAAAGAGGAGTTGCTGGCCGTGAAAAATGCGGGACTGGGCGGCGTCGATCTTTTTGAAATTGGCTTGCCACCGGCCAGCGATCCAAATCACATTATCCCTGCGGGTCCTGCATTCATGAGCGACTCTTCATTGAAAGCGATACATTTTGCTATTACTGAGGCGGGTAAGCTTGGCTTGGAAGTGGGACTAAACCTGGCCAGCAGCTGGAATGCGGGCGGCAGCTGGGTAGAACCAAGGTTTGCTTCCAAGACTCTATATTTTTCAAAAACAACTGCGACCAGCAAGGAAGCTGCGCAACTTCGACTGCCATTCCCCACTATAACGCCCGACCGTGCCGGCAAACCGCGGCTGATCGAATATGGGAAAGACGGGAAACCGGTTTTCAGACAGGAAGTGGCTGTGATTGCTGTACCCGCTGGCGCGCAAAACCTGGCGGATACGTCTGAAATTGTGAATGTAACGGCTTTTTACAATGTAGAAACGGAAATGCTCAGCTGGAAAGCTCCCGCTGGAAACTGGGACATCTACCGCTACATCTGCTCGAATTCGGGCGAACAACTGATCCGTCCTTCGGAAAAGTCGGCCGGACCCATTCTCGATCATTTCGACTCCACTGCGACGGAAATGCATTTGATGTATTTTATCAATAAGCTGAAACCATTGCTGGGAGATTTTTCAAAAACTGCCTTGAAAAACCTGTATCTGGCTAGTTATGAGGCGAAAGAGTTTGCGTGGACGAATTCATTGCCAGCAGCTTTCAAGCGAATTAATGGTTATGACATTTATAAATTCCTGCCCGCGATTTATGATCAAAAACTGTTTGCAAAGAAGACGGCGGACACATTCAATACCGATTTTTTGAAGACGTTCTCGGAGCTGATGATCCACAATCATTACAAAAAAGCGAAAGAGATTTCCAATCAACATGGTCTGAAAATCATATCGGAAGCAGGCGGGCCGGGGCATATGCATCATATTCCGGTGGAAACCTTGAAAGCATTGGGTTCGCTGGATGTACCACGCGGCGAATTTTGGTACAAACGTCCCTATTACGACAAACAAGGCATTGTTGACATGGTTTGGTTGGTGAAAGAGATTGCAGCGGCGGCCAACATTTACAAGCTGAATATCGCGGAAGAAGAGGCATTTACGAGTTATCTGGATTGGCAGGAAGGCCCGGCTGATCTGAAAACCCACGCCGACCGCGCGTTTTCCGAGGGGATGAACAGGCTCGTGATTCACGGCTTTCCGCATAATCCAAAGGAAATGGGCTACCCGGGTATCGCCTACTTTGCCGGTACGCATTTCAACGACAGAAATACGTGGTGGCCGAAAATTAAACCTTTTAACGATTACCTCAGCCGCATTTCGTACATTTTTCAGAATGCCAAGTTTGCGGCGGATGTACTTTACTATTATGGAGACGACATTCCCAATCTCGTTCCACCTAAAAACGTAGTCTTCAAAGCTGGAAACGGGTTTGATTATGAGGTAATGAATACCGAAATTTTGCTCAGAGACCTGACCGTTGAAAATGGCGAATGGGTGCTGCCGGGCGTGGGCAGGTACAAGGTTCTATCCATTGGTAAAGGCAAGACGGTTGGCGCAGAAGCCCAGGCGAAACTGGATAAATTAAAAAAGCAGGGCGGCATTATCGTGAATGAAAATGTTGCGGCAGCTTTGAACATTCCGCCCGATTTCAGCTATAAAGACCAGGAAAAAGGGACGCTGGATTACATTCATTACCGACAGGATAAGCAGGATTTTTATCTGATCAGAAATGCGACGGATGCATGGGTTTCGCGGCAATGCTCCTTTCGTCAGGAAAATAAAGTACCTGAAATCTGGGACCCGGTAAATGGGGAGGTGCATGCCGTGAGTGTGTTTGAACAACGCGGGAAACAAATGGATTTGCCATTGACTTTACCTCCGTTTGGGACCTATTTTGTTGTTTTCTCAGAAGGAACGGCCAAGCCGCATTTCACCGAAATAACTTCTAACAACGCGAATCCTCCTCTATTAACTTATGCGGGCAACCAGTTGACTTTTCTTGAAGCAGGAACCCATCAACTGAAAACGGGTAAAAATTCGGTTAACATAACCAGTGCGCCCGAAAAGATGGAAATGAAAGGTGAATGGAACTTGTCGTTCCCTGAAAAGTGGGGAGCTCCGGCTCAGGCGGTTTTCCCAAAACTCATTTCCTGGTCGGATGCGGAGCAGAACGGGATCAAGTATTTTTCGGGAACTGCGACTTATGCTAAGAAATTCACATTTAAAATGCCTGAAAAAGGAAAGCGCATTTATCTGGATCTGGGCCAAGTGAGTGAAGTGGCGGAAGTGTGGCTGAACGACAAACCTTTGGGCATTACCTGGACGTTACCGCATCGTTTTGATATAACAGACCTGGTGAGTAATGGTGAAAATAGGCTGCGTATTGAAGTCGCCAATACCTGGTCGAACCGACTGACCGGCGACGCAATAACAGGCGAGAAATTCACTAAAACCAACATCGTTAAAGCAAACAAAAACCTCACGCCCTGGGGAGAGGTCCCATTGAAAAAATCCGGCTTGCTTGGGCCCGTAACAATCGAATCCATTCAGACTTTCAAACCATGAGAGAAGTTATTAAGCTGTTGATTTTCATTTTGTTCTTACCAATTGCAGCACATTCACAAGTTGCTGTTCCGGTTCAATATCTCGAAAAAATAAAAAATGAACTGACCATTCAGTGGCCTAAAAACAGGACGATCAACCTGGTATTCCACGGGCATTCCGTGTCGGCGGGGTATGGCGACAGGCACGAGGTGAACACGCTGCAATCCTACCCAAATCTGATCTTGAAGAAGCTCGAAGAAAAGTATCCGTATGCAGTTATTAATGTGATCGTCACGGCGATTGGCGGAGAAAATTCGATCAAAGGCCAGGCCCGCTTTGAGAGCGATGTGATGGCTCACAAGCCGGATGTGCTTTTCATTGACTACGCATTGAATGACCGGTTTTCTGATCTTGCCAAAGCGAAGGAAGCCTGGGAGAAAATGATTAAGGCTGCTTTGGACAAGAATATTAAAGTGGTTTTACTAACCCCGTCACCCGACCAGCGCATTGACATTAATGATGCAGCAAATCCATTGGAACCCTACATTGTGATGATCAAATCACTTGCCAGCGAATACAAGGTGGGGCTGGCAGATCCAAATTCAAAGTTTAAAGAACTTGCCGCGAAAGGAAAGTTGACGGAAGTAATGGCCTCTGTAAATCATCCGAACGAGGCAGGCCACATGATCATTGTACAGGAACTATTGCCTTATTTCTGATCAGAATCACCGTAATCCGGGTTGGCGCTGATGGCGAATTTGTACTTGTCGCCACGATAGTAGGAACGTTCTATTTCTACTACTTTTTCGTCTTTGCAGATCACCGCACCGTCCAGGATGAACATCGGCGTGGAATGATTCAGCTCAAAATTATTGGTTTCAGAATCCGGGTTCATGATCTCGACGCCCAGCGTTTGCTTTACTTCTTCAATGCGAAGACGATACGTATCTTCATACACTTTGAAATAAGAAATCTCCGTAGGCATGCGGTTGATCTTCGGGCATAAGCGCAACGAAATGTATTTGATTTCGTCTTTAATGATCTCATCATCTGCATAGCGGAGCTGGTGGATCTTCAATACCGGACCATCAATTATGAAATGCTTCCCTCCTATTTGTGACGAAATGCCGTCGTCGAGCACTGTTTTTTCAAGTACCAGGTTGTGGGGTTCAAAACCTTCCGCGAGCAAACTTTCATGAAACCCGCGGCGGGTTGCATAAATGGAGCCTAACGTGCGGATCAGGTGGTGGTCGACAGTACGGTTCAGCACAAACGTGCCTTTTCCTTTAATGCGTTTCGCCCAGCCTTTGTTTTCAATTTCCAGAAGACTCTTCCTTGCAGTGGTATTGCTGACGTTATAGCTCTTGATCAGCTCATTTTCAGATGGTATCTTATCACCAGGCTGCAATTCCCCAGACTTGATCTTTTCTATTACAGAATCGCTTATGCTTTGAAACTTCGGCCTCATATTCAGATTCATTCCTGAGAAGATGGTGTCAAATAAAAGCCAAAAATAAAGAAATAACAGCTACTACGTTTGTAATTGTCTTTCGATCTGCATCGGAACCTATCTGATTTCTCGTATACAGAGGGGATCCACTTAAAGCCGATCGCACCAGGCAGTCGCCGCCATTGTGGGACAGCCTCTACCAGATTCGAAGAGTACGGTGAATTATCCCCCCTGATGATCCAAAATAAAGGTTACAGGGATCAACACAGTAGTCGGCTCCCCGGCCCTACTCAACTTTCCGTTGAGTTTTTCCATTTGCTCCTCCAAAAACTCCTGTTAGCCTTAGTTGGCATTGACATTTTCGGGAAACTCTTCTAGTAAAAGCGCTTAAAAATCTTGCGCCTGCTAATTAATCGAATATGATGCAGTATCAAATTCACCTAACCTAAAGTATCCCAATACTTCTTCGTTAGAATCATTGACATTAGTACAGTTTCCTTTTAACGGTACAGGGATAGTTGGAAAGGGTCCGCCTTCATCACTTCCAGATTGCTGAATCAATATGTTTAAATAATCATAGTATCGTTTCGAAACCCCATATACATTAATTGCAACAGTTGCTCCGGCAACAAAGCTTTCATTATCGCCTTCGATATAATTTTCGTTGCCATCGGTAAATTTATCATTAATAACTGCAAGAGACGGCAGTGGTAAATTAGACGGAGTAAATTCGCCCAAATAGTAATTTTTAACTCCTCTGGGGTCGTCAAAGAATGCCTGAATCAGAATTTCTGTGTCACCATCAGAACCTTCAATCTTTTGCTCCACTCGATTAATAACAGGTGATGCAATTAAGGTTTCGGTTGCTGCGTAGGAGTTGCCTTTGTACAGAATTTTCAAGGTGTACGATGCATTTAATTCCGGAACAAAATCGGTTGCGGTGTAACTACCATTATGCTGGTCGGCAAACACAAATATGGATCCGTCGTTTTCTTTGGTTACTGTTACTGAGGCACCTGTAACCGGGACATCTGGATTCTTATCAAAAAAAGCAGTTGACTCTCTTAAATTAATGGTTTGCGTTTTTCCCGGAGTACCCTTCTGCCACTTAATAGAAGCATCAACCACCAGTCGTGCGCCGCCGTTCGGGACTTTAACATCTATGACATCTGTACACGAGTTTAAAAATCCCATTAATAGAAGGAGCGCCCCTAACCTGGTGTATATATTTAGGTTTTTCATTGTTTTAAAAATTAAAATTATATGTTACTGATGGGACAATACCAAATATGGAAGTGCGAGTGGCCTCAGTTATGCCAGTCTGGTGATTTTGACCAAAAGCAATAGAGGCTGCATTTTTTCGGTTATAAGCGTTGTAAATTCCAAATACCCATTCTCCTTTCCATTTCCTATTTTTATTTTTTTGAGGCGTTAAAGTCGCAGAAAGATCTAGTCTGTGGTAGGCTGGCAATCTGTCTGCATTCCTTTCAGAATAAGTCGCCACGGATAATCCGTTGTATACAAATTGTCCGTTCGGATAGGTAACGGGTCGCCCTGTCTGGAATACCATATTAGCCCCAAAACGCCACTTTCCGGTGAGTTTGTAGCTTCCGGTAAAAGAAACGTCGTGTGTTCTGTCCGAGTAAGCGTTATACCATTTCCCATTATTAATACCTAATCCGCCAGCTGCTCCTCCGGGTGTGCGCTGTTGCGATTTCGACAGCGTATACGCCACCCAGCCTGTAAAATCGCCCTGGTTTTTCCGCAATAGAAATTCCAATCCATAAGCTCGGGCTTCGCCGGTCAAAATTTCGGTTTCAATGGTGTTTTGCGCTATAAGTTCTGCGCCGTTGATATAATCTACCCTGTTGTCGATCGTCTTGTAATAGGCTTCGGTTTCGATCGAGAACATATTTTCGCTGAAATTTCGGAAGTAGCCCACAGCATATTGGTCTGCAATTTGCGGCTTAATGAACTTTCCGCTAGGTGCCCAAACATCCAATGGCGTGGCGGATGTGGTGTTGGAAATCAAATGCAGGTATTGGGCCATTCGGTTATAACTTGCTTTAACAGAAGAGTTTTCGTTAAGCTGATATGAAAGTGCAAACCGGGGTTCTAAGTTATTGAAGTTAGCTATACTTTTTCCCTTACCGAAACTGGTGTTAGAAATGGGCTCGGCGCGCTCATAAATGCCTAATTCCTCGTTGTAAACTACTGGTAGATTATTGGCGTAGTTATTCAAGGTTTGCTTTCCCAGTCGATTAAAGTAACTAAAACGCAAGCCATATTGCGCAGTGAGCTTATCAGAAATCTTGTGTTCCAGACTTGCATAAATTCCTGCTTCAAAAGCAAATTTGTCGTCTAATTTCTCCGCATTAACACCAGAAGTTGCATTTAAAGGGTTGAGTCTACCGGGATTGAAGTTGTAATAGATACCATTTACTCCAAAGTCAAATTTTAATTTATCGCTTGCATAATATCCAAAATCATATCGCATATTATAATTGCTTATATCTGAGGTCCAATCAATTCCCTCAATAGGAATTTCCAGGTTATAATTATATCGACTGTATATTAAGGATGCATTGGAGAATAACTTATTGCTAAAAATATGATTCCATCGCAAGTTTCCTGAGAGGTTTCCGTATGAATTAGTGAAAAGTCCTGCCAGATTAAAGTTATCATTTCCTAAATAGCCAGATAGATACAGTTTGTTCTTCGCATCAATTTCATAATTTGTTTTCAGATTCAAATCGTAAAATCCGGCTCTGCTGCTTTCGTTAGCCAAGCCTAAAAATATATTTACATAAGAAGCCCTGCCAGCAATCAGAAACGATCCTTTATCTTTAAACATGGGTCCTTCGGCCGCCAAACGACTGGAAATGGCACCAATACCGCCAGTGAGTTCAAATTCTTTACTATTTCCATCCTTTTGACGTATATCCAGTACCGAAGAAGCTCGACCTCCAAAACGTGCGGGAATGCCTCCCTTGTAAAGTTTAACATCCTTAATGGCATCCGCATTGAATACTGAAAAGAAACCAAACAAGTGGGAAGCATTGTAAATAATTGCTTCATCCAGAAGAATCAGGTTTTGGTCTTCCGCACCACCGCGTACATTGAAGCCTGATGCACCTTCGCCGGCGTTGGCAACACCCGGCAGCAATTGAATGGACTTGATCAAGTCTACCTCACCCAAAACAACAGGTATCTGTTTGATGTCCTTGGTCGAAAGTTTTGCCACGCTCATTTGAGGTGTTTGAAGGTCGACTTTCTTTGCTTCCTCAGCTGTGATCACCACTTCATCTAATTGAGCGTCATCCTCTCTGAGCTCAATGCTGAGCTTTTGATTAGAGGTAAGGTCAACTGACTTTTCAAGAGTTGTAAATCCCAAATAGGAAATGATTAAGGTATAATCACCTTCAGGTGCTGTGATAGAATAAAAACCATATTCGTTAGTCGTGCTTCCGATGGAAGTACCTTTTAAAAGGACAGTTGCCCCCAAGAGTGTTTCACCGTTGCCAACATCCTTCACTACACCACTAATTGTATATTTTGCCTGGGCAAAAAGGAATACCGGACACAACATCATCACCACTAGTAAGGCCTGCCTTTTTCTTGACCTCAGGGATTTAACTTGACTTGTTTTTTTCATAAAATTTGTTTTTACTTTTTAATCTGAAATTGAGGAAAATAAACTGTATGGGTTCCGAGCGGATATAAAGGGCGAATACACCACGCGACTTCATGGTTGAGGCAAAAAACCGGTTCGACAAACGGACTGGATGCAGCCCGTTGTTGTTTGTCAAAAAGGTAGACCCAGACGAACGGATATTAATATACGCTCCCCCTTAATATATGATCATCGGCTACTAGTTAAGATGAGCATACACAGGAAGCATAAACTTTGTGCGGAGAAAATTTTGCCACACTGGCTCAGGTCTTGAATTGAAATATTCGTCACTGATTTCGACTTCCACAGCACGGATCATCATGTGGATCACCAGATCGAAAACATCGGTCAGATAAAACGTGGCATCGCCTGGAAAGATAACCCCGGTTTGCACTTGGACGAAACCAAGCATCCGTTTGATCTGGTTATCAGACATTTTCAGATCAGCCTTGAAATTAGTTTCGAGGCTAACACGTTCGGGAGGAATTCCTTGCTGAACCAACAGGTGATATTTAAGGATATCCAAATTGAATTTCATACAGGTTGATCGTTTAGCATAAGTACAGGCAATTGTGGTACCTTCGTCAGCAACTGGTGTAGGATCCTTGCCTTTGCTGCCACACTGTTTCCAAATGCCATTACGGGTTGTCCGGAAAAATAGTGGGGTGAATGCTAAAAATCTTTCCTCTCTAAAAAAATATAGAATCACACCCCACCTTTGCATATTACCTTCCGTAAGGAAAAGAGGATGTCTAATCTAATTACCATTGCTATTTAGAAGGAAAACTCTCTTTGATGAAAAGGATCTGTCAAGCATTTTGGATGCCTGTAAGGATGGCAATGCTCAGGCACAACGATGTCTGATCCGACAATTTGCAGGATATGCCAAAAGCATTTCGCTTAGATATGCAGCTACCTTTGAGGAAGCCGAAGAGATTGTCAACGACTGCTTTTTAAAAGTATTTCTCAATTTACATAGCTATGACAAAGCTCAACCTTTCAAAGCATGGTTTCGAACAATTGCTATTAATACGGCCATTGATTATTACCGGAAGAATCTTAAATGGCAGGGGCAGCTTAGTCTGGATGATCTGGAAGTTGCGGACTGGAGTAATGACATTTTAAGCGAAATATCTGGCCAGGAAATATTGATAATGGTTCAACGCCTTCCACCGGCTTATAGAATGGTTTTTACACTCTTTGTAATTGATGGATATTCACATAAAGAAATAGCGAACATGCTTGGTATCCAGGAAGGAACATCAAAATCTAACCTAAGGGATGCCAGACGAAAGCTGCAGACAATGATAAAACTAAACTTTCCGCATTTGTATCAACTTTATAACTGGCCTAATAAGGGATTTAATGAAAACTGAGCAATTTGACGATGAATTCCGGAAAAAGTTATTGGGTTTAGATCCAAGCGATGAAGAAGTAGACCGGATATATAATTATGTCTCCTCGAACGGTAACGTTACTTCCCGTTTTCCATGGAGTAAAGTCCTGATTTATGGGTTGGCCGCTTCATTCCTGGTTGGCTCTCTCACCTTCAACTACTTTCAAAATCTAACCAATAAAAAACTCTTATCCGCTCTGGACTCTTTAAAAGGCAGAATCGATTCTCTTGATCTAAATTCTACTCAAAGAACAACTCTTCGAGTAGACACCGTGTACATTAACCGATATATTGAAAAAACCATTGCAGCTGGTGATCATCAGCAGTTGCTTTATACCAAGTATAATGCTCATAACGAAAGGCAGCAGCCAATTAATGATCCGCTTACGGATGAATTAGTAAAGAATCCAAACTTCAGACCAGCAGATTCGTCTGGCATTGCACCGAATCAAACGGCTGGTACGGTCGCGAAATCCATTGCCCAGAGGAATACTTCTGACCCGGAATTGAATACCAACAGATCAAATAATACCGTAGTTAAAAAAGGAACATCCGAAATAACTGGTAACGACAATAATCCGGCTAACAAGGCAGCATACACAAATAGCGGCGACGTTCCCAAAGCTGGTAAGACAATAGAAAATTACTCACCCAATACCGCCGGCAATTCAAATAATGCGGCCCAAACCAAGGAAAGCAAAAACTGGCTACTGTCGGAGCTAAGCCGTATTGGCAACATTCATCTTTCATTTACGTCTTTAAAACTACCGGTTTTAAAGACGCCGGAGAAATTATCTGCTGTTAGCAAAGACAAACCCAAATATTACTCAGAATCAATGAAGTTGGTTCTTAAAAAGATGGATTATTATGTGGGTGGAAGTCTTGACGCAGGTTACAGACAGGTGGCAGGCTCACTTTTTGGAGAGCTGCGGATCACTCCTAAATGGAGTTTTCAAGCCGGTGCTCGCTGGACTGAAATCACCGCCAGGAGTTATGACACTGCCGAGCAATATAGTCTACAGACCGGCCAGGATTTCCGGGCCCTATATGCGCCGTACGTGGCTCAAAATGTTGATTTGTTAAATATTGAACAAAATTATCAGCTCGTTCAAATTCCCTTAACAATTGCATATCATTACGAAATACTTCCGAATTGGGCCCTACGTTTTGGAATAGGAACCGATCTTTCAGTTTACTCCGTAAAAGACATCCATTTCGATTATAAGAAAGACAGTCAATCCTTTGATAAAGGAGAATACAATGCAAAATTAGCCGTAAAGCCTTTTAACGATATTACAATAAACCTGGGGCTGGAGCGTCGCTCGAACAAGTTCCTGTTTAGGGTAAGTCCTTACGTTAGTCCTCAATTACGTAAAACAGAATTTTTCAGCAAAGACCTTTCGTGGGGTGCTAGGGTGCAGGCTTTGTATAAATTAAATAAATGACTTTTAACGAGTTATAACCCCAGCTGCCCAATCCGCTCCCGGCAAATCCGTTCCGTCAAATCCCGCAACAACGCCACCCGACTCCCCAAATACTCCAACTCCGCCTTCTCAATCTTGTAATTCCGGTTATACCGCGCATCGATATACGCCTTTTTAAGCAGCACAAACAGTCGTTTTTCCTCCTCAGTCGTCATCGGAAAAACAATAGCAAATTCTGCGTGCTGTTTAATAACTTGATTTCCAAGAATCTCAATGTCATGTATTCTAGGCTTGTAATCAGTAAAAACAAGAAGGATAGCTGCGTAGTATCGTTCCGTAGCTTGGTGAAGTTCGAATGCAGCTTTGCGATAATAATCGGCATCTTGCACACCTTTGGAATAGAAGAATTCATATCCTTCTAAAAAGTGCGTTGCAGATTTGAACCAATGCTCAAACTCCTCAGTCGATTTCTCCACCCTTTGCGCCGGATTAAGGTCTTTCGGTTCGGATAAGGTGAATCTCCCGGAATCAAAAAGCATGATCCCTTCTTTCAGGATATCGACAAAGAAGTAGTAATTCCGTTCAATCTTGTCGTTCACGAAACCGATGCTGTGGTAGATAATGCTAGTCCTGGTGATGTCTTCATTGGCCATCAGTTCTTCATCCAGCTCACGCGATTTCTTGACCTGTTTGGCGGAATTTCTGTCTTTGGTGACAATCAGAATGTCAAAATCGCTTACATACTCGTACTTCTCCTGGTAATCCTCCACCCAGTCACCCCGCGCATAGCTGCCGAAGAGAATGATCATTTCAGCCGCGACTTTGTCCAGGGCAATTTTGGTAAGCGCTTTTAATTGGTCTTGCTTGTTTTGCGGGAGGTGAGAAAGGGAAGTTTTCATTCGTGTGTGGTAGTTTTTGAAATTTTGATGTTTTAAGTCTGTAAACATACCAGTAACGGGCAACTTTTCCGCTTCTTTTTTGGGTAATTATAGCGGCCTTTTCTATTGTGTCAAATTTCTCGGAATAGAGTGCCTTTGGATCTGTAAAATTATTAGAAGGTGAAATATAATAGGCATTTGATCCGGGCTCGATAGACCCATAGATCGAATTAAGCCATTGGAATTTATGCAGATCGTTCAAGTCCCCTAATCCGATAAACCTCATTTTCAAAGGGTAAGCTACATAATAGTAAATATGACCGCCAGGAAACCACTTATGCGCAACCATCGGATCGCCTTCGGACATTCTTTTATTTGCAATATCATCCTTGCGAATCTTGTCGAAAGCAGGTAGCAGTTCATCCCAGCCACGCAAATCAAGGGTCGGGTCATTTTGGCCTGTCTCGGGAGAAGCCTTATCTGAGGTTGTACCCGGAAAAAAGTAGATAAGCAAAGGGCCAGCAACACAGACAAAGCTGGTTAACAAAACAGCAGCTTTTAAAAAACGATAAGTTTTTTTTGAATACTGATTCAGGCTGAAATCAATGTAAACCGCTGCAACAATCATCAATCCCAGAAATCCTGGCCCGCTCCAATGAGGGAGCGTGCTTCTGAATAGGGAAACCAGAGTTGTTGCAAAAATAATCGGAACGCTGCACCATAACAGCAATTGGATAGCGGGGCTTGCTATAAACTTTTTCCTTTTTGCATATGCTGTAAGGCTAACGACATATATCACAAATTGCACAGGATTCGAATATAGGATCTGTCCGATTGTTGTTACCAGGAGCGACTTGAAATTAATGCCCTCGTCAACTGTAACTCTTCCACTATGAAATCTCCACGTGATAAAATCATTATTGATACTCCAATAGAGAATGGGTGAAACGAAGAGAAGTGTAATCCCAGCCGACAAATATAGAAACGGGTTTTTCAGTAAAGAGCGGCGATGAAAAACAATGAAACCTATAAAGCCAACCCAAAGAAAAATACCGTGGACTTTACACATCATTGCTAAGCCGGTCCATATACCAACCAGCAAAATACGTTTGTTTTGGTCTGCATTTTCCGGTGCGGCAACTATCCTGACCATTTCATAAAGCGCCGCCATCCAAAACACAAGCTGCACAGAATCTGGCAAAATAAAAAGTCCGGAAATGATACTCGTATAAATGGAAGCATTATAGAGAATGGAAGCGAAAACGCCTGCCCTCTCATTGGCTATTTGCTCCGTGCATTTGGCAATAAGCCATGTATTGATAGCGGCTCCGAAAATTGCCGCTAAGCGCATAGACAGATCACTGATCCAGGTCAGATTTAACGTAGTCAGCCGAATGAAAAGACCAATTAACGGAGGGTGATCAAAGTGGTTCCAGTCGGGTTGTACGGCGTAAGTAAAGTAATAAACTTCATCATTGCCAAGATTAAGAAAGGTGGCTAATAGAATGCGTATCAGCGTCGTAATGAAAATAATTTGAATTATTGGATTGAGTGACGACTTCATTTGTAATACGAATCGACTGCGATTATAATTTAAAAAAGGCCCACTGACGGGAATGGCGATCCGCTTTTTTCCATTGCACCAATTTCCCTACCAGAAACAGCCATGTAAAAAGGATTACCACACCTAATGCGCGAAATAGCATGGTTTCCAAGATATTTTCAGGAACCGCTGCAAGCGTGGAATCGTGATCATCCGTGTAAAATACGGGATTCAAAAATAACTGGGTACCATTGTCATATGTACAGGTGGCCCGGGCGTAATGATCCTTTTTATCAATTGCGAATACGGCTTTTTCTATGTTGGTAAATGATTGAATCGCCTTCCCATTCTGGCCGGTTATAACAATTTCCCTGGCAGGACGACTTAAATCGATTGTGACAATACCATTCCGAATTTGCAGGCTTTTGAGATAGGGTATAGAATCCACATTCTGACTGTCACCGATTACAACGCCATAACTATTTCCGGATTTAAGCGCTTTTAGCACCAGATCTTTTCGGTTTTCCTGAACGTTTACAAATGTACACATCTTACCAAGCCGGTCCTTTGTTATAACATTGTGCAAATCATCATTACCAACAATAAAAGTTTTTTTTCCGGCGGAAAGATCGGCATCCCATTGGTTTGTTGAAATCACGGAGGGATTTAAAACTTCCATGCAATCATAACCTGATAGTGATTGAAAGTCGCTATCAAGATAGCCTTTTCTTAATTCCGGGTGATTTAATATAGTAATCGAGTTGACTTCTCTCAAATGATTAAGCACATCCTGTTTATTGTGAATAGTTTGTGGAAAAAGATAATCCAACCATTGAACTTTTTTGCTTCCCAGAACCAGCTGGTGCGTTTTATTGATATTATAGCCGTGCTCATAAGCAGGTATATAGCTCTTTTCAAAAGAGCCGGTTGTATCGATACTATGATAATTGGAAATACAATGAACACCATATTTCAATGCTTTGTAAGCGCTGTGAACATCATTTGCTGTCCCGTGTCCATTGGTCATACCCTTCCAGCTCCGGGCATGCGCGTGAAAATTACACTTTACCCAATGGTCGGGCTTTGCTGATTTATATGGGTTGTAAATCGAGTCACCTTTAAAGGGCGCTGACTGATAAAATTGAAATCTTGGGCAAAAGAGATATTGGTTTACCAATAGTAAAATCACCAGCGTGAATAAGAATATAAGGATATACCGAAGTACTTTCATGGATTCCGTAAAGTCGTATTTATGGCATCAGAAGAATGTTAACCCATTGATAACTTACAAGTCATGCTTGGGCAAGTCATGCAATTTTCCTGATTGAAAACTGATGATAAGTCTTCGATAATTACGGTTGGATTTTGAGAAAGGTGGGGTACCGGAAGAAATATAAAAATTCTAAAATCTGGTTTTCACACCTCACCTTAACCTTGTTAATTAGTATAGATTTCTTCCATTGATTTATCTCAAAATATGCAAAATCGGATACCTTTTCCCCGGATCTGGATAATTGCTGCTGGCGGATGCTGCCTAAGTTTGTATCATTAATTCTCAACTTATGATAGCAGCAAAAGGATATGCGGCGCAAACGGCGGAAAGCCCGTTAGCGCCCTGGCAATTTGAACGACGCGACATCGGCCCGCACGATGTACAGATCGAAATTATGTACTGCGGGGTTTGTCATACCGACATTCACCTCACCCGCGACGAATGGTTTCCCGGCATTTTTCCAATGGTCCCAGGCCATGAGATTGTAGGACGTATCAGCGCCATTGGCGCTGATACCAAAAAGTTCGGCGTCGGAGATCTTGGCGGTGTAGGCGTGATCGTTGATTCATGCCGCGAGTGTCAGGATTGCAAGAACGGCCAGGAGCAATTTTGCTCCGTCGCCCCTGTTCAAACTTACAATAACCTGGGCCATGATGGTTTGCCTGTTTACGGCGGGTATTCGAACACCATCGTTGTCAACGAGGACTTTGTGCATCATATCTCCGAAAAGCTCGACCTGGCAGGCGTGGCGCCGCTGCTTTGCGCCGGGATCACGACCTACTCGCCGCTTAAAAGATGGAATGTGGGCAAAGGCCATAAACTGGCTGTTGTCGGTCTAGGAGGATTAGGGCATATGGCTGTCAAATTTGGCAATGCATTGGGGGCGGAGGTAACGGTGCTGAGCACTTCTCCAGGCAAGCAGGAAGCTGCTAAACAGCTCGGCGCGTCCCACTTCATTATTTCCAAAGACGAGGAACAGATGAAGGCCGCTTTTAAAACCTTCGATTTTGTGCTGGATACCGTGTCCGGAAACAGTGATGTTAATCCTTACCTTTCAATCCTGAAAACCAATGGGATTTATGTTAATGTCGGAATGCCGGCCAAGCCCTGGGAAGTGAGCTCCTTCTCACTGGCGACGGGCAACAAGGTGATTGCCGGATCCGGCGCTGGCGGCTTACCGGAAACACAGCAGATGCTGGATTTTTGCGCGGAACACGGCATTGTATCTGACATTGAGCTGATTGACATCAAAGATATCCATACCGCCTTCGACCGGATGCAGAAAGGCGACGTCCGATACCGTTTTGTCATTGACATGAAAACCCTGTAATTTCAAAAGGTGAACAAGCCATACCTCATCAATTCCATATCCGAGCAGCACCGCCTGCTCGGACTGCCTAAGCCCAAGCATCCGCTGGTCAGCGTGTTCCGGCATGAAGATGCTGTTTTCAGTAATTTATCTGAATTGCAGCACTTCACCCTGAATTTCTACTGCATTTCCATCAAGAAGGATTATGATGGCAAGTTGAAATACGGGCACCGGCATTATGACTTTGATGAAGGAATGATGGCATTTATTTCTCCTCTCCAATTGCTGATGAAACTGAGCCCGAGCACGAAACCGCCCGGTGGCATGACCCTGATGTTTCATCCCGATTTCATCGCCAATACGTCATTGGCCGCCAGGATTCGCAACTTCCATTTTTTCTCTTACGAACTCCATGAAGCCCTGCATTTGTCTGAGCAGGAACAGACGAAGATAGAAGGCATATTCTCTAACATAGAAAGCGAATACCAAAGCGGCATCGACAGTTTCAGCCAGGACGTGATGATCGCCCAGATTGAGCTTTTGCTGCAATACAGCAGCAGGTTTTATGCCCGTCAGTTCATCACCCGCAAAGTGGCCAATGATGAGATACTGACCCGTCTCGAAACCGTACTTGACCAGTTCTGGGATCAGCAAAAAGGATTGCCGACCGTACAACAAATCGCCAAAGAGCTAAACTTGTCTGCTGACTATCTGAGCGACATGCTGCGGATCACCTCGGGCCAGACGGCCCAGCAGCATATTCAGGCGAAAGTGATCGAAAGAGCCAAGCAGCTGTTGTCCACAACCAACTTACAGGTGAGTGAGATCGCTTACCAAATGGGATTTGAGTACCCTCAATCCTTTCACAAGTTGTTCAAGAACAAGACCAATATGTCTCCCATGGAATACCGGGCCAGTTTCAATTAGGCTTCCTCGCACTGTGAAAATATTATATGTCAACGATTGCCAACGTTGTGGGAGCGTGACTTACGAACTTAGGTTCAGAGGATGATCATAATGGGTGTTAGAGATTAATGGACAAGCATGACCATTTTGGAAAACAGCCTTCCATCAAACGGATTCGGCTCAGTTCGGCAACAACATCTCTCCCTTTTAGTGCTTTTCCCGCGAATAATCCTGGGCAAATGGATTTTGCCCTATTTCCATTTGGCTTTCCTTAATCGGAATCAGTTGCATTCGTACTTGATATCTATCAGTTGTCCGTCTCCTAAAAAGCCATTCAGGGGATAATTATTGCTGCCATATTGGTATGATTTGTTTAACCCTGGCCCCTCGGCTACGTTTGGATAAGTAGGGTTTATCTTTGTGCAATTGTTTTTGGAAAACAACTGATTTTGAAACCGATAATCTCCACTAAGTATAAATCGATTTCTCAAAGGATTAGGGGTCTTATCATACTCGAAAGAAGCTGATGCCATCAAGTCTTTATTAACATCAAGGATCTCCTTCCTGGTAATGTTGCCATTGTCGTCATAAAAAAACGTAGTATATGCCCAAGGCGGCTGCTCTTCGAATTGGTAGATATTTTGTGATATTCTTACACGCAAGAAGAACGACTCAACAAGATTTACAATCTGCCCATTCTTCCATGTCAAGTAAGCCTTATACTCCGGCACCGTATCCGTGCTATATCCCGCACCAGCGGGTCGATGATTAATATATCTGGTTACGCTTTCTAAAAGCCCGCTTTCGTTATACTGAAATCTCACTAAATTATCAACGCTCGCGGGATTGCCGTTCTCATTATATCTTATACTTGTCTTTTTACTGATCAGATTACCGCTCCCAATGTCATTATATGAAGTAGTGTAATATTCTAGCTTCGAGCCATTGTAGTAATGCACAACATCCCATGGTGCACCACCATTGCCTATATCCCATTTATATGAGGTAATGCGACAAGCTCCACCTTCTTCCAAAAGCAAATTTGAAACTTTCTCAGGATCGGCCTGCCGCTCCTTGCATGAGATCGTCATCAAAAAAACAATGATCAGCAAAGATGCTAATCTGAAAGATTGGCGTTGCTCTACATCTCCAACTGATGAAGGACTTAAAAAAGGGGGAAGCTTTGCAGATATCATTTAATCCAATAACTTTCGAATTGAGCTATTGCTAACTGCATTGCGGTCTATCGCGAAGCAACGATGCCCACTAAGGCGCATCAAATAGCGGTGAACTCGTCTTTGTTTGAAAGATGTTTGGGAGACCTTTCTACCTATGATTCCTGTTTGGGGCTGTCAGCTCCCATAAAAGTGATCATCGAATAAATAGAGGCTTCCGATTATATTTCATATAGGAAAGAAAAATGAAGAAGAACCGATTCAGCGCAACCCAGATTTTCGCATCCTTAAACAACAGCAGAACGGATAAACAGTTGTTCAGATTACCTGTGAACATGGGATTAGCCGTATGATATTGTTTACATTGGACACCTTGGAGCTCTTCTAAGCTTTTCCTACGTTAATTATTTTCCGCGTCCACGCTGCATTTTCGACGGCGTCAAGTAAACATAAAGCCATATCTTCAAATGACATTGGCTTAAAAGGTGAAACTCGAATAGAAACACCTGCTTTATATTTCCCTGTTGGCCTAGATTTGGTTAGTCCAACCGCACGAACAATGGTCCAATCCAAAGAACTTGTTTGAATGGATGCTTCACCAGTAATCTTGTCCATATAGACTTCCCTAAAAAATGATCTGATAATCTGGATGCCCAACCTGTTTAACCAAGTAAGTTCGCTGCCGTCTGTTTGCAAAATTCCACTCATAAAAATGAAATGGGCAACCCCACCCTTTTCACACGCCCGAACAATGTTGGAAGTGCCCACTGACATAATATTTCCTGGTTTCCTTCCATTAGAAGGCCCAAAGCAACTGATGACGACATCAATATTCATAAATGCTTCTTTAAGGCTTTCTATATCCATTACATCCCCTTTGACAATGGTGAGGTTCATTTCCGGGTGAATGCGGGCAGGGTTTCTAACTACAACAGTTACGTTGTAATTTAAACTAAGTGCTAAACGAACTACCTCTTTCCCTGCCGAACCTGTTGCACCTATTACTGCAATGTTTTTCATACTTTCCTTTATCCTTAAATATCCATTACATTCAGTCAAATCTATACAGTACACCGGTTAGCTTCTCACTAAGCTCCCATAGCTGGCTGCTCACATTTATATCAAGTGCCCTGGAAGGAATAGTGGCTTGTTTAGGATAACCTCTCAAACCGAAAAAAGAGGAAGGGCCCCAGTAAGAACCACTCAAAACAGCGGGGTCACAAGCAGCTCTTAAAGTTGGCAGTGCGGCCTGTGAAGGAGACTGCGAAATTAATGGCGTCAGAATTTTCTTCATAAAGTAACTACTGGTTCTTTGCAGGTTGGTAGGTGAGCCTCCCGGATGTGACGCAACTGCAATACTTTGGACTTTATGTTCTGTTAATCTTTTGGATAACTCCTGAATAAATAACAGGTTGGCCAGCTTACTTTGTCCATAAGCTTCCCATTTATTATACCGTCGGTGCCTATAGTTTAAATCGTCCAGGCTGACTTTGCCAATAATTGCAGCAAGGCTTGAAACGGACACGATTCTTGATCCTGGGGTATGAATAAGGATAGGCAGCAATAGCCCTGTGAGTGCGAAATGCCCTAAATGATTTGTGCCCATCTGTAATTCAAAACCTTGTTGGGTTTTAGTGAACGGAGGAACCATTACGCCTGCATTGTTAATAAGCACGTCGAGCTTATTGTACTTTTCTTTTAACTCAGCGGCACATTCAGCTACTGATGTTAGATCAGCCAGATCAAGTTTCACGGCAGCTACTTTCGCTTCGGGATATTCAGCAACAATCTTATCCATTGCTTCCTGAGCTTTATCAAAGTCACGATAGGTTAATATTACCTCCGCTCCTTTTTTTGCCAGCATTAGTGCGATGTGAAAACCGATGCCGGAAGGACCGCCGGTAACAAGAGCCACGCGTCCGTTTTGGTCCGGAATATCATTATAACTCCAGTAAGTCATGTTCGATTTATTTACCATTTTCCTTTCTGGTTGTAAAGCAATACTGTAGTTTTGTAACTAACAAGTATGAAGTATACTTAATAGTCAAAATATATTTTTATAACGCAGCTATGCTCATCAATGAATTATCTAAACGGACAGGGGTACCTATACCCACATTACGCTATTATGAAAGCCTGGGGTTTTACAAAGGCCTGGTTGACAACACCGTTAAAACCAACAATTACAGATGCTATGAAGAAGATCTGGTTGACAAAATAGCTTTAATTAGAGAAGCAAAAGAGGTAGGCTTTACCTTAGCTGAAATAAAATTTCTTCTTGAGAGCTGGAAAGACAATAAACTGACGATCGCTGATAAGGTAAACCTATTTAATGCAAAAATCAGCGAAGTCAATTTGAAAATCCGTCAATTAGAACAAGTGAAAGACAGCCTTGTCAAAACGGTTGAAGATATTAAGAACGGTGATTGTTAAACCCTCTGGGATTTTTGATGAAAGTCGTTTTACTGGTTTCTTCTATCCAATAAATACGGAAGGGGATCAGGTACCTGCAACATTTAACCTAATGATTTCTACTGGTGCAGCAGAAATATTCGAAGTAGGTCCGGCTACCAGCGAAAAAGCTGTGGCTGAGCAAACAAGTACCCGCGGAAGGGAATTTGAAGGTGCAGATTCTGAACTTACGTTGAAACCTCGCGTATCCGAAATCATATCGTTTGCCTCACTTATCAATTGAAGACACGAAAAGGGCGTTATCTCCGAAAAAGAAACTCCATCAGCCGAAATTATGAAAACAGCTAAATCCTAGTGAAATGTTGAGCCTATATCCGTTCCTAGTTATAGTGCCAATGCAATGTTAGCTCATGTTTTTCTATGGCTTTTTTTCTAATCAATGGAATCCTTGTTGAAACCAGCATCCTCCGGGCTTATAGTAGGAAGATTTTGGATGGGTTGCATTTGCGAATATGTGGAGAACGATAAGGATAAAAGAAAGAGAGCTAGGAGTTGTCGCTTCATACTTCTAATAGAATTTAATATTGTCTTCAATGTAGTCAAATAGGTGGAATGTCAGCAGCACAAAGCTTACAAAGAACTGGCACGTCATGGCTGGACCGATTCGATCAGGCATCTGCACCCCGATGAAACTATTTACACTTTCTGCGACTATCTTCGAAATGCGTATGGCCGAAATGCAGACTGCGATTGGACCATTTGCAGTTAAGTCCGCAGGTGGCTCCGCGGTTGATCGAGGCAGGTGTGGACAAGCACGTCCGCGGCTGTGAGAAATTCAGCGATCATGCAACCGGCCTGGATTGTAGTAACGGATGAAAAGAAACATAAACTTGAAAATGAACACTTACTATTTGCCTGATGATCTTCTGGATGGTTCTGCGATACAGCCGGACGATGTCGTCATTCGATATTACAGTTCTGATCGGGATTCGGTAAAAAACAGAATTGTGTTAAATCAGAATATGATTAACCTGCTGGTGAGTGGAAAGAAAACCATTATTTACCCGGATGCGACGGCGGTCGTGCATGCAGGTGAGTTGGTCGTCCTGTCAACCGGTAACGTGCTTACCTCCGAGCTGCTTGCTGACACGGATCAGTTTACAAGCATCCTTTTTTATTTCAGCAATGAGGTTTTTAACCGGTTTTTGATCAAGTATGAGCATCTGCTCAAACGAAATACATCGAAGGCCGACAAGCAGCCATTTTTGATTTTCAAGCAAGACAGTTTCATTAGGCACTTTACTAACTCGTTGAAAACCTTATTTGGCAATGGCGGGACCTTACCGGCGGAAATCCGGTTGCTAAGAATTGAAGAACTGTTGTTGTACCTTTTTCAGTCCGATCCGGAACGGTTTCACGCAATTGAAATCCTGACCCGCGACAAACAGCAATTGCAAATAAAGAAAGTTGTCGAAAGCCAGATCGGTCAGCCCACCACTGTCGACGACCTTGCCTTCCTCTGTCACATGAGTACTTCCACATTCAAGCGGAAGTTCAGCGAGATTTATCAAACCTCTCCGCAGAAATGGCTGCTCGCCCGCAGACTTGAATTAGCCGCTGATTTACTTAAATCATTCGAGGAAAGCCCCTCGGGCATTTACATGAAGGTGGGTTATCAGAACCATTCCAGTTTTTCGGAGGCATTCCGAAACCATTTTGGAAGCACGCCAAGCGATTACCAGCAAAAGCATTTGAACGTTGCGCCGTAGTTCTTGACCGTCTATCCCTAACTGCACCGTCGACCGTGCCAGTACTTTTGGGTCATCAAATAAACATAGCAATTATGGAAACAATGACCGAAAACAACAAAGCAGTAGTACTCCGTTTTAACCAAGAAGTAATCGGCGAGGGTAATCTCGAAAGTTTCAAAGAGCTCATGGACGAGCAATTCGTCAACCATTCTGCGCCCGCAGGCATGAGCAATGGTGCAGATGGCATGATTTACTTTTTTAATGAAATTCTACGTCCCGCGATGCCCGACGTTCATGTGACAATCCACCAGCAGGTTGTCGAAGGGGATTTAGTTACCACGCGCAAAACTATCGGCGGAACGCATACCGGCACTTTCCTGGGCATTCCGGCAACCGGACGGGCGGTCAATATCGATGTGATTGATATCGTTCGGGTAAAGAATGGCAAATATTTTGAACATTGGGGAATTACTTCGCTACCGGAGGTATTATCGCAATTACAAAATTAAAGCGCTTGCAAAAACAGCGCATCAGCTGAAACAGAAGTCCCGCACCATGCTGGTTTAGCAAGGTGCGGGACTTTTGTATGCAACAACTCTTAGTATCTCAGTTAAAGCTCGCCCTGAATTCCAGGGGCGAAAAGTTCGTCTTCGATTTGAACAACTTACTGAAAGACTGCGGATGCTCAAAACCGAGCTGGTATGCGATTTCCCCGACTGTTAGATCACTGAATGTCAGCACTTCCTTTGCTTTTTCGATGAGCTTATTATGAATGTGCTGCTGCGTATTCTGGCCGGTCAGTGCGCGAAGCATGTCGCCCAGGTAGCGGGGCGAAACGTGTAGTTCGTCCGAAAGGTACTGGACGCTCGGCAGCCCTGTCAGCAAGGCGGTTTTATCGTCGAAATAATTATTCAGCAATTGATCCAGCTTTTCCAGCAATGCATTGTTAATCGAATTGCGGGTAATAAACTGGCGTTTGTAAAACCGCTGACTGTAATTCAGCATCAGCTCCAACTGCGAAATCAGCACATCCTGGCTCAACTCGTCGATCGCCGTTTCGAGCTCGTCGCCGATGTTGCTGGCAATGCCCTCGATGATCAACTTTTCCTTGTCCGACAAATGCAGCGACTCGGTCACCGAGTAGGAGAAAAAGCCATAATGCTTGATCTTGGCGTCCAATGGATAGTTCCGAAGAAAATCCGGATGAATCAACAAGGTAAAGCCCAGGGTTTCTTCGGCCACCTGAATGCCCGTCAGCGGCTGGCCCGGCGAGGAAAAAAACAATCCGCCTACCTGGAAATCGTATGTCGTTTGCCCATATCGCATCCGGCAGCCTGCCGACTCGTTGTAGGTAATGTTATAAAAATCCATGACAAAAGTATCGGCCAGCATTTCGGCCGTGATCCGTACTTTATTGAAGTCGAGCAAGCTGATCAGCGGGTGCAAAGGTTGCGGCAGGCCGAATGCACGCTGCATTTCGGCAATGGAGCGGTACACGCGCGGTTTGAGATGTTCCCTTTTCATATTCACATAATGGGCTGCCGGCGCAAATCGTTCCGTCCCTCGCCGGCAGACCATTTGATTTTACACAGCGGCTAACAGTTGTTTGATCCCGTCGCGAAAAGCTTCGTCGCCCTGAGCCAGGCGCTGCGCATACAGTTCTTTGGCATCCTCGCCACAGACGTATCTCAATGTGTCGGTACCATCGGTAGCCGCGCCGTACACCACTTCGGCGATTTGTTCGGAAGTTGTCGCAGCCCGGCTAGGTGCCAGCATCGCAGTGAATTTGTTTATCAATGCTTCATAAGCCGGGTGCGTGGCGAACACCGACTTCGCACCGATTTCCGTCGCCACCAGTCCCGGTTCGATGGTTTTAATCCCAATTCCAAACTCATTCAGCTCGTAAGACAAGCTTTCCGCCCAGCCTTCCAGCGCAAATTTGCTGGCATCGTACATCGAGCTCACCGGGAAAGCCATCAGCCCTGCCGATGAACCGGTGGTGATAAAAAGCCCCGCTTTCCGCTCGCGGAAGTAGGGAATAAAGGCCTGCGTCACCCGCACCACGCCGAAGAAATTAGTTTCCATTTGCTGTACCAGCTGCTCGTCGGTCATCGCTTCCAAGGCGCCGAACAATCCATAACCCGCATTGTTAAATACCACATCAATATCGCCCAAAGCCAGCGCCTGCTGCGTAGTTTCGCGGATCTGCGCCGGGTTGGTCACGTCGAGGGGCAGCACGGTTACATTATCCAGCGCATTGAGTTCTGCTTCATTTTCAGGCTTGCGCATGGTCGCGATCACCTTCCAGCCTTTGGCCGCAAACAATTTGGCCGTAGCCCTTCCGATACCAGTTGAGGCACCGGTAATAAAAATCGTCTTTGTCATTTGTCTTGCTTGTTATTTTCAGGAGACAAATTTCCGCGTCGCGCGGCTGGCGCTTGTAGCGGATGTGGAGATTGTTGTAGCCGAAATGGTCTTGTGCTATGCTTTTTTGGAATTTTGTATCTTATCAAAAATTCAGTACTTCCACACACCTTGAAAACCTCCCTATCCCACCTGCCAGAGGACAAACAGGAAGAATTACACTTACTTACCAAAATCATTGTTGAAAGTCAATCTTTGCGTCCAGACAAAAGCTCCGGATTCTGTATGGCAGATCACCAGGTTTCATTGAATATGACTCGGCTGGCTGGGGCGACGTCAGCTTGACGATGTACCAGTCATTTAGGACATAGTAATTGAGCAAATGTTGTTTTCCGTGGAAGGAATACTGCATTTGAGCAGCATCGTTTATTTTTAAGACTAAGTAACTTAGGGCTAGGGAAATGCGCTAAAAGTAAGAGATGACAACATAAGGCAATCTCCAACTAACTCAACGCATAGTGACAGTATGTTTTACCTATTCTCTCGGAAATGGACGCTTGCAAGACAATCATACAAGTTACTTGTTATTGGATAGCAATTTCCTTAGTGCTGGTTCAATTGCTAGTGCATGGCCTAATCCGAAAGTTGCCATCACTTTATCGTTTTCATTAAGAGCAGCCTGAATTTTGGAAAGTAGGACGCTGTCTCTTAGCATTTTCGACTCTCGACCAATAGCACAGAATTTACAGTCCCCGCCATTTATGTAATCGAATTTCTCGATGTCATCGGTTAGCTTCAAAGTAAATTGCTTGCCGATATTCTTTCGATAAAGCTCTTCGAAGTAGTGTAGCCTTTGTTGCTCCTTTCTAAGTGGAAAGCCCTGACTGACAAACCATTTGTTAATAACTTTTGGATATAGTACCCTGAACGAGGTAGTTCCATAAGAGCCGTATAGGTATGGAATCACGAACCGCTCCATCATGTAATATAGTAGCAGTTCATCAGCTGAATAGCGTTTAGCATAATTGAAAATTCGACGCTATCTGCCACATCTCCGTTGATCATAGCAATTCCGGCGCTATCAGACAAGTATTTAAGCGCGCCGGTCTCGCCTTTTGCCTGTATGGCTTCATTCATACTTGTAAAATTGATGCTGTCTGACAATTGTCCTCCTTCGTTGAAAGCAATCTGCGGCGACATTTGTTTGAACAAAGCTTCAATTAACTGGAATTGAGGATGATGAACATTTCTAACATGATCGCATCCAATAAACACTAATCTCTTTCCGTCATCTTTCAAGTCGATGATATACGGTGCTTTTATAGTGTCCATCATTTTGCCAACTTCGACGTAATCATTAGTCACCCAACTGTCCTGTACACAACTACTCAGGCTTAGAGTTGATATTATGAAAACAATTATCTCGAATTTAGTGGCCATCTTAAGGAAAGAAGTGTTCAAATATAAAAGGACTAAATTACGGGCATATCACTTTGCAATTTCAAATCAATTAAGTTGCAATACCTAGTGCAGCTCCTACTTGAGAACAAAATGGGGGAATTTCGCTGAGCCAGAAGATCACCGTCAGGTTCTGTTTGAAATTCATCATACTCACAGTTTAAGGTTAGAAAAAACATCGATGTTTGAGAAACCTTGGTCAAAATCGCCTCTCTCAAATATGTCCATTCGGTACCCTAATTAAGTAAGCAAAGCGGGTTTCCGAATAAGTTACCGAATGCCTTGATCTGAATTGAATCCGAATGATAAGCTTATCTACGAGAGCGATGAAAAAAATGACGTTTTAAAATAGAAAAATAACCATTGTGCACTACCCCAAAAAAGTTAGATACTTTGTGGGGGTATTTTTATTGGTAAAAATAGAGAACACAGCATTGAATTTCGGCTTGCTCTTATCCAGAAAAGCTTGAATGGTACACCGGTAAAAAGATCAGCTAAACAGAGCAACACCTCAAAACCTTCAAAGATTTTTTCTTAATTCTAATCTTCCATCACTTCCATTTCTTTGAGACAAACAAAAACTTGGCGATAAAAGTCTGGGTGTGATTGCCAGGTCTGTCCGGTTACGATGTTCCCGTCACGGACGGCCTGCTCGGTTGAATAGGTTCCACCACCCATTTCGATTTCCGTACGCACATGTTCATAGGCGGTCAAGACGCGGTTTTTGGCTAATCCGGCTGTAACCAGTATCTGGATACCGTGACAAATGGCAAAGACCCACTTACCCTGGCGGTCAAACTCGCGGACTACTTCCAGAAGTCCGGCATGGTTGCGCAGGTATTCGGGGGCGCGGCCACCTAGCAGCAAAATGGCTTCATAGTCGTCCACCACCACTTCCTCAATCGTTAAGTCAGACGCCAGACAATAGCCAGGCCGCTCCACATACGTATCCCAGCCAAGCTCAAAATCGTGCATCACCAGATTAAGCCTGCGCTTGCTCGGAGCAGCGATTACGGCAATGTCGCCTTCTTCCTGAAATCTGTGAACGGCATAGAGGGTTTCGTAACTTTCACCACCATCTCCGGTGACAATCAAAATTTTGTTGTTCATGGTGCAAGGATTTGAATATGAGTGTTAATTGACCCAATTTAGATGAGAAATCAATAAAAGCGATAAAAATTCGGAAGCAATGTCGGCCGGCGAATAAGTCAACATAGAGCCATTCTTAACCCGCGACCTTTGCCACAAATATCGTGCGGTCCTTGTAAATACCCGCCACTATCCATGTTAGAAATATGCTTTGTAGATTAATTGGTTCTTTACCGAAAGTCGGGATGTTAATTGCATTGTTACTGGCGTTTGCGTCGTGCGGTCGTGACAATACCTCCATTAAGGAACAGGATCTTTCGGACTTGAAGCGGAAATATGATGCGCGCACGGTTAATTACTTTTATGAGACTGTCTATCATGAAGATTTTACCCGCGGGAATAATGATAATCTTTGGAAATGGACGAGTGATCCCACGATCGTCATCAAAGGGCGCGCATCGGCAGCGGATAGCGCATCCGTCCGCGGGGCGATCGCTGAAATCAATACACTCGGACTGCCCTTGCAATGCCGTCTTGCCCAAGCGCCTGATATCGGTTCAATACAGATCTTTTTTGGGAACGTGAAGGAAGTAGCCTCCTTTCTGGACTTTGGGGATTTAGCCGCCAAAGGCGTCGACACCAGTAGCCATTTTGGATTTGGTATACCTGAAAGCTACGAAGGCAGACTTATCAAGGCCCGGATTGGCATTTACTTCAGCAGTAACGACACAACTGCAGCATCACACCAGAAAGTTTTGTTGGAAGAGATTGTTCAGGTGCTTGGTATATTCGGCGACAGTTACAACTATCCGTCCAGCTTGTTCTTTCAGAATTCCAATCCACGAAAGCGACTTACCGATCTGGACAAACAGGTCCTAAGGCTTTTATATGAACCGGCTGTTTTGCCCGACTATCCGCGGTTGTCATTTGAAAAAGACTTTGGTGAGCAGCTCTATTCGATCAATTCCAACGAAAAACTCCAAACGTACCTTCAAAATTTCCCCCTAAACGAGCAGCTGGCGAAGGATCTGGACGAGATATTTTCGGGTGATGTACTGCTAAAACATCCAAAAGAAGTCAATGTCTTTCTGTTCGGAGCATTTAGCGGACAGGATTCAGCCACGATCGCCGATGTCGCGAATGAACTTAGCAAGTTGTCGCCGAATTTGAAAATAGCAATTGCTCCACACGATACATCTGAACCTGACCATGGCATTGTGCTATCATTGACAGAGAACAAGCAGCAGGAGCAATCGGTTTTTCAAGAAGGCAAATCGATGGCCGGAAAGAGCTGCATGTATCCTAAAATGATCAAGAACAAAATCTCTCTCTCCTATAATCTCAGTGACCGCAGCAAAGAACTCCGTCAAAAAAGCCTCATAAGCGCGCTGTATTTCAGCCTGGTACCCATTAAGTTGACCAAACTCAGAACCGATCAGCTATATACCGTAAAGAATGGGCGAATCTCATTTACGAAGCATTATGCCGACCTGCTCAGGATAGTTTATGCCAACGAGTTTGTTGATGGTTTTGATCGCAAGGAATTCTTGAAGATTAAAAGTGGCTTAGCTCATTAAGCTCTTCCTATTACAGAGATACTTAGGCGCAACGGCCTTGTAACGGTAACCTATGCTAGACCTCCACGAGACGCCTTTCTTGTGTTTTGCTTATTAGCGCGGTGCTATAGAAACAATTGAAAATCGAAAAAAGATTTTCCGATTGAACAATCCATAGCTACATTGCCAATTCACCAGAGTGCTGATTGAGACTACAAAACGACATACCTGAATATAGCATCAGTGGACACGCGCGACAAGGGGTGCTCATTGCTAATCTGCTGAATGTGGCCGAGCATCAAAGGCATGATGTAGGCGCGCCGCATCGCGATGATCACTTTACTTTCTTGGTGGTCACTTCCGGCTCATTGGAACTGATGGTTGATTTCGAGCAACTGTCCATTGAAAAGGAGGCAGCATTGATAATCAGGCCTGAGCAAGTTCACCAGATACTTGGTATGTCAAACGCGACGGGGTGGCTGCTCAATGTTGACGCAGCAGTCATAGGTCCCGAAATGCTGGCATCGGTGTATGCTCAATTTAGGGGCCCTGTTCTTTTGGATAGCGATTTTGTTGCGACCAAGCTGATCCTTTCTTTATCAACTGCAATCGAAGCATTACGCTCACAAAACAGCGATGCGTTTCTTGATCGCGCATCGTTGCACCTGGTTAATGCATTGTTCGAACTTGTAATCTCACTGGCAGTTGCGCAAAAACCAACTTCCAGACCAAGTGATCGGGGATTGGTTATATACCAGCAATTTCAATCATTGTTACAGGATCACTTCAAAGAATGGAAACAGCCGCATTTATATGCACAGGCTATATCATTATCCGCAGTACATGTGAATGACCTCGTCCGCAAGCAATCCGGCCATTCGGTTTCCCATCATATCCAGGCGAGGAATGTATTAGAAGCCAAACGCCTTCTTTTTTATACAGACAAAAATATCAACGAGATTGCGTTTATGCTCGGTTATGAAGACCCGCTGTATTTTGGGAAACTCTTTAAGAAACATACCCAACTTTCACCAACCCAGTTCCGGACGAGATACCGTATTTAGAACCATCATAACCGTGTTTTCGCCTTACTGCCGTCAATCCGGAGCCGATACCTTTGTGTTGAACAAATACAAATCAAAAAATGTATAAAACACTCGATACAAAGGTCATTTTGGCCCAGATTAAGGAAGTAGGTAGAATTTTCCTGGCTGATTTCAGACAAAATCAAATTCCCCAAAGTCACCAGGATTTGATGAATGGTTTGAAATTAATTGAAGAATGCAGCCTTAACGAGCTGCGGCAGCGGATCGACCCTATCCTGCCAGGCACTCCATGGGTCGACGATGACGAATTTGATGGTCCTGCACAGACCAAACCTGCCGACTATCAGCAATATTGGCTTTGTGATACAATGGATGGCGCCATTCAGTATTTGCAGCATATAGCGGGTTGGACCATTAATCTGGTATTGATCCGGGACGGGCAGCCTATTTTTTCGGCCATTTACGACCCCTTTCAGGACGAACTTTTTTGGGCAGTAAAAGGCGGCGGTAGTTTCCTGAATAATGTCAAATTGCAGGTTAGCAAAAAGCATGAGACTTCTAACATGGTCGCAGTTCTGGAATACGGGCATCAATTAAAAACCGACAGCAGCTGGAAAGCAAAAATGGAAGCAGCTTTTTCAAAACTTTTGTCACGGTTTGGCGTAGTAAGAAACTATGGACCCCATGGATTGCAAATTGCTTACGTGGGAGCTGGAAGGATTGATCTGTTTTTGCAGGAAGATCTGGATACGCATAACTGGCTGGCGGGGCTGCTGATTGCAGAAGAGGCAGGCGCAGTGATCCGGTCCAGCAATGGCGGTGACTGGAAGTGGGGAAACGAGAATTTGCTTGCAGGGACGCCTGAGGCAGTAAACATATTTTTAACCGAAAAACCGGAAAACATATGAATATTGCAGTAATAGGAGCAGCAGCCGGGATCGGGCGGGAGGCCGTGTACTTAGGACTAGAAAGAGGGCACCACATGATTGCTATGTCGCGTGACACCAGCCAAATGCGTGAACACCCAATGCTGACAAAAGTAAATGCAAGTGCCACCAGCGCGGATGAGTTAAAGAAAGTCATGGCCCTGGCTGACGCTGTTGTGATAACAGTAGGCACCAAAGAAAAAAAAGGAACCACGCTTTTTTCCGGGATCGCAAGAGCCCTGGTCAGTGCCAGTGAAGATCTGGATTATCAGAAGCCGGTTATTATTGTTACGGGCTTTGGTGCCGGGGATAGCAAGCCTTATCTGAATATCTTTATGAAGGCAGTGATCTACTTATTTCTGAAAGATCAGTATGCAGATAAGACATTGATGGAAGATATGATCACGAAAAGCACGATGAATTGGGAGATTGTCAGACCTGGCATACTTACCAACAAATCATCCGCAGAACCTTTCCGCATCATGCAAACCTTGGAGCCGGATATGAAAGTGGGAAAAGTCAGTAGAAAGAATGTTGCATCGTACCTGGTAACAGAAGCTGAAAATCCTGCTCATATTGGCAAAAAAGTGACAATTACTTAGTTATTGTCACCTTAAATGCATATGCCCTAATCCTGGCGCTACTATTTACAAGATGAAGATTTTATGGAAGTTGAGCAGTTTGACATCATTATAACCGGCAGTGGGCTGGCAGGCCTGAGTCTGGCTTACCGGGCGATAAAGGAAGGTATATGGCAAAACGAAAAGATACTTATTATAGATAAGGAGCCAAAAGTCAAAAACGACCGGACCTGGTGTTTCTGGCAGAATGAAGAAGTGGCCTCACCCTTTCAGGATGTTATCTATCGTTCATGGAAACAGCTGTCTTTTTTTTCGAATGAAGGCAGGCAAATCAGGCTGGAAAATGGCCGCTACACTTATAACATGATCCGCAGCATTGATTTCTATCAACATGTGCTTTCCTTTTTGAGCGGGTGCAGACAGGTAACTTTCGTTTACGGTGAGATCAAATCTATTCAAAACATTGCAAACGGGGGCAGGGTCGATACGGGGCAAGCTTCGTATCAGGGAAAATACATCTTCAATTCGGTTTACACGAAGCCCGAGCTCAGCAAATCGGATCAGTACTTTCTCCAACATTTTAAGGGTGTTACCATACGGACGGAACAGTTGAAAAGCAGCTCCACGGAAATGTACCTGATGGATTACAGGACATCGCAGGAAAACGGGACCACATTCTTTTATGTCTTACCCATATCTGAACAGGATGTTTTTGTGGAATACACGATCTTCTCTAAAACCCTGCTGCAACAAGCTGATTATGACAAAAAGATAGCTGACTACCTAACAGCTGTCCTGGGAATCACTGATTACCAAATCCTGGAAAGTGAATTTGGTGTTATTCCTATGACCGACTTCCAATTTCGAAGAAGGTCTGCAAACATCATGCATATTGGTACAATCGGCGGGGACACCCGGGCTTCGTCGGGATATACTTTCACTAATACGCAGAAGACAATTTCCAAGATCCTGGCGTCCTACCGGAAACACGGCCATCCATTTTCGATAACTGAAAACATAAACTACAAGCATCAATTATTGGATGCGACTATTTTGAATGTTTTAGACAACAATAAGTACCAGGGACACCAGATCTTCACCGATTTATTTACCAATGTCAAAGCAAAAACGATCTTCTCGTTTCTCGACTCGGAAAGCACAATTGCCGAAGATTTACAAATTATGGGCAGTTTAAAGGCGAGACATTTCATCCAGCCGTTCTGTTATGCTTTCCTTAAAAGCTTTAAGTAACGTCTATATGAGAGCTCTTGGACAGGGCTGAGGCAGAATCCGTTAAGATTCTGTTTCAATAACCTTCTATAAGCTGCCCAAAACGGCCCTGTCACAGTTCCTGCGCTGTCGGCCGGAAGATCACTTCATTGATATCCACTTCATGGGGCTGACTGATCGCGAAAGCAACCACACGCGCAAAACTATCAGGACTGATTCCTACCGCTCCTACATAATCCTCGTTGGCTTTCTGGATATCTGCTTCCGTGATATGTTCGAGCAGTTCGGTCTTCACCGCACCAGGACAAACAATTGTGGTGCGGATATTGTAAGGCTTCACCTCCATTCGTAACCCTTCGGTCAATGCCCGCACGGCAAACTTGGTAGCGGAATACACGGCAGAACCGCCGAATATTTTATGTCCCGCCACGGAAGAAGTATTAATGATCTGGCCTGATTTCTGCTCTTTCATATAAGGCAGCACAGCTGCAATGCCATTCAGCACACCCTTGATGTTCACATCGATCATGGTATCCCACTCGTCGACATTGAGGCGATCAATGGGTGACAGCGGCATTATTCCTGCGTTATTCAGGATTACATCCACCCGGCCGAAATGCTTCACTGCCGAATCGACGAACTGCTTTACCTGTTCCCGTTTGGTCACGTCCACGGCAATTGCAAGAGATTTGCCACCATTGTCATTGATTTCTTTTGAAAGCTTTTCAATTTTATCCGCTCTTCGTGCGCCCAGCACAACGGTTGCCCCGAGGTTTGCCAAGTGCTTTGCGGCTGCTTCGCCCATCCCGCTGCTTGCGCCGGTAATGACAACTACTTTTCCTTTGATATTTTCCATTATTATTTAATAATCTGATTTAATTCTTTACCGTTTCATAATGCTATTCTCCAATTGCGTCCGAGGAAATTTGCGGTGCGTTAACGTCCAGGCAAAACTGATTGATGTAGCCAAAGAAAGAATTTTTGACCAGACGAAAACAGTAAGCGAGATCGCATTTGAAATGGGCTTTAAATATCCCAGCATTTTTCAAGGCGAACGTCAGGCCTGCTTCGCAATCATTCATCAGCTTAGGATGAATTTTTTGGTGCTGAAATATTATTTAAATGCATCGTACTCCTTGTCGGTGACTGGTTGTAGCCATTCAACGATCCCCTTTTCAGTATTCGGAATGATATACATCTGGTGCAGACTGCTGTCGGGGCTCGCGCCGTGCCAATGCTCCACGTTAGGAGGACATTTCACAACATCGCCTCTCCGCATTTTCTCTATCGGTTTTCCTTTTAATTGGTGATAGCCCTCGCCCGCCGTAATAATCAGAACCTGGCCGGCCGGATGTTTATGCCAGTTTGACCTGGCGCCGGGTTCGAAAAACACGTTTCCTACAACTGTATTATAGGTCGAATCACTTTCTACCAAGCCATAATTGAAGGCCTTTCCGGTAAAATGCGACGCCGGCCCCTGTTCGCCTTTTGGAAAAATAGCCTGCTCTGCGTCTGCATTGGATTTCGATTGCGAAAATCCCTGAAAAGTGATTAGTGCAGCCGCGGCAAAAGTCAATAATAGCCTTGTTACGATGTTATTTCTGGTATTTTTCATTTGCTGCTTGTTAGGTGAAGACACTATTTGCGACTCTCTCGGATGACTGCTTAACTGCCTAATTATTAGGCCAAGCCCATTATTGAACATTCCTACTCCAATTCAAAACGCACCGAAACCGAACCTTTACCGACAGCCGCAGCAAGGCCGGATGGATTGTCTATTTTCCCGAGCCTGGTATAGCTGTACGAAGTAGGGAATGACTCATAAAAAAGCACCAGCGTGGCAGAGCCGTAAAGCATCAGATCGCCGGCTGTGATGTTGCGAGGGTTGGAGGCATTGGTTCCCGGCAGCAGCCCAACCGTACCTTCCGCTTTGGAGTTCAGGTTCTTCTTGAAGAAGGATTCCAGTTTGTCCCACGGAATTAAGTTTACCCGGTCATACAAATCCACGTGTCCTGCTCCTGGTACAATCACAAGTTCCTTGGGATGCCCGGCAAGCTTGTAGGCATCCTGACTGAATTCAATGGAATGCGCATTTTCACCTGCAATGAACAGCATTGGACGCGGTGAAATGGTCTCGATATCATTGAAGGGATAAAAATTCATAAACTTGGTGTTGGTCGCGAGCGTCGGGTGTGTGGTCTGTTTTGGAGTGTACCCTTTTGGCGTATATGCTCCGCGGCTGGTGCGGTAGAAGTCATAAAATTCCCGCTCAATGGCATTCGCGGATTTGGTCAGCTCGTCAACCGTTCCGCCGGTAAGCTTCGGTTCATCGCCTGTGAATTCGGTATAGCGCTGCTGCGCTGCTTCAGCGATGATCTTTTTGCGTTGTTCCAGGGTTAATGAATGATTGAGCGCATTGCGGTTAGCTGCTCCCATGTCGTACATGCTAACGGTTGCGATGGCTTTCATGCGCGGGTCGATCTTTGCCGCACTGATCACAAAACTTCCGCTCCCGCAAATCCCGAGCACACCGATCCGCTCGCGGTCCACAAATGCGTGAGTACCCAGGTAATCCACCGCAGCACTGAAATCTTCCGCATAAATATCCGGCGCGACCGCATTCCTCGGCTCTCCTTCACTCTCTCCCCAGAATGACAGGTCCAGAGATAAGGCAACAAATCCCTTTTCAGCCATTTTAGTGGCATACAGGTTTGCGCTCTGCTCCTTTACAGCCCCCATCGGGTGACCGACAATGATTGCGGCATTTTTTGCTTTTTGATCTAAATATTTTGGAGTAAAAAGATTAGCCGCCACCTTCATATTATATTGATTTTTGAAAGTGACCTTTTTGATCGTCACTTGATCACTTTTGTAGAAATTATCAGCTCCATTGGACAAGTCCTGGGCCATTGCGTTTTTGCTAATTATCATCATTACTAGTATGGCTATGGCAATGCTGCCGAGCCGTTTTAAATTGTTCATTTGACGTTTTATTTTGTGATTCATCTTAGCACCAACTGATATCATATTAGCCAGTATGTCAGCTCATTGATGATATCGTCGGTTAAATTTCTGTCAAGAAAATTTAGCCGGCATTGTCGCTTGCTTTTCGATATTTCAAAATTACCGGGATCCGTACTGCAATGTCCAATGGATATCAAGCGATATGTTATGAATATCAAACAGGACAGATGAGAATGTTCCGTGCAAAGCCAAACCAGACTTCCCAGCCCGAATGTGCCTTCAATCCCTACGGGGTCAAATACCAGCCCGCCTAAGCCTGCACCGAGTGTAATTGCAAGCTGTGTTGTCGCAACCAGCACGCTGCCACCACTTTCGACTTCATCGGGAACTGCAAGGCTAATGCAGGTCGGCCAGCCCACCTGCACACTTCCGAATGCAAATCCCCAAACCGCGATAAACAGGGAGGTAACAACCATACTACCGCCCAGGAAAATCAATAACGCAGTGACAATCGACATTCCCGACCCATGCCGACAGTAAGATGGACTAGGATTTAATTGAGATGAAAAGGCGGGTAAGCTGGAATGAAAGCGTCGCAATTTCTCATAACTGGGTGGTAACTCGTCGGACCTCGTTTTACAAAGATATCCCGAGCTACTACCCTGTTATGATGATAATCAAACGGGTCATTATGGATATCACGCAGTTTGCATTCGTACCGAAGATGGTACAGTGCCGGTGAGCCTTTTGAAATAGTTGTTGAAGTAGGCAGGGTACTCAAAACCAAGCGCATAGCCGATTTCGGCGACTGTCCAGTCCGTGTGGATTAAAAGCGCTTTTGCTTCCATAATGATCCTTTCGGCAATGTGGGCACTGGTGGGTTTGCCTGTGATTTCTTTCACCGAACGGTTCAGGTGATTGACATGCACGGAGAGCCGGTTGGCAAATTCCTGGGCAGTTTTGAACTGCATTGGGTGGTCTATACTTTCAATGGGAAACTGTCTTTCCAAAAGGTCGAAGAACAAAGAAGCGGTTCGTTCTGCTGCATTCTTATGCCTGAAGAAATTCTCGGCAGGCTGCATTTTCAATGCTTCGTGAATCAGCAGATTGATGTAGTTGCGCATCAGATCATGCTTAAACATGTAAGCTGTCGCATCTTCTGCAATCATTTTCTGAAAGATCGAAGCAATGAAGTTTCGCTGCTCTTCTGATAATGTAAAGATCGGCGTCCCTCCTATCTTAAATAACGGACTCTCCTGAAGACTTTCTGAACGCTCATTGACTTTTAAAAAGCTTTCCGAAAACAAACAGGTGTACCCGGTATATTCCTCCGAAATGATTTCCCAGGAGTATGGAATATGCGGATTGCCGAAGAACAAGGTTTTTGCATCGATTTCAATGCCACGGTCTGCGTATTGCACAAGGCTGCGACCTGTGACGAGGCAGATTTTATAGAAATCCTTCCGGTTATAAGTTCTGACCACATTTTCACCAGCCTTAATTTCAAAAACCTTAAATCCCTGGTTTCTGAGCTCAGCACCAAATTCAGAAACGGGAGCAATGTTACGGTCTTTCATAGTTCAAGGTTATGATTATCAAACAGAAATGCTCGACAGCTCATGTTGTAACGACAAAACCCGTCTGTTTGATATTCATAACCCTGATGTGATATAGTTTTGTCTAATGCATGGAAGTCCGAGCGGCACGTGCTTTCATCCGAGCTCTCTGCCCATTTGGTGAGGCCACCCGCAAAAGCTTCGTCTGCTCACTATATCTTTTTAGTTGTAAAAATCACCCCCTCCTGGTGATCCCAATCAAATTCATAGGACGCTCCATTTCGTCTGAAAGAACCTTTATAAAGCTTATTTTTAAAAGTTATCTCAATGTTTCCTTCGCGGGATCCGGTCGATGAATTGCTGATCCATGAACTATTCTCTGCTTTTTTCGCCCCTTCCATGCACACATTTCCACTCGCTACCTTATCAAAAGTGATGCGGTAAGTATTTCCTTGTTTTTCCTGGTAAATAATCAGAAGGTTATTCAGGCATTCGTAGCTTCTGGTAGTAATCGCGCGCAATTCGAGTATGTTGGCTGAGTCGGGAAATGTGTGCGGTGTAATCAATACCTCGTCATTATCGTAAAAGTCCTGCTCATAATACTTTGGGTCAGAAGCCATTTCAGTTGCTACTGTTACATCCAGAAACGTGGTATCGGCGCTCACGCTGTCAATTGCGTACACCCGGTGTAAACCTGGCTTTCGAAACTGAATAACTGCCTTTGTTCCTATATGGAGGATCGTGGCCGCTGGGGCAACCTTCCACATCACCTTCGTGCTAGTGCCATTGATCAGTTCAAACACGTGATTATCCCTCAGCTTGATGTCGGTAGTTGTTTTGGTGGCAATGTGCCGGGGTGAGGACTGATTCTCCAAAGTATCACTGCTGGCGCGCAGTTCTGAATCATCAGGTATCAAACTCCGTTCGCACGCAACAAGCTGCACAAATAAGAGCGCGATTGACAGAATAAAAAGATCTTTTTTCATCACCATGGTATTGAGTGTTTAAAGATGATTGGCAGGTTTATCCCTGTCAATAAAATAAACTACAATACATAGGCTGCTGGTTGGGTGCGAAAACACGCCAAGAACAATGTTTTTGTACACAACTGGACGGACACCTGAATGGATGTGTTAAGTCCCACGCCAAAATAGGTTTGAAACCGGACAGAAACCGTCCGGTGGTGAACACTGCCACATTGAATCTGTACTTTATCAACATGATAGTCAATGATTTAGCAATGAAAATTGTATTGGCAGGTTATTTTACCAGCAAATCAGGAAGCTATATGGCTGATGAACTTACTGAAAAAGCTGTTCATACAACTCACTAACCAGCCCGTCTATGTTTACTAACTACTTCAAAATTGCCCGGCGAAATCTGCTTCGCAACAAAGCGTTTTCGGTGATCAATATTTTGGGTTTGGCGTTGGGAATGGCTTCCGCTTTGCTCATTTTCCTGTGGATCTAGGATGAGCTCAGTATTGGTACGCAATACGATAATTCGCCTAATTTATATCGTGTAATGGAGCATGAATTTACCGACGGCAAAATTGTTACAGACGATGATACGCCCGGTTTACTGGCTGATGAATTAAAAAAGCAATTTCCCGAAGTGGTTCATGCAGCGGGCTTTTCCTGGCAGGAAGGCCATTTACTGGGAGTAGGAAATAAAACTGCCAAACAAACCGGATGTTACGCCGGGTCCGATTGGTTTAAAATGTACAGCATCCCACTTCTTGCCGGCACACCTGCCACCGCGCTCAATGCACCGAATAGTATCGCAATTTCAAGAAAACTTGCAGAGATCTATTTTGGCAATCCGGAAAAGGCGCTTGGCAAATCCATCCAGTTTGACAATACTTTAAATTATCAGGTCACTGCTGTTTTTGAGAATCTGCCTGCCAATTCATCGGATCAATATGACTTTCTATTAAGCTGGCAGGACTTTATGTCCAAGAACTCCTGGCTGAAAGAATGGACCAATGCAGGTCCAAAAACAAGATTTCAACTCCGGGCGGATGCTGATCCCAGCAGGTTTAATGACAAGCTCAAATGGTTTCTGAAAGGACGTAACACCGATTTTGGCAAGACTTTCTATATCAATCTTTTTCTTCAGCCAGAAACCGAGGCACACCTCTACTCGGGTTTTAAGGACGGTTATCCCTTTGGCGGGCGTATCGAGTATGTAAGGTTATTGGCTGTTGTTGCTGTCTTTTTATTGCTGATCGCGGTAATCAATTTTATGAATCTGGCCACGGCAAGATCTTCGAAAAGGGCGAGAGAAGTGGGAGTACGTAAAGTTGTCGGTGCCGGACATGCGTCACTTGTTGGCCAGTTTATGAGTGAAGCAATGCTTATGACGACTCTTTCGCTCCTAACAGCTCTTGTGCTGGTTGTCCTGTTTTTGCCCGTTTTCAATCAACTTACCGATAAGCAATTATTTCTGCCCTGGCAGCAGCCTTTGTTTTGGATGGGCTTATTCGGGCTGTTGGTGGTGACCGGTGTTTTGTCAGGCAGTTATCCTGCGCTATTCTTGTCTTCTCTGGATCCGATCAGAGTGCTGAAAGGTGCCGGCGCGTTGTCGCGGCTCGGTAATGGCATGGGCGCTCAGTTATTTCGGCGCGGTTTGGTGGTTTTTCAGTTTGTAATGTCCATGCTTTTGATTGTAGGTACGGTCGTGGTTTACCAGCAACTTCAATACATTCAAACCAAGAACCTCGGCTATGAGCGTGAGAATTTGATCAGCATTCCGGTCGAAGGGGAGTTGGCGAAAATATATCCTCTGTATAAGCAGCAGTTGCTGGCGATGAGTGGCATACAATCTGTTACAAATATGTATGGCGGCCCTTTGGGCAATGGAAGCACCACCGAAGGAGTGAGCTGGACCGGAAAGGATCCCGAGGCTGCTATTTCATTTAATAACACAGCCGTAGGTTATGATTTCGCCAAGACTTTGAAACTCAGATTTGTCGCGGGCCGTGACTTCTCCCGGCATTTGGCAACGGATTCCAGCAGCTATCTGATCAACCAGGCAGCGGCAAAACGCATTGGTTATAAAGATCCTGTGGGTCAGCCACTCACATTCTGGGACAAACCCGGAAAAATAGTGGGCGTGATTGAAGATTTCCATTTCAACTCACTTCACGAACCCATCACACCTCTGATCATTCGCCTCGCTAATGGTCATTACGGTAACATCTTAATTCGGACTCAGCCTGGGAAAACCAAAGCTGCTCTTGATGGTATTGAAAAGGTCTACAAGAAACTAAACCCCAACTTCCCATTTGCCTATTCGTTTGTAGACAACGATTACCAACAGATTTACAAAGGGGAAACGATAGTCGGTACGCTTTCAACCATTTTCGCACTTCTGGCTATATTCATTGCCTGCCTTGGATTATTTGGTTTGGCAGCTTTCACAGCCGAGCAACGTGTGAAGGAGATCGGCGTCCGAAAAGTGCTGGGCGCATCCGTGGCGAGCATTGTTTCTTTGTTGTCCAAAGATTTTGTAAAACTGGTACTCATCGCAATTGTCATTGCTTCTCCCCTTGCATGGTATGTGATGAATCAATGGCTACAAAACTTCGCTTACAAGATTGATATAGGCTGGCGGGTTTTCGCATTTGCTGGTTCACTTTCACTGGCGGTTGCGCTGCTGACCATTAGTTTTCAAAGTGTTAAAGCAGGGTTAATGAATCCTGTTAAATCGCTGAAATCTGAATGAACGATCCGGGCTATCATCAATGCCGGCAGGTTAAACAATAAGCCCGGTCTCGAAACTTCTCCCCTACCTGTTAGCTGGCTAGATATCCTCCGTCAACTGGATAATATGAACCCGTAACAAAGGAAGATTTTGAACTGCTTAGCCATAAAACGAGCTCGGCAACTTCCTCGGGCTCTCCCAGCCTCCCGATCGGATGTTTGGTCACCAGCCAGTCTAATGTATTTGCGTCCATATCTTTAAGCAGCGGCGTCTTGATGAAAGCCGGCCCTACCGCATTGGCCCTAATGCCTTTTGCACCGTATTCCAGGGCTATATTCTTTGTCAGTCCGACAACTCCGTGCTTGGCAGCAACATACGCAGGGCTATTTGCAAAACCCACGTTTCCCAGGATCGAAGCCATATTCACGATCGTGCCGCCTCCAGCATTTAGCATAGCCGGAATCTGGTACCGCATTCCGTAAAATACACCAGAGAGGTTAATCGCGATCACTTTGTCCCAAGCTTCTATCGGGTATTCTCCAACCGGCGCCGATGCACCGCCGATTCCCGCATTGTTACAGGCGATATGCAATGCGCCATAAGTGGCAACTGCCGCATCGACGAGTGCTGCATTTTCATTTGGGGAAGATATATCAGCACGGAAAAAGATAGCCTCCCCGCCTGCTTTGCGAATCATTTCAACGGTTTGTAGTCCCTCTTTCTCCTGAACATCGGAAACGACCACCTTAGCTCCCTCGGCTGCATACGCCAATGCCACGCTCCGGCCAATCCCTGAGCCAGCGCCGGTAACAATCGCAACTTTATTTAGTAAATCCATAAGGCAAAATTTTATTTAAGAATGCTACGAAGGTATCACACGGGTGAGTGGCACTTGTTGACTTTGACGGCCAGGAAAAATGACATTCGTCAGGTTTGATGAGCTGGTTTGAAATACTAAAACCTGTGACTCCGTAGAATGCTGACTGATATCTTACTCAAAATAGTGCTGACCATAAGAAGCTGGTCAATTTCGGTAGCAAATTACATGTACTTTCGCGATATTAAGCTGCGTATTTCTTAGGAGACTTACCGCGTGAACCTACATTACGTCTATGGAAATACCATTACTAGCCCAGACTGTGGCGGACCACATATCCGCTATGATTGCTTACTGGGATAAAGATCTTGTCTGCCGATATGCGAATGCCGCTTACCTGGATTGGTTTGGCAAGAAAAGTGAAGAGATGATTGACAAAATCACCATTTCTGAGCTATTAGGCTCCCTTTACGAGAAAAACCTGCCTTACATTCAAAGTGTTCTCCAAGGTGAGGCGCAAACCTTCGAACGCCAAATTATGCTTCCAAGTGGCAAGATAAAATATACGCTTGCCAATTATTACCCGCATATAGTTGATGGAAAAGTGATCGGATTTTTTGTGCATGTAGCTGACATTAATGAAGTTAAATTACTTCAGCAACAATTGACAAAGTCCAACGAAATCATAAATCGCCAGAATAAACGGCTTGCGAATTTTGCGAACGTGGTCGCCCACGATCTCAGATCCTACTCAGGCAACTTCCGTTCGCTGATGAGTTTGTACGATATGGCGGAAGATGAAGCGGAACGGGTAACAATGATCGGAATGCTGAAAGAACTGTCCACAGGATTTTCATCGATGGTCGAGCATTTATCGGAAATGGCCAAAATTCAGAATCTGGAAACGGACAATTATCAGCCATGTAACTTGCTCTCTTACGTGTCAACGGCGATCAACTCTTTGAGCCTGCAGATTAAATCGCTGGGTGCTTCTGTAATGACCAATGTGGATCCTGACTTGCAGGTACTGGCGTATCCCGCCTATTTGGAAAGCATTATCTTAAATCTCCTCAGCAATGCTTTGAAATACCGGCATCCCGAAAGAGTCCCTCAAATCAACATCGACGCGGTATGCGCCGACGGGCACGTCCAGGTGTTCATCAAAGACAACGGAATCGGAATTGACCTGCAAAAACACGGCAAGGACATATTTGAAATGTTCAAAACCTTCCACGGAAATGCAGACGCAAGAGGCATCGGGCTATTTATCACAAAGTTTCAGACCGAAGCGCTCGGCGGACACATTCAAGTAGAAAGTCAAGTAGACCAAGGCACCTGCTTTAAGGTATTTTTGCAGCCTGCTTAGTACCGACAAATTCCGGACGGGCGAGATTACCAGCCCCTGGTGACAACAATCATAATCTGAGCTAAGCCGAATCAAGGCATGAGGATCGGGGATCCGCTTATTTCATATCATCAATGAAATAACAACTCCTTCAACCTGCATGATCTCATGAAAAACATTCTCGTTCCCTGCGACTTTTCGAAAGCCTCTGAGCAGGCGCTCCGTTTTGCCATTGAAATTGCGGCTTTGAGCCACGGACGAGTGATTGTTTTACACGTCATTAATCTAACACCCAACTACATTGAAACCCTTGAAGTGAACCCCTATCACGACAACTCGATGTCCATTCTTGCAGAGTTGAAGCAGCAGGCCACTGCCGACTTTGATGAATTAAGACAGCGGGTAAATACCGGGAATGTTCCCTTAAAATTCGTTATTGAACAGGGACTGATCAATCATGCAGTATTGAAGTCCATTCACCAGCAGGATGCTGACATGGTGATTATGGCAACCTCCGGGGCCAGCGGGCTTAGCGAGATTCTCGTGGGTTCAAATACTGAAAAGATTGTGCGCAGCTCCCCTGTACCCGTTTTTGCAGTACATAAAAGTCAAAAGGTTGAACACATCAGAAATATCATTTTCCCCACTACTGTTGAATTGAATAAGAGCGCCTTGATCGGGAAAGTGAAAGCGCTGCAGACATTTTTCAATGCAAGGCTGCATTTATTACATGTAAAAACAACGGAATCGAAACAGAAAGACCAGGAACTGAAAGTGGCTTTGGAGAACTTTGCCCGGTTCTACGGTCTGGAAAACTATACAGTAGCTGTCAAGCACGGCAAAACGGAAGAAGACGGAATAATCAAATTTGCCCGCCAGCTCGAATTCTCCATCATCGCAATGTCAACACATGGACATACCGGTTTGACACACCTGATGCTGGGAAGCATAGCCGAAGATGTCGTAAACCACTGCCCCGAAGCCGTCTGGACGTATGCTATGCATGAGGGGTAAATAGCAGGCCGCTTATTATTACTCCTCACCTATGCAGCAATTACACCATCAATCAAAATCATAGCCTTACTAACAGCTGCCCGCAAATAGTCAAAAGTGCTGTCAAGTGTCTGAACTTCACCTGGCTTAACCTGTTCCAATTCTGCTGACAAGCGACGGACGTTTGGCAGACATGCGTAGCCAGCTATTCCTTTGATTTTATGGGCTACAAACTTGACAGCCTGGAAATCCTGCGCTTTCACATGCGCTTCCAGCTCTTTCAAAGTGCTTAATAGCGAGGTTTTGGTCACGACCAGGTATTCCTGAATAAAGTCTCTGTCGCCGAGAAAATTCTCAACCAGTTGATCCAGATTAAAGTCGGCAGGTTGTTCAGCATCAACTTGCTCGGGCTCGAATATAGCACTGTTCGCAGGGTCGGATGAAAGACCGTTCAGCTGTTCGGCCAGGACCTGCCTGAGGGCTTGCTCAATGACAGGTTTGGTCAAATAAGCGCTCATACCTGCCACTACGCTTTTTTCCCGGTCTTCTTTAAGACTGCCCGCACTGAGTGCAATAATTGGGATCTGCCCGGCACCTGGTAATTTCCGGATCTGCCGGGTCGCCTCGTACCCGTCCATCTCCGGCATTTGGATATCCATCAGGATCAGATCCGGAAAACCTTTGGTACACATATCAAGCGCTTGTACCCCGTCTTTGGCTTGTGAAATAATGGAATTAGGCAAAAGCCGTTTCACCAGGATATTTGTCAGGAATAAGTTGGCGTCGTTGTCGTCGGCAATTAAGACGCGAAGCTCGGAGGCAGTTACTGGTGTCGACAGTTTTGTTTTTTGTTCAAAAACGGAAGCAATGGTTTTCTTGGAAACCCTGTTTACAAAGCCAACGATATCTTCAATTTTGACCGGCTTGCTCAGATGTTCCATGATCCCCAGGCGATTGACAGCTTCATTGACGAGTATATCGTCGGCAGAACTGTGTAAAAGCAGGATCGGCAACTTGCTCGGGTCCAGCTCTTTCCTGATTTCGTCTATCATCGCAATGCCATCCATTTCAGGCATGTGGAAATCGATCACCGCTGCATCGTAACTGCGTGTTTTCAGCAACGCCAGGCCTTCTGCACCTGACGGGGCCCTGTCCGAGCTGATGTGGAACAAGTCGAATATGGAAGCAAGGATCATCTGGTTATGCTCATTATCATCGACAATCAGCACGTGCTGGACCTGCTCGACCTTCTCGAATGCAAATGGGCGGGAATTATCGATTTTTACACCAATATCAAAGGAAAAAGTACTTCCCTGTCCAACCTGACTGGTCAGTTGAAGGCGGCTTCCCATCATTCCTAACAGCCGGTTGGAAATTGTGAGCCCCAGGCCGGTTCCTCCGTACTTCTTGGCCACACTTCCGTCTTCCTGGGCGAAAGCTGAGAATATTTTCTCCATCCGGTCTTCCCGAATGCCGATTCCAGTGTCCCTTACCGAGAACCGGATCGCCTGACGCATCGGCCCGACCAGTCCGATCGGGGTAACGCTTAATTCAATCTCGCCACTATCTGTAAACTTGGCTGCATTGCTGAGCAGATTTAGCAAAACCTGTTTCAGTCTGGTTTCATCCACCCAAGCGAACCTTGGCAGCGAAGGTGCCAGATTCAGCAGGAATTCGACGCCTTTCTTCTGAATGGAGTAAGAAACGATATCACTCGCCTGTGAAACAATTTCAAGCAGGTCGCACCTTGCAATGTCCAGTTCCAGCTTACCAGCCTCGATCTTGGAGAAGTCAAGAATATCGTTAATTACACTCATCAATGCAGTGGCCGACTGATTGACAATATTGAGATACTGGCTCTGCAGCGCGGATATTTCGGTCTTTAGAAGTAAGTCAGTAAAGCCGATGATCCCGTTAAGCGGAGTCCTGATTTCATGGCTCATGCTGGCCAGAAATTCAGATTTTGCCACACTTGCCTGCTCGGCAGCGAGTTTCGCGGCATTGAGCTCCTGGCGTTGCGCTACATCAGCGGTTGCATCACTTGTAAACATCATAATGCCGCCTACCTCACCGTCATGTGAAAACCAGGGCCTTACCTCCCAGTTGAGGTACTGATCATGTGCCCAGCCCGGCGGTCGCCAGCATTCCTCGTGACGGTTTACAATCTCGCCCTCCAGACAGCGCTGGTGAATGGCCTTCCACTGCTCACTGACGTTCGGGAATACTTCATAATGTGAGCGGCCTATTACCTGTTGATCGCCCAGACGGTAATCCTCTATCCATTTTTGACTGGTGGCCAGGTAACAGATATTCTTATCGAACATTGCCACTGCAGCAGGCGAGTGGGTTACAAAAGCCGACAGCCGCGCTTTTTCCAGTAAGAGCGCATTCTGGGTTGTCTGGATGTCGGTCATGTCCGTCGCAATGCCCAGATAACCTGCTATTTCCCCGTTCTCTGAGCGGATCACAGTCACGGTCAGGTTGACCGGTACTAGGGATCCATCCTTTCTTTTATAGGTCCAGTCGCGCACGTCAGAACCATGCTGTTCCGCGTGGTGCACAAATGTCCTGAAACCGGAAATGGGAACGTCGTATTCATCAGAAAGCTGCGTTGCCCTTGCTTCCAGCTCATTGCCCAAATGGATAAGTTCCGGCGAGCGGATGCCCACGAGCTCTTCTGCTTTATAGCCCAGCATATTCTCGGCTCCCTTATTGAAAATGGTGATCGTTCCATCAGGGTCGGTAGCTATGATGCTGATTTTTAACGCAGAATCGAGCACATCCTGCAAAAGCTTACGCGATCTGGAAATTTCAACCTCCCGTTTCTTTCTTTCATTAATATCCTGAAAAGTACCGAAAAGCCGCACGCATTTTCCGTTGACAAACTCGGTCTTGCCGATAGATCTCACCCATACATGGTTACCCTTCGCCGTGATTAACTCCAGCTCTACATCGTAGCCCGTTCCCTCCGTAATGGCACGATGCACGCAGGTTTCGATGAGCTCCTTGCTTTGTCCGTCCTTGTAAAAGGAAAGTCCTTCCTCTATATTGGGCAGGAAACCCGGTTCAAGTTCATGGATTTCGCGGGTGACGTCTGTCCAAAAAACCCGATTGGTTTTCAGGTCAACTTCCCAGCCGCCAACTCGCGCTGTTTTGTTGGTTTCGGCCAATAGCTCCTGAAGTCTTTCTACCTGCCGCGCCATTTTATGCGAGTCAGTGATGTCGACAGCATTACCAATAACAATATCCTGACGGCCCTCTTGACAAATCAGGTTGTTCCGGTAACGCCACACCATTTTTCTGCCATTCCTATGCAAGATCGGCATAAGGCCTTCGGCATGTCCGCTATGGAGAACTCTTTGAAGATAATCCGTGAAAGCAGGCGTGGAGCCGGCGGGCATCAGATCCAGCAGAAGCTTGCCTTCCAGCTCATCAGGCTGGTACCCCAAACTTTCGGCACCAGATGGGTTAACCGACAGCAATACCCCCTCACTATTGTGCATACACATCAGATCGTGAGAGTGCTCAAAGAAGAGCTTGTAAAAGTCGGAATGTGCATACAGCAAATCTTCATCCGATAGGACGCGGCCATGAATTACCCACGTGTCCCCGCCAAGATGAAGCCCATCATGGCACGTAATGGCTTTGTAAGATCCATTGTGTATCCTGATCGTGGTTGCAAACTCCGTAATTTTTTTCTGGCGAAGTAAATTCAGCTTTGTGATAGTGGTATGCCGCTCGTCCGGATGGAGGAAATCATATAGCTGCCGCGAAGGCACCTCGGCAGTTTCCAAACCAAGCAAGGCTTGAAAGGATGTACTTGCCAAGACAGTAGCGGCATTAGCTCTAAACGCCAGCGTAAAAACCTGATTATCCCAGGATTTTGCATTAGTGCTGGCGATTGTTTGTTCTTCTTGCATTTGCGGAGGGTGAAATCAAAATTGTATCTGATCGTTCCAGCACAGAGTTCATGGTTGATGAATGTCATGAACTTGCTGGTCGGTAGTTGCCAGCACTGCTAACCCTACCAACGATCATCGCGCAATTTACACCTCTTAAAAAGCAATATCAATCTATTTCTACAAGACTAATAGAATTTTGGACAGGTTCTTACCTAGGTTTTTGTGTAATCAAAGGTTTTGAATTCAGAAATCCCAATTAGCAAATGTGTTCCCGACTAACTTCGGGTCCACAAATGACATTCTTAACATATAATTACACCCTGCAAATCAACATTTTGCAGGGTGTAATACTTCTCGGCGTTTGCTGATATTTAAAGATCAGCATTGTCCTGGCGCTTGTATCGGTAATTCAGCGGAATGAAGCCGGGCTAGTTTTGAGTAAGCAATGGATTCAGGTCTATCTCTGCTTGCGGAATGGGAAACCGTTTATGCTTGTTGAACTGAAAATTGGTCTTGCCTTGTGCGGCGAAAAATGGCGCTGCGTACGCCTCGCCCCAGCGGATCATATCGAAGAACCTGTGTCCTTCCAGGGCCAGTTCTACCCTGCGCTCGTGGCGTAATCGTTCCCGCAGCACTTGTTGGTTGTCGAGTTTGATAACCGGCATATTTACCCCCGGCCGCGTGCGCACTTTGTTGATATCAGCCACTGCATCCTGCAAGCGCTGGTTTTGTTCGATCAAAGCTTCGGCGTGAATCAAAAGCAAGTCGGCGTACCGGAGAACAACGTAATTAATGCCTTCCCCTCCCGTCCAGCCATTTGGAGCAGCACCTATCGTCGCTGGATCGAATACATATTTCCTTGCCAGAAATCCTGTAACAGTCGGCGGGCCGTTCTTTCCGTCGTAAACCTGCCCGAAGCGGTTGTCGCCTGGTTTAAAAATTGTGTAGCCGAGCCTTGGATCGCCTGGTTCATATGCAGCTACCAGTTCTTTTGTCGGGTTATTGAAGCCCCAGCGCCCGAAATCGAGGCTGATTTCGGTTCCGCCGCCCCAGCCGCCAGTGCGGTAAGCCTGCACTTCAAATATCGACTCGATCGTATTCTGGTCGTTCTGGTTATTGAACTGCGCCAGGTAGTCCGCATTCAGTTCGTAATCGCCGGAATGCATCACTTCCTCCGCCGCCTTCACCGACTCGGCCCATTTTTGCTGATAGAGGTACACTTTCGCCAGTAAGGCAGTGGCTGCACCTTTTGTAGCCCGGCCGATAAGGGCCGAATTGCGGTACGTTTTCACCGACGGCAGCAATCCGGCAGCGGTAGTCAGATCCTTTTCCACAAAAGCCCACGTTTGCGCATCGGTAGCCCGAGCCACTTGTGTGCCCTCGATCGTGGTTACGGGCTGCTCAATCAATGGAACGCCGCCGAACACTTTGACAAGATCAAAATAATACAAGCCCCGAAGAAAGTAAGCCTCTCCCAGGCAGCGCTCTTTCACACCCGCGTTTTTAAATGCGGTCGCAGGCATCTTGGAAACACCGTCGATCACCAGATTGCATCGCGCGATCCCGCTGTATGCGCTTCCGAACCAGTCCCGCAAGTTCGGATTGTCGGGAAAAATATTGAAATCCTGAATGGCACGTTCAGTGCTATTGTTTGGGTCGACGGGCGACTCGGTATCATCAGAAGCCAGATCGCCAAGTACCCACGCATCATTGAAATAATGCCCCTGCATAGGATCAGGCCTGCCCCAAAGCAACGGCTCGTAAGCTGCATTCGTGAATAGCACCGCCTCTTCCTCCGACGAAATGCTGCCCAGCAGCGTTTCTCCCAAAGGCTTTTTATCCAGATAATCCTGACAGGATGAGCTCAGGAGTGTTGCGGCGAGCAACATGCAGGTAGTAACTAATTTTTTCATGCTATATTTTGATTAAAAGAGAAATAGGGTTTAAAATCCGACAGTCAGCCCAAGGGTGTATACGCGCGCCTGCGGGTACCTTCCTTTGTCAGCGCCAATTTCCAGATCAGCACCGCGGCCATCCACAAATTCAGTAGAAGGGCCCATTTCCGGATCGAAACCGGAGTATTTGGTGAACGTGAGCAGGTTTTGACCGGTTAGCGACAAACGCAGCCTGGAAAGTCCCAGACGTGCAGATGTGCTCGCCGGAAGAGTATAGCCGATTTGCAGGTTTTTCAGGCGCATGTAAGAGCCGCTTTCCACCCAGCGGTCGGAGACCCTGGCGTTGTTGTTCGGATCATTCAAATGAACTCTCGGCTCGGTAGTGCTGGTACTCTCCCCTGTCCAGCGGTCCAGCACCGGAGTGAATTTGTTAAAGAGATTGGTGCCGCTTTGGGCGCGCATGGCCAATTGATTGTACACATCGTTGCCCTGCACACCTTGCAAAAGCATTGAGAAATCAAACGATTTGTAACTTACACTTCCATTGATCCCATACAACCAGTCCGGTATAGGACTTCCGATTTTAGTCTGGTCGTTGCCGTTGATCACCCCGTCGCCATTCAAATCGCGAAAACGGATGTCCCCCGGCGCAGTAGCTACTTCCTGTCTCGCATGTGCTTTGATCTCCTCGTTGTTTTGAAAAATCCCATCGGTGACATAGCCGTAAAAGCTTCCAACCTCACCACCAATTAACGTTCTCGTAAGAAGGGATCCCTGGGTTCCGCTGACCGGCCCGAGGATATAATTGATACCCGGGTTCAGCTCAAGAACTTTGTTATATAGCCGCGTGAGGTTCAAACCTGCGCTGTACTGAAAGTCGCCCGAAGCCCCATTGTAGTTCAGGCCCAGTTCCAAACCGCGGTTGCGGATCGATCCTGCATTGACGCTAATGGTAGAAGCGCCTGAAAGTGCCGATACCGGCTGATCGAGCAGCATATTGCTGGTTTTGCGGGAGAAGTAATCTGCGGTGAGTGTAAATTTGTTTTTAAACAAACCGAGGTCAATGCCAAAATCGGTCTGAGTGCTGGTCTCCCATACAAGCCGGTTAGAAGTAAGTTTCGCGCCACCTCTGCCATTGGTTGGGATACCCAGTCCTTCGTAGTAGGTTTGGCTACCAGGACCGAATGCATATTGCAGACCTGTGGAAACAGTATTGTAAGTAGCGTAATTATCGCCAACCTCCTGGTTTCCTAACTGGCCCCAGCTGGCTCTGAATTTCAGATCAGATACCAGGCTTTGTCGCTGCATAAACGCCTCGTTTGACACCCGCCAGGCAGCGGAAATGGATGGAAAATTACCCCAGCGGTGCCCCTCGGCAAAACGCGACGTACCATCGCGGCGAAAGCTGGCGCTCAACAGATACCGGTCGCGAAAAGCATAGTTCACGCGGGCAATCAGCGACAGCAGTGACCATTCCGACGCATTACCATTCAAATGGCCGATATCCACGCTTTGCGCGGCGGCGAGGTAGCGGTTATTCGCTTCGTCAGTGATGAAGTTATCTCCCTTCACAGTGGTGAACTCATACCTGCTAGCCTGCGCGTCGATACTTGCCACAGCCGAAAATTCGTGCCCGGATTCAACTTTCTTGTTAAAGGAAAGTGAATTTTGCCAAAGTGGCGTGTAGGAAAGATCGGCATATTCGATCAGTGAGTTTGCTGTTGCGCCAAAAGCGGGGATGTAATTTTTGTTATTGGAATAATTAATATCCATTCCAAAATTGGTGCGGAACTTCAATGCATTGCTGATATCGTATTCTGCAAAAACATTGCCGAATAATCTGAGCCGCTTCCGCCTGTTCTCCGTCCGGTATGCCTGCGCAATCGGGTTAGGGTTGGCCGCATTCTCTGAAAATCGCCCCTCATCATCGTACACCGATTCGAACGGTCGTTTATATACGGCATTAGAAAGAATACCGCCCAGTTCGTTAGTGCGGATCTGATTGCCGCTTGAATGACTGATTGTCAGATTTTGTCCGGCGTGCCAGCTGCGCTTAATCTGATGGGTTGTATTGATGCGGAATGAAATGCGGCTGAAATCGCTATTCGGCAAAATTCCCTTTTGATCCAGGTAAGAGCCCGATAATGCAAACTGGGACTTCTCTCCACCGCCGGAGATCGACAAATTATAGTTCTGTGTCGGCGCCGTTTTAAACAATTCATTCAACCAGTAATGATTAGAACCCAACGTATCGGGCCGGCCGAATGCAGCCGGGCGACCTGAATTGACGTAAGCCTCGTTGACAATCGTCGCGTATTGATCGACATTTAACAGCTTCGGCAAGCGCCAGGCCGATTGCAGCCCGTAGTAGCTGTCAAAAGACACCTTCGTTTCGCCAGCCTTTCCCTTTTTGGTGGTTACCAGGATAACGCCATTTGCCGCCCGGGAACCGTAAATAGTGGCGGCTGCCGCGTCTTTCAAAACCACGATCGATTCTATATCACGGGTGTTGAAAAGGTTGAGCGACTCTGGCCCGGTCGGTGTACCATCAATCACATACAATGGGCTGTTATTCCCGATCGTACCCGTACCACGCACGCGCACAGTGACATCCGAACCTGGCGCTCCCGAGTTTGAGGATACAAATACGCCGGCAGCCTGTCCCTGTATCGCCTGGTCTAGCCCTGCCACAGGCATTTTTTCAATGTCCTTGCTTTGTATCACTGATAATGCGCCTGTCACATCCTTTCGCTGCTGCGTGCCGTAACCAACAACAACCGCCTCATCCAGCATTTTGACGTTTGGAGTAAGTGCAACTTTCAGGCTCGTCTGACCACCGGTAAAAACTTCCCACGTCTTGTATCCAATGTAAGACACCACCAGTGTAACCTCATTCTGATCGATAGTAAAGTCAAAACGGCCGTTTTCGTCTGTGATAGCCCCGGTTGAAGTCCCTTTGACCATAATGCTGACGCCCGGAAGTGTCTCATTGTTAGTAGCGTCGGTAACAGTTCCCGTGATTTTGTGCGTCACTTTTCCCACGGCTGCCTGTTCAGAGCGCGTGGCACTTTGGCTGACCTGAATGTCTGAGGCCGGACCGGCCGGTGATTCGGATTTTGCAGGAACAGCCATACTTTCCTGCTTTCTGCTGCTGGTAATGTAGTAGAAGTTGTTGTCAGCCTTCCGGTAATCTAGCCCGTGATCTTTCAGGAGCGCGCGAAGGGATTCTTCAATGGTCCTGAGTTTGAAATTCTTGTCTTTAACTGATTTGTTGGCGATCAGCTCGTTGTCGAAGATGATAGACACCTTGAAGGATTTTTCAAGGTCTGCCAGCGCCTCTCTTAATGGCTTAGCACGGACCTGCGCTTGATTGGCTTGTGGCTTTCCGTAAATAACGGGATGGATTTTCAGGCTCAGCAAAAGTAAAATACAGAGCGTCCACCGCAGCGTTTTTGGTTTCATGGGTAACAGAGAAATAGTTGACAATAGGGTTCCTGCCGGCCTTTCGGCCGAATAAATGATTTCAGTGGCAAATGCCTGTAATGTTGGCGCTATTGTGCCTGTATCAAGACATAATCATGCTTGCGGGATACAGTGAGTCCAAAAGTGCCCGAAAGTGCTTCCAGGAAAACGTCTATATCATGAATGGGCGCAGTACCCGACAGCTTTTTGGCCAGCAACTGCCGGTCGCTTACACGGACATCCAGATTATAAGTTTGCCGAAGCATAGACACAACATCCCCGAAGGATGTATTCTCAAAAACAATCTTCCGCTCGGTCCAGGTGTTGTAAACGGCGGGATTTACATTTTTTCTTAAAAGCCGGGTTCCATCATCGGCAAATGCGGCCAGCTCACCGGGCGTCATCAGCAGTCGCTTGCCGCCAACTGAAAGCCTGATCTTACCCGATTTGAGCATTACATTAGAATGGCCCTCCCGGTGGTTTACATTGAACTCGGTACCCAGCACTTCAATACTTCCGGAATTACGGATCTGGACAACAAATTTCTTGCGGTCGGGTGTTTTCCGCACCTTGAAGTAAGCTTCACCGTCAAGCTGTACCTGGCGAACTGATTCTTGCCAGTCGCGCTGAAAACTGATTGCAGAATGACCATTGAGCACAACTTGCGAACCGTCAGGTAAGGTGACTTCTTTCAGCTCGCCATAATCAGTCTTGTAAGTCACGAGCTGATCGCCCCGCATAAAATACCACGAAAAGCCGGCTACCATCAGTAACCCGGTCAGTGATGCCGCCACCAGCCAGACTCTCCTGCCAATGCTGCGGCTCGCAGGTGCAGGGCGGCTTTTGTTCATGATCGCTCGTTCAAGCGCTGCAAATCTTCGTTCCAGCTCGGCTTTACTGAAAGGTTCAACCGGTACGGCATTCTCCTGATGATGTTCATCGATTACCTTCCCATAGATGCTTTGTCCGTGGGGAGTGGCCAGCAACTCCACGACAAGCATGCTTTCTTCGTAGCTCACATGTCCAGCTACAAAGCGTTTAAAAAGGTTCTCGATATCTTCTGGTTTCAAAATGCTGCCGGTTTAGAGATATGACCAACAACTGCGGGAGGACATATGCTGCTTCCTAAAATTTTTTTAAGAAAATTGATGTGACCACGGTTATTCCGAGGGCAATGTCGTATCGGAGTAAATAGGAACGGACTGAGCGGGTCGCTTTTACAATGTGATCATTGACCGTACCCGTGCTGACGCCGAGTTCCCGGGCAACGTGCTCGTAACTTTTACCTTCGATCTTGCAAAGCTGAAAGATTTTCTTCCGCTGGGACGGCAGCCGTTCGATCGCCTGGCTGAGCAGCAGGTCGTACTCCGCTGTCTGGATCTCATTTTCCGTGCTCGTGTGCGCATGCGGGATTGTGGCCATGATCAGGTTGTAAATCCTGTTTTCGCGGGCCGCGCGTGAAAGCACATTCAGGGTGGTGTTCCTGCAGATCGTGAAAAGGTAACCTTCCAAATATTTGATCTCGGCAAAGTCAGCTTTGTTTTCCCAAACTTTCAGAAATACATCCTGCGCAATGTCTTCGGCCAGCTCCGCGGACCTGGTGAATTTGCGGGCGTAGGAAAAGATGCGGGGGAAATAGGTGAAGTAAATCCATTTAAATACTCCCTTGTCACCGCTGGCAAGCAGTGTCAGCAGTTTCTCTTCGGAATATTCACTGTAAGTTGTCACGCCAACCTGCGGTTTATCAGTAGAGTCTTTTAGCAATGATCTGATGCCGGGACCAGCTCGCCTTCCAGGAAGTGATTCGGCAAAAATCATCGATATCAACGCAAATGTATTTGTTTAACCTAAACGACTGCTGGTCTTAATAATAATATAATATCAGGTGGTTGAAGCTTTTGTGAGCCAATTCCACCGCATCAATCGATACGATGTGACGACCCGGATCACCGCTGTTGTATTTGGCACTTCAAATTTCTTCATCAGGTTTAAGTGCAGAGAAGACGCCCATTCTCTTTACTTTTTAGCATTTGGTGGTTACTTTTACCGCATCTTCGAGTGATAAAATCTTATCTGCTTCACATTGAATAGTTTAAAGAGACAGTGGATTGGCCTGGGCCTGTTGACGCTGATGCTTGTGAAAGCATGGGCGATCCCGCTGATCTGTCTGGACTATCAGATCAGACAAGATTACATTGCAAAAACGCTTTGCGTTAACCGGAACAGGCCCAAGCTCAACTGTAACGGTAAATGTTACCTCGCCAAAAAGCTGGCCGCTGCCGAAAAACAGCAGGAGCGCCAGGCAGAACAGGATTTGATGGCCAGCCTGATCTACCAGGTAATGAGCTCAGAGAGTAACTTCGCATTGGAGTACGCAGCTCCTTCTTTTCAGGCTATTGATGCTGTAAAATACCATTTTCAATCTTCCTTTAAAGATCGCCTGATGATCGGCAGCATCTTTCATCCACCGTTAGCCTGACGCCGGCTTACCCCTCTTTCTTTTTGTCTTTTCAGACAACTCATTTCCATTATTAACATTCCGGCGCGACCCGTCGGCTACATTTCTATTTTTCATACTATGAAACGTATCTATCCGTGCGTTACGGCTATGCTGACCGTATGCAGCCTCTTTATATTCAATTCCTGTACTGATTCCACTGCTGACCCAAACCCGGCACCATCTGCCGCCGCAAGCGGAAAACTCCGCCTTGAATTCGACAATGTAGCAGGTGATAAAAACCTTGTTCTCAACAGCGTAACCTATAAGAATGCCAGCAATGAGGATTTCACTGTTACCAAATTCAATTACTACATTTCCAATATCAAGCTGACCAAAGCAGACGGAAGTGTTTACACCGTGCCCCAGGATTCCAGTTATTTTTTGATCAAAGAAGACACAAAAACGTCCCAGTTTGTGACGCTGAACAATGTACCCCTTGGCGATTACACAGCCGCTGAATTTATGGTGGGTGTGGATAGCGCACGTAACACAGCCCCGATCGAGAAGCGCCAGGGTGTGCTGGACCCTTCCGGTTCAATGATGGGCGATGGAATGTACTGGGCCTGGAACTCAGGGTATATTTTCGTCAAGCTGGAAGGTACTTCTTCCGCAGGTAACCCTGTGAATGGCAAATTTTACTTTCACATCGGATTGTTCGGTGGGTATAATGAAAGAACGGTCAATAACACCCGCATCGTAAAAATGAACTTCGGCGAACGCAAAGCCAGCGTTACAAGCAGCAATACGCCGGAAGTGCATTTCCTGGTGGATGTACTGAAAATGTTTGACGGACCCGCGGCCAACATCAGCATTGCTGCATACAACAGCATTATGGGCGGGCAGCCTGAAAGGTCGCAGCTGGTCGCGAACAACTATGTGAACATGTTCACTTTGGATCACATCCATTGATTTGGTAAAATATTCAGAATGAACATACTATCGACATGCTTACTGTCGCTGCTTGTGCTTGCAGGCTGCGGCAAGGGAAGTGATGCGCCACCACCGGATCCGGTCAAGACAGGGCCGACTCCGATCGTGTGGAGCAAACCGCCCGGTTTCCCCGAACCGGTTTACGACCTCTCGCGTAACCCGCTTACCGAGGAAGGTGTGCAACTGGGAAAGTTTCTGTTTTACGACGGGATACTGTCAAGGACGAACCTGGTCGGCTGCGGGACTTGTCACCAGCAGGCGGCTGCATTCACGCACCACGGGCACGAGCTCAGCCACGGCGTTGACGACCGGCTGGGCGAGCGCAACTCTCCGGCAATTCAGAATATGGCGTGGAATACTTCCTTTTTCTGGGATGGCGGCGTGCATGATATGGATTTGATTCCGTTCAACCCGATTGAAAACCCGGTGGAAATGGATGAAAAAGTATTGAATGTACTTGACAAGCTTCGGAATACGCCACTGGCCGCTTCCAAAATCCCGGTGGATTATCCCAAAATGTTCAAAGCTGCTTTCGGGACGGAAGAGATCAATTCGGAGCGGATGATGAAAGCGCTGTCGCAGTTTATGATGACAATGGTTTCCGCTACTTCGAAATATGATTATTACCGCGCCGGTGACGATAATGCATTGAATGCGCAGGAAAAGCAAGGTTTGGTATTATTTCAAAAGAATTGCTGCTCCTGCCACGAGGGCGTACTTTTCACCGATCATTCATTCCGTAACAATGGCCTTATGCCGATGCGCAACAATGATCAGGGGCGGTTTGCGATAACGGGAAAGCCGGGTGACGAGTACAAGTTCAAAGTCCCCAGCCTGCGGAATGTGGGCCTTACCGCTCCTTACATGCACGACGGGCGGTACCATACCTTGGAGGAGGTGCTCGACCATTATACCGACAGTGTCCAGAAAACAGCAACGCTTGACCCGCTGCTGATCCAGGCCCATGGGAAACCGGGACTTGCATTGTCCTCAACAGAAAAGCAGGCGCTCATTGCTTTCCTGAAAACACTTTCCGACGAGCAGTTTATCCGCGATCCCAAACTCGCCGATCCAGGGATCGGCAGTGCATTCTAAAATGAAATGATCATGAAAATCAAACACATATTTCTCTTTCCTTTTCTTCTCGCTGCTCAGGCTTCTATGGCCTGCGACATTTGCGGCTGTGCCAATAGTGGCTCGTATTTCGGACTGATGCCCCAATCGCATAAATCAGTGATCGGGCTGCGGTACCAGCGGCTGCATTTCGTGACGCATGCCGACAGCAAGGTGCTCAAAACGGAAGAGTATTTCAATGTCGGCGAACTCTACGCCCGTTTATTTCCGATCAAACGCGTGCAGGTAATGGCATTTGTCCCCTACCGGATCGACAAGCAGGTAACTTCTGCGGATGTGAAAAGACAGAACGGGCTGGGCGATATCTTGGTTTTGGCTAACTACAATATCCTGAACACATTCATGGATAAGGAGACATCGAGCAATTACAACCATACGCTGATGATCGGCGGTGGGGTCAAGCTGCCTACGGGCAATTTCAGGTTTGATGAAAACAATACGCTTGAAGTGGCCAATGCCAATTTTCAGCTGGGCACCGGCAGTGCGGATTTCATTGTCAATGCATTTTACACCATTAATAAAGATCAATGGGGCCTGGCTACCAATGTTTCCCGCAAGTTCAACACCACCAATTCGCAAGGTTACCGCTTCGGTGACCAGGTCTTTGGTACCGTGGAGCTTTACCGTTCGTTCGACATCGGCAAGATCTCACTTACACCCAGCTTAGGCGTTTACGGCGAGCACGCAGACCACGGAGAGCAGCACGGGAAAGTGCTCGACTTGACGGGAGGCAGGCTTCTGAACGGGACAGCAGGGGTTACATTTTTCTCCAACAAATGGACGGTCGGAATCAATGCACAAAAGCCCATTGCTCAAAAAAGCGCCTCGGGACATGTCATTGCCCGAGAAAGGCTCATGCTGCAAATCGGGTTTCTATTTTAAATACAGATAGTCGGCATCTGCACCAGGTATGTTCTTCATACCCGGTGCATTATGCTACCTACACCAAACGCGTGGGGAACAGTCGCCTGGTAAAAGGCCCATAAACTTTTAAACAACTTTTTTATGAAAACACATTTGATATTAATTATCACCGGGCTTGCCATAACAGCGTGCAACAGCAATCAAGAGACTGAAAATCATACAGCTCATCACGACACCTCGCACGCCGGTCACGGGCACCCGAAAGCCAAACAGCTGATGGAGTTGCACGACAGCATGATGCCTAAAATGGGAGAAATGATGTCCGTTAAAAAGACGCTCACAAGTATCGTGAATGAAATCGAAAGCCTGAACGCGTCGAGCCCGAGTCGGGAGCTACAAAAGCAAAAAGCAGAGGCACAAAGCCTGATCGCACAATTGGACGAGGCAGATAAATCGATGATGGGCTGGATGCATCAGTACAAGGCAGATACCCTTGAAAATCTCGATGCAGCCCAACAGGACACTTACATTGGGGATCAGACTGCGAAGATGGAAGTGGTAAACAGCCAAATGCGCGATGCAATATCAAGGTCAGAGGATTTCATCAACAACTACAAACAATGAAACACGTTATCGCATGTGTACTCGTACTGATGATCAGTGCGTGCAAACATAAAAAACTGCCAATCCTGGGAGAGCCGGAAACGGTGGTGAGATTGGTAAACGGCAAGAAAACGGAAGTCACCACATACCCTAAAATCCCGGATTACGCTTTTGTCAACCACAAAAATCAAACATTCACACAGAAGCAAATGGAAGGCAAGATCTATGTCGCAGATTTCTTTTTTACAACCTGCCCCACGATCTGCCCGGTCATGAAATCGAACATGCTGACCGTTTTCAAGCGCTTCAAGGACAATCCCGGCGCTGGGATCTTATCGCATACCATTGACCCTGAACATGACACGCCTGCCGTACTGAAAAAATATGCGGATGATTTGGGTCTAGAAGGTGATAACTGGCAATTCGTTACCGGCGACCGTGAAAAAATTTATGAGATCGGTCAAAAGCACTACCTGGTAAGCGCAATGGCTGACCCGAACGAGCCGGGAGGGTTTATTCACAGCGGCTCTTTTGTACTGGTCGACAAAAACAAATACGTCCGCGGGATTTACGATGGCACTTCCAAGGAAAGTACCGCCCAGCTGATAGAAGACATGGTAATTTTGTTGGAAGAATAAAGAAGCGGCCGTTAATAGGCTTAAAGTTGAACTATGTATAATTTTGTTATATATTGATAACAAAACAGCCTCACGAATGCCACCAGGATTAAAGACTATATTCACATTCATTGCGATCGGGTTGTGCTGCTCACTTAAAGGATATGCCTGTGTATGCATTCCAGCCGGGTTTATGGATAAGTATGTTCAATCTGACTTTGTTGCGCGGGTAACTATCGTGAAGAACTTCCCAAACAAAGGCGCTGCGCTCTACTATAAGTCGAACATAGTAATCAGCCAGCTTTTCAAAGGCAATCATGTGAAATCCATTCTCATTGAAGGTAGTAGCGACGGTAAAAGGCGTACATCTTGTGATATCTATTTCAAGGAAGGCACCGAAATGCTGGTATATGCACGGCTAGGCCGAGCGGGGCAATACACTTTTGGTTCCTGCTCCGGCTATGTTGTGCTCACAAATTCGAAGGTTTCAGGAGTAGCCCGCGAGCTGGAAATGCTGGACTTTTTGAAACGAAGCAAGATCAAGACGACTGATAAAACGACTTACGGAGCTGATCTGCACGATGAGCTGAAAACGCTTAATGGCATCAAGGTCAGCAAGACCTTTGCCATTTACGAAGTCACATTTGCAAACGACCTCCGAGTCGATACTGTTCAAACCGTCACCGGCTTCAACGAGGAAGTGGATACGCGGCTAAAATCTATCTTAAAGGAAGCTCACTGGGTAAGTAGCGGGGCCCTGATCAATGGATCAATAGGGGCGGTTTCCGCAGGAAGTAAGCTGCTCGTCGGGTTCTATTATTATCCCGCGGAGGGGAACAATCCAAGCTTTATCAGTGAGTATGATTTATGAATGCGACCCGGCGCGTGTCAATTTTCTGCCAAAGATTACTAAAACCCACCCGATCATTGAACACAACAAAACGACTTTTGGCTACAAGTTGGAGCCCAAAGCTGCTGTTCCTTTGTGTCAGCATTTAATGCATAGAAAAAATGAAATACACATTGATAACAGGAGCTTCGGGAGGGATTGGTGAGGCGGTGGCAAAAAAGCTGGCAGAGAAAAAGCATAACCTCATTCTCGTCGCCCGTAATGAGGAGAAACTCTCTGCCCTCAGTAAACAATTGCAGGAAACTCACGGGATAGATGCAACATTCATCGCAGCCGACCTGGCCCGGCCAGATGCACCATTTCAGATTTTTGAAGAAACAAAAAATCGAAACTGGGAGGTTGATCTGTTGGTCAACAATGCAGGGGTTGGCTCGGGCGGTGAGTTCGCAGCATTGTCTTTGAGATCTGAATTGGACTTACTTCAACTTAATAACGCGTCATTGGTCGCCATGACGCATCTTTTCATGCAGCCAATGCGAGCGCGGAAGGCGGGCACCATCATCAATGTGGCGTCAATGGCCGCATTTATTCCGGTGCCCTACATGGCAACTTACGCAGCCAGTAAAGTGTTTGTCCGTTCATTTACCGAGGCGGTTACGCAGGAATGTAAGTCTTACAATGTTCAGGTGATGCTGTTTGCGCCCGGACTTACAAAAACCAATTTCAATGCAGCCGCCGGCATCAATAATGAAAAAGGGGTGGGTCTGAGCTCAGACTACAAAACCGCTGCCACGCAAACGCCGGAACAGGTAGCCGACGAACTGGTGATAGCATTGGAAGCAAAAAAACATTTTCACATATCCGGTGGTAGAAACCGGTTTGGCGCACGATTAGCGACGGTTTTGCCGAATGCGATGATCGCCCGATTCATGGCCAATTCTTACCGAAAGAAATTAGGTCTGGTTTAACTATCTTGGCAGGCATGGAAACGACAACAACTGTTCACATTCATTCGGTTACTCAGCTGCACCAGCTTTTGCAGCTGCCCAAGCCCAGGCACCCGCTCGTGAGCCTGATCCGGTTTGAGGATTTTCCCGAAATTAAAATCGAACAGCGGACCAGACTCATCACCGACTTTTACCAGGTGACTTTGAAGACAGAATGCCCCTGTAAAATACAATACGGCCAGAACACGTTCGACTTTGACGAGGGTGTAATTTCCTGTTTTGCGCCGCGGCAGGTCAGCTTTATCGATACGGATTTTGTTTTTGCCAGAGCGGGTTGGCAGCTTTCAGTTCATCCGGATTTCCTTCGAAACTCGGCTTTGGGAAGCAAAATTAAATCGTACGGATACTTCGGTTATGCTGTCAACGAAGCACTTATCCTTTCCAACGAAGAGCAGGAAACGATGGAAAGCATCTTCCGGCAACTACAAAAGGAGCTTTCGCTGCCGATCGACAATTTCAGTCAGGAAGTATGGATTGCCAACATGGAACTGATGCTAACTTACTGCGACCGATATTACAACCGGCAATTCATCACGCGCAAAACAGCCAGCAATGAGCTTTTAAATAAGGTCGAAAAGATCCTGGATAACTACTTTGCGTCCGATCAGCCCAGCAATGGTTTACTCACAGCCCAGTTCCTGGCGGAGGAGCTGCATTTATCTTCCAAGTATCTGAGCGATTGCCTGAAACAGCTTACAGGCAGCACTACGCAGCAATTAATCCACGAAAAATTAATTGAGCGGGCCAAGGAAAGATTATCGACCACACAACTTTCAGTCAGTGAAATTGCATACGAATTAGGCTTCGAGTACCCGCAATCGTTTAGCAAGCTTTTTAAAACAAAGACCCGGCAAACGCCACTACAATTCAGGGCCGGCTATGATTAGGAATGTCAGGAATCAGTTACCGCCGCGTCAACTGAACCAATACATTTATACAGGCGGGAGTTGCTGAAATTGCTGCTGTCATACAGAAAAATTTGCATGGCCCCGAAGGATATCGGCTCGGCAAACCTGAATGTCAGCAGCTGCTGGGCAATAGGCAACTCGGCTTTTTTGATGTTCCTGTTGACGGTGATGTGTGGCGTAAAGACAGGATTTGTGTCTTTGTCGTAATCCGGGAATGCCGTTTTTACCAATTGGCTCAATTCGCCCAGCTCACTTTTCCCGTTCAAGATGCTGAGATAGAGAACGGAAAGCTTATCATTTTTGTAAAATCCTGATATTCCATTGATCGAAATCCCAAAAGATTTGAATGTAAGCTTTTCGAACCGTCTGATAACGCTTTCAACGTCGTGTACCTCTCCCAGGAATTGGAGAGTAATATGGTAATTCTCCGGCGCAGACCGTTTCAAAAGATCCCCGGCAGGGAGCTGCTCTTGTAGTCGCCTTGCAATATCAACAGGCACCGGAATCCCGATAAACAAGCGGTTTGCCGCCATTTGTTCAGTTTTATTCTGTCAAATATTCCTTCATCAACACATTAAAGCCTGCCTTGTACTTAAAGCGCTTGCAGAGTTTTCAAAATAGCCTGAACAAGACTTCTGTTTTCTGTACCAAGTTCACCTGACAGCTCAATAACCCGATACTGGCCTTCATCATCCTTTTCGAAAATCAGTTTTTTCGCCTCTAATTGCACATGCAACTGATAAGTGTATCCCAATGGAACGATAGTCAAAGGCAGCTCAATAATTTCGCCCTGATATTCGACAGGAAGCATGATAGTTTCATTCATCCGCAAATCTAGCCAGAATATTCAGTCATTTAGAGAATTCGATCTTACCTGGCGTGCGCATTTTCCATTTGCATCAGGAGCGTCTGGGTTGGGTAGGCAAAGTCAATCTTTCTTTCTTCAAAAGCTTTAAAAATGTCCAGGTAAATGGCTTGTTGTTTATCCATGTAAAAGGTGTAGTCGGCGCCCAGCACATAGTAAACCACTTCGAAATTCAAACTGAAATCACCATACCCGGAAAAATGCGCGCGATCGAAAGTAAGGTCCGGCTTGGATTCAATAATCTCTCTGATAATGCCGGGAATCTCCGCCAGCGTTGCATGCGAAGTCTGGTAAGTAACACCCAGATGAAACAGAATACGCCGTTTCTGCAGCCGCTTGTAATTGTGCAGGCGTGAATTGGTCAGGTCCGTATTGGAGCAAACGAGTTGCTCGCCGCCGAGTGTCCTTATTCGGGTCGTTTTGATGCCGATATACTCTATTACGCCCGATTTATCATCGATGACAACGAAGTCGCCAATTTCGAAAGGGCGGTCGAAAAAGATCACGAAGTAGCTGAACAAGTCGCCAAGGATCGTCTGTGCGGCCAATGCAATGGCGATACCCCCGATTCCCAGCCCGGCGATCAGTGACGTTACATCATAACCCAGGTTGTCGATCATAAAAACGATCCCGATAATCCAGATTACAATGTTCACAATCAGGATAAGTCCGCTCGCCTGCTTCTGTTTGGCCTCGCTATTTTCCTGGTGATGGATAAAAGAAAGGACAAATTTTTTGAAAGCCGAGCTCACAATGCGCAGCGCAAAAAAGGTGACAACTATAAGCAGTGCGGTATGTGCAACCCTGTCCACATTCGCAGGCAATGTCAGCATTGAAAACGCCAGATAAACCGAGCCAATGTAGAGTACCGGCACCACCGAAGACTCAATCATTTCGATTACAAAGTTGTCCCAGCTCGTAGTCGTTTTCATAGCCCATTTTTTTGCTCTCCTGATCACAATAGATCTGAAAAAACGAATGGCGATAAGCAGTACTGCCAAGAGGGCGAAAGCCAGTGACCAGGTTATGAGGGTATTGCCAAGAATAAGGAAGTTTAGAGTATCACTCATGATAATTAATTGCTTTGGCCTGAAAAGACCTGATTGAAAATAAAATCCACGCCAGTTGAGGGCGGAAGAAAGAAAACAAGATCAGATGAGCTGTATTCAGCTTGTCCGGTTAAATGCTGGGCCTGCGTTTGGAATTAATATCGGTAAAAATTTCATTTTTAACTTCGGAAGACAATTCCAGGAAGCGTTCGTATTGCTTCAATACGTCGGCAATGATTTCATTTTTTGTAAAATACTCCATGTTATATCCCAGTCTGTTGTCTCCGAAAAAGCTGACCGGACTGTAAGCCTCGTTGCCTTTTACACTGGGAACATTCCGCTCCTTTACGAGAATGCTTGAAATCATTTTATTCTGATTGCGTACGCCATACACAAAGTCTTCGATTTCTTTATGCTTGATGGTCAGCGCTACTTCGGTAGGGTCAGCTTTCACTTCGGTTGTTGCTCGAATTCCCTTCTGGTTGAATTCTTCTGCCAGCTCTTCCAGTGCAGGGCGAACTGTATTAGCGATATATTCATCAACATATCCCGGGTTTTTCACCGAAAGTATTTTGTGGAGCCGCTCTTTCCACCGCTCGCCAGACCAGTTATTGGTGGCGGGCGAAAACTCCCGGGTGTAATAGTAACTGTCGACAATCAATGCCTGAACAAGGCTGTAACAAAACATGATCATCACTACTGCGAACGGCAAAGCGGTGATCAGCGTCATGGTTTGAAGCGATTGCAAACCGCCTGCATTCAGCAGCACAAGCGCCAGCAGGGCCAACAAGATTCCCCAGCATACCAGCTGCCACTTAGGCGATTTTTCCGCATTGTTGGTGGCTATGCTGTTGATGACGAAAATGCCCGAGTCGGCCGAGGTAACGAAAAAGACAAAAATGATAAAGATAGCCAGAAAGCTCGTCAGACCGGAGGCGGGAAGATAATCCAGAAACCGGAACAGCAGCTCGTCGGCGCGGCCGGCTAAACCGCTTAATTGTCCGGCCGCCTCGTGTTGGTCGAGCCAGGTTGCCGAATTCCCGAACACGGTCATCCATAAAAAGTTAAAGACCGTCGGCAGGATCAAAACGGCACAAATGAACTCGCGGATCGTTCTTCCCCGGGATATACCTGCGATAAAAAGGCCGACGTAAGGTGCCCACGAAATCCACCACGCCCAGTAGAGTATGGTCCATCTGAAGTACCACGGCTGACGCTCAGGTTCGTAAGCGTGCGTGTTGAAAGTCAGGCTTAGAAACTGGTTCAGGTAATCCCCTATCCCTTCTGAAAACGTGCCGAGTAAAAAGACTGTCGGCCCAAAAGCCAGCACGAACAGCATCAATACGACCGCGCTTACAATATTCAGCTGGCTCAAAAACTTCACGCCCTTGCTTACGCCTGTGGTAGCCGAAAAAATGGATATCGCCATGATCACCAGTACGATGATGATTTGTGATGAGAACGCAGTGTCTTTCATCAAACCCAACTCGACCAATCCTGCATTGAGCTGCACCACGCCGAAGCCCAGCGTGGTTGTGATACCGAAAAAAGTGCTGCACAACGCAAAAGTATCAATAGCATCCCCGGCAGGGCCATTGATCTTTTCTTTCATGATGGGATAAAAGCAGCTTCTCAGCGAAAGCGGCAGCTTATAACGGTACGCAAAATAGGCCAGTGAAAGCCCCACAATGCCGTAAATCGCCCAGGCATGTATTCCCCAATGGAAAAATGTATAAAGCTGTGCATTCTTTGCGCGCTGGACCTGTGAAAGTTCAGCAAATGTAGGATCTGAATAATGGGATATGGGCTCTGAAACGCTGAAATACATTAAACCGATCCCCATCCCAGCGGCAAACAGCATGGAAATCCACGAGAAAAAGGAGTATTCGGGCACTGCATCGTTGTCGCCCAATGTGATTGAACCAAACTTACTGAAAACCAGCGCCAGCAGGAAGAAGACAAACAAGGTAACCGACCAGACGTACGCCCAGTTGAGATTGGTAAAAATCCAGTCCTGCATACTTACCAGCAACGAATCAGTAATCTCCGGAAAGAAACTGGCCAGAAATGTGATGGAGAAAATGAACAAAAGGCTTGGGACCGTGATGCCTTTTTTGAAGGTCGTATTGGATAATATATTTTTTACCATGCTGTATAAAGGCAAACTGTTGACAGTAGCATTGCGTCATCACCAAAAAGGCTGTTCTCAAAACTGCAAAACAATAGTGCCCCGACAGCATTGTCAGAAAAAATTATCGGCTTTCAGCAGATAACCGAGAATTCGCGGTCCCGCACTCATCTTTTTACAATGCCGATTTCATGAAAGTGCTTATCATTGCTGTGAAATAGGATCCAGGGAACATTTGATAAGATATATACCATTGAAAAAGTATGAATTAGTGCTCGGTCTGATTGTAGCTACAATCTTGACGACGGCCCTTCTGCCGGTGAGGCTTTCCGAAGGACAAGGCAAAGACCCGGTGAACCTGATCGGATCACAGACGGTCATCTGGTGTCTCTGGTTCTTTTCATGGGCCGGCTCGCATTACATTCAGCGGGAAACCCAATTCAGGAACTGGCAGAAAGTGGCGCTATCTGTGCTTCTCTGCATGGTTTTGTCGATCGTGCTGTACCATTCTTCCAATCCGTTCTTCGAAGACTACCCAAATGCTCCCATTCGCAACAATACATTTTGGGTCGGGATAATGCGGCTGTCGATCCGGGGAATGCTTGTGAGCGCTATGCTCGTTCCATTCATATTTTACATCCATTATCAGCGTACCCGGCAGAATGAAAAGTTGGAATTGCAGCAGCAACATGCCCGTGAAATTGAGCGTCGAAATGAGCTACTCGAGCAGACCGTATCCGAGAGAACCGCTGATCTTGAAAAAACATTGCACGACCTGCATGAGTCGCAAAGAAAGCTGGATAACCAGATCTACCTGCAGTCGCGCCTCCTTGCTTCCATCACACATGACGTTCAGGCTCCGATGAACTATGTGTCTTTTACAATAAAGTACATCAGCGCCTGCATACAGAATGGACAGTTTGAGCACGTACTTGATTATATCCAGGCTGTGGAGAACGCCGTAGGAAGTATGTCTTTGTTCATGGGAAACCTTCTTGAATTTTCGAAAACGCAGATCAAAGATGGCGGGGTGAACATCAAATGGATAAACCTGAGAGAGTTGCTAATCGAAAAAGCTGCTCTTTACGAAGGTATTGTTGCCTCAAAAAACAACCATTTCCAATGGGAGGTAAGCGATGAAATCGAAGTAAAAACGAACTCAAATCTGTTTGCGATCGTCTTGCATAACCTTTTTGACAATGCCACCAAGTACTCCGAAAACAGCCGCATTAGTATATATACCGATACTTTGGACGAGCAAATTTGCCTTTGCATTGAGAACCACGGGAAAGAAATGCCGCAGTCCATTGTTCAGTGGCTGAATGGATTTGAACAATCGGCAAAACAGGATGCGCAGGTTGTCCCGCTTCACGAGGTGGGAGTAGGCTTGTTACTGGTCAGAGATATCACTGCATTACTGAATATGCGGTTTTTCATCAGGGCCGAACCAGGTAAGATCAAAGCCTGCCTGATCCTGCAATCACGCCGGACTTTACAGATGGTTTCCTAGCTCGCACAATTGACTGATTATTGTATCTTGCATTTGAATCTAACTCAACACGAATGAAACGTTCCTTCTACCTTCTACTATTAATCACAACGCTTTTTGGTTGCGCAAAAAAAGACCATGAAGAGCCCGAACCGAAGCCAGCCGTCGACAAGAATGCGTTTCTGGCAACACTGCGGGCAGGCCATAAGTACTGGCGATGTGAAGAGTTGACAATTGAACAGGGCGGAGTGGCCAAAACTTTTAACATGCTTAGCAACGAAGCAAAAATGGACGGGAGCACCTTTTTGGCTGTCGTAGCCGCTTCTGCATACAGTTTCGGACCCGAAACTGCAACAGTCCATGTGATTGATTATGGTCCCTACGGCAATGTGCCCTATGCGACCAATTTTAAATTCCGCGAATTTTTACCACAGTCTGCAAGTACTGGAACCTGCAGCTGGAACGATGAACGGGAAACCCTTGAAGTAAGACTTCCAGACTCTTATTTCGGCCGGGCGGTTCAATCGCTTTCTAAAAATCAATATTTACCATCTGTGGGTTACCTCGACAATACCTTTCCTGCAAAGTACAAAACTGAGGAAGAAGCCATTGCAGGTGCATCTCCCGACAGGATCCGCATGATCTATTATGAGGAAGATCCGCAAGCGGGCCAGGTCAGGTATATCTTCACGATGAGAGCGGCCTGGGTAACAAAAGTGGATAGAATAGGACCAAGAGAGCATTGGTATGAAGTACTTTATTAATCCCGCAAGCATCGCGCTCTGACCTCGGTCTGCCTTTTTACCGAGCAGGTAATATTCTGAAAAAGTCTCCGGGTATGGTATTTTTGTTGAAGAGGCAGCCAGTTATTTCAATTTCGATCTGACTCTCAATTTTAAATATGCGTACCCGACTACTATATTCCATTATCCTGCTGGGCAGTACAATTGCCATGTCTATGAAACCTGCGGCCCGCCACATTACCGAAGGCAGCTGGTATCCCGGAGAGAAAACTTCCAAGATCACGATCGCGCCGTGCGGCGATAAGTTTTGCGGCACAGTTACTTGGATCAAAGATCCTGCTAAGGCGATCAAAAACGGGGAGATCGGCGCTGTGATCTTCAAGGATTTCTCGATTATCGATCAGCACACGCTGGAAGGCGGCAAAATTTTTGACCCGCGGAATAACAAATGGTATAGCGGCAGGCTGAAAGTAGGCAGCGACGGCAGACTGGAAGTACGTGGCTGGATAGGCGTGCCTACCTTTGGTAAATCAATGCACTGGACCCGGGCCAACTAGTGCCGGAGCTGTACAGCATTAAGCTTACTTGAACTTTCCAGCGCCACACGCAGGATGAAGATCACAGAAGTGCGCTCGGGATCATTTTGACCTGCGGCACTTTTCACTGCAATATTTGACCTCATCCCAAACTTTCTCCCACTTCTTCCGCCAGGTGAACGGCCTGCCACAAACGACACAGATCTTTTGCGGCAGGTCTTGTTTTTTAATCATCGCCATATCTCCGGTGGTTGAGTAAATTTCTGCTTTTGGGGATTCAATTGGAGCTAACAGTATGGGTTACAGTTTTTCGAGCAGGGTGCGCCTTCCTTTCAGCATTAATGCAACTTCTCATCAAGGATATCGTAGCCTTTCAATGCATTTAACCTTTCCTGCTCTGCCATTTAAAATCTCTTTCCAGGTTCAATGCGAGATATGATGTTGGTCTTCAAACTTATAGGGCTTTCTCAGCTGTGACTTGTGCGCTCACCGGGTAAGGTTGCCTTTTCCCAATACTCACAGATCGCCGCAAGCTGGCCTTTCAGTCCTTCATAGGTTTTCGCTTTGAGGTAAAAACCCTGAACGAGCGACATATACGCATCCTCAACATCGCGCGGATGCACTGCGTCCGACAGAAATATAAACGGTATCGAACGTCTTTTAAGCTTTTCGTCGGAATTAATCAGCTCTTTTAATTCCAGGCCCGACATCTGGGGCAAATGCAGATCGCACAGGATCAGGAATGGCCGCTCGTCTGAAGAGCGCAGATAGTCAATCAGCGCCTGACCGTTATCAAAGTTGATCACTTCGTTGGTGCAGCCAATATCCTGAAGAGCATCCGAAACAAGATATCGGTCGTCATCATCACCTCCGACGTACAGAATAGGTCCGTTTTGCATATTAAATGAATTTTAGTTGACGAAAAGAAAAAATCACGCCACAAAGCTGAACAGCTCGCGCCCTACTCTTCTTTTCCATCACTTACCAGGTAGTTTCGGGGAAGAAATAGCAGCAGCAGCCCCTCGGAAAAAACTCACGTTAAGTGCGTTGCGCAAATAGTTCTGACTTATATCAGGATTGTTTTGTACTTTTCAAGAATTCATTTATACTCAACCGTTTTTCATGAAAAAACTCTACTGCTTCATTGCGTTATTGCTCCCTTTTGCCTCTTTCGCGCAGTGTCCCGACGAAGTGATTTTCCAAGATCAATCTTCGGTTAACGACTTCCCCACAAACTATCCCGGATGCACCACAATACCGAATTATGTGATTATCGGCGGCGGGTTTGGATCACCTATTACAGACCTTACCCCATTGAGCGGGATCACCTCCATCGGAGCGACGCTTGTTATTAGCTACAACCAGGAGCTGACCACGCTCGCAGGATTGGAAAATCTTGTAAGTGTCGGGGCGAATATTGAGATCTATGAAAATTCTGCATTAACCAATGTAAATGGCCTGTCCGGCATTACTGCCATTCCCGGCGACTATTTCATACAGAATAATGCCGCATTGACAACACTCGCCGGACTTGGAAATGTGGAAACCATTGGCGGCAAAATGACCGTCGAAAATAATCCCGCACTTACCACGCTGGGTAACATGGCGCTCACCAGCACGAATGCAGAGATTTTAATCAAGAATAATCCCGAGCTGACCGACTTATCGGGTCTGGCAAACGTCGCGGGTATTGGTGGCACTCTCGAAATCGTAGAGAATAAGTTGCTGACGACGATCGGCGGCTTCTCGGCGCTCACGACCATTCCCGGTGATCTCATTATAGAGCAGGACTCTTCGCTGACGAGCCTGGCAGGGTTGGAAAACCTGGCTTCGGTCAGCGGAAGTATAAGAATTCAGAATAATACACTGCTGGCCAGTATCCAGGCGCTCTCCAACATTACCGATGTCCCCAATGATCTGTTCCTGTTTAATAATTCTTCCCTGCCCACGCTGGCTGGATTAGAATCCCTGTTAACCGTAGGAGGCGAATTCAGCATTTCAGAACACCCGGCACTCACCACATTAAGCAATCTTTCACTGGTAAGTACAGGCAATCTGTACATAGACAACGCTCCGCTTATCACTGATTTGCAGGGATTAGAAAACCTCACCTCGGTGAGCGAAGTTATCGCAATAACAAACAACGATCAATTAACCAGCATTCAGGCACTATCCGGTCTTACTGCCGCAAACAGCATTGAGATTGACGATAATCCTGTGCTGACTTCGCTCGCGGGGATTGAAAATATCACCGTTTATAATGGCGACGTGAGTATTGAAGACAACGATTTATTAACAGATCTGTCAGCGCTCTCGAACGTGACGCAGATTTTCGGCAGGCTTGATATAGAGGACAATATATCCCTGGTAGATTTAAAAGGACTCTCGCAGCTCACCTCCGTGGGCGAACTTAATATTGAGGGAAACGACGCGCTGACTTCCCTGAGCGATCTCACACTCACATCTGCCCCTACGGTACAAATCCAGTCTAATCCGCTACTCCTTAATTTAAATGGTCTTGGTAACCTGACGGACGTAGTTGATCTGAATATCTATAGAAACGAAGGGCTTATCAATCTGAGCGGAATAGCACTGCCCGTGAAATTGGACAATATTATCATTGAAGGTAACCCAAACCTGCTTTCACTGGAAGGTCTTGAGGGGGTTATGTTAGTCCAAAATATTGCCATTGCCGGAAATGAGAGATTAGCTGAACTGAAAGGGCTTGACAATCTGATAGCAGTACCCGAGGGGATGTGGCTGGCAGAAAACAAGACTTTATCTGATCTCAAGGCGCTTTCCAATCTTACAACACTTGGAAGTCTCTTTGTGTTATCGGACAGTGCATTGGTTGACCTGCAAGGTCTTGAAGGTGTAACCACGATCACAGAACAGCTGCTGGTTATCGGTAATCCGGTACTGACCAATTTAAAAGGCTTGGACGGACTGACAGAGATTGGCGGCCTAGGTGACATAAGTTTGTTGCTCGCCTACAACAGCACGCTGACTGACATTACCAGCCTGTCCGCATTGACGAGAATCGACGGCAGCCTGGTCATTTTCGGCGACAGCGCATTGACAAGCCTTCAAGGTTTGAATAACCTGGAAGCAATCGGCCCGTACGGTACTTTGGGGATTGTAGCTAACCCGCTTCTTACGAGCCTGGACGGCATAGGAAAGTTTGAAAGCGTTAGTGAATTGGAGATTTTTTTCAATGATGCGCTAACTGATCTGTCCGGACTTGAAAACTTAGGCACCGTAATTAATAACCTTACCATTGCAAATAACAAATCGCTGACTTCCCTTACCGGTTTAAGCGGCCTGACCCAGATCGGAGGGGAATTTATACTGGATTCAAATGCGGTACTTTCCACGCTCAGCGGATTAAGCGCACTGACTTCCATTGGTAATACACTTACGATCACCAACAATGCGGAACTGGGTACTTGTGCAGTAGCAGGAATATGCGCTTATCTTCAAAACAATTCACCGGACGCAGCAGTGATCTCGGGTAATAAAACGGGTTGTAACTCGGAAGAAGAAGTTGAAATCGCCTGTACAAGTCTGCCGGTCACACTGGTTGATTTTACAGCAGAAAAGCAGGAAACCACAGTACAGCTCCGCTGGTCGACGAGTAGTGAAGTTAACAGCGGTCGCTTCGATATTCAGTACAGCCGCAATTCGGGCCAATTGTGGGAAACAATCGGCCAGGTGCAGGCGAGCAAGGAGAGTTTCGAGCTGAAGAAATATGACTTTATGCATCTTAACCCTTCAAAAGGTGAGAATTTGTACCGTTTGAAAATGATTGACCTGGACGAAACTTATGCATACAGCCGCATTCGTAACGTAAACATGGGCGAGGTGAATGCTTTCGCGGTTTACCCGAACCCGGTTGCAGACCAGCTGACGGTAGAGGCAGGTAATGCAATCTCAGCCGGTAAGGTGCAGGTTTACAATGCAGCAGGCAAAATGGTCATTTCCAAAAACGTCAACTTTTCGGGAAAACCTTCCCAGCTTGAAACAGCAGCGCTGCCGGCGGGAATTTACACGATCCAGATGCGGAATACGGAAGGTAAAAACGAGGTGAAGAAATTTATCAAGCTTCCGCGCTGAGATTAAAATCTTCCCATTTCTAATTTTCAATGCTGGTTTAAATGTGGTCGGATTCAACCAACCGCATTTGAAGCAGCATTGTTTTGAATGGACTACCTACTTGCCTGCCGAAATCAAAGCTCACTTTTGCCACTCACTTTTGTAATGTGACAATGATCGGCTTTGATGACATAGTCTTCGCTGATAACCACTTTACCGGCCCGTTCTCCTATGAACCGGAAGTTGTCCACTTCACCTTTTAGTTTTGGTTGGTAGGTATCATTGAGAACGACGTAGACGTTATGGTTGCCTCCGAAGCCAGGGCTTTGCGGATAGCGGATTGTGTCAGAGGTAGATAACCTGACGGTGTAAGATTTTGTCAGCGAATCGCCGGGCACGAGCAGCGTTACAGATCTGAATTCCTCTGTGCAAAAAGCTTCCTCCTCATTCTCGGCGCAGCCGCATAGCAAGGCAGCAATGGAAATTACAAAACCAAATACGCGTGTTCTCATCATGGCTGTCATGTCGCTCTTCTGATTTAAGTGGTTGTTCTAATCGCAGGAAGAGGACAAAGTTTGACGGCTAACAGTTGGAAGTTGTTTTTGTTTTCCGCTGAAAGGAACCCTCAAACGGGGTTCCCAATTCAATGCCATTCCAAATTAATTGTATGCGAAACATGAGCACGGCCTCCTACCATCAGGCTGGTGACATTTCCACCTTGTACTTTCAAATTTGCTGTTAGAAGACTTGGTGAGCTAGTGGGCTGCATTAAGTAACCCTGCTCGATCAGGATGGTTTCTTTGTCAACTTTCAAATAATCGTGCAGGTAACAAGCCAGCGGCCCAGCCGCCATTCCCGTCGCTGCCTCTTCGGCGATACCGTAGAATGGAGCAAACATGCGGGCTGTTGCATCCCTGCCCGCATGTTGCCCCGGAACTGCAAATGCATAATATCCGATTAAGCCAAGCTCCTGACTGATCAGATTGACCGCTTCCAGATCCGGCTCTATCTGGCTCAACTTTTCGGCAGATCGGAGCGGGACCACCATGAATGAATTTCCGGTATTTACCACCAAGGGTGAAAAGCCGTCCGCAAGATCCGATTGAGAAATGCCGACGGACGCAAGCACCGCAGACATTGTTACCTCCGGATTGATCTCCTCCGGTCTGGAGTAGCGCGGCGCAGTTTGTTCCATAAAAGCAGTATTGCCGTGCAGCGTGACCGACCGGACACCGTCAACTGTCTCCATGGACGCCAGCTCTTTGGTAATGTGTCCCAGCTGCAAAAGATAGGAGAAGGTGGCAATTGTGGCATGGCCGCATTGCGCGATCTGACGTACCGGCGTAAAGAATTCAAGCTTGAAATCAGCTGCCTGCGAAGGCGAAACGAAGGCCGTTTCAGAAAGTCCGAGGCGGCTTGCGATCAGTTGTTTGGTACTCTGATCATATTGCTCCGCATTGAGCACTATTGCAGCCGGGTTTCCGCCGCTTTCTCCGTCAATAAACGCATTTACAATTGGCACTGAAAGTGTTTGCATATTACTGTTGTTTTTGTGTCGTTCAAAGTTGACAGCTTCCATTCTGGCGGATCTTGGTATTTACCAGGATTTTGCCTGCCGTAGAATAACCATGTTGAACTTATGCAAAAGTAAAATGCGTGTTGAAGCGACGGGAATGGTTTAATCTGGATTGCGGATAACTACCATTCAAATGTGCAAACTTGCAGTTGAAGTGGGCCGATGAATGAGCTTAAAACAAACAAATCGCATAGTGGCATTTGGTTGAGGATCTGGGTTTACAGCAATATTTACCTAAAAACTTAATCGGCCCGCAAACTCTTCGCCGGGTTAAATAAGGCTGCGCGGATACTCTGAGAACTCACCGTAAGAACCGTAATGCCAATACTCAATAAGGCGACCCGAATGAAAATGTCCCCGCCGATTTCAACGTGGTAAGCAAACTTTTCGAGCCAGCCAGTCATGAGGTACCAAACCGGCAATGCAGCGACGATTAATGCAATGCAAACCAGCAATACAAACTCGCGTGTAACAAGCATAAAAATGTTCACGACCGTGGCACCCAGAATTTTCCTAATTGCAATTTCTCTGGTCCGGCGCTCGACTGAAAACGAGACCAGGCCGAACAAACCCAAACAGGAAATGAGAACAGCGATCACAGAAAACCACTTAGCGAGTTTTCCGATCTGCAATTCGCTGTAATAAACATGCTCATATTCCCGGTCCAAGAACTGAAAATTAAATGGAATGCCGGGCATGAGCTGCTGGTATCTGGCCTCGATTTCTTTTAAAGTATTGCCCTGATTTTTAGCATTCAGTCTCGCGAAAAGAAAATTGATTTTGGCGGTAGAATAAATGATCACCGAAGGCTCGATCGACTGGTGCACGGAGGCAATGTGAAAATCTTTCACAACACCGATTACCTGATGTTCCCGGCCATTGACGCGAATCCGTTCGCCGAGTGCATCTTTCAATTTCATGCGTTTTGCGGCGGTTTCATTGATGATCACCGCAATGCTATCCGCACCAAAATCGCGCGAAAAAGTTCGGCCTGAGTGCAGTCTCATATTTAATGTGGAAATTAAGTTGGCATCTCCGTTGATGACCGCGAACATGGCTTTTTCCGTCGTTTGCTGGCCGCCCCATTCCACATAGTTACGACCAAAGGTGCCCTGGAAACTGCTATTGGAAAACGTAACGGATTCCACACCATTTACATTTTCAAGAACCGATTTTGCATGTTCGTATTGTTCCGGCCCGGAGAGTCCTTTGGCATTAAACCGGATCAGGTTTTGTTTTTGGTAACCTAAATTTCTGTTTCTGATAAAATCAATTTGCTGGAACACAATGCCTGTCCCGACAAGCAGCACACTCGTCACCGTAAACTGCACGATTACCAGCGTTTTGCGCAGCCAGACAGCCCCGCCTGCCGCATTGGTTCTCATGCCTGTCAACACTTTTACCGGACGAAAACCGGATAGGACAAATGCGGGATATAAGCCCGCCAATATTCCCGTTAAAAGCAAAATACCGAGATAGCTCACCCAGTAAACAGGATTTGTCCAGTCAATTTGAATGCGTTTTTGAAGTAGCTCATTGAAAACCGGCAAAGTCGCCAGCGTGAGTATCAGGCCAATAGTTCCGGCTATGATTGTCATCAGCAAAGATTCGCTCAGAAACTGCCTCACCAGCGACCATCTGCCCGCGCCGACCGCCTTCCGAACGCCCACTTCCTTGGCTCTTACAGCCGCCCGCGCGGTCGACAGGTTAATAAAGTTGATGGCCGCAATCAGCAGCACAAATGCGGCTACGAAACCGAACAGCCTCACATACACCATGCGTCCTCCACCTTCATTCTGCCCGTTTTTGAAATTGCTGTTCAGGTACACATCGTCGAGGCGGTGAGAAATATATGTCCAGCCGGTGACCCATTCAGGCATGTGACGGCTGGTTAGCGTTTTAAGTTGGGAAGTGAACTGGCCGAAATGGATTTTAGGATCAACGACTGCAAAAACCTGCGCTTTGATTTCCAGCCACGAACCTGCGGCTGCGGGAGTTGACATGGGTCTCAGGTAATCAAATTGAATCGTCGAATTTCCGGGAACGTCTTCCAGCACGCCTGCCACTTCTACGTCCTGAGTTTGATCTAGCCTAATGATCTTGCCAATTGCATTTTCTGCTCCGAAGTACTTTTCTGCGAGCTTTTTGGTGATCAGAATGGCGTTAGTCGACAGTAGCGCGGACGGATTTCCGTGCAGCAATGGAAAGCGGAACACTTTCAAAAAGTCAGTATCGACGACAAGGCCGGTTTCTTCTGTGGTTTTGTCGAGGTGATTAAAAATTGCCTTTTGTTCCAAAAAACAGGTCGTTTGCAGCACGCCTGGAATTTCGCGTTTCATGGCGTCGGCTACGGGCGTGGCTACCCAGCCATAGGTTTGCGTTTCCTGCGAATCGGAGGCAATGTTGAGCATTAACTTGATGATCTGCCCGTGTTTTGGATGGAAACGGTCGTAACCTAACTCGTCGTTGACCCACAACAAAAGGAGCATTGTAGTAGCCAGCCCGATCGCCAGTCCGGCGATATTGAGGCTGCTGTACAGCTTTTGTTTGACCAAAACCCGCCAGGCCAGCTTCAGTTGACTTTTTACCATTAGGAAATTTATTTTAGAGTGTTCAGGAATAAACAAGAGCCGTAAATATAAGTAAATTATATATAATAACTAATAGCTTAGTTTAATATACATTCAAAAAAGACAGCGTAAATTTTCCTTGGTAACCATTGTTATACAACGCATTGTAATGCCGTTATTTGTACGGTTAAGGATTTGTCGGCTCGGCGTATGAGGCTTTTTTTATTCTTGTTTATTTATTTTTTGTTCAAAACAGCTTTTAGCAGCGCCCAGCCACAGGGTCCGTCCGAGTTTTTTACCGTAAACCCCCAGCAAATCTGCAACGCCAACCCGCACATTACCATTACCTACTCCGGGCCGATCAAGCCTCAGAAAGGTTTCATTTCCGAGCGTGAGGACGGGGCCGGTTATACGGCCGTCAGCCAAGATTTTATTTTCGAATGGAAGTGGGAAAATGCGCATTTCATGTCAGGTTCAGGGTTGGGGCCATTTGTTGTGTACTGGCTGACTGATGGAGAAAAAACCGTTGAACTGACCATTACAAGTACCCAAACACCTGAAAATAAAATTGTTATTCGCAAAAAGGTGAAGATCGCAACACCTGAGGTAACTGCGAAGTGGTCGCACGCAACTTGCACAAATCCGAAAGCCAGGGTTAAGCTGTTTGGCGAAAACGGTGTCGAGCCTTATGCTTTTTCAATGGATGGCGTCCATTTTCAGGATGATCCCAATTTTGAAATGGTCCCTGGACGATATGAGATTTGGGTGCGTGACGCGCTGGGCTGCGCCGATACCAAAACAATTGATATTTTCCCCGTACAAGAACTTTCGATAAACCTTCCGGCCGATACGACGATTTGCGCGGGAGCAAGTTTGTACCTGCCCGTTGTCGGCAATGCAACGCAATATGTTTGGGAGCCCGGGCCCGGCATTTCAAATATCAACGCGACAGAGCAGGTTGTCAGGCCGATGGAAACGACGACGTATACCGTTACAGGAACACTCGATTGCAAGACGGCTGCCAAATCCGTAACAGTCCGGGTGACGCCGGCCATGACTTTGCAACTCACACCAGACACACAGGTTGAACCGAATACACCCGTTCAGCTCACAGCGCTTTCGCCCGAGGTCAGCGGGATCGCGAATGTGCGGTATCAATGGAACCCGCCCACAGGCCTGGACGATCCCCAGGTTTATAATCCGATAGCAACTGTTGACCGCGACCAATTCTACGCTGTTGAGGTGAGCTCGCCCGAAGGTTGTTCGGTGAGAGGTAACGTGCGGATCACTGTCCGGGCGAAAAGTTTTTTGATTCTCATGCCCGATGTTTTTACACCAAACGGGGATGGTTTGAATGACACTTTTCATCCTGAAAACGGTAGTGAAATCCGGTTTCAGGATTTCAAGATCTACAATCGTTGGGGTGAAGTGGTGTTCGCTTCGGCAAACAATGCATTTGTCTGGGATGGTAAGGTCGGCGGCCGTGACGCGCAGGAAGGCAATTATTTATACCGGATCGAAGGCACTACCTTCCAGGGCCGGAAAGTTACAAAAGAAGGCGTTCTGCTACTGAAGCGGTGACTTTGGCAAGGTACAGAATCCGCTAAACTGTCAGGTTCTAAATAAAAAGCGGCCTGCATTTTGAGTTGCAGGCCGCGTACTTTCAATGCAATTAATAGCCGTTGTTTTGCTTCAATCCCGTTGACAAGTCAAGCTGCGCCTGCGGGATCGGGTATACGCTCATGTAAGCCTGCGGCGCAAGATTCACGACAACCGGCGTTTTGGAAGCGTAGTTGTAGAGCCTTTCCTCCTGCTTCATTACCGTTGTGAATTTTCCGGTGCGTACCAGGTCAAACCAGCGCTCGTGCTCGTAAGCCAGTTCCAGCTGACGTTCCAGCAGGATCAGGTCCATCAAATCGGCGGCTTCGGTACCTTTGTAATTGTGCGTTGCGTTGCCAAATGCACGCTGGCGCACGCGGTTAAGCTGGGTCAATGCGCCAGCTTTGTCGCCCAATGCATTCAGTGTTTCTGCATACAGCAGCAGCACATCTGCAAACCGCAGCACAGGGATATCAAGACCCGAAGCGCCGTAGGAATGTTTCACCGCATATTTGCTCACGTAGGGATACCAGATCGCCGGCGCATTGGGCTGTGCAGGCGACACCCACCATTCCTGAAAAGTAGCCGCTTTGCGCTTGTCTCCTTCTTCATATTTCTTCATCAGGCTCCACGATGGCAGCGACGTTTCCGCGCCACGGTCGGTAACCCCCACGATTCCCCCATTAGGTGCGTAGTTCGTCGATAAGCCGTGTCCATTGGTGCCGTCGATGTATTTTACCGTGAAGAGTATCTCGCTGTTATCCTCTGTTCCCAGCTGCCAGAGCGACGCAAAATCATTGACCAATGCGTAATCAAAATCTTTGATCAGCTTTTCAAACTGCGTTTTTGCATTCGCATAATCTTTCCGGTACACATATACTTTACCCAGCATACCTACTGCCGCTCCCCGGCTCGCACGTCCTGTTGCAATCGCATTCCGCAGGGGCAGCTTGGAAGCAGCGTCTGTCAGATCCGCAATAATCTGCGCATAAATCTCTTCCTCGCTTGCCCGAGACAATGCAGCGGCTTCCGGGATCGAAATCTTATCAGTAACCTTGGGTACTCCCCCGAAAATCCGCACCAGGTCGAAGTAGAACAGCGCGCGCATGAATTTCGCCTCGCCGATATACTGGTCCTTCACACCGGCCGCGTAATTGGTCGGAGTATCAATATTCAGCAGAACCGAATTAGCCCTGAAAATCCCATTGTACGTCGTGTTCCAGAATGCGGCCGTTAATGCATTGTCCGAGTTCAGCGTCAGAAAGTCCACGTCGTTGGAGCCGGCAATGGTGGTGTTGGTTGACATGTATAGGTTGTCTCCCGGCACTTCCATGAGCAGGTAGTCAGACGGGCGGCGGCTTTGCAAACTGTTATAAATACCCAGGACCGCCTGGTTGATATCACTCGCCGATTTGTAAAAGTTGTTGGCAGTAAGTACCGACTCCGGTGTCGGGTTTAATAATTTATCTTCACAGCCTGCCAGTCCCAGAGCCAGCGCAGCAAAGCATTTGATGAGGTTATTTCTAATATCCATGGTAGGTCCAGTTTAAAAATTGAAGTTGATACCCAGCGTGTACACCCGGCTGATAGGCGCTGCACCATTGTTGAAACCCGGCTTGCTGCCAGTCCCTGCAATTTCACCAGCCGTGTATCCCTCCGGATTATACCCGTGGAAGCCTTTTTTGGTGAACATGAATGGATTCGCCAGAGACGCATAGATCCGGAAATTCGACAAACGTACCTTTTGTACCAGGTCCAGCGGCAGTGTGTAGCCGAAGTTGATGTTCCGTACTGCCAGGAAAGAAGCGTCTTCGATGTAGGCGTCGGAGGAAGACTGGTAAGTAAGCTGGCTCAATGAGCTACCCGGCGTCATCCCATTTCCGGTCTCCGTTTGCGACCACCATTGTCTCTCTACCAGCGGCCTGCGCATGGCACCTAGCAGCGCGCCTTCATAATATTCATTTTCGAAGTTGTAGATTTTGGCACCTACCGAAGCTTGCATGGCAATGCTCAGATCAAAGCTTTTCCAGGCAAAATTGTTGATCAGACCGAAATACGCCTTCGGTTGAAAATTACCCAGAATCACCTTGTCCGCAGAAGTGATCTTGCCGTCGCCGTCAACATCCTTGTATCTCGGGTTACCCGGCTTCGAGCCAGCCAGTACAGGTGAGTTGTTCACTTCCTCCTGGTTTTGCAGCACACCTTCAATTTTATATCCAAAATAAGAGAACATCGGTTGGCCCAGTCGCAAAATCCAGCCCATTCCGTAAGTATCCGTCGTAATGCGTTCCTGCACGCCCCCGAGGTCTTCCACGGTATTCACATTCTTCGCCATATTAAACGAAGTCTCCCATTTGAATGCGCCTGTAAGGTTTTTAGTGGTCAGCTCCACTTCGAAACCCTTGTTCCGAACCGTTCCTACATTGGACAAAGAGCTGGTAAAACCTGTGATCGAAGGAATGGAAACGTTGTACAGCAGTCCATTGGTTTTCTTGTCATAATAATCCAGTACCAGACTAATGCGATTTCTGAACAAACCGAGTTCAAGTCCCAAATCATAGCTCGACGTTTTTTCCCAGCTCAGACTGTTGTTACCGTACGAAACCTGCGTCTGGCCTTTGGTTAATGTGTTATTGGGTGAATAATACACGTCACCGATTTGCCCGAGGTATTCAAAATCGCCGATGTTGAAGTTACCCGTCGCGCCGTAGCTGGCCCGCAGTTTCAGCTCGCTCACCGCCGAAACGCGCTTCATAAATTCTTCCTGCGACACGCGCCACGCTACCGAGGCGGAAGGAAAATATCCCCATTTGTTGTCGGGACCGAAACGCGAGCTTCCGTCTGTCCGGACTGAGGCCGAGAGCAGGTATTTATCCTTGAAACCATAGTTAATGCGTCCAAAATACGAGATCAGTCCCCATTGCGACCGCGAAGAATTCGTTGCTGACGGGTTGATGATCGCATTGTTCAATGTACGGATGATATCATTGTTGAACGAGCCGGGCACTGCCGCCATATTTGAGTTATTAGAATTGAATTTCTGGTACGAAGCACCCGCAATCGCATTCAGTGAATGCACCTGATTGAACGTAGTATTGTAGCTCAGCACGTTTTCGTTGGCAATGCTGTAAGTACTGCTCTGCGCCAGAGAACCCGAATTAAGGTTCGTGCTCTGCGCCCAGGAAGCCTGGAACCGGTCCGTCTGGTTGGATGAAAGGTTAGTACTGATTGACGAGCGCAACGAAAGTCCTTTCGCCAGGTTCAGGTTTAAAAACGCTTCTCCCAGGTTATTGACAGTCGTTCCGTAGTAATGCGAGCCTTCAAGCGTCGCCATTGGATTAGCCTGGCCGCTCACCACCGCGCCCCAGTAAGAACGCGAGTTGGGATAAGTCCCGTCGGGATTCCGCACCGCTACAAAGCTTGGGAACTTGATGTAGTTGTTAATGTCCGTAGAAGCGAACCGCCGCCGCGAATACGAGGGATTGAGCATAAAGCCAAGGCTCACCACCGAGTTGACCGTCACATCCACATTGGCACGCACGCCGTAGTTTTTATACCAGGTGTTTTTTAATGTTCCCTGTTCATCTTTCAGCGTGCCCGACACATAGTACCGCACGTGATCCGTACCGCCACCTACCGAGAGGTTATAATTCTGAACCGTCGCGTTGCCCAGTACCTCATCTTCCCAGATCACATTATTTCCGTTTTTCAAAACATCACTAACCTGGTAGGCATTCGGCCTGCGCGGGTCGTTCCAAACGGGTAATGTCGGATCTCCGCCTATCCATACGTACTCCCGGTTCTGGTAGCGTACTGCATAATCATAGTACTCCTGCCCTACCAGCCAGTCACCGTGCTTTTTGGGGCTGGCGATCCCTGCGTAGGAGTTGAAATTGAACTTCGCTTTCCCTGATTTGCCCTTTTTGGTTGTGACAATGATCACCCCGCCTGCGCCCCGTGAACCGTAGATCGCCGCCGCAGAAGCATCTTTCAGCACTTCAATGGACTCGATATCATTGGTACTGATGCTGCCCAAGCTACCGCCTGGAAAGCCGTCGATCACTACCAACGGATCGTTCCCTGCGTCAATGGAGCTTGCTCCGCGAATCCTGATCAATGGCGCGCTGCCCGGCGCGGTGCTTGTCTGCGATACATTCACACCAGCCAACCGGCCGGCGAGTACCGATTCGGGCCTGCCGACGGGAATCTGGTCGAGTACGGTATTCTCCACTTTGGATACCGCGGCCGTGACTGAGCTTTTCTTGACAGCTCCATAACCTACCACTACCAGTTCATCGAGCACCGTATTGTTCTGCCGCAACGTCACATTGATCATCGATTTACTTCCAACCGGCACTTCGTTTTTCTCATAGCCAATAAATGAAAACGTGAGTACATCGCCTGTGCCTGCCTGGATCCGGTACTTTCCATCTGCATCGGTGGTTACCCCTTTGCTGGTTCCCTTGATCACTACACTTACACCCGGAAGCGGTACATTTCCGACACTATCAACAACAATACCGGCAACCTCCCCGGCATCCTGCGCGCGGGCGGTCATCGTCAGAAGCATTGCAAGCAGGAATGCAGGCAATGTCCATTGCGGCAATCTCCATTTTGTGTAAAATTTCAATCTGTTCATACGGAATTGGGTTTATGGTTAAGTAAAAACGCTGACTCGGGCACGTGCCCGCGAATTCTGAAAAAAATTCACCTGGACCTCGCGGTCTTGACTTCTTCCACAAAAACAGCACTAAGCTGGTTCCCGAAACTTTGTCGTACATAGGTTGCTACCTCGGCGAGCTGGGTATCTGTCAGAAACGCCATCGCGGGCATGTGCTGGTCGTAAGATTTTCCATTCACCTCTATTTTCCCGGAAAGACCTTTGAGCATGATACTGATCAGCTGCTGCTTGTCCTGTACCTGGCCTGTCCCTTTCAATGGGGGGAATACATCGGCTACTCCTTCTCCATTCTGCTTGTGGCAAGACGCACAATACTGGTTGTAAATGCGTTGTCCCTTTGGCGCCTCCGGTAAGGCGGCCGTTTGTGCTGCATAGTCTCCTGCTTTGCCTGGTGTAATCCGCAGAATCTGATCGTCGGCTGGCTTCGGAAATCCGGTTGCCGGGTTCCAGTCGCGGTTGCTCGTGGAAACGTAAATACTGCCGTCCGGGCCGACACAAATGTCGCGCAGCCGGCCGTACTTTGCATCCAGTACAATGGTTTCCGACACGATCTTTTTACCGGTTTTATCCACTTTAAGAATGCGCAGGTCACTTTCTTTTAAGGTGGTGAGTAAAATGGCATTCTTCCATTCCGGAAACATATTGCCATTGTACATCGCAATGCCCGCGGGTGCAATCGTCGGTGTCCAGGATTTGACAGGTTCAACGATTTTAACCGAATCACAAAACTGCTTTTCAGCGGGCTGGTCGCAAAAACCTTCCACTTTCGGCCAACCGTAATTGCCACCTTTTTGAATGATATTCAGCTCGTCTTCCAGCGCGTCGCCGTGTTCCGAGGCGTAGAGCAGTCCATTTGCTCCGTAAGTCAAGCCCTGAATATTCCGGTGCCCCCACGACCAGATCAGACTTCCTTTGATCGGATTATCTGCCGGTGCAGTACCGTCGATATTCATGCGTAAAACCTTTCCATTCAATGAATTCGTATTCTGCGCATTGGTGATCGTGATCGCATCCCCCGTGGCGAACATCAGCTTTCCGTCCGGTGCAAAAACGATCCTGGACCCATTGTGGCCCGTGTGAGCAGGAATTTCGAGCAAAATCTTCGGCTCGGTAAGCTTATTGTTCTTATAGGTAAACCGGACCAGCTTTGTGGTGATCAGCGAATCTTTTTTACACATATAATCAACAAACACAAACGGCTGCCGCTTAAAGTCAGGATGTATCGCCATGCCCAGCAAGCCCAGCGAACGATAACGGTACACTTCGTCGATTTTCACAAGCAACGTTTTCAGCCCTGTTTTCGGATCGACCCGGCTGATCGTGCCGCTTTGTTCTGTAAACCAGAGCTGATCGTCGGGCCCCCAGATCATTTCCCAGGGAACATTCAATCCCGATGCTACTGTGCTGATTTTCAATGGCGTATCGACAGGGGCTTTCTGCCCTTGCGGTTCATTTTGATTGATCCAAAATTGCCACATGCCCGCCAGGATCAATCCTGCGGCTAACCGATACACGGCCATCATGCTAAATCAGATTGACTTCTTTCTCCAAAAACGCACTCACAAATTCGTCGTCCACCAAATGCGGATAAGCTCCAATAACCCTGGTAATCTCGTCGGCCTGCCCCGGTGAAAGATCTTCTTTGGGATTCAATGTCCAGATCCCTTCCATCAATCCCTGCCTTCTAAGTACCTCGTGCACACCGGTAATGCAGCCGTGGAAATTATTAGCCGGGTCAAAGATCGCGGCATTCATGTCGGTCACTTCAATGTTCGCGCTGAGGAGCTTTGAAATATCTCCACCAGAACCCTTCACTGCCTCTTTAATGTCGGCCAATAACTGCACCGATCTTTCTGTCCAAACGGCATAATGCCCCAGCAGACCGCCTACGAACCGTTTTTCAACTTTCTCTCCGTTCACATCAAATACAAATGGCGTCAGCAGGTCGGCTACAATGTTGTCGTCATTTCCGGTATACAGCGCAATGTCGTCTCTCCTCGAGGAGCAAGCAACGGCGCGTACCACATCCAGTGTCTGGTACCGGTTGAATGCAGCTACTTTGATCGCAGTCACATTCGGTATCTCCGCAAATTTTTGCCAGAAATCATAACTGAACACCCTGCCTCCCACAGCAACCTGCAAATAAAATCCGAAAACGGGTATTTTCTCGGCTACCTTCTTTACGTGTGCAATTATCTCATCCTCAGGCTCCGTCCTGAATGCAGCCATACTCACCAGTCCAAGGTCGTAGCCGTATCTGATCGCAACATCAGCTTCCTTCAATGCCTGCTCCGTCTTTCCGCAGATACCGGCTACTTTGATAAAAGGTCTGTCCAGCTCCGCTTTATCAATTTCTTCCGCGGTGATCGCGAGTACTTTTTCAAACAAATTGACCTGCGGGTCGCGGATTTCGAACTGGGTCGTATGCACACCGATCGCCACTCCTCCGGCGCCGCTGGCCATGTAGTACCGCGTCAGCCCGCGCTGCCTGTTTTCATCCAGTTTCAGCTCCCGGGTCAATGCAAGCGGGTGCGCTGGAATCACCGTTCCTTCAAACAGCAGCCTTTTCTTCTGTTCGTTCAACATCTTTTGTATGCGATTTTACTGATATACCAACTCTGTTTTCTTCTTAAAACTGTCCCTTCCTTTCCTGGAAATGGGTAGGCTTATTAATGGTTTTACCACCTTCCAGCAGCCATTGCGCGGTAATGCCGATCATTTGTTTCAATGTGGTGCGCGGATAGCCGAACAACCTGAAAGATTCCGCCGCATTACTCAGGAGCGCCGTAGGCTGTTCCTCAGTCAAAAATGTCGGTTCGGTATTGAATATACGTCCGAATTCCATTGCCAGCCAACGGAGCGAAACGGTCTCCGGTCCCGTAATGTTCAAGAGCTTTGCAGGCGCCTCGCAATGCAGCAGCGAGCGGATCGCCATCTCGTTCGCATCACCCTGCCAGATCACATTCACGTGGCCCATACTTACGTCGATGGGTTTCCCGTTCAGTACCGATTTAGCGATTTCGAGCAATACACCGTAACGGAAATCAATGGCGTAGTTGAGACGGTAGATCAAAAGCGGTGTGCCGTAAACGGACGAAAAGTATTGGAACAACCGCTCCCGGCCCAGGCACGACTGCCCGTACTCCCCTACCGGATTGGCCCGTAACTCCTCGGTAGCGCCACCCGAATTCACCGGCGTGAACGGATACACATTGCCTGTCGAGTAAACCACGATCCGAGACCTGCGAAACTTCTCGGCTACGCGGCCGGGCAGGTAGGTGTTCATTGCCCAGGTGTAAGGCTCGTTGCTGGATGTACCGAATTTGGTACCCGCCAGATAAAGCACATTCTCTATCTCCGGCAGGTCCTGCAATTGGGTATCATCCAAAATATTGGCAGAAATCGTGTCGATACCTTTTGCATTCAGTTCTTCGGCCAGGCCCGGCTCGCTGAACCGCGATACTGCCACGACGCGCTTGTCGAGACCGGCGCGTTCAATCGCCTGTTTCGCAAGCCGGCAGATACTCGGCCCGATCTTGCCTCCTGCGCCCAAGACCATGATATCACCGTCAATGCGCTTGATATCCTCGATCAATGCCTCCGACGGGCTCAGCCATTTTTCTTCCAGTGAAGCGAAGTCAATCATAGAAAAGATTATTTGAAAAGCGGATTATTAAAGAATAGTTCTTTGGAATTAATGATCGCAAGGCTGAAAATGACCAGCAAACCAATGCCGCCCACCACCTTCACCAGCGGACTGTTGACCTTTTCACCCATGATCTTTTTATCGTTCCCGACCATATAAATGGCGGTACCAATGAAAGGCACGACGAAAATGGTTACACTCTGGGCAAAAACGATCAGTTCAAGCGGCAGCTTTCCAAAACGTACCGCAATGGAAGCGCCGATGATCATTACCAATGCAACAAGGTAACGCACTGACTTTGAGCTGAAATTACTTCCCAGCCCAAGTGCATCACCGAGCAGCGTGCCACCAACGGAGGCATTCCCGATGAGCGACGAAAAACCAGCGCCGAAAAGACCTACCAGGAATAACGTCGATGCATTTTCACCAAAAATCGGTTCGAGCGCTTTGGCCATATCCGTTGCGGAATTCACTGCAATACCTTTGGGATTCAGGATAGCAGCGGCGCAGATGATCACAACTGCGCACATTGCACCCAAGATGACAATCCCCGTGGTGCTGTCATTTTTAGTGTTACGCAGCCCGGGGTTGATCCGGATCCGTTCCTGGATCAGATAAGACTGGTACAATGCGCCAACAATAGAGAAGCAGGAAGCCACAAATGCGATGATCAGCCCCTGCGAACCTTCCGGAACAGTCGGTGTGGTAAAACCTTTTACAATTTCACCCGCATCGGGCTTAGCCAGGAAAAAGGTCGTGATGAATGAGAATAGCATGACAAGGATCAGCAGGATCATCGTGCGCTCCAAGACAGAATAGAAGCTCCTGAAAAACAGCAGACCAATACCGAATGCATTGAAAAGAATGATCCAGGGCACCGGAGAAGTTTGGTACAGCTCGCCAACAGCGATACCGACACCAACAGAGTTACCCGCCTGGAACGAAGTTGTCACCAGAAAAACACCCGATCCCATCGCTACCGACGCCGGCTTGCCCCATTTCTGTTTGACCGAGGCCAGCAGCGATTGATCGGTCGCTACCCCAATGCGGGTCGACATGGCGGTAAATACACCCATGAACAGGATAGCTACGATTACAACCCATAATAAAGAGTAACCGTAAACTGCGCCCAGCTTGGAAGTAATGGTCAGCTTGCTTGGTCCGAAGACCAGCGCGGCGGTGATCATTCCCGGGCCCAATGATTTGAGCCACCTGAGGATTTTGTCTGTCATAATTTCCGAAGCAAAAGGAATTTTGAATGCCGGCCGGAAATTTGCTGATGCAATTTACGGGCACGTGCCCGTAAAGATAGAAAAGAATTTATTATTTCTAATTTCAATGGATTTAAATCCAGAAGATTCTGTGACTTTTTTTGTGAGGCTTATCTTTCTAGTGCAAATAGAAGCGATTACACTATATAATTCTGATAGGCTAATTTTGATAAAATTCGTAATTTTCTTTAGTAACAATGTCAATAGGCATATAGCTCAACTTGCTGACGGGCGCATTGGCGACCAGCTTTTGATAAAGTGCCATAATACCGCGGTACCCCTGTTCTTCGGGCCGGTGACAGATCAGAAAGTCGATCACATTGTTTTCCAGATAAGCCACGTTTTCCGTTACGAAATCAAACCCGATCAGGGAGACGTGGGTGCGGTGACTGTTTTTCAGAAAAGAAGCAACAGTGTGTACGCGCGAATTGGTCACGAATGCAGCCCCGATATCTTTATTTAAATGAAAAACATAGGTAAGGTGCCTGGCGACGGATTGGTAATCAGTTTCCCGGATATCGATGCGAACGATTTCCATAGGCTGGCCCCGATCGGCGAAGTAGCTCCTGAAACCTTCTTCTATTTTCTGATAATTGAAATTGTCAATCTCTTTGGATATGTTGATGATCAGGATCTTCTTCTCACGTTCCAGCCGGTAAGTGAGCAGCTTTGCACCGACGTAACCACTTTTGAAAAGGTGCGGACCAATGTAGGAAAGGCTGTGAAGATCGGGAATGTCGGAATCGAGAAATACGAACGGGATCTTCCGCTCTGCACATTGAGCTGCAAACTTTTTGGTTTCTTCAATATAGGATGGAGAAATCAATACTCCCTGAAAATCCCCATGCAACACCTCCGCGATCTTCTCGGAAAAGGAATCTTTGTCATTGAGGTCAAAAAAGAAGACCTGCGTGTGCACACCGTACTGTTTAATTTCAGCGTCAGCTCTTTTCACTCCCCGCAGCGGAGCTTCCCAGAAGTTGGTTTCTTCCGACACACTTGGGATAACGACAGCGATACTGATGATCTTTTTTGACGCCAGCCGGCTTGCCAGGAGATTGGGCTGGTAATCCAGCTCCTTGATGATTTCGTTGATCCGCTTCTTGGTCTTTTCAGAAACGCCGGTACGATTATGCAGCACTCGGTCCACGGTTGCAGTGGATACATTGGCACGTCGGGCTATCTCTTTTACTCCCTGCGAGGTACTCTCCTTTTTCATCTGGCGCTTGGTTTCGGTGCCTGGCGTCTATTTAGTTAACACGGCAAGGTAAATATAGCCTCCCAGTCAATACCTCCAAAACTTTCGGGCGCTTGCCGGCGGTAATTGCACGTGCCATTGTATTCACATAACGAGTTCTGGTCTGCACAGAAATCAACCAGGACAAATACCGCTAAATAAGTTATTGTCTATTTTTTATAGAAATATTTCAAAAGCGATTTAGTTATCGGTTACCTTGAACTGACTACGCGCGCTCCGTTCCTTTATTTTTCACCTTACAAATTTCTATTTATGGCAGAACCATTTATCTCAGAAATCAGAATGGTCAGTTTCAACTTTGCGCCGAAAGGCTGGGCGCTGGCAAACGGACAATTAATGCCCATTAACCAAAATCAAGCACTTTTTTCACTGCTGGGGACAAGATTTGGCGGCGATGGCCGGGTAAACTTCGCATTACCTGATTTTCGCGGCAAAACCCCGATCCACGTTGGCCCGGGTCACGATCTGGCTGAGTGGGGCGGTGAACAGGCACATACAATTACCGTAAGCGAGCTACCTGCCCATTCGCACCTGCTGAGTGCACTGGATACCGGGAGTTCGGATAACAACGTGAACAATCCGATGAATAACCTGTTTTCCAATTCCAAACCGGCAGACCTTTACCAGAATGTGACAACCAATCTTACCCCGCTTGCTGATGGTACAATAGGCGGCGGAGGGGGCGGTCAGGCGCATCTGAATATGCAGCCCTCTCTGACAATCAACTTCTGCATCGCTTTACAAGGCATTTTCCCGAGTCCTAACTAACGAGCACCTATCCTATCAATCCTTACTAACAAAGAAAATAATGGCACAGCCTTATATTGGAGAAATCAGAATGTTTGCCGGCAACTTTGCGCCTGTTGGATGGTCTTTTTGCGAAGGACAGGTGTTGCCTATCGAAGAAAATGAAGCCCTTTTTCAACTTATCGGCACCACGTACGGCGGTGACGGACAATCCAACTTTTGCCTGCCGGATTTTCGCGGCCGCCTGCCTATCCATTCAGGAAACGGCTTCAATATCGGGGAGCCCAGCGGCGTAGAAGAAGTGACACTCACCAGCAGCCAGATTCCGCCACATCCGCATGCCTTTAATGCGTCTACGAGTGGCGCCGCCAGTGCGCAACCTCAAAATGCAGTGCTCGCAAATTCGTCTGCAGTAAAGATGTTTATGGGAGATCCGCCTTCTGCTGCAGCAATGAGCCCTGTAAGTATCCGCCCGGAAGGCGGATCAATGCCGCACACCAACTTTCAACCGTATCTGTGCGTAAGCTTCATCATTTCGCTCTTCGGCATATTCCCGTCACCGACCTGATTACCGTTTGTTGCTCTATTACCCTATCAAACTTTTTCCTTTTCACATCAAATACTTTCAAAATGGCAGACCCTTTTGTAGCAGAAATCAGGATGTTCCCTTTCAACTTCGCGCCCAAAGGCTGGGCATGGTGTGACGGACAGCTATTACCGATTTCCCAAAATACAGCGCTGTTCGCATTGCTTGGCACCACTTACGGAGGTAACGGCAAATCCAATTTTTCTTTACCCGACTTGCAGGGGCGTGCTCCTATGCACCCTGGGCAAGGGCCCGGGTTGTCGCAGCACGACCTGGGAGAGAGCAGCGGCTCAGAAAAAGTCACGCTGCTGGTTTCCGAGATGCCGCAGCATGGACATACCGTTAACCTAACACCACAGCCCGGCGAGCTTTCTGATCCTTCCGGGCATACAATTGCGAGATCTCTCAACGGCGCGGTATTTCAGGCCGGAAGTCCGAACGTCTACTTGTCTGAAAGTACAGTCGGGCAAGCGGGTGGAAACCAGGCGCATAACAACATGCAGCCTTACCTCACGACTTACTTCTGTATAGCCTTGCAGGGCGTCTTTCCGCCCAGGGGATAGTGCTTTTTTGATCAACCGAATTCAATTACCTGAAAATTAGAACCTGATGGAGTTTAAGCCCGGCTACCCTGATCTCACTTTGCGCCGCATTGCCCGGCAGGATATGCCATCGCTGCTGACTATGTACGCAAGTACGCGCCAGCATGAAATGGACAATCTGCCGGAATGGAGTGAATCGATGAAAGCCGAATTTATCAAGAACCAATTTGAAGCGCAGCACGAATACTATCAGAAAAACTATTCAGGAGCTGATTTTTGGGTGATATGTAAAAACAATTCGGATGCAGGCAGGCTTTACATGCATAAGGATTTTCAGGGACGGGGTATCCGGATCATCGATATCACGCTGCTTCCCTCCTACCGGAATCTTGGCATAGGAACCAGCATACTTCGGGACCTGATGCTACTTTCCGGCCAGCTTAAACGGCCGCTCAGCATTCATGTTGAATCCTTCAATCCTGCCAAAAACCTGTATAACCGGCTTGGGTTTAAAAAAATAAGTGAAACAAATGGCGTTTATCATCTCATGGAATGGAAACATACGATTTAAGTCAGCTGAATGCCCGGGATTTCAGAAATTATCCGGGCCAGGAGCTGCAAATTGAATTCAGTAAGGGTGAGACTGTGCCCGTAACAGTCAAGAATGTAACTGACCTCGAATCCTACTCTCCCCTGGAAAGAGGCGCTTTTTCGGTTATCCTGCAAACCGGCGGTGACAGCACCCACCGCCAACAGGGAATTTACCGGATCCTGCATCCACAACTAGGCTTGCTCGACGTGTTTTTGGTCCCTGTTGCCAATGACAAAGACGGCATGAAATACGAAGCAGTATTCTCCTGATCTCAACGGGCATCGCTGACTTGGTGATGCCCACATTTCTACTCAAATTCATCAAAAATGAAAAACCTTTACCAATTTCTGGCGGGGGCAACTATGTTTGCTTCGGTCGCCATCATCACGCAAACTGAAAACCGTTCCGCCGCTGACTTGCAAAAACCTGCCCTGGCGGCAGCAAAAGCAGAAAGCAAGCAACCTGCAAGGGTTCCGCTCGCACGTTCCAAAGCTAATGATGCGACCCCTTTTGTCCCCGGAGTTACTGCTACCAACACCTATGAACTTACCAGCGACACCGGGCTGCCCGGGGCATCTGCCGGCGACGAGCTGGAATACACAGTCAACATATCGAACACCGGCCCGGACGTGACTGGCGTCACTTTCACGACCCAGGTGGATGCAAATACAACGCTTGTGCCCGGATCCGTTCAGGTGAGCCCCATTGCGCAAAATGACGCATACAATACAATAGGGAATGTTGGAATCAACATTCCGGCCGAAGCAGGGTTGCTTGCAAATGATGTGAGCCCCACCGGCGCCGCAATCAGCATTACAGGACCCGCAACGGTCAGCACGGATCAGGGAGGCAGTATTACGCTGGATAATGCCACCGGCGCATTTACCTACCTGCCGGCCGCAGGATTTACCGGAGCTGATACTTTTACCTATACGCTCCAAAACGGAACAGGATTGACATCTTCCGCAACCGTGACCATTACAGCCACAGGTGCGATCTGGTTTGTCAATGCAGGCGGCACTCCCGGTGGTGAAAATGGCACGTTAACTAACCCGTTCACATCACTCTCCGCTTTTCAGGCTATTAATGATGGAGGGGCAATGCACCCGCAGGCCGGACATGCCATTTTTCTATATTCAGGAAATTACACCGGACCGGTTTCACTGCTTAACGAGCAAAAACTGATCGGCCAGGGAGCCAGCGCCGCACTCTTGACGATAGCCGGCTACAATGCGCCCAGCGGAGGCAATCAGCTTCCCGGCACAGGCGGTTCAAGGCCGCTGCTGACAAGTTCAGGCGGTGCCAATACGATTAACACGGCCGCAGCAAACACGATACGAGGACTAAATGCAGGAAATTCGGGAGGAGCAAAAATAGCCGGAACAACAGCCGGAACGCTCACGATCAGCGAGGTAGGCCTGTCGGGCACCGGAAGCGCGCTGAATTTGTCCAATGTGACGCTTGCAGCCGAATTCTCGGAAGTATCCTCGACGGTACTTTCGGGCGGAGTCAGCCCGATTGACATTTCATCCGCAGGCGGATCTCTGACCATTGGTTCAGGCACCATTTCAGCATCCAATGTTGCCGCTATAGAGATCGCGGGAAACTCGCTTGCACTGAATGTAACATTGGCTTCGGTTTTCTGTAACAGCGCCGTGAAAGGCATCTCCGTGTCAGGAACAAGCGGCTCCTTCCAGATCACCGGCTCAGGAAGTACCGCGGGCACAGGTGGTACTATCCAGAACATTTCGGGACGCGGGATCGAATTCTCGAATGCGGCTGGCGTTACCCTGAACAACATCAACCTTATCAATGCAAACACTTCGGATGGCGCAGGCTGCAACGCTGCTGACAATTCGGCCTGCAATGCGGCTGTTTACGCCAACAATGTAAATGCATTCAGGCTTGAAAGGATAAACATTTCCGGCAACACGACACAGAATGGGATCAACTTGCGCGGGGTCAATGACCTGACCATCAACAACAGCTTTGTCGAGAAAGCGGGTAATTCCTCCATTGAAGGCGCCATTTATGCTACCAATACAACAGGTAACAGCGCCATCACCAATTCGAATTTTGCAAATAGTACCATTGCAAATGCACCTTCCGGCAGAGTGGCCTACTTTGGGAATACAAATTCAAACCTGAACTTACTGACGGTCAATAACTGCGATTTCTCCGACTCCCCAAACAACGGAGGTATCCTGATGGAGGGATTTGGAAGCTCGCAAATGAAGCTGAAAATAACGGGCGGCAGCCAGTTCCTCCGGTGCGAGACGCAAGGGATAAAAATGATATCCAACGATAATGCACAGCTCGTAGGCGACATTCAGGGCGCAATCGTAAACAACCTGGCTTTGGACGGAGTCACCAGGCTCACCTCCATCGGCATTGACTTTCAGTCGACAGGCAGCTCGTCTTTGAGATACAATATCATCGGGAACAATATCCGATGCAGAAATGGCACGGGTATTAATCTAAAAGTGAGTAACAGCTCCACGCAGGAAGGTACCGTTGATAATAATACGGTTGTAAGCGACGGCGGTGGAGGGTCCGGCATTTTCTTTGATACAGAAGGTGCAGCTGCCAAGGGCATTTTAAGAATTAATAACAACACCATTTCGGGCATTGCGAATGACTTTGGGATCGGCTTTTCGGGCTACTCTCCCAACGGCAGCACCAGAAGCGACCTGACGATCAGTAACAACAGGATCACAATCGGCTCGAATGCATTTTATGATATTGATGTTAATTTCATTTCATCGCTCTCCGACAACCAGGGGAAACTTTGCACTTATATCGCCAATAATACCGTGTCTGCGAATACCGGAACTGCTTTGCGTTTGCGCCCAGGCGCTCCGGGCAATCAGATCATACTGCAAGGGACTGGCAGCAATCTTGCGCAAGTTTGGAGCAATAACGGGAATACACCGTCCAATGCATTCGTGCTGCCAGCTGGCTCAGGAACTACCAGCTATAACACCGGCCAAACCTGCGCAGTACCCAATGTGTCGACTCTCCGCGTTTCGGCGGAACAGGAAACCGCATTCAGAACCGCCGCAGATAGGGAAAATCCGGCGGATTCCATTCAGAATGCGCCGGATAAGGTAGTATCTCCAATCGCGCAGCCAGAAACGATTGCTCAACAGCAAACTGCTCCAACGCAAAAAATACCGAACGGCAGAACGGAAGCCGTACTCGCAGGTGAGACTGTCACCGTGAATAGGACTGGAAGCGGCTTTTTGTTACCGAGCAACAAAAATGTGGTTGTTAAATATAAGGTTACAATCAATGCAGACATACCAGTGTCTACCTGTGAGGTAACCAACCAGGGAGCGGTGACCGGCAACGACCTGCCAACTGTCCTGACAGACGATCCGGCCGCGGCAGGAGCCAGCGACCCGACCATTACCGGGGTCGTTTCGGCGCCGGTTATCAGTGCTTGCCCTGCTGATCAGGTTGTAAACCCGGATGCAGGAACTTGTACTGCGTCCTTATCGCTGCCGGCGACTGTTCAGGGCTGTCCTGCTCCGACCGTTGTGTATAGCGTTTCGGGAAGCCCGATCACATTTCCTTATGCATTTCCCGCCGGGTCGACGACTGTTTCAGTTAGTGCCTCCAATGGTGTGGGTAGCGAAGCAACATGTTCGTTTACAGTAACAGTAACCGCTACTCCCGCGCCAGAGCTCTCACAAAATCCGCAGTCGCAACAGATCTGCGCGGGCGGCAATGCATCATTCAGCGTAAGCGCGACGGGTACCGTGACGAATTATCAGTGGCAGAAAAAAGTAGCAGGCGGCACATTCGAAAACATTGACCCCGGCACCAACCCGAGTGCTGCTACCGCTACATTGGAATTAACAAATGTTCCCGGCAGCGACGATCAATCTGAATATCAATGCATTGTTTCTAATCCTTGTAACAGCATTACTTCCAGCGCAGCAACTTTGACCGTCAACGAAATAACCGCATCCACCATTACCGGTACTGCGACGGTCGATCAGGGAGCGGCAGCTCCGACCATTACCTTTGGTGCCACTGGCGGAACATTGCCTTATACTTTCAGCTACAAAATCAACGACGGAACGCCGGAGACGATCAGTACCTCCGGTGGTGCAACGACAGCGGGAATTGCGCAGAGCACGGCAGGCGTAGGGATTTTCACTTACGAAATCATCGATGTTACCGACGCGCAAGGCTGCACGCTGGTACCCACAACCGCTCAGACAGCAGTTGTGACAGTGGCCAATGGACTCACAGCTTCTATATCAGGGAGCAGCTCGGCTTGTGTTGGTGCAGCATCGCCGCTGGTTACATTCACAGCGGTTAACGGTATCGCGCCTTTTACATTTACCTACAAATTAAACGGCGGCCCTGATACCCAGCTGACCACAACTGACGCGAATACCACGGCCAGCATATCTGTACCGACCACAGCGGCAGGCAGCTTTTCTTATGAGCTCATCAATGTAAGCGGCTCCGGCGGCGCGACCACGCCGATTTCCGGACAAACAGCTGCCGTAACCGTAAGTGAGGTGCCAGTGATTGCGCTGACCGGAGAACAATACAACTGTGCATCAGATTTGAACACTTACAGTGTGTTTTTCACGATTACAGAGGGAGGAACGGTCACGACAAATCTGGGAACCGTTTCGGGAAACAGCGTCATCGATATTCCAAGTGGCCAGACTGCCAACATCACTGTCACCAAAGATGGTTGTTCCAGCACGATTTCCGTACTCCGCGATTGCTCGCTTCCTGTCACATTGGTGGATTTCGCAGCAGCACACCAGGAAAATGCGGTCGTTTTGAAATGGAAAACCAGCGAGGAGGCCAATAGCGAAGAGTTTGAAATCGAGCACAGTACCAATGCAAAAAGCTGGAAAACGATCGGCATGAAAGCGGCCGGGGGGGAAAGTTCTGCTATCTTAAATTATACCTTCACGGACGAAAAGCCAGCGGCAGGCGATAACTTCTACCGTTTGAAAATGGTCGACAAAGACCAGACGTTTGCATACAGTAAGATCGCATTCGTGCGTGTTGGCGAAAAAGCCGGTCTGGAAATTTTCCCTAACCCGGTATCTGACCTGCTGACACTAAAAACCGGCATATCAAGTCAGATCAAAGCCGTTGAATTACATAATGTAAGAGGCGCATTGGTCTATCAATCACAAAGCAGCCTTACGAACACAGTACCGGTAAGCAACTTGCCTGTGGGCATGTATGTGCTGTCGGTTTTTCATGCAAATGGAGAAATCAGCCGCCAGAAAGTAGTAATCAGCAGATAAGAACGTGCTACCCGTTGCGAGGCAAGGCGTAACGGGTAGCAAAATTTCAGAGGTACATCATCCGCCTATGTCTCCACTTTTCGGAAGATAATGGCGTCAACAAGCACCTGTCCGGTTGAACCTTCACTCAGAATGTCGATATAGCCATCCATTCCTTCCCAGAAATCGAATTTTCCTATTGAAAGCGATTCTGTCGGTTTCACCCAAACCTCGTACTCACCATTTTTTGAATAAACTTTCACTCTGAACCGAGGTACAGCATTCAGCTGGCTGTCAACAGGATATTTCTTTTCACCTACAATTGCTCTGCGCTGCGGATCAAAAGGTGTTTGCTCCGAAAAGAGTACCTCATACGTACCCGCCGCAAGGTCCGGCCGGAACCTGGCGAATTCCCCGGGAGTCGCGCGGCCGCCATTGGTCAGATACAGATCGCGATAGCCTTTTTCTTTCCATCTTTTAAATTGCGGCGCAACCCAAAAATGAGGTGTGCTGTAAAAGCGGTTTTCACGCGCGTCCGCATTGTCGACGATCTCCTGTTTGAGATTCCCGGTTTCATTGTGCGCAGGTGGATAAGTAGGAATAGTTAATGCTACATGAAAATACTGGACTGCATTGCCAGCACCCGGCGCCTCCACCCGCACGCGAGCCGCGTAAACGCCGGTTTGAAGTCCAGCTCCATTAACTGAAACCTGTATTTTCTGTTCATTCCCCTCACCTTCCAGGTTTAAGTTAAGCCATCCTTTTCCCCGCAAATATTCAATTTTGGGAAGGCTTACCTTACCAAATTCACCATTACCTGCATTGAGCAGCGATACTGTTTTTGCATTTGGCCGCGGTCTGCTGGGCCTGGCAAGGAAATGAAGTGTGTTGGGGATAAGCTTTCTTTCAAGCGCATAAACGTCCATCACATGCACGGGACGAACACGGAATGAAGGTTCTTCATCGCAAGCCAGTGCAAGTGATGGGGATTTCTGAGCGGCCTCATTGATGGTAATGTGCTGCGTGAAGCTGCTTCGGACAATGCCGTCGTCGACCAAAAGTGTTACCGGATAAATGCCGGGATTTGCAAAAACGTGTTTGGGATTTTTCTCTATCGAAGTGGCCCCGTCGCCAAATGTCCAGTGATACGACAAGTCGCGGCCTGAACTTTTATCCGCGTTCCTTGATTTTTCACCATTAAACGAAAGCTGCTCTCCCGTTTTTCCAGGCCGGAACGGCGTGGTAATCGCCTTTGTTTCTCCTGCTCGCTCGCGGTTATCTTCAAAAATCTGCCAGAACAAAATCCAGGGATCAAGTAATATTTCATTGTTATCCTCCTTTGCTTTTACCCGGAAAACAAAATGCGAATGCTCGTTATTTCCGACATGAACGCCCGCGCCATCTGCGTAATGCACACCTGCACCAATGGGTGTATGCTCCGGCACCCGCAGATTTAGCATGTGGTGATTCTGAATGCTCCATCTGTCGCCGTTCTCCCAGGTATGTACCCCGCGCCACCGATTGTTGTTATCTCCCTTTTCCAAACTGAAAACAAAATGATGGTCATCAATAGGAAATGGGGTAAACTGGGGTGTTCCCGCCGGATTGTTCAGATCCAGACCACCGTGCAGCTCAAATCCATTGTAAGCACCCATCCAGCAATCGTCTGCATTGTAGCTTTCCGAAATACGAATGAAGTTTTCGGTCTTTGGATACATGGAGTAAAGTTTGGTCGGAGCTACCCGATTCGTCATATCAGTCACCGCGAACCGTGCGTGCCTGTGTGGTACCGATTCGCTGCTCTTGCCGCCGTGCTCGTCCTTGATGATTTGCCCGATGGAGTTCACGCCATCGAACCAGATCCGCATTCCATTTACCACATAAGGCTCATAAAAACTTTCCTGTGAACCCACGTAGCGCTCCATCTCCATCAAATACCCGTCGATCAATACCTGACATGTAAAATGGTAAAGCGTCGCGCCGCCGGGCTGATCTGCCCGTAGTCTACCGAGATTTGTAATAATGATATTTGACGAGATTTCCTTCAAAACCATTGTGCGAACCTGGCCATTTCGGAGCACAAACTTCAATGTGTCCTCCTTGTTCATTTCGACCGGAGTCAATGTCGCCTTCGCCTTTCGGTGAATGGTTTCACCCGCTGCCGGCAACCAGCAGATCAGAAGAGAGATGAGCGCCGACCAGTACATACAATAATGCTTGTTCATCCCGCGGTATTTTCTACCATTACCAGCTTGGTCTTAACGAGTTCTGTGATCTTGCAGGTTGCCTTCGGAAACACTTTCCGCAGGTCAATATCCTCATTATCGGTCAATTCGGCTTTCAGGGATGCCATGAAGATGTTCTTGATCTCGGTGGCGAGATTTACTTTGCAAATGCCATTGGAAATTGCCTGCTGTACCTGGTTGTGCGGCACACCTGAGCTGCCGTGTAACACAAGAGTCGCGGCCGTTTTTTCGGCAATGCTGCGTAAAAGTTCGATGTCCAGTTTCGGCTCTTCTTTGTAAAATCCGTGTGCTGTTCCTATAGCAACTGCCAGCGCATCAACGCCGGTTTCTGCCACAAAAGCAGCCGCCTCGTCCGGTTGTGTGAAGCCGCTGTTATCGTGCGATTGACCGAGTTTAGCCACGTAGCCCAGCTCGGCTTCCACGTGGGCATCGTATCGTTTAGCCCGCTCAACCACTTCTCTGGTCAGCCTGACGTTTTCCTCAAAAGGGAGCTCACTACCGTCGATCATCACGGAATCAAACCCAGCATCCAGGCAGCGCTGCACGAGTTCAACCGACCCGCCGTGGTCTAGGTGGATCCAGCCTTCCACACCAAATTCTTCCAGTCCGTTGCGGCCCAGGCTTACCGCCGTTTTCAAACCCATGTAGTCGATTGAGCTCTGCGTAAGTTGTAAGATAACAGGCTGTTTCAGCTCTGCGGCCGCCTGCAATACGCCGTGAAGTGTTTCCAGGTCGTAATAATTTGTAGCCAGCAAACCTTTTTTCAGCTGTGTTAATTCGCGTAGTTTTTCTTTCAGTTTCATGACAGGCTCAATTCTATTCCCCAGAAGTCTTTTATGTTTTCGCTGATTTCGTTGATGTCGCAAAAAGCGCCTGTGCCGCCCGCAGCTGTGGTGTTCAGGGCGCCCATGAGGTTACCCGCGCGCAGGCAGTCTGCCAGCGATGCACCCAGTATGTATTTTTGAATAAATCCCGCATTGAAAGAGTCCCCCGCTCCGATTGCATCCACAAAGTGCGGTCCGTCAAAGGCGGGAATGGTGAGTTCTTGTCCGTCGCAGATACCCAGGCTGCCGTTTTTTCCCATTTTCAACGCAAGGGTATTCAGGTAAGGCCGGATTTTCTCGATCCCGCTGCTTACCGAGTCCGTTCTCGTAAGCGCGAGCAATTCCGATTCGTTTGGCATAAATACGTCCACATACGGCAGGCAACGCGTATAGTCAAATGCCCATTGCTCGGCTGGGTCCCATTGCAGGTCCAGCGAGGTGGTCATTCCGGCTGCTTTCGCATTGATAAATACCTGTCCAATATCACTTTGCAGCCCTTTTTGAAGAAACAGGCTTGATACATGCAAATGCTGATAAGTAACCGGTCCGTTAAAAGGCAGGTCATGGATCGTCAGCGCATTCATCGCACCCTGGTAAGTTACATTTGCGCGGTCCTGCCCGTAGTTCAGGATCATTGTGCAGCCAGTTTTCTGATCGTCGATACGCTTCACATGCCGACAGTTCACCGACTTCCGTTCCAGCTCACGCAGAATAAATTCACCGAAATAATCTTCCCCTACGACGCCGCAAAAGGTTGTATCCACTCCCAGCGCCGCAATGTTGGCGGCCATAATAGCCGAAGAGCTGCCCAGGCACAGGTTCATTTCTTCGGCGATCTTCTCTTTTCCCAGCTGAGGAAAACCCTGCACCTGGTTTAAGATCAAGTCGACGTTCAGCTCGCCTACGACCAGTAGTTTAGGATGTACCATATCAAATCCCGGATTTTATGCTGTGTAAATATTCACTCCCTGCACCACCCTGCTGATCGACCCGGACATGGAAGGATTGTCAGGATCAATACCCGAGTGCACCGCGCTGTAATAGCCCAGCAGCTGGCCAACGAGTGTAGCAGCGACCATTTGGTACAGGTTGTCAGGATCTATGTTCAATTCAATTCTGCTGCTGTTTGGCAAGGCTACTTCATCCGCTCCACCGATCTGTAGGGAAGCAATCTCCCTTTTGTCACGCGCAATATCCTCAGCCAGATCGCGTTCGTACCGTAAAATGTGCGGGTTCCTGGAAAAAAGGTACACCATCAACGTATTTCCATTTACAAAAGCACGCGGCCCGTGCCGGAAGCCGAGAAACGAATCAGACATCACTACCTGTTTCCCGTCGGTGAGTTCAAGCAGTTTTAAGTGACATTCTTTCGCGACGCCAAAAAGCTCTCCCGAACCCAGGAACACTACCCGCTCGAAACCTTTAATAACCAATGCTTCCAGCAGAGATTCTTCCTCCAAGATAGTTGCTCCTTGTTCTGCAATGCGCTCTATCTTCTCAAATTCAGCATCAAGTGAATCCACCCGCGCAACCAGCAGCACACTGAGCAGCATGCACGTAAAACTGCTCGTCATGGCGAGGCTCTTGTCGTTCGTTGCTTCCGGTAGGATCAGACGGTATATTTTGCCAGCGGCAGCTTCCATATTGGCCAGCGCCCCCTCGCCGTTACAGGTAATAATCAAATGATAAACTTCGTCGCAAGACAAATTCGCGAGCCGCACAGCCTCCACACTTTCGGGACTGTTACCTGAGCGCGCAAACGAGATCAGCAATGTGGGTACCGAACGGAGAAAAAAGGAGTCGGGCTGCGTTACGATCTCAGTAGTAGCCACTGCCTGAACCGGCCTCTGCCATGTTTTTTGTAAAGTACCCTGCGCTGCTTCGCCTATAAAACCCGAAGTCCCGGCACCGGTGAGCAAAATTCTCAGATTTTCCTTTTGCAGGATTGGCCCAAGAAAACCAGCGATTGCTGTGCTTTCGTCTTTAATCAAATGATATACCTGCTGCCAAAGCTCAGGTTGCGACAGTATCTCTCTCCGGGTGTGTGCTTCTCCGCTTAGTTTGAGCTCACTTGGTTCATATTTATGCATTATCTCGCTGTAATTAGGAAGAAGGTATTTTGGATAAATTGGTATTAGATGTGATGGCAATTCAAATTAAACATCATAAAACGAAAGTAAAAAGTATTTTTAAACCTTTCTTTTATTTTATTTATTCTTGCTTATATATTGCGGAAAAATTTTAGCGTAGTTTTAGACTGCAACCGGCCTTTATGAAGGCATACCTTGCAAGACAATCGCTCCTGAACCCACTTTATGATACTCGAAGAAATGAAGACCCCGCTACGGGGACTCGTGACAGATGATTTATGCAAAATCAGAAAAGTAGGCACTCCCCTGTTGTCTCCTGCAAATGGCGATCTTATCTATCAGATATCAGTTGCTGACATAGCGACAAATGCCCGCCAAGACCTGATGGTCCTTTTATCGGCAAAGGAAAACACAACATCAAGTATCGGTCACGGCAGTATGCATTGCTGGTCGCCAGACGGAAGCGAACTGTTGTATGAAACGGGTGATGGAGAATTGCATATCTATACTTTGCAAACCGCGACTAGCAGACCTTTGGTGCGGCGACAAGAGTCTTCTTACTTTATAAACCACCTGGCAGAAAAGAACTGCATCTGGTCGCCGGATGGACAGTACGTCGCCTACCTCAGTGCAGAGATCACCGAATCGCAGGTAAACGAACAGGAAATCCGCATTTTCAACGATTTACTTTATAAATCCAAAGGCGGACACGGCAGACCGGTGTATGCCGATCATGCTTATACGCATATCTATCTAATCCCGACAGCAGGAGGCGCACCGGTAGTACTTACTCCGGGACAGCACCATGAACATTCCATTACCTGGTCGCCAGACAGCCGGTATATTGCATTCATCAGCAACCGCAGCGAGCAGCCCGACGATGTGCAGCAAAGCGATGTATGGAAGGTAGATATCTTTACAAAAACCATCACGCAACTCACGGAACATACCGGATTGAGCTACCAGCCAGCCTGGTCGCCTGATGGTGCGCACATTGCATTCCTGTCTACATCAGCTGCGATCGGCACCAACGACAGCCCGGCGGAGGACACGCACATTGCATTGATTTCGGCAGATGGCGGAGCATTCAAATACCTGACCAAAACCCTGGACCGCCGGGTTGAGCACATCCGCTGGCATCCATCGGGAGAATATATCTACTTCGCCGCGGGCGACCGTGGTAACACATCGGTTTATCGGGTTAGCGTTGACAAAGAAGAAATTGAACTGGTTGCAGGTGGCGAATGCTGCATTTATGAGTTTTGCCTGGATGCAGCTGGCGAAGATCTGGTGTTTGTGAAATCTGATACCAATCACCCTGCTGAGATCTTTAGTACCAAAAGCCGGGGTAATCACATCGAGCAAATCACGCACGAAAACGAGGAGTGGCTTCAACATAAAACATTACAAAAAGCGGATACCTTCTGGTTTGAAAGTTTCGACGGCACGCCGGTACAAGGCTGGCTGATGCCACCCGTTGATTTTGACCAAACACAACAATACCCGCTCATTCTCCTCATTCACGGCGGTCCGCATAATATGTTCGGTTATGATTTTGACGAGCGCACGCATTTGCTGTCGCAGGCCGGGTATGCGGTTGTTTACATCAACCCAAGAGGCAGCCACGGCTACGGACAGGCATTTTCAAATGGCACGCTTAACAATTGGGGCGGTGGTGATTACCAGGATTTAATGGCTGGTGTTGATTATGTTTTGGACAAAAACCCCTGGCTCAATGCAGAACAAATGGGCGTGACCGGGCAGAGCTACGGCGGCTACATGACCAACTGGATCATCACGCAAACTTCCCGCTTTAAGGCAGCTGTAACCGATGGCGGGTTAAGTAACCTAGTCAGCTTTGCAGGGACTTCTTTATACCATTCTTTAATGGAAGCTGAATTCGGCGGCCGGGCTTATGAACGTTTTGATCTGCTTTGGAAATGGTCGCCGCTGCGGAGTGTGGCACAAGCGACTACGCCCACTTTGATCTTGCACGGCGAAACCGACAATGAAGTTCCATTCACACAAGCCGAAGAAATGTACATTGCCCTGAAAAAGAAAGGGGTCACTACACAGCTCGTGCAGTACAAAGGCGAGGGTCACGGCTGGCGGCCTGAGTTAAGCCCGCGCAACAAAGCCGACCTGAGCGAGCGGATGATCCGCTGGTTTGATACTTATGTAAAATCCACTCCTAATGAGCATTAAGACAAACAGTTGGCTGATCTATGTAATCATTCATGTGCTGTTCATCGGCATATGGGGCGCTGTAATTGAAATCCCTGAAAAAAATGGCTTTCCTGCGACGCTGGGCTATGTGGTTTGGGCATTGACGATGATACCCGCCTCACTGGCTGCATTGAAAATCAAAGGCTGGAAGCTGGATTTTAACAAAAAAGCAATGCTCTGGGGCGGCGCGGCAGGGTTGCTTGGCGCGGGCGGACAGCTGGTGCTTTTCTTCACCTTGCGCATTGCACCGGCTTACCTGGTTTTCCCGCTTCTTTCACTGACACCGGTCGTGACGATTTTGATGGCCGTTTTACTGCTACATGAAAAAACGGGCAAAATGGGATGGATTGGCGTTGGACTGGCATTGATTTCCATTTTTATGCTCTCCTACCAACCTGCCGGCGCGACCCAGGTGAGCGGCTATACCTGGATGCTGCTGGTCGCAATTCCGCTATTTGCCTGGGGCGCCCAGGGCTACATTATGCGATTTGCAAATGAAATTATGTCTGCCGAAAGTCTTTATTTTTATATGATGGCGACGTCGGTGATGCTGATTCCATTCGCTTTATATCTGACCGATTTTTCCCAGCCGATCGAATGGGGCTTTAAAGGACCTTATCTGTCCGCCATGTTGCAGTCGCTCAACGCATTTGGCGCGCTTTGCCTGGTTTACGCTTTTCGCTACGGAAAAGCGATCATCATCGCTCCAATCACCACAGCACTTTCGCCGGTGCTTACCGTGACGCTGTCTCTGGCATTATACCAAACCATTCCGCATCCGGTGATTGTCGGTGGCATTGCATTAGCCATTGTTTCAGCTCTTCTAATGGGCTATGAGGAAGTTCGGGGATAAAATGAAATATTAAAGAAAGGTTTCGAAAGTTTTATTTGTGCATTTATATGTGTTTATGTATATTGGCATTATAAAATAACATCTTCCTAAACCTCGAAAATTTGAAACGCACATTACACTTGTGGCTGCTATTGCTGTGCGCCGCGACTGCGCTTGCGCAGAAATCACCAGTCTCCGATAAGAACGTCGTCTTTATCGAATACCCGGACTTCCCGGAGGCTCACTCCACCTGGGGCTCGATCGGCTACAATGCGGCTTTAAACACCGTCCACATCGGCGTTACCAATCATGCCAACAACATTGGTCTGTACACCTTTAACCCGGTTCAGAATGAAATGAAGCTGAACGGGTTTATCCGGGATATGGCGCATTTGCGTGACTATCAGTGGCAGGGTAAAATACATTCCAAGATTGTAGCTGCTCCTGACGGTTCCATTTACTTTTCAACCGACGGCGGCGAATCACGTGAAGAATACCTGATGGAACACCCGCAGGGCTATGCAGGCGGCTATTTCATGAAATGGGACCCCAAAACCAGTAACCTGAAAAATCTGGGCGTAGGAATGCAGTACGAGAGCATCAAGGACGTTGACATTGACCCGAAAACCGGAACCCTTTACGCCATTACTTACCCCCAAGCCCATTTCCTGGTTTATAATCCTGCCAAAAATAAGATGCGCGACCTCGGCCGCCTGGCAAGCTCCCATGTCCCGCGTGTACTGTTCACCGACTGGTGGGGCAACTGCTATTATGTGGATTGGCGGCAGCGCCTGGTGAAGTATGAGAAAGACAGCGATTCACTCGTTTTTGCACGCGAAAGTCTGCCCGCGTTTCCTGGCACACCTGGCTCAAAAATCATCACCGGAGTAACAGCCTACGCCAAAGACGAAGCAAAAGGCATTATTTACTTAGTGACTTACGGAGCAAAACTCGTTGCATTTCACCCTGAAAAAGAAGGAATTGGCAAAGTAGAAGACTTGGGAGGCGTTATCGATACGGGGAAAGAAGCTGCGTGGGGACCTTATGTACCAAATCTGAATGTCGGAAAAAACGGCAAGCTGTATTACATCATCGGCGGTCATGGCAATTACGTGGTGAAAGACAAGACCGTTTTGGTCGAATGTGACCCTGGAACTGGCAAAAAGACCATTGTGCGCGAATATCCGACTACAGAAATCACCGAGGCCACCGGCTCAGACATCAGGGATAAAGATGGAAATCTGTACTTCGCCGCCCGGCGCAATCCTTCCGGCGTGGGCGATGCTACCCGCCCTTTTATGATCCAGTTTAATCCTGAAAAAGAGATCCGGAGATGAGAAATTTCACCAAAATACTACTACCTGCCCTGCTGTTGACCTGTTCCGGTCCGCTCCTGGCGCAGTACACTTTTTTCACGCCGAAAGAGGCATTCGCCATTGAAGTATCGCTGCCAAACAGCCCGGAAAAGCGACTGCCGATCTACCGGAATGCGATTACCTCCCTGCACCTGCAGGGCGACTACATCCTCGGCGGAACTACTGCCAATGAGGGGTTATCCCCGTATCTTTTCGTCGCTTCCATTTCGAAGAAAACATTACTGACTACCAGGGACCTGCAGGAAATCATTCCAGGCCAGAAAAGCATTGCGACAGGCTTTTGTAAAGGTGCGGGCAATCAGCTTTATGCCGGAACCATGGTGCAGGCGAATAAAAACCAGTCCGGACATTTGATACAAATCGGCGTTGGAAATGGCGGCACGATCGAAGTAAAAGACCTGGGCACGCCGGTTCCGGGAGAGAGCATTTTCGCACTTCTTGGTAACAAGCAAGGCACTGAGCTCTACGGCATTACTTACCCGAGCGGCCGGTTTTTCACCTACAATATATCAACCAAAAAAACACAGGTTTTTGACAATGTCACTCCCAAGGAAAAGGAGCTGAACAACCTGCACGAATATGCCGTGGGGCCGGAGGTTTATCTGTGCAAAGCGCTTATTCAGGACAATGCAGGGATTGTTTACGGCAGCACGGCGGGGAACAGGGTATTTGCTTTTGATCCTGCTAAAGAGAGTTTTGAGTTACTGCAAAATCCGCTGCCGGCCGTGTGGGGACGGGAAGTACTGGGACAAGTGGAAGCCTGGGCAAAAGCGCCCGATGGAAAGCTCTACGGCGGTAATGCAGGCGACGGTCAGCTCTTTGTACTGGATCCTGCTACCAAGAAGATCAGAAATCTGGGAAAACCGACGATGATGCCGCGCTTGCAGGCATTGGCTTTCGGGCGCGATGGAAAATTGTACGGTCTTGCTGGCGGCGCGCCGGGTTATTCGCATTTGTTTTATTATGATGAAAAAGGAGCTGGATTTGTCGATTTAGGTAATCCTGAGTTCAAGATGGTCGAGCCGGGTATTGAACAGGGCATTCTTTGGCGCGGCTTTCAGTTAAGCACGCTTGCTGCTTCGGGCGACGGCAAATACATGGTAATAGGCGAAAATGAAGCATTGAGCCAGCTGATGGTATTTCCAGTGGAGTAAAGCATTAGATCAACATTCCTAAACACGCATGGTAAGATTTACAAAAATCATCCTCTGTCTTCTGACAATCACCGCATTCAAAACCTACGCTGCCGATCCGTGGCGATTAAGTGCATTGCCTTCGTCTGTCCGGCTGGATCCTGTAAGTAACGAGATTATCGAGCATCGTTTCAAAGGCGTTCCCAATAAGCAAACGGGTAATCTGCTCAACAAAAACTGGATTTACGACGGCAAACAGGTTTCCCTGCACGGCGCAAGGGGCGAATATGTTTCCTTTCAGCTGGTTTTGACCAACGAATCCGATGCGGAACTGACCGGCATTCAGCTAGAAATGGCGCCTTTTAAAAATGGGAGCACGGAGCTGGCTGTCAAACCTGAGCTTTTCCTGGAATGGTCGGTGAATGTGCTGAGTACCAGCACAGGCTACCCGAAATCTACGCTGGGCAAAGGCTGGTATCCGGATGCATTGATCCCCTTCAAATTCCTTCAAACCGATTCGGCAAAGGTGCACGGGCGCTGGGTGTATCCCTTCACCTTGCCCGACTTCAATAACCGCATTCCCAACCAGCGCTCACAGATCATCTGGGTGGACCAGTTTATTCCGCTGGACGCGCAAAAGGCCAAACCCGGAACTTACCAAAGTGTGATTACGGCCAAAATCGGCGCTGTTACAAAGCAGATCGCGGTCACGCTGACGGTCTGGGATTTTGAGTTACCGAATGAAAATATTTTCAAAGCCAGCCTGCAACACGAAGGCTTTCTGAGCCGGATGGATGAAAAGCAGGAACTGGCCGTGTATCAGCTCTTCAAGAGGAACCGCATTTCATTAATGGACCCGACTTATGATCCCGAAATGAAGGTAAAAAACGGCAAAGTGGAAATCCAGTGGGGCAAGTTTGACCAGCGACTCAAAAAATACCTGACCGGCCAGGCATTCACCAAAGAACAAGGCTACACCGACGGCCCGGGTTACGGCGAGCCGCTAGAAACATTTGCGCTTCCATTCGACGTGTACGGAAAACACGGCACTGCCGGCTGGCCGGACATTGGCAAACCCGAAGTGGAGCGAAATGCAGCCAACCAAGCGATTTATCTCAGCAGCATCCGCCAGGTGCGCCAACATTTGCTGCCAATGGTAAACCCAAAGAAAACGCTGCTGACGGTTTACCTGAATGGTCTGGACGAATCCTACTTCCCCGAGGCCTGGTCGCGGATGGTGTTTTATGGGAATTTGTTCAAAAAAGAATATCCTGAGGCTAAGTTTCGCGTGGACGGCGGTTACACCAAAGACGCTATGGACGTCATCGGCAAATCGGTCACTGACTGGGCTTCTCATACCATTGGCTACAACATTGACACCGTCAAGTATTACCAGCAAATGGGCATTAAAGACTGGCTTTATGGCCCGATGCTCTATGAAGCAAAGCTCAACAGCTGGGTAGGAAGCTCGACATTTATTGACTTGCCTTTGATCAATGACCGGGCGATCAGCTGGGCCTGCTGGAAATACAAAACCTTCTCCTGGATCAGCTGGGGCGTGGGTGCAGGCTGGGAAAGAGGCTGGTACGACCCCGAATCCTGGAAGGACTTTTACAAGGAAGCCTCCGAGGCCGACGCGGAATTTACCTACCGGACATTCAATGGAAACGGCTCGGTCATTTACAAGCCCGGCATGGTGCCCAATGTCTCCGAACCATGCCCGTCTATCCGGCTGAAAACCATGCGTGACGGCGTGCAGGAGTATGAATATCTGCGCCTGCTAGCCAAGCTCGACGGCAATACCAAACGTGCAGATGCACTTGTGGATCAGCTTATTAAAGAACCTTTTGGAGAAAAGTCCATTGGGAACCTGGATGTCTGGAGTTATGACCAGGAACAATGGCATAAAGTGCGCATGGAATTGGGGGAGCTCATTTCCAGAGGCAAAAAATAACATTAGCGTCTATTTCTAAACCTTTCATAATTTCTCCGTGCCTGCCCTCTTCCATTTTTCAATGTTGCCTTCAAGTGCCAGCATAGCGCGTGTTATGCTGGCATTCCTGGCGGTTTCTCCTGCATTAAAAGCGCAAAAAGCCAGCGTGACAGAGCGGGCGCAGGCGTTTAAAACCTATCCTTTTTCTGACCCAAACCCGCTGCCGGTAATGGGGATCAGCAAAAAGGTTTTGCCTTTTTATCCGTATTATGTTTTTGATGGCTATACCAATAAAAGCAAGACCCAAAACTGGAAGGTAGTCGAACTGGAAAACCCTTACATTAAAGTGCAGGTGCTGCCTGAGCTTGGGGGGAAAGTACTGGGTGCCATTGAAAAATCGACCGGCGAGGAATTTGTATACACCAACCACGTCATGAAATTCCGGTCGATCGGCATCCGCGGACCGTGGACCAGCGGCGGCATTGAGCATAATTTCGGCCTTGATCTGGGCCACGCGCCCTGGGCGGCCGCCCCCGTGGATTATGTTACGCTCAACAATCCCGATGGTAGTGTAACCTGCGTGGTCGGCGGCATTGATCTGGCTTCCCGCACGCAGTGGCGCGTGAAAATCGTACTACCAAAAGACAAAGCTTATTTCGAAACGCAAAGCCTTTGGTATAACCCTCTGCCGCTGCACGATTCGTATCTCTCGTGGGAGAATGCGGCTTTTCGCGCCTCGGAGGATATGCAGTTTTTCTTTCCGGGCACGCACCACGTGGGCCACGACGGACTGGCGAGCCCCTGGCCGATCGATGAAAACGGCGTGGATTTATCTTATTACAAAAACGTTAATTCGGGCGGGGATAAGTCTTACCACGTCATGGGCACGCATACCAGCTGGTTTGGCGGGTATTGGCGTAACAAAAACTTTGGGTTCGGACATTGGTCGCCTTATTCCGACGCACCGGGCAAGAAACTATGGATCTGGTCGCGTGCCAGAGAAGGGGCGATCTGGGAAGATCTGCTCACGGATACGGATGGGCAATACATTGAGGCACAGTCTGGTGTGACATTCAACCAGGCTGCCGAGCGAAGCGGGTTTCACAGTCCGTTTAACCAGAAAAATTTGGGGCCATTTTATTCCGAAACCAAAACCGAGTACTGGTTTCCCGTCAAAGGGGCCGGCGGAATGGTGGATGCTTCACCTTACGGCACGCTCAATGTGGCGGCGGGCGGTGATAGTGTCAAAATCATCATTAACCCGATTTCCCCGATTCAGGATACGCTGAAAGTGACGGTCGGTGGCCAGGCTGTTTATCAAGCTCTGCTCCAACTCAAACCCATGGAGGTGTATGTCAAAACGATACCTCTCGCAAAATCTCAAAAGCAGCTGCGCGTCAGCATTGGCAAGGATCGCCTCGTGTATTCCTCGGAACCCGAAAAAGTTTTGGACCGCCCTGTTCTTTCGGCCGACAAACAAGATCCGCATTCAGCAGAGCGGCTTTTTGAGCTGGGAGAAGATGAAAACGCCATGCGTAATTTTGAAGGCGCGCGCCTGCGTTACCTGGCTGTTCTGGAAAAAGAACCTACCCACAGCGGCGCGCTGGTCAGGCTGGCGGAGTATGGTTATCGCAAAGGAGAATATGCAGCGGGGCTGGATTTTGCCAGGAAAGTGCTAGCCGAAAATACCTACCACGGTGGCGCCAATTACCTGTACGGCGCACTTTACCGCAAACTGGGCGATCTGACGAAAGCAGAAGAAGCATTGTCGGTGGCGACCTGGACAATGGAATACAAATCCGGCGCTTACGCGCAGCTGGCAGGCATTGCATTGCAGAAACAGGATTTTGAAAAAGCCGAATCCGATGCGCGGAAAGCATTGACTTACAACCAAAATAACTTGTCGGCCTACCAGTGGCTGGGTACGGCGCTGAGAAAGTTGAATAAGCCTGCGGAGGCTGCAAAAGTTTGGAAAGACCTGCTGGAAATCGACCCACTAAGTCATTATGCGCGTTTCGAGCAGTATTTGCTAAATCCGACCAAAGAGAATCAAGCCATTTTCCAAGATGCGATCCGCAACGAGCTGCCGCATGAAACTTACCTGGAACTGGCGATGGAGTATGTGAATCAGGGACTGAGTCGCGATGCGATCAGGGTCCTGGCACTGGCTCCCGCCTACCCTACTGTTTCTTACTGGCTGGCCTATCTGAACCGGGATTTGGCTCCGGCAGAGAGTAGAAAGCATTTGCAGAATGCGATTGGAATGTCGCCCGAGCTGGTTTTTCCTTTCCGGCTGGAAACGATTCCGGTGTTGCTCTGGGCTGAAAAGCAGCAGCCTTCCTGGAAAAACCGCTACTATCTGGGGCTGATTTACTGGCACATTGCAGACAAAGAAAATGCGAGGAAACAATTTGCGAGCTGTGAAAACGAGCCGGATTTTGCGCCTTTTTATATAGCAAGAGGTATTCTCTTCCAAAACAATGCAGGCGGCAGTGCCCAGGCGGATTTTGTAAAAGCTCATCACTTGAACCCCAAAGAATGGCGCACCTGGCACTACCTGACTGCGTTTTTTAACAACCAAAAAATGCAGGAAAAAGCGCTTTCAAATGCGCAGACTGCCTATAAACAGTTTCCCGAAAATCCGGTGATCGGAATAGATTATGCCAAATCGCTGCTGGACGCCGGCAAGTTTACGGCCTGCCTGCAAGTGCTCGATAAGATTCAAATCCTGCCGCAGGAAGGTGCGCGCGAGGGACATAATGTATTTGTGGTCGCTAATCTGGCCAGTGCTCTTTCCTTGGCGGAAAACAAAAAGTACAATGACGCCTTAAAAGCACTTGAAAAAGCCCGCTTGTGGCCGGAAAATCTGGGTACAGGCAAACCCCACGAGCCCGATAACCGCCTGATGGACTACCTGGCGGCTTACTGCGAAAAACAGCTCGGCCATTCGCAAAAAGCAGATCTATACGTACAACATATCACCGACTACACCCTTCATGCCAGCAAAGAAAGCAACCGCAATGTGCTCGGCAATTACCTGGGCGTGAAGTTACTGCGCGACGCAGGCAAGCAGGAACCCGCTTCAAAATTTATCGAAAACTGGAAAGCAGAGCAGGATTCCCTGCGCAAGTGGGAGATTACAGAAGGATCGGATGCGCCGCAGGTACAATGGATTTTGGCAAAAATACAGGACGATACTGCCCGCGCTGAAAAGCTCAGACAGGATTTGATAGCAGACAAAAAGTATAACCTGACTACCTTGTTTTTCCGGGCACTCGAACTGGGCGAAATTGGCAAAAAGAAGGATTAATCGCGCATTATGGATCAGCTTTACAGATTTCTTGATTTTTATATAAAAAACAAACAGCACCTGAGTTACAGCCGGCTGCTCGCTTTGCTTTTACTGACTGCAACATTAAACGTTCACGCGCAGCCTTCGCCGCGCAAAGCCATTATCGAAGACGCGCAACATTACAGCCAGGTTTTCAAGGAAAACCGGAATTTCCGCCTGATTCTGCCGCCCGGCTATCACCAGCATCCCGAGCGGCGATATCCTGTGATTTACTATTTCCATGGGAATGCCGGGCGTTTTAATGGTCCGGCGGAGGGCGAGGTTTCCCGCTCGGGCGAGGCGCGGTATTATGATGAGTTTAACGGAAATTACGAGCGCACCGGTCCGGATTCGCTGGATAATTTCGCCAGCTATGTAGCTGAGAATGATGTAATCATCGCAAAGTGGGACGGCTACGTGCCGGCACAATATCCGCGACCGTACGACATTGCGCCGGTGAAGGAAGACCGGCAGTTTGTCGACTACTTCCCGGAATTTGTTCAGTACATTGATGCACATTATCGCACCAGAGCTTACCGCGAGGCCCGTGCGGTTTCGGGGCTGAGTATGGGCGGGTTTATGTCAATGCTGGTCGCTTCCAAATACCCGCATCTGCTGTCGAGCGCTTCGTTTTTCTGTCCGTCTGCTTCTTTCACGGTCGGGCCAAAGGCTTTGCAGATTTACACGCCATTTAAGGAGATGGGCCGGAATTTTGCGGGCTTGCCGATCCGTATGCATTTGGGCAGCAAGGATTTCTTGCGCCAGCACGATCAGGAAATTGATGATGCTTACAAAACGCTCGAACTGAACTACGAGAGCTGGCATTACGGCATCGGCTACTTCCGGGGCTTTCACAATGCGGTCAATATCAAGGGACAGTTTGACTTTCACATGAAATATTTCCGCATGCCGATGGCAAGGCCCGAGAAATGGCATCATATTGATCTGTATCCCAAATTTTCAGTCTGGAATTACGACATTACCACCGACCGGAATGTGCCGGGCTTCACCATCCTCAATGATGTGCGGCGGGAAGGATTTCGTTTTGAATCCAAAAAGTGGCTTCCCGATGGCCCGCCCGTTTCTAACTTGTCGGTGAAAATATTAACAGACAGCATTTACACACCAAACACGAATTATGAAATGATCCGGCTGGATGTCGCGACCCGCAAAATCTCCCGCCAAACCATGCGCAGCGATAAAAAGGGCCGGATTCAGTACCAGGGAACCGGGCAGGACAGTGACATTGGCTTGTACCGAAATGGCGATCCGGGGCACATCAGTATGGCCAGTTACACGCTTGATAAGAAAATGCCAGGCGTAGGCGATATCGTTTCATTAAGCCCGATGTTGTTCAACAAAGGTGGTGCGGGCGTGGATTCCGTGCGCATAGAGCTTATTGCGCAGGATGAAGACGTGGAAGTGATGGACCCGGCGATTACCATTGGGAAGATCGACAAAGGTGCATTGCATGAAAAAACAGCTTTCCGGATACGCTCGCGAAATGCAAACCTGGACCGAGCCAAACTGAAATTAATGCTGACTTACGATGGCAAAAAGGAGCAGTTTTTACTCGAAGTACCTTTCTATTCACCTGAAAAAACGCTGGCTGATTTTGAGATAGCCGACCGTCGCGCGGTAAAGCTGGAAGTGGAAGAGCGAACAATTGTAGGCGAAGGAAACGGTGACGGGATTGCTAATCCAGGTGAATGGATCAGCATATTTACCAAATCCGATCTGGATTCACTGCACGATTTTGGCCTGCAACTTTATACCGAAGACCCTTATGTGGATATGAACGCCCGGCGCATGCTTTTCTTTGCCCGGGCTGACTGGTCGGGAGCGCAGCGGCTGACCTCTCAGGTGCAGATCAAGCCGGATTGTCCCGACGGCCACGAGATTAAATTTTACGGCATTTACGAATATCCAAAAACCGGCAACACGCGCCGCGACAGCCACGGAGCGCATTCGTTTATCCGTGAAACAAAGCGGGTTTCTTTTACCGTGAAAGTCAAAAGATAGTGGAGATGAGAAACCAGTTTGCCGGTTCGCGCCGGATATCAATCTATGTCAGTGACACCAATAATGTCCTCAGCAGGCTATTGCAAGTGTTCGGAAAAAGCCGGTTTGAGGTCACTTATATGCAGGTTTTTGACACGGAGGATGCAGGAATGAGACTGATCATCGTCGAGGCGATTTTTCCAAAAGATATGACAGAATTGATCCTCGAACGCATTGAGAAGATTATTGAAGTGGAACGGGCCTTCGCACACCAGGATGGCGCATTGGAACAAACTGGTCGGTGACGCCGTTCGCGCCGGATTATACAATGCATGTGGATGAATGTTGCTACCTTTGCAAACTCGTTTGAAAGACCGGGGTTTCCGGGGTTAAAGAACAAAGGATCAATAAGTTTAATCGAATTAAAGGGGTTGTTACCATGAAGAAAACTGCGCAGCGTCGTTCACTTATTTTGCAAAAACTTGATGAATTGGGTGAAGTAAATGTGAATGATTTGAGTGAAATGCTGGAAGTAAGTGAAGTCACGATCCGCAATGACCTGGACAAGCTGGAAAACAGTAACCTGCTGGTGCGGGCACACGGTGGAGCCTTCAAAACCAACAATATAGCGCTGACCGTCACCGAAAAAAGAAAGATCAACCACGATATCAAGCGGCTGATCGGCCGGAAGGCAGTATCGCTGATCAATGAAGGCGACAGCATCATCCTGGACTCGGGCACCACGACCTTTGAAATATCAAACAACCTCGAAAAATTCAAGAACCTGACCGTGATCAGCAATGCGCTTGACATTGTCAATAACCTCGCCCAATACGAAAACCTGCAAGTTTATATGCCGGGCGGCTACCTGAAAGAATTCTCAATGTCGCTGGTCGGTCCGATGGCGGAGCGGAATTTCAAGCAGCTGTATTGCAACAAACTCTTCCTTGGAATCGACGGTATGAAGGCCAACGCCGGCTTCTTCACCCACTACATGGAGGAAGCCCACCTGAACCAGATTATGATCGACATCGCCGAGGAAGTGATCGTCGTAACAGACTCTTCCAAGTTCAAGAAATCCGGGCTGGCATTTATTTGCGGGTTTGATAAAATAAATAAAGTAGTGACGGATGACAAAATTGAGGAAGCCGATCTAAAAATGCTGAAACAGCATAATGTGGAGGTGATTATTGCGGAGAGGTGAAGTCTGGAAAACTATTGTAAAGCTCAAAAAGGCAATCAGGTTCGTTCTGGTTGCCTTTTTGAGCTTTAGGGGCAGCGCTATTTTATGCTTAGTCTAGATTTCGTGCGCAACAAATCGATAAGTACTTGAAATTTGTTACCTAATTAGGTAACTTTGGTCAAGACTTAACACACTATACAAGCAATGACCGGAAAGTTTATCAAATGGATTTCAAAAGAAAACGCAGAAAACACCCAGAACTGAACTTGGTGTGGCTGAAAAACTAAAAAAACAATACTTCGATGAACAACGGGACTCACAATAAAAAATTGACTTCTTTCTCCGAGCATCTGGATGATCAATACGGGAAGCCTGGTACTGCGGAAAGAGAGCAGTATGAAGAAGAATTCGAAGCCTTCAAATTAGGGGCAATGATCCAGGAACTGCGCAAGAAACAAGGGCTAACGCAAGAACAACTTGCTGATAAATGCGGCACGACGAAAACGTATATCTCCCGAATTGAAAACAACGCCAGCGACATAAGACTCTCGACTTTGATGCGGATTGTAAGGGAAGGTTTGGGTGGGAATTTAAGGTTGAGTGTGACGGGGTAGAGTTAAACGTGGTGGTACAACTACTAGATAAGCCAGTAATAGTTTTAAGACATGTAGCGTCGAGTACATAAATTGCTTCTATAAACTTAATTTCAATGGGATTAGACATGCGCCCTTTGGGGAAGCCCAAGCCAGGATTTGAGCAAAGATTCGCAAAACTGTTCTTTTCAATTCGGCAGAATGAAGTTTCAAAGCCAACATTTATCGATCGGCTTATTGGCAAGAAGCACATGACGAAAGATAAGCTACTGGAAGAATGGTTCTCTATACAAATCCCAGCCTACGAAACAATTAAGGCTCCAAAAGTAGGTAGAGATAAAGAGGCTGACGAATGGATTCGGCATAAAAATCTTGAAGCAGACAATCCTATCTCAGAAAACGAGCTCATAAAACAATATGAAGGGTTTTATGTAATTGAGTTAGCCGTAGAACAGGACGGAGTTCCGGTGTATATCTCTCCCCAACAAGACGCAAATGTATTTAGAGGACAATTTCTTAGCGACTGTGAAGACTTGATAGGAGAAGATTTGGTAAATGAAGCTTGGACTACGAAGCTCGCTGACGCTACTCTTGACTATGGAAACAGACTTTTAGTGATTGCAGATAAGATTGCAGATGAAAATAATCTGCGGTACATAAAAGATCAACGCTTACCACCTGATGTAGATGAAGATACAATCGAAAGTAAACTTCACATTGTCTACTCTCTTGCCAAGTGGTTAATCTTTTATGGTAAAAACGGACATGGATATGAAGCCGATTTTTGACACGAAAAATCAGAGCCAGTATTTTGATCTCTCACAACGAAAGTTGTGGTAACAAGATCTTTAAAGATTGAAGTGAAATAACCTGCGTCTAGCAGCAAGATTATTAAGGGACACTGTTGAAATAAAAGATACCTCCGATTCTCCAATTTGAACAGACTGGAAGTCGAGCCCATCAGTAAGCGGCCGTTTTTTGCTACAGCGGAGCATCCTGTTTATAGAAAAAAGCACATCCAATAGTCGTTGCCTCCTTCGGAGCTTCCTGGAAATCGGCATTAAAACATAAAGCTTCGACCGAGGGAGCACAGCACTCATTATGGCTATCCTCAAAGCCCACTCGCTAGCGCTCCGCTTTTCTACTACTTACATCAAGAAAATTCCGAATAAATCTCCGTTACCTTTCTTTTTGATTAATCGATATTATTTTTTTCTTACGAAAAGATTTTAAATTTGATAAAAACATTATATTTGTTTCGATACCTTTCGATTCAATCATTTCTAGACCCCTTATCTTCCTGACTTATGGGAAAACTAATCTTTACCAAAGGTTACACCTATTTCCGCAATGCATGCGGAGTGCCTCCGGGGATGCTCTTCAATGTGCTATTCCTGCTATTATCGTGCGCCACAGCACAGGCGCAGTCGCCTGGGCGGGCAAATCAAGTTACTGTGAATGGCGTGGTTACTGAGAAAGCAACCGGTCAGCCGCTGGTGGGCGTGTCCATTCGGGTCAAGGGCGGCACAGATGGTGTCGTGTCCGATGCGAATGGCGCTTATAACATCCAGGTGCCTGCAAACAGCACATTGCTGTTTACGTATATTGGGTACAGTGATGTGGAAGAACCCGTAGGAAAACGCTCTACGATATCTCCCCAGCTTGAAAGCAACGACAGAGCATTGAACGAAGTCGTTGTGGTTGGTTATGGAAGCCAGTCGCGGCGGGAAGTGACCGGCTCGGTGGTTTCGGTGGGTGCGAAGCAGATTCAGGACAGGCCGGTGGTTTCGTTTGCAGAGGCGCTGGCCGGACAGGTAGCCGGGGTGCAAATTCAGCAGACTTCGGCAGCGCCAGGTGGTGGTTTGTCTATCAAAATCAGGGGCACTGGGTCTATCACAGCAGGTATACAACCCTTGTATGTGGTCGACGGTGTGCCGCTGGATAACTCGGTAACCAACGCGGCGGCACAGGGCGGCGACATCGGAAGCCAGTCTCCCGTGAACCCGCTGGCCAGCATTAACCCGGGCGATATTCAATCTATTGACATATTAAAAGATGCGGCAGCAACTTCCATTTACGGGTCGCGCGGATCGAACGGCGTGGTGATCATTACTACCAAGCAAGGCGCGGCGGGTAAATCGCAGATCAGCGTCAACGCGAGCTACGGCTTCCAGCGCATCGCGAAGAGAGTGGGATTGATGACCAACGAAGAATATGCACGCCGCCAGATCGACATCCGGAATAACGACTGGGTGCGCGCGGGTGGAAAAGCAACAGACCCCAACTCGGTACGAAGCGGACCAGCCTTCAAAATCCCTGACGAATTCAAAAACCCATCAGCCTATCCGTATACCGACTGGCAGGACGAGCTTTATCGCAGCGCGCCAATGCAAAACTACCAGATCGCCGCTTCCGGTGGAACTGAAACTGCGCGGTACTATGTGTCCGGTAACTTTCAGAATCAGGAGGGAATTATCGTCAATTCCGGCTTCAAGAAGTATGCGTTTCGTTTGAATGTGGATGCAAAAGTTACGGATAAAATCAGGGTTGGCGCACGCCTTTCCCCTTCCTACACAAACAACCGCATTGCTACTTCGGGTGGTATCCAGGATTACGGCGCAGTAGCGGTGACAGTGATGTCAACGCCGGGTTTCTATCCGGTTAGAAATGCGGACGGCTCGTATGCAAGATCTTTCACGCTTAATTTCGACGATGGTACCACGCAGAACATCATTTATAACAATGCACTCGCATTTGGTGAAGGTATCCAGAATACGATGAACCAGTTCAGCACCGTCGGAAGTTTGTTTGCAACGGTTGACATTTTGAAAAATCTTCAATTCAAAACCAGCATCAATGCGGATGTCAATACATTCAGTAACAACAAGTTTTCGCCGTCCTACATTAGCGTAAACCCTTCAAATGGTCAATCTTTTTCATCGGCCAACATTAGCTGGATCAACGAAAACACACTGACTTACAACAACACATTTGCACAAAAACACAATGTAAATGTACTGGTGGGTGTGACCGGACAAAAGTCTTCGTTTAACTCAACCTCCGTGAGCGCGAACTCTTTCCCGAACGACCTGGTACCTACATTGAATGCAGGTATCGTAACAGGCGGAAGTTCGACCCGCTCGCAATGGACGCTCCTCTCCTTCCTGAGCCGCGCGACTTACAATTATGACGAAAAATATTTCCTGACTGCCTCTTTCCGCCGAGACGGTTCGTCACGCTTCGGGGCCGACAACAAATGGGGTAACTTTCCTTCCGTTTCGGCCGGATGGAGGATTGGACAAGAAAAGTTTATGGCGAATGTACCAACTATCAGCGAGTTGAAAGTTCGGGCAAGCTATGGTTTTATTGGGAACAACCAGATTCCTGACTATGCATCTGTGGGGTTAATCTATGGCTCGAATTACATTCTCGGATCAGGCGACGGCGGGATCGTCAATGGTCTGGCGCAGGGCTCACTGGGCAACTCGATCCTAGGTTGGGAGAAAGCCAAAGAACTGGATTTGGGTGTTGATGTGGGATTGTTCCAAAATCGCCTGTTCCTGAATCTTGACTACTATAACAAACTGACTTCCGACCTGCTCCTCAATGTGCCGGTGCCGCTTTCAACTGGTTTTGAAACAGCGCTCCGCAATCTGGGTAGTCTGCGTAATAAGGGCGTAGAAATTGCTTTGGAAACAAGAAATTTCACGCGGAAAAATTTCACCTGGACTACCAACGCGAACATTTCTTTTAACACCAATACAGTTGAATCACTGGGAGCCAGCGGCTCGCCGATTATCGTGGCCAACCGTGCGCAGGAAAACTCACTGACCCACATTACGCAGATCGGAAAGCCACTGGGAAGTTATTACGGCTTGATTTTCGATGGCATTTACAACACTCAGGCGGAAATAGACGGTTCGGCGCACTTTCCGAATACATTTCCGGGTGATGTACGTTTCAGGGATCTGAACAACGACGGCGTGATTAATGACTCTGACAGGACCGTTATCGGAAACAACCTGCCGAAATTCACATACGGCATCACGAATACTTTGAACGTCGGCAATTTTGACTTCGGTGTGTCGCTGCAAGGCGTACAGGATGTGGATGTGCTCAACCTCACCAAGCGTAGCGTTTACCGCAACAATGCATCGATCTCGAACAACTACTGGCGGTCACCGGAAGAGCCAGGGGACGGCAAAACATGGGGTCCGAATAACTCAGCTATCAACCGGAACATTTCTTCGTACTACGTGGAGGACGCCTCTTTCCTTCGGATCAGAAACGTGACCATTGGGTATCGCTTCGACAAGATTTTCGGTGGAAAAGTTTTCAAGAATGCACGGGTTTACATGAACATCCAAAACCTGCACACCTTCACCAAATACAGTGGATATAACCCTGAGGTGAACACGACCGAAGGCGATCCCTGGATTTCTTCCGCGCTGACCCCGGGTATGGATTATGGTACCTACCCTGTGGCAAGAGCATTCGTATTCGGCCTTAACCTTGGTTTTTAACTCAACCCGGACCAACCTTTAAAATTGATTGTGATGATCTCAAAAAATATCAAAATAGCTGTCGCTCTTGTTGTCCTGGCATTTTCAGGGACCTCCTGCGAGGATTTTCTCGAATCAAAACCGATTTCACAAATCGGTGAAACGGACTTTTTCAAAACTGAGTCGGACTTTGCCCAGGCTGTTGTGGGGTCCTACTCTGCGCTGGCCCAGGTATACTCGGGAAATGGATACTATCACCTGCTGGTGGACCTGCGCTCCGATAATACCAGCGAACTGGTGGCTGGTGCTTCGGGTAATGATGCTAAAAAGAACATTGACGAATTCCGTGAAACGACCGACAATGAGCACCTCACCGCGTTCTGGCAAAACAGCTATAACCTGATTGCAAGAACAAACAGCATTCTCGTCCGCATTGAGGGTTCGCCCGTAGCAGACAATATGAAAAAGCAATACACAGGTGAAGCACTCGCAATGCGGGCTCTCGCCTATTTTAACCTTGTGCGCCTGTTCGGCGGCGTACCGCTGGTAACGGAGCCGGTGACAGATATCGATGCGAGCTATAATGTGGGCCGGGCGAGTGTTCAGGATGTGTACGTTCAGATTGAAGCGGATCTGGCGAAAGCACAGGAACTTGTACCTGCCTCGTACGATGATGCCAATGTGGGAAGAATTACAAAAGGTGCGGCACAAAGCCTTTTGGGACAAGTTTACCTGACGCAAAAAAAATATGCTGAGGCGGTGGGTGAATTCAAAAAGGTCGTGACTTCTGGTACTTACAGCCTGCTTCCTGTGTATGCAGACTTGTATAAAGCCGGACAGCAGGGAAACCGCGAAGCTATCTTGCAGGTGCAATACAAAGGTGCAGCAAATGGCCTTGGCTCAAACCTGCCCAACCACTTTGCCCCTACCGGTTCGGAAGGCATAACGATACCCACCGGTGGGGCTTACGGGTTTAACCAGCCTACCGAAGATATCGCTGCGGCTTATACCAAAGGCGATGTGCGCCGGAACAATATCGCTGATGGTTATATGCTCAATGGGGCGATGGTGGCAGCGAAATATGTGCGCGGCTATGTGGAGCGCGAAACAGGCGGCGGCAATGCCGACTCAGGCGCAGATTGGTATGTAGTCCGGTATGCCGACGTGCTGCTAAACTACGCCGAAGCCATTAACGAAGCGAACAAAGCGCCGAATGCAGATGCTTACGCGGCGATCAATCTTGTACGTAAACGGGCAGGATTGGCAGACCTGAGCGGGCTAACTTATGAAAGTTTTAAAAAGGCGGTTTATGAAGAGGAACGCCTGGAATCACCGTTTGAGGGGCACCGTTGGTTTGACCTTCTGCGCACAGGCCGTGCGATGGAAGTGATGAACTCGAAGCTATCTGGCCCAGGCAAGCCAACTGTGGGCATTTCAACGCCGATCAAGGAATACCAGCTCCTCTACCCGATCCCGACGCTTGTGGTTACGACCAGTAGTCCGGCCATCGCGCAAAATCCGGGGTATTAAGAGTCGCTCTAATTTTTCATAATTCCTAAACATAAGAGTAGCTGGCGCGAGCTGGTTACTCTTTTACTTAACCCATAAATATTTTTGTTTTGAAGACGACCAGCATTTACCGGAAGATCTTTCTGCTGACTTTTGCCTGCATTTCGATCCAGTTGACGACTCAGGCGCAAGTAGCAGCATCGCAAAGGCAGACAACTCAAAAAAGTAAGGCCGGTTACGGCTTACTGCCCGTCCCGCAGCAAGTGGCCCTGACGGAAAACCGATTTTCGGTTGGTTCCAACTGGAAAATTGTGGCCGATTCTTCGCTGGCCAAATTGCTGCCGGTGATCAGCTTACAGCAAGGTTTGAAGGAAGCAAAGCTTTCGTTGAATGTGGTTGGAAGTAAGGCTGCCGGCAAGTCTCCTGCAATTCAATTGGTAGTAAGAAATGGTGCTGTTAAAATTGGTGCGACTGTTGATACCAATCGCGTCGCGCTCGCCAACCAGGCTTATAAGCTTAATCTGACATCCGGACAGGTTACCATTACAGCCAATGCACCGCAAGGTTTATTTTACGGTGTTCAAACATTTTTACAATTATTAAAAACCGAAAGCCAACTTCCCCAAGGTGAGATCACCGATTGGCCCAATGTGGAAGTAAGGATGATATACTGGGACGATGCGCACCATCTGGAAAAACTAACTGAATTAAAACGCATTATCAAACAGGCTTCGACTTACAAGATCAATGCATTTTCCATTAAGCTGGAAGGTCATTTTCAGTACAAATCAGCGCCCGCCATTGTGGAGCCTTATGCATTAAGCCCACAGGAATACCAGGAATTGGCGGATTATGCAAAAGCACATTACATTGATCTGGTACCATTTCTCGACGCACCGGCGCACGTTTCATTTATCCTGAAACATCCAGAATATCGTAAGCTGAGATTAATCGATGATATCAACTATCAGTTTTCAGTAACCAATCCCGAAACTTACAAACTGCTCGACAACATGTTCGGCGAGCTGATCAATGCAAGCAAGGGCAGCAAGTACATCCTGCTTTCCAATGACGAAGCTTACTACACCGGCAAAGCGCCTTCGGAAAAAGCCGCGGCAGATAGTCTCGGTGGAAACGGGCGGTTACTGGCCTGGTTTATCAAGAAAATGGCGGACCGGCTGCACGAACAAGGTCGCACCGTCTTGTTCTGGGGCGAATTCCCGCTGAGAAGGGAAGATATTACTGCGCTGCCGTCGCATTTGGTTAATGGCGTTTACAACAAGGAGATTGCTGCGGATTATAAAAAGCACGGGATCCGGCAATTCGTCTATACAGCCACGCAGGGTGCCGAGCCGATCTTCCCAAACTATTATCCACTGCATACCAAAACGGCAGTAATGGCCGACGGAAGTGATCGCTCGTCGGGGCGGGTTGGAGATATGTTCAGGGAAATCGGGACTGCATTCAAGGATAATCTTTCCTCTTTTATGGGCGTGGTAATTGCTGGCTGGGCCGACGCAGGGTTACATCCTGAAACATTCTGGCTTGGTTATACTACGGGCACAGCCGCAGGTTGGAATAACAAAAATCTGACACCCGCTGATGCTTCGGCGCGGTTCATGAATGCATTTTACGGACCAAAACAGAAGGATATCGATAGCATTTACCACGTACTCAGCGAGCAGGCAGAATTCCACACCAACAGCTGGGACTGGATCCCGTCGACCTGGCGGCCAATGATCAAGGGAAACTCGGACAGCCTTTTTCTTCAACCCGAAAGAGACCAGACTTTGCCCCTGCTCCCGGTACCGCAACCCGGCACCTTGGCGATTACGGATAAAACCTATCCTGTCAATCAGCAACGCATTACCACGGCCCAATCCATGCTGCCGCGTAATGCATACGCGCTTCAATTGATCCGACAAAATAAAACGCTTGCCAAGAATCAGCTGTACAATCTGGAAGTGCTGGAAACTGTGGCGGCGATCTGCGGGCAGAATTTGCGCATGCTGGTCTCCCTGAACCGGGCAGCGGATTTGATGCACGAAGCATCTGCTGCGGCAACTGATCCGAAACTGGCTGTCAAAAAGCTCGATGCTGCCCTGGAAGAGGTAAGTAAAATGAAAAGGCAGCGCGACAGCACGTTTGCGTTTGTGGAAAGCATCTGGTTCAAAGAATGGCACCCGCTGGTTGAAGAAGCGAATGGTCGCAAGTTCCTGCACCAGGTGGACGATATCAAAGATCACCAGCCTGTCCGCACTATCGATCTCAGCTACCTCATTTACCGCGAGCTGCATTATCCGCTCGACAAGTGGTGGAATGATGTAAAAATGGTACGGAACGATTATGCACAGAAGCACAAGTTACCGCTGATGGATAAAAATCTCAACTGGGAGCAGTACAGGTAACGGGTATTTCGCAGGCCTTTTAGTTCCGGTGATTGTTCCGGAAGAAGGTTTGCAATAAGGACAAGATCTTGTTATCTATTTTCGTGTCGATGTATGGATTATTGACAAACCCGAGCTGGTCTTTCAGCTCGTCCATATTGCGCTTATTGGTAGTAATGTATCCCATTGACCATTTTTCAAACGATCTTGCATTTACCTTGCCTTCGAAAAGCGTGATAATCTGCGTGTGACGCTGATCGTTCTTAATCTTATCAAATAACAGATTAACAGTATCCTCCGGTCCTTCCAGGACCTGGATGATACTGCCGTTGCAATAAAGCAAGGCGCCCGTAATATTCAGCGAAGCATTGTTCTTCCGGCTTTTTTCAAGTATCCCGCTGAGCTCCGGCTCATCCACCAAAGTCCTTGATGAGCTTAGATATACTATGGAGTGAATCATGAAGTAATTCGTAGAATGGTATGTAGCTTAAATGTAGTACAAGCTTTTCAAATTACCTTCAAAAATTCGCCAATTTGTCTGTTTTTCACACGGCTTTCTACGATTGAGCGCGTTTAAAAACCGGATAACCCGATTTATCGGGATCGGGAAGGACATGCGTTTCGTCCACCTTTTGCTGCCCTTCGTTGGACAAACGGCTTCTGCCGGTCAGATACCTTTGATGCAAAAACAAAGGCAAAATGACCAATTTACTAAAAAGGGCCGCTGCCGGCCTGTTGGAGAGTATGTTAACCGCAGGCACTGTAACTGATGTGAGAACGTGGCAGCCGGGATACCTGTTTGAAGTAGACTTGCATCTCCCGACTGTGGATATGAAAAGCTGGGACTCCATTAAGCGTTTGAAATGCAAGGTCGACGCGCTGCAATACCGCGATTACACCCCTGCGCTATGGAACTCCGAGCTGAACTTAACCACCCTCTTTATCGATGCCGCACATCAGGGTGCAGGCAGCCGCTGGGTAAGGCAATTACAAACCGGTGACAAAGTCCTGTTCGGCGCGGCGCATGCCGCAGTGTTACCGGCGCACAAAGGAAGAATGTTGTGTATCGGCGATGCCTCTGCGATCGGACATTTTCTGGCATTGAAGCAGTTGACAGACCAGGCGGAGCATCCAATGGAAACTGGTATACTAATCGGTGACGACTACGAAATCCCAGACGATTTCAAAGAAAACAATCCCGAATTCCGGTTTATCAGAGGCTCTGCGGAGGTTGGGATTCCTAGAGTCGAACAATGGCTCCGGAGCAAAGACCTGTCTGTATACAAATCGATATATATTGCAGGAAACATTCCGATGATGAAAGCACTGAGAAGAACCATCAAAGCAGATCCGACTATGCGCGCCAGGATATATGGTCATGGATTTTGGTCTTGAAAAAACAATGACGAAGCAGAAAATTGAAGTCAGGCATTTACAGGAGGGCTTGCCGGGCATTGAGATCACAGCTGTGTCGGGCGATGATTTCGCCGGAGCTGCCGGGAACGTGGATGAACCCCATCGGCACGATCACTATTTTTGTTTTCTGCTTGAAAGCGGGTCTGTGAGTGGCGCGATAGATTTTTTGGAGGTAGACATCGACGAGCCGGCACTCCTGCTATCCTGCCCCGGCCAAATCCATGATTTCAAAAAAGCGCGGAACGTGAATGGCTGGGCACTAGCTTTTGATGCAAAGTACATTGATCAAAATGCACGCACGGTGATCGAAAACTCACTGGCCAGTATCGTTCTCATCCGGCTGAATGATGCGGATAGAGATTGGTTTGTAAATGTGTCCCGACTTGTTTCTACGGTCTTGTATGAAGAAAAACCGGCGCAATTCCGGGAACAGCTCATACGGGCTTTGCTCAATGCACTTTTCTATCGGGTCGTAGATGTGTTTCAGCGGCAGGAAAACGAGCGGATCCAGGCTGTTTCAATGCGGAGTGTTGAGATTGTCAAAAGTTTCAATCTTCTGGTGAAAGAACAATTCCAAACACACAAAAAACCTGCTGACTACGCTTCTCAGCTGAATATTACGGTGAGTTACCTGAACGATACGGTTAAATCGATAACCGGTTTTTCTTCTACGTGGCTGATCAAGCAGGAAGTTTTGCGTGAAGCACAGCGGCTGCTGATCTACACATCGAAAAGCGTCAAAGAAGTCGCATTTGAGCTCGGATACGAAGATTACAAATACTTCATTCGGCTTTTTAGCAAAACAATCGGAACTTCACCTGCGAATTTCCGAAAGAAGCTCCCTCACTACATATAACCCGTTATGCCGGACCAAGTTTCCTGATTTTGCTTGTCTTCATCGGCGTCCAGCTGGCCTTCCTAGCTGGCGTGGTTTCCGCTTTGTTAAAAAAATAAACAGCATTCACAGGATGCATTCTCCGGCAAGCGCCCGGACCTGCCAACTCTGAACAAACGTGCTGCTCGCAAAACTGCCTCCTAGCCAGCCGACAGCCGCATTACTCCCTCTCGCGTCATTACCATTCCGTCTCGCGTCACTTTTGCTGTTTTCCCGCGCCTATATTTGCACTCAATATAATTAGTCTAAATAAGCATCACTGCAATCTGGTTGCTGACAATGCCGGCAGCTAGCAGGAAAATACATGAAGGAACAAAAACGGATGTTATCGAAACATTATATACTTATTACCGCATTACTTACCCTGTTCTGGTTCAACACTTCTGCGCAGACAGTCGCTCCGAAAACGTCCATTATCAAAGGCACGGTAAGAGATGACAAAGGCGCGATCGTCAGCTTCGCGACAGTCAGGATAGACGGAACCAGCATTGCCACTTTCTCGGAAACCGACGGTACTTTCCAGCTCAAAGATGTTCCTTACGGGAACCGAGATATCATCATTACGTCTGTTGAAATCAAGTCAAAAACGTCGAAGATCCAGGTTAACAAACCTTTTTACGAGATTAATCCGGTGGTGACGCGCGCTGCATTGGACCTTAACGAAGTGCAGATCGTCCAGAAAACCGAGAAGAAGGAAATTGAGACAACCGGCTTTGCGGTGGCTGTGATCGAAACCAAAGAAGCGTCTTTAAGAAACCTGACCACCAACGAGCTCCTCGATCGGGCGGTGGGCGTGCGCGTTCGCCAGAATGGCGGGATCGGCTCGCGGGTCGAGTATAACCTGAATGGAATGTCAGGAAGCGCCGTGGGAATATTTCTGGACGGCATCGAGATCTCTACGTACGGATCTTCATTCAATCTGAACAACATTCCACCGGCGATGATCGAACGCATTGAGGTGTACAAAGGGGTACTTCCCTCCCACCTCACGGGCGACTACGTGGGCGGCGCCATCAATGTAGTCTTGAAAAAGGATGCTTCGCAGAACAACATCACAGCCGCCGTTTCCTACGGATCTTTCAACACGTTTCAATCCGACATTTCGGGAATATACCGCAGCAAGCAAACTGGTTTCACCGCAAGAGCATCAGGTTTTTATACATATACCGACAATAGTTACACTACCTGGGGCAAGTTTTCTAAGTTCGTGCACCCGGACAGGACTTTGGAGCGCTACTATCGGGCGAAGAGGTTCAATAATCAATACAAATCCATCGGCGGCCGGTTTGAAGTGGGATTTACCAATGTAAAATGGGCAGACCAGTTCTTCATCGGGTACAATGTCTCGGATACTTACAGCGAAATACCGCACGGGACCACCATGGCGCGGCCTTATGTGGGCAGGTTTGGCGAGTACCGGGCGAATGTGCTGAGCCTGATTTACAACAAGAACAACTTCCTGGTCAAGGGAATGGCGATCAATGTGAACGCAGTCAGAAGCTACCGGAGCACTTACGTGCAGGATACGGTCGGACAGGTTTACAATTGGGACGGAAAGCCCAGGATGCTGATCAGAAATGGCCAGATCGTGCCGGTGCCGCCTACGCCGGGAATGGGTCAGCAGGGGGCGAAGAGCATCGTGCAAGTCAACCGGCAGATCACCAATATGCGATCGAATCTTGGGTATACTGTCTTTCCAGGCCACCGGATCTCTTTAAACCACAAGCTAGAAACCACCGACAGGGACGATAATGACCTGCTCAATCCAGAAAAAAAAGAAATGGTCACGGTAAGCAGCGTGATGAACAACATCCTCGCGATGAATTACGAAGCGCAGTTTTTTAATGACAAACTAAAAACGAATCTACTCGGAAAATACACTTCAAACAGGACCATTCAAACACGGCCGGAGCTGGTGGAGCAGGACGGTGTGAATGTCGTGAACAGGGTGCGGAACAAGACTGTCAACCACAACAAAGGCTACGGCGCGACGGTATCTTACAATGTGTTTTCCAAACTGTATATTATTGGATCCACTCAGAATGCGTATGTAACAGCTACTGAAAACCAGCTTTACGGAGATCCTGAGAACAATATCCTCGAAAACCCCGGCTTAATCCCTGAGAAGAATGTGAATTACAACCTCGGTTTCCGCCACGGGCCGGTGCAGCTCGGGAAACACAAGATTACCCTTTATGCCAGCGCATTCTGGCGGAATGGATTTAACAAAATCACGCAGCAGGCTGTGGAAGACCAGATTGTACCAGGCCGGGAAAGTGACGCCGATATTCAGGTGACCAAATTCGTAAACCTGGGCAGAACACAGTCGCGGGGATTTGAAGGTGAAATCATTTATGTGTACGACAATCGTCTGAATGCGCTGTTTAATTTTTCCAAGTTCAATACCCTCTTCAAGCAGGAGTTTGACCAGCAAGGCAAGCCGCACGATCTGTACAATTTGCAGCTGCCGAACGAACCATTCTTTACGATGAATGGAAGCGTACAGTACCGCCTGAACGATAAAATCCAGAAAAGATCCATCCTCAATCTTTACTATAACACCGGCTTTGTGGCTCCGTTCGGGACCGTTTGGATGGAATCTGAATGGTTTACAACGCCCACTCAGTTCTACCACGATCTGGGCGCGAGCTACCGTTTTCCAAACGGGAAAATGGTAGCCAGCTTCGATCTGAAGAACATTTTCAATGCCGAGATGTATGACAATTTCGGTGTGCAAAAGCCCGGCAGAAGCATTTCTGTTAAGTTAAATTATACAATCAGTAAATTTTTATAATCCATTTCTAAGATGAAAAAATATCTGTTAAGTGCTGTGATACTCGGGGTTGCGCTGACTTTCTCCGGCTGTAAAGAAGACGTTACGGATCCGGATGCAGGCGGCGGCGAAACGCCAGCTGCGAGAGAGTTTATCTCACTGACTGCGTCGATCCCCGATGAGGCGGGAACAGCTGGTAACGGCGGCACAATGGCGTACGCGATCACCCATGCACAAGCGATCGATCCCAACTTTTCGGTGAACATTTATCAGAATGGGTTTGGATTGAGATCGGCCCGTACTGCCCGTGTGCAGGCTTCTGAAAACGGAACAGAGCTGTACAACATTCAGTACACCGGCGAAGATGGCGGCGTTTTTAACAAATATCTGGTGAAAGGCGGAAAGGATTACCAGGATACCGGCAATGAACTCGACCTGTCGGACATTGTCGGAACTTCCCCTCGTTGGACGAAAGCGGCTGAAAATATCGGCATCGGAGTACATCTGACAGGCAGTACCACGGTGACGGAAGGTGCGGCTCCCAACCACATTTTTAAATATACCAGGGGAAAAGTAAGGATTGCGGTGATTGATCTGCAAACGGCAAGAGTACCCAACTCCACAGAATTCGACTTCCCTTTCCCGGCTGAACTGGAAGCGCAGGGTTACTCCGTCGGCCGCATCGATGTGCCTGTTTTGAATGAGGATAAAACGAAGATTTTCATTGGTTGCAACGTAAGCAAAATTGATCCTAAAAAACTGTCCTATAATGCGAGCGGTGCTCCGGTCTGGGCAAATGACGCTGCAAACAGGACCATCGGTACCACAACGCTGGTTGTAGATTATCCGTCCCTGCAAAACCCAAAGCTGATCTATTCCACGCTTTCAAAAACCAATAACCACTCCTACCGAACCATGACGCAGTATGTAGGGAACGACGGAAACATTTACCAGGCTACGGCGACGGGCGGAAAGGACATTTTGCGCATCAACAAAAGCACCAACGACTACGACAGCGGATACCATTTCGATCTCGATGCAGCCCTGAACCTGAAAGATACACGCATTCAGGCCTGGCGGTATATCAAAGACGGAATCGGTTTGGTTTTGTACAATATCGCCGGAGAAGGCGGCTACATCGCAATGGTTGATCTGAATGCAAAAACGGCGACTAAAATCAGCAACGATTATGAAGCTGGTCTTGACTTCGGGCAGTATCAAAACCTGGCAGTAAGCGGTGATTACATTTACGTACCACTTACCCCAACAGGCGCAGCAGGCAGATTGTACGTGATCAACTGGAAAACGAAAGAAGTGATCAAAGGAAGCACATTGACCGGCCAGTCGGGATCGAGTTACCTGGGTTCTTATTAAGAGTCTAAGCTTTCAACAAAAAAACCTGCTGGTGAGTACCAGCAGGTTTTTTTGTTGTTTATCGGAAAAATCAGGGATGACCACCGCCACCTGCTGCACCATAAATCTGGCCGGTAGCGTAGCTTGCGTTTGCATCGGCAAGCTGCACGTATATCGACGCCAGCTCAGCCGGTTGCCCGGGCCTGCCCAGCGGCATAGCCTTCCCGAATTCAACGATTTTATCCTGTGGCTGTCCGCCGCTTACCTGCAATGGCGTCCATATCGGACCCGGCGCAACACCGTTAACGCGGATACCTTTCGAGCCGAGCTGCTTGGCAAGTGACTTTACAAAAGCTACATTGGCTGCTTTGGTCTGCGCATAATCGAACAGGTTTTCCGAGGGATCATAAGCCTGAACAGATGAAGTCGCAATGATCACTGAACCTGCTGCAAGATGTGGCAATGCAGCCTTGGTGATCCAGAATGGCGCATATATGTTGGTTTTGATCGTAACGTCAAACCCTTCGGAAGTAATGTCAAGCAGTGAGTCGACAGCCTGCTGATGTCCTGCATTGTTGACCAGAATATCCAGTCCGCCGAGCTTTTGCACAGCCTGACTTACCAGCTCTTTACAAAAAGATTCATTGGTAATATCGCCGGGAATGCCGAACCCTTTTCTACCCTCCGCCTCAATCAGCGCGATTACCTCGTCTGCATCGGATTGTTCGTCAGGCAGGTAATTGATGACCACATCGGCTCCTTCTCTCGCGTATGCAATAGCTGCCGCGCGACCGATTCCCGAGTCACCGCCTGTAATAAGCGCTTTTCTGCCAGCCAATCTGCCCGAGCCTTTGTAGGATGTTTCGCCATGATCGGGCTTGGGATCCATTTTGGAGGCGAGTCCGGGAACAGGTTGTGGCTGTTTGTTAAATGGCGGCTTTGGATATTTCTCTACCGGATTTTGAAGCGATGCATTGATTGTTTCAGACATGTTGATGAAATTATATTGGTAAATAGTTGCACAAGCCAGCTACCCAGCCTGTTTTACTATTTGCTAATAAAACTTTGCCAACCCATGATTAGAAACGGGTAGAATGCATTCCTTCTGATCAGAAAGTGTATCAGGCCAACCCAAACTATTCACTTCTCAGCGACTTCACCGGGTTCATCAATGCGGCTTTTATGCTTTGGAAGCTGATTGTCAAAACAGCAATTAAGACAGATAGTATCCCTGCCACGACAAACATCCACCACTCAATATGAATTTGATACGCAAACCCTTGCAGCCATTCGTTCATCAGCCACCAGGCAACGGGCGAAGCGACCACAATAGCAATACCCACCAGTTTCAGAAAATCAAGCGACAACAGCGCAACAATGCCGGCTACCGACGCGCCGAGCACCTTCCGCACTCCGATTTCCTTGGTGCGCTGCTCTGCAGTAAATGTAGCCAGTCCGAATAATCCCAGGCACGAGATAAAGATGGCCATGAATGCAAAATAGCTGGATAACTTGCTCACCACCTGCTCACTCTGGTATTGGCGCGCGTATGCCTGATCGGTGAAGGAATAGGTAAAAGGAAATTTGGGATTGAGCCTTTTACAGACCTTTTCAATTTCACTGAGAGTTTGTGTCGTTTTCCCGGCTTCAATGCGGATAATTGCATTTCCCGAAACCCTGTCTGCGCGGAGATAGGCGATCAACGGGCGTATACTCGTATGCAGCGATTGAAAATGGAAATCTTTTAAAACGCCTACGATATGGCCCCTCTTACCTGCCCAGCTCAATTCCCGGCCAATCGGATCCTTGTACCCAATTACTTTAAGTGCCGATTCATTGATCAGGAAACCCAATGAATCTGTTGGAAATTGTTTGGAAAAATCACGGCCATCGGCCAGTTGCAGGTTCATTGTCTTGACAAAATCATAACCCACCCCAACCGGCGTAAACCGTACTTTATCATTGGGATCGCTCCCTGTCCACGTGACTCCTTCCGTTCCCGAACCATTGGATGCCGGCGATGCGGTCATGTGAGATACATCTTTGATACCCGGAACGTCCAGAAGCGCGTCGTGCAGCAAGTTGTAATTTTTACCCAGGTCACCTTCCAGCGGGAAATAAATCAGGTTTTCCCGGTCGAAGCCGAGGTTTTTGGTTTGCACAAATTCAACTTGCCTGTAAATAATGATCATTCCTACAATCAGAATAATGGACAGCCCAAACTGAAATACGACCAGGCCCTTGCGGAGAAAAACCGATTTTGAATCAAATTTCAATGCACCTTTCAGCACGCGGACCGGGTTGAGCGACGACAGGAAAAGGGCAGGATAACTGCCAGCAACCAGCCCGGTAACCGCAAGTAAGCCTGCCAGCGCTCCCCAGAATGCGGGCACCCGGACCGGCAGCGTGATCTGCTTTTCCGTAAGCGTATTGAATGAAGGCAATGTGAGCGCAACCAGCAAAAGGGCCAGTGATATAGAGCAAACCGTAAGCAAAATAGCCTCACCCATAAATTGACCCACTAGCATGGAACGCATCGCGCCAACCACCTTACGCACACCGACTTCTTTTGCACGCTTCGCCGAACGCGCAGTAGCCAGGTTCATGAAGTTAATGCAGGCAATGAGGAGGATAAATACCGCCACAAAGCTGAACAGACGCACATATTCGATCCGTCCGCCATCCATTTTGGCATTCTTGATGTTGCTGTTCAGATAATATTCGTGAAACGGCTGCATAGCCAGCTGCGTTTTGAAAGGCTTGCCCTGATCACGGTTATATTTGTCCAGAAGATGCGTGATTTTGGCTTCCACTTTGGCAGGATCGGCATCCTTACGGAACATAAAAAAGGTCAGAGGATCGGTGTTGCCCCAATCTTTCGCCCACTCATTGTCGACCACGAAGCCCTCCCAATTTTGAAGGCAGTCGAATTTCAGGGTGCTGTTACCTGGTATATTTTCAAAAACTGCGCTGACCATCAGGTCTTTCCGGTTATCGAACCGGATAGCCTTGCCCATTGCTGCCTCTGGACTACCAAAAAAGGTGATTGCCATATTTCTCGAAATCGCCAGACTGTTCAGGTCTTTCAATGCAGCATCAGGCGTTCCCTGCAACAACTTAAAGCTGAACATTTTGAAAAAATCCGCACTGGCTGCATTAGTCAGCTGTTTATTGATTTTATCACCGACCGAAAATGTCTGATTACTGGCCCATTCAAATGGCGTTGACAGTTCAATTTCAGGCACCGATTTCTTCAACTCCTCTGCCAGCGGACCAGGTGTCCAGATTACACCCTGCACTTTTCCACTGAAATACTCCTTCATATAAATCCGGTACAGCTGGGCCTTATTCGCATGAAAAGCATCGACGCCCAATTCGTCTTTGATCCAGAGCATGATCATCAGGCTGCAGGCCATTCCCAGCGCAAGGCCAAGCACATTGATGGATGAAAAAGTCTTGCTGCCGACGAGGTTCCGGAAAGCGATCTTGAAGTAATTACGTATCATAAGCTGCGGCTTGAATGTGGTGGGAGTATTCTCAAAAGGCGTTTTGTTTGTCTTATCGTTTAAATGCTGTGCCATCTTTCAAATACACCTAAACTGATCAGTAAAGGCCGTATATGTACAGATTTGCAAGAAAAATCCGGCATCCCATTGTTCAAAACTGAACGCCCGCCTGTGCACTACCGGACAACGCGCAGGCAGAAATAGCTCCCTCCGCATCATCCAGCCACATCGAAGAAATGGTAAGGTATTTGCCGACGTGTGATGTACAGCACTTCAAGGAATAGGACCTCAACCTGATCATTATGCTACAGAACTACATCAAAGTCGCATTTCGAAACCTGACTAAAAACAGCACGTACTCAGCCATTAATATCGCTGGTTTGTCCATTGGTATGACCACTGTAATCCTGATCGGCCTGTGGATGTGGGACGAGCTTTCGTATAATAAATACCACCGGAACTATGACCGCATCGCGCGGGTCATGCAACATCAAACCTACAACGGTACCACCACCACCTCACAAGCCACTCCCCTGCCGATGCGGGCTGCATTGCAAAGTGAGCATGCCAGTGAATTCGAATACATTACTTCCTCTTCCTGGACCGAGGATCACATCTTGGCATCCGGAGACAAGAAGATTTCCAGAAAAGGCAATTGCGTTGAGCCCGATTTCACCGCCATGATGTCACTCAGGATCATCAAGGGAACAGCCGCCGGGCTTAACGACCCGGCTTCTACCCTGCTCTCTGAGTCAGTAGCCAAAGCGCTATTCGGCGACAAGGATCCTATAAATCAATTCATTAAGCTTGACAACAAAAATTATTTCAAAGTAACGGGCATCTATGAGGACATTCCTTACGACTCAGATTTCCGGGAGGTATCCTTTTTGCTGCCGTGGAAATACTTTCTGGAAGAAGAGCCTTGGGTGAAACGCTCGGAGACGAACTGGGGGAATAATTCTTTTTTGTTGCTGGTCCAAATCGCACCCAATACGAGCTTTGAGCAGGTAAGTGCCAAAATAGAGAAGATTAAAGCCCGCCACGCCAAAGAAGAGGCGAGATTTGACCCGAAAGCATTCCTGCATCCCATGAGCCGCTGGCACCTCTACTCCGAATGGGAAAACGGCGTGTCGGTACGCGGGCAGATCCAGTTTGTTTGGCTTTTTGGCACTATCGGCTTGTTTGTCCTGCTGCTGGCCTGCATTAACTTCATGAACTTATCGACTGCGCGGTCGCAGAAAAGGGCGAAAGAAGTAGGTATCCGCAAGGCAGTAGGTTCCCTGCGCAGCCAGCTGGTCGCCCAGTTTTTCAGTGAATCCATCATGGTCGCCGTATTTGCACTCCTCCTTGCATTGCTGCTGGTGCAGCTGTTACTTCCCTGGTTTAACCAGATCTCCGACAAACAAATCGCGTTCACCTGGGACAATGCATTCAGCTGGCTGGCCGGACTGGCTTTTGCGCTGGTAACGGGCTTGCTGGCTGGGAGCTACCCGGCATTGTACTTGTCTGGTTTCCAACCCGTAAAAGTGCTGACAGGGGCTGGTTCATCGCTGCTGGTGCGTGCCGGCAAGTTTGCTGCTATCCCGCGCCAGACACTCGTCGTAATTCAATTTACCGTGTCCGTCGCACTGGTGATCGGTACGCTCGTGGTACTGCGGCAGATCGATTATGCCAAAAACAGGCCTGTCGGATTTGACCGTGCGGGATTACTTTCCGTGGCGATCAACACGCCAGACCTCCAAAAACACGCTGCTGCCCTTCGTGAGGAGCTGCTGCAAACAGGGGCTGTCGCGAATGTGGCGAAGTCATCGAGCCCGGCGTCCGAGGTGTGGAGCAGCGACGCCAGTTTCAGCTGGCCTGGTAAAGACCCTGATCAGCTCGGCGATCTGGGGACCGTCGGCATTACGCCCGAATATGGGAAAACGATCAACTGGCAAATCAAACAAGGCCGCGACTTCTCGCCCGACTTTTCCTCTGACCGGCTCGGCATGGTCATCAATGAAAGTGCAGCCAAATTCATGGGGCTCAAAGAAGCTGTGGGTACGAACGTGCAGTGGAACGGGGATCAATACACGATTGTCGGCGTCATTAACGATGTAATTACGGGTTCGCCTTTCATGCCCATTCAGCCCACGGTTTTTATGTTGAAAGAAGATTGGACATCCTTCATCCACATCAGGCTTAATCCTGCTCTCAATGCAAGAGAAGCACTTTCCAAACTTGCACCTGTTTTCAGGAAGTTCAATCCCGGAAGTCCTTTTGAATACAAGTTTGCAAGCGAGGAGTATGAACGAAAGTTCTACGCTGAAGAAAGGATCGGCCAGCTCTCGACCACATTTGCATCGCTGGCCATTTTCATCAGCTGTCTGGGTCTTTTCGGTTTGGCTTCCTTCTTTGCCGAGCAGCGCCAGAAAGAGATTGGTATTCGCAAGGTGCTCGGTGCGTCAGTGGCTGATCTCTGGCAAATGCTCACCAAGGATTTCCTGATACTGGTACTGATCGCGTGCCTGCTTGCTACGCCTGTCGCTTACTACCTGATGCGCGACTGGCTCCAACAATACACTTATCAAGTCAGCCTTTCCTGGGGGATTTTCGCAGCTGCGATCTTCGGCGCTATGGCGATTACTTTAATCACCGTGAGCTTTCAGGCGGTCAGGGCTGCATTGCTGAACCCTGTAAAATCGTTGAAAAATGACTAGGTATGCTGCTCAGACAATCAATTTATAGCCGATTCCCCGGATGTTCACGATCTGAATCTGCGGGTCTTCTCTGAGGTAGCGGCGCAGCCTGGTGATAAAAACATCCAGGCTGCGTCCATTGAAGAACGAATCATCGCCCCAGAGCTCCAAAAGCACGACATTCTTCTCCAAAACCTGGTTACGAAGCTGGTACAAACGCCGCAGCAGCTCTGCCTCCCGGTGTGACAATGCGGTATCCCGACCGTCGAGCGACAATCGCTGCTTGGCCGGGTCGAAGGTATACCTGCCGATGTTAAAATGCGTCTCACTTTCTTTCACAATATTTTTAGGGCGAAGCAGTGCCCGAATGCGGACTACCAGCTCATCGAGACTGAAAGGTTTTTTGAGATAGTCATTGCCGCCCAGCTCAAAGCCTTTCACCACATCGGCTGTCTGCGAGCGAGCCGTCAAAAACATGATAGGCACATGCGGGTCCTGCTTGCGGATATGCCCGGCCATTGTGAACCCGTCCATATCAGGCATCATCACGTCCGCCACGACAATATCAGGTTTGTGCTCGGCAAACTGCGCCAGACCGGCGCTGCCGTTTTCAGCATAAAAAACGGTGAAGCCGCGGTAAATCAGACTGTCTTTCACAATCATACCCAATGCAGGCTCGTCTTCGATAAGCAGAACTTTTGACATCGACTAAAATTTAAGGATAAACTCACTTCCCCTGCCCGGCTCGCTTACCAGGTCAATGCTCCCGCCGTGCCGCTCCACTACCTGCCTGACATAAGCCAGTCCCAGCCCAAAGCCTTTTACCGCGTGCAAATCGCCGGTAGGTACGCGAAAAAACCGGTCAAAAACGGCTTGCTGATGATTTTTGGCGATACCAATTCCATTGTCTGCCACCGAAAGCTGCCAGTTATCGCCATTGTTTTTGTATTTAAAAATGACATTTACTTCCTCGCGGGAGTACTTCACTGCATTGTCAACCAGGTTGCTCAGCACATTACTGAAATGCATTCGGTCTACGGAAACTACATCATGATCTCCGATATGATGATCAAAGTGCACGGGCTTGCTGGCTTTCAGTGTGTATGCTTCGGTAATCTCCCCGATCAGCTCACGAAGGTGCACCGGCTCGCGACACAGGGTCAGGTCCTGCTTTTCTTCCACGGCCAGGTTGAGCACTTTCTCAACCAGTTCGGACAAGCGGCCCAGGTTGTTACGGGAAATTGAAAGGTAGCTTTTGGTTTTTTCAGGATTGTCGAGTACGCCGTAGCTCATCATCGCTTCCACAGCGGCGGTTACCGTCGCAATAGGCGTTTTCAGCTCGTGGGTCATGTTGTTGATAAAATCATTCTTGATTTCCGAGAGCCGCTTTTGCCGCAGGATCGTGCGTAGCATGTAAATGAAACAGCCCGTCGTCAGGATTAGCAAGAAGAAACTCGCCGCCAGCAAGCCACCCATTTTTTTGAACAAATAAAAAAACGGCATATCAAATGTCGCTTGCACGAACAAATGCTTCACCGGGTTAATGGGCACGGCAAATGTCTTAAACTGCTTTCCCGCATTCACACCATCGTCCTTACTATCGATGAAAAAAGTATTTTCCCCGTTGATTTTAGGTTTAATGCGCAGGGTATCAATTAAAAATCCCGCCTGAATACCACGCAGCCGAAGTTCAGACTGATAGGCTTTGTACAGTTTCTTTTTGTCGATCTGATCGCCTTCTGCCCAGCCCATGACGAGCATTCTTGAAATCCTGTTAGCCAGGGTATCACCCGGAGCTACCTCTCTGGTTTCGTCGCCGGTTTCCGAGCTGATATAAAAGCGCGTCTGCGCATTAACGTCTGATTTGAATTTTCTGATCACCAATTTTTGGCGGGACAATGGCGGCGGGCCAGGCGCTCCGATCTTCTGTCCATTATGGCTGAACAGCGCATCAGCCCGCGCGATCTGTTCTTTCTCGACTACACGAAAAAGCGCCTCCTGAACAGTGTCCTTGAACTGCGATCGATGCAGCCGGAAGGTTGTCAGAAGCCAGTAGCCTTGAAATGCATTGATCGCCACAATGCAGGTGGTCATCAACCAGAAAATGAATCTGATACGGGAGCTGCTCATATTACAAAGCTACATTGCCGAAAGCACGATTGGCACGGCTGTAACACTATTTAACACTAAATAGCAGTGCCTAACATAGCTTCTGTCCAATTTTGAACCGTCAAATCAAAACAAACAATTGCTATGAAAATCAGGATTCTGCTGGCCGCATTGTGGCTGGCTGCCGGGCAGGCTTATGCACAGTTTTCGGGACAGATCAGTTACGAGATCGTCCGCAAGATTGATCCCTCTCAACTACGGATCGTTATCAATGGCGAACCCGTGAAGCCAGGCGATCCAAACTTCCCGACGGACATTCCCGACTCACGCACGCTCGGGCAGCAGTCTTTCATTTCCGGGTCTTATGTCAAAGAGATATCGGACGATCAGAATACCATTGTCAGCAGGGTTTTGCCAAACGGCGGTCCCCCGCGGACGACCAATCTCGGCCGGCCTTTTGACGAATATAAGCTGGTAGACCTGGAAGGGCGCAAAGTGGTAACCTTCCTGACTTTGAAAGGCCCGGAGGCAAAAAGCTACAAAAGTGAGAGCCCGATCGAGCGCGTTTCCGGCTGGCAGGTTACGGACGAAACCAGGAAGATCGCAGGATATCCGTGTAAAAAAGCTTCGGTAATGTTGAAAAACGAAGCCTACTCGGTATGGTTTACAGAAGCGCTTCAGGTAACCTACTCCCCTGTGCATGAACTTACTCCGGAAAAAGGCGTGGTGCTGCTGATCGAGGGAGCGCGTGAGCAGTTCAGGGCTGTGAAAGTGCAGTCGGGCCATGTAAATGCCAAAGACGTGGCACCGCTGCCGGACGCTCAGCCTGTTTCCAAAGATGAGCTGAATGACATTCGTGAAAAGACGCTGGCCGATTTCCGTCAGCAGAAAATGATGCCGGGAGACGGCGGAAGATAACTTATGAGAATCGCATTACTATTAGCCATCATCCTGACCCACTTCACCGCCGCCGGGCAGAAACCAGCTGTCCGGGCGGAAGTTTCAGGAACCATTCTTGACTCGATCAGCAAAAAACCTTTGCGCACCGCATCGGTATCCCTGCTTACCCAGCGCGATTCTGCCTACGTTACGGCAGGTATTACGGACGGAGACGGCCGTTTCAGGCTCAAAAACATTGCGTCGGGCAGCTACCGTTTACTTGTCACGTTTATTGGCTACCGGAACAAATCTTTACTGTTTGAAGTAGTTGCGCAAAATGTCCGCCTGGATACATTGTGGATGAGCGAGCAGGGCACCGACTTGCAGGAGGTGGTGATTAAACAGGAAGCACCGCCGGTATCCATCAAGGGAGATACCGTACAGTTTAATGCAGACGCATTCAAAACAGAGCCCAATGCACAGGTAGAAGAGTTACTCAGGAAATTACCCGGTGTGGAAGTTTCTCGGGACGGTCAGATCAAAAGCAATGGACAGGCTGTGCGCAGGGTTTTCGTAGACGGAAAGCCCTTTTTTGGCGACGATCCGAAAATGGCCACACGCAATCTGCCGGCCGGCATTGTAGATAAGGTACAGGTTTACGACCAGTCTTCCGACCAGTCACAATTTTCAGGAATTGATGATGGAAACCGCGAGCGTACGATCAATATCACGATTAAGAAGGACAAAGGGAAAGGTTATTTCGGTCAAAATGCGCTCGGTGCCGGCAGGAATACCGAACACAATGCATTGCGCCACCAGGGAAAGCTGAGCCTTAACCGCTTCAATAACCGGAATGGAGGGCCTGGCAGACAGATATCGCTGGTTGGGGAAGCCAATAACCTGAACCGGCAAAACTTCTCGCTCGGCAACGGAAGCCTGCCGGGGGGCGGAATGGGCGGCCCGATGTTTATAGGCCAGCCTGGTTCGTTTGGGGATGAAGAAGGTCAGGGTCCGTCAAATATCACCGAAGTGCGTGCGGGTGGGTTCAATTATCGGGCAGAGGGAGAAAAGGTTCGCTATGGAAAGCGCGCAGAAGTGTCTGCCAGCTATTTCGCCAATCAGGCGATCACGACAACTGACCAGAACAGCCGGCGCGAGTACATTTTGCCCGGACAATCATTTTTGGCGGATCAATCGGACTACAACAGGAACCAGGCTTTAAACCAGCGATTTGCGGGAAGGTTCGAGTTACAGCTGGATTCGCTGACGAGCCTGCGGGTTACACCAAATGTTTCCTGGCAAAAAGTGAGTTTCCGAAGCGACTTGCGCAATGCAGCTTACACGAAGGAAGGCGATCCGCTGAATGCCGGAGAGACACATTACCGGTCTTCGGGTAATGGGATAAATGGTTATAACAATCTGATACTAATGCGAAAATTCAGGAAACTCGGCAGGACGGTTTCTGCCAACCTGAACACGGTTTTGTCTGACGGACGAAATACCGGCAATAACCAGTCGCGCAACTTATTTTACGATTCTCTGGGCATTGAAAAGTTGCTCCAAAACATCGACCAGCAAAACCGGCAGAACAGCTTTTCGGCACAAAACAACCTGAACATCTCGTACACGGAGCCGCTCTCTTTCCGTCAGAAACTGGAAGTCAGATATGCATGGATCAATCACCAAAACCGGCAGTCGAGGTTTGTTTTTGATAAAAACGAAGAAACAAACAGCTATTCCATTCCGGATTCCATGCTGACAAACCGGTTTGCGGGAACATTTGCCGCGCACAAGGCCGGCGCCACTTTGCAAACGCAGCGGCTCCGGTTTAACTACACGCTCGGTTTTGACATACAAAGCGCCAGGCAGGTATCGGATAATCTTTCGCAGAAATCCCGCATTGACAGAAACTATTTCCATTGGCTGCCCAATGCATTGTTCAGCTATACTTTCCCGGGTAACCGGCGCGCCCGGCTGCAATACCGCACACGCATTTCGCCGGCCAGTGTTACCCAGTTGCAGCCTGTGATCGATAATACCAATCCGCTTGACGTGAAGAGCGGCAATCCCGCACTTCGCCCCGAATACTTCAACACGCTTACCTTGACCTACAACAGCTCCGATAACAACGGCGACCGCAGCCTGTTTCTTTTCGCCAACCTCAACCAGAGCAACAGCCGGATCAACAATGCGATATCGGTCAGCGACAATGGAGCGCGTTTTTCAATGCCCGTTAATACACGTGGTTACTGGGCGCTGAATAGTTTTTTGTCTTGGAGCAGGAACATCAATCCGTTACAAATCAACGTGACATTGAATACACAGGCAAACCTATCGGGCAGTCGGAGCCTGGTTAATAACCTTCAAAACGAGGCAAATACCACGTTGCTTGGCCAGGGAGTGCGCATTCAGAGTTCGTTTGATGGTAAAATCGACTACGGACTGGGCGCGCGGCTCAGTTTCCAGCAGGCCAGGTACTCGCTTTTACCACAGCAGAATACGCGGTACTGGTCGCAATACCTCACCGCTGATTTCCATTGGCGGCTCCCATTCCAGTTTATATTCAATTCAGACCTGACATACAACGGCACCACGGGACGCGCCAGCGGCTTTAATCAGCAATTCACACTCTGGAATGCAGCTTTTTCCAGGCAGTTTTTAAAAGGCAAACAAGGAGAAGTCCGGTTGCAGGTTTTCGACATACTCAACCAAAATCGCAGCCTGACACGCAATACCATCGAAACTTACATTGAGGACATCCGGAGCGTCGTTTTGAAGCGGTATTTCCTCGTGAGTTTCGTGTATAATCTTCGGAAGTTTGGAATTTGAGATTATTTTAACTTTCATACAACCATTGTTGTGCTTTATGGCCACTCTTAGCAGGAGCCTAAATAAGCTTGTATGACCAATCGTCAAATCCTGACCCGTCTCACATCGAGGAGATGTATCTATTTTTTCTGTCTTTTGCTTTGTTGCAGTACTGCGTATAGCCAGGATAGTACAGGTATAAAGTTCAGTGAAGAGCCCGACACTTTGAGCAGGCAACGCTTCATTGATCGGTACGAGAATGTCTTCATGACAAAGGTGCCAACCAGACATATCGTTAAATTCGGATTGTCACAGTATTACCAGGCTGTACCTTACCCCTTGACGGATGATAAAACTTTAAACAATTTATCGCTGCACCTTGGCTATGAAGTTAAGTTCCTCCCTGCCTTTTCGTTGGCCTTGTCGGGACATTTTCCACTCTACGGCGTTCAAGCGCCTGTAAAAGAATCTTTACAGAACACGGTCATGGATGCGCAGCTCCGCTGGTTTGTGGATATGCGCAGGCGGATCAGGAAGGGTAAGAGCGCCAATAATTTCAGCGGAAACTATGTCTCGCTGTTTTTCAATATACCCGGCACGATTGAGAATGATCCCAAGGCGGGAGTCAAATTAGGTTTCCAACGAAGGTTTTTGAACCACGGCTATATGGACTTTTCCCTTGCCATCTTCAAGTCTGTTTTTGACTATTCCTATGGATTGGCAACCGGCATTTCATTTTCGACGCAGGCTAGTTTTGGCCTGGCTATCGGGGATTGGAAAAAGTCTGCCGTCGCTCCGCTCTGTGACATTCTTTTGTGTGATGAGTTTCAGCGGCAGCAATGGAAAATACGGCTTCCTGAGATCACCGTCGGCTATTACCTCAACAGGATCAGGACTGGTGTTGCTTTTGAGCGCAAAATCAAGACATCGCCCTGGACGATCAATGTGCAACTTGACGCCGCCATGAACAGGGGCTTCAATTATCTCAGGTACGATCATACAGTTAACTTGTATGATGGTGAAACAATGGTTCAGCGGACGTTCAAGTACGCAAATGTTTATTCCCGTGAAGGAATTGTGATTTTCTCTGTGCAGCCAAGATATTATTTCCTTCAAAAACGGCAGCAACTGAATGGGAAGGGAGGCAACGGGCTGTCAGGCTGGTATGCCGGCCTGAATACCGAATATAGCTATTACAAAGGGTGGCACGGCGGCTGGGACCTTGCAGGTGGTGAGTTTGAAAGCGAGACAAATACTGTCCAGGCTGGTCCATTAGCAGGATTTCAGCTGCGGCTGTTTCGCCGCGGTTATCTCGACATGAACACTTCTTACAATTTCAAGAAACAACTAGGCAATCAAAAAACATCCTTTGGATTGAGGTCCAACATTGGCGTTGGCTTGGCACTTTAACTTAAACCTGTCCTCGGCATTGACGCAGATCAGCAATAAAAAAGGATAGCAGTTCTCCTGCTATCCTGCTGCTCAATGCTATTCAAACCCTACTTCTTAGCCTCCCTAATAGCTTTTATTGCAAATTCGCCGTACTGGGAAGAGATCAGGCCGGTGAGTGTGTCTCCTTTTTGCATTAAGTTGTACTTGAACTCGCCGCCCTGGTTTTCGGTCATGAAAGTGACTTTTCCCTGATCAACCATCAGGTTTTTTACTTCCTGCCTTTCAGCAGCTTCGATGAACCCGATTGTCTTGTTATCTTTTTGTTCAAATATCAAAAATCCGGACTCGTATTCAGCAGGGACATCGCTGATCAGGTATTTCCAGGTCCCGACCAGATCGTCGGCCGTCAATGCTTTCTGTGCAGCAATGGAAAAGAGCGCCATTGCCATGATCATCACGGAGTAAATTTTTGTTTTCATGTTCATCCGGGAGTTAAGTTTGATTGTGAGGACAAATAATACAAAAATTAATACAAATTTCCGGCATTATCTTCTAAAGAGCTCTTCCCAATGCGGTTACAAAATCATCTTCTGCGATCAGGTTTTCATCCATGAATTGCGGCTGTTCGTGGTAAGTAACGGACATATATTGCACCGGTACGTCATCATCTGGCAAACTTCCTCGAACAGGCAACACAGAGGATCACGCCGGCTGTTACGCCAATCATACCCAAACTCACTTTCTCGTGCAGCAATGTTGCTGCAAAAGCAAGTCCAAAGAATGGCTGCAAAAGTTGCAATTGTCCCACAGACGCAGTTCCGCCCTGCGCCAGGCCTTTGTACCAGAATATAAACCCGACGAACATTGTAAACACGGAAACATAAGCCAGCCCCAACCAGGCGCCCGCGTGTACATTCTCAAACGTGGAAGGCATGTAAACCACCACCAGCACGATCACCAGGGGTAACGAGATCACGAGCGCCCAGGAAATCACCTGCCAGCCACCCAGTGTTTTCGAAAGCTTTGCGCCTTCCGCATACCCCAGTCCGCACAGTATGATCGCGGCAAACATCAGCAGATCGCCCAAAGGCGAGGCAGTGATACCCTGGTAAATGGCAAAACCAATTACCAGAAGACTCCCGAGTATCGAAAATAGCCAGAAAAGTGGCTTTGGCCGCTCGCCTCCCCGGAGCACCCCGAAAATAGCGGTTGACAGCGGCAGTAAACCCACGAAAACCAGGGAATGCGCAGAAGTGATGTATTGCAGCGCCAGTGCCGTCAATAATGGAAAGCCCAGTACGACACCCAGGGCGACAATGAGCAGAGGCACGATCTGCCGTTTGACAGGTCGCTTTTCTTTCCAGATCAATAGCACCGCTACTGCCAGCGAGCCGGCAATTGCGGCTCGGGCTACTGTTACGAAAACAGGGTGAAGATCAAGAACCGCCAACCTCGTCGCAGGCAGCGAGCCGCTGAACAGCAGCACACCGATCATGCCGTTGATCCAGCCGGGAGAAATAGTTTTTGTTGAAGTTTGAATGCTGATTTCTTTCATGGTTGCCAAATTGTTTTTAAAAGCCGCCGCTGTGGCACTACAAAGGTCGGCTTCCATTTTAGCTGCAAACCAGTCCACTTTACTCAATTTCAAGCATAACAGATGGTATTTGGAGCTGATATTCTTTCCTGCCACATACTTCTGATCTCTTGCAAACAAACAGTAACTGCATTGATGTAACTTAGCCACGATTGATGGATACAATATAAAAACCCGGTAGTGCTTGCGCTGTTACGGTTTTTGTAATTACTTATACGCTCTTTACTTAACATCTCACCAAATGGAAATTTCAAAGATTTTTAAGAACAATCAGGATTGGGTTCAGAAGAAGCTCAACATAGAACCGGATTATTTCAGTAACCTGGCCAAAGGGCAAACGCCGGACATTCTGTACATAGGCTGCTCAGACAGCCGCGTGACTGCGGAAGAACTGATGGGCGTTGCGCCGGGCGAGGCATTTATACTCCGGAACATTGCCAATATGGTCCCTAATACGGATTTGAGTGTGATGTCGGTGATCAACTACGCTGTTGAGCACTTGAAAGTAAACCACATCGTGGTTTGCGGACATTACTATTGCGGCGGTGTGCAGGCAGCGATGAAGTCGGGTGACCTGGGTATACTAAACCCGTGGCTCAGAAACATCCGGGATGTGTACCGTACCCACAAGGAAGAATTATCCGCCATTGAGAATGAAGAACAGCGGTACAAAAGATTAGTGGAGCTGAATGTGGAAGAGCAATGCATTAATGTGATCAAAACCGCGGAAGTGCAAAAAGCGCAGCGTGACCGCAACCTGACAGTGCACGGGTGGGTTTTCGACGTACATTCCGGACAGTTGATCGACCTCAACATCAATTTCAAGAAGTTATTGGAAAACATCATGGAAATCTACCGCCTGGACCTGAAAGAACCGGAAGTTCAGACTGCAAAAGTCTAGTATTTGAACCCGTGGCATATCAAATGCATTTCCAGCGCCCGGTTCTGTCCGGTACCATACCAGACTAAACTGCGTAGTTGTGCATTTGATATGCCGGTACTTAGCTGGCGTCGCTCTCCGCCGACGTTTTGTTCAGCTTCCAACGTTTCATAATAATGGCCCCTGAATACCGCTTCAAATGATATTTCTCAGGTTCCCCGATCAGGAATCCGTAGGCTTTCATGGATGGGATTGCATCGAATACCACTTTCAGGACTGCTGTAATCGGGATAGCCAGAATCAGACCTGCCAGTCCGAAAAGCAAACCTCCCAGAAGCAGCCCGACCAATGCCATGAGCGGATTGATGCTCACTTTCCCGCCCACGATATTCGGCGTCAGGAAATTACCTTCGAGAAACTGCACAACCTGAAACCAGATAATCACGCCCAAAGCATACCAAGCACTGTCTTTGGTAGCCAATGCAAACACTGCGGGCAACACCGAGCCGATCGCAATACCAATGTAAGGTAAAAGCATCAGCAGCGAAGCCAGTATACCGAAGAACCAGGCATACGGTATTCCCAGAACAAGCAATCCGATAGTATTGAGCACCGCGACAATTCCCATTACGGTTACAAGTCCGATCAGGTAACTCTGAACAACATAATAGATCTTGTCGAGAACCTGGCTGATGATTTCTTTGGGCGTAGATACAAATGCATGGAAGAAAAATTCCCGGAAAAAGTCACGGTAGTACAACAGAAAGAAAGTGAATAATGGCACGATGATCACACCGGCCAGGATACTTCCCATGGAGCCGAATGCGGCGCCCAGGATCACACCCGCATTGGACACCGCCCTGTTGGTAAAGGCGGTGATCTGCTCTGTGATCTGGCCTTCTTCCACACCAAAACGGAGCACTACCCACTGCTGAATAGTATCGAGGATATGTTTGAATTTGACCTGCAAATCACTCCCATTTGCCCCGATCACGATCACCTGATGAACAATGAACCAGACCAGGCCGCCGATCAGGATAATCGCGATGATGACTGCCAGCAGCGATGCAACGACGCGGTTGACTTTGTACTTCTCTATAAAGCGGACGATCGGGAAAAGGGATATTGCCAGGAGTATCGCAAACATCAGCGGCACCAGCACGCTTTGTAACGTATATAGCAATGCGATGATCAGGACAAGAGAAAGAAGCGAAGCCGCAACGCCAACGCTTTTTAAATTAGCAGAAATACGATTCATAGCTGATGGAAAGTAAGTTTTAAATCAAACTGAAAATTCCATGCCCGCCCATACCCGCCCCTCCTACCTCCTCGGCAAAATCAGAGCCACCAGATTATTCCCATTTTAATTTTTTTTATAAGTATTCCAAGCACACGCGCAGGCTTTTGAAGGTAAATCAACTTCCTAACCCTTAAACAACTGCCTGTATGCGAATAATTTGTAGCTATTTACTTTCTCTGGCCGCATTCGTCATTCTTGCTGTGCCAGCTCGGGCTCAATCCCGGCAGGTCTCCGGCAAGGTTGTCGACGAAACCAATGCAGCAGTGCCCGGGGCCAGCGTGCTGATCAAGGGTACTACTTCGGGAACAAACACCAATGCAGAAGGGGCGTTCTCCATCAGCCTCCCCGATGGGAACCAGAAGCTCACCGTTTCTTCCATCGGCTTCCAAACGGTGGATGTAGACGTACCGCGTTCCATGTCGGAAGTCACGGTCCGGCTTTCTGCGGACGTGAAGAGTCTGGGCGAAGTGGTGGTAACCGCGCTCGGGGTGCAGCAAAACACGCGAAATGTGGGTTATGCGGTTCAGCAGATCGGCGGCGGCAGTATCCAGGAAGCCAGGGAGGTCAACTACATTAATGCATTGCAGGGCAAGCTGGCCGGTGTGCAGATCGGCGGCAACAGCGGCTCGATGGGCGGTTCCTCGCGCGTTACTATCCGCGGGTTGAAGTCCATTTCGGGTAATAACAATGCATTGTTCATCGTAGACGGCGTGCCCATGGCGAATATGAACATGAATTCGTACGGTACAACGGGCGGCCAGGGAACCGGTGGCGGCGGGTTTGACTACGGTAACCCTGCCCAGCTGATCAATCCGAATGATGTGGAGAATATTTCAGTCCTGAAGGGAGCCGCCGCCACAGCACTATACGGCAGCCGCGGGCAGAATGGCGTAATTTACATTACTACCAAAACGGGCAAAGGATCAGGTAACCTGTCGCTGAACTACGACTTCAACATTCAAATGGACCAGGTTTCGTACCTGCCGAAATTCCAGAATGTATACGGCGGCGGCGGTAGCTCCAATTTTACCAAATTATATGTAAACCAAAACCCGAGCGGCTTTCTTCCGGGCGGCGGCACATTCGATGATAATGACGGAAAAGGCAGGTACGACCTCATTCCCGACTACGGGACCGACGAATCGTGGGGACCGAAAATGGACGGAACACTGGTACGCCATTACTGGTCGTGGGACCAGGACCGTAACAATCCCAACTTCGGCAAAACCGCGCCTTGGAGCCCGCATCCTGACAATGCAAAGGATTTTTTCAAAACAGGTATTACCTTCTCCAATAACCTGTCTGTCGCCAGCAGCAGCGATAAGGGTTCGATCCGCTTTTCTGTCGGACAAACGAAGCAGAACTTCATCTACCCGGGAAGTGAGCTGAAACGCTTTTTTATCAGTCTGAATACTACTTATAAATTCACAGAGAAATTCACATTCAGCGGCGGGATCAACTATGTGAATGATCATTCAAAAGGCCGGCCCGGGACGGGTTTCATGGGTAATAACCCGATGCTTTTTTACGTGATGTACGGGCAGCGGCAGATTGACGATGCTTATCTCAAAAATTACAAATACGCGGACGGTACCGAGCAATCGTGGAACCGCACCGCCTGGAATATCCAGAAACCGGCATTCAGCCAGAACCCATACTGGAACCAGTACGAAAACTATAACACCGATCGCAACAACCGCTATTTCGGCAATGCAGGATTGACCTACAAGTTTGCCGACTGGATTTCTGCCGATGTGCGCGTGTTTTCCGATTTCTTCGACCACCTTGACGAAGTGCGCAGCGCGAAAGGATTTTTTGTGGGCAGCTACGCAAAACGGATGTTGCGCAATAACGAGAACAACTACCAGGCTACATTAAACGTCAATAAAAACCTGGGTGACAAGTTCAGCCTCGAAGCTGTGGCGGGAGGTAATATCCTGAGTATTAAATCCAGCATTGAATCCGGCACAACCAATGGCGGATTGCAGACCCCGCTGGTGTACGTGCTGCAAAACTCGGTAACACCCGCAACCGTGTCGACGACTTATGGGAACAAGCAGATCAATTCTCTATTCGGATCGGTTACATTGGGCTATAACAAATACCTCTACCTGACCGCGACCGGCCGAAACGACTGGGCTTCCACGCTGAAACAAACGGGCAATTTCTCCTATTTCTACCCTTCGATCGCGGGATCGTTCATTTTCTCCGATGTGATTGCCAAAACATCCTGGCTCACGCTGGGGAAAGCGCGGCTTTCTTACGCCCGCGTTGGCAATGACGCAGATCCGTATTCGGTATCCAGGTACTACGATATCGTCACGCAATTCGGAACATTCCCACTACAAAGCACACCCGACAGGCTGCACAACAGCCGCCTCAAACCGGAACTCTCTGCGGAAGTGGAAGGTGGTGTCGATTTCAAATTCTTCAATGAGATACTCGGTGTCAATTTCACCTACTACGACCGGCGTACCGAAAATCAGATCTGGAACGTACAGATCCCGGCCGAAAGCGGATTTTCAACCAAAATCGTGAATGGAGGTACCGTACAAAATAAGGGTATCGAACTATCCGTGAACCTGATGCCGGTCATGACCAAGAATTTCAGCTGGCGGGCTTCCCTTAATTTCTCCAAAAACAAAAACAAAGTGCTCGACCTCAACAGCTCCGATGAGAGCATTCAGGGTATAGAGCGGTTTGTTATAGGTACAGAAAGACGGACCGGAAGGGTTTCGATGGTAGCGCAAAAAGGCAAGTCGCTGGGCACGATGCTGGGCACCGACTATGTGTATGATGGAAATGGCAACAAGGTAGTAGTAGCAAATGGAACGTACGCAGTTACACCAACCCCGGTGATCATCGGCGACGCGAATCCCGACTTTATCGGCGGGCTGAACAACACGTTCAGCTACAAAAGCCTCTACCTCTCGGCACTGGTGGATTTTCAAAAAGGCGGTGATTTCTTCTCTTATACCAATTTGTACGGCAATAAGTCGGGTATGTTTGAAGAAACTGCATTGCCAGGCATTCGTGAAAACGGGCTCGTGAATCCGGGTGTGAAAGAAGATGGAAGTCCCAATGATATCGTGGTTCCTGCACGTACGCACTTCAACTCCGATGGAGGCAACCGGATCAGCAAAGCCAATTTGTACGACGGCAGCTTTATTTACCTGCGTGAAGTGAGGCTGGGCTGGCAACTGCCGGATGCACTTGCGAAAAAAATCAAAATGCAGGCCCTCCGGTTTACATTGACCGGGCGTAACCTCTGGCTGATCAAAAGCAATGCACCGAATGTGGATCCTGCCAACATCACCAACTCCATTGGAAACCAGATCGGATTTGAAGGCGGGGCATTACCACCGGTCCGCAGCTTCGGCGCCAACCTCAACTTTACATTCTGACACAGTTCTCTCAGATCAACTCATTTTTAGATCCATTGAAATATGAAATCAAAGATCATTAACCTGCTGCTGGCGTGCATGCTTGTGCTTCCCGGCTGCAACAATTTTGATACCCTGAACAATGACCCGGCACGGTCGAGCGAAACCCAGCCAGAATTCCTGATGGCCAATGCGCAGAAGCGGGCTTCCGACCTGCTCTACGATACTTATTTCAACGGGCGCATCGGAATGCAGCTCTCTCAATACTGGACAGGTACTGACAAAACAGGGGAAACCCGGTTTTTATTCACCAATGACGGACTGTGGAATGGCATGTACGCCGGGCCGCTGATGGATTTACAGGAAATCGAAAACTATTACAAAAGGCATCCACAGGAATCAAGTGAGCACATGCTGGCTGCTACGGCGATTATGAAAGCCTGGCTTTTCCATATCCTTACAGACGTTTACGTGGACATACCTTATTCGCAGGCATTGAAAGGCGATGAGGCTATCCAGCCGGTTTACGACAAAGGAAAAGATGTGTACGCCGCATTGCTTGCTTCGCTGAAAACCCAGGTCGATATTCTGGCTGGCCCCACTTCCGGAGCGATCCGCGGAGACGTAATCGCAGGCGGAAATGCGGCTCAGTGGATCAGGATTGGCAATGCATTGCGCATGCGGATTGCGATGAGAATGGCCGACGCACAGCCGGCAGAAGCCAAAGCGGTGATTGAAGATGCGGTAAAAAACACGCTTACCTCCACAAGTCAGGACGCTTTTTTCCCATACAATACGGCAGCAGCCACAAATCGCTTCCCTTATAATGATGTAGACCGCCCGCTTGTGGAATTTGCAGTTACCTCGACGCTGGTGGACTACCTGACGGAAGTTAACGATCCCCGCCTGCCGGTATATGCCCGCCCGGATGAAACCAATGGAAAGTATGTTGGCAAACCTTATGGCGTGGAGGCAAATACGCCGACGATGATCGGTTTATCAAAACCCGGCGTGCTGGCTTACAGCGGCTCGGCCCGGGGTAACATGATCACCTATGCGGAAGTTGCTTTTATCAAAGCGGAGGCTGCGGCACGGGGTATGCATGTAGGCACCGCGACTGCCACAGATTTGTACAAAGAGGCCGTTACTGCTTCTATGACGCAATGGGGTATTACGGACGCAAAGGCGATTGAAGCCTATCTGACCCGCGTACCTTACAAGGCACCAAACTGGAAAAACGTAATCGGCACCCAAAAATGGCTCGCATTGTACATGCAGGGTATTCAGGGGTGGATGGAAAGGCTGAGGCTTGACATCAAAAAGCCTGACGGAGATACACTGTTCATCGCGCCGGTTTCGGGCAGCCTCGATCAGGAAGTGAAAGACGACGTTGTCAAGCGCCTGAAATATCCAAGCGCGAGCCGCGCCTCCAATGCAGTAAACAGCGAGCAGGCCGCCAAGAGTATAGGAGGTGATTCGCAGGCTACGAAAAACTGGTGGGATATCTATTGATAATCCGAAATCATTCAAGAAAGGATTTACCAGCCATTGATAATGCGCAAAGCCGCCCCTGGAAACAGGAGCGGCTTTGCGCATTACCAAACCAAAAGTAATTCTATTTCTGATTTTCAATCGCGTCGAGGAGCTTTTGAAAAGGTTTATTGAACTTCTCAATACCCTCTTCTTCAAGCTGTTTCGTGATCGCGTCCATATCTATGCCTGCGGCTTTCACCTTTTCCATCACACTGGTAGCTGCTTCCAGATCTTCTTCGAGTCGGTTCGCAGGATCGCCGTGGTCGCGGTAAGCTTCCAGCGTTTCCATCGGGATTGTGTTCACCGTGTTTGGACCAATGAGCGCTTCCACATACCTGGTATCCTTGAAAGCCGGGTTCTTGTTGCTGGTACTTGCCCAGAGCAGTCGCTGCGGAACGGCGCCTTTGTCGGCCAGCTTTTTCCAGCGATCGGTGCTGAACATGCGTTTGTAGATCTGATATGCGAGCTTGGCAGAAGCGATTGCAACTTCCCCTTTCAGCTCTCCCAATCCTTTTTCTTCCAGAATTGGGTCAACAAGAATATCAATGCGGCTCAAAAAGAAGCTGGCTACTGATGCAACGTGATCTACCGGCAGGCCGATTTCAGCTCTTTTTTCCAAGCCTGAAATGTATGCTTCGGCAACAGCTTCGTAGCGGTCAAGCCCGAAAAGCAGGGTCACATTCACATTAATACCTTCGCTGATCGCCGTCTGGATCGCAGCAAGACCAGGCTGAGTACCCGGAATTTTGATCATGACGTTCTCACGGTCCACCGCCATCCAGAGCTCACTCGCTTGCTTGATGGTACCCTGTGTATCCAGGGCAAGAAACGGAGAAACTTCCAGGCTGACGTAACCGTCCGCGCCAACTACATCTTCTTCATTGTAAACCGACCACATCAGATCACAAGCCGACTTTATATCGCCGATCGCGAGACTGAAAAATATCTCTTCGTTCGTGCTGTCACTTTTGGACAACTCGGCAATATCTGCATCATAATCCGAGCTGCTGCTGATCGCCTTCTCGAAAATCGCCGGATTGGAAGTAACGCCTCTTACGCCGTCTTCTTCAATCAGCCTTTGGAGCTCACCTGAATTAATGATTTTGCGATCGATGAAGTCCAGCCAGATGCTTTGGCCGAAGTCGTGTATCTGTTTTACTTTACTTGTAGCCATAACAAAATTGTATTTATGAATTGAAACTATGAAAAGGTAAGTGCTGAAATATCATGCCATGGAATACCGGCAGGATTTGCCTGCTGAAATGAAGGCGCTGAATGGAACGATCTACTACTCTACTGCTTTGATAAATGAAGCTCCCTCGCAATTTTCGCAGCATTTGGTTGGCTGTGCCATACCCCGATCCTGCCCGCAGTTGGAGCAAACCCATTTATCCGAAATGGCGCTGATCCTGAGCTGGAAATCCTGGTCCCAGATCGGCAGAATGGGTAAGCCGGGCACCGATTCGTGTCGCTTCACCAGCGTAAACTTCCCGCCTGCTTCAAAATACAGCCTTTTCACTTCGCCCAGGTGGCGGATCCTTTTACAGCGAAGCTGCGCAAATACCCGCTCCCGCGTAATGCCGGTCCTTTTCATGAGCTGCAAATTCAGGCGAGAATCTTCAATAAGCGGCGTAACGTTACCTTGTGTAATCTTTTCGAGCCGCTGATTTTTCGATGCGAGCCGCGCGATCAGCTGCTGTACAAAAACGACAATCCCGGCAATAACCACGACCGCCAGAATCCCGCGGTCAGGCGATTGCAGCGGCACCCCGATCGCAGCTGCCAGGGAAACCATCGCGGCCATTTCGTTGCGGCTGAGCTGAGACGCCATTCTTTTTCCCATCAGGCGCATTGCTACCATCAGGATCAGGTAAATAACGGCAACGCGCAGTACAACCTCGGCGTAAAATGCGCCTGGTACATCACCGATAAAAATGCGTTGCCAGTCGTTAATGAATATTTCTTCCGGCTTCATTTATCGATGAGATCATATTTGACAGAAACAGCAGCGGGTATCCAGGTATGGGAGTCGCACGATTCACAAGGGTGGGCTTCCTGTCCGCCGGGTGCGACATTGCCGCAGTTAATGCAGGCGCTGTGTTCCTCAACGATCCGCTGCGAGTAGCACTCGATACTGGTGTCTGACGGCGGAAAAATGCATAAACCGGGTGCCGGCTCGGCATTCGTATAAATACTAAAACAGCCGAATGCCTCCATATACACGCGGCCGACATCGCCAAAATTGAATACATTCTCGTCCCGCAGCGCGGCAAAAAGCTGCTGCCGGGATATTTTGGCCTTTTCCAGCTCCGATATCTGGATAATACCGTCTTTGACGAGCAGCTGGGTTGTTCCCTGACTTATTGCTTCAAATTTCCTGCTCGAAAACTCAGCCAGACTTACCCCCCGCCGAAAGGCCAGCGCGCAAACGAGGATCATAACCCCCATCAGCAGCCCCAGTTGCGGGATCTGCATGGCGGGTGAGACAATCGCACCGAGCGTAACCATGATCGCCATTTCTGAAATGCTCAATTGGCCGCCCATTCGCTTACCCATCGCGCGGATGATCACAAGCAATGCAATGTAGATCAGGCTGGTTCTCAGGAAAACTTCTATGAGGTATTCAGGCGGAGCTTGCCCGAAGAGGATGCGGTGCCAGTCCCAGGGAATTATATCTTCTTTCTTCATGAACCTAGGCTGCGTGATCGTTTAAAATAGTCCATCTGTTCTTACACACGTTACAATCAGATAGCTTCAAATAAAACGCATGCCAGAAAAGCCGTTGCAATGCCGGAATGCAATGATTACAGCGAATGTTCACATTGTCTTAATGTTAATAAAAACAAAAACCCGCACCAGTCTGGCTGACTGCTGCGGGTTGTGATACTTAACTACTTAGCCTGCACCTTAGCTCTCAGATCCTCCGCCACAAGAGCAAAAACCCGCTCACCGCCAGCAAGCCGGGTGTGAGTCCGATGATGACGTAAAGCAGTTTTACCCCCCAGCCCCCGAAATTGCCGACATGTATCGGCTGGACAGTAGCTTCAATGCGCTCACCCACCGTTTTGTCAGCTAAGCGGGTGACTTTGAGAAGCGCTCCGTTTTGCTGGTCGAAGCGCACCGAGTTTGAAGCGCCCCAAAGTTTCCACTGACCTTTCTGGTATCCTCTCACTTCAAACTTCCGCTCCGGCTGGGTAGGCAGGTAAACATAGGTGGGTTCCAGGTTCGGCATAGTGCGCAATGCATTCCGGTACATATCGTCAGCAGCTGCCAGCATAACCGTATTGGGTTGAGCGGGCACGAGTTCTTTTCGCCAGGTTTTCGCCTCAAAAGCAAACAGGTTCATCCAAAAGCCCGTAAAGAAGATCACGGCATTGAAAAGCAACGACCAGACGCCCACAATGCGGTGTAACCCGGAACTGATCGTACGCCAGTTTTTCCAGTTGATGGAAATCCGGAACGTCAGGACTTTCCAGATCATTTTTTTGTAAACAACGACTCCGGTCAGCAGCGAGAACAGCATTGTAATGCCAAAAATTGCGGTAAGTGCTGCGCCGGGCATGCCGAGCTGAAAACTGAAATGGAACTGGAAGAGCCACTCAATGAAGCTGGGCGTAAAGTCTATTGCCGGCCCCTCGCGGAGAATAGCGCCGGTATAAGGATCGAAGGATATCAGCGCCAGATCATAGGTCAGCAGGCGGGTATCGTTGTAATATATCCTGAAATCATAAGCTTCGGCGGGACCGGCATCGGGATTCAGCCAGGCAATTCCGTCCAGGTTGGGATACCGGCTGGTGATCGTGTTATAACAGCGCATCAATGCATCGTCCGGCACCTTTCCCGAGTTTAAAAGATGCAGTAAATCACGATTGGCAAAATGGTCGAGCTCCGTTCTGAAAACCAGAACGGAGCCGCTTAATCCCAGCAAAATCAGGAAAATACCAGTAACCAAGCCCAGCCAGCTGTGCAGCCTGAACAAGCTTCGCTTTAATGTGACCTTTTTCATAGACACTTACCAGAGCTGATAACTAATCCCCACCCTGACATTGAAAGGATCGCCCAGCCCGGCAGTAGTCACACCCGACCGACTTCCGGTGAAATAGTGCCTGTTGGCCAGGTTATATGCATTCACCTGCACCTGGTACCGGTTGCGCGAGTAGGAAAGAGCCGCATCAAACACCGTGTACGATGGAAATACAAAATTCTGATTGCTCAGCAGCCCCACCTGATCACTTACATAACGAACCCCCGCAGCAATCCCCAGCCCCTTCAATGCATTGGCAGGCAACGTGTATTTACCCCAAAAATTGATCTGGTGCTTTGGCGCATTCGCAAAGCGATCACCCTTTTTGCCATAGGTACTCGTGCTCACCAACACATGTTCGTTAAATGCATATCCGGCGATCAGGCTCAGGTCTCTGAGACTCCCCACTACCGAAAACTCACCTCCCCTGCTGCGCGTGCCGTCGATCGCTGCCTGCCTGTGCGAGTTCTCCTCGGTTGGTGCTGCTGTCAGGATATTGGCATAATTGATCTGGTAGAGCGACAAGGTCGCCGACAAGCGGTTACTGATCAGATCCGCCTTGCTGCCGACTTCATATTGCGTCGCCTGCCGCGTGGGAAAAGGCCCCCCGGCGAGTACATTGTTGGAGGTTTGCGGGTTGAAAGATTTGAGATAAGTACCATAAACAGATACATTCTTAACCGGCAAATAGACCAGTGCCACCCGAGGTATCCAGCCCGATGTTTTCAGTTCATCACCTTGCTTGTTGTCGCGCTCCGACAATGGCGTTTCTTTTCCGTTGTAACTGTCGAACCGGAGCGATAGCAGCACTTTCAGCTTATCCCCGATACTCACCTGATCCTGAATGTAAGCGCCGATCAGGTTGGTAATGCGTTTGTTATCGTCGGATTCGTCTGCCGGAACAGAAGCATCGGGAATGCTGCCGGTGTAATCAGGGTGCAGAATGGAAATGCGGGTTGAAGATTTGTACTGGTAATCGTTTTGCGTCCAGCCGTAACGGTTATAGTCTGCTCCGCCGATGAGCTGGTGCCCGAGCCCGCCTGTTTTTACATTGTAAGTTGCAAATGCAGTTGTCTGCAGGCTGAACCGGTCTGTCTCCCAATCCTGGTATCCCCTGCTGATCGAATCGTTCCGTATTCTTCCGACCGGAATGTGGTCCGTATAATCCAGCACGTTCCGCACCGCCCGCTCTACCACCGTGAGTTTCAGTTTTTGGCTGATCTGGTGGTTAAATGTCAACGTAGCCGATGTATTATGCGTTTTTCCATAATCCGTCGGGCTCTGGATCGTCAGGTTATCGGGATAGTAATTAAAATCGAATGTGCCGTCGGGCCTCGAAAGAATATAGCTTCCATTATCGTATTGCTGAACCGCTTTTGCGTACGCATAGTTGAGTTCGAGGTTCAGGGAAGTTCTTTCACTGGCGAGGTAAGTCAGCGAAGGGGCGACAAATAGGTTTTGTTTTCTCTGATAATCCCTGAAACTTTCGGTCCGGTCGTAGCCGACAATCGCACGGTACAGCAGCTTTTTATTTCGGGAAACAGGCCCGGTAAAGTCAACAGAGCCACGGCCGAATCCCCAGCTTCCCACCGACAGATCAACCGCCGCTCTTTTCTCAGCCAAAGGTTTTTTGGTAATGAAATTAATCACCCCGCCCGGCGAACCTTCGCTGAACAGAGCACCCGACGGCCCCCGCAGCAGCTCCACAGACTCGATGTTATACAACAAAGGCTGCTGGCTCCATAGATACAGATTCCCGCGTATTCCATTGAATAAGAGGAAGCTGGCGTCATTTGGTGAATAGGCAGTAAAGCCGCGGATCTGGAAATTACCATTTCCGTTGTTGGCCTTCATGCCTGTAAAAGTGCCGGCAATTTCATTGAGGGTAAAAGCCTGCCGGTCGCGCAATGCGGCTGAGGACACCACCTGCACCGACTGCGGCGTTTCGAGCAATGGAACATCCAAGCGCGTTGCGCTGCTCGACGCCGCCACATGGTAGCTGTTCCTCGCCGCGCTGACAGTCACCTCTTTCAGCTCCTGCCGGCTCTCCGATAATTGAAGGTTCAGAAACGGATTTCTCCCCTTCGAAATCTTCATCGACTGTGTGTAGGCCGTGTAACCTATGTAGGAAACCGTGAGAATGTAGGAACTCGGCGTGATACTCGTTAGCGTAAATTGTCCGTCAGCACCGGTAATGGTTCCCCAGCCGGTATTTTGAAAAGTAACGGAAGCGCCCACCACAGCTTCATTTTCCGCATTGACAATGCGACCCATTAATGTACCCGTTTCGGACTGGGCAGCAGATTTCAAGCCACTACTTAAAATGGCTATTAACAGCATTAAATATTTTAATTTCATTCGAATACAATTGTAGATACCCCCATTCGAACGCCGAATGGAGCAGTTAGGTAAGAAATAACGACAAATGAGACCTAGGCGCAGGGAGGTGGAACTACAACTGTAAGCGGGGCCTGGTAAGCGGCCAGATGATAAGGAAAGATTTGTTGCTGATTGGGCAGGAAAGTGCGCGCCAAAAACTCAAATGAAGCGAGGGGCGACGCGAACAGATGCAGCGAAGGAAGATTTTGAACACGTTCGCTGGTTTGCTTGTCTTTCTTTTCCTCCTGGGCTTTCAGCTTTTTGGCAAGGAAACAATGCCCGTCGCAATGAAGCTGCGGTTTGTCCCGATTTTCGCAGAGCACACGCGTAATGTACTCCTTGTTGATCTGGTAATACGCGATGGTACCCCACTGACTGAATGTCGGCAGGATAGTTGCGATTAGCCATATGTACAGCAGAGTGGTACGCATTGTTTGCGGGGCAAATATAGTCACGGAATGTTTTTTCAAAGGTTTTTGGTCAAAGTTTAAAACACTTGGATGGTTTCAAATGACCGAACTCGCCCGCATCAAAATTCCCGCTTGCTACTAAGTCGGAACTGTTTAGCATTATTAGTTCAATTAATTGTAACCGATTTATATTAGATGTGAAATTATCTGATCTTTAAAGCAAAAGCCTCCTGTTTGTCTGCATGCTGACGTCCTATTTGCCATGAAAAAATCTTTACAAAACCTGTTCCTGATACTCTTGCTCGGGTTGATCATGCTTCCTGTTACCGGTCAGGATCTTTCGGGTTACTGGCAGGGAATGGACTATGGGCCGAGGCCGTCGGCAGTCTCCTACTGGCCAGGCTCCATGCAGATAACCCAAAATGGCAGCAATCTTACCGGCAGTTTTTTCCAGCAGGTAACAAGTCAGACTCCCTATTTTGCACTATGGGATATCAGTGGCGCATCTGTCAGCGGGAACGCGGGTGAAATGCATTTTGCGGTGATCAAAGAAATGTATGTAGCCACCTTCGCCTTGTTTTGTTACAGTAAATATTCATTTACTTACGACCCGATTGAAGAAAAAATGACAGGTGTAAGAGAGTTCGATTGCGCAGGCATGAAGCTCACCCTTGAATTGTACAGACTCAGGCTCAAATCACCGGACACATTTTGCAAGGGGGAAACAGCGAAGCTGGAAGTCACCGGCAAAGATGTGCGTTGGTACTCGGACAAGCAGAAATCGAAGCTACTGCACCGGGGCAATATTTACGAAACACAGGTAAGTCAAACCGACACTTTTTTCCTGTCACAAACCTTCCACGACACGGAAACGCCCGTAGTACCTGTGATTATCAAAGTGAATGAAGCAAAAATCACAGATGTACAATTGACGGATGCCAATTGCGGGAAAGACAATGGAATTATTGCTGTGAAAGCCACAGGCGCTGCACCGGTGACTTACAGCATCGATAATGATGCATTTCAAGCGTCGCCGGTATTTCAGGGGCTGTATCCCAAGACATACAAAATCACGGCCAAGACAGCTGCGGGCTGTACCGATACGCGGCAAGTGACAATTGGGAAGCGTTTTACACCCACCTTTCGGGAGATACATACCCTGAATCCGTGCGAAGCCGGTTCTAGTGGCATTGGCGCAGTTGCACAAGGGGGCTACGACCATTTTTCTTATGCATTGGACGATGGTCCATTCCAAGAAAAAGGCTATTTCCCTGACCTGCCTGGTGGCGAGTACCTGGTCAGGGCAAAAGATTCGGTGGGTTGCGAAGTCAGTTTGATGGTAAGAGTACCTGACGCAGCTGAGCGAGGAGTAACATTGCAGGACGTAGAAGTGCAGCACGGAAACTGCGGCTCGCAATTTGGCTCCGTTTCGATAATCGCTTCCGCCACAGGATTGCTCAGCTACTCACTCGACGGAATTACTTATGAGAGCTCGCCATTTTTCCATGAAGTTGAACCGGGTACTTATACCGCGTCAGTAAAAAATCAGGATGGATGCGTTGCTACGAAGGAGATTGTCGTACGGACGGTCCCCGCGCCCGAGTTCCGGCAGGTGATTGAAAAAAGTGCCAGCTGCGGAGAAAATGACGGTTCCCTAACTATCCACGCCATCGGCAGTGGCCCCCTCACCTACTCCATTGATGGGATCAACTTCACCGATGATACTGTGTTTACCAGTCTTTCACCAGGCCATAATACGGTAAATGTCAAAGATACTACCGGCTGCATTGTCGGCCGTTCTTACAGTATCGGGCAAGACTGTTTTGAACAGGTCTTTATTCCGAATGCATTTACACCTGATACGGACGGGAAAAATGAGGCGATGAACATGAAATTCTCCGGCAGTGCATTGAAGATCAAATCTTTTCGATTGTATAACCGCTGGGGAAGCGTGGTCGCATTCCGCCGCGACCAGACCGTGGAAAGCGGTTATGCTTTATGGGACGGCTTTTACAAAGGAACCAGGGTGCAGCCGGGCATTTACCCCTACGAGCTCATGATAGAATTTGACAACGGCCGTACGCAGGTAATCCGCAATACGATTACCCTGCTGCACTAAGTTCCGCGCCGCAGCAAGCCGCCGACATTTATATAAAACACTCATGACAAGCTAATAATGAACACTTACCTGCTGTTAATGGTCTTGTTTTTTAATCCGAAACCAACCCATCACTACCAACCTGCACAGACCAATACCAGGCCGCATTCGGAAAATCCCAGGACGTGCCTCTGGAAGGTAACGGGGCCGCAGTGCTCGAAACCTTCGTACCTGCTTGGCACATTCCACCTGACCGGTGCTGATTGGCTGCTGGAATATCCCCAGGTAAGAAAAGCAGTGGACAGCACAGAATTCATTCTTACGGAAGTATTTAGCACGTCGCCAGCGGTCCGGCCGGACAAACCGGCAGGTGCGGTATTGAAGGCACTGGGCCTGCTTGATGAAACCCAATTTCGTACACTGGACTCCTTTTTTGTCGCGAGAGTAGGCCAAGGAATCCGCGACAATCCTGAGGCAGCAAAATTGACAGTGGGCGAAATGGAGGGAGCAATGCTTATTACATTGCTTGCAGGAGACCAGTTTATGACACAGCCGATGATGGACCTGGACCTGTTCAATTTGTACGTCAGCCGTGGAAGAAAAGGCGACCGGCTGGACCGGGTTATCGATACCAATTTCGATAGTTCCAGGATCGATCACGCCCGCCAATATCTTGCACGCGCCATTGACCGCATCAAAAACAGCGACAAGCCAGACTGGAACCTTTACCAGATGAATAATGTCGATGAGGCGATCAGCGATTATAAACAGATGAGATTTGAATACCAGCTGGACCAGCCAGCTACGGGATTGCAGACGCTTACAGATTTTAGCTTTATCCCACTGGAAGCACGTAACAGGCACTGGATGCCGAAAATCATCGAAAATATTACAGCGAAACCAACACTGATAGCCGTCGGCCTCGCCCATTTGCGTTTTGAAACCGGCCTGATCTCGCTACTGCGCTCGGCAGGTTACCAGGTGGAACCCGTGCTGCTCTTTGAATAACTGGCAGATGAAGTATATTTCACAAAGCATTGTCGCTGGCAGCATTTTTTTGAAATTGATATTATGAAAACTATAATCCTGATTTTTCTTATAATGGTCAATATCAACGAGCAGCCGCGAAAGGTTCTGCTGTTTCACAACGCCGCGGGCGAGCAACGCTGGAAATCGCAACTGAAAGAGCTGGATGCAGTTCAGGACGGACTTCGTGAAAGAGACATTGAAGTAGAGTCCATTGCTTTTTCTTCACAAAATGCCGAAAAGTGGGAGAAATGGCAGGTCAATAGCTCCGAGGCATTTACTTTTATCCTGATCGGTCGCGACGGCGGTGAAAAGCTGCGTTCGGGCGAGCTTGTGAAGAAAGATAAACTGTTCGGTCTGATCGACGCAATGCCCATGCGAATGAGGGAAATGAATGAAAAGAAGTAAGAGAAATACCTGTTCAACATTAAAACACAATTATGTCCATTACCAAAGAGACCGACTTACAAGGAATGCAAAAAGCGAGCGAGGCGGTTGCATATACATTGAAAAAAACAACTGAATACGCAGAACCGGGAATGACTACGAAAGAACTCGACGAGTATGCAGCGAAGCTACTGAGCGAGTTCGGGGCGAAATCTGCACCACATTCAACTTATGGATTTCCGGGATGGACCTGCATTAGTGTCAACAATGAATTCTGCCATGGGGTACCTTCCGCTAAAAGGAGATTGCAGGAAGGTGATCTCATTAACATCGACGTTTCTGCTGAACTGGATGGTTTTTGGGCAGATAACGGCGGTTCTTTTGTATTGGGACAGGACATTTACGCGCACCAAAAGCTTGTCAATGCATCAAAGGAGATCCTGCTTAAAACCATTAAGAATATCAGGGGTGGTGTCAAAATAGCGGATATTGGTCACCTGATGGAGTCGGAAGCTAAGAAACGCGGGTATAAAGTGATCAGAAACCTGGCAGGTCACGGCATAGGCCGCGCATTGCACGAACAACCGAATGAACTGCTGAATTTCAGAAATAAATCAGACCAAAGACGATTCAAGAAGGACTCCGTCGTTGCGATTGAAACCTTTATTTCAACTACATCTTCCTTCGCGACCCAGCTTAGCGACGGCTGGACGATGGTCGGAAACAAAGGCGGCTTTATGGCCCAGCACGAACACACCATCGTAGTAACCGACAAAGCCCCGCTTATTTTGACGGCAATGAATGGGATTAGTTGAAACAACCCAGCTCAGCGCCGCAGGATGCCGTGGCGCTGATCCGGGTTGTTTTATTATTTGGTTTGTGCATGAAGCCAGTCGGACATTGCAGTCAGCGCAATTGGCGAAAATGTATCCTGATTGTCTGCATATTCACTTGGATGTCCGTTTTTGCTTTTCTGGAAAAAATGGTTCAGATCAGGAAGCACCAAAGCCGTCACATTGGGATTACCTCCCTCTTTTACAGCCTTTGTTATGGCAGGCAAATTCTGCCGGGCGTCGACCTGCAAGTCCTTGGATCCGTTCAGTGCGAGTACCGGAGAGGTAACTTTCCTGAAATACACCGCGGGATCTGTTTTATAAATAAACTGGTACCAGGGCGTGCACATTCTGTCAATTTGATCTTTTAACAACTGCTCCTTCGGCATACCTGGCGGAAACATCTTATCTGGATAATTTTCAAGATTGGCTTTCGTGTAAGCTGTTAGCTTTTCCCTTAAAACAATCGTATCTGCCGATTGCATGATTATTTCGGCAGTTTCCTGATTGAGCTTCCTGATCCTCGCCATTCCGTCTTCATCAACACCTCCCGCCCGGGAAATCAGCTCAGTTTGCAGGATCATCCCATCAATACCAACCACACCCGGTCCCGCCAACGAAACAAGAAAGTGAACATCCTTCGATCCGGAAGCTACAATCGCGCCGATAAGCCCTCCTTCACTATGTCCAGCGAAACCGATTTTCTGCGGATCAATTTCCTTTCTTGACCTCAGATATACCAAGGCGCTTTCTGCATCAGTCGCAAAGTCAAGCGAAGTAGCAGACGCAAAATCCCCGCTGGACTTCCCTACTCCCCTGTCATCGTACCGCAAAACGGCAAAGCCCTGGCGGGTCAGATAATCAGCGATAACGAGGAATGGTTTGTGGCCCAAGAACTGTGAATTTCTATCTTGCGGCCCACCGCCGGATATCAATATCACTGCCGGCAGCTTTGTTCCGTTCCTGGGCATTGTTAACGTGCCCCCAAGCGTAATACCAGCCTTCGGATTCCTGAATGATACATCTTCACTGTGATAAGGGTAAGGAAGTACCGGCTCCTGAGGCTTTCCCGCAACAGGCTTTTTCGACATAACCATGTATGTCAGTACAGCGATCAGAGAAATGAGAATGGCGGCAAGGAGAAGTCTTTTTTTCACGGCGAGATCGCTGGATGTTTCATTTGCCAAGATAGCGCGAATGTCGATAACTATTGGTGAAACATCTCCCTATAGAAGCTACGTTCTATGATGCCGGACTTTACTTCCCATTATTACCACGGACAATTCGCAGGCGCAGGGAAGTATTCTTCGCTGAAAAACTGTCCTGTGGGGCCGTCCTGATCTATCAATGCGAATTTTACGATGCGTTGTGCGGCTTCTTTTACTGTGCTGCTGCCCTGGTGTCCGGTGAAGTCGGTTTTTGTCCAGCCGGGGCAAACTGCATTGACCTTGAAAGCAGTATCACGCAGCTCGTAAGCAAGGTTGATGGTGTACATGTTCAGCGCGGCTTTAGAGGATTGATATGCTACAAAGCGGGTCGGGTAATTATCGTTGCTTAAATCTGCTGCCAGGCTGAGTGAAGCCATACTGGTACTTACATTCACAATGCGAGGCGCAGCCGAACCTTTTAGCAGTTCCAGCATGGCCTGCGTCACGTCGACTACGCCAAATACATTCGTCTCAAACACGGTTTTAAAAACGTCGCTCCCCGTTTCAAGTGCCGATTGCTTAAATCCACCCGAAATACCAGCATTATTGATGAGCACATCCAGCGTGCTCGTTTCTGCCGCCACTAACTCCCGTGCCGCAGCAATGGAACGCATGTCCGTAACATCAAGCTGTATAGCGCGCACGTTCCCAAGCCCTTCTGCTTTGAGCTTCTCTGCCGCCGCAAGTCCGTTAGCTATATTCCGACTTCCTAAATAGACTAAAAATCCTTCTTCCGCGAGCTGTTTGGCTACTTCCAGCCCGATCCCTTTGTTTGCGCCTGTTATTAGTGCTGATTTCATGTTTTTGCCTGTTTTTGATTAACAGGTCAAAAGTAGCGGCCAGGCAAAATGCGGGAATGGACGAATCATCTTACTTGCTGGACAAATCGCGCAGATCCTCTAAAAAGGCGCTTACGCTTTTGCCCGTACTCTTTTTGAAAAGTCTGGAAAAGTAATCAGGGTCATTAAAGCCCAGCTCGTAAGCCAGCTCCTTCACGGGAACGGGGGCATAATGCAGCTTACGTTGCGCTTCCTGCATGAGCCTGTGCGTGATCCATTCTTTTGGTGAAAAGCCTGAAAATTCCTTTACTACACTATACAAATTACTGGTAGTCATAGCGAGCTGATCAGCAATCGTATGCACATCCTGCTGTTCGGTCAGGTGCGTTTCTACGGCGAGTTTGAAGGCTACGTACTTCGACAGTTTTGTGTTACTGATACTATCAGGATTGCCCTGCTGCTGGTATGCACTGTTGATCTCGGTAAGCAGTGTATGCAAATGCGCTAAAATGATGTCGGCGTTCCGCTGCCTGCCGGACGAATGGAGCAATTTGAACAAAGTAGAAAAAAGCGCTTTAACCCGGAGCTTCGCTTCTGCATCAAAAGACACGGTATTGGTTCCAAAAGGATTGACAAGAAATGAATAAGCATGCGGAAGCAGCGCCAATGTATGCTCGTCAAAAGACACCGCGTAATGCTGGTCGTCCGCATTGAAAGGCATATTGGTAAATATCTGGTTGGGTAAACCAAATACCAGCTGCCCGTCGGTCAGGGTGATCTCCTGTAAGTCTGCCTTGAAACTGGCAGAACCCTGATCCACATACATCAGGTAATAAAACGACAGCCTGTGCGGATTGAAAAGCTTTTCAAGAACATCTTCCGGCAATGGAACTGCGCAATTTTCATTGACCGCAAGCGACAATTTTTCGTGATGTTTAATCTGATCCAGTAATCCCGTAGTGTCCCGCATTGTTAATTATTTTACATCAACTAAAACCAGAATTGCACTAATTAATTCCAATGCAGGTTATATTTGTTTTTTACATATACTCTCATGTACAAAAGCACTTTCGAAGAATTATGCGCGCGCTTTACGGATGGCGATTCGGCCGACCTGAGCGCCTTGCTTCCTGAGGGAATCCAGGAGGAAGTCGGACATTTCAATGTATTCAACCTCGACGAAATCATGCCGACCGCGCGAGAAAAGCCGACGGTATCCTGTGCGTCCCGCGCATTCTACAAGATCAGCTTTCTGACGGGCCGCTCCAAAGCCGATTACCCGGATCAAACCATTGAGATTTCGCAGCCTACGCTCGTTTTCACAACACCCAAAAGTCCGTTCTACTGGTCACCTGCCGGGCAGCAGACCGGGCGATTCTGCGTCTTTACAGCCGAATTCCTTCACCCCGCAAAAAGTGGTGTGATGCTCGATGAGCTCCCCATTTTCAAGTCGCCCGAGCATCCCGTTTATGCTTTGTCCAACGAAGATATTGCAAGAACACAGCGTATTTTCGATAATATGAATGAAGAAATCAACTCGAATTATGCTTATAAATACGACTTGCTCCGCGCGTATACGCTCGAACTGATCCACCTCGGGCAGAAGCTGCAATCGACCGTCATGCTTCACCCTAATCACAGCGCGTCTGCGCGGACTACCTCGCTGTTCCTTGAATTGCTGGAAAGACAGTTTCCGCTCGAAAGTCCGCAACAGAAAGTAATGCTCCGCACCGCCAAGCAGTTCGCCGATCATCTGGCCGTGCACATCAACCATTTGAACAAAGTACTTAAAGAAACCACCGGCCTAACCACCACGGAGCTCATCGCCGGAAGGATTGTCCAGGAAGCCAAAGCTTTGCTGCGGCACACGGACTGGACAATAGCCGAAATTGCCGAAAGCCTCGGGTTTTCAGACTTCGCGCATTTTGCCAAATTCTTTAAAGCCGAAACTTCCATCGCGCCAGGCGCTTACCGCAGTCAGGCGAAAAGTTTGAATTATACATAAATTTGATTGGTCGCGACAAACGTGCACTCGGGTTGGCGGGGGACATTTGTATTGTTTTTAATCAATACAAAAATTACCATGACAACGCAGAAAATAGCATTAGTAACCGGCGGAAGCCGCGGAATCGGAAAAGACATTGTACTTAGTCTTGCTAAAAAGGGAATCGGCTCCATATTCACCTACCGCAGTAACCAGACCGAAGCCGAAAAAACCGTCGCCGAAGTCGCTGCTTTGGGCCAAAAGGCCGTTGCATTACCCCTCGACACCACTGATATCAGCGGATTCGCTCCATTCTTTGAGCAAGCGGCAGCCACATTGCAGGCTACCTTCGGCACCGACAAGTTTGACTTTCTGATCAACAATGCCGGAACCAGCCTGACGTCGCCAATCACCGAAACGACTGAGGCACAGTTTGATGAAATGATGAACATCCATTTAAAAGGTGTTTATTTCCTGACACAAAAAGCATTGACACAGCTGCGCGACGGCGGTCGGATCATTAACATTTCTTCTGCGGTAGCACGCGTCAGCTTTCCAGGCGTATCTGCTTACGCCATCATGAAAGGCGCGATAGATGTGTACACCCGGTTCCTCGCACTTGAACTTGGCAGTCGCGGCATTTCGGCCAATGTGGTAGCGCCCGGCGCTGTATTTGGCGGGAGCACGATGGAGGATAGCCCGGAAATGCGCGCATTTGTCGCAGGCGCTACTGCGCTGGGACGCGTAGCTACGCCCGAGGATATCGGCGGCGTAGTTGCATTCCTCTGCAGCGAAGAAGCAAGGTGGGTGAACGGACAGCGTATTGAGTTGACGGGCGGGATGAATTTGTAACAGCTCTCTATCAGCAGGGCTCCTGTAAGAACAGCCGCAGTGAACTTTCCGGACATAAATCATCCAGGGAGCGCGCTGCGGCTTTGTTCTGAATATTGGCACGGCTCCCCCCTTACGCTGGCCGGATTGCCCTGTATAGCAGACTGATACAAGGTGTAATTTTGATCTATGTAAATGGTATCAAAATCAATTCAACAAATGCATGATGAAAACGCAAATCGTATTTTTCCACGGCGGCGGATCCATAGAAGATTATGACGCAGATCAAAAGCTGGTCGATTCGCTGAGCGCGGCACTCGGTCCAGGGAACCCGGTCCATTACCCTTACCTGCCAAACGACGGCACGCCGGACTTGGGCAGGCGCAGACAGCTGCATCAGGAAATTACAAAAAGCACCGACGATGTGATCCTGGTCGGACATTCCCTGGGCGCATCCATGTTACTCGCGTACCTTTCCGAAAACCAGCCCACCAAACCCATTGCCGGCATTTTCCTGCTGGCTGCTCCCTTTTGGAATGGCGACGCAGACTGGGTCAAAGCGTTCAGGTTGCAGCCGGGTTTTGCAGCAAAGCTGAATCCCGGTATTCCATTGTTCTTTTACCATTGCCGCGATGATGAAGAAGTACCATTTGCCCATTTTGAGATTTACAAACAACTACTTCCCTGGGCTACATTCCGGCAGCTCGAAACCGGCGGGCACCAGTTTAACAATGATTTAAAAGCCGTTGCCGCAGATATCAGGGCGCTACCATAACACTGAAGTAACCTGGCTTTCCAAGCTGAGTTCATCTGAAAATAATCCGCTCATTGCTGTACCAGACTTTTGTGCTTTTCACCCCACCTTTCCAGCTGCTTGATAATGGGCGCCAATTCGTATCCGATCGGGGTCAGTTCATATTCCACCCGGGGCGGTACCTCCGCGTAAACGGTTCTCTTTACCAGGTTATTAGCTTCCAGCTTGCGTAGTTGCAACGTCAGCATTCGCTCTGTTATGTTGGGTAAAGCCCTTTTTAATTCCCCAAACCGGAGCTTCCCGCTCATTAACCACGAGCATATCACCAGGCCCCATTGCCCGTCGATGATGTTTGCAGAATACACCTCCGGACACTCGTCGGCGAGTGCAGTTTTGTTGGCGAAATTGGTCGAAGTCTCCTTTATTCTCGTCATTACTTACATTTTTTATAGTACCTCACATTTGGTAGCTAACGTACAAAACTAGTGCTATGCATTCTAATTTTGCATCAGTTTAGTAACTAAGTTTTGATGAAATGAAAACATTGGTAATCGTTATCCATCCCGACATCAAGAGTTCGGTGGTTAACAAAAGATGGATTGAAGAACTTGATAAGTATCCTGACAAATATGTAGTTCACCAGCTCCACGAAGCTTATCCTGACGAAAAAATAGATGTGCTTGCGGAGCAGAAGCTGATTGAAAGCTTTGACAAGATCGTCTTCCAGTTTCCCTACTATTGGTTCAATTGTCCGGGCTTTTTCAAGAAATGGCTGGATGAAGTCCTCACCCACGGCTGGGCCTATGGAAGCAAAAGCGGCTTCAAGATGGCCGGCAAGAAGATCGCCCTGGCCATTTCGCTGGGTGCAGACGAAAAGGATTATCAGCCGGAGGGAATTTACAAGTACCCGCTCGAAGCACTGCTCCGTCCTTTCGAACTTACTTTCGAATACGTGAAAGCCGATTACCGACCATTTTTTGCCTATTATGGAATCGAGTACAATTCTACTGCGGAATCCATCGAGCAAAGTGTCTCCCGCTACATGGATTTCCTCGACGCGCTTTAAAATTGTTACATTAACTTTTGAGGGAGCACGCCGAGCATTCCGCCCGTTTATTACCTTCGTGCAAAAACGAAGACCGGGCTGTGATTTCGAAGATCCTGGATCAATTTTTGTTACTCAATTTGAAGATCTAAACAACAATATGGCATCTGGATTTTTTGCGATTTTAGACGATATAGCGTTTTTAATGGACGATGTCGCGCTGGCGACAAAGGTGGCTACCAAGAAAACAGCGGGTATCCTCGGGGACGACCTGGCGGTGAATGCGGAAAAAGCAACAGGTTTTTTGTCACAGCGCGAGCTGCCGGTTCTCTGGGCTATTACAAAAGGCTCACTGCTCAACAAGCTCATTATAGTCCCGGTGGCTTTGGTCCTGAATGTATTCCTGCCGGTGGCTATCAAGTACATTCTGATTTTAGGCGGTTTGTACCTGGCCTTTGAAGGTGTCGAGAAAATCATCGAATTCCTTTTCCATCGCCATGAAAAGGAACATTCAGCAGTTGAGGAACGGGTGCAGCTAAGCCGTGAAGAAGCCGAGCTTAATGAAAAAGCGAAGGTGAAATCGGCAGTAACGACCGATTTTATCCTTTCCGTCGAAATCGTCATTATCGCGCTCGGCAGTGTTCTCGAAGAGAGCCTGACCATACAGATCCTGACCGTTTCCGCTGTTGCATTGCTGGCTACGGTTGGCGTATATGGTATTGTCGCATTGATTGTCAGGTCCGATGATGCCGGGTACAAGCTGATCAAAAATTCAAATGGCAAAGGATTGCTGGCCAAGCTGGGCCACATGCTGGTAAAGGCACTTCCAGTAACGATCAAGGTACTGGGAGTGGTCGGAACAGTCGCATTGATCCTCGTCGCGGGCGGCATCTTCGTGCATAACATTGAATACTTCCACCACTTTCTTCCAAACCTCCCTTCCATTATCAAGGAGCTCATACTGGGCCTGGCTGCGGGATTGCTCGTTTTCCTGGTAATTAGCGGCTTCAAAAAGGTAGTTCCCTTGGGTAAACACTAGCCTGCATTTGCCAGCTGCCAAGCCTACCAGCTAGCAAATGGAGCCTGTAACTTCCTTCGAAAATTTATTTTACATACAAAACTGGAATTCATAATGCGATTATACATACATTTAGGGAATTAATATAACAAAGCCTTTACTTCAATGAAAGGGACCAACCTGGGTGAATTCGAGGAACTGGTGTTGCTGACCATTGCCGCGCTGGGGCAGGAAGCTTACAGCGTGGCCATTTGCGACGAACTGGAAAGATATACCGGGCGCTCCGCCAAACTGGGCGTGGTGCATTCAGTACTAAACCGACTGGAAGAAAAAAGCCTGACCAAAAGTCACCTCGGTGACGCGAGTGCAACGCGGGGCGGAAAGCGAAAAAGATTTTACGAAGTAACTCACGCGGGCAAAGTGGCATTGACCCGTGCCAAAGAAGTACGGGAAAACATCTGGCGTAACATCCCTGGCTTTAACCTCGAAGGCTCTATATGAAAAAGCCCCCCATGCCCCCCAAATGGGCAACCGATTTTCTGAGATGGTACTGCCGGCCGGGACTGGCTGAGGACCTGGAAGGAGACTTATTTGAGTATTTCACGCGAAATGTCCGCGACAAAGGAGCAAGGCGGGCACGCCTTATCTATATCATTGACGTGATCAAGTTCCTTCGGCCTTATACCGTTCGTAAAATAGAACCACTCACCTTTTTGTCCCATTTCATCATGATCGGCAGCTATCTCAAAACCTCGCGGCGCAGCCTGGTGCGCAACAAACTGTTCTCACTGATCAACATCATCGGCCTGGCTGTAAGTATGTCAGTAGGACTGCTGGTGATTTCCATTGTAAGCGACCAGCTTGCTTATGACAATTTTCATGAAAAGAAAGACCGCATTTACCGGGTAATCACGCATTTTGAGAATGAAGGACAATCGCCGATTAACCTGGCATCCACCTCGGTGAAAGTAGCGCAGCGGCTTCGAGAGGCAGTTCCCGGCATCGAAAATTTCACATTAATGCGGACCGGCTTTTCGGGCGACGCACAAGTTGGCCAGAACGTATTTCCGCTGGAAGCGACCTGGGCTGACCAGTCGTTTTTCAAAGTCTTCACGTTTCCATTGCTGGCAGGCGACCCCGCTACTGCGCTCAAAGAGCCCTATTCTCTTGTACTTACAGCAAAAACCGCAGAAAAGCTCTTCGGCAGCACAGATGCGATTGGCCGCACCGTGCGTTTTGACTCCCTCGATTACCAGGTGACCGGCATCGCGAAAGACGTTCCGCATTTGTCGCACATCCGTTTTGATGCCCTTATTTCCTTCGCCTCAGCGGACGCGCTGATCGGTAAAAAAGACAATAACTTTTATGCGTGGCACAGTGTCTGGTCCAACTACGTATATATCACAATTCCAAAGGAAGGTTCTACTGCCGGTATGCAGCGGGCGTTCGACAAATTGAGCGCAGAAGAGAACAAAGCACTGCAAAACCGAAAGGCAACCGTTTCGCTGCAACCGCTGACTGATATTGCAATGGGACAGGATCTATCCAACAATATCGGCCCTAAAACTAATCCAATGATCCTCTGGGCACTGGGCGGGCTCGCATTTGTGATTATCCTCTCTGCCTGCTTTAATTACACAAACCTGTCCATTGCAAGATCGCTGCGCCGGGCGAAAGAAGTGGGCGTGCGAAAGCTGATCGGCGCGCACCGGAGCCACGTGATGGGACAGTTTATCGCCGAGTCGGTCATGATCGCGTTGCTTGCATTGCTATTCTCATTTGGATTTTATGTATTTCTCAGAAAAGAGTTTCTGGGCCTGGATAAGAACATCGCCGAACTATTCACATTAGACCTTTCGCTGGTTACGGTACTCTGCTTTTTTGCATTGGCCGCAGTTACGGGATTGCTGGCGGGTGTATTGCCTGCATTGTTTTTTTCCAAAATCAGTGCATTGTCGGTGATGAAAGACAATGGCGGCCTCAAACTTTTCAAGCGCATCGGACTGCGTAAATCGCTCATCGTGGTGCAGTATGTCCTTTCCCTAATCTTTATCGCCACTACCATGGTAGGTTATGAGCAATACAAAGGCTTTCTGAACTTCGACCTCGGCTTTTCAACAGAAAATGTACTGAATATCAAACTTCGCGGGGCCGAAGCTGATGCATTGAAAAAAGAACTGGCCGAGCTGCCGGAAGTAAAAGGAATCTCCACGTCAAAAATGATCACCAGTGTGGGCAGCTTCTATGGAGAAACAGTCAAGTACCAGCCAGCAGATTCCGCTTTGGTGTGGCACAATACAGTAGACGAAAACTACCTGCCCGTACATCAGCACAAAGTGCTGGCGGGGACCAATTTTACCCTCCGGCCAGAAAAAGGCAATGAAAGCGAGGTGATCGTAAATCAGCAGGTATTAAAGCGCTTCAATATCGCCCAAAATGACCCTCAGAAAGCACTGGGACAGATCATCACAGTAGGTGGAAAGAAGCTTTCGATCGTCGGGGTATTGAAAGATTTCCATTACGGAACAATGGAAAGCAAGATCGACCCTGTTATGCTGCTCTACTCAGCCAGCGAGCCGACCGGATATCTCAATTTGAAAGTGGCTTCCATTGATCTGGAATCCACGATGGAGAAAGTAGAGCGTATCTGGAAGAAGTTTGATAAGGTACATACGCTCGAAGCCCGTTTTTACGACGACCAGATACAGGAAGCTTACAGCCATTTTTCAGTCATGATCCAAATCATCGGATTCATTGCATTTCTGGCGATTTGCATTGCTTCACTCGGATTGTTCGGGATGGTGGTTTTCACAACCGAAACAAAACTGAAAGAAATCAGTATCCGCAAGGTATTGGGTGCGAGCCAGGCCGGACTTGTATTTCTGCTGTGCCGCAACTTTCTGCTGTTGCTCGCGATCGCAGCAGCTGTCGCACTGCCCGTTACTTACCTGCTTTTTGATAAGATATTCCTGGCCAATTTCGTCTACCACAAGCCCATTGGCATGATCGAACTGATCAGCGGTGCATTGGCAGTGATGTTGCTGGCTTTGTTGATGATCAGCTGGCAAACTGCGAAAGCAGCCAGAAGCAACCCGGCCGAGGTATTGAAGAGCGAATAAGTGTATTTTACGCGATTCTGAGCTTTATTGCAGCTTTTGACAATTATACCGAAGGCGACAATTTATCTGTCTGCCACCGTCCCGACTGAGTAGTAAAGCTGCGCGACCGCTTTCTGGTAGCCGGCTACAAGCTCCGCCAGCTTTATTCTCATGTCGATCAGCTTGGTTTCGCGGCTGTTAATCAGGAACAACGTGCTTTCACCCAGGTCAAATTTGGCGAGTTCACCATTGAGCAGGACTTCCTGGTTTTCAATACTCTTTGCCTGGATAGCCAGCTGTGATTCATAGGCTTGCAGGCTGTTGAAAGAGCTCAGGATTTTGGTATTGATCTCGCGGCCGGTTTGCTGGACATCAAACTGCAAAGCGCGTTGTTTGACTTTAATCTCATTCAACTTTCCCCTTTGTGCCCTCAGGAACAATGGAAAGGAAAAATCAACGCCTAATTTATAGTTACTCCATTGCAGATCGTAATATTCAGGCACGTATGAACCAAAGTCTGTTCTGCTTGTGATCAGCGACGCGCTCAGATTGAGCTTAGGTTTCAGCATTTCCCTGCGGTAGTCTCTTTCCAGTTGAAGCTGTAACCCTTTGTTTTTTAATTTCAAAAGTTCCGGATGTGAGCTGGCTGCATTACTTATCAATGTTTCCAGCTGGTTTCTGTAAAACTCCGCATTCGGCTGCTCGGTATCCTGAGGAACTGAATTTTCAGGCAGTTCGAGTGGTTCTTCTCGCTCACTCCAAAGATGGTTGGACATCACCAGTCGCGCATTGTTTAGCTCAACCCGGATCTTTTCGAGCTGCAAGCTCCGCTCCTGAAATGTGATCGCTGCCTCCACAGAATCAATGGCAGGTTTATCGCCGATCAAAGTCTGGTTTTTTACAAACAAAAACCTTCTCTGAGCAAGGTCGGTACCTTCGCGGATCAATGCAAACTGACGGTAAGCATAAAACCAGTTCCAGTAATCCTTTACCGCTTCATACCACACTTCGTTGATCTGCTTGATCTTTTCTGCCTCGGCGTAATTGACCATCACCCGCGCCTGCCTCAAAGTATTCCTGCGTGCGTCGATCAGAAAACCCTGTCCGATCGGCACGCTTAACCCCAATCCCGCCAGCCCCGGCTGCCCGGTCCTTGTTTCAGGATTGGTATAGGTACCTACATACCGGTCATAACCTACTTTCAAATCGGCTCCCGCAAGCCAGAGCGGCACTTTCAGCTCATTGGACCAGTTGTTATAATAATCTGTACCGCCAAAAGTCTTCCTGCCAAAATAGCTTTTCAGGTTGGGATCAAAGTCGCCCCAGGCTTGCTGTACTTTTGTCCTGGCCTCGTCGCTCAGCAGCCCGGCCTGTTTGACAATGGGGTGATTGGCAAGCACGATCTGTTCAAAATCCTTCAATGCGAACACCTGCGCATTCCGTGGGATCGTGTCGCTCTGCGCCTGGCAGGTAATCTGGCAGGCCACAAGCACAAATAGCAAGAAGAATACCCGTTTACCTTTCATTAAGTACTTCATGTTCAACAGCATTACTACCTCACACATTTTCGTCACTTCACTCCTACCTGAACATCCGGCTCAGCTTGCAGGCTCGGTGGAAATCCATTAAGTAGTCGCCAGATCTCATACCAAAGCGGCACAGACCGCAGAATTACGCGCCCATAAACCCCTGAACCTTGCCGCAGCTGCTTGGGCCAGGGCTGATCCTTCTCGGGAACCGGATCGGCAGGTTTGACCAGCAATCGGTATTTCCCTCCCGGGCTGCTTACCAGGTCTATCACTGATACTTTGCCCGCAAAAGTCCCTACGGCAACAGAAGGCCAGCCGGAGAACTGGACCGAGGGCCAGCCTTCGAATTGCAGCCTCACATCGCTGTTATTCAGGATCAGCGGTACGTCCATTGCATCTACATAAATTTCAGCAGCCACCAATGGCGAATCAGGCTGGAGCGTAGCAATGGACTCTCCTTCCTTGATATTCTCGCCAATACCCGCTTTCAGTGTTTTGACCACAAAACCACTCTGCGGCGCACGTACCACGTACAAGCCGCGGCGGATATTGATGTTTGAAATTTCGTTACGAAGCTTCGCGATCTCTCCCTGCGTGCTCACCTTACTCGACAGTGCCGAGCTCAGGTCAGACTGCGCTTTTGCAAGCGACTGGTCATATTCCGCCTTGATATTTTCCAGGTCAATCTGCGCAATGCGCAGGGACTGAATAGAGTTATTGAGCTTGTTTTGCTGACTGATCACCTTCGCATTATCCTCCTGTAGCTTCAATCTCCGGGATTCAATGTCGGTCAGCGAGAAAAGCCCGTTTTTATAACCTGCTTCATACCGTTCCAGACGCGACTTGGCGATCTCGTAGAAACGCTGTACTGCTACCAGGTCCGCGCTGTCGATCGTCACATAATTTTCTGCCTGAAGAACCTTGTTCCGGGCTGCATTCAGCTTTATAGACAATGCGGTAGTCAATGCGCGCATTTGCGCATTTGTTGCTTCCATTTTCTGAGAAGCGGCATCTTCACTGGCTTTTTTGGCAGATAGCTGCTCCTCCAAGCGCACAGGCAACTCGGGATCAAAGTAGGATTGGCTGGTTTCGGAAATGATCAGGATCGTATCCCCTTTCTTCACCTGCTGTCCTTCCCGCACAGCCCAGTGCTCAATGCGCCCTCCTATCTGGTTCTGCACGGTTTGGGGCCTGTCTTCGGGCCTCAATGCAGTCACATAGCCGCGGCCGGGAATGGTTTGCCGCCAGGGCAGGAACAATACAATAATAAAGATCAGCAGCAGCAAGAGCATGATTTTGCCCAGGAGCCTGGGTCCTCTCGTGGTGAGTATCTGATCACGGGAAAGATTTCCCATTTCTTCCCACCTGTTCTGTTCGAGAATTTCACTAGCCATTTGTCACCTCCCTTTCTTCAAGTTCAAGATCTGTTACAACCGCCAGCTTCTCACTGCCGGTCACCATGTCAAAGAGTGTATTCAGACTGGTCATGAATTTTTCAACTGCATAACTGATTTGCACGATGATCACTTCGGCGGCTACGAACTGCCCGAGTGTCATTTGTCTTTCTATCACATAATGCGACCCCAGAAGCAGAAGCCCACCCATCAATGTAGTCCTCAGCGCCACTGAACTTGCAAAAAATTTCCGCAGGATACGAAAGTGTTCATTCCTGGCTTTGAGGTATTTGGAAGTAAGCTTATCTGTTTCAGCAATTACTTTTTTAAGCTGTGCAGGCTGGTTTCTGTATGCGTCCAAATCCGCCGCCACTGCTTCGAGATAGGCCACCACCTCATATTTGTATTCCGATTCCTCGATACTTGTCATTACGCCTCTTTTATAAAAAAGTCCGAGCATGAGGAGAATCACCAATACGGTAACAACTCCGAAGACGATAAATACGGGGTGATAAAAGGAAAGCAGGATCGCTGCGAAAAAGATCTGCACTGTGGATGCGACAACGTCGACGAGCAGCTTGGTAAGCCCTTTCTGGATCGTAGTGACGTCGAAAAAGCGGTTGACCAGCTCAGGCGGGTGTTCTCCGGTTAGTTCATCTTTTTTGATCCTGGGAAAACGGTAGGCGAATTCAAGGGCCGCTTTGGCAAATATCTTCTGTTCGAGCACTTCCACGAGGGTCAGCTGCGCGATCAGCAAAAGACCGCCAACGACAACGCCGAGCAGTACCATACCAATCAATATATACGTAGAGCTGAATATCGCGCCGTTTGACAGGAAGTTAAAAACGGCTGTTGTTCCGAGCGGTAGGGTGAGCCCGATGAGACCAATCAGAATGGCATAGATGAATATAAAGTTGATGGTCGTTCTTTCAACATAAAGCATTCCCACTAGTCTCTCCCAGGGGGTAGGAGCTTCTACATGATGTCCCTTCTTCATTAATCTACTATACGTTTAAATCGTTTTTCCAGCTTCCCGATTTTTTCAAACCGGGTTGTAGCAAGAAGACTGACGAGGAGTCTGACGCCGGGCTATAACCTATTTCCAAGAAAAAAGGCACGCAAAAAATATGCCAAAAACGGGCTTGTCAGACCAATTTCGTCCACACGTCCAATATTTTCGGGGCAAAAGTCAACAGATTTAAGCTCGCGTCAGAACATTGTCAGTGTGCGTCTCACTGGCAGACCTGCGGTATTCCTACTCAGCGACCGGTTACAAAAGCTTCGTATGGGGAAGCACTGTGTAACTGATTAAACAATTATGGGCGACAATTCTGTCTTTGCGCTTCCTTATCGTTCTGTACAAACAAAAAGCAACCGGACACACGGCGCCCGGTTGCTTTCAGCATGCTAAATGCACGTTCTCAGAAGTCGGTTGATTTACTCAGATCCTCAAAGGCTGACAAATTATTCTGAACAGCCTCGATTTTGTTGTGGGCCATCGCAAATGCATCCGAGCCCAGGAAAAGGTGCAATGGACGATTTTCCATTTCCGCTACCCGTATCAGTGCAGCGGCCGCCTTCTCGGGATCACCCGGCTGGTTACCTACGATCTGTTCATTGTGCAGCACTTCCAGGTCTCGCGCTTCCTTGTAAGCCGCGATCGGGCTTGCGGCGGTATGCAGCGAACCTTGTAATAGGAAATTGGTTTTGAAATAGCCGGGATATACCACCGTGGCGGTCACTCCCAGTGAGCTCGCCTCCGCCGACAGCGCCTCGGTAAATCCGGCGACAGCAAATTTGGTTGCATTATAGATCCCCCACCCTGGAAATGTACCCAAAAAGCCAGCAATCGAAGAAATGTTGAAGAATGCACCTGCTTTCTTGTCGCGAAAATGCGGCATTACATGGCGGATCACGTTTAAGGAACCAAATACATTCACGTCAAAATTCTGGCGGGCTTCTTCGTCGGTCAGCTCTTCGAGCGTGCCGAGCTGTCCGTAGCCGGCATTGTTTACCACCACATCAATGCCGCCCAATTTGGCAATAATTTCGGCTACTGCGGCTTTCACCGCAGCGTTATCAGTGAGGTCGACGCGAAGCGGCAGAAAATTATTACCTGCGTATCCTGCCTCGGCGCGAAGTGTCTCTACATCCCGCGAAGTAGCGGCAACTTTGTACCCTTTACTTAACAGATTTTTTACCAGTGTTAAACCCAGCCCTTTCGAGGCTCCTGTTACGAACCATACTTTTTGTGTTTCCATGTTTGTGATCGTTTGATTTGTACAGTACAAAGTTGACCACAACCCGCGTGGGAGCACTTATTCAGATCGCAGGTGAATTTGCGATTTTCAAATATGGAGCGGAACAGAGGTACTTTTCCGGAAAGCAGAAGGCGATATATTGGTCTTTTTTCTAAAAAACGAGGTAAATGCCGCCTGTCCCGAAAACCCGAGCCCGTCACTGATCTCGTTGATTCCCCAGTCTGTTTGGACCAGCAGGGATTTGGCCTCGTGCAGCAGACGATCCTGGATATGTTCCCGCAGTGTTTTCCCTGTCTGACTTTTTACCAATGCATTCAGATAATTGGGATGTACCTGCAACTCGTCTGCAAACTCCGCCGCGGTTTTCAGCTTCACATACGAACTTCGCTCCTCCACCTGAAATGCGGATTCGAGCAGCGACAGAAAACGATAGATATGCCCATATCCCTCGGGAGTTCCGGCAATAACCCGGTTCTTCCCGGCCCGCTGGCTTTCCAGCAGCAACATTTGCAAATGCAGCAAAATTGCCTGCTTTTTATCGTCACTATTGCCCCGTTCTTCTTCGAGCATAGTTCTGAAATACGCATCAATGGTACCAGACTGCTCATTTGTCAGCTGAATGACAGCTTTGTCGGTCGCGAAATACGGGTACTGCCGGAATAGTTGAAGCACGTGGTCTGCGTCGCGGCCAAAGTAGCCGGGGTGAATCAAACAGAAATGTCCGCCCGTCTCCTCGGACGTTGTTTGCCACGACATGATTTCATCGGGATGAAGGAATGCGATTTCATTCGGCCCCATTTCGTACCGGTGCAAGCCGATCGTCAGCACACCTGTCCCGGAAGTCATGTGAAATATTTTGTAAAACTTCCTCCGGTGCGGCGAGATATAGTTCCTCACGGGGTAGTTTTCGCGGTTTTCAATGATAAAATAACTGGAATCAACAGGATAATGCGTCACGTTCAGTAGAGGGACTTCGTAGCTGTCCTGCGCGAAAGTTTCCAGTTCCAGCCGGGGGATCGTTGCGTTTTCCATTCCAGTTAACAATTGACTTTACCCAAATATAATACCGCCTCAGACTGTTTCAAAAACCGCAGCTGGTTGATGCTACACCTGGTACACCTGCGTGGGCGCGACTCCGTACTTCTTTTTGAATGCAAATGAAAAATGCGAAAGATCTTCAAAACCCACTTCCAGGTACACTTCGGTCGGCCGTTTCCTTTTCTCCGCCAGCTGGTAATGTGCCAGTTCAAGCCGCTTTTCTGTAAGCCATTTTTGTGGTGTTACATTGAATATCCGCTTGAAATCCCGGTTAAAAGTCGACAAGCTCCGCCCTGTCAGGTAGCCCAGCTTTTCCATTGGCATATTGAACATAAAATTGCGCTGCATGAAATCAACCAGATCGACTTTGCCGGGATCATCGAAGTTTGCCAGTACACTATCGACATTCCTGTCGATCTCCCGAAGGATTGTAATCGCCTCGGTAATTTTAAGCGAGGCGATATTTTCCGGAAACTCACCTTTCACATCAAAGTAAGGTATCAATGAAGTCAGGCAGCTTTCCAGCAATGGATGGTTGTTAAAGCTGAATATCTTCTGATCCCGGGCTGCACTTCGCTTCACATCTATTTTCTCATAAAACCTTTTGAGCCGCTCGGTTGCCAGATGCATAACAACGGTCTTATGTGGCAACCCGTTTTTAGGATAATTTACAATAGTAGCCAGCTGATTTCTCGGGATCAGGAATATGTCGCCTGTCTTGAAGTAGTAAGTCGCATCCGCCTGGATAATCTTGGTTTCACCCAAAATAAACCAGATCAGCATGTGATCGTCAAACATCAGGTCCGACTTAAAAAGCTTGTCGTCGTAACTGGAAAGCTTGATTTCCTTGGTAAGGTATTTTGAAATGTGTTCCATAACTAGCAGGTTTCCGCCGGCTGTACATATACGATTGAATCAAGATAGCAAAAACAATGGCAGCAAAGCTAGTCCGGTTTAGAGCTGCTGCGCATTTGCTGCGTTCATTTGCGATCCGAATGAAAGGCCAGTCACCTCCTCGCTCCACTTCCACAGCTTTTTAGCATTGTTCTCATCGAGTGAATAGGGCCTAACGCCGCGCTGTGTTTCTGTGCCGCTCAGCTCAGCCACGTCCGCATCTTCGCAGTAGACGCCACCAATGTGATTAAGCAGCGGAGTCGTCGCACACCAGACCGTCGTGGCAGCACCCTGCGGGATTGTCTTCAAAGAGGCCACTACTTCGGGCAACAGGTTACCTTCCGAATCGAGAAAGCCCATTTGCTGGAACAATTCCAGCGAAGCCTCTCTGCCCAGCTCGGTACCGTGGATCGAACCTGGATGAAGCGAATACGCCCGCACATTGTGCTCCCTTCCGAAGTGGTCCAGTTCGAGTGCGAATAAATTACTCGCCGTTTTGGACTGTCCGTAAGCTTGCAGCGTCTCGTATTCGCGATGCAAAAAGTTGGGGTCTTCAAAGTTGAATGGCGCCATCTGGTGCCCCAGAGAAGATACATTCACAACTCTTGCCCCGTCTGCCTCAACAAGCGCGGGCCATAACCTGGCTGTAAGCTGAAACTGCCCTAAGTAATTAGTGGCGAGCTGCGACTCAATCCCGCGGCTGTCTCTTCGCAAAGGTACCCACATAATGCCTGCGTTGTTGATCAGCAGATGGAGCGGCCGGCCGGAAGCCAGGAAAGCAGCGGCAAATGCATCGATGGAAGCGGGTTTCATAAAGTCGATCTCCGCAAGTTCAACATGCGGGATACCGTTCAGGTTTTTGCGTGCTTTTTCCAGGTCTCTGGCAGGTACGATCACAGTAGCTCCGGCCGCAGCCAGTATCCTTGTCGTTTCAAGCCCGATCCCTGCATTTCCGCCAGTCACGATCGCGATCTTGCCTGTCAGATCAATGCCGCTGATCACCTCAGCTGCTGTTGATGTTGCATTGAACCCTGAGCCTAGTGGCTGTTGTAATGCGCCCTGATAATTGCTTTGTCCCATTTTGATTGTATGTTTAAAAGTGATAGGACAAAATTACCTGGTCAGCCCGCGGCCCGTTTTGTTAAGAACGTCAATTTACTTTGTTAAGAATGTCATTGCTATTTAGACGATACCTGATTGTTTCACACCTTTATTCCTGACCTTGCTCATAGCCTGCTATGCGCTTTCTCAGCAGTTTTGCACCTGTTCATTTACAAAAACCAGCCACATGAAGATCCTGTTCTTTTCTGCCAAACCCTACGACAAGCAGTTTTTCAACTTTTACAACCAGTCTTTTAGTTTTGAAATTGAATACCTGGAAACCCACCTCGGCCCGCACATTGTCAATGCGGTTCAGGACGAAAAGGCGGTTTGTGTTTTTGTAAATGACAAGGTCAATGCGGAGGTTATCTCTGTTTTGGCTCAAAAAGGCGTGAAAATTATTGCATTGCGTTGTGCAGGCTTTAACAATGTGGACCTGGAAACTGCGCGATCGCACGGCATGAAGGTTTGCCGGGTACCCGAATATTCCCCGCAGGCGGTGGCGGAACATACCGTGGCGATGCTGCTCACGCTCAACCGGAAAACGCATAAAGCTTATAACCGGGTGCGGGAACAGAACTTTTCGCTGAATGGATTGCTGGGTTTCAACCTCTATGGCAAAACAGTAGGTGTAATCGGTACCGGAAAAATCGGCAGTGCATTCTGCCACATTATGAAAGGCTTTGGCTGCAAAGTGATCGCCTACGATCTTTACCCGAGCGCTGCATTGGAAGAGGCCGGGATCACTTATGCGCCGCTTGACAAGGTGCTCGCTGCCAGTGATATCATTTCGCTGCATTGCCCGCTGAACGCGGATACCCACTATATGATCGACGAGAGATCACTCGGGATCATGAAAAAGGGAGTCACATTGATCAACACCAGCCGCGGCGGGCTGATCAACACGGCTGACGTAATCCACGCATTGAAAAGCAAGCATGTAGCTTACCTCGGCATTGATGTGTACGAGCAGGAAGACAAGCTTTTTTTCAAAGACCTGTCGGGCAGCATAATCGAGGACGATACCATTCAGCGTTTGATGAGCTTTCCAAATGTGCTTGTAACTGCCCACCAGGCGTTTTTTACCGAAGAAGCATTGTCCGAAATCGCGCAGGTAACGCTCAAAAGCATTGACCAGCTCAGCAAAGGCGAAGAGCTGGAAAATCAGGCGGTGCTACTTGTATAAGCGAAAACGCCTGATCTCAGACTAGCCGACCCGGTGGTAAACCGTTTCGGTTGCGATATCTTCCTGGCCTTCCGGTGAGATATTGAATGCCGAAATGGTAAGCTGATCGGGGTCATTGAGCTGCACCACTGTACGCCAGCCCCAGGGAACGGGGATACCAGGCCCGCCATAAGAGCCCAGCACCGAAAACCCGTGCTCGACAGACTCCCCTTCCGAGAGCATAATCGCAGTGCCCATATGGAAGCTGTCCACCCAGGCGACCTGGAACTTTTCATTACCAATGTCATACCCGATCGTGGCAGAACCTTCAAACGGTTCGCCGCTCAAAGTGCCCTGATATTGGTATAACAGGAACCGGCCTCCGTGAATAGGCTGGATACTGCCTGACATCGGGGATTCATCGGCGAGTACACCGGGCTCGAACCACGTTTTGGTAACCCCCTCCCACTTACCAACCATTGCATGAATGTGCTGGTGAATGCCGGACTCCAGTGAGATCTCGAATTTGGACTTGCTCATATTGGCTGTTTATATGATTTTTTCAAACAAAAATAAGAAGATAAGCTGCACAATGGCTCAGGAGTAGAATAGAAAATCCGTGCTCTTTGTTTAACTTCCGCCACTGACCCAATTCTTTAAACCTCATCGTCCAGCGACCAAAATGCCCTACCTCACTGCTATGCATCGGGAAAGCGAAGTTTTGCGGCGGGTGTCCGAGGGCGACGAACGTGCTTTTGCATCACTTTTCAACCATTATCACCAGCGGCTCGGTGTCCATATCTTCCGCATTACCAGGTCCGAAGAGCTTGCCGCGGAAGTTGTCCAGGATGTTTTCCTCAAAATATGGCTCAATAAAGAGCTGCTTGCAGAAGTGCAAAGTTTCCCGGTATATCTGTACGTGGTCTCCAAAAACGCCGCATTGAATTGCCTGAAAAAAGTAGCCAGCGAAAGTGCGAGAACCGTCGATATTGACCTGCATTCCGAACATTTTCCCATCGCCGAAACCGCCGAGGAAGATCACCGCTACCTGCTGATCGACGAGGCGATAGATCTGCTCCCGCCACAGCAAAAACAGGTGTACCTCCTGAGCCGTCACCAGCGACTGTCTTATGCAGAGATCGCCGGGCAGATGAATATATCCAGGGAAACTGTCAAAAAATACCTGCAGATCGCGACCGGGTCGATTTCTTCACACATCCGTAACAAATTGATAACGAGCCTTGTACTTGTTGCGCAATATTTTTTTTCAAAATAATTACATTCCGATAGCCCCTTTTCGCGCGACGGTATTGTCCTGTTGTTGAAGTCCGACAATCAATTTACAATGGATAATACCGAACGCAGGTTGCAGGATCTGTTTGACCGCTACTACCACGGGAATGCTACTGACGACGAAAAACAGGAGCTGATGGACCTGGTGCGCTCTGGCAGGTATGATGCACTTCTGGAACAATACCTTAAACACAACTGGCTCGACCAGGCTGGCGATGATACGTTGTTTACAAAAGAAAAAAGCAATGCGATGCTGAGCGCGATCCTTGATGCAGCCAGTCAGTCAGCCGCTCCCGAAAAGAAGGTGGTTCGCTTAAACTGGCTACGTTATGCAGCCGCAGCAATTCTTTTGCTGACCGGCTTTGGGATTTGGTATCATGTTCAAAACAGCCGGGAAGAAAGCAATTCCATTGCCGAGATTCCAAAATCAACAGACGTAAAACCTGGCGGCAACAAAGCTTTGCTCACCCTCTCCGACGGTTCTGCTATCGCGCTGGACCAGGTGGAAAGTGGCTTCGTGGCGCGCCAGGGGAATGCAGAGATCCGGAAAGCGCAGGAAGGTATCCTGGTATATAATGCCAAAACAAATGAGCGGCCGGGCGCGGTAAGTATCAACACGCTTTCCACCCCGAAAGGCGGCCAGTACCAGGTGCGACTTCCTGACGGCAGTAAAGTGTGGCTGAATGCGTCTTCGTCCATCCGCTTTCCGTCGGTATTTGCCGCCGCTGAGCGGAAGGTTGAAATTACCGGCGAAGCCTACTTTGAAGTCGCAAAAGACAAGCGCAAACCATTCCGGGTGAAGTTCAACGAGTCGGAAGTACTGGTACTTGGCACGAGCTTCAACATCATGGCGTATCCAGAAGAAGGCGCTTCCAAAACCACGCTCGTGGAAGGTTCCGTCGCCATTCAAAATGTAGGCCGGAATGCCCGGCTCAAACCCGGGCAGCAAGCCGCGATCTTAGCGACTGGACAAATCAAGACGAAGTACACACCTGTGGAAGAAGCAGTTGCGTGGAAGAATGGCGAGTTCTATTTCCAGGAAGCGAGTGTGGAGGAAGTAATGCGCCAGCTATCCCGCTGGTATGATGTCCGGATCAAATACAATGGAAAAATCCCGGTGAAACAGTTCACGGGACGCATTTCGCGCCAGGTCGGCCTTTCGGAAATTGTGGGTATGCTGCGGTATGCCGGCGTCAATTGCAGCGTGGAAAACAAGCAGATCATCATTGATCAATGAGTGCGTATATAGTATTGCGTTGAAACTATCCTAAACCTTTAACATATTATGAAAAACCACTACTTACCCTGCGCGGCAGGTCGTAAGCGGCCTTATCCTGCTGCCCAAATTTGTTTCGCGATGACCCGGATAATGCTTTTGCTGATCGTAACACTCTCGCAGGTCACGGCTGACGGATTCGGCCAGAAGATCTCGATCCATGCCAAAAACACGCCGCTGAAAAGCGTCTTAAAAACGATTGAAAAGCAAACCAACTACCTGTTTTTGTACGATAAGCTGGACCTGCCGGAATCGCAAAAGGTGTCTGTGAAAGTGAAGAATGCAGATATCGACCAGGCACTGGGCGCTGTTTTCCAGGACATTCCCGTGTCTTACAGGATTTTTAACCAAAACATTGTGCTGAAAGCGATACCCAAACGACAGCCACAGGATCAGGTACTGCCGGTGAGAACACCGGAGATCAAGCCGAACATTCAGCTTAACTACCGCAGCATCGAAGAACCGCCGCACAGCCTCGACCGGCTGATCCGAGGAAGGGTAGCCGACGAAAACGGCAATCCGTTTCCCGGCGTGAGCATTCTCGTAAAAAACACCCAGAATGGGACCACGTCCGACGCGAATGGAGAATTCAGGCTGTATATACCGGAGTCGGCAAGCCAAGAAGCGCTGGTTCTGATCGCCAGCTTTGTCGGTTATAAAAGTCAGGAAATTGCTGTCGGCAGCAGGCAGGAGATCAGTTTCGGCATGTCAGTGGACACCAAGTCGCTGAATGACGTAGTCGTAGTCGGCTATGGTACCCAGAACAAAAGCAGCATCACAGGCTCTGTGGCGTCGCTGCCGATGAAGAGCATCTCCAATCAGCCACTGACCAGCCTCGACCAGGCGCTGGGCGGACAAATTGCCGGCGTGAATGTAGCACAAACCAAAGGTGCACCCGGAGGCGGGGTGTCAGTACGGGTGCGCGGCACAGGCTCAATCGGCGCGGGAAATGAGCCGCTGTATGTGATTGACGGGTTTCCGGTATCAGCGGATTTTAATGGCAGCTTCAATGCGCTTTCAACCATCAATCCCAGCGACATCGAATCCATTGAAATATTAAAAGATGCTTCTGCGGCTGCCATTTACGGTTCCCGGGGAAGTAACGGGGTTGTGCTGGTGACTACCAAACGCGGTAAGTCGGGTAAGTCGATCGTCCAGTTTGATGCCTACTACGGTGTTCAGGAAGTAGCTAACAAAATTGAAATGCTCGATGCGAGAGAGTATGCAGAGTACAATACGGAGGCACGGAACAATGCCTGGGTAGACCGCGGCGGCAAGGCAACAGACCCGAACAGCGCACGTCCGGCTAATCTGCAGATCCCCGAAATGTTCCAGAACCCGCAGTCGCTCGGCAAGGGAACCGACTGGCAGGATGAGGTTTTCGTAACAGCGCCCATTCAAAATTACCAGCTCTCGGTTGCTGGTGGCACAGACAAAACGCAGCTATTTATGTCAGGCGCCTATTTTCGCCAGGATGGTATCGTGATGAATACGGGCTTCGACCGCTACTCGGCACGCATTAATCTCGACCACCGCGTTTCCAAAAACGTGAAAGTAGGTATGAATTTGTCGCCTTCATTTTCATCCAACAAGCTGCTCCCGGTAGAAGACCAGGTATTCACAGGCGGGATACTTGGCTCAGCGCTTTCGCTCCCTCCTACCGTCCCCGTTTACAATCCCGATGGTTCATTTACTACATTACTCGGACCTTCGCCTTATAACATTGGTGTGATCGACAACCCCGTTGCAATTGCCAGCAAAATCAAAGACAAAAAGTCTTTTTTCCGGACGCTGGGTAATGTATACGCGGAGATCGACATTATTGATGGGCTGAAATTCCGTACATCATTTGGTCTGGATTATGCCGACTCGCGGCAGGCCGCTTTTTATCCTTCCAATCTGGGGTGGAATGGAGTTCCTGCGCCGGTGCAGGCGAGGGCCACGGCCAGCAGTATCCGTGACCTGAACTGGCTGAATGAAAACATCCTGACCTATAAAAAGACGTTTGGTGGAAAACACGAGCTGGATCTGCTGGGCGGTTTTACGTCGCAAAAAGCAAAGTCGGAATACTCCTCGATGTCCGCTACCAACTTCCCGACAGACCTGGTACCTACGCTCAATGCAGGCCAGGTTACTTCCGGCGGCACAGGCATTTCAGAATGGTCGCTGCTGTCGTACCTGGGGCGTGTAAATTATACTTTCGCGAGCAGATACCTGTTTTCGGCCACCGTTCGCCGGGATGGTTCTTCCCGCTTTGGCGCACGCAACAAATGGGGTACATTCCCTTCTGCGTCAGTGGGCTGGTATTTGTCGGAAGAAAATTTCATGAAAGGCCAGCAGGTGGTAACAGACCTGAAATTTCGCGCGAGCTACGGACTGGCGGGTAACAACACCATCGGGAACTACAATCACATTGGTTTGCTTTCCAACCGCCGGTACAGCCTGGGCGCAGGCACAGGTACAGTTGCCTACGGATTATACCCCGGCTCCATCACCAATGAGCAGCTCGGCTGGGAAGTAATGCACCAGCTGGATATCGGCGTAGACTTCGGCGTTTTGAGAAACAGGCTGACATTTACAATTGATTATTACAACAAAAACACCACCGATCTGCTGCTGAATGTACCTGTACCTGCCTCTACCGGCTACGAAACCGCACTGCAGAATATCGGCAAGCTGAACAACCGCGGCTGGGAGTTCAGCGTAAATTCGAAAAACTTCACCGGCGCATTCAAATGGTCGACGAGCTTCAACATTTCTTTCAACAAGAATAAGGTTGTCAAACTTGGTCCGTCGGGCAATGCGATTATCTCAAAAAGTCCCTCATTCAGTCCCAACACGCACATTACCAGGATCGGATCGCCGATCGGGAGCTTCTGGGGGTACGATGCGATCGGTGTGTACCGCGATGCGGAAGATGTTAAGAACAGTCCGGTGGTGCAGGGAAGCACAGGCTCGCGCCCGGGTGACCTCAAATTCCGTGACATTGACGGCGACGGCGTGATCACACCGAGCGACGTGACCATCATCGGCGACAACAGTCCTGACTTTTTCTATGGTATCACCAACAATTTCAGCTACGGCAGGCTTAACCTCAGCATTCTCGCCGACGGAGTGGAAGGTATCCAGCTGCTGAACGGATCGCGCAGGAATATCGGTCTGGTGAATGGAAGTTACAGCCGCAAGGATGTGCTTGGCCGCTGGCAGTCTCCCGAGAATCCCGGCGACGGCCGCACGCCCCGTGCCAATGTGTCACCTACGGGCGGCAATGTAAGTTACGTATCGAGCCTGCTCGTGGAAGACGCGTCTTTCTTCCGCATCCGGAACATCAACCTGCGCTATGCATTGCCTGAGAAAGCTTCAAAAGCCATTTTCATGCAGCAGGTCAGCGTGAGTCTCTCGGTTCAAAATGCGTTGACTTTTACCAAATACCTGGGTTATAATCCCGAGCAAAGCCTGAATGGAAGCAGCTCGCTGACGCCCGGCGTGGATTTCAACGGCTACCCGCTGGCACGTACCTACACCCTCGGCGTAAACCTCACATTTTAACTAAACCCGATATGAAAATTCATAAAATAGCACTTGCCTCACTGGTATTTTTGTCAGCCGGTTGTTCCGACTTCCTTGATCTTTCACCAAGGGACACAGCCAACGTTGGTAATTTTTATAAAAATGCATCTGATATGCAGGCTGCCCTTACGGCGGCTTACGGAATGCTCGCTGCACCCGGAGAATATGGGTATGCCTACTACAATGTTTCGGAAGTAAGGTCGGACAATACGATGAACTGGGAAGGTGGCGGCAACCTGCCCGATGCGGAGCTCGATCAATTCAAAATGTCGTCGACAAACGAGATTATCCGTCTGATGTGGATCGATACTTACCGCGGGATCCTGGCCTGCAATGCGGTTCTGGGCCATATTGCCGGTGCAACGATGGACGACGCATTGCGCCAGCGGTTTATCGGAGAAGCGAAATTCCTGCGTGCGCTGATGTACTTTAATATGGTGCGTACTTTCGGCGATGTGCCTCTGGTTTTATCTGAGACCAAGTCCGTGGACGAAGGTTACAGCCAGGCGCGCGTGCCGCAGTCGGAAGTTTACACGCAGATCATCACAGACCTGACGGAAGCGAGTGCACAGCTGCCTCTCTCCTATTCGGGAAATGATGTTGGAAGAGCCACCAGAGGCGCCGCGAAGGCATTGCTTGGCAAAGTATATCTCACGGTCCGCGATTATGTAAAGGCAAGGGATATCCTGAAAGAAGTGATTGCGCAGGGTACTTACAAGCTGCTTGACGATTATGCTGCATTATGGCCGGTTGCGAATGCGAACAATGAAGAGTCGATTTTCGAGGTTCAGTTTAAAAAAGGCGGAACGGGTACGGGAAGTAGTTTTTACAACAACTTCGCCCCGCGTAACTCGGGCAGCTCGGTGATCCAGATCGGCTTTGCAAGCGGACGGAACATTCCCACTACCGACCTGATCAATGCGTACGAACCCGGCGACGCGAGAAAGGCTGCATCGCTAGCGGTAGGGTATACAGACAATACCACCGGTAAATTCGTCGCTGACCCCTACACTCTGAAATATCGCGACACCCCATTTGCCGAAGGTGACGCGGATAACAACTGGGTCGTTTTGAGATATGCAGACATACTTCTAATGTACTCCGAGGCGCTCAATGAAGTGAATAACGGACCTACTGCCGAAGCTTACGAGGCGATCAATGCAGTGAGAAAGCGCGCCAAGCTGGCGGTTTTGCCCGCAGGGTTGTCAAAGGCTGCATTTGGACTTGCGATTGAGCGCGAGCGGCAGGTGGAGCTTGCTTTTGAAGGCCACCGCTGGTTTGACCTCGTTCGTACCGGTCGCTCGGTAGCGGTAATGAATGCACATTTCAATGCGCCCGTCGTTGCCGAATTCAATGCTGTTTTCCCTATACCGCAAACACAGATTGATGTGAACCCGGCAGGTATCAAACAAAATCCCGGTTATACATTCTGATTTTTGATCTCAGACCAACATTTATGATATGAATAGTAATGCATTATTACGCATGTTGCTGATCGTTTCGGCTGCATTTACAACCAAGCTTTCGCCCGCTGCAAATTTGGAATCGGGCGTTCGGGCCGCGCAAACAGACACAGTGGCAATGCCCAAAGTATTCATCAATACCGGCTTCGAAAACGCCTCTCCTATGAATTGGGAAATCGATGCGCAGGGACGGGTACTCGGCAGTCTGGTTTACGACTACGAGCGCTTTGCACAGAACCGGGCCAATAACCACTGGCATTTCAGAGTGGAGGCGCAAACGGGAATGGAAGTGACGGTGATCCTTCAAAACTTCGACAATATCTGGAACAATACCCACGCCAGCCCGATTTCCAAACAGTCGCCGATCGTGGTTTCTTTTGACAACAAAACCTGGGAAACCCGCCCTGCCGAATTCCTGCCTGACAACCGCCTGCAGATCAAGATTAAGATGACCGGACCAAGTGTTTACATTGCCAGTATCGAGCCTTATCGCATTAGTGATCTCGACAGGTTTTTGGGCAAAATTAAAACCAATAAGCTGGTCAAAATTGATCGCATCGGGCAAACTGCCGAGGGCCGCTCGCTTGAAATTATCACGATCGGAAACGAGAAAGCGCCTAAAAAGCTGTTTCTCCGCGGCCGCGCGCACTCATTTGAAGCAGGCGGCAACTGGACGCTGGAAGGTTTTGTGAACAGGCTTTTGCAAAATGATGAAGCGTCCAGAAAGTGGCTGAAAAGGTATTGCGTGTACATTTTACCAATGGCGAATAAAGACGGGGTAGCCCGCGGCAAGACGCGTTTCAATGCAAACGGCTACGATTTGAACCGAAAATGGGACAAACCCGCCGACTCACTGATCGCGCCGGAAAACTTTTATCTGGAAAAATGGCTGCACAAAATGGTCAACGAAAAGAAGAAACCTGATCTCGCCCTGGATGTACACAATGACAATGGCGGAAACCTGCACGTGAGCCGCCCGGATGGTGATATCACTGCCTACCTGGCCAATATGGCGAGACTGGATGCACTCTTAAGAAAGCATACCTGGTTCACCGAAGGCTCTACCAAACCTGGCTTCCGCAATCCCGGCACGTTGGGCGAAGGTTTTATGGAAAGGTTCGGCATTGAAGCCGCCGTGTATGAGCTGAATTACGAGTGGGTAGAAGGTCTGAAAAAAGCGCCAGTGGCCAAGGACTGGCTTCTCCTGGGAAGTCAGCTGCCGAATGTTTTTTATGATTATTTTGAAGAAAACCCGGCGAAATGAGAAAATGGATCTTTGGTTTATGCGTGGTAGCGGGCGGGATCGCGACCTGCCTGTTTTCTGCCGGCTACCGCGCATTCAGAAGCGACTTACCTGCGCAGTTTGAAAGTGAAAATTACAAGCTGGATTCTACGCTCCTGAAACTGGAAACAGTGGCCACAAACCTGAATGTGGTTTGGGATATGGCCTGGGGACCCGATAACTGGATCTGGTTTACAGACCAGGACGGGAAAGTAACCAGGCTCAATCCGAAGACAGGCCAGCTCATCGACATTTTACAGATCAAAGATTACTACCGCAAGCGGCTTGGCCTAATGAGCATGGTACTGCATCCCGACTGGCAGAAGTACCCGCACGTTTTTATCAATTACAGTCACATCGAAAGTGATTCGACGATTGTATCGAAGCTGGTCCGCTATACTTACAATGGGAAAATACTTGTTCAGCCCAAGCTGCTTTACCAGATCCCGGGTTATCTGGGCCACAATGGATCGAGGCTGGTGATCAGCAAAGACTGGAAAATACTTTGGGCTACCGGCGATCTGAAACATAAGGAAACGATCCAGGATCCCGCATTTGCAAACGGGAAAGTGCTGCGACTCAACCTGGACGGCAGCATTCCCAAAGACAACCCCTATCCCGGCAGCCCTGCCTGGGCAATGGGCTTCCGCGTGCCGCAGGGACTTACCTATACTGCCAATGGAAATCTCTTCATTGCCGAGCACGGCGACGCAACCGACGACGAAGTGAACCTGGTACAAGAGCGAAAAAGTTACGGTTGGCCCGCTGTTGCCGGTTTTTGCGACTTGCCCGAAGAGCGGGATAACTGTCCGGATTCGGCTGTTACGCCGGTAAAAGCCTGGACTCCCACGATTGCCCCCGCCGGAATGGATTATTTTAAAGGTAATATCCCTGAGTGGAACAATGCATTGCTGCTCACGACGCTGAAAGACCAAAGTCTGCGCGTGCTCAGACTAGACGAGAAGCAGCAGAAAATTACCAGCGAGGACATTGTTTTCAGTAAAAAGTATGGCAGGCTGCGGGATGTGTGCGTTTCTCCATCAGGCGACATCTATATCTCCACCAGCAACCGCGACTGGAACCCGGCCCCTAATTTCCCGATCAAAACCGACGACCGCATTATTCGGATCACCCGCGCAGGTACCATCCCGAAAGCTGCGCGACTAGCCAGGAAAACCGCCGAATCCGAGGGCAGCGACCCGGCTGCATTGTATGTTAACTTCTGTGCGTCCTGCCACAAGAGCGACGGGCAGGGTGTTCCGGGTTCGTTTCCTTCGCTGCTCACTTCCGGCCGCCTCGCGGGCGACAAGACTACATTGATCCGTTTTATCCTGAAAGGTTCGCAATCGCCCACCGGCGAAGCAATGCCCGCCTTCGGCTTTATGACAGACGCGCAGCTTGCTGCGGTAAGCAGCTATGCGCGGCAAAAATTTGCAAAAACCGCGGGCGAAATCAGCGCAGCCGACGTGGCATCAGCCCGGTAAATGCAAATAAAATAACCTGTGGTTTAATGCGCTTCTATTCACGCGACAACAACTTTTATTTTAATGTTCAATATAGCTGAGTAATAATACTTCCATGTTCAATTAATGCATTCAATTATTCAGCTAATCGGATTATAAATTCATTCTACTAGCGAACTGATATTTAAATATTATACACTCATTTCGATATTGAATATCCATCTATTCTCATTATCATTACTTCTTCTTATCTGTTCCATGTCACTCGCCAAAAGAATTCCTTTTTACAAGATTTTGTGTTTTAAAGGGAAAATTGCCGCCCCGCTTTGATACACTTTTATCAGCGACTTACAAGGGCATATTCGCAATATCAGCTTCTTTCTACAATCAGTATAAATTTTTAAACAGCTAAGGTGTAGTAAAACTTCTAGTGGTTTTAGAGATGTGTCCAAATTGGACATTTCCGGTATCACATACTGTCTCTGTGGCTAAAAAAAAACTAGTTTTGGCAATCAAAGTAACTCGCAATGTATTTCTACATGCTACACAGTTCTTTATTGTATTACACGTTCAACTAGTTATGAAAACAACATCTACAAAATCATTAATGTTAAAGCTCGCCCTTTCATTTGGCTTGCTTACAGCCGGTTCCGATATCATTGCTCAGACACTTCCGCTCCTGCCAGCACCTAACCACGATGTCGATCATACGGCGACTATCACCGGCGTTGTAAATGTCGAAGGAAGCACACAAGGGGTCGGAGCCGTAGTTGTTCGGCTTAGCAGAGTAGTGAGCGGTTCTTCCACGCTGGTGCCGGTTTCCTACGCACTAACCAATACAAACGGAGAATTCGTCCTGACAGGCCAGCCTGGCGTAACTTATCGCATTGACTATGCATTCCCGACAGCTGGCTTTACGGCTCCACAGGGAAGTACCTCTGCCGATTTCACCGCGGTTGAAGGCGGCAACACAGCACCCGGGGGCGGCATAACGCTTGTCAGGGTTAGCAATACAATCACAAACTGTAATGTAAAAGGCGTTCAAGCGACGGAGTGGAATTCCACCATTGAAGTTCCGAAGGCTGTACAGCTCAACCCGAGCGCTGTCCTGAACAACGTTGTGGTATTTGGCTCAACCTTCGCGTCAAATCCAACCATCGGAATAACGGCCACGACTGCTGCGAGAATACGTACTTTGCAGATCGGAGCCGAGGTGTTCCTGAACGGACCCGGCGACTATTTCCAGGCTTTACCGGCGCTGAAAACCTTTGCAGCATCGCCTAATGCTCAAAACCTCGTCCTGGCTGAGGGACAAACCCTGACGTACTATGATATTTCCTCGGCACAATCATCCAGCGAAGATTTAGGAGGTGTACCGGAAGCATATGCCGGCGAGGGTAATGTCACATTTGATGCACAAGCTTTGGGCGCATATATCATCAATATTCAAGGCGGTAATACTGCCAGCGACGTGACCACTTTCGCTTCCGCGGGTGTTTGTCTAACTTATATATACAATTCAGACCCGCTTCCTGTCACATTAGCTTCATTCTCAGCTAAAAAATCGGGTGAGAACGTGAAAAGTGCGAAGCTGGAATGGAAAACCACATCCGAAAGTCAAAGCGACCGTTTCGAAATTCAGCGGAGTAACGATGGAAAAGCATGGGAGCAAATCGGTACCGTGCTTGCCAAAGGTGAAAGCAACATTATCACACACTATGAATTTGTAGACGCAAATCCATTTGCAGGAGAAAACCTTTACCGCCTGAAAATGGTAGACTTCGATGGAACATTTTCATTGAGCTCTGTGAGAAATGTTGGATTTGAAAAGACAAGTGACGTATTGCTGCACCCGAACCCGGTTGCGGATATGCTGACTGTCAAAAACCTCTCTTCCGGTAATGTTTCCGAAGTGACTATTTACAACCTGTCGGGTATCCCGCTATTCTCGAAAAAAGTAGCGAACGGGGATAACAAAATCGACATGTCGCGCTTGTCGCCCGGCTTGTATATGGTCAAAACAGTTTCGGATAATGGATCTTACAATACTCAAAAAGTGATTGTTACAAAATAATCCCGGGCGACCGAGACACCAATTTTAACGTTGAGTAAAATCTTACACCTCCTGAAAGCTTTTTAGGAGGTGTTTTGTACATTTTAGATTAACCCACATGTTTCTTTTGATTTCGCAATGAGAGTACTGATCATCGATGACCATCATTTGGTTTATCTTGGATTAAAATTAATCATCACCGAAATCTACCCGCAATCGGAAGTATTTCAGGCTTCAACATTCGAAGAAGGTCTAGCATTTTTATCCGAAAATAAATTGGATTTAATTGTGCTGGATATTGGTATTCCGGATGGCGAAAATGAGCAAATGATTAATAAGATAAACAGGATTGACAAAGAGGTGAAAATTCTCATTAATACAGGTTTTGATGAGAAAGTATATGCCGCAACTTATCTTCGTGCAGGCGCCGATGGATTTATTTCAAAGAATGCAGATTCGGAGACTTTAAAACAGGCATTGGTGTTAATGGCGAAGAAGAAAAAATACATTAACCCCGAATTACTTTACTCTCCCAACAGTGAACCTAATTTAATCAGAATTAAAGGATCAATTGCATTATCGCCGATCGAAGCGCGCGTTGCCGAATTGTTATTGGAAGGAAAATGGCTGAAAGAAATCGGTGCAATACTGGATATTTCTCCGTCAACTGTGAGTACACATAAACAAAGAATTTTCACGAAACTCGATGTCAATAACATCATTGACCTTGCGCGAAAATTTAACTTATTGAAGCGATAAAAGCCGCTGCAATTCGTCATCAAAAATTGTTAATATCCCCTCCTATTTCACCTTACCCACCGGGTGCGTTGTTACATTCGCGGTACTTGTCTTAACTTTACCGGCGTACCAACTTTTTTGCCCGAAATTGAAAAACAAGAAACTCATATTCGTTCTGCTACTGGCTGTTGTATTGGGCTACATCGTTTACGATTCTACTTCGCAGCCGGGCGTAAATGACCTCGCCGGAAACTTCAAAGAGGTAGCTGTTTACAGAAATGAAAACAACACCGGCCCCATTATGCGGATATACGCAGTGACTGTGGAAGGTACCCCCTGGGAAGAAATGGAGAAGTACGGAGACCTGATGCCCTACACGAAATACGGCAGTACGACGGTTTACTTTTTCGACGCTTCAAAGCCCGCACCAACCAAGCTGATCCCCATTGAACCGAACTTCGATCCGGATTTCAGGGCAAATTGCCAGGCTGTCTACACCAAAGATCAGAACGGCGTGGTGAGTTTCAGGAAGTCGCCGCTTTAAGTGTTTCAGTGCGCTTGCATCATGTTATCTTATTGTTAACCCTCATGCACGAAGGTGCTGCGACTGTAACTTTACCGGCATTAAAGCAAAATACGCCTGTAAATGACCATTCACAAATTCAGCCAAGTCCTTCTTTTACTTTGCCTTTTTACCTGCACCGGAACAAACGCCCAGCAACTATCCGGCGCTTTTCCGCAGGGGCACTCTCATAACGATTACCTGCAAGCCGCTCCTTTCACGCTGGCTTACCAGCAGCAGTTCGGCTCTGTTGAAGCCGATGTGTTTCTTCGCAACGACAGCCTTTTCGTAGCGCACACGCTCAAAGAAATCGAGCCGGAACGGACGTTTGAAAAACTGTACCTCGCGCCGCTGCTGCGGGTGGCCGCTAAAAATGGAGGTAAGATTTACAAGGACAAAAAATATCAGCTGCTCGTCGACCTGAAAACCTCCGGCGAACCTACGCTGAAAGCATTGGTCAAACTGCTTGAACCGCACCGGCAGCTCTTTGGTGAGGGCGGCGGCGGCGTTCATCTCGTGATCAGCGGGAATACACCTGCGCCCCCCGCATTTAACCAGTACCCCGAATTTGTGTCGTTCGATGGCCGCCCTGAGGTAAGCTACACGCCTGAGCAGTTGGAGCGCGTAGGATTGATCAGTCAGGCTTTCGGAGCGTATTCCAAATGGAATGGAAAAGGTATCCCCGTGGAGGCAGACCGCGAAAAGCTGACCGCCGTGATCGGGAAAGCGCATGCGAACAGAAAGCCTTTCCGATTCTGGGCTAGTCCCGATAACATCAATGCGTGGAAAGTACTGATGAACCTCGGCGCGGATTACATTAACACAGATAAGGTAACCGAACTGGGTGCTTTTCTGAATGGCCGCCAGAATGCGGAGTTCAAAGCGCAGGGGTTTTATGAACCTTACAAACCAACTTACAAGAACAACGATACCAGAGGAACTGTCAAAAACATCATCTTACTGATTGGCGACGGAATGGGACTTGCGCAGATTCACGCCGGACTGACGGGCAATGCGGGTAAGCTTAACCTGGCGAACTTTCTCAATATCGGCTTTTCCAAAACCGCTTCGTCGGATAACTACATTACAGACTCAGCAGCAGGCGCTACTGCTTTTGCAACGGGCAAAAAGACCAGGAACCGCGCGATAGGAGTAGATTCCAACCTCGTCCCGGCCAGATCGATCATCCTGGATTTACAGTCTGCGGGTAAAAAGACCGCTTTGATCTCCTCGGGCGATATCACCGACGCCACCCCGGCCAGCTTTTACGCTCACCGGCCGGAAAGAAGTATGCAGGACAGCATTGCCAAAGACTACCTGAGCTGCCAAACAGACATTCTCATCGGCGGCGGTTTTGCGCATTTCGAGCGTACGGGCGCTGCCGAAGCGCTTCGCAAATCGGGCGTGTCGGTTTCCGATCAATGGAAGGATCTTGCTTCGATCAAAGCGCCGTTTGTTCTTTTGGATGAACAGAATGCCCGCTCTATGAGCAAAGGAAGAGGTGATTTCCTTTCGGCCGCATTCAAAAAAACCGTGCAGAGCTTTGCCGGCCACAAGCCCGGATTTTTCGTCATGGCCGAAGGCGCACAGATCGACTACGGCGGGCATGCCAATGTTGTAAGCTACGCGGTAAATGAAATGCTCGATTTTGACCAGCTCGTAGGCGAAGCGCTGCGATTTGCCGATACCAATGGAGAAACACTGGTGATCGTCACTGCCGACCATGAAACGGGCGGACTTACCCTGCTCGACGGAAATTTGAAAACCGGCTACGTGGACGGGCATTTCAGCACCGACGACCATACCGGGATCATGGTGCCGGTTTTTGCCTACGGACCGCATTCCTTGGACTTCCGCGGCGTATACGAGAATACGGAAATCCACCAGAAGCTGATCCGCATTTTGAAAAGCAGATAGTCTACATCTTTTGACAATGCATTTGGGTTTCCCGATAGTTAGGGTAAATTTTGCTGAATGAAGCTGATCACAACCATGTTCATTCAGCAAAATTCTCACTCCATTTATGAAAGGTTACCTCAACCTCTTTGACTTCTCACAAAAAATCAATTACAAAACCGAGATCCTGGCCGGCCTGACTGTGGCGATGACCATGATGCCGGAGTCGCTCTCGTTTGCTATTCTGGCTGGCTTTCCCCCGCTCGTGGGGCTTTATGCTGCTTTTATAATGGGGCTTGTCACTTCTGTTTTCGGCGGCAGGCCGGGACTGATCTCCGGAGGTGCCGGCGCAACGGTGATCGTGCTGATTGCGCTTATGCAGTCACATGGGATCGAATACGTGTTTGCGGCAGTCGCGCTTGCGGGCATTGTGCAGATCCTGGTTGGCATTTTCAGGTTTGGAAAATTCATCAGGCTTGTTCCGCAGCCGGTTATGTACGGGTTTGTAAACGGACTTGCTGTCATCATTTTCATGTCACAGCTGCAACAGTTTCAAACCGTCAGCAATGGGGAAGTTACCTGGCTGAGCGGCACGCCGTTGCTGATCATGGCGGGGCTTGTGCTGCTTACCATCGCAATCATCATTATTTTACCAAAAATCACAAAAGCGGTACCGCCTTCCCTGGTAGCGATCATTATTGTATTTGCTGTTGTTTTAGGCTTTGATATAGAAACCAAAACGGTGCGCGATATTGCGTCGGTCGCAGGCGGCTTTCCCCCGTTCCATATTCCGCAGGTCCCATTTACCCTCGCCACCCTGCAAATCATCTTTCCTTACGCGCTGATCATGGCTGGCGTAGGTTTGACGGAAGGACTGCTGACATTAAACCTCGTAGATGAACTGACTGCCACGCGCGGTAATAGTAACCGGGAATGCATTGCACAGGGTACCGCCAATATCGCTAACGGATTCTTTTTCGGAATGGGCGGCTGTCCGATGATCGCGCAGACGCTGGTGAACCTTTCAGCCGGCGCGCGTGCCAGGCTTTCGGGTATTATCGCTTCCCTTACGATCCTGCTGATCATACTTTTTGGCGCGCCGGTGATCGAGCTGGTCCCTATGGCGGCGCTGACCGGCGTCATGATCATGGTCGCTTTCGGCACATTTGAATGGGCCAGTTTCCGGATTATCAATAAAATGCCGAAACACGACATTTTTGTAGGGATACTTGTGGCCGCGATCACGATTTACCTGCATAACCTGGCGCTTGCCGTGCTGGTCGGGGTAATCATTTCTGCCCTGGTTTTTGCGTGGGAAAGTGCCAAAAGGATCCGCGCGCACAAATCGGTGGACGAAAACGGCGTGAAGCATTATAAAATCTATGGTCCCCTTTTCTTTGGTTCTGTCACTGCTTTCAACGAAAAGTTTGAGATAGAGAAAGACCCGCAGGAAGTTGTCATTGACTTTTCGGAAAGCCGGGTAGCAGATATGTCGGGTATTGAAGCATTAAACAAAATCACCGGGCGGTACCAGCAGGCAGGGAAAAAGGTACACCTGAAACACCTCAGTCCCGACTGCCGGAAATTGCTCAGCAATGCGCAGGATGTAATTGACGTAAATATCCTGGAAGATCCGACGTACCCTGTTTCTATTTAGGTTGGTAAGATGCAAATAATCAGTAAAGTAGTGCATCCCCTGACCTATCTAACCAAGAGGCACCTATGAGATCATTTTTCTGCGTCATTTTACTTGCTGCACTGGCATCCTGCGACAAAAGCGGCCCTTCGTACAGCGTTATACCTTCCGGTACAGGTACGCCGGGCGGCTCAGGTAATCCGGTCGTGGAAATCGATTCTACCCGATTTGACAAACCTGAATTTGGCGATCCGGCTACAACAGTGCGCCAGTTTCCCTATGGACCCGGAAAAGCATATTCCGGTGATATCCGACTGGTAGCAACGAAGCGCGAGGGGCTACGGTTCGAGCAATTCATATACGATAAATCCGGGAAGCTGGCCGAAAAGAAAATGTATGCAGGTGATGGTAAACATGTTTATGCATCAAGCAAGTATCTGTATCATACTAATGCAGGAATTGCAAAGATTGAATACTGGATCAATGTAATCGGCATCATGCCGGAAGGTTATCCGACTACCGATGAGCTGTACTTGTATAGTTCGACAAAATTCGAGAATGGTTATATTGAGGGAACTTATCACAAAGTTAATCAGCGTGCAGAACGGCAGGGAAATTACCATTCCCCCGAGCCGCTTGAACTTGGTTTTGATAAAAACGGCAGACTGGTTTGGGAAGGAGGAACGCAGGACAAAACCCATTACTACTCATATACTGCAATAGAAAGAGCTGACAACGGGAACATTGTAAAAATTAAGAATCGCTACTATTCAGATTACAAGTCAGGAAATCAGACGGTTTACACTTACGACGACAAGAAGAACCCCTACTACACGACAGGCGACCCAGCCGATTGGAGCAACCTGAATATCAACAACGTGATCGCTTCCAAATTCACTAACAATCAAAAATACAGCCAGACTGCCACATTCGAATATACCTACCGCCCCGACGGTTATCCGCAATACCAGGTCGATCCCGCAACGAAGAAAGTAATCATGGAATTTATCTATAATAAGTAGTCAGATTATCGCTTGGTAGCGGGCAGAGAGCCATTATTTTGAATCTTCCACAAGAAACCTGCGGAACTCCGAATCGATCTGAAAACTGGTTATACCTATCGAAAGCATTCGCCGGCAATCCCGTGCAGCGTCGGCCATCATATCGGCGGATTGCCTGTAATGGTATTTGTTGATCGCAGCCACAACCATTATTCCATTTTTACGCGCCCATTGTACATCTGCATTGGTCAGTCTGGCCGGTCGCTCAAAGAGGAAATAGTTGGTAACCTGATAGCCGGATTTCCGCATATTCTCTTCCAGCTGGGCGCGGGAGCAGCTTAGCCTGATTTTCCCGGTGAAAAAATCAGTAGACTCGTCGGTACCGATCATTAATGCCGATTTTCTCAACTGATATTTGTCCAGAAGGTCAATCAACTTTGTGAAAGCAGTGGAATCAAACCCTGCTATTTTGTTATCGAGCATGATCCCCAGCTTATTCTGAGCGCAAAAGCGAAGAATGTCTTCCAGGAGCAAGGGGCTGTTTCCATCCAGCTTACTTTTCATCAGCCTTATTTCTGCCCAATTTACCTCAGTCACTTTCTTATCAACCTCGTAATACCGCCTGAAATCCGCATCGTGGTTTGCGATTAAAACACCATCCTTCGTGACGCGCACGTCTGTTTCAATTAGTTTGTACCCGTCCCGAACTGCCGCTTTAAGCGCCGAAATACAATTTTCCGTAAAGGAACTATCCACTACCCCGCCCCGGTGCGCGATCAGGGTCAGCTTTGAATTTTGCGAAAAACAGGTGAGTACCGATAGGAGGAATACGGTGGCAAATGCCAGTTTGAATTTCATGTTAAAGGAAAATTGTTTGCTACTCATTTTGGAGCGCTTCCACCGGGTTACCGGTCGCAGCGCGGTAAGTTCTGGTGCTGATGATCAACCCGCCCAACACCAGCAGCACGCCCACGCACAGGCCCAGGGTCTCAAAGCCAATGGAAACATGGTATGCGAAATTGAACAGGAATGCGTAGCCTGCCAGGTACCCCAGCGGCAGCGCGACAAGCGCGGCGATCGTGAGCAATTTTACAAAATCCCGTGATAGCAGCCAGACGATCTGCGCCACTTCTGCACCCATTACTTTTCGTATACCCACTTCTTTAATGCGCGTCTGCGTGTTGTAAGTGACCATGCCAAGCAACCCGAGGCAGGCAATGGAGAAGGATATCCCCAGCAGCAAACCCATGAAACTGAGATCGTCGGTATGTGCGTGCCGCTTGTACAGGAAATCGTCGTACCACTCGCCGTCGAAGGTCTCGTAAGATCTCAGCTTTTTCCAGATCCCTTTCATCCCTGCCAAAACGCGCTCTTCTGAACCGGGCGTTACGGCCACGTGCATGTAACGGAGCCCGTCGGTTTGCTGGCGCAGTACGAGCGGCATGATCTTCCAGTTGAAGCTGGTAAACCGGAAATCCCTGATCACACCCGCAACCTGTACCTCCGTGCTGTCATTCAGCCAGAAAGTCTTTCCGATTGCTTCGCTGTTATTTCCGAAATTAAACTTCCTGACTGCCTCTTCATTGATGAATACCAGCCGGCCCGATGCCGACTCAGGAAGGTCTTTTCCGGCGAGCAAAGTCAGGTCCAATGTCGCCAGAATATCCGGCGCCACATTGAACAGAAAAGTGCTGGTCTGCGCTGCGTCGCCTTTCTTCGTTTTGACGCGCTCAGTTTGCCCGTGATGTCCGAAAGGTTCCGAAATGCCGGAAACAGCCTCAGCCCCGGCCAGCTTGCCTGCTTCGCCTGCAAGTCGCTCGTAAGGGAGATTGTTGAGCGGAATATTCAGGACGTTTTTACTGCGGAACCCGTAGTCGCCAGTTGCCATGTAATTCTGCTGGCGCAGCACGGTTACCAAAGTAATCATCGCGATCAGCGAAATGGCAAACTGGACTACAATCAATGTTTTGCGCAGCGAAATCCCTTTAATTACTTTAAGCCCGTTCTGGCTGCGAAGTACCTCCGCCGGCTGAAAACCCGACAGCACCCTGGCTGGGACAATACCGGCCAGCAAGCCGGTAACAACGCTGAATGCAACGATAGCGCCCCATAACTTCCAGTCCCACACCACGCCGCCGATCAGCCACTGCTGTACAAAGCTCATGGGTTTGATGATTTCAAGCATGACATAAGCCAGTCCCAAGGCGAGCATGGACAGAATGAGCGACTCAGCCATAAACTGCCCGAGCAGCTGCCAGCGAAGCGCGCCGGAAGTTTTCCGTATACCTACTTCACGCGCCCGGCTCATGGAGCGGGCCAGGGTGAGGTTTATATAATTAAAAGCCGCCATCAACAGGGTAATTAATCCCACCGCCATTTCGGCCATTAATCCACTGATCTGCGGCTCGTAGGTGCTGTTCATTAACTCTTCTGTGCTTGGAGAAATGCTTTTCAGCGCCTGTACACGAAAGCCGAGCGAGGCCTTTGCGGCCGTACCGGGGGCCGCACCCGCACGCTTTGCTACCGCTGGCAGGATACTGCCAAGCTGCTCCTGCGAGGTCCCCGGTTTGAGCAGCACATAAGTGTACCCGCGCGAAAACTCTTTCCAGCCCTCGCCCGCATTGAATGCAGTCATTTGCTCGTCAGCCAAAGCAAACAGGATATCAAACCGCAAATGCGAATGCGATTCCGGATTGGCGACCACGCCGGTGATGATCGAGGTACCTGCTTCTCCCTGGTCCAGCACCTGACCGATCGGGTTCATTTTACCAAAAAGCTTTTCGGCCGTCTTCTGACTGATCACCGCATATCCCGCACCGGAAGGATATTGGCCCGATACAAGCGGATAACCGAAAAGCTGTAAGAAGGAATGATCAACGGCAAAAGTCAGAAAATCCAGCTCTTTGGAATTGCCCAGTACCGGCCCGTATGTACGCACCACCCGCGCTGCGTTTTCAACAATTCCATAATCCTGCTCCAAGGTACCTGCCAGCGGCAAAGGAGAAGTCGCAAAGGCCGTTTTATCGCCGGTCTTGCTGGTTGCATCCGTGATAATGCGGTAAATGCGATCTGATTTCGCGTGGAAATGATCGTATTCCAATGCGCCTTTGATGTGGGCAATGGCGAGGAAGCAGACCATCAAACCCGAGGCAAGTCCGAAAATATTGATGAATGCAAAAAGCCTTTGCCTCCAGATATTCCGTACGGCGATCTTTGTATAATTTCTCAGCATGAAAAAAGGATTGGTATAAACCTGTTACAATGACGTAAAAGTTTATACCAATCGAAAAAAGCATTCAGGAACGATCCAGGGTATGTTTTTTACATTTTACGCTGTACGATTCCGAACGGAAATGTTCACTTTTTAACAGACTCAAACTTTGTACGCTCGGTCTTGGTGAAGTCGACGTACCTGTACTTCTCGTGCACCGACATTTCGAGCGAAAGCTTGTAGATACCCCAGGGATACCTGGCCTCTGTCTGCACTTTTTCCTTTTTAGACGGTCCGCTGCTTTTCGATGTTTTTGTATAAAACTCTTTCATCACCCTGCCGTCCATTTGCGGCGGCACCTGCAAGCCGTAAAGGCCAAGCACGGTAGGCGCGATATCGACATTGGAAGTGGGCAGCTCACCTGTGAATGCATCCTTGAAATCCGGGCCGTCGGCAAAAAATGCGATGTTGATCTCGTACGGACTGGATCCGCCGTGACCAGCCACGCCGCCGGAAAAGTCGGTACCTGCGTAACCTTTATCGTTTTTATCATCATTCCAGTTGGGCGCAACCAGAATGTCGCCTGAGCGCGTCGGGTGATTGTAATGGATCGCGTCGAATGACAACGTACCATCAACCCAGCCGGTCATACTTCCCTTCTTTTTGGGTTTTGTAAAAACAGCGCCGATCCAGTCTTCCTTATGCAAAGCCGCCACAATCTTCCTGATCACTTGCTCGTCGTGGTTTTTGACATAAACAGCACCTTCCGATATCACTACATCATCCGACTCTTTATCTTTCTTCAAACCTTCCGCAATCAGCAGCTCGCTCAGATTTTGCTTGCCGCTATGTGTTACAAAACCGTGATCAGTTGAAATCAGGATATTGTACCGCTCCCGCAAACCCCTTGCATTCAGCGAATCGAGGATCCTGCCAAATTGCGTATCGACGTACTTGATTGCCGCAACAGCCTGCTCTGAGCCGATACCATACCGGTGAGCCGCGCCGTCAGGATCCGAAAACCACACTGCGCTTACCAGCGGACCTCCATTTTTCAAACCGTAATGGAGCAATGCGTCGGCCACCCATTTGTGCTTGATAAAAACGTCGCCGGTGCCTTTGGGCATGGGACCAAGTTCCGCCATTACCTGCGTTTTCAGCGATTCGGGCAGGATCAGCTCGTGGTTGATAATCCCTCCGCTGCCGATTTTATGGTTTTGTAAAAAAGCCTGTCCCGTGGTACCGGAGCTGAAAACCATCATCCGCTCGCCTGCCTTTTCCAGTACTTCACCCATTGAAACCGCTGTCAGCAACTGCCCCGACTCCGACTCCTGCACTTTCATCAGATCTTCATAAGTAGTACCAATCGCTTTGTTCGGACTCACTTTCGGAAAGTAGATGGAATTACCCAGCAAACCGTGCGTTCCAGGATAAGAGCCAGTAGCGTAGGAAGAAGAATTGACGCGCGTCACAGTAGGAAAAACGCTGTGGTGCTGCTTTCCGTGAGAAGCTTTCTGCTTGAATGCAAACAGGTTGGGCATTTGCTCTTTGGTAATGTAATCCGGCCGCAAGCCGTCAAAAAACACGATCAGCGTTTTATTGGCTTTCTCATTCGCGAAAACCTTCCCGGCTGGTGCTTTCGCATTTGTATATGCAGGTACCACCGGCGTTATACCAAGCTTTTTGGCCTCAGGAAGAAAATCAGCGACGTTATTTACCAAAACAAAGTCTACCCCGTCTTCAAACAGCTTACCGAGTTCATCGGGCGTTTTGGCGTAGAAGTAGCTGATCTTTACATTGTTATTTTTCAAATCCTGCATTACTTGCCTGCGGTCTTCGCCGGGCTGGTGGCGCAGCAGCTGAATGAAGTTGGCGCGCATCGCAATGGTCGCCTGAGCATACTTGGGCGTGTCTTTGCGGTAGCTGTTTTCTCCATTGCAAATCTGAATGCCGGGGACTGCCTGCCTGGCCGCTTTCGCAGCTTTTTCTGAGCAAGTCAGAAATGCCTGGTGCAACCTGCCTGATTTCGCGAGCATCAATGCAGCCTTCGCACCAACTGCTTCGTCTCCTTTCAAATGACAGTTCAGCCAGACGTTATTCGGCATCATAGCCAGGGTTTCTTCAAATGTAGGCACCTGCGTTCCTTTGAATTGCTCTGCCTTTTTCACGCCTGCGTCCAGCGCGCGGACTTGCGCGAAGGTTAGCTCGGAAACTTTGCCGGTACCGTTTGTAGTACGATCTACCCCATCGTCGTGCATGATCACGAGCGCGCTGTCTTTCGTGAGCTGGATATCAAACTCGATCATTTGCGCCCCTAAACGAACAGCTTCCCTGAATGCAGGCAATGTGTTCTCCGGGTGCGAATCCATGCAGCCGCGGTGTGCACACAAGCCGCGTTCGGGCATCTTAACCTGTTGTGCATGCGCAGCTATCCCCGCCACAAACAGCAGGGATAGTGCAACATATTTGAAATCTTTTTTAAACATCATTCTCAATTTAAAGCTTGCGAGCAGTTGAAATCGCATTATTTATCCCACCAAACCTTGATATCACTATTATCGCCGCCCATGGAAGCCACCGCGCCTGCCAGCGCTTCCGGATTCAGTGATTGCAGGTAAGTCGGATACGGTACGCGCGAAGGAAATTTGTTCTCCGCCGGGATACCTGCACCGCGGGGCAATGCAGGATAACCTGTGCGGCGTTTTTCAAACCATGACTGATAATCCACAAAGAAGTAAGCGTAATACTTTTGCAGCATAATCTGTTCAAGCTGCTTTTCGGGTGTAGCGGCTGTATTGAATGCAATTCCTGGCTGGGCCAGAAAACCCGCCGGCATTGTCACGCCCCATTGCGTCATCGAAGCTGCGATACCTGCCTCATAATGTTTGTCGGGCGTTGATCCGGTGTTATATCCTTTCAGCGCGAGCTCGGCCTTGATGAACTCCACTTCGGCCAGTGTCATCATCACACCAAGTTGCGGCAATGTTTTGAGCGCGTCGGAGTAGCTGGAATTGCTTCCTACTGCATATTCGAGGGTAGTCGGGTAGCCGCTTTCAATGCCGCGGTACACATTCTCAGTACCCGCTTTCACCTGTGTCGCCCAGGGTCCGCGTCTCGGATCTCCCGTTTGGTTCATGAAATCCATGAAGAACTTCGTATAGTAAGTCCCGTCGCGCCAGTCAACCTGCCGTGCATTGAAGAATGGATTATAAAATGGAAATGTACCCGGATACCTGAAAATAGCTTCGTCTGCATTGGTGGTAAATACAGGGTTTGCAGCGGGATTGGCCAGTATGGCCGAGATCTGCTCCTTTACACTCACCTCGCCTTCTCTTTTGGAAATCCGCAGCAATAATCTCAATCGAAGCGAGTTACAGAACTTCTTCCATTTCTGGATACCCAGGTTTTTACCTCCCGACAATGCATTGGAATTGTACAACATATCGCCGCCGTAAGTCAGCGCTTTGGTGTCGTCCAGCAGCACGTTTGCAGTTTCAAGATTTTTCAGCAATGCAATGTAAATATCCTTCTGCTTGTCAAACGTTGGCTTGAAATTACCTTCGATCGCCTTGGTAGCCTGCGAGTAAGGCACGTCGCCGTAAAGATCCGTCAGAATGGAGTAGCTCCACGTTTTGTAGATCAATGCAATCGCCTTGTAGTTGTTCTCGTTAAGCCGGTCGGCAATGATGTAAATATCCTCTATATCATTGAGATAAGAATAAAAATTACTCCAAACTCCCGTACCCGGATTGACCAGGTACCTGTGCAGCCCGCCTCCTCCTGCACTGGCGCGGGGGGCGTCTACCTGCATGAGCTCGTGCGTAAAATTGCGGCTCGCATTCACGGTGCTGTTTACAATCTGGTACTGCAGCTGGCCCAGCATAACGCCCGGCGTGATCTCCTTCGGACGGTTTGGATCTGTGTTGAGCTCTTCAAAACCGTTGGTACAGGATACCAGCAGACTGAACAGCATTAAAAAAGGAATATATGCTTTCTTAAACATGGTCACTTTCAATTAGAATTTTAATGTAAGGTTCATACCCATTGTTCTGGTGGAAGGAAACTGCGCGAGCTCCACACCCGGCGTGAGCGTTCCATTGTTGAGGTTTCCGCCTTCCGGATCAAAGCCCGGGAATTTGGTAAAGTTGAACAGGTCCCTGCCGAAGAATGCCAGGCTCGTCTGCCGCACCCCGACTTTGCCCAGAAGCGCCTGCGGCAAGTTGAATTCCACACGAAGCTCTCTGATTTTCAGGAAGGAAGCGTCGAAAATATTGGTCTCTGCATTAGCGATCTGATAGTAGTTGTCGTAGTAAGAGCTGGCAGGAACTTTCACGGTGTTAGGTGCAAAACTTCCGTCGGGCTGCTTCACCACGCCCTGTCCCACGATCCCGTCTTCACGGCCTGGCAATGTTACTTTCGTTTTACCCAGCGTGTTATTCTTGTGATTGGTTTGCGAGTACATGCTGCCGCCTTTTTGCCCGTCGAGCAACAGACTTACCCGCACGTTTTTGATCGTAAATTCATTGGACAAACTCGCTTTCCAGTCTGCAAATGCATTGCCCCACTTTTTGGCGGTCGGGTCCAATGCAGCCGGAAGTCCCACTGAGGAGTAAATGATCTGACCGTCAGGCGCGCGCTGGAATCCACGTCCATACATATCGCCCATTAACCCTCCTACCCGCGCTTCAATGCTCACGTTGGTATTATGCGCATAGATCACCTGATTGGTAATGCCCGAGGCAAGCTCCTTTACATAGCTGCGGTTTCTTGACCAGAGCAGCGTAGTATTCCAGGTGAAATTTTTCGTAGTAACCGGTTTGCCGGTCAGCTTGATCTCCACGCCGCGGCTGTTGATCAATCCCGCATTGATCAGTGCATTGGAATAACCTGACACAGGGTCCAATGGGATCGCCAGGATCTGGTTGCGGCTGTTATTGTTGTAGTAAGCCACGTCAAGTCCCACCAGGTTTTTGAGCAAACGTACATCCAGACCAAACTCGTAGCTCGCCGTAATCTCAGGTTTCAGGTTGGCATTGAAAAGGGTACTTGAATTGGTAAAGCTGTTACCGTAAATGCGGTCGTAATAGCGGGCAGTCTGGTAAGGTCTGGTATCATTTCCAACCTGTGCCCAGGAAGCGCGCAGCTTCGCAAAGGAGATCGCAGTCGGCAATGTGAAGAGCTCGTTTAACAAAAAGCTTGAACTTACGGACGGATAAAAGAAAGAGTTGTTGGCATAAGGCAGCGTACTCGACCAGTCGTTCCGCCCTGTTACGTCCACAAAGATCTTCTCGTCCCACGAAAACTGAGTGGCAGCGTAGATACTGTTGATCGCCTTTTTGGTTTTCAAAGGATCCGCTACTGCCTGGTCAAGGCTGTTGGAAATCTGGTAAATACCGGGCTGAGCAAGCTGGTCAGCATACATCCCTGCGAAATCGTACGACTGGCGCATTGCATTGGCTCCCACAGAAGCGGTCACATCGATCAGCCCGCCGATCTTGTCTTTGTAGTTGAGCAAAAAGTCGGTATTGGATTCATAGGTAAATACATTCTGCTCGCGGTACATCCCGCGCGGGTAGCGCGTCATGCTGAACGGGCGCTGCTGCGAGCGGAATTCAAAAGCCATATCCAGACCAGTGCGCACAAGCAGATCAAACTTTTTGGATATCTCGTAGTTAGCCGAAAGATTACCAATCACCCCATGCTTGTTCATCTTGTTCAGCATTTCGTACATCCCGAGGTAAGGGTTGTCCGGCGTCGGGTTAAAGGGGCTTCTCTGTTTTACGTTTTCCAGTCCCGGTTCCCAGTAAGGCTTAAACCATTCGGGTTTGATGTTAGGAGTTGTACCCAGGATCAGAAAGTACATCAGCGACTGGTTGTTATATCCCGCCATCGGCAGGTTATCGCTTTTTTTGTTGGTATAATTGACTTTACCATTGATCTTCAATCGGTTCGATACTTTTTGACTGACCGACAATGCCGCGTTCAACCTTTCGAAACCGGTATTGGGAATGATCCATTTGTTTTTTAAATGCGTCAGCGACAAGCGCGCAGAACCGTTTTCGCTGCCTCCTTCAATGGAAACACTGTTGGAGAACGTGGTACCTGTCTGGAAAAAACCTGAGATATAATCTTTGTTGGCGACCCAGGGAGTACGTTCGGTCGGCCTTCCGTCCGGTGCATTCGGGTTGAACTGATAGTACATCTGACCATCAAACTTCGGGCCCCAGGCTCTTCCGGCTGCTACGGTTGTAGCTGTATTGGGTCCGTCTTCACTATCGAGGTAAGAAAAGTAAGCGCCGCTTCTTCCTTCGCCGTATTCAAACTGATAATCAGGATAGCGATTGATCTGCTCCACGCTGAAATTGGAATTGACAGTTATGCCAATGCCTTTGTCTTTGCGCACACCACTTTTGGTCGTGATAATGATCGCCCCGCCTGCTGCCCGGCTGCCGTACAATGCGGTCGCGCCCGGTCCTTTCAGCACAGTAACTTTCTCGATATCATCCGGGTTAATGTCCGAAAGGCTGGAACCGTAATCCACCGGGCTATCTGCTGAAAGGTGTGAATTGAATCCGGTTCCTGTGATCCGGCTGCTTACCGGCACACCGTCTACTACGATGAGCGCCTGGTTGTTATCGAGGTTCAAAGACGATTCGCCACGGAGGGTAATGCGCGCTGATCCCATAGGTCCGGCGCCTGCGCCTTGGATATTGAGCCCTGCTACTTTACCTGAAAGTGTATTAACCCAGTTGTTGGATTTGGCATCCTTAACCGCATTTTCATTGATCGTCTGCGCAGCAAAGCCCAGCGATTTTTCCTCGCGCTTGATCCCGAGTGCGGTCACGACCACTTCGTTCAGGATTTTGGTATCTTCCTTTAATGTAATGTCAATCACACTTTTGTTGCCAACTGCCTGTTCTTGCGAAAGAAAACCGATCGCAGAGAAAATGAGCGTAGAGGCAGACGAAGGCACGTTAAGAGTGAATGCGCCGTTTGCGTCGGTTGTAGTACCTGAGCTGGTGCCTTTTACAAGCACGCTGACGCCCGGTAGTGGGTCTCCCGTTGGGGCGGTAACCTTACCGTTAATGGTGAAAGACTGAGCGGACAAACGCAAAGGCATGCAAAGTCCGATCAGCACGGCAAAAAATGCCAGCAGTAACCGTGTTTTCATATTCTTCTATCAGAGGTTAGTGAGATAGCCGGCGCGAGACGTCCGGCATTTTGATTTATTAAACCCCAAAGATATCAGACGCTTACTGCCTGGATATTAAGCCTGCATTATGCATTTGTTATGGAATTTGCAGGTCAGGCCCGGGCGGATCTCATGCAACTTTTTATATTATTGTTTAAAAACAGTCTAAATACAAGCTACTTTTGCGACGTTGTACTGCCGGGCGCAGACATATAGGAACAAAGCGTAAATAAATGACGAATCAGGGCGAAATGAATGCTGAACAGACTGCGAAATCAACATCCGAAAACAATAGCTGGACGTTCCCTGAATTTGATCCGCTGCGAGAAGACGCGGTAACAGACAACCCACTGACTTACAAAGATGCGCGTACTACCGGCAGCGGCCGGGAGCTGATATCCGGGGATTTTTACATCTGGTACGGTAAGTTCCGGGTGCATTCAGAAGGGCCGGTGGTGATAAAGGCGACCGGTGACCGGATTCAAATGCTGTTTTGCCTGCAAGGTGCCGCTACCTACTTTCAGGAAACCGCTTCCAAACCTTTCGTCCGCTTCAAGCCGCAGCAGCACAACCTGTTTCTACTACCGAATAAAAATGTGATGATCCAATGGAAGCCGGGGGAAGAAGTGGAGGCTTTTGCGATTAGCCTGGATACGGGATTCTTCTTCGAAAACCTGCCGGCCGCCCACCCGATCTGTACGCATTTCAGGAACGGGATCAGCAGATCGCTGCCCGCTTTTATGATCAGGAGGAACCTGCCTGTTACTACCAAAATGCTTTCTTCATTATTTGAAATACTGAATTGTACTTACAGCGGCTACTACAAAAGTCTTTTCATCAAAGCCAAAGTGATCGAGCTGCTTGCCTTTCAGTTTGAACAGTTTGAGCATCTTCCCGTACCGGATATTTCATCTAACCTGAAAGAATCAGACAAGGACAAAATGCACCTGGCGCGGAAAATCCTTTCAGAAAACCTGGACAAACCGTGGTCGTTGCGCGAGCTGGCGCACCAGGTTGGCACCAATGAATTCAGCCTCAAAAAGTATTTCAAAGAGGTTTTCGGAAAGCCCGTTTTCGTTTACCTGCACGATCTGCGAATGGAGACTTCCATGCAAATGCTGAAAGAGCCCGGCAGCCGGGTGGCTGAGATCGCCCAGCGTGCGGGTTACAAGAATGCGACGCATTTCACGGCTGCATTCAAGAAGTATTACGGGATACTGCCTACTAAGATCAGGATCTGCCTGCTGCACCTCTGGCATCTCTCCGATGTACTTGCCCACTTTTTCACGCAGGTCGCAGAAGAAACATCCTGTGTGGAGGCGATCTGAGCGACGGCGGCAGGCTACATGATTTTAATACCTTCTGCCTTAAACCGGACCAGCGTTTGTTCCAGCACGTAGCTCTTGAATGTAGTTTCCTGGTATACATCATTTAACCAGACCAGAATTTTCAGTTCGATGTTATCGGCAGCGATCGCATTAAAAAGGATCTGCCGAGGCGCGTTCTTGACGGTACCTTCTGCATTGTCGACAATATCGTGAATCACTTGCTTGACACGTTCAATGTCGGCTTCAATGCTGATTTTAAATGTGATCTCTGCCTTTAATCTTGCGTCGCTCGTAGTATAGTTGACCAGCCGGCCGGAGAGCAGGTCGCCGTTGGGGATAATAACCTTTGAGCCCAGCGGCGTGAGCATCCTGCTGGACCGGATACCGATGTCGAGCACTTTTCCTTTTTTGTCGGCCAGCTCAATGTAGTCGCCGATTGTGAATGGTTTTTCAAAAATCAGGATGATACCCGAGACGAAATTGTTTACGATATTCTGCATACCGAGTCCGATACCTACTCCCAATGCACCGAGCAGGACGGTGATCCTGGTAAGCGGCACGCCGGAAACGGTTACCGCGATCAAAAAGCCGACGACGATAATCAACAGCCTGATCAATGCCAGCTTGGAACCTTTGTGGCTTGAATCTGCTGTAAAACTCACATCGTGTCCCGAAAAGAAATAACCGATGTTCTTCTGCAAACTGTTGGCCAGCCAGATTGTGACACCGAAAAACAGGACGTTTTCCAGCGTGAATGTGACGCTGCCGAAAGTCCGCTCCTTTTCAAGGATCACTAATGCAAAATCAAATACCGCTCCGATAATATTCAGGTTAATGCAAAATACCATCAGCCAGAGTATAATGGAAAGAAACAGCAGCAGCCGCTGAAAATAGAGCCGGGTCCGCTCCGCGCTGACACGCGAGAACAGCATTTTCGCCGCTGAACTAACGCGGATATGCAAATCGAGCGCCTCGGTCAGCATGTGCACAAAAACGGTGAGGCCCACTACCTGTATCAGCCCGCTGATCGCCGTGATGCTGAATGCCTTGGCCAAGGAAAGCCGCCCGAATGCATTGAGCAGGATCGCCAGTACGTGCAGTACAATGTAGATAATCACAACCGGTTTGATCAGCCTTTCACCCAGTTTGGCTTTTTTGACGATCTTGAAAAACCACCAGCCAAATACAATAGAAGCCGCACTAAGCCCCATAAATGCGAAACGGAGCAGGAAAGATCCGTCCACAACCACATTGGCACCGACCGTCAGCAGGTACAATACGATCACCGAAAACCACCAGGCGAGCTGCTCGCGGGGGAGCATTTTCAAAAAGAAGAATGTAAGTGTGATCACCAGCAAAAACTGGTTGAGCTCGATGTAGATGGAAGGTGAGCGCGGCTCGAAGAGTGGCGTAATATTGAATAGTAAAATGAGTGTCGCCAGAAACGGTTTGTGCCCGATAAACTTGAAATCCGTCGGGCCTACCTCTTTGCTCAGCCGCGCACTTTTGGCAAAGTTGAAGTTGATGTAAATCCAGGCGAAAAAGCCGATGCAAAGCAGCAGCAAAAAGACTCGGTTGTCCCAGGTAGATTGCAAAAAGTACCGCAAAACCTTGTTCTGGCCGGCGTAGGAAACCTTGATCAGCCGGTTCATATTGTCGTTCCCGTCTTTTTGCCGGGCTTTCCAGATATAGCTCGATTCTTGCCCCAGCAGGTTCTTGCCGGATTCCTTAATGTAATCGTTGATCGTGCCACTCAGGTCGTTTGCGGCGAAATACACTTCCGAAACATCCGCCAGCAGGTTACTTACTGTGTCCAGATTAGCGGTGGTAGTCTCCCCTGCTTCCTGCAGTTTCCTTCTCAGTTCGGCTATCTGGCCTTTGTAAAATTTTTTCTGGGTGGAATCTCCATTGTTGATCGTCAGCAGCGAATCTCGGCCAAACTCGATCACGGACGACGACATACTCTGCAACTCCGCATTATAGCGTGACAGCTGCTTGCGCCAGGCACTTGTTTTCTGCTGAATGTCGGTGAGCATCAGCCGGTAATTGGACAGATTTTTATTATCAGGTACGGAGTTTTCCACGCTGATTGCCTCCTGTATCTGGCGTACATTCGCTTTGGCGGTAATGAGCTCGCGCCGGATTTCGGCACTTCCATATCCCTTTTTGTTGGCTGCATTGATCTGCGTGATAACCGCCTGCGCGTTCTCGATCTTAAACAAGAGCGTGTCCGGTATTACCACAGTGGGGGTCTCTTTTTCCGCAGGCTTCTGAGCAAGCAGCGGCCACATACAGGTGAGCAGCAAGAATGCAGTCGCATGGACAAAGCCCCTGACTTTTTGTAAATTGAAGAAAGAAATGCGGGCAAAAATTGGTGTCATGATCTGGATTTTAGCGGGAATTCTCGCTGTCGGCGCGTAGGCGACAAAGAATTTGCTAAACTTCCGTACCAATAAACGTCAGTCAATTTCAAAAAAAGGAACATTGCGCGGCGGAATCAGGAGTTGAGTGCGCCGGGCTGTTGTCAGAAGATCAATGGACTTGTTTTTCCTTTGCAACAGGCTTGTAATAACGATCATAAAAAACCTGCTTCGAATCGTTGTAACTGCTTACAGCGCCGAGCTTACGCATCAGTTTGATGTAATAAAATGCAAGGTCGACCTGGTGGGGCTTGAAACCGCTGCGCGCACTTTGCGGGAACAAATGGTGGTTGTTGTGCCACTCTCCTGCTACCAGTCCTGGCCAAAGCTGGTTAATGGACTTGTCTTTATTATTGTAATCAACACCCGGCCGCTGCTTGTCTTCTCCTTTCCCGTGACCTTCGTAATTGAAAGTCCGCACACCGATCGCCCAGAAACCGGCCGCGCCGAACAATGTGCAGGCCAGCGCATGTCCGCCCATGAGATAGAATGCAAGGTACCAGAATGACCAGTTGAACAGCCAGTTGATTACCGCATCGCCCGGATTGACATAAGAACCCCATTTCAGATATTGCTGGTAAGTATTCCCTTTCACGCCGGTGTGCTCCATCAGTTTGGTGACGCGCTGATAGTCTGCTTCACTGAGATTTTTCGCGATAGGCTGGTGATTTACATCTGCCAGAAAGCAGTACAAAAATCCCGCGCTCGCATTGTAAGGGTCACCCGGCTGGTCGGACTTTAAATGGTGTACGTGGTGGGAAATGGCGTAAATCTCTTCGGGAACAACTGATACCGTCAGGTTTTTGGTAAAAAAGCGCCAGAAGGAATTGCGGAATTTATAGGCACCGTGTGTACAATAGCGGTGGTGCCAGATGGTACCGTGCGTACCCATGATGATCATGCTATACAGAAATGCAGCGGCGAGCATCCACAAACTAAAAAATTTGAACACAAACAGAAAAAAGAAAGGCATCAGCAGCAGCAGCACTCTCGCCCAGCTGAAAAATGAAAGCCAGTTTCTCCTATCCCGAAACACGTTCAGCCTGGAAAAGAATTCGTGCAGTATCTGTCCGGCACTTGGCTTGACCAGATCCCCTTTTTCATCCTTCCATCCGTAAGAAGGGACTTGCAGCACGTAATCGAAAAAAGCCATTTAGAAGAATTTACAATGAAAAGCCGGTTATAAAAAGTTTTGCATTTCAGCCGAATATAGGCATTTTATTCGGATAAAACCCCAGGGTTGGATACGATGTAATTACAACTACATGTAAACGCTGCATTTCGCAAGCTGGCATTTTTAACAAAAATCAGTGAAAACCGGGTGCAAGAGGTTGCTTGTTCGAAAAACTGTACCTTACTTTGTCTACCTACTTAGTAGGCTAAATGGACTAGAAAGTATTTTTTAACCAAAACCACCAACCTGAACCGTCCTTGTACAAGAGGCCGGCCACTATTTCCAACTTATTTTATGTATCAAAATCTATCCCGAAAATCCCTGTTTCCCTGCAGTGTGCTGCTGGCGGTTATGGTGCTTTTTGCATCTTCTGCCTTCGCACAAAATGGTACCGTATCAGGTACGGTCACGTCGGCAACCGACAAATCACCTGTACCTGGTGTTAACATTGTTATTAAAAATTCACTTACCGGTACTTCCACCGATGCCGACGGAAAGTACGAAATCAGCACACCCGGCGAGGCTACCCTTGTTTTCTCGGGTATCGGGTACGTAACTCAGGAAGTGGCCGTCAACGGCCGCAGCGTTGTTGACGTGAAGCTCGCAGCCGACACCAAGCAGCTTGAAGAAGTGGTGGTGGTAGGTTACGGTACGCAAAAGCGCAATGCGCTTACCAACTCGGTTTCCCAGATCAGCGGCGAAGCCATTACGCGGCGACCGGTTTCCAACATCCAGCAATCGTTCCAGGGATTGATGCCGGGTGTGACCGTGCTCGATCAGGGCGGCTCCCCGGGTAAATCCAACGCCAGCATCCGTGTTCGAGGGATAACCACATTCAACATCAATGGAAGCAGTACAAGCGGGTTTGATTTGGGGAAAAATGATGCATTGGTGATCGTCGACGGCATTGAGCAGCGGCTGAGCGACATTAACCCCGACGATATCGAGTCTGTTTCGGTGCTGAAAGATGCTTCTTCCACGGCGATCTACGGCTCACGCGCAACAAACGGGGTGATTTTGATCACAACCAAAAGAGCGAAAGGCGGTAAAGTGCAGGTGGATTATCACGGTTACTATGCGTTGCAGAGGTCAAACAATGTGCCTAAAATGATGGGAATAGAAGCTTACATGCGCGAGCAGGTAGCGGCTTATACCAATGCAGGAGTGAATTTGCCGGCCCGTTTTACCGAAGAATCCATCCAGGCTTATGTGAATGCGACCGACCGGGAAAAGTATCCACTGCCCAACACCTGGTTTGAAACCATGCTTCGCACGGCACCGCAGCAAAACCACACGATCTCCGTTGCAGGCGGTACCGATGTGCTGCGCACCAGATTGAGCGCGCGGTACCAGGACCAGCAGGGCGTGATCGCGGGTTATTCCAATACGATCGGTGAGTTCAGGCTGAATACCGACTATGATGTTTCAAAAAGGATCCGTGTAAGCGGCGATATCAATTACCGGTACAGCCGCGCATTGAACCCGACTGTAAACAATGCAGCGAACAACCCGCAGCCGCTGAACAACTTTTTTCACGGTACCTTATGGGCAGTTCCCAAATATCCCGACGGCACTTACGGGTTGAGCACGCAGGGTAACAATCCATTGATGTTTAATGAAATAGGCGGCCAGTCACGACAAAATACCGATTACCTGGCAGGTTATCTCAAAGCGGACATTGACCTTGCCGAGGGACTGACATTCTCCACGCAGATTGCAGGCCGGGGTACTTTTGTGTCTCAAAAGAACTTCACCAACTCATACACCAACGTCGACAAGAATACCAATATCACTAAAACAATCGCGATCAACTCGCTTACCGAAGTCCGGAACAGCCTCCGCGAGTACACGATCAACAATTTACTTACCTACGAAAAAGCTTTTGGTGACCACAACCTGAAAGTTTTGGCCGGTTATTCCCAGATCGGCAACACGCAGGCTTTCCTCTCCGCGTACCGGGAGCGTTTTTACAATAATGACATTGGTTCAATCGGCCAGGGCGCCAACGACGGAACGAAAAGTAATGGTGGAAACGACGCAGCATACGGTTTAAGGTCGTTTTTCGGGAGGGTTAATTATGATTATCAAGAAAAATACCTGTTTGAGGCAAATGGCCGCTACGACGGTTCATCCAAATTCACGGGTAACAAGCAGTACAGCTTCTTCCCTTCCTTCTCTGCCGGCTGGCGGATCTCGAAAGAAGCTTTCTGGGGTGGTTTGGAAAAGGCGGTCAACGATTTGAAACTGCGCGGCTCCTGGGGTATTACGGGAAATCAGTCGGTGGACCTTTACAGCTACTATTCCGCATTGACTGCTTACGGATACACATTCGGCGGAACGCCGGCCCAGGGTTACCGACCTACTACACTCGCCAATACAAACCTCGGCTGGGAATCGACTACTCAGCTTGACCTGGGAATTGACGCTGCATTTCTCAACAGAAGACTGACTTTTACAGCTGATTATTACCGTAAGCTGACCGACGACATTCTGCTCAACCTGGATATTCCTGCCACCATCGGATTGAAAGCGCCGCCCCAGAATGCAGGGTCCGTCGAAAACAAAGGCTGGGAATTCAGTGCTAATTACCGCGGCGGCCAGAGTACTTCCAGTTTCCGATACAGCCTGGGTGCCAATTTGAGCATTAATGAAAACAAAGTTACCGACCTGAAAGGCACAGGACCTTACATAACCGGCTCCGACATTGACCCGAGGTACATCATTGCGAAAGGTTTACCGATCAATACACTCTGGGGTTATGAGACTGACGGACTGTTCCAGTCCGCGCAGGAGATCGCTGAATACAAGGCGACCTACGCAGCGAACACCAAGCCCGGCGACGTGAAATATGTAGACAGGAACGGTGACGGAAAAATCAATGCGGATGACATGACGGTAATCGGCAACTCTTTCCCGAAGTACACCTTCGGCTTAAACACCGATTTTTCCTACAAAGGCTTTGACCTGAGAATCCTTTTTCAGGGAGCTGCAAAAGTAGATGCGCGCCTTGCGGGTGCATTGGCTGAAATGGGTAACCAGGAAGGATTTACGCATGAAATTTACACCAACAACTACTGGACTCCCGAAAACCCCGGTGCCCGGTTTCCCCGCCCGGTGAAATTCGACCTGCGTAATGTGGCTACCTCCGACCGGCTGGTGATTGACGGATCGTACCTGCGCCTCAAAAACGTGCAGCTGGCTTATACTATCCCGGCCGATATTGCGGGCAAGCTGCGCCTGAGCAAGATCCGCGTGTATACTTCTGCGACCAACCTGCTTACATTCTCCAAGCTGAATGAATGGAACCTTGATCCTGAGGTACCATCGGGCCGCGCCATGTATTTCCCGCAAACTGCATTGTACACATTCGGCTTAAACCTGCAACTCTGACCCGCATTCAAAAGCATTGATCATGAAAACAAATACCATTAAATACCTCATATTTTCAGGAATTACGGCGCTTGCATTAAGCCTTTCTTCCTGCGACTCCAACCTGTTGGAAACAGTGCCGAATGACCGGCTTTCGGAAGACCTTTTCTGGAAAACAGAAGGCGATGCGCGGCTGGCTGTCAACTCGCTTTATACCGATCTGGACAGCATTAATGTCGTTTCCTGGGACGGCGTGACCGACATTGCACACATCAACCAAAGCTTCAATATCGATGCGTACATTGAACAGGGCAGCTATGATGCAACCAGTTCGAAGATATATGGTGAATGGAGAAATGCGTACCGCGGGATCCGTTCGGTGAATTACTTTCTTGAAAATGTCGACAAGATACCCACCGGGAACACAGCGCTGATCAACCAGTTTAAAGGTGAAGCGAAAGTGTTGCGGGCTTATCAGTATATCAAGCTGGCCGGCTTGTTTGGCTCAGTTCCGTTGGTGACTTCGTCGCTCACGATCGACGAGGGCCGCACATTGAAGAATGCACCTGTGGAAGAGATCTGGACATTTGTCGAAAAAGAACTGACCGAAGCAGCTGCATTGCTGCCTGCTACTTACGGGGCAGCAGACAAGGGAAGAGCGACAAAAGGCGCGGCTTGGGGGTTGCTGGCGCGTGCGCATTTATATGCCGGGCATTATGAAAAAGCGGCTGCGGCAGCCGATCAGGTGATCAGGCTGGGGGTTTACAGCTTGTACGATTCGTATGAAAAACTCTTTACCTATGCCGCTGAGAACAATAATGAAGTGATTTTTGACAAGCAGCATCTGAAAGATGTGTATCCTATCAATGTGTTTGCTTACCTGGCGCCTTACAGCCAGAAGAATGGCGGCAGCTCGGTAGTACCTACAAAAGCTCTGGTGGATACTTATGAAACCATTTCCGGTAAAAAGATCACGGACGCAGGCAGCGGCTACGATCCGGCCAAGCCTTACCTGAACCGCGATCCCCGCCTTAAATTCTCTGTATTCCTCGAAGGCGACGCGCTTCCGAGCGGCATTACTTTCCAGCCCCGCCCGACCAGCGGCACTGCCGACGCGATTGGAAGTACCTACATTGCTTCCACGACAGGTTTCAATATCAAGAAGTATTTCAATGCGGAGGATTTTGCCAACCCGGCCAATGGAGGTATCAATATTATCCTGCTGCGCTATGCTGAAATTTTACTGACTTATGCCGAAGCCAGGATCGAGCTGGGCCAGATTGATGCGAGCGTTGTGAATGCGATCAACCTCGTGCGCAATGGCCGCAGCGACGTAAAACAGCCTGCAATATCTGCCACAAACCAGGCTGCATTGCGGGAGATAGTAAGGCGCGAACGCACCGTGGAGCTCGCATTTGAAGGGCAGCATTTGTTTGATATCCGCCGCTGGAAAACCGCCGAGCAGGTAATGACCGGCCCTGTTTACGGGATCACATATCCGGATAATACAGGCAAGCTGGTGACTGTACAAGCCGCTTCTTCCAACCGTGTTTTTGATGCGAGCCGTCACTATCTTTGGCCAATCCCTCAGAAAGAACGGGATTTGAACCCCAACCTGACACAAAACCCAAACTGGTAAGCCCGTTGTATTAACCTTAATTTATTATGACAAAATTATTTTCTGTGCTGTTTGTTGCATTAGCCGCGTGCGTTTTGTTGGGTTTTCAATCTCAAAAACCGGCTGCAAAAACACCTAATATTGTCCTGTTCTTTATCGACGATCTCGGCTACGGCGATTTGTCGGTAAATGGCGCATTGGGCTACAAAACGCCCAATCTCGACAAAATGGCTGCCGAGGGAACACGCTTCACGAACTTCATGGCGGCGCAGGCCGTGTGCAGTGCGTCGCGTGCAGCTTTGCTCACCGGCTGCTATCCCAACCGCGTAGGCATTTACGGTGCACTCGGACCGGCCCAGCCGATCGGTTTAAACCCGAAAGAAGAAACAATTGCTGAGCTGCTGAAAGCGCAGGGTTATGCGACCGGGATCTTCGGTAAATGGCATTTGGGCAGTGAGCAGGAGTTTCTGCCTTTGCAGCAGGGTTTCGACGAATATTACGGGGTACCTTACTCGCATGATATGTGGCCGCTGCACCCGTGGCAGGAAAAAGCCAAGTACCCGCCTTTGCACTGGATTGATGGAAACAAGCCTGGAAAAGAGATCAAAAACCTGGATGATGCAAGCGAGCTGACTCCGGCGATCACCGACCGCGCTGTTTCATTTATCAAGAAAAATAAGAACAAACCTTTCTTCCTGTACGTGCCGCACCCGCTGCCGCACGTGCCGCTCGCTGCTTCGGCCAAGTTCAGAGGCAAGAGTGAGCGAGGCATATTCGGGGATGTACTGATGGAACTCGACTGGTCTGTGGGTGAGATTATGAAAGAATTGAAAGCACAGGGTCTGGATGAGAATACATTGGTGATCTTCACGAGCGACAATGGTCCGTGGCTCAACTACGGCGACCATGCCGGCTCATCGGGCGGTTTCCGGGAAGGGAAAGGCACCTCGTTTGAAGGCGGGCAGCGTGAACCTTGCATTATGCGCTGGCCGGGCGTGGTACCTGCCGGCAGGGTTTCGAACAAGCTTTTATCCACTATTGATATACTGCCAACACTTGCGAGGCTGACCGGCGCGAAACTGCCAAAAGAGCGGATCGATGGCATCGACTTTACTGATCTGCTGAAAGGCGATGAGACCAAAACGCCGCGGGAGGATTTTCTCTATTACTACCGCAAAAACAGCCTGGAAGCTGTGCGGAAAGGTGACTGGAAACTGGTATTTGCACATCCGGGACGTACTTACGAAGGTTTGCTGCCCGGAAAAAACGGTCAGCCTGGTCCTGCTCCGGAAGATCACGCCATTGCACGTGCATTATATAACCTGGCGCGCGACCCGGGTGAGCGTTATGATGTGCAGGAACAAAATCCGGGGATCGTAGCCGAGCTGGAAAAAATCGCGGAGGCTGCGCGTGAGGATCTGGGAGATGATTTGCAGCAACGTCCCGGCAAAAATCTGCGGCCGGTCGGACAGGTTGCTAAAAAATAGCAAAGCAGACCGGGATAATCGGAGCCACTCCATTGGTTTTATCCCGGTCTGCTTTTGCATTAAACATTGGCGCGGACTCGCCAGCATCCTTTTCACATCAGTAGCTGAATAGCATTATTATCCTTTATATTGATAATATTTCACTACACCGATGAATTGAGATGACCACTTCCCGAAGGACCTTCATTCGCTCAGCATCCGCATTGGCCGCGCAGGCCGGACTTTCGTCTGCTTTCTCATTTACACCTCTCCTGGCCTCCCCTGCCGATACCATCCGCGTTGCAGCGATCGGGATCAATGGAATGGGTTGGGCGGATCTGAATGCTGTTTTGAAAAATCCGGGCGTGGAATGCGTGGCATTATGTGACGTTGACAAAAACGTATTGGACAAACGTGCCGCTGAGCTGGCAGCGAAAGGCACAAACGTGAAAATCTATGGGGATTACCGTCAATTGCTCGATGACAAAAGCATCGACGCAGTGGTAATTGGTACGCCCGATCACTGGCATTGCCTGATGATGGCAGAAGCCTGTGAGGCCGGGAAGGATGTATATGTAGAAAAGCCGATCGGAAATTCGATCGCTGAATGCCGGAGTATGGTGGCTGCGCAAAAGCGATATAACCGCGTGGTACAGGTGGGGCAATGGCAGCGCAGCCAGAAACATTTCCGTGACGCAATCCAGTTTGTACATTCGGGTAAGCTCGGCAAGATCGGACTTGTGAAGGTATGGGGCTACTTCAATTACGGAACACTCCTGTCCAACATCCCCGACAGTCAGGCCCCGGCAGGAGTTGACTACCAGATGTGGCTCGGACCTGCTCCGAAGCGGCCGTTTAATGCCAACCGGTTTCACGGTAAGTTCCGCTGGTACTGGGATTATGCCGGCGGCATTATGACCGACTGGGGTGTGCATTTGCTCGATTATGCACTGCTAGGAATGAAAGCGGGCGCGCCGAAGCGTGTCTCGGCAGCGGGTAATATGGTACTTAATTTTGGAGTTGATGCGCCTGATTCGCTTACAACTATTTACGAATTTGATGGCTTCAATATCCAGTGGGAACATGCGATCGGGTTTGGCGCAGGCATTTACGGACGCGAACACGGGATCGCTTTTATGGGAGGGAACGGAACGCTCATTCTCGACAGAGGCGGCTGGGAAGTAGTCCCGCAAGGTCAGAAAATGGAGGCTGTCCCCTTTCAAAAAGCTTCTGATAACGGGCTGGACCTGCACGCAAAAAACTTCGTTGACGTGATCCGATCCAGGACAATGGGAGACCTGAATGCGCCGATCGAAGTCGGAGCAGAAGTGGCCATACTATCTCAGATGGGCAATATCGCTTACCGGATAGGAGCCAAACTGGAATGGAATGCGGACAAGGGAAACTTCAATAATGCGGCAGCGAACAAACTGATTGACAAAGACTATCATAACGGCTACAAAATGCCTTCAAAAGCATAAGATCTGATCCTGACGTGTTCCCCACTCTGGCGATATATTTCTATTATTTGCCTGATTAACCATAAAACACATCAAAATACAGTTAGTACTAATCAAATCTCTCCACATTTTTAGCATTATTTTACTTTAAAATTGTATTGTGAAAGTCAAATACTTTCGACGGTAATTATTGACTTGTGAAAAAGAACGTAGATCAATTAACAGCAAATTTGCCTATGGAAAATTCCTAGACTTCCTCATTCAACGTGTATGCTGCTCCGTTAGCTTGTCTCAGCGATTTTGTTTCGCTGACCGCATGTTATGGTGCTATTCAGGCTGATCAAACCAAATCAGCAGGCAGATCTTCTATGCCCAAAAATGTCTTTAAAAACTTAGTATTCAGGGAAAACAACAGGCAGAACCATGTAAAAGCAGTCAAGTACTCACCTATCTTAAAATCAATTCTATGAACCTAATTAGACGAAATCCCTGTCTGGGACTTCGCAGTACCCTTTGTGCCTTAGCGGTAACAGGAGCACTGCATTTCCAGAGTATTGCCAGCACCAGTCCGAGCGACGAATCTGGACTGCCGCACCTCCATCAGCGCATCGACAAAACCGTGACGGGCAAGGTAATCGACGAAAACAAAAATCCGCTGCCCGGCGTAAGTGTGATCATCAAGGGAACAAGCAAAGGAACCACCACGGGTACCGATGGGAATTTCAGCCTTGTCGTAGATGATGCCGCCCAAACGCTCACGTTTTCATTCATCGGCTACACTTCACAGGATGTGGCAATAGGCAACCAAACTGCCTTCAATGTCACATTGTTACCTAGCAGTGAAGAACTTACCGAAGTGGTTGTAGTAGGTTACGGAACACAGTCGACGGCGGCGTTGACTGGTGCGGTAAGTAATATACAAGCCAAAGACCTGATCCGGACTCCTTCCATTGGTACTTCCGATGCGCTGGTTGGCCGCGTGCAGGGTATCACGGCCAGAAAAGCGGATGCACGCCCCGGTGCTGCCACTACTATTCAGATCCGGAACATGGGTACGCCGCTTTTCGTAATTGACGGCGTTCCTTCTGATGTGGCCAACTTCAACAACCTGGGTCAGAATGATATAGAGAGTGTCTCCATTCTGAAAGATGCCTCCGCCGCAGTTTACGGGTTACGCGCTGCAAACGGTGTGGTACTGGTGACAACCAAACGCGGAAAAGCAGGCGACGGACCGGCGAAGATCAATATCAATGCATATTATGGTTTACAAAACTTTACCCGTTACCCGAAGCCTGCCAATGCTTACCAGCACATGCGCGGCCTTGTGGAATCGGATGTAAACCAGGGACGTACCCCTACCATTACGCCCGAAGAACTTGAAAAATGGCGGGTAGGTACTGAAAAGGGTTACCAAAGTTTTGATTATTACAAAATGGTAATGCGGCCGAATGTTCCGCAATACTCCTTGAATGCAAATGTTTCCGGCGGTACCGAGAAGATCAGCTACTTCCTTTCGGTGGGGCACCTGAACCAGGATGCATTGATCCGTGATTACAACTTCAAAAGGACTAACATCCAGGCGAATGTGGAATCCTATGTGACCAAGAAGCTGAAAGTAGGCGCGCAGATCAGTGCGCGCATCGAGGACCGTTTCCAGGTGGGTGTGCCGGGGTTGGACGATTACTTCAATCCATTCCTGAGCATTTTTACAATGTGGCCGACGGAGCGTCCCTATGCAAATGATAATCCTAAGTACATTAACCAGACCCACAACGTAAATGTCAATCCCGCGACCTACAAAAAAGAGATCACCGGCTACATTGACGAGATCACGCGCGTGGTGAAAGGCAACTTTTTTGCAGAATATGATTTTGCATTCGGCCTCAAAGTCAAGGGTACCTATTCCTACCAGTTCCACAACTTCGATTTCGACGGGTTTGAGTACACTTATGACGCTTATAACTACGATCAGGCAACTGATTCCTACAACGTTGTAGCAGGAGGCGGTAACCAGAATCCCTGGCGCGAGCGGCGGAAACGCAATATTGTAGACCGCTTTGCGCAGCTTCAACTCAATTATAACAAAACTTTCGGAGACCATGAGCTCTCGGCGGTTGCGGCTTACGAGCAGTCGGACAATGTAAATACCTACCTGGTCGTACACACGGTACCTCCGAATAATTACATTCCGCTGATGTCATTTGCCAACCAGGATCTGCTGATCGATGAATGGAATACCGAGGCGCGGGCGGGGTACATTGGCCGGGTTAACTATAACTACAAGCAAAAGTACCTCCTGGAAGCTGTGGGCCGCTACGACGGATCGTTTCTGTATGCTCCGGGCAAACGTTTCGGTTTCTTCCCGGGGGTTTCGGCAGGCTGGCGGATTTCGGAGGAGAATTTTTTCAAAGGGAAACTTGAAAATGTATTCAGCAGTCTTAAAATCCGCGCTTCTTACGGCCGCACAGGTAGTGACAGGAATGCAACCGTGGCCAACGAGCCTTTTATTGTTGCACCATTCAGCTACCTGCCGGGCTACAACTTCTTGCAGGGAAGTGCGATTTTCAATGGACAATATAACATCGGTGTGAGGCCGCGCGGTCTGCCGGTCACTACACTTTCCTGGATCACCAACATTTCAACCAACGTGGGGATCGACTTCGGTCTGCTCGGTGGCAAGTTGAATGGACAGTTTGATATTTTTGAAAGAAAAAGAGACGGACTTCCTGCAGCGCGCTACGATGTACTGCTTCCCTCGGAGGTAGGTTACACTTTGCCCAATGAAAACCTGAACAGTGATACACACCGCGGCCTCGAAGGTGTGCTGACCTACAAAAGCAATTTCGGACAGGTTGACTACACGATCAGTGCCAATGCGACATTATCGCGCCGTCGCGATCTTGATTTTTACAAACCACGTTTTGGTAACTCTTACAATGAGTACCGCGATTCGTTTGTAGACCGCTGGGGAAATATCAACTGGGGCTACCAGGTTGTCGGCCAGTTCCAGTCGCAGGAGCAGATTGAAAGTCACCCGATCAACAACGACGAGCAGGGAAACCGCACTCAGCTGCCGGGCGATTTCATTTATAAAGATGTGAATGGGGACGGTATCATCAATAACCTCGACGAGCGGCCGATCGGCTTTGCGGAGGGAGCGAATCCGTACATGAGCTTTGCATTGAACGGCAGCGTGGCTTACAAAGGATTTTCGCTGTTCTTTGACTTTGCCGGTGCATCATTGCAAAGCTTTCAGCGCAACTGGGAGTTGAAAATCCCTTATCAGAACAATGGTACCTCGCCGCATTTCATGCTGGAAGACCGCTGGCACCGCGCCGATCCTTTTGACCCGAACAGCGAATGGATCCCGGGCACTTACCCTGCGATCAGAAAAGACAATTCAAGCCACGTCAACTTCCGCAAAAGCGATTTCTGGATCACCAATGTGCGCTATATCCGTCTCCGCAACATCGAGCTCGGATACAGCTTTGACCCGAAAGTCTTCAAGAGAATCGGCAGCAACGGTTTGCGGGTTTATGTGAATGCGAGCAACCTGTTCTCGATCGACAATGTGAAGAAATATGAGATCGATCCTGAGATTTCGTCAGGTAATGCGCTTGTGTATCCGCAGCAGCGACTGTTCAATGCTGGTTTTACTATCAATTTTTAATTCAAACTTGCTATGCAACGATTTTCAAGATATATCCTCGTCCTCATTGTCCTGATCACGTCGGGATGCGCGGAAGAGTGGCTGGACAGAAAGCCACAGAACATTATTCTGGAAGAGCAGGTATGGAACGATACCAAAATGATCACCGGACTGCTTGCCAACTACTACGATCGTCTGCCTGCACATACCTCGCTCACCACTGGCTGGGCAGAGTTTGCTGCTTACGACGAGGCAATGTGGTCCAACAACGACGACGGGCGGAACAACATCGTCTCCTACCCTTTTGAGCGCTGGCGGCTTTGGGACTACGGCCTGATCCGTGATATTAACCTCGCCATTGAGAATCTTGAAACCTACGGTACCTCATTGAATGCGGGACAAAAGGCGCAGTTCTCAGCGGAATTCCGGTTTTTGCGTGCATTCGTTTATTTTGAGTTGGTGAAAAGAATGGGCGGCGTGCCACTCGTGACAAAGCAGCTTATTTACGATTTCAATGGAAATCCGTCCTACCTGCAACAGCCCCGCAATACCGAGGAAGAAGTGTACGACTTCATCGCCAGTGAACTGGACGCTGTGAAAGACCAGCTCGGGAATGACGGCAGCAATACGCGGGCTAACAAATTCACCGCAATGGCGCTGAAAAGCCGCGCGATGTTGTACGCGGGCTCGCTGGCGAAGTACAACAATTTAATGGCCTCGCCGATCATGACACCCGGCCGCGAAGTGGGAATTCCGGCAGCGCGCGCCAATGATTATTATGCCAAATCGCTCGCTGCTTCGGAAGAGATTATCAATAGCGGGAAGTACCAGCTTTACAAAACAAATCCGAACCTGGGCGAGAACTTCTATGACGCGATTACCAAGAAGTCGGCCAATCCGGAGATCATACTTGCCCAGGACTATTTGGTAAGTAAAGACAAAAGGCACAGTTTCACATACGATAACATTGCCCGGAATGTGCGCGAAGACAACCTTTCGTCTTCCTCCATTACACCGTCGCTCAACCTGGTTGAAGATTACGAGTACCTCGACGGTACCTCGGGAGAGCTGAAAACGCGCAATGCTGCCAACACGGATTACATCTACTATGACAATTTGCAGGATGTTTTTGCCAACAAAGATGCGCGTCTTTACGGAACGGTTATCTACCCCGGCACTTCCTTCCGCGGCACTCCGGTGCAGATCCAGGCCGGTGTGAAAGTCTGGAACCAGGCATCAAACAGCTTCCAGAATGTGGAATCCAATACCCTCGGCTCAAACTATGAAGACGGTGGCTTACTTACAGGCTCATCGGGTCCGCAACGGTCACAAACAGAAGTTACTAACTCCGGTTTTTATCTGCGCAAGTATGTGGACCAGACAGCGATGTCGAGCACGCGGGGTATCCGTAGCGATATGTGGTGGGTTCGTTTTCGTTTAGGCGAAATTTATCTGAATGCGAGTGAGGCTGCATTGGAATTGGGCAAAACTGCTGACGCTTTGAAATACGTCAATCTGGTAAGAGAAAGAGCGGGTTTTGGTGCAAACAGTCTGAAAACGCTGACGCTGGCGCGGCTGCAAAATGAGCGGCGGGTAGAGCTTGCCTTTGAAGATCACCGCGTGTGGGACCTGATCCGCTGGCGCATTGCACACGAAGTCTGGAACGGAAATGCATCCAATCCCGACGCAGTGATTTACGCACTTTATCCCTACCGTGTAGTACGTCCGGGCCACCCGACGCATAACAAGTATGTGTTTGATAAGCTGGTGGCGCCTCGTTTCCGTGCACCGCGTTTCTTCCAGATGGGCAATTACTATTCGTCCATTGAACAGATCGTGATTGATAACAACCCGAAAATTGTCAGGAACCCATTCCATTGATCTTATGAAAACGACTAATAATTTCTTCAAACCATTATTGCTGGGCTTGTTTTCACTGGCGGCTTTTGCCTCTTGCGAGAAAGATAACCGGGCCGAGCCAAAATCTGTGCTGAAAGGCCGGATCGTGTATGAAGGTGCGCCGGTGGGTGTCCGCTCCAATGGAGTTCAGCTGGAAATCTGGCAGCGCGGGTACCAGCTTTTTACCAAAATCCCCGTTTATGTTAATCAGGACGGCACTTTTTCAGCCTCCCTTTTTGACGGTAACTACAAGTTGGTGAGGCTCCGCGGCAATGGTCCGTGGGTTGATAATACGGATACGATCGACGTGGAGCTGCGGGGTACGAAGGAGCTGGATGTACCGGTGAAACCTTATTTTGTATTCCAAAACGATGATTATTCCAAAGGCGAAGGCAGGGTATCTGCCACATTTAACCTCAAACAGGTTGATAACTCTCGGACATTGGAACGAGTCAATCTTTATGTAGGCACAACTACCATTGTTGACCCAAACAACAATGCGGGCAATGTGCAGGAAGTAGCCGCGAACATCACGGATCTAACCAAACCAATTACATTGACTGCCACGCTGTCACCGGCGCTTGCGGGCCGGGATTATGTATACGCCCGGATTGGAGTAAAAACTTCTGGCGTAGGCGAAATGCTGTTTGGTGCGCCGCAGAAGATTATGCTGAAGTAATTAATTACAATTTTTTTAGTACTCTCGCAGTACTCGCATTCAAAAACAAAACAGCTAAGCTGCTTCCCGGAGCAGCTTAGCTGTTTTTTTATCTAGGACCGTCGGTTGAAACCGACGGCAAGTGGATGGCATTTGTTTTTTAGTGCATTGACCTTTTTCCATTTAGTGCAATTACAGTTAAATAATCTAAATAGACCGCTTGTTCATTGATTCACTCCATTGGAGAATTGAATAGTAAATCGGGTTTTGTTGAAATGTAAATACTCGCAAATTACAAGTGCGACTAATCAATTTACATCCGATGAGAATAGAAAGTTTAAACGATTTGCCAGGTAGAGAACAGGTGAAAGTCCTGTACTTTCAAGGTTATCTTGGTTGGTCGCAGCACTACCTGGCTTTACAATTTAAACCAAAAAGAAAATGCGACCAACCGACAAGAAGAAAGATTCTAAGCAAAACCAAGACAGAATCCTGACCATCCAAAAGAAGTACCGGCAGCGCACTTACGGCTACAAAGGCACACCCGAAATCCGTCTTTGCGGCGAGTGGCTCAGGCGGCTGGGATTTGAAGATGGAAATGAAGTAATCGTTACAATGCGCCCGGAATTACTGGTGATTAAATTGGCGCAATAACAAAAACAGAGCCGCTCGGGGGAGCGGCTCTGTTTTTGTTATTCATTTATTAATTTTCCATTCCATATTGACCTGTACTCGACTACATACACGTAAACTCCAAATTCTTCATTCAGTTCTTTAACAGCTTTTGCCTTGTAACAGCTCCACTCACATCTTCGAGTTCAACAATGAAAACACCAGGCTGCATTGATTTCGTATTAATGATGGGGTTAACTACCTTATCCGTTTTGTAAATCTGCTTACCGGAAAGATCGTAAATCCTGACAGTCTTCATATTCTTGATTACTTTTTCATTAATATGAATGTAGTTAACCACAGGATTTGGAAAAACGGCCGCAAGTCCATCTGCTTGAACACTTATGATTTTGGAAAAAGCAAAGGTATTGTCAAAGTCTACCATTTTAAGTCGGTAGTAATTCATACCGAGCGACGCTTTGTGATTGAAAAAATACTTGTTTTCAATCTTGCTTTCGCCTGCAGAGCGAATCTGGCCGACTGCGTTCCAACTCTTACCATCGCTACTGTGCTGAACCTCGAAATAGTCGCTGTTAGCCTCTTCGGTAGTCGTCCATTTCAGATTAACAGCATGTCCTTCCGCAGTTCCTTCGAATGTAGCAAGCTTTACAGGCATACTTTCCAATGTAAAAGTCTTGAAGCTCAAGTATGAAGCGTCAGAATAATTCTCCACAGTCGTGGAAGGTGTAGTACTATAGAATCTGTTGTTTCCTTCTGTAAAACTTACTCCATCTACTTCAATCAGCCAATCACGATCGTAGCTGTACATTGGGTCTTCCCAAACTAAGCCTAGGTATCGGTTGGGGGAGTCTAGCTCATAGGAAGTTGGCTTTGCCCAAAGCTCGAATCCAATAAGATCTAATTCTTCACCAGGATCCAGGTCAATCGGTTGTGAGCCGGTCCATGTACAATTGAGATAATTGCTTAAAAAGCTCACGAAGTCAAAGCTGGTATAGGTACCAGTACCCGGCGCAGGAAGAATATTAAACTTGTAGAACCGAATACATTTTTTTCTCTCGAGGATTGCAGATACATTCTGAGCGTAAACTGCAATTTCGTGATGTTCCCTGCGATCTTTGTCGAAGAATTATTTCTAATCGTGAGATAAACCTCCTCTTCTTTTGACCCGTGCTTTAAAGTTCCCTGCAAAGCTTGTGCATTTAGAACCAACACAGAGATTATTGTGAGAAAGACGGTAAATAGAGATTTTTTCATAGTATGTTAATTTTCAGGTTAAAACTGGTTACAATATAAGAGTAAATGGATTATAGTCTCAAACATTACCCAAATTGTACTATCCAGCATACTCTGTTTTCAGTTCTTTCACGTAACCGGCTGCAAGTCCGGTGTTGTCGATGAGTGATATTTTGTTTATGTTCAGGCGGTTAAAAAATAATACCTGTCGGAAAAATCAAAATGAAACAAAAAAGTGCCTTGATTGGGAGCACCGTTGGATTGCTGTTCGCATTAGTGTTCTACTGGGTTTTCCGTATGAACTGGTGGCAGGAACTATTCGCGGTGATGACGCTTTCATTTCTGTTATGCATGCCTTTTGGAATGGGCTTTCTGACAGTCTATTTCCGTGGGGAAAAATATGCCGCGAGTAAACGGGATGCTATTTTGATTCCCTGGCTACCGCTGTCTGCTTTTGTAATTGTAACATTGTTCTGGAAGCTGGAAGGCTGGGCATGCTGGGTGATGATCTTGCCGCTCTTCATGATCGCCAGCTCCCTCGGCGGACTTACAGGTAGGTACTTGCTCAAAAAAATAAAGGAACAAGATGCCAAGCTAAGTATATCGTTGGTTGTACTGTTGCCCATTATTCTAGCTCCTGTCGAAGCATTGATTGGCAAGATACCGGGCACTTACAAAGCTGATACACACATTGATATAGCTGCGCCTGCGTCGGCGATCTGGCCGTTGGTTACCCGCGTGGGTACGATTGCCGAGCATGAGGATACCGGTTGGCTGAACAGGTCCCTCGGCTTCCCCAGGCCGGTTAAAGCAGAACTTAACTATGAGGGTATCGGCGCATACAGAGAAGCAATTTTCACAGGAGGTTTGATTTTTCACGAGACAGTCTCAGAATACCGGCATCAATCCAAAATGGTATTTGAGATTAAAGCCGACCCTCACGAAATCCCTTCAACAACCCTGGACGAACATGTGGTAATTGGCGGCGACTATTTTGATGTACTGAACGGCACTTACGAGCTCGAAAAATTGGCTGAAAACAGTTATCGGCTGCATTTGTACAGCCATTTCAAACTCAATACTACCTTCAACTTCTACGCAAGCTGGTGGGCAAAATGGATCATGCAGGATATTCAGAACAATATCCTGAGTGTGATCAAAAAACGTGCTGAAAAAACAGGATCCGTTTGAATGCAATTCCAAATATACGCCAGCTCTATACGCCCGTTCAGCCTACTGTGCGACAGTCGGCTGAACGTGTGACCTACCAGGAATTTTTGCCGTATCCTGAGCTGCAAAGCTGCATTTACTGCTATTGGTCGCTGAAAACGACGGAAGCACTGGCGGAGCCATTTCAGTATCGCGTAGTGGCCGACGGCTGCATTGATATCTTCTTCGAGCTGAATGATCCGACTGAAAATTTCGTGATGGGATTTTGTAAAAAGTACACAGAATTTCCGCTCGAAGACGAGTTTCATTACGTTGGAATCCGCTTTCTCCCGACGATGTTCCCACAGATGTTCAAGGTGGATGCTTCGGAGCTGAGTAACAGGTACGAGGTGCTGTCAGCAGTTTTGCCTGAGGTGGCCGGTTTTATTTCCAATAATTTCAGTGGTGAAATGAAGATAAGCGAGCTGCAAGCTGCATTCGACCGTTACTTTCTGCAAATTATGTCCAAAACTACATTCGCTGACGATCCCCGCTTCTATCGGGCACTTGATCTGATCCTTCGAAATTCCGGTGTGCTGAATGTGGAGAAAGACCTGGATACCGGATTGAGCAGTCGGCAGTTACGGCGGGTTTTTCAGTTTTACATCGGCGATACCGCCAAGACTTTCAGCAAGGTAGTACGGTTTCAAAATATCCTCCGGGCCAAACCTTCACAACAAAGCCTGCGCGAAAACAAGCTGTTTTTCGACTCCGGCTATTACGACCAGGCGCATTTTATCAAGGAATTCAAAAACTTTTACGGAGTCACCCCCGGCCGTGCATTCGGCAGGTAATTTGTCCGATTTTTACAATCTTCGGAATACAGATTGACGCAACTTTGTATCGTAACATTCACCTAAATACTCGGGAAATGAAACGATTACGTATTTTGCTTGTCCTGCTAATACTTGGGACAAATGCATTTTCTCAAACCAGTTCAAAAACTAAAACTACCAGAAAGATGAAGCTGAACGCTGGAATTATCACTTCAAAAATGGCCGAAACGAAGGAGTTTTACACGAAACAACTCGGCTTCGGTATTACCTTCGAAAACGAGTTTTACCTGCTGCTGCATACACCCGGCAAAGAATCCGAGATCAGCTTCCTCCTACCCGACCACCCATCACAGCAGCCGCTTTTTCACAAGGCTTTTCAGGGACAAGGAACCTATTTCACAATAGAGGTGGAAGACTTGGATTCACTTTACAAAGACTTGAAAGACAAAGGAATAAAGATCCAGATCGACCTCCGCGACGAACCTTGGGGCGACCGGCACTTTGCAGTCACTGATCCTAATGGTGTGGGGATTGATTTTGTGAAATATTCGCCGCAGGATAAATGAAAGACCAACTAAAATTGGCGTAGCGTATTTTGCTGATCAATATTATTTAAGACTGGCTAAGTGAATGCATATGGAAACTTATCGATGTTTGGATACGATAAACCCTACAATTGAACAACTACAACTGTGGGCATATGATTTAGACCTTTACTTAACTGAACAAGATGAGGATCTGATTCTGCATTCAAATCAATATTTACCCGCACTCCTTCAATTTGCCTGTGATTGCAGTTGTCCAAAGAAGGAGTACTGTTTTTCGATATTAGAACATCACGTTGAACATCTTTTATCTCGCCGCGATATCAAACTAATCGACGAAGCAGCGGTAATAATCTCCCAGATAGAAAATGTGACTGATACAGGTGTTCTTGAATGGAGGGCAAGTTTTTACTGGATTTCAGAATTGATCGCGAGTCCGCGAAAGCTGAATTTTGAAGAAATGCAAGAAATTGCAAGCTTTCTGATCGGAACTACCGGTGAAACGCCAATATTAACCACCGTCACGATCTCAGGGTATTTTCAATTCGAACAGACTTTCGAAGTATACACGGATTACTTGTATATCAACCCGTCTACATCGGATTGGAAATACTCACATAGACTTCCAATTAGTATTTAGTTTCTAAAAAAACCGAGTTGCTTTCGTGTCCATTCGTGCATTCGTGGCATAAAAAGTCACCTCATTACCGCTCGCTGCAACATATCCGTTTCCTGCAAAACTTTATTCTTCAAAAAGCCAGGATAGTTCGGGTTAGCCTTTAAAAACGCATTCACAACAGCCGCGGCTTCCGGTGATGAATGCCCGGAAAAGGTACTGTGCAGCCAGCGCGTTGGGAAGAAAATGTCGCCGGTTAGCTGAATTTCCTGTAAAAGATCAAGCGACGGACGGAGGTACTTCACCGAACTTCGGGCGCGCAAAGGATGATGCAGATAGCCAAGCGCCTCGATAACCCATGCTTCCTTTTCGCGGCTGCTTTCCTTTTTCAAAGATTCAAAAAATTCATCACGCACCTTCTCGTCAGGATTGAGTGCAGGTATTACAAACTGCATTCTGGCTTTTCGATCAGGATTTTTTGTGTTCGCTATTTGCTCATTTAATACTTCTGCGGCCACTTCCGGCTGTTTCAATGCGAGTTCGTAAGCAAGGGAAATCTTGTCGTCTTCTGACAGTACCAGGTCTTTCACAACAAGCTTACCATTCCACAGTGATCCCAATTTTGCAAGTCCGTCGGGAGTTGCAGCCAGATTTTTGAAAGATCTGAAATACGAAGTTTTCACACCCTTATCTTTCGTTTCATTCAACAGACGCCAGAGTAGCTTTTCCAGATTTTGCTGGTGTGAAGCGCGTTGACTCGCATTTAGGAAATTCCACCAGGTAGTCTGCTGTATCCCCAGCATATAATCTATCAGCAGCGGATTTGATTCTTTCGGTAATGTTTCAAACAAGTTTTTAAGCAGATTTTCCGCATTCGACTTACGCTCTCTCAAAAAACCTTCCCAAACATTTACCAGCATTGCACCTTTGAAAACTGGCTCGTCGAAAATCGAATCAGGTTCATTATAGTGTGTGAAAAAGTAATTTTTACTTAAACTATCCATTTCAAAATAGCCGTAACCGACTCCATCGCCATTTGGAAAAACGAGCCTTCCATCCTGAGTATCGCGCTCCTGCGTTTTGAGCGGTTGGTCCCAAACTCTGCCCGAAACTGAATCCTTAACCTGCTTTAAAACAGCCTTATAGTTCGCCTCGCCGATCGTATACGCCGGCATACCCGCGGTTTTTACCCACACATTACTCCATGTTACAATATCGTCCGGCGTTTTACGGTCGATGATCGTGATCAGATCGTCCCAGCGCGCATTGCTGAATGAAAATGTTTTGAGATACTCGCGCGAACTTTCCTGCATCAAGTCAGGACCAATGATTTTTTCTAGCTTTCGCATCACAATCGGTGCTTTCAGATAGATGATGGCGCCGTACAAAGTTCCCGCATTTTTCAGGTTGCCGAGTTGCTGCAAAATCGGGTTTGTACCCGCTGTGCGGTCGACTTCGTAAGCGCCCGGATAATGCGCAAGCAAGAAACGAAGCTCATGGTTGATCTCCGGAAAGCTGGGCTGGACGATCTTGGCAGCCATAAAATTGGCGAATACCTCTTTCAGCCAGACGTCATTAAACCAATCCATCGTCACCAGATCCCCGAACCACATGTGTGCAGATTCGTGCGCGATCACACTTGCTCTCGCCATTAGCCGGTTAACAGAAGGATTTTCATCGAGGAACAAAGCAGACTCATTGTAGAAAACCGAACCCGGATGCTCCATTCCGCCGTATTGAAATGAAGGTATCAATGCAAAATCAAACTTGCCGAACGGGTATGGAATGCCGGTATACTTTTCCAGCCAGGCGAGGGATTTCGCGTGCAATGCAAACACTTCATCACGGTTGCGATTCACTTTTACAGTGTCTGTCTCGCGGTAATACATCGTCATTTCCCGCCCGTCCACTGTTTTTGTAGCTTTGAAAAACTTACCCGCCGCAAATGCAAACAAATACGAACTGACCGGCTTCGTCTCTGCGAAATGATAGATTTTCTTATCTTTTTCCTCCGTTTTTGAACTTAGCGCACCATTGGACACAGCCTCCCAGTCAGCAGGCGTTTTCAATGTGAGCGTGTACCTCGCCTTCAAGTTAGGCTGGTCGAAAAGCGGGAAGCAGGTCGATGCGCGGTCGGGGACAAACAGGGTATAGAGGTAATCTTCGCTCCGGTTCAGCGAAAGGTCCCCAGCCACAAAGGAGATTTGGATGCTGTTCTTTCCTTTGTTCAGATGTTTCGGCTGAATGACAATATGCTCATTAGCAAATTGATATTCCAGATTTTTGCCTGCACTTTTAACTGCCAGAATGTGGCTGCTGTCAGTACTGAAATCCAGTACAAGTGCAGAATCGAGCGATTTGAGCTCGAATGTAATTGTCTCCTCCCCATTGATCCGGCCGCCTTTCCCGTCCGGAATGTCCAACGTAATGTCGTAGCGAATGCTATCAATGTGCTGCTTGCGGTATTGGTTTAGTTCAAATGAGACACCTTTTTCGGGAGTGTTACTGTGCTTTTGGCACGCAGCGAAAACGAGTAAAAACAAAGAAAAATGAAAGAAGATTTTCATTACAATTGAGGCTGATTGTTCCAAAAATAGCATTTTAATACCAACTTAGGGGCGCAAATTAAGTTGTTACGTTCCGTAACATTCTGTATATTGAACAGCTAAACACACACTTGTGAACGAATTTAATCTAAGAATGCGCCTGGCAGCGCTTCGCCAGTATTCCAGTATTTAAGAGACAATCAGGATGCGCTCTCACGCGAAAAGATCGACGAGATCCTGGATGTAATTGCCAAACTATTACAGGTTTTAAAAGAATTGGAAAAGAGAAGATAGATATGACAGCAACAACAAAAGTCCGGGAAGACATCGACTCATTACTTTCCGAAAGCAGGAAAGCGATCGACGAGGCGCAAGATTACCTTTCAAAAAATGGGGTGAGGTATCAATTACAGGATTGGATTACCATTGCCGAGTACTGTAAAAGATTCAATATCCCTAATACACAAACCGTTAGCAACTGGATCAAACGCGGCATAGTCCCGGAAGAAGATACTGTGGTCATTGAGGAATACAACAACATCCGGCTCATTAAAGCAATTCCTTACCACGAAACCCCCAAGCAACAGTAGCCACGCTGTTACCCAATTTTAATAAATGAAAATTATTTTACGATTTGCATTGATTTGCCAGATCGCAGTCACCGGCACTGCTTTCTCCCAAACCCTCTCACCGCTCACAGTCGAGAAGATCATGCGGGATCCTAAGAGCTGGATCGGGACTTCGCCTTCGGATATTACCTGGGCTGACGATTCGCAAACCATTTACTTCAACTGGAACCCGGATAAAAACATGTCCGACTCGCTCTACGGCTATTCGCTCGCCAGCAAAGCAATCAGCAAAGTTAACATTCAGCAGCGGAAGATACTTGCGGGCAGAAACGGAACGTATAACAAGAACCGGACAATCCGCCTCTATGAAAAGAATGGCGACATTCACCTGATTGATTACAAGAATTTCCGCATTCGAACTCTTACCAAAACCGTTGAGAGGGAAAGCAATCCGGTATTCAGTGGTGATGAAAAGAGCGTAATTTTTGAGAGAGGCAATAACCTCTACTCGGTTTCACTTGAATCGGGTTTGCTGGCTCAGTTGACGGATTTCAAACCCGGCAATAAAAAGCCGGACCCTAAACCTGGCGAACAGGAAAAGTTTTTGAAAGAAGATCAGTTGTCGATGTTTGAGGTTCTGAAAGAACGCAAAGAGAAAAAAGATGCAGGCAAGAAAATCTCGGATGCTGAAAAACCGACATTGCCGAAGGAGATTTACCTGAATGAAAAGTCAATTTTAAACCAAACAGTAAGTCCCGATTCCCGCTTTATTACTTACAGATTAACCCAGCCTGATAAATCAGCAAAACAGACCATCGTTCCCAATTATGTAACTGAGTCGGGCTTTACTGATGATATCGCAAGCAGAACCAAGGTGGGAGCGCCGGCCTCTTCTTATGAGTTTTGGGTGTATGATGTAAAAAAAGATACTGCGCGCAAAGTCAGCGTGAAGGACGTTCCCGGCATTCACGACAAACCTGATTATCTCAAAGACTATCCCAAACTGGATACTGCCTGGAAAAACAAGGAGCGCGATGTGATCATTCATGGTCCATTCTGGTCTGAGACGGGGAACAATGCAGTAGTTGTAATCCGCTCACTCGACGGCAAAGACCGCTGGATTATGCGTTTCAATGCAGATTCGCTCTCATTGAAACTGCTCGACAGGCAGCGTGATGAAGCCTGGATTGGCGGGCCTGGCATAGGCGGGTATCCGATGAGCGCGGGTGAGATCGGCTGGCTCAATCAGGAAACAGTTTATTTCCAAAGTGAAGAAGCGGGCTATTCACATTTGTATGCTGTCAATGTAAGTACAGGTAAAAAAACAGTGATTACTTCCGGCAATTTCGAGGTGCAGAATGTGACTTTGTCAAAGGATAAAAAGAGCTTTTACATTATTACAAATGAGATCCACCCGGGTGAGCAGCATTTGTTTCGAGTAGCTGCAACAGGCGGTGCCCGCACGAGGCTCACGCACAATGCCGGCGCCCACGAAGCCACGCTTTCACCGGACGAGACGAAAATAGCAATCCGCTATTCCAGCAGCAATGTACCCTGGGAGCTGTATGTAATGGACAACCCGAAAGTCGGTTCAAAGCCCCGCGAACCGGAGCGGATTACCAGGTCAGTTTCAAAAGAATTTTTGTCGTATCCCTGGCGTGAGGCCAAAATTGTAACGATCACCGCAACAGATGGAAAGCCGATTTATGCGCGCGTTTATGAGCCTGCCAAATCAAACGGGAAAGCAGTGATATTTGTGCACGGCGCGGGTTACCTGCAAAATGCGCATAAATGGTGGAGCCAGTATTTCCGGGAATATATGTTTCACAACCTGTTGACGGACAAAGGCTACACCGTACTTGATATGGATTACCGCGCAAGCTCGGGTTACGGCCGCGACTGGCGGACGGGCATTTACCGCTTCATGGGCGGTAAAGATCTTACAGACAATAACGACGGAGCTGCCTGGTTGGTTAAAAAGTACGGAATTGATCCAAAAAGAATAGGAATTTACGGCGGATCGTACGGCGGCTTTATCACGTTAATGGGACTTTTTACTACGCCGGATGTATTCAAAGCTGGCGCTGCATTGCGACCGGTAACCGACTGGGCCTCTTACAATCACCCTTATACTGCCAATATCCTCAACGAACCACAAGCGGACAGTCTGGCTTATCGAAAGAGCTCTCCCATTTATCATGCGGCAGGGTTGAAAAACCACTTACTGATATGTCACGGGATGGTAGATGTGAATGTACATTACCAGGATGTGGTGCGGCTGTCACAGCGGCTCATTGAATTGGGGAAAGACAATTGGGAGCTCGCCTCCTACCCGATGGAAGATCATGGTTTTACAGAAGCTTCCTCCTGGACGGACGAGTACAAAAGGATATTAAAGCTTTTTGAGGAGAAACTCTAAAAGAAAACGCCGACGGAAATTTCCCGTCGGCGTTTTCTTTGAACTAATGCAAGATCAGGCTGCATTGTTGATTCTGCGGATTAACGGATATCCTCCAAAATCCTCCCATTTGTGCAGGATCAGGTTTTTCTCCCGGCTGGTATGCAGTCCGAAATCAATCAGGATTTCACCGTCGATCAGGCGATTTTGAAAATACTCTGCATATTTATCCGACAACACAGAGCTGGCCAGTGCCCTGGCGCCGCCATTTGCCATATCTCCTGCCACTACAAGGGCCAGCCCCGGAATCGCCACAAATCTTCCCATCACATCCAGTGCTTCCGAGGTCCTGGTTACCTGTAGCTTCTTTTTCGTGGTGTTACTTTGGTAAAAATAGTTACTCTTATGTTCGTACAATCGGTCAAATGTATCTTCCGACATGATCAATGTGATCTCGCCTGCATTGTATCCTAACCGCAGCAATGTCTGATAGGCATTTTCTGCGTCTTCCCTCGTGGCAAATACTCCCGTGACAGTATTGATGCTCTTATTTTGCTGTATAGAATCCATAATTAATTGGTGTGTAAAAGTTCAAAAAGTACTCAGCATATAGAATGTGTAATAAGAATGACACGTGTTAGTAAAATCCGTGCCAGCGTGCGTTTACAACGTCCTGTTTTAAAAAGCGTCGACTACGCTGTAATCTGCACTTTACCACTGATCTTCGTGGTATTTATTCTACATAAAACAAAACTTTTGCCCGATAACAGTATTTCAATTTGCCCTTCGACTTATATTTCCAGCCTTAAAACCAACTTAGCTCAAACAATGCAAAGCACTTTTTACCCCATTAAAATGATCGCCCTGGCCACTGCCGCAGGTGTCTTCGGAACCTGTATGACTGCATTCGCGCAGGTTGGCGTAGGCGTGAAAGCTCCAAAGGGAGCGGAAGTGTACATGGACGGGAGCCGCAAAATGCTCGACGATAAATGGATTTACTGGGAAGGACCCCGCTTCGCTGCAAAGCCGCCTATCAAATGGACTGTCGTAAATGACCCGGTAGACCAGGGTACCGTCATCAACTGCAACGATCCTGCATCCGCTGGCGGCTTATACGGTGCTGCCGACATTGTTACTAAAAAACAGTTCAAAGATTTCCGCGCTCACGTAGAATTCCTGATTACCAAACCCGGAGGCAACAGCGGGGTTTACCTGCAAAACAGGTACGAGATCCAGGTGCTTGACGGCGATACTACTTCGCACGGAATGGCCGCCGTGATCAACGAGTCGAAATCACCTTATTATGCTTACAATGGGATTGGAAAATGGAATGCTTACGACATTCTGTTCCGTGCCGCTCGCTTTAAGGATGGGAAGCTGGTAGAACAGCCGATGGTTACCGTCTATTTCAATGGTAAAAAGGTCCATTCAAACCAGAAAATCTCACAGGTTTGGGGCGGACCCAATTCTGGCATTGATGGTGGAAATGACGGCGGTAAAGGGATTACCGACAAACCGGGCGGCTTGAAGTTGCAGTCGGAAGGACACGATGTGTACTACCGCAACATCTGGATCAAGGAAATGGAACTGGAAAAGCCGGACACCGATTTTTAGATAACAAAAAAGACCTGGCAATTTTGAAACTGCCAGGTCTTTTTTTCTAGTCAATTCTTACTTGGCGTAAGCGATTTTGAAAATTGTCCCATTCAAATCATCGGTTACGTACAGTGCGCCGTCTGGTCCCTGGGCTAGTCCGCACGGGCGGTGCTGTATCGGCCCAGTCGGCTTTGCCAGATCCACACCTGCGAAATTATCTGCAAAAATCTCCCACTTACCCGGCTTTCCATTCACAAAAGGCACGAATGCGACGAGGTACCCCTTTTTCAGCTCAGCCGACTGACTGTGAAATGCGATAAACGCACCGTTTTTATATCTGGCCGGAAACATTTTCCCCGAGTAGAACAACAATGCATTGGGTCCCAGGTGAGCCGGAAAACCTACCAGCGGATTAATCGCCTTCTCGCCCGCAGTTTTCTTTCCATCCCCACCATATTCAGGCGCGAGCATTTTTTTGTTTTGAAAATGATCGTAGTAAATGTAGGGCCAGCCTGCATCGTCACCCTCTTTCAAACGGTAGAGCGTCTCGGCCGGCAACTCTGCGCTTTGTTTCGGCGTGTAATACTGCGGATACATATCGTCGAATTTACCGCGACCATGCACCGTTACGTACAATGCGTCAGTTTTGTTGTCCCAATCGATGCCGACTGCATTCTTTACACCGGTAGCAAAGCGGGTACCATCTGAAAACTTCTGGTTCAGTTTATCCGCGCTGAACTTCCACACGCCGCCGGCTGAGTCAAGGATTGTGCAGGGCGACATTCCTTTACCTGACCCGGTTTCCCTGCAATTGTCGCTGTAAGAACCCACGGTAACATACAGGTTCCCTTTATTGTCGAGCGTGATCGGCTTCGCATTGTCGCGGCCTTTGTCAACCAGCCCGTCGACGATCAGCTCGGGCTTGTCGAAATCGATAACCTCCTCTTTGTCGTTCAGCTTGTAGCGGTACACACCTTTGTTGGAAGAACTGTACAGATAACCGTTCTTGATGGCTATACCGGTTCCCGGGTAATCTCCGAACAACTTTTGCTCGTCGATCTTACCGTCGTTGTCCGAGTCCCTGAGCAGGTAAATGCCTTTGCCGTCTTTCAGCTTGGAAAGCTTCACGTACATATCCCCATTCTTACCGACTACCATGTGCCGGGTCGGGCCGAGATCGGCGGCCAGTATTTTGGCAGAGAATCCGGCCGGTAATTTGATTTCCTTGGCATCCACAGGCTCGAATTTGCTGCTTTCAGGTGAGAGGGCGCCGGTAGTACTTTTGTAGGCAAAAAGTGCCGATGCTCCGGCCAATCCCAGAAACAGGCCCGCCGATTTAAATAACTTACTTTGCATGTAACGTTTGAATTGAATTTGATTTAATTTATCACAGGTAAACCATTGGAGATGCATTTAAAAGCATCAGAGCAAAGACTAGCTACTTTCTCCAAGATTTATTTTTCTGCCCTGTCATGTAATTTGGAATAATTTTTTTTAACACCTTTGGTCCATAAATCAGCAGGTCACGTAAACTTTTAAATCAACAACCAATAATCTTTTTAACCTCAAAAGCTATGATTCCATTTGATGAAGATGACGATGAAGTATATGATGACGACCTTCCGGGCAACTATCCTTCCGAAGAGGATATTTTCAGAAAAGGGCTAATCGAAGCAGATATTGACCCCGAGGATATCACCCGTATGAAGCGCCCGGCCGAGCTGGATGCAGATGACTGGAATGAGAAAACTTTTGAAGACGATCTTACCGGGGAAGACCTTGACGTACCTGGCTCTGAATTTGATGACGAAGACGAGGAAATCGGTCGGGAAGACGAGGAAAATAACTATTACAGTCTCGGTGGCGACAACCACGAAGCCCAGGAGGAAAATCAGGGCGATTAGCAACCCGTATATACATAGCAGGAGCCTGGCAGTTTTGCCAGGCTTTTTCTTTGTCACAAGTGTGGAAACACCAAGCTAGCGAATCCTACAACGCGCATCACAAGTATGAACAACCAGCTTGCCACTTTTTCTTAAAAAGTTGACAAACTATGGCTGCATTTACTGCCGGGGCATTTAAAAAAGAGCTGATCGCAATTCTTGATTATTGGGAAAAATACGGCCCGGATCCGGAGAGAGGAGGGTTTTATGGCAGGGTAACTTACGATAACCAGCCAGTAAAAGACGCCGAAAGATCGGTAGTGCTGACGGGCCGCATTCTGTGGACATTCTCGTTGGCACACCGCCTTTTTAAAGAAGCCCGGTACCTGACCCTCGCCGACCGCGCTTACCAGCAACTTTCCAAAAACTTCATCGATCCGGAGCACGGAGGTGTGTTCTGGTCCACCACGGCCGACGGCGCTCCCAAAGAGACAAAAAAGCAGATATACGGGAATGCATTCGCCATGTATGGGTTAAGTGAATATTATAGGGTAACCCACCATAAACCTGCATTGGAACAGGCGATATCGCTTTTTCATATTATCGAAAAACATGCATTTGACCCGAAAAACGGCGGCTACCGCGAAGCTTTTGCGAGAGACTGGTCAGACACCGATGATTATATATTAAGTAAAAGTCCGTGGGTTAAAAGCATGAACACGCATTTGCACCTCGTGGAAGCTTATACAAACCTGTACACAGTGTGGCCGGACCAGCAGCTGAAAAAACAGACCACGAATATGCTGGATGCGATCATCACGCACATTGTAAATCCGCAAACCAACACCATGCAGCTGTTCTTCGATGAAGAATGGAAAGCGAAAGATAATATTGTTTCGTACGGGCATGACATTGAAGCTTCCTGGCTGCTTTTCGAAACTGCCGAAATCCTGCATGACAAACAGCTGATCGCCAGAATGAAACAGAAGTCGATTCAAATGGCGCGGGTTGCGAGTAAAGGATTGAGCCCCGACGGCGCACTGAACTATGAGTACGATCCGGCGACAAAACACACCCAGACAGACCGCAGCTGGTGGGTAGGCGCAGAGCAGCTCGTGGGTTTTTACAACGCATATCAGCTTACCGGCGAAAAACAATTCAGGGACAAAGCTGAAAAAAGCTGGGATTATGTAACAGGCAAGTTCATCGACCAGGAGCGCGGCGAGTGGCACATGACGGTGAAAGAAGACGGCACTCCCGTGAAAGGCGACAAGATCAACTTCTGGAAATGTCCTTACCACAATGCACGCGCGTGCGCCGAAATGTGGCGCCGCATAGAAAAAGGGTGATCTTAGTTAAAGAACATTTCGTCGACGAGCAGCAATGCGCGGTTGCCTTTTGAGCCGTGCCACTCCGGGATTTTCTCAACTGGTTTCACCACAACTTTCACGAAAGAAACACTTTGAGGTTTGAATCGCCCCTCCACCATTTTCAGACAAGCCTTATCGCCTTTCGAAGGAAGCGGCGCTTTAAAGGTTGAGATCAGTTTCAGATTGTCACGGCTGTTACCTCCCCACACCTCCACGAGTTGCGGCGGGAATATGCCTGTCGCCTCCTCGATCATATAATGCAGTCCCACCGAAGATAATGCGACCGGCTTCCTGAATTCGGACATCAGTACCATATCATTATTCCGCACACCGGCCCAGTTATTAGCCCAGGCGGGATTATTCGCGCCTATCACACCGAGCTTTTTATCGAAAAACGTCTTTGCACCTTCGGCCTGATGTACGCGGTTGAGTGGTTGCAACAGGTTCACACTGTCGGGATTATAGGCGCTCTTAAAGAAATCGAATGTGGCCAGCTCGCTTCCGTACCAGCCATTTTTGTAAGCCCTGGCTTTGACGGTTGCGCTGGAAGTAAGGATTGTTTTATTGTCAAAAAGCGGGGAAGTGATGCTGTCCGGCTCGGTTCCGTCCATTGTAAAGCGGATATCCACTCCTTTGATCGGGTGTTTCAATTCCAGGGGTGCAGTTTTGGCGAAAATCATCGCGCTGTTCTTGACCTGGGGCGGGTTCAACCTCAATGGATTTTTGCCATCGTCCTTGAAGCCGCCAATGATTTCTACGTTCCTGATTTCTTCTTGCAAAACGGCCACGTCAGCAGCAGACAACCTGGTATCCCAGACTGTTACTGTTTTCAGACTCTTCAATGCAGGCAACAAACCCTTCAAATCAGCCAGATTGACCTTGGTACCCGAGAGTGTCAGACTTTGCAGGTATTTTAATGAAGAAAGTTCTTTGAGTCCAGCGGCAGTTACCTCGGTAAAGTTGAGATCCAGCTTTCGCAGATTTTCGAATTGCGCTATGCTTTTCAGGTCAGCATCTTTCACCGGCATTTTGTTGAGGTTCAATGACACAATCTGCTGCCTGATCTTGCTCAGTTCATCAAGCTGTTTGGAACTATAACTTGCCGCATTGTAAATGTTCACAGCAAGTGCCGGCGATTCGCGGGCGAGCGGCAGAATGGTCCGGTAATCTGAATTCAGCTTGGCAATCTCATCTTCATCCGCCGCAGCAAAACTGAATTGTTCTTCTGCCTGGGCAGGTTTAAGATAGGCAGTAGCCAGGAGCCGCAATGAGTCCGATGCGGCAAGATCAACCACCTTCTTGTTAAAATCTGCCTTTTGGTTCACCCACAAAGTGAGCAGGGAAATCTCCTGCAAGGTAAGCTGTGCTTTTCCCGACGGCGGCATGTGCTTTTTTTCTTCCATCGGCAAATGCACTCTTTGCAATAACAAGCTCATAGCCGCATTGCCGGGCACGATCAGCTTGCCTGACTTACCTCCTTTCAAGATGGAGGCCGGATCTGTGAGGATCAATTCTCCTTTGAGTTTATCGGGATTGTGGCAGCTTGTGCATTTCTGTTCCAGGATCGGCTGGATCACATTCGTGTATACCACGGCTTCGTCCAGAGATACGGCGCCCATTTCATTTTGGCTGGATACCGGCTCCCAAATGAAATTGCTCCCGTGCGTCAGTGCTGCGCCGTAATGCCCGGTAAGTACCAATGCAATTATAGTTACAAAGGCGCCGGCCCTGGCGACTGGTGCTTTGTACCAACCTGAGTTCCGGACAAAATAGATAATCGAAGCAATGAAGAAAATACCTGCACCTGTCCATTTATGGAGGGTCAGCACTTCTCCGGCATATCCTTCCTCTTTTGACAGGAAAATCCCCATTATCACTGTAATAGCAGCGAAAAGGGAGCCGATCAGCAGCAGGTTTTGAAGGAAATTTTTGTAAAACTGATTGGTCGCATACTCAGGCTTGAACCTGAAAAATTCGAGCAGCATTGCAATCAGCAGGATCACAATCGGGAAATGCAGGATCAGCGGGTGCATTCTTCCGATCGTTTGCAGCCAGGCAGGAACCACCAGCTTGCTTTCAAAAACCAGTAAGAACAGAATGAAAATATTGGCAGCAACAAGTACTTGTTCCGCAAAAAACCTGAATCTTAAATACATTAAAGTCTCACCAAGAATTTGATCAAATAAGAATTTAACTGCGCAGGTCAGCTGATTATATCACGGACTACTTTACCCGAAACATCCGTAAGCCGGTATCTCCTGCCAAGGTGTTTGAATACGAGCTTTTCGTGGTTCAAGCCCAGCTGGTGCAGCACAGTAGCCTGAAAATCATGAACATGCACCGGATCTTTGGCAATGTTGTACCCGAGCTCGTCTGTTTCTCCATATACCATTCCGGGCTTGATCCCGCCGCCTGCCATCCATATTGTAAAGCAGCGGGGATGGTGATCACGACCGTAATTATCTGCCGTCAACTTTCCCTGCGTGTAGCTGGTGCGGCCAAATTCTCCACCCCAGATCACCAGTGTTTCATCCAACAATCCCCTCTGTTTCAGGTCGGTTACCAATGCAGCTGAGGCCTGGTCTACGTCCATTGCCTGCTTGGTAATTTCATAAGGCAGATTGCCGTGCTGGTCCCAGCCCTGGTGATAGAGCTGAACGAAACGTACGCCGTTTTCGGACAGCTTCCGCGCCAGCAGGCAATTGGCAGCGTAGGTACCCGGCACCAGACATTCTGGTCCGTACAGCTTGATGATGTCGTCCGATTCTTTGGAGAGATCCATTACCTCCGGCACTGCAGTCTGCATGCGGTAAGCCATCTCATACTGCTTGATCTTGGCTGTGATTTCCGGGTCGCCAAATTCCTGGTAGGATAATTCGTTCAGCTGTGAGAGGTTATCGAGCATTTCGCGGCGCTCTTTCCGGTCCATTCCCTCGGGATCTCGCAGGTACAAAACAGGGTCTTCGCCTTTGCTGAACTGCACACCCTGGTGTACCGAATCCAGAAACCCGTTTGACCACAATTTGGAATAAACCCCTTGTCCGTTACCGACCCCGCGAGAAAGCAGAACAGTGAAGTTGGGCAGGTTTTTATTCTCATTACCAAGACCATAACTCAGCCAGGAGCCCATACTCGGCCGGTTTCCCTGCTGCGAGCCGGTTTGTAAAAAGGTCAGTGCAGGATCGTGGTTGATTGCTTCCGTGTACATGGACTTCACAATGCAGATATCGTCCACAATCTTGGAAGTATAAGGCAGCAAGTCACTTACCCAGGCTTGTGACTGACCATATTGCTTGAAATCCACGAAAGAACCGACCAACGGAAATGAAGCCTGATTGGCCGTCATACCGGTAAGTCGCTGACTGCCGCGTACCGAAGGTGGAATTTCCTGCCCGAGCATTTTACGGAGCTTCGGCTTATAGTCGAAAAGCTCCTGCTGCGAGGGCGCACCGTTTTGGAACATATAAATAACCCGCTTGGCTTTCGGCGCGAAATGCGGAATGCCCGGCGCAAGTCCCTCCTCCTCTAATCCTCCTCCTTTCAGCAGATCTGGCATCAACAGCGACCCAAGCGCCACACTCCCAATGCCGAGACTCATCGTAGATAAAAACCGCCGGCGATTGAAGTTGAACCCGTGTTCAATGATTTCTTTGTCCATGTTTTTTGACTATCGGCTGTCGGCCATCGGCTATCAGCTTTTGTTTTCAATTTCTTTGCTCAAAAACCCCAAAAAGCCGACTGCCGAAAGCCGAGAGCCGACTGCTCCCTTAGCTTTTCGTTATCGTCTCCTCCAAATTGTAAATCGTTGATACAACCCTCATGAGTGAGGCGAGCGCTTTTTTGTCTACATTTCTCGTCAATGGATATTCCCCGATCGCGATCATTTTTTCTGCTGCGGTAGGACTGATCGTTTTTAGTTCTTTCTCGTAATATCCTGTCAGAACAGCGAGCTCTTTTTCGGAAGGCTTGCGGCAGACGATCAGCCTGAAAGCTTTGGTGATTTTATCTTTAGCGTCCGTTCTTTCCTGTAACAGTTTGGCAGAAAGCACGCGGGAGGCTTCGAGTACTGCCGGGTCGTTCATCATGACCAGCGCCTGCAATGGTGTGTTGGTTTTCAGTCGTTTTACTTCACACAAATCCCGGTTGCTCGCATCAAAAATGCTCATTGTGGGCGGCGGGACTGTCCTTTTGATCAGCGTGTACATGCCACGTCGGTACAGACTTGCGCCGTGATCCTGGTTGTACACCGACAACAATCCACGCCCGGAAGTAGCACCTTCCCACAATCCGGCTGGCTGGTAGGGTTTTACGCTTGGCCCTCCTATTGTTTTGTTCAAAAGCCCGCTGCTCGCTAGTACCAGGTCTTTTATAAATTCTGCGTGAATGCGGTACCGGGGCCCGCGTGCCAGAAGTATATTATCGGGATCGACAGCCAGCTTTTCTTTTGGGACAACAGCCGATTGCCTGTAAGTAGCCGAAGTAACCATTTGCTTGACAAGCCGCTTGATATCCCAGTTATGCTCCATAAAATCAACCGCAAGCCAGTCGAGTAATGCAGGATGCGAGGGCAGTTCTCCCTGCATTCCAAAGTCGCCGGAAGTTTTGACAATGCCTTTGCCAAATAACTCCTGCCAAAGAATGTTGACGTAAACGCGGGAAGTCAATGGATTTCGCTTGTCAAACAACCATTGTGAAAGTCCAAGCCTGTTTTTAGGATATTTTTTATCAAAAGGCAGGATTGAGCTGGGCGTACCTGGCTGCACTTCGTCACCTGGCGCGTCGTAAACGCCTCTTTTCAGGATGTAAGTTTTCCTCGTTGAGTCCAGATCACCCATTACCGAGACGATAAGGCGGTTGGTGTCGGGTTTGTTTACAAAGCTGAGAATACTCTTCACATCCTCGTCGCTGATCTCCATTAAAGGTTTTTTGGCATAAGTTTCCGGCCCGCCGATTACCGACTCGATACCTACCTCATTCACATTGTTGAAGAACGCAAACATCTGGTAATATTCCTTTTGCGAAAACGGGTCGTATTTGTGATCGTGGCAATGCGCGCATTCCAGTGTGACGCCGAGTAACCCTTTTCCAAAAAGATCATTGCGGTCGGTTACGTACATAATGCGATACTCTTCCGGTATCACACCGCCTTCTTCAGTTATCTTATGATTTCTGTTAAAACCTGTTGCCAGAAGCTGCTCCTTCCCGGAATTTGGAAGCAGGTCGCCGGCTAGCTGCCAGGTTACAAAATCATTGTAATGCATGTTTTTATTAAATGCATGGATCACCCAGTCGCGCCACGGCCACTGCGTGCGGTAACCATCGTCCTGGTATCCGTGCGAATCAGCATAACGTGCTAGATCGAGCCAGTGAATCGCCATTTTCTCGCCGTAAGCAGGGTTTTTCAGGAGCTGATCAACCATTTTCTCGTATGCATTCGGGCTGTTATCAGCCAGAAAGTCATCCATCATTTTTAATGTAGGCGGCAGGCCGGTCAAATCTAGGCTGAGGCGTTTCAGCAGTCGCTCTTTGTCAGCTTCTTCGTTTGGCTGCAATCCTTTTTGTTCCTGTTTTTCAAGAATAAAATAGTCGATCTCGTTTTTAGGCCAATCTTCATGATCTACCTCCGGCACTGCAATTTTGCGGGGCGCTACAAACGCCCAGTGTTTTTCGTATTTCGCTCCCTGCCTGATCCACCTTTCTATCAGGTCTACTTCCCGCTGCGACAATTTGAGGTTAGAAGCTGGTGGCGGCATGCGCAGGGAGGTATCTGTGGTTGTAATGCGCAGGTAAGCTTCGGACAGCTCGGGCTTTCCTGCTACAATCGCGTGGGCCTTGGGGTTGTCTTTTAATGCTTTGAATGCAGCAGCCGGATCGTCAAGACGCAAGCCGGCTTCGCGCTTGTTTGCGTCGGGACCGTGACAAGCCAGGCATTTATCGGAAAGAATGGGACGGATATCGAAGTTATAGCTGACCTGCTCAGGAAGCTTTTCCTCAGTTGCCTGGTTGAGCGACGTATTATTGCAGGATTTAAAAACCAATGCGCCCCATAACAATAGTATGGTGCAGGTTATTCTTGTATTAAATGTCATGGTACGAGGTTCAGGAAACTGCTTGTACAATCCGTCGCTGCTCTAATTAACGCAAAATTGTACACTTATTTATACAATAATGAACATTTTACACTTCACAACTATCCTGCACTATACTGCCCGTACAATATTTTAGAAACAAATACAATCCGTATTTCTGGCACCTTACAGCTTGCGAGAGGGCACTTTAACAAACATTCTGACGGCAAGATTTTGCCGTGCTACTATGAAACCCGGCCATTGCGGACTAATTTGCGCGCATCAACGATTCATCTATATGGGACTAAGGACCTACATCAGGGAAAATTTCATTCTCGATATCAAACCATTTAAACCAAAAAACCTGCGTCGACCGGCGAAAACGCTGGAAGTCGTTTCAGCCTGGGAGGGCCTTGAACTGATCATCGGGGATATCATTGAACAGTTCCACCTCGGTAATGACCGTTGCATTGAATTTGGGGTGGAATTCGGGTATTCGGCGGTTGTGTTTTCCAACTTCTTCAAGTCGGTAACAGGCGTGGATACCTTTGAAGGTGACGAACATACTGCCAATAAAAGCGAACATTTTCGCGATACAAGTGCACGGCTGGCGCCCTACCCCAATATCCAGCTCGTTAAATCTGATTACCGCGACTGGATTAAGACAGACCAGAGCCACTACAACCTGGCTCACGTCGACATCGTGCATAACTACAAAGAAACTTTTGAATGCGGGCTCTGGGCAGCGCAACACAGCGATTGTACGATATTCCATGATACCGAAAGTTTCCCGGCAGTAAGGCAGGCAGTGAAGGACATTGCCAAACAAACCGGACAGACTTTATACAATTATCCCAAACATTTTGGTCTGGGAATTTTAGTGGACAAGAAATCGATTTCCAGGAAATAATAGTCTCTCTTTCAGCTATGGAGAAGGTACCTGTCATTATTGATTGTGATCCCGGGCACGACGATGCGCTCATGTTGATGCTTGCTTTCGGAAGCGGGCAGCTGGATGTGAAAGCAGTGACCGTATCTGCCGGAAACCAGACCCAGGACAAGACTTTTGCAAATACACTCAAAATCCTTTCTGTAATAGGTGCAAGTGTACCTGTATTTCGGGGCGCCGAAAAGCCGCTATGCTGTGAGCTGGTGATAGCCGATGAAGTTCATGGCGAAAGCGGACTGCACGGACCTTTGTTACCTCGCATTGATACCCTGCCGGAAACGCTTCGAGCGGCAGAAGGTATAGCAGGAATCTTAGAGGAAAGCACGAAAAAGGTCACCATTGTAGCCACGGGGCCGCTTACAAACATCGCCACGTTCCTGGAAAGTTACCCACATTTGAAAGATAAAATTGAGCGGATTTCGCTGATGGGCGGAGGTATTTTCAGGGGCAATATGACGCCGCTGGCCGAATTCAATATGTACGTCGATCCGGAAGCTGCGGCAATTGTGTTCCGTGCCGGCGTGCCCATTACGATGTGCGGCCTGGATGTAACGCACAAAGCACTGGTATTTCAGCGTGATATTGAGCTGTTCCGGACCTTTAAAAACAAGTCAGGTGAAGTAGCGGCAGACTTAATGGAGTTTTTCTCAAAATTTTACCGGGAGCAAAGAACGGAACTGGAAGGAGGAGCTGCATTGCACGATCCTTGCGCCATTGCTTGGCTCCTCAGTCCCGGAATATTCAAGACGAAAGCTTGCTATGTGGATGTTGAAACAAAGGGGGAACTAACCCGCGGCGCAACTGTGGTGGATTTTTACAATGTACTTCACCGCCAACCTAACACCATCGTTGCTTATGATATCGACCGGCAGGCTTTTATCGATATGCTTTTCAATGCAGTGAGAAACCTGCCTTGACGCTATCAGAGCAGCACAGACACCTCGTCTTCTACACTTCTGCGGCTTGCCTGGTGCCTCACCACGATGTTGCCTGTGAACAGAATAGCCAGCCCGGCTACCGAACAAAACGCCATCATTCCGACCATTGGAACAGCCGTATTATTATGAAAAAGACTGACCAGTGCGGAAATGATCGCTCCCGCTCCCATTCGCCAGCTGCCCATTAAAGCCGATGCGCTGCCAGTATGTTTGTGAAAAGGAGCAAGCGACAATGCAGATGCATTAGGTCCCGTTAACCCCTGTCCGCAAAGGAAAAGGAACATCATTCCGATCAATGGAAGCAGGCTGAACCAGCTGTTGTACACGCCCACGATCAGAACCATTCCCACCAGGCTTTGGCCAACGAGGGTGGTCTTAATGATCTGTTCACTTGTGTATTTCTTCAAAAGTATGTGGTTCAGCTGCGTGGAACCGATCATTGCAAAAGCGAGGAACGCGAATATCCAGCCGTACTGCTGCTCGGAAACGTTGTAGATATTCATGAAAACATCCGACGAACCAGCAATGTAAGCGAAAGGTGCAGCGGTAGCCAAGCCACCCGCCAGCGTGTACAAAAGGAATTGCGGCTGACTCAAGACAATCCCGAAACCTTTCATCACTGCGCGGGGCTGCAACGATACCGAGGGATCAGCATCCCGCCCGGTAGGCAGAAAAAAGTAAATAGCCAGCATCATCGCACTCACAATGCCCGCCAGGATCACGAAAATCCATTGCCATGCAATGGTGGACGTAACATATCCGCCAATTGTCGGTGCGATCATTGGGGATACGGCTATCACAAGTGTAATCATTGAAAAGACTTCCGCCCTTTTCTGAGGTGCAAAAAGGTCACTTACCAAAGCTTGCGAAGCAACCAGACCTACGCAGCCGCCCATTGCCTGGAAGAACCGCATCGCGATCAAGGCATCAACCGAAGATGTGAGCGCACAACCGATGGACGCGATGACGTACAAACCCAAGCCCACGTAGAGGGGCTTTTTACGGCCAAAACGGTCCAGCAGGGGACCATATAGAATTTGTCCCAAACAGATCCCGATCAGATAGCTGGTCAGGGAAAGTTGTACCCTGTCAATCGTAGTAGCCAGATCCGCAGCTATCCTTGGAAAACCTGGCAGGTACATATCAATTGAGAATGGGCTGACTGTTGCCAGTGAGCCCAAAATCAGGATTATATAAAAATATCGCTTCTTTTCCATGACCATCTTTAATACCAATCTTTTAACGGGTCGAAAGCGGGATTAAGTTCCGGTCTTTCTATAAGTGCAATCTTTTCGTCAATGATGAATATCAGGCGCATCCAATAGCCCAGCATCTACGTATAGTACAATATTGCAGCTGAGCACGGCGCAGTATTTTTGTTATATTTAAACCAAATGAACCAACCAACCGCTCTTAACCTATGAGAACAATCTTCTTGTTACTAACCTTCTTTATGCTGAAAACTTTTCTGCCCCAACCTGCGGAAAAATCAGGTTCTATTCCCGTTTGTCACACTGTTTCCATTCCGGGCAATGATATGTCTGCACTCGCAGCAGATCCTGCTTTTCAGATGCTCCACGAAAATCCCGCAGCTTTTACTTACCAGGGAGCTGGCGAAACTATTTCATTCCCGACGCCGGACGGAAAAACAGCAAGCGGCTTTTTGCTGAAATCACCTAAAAAATCAAATAAGTGGCTATTTGTTTATCAGGAATGGTGGGGATTGAACGACCACATCAAAGAGGAAGCAGCCAAATTGCACAAGGATTTGGGGGACGTCAATGTACTGGCGCTGGATATGTATGACGGAAAGGTGGGAACTACCCGTGAAGAAGCAGGGAAGTTAATGCAATCTGCTTCGGCTGAACGGTTGGCCGCAATCACAAAGGGCGGACTTTCTTATGCAGGTAAAGACGCAAAGGTTGCCAGTATCGGATGGTGTTTTGGCGGAATGCTTTCGCTGCAAAATGCGATCGAAGGAGGTAAACAGGTGGTGGGCTGCGTCATGTACTACGGCCGCCCGGAAACAGATGTTGAAAAATTGAAGAAACTCAATACGGATGTACTCGGAATTTTCGGCAGCCAGGATCAAGGTATCAATCCTGCTATGGTGAGTAAATTTGAAGAAGATATGAAAACTGCCGGCAAAAAAGTTACCATCAAAATGTACGATGCGGTACATGCTTTTGCTAATCCAAGTAATGCGAAATACGACCCGGTAGCGACTGCTGACGCGTATAAGCCGACTATCAATTACCTGAAAGGTAAGCTATCTTAACCCCACGTAGGAAAAAGAAATGCCCGCCAAATGGTTGATCAACCACCTGGCGGGCATTTTCCTTCCAGACTTATTTATCGTCTGTTTTCTTTTTGATATCACTCTTAATTTCTTTCGCTTCGTCTTTGGTTGCGTTGTAGGCTTTTTCAGTGCCGCGTTTCGCTTTTTTAGCGCCTTTTTCTACGCCGTCTCCCACGTACTCAGCACCTTCCTTTGTCTTATCACCAACGTATTCAGCGCCGTCTTTGGTTTTTTCACCAACGACTTTGGCATCTTTCTTAATTTCCTTGCCTGCTTTTCTTCCGGCAGATTTAGTCTTGTCGACAGCTTGCTCTGTTTTAGTCTCTGCATCTTGTGCGTAAGCAGCGGATGAGAATGCGATTAAAGCGGCTAATACAAATACCTTTTTCATGATTTCTGTTTGTTCAAATGAATGTCCCCATGTGGGGTCAACGGAGCAGAGCAAAAATCATTCCGGGGGATTATTGCTTGGCAGCGATTATGTTTGTTACCTGTAATTTGATTTCCGGAATCAGGTTGAATGCAACATCCCATACAATCAAGTAATTGACACCCATATAATCGTGAATAAGCCGGTCACGCATTCCTGCCATATTCTTCCACGCAACCTTTCCCCACTTCAATTTCACATCAACAGGTATCTTCTTTGTCGCCTCTCCGATGATTTCTAAACTTCTCACAACAGCTCTTTTTAAGGTTTCGTCTGTGAGGAAGTCCTCTTTACGAATGTCCGGTGTAATTACCGAGGTGATATACTCGCATTCCATTAAGATGTGCCTGAGATACTCAATGTGATCCTTAGACATACTCCACCTCTTTAAGGATATGCGGTCCTATAAAAGGACTTAGACCTTTTTTCGAAACTATATCAACCTTGATATTTTTGAAAGCAGCTTCAAGAAAACTACACGTGGCTATAAAGTTCAGATAAGTCTCTTTATCTGGCTCAAAATCCACCAAGATATCAATGTCACTGTCAGCTGTCATCTGGTTTCTTTGAGAAGAACCGAAGATGCCTATCTGGCAAACTCCCCACTGCGCCAGCTGAGGTTTACTTGATGTCAGAATTTTCTTGATTATCGGCTTCGGCAACATAACTGCTTGTTTCAGATTTGATATAAAATTAACTAAATCCGGCTGAACTCCGAAACAAATAAACCCAGCCACCAATTGGCCGGGTTTGCCTTAAATGCATTAGAAACTTAGCCTTTCTTTATTTAATGTCCTTCGCGTCAACCGCAAGAACCACCGCAGTCGGAGCGACTGCCTTCTTTGCTTCTAATAAAGCTACTTTCTCGGTTTTAGCTTTTACATCCATTCCTTGCAGATCTGCACGTTCCACTGCGATGTGCGGGGCGATTACCAGGGAAACGATCGACATCAGCTTGATAAGAATGTTCATCGAAGGGCCGGATGTATCCTTGAATGGGTCCCCTACCGTATCGCCTGTCACAGCTGCTTTATGCGGTTCCGATTTCTTGTAATAAGTCTGTCCGTTAATCACCGCGCCTTTTTCAAAAGACTTCTTCGCATTGTCCCAGGCACCGCCCGCATTGTTTTGGAAAATACCCATTAATACACCGGACACAGTTACGCCCGCCAGTGTACCGCCAAGTACCTCCGGCCCGAAAAGGAATCCCACCAGAACAGGCACAATCAGTGCGATCAAACCAGGGGCTACCATTTCGCGGATCGATGCCTGCGTTGAAATAGCCACGCATTTGTCGTATTCCGGCTTGGCTGTACCTTCCATAATCCCCGGAATCTCACGAAACTGGCGACGCACCTCTTCCACCATTTTCATAGCCGCGCGACCTACCGCTGCAATGGCCAAAGACGAGAAAATAAATGGTATCATCGCTCCAACGAAAAGTCCTGCGAGCACATTGGCCTTGTAAATATCAATAGAGTTAATGCCTGCTACACCGCAAAATGCGGCGAAAAGCGCCAGTGAAGTCAATGCAGCCGAGGCGATCGCAAAGCCTTTTCCGGTTGCGGCGGTGGTGTTACCTACCGCGTCGAGAATATCTGTACGTCCGCGTACTTCCTCAGGCAAATGCGCCATTTCAGCGATACCTCCCGCATTATCGGCAATCGGGCCAAATGCATCAATGGCGAGCTGCATGGCGGTAGTCGCCATCATACCTGCCGCAGCAATAGCTACTCCATATAAACCCGCAAATTCATAACTAATGAAAATCCCCGCAGCTAACACAAGTGTTGGGATTACCGTTGATTCCATTCCCACCGAAAGACCACCGATGATGTTGGTTGCGTGACCGGTTGAAGATTGATTTACAATCGATTGCACCGGCCGCTTGCCCATTGCTGTGTAATATTCCGTAACCATCGACATGATCGCGCCCACGATAGAACCCAGCAAAATTGCCCAGTAAACGTCCATTGCGGTAAAATCAACGCCTCTGATCGTGAGCGTACCTTCTGGAAGCATCCACATTGTCAAAGGATAACTTACAATCAATACCAGGATAATTGAGCCCCAGTTTCCGCGGTTCAGCGCGGCTTGTACATTGCCATTATCGTCGGCAATCCGCACAAGCAACATCCCGATGATAGAGGCAATCAACCCCATTCCTGCAATTACCATTGGAAGCAATATCGGGGCGATACCACCAAAATTATCAGTCGAAGTAGCTATGATCTCACGACCTAAAACCATGGTCGCGAGGATTGTAGCCACGTATGATCCAAACAAATCGGCGCCCATTCCAGCCACGTCTCCCACGTTGTCACCTACGTTATCTGCAATGGTGGCTGGGTTCCTCGGATCGTCTTCCGGTATCCCTGCCTCTACCTTGCCTACGAGGTCAGCACCTACGTCGGCTGCTTTGGTGTAGATACCTCCGCCTACACGGGCAAATAGCGCAATCGATTCTGCACCAAGTGAAAAACCGGCCAGTACTTCAAGTACTTTTTCCATTGCCAGTCCATTCACGTCAGTACTGTCGCCCACAAATGCCGAATATAAAATGATAAACAGTCCACCCAGCCCTATTACAGCAAGGCTCGCTACGCCGATCCCCATTACCGAACCGCCGGTAAATGAAACTTCCAGCGCTTTTGCCAAACTGGTACGGGCGGCCTGCGTAGTACGCACATTCGATTTTGTGGCAATATTCATCCCGATGTAACCTGCGAATGCAGACACAAAAGCGCCGATTACAAACGATATTCCAATAAATGCACTTGAATTTTCAACGAGGGTACCTGAGTAGCCCAGCAGTATTGCAACTATAATTCCAAAGACGATGAGTACACGCCATTCGGCTTTCAGGAAGGCAAGGGCGCCATCTGCAATGGCATCTGCTATCTCTTTCATTTCAGGACTTCCACCATCCTGTCGGACAACCCAGCCTCTTTTGAAGAACATAACCAGCAGGCCAACAAGACCGAGAGCCGGTACTAAATAGGTAATGACACTCATGCTATATCCAATTTATTGTTAAAATGTTTACAATTCCGTAAATATAGAGAATGAGACCTCATAACAAAATCCAAAAATCCGCTTTTTGGTTAATTCTTATAGATTTTATAAAAATATAATGAGCATAGCAGCACCGGAATGCACCGGATATGGAAGCATTTCAAGCGAAAAAGTAGCTAACTAATTAGCCTCCAGTGCCTTTGAGCCGGCCGGACGGAAGATAGCGAGAAGAAGCAGGCTGATGAGAAAACCGGCCAGTCCGACGGCCACCGCGAGCAGTGTTCCGCCGAGAAAGTACTGTACAAAGTTAAGATGAATGGATTCGAGCGTCAGATTTTCGAAAGAACTGATTTGTACGCCTGTCTCGTAGAACAATCCGCCAAACTGGTAACTCGCAAAAATGATGAATGGAATAAACGGTGGGATACTGATATGGGCGGCTGTGAGAAAAAGTACTTTGTTCATCCGAAAGAAGATCGAAAGCGGGATCCCGATCAGCAGCTGAAATCCCCAGACGGGCACAATCCCCATAAAAAAGCCAAAACCGATTGACCTGGCTTTATCCAAATTAGATTCGCCGGGCTTTACAGCTTCCTGCTTGATCAGGTTCCACAAACCTTTTTGCCTGACTTGCAGGATCAGCCTTTTGGGAAGATAATAGAGCAGGGTCAGTATCACCAGCCAGGTATTCAGAATGCTGATGCGGGTGAAGTCGCGAAACGGCCGGAAATGCGTAACGCGCTCATTTTTATCGTAAATAACCTGTATGTTAATGGGAACAATCGGAACGTTGCGCCAGGCCATTTTCACGATCACCTCTATCTCTGTTTCAAATTTCCTCGTGAAGAGCTTCATTGATTTAAGCGGCTCCAAAGGGTATAATCGGAATCCAGTTTGCGTGTCGGGAAGGCTGATACCGGTTTCGAACTTGAACCAGAAGTTCGAGAACTTATTGCCAAATGAGCTTTTACCTGGCACTCCCTCCTGCTCCATATTCCTGGACCCCATGATCAATGCCCCAGGATTCCGGTGCGCGGCTTCGATGAAAGCAGGTATGTCGCTCGCAAGATGCTGACCGTCAGAATCCAGTGTAATTGCGTTTTCGTAACCCAGCAAAAGAGCCTCCTGAAATGCGCGCCTGAGCGAATAACCTTTTCCGAAATTTTTGAAATTATTCAGTACACGCAGCTTTACACCGTAAGAAGACAGAATATACTTGGTATCATCTGTAGAACCATCGTTGACCACGATCACCGTCTGCCCGTCCGCATAGGGAAGCACAGAATCAATAACCCTCCGCAATGTGTTCTGATTATTGTAAGTAGGAATGATAATGCAGCACTTGATCTCCGAAAGAGTCATTTTAATTTACGGGACTGATAAAAAATTTCTTTATGTCCGTTGAGTCAAAAAAGAGAGTAAATAACTCAGATGAATGTTGCTTGCAGCTTGAAAAAAACTGAACCTCCACTTTCCCCGGAAGCGGTAATATCCAGCATATCCTGCTCTTTGTATTTAATTGTAACCGTTAATGCTGAATGCACCGACGGATTGAGTACTTCCAGGAATTTACAGGTCCTGACCGTTTTTAATTTCAGTGGCTTGCCTGTATGCTGCGCCAGTGCGTCTCTCACTATGTCCAGCTGGATCACACCTGGCAGCACCGGTGAGCCAGGAAAATGCCCGCTGAAAAGTGCGTGCTCCGGATTGATAGTCACAGGAGCTGTCAATGCCCCATCTTCTTGTTCAATCGCCCCGATATGGTAGATACCCTGCTGCATCCTGTTCAAGTATACTTATAAATTGTGGAAGAGGCTATCGTCAATCGGCTGATTAAATTTCTCCGCCTGAAATTTCATGACGCTTTTATCACCTCCTTTTTCGAAAAAAGCCAGCTCTTTCAGCCGAAGAGAGCTTTTGGAGAAAACCATTGTGATCTTCGAATAGATATTTTTCAGCCGCCGGTTAACCGGGGTCAGCACGATCTGGTACTGTTCATCATTGCCCAGGCAAGCGATGGAAAACGCTTTATTTTGCTGAAAATCCCCATTCACCAGTCCTATCATCAATTCTTTGATCTGGGACGCCATTCTCCCGGCCTGACCCACATTCTTTTCTTTTCCGCCTTCCTGGATCCGCAGTTTTTCGCCGTTAATCAATATCACATACTTAGAAGGACTTTTTTGTTCCCAGCGCATTTTGTCTTTCTGCTGAAAGTAAAAGGACCCAGATGAACGTTCTGGCTCTTTCAAGACAGCCAAGAATTTTTCTTCCGTAAAAGAAGCCTGAATGGAAGTAGTAGCCTGTGACGTTTTTCGCAAATCTGCCAGAACCTTTTCCCGATCCGCTACCGGCTTGAAAGTTTGCGCTTGTAAAATCTGCGAAAAAAGAATGCAGCACAGACACAAAACGAACTTAATGTTATTCATAAGCTTCTTTTTCAATGAGTTGAGGAAGAGGTATGATCTTGATCCCTTTTTGAAGGCAATGCTCGATCACATCTTCCACTGAATCGGCTGTAACGCGCAGGTTGTCGTGCAGCAAAACGATATCTCTTGCATTTATTTTGGCAATGATCTTGTTGATAATCTGGTACTTATTAGAAGCCCGCGTATCGAGGCTCCTGAGCGACCAGCCGATTGAATGCAGGTGCAGCTCTTTCAGCACATTCCCGTAAATAGGGTTTGTTACACCAAATGGCGGCCTGAAAAAAGTCGGTGACTTCCCTATCGCCGCTACGATCGCGTCGCTGCATTTTTCAATATCGTGTTTCAGTTTTGTTTTGGGAAAAAAACCGAGAAAGTAGCTGTGGCTGTAAGTGTGGTTTCCGATAATATGCCCCTCGCTTTCAATTTGACGGAGGAGTTCGGGATATTTTTCTGCTTTTTTACCAATGACGAAGAAAGCAGCTTTGACATTTTTTTCTCTTAAAACTTCCAGAATGCGAGGTGTTGTATCAGGATCCGGGCCATCGTCAAACGTCAGTGAAATTGCCTTTTTCTTTCCTTTGTTAACAGACTTAAAGAAGTAATTGGACTGAATTTTAAAAGATCCGTAAGCTGTGATAGCAAGGTATGCGACAACAATCGCAGCAAAAATTATCCATGCAAAGCCGGTCTCCCAAAAGATGATCCCGCTCAATGCAAATATGGTAATGGATGTGAATGTGACGATGTTATGCTTCAACTGATTGTATCAATGTTAATCCCAGATTTCCACTCCTTAAACCGTTCACGATCAGCGCATTCCTGACTGTCTTATCCGCTTTCATCAGATCCGCCGCATAATGCATTGCAAATGCAGAAGCTGTGGGGTAAACACCTGAGAATGCCAGGTAATCAATGCACTTCTGTGCACTGATGCCTGCGGTTGTAAATAATTCTGCCAGCTCGCCTCCTTGTTCCTGCGTAAATGCCGCATAAAAAACGCAATCCATGTCAGCCAGTTTCAACTCATTTCTGTGAAGAAAATCGTCGATTGCCGATGCAATACTTTCCGGGAATGCAACAGGCCAGCAATCTTTCACGCAGGCAACGGTGTCGCTTTTAGGCTGGTTGGAAATGATAAAAAATGATGCCGCGGAAGTAAGTTGCCGGGCAGGGCGCAGGTTTAGCTCGCGCCCAATTTCTGACAATATATCAATGTATTCATCCGCCGCACCAACCAAGATATCACTTTCCCCATCATTCAAAAGCAGTATCCCGTCCAGCAATGCGTGCTCGAAAGAGAGCGTATTCTGTGTGTGGGTCATATTGTAGCCGTGATTGCTGATGCTCAGCGAAATCTGTCCGGCCATTGTATTATGTGTCGATTGAATGAAAGAGGTGGGTGGCAGCAGTCCCTCCACAGTTAGTGAGGTATTCAGGAATTTTTCAGTATCCTGCAAGCAGCCCAACCCGGTTCCGACTATGATCGCGTCCGGTTGTTCAATGTGCGCCTGCGCGATACAATCCTTTGCGCAAGCCACCGACATGCGCAGGATTTTGCTCATTCTGCGAAGCAAGCCGGCGTCGATATATGCTTTAAAATCCGGGGTTATCAAAGACGTATCAGCTTGCAATGCACTAATTGAACCCGAAAAGCCGGCATTCCCGAACGTAGGCTGATGCGAAATCGTGGAAGCGGCGGAGATATAATGCACTCTTTTGTCCATATTAAGCACGATCGGAAAAAACCAAAGATGAATTATTACCGCCAAAACCAAACGAATTGGACAACACTGCATGGACTTCCCTATCAGTCTGCAATGCAGTTACGGGTTCCAACCCAGTTTCTTCAATGCTTGTTTTGAAGTTCAGGTTTGGATAAATAAGATTATTCTGGATTGATAAGATAGAAAATACAGCTTCAATCGCGCCGGCAGCGGCAAGCGTGTGACCTGTAAATGCTTTCGTCGAGCTGAATGCAGGAATTTGGTCTTCGAAAACGTTCTTCAATGCCGCAGATTCAGACAAGTCGTTGTTTTTGGTGCCGGTACCGTGCGCATTTACATACGTGATCTCAGAGGCGGCCAACCCTGACTTCTTCAATGCGTTTGAGATAGCCAGTGTAGCGCCTTTTCCCTCCGGCGAGGAGGCAGTCTGGTGATAGGCATCGGCTGCGTTTGCCCAGCCGCTCAAATAAGCGATCGTCGGGTTTCCCGAAAATGCAATGCTCTTTTCATTCTCCAATAATAAAAAACCAGCTCCTTCGCCCAGGTTAAGTCCGCTGCGCGATTCATCGAAAGGCCGGCACCATTGATCGTCATAAATCATCAAAGACCGGAAACCATTAATTGTGAAGCTGGTTAATGCATCAGACCCGCCCACGAGCACTCTGTCCAATTTGTTTTGCAGGATCAGCCTGGCACCTAGCATGATCGCGTTAGCGCCTGATGAGCAAGCGGTTGATAAGGTATTTACGTAATCTTTAATGCCCAGTTCAGCCGCAATCCTTTCTGTTGTCGATCCGCTATCGTGCGTTCTGAGTAGCCGGAAATCGGCGCTTTCTTTGGCGAGATAATCTTTGTAAAAATGCTCACTCCGGTCCATTCCACCAACCGAAGTAGCCGATATGATACCTGTTCGCAATGTTTGTGACAACCTGTTTTGCCCCCAAGCCTCACGCGCCGCGAGCAGCCCCAGCAGTGAAGTGCGGGATATGTACCTGGTACCAATGTGCAGTTCGTCTTTCAGGTCGTCGTTTGATACCTTGGCCTCTCCCACCAGCAATTCAGAACCTTCTTTCAGAAATGCCATTTTGCTGATTCCCGTTTTCCCTTCTTTCAGTGCGCGCAGGTTTTCTTCAACCGTTAATCCAATTGCAGAAACAACTCCGACACCCGTGATCCGAACTCCCATTGATTATGTAATCAGCTTTGACGTTTGCGGATGTATTCCGCCATGGTATTGACAGATTTAAAAGCCTCTTTACCCTCCTCAGGCTTGGTAACCTGAATGCCGTGGTATTTTTCGAGCAGCACGATTAGTTCTAGGGCGTCGATAGAATCCAGCCCGAGTCCCTCGTCGTTGAAAAGCAGGCTGTCGTCGGCAATGTCGGCAGGGGTAATATCTTCGAGATTAAGTTGTTCTATGATTTGTTTTTTAAGGTCTTCTTTGAGCGTGTCCATTGCCTTATAAAAAGTTGAGATTAATATCAGTTTGTTGGAGATTTTCTAAATATATAGGTCTAACAGGTTTTCTGCATTCAGTTCCCGAGTGTCCGGCCCGCCTTCCTCTACAAGAAAGAGCAGTACGTCAGTCTTACCTTCCAGGACTTCCAGCCACCCGCAGAGCGCAGCTTTCGCGCCGGTTACTTCCATGACTTGCAAGTAATTCAGATAAAATTCAGGGGCGAATTTAGACAAAACAGCAAACATATTTTCGCCGTACCATTTGTTCAAAATCGCTATTTCGCCCAGGATGATATTGGGCAAAGTGTAAACGAAAAGGGACGGACTTGGCGAGTCACTTCCCTCGTAAGACTTGATAAAACGCAGGTCAGTGTCCGCACTGGACGCACTGTTTGCAAAAACCAATGCAATTTCATCATCGCCGTACCTCGTCGCAAAGCCTGGATCAGCGCGTTTGATCAGCTCGGAAGCGAGGTATCCCGCTTGTGAAAGCGAGTCCATTTTGTAAAATTTCGGGTAAACGAATCCATGCTCTTTGTAAATCTGCTTAAACCAGGAATCCGGCGAGTCTGCATCGCGGCGCGCGACCTCAACTCCATTTACCGTACAATAATCCTCTTTTAACCGGCAATATGCTGTGATACGCTTCATATTTTTCGGATGATCAAAGAGGCATTTCCGCCGCCAAAGCCCGACGCAGTTTTCAGTATTGTTCTAATTTCTTTTTTTTCATTTGCGGAAACCACATTGAGCGGCTTCGAAGTACCCGCGTCGCGAAAGCCCAGACTTTTGACCAGTACTCCATTTCTGATCATCTGAATGGAGGCCGCAGTTTCAATAACGCCGGCTGCACCCAATGTGTGCCCAAAGTAGCCTTTGAAACTATTTAAAGGTATATCGCTCATCTGCAATCTGTCGAATGCAATGGATTCCATTTCATCATTAAAAACCGTTGCAGTACCGTGCGCAGAAATGAAGTCAATCTCGCCGGGCTGCACCTGATTGTTCGCCAGCGTCTTCGTAACACTCCGGTATAAACCTTCCCCAGTACGCGACGGCCCGGATATGTGATTGGCATCGTTGGCGCTTGCGCCTGTCAGAAGCTTCAATGGAGCTTCATTGAAAATAGTAGCTGAATTTGAAAGTATCACCGCACTGCAACCCTCTCCGAGCGTGATACCGTTCCGGGCCGCGTCAAAAGGCACACAGGGCTTATCACTGGCTGCGAAGAGCGACTGAAATCCATTTACCACAAAATCCGAGAGCACGTCGCAGCCGATTACAACTGCGTGATCGTACAGGTTTGCTTTGATCAAATTGCTCGCTGCATTGATCGCCAGTACACCCGAAATGCACGCATTTGAAACAACAATGGGCTGATGAACTAATCCGAAGCGGGCCTTCAATGCATCCAGTACCGGAACGAACTGATCTTTTACATTGACATCCAGTGCCCCCTTTGTCGAACTTAAAACAACAATGGTACGGGCGGAAGAAAGGATTGCGATATCAATTTTGCCCGCGATCGCAGCTAAACTGTCGATCACAAGCTGTTCAAATTTGCGCTCGGCTGAAAGGGAAAGCATTTTGGCTAAATAGACACTTTCACCTGAAAAACCCGCGCCTTCTACCAAAGAGATACCCGACCTGTTTTCCGTTAATGCGCTCCAATTTTGCTCCGTCGTGTCGCCCAGAGGAGTAATAATTACCTCAGCACCGATATAAGTCATTCTGATGTTACTGTTTTTAAAAACCGGCTAAACCTGGTTTTTTGCTTTCCATTCCTGGTAGAACGGAGGGGTGATCAATTCCAGCGTACGTGTTTCCTTGTCCAAAAAAACCTGCATTGTTTTACCTATCGCACACAATTCACCTGTCGTTAAATTGATCACTTCGTATTCAAACTGAATCTTAGCCGACTTCGCAGGCACGTACCTGGTTACTACTTTTATGACTTGTCCATAGTAAACCGGCGCTTTATGATCTATCTCAGATTTTACGATCGGGGTGAAATAGCCTTTGTCAAAAATGGTCAGATATTCCAATCCGTAGGTCTTTCCAAATGCCTCTCTTCCGTCTTCGAAGAATTTGAGGTAGTTACCGTGCCAAACTACGCCCATTGCGTCGGTTTCGCTGAACCTGATGTCTATTTCGATTTCCGAAGCAATCATTCTTTACTATTTAGGGGTTATTCTGCAACTACAATCTTCATCTCACAACCCAGCAATATACGTCCTTCCAGGAAACTTTCACCTTTGACGAGGTAAATATTTCCGAGCTGGTGCAGGGGTGAAACGCGTGTTTGAATAGTGGCAAAAACAGGCGGCAGCTCAAAAACTTCCACCTTGCTGACAGCCCCGATAAAGCCGATTTTAGGCTTCCCGCCCTCCTGGCTGCCGAGATACCCGAATGAAAGAGCGCATGTTTGCGCTATGTTTTCGATCAGTCCGCTTGCCTGGAAGAAACCGTCTTCTACCAGCATATTCTCGCTATCAATGAAGAAGTCTGTTTCAAATATTTCATTGGTAACATGAACCAGATTGTCGACCATGATAAACGGTGCGCGATGCGGGATGTAACCTGTCACACTCTCTTTCGAAACGATCATTCAGCGAAGAAGTTGAAGTAATTAAACCATTGTTCCGGGTACTGGCGCACCTTCCGTTCCAGCTCAGTTACATAAAGCTGCGCAATCGCCTCTGGCTTCAATTTTTCAGTGATCGGTGCTGTTGCACTCAAATGGTAACTGTATTTGCCATTTTTTGCCGCAAATACAAAAGTGACAGGTGCATTGAATTTGGAAGCGATAATAAACGGACCGATCGGAAATCTTGCTTTTTTACCCAAAAAATCCATTTCTATATACTTTGCACCTTCCAGGTAGCGGTCTGAATGAATTGCTACAAATTCGTTATTCACCAATGCGTTCCGGATCGATATAACGTGCGAAAGGTCGTCTTTGATCGCAATTACATTAAATCTCGAACCGCCCGTCGAAAGGTCCATATATTGTTTGATGCTCTCTACCTCGGCATCGAGCATTACAATGTTAATCCTGGGTGTGATCCTGCCTTTGAGCAAGTTACCTGCCGTTTCCCAGTTACCAAGGTGAGCACTAAGCAATATCCCCCCTCTACCCATTTCACGGATATCGATCAGGTATTGTTCATTTTCAAAAATGTGGGTGAATCGCTCGTTCTTGCCAAGCAGAAAAGCAGCGCGGTCTACCAGTGTCTGCCCGAAAATATAGAAGTTCTCACGGACCAGCTTCCTGGCAGCCTGCGAAGAAACGTGAAGTGTATTTTGATAAAAATCCAGAAGCGCACGTCTGGGCTTGGCCGCAAACAAATAGTAGTAAAACGTAACTATTCGCAGCAACAGGTAAGCAAAGTTCAGCCCCAGGGATTTGATAAAAAATAGAAAAATCTTGTACCCCGTTAAAGATCCTTTGGTCTTACCGTCCCAACGGCTCATTTACAAAGCGAGTTTCTTGCGGACTAATCTATAAAAATCGCCAAAGGTCACGATCTCCTTGAAGTCTTCCCCGGTCAGCTTTACATTCAGATTTTCTTCAATCAGCACTACAAGATCTACATAGTCGAGACTATCCAGGTCCAATGTATCTTTGAGGCTGTTTTCAGGGATAATCTCACTCCTGTCCACCTCAAATTCCGTTGACAAAAAATCCCGGGTTTCTTCGACTACTTCTTCCCAGCTCATTTTTACTTCGTTAGCATGCATAGCAGTAAAATTAATTTATTCTCACTGATAGTTTGAAAATCCATTACACTTTTAAATCCATCCGAAGGCCAGCGCAAAGAGAACGATGTCTGTCCGAGAAGGCGCTTTCAGAGATTTGGAGGAGAACAAAATTACGAAAATTCAGGCATTAAGGAGCCGCCGTTTACGAAGTATTTAACGCCGCAAAATCGCGATAGTTAGATTTTCCTGATGATCAGCGTAGAGTTCGTCCCGCCAAAACCAAATGAATTAGAGAGGAAACAATCGATGTTCTGCTCCCTGGTTTCAGCGATCACATTGATTTTTTGAGAATCTTCATCCGGGTTCTCAAAGTTGATGTTCGGGGCGATAAAACCGTTTTGCATCATCAGCAGCGAGTACACAATCTCGCTTGATCCCGCCATCCAGCATTCGTGGCCAGTCATGGATTTGGTAGAGCTTACAGGCACATTACCGCCAAAAACCTCAAAGATCGCGCGTGCCTCGCTGCCGTCGCCAACTGGCGTGGAAGTAGCGTGTGCATTGATATAATCAACCTGCTCTGTTGTGATACCAGCTTGCTTTAAAGCCATTTGCAGTGACCGGATTTGCCCGTCAATGCTGGGATTGGAAATATGATCTCCATTGGAAGAAAACCCGTAGCCAATCAGCTCGCCGAGGATAGGTGCGCCGCGGTTGACAGCTGACTCATAAGATTCAAGAATTACCGTGGCTGCGCCGCCGCTCGGGATAAGTCCGTCGCGGTCCCTGTCAAAAGGTCGCGAAGCCCGGGCAGGCTCCGATTCGCGGACTGAGAATGTACCCAATCCATCAAAGCTCGCCATTGCAGCCGCATTGATTTCCTGTGCGCCTCCGCAGATTATGCGTTCCTGCAATCCCTGCGTAATCATGAGGTAACCCATTCCGATAGAATGCGAACCCGAGGCGCAAGCCGCACTGAGTGTGAAGTTGATCCCCTTCAGCTTGAAAATCGTCGAAAGGTTCATATTCACGGTACTATTCATATTCTGGAAAATGGCGCCGCTGCCGATCAATGTGGTATCGCGCTTTTCTTTGGCTTTGTCCACTGCCTCCACGACCGACGCCGCAGTACTATCATTTCCGTAGATAATGCCGGTTTCTGTTTTATCAAGAAAATCAATATCCAGCCCTGAAAATTCGAGCGCCTCGCGGGTCGCCATGTAAGCATATATAGCAGGCTGGTGCATTCCCAGGCGTTGTCTTCTTGAAAGATAGTTTTTCAGCTCAGGTTCTTCTACCATGCCCGTGAGTGCCGAGCGGAAGCCAAAATCTTTCCTGACCTGATCAAATACAATCCCACTTTTCGCGGCGTAAAGCGATTTAGTTACCTCTTCCAGATTCTGGCCGAGGCAGGAGTAAATTCCAATTCCGGTGATAACAACTCTGCGACTCATTTGTTAAGAATAAATTCCTCCGTTGATGTTAATGACCTCGCCGGTGATATAGGCAGCTTTGTCAGAAACAAGGAAACTGACCAGGTGCGCTACTTCGGCAGCCGTACCAAAACGGTTCATCGGGATCATTTGTTTCAATTCAGCCTCATTTAAATCTTTTGTCATATCGCTGGTGATAAAACCGGGTGCAACTGCATTAACCGTGATTTTTCGCTTCGCGACTTCCTGTGCCAAAGCCTTCGTAGCCGAAATAACAGCGCCTTTCGCAGCCGAATAATTAGTTTGTCCGGCTACCCCTTTCATCCCGGAAACCGAGGCGATATTGACAATCCTGCCCGATCGTTTCCGTAACATCTGCTGGATTGCATTCTGGGTTACATTGAATAAACCTTTCGTGGAAATATTCAGAACATCGTCCCAATCCTGCTCCGGCATCCACATGAACAAACCGTCGCGGGTAATGCCAGCATTGTTGACCAGAACACTGATCGTTTTGTCTTCGTTCTTTTCCTTCCAGGCATTCAGGGCTGTATCCACCTCTGCTTTTGTCTGCACATTAAACTGCATCAGCTCACCGCTGCCGCCGTTTTCTTCTATTTCGGCAAGCGTTTCCTTCGCAGCAGCCTCATTGGAGGCATAGTTCACGAGAATGTGCAAACCGTGGTCTTTCGCCAATTGCACCGCAATCGCCCTTCCAAGTCCCCTGGAAGCTCCTGTCACCAAAGCACAGCTCATAACTTAAAAGGGGTTTCTTTGATATATTCAAAAACTGCTGCTATACTTTCTGACTGCGGCAGATCTTCTTTTACAAAATGAGCATACTGGCGGATCTGGTTATAAACAGACTTTGCATTCGGCGAAAGCCGTTCTTTCTCATCCGGTTCCAGCAGATCGATCGCCTGGCAAATGGCCATAATATGAATGGACATTACCTGAAAAGAGTTTTCCAGCACCTGCTTTGCAATCACGGCACTGTTGGTACCCATACTCACAATATCCTGATTATCATTATTATTTGGGATACTATGTACATACACAGAGCTCGATAGTGCCTGATTTTCGGCGGTAGTGGACGTAGCTGTAAACTGTACCCCCTGAAACCCGAAGTTCAATCCCCAGGTACCTGCATTCAAAAACGGCGGGAATTTCCCATTCAGCTTACTGTTCATCAGGAAGTTGAGCTGCCTTTCCATCAACATCGACAGTTTCGTCAGCACAATCTTGACCTTATCCATTTCGAGCGAGATGTAATCTCCGTGGAAATTACCTCCGTGAAATACATTGTCATCATCCGGACTTACGATCGGGTTGTCGTTGGTTGAGTTAAGCTCATTTTCAACTACTTCCTGCGCGTAATGGATTGTGTCCAGGATAGGTCCCAATATCTGCGGTACGCAGCGAATGGAGTAGTATTCCTGTATTTTCCTTTCAAATTCCTTACGCTGCATGGCGGTATCATCTTTGAAAAGCTCTTCCCGGCTGCGGATCATTTTGCTGCCCGCAACGAAATCGCGCATTTGCTGCGCAATGAGCTGCTGCCCTTTGTGATGTTTAACTGCATTGAGCTCTTTCGAAAACGAATCATCAAACGCTTCGATCACTTCATTGAGCATGGAAGAAGCCGCAATAGCCCATTGCAAAAGCCTTTTCGCGTAAATCAGGTTGATCGCTGCCATTCCCGTCATGCAGGAAGTTCCATTGATCAGCCCAAGTCCGTCACGCAACTCCATTTGCAAAGGCGCAATTTCTTTCTCGGCGAGTACCTCGGCGGTTTGCTTCCGGACACCATTGTCATACACAAAGCCTTCACCGATCAGGTTCAAGCCCAAATGCGACAATTGCACCAGGTCGCCGCTGGCGCCTACACTTCCGTGCTCGAATATCTCGGGGACAATACCATTGTTCAGAAAAGCCACCAGCTGCCGAATTACCGCGGTGCTTACGCCAGAATTCGCCTGTAAAAATGAGTTAAGACGCGCCACCATCACACTCCGCGCGTAAACCTCCGTAAGCGGCTTCCCGATACCGCTGGAATGGCTGCGGATCAGATTGTATTGCAGGTTGCTAAGCTTGTCGGTCTCAATCCGGTACTGCGCCATTGGCCCAAACCCTGTATTGATGCCGTATATAATTTTATCTTTGGAGAAATTCGTTAGGAAAGCAAAAGATTTCGATACTTGATTAAGACTGTCGTCAGAGAGAATAAATTCCTTTTTTTCAAAAGCATATTGCTCAATCTGAGCTAATGAAATACGATTCATTTAAAGATAGAGTAATTGAATATTGTGTAAAATAAACCTTTTTTTGCGGCTTTGGCAAACCACTCAGTCAGCCGCTGCGGCTTGCGGGAAGTTGCCGGAATTGTACAATTCACTATTTTTGTCTGACACTCACGCTTTCCCTGCCGATGATCGGAGATTTACTTTTAAGACTAAATAAATTCCTTTCCGGTCACAAAACAGCATTCTATTTCAGCTTAATACTACTTTCCTGTTTTCTGTTTTCAGGCATCTTCCGGCTGCGCGTCACCGAAAGCATTTTTGCTGCATTACCGAAAGGTAAAAGTTTCGAAGAATTCAACCGGCTGGTTGAAAGCAAGAACATCATTAACCAGATCGTGTTCTCCATTGAGGTACCGGCTGATACCGACACCGAAACAGCCCGGCTGATCGCAGAAGAGCTCTCCGATTCGCTGACCAGGTACACCAAAGGATATATCCGCAACATCCAGATCGAGCGCCCCAACGTACAGGAGGATCTGTATCAATATGTGTATACCCACTTCCCAGAGCTGATAGACTCGACGTATTACGATCATATCGAGCTTAGATTGAAGCCCGACTCGATCCGTGCGGCGGTGGCAGCAACTTACAATCAGTTGCTTACACCGGGAGGTTCTTTCCTGAAAAGGTTTATCCTCAACGATCCGCTCGGGATTACCACCAAATATTTTGTTGAACTAAATGCAAACAATAATGCAGGTAACCTGCTGATCGAAGACGGGATCATGTTTTCTGCAAACCGGAAAAGCATTCTTGTTTTTGCTTCAACAGCTTACGACTCAGGTAATTCAGAAAAGAACGTTGAACTCTTTGAGCTGACGGAGGAGATCAGGGAAAAGTGGAACAGGCGCTACAAGTACAACCAGCTGAGCTACTTCGGCACATTCGAAATCTCCGCCCGGAATACGATCCAGGTCAAACAAGACACCTATTATACTTCATTCATCGCATTGGGCTGCATTTTGCTGCTCTTGATCCTGTATTACAAAAAGCTGCTCACGCCAGTTTTCATGCTGTTGCCGGGTTTGTTCGGCGCGTTGTTTGCATTAGGGATCATCGGTTACGTGCGGCCCGAGGTATCAGGCATTTCGCTGGCGACAGGCGCTGTAATCTTCGGTATCCTGCTCGATTATGCTTTTCACTTCTTTACGCACCTGCGTCACACTGGCTCCATAGCTACCTCTGTCAAAGAGGTAAGCGCGCCATTATTAACCGGCAGCTTTACGACAGTAATGGCATTCAGCGCGTTGCACTTTGTCAACTCTACTGTTTTACAGGATTTCGGCCTCTTTTCATCCCTCGGACTGGTCGGGGCTGCGCTCTTTACATTAATTGCATTGCCGGTTATTCTCGAATCCGCCCGCTTTGATTACAAGAAGCTGCCGGCAGAGCAGCAGTCAGTGCACTTGCCTGCTATTCCGGCGAAATGGCGTTTAGGGCTGCTGGCGACAATTACTGCATTGACTTTCGTCTTTTTATACTTCGCACAGTTCACAGAGTTTGACAGTGGCTTTGATAACCTTAGCCTGCAAAATGAAGATCTTTCCTCGCGAGAGCAGTCACTGACCGGCATTGACCCGAAAACGCAAAAAAGAATCTACGTTTTCGCTTCGGACGCAAACCAGCAGGTCGCAGCGCGCATTAGTTTCGAAATCTATCAGAAACTCGCCTTTCTCCGCCAAGAGGGTAGCATTACCAGCTTTGCCAGCCCGGGCTCGCTGCTGGTACCGCGTGATATTCAGTTTCAGCGAACCAGACAGTGGCACGAGTACTGGAACTTGGGGAGGAAGGAAAGTGCATTCGATGTGATGGACAAAGCCGGCGCAAAAAAAGGCTTCAATGCATTCGCATTTAACGATTTCAAAAATTGGATTGCCGGCCAGTACGAACATTCCGTTTCGCAGGATACCCTTTTTGCAGAGCTGGGGATTGATAACCTGGTGGAAAAAAGAGCTGGCAAGACCACCTATATTTCCACGGTGGTAGTACCGCAGCGCAATCTGGATGCAGTTAAAAGTGAGCTGCGCCAGATTCCGCAGGCAGCCTTGTTTGACCGCGGTGAAATGGCGGGAGAAATGCTGTCGATGGTCAAAGACGATTTCAATTACCTGCTCCTGATATCAGCTTCCATTGTTTTTCTCACACTCCTGGTGGTCTACGGAAGAATCGAGCTGACATTACTCTCCTTTTTACCGATGGTGATCAGCTGGATATGGATCCTGGGCATTGCGGCGATTCTGGGGATCAAGTTCAACTTCGTCAATGTAATTGTCACCACATTCATTTTCGGCCTCGGCGATGATTTCAGCATTTTCGTAACCGACGGACTGTTAAGCAGGTACAAATACAAAAAAGATACCCTGCACTCCTACCAATCGGCGATCATCCTTTCGGCTACTACTACCATTGTGGGGACCGGCGTGCTGATCTTCGCAGAGCACCCCGCGATTCACTCGATTGCGGTCATCAGTGTGTTGGGTATAGTTTGCATTCTGTTTATCTCATTTGCTTTCCAGCCTGTCCTTTTTGATTTTTTTGTTCAAAACAGAATAGCCAAAAAGAAAGCACCGGTGACAATGCTGCCATTTCTGATCAGTATTTCCAGCTTTACTTACTTTCTTGCCGGCTGTCTTTTCCTGCATTCCAAACTGCTCACGATCCTGATTTTGCCGGTTTCAAAAAGCAGGAAACGAGCGATGATCAACAGTTCTTTGTCATGGTTTGCCAAAACGGTGATCTACTCCGGCCCGCATGTTAAGAAACGATTTTCTGGACTGGAAAATCTTCAAATGGAGAAGCCTGTCATTTTTATCGCCAATCATACCTCATTCCTCGACATTCTGCTCGCAATTATGCTGCACCCGAAAATCGTCCTGATGGTCAAAGGCTGGGTGTACAAATCTCCCTTTTTTGGTCCCATTATCCGCTATGCCGGTTATGTGTACACCGACGATGGAGCCGAGCAGAATATTGAAAAGGTGAGGGCATTGGTGGCAGAAGGCTATTCTTTACTGATATTCCCGGAAGGGACCCGCTCCGAAGACGGCGAGATTGCCCGTTTTCACAAAGGCGCATTCCACCTCGCAGCGCAGCTCAATCTTGACATACAGCCCATTCTCATCCACGGCGCACACGATGTACTGCCCAAAAATGACTTTTTGATCCGGCCGGGCGCGCTGAACGTACGTGTACTGCCACGGATTCCGCAGTCAGATCCATTGCTGCGCGGACAGCTCCGCGACACAACCAAGAATGTATCTGCGTATTTCAAAACGCAGTTTGCTGCTTACAAGGATGAGATGGAGGATACCAGTTACCTGAAACACAAAATCTTCACTAATTACGTTTTCAAGGGGCCGGTTTTGGAATGGTATTTCAAAATTAAATGGGGACTTGAAAGCCGCAATTTCGCCGGCTACAACGAGCTGATCGGCACGCGGAAGAAGATCCTGGACCTGGGTTGCGGATACGGGTACCTTTCTTTTTACCTGCATTATAAGAATGCGGAAAGGTCGATCAGGGGAGTTGACTATGATGAAGAAAAGATCCAGATCGCCCAAAACAGCTACCGCAAAACCAGCCAGCTGCATTTCGAACAAATGGATGTAATGGAAGCCGATCCGGAAACCCAGGACGTAATTTTCCTGAACGATGTACTGCATTATCTGTCGAAGGAAAAGCAACGCAAACTACTCGACCGGTGCGCCAATGCATTGAACCCGGGCGGTATCCTGTTTATTCGCGATGGTATCACAGATTTAGGCGGCCGTTTTGAGAACACGAAAAAAACCGAAGCTTTGTCGACCCGTGTCTTTTCATTCAATAAAAAGGAAGAAGACTTCCACTTCTTCTCGTCGCAGGATATCATCGATTTCGCGCAGCAGCATCATCTTCAATATGAGCTGAAAGAGCATTCGAAAAAAACTTCCAATGTCCTTTTCATCCTCCGGAAAGCGGAGAACACTTTCTAATAACAAATCCTTCAATCAAACATTTTTCAGGCTGTAAAATGCAATCTGCACCATTTGAAAAAGAATACGATTTCGTAATTGTCGGAAGCGGGCTGGGTGGCCTGGCTTGCGCGCTCATTCTCGCAATGGAAAATTACAGTGTGATCGTGCTGGAAAAAAACCACCAGATCGGCGGGCATTTGCAGGTTTATAGTCGAGGTAAGAGCATTTTCGACACTGGCGTGCATTATGTAGGCAGCCTGGACAAGGGCGAAAATCTCTACCAGTTCTTCAAATACTTCGGCATTTTCGACCAGCTGAAAATGAAGCGAATGGATGAAGAATTCGACGTGATCAGGTTTGAAGATGGCGCAGAATACGCTTATGCACAAGGTTTTGAAGCATTTGCTGCCAAGCTGATCTCCTACTTTCCTGACGAAGCGGAGGCGATTAACCGCTACTGTGAAAAAATCCTTGAAGTATGCAGCAAATTCCCGCTTTATAATCTGGAAACTTCCACCGAAGGCTATTACATGGAAAGCGAAATGCTGACTATCAATGCGCACGATTACATTGCTTCTTTAACAGATAATGTCAGACTGAGGAACGTACTGGCCGGCTCTAACCTGCTCTATGCCGGATCCCGACATAAAACGCCGTTCTATGTACATGCTCTGATCATGAAGAGCTATTTGTCTGGTGCTTACAAATTCGTCGACGGCGGCTCGCAGATCGCCATTCAGCTAAACCGCGCGATCAGGCAGCACGGCGGACTGGTGATGAAATATAAGAAGGCGGTTTCGGCCAATTATCACGATAATGGTCTGGTGAAGGAAGTGGTCCTTGAAAATGGCGAGGTAGTGAAGGGTAAGCAGTTCATTTCCAATGTACATCCTGCGGTAACTATCGATATTTTCGGCGAAGAGCGATTCCTGAATATGTACAAAAACCGGATCCAGGGACTTGAAAATACAGTATCCACATTTCTGGTCCACGTTACCTTTCACGAAAAATCATTTAAATACCTCAATCACAATATTTACTTTCACGACACCGATAATGTTTGGGATACGGTCGACTACGAACAAGAGAACTGGCCGCAAACAAGCTTTATCTGCACACCCTATATTTCCAAGACCGGCGAATACGCGGATTCGATGTCGATTATGTGTTATATGAGAGCTTCCGAAACTGCAAAGTGGCAGGAAACATTCAGTACAATCGCCGAGCCTGGACAGCGGGACGAAGAATACATCGCCTTTAAAAAGCAAAAAGAAGAGCAGGTAGTTAACAAAATAGAATCCGTTTTTCCAGGGATAAAAAGCAAGATCAAAGCAGTGCACAGTGCCACACCGCTCACATTCCGCGACTATATCGGCAACAAAGACGGCTCTATGTACGGTATCATGAAAGATTCCGTTTCACCAGCTAAAACACAAATCAACACAAAAACCAAAATACCGAACCTGCACCTGACAGGCCAGAATATCTCGCTGCACGGGATACTGGGAGTTACTGTAAGTGCATTTATAACCTGTTTTCCATTTGTAGATAAAGAAAAACTCATTCAAAAAGTAAAAAATGCGTGATCATGCAAACAGTTGATGTGGTAGTCATAGGAGCCGGCCCGGCCGGAACGGTAGCCGCTTCGTACTTAAAGAAAAAAGGCTACGATGTCACAATCCTTGAAAAAGAGAAGTTCCCCCGATTTCAAATAGGCGAAAGCCTGCTTCCTTGCTGTATGGAGCATCTCGACGAGTCGGGGCTGCTTGATGCGGTGAGCGAGCGGCATTTTCAAAAGAAAACAGGCGCCGCATTCATGCGCGGAGAAAAGCGCTGCGAGTTCTTTTTTTCCGAACAATTTACAAAAGGCTGGACCTGGACCTGGCAAGTAAAGCGCGCCGACTTCGACAGCACGCTGGCCGAAGCAACCCGCGCGAAAGGTGTAGACGTGAATTTTGAATGCGAGGTACTCAACGTAGAATGCAGCGCAGACAAGCAGGTATTGGACTACAAGGATGCGGAAGGCAACTTACATACGATCCAATGCAGGTTTATCATCGATTCGAGTGGATACGGACGGGTTTTGCCACGTTTGTTCGACCTGAGCAAACCTTCGGCTTTCACGCCGCGAGGAGCTATTTTCTCGCATTTGGAAGACAAAAACCGGTCTGAAAAGGCGAGTAACAACATTTTTGTCCATTCATTTGATAACAATAAGTCGTGGATCTGGGCGATTCCATTCTCCGACGGATCTACTTCGGTGGGGATTGTGAGCGACAAAGAAAAGGTAATGGAGCTTGCAGAAAACGGCGGAGAGAAGTACAAAGATTTCATCCGCAACTTCGAAGACCTGAAAGGAAGGTTTCAGGATTCCGATTTCAAATTTGAACCGCGCCACATATTAGGCTACTCCGTCGGGGTGAAATCGATGTTTGGTGAAGGTTTTGTGCTTTCAGGAAATAGTACCGAGTTTCTGGACCCGATATTTTCATCCGGCGTCACATTTGCAACTGCCTCAGGATTGCTCTCAGCGAAAATGACTGACCGGCATTTACAAGGCGAAAAAGTAGACTGGAAAAATGACTACGAGCGTGTGGTACAAAAAGGTATTGATGTTTTCAGAAGCTATGTAACAGGCTGGTATAGCGGCGATTTTCAAACCATTGTATTTGCCAGTGAAATTGAAGACGATATCAAACACCAGATCTGCTCCGTGTTGGCAGGTTACGTGTGGGACCAGTCTAATCCATTTGTCAAAAAACACGACACGATCCTTCCCACGTTGGCGAAGGTGATCAGAATGAAGGAAAGAGCTGCGGGACTAGCTAGCACCTAGCAGGATCAACCCGTGTTGTAAACCTTTAAATTGGTTGTAGATCAAGATATTGCGGGGCTCCTTTTCTTCTGAGAAAGCATATTTGCATTGGTCGGGAAGCTTCTTCCCGGCCAACATTTGTACACCAAGCCAGGTTGCAAAGGCAGACGCGGTCGGATAATCGCCTACAAAGTTTTTGTAAGAATAACAATTACTCTTGCTGAACAACTTTTCGCGCATGCTGGTATAAAGATAGTCCGTGCGACTGTCTCCGCTAATTCCAATAAACAGCGAATCGATATCTTCGGGTGTTAATCCGTTTTTTGCTAAAAAAGATTGAATGCGATCGTGTAGCCCACTTTCAGGAAGGTAGCTGGTTTGGTCGACATCAACGATCCGGGCCACACTTTCAGCAGATTTTTTCTCTTCTATCACAAACATCACTGCGCCCTCCCCATTCACCGAGCCCGGTGTATTGGAAGTGAATAATTCATCAGACGTAAAATCTCCTTTTTTAAAAGAGCCGCCCAGCGAGTCAATATTGTGATTATAATCGGATATTTCCTCGACCGTACCTACCAGCAACCTTTCCGCCCTCCCCTCTTGTAAAAGCATCCAGGCATCGAGCAATGCAGCTTCAAATGCCAGACCATTGTGGACGTGCGTGGTATTGTAGCCCGTGATTTTGCTCATGAGCGCCAGGTTACCTGCTACTGCATTGGGGGTACTTTGTACAAAATTTGTTGGGGTAAGTGTCCCTTCATTGTAATCGACGATCTGGTTGAGGAATTTGAGACAGTCTTCCAGTCCGCCATTTGCAGTTCCCAGAATAATCCCGTCAACCGGCGTTTCCCTGATCAAAGGCAGCCCTGCTCCCACACCCATTCTGATCGCTTTTCCCATTCTCCGGAGTAGTCCGGCTGGTATCAGATCGTTGTATTCGGGTTCAATCGCCTGATATCGGATACCCTTGTAAGTTGCTACATTGCCTTCCAGAAAAGCATTATCGAAAGTGCGTTGAGGTGAAATGCAGGCTGATTGCTTAATGTACATTCTAAAAATAACGATGTTGCTGACTGCACTAAGCTAGCTGTGCACCGGCGATAAATTTTTGTATCAAGGCGGCATATTCTGCCAGCTCTTTTTTCTCTTGCTCCTCTGTCCACCCCAATTCCCGTGCCATCAGGCCGGCGACAACCGGCAGCACGTTTAATGTTTCTTTCCAATCGGTAATTTCCAGTCTGATGCGCCTTGCGAGGAAGTCGCGGGGCGTTATCGCCATTTCATTCCTCACTGCATAAACAACCTCTGCCTTCAGGTAAGGGTATTCCGGGCTAAGTTTACCAAAAAGCGCCGCATTGTCCCGTGCAATCGACGCTACCTGATCTGCACGGCTCCCGTATTTAGAAACAAGGTGCCTGGATACTTCCTCAGATAGGGCATAATCTGCTGCTAACTTCTTCCAGGAATTCGTATCAAAACCCGCTCCGCCTGCCAGAACATGTGTATCCGTTGTACAAGGTTTTTTTTGCGAGAAAATAGCATCTGCCTCGTCGATAGTGTCTTTCGCCATTAACCGGTAAGTGGTCCATTTACCACCCAGCAGACTCAGCAAGCCTGTTTTCTCATCCAGTTCAATTTCATGATCACGAACGAGACTCTTGGTGGATTTCTCCGGATCAGCTGAGAGCAGCGGTCGTAAACCGCCAAATCCTGCCCGCAGCTCATCCAGCTGTATCGGCCGGGCGAGATAAGGGTTTAATGTGTCGGCCAGGTATTGTTTTTCATTTTCGTTCAGTATCGGCTCTTCCGACACCCTGCTGTACTCTGTGTCGGTGGTGCCGATCATCGTAGCGCCTTCAAACGGGATTGCAAAAACAACGCGCCCGTCGGAGGTTTTCGGAATCAGCATTGCATACTCACTGTTCAGGGTTTTGGCAGGCAGTACTATGTGCACTCCCTTACTCGGTCGGAGCCTCTCCGGCAGTGCAGGATTAGCCAGCAACCTGATATGATCCGCAAACGGGCCCGTGCAATTAATAACCAGTTTTGCTTTGATGGCATACTTATTCCCCGACCTGGTATCAACTGCATTCACAGTATTGATCTTACCTGTGCCGCTTTTTACAAATCCGTCTACTTCCATATAATTAGCCACAGCTGCACCCTTCTCGGAAGCAGACTGCACAATGGCGAGGCAGTAACGCGCATCGTCCAGCTGGCCATCATAATAGAGCACGCCGCTGTGCAGCTTCCTGGGGTCGAGTGTGGGGATTTTTGCCAAAACCTCTTTTTTACTTAGCCACTTGCTTTTCGGAAGTGTATCATTGGTTGCGAATGCATCATAAAGCTGCAAGCCGATTTTAAAATACAAACCTTCAAACCAGGAACTTACGGGCGTCATCAATGCGAGCGGACGTGCCAGGTGCGGGGCGTTTTTCAGCACAATATGTCGCTCTTCCAGTCCGTGACGAACTTGTTTGAGCTGTGCAAAGTCCAGTTTTTTGAATGCTTGTTCCAGGTAACGCACACCACCGTGGATCAATTTGGTGGAGCGGGATGAAGTTTCGGAAGCGAAATCCTTTTTGTCTATCAATGCAACCTTATAGCCCCGTAATACTGCATCAAGCGCACAACCTGCGCCACTTGCCCCTGCTCCGATGATGCAAATATCAAACTCTTCATTCTTAAATCTTTCAAGCGAATCAGGACGGTTCATTGAGCAGGGGTAACAGGGTCGGTGCTGGTAGTGGTGATTGCAAAAGTACGAAGTTGAGGCTTAAAACAAATGCAGCCGCCATTTGATCTGGCAATGCAGTTGGTATAATAATTGCTCGTGAAATTAGAATAAGGTTAGAGACATCTCTCTGCATTAATCGTTACTCACTTATAAACTCAAAAACATGGGCCTATTTTCATTTCTCAAAGGATCAGGAGAAAAGGTATTTAAAAAGGAAGATGCTGCTGCTCCCGCCACGGAAGTTGAACCGCTGCGCGCAAGTGCATTACTCGGTCACGTTAAATCGCTTGGACTTTCTTATAAAAGTCTGACTGTAAAAACCTCCGGTGACACTGTGACTTTGGAAGGGGAAGTAGCAAACCAGGAAGATGCCGAGAAAATCGCGTTGGCAGTGGGCAATGTGGAGGGAGTTCAGGTAGTAGATAACCGCCTGAAAGTAGCAACACCGGCTCCTGAGGCTTCTTACCACACTGTTGAAAAAGGCGATACGCTCTCAAAAATCGCACAGAAAGCTTACGGCGACATGATGAAATACCCCATCATATTCGAAGCCAACAAACCAATGCTGACTCACCCAGATAAGATATATCCCGGACAAGTGTTGAGGATTCCGGCAGTTTAGGAACTTCGGCAGTTTAGGAACATCGGCGGTTTAGGAACATCGGCTTTCGGCAATCGGCTTTCGGCTTTCTGGCTTACCGCTAAAAAAGGTCTTTTAGCTGATAGCTAATAATGATGTCTCAGTCGAAGAAAAAAGTGCCGATTGCCGACAGCTGACGGCCGAAGTAATAAAATACAAAAAGGCAGCCCTCAAAGCTGCCTTTTTGTATTTTACCTTAAAGCTCAACCTAGTCTTCCGCTGCAATTACATTCAACGCGACTTTGTGTTTTACTTCTTTATGAAGATCGATAGTTGCAGAATATGTACCGATTGACTTTACATCGTCAACAGTGATTTTCTTACGGTCGATATCAAATCCTTTTGCTTTCAGGATATCTGCAACCTGCGTATTGGTAACACGGCCGAAAATACGTCCGCTTTCCCCTACTACAGTTTTAATGTCAATTGTCATATCGCCAATTGCCGATGCGATATCTTCTGCATCTTTTTTCAATTTCTCTGCCTTGTGAGCAGCCTGACGTACGTTTTCCGTAACGATTTTGCGGTTAGACGTATTAGCCAGCAGCGCAAATCCCTGAGGAATAAGGTAATTACGACCGTAACCTGCTTTCACAGTCACGATATCGTTCTTATAACCTACTCCTGCTATATCAGTTAAAAGTATGATTTCCATTGTTTGTAGCTCTTTACTGTATTATTTCAATTGGTCAGCAACAAATGGCAGAAGGGCCAAGTGGCGTGCTCTTTTAATAGCCTGGGATACTTTGCGCTGATATTTCAGGCTTGTTCCTGTCAAACGACGTGGCAAAATTTTACCTTGTTCGTTTACAAGTTTCAACAAAAAGTCAGGATTCTTGTAGTCGATATATTTGATACCAGCTTTTTTGAAGCGGCAATATTTCTTACGGTTAATGTTCTTTTCAACCGGTTCGTTAACTAGTGACATAGCTTATGCGTTTTCGGTTTTAGATTCAGTAGATTCTTCTCTCTTTTTACCTACCAGTCCTTTGCGTTTTTTCTCGTTGTAAGCAATTGAGTGCTTATCAAGGACGATAGTCATAAAGCGCAGGATACGCTCGTCACGACGGAATTCTGTTTCCAAAACATCCACCACGTTTCCTTCATTTGCAGTGTACTCCACTACGTGATAGAAACCTGAGTTTTTCTTTTGGATGGGGTAGGCCAGCTTGCGCAATCCCCAGTTCTCTTCATGTACAATCGACGCTCCGTTAGAGGTAAGGATTGTAGTGAATTTTTCAACGGCGTCCTTTGCCTGGGCCTCAGACAAAATGGGAGTTAGAATGAACACCGTTTCATACTGTTTAGACATACGGTAATTTGTTAGTATTTATAAAAGTAAAAACCCTCACTTTGGTTTGAAGCCAAAATGAGGGTGCAAAAATAGGGTTTGTAAACTGAAATTCCAAACCTTGCAAGTGATCAACTGTAAGTTACAGACCGGATCTTACTTCACAGTGAAATCGCCCTGACCTATTTTGAAGCCTTCGCTGTAAAGCTCGATCGCGTATTTCCCATCTTTCAATGGAATTCCGCCTCGCCCGTAGAAGATATCGACCGACTGGTTGGTGTTATTAAAGGATACTACCTGGGAAGAACTATATATCAACTCTTTCCCATTATGCATAAATGAACCGGAGCCTGTCGCCATATCGGAAAGTACAGCCCCATCAGGATCGAGAATGCGGAGATAAATCTCCTTTTCATTCTGTTTTGCAATCGGATTTTCGGCCAGCTTGAAGTTAATGCGCAGCTTGTCAATGCGTTTTGCCTTATATTTTCCACCTTCCCGTTCTTTTCCTTTTGCCGAAACTGCATTCACCGTAAGTGCCTCAGCTTTCAATGCCGACGCCAGGTTTACTTTCTCGCTCAACTCCCTGTTCTGCGTAGAATAGTTGATAACCGAGTCAGCAAGCTGCTGTTTTTCACTTTCCAAGCCGGTGAGCTGTTGGCTGAGCTGCTCATTCTTGTTATTGGCAATGCCCAATTCCTGCCGCAGCCGGGCGATTTCACCCTCTTTTTCAAGCAGAACCGACTCGTAACCCCTGATCTTCTTGTTATAGTTTGAAGCGGAGTAAGTACTTGCATTTCTAAGCTCCTGCTTGTCTTTTTCAAGCTGCGCCTTCAAAGCAACCAGCGAGTCAACACTGCCGCCAAGCTTCTGGATCTCTGCAATTTTCACATCCAGCTCCGCGGAAATGGAATCCAGCTTTGTTTTAATCGATAATACCTCTTCCGTTTTGGCAGTGATTATTTCATCCTTCGCCTGGTTTTCCTGTTTTTCGTGGTAAATGAAATAAACGAGCACTAAATTGAGGATCAGCAATACGGCCAGAGCGGCCCATAAAAGTGTCTTTCTGTCTTGCTTTTGTTCCTGGTTATAGTCCATACAGAAGGTTTAATTTTGAATTTAGTTGGTAAAAGAAATATGTTTTTTTCAATTTTGAAATATGTCCACATCTTATTTCTGGCTGCAAACTTTCAATCTGTACCTTTAATACATTAATATTCAAAAATTTAGCTTCTGCCCATGCCTTCAATTGCTGATAACATTGCCCGTATTGAAAAAGGATTAAAACAGGAAAACGGTTCCGCAGCCAAGCTGATCGCAGTCACAAAAACCAAGCCTGAAGCACTCCTGCTGGAAGCTTACGAGGCTGGCAGTAAAAGGTTTGGCGAGAACAAGGTGCAGGAGATGGCAGGCAAATATGAGGCGCTTCCAAAAGATATTGAATGGCACATGATCGGGCATTTACAGAGTAACAAGGTAAAATACATGGCCCCATTTGTTTCGCTGATCCATTCGATAGATAGTTTTAAATTATTGAAGGAAGTAAATAAAGAAGCAGCCAAAAACAACCGCGTTATTGATTGTCTGCTCCAAATCTTCATAGCCAGCGAGGAAACAAAGTTTGGATTGTCGCCCGAAGAAGCTGAGGAAATCCTGACCGCACCTGAACTGACTTCTCTGCAAAACATCCGCATTGCAGGATTAATGGGAATGGCGTCAAATACTGACAACGAAGAAGTAATAAGAACGGAATTCCGGGGCCTTAAAAATCTGTTTGAATCATTTAAAAAATTTAACAATGAACAGATTCAAATGCGCGAGCTTTCCATGGGAATGAGCGGCGACTACCTGATCGCAGTGGAAGAGGGAAGCACGCTGGTGCGTGTGGGCAGTGCCATTTTCGGCTCACGCTAACCTGCTTTCGGCTGATGTTTTGTTGAGCACTTCCTGCACTTTACCTTTTACGAACTCAAAGGTAAGATCGCAGCAGGGAAGCTCCGGCTGCCGCACGAGTACCACGTTTTCGCCGCTGCCGTACTTACCTGAATAAGGATTATAGTTCAAAAAGTTGTTCAAAGCGCCCATCAGGATCATCCCGAATGTACCTGATGCATTGGCCAGATGGGAAGGTCCGCTGTCGAGCCCAATGAAAAATTCCGCCCGCCGGATTACCTCTGCCGTTTCCAGAATAGACAATTGACCGCAAAGGCTGCGGTATGCCTTTGTTTTGACTGTCAAGCTGCTCGCCATTCCAACCTCGACGATCTGATAGTCGTAGTTTTCTGCCAGCCAGTTGACAAGCATATCCCAACGCTCCGACGGCCAGTCTTTGGGTTTGTAGTTAGATTGGCAATGCAAAACAATATACCGGCTGGCCAGACCCAAACTATCGACCTTGCTTCTGTGCTTGTCCTGCAAATAGAGACGCGGCTGATCATCAGCCGGAAAAGTCGCTCCTGGCGGAATTAAGTCACCTGTTTGCGCAAAAACTTCCAGCAGGTTACCGTAGTCAAAATAGTTGAAGATTGTAATATCCCTTCGCACTGCAACCGGATTGTCGACGAAAACCTGACATTTGGGACAATGGTTATTATTGCTGAATTGCAGCTCAATCACCTGGTCAAACACATTGCCCGCCAGCAAAGTCTGCCGCTGGGTTACGCAAAATTCAGGAAAAACCTCATCGATCTGCGGGTTCACAGCAACAAGCTCCTGAAATACGGGTTTTACAAACCAAACAATGTATGCATCAGGATGCAGAGAGCGCACATAGCGGGATATGGGCTCTGCAGCAATGATATCGCCGAAGTGTTCCGTGCGGATGATCGCGATCAGCTGCTGGCCAGGTTTTAACTTCCTCTTAACTGACTGAAAATGCCCCCTTGCCTGGTAGCCTTTCAGACGGGCTTCAAAAATGTGAAAGTATTTGTGATAGCGGTGTGTCCAGAGCTGGATAAAGCGTTCTAACGTCATTTGAGTAGCTTGTAAGCGATCCACGGATTTGGGTAAAACCGCGTTTTCCTGAGCTGCAATATAAATAAAATTGAAATAAACCGTTGGTTGCACTTTCGTCACCGGTTAACTTTACCCCTTTCATTATATCCCATTTCTATGAAATTCATGATACAGGCAGGTGGTATCCTGGGGGCTTTGGCAGTGGCGCTCGGCGCCTTCGGAGCTCATGCTTTAAAAGGAATGCTGGAAGCTTCCGGCCGGGCCGATACTTTTGAAACTGCCGTCAAATACCAGTTTTATCACGCCATTGCAATGGTACTGGTCGGCCTGCTCATGCAGCGCGCAGGCACCGATGCAATCAAGCTGCTCGGCTGGTCAGGCAATGCATTCGCAATCGGCGTAATCATTTTTTCAGGCTCTCTGTACGCGATCTGTTTCACAGGAATCACCAAGTTCGGCGCTACAGCCCCAATCGGCGGCCTCGCATTAATCGCCGGATGGGTGTTGTTGATCCTGGCGGCGGGGAAGTTGTAGGGGAATTTTGAATGACTGAATGATTGAATGAGTGAATGAGTGATTTTTGAATGGATGAATTTTGAATGATTAATATTTAATAATTACAATCCTTGATGATGATGGGGATTATCGAATTTTAGTGTTTGTGGTTAAGATGGGAATAGTTAACCCCCTAATTCACTAATTCACTCACTCAATAATTCATTATTCACTCATTCACTAACTCAAAATTCACTCATTCAATAACTCACTCATTCACTAACTGCAAATTCAATCATTCAAAATTAAACCCCTAACCCCTCGACAACGTAAACGGCCTCTGCGCGTCGATCTTTAAGAAAATAAACAACAAGATCGAGAATGACCATAGTGAGGAACCTCCGTAGCTGAAAAATGGCAGGGGTATTCCAATTACAGGCATTAGCCCGATTGTCATTCCCACGTTAATCAGGAAGTGAAAGAATATGATACCGGCGACGCAGTAACCGTACACTCTCGCAAAACGACTGCGTTGCCGCTCTGCCAATACCACGAGCCTGGAAATCAGGCAGACGAACAAAAAGACTACGACGGCAGTACCTACAAAACCGTGCTCCTCTCCTACTGTACAGAAAATGAAGTCGGTGCTTTGTTCAGGGACAAAGTCGAACTTTGTCTGGGTTCCCTGCAAAAATCCTTTACCTGTAAAACCACCCGAACCAATCGCGATTTTTGACTGGATCACATTCCAGCCGATACCGCGCGGGTCAGAGTCGGGGTCGAGCAGTACCATAATCCGTCCCCGCTGGTGTTTTTGCAGTACATTGTTCATAAAGAAATCCACTCCAAAAACGATCCCGATCATCACCAATGCGACTACAATGGTAAACCACAGTCCGCCCCGGCGCCTGGTCATCACCGGCATCAGCCAGATCACCAAACCCGCTATGACGACAATTGCAGCGGCAATATACCATTTCACAAAAAGCAATGTAATGATCAGCAGAGCCGCCATCACCATCCCGATCGCCGGAATAAAGCCTGGCATTCCTTCGCGGTAAAGCACGATCGCGAATGAAGCAAAAACCAGCATTGAGCCCGTTTCATTCGATAACAGGATCAGGAATGCAGGTAATGCGATTATCCCCATGATCGGGTAGTAATCTTTCAGTTTCCGGGTAAGACTGATCGCCGGGTCGCTGAGGTACTTCGAGATAGCTAGGCTGACTGCAAGCTTGGAAAATTCGGCGGGCTGCAATGAAAATGCCCCGATCTTGATCCAGGAGCGTGAGCCGTTAATATTAGAACCTGCAAAGAGCACCAGTATCAACAAAACGATAACAACCGCGTAGATAATGAAGGAGAAGGTCTCGTAAAATTTGTAATCAATTACCAAAATACAGATGATCAGCAAAGCGGCAGTACCGATCCACATCAGCTGTTTTCCCGCATTGTTTGACAAATCGAACATGCTGGTCCTGACTTCCGGATTATAGACAGCCGCATAGATATTCACCCAGCCGATCAGCAGGCACGCAATGTAAATCAGGACTACCATCCAGTCTACATTCTTGGTGATGGGTTTATTCTCAGGCATGTGTCAGGTATTTGAATATGTGAATCCCTTTCAGGAGAAATTTAAGGGTTAACTGCCACGGGCTTAGTTTGGGCAGAAGGTTTTTCAGGCGCTGGCTTTTTCTTGGTGGTATCCACCGGAACCGGCTTTTTCTGACCGGGCAGTATCACTTTGCTCATGAAATCTGCTTTGAGCATTCGCTCTTCCAGGGCCTTGTTGGTCACTTTTCTTGTCAGGTATTTTTCAATAACAAGGTTAGCGATCGGCGCAGCAGCGGATCCACCGGCTCCTGCATATTCCACAAAAACAGCGATTGCGATCTTGGGGTCATCTACCGGAGCGAATGCAATGAAAATAGAACTATCGTCGCCGCGCTTGTTTTGGGAAGTACCCGTTTTACCCGCAATGGTGATACCCTCCACGCGTGAGCGCCGCGCGGTACCACCTTCCACCGCTCCGACCATTCCTTCAATGACAGGATCAAAGTTGTGCGGATCGACACCGCTATCGTGGCGGACAAGGTATTCAGGTTTTACATACTTTTTATCGCCAATGCCGTGAATTACGTGAGGAGTGTAGAAGTAGCCCCTGTTTGCTATAATCGCTGCCACATTCGCCATTTTCAAAGGAGTAATGAGTAATTCGCCTTCGCCGATACTCAAAGAATAAATGTTTGAGAACTTCCACCGGTACTCGCCGTAGAAACGGTCATAGTACTTTTTATTGGGCAGGTTTCCCTTGTATTCGCTAGGAAGGTCAATCCCCAGGCGCTGACCGATCCCAAACTTGCTGATCGCATCGTGCCAGGCATCGAGCCCGACTGCCGAGGCGCGAAACGTATTTGATATATTGTTCTTGTAAATCAGCCTGCGGAATACATTGTAGAAATAAGGGTTGCACGAATGCATTACACCAAGAGCCACAGTACCGGTAGCCGGGTGATTATGACAACCCATCGGGCAATTTGCATGCGTAAACCCACTTCCCGGCGTGATCACGCCTTCCTGCAAACCGATCAGTGCCTGGATCAGCTTGAAAGTCGATCCCGGGCGGTAGCTTGCCATAACCGGTCTGTTAAAAAGCGGTTTATACGGATTTCGCGCCAGTGCGGCGAAGTTTTTGGAAAAATACCTGCTTGCCAGGATGTTGGGATCGTAAGTTGGTGCGGATACCATAGCGATGATCTGACCTGTTTTTGGTTCAATAGCCACTACGCTGCCTACTTTGTTGACCATCAAACTATCAGCATATTGTTGTACTTCAAGGTCAATCCCGGTATGAAGATTCTCTCCTGCCACGGCCATGGTGTCCAGCTCCCCGTTTTTCCACGGACCTTTGTACACACCATTCACATTCTGCATGACGAACTTGGTCCCTCGTTTGCCGCGTAGCTCATTTTCATAAATCTTCTCAATCCCGCTCTGCCCAATGTAGTCGCTCTGCCGATAGTAAGGCTCCTCCTGCTTTTCCAGCTGAGATTTGGTGATCTCACTTACATAGCCAAGTGTATTTGCCAGCGTAGGCGCAGTGTAGGTTCTTAATGAGCTTTTGGCAAATTCAAATCCCGCATAATCAACCATAACGTCCTGAATAGACGCAAAGTCCTCCTTGGAAAGCTGCCTGAGAAAGAGCGACGGCTTCACGCGGCTGTACGCACTTGCTGCCGCCATTAAGCTATCAAAATCGCGCCTTTCAATGCCTAAAACCTGACAAAAACGCAATGTATCCTCCACTCTGGCTTTGGCAGGGGTTACCAGCAAGTCGTAAACGGGGGTATTGTACACGATCAGCTTTCCGTAACGGTCATAAATCTGGCCACGAAAGGGAATTTCAATTACTCTTTTGATGGAATTGCTCGACGATTCGATGGAGTAACTTTCGTCAAGGACTTGTAGGTAGAAGAGCCGCAATAAGTATATTAAACCTACTAATGAGAAAAATCCAATAATTACAAATCGACGATTTTCAAGCATTCTGCACTATAAATTCCGGTTCTCTAATTTCACACGAAGTTCGTCATATCATCACACATATCAAAGCCGGTTATTCGCCTTTTGCAACAACCATAATCACCGATTCCTTGTCAATCACCACAGCCCCTTCCGGCAGCCCTTTTGGCTTTCTTACATACTTTTTCGGCGTGTAGATCACGGGACAAAGCGAGTCATTTTTACGCTTTGAATAGAATGCGGCCAGCTCAGCGGCACGCTCAATCACAGGTGCCGGGAAAGTTTTGCCAGGCTGGTTTTTGACAACCACATGCGAGCCGGTTACGTCCTTTGCATGCAGCCAAAGATCTTCTTTTGAAGCAAATTGCTTGGTCAGCACATCATTGTTCTTCGCATTCCGGCCGACCAAAATAGTGTAACCCATGAATTCAATGCGTTTGAACAACTCACTCACGGGCACCTCGGTTTTCTTACTATCGAGTTGATTGGTTTTGATATAAGTCCTTAACTCCCTCAACGAATCGATCTCTACTATATTTTCGAGATGCACGCTCAACTCGGCCCGCTCCTTCTCCCGGAATGCGAGGCTGTCGTTGAGCCGGCCAATTTCTATCTTTTCATTTTTAGCTTTTCGATAGTAGTTCTCAGCGTTTTTTTGGGCTGAAAGTTCCTTTTTGAGTTTAATCCGAATCGGGGCTTCCCGGTAAAAGTCAAAAAGCTCCACAACCTCTGCGCGTTCCGGGATCGTGTGCAGATTGGCCATGATAATATTCCCGATCTCATCATTCTTGACCGCACTTTCCAGTTCTACCAACTTCTGGAATGTATTTTCAAGATAGTTATCCGTCTGCTGAATGCGTTTGCGGAGTACCCTGATCCATTCAGCCCTCTCCCTTTCCAGTCCGCTCAGACGGATATAGGTAATGTAAAAAGCATTCAGGGCTTCAATCGGGTCGGTAAATTGCTGGATCAGCTCGCCTGTTTCAAGAAGCGAAAGCGCTGGTTCTCCGTCCACTTTTACCAAGAAGAACTGAGAAGAATTGAGTTGTTGCAGCGTATCCTGGATCCTTTCCCAGCGTGACTCGGGTGCTTCAATCCCATTCGATTTCTCAGTTAGATATGCATTAACCAATTTCCCGAAGGTTGGAAATAAAGGCTTGTGATCCAGTTCATTTCTGATGTATGCAGGGAAAGACTGGTCTATTTGCCGGTCCAGTGCATTTATGTTCAGTGCTTTATCTGCGGCGAGCTTATTATTAAAAAGCTGCATTACATTTCCTGAACTATCAAATGAAATCAGGTTCGATCGATTACCAAACATTTTGAAAACCAGAGCATTCCCTTCTGCAAACCGGATTTCAAAGGCTCTTTCATTTTTGAAAACACGTACGTGATCTATTTTCTTTGATTTAAAATCAGTAAAAAGATTGACACTATTCTTACGGGCACGATCGAACTTATCGGGAAAGCTGAGGCAGGCAAAGCGGGAAGTAAGTGTGGCTTTGATGAAAAACGGGGTTAATAGGGTCTCCTCTTCATCGCTTGCTGCAAATACGAGGATCAGCTCGTCCTTTTCCTGACTGAATGCTTCAATAAAGTATTTTCCCGCCAGTTCCTGATGAAGCCTGGCGGCGAGTTGTTTTAGAAAGTAATAATTCTGATGCACGGTATTTTTTCAGTGAGGGGGTAAAAGTAGGGAATAACGGGAGGAAAGGAAGAATGGAGGAACGGGAAGAAGGGTTTAAAGTTTCCCTTTTAATTCCTCCATTTTAAGGGTATGAACTTTTGGAAACTCGATTTTAGTCAATGCGCCGAAATGCCTATCGTGCGTGATGATGTAATCTGCCTGACAAGCAATAGCACAATCTACAAACTTGTTGTCGTCCTGATCTTTAATTAGGCTCCATTTGTAATAGGGAGTGACCGGGATGCCGTTTGGGAGGTTAAGAAGAAGTTCTATCACATTCGTCGCAAGCGTAGGAGAATAAAAATTGCCTAGTACCTCCTCATATTCTTCCAAAATGTCATTGGTAATCCCAAACTGGAATTTGCCACTTTTCATTTCGTCGAAGAGCCAGCGCGAGTTAGATTGCCTGGGAATGCTGACCAGAAGGCAGTTGGTGTCGATTACAAGGATCAAGAAGCTCGATATTCAGTGCGTTTGTGAGATTTCAATGCTTCGTCGAGTTTCTGTTGTGATAAATCCTTTTCTTCCCACAGCCGGTCCATTTCCTCGTCAATCTGCTTTGCAAAATAGTCGGAAAGCAGCTGCTTAATTTCCTGCTCTTGTTTTGCGTTCAGCTGCTTCTCGAACATTCGTAGCATAAACAGCTGCATCTCGTTCAGTTTTGTCGCCTGTTCCATTTTACAGATCTTTAATGGTTCTACAACTTAACAATGATTTTTGAAAGAAATGTTCTTAGGTACAGGCAATTATTTAAAGGGAGAATGGAGGACGGAGGAAAGGGAGGAAGTAAGACGGTTGATAGACACATCAGAATCCTTCCTCCATCCTCCCCTTCTTCCCTTTTCTACCTTTAAAAAAAAGAGAAGCTCCCCGGAACCGGAGAGCTTCTTCCATAATACTACTACACTTAAAATTTAATGCACTGCTGATGTGTCCACTTTTGCTTTGCCGCTTTTGGTCCAGAGTACAAATGGAACGCAGATCAGAAATAGAACTCCCAGGTATAGGAAAACATCCATATAAGACATTACCTGCGCCTGTTTTGATACCGTAAAATCAAGGATCTTATAGCCGCTTTTCAGGGCAACATCGGATGTCATTCCTTTGGCTATAAACGAATGCTGCAAGCCTTCGACCCGCTGTTGCACGGCCGGATTGTTAATGTCCAGCTTGCTCACCAGATCATTCCGGTGCAGCATATTCTGGCGGGCGATAAAGGTGGTGATCACCGCCACCCCGAATGAACCGCCAAGCTGGCGCATCATTCCTGTAAAAGCGGCGCCTTCGCCAATTTCACGACCTTTCAATGTCGACAATGCAAGTGTTGTGATCGGAACAAACAATAATCCCAGTCCGATCCCGCGAACGATCAGCATATTGAAGAATGCATCTGAGCCGGTATCCGGAGTGAGGATCAGGTATCCCCAATAACTATATATGAAAAAGAAAATCATCCCGATCGCGACAAGATACTGCTGCTTTACGCCGCGCTGCAAGAGCTGTCCAACTACCGGCATCATCATCGCTGTTACGACAGCCGCAGGTACCATCAGCATCCCGGATTGCGTGGCTGTCCAGCCCAGCGTAGCCTGCGTATAAAGCGGGATAATGAACGTAGATCCGTACAATCCAAATCCTAGAATGAACGACAGGATAGTTCCCACTCTCAGGTTTCCATTCGACAACACCCGCAGGTTTACGATCGGGTTTTTATAGGTAAGCTCGCGCCAGATGAAGAAGAAGAATGCGAAAACAGTGGTAATGGATAAAATCAGGATAATCTCATCGTTAAACCAGTCTTCCTCCTGCCCTTTTTCCAAAACATACTGCAAAGAACCCACTGCTACTGCCAGGAAGATAATCCCCCACCAGTCTATTTCGCTGCTGCTTTTCTTCTCGGCATAGCGCGGACTTCTCACATATTGCAGCGTCAGCATTGCTGCTACGATACCAAGCGGGATATTGATGTAAAAAATGTATGGCCAGCTGTAATTATCAACAATATAACCTCCCAGCGGCGGACCTAATGTAGGTCCCACGATCACACCTAAACCATAGATAGCCTGCGCAATGCCGCGTTTCTCGGGTGGATAGCTTTCTGTGATCAGTGTTTGTGCAGTTACCAGCAATGCGCCACCGCCGAATCCCTGGATCAACCTGAAAAACACCAGCTCCCAGATGTTGTTTGCATTACCGCAGAGAAATGATGCGACCGTAAAGATGATAATGGACGCTGCAAAGTAGTTCCTCCTGCCAAACTGCTGCGAAAGCCAGCTTGTCATCGGTACGATAATCACATTACCGACTGCGTAGGCGGTAATTACCCAGCTCACTTCGGACAATGTACCGCCGAGGTTACCACGCATGTCGTTCAGGGCCACGTTGACGATCGTCGTGTCAACGATTTCCAGGAGTGCACACAGCACCGCGGTAATGGTGATAATCACCCTTCTATACCCGTATTCTACGAGCGATTCCTGTAATTCCATCCTGATTGATGTTCAAGATTATCGATTAAATACCTTAGTCCAGCTCAACGTCCACGAACACGTTCATGCCCGGGCGCAGTTGAGAAATCAGCTTGTCGTCAGCTTTTGCAAATTCAATGCGGACCGGCAGACGCTGCACTACCTTCACGAAGTTACCACTCGCATTATCAGGAGGAAGCAAGGCAAAGCGGGCGCCGGTAGCCGGCGAGAACGAAGCGACTTTGGCTTCAAATTCATGCTCGGGATAAGCGTCCACATGCACGAGCACTCGCTGTCCGAGCTTCATTTTAGTCAGCTGTGTTTCCTTGAAGTTGGCTACAACCCAGGGTTCGTCAGTTGAAATAATGCTGAATAATGACTGACCAGCTTGCAGATACTGTCCGACCTGTGCATTCACTTTTGAGACCCGGCCGGCGGTAGGCGCGGTAATAACAGTGTATGAAAGGTTCAATTCGGCAGTTGCGATCTCAGCCTGCCGTGCTTTGATGTTTGCATTGGCTACCGCAGTTTGTCTGGAAGTCGCGCTGGTTTGTTTGCCGGCAGCTCTCGCCTGCCGTTCCGCTGCGTTTTTCTGTGCTACAAGTACTGCAAGCTGACGTTCTGCTCTCTGTTTGGTTGCAGAAGCTTGCTCAAATTCCTGCTGCGTGATGGAGTGGTCTTTGATCAGGTTTTCATAGCGCGCATAATCCTGATTAGCTCTCCAAACATTAACTTTGGCTTCTTCAATCTGCGCCTCTACGATAGAAACATTGGCTTCGTAAGTAATGCCACTTGCCGCAGATGCGCTCGTTGTTGCATTTGCTACCACCAGGCTACCTTCCGACCCGGCCAATGCAGCTTTCGCCTGTTCCAGTCTGATCAGCTGATCGCGGTTATCGAGTACAATCAACGTATCGCCTTTTTTAACTTCCTGATTGTCTTTAACCTTAATCTCTGTCACATATCCCGATATTCTCGGGATAACCGGACTGATGTTCGCATCAACCTGCGCGTCATCGGTTTCTTCATGGTGCAATCCGTGGTTATACTTGGTAAATCCCCAGGTACCGCCGGCAATAATCAATACTGCCAGAATAATAATAAAGCGGTTGCTCTTCTTTTTTGGTGTGGTTTCTTCGGTTTCCATTATTTTAATTTTGAATGAGTGAATGATCCGCCGTGGAACGGGGAATGATTGAATGACTGAATGACTGAATATTAAAATGAGTGAATGAGCGAGTTAGTGAATGAGTGAATAGATATTGGACAACGTCGAACAACCCCAAACAACAAATGACCCAATAACTTCCTTCCTCCCTTTCCTCCTTCCTCCCTTTCCTCCTCCTACTGTATTACTCCCGCCGTTTGTTCGAGGCGCTTGAATGCTACTATCGCATCAGCTTTGGCAGCTTCGTAGTTGATTTGGGATTGAACCTGTGCTACGTCTGCGTCGAGGAGTTCGGTGGTGGTTACCAGGCTGTTGTCGTATTTATTTTTTGTAATCCGGTAATTTTCACTCGCCTGCTCTACTGCTTTTGCATACACATCTATTTTTCTTTTGCTCAAAACATAGTTGTAATAAGCAGTGTTGACTTCCAGGTGAATGCGGTCGAGGAGTATCTCTTCGTTTGTCCGCAGCTGGTAAGCGTGGGTGCGGGCCTGGGCAATTTTCGAGCCGGATTTCCAGAGCGAAGCCACATCGTACCTGATGCCAATCCCCGCATTGACTGCATTGGGTATCACAGCTACTCCCGGAATGTTAAGTGCGACATAGCCGGCTGTCAGAGCTACACTCGGATAAAAATCGGATTTGGCTCCCTTAATGTCGATGTTGGCCGCTTTCTGGCGAATGCTGTTAGCCGCAATGTCTTTTCGATTTGTCAAAGCCTTTTGTTCCCAATCTCCCACATTACCTTCTTCCTGCAACTGAATAAAGCTGGCTGAATCCGCAAGCAGCGGCGTATTTTCAGGTAAGCCCAGCAGCAGGTCCATATTGATCGTGGTTACTTTAAGATCATTTTCGGCGTCCAGCAGGGTCAGCTCCACATTGGATTCCTGCAATTTGGCTTTCATGAGGTCATTTCTGGCCAGCATTCCGTTTTTCTCGCGGTTAGTAAATTCCTCCACCCGCTGACGTTCTCTCAGCAAGTTCTCAGCAACCAGATCGACCGATTTTTTTGCTTTATAAAGGTTACTGTATGCGGCGATCGTGTTCTGAATCACTGCCTCCCGGTCGCCTTCTGCATCCAGCTTGGCGGCTTCTTCGAGGTAATGCGCAGATTGAAGCCCGTATTTGAACTTAAATCCCGAGAACAGCGGCAATGCGGCACTCGCCATTCCATACATTACCTGGTGTACTTCCGGCGTAGCTGATCCCGACGCTGTACTGTCGCTGGTGCTTGGCCTGAATTTCAGGTTGATGTTCGGCGTATTTACCCGCAGGTAAGAGCCCGAAATACTCAGACTTGGCAGTTGATTTTCCTTGATCTGGCGGATGCTCAGGCCGGCAAGGTCCACATTGGTCTGACTTAATTTAAGCTGCTTGCTGTTTTTCAGGCTCATTTCAATGGCCTCTTCCAGGGTGATTGTGCGTGCAGTCTGAGCAAATGCCTGGCTATTTGATGCTAGCCAAAACACGCCGGCCGCCAGCCAAATCATTCTCCTAATTTTGATGGTGGTGTTCATTAGTTACTGTCGATTTAAATAAACTTTTTAGGTGCTGGCTCAATTTGCCTTTGAGGTAATTCAAAAATTCCGCCTGGTCCATGTGTTCCAGGTTGTTGATCTTTTTATAAAAATCCTGAGAGGCAATCGCGTAGTTAACTGTCCCATAAAGAGTTGTTGTCATGAGGCTCATGTCAATATCGTCGCGGAAAACGCCAGCTGCCTGACCTTCCCGGATCAGCTGTTGCATAAGCTCGATATTCCGCATTTTCAGATTCATAATGTGCTCTGAAATGGTCGCATTCCGATCCGAAGAAAGGGTTTCCCGCATCATGATGTTGTGAAAGCACTGGTTTCCCGTAAGTCGGTCAATCACACTGTCTATCAACAAGTTGATCTTCTGCATTGGAACCAGTTCCGCATTGGTGATCAGCGTTTCCAGCCTTGACCGCGATTCGCTCATCCGGAGTTGAAACAGCGCTTCGATCAACTTTTCCTTAGAGCCAAAGTAGTAGGAGATCATCGACACATTCACGTCCGCCTCCTGGGCAATATCTCTCACCGAAGTACCCGCAAACCCCTTCTTTGCAAACAGCCGCTCGGCCACCTCTATAATCTGTATTTGTTTAGCGTTGTATTCCATTTGTTTTGGTTGATCGGCAAGTTTTTTGTTGTCCAGCTCGCCAACAGCATTGCAAATTTACCTGATCAGAAAACAAAATTCAAACGATCGTTTGATAAATTCAAACGATCGTTTGAATCGTTTCATCATTTATTGATTTAATACCATTAAAATTTTTTAATGCTGAGATTAAAAGCAGGCAACTTATTGCTCTTATCTGATGTCATCACCTGGTATTTAATACATAGACTCACCCGTTCCTTTTTGTTCGTTCCCGCCTATGAAGCCATATTTTACCGGCAAATTTCTGCTGATTATTTTGCTTTCTTTTTTAACTGAAGTCCTTCTGGCACAGCAACTTCCGCAAGCCTGTGGAACAAATGATTCACTTTCCGAAGCGAGGCTCAAAAAATATGCATCTCTGACGGACCTAACCCGCACGCGGACCTCGGCTGGTGAGAGACTGGAATATCGCCTGGGCATTGATATCAATTATGCCACTTTTCAAATCTATAATGGGGACAAAGAGAAGCTGATCAAGGAGGCAAACCGCTTTGTACAGGCGGGTTCAGACATTTTTGAGCGCGAGATTAACGTGAAGCTGACGGTTAGCTACATTCACATCTGGGACAAGCCGGAGCCTTATGTATTTATCAATGATTTCGATTATTTCATAAAGGTGCTCGACTACTGGACAGCAAACCGTTTTGAAGAGCGCGATGCCGTAGTAGGCTTTTCTTGCCGCAGCGGATGGTTTTATGGAGGTTACCGCATGTGTACCTCTAATTTCCCTGCTCCCGACAATGCTTATATAGATGTTGACCTGCTCAGCCATGAACTCGGGCACACCCTGGGGTCGCCGCATACGCACAGCTGTTTTTGGCCGGGCGGTCCCATTGACCGTTGTACCAATCTGGAAGGCGCTACCAGCGAGTGTCAGGATGGTTATACCGAGTCGGTGAATGGATCAATTATGTCTTATTGCCGCAGCGTGCTCAGCTTTCATCCGCTCTGCCGGAACCTGATGCGTGACTATGCGGAAGGTAAAATAGAGCCGTCTTTTAAACTCGGCGCATTCACAGAGCAGCCCAGTGCTCCATCTGATCTTATACTGCGCGACCGAGATGCGAATGCAACCACAACTACCCCGTCATTTTCTTGGAAAGCGGCCTTCCGCGCCGATCGTTATCGTTTTCAAATTGCCAGGGATCAATCATTTACTCAGATCGCAGAAGATACGCTGGTCAGACAATCCCATTTTCAGTCAAGCGGACAAAGCGAAGGCAGTTATTTTGCAAGATACCGGGCAGAAAACGATGTCAAAGCAAATGAATGGTCGCAGCCTGTGCGCTTCACAATCGTTCCATTTACCTCCAACTCTCTTCCTCCGCTCCTTTTCGACGCCAAAATAACGAGCGGCAGAAATCTCACCGGCTATTTTTATGCGTTTGCAGGCATTACTCATTACGAGGTGGAAGTCACTGACTTCAATGCAAGGGAGAGTTTCAGCCGCTTGTATGAAACCCGCGCAGGCGCGCTGCAATCGTTTTCAATTCTACACCAATTTGAGTGGTACAAGCCGTTTTACCTCCGCCTGAGAGTGCAGAAGAATAATATCTGGAGTGACTGGTCGGTCATTTACAACCTTTCACAATCCTGGACGAATACATTCAGCTCAGGTAATCAGGTTACGAAAATGTCGAGCACACCCATGCTGACTACTACGCTCATGAAAGGCACCCTTCATCCCGGCCCGATTTCAGGTTATCTGGAAGTAGCAACGGACAACAAGTTCAGTAACATCGTACTCCGCGACTCCACCGTGTCTAATGCGCTCAACAGCTGGTATTCGACGAAAATGCTTTACCGACCTGTTTTGCAGGAGAACGCATCCTATTATGTTCGTTCAAGATTGAAATGGGCTCCAAAATCGTACACTGAATGGGAGGATCTGAAAGTGAATACCGGATTTCAGGATCGCGCTTTGACTATTTGGGCGTTATATCAACCAACTTGCAGGACCCGGCGTATACATCTATTTTCAAAAACAGGTTTGTAAAAACTGCAGACAAACTATATGTAGCAACCATTTCAGCGGGCTACTATGCAACCGATAATCTGAAAGACTGGGCTACATATATATCATCGACTACAAATGGCAAGAGTCCGAATGGTCTCTTATACTTCGGGGTCGCGAAAAATGGCACCGTTTACATGATGGATCAGGGCAATAATTTGGTTGTGAAAACAGGAGATACTTACCAAACCTATTATCAGCCTGAGAAATTTTATGCTAACACCAACTGCCCGTTGGTGGTTACAGAAAACAGCGGGATCTTTTTTGTGACCGGAGACAAAGGTATCGGTCGTTTTCATGAAGGAAGCTGGTATTTCTACACACGAAACACCTTCTCTACGGGTCGGATTATGGCGATAGCAAGCGACCCCGACGATCAGATTTGGGCTATTACTGACCAGGGTAATGTTTGGGAGTTTTCCAACAACAACTGGTTCCAGCATTCATACATTCCGGAGGCATACCTTGTTTCAGGGTTGGTTTTTGATCAAAATAAGGTGGCAACTGCCTATGGCGAATTTGGAATAAAGCAGTTTAGTCCAGCCAGCAATAATTGGGAACAAATTCAGTCAATCCCGCAATCTGTCCGGAAGGTTGTTTTCGATAAAGATAACCGCCTCTGGGCTGCCGCATTTAGCTTTTGGGACAACAGCAACATCCAACAGAGCCTGATCAGTTACAAGGACGGAAAAGCGAATATTTATTCGGACGGGTTCGAGATGCTACGCGAAAATTTTGACATTGAAATCTTCAACGACAAATTGCTCATTCTCACAGGTGGCAGCGAACTGCATACCTTTGAGGAGAATAAAATCCAGCGCTTTGATCCTAAAACAGGTTACTGTACTGGTGAAAATGTTGCCGTTACGATTACTTCCAATTCTACTTTTTCGAAAACCAAGAAAGCTACCATTGCGATCAGAGATACGGAGAAGGGTACTATTACAAGCATGCCTGCTCAGATGGAAAATGGGATGATCAGTTTTCAATTACCCGAGACAATGGAAAAAGGCACTTATGCCCTGAAAACCATTTTTGATTATCCAGCCATTGAAAGTAACGAGAGTAAAAGTTTTCAGGTACAACCGCCAGCCACAATTGATGTGAAAGCGGAAAAAAGTGGTATGTTCAAAACCGTATTGAAAGTCACAGAAGGCGCGGATCAAAATTATCAGTGGCAACTGAATGGAGCAGATATTCCGGGTGCAACCGGCCCTGCTTTGACGGTGTCGGAAAGTGGCGAATACCGCGTGCTGATTTCAAATCAGGGAGGTTGCTTGTCAAGATCGGCAATTATACCTGTCACGCTCGATAAGCTAAGCGAGATTACCTTATTACAGAATAACCCGAATCCGGCCGGATCTTCTACCGACATTTCGTTCTACCTGCCCGCTCAGACAGATGTGGCGCTTGATTTGTTTAATCTGCGGGGGCAAAAGATAATGCAGCTTCACAAAGGCGATTTGGGTCCGGGCTGGCACTTCGCGTCGGTGAATGCATCCAGTTTGCCAAATGGCATCTACGTGTACAGATTGAAAGCGGGAAACACGGAAAAGGCGTTGAAAATGACAAAATAACTGATCATTTAACGCGGCTGGGGTTTTCACTGACAAATGCACCCCAACCGCCTTTTTTCGCCTTCTTTGACGATCCGCTTGCGGCTGCAGCAGGTGAATTGGCGTGGTACTGGTGGCAAATCGCGATCGCAATGCCGTCGGTAGCATCCATAAACTCCCTACTGAGCTCCATTTTCAGGATCTTTTCGAGCATGTAAGCTACCTGTTCTTTGGAGGCGCTTCCGCTGCCGGTAACCGACTGCTTTACTTTCTTAGGCGAATATTCAACGATAGGTATGTTCCGCGCGAGCGCCGCGGCCATCGCCACGCCCTGGGCCCGACCGAGTTTCAGCATTGACTGCGCGTTTTTGCCATAAAAAGGATCTTCAATCGCCATTTCATCGGGCAGGTAATCCTCGATCAGCTGGGTAATGCGCTCAAAGATTTTCTTCAACTTCAACTCGTGCGTGCTATATTTGCTCAAATGAATCACACCGTACTGAACGAGGGTAATCTGCTGATTTTTGACAGAAATCACACCGTAACCCATTACCTGAGTACCGGGATCCACACCAATTATTATCTTCTCGGGAGCTTCGGGCTGCTGCAATTTTATCATGGTGCAAGATAACGAACTCTCCCCTCCCAAAGAAAGAACCAGCCGCTTAAACCTCCTCTGGGGCGTCAAGCTGATCGTGACTTTTCTCATCCTGAGCTACATATACAAGACCTTCCAAAATGAGCAAAAAGGCGCCGGGGACGTGGGTCAGGTGCTAAGTAATGCGTGGAATACCTCCAATCTGGGCTTGATTGCATTGATACTGGTCCTGGTACCTGTCAACTGGGCGTTGGAAAGTTTAAAATGGCGCACGCTGGCGCAGAAAGTACTTCCAATTACGTTCCGCGAAGCCTTTCGCGGCACACTTACCGGGCTCGCAGTAGGAGTTGCAGCGCCGGCTCAGCTGGGAGATACTATCGGCAGGATTGCGTCACTGAAATCGGATAAGCGGCTGGAAGCTATCGGCGCTGCATTGGTTTCGAATGGAATCCAGTTCAGTGTGTCCGTGGCAGCAGGCGCTGTGGGCTGGTTTCTGTTGAAAGATCAGCTGCTCATTCCGCAGCCTACCAAGACGATGGTAACCGGGCTCATTGTGACAATTTTCATTTTGAGCATTCTGTTAGTCTGGTTCAGAAAACAGCTTACCGACTGGCACCCTGCCAGACCTTTTTTCCAAAAAATACATTCGTATCTCAGGATCATAGGAGCTTATTCAGCGTCCGAATTGCTCTGGGCCTCTTTGTACGGTACACTGCGCTACTGTGTTTTTCTGAGCCAGTTTGTACTCGCGCTATCGCTGTTCGACCTTTCCGTAGCATTGTCCGACCTGACTGCCTGTGTTTCGTTGATCTTTTTGGCTAAGACGCTCATTCCTGCCATCAATGTACTGGGAGATTTGGGTCTGCGGGAATTTACTGCATTGGTTGTATTTGCATCTTACAACCCGCCGCCGGAAAAGATCATCGCGGCAACATTCATGGTCTGGATCGTCAATGTACTCGGACCGATCCTGATCGGCATTTATCTGATTTGGAAGTACAAATGGAGGCAGAGCGCTTAAACCTTGCGACTTATGATCGAACAATATCTGCTATCCTGGCTCATTCCGTTGATATGGCTTTTTACCAGCAGTTACGCTGTTTTTACTGTTTTGCTGTTGATTTTTTGGTCAAAAATCAAACAACCGAAAAGTCAGCTTCCAGGTACTTTACCCACTATATCCGTCATTATTCCTGTTAGGAACGAAGCTGACAACATAATGTCTCTCCTGGGGGATCTTGCCCGACAGACTTTCGCCTTGTCACAGTTTGAGGTCTTGGTTATGAACGACAATTCAACTGACCAGACCGCCACGCTTGTTCGTGATTTTGCCACAAAAAATGACTGCAACATCCAGCTGATTGATCTGCCGGACACCGCGACAACTTCACCCAAAAAACGCGCGATCGAAACGGCAATGGGCATTGCAATTGGAAAACTGATCGTCACTACCGACGGTGACTGCCGGGTTGGTCCCAACTGGCTACGTACAATTGCTGCCTGTTACGCGTTAACCAATGCAAAGCTGATCAGCTCGCCTGTTACATTCCACGGGCCCGAAACCCTGGCGGACCATTTGCAGATCGTCGAATTTTCCAGTCTGATCGGCAGCGGCGCAAGTGCGATTGAGGCGGGATATCCTTCCATGTGCAACGGCGCCAATTTGGCGTACGAAAAACAGGCGTTTTTTGATGTAAACGGATACGAAGGAGTGCGTCACATTGCCTCGGGCGACGACGAATTTTTAATGCACAAGATCGCCGCGCAATTTCCGGGCTCAGTCCGTTTCCTGAAAGACCCCGAAGCGATCGTTACCACTGCCCCGCACAAGAGATGGTCAGATTTCTTTCGTCAGAGAAAACGGTGGGCGAGCAAATGGAAACACTATCAATCCAAAACCCCGCTCATTCTCGCCATTTATGTCTTTTTGTCCAACCTCTCCATTATCCTGGCAACAGGGCTCTGGTTAGCAGGCACCATATCAACAAGCAGCTTTCTTGCATTGGCGGCTTTGAAAAATGTGCCTGAACTTATTTTCCTGGGCAGCGTATTGAAGTTCCTGCGCCAGCCGCGCTCAATCGCCTTCATTCCATTGACGCAGCTGATCTATCCTTTTTACGTCTGCTTTTTCGGCTTGGCCGCGCAGAAGCCAGAGTACCAGTGGAAGGGCCGCAAGCTGGTCTGAACAAACAAAAAAAAGTGCCCGCAAACGCGGGCACTTTTAAGTTTCACATAACGCTATAAAATCTAATTCTTACTTCTTCAAGATCTTTGTGGTGTGTCTGCCTTCCGCATTCACGACATTCACAATATAAATTCCCTGAGCAAGATTCTGAACATTCACTTTGAATTCTGTCTGGTTCGATGCCGGGGCTGCCGTATAAACCGACTTACCCGACAAGCTCACGATTTCCAGTTTTTTCACCGCAGAGAAGCTTTTTACATTTACTTCATCCTGAGTTGGATTCGGGAAAAAGCTTACTGCAAGCCTCGCGTCGCAAGTTCCGCAATCGACACTTCTGATCGCACTATATTCAAACGATTCATCGGTATCCACTTGTTGCAAACGATAGTAATAATATTTTGCTGGCGCAGTTTCGCTCGAATAAGGTGAATCAGAAAAGCTGTATTCACTTTTGTTCGGGTTATAATCAATGCGCGCCAGTGAACTGAAATTTCTTGCATCTGTTGAGCGCTGAACTACGAAGTGAGAGAAATCAGATGCTTCCGATACGACCCATTTCAGTTGATTGTTGCAATCCTTGTTCTCAGCAGTGAAGCTCGCCAGCTTAACAGGCAATGTAGTGCTTGGAGGAGGGCTGGTGTAGCAAGCACCCACCGACGAAGGATAGTTAATGCTGATCTCAGTCCATGGATCAACCGTCACACGAATTTTCGAACCTTCATTGCGCATTGATCCGAAACGATCGTCTACTTCCTCCCATTTCTCACCATTTCTTGTCCAACCTGGCCATGCAATTCCATTTCCTTCCAAGTCAACTGCCGCACCGGGGAACAGGATGCTGCCACTCAAAGGCTTGTCGCTGTCTTCCTGCACAATCTTACCTTCGCTGTTGATCCACTCGATCTTGGCTGTTTTGCCCGATGCATCAAAGTTCGAAGGTGTAACTGTGTAATCCAGGTAAGGTGCATTCTGGAAGCATTTCGTAGTTGCTTCAACAGAGATCGTTTTCACCGCCGGCTCAGGTATTGTAGGAATAAAAGGCCAGAAATGGATCTCATCGCCATTGTGAGCGAAAGTTTTCGCGATGATCTGCCCGTTGATGTTACCGTTATTCCCTTTTGTAAGCTCAGCCTGCGGTGCGAAAATCGTACCGTGAATTACACTGCCGGTCACTGTAAGCGTCTTCGTTGCATCAGGGAAGTTGTAGATCACATAACTGCCCTGTGGATCTGACAATCCGCCTACGTTCGGAAATTTAATGCTGCTGTTTCCGCCTCTGCTCGCGCAGTAAGTAGGGAAATCCACGATATTGATGATCAACCCGAACTTGCCACCATTCGCTGCATACTGCTCATCGGTGGTACCCAACTGCGGACCAGATGGAATGTTTTCGAAATTAATGTTATTGATGCTGTTCCAAACGGCTGCTGAGACGGTTAGCACATTCAGCGCATTCGGGTTTACGCGGATTTTAGGGTTTTGATCAAATTTAGACGGATCATTGTAAGGGCCCATTTCTGCGCCGCTGATCACGCCGCCATTCTGGTTCAGAATGGGAAGGTTATCAGCCAGCTCTTTTAAACGACCTGATTTTTTGATCAGAGTAGTAAATGCACCGTCGATGTCAATTTTTCCATTCTCTGTTCCAAATACGTTTTCAAAAATCGGGTTATAATCCTCACCGACTTTTTTTCCGGCCTTGAAATCGTTCACGTTCGCATTCAGCTGCATGTTGGGCTGGCTGTCCCAGCCGCCATTGATATCCGTGATGCGAATGGTAGATTCTGCATTGTTGCGGTCCTTATACCAAACTTTCAGGTTGTTAAGCGACCCGCTGTTTGGTGTTCCATTACCAATTTTCAGGTAATTCTGTCCATTGATCTGAAGTGTTCCGCTATTAAGCCTCACACCGCCCCGAACTGCAAGCCCGATCGAAACGCCATCAACGAAGAATGCGCCATGGGCTTTGTTGAAACTGATCTGATATTGGTTGGAAATTAAATTCCCTCCTACCGCGATCGGCCCTTCCGTTTCATTTGGCGAGAGTGTAAGGTCTCCTAAAACGAAGATGTTAAACCGGTGAGCGGCAGCGGTCGGACTTTGTGCCTTGGCTTGACTTATATTTAATGCAAGTGCGGCAAGAAGAGAGAGAAGTAGACGTTTGGAGAACATGTTGAGTCGAGTTTTTTAATTACTCGACGAAATTATGTCGCCTCTAAAGATCTGTAATCCTTTTTGTGACCACGGCAGTGAACTTTGGGGTAACTCTCCGATTTCCGGGGGTCTCAAAATTCAATTAATTGTACTATCTCAATATAGTACGTATATAGATCCAAAACTAAATTGCGAACAGCTCATATTTATTTCTCAGCTAAACTTGCATTTATTCTACAAAAATTAACTCATGTAGATGGTATTTGTTCTAAAATGAGCTTGAAAGCGTCTGATATGCGTTCACAACACGTTCTTAATTACCTTTTGATAATTGAACTATACCGGGATAACGTTTCTATTCACCAGACAGATATACCACCCCGAAACTGCTTTCTCATACAATTATTTGTATGCCGTCCTGCCTTTGATCTCCTTGATCTCGTTCTGCATTTCCTGCAACATCCGCATGAGCTGTTGCATATCCGACTGCGGTTCGGGCAGTTCCTTGCTGTGGAAGCTGTAATATTCCCAAAGTTCGATCACATCGGTAATCGGTACCGTGTAAGCGAAATATTGTTTGTTGAAAGATTGAAGCAGCACAGTACCGTCTGGATTGATAGTAACCTGTTTGAAAACAAAATCCTGGTCACCTCTTAAAATAACAATGCAGGGTGTTTCAGGCTTTACGGTGGTCCAGTCCTGCACATACTTGGTGATAATATCCGCTCCTTCCGGTACAGGCAGCATGGAATCCCCAACCGTAGGAAACATCCGGAACGTACCATTCTTGGGAACAGTCGGGAGGTTAAATCTTGGCAAGGTCGCCAGGAACTCGGGATCGCTGTAACCAGAACGGTATCCAGCCTTGGCGTGAACCGGAACATACTCGATATTCTCCTGCTCTTCCTTATCTACTGTAATAGCCAGTACCCGGATCTGGTCGCCTTTCATAAACAGCTCGCTTCCTTCTTCCAGATCTTTCAGCTTCTTTTCCGATAACCTGGCCAGGTCCATTTTCAGGATACTGTCAATGCTCATTCTAAAAAATTCTGAAAAATTGATCAGGTCATCGATGGTGGGATTCGCAGTTCTGCCACTTTCGTGTGCATTCAATTTTACTCTGCTGATACCCAACTTTTCAGCCAACGCTTCCTGGCTGAGTTTTTGACGAAGACGTAAGAACTTGATGTTTGCCGACCAAAAGATTTCCTGAGCTCTCATAAGTGTTGATATTTAAGAAATCAAATATAAGATATTTTTAATATCAATAAAATCCTGGCACTTATTTTTTAGAAAAAATCACGAAAAAGTTTTTGTTTAACTATTTTTGAAAAAAGTTAAACAAAATGTCATCGTATTCTATCAAGGACCTCGAACGCATTAGCAGCATGAAAGCGCACACAATACGGATATGGGAGCAGCGGTACGGCTTATTTTCGCCGGAAAGGACCGAGTCCAATATCAGGTATTACGATGACGATCAGCTTAAAAAGCTTTTGAACGTGTGCACGCTGCTGGGCCAGGGAATGAAGATTTCCAAAATCAGTCAGCTCAGCAAGACGCAAATCGCCGAAGAAATTGAACGGATCATTTCAGATTCTGCCCATGCAGATGCCCAGATTGAGGCGATCGTAAACCAGGCACTCGTTGCTGCATCGACATTCGATGGTGCCCTTTTTGAGGAAACCTTTAACCAGGCCCTGAAAAGTCTGGGAATGCGAAAAACATACGAAAAGGTGATATATCCGCTGTTGGTCCGCACCGGGCTAATGTGGATTAAAGATGATATGCTGCCCTCGCAGGAGCACTTTTTGTCAAACCTGATCCGGCAGAAGCTTTTTGCCGCCATCAACGCCCTGCCACTACCAGCACAGTCCGCCCAAAAATGGCTGCTGTTTCTGAATGAGGAGGAAGATCACGAGATAGGTTTACTTTTTGCCCATTATTTGATCCGGGAATCGGGCCAGAACGTAGTATATCTGGGTGCGCGGGTACCCTACAACGACCTCAGCAAGGTGGTGCAACAATGCCAGCCTACACACATTTATTCATTTGTAGTTAATAACCAATTCCAGGAAAAGCTTCCCGGCTTGGTGGAAAAGCTTACTTCCGACTTCAAATCCTGCAGGATCTGCATTTCGGGCGGAAGTCCGGGGATCCAGAACGCCATTTCAAAATACCCGGTGACACAGATCGCCTCTATCGATAAATTGATTGACATAATAAACAACGATGCAAAACACAGATCCTAAAAAGAATGGACACGCACACGAGATCGCGGTGATCGGCTCGGGCTTCTCAGGCCTCGCCGCTGCGGCTGTTTTGGCCAAAGACGGCGCAAAAGTGACTGTGTTTGAAAAAAATGAAACGATCGGCGGGCGCGCCCGCAGCTTCACCGAAGAAGGCTTTGTGTTTGATATGGGCCCGAGCTGGTACTGGATGCCCGATGTGTACGAGCGTTTTTTCGAACAATTCGGCAAATCAGCCGCGGACTTTTACGAGCTCAAAAAGCTTGATCCCGGGTTTGCAGTTATTTTCGGAGGGGGTGAGGTTTTGGATATTCCTGAAAACTTCGATGAGATATGCGAGCTCTTCGAAAGCATAGAAACCGGCAGTGCTACCAAACTGCGAAAGTTCATAGCCGAGGGGGAATTCAAGTACCAGGTCGGAATGCTTGATATGGTTTACAAACCCGGCCATTCAGTTACCGAGTTTTTCAGCTTTTCGCTACTGAAAAAAGCATTGAAGATCCAGCTGTTCAAGTCTTTCTCAGATCATGCAAGACAGTATTTCCGCGACCCAAGATTGCTCGCGCTGATCGAGTTCCCTGTTTTGTTTTTGGGTGCAATGCCTAAGGATACGCCTGCATTGTACAGTCTGATGAATTTCTCAGGTCTTAAACAGGGTACATACTATCCGATCGGCGGCTTTGCGAAGGTGGCCGAGGCTTTTGGAAAAGTGGCGGAAAGTGTCGGCGTTTCATTTCGCACGGGCCAAACAGTGGAAAAGCTGGAAATATCCGACGACCGCATTCGCCAGATCCGTTCCAATGGAATTATCAGGAATGTGGACGGTGTAATAGGAAGCGCCGATTATCAGCACATCGAGTCGACCCTGCTGGCGCCACAGCACAGAATGTACTCCGATTCCTACTGGGAAAGCCGCACATTCGCTCCCTCCTGCCTGCTGTTCTATCTCGGCGTAGACCGGAAAATTGGCCGTTTGAGACACCATAACCTGTTTTTCGATGAAGATTTCGAGCAACACGCTGTTGAGATATATGCAGACAAAAAGTGGCCTTCGAATCCGCTGTTCTACGTTTGTTGCCCCTCCCGAACAGACCCTACTGTGGCACCCGAAGGAAAAGAGAACATATTCGTTTTAATGCCTATTGCAACTGGGCTGACAGATCCCGAGGAAGTGAGGGAAAGTTATTTTAACTTGCTAATGGACAGGCTTGAAAAGTTTGCCGGCGTTGCGATCAGGGACCATATTATTGTTAAAAAAAGCTATTCTGTCTCCGACTTTAAAAGCGACTACAACGCCTACAAAGGCAATGCATACGGACTCGCCAATACCCTGATGCAAACCGCCATTTTCAAACCAAAAATGAGAAGTACGAAAGTAACAAACCTCTATTATGCAGGCCAGCTTACTGTTCCCGGGCCGGGAGTACCTCCTTCGATCATTTCCGGCCAGATTGCCGCTGCTGAACTACTCAAATCCCTTAACTGAATCGCACCATGAAAATGCTCTATGACAACCTATCGGCATCGTGCAGCAAAAAGACGACCCAACTATACAGTACTTCCTTTTCACTGGGAATCTATTTTCTCAAACCCGCACTCCGCGCTCCTATTTACGCTATCTACGGCTTTGTAAGGCTCGCAGACGAGATTGTTGACAGCTTCCACGACTACGATAAGGAAGCCATGATGGCAGAAATCAGGAAGGCCACTGTGGATGCGATTGAAAAGAAAATCAGCATAAACCCCATTCTGAACAGCTTTCAGCATGTAGTCAACAATTATCAGATCGAATGGGAGCTGATCGATACTTTTCTTAAAAGCATGGAAATGGACCTTCAAAAGAAAGATCACACGCGCGATACATTTCATGAATACGTACTCGGCTCGGCAGAGGTGGTCGGACTGATGTGCCTGCGCGTTTTCACAGAAGGGAACAAAGAAAGTTTCAACGAGCTTAAACCTTATGCAATGAAGCTCGGCGCTGCTTTTCAGAAGGTTAACTTTTTGCGGGACCTGAAAGCGGACTACCAGGATTTGGGGCGCACCTATTTCCCGGGAGTTAACTTTGATCACTTTTCGCACGTGGACAAAGAAATTATCCAGCAGGAAATACAGCAGGATTTCGATGAGGCGCTGATCGGCATTAAAAGGTTGCCGGGAGGAGCGCGCCGCGGGGTGTATCTGGCTTACTATTATTACAAAAAACTGTTTTTACGGATCAAGGCTACACCGCCGGAAAAGGTGATGAATGCCAGGATTCGGATTCCCGATTATGATAAACTTGGATTGATGTTTCGATCCCTGGTAAGGCACCAGTTTGACCTGTTATGACGTTGTAACCTTAGCATACAAACTGCGCTAAACCCTGATAACCCACTTAATATGGAAGATCAAGTAATACTGGTCAACGAAGAAGATGTTGAAATTGGCCTGATGCCGAAGCTGGAAGCTCACCAGAAAGGAATGCTGCACCGCGCTTTTTCGGTTTTTATATTTAATACAAAAGGCGAAATGTTGCTGCAGCGGCGCGCATTCGGCAAATACCATTCGGAAGGATTGTGGTCAAATACCTGCTGCAGTCACCCATTTCCGGAAGAATCTGCAAACCGGGCTGCTTCCCGCCGATTGCGGGAGGAAATGGGCATTTCAGCCGATCTTAATTTTCTCTATACTTTTCAATACCGCGTTCAGCTGGAAAACGGACTGACTGAAAACGAGCTGGACCATGTTTTCTGGGGTGTATCCGATGAAGAACCCCTGATTAATACCAATGAGGTAAGTGAATACAAATACATTGCAATGAGCGAACTGCAAGCAGATCTGGCGCAAAATCCGGATAATTATACCGAATGGTTCAAGATCTGCCTCGTTCCGGTTGTTGAACAAATCAAACTTAAAATCTAATCCGGCAGACCCGGGTAGCTCAACACAAATATGCCAATCTGGATCTCAAATTCGCTGATAGTAGCCGCCGCTTTTATAGGCATGGAATGTGTCGCTTGGCTGGCGCACAAGTACTTAATGCATGGATTCCTATGGTTCCTGCACCACGATCATCACCAGCGCGACGACGGTGATTTCTTTGAAAAGAATGATTACTTCTTTGTGATTTTCGCTACGCCGGGCATTACCTGTCTCGCAATTGGCCTGAACCAGGGTTTCAATTACCTTTTCTGGATAGGACTGGGTATTACGTTGTACGGATTTACCTACTTTCTGGTGCATGATGTATTTATCCACCAGCGCTTTAAAGTTTTCCGGAATACCGATTCGGTTTATCTCCGGGCGATCAGGCGAGCCCACAAGATGCATCACAAGCATTTGGGCAAACATGAAGGTGAGTGCTTTGGAATGCTGTGGGTACCTCTCAAATATTTCCGCGAAGCCAAAAAAACACTTGCCAAATGAATTACCTGTACCTGGTGGTCGACCTCGCCTCCATTTCGGTGCCGCTGCTGGCTTCTTTTCATCCCAAAATAGGCTTACACAAACATTGGAATATCCTTTGGCCGTCCCTTTTGATGTGCGCTGTCCCGTTCGTTATCTGGGACAGCTTCTTTACGCAGGCCGGTGTCTGGGGGTTTACACCGAAATACCTGACAGGCATTTACCTGGTTGGTCTTCCCATTGAAGAAATCCTCTTCTTTATCTGCATTCCGTATGCCTGTGTTTTTTCCTATTACTCTTTCAGGAAATTTCACAGAGAAAGCTTCAAGGTTCCGGCAGAGAGGTTTATTACATTGTTTTTCATCAGCCTGGCATTGGTCTCAGCTGTTTTGTTCCATGATCGCGCCTACACCTTTTCAACTTCCATCCTGCTGGCTGCATTCCTGCTGTTCCTGGCGTTTTTAGAAAAGCCGCGCTGGCTGAGTATGTTCTATTACTCGCACATGTTTCTGATCATCCCGTTCGTGATCGTGAACGGGATATTGACAGGTACCGGACTGACCGAACCTGTTGTATGGTACAACGACGCGGAGAACATCGGCGCGCGATTCCTTACCATACCTGCTGAGGATCTTTTTTACGGCATGTTGATGCTGATCCTGAATGTTTTTGTATTTGAAAAATTACTGGAAAGAAAGCTTTCGGCGGCACCCTCTAAAACGCTGGCCCGTGAGTTAAACCGATAAGCTTGTCGGTCAATGCGGGCGCATTGCTCAGAAAACGCAATGCCAGGTCAGTTGTAATGCTTCTGCCAAAAAGATTTTGCAGGTAATAGCCAGCTGTAATGCGGTTTTTGAATGCACGGTCCCATTCCCGCCGATAGTTAGCGGCCAGCTCTTCGGGTGACTGCTGCTCGCGGAAATATTTGAAGATTTCGACCGCCAGCAATTTAGAAGCCCGCATTCCCATGCTCATTCCATTGCCGCAAAGGGGTGTAATAGTGCCCGCCGCATCGCCAAGCAGGAGAATCCCATTCGAAACAGTCTGCTTTTTCTTGAAATGGACATTGCTGATTACCAGCGGCTGTTTGTACAGAAACTCTGAGTTGAGAAAATATCTTTTTAAAAAAGGATTTTTGAAAAGGACATTTTCTTCCATTTGTCTGATATCCTTCCCATTCGCGTGCAGATTTTTGGAAGTTGTCAGGTAGCAGAGACAGTATTTGTCGCCTTCCACCTTGGAGATTCCGCAGTAACCGTCTTTGAAGTTGTGCAGCTCAATGCGGTCGGCCGGGAAGTCAGTTTTGATGTGGTACTTGACTCCGATATAGTTGTTGGCATTTCCGCTTTTCGGCTCATTGATGTACTGAGGCGCATATTTTCCATAACTGCCGCAAACTACTTTTGCCTTGAAGGTACCTTGTGTAGTTTGCAGGAAAAACGCCTGCCCGGCTTGCTTTACGTCATTTACCCGGCATTCTTCCTGGATTACTACGCCGAGCTGCCTTGCCACAAGGCTCAGCTCGTGATCCAGCGTAAAGCGGCTGATCCCGAAACCTCCGGATTTCAGATCGTGATTCAGCATAAACCCGCTTTCCGAGCTGATCCCGAGTTTGCTGATCATCGGGATATCAGTCTTTTCAAACGGGAAACCCAGCTTGCGCAGGAACCCGTAGCTTTCCATGGAGATGTACTCGCCACAAACCTTATGGAACGGGTAGCGACTTTTTTCAAAAACAATAACAGACCGGTCCTGCTCAGCCAGTTGGATCGCAAGGCACAGGCCCGAAAGCCCGCCGCCAATAATGGCGCAGTCGTATTGCTTAGTCTGTGTTTCCATAAACAGTCACCTCGTGCCGAAACGCCCATTTGTTACGCACAGAATAGTTCTCTGCGCCAGCTTCCCGGATAATGGAAACCCATTCCCGTCGTTTGAAACCTCGCAATACCGAGAGTGGCGCATCGTTTTTCACCAGGTAGGATTTTGAAAAAAGCTGCGTCAGCAACCGGATCGAATAATGCGCTAATGCGTTTCTTTCCAGGTCGTTGATAATCAAAATAACCTTGTGCTTCAATGCAAATGCCACCAGGTCCGCCAGTTCACTATTGGTAAGGTGGTGACAGAATAAGCAGGCGTGAATGATATCCGCTCTTTCGATATGATTGAACAGGTTGCGGTAATCGTCGCAGATCAGGTCTATGTTCAGATTACTGATATTTTGCTTCGCATAATCAATGCAGACAGGCTTGATATCTATGCCGCAAAGTTCCAGCTGATAACCGGCTTTTTTGTTCCACGCCGCTATTCTCTTCAAGGTATCCCCTCCCCCGCAGCCGATATCGGCGAGCTTATACGCGCGGTCTTTTTTCAAAACCTTTTTTAATGCTGAAAACGAAATATCGTACCCGCCAAGCCAGTGATTTATAAAGTCAAGTTCTTTGAGGTTACGGAAAAGGTCGGCGGGCGGGATATCATCCGCATCAAGCAGCTCCTTGCGCTGGCTTCGTGACCTAAACATACCGCAGCTGCATGGTTTCAATGCTCAGGCCAGGACCGAATGCGGCGGCGAAAATCCGGTCACCCTGATGTTCCGGCCTGGCTTTTTCCAGAACTGACTTTAATACAAAAAGTACCGTTGGTGAGGACATATTCCCGTAGTCCCGCAAAACCTCGTAAGTGGGGGCAAGCAGGCATTTGTCGAGTTCAAGTGCAATCGCAAAATCGTCCACAATGCGTTTCCCGCCGGGATGTACCGCCCAATGCTGGAAATTATCCACTTTCAAACCAATGGATTGCAGCATCGGCTTGATGTTTTTACTAATCAGGTCGGGCACATAGGAAGTCAGGTTCATAATAAAACCGGTTTCCGACAGCCGCCACGCCATATCTGCATAACCATTGTGCAGGATCATCGAATTGAAGGACTCGATTTCCACCTGGTGCGCATAATCACCGGAAGGCTGCGAGGTAACCAGCGCAGCTACTGCGCCATCGCCGAAAAGCAAATTTGACAGCAGATAATCTTCATTGTATTGTTTCTGAAAGTGGATCGTGCACAGTTCCGTGCAAACCACAAGTACCGTTGCTTCCGGGTTGCTTTTGCAGATTGCATCGGCGTTTTTCAATGCAATGATCGCTGCGTTACAGCCCATGAAATTGACGCTGCTGCGCTGTATCGAAGGATTCAGATCCAGCTCACGCACCAACTCTACGTCAAGTCCCGGGGCGAAAAGGCCGGTGCAGGTCACCGTAATCAAATGCGTGATATTCGGCTTGATGGTATCGAAATTCCTGATCTTATCAATGGCTTTTCTGGAAAGCCTGGTGGCGTGCTGCTGGTACAGCTGCATACGCTGACTAAGCCCGGGCTCGGGCAGCAAATCCCAGGTTTTGTTAAAGAATTCAAATTCTGCCGGCTCTTTGTTAAAGTCACCAATGACAGAGTATCTCGTCTCAATCCCGGTTTTACCGGCTACAATCCTGATTTTGCGCTTGACGGTCAGATCATTGGTTGACCTGGAATAAAATGATGTGAGGGTTTCCTGGGAGTAACGATGATCGGGAACGGCTGTCTCAATTGCTGATAGATAACTCAAGGGAATTCTGTTAATGATAATTAAAACGATGAAACAACTATTCATACATATCGCCGCGATCCAGTTCATACGCATTGTATTACTGAAATTGGCCTGGCTACGGTCATTTTTCACCTTGTAAAACCAGGTCGCGAAGTAGATTACGATGGGGGCGAAAAACACCTGTATCATGAAAAAAATCATTCCAAGTTCCAGCGCTGTAAAATACAGGTAATAAAAAAGGTTACAGAGCAGGAACATCACCGCTGTAAACGCGAACGTACCTATGTATCCGAGCTTGTAGCTCAATGTAACTACCCCGTCTTTCAGGTCTTGCTGATGCTGGTAAATCTGCGTCAGGGGATAAGCGCCGGCGATCTGGAACGAGCAGCCTAGGAGTACAAAGCAGTTTTCCCGCGTCAGTTCCAGAGCATTTCCGGAGATACCGGCAATGGACATGTAGTAGGTAAATGCACCCTGAAAAAACACCACGGTAAGAAAGCCGGCAATGGGATATTTTTTAAGCCTGATCAAAGGTGAGCTGTACGCCCGGGAAGCTGCAATGTACAGCAGGAGACAGCCAGCAAAAAATGCATTAATAGAAAAGAAGGCGATCAGGATCGCGACTAAATCCATTAAAACAGTCAGATAGAACAGCTCAGAGGTAGGAAGCGGAGGTTTTTCGAGGCCTCCGACACTTTCCTCATCTTTGTCAATATAGCTATTGTAACCATTGCTGGCGGGATATACCAGCAAGTGAATGACCAGCAAACTAAGCAAAGCCTGGTGGTGTACAACCGTTTCGGCCTGACTGTACGCAAAAAGAAACAGCGGAAGTAGAAAAAAAGAGAATGGGATTCTCAGGAGCCTAATCGTATCGCCATGAATGAGCATGGCGTAATTTAGTAAGTAGTGAATCAAAAAAAAATAAGCCACACAGAGAGGCGTGGCTTAGTCCAGTACCAAATACAACTTACGGATTGCAGATAATCGAATTTACATTACCATAAATTACGTTTCCATTCTCAAGGATAGCGTAAGGCCTGTAGAAGATTTTTTTTAGCTCAGGAGTAACGATTTCAAATACACCAAAAATTTTGACGGCGGCAGCGTCACTCATCATTATTTTCTTGTCATTCACAGTAGGAAGGAGACCTGCACTGGTGAGGTCTGCATTGACCCTGACAATTCCATGCTCCACCACAGGTACCGTACCCAGCGATCCAAATGTGTAGTTATAAATGACAACATTAAAGGCTAGACTCGCGCTTGCCGAACTGAATGCCGTCACCGGCTGTTCCGAAGGCTCCTCAGGCACCACGTGGTCGTCGCAGGAAAATGCCATTAGAAAAATCGACAGAAATAGGCAAAGCGCTGTGGCCGTCTTCTTCAAAGTAAAAAACCTTGCGTTCATGAGTTGTTTTTAAGTTACGTTTTCCAGCAATTTAGGCTCTTCCGGTTTTCGCGTTCAACTCCGGCACTGTCGCGATTATTCTTCGGCAATCGTGCATTTATTCTCCGGCTGGTTTGTTCAAGTTCTTAGCAAGTACTTCTCAGAATCAAAGTATCTGACACATCCAAATTGAAAGCCAGGAACATGTCTGCTGCGCTGAATAACTTTCGACAGCTTCATCCTGATCTAAACCAAGATCGCTTAACACATATCGGAACAGTATGATATTCCTTTTAATAAGTACTATTTCGAATATTATTCAGAAAAATAGTAATATTGCAGAATGAGCAACATTGAATTGGTACTGGACAAGACGGACCTGCATATACTACGCCTCATGCAGGAGAATGCGCGGATCACCAATGCAGATCTGGCACGTGAGCTGGAAATGGCGCCTTCTGCGGTTTTGGAGAGGGTGAAGAAACTGGAACAAAGGAACGTGATCCGGCAATACACTACCCGCATTGATCCCGCCGCACTCCGCCAGACCCTGCTCGCGTTTATCTCCATCAAGTCGGCAGAGGGAATGGGCAGTAATGCGACCGCCAAAGAACTGGCCAAAATACCGGAAGTACAGGAAGTGCATCACATTGCCGGCGATGACTGCTACCTCGTCAAGGTACGTACTTTCGACTCGGCTTCGCTGATGGAGCTGATGCGCAACTCGTTTAGCAAGATTCCGAAGATCATTTCAACGCGCACTACGATCGTCCTGGAAACCGTCAAAGAAGAACAACTATTAGTCATTCCTGAAAAATAAAATCGCATGAAAACGGCAGACAGAACTCCATCAACCGCCCTGGTTGTACTGGCTTATGCAACAGTTTACATTGTATGGGGCTCCACCTATTTCTTTATTCAAAAGGCACTTGCAGGCTTGCCGCCATTCTTTTTGGGAGCAGTGCGCTTCGTAGCAGCCGGGTTGATTATGCTCACGTGGAGCATTGTGCAGGGAGATAAGGTGTTTTCCCGCAAGGCAATCAAGCCCGCCATTGTAACCGGCTTACTGCTGCTTTTCGTCGGGAATGGGATCGTGATATGGGTGGAACAGTTCCTCCCCAGCGCCATGGTAGCTATTATGGTATCCTCTGCCCCACTCTGGTTTGTCCTGCTGGACCAGCCGAAATGGGCGCAGAATTTCAGCAACAAAGCGACCATAGTTGGACTACTGATTGGCTTCGCGGGTGTTATCCTGCTTTTCAGCGAAAAAATAATGGCGTCGATGAGCTCTCTCAACAGTTCACGGGATCTCTTTGCGATGTTCCTGGTAGTACTCGGTTCAATGGCCTGGGCTGGCGGATCTTTGTATTCCAAATACAACTCGGGCTCTACGTCGGCGACGGTCAATTCAACCTGGCAGATGTTTGCGGCAGGCATTGCATTCACACCTGGTATTTTCCTGTCGGGAGAACTTGAAGGTTTCAACCCCGCCACAGTACCTGCAAGCGCCTGGGGCGCTTTGATTTACCTGATTATTTTTGGTTCAATTGCAGGTTATAGTGCCTATGTTTGGCTGCTGAAAGTGCAGCCCGCTACCAAAGTGAGCACTTATGCATACGTGAATCCCGTAGTAGCTGTTCTGCTAGGGATATTTTTCGCGAAAGAAAGCATTAGTTTAATGCAGATTGCAGGCCTGGTCGTGATCCTTGGAAGTGTGTTACTGATTAATTTGCACCAATACCGAAAACCCAAAGTACTCGCTACGAACGCAGCTTAAATGAAATGGATCACCAGAGAAAAGCCCAAAATCGATCGCCTCGCCTGCCCGTGGCTGATCAAACGGTTTATTGATCCCGAAGCTGAAATCATATATGTACCGGAAAATGAGGTGATCAGAATGGCAGAAGCGCTTTCTGCGACTCCGTTTGACGTGGCAGGTGTGGAATTTACGCATTATGAAGACCAATGTACTTTTGATTATTTCATCAAAAAGTACCAACTGAAAGATCCCGCACTTGCGCGCATGGCGGCGATCGTACGCGGTGCGGATACTGACGATCATACCCAGTCACCGCAATCTTCCGGGCTTTGGGCGATATCTGCCGGACTCGCTTATAACACACCGGATGATCATGAGCTGCTGGAAAAAGCCACGTTTATCTACGATGCATTGTACAGCTGGGCCAGCCATTTGCAAAAGGAAAAGCACGCTCAAAGTCCTGCCGAGCACCTTTTACTTCAAATCTATCATACTTACCTCGAAAATAAAGACCAGAAGAAAGGCAAGACACCGGCGTGGACCAAAGAGCTGAAAAGCCTCATTCAGGATCACCTGGATACCAATTTGAATCTCACGCTCAAAGCGGCTTCGGAAGAGCTGGATGTAAACCCCGCCTACTTGTCAAGGGAATTTTCACGCTACTTTGATAATCTGTCTTTTGGCGACTACATCCGAAAAATGCGTATTGAAAAAGCGATCGAGTACCTGGCTTCTTCTGAAAACAGCCTGGCCGAGATTGCATACCTGACCGGCTTCTCCGATCAGAGCCACTTCAACCGGATTTTTAAACAACATACCGGAAAAACACCCTCTGCTTACAAGAAATTCTTGCTAAAAAGTAAAGGAAATACAAAAGGTTAAAAACGTCCTATCTTTCCCGCCAGCGCCTTTTTAGTATTGCAGACATATTTATCAATGTCTAAAAATTTAAAAAGCCAATGTCACTCCCGAGACTCTTTTTACTTCTGTTTACTGTTCTCTCTGCTGTTACAGCCGCATTCCCCCAAACACCACCGCCGGTTACTTACCCGAGGATCGCGGGCTATGTAGGTATCCTGCACCCGATTGTCACATTCAGTGAAGAAGGTACGGTTACCAACTTTAAAGACTACTATGTGGTTGGACTGCCTACGGGCATTAACATTTGGAAAAGTCCGCGCATCGGCTTTTCAGCGGAATTTGTACCGCTTGTACGCGCGGAAAACGGGACGAGCAGAATGGCCAACTTCCTTTTTCACCCGGGCGTCCTGGTAACACTTGCTCCGGGACTGACCTTTGCTGGCCGCGCCGCGTTTGAAACTTCGGGCAGGTACGGATTTACGCCGGTTTTGAATAAGATTGTCAAGAAAAATAAACACAGTGGCTATTTTGTAGCGGTACCTCTGCCTTTTCGTTTCGGAAATGGTCACCCGTTTTCGTTAACAGCCGGTTTTCAGTTCGGTATTACTTTCTGATATCAACCACAAAGCGTCAGATCGGATACTCTTTCTACCTCTGATATATCCCCATTGCGGCGGATGAGCATAATAATCCGCTCAAAGTCGATGAGCCTTGCTACTTCAAATGCGATAATACCAACAAAGCTCTTTCCCTTGCTCCGGAATTTCAGCCTCTTGATTTTCGCGCCTTCAACCGATTCTACTGTTGACGTAATTTTGTGCAAGCTCGCTGCATTGCGGTAGTTAATCCTTAAAAGAAAAGTATCGTTCATTTGGATTTTTATTTAGATGATGGCTAATCTGGATTCCTTGTGAAATGCGGGTGCCGCTTCGTAAATGCCGGTTAAAACCTGTACGATGTAATCCACTTCGGCGAAGGTGTTGAGCTTACTGAATGAGAAGCGCACATTCTCCTTGTTTTTCTGACAAGGCAGCGCGGCGATCACGTGCGAAGTACCCTGGCTTGAACAGGCACTTCCGCCCGAAGCAGCAATGCCCGCCTCATTCAGCTTTTCTACAATGCTGCCGGCAGGCAAACAGGGGAATGAAGCATTTAGTACATTGGGAATGCTGTTTTCAATCGACTTGCTGTCTCCATTGTAACAGATACCTTCTATCCCGCTGATCGCGAGCTTTGAAATGAGGTACTGTTTCAGTTTACCGACGAGCTGCTGATTTTCATCCAGGTCACGGTAAGCTACTTCCAGCGCACGCGCCAATCCTACGATGCCGATCACATTCTCGGTACCACCGCGCTGGCCACGCTCCTGTCCGCCGCCCAGGATCAATGGTGCTATCTTGTGTTTTTTGTTGATATAAATAAATCCGGCGCCTTTTGGCCCGTGAAACTTATGCGCCGAACCCACGAGAAAATCGATCTTTTCGCGGCTCAGATCAAACCGGATTTTGCCGATTGTCTGAGTGGTGTCGGTGTGGAATACAGCATGATAACGTTGAGCAAGAATGCTGATCGCGTGGATATCGGTCAGGTTGCCAATTTCATTGTTGGCATGCATCAAGCTGATCAATGTCCGTGGGTTGGCACGCAGCAGGTTTTCCAGATGATACAGATCGACATTGCCACGCTCGTCGAGACGAACAAAGCTGATCTCGATATCTCCCTCCTTCTCGTGCCAGGCAAGTGTTTGTAAAACTGCCTTATGCTCTATTTTGCTGGTAATTACGTGACTGATTTCATAGGCGCGGATCGTCCCGGTCAGTGCCAGGTTATTCGCTTCGGTTGCACCCGACGTGAAGTAGATCTCAGCAGGCGAAGCGCCGAGCAGCGCCGCCACGGTCCTGCGTGCACTGTCGACGCCTTCTTTGGCTTTTGTGCCCGCCCAATGCGTGGAAGATGGATTCCCGTAGTTCTCGGATAGGTACGGAATGATTGCGTCGATTACCTCGGGATCAAGCGCTGTGGTAGCGGCATTGTCACAATAGATTTTCATACTTTCAAATGCTTTAATTTGGTTTTAGTCTCAGCCAAATACATGATTACAGGCAAACATCATTGATGAAGCAGCGCAAACCGGCGCAGCCTGTACTCAATCAATTCAATACACTCGTAATCCGGTGGCTGGATTTTAGATTTATCAATAGAATTAGGTTGGGGCACCTTAAAAAGTCATAGGTTGCCAGAAGATCTTAGAGCCTAACCTCTCCCTTCCTTCTTTATAAATCTACTAATTCGATAGACAAAGATGAAATAAAGAAACTGAATATCCAAATGCGCATTCAAAAAGACAAAAAAAAATTCGGCGTCAGCGAGCAGCTACTTGCCTGGTGACGCCGAATGATAATTATCCATTCCAATCTTAGTTATTAAGTACGGCCGCTGGTTCGTACCCTTTTTTCAGTAAAGCCGAAAGCTCGCCGATTGTGATCGCGAAGTTGCTGTTTTTGGCAAGATTCGTAAACTCCCGGATCTTTCTGGTGATCAGAGCAACTCCACGGTACGGATTGATCATCAATTTCCGGTTACTGCCTGCTGCTTCGCCCGATTGTAGTCATAAAACCATTTGAATGTCTTGTCATAATCCTCTGCACCTACGCGCTTGTACCATTCTTCGTATTTAGCGACCAGCTTTTTAGCTGTCTCAGGCTGTTTTTCAAATTGATCATATAACTCCGAGCGGTCTTTCTCCACATCATACAACTGCCACTTTTCAGTTTTTTCAGCAACCAGCTTCCATTTACCATCGCGGATCGCTCTGTTACCTTCGTGCTCCCAGAAGATCGGTTTTTTTCGGTTGATCGGCTTGCCTGTAAATGCAGGCTTCAAGCTTGCGCCTTCCAGCGGCAGGATTTTCTTCCCATTGAACTCCGCCGGATAAGTCGCCCCGCCCAGGTCCACCAATGTCGCCATGATATCAATGATATGCGCAGGCTGTTTTTCAAACTTCCCGTTGCGCGAAGCGGGAATACCTGCCGGCCACGAGATAATGCCCGGCGAGGAAATACCGCCTTCGTGGGTGTGATGCTTGTAAGCCCAGAATGGTGTACAAGCCGCCTCCGCCCATCCTTGTCCCAGGAACACGGTCGACTGTGAATCACCGGGCTTTTCGCCCTCATACCTGCCCTCCATACCCGGCTCCGCATTGCCTCCATTATCCGAAACAAACAGGATTACCGTATCGTCAAACACGCCACGCTTCTTCAAGCCCGCAACCAGGTGGCCAATGCTTTTGTCCAGCCGGTAGATAACTGCTGCGTAAATCGCCATCATATCGTCGTAACGCTTCTTATCCGCGTCGCTCAGGCTTTCCCACCGCGGAATGTTCGGGTTCGCAGGTGGCAATTTCCAGGAAGGATCCATGAGACCGAGCCGGATCTGCTTTTCGTAGCGCTCCTGCCGCAGCTTCTCCCAGCCTTTCAGGTATTTTCCCCTGAACTTCGCGATATCTTCTTCCGGTGCCTGTAATGGAAAATGGGGTGCATTGTGTGCCAGGTAGAGCAGAAAAGGCTTTTTTTCTTCCAATGCATTGTCAATAAAGCGCAATCCGAAGTCTGTCCACAAATCAGTAGTATACCAGTTGGCAGGTAGTTGATCCGAATCGTTGGCCAGCTCTTCTCCGTTCAGGAATATTTTCGCATTCTTGCCGTCGCCGTAGTAAAAGCCGCCCGCGGGCGCATTCAGTGACTTGTCGAATCCGCGTTTCCAGGGCACAGTACCGTGTGGCTGACCCACGTGCCACTTGCCTGTCATGGCGGTGAAGTAGCCTGCACTTTTCATTACCTCGGCAATGGTAACCGACTTATCATTCAGCTGGCCGCGGTAAGCGGGATGATCTGCGCCTTTATCGTCCATCATGTGACCGATTCCTGCCTGGTGGCTGTACACGCCGGTTAGCAGGGCCGCTCTGGTGGGGCAGCAACGCGCTGTGTTATAGAAGCTTGTCAATCTTACACCATTCTGCGCCAGCTTATCCAGGTTAGGTGTCGGGATCTCGCTTCCGTAGCAGCCCAGGTCCGCATACCCCAGATCGTCGGCGAGAATAACAATTATATTCGGCTTTTTTTGGCCAAAAGCAAAACCTGTGGCCAGCAGGAAGCCTGCCACCAGGAGTGACTTAAAAAGTTTGTAGTACATATCGAAATGACAGTTTAGGGAAGACTATTTTCTAAGCAAGCTTTCCAGCTTCACTTTTTCACTGAGCAGTCGGCCACTTTCGCCTTTCAGATACCCGAATTGGTGCAGGTCCTTTTCCGCGTTCTCAGCTACCCAAAGCAGGAACTTTTTGGCCTCAGGATTGCTGTTTCTTTTGTCTATGGAGAAATGAATGTACTCGCTCGGTACATTTTTGACTTTCTGGTTTTCCAGGGAGGCGATCACCGCATCACGGTTATCAAGCCCTTTTTCTTCTTTGGATACTTTCCCATTCCCGTCCAGGTCGACAGGGATAATCGTTAAACCTTCGAGGGGTTTGCCTGTTTGTGCATCAAATGCCAGTCCTACTGTGGTATAGCTGATACCGGTATCATCTTTCAGGAGTGCTTTAATCAGATGTTCATCCGCGCCGGCTATGCTTTTGCCTTTAATCTGCTGCTGCTCATAGCCAAAGTATTTTGCGAAAGTGAGAGGCGCCCCAGCTTTTTGCAATCGCGTGTAGATCGTGTAGTTGGGAAGCGACTTGTCTTTTTCAGCATAGATATCATGAAAGAATACCTGCTTGTAGGTCTTTTCTGTCAGTCCCTTATCAGCAAATTCCTTTGCAAAAGCAGACTTTGCATTGGCAACGGGCAACAATGCGTAGCGGCCGAGCGAAACATATTCCCGGTCTTCGGCAGCTTTACCCAGGTCATAAGCTTCAATCAGAAGATCGTATTTCTCAGGATCAGTGACCGTCCTGGATTCAATGCGGATATTTGCCTGCGGATTGACCGCCTTGTAGTCGCCGATCCATTTCTCGACAAGCGGGTACGCAAACCGGACTCCGGTAATTACCACTTCATTCGAAGACTGCTGAGCCAAAACCTGCCCGCCTGCTGCCAGCAAACCACCTGCCAGCAGAACTGATTGTAAAATTTTCATGATGTTTTTGTAGGTATGTGAACAATGCCCGGCCGGAGTGAGGCCGGATTAACAATAAACTACTGCGCAGAAAATGCCGGTGGTTGACATTAATCTACTAAACTGATAGACAAAGTAAAGTTGCTTAAAATTAAGAAGCAAGTTTTCTTGTCAATTCACGAAAATTTGGATTGAAAATGAGTCAGGAATGTCGAAAAGCCGGATGTTACTCGATCCGCTTTGTTAATGCATTCAGCTCTATATCTGTGGGAGTTGCAGAAGGAATCCCATTGGCGGGTACCTCCATTTTGGCAGACCAGGCAATTGCATTCAGTACCAGCTTACGGAAGTTATCATTTTGCCAATTTTTATGCATGTGTCCGCCTGTGAAACCAAATCCGCGGCCGCCGTCGGGTCTGTTGAATGCCCATGCGAGTGTCTGCATTTCTTTTCGCTCCAATACAGCTTCGCGGACATATTTATTGTTGGAGTGCGTACCGTCTGGCTGTTTCAATGTAGACTCAGGCGGAAGCGCCTTCAAAATTGGCGTGATGTTTTTCGTATCCTCCGCAAAACGCATGTGGTAATACCATTCGTCCACAATAGAAAATGGCTTCACGCCATTTGCAACAGGATGATCGGGATAGCTTGCGAATGCAGCTTCCCAGACAGGATTAACGGACCAGTTTGTCTCAAAATAGCCTCCTATCCACTTCCTGAACTGATCTCCGGGTGCGCCTTTTGGAACCTCCAGTGAGAAATGCAGGAATACGAGACCAACACCCTTGCTCGTCAGCCTGTTAACCTGCTCGGCGTGGAGATACGCCATGTGATTGGCATCGCCTCCATCGGAATAGATCACGATCGCATCTGCGTCTTCTAAAATGCCGGGATCAGAAGGCCACCCGTTCCTGGCAATGATGGCAGTGGCCTGCGGAAGGCTGTCGTTGATAGCTTTTGCAAGAAGTGTGGCGCCTCCATTGTGCTCGTGCTCACCCTTGCCGTGGCTGTCCGGACCAGTAATGAAAACGATCTTTTTCTTTTCAGCGGAAGCTGCCTGTGCCTGGGTGGTAGGCTGGGCAGTGAGGCCGACATGAACAAGCAGGAACAGCAGGATTGTATTTAGTATCTTCACCATAATTTCCTTAATTGATTTGAATTGAGGCTTTTCGACTTCCGCAACTAAGGAAAAAAATCAAGCCAACCGACCTTTCAGCGACGCACTTGGTTGCAGTTCATGGATTGCTCCATGTAAATACCTGGCAAAAGAAGACCCCTCTGGTGGAGAATTTATCCGCAGATTGTAGCTCCGAAAAAAGTAACAGCGATTTCAGGTAAAACAGAAGATTATACCTCCTTTTACGTAAAACGTATGCACACTGCGTAATGGTGGGGGAAACCCATCTCGTTCATTAACAAATTGTGAACCAGGATCAACCGGCATACTTTTGTTGCAGAAAACTTCCTTAACCAACCCTGTCACCTATGGGAATAGGCACGATCAAAGCTGTTCATATCTATATTCATGAGCAGTTATACCTCACCGCGGAACTTGAATTGAATGTAAAAGGGGTCAACTATTCGTTTGGCGGAAAGGCTGTACTACTATCAGGCAGAGAGGGCGGCGAACCTTCCGGTACTCCCCTGCTCGGCCGGTTCTTATTCAGGTGTATGCAGATCTGCGAGGTTGACAGCTGGGATTTGCTAAAAAGCCGAAAAGTACTGGTCGAAATATCAAACGAGATTGCAGTGGCGATCGGGAATCCTGTAACCGGCCGATGGTTTAGGCCAGCCGGCGAATTTCAGCAGATGTTAGCGCAGAAGAACACCACTTCCCCCGATTTCAATTGACACTATCCCAGACGTATCTCGTACGTTCCGTTTTCACTTCTTTCGGGTACTGCCAGTTCAAATTGCTCCGTTTGCTTCTCGCGCAGATAATTCTCTACCGCCAGGATGGCGTCATTTTCATCCTCCACATCTGAAACGGACAGGATAACACCCTTTTCCAATTTACCTGAACTGTCCTGATTTTTAACACTTGGCATAACTTTCGAGATTTTGGTTATCAATTATTTTGATCAATGTGTGTGCAGTGTGTGAAACGGTAAGGTTAAGATAAAAGCGGCCAGCATGAAGGTTCAGACTGGCCGTTTTTAATGTTAACATTTATCGTGATTATCTTGGAACAGAGCTGCCTGTACCGCCACCACCGGGGATAGTCGAAGGTGTGGTAGTACTTCCTGGCACTGTTGACGAAGGTGATGTTGTGCTACCTGGTACGGTCGAAGGCGACGTAGTGCTGCCTGGGATGTTGGTACGGGGTACATTATTGGTTCCAGGAGTAGTAGTGCTGCCGGGAATAGTGCTTGATGGCTGAGTAGCGCTGCCTGGCAAGGTGCTTGAAGGCTGAGTAGCGCTGCCTGGCAAGGTGCTCGATGGCTGCGTAGTGCTGCCCGGCATTGTTGACGGTCTTGTTCCCGGAACGCCGGTAGGATCTGTTGTCGTACGCGGTACATTATCGGTTGACTGTGTTGTACCTGGCGTGGTGCTGCTCGGCATTGTTGTACGCTGTGGATTTGTTCCGGCTGGTTGGGTAGTGCTGCCGGGTACTGTACCTGTCGACTGGGTGGTACTTCCCGGCTGCGACGAACCTGGCAATGTGCCTGGCTGTACGGTGCTTCCCGGAACAGTTCTGGGTTGTGTACTTGATCCTGCTGCACCTGAACCTGTTTGTGGCGAAGTAGTCGACGTTGCAGGAGTTGTTTGCGCAAAAGCAACTGTTGTTCCAAACAGAGCTAATCCTAATATGTTCATTTTTAATGCTTTCATGACAATTAATATTTAGTGAATAGTTTGTTAATGAATGTGATAATTTGACTTTGATACAAAAAAGATCGTACCAGAAAGAAGCACAAGTGCCAGGCTGGCTGTATACGTTTTCAATCACGTTACTATACGTTACCTCCGTAATCGGGCACATCTAAGGCAGGGATTCAGGTGCGGTAAACTGTGCCTGACAGACCAATTCACCGGGCGATTTTTTAAGAGGTACTTGGCAGATATGTAATAGAACTTGAAGCGTAGTGTAAAAACCTCATGAAAAAAAACAGTATTAAAAATCAATTATCCCACTCAAAATCAATGCATTGTGCAATATATAACCTACATACGGAGCTTCAATTACAGAGGAAAGATTAAGAGCTAACCGCATTGCTTCACCAGATGTGGGCTGCGTGAGGGCAGTTGCTGCAGAGTTGGTAATTAAGGATTGAGTATTTGAAAGTACAGAGAACATGGTCGCACTTTCGGGCTTGTTCAAGAGAGGCTGACAGGCTGTCAACTACCACTTCCTGTTTGCACCCGAGTGGGAAGAAGCTTGCCCGGGTTGTTTCTTTTTGGGAGATTGAATCACTTGGCCAATGCGCCACCAGGCTGAATGCGAAGCCGGCAACATATTAACAGTTTGATGCAGAAGTTAACTTCAATACTGGAAGTTATTCTCCCTCAATCGAGGGCGAACAACTTCCATAAGCAGGATTTTCGCACGTTTACCGCGGTAAATACCGCTGTCTATTGCTAAATAAGAGGCTTTGTTTCTGCCGGCAGGAATATAGACTTGTCCCTCAAAAAAGCTGATACCCAAATCAGTACCATTGGAGTGACTGCATTGAATGGCGTGCCGTGCGAGAGTTCGGTAGCTAGCGCGCCCGCAAAGTAACAGGTAAGCAAAATGAAGCCGATCTTCATGGTTTTTGGGTAAATGAACAATGCTGTGAAGACAAGCTCCATCATACCCAATGCAATGTAATAATCCGCTACCCCGAATTTGGCCAGCGTATCTAATACTTCTTTTGAGCCGGTAAGCTTCATAATTCCGCTGAATACAACCATCAGGGCGGCGAGTGCGGTAACAACAATCGTGATAATTTTCTTCGTTTTCATAAGTGATTTTGTTTTGCACAAAAATAGCTACCTTTACTAACCAAATGTAAGTAGTATACCAAAGGTTAGTGGATTAGCAGAAATGGAAACAAAATTGATACAACGGATTTCCAAAGTTGAATGCACCGGAAAGCTGAACGCGCTCGGCGACGCGCTTTACGTGATCGGCGGGAAGTGGAAGCTGCACGTGATTATTGCCCTTACAGAAGGCAATAAGCGCTTCAATGATCTTCAAAGAACAATCACCGGCATTTCGGCAAGAGTACTTTCTAATGAACTCAAAGAACTTGAATTGAATGGTTTTGTAAAAAGGACCGTATATACCGAGCCGACGGTGGTGATCGAGTACGAACTCACGCCTTACAGCGACACACTTCAACCTGTACTCGCCGAACTTGTTAAATGGGGAGAAATGCACCGCTCAAAAATCCGCAGCGAATGGGAGCAGGCTACTGTTCTGGAAGAGAAACTGTAATATGCCACATATCGCCTGAGTTGGTCACCTTCTCAGTTCCCCATACCCCCGGCCCCCCGTCGGCCCGGAGATAGACGCCAAAGATCAGGGTGGTGATATTGGATCCTTTTATAAGTACGCTGCCGCAGGCCGCTCCCCCACCACAGTTGCCGGTGATCGGGCTTTTATCGTGCAGGATCTTGGTTTTGGAATCGTCAATGACCATTTCCCTGTTTCCCGAGATCTTGGTCACGGTCAAATCAGGTGTGAGCAGTTCAAGCTCTGTTGCAAATCCCAGCCGCTGATTGCTGAAATTGGTTGTCGCGCCTAATCCGGCAATGGAAAGCACCGGGTTACTCACCGGTCTGCTGAACTGCAGGCGCAGTTTTCCATAGTAATATCTGCTTGTATCCGTGCGCGGCGACTTGGCTGTGATCAGAGGTTTGGCTGAAAGAAATATTTGCACACCAGGATTGACATAAAGATTCACGCCCCGACCTACGGGTCCGTTCGGGTGCGCAGTGAAGATGGAGCGGGTTGTGTCCCTGAAGTAATAGTTGCTGTTTACCACCGGTACCTGCCTGATGTGTGTGCTGCTGGCCCCTGATGCAGCGCCAAAGGTGAGCCCGGTGACGTGCTGAGGCACATTGATGTAAGTCTGGTCGTCGAAACTGAACGTCAGCGTAAGCTCATTAGCCGGCTTCTGAAAGTAAATCCCATCGTCGGAATTGCCGTTTCTGTTCAAGAAAAATGACAGCGTTTGCGGAATGGAAGTAGGACCTTTCGGAACAGGCGGGTTGTAGCTGTTATTGACTCCATCCTGTACAAATTCCAATGTATGCTGGGCAATAGCGGCAGGAGTTGAGCCGAAAAAGAATGCGAGCAGGCACGAAAATCCCGCCAATCGGACGAGTGAAGAAAGCATGTGTTTTGAATAAATAACGTCGAGAAAAGCCTTTTACAAGGCAATATAGGACTTCTCAGGCATCCATAGCTCGACTTAATACAAATTTCACATTCAGAGAAATGTTACTCAGGCCGACAAATAGTTGCCGAGCAGCTTTGCAATGCGGTGATCAAGCGGCGGCGTCAAACTTGCGAAAAGCCACCATGGATGTAATCTCGCACCTGCTCTGATTAATTTTTCGATAATAGATAAATGATGCGGGGCAACCCCCTCGTGAACGGTCGCCCAGAGCGTCTGATCCAGCACAGTGCCGCCAAACTCGTTCCTGGCTTCGAGCGGCGCTTTCCTGTTCAGCAAAATCTCAAAGCTCTCAGGATACCCATAGTAAGCAGCCCAATGCAGCGCAGTCCATTGCCGGAAGTCGGTCGCAGCCGCGCTTACGCCGTAATCCAGCAGGAATTCCACAACCGCAGCCTTGTTGTGCATAGCAGCCCACACCAGTGCCAGTTCGAGCTGCTTATCAGGGTTACCGCTGCAATCGGCCCAGGGTACCCGCACAATGGACATCCTGGATTTTACTTCTCCCTGCTTTTTCAAGAGTTCCGATAGGTGATCAAGCCGCCCCATTGCAGCAGCAGCAACGATGGTATCTACACGTGCGCCCCGGCCGACCAGCGTTTCAGCAGCTGCCGGGTAATGAAAAGAAATGGCAGTAAGCAAGGGAGAGCAGTCATTTCGGCAGCCGTTTACAGCAGCGCCATAGTCAACTAATTTCTCTATCAATGCAGCTTGTACCCCCGCACGCGCAGGATGTACGCTGGACACGAGCAAGTCGAGGGTGGTGTGCCAGCTACTCCCGTAAACTTCCGCCGGAGCGTCGGCCTCACTGCCTGCTTCAAGGAGTATTTCGGCCAAAGCAGTTGCATTCGGTGCGGATTTTTGCCGGAACTGTTCGACCCCGTTAGCAGCCAGGTAATGCAGCAGCAGTGCATGGTGAGTGCGCGTGGATCGGGTGCGGACCAATTCAGGATCGTCGCAAACCAGCCGTATGAGCGTGTTCAGATCACCATTTACGATCGCGTCGGCAGCTTGCTCAAAGCGACAGGTGAGCGAGCTTTCGTCGCAGATTTGGATGATGTGCTCCTTAAAGAAGCTACAATCTGCAAAGCCGTGCGCGCGTGCAATCGTCAGCTCCGCATCTTTAAGGGTAAATTCGACTAGCGGACTATTGATTTCATTAAATTGATGCGCATTCGGGTGGTACTTCTGTACATACTTGATCGATTCATCATCCAGTTGATGGTAAGATGCCAGTAACTTCCGCGCATTTTGCTCATAGCCCTCAATGGTCGGATTGGCGACCAGAGGGATCACATCAGTGGTATTCATAATTGTTGCGGAGAGTTGTATAAGCTGCTGAAAATGCCTGAAACCGGGTTTCCAGCGTTTTCAGCAGCTGCTTTATCAATAAAATAGATTGGAAATCAGATTCTATTGATCCAACCTCCCACAAACTTATTATCCGGTAAATGCCCGGAACCACCGATACCCGTAAGCTTCCAGCGTAATGGTGTGATTACCATTACTATCCAGCTTACTCTCAATATTTTGCATTAAATCAACAAGCCTGCCTGTACCAGCTTGCTTCTCCGGCACGACCAGCTCCAAAGATTGTGCGTGAAAATTATGCCAGACCAAAAGCACTTTTGATCGCCAGGTATATTTCATACCGAGTATCTCCTTGTGGCCCGTGTCGAGGATCTCCCAAGTTCCGAAGCCGATCTCGGGGCATTCTTTGCGCAGGCGGATCAATGTCGTCATCCAATTCAGCAGCGAGCCCGGGTCGCGGCGCTGTCGCTCTACGTTGGTGTGTTCGTAAGAGTAATAGCCGTCGCTAACCACCGGATTGACGAGCTTTTCAGCCTTTGAAAACCCGGCATGTTTCTCCGCAGACCACTGCATTGGCGTTCTCACAGCTGCGCGCTCGGGCAGGTCGAGGTTTTCACCCATTCCAATCTCATCTCCGTACCGGATCACGGGAGTTCCCGGGAGAGAAAACATCAGGCTGTAAGCCAGCTCGGTTTGCTGCCGGTTACCGAGCATTGGCGAAAGTCGCCTACGGATCCCGCGATCGTACAGTTGCATTTCTTTGCCCGGGCCAAAACGGGCGAAAACCGTCGCACGTTCTTCCTCCGTCAGTCTTCCCAGATCCAGCTCGTCGTGATTTCGCAGGAAATGTGCCCATTGACTTCTTTCCGGAATTTCCCGGGTTGCTTCCAATGCTTTGATCAGCGGACCGGTATCTGAGGTAGCAAGCGCGAGGAAGGTATATTGGTTTACAAAAAAATTGAACATCAGGTGGATTCCGTCGCCCTCGTCGCCAAAGTACTGCTTGCTCTCGTCAGGCTTTACATTGGCCTCTCCCAGCAGGACAGCATCTCCGCGCCGCCACTGCAAGAACTGGCGCATCGCCTGGAGATACTCGAAGTGCATAACAGGCGTTTTTTCATCTGGCGACTGCGACTCCAGAATGAAAGGCACCGCATCAACGCGAAATCCTGCAATGCCGAGTTCGAGCCAGTATCCCATAATGCGCGCAATCTCGGCACGTACCTCCGGATTTTCTGTGTTCAGATCAGGCTGGAACTCGTAGAAACGGTGAAAATAATAGCTGTTGGTTTTTTCGTCCAAAGTCCAGGTGGCCTTTTGCACGCCGGGAAAAACCATACCCTTGTTCCAGTTTTTCGGGCGCTTGTCTGACCATACGTACCAGTCACGCTTGGGACTATCCTTGGAGGATCTCGCATCCTGAAACCATAAATGCTCATCGGATGTATGATTAACCACGAGGTCGATAATCACTTTGATACCCAGCTGCCTTGCTTTGTGAATGAACTCGACAAAGTCCCCGCTCGATCCGTGACGGGGATCCACGCCATAAAAATCACTGATATCATAGCCATTGTCCCGGTTGGGTGTAGGCTGGAACGGCGCAAGCCAGATCGTATCCAGTCCCATTGCATGTAAATAGTCCAGCCGGTTGCACAATCCCTCAAAATCCCCTACACCATCGTTGTTGCCGTCCATGAAGGTTTCCAGGTCGAGGCTGTAAATGACCGCATTTTTGTACCAAAGCTCTTCAAGCATCATATTTAAGGTTGTTTAGAAAAGGAATTAAAAAAGCAATGCCATCGGGCTGCACAGTCTTCCCTCCATTCTAGTCAAAATCTGCCTGAATCCATTCTGCAATATCATTGGTATTATGTGTGACAAGCTCGGGCGCATATATCTCGACAAACATCTGATTCTGTTCATCAAACTCTCCCTCGCGCCATTCCTCTTCATCGTGCCGCCTGAACTTGACGAGCATTCCGTTTTCCGGCCATTTCTTTTCCATAAGTTAAAAGCTGACAAATGCATGGTACCGTCACCATACTCTTGCCAGCTTACTGCGAAAACCTTGCCGGGAGTTCAATTCTCCCGGCTGTACATATTAAAGGCTAACAGATGCTTTTTGAAAATGGACTCAAATCGCTGCGCTTCCTCCTCGTGCCTGGCCCGCCTGCATTCCTGAACCAGCGTTTGTAAAATGTAGAGATCGGTATTAACCTCCCGGCTTCTTTCGCCGCCGTTTTCTTTGATCCACGTCAGGTTATTATCGGAGCGCATCGCCATTGTCCTCGCTGAATCCAACGCTTTTTTATTTTCCCCGACATCGAAAAGCACGCCTACAAACCCGGCTGACACCTGATCGAAGGGAATGGTATCATCGGGCATTACCCGCATTGCTTTATCAATTACCTGGCGCGCCTTATCTACCTTCTTTTCAACAATCAGCTGCTCGGCAAGCCGCAAAAACGATAACCTGGCCGTGAACACCGGCGAGCCACGGTAAGTATCGTCGTAGTACACCTGCGGGTTGTGCGTTTCGCGCCAGAAGGTTTTATTCATCATATTTTCAAACATGATATCAGAATTCACATACCCGTCACTAGCCCCCGGAACACGCACAGGCAGCAAGCGATAAGCATAACCTTCGAGCTGCAAATACTCCTGCAAGCCAAGGTTGTTTGAAGATCCCATTGTGGAGGAGAAATAAACGGGCCTTTTCCAGTCGTTGCTGGCGATAATATCCAGCATCACGAGATCACTTTTGAGCAAGCTTTTTTCTCCGATTTTCCAGCTGATAGAATCCGTTATAAATGGGACGAGGTCTTTCTTCACAATGTCCATTGCTTTTACCTTCCGTGCGTCAACAGGCAAAAACAGATTTGCGGAAGGCAAAATAGAGGCCATATCTCCACTGGTGAGCGGCACGCGGATCGCTTTGTTTTCCTGCTGGATCAGTTCAAGATATTCTTTCAGGTTAATGCCGGCTTTGACTGAGGGGATTTCATAAAAAGGGATAAAATCATTTTTACCCCGTGCATATGCATTGCTATCCAGCGAAAGCGGAAGTGCTTCGGACTTATTCGTTTTCCGTTTAAGCTGACTTATGTACCAATCAATACCCAAGAACGTCTGTACGCAAACACGCACATCGGTCCTGAAACCTTCCACCTCCTGCACATACCACAGCGGAAACGTATCATTGTCTCCTCCTGTAAACAGGATCGCATTCGGCGCGCAGGAATTGAGCAGGTTCCTGGCGAAATCGACCGAATGGAAACGGTTGCTCCGATCGTGGTTATCCCAACCCTGGGCGATCAGAACGATCGGTACCGACAATCCTGCTGCGAATGCGATGCTTGTTTTTAAAGTATGCTTTTTAACAATTTGTCCCAACAAAGAAGATAAAGCCAGCACCCCGATCCCGATCCACATGGAAAAGATATAGAAAGAGCCCACGTAGATATAGTCTCGCTCACGAGGCTCACTAGGCGGCGAATTCAGGTAAATAACCAATGCGAGGCCTGTCAGCAAAAATAGCAACCCAAGTACGAGCAAATCTTTGCGGCTGCGATAGTACATATATATGACTCCGGCAATTCCCAGTAAGAAAGGCAGCATGAGGAAGTTGTTATGCGCCCTGTTGCCCGCAATGGATTCAGGATAAGCTGAGGCTTTCCAAGGCAAGAGTGTACCCGCTCCGTCCCGGTCGCTCTCACGTCCGACAAAATTCCACAAAAAATACCGCCAGTACATGTGCCCGAGCTGATGGGAAAACATATAGGAAAGGTTGTGCCGCATTCCGGGCTTTTGGCCGGGTGCCAGTCCGGTCATTTGCTGGTACAACTGCGGATGCCCGGGCTGAGAGCTGTACATGCGCGGCATAAGCATCTGGCTTTCCGGCGCGTAGGCGTATTCCGGGCGGTAGTCGATTACCACGTACTTCCCGTCTTTTTTTGCGTAAACAGGTTCGCCGCGTTTTTGGCTCACCGGATTGGAAACGAAAGAAGGCCCGTACAGAAGCGGGCGGCTTTCATACTGCTCGCGTTTGAGATATGAAACAAAGCGCAGCACGTCACTGGGATCGTTTTCGTTGATGGGCGGATTGTACCCCGACCGAACCATAACCAGCACGTAGGACGAATAGCCGGTCAGCAGGAAAGCAAGTGACAGCAGGCTTGTATTCAGCAGCGCCTTTCCCGCTTTTTGTGAAGCCAGGATTCCCCAGCTCAATGTACCCAAAAACAGGATTAGAAAGACTGCGATTCCTACGTTATATGGCAAGCCCAGTGTATTGACAAAAAAGATTTCAAACCTGGCTGCCAGGCTTGGAAGGCCGGGAATTATGCCGGTATTGATAATACCCAGGATCACCAAGCCCGCCAGGAAAGCCGTTAAACCACCCAGAAAGGTTGGTTTGGGGTATTTTTTGAAATAATAAATCAATGCAAGCGCCGGTATGGTGACCAGGTTTAGCAAATGCACTCCGATCGAAAGTCCGACGAGGTATGCGATGAAGATCAGCCAGCGGTTTGCCAGTGCGGGCTCCTCAATTTTTTTCCATTTGAAAACCGCCCAGATCACAACAGCAGTAAAAAAAGAGGAAAGACCGTACACCTCCGCTTCTAGGGCCGAAAACCAGAACGAATCAGACCAGGCATAAGCGAGTGCGCCGACGATGCCGGCGGCAGTTACAAGTAGCGTTTCATGCAGTTGGAGCTCATTTTCTTTTTTACCAGTTAGCTTTACGGCGAGCAACACAATTGTTTTGAAAAGAAAGAAAATCGTGAACGCGCTGCTGAGCACAGACACCATATTGACCCAGTAAGCGACCTGCGTCAGATCGCCCAGGGCCAGCAAGGAAAACAGGCGGCCGATCAGCAGGAACAAGGGTGCGCCGGGCGGGTGCGGAACCTGCAACTTGAAAGCGCAGGCAATAAATTCTCCACAGTCCCAGAAGCTCGCCGTGCGTTCCATTGTCATCACGTAGGTGACCAATGTAATGGCGAACAGCGACCAGGCGGTGTACAGGTTGAGTTTTCGAAAGGTAATCATTGTGAACAGTTTTGGCCGGATGAGATGATTGGCCAAAACTATTCAATGCATTTTTGCGGGCGTGTGCCGGGATTCTTAAAAAAAGTTAAGTCAGGAAGGCTGCAAGCGGGCTTTAACTTTCTTTAACAGGAGCAGCCCATCATGTCAGTATTCTAGGATCTTAAACTTACCTGAAAATAAGAAAAAGAATGCCGTAGATGAACGATATCCAGAGCACAGAGCCCGTCAGCACTGTGAGCACGATGGTTCCAATGAACGGTAGCTCCGCCGGTTTCGCGCAGGTAATTGAGGTGTCCATTTCAAATGCTACTTATTTTTGATAGAAGAGTTAATTAAGGCCAAAAAGGGCTTTGTTATGCTACTTTCCTGTTCTTATAAATTTCCACTTTTCTAAACAGTTCAAGGATATTGGTTACGTTGAGCTTCTCGAAAATCCGGGCCTTGTAAGTACTCACGGTGCTTTCCTTGATATTCAGGTCACTCGCGATATCTTTCGTCCATTTACCCACAAGCAACATATCCATGATTTCCAGCTCTCTGTTTGACAAGATTTCAAGCGGGCTCTGCATTCTGTCTTTTTCCAGCACACTGTTGCTTACGAGCTGATGCTGAACAACCTTACTTATATACGTACCGCCATTCAGCACGGTGGTGATCGCTTTTTCGAGTTCCTCGTTGGTTGCATCTTTGGGCAGATACCCACTGGCGCCGGCTTTGTAGTAATGCAACGCGTATAATTCTTCGTCCTGGGAGGAAAAGATGAGGATCTTCACTTTGCTCTGAATGCTCCTGATCTTGCTGATCATATTAAAACCCTCTCCGCCAGGTATTTTGATATCCAGTATCACCAGATCAAAAAACCTGCTTTGAAGGTGCCTCAGCGTTTCATTAAAACTGCCTGCTTCCACGATGGATGCATGAGACATAAAATCTTCAATCAGTAGCTTCACGCCCATTCGCACGATTGAATGGTCTTCAACCAGTAGTATTGCTTTCATCAAGTAGAGTATTGCTTAAAACCAAGTTAAAGTTAGTTTATCGCAATGAGAAATGTTTGTAGAAATTTAGCTACTGTGGATTATTCTTTGAAAAGATGATATGAATCGAAGTCCCCTGCGGGCTAAATGGGCACGCATACAGCTTGGCGTGCAGTAAACCGCTGATCTCTTTTACGATGAGCAAGCCCATTCCAAAGCTTTGAGGGTTATGTTCCGGCCCGGGAACCTTGTAGGGACTGTTGATCCAATCCATAATTCCCTGCTCCATTCCCTGACCGGTATCGCTTACAACCACATGAAGTTCATCGCGTCGATCTTCGCAGGTGATCGTGATTTTACCGTGGGTTGTTACCTTGTTGGCATTATCTACCAGGTTGTGTAAAATAATGCCTACCAGCTGTACATTGCTTTTTAGGATTATGCCAGGCTTAATAGCATTCACAAGCGTGTTACACTGACTTTCAGCCTGTTCCGAAAAGATTTCAAGCTTTTGGTCGACCAGTTCATACAAATCCAGGTAGGCGAAGTTTATGCCCGTATTCTTGTACCTGAACTCCGTGTATTCAAGCAGGTTTTTCATGAAATTATAAAGCCGGTAGCTCGACTGGCTGATCGCGCGTACTGTCGGGAGGTCGGGATAGTTCTTGGCCAGGCGCTCGGTTGTGATCATCAGGAATCGCAGCGGGCTTTTTATATCGTGGGAGATACTGGCCAGTAAATGCTTTTGATGCACGTACTCTTCCTGTTGTCTGATCTGTGCCTGTTCCAGTTTTTCGAGATTCTCCGTCAGTTCAACGGTACGCGCATCCAACGTTTCAATCGTGGCACTAAAGGAGCTGAAAAAGTAGTAATGGATCAGCACCAGAAAGAAGAAATCATTGACAAAGAAAAGAGAAGCCGCAAAGCTGCCGGAGCCAAGCGGTCCCAGAGGGATTTCGGAGCCCACAGTGTTGCCCATGGCCAGGTACAGGATCAATGCGGACAATGCGATAGTAGAATAGACTAGCCCAAGCCGGTTGCCAAGCCCGTAAAATGCGCAGACGCTGGCAATACCCGCATATTGAATCGTGACCAGATTGAGGTTCTGATCAACAATAAACAGGTTGATCCAGAGAATGGATAGGAACACGATAACGGCTGTATGAATAGCGATCCGCCATTGTAATCCTAACGTTAACGCAATGTAGAATAATACTGAAACAACAAAGAGAACAGCGATCCTGCTGCTCTGCAGCTCATGATGGTTCAAAAGAAAGAAGAACAATAAAACGCCGGTGGACAAAATCCTTAAATGTAGGATATAAGCCAGTACACGTATACGGACCCGATCTAATGTATTTACCTCAGTAGCTAGTTGTTTGCGGACCGGCCATTCCAGAAATGATGAACTCATGCGCAAATGTTACATAGTCGTCCCTTGTACAACAGTCACATACGAAGGGCAGGCAGAAAGAATGCACACAGGTATGCAGACTGCCAAAACTAGCTAAAAATAACAAATAGCAACGTAGAGGATTTTCTACAAAAGAAAATAGGCGCATTCACGAGTAAAGTTCGAATGCTATGCTATACTTGTATAATATTAGGTTCTGAATACAAGCTGCTGTGAGGCAAATGGAGTTTGAACCGTATTGATTTTGTTTATAAACGTTGAGTATATCTTACACCTTCCGGTATTTGCCGCGGAGGTGTTTTGTTTTATCTGGCTATCAAAAGCCTTATTTGAAAGTGAAAGAGGAACGAGCGTATGGAATGCGGGACTTTGAAATTCATAACTCCGTAAACTTCCGGTTGGAAAAAACCGCATTGAAGCTATGTAAGCGGCCTAGTTACTTTTTTCTGAATTCTCCTTAGCCTGCTTTTTCGACTTCTTCACTTCTCCCGGCGTAAACTCACCATTGATCCACCTTACAAAATTTTTGGACTGAACCTGGTACACCTGAGCGGACAAAGGTTTCAGATCTGAATTTTGAATCTCCGAAAGATAGTCGGCAAGAAGCCTGTTAATTTCGTCTAAGTACTTGCTCTGTGTTTTCATGCGGGCTTGTTATAGTGTTTACTGATAAAAGGAATTTCTAATACTGAATGGACAATCTGCATTGACCAACCGGTTACAATGATAATTTATTCATCTCTAAAGCGAAGTGACTTTGTGGTGAGGCGGGCAAAATGCAGGGTGTAGCGGCCCTTGATTGGGGGCACAAGAATTCGGAGGCAAGTGGTTTCACCAAGCCGCAGATTTTACCGCAACCCTGAACCGCACGATGGAGGTCTTTCTAAATTGCGATATACTTCAGCAAAGCTGTTTCAGCGGCTTATCGTCAAGCGAAACAGAATGCGCACACTTAATCGCACGCACAGAAACAGGCAAGCGCCGCTTTAACGGGTATGAAGTTATACTCTTTTGAATGTGCCGGATGAGAGACTTTCAATCTGCTGCCATCCGGTGACTTCTCAATAATCAGATTGATCGGATAGTTGATCATTTTTGCGCCTGTACTTGTGAAATAGACCGCCGTAATGGAGCGCTTCTTGCCTGCCGGAAATTCCATCGCACGAAAAGCAATCTCGTAGCAACAACCGCCTGTAATCCGGTAATTATCACCGTCTGGAACCATCGAGATGCAGCCCTCGGACCAGGTTTCGGTCGGGGTAATCTTATCATCAGATTTACATCCGATAAACAGGACGAGTAAAAGGGACGTGATGGATGCCAGCTTTTTCATTTTTGAGTAGTTAGGAACAATCGTGAGACCAGCAACTCGGCGAAAAGGTTGGAACAATGCAGCTTTAACTTAAATTAATGCATAACAGCAGCGTTGCCAGAAGATCACTTCCGGCAACGCTGCTGTTTCCATGGCTAAAATGTTGTGCTATTTTCTCTGTCTGAGGTACACATTGTTACTGATCGATTCGAGCCTTACTTCGGGCCCGCCGCCTTTGAAGGTACCTTCAAGGAGGTAACCAACGATCGGGTTCTTATCTTTTTTGGTTTTAAAATCAATGTCGAGATCGGAATAAACTTCACCGGTAATGGTCTTCATAGCCACATTCGCGCCCTTTGAGCCCGGCCAGCTCATATCTACGTAGCCGCTGATCGTTTTGGCAAGAACCGGGCTGCTTGCGTCCTGAATGTCAATATTGCCGTCGATGGTTTCCAGTTTCAAACGTGCATTGCGCGGGAGGAAAACGTGATAATGGATTTGCTTGCAGAGGTACCGCTCGTTGCCGTCCTTGTCAGTCCAGTAACCCGACTTCTTTTCCGGGCAATCAGACTTGCGGCTTTGTTTCAAAAGCTCCTGATCGAAGTCGGTGCTCAACTTTACCTCGTCGGCTGTTTGGCTCGTTTCAATCAGCAGCGCCTCATTCAGGCGGCCACCGTTGATGGTAATATCCATTTTCACGAGCGCTTCCTGCTTGTCCCAGTAACGCACCACAATGCTGTCGGCAAATTTCAGTTCAAGATTGACAGTTTGCCCATTCTTGAAAGGCAATACTTTGTCCACTTTCTTTTGTGCCAAAAGCGGAGCTGCAAAAAAGCAGAGGCAGATGATCAGGTTTAGATTTTTCATGGTTCCGGCTCAGTTTATTTTTGTTTACGGATGTAGATATTGCTGCTGATCGTATTGAGCTGGACCTCCACGCCGCCGCCATTCGTGGTACCTTCGATATTGCTTGCCCCGCCCACTTTGGAAAGTCCGTCTTTCGCATTCTTCACGCCTAGCTCGAAATCCGTGTACATCTCGCCATTAATAGAGCGCAGCTTCATATTCGACTTTGCTGTGGCCGGAAGCGAAACATCAATTTCACCACTGATGGTCGAGATCGCCGTCGGCTTGCTCTGGCTTAAAGCCGAAAATATAACATTCACACTGCCGCTGGTGCTGTTTGCTACAACCGGACCGGTGACCTTGTTAAGATTGATATCAGCCCCATTTGTGCGGATTTCCAGATCTCCATCCATATTGGCTACCCCCACTTTTGAGCCGCCCTGCCAGTTGGTTTCCTGGAATAATACAGCAACTTGCCGTGGCAGGCGAATGGTGTACTTAGTTTCCTTCCGGGCTACTTTTTCAACTTTAACCGTATTCCCTTCCGTTACTACCGACAGCCCGATCCCGGTATTGTCCACGCCGGTATGATACAACGGCTTCAACCCCTTCGCGCGCTCGGGCGGCGCTTCAAACCCTGAGGAGGCGACGATAAGCACCTCTTCGCTGTTGTGGCCTTCGATTTTCACATCAGCGGCCGCCATTTCGATTACCACCTTCTTCTCCCGGGAGTTGGCAAGCTTTGTCTTGAATTCAAGATTCTGAGCGTAGGCGCCGGAAAGGCAATACAGTACACCCACACCTAATAACAGTGCATTTTTCATGGTTTTTAATAAAAATTATGGATTGAAATTCGATTACAAACTTTGTGCACTAACCTGGTTCAGCTCGCTCCAACCCTCCTCCGCTCTCAGCCGCACCACCTCCATTACCTTCTGATTTTGCGCGATTTGCCTGAACTGGTCACTGGCGCGCTTTTCCTTGATTGCTACCAGCGCCTCGATCAGTGAAATCTGGACGTTCGGATCTGTTTGGATCGCCAGAGACCGGATCAGCGCTTCATTCACGTCCGGCTCATTTTCAAAATGCACGAGTGCCTGACAAGCCGCGAGGCGCACATTGATATTCGGGTCAAAATTGAGGGTATTGATCAGAAGCTGGGTGATATCGCGGTCTACATTGGTGAGCTCATAGCTTTGGTTCACCGCCTGGATCCGCTCGCTTGCCGAGGTCACGTTCATTTTCTCAAACGAAAGCACATTCTTCATTGCTGCCACCGGCGCAGTTCCATTCTCCGCCAAACTCAGCTCACTATGATTCATTTTACCCAGCTGAAAAAACCAACCGCTCGCAAAACCAACAATCAGCAGCGCCAAGCCGGCAGCTATCCTGACGAGCCAGCCTGTAAACCGCCGTACCGGGCCTTTGCGGGGAGGATCCAGCTCCAAAGCCAGCTTGTTGCTAAACGTGAGCGAGGGATGCTCCTGCCTGGTTTCGGTGAAATAGTTGAACTGGGGCGCGTGGCTTTTCAAATGCAGCGGTACCTCTTCATCGCTAAAAAACCTTTTCAGCTCCCGCTCCTCCTCTACACTGGTTTCCCCTTCGTAGTATTTTTCTAACAACTTCTCAATATCCACTTTCATAATTACTTGCTTTAAGGTAAGTCTCCCGCAGCTTCTGCCGTGCCCGTGAGAGGATTACACGGATGTTCGCATTGGTCAGCCCCGTTACTTCTTCTATTTCCTCGAAAGAATACTCTTCCACGTCGCGCAGGTGCAGCACCAGTCGGTACTGTTCGGGTAATGCATCAATTAGCTTATGTATCAATGCGGTACCATCGCTACTTTCCAGCTGCCGGTAAGGCGACAGCTCCATGGTTTGAACCTCCGCCAGGTCAGCACCGCGTTCCACTTTCTGGTTTTGGTGGGCTTTAAGTTTGTCCAAACACAAATTCCTTGTCATTTGAACAGCAAGCGCCTCAATGCTCTGGTAAGTTTCAAGCTGCTGCCTGTTGGTCCACAGCCGCATCAACACATCCTGAATAGCATCCTCAGCTTCCTCCCGGTTACGGAGGAACATTTGAGCCAGTCGGAACAGGCGGCCCTGGACAGGCAAAATGCGTTGGTTGAAGGCTTGTAGATCCATTTCAATGACAAAGACGACCAGCCTGCGATTTCGTTACAGACTATCTCAAAATATTTTTGAAATACGTGCGGCCTCGGACAAAATTCGTTCGCCTTTGAACAAAGCAATGAAACAGAAACCTCCTTTGAAGGCGTAGAGAGGGCAATTAGAACGGTGGCAAGACATTTGTCCTGCATGTAGTAAATTTCAATTAGAACAGGAGCTGCTTAAATGTTAAATAGCACCTGACCAACAGCCTAGCTCGTAATTTTAGCAGTTGCTTTGGTATTGTATGGAATTGCTTTGATCAGTCTTGTATGGTTAAATTCTTCAATGGTTCGGACATTTTCAGCCGGAATAATTCCCCTGCTGATCCAGTTTACTACCGTTTCAACATTCTTTATATTGAAACGGCTGCAATATTCCTTGATCGTAACCCATTCGGCCAGATCCACAAGCTCGCCCTGACTGATCAGGTACGATTTCGCCTCTCTGATCGATTCGTCTGCGGCAGCCAATAGTTGCTCGATTTCGTGTGCCAATTCTGTTTTTGTTTCCATATTGTGAGTGTTGAGATCTCAGCGTTTTTCAAGTTTTTCTTGTAGCTCTATTGCATCTTGCAAAGTCTCTATTTTCTGCCAAACCTTCAATCTTTGATCTTCGTCATTTCCGAAGATCGATCTTTCAACAATTGCTTTAATGCAGCAAGGTTCATTCTGAGGGTAAATAGATAAATAGTGTGGTACTTGGCTAAAAACAACTCCTGTTTGGTTAACAAACAAACATTTTGATTACAATATATTTAATGAGAATATTAACTCTAATTCTGGCACATCTGCTAACCAATGCATTCGGGCAAAGTCAGCCTGATTGTGCTTCCGAAAGTTACCGGGACAGCCTCTTTGCGATCTATTCCCGGCGGGCCGATCTTTTCCCGATTGAGCACCCGGGCCGGGCGCAGACTTACGATACACTCATTTCCATTTGTCCGAACATCGCGGAAGCTTACCAGGAAAAGGCGCAGCATTATATGGTGCTCAGAGACTTTGACCGGCTGTTTGAGAATATGGACAAAGCTGTCGAGCTGGATACAAACCGCTGGCTCCCCTACCGCGGCTATCTGCATTGCATTCTGGCAGCTCATTATGAAAAAGCCATTTCCGATTTCCAGCAAGCCGAAAAGCGAATGCCCAATGCATTTACAATGGACCATTCCTTCTCTTTTTACCAAGCAATCGCCTGGATGGAGTTGGGTGATTTTGACAAAGCTGAAAGTTTCTTCCTAAAAGATATCGCTACGCAAAGGCGGGGCGAAGGCAAAAATGATATCCATTACAATACCTTGCTGTACTTCGGCCTCATGTACTACTTGTCCGGCGAGCTCGACAAGGCGCAGGCGCGTTTGAATGAATGTCTGCAATTATACGAGCAGCACCCTACCGCCAATTATTACATGGGGCTCACACTCAAAATAATGGGCAACAATCAGCAAGCTATATACTTCCAGAAATCCCGCCAGTATATGGAAGAAGGCTACCGGATCAACGAGCCAAATTCCTATTTCGCTCCCTATCCGCGCCAGGTAACCCTCGCTGATCTTGAAAGATTGTGATCAGGAGAACTTGTCCTCAATCCAAAGTGCAGCGAAGCAGATCACCAGCCAGAGATACCACGCCCATTCCGGCAATGCGTCTGTGGCGGCCTGAGAGGTCAATTTAGTTCCCCGCGAGTTGATGAGCTGGTTTTCATAAGCACTTACAAAATCCGATAAACGTTGCAATTGCGCTCCGTGAGCATCTTTTTGAATGAATACCTCGGCTGGGATCGAATCCTGCAATGCCACCCAGCCTGGCTGTGCAGGCATGAACTCGGCAGCACCTGCATTGGCATTAAATGGTGATTGGAGCGGAAAGAGGGAATCCTTGCCGAATGTTATGAGCCTGGGTAAAGCGGGAAAATTATTCAAACCCAAGCACGTTTTTACACCTTCCAAAATGGGCGCATCAACTTCCAGATTACGGAGCCCGGCCGGCTGTAAATGGGCCAGAATGGTACCCCATACTTTCCGAAAAGTGAGGGTATCACCTGCCAGCTGCATCGGAAAAGTTTCATTCAGCAAACTTACGCCCACTTTGCCCCCGCGTTTTTCAATCACGACCGGCATTCCAGGCACATTGATCTGATTGCCGGCAGAAACAAACTGGTAAGGCAATGCTTCCAGTCCTGGCAGCACCTTCACGGCGGGTTCATTGGAAATTTTACGCAGCTGAAAACGGGTACCGGCAGCTTCATTCATGCGCCGAATTTCGGCTTCGGGATCAGTTAACCCGATGAAAAGAACACTTGCTCCGCTAGCTAATGCTTTTTTTACAGCCGCAGCATTCGCATTGGCTGCATTGGTGACGATCAGGTCAGGCGCACTGGCCGCATTGATTTTAATGCTGGACCGCAGGTCTTTCGCGATCGCGACATCATAGATCACGGCGTGCCCACCTTTACCCAGCCACGCCGCCAGGTTACGACTTTCAAAATCGGGACTTTCGAGAATGAAGCGGACAGTTAACGGGCTGGCAGCCTGTGCAAAAAAGCGGAGCGTATCAGGGACCTGAGCGCCCAGGCTCAATGTCACCGAAGTCCTGCCTTCTGCAAAGGCCGGAAACCGCAGCTTAAACCCGTTTTCACCTTTGATCAAAATGGTACTGTCTAACGTATTCCCGCCAAATGCAACTTTCAGCACCTGCTTTTCAGACGATCTGATCCGACCGGACACTTCCTGCATTTCACCTTTGCGGAGTATCCCCTTCCATTTAAGATGCATGAATTCGTCGGGTGCGAAATATGGCAACCACCTGACAACAGGCTGCCTGGCCGACAGTTTTAAGCCGCTATACAAACCTTGCGGAAAACCATTCCCAACGAGCACCAGCGTATCTACATTGGCATGCTGCACCTCCTTCACCGATATTACCCCTGATTTTTGCAGACTGTCCTGCAAGTGACGCACGAATGCGGCCGGGACTTCATCGCCTGCAACAATACCGGTGGTCAGACTGGTTTTGAAAGTGAACTGCGGCTGTAAGACAAAGGCAACCACACTCAGCCAAAGAATGACATTCAGCAATATTTTGACACCTATTTTCCTGCCAACGTGGCCTCCGTTCCTGGAAGCGAGCAGCCACAAGATCGCGGGCAGCAGCACAATCGCTGCAGCCAGGGTTATCAGGCTTACTGTATCAGACCAGTCAAAATCAAAATGGATCATTCAAATTCAATTTGTCGGCTGCCGAAGTTTTTTCCAGAAGGCTTCTTCCAGCTTCTTGTCGGCTGCATAACCCTTTTTTCCCTGGATATATGGTTTGGCATATCTGTAAAGACCGGTTTTCAATGCTTCTTTCTCTGCTTGGGAGAGCTGCTTACCGCTCACCAGCTTTTGCAATGCGGCAAGAAGCGGCCAGTTTTGCAAGCCGCCGTAAAACGGCCCCTGCGAGATCAGCCGCTCGCTCAGCTCACTCCCAGCCAGCCGCAAACGGGCCTGGCTGTTTTTATCAACTTTGGTTTGGTCCAAAAAACCAAGCACTTCCGCTGCAAGCTGTGCAGTCAGTTTCTGGTCATAAAATTTTTCAGAGGTAAAATCCGCTGCTATTTCCTTCAACTCGCCCGTAAGCCGCTTTTCCTTTTCCTTGATCGGAGGCGGATCGTAGCCGCTCTTCTTCACATAAGTGCGTGCTTTTTGCTGTGCTGATTTCAGGTATTCCAATGCTTTATTTTCAAATGGTAATGCTTTTTCTGGCTCGTACATACGCAAATGCAGTTCCGATTGCCACATTTGTTCCAAAGCCATTTTCAGCAGGCTCCTGGTAGACTCCTCGTAAAAGGTATTCGTTTCAGCATCGTCGTGCGAGTGCGTATACTGCTCCATTAAAGCAGCCAGCGGGTCCTTTGATTCAGTAGGCGCGGATTTTCCATGCTCATGCCCATGATCGTGCCCGTGTTCACCGGCGTGCCCTTCGGCCTGGTGCTGCTCTGCGCCTTCTCCGGTCCCGTCCGAGTGGTGCGTAAATGCATCAATGATATTGCCTTCGGGAGCCTCGCCCGGGGAACCGCCGCCACCGATGTTAGTCTCAAATTCCTCTCCCAGGTACTGCCCGTAACGCAGCCTGAGCAGCTTCTGATCATACCCGATTTCGTTGGAGGCTGCATTGAATGATTTTTTATCCAATTTCTTTCTCTTAGCGGTCAGCTTTTCGGTATCAATAATAATCTGCCGCTGACTACGGAAATACTCGGGCATGATGTTGACCGCCATGGTTGCCAGCTCGGCTTCCTCAATCTGCGCGGTGTCTTTATAAACAACAAAATAGGTATCTGATTTGGTAAAATTCCCCTCAGGCAAACGGTTGTCGATCGCCGCCCAGTAATAGTAAAGTTCATCGCCGGGCGTGAAGTTAAGCTCATTCAGATTGATCGATTTCCGAACATTTGCTTCTTTGAACTGGCTCGGCGTCAACGGAAAGCGCATTTCCCGAAATTTCACATTCTCGCCCGATCCCCGCGCCACTGTCGCAACTATAAATGCCTGCCTTACCTGAAAATCATCCGAGATCCGGGCAGAAATGCTGAGTGTTTTGCTGTCTTTTAGTAAATGGTATTTGTACAACTCTTTTGAGACCGGCTCAATTTTCGGGGCCAGGTCCGGGATTGCGTCCAGCTTGTAAAAGTCGGATTGGTAAACCAGCGAATCTTTCCAGTAACCTTTGATAGAATACAAACCGGAGCCTGCAAGCCGGTCGGTGTATTGATAAGCAGTACCCTTTTTTACAAAACTGACTTCTTCTCCCCGCGCATTGGCCAGCCTCACAGTCAGGTTCTCAGCCCTGCTAAACTCAACTTGCCAATCCAGCTTTGAGCCGGTAATCGCCGAAACATTCAAATCCTCCGATTCGGTTTGGCGCAGTCCTGTGTAGGCAGGCGGATTAACATAAACTTTCGCACGCACCAGCGCAGGCGCACTTTCAGCCGTATTCGGCAGCCTTCGTTCATCAAGCGTTATATTTTGCTTTCCGGGTCCGGAATGCGAAGTCCATTGAGGATAAAGAAAATAAATGAGTGCAGTTACAGCGAGCAGGCCAAGGTAAGCCGCCATTCCTCTATATAATTCGGCGTAGGGAAAGGCGACCCGGTTCGTTGAAAGCCGCTCCAATTGCATTTGCTCCGCTATGTTCAATTCCTCTTTTTCGAGCAAATCCAGACTGTATTCCGTGCCGCCTGTATACCGATGAATCAGTGTTATGGCCCGGTGTCGCATATTTTCATAGAGCCTGTTTTGCCAGACAGCAAATGCAAAAACGAGTCCGGCAGCGAGTACAGAAAATCCGGTCGCAGCAAATGTAAAAGCCAGCAGAAAAGCAGATACTGCTAGCAGCGTACAGCGGATCAACCCGGCTGCATATAACTGGGCGGTGACTGAGCCGATCATTTTTTGTAAACTATGCATATCTGGAAAATGTAGCTTTACGCAATGTGAGCCACCTTTCTAACAGTGTTAGTAAAACAAACACGAGCAAGAGCCAGCGCCGCAGCTCGGCAGCGTCGCGAGTCTGCGGCGACTTCACTTCCTCAAATAATGCATTCATTTGCTGATTACTAATGGGCATGTTCTGATTATTCAACCTATAAAAAGATGAAAACACCTCCCCCAGCCACTCCGGCAGTCTTCCATTGTTAACCAGATCGGAAGCATTCAAAAGCAGCGAATCAGCAATATAAACTACGTTGTTCTGTTGCGGTAAGTCCCCTGTTTTTCCCGAGATTAGATAAAGCGTGATAGCGGCAGTCTTAGCAGGTTTTTGATCAGACAAAATCCAACTGTACACCTTGCCGGCTGTTGCTTTTTCGTCAATTTGAAATGGCAGGTCGTAAACCGCTGCCAGTGCCTGTACTGCTGCCGAAACGGTTCGCCTTTCTCTGGCATCTTTATAATTGATCAGGATTTCCAAAGCGCCGGAATGCGCCGGCTCAGCTGCGAAACGGAACGTTGTTGCTTCTTTTGGCACAACTTCCATGCGACCGCTTTTCGGATTGACATACATCCTCTTACCGTTATTCAGCTCCAAATAGCGAACAGGCTCCACAGCGGCTGAATCAAATAGCGAATAGAGGCGAAACTTACCTGGTACTGCAATTTTGGGCATACTCAAAAGCTGCTGATTGGCGGCTACATAAATGCTTGTGTGCCCCGTAGCCAGCTTGTTAATGCTTTTTTGAAGGTATAATGCGGGATTAGCCACATCAGGTATTTGGGAAATTGAGCTGAGCGGTTGCTGATCCGGACTGATCCACCCTACTTTCTCTCCTGCCTTCAATGCATTTTCAATCTCAAACCGGTAATTGTTTACAACGCTGGCGTCAGGCTGGACTAAATGTACGCGCTCTGTCGCAGGCTTGTTTTCCCACCAATGCAAAACCGGCTGACTGAGCAATAGTGTGAGCAGGATGATCAGCAAGCAACGGATGATCAGCAGCAGGATTTCATGGAGACGGATACCTCTGTGTTTCAGCGAACTTTCATCCACCAGCCAGCGCGATGCTGCCCAGGCAATTACCTCGCCCTTTTTTTGGTACCAGAAGTGGATCGCGATCGGCAGTGCTACTCCTGTGAGTCCCCACAGCATCCATGGTTGCAGCAATTCCATCAGCCTTTTCTTTTGGTTAAAAATGTTTTCAAAACCATTCCGATCGGGTCGCTTAACCGGGCTGTGATCAAATGCACATACGGGATCTGCAGATCGCTTTTAAGTTTTTCAAAATACGCCTGCGCCGACGCCACGAACTTGTCCCGTACCGACGCAGCGTCGAGCTCCAATTCCCTTCCGGTTTCCAGATCTTTAAACCTGTAAAAACCGCTTAATGTAAAGTCAACCTCCTGATCTCCCAAAATCTGAAAAATTACGATCTCATGATGCGGATTTGCCAGTGAACGTATCACTTGCATCCATTCCTCGTCGACCTGCAACAGGTCACTCACCAGAATAAGCTGTTCTTTTTTCTTCGATCGCAGCTCGGTCAATTTCCCCTCTTCCCCATCCTCCATCCTCCATTCTCCCCCAGCTTCCGCTTTTTCAAGCCCGACCAGCATCTTCTGAAAAGCCTGTTTGCCCGAGGCAGAAGAACCCGCCGCACATATCGTTTCCAAACTTCCGTTTTTCAATGCATACAAGCTCATCTGGTCATTTTGAATGTACCCCAGGTAAGCGAGCGAAGCCAGCAGAATTTGCGCATATTGAAGGCGGCTCACCCCATTTTCGGCATAGTTCATCGAGCCGGACAGATCGAGTAAAAAGCGTATTTGCCGGTCGCTTTCCGTGGAAGATTCACGGACCAGGTGTTTATCCGTTCTTGCAAAAAGCTTCCAGTCAATCCGCTTGGGATCGTCACCAGGCTGGTAATGCCGGTATTGTTCGAATTCAATGCCGATGCCGGAGCGTTTGCTGGCGTGAATACCCAGCATCAACTCCTCACTCACCAGCTTACCTGTAAGTTGGAGGTTTTTGAGCTTCACCAGATTCGATGCCAACAAGTTGCTTTGCTTCGCCATACCTGAATGTAAAAAAATGAGATCAGGGTTTGAGTGTGGCAAGCAAATCAGTGATCACCTGGTCGCTGGTGATATTTTCAGCTTCCGCGCGGAAGTTCATCGCAATGCGATGGCGGAAAACAGGATAAGAGAGCGTCTGAATATCTTCCGGGATCACCGCGAAACGTTCGTTCAGCACAGCCCGCGCTTTGGCACAAAGTACCAGCGCCTGCCCCGCCCGCGGACCAGCGCCCCAGTCGCACCATTCTTTCACGAATGCAGACGGACTTCCTTCGGGACGCGTGGCGCGGACCAGCTTATTGATCCACACGATCAGCTCTTCACTGATGTGCACCTGCCGCACCAGCTTCTGCAAATCGCGGATTTCGATATCAGAAAGAACCCGCTCTACCTGCGCACGCGCCGAGCCTGTTGTACCTTTCAGTACATCCAGTTCCTCCTGTTCATTGGGGTAATTCAGTTTGATATAAAGCAAAAAACGGTCAAGCTGCGCTTCCGGCAATGGGTAGGTACCCGCCTGTTCGATCGGGTTTTGCGTTGCAATGATCAGAAATGGATCGGGCATTTGATAACTCTCGCCTCCGTAAGTCACGCTTTTCTCCTGCATGGCTTCGAGCAATGCAGCCTGCGTTTTGGGCGGGGTGCGGTTGATCTCATCCGCAAGTACCACATTGGCAAATATCGGCCCGCGATTAAATTTGAAGAACTTTTTACCGGTATCATGGTCCTCTTCCAGGATCTCGGTGCCGACGATATCGCCGGGCATCAGGTCGGGTGTGAACTGAATCCGCTTGAAGCTCATGTGCAGCGCCTCCGACATTGTTTTAACCATCAAAGTCTTCGCCAGCCCCGGCACGCCTTCCAGCAAACAATGCCCCGATGCAAGCAGCGAAATCAATATCTCATCAATAGCCTCCCGCTGCCCGACAATCACCTTCGCAATTTCCTTTTTCAGGAGCGGAAGCTTGGAAACGAGTGATTTATAGTATTCTGGTGATGTGTTCAATTTTGAATGACTGAATGAGTGAATGACTGAATGTGTGAATATTGTTGTCCTGCTGAGCGCAGTCGAAGCACCCCTTTCCTCCATCAAACTCCCAACGCATACATCACAATATTCACCCCGAACCGCGTATTATCCACAGCAAGGAAACGCTTGTTGCGGAAATCGTAGTCCCATTCACAGCCGTAATCCTTATTGCTGTACAAAACGCCGATGCGACCGTTGATCGTAATTGCTTTGAGATAATCGTGGACCAGGTCGTCGCCCCAGCCGTTGAGTTCGAAAGATGTAGTTGGAGGACCGTCTTCGAATTTGAAGAAGGAAGAATATATCGGATGGTTGTTCGAGATCTTCTGTAAAGCTTTCGGACCAAAAGTGCGCTCCATTTCCTGCTCAAAGGATTTGGCAAACAGCCCGTCGATATCGTGGTTACAATCGTCGACGAAAACAAAACCGCCGTTTTGAACATAAGTCCGAAAATGGTCACGCTCCTGCTTCGAAAACTCTACCAATTTATGTCCGCTCAAATAGCAGAATGGGCTCTTGAAAAGCTCGTTACTGCTCAGTTGCACTACTTTTTCTTTCTCGTCAACCGGGATGGTGGTGTACTCGACCAGCGAATGCAGCAGATTGGAAGGCATTCGCTGATCGGTATCCCAGTTACCCGAAGTGTATTGGATTCGTGTGAAAAAGAAAGGCTTCAATACTTAAACCGCGTCGGATAGTGATGAAAATGTAAACTCCCTGATTTTCATAGGCGGAATCAGATAGTTACGGTCTGACTCCGTACTGACTACCCGCTCTGCTTTTCCTAATGTTTCCAGATTGTTCAGCATGATAACCGGACTCTCGTTAAAACGGAAATTCTTGATCGGGTGCTTAATAACGCCGTTTTCAATGTAAAAAGTACCGTCGCGCGTCAGGCCGGTTTGAAGCAAAGTCTGCGGATCCACTTCCCGGATATACCAGAGCTTGGTCACCAGAATTCCCTGTTTCGTCGACTTAATCATTTCCTCCAAGGTGGCTGTACCGCCTTCCATGATCACATTCGTAGGGAATGGAACAGGCTTAACATTGTTTTTCTGTGCCCAATACCTTGAATAAAACATGTTTTTCACCACACCTTTTTCAATCAGGCTCATTTTGTTGATCGGCTGGCCGTCTCCTGACCAGGGTGACGAAGGCAATTCCGCATTGGCAGGATCTGTGTAAATGTTAACCCGCTCATCGACGATCTTTTCTCCCAGCTTGGTTTTTCCGCCCGGCTTACTCAGGAATGACCGGCCTTCATCCGCACTGCGGGCATCCATCGCGAAGAAGATGTTTTCGAGTAAAACCACCGCCGCTGTTGGTTCCAGGATAACGGTGTACTTACCAGGCTCTAACGCTTTGGCTCCCACAGAACCTTTTGATTTAAGGATCGCTATCCTCGTTGCTGCCGCTGTATCCAGCTTTTTCGCATCGCTATAACCACGCGCTACATAGCCCGAGCCTGTTCCGTCCGGTGTGCGAACGGTGAGTGAAAAGTTGATATTAGTGCTGGGGTAATACGCAAACAGCCCTTTCGAGTTCATCATGGCGCGGTAACCTTTCTGGTTTTCAAGAAAACCGGCCGCCGTCAAATTCTCAGCGCGGGTCAGTTCCAGGCTTTTTGCAACTGCATCGGCCCTGAACTCAGGATTAATGGCAGCAGTTGATTCGAAAAAGCCATTTGATTTTCCGTAAGTTTGAGGTTCGAGCACGCCCACATACTCCGGATTTTCAGGCGCGAGCTGCGCGAGTTCTTCGGACCTTTTCACACACTTTTCAATTGCCTCGTCGCTGAATTCATCCACAGTGGCAACACCCACTTTTTTCCCGAATGCGGATTGAACTTCCAGGTTCTGGTTAGTCAACGCGCCGCTGGTCGACACTTCATTACGGGCATACCGCAGGTTACCCCGCTCCTCACCCATTATATTGATTTCGCATTCATCTGCTTTGGAATATTTCAAAACCTTTTGCAGCAACGCCTTTGCTTCTGCTTCTGTTAATATGGTGGCCATGGGCTTTGTTGGGTTTGGGGGAGATTCAATTTTGAATGATTGAATGAGTGAATGGTTGAATGAGTGAATATTTTAATTAGTGAATGAGCGAATTAGTGAATGAGTGAATTTTCAATTTTGAATGAATGAATCGTAAATGACCTAACGCGTACAAAAACATAGAATATTCATGGTAAACTATTCAGTCATCAGTCATTCTGTCATTTTTTTTACTCATTCATTCACTAATTCACTAACTCACTCATTCACTCATTTGAAATTCATTCATTCATTTGAAATTCATTCATTCATTCATTCATTCAACATTAAATCTTCCTAGCTGTATTAATCACATTAACTCCATTAAAACGCGTGGTGGAACTTCCGTGGGAGACGGCGCTGGATTGTGAGGGCTGGCCTTTTCCGTCGAAGAAAGATCCGCCTAGCCGGTAGTCCTTTTCGTCACAAACCTGCACGCATGAATTCCAGAACTCCTGCGTGTTGGACTGGTATGCTACGTCTTTCAGCATTCCTACAATCTTACCATCCTTAATTTCATAGAACAGCTGTCCGCCAAACTGGAAGTTATAACGCTGCTGATCAATGGAGAAAGATCCGTCACCGATGATGTAAATGCCTTTTTTGACATCCTTGATCATCTCGTCCACCGACAAAGGCGTTTTGCCTGCCGCCAGTGAAACGTTTGGCATTCGCTGGAACTGCACCGAACTCCAGCTATCCGCATAGCAGCAGCCGTGTGATTCTTTCTCACCAATAATATGCGCCTGATCGCGCGTCGCCTGGTAGTTGACGAGTATACCATCTTTGACCAGGTCCCATTTCTTGGTATTCACACCTTCATCATCCCAACCTACTGCACCCAGTGAGCCCACCTGTAACTTATCGGCAATGAGGTTCACCTGCTTGCTGCCGTATTGAAAATTCTTGGATTGCCATTTATCAAGCGTCGCAAAAGAAGTCCCGGCGAAATTGGCCTCATATCCAAGCACGCGGTCGAGTTCCAGCGGGTGGCCTACGGACTCGTGAATGGTTAGCCATAAATGCGACGGATCTAGGATCAGGTCGTACTTACCAGCTTCCACTGACTTGGCTGTGAGTTTCTCCTTGGCTTGTCTTGCGGCGGCGGTAGCATCTTCGAGCATATCGTAGCCCATATTATAGCGGGTAGTAATGCCGGTTATCTTGTCAGCCGGATTTGACTGCAGGTAATCGTAACCCATTCCCATTGGTGCGCTGAGCGCATTCCGGGTTTCAAACTTGCCCGATTTGGGATCGATGGCAGTAATATTGAAGATCGGCCAGATCCGGTGTACATCCTGATCAATGTAGGAGCCGTCGGTTGACGCAAAATATTTTTGTTCGTTTACCAGGAAAAGTACAGAGTTAACATAGTTCGCCCCATTCTTCATCGCTGCGTCATTGACGGAAAGCAGCAGATCAACTTTCTCTTTAATAGGCACTTCAAAGCCGTTTTTCTTGATCGGCGCTTTCCAGCTTACTTCACCAAAACCTTTCTGAGGGGCCAATTGCACGGGCTCTTTCATCAATTTGGAATTGGCTTTCGCAATAGCAACGGCGTCTTCGGCTGCTTTCGCCATCTGGGCTTCACTATTCACATCCACTACCGCGGCAAATCCCCAGCATCCATTTGCAATCACACGCACGCCAACTCCATACGATTCCGTGTTGACAATGTTTTGCACCTTTTCCTCCCGGGTAACAACAAATTGGTTGAGGTAGCGACCGATCCGCACGTCCGCATAAGAGGCGCCTTTGGCTTTGGCTGCATTCAGCGCCGCATCGGCCAGCCGCTTTTTAACTGCCACGTCGGCACCTGGTTCGAGGAATGCTTCCGGGGAAACAACTTTGCTCATTGCCAGGCCAGGTAACATGAACGCTCCGGTCCCCAGCCCAGCCAGTTGAATGAAATCTCGTCTTTTCAAAGTATGTAGATGTTTGCTAATAGTGGCTTGATTTGAATGATCAGGGTAAAACCCAATTCATAAGTTAATGAACCGGGCTACCTGAATCAAAAGTCTTGTTATGTGTGGCAGATTTTATACGTAAATGGTTTTGCCCGCGAAAACCTGCGTACTAAACCGCGTCTGAAAGGCTGGTAAATGTAAAATCGCGGATTTTAAGCGGCGGCACGAGGCTTCCGCTTGCACGTACCGGCTTGCCGATCGCTTCCACGTTATTGAGCATGATAACCGGGCTTTCATTGAAACGGAAGTTTTTAACCGGGTACTTGATCTGCCCGTTTTCGATGTAAAAAGTACCGTCGCGGGTCAGTCCCGTATAAAGCAATGTCTGCGGGTCCACCGCACGAATATACCAGAAGCGCGTAACCAGAATACCTTTTTCGGTCCCCTTGATCAGATCGGCAACAGACTCATTGCCTCCCTGAAAAATGAAGCCGCCCGCGGGCGGTACAGCTTTCACACCTTGCTTCTCAGCCCAGAAACGCGAGTAGGACATATTCTTCACAACGCCATTTTCAACCCAAACCACTTTCTCCTGCGCCCTTCCGTCACCCAGGTAAGTAGGCCCGGGGATTTCGGCATTCATGGGATCGGAATAAATGGTTATTCTTTCGTCAAAAAGCTTTTCGCCGAGCCGGGTACCTCCGCCTTTTTTACCCAAAAAGCTCCTGCCTTCATCCGCACTGCGGGCATCCATACTCCGCATCATATTCAGCAGCAAGTCGGCGCCGGCAATTGGTTCGAGGATCACGGTGTATTTGCCTGGTTCCAAGGCTTTGGTATTGGTCGAAGCGAGTGCTTTTTGCATTGCAATCTCCGTAGCAGCCAATGTATTCAGCTTCGATACATCATTGAAATCGCGCGAGACGTAGCCGGAGCCCTTTCCGTCTGCTGTGCGGACGGTTATGGAGAAATCAACGGATGTGCTTTTGTTGTAACCAAACAATCCTTTGTTGTTACCCATTGCTGAAAACCCGGCGCTATCTTCCATATACCCTGCTGCCGTCAGGTTCTTTTTCACGCAGGGATCAATGCTATTGAATGCAGCCTGAGCGCGGAAATCTGGATCGATTGCTGCGGTACTATCTGCAAATGCCTTGCTTTCCGGAAAGTCCCTGGCACCCAGCATCGGCATATACTCCGGATTTTCAGGAGCCAGCCGCGCGATTTCCTCTGCCCGCCGCACTGTTTTTTCCAGTGATGCATCGTCGAACTCATTGATAGTCGACGTACCCGATTTTTTCCCAAAAACGGACGTTACCGACAATGAAAGATCTGTCGTTTCACCGCTCGTTGATACCGAGTTCCGCGCATAACGGATATTCCCGGTCCGGTTACCCGACAATCCCACACTGACTTCATCAGCCTTCGAAAACGCCAGGACTTTATCTATGATTTTCTTTGCTTCTTCTTTTGATAAAATTGCCACGATTTATTCAATTTTGAATGATTGAATGATTGAATGAGTGAAAAAGTGAATGAGTGAATGTAAGATGTCAATTTCCCTTTCCTCCTTCCTCCCATTCCTCCTTTCTCCCTTCCCTTATATCTTCCTTCCCGTATTAATCACATTCACCCCGTCAAAGCGTGTTGTTGAGCTGCCGTGGGAGACGGCGCTTACCTGGCCGGGTTGGCCTTTTCCGTCGAAAAAGGAGCCGAATGTGCGGTAGTCGTCTTTGTCACAGAGTTGTGAGCAGGAATTCCAGAACTCCTGAGTATTGGACTGATAAGCCACGTCGTCGAGCATTCCGGTGATTTCCCCGTTTTTGATCTCATAAAACACCTGACCGCCAAATTGGAAGTTATAACGCTGCTGATCAATGGAATAAGAACCGCGGCCGATAATGTAAATGCCTTTCTCAACACCCTTGATCATATCAAGTACACTGCGCTTTTCTGTGCCCGGTTTGAGGGAAATATTCGGCATTCGCTGAAACTGTACCGAAGACCAGTTATCCGCATAGCAGCAGCCGTGAGATTCTTTTTCACCGATAATTTTCACCTGATCACGGATCGCCTGATAGTTTACCAGGATACCATCTTTGATAATATCCCATTCCTTGCAAGGCACACCTTCGTCGTCGTAGCCCACTGCGCCCAATGTATGCGGCTGTGTTTTGTCTGCCACGATATTGACCAGTTTGCTTCCGTAAGCAAAGTTCTTCGACTGCCATTTGTCCAGCGTAGCGAAGCTCGTTCCTGCATAATTGGCTTCGTAACCGAGTACCCGGTCGAGTTCGGTCGGGTGCCCTACAGATTCGTGTATTGTCAGGCCCAGGTGATTCGGATCGAGTACGAGGTCGTATTTTCCGGGCTGAACTGTTTTGGCGGTAATTTTTTCCTTTGCCTGTTTAGCTGCTACAATTGCGTCTTCGACCATATCGTAGGAATTGCGGTAGCCTACCATCCCATTCGGGCCGGCGATTTTCTCGGATGCAATTCCGTCGAGGTACTCGTATCCCATTCCCATTGGCGAGCTGATCGCATCCCGGGTTTTGAACTTACCTGCCGCTTTATCGGTGACGGTTACTGTGAAAGTAGGCCACACGCGGTGGATATCCTGATCAATAAAGGAGCCGTCGGATGAAGCGAAATACTTCTGTTCATTTACAAAAAAGAGGTTGGAAGTAACAAAGCTGGCGCCGTTTTCAAGCGCTTTGCCATTTACATTCATCAGCAAATCGATCTTCTCGCGGACGGGAATCTCGAATGCATTCTTGACAATTGGCGTTTTCCAGGTTTTGTCCCCTACCCCTTTCTGAGGGGCAAGCTCCACAGGCTCTTTCTGAAACTTGGAATTGGCCTTTGCAATGGCGACGGCAGTAGCGGCGCATTTGGCGATACCGTCGGCAGTAACATCGCTTGTTGCTGAGAAACCCCAGGTTCCGTTCGCAATCACGCGGATCCCGATCCCGTAAGATTCAGCATTGACGATATTCTGTACCTGCTTTTCTCGTGTAAAAACGTATTGCTGCAGGTAGCGGCCGATACGGACATCTGTATAGGTAGCCCCCTTACTTTTCGCTGCATTCAATGCTACTTCTGTCAGCTTCTTTTTGGAGGCCGCGTCCATCCACGGATCGAGCAAGTGCGCTTCCGAAACGGGGTTGCCGATGACAGGTACCTGGGACAGCATCATAGCGCCCAATCCCATACCTGACATTTGCATGAAATCTCTTCTTTTCATTTGATAATGTTTGGCCTTTCGGAAAAAAGATGAAGGATAATTTCGCCTGAGAATGGCTTCACAATGTACTCAATATATTTTTCCAACAAATATTGCTCTGGCAATTTTTTGCAGCTGGAAGTATTTCAATGCAGTTGCGCCTCACGCGGGATCGCGGGAGGTACGGAGGGAAATAACCTGTATCAGGAAGCTGGCGAGACGATCAGGTCGCGGAGCTGCTGTTCATCCCAGGGTTTATTAATGTAGGTGTGGAAATAACCCTTGCCTGCTGCGGCTTTGAACTCATCCGTGTAGGCATTCCCTGTTAACAATACACGCACAGCCTCGGGGTACTTGTCTGACGCCATTCTCAGAAATTCGAGCCCGGTCATTTCCGGCATCTGATGGTCGGCGAAAATCACGTCGATTTTCTTCTCGTCCAATATTTCCAATCCTTGCTCGGTAGTTTCGGCCAGGTAAATTTCAGCGTCGCGCCTGAATGTAGCTTTGAAGGAATTCAGATTATTGACTTCATGATCAATGTAAAGTATGCTCATAGGCACCTGGCTAATAGATGTAATTTTCAGGGCACAAAATTCAGAATTAATTCCGTTGTAACACAGCTTTTGGCCTTGTATTAGAAAAAATCTGTCAGCCATCCCACTAAAATAATCTATCTCCCCGGAATTTTTATATATCTGCCTAATAATCAATTAAGTTCGCGACATACTAGTTATTAAACGGTAAGCAATTTCATTAAAAAAGGCCGCTTTCGCGGCCTCCAACTTACAAGCTTGCTACTGCCAGCCCGGGCAAAACGTATTTGCCGAATACCTCAATGAATTCAGCCTGGTTCCGGCCGACATTATGGACCATGATCTGCTCAAACCCGATTTCCTCCAAGCTCTGCAAATGGGCAATGTGCGCTTCGGGATCAGTAGAAATGAAAAGGTGCTGCTCCATGTCTTCCGGTCGCATATCCCTCGTCGCATTCTCAAAATCGTCGACCGTCCTAAAATTTGCGCACTTCTCGGGGGAAACCGTGTTGGTCCGCCACTGTTCGAATGCATTTTGGGTCGCTTCTTCCATAGTGCGCGCCCAGCTTACATGCACCTGAGCATACTTGGGCTTGTCGGCCCCGCCGCCTTCGTTGAATGCAGCCACCACTTCCCGCAACTGCTCTTTCGAGTGATTAACGGTCACAAGCCCGTCTGCCCATTCGCCCATCCAGCGCGCGGTCTTAGGTGTAAGCGCAGCTCCGAAGATCCGGGGAGTTTGTTCCGGCAGCGACCAGATTTTCGCCTGGTCGGCGTAATGGTACCCCTCCCTGCTGGTCACAGTTTCGCCTCGCCAAAGCGCACGGATCATCGTCGCAGCTTCCTGCAAACGTGCGTTCCGCTCTTCTTTTGAAGGCCAGTCAGGGGACAGCACCGCCTCATTCAAGGCTTCGCCACTACCCAGCGCGATCCATTGGTACCTGTTCGGAAACATATCTGCAAGCGTCGCCACAGCCTGAGCAACCATCACAGGATGGAACCTTGCGCCGCCTGGTATCACAAGCGAACCGAAAGGGATCTCGCCCGTCGCCTGCAAAGCGCCGCCAAGCCATGACCAAAGATGTCCTGAATGTCCCTGATCGTGGCTCCACGGATTGAGGTGATCGGAACACATCGCCGACTTAAACCCGCTCGCCTCTGCCAATTGCACCAGGTTCAATAATTCAGCAGGTGAAAACTGCTCATGTGAAGCGTGATAGCCAATTACTGCCATAATGGTTGATATTTAGGATAAGATTGTTAAGACAAAAGGATTCCGGTGCCGCGGTTTACAAATTTTATGCCTGCGGTGAGCAGATACACCGACCTTACCGGGAGCAGTTGCATTTGAAAGTGTAAATCTGACAATTGAATGATGAATATCGACTGTTTGAAGGAGTGGTGTTCACTCTGAGCTAAATGCAGTTTAGTTTTGTAATTACATCCAGAACCCCATGACCACCGGCAGTATCCTCTCTTCCATTCATTACGCAGACTCGATCCGGCGAAACCGTGTCAGCCTGACTTTGATGGTGCTGATACTTGCCGCAGCAGTACCGCTTGCAGGAAATCTGATCTGGGGCCCGGATTACTTTGCCGACCTGAAAATCCTGCTGGGCGGCAGCCTGCTGAACCTGCTCTTTTTCCTGGCTGCATTGTTGATCAACAGGAAATTTTCACCGGCCATTGCCAAAATATATCCCGAACCCGGCCAGTCTGTACGCAGGGTACTCTCCTGGTTTGTGCTGTTTGCAGCAGTAAGTGCTACCGCATTTCTATTAGCCATGATGATATACAGCCAGACGCATTTGTTTGGTTACCGGTTCAACCTGACCCACACGCTTTGGGCTGTGTTCGCAATCGGGAGTGGCTCGCTGACGGCGGCAGGGCTGACCGAGCTTATTTTTGCATTCAGTCAGTGGAAAAATGACTTACAGGAGCTGAACGAGATGGAGCAAAGACAGTTACAGGCGGAACTGGATACTGTAAAACAACAGGTAAACCCGCATTTTCTCTTCAATTGCCTCAATTCATTGTCGGTACTGATCTCGGAAGCGCCCTCCACAGCTGAGAAATTTGTCGATGAAATGTCAAAGGTATACAGGTACCTGCTCAGCGTGTACGGGCCTGACAAGGAAGATGATCTCGTATCTCTGGATGCTGAGCTGCGATTTATCCGGTCTTACATTTATCTGCTTGAAACACGCTACGAGAGCGGGATCAGGTTTGTAGTGGAAGTGGCGGATATATACCTGAGCGGACAAATTGCGCCATTGAGCTTGCAGGTACTGGTCGACAATGCAGTGCGCCACAACATCATTTCTCCTGACGCGCCATTGCAGATCTGCATTAAAACAACCCCAACGGGGCAACTGGAAGTAACGAACAACCTGCAAAAGCGGGTAGTGAGCATGTCATTCACGGAGGCAGGTCTTTCCAGGCTGATCTCACGATACAAATTGCTATTCAACCAGGCAGGCACAATCCAGGTGAAGGAAGAACCTGCGCGCTTCACAGTCATTTTGCCATTGATTTACACATGATCGCATCGCTGCAATTCAACAATATCGGTCGGCTGATCTGGCTGAGCCTTTTTGGCAGGTGGATGTTTGCACTGCTGGTCCCCTGGTTTGTACCCACGATCAGCTACCTGCTTATTGGAGAGCCATATTTTGCAAGCCTTTCCAATTTTATACTGGGCACCTGCATGATTTTCGTGATGACCACGCTGGCATTTATCCCGCACGACTGGGCGGCGCAGTATCTTGCCAGAAAGTACCCGGCCCTGCAATCGTCTCTCAAACGCGGATTTCTGACCGCAGTTGCTTTCTGGATACTTACAGGGGTATATGTAACTGTTTACGCCATTTTCATCATTCGGTACCGCCCCGTCGACGCGGAGCTGGATGCAGAAAAAATGGTCAATGTGTATTTGTTTGAATTTATATCGGTCATTGTGCTTACCCTGCTTTATGAAGGTAACTATTCGCTCAAAAGATGGAAAGAAATTAAGGTAAATAAGGAGCAGATCAAAAAGGCGGGCATGCAGGGACAGCTGCAAAGTCTGAAAAGCCAGGTAAATCCGCACTTTTTGTTCAACAGTCTGAATACCCTTTCCGCATTGATTACCGACGAGCCAAAGCGGGCGGAACAGTTTGTGGACGAAATGGCGCAGGTTTACAGGTATCTTCTGCAAAACAACCAAAGCGAGCTGACGACACTCGCAACAGAGCTCAAATTCATCCGTTCGTATTTCCATTTATTAAAAACGCGGTACGACCAGGGGCTGGACCTGCTGATCCGGGTGGATCAGGCTGATCTCGACAAGTTCATTCCGCCGCTTACTTTACAGTTGCTCGTAGAGAATGCTGTGAAGCACAATGCAATTTTGGAACAAACTCCCCTGCTTATAGAAATTACGTCGATGGGCAACGATTGGCTGCAAGTGTGTAACAATGTTGTCACAAAATCCACACCGGTAAAATCGACAAAGCTGGGGCTCGCCAATATTTTTGCCAAATACAACCTCCTTTCTGAAAAACAGCCGGTAATAGATGCAGCCGCTGCACATTTCAAAGTATTCCTGCCATTACTTGCCGAAAAACCTGATAACCAATGAACGTATTAATTGTTGAAGACGAGAAGCTAGCTGTACGCAAACTGACCAAATTACTGGAAGAAACTGCGCCCGAAATGATCATTAAGGCAGTCACACCGAGCATTGCAGCGACCGTAGAATGGGTGAAGACAAACCGGGAAAATGGGGAAAGTGAGCCTGACCTGATCTTTATGGACATAGAGCTGGCGGACGGACAAAGCTTCGAGATCTTCAACCGCGTATCCATTCAAAGTACCGTCATATTCACTACATCTTACGATGAATATGCTTTGCAGGCATTCAAGGTCAACAGCATCGACTATCTGCTGAAACCTGTGCAGCAGGAGGATTTGCAGCGCAGTATCCGCAAGTTTTACGACCTCACGGGAATGCACAAAAACCAATCCCGGGTAGAAGCATCGGCAGAGTCTCAGCCGCATTCAGCGTTATCGGCCAGTCTTGAAAATATTTTAAAAACATTGCAGATCCAGCAGCCGGCTGTCGAGTACCGCAAGCGGTTTCTGGTGAAACAAGGCGGCAGGCTGCTCTCCATTGAAGTATCAGAGATTGCGTTCTTTTTTACCGAAGAAAGTATCAGTTTTTTCAAAAATCATCAGGGGCAAAAATTTGTGGTGGATTACAGAATGGACGAGATCGAGCAGTTCCTCGACCCGGCACACTTTTTCCGGATTAATCGCGGCATCATCGTCACGCACAATGCAGTAACGCAGATCCAGCCCTACTATAACAACCGGCTGGCGCTTACATTGAAGCCCGGTTTCGAGAAGGAAGTGATCGTCAGCAGGGAAAAATCCAATGATTTCCGTAAATGGATGGGAAAATAAAAGAATGCGTATTGACATAGAAAAACCGCTAAATAATCAGAAATTGCGCGCCCAATTTTTGAAAAAATGACAACTCCTGTTTTTTGCGGCATAGATTTCGGCACTTCCAATTCAAGTCTGGCGATAGCAACCCAATCCGACGTTTTCCTGATCCCGGTTGAAAACAATCACAACACCATTCCCAGCGCGATGTTCTTTGCAAGAAAGGACAATGCGGCATTCTTTGGTCGGCAAGCTACCGAGCGCTTTCTTTCCCGACAGCCAGGTCGCCTGATGCGAAGTTTGAAAAGGGTACTGGGCACCCCGGCAATGCGGCAGGGAACGATGGTCAATGGAGAGCTGATGAAGTTTGATCAGATCATTGCTGCCTTTTTGCAACAGATGAAAGCAAAGGCGGAAGCCGACTGCGGCACCGAGCTGCGCCACGTGGTAATGGGCCGGCCCGTGCATTTTATCGATAATGACCCGGCCGCCGACCAGCGCGCAGAAAACGAGCTGAAAGCCGTGGCAATGAGCATTGGTTTTGAGCAGGTAGGTTTCCAATATGAACCGATCGCCGCCGCATTCGCGCATGAAGCAAAGGTTTCGGGCGAAAAACTGGCGATGGTCGTAGATCTGGGCGGTGGAACATCGGACTTTACGGTAATCCGCCTGTCGCGCGAAAACGCCAGAAAACACGATCGTGACAGTGATATCCTGGCCAATACCGGCGTAAGGCTGGGTGGAAATGATTTTGACAAAGACCTGAGCCTGGCTGAAATGATGCCCGAGCTGGGTTTCCGGTCGCGGTATGGCGCTAAAAACCTCGAAGTACCCTCCTACCACTATTTTGATCTTTCGGAATGGAGCAAGGTCAACTTCCTTTACACGAACAAGACCATTTTTCAAGCCAAACAATTGCTGCGGGAAACCCACGATCCGGTACGCTACGGCAGGCTGATCAATGTACTCGAACAGGAAACCGGCCACGCAGTACTGGCTGAAACTGAGAAGATCAAAATCGGACTCGCCGGCAAAGAGAGCTACGCTGCAACCCTGGGTTTTATAGACGAAGACCTGCGCATTCAGGTCGACAGGGAAAACTTCAACATTGCCATCAATACAAAAGCTGAGCGCATTGTGGCAGCGGCGCGGGAATGCCTGCTGGCTGCCGGTATCACAGCCGAGGCGATCGGACTGGTGATCATGACGGGCGGCTCCACCGAAATTCCGCTTATTCAGCAGCAGTTCCGGAAGCTGTTTCCCACAGCTGAATGGTCCGAAGAAAACAAGCTGTCCAGCGTGGGACTTGGCCTCGCCTATGACGCCCGCAACCGCTACTCTTGATATTCAGCTACATTACCCGACATTTACCTGAATCGGCCAGCCAAGGCACAATTATTATAAAGAGACGGTGCATACACTGGCTTCAATAATCAACAAACTAAATTCAGGAAAATGGAAACGGGTCAAAAAACACATGTAATTGAAATAGAGCGGCAGTTTGATACTGATGTAGAAACGCTTTTCAAAGCCTGGACTGAGGCTGAACATCTGAAACAATGGTGGAAACCAATGGGTAACCAGCTGGTGGACGTCAAAAATGAGCTGAAAGAAGGCGGCTCGGTTGAGTACAACGTCGGAAACGCGGGCTTACAAATCACCGGGACTTACAGTGAGGTGGTACCTAATGAAAAGCTGGTATACTCCTGGATCTGGAATTTGAACGACGAAGGTTCTGAAAACGGGTATACATTAAACATTACGTTTTCGGCGGAAGGCGAAGGCAGCAAGCTGAACGTAGTACAGGAAGGATTTAAGGGCGAAGAATTCCTTAAGACACACGAAGACGGCTGGGAAAAAGGACTGGATTCACTGAGCTCATACCTTTCTTCTGGCGGCTCAAACGAAGAAGGGACAACTTCCCAGTCAGGCGACTCGGGCCAGCGCCCGGAAGAGCGTGACAACCTGAAAAACGGCGACCAGATGAACGACCGCTCCGGCGGGTACAACGAAGCGCCTGAACAAGTAAAGGTTGGCGGCGCAGAGCCTGAGTAATTTACACATATTGCACATACACGAAAGCCACACAGACGCGGATATCCCCCGTTCCTGTGTGGCTTTCGGCTATATACCACAAGCTGAATGCATTATACTGTGAATTAGCGATAAATTGGAGCTGTCCCATTTACCCGCAACTGATGAAAAGCGATATCAAGAACCTGACTCAGCAAAAGATCAAGAACAGTCCGTTTAACTTTGACCAGATCGGAAAATACTTTGTCAAAGCAGCAAAAGACAAAGATTCGCAGACGATATCAGACCGGACTTATCAGGACCTGGACCTTGAAGATGTATTTAAATTCATAGATCGCACTTTGTCATGTCCCGGGCAGCAGCTGTTGTATTATGTTTTGAGGACAATACCAAAAAACGATGCGCGCAAGCAGAAGCTGGAAGGCCTGATCTCTGTTTTTCACAAAAATCCTGACCTGAGGGCGAGCATTGCAGCCAAAGTTGCAAAACTGAATAAGAAAGACGCCTACTACCTGCCCGGACTTTTCCAGGAGAAATACCTGCAAAGACCAAAATGGTTCTGGCTGATACAAACGCTCTGCTGCGTAAGTGTGTTCACAGTAGCCCTTTTCTTCATTTTCCCGCAGCTGGTCATCCTTCTGATGCTCCTGTTGCCGGTGAACCTGCTTTGTGGCCGAGATCGACCTGGCACTTTCCACGCTTGCTTTGAGGGAGGATTGTCCCTACTTCTGCGTGCCGGAAATGAATGCGTCCGGCAGACGCCTCGTTGCCAGGGAGGTTTACCATCCGTTGATATTTGCCGGCGTTTCCAACGACATCGACCTGAACGGGAAATCAGCTTTGCTGACAGGCTCTAATATGTCCGGCAAAACTACCTTCATCCGCACATTAGGTATCAATGTTATTCTGGGCCAAACCATCAACACCTGCTTTGCCAGCGCTTTTTCAATGCCGCCCATGCGGGTTTATTCTTCCATCAGAATTGCAGATGATCTGCTCAGTGACAAGAGCTACTACTTCGAGGAGGTTCTTAGCCTGAAACATTTATTAGAACACAGCCTATCTGACGAATGCAACCTGTTTTTACTCGACGAGCTGTTCAAGGGCACTAACTCTGTGGAGCGGATATCGATCGGCAAATCCGTGCTCACTTACCTGGCGGGGCACAACAACCTGGTCCTGGTTTCTACCCACGACAGAGAGCTTGCGGACTACCTCGCACACGACTTCGATAGCTATCATTTCACAGAAGTGATCGACCAGAACGATATTCATTTTGACTACAAGATCAAACCGGGGAAGTTGACTACAACCAATGCAATCCGCATTCTTGAAATGAATCAATACCCGCCTGACGTGATCGAAGAAGCTCACCGGCTGTCGCAGCAGTTAAAAAGCGGCGGGTAAGTTGGGATAAAGGATCCCGGGCTTGCATGATTTTTATAGTGTTCGTTGAGAATGCAACCAAAGTACAAGTCAACTATGGGAAACAAAGGTCTATTTGTGCTGATCGACGATGATACCGACGATCATGAAATTTTCAAAATGGCTCTCGACGATGTGGACAGAAATTTGGAATGCCTGTTTTTTCCGGATTGTGAATCTGCATTGGCGCATTTCAACAGCGGGCCGGTAACGCCGCCCGGTTTCGTTTTTGTGGATATAAGCCTGCCCAGGATCGGCGGCGCCCAGTGCCTGCAACAATTACAAGGATTGCAAGAGTTTGATAGCCCAATCATTATCATTTATTCCACCTCAATTCCCGAGGAATGGAAACCACAACTGGAAACAATCGGGGTAGATAAATTCATTGAAAAAACAGGACGCATCTCGGCTCTGACCACAGAATTGCAGCATTTATTGCAAGCGGGCTAAGTCGCGGCAGAACAAAATCCAATTTACATGCAGTTAATCCAGATCTTCATACCGGCTTACGATCCTGACGGAAACCGGTTCGACGAAAAATTCTTCACCGAAATCAAAACTAAGCTCACCACACAGTTTGGCGGCGTCACGATTTACCAGCGGGCACCTGCCACAGGGTTGTGGAAAGAAGACGGTAAAACAACACGTGACGAGATCATTATTTTCGAGGTAATGGCTGAGGAAGTCGAATCCAGTTTCTGGAAACCTTATAAAGCTGCGCTCGAAGCGCAATTCCGTCAGCAGCAGCTGCTGATCAGATCGTCGCAAATTGAAATAATCAACTAACGAAGCCGCTATGCAATCCCCTTCTGCAACTTGGAAATGTAGTTGGACGGGCTGACGCCGAATTGCTTCTGAAAATCGCGTGAAAAGTTGGTTGGAACACTGTATCCCACCATATCGGCCACTTCGTTGATCTTGTATTTGTTTTCCGAAAGCAGCTCCGCGGCTTTTTTCAGACGCGACAAGTTGATCAGCTCGTTGGGTGTCATATCCGAAATCCCCTTGATCTTCCGGTACAAGGTAGGTCTGCTCATGTTCATCAGCGATGAAAGCAGATCTACATCCAGGTTACTATCGGCAATGCGGCTGGTGATAATGCTGTTAAGCTGTTCCAAAAAGTCCTTATCTGCCTTTGAAAAGGCAATTCCTTTGATATGCGTCAAAGGCGAGCGTGCAAAGTATTCTTTGATAATGTTCCTGTTATTAATCAGATTGGTGATCTGGGCAGCGAGGTGATCAAGGGAAAAAGGCTTCTCAATGTAAGCATCGGCACCTACTTCCAGCCCCTCAATCCTGGAATTGATCGAGTTTTTGGCAGTCAGAAGTATAATCGGAATGTGGCTGAACTGCACGTCGTGCTTCATCTTTCTGCAAAGCTCAATTCCGTCCATAACCGGCATCATAATGTCGCTGATAACCAGGTGCACGTTTTCGTGCTGCAAAATTTCAACAGCCTGCTGACCATCCAGTGCACGCATTACATTGTAAGACGCACTCAGTTCGCGGCTCAGATAGTGGAGGATCTCGACGTTATCTTCCACCAGCAGGATCACGGGCTTGGCCGGGTCTGCCGAATGGTTTGGCTCGTCGGTTAAAAGAAAATCCTCTGATACCTCTTCATTTTCGCCTTTCAGGTCCATTTCGTAGTCCTGGTGAATGGGCAGCGAAAGCAGGAATGTATTCTGCTGGCTTTCCTGGCGCCTTAGTTCCAGCTTTCCTTTGTGCAGCTCGGCCAGGGAACGAGCGAGCGGAAGGCCTATTCCGGTACCCTCCTGTTTCTGGCTGGCAGCCACCCGGTAAAATGGTTCGAAAATCCTGTCCTTATCTTCATCGTCAATAATGAGACCGTCATTTGTAAATTCAATATGGAAAAGCAGATCGTCGCTGCTGAAAGGCAGCAGCTTTATTTTCACCGACTGATCAGCGTATTTGATCGCATTGTTAATCAGGTTGCTGATGATTTTTTTACAGGCTTCAATGTCAACAAATGCTTGTAATGCAATTCTGGGGAGCTCGATTTTATAGCTCAGGTTCTTCTGCTCGGCGGCGGGCCGGAAAGTAGAGAACACGTCGCTAAGCAGCTCGTTGATATCTGTTTTTGTGAAATTCAAACTAAAATTATTCGCCTCAGCTTTGCGGAAATCCAGCAGCTGATTGGTCAGATCAATGAGACGATTGGCATTTTTATTAATCATGTTCAGGTTCTCAAATGTTTCCGCATCCGCTCTTTGGTCCGCCAGCAGCTTGTCCAGCGGCATTTTAATGAGCGTCAGCGGCGTTCTGATTTCGTGGGCAACGTTGGTAAAGAAGTCGATTTTCGCATTGTATATCTCCCGTTCTTTCCCGATTTCAATGGCGTCGATCTCCCGCTTATTTTTCTCGCCCATTGCCAGGTGGTAATACCGGAAAACGGTAATACCGATAGCGGACACAATCACAGCATAAAGCAAATACGCCCAGGTTGTAGCCCACCACGGAGGTAAAATGTCGATATTCAGCCTGGCTTCCCGACTATTCCAAACGTGATCGTTATTCGACCCCTTAATTCGTAACACATAATGGCCCGGGGGGAGTTTTGAAAAGGTGATTTTTTTATTGTCTGATAACGTAAACCATTCTGAATCAAATCCCTCCATTTTATATTTATAGCTATTCATTTGCGGGATCACATAGCTAAGCGCCGCCACATCGAAGCTGAGGCTCGAACGATCGTAGGGCAGCCTGATCCATCCGGTATAAACCGGGGATTCGGTAAGAGGAGAATCCTTCCCTCCTATCCGCAGTTCCTGGTTGTTGGCCTGAATGCCGGTTACGTATACAGGTGGAACGTAGGTATTTTTATTGAATGAGCCGGGTTTGAAGCTGATCAGCCCCGCTACTGTTCCGAAAAACAAGGTACCATCGTCATTTTTGAAGGATGAATTATAATTAAACTGCTCGCTGGGCAGTCCGTTTGCTTCATTGTAATTGGTGAATTTTCCTGTTTTGGAGTTCAGCATAGACAAGCCGCGCGAGGTCGAGATCCAGTGGTTTCCAAGATCATCTTCCAGCACGCGGAATACCTGGTTATCCGGCAGACCGTCTTCAATGCGGTAGTTTTTAAATTTCTCCGTCACCGCATTGTATCGCGACAGTCCATGTTCCGTGCAGAACCATAAATCGCCGTCTTTGCTTTGGTAAAGGCTGTTTATATAGTTGTCCAGCAGCCCGCCCTTCTTACTTGCATCGTACTGGATCCTGCCTTTTTTTCCTGTCTTTGAGTTGAAATAAAAGATCCCGCCCCCATAACTGGCCACCCAAAGTGTTCCATGTTTGTCTTCGTGAATGCTTTGTACCTGCGTATTCACAAAGGTAATGGGCGTAAAATCGTCCGTGTCTCGGTTGTACTTGAATAACCCCGACCAGGTGCCGACCAGGATGTCCGAGCTGCGCGTCTTATATAATGTTACAATGAAATTGCTGCCGAAAGTATTGGGCATACGCGTGGTATAATGCTTGATCACCTTGCCGGTTTTCAAATCCATCACATCCAGCCCGTGCTCGTAGGTTCCGATCCAGAGCTTGTCACCGTCGGCAACGAGACCGTGCAGATTGTGGTAGGCAATGCTCCCCTTTTTTCCGTCAGGCAGAAATGCCGTGAATTTGCCGGTTTGGAGATCCAGCTGATTCAGCCCTGCATCCTCGGTGCCGATCCAGAGCTTACCATACTGGTCTTTGGTGATCTCGTGGACGAGGCTGCCGCTGATACTGTTGCCGGGCTGGGGAAAATATTTCTGAAAACGGTTATACTCCGAAGAGTAATAGTTGACGCCGCCAAATTGCGTACTGATCCAAATTCCCCCTTCCCTATCTTTGAAAATCGCATTAATAATATTGTCCGTGATCGAGTAGGGATTGAACTTCTCTTTGACGATTTGCTTCATCTTTTTCTTTTTCAGGTCGAGAATGAAAAGTCCCGACTCGGAGCCCAGCCAGTATTCGTCTTTCCCGTTTTCAAAAAAGGTATGCATGTATATGTCCCTTTCATGCCCTGTTTCTCTCGATATATCGGTGATCTGTTGTGTGCGAATATTGAAAAGCAGAATGCGTTTCATATTCCCGACCAGCAAGGTGGAATCGGAAACGGAATGCAGCCTCATATTGGAAAAAATCTCATTGACCCGGCCCGAGAGGTCGTACTTCGAAACGGTACCTACCTCCGGATGATAGCGGCGGATGACTCCGTTGCTAAACGCCGCCCATACTTTGCCGCTCGCCGAAACGTGAATGGAAACCGTGTTGGCAGCGTCGGGAAGTGCAGTTACTGTTCCTCTTTTGGAGTCAAAGCGGTAGAGCTGATTGTCGGAAATAATCCAAAGCCCGCCTTTCCTGTCGCCGCGCACCGCACGTACTTCGCCGGTTGGGATTAACTTGAAGGCAGCAAATTGGTCTAAAATTGGATTATATACATAAACTCCCTTGTGTGTCCCGATCCAGAGCTTTTCGTCATCATCTTCGTATAGTGAAAAAACAGAGTTACTCCCCAGACTGGTAGAATCGCCCTCTTTGCTCCTGAAAATTTTAAAAGAATTGCCATCAAACCGGTTGAGCCCATTGCGGCTGGCGATCCAGATGAAGCCTTTTTTATCCTGGATAATATCGGTGGTTGCATTGCCCGAAAGCCCCTCCGAAACTGTGTAGCTTTTGAAGTAATAAGGTACGCTCTGCCCGAGGCAGGTCAGACACATAAACAGGCACCAGAACGTAATTAGCAGATTTTTCACACGCGCATCCCACCTAAGCCGGCCAGTGTGCCGGGGATTTTCCCTTTCAATTTTTTATAAATATATCCCTGCAAAATCATTGGTAAGTAACATTTCTTAATGATGAGACAGATTGATCTGAAATTGAGACTCACAGATCATTCCGTTAATCAACAAAGCAGGAACTTCGCAAAAGTTTAAATAAGTCCTATTAATTAATCAGATAGTAACAAGTTCATAAGCAAAGAACCCGCTTAAACAACAATTTTGATGAAAAATAATTTGTACAAAATGGCACAAGCTGCTAAAAAGCCGATGCGCCTGCTATGGTCTCCACAGACTGCGCTGGCGATGCTTTTGGGCGTCTTCGTAGCCATGTCCGGTGCACAGGCTCAAACCGGCACCTCAATTTCTGGTAAAGTTTCCGATAAACAAGGCGCCCTGCCGGGTGTTTCGGTTGTCGAGAAAGGCACAAGTAACGGGACTACCACCGATGTGGAAGGTAGATTTACCCTGCAACTCTCAGCCGGCGCTAAAACGATCACGCTTTCAAGCGTAGGTTATGTAGCTCAGGATGTGGATGTAAGTAACAAATCCACCGTCAACATCACGCTGGAAGAAGATCAAAAAACCCTGAACGAAGTGGTCGTGATCGGTTATGGTTCGCTCAATAAAAGAGAAGTATCCAGCGCCATTACCCACTTGTCGTCCAAAGACCTGTTGCGCGTGGGCGGTAACAACCCGATGATGGCGATCCAGGGTAAGGTGGCGGGACTTACCGTAACCAACACCTCAACTGCAGATCCAAACTCTACGCCAAATATCCAGCTCCGCGGCGCATCCTCTCGCAGTGCTGGACTGGGTCCATTGTTTGTCGTAAACGGGATACCAGGCGGTAACATCGACAACATCAACCAGAACGAGATCGAATCGATCGACGTACTGAAAGGCGGTGCGGCTTCGGCGATCTACGGAACGCGTGGAAGCAACGGGGTGATTGTGATCACTACCAAAAAAGGATCAGGCGAGCCACGTTTATTCTATGACGGTTACACCACTTTCGATTATCTGACCAATCAGTTGTCGGTGCTTTCGAAAGACCAGTTCCTGGCGAATGAAAGGGGTTTTGATTTTGGAGGAAATACCAACTGGCTGAAAGAAGTGAGCCGCCAGCCGTCGTTCTCTCACAAGCATACTTTACAATTCTCAGGAGGCAGCGGACAGACCAACTACTTCACGTCAGTAGATTACCGCGATGCCAACGGGATCGACCTGCGCTCGGGTAAAAGAGAATACGGTGGCCGGGTGAATATCAACCATACCACAGCCAACAACCTTCTGGCACTTACATTCAGTGTAGCGCCTCGTTATGCGAAGGTTAGTGACGCCGATTACAGTGCTTTCAACTATGCATTGACACTGAATCCGACCATTCCACTGCGGGATTCGACAGGAAAATACAGCTACATCAACTCTGGCTTTTTCGCAAATAACCCCGTTGAGAATGCAAAAATGGTTCTGCGCGACCGCGAGCGCAAGTCATTGGATTTGAATGGATCTGTTAAGCTGAACATTCTCGAAAACCTGAACACTGTGCTGACTTTCGGAGAAGTGAGCTCATCCTATCGTCTGATGGACTTCACGCCTTCCAACATTACGCCGGTAATCAATGGTACCGGAAGGAATTCGGCGTCGCAGCGGCTGGAAGAGAACGACCAGAAAAGTTTGGAATGGTTAGGAAATTATTTCATTGACCGCGGCAAACATTCTGTGAAGCTGCTTGCAGGATATTCTTACCAGTATTTCACTGCCTCAGGATTTAATGCGGGAAATGAGAACTTCCCTTCCAATGTACTTACCTATAATGGACTTGGAACCGGATTATGGAACCTTGAAAAAGGAATTAACGGCGTGGGCTCTTACAAAAACAGCTCAAAGCTGATCGCGTTCTTCGGACGTGTGAACTACGATTTTGACCAAAAATACTTCCTGTCTGCCAGTCTTCGCAGGGAAGGTTCTTCCAAATTTGGTTATGATAATAAGTGGGGATACTTCCCGGCAGCATCATTCGCATGGAGACTGACGCAGGAAGGCTTCTTGAAAGATCTCCCCTGGTTGAACGAGCTTAAACTACGCGCAGATTATGGTGAAACGGGTAACCAGGATTTTGACAATTACCGTTCACTGGATACATACGGCGGCTACGGCTATTATCCGTTCAACGGAAGCTCGTACCAGGTTTGGGGACCGAACCAGAACACGAATTACGATCTGCGTTGGGAAAAAGCGTCCAACTTCAACCTGGGTATTGACTTTGAGCTGCTCAGCAGCAAGATTACGGGTAGCGTGAATTACTACGTACGTACCAACAAAGATCTTTTGGGTAACTACAATGTGTCCAACCCGCCGAACATTCAGGGGCAAACATTTGCGAACGTAGGTACCATGCGCAATACGGGTGTGGAACTGCAATTGAGTGCAGCTGTGGTTAACAAAGGCGCATTCAGCTACAATCTGTCGCTTACAGGCGCATTCAATGACAACAAATTTGTATCGTTTTCAAACAACCTCTTCAAGGGTCAGAAATACATTGATGTAGTAGGAATGCCAGCACCGGGAAGCCCGGGTACGCTTCAGCGTTTGCAGGAGGACATGCGTATCGGAAGTTTCTACGCGCTGAAATCTGCCGGCGTAAACGATGCAGGTGCCTTGCTGGTGTATAACAGAAACGGGGATATTGTACCTGCAAATGAAGCCAACAATGACGACAAGCAATTTATCGGCAACGGACTTCCAAAGTTCACAACCGGTCTTACCAATAATTTCACTTATAAAAACTGGGATCTGAGCGTGTTCCTGCGCGGTGCATTTGGCTATAAGCTGTTCAACACCTATGCATTCTACCTGGGTACACCGGCAGCACAGCAAAATGCCAACCTGCTTACCTCGGCGTTTGACGGTGGTAAATACTCGAAGCTGACCAGTACCGCAACGTACTCTTCGCTATCGGATTACTTCCTGGAACCAGGCGGATTCCTGAAAGTGGACAACATTACATTGAGCTACACGCAGCCGATCAAATCGAAATTCATGCAGTCGGCGCGTATCTATGCTACTACCCGCAACCTGGCTACGTTTACCAAGTTTAAAGGCGGCGATCCTGACCTGATCCAGATCAACGGATTGTACCCGGGTGTAAATACCAACTCGGATAACAACGGTACGCTCAACTACTATCCGTCGACAACGCAGCTGTTGCTGGGCTTACAACTTACTTTCTAATATTCTCATTTAGAACAAAATGAAAAGAAATCCAATTTCAAAAAATATACTCAGGTTCGCTGCCTGCGCACTGCTTTCGGTGACGGCGGGCTGCACCAACCTGGACGAAGAACTATACGACCGGATCACTTCGGAAAACTTCCTGCAGACGCGGGAAGACGTGATCCGCGACTTTCTGAGAGCATTTGAACACAGCTACTGGAGTATTCAGGGCGGGAACACATTTATGCTGCAGGAAAACAGCTCCGACGAAATGATGACCATCAACCGCCAGGGCGACTGGTTCGACGGCGGGCAGTTTCAGCGCGTGCATTACCACACCTGGACTCCGCAGGACGGTTTCACAAGTGATCCCTGGAATGCACTTTACGGCGGCGTAACGCTGGCGACCAACTCGCTGGAAGATTTGGAAGGTATTACAGACCCTACCAAATTCGATATGACACGGGCAGAACTCGACGGAATGATCGCTGAGCTGAAAGTACTACGTGCGTGGCTGAACATTCGCTTGTTGGATTTTTACAGGAACATCGTGATTGTGACCAAAGTAAAAGGTCAGACAACAGGCGGTCCGCAGGTTCCACCACAGGAGGCATTTGCATTCATCGAACAGGAATTGAAAGATGCGCTTCCAAAACTATCTACCAATACAACATTGGGTGATAATGTAACGGGGCGCTGGACACAAGGTGGCGCGGCTTCGCTTTTGGTACGTTTGTACCTGAATGCAAAAGTGTACACAGGTACCGACCGTTTTGCCGATTGTGCGAAAATGGCGCAGGATATTATCGATGGAAAATACGGCAGCTACGCATTAGAAAGCCGCTGGGACGCGCCATTCGACTATACCAATCCGACTTCGAAAGAAACGATTTTCGGTTTCCCCGGAAGTTTCGCACAAACCCACTGGCAATACGACAGCGGAATGTATTTCTGGATGCTGCCTAACCTGGCACCGAGTTACTTCGGATTTACCGATTTTGGTAATGCTAACCCCAAGTATGCATTGCAACCAGGCCGCGACGTGGACAGTGTTGAGTACAGCTTTACAATGGGTAAGCCTTTCATCAAATTCCAGAAGTACAAGGACGATGTACGTTTGAAAAAATACAAGAACCTGGGCAACAGCAAGCGCGAGGGAATGTTCCTGTACGGTTACCTGCCTTACACAAATGCGCAGGGAAGAGCTGATACGGTGAGAGGTTTCAAAGGTCCGTACCCACTCTTTTTGCGTGACCAGGTCGGTAAATTCCTGGATGCAAAACCAGGTACCAAAATCGCCGACAAGGTTTCTAACATGAACAATGGAGATAATAACTCAGGTCTTTACCCGGTGAAATATCCATTCTACCCAAGCAGCGACCCCAACAAAATTTCTTCTGCTTATGCGGAGGTTCGTTTTGCGGAGATCTACTATTCTTTGGCTGAATGCAAATACCGCGCTGGCGACAAAGCAGGAGCTGCTACATTGTTGAATGCAGTTCGCAAACGCTACTACCCTGCCGGCTCTCCAAGTCTATACAAAGCCGACGGAAGCCAGCTGACTGATCAGGAAATGCTTGACGAATGGATGCGCGAATTTTTGGCAGAAGGAAGAAGGAGAACGGACTTGGTTCGCTGGGGCGTATTCAGCACCGGCACGTGGTGGGATAAAAAACCGGATGCGGATAACCACACCGACATTTTCCCGATCGGCCAGAATGTGTTGAACGCTTCTCCTCAGTTGAAGCAAAATCCTGGATATTAATTTTAAATCATGAGATTTCACAAACTCCTGGTGGGACTAAGTGCCGCGACATTGTTCGCGGTACTTGGTTCTGCCGCATTTACAGGCACGAAGCCACACAACCATGCAGCAATTGAACGTCCCAGGGAAGCCTGGGTTTTGCGTTCAGTACTTGATGGCAGACCGCGTATTCTCAGCATTGCGCTGCACGACAACCTCTGGCTGGCTTACAATACCAAAACAGCTGCTTTGTACAAAGCCTGGGCTGGTAAGATCAACTTCGGCGGTCCGGTTTATACTTCCGCGCACGGGCCGCAACCTGTTTCTTCCGGGGTTACCTATATGGAAGAGCTCGACGAAAATCCGTGGCGCATTACTGCGGACAATAAGGAAGTTACTCCTGCGGTAACCTACAAAGGCCACACGATTTTAGATAATCAGGTCACATTGAAATATGACCTGGAATACCAGGGCAAGAAGATTTCGGTGGAAGAAAAGCCCGAGTTTTTTGACGCAGGAACTGGTAAAGCAGGTTTTGAGCGTGTATTCACAGTAGCGAATGCGCCTGCGGGAGCTGTTGTTGCATTGAATGTACATTTGAACTCGCTATCTGCTGCAAACGACTACAAGACTGACGGCAAATTCACTGTGTCGGGACAGCGCGAGGAAAACATAGCAGGCCAGGCATTCAAAGCCATTGACGGGAAACTGATTTTGAACAACAATGGGAAAACAAACTTTTCTGTAAACCTGACAAAGAAACCGGCGCAGGCAGAGGCTACGCAAAAGGAAAGCAAGGCTGACATGATCGCCGGACTTTTTGCCAAAAGTGACTGCAATACCTGTCACAACCAGGATGTTAAAACAGTAGGCCCAGCCTACAAAGCGATTGCGGAACGTTACGAGAATAACGATCAGAACAAAAATGCATTGGTTACCAAGGTGATCAAGGGCGGCGCGGGCAACTGGGGACAAATCGCCATGTCGCCGCACCCGGACCTGAAAAGAGAGGATGCTGAAACAATGGTATCCTACATTCTCGAACTGGACGCGGAAAAGGAACGCGCGCAGGCGGCAAGCAAGCTGATGCCCAAGCCCGCCTACCCGATCGCAATCAAAACCGTGAACCCGGCGCAGGTAGCCACTGCAACCGAAAAACCGGGAATTGCTTTGAATATTTACCAGTTTGCCGGCGCAATAGGCAGTGTACCAGAAGTGAATGACGAAATGCTGCCGGTTAAATCAGGCTCGATCAATGCATTGCATCTGGACGATAAGGATTTCGGTGATTTGAAGGACAACTTCGCGATTTATGCAAGTGGTTATATCAACATCAAAAAAACGACCAACATTGTTTTTCGGCTCGTTTGCGACGACGGCGGCAAGCTGTTTATCGATAACAAACTGGTAGCTGATAATGGTGTAAATCATGGTTTACAGCCAACCGACGCAGAAATTATCCTGAAAGCTGGCAAGCATCCATTTAAGGTGGAGTACTATCAGGGTTCGTTTGGAAAAGGGCTTTCGCTGCAATGGCGGCCTTATGGCAGCAAGGAGTTTACAGTCGTGCCGCCTTCGGTGTTTACTTACAAAGGTTCTGATATCAAACGAACCGGGCAGACGGCGATCGAGGTGAAAAAGACTGATGTTCCAGGCGATCAATCGCCGCTTGTTGCAGTGCACCCGAGCTTTACATTATCTCAGGCGCGTCCCGACAACTTCCAGCCAAGAGTAGGCGGAATGGATTTTCTGGCCGATGGAAGAATGGTAGTAAGTACCTGGGATTCGCTGGGTTCGGTTTACATTGTTGACGGTAGAAAAGCATCTTCTCCAAATGATATCAAAGTAAAACGCATTGCATACGGCTTGGCCGAGCCGCTGGGCTTGAAGGTTGTAGACGATGAGATTTACATCATGCAAAAGCAGGAGCTGACCAAGCTGGTTGACCTGAACAAAGATGAAATCATCGACGAGTACCAGACAATCTGCAATGGCTGGAAAGTCTCAGCCAACTTCCACGAATTTGCATTCGGGCTGGTTTACAAAGACGGGTACTTCTACGGAACTCTTGCAACCGCCATTAATCCCGGCGGTGCGAGCACAAAACCACAAATCCCCGACCGTGGTAAAGTGGTGAAGATTTCGAGAAAAGATGGTTCGTTTACATTTGCTGCATCCGGCCTTCGTACACCGAATGGAATTGGCCTGGGCGTAGATAACGAGATATTCATCGCCGACAATCAGGGCGACTGGCTGCCGGCTAACAAGATCATCCATTTGCAGGAAGGCGCATGGTATGGTTCACGCTCGGTGGATTTTGAAGGTACTGCGAATAAGAAAGAAGCGCCTCCGGTGGTTTGGCTTACGCAGGATGAGATCGGTAACTCACCAAGTCAGCCCGCAAAGCTGAATGTGGGACCTTACCAGAACCAGATGATCCACGGCGATGTGACGCACGGGGGTATCAAGCGGGTTTTTGCCGAGAAAGTTAATGGTGTTTACCAGGGTGCAGTTTTCCGCTTTACACAAGGTCTGGAAGCAGGTGTTAACCGCCTCTGCTGGGGACCCGACGGATCGCTGTACATTGGCGGCGTGGGTTCTACCGGAAACTGGGGACACACAGGCAAGCTGGGCTACGGACTGCAAAAGCTGACCTTCAATGACAAGGTTGCATTTGAAATGCTGGCAGTACGCGCGAAATCCAATGGCGTAGAAATCGAGTTCACAGAACCTTTGAAGGAAGGTGTTGGTGAAAATGCTTCCGACTACGAGATCAAGCAATGGTGGTTTAAACCGACCGGCGAATACGGTGGCCCTAAAATGGACAACGAAAACCTTGCAGTAAAATCCGTGAAAGTATCCTCTGACCGCAAGAAAGTAACTTTACAGCTAGCTGGAATGAAGAGCAAACACGTGGTTTACATTCATTTGAACAGGAAAACCATGGTAAGCCAGAGCAGCCAAAACTTGTGGAGTACCGAAGCGTGGTATAACATGAACGAGATACCGCAGGGCATTTAAAGATCCCTGCCGAAAAGTATAAAGACGGGCTATCGACCAGGTACTGGTTAATAGCCCGTCTTTCGTTTTCAGATTGGCGCTCAAATTGTTCGTCAGGACATTTCCTTCCTCTTGCTTGATCCTTCCGTCGGATAGCTGATCGTATCTTTCAGATTCTGAACTTTCTCTTTGGAAAATGATGGTATGGAAAGCTCCCCCGCTTCCTGCCATTCTTTTACGCGCTCGCGGGCTTTGGCGGCCTGCTCAGGTGAATAACCCTGATCCTGGGCCAGGTAAACGGTTTGTGAGGGCAATGCAAAACTTGTCCCGCTGTTTGTAACCACTTCCATCATCCGCAGCAGCAGGTCCTCCTGTATTTCTAGGAAGTCGTCGAATTCAATGGTATTGATGTAAGCGAAAACCTCTATCCTGAAAGAAGTTGCGCCAACCTCGATTAAACGGACGCGGGCGGGCGTCGGATTCACTTTCGGATGTGCATACAGGATCGCGCGCAACTCCACGAGCAGGTAGCGGATTTGATCCGGCGTGGTCTCCATTCTCAAATTGAAGATGGGGTGATACCAGAACTTTTCCCGGTACGCCATATTCTCAATTTTCAGTGACGACAGATCTCCATTCGGAATACTGACGAGGGTACGATCGTTCGTTCGGACGCGGGTTGCCCTCATACCGATCTGTTCAATAGTACCTGTAATATCGCCTATCCTGCAAAAATCTCCGACACGAATCGGCTGGTCGGCAATGATCGTGACGCTACCGATGAAGTTCTCAACCGTCTTCTGTGTTCCCAATGCCAGCGCAATTCCACCGATTCCCAATGCAGCGAGTCCGGTACTCACATCGAAGCCGAACGTATCCAGAACGAACAGAATCCCTCCGACCACGATCGCAGTTTTCAATGCACGCCGGGAGAAAAGGATAGCAGAAACAGCAGCCTGATTTCTGCGCCTCGCCATTCGCCGCTCACTGATCCGCGTGACCACATCAACCAGCTCCCATATTAAAAGAAGTACAGCTACCAAGCCGACAATCAGCGTAAGATTGCTGAACCATTGTCTCACCACAATGGAAATCCCGGCTTTCCGACTAAGGAACACGAACAGCAAAACGGCTAGATACAAGCGGGCCGGGAGTGAGAAAGCACTTAAAACACCTGCAATGGGCTCCTGTCCTGCTTTGTGGTACACCAATGGGATTACCCGCAGGAACAAGGTGCTCAGCAGACGTGCTACAATGAAGGACAGCATGATCAACAACAGCATTGCGACCCAATGCGCAATGGGCACGCCGCCCCAGGCATTTTCCAGAAATATCTTGGGAGAAAGCTTACTCAGCAGCGAGCTTGACGCTAATTGATTTGAGTCCAGCGGAATACGCTCTACCGTTTGGGTTGAAAAAAGCCAGAGCGGCCTGCCGGATGCATCCTTTGTACTTTCCAGGATCAGCTCTACGGATTCGTTATTGACCTTTATTGCCCCAATACGGTCGAGATTGGGGCCTAGTCCGTCGTCCTCCTTTCCCTCATAATCATTACTGATCCAGGAGTAAGGATAGATATTTCCATTTGCCTCCACCAGCGCATGCAACACCTGAGCTTGCCTGATCCGGTCTTGTTTTTTCTTCAAAGCAGGGTCTCTCCTCAGGTACAATGCAGCTTTCTGAAAATCACCCTGGGAAGCGGCCCGCAAGAAACCGTCGATGGTTCCCCGTGGCGTTCGTCTGCCCAGCGAATCAGGTGGGTAAGTGACCAGTTTCTTAGCTGTCTTCGCGGTGTCCGGCGGATTACCGGGTAGTTGCGCGTTTACGTAGCTGCCCGGGCCGATCGCCAGCAAGCAAAAAAGCAAGACGGGAAGAATGCTGCGCCGGAGTAGTGTCTGGCGTTCATCGGAGCATGCGTTTGAAAGAAAATCGGAGTGAATTTTTAGCAACAATTTCATTTTTTCATCAAGTGGATGAGCAGTTCTTTTTTAGATGTGATGCGCTGTGCATGCACCTTGAAGTTCAGCAGAACTGCCATTTCAAAAAGCTTTGAAGTATCCTGTACAAATTCAGTGCCGCAGCCAATCTGCCTGTCTGGCCAGCGCAGTGCTGCCAGCCTGCCTTTGGATGCATTGAAAGTCCGCATCAGTGAATGTTATAACAATCAGGAGCCGATCTGTAACAAGGCCGCACTGCCAGGTGCCGAACTTTGGTAAACTTCATAAAGTGCCCGGTCATTTCTGATTTTTCTGAAAAGGCTGCCAGTCTTTATGTACTTGTCGCACTATTGCGATCTTCTATTGAATGCCAACTATTTATATGCGCCTTACCAGGAAAGATTTAACCTTTGAGCCAGATTTCAGCCGCGTAATTGCGCGGTTTCTTTTTAGCAGCGAAGAGCGAAGTGTGCAACTGATCAATATGATCCTCGCGTTGCCTGAAAAACAGCAGCACCAGGAGCTGAGTATCGTCTTACGGAGGTATTCCAAAAGGCACAGAAACATCTTACGGGTATTTGAACGTCATTTCAGCAAGCTTTCCGCTGTGCTTGGCACAATGCTCATTGACCCAAAAACCCTTGAAAGCCACCAGCGGCTTCTTATAGGTGCCTATTTCACGATGGAATACTCCATTGAAGCAGCCGCATTCTTTAACCCGTCGATTGTCGAAGACCCCGATCAGTCGAGAACAGAAGTAGGTGAAAAGCGGGTAATTCTCAGTTTCAGGGCAACAGGCGAAGGTCACATCTCCTCGATTGTGTTCAGGTCGGCGATCATTGATCAGGACAATATGATTACAGTCGACCAACCTGGCCGGCTGCTGGATGCTCCCGAGCACGTGAAGAACCATATTTATCAAAAAAGGTCTTTTCTGGCTAAACTCGGCGAAATGCAGAGTTTTGACAACCCGGCTTACCCGGTGATCGCACAAAGGCTGACAGACACCTTCACCTACGAAGAGCTCAAACGCTACGTAGACGAGACGAGACGCCTTCCCGAAATGGACGGTGTTGCCGAACTTTTCCTTCGTGAAATGATGTGGCTTGCGTCCTCGCATTATGAAATGGACTTTTCCCTCGACACGGATATCTCGGAGCGGGTAATCTTCCCGATCGCGGATACCGAGAAAAGAGGGATTGAAGATGCACGTTTTGTGAGGTTCACATCCGAAAACGACGAGCATACCTATTATGCTACGTACACAGCATACGACGGAGTTACGATTATGCCGAAACTGTTGATGACCAAGGATTTCTACCATTTCAAGGTATTGCCGATCCATGGGGAAATAGCGCAGAACAAGGGAATGGCCTTGTTTCCTCGCAAGATCAATGGGAAGTACGCTATGTTGTGCAGGATTGACGGTGTGAATAATTACATCGCGTTTTCCAACAACATCAGCATCTGGCGAGAGGCTACGATGATCCAATCTCCAAAGCATCCCTGGGAGTTTGTTCAGATCGGTAACTGCGGTTCTCCGATTGAAACGGAAGCGGGCTGGCTTGTGCTGACGCACGGTGTGGGCGCCATGCGCGAGTACGTGCTCGGTGCGTCGCTGTTCGAGCTGGATAATCCTCAGCATGAAATAGGCCGGCTCGATCAGCCGCTGCTAATGCCTAACCAGACTGAGCGCGAGGGATATGTTCCAAATGTAGTATACTCCTGCGGTGCATACATTCATAATGAAAGCCTGATTATCCCCTACGCTACGTCTGACTATGCTTCCACGTATGCCGTGGTGGAACTGAAAGAACTGCTGGATAAGCTTACCCTTTCAGATGTTACCGGTTAAGGATCTTTTCATAAACTGACAGATACCCTTCTACCATCTTTTCTTTGGAGAACATTGCCCGGGCCCATTGCCGGCATTCCAGCCTGTTGATCTGTGCGATCTTTTCCACAGCGCCAGTTGCTTCCTTTATATCATCAACCAAAAAACCTGTTGCACCATCTTTGATCAATTCGGGCATTGAACCTCTGTTGAATGCGATTACAGGTGTGCCGCAAAACATTGCTTCGGCGACACTTAGCCCGAAAGGTTCGTTGAAACGGATGGGATGAAGCAATGCCAGGGCTTTTCCGAGCAGCGTTTTGCGTTGCCCGGCTCCTACATTCCCGAGGTAAACAACTGTTTTCTCATCGATAAAAGGTTTAACCTTTTGTTCAAAATAGGCTTCATCCTGGATCAAACCGGCGATGAGCAGGACCCTGCCAGATCCTCGGGCGATTTCAATGGCTTCACTTGTGCCTTTATCAGGATGGACCCGACCGAAATAAAGCAGGTAATCTTCCGGATTTGGCTCAAAAGGAAAATCTGCAGCGTCAATTCCGTTATATACAGTTGCAGTATAATCCAGGCTCTCATCGCGGTCCGCATTGCTGATCGAAACGTACGAGGTTGCTGCATTATACTTTTGGTAAACTTCCAGAATCTTTGGCGAAGAAAAGCCGTGAATGGTAGTAAGCATCGGTGTGTTTATCAACCCGGAGTACGTCAAAGGTAGAAAGTCAAAATGATTGTGAATCAGATCAAACTCGCCTGATTTCTCCATCAAATAACTGATATGCAGGCATTCGGCTACTTTGGCATCCACTTCACGATCTTCGGCATAGGGTACCTTGCTTACACCGTCCAGCTTTGCATTGGTCAGCGAATCAGTGGTAGCAAATAGCGTTACATCCACTCCTGTCGCGTGAAGTCCCTCCGTTAAACAGGACGCAACCTGCTCCCAAGGACCATATTGCCGTGGCGGCGTGCGCCAGGCAATGGAGGATAAAATGGCTACTCTCATGCGAGCTCAGCTTCCAGCTCCGTTACTTCCTCGAAAACTTCGAGAACGCTCAGGTGAGAAATCAGGTAGGCCAATGTACTTTCAGCTCCCTGGTTGCGATTGACCCCATAGCTTTCGAGCCCGTCGCAGCAGCCTTTTGTTTCGAAGTCATACAAGCTGATCCGCAGGTCATTTTCTCCCAAAAACCACATGAAAGACGTATACAATCTGCTTACATAGACCGGGTTTTTGGTGAGCCTGAAAGCCTGATGGAACATCAAAACCATCGCCAGCGCGTCCAAAGGCTGCTGTGCGAATTTCGAATGTTCACTGTTTTGTTTGTACCAGTTTTCATTTCCGATAATGGACAGATAACCATCTTTCAGTGTATTGTCTGTCAAAAACTCCATACTTTCCAGTGCTACCTGGGTAATGCGCTCGTCGCTGAGAAATTCAGCTGCGTGCAGTAAAGCAAGCGGCAGGAAGGCATTATCATAGGCGAGCATTGATTCAAACCACCGCCACTCATCGGTTCTGTTGATGTCATAGTCTCTGATAAGCCGGTCGCTCAGTACCCGCAAAACCTGCGTCATACCTTCGTCGGAGGGATTACTTTTGAGATAATGGCAAATCCCCACCATGGTATTCGCAATGCTTCTTATAGAGTTGAGTTTGGTAAAGTTCGGGGCCGCATCGAAGAATATCTCCCTTCCTGTCTGGTAATAAGCGTCATTTGGCGCATTGCCCAGCAGGTAACCCAGGGACCAGATCGCACGTCCGAAAGAATCTTCGGAACCGACTTCATCCAGAAAATTCCTGTTGAAGCTCAGAAAATTCCTGAATGCGCCGTCGGCATTCTGCATATAGTTGATATAGCTGAGGTACGTCGGCGACAATTTCAATGCGAGCGGATGTTTGTTCCTTTTGTAGGTCATCAAAACCATCAGCAAAGCCCGCGCATTATCGTCCAGGCAATACCCTTCTTTTAAATTTGGGATACCATATTTTGCATGTTGAATAATGCCGGTATCGTCGGTAAGCCGCTGAATATGGTCGAGTAAAAATGGGGGAAGCGTAAGCGGGTCGAAAATGGCCTCAGTGCTGTCTGTAATGTCCGGGTGCGCTTCTACCACGTCTGCGGCTAGCTCCACGTACTTCGCTCCGATCTTTGGCCAGGTAATTTCCCTACCGTAATCGTAAGCGTTTTTTCTTAATTCATTCATTTGCTCGGGGTGATCCAGCAAATCCAGCAAAATACCACTCAATGCTGCTGAGTCATTGAACCCAAACAGCCGCCCTCTGTCCTCTGCAAGCAACTCGGCCGCGTGCCAGTATGGCGTCGAGATAACGGCGGTGCCTGCGCCGATCGCGTACGACAAAGTACCGCTGGTAATCTGAGCTTCACTCGTGTAAGGCGTAATGTAGATATCAGAGGCGGAGAGGTATTTGAACAGCTCGGATTGGCCAACGAATTCGTTGAGAAAGATCACGTGCTTATCTATTTTCAACTTTTTCACCAATCCCGTCAGGTATACGCGGTACTCCTCACCTGAGTGCCGGATCACATTGGGGTGGGTTTTGCCTAGAACAATGTAAACTACGTCGGGATACTGCTCCACAACTCCCGGGAGCGCTTTCAGCACGGTTTCGATGCCTTTATTTCTCCCGATAAAACCGAAGGTAAGCAGTACCTTTTTCTTGGATAACCTGAATTCCTGCTTTGCCAGCAGCTGGTCAAATTGCAGATCGGGAACGCCGTGTGCGATTTTGGAGATCTTTTCGACCGGTACTTCGTACACATCCACAAGCATGTCAACAGCCGTCTGGCTCATGACAACCACCGCCTGGGCAATTTTGCAGATCTCTTTCAGCACTGCACGCTGGTTGTACGACGGGGTTTTTAGAACTGTATGTAAGGTAACTATAAGCGGAATGTTCAGTCGGTGAAGGAGCGGCAGGATGTAAATTCCGTTTTGTCCCCCGAAAATGCCGAATTCGTGTTCCAAGACACAAACATCTGCACCACTCAGGTTGATCATATTTGCAGCTTCCAGGTAATGGGTTTGTTCCTCCTGCCTGATTGAAAATTTTACCTCCGGAGGATAGTTGTAATGCTGTTCATGATCGTCGATCGCAATTACAAATCCTTTGTTGACCTGCTGCCCGGAGCCAGTCTGCGTAGCAGCGTCAAAGAGGTTTTTAGTGAATGTCCCAATCCCGCACTCACGGGGTGGGTAAGTTCCTATAAATGAAATTTTCATGCTGGCACTTGGTTGATTTCTTCTAAGTTAACCTTATTATCCTACACTTCCGGAATTAATGCACCTGCTGGCAGCAATCGCACTAAAGTCATTGGTTTTGAACAAGAAAGCTTTGAAGTCGGGCAAAAAGGCTTATCTTTCAGTTAAACCGAAAAGATATGTCAAACGAGAAAGTTGTGCAGAAAGGCGATAAGAAGAAGGCTTCGAAAAACTTAAAGGAAAAGCGGGCCGACAAGAAGGAAAAGCGCGACAGTAAATCCAAAGGCGAGTAGGTGAATGTGTGACTTATGTAACAATCGCAATCTAAATGTAACATTATTGGATGTTGATTGATGAACTTTACAATTATTGACCACTAAATAATATATCATGACAATCAGCCGCATATTCAAGATAAATAGCACACAAGTAAATACACGCGGCATTTTAGCGCGGACAGTGGGAATGGTAACAGCAATAATGAATGATATCATCGCCGGGCTGGGCAATGTCAGCAATTACAGAGAAAGCTGCAATGCGATTGATCTTGAAAAAGGATTGATGGGCATGCAGCTTATAGCAGTACGAGTTGAAGGACCAAGATTTAAATGAAAGCGCCCGATCAGAACGGAAAGTACGCTAGCGGACAAAAGGTATTTGCTCTGAAAAAACCAGAGCAAATGCTGATTATCCGCCGTTACTATGGCCGGATTTATTACTGCAATGCTGTTATCGAGGAAGGAAAAGAATATGCTTATTTTGAAAGCGAGATAAACGCTGCCGATTAGCTATATATTTTCAAGGTTACTATTCCTTTTTTGCCTTAGCTTTTTGTAAAAAGAAGGAGATAATCCAGTTACTTTTTTGAATTGATTCGATAAGTGAGATACACTGCTGTAATGTAGATTATATGCTATTTCGGTTAGATTAAGTTCATCGTACAGCAGCAGCTCTTTCACGCGTTCAATTTTATGATTAATAATAAATTGCTGAATATTGATCCCCTTTACTTCGGAGAAAATATTTGACAAGTAGGTATAATCATATCCTAATTTTTCCGAGATATAGTCTGAATAGTTGGTCTTCGGAAGCGCGTCTTCATGGTGGACCATATTCACAATCACATTCTTGATCTTCTCGATCAGAATGCTCTTTTTATCATCCAATAATTCCAGTCCTGACTGCAACAGGTTTTTACGCAGTATTTCAAACTGTTCCGTGGAAAGGTCATCATTCACCTGCACTGATCCCAGCTCCACAACCTTGTAGCTGACGCCCAGCTTTTCCAGCTCCTCCTGCACCATCATTTTGCAGCGCAGGCTCACCATGTATTTTATATAAATCGTCATGAAATGCTGTCTCTAAAAAGCTACGGAGGATCAATTCTTCCATTGTCAGCAATATAGCACCCCGACGCGCGGATTCATACGAATCAAACCCTATATGGAATAATTATCTGTAATTCCGCTGCTATACTTCTGAATGGCTAAGCTTTGACATCGATCTTAAATCACTCGTCAGGAAAGGTGTGAATATTACAACTATTACTACACGTTATACAACAATACTTGTACGAAATGGAATCACCTTTGGGTGTGAAAATTCTTTCACCATTATTCCAAGTATATGAAACACAATTTCCTCAACATTCTAATCAATAGTGCCTTACTGGTGACTGCTTCTCAGCTCACCTTTGCGCAGACAGCTCCAAACCTTGGCCCTGCCGCCAAGTTCGCACTCTACACATCCGTCGGCGGATTCGCAAATACAGGAACAACAACCATTACCGGCGACATTGGCAACGGCGCAGGCGCGGTTACCGGCAGCGCTGTGACAGTAACAGGTCAGACCCATTTTGGTGACAATGAGGGAGTGTTGGCTGCAACAGGCGTAGCAACTGCTTACGCCTTTTTGGCCAGTGAGAGTGAAAACCCATGTGAAAACACACTTACCTCGCCGCTCGGAGGCGGCACAACGCTTACCGAAGGAGTACATTGTATCGGAACTGCCACTGCACTAACAGGCACCCTGATCCTGGACGCGGAAAATGATCCCAATGCTATTTTCATTATAAAAATTAATGGTGCGCTTTCGGCAGATGCGACAGCCAGCATTTTGCTGGCTAATGGCGCTCAGATCAAGAATGTATACTGGCAGGTAAATGGCGCCTTTACTGTAGCAGCTGGCGTTGCGTTTGTTGGAACGGTTATCAACGCCGGAGCGATTTCGTTTGAATCAGGTGCATCTCTTTCCGGTAGGGCGCTTTCGACGGCTGGTCAGATCACGTTGAACAATAATACGATTTCCAATGCGGAAGTTTCACTGCCGGTTACGCTGGTGAGTTTTACGGTTAAAAAGGGGGAACATGCCAATGCAGAATTGCAATGGTCCACTACTTCTGAGGTAAACAGTGATTACTTTGAAGTTCAGCATAGCCAGCTTGGAAAAACCTGGACAAAGCTAGCGGTTGTTAAATCACACGGTGAAAGCACTCAGTTTATTTCTTATTCCTTTTCTGACTTATCTGTTCGTTCAGGAAATAATTTATACCGTCTGAAAATGATGGACAAAGACGGAACTTTCGCATACAGCAGGATCAGAAGCCTGAATATGGAAGCTGGAAACAGAATTGTACTTTATCCAAATCCAGCAATCAACAACCTAACCTTACTTAATGCGGATGCCGAACACATACGAGGCGTTCAATTCTTCAACACTGCCGGCAAGTTGGTATTGGATCGGGCACATTCGGAAGTGGCGGATAATACGTCTGAGTTCAACATCAATCATTTGCCGAACGGGCTGTATATCATTAAGGTAAGTTTCGCAAATGGAACAACTGAAAATGCCAGGATTATTAAAAGATAACTCCCGGGTATTCACTTGGTAAATGAACTATATACACATTATTTTTTCAATTATCAGCTGACAACGCAGTTATCCCGAACAAACCCTCATTTAATGGAAACATTTCACGTTTTACTTTTCAGTCACCGGGATAGAACCGATGCGATTATCAATAAGTATGTAGAAAAATATAAGAATTCGGGCGAACCTATTACGATGGATGTATGGGTTTCTTTCATCATCGAGAACGCACAGGATGTCATTGCCGAGCTGACGCAGAGCGGTACCGACGTATTTCACGAGGCGATAACCAATGGAATAAATTTGAAAGTTGAAGATTATGACGCGATCCGGGAAGTAAATCTGAACGCCGCTTCCAAGTACAAATTGGAGCTAAAAAGTATTTACGAAAGGATCAGTGCGCTGTGAGTTTGCGACCCGTTCCCGGCAAATTGCCCGGGTAGGATTATGCTGATCAGCTTAGACGTAAAAGAGCACCTGGCGAAAACCAGGTGCTCTTTGTGATTCCGTTGTGATTCGAATGCCGCGGCCAACCGCACCGGCGACCCGGACAAGACCTACTGCTTAGAAGCGGACGCCGCACGGGCTGCGCGCCTCGGGCAGTTGCTCTATCCAGCCGGCCGACGCTCGGTGAGCTAGGGAACATTAGTGCACAAAAAAAGCAC
>NZ_KL370786.1:0-140052 GCF_000701505.1 Dyadobacter crusticola DSM 16708 | reverse complement strand
TTGTGATTCGAACACAAGACCTACTGCTTAGAAGGCAGTTGCTCTATCCAGCTGAGCTATGGAACCGACAGTAAATGAAAAAGGCAGTTAGCAGTATGATACGGCTGACTGCCTTTTGTCGGGGAGACAGGATTCGAACCTGCGACCCTCTGGTCCCAAACCAGATGCGCTACCGGGCTGCGCCACTCCCCGCGGTATTGGCCTCGATCTGTTTGACTTCGGCCTCTTATTTTAAACTTCCAGATAAGGTGTAGAGGAAGCGGGATTCGAACCCGCGGTACCCTTGCGAGTACGGCAGTTTAGCAAACTACTGGTTTCAGCCACTCACCCATCCCTCCTTCTTTCCGTTCTGGGTTGCAAATATAGAGGGTTGTGTTTCAGAAAAGCAAACATTCAGGCAAAAAAACTTTAATAGAAGCTGCAAATGCCTATTTTTGGCGAAGCTTAAATTACCCAAGACGTTCATTATGAACTGGAATTATCCCTTTGGAACCACTGAATATTTTTTTGTCTTTTTTTTCATTTTCGTATACGTAGCATACATTATCCGTACCGTACGCATTGCACGACAGCTGCAAACCACTGCGCGGACTCTTATCATCAAGCTCTTTTTACGGACCATTACCTTCTCACTTTTGATCATTAGTCTGCTCGGGCCTTCTTTCGGCGAGGCTGAAAGGGACATCAAGGCCAAGGGTAAAGATGTTTTCCTGGTTGTGGATCTGTCCAAGTCAATGGACGCTGCCGACGTGACGCCGTCGAGACTTGAAAAGGTGAAGTTTGAGATCAACCGTTTTGTGCAGAATGAAGTGGCAAACCGCGTGGGTATTATCGTTTTCTCTAATGAGGCTTTTATCCACGTCCCGCTGACTTATGACCGCAATGCGCTTGAACTCTTTATCCAGTCCCTGCAAACCGACCTGCTACCTACAAGCGGCACCAACATTTGCCCCTCTGTGGAACTCGCTTACGATAAGCTGATGAATGCGTCGGACCCAACCGGAAGATCGAAGATGATCGTGCTCTTTACAGACGGGGAGAACGCTGCCGCATGCAGCGGTTCGCTTTACAATAACCTTCGGCGTTTCGGAATCGGCTTTTATGCAGTTGGAGTCGGAACGAAAGTCGGGATCAGTATCCAGCGGGACGGGAAACCATTAATGGACAAAAACGATAAGCTGATTATCAGTCGGGTCGATGAGGTTTTTTTACAAGGAATGGCCAATGCAGCACGGGGGAATTATTATGAGCTGAATAATTCGAAAAATGAAATGAACCGCTTGATCAATGATGTGAACCAGCAGGAAGGTACCCTGGTGGATTCGCGCACGATCACGGTGGTGAGTAATAAATACTATTACTTCCTCGGAGCAGCCCTTATTCTGATCCTGCTCGATATTTTAATTACCATCGGAACCTTCCGACTATAACGATCAATTTCTATTTTTGCGCTTCCAATAGCACGATCGATATGACGGCTCTTATTCTTTATGTCCTGCTCTGGCTTTGGGATAACCGGACGTTCGATTCAATTACGAAAGCTAACCAGCGCAAGATTGACGCTGAACAAGCCTACCAAAGCAAAGAATTCGCACGTTCCGCAGACCTTTACAGTCAGATTACTTACGGTTCCCTCTTCTCGGATCCCGCGGCCAGGCTTAACCTCGCCCACTCCTATTACCGAATGCGGAAATACAATGTCGCACTAAAGCACTACCTCCTATTAAGTGATATTGAAGATCAAACAATTGCGTCCATTGCTAACACTCAGATCGCGTTGATTAGAGTGGAAAGGAAAGATACGGCCAATGCACTTGCAAGCCTGAAAACTGCATTGCGGCTTGAACCGGGCAATAACCTGGCGCGACTGAATTACATTATTCTCAAAAAAAACTTTTCAGGTCAGGAGGCGGACTCTGATGTGCTTACCAGGAAACAGAAATCGGCTCAGCAAAACAAAATGCAGGAAAACCAGCCAGCAGAACCGACTCCGCCTGCTGACGGCCGCGAGCTGACCAACGATGCAAAAAAAGAAGAACTGCTGAAAAGTCTGAAACAGATGAATATGTCTGAGGATCAGGCCAGGGCTATATTGGATGCCATGAAATCAAACGAAAGCCAATATATTTACCAGCTCCGCAGGAAGCAATACAACAGCCAGACCAAGAAGAACGACGAAATAGAGTGGTAATTTTAATATAAAACATGAATAGCATTTCAGGAACCAACTTCCAGTTTCCAGGACAGACAGGATTTTACAAAGGAAAAGTCAGGGACGTTTATTCTTTCGAAAAACGCCTTGTGATGGTTGCTACCGACCGGATCTCCGCATTTGACGTGATACTTCCCCGTGCAATACCGTACAAAGGGCAGGTACTAAATCAGATCGCGGCGCATTTTCTGAATGCAACTTCCGATATCGTCCCCAACTGGCTGCTGGAAGTACCCGATCCGAATGTGAGCATCGGCCTGAAATGCCAGGCTTACCCCGTGGAAATGGTCGTGAGAGGCTACCTTGCCGGCCACGCGTGGCGCGAGTACGCATTAGGTAAACGGACTGTCTGCGGCGTTTCCCTGCCCGAGGGATTGAAAGAAAATGACAAGCTGCCCACGCCGATCATTACACCTACGACAAAAGCGCACGAAGGCCACGATGAAGATATTTCAAGAGAACAGATCCTGGCACAGGGACTTGTAAGCGAAGACGAGTATGAGCAGCTGGAAAAATACACGCTTGCCCTTTTCTCAAAAGGAACCGAAATGGCCGCAGATCAGGGCCTGATATTAGTGGATACGAAATATGAGTTCGGACAGCTTGACGGGGTTATTTACCTGATCGACGAAATCCATACGCCGGACTCTTCCAGATACTTTTACCAGGATGTTTACGCGGAAAACCAGCGGGCGGGACTGCCCCAAAAGCAGCTTAGCAAGGAATTTGTAAGAGAATGGCTGATCCAAAACGGGTTCCAGGGAAAAGAAGGACAATCTGTTCCGGAAATGACTGATGAACGCATAGAACTAATCTCAGCGCGTTATATCGAGCTTTTCGAGAAAGTTACCGGCAACAGTTTCCAGAAGAACAATCTGGACAACCCGCTCAAAAGAATTGAGGAAGCAATCCTCAGAACACTGTAAAAAGCTGATTTAGAAAAATTTCATTCAAACTATTGTTTTGACCAAACAACACTAACAATGAACTTTAAACTGGAAAAGAAAGAACAATACGTCTATATCGAACTGGAAGAACCTGCTTTTGCGGGCGATGTACCGGCCGCATTTGAAGAGACAGCCCGGTCACTTTTCAGGGAGGGATACCACAGCCTGATCGTCAACATGCAGACTGTTAAATCAGTAGACGCGCCAGGTACTGCGATATTGAAGAAAATAAATTGGCTTTGTGCCAATGATCTCGGCCTGCTCGTGATCGTGACACGCGACGATGATTTCATAGATCTGCTGGAAGGCCTGAAAATTCCTGATCTGGCTATTTTGCCAACGAAAGAAGAAGCAATCGACGCAGTGTTCATGCATAACCTGGAAAACCAGTTCGGAGCTGGTGACGACGATTACGACGACGAAGACTACGAAGGCGTAAGCGAGTCAAAAGAACCCTGAAAGCCAGAGTACTAAGCAAGAAAAAGCCACTCCAGACCTGAACCTGGAGTGGCTTTGTTGTGTTGTACCTCCGCCCTCCCTCCTCCCGCCATTTACATTTTCCCAAGAAGTATTTTGCAATCTTCCAAGTCGTGCAAAACGGCCGTTTTCATTTCCATTTTACCAAGTTTCTTCTACGCTTTTTGAATTTTTATCAATATTTCCATAATAATTGTAACTAAATAATCAAAAAGTAACTACTGATAGAAAATTTTGCCATTGTGGTAATAAGCCAAATATTTTTTATGATTATCTTGCGTGGCTTTACCCTATTCATAACACAATGGTGGTTTAGCAATTTTTTTAACTCTGTTATTTAAACAAATTCTAATTACGAATTTGGTAATTACGCTACAATCTCAGTTAAATGTCGCAAATGTCTGAATCAATGGTAGAAAATCAGGGACTGTACCGCCCGGAATTTGAGCATGATGCATGTGGAATAGGTTTCCGGGCTAACATTAAGGGCCGCAAGTCACATCAGATCGTGGCCGACGCCATTCATATGTTAGAAAGAATGGAACATAGGGGCGCAACCGGTTTTGACCCTAATACAGGCGATGGTGCCGGAATTCTGATTCAGCTGCCACATGAATTCTTTGTAGAGGAATCTACCAAGCTCGGCTTCCATTTGCCACCTGCCGGAGAATACGGCGTGGGAATGATCTTTTTTCCGGGCGACGAAACGATCCGTGAAGAATGCCGTGATATCCTGAACCGCAAAATCAAAAAGCTTGGCTTGCATTTGCTGGGTTACAGAAAGGTACCTACGCTTAACAATACTTTGGGCGAAGGGTCTCTGTCTGTTGAGCCAGCTGTGGAACAGGTTTTCATCAAACGCCCGGATGATATCAACGACGATATGGCTTTTGAAAGAAAGCTCTTTATCCTGCGTCAGGTTTCAACCAGGCTTATTAAAGACACTGTAAAAGGTGGCGCAAAAAGCTTCTATTACTCGTCGCTTTCCTGCCGCACCATTTCATACAAAGGACAGCTGACTACCGCGCAGCTTAAATACTATTTCCCTGATCTCGAAAATGAGTCTGTAGTTTCTGCGCTGGCAGTAGTCCACTCGCGCTTTTCGACGAACACATTCCCTTCCTGGGAACTGGCACAGCCTTTCCGGTATATCGCTCACAATGGCGAAATCAATACAGTAAAGGGTAATGTAAACTGGATCCGTGCCGGTGAGAAGTCTTTCCACTCTGACTTTTTCACCAAAGAGGAAATGGATATGCTCCTGCCAATTTGCGACAGGAACCAGTCTGACTCCGCCAATCTTGACAATGCAATCGAGATGCTGCATTTATCAGGCCGCTCATTGCCGCACGTAATGATGATGCTGATCCCGGAAGCCTGGGACGGAAACGAGCAAATGGATCCTGAACGACGCGCATTCTACGAATACCACGCGGCGATTATGGAACCGTGGGACGGACCTGCTTCCATTTCGTTCACTGATGGAAAAATGGTGGGCGCTACGCTCGACAGGAACGGCCTTCGCCCTTCGAGGTACTGGGTACTGGACGACGATACCATTATCATGGCTTCGGAAGCCGGTGTTCTGGAAGTAGACCAATCGCGCGTTGTTACAAAAGGCCGCCTGCAACCCGGACGTATGTTTGTGGTAGATATGGAGCAGGGCCGGATTATTCCTGACGAGGAAATCAAAGCGTCGGTTTGCTCGGCGCAGCCTTACCAGAAATGGCTTGACGAAAACAAGCTGCACGTTGACCAGCTTGACCACCCGATCCGTACTTACCGTGCTTACGACGAGACTTCGTTGCTGAAACGCCAGGTTGCATTCGGGTATACTTCCGAAGACCTGAGAATGATCCTGGCTCCAATGGCTCAGACCGGCCTCGAAGCGATCGGTTCAATGGGTACTGACGTTCCTTTGGCGGTACTTTCTGAGCAAAGCCAGCACTTATCGACTTACTTCAAGCAACTGTTCGCGCAGGTAACCAACCCGCCGATCGACTCGATCCGGGAACGGTCTATCATGTCGCTGATTTCTTTTGTAGGAGGTAACGAAAATATCTTAACCGAAACTCCAAAACACTGCCGCCAGATTGCATTGCCGCACCCGCTGCTTTCAGTTCAGGAATTTGACAAGCTGCGTTTTGTAGATAAAGATGGATTTCAGGCGAAAACAATCAACACCTATTTCCGTGCTGACGAAGGCGGAAAGGCGCTCGAAAGAGCATTGGACCGCATTTGCCGCTATGCGGTGGATGCAATCGAGGATGGATTTGAAATCCTGATCCTGTCTGACCGTGCGATCGACTCTGACCACGCCCCTATTCCTTCGTTGCTTGCTACCGCGACTATTCACCACCACCTGATCCGCGAAGGATTGAGAGGAAAAGTGGGTCTCCTGGTTGAAGCCGGGGATGTTTGGGAAACGCATCATGTAGCTACATTGATCGGTTACGGCGCTGCCGGTATCTGTCCGTATATGGCATTCGAAACGCTTTCTTACATGAATAAGAAAAGCATGATCGATGGAGAATTTACAGACGAAAAACTGCATTACAATTACATTAAAGCAGTTAATAAAGAGCTATTGAAGATCTTCTCCAAAATGGGGATATCTACACTACAATCTTACCAGGGCGCTCAGATCTTTGAATGTGTTGGTTTAAATAAAGAGGTAGTTGACAAATATTTTACCGGAACCATTTCCCGTATCAGTGGAATGGGCATTTCGGAGATCGCACGTGAGATCCTGGTGCGTCACAAAGTAGCTTACCACGAAACACCCGAGCACAAGCCGAGACTGGAAGTGGGCGGTGTATATCAATGGAAACAACGTGGCGAGGCACACATATTCAACCCGCAGTCGGTGCACATGCTGCAACAGGCCACGCGGAACAACAGCTACGAGCAGTTCAAGAAATTCTCGAAGCTGATCGACGACCAGAGCCACAAGGCATTAACATTACGCGGACTGCTGCGCTTCAAGAAAGGGACTTCTGTTCCCCTAGAAGAAGTAGAGCCGGTAGAAAACATATTCAAACGTTTCGCTACGGGGGCAATGTCCTTCGGATCGATTTCGTGGGAAGCCCACACTACCCTGGCTATTGCGATGAACCGCATTGGCGGTAAGTCAAACTCAGGTGAAGGTGGTGAGGATGAGCTGCGTTACAAACTTTTGCCAAATGGCGACAGCATGAACTCGCAGATCAAGCAGGTTGCATCCGGTCGCTTCGGAGTAACGAGCCACTACCTGAGCAATGCAGGCGAATTACAGATTAAAACAGCGCAGGGTGCAAAACCAGGGGAAGGCGGACAGCTGCCAGGCTTCAAAGTCGATGACTGGATCGGACGTACGCGTCACTCTACGCCGGGAGTAGGTCTGATCTCCCCCCCGCCCCACCACGATATTTACTCTATCGAGGATTTGGCGCAGTTAATATTTGACCTTAAAAATGCGAACCGCCAGGCGAGGATCAGCGTGAAGCTGGTATCAGAAGCTGGCGTAGGTACGGTAGCGTCCGGTGTGGCGAAAGCGCATGCGGATCACATTCTGATCTCAGGTTACGATGGCGGAACAGGTGCGTCCCCATTGAGCTCGATTCGCCACGCAGGTTTGCCCTGGGAGCTTGGATTGGCCGAAACACATCAGACCCTGGTTAAAAACAAGCTGCGCGGCAGAGTTACCGTTCAGGCGGACGGACAGCTGCGTACCGGTCGCGACCTCGCGATAGCTGCATTGCTTGGTGCGGAAGAATGGGGTGTGGCTACTGCCGCGCTCGTTGCCGCAGGTTGTATTATGATGCGTAAATGTCACCTGAATACCTGTCCGGTAGGTGTGGCTACACAGAACAAAGAGCTGCGTGCATTGTTCTCGGGCAAGCCGGAGCATGTTGTAAACATGTTCACTTTCATGGCGCAGGAGCTGCGCGAGATCATGGCACAGCTTGGTTTCCGTACCGTCAACGAAATGGTTGGACAAGCGCAGTATCTTGAATTACGCAACGATATCAAGCATTGGAAATATAAAAACCTGAATTTCGACGCGATCCTTTACAAAGAAGGAGACCTGTCGGTGGCACAATTCAAGCAGGAAGAGCAGGATCATGGAATTGACAGTATCCTTGACATCGAGCTGATCAAAGCAGCAAAACCTGCGCTGGAAAATAAAGAAGAAATTTATGGCGAATTCCCGGTAAACAACCTGAACCGCTCGCTCGGAACAATGCTTTCGAACGAGATTTCTAAAAAGCACGGCGGCGCAGGACTTCCAAAAGGGAACATTCACTTCAAATTCCGCGGTACAGCCGGCCAGAGCTTTGGTGCATTCAATACAAATGGCGTGCGCCTGGAACTGGAAGGTGATGCCAACGATTATTTCGGAAAAGGACTTTGCGGCGCTGAATTGATCGTTTATCCTGACCGCGATTCGAAATTCAAACCGGAAGAAAATATCATCATCGGTAACGTGGCATTCTATGGTGCTACTTCGGGTGACGCTTACATCCGCGGAACTGCCGGCGAGCGTTTCTGCGTGCGTAACTCAGGCGCCAAGGTGGTAGTAGAAGGTGTGGGCGACCATGGATTGGAATACATGACAGGCGGTCTGGCGATTATCCTCGGATCAACCGGCCGGAACTTCGCAGCAGGTATGTCGGGCGGCGTGGCTTACGTGCTTGACAAAGCAGGCGATTTCCGGGAGAAAGTGAATATGGAAATGGTTTCGCTGGAACCGCTTAATGCAGAAGATCAGGGCATTTTGCGCGAGTATTTGGATAAACATTTCCAATATACTACCAGCAACATCGCATTCCAGCTGATCCAGAACTGGGAGCAGTCAGTGAAGCAGTTTGTGAAAGTAATGCCTTCGGATTTCAGAAAAGCATTGGAAGGTCGCGGTATCACGCTCGCGCAACAGATAGCAGACAAGAATGTGGTTTACAAAGACATCGTAGTTGATGTTGTTCACCAATAACATTTTCTCTGTCAGTTAGTTAATCAATTTGAATAACGATTTAATAAGAAGTTAATAATGGGAAAACCAACCGGATTTTTAGAGTTTGAAAGGGAATTGCCTAAAAAGAGAAGTGTTGATGAGCGCATAAGGGATTACAGTGAGATTGAAACGGCACCTACGGACTCTAACTCCAAACAGCAGGCAGCCCGTTGTATGGACTGCGGCATTCCGTTCTGCCACAATGGTTGTCCGCTCGGAAATATCATTCCCGAATTCAATGACGCGGTGTACGATGAAAACTGGGCGCTGGCTTACGAGATCCTCTCTTCGACCAACAATTTCCCTGAATTCACCGGCCGCATTTGCCCCGCTCCTTGTGAAGCTTCGTGTGTACTCGGCATTAATAAACCGCCGGTAGCGATTGAATACATTGAGAAGGCGATCATAGAAAAAGCATTTGAGCTGGATCTTGTAAAACCACGAATTCCTAAAACACGTACCGGCAAAAAAGTAGCCGTAGTGGGTTCAGGACCAGCGGGCTTAGCAGCTGCATACCAGCTTAATCAGGCTGGCCACACTGTTGTACTGCTTGAAAGAGCTGATAAAATCGGCGGACTGGTGCGTTACGGTATCCCCGATTTCAAGCTGGCCAAATCTGTGATTGACCGCAGACTGGCGGTAATGGAGGCAGAAGGCGTTGAGTTCCGTACCAATGTAAATGTGGGTGTTGATATCAAAGCAGATGAACTGACCAACGAATTCGACGCAGTAGTACTGACAATGGGTTCTACTGTGCCGAGAGATGTGAAAATTCCTGGTCGCCATTTGAAAGGTGTGCACTTCGCAATGGAATTTTTGAGCCAGCAAAACAAAAGAGTAGCCGGTATCAGCCCTGAATTCGATCACCGCGGTGCGGCTTACATGAATGGACAGATTATCGCAAAAGACAAGCATGTTGTCGTAATAGGTGGTGGTGATACGGGTTCGGACTGCGTTGGAACCTCGGGTCGCCACGGTGCCAGGTCTGTTACACAAATCGAATTGATGCCAATTCCGCCAAAAGAAAGGGACGCAAGTACTCCTTGGCCGAACTGGCCGATGATGCTGCGTACTTCCACTTCACACGAGGAGGGTTGTGACAGACATTGGTCTATTAACACCAAGGAATTTGTCGGTGACGAAAATGGCGTTCTGAAAGAATTGAAAATCGTCGATCTGGACTGGCAGAAAGATGCGGAGACAGGCAGAATGCTCATGAAAGAAGTGGAAGGCAGTGAGCGGAATATTCCTTGCGACCTGGCGTTTCTTGCAGCCGGCTTTTTGCACCCGCAGCAGGAAGGTCTGCTTACCGACCTCGAACTGGAATTTGACGAAAGAGGAAATATCAAAACCAATGGATACCAGTCCACTACCAATGAGAAAGTGTTTGCTGCCGGTGACTGCCGCCGTGGACAGTCTCTGGTAGTCTGGGCGATCAGTGAAGGCCGCGAGGCTGCAAGAGCTGTGGATGAATTCCTGACAGGAGAATCGTTTTTGGAGGCAAAAGCATTATCTATGTTCAATCCGGTGTTTGCACACGCCTGATCAATAACAGACATCTGAGTCTGTCTTCCAATATCTTTTAACAAGAAGCTGTCCGGACCGGGCAGCTTCTTATTTTTACTCCCCCTATATTTGGTCGAAAATTTCGTCTGAACAGACATACAGTTCATGTTTTTACACAATTCCCCATTTTGGCTACGGGCATTTTTCCCCGGGTTTACCTGGCGCGTGAAGACAGATGAGAAAAAGCTTTTCATCACTTTTGACGACGGTCCGATCCCGGATATCACAGAATTTGTCCTGGACACCTTGCAGAATTTCAATGCCAAGGCGACGTTCTTCTGCATTGGGGATAACGTACGTAAGCACCCTGAGATTTTTAAGAAAGTTCTGGCGGCCGGGCATGCTATTGGTAATCACACGTTCAACCATTTGAACGGGTGGAAAACCGATGACCAGGAATACCTCGATAATATCCAAAAATGCGAGGAGCAACTGGCTTTATCTACGGTTTTGTTCCGCCCACCTTATGGAAGAATAAGGAAAACGCAATCGAAAGTTGTTTTGGAAAACCGGAAGATTATTATGTGGGATGTGCTGAGTGCAGATTTTTCACAGGATCTGGCACCCGAAACATGCTTGAAAAAATCGGTACAATATTCCCGCGAAGGCTCCATTGTTCTGTTTCACGACAGCATTAAAGCCGCCAAGAATATGCAGTTTACCTTACCCAGGTACCTTGAACATTATGCAGAGAAAGGGTATTCTTTCGAAGCTTTACCAATGAAGTGGAATGGCATTTAATTCTATTGAAAATAGGCCCGCCCGGGTCAGCATACTTGTAGCAGCTCGAAACGAAGAGCAGAATATAGAAAGGTGCCTGCATGCATTAAATGACCTGCAATTTGCGGAAGGACAGATTGAAATACTGATAGGTGACGACAATTCAGACGATAATACTGCACTTCTCGTACAGCAATTTTGCATTGACAAACCCCGATTCAGATACTACAAAATCACGACTCAGATGGCGGGGCTGAAAGGGAAAGCCAATGTGTTGGCCCAGCTGGCACATTTCGCAACCGGCGATTACTTTTTCTATTGTGACGCGGACATTGCCGTGAAGCCGGGCTGGGTTGCAGAAATGCTCCCGCACTTCAAGCCAAACACCGGCGTGGTAGTCGGCCTGACAAGAATGAAAAAGTCGCATTTCCTGGCAGACCTGCTTTCAATGGAATGGCTTTTCGCATTGACTGTAACCCGTTTTTTTTCCTTATTCAAAATTCCGATTACCGGAATGGGGAACAACATGGCAGTAACCCGGGAAGCCTATTTTGCGATAGGAGGTTACGAGAAGATCGGCTTTTCGATCGTAGAAGATTACGCACTCTTCATTGCGATTGCGAACAGCAGCTTTGATTTTGAAATGGCTTACAAGCAGGAAGTACTTAGCATTTCGGAGCCTGTAAATACTTTTCCCGAGCTGCTGAAACAGCGGAGGAGGTGGATGCAGGGGGTAATGCAATCGTTTTGGGTGACCAGGCTGAGCCTTTTTGTCTCATCGCTGATCGTACCTTTGCTATTCCTGATAGCGCTGTGGTTCCCCATCAACCCAATAGTGAGCATTGTCCAGTACTACATGCTCATCACGCTCATATCCATCACCGCGATAGCTATGCTGAAACAGCCTGACTTATGGAAAGCAGCACTACTATTCTGGTTCTACATGGTCAGCATCGGTTTGATCATGCTGGTAAACTATTACTTGCCAGGAAAGACGGTATGGAAAGGGAGGGAGTATTAGGGGGGCTTGACTAGGCCCTAAATCCCTGAAGGGACTTTTTTTGTGCTTGAAATTAACGGGTTGCTTGTTTTAGCCCTAAATCCCTGAAGGGACTTTTTTTTGTGCTTGGTATTAACGGGTTGCTTGTTTTAGCCCTAAATCCCTGAAGGGACTTTTTTTGTGCTTGAAATTAACGGGTTGCTTGTTTTAGCCTAAATCCCTAATGGGACTTTTTGATTGTTTGGTAAAATCAATGGATTTCACACGGAGTAACTTATTAAGAATTCACTAACTAACTCACTCATTCACTCATTCACTCATTCAATCAATCATTCATTCAACACCCCTCCCTTCATGATCGAAACCCACGCACACATATACAGCGACGACTATAACGACGACCGGTCCGAGATGCTGGAACGCGCCTGGACAGCTGGTGTAGAGCAGATATGGATGCCAAACTGTGATTCGGGTACAATCGCGCCGATGATGGAACTCGCCCGGGATTATCCGGGTAAGTGTCTGCCGATGATTGGCCTGCATCCGACTTACGTCAAGGATGACTTCGAAAAGGAGTTACTGATTATGGAGGAATGGCTGGTTAAATATCCTTTTATCGCTGTGGGTGAAATAGGGATGGATTTGTATTGGGATGTAACATTCCGGGAGCAACAGGAAAAGGCATTCCTGTATCAATGCGAGCTTGCCCGAAAGCACGATCTTTGGATCGACATACACAGCAGAAATGCATTTTGGGAAACAGTAGCGCTGATCGAGCAATTTGGCGACAGCAGTCTGAAAGGGATATTCCATTGTTTTACCGGAAATCTCGACGAAGCTAAAAAAGCGATTGAACTTGGCTTTAAGCTGGGCATCGGCGGCGTATCTACCTTCAAGAATGGCGGACTCGATCAGGTAATCCCATTTGTGGAACTGGAACACCTGGTGCTGGAAACCGATGCGCCGTATCTCGCGCCTGTCCCCTACCGCGGCAAACGCAATGAGGTTTCATACATCGAAGTAGTAGCCCAGCGCGTGGCCGATTTGAAACAAATTACAAAAACGGAAGTCATTGCAGCGACTACCCAAAACGCGCAAAGTCTTCTCAGGTAAGTCAAATATGAGTTATTCTAAAATCCACATCAATCCTGTTTCACCAGCACCTACTTCGGGTTCTGTACTTGTTATTTATACCGGCGGTACGCTGGGAATGGTTTACGAGACCCGCGACAAGCAGCTGGTGCCGTTCAACTTTGAGCAGATTATTGAAAAAGTCCCGGAAATAAGCCGGCTTGACTTTGAGATCACCTTTCTTTCACTGCCAAAACCCATTGACTCTTCCAATGTAAACCCGGATATCTGGATTGAGCTTGCCCAGATTATCGGCTCGCATAATGATCAGTACGACAGCTTCGTAATCCTGCACGGGACAGATACAATGGCGTACACGGCGTCGGCGCTGAGTTATTTGCTGGAAAACCTGAACAAACCTGTGATACTCACAGGCGCGCAGCTGCCGATCGGCGTGGCGCGTTCGGATGCAAGAGAAAATGTGATTACGGCACTGGAGCTGGCGGCTGCGAGAAATGCGGACGGAACCCCGATCATCGCAGAAGTTTGCATTTACTTCAACTCCTCACTGCTTCGCGGCAACCGCTCGAAAAAGAAAGAGAGCTCTGACTTCAATGCATTTCACTCAGAAAACTATCCCTTACTCGCCACGGCAGGCGTACGTATCGACTACAATTTACCCTACATTAAACCTTATCAGGAGAACGCTGGATTGCTTGTCCACACTTCCCTGAATACCCGCGTCGCATTTTTGAAGATGTTTCCCGGCATTAGTCCTGAGGTAGTTCAAGCAATTCTGGGCATTGAAGGCCTGCGCGGTATTGTGCTGGAAACATTCGGTGCCGGCAATGCGACTACCGATATATGGTTCCTGAGTGCGATCAGCAAGGCCATTGAAAAGGAGATCGTGATATTTAACGTATCGCAATGTGACGGAGGCCGGGTATCGCAGGGACAATATCAAACAAGTAAGTACCTGCAGCAAGCGGGTGTAGTAAGCGGCTCTGACATTACAGCCGAAGCTGCCATTACGAAGATGATGTTTGTTTTCGGACTTGAAACTGACTACCAAAAGTGTGTAGAACTGCTGGGAACGCCATTACGGGGAGAAATGAGCATTTGATTCGATCCCAGATTTGTATTACAGATCAGCTTTGTTATATTTGCACCCCGTAACCACAAAATAGAGAGGTGCCCGAGTGGTTGAAGGGGCCACCCTGGAAAGGTGGTATGTGGGTAACTGCATCGTGAGCGGCCGCCGCGCGGTTCGAATCTCTTCCTCTCTGCAAGTGCTTACATTTTTTTAATAGAGGGGTGTCCGAGTGGTTGAAGGAGCTACCCTGGAAAGGTAGTATATGGGTAACTGTATCGAGAGTTCGAATCTCTTCCCCTCTGCAAAAGGTCAATTTCATCTCGGAAATTGACCCTTTTTGTGCCCTGGTGATAAGCGCAATTAGATCTTAGGGCAATTTCTTGCAGCCAAAGGTTAACCCCAGCTTCCATTTTCTTTAATCCTTGGTCACAAACAGTCAACGGTCGATCACCTGGAAAAGTCAACACCATTCTCCTCATAAATAGAGCTGAATGCCTGCGCGATACACACTGCTCAGATATCCCGGTACTATCAGCCAGCAAATAATTAGAGCGATTTTCTTCTGCCGGCTTTTGTACTTCGACCACCATATCCTCACATAGCGCTTTTCAAAGTGTGATAAAGAATCGCTAAATCTTATCGAAATTGGTCATGCAGACTCCACTGCATCGGCTACGTCTAACATGCTTCTAAGATTGAGCGGATTACATCGACAGCTGCGTAAGAGGTCGTAGAAACTGACTGAGTAAAAAAGCAGACCCTGGCTTGAATCAAAATCATTGGATCGGCTATATTGACTAAAAATCAAACTCCTTAGCAATGCAGGTAATACTGTCCATCCTCTTAATCTTGGCTAGTTTGTGTTCCGCATTCTGCCAGGAGGGACTAATCAAAAGTCATCCGCAACTAACTTATTGGAAGCTTGGCAACAAATCCGAGGTGGTAGTAGTGCTACATGGAGGGCCGGCATGTCATCACGAGTATCTTCGACCAGAGCTTGATCTGCTAAGTGAAAGCGCTACTCTCATTTACTATGATCAGAGAGGCTGTGGCAAAAGTGAACGCGGCGAAAGCTACACATGGCAGGATCATGTGAAGGACTTGCGAAGGCTTATTACGACCTTGGCTCCTAGAAAGAAAATATTTTTAGCCGGATCATCATGAGGAAGCTTACTTGCGATGCTCTACGTTCATACTTATCCAAAGAGTGTTAAAGGCCTTATTCTAAGTGGAACTGTAAGATGGACTGGACAGGGAAAGCCGTACAAAAGGCATAGTGAGTTTAAATATAACAAACCGCACAAGCAGCCTATGATAGAAAACGCGCTTATTGATTCTCTAAGCCCGAGCGGTATAATTGAACGCGACACCATGGTTATTTCGAAGATGCTGGAAGTCGAATCAGGCATTCAACTTCATGAGCCTATAGCCAGTTTGATGTCGGCGCCAATTGCTGACAGCCTGGCTCGAATTCATGTACCGATTCTCATATTTAATGGAACGCGTAGCCGTGACTATGATTGGGTAAACGAGTATATGCGGCTATTTCCAAATGCTGAATTGCAAACCTTTCCAGTTGCGGGACACGATCCCTGGTTTAGTGACCCCAAGCATTTTGCAATGCTATGCAAGGAATTTATTAGCAAAAACAAATAGGTATCTCCACTTTTCACAATGGAAGAATTCGTAGCATTTATTAAAACAATTATCTGGATAGATGATCTGGATTTGCAACTGGTACTTTCCAGGTGCAGCGAAAGACAGGTACCCAAGGGAAAAATGATCCTTCGCAAAGGTCAGATTGCCAGTCAGTACTTTTTTATTGTATCCGGCGGAATACGCTTTTTCTATAACCTCGGCGACCAGGAAAACACCACCTGGGTTTCTTTCAAAAATGAATTCTTTACAGAGATTTCCAGCCTCAATCCGCAGAAACCGTCCAGGTTCAATATCGAAGCAATTGAAGATTCAAAACTGGTGGTGATTGATAAAAAAGACATGGACTTTTTGTACGGGCATGTCGCTGTCTGGGAAGAATTCGGGAGAAAAATCTGGGAGGCTACTTCTGTAAGAATGATCGATCAGATCCTGAATTTTCAAACCATGACAGCAGAAGAGCGGTACCTTGAATTCATGAATAACCCGGAGGTTTTACAAAAAATACCAGTTAAACAGCTAGCTGCCATATTGGGCATAACACCCAATGCGTTGAGCAGGATCAGAAAAAACATCCGGTAATGCGCTTATCTACCACTTGGTAGTTTTCCCGCCTCGTAGGTCGTCTACATTTGAGCTTTCAATAATCAAATCAATGACGCAAACAAACGACACAACAAACACAGTTCAGGATCAGTATTCTGACGAAGAACTGATTAAGCACTTCCCGGGCTTCACCAATGCGTACGCAACAGTCAACGGCGTAACATTGCATTACGTGGAGGGAGGAAGCGGCACACCACTAATTTGCCTGCCCGGCTGGCCGCAAACCTGGTATTCGTATCTGCCCGTAGCCATAGAACTTGCAAAGAAGTTTCGGTCATTATCGTTGATATCAGGGGAATGGGAAGCTCGGAAAAACCGGTATCAGGTTACGACAAGAAAACCATGGCAACCGACATTTTCGAACTGGTCCAGCAACTCGGACTCACGAAAGTCCATCTCATGGGCCATGACATTGGCGGTATGGTGGCTATGAGCTTCGCCTTCAATTATCCCGATTTCACTGAAAAGTTGATCGTTTTAGACGGCGCCCACCCCAGTGAGGGAATGATGCAAATGCCACTTATCCCGTATCCCGGCACATTTGAAAAGAAGATGGACGCCAACATGCCTTATGCCTGGTGGATGGGGTTCAACCAGGTGAAGGAATTGCCGGAAAAGATTTTAGAAGGCCGCTTCCACTTTCTGATGGATTGGCTCTTTCAATATGTGATGATTGATGATCAGAAAATGAGTGCATTCGAGAGGCAGGTTTATGCATCCGTTTACAATCTGGCCGATAACATCCGGGCTTCCAATGCCTGGTACCAATCATTTACACAGGATATCGAAGATTCCAAAACCTACGGCCAGCTTACAATGCCGGTGTTGGGAATTGGCAGCTATGTGAGCTACAACTATATGAAAATGGGGTTACCCTACATTGCGAAAGATGTAAACGTTATCGGAATGCTGGATAGCGGGCATTACATGTTTGAAGAAAAGCCGGAAGCGGTAATAGAGGCTGTACTCAATTTTTTAGCGTAGCAGGATCAGATTTTTTAAAAACCAAATGATGAAAAAAGCAATTTTAGTAGCTGGCGCTACGGGGAATTTAGGGAACCGAATTTGTAAGGAATTGGTCAAAAGAGATGCAGATGTGATTGCCCTTGTGCGGCATTCCACTGATCCTGAAAAAATAAAAACACTTCAAGAAGCAGGTGTTAAGATCATTGAAGCGAACCTGGACAATGTAGATGAAATCGCAAAAGCTTGTGCGGGCATTCACTGTGTGGTTTCCGCATTGGCTGGTCTGGGCGATGTAATTGTAGATCTGCAAAAACGGATCCTGGATGGTGCCTTGCAGGCAGGTGTTCCGAGATTTATCCCGTCCGATTTTTGCACGGATTACAATGATCTGGTACCGGGAGAAAACAGGAACTTTGATCTAAGACGAGATTTCAAAAGCTACATTGATAGCACCGACATTAAAGCTTCTTCTATTTTCAATGGCGCCTTTGCTGACATATTAAAATACAATACGCCAGTATTAAACCTAAAAGATAAAAGCATCGCTTACTGGGGAGAGAAAGTTGATTGGAAACTGGACTTCACCACAATGGATGATACCGCTGCATTTACAGCCGAAGTAGCTCTGGATGATAATGCAGCAAGAGACTTACAGATTGCAAGCTTTCAGATAAGTCCTGCCATGTTATGGGCGGACGTAAAAGAGATAACAGGTCAGGAATTCAGGCTGCAACAGCTGTCAAGCCTGGAAGAATTTGCTCAGTTTATCAAAAAGCAAAGAGCTGATAACCCTGCCGGAGAACACGAATTGTACGCGAAATGGCAGCAGGCGCAATACATGTATTCCATGTTTTCGACCCAGCACAAACGGTTACGCAATAAACAGTACGAAAATCTCACCTGGACCACAGGTTTGGAGTATCTGAGATCTTTCGTAAAGTAGCAGAACGCGTTTGAAGATCTGATTAATCCACCAAGCCATTCAGGAATGCAAATGGATCATGCTGCGCATCTTTATTCCATTCGTATTCTGCTCCGTTTGCAACCTGAATAGCATTGGCTGTAAGTACATTAAACATCCCGATCCGGTTTCACCGCATTACTTTATCGCCAACGAAAAATACCCAGCAGATAAAATCATCAGTGAAATCTATGAATCTGTGTTCGGCGAATGCGGGTACATAAAGAAAGTCGCCCGGCTTGAAAGTGGTCGTTTGATCGCGGAATGTGAATTTTCCCGTACCAGAAATAACGATGTAAAACTCGTCCCGGTCGTGCGGCGATTGTTTGTCGATTAAATCAGGCTTATATATTTCCATGGATAGCAGGCTATTTTCAAAAAGAACCATGAATTCCTTTCCCGATTGTTTCAATTGCGCAATTGCCTGATCCTGTTCTATTTTGTTAAGAATGTCACTGTTAAAAGTCATTTGTAATAATATCGTCTTAATTTATACCGATTGAAATTTCGCCTATTATAATCACCCGATTTGTTTCTGGCAATACGAGGCTATCCACTTCTTATTAACCGCGATCTCGCAATATCAATAATTGCCCGATGTGGTAAGTCCCACCTGAACGAACCTGAACTGCACGCCCGTGAAGAATACTGGTTCTGCTCGCGAAAAAGGTCCTTGCCGAATCAGCGTGATACTTCCTAATCACTGTTGTAATTTTGCGGGACTAAAACCGCTCAACAGTTCCTGCTTTTCATTGCCTCTACTCGCAAAATGATATTCTATCTAAAACAAGCCTTTGCGTGGATCCTGCTTTTAAGTGCCCTGCTCTTCACGCAAGGCCCCCCTGCCCTCGCTTTTGAAGTCCATTTCAGCCGGGTGAATGCAGATGGCGGGCTCCGGACAAACTTTATCCATTGTGTCGCTCAAACGTCCGACGGCTATATGTGGGTTGGTACGCCGAATGGCCTGCACCGGTTTGACGGCAACAGTTTCCACCAGTTCCGGGTCGACGGGCCCGACAGGATCCCGCCGCTTCCGGTAGATGAGCTGCTCAGTATCGGCAATGGAAAGCAATTGCTCATTCGCCTGGGAACTCAGATCGGAAGGTTTGACACCGAGAGATTTACATTCCAGGCTACGTCGGTGCCTGCGGGTGGGCCGCAATCATCCAAATATGCTTACAAGCTGAGACGCGACCGGAAAGGGAACATTTTTCTGATGATTTACGGGGAGAAAATCCTCGTCTACAATCATGTTAAAAATGCTTTTGAAGTCAACCCTGCTGTAATTGACTACCCGGAAACATTAAAACCAACTGCATTGCAGAGCGACGCGGCTGGCAATATCTGGATCGGGTCGACCAGTGGTTTAGGGGTATTCAGTGCCGACAAAAAGCGTTACTTCGCCGCGGCTGACGTGTCTGAATTTCAACCAACACTCAGAAAGGCAGCATTCATACAGGGCATTACCAACTTCCTGCTTGATAGCCGGGGCCGGCTGATCATTCACAACTGGCCGGAGCAGGCTTCGTCGGGGAGCATTTTCCTGATCGATCCAATGCAGCCGAAAGCGAAACCATTGCAGTGCCAGCCCGCGTCGCATTCCAATTATTTTGAAATAACATCTTTTGAGGAAAAGCAGGGGATTATCTGGGCGTTAGGGATAGATATCTTCAATATGTTAGAAGATGAAGACGCGGGTTTCGAATCTTTTTATGACCCTTCGAACGCAGACTTCGGGATCAATGCCAAACAGATCCGTCAGATTTTCGAAGACCGCGACAAGAATTTGTGGCTGGCTACCGACAATGGTCTGTATACGATGGCTATCCTGGGAAATCACGTCCGAAACGGCACTATTACCAACCTGAAAGGCGCAAACCTGACGAGCGTGAAAGCATTGCACGATAACAGACTGGTTTTTAGCAGCTGGGGAAGCGGTGTGACGGCGTTGCAATACGATGCGCAGCTCCGGTTAAGGCAAGACGATGCAATGATGAAGGCCATTTACCGGGGCGTGCCGCCAGCGGATAATTGGTACAAATTTGTATGGAACATCTTTGAAGATCCCCTTTCCAGAATGCTGGTTCTGGGCTGCCAGCACGGGCGGCTGATTTATTTCGACCGGCAGAGAAACCGCTCCACATTCACCAATCCGGCCATCTTTAAGCAGGCTACTATCCGGTCAATTACGGCGGGTGCCGAAGGCGATCTTTGGTTTGGAACGCACACAGGGTTACTGATCAGGCAAACCGGAACCGGCTATCAGCAGATCGCAGATTTTGACCACCCTATTGTAAAGCTGTATAATGACGGGAAAGGAATTCTCTGGATTGCGACGGACGGGCAAGGTATCTATCAATATAACACCATCACAAAGCGTGTAGAAAAGCATTACAACAGCAGCCGGAATGGAACTACAACCGACCGGGTTTCAGACTTACTGCCGATCGACGACAGCACGCTCGCGGTGGTAACTACCGCCAATTTTGATTTATTAAACCTAAAAACGGGAAGAGCACGAAATCTGAATATGTACAATGGATTTCCGGCAGGCGTGGTTACGTCTGTGCAGCAGGATGCGCAGGGGCAGCTTTGGCTTTCGACTGTTTCCGGCATTTGCAGAATGAACCTGAAAACGGGACAGGTTCACTTGCTTGACCATAGCCTCGGGCTGGCGAATATGTCCAATTATGGAAATATCATGTTCACTTCTACGAAGTTGCCCGACGGCAGGCTTGCATTTTGTGCGGAAAAGAACTTTGTCATTTTTGATCCTGCCAAAATGGTTTCCGCGCGACCGGCACCGGATGTTACGATTACCGATTTTAAGCTCTTCAATCAGTTCCTCCCACTAGACTCGCTCAAAAAAGCCGGGAAGGTAATCCTGGATCACGATCAGAATTTCATCACGATCACGTTTTCAGGGTTTGCGTACGGCAGCGAGCCGCAACCCACCTACTATTATCGGCTCGAAGGAGCAGGTACCAACTGGATCAGGTCTGAAAACAATTTCTCGGCCACTTTTGCGTCCCTGGAACCGGGTGAGTATGTTTTCAATGTACGGGCTCAGAATAAGGACGGACTTTTTTCTCCACATATTACAAAGCTGCCGATCCGCATTAAGCCCGCATTCTGGCAAACCTGGTGGTTTACTGCACTTTTGGTCCTGGCGGCAGTATTGCCATTTTACATTTTTTATATACTGCGTCTCAAACGCATTCTCGCCATCCAAAAAATCAGGGAAGGTGTTGCACGTGACCTGCACGATGATATGGGCTCAAACCTGACATCGATCTCCATTTTGAGTGAAGTCGTTTCAAATACATTGCTGCCGGCTCAGGAGCGTGAAAAGGAATATGTGGGCCGGATCAGCACCAGCAGCAGCCTGATGATGGATGCAATGGACGATATTGTTTGGAGCATCAAGCCTGACAATGATTATCTGCACCGGATAGTAGCCCGTATGCGGGAATATGCCGCGACAGTTTTCGAGCCGCAGGGAATTGCATTTACCTTTGACAATACTGAAAATGACCGGATGCTGAAACTGCGGATGGACGACCGGCGCAACCTCTTCCTGGTTTACAAAGAAGCACTGAACAACATTTCCAAATACGCGCATGCAACGCAGGTGGCGATCGGCCTGCATTACCGGAATGGGATGATAGAATTGCGGGTGACAGATAATGGGGTGGGTTTCGACGTGACCTCGGCCACCGACGGAAACGGTCTTTCCAACATGAAAAAGCGGGCAGGAACCCTGGCGGGCAATTTGACAATCGCTTCATCCCCTGAAAACGGCACGGATGTAATGCTGAGGTTTCCACTAAATACCAGTCTGCGGAGCCGGAGCAAAGGCATTCGGCTGAACTTCTGATTGCTACCGGTTTTTCAAAGCCTTCGCTACCGCCTCGCTTTTCGAATTGACTTGCAGCTTTTCGTAAATTTTCTTGATATGCGACCGCACGGTATCCAGTGAAATGAACAATTTGTCGGCGATGAGCTTGTAGCTGTAACCCTCCACCAGCAACTCAAGCACATCCTGCTCCCTTGCAGAAAGCTCAAAGTCCTGCTTCGGTCCGCGATGCGCGCCGGATACCATCCTGAGTACCTGGATCGCAATGGAGGACGTCATCGGCGCGCCTCCGTTCAATGCGTCGCCCAGGAATTCAATCAGTTTGCCGGGAGGCGTTTTTTTCAGGATATACCCTTCCGCACCTGCCTGTATTGCCTCGAATACGTGCTCATTATCGTCAAAAACCGTCAGCATGACCACTTTATTGGAGAGCCGGGCTGCCCTGAGCTGCTTCAAACCTTCGATACCACTGTGCGGGGGCATATCGATGTCCATCAGGATCAGGTCCGGATCGTGCGTTTTCACATCTTCGACGATGTTGCCATAATGCGGGAATGCAGCCGAAACATGGTAACCGGCTGTTCCGGCGATCAGCAGTTCCAGTCCTTCGCGTAGCTGCCGGTTGTCTTCGTAAATGAGGATATTAGATGCCATGGGGCAAATGTACGTGTCCGTCAAAATATTGCCACTCACATGTTCGTGTGAATTCAATTTGCGGTTGGATAATATCACATCTTTATGTGAATGCGCTGTGTTGGAGCTGATGGTACTTTTGCGGCATAAATCACAAATCATTTATTAGCCATGAAAATTACATTTAATCTGATTACGCTCGCCTTGCTGAGCCTGTTCGCCTGTCAGCAAAATGACGAACCCGCTTCCGGGAAAACGACGCTGAAACTTACATTTAACGGGGTGACCAGAGTTTACAGCGACGCAAGGTTTTCGGAGGGAAAACTCGGGTCCATTTCGTCGATCACCGTCAATGCAGGCTCTTCGGGAGCCGATTATCTCTCGCTGAGCGTTTATGGATCAGGAGCCGGAACGTACCCTTACAAACAAGATATGGCCGACTACCATGGAGTGAGCCAGGTGGAATACAAGATTAACGGCAAGCTGTTCAATAACTATTTTGCCAAAATCTGCCCGGCCGAATCCGGCTACTACTCTACGACGGGACAGATTAAGATCGACGAATATGTGGCAGGCAAGCGCGCTAAGGGCACTTTCACCGGCGCATTGCTGGATGCGCACAGCGAAGATGAATGCAACCCGTCGCCCAATTCATTCAGCGGGGAGTTTGATATCACTTTGCCCTGATCACCTTCGCGACGCATGCTGTGGAGTTTAATACAGCAAGTTTCGAATCTAATTCAATGTGAAAATTCATTTTTATTATAGCCATGAAAATTTCAGTATCCATTTTAAGTCTTCTTCTATTATTATCTGCTGTCAGCTGCAAGCAAAAAGATTCGGACCTGGGGCCGGACGGCGGGTCTGTCGATTACGGCAATTCACCCCGGACACCCGTTCCGGCCGAGCTGATATCCCCTACCAAGTACTGGCAATTTGGAATTTTGTCTGCGACCAACTTTTACGATTCCTACAATTCAACCTACAAAGACGGTGCGGGCGGCAGCTATATGTTTTATGATTTCAATGAAGATGGTACATATACCGCATTGCTGTACCTCAAAGCGACATCTTCGGCAGGCGAAACGCGCCAGGTGTGGACAGAGACAAAAGGCACAGTGGTAGTAGGTGAAACGACGCTCAGCAACAATGTCACATACAAGACGATCGAGCTCCACCCGGTAACCGGAACCGACCGTTGGGTGATCAATTATGGCAGCGAAACAAAGAAAGCGCTGACGCAGAAAGACTTTGATTCGAGAACCTTGTTCAAAGCCAAGTTTGCTTGTGAGCCTTTTGTAAATGAATATGGTGTCAAATGCCTGGACATGCTGAGGATTGATACAGACGACAAGGTGCTTTTCAACTTTCACGAAGAGAAGTAGGCAACCTGGACCTTCTGAGTGTATAACAAGAACCTGCTAAATACTTTTTGCCAGGTAAAATATTAAAAGCACGCTCACCAGGAAAATTACGCCGGTCATCAACTGGATCAGAAGGGACGATTGGTAGTATTGCCCTGCTTCCAGCTGTCGCTTGGTGCTGTGGTACCGCACATAAGAGAACAAGGTAGCCACAGCACCCAAGCCGACCAGGAGAATCCCGATTACCGGAGAGTAACCCGTAGATGGAGCCTCAGCCTGGTGCCCCAGCACAGCGGTAATCTGCCGGACAAAAAGCGAAAATTTGACTACTACAAAGCCAAAACCCATGATGCCGATACTGGTGCGGACCCAAGCCAGAAATGTGCGCTCGTTGGCGAGATGATCGTTTGGGTTCGGTTTTTTAGATTGCTGCTCCATTTTTAAATCGTTTCTCGGATTGGTAACAATTCTATCCCCCAAATTCAATGCCGTGGATACTTTTGTCACATTCTGAGATTGCCGGCCTTTCCTGACTTCCACAAAATTTGCTTTCCCTCCGCCACTGGCATCTTAGCATTATATCAAAACAGAAGAAGGTCTTATATCAGAATCAGGAATGTTGTTTTGCGGGCTACGGAACTTGAACATCAATATGTTCTGAAATCCTGAGAAGATCGGCGATGAAAGCGGTCCTGTCTTTGGGCGAGATGATAAGGCGGTCAAACCGGTTATATCTTAATTCTAATCTGTTTTGAGACAGAGCAGGAGCACTCAGCAAGCTTTTCGTTTCCGAGATTTTAGTAATTGATTTGACAGGTATTGTTTTATCCATCAGAAACCCGGATCTGATCCTGATCTGATCTCCTTTGATTTGATAATAAGTGTTGAAAAACAAGTGCAGAAAGAATGCAGCGATAACCGCTACGACCACAAAACCCGCCCAGCTTCCTTTCGAAATCACCAATATGCTGATGATCATCAGCAAACCCGACATTGAAACGGACAGCTCAGGTCCCAGTGCAGATTTATAGTTTTTTATAGGTAAATCTTCCATATTACCGCGCATTAAACTTTCAACCAATATACATAAATGAAGGATAACAGCGAGGCTGGCGAAAAAATGTGGGTAGCTCAATCGCTGCGGCAGCATATCGAAAAGCTGCTGCCCTTGACGGACGAGGAATTTGCATTCGTTGAGAAGCATTTTGTTTACCGTAAGTTTAAAAAGCACCAGTTTATGGTGCAGAAGGGAGAGCTGGTACCATATAACTATTTTTTGCTTTCGGGGCTTACGAAGCTGGTGTATACTGACGAAGAAACCGACAAACAGTACATTCTCGCCTTCGCGATGGAAGATTGGTGGGACAATGATTTTGAAGCCTATTACAATCGCACAAAGGCCACGCTTTCCATGGAGTGTCTTGAAGATACGGAAGCATTGTGTTTGTCGCTGGACAATTTCAATGCATTACGCGCCGGTCTGCCCAAGATTGATCATTTTTTTCTGGAAAAAGTAATGGCCGGCTTTCTTGCGGGCCAGCGCCGTATTCTTTCTTTAATGACGTCCAGCGCCCAGGAGCGCTATCAGCAGTTTGTCCAAAAGCATCCTGCATTGCTGCAGCGCCTCCCCAAGACGCAACTTGCTGCTTACCTGGGTGTTTCTCGCGAGACGCTCAGCAGGCTGGACCTGTAATGTGACTTACCGCACACCAAAGTCGTGATGTAGGTCACGGGATGGTTTTCGATGTGATCGCTAGGTTTGCACCGGAAATCAAACAAGCTTTAAAATGGAAAAAACGATCATTAACCCTTGGAAATGGCAGGACGAACGCTCCTACAACCAGGGCGTGGAAGTAAAGCACGCTGAAAGCACCTTATACTGCGCAGGACAGGCAGCAGTGCACCCCGACGGAACATCGAGCGATGCAGATATGCGCACCCAGCTGCTCCTGGCTATCCACAATCTCGAACAGGTAGTAAGCCAGGCCGGATACGAACTCAAAAACATCGCGCGCCTGAATGTATACACAACTAACCACCCCGAATTTTTCTCGGTTTTCGACACATTCGCAGCGTGGATCGCCAAGAATGAAATCAAGCAAGTTTCAACGGTAGTCGAAGTAAAAACACTTTTTGAAACGCTCTGCGTGGAGTTGGAAGCAACACTCGTGAAGTAAACCGCAGTCAGGTATCAAAGCAAAGGGGCAACCGCGTCAACCCAGTTGCCCCTCCTTGATTCGTCCTTGATCATGCATTTCAACACTTATATGCGCTTTCCGGCAATCTGAAAAGTGGGGAAGTACTGCTGGAACGGTAATTGATAAGGCTTATGTATTCATCAACATCATACTTATCATGAAGAAGTTAACAACAGGAATCGCCGCATTAATGCTCTTAGCAGGCGGAACGCTTTACGCACAAAGCACAACCAATCAGACTACGCCGAAACAGGGAACCAGCACCACAACCCAGCAGGGAAGCTCCACTTCGGGAACGCAAAACAACAGCACTACTAATAACGCCATCAATCCTACCGGACAGCGTAATACTAACCAGGACAACATTCCGGCGACGCAGAGCAACAGCAGCACGCAGGACAACGCTGCGACGGGAACTCAGAACAACAGCACTACAAACAACGCCATCAATCCCACAGGACAGCAGAATGGCAGCCCTTTCAATACCAATCCCGCCACGCAAAGCAACAGCAATACGCAGGGAACCGGCACTACCGGAAGTCAGTCGACCACATCCGGCGTGGATGCTGACAAAAGCACTCTGACTGAAAGCGCCGGAAACAACAATGCAGGAACATCCGATATGTCAGATAAGAGCAGTAAGAAGAAGCGCAAAGACAAGAAAAGCAATTCTGATCCGAATTGATCTCGCGACAAAAAGAGCAAAAATAACCCCGGCCGGGAATGGTCGGGGTTATTTTTTGTGCGGGGTAATTAAGTGTGCCTATTTAAAACTGGCAATGTACTTTGAAGTAAAAAACAAGTCTGACAAACAAACCTAAAAATTCACAACCTGCTCAAATGCAGCTTTCGGCTGGTAATTTTGGTCAAAAAGCAATGGATAATCCTTGCGGTTCGGTACCGGAAAATTGTCTAGCCAGGTGGTTTTATCCGATACATTCCAGAAAGTGACGCCCGTTAATGTGCCTTTGTATTTTCTGAAAACATCAAACAGCATTTTGTACTGGGCGGTCTGTCTCGTGATCATCTCGGGCGTCAGTTCGCCTTTGTCCGTCTCTTTTTTAGCGCGCCTTTCGTGTTCTTTCGGGTGAACGGAAACGTCCAATTCCGTAATCTGAACTTCCAGTCCCAGGCTGGCAAATTGGGAGATCGACTTTTCCAGTTCCGCCTGAGTCGGCTCATAAATTGACCAGTGTCCTTGCAAACCAACGCCGTGGACAGGTACATTCTTTGCTTTCAGTTTTTTTAAGAGCTGAAATATCTTTTCACGTTTCTTGGCGCTTTCGGTATTATAATCATTGTAAAACAACTTTGCATTCGGGTCCGCGGCGTGGGCGTATTCAAATGCTTTTTCTATGTAATCCTCCCCGATAATCTCGTAAAACTTGGACTTCCGGTAAATGCTTTCGCTCGTATCGGGCACAGCTTCATTCACCACATCCCACGCGTAGATCTTTCCTTTATAGCGTCCCGCCACTGCATTGATATGCTGCTTCAGGCGATCGAGCAGTACTTCTCTCGTAACCTGTCTCCCTTCCTGATCTGTAAACAACCAGCGGGGCGTCTGGTTATGCCAGCATAGCGTATGCCCGCGGATTTTCAATCCATTCTTTTCTGCAAATGCCACGATCGCGTCTGCATCCTGCCAGTTGTAGCGGTTTTCTTCGGGATGGATCGGCCCCATTTTCATTGCATTCTCGGGTGTAACGCTGCTGAATTGTTTAACAATCAACTCAGCATCCGGCCCCGTCAGCCCTCGGTGCGAAACTGCCACCCCAACCGGGAAGTAATCCTTGTAAGCCTCCTTCAAAGTCTTCTGCGCCAACGCATCGTTTTGGTTCAAAAGCATAAAAGCGAAACCAAGTCCGCAAAGTAAGTTGCTGGTCATTGTTGATCTTTTCATAGTTTGGTTTGTTTGAGGCTATTAGCTGTTAGCTATTAGCTTTTTTTAAAGTACAATGCTCTGTGACACTGAGCGCACAAGCCGCCAGGCGACAAAAAATGCAAACGGCAAACAGCAAACGGTTAACAGCTAACAGCTAACAGCCAAAAGCCGACTGCTACCTAAACACCACCTGCGCAAACCCGTGCAAATCGTGCCGCCACACTGGCCACGTATGTCCCCCGCGATACTCGCTGTACTGGTACTTGATCCCGAGTTCATCGTATTTCGAAAGCATGATCTTGCAGTTTTTGTAAGCAATATCTTCCTCTCCGCCCATCGAAATCCAGAAGTTTTTCAGATTGCCGTTGATCGTCTTCGCATTGTCTCTCGCAAACTGGTAATGCGGGCCTGATAATGCATCATTATTGGCAAACCAGCCCGAGCTGAAAACGCCCAGCGACGAGAACATATCGGTATTTTTAACCCCAGCATACAAGGTTTGTATCCCGCCCATCGACAAGCCAGCCAGTGCCCGGTGCGCAGCGTCGGCCTGCACGCGGAAAGTGCTTTCGACAAAAGGAATGGCGCCTTGTTTCAATTCACTTTCGAAAGCTTTGAGAAAACCATCACCCGCCGTGGCCATACTGCCCGGTCCCATCGGACTGCCCTGGTTTCCATCGAGCATCGCGATAATCATCGGTTTCGCTTTTCCTTCCGCGATCAGGTTGTCGAGGATCAGGTTCGTTTTGCCCTGCATTGCCCAGCCCCGCTGGTCTTCACCGCCGCCGTGCAGCAGGTATAATACGGGATACTTTTCGGTAGACTGGTCGTAGCCCGGCGGGGTGTACACATACATTTCGCGCCATGTATTGCTGCCTTTCGACAGGTACTTTTTAATGCGGATATCACCATGCGGCACGTCGCGCATGGCATAGTACCCGCCGTCACGGAAAGGAATTTCAATGCCGCTCGCCATTCGCCCCATCCCGTAAAACGTTTCACTCGCCGGGTCAGCCAGCGCGACGCCGTCGATCAGCAGGGAATAGTAATGAAAACCCTCGCCAATGGAATCCGTCGTAACCGACCAGAAGCCCGCAGTATCTTTAACCATATCATACTTTTTACCCAAATCCACCTGTACTTTCTGCGCATTGGGCGCTTTGGTGAGGAATACCACGCGGTTGTCAGGTAAAATCTGCGGGTACTGCGCATTGCGGATATTGGTAGAAGCAGGCGTGCCCAGAATGGTGTACTTCGGCAAAGAAGCGACGTCGACAGGTTTGAACAAAAACTGTGAAAATAGGTACAGCCCATTCTTCCAAACCTTAAAATCATGTACGCCCGGCTCTATGTAGTACACGTGCGGCACATTGTTTTCAAAAAGGTAATCATGCGTGCGTTTGCTGAATGTGATCAGCCGATCATTATCGCCGCAAGAAATAAAGAGCAGTTTCAATTTCTTTTTCGCCTCTTCCGGATTCGGCATCAGCTCCTCGGGCTTCTTGGTATTAGGAGCAGAAGAAAACCCACCCACCCAGGCAAATTGATCCAGGTTACCCAGTCCAAAGTTCAACGACTGCCCGCCGCCCATCGACAAGCCAGCGATTGCGCGGTGTTCACGGTCGGTGAGTACCGGGTACTTTTTCTCGATGAACGGGATCAGATCGGTGAGCAGATCTTTTTCGAAGGTTGCAAAAGCCTCCACTTTGTCTGGCGCCATGATATTGCCCGTCGCGCGGTCGTCTTTCATGGCGCGTCCATTCGGCATCACCACGATCATCGGTTCGATCTTCTTTTCGGCTAACAAATTATCCAGGATCAGCTGCGGGTTGCCGCCTTTCAGCCATTCTTTTTCATCGCCGCCAATGCCGTGCAGAAGATATAGTACCGGGTATTTTTTCTTCTTATTAAAACCCGGCGGCTTGTATACCAGCGCTTTACGCTTGTTCCCAACCGTTTTCGAATCATACTGAACCGTATCAATCTTCCCCGCTGCAACCCCGGCCTGCGCCGTATCGTAACCTTTGGGCATTTCCTTCGAAATCTGCTGCGCCTGGCCCGCGGCAGCCAGCAGCACGAGGCACATTAGAATGGATAAAAGTCGTTTCATGGGTTTGGAAGTTAGCTTATTGATGATCTATTATTCGAGAGGCCCGATCAGTTCCACAAATGTGCCGTCCGGATCCTGAACCAGGACGAAGTGCGAATCCTTGGTCAGCGGCGTAGGTGTGCTTCCAAGGAAAGTCACATTCTGCGCTTTCAGTCTTGCAATGATGGGCTTCAAGGATTTAACCTGGATGGTGATGTACTGCGGACCTGTGTCATCCTGGATGAATTTCGACTTGGGATGATTTGCTTTTTTACCAAAACTCATCAATTTCCAATCCGTGCCTTCGGGGCTGTTTTCCAGTTTCAGAATATTGACCTCGACGGCTTCACCGCCTGTTAAGCCGCCCCTTTTTCCAAATTCTGCATTGATCGTAAAATTGCCGGTTTTCACCATGCCGATCCCATTGACATAAAACTCCATAGAACGCTCCATGTCACTTACTACAACCCCCACACCGATGGTTTTGCTGGTAAAGTTGGACTGGGCGTGAGACTTCGTACCGGCGAGCAGCAGCATCAAAAACAGGAACAATACGGATACTGACTTTTGCATATGATTTGAATGATAGAAATGAATTTGAAACAATTGATAATCTTGCTGAACTTTACTTTGAAACCTTCCCGAACATGGGATCATTTCCGGTGTATTTCAGGTATTTGAATGCGGCTGAGTTGGTGGTTGGTTCCCCGGATGAAGTGGCGTACATGCCAAACAAACAGCCGATAAATCCTCCCGCTTGTTTGGTACTCAGGAACTTGGCGTCGAGCTTGTCTTTGAGCAGCTGCCAGGAATTACCTTTGGAAAAGTAAAAACTGTAAGTTCCGCCCTCGGCCACAATGCGCAGCTTCACCGCCGCAGCCACATTCGCAAGCGGCATTTGAGCAACCAGCTCCATTCCTTTGTCCTTCGGGTTACTTTTAAAAAGCTGGATCACAGGTTTGTTTTGGTCCACGGATTTGCTGATCAGGTAGAAATGGCGCTCGTCCTGGAAAATCGTCAGGCCCGCTTTCTCTTGTTCCGATCGCGCCGAAAAGTTCAGCTCGGTTTCGGCCGTGCAGTACAAATGCTGCTGGCGCTTGCCGATGAATGAAGGGTTACCCAGGTCCATGATGGTTTCGGGCTTCAATTTGAGCGTCAGCCCGTTTTTCGCAGAAAGTGAAAAAGAGCTGCTGTCGACTGTCCGCATGAAGAGCAATGCCGGATCCAATGATTTCTCAAAAGTGAGGTTATAGCTGAAATTCCCGGCCTGCGGACGTGCGCCCGGCTGTTTCACCTCTGCAAATGCAGCTTTGTATTGATACTGGATTTCTTTGGTATCCGGGTTAATGATCGGCCACTCGTCTTTCCAGGTCACCGGCGCAATGAAAGTTTCGCGGCCTGTATTGTAATAATCTCCTTCATAAGGTCTCACTGCCAGAAAAATGGCGTACGTTTTACCATCCGGCCCGTCCACAAACTGGGCGTGGCCCGCGGAGGTAACCGGGTGTTTGCGGTCTTCGGGCAGGTCTTTTTGGGTCAAAATGGGATTGTTCTCGTAAGGAACATAAGGTCCCCAGACAGACTTACTGCGAAAAACCACCTCGGTATGGTCCACAGAAGTGCCGCCTTCGGCCGCATACAGATAGTACCAGCCAAAGCGCTTCATAATGTGCGGCGCCTCGATCCAGACCGGCTTTTTACTGAGATCCACCCCGCCATTGACCAGCTGCTTCTCCACTCCGATCACCTTCAATGTCACCGGGTCCATTTCATAGATGCGGATCGTGCGGTGTCCCGGATACAGCGGTTTGTGGTCGGGTGCGTCGCTGTTGTAAACGATATAGGCTTTATTATCCTCATCAAAAAACAGCGAGGGATCAATCCCGCGGACTTGCGGAATGCGTACCGGATCGCTCCACGGGCCAGCCGGGTTTTTAGCAGTTACTACAAAATTCCCGTCATGGTCAATGTCGGTGCAGGTGACGTAAAAGGTGCCGTTATGATAGCTGATCGCTGGCGCGAAAAGTCCGCGCGTCAGCTTCTCTCCCATGAAATCCATTTGCGCCGGCCGGTCAATCACATTACCGATCTGCTTCCAGTTTTTAAGGTCCTGGCTATGAAAAACAGGGATACCTGGGAAATAAGAGAACGTTGAATTTACCAGATAATAATCCTTGCCGACCTGTACCACACTCGGGTCGGGATAAAAGCCGGTCAGTATCGGATTCACCAAAGTAATGGACTGCGCCGAAGCGGCTTGCAATGCCGCAAGGCAAAAGCAGGTAAAGACAGTCCTGAGAAAAAGCCTGTACATATTGATCAGCAGGTAAAAAGGGGTTATTGGGCTATAAACGAATACACTTTTCCCGGCCTCGTCGGCAAATCGTAGAGCAGTGTTTCTTTCAATGTAGATGGTTCCTTGTTTGCTTTTGGAGAAATAACCGGCGGCGCTGTTTTTTCGGTTTGGTAAAATGCATTCGTATTCTCTCCGGAAGCCTCTTTCAATGTTCCGTCTGCGAGTTTCAATGCATTGGGAACCCGCAACCGGAGGTTACCACCCAGCTTCGAGCGGATTTCCACTTTCGTCAGTTTCGACCCGCTCCATTGCATGCTGACCAGCTCAAAACCGCCCCGCGCCAGCAGCCCGCCTATGCTGCCTTCCTTCCAGACATCTGGCAAAGCAGGCAGCAAGTGAACCGCACCGTCGGCACTTTGCATGAGCATTTCCGTAATCCCGGAAGTACAGCCGAAATTTCCATCGATCTGAAACGGCGGGTGTGCATCGAAAAGGTTATTGTAAGTTCCTCCGCCGCGATTGCTCGGTGGTGTCAATTGGTCCTGGATCAACTTAAATGCATGATTTCCATCCTGTAACCTCGCCCACCAGTTCACTTTCCAGCCCATGCTCCAACCGGTGGATACGTCGCCCCGGTGCGTCAATGTGGTGCGCGCGGCAGCAAAAAGTTCGGGGGTACGGTACGCTGAAATCTGTGTCGCCGGGAACAATCCGTACAAATGCGACACGTGGCGGTGATCATCCTTAGGATCGTCCACATCGTCGAGCCACTCCTGCAACTGACCGTACTGGCCTACGTGCATCGGAGGCAGCTGCTTGCGCTTCTGGCGAAGTGTATCGGTGAATGCAGCATCTTTTTTCAGGATCTCCGCCGCTTTAATAGCGGAGCTGAACACATCAAATGCGATCTGATTGTCCATTGTGGTACCCGCATCCAGCGAAGAGCCTTCATGCGCTGCGGGTGCATTCTCTGGCGAGCTGCCCGGGTTGGTCACCAGCCGGTGGTATTTCGGATGTTCGATCAGGTAATCGGTGTAAAACATAGCCGAACCTTTCAGGATCGGGTAAATCTTGGCGAGAAACTTTTTATCGCCGGTATACAGGTAATGCTCCCACAAATGCTGGCTCGTCCAACCGCCGCCCGCGATCCACATACCCCAGAACGCCCCGTCGATCGCGCCGGTTGCCCGCCAGATATCCGTGTTGTGATGCGCCATCCAGCCCCGCGCGCCGTACATGACCCTCGCCGTTTCCTGACCAGTCTCCGACAATTCGCTCACCATCTTAAGAAAAGGCTCATGCAGCTCCGACAAATTCGTCTTCTCCGCCGGCCAGTAATTCATCTGTGCATTGATGTTGATCGTGTACTTACTATCCCAGGGCGGCATCATTTTATTGTTCCAGATTCCCTGCAGGTTGGCAGGCTGTCCGCCCGGCTGCGAGCTGGAAATCAGCAGATAACGTCCGTACTGGTAATACAGTGTCACCAATGCAGGATCATTCACATTGCGAAAGTTTTTCAGTCGCTCGTCAATCGGCAGGTTCGCAGCATCACTGGTACCGAGGTCAAGCTTTACGCGGTTAAAATACTTCTGATAAGCCGCGACATGTTGTTTCAGAAGCGCGTCCCAGGATTTAGTATAGGCTTTATCTAAATAACCTTTGGCCAAAGCATTCTCATCCCCGCTCACTACCTGGTAATTCGTGAAATTCGTGGCAAGCGAAATGAAGATAACGGCCGCATTTGCATCCTTAACCACAAGCGCAGTATCGTTTGCAGAGACACTGCCGCCTTCGTTTTTGATACGCGTAATCGTTTTGAACTTTACTACCCCCGGAACCCCCTCATGATCCGCGGCCCTCGCTGCCAGCGTCAATTCCTTTGCCGAGGTAACCTTCACTTCCGGCTGTTTGTGCAGCGACGAATAGGAAGCTGAAAAATTCAGCTTCCCTGGCTCGTCGGCAGTCAGCCGCATGACGATCACCTGATCGGGAAAAGAAGCCAGTACTTCGCGGGTGAATGTTACGCCGTCTACTTTGTAGGTTGTTTTGGCAACAGCCCGCTCGATGTCCAGCTCGCGGTAATAATCCTCATATTGATCCTGACCATTAAAATGCAAATGCAGCTCCCCGGCAGGCTGGAACATTTGCCCGTGCGATTTTTTTGTAATAATCGCCTGGTTAGCCAGCTTCTCTGCCTCTTTTTGTTTTCCGTCAAAAATCAGTTTGCGTATCTCCGGCAATGCAGCCAATGCAGCGGGATTATCATTTCTGTTCGGCCCGCCAGACCATAGTGTGCCTTCATTCAGCTGTATCCTTTCCTCTGCCACATTACCATACACCATCCCTCCCAGCCTGCCATTACCCACCGGCAACGCATTCTCCCAGGTTTTACCGGAAGGCGTGTTGTACCAAAGTTTTAGAAGCTTCTGCTGAGAGAAAGCAGAACTTGAAATAAGCAGCAGAAAAGAAAAAAGAATACTAAACTTCATAAATGGGAAATACTGATTTGCACGAAAAGACAATGTGGAGACCGGTTCACGAATTATATTTTAACAGTCTTCCCGGAAGCTACCGACTTGTAAATCGCCTCCACAACCCGGATATCGCGCAAACCTTCTTCTCCCGGCGCGATCAGGTCCGTATTGTTCATGATCGCAAGGCAGTCTTCGTCCATTTGTTTCGCCTGCTGACTTTTGATCGGGAAATTGATTACGGTACCATCCGACATGCTGCCTTTATTTCCATTGTACCCCGACTGTGGCTCCATTTTCAGCCAGCCCTTTTCGTAGTTGACCTGCAAATAGTTCATATTAATGCCGAAGCTCGTCTGGCAGGCCGCACGCGCACCGCTCGGGAAATCCAGCATAAACATCATCGTTTCTTCGACTTCTTTATAAATGTCCGGCCGCGTGGTTGAAGCCTGCGCAATTACGCTGATCGGCTCTTCGCCTGTTGCGAGTCGCGCGCCCTGCAATGCATACACGCCCATATCACCCATTACGCCACCACCCAGCGACTTCTTTTGTTTCCAGTGATCGGTACGCGCGTCGAAATACCCGGCTGCGCTGTTCACCATTTTCACTTTACCGAACTTCTGGTCTTTGGCCACTTTCATATAAGCCTGGATATTTGGGTCGTGCTGGCAGCGGTACCCGATCGCGAGCTTCACCTTATTGCTTTTGCAAGCACTGATCATCGCTTCACAATCTGCCACCGAAGGCGCCATTGGTTTCTCGCAAAAAACATGTTTTCCAGCCTTTGCAGCACGAACAACAAACTCGCGGTGCATGGAAGGCGGCAGTACCACGTACACAATGTCAATGTCCGGGTTGTCGGCGATCTTGTCGAAATTCTGGTAGCTGTAAATGTTCTTTTCCGGGATGTTGTACTTGGTCTTCCAGGTCTCAGCTTTGGACGGTGTGCCCGTCACAATGCCGGCCAGGTAACATTTCTCGGTCATTTGCAGCGCAGGTGCTAGCAGGTCTGTGCTGTAATAGCCCAGGCCGACGAGCGCGATGCCAAGTTTATCTTTTTTCGGGTTGGTCGAAGCGAAAAGCGGGTTGCCAGAAAATAGCGTTGCCGCTCCCGCTAGTGACAATGTGGACAGGAAATCACGTCTTTCGATTAACATAGCAGATTGAATTGAGCTTTTTAAGAATTTGTTGGCAAGCATGTACGATAGCACTTTTTACAAAAGCCCGCTGCCCCGCCGATCTCGCGTGCAAAACCAGAAATTTTCAGGGTTCTATCGTCCGGATCGAACCGTCTTTTTCCCGTAACAGCTCCCGCACCTTGATATTGCGCAAATGCGTTTTGCCGGATAAAGCAGCATCGTGGTAGTAGATATACCATTTACCTTTGAACTCAACAATGGAATGGTGCGTGGTCCAGCCTTCAACGGGCTTCATAATCACCCCTTTGTAAGTAAATGGACCGTAAGGTGAGCTGCCTTCGGCGTAGCAAAGCAAATGCGTGTCGCCCGTGGAGTACGAGAAATAATATTTACCATTGAACTTGTGCATCCAGGCGCCTTCAAAAAAACGACGATCGTTATCACCTGCCAAAAGCGGCTTTCCGTTCTCATCGAGGATCTGCACATCGCGCAGCGGCTCTTCGAACGTCAGCATATCCTTGCTCATTTTCGCCACTTTGGCACTCAGCGCAGGCTCGTTTTCGTGGCCTTTGCCTAAATCAGTCGATAAACTTTTATCATACGCTCCTGTGTGCCAGCGCTGCAGCTGCCCGCCCCATATCCCGCCGAGATACATATAGGTAGTCCCATCGGTATCCGTAAAAACAGCCGGGTCGATGCTGTAACTGCCCGGGATCGGCTCGGGCTGTGCTTTGAATGGTCCTGTCGGCGATTTGCTCGTCGCAACACCAATCCTGAAAACGTCTTGTTTGTCTTTGGCAGGGAAATACAGGTAGTAAGTTCCGTTTTTAAATGCCGCATCCGGCGCCCACAACTGCCGGCCTGCCCAGGGAATATCCTTCAAATCCAATGCAACCCCGTGGTCAGTAACCTTGCCGGTCGGACTGTCCATTGAATAAACATGGTAGTCGCGCATATTGAAATGTCCGCCTTCGTCGTCCTGCGGTACGTTGGCTTCAATGTCGTGCGAGGGATAGATGTAGATCTTTCCATTGAAAACATGCGCAGACGGATCTGCGGTGTACAAATCGGTAACCAGCGGCTTGATTTTCGCGGAAGCGTTTTGTGCGTCGGCTGGGTTCAGGTACGCGCCGGACAGCATCAGGCCGAGCGCCAAAGATCTTTTTAACATATTATTTGTCAAAGTGACAATATATTTTTCAGTCATAGTACTTCTATTACAGGGATTGAAAACCCATCATTTTTCCGATTAATTTTTTAATTTATCAATGAGCAAATGTAGGCCTTAGCGTTTGTATTGTTGAACACATTTGTTGAAAGTAATATCACAAATGTTCAAAAAAGGTCATTCTACCGCTATTTAGGCCATAAATAATCAGTGCCATGTCGAAATTATATGCCTGTATAATTATTTCTCTTGCCGCCTTCCTGTTTTCGATGGTGCAGGTGAATGCAAATGGTCCGCAGCTGAATTTCACCGCGCTCACTTCGGCAGACGGTTTGTCCTCAAACACCGTTCACACCATTCTTAAAGATCGCCACGGATTACTTTGGTTCGGGACAGATGACGGGCTGAACAAATATGACGGGACAGAATTTACTGTTTACCGGAACGATGGCGCGAACCCGGCCAGCATCGCCTCCAATGATATCACTTCCCTGCACGAAGACAAGGCAGGACGGATCTGGGTAGGTACAATTCAGGGGGCGCTTAATTTGTATAACAGGAAAAAGGACGCGTTCAAACGCATTTGTGTGAATGAAAGTGTCTCGGCGATCACAAGCGATCCCACTGGCAAGTTGTGGGTTGGTACCATTGAAGGACTGGTGTGGGTTGACCCGGTCACATTCAAGCTCACACGCATGAGCCAGCGCGCCGACGTTCCCGCTGAGATCAGGAATCAGCTCGTTTTAAGCCTCTACAAGGACCATGCAGGTCAAATGTGGGTCGGTACCGCTAACGGTTTGTTCGTTTATAATTTCAAGACAGACCGTTTTCGAAAAATCTCTCATGCATCCGTGGATCACAGTCAGATCAAAGCGCTTTACGGCGATCGGCTGGGACATATCTGGGTGGGTACATTTAATGGTTTGTATAAACTGGCATCAGACGGAAAACTGCTTCAATCCTATCAATACCAGGCCGATAACGAAGAGACGATCAGCAGCAACATGATCTACGCCGTGGCTGCGGAAGGCCCCGAAACAATTTTAATATGCACCGACGGCGGATTGAACGTGATGAACACCGGGACGGGAAAAGTAACCCGCTACGCACCCGACGCACGCAATCCGTACAGCCTGACCAATAAGTCGGTCCGCAGCATTCTCATTGATGACAGGGGGATATTCTGGCTGGGTACCTACAAAGGCGGTGTCAACAAGTTTGATAAAAACCTCACAATCTTCGGCTTAAAAAACTCAGACACTTACGACCCTTACGGACTGACTGCGCCGTTCGTGACTGCATTCGCCGAGAAAGAAAACGGCGATCTGTTTGTCGGTACCGACGGCGGCGGATTAAACCTGTATCACCGCAAAACAAGCCTGTTCACCAGAGTCCCGCTGCTGCCTAAAAACAAACTGGCCACTTCGGGCCTCGCGGTTTTATCGCTTGAAGCAGCCCGCGACAAGTTGTGGATCGGTACGTTCCAGGACGGACTTTTTCAGTTGGACATTGCCACGGGAAGGTACCAGCAGTTTACGTGGACAGCGGACGAATCCTCGCTCGGCAACAATGATATTTTTTGTTTGAAAGCCGATCGGACCGGGAAGCTCTGGATCGGTACGAACGGCGGCGGCGTGAATGTATTTGATCCGCAGACACAAAAGTTCGTCAGACTTTTTGATGAAAGAACGCCGGTTGCAAAGCGCCCCATTCCGCTGAACGGATACATCCGGGACATCTTACAAGACCGGAATGGCAACATCTGGATCGGCTCACACGGAACAGGGCTGGCAATTTTTGATCCTGAACAAAATAAGTCCATTCATTACGACAAACTGAACAGTACGCTGCCGGGTAACAATGTGCTGTCGCTCTTTGAAGATAGTAAAGGACATATCTGGGTGGGCACCGGTGGTGAGGGTTTGGCGAAGTACAATCCGGAAACGCGTCGTTTTTCGATTTTTGGTCAAAAACAGGGACTTATCAGCGGAGTAATCAACAAAATACTGGAAGATGCGCAGGGGCGGATCTGGGTAAGTACCAATCAGGGGCTGAGTTACCTGGACCAGACTTCGAAAAGGTTCATCAACTACACGCAGCACAATGGGCTGCAAGACAATACATTCGTTTTGGGGGCCGGTATCCGGACGCGCGACAATCAGTTGTTTTTCGGCGGGATTCGTGGCTTCAACTATCTCGATACCCGCTTGCTCAGGCAGAACAGCAACCGGATTCCGGTGATTTTGAAAGAACTCCGCGTAGGCAACAAGTCCATTACACCCGCTGACTCGAATATTCTTGCCGAACACATTTCAGTAGCAAAATCCATTCAATTAGACTACAAACAAAATTTTACCCTCACCTACGCGGCACTTAATTTCTCCGACGCTACGCAAACCATGTACCGCCACCGCCTGATTGGTTTTGACGATGAATGGCATTATGCGGGACTCGCTAAAACAGCCGGCTATACCAACCTTAATCCGGGAACTTACCGGTTTGAAGTACAGGCAAAAAACCAGAACGGTACCTGGAATGCACCTGGTACCTCGCTCCAAATTGTGGTTGAGCCTCCATTTTATATGACTGTTTACGCCTATATATTTTATATTTTAATTCTCGCTGGCCTGGTGCTGCTGATGCGGCACAGAGGTATTCGGAAGCTTAAAAAGAAGTTCAGGCAGGAAGAACTGGAAACAGAAGCCAGACGAAAAAGAGAGCTGGATGAAATGAAAATCAAGTTTCTGACTAACCTCAGCCATGAATTCAGGACACCAATTTCACTCATACTCGCGCCACTGGACCACCTGGTGAACCGCGGCCCGGAAGCCGAAAATACGCCGCATTTGCAGGGAATTCGGCGCAACGCGAAGCGGCTGCTCAACCTGGTCGACCAGCTGCTCGATTTCAAGAACCTCCAACAACACGAATCACAACTTGAAACCACGCCGGGCGAGATCGTTTCTTTCGTTTGCGAAACGGCCGAGTCATTCCGGTATCTGTCGCAAGCCAAAGGAATTGAGTTTGTAGTAACACATGAGATTGGTAGCCTGGAAATGGATTTCGACGCCAACAAAGTGGAACGCATTGTCCTGAACCTGCTGTCGAATGCATTCAAACACACTCCGAGGGGCGGGAATGTGACTCTCCTGATGTCAGAACACGCGAGGGCCGGCTGGGACCGGTGGCTGAGTATCATCATTTCAGATACCGGAGTGGGCATTCCGGCAGACAAACTTGAAAAGATCTTTGAGCGGTTTTATCAAAACGATTCGTCGACGGTCTTAAACCAGGGAAGCGGGATCGGCTTGTCGATCGTCAGGGAGTTTGTGCAAATGCATGGTGGGTTTATCAAAGTGAAGAGCACACCCGGGGAGGGAAGCACATTTACTGTAGAACTGCCTTGTAAAAATTTCAATGCATCCGCGTCGAGGGAAATAATAGTACCTGCTTCGGATGCAGATCTGCTGCGCGAGCCCGCAGCGCTTACTTCGCCTGAAATACCAAAGTTGCTGCCGGATATGCCGGCCGACATTCTGATCATCGAGGACGATGACGAGTTCAGGCATTATCTGAAAAGTAATCTGGAAATCAATTACAAGATCATTGAAGCGGCGAATGGCTTCGAGGGCTGGCAAAAAGCGCTTGCACAGCACCCACAGATAATCATCAGCGACATCGCCATGCCCGAAATGGACGGAATCCAGCTGAGCCGCAAGCTTAAATCCGACAAACGGACCGCGCACATCCCCGTGATCCTGCTTACTGCTTCTACCGGCGAGGAGCACGAGCTGCGCGGATTGAGCTCCGGGGCAAATGATTACCTCACCAAACCTTTCAACTTCGACATTTTAAATGCGAAGATCAACAACCTGCTCCTGCTGAACAGGCTCCTGAAAAGCACATATTCCAAGCAGATCGATATTATCAGGCCCGAACCTGAGATTGTTTCAGGAAATCAAAAGCTGCTGAAAAGTATCCTCACCTACATTGACGATAACCTGACCAACAGCGCAGAGCTCGGCGTTGAAAAAATGAGTAAGCAGCTGGGAATGAGTCGCGGGACTTTATATAGTAAACTGTTGGAAATGACGGGACAAACGCCCATTGAATTTATCAAAACCATCAAACTCGAAAAAGCAGCTTTGCTAGCAGAGAAGAGTGACCTCAACGTTTCTCAAATCTCTTATGCCGCCGGATTCGCGTCGCCCAACTACTTTACCAAATCCTTTAAGGCAAAATTCGGTATGCTGCCTTCCGAATACATCCAATCCAGGCGAAAACCGCTTCCAGCTACATCCGGCGATTCAGCACTTTTGTGAGAATTACTATAACAAATGTTCAATTTGATCAACATATAGTGACATAGGATAGGTGTAGGGTTGAGATTTTATTTTAATCGTACAACCTTTGACTAATACAGGTTTTTGTTCTTTTAGTCCATATCCATTATCCTATGAGAAACAATGTACAGTCGTATTTGAAGAATGTGAGGCCTTGGGTATTGTTGGCGCTGTGCTTGATCGCATCCGTAAACATTGCATTTGCGAAAGCAGCCGACAAGCAGGTTTCAGGGCGTGTTACTTCCGAAGATGGTGAAGCGCTCCCGGGTGTGAACGTAACCTTGAAGGGTTCCAATGTGGGTACCAGCACGAATACGAATGGCGAGTATTCCATTCAGGTGCCTTCGGAAAATAGTGTGCTGGTGTACAGCTTTATTGGTTACAGCAGACAGGAAATCGAGGTAGGTTCCCAAACCCGCATTGATGTGAAGCTCGCCACCGAGAACCAGGCACTCGAAGAAATGGTCGTTATTGGTTATGGTAGTCAGAAAAAGTCGTCACTGACCGGCGCGGTATCCTCGGTTTCGCCCAAGGAATTGACGGCACTTCCTGTGGTAAGTGCGGAACAGGCGCTGCAAGGCCGCGTGCCGGGTGTGCGTGTGGTCAACAATGGTAGCCCGGGCCAGACGCCGATTGTCCGAATTCGTGGCGTCGGCTCTATTAACTACGCTTCCGGGCCGCTGTATGTGATCGACGGAATCCCTTCCGGCGACCTCAACAATCTTGACCCGAAGGATATCGAGTCCCTTGAAGTGCTGAAAGATGCAAGCTCAGCGGCCATTTACGGGTCACGCGCTTCCAATGGGGTGATCATTATCACAACGAAAAGAGGTTCTCAGGACGGAAAGCTGCATGTAAATGTGGATACGTATTTTGGCACACAGTCCGCATGGAAAAAGCTCGATCTGCTGAATACTGAGCAGTATATTCAATATGCCAAATCTCTGCTCGGCAATGCGGGTATCGCGCTGCCCGGCAGGCTTTCTAACCTCAACGAGCCGATTTATGCAGGTGCTACGCAAACCTTTGCGCAGACGCAGACGGACTGGCAGGATGTGCTATTCCGAAAAGCGCCCATTCAGCAGCACCAAATCTCGGTAAGTGGCGGAAATAACGTATCGAGGTTCTTTACTTCTGCCGGCTATTTCGACCAGGAAGGTATTTTGGTGGGTACCAATTACAAACGCGCCAATTTCCGCGTCAACTCGGACCATCAGGTCACCAAGTTTTTGAAAATCGGGCAGACACTTACTTTCTCCTACGATAACAGCCGCGGCGAACAAGGCTTTGGCGGCGGACGGACGCTGGTAATGCAGGCGATCCGCAACCTTCCTTACTGGCCGGTGACCGATCCTACAAAACCCGGCGGGTACAGTTCCCCCACCGCAGCCGACGGAAGTGATCCCGATAACCCATTGCGCATCGCACAAATGGATGTCACACGTAATCAGCGCCTTAAACTGCTTGGCTCCCTGTTCGCCGAGCTGAATATCACCAGCTTTCTGCGTTACCGGTTCAGTTTCGGGGCTGATGTGGTGAGCGCATTGTCTAATGAGCAATTTCCAATCTATAACGACGGGTACAAGTCGCGGACACAATTTGAAATCCGCAACGGAAGGACCAGCTACTACTCGCCGGTGGTTACCAATCAGCTGACTTTTGATAAAACATTTGGTAAACACCTTTTGAATGTGACAGCGATCATCGATAAGCAGACTTTCCGCGCCAATACATTGAACGGATCGGGTTACCGGCCCAACAATGACATTGACCAGATGCAAGGGATTTCCAATCCCAATGCTACAAGTACGCTGGACGAAAGTGCGCTCCTTTCCTACGTGGGCCGCTTGAACTATGAATATGCTGGCAAATATCTGCTCAGCGGATCTATCCGCCGCGATGGTTCTTCGCGGTTTGCGCCAGGCAACAAATGGGGTACCTTCCCCTCCCTCTCGCTAGGCTGGCGGATCAGCGAAGAGGAATTCCTGAAAACGGTTCCGGCTATTTCTGAATTGAAAATCCGCGCGAGCTATGGACAAACCGGTTTCAACGGAATAGGAAGTTATGCGTGGCAGTCACTCGTGCAGGCGGACAATTCCAATTATTACTTTGGCGGAAACAAACTGCTCGGATCGTACTTCAGCGCACTTGGCAACACCGAGCTGAAATGGGAAAGTACGGCGATGACCAATCTTGGTATCGACCTCGCCTTATTCAATAACAGCATTACATTCACTGCCGAGCGTTACAACCGCAATACCGACGGACTTTTGCTCGAAGTACCCATTCCAAACTCGCTGGGCTATTCGTCTGCCCCCTTATCCAACATTGGCAAGATGAAAAACTGGGGTTATGAATTCCAGTTGGGTTACAACAAAAACGATGGCGATTTTAAGTGGAATGCTTCTGTCAACCTGGATATTACGAGAAACAGGGTAACTAGTCTGGCAACACAGAGCGCTACGATTTTCTCCGGAAAAAACGACGATTTCGGTGGCTTCGACATTACCAAAACCGAAGCCGGCCACCCGATCCAGTCGTTCTTCGGATGGAGAGTAGACGGTATTTTCCAGAACCAGGGTGAGATCGATGCTGCCAATGCGATTGATGGAAACGATCAGACCAAGTACCAGCCAGCCGCAGCACCGGGCGATATCCGCTTCAAAGACATCAACGGCGACGGGCTGATCGATGACAGCGACCGCGAATACCTGGGTAGCTTTATTCCAAAGTTCAGCTATGGCGGCAACTTCGGCGGCAGCTACAAGGGTTTCGATTTTACATTGTATCTGCAGGGAGTTCAGGGTAACAAGATATACAACGGTACCAAGGTAATCGAGCAGGGAATGCTACGGCTGTTCAATGCGGGAACTGACGTACTGAATGCGTGGACACCCGAGAATACCAATACTGACGTACCACGTGCAGTGAGCGGCGACCCGAACAATAACAGTAAAACGAGCGACCGTTTCATCGAAAATGGTTCTTATATGCGCATCAAAAATTTCAGCATCGGATACACTATTCCATCGAAAGGACTGTCGGCGCTGACGCGGAATACCATCACAAGAGCCCGCGTATATGTGTCGGCAACCAACCTGCTCACTTTCACCAAGTACTCCGGTCTGGACCCTGAGATCGGCGCAAACGGTTCGTCCACAGCGACTGGTACGCAGCTGATCAACGGCATTGACTACGGCATGTACCCGCAGCCAAGAACCTTACAGGCAGGATTAAGTTTTGGCTTTTAACCACATTTGAAAAAGCACTGAAATGAAAAAACAAATCATCATAGCGTCGCTGCTTTTACTCGGTATCACCTTTTCCTGCAACGAAGATGTGCTGGAAAAGACCAATCCGAATGGCGTGACCGTCGATAACTTTTACAAAAATGGCGCGGAACTCACGAGCGCGGTTACCAGCGTGTACTCGATGCTCAAATCCAACAACCTGGTTGCGCGAGAATGGTTTTTCCTGCACGACTTGCGCGGCGACGATGCGGCGGCAGGAGGCGGGCAGCTTGAAACGCCGCGTAACCAGCTGCTGCTCGGCACGCACGATAGTGGTAACTCGGTCATGAGCACCGTTTGGCAGGCTTATTACCGCCTGATCCATCGCGCCAACTCCGTGGTAGATAACTCCAACGAAGTAGCCGACATTGCAGAAGCTGACAAAGCCCGCCTCCTCGCGGAAGCCCGCTTCCTGCGCGCTTACGCGTATTACGAGCTGGTGAGCATGTGGGGCGGCGTGCCTTTGTACAAAAACTATGTACAAACCGTCGACGGCAGCCTGCCCAGATCAGCCGAGGCCGAGGTGTATGCCTTCCTGATTGCAGAATTGCAGGAGATACAGGGACAGCTGCCTGCTACATACAATGCGGCAAACCAGGGAAGAGCAAGCAAAGGCGCGGCACAAATGCTGCTGGCCAGGGTTTACATGCAGCAGGGCGATTATGCCAATGCAAAAACGGAACTCATGAAAGTATACGATTCCAATGTGTATGCGCTGGTGGATAATTACAACGACAACTTCCTGGAAGAGACCGAATTCAACAAAGAATCCATTTTCGAAGTCAACTTTTATCCTTCTGGCGGGGTGTACAACTGGGACGGCGACGGAAATGGCGCAACAGCAGGTACCGAAACCGTGCGGACGCAGGAGTATTCGGCGATCGGCTGGCGGAATGTGATCCCTTCCAATTCGCTGCTCAATGATTTTGAAAAAACAACCAAGGGAGATCCCAAGACCGACCCGCGCTATGACGACTCGTTTTATTTCACGGGCGAGAAGTATAACAACGGTAATTCCACGCTCACGGACGGACAGCAGAACGGAAGTTCGTCGGTGGTGGACGGTGTAACAAAAAAGGTAAGCTGGCAGAAATATTCGCTGATGTACAAAATGAACGAATCGTTTCTGACCGGCGGGATCAATCAGCGCATTATGCGTTTTGCGGAAACCCTTCTTTCCCTGGCGGAAGTGGAAAACGAGCTTGGCAACATCCCGAATGCGGTGAAATACCTGAATATGGTACGCGCCCGCAAGAGCGTTTCGATGCCCGCCTACCCTACTGCGAAATACCCGGTGAGTAACAAAGACCAGGTGTTTGCGGCGGTGATGCACGAGCGGCGGGTGGAGCTCAGCGGCGAGCAGATCCGCAACCGTGATATCCTGAGATGGCGAAAAAACAACAAGCTGAAATCAGAACCGATCGCCTATTTCCAGGCCAACAAACACGAATTGCTGCCCATCCCGCAGCAGGAAGTGGATAACAATGCCAAAATCGAAGCGAAGGACCAGAATCCGGGATACTGAGGGAGTTAATGTTAGTAAACTAAGTTGGCCGCCTCCTTGTCACCCTGAGCGCAGTCGAAGGAAATCTGTCCAATGCTACTAGCTTTGCACAATGCTGGTAGCGTTCTGCACAAGCCCTTCGACTGCGCTCAGGGTGACAAAAGGGGGCATTTGATATGGAAAGACAACTCCGTTTAACCTGCTTGTTCTTTTTAACGTTCCTGCTTTTTGCCCGATGCAGCAAGAAGCAGGACACGCTTTTCCTATCCCACACTCCCACCGAAACAAACATCAATTTCATTAACCAACTCACACCCAACGATTCCATTAACCCATTTACCTTCACCAATTTCTATAATGGCGGTGGCGTGGGGATCGGGGATGTGAATGGGGATGGCAAGCCGGATATTTTCTTCGGCGGCAATCAGGTGAGCAGCAAGTTGTATTTAAGTAAAATTGATACGGTATCTCAAAAATGGGAATTTGAGGATATAACTGAAAAAGCCGGGGTGACTACCAGTCGCTGGTGCAGCGGCATTTCGATGGTGGATATCAATCAGGATGGTCTGCTCGACATTTATATCAGCGTCGCAAGACATCTGAAAATGCCCGATTCCGAAAACCTGCTTTTTGTCAACCAGGGAAACGGGGCCGACGGAATACCTGCTTTCAAAGAGCTGGCGCAAGATTACGGCCTGAATGACAATGCATTCACCACCCAAACTGCATTCTTCGACGCAGACCTGGACGGTGACCTCGATGCTTACTTAATGAACACCGCGCCCGATCTGCAAAACCCGAATTTTATCCGAAAAACATATCACGACGGCTCCTACCCGAGTACAGGCAAGTTTTATATCAATGAAGGTTTTGGTGAAAATGGCCTGCCCAGGTACACCAACATTTCCCGTGAAGCCGGCGTAAAATACGAAGGTCTGGGCCTCGGGCTGGCGGTGAGCGATTTGAACAAAGACGGCTACCCCGACATTTATTGCTCTAATGACTTCATCAGCAGCGATATGCTGTATTTAAATGCCGGCGCGGGCACGAAGCCTGCATTCAGGAATGTGATCAAAGAAGCGACCGCGCACACCAGTCTGTTCGGAATGGGCGTGGATATTGCGGACGTTAATAATGATACCTATCCCGACATTTTCCAGCTGGATATGTTGCCTGAGGACAACCTGAGACAGAAGAAAATGCTCGCGGGCCAGGATTACGACCGCAAAGAAATGAGCATTTCGGAGCAGTATGGTTACCAGCTGCAATACATGCGGAATATGCTGCAACTCAACCTCGCCACATTTGACAAACAAAACGGCGCCCCGCAGTTCTCGGAAATCGGGTTGCTGGCGGGCATTTCGAAAACGGATTGGAGCTGGGCGCCGCTCATTGCCGATTACGACAACGACGGACTGAAAGACATTTTCATTACAAACGGCTACCGCCGCGACGTGACAGACCGCGATTTCATCCAGTTCAAAGAAGACTTTTCAAGCTTTGGTACCAACAACTTCAAGCAGCAGAATGCTTTGGAATTGATACAAAAAGTACCCGAGGTGAAAATCCCGAACTACGCCTACAAAAATGCAGGTAACCTCGCATTTGAAAATACCTCCAAAGCGTGGGGACTGGATGAGCTATCCTACTCAAGCGGTGCCGCTTACGCCGATCTGGACGGGGATGGAGACCTGGATCTGGTAGTTAATAATATTGATTCAGACCCATTTATTTACCAAAATCAAAGCCGGGAAAAAGCGGAGGGCAACTTTCTTTCTATTTCACTGAAAGGTAATAAAGGTAACCTGGCGGGTATTGGCGGCAGCGTGACGATCTGGCAGGGAAAGCAGGTCCAATTCGCTGAAATGTACGTGACGCGCGGCTTTATCTCCTCGGTAGGCGCTGGCTTGCATTTTGGTTTCGGGAGTGGCAAAACGATCGACAGTTTGCTGGTAACCTGGCCGGGCGGGAAGTCGCAGAAACTGTACAAAATAGCTGCGAATCAGCATTTGCGCCTGGCACAAAAAGATGCGGGCGACCTGCCTCAATATGTTGAAAGTGTATCGGAACCGCTTTTTATGGATGTTAGCGAACATTTGAAGATCGATTTCCGGCACGAAAAATCGCCATTCATCGACTTCAAGCAGACTGCCGCATTGCATAAAATGCTTTCAAAAAGCGGTTTTGCACTGGCGGTTGGCGACGCGAATGGTGACGGTTTAGACGATATTTTTGCCGGAGCAAGTTATTTGAAAGGCAAACCCTGCATTTACTTTCAGGAGCTTTCCGGGACATTTACGAAGCGTGAAATCGCAGAGGATTCGCTGCATGAGAATATCTCGGCGGCCTTTTTCGATGCGGATGGAGACAAAGACCAGGATCTGGTTGTGGTAAACGGCGGTAGCGAGCGGCCGGAAAGTGACCGTGCATTTTACGAAGTTCAGTTGTATTTAAATGACGGCAATGGGAATTTCAAGCTTGCAGAGCCGGGGATTTTTCCTCCCGTTTCGGTAAGTGGCTCGTGCGTGGCAGCCAATGATTTTGACAAAGACGGTGACATTGACCTGTTTATCGGCGGTCGCATGATCCCCGGCAAGTACCCGCTCCCGCCCCGCAGTTACTTGCTCCGAAATGATTCCAGATCAGGCAAGCTTGCATTTACCGATATTACAGAATCGCATTGCCCCGAGCTGCTTTCGGCGGGGATGGTCTGCGCTGCATTATGGACTGACACCGACGGTGACGGCCGCGACGATCTTGTGATCGCCGGAGAATGGATGCCGGTCCGCATATTCACAAACCAGAGAAACACATTTCAGGAATCAGAATCGGCCGTAAACGCTTTTGCATCCTACTCCGGCTGGTGGAACAGTTTGGCTGCGGGCGACTTCGATCGCGACGGCGACATTGATTTCATCGCCGGCAATGAAGGTACCAACACATTTTACCACGCATCGGTAAAAGAACCGGTAACGGTGACCGCCAAAGATTTCAACAATGACGGCACTTTTGATCCGCTGATGGGCTACTATATGCAGGGTATCGCCTACCCCAGCGTGCCGCGCGATGCATTGAACCAGCAGGTGATCCAGTTCCGCAGGAAATACCCGCATTACATTGATTACGCCAAAGCAACATATGATGAGCTGCTGACTGCCGACGAGAAAAAAGACGCGTACACAGCACAGGCGACCTTTTTACAAAGCGCGTACATTGAGAATAAAGGAAATGGGAAGTTTGAAGTGAAGGCTCTGCCCATTGAAGCACAGGTGGCTCCCGTATTCGGCATTGTGGTCACCGACGTGAATGCGGATCAGAACCCCGACGTGATCCTGACCGGTAATTTCTACCCGAATGAAGTCAATATGGGCCGGCAGGATGCTTCGACGGGCCTGCTGCTGCTCGGCAACGGCAAAGGTGGATTTTTACCCCAAACTCCCGCAAAAAGCGGCTTGCTCCTCGAAGGCGATGCACGTTCCAGCGCATTGTTACGCGGCGCAAAAAACGAACAATACCTCGTGACTGCAATGCATTCAAAAGGTATTGCTGTAAACCGGATCCGGTCGAAAGGCAGGTAGCACGAAGTTGCCGGCACGATGAGCGGATTAAATGCGATTTGCTGTTTTAGCGGTTGGTGTAATGCAGTGTTACAACGCCAGAATTCAACGTTTTTGAAGCTATCAATTTAAGATTGCTTATTTGCGTATTGCCGTCGAACAGGCTGTTTCCTTGTCCCAATATTACAGGATGGAGGGTCAGCTGGTACTCGTCGATCAGGCCAAGATTCATTAAACTTTTTGCCAGTCCGGGGCTGCCGAATATCACCAGGTCTTTGCCCGGCTGCTGTTTCAGTCTGGTTATTTCTTCCACTACATTGCCCCTGATCAGCGTCGTGTTGTTCCAATCTGCGCTTTCCAAAGTTGTCGAGAAAACGAACTTCGGGACCTCCTCCACCCATTTTGCGTGCGCAAGCGAATGCGCGTCTGCGTTGGGATCGTTCAAAACAGTGGGCCAGTACCCTTCCATCAGGTGGTACGTGTTTTTGCCGTAAACAGGTGCACCAACCGTCTTAACCAGCTCGTCGGCGAATTGTCGCAGCTCTTCATTATAGGTCAGAAAGCCCAGGCCCCCATTTTGATCGCCCGCGAAACCATCCAGCGACATGTGCGCAAATAAAACCAGCTTTCTCATTTTCAATGTTTTGTTTGTTTAAAAAGGTATCATACGCACAAAACTATTTATAGTTTAAAAGAACTTACGTGGGGTTTTGGGACAACCGCGGGGGGTGTTAGCGGCAAGTGGCTAATAAATCTTTGCGCGATTGTTAACAATCCATTAATAACAATAACTTTGTTTCATAAGAGCATACCGGCAAGAGCCCGTCCAGAAGTAAATAGCTGCGATTTACCCATTCGCCAAATATTATTCTAAATGCTTTAATACACCGCTAATAACTATGAAGATTGATGAGAGACGTCTGGAGTTAATTAACATTCTCCTTTATGTCATTTCCAAACTAGGTACTGCCGACTATCATAAGATCTTCAAGATCTTATACTTCGCAGAACAGGAGCACATCCGGCGTTTTGGCAGAACATTGCTTAATGACGACTATGTTGCCATGAAATATGGACCTGTTCCATCGAACGCATATGACATATTGAAAAGCGTTCCAAGTGGAGATTGGAGTAGCTATTTCACGTTGGTCGGCGAACACTCTTTCAAAGCTGTGTCGGAGCCGAACCTCAACTATTTATCAGAATCAGAGATGTTATGCATTGACAATTCGATTGATTCGTTTGGCAGTCTGACGTTTTCGGAACGAACTGATAAATCCCACGACGATGCTTACAATGCGGTCAAGCTGAACCATAAAATGGACATTTTGGAAATCGGCAGAGTTGGAGGCGCAAGTGAGGACACGCTGAATTACCTGCAAGAAAATCTTGAAACAAAACAAATGTTTAAATGAGCTTAGGGGATCACTTTCCTGAAAGCTTTCGAGAAGAGTTTGCCGAGCGAAATGTTGAGATTGGATGCGTGATAAGGCTGTTTCTGAAATGGACTGTTCCTCCGAAGGAAAAACGATTTGTCATTGTTGCGATTGGAAATGATCAGGTCAGTTTGGCTACTGTCCTGATAAACACTGCATTGAATGAGAACGTGAATTTCTCAGATGAATTAAAGAGTCTTCATATACCAATTGATATTGCAGGCCGCAAATACCTGGATCATAGATCGTACATAGATTGTACTGACTTGCATGAAGAGCGGATTGATCATATCAAATCAGCTTTGCAATCAGATCCTGCTAATTATCTCGGAAAGATTAGCGACGACGATCTGGTCAAAGTCCAGAGGCTGATAATGGCCTCGAAAACCATCAAACCATACAAGAAGAAGAAGTTCGGATTTGATATTTAGGCTACAAATGTCCTTGATTCGGTTATTCCGGCCGTGTAGTGATTCGTGAATTTTGCATTGTTCATTAATCATTCACATTTATGGAAAATCAAACCGGAGCTTCAACTCATCATCAGCTGGTTGCACTTGTAACCGGCGCTAACCAGGGCGTGGGCTTTCAGATCGCAAAGGCGCTGGCGGCTGACAATTATATTGTATATGTAGGGTCGCGTAAGCTGGGCAACGGAGAAAAAGCAGCTGCTGAGATGGGCAGTAATGCATTTCCCATTGAACTGGACGTCACCCAGCAAGCGACGATCAGTGCGGCAGCAGCGCAGATTGAAAAGCAGCACGGCCGCCTCGACTTATTGGTAAACAATGCAGCAATAGCGCACGCCGGAAAGCCAGGCCGCACTTTGGAGGAAACAACCGAGGATGGCCGCGCCACCAAAGCATCCCTCGACGAGGTACGTGCCGTTTGGGAGACTAATGTTTTCGGGGTGATCGCCGTCACGCAGGCTTTGCTGCCCCTGCTCAGAAAATCTGCAAATGCGCGCATTGTGAATGTATCAAGCGGTCTGGGCTCGCTCACGTGGGTTTCGGATCCGGCTTGCTGGGCCCGTGATCATTTTGGCGTGGTTTACGCGGCTTCCAAAACCGCCCTTAATGCGGTAACTATGGCTTTTGCAATTGAATTGGAAAAGGAAAACATCAAAGTCAATGCGGTAAGTCCCGGATTTACTGCCACTGCCCTGAACAATTTCCAGGGTACCGATTCTGTTGAGGTAGGATCGCGCGAGCCGGTGCGTGTGGCGCTCGAAAAAGATGGACCAACTGCTACTTTCACAGGCCCCGACGGCGCTTTGCCCTGGTGATCAAAGCCAGAACTTTATCCCAAACATTTGAATTGTAAATAAATCAAAGACCGGCGGCTGAACTGCTGCCGGTCCTGTTAAGTATCTTCCAATATGAAAACTGAAACGCCGGTCATCAGGAAAGTAAAGACAATCTCCGAGATACACCGGATGCTGGATCTTCCCGGGCCTGTTCATCCATTGATCAGCCTGATCGATGCTACCAAAGAGGAAGTTGAATTGTCGAAGCTTCCGCAGAGCTATATCATGGATTTTTACAAAATCTCATTTACTACGAAGCTCGGCGGGAAGTTTAAATACGGACAGGGCTACTATGATTTTGATGAGGGAAGCCTGCTGTTTGTTGCGCCAAACCAGCTTTTGGGGGGCGGAGATACGTATGAGGATAGCGAGGGCTATTCACTGATCATCCATCCCGATTTTTTACAGGGATATCCCCTCGCCCGCAAGATCAAAACCTACGGGTTCTTTTCTTACGCCATTCACGAAGCACTTCATTTGTCTGAACAGGAAAGGGCCACAATGCTTGCCATTTACCAGATCATCGGCCAGGAATTAAATGGAAGGATCGATGATTTCAGTCACGAAGTCATTATTTCCCAGGTGGAGCTCCTGCTGACTTACGCCAAACGTTTTTACAAACGCCAATTCCTGACCAGGCAATCGGTAAACAGTGACTTGCTTCAACAATTGGAAGATCTGCTGAACGAATACTTTGACAATGAAAAGTCACTTGAAAGCGGCATTCCTACCGTTCAGTATTTGGCAGAACAGCTGCATTACACGCCCAATTATTTGAGTGATATGCTGCGTTCGCTCACGGGGCTGAACGCACAGCAGCATATCCATCAAAAGCTGATCGAAAAATCAAAAGAACTTTTATCGACTACCCAAATGACGATCAGCGAAGTTTCGTACCATCTGGGATTTGAACATCCGCAATCTTTCAGCAGGCTGTTCAAATTGAAAACGCAGGTTTCACCGGTGCAATTCAGGTCTTCTTTCCATTGATCAGGATCGGCGCAGCAATCTGTTTTGGCTAGTTTTTGGCAGCCATTTCATCCATTAAAACGTAGCGGCCGCGGTGCTTTTCAGTTTCCAGTCGGCTGTCTACATCCAGGTACATGTATTTTGCATTCTCGCCGGCTTTCACAGGCAGCCATTCCGGCAGGCCTTTTCCATTCGGGTTTGCTGTTTTGATGAAATTGGCGAAGTATTCCTGCATTGTGGCCGATACTTTATGATCTTCCGGTGTCCAGGCGTACACTTTGTTGTACGACAAATTGCCCATTGCGTACTCAATTTCGGCTGAATGCACCGCACCTTTGGGCAATGGCGCTTTGGCCGCAGGTTCCGTACTCTTCGAAACGCCGCCGGCCAGGTTCGCAGTTACATTTCCAGCTTCTGCGCTCATAGCAGGACGCGGGCGGCCGTACATATATCTGTAAACAGGCTTTCCGCCGCCGGTTTTACTTTGCAGATCAATCCATTTCCAGGTACCAAAACCGATAAAGCGGTCGCCTGCGAGGTCAGTAGCCACTTGTTCCACTTCTGCGTCCGAGGAAGCTGCATATTCTTTCAAAACCTTATCGGCCTGCTCGCCGTAAAGCTTTTGAACCGCTTTGGTGTAATTGTCCAACGTGGGCGCTTCTTTACCCAAAATCATACGGTAATTCATTTCCTCCGAATTCCAGCCGGCTAAAAGTGGCACCTGCGACTGCTTCCCTTCCTGGAAGGTTTTCAGTGGCGGCTCAGCAAAGAAGTAGCCGTCTACCGCAGATGAAAACCGGGGTACACCCTGGCCAGCTGTTGCTTTCAGCAATTCTTCGGCGGGAATCGCGCGCATTTCTGCCAAAGATTTCTTACCAACCTGCTCGTTGAATTTTGCACCTGCCTGCTCAGCCTGCGCCAGGGGTACCGGCGGCAATGTGCCCAGCACGGATCCGCTTTCGCCTATTGCGGCAGAAAACAGGTTTTTAGAAAGTGGAGACGCCATCAATGCGCTTACCGACAGCGAACCAGCTGATTCTCCTGCGATAGTTACCTTATCAGGATCTCCCCCGAATGCAGCGATATTCTTTTTCACCCAGGCCAGTGCAGCAGCCTGATCCAGGTACCCGTAATTCCCGGAGGCTTTGTTGGGTGATTCTTTGGTCAGGTCTTCGGAAGCGTAGAAGCCGAAGACGCCCAGGCGGTAATTGACTGTCAGACTCACAATGCCTTTTTTAGCCATACTTTCGCCGTCGTAGCGTCCCTCGGAACCATCACCGGCTACGAAGCCGCCGCCATAGAAATATACCAGCACGGGAAGTTTCTCATGCGCCGATTTCGCCGGCGTCCATACATTGAGGTACAAACAATCTTCGCTCATTCCATCAGAGCGGAAGCCCATATCTCCGAATACTGCATTCTGCATTGCGCGCGGGCCGAATTTAACTGTTTTACGAACACCCTGCCAGTTTTTTACCGGTTGCGGTTCACGCCAGCGAAACTCACCTACCGGCGGGGCTGCAAAGGGTATTCCCTTGAATGCCCGCACACCCGACGCTTCCAGAACGCCTTCCACTGTGCCGTTCGCGGTCTTCGCCTGCGGAGGCGCTGTTGCATTTTTGGTCTGGGCCACAGCAACATGCATCATTTGCGCTGCCAGCAACATAGTCATAAAGATTGTTTTCATTTTAAACGGAGTTAAAGCATATCCTCAAAAGCGATCTGACAATAGAATTATATTCTCTCATCATAAGATAATAATAAGAAATATTTCCAACATAAGGCCATTAACGTTGAATGCCGATCAGTTGGACAAAAAAAGAGCTGGCAGCCACAACCGTGACTGCCAGCTCATATCAAATTATCCGGATGTTATTTTGTCTTGTCCAGACCTTTCGCGTGCTCAGCGTGTGCTTTGATAACAGGTAAAGTTTTGTCGATAAAAGCTTTCAGCTCTGCATCTTTCACTTCTTTCTGAGCATCTTCAAAAAGTTTCACGGTTGCGTCGTGGTCTTTTTTCATCTGCGCGATATAAGCTTTGTCAAAATCACTTCCGCTTTTAGCGCCAAGATCAGATGCTGCTTTTTGCTTCTCTTCATTAGGAGCCGTAGGTAGCGTGATGTTTTTGCTCATCGCAATCGTTTTCAGTTCTTCATTTGCTTTCGAATGGTCTGTTATCATTTGTTTTGCAAACTCCTTCACTTCTGGATTGGTAGCTTTTTCCTGAGCAATTTTGCTTAGTGCCACTTCTGCCAGCCCACCGTTTGCTGCCTCAACGGCAAATTCAGTGTCGTCTTCTGCAACAGCCGATGCCGAGTCGCCGTCGGTTAGTGCTTCGTTGGTACTGTCGGCAAAGTCAGTAGTGTCTGTTGTTTCGGTCGATTTGGACCCGCAGCCCCATAGCATTGCTACGGTTGCGAGTGTCATGAATGCTGATGCGATTTTCATTTTTAATGGTTGTTATGTGGTGATTAATTTTACTGTGCCAACAAAACAGGCACAGCCTGTACAAAACACAACAAAAAGCGTACCCGCGCTCAAAATCACCACAGCATCGCGATCAATTACTCGGTCTTCAACGCATTCACCGGATTGGACCTAGCGGCTCTGATTGTCTGAAGAGAAACCGTCAGCACACCGGTAAGTAATGCAAGTATCGCGGCGGCAAGGAATATAGACCAGTGGATATCAATCCTGTGGGCAAAATCCTGCAACCATTGCTCCATTCCATACCAGGCAAGCGGGGAAGCGATTACCGCAGCCGCCAGGATCAGGATGATAAACTCCCGGGAGAGCAGCAATGCAATGCCGGAAACCGATGCGCCCAAAACCTTTCTGATTCCGATCTCTTTGGTGCGTTGTTTCACCATCAATGCAGCCAGACTGAACAAGCCCAATGTCGAAATCCCAATCGCCAGCAGGGAAAATGCGCTGAAAATGGAAGCCAGGCGGTTTTCGGTCTGATATAATCTTTGCAGTTTGTCGTCGGCAAAAGAATAGGAGAATGGACGATCAGGAAAAAACTCCTTCCAGGCTTTTTCAATGTAGGCAATGCTTTCGGGAATGTTCCGGTTGTTAAGGCGGATATAAGTGGTTGTGCTAAACCATTGCTGTTTCGGCTTGTATACCAGCAGAGGGCTTATCTCTTTCAATGTGGTCACCTGAAAATCCCTGACCACACCGATTACCGTTCCCTGCAATGCGCCAAGCCTGATTACTTCATTCACTGGATTTTTCAACCTCAGCGCTTTTGCCAGGCTTTTTGTAATGATAATAGGTTGCTTATAGAGCCATTCATCCGCGTTTTTGCTGTTTGAGGCCGAATACAGCGAATCATAATTCACATTGTCACTCTGAAATCGGCTTGAAAAATCTCTGCCGCTTTCCAGCTTTATACCCATTGTTTTCAGGAAATCGGAATCACCATAAACAAACCCGAAATCCAGCCTGCGCGTACTATCATCAAGATCTGACATACTTGAACTATTGCCGATTTTATCACCTAAATCCAGTTCTGCAAGGCTGATTGAGATTATGTTCGGATTGTCCAGCAACTTTGCTTTAAATGCTTCGGGTTTATTGTCGAGGTGAATGGGCGGCAGCAGGAGCAAATGATCTTTATTAAAACCCAAAGGGCGGCTATGAAACAGTTTCAACTGCTGCCAGACGATCATGGTAGCAACAATAAGCGCAATGGAAATACTGAACTGAAAAACAATCAGGATTTTGCGCAGACTGAAATTGATCCTGAGACCGCCATTTTTATCTTTCAGAATGCCCGCAGGCTGCAACCGGCTCAGAAACATGGCAGGATAAGCGCCCGCCAGCAAGCCCGACACCAATGCAATAGCTAGAAAGAGGGAAATATTTTGAAATCCAAACAGGTCACTGATTGGCAGGTTAACCTGCAACATTTGATTGAAAGCCGGCAAAGCGACAACAGAAAGGACAAGTGCCAGCACATTTGCAACAATAAAAAACAGAAACGATTCTCCGATAAACTGAAACGCAAGCTGCAACCGGCCGCTTCCCAAAGTTTTGCGGATACCCACTTCTTTCACGCGCTGCAAGGCCTGGGCGGTGGTCAGGTTTACATAGTTAATGCAGCCGATCAGCAGGATCAGCAATGCGGCACAACCAAAAATATAGATGTAGCGAACGTCGCTCAGTTTCATATCGGGGAAATCTACCTTTCCGGCCCGCAAATGAATGTCAATCAAAGGCAGCAGTTCAATATGCGTTGTTCTGGCAAGCTTGTATTTAGCCAAAACAGACTGCATTTTCGCTTCCAGCTTGCGTGCGTCTGTGTTGGATTTTAGAAGCACATACTGCGGCAATGAGGAATAACGTGTAAAATCCAGCGTCTTTTTGCCAAAAGGCTGCGCCGCAAAAGCTTCGGCATAAAAATGTGAGTTTGCAGGGATATCCCCGACCACGGCTGTTACGGTATATGTATCATATGTGTCGCCTCCGCCGAATGATTTCCGGCTGATTGTTTTCCCTAGTGCATCTGTCCCTGGAAAAAGCTTCTCCGCGGTTGACTTACTCAGCACAATGCCCGACTCGTCTTTCAAAGCCACCGCCTTGTTGCCTGCCAAGACTGGCAAATCAAAAACTTAAAGGAAAGTAGGATTGACAAGTGCAAAATTGAGCTCCACCGGCTGGTTGTTGACCAGATAGGTATGTTTGTATGGATACAGAACGGTAGATGTTTCAACCTCAAAAAATTCCTCATTTAAGGTTTTTCCCAGCAGCTCCGGCGTTTGTAACGTCCTGACGATCGGATCGGTCTCCCGCGATTCCATGACGAGCTGGTATATCCTGTCTGAATGAGGAAAATGCCTGTCAAATGATAGCTCGTAACCTATGTAAGCGATGATCAGCATCACACTGGATAAACCTACTGCAAGACCGAAAAGATTGATCAACGAATAAACATGCCCTTTCCGGAAGTTCCGGTACCCGATAACGAAATAGTTTCTGATCATGGCGGTGATAGTTTGTTAGTTCGTAAAGCACTGGCATGTAAGAGCCTACTGCCTCTGAGGTTCCAACGAAAGCTGATTCAAATGGGTCAATGAGATCGGAAACTCTATGAGCCACAAGTACACGTACTTTCAACATTTCTCTAAACAGACACCAAATATGAAACCCTGTTTACTCGCTTTGATAATCCTGTTAAGTTTGTCGCAATGCAAGGAAGATAAAATCGACCCTGCGGTATCAAAATGTTAAGGTAGGTTCGATGGTCTAAAACGAGCTAATCAGGTAGTTGATGCGCCCGTAATTGTGCGACTAAGCGGCGGACTGGCAACCGGTAGCCTGTTGCTCGCATCGAACGGCGTCGCCTGGGGCAGTTGCAATCTGCCTGAAAATCTTGCTCAGGACAGCCTTGCCATTTACGTGTCAGGCTATTTTTTAACCTCACCTTCATTAGAAAAGACGATTATAACACCTTTGCCTTTTGTAGTCACTGCTTCGCGACTCAGATAAAGCGACCATCCGCGTTGTGAGTGAAATGGAGCAGCAATCGTCTGGGCGCAGCTGCTGACCCAATTAAACTTGCAGCAACATGGGCGGAATCGCCGGAATGATACGATTTGACGGCCAGGAGGTCAGGCCAGCCGACATTAACAACATAGCTGCATTGCTTGGGCACCGCGGTAGTTTGGCCACCAGCCACATTGAAAATGGGGTATTGATGACATTCGGCGGGCCGGTCGAGACAACAAATGATAGCCGCGTTTCGGCAGTTGCTGATGCGGATGTTTTTTCCAGCGTTTTCCCCAACTCTCCATTTGCCAACCATTATGCACAGAAAGGTCCTGCGGCTTTCGATGAGCCGAATGCGGACTTTGCATTAGCGTTGTGGGATAGTAATGCACAAACCCTGTACTGTGCCCGGGATATACTCGGCGTAAAGCCGCTCTATTATGTACATCAGCCCAACCGCTTTTTTGCATTTGCATCAGAAATCAAAGCATTGAATGTACTGTATGAAGTACCGGTGAGGCCCAACAGGCATAAGTTCCGGGAATACCTTACCTGGCACGTTACGAATCTGCCTTACGGTGCCGAGACGTTTTATGAAGATGTTTACAGTGTTCTGCCAGGACATTATTTAAAGGTAAGCGCAGAGAAAACGGAAGAAATACGTTACTGGCAGCCAGACTTTCAAAAATTTTATCAAATGGGCGGAATTGAAGACTATTCCTCTTCATTCCGGGACATTTTTACGAGTGCTGTCACCAGCAGAACTGCAAACAAAAAAAACATCGGGTCGCATTTGAGCGGCGGGCTGGATTCGTCCACAGTGACCTGCATAGCGCAATCGGCTTTGATGCAACAAGGCAGGCCGGCTTTGAACACTTTCAAGATTGATACGGGCCAGCCGCTGGCGGAAGAAGAACGCTTTGTTCAGGATGTAGTGAATCAGTGGCACACCAATCACCACCGCGTAACTCCCCTGGACGATGTACTGGGGTCAATCGTGAAGATCAATACGATTTTCGACCGTCCTGAACAGTTCATTATGCCTTCCAGCTTCCATTTAAGTATCTCAAACGAGCTGCAAAGGCTGGGATGTGATTTAATCCTGACAGGCCACGGGGGAGATAATGTAGCGACAACCGGCTTCGACTATCTCGACGAGCTGATGCAAGCAGGCGATCTGAGTGCTTTTAAGATCGCGTGCGAGCAGTTCTACGATCACAATACACAACGGTCGTTTGCTGAGGGAGAAAGTCGTAAGGTGTTTTATGATAAATACATGCTCTCGCTTCTTGTTCGGGATTTCCGGAGCCGCTATCGGAAAGAGCCGCTATTTTCCATTCTCTCCAAAATGAGGGAATACAAGCGAAAATTGAACATTTCAGAAAAGGCTGTCATCGCTTTTGTATTTGACAAAATCGCCAAAAAGCCGGTCGCTCCCACCATGCGCACCGACGCACTAACACGGGAATTCAAGCAGCAGATCACGCCGCGCGCACAACGATCAACACAGGGACTTGTGAATGCGATCCGGACCGACCAGGGGATCTCGCTAGAAGGGATAGTGAACCACACCAATGTCATCTGCAATGAACAGACCAACCATATCGGCGCATATTATGGGCACCAGTATGCATTTCCATTTTATGATAAGAATGTAATTGAACTATGTCTGGCAACGCCGGTGAACCTGAGCTTTGATAATGGACGCGGACGCGGCTTGATCAGGCACGGTATGCAGGGCATCATTCCCCGGTCCGTGCAGACAAGGAATACTAAAGCGAATTTTATTGAATATGGATTGCATGCGGCACAGCAGTTATACAACGCAGCCTGGCCACAAATGTCATCTCCCGCACACCCGATCTGGGAAATAGTAGACCGGCAGGTTTTCAGCGGAATGGTATCAGTGGTATTTAACAAGCGCATTCACGGCAAACTAAAACCGCGCTATATCTGGCAGGTTTCCCGCATCATCTATCTATCCATTTGGCTGGACTCTTTCGGCAAGCCACGCCAGGATAATCTCTGACGTGGTTTGACGAATTTTAAAGCAAACCGATTTTACTAAGATAGATTTATAATTAAAAACCTTAATCGTCAGAAAAATTATTGCTAGTGGGCTCATTGGCGTCGAACTGCGACCCCAGCTTACCCAACTTTGTAAGTTGTACGACGCTGCCCAATTTTTTAAGCCGCGGCTTTTGATAGGATTTCTTGGGTAATGAACCTGATTCTGTGGAGGTAAAAAATTTCATTATAGATAGAAGAGTTGAAGTATGAACTCTTCAAAATTATGTAAAATTAGTTTGATATCAGCACAGACATTTCCCTTTCCGATGATTTAAAAACGGCAAACCTTTTAATAGTTAATCGTGCTACCTGTCTACAAAACCGACCCTTTCGGCTTCGCTAACTAACTCGTGCTTGGTTCTTGTCTCTCAGAAGACGTTTTTTGATCTGGAAATAGAATTTTAACCTCTATCCGGAATACATCAAATTAGTTATATGAACCTAAGTAAAGCAGACTCACCCGCATTGATCCTGATCGATATTCAGAAAGCATTTGAAGACCAAGCCTATTGGGGCGGGACGCGAAATAACCCGGATGCAGAAGAAAATGCGAAAAAGCTACTTGATTATTGGCGCACCAATCAGCTGCCGCTTTTCCACATTCAACATATCTCTGTAAACCCCGACGCAAAACATGGCATCAATAGTCCCGGGCATGAGTTCCAGGAAATTGTACAACCACTTCCAGGTGAGACGATCGTTCAGAAATCTGTCAATAGCTCTTTCATTGGTACGAATCTGAAAGAACTGCTGGATCAGCAGGGAATTCACACGCTCGTCATCGCGGGACTTACAACCGACCATTGTGTTTCTACCACGACAAGAATGGCAGGAAATTACGGTTATGAAACCTTTATAGTCGCAGATGCCACGGCTACTTTTGGTAAAAAGGGTATCAACGGACAGTACTACGACGGCGAAACAATGCATCAAACCGCATTGGCACAGTTAAATGAAGAGTTTGCGACCGTCGTATCTACCACCCAGGTTATCAATGCATTAGAAGGCTAGGGCCAGCGGCGCAACTACCTGGCTACTGCCACTTTTCTTCGTATCTCCCAACCTGTTCCTGTGATTTGAACAGTGTAATTGCCTGTTGGCAAATGCGTTAGCGAAAGCTCCCGGCTGACCGGACCAGCTGAGTAATAAACCGTTCTGCCGCTCAGGTTCACCATCGATACTGATTTTACCTGGTTCCAATTCCCGCTTCTGTTAAAAAGCTTATCAGAGGCGGGGTTGGGATAAACGCTGAGTTCAATTTCTATTCCAACTGTACGGATCTTACTATACGTAAAGCTCGCGTCGTGATCAATGATCTTTAAACGGTACAAATTAGTCCCCCCGGAAGGTTCGTAATCCGAAAAGGTATAGTGTGTGATAGTGTTGTTTCCTTCCCTGTTTTTAGCTTTCACAGAGCCGAGCCTGATCCAATCCTTCCCGGTTGTGCTCCGCTCAATATCAAATCTGTCGCTGTTGATTTCAAGAGAAGTAGCCCATTGAAGTTCAACCGATTGACCCTCCTTTGCTGCTTCAAAGCTGATCAGTGTCACCGGCAATGCAGCGGGGCCCATTACGGGCTGGATAATGCCGGTGGTGTTGTACATACTGCCTGTCTGCCCGGTGGCAGTGAACAGGTCGCCCAGGCTGTATTCGAAATAATGTTCCCCGATTTGTCCCTGGTTGCCGCCCGAGCTTGTCAGCGCGTGACTGTTGACTAGCTGAGCAGAAGCGATCAGAGGAAAATGGCAGAATAACAAAGAGATAAAGTACTTCATTGCTTGACGATTTTGGGGAAAACAAAGAGGTGGAACGCTCACTAGCTTACTTCCACGTAGCCGATTGACTTGCCGTTGTTGTTCCAGTTCTCGTACTCAAACGCAGCCCCTATCAAGCCAAGCTCATAGGTTTCTCCTTCCAGAAAATTGGTTTGGTAAGTCCCTGAAAGCGTCACCGGCATTCGGATGATACCGCCCACCTGCACGCCGGTAAGCCGGTGAGAATTGTCGAATTCGTAAGGAAAACCGCCCTGCTTCCGGTAACCCAGGTTAAGGAGCAGTCCGCCCGCTCCGTCGGGCATCGAAGACCCGAATATCCGGGTCATGTGAATGGTAATAGTAGGATTGTCTCGCTCGATTGTGACAGTCGCCGTGGGACCGACAAACGACACAGCCTGACCCAGATTGTAATTGCCTATGCCGGCCACGTGGTACCGCTTGCTTTTCGGCTTGCGCGCCCATTTCCCATTCCGAAATTCCAATATATCTCCTTCGACCGGATTGATAACACCTTCCAGATTCCGGGCAACCAATGCGCCAGGTACACTTTGAATGGGCGTTGTGCCAAGATCGGTGAAAGCCGAGCCGTTTTCAACATCGATCTCTGTCTTCAAGAACCTGGGCGCAGACCAGTCGATATTCCCGAAAAGCCCCTCGCGGGTTCCTGTCCCGTCATTGATTGAGATATTGTACAAACCAAAGCCATTGGTCTGCACGGATTTGACTTCCGTGTAAAGCGTGTTTCCGCTTGCTGCGAGAATGCTAAGCCGGATTGCGATGGTGGTAAACCGAAGCGGCTCTCCGTCGAGGCTGCGCGCTACGCCCTGGTAATTGATTGTCGACGTTTGCGCACCTGCGAGCAGGGCCAACAGCAATGCGATTAGCGCTAAATAAAGTGGTTTCATGGCAAATAGAATATCGTTTTAGGTTTTTCGTAATTGTTCAATCGCTACTCTGTCCAGCGTATTTTGTTGCATTTATCGAGCGTAATATCAATGGCATCCTCGTCCCACTCTCCTACCATTTCACCTGCGAGGTATTGTTTTGCAGCTACTGTGTGTCGGCCTGCTTCCAGTGAAATGCTGCTTACCGTTGCTGAATTTTCCGCCCAGCATACCGGCTTGTCGGTGGTTGGCTTTGTGATAAATCCCCTGACCTTCCCATCTACGAGGATGTCGATGCGATCAAAATGGTCGTCGCGCAGGTTGGTGTACGAAATCAAAGTGCCCATTGGTTTAGGCTCATTTTTTTCGCCGCATGCATTGAAAAGCAGCAACATACATACGTAAGTGATTTTTCTGAGTTTGGCTAATTCCTTCATTTTCTCTTTGTTGTTTAATATAGATGTGACTGAATTTTTGATGCTCCAAAACTATCATGGCGTGCTGCCGGCGGAGAAATTTTAGTTTACGAAGCGCATGAAATCGCAGATGAGATGATGTGATCCGTTAAGGAAGCGTTGAAAATGCTCCGATAATGAAAGTTGAAGCCGGAAAATGCGCTTTGTGCCGGATTTGCTACGCTCCGGATCCTGTTTTATCCTGTTGATAATAAATTCGTTGGAAGCACCCCGCCGTTTTGCAAAATTCAAGCGGATTTAATATTCTTGATTAATGAACAAAGCTCAACCCACTATCGAGCAAATAAAGATTATCAAACAAGACTGGCTCAGCCTCAGGAACATCCGGCCGGATATGATGGGAGATGTATTTTTTGGAAAACTGTTTCTGGACTATCCCAAACTGCAGGGGCCTGTGAAAAAGATAAGTAAAGAGTTTGGCGCAGCCGACCTGAATGTAGCACTGACCGAGACGATCAGCATCATCCTCAGCCGGATAGACCGGCCGGAATCGCTCAGGATATTGATGCAGAACCTGATCAAAGACTTGCCTGAAATGCACCAGCCCCTTTTTGAAAAATTGGCCACCTGCTGGTTATGGACATTAAAAAGAGCTTTTGGCAACCAATGGACCGCAGATTCCGAGCGGGCCTGGGGAGCCTGCATCAACCGGGTAGCCGCATGCATTTTCGACTAATAACCGCTTTTCTGCTACTGATCGCCGACCTCTCCAATGCGCAGCTGCCCGACTTCAACGTACAGATGCTCAATGAGGGCAGCGGAATCCGCACGGGCGATATTCACAAAGTGATCAAAGACAAAAATGGCTTTTTATGGCTGCTTTCACGGAGAAACGTGCAGCGATTTGACGGCAAAACTGTCACACATTTCGAAGCAGCCGGCGAAGATTACCTGGATATGGCGATGGATACAAGTGGTCAGATCTGGCTTAGCAGTCAAAGTTCAGTCAGCGTTTTCAAAAACGACCGGGCAGGTTTTCAGCAGATTGAAATGCAGGAGAGCGCTACCAAATTCAATGTATTACAGGTCACGCCCGACAACCGGATATGGATCATTTCGGGCCGCGGCTTGTACCAATATAATCCAATAGTAAATGCATTTGCGCCGCATTCAGTTGCCGGGCTCGCCGGCGAAGCCTTTTACCGGAAAATCTTTGCGCGTTTTGGAAATGAGCTATTTATCGGAAACACGAACGTGCTCTATGCCTACAACTTCAAGACGGGGACTGTACGTAAAATCGCATTTCGCGATGTAACCAGGATCACGCCCGTTTCAAACCATATTTTATGGGCCACGAATGCAAGCCTGCAGACTTTCGAGCTGGATTTCCGAACAGGAAAAATCCGTCCCATTGCCATTGATGTTCCCGGCGAGCCAGACGATCAGCACTTCCTGGTGGTCAATTCGGTGCTGCCGCTGCGCGGGCAGCTTGATCTCGTGACAACCAGCAAGGGCAGCTTCCTCTATAACCGGCAGACGGGTAAGTTCCGGCGTACCGTACTGTACTTCCACGGCAACCAGCTACCTGCCAGCGAAATCCACGCCAGTCACCTGGATGCAGACGGGCTTATGTGGATGGTCACCAAGCAGGGTATCCTGTTTTTCAGTCCGCACCGGCATTCAATCAGCTGGCTGAGAACCTACGGGAAAGATTTTACCGAAGAAAACAATAACGTTCGCGCAATTACCGGCGACGACCAGGGTAATATCTGGCTTGCGACAGCGGAAGGTATTTCAAAGCTCGACCCGCGTACCGGGAAGCTGACCAGACGAATGCCGGGACAGCAGCCCGGCGACCCATTCAGGTTTCCTGCTGTATATGCATTGCAGTTTGACGGAGCTAATTTAATAGCGGGCCCGGCCGCCGGCGGCCCATTGATCCTTGATCCGAAAACCCTGCTTTTCAGGAAACCCGTTTACGGATCAAGTGCGTCGCAGAAAGCTTTGGAACAAAAAATCGGGAAAGACCATATTTACGCAATCCACAAAACCGAAAGCGGCAGTCTGGTGCTGGGCGACGCTGCTTGTTACCTCATTGAAAAACCTTCGTACAGCATACGCGAGTTACATTTTACAGGCTCTGATTACATTTTGCAAACTGCATTGACTGAAAAGTCGGGCAATATCTGGGTCGGGACCTACAAAGGCTTGCTATACCTCGACCGAGCTTTCAGGACCATTTACCGCGACACCACTTTCAGCCCATCGCGACTCGTTACCGCACTTTTAGCCAAAAACGACTCGACCATCTGGGCAGGCAGCGTAGGTTTGTTTGAAATAACCCGGACGAAACGCGGCTTAGTGCGAAAGCCCATTGTCCCCGCATTGCGCAACTCGCAAATTATGCTGCTCTACCGTGACAAGACCGGCAAAATCTGGATCGGGGCCGATGAGGAACTTTACCGGTTCAGCGAAGCAGACCAGAACCTGGAATGGTTTGACATCTGGGATAATGTACAGAACAAGCGCTTCAATTCCGGAAGCATTTATGAGGCAGATCATGGCGTCGTGTACTGGGGCGGCAATAATGGTCTGAACTTCTTTGATCCTGAAAAAATCAACCGCAACCAAACCGACCTCAAAGTATTTGTAACCAATGTGCGGGTCAATGAAAATGATTCGGTTTTTCAAACACCTGGTTATCGCCGAAATCCGGCGAATTCGGGTACAACGAAAGCGCCTGTCGCGCCGGTAAGTCTTGGCTGGGACCAGAATTCACTGGAAATCCGCTTTGTAGCAGCTTACTATCTCAATCCGCAGAAAATCAAATACCGCTACCGCCTGCTCGGACTTCAGAGTGAATGGATTGCAAACGGTTCAAACAATGCAGTCCGGTTTTCTTCTTTGCCGCCGGGCCGGTATTCGTTTCAGGCAGCTGCCAGTTTGGATGGGAAAAAGTGGTTTTACACAAAAGATAAAATAGACTTTAACATTGCTGCGCCTTACTGGAAGCGGCCCTGGTTTATCCTGCTTGCATTGATCTCCATTGTCGCTGTCACTTACTATCTTTTCAGAAGGCGCATCCGGATGATCGAAAAGCGACAGCAAACCTTGTTTGCATTGGAAGAACGGGCTAATCAGCTCGAAAAGGAGAAAACACTGGTGATGTTCGAAAGCCTCAAACAACAACTGAACCCGCACTTTCTGTTCAATTCACTCACCTCGCTGGACAGCCTGATCTGGGAAGACGCGCCGAAAGCCAGCCATTTCCTGGAAGGATTAAGCTGGACTTACCGGTACATTCTCAAAAATCAGAACAACGAGCTGGTAACACTTTCGGAGGAAATGGAATTTGCTCAGGAGTACATCCACATTCAGAAAACACGCTTTCAGGAGGGACTTGATGTGAGAATAAACATTGACCCACCTTACCACTCCTGGCTCATCGCACCGGTTACCATTCAAAACCTCATTGACAATGCGATCAAGCACAACAGTATGTCCTCCGAGCAGCCGCTGGTCATTACGGTCAGGATTGAGGATGAATGCCTGGTTGTAGAGAATAATTTGCAAAAGAAGAAGTTTGTTGAAACCAGTAACCGGCAGGGATTGAAGAACCTGCAATCGCTGTACCGGTTTCTATCCAGTCGGTCTGTGCGATGGACGGAAACTGAACAAGCATTCCACATTTACGTACCGCTGGTAAAACCCGACCAGACATTACCTTGAACTTTGAAACTTTAAGAAATGAAAGCAGTAATTATTGAAGATGAAGCATTGGTAGCACGGCAACTGGAACGAAAGATCACGCTGCTCGCCGACGATATCGAGATCGCGGCAATTTTACCAAGCCTGAAAACCGCGCGTAAATGGTTCCTGGAAAATGCGGAACCTGACCTGATCTTTATGGACGTGCAGCTCAGCGACGGGATCAGCCTCGATATTTTCGACTTTTACGCACTCAAATGTCCGATCATCTTCACAACCGCATACAGCGAATACGCGATCCGCGCATTTAAGGTCAACAGCATTGATTATCTGCTGAAACCGGTTATGGAACGCGACTTAAAAAAAGCGCTGGACAAGTTCAGGGAAAATACCCGCGTAAATCCGGTACTTCCTCTCAACCTTGACCAGCTCGTTAAGATGCTCGCGAATCCCGAAATGCAGCAATCAGCATTCAAGGAAAAATTCCTTGTGAGCGTCCGCCATCAATGGGTTCCTGTTGATACAAAGGATATTGCATGTTTTTACCGGGATAACTTCAACTATCTGCAGACTTTTGCAGGCGAGAGATACCTGCTCGATTACAACTCGCTCGACGATATCGAGGTACTGCTCGACCCGAAGCAATTTTACCGGGCCAACCGCCAGTTTATCATCAATATGCATGCAGTACAAAGTATTTCACCGCACGAAAATCAGAAACTCTCCGTGCGCCTGAAATCTCCGCTGAATACCGAACTTGACATCAGTCGCGAAAAAGCGCCCGCATTCAAGCGCTGGTTTGACCGTTGATAAGTTCCAATTGCATTTAATATCCGTCAGAAAGCTTCACCTCATCTTCCACTTCTCCCCCGTCCAGGAACTGCTTCACATTTTCCACAAACTTCCTGACCTTATCCCGGTCTCGGTTTTTGTGAGCTGCTCCTGTATGCTGGGTAAGTATCACATTTTCCAATTCCCACAATTTCGAATCTTCCGGCAAAGGTTCCACTTCTGTCACGTCCAGTACCGCGCCGAGCAGCTTTCCACTTTCCAGTGCTTCGATCAATGCCGTTTCGTCGGTTGTATTTCCCCGGCCTACATTGGCGTAAAGCGCGCCTTCTTTGATCGCACCAAAGAATTCTTCGGATACATAATTATCCAGGTTGCCCGGTAATGTATTCACGATCAGATCTGCCTCAGGCAGTGCGGCCAACAATTCCTCAAACGAGTGGATATCTGCTTCCGGATCACTTTTGGCGGTCATCTGAATTTTGCATTCAAAAGCTTCCAGGATCTTCTTTACATGTTGCGCAATCGTGCCCGAACCAAGTATGATCACTTGTTTTTCTCCCAGCAGCGACAGCCTGCTTTCGACAGCCTCGCTTTCCCAGTGCTTTTTAAGCTGGTTTTTGACCATGATATGTACTCCCCTGTAAAATCCAAGGATCCCTGCTACGATGGTCTCCGCACACGAAGCAGCTGACATATCGCCCACATTTGCCACTTTACCCTGAAAATCAAGATCTTTATATTGTTCAAAACCAACATTTTCAAGCTGCCAGAATTTGAGCGTATCGGTTGCGCTTTCAAGAAGTTCCACCGGCGGATTACCGATCAGGATATCCGCAGAACCGATTGCCTCTTTCAGCTGATCATCTGAGAGGTTTTCTTTCAGAATAACTTCTGCGTCTTTCGGCAGCTGCTCGACAAGCGCTTCCTGATGCGGTTTTTGCAGGTCTGCATAAAGTAATATTTTCATGTGATTTGGTTTTTTAACCTGCCGGCGAGATTGCCGGTCTTTTTGCGGATGAATGAATATGTGGCTGGAAGGTCTAAATACCGTGCCATAACACATCACTGGCTTGCCGGCACGCATTACTTCCCTACTGCATTTTCAACGCCCAAACCGACACCGAGCCGCCTTTGACCGGAAACTCAGCCCAGCCGTTCTCCGGGATTGTTATTTCGTGATCAAAATGCCCCATATAGTCGACAAAGGTCTTTCCTGCGTGCTTTTCGCCTATTTCCATATTTCGCGCAGTGTCGCCGCCAATGGAAAGTACTACCGCACAGCCTGAGTTTTCATGCGCATCATCGCCGCCGCGAACCCAGCCGATACTATCCTGCGCTTCAAAATAGTCGGTCTGCTGGCCGTACGATATGTTTCTGCGCACATACAAGAGCGTTTCAAGACCTTCCAGTTTTTCGAGGGTAATATCGTGCTGCTGTCCATCATTCCCTTCATCGCTATACGTTGACCCGTATAAATCGGTGTAAAACACGCACGGATACCCCGATTCCCTGAGCAGGATCAATGCATACGCGAGCGGCCGGAACCAGTGCTCGATGGTTTGTTCCAGCGACTGCAAAGGCTGGGTATCATGGTTTTCAACGAGCGTTACCGCCAGTTCAGGGCGCGTTTGGATGAGGGTATCTTCAAAGACCGACCTCAGATCGAAATTCTCCCTTTCTTTGGAAGCCCGGAAAAAATTGGCTTGTAGTGGCGCATCAAAAAGCGAAATTCTTCCGCCTGTTGACTCGATATAATTATGCATTGAAGGCAGATCGTAAGGCGCCCAGTACTCTCCTACTGTATAAAATTCTCGGTTATATTTGCCGCGCAGGTGGTCCAGCCATTCTACAAAAAACTGCGGGTCCATGTGCTTGATCGCATCCAGACGAAATCCGTCCATTCCCACCGTTTCATAATACCATTCTCCCCACCGCTTCAACTCCTCACGTACGTGAGGGTTCCTGAAATCAATGTCAGAAAGCATCAGGTAATCGTAATTGCCGTTTTCAAGATCCAGCACATCCTGCCAGCCGTGGCCGTATTCATTCTGAATGCTGTAAATGGCGGTTTCCTCCGTCGTCGCATTATAATCAACCCCTGAAAAACACTGGTAATCCCATATAAAATCGGAGTATTTGCCAGCCCTGCCCGGAAAGGTAAACCTGGTATAAGCTTCAATCTGTTTCGGCTCGCTTACAAACTCATTCCGGTTTTCAGGCGTAACCTCCCGAACAGTCACTGTTTCTTTCTCGTCGGCCCCGCCCATGTGGTTGAGCACAATGTCAGAATATACGTTTAACCCCACTTCCTGGGCTCTCTTAATAGCTGCAATCAGCTCTTCTTTTGTTCCGTATTTGGTCCGCACGGAGCCTTTCTGATCAAATTCGCCGAGATCGTATAGATCGTAAGAATCATAACCGGAGGATTTGCCGCCTTCCATTCCTTTGTGTGCCGGAGGCAGCCACACAGCGTCAAAACCCATTGAATTAAGACGCTCGGCTTCTGCTGCAAAGTGGTTCCACAGACTTCCGTCCGCGGGATAGTACCATTCAAAGAATTGCAGCATTGTGTAATTGTTCATGTATTAGTCTGGTTTTAGATAGATAGTGGGGCGCAATGCGCCTTACGCTGCTGTAATCCAATTATTATGCCCGCGCTATTTTCCTGCTTTCGGCAACAATCTGCTGCGCTGCAAGGAGCGCCCGTTCCGACGGCTCGTGCAAAATGCGGCTGTGCTTACTCTCAAAATCCGTATCCCAGATGCCCGCATGATGCCAGATATCCAGGTTATCCCAATCAGGGCGGTCGATGATCGGGTACAGGCAAACACCCAGTAAAGGAACGCCGCGACTGATCAGCTCGGCGCATTCGTTTGCTATCATCTCAATCCAGATCGGCCTGTCTTCTTTGGGGTGACTGGTTTCTGAAAGCAGTATGGGCTTGTTGTAGCGCTGGTACACAGGTTCAAGCAGATCGGCCAACCGGCGCCACCTGGGGTCGGGAACTGCATCATTCCAACCGAGGTATGTATGATCGTCGGCTACCCATTGATTATTATAGTAGTAATTGAAACCCAGCACATCCACCAGGTCTTCACTACCGCCGAGTTCGGGACAGATCCTCCCGCAAAGCATATCCACGGATTGAAACTGGTATTCATTTTCAATGGCCGCCCGGGCGATTTCCATCTCAGTCGGATCAATGCCGGGTACCACATTCGCCAGCGGCTCGGTGGTTACAATCCTGACGAGCGTACTGAGCTGCTTCATTGCTTTCGCGGCTGCAATGTACGCCCGCATCAATGCATACTTTACTTCCCAACCGTTCCGGACAGCATAGGGCACAGTACCAGCCACTTCTCCTCCCAGCCAGCAAATAAAGCTTACCTCATTAACCGGGGTCACGAACAAGGGTTTGTCCGGATATCGGTTGGTATAAAAAACAGTGAAAGCTTCGCAAAGCGCTACAAACCTTGGTGTAAAATGCGGGTGCAATGGGCTCAGATCAGCGGGATAGCCAAAATGACAAATGTCCCAGATCTGTTGAATGCCGGTTTCATCTGCTGCGAGCATCATCTCTGCGACAGCGTCAAAATTGTAATGGTAAGGCAGATATTCCACCACGCTCCACCTGATTCCTTCCCGCACGGTTTGGATCCCCAGCGAACGAACGCGGTTGTAATCCTCCCGCACCAAATCCAGATGTCCGGTAACTTCCAGCAGATCAACCCGGTCTCCTGACGAATTCAGCTGATCACTGCATTCAAATCCTGCCATCCAGAAAGTCCGGAAAGGGTTTTCTTCAATGGTATACAGATGATTTTGTAAAAAAGCGGTGGTTTGCACTTCTACCTGGAAGGCTTCTGGTGAAAGAGGCGCTTCCGTGTCCGGGGAAAAGCCATTTGGGTTGGTTTGATGATGCATTTGCTGTTTTTGGCACTGGCTGTTCCGCGTCGTGATACCACTGCTGATATTAGAACTATGCCAGTGCCAGGAAGTAAAACGCTCCTACTTTCCCCTTTCCATTACTTCATGCAGTTTTCTTACCAAATTTTCGGGCTGTTCACGCATTGCATAATGGCCGCCTTCGAGCTTGAAAATCTTCCATCCTCTTTTACGCGCCTTATTCAAGCCCATTGGATCATTCAGTTCGCTGCTTTTACCGTTTTTTGTCATTACAATAAATGCGGCGGGGATCTTGGCTGCCAGCGGATTGGTAATGCGCACTGGTTCGGTGTAAGTTTTAAGCGGCTGCGGAACATCGCCCGGCACCTGCGCGCTTGCCTGGCCAAACGGGTAAAGAACAAGGCTGTCTTTTACAAAAGGCACCATCATCGAATCCCAAAGCGGCCCGCACACGTCTTTTGCACTCTGACCGTCATCGGGTACCATTGCATCCAGGTAGATCAGCTGACTGATCCGCTCGGGCACAATTTCCGCCACTCCTGAAATGACCATCCCGCCAAAGCTGTGTCCCACCAGAATGACGTCGTGCAGATTTTCGTAGCGGATCACATTGACGATATCTGTGACGAAAGTAGCGAGATTGATGTTTGCATTGGACAAATGGACCCGCTCTCCCAGGCCGGTTAATGTAGGGCGATATACGATATCACCCTTTGCGCGCAGACTGGAATCAACCGCCGCATAATCCCAACCGCCGGACCAGGCGCCGTGTACCAGCAAAAAGGTACGGGGTTTGCGGCTCTGCCCGAAACTGTTGGCAGCAATGAACATGGCGAAAATGACAATAGCTTGCTTCATGATTTACTTACTGTTTTGTTAGATAATGAAGCAAATCTATCTACATTCACTTACCAAAAGATAGTTGTTACCTGCTGGTAAGTACTTACCGGCAGGTAACTGTAACCAGATATTGAGATGAAAAGTACAGAACCAACTTGCCAGTATGAGCTGAAAGCAGCCAGAGACGCCATGGAGGTGATTCAGGGTAAATGGAGAATTCCGATTGTCATTTCTCTGACTTACGGGAGCAAACGGTTTGGTGAAATACACAGGGATATCCCGGATATTTCACCAAAAATGCTGTCACAGGAATTGAAGGCTCTGGAAGAAAATAAGCTGATTACCCGCACGCTTTATGATAGCATGCCGGTTGCTGTCGAGTACGCATTAACGCCGCTCGGTATGTCTCTCAAAGACCTGCTGAATGAGCTGCGGAATTGGGGAAAGCATTTCAGGAGTCAGATCCTAGTATAAGTAAGGATACTTACCGGGCCCGGCGACTCCTGAAACTGACCGATTTACTTAAACATTTTAGTCAGGTCATTTAAATCAACATCGCCGTCCCTGTCCTTATCAAGCCCGAACTTGCTGCCAATGCTGCTGATCTTTCCGCCGAGGCCGCCGGCTTGGGTGCTGCCCGAAGAAGTCCCGCCGGTTAAGCCGCCCAACAAGCCGCCAAGGTCAAATCCGCCGGCGCCGCCCTGCGCACTTTTCCCTGCAACCACTTTACTGATCACGATCGGAATGATTGCTGCTGCAATGGAAGATGCAGTGCCTGCATCGATGCCGAACTTCTGCATGATGCTGCCCATGAAGTTGTTGGAGATCTGCTGTACTGCCGGGTTACTTTGAGCCGAGCCGCTTTGTACCGAATTGACAAGCCCATTTACCTGATCAGGAGCCTGCATGTTACCCAGTCCATTAACCACGGCAGTGTGTGCCTCGCGCAGCACATCCTCATTGTGTTCGTTGGGAACCTGGTTGTTATTGACAACAGCCTGCTGGCCGCTTTGCTGGATCATGTTAAATAGTTCGTCGAACATAGCTGTATCTTAAAGTTTGTTGATGGTCATTGAATTGAAATAATCACAAGTTAAATATTCATGCCATTCCATTCCTGCTGTTTTGTGCACCGGGATTGATGTTAAGCTTTCGGTAGGAACGGATTTTGTCTGGTTAAGGCGCAGTCCGCGCCGGGGTAGCGGAAGGGTCAATACATCAGCAAACTTCATGAACATAGTCGCGTTAAGCGCTTTCAAGAGCCGGAATTACAAGCTGTTCTTTGTCGGACAAACCATTTCTCTTTTAGGTACGTGGATGCAGAAAACCGCAGTGAGCTGGGTAATATACTCGCTGACACATTCCAAGTTCATGCTGGGCGTCAGCATTTTCGCGACGCTTTTTCCATCCGCAATACTTACCCCGCTGGGCGGAGTGGTTTCAGACCGTTACAACAGGTACAAGGTGCTGCTAATCACGCAGATTCTGTCAATGGTCCAGGCACTTGCGCTGACGCTGGTCGTCTTCTTTGACAATTACGCTGTTTGGGAGATCATCTCCCTGAGCGTGTTTCTCGGGCTGATCAATGCATTTGACGTGCCGGCGCGGCAGTCGCTGGTATATGAGCTGGTCGATGACAAGAAGAACCTGCCTAATGCACTCGCCCTGAATTCGTCGATGGTGAACTTATCGAAACTCATCGGACCGGCGATTGCAGGTATTGCTATCGAGCGTTTTGGGGAAGTGGCTTGCTTTGCGGCCAATACCACGAGTTTTATTGCGGTAATCAGCTCGTTGCTGCTGATCAAACTGCCCAGGTTTGAGGCAGTCAAGCACACCAAAAACATTCTCGGCGAACTTGCAGAAGGGTTAACTTACATCCGGCAAACACCCGAAATCCGTTACATTATCACGATGCTGGCGCTGGTAAGCTTGCTGCTGCTGCCATTTACCAGTCTGATGCCGATTTATGCCAAAGATATTTTCCGGGGAACAGCATCCACATTCGGTCTGCTGGACAGTGCGATAGGATGCGGCGCATTGATCGGCGCCATTTTTCTCGCTACCCTGAAACCGGGAACCAACCTCAGCAGGATACTGGCGATCAACACATTTGTTTTTGCTGCGGGACTTATGTTATTTTCTTACACTACCCTTTATCCATTGGCGCTCGCCTTTGTCGCAATCGGCGCATTCGGAATGATGTCGCAAACGACGATCAGCAACACGCTCATACAGACACTGGTTGCGCCGACCATGCGGGGACGGGTTATCAGCATTTTCGTGATGGCCTACTCGGGCGGAATGCCGATCGGGAGCTTGCTGGTAAGCTACATTTCTCAGCATATCGGTGTGCAGGCTACGGTATTTGTACAGGGGATTCTTGCATTGCTTATCGGTATCATGCACGTGCGCTATCTGAAAAGGCGCCGCGCGAGCGAACCTGTGCCTGTTTCCAGCAAGGTACTCGAAGAGATCCCGCAGGTTTGATAACATTGACCAGATCATTGCCTCAATCCATAACTGAAATCGAGAAGAGCCGACCAGCTTTCCAGCTTATCGTGGAGGAAGTACAACTGGTTTTCTCCGTAATGAAAAACCTTCATGGTATCCTCCTCAATTTCTGAGTAATAGTCGGAAATGCGGTTGGGCGGGCCCACAGCTTCTGTACAATCACTCATACTCGCGCCCAGCAGCACGCCGGCCGATTGCCTCGCCGGACTATGGAGTGTCACGGATCGGACATCGATCTGAGCACGCTCTTGCGCGAGTACAGTTGTACTAATTAAGAGCAGCAGCAATATGATCTTCATTTTTCAGAAGTTGGTAGCAGTCACTTACTAACGCAACGTACATTGTTTATTGTATGATGTCACCCCTGGCAAGGTTTTAATAAAGCGGGGCAAAATAGTCATTACTAATCATCAACAACTATGTCAGACAAACCATATGCCCTGATCACCGGAGCTACGAGCGGGATCGGGCTCGAACTAGCCAAACTGTTCGCCCAGGATAACTTCAACCTGGTAATTGTTGCACGCAACCAGGATGAACTGCAAAATGCAGCATCGCAATTAAGCCAGCAATATGGGGTGGATGTGGTTCCGATCACCGCCGACCTGTTCAGAAGAGATGCGCCTTTTGAGGTTTATGAGGAAGTTAAACGCCGGGGAATTACTGTCAATGCACTAGTAAATGATGCAGGTCAGGGTCAGTACGGGGAATTTATTGAAACAGACATCAACCGTGAGCTGGACATTATCCAGCTGAATATCGGCGCATACGTGGCATTAACGAAATGCTTTTTGAAAGAAATGGTGGCCCGTAACGAAGGGAAGATCCTGAATGTATCCTCTATTGGAGGTGAAATGCCCGGTCCATTGCAGGCAGTTTACCATGCTACCAAGGCATTTGTCACCTCTTTCACAGAAGCTGTTCGGTACGAGGTGAAAGACACGAATGTGACCATTACCGCATTACTTCCCGGGGTTACCGATACTGATTTCTTCCGCAAAGCAAACCAGGAAGATGCACGGATGGTCAAAGAAGGTTCACTGGCTAATCCTGCCGAAGTTGCAAAAGATGGCTACAAGGCGCTTATGGCCGGTGATGACAAAATCGTGTCAGGTTTCAAGAACAAAGCAATGGTGGCGTCAAGCCACATTATGCCTGACACAGCTGTTGCGGTTACCATGCACAAAATGATGGAGCCCGTAAAAGGTGATGATGAATAAAGCTGCATTCATTTTGTATTAACCAAGAAGAGACGGGTATCGCTGCCCGTCTCTTCTTGGTTTTCAGATCAATTTGTCCGGTGTAATCGGCAGCTCACGGATTCGCTTGCCGGTTGCATTGAAAACTGCATTCGCAATGGCAGGCGCGACACCGATGATCGCGATTTCCCCAAGTCCCTTACTGCCGACCGAATCAGCCAGCAGATCGGGTTTATTAACAAAATATACGTCGATATCGGGCACGTCGGCATGTACCGGTACGTGGTAATCTGCAAAATCTTTGGTCACATAACGACCGAAACGATGGTCCATCACCGCATCCTCCGTCAGCGCCATTCCGATCCCGCCTGTTGCGCCGCCGATCATCTGACTGGCAGCAGTCTTTGGACTAACGATCGTACCTGCATCTGCGCAGCAAACAATTTTCTTAACCCTGACCTGCCCTGTAAACGGATGCACATGAACCTCCGCAAAGTGCATTGAAAAGGCGTACATCGAATATTTAGTCCGGTTATCATCAGGTTTGGACTCCTGTGTTGCCTCTATTTTGCTGATGTTATTTTGTTTAAAAAGATCCTTGATCGTCACCTTTTTCCCGGATTTCCCTCCAAGGCGCAGCTGCCCATCGTCCAGCATCAGGTCACCTGCGGCAGCATTTCTGAAAGCTGAATCACTCTCTGAAGTCGCAGCCGCCATTGTGATCAGCTGCTGTTTGAGCGCGTCACAAGCAGCCTGCACAGCCGGCCCTACGCTGTTTACCGTAGAAGAGCCGCCCTGGTTGCCGGCTTTCGGGAATTCGGAGCTACCCAGCTGAAAAACAATCCTTTCAGTAGGGATACCTGTCCTGTCGGAGGCGATCTGCACCATTGCGGTGCCGGTTCCCGGGCCTATATCTGTAATAGCGCATTGCATAACCAGGTTACCGTCCATATCCAGCTCAGCTCTGACGGTAGCCGCGTTGCGGTTTGCCCCGAAAGTACCTGTCCCCATTCCGTAGCCTACCAGCCACTCCCCATCACGGACCGAGCCGGGCTGCATCTTCCTCTTATTCCAGCCAATCCGCTTTTTTCCCTCCTCGTAACATTCCCGCATGTACTTGGTTGACCACGGCATGTTTTTGTCGGGATCAGTTTCGGTATAGTTACTGAGCCTGAAATCAACCGGGTCCATTCCGATCGCATGCGCCATTTCGTCCATTGCCGATTCCAGTGCGAAAGCGCCCGTTGCCTCTCCGGGGCCGCGCATCCAGATAGGTGTAGCTACGTTGAGCGGCAGAATGCGGTAGCGCGTGCTCACATTGGGCGAAGCGTACATCATGCGCGTTTGCTGCAATGTCGATTCGGTAAACTCCTCGTAACTGGATGTCTGACCAATCGAGTGATGATTGATGGCCACCAGCTTTCCATCCTTTGTCGCACCCATTTCTATCTTCTGCCAGGTACGGGGGCGGTACCCTACCATCGTAAACATCTGCTCACGTGTCAGAACCAGCTTTACCGGCCTCTTTACCTGTTTTGCGGCGATAATGGCGGCCGTTTCGTGGGGCCAGTTGTGCAAACCATTCCCGAATGCACCGCCGACGAAAGTGGCAATTACCTTCACGTTCTGCTCGGGTATCTTCCATTCTTTGGCAAAATTCGCCTGGGTAGGCTTTGTACCCTGCACTTTATCGTAGATCGTCAGCTTGTCATCTGCTTCCCAATGCGCGGTGATAGCCTGCAACTCCATTGGGTTATGCACTTCTGTTGGCAAAACGTACTCTGCCTCTACTTTGAATGGCGCAGTTTGGAACGCATCTGCAACCCCTCTGTCGTAGTCGGCTGTTGGCGATTTCGGGTTTTTCTTCGCCTGCCCCGGCAGTACCGCGCTTTTTACATTCGAATCAAAATCAGTCTTGTGCTGCTCTTTATTATATTGGATTTTCACCAGCGTTGCCGCGTGCTGGGCTTTTTCCAGAGTATTTGCCACAACTACTACAACGGGCTGTCCGTTTGAATGTATTTTATTATCAATAAAAACACGCAGCGGCTGCCCTCCGACCGGTGGCTCCGAAGGATGCCCGTCATTGGACTGGTAGCCCGGAACCTTAATCGCGTTCACGTGAGAGATCACCGCGATCACCCCAGGCGCACGCTCGGCAGCTTTTGAATCGATGCTTTTGATAGAACCTTTTGCAATGCTGCTGCTTACCAGTACAGCGTGGGCGAGGTTGGGCAGGTTGTATTCGGCGGAGTATCTGGCCGCGCCTGTCACTTTCAGGCGACCGTCTACCCTGTCCAGCGGTTTATAGTCTTTCTTATCGAAAAATGATTCTTCCATCATGTTCTTTGTTTTAGGAACCGCTTACGCCTTCTGAGCAGCTTGTTTTAATGCTTCCACAATCACGTTTTCACCCAATTTGAGCTTAAAAGCATTGTATTTGTATGCTTTCGCGCCCTGCATTGCTATCGTTGCTGCCTGCCGGAAACTCTCCTCGTTGAGCGGTTTCCCGGCCAGCGATTTTTCTGCCTCCGTCAACCGCCAGGGCTTGTGCGCTACTCCGCCCATTGCCAGCCTGGCTTCCCTGATTGTACCTCCATTTACATCAAGGGCAGCTGCCACGGATACTAATGCAAATGCATAGGAAGCCCTGTCCCGCACTTTGTAATAATGCGCGTTTTTGTTGAAAACATTATCGGGGATTTCAATGGCGGTGATCAGCTCGCCGGGTTGCAGATTGGTATCTTTTTCGGGATGATCGCCCGGTAGACGGTGAAATTCTGCAAACGGAATGCGCCTTTCGCCTTTCGGCCCGCTCACCAGCACAGTTGCATCCAGTGCCACCAGCGCCACGCTCATGTCGCTCGGGTGAACTGCAATGCAATGTTCACTGGCGCCAAAAACGGCATGCATCCGGTTGAAACCCTGCAAAGCTCCGCAGCCGCTGCCCGGCTCGCGCTTGTTGCATGGAAGCGCGGTATCATAAAAATAGTGACAACGTGTGCGCTGCATCATATTCCCGCCCACAGTTGCCATATTCCTGATCTGCGCGGAAGCACCTGCATTTAATGCCTGCGACAGCAGCGGGTGCTTTTCCAGGATCAGCTTGTTATCGGCGACCTGCCCGTTGAGCGCCAAAGCGCCAATGGTAACTTTCCCGTTCTTTTGCTCGATCTGTTTCAGGGGAACACCGTTGATGTCGATCAGCTTTCTGGGCGACATGACATTCCGCTTCATCAGGTCCACCAGGTTTGTACCGCCTGCAATGAATTTTGCATTCGCACTGTTTGACAATGCGCTCACTGCCGCCTTGGAGGTTGTAACGCGTTCGTATTGGAATTGTATCATGATTTCAGCCCTCCGTTTTTCACTTCCTTAATTGCATTGACAATGTTGGGATAAGCCCCGCACCGGCAGATATTTCCACTCATATATTCCCTGATATCATCGTCATTTTCAGCGTGCCCCTCTTTGATGCACCCGATGGCAGACATGATCTGCCCGGGCGTACAATACCCGCATTGAAACCCATCGTGCTTGATAAATGCCTGTTGCATAGGATGCAGCTCCTCCCCTTTCGCCAGTCCCTCAATGGTAGTGACTTCCTTTCCTTCCAGCATCACAGCCAGACTCAGGCACGAAAGTACCCGCTGACCGTCCACATGCACCGTACATGCGCCGCACTGGCCGTAATCACAGCCTTTTTTGGTCCCAGTCAGATCCAGCTGCTCCCGGAGCACATCCAAAAGTGTTGCCCGCGGTTCAAGCGCAAGTTGCTTTTTGACGCCATTCACGGTCATATTGACGGGCATTGTTTCAAATGCCTCCGCGATTTTCCCACCCAGACCGTACTCAGCCGCTTTGACAACGGCAGATGGTGCAACCGCTATGGCAGTTAGAATAGAAGATTTTTTAAGAAAGTCACGTCTGGAATCATGCTCCCGTTCACTTCTGGATAGATCCGGTCTGGACAGATCCGATCTGGATAGATCCGGCGAATCGCTGGTTAATTTTTTGCTCATAAAAACGCTGTTTGGATGAAGACGAAGTGTAAGTTTTGGAATCAATGGGAGAGGCAGGTGCCGGAACCAGGCACGAGAGTACCTTGCGGCACGGAAACAGAGGGATAAAAAGATCGCGCCAGCTTACAATCGCACCAGCTTTCTGATCACGCTTTTATGGGGGTATTCGAAAACCAGGATGTATAATCCAGCCGGCCAGAAAGTGGCGTCGACCTCGAAATTGTCGTTAATCTGATAATCTGTTGAAAGCAGCTCAGTACCGGAAACCACATATGCTTTAAACCGGAGGAGCTTGCAAGCCGGTCGCCAGGCTGCGCTGTCCATTTGAACTGTGAACTTGTTCCCTATCAAAGGATTAGGAAATACGAGCAAATCCTGGCCACAGTCGGAAGTTTCCGGGCTATAAGGCAGCTCCGGAGAGGTATTAAATGTTGACTGTAAAAAGTTGGGCAAGCCTTGATATATCCTTCCGCCTTTCAAATCCAAATGAAGTTCATTTACATCGATGTTACCAATGTTACTGTTGGGAGAATTGATTACCAGCAAGCCTGTACGGTCAATGCAGGCCATGTACAACTTTCCATCAGGCCCAAGCTGCATGGAGCCGCCCACGTAAGTTGGATTATCGTTCTTTATGTCCGGACTGAGAATTTGCGATGGAGAAGTATTTGGCTTTTTTAAATCAAACTGAAAAGCGCCGTGATCATTGAAGAGCGACAGGTATAATTTAGAATTATCAGGTGAAAATGAGAGGCTGTACTGTTCTGCAAAATTACCCAAACTTCGAAAGTTCGAGATTGTTCCGGTTTGATTGTCAAAATCATACAGTTCAAAAGGCCTGCTTTCCTGCCCGAAAACAGCCGCTGCCAGCAACCGTCCGTTCGGTGAAGCTTTCAGGCTACCCAGCTCCTCACCAATGTAATGGTCGGAGTCAGGGCCTGCTTTCTTGTGGACTGTACCAATTTGATTTTCTTTAGCGGGCGAGATCCCGGAAGGAGAAACCAGATAAACCAGGAAAATGTCGCTATCCCACTTATGTGAAATCAGCCAAAAATCCCTCTTATTAGCATGCTGAACAGCCGTGAGCTTTTCGGAACCAAATTTTTCGAGTGGGATGTTCTTCCTGTCGGCTGCAACGGCGCCCATTCTTTCAGACTGGTGCATGTCGACAATTGAGTAGGCTAAACCACCCTTATTGTCGGCGTAAGACCTGGTGGTAAAGAGATAAAAAAGCCCGGGCTTGGAAGGATAAGGCAGCACAAGTGCCGATTGTGCTGACGTAAAACTACCAGCAAGTCCCTCGCCATTGCTCATTAACTCATGAGCCGCATTCCAGACAGTTCTTCCATCTGTATAAAACAAAAGCTTCCCCGACTTTGAATCCGACGCAACCGCAGTACCTTCGACATGCTTGATAGGGCTACCATAAACCGGCATTGGCTTGCCCGTTGCAAATGAAAGACCAACACCCCTGCCGAAAAACCAATGATCTGCCTCGTGCTGCGAATACCCAGGGCAGGGCACCAACAAAATGAAGAGAACCGTGGCGATCAGGAGCCGCATTGTTGATTTACAGACATTTGCCTCCATTTGATTTATCGTTGAAGATGAGCTGTTATTCCAAAACGGCGAACCCGTTTCTATAAACCGCTAACTCTTTACGGGTTGAGATACCTCTCACCTATTCACTATCTTCATTCTTAATGCCTTTCAGCAACGCATAGATCGCCATTGCGTGTCCCTGCCCGAGGGAGAAATCTTCGGCGAGCCACTTGGTTATTTCACCGGCTTTGACTTCGCTTTTTAATACACCGTCGCTTGTAAAACCCTTTTCCTGAGCCAGCTGCCGGAAGTCCGCCGGGCCTTTTCCTGTCTTTGCTTTGATCGTTTTTAAATATCCCTGAAATGACATGACGAAGTAATCTATTTGTTCAACTTTAAACCACTACATAAGTCCAGAAGTCGGAAAATCTATTTGCCGCGCCGTGTTACCATTTAGTCAGAATGGCGGCAGTTGCTTCCGGTAATTACGCCTGCTGGCTATTTTCGCGAGAAAATTGAAAAAGAATGGCGTTTCAAACTGCACAAGATCAAATTAAAATCCGGCCGGTCGGAAGGCGTGATATGGCTGCTTTGCAGCAGCTTTACTGTCAAACCATTGAGCATACCTGTAAGCAAGACTACGATGAAGCCCAGCGAACAGCCTGGCAACAGGGAATCCGCAATGAGCAGCGGTGGATTGACGCAATAGAAAACCAGTATTTTCTGGTGGCAGAGATCGGGAGGGATATCGCGGGGTTTGGCTCCCTGCTGGACAGCAGCTACATTGACTTTATGTATACCAGCAATTTACACCTGCGGAAAGGTGTTGCAGGCGCAATCTACAATTTGCTTGAAGCCGAGGCGCTGAAAAATGGCGCAGCCAGACTTACATCGGATGTGAGCCTGACTGCGCGTCCATTCTTTGAAAAGCAGAGATTTACGATTATTAAAACAAATTTAAACCTGGTCAGGGGCATCGAGATAAGCAATTACCGGATGGAAAAATTACTTTCCGCTGCCGAGCATTTTAACGCAAAACCCATTTGATTTTACCTGCAAAAGGATCTTTGCTAACCACAGATTTATTACCTTTTCTTGTCACCTCGATGCTTTTTACGGCATCCTGTCCGGGCAAAAACAGCTTTACTTCTGCTTTTTGCGGTGTATTTGCAAAACTCAGGAGCTCAATGTTGTTCCAGTCGATCTCGCCCGTGGACTGCGCTACCTTTACCTGCGGCAGCACTGCTCCTTCCCGGACGAGCAGGATCACTTCCAGTTCGCCAGCCGCGATCTCGTGCCAGCCGCCCGCATATACTTTTTTGGTCTGATAATCTACCCAAGTACCTTTGGGCAAATAAACCTGCCGCGTTTTCCCATGCTCAAAAAACGGCGCAACCAGCAGATCCGAGCCGAGCATATACTGGTTATCTACAAGCCACGCGCCGGGATCATTAGGAAACTCCACCAGCAATGCACGCATCATCGGCAGTCCTTTTTCGGAAGCCAGCTTGGACTGCGTGTAGATGTAGGGCATCAGCTTGTATTTAAGCTCCACCGCTTTTCTGAAATAGTCCTGGAATTCGGTACCATACTCCCACGGCTCTTTGGGGGCCTGCCCGTGCGTGCGCGTGTGTGAGCTCAGCAAGCCCATCGGAAGCCAGCGGCGGTACAGGTCCTCCGGTGTTTTCATTGTAAAACCGCCAATATCGTGACTCCAGAAAGTAAAGCCCGACAAGCCGAGAGATAATCCGCCCCGCAGCTGCGCCTCCATGCCTTTGTTGGTCGTTTCGGCATCGCCGCCCCAGTGAATGGGATACCGCTGACTGCCCGCCCATGTACTTCTCGCCCAAATGATGTTTTCTCCATTCAGCTTGCGGGTCAGATCAGAAACGATCTTGTTGTAACGCAACGGATATAGGTTATGCTCATAAAACCCCGTGCGCCCCGATGCATAAACGCCCGAAAACGGCGCTGCCTCGCCAAAATCCACCTTAATTGCCGATACACCCAGTTTCAGCAAGCCCGAGATTTTATCTTCATACCATTGAATGGTATTGGGATTGGAAAAATCAAGCACCGCGTCTTCGTAGGGAATGGTACCGTTCGCATTTTTTACTGCAAGACCTTTTTCAACAATCTCGGGATAAAGCACATTTTGTGGAACAAAATAGGGCAGCTGCCAGAGTGAAGTGTGGAAACCCTGCTTTTTCAGATCCGTGATCATCAATGCAGGATCCTGGAACCGTTTTGGCGCAAACCGGTAGTCGCAGCGCCAGTCTGTTTCAAACCAGCCGGTGTCAAAATGGATTACATCCGACGGAATCCGGTTCTGGCGCAGCTTCGCTGCTACATTTCTCCCGTCCGCTTCGGAAAAGTAGGTAATGCGGCTCATCCACAATCCAAACGACCACAAAGGCGGCATTGGCGCTTTTCCGGTCAGGTCCGTGTACGCGTCCAGTACTTCCTTCGGCTCGCCCAGGAACACAAACAGGTCCAGGTTTTCATCTCCGATCTGCATGGCATTCGATTCACCATAAGTGGCTCCGAAATCGCAGGTAATAGGTGAGCTGGTGTGCATGAACATTCCATAACCGCGCGAGCTCATGTAAAAAGGGATGGGCTTGTACATGGTCTGCGTCTCTACCCCATTCGGGTCGTGGGTCCACAGCACCAGCTTCTGGCCGTTTTTGTCCAGCTTGGTAAAAGACTCGCCACAGCCATATATTTTTTCATCGGGAGAAATCGAGAAAACGGCGGCTACACTGCGTGAGTAATCGGATGCGCGGCGTACAAAGGAAAAGGGCAATGTAGGTGTAAATGAAGCCCTGCCGTCAGCAGCACTGCGGGTCTGGGTTAGTACCTTACCATTTACATCTTGAACAAGCACTTTCCATGGATTTTCATAAATCGTCACAGAACCGTGCGCGCCTGTATACTGATGCCCGCCGCTGATCTTGCTGTACTTCCACGACTTATCCTGCGCAGGTTCGCCCAAGAGCATGAGCGACGGTTCTGAAACCTGCTTCTGTGTACTCGTTTTGGCACGGATTCGAATGGTGCGCGGTGAGGTAAATTCAATGAAAAACGGCAGCACCGGGTCCTGTGCGTATTCTGTTGCAGGAAACTCGTTGCTGTAAGCGCGCTTGTAGCTCAGCATGGAGTTGTCAAAATTGTGGGCGGAGAATGCTTCGTGCCGCTTCCACCTGATCTGTCCCGCGCCTGTTTGCGGATCAAACGCGGCCAGACTGTCTGCAAAGAATATGGTGTTGGAAAAATCACGAAAATCGCCGCTGACATCAACAGGTTCGTTGACGAGTTTGGAATGCTGCGCCAATACTTTGAATCCCATTGGACACAGTACCAAAGAAAACAGCAGAGCACGCCATTTTCCCGAAAAAGAAGTTAAATGCATTTCGATAAAAGTAGTTAGGTGCCCTCTGTCAAGGGACTATAATTTGTTTTACAGCAGATTGTCCATTTGTACCCGTTAATTTGATCAGGTATGTTCCCGCAGTGAGCCGGGGATTAATGGAAGCTTCCCGCTGTGTTTTTTGCAGGTTTTGTTTAAAAACCTGTGTACCATTCAGGTTAAATATTTCAAGTTTTGAGAATTCCTTTTCTGTCCATTGAACCGTCGCGCGCTCCCAGGCAGGATTTGGGAAAACTTTGATTTCAGATGCATTAACCTGGCCGTTACCCAAAATTTGTCCATCGCTGCGCAGCACCACGGCAGTCACTGACATGGCAGGCAGAGTCGCATTCAACATGGTTCCTGTTACGGCCATTTCGGACTTTTTCAATGCATTTTGTGTATGTGACCGGAAAGTTTCCGCAGCGGGCAACTGTGAAAGCGTATACACCGGCGCATTCCCCTGACCTGGAATGAAATTAGCTACATTGATCCGCACAGACTGGCTTTGCTCCGGCGACCGGTTTACCAGAATAACGGTAAGCGAATCTTCGGCAGCATTGATGCTCGGGTAAGCAGATACCAGCGTTTCATTGGCAGAAGTACCTTTTACCGAACGCGTCTGATTGTAGCGGCTGAGCAAATGCAGCGTTTCCCACATACCCGGCTTCCAGGTCCAGGGCGTAAAGATCTCCACGCCGTTTTTCATGAACTCCCCAATTGTTGAAGCATACCAAACCGCGGTAACGGGCGCTGATATACTCTGGTCAATTCCTGCTTCGGTCAGTCCGAGTGTCACTCCGTGTCCCGCTCCCAGATACTGGTCGAGCCAATCGTTGCAGCGCGCAAATATGTACTCTTTGTTAATGCTGTTGTCGTAACCTCCAAAGATGGTTTTGACACCATTCGCTTCGGGGAAAATGTAATTTCTATCAAAAAACACGCGATGCAATTGAGTAACCTCGGCTGTATTTTTTGTAGCGGGATAAAAGTGAATATCCAGCACATCCAGTAACCTGACTCCGCTTTTCTGCTGTTCCTCAGCAATTGTTTTGATAAAATATTCCAGCCACGGGTAAATCTTCCCATTCTCGCTAACCGGCTTTCCGTCCCAATTGTACCATTGCCATTCATTGGCAGTGACCGGACCTACAAGCTTAATGGCGGGGAATTTAGCGCGGGCTTTTTTGGCGAGTTCGATGTATCGTTGCATAAAAGCCTGCGGCGAAATTTGCTGGCGCATGACGTCATCGTGCGTTCCCGACCAGATCTCCGGCTCATTGTCCATATTCCAGTAGCGGATCTGATCCCGGTCCAAACCCAGGCCACCATTTCCAAACCAATGATCCAGTATTGCCACAGACGAATCGGCTTCCCACTTTTCAAGGTACAGGTTAATGTCGCCTTCCTTTTTGGCTTTCACGCCAGCTGCATTGGGGATCCCATTGCCGGCAAGATTCTGATTAACGCCCTCCCACCATTTGGACTGATTGTAATCCCAATCGGCAAAGTTGGCTTCATTGGTTTTGGCCGCATGACCCAAAAGCGGGAAAGCCCACATCCCCTGCGCTGCCGGAAAATGCATTTGCAGTGATTTGGCAACCTGGTCCCAATTGTTGGTATATACATTGTTGTACCAATCGGGGTGGCTGCTGAGTTTTTTGCGCCAGTTGTACTTACTGGAATTATTCCCGCCGCTCTCCCGAAAAAACCGCACGCCGCCATCACGCAAGCGGATCAATTCTTCCCCAGGCAAAGTCCAGTTGGGGTCCGTGGAAGAGAAAGAATTGTTCCGTCCATAGAGGTAAGGCGAGACCTCCCTCACCTCCGCAGCAGCATCGATGTCAATCGCGATCTGCGCAGGTAAGTACTGCGGAAGCAGATATAGGAGCAGGAATGCGAGTGTTTTTTGCATTGATAGGTAGTTATCGCATTTGCCCTTCGACCGCGCCCCCCTCCCTTCGACTGCGCTCAGGGTGACAAACTTAGCCTTGTCACCCTGAGCGCAGTCGAACGGTAGAGCGCACCGGGCCGCCGGGCGGTCGAAGTGTTACTTCTTCACGATCCGGAAATTATCCACACTGCCATTGAAAGATGCGATTACGACGTCCGGTGTGTTGAACAGTACTTTCAGGTCCGTGATTTTGGAAACGTCAGTAATGGTGTTACCTGCTGCATTTTTAAACTCGGACAATTCTATTACTGCAGTTCTCCAACCATTTGTCTGGTAGCCGGTAGCGGCGTACTCTGTTGAGTTCCAAGGCTGAAATGAGTAGTTGTACTCGCTTTTATCTGCCGTGATCGTAATGTCGTACTTACCAGCTTTCCAGGGCTCTGCGATGTTGTGCTCGAATTTGAACTGTCTGTCAGCAGCGGCTCCCGGAGCCAGTTTGAAATCAAATGAACAGGTCGAGAATACCCAGGCGTCGTTGTAGCCGGTAGCGGGCAGCTTGGTAGACTTAATGCGGGAATATTTGCCTGAAATAGCGCCAGGATCGTTGGCAGGCATGATAGGCGCTGCGCCCCAGCAAACTTCCGATCCCCAGCTCGTCGCAGGTACGTCGAAGTTGATCATATTACCTTCATTGTCGTTGACCTTGAAGTTTGTTTTCGCTGTGCCAAATTCTCCTTCGACGGTTACTGCACCAACAGCCGCAGTAGCGGGCATTTTGGCAGTGATCGACGTAACTGAGCTGCTCACGATCTGCAGACTGGTCTCTCCTACCTTCACAGATTTGACATTGTAGAAGTAGTCGCCATTGATCACGATATTGTTGCCCGGCTTGATAAATTCTGAATACAGGCCGGTGATAACAGGACTCGGCGCAGTGAGTACAAAATCGTAAGTAGCCTCTCCGCCATTGGTAACTACCCTGATCTTGCTCGAAACACCAGCGTCTACCGCTTTGGTAGGTGCATTGGCAGGTATCGCGATCACGATATTAGAGTTGCTGCCCAGGGCAGAGTTGAATGTAGCTTCAAAATCATTGAAGTACACCTTCAACACACTGCCCAGGTTCTGACCCTGGATCACGATCAAGCTGCCAGGCTCCGCCGCTGTCAGCGAGCTATCAGCCTTCGTGGGGTCCAGCAGACGCACGTTACTGATCACAGGCGCGCCGTCGATATCATCATTGTTACAGCTCTGAAAGGAAACCAGCATCACTGCGGCCGCCAATATTGTCAGACCTGTTCTATATAAATCCTTGAATTTCATATCTTAATTAGATTAGAGGTTAGTCTTTCAATTTGCTAAAATCAAAAGCGACCGGCTCGTTTTTCAGGGAAGGCGCATTGATGATCTCAGCTTCCGGGAACGGGAGGTACAACGTCGCGTCCGACAATGGATAATACTCGGCTGGCGAATAGGTTACCGTGTACTTCCGCGGATTGGTAGAGCCCGCTACATAGCTCATGGTGTAGTTTTCCTTGTGCTGCGACGCTGTGTAAGCTATCGCTTTGGCAGGATTGAAGTAGTACCACCGCACGATCTCGTTCCAGGAGTTACCTTCAAACACAGTCTCGATCCTTCTTTCTTTGAATATATCCTCAAAAGTAAGGGAGGTTTTCAGCGGCATGCCCGCTCTTCTCCTCACTGCATTGAAATATTCGAGCGCTTTCGGATCGGCAGTAGTTGCATTGTTGCCCAATACGGCGTCTGCGTAGATCAGGTAAACTTCGGCGAGGCGCAGCATGTAGGAATTGATGTTGGCTGACATAAATCCGCCCAGTCCGCCATTATCCGCAGGCGAACCTACGATATACTTCTTGACTGCCGCCAATGCAGCCGGTCTTACATATCTCAGACCACCATTGGCTTTGTTGATATTCGGATAAACATCGCCGTCAAACATACCGATCGCCTTTCTGCGCAAAGAATCCGCAGGGTTTTCGGTAAAATATTTTACAAGATCCGCAGAAACGCCCTGCGCTGCCCCCCAGCCGTCACCTGTTCCGGTAATATTGGCATCGTAAGCGAAGTAAGCCTGGAAAGAGTTATTGATACCCCAGGGATTGCTGATCGGCATCCATTGCAGAGAGAACAGACTTTCCGGATTGTTCTTGGTCGCATTGTGGTTTGCACTTTCGAAAAGCTCAGCATAAGTTGGTGCAAGCGAAAGTCCGCTTTTGGTAATCACACTTTCTGCATAGTATCTCGCGCTATCCAGGTCAGATTGGTTACGTGTACCATTCTGGTTCAAACCCGCACGCATCAGGTACATCCGCGCCAGCATTCCTTCGGCCGAGTATTTTGTCAAACGGCCTTGTACTGTGGTCGCAGGCAGGTTTGCTGCCGCGAAACGGTAATCCTGGATAACCAGTTTCCATATATCTTCCACTTTATTCCGAACCGGCGGCTCATTGATCTGGGCCACATTGTCGTACACGATCGGCACAGCGCCCCAGTTGGTAACCAGGTAGTAATAGGCTGTTGCGCGCATAAACCGGCATTCACCCAATCCCTGCCCTTTTACAGCAGCGGAAGCGGTACTTCCTGTCGCCTCCTTAATCGCTTTGTAAGCATTATTGCTTTGGGCGATGATTTTGTAAAAAGACTTATAACCAGGCAACAGCGTATTCACGTCTGTAGACGGAATTGCGTGCTTTACGTAAGCAGTACGGTCATTGGAGTTCAGGTTTCCTGCCCGTGCTTCCTGAAATGACATCGCTGCTTTGTCGTTGAAATCAAACCAAACGATGTTATACAGCGGCGCAGTGCCGGCCAGGATCTCTTCGTCTGTTTTATAGAAATTACCGGAAGTAAGCGCGTCCAGCGGCGGACGGTCCAGGAAGTCTTCACTGCATCCCTGCATGAGCGTTAATGCCCCTATTGCCGCTATGAGTTTTAATTTGAATTGCATATTGAGTATTTTAAAATCTGGGTATTAAGTCAAAAAACCTGGTTTGTTAGAAATCAGCCAGCAGACCGAAAGAGTACATGCGCACCGAAGGATAACGTCCCGTATCAATACCTGCCATTACAGTACCTCCGTAGTTAACCATCCCGATTTCAGGATCATACCCTTTGTATTTGGTAATTGTAAAAAGGTTTTGCGCACCCACCGAAGCTCTTAACCCTCTTACGAAAGTGTCTTTCAGAATGCTCTTTGGGAAGTTGTAGCTGATCGTGATGTTTTTCAAACGTACGTAGCTGCCGTCTTCAATGAAGTTGGTATTCATCCTGTTGTTACCATTCGGGTCACCAGGCGCAATACGCGGGATTGCGTAGCCCGGGTTGGTAAGGGTTACATTTTCAGCATCAGCCGGCTCGTAGCTGCTTGGTCTTGCGTAGTTCGCTACTGACGACCACTGGTTACCGAATACCCCGCCATTACCGGGGATTTCAGCACGGTAGCGTGGATAGTTCAGAATATCGTTCTTGAAGCTTCCGGTCAGGAATGCATTTAATTCGAAATTCCTGTAAGTCATGTTGTTGTTGAAACCCAGCGTAAACTTCGGCCATGGGTTTCCGATCACAGTACGGTCTTCGGCATCGATCACGCCGTCGTTGTTCAAATCACGGAACTTGGTATCCCCTACCCAGCTACCTGTTGCCGGATTGATCGTCAACTCGTTGTTAGAGGTTTGGACAGCGTGGTTCCTGATATCGTTGGCATCCTGGAACAGACCGTCTGCAATGTAGCCAGTGATCATACTGGCAGGCTGGCCTACTTCTGTTTTGAAACCTACCGAAGTAGCATTCCAGACCGGTGTGATCGGGTTCAGAAGCGAGGTTACTTTGTTACGGTCGAAGGAAAGGTTGAGCCCTGTTTTCCAGTAAAAACCGCCTTTATCGATGTTGACTGTGTTCAATGTGAACCCCACGCCCCTGTTTTTCATCGATCCTGCATTCACAGCGGGCCAGCTCAGATACCCCGGAGAGTAAGCAATATCGCCGCCGTAGGTAAACGGATAAGAGTTTACCGTGATCAGACTGGTAATATTCTTGATATAAGCATCTACGATCAGTTCCAAACGGTTGCTGAACATGTGCAGGTCAAGTCCGGCATTGATTACATCATCCTTTTCCCAGGTCAGGAACTCGTTGGCGAAGTTGGATGCGAGAAAGCCCGTTCCCCAACCCGTCGGCACGCTTTGCAGCGTTGAGAATACCGCGTTTCCGCCACTTCCCTGGTTTCCTGAGCGACCGATCTCAAATCTTAATTTCAGGTCGTTGATCTCGTTGACACTTTTCAGGAACGGCTCTTCCGACACTCTCCATGCAACCGATACAGCAGGGAAGTTGCCCCAGCGACGTCCCTGGCGGAATGCCGACGAACCGTCCATCCGGTAAGTACCTTGCAAAAAGTAGCGCTCGTTAAAGCTATAATTCACACGGGCAAAATACGACTCGCGAGAACCTGCGCCCTTGCCGCTGTTGTTACTTACATTGGAAATCACCGACCCGTCGCCGCCGGAAAGCTCTTCAATGGTATTGGTGATAAATTTCTTGCGGGTACCAGTCAGCGACTCGTAAGTAAACTCCTGCGCCTCGTGGCCTGCCATGATGTTGATACCGTGCTTGTTCAGTTTCAGATCATAGGTAAGCCGGCTGTGCAAGCTCCACCAAGTATTGGTATTCACCGACCTGGTTGAAGTTGCTGCATCCTGTGACACCACGAAACCGCCGATTGTATACGATGGGTGGAATGAATAATATTTAAGGAACTCTGCGCTTCCATTTGCCTCTGTGTGCCAAACCAGGTTTTTAGCCAGTTTTACATCTGCAAACAAGCTTCCCAGGATGGAAGTCCGGCGGTTGTAATCATTGTAAATCCGCGAGATCATTACCGGGTTGGTAAACTGGAACTGGGTAGTTGTAGGCCCGCCCCAGCTTCCGTCCGGGTTGGTCACCGGTACGCTTGGGTTCTGGTCCAATGCAAGCTGGATAATGCCCCCATTGTTGGTATTTACCTTCTCTTCGGTGATACCCACGCTCATGTTCGCACCGATTTTCAACCAGTTACGCGTCTGGTTTTCCAGGTTTAAACGCCCGTTATAGCGCTTAAACCCAGAGCCTTCCACAATCCCTTTCTGATTGAAGTATTCTCCTGAAAGATAGTACGTTGACTTCTCGGTACCGCCGCTCAGTCCCACTGAGTACTTCTGTAATGTAGTAGGACGGAAAAGTGCGCTCTGCCAGTTGGTACCTTCACCCAATACCGAAGGGTCTGCAAAGCTCGGGTCTGTTGCGGTTCCGCCCACTGCCTCCGCTTCATTTCTGAACTGCGCATATTCACGCAGGTTCATTACATCAATGTGCTTTGGCTCAGACTGGATTGTTACCAGTGAATTGAAGGTAACCTTTGCTTCTCCCGCCTTTCCGCGCTTGGTGGTGATCATAACAACGCCGTTTGCACCTACCGCACCATAAATAGCAGTCGCAGATGGACCCTGCAAAACGTTGATCGTTTCGATATCGTCGGGGTTAATGCTGGAAAGGATGTTGGAAAATCCCGTTGGACGGTTATTCGGATCATCGCGCATGTTGTCCGGCTTGATCTGCACACCGTCGATTACATATAATGGTTGCGTAGTACCAGTCAGCGAGCTCAATCCGCGGATCAGTACCGAAGGCGCTGCGCCGGGCTGTCCCGAGTTTTGCTGTACCATTACGTTGGCAGCGCGGCCCTGCAAGCCTTGTTCCAGCGACGTATTAATGGTCTTGCTCAGATCTTTTCCTGATACCGTTACCTGTGAGCTGGACACGTCCGTTTTCTTCATCTCTCCATATCCTACTACCACTACTTCATCCAGACTGGAAATGCTCTCCTTTAAGCGCACCTCGATCTTGGTCCTGTTCCCCACCGGAAGCTCCTGGCTTTCGTAACCAATGAATGAGATCACGAGCGTATTTGCCGCTGCTGCTTCGATAGTAAATTCGCCCTGGGTGTTGGTGGTTGTACCATTGGATGTTCCCTTAATCACCACGCTCGCTCCCGGGATTCCGTCACCGCGATCATCGGAAAGCACCACACCCGTCACTGTTCTTTTTGCGTCCGCCTGCGCCAATACCCCACCGGCTGAACAGATGACCGCCGCCAGCATGAGGAGGGACTGAAATAATGCCGGCAAGAATCGTAAGCTTTGCTTCACCTGCCTGTCTTCGTACAAATTTTGTTGCATGTTGTTTGGTTTTATAAGCCTGCCTCTTCACCCCGATTTAGACAATTCCGTGACTGCTTCAAGCGGCCGCGTGTATGGGACAAATCGAATGAATAGTTGGACAAATGTGTCTTATAAAATCATGATCGGAGGTATTCAAATGTTTACAGTTGGGGGATCATTTGTAAACTATGAGGTACTTTCAGCTGATTTTTCGTAGTATTTTACAGTTTTAACTCCGATCAGCAACAAAAAAGGGGCAGGCAATGCGGCCAATGCATTGTCTGCCCTTTTTAGAACATCAGATCATTAAATTGAATTATTCCGCTCCAACTGGCTGCCCTGCCTGCGGTATTCTGTGGGTAGTACCTGATATTCTTCCTTGAATAACCGGGCGAAGTATTTGGGATTATTGAAGCCTACCTGATAGGCGATCTCCGACACGGAAAGCTGGCTTTTTTCAAGCAGGTCGGCGCCTCTTCTCAGGCGGATAATGCGGATGAACTCAATGGGTGTTTTGCCTGTCAGCGAATTGATTTTCTTATACAGATACACCCTGCTCATTGACATGGCGTCGCTGAGCTCCTCGACGGTATACTCCGGATTGGAGATATTATCCTCTACCACTTTAATGGCCTTTTTGATAAACTCCTCATCAAGCGAGCGTACCTGAACTTCACTTGGCCGCACCTGAATATGCTGCTGAAATTGTTTTTGCAGCTGCTCACGCTGCCGGATCAGGTTACGGATGCGCACCTGCAGGATATCCAGCCTGAAAGGTTTTGTTACGTAAGCATCCGCGCCGGTCTGATAACCCTGTAACTGCTGCTCCTCTTCGGCTTTGGCAGTCAGCAGGACAACCGGGATGTGTGAAATGCGGCGATCGGTTTTAATGGTTTTGCAAAGCTCGATCCCGTCCATCTCGGGCATCATAACGTCACTTACGATCAGGTCGGGGATGTTTTCCAGAGTTACCTGTAGCCCGAGCTTTCCATTGGCTGCTTCCAGGATCTGATATTCCTGGCCAAGTACTTCCCTGAGATAGTTACGGAATTCGTCATTGTCTTCCACCAACAGTACCACCGGCCTTTTTCGTGCGGGCGTTCCTGGTGTCACTGCCACATCAATGCCGGGCCGGGCTGCTGTGTCAGGCTCAGGTGTTTCCACCGGCAGTACCCTGGACGTGCTTTCCCGTAGTGGTAATGTGACTGTAAAAGTGCTCCCCTGCCCTTCACTGCTTTGCAGGTCAATGCTGCCGCCATGCATTTTCACAAACTCCGCAGCAATGGAAAGACCGATCCCGCTGCCCTGATTGATCATGTGGTCTGGCATCGGGTGCTGGTAAAACCGCTCAAAAACTTTCTGCTGAGCGTGTTCAGGAATGCCAATACCGGAGTCTTGCACGCTGATTTCCAGCTGCTCCTCGGGCGCATTATCCCTGTTGAGGCGCAGCCGCACTGCTACCTGGCCATTCTCAGGAGTAAACTTGAATGCATTGGACAGCAGGTTGTACATGATTTTGGAAAGCTTGTCCTGATCAAAGTCGGCGTAGCGGGAATCAACTTCACTTTCGAAGAGGTAGCTGATATGCTTGTGCTCGGACAGGTCTGAAAATGTATGGGCAATCTCCCTGATAAACTGTACAATATCTCCGGACTCTGCATTAAAGCGGGTTTCTTCAACTTCCAGCTTCTTGAAATCGAGTATCTGGGTTACCAGGTTCAGCAGGCGTTTCGCGTTGCGGTGAATGAGCGAAAGCTGTTTGTGCACAGAATGGTCAGATTGGATGTTGTGCAGCAGATTTTCCAGCGGCGTCAGCATCAGCGTCAGCGGAGTCCGGAATTCATGGCTGACATTGGTAAAAAACCTGATCTTCATCAAATCCAGCTCGTGCATTTGTTGTGCGTGCCTCCGCTCCTGTTCGAGCTCAAAGTTCATTTTTTCCCGCTCGATCAAAACCCAGCGCGCGACCAGCAATGCACCGATCACCAGCAATACATAGATCATATAAGCCCACCATGTACGCCAGAGCGGCGGCAAAATTTCCAGTTCCAGGCGACGCTCTGACGATGGGCCGCCGCCCTTCATTCTCACCTTGAATACATAGGTTCCAGGGTCCAGGTTGGTATAAGTTACTTTCCTTGTATTGTCTGCTTCAAACCACCGGTTGTTAAAGCCTGCGAGCTGGTAGAGGTACCGGTTTTTTTCCGGGTGTAAAAAATTCAATGCGGCAAATTCAATGGAAAACACATTCTGGCTGTGTTTGAGAACGATCCGTTCGGTTTCGGAAATGGACCTGCTCAGCACCGGCTTACCAGCAACTAGCTCGCCGGGCAACACACTTTGATTGAAAATCTGAAAATTGGTGAGCGTTACCGGCGCAGGCACCGCTTCATCGCGGATCTTGGCAGGATCGAAAATGGAAAAACCGTTTGCACCGCCGAAGATCAGCTCACCCGAACGCAGTACCAATGCCGCATTCTCATTGAATCCCCTGCCCTGCAATCCGTCTATCTCATTGTAAGTACTCACTTCAAACCGTGCCGGAATGCCGGCAACTCTTTTGGTAACACGGAGGTTTACAAGCCCCTTCGGCGTTCCGAGCCAGAGATTCTGCTTTTTATCGACTACAATGGTCAATATTGAATTATCGGGCAGACCGTGCCTTGTGCTGTATGAAACAAATCCGTTGCGCTTTCTGTCATAGCGGTTCAGCCCTTCCGAGGTACCTACCCAAATGTTGTCCAGACTGTCCAATGCAAGAGAAGTGACGCCGTCGCTACTCAGGCTCAGCGGGTCGCCGGCGGCGTACATGTAATGGATAAACTTCCCTGTGCTTCGTTTTAATACATCAATCCCGTTTGCGGTCCCGATCCACAGGTCGCCGTTTTTATCTTCGAGCAAAGCAGAAATATAGTCGGAGCTAACTGAGTTAGGCGCCAGGCGGCGGTAATGTTTAAAAGTTTTTTTGTTTCTGTCAAACAAATCCAGGCCGTCCGCGAGGGTACCCACCCAAAGCCGCCGCTGGGAATCTTCGAAAATCTCCCAAACCCTGTCGTCGACCAAACTTGTCGAGTCCGCCGGATTGTGCAGGTAACGGGTGAAAGTATTTCCATCGAAACTGTTAAGCCCGCCAAAGTAGGTACCTATCCACAGCAACCCGCTTTTATCCAAGAACATACTGACGATCACATTGTTGCTCAGACTACTGGGGTCGCCGGGGATGTTCTTGTATTGCCGGAAAGTATTCTTGCTCCTGTTGTAGTAAATCAGTCCGCCTCCGTTGGTACCCAGCCAGATATTGCCGGAAGGATCTTCCGTAAACACATTTACATCTTCAAAAGGCAAACTTCCCGGCACCGCGGGCAGGTGACGAATGAGCGAAAACTTGAAGATATTCTGATGGTAGCTCGAAAAGCCCTTTTTGAAAGTACCCGCCCAGATCATCCCCGTCGGATCTTTGTAAAGACTAAGAATGCTGTTTTGACTGATCGTGCGGGGATCATTTGCATTTGACAGCAACGTTGAAACCTTCCCGGTCTGTTTATCCAGGATATTAATGCCGCCATGATCTGTCCCGATCCAGATCTTCCCTTCCGGGCCCTGCACAATGGCGCTTACTGCATTGTTGCTCAGCCGGAAGTCCGGCCCTGTCGTGCTTGCAACCAGCAGTCGATTGCGTTCAGTATCTAAATAGAAGGCGCCAAATACGGCTTTGACAACATACACCCAAGGCTGTCTCTGCTCGTCCACAAAAATGCGGTAGTTGGGAGATATACCAAGATTTTTGACTTTCAGCAACGCGCTTTGAAACCCAGCCTGGTTGGAATGCGCATCAATGCGGGCAATCAGCCCGTCGTTGCACACGATCCAGAGATTTCCCCGGGCATCTTCATTGAAATCGGTAATAGCCCGCGTGATCCCCTTCAAAGGATCCAGTAGCGGCTTTAATGGAATTCTGAGTAGTTTTTTAGTCTTGCTCAGGTATTTAGTCAATCCGAGTTTATTGTGATTGATCCAGTAATCACCTGCATGCGTTTTGATGATGGCGCCAAAGTCGGCGTCGCTCAGCCCGAGCCGCTTTGCAGCTTTGCTGGCATTGCGGTCAATGCTCTCTGTGGAAGGATCGTAAATATTAAACCCTTTGCGGGTGTTGATCCAGATATAACCTTCCGGATCTTCAAAAATTGAGTTGATAAAATGGTCGGAAAGGCTGGTTGTGTCGGCCGGATCATGCTTAAAGACGCGGAACGAATAACCATCGAAACGGTTCAGCCCGTCGGCCGTGCCTACCCAGACAAAGCCGCGGCTATCTTTTAAAAAGCAATTGACCTGATTATGTGATAATCCTTTCTCTGCATTGTAGCGCGAAAACTGGTAATCGCTCGACTGCGCCACTACCATTCTCGTCCCGCTCAATAAACCGGCTAAAATCAGAAAACAAGCTACAAACCAACTTCGCATGAATGGAATACAATCATTACTGTAAGTTAATTTAAACTTGTTTTCGTTCAAATTTTACTGTTTATCAAGATTTATCTTCTGTTTTCCAGGCCAGTCTGCTGTGTTTTCTGCCTCAATTATCAATGGATCCTATTTAGGCTAAACCGGGAAAAAGATCTGGAATGACGCGCCCTGGCCAGGCTGGCTTGCAGCCGTGATCGCCCCGCCGTGGTTGGCCACCACTTTCTCGCAGATAGCCAGACCAATGCCGGTTCCATTGAATTCGTGCTTGGAATGGAGCCGCTGGAATACCTGGAAAATGCGGTCGAGGTACTTTTCGTCAAACCCGATCCCGTTATCCGTCACTTCAATGCGGTGATACATTCTGGAATTCCGCACCGGCTTTACAGCGCTGGGCAGCTCACTCTGCGCAACCTGGGTACTGGTGACGCGGATCAGCGGAGCTGTGCCCGGCTTCCGGAACTTCAATGCATTGCTGATCAGGTTTTGAAACAATTGGCCCAACTGCAACGCATTCCCCTGAATACCAGGTAATGGGTCCATTTCAACCTGAGCGCCTGTTTCGATAACTACCAATTCCAGGTCCGATAATACTGTATTGACAACGGTATCCAATGACACAAAATGTGCCGTTTCGAGCTCTGTGGTAATACTTGAAAAGTCGAGCAGGTCCCGGATCAGCACCGACATGCGGCTTGCAGCGGACTGGATCCTGTCGAGGTAATGCCAGTCGTTACCGCTGGCCGTTGCATTCTGCGACTTCAGAAGGTCACTGAACTGGCGAATTTTGCGGAGAGGCTCCTGCAAATCGTGGCTGGCGACATAAGCAAATTGCTGCAGATTCTCATTGGTACGTAAAAGCAGCTGGTTGGCTTCTTCCAGTTCTTCATTGATGGCGAAGTACTCCTCATTTTGCGCGGCAAGCTCGGCGGTCCTCAGCTGCACAAGCTGTTCGAGCGCATCCTGCCGCTGGCGGGACGATGTGATATCCTGCGCGGTACCGAGCATTTTGTAAGGCTGGCCGTGCTCATCATAGATCACCTTACCCAGCGCATGCACAACGCGCTCCTGGTCTGATCCGAATGCAATCAGCCGGTACTCGGCATCATACACGCCCGAAGAACCAGATGCGAGTGCCCGGTTGACAGCATCCGCTACGGCAGCGCGATCATCGGGATGAATGGGGTTGTAAACTTCTCCGAGCACGATCTGGTCCTCGTCAAAACCAAACCATGATTTGATCGTGTCCGAGTAGCTGACCTTCCCTGTGGCTACATCGAGCTCCCAGGAACCCAGTTGGGCCAGTTCAATGGCGCCTCTCAGGCTTGCCTCTGCCTCCTGCAGCTGCTCCTGCGCCAGTACAAGATCTGTCACATCTGCCGCCGTATTCATGACCCCGTAAACATTCCGGTCAGAATCAAACAGGGGTGTAAAAGTATATTTGAAGTAAAACCGGCGCAGCTCTCCTTCAATCATCAGGTCTACCCGCTGATTGGAAGCGTTGAAAGTCTTACCTGTCCGGTAAACACCGTCGAGCTGCTCGTATATTCCCTTTCCAGCCAGTTCAGGCAGTACCTCGGCATAGCGTTTGCCCACAATGTCGGGCCCTTTTCCCCAAACATCTATAATCGACTGGTTAACCAGCTGAATGCGCATTTCGGGACCAACATACAGGCCGATCGGGAAAGGGGCGCTTTCTACCACGCTGCGGAGCCGGGCTTCACTTTCTTCCAGCTGCCGGCGCGCGGATACCTGCTGCGTTACATCCTGGCAAAGAATGATCACCCCGGTGATTTGTCCGTCGAGCTCTCTGTACGGCTGATATACCAGGTCAAGAAAGCCTTCTCTCCTGCCTTCTTCAAGAAGCACGTGATAGGGCTGCGCATACAGGTACAATGGTTCTCCGGTAAGCCGTACTTTGTTTATGAGGGCATAAAAAGGATCGCGGCCTTCGGGAACAATGTCAAAGAGCTTTTGCCCCTGCAACTGGCTGGCTTTCCTGTTGATGAGCGACGCGTAGGCTTCATTTACAATCTCAACCCGCATTTCAGGTCCGCTGAGCATGATAATCCCGACCGATGCTTCGCGCACGAGATTCTGAAAGCGCTGCTCCGAAAACCGGAGCCTGTTCGCTGTTTCGACTGCTCTGGTCGTTTGCAGGCAGGTGAAAAGCACGCCATTGATCGCGCCGCTGTCATCATGAACTGCACTTATGCTGTAAGTCCAGTGGCTGGAATCAGCCTGTTTATTGAGATCTAGCGGGAAGACCTCGTCTTCAAACCAGAGCGCCTCGCCGCCGCCCATTACCGTCGCTATTTGCGTTGCAATACGATTCCAGGAGCCGTTGAAACTTACCGGACCCGGCTTTCCGATTACTGGTAAACCTTCCTTACCGGCAAAACTGGCGTGAAAAGCGTCGTTGTAAAAAGTAATCAGGTCTTTCCCCCAAAATAACACCGTGGGGAAGCGGGAATTTAATGTCATTTGCACCAGTGTCCTCAGACTTACCGGCCAGCGGTCGGGTGTTCCCAATGCGGAAGCCGACCAGTTATAACTTCGAATAAACTCACCCATCCGGCCTCCGCCAGCCGATAGCGCGTTTGCATTAGTTTTCGATAATTCTTCCAAAAGAATACTTGATTAAGAGCGGCAAGATAAACAATGCGCCGAAGGTTTTCACAAACGCGCATCTGCAAGTATCATGCCAATTGCGCTGTTTAAACTGCTGCCAGGCGTTGCGTATCACTGCGCCGCAACAGCTCACACGCCCGGCATAGATATTGATGCAAATGCAGCATCAGCAAAGCTAAACGCAAACAAGAAACAAGATGTCAAAAACAGTAATCGGAATATTCGAATCAGAAAGTGATGCCAGAAATGCACAGGATAATTTGCTGGCAAACGGATTTACAGACGGAGAGGTTGATATTAAAACCGCTTCTTACAAAACTGCGCCGGATGAAACATCGGTTCCCGAGCCGGAAATAGACTGGCTCGATCGCCTCGGACACTTCTTCCAGGATCTCTTCAATGGCGACCGCCATGAAACCGAGCGGTACACAGAGGCCGGAAAGCGTGGAACTATTGTAACTGTACACGCATCAAGTGCTGAGCAGGCGGAGATCGCAGCTGCGATAATGGACGAGTTTGGTGCGCAGGACGTAAACGCAAGCCAGAATATCGGTAAGCAGTATGAAGATCCGATCGTGAACCCACCGAGCGTTTCAGAGCAACAGGATGCAGGAGTGTCTGCTGCTGACTGGGGAAGTGACAGCGAACGGCGCGAGGCAAGCGCGCGGGTACGAAGCCGCATTGTCGAGCGCAAAGTTGAAGAAAGTCTGCGCCTTCGCCAGCAGCAAAACAGCTATGGCACCATGCCCGTGAACCACATTGGTACTACCGAATTCACCGAGCCGGTTGAGAGCGGGATTAACACACAGCCAAACGCGCAGGTACCGGGAGCAGATCATGACAATACTTTGGAGAACCAGGAAATCCTGAACAAGACAGTTGAAGAGCGCGACGCGATGATCAACGATATTGTTGATAATGAAGGAAAGAAACCGGACGGTTTTTCGGAGAGACCTTCCTGAGGTGTCTCGTTACCTTGCGTAGTCAACAGTGGCCTGGCCGGTTCGTGAATCAACAACCCGCCAGGCTATTTCTTTATCTGAGCAGACAGATTAAGAGCGTGTATTTTATTGTGAGATACGTCCGTTTTTCAGCCGGTTAATCATCTTGATTGCGCGGTCTATACGAACTTGCATTGATTTGGCACCGGCAATGTAATAGATCATACCGCGCTGGTGACTCGGAAGCTGGTCGTAAAAGGCCTTCTTCCCTTCCGGGTCCATTTCAAGCAGCTCAGCAAGTTCCTCCGGGATATCCCGTCCAAACTCACTTTCGTCTTTCCATATTTTGGCAAAAAGCGGCTGCCCAAGTTGGAGCTTAGCCTCCTGTCTGATCGGTGTACCGATATTTATGTAAAAACCTCCCCCACCTTTGGGCCTGACAGCGCATTGAAATTCTATCTGCCCATTCAACAAACATCTTATACGCGCCGGCTTGCGCCCCTCGACGAACTGCAATGCAACTTCATCAGGTACGATCATATAAAATTCGCCTCCCTTTTTGGGGAGGCGATCAAGTACCGATTCGAAATGAACAAAGTCAGGCATAACCTGTGCGGATGATTTACTCTGTCAAAGGTTTTACCATGATATCCTTGTAGAAAACAATGCTCTTGGGATCATGCGCCTGCAAAGCAAAGGTGCCGGATTTGAGGAATTTGTTTTTCATATCACCCTGTCTTTTATCCACATCCGTCTCTTCATAATCAACAACCACCTTGTCGTTGATCTTGATAGTAATGTGCTTACCCTCCACTTTGATGTACTCTGTATACCATTCGTCGTCTTTTACGTAGGTTTCTTTCACATCGACAACGTTATATAAGCTTCCCGTGCGCTTGTAATCTGTGTGCGACTGGTTGACCTGCACTTCATACCCTTGTGAAGGCCAGCCGTCTTCCTGGTAAGCTGTATGAATGAAAATACCCGAGTTAGATCCTGGCTTTGTTTTCACGGTCGCTTTGAACTCGAAATTTTTGAACATGTGGTTTTTCACAGGCCCCTCGTAAAACAAATGCGCACGCGGCCCGGCAACCTGTATCGTACCGTCGACAATCGTGAAAGAGCTCGCATTGGCTCCTACTTTCCAGCCGGTCAGGTCTTTACCGTTAAAAAGCGAGATCCAGCCGTCCTGGGCGTGGGCGGCGAGGGTGGTGAACAGAAATAATGCAAATGTCAATCCAAGCAGATGTGTACCTTTTTTCATACTGGTTATTCTTGTCAAGTTGAATACGTGAGATAAATGATTTTGCAAAAAAGCACCAGGACCATAGGAAACTACTGATCCAAATTACTTGCGCAGTTAGGCAAGCGGACCGACCAGCTTATCCACCTTTCAGCAAATGCGGGCACAATTTTTTCTGACAGGCAAACTGAGAACTTACCCCATTGATAATTAATTAGTTACAAATAAAATAGTTACTAATTTAATGTAGAACTAATGCTAAGCGAGGGAGATATAAAACGCGAGATCGTCGAATTATTAAGGAAGCACCAAATACAGATATCGGCCTATGATGCTGATGCAGAAGAGAGAAAACAAAGGTTATCTTACCGTCATTTTAAACGACTTGAAGCCACAGCCGACCGGGCTAGCTACATAGACAAGGTCTTGCTAATCAGAAAACAACACCTGCAAATGGCACGGTACAAAGTACGGTTGCAGAAAAAACGAACTGAACTGCTCTTGAAGCAGGCAGTAGAACTGAAAGCATTGAAATTGCAATTGAAGAAAGCTCAACTTTATGGCTGATTTTGGAGGGGCTGCCGGTTTCTTTTTTTACCAGGTCACCAAAATATTTGGGTGACACATGCAAAGCTTCGGCGCAATAAGCTGCCGCAGGCAAGCCTTCGTTTTGAGGTTTATCGGATAAAAAATAAGCACTTAATAAAGTGAAACTTTCCAGGATTTCTTTCAGCTTAAACTGATCATTGATTCCACAGACGAGCCATTGCAATTGTAAAATACACCTGTTTGGCTACGAGAGTACGACTTTTGGCTAAACCTGGTTTGTAATAGCTAATGAACTTTGCAACAACAAAACATTAGTCAGAACTGGATCCAAAAAACAGTACCGTCCTGATCATGGCGACTTTTTTGGGTATGTCGGTATTTCGCCGTTCGGGTATCACTTTAAACAATTTAAAAGATACAAGCTGCTATGATCAAAAATGTCATTGCCCTCACGTTGCTGGTCGTTTCTGTGGTACTCAGTTTCAAGCATGGCTGGGATACGTTTAATTATAAAAACAATCCTCAGTCAACCAAAATAATGGCTGATTTGGGGATTAGCGAACCGGCTATACCGTGGCTTGGGGCATTGACTATTCTCACAGGTATCCTGCTGACGATACCTAAAACATTTTTCCTAGGTAATCTGCTTAGCGCGTTTTCCATACTTTTGATAATGGCATTCTCGCTCCACGCCGGCAACTATAAAACCGCACTCATGGAGATTCCCTTTTTGGCAATGCCCCTGATTATGATATGGTTGAAATATCCATTTAAGAGTTGACAATCTGGTATTATGGCAAACAAAAAACCTTACAGAATACAGTCTATTACAGAAATCCATCGTTTGATGGGTCTTGAAAAACCACATCACCCGCTAATTGGCCTTGTTGATTTAGCGGGGCTGAAAGATGATCCAGACATTGACGCAGTAGTATTTGACCTATATGTGGTGTCGATGAAGCGCGGATGTGATAAATTATGGTACGGGCAGCAGAAGTATGATTTCGACGAAGGGCTGATGGCCTTTATGGCACCAGGACAAATTCTGCGCGGCGAGGACAATGGTGTCCCCCACAACCTGGAGGGCTGGATGCTTTTCATTCATCCGGACTTCTTATGGAACAGCCCACTGGCAAAAAAAATTAGGCGATACGACTACTTTGGTTATTCGGCTAACGAAGCATTGTTCCTTTCCAGCCACGAAGAGGCGGTAATCAACGGAATCGTTGACAATATCAGAAATGAGTATCGCTCAAACATTGACAAGTTCAGTCAAGATGTAATTATCGCACAACTGGAATTATTGCTTACCTACGCACAAAGGTTCTATGAACGCCAGTTCATCACCAGGAAAATAACCAACACAAAAATCCTGGAACGTATGGAAACAGTATTGACCACGTATTTTAATGATGATGATTTATTGTCCAAAGGCTTACCTACCGTCAAATTTGTCGCCGACGAGCTTCACATTTCTGCCAAGTATCTTGGCAGCTTGTTAAAACAGCTGACCGGCCTTTCGACCCAGCAGCACATTCACGAGAAATTATTAGAAAAGGCCAAGGAAAAGTTATCGACAACCGAACTGTCTGTGAGCGAGATTGCTTACGGCTTAGGGTTTGAACACGCTCAGTCTTTTAACAAACTGTTTAAGGCTAAAACAAGCCAAAGTCCGCTGGAATTCCGGCAGGCATTTAGATGAGATTATTAGACCGGGCTCGCTGGTAAACATGATTATTACGGGATCTCATATCTGATACTAAATGCGATAGTCAAGAAGTATTTTCTGCGATGATCTATAAACCATATACGTCGCAACTTTTTACTAACCTAAACAGATCTTTTGTTCTGCAAATCTAGCGTCAACAAATACCACCCTACATTGCCGAATCTAGGGATTGAATTCCCCGAATACAACAGCCATCACCTGGCTGCGACGGCCCCAAAAACACCAGCGAAGGCCGGCATAGATCCGAATATTTACCAGAAAATTGGAAGGTAGGTGATCATCTTAAAAATGTTTTTAGAAGTCCCTTAGGAAAAGCAAGTTCAGTTCCTTTACTTTGAGACACAAAGTACTTTTCAGAATATCAATACAGCTGACAATCATTTTACAAATGGTACTGGAAGTCAACAATCTCTCTAAAACGTATCAAAACGGCGGACGAACCGGCCAGGTTCATGCTTTGTCGGATGTATCGCTCACCGTTCCCAACGGTATGTTTGGTCTGCTGGGGCCAAATGGCGCTGGCAAGTCTTCCTTTATGCGCATTTTGGCAACGCTGCAGGAGCCCGATACGGGCAGCGTGCGCTTGGGCGACATAGATGTGATCAATCACAAGGAGCGGGTGCGGCGGACGCTGGGCTACCTACCCCAGGAATTTGGCGTGTATCCCAAAGCGCGGGCAGAAGATTTACTGGATTATTTCGCCGTACTCAAAGGTTTCTCACAGCGAGCCTCGCGGAAAGAAGTGGTAGAGGCGTTGCTACGCAAAACAAATCTTTGGGAGGTACGCAGACAGAAGCTGGGCGGGTTTTCGGGTGGTATGCGCCAGCGATTTGGCGTAGCAGTGGCTTTGCTCGGCAATCCGAAGCTATTGATCGTAGACGAGCCTACCGCCGGCTTGGACCCCGCCGAGAGGGTCAGGTTTTTGAACTTGCTGAGTGAGCTTGGCGAAAGTAGTGTCGTAATCCTGTCCACGCACATTGTGGAAGACGTATCTGAGCTTTGCACCAATATGGCCATTATCAATAAAGGCAGGATTCTGCTTGAAGCGCAGCCGCTGCAGGCAGTGTCGGAGCTGAAAGGAAAAATCTGGCGAAAGCTGATTGAAAAGAATACATTACCGGCCCTGGAAAGAGAGTATCAGGTGATTTCGACAAGATTACTGAGCGGACGTACAATGGTGCACGTTCATAGCGATCAGCGTCCCGGCAGCAGCTTTGAACCCGTGGAGCCCAACCTCGAAGACGTTTACTTTTCGACAATGGCCAAAAATATTAATGGCAAATCCACGCCAGAACCAGATGCACGACCATGAAGTTTTTGGAAATCTTTCGCTTTGAGTTCGCCTATCAGGTACGCCGTCCCTGGCCTTGGATTTTCTCCTTGGTAATGCTTGTACTCTCTTTTCTGCTGACCAGGGACGGTGCTGTTTCAGAGGTGCTTTATGCGGAACATTTTCTTAATTCCCCTTTTTGGATTGCCCTGGTAACTGTATTTGGCACCTTAATATGGCTGTTACTTTCCGCATCAATAGCCGGGGATTCTGCCGCGCGGGATGCCAGTACTGGGATGTATCCGCTGATTTATACCACTTCTATTCATAAGGTCGACTACCTAGGAGGGCGATTTCTTGCTGCATTCATTTTAAATGCATGTATTCTACTGGCCGTGCAGGCGGGCATTCTGCTGGGCGTATACTTGCCCGGGGTCGATGCCGAACTGATCGGTCCGTTCCGGCCGGCTGCGTTTCTGACTGCTTATGCCTTCATTTCGCTTATTAATGCCTTTTTTGCGACCGCAATTCAGTTCTGTCTTGCATTAAGGAGCGGCCGGTCTATGGCTGGTTACCTGGGGAGTTTCTTTATCTTCTTCATGGGTTTCTTTGTAGCCTCATTGTTGTTTTTCAAGAAGAGCTTTGGGACGCTCATAGATCCGATCGGGATTCGTTTTCTTGTAGAAGACATCGCCCGTTTGTGGACGCCGATTGAAAAAAATACCCGTTTACTCGCCTTAAGTGGTCCGATAATGATAAACCGGCTGCTCTGGCTCTGCATTGGCGTGCTGGCTATCATAACTACGTACTTTGGCTTTCAGTTTTCACATCGAATTAGTGCCCCTCGTAGTCGCTGGTTCGGCAGGCGCTCAGCAAATGCCGACTCGTCAACTACTAACGATAGCCCAGTATCCGGCAAGTCATTATCTGTGGCAGAGCTGCCCTCCCCTTTTGGTTTAACTTTCCAGGCAAGACAAATTTGCTCGTTTGCTTGGACATCCTTCCGGTTCATCGCCACCAGCCGGGCCGGTCTGGTCATGCTGGTATGTATCCCAATGCTCTCCATTCTCATTATCACTGACCAGATAGGCGCAATGGGAACACCGATTATACCTACCACTTCCCGCGTTATCACAGAACTAACCGGCTCGATGTCCGATGAGTTAAACCGCTGGGTGATCATTCCATTCTTAATTATTTTCTTTGCCGGTGAACTGGTCTGGCGCGAGCGCGATGCTGGAATTAGCGAGCTAACGGACACGATGCCTGGCTCGGACTGGGCTCCTATTCTGGGCAAATTCCTGGGGCTGGTTTTGACACTTGCTTTGTTTATGGCTTCGTTGATTGTGGCTGGTGTCCTATCTCAGATTTTGTCGGATTACCATCATTTTGAAATTGGTTTATACATCAGAATTCTATTCGGTCTGCAATTGACCGAATACGTGATTTTTGCATTGCTGGCTTTGGTTGTGCATGTTGTGGTTAATCAAAAATACATGGGGCATCTGGTCGCGATCCTCTGTTTTATATTTATCACATTACTCGCCGGAATGCTCGGAATTGAGCATAAGCTGCTCATTTATGGAGCTGGTCCTGAATGGTCGTATACCGAAATGAGTGGATTTGGCGCTTCGATCGCGCCCTGGTCATGGTTTAAATTCTACTGGGCAGCCTGGGCGCTTTTTCTTGCAGCGGCCGCAAAGCTGCTTTGGGTTCGCGGCTTGGAGAAACAGTTTAAGGTCAGGATGAAGATAGCGCGCCTTCGTCTTAGCCAGCCTACATTTTGGGTGGGTAGTTTGGCAATCACAATGGTTATTGCAATCGGAGGATTTATCTTTTACAATACCAATATATTAAACAAATACATGACGCCTGCGGAGACCAAGCAGCTGCAAGCTGAATACGAGCAGCGCTACGGACAATATGCAGCCCATTCGCAACCTGAATTGATTGGAACCAGGCTGCACGTCGAACTTTATCCCGGCCAGCGGGCATTGGAGATCAACGGTTCGTATGCTATGGTCAATGATACGAGAAGATCCATCGATTCAATCCATGTATCGATCCCGTTAGGAAATGTTGAAATGCGCGCATTGCGCTTTGACCGGAAAGCGCGGCCAATCCAGGAAGATAACAAGCATGGTTACCGCATTTACGCCCTGGTTAAGCCGCTCGGGCCTGGCGATACATTAAACCTCAACTTTACCGTACGTGTAGAGCGCCGCGGCTTTGGCAACCGCGGCATTGATCCTTCGCTGACAGAAACCAGCAGCTATTTTACCAGTGACAAATTGCTTCCTTTTATCGGCTATCAGAGGCGGCGTGAGCTGATCACCTCTGGCGACCGGCGCAAATTTGGGCTGAAACCACGCCCGGTAATTGCATCACTTTATGCAGTGGAAGGACAAGAGCCCGGCTCGCGGGGTGGCGGTATTGATTTTGAAGCGGTAATCGGAACCGACAAAGGTCAGGTCGCCGTTGCGCCGGGAGCATTGCTGCGAAGCTGGACCAAAGGCGACAGAAGCTACTTTCACTATGCGGTAGATGCTCCTGTTGGAAGCGAGTGGGCTTTTTTCTCTGCCAATTTCGCTGTCCATGAAGCGCAATGGAACAATCCTGATTCTGAAAACGATGTAATGGTCCGCATTTACCATCACCCCGCGCACACCGGACACGTAAACCGCGTGTCGCGAAGCGTACAGGCTTCACTCAATTATTACACCAAAGAATTTGGTCCATATCCGTACGGCCACCTCACACTTGTCGAACATCCTGGGGCGCCAGGTATTGGCGCCCATGCCGACGCCAGTATTATTTCTTATGGGCAGGGCTTTGAATACTGGGTACCAAAAGATGAGCAAGGTAGCCTGGATTTTCCTTCTTATGTGATAGCCCACGAAGTGGCGCACCAATGGACACTTCCCTATGCTATCGTGGAAGGTTTAAGCTTCCTCAGTGAGGGACTTGCTACCTATTCGGGGATGCAGGCAGTGAAAGCATCCCGCGGCGAACATCAGCTCAAACGGCTTCTGCAACAGCTACGCGAACACCATCCGCACGCTCCGATACGTCGCGGCGAGCCACTGCTACGTGCGCTTGATCCATACCTTGGTTACCGCAGGGGACCTTTCGCGATGTATGCACTAAGTGAATACCTGGGATCTGGCAATGTAAATGGCGCACTTCGGAATTTGATTAAAAAACATGACGCACCCACCGCCCCCCTGGTTACTACCCTCGACCTTTATCGTGAGCTGAAAGCGGTCACGCCTGACACATTGAGGTATCTGCTGCACGATTTTTTTGAGGTCAACACCTATTGGGAATTCAAAGCTGAAAACGCTACTTCCCGAAAGACCAAATCCGGCGCATGGGAAGTTACACTCAGCGTGCAGGCAGCTAAGACCGTTTACGACAGCGCAGGTGTAGTAACTAAGCCGAAAATGAATGATTTCGTACAGATCAGTGTATTTGCCGACTCTCCAAAGGGCGATGATTTGAGTAAATCGCTTTACAAGCAAATGCACCGAATCCGTTCCGGGCACCAGACAATTACCATTATTGTCCCGGAAAAACCCGCACGCGCAGGCATTGACCCAAACCACTTGCTCGATTGGGAACAGGGCCCTGGTGACAACATCCGGGAAATTGCAAATTGAGAAGAGCCCCGGGGTCAGTCTTACTTTTCGCTCGCTAATGCAATCTCTTTTTGCGCTTCAAGTGCTTCCAATCTTGCCAACAGGGATGCGCGGACGTCACGGAATGCATCTCCGCCCAACGCGAGCCTCAGCGGTGCCGGCGTCAGCTCAACGCAATCGATAATTGCCTGAACCGATATGTCTACATCATTCTTAATCGGAAATGCCCCTTCGGCGATGGCACGTCTTGTGTCTCCTGCCGGCGTCTGATCATAGGCTTCCATGACCGGAGCCGTAACCATTCCTGCCCCGAAAGAGGTTGGGTGTGCGCCGGGCTCCACAATCGTCACACCGATATTGAGTGGTTTGAGCTCCTGGGCGATCGTGTCACAAAAGCCTTCAATGGCCCATTTTGTGGTGTGGTAATAACTAAAATTGGGGTAAGTCGTCTGACCGCCGGCTGATGAAATTTGTAGAATGCGGCCATGCCCCTGGGCTCTGAAATAAGGCAAGAAAGCCCTGATTACCTGAATCGAGCCAATTACATTTGTATCAATCTGCTGACGGATCTGATCATCTGCCGCCTCTTCCACTGCACAGAACAACGCATATCCGGCATTGTTCACTACGATGTCTACATTTCCAAGGTCGCTAAAAACCTGATCTGCAACAGATTTTATTTGCGCATTATTAGTAACGTCAAGCACGTAGATGTGTAAATGATTCGGATAGATCGATTTCAAATCAGCAAGTGAATCGGCCTGCCGGATGGTTGCTGCCACCCGATCCCCTTTTTCCAACAACTTCTCGGTAAGTACTCTGCCAAGGCCTTTTGATGAGCCTGTGATGAACCATGTTTTCATAGTAGTAATGCATTTGTAATAATGAGAGCAAAACTATATCTGAAATACAAAATGAATTAACCCTGATCAAACCAATGCTGACCCGAATCAAACCTTCATACCGTCCGAAGAGAGGATGGCGCTACAGCCGTGTGCTTGCGAAATGCCCGGGAAAAATGGGTGGGCTCGTCGAATCCAAGACTATGGCTGATCTGCGCTATAGTCCAGTTGGAATGAATAATTAAAGTATGTGCTTCCTGCATCAACCTTTCCGCTAACAGTTGTGATGTCGTTTTGCCAGTCACCTCTTTCACGACCCGATTGAGATAGTTGGTGTGCACCGAAAGCTTGTCGGCAAACTGCTGCGGGGTTCTCAGGGTTATCTGCTGGTGTATATAGGCTATTGGAAACTGACTTGAAAGTAAATCCTTAAAAGACTTAACCAGCGTAGCCGCGGCATTTTGTGGTAGATGTTCTAACGACGGTTGAAGCTTCATCGCATGATGAATAAATTCCAAAACATACAAGAAAAGCAGGTCGTACTTATGCAGGTAGGAGGAGGCTTGCTCGTCAAGCATTTTCTGAAAAATACTTTCAAAGAGGCATCTTTCTTTTTCTGTCAATTTAAAAACCGATTTTAAACTCCCATTAAAAACACCCCAATCGGAGGGACGCAGGTGCGTATGTAAGGGTAAAAAATCTGCTGTAAACAAAGAGCTATAACCCTGACATTTCTTCTGGGCCAACTCCCATCTGTACGGCACCTCCGTGTTCGTAAACACCAAAGCCCACTCCCCGCCACCAATCGAGTATACCTGCCCCCGATGATGATATTCCGAGGGACCGGTGGCCAATGTGATTTTATAAAAATCCTTTCGGCTGTAAACCAAGCTTGCAGCGAGGCTTTCTTCGGAAAAATCATCCAGCCTTACGGCCACAAAATAGCCGGCAGTCGGATCTTTTACCTCTGAAAGTTCAGGTGCAAATAGTTGTATAGGTTGTGTTTCGATCATTTTCAGCTAATGAAAAACAATGTGCCTGTTCCCAACGCATTTTGAAATAAAACAATTCACATCCTTCAAAGTCACTGGTGCTTGTTCTGATCCGACTTCCTGGCTTTTGCGACTCTACTTTTATCGTGACAATATGTACTTGATATCCCGAATCGCCACCGGCCCATGATCGCCCTGAAACATCAAGTAAAAAGGCATCCGCCTGAACCGGTAGCTGCCTTGGTTTTTGCGCATCCGTCTGATGAAATGAGGTTGCGAGAGATTAGCAGGTTTTTGTAATTTGGTATTTTAGCTATAATTATGAAATAAATGGCTCTTCCTGGCACTCAGTCGGCATTGATTTCCGAATCTCCCAAAAGCAAAATCCTTTATATTGATAATCTGAAAGTACTGCTCACTGCGGTCGTGATCGTGCATCATGCGCTGGTGACTTACGGTGCGCCCGGTGGTTGGTACTATTACGAGAAATCAGAATTGGAAGCCGCCGTCATTCCGATGACAATGGTCGTCAGCGTAGACCAGTCCTTTTTTATGGGCTTCTTCTTTTTTCTTTCTGCGCTCTTTATTCCAGCATCTCTAAAACGCAAAGGAACTGCCGTTTTTATCAAAGACCGTTTTTTCAGATTGGGCATTCCGCTGATATTCTATTCGTTTGTCCAGGCGACGATTATGAATTATCTGGTTTACCGCTATGGTGGAGAGCACAAGATTTCGTTTATGCAGTTCTTGTCGGGTTATGATGGCTGGATAAATGTCGGAGTACTTTGGTTTGTTGTCGCGTTGTTATTGTTCACGTTGTGTTACGTCGCTTGGACAATTTTCGCCAAACAGGATTTAAAACAATATCAATTACCTTCTATAAAACAAACCTTAGTCTTCGCTTTTATGCTTGGATTGACCACTTTTTTAATCAGGACGATTTTTCCGGTGGGCTGGGTGTTAGAGCCGGTGGGGTTTCAGCTTGGGCATTTTCCACAGTACATTGCTGCATTTATATTCGGATTGGTTGCCGCCCAAGCCAAGTGGATCGAGCAGGTTGATCAGCAACGTTATCAGCGGCTGAGAGTATTTATCCTTGGCATGATCGTTATCGCCTTTCCGCTTATCTTTTCCCTTAAAATCGTCTTTGGCCAGCCGCTTGAATGGTTTGTGGGAGGCTGGCATATCGCTGCATTTCTCTATGCATGCTGGGAACAGATCCTGGGCATTTCCATCATGGCCGCACTGCTTGCATTTGGGAAGAAGAAGCTGAATACCTCGTCCGACTTCATGAAGAAAATGTCGCGTTGTGCCTTTGCCGTGTACATTTTGCATCCATTTATGCTAGTGGTGTCCTCGCTTGCGCTAAAAAGCTGGGCCGTCGATCCGGCGATTAAATTACTGTTCGTTGCGCCACTTGCCGTCCTGTCTACCTTTTTGCTGGGTCGCCTTATTCAGAAAATTCCAGGCGTGAATAAAGTTGTCTAGAAACGAATATTTATTCCAGTAGAAAGCTGCTGGCACGCAGAGCGCATATATTTCATCGGCAGATAAAGCCCGGCACGTCGATAAACAACATTCTGAAATACTTCTTGACTAAATCAGAAAACGCCCCTACCTTTGCTAACACCGTTAGCTATTTTTGAGAAATGGGCATTGCTGAACGAAGGATAAGACAGAAAGAAAACATGCGGACTAACATTCTGGCTGTTGCTTTGCAGCTCGTCAAGGATGAAGGCTGGCAATCTTTATCTATCCGCAAGATTGCTGATGCTATTGAGTACAGCGTGCCGGTGATTTACGACCACTTTGAAAACAAAGAGGCTATCCTGTTTGAACTTTCTTTAGATGGTTTTCGGCTGTTGGAAAGAACGCTGGAAAAGAACAAAAAGAAACACGCCGACCCCACGCAGCTGCTAAAAGCGCACGCAGAGGCTTACTGGAACTTTGCTTTCAAGAATCCTGAATACTACCAGCTTATGTACGGACTAGGAATGCCCTGCTCCGGAGCCGGAAAAATCAAGCCGGAGTTCAATGTGTTCCGCGATTATATAGGACAAGCCATTGAAAAAATTGTAAAAGAAAAAAAATCGACCGACCAGGAAACCTGCTTTAAAATCTACGCGTTCTGGTCGGTACTGCATGGCCTTATCTCAATCGTAATGATGCGCTGCGCCGACATTGATGACTCAGAAATGAACAAAAAGGTAATGGACGACTCTGTGGAAGCATTCATTAAAAACTTATAATTTTTTTCAGAACAAGCTAACACTGTTAGTAATAATAACTCCCCTATCTTTTATAAAAGTCTATCTCCACCACAAAAAACGACCTTCAAGGCCATGACAATCGAACATTTAACCAAAACAAAAAAGCTTGCTCCATTTGTACTCTTAGCTACTTTGTCGGGCGCACTTTACAGCTGCGGATCCACCACAGCCAACGCGCCGGCCGAAATGCCAGCTCAATCATTGCCCGTACTCACCGTCAGTGACCATCAGGTTACAGCGCACAGGGAATTCACAGCGTCCATCGAAGGAAGCCGCGACATCGAGATCCGCCCGCAAGTAGACGGTTACCTGGATAAAATCTCTGTTGACGAAGGTGCGTATGTAAGAAAGGGTCAGGTGCTGTTCCACATTGATGCGCGCCCTTATGCCGAGCAGCTTAATACGGCCAACGCCAGTCTGCAATCTGCAAAGGCGGCCTTGGAGAGTGCAGCCATTAATGTCGACAAACTTGCGCCGCTGGTTGCCAACAATGTGATTTCTGACGTGCAGCTAAAATCAGCAAAAGCCGCATACGAGGCTGCAAAAGGCAATGTCGCGCAGGCACAAGCTGCTGTGGATGCTGCCAAGATCAACATTGGCTACACTTCCATCAAAGCGCCTGCCGACGGCTACATAGGCACCATTCCATTCAAAACGGGGAGTCTTGTGGGCAAAGCAACAATGGAAGCTCTTACTGTGCTTTCTGAAACCAAGGACATTCACGTTTACTTTTCGATGAGTGAGCTTGACTTCCTGGAATTCAAAAATCAGTTTCCCGGCAACACCGTTGAGCAAAAGATCAAGCAAATTCCGCCAGTTGAGCTGGTTTTGGCCGACAACAGCATTTACCCACAAAAAGGAAAAGTCGAAGTTGTGGAAGGCCAGTTTGATAAAACAATGGGCGCTATCAACTTCCGGGCAACATTCCCGAATGTGAACGGACTGCTACGTTCAGGCAACACCGGCAGGGTAAGGATTCCAAGAGAACTTACCAAATCTGTCCTCATCCCGCAGGAAGCCACATTTGAGCTGCAAGACAAAGTGTTTGTTTACACCGTTCTGGACAGCAATAAAGTGGAAGGCCGCCCCGTGACTGTTTCCGACAGAAGCGGACGATACTATCTGATTTCCAAAGGTTTAAAACCGGGCGAAAAGATTGTTTACAACGGCCTGGACAGGCTGCGTGACGGAATGGCGATTGCCCCGCAAAAGATGTCGATGGACAGCCTGCTGCTTGCCAATCCTATCTAAGTTGAACTGATAAACTTACAGCTGACGAATAGCGCCATAGCGTTACCCATGCTATGGAACGCTATCCGTATGCAAAAACAAATTTACCCTATCATGCTCTGACACTCCGGAGCAAAACAGCATTTTTATGTTTCAGAAATTTATAGAAAGGCCTGTTCTTTCGACCGTTATCTCCATCCTTATACTATTGCTGGGGGGTATCGCGCTGACAACATTGCCCATTACCAAGTTCCCCGATATTGCCCCGCCCACCGTTCAGGTTACTGCCGTATATCCGGGAGCGAACGCCGAAGTGGTTGCCCGCGCGGTGGCCACGCCCATCGAAGAAGCCGTGAACGGTGTTGAAAACATGACTTATATGACGTCGTCGTCCAACAATGACGGCACAATGGCGCTGAATGTTTATTTCAAACAAGGCACCGACCCGGACATTGCGGCTGTTAACGTGCAAAACCGCGTTTCAAAAGCGGTAAGCCAGATTCCCCAGGAAGTGGTTCAGGCAGGAATTTCCACGCAAAAGCAGCAGAACAGCATTATCATGTTTGTGGCATTGTCAAGCGAGGACAGCACTTATGACGAAACGTTCTTGCTGAATTATATCAAAATCAACTTGGTGCCCCAGCTGCAACGTATACCTGGGGTCGGACAGGCACAGCCTTTCGGAACACGTGATTATTCCATGCGGATCTGGCTGAAACCCGATCGCCTTGCGGCTTACAAATTGTCTCCCCAGGAAGTTACTGCAGCCATTCGGGAACAAAGTCTGGAAGCTGCGCCGGGACGTTTGGGCGAAAGCAGCAAAGAGGTTTTTGAATATGTTTTGAAATACAAAGGGAAACTGACGCAGAATGCTGAATATGAGAATATTATTATCAAAGCAAACAGCGATGGTTCGGTAATCAGGCTGAAAGATCTGGCGCGGGTGGAATTCGGATCTTACACTTACTCATCCAATGGTAAGCTGAATGGTGACGCATCCTCTGGTGTGGCCGTTTTCCAGACTGCCGGAACAAATGCGAACGAAATCCTGATCCAGGCAGAGGCGTTGCTGGCGGATTTTGAAAAGACCCTTCCTAAGGGCATGAAAACGACGATTATGTACAACTCCAAAGACTTTTTGGACGAGTCGATCGGGCAGGTACGTACGACCTTGATCGAAGCATTCATTCTCGTTTTCATTGTTGTATTTATTTTCTTGCAAGACTTCCGCTCTACATTGATCCCTGCCATTGCGGTGCCCGTGGCCATTGTCGGAACGTTTTTCTTTATGCAGCTTTTCGGGTTTACAATCAACTTCCTGACGCTTTTTGCACTTGTGCTGGCAATCGGGATTGTGGTCGATGATGCCATTGTTGTCGTCGAGGCCGTCCACTCCAAGATGGAGCTCACACATTTGCCTGCTGCTGCGGCGACCAAGGAATCGATGAACGAAATTTCGGGAGCGATCATTTCGATTACGCTGGTGATGGCGGCGGTGTTTGTTCCGGTTGGTTTTATGCAAGGTCCGGCCGGGGTCTTTTACCGGCAATTTGCCTTCACGCTGGCTATTGCAATCTTAATATCAGCGCTTAACGCCTTGACATTGAGCCCTGCTTTATGCGCATTGTTTTTGAAAAACCCACATGCAGAACAATCGCATAACGGCCATCTGGTGCGTGCAGGATTTTCGGCGCGCTTTTTCTCGGCGTTCAATACGGGTTTCCAGACGATGACGAACAAGTACATCAACAGTCTGCAATTCCTGGTGAAACGCAAATGGATCACGATTGTCGGCTTGCTGGTGCTTACAGGCTCAACGCTTTGGCTCACATTGAAAACACCAACGGGTTTTATTCCCACAGAAGACCAGGGTTTCTTGCTATACGCATTGAATACACCTCCGGGGAGTTCGTTGGATCGTACCCAAAAAGCTATGGCACAGGTGGATAGCATTGTAAAGAGCTCACCAATTGCCGAGCAGCGCTATATCGTAGAAGGGATGAACATTATCTCCAATTCAAATGCATCGCCTTATGGTGTCGGGTTCATCCGCATGAAACCGCAGGCTGAACGCGGTGATGTGAAGAATTTCGATCAGATCGTGGCCATGATGTCGCAGAAAGTGCGGGCTGTTAATGATGCGAATGCGTTTTTCTTCACCTTCCCGACCGTAGATGGTTTTGGTAATGTCAGCGGTTTTGAATTCATGTTACAAGACCGTGGAAATGGTTCTCTTGAAAAATTGAGTGCGACCACCAACCAGTTCCTGGCAGCATTGATGAAGAAAAAAGAGATCGCTTATGCATTCACAACCTTTGCAACGGGTAATCCGCAGTATATGCTCGAAGTTGATAATGCCCAAGCCAAGCAGTTGAATGTGCCGGTGAATGAGCTTTTGCAAACCTTGCAGATCTACTACGGCAGCAGCTTTGTGTCCGACTTCAACCGTTTCGGTAAATATTACCGTGTAATGGCACAGGCAGATGCTTCTTACCGAGCCAATCCTGCCTCCCTCAATAACATTCATGTCAAAAATACGGAAGGCGAAATGGTGCCGGCCAACCAGCTGGTGACATTGAAACGCGTCTTCGGCCCTGAGACAGTGACGAGAAATAACTTGTATAACGCGGTTGCGATCAACGGAACGCCTAAGCCCGGTTACAGCACGGGAGATGCCATTCGCGCAGTGAAAGAAACGGCGGCGGAAGTTTTGCCCAACAATTACCGCACGGAATGGACGGGTATGACTCGCGAAGAAATCAACGCCGGTTCGCAGATCCTGTTGATCTTCGTTTTGAGCCTTGTGTTTGTTTATTTCTTGCTGGCTGCTCAGTATGAAAGCTATATCCTGCCGTTTGCCGTAATCCTGACCATTCCGCTGGGTGTGTTTGGTGTGATGCTGTTTATCAATTTATCAGGTATTGAAAACAACATTTACGTGCAGGTTGGTTTGATCATGCTCATTGGTTTGCTTGCGAAAAACGCCATTCTGATCATTGAATATGCGGTGCAGCGACGGAAGGCAGGAATGAGCATTGTGGAGTCGGCGATGGAAGCTTCTCGGTTGCGGCTAAGACCCATTTTGATGACCTCTTTTGCATTTATCGTTGGTCTGGTGCCATTGATGCGCGCCACGGGCGGATCGGCTTTGGGTAACCGCTCTATCGGAACGGGTGCTGTGGGCGGCATGTTGACGGGCGTGATCTTCGGTATTTTCGTGATCCCCGTGCTATATGTAATTTTCCAATATTTGCAGGAAAAAGTAGTCGGTAAGCCAAAAGAGCTGCGCGAAGGCCTGGAACATTGACCTGTCTTTGAATTGCCAAACCGACTGTTATTAACAAAGAACCACAATTATGAAATTGAAATTAACTCACATATATATCCCGCTTTTACTGCTATTGTCGGTGCTCATCGCATCCTGCAAGGTAAGCAAAGATTACCAGCGACCGGAGCTTGCTGTGCCGACGCAATACCGGAATGTCGCTTTTGCTGACACGGCAACGGCGGCGGACATTGAATGGCGGAAATTCTTTCCGGATACGACATTGCAGGCACTTATCCAGCGCGGGCTGTCCTATAACAATGATTTGCAACTGGCTTTGAAACGCATTGACATTGCGCAGCAGCAAGTTAGACAAGCCAAGTTTTTGCAAATCCCAGCGCTGAACCTGCGGGTAACGGGCACTTACAACCGCCCTTCCAGCAACAGTTTGAACGGAATCAGCGCAAGCAGCTTTTTGGGTTCAAAACACATTGAAAACTACATTGCCGCCGTGGATGTAAGCTGGGAAGCAGATATCTGGGGAAAGATCCGCAGGCAACAACAGGCTACACTCGGCCAATATTTGCAGACGTTTGAGGCCTCCAAAGCCGTCCAGACCAAGCTCGTTGCGGACATTGCGAAGGGATTTTTTAATTTGTTAATGCTGGATAAACAGCTTGCAATTGCCAAAAGCAACCTGGAACTAAGTGAAAATACATTGCGCCTGACGCGCTTGCTGAAAGATGCCGGTGAAGTGACCTCGCTCTCCATCCAGCAGTCGGAAGCTCAGCGCGAATCGATTGCATTGCTGATACCGCAATTGGAACAGGACATTGCCATCCAGGAAAATGCGCTCCAGATACTCACCGGACAAATGCCCGACAGTATTGCGCGGAAGGTCCAGCTGTCTGACTTTAGTGCTAACGACAGTCTGGCAACGGGCGTGCCTGCCGCGGTGCTAAGCCGTCGTCCGGATGTCCGCGCCGCCGAATTATCTGTGCTGGTTGCGAATGCGCAGCTTGGCGTCGCGCAGGCGAGTATGTATCCGTCGTTGATTATCACCGCTGGGGGCGGGCTTGAATCTTTCAAGTCCAGCAACTGGTTCAACATTCCCGGTTCATTGTTTGGTCTTGCAGCGGGGACCATAGCGCGCCCCATTCTGGCAAGAAGGGAGCTGAAGACAAATCTGGAAGTTGCAAAAATTCAGCGCGAACAATCGGTCATTGAATTCCGTCAGTCGGTGCTGAATGCGGTTGGGGAGGTTTCCAATTCCTTGATCCAAACCCAGAAATTAAAAGAACAAGAAGCCATTGCCAACAACCAGGTTACCATCTTACAGGCAGCTATTACCAATGCGCAGCTGCTTTACAAAAGCGATATGGCCAATTATCTGGAAGTCATCACGGCGCAAGGGAATGCGCTGCAAGCTGAGCTAAACCTGGCATTTATACGCAGCCAATCGCTCATTGCACGCGTAGACCTTTACCGCAGCCTGGGCGGTGGCTGGAAATGATATGCATTGATGATCATTTATTAACCCTGAGGGAGTTCAATCCAGATCCTTTGCGAACATTAGCATTACAAGGGGTCCTGGATGAATATGAATCTGTAACATACACTTATTAGCAGGCGAGGGATTGAGCTGCCCGTTCTATCCCTCGCTCTATATTTTCTGCATTTACTTCACCACAATAACTGCTGTATTGCCGGTGGTTTGGAATTTTTCATCGGTATAAAATTAGGCACTCTGATAAGAGGTGTTATTTTTGTTAGAATTCAACTTTGGCTAACGCTTGGGATATCTCCCATAATTTCGAAGAAACACTTACATCCTCTGCTTGTGCAGGTATTTTCGCGACAGACGGAAATCCCCGAGTCTCCATCATTCTGTCTGGCCCATAATAAGCGCTTCCCTTAGCGTCCGGAGATGTAGCCGCGTATAGTGTTGGCAAGGCTCCCTGTGCAGACGGCTGAAACAAAAACGGAAGAAAAGTCCGCGCCATTCCTGCGACACTCCACCGTCCTGCACCTGTAATAAGCAGATTTGTTCTGGAAACACCCGGATGAGCAGCTATACTTGTGATACCCCAACCGTGCTTTTCACTTTGCCGCTGAAGTTCAATGGCAAACATCAGGTTTGCGAGTTTGGACTGACTGTAGGCTTTCCCGGGAGAATACGAAGATTTTGATTGAAGGTCATCGAAATTGATTCTTCCCTCGCGATTTGCTACACTTGAAACGGTCACAACCCGGGATTTTGGCGATTTGCGTAATAATGGAAGAAGTTGTGCGGTCAGAGCAAAGTGACCAATGTGGTTTGTGCCGAACTGTAATTCAAAGCCATCGGCCGTTTCGAGTCGCTTTGGTGGCGTCATTACGCCAGCGTTATTGATAAGAAGATCGATGGCTTGCCCTTTTGCAATCATTCTCGAAGCAAAGGCTCTGATCGATGACAAGTCCGCAAGGTTTATTTGCTCGAAACTCACTTTGGCTATGGGGTTAAACTGATGAATCCTGGCAATTGATTCCGCCCCTTTTTTGGGATTCCGTCCCATTAATATCACGTTCCATCCTGCTGACGAAAGCGCCAGTGCATCTTCATATCCGATACCCTCTGTGCTGCCTGTAATGATAGCCAATCCACCGTTTCTTTGAGGAATATTAGCTGTTGTCCAATTTTTCATTTGTGTCTGTTTTTAATGCTTTTTGTTGATACAAAGGTGGGTAACATTAAAAAAACAGATGTAGCTGAAAGTCGTATTGCTGTAGTGAAAAGTCCTTTGTTTCCTAGGATCGCTTATCTCCGCCGGATCAGCTTGTTGGAGACAAACACACCAAAATGGGCTACCAAATAATCGCTCTACAAAATACATGTTTATAAATTAATACATCGAGCTATCGCTTCGAAGCAAAATTTAATAGGGAATCAATGATTAACACAGAATATCAGAAAGCCAACTTAGGCACAGCTTTTACCAAAATAATCGCATGATAAATAGATATTGGTAATAACCATCCAGTGCCCTGCAGCGAGCTGAAATGTCATTTTTCTTTTTGGTTAATTTATTGAGCATCGGCGAGGATTGAATAAATCGGGAGTTGGTAAACTCCTTTGTTTATTTGTCTCTGTTTTCACGGTGATGGTCGCCGTCATTTGCCAATCTCATAAATATGCCAAGCAATCCAGGTTGAAGAAGGCTGCTTGGACATCTGTTGCCTAAGGGAAGTATTATTACCAGGCAGTGGCTAAGGTCCCTAGATTGCCTCCCTTGATACCAGAAGTCTATGATATTAATAGCCCGACGCACGAGGTTTTTCCAACAGTTTCATTTAAGTTGATGCAGATACATGTTAATTGAGCTATGCACAGATATGACTAGTTTTTCATAAGCTGCCTCAGCCGGCCCTGAAAAGCCTGTAGGTAATTGCGTTTTGTTGTCTGGTCCAGGAAAGAAGCAGAGATTAGCTGCTCGACTTGCTGGGACCCGCTGAGCATACGTGAGACTATTCCTTCAAATACTTTCGAATTGATTCCTGCTATCTGAGCCAATAATGTAAATTGCTGCATCACCTTACCCTGGGTTAGTTTTTTTGGTAAAATCCCGTCGTCGAGAGCAAATTCTTTATCGCCAATATGTATACGGCTGTTGAGCAAATCATAAGCTGGACTCAGTCGATAGTCCCCTTGGTCAGTTTCAAGCAGCGAGAAGTTTTTGAAATGGGCATCACCGTTAGAAAATAGATAGTTGAACATCAATATGCGGAGCAACTTTGGTGATTCGACTGTGTAAGCAGGGACATACTTTTGCATCAGCTCAAAAATCTCTAAATAATTTCCCAAGTATTTGTAGTGTTCTCCATGGGTTTGGGGCATACGTCCTGCCAATGATGCAAAATCATCCTGCGCACGTTTCCTGCCATTGGCATGCCTGTCAAATCGTTTCGTAATATAGGCTTGCGCGCCGTCAGCAAAAAAGATCAGGGCGTTCTCCGCTGTTTCAATACCGTAAACCTGCCTGGCGATCTGCATAGTCAGATGCTCGTTGGCCGGCATCTGGTCCGGCCTGCGGCCTGCGGCCGGTATTGGCTTTAAGATATAAGTACCTTGCTCGTCTTCTTGGATTAATCGCAATTTATTCTTGTCAAGGGTTACCGAGAACTTTTCCTGAACACCCGATATTGATATCCGTCTGCGATTCTCTTCAAAAAGCTGATCAGTATCCTGATTGGTCGCCGGCGAACCATAACTTAGAATATGGCTTACTCGCTTGCCATCAAAGACCCGTCTGAGGCAATTCTTGCTGTAAGTGTCATAGCCGGGCGCCAATGTGCCTGGGCAAAATTCAATAACTGGTAAGCTCATTGTTTTGGATTTTAATAATTGTAACGGCTCCAATCGTGTCGCTTTTTGCAGTCGTGAGCAGCAAGCCGAAGTAGTCGTTTCGATCTATTCGGTTCAGGTGACAGACCAATTGTTTATTGGAGCCTTCGGGTAGCATGTTATAGAAAAAAGGAAATAGGTATTCAGACCGATAAGCCTGAATCGTTTTTGGTAAAGTCAGACTAATAGCAGGTTTCGAACTGTCTTCTACCCATTTTTTGTGGTACTGAAATTCAAACCTACCTGTGTTATCCTGCGATAGAATGCCAGCCTCTTCTCCTCTAAAAAGAACTTTTGCAGCTCTCATGGGTTAATTGTTTTTTTGACACTCAGGGTAATTTCAAGGCCCAGGGCATCACACAGTTTTTTTAATGTTGATAAAGTGGGATTGCCTTTGCCAGACTCAAATTTCTTTAAAGCACCCAGCGCTACACCAGATAAGTCTGATAGTCCTTGTTGCGTAACCCGCAGAGATTCCCGCCTAGCTTTGATCGCCTTAATTATGGGTAAAAAGTCCATTAAAGTGTTCTTTTTGACGCAAAAATAGTGCTTTTATTCTACGTACCAAGAAAAAGTATTCTATAATATACTTTTTTGCGTAAAAGGTTAGTAGTAATGAAGCATGGCACAGGAAAGTACACCTGAATGTACTTTCTGAAATGAGGAAGGCTCAATCTTTAAGCTGATAAAAAAGACATGTTCTGTATTAGATACATACGCATATCGGAAAGTAGACGATTTTGAAGTTGATGCATCAGTAAAACTCTGCCTGGCTTGATTGGGCCAGAAGGAGAGCAGACTGGTATGATCCTATTGTTGGATCAGACTACGAGTGGCTTGAGGGCATTGCGCCAGAAACAATCATAACTTAAAATGATTCCGGCAGAAATACTGGTTCATGGTCCAAACATGCGCTATCGCCTTGGCCGCTGGCTTAGGAGTAAACCACGTGTTCCAATGAAAAAAGAATCTGATGAGCTCTTAGCATTAAAGCACAAACTGGCTGCTGTTGAAAAGGAAAACGAACGACTTAAATTGAAGAATGGAGGATTGGAAATTATGATCAATATCGCTGAAAAGCAGTTTGACGTTCCAATCCGAAAAAAGTCTGAGCCCAAGCAGTAACGTAGTTGAGCTACCAGCGTCCCCTAGTGGCGATGAAAACATTATGCGAGCTGCCGCGTCGGCGGTCCGATTGGGTATGGCCGCCAGGCATGGTATGAAGCCATAGACGCAAAGATCGACGGGCTGATGACGAGCGGCTTTTAGTTGCTCAAATTCGATTGATACGGTTACAGCATCATAAAGATACCAAAATAAGGTATGGACGCAAGAAAGTCTGACCACCCCTTCGTCTGCTTTCGAAGACCGAAGTACCCGACAACGAAGAAGTAGTGCTAAGAATATGCTCATTGCTGAACGAATACGTAATATTTACGTATTCGGCCCTAAGAGACTTCTCCCCAAGTCCAATATTGATGGCCAATTATCGGGTTATTAGTTATGCATCGAGTTCGAGGCAATTGGGCATTGCATGAGTAGACGCCGCAATGGATTTTGTAGGCGACGCGCTCAGCTACGCTGCCTGCTATAAGGCACACCTGACCATGGTCAGACGCTGTGATGATGCTTTGCCTTAGAAAGATGGATATTTCTCAGACTGCTCTAAGCCTCTTTAATTTTGGCTTTTTACATGAACTTCCTTTTACTCAACCTAGCATTTCCACACTTGAAGATTGTATAGAAATAACAAATTAAGGTATAATTATACTTTAAAGAACTAATAAGTACCTTTCTGCACGGGCCGCTTTCCGTATCAAGTAAGAGATCAGGTGATGTTGTTGTTACATTACTTGCCCGGCTCAATTTTGTTGTGTAATATCGGTCAACGGATCGGTTGTCTGCTTAGCCGGTCAGCTCTTCTCAAGTTGACGGCACACAACATTAACCGCCCCAAAAGCTCGCGATGAATAACAGAAAACAATGGTCTGCCTTACCAACTCAAGTCGAGAATAGCCAGCATCCTGCCCAACTGCCTTTGGTGGAACATTTGCCGGTAGGGATTTGCATTTGTGATCAGCATGGCACGATTACCTACTTTAACCGGAAAGCGCAAGAGCTTTGGAGAAATGCTCCGAAAAGTCCCCTGCAAAAATTTTGTGGGTCGTACCGCCTTTACAATTCCGACGGATCGCTACTTCCACACACGAGCTCGCCAGTTGCGCGTTGCCTGGAAGACGAGAAACCCATTCAGCAGTGGGAGATGATCATAGAAAGGCCAGATGGTTCGTTGATCCATGTAAACGCTAGTGTCGTCCCTGTCCATGACCCGAGCGGGCAAATAACAGGGGCGATCAACTGCTTGAGTGACGTAACATTACAAAAAACTGCTTCGAATGCTTTGAAGAAAGATGCAGATGAGATGCAAGACTATCTCGAAAACGCAACTGTTGGTCTTCACTGGGTTGATGCTGACGGTATTGTAAAATGGGCGAACCAGGCCGAGCTGAATATGCTCGGTTACAGTAAAGAAGAATATATCGGCCACCACATTTCGGAGTTCCACGCGCATGCACACAAAATCGACGATATCTTAACACGTTTAAAGGCAGACCAGGCACTTAACCAGTATGAATCTGAAATGGTTTGTAAGGATGGCAGTATACGGACTGTTCATATCAGCTCCAATGTTTTTCGCGTTGACGGAAAGTTTATCCACACAAGGTGTTTTACAGTAGATGTCACGGCAAACAAACAGCTCTTTCTGCAACTGCAGGATAGTGAGTACCGTTACCGCCAGCTGGTAGAGGGCTTGCCCGCAGCGTTTTACACAACAGATGCAAACGGTTATATAAACATGTTCAACCGGGCAGCGGTTGACCTGTGGGGGCGCCAGCCGGTGCTTGGTCAGGACCTTTGGTGTGGGTCATGGAAAATTTTCCGTCCCGACGGCTCAGCGATGCCGCTTGACAGCTGCCCCATGGCCGTAGCACTAAAAGAACAGAGGCCGGTTTACGGTGAAGAGATCATCATAGAAAGGCCTGACGGTTTAAAAAAGCATGTACTGCCGTACCCAAGTCCGACTTTTACTTCTGACGGGCATTTGACAGGTGCGGTCAATATGCTTGTTGATATAACGGTTTTAAAACAGGCTGAACAAGCGCTCAGGGAGAGCGAAGACCGTTTTAGGAATGCAGCCGATACGGCCCCCGTAATGATTTGGATGGGAGAGACAGCCAGGCACCGTGATTTTTTTAATAGCTGCTGGATTCAATTTACCGGGCGCGGTGCCGAGCAGCAGGCGGGCACAGGTTGGATGCAGGGTATCCACACCGATGATTTTGACTATGTTGAAAACGTAATTGACTCAGCTTTTGCTTCAAAATCGGAGTACAAAATCCAGTACCGGCTTCGCAGGCATACAGGTCATTATCGCTGGGTACATTCGCAGGGAAAGCCACGGTATACCCCAGACGGTGATTTTGCGGGCTATATCGGCACTGTCATTGATATCCACGAGCAAAGGCTGCGTAAACAGGTACTAGAAAAACATGTGCAGGAAAGGACACGTCAGCTCCGGGATGCGAATGACAAGCTGGAAAGGTCTAATAAAGAGTTGGAGGGCTTTGCATATGTTGCAAGCCACGATTTGCAAGAGCCCTTAAGGAAAATCAAATCATTGGGCAGCTTGCTCGTAGAAAGACATCGGGACACTATTGGGGAAGCCGGGGCGGATCTGATTAGAAGGATGCAGTCTGCGTCGGAACGCATGGGAATGTTAATTGATGACTTGCTCAGCTTTTCCCATGTATCGAGCGCACACCAGAAGATCCAGGTGGACTTACAAGAGGAAGTAAGAGGAGTATTAATGGACCTTGAAACGGCCATCAAAGAAAAAGGTGCAGATATACAAGTAGGCAAGCTTTTACCTGTCAATGGCTATGCGCCACAAGTCAGGCAGTTGTTTCAAAATTTGATTAGCAACGCTTTAAAGTTCACTGTCCCCGGCAGAACGTCCGTCATAAAGGTTTCATCGCAGATCGTAAGAGGTAACCAGGAAGGTTTAGGCTTATCCCGTCGTGAGGGCGAAAAACGGTTCCAAATGATTGAAGTCAGGGATAATGGCATCGGGTTCGACCAACAATATGCTGACCAGATTTTTCAGCCGTTCCGCAGGCTGCATAACAGAAGTGAGTTTGCCGGCACAGGCCTGGGTCTTGCAATTGTTAAAAAAATTATAGAAAACCATAATGGATACATAAAGGCAAACGGGATACCGGGAGAAGGTGCAACCTTTAAACTGTTCCTACCAGAATAAGTTCTGGACGTGCTTGCCCTTTGGGTTACAAATAGCACTAGAACTGAAACCTTAGTGACGCAGCCGCGTTACTAAGCCCAGGCGTTGTCGTACGGATCATCCGCGCGGGACATACTCTGTTTCAGTTTGAAGGTCTTTATTAATTTCTTCATTCTGTGCGACAGATATTGACCACCACGATCAGAATGTATGATCATCCCTGGCTTTACCTTGCGCCTCAAAAGAGCCCTTTCCAATGGCTCCCGGACAAGGCTTTCCTGCATATTATCAGCCAATTGCCAGCCAACTACCTGACGAGAGAATAGCCGCGGTGGCGTACCACTCCATCCATACGCATAAATACGCCCATTTGCCCCCTTTAAGAGGCATATACGTGATGTCGGAAACCCATGCACAATTTGGGGCCTTCGGCTTGGGCTGATCCAGTAAAAGATTGGGAGACACCCGTTTCCCATGACTGCTATCTGTCGTCCTTGGAATAAATTTCGGGGGCTGAATAGTTCTCAATCCTTCTTTACGCATGATTTCAGCAATCTTCCTACGGCCGATTTTTATCCCCTTTTGCTTCAAGGATTCTCTAATACGCCTGCTACCGTATCGCTTGAAATTTTGAATAAACTCTTTCCTAATTTCATGCTTCGGCCGGTTGTATTTTTTATCGGCGTTGTGGCTCTTCCCTTGACGGTAACGATAGTATGCCGTCCTGCTCACATCAAAGAGCGAGCATAAATAATTGGTCTTGTGCGTCCGAGAAAGCGAGTATATCAGCTCATAGACGTCCCTGAGTCGGACTGGCTCAAGAGACCTAATGCCTTTTTTAAGATCTCACGGTCGGTTTTCAGGCGCTCATTTTCAGCACGGAGCTTAGCAACTTCTGCAGCTAGCTTCGCTGTTTTCTCGTTGCCACTTTCGCCGCTATTTGATTTTGTCTTTTTCGTTGCCATTCTTCTCCAACGATAAAGAACATTCTCGGCAATTCCAAAAGCCTCAGAAGTTTCCCTAGCACTTCTGCCCGAAACGAGCATTCTGATCACTTCTTGTTTGAATTCAGGATCGTAACTCCGACGAGTTTTCACGAACTTTGGGTCTTTCATTTTGCATCATGTTGAGCAAAAATGTGTCCCGCTTTTCGGAGCCACCTCACCCATCATCCAGGAGGAGCTTACAATTGTATAAGCCTAATACTATGTCAAAAAACATTGCTATATGAAGAAGGCACCTATTACCAGTGCCCTCTTCACTCCACTACCACGAAAGCCAGGCTATCAAATTATTATTTGTTAACCAGTTTATTATTTGTTAACCAATATCTTATACGTAGATGATTCGCCATTCAGACATGTTAACCTTACGATATACATTCCTTGTGCAAGGTACCTGATATCGACTGTCCCATTGCCCTTTGAAAGTGATGCGGACTGATAGACTAAGCGGCCATTCAGGTCGCTTATAACCATTTCCTTTACATTGGCATAATCCCTGATATTGAGCTTATCAGAAGAAGGGTTTGGATAAACAGACAAATCCGATGGGCTACCGTCAAATCTAATACTCCGGATACGGCTATATGCAAATGTCCCGTCATTGTCCACCATTCTTAACCGGTACAGGTTTTCTCCGTGCGACGGACCGCCACTTGCAGGCGCATAATCGGTATATTGATAATCCCTCAAAACCTTGCTTTCACCATGAGATTTCACGATCCCAATCTTGTTCCAGGTTTTGCCATCCAGGCTGCGCTCTACTTCGAAGCGGTCACTGTTGGTCTCAGCCGTGGTAGACCATTTTAATTGCGCGGCCTGTCCTTCTTTTGTAACATTGAAGCTGACCAAGGTAACCGGCAGCGGCACCGCCAGTGCAGCAAACGTATAAGCGGTATAAGTATTAGGTACAATGGCTGTTGTTGTCGTAATGGACCCGGCTGTCAGCTCGCTTGTGCCACCTAAAACCGAGGTTGCGTCCATTTTAGAATCAATGGCCACCCATTGCGTCCCGTTCCAACCGACGATGGTCAGTTTGTTAAGCTGGCTGCTCGTTAGTGTCTCAATCGCGCTGCCTGCATCCCAGGTCAGCGTCAGCGGGGTTGCGCTGCTCCCATCAATATCCCAGTATTCCACCGTGCTTACGACATCGACATTGGGTCCCATGCTGCTGGTGGCAAATGGTCCGCCCGTGGGCAGCGCCGTATAATCGCTGCCAGTAAAAAGATTACTGGTAGTGGCAGTATTAGCGTCTGCATGAAAATACGCCCCCATGGTCCCATCCCCCGAAGCAGCGAACTGGCCCAGGTTGCCATTATCGCCCACTGGAAAGATAAATTGTCCGGTCCCATACTTTCGCACGTAACCGTCCACATACCCCGCATCAGATGCGTTTGTGGAAACAAGGTTGGCACCTGCAAAATTGAGGACGCCGAAGTTGCCTGTTGCACGCTCGGTCAGGATTACCCCCGGCTGCGCACCGCCACCGCCGGTTGCAAAATTGTGGTTGGCGAAAAAGGTCATCTGCGCACCGCCGAAAATGGTGGTATTGCCCTGAGACCCCTCCTGCGCCTGGGCCAGATGCCCTAATAAAAGCAGCGTCACAGAAACTGCCATGCTGATCCATCCTTTTTGGGATGAAGCGGTATATTTTTGTTTCATTGTAAAGTCTGTTTAATGCTCATAAGCACACTCTCGGATTTCATTTTGATTTTTCCAGAGTCGTGGACCCATTAACAACAGATATTCCCTGTAGTCTTGCTTCGATATCTACCAGCTTTGCAGCCAGGTTGTCTACTTTTTCAACCTGAGTTTTAAGCGCCTGATTTTCGAACTTCAATGCTTCAATCTCTGCTTGCTGCTCCTGGATGGCCTTCGTAAGTACAGGTATGATCTCTGTATAGCGGATCGACATGAAATCACTCTTGTCTTCTGGTGTGTTCACTACATCTGGTAATACTTTTATGGCTTCCTGCGCTATAAAACCCAATGAATAGTGCTTTTCATCTGTTTCCTTGTAATGGTATTTTTTAGGACGTAATTTCATAACTGCTGCCAATCCGTCCTGAATATCGGTGATATCTTTCTTAGCGCGAATGTCGGACACACTAGACCAGGTCACATCACCATTTTGTAATCTGACGCCGACATTGTTAGCGGCCGTTCTGAGTGTATAGCCTCCGACAAAACGCATATGCAAGCTGTTATTTGCAAAAGAATTGACGTCAGTTACGTACCCATCGCTAATTACCATGCTTCCATCATGGAGTGCTCGTGCCTGACGTCCGATAGCAAAAGAGTTATTTCCGTCTGCTACTGCGAGATAACCAACCGCAAAGGACACTGGCCCGCTGGCCGTCGAGCTGTGGCCAAATGCTATTGAATTAGCACCGGATGCTGTAGTATTGTATCCAATCGAAATACCACTGGCACCTGACGCGCGTGTTGTATGCCCGATTGCGACAGAGTTATTTCCACTAGCTAGATTATTATACCCTAATGTAATAGCTGCGGCGCCTGTCGCCTGAGTACTTTGTCCTAATGCCACTGAATTGTTACCTGCTGCATAAGAACTTGTTCCTCCGGCTAAGGAATTACCAGCAATGGCTTGGTTGCTGCTGCCGTAAGTAAAAGCGTTGCGTCCATTTGCACTTGTGAAGTTGTCAAAGCCTATGACCAAGGAATTCTGTCCTGAGGCGACGTTATTTTGTCCGACACTAATGCTGTACCAGCCATTATTGGCATTTCCTGTTCCAAAGGATGCCGCAGCTTGTACGCCCGTGCCGAATGTGTTGACCGGCCCCTGGTTGACAGAAAGATTGCCATTCTGAACGTTTAATTTGACGGTAGGTGCAGCAATACCCACACCTACATTTCCATTTTTTAAAACCACCATATGCCCCCCACTGTTGTCTTCAACATCAAGGTTAGCATTAGCAGAAATTGTCGTGGGATTTGCTCCAATTTTCACCTGTGCAAAAGAGGTTGACACCGCCGTAAGCACAACAAAAAAAGTGGTGGTTAGTAGTTGTTTTGGTTTCATAAAAAAGATGATTAAGTGGATTTTAAGTGGATTACTTACTTGTTTAAAGGACGTGGTATAGCATGAATACAAACACTTCGACTGCTAGGGTGCACCACTTGGCACACCCTAGCTCCATTAGTTCTCGTGATGCATTTAGATCAGGATAGCCGGCCGGATTATTTGTTAACCAAAACTTTATGTGTAGAAGATTCGCCGTTTAGGCGGGTTATCTTTACAATGTACATTCCTTGCGCAAGGTTCTTGACATCGACTGTCCCATTGCCCTTTGAAAATGATGCGGAATGATATACTGAGCGGCCATTCAGGTCGCTTATAACCATTTCCTTTACATTGGCATAATCCCTGATGTTGAGCTTATCAGAGGAAGGGTTCGGGTATATAGACAAGTCTGAGGCGCCACCGTCAAATCTAATACTCCGGATACGGCTATATGCAAAGGTCCCGTCATTGTCCACCATTCTTAACCGGTACAGGTTTTCTCCGTGCGACGGACCGCCACTTGCAGCCGCATAATCGGTATATTGATAATCCCTCAAAACCTTGCTTTCACCATGAGATTTCACGATCCCAATCTTGTTCCAGGTTTTGCCATTCAGGCTGTGCTCTACTTCGAAGCGGTCACTGTTGGTTTCAGCAGTGGTAGACCATCTTAACTGTGCGGCCTGCCCTTCTTTTGTAACATTGAAGCTGACCAAGGTAACAGGCAGCGGGATTGTCAGTGCGGCAAACGTATAAGCGGTATAGGTATTTGGTACAATAGCTGCTGTTGTCGTAATCGACCCGGCTGTCAGCTCGCTTGTGCCACCTAAAACAGAGGTTGTGTCCATTTTAGAATCAATAGCCACCCATTGCGTCCCGTTCCAGCCAACGATGGTCAGTTTGTTAAGCTGGCTGCTCGTTAGTGCCTCAATTGCGCTGCCTGCATCCCAGGTCAGCGTCAGCGGGGTTGCGCTGCTCCCATCAATATCCCAGTATTCTACCGTGCTTACCACATCGACATTGGGCCCCATGCTGCTGGTGGCAAATGGTCCACCCGAGGGAAGCGCCGTATAATCTGACCCTGTGAAAAGGTTACTGGTAGTCGCAGTATTAGGGTCTGAATGAAAATATGCCCCCATAGTTCCATCTCCGGAAGCAGCGAACTGGCCCAGGTTGCCATTATCACCCACGGGAAAGATAAATTGTCCCGTCCCATACTTTCGGACGTAACCGTCCACATACCCCGCATCAGATGCGTTTGTGGAAACAAGGTTGGCACCTGCAAAATTGAGGACCCCAAAGTTTCCTGCTGCACGCTCGGTAAGGATCACCCCAGGCTGTGCACCCCCACCGCCGGTTGCAAAATTGTGGTTACTGAAAAAGGTCATCTGCGCGCCACCGAAGATGGTGGTGTTGCCCTGGCTGCCCTCTTGGGCTCGGGCGGCCCACGGGGCACATATGACTGCCAGCGCCAACAGGATGTTTACCCAGGTCTTTGCTAACAGTGAATTTACATGAATATCTTTCATAGCATATTTGAAAAAGTGAATGATGAGACAATTAATGGCCGGCCATCAGTGATTACTTGCCGTTTCCGTCATAAGTCTTTTCAAACTTATTTAGCCACTGTTTTTCCACCATGTTGCCCCTCTTTTGAAACCAGTATTTGTCTCAACGCCTGTATTTCCTGTTCATTAAGGCCACTAACTCCCTTTTTCAATGCTGCAACTTCCGCGCTCAACTGTGCTTTTTCGCTTTCCAGGGACTCTACCTTATCGCTAAGCTCCTGTACTGATTTTACCAGCATCGGAACAAGTTTACTGTAATCTACCTGCCATGGAGAAGTCTTTTCGTCAGCACCACCAACGCTAACAGCCTGCGGGTACACTTTGTGTAGCTCCTGAGCCAGAACGCCAGTAGAAAGCGCCTTTTTGGAATCCGATTTGAAATTGTAGTCGTACACATTGATTGCTTTCAAGGATTCCAGTCCGAATTTCGTCGCCTTGATGTTTTCTTTCAGACGCTGATCAGAAGTGGTGTTGTATTGTACCCCTGCGCCAGTGTATGTAACTGTTCCCATATAAGTGCCAGCTACTGCGAAAACTAACAACTGCTGACCTGCAACGGTGCCAGCAGGCTTAGTAAGATGCAGGGGAGCACCATTTCCGGAGCGCTGTATACCAACAAACGCATCCCCTGTCGGCGTAGTGGTCGCTTCAAATCCATTGATATTTGAAGTTCCGTTCCAAACGTTGCCGGTTTGCACCCCTGTTCCAGCCAACACCTTAGTCGTTCCGCGAACATCTAACCGTGATTGGGGGACTTCTGTGTTAAGACCTATGAAGCCATGCCTGCCGCTAGAAGCTGACATAACGAATGCATTCGAATCTAATATGGATACTTCATTCATTGGTTGCAAGCGAATGTCTGTTGCTTGATTGCCCCGCAAGAAAAGATATTTGTTGACCTGATTATCGATTTCGTAACCAAACATCGCACGTCCGCCATTGAGCATAATGGTAGTCGGAGTCCCTACGTTGTTCCCTCCTGCTGGGTCGAAAATCGCAACAACATTAGATGCAAATGGCGGCCTGTTGACATTCGTGATGCCCTGAACGTGAAGACTTGCACTTGGCGCCTGGAGGCCGATACCCACATGACCCGAATTCAATACCACCATGTGTTCGTTATTGTTGCCTTCTACATCCAGGTTTGCATTCGGGGTGATAGTCGTCGGGTTTGCGCCTATCTTCACTTGGGCAAAAGAGGTTGACAACGCCGTAAGGACAACAAAAAGAGTAGTGGGTAGTAGTTGTTTTGGTTTCATAGATAAGATGATTAAGTGAATTCTACTAGAGATATTTAACCCTACTAAGGTAATTAACTTTGCTATTTCGAGCCGCGATATTTCGCTACTTGTAGGGATACTTCTACAAAGTTCAAACTGCACTTACACAGGCGTGCGCAGGAAATAATTTTAGGAAGACGACACAGAAGTTCTCGGGGCACTTACCTGGATACCCTGTATGAGAACCCTGGCAGTGATCCAGTTAGCCCGTTCTATTCCGCTATATGATGAAGCCCAGATGTAGATTAAATACTACAATAAAGTAGTTGCAACTCAGGGCTTTTTTCTTGAAGCGCATAGAAACTATTTCTAGTTTTGCCGCATGTATCTGATCTGCGCCAAATAAGCTTCTTACGGGTGCAGACCCTATCCTTAGTACCTATGAAAATCACCTTATGACGAAGATTTTGATTGTTCAGAACCATTATCTGGTCACGCCAAGATGAAGTTTGTAATAATTGACCTGTACCCCAAATCTCAGATCCTTGAAGCCACTAATCTTTGAAAGAATGCTCGCACATCTCAGAGGCGATGATTTCGATCTTATTGATCTTGACCGCACTCAGCACACACGAAGTAGCCGTTACCAAGTAACGTTTACCACTCCCGACCGGGAATCCAGTCCGCACTATTTTATTTGAATCGCACACCTCGCAAAAAAATGACCCATGAAGATCCTCCTGGTTTTGGCAGGAAAGACTGGACATATACTTTGGTATTCATTGTTCTTCTCATGCTCGTGTACCTGTCCAGGACATAGCTATCGCCAGACATTTATCTTTTAGTACCTAACCATCCATATTTGAATGAAAAACTACGTTGCAGAATTTATCGGAACTTTTTGGCTTGTTTTAGGTGGCTGTGGAAGCGCCGCTTTGTCGGCCACATTCCCGCAGGTTGGCATCGGCCTGTTAGGGGTCTCGCTGGCATTCGGCCTGACGGTACTTACCATTGCCTATTCGCTCGGCCATATTTCCGGGGCGCATCTGAACCCCGCAGTTTCACTCGGCCTTTGGGCAGGAGGCCGCTTTGATGGCAAAAAGCTTTTGCCTTATATTATCGCACAAGTAACAGGTGCGATTGGCGGTGCTGCCGTGCTTTATGTGATCGTTACCGGCAACGGAGCCGAAATCGGCGATTTTGCTGCTAATGGCTATGGTGAGCACTCGCCCGGCAAGTACAGTATGACAGCTGCCCTTGTTACCGAATTCGTAATGACTTTTATGTTTTTGATCATCATTTTGGGTTCTACTTACCCTTCGGCACCATTCGGCTTTGCCGGCATTGCGATCGGGCTTGGTCTCACGCTGATCCACCTCATTAGCATCCCAGTCACCAACACCTCGGTGAACCCGGCGCGGAGCATCAGTCAGGCACTCTTCGTGGGCGATTGGGCTACACAGCAGCTTTGGCTTTTTATAGTGGCGCCCCTGGCGGGTGCGTTTCTGGCTGGAACGTTTTATAAGCTTGTTCTGGCTAAAGATTGAAGCCTGCGTTTTTCGGAGCACGCTGCTGTTGCCAATGTCTTCACCAGTTCAAAAGGTCATCTGTTTAGCCAGTTTATCCATGTCATTGCGGTACTTCGTGTCAGAAATGTGGCATACAATTCCGTCATCACCGCACCAGGCTGAATACTGGTTACACGGATTTGAATTTATTGCACGACTGGATTCGCAAGCCGTCGAAAAGGCGGCGATTGCAAATCCAGTTGTGCAATAGATCGAGATCCTTTCACACCTCTATGGACGGGAAGCTGCACACTTTCAATGTATTGGCAAACAATGTCCTGCCGTGCAGCGATGGGTGCCCGGAGATGTACATGTGTCTCTTGCTGCCTGAATCTGCATTGCCAACTGTGGATAAAGCCAATAGCATACTAATTTTCAGCAAAACTGCCGGCTTTCGCCACGCTGATCAATTCCACATACCTGACACAGCTTGAAGTTGTTGTATTCCTTTCCACAACGGGAGAAATCCTGACTGCCACCCAGAAACGGGCCCATTCGGCTTGCGATACTGAGCATCACTGGGACTAGTAAGGCCAGATGCTGGAGACGAGATTTCGAAATCATACTTTTTTTCCCGTTCATACCCACGCGCGGGGCTTATCACCGCACGCGGCTGGAAAAGCAAGAATGTTCCATACCGCGCTGGGACATCATGCCAGCACCTTCACGGATCCCAACGCAATGCGTCACTTCATAGCCGGTATCCAATGCGTAGGAAAGCTGGATTAGTTAGTGATGCGTTCAGCTTCTATTCAAACTTATTCCTCAATCCTTTCGCAAGCTTCTTTACAGCGGCTGACTGGGAATTGAAGCCATTCATCCCGCTCGGAATGGATTTATAATATGTTGATGTCCAGATCATTGCTTAAAAACGATGCACTTAACGCCACCGTTTTACCTCAAGCTCATCATTAATCCAAGTCCCGCAGCAAGGCCTCGAATGTTAATTACCAAATAAGATTTACCCAAGAAACCTGGTGCTTAATTGTTGCCCGGATCTCAATCTTGAGTCACATTTCTCGCTTTCATAACATTCCCTTGTAGTACGCTTTCTATATTTGGTCTCCGGAATTCTTTACAATTGAAATCGTAGTTAAAGTGAAATTTACCGTTAGTTCATATCTCTTAGCGTTTGCGTTGTCTTTTCAATTCTTTATCAGCCAAGCTCAGTTTGCAGAGGTGGGCGGTCTTTCTGCATACGAGGTGCGTCAATATACCGATGAGAATGGCTTGCCTCAAAATAGTATCAAATCGATCACCTCAGATGCTGAGGGTAATGTTTGGCTAGCGACTGACGGTGGACTGGCCAGGTTTGACGGGAGGAAATTTAAAATTTTCGACAATTTCGGAAAAGGCCATTTCGACCGGAGTATCGCATCCTTTCATATAAATCCCGCACATTCTGACGGGAGCTTCTTTGCGGCCAATGACGAGAGAACCTATATCCGGATTATCAATGGTCAAGCCACTGTGGACAGCAGCTGGTACAAGGAAGGAATAGCACCACTACCCCTCCACCAGCAAGGCATTGAATTCTATTTGACAGAAGGTTTGCCTAGTCTTGGACGAGACCACATTTTCCTTTCGAAGCTCGTCATTCCAACTGGTGATAATCACTTCTTTATATACGACAAAAAGAACGTGGAGTTCTTCAAGGGCAAAAGACGAATCAAATCTTTTCCGTTAGCAGATAGGGATTTCTGGGGGTTTTTCCGATTGAAGAACAACTTATACCTTTTCGAGAACGGCGCGTTTTCTCGCTTTGCAGATACGTCACCTTCCTTCCCTGAGTATGTAAGCCTTTCAGGTGACATTCTCGATCATCCCTTGCATGTCCAAGGTAACAAAGGCGTGATTCACTGGAATAACTGTACAGACCAAGTATATATCCAGCTCGGGAAATCACTGTATACGGTACATGAGGGATCAAGAGGTGAACTTAAAACGAGTCTCATACTAGAAGGTTTCGACTTTGAGGCCAATCAAATTACGAAGGTACACTTCGATCAGCAAACAGGCCGGATCTTCCTGGGAACTTTAATAAACGGCTTGTTCGTATTGAAGAAAAAGCCATTCCGGCCTGTCTATGCACGTTTTGAAGGAGCAGATAATGTCTTCTATAGTCAGGTGGCGATTAATAACAGCGTCTTTACAAGTTACGGAACCGTGTTTTCCTACGATGAATCAAGTGATGAGATCTCAGCCCGTCAAATAGAAAGTCTTAGTAAGACGGATCTTACAGCTTTACTCGTTGACAGCAGGGGTAATATGTGGTCTGAAAAGCGTTACACCATCTTTGAAACGGAACCAGGTGGTAGAGTCAAAAGGAAGTGGACTTTGCCAGCGCAAATAACCCAACTGTACGAGGGAAGGGATGGAAGAATCTGGATTGGGCTAAGATCTGCCGGGTTATACACGCTGGATCCCGCCGACCCTGCCGCCGAGCCCAAGCTTTTCCTGGCAGGCCCCATGACACACGCTTCCTGGATCCAGCAGCAAACCGAAGACATACTTTGGGTGGGGACTGGCATGGGATTGTACAAGATACATATTCCGACCCGAAGGGTATCTTACATCAAAGGCTTGGAGAACTCTCATATCCGTAGCTTACATATCCCAGGTAACAGCGATGAGATTTGGATCTCAACTTATAAGGATGGTTTTTTCCTGCTTAAAAATGGGAAACTAACGAGCTTTCCGCTCGATAGAAACAGGCACCTTGCCAATGCGCACTGCATTGTTGAAGATGAGAAAGGATTTTTCTGGATTTCCACAAACCGGGGCCTGTTCCAAATACTCAAAAAAGACCTCTTAGACTATTCGGAAACACAGGTAAAACCATATTATCATTATTACTCCAAGGCCGACGGCTTCTACACCAATGAATTTAATGGTGGCTGCTCGCCCTGTGCAGTACGACTAGCCAACGGGTATGTATCTTTACCTTCGATCAAAGGTTTGGTTTGGTTCAAACCCGAGCAAATCTCTACCGAGTTGCCCGATAAAAGGATTATTGTTGACCGGATTGAAATAAATGGCAAGGCTGCTTCACTAAAAGATAATAACGTCACTTTCCGGCAGGACCAAAGAGAGTTAAGGGTCTTTGTAACCACACCATATTTTGGAAGTCCGGAAAATATCCACTTTTCTTACGCATTGACTGCCCCGAACACTACGCCCAGCCACCAGGAATGGTTGCCTATCGAAGCTTCCAGTGACGTTATTAACATTTTGCAGTTGAAACACGGCAAGTATGTTTTACATGTTCGCAAGCAGAATGGCTTTGGAAGAGGCAATAACGAGTACGTGAGTATAGAGATAACGGTCCCACCACTATGGTATCAGACTTGGTGGTTTTTTCTGTTGTGCGGAATCGGCAGTTTCCTGATTGTTTCTGCCATTCTAAAGGCACGAGTAAGCTCAGTCAAAAGAAGAAATTTAGCCCTTGAAAGCCAGATTGAATATCGGACGAAA
>NZ_JNJB01000001.1 GCF_000701505.1 Dyadobacter crusticola DSM 16708 | reverse complement strand
AAGCCAACGAGCTACTAAAAAGTGAAGAAGGAATTGCTAAAAGAAAGAAACGGTGCTTTGATGTCGAACCGGTCTTTGGCAACATCAAAAATAACCACGGCTTCCGCCGGTTTATGCTCCGCGGCAAGCAAAAGGTCGAAATCGAATGGGGACTGATCGCATTAGCCCAGAATCTAAGGAAAAGAGCAGCTTAGGAGCGCCCGTTTCTTGCTTTTTAAGCCGAAAACAGCCGATTAGCTTTGAATGGATCGATATCGCGTTTCAATTTCCACTCAGTTTAAAGCAAATGGACGAGGGTGCCTCGGCTAAAACTGAGACACCCTCTTTTTCGAAGAAGCAGAATCGCTTAGATATCTGCCTCTATAATGTCTGACTCTTTGATGCCATAAGCCCTTACAACTTCCTCATAATTGTTCATGTTAACACCTGCATTGGCACGGAACGATTTGCTAGGAATAATCACAGCGCGAATTCTTTGGAATGTTCTCTCAGGAGGAGTTTGCTGATCTTCTGACCAGCTAACCGGACGGATATCTATGAAAAACTGGTTTCCTCTGAGTAACGTGATGAAGTTGAAAGTGGTGCTTTTGCCTTCGCCAAACTCAACTTTTCCAGGAATTGCCCACCAGAGATTCTGGCTTTGAATAAAAACGATCACTACACTTTTTGCAAGCGCTGCTGTATCGGCTGCTGAGAGGTTGTTTTTTCCCATTGTGTAGCCGCCATTGGTACTTGGTTGATTAGGAGCTGTAATCAATTCTCTTGCTCCTAAAGCGTCCTTACCGGCTACTCCGGTATCACCTTTCGGTCCTGCTGGTCCCGCCGGGCCTGCTGCACCGGCTGTTCCTGCTGGGCCAACTTCGCCTTGCGGACCTTCGCAGCTCAGGGATACCCCAACAATACCAATCCAGGCAATTACAATTAGTTTTTTAAGCATAGCTGTATCGATTAAGTTAAAATAAGTGAATTAGATTGTGCAAATAAACGGTGAATAATAGAAATACCTAAAGCGAGTGGCAAAAAATGCACTAACGGTCACCATGTATACTCCATGAGCGTACTGTTCTGTGCAAAAAAATTGTACCCGCAGTTAGTTAACCCTGTAATCGCAGATGCGGACTGAATCCAATTCGCGGATCAGAGTAGATGTAGCGGCAGCTTTTTGTAGTATATCTTCGATTCACCCTCATGAAAATTTGTTAGCTTATTCAAGATGTTGTAATTTCATCCTAAAATCCATTCATTCTATCGGTTACCGCTTTATTCAAGGATACCTTTCACCTCACAGATCCGTACCAGGCTCTCACATTTTAAAACAGGAATACTATAACATTTTGTTTAATCTATGAAATCTAAAAATTTTACGAGAAAATTCTTAGTATTAATTGCCCTTGCCTTGTTCAACTTTGGTGAACTGCATGCCCAGTGGAGTGGGGTGTATGGAAATGAATGGCTTGCAGGTAAGTACGGCCAGCCCTGGGTAAGTATCAAGGCAGGTGCTATTCCGGGTAGTAACAACACTTACACGCGCTCGAAGGGAATTTACAGAGTTGCGATGAACTCTGCCTCATTGCCCAGTGAGATCAAGAATGCGGACAAATCCAGATTACAGCTCTACCACCGCGGCAGGCAGGTGGATATCATCAAAGCCGACGATACTGAAATCCTTTTTTACGCTGTACCCAATGACGGTAAATCGGACGAGCTTTTCTATCGTCCAGCTTCATCGAGGGTGAACCCTTATTGGAGCGCCTATTCGGACGAAAGCACTTATTTCCTTACAGTTGGAGCGGAAGCTGGCGCGCGTGCAGCCACAGTACAGCTTAACAATCCGGGTGCAACCGTATTGGATTCTCATATCAAAACAGATCTTAAAACTTTCCAGAACGATTATTCTCATGCCGCCTATTCGCCCATGCGTCCACCGAACATCAACAGTTTCATGGAAGATGGAAAAACGAGAACAGGGGCTAGTCTTTATGATGACGGCAATCCAACGTGGACAAAAAATGGTACAACTGGCGCAGAATTCTCGGTTCAGGTTACTAATAAATCGGGTTCTGGCAATCCGCAAATTAAGGGTTTGATCCACGGAAGAAGTTACTTCCCCTCATTCGGAGGATCTCGGGTGATTGAAGTCTACATTGGCAAAACTGCCGCTACATTGAGAAAGGCCACACAAGTATCAATCCCTGGCTTCTATTTCGCTGAGTTCACCATTGACGTACAACCAGATGATCTGGATGCGACTGGGAAAGCGGTGCTCGGATTTACAACGCTTGGAAATTCGGAAAATGTTGGAGGTATTACTGTTTATGACAGTTTCTCGGTGACTTATTATCAAGTAACCTATTCGCAAACGCTCAACATGCAGAATGCTGCGGCTGCGGAGTTTGTGTTTCCAGGCGCGCCAACAGGTACTCAAAACAAGGTAAGCATCAGCAATGTGCCTGCGGGCGCGTCATTTTACGATATTTCAGATCCTGACAAACCACGCAAAGTCGTTGGCACTGCAAATGATCTGCAATTTTCGAGGATCAATGATGGTCAGTTGACGCTTCTGGCAACTAATCAGACACCATACACAGTCACTGATAACAAAATAGCGAAGGCCGACTTTTCTAATTTCAATCCTTCTGATTTCAACTATTTGATCGTCACTAATAAAACGCTGGAAGTCGCAGCAGGCGAGTTCAAGGACTATCGCACCAGCGGTTCTCCGGGAACAAAGTATAAGGCCGGCGTTTTCAGAATTATCGACATCTACAATCAATTTAACTACGGAGAGCCAAGCCCCGTTGCAATAAGACGCTTTGTAGATTACATGATTTCCAATGGTGACAGACAAAAGTATCTGTTGCTAATGGGACCATCCATTGCCAGGAACGACAGAGCAGTGAGAGAAATGCCGGACGAAGTGCCTACTGTGGGTTATCCAAGTTCTGACGTTTTGCTGGTTGAAGGTCTTGGAGGCGAGCTGGAAGATGTGCCTGCGATACCGGTAGGAAGGATTCCGGCGGTAAGTTATGATCTGGCGCACGGTTACCTTGAAAAAGTGAAAACTTATGAGAGTGCAAATGTAGATCTTGCGTGGAGAAGAAAAGTAATCCACGTAAGCGGGGGTAAAAGCAGCGCGGAGATTAACCTGCATGCTGGTAACCTGAGTACAGCTGCAACTGTAAGTGGAATTACTGCTCAGTTCAGCGGAGTTGTTAATGAATATAAGAAGCCCGCAGCTCAGGCAGGTACGATCCCTGTGCCGCTGGATATAACTGCGCAGGTAAATTCAGGTGTGGGTATGATCACCTATTTCGGACATAGTGCGCCATATCAAACCGATTATAACTTTGGCTATGTCTCGGACGGGGCTAAGGGTTACACTGCTACGAATGGAAAATACCCGGTGATTTACTACAATGGATGTGATATCCTGAATATTTTTAGCAATAATATTGGAAATACAAGTGTGAATAGTTCTTCGTCCAGACCTCAGTCAGTTGACTGGCTTTTAAGCCCGGACCGCGGCGCGATAGCTGTGTTCGGTAACTCGTTTTCTGGATATAATGAGAGCTGTAATGAGTTTCTGCAGGAGCTTTATCCATTGATTTTTGGTGCATCTGATAAAGCACGCCAAACACTTGGAAATATTTTGCGGGCCACTTCTCAAGAAACGAAATCCAATCCGAATCCATACAGAATGTCGGCTGACAATGCGAGAATCGCTGCGGACTATCAGAAAAGAAGAGCACAGCTGCATCAGACGGTATTGATCGGAGACCCTGCAATCAACATCCTGTTCAGCACAGAAGGCGGCTTACCTGTTGATCTGAGCTACTTCAATGCAAAAGCAGTAGGTGAGAGTTCAGTTGAAGTTACCTGGAAAACGGCTTCTGAGAAGAATAACAGCCACTTTGTTATTGAAAGAAGCTACAATGGAAAGAATTTTGAAGTAATTGGCCGCGTGGAAGGAAAAGGAGACACTGATGCACCAAGCAGCTATGTTTGGTACGATACCAAACCGCTTTCAGGAAAAAGCTATTATCGTCTCGTTCAGGCTGACAGGAGTACTGTTGAAAACGGACAAAGTGTGGACGGTAAAAAAACAACTTCGCAGATTGTTCCGGTTGATCGGCCTTTTTCAAGTTCGCTCATCATTTCTCCAAATCCGGCAATTGATATTGCAGAGATTAAGCTTGACCTGCCTGTTGCAATGAAAAGCTGGAAGCTCATCGACCTGAATGGTAAAGTAAGACGTAAAGGTTTGACATCAAATCAGATTAACATGAGCGATCTTCCTTCCGGCGAGTATGTTCTGGAAGTAACAACTGCATCAGAAGATACTTATTCGAAGAAATTGATCAAGAAATAATGCACGTATAATAAAGAAGGTATAGCATATCGTTATTTGCTATACCTTCTTTGTTATAAACCAAAATCATAAATGAGCTATCGACACACTCTCTACAACATCTCCCTTCTGATCTTTATCCTGACTACAAATCTGTCCTTCGGGCAGGCGGGCAAGTCTTACGATAACAGCTGGATCAAGTATGATCAGCCCTATCTTAAAATCCTGGTGAATGCAAAAGGTATTCACAAAATATCGCTTTCATCTCTGCCTGCCAGCTTTCCGGTCTCTGAACAGGCTAAATTGCAGCTTTGGCATTATGGAAAGCAGGTAGCCATCTCAATCGTCAACAAGGAAATAATATTCTACGGAGTGCCCAATGAAGGCAAAAGGGATTCCCTGCTGTATCGTCCATACAGTGCGCGCATGAATCCGTATTTCAGCATGTATTCGGATGAAACTGCTTACTTCCTCACTGTTTCCAATTCCAAATCACTTCGTGCAGAAACAGTATCCCGAGCCGTGGACATGAAGGTGCCTGCCACAGCCAGTCACGTAGCGAAAGATCCTTATATCCTTAAAACGGACTACTCTCTCATTACTCCTAGTCCTTTAAGACCGCATTTGTCAAATTCGTTTTTCGAGGATGGTGCTAGTCGCACCGGCCCCTCGGTGGTGAAAAATACGCTGGTAACCTATCCCGTTCAACTCACGAATCCGGTTGATGTAGCTACAAATAAGCCCCGGCTGAAAATGCTCGTTCACGGAAGGAGTAACAACCTACGTAACGTAGAAGTTTATGTTGGAAAAACGGCGGAAAGCCTGCGTTTGGTCGGAAAGATTACCAGCAGAGATTTTGTAGGGACGGAATTTGCATTTGACATTCAGCCCGGCGATATAGACCAGGCTAACAAGGGAGTAATTGCATTAAAATCACCCAGTAATGAGCCTTACGAGGCATTTTCGCTCGGCTACTTTACGGTTACTTATCTGCAAACATTATCCGCGCAATCGAAAAAATCATACGAATTTTCTCTGCCCGCTTCAAAGGAGAGTGTAAGCCGCTTAAACATTGCAGGGCTGGCGACAGGATCTGTATTATATGATATTACCGACACACTCAAAATAATCTCGGGAGATCCGGCTAATTTAATGGTTCCCCGTAAAGCAGGTAAGGAATTGAAATTGCTTGCTGCGAGCGAGGTAACTACTGTTGAAGCTGCCAAGATCAGCTCAGTCAATTTCAAGCCCTACGATCGTGCTAAGGCTGATTACATTATAATCACAAGTGAGAATTTGCTGAGTTCCTCACAAAGTTATGCAGCTTACCGCAGCTCAGCGGCGGGAGGAAACCATGCTGTGTTGGTTGCTAATATCAAAGACTTGTATAATCAGTTTAACTACGGAGAGCCCAGCCCGCTGGGGATTCGTGGTTTTATGGACTATATACTGGCTGATGGAAACAAAAACCGGTATCTCTTTTTAATCGGCTCCTCTACCTCTTACGTAGATCGTATGAAGAGAGGGATGCCGGACGAAGTTCCAACTGTTGGATACCCTGGCTCAGATCTTCTGCTTGTGTCTGGTCTGGCAGGAACTTCCATAGACAATGCGGCCATACCCGTGGGAAGGCTGCATTCCATTACAAATGAACAGGTACTAAGTTATCTGGAAAAAGTAAAAGAATATGAGCACAGCAAAGCGGAAGACCGCGCCTGGCGCAAGCAGATATTACACCTAAGTGGTGGAAAGTCGGCATCTGAGATAACCCAGCTTAAAAACTTGTTGGAACGTGAGCGACCAGCTGTTGAGAATGGAAGGGTTGGAGGCAAGGTTATCGCGCTTACGAAGCAACAAGCAATGTCGGAGGTAGAGAAGGTGAATATCACCCCTCAGGTAAATGCGGGAGTTGGTATGATTACGTTTTTCGGTCATGGCAGTTCCACCATCACTGACCCGGATATCGGCTATGTAACGGATGTGGACCGTGGGTACGATAATGCGGGCAAATATCCCTTAATGTACTTTAACGGATGCAGTGTTGGCAATATTTTCGCCGGGAAAACGAATACCAGTCCCAGTGCAGGCAACAATCGCGCTCCATTATCATTGGATTGGATGATAGCTCCTAAAAAAGGCGCAATTGCTGTTATTGCTAATTCCTATGAAGGGTTTATAAGTCCGCTTACCGGCTACCTGGATGAATTGTATGCAGGCATTTTTTCTGATGAACAAACTTCCAACTTATCCATTGGGCAGATACAGCTGATAGCGAATGGTAAAGTACTGAAAGCCGGCGCTAATGAGTATGATATCGCGAACATACATCAGTCCGTTTTACAGGGTGATCCAAGCTTGAAACTGGTAAGTGTTGCAAATGCGGATTACGCACTTGATGCTGACGAGGCTATCTTTATCCAGTCAGAGGAGAAAAATAAGTCAATTGGAAATTCGGCTAACCTCACCACCGGCGTCATCATTGAAAATCATGGCAGGTTTATAAAAGACCAGAAAGTGCCTGTCGAGCTGAGTTTCGAATACAAAGATGGTACAAAGCGTGCTTCATCTGCAATGGTCAATGCATTTCCAAGCCGTGATACTTTACTTATCGCAGTTGTTAATAATAAGGATCTGGCAAGAATTGTCGTGAGAATAGATCCGGACAGTACTATCAGTGAAACTTCCAGGAAAAATAATTATTCCGATCTGGTAATCGACTGGGATAGAGCGAAGGATCAGAGTTTTTACCCGACAGAACCTTTGAAAGATGTCATTGCTCCCATTATGAATGTGATGTTTGATAGCAGGACAATCAGAAACGGTGACTTTGTCTCTTCAAAGCCTTGGATTGAAGTCGTGCTGGAAGATGACCGTCTGCTTTCCGCGGACTCATCATTAGTTGATATATTTCTGAAATCGTGTCAGGATGATTCCTGCGAGTTTATAAGGCTCGCCCATTCAAATGGAATTGAGATTGTTGAAAATTCTGAACGATCATTGAGCTTCAACTATCAGCTTGATAATCTAACACCTGGTACCTATGAACTACTGGTAAACAGCAAGGATGGTTCAGGCAATGCGTCTATCAAATCGTACCGGATTTTATTTGTGATACCTGAAAATGATATACAGCGGAATGTTTTAATCGCAAGTCCTAATCCAGCCTCTGAGTATGTACGGTTTGCTCTGGAAAATGTTGGTAAGGAAGGTTTTAATGCAATTACCTGGAAGATATACAACCTGAACGGGATTCTGATAGACTCTGGGTCTGAGAGCAGTGAAAAGCAGGCTTTAAAAGAATGGTACTGGCTTCCGAAGCAAAATGTTAAATCCGGCATTTATATCTATCAGGTGAAGCTTTCAGGCAGCACTGAAAAATCGATTAGCGGTCGGATCGCACTGACAAGATAGGAGCATTAGTAAAGATTGTTTTCCCGGAGCCAGTTCAGCCAGATAGCAAGTGAGATTGTCCTTGTTACAAAGAATTGGCTCCGGGAATGTTTATAATCCGGCAAGCCCTCCGTAAAAAGAATTGCGAGGCATTCTTCAAATTTGTTTTTCTCTACGTACTGCCAAACGGGATTATCCTCTTTTTCCATCAGCGCTTTCGACTGTGTAGCGAGTCGCAGTGCAGCCTGCCTGCCGTAGATACTAAAGTTCGCTTTGAGCGGTCTGATCCGTACGTTTTCCGGCAAGAGATCTTTCATCGCCTCCCTGAAATGCTGCCTGCCCAGGCCAACTCCGAATTTCGTTCTCATCGGGATTGATAAGCAAAACTCAAACAGATCTTTGTCGTAGAAAGGAAATAGGTTTGAGATTTGATAATACCGTCCCAATGCGAAAAACTGCTCACTGGCTATAATGGACTGTGCATTGAAAACATCGTCAATCCCCATTCTGTATTGCTCCGGAAGTTCTCCCCTTAGCAGATTGGAGGTTTCCTGTGAATTTCGCTGAATTTCAGTTTCTATCAGGTATTTCGTTGCGACTGAAGTGGGCAGATTATCGCCATTAATCCTGGAAAGCCTGTTCTTAAAAGCACCGATTCCTTTCTTTAAAAAGTGCCACAGCGACACGTTCATTTTACTGGATGAAGTCAGTAAAAGACTTATCGCCTCGCTCAAAGAAAGCTGCCGTAGCTCACGATAAAATTCCTCCACCACCAGCGATCGCTTGTATAGTTCATACTTCTTGTTTTCATCAAAAAGATCCCATTGCGGGAAGTTTTTGGTCAAAGAAGTATACCGGATTCTAAGTCGGATCAGCGATTTGAGTTCTTTCCAGTCACGTTCAGCATAACTTTGTCTAATCAATTCCAAGCCGCTTCCAACTACTGAATCCCCATCGTGCCCGATCAACAGCGATTTACAACCTAGCTCAGCCGCCTTTTTCATCAGACTTCCTTGTGCAGAAGGGCTGATCACCATGCATTCAGGATGTCCGTAAAGAGAAGTATAAAGTGAAAAAAGCTCAAAATCGTTGGTTTGAGGAGGTACTTCATGGTGAATGGAATGGATGTTATCGGCTACTGCGGACGCGTAATCGGATTCATCCGAATACTTTGTTTTCGTATCCAGATAGAGTGTGTGCAGCTCCGCATCCGGCTTTAACAGATTTGCGATCGTGCTTAAAGAGGAAGAGTCCATCCCACCACTCAAATGGGAACCGATAGGTTCTGTCGGTCCTTCAAGGGACTTGGCTACCGATTTGAAAAGCAGCTTCTTAAAAGTCTGGCCGAGCTCTTCAATGGAAGTGATATTGTTCCATTTAGATGGAGACAAACTGAGATAACGTTCTAGTTTTACCTCTGATGCATTGATAACAGCTGTATGACCCGGGAGTACTGTCCTGATGTTTTCAAAGAAAGTGCGGGCAGTGTAACTTCTTGCCTGATCTTTACGGTAGCTGATGTAATTAAGAACACGTACCTTATCTATTTCGAGGTAAGGTCTGGCAACATCCATTTGAATCAATGAGACCAGGCTGTTCGAGAAAGCTACAAAGCGGTTCGGGACATGGAGGTAATAGAATGGGATAGTTCCGAAGATATCTCGCTTTAAATGTAGTGTTTGTGTTATTTCATTAAACCAAATACCCCATTCAAATTCTTGCAAGATTCTCTCGTGAACCTGATTGTCCTGCATATCATTAGCAGGATTTACTTCGGTATTGATCAGAATTTCACTCTCACGTTTATGCAAAAAATTAGCTCCATAAATAACCTGTTTTGACAGGGTATTTAGCGGAGCTAATTTTCGTAATCTTAAAAATCCGTTTGTCCAGCGAATCGTACCAGACTTCTTGTTTTCAGCAATGTTAATGTTGTTTTCGAAAGATAGCACTCCTTCAACAACCACTAACTGGTCCACAGATCTTTTGAATGCTGAAAAACTTACAGACTATTCAGAAAAGTCGAATGTTGGACCCAGATCCTGAGCGCTACCGATTTTCCCTTTTGTTAATTTCGCCACATTACCGAATCTGTTCAAAACCGGTTTGCGATAAGACTTTTTCGTCTGTGTAGAGTGCGATGTCACTGTTCTCATGTGTAGTTAATTAAAATGATTTGTACCAGTATCCGCCGTAAAATTAGGTACTTTAATGTAAAAAGCAAACTTTCAGATGATTAATTGTTAGAAAACCAAACCAGAAAATTTGGAAATCATAGAAAAAGCTGGATTATTCTCCGCCAAATTCGACTATTTTCCTTGTCTTACGTGTCCCAGAGTCTATTTTCCCCGATCCGATGCAGGCGTCGTCCTGGCAAAATTCGAAGGATGTTTGTAAATCCGAAATGAGCCCGACGCCCAGGCCGTACTGCTTGATACCAATGTACCGGTTGATAATGGAACTGTCATTTCTTTCGACCACATTCAGCACATTATTAAATGTTTGGTCTCCAATTTTCGCAGATTGTCCTAAATCTTCATAATGATAGTCTTCCGCGTCGAGATTGTTGTAGATGTTTCCATTCCAGCTCATTCGCATGTCAATCGGGAATGCCATTGAAAAGAAGGTCTGGTTGTCGATGTTCGTCAGGATTTTGTCCGGGAACTTCTGAACAGCAAACTCCTTGACTTTCGTCCAGTACTCACCCGCCTTGTTTCGTGTTGAACGGGAATAGGTGTAAGTGGAAATTCCTTCTGCATTGGTACTAACCCGCTCGATCTGGTCCTTTTCTTGCCAATTTTTAATCACCGGATTGGCCTGACCAGTCGAATAGATTTCTTCCCGCACATCGTAAATAGCATAACGGCCAACTTCCAGAGGATAATATTGGTAAGTATCGACCGGCTCAGCTTTGTCGCCATCGCATGCGGCGAGCGACAATGAAACGAAAAGCATTAACGCCCAATTTTTGAGCGACCTGTTCTGTGCAATGTGTGTAAATGTGTTCATCAAGGGATATGTTTTTTTTAAATTGATTCAAATGTTGCTAAACGCGTTCTTCCAGCTTGGCTTTCAAAAATCCGATAAGTACTTGCAAGCCGACATCAAACCGGTTGTTATTATTAATAATCACATCGGCTTCGGACCGGAGCGGTAATATGAACTTGTCGTAAGTAGGCGCTACGTGATGCTCCCATCGGTAAAGTACGTCGTCTAGATCGTAGCCACGTTCGTTATTATCACGAATAATGCGCCGTTTTATTTTAACATGCTCCTTCGCGTCGACAAATATTTTCAGGTCAATGAGCCGGGCAATTTCAGGAAAATAAAAGACAAATATTCCTTCGACTATGATAATCGGCCTTGGTTCAAATATAAGTATTTCCGGCGTGATCAGGGGATTGTTGAAAGTGTACTCCTTCTGATGGACTTCCCTGCCTGCGCGCAAAACCGCAATGTGCTCGGCAAATAAATGATGGTCGATAGTTTCAGGTAAGTCAAAGTTTTCTACGCCGTTTTCGTCACGCGGGATTTCGTGTATCGGCCGGTAGTAGTTGTCCTGAGAAATGCGGGTGATTTCGTCCTTTCCGAAAGACTCGATCAGGCTCTTCATAAAGTAGGTTTTACCTGACGCACTTCCACCTGTAATACCAACGATATACGGGGGCTTTTCCTGGGTTATCATAATGCTGCTGAGATCCTGCAAAGAGGAAATCGTGAAATTAATTTTAGAAGATACTAGTTAATAACCGCCAGTTTACCCGCCAGTTTTTCGGATCCGTCACCCGATACAATAAAGACCATGTAAATGCCGCCACGTGCACGCTTTCCATTATAATCAGCCAGGTTCCACGAAGCAGTCCCGCCTTGTGACCGTGTTTCAAATATCAAACGTCCCGAAAGCTCGGTAACCTTTACAGTGGATCCGTCCATTAATCCTTTGAAACCAACCCTCCCGCCAAAACCGGGCCGCACAGGGTTAGGGAAAATCGTAACCTGATTGAGATCCTCGGAAGGTTCGCTGGCATCGCTGCGGTAAGATACCATACCATTTGAAGTGTCCACAAATAGCAAACCTTGCGCGGGATCAAATCTCAGCGCATTGATTTGGGTCGAAGGGAGCGGGCTATTTTCGGTATTGAACATGGTCAGGAGCTCTGTTCCGTCGGGGCTGAAATGGTAAAGTCCGTTCCGGGTTGCAATCCATTTCCGGTTGCCTGGCTCGACTGCAATTGCTGTACATTTCTCATTACTGAACAATCTCCGCTGACCGTAAATCGGGAGGATAGCGTCAATGCGGCTACCGTCCAGCGCAACGTCCGGCACGAAATACCCCGCGCCATTATCACTTGCAAACCAGATGTTGCCGTCATAATCCAATACAAGACTGTTAATTAAATTGGAAGGAAGGCTGCCAGAGCCGATTGATGTAGACAATATTTTCTGCTGCCCAGCAGTATTTTTCACAAGAATGCCTCCCCCCTGATAATCCGGGATCCGCGCCCAGCTTGTTCCCAATCCGTCAATTACAATGGAGTCCAGGCTGGCGTTAATGGTCGTGTCGGTTCGGGCTGGTGTTACGGGCTGAAAATTCGGACCTGCATTGGTGATAAGACCAGCTTTCCCGTCCGCGACCCAAAAACGCCCGCTTGTGCGGATTGTGCTTGCCAGTGCTTTAAACAATGGATCAGCTTTCACGGCGACATTATTTCTGGCGTCGATGGAAATGATCTCACCGGAAGTAGTTGCCAGCAATTCGTTATCCGAAGAGTTGATGTTGATATATTCACTTTGTGAAGCAAAAGCGAGCTGCCAGTTACCATTCGTTAATTGGTAAATCCCTTTTCGGGCAAATCCGGCAAATAACTTTTTGTTAAATACCGAAACGGATACCGCATCCTTGCTGTCGGGGACCAACTTCCAATTTGCAAAATACTGCCGGTTGACCGAAGGCAGCATAGAAGTTGCCAGGAGACCTTCGCGGGTTACTGCGAATAACGAGTCTTCCGAAAAAGCGAGATCTCTCACCGCAGCCTGAATTCCTCCCGCGCCGATATAGCGGTAACTTTCCTTCACCTGCCGCATTTCGGTATCAAGCACAATGATGCCGAAATCTGTACATAGATAAGCCAGCTGATCCCGAAAAAGGATTTTACGTACAACTTTACTTTCCGTTATTCCCGAAGTTTCCGCCAAAACAGACCAGCCTTCAATCTCGGCAGGAGCGGTATTTTCATCAAGGTAAACGAAATCAATGTAGCCGCTTCTGTAAGCGAGCAAAAGCAGGTGGTTTTTAGGGTCAAATGCGAATGCACTTACTCCATTATCCCCCAATCCTTGCGCCTTCGACCAGCTTTCTACTTCTTGGGTCGTGGTATCAAGACTGAAAAAACCGTTGTAGGTACTGTAAAAAATGTGGTTGTTAACAGCCAAAACCTGCCGGGCCGACAAGTTGCTGAAGTGGTTTTGCCAATGTCCGATTGGAATGGTCTGACTTTTGGCCTCTGGCAAAAGGTTACCCAGCAAACAAAGAATGACCAGAATGTTTTTCATCTGTCCGCGTGTTTCCTTTTGGTACCAACCCCCACTTTCCTTTCGCTCGTAAATTAATGATTATTCAACTGTTATTACAGCAGAACCTTTCCCGGTACCACTGCCGCAGCCGCTTTTAAGGGAGCTGATCGTATACTCAGTTGTTGCAGCCGGAGAGACGGAAATCAGGTAAGGATTCAGAAACGTCCCGTTGATTGCTGTTCCATCAGACAATGTAAATGACCAGGGCGGCAATCCGTTTTTAAATTTCAGCTGTATTCTGGTCGTTCTTCCTGCGGAAATTGCACCTCTTCCTGAAACTTCGCCAATTGCCCTGTCGGGCGCGACTACATCAATTTCTTCAATGGCGCTTGAAACTGCCGGTGAGTTGGAAACAATTCGTATTTTCTGGGTCTTGATAGTGTCTCCAACGGCCGCATTTGGGATTTTTACTTTCATTGCAGTCGGCGTGATAGTAGTGGGCAGGTTCACGAAACGGCCAGACTTATCAGTCATTTGTACCGCAAACTTGTTACCTGCATTGTACCGGCCTTCTGTTTTATATGGAAGTTCGATCGTCGAGCCTGCACAGACCATATTTTGTGGCAGCTTTTCCAGTGTAATGCTGGCCGGAGGCATTTTCACGGAGACTTTCGCACTTCCCGAGAATTTACCCACGCCGCAAAGTCCACCCGCAGAAGTAATCTGATAGTTGGTATCATATAAAGGTTTCACCTTGATTTTTGCAGGCGACTCCTGGATGTTGTTTTCGTAAGTTCCGTCTGAAAGCAGCACAAACCACGGTCCGCCACCGGTGAATTTCACCGTCAGCTCACCAGTTTCATTTTCACCCAACCTGAGCGAATCTTTTTGAAGCGTAGCCACTGTCGGAGAAACAATGGACACGTTGGTTGTCTGCGTAACCAGGTAAGGTGCCGACGACACAACCCGCAGCTTGTAGTCACCAGGTTTGTAGTTCGCAGGGATCTCAGCGGTGATAAAACCTGTGGTATCCGGTGCTGAAATCGTCTTGAATGCACCTGTCCGCTCCGCAATCTGCACTACGAATTTATTTCCCTCCTTAAACTTGCCTGTTGCATTGAATGGAACCTGGAACGGAACCCCGCCGCATAACCTGGCTATTTTCTCAACTTCTTTCAATTCCAGTTTTGGCTCTGGGTTGCTGTTTACATTCACAATAGCTTCGCCAGATGTAACCCCGCTGCCGCACGCATTTGCCACACCTGATATCCTGTATGCTTTAACTTCCTTTGGCTTAACAGACACATAATGCGGATTGGAAAGCGTGCTTAATATGGTAGTGCTGTCGGAAAGCCTGAAAGACCAGGGCGCTGTTCCTGTCAGGTGTATGCGGAGTTGCACTTCCTGGCCGGGCATTGTCCGGCTCGTTTGTGTTCCGTCCATGAAGTCAATCCTCGCGGAAGGCGTCTGTAATAATCGGATAGGTACTTCCTGGCTTCTGGCAACCGGAATGGAGCTGACGATTTGCAGACGGTACACTTCACCGCCGATCTTGTAAGAAGGGATAACTGCTTTTACCGGGCTTTTCTTAACCGGAAGTGAAATCGGTACTGTTTTTCCCGAAGCGTCAATCATTTGCGCCAGGTAAGTGTTGGCTTCGTCAAATGGTCCGCTTGCTGTGAATGGAATGTCGATCGTGGTGCCGGGACAAACCGACAGGTAAGAAATATCGCCGATTGTGATCGTAAAAGAATGAAGACTGTCGCCCCGCGCTTTTTCCAGTTTTTCAACCTTCTCATCCATTGCTCTTTCCGTCAGACTGTCCGGCGTAGCTTCGGTTGAAAGATCGTCAACTTTGGTCGTGTCCACTACTGCATTGCCCTCAGCTTGAATTGAATCTCGCAGAGGAGCAGTAATCTTTGTGGCTTTTCGTACAGTATCAGGAGCAGCGGCTGCCGGTTTGGGCGCCGGAGTAGTCGCATTCTTTTTGGGTGATATGATGGTCTTTCTGGGTGAAGTTGTTTTTCTCTGTGCCTCCACATTGGTGCAGACGAACATCAATCCAAGAAATAGTAATGCGATAAACCGGAGCATGTATAATTTTTATTTTCTAATTCATTGAAACCAATGTACTTCCTCGGAGTACCGGGACAACATCGTAAAGATCTTTTTGCAGACAGTAAGAAATGTCTTTCTGAATTCCCAAACGTTGCAGCCTGCGAACGTGAGATGAATTGGAGACACTCGCCAGCAGGTTATCTCTGCTTTGATCATAAAGTCGCTGGGCCATCAAAGTCCCGTCTTCCAGCAGCATAAATTGGTCTTTCAAAGCATCCGCAAGTGCTCCCGCAAACAGGGTATCTTCCAGGTTGGGCCGGCCTTTCCAGCCAGCACAAAGTACAAGAACATCGTAGGGTTCGGTCCTGAGGTGATTGGCCAGTGCGCCCAGGTTCAGGAAGGAGCCGATCATCACTTTCACTGCGGAAGCTTTTGCTTTTGAAATGGATAACGTTCCATTGGTCGTTGTCATTGCTACCTGGGAGCCGATCAGCCGCTCATTCATAAAACTGAATGGGGAATTGTCCAAATCAAAACCTTCTACTTTCCGCGCATCCCGCTCTGCGGCAGCTATAAAACCTTTATCCTGTAAAAACTTGCACTCCTCGATAGTTGCGACGGGCGTAATGCTTTTTACGCCATAAGCAAGTCCGGTTACCATACAGGATGTCGCGCGAAAAATGTCGGCAACTACTACAATTGAATTATCAAGCTTATGTAAATGGAGCAGATCGGGGGTAAGACAAACGTCAAGTTGTTTCATTCTGAAAACAGGTGCTGATTTTTAGTTTTTTACAAAAGGCAGTTTTACAATCTTCGCCTTCAAAAGCTTTTCCCTGACTTTTATAAATACCTCCGAATCAGCTTTGCTAAACTCTGTCGGTACATATCCCATTCCAATGCCTTTCTGTAAAGTAGGTGACTGGGTGCCGGAAGTAACTTCGCCAAGTTTATCACCTGCCGCATCACAGAGCTCATAATGCCCCCTTGGAATGCCCCTGTCAATCATTTCAAAACCAACAAGCTTCCTTTTCAGGCCGGCTTCTTTCTGCGCTTTGAGGTTTTCTGAATTGATAAAGTTCTTTGTAAACTTGGTAACCCAGCCTAGTCCGCCTTCCAGCGGCGAAGTGTTATCGTCAATGTCGTTTCCATATAAACAGAAACCTTTTTCCAGTCTCAATGTATCCCTGGCGCCCAGTCCGACGGGTTTAATGCCAAATTCTTCACCTGCTGCGAAAATCGCTCTCCACATCGCTTCGGCAGATTCATTTTTTACATAAATCTCAAAACCGCCAGCGCCAGTATAACCAGTCGCAGAAATGATCACATCCTGAATACCAGCCATTTCACCGATCCGGAAGGTATAATAATCCATTGCGGCAAGATCAACAGCAGTGAGCTTCTGTAAAGTAGCTGTCGCATTAGGTCCCTGAACTGCAAACAGGCAGGTAGCGTCCGAAATATTCTCCATTTCAGCTCCTTCGCTGTTCTGGCTCTGGATCCAGTTCCAGTCCTTTTCAATATTGGATGCATTCACAACCAAAAGGTAGCTGTCCTCTTTAATGCGGTAAACCAGCAGATCGTCCACAACACCGCCGGTTGCATTAGGCAGATAGCTGTACTGTACTTTTCCGTCAAACAATGCAGCTGCATCGTTGGCGGATACTTTTTGTATCAGGTTAAGGGCATTTTGGCCTTTAACCAGGAATTCTCCCATATGGGACACATCAAAAACACCTACGTTATTGCGTACAGCATGGTGCTCGTCCAAATCCGAAGAGTAACGCACAGGCATTTCAAAACCTGCAAATGGGACCATTTTAGCGCCTAATCCGACGTGGAGCTGATGTAATGGGACTGTTTTCATGTAGAACAAATTGATTCACTTTAATTCACAAAAGTATGCAAAGCGGCGCAAAGCCGCACAAAAAAGTCTTTATTCACTGATTGCCCAGTGCTTTTTGAAGTATATTGTGAAAAAATAGGTTAAAAATTGTATCCATCGAATGGTGGATTATTTCAAACAATGATGAATAAACAACTACTGGTCTGGGCTATTTTCCTGAATGTCGCAAATGCTTTTTCGCAAACCGCCACGTTCAATGGTCAGGTAATCGACGATAAAATAAGCATCGGGTACGGAGTCGCCGCCGGCGATGTAGATGGCGACGGAAAAACGGACATTTTGCTCGCAGATAAGAAAGAAATTGTCTGGTATAAAAATCCGGGTAAGAAGGATGGAAGCTGGGCTAAATACGTAATTGCAAAAGACCTGACCGAGCAGGATAATGTATGTATTGCAGCCAGAGACATCGACGGGGACGGAAAAGTGGAGGTAGCAGTAGGCGCGCAATGGAATCCTTCTGAAACAAAAAATAACAGAGAATCAGGAGCGGTTTTCTATTTATCGGCACCGGAAGATCGCACCCAGGTGTGGGAACCTGTTCGCTTGCACCATGAAGTTACAATTCACCGGATGCAATGGGTCAAAAAAGCGGACGGTGACTTTCAGCTGGCGGTTTTGCCCCTTCACGGAGAAGGCAATGCAGGTGGAGTAGGAGCCGGGGTCAAGATGATATTATTCGATGTTCCGGAAAACAGAAAAGGGATCTGGGGTTTCGATCTGCTGGAAACAAACATGCACATGACCCACAATATGCACCCAATGGAAGTTCCTGGCCGCATTCTCGGGCTGTCAGTTGCGGGTAAGGAAGGAGTTCAGGTGTTTTTGAATGGAGCTGATGGTTGGGCGCCTTCGGGTAACTGGATGGTAGCCGATCAGGGGGTAGGAGAGATCCGGACGGGCAGTTTGGGTAAAAATCAACTTTTCACTGCGACGATCGAGCCCATGCACGGGAATTCCCTGGTGGTGTATTCAAAAGACAATCGTACTGTGCTCACAGACAAAATCAAGGAAGGTCACGCATTGGCTTGCGGAGATTTCTTCGGCCAGGGCCGCGACCAGGTAGTAATGGGCTGGCGTAACCCGAATGTAAGCGGCGAAACAGGCGTCAGGATTTTCGTTGGAATGGATCCGGCAGGTAAAAAATGGCAGGAATACACATTAGACGAAAAAATCAAAATCGCCTGTGAAGATTTAATGGCCACCGACCTGGACGGCGACGGCGACCTCGACATCATAGCCTCAGGCCGCGCCACACACAATGTTGTTGTTTATTGGAATCAAAAGAAAAAATAAAAAGGGTTTGGAAACTTTGTTTCCAAACCCTAGTGCCTTGTCAATCAGCGCAGTCATAGGCGAAACGCATCAAGCTTTGTCTGTCTGAGCGCAGTCGAAGACTAGAGCGCAGCCGAAGACTAGTCCCGACGCCCCATCAAGAGGCTTACATAATAAAGTAATGTAGCCAGGGAACCGATCGCAGCCACCAGATAAGTTCTTGCAGCCCATTTCAGCGCATCCGCAGACATGGTGTATTCTCTTTCAGTTACAATCCTGTTTTTCTGAATCCACGCCAAAGCACGGTTACTGGCATCGTACTCAACCGGCAACGTGATAAAGCTGAAAAGGGTAGTGGCCGCAAACAATGCAACACCTATTGTCAATGGAAGAACTGTGGTGTTGATCAATACAATACCGATCAAAATAATCCATTGCATATAGCGCGACGCGATACTTAGAAAAGGTACCATTTGCGAGCGGAACTGCAGCCATTTGTAAGCTGTCGCGTGCTGTACAGCGTGTCCGCATTCGTGGGAAGCAACCGCAGCAGCGGCGACGCTGCGCCCGTAAAATACATCCGGGCTCAGATTGACTGTTTTATCCTGAGGATTATAATGGTCAGTGAGCTTTCCTTCTACAGACAAAACCCTTACATCATAGATACCACTTTCCCGCAACATGGTCTCAGCGATCTCCTTTCCGCTCATCCCATTGCTCAGTCCAACCTGAGCGTATTCTTCAAATTTGCTTTTCAGCCGCCACTGGACGTACAAGCTTACAAGCATTACACCAATACCGATTACATATGCACCCATCATAGCTTTTCCTATTTATATCCTTGTTTGATTTTCTCGATCAGCGCCGTAGTCGAATAGCCCTGTACCAGCGCTATCGTTTTTACTTCGCCTCCCTTAGCTAAAACAAAATCCGCGCCAGCAATAGTTTCGACGGTATAATCGTCTCCTTTTACCAAAATGTCAGGCTTTACAGCCTCAATCAACTGACTTGGCGTCGGTTCGTCGAACAAAATGACAGCATCGACGAATGCGAGCGCGGCCATTAATCTTGCACGTGCATATTCGTTTACAACTGGCCGCAATGGACCTTTCAGCCTGCTAACCGATGCATCAGTGTTCAGGCCGAGCACCAGTCTGTCGCCCAGCGCACGTGCTTTTTCCAGGTAGTCGATGTGTCCCAAATGCACGATGTCGAAACAGCCATTGGTGAAAACCACTTTTTGTCCGGCGCGTTGCCACGATTCTACGGTTGGAATTGCTTCTTCCAGTCTCAGGATTTTGCTTTCAGTAAGATTCATCGGATATAAAAGGTGTTAAATGCCGGAAAATGAATGTATAATCATCATACTGATTTTCCATTATCTCAGACTATTACAAGTCACTATTGACTTGCGTTCAGTCATTAGGTCATTAAGTCACTTAGTAGCAATCATTCATTCACTCATTCCGCGTTCCACGGCGGCTTATTCAATCATTCAATCAATCAATCATTGAATCAAGCCGACACCTGCTCAGGTTCGCCTACCGTTTTATTCTTTTTTAACAAAACAAAAAGAAAGGCCAGCGCGCCAGCTGCCAGCATAAAGAGCATTTGTGCTCCGTGGATAAATGTTGCGAGGGTAATCCCGTCACTCTGCGACAGTCCGTAAAGGATCATCACGTTACCTACCAGCAAGTGATAAGCTCCGATTCCGCCTTGCGTCGGAGCAGTCATTCCGATTGCACCAACCACCAGGAGTGTCAATCCGGCGAGCGGGCCGAGGTCGGAAGTTTCGGGAATGCAGAAGAAAAGTACGTAGGAGACAAAATAGTAAAGTACCCAGATCATTAATGTACTTAAAACGAAAAGTCCGGGATTGCGCAGCTTGCGAATACTCAGCAAACCTTCCAGCATACCTTGTGCAAACTGGACGATTTTTGCGACCAATGCATTTTGTTGCAGTTTCGACCTGAGTGTAAGGTTTTTATAAAGATAAATTGCCAGTAAAACAACCAATACTAATCCGCCAACGAGGATACCCAGCAGCATTCCACTGCCGGAGCCGCCGTTTCCACCAGCCACTTTGCTCTGGAAAAAATCGGTAAAGAAAGTACTGAGGCGATCAAATTCTAAAATGAAGTTCAGGCCGATCAGCAGAACCAGGATAACGACATCGAAAATCCGCTCCGCAACTACTGTTCCGAAGCTGAGGTTTACAGGTATACGTTCCAGCCTGTATAATGTTCCGCAACGTGTTACTTCCCCCATTCGCGGGACAATGTAGTTGGCAAAATAGCCCGTCAAAACAGATACTGAGCTATTTACAATGCCTGGCTTGTGGCCGAGCGGCTCCATTAACATGCTCCACCGCCAGGCGCGGGTAATGTGCGCGCATAGGAGAAAGAAGCAGGAAACTGCTATCCAGCGCCAGTCTGACTTGGCAAACCGCTCCAGCATTTCAGCCAGATTAATATCTTTAAATACAAACCAGATCAGTCCGCCGGCGAGTACCAGCGAAATGGTGTAGCGTAAAACATTTTTCATAGCTGCTGTTTATTGTGGTGCTGGTAAGATCGATCAGCTCACCAGATGGTTGTTGTGGTCGGGAAAAACGATCATCGGCTTGAAGGTTTTGGCTTCTTCCTGGCTCATTGATCCGTAAGCAATAATGATGATAATATCTCCGATCTGGACGCGGCGGGCAGCAGCTCCATTAAGGCAAATCATACCCGATCCTCTTTCTCCCTTGATTACGTAGGTTACAAAACGTTCGCCATTGTTGTTGTTGACAATGTGAACCTGTTCATTCTCAATCAGTCCGGCAGCGTCGATCAGATCTTCGTCGATTGTGATACTGCCAACATAATTCAATTCTGCCTGAGTCACCTTCACGCGGTGAATCTTGGATTTCATTACTGTGATTTGCATTACTCGGTATAATAAGTCGAGATAAAATGGAATGCATTACTGCCCAAAGTTACAGGAATAATGCGCAGTCCTCAAAACATCCGGGCCCGGTTTACGGTTCCAACGTCGCGCTTAGTAGCTTATCCTTAGAATCTACTCGTTCGAATGGGCCTTTTTTCGAGGGCTTGAAGTAATATTCCGAGGCACTTTGCTTTACCTATATTATCACCTTATTTTTCTAAATATCCGATGAGTACAGAAAATAAACCAAAAGATGTAAAACGCCGGGACTTTTTGCAAAAGACTACGGCAGCAGCAATTGGTAGCTTTTTTATAGTCCCGCGACATGTTTTGGGTAAAGGCTACCGGGCGCCAAGCGATAAGCTGAATATAGCTGGTGTAGGTGTTGGAGGAAAAGGTTTTTCGGACACCAATAATGCGTGGAACAAAGGGGCTGAAAACCTGGTGGCACTGTGCGACGTTGACTGGGGACAAGCCAAGAAGAATTTCGAGCTGCACCCGACAGCTAAGAAATACAAGGATTTCAGGAAGATGTTCGACGAAATGGGTAAAGATATCGACGCGGTAACTGTTTCTACAACTGACCACATGCATGCAATCATCGCAATGAACGCGATGCAGAGAGGCAAGCACGTGTATGTTCAGAAACCATTGACGCACGATATCTATGAGGCACGTATGCTCACCGAAGCAGCCCGCAAATACAAGGTGGTGACACAAATGGGAAATCAGGGTGCTTCTAATCCGGCTCAAAACCAGATGAAAGAATGGTTTAATAAAGGTTTGATCGGCAACGTGCATGAAGCGCACGTTTGGACAAACCGCCCGGTGTGGCCGCAAGGTATCCCGGTACCAACAGGCAAATTCGACGTTCCTGCTGACATTGATTGGGAACTTTGGGTTGGCTGCGCTGAGTGGGTTGACTACAATCCGGCCTGGCACCCATTCAAATGGAGAGGCTGGTGGAATTTCGGTACCGGCGCCTTAGGAGATATGGGCTGTCACCTGATCGATCCCGCTTTCCGTACGCTTGGACTGGGTTACCCTACCGAGCTGGAATGCAGCGTGGGTCAGGTATTTATCAAAGATTGGACGCCCGAGTATATTCCAGAGGGTTGCCCGCCTTCGTCAAGAGTTCAGCTGAAATTCCCTGCCAACAAGGTAAATAAGTCGGAAGTAACATTGACGTGGCACGACGGCGGTCTTCGTCCATTCCACCCGGATCTGATTCCTGCAAACGATCCGCTTGGCGAGCCGGACAGCAGCAATGGTGTTCTGTTGATCGGAGAAAAAGGTGTAATGACCTGTGGTACTTATGGTATCGATCCGAAAGTATACCTTAAAGATGGAACGAAGCTGGAATACAAGCAGGGAGATTTTGGAAACAAATACACGACCATGCCGGAATTTGGGCACCACGTTTCCTGGTCTGATGCATGTAAAGCAGGTTTTAACAGCAAAGAACACAAAGCACTTACCTCTTCATTTGACTACGCAGGTCCATTGACTGAGACTGTTATCATGGGTAACCTTGGTATCCGCAGCTATAACCTTCGTAAAGCAAAAGCAGATGGTAAAGGTTTCGACTATCCAGGCCGCAAGAAATTGCTTTGGGATGGTACCAATATGAAAGTAACCAATTTCGACGAGGCAAATCAGTTTGTGAAACGCCAGTACCGGGGTGATTGGAAGTTGTCTTGATTTTTTGACTTGTCAGCCTGAGCGCAGTCGAAGGCATGGTGCACCACGCCTTCGACTGCGCTCAGGCTGACAAAACCATACTAAAATACTACATTATCAATCAACCTTACAGGCCCCAGAAACGCTGCTACGCATATCGCGTTAGTTCCTTTAACGCCAATCGAATCAATCGGCTGTAATGTCGATAAATCTACGATTTCAAAATAGTCCAGCGTAAATGCATTGATCGCTGCAAATTCCGCTTTTGCTTCCTTAATCACCTCTTCGACGCTTTTGCCTTTCAGTAATTCATTTTTTGCAGATTCCATGATCCGGAAAATGTGCGGGGCGATGTGTCTTTCTTCTTCATTCAACCTGCGGTTTCGTGACGACATGGCGAGGCCGTCTTCTTCCCGGATAGTAGGCGCGGTTACCAGCTCCAAGTCAAAGCTGAGGTCTGCAACCATTCTCCTCACCACTGCGACCTGCTGCAAATCCTTCTGTCCGAAATAAGCACGGTCGGGCTTAATAATATGAAAGAGCTTTGAAACGATGATTCCGACTCCATTGAAGTGGCCTGGTCGTGAAGCTCCTTCCATTACTGTTTCCAGTGCACCGAAATTGAATTTCAAAACCGGCTGTTCGGGATACATTTCTTCTGCCGACGGAGCAAATACGACATCGCAGCCCGCCGCTTCGAGCATTTCACAGTCCGCTTCCAGCGTCCGCGGATATTTTAAGAGATCTTCGGGATTGTTGAATTGGGTAGGGTTGACGAAGATACTGCAGACTGTCACATCATTATCGCCTTTTGAAGCCTGCACCAGTGAAATATGCCCATCATGCAGCGCGCCCATTGTGGGTACGAGCCCTATTTTCTTTTGTTGAAAAACTTGCTGATCGAGGTACTTTCTGAGGTTGGGGATCGAAGTAAATACTTCCATGGAAAACTGAAATTCGGAGGGAGTAACCCTGCTTGTCAAAGTGCTTTATATCTCAGAATAAAACCGGAAGTGAGAAAGCGAAAAATTTGGGAACAGACTTCCCAAACTGAACGCAATATGACAATTAGTTTGGAATATCTTTTGAAAATGCGATTTTTTTTGTATAATTTTGCAAAACTTTTTTTCACAAACTGCTAAAAGATCTATGGAGAAACTACGAATTTTATATGTAGCCAGTGAAATCAATCCTTTCCTCCAGACCACTGATGTTGCCGATTACGTAAGAAAGCTCCCACAGGCAATGCAGGAAAGAGGTGCAGAAATCAGGATTCTAGTTCCGCGATTCGGTCTTATCAACGAACGCAAAAACCGGCTTCATGAAGTAGTTCGACTGTCAGGAATAAACATTACCGTAGGAGATGAAGAAAAGCCACTGATCATCAAAGTTGCGTCTATCCCTAATGCCAAGCTGCAGGTCTATTTCATTGACAATGATGATTATTTTCACCGTAAATCCGTGTTCTTTGATAAAGAGAACAACTTTTTCGATGACAATGACGAGCGTGCAATTTTCTTTTGCAAGGGTGTTTTGGAAACAGTCAAAAAATTAGGCTGGGCTCCGGACGTGGTACACTGTAATGACTGGATGACAGCCCTGATCCCCCTTTATTTGAAAACCACTTATCGCAACGATCCAATGTTTAAGGATACGAAAAGTGTGTTTACAGTACACAACAATGCTTTCGATTACAAGTTTGATGCAGATTTGCAAAGCAAGGCAAAAGCAATGGATGTAAGTGACGAGGCTTTGGCCCATTTACATTCCGCTGATTTTGAAGGATTTGTAAAAATCGGTTGTGCTTATGCAGACGCAGTTTTGAAAGCAGACGATAGCTGCAGTGAAAGTTTGAACGAGATCTTCAACAATGCACCTAAACGTGTAGAGTTGAACGAGCAGGATGAAAACTTCTCTGAATCGTATTACAACTTGTACACTGATTTGATGAGCTGATCACATATAACAGTCAATGAAACCGGCAATTTTTCGAATTGCCGGTTTTTTTGTGCCTTTTCGGCTGGATTTAAGATGTTGTAATGTGTTCGAACACTCCGCAGAAGTTGGATATTTTGAAGTATTTAACTTAAAATAAGCTTGTTATGAAGGGTATATTGCTCTTTATTTGCTTCCAAATTTGACATACACTTTAACCAAAATTGAAAAAACTATGTGTGGAATTGTGGCTTACGTTGGAAATAAGGAAGCTTATCCTTTGATCTTGAAAGGCCTTAAAAGACTGGAATACCGCGGCTACGACAGCTCTGGTGTTGCATTACTTGATAATGGCGAATTGAATATTTACAAGAAAAAAGGGAAAGTGTCCGATCTGGAAGCGGGATTAACGGGCAAAGACCTGAATGCGACCATTGGAATAGGGCATACCCGCTGGGCTACCCACGGAGAACCCAACGACGTAAATGCGCACCCGCATTTTTCTAATAACCGCCGGCTCGCAGTTGTCCATAACGGGATTATAGAAAATTACGCCGCAATCAAGAAGAACCTGATCAGTAAGGGGCACATATTCCAGAGTGAAACGGATACCGAAGTCCTGATCCATTTCATTGAAGATATTCAATCTGAAACCGGCGATTCGCTTGAATCCGCCGTAAAGCTGGCGTTGAAAGAAGTAGTAGGAGCGTATGCAATCGTTGTGATGTCTGTTGATCATCCCGGACAATTGATTGCGGCCAGAAAGGGTAGTCCGCTGGTGATCGGAATAGGTGAGGAGGAATACTTTTTCGCTTCGGATGCGACGCCCATTATAGCTTATACCAAGAACGTGGTTTATCTCGACGATTACGAAGTGGCCGTAGTGCGCGATGGTAAGCTGAGCATTCAGAATCTCGACAATACCGAAACGATTCCGTACATCCAGAAACTGGAAATGGAACTGGAAGCCATTGAAAAAGGCGGATACGATCATTTTATGATCAAGGAAATTTTTGAACAGCCGCGTTCCATTGCCGATAGTATGCGCGGTCGGCTGCGCGCCAGCGACGCACATTTGCAGCTCGGTGGATTGAGTAACTACCTTGATAAACTGGCGAAATCAGAGCGTATCGTGATTGTTGCCTGCGGTACTTCCTGGCATGCAGGACTGGTGGCTGAGTACCTTTTTGAAGAGCTCGCCAGGATCAATGTGGAAGTGGAATATGCTTCGGAGTTTCGGTACAGAAATCCGGTGATTAAGGAAAACGACATTGTAATTGCGATTTCCCAATCGGGCGAAACGGCGGATACACTCGCCGCAATCGAGCTGGCGAAATCAAAGGGAGCTACGATCTTCGGGGTTTGTAATGTCGTAGGCTCGTCCATTGCCCGGGCGACACACGCAGGCGCTTACACACACGCGGGACCGGAGATCGGCGTGGCAAGTACGAAGGCATTTACGGCGCAGGTGACAGTACTTACATTGATCGCGTTAGCTACCGCCAAACAAAAAGGCACGATCTCGGAAGATGTATTCCGTCAATTGTTGGCTGAGCTTGAAAACATTCCGGAGAAGGTGGAGAAGGTATTTGAAAGCGCAAATAAGATCAAAGAGATCGCATTCATTTTCACCTATGCACGCAACTTTATTTACCTCGGTCGTGGTCTCAACTTTCCGGTTGCGCTCGAAGGTGCGCTCAAATTGAAAGAGATTTCGTACATCCACGCGGAAGGCTATCCGGCAGCGGAAATGAAACACGGGCCCATTGCGCTGATTGATGAGGATATGCCGGTTGTTTTTCTGGCAACGAAAGACAGTTCCTACGAAAAGATCGTCTCGAATATTCAGGAGGTGAAGGCGCGAAAAGGGCGTGTGATCGCGATTGTTACCGAGGGAGATACGCTTATTCCGGGAATGGTCGATTTTGTGATTGAGGTTCCGGAAACGCATGAGATACTTACACCGCTTGTTTCCGTGATTCCCCTTCAACTTTTATCCTACTACATTGCTGTAATGCGCGGCAGGAATGTGGACCAGCCAAGGAATTTGGCCAAGTCGGTTACGGTTGAATAGTGCTTTGTGAAAATTACGATTGGGAAGCGAGGCCGGTAAATGGCTTCGCTTTCTTGTTTACTCAAACCCTAAAAAATAATATATACCTGTTTTCGTTAGCTTTGCGCATCAGCATTGTCGGACTTGTATGTTAAAGCAGTTACTATTTCTTCTTGCGGCTTCTTTCAGCGTTTTTCTCGTTTCCTGCGGGAAAGAGCAGCAATCTTCGTTTGCCCCCAAGCCAAAAGGTTTTAATCGCATTGACCTGCCGGCTCATCAATATCAGCAGTTAACGGAGGCGCATCCGTACACTTTTCAGTATTCCAAAATTGCCAAAGTTGAACCCGATACCTTCTCAATAGCCGAGAAAGACTGGATTTTTATCAACTATCCTACTTTAAACGCAAATATCCAGCTGACCTATAAATCACTGGCAGGTGATCCATCCAGACTGAAATCCTACATTGACGATAGTTACAAGCTTACTGGAAAGCACCAGATCCGGGCATCTTCCATTCAGGAGCAAAGGGTTTTGAGTAAAACCGGTCGCACGGCAATATTGTTTAAAATTGAAGGAGATGTGCCCAGTCCCTATCAATTTTATACAACAGATAGTACCAGGCATTTTCTGCGCGGGGCGATTTATTTTCCTACTGCAACAAAAAACGACTCGCTGGCACCTGTGATCAGCTATTTGCAAAAAGACATGCTGCAACTTCTGAATACGCTGAACTGGAGATAATTCGCCGTAGTTATTGCAGTGAAAAATGGAAGGACGTATCTTTGAAGTTCTCACCTCAACAAGATCAGCAAATGGCAAAAAGGCAACCTAAGAATCAGCTTCCTTTAGATTTCTCGGTTCGTGGTAACCGGATCGTCCTGCATTTGGGACAAGTCGAAAGCCAGCGCTTGGGTACCCGGCTTTTTGATGAACTGGTCAATGGTGACTGGATGATCGAGCCAGCCGGAGAAGCTGCCGATATTTCCTACGCACAGGATATCGTTCATCAGATCGGCCACAAACTGCCTTACCCTGAGGGTATCAAAATCGCGCAGTTGCATAAAGTTGATCCTGCATTCAAAGGTTTTTCTGCTATTTACAGACAGAAAGGCTGGGTCTTCGTAAATGCCGCGTCGGAAATCAATGAGCGGAACTACCATATTCATTTACTTACTGTATCGCTGGGCCTTCATACTTTGTATTCCAGCATTACGTCGCTGGCGGCACGCTCTGAGCAGCTGATTTTTGAGGCTCTGCTGCCTTATAAGGAAGTGGAAAGCTTTTTCAGAAACGATATTTATAAGATCCCCGATTCACTTGCTTCCGATATCGCGGGGTACTTCAAGGTGCCTTTTCCAATGGTGCTCAAACGGGCGCTTGCATTGAAGATTATTTCTGACGAGCAATACAGAAATTTCATGACAGCCAACCCAACTTCACCAGTAAGGCCGAAAGAGCTTTTTGTTTCGAAGGACGGAAACATTGAAGATCTGGAAGCGCAGCTTTTCTCGGGTAATCTGGGGGACTAGGGGGTCTTCACCGGATCCAAATTGCTGAGATCAGGTAAGGGACTCACAGACGTCCAGCCGCCGTCAACTACAATGCTTTGTCCCGTAATGTGACCCGAATGCGGTGATAGCAGGAACAATGCTGCATTCGCGATATCCTCACAAATGGCAGGCCGGCCCATAGGTGTGATGGATGACCAGATTTTCGGATAGGTAGGGTCTTCTGCCATTGTCCGCTCCGTCATGGTAGCTCCCGGCGCAACTGCATTGATCGTAATTCCATACGGAGAGAGTTCCAGTACCAGGTTTTTGGCAAGCATTTCCAGGCCTGCCTTCGTCATCGCGTACGCGGCCAAAAACTGATGTGCCTGGTGACCAACTACGGACGACATCAACAAAACGCGACCTCCTGATTTCTGCTTGCGCATTTGGCGGGCCGCTGCTTGTGTAAGCAGGAATGAGCCCATTAAATTCACCTCCAGAACTTTTCTCAGATCATTCACAGGATAATCGAAAAAGTCACCAAATAAGGTAATACCTGCATTCGCTACCGCAATCGTGAGTTTGCCGAAACACTTGACAGCTTCCTCTACCATTCCTTCGATAATGTCGGGATTCGAGGCGTCTCCGGCAAAGGCAACGCATTCGCCGCCTTTGTTACGGATTTTTTTTGCTGCTTCGGAAGCGAGCGCTTTATCGGTATCATTCAAAATTATACACGCGCCCTGGACAGCCAGCTGGCGTGCAATTTCAAAGCCTATACCCTGGCCGGCACCAGTTACAATCGCTACTTGATTTTCAAAAGAAGTATTATTCATTTTACTTAAATTCAAAAAAACGACCCTGCTTAATGCGAATCTCTGGTCACCTTGTCTCCTGAACCACCTTTCAGAAAGTCCAGGTCCGCGCCTTCGTGCGCCTGCAATACGTGGTTGATATGTAGATTTACATATCCGCGGCTATAACCCAAATCCAGCGGCTTCCAGTCGCGACGTCTGATTTCAAGCTCTTCTTGCGAAACTTCCAGATTCAATCGTCTATTCGCCACATCGAGTTCGATATAATCCCCGTCCCGCACCAATGCAAGCGTACCGCATACTGCGGCTTCGGGAGAAACGTGCAAAACAACTGTTCCAAAACCGGTACCGCTCATTCGACCATCAGAAATACGGACCATATCGATTACCCCTTTTGCGAGCAGCTTTTTGGGCAGCGACATATTACCTACTTCAGGCATGCCCGGGTAGCCTTTTGGTCCTACGTTTTTGAGTACCAGGATGCTATTTTCATCCACATCGAGATCAGGATCGTCGAGCCGGTGTTTGTAATCGTCTATATCTTCAAAAACAACTGCTCTTCCCCGGTGCTGCATTAGATCAGGGTTCAAAGATGCGGAGGGTTTGATTACGGCGCCATTTTCGCAGAGGTTACCCCGCAAAACAGCCAGACCTGTCAAATCCTTAATGGGTTCTGCCAGCGTACCGATTACTTCGGGATCAAAGCATTCTGCGTCGGCGCAGTTTTCGCCCATTGTTTTTCCATTAGCCGTAATTACCCCGCCGTGCAATTTGCCGATCAGTTCTTTAATCACCACCGGCAAGCCGCCTGCATAGTAGAAATCTTCCATGAAATAACCTCCGGAAGGTTGCAGATTAAGCAGGAGCGGAACACGCGCGCAGATATCGTTGAAATCGTCCAATGTAAGATCCACGCCGATCCTGCCGGCAATGGCAAGGAGGTGAATTACAAAGTTGGTAGAGCCTCCGATCGCCGCATTGATCATGATCGCATTCTCAAATGCTTCTTTGGTCAGAATTTGCGAAAGCCTCAAATCTTCATGGACCATCTGCACGATCCTTCTTCCCGATAAATGCGCCAATACTTTCCGGCGGGAGTCCGCGGCTGGAATAGCTGCGTTTTCGGGCAGCGTCAATCCGAGCGATTCCACCATACAAGCCATTGTAGAGGCTGTCCCCATCACGGCGCAATGCCCGGCGCTGCGGCACATGCAGGCTTCGGAAGTTGTGAATTCTTCCTGCGACATCTCACCTTTCCGGTAAAGTTCGCTGAATCGCCAAACGTCGCTGGTACCTACCGTTTTGCCGCGGTATCGGCCGGTGAGCATTGGTCCGCCTGAAACGACGATCGTAGGAATATCCACACTCGCAGCGCCCATCACGAGCGATGGCGTCGTTTTGTCACAGCCGCAAAGCAGTACCACACCATCAATGGGATTAGCACGGATAGATTCTTCCACATCCATGCTGGCCAGGTTGCGATATAGCATTGCTGTGGGTTTCATCAGGGTCTCGCCAAGCGACATAACAGGGAATTCGAGCGGGAATCCGCCTGCCTCCCAAACGCCCCGCTTTACCGATTCCGCCAATTCGCGGAAGTGTCCATTACAGGGAGTAAGCTCCGAAAATGTATTGCAAATGCCAATTACAGGTCTTCCTTCGAATTCGTCGGCGGGGTACCCCTGGTTTTTCATCCAGGCGCGGTATATAAATCCATCCTTTCCAGATTTTCCAAACCAGCCGCGGCTGCGTAGCTTATTTTCTTCCATTGATCGCCATAGTTTACAGATAACAGATAAAGCCTGTTTTCAGTAAAATATAATTCTACCGGCCCTTTTAAATAAAAAGTGTATATTCGTTCATACGTGTTCCAGGCTTACCAATGATTTTCGGAGAGAGATATAAATTGTTGCTGTTCTTGCTTTTAACGCTATTTGCTTCTCCCGTACTCGCCCAATTTCAGGCGGATGGTTTCATTGAAAAACTTCTGAAAAAGCATCCTGAACGGTTCTCGGAAATACTTAAAAATCCCGATAAGTACCAGGTACAAATTCTCTATACCCGCATTGACAGGAACAAGAAGAATGAGCCGCATTTCACCACGCACGGTTACCGCGTCAATCGAAACGAATATTTTTACCCCGCCAGCACTGTAAAGTTGCCTGCCGTTGCATTGGCGCTGGAAAAGCTGAATAAACTCGGTATCGACAAATATACGCCGATGCTGACCGGAGCCGACAGGGCAGGGCAGATCCAGGCATTAACCGACACAAGTGCGGAAAACGGGCTTCCGTCAGTAGCGCATTATGCGAAGAAGATCCTGCTTGCCAGTGATAATGACGCATTTAACCGGCTGTATGAATTTATTGGACAAGAGGAGTTCAATGACAGCCTGCACCGAAAAGGTTATCCCAACACGCGCATTGTGCATCGGCTCGAATCGCAGATGAATGCGGAGGAAAACAGGTATACCAATCCAATTCGCTTCGAGAAGGACGGAAAAATCATTTATGAACAACCCGGTAAGTATGCAGGTAAAGAGCTGAAATCGCCTGCCCAGATTCTGAAAGGAAAAGGTTATTTGAAGAATGGGGAGTTGGTAAACGAGCCTTTTGATTTTACCTACAAGAATGCTTTCCCGCTGGAAGAACAGCATAAGCTCCTGAAAACACTATTTTTCCCCGCCCAGGCTCCCGCCAGTCAGCGTTTCAACCTCACGGAAGACGATTACAGGTTCATGTACCAGTATATGTCACAATTCCCGGTGGAAACCGAGTTTCCTGCGAGCTACACGGATGATTATTACGATGGCTATGTGAAGTTTCTGATGTTTGGGGCTACGAAAACGCGATTACCACGACACATCAGGTTGTTTAACAAATGCGGGGACGCGTACGGGTTTTTGCTTGACAATGCATACATCGCAGACTTTGAGAAAGGGATTGAGTTTATGCTGACAGCCGTGATCTACTGCAATGAAGACGGGATCTTCAATGACGATAAATATGAATACGAAACTGTCGGTTTACCCTTTATGGCGAACCTGGGGAAAACGATTTTTGAATATGAACTTGGAAGAAAACGTGCAGTAAGGCCGGAGCTGGACCGTTTTGAAGTGCAATACGACAAATAGATCAGGAGATACGCATCTTAAACCGAGGCCCAATCTGGCAAATGTAAAGGTTAATCAAATGCCCGATAATCAGAAGAGCCGAACCTGCGTAACCTAGCCAGGAAAAAACAATGTGCTTTCCTTCAAATAGCAGCGAAAAGGAAAAAAGTGCCAGAGCGGCCCAAAGGAAGATTTTCAGAGGAAGAGATTTGTGGTTCCGCGTTGCGTAATAAACAGCGACACCATTGATAATTATAAAAAGAAAGTCAAGCGACCACAGACCGGCATGCTCGTGGTGCGTGGCCACGGTAGAGCCAAACGCCAGGGCAGGTACAAGCAAACAATGGACAATGCAAAGTGCAGAACCCAGAATTCCTATGTAATCGGCTTTGTTATGTGAGTGTACTGACTTCATTTCTAAATACAATGATGTTGCAAAAATAAGACCATTAAAATCAACTTGCAACGGAGTTGCAGAATATTTTAACAATCATAAATTCTGTTCCACCGCGTTGTTGTGGAAATTGTAAGTGATAGAACTTAACTTTGAAGCGAAAGGTTTTACCAGTACAAAGATTTTAGAAGATAACTGTGGAAACGATGGACCAGTTGAGAGAAACGCTGAAAGTACATCACCTGCGTACAACTACATGCCGGGAAGATGTGCTGTCGACATTTATAAATAAAAAGAATGCACTTTCTCATGGTGACCTGGAAGGTGCGCTGGGAGAGAACTATGACCGGGTTACTATTTACCGAACGTTGAAAACTTTTCTCGAAAAGGGGATTATCCATAAAGTACTCGACGACGAAGGGCCGAGATACGCGTTGTGCTCACACAGCTGCTCCGAAGAACAGCATCACCACGATCACATCCATTTCAAGTGCGTTGAATGCGGGGAGACAAACTGTCTTGAAAACCTGCACATTCCTGCTGTACAGCTTCCCGCAGGTTACCATTCCGAAAACTTCAATCTCCTGATTCAGGGAACCTGTCCAAAATGCAATTGAGGTATTCAATGCACCGTAAATGATGCATTGAATACCTCAAAAGTGAAATCTTTCTTATTGTACTTTCAGCTCAAAGTCAAGGTTCACGTCGTCGCTTCCGATAGTGGGCGAGCCATTTTTTCCTTCTGGCTGGTGACGTAGCTGCACTTTCAATTTGCCAGCACCCGCAGCGCCGGTCTGCACTGTTCCGGTCAACCCGACATTGAAGTTGTTTGCGTCTTTATCTCCGTAAGTATAAGTTAGTAAACTGGCCGGAGTAGGCGTATAAACGAGTAAATGCTTGTCGGATTCTTCCTCGATCTCCTCCGTGATATTATCAGCAGGCGTTTTGCTTTCATCCAAAAACTCGACCGTCATTGTATACTTGGTATTAGCCTTTAATGCAACAGTGTCGAATTTTGTCGGTGGATTCCCGCCTTCTCCGTCTGCATCCTTATAGCTGAATGAAGTAACAGTTCCGGTTGCATCTTCCTTGAAACTCAATGTCACTGAGGTGATCAGCTCATTCTCATCGTCAGGTTGAAGATCATCGCCTGAATCTTTGCATTGCATGAAGGACATCGCCAGTCCAAGAAACAAAACGGACGATAGCTTGCGGTACATTTTCATAGGTATTTGATTTATTGATAAAACACATTTTAAGCTCCAAATTTCCATTTAAGCCGCAGTGAAGCATTGCGGCCCATTTCGTCTGCATAGTAGCGGAACCGGTTAAGGTAATCGCGGTAAACGGTATTGAAAAGGTTCTGAATGCTGATCCCGACTTCGAGCTCCTGCTTTCCGGAAACACGCACTGAGGTACCTGCCTGTAAGTTCCAGAGGCTGTAAGCTTTTGGAGGTGGTAAAAAGTCGCTGTTTGCAGGTGCGCGTTTTTGTCTGGCTACCAGCAGGTTGCCCACTGAAACGAATGTCCCATGCAAGTTGCCTTTGTCCGGCAATTCGTATTTAAGCTGGTTATCCAGGCGATTAGGGGGAATCATCACCAGGTAGCTGTCGTTTCGCTGGTCATAAACGCGCAGGTAGCTGAGCTTGCTGGCCATCGTTGTATTTTTTACAAATTCCCAGCTTGCCGAAACGTCAATTCCTTTGAAAGTAGCATCTGTTTGCGTGTATTTGAAATAAGGAAATGCGCCGCGTACTGTCAAAATCGGCTCTGCCTGCGGTTTTAGATAGATGAAGTCGGCAATGTAATTGAAGTATCCGCCTATTTCCGCTGACCACTTTGTATCCACATATTTGAGGCTCGCGATTGTGTTAAAAGCCTTTTCTGCCTGCAAAGTTGCGTCGCCCCTTTCGAATGCGGCTGCGCCGTGGTGTACGCCGTCGCTAAACAGCTCGCTCACATTCGGTGCGCGCCAGGCGGAACCCAGATTCAGTCGCGCTGAAAATCTCTCAGAGAAGTTGCGGGTCGCGCCCAGTGTGCCGGAAAAGTTGGCAAACTGAAAATCATCTGCGATCTTTTCACGGTTTACGATCCGGTATGTTCTCATTGTCCGGTAGTCATACCGTATTCCCGCTTCAAATTCCCATTGTTTCGTCACATATCGCTCTATCCAAAACAGACCTACATTGAACTGATTGAAGTTGGGGATCAGGGGTCTTCCGTCCATTAAGTTGTATTGGTACAACGTACTTACCCCGACCTGACCAGCCACTTTCCCGGCAATCGGTTTATGATCCCACACCAGGTCGTTGGTTAATGTAGATAATTTGAATGTAAGCTCAGGGTGATTGAGCGCAGCTATCGAATCGTTTCTCGGACGGTGCAAATCGTATTCATTTCTATCATTCAGCTGGCGGGCAAATGTCCATTGCAGCCGGTTTCCATTTTGAAAATGATAATGGGTTTCAGCTTTGATCAGTTCGTGGGCTACGTTTTGGTTCGGTCTGCTGATCGCATAGCTAAAACCAGACTTCACAAAAGGCTCCCCGTTTTGAATCACATTCAGCAAGTCGGTGACGCTTCCGATGTGAGAACCTGAGAATATACCGATTTGGGTAGCGAACCTGCTGTAAAACACATCAATACCAAATCCTTTGTGACGATATCCTGCTGCAAGCGAGAAGTTCTTCTCGCTGATTCCTGTATTGTCAAGAAAATAATGGGGTGTGCGGATATTTCCCCCGCGCTTGAAAGTGCCTTGTGCGCGCCATGCAAAGCCTTTGAAATTTTTAATCCCACCCTGCAACGTACCCGAGACAACACCCTGTCTCCCGTTTGAAAAACCAACTGCATTGAATTCACCACTCAGCATTTTATCAAATGGAAGCTCTTCCGGCTCAACGAGGATCACCCCGCCGATCGCATCGGAACCATACCGTACCCCTGCCGCGCCTTTCACAACAGACAGCCGCGTCGCGATAAAAGGATCGATCTCAGGTGCGTGTTCAGAGCCCCATTGTTGTCCTTCCTGGCGCACGCCATTGTTCATGATCAGAATGCGGTTGCTGTGCAATCCGTGGATCACAGGTTTGGCGATGGAAGAACCGGTTTGCAGTGTAGTTACGCCTGTTATGCCTTTCAGGCTTTCACCCAGGTTCTGGCCCCTGGTTTTTTCAAGATCAATGCCGGATAAAGTTGTAAGGGGCTGAGAAGAAGGTGCTTCTGTGCGGTGCGCGGTAATTTCCACGTCCTGTAAATGCACTTCCTGCTCTTCCAGATTGAAATTTTCTTCGTGTCCAGCGGTTAGGTCAAGCTTTTGCTGGAATGAATTGTAGCCGACGATGCGGCATTCCAGTATGTAGGAGCCGGGGCAAAGGTTCCGGAGTTCATACCGTCCATTCTCATCTGTGAACACGCCGGTATTTTGTCCCACTATCAGAACCGTCGCGCCGATCACTGGCTGGTTGGTGTGCTTGTCTTTCACAACTCCTTTCACAAAGCAGGCACAACCCGAATTTTGGCCGTAAGCAGATACCGAGAAGCATATCAGGATTGCGAGAAGAGTCGATGAAAACTTGTTGAGCATTTGACTAAAAGCGAAAGCTTTCTGTTACATTGTTGCAAAAGTAGCTCCAATGCAACTTTGTTGCAAAGCAATAGCCAAGTATTTCATTATTTTAACTGCTATTTAACGTCTTGTGATGGGAGTAGCCTTGCTCGTTAATCAAATGCCGATCGCGCTGCGTGTAGGATTCTCACGACCTTATCAAACTCTTTCCAGCTTAATAGGATAAGTCTTCTTCGCATTCCATTGGCACACGTAAATATTCTGGTCGGCGTCGACGCAGACATCGTGGCAATGCATAAAAATGGGTTTTTCCTGAACCATCAACTGCAGCTCGCCATTCTTATACTCCGGCTTCGTGCCGCCCGGATTTGAGATCACTTTATTTGATTTGTCAAGAATTGTTACGAAACCTGAGTTGGGAGTCTGATTAAGGTACCTGAGCCGCGACCAGCAAACGCCTGCAAACAGATTTTCCTCGTGTAAAACGGGGCGGCAGACAAATGCACCGGGGAGGAATATAGTGCTCAGGTATTTACCGTCAAGTGTAAATCGCTTGAATGCATTGTGCGCCCGCGAGGTTACCAGTAGGGTGGGGTTGGCTTTATCCCGGTAGTCAACAGCAATCCCGTGGGCTGTCGAAAACTGCGCATCCCCATCGCCGCTGCCACCGAATTTGTCGATAAACTCGCCTTTCTGATTGTACCTTAATATGTAATTGGAACCATAACCGTCGGCGATATACAGGGTGCCATCCGGGCCAACTGCAGTTTCTGTTGGTTTAAATGAATCTGTTTCTTTGTAAGCGCCTACTTTCGACGGGTGCTCGATCGTCAGTAGCACTTTGCCTTTCAGGTCTGTTTTGAAGACTTTGCCTGTATTCGGATCTGTGATAAAAAGGAATTCATCGCCATTCGCATTCCAGAGTGTAAGTCCATGCCCGCCGGGATATTCATGCCCCCAGCTTTCTAGCAACTTACCTGACCGATCGTAAATGAGAATGTTGTTTTTGATTTCATCCGTTACCATAATCAGCCTGCCTTTGCTATCCTGAACCATTTCATGACAATTGTTGACAGGAAATTTGGATGCGTCGAGATTCCCCCAACTCTGATTTACCTTATACCGGAAATTACCATGACCAATGGTTTCTCCATCGGCTTTCGGCCTGGCATTGAGAATATAGAATGGTTTGAATGTAATTGCAGCTGCTGCAGCCGCTGTGATTTTGGTAAATTGACGGCGGGATGGGGTATAGGACATGATCTGGACTTTTATCGAAAAAGGCAGTCCATTCACATTCTTACTATCTGTAAAATGCTGATTTAGGCTAGCTTGCAGAGTAGCGTTTTCCGTAACGGTTCAGCCAATCCATGAGGTGGTTCACATCCTGCATTTTGAAAAGCTCGCTTCCCGCATTCATTGTAGCTGCGGTACCACATGCAACGCCCATTCGCACCGCTTCCCGGTAGGACTTACCTTGCGAAAGTGTCCACACGATACCTGCTAGCATACTGTCTCCTGCACCAACCGTACTTTTGGGCTGCACGGGCGGTGCCGGGATATGCTCCACCTGGTCCTCGGTTACAAGCATCGCGCCCATTGCGCCCATTGACACAACCACGATTTCGCATTGTCCCCGGATAATCAAAGCGCGTGCTGCATCGTCGACTTCATCCATTTCCAGCTTATCAACACCAACCAGCTCACTCAGCTCGGTAATGTTTGGTTTAAGAAGATAGACGCCCGATTCTGACGCGTAGCGTAATGCATCTCCGGAAGTATCGGCAATGAACTTGGCGCCTTGTTTATTGGCTATTCTTGATATTTGTCCGTAAAAATCATCAGGAACTCCCGGAGGCAAGCTGCCGCTGGCGATGATATAGGAAGGTTTCGGGTCAAATTCCTCCAACATTTCCAGGATCGATCTTACCTCAGTCGGCATCATCTCGGTACCTGGCATCCCGAAACGGTACTGAAAGCCCGTACTGGTTTCAAGTACATGGAAGTTTTCTCGGGTCCATTGTTTGGTTTCAATCACCATTGTTTCCACGCCTTCATTCTTGACCAGCTTGTGCAGCCTTTGTCCGGTGGGCCCGCCGATTGTGAAAATAGCGATCGGATTTCCGCCCAACCTGTGAATTGCTTTCGCCACATTGATTCCGCCGCCCCCTGCCTCAAACGTGGGTGTTCCGCAACGTAGCTTGTTGTCCGGCACGATGCGGGAAACCTCCGAACTTTTGTCGAGCGCAGGATTGATTGTCAGGGTAACAATGGGTCCGGTAGCCATAAAAATGCTTTTTGTTAGTTTAAACCTCGAAGGCGGAACAACTTATCACTTAATTTCCGCGAATAAAAGAAAAAAAGTGATTGGCGATGCTCCGTTCTTGATATGTTCACATTAGCCCGGCATTTTATTCAGTATTGTCCGTCGCTGACCTCCCAGCCGCCGTCGATTGTGAAGTTCTGGCCCGTAGTGAATCGGGAGTAATCCGACATGAAATATACTGCTGCTCCATCCAGGTCGCCCGGCACACCATACCGGCCGCCGTCCAATGCCTGTTTGCTGGTTACGAATTTTTCTGATTCTTTACCTTCAACTCCTTCAATAATCCCCGGCGAGAGCACATTCACCCTGATGTTTTTAGATGCGTAGGAAGACGCTATTGACTTGGAAAAACCCAGAACCGCCGATTTCGCGGTAGCGTAAGCATGATTTGAAAATTGAGGAGAAGGATAAAAGCCCAGCACCGAGCTCATATTTAGTATGCTGCCGCCTTTGTTCATTCCCATAAATGTCCTGATCGCCGCCTGGTTAGATAGCATCAGTGAGGTCAGGTTCCAGTCGAGTGTTTTGTGCCAGCCTTCAAGAGAAAGCTCGTGCAAAGGCCCGTCGCCGAATTTCTCTCCGCCGCCGCCTGCCACATGGTATAGTCCGTCAAAACTGCCGAACTCACGAATGCAAAGTTGTATAGCTTCCATAGCAGTTTGCGGGTGGGTTGCATCTGCCTGCTTGGCGCGCGCGGTGCTTCCGAGTTGCAACTCAGCTACGAGGCAGTTTTCAGGATTTCTGCCTACCACTACTACGTTTGCTCCGTTTCTGACAAATGCCTTTGCCGCTGAGAAACCCAGACCGGTTGTTCCTCCGATGACCACAATAGACTTATTACCCAGCCAATTTTCCATTTCTATATTTCTTTTTTGTTGCAAAATAGGATTATTGGGGTAAAAAGTAAAACGCCTGACATCTCGTAGATGCCAGGCGCCAGTTTATAACGGGACAATGTACTATGCCACAGAACGTAGCACCGACATTGCTGATTTCTCAAATTTATCTTTCGCGTAGTCCAGCGAAAGTGTAAAATCCTTCACATCAGTTTGTGAAGGCAGGTCAAACATTGCATCGGTCATAATCGATTCACAAATCGAACGAAGTCCACGGGCGCCCAGCTTATAAGTCATCGCCTGATCTACAATGAAATCCAGAACTGCGTCCTCAAAATGCAGATTGATGCCTTCCATTGCAAACAGCTTGCTGTACTGCTTAACCAATGCATTCTTTGGTTCTGTTAAAATACGGCGCAATGTTTCGCGATCAAGCGGATTTAAATGCGTCAGCACAGGCAAGCGGCCGATCAGCTCGGGGATTAAGCCGAAAGATTTAAGGTCCATTGCTGTCACATAGCGCATCAGATTTCCTTTGTCAAAAATCTCGATAATCCTGTTGTCACCTGAAAACCCGATCGGACGTGTATTAATGCGTTTTCCGATATGTCTTTCAATTCCGTCGAATGCACCTCCGCAAATGAAAAGAATGTTCTCTGTATTCAGCGTAATCATTTTCTGGTCCGGGTGCTTGCGACCGCCTTGCGGTGGTACATTAACGATAGAGCCTTCCAGTAATTTCAAAAGCGCCTGTTGTACACCTTCTCCGCTTACATCGCGTGTAATGGAAGGGTTATCCGACTTGCGTGCAATTTTATCAATCTCGTCAATGTAAACGATCCCACGCTCAGCAGCTTCCACATTGTAGTCGGCAGCTTGCAGTAAGCGGGTTAAGATTGTTTCAACATCTTCTCCCACATAGCCTGCTTCCGTCACAACGGTTGCGTCAGCTACGCAAAAAGGTACCTGCAGGATCCGCGCAATGGATTTAGCGAGGTAAGTTTTGCCGGTACCCGTTTCGCCCACCATAATAATGTTTGATTTCTCAATCACAACATCATCTTCGGTAGTGGTTTGGTTGAGCCTTTTATAGTGATTGTATACAGCAACAGCCAGCGAGCGTTTTGCTTCATCCTGACCTATTACGTATTGTTCAAGAAAGTGCTTGATTTCGGATGGGGGGATTGGTTTCAGCTTTGGCAGCTTACCTTTTTTCTCTTTTTTATCTTCCTTTGCCCCTAATTCTTCCGTAATCACCTGGTGCCCCTGGGCAATACAGTGATTACATATATGTGCATCTATTCCGGAAAGTAATAAATCGACTTCGTTTTTCTTACGTCCGCAGAACGAACAACTTACTTGTGCCATTGAATTTGTTTATACAGTGGTGAATTACCCGGTTCGCTGAGTTTATTATTAATTAGCAACAGCCAAGACCGTGTTAACAAGAAGGTTTACATTATTGTTTCCAAACGCCTGTACATTTTGTCAGCAGTCGCCAGGATATCGCAAATTTCCGGTTTTTTAACCGGGTTACCAAAATAAAAACTGGCTAATGAATAAAAAAGCACCCTGGCAAGCTGGTTGCCAGGGTGCTTTCAACGATTCAAAAACCGATTATTTGTCTCTCGTCAAAACCTCGTCGATCAAACCATATTCTTTGGCTTCGGTAGCTTTCAACCATTTGTCACGGTCAGAATCCAGTGCGATTTGTTCGGGTGTCTGGCCGGTGTGGTTAGCTAGGATTTCGTATAGTTCGTGACGCAATTTTACGATCTCGCGGGTTGTGATTTCGATATCAACCGAAGTACCCTGTGCGCCTCCCGAAGGCTGGTGGATCATCACACGTGCGTGAGGAAGCGCCGAACGTTTTCCGGCAGCACCGCCCGCCAGCAATACCGCGCCCATTGACGCAGCAAGGCTTGTGCAAACAGTTGCTACATCAGGACGTACATACTGCATAGTATCATAAATACCCAAACCTGCGTACACGGAGCCGCCCGGGCTGTTGATGTACATCAGGATATCTTTCTTAGGATCGGCTGATTCGAGGAAGAGTAACTGTGCGACAATGATATTCGCAATATTATCGTCCACACCAGTTCCCATGAAAATGATGCGGTCGGCCATTAACCGGGAGAAAACGTCAACTTCACGAAAGTTCATCGGACGTTCCTCGATCACCGAGCGGGTCATATTTTCAACGGTGTGGTTCATATAACCGTCCACTGAAAGGCCATTCACGCCAAGGTGGTGGACAGCATATTTTCTAAATTCATTTCCGTAATTCATCGGTAAACTTAATTTTAATTGAGTTTATATTTAAAGGGCAACGACTATCAGAACAAAAAGCAATATATGTTAGTTTCTGTTTAAAAACCTGCCTGCTGAATAATCGGCTTGCACAAAATTGACTAATTCATCGGGAAAACCTTGTCAATTCCTGCGATAAATTCTCGGAATTTGCGAGGAGCAGGAGCGAGGCAGTTAAGTACATTGCATTTGAAAGTTTGAAAAAGATAAACACCGCGACTATGAGCGCAGCAGCTAACTTATCAGAGAAGATTAGGTTGATCCGATTACAGAAAGGTCTCTCACAGGAGAATATGGCCGATATGCTGGGACTATCAACTACTGCCTACGGAGACCTGGAAAGGGGCAGGACTGAATTGTCAGTTTCACGTCTGGAAAACATTGCCAAATTGCTCGATGTAAAATTGCCCGACCTGCTGGGTTTTGATTCAGTTTCAATGTCGGAAACGGATTGGCTCAGACAGGAAAATACCCGGCTGCTTGCCGAAAACCGAAGGTTACAGAACGAGCTGGATCAATGGAAGCTGAAATTCAGGCAGTGGTTTGGCGAGGGGATTATGCGCGAGCTGGGGCAGCAGCGGGAGCGGATTGGTTTTTAGAAACATAAAAAACACCGCACAGATAATCTGCGCGGTGCTGAATATATTGAGCTAAAACTCTGGTTAAGCTGCTACTTCTTCGCCTTTCGCGAGCTTTTCGAATTCGCTTACTTCAATGGTTTGCTCGTCTGTCGAAACTTGTCCGCGGATGATATCCATTACTTTGTTATCAAAAACCTGGTTGAAAACGCTCGTGTAATTGTCACGCTCTTTATCGGCCAGGTAACCTTGGGCAACGCGGTCGATTGTTTCCTTCATATTGTCGTCGTCACCGTAGATACCAAACTGACCTTTTACCATGTTGCGGGTAAATTCAAGGATCTCAGGATATTCAACTTTTACATTCTCTTTGTCAGCGATCTGATTTTTAATAAGACTCAGTTTTAACGATTTTTTGAAATCCTCAAACTGCTCTTCGATCTGCTCGCGGGTAAATTTGCCTTCGTTAGTACGTTCCAGCCACTCTTTCAGGAATTCTTCGGGAAGCTCAATGGAGATATTTTCCAGCAATGCATTCTCAATATCGCGACGAAGCAATGCTTCCGTTTCGCGCTCGTAGTTTCCTTTGATAATTTCAAGAACTTTCTCGTTGTACTGCTCTTCGCTCTCCACTTGTCCGGCTCCCAGTACTTTATCAAAAAACTCCTGGTTCAATTCTGCTGGTGCGGAGCGGGTGATATCTTCTACTGTTAAAACGAATTCGCCTGAAAGTGAGCCGATATCTTCTTTTTTCTTGCCGGTAACATGTGCGATCGCCGACTCGTCTGTAAATGTATCCTGGATATCAAATGTGATTACATCCTCTTTTTTGACACCAATAAATTTCGCAAGCGCTTCTTCTTTAATCTGCTTGGTAGGGATCGCGGTGCGGGTCGTGAACTCGGTTGATTCTTGTTTCAGCTCGCCAAAGATCATATCGCCAGCCTCACTTACTTCCGGGTGAATGCTATCTGCAAAACGCTCGCGCAGGCTGTCGTTTGTTTTGCTCAGCTCAGCATCGTCCACGTTAATCGTGTAACGCTTTACTGCGGGCAACTCAGCCAGGTTTACTTCGAAATCGCTCGCCATTCCAAGATCGTAGCTGAATTCAAACTGGCTAGGATTGTCCCAGTTTACCTCGGCAGCTTTGTCGCGATCAGGGATCGGGTCACCTACTACCTGTAACTTGTTTTCCCGGATGTAGTTACTCACTGCATTGCTCAGCAGGTTGTTTACCTCGTCAACCAGAATGCTTTTTCCGTACATCCGCTGGATCACGTGCGAAGGCACTTTCCCAGGGCGAAAACCTTTCAGGTTAACCTTTTTTGAATAATCCTTTATGGTTTTATCAATTTTCGGCTGGTAATCTTCTTTGGTCAGCGTCACTTTGAGTGAAGCCATTGTAGGCGAGCTTTTTTCTAACAGAACTTCCATGTTTCGCTTATGCTAATGGTAATACCTTGGGTAAAACAGAAAAGAAAAATAAAAATGCCCTCAAAACGAAGTCCTGAGGGCATTTGACGGGTCTTACTACGGAGCAGCACATTTTTCTAAATGGGATAGGAATCTGATGCCCCGTCATTCCCTTGTAATTTGTACGGGCGGAGGGAATCGAACCCCCACGCCTTGCGGCACTAGATCCTAAGTCTAGCACGTCTACCAGTTCCGCCACGCCCGCTCACTTTTTCCGCTTCCGATCGCAGTTGATAATGTCGCCTGTTCTCGAATTGGGAGTGCAAAGGTATTTCTATTTTTTAGATAGATGCAAGCTTTTTTCAAAATTTTATCTTTTGGTAATGACATATTGAAAAATGTCGCCGGAATTTGTTATTTTGGTGAAGCATACTAATTTAAAAAACAGCAGTGGAGCAACTCGTCGAGGCCCTCAATATTGACCTGGAGCAAGAGCGGAAGGATATCCTCAAGAAGTACAGGAGATTATTACGTACAGCCAAGCCATTCTTGAAGGATAATGATGCCAAATTAATCAAAAAGGCTTTTTATACTTCTGTCGACGCCCATAAAGATATGCGGCGCCGGTCGGGAGAACCCTATATTTATCACCCTCTGGCAGTAGCCCAGATCGTCGTGGAGGAGATCGGGCTGGGTACCACAGGCATTGTAGCTGCATTGCTGCACGATGTGGTAGAAGATACCGATATGCGGATCGAAGATATCGAAAGGCTGTTCGGTAAAAAGGTCGCCAAGATCATAGACGGACTTACCAAGATTTCCGGGCGCTTTGAGTACGGATCGTCACAGCAAGCTGAGAATTTTCGGAAAATGCTGCTCACGCTCTCTGATGATGTGCGGGTAATCCTTGTGAAGCTGGCGGACAGGCTGCACAACATGCGGACACTTGACAGTATGCCGCGTGACAAGCAGCTGAAAATCGCGTCGGAGACCATTTTTATTTATGCGCCGCTCGCGCACCGACTTGGATTGTACAGTATCAAATCCGAGCTGGAAGAGCTTTATCTGAAATATACTGAACCTCAGGAATACCGCGCAATTGCCAGGAAGCTGAGAGAAACGAAAGGGATACGTGACCGGTTTATCGCCAAGTTCATGGAGCCGATCGCGCAAGACCTGGAATCGGCGGGTTTAAATTTCATCCTCAAAGGAAGGCCCAAGTCGATTTATTCGATCTGGAACAAAATGCGGAAGCAGAATAAGCCTTTTGAAGAAATCTACGATCTCTTCGCCATTCGCATTGTACTTGAATCTTCGGCGGAAAATGACCGTGAAAAAGCCATTTGCTGGCAGGCCTATTCCATTGTTACCGACCATTATAAGCCTAATCCTGATCGTTTAAAAGACTTTTTGAGTACGCCAAGAGCGAACGGCTACCAGTCGCTGCACTCCACGGTGATGAGCAAAAGCGGGCAGTGGGTGGAAGTCCAGATCCGCACGACGCGAATGGACGAAATCGCTGAAAAAGGCTACGCGGCGCACTGGAAGTACAAAGGGAATGATACCAAAGTCCGCGGCAACATCGAACAATGGATCACGCAGGTACGCGAAACCCTTGAAAACGGCTTTGGAGATAAAACAGCAGCAATAGAATTCCTCGACGAATTCAGGAGCAATCTGTTTAACGAAGAGGTTTTTGTATTTACTCCAAAAGGGGAGTTGAAAGTACTGCAAAGCGGGGCTACCGCGCTGGATTTCGCATTCGATATTCACTCGGAAGTAGGTGCGCATTGCATGGCCGCCAAAGTGGGCGGTATTTTGGTCCCAATTAGCTACGTGCTCAACAATGGGGACCAGATCGAAATTATAACTTCTAATAAGCAAAAACCCAATGAAGACTGGCTCCGGATCGTAGTTACTTCAAAGGCGAGGGCACGGATCAAGGATTTTCTGAAAGAAGATAACCGGCGTTACGAAACTGACGGTCGGCAAATGGTTGAGAAAAAGCTCAAAACGCTGGGTATCGAGCTCACTGCCGAGGTTGTCAACCAGCTGCGCGCATTTTTTGAATGTAAAACGGCGGCCGACTTTTTCTATCGCATTGGAAAGGGATACATCCAGCTCGATGAACTGAAAAGATTCAAGAAAGATAAAGAGATAAAAGAGCGGAAAGCCGATACTGCCAATACAGTGAGTACAATTCCCGGCCCGCTCGGAAGCGATGGTAAGACGTTAACCAAGTTTTTAAAGCAAATTCACGGCGACCGGGCAGACAGTGACACACTGCTGATCGGCGATGATATGGACAAGATCGATTATAAACTTGCCGTCTGCTGCAACCCGATCGCAGGCGACGACGTTTTTGGTTTTGTCACGATCAATGAGGGCATTAAAATACACCGGACTACCTGTCCGAATGCGGCCGAACTCATGTCTAAACACGGTAACCGCATTATCAAGGCTAAATGGGAATCGAACAAGGATGAAGCCTTTTTAGCGGGACTTTATCTGTCGGGAACAGACCGTGTGGGACTGGTGAATGACGTAACGAGGATCATCTCAAATGAGCTCCATATCAACATGCGCGGGCTCACGATTGATACCAAAGACGGGGTGTTTAATGGCGATATCAAGCTCTATGTACAGGATACGCGGCATTTGGATATTCTGATCAGTAAGCTGGAACAGGTAGAAGGAGTTTACAACGTACAACGCTTTGACACGAACCTGAACCACACCTGATTGGGTGAACGATTATCATCAGGCAGTGTTAATAAATGGTGTCGACCCTGGTATTGTTAAATTACCAGATTGACTGTGATTTAGTATAAAAAAGCGTATTTTCGCGCAAGAATAGTCAGAGATATGCCACAAGCCAGCAAACCAAATTTCGAAGCCGCCAAGAAAATCCTGACGGCTTACCTGGAAAATAAGGGACTTCGTAAAACGCCTGAGCGCTTTGCGATATTGGAAGAGATCTACACCAGGGAAGATCATTTTGACGTGGATGAGCTTTACATCAGCATGAAAAACAAACGGTACCGGGTTAGCCGCGCCACTGTATATAACACGCTCGATGTTTTGGTAGATTGTGACCTTGTGACCAAACACCAGTTTGGTAAAAACCTGGCGCAGTTTGAAAAATCTTACGGTAACAAACAACACGATCACCTGATCTGCACAGATTGCCACAAAGTAATGGAGTTCTGCGATCCAAGGATCCAGTCTATCCAGAACATGGTAGGCGAAATGCTGAATTTCAGCGTGATGCACCATTCACTTATCTTCTACGGTAACTGTACCAAAGAAAATTGCCAGAACCGCAACGACGTACCGAGGGAAACTTCGGCTGCATACGAAGACAGATAATGTCGGAAATCCTTTAAGGCAGGGGCTTGCTCCTGCCTATCTTATTCTTACACATATAGTTTCAGTAATCAAAAATTGAATGAAAGTTGACGTACTACTTGGGCTCCAATGGGGAGACGAGGGAAAAGGTAAAATTGTGGACGTTTTGGCGCCGCGTTACCAGGTTGTAGCCCGTTTTCAGGGCGGCCCGAATGCAGGCCACACGCTGGAATTCGATGGTATCAAACATGTTTTGCACCAAATTCCTTCCGGGATCTTTCGCAGCGATATCCAGAATATTATCGGAAACGGCGTGGTTCTCGACCCGATCGTTTTCAGAAGAGAAATTGAAAACCTCGGCAAATACAACCTTGACCTTGTGAGCAACCTTGTTGTTTCCAAGAAAGCGTCGATCATCGTACCCACGCATGCATTACTTGATGCAGCTTATGAGCGCTCCAAAGGTGATTCCAAAATCGGTTCTACATTGAGGGGAATCGGTCCTGCTTACCAGGATAAAACTGCGAGGCTCGGGCTTCGTGTGGGTGACGTTCTTTCACCGAATTTCGCACAGAAATACCAGAAATTAGTTGATGCCCACAAGGTTATCCTTGATTTCTACCAATACGATTACGCAGAAGCTTTACCGAAAGCAGAAGAGAACTTCTTCGCTGCGGTGGAATTCATGAAGCAGTTTACATTGGTTAACAGCGAGTATGTTGTAAACGATGCATTGGCCAACAACAAGACTGTACTAGCCGAAGGAGCTCAGGGATCTTTGCTGGACATTGACTTTGGTTCATATCCTTTTGTAACCAGCTCAACTACAATGGCCGCCGGCGCCTGCACCGGGCTAGGTATTGCTCCCAAGCAGATCGGCGAAGTTTTCGGAATTTTCAAAGCTTACTGTACACGCGTTGGCAGCGGTCCATTCCCAACCGAATTGTTAGAAGAAACCGGCGAGAAAATGCGTCAGGAAGGGCGTGAATTTGGTGCCACTACCGGTCGCCCACGCCGCTGCGGCTGGCTCGATCTGCCTGCATTGAAATACGCGATTATGATCAATGGTGTTACACAGCTGATCATGATGAAGGTAGACGTACTTACTGTTTTTGACTCGATCAAAGTTTGTACGCACTACAAGCTGGCAGACGGAACCCTGACGGAGCAGCTTCCCTACGACTTATGTGATGAATCTGTTGAGCCGATATATAAAGAATTCAAAGGCTGGCAGCAATCACTCGACGGCATCCACGATTTCGACGCGATTCCGGAAGAGTTGCTCACTTACGTGAAGTTTTTGGAAGAAGAATTGAAGTTGCCGATCACTTTCATCTCCACCGGCCCCGACCGTGAAGCGCTGATTAGCAGAGAAACGTCAGCATTGTCGGTTTAGGTCTTTTTAGCTCAAAGAACTACTGCTTTGTCACCCTGAGCGGAGTCGAAGGGCGCTACCACCAAGCGGTAGCGCCCTTCGACTCCGCTCAGGGTGACAGGTAAAAGCTCAGGGTGACAAAGTTGTAGGGTACAGGCTGACAAAGTAAGTGCCTTAGGAACAAGCGTTTTACGCCAGCAGGTTCAGCACATCCTCCCTGCTTAGCGACTTGATAAACCCTTCTTCATTTGAGATCAGGTCGTCAGCGAGCTGCTTTTTCGATTTCTGCAATGCAAGGATCTTCTCTTCTACGGAGTTTTTGGTTATAAACTTATACGTAAATACAGTTCTGTGCTGGCCAATGCGGTGCGCGCGGTCTACTGCCTGTGCTTCAATGGCGGGGTTCCACCAGGGATCGAGGATGAAAACGTAATCGGCAGCAGTGAGATTAAGGCCAAGCCCGCCTGCTTTCAGCGAGATCAGAAATATTTTGATACCTGCTTGTTCCTGAAATGTCTCCACCTGCTCCTGCCGGTCTTTGGTTGAGCCGTCGAGATAGGCGTACCTGATATTTCGGTCGTCAAGATAATGCCTGAAAAGGTCGAGGTGCTTGATGTATTGACTGAAAACAAGAATCTTGTGATCCTCTGTCATGACTGTCTCCATTTTATGCAATACATCTTCGAATTTCCCCGAACCATGACTGTATCCCGGATCTACCATTAACGGATGGTTTGCCAGTTGTCTCAGCTTTGTCAAACCCTGTAATACCACCAGTTGTGACTTGGAAATACCTTCTTTATCAATGCTTTGCAGGATCAGGTTACGATAGTAGGCTTTCGCTTCTTCATAAGCTTTTTCCTGTTCTTCCACCATATCGCAGTACTGAATGCTCTCGACTTTTTCAGGAAGATCGGTTGCCACCTGAGATTTTAACCTCCTCAAAATAAATGGCTTGATCAGATTGTAGAGCCGCTTTGATTTATCTTCATCACCTTTTTTCTCAATCGGAATCTGAAATTCATCCCTGAAAAATGACTGACTTCCCAGCAAACCCGGGTTAACAAAAGTCATTTGCGACCAGAGATCAAGCGTATTATTTTCAATCGGCGTACCAGTCAACACGAGCCGGTGGGAAGAATTAAGCTTCCGTACCGCCTTCGTGATAATGGAAGTCGGATTTTTGATTGCCTGCGACTCATCGAGGATAATGTAGTTGAAACGGTAAGCCTCAATAATATCGATATCCAGACGAACAATCCCGTATGAAGTCAAAATCAGATCGTACTGATCAAATTGCGCGGTATCCTTTTCCCGGTTGGTACCTGTGTAAAGCAGCACTTTCAGGTCGGGTGTAAACTTCCTGGCTTCGAGTTGCCAGTTATACAGCAGCGAAGTGGGCATGATCAGCATGGAAGGATTGGATGCGTCATTCTCCTTTTCTGATTGCAGCAAAGCCAATGTTTGGACCGTTTTGCCTAAACCCATATCGTCTGCAAGGCAGCCTCCAAGCCGGTATTGTTTGAGAAATTGAAGCCAGTCGTAACCAGTTTTTTGATAAGGACGTAAAGTGCCATTGAAGTTCTTAGGCGGTTCTACGGGTTCAATCTGCTGAAAGTTGCGCAGGTTTTCCAGCTTTCTGCTGATCACCGTTGTTGCCAGATTTTCCTCCTGAAGTTCCTGAACAAGTGCCAAATGGTGCATTCGAAGACGCAGCTGATCATCGTCTTCGGAGTGTTCGGTAAACGAAAAGAACTCAGAGTACTTCGTAAACCACCATTCCGGAATTACCGCAGTTTCTCCGTTTGGCAGTAAAAACTCCTTTTTACGGTTCAGAATGTAGCTTCTTAACTGAATAAACGGGATTTCAAATTCCCCGAACTTCACTTTCGCATTGATATCAAACCAATCCCGGCCTTCCTGAACTGAGATATCCAGCGAGGAATAACCGAGGAAATAACGTTTGCTGTCGGCGGTATTCTGTCTTACGCTGATTCCATTTTCGGAGAGCGTTATTGCATTTCCCTGCAACCAGCCGAAAGCCTGTGACTTTGGCATTTGCAGTTTACCATTGCGCATATTCAGCCCCCATTCTTTCAGGAGGCGCACATTGCGGCTTTCGCCGTCTATATCGCGCCTGACCTTGTTGAAAAAATAGTCGTTTCCTTTCTTCTCCATATGCACACTCGAAGGATGCGCAAAGCTGTCATAATGGAAAGAAAAGCCGGCATATTGAAATGATAAATCGAATGTAACGTCGTTATCTTCTTCTTCAATCACCTCTACGTCTTCCGAATCCTGAAAAAGCACCGGAGTCTTTTTGGGTGCCGAGGTGAATTCCGAGATGGTCAATACAGTTTTTGGCTGCGAGGAGACATTTCTGATTTCAAATCCTTTGGCCACTACATCGTAAGAAGCAATAAGCGGCGCCACGAAGCGACCGTAGTACTGCTCCTCCACTTGGCCGGGGATTGCGATAAATTTTTTATTCAAAAAGGGCTTGATTTTCTTCCCGTCCACATTTCCCTCGAAGCTGTAAAGGTGACCGTCGACAATCAGCCAGGCAGGATCTTCACAGATTAAAAATGCATTTTTATATTGAAATTCAAGCTTTTGGTATTTGTGGCGGATCGTTGGGAAGTAATGTGTATTGTCCTCATTTCTTACGAAATGGAAACGTATCGTCGCTTTCTCCGGCTCGGTAACCACAGGTTTCCAGAGTGGATTTCCATCGCTTCCCATGATGAAAATGTCTTTTCCATTTAGCTTTTCAAGAATACGGGCCTTGCAGTTTTCAAGATAGCTTGCGATGGCTTCCTGAATGGCTTTATCGCCTTTTTGCGCGTCGTATACTTTGAGGAAGAAGTCGACTGCATTCAGTTTTTTGGTGTTGAACTTTCGGACTACCAGATCTTGCTGGATATCGTCGATGAGTTTGACCAACTCAAAATCTCCGGCATCAAGCCCGCTTCTGAACTCCTCTACGTTTTTGGAAGATATATTCTGGATCTGGAACGTAACGTCGCCCTGTGCATTCAGCTGCACAGCGAAAGATTCAAAAATATACCCCAGATACTCATGGTTCAGAATTGAATAAACAATCTTAAATGGCTCGGATGGAGATACTTTCATTATCCGGTTTTCTACAAATTATAAGTGTTGACGAACTGCTGCCCAAGGTTGGAGAGGACCTCCTTTTGGAATTGGGAAACTTCAAATATAGGTTAAATCACACCTAAATGAAAGCGCGTTCACACAGCAGCTGGGGATATTTGTAGAAAAAATTTTTATAGAATTCTAAACATTTCGATAGGCAATTCGCCTGAAACGCAGTCGGTTTGTGAGAAATATTGCGGATTGTAACTGCAAGTTTAACTCAACGACTTTTTCAGCGCCAGACTTACCAGTTCTGCCGTATTCTTTACATTGGTTTTCTTCATGATACTCGCCCGCTGATTAGCCACAGTATTGGAACTGATCTCGAATTTCTCGGCTATATCTTTGCTGCTCATTCCCTCAATAATGCATTTCAGGATCTGCTGCTCGCGCGGGGTGAGCAGGTTCCATACAGATTTCACTTCCAGTTCTTCCTGCGCCGGTGCTGGTTCAGGCGCGACAAGCAACTGTTTCATCAGTTTTTTGATGATAATGGAAGAGGCATAAGGCGGGAAGTATAACTCTCCTTTTGCGATCGCGCGGATCGCCAGGAGCATTTCGTCGCGGCTTGCATCTTTTTGCAGGTATCCCGAAGCGCCGCTTAATGCAGATGCTACAATGTAGTCTGCATTGTTGTGCATGCTGAAAACCAATATTTTGACTTTAGGAAATGCAGGTACGATCTGCTTGATCACGTCCAGCCCTGGCACGCGCGGCATGGTCAGGTCAAGCAAAATCACGTCCGGATTTACTTTTTCCACCATATCCCACACTTCGTCTCCATCGGCTGCTTCTCCCGCAATCAGCAGGTCTTCTTCATCTTCGAGCAGGGTAATAATCCCCTGCCTGACAACCGAATGGTCGTCGACAACCAAAATCCGTATACGCATTCCGCTTTAAAAAGGAGTAACAGTTCATAGTTTGACTTCCAGGACCAGCCTGGTGCCGCCGTCGATTTTGGAGGAGATATTCATTTTGGCATTCAGCAGCTGGCTTCTTGTGCGGATGTTTTCCATTCCATTGCCGGAAGTTGAAAAACCGCAATCTGCTTTCAGCTGATCCATTTCGAAACCTTTTCCATCGTCGGCGATCTCCAAAATAATACGATTACTGCTCTGTTCCAATTTAATCTTAATGCGACCTGCCTTTGCATGCTTGATCGCATTATTGAGCGCCTCTTGCGCAATCCGGTACAAGCTCGTTTCCATAATGCCGCTCATCGCAATTCTTGAACTGGTATCTCCTTCAAAGTCAACCCGTACACCTGCAATTTCGGTGGTCTGGTCGCAGAGCAGTTTCAATGCGGCAGCAAGTCCGAAATCGTTCAGTACGGAAGGCATCAGGTTGAAAGATACCTGCCGCGTGGTCTGGATAATGTCTTGCACCAGCGCCACCAGCTTTTCGAACTGGCGTTTATGTTTCTCATCATGAAACTGCACTGATTTGAGTTTCTCCGCATGCAGTTTTAGTCCGGTCAGCATTTGTCCGATCCCGTCGTGCAATTCCAATGCAAACCGCTTGCGCTCTTCTTCCTGTCCCTCAATCAGCGAAGCGGCCCGTACCCGGTTTTCTGAGAGCTGCATTTGATGCTTTTCTTCTTCCACGCGAAGTAGCTCGTTTTGGGTATCAACGAGTTGTATATTGGACTGTTTCAGTTTTTGGTTAGAAAGCTGTAATGCATTCTCCGATTCAGTGAGCATTCTGACAACCCGCCTGGTGGTATTAACAACCGGTCTGAAAATCAGCAAACCTTCTGCCAGCAAAACCAGAATGGTCATGATATCCAGGATCCATTCTATTCTTTCCAGATTTTCCAATCGCTCAAAACTCTCCCGGTCAAACTGGAAAACAATCTTGTCCATTTTGTCAAGAAAACGGGGTTCATTCTCCAAAATAGCTTGTAATCCCTTTTGGCGCGCCTCGGCGGAAGTGTCACGCCCGATGACGAGAAAATGCATGTACATTTCGTCGAATACAGGTTCGAGCTCTGCGAACATTTCATCCAGTACCGGACTTTTCCAGGTTACCAGCCCGTCTTCAACTGCCAGCCTTCTGCTTGCAAGATTTTCGTGGCTTGTTTTCCAGAGATCCAGTAGTTCCGAAAAGCGGGCAGAGTCCCGGTGAGCAGTACCGCTAATTTTGAGCAATGCAAGTTTCGTCAGCCGCTGGCTCAACATACGCTGGCGTCCCGCCACATTTACTACCCGACTGTCGTGGTTGAGGTTACTGATTGTCTTTCTGATCAGGAATAAGCCGCTGAGCGTCAGTAATGCCACTACGCACAATGCGACCACGTAGAACCTTGTCAGACTGCCTGCTACCCGTTTATCGAGTCTCTCCATTTGCTCATATTCCGATATACACCAGGTTTTCTTTCACCATCACCGGAAAGGTTTTGATTTGGTAAGCATTGTCATTGAGGCAATGCCCGGTTTGTAATGAAAAAGTTTTTTTGTGAAAAGGACAAGCAACTTTCGGCTCACCGTCCTGGCTCCCGATCATCCCGCGCGCCACGGCCATTTGCTGCCGGTGCGGACATTCGTTGTCAGTCGCGTACCATTCACCTCTTCTTGCGAAATTAAATATAGCGATTTGTTTCCCGTCAATCAGCGCACATCCGCCGCCGTCTTCCGGAATATCACTTACCTGACAAGCTACATGCCAGGTTACTTTTGTTTCGATGTTTGTTTCGGTGTTCATAGGAGAAATGGTTTTTTGGCTGTCGGCCGTCAGCTATCGGCTTTCAGCTTTTTTGTTTTGATTGTTTTATTAAACTATTGCTTCAACTAATGGAACCGTCTAACGTAGACTGCTCATTACTAAACAGCCGACAGCGACAGCCGACAGCCGACAGCCGACAGCCGATAGCCGTTTTTACACCCACTCCTTCGCTCTTTTCTGCTCTCTCATTTCTTCGAATTGAACAGAAGGATCTTTTGCGGGGGTGTTTACGAAGTGGGAGAAACGTTTACGTAGTTCGGGGCTTTCTACTACTTCTTTCCATTCGCATTGGTACACGTCGATCAGCTGCTGGAGTTCGCGTTCCAGTTCAGCGGCGATACCGAGTACGTCGTCTACGACCACCGCTTTCAGGTACGACATGCCGCCTTCCATTTTGTTGAGCCAGGTTGCAGTGCGGGTTAGCGGGTCGGCGGTTTTGATATAAAACATTAAAAAGCGATCGATCAGGCGCAGGCAGGTTTCTTTGTCTACGTCGGTCGCGAGCAATTGTGCGTGCTGTGGTTTGGAGCCTCCATTGCCGCATACGTACAAATTCCAGCCTTTTTCTGTCGCTATAATCCCGAAATCCTTGCTCTGCGCCTCGGCGCATTCACGAATGCAGCCCGAAACCGCGGATTTAAGCTTATGCGGCGAACGTAGCCCTTTGTAACGGTTTTCTACTTCAATGGCGAAACTCACAGAATCCTGGACTCCAAACCGGCACCAGGTCGAACCAACGCAGCTTTTTACCGTCCGCAGTGACTTTCCATAAGCGTGGCCGCTCTCAAAACCTGCATCGATCAGCTCTTCCCAGATCAGCGGCAGGTCGCCCAGGTGTGCGCCGAACATATCAATGCGCTGTCCACCCGTGATTTTGGTATACATACCATATTTCTGAGCTACCTGACCGATCACGATCAGTTTCTCCGGCGTTATTTCGCCTCCGGGAATGCGGGGAACAACCGAGTAAGTACCGCCTTTTTGAATGTTGGCTAAAAAGCGGTCGTTTGAATCCTGAATAGGAGCCCGGTCTTTTTGAAGGATATTCTCATTCCACAAACTGGCGAGGAGGGAAGCTATCAGCGGCTTGCAGGTTTCACAACCGTCGCCTTTTCCGAAGGTATCCAGAACAGCGTTATAGGTTTTCAGCCCATTCATTTTGACCAGGTCGAGTAACTCCTGCCGCGAGTACTCAAAATGCTCGCAAACCACGTTCCGGATGTAAACGCCATTCTGCTTCAATGTGCCGGCGATAATATCTTTGACCATCGGAATGCAACCGCCGCAGCCGGTACCAGCCTTGCAGGACTTTTTGATTGCTTCTATATGCTGGTGGCCTTTTTCATTTACTTCCTGGCAAATCATCCCTTTTGTTACAGCCTCGCATGAGCAAATCAATGCATCGTCAGGAAAGCTCATGACGCCCGCACCTGCCTCTTCTCCGCCCCTTGATCCTAAAATCAGATCTTCGGAATCGGGCGGTAGTATCGTTTTGTTCTTGCAGGTTTGTAAAAGCATATTGTACTGCTCCGCATCGCCCACCAGAATTCCGCCAAGCAGCGACTTCCCGTCAAGACTTACATTAATCCGCTTGTAAATGCCTTTCGCCTTGTTTTCGTACCGGACAGTGGTGCAAGCCGGCTCTTCTATAAATGGATCGCCGAAACTGGCGACATCTGTACCAATGAGTTTCAGCTTGGTTGACATATCGAATGGAAGAAACTCCTTTTCGCCGCCTGTAATCAGCGTCGCAACCACATCGGCCATTTCGTAACCCGGCGCGATCAATCCGTAAATCATGTGATGAGCCAGCGCGCATTCACCTATCGCAAAAATGAATGGATCCGAAGTTTGGAGCTGATTGTTCACCACAATTCCGCCTCTTGGATGCGTGTCCAGTCCTGCAATTTTAGCCAGCTCGTCGCGCGGCCTGATACCGGCGGAAATCACCAGCATATCTACTTCCAGGAAAGAATTATCAGCAAACTGCATTCCCTCAATGCAATCTCCACCTTTAATTTCCTGTGTGTTTTTGGATAAATGGATCTGTAATCCGAGCGATTCGAGCTGGTTCTGTAACATTCGTGAGCCCGCTTCATCGATCTGCCTCGGCATAAGCCGCGATGCAAATTCAACTACGTGGGCTTCCTGCAAACCAAGGTCGAGCAAAGCTTTCGCCGCTTCCAGCCCCAGTAACCCGCCACCGATCACCGCGCCCCTTTTCGCCTTGCGTGCATAGGTTTGGATCAGTTCGAGATCTTCAATGGTGCGGTATACAAATACGCCGTCCTTTTCGACTCCGGGAATGGTGGGCACAAAGGCACCGGAGCCGGTCGCCATAACTAAATAGTCATAATAAACTATGTGTCCGTGGTGAGAGCGGATAAGCTTGTTCTCTCGGTCAATGTCAACCACAGGGTCCGACAAGTACAATGTAATTCCGTTGTCGCTGTACCATTCTTCTGTGGCTAATGTAAGATCATCGGCAGACTTGCCCGCAAAGAATTCGCTTAAATGTACACGATCGTAGGCGGGGCGAGGCTCTTCACCGAATACTGTTAAACTTATATTCTGCCCTTCTTTCCGCTTCGACAATAGTTTTTCACAAAACTTAAAACCAACCATTCCGTTGCCGATTACTACAATTCTGATGTTTAATTCGTGTTTCATAGTAAATAGTAACTATTAAATTGTAAAACTGTAAGTATTTTGTTGTACTATTTTAATTATATACTAAATCTTGATGTTGTAAGTGCTTCCAAATTTAAATGGCTAATAGTCATTTTCCTAATTTTATATTTGCAATAATAGTCATTTGTAAATATAAATTTTGGTCAAAAGCTTGTTTTGTAAAATGTAGCTCCTAATTTTGATGCACCAATAACTATGATTGGTAACTACTACGTATAGTATATTTTTAATATTCACTCCTATAATACCAGCGGAATTGGAAGCAAAACTCACATTGGTAGGAGCCGGCCCGGGCGATGGGGAGCTGATCACCTTAAAAGGGGTCAGAGCACTTGAAAAGGCAGATGTAGTGCTGTACGATGAACTAGCCTGCAATGCGCTGCTCGATTTTGCGCCAGCACATGCCATGAAGATTTACGTAGGCAAAAAGGTGGGAGAAACTTCTTTCTCGCAAGATGAGATCAACGGTTTAATCGTTCGTCTCGCCCGGAAGAAAGGTCACGTTGTCCGTTTAAAAGGTGGCGACCCATTTGTGTTTGGTCGCGGCCACGAGGAAATGCAGTACGCCCGCGACTACGGGGTTACCGTAGAAGTAATCCCCGGCGTTTCCAGCAGCATTGCGGTACCCGCTTCCATGGAGATCCCTGTGACGCGGCGGGGTGTGAGTGAAAGCTTTTGGGTGATTACGGGAACTACACAGGACGGGACATTGTCCGACGACCTGCGCCTGGCAGTACAATCGAAGGCGACGGTAGTGGTGCTAATGGGATTGAATAAACTAGACGAAATCTGTGAGCTGTATAAGCATTTCGGTCGCGGGCATTTACCAATGGCGGTAATCCAGAATGGAACGCGGCCCGAGGAAAAAAGTGTGATCGGGCAGGTCTGGGAAATGCCTGAGCTGGTGCGCGAGCACGGAATCAGAACTCCTGCGATTATGATCATGGGTGAAGTAGTAGCACTCCACCCGTCTTATGCGTACGAGTACCTGCAAAGCGCCGGAATTTCCTGTTAGTAATTACTTCCAATCATTCAAGGGATGAGAACAACTCTATTCACATTCATTGCAGGTTTTTTAGCCTGTTGCCTGTTGTTTTGTGCCAACGCGAATGCGCAGTTCACATTATCGGGACAGCTGCGCACGCGCACCGAGCTGCTGCACGGGCAGGGGAGTCCATTGTCGAAAAATGACAAAGCTGCTTTCTTTACATCTCAGCGCACGCGGCTAAATGCAGGCTATACCGGATACAGGATGCAATTTTTTACTGCAATCCAGGATGTGCGCGTTTGGGGACAGGATGCTTCCACAAATAACCGCATTGCCAGCCAGAACCTGAATGGATTGATGTTGCACGAAGCGTGGGCACAGATCAGTCTGCTGGATACCGGACAGGCCAATGTAGGCAAAACGCTCGCGCTTAAAATCGGGAGGCAGGAATTACTCTACGACGACAGCCGGCTGCTGGGTAATCTCGACTGGCTGCAACAGGCAAGGCGCCACGATGCCGTTTTGCTCAAATACGAAAACAAGAACTGGACCGCACATATCGGTGCTGCGTATAATCAAAACCGTGAGGTGAGAAGCGGGACTCTGTACGACGGTGTTCCTGTAGGTTATCCGGCTGGTACCAATGCAATCGGCACAATGTACAAGTCAATGCAGTTTGTATATTTTGGTAAAAAGACAAAGACTGGCAAAGCTTCATTTCTGATCTTCAAAGATGATTTCCAGAAATATTCCAAAGATTCTATCGGGAAAAAAGAGCTGAAAGATGGGACCTGGAACCGCATTACAGTCGGGCCATATTTTGAAACCAAGTTGGGTAAATACTGGAATTTGGTAGCAAATGCATACTATCAGACCGGGAAAGACAAAGACGGACTTTCACTGGACGCATACCTTTATTCAGTACGTGGATTGTACAATGCAAACAGCCGTTTTGCAGTAGGGCCGGGCTTTGATTATACCTCTGGCAGTCAGGCAGGATCAGCCAAAAACCACACATTCGACCCGCTTTACGGAACACCACACAAGTTTTGGGGACAAATGGACTATTTCTATGCAGCCAATGGATTTGGTCGTGGCGGGCTGAAAGATTTTTACATTAATACTCTGATCAAACCTGGTAAGAAATGGCTGATACAAGGAGATTTGCACCAATTTTCAAGCGCAGCTCCCATTCGAAATTCAGAAAACCAGAAGCTTTCGGCCAACTTCGGGAGCGAGCTCGATATCATCGCCACTTACAGCCTGACCAATGCGATCAGCTTTCAGGCGGGCTATTGCACGTTTCTGCCGAGCAGCAGTCTGGCGGTTGTTAAAAACATTTCTAATCCTCAAAAGATGGCCAACTGGGCTTATCTGATGATCAATATCAAACCGGATTTTATCAAATAATTCCACGCGTCATTCTCTTACCTTACAACTCTTATTTACTATGGAAACAACTCAGAAACCTCTTGAGAAGCTGAATGTATTAAGTTTCAAGGGTGTACAAATGCGCACTTTCCACCTGACTTGGATGGCGTTTTTTCTCTGCTTTTTTGGTTGGTTCGGGCTCGCGCCTTTGATGCCGGTGATCAAGAAAGACTTAGGTTTAAGTAAAGAGGAAATCGGCAATCTTATCATCGCATCGGTTGCCGCCACGGTAGTTGCGCGCATTCTGATCGGTAAGCTTTGTGATTCCTGGGGGCCGAGGAAAACGTACGCTGCATTAATGGGAATTTGTTCCATTCCGGTGATGACAGTCGGGCTGGTGCATTCTTACGAGGCCTTTCTGCTTTTCAGGCTTGCTATTGGTGTAATTGGTGCGTCGTTTGTGATCACGCAATACCATACTTCGGTGATGTTTGATCAAAAGATCGTAGGTACTGCCAATGCGGTTGCAGGAGGCTGGGGGAATCTAGGGGGTGGCATCACCAATATGGCAATGCCGCTAGTTTTCGGTTTTTTTATTAGTTTGGGTTACCTGCCAGAGTCCGCCTGGCGTGTGGCAATGATCATTCCCGGTGCGGCACTTTTCATTTTTGCATTCATTTATTACTTTTTTACCAAAGATACCCCGGCAGGGAATTTTGAAGATTTGAATGTGACGGGAAGTAAGGCTGTCAAGGCAAAAGGTACCCTCGCAAAAGCAGCGAAAGATCCGCGTACCTGGGCGCTTTTCCTGGCTTATGGAGCTTGTTTCGGCATTGAAATTACATTTGATAACGTAGCGGCACTCTACTTCTCTGAAAACTTCGAGGTATCTCTCGCAACTGCGGGGATACTCGCCGGTGCATTTGGTTTTATGAACATATTTGCTCGTGCAATCGGAGGTATTGTGGCTGATAAGGTTGGGAATAAATATGGTATGCTGGGGAAAGGTCGCTTACTCGCTGCATTGCTGTGCCTGGAAGGAATTGGTATCGCCCTTTTTGCCCAGAGTAATAGTCTGACGGTGGCGGTGGTTACCATGCTCGGGTTCGCAATGTTTCTCAAAATGGCGAATGGAGCTACCTATGCGATTGTTCCATTTATCAACCGAAAAGCAATGGGCGCGGTAAGCGGGATCGTGGGCGCTGGTGGTAATGTAGGCGCGGTACTAGCAGGGTTCCTTTTCAAATCCAGCTCTATTTCCTACTCAGAAGCATTTATGTACATAGGTGGCGCGATCGCTTGTGTGGCCGCAGTAGTCGCATTGGTCAATTTCGAAAAAACAGAAGCCACGGTATCCGAAAGCCTATCCCCCTCTTCCGTTGGCTGAAGCCTACGGAAATAGATTGGGGCGATTGGCTTGGCGCTTGCTGCGCTCGCGGAAGTTGAATTTGCACATTCCGTGCCACGGGGGATCATTCGATTATTCTCTGTTCCATTGCAGCTAACTCGATAATTCACCATTCACTAACTCACTCATTCCCCGTTCCACGGCGGCTCATTCAATCATTCACTCATTCAATCATTCAAAATTAGACCATGATCTCCACATCCTACAAATCCACCTGCTGTTACTGTGGCGTTGGCTGCGGGGTGGTGGTGACCAAAGAAAGTAATGGACAACTAAGTCTGGAAGGTGACAAATCGCACCCTTCCAATAAAGGGATGCTCTGCTCTAAGGGAATGAACCTACATTATACGGTCATGGACCAGTCGGACAGGCTGCTTTACCCGCAAATGCGGATGAACCGGTCGATGCCGATGCAGCGGGTGAGCTGGGACAACGCATTGGAGCGGACTGCGGCTGTTTTTAAAACCTTCATCAAGAGATTCGGTCCGGATTCTGTTGCATTCTATGTATCGGGACAATGTTTGACGGAAGAATATTATTTAGTTAACAAGCTGATTAAAGGGTTTATCGGCTCAAACAACATCGATACCAACTCGCGGCTTTGCATGAGTTCGGCGGTGGTGGGTTACAAAATGTCTTTGGGAGAAGATAGTGTGCCCGTTTGCTACGATGATATTGAAGCGGCGGATGTGATGTATGTGACTGGCGCGAATCCTGCCTGGTGTCACCCGATTATCTGGCGGCGGGTCGAGGCGCATAAAGCGGCAAATCCAAATGTAAAGCTCATTTGTGTAGATCCCCGGAAGACGGATACCGCGCGTTCGTCGGACTTGCATTTGCAAATTATACCGGGTACCGACATTGTTTTAAATCACGCAATAGGAAGGTTGCTGATCGAAAATGGCAACGTCGATTATAATTTTATAACAAACCATACAGACGGTTTTGAAGCTTACCGCAAGAAAGTAATGCAGCGCACGCTCGCGGAATCTGCCGAGTTATGCGGGGTTGCTGCGGACGATATTGAACTCGCTGCCAAATGGATCGGGCAATCGCAGGGGTTTCTTTCTTTCTGGACAATGGGGTTGAACCAGTCTGTGATTGGGGTGAATAAAAACCTCTCATTGATCAACCTGCATTTGATTACCGGGCGAATTGGGAAGACGGGTAACGGGCCATTTTCGCTGACTGGTCAGCCGAATGCAATGGGCGGACGCGAGACAGGCGGTTTGGCGAATATTTTGCCTGGACACAGAGAGGTTACCAATGCAACGCACCGGCAGGAACTGGAAAATTTCTGGCAAACTCCCGTACAAATCGGAGCCAAGCCGGGGTTGACCGCGACTGAGATGTTTGAGGCACTGGAAAATGATCAGCTCAAAGCGATCTGGATTATCAATACCAATCCGCTTGTGAGCATGCCGGATATGAATGCGGTGGAAAGTGCATTGAAGAAAGCGAGGTTTGTGGTGGTGCAGGATGTGTCTGACCGCGCAGATACCGTGCAGTTTGCAGACGTGGTTTTACCTGCCTCGGCCTGGCTTGAAAAAGAAGGTACGATGACCAATGCTGAAAGGCGCATTACCCATTTACCCAAAGTGATCGACTCGCCTGGCGAAGCGCTGCCCGACGCGGAAATTATCTGGCGGTTTGCTGAGAAAATGGGTTTTGGGAGTTCTTTTACTTATGCCAATGCAGCCGAGGTTTACGATGAATATGTGAAAATCACAGCCGGAACGCACATCGATGTTACCGGGGTAAGTCACGAATTTTTGCATAAAAAAAGAAGTGTTCAGTGGCCGTTTTCAATGCAAATGCAGGAAAGTAATGTAAACGCGGGCCAGCAGCGGCTTTTTACTGATCATCAATTTTATACACCAAATAAAAGAGCGCAGATCCACGCGGTAGACGATGAAAATGCGTCAGAGCCCATTGATGCTGATTTTCCATTGATACTAACTACCGGCCGGATCAGGGACCAATGGCACACGATGACGAAAACGGGGCGGGTAGCGCGATTGAACAAGCATATCCCGCAACCATTTTTACAGATCAATCCCGAAGATGCTGCCAGCAGGAATATCGCGGAGGGCCAGCTGGTAATCGTGAAAGGCAGGAGAGGAGAGGTGCGCGTGAAAGCGCAGTTGACCGACGATGTCCGGCCTGGACTTTGTTTTTTGCCAATGCATTGGGGAAAGATTTTGGGAAATAATGCAGTCAGGGCTAATAACCTGACGAATGCATTGGTTGATCCAAAATCGAAAGAGCCGGACTTTAAATTCACGGCGGTTGAAGTTGCATTGTATCAAAAGCCTGTTGAGAAAATCATCATTATCGGCGCGGGTTCGGCTGGGCTGGGCTTTATCAATGCGTACCGGAAGTTGAATGCGGAAGATGAGATCCATGTTTTTTCAAAGGAAATTAATCCATTCTATAACCGGGTAATGCTGCCCGACTACATCAGCGGCGCGCAGCAATGGGAGCAGCTGGTCAGGTTGCGGGAAGATGAATTTGAGAATCAGCGCATTGTTGTACACAAAGGAACTGGTATTGTTCACATGGATCGCAAAAACAAGACCGTTATCGACGACAAAGGGCAGGAGCATACTTACGATAAATTGATTTTGGGAACAGGCAGCCGCGCTTTTATGCCGAAAAGTGTACCCAAGTTGCGTGGTATTTTCAATATGCGATCGCGGCCCGACGCCGACGCTTTGCTGCCCTTTTTAACACAACCAAACCCACATGCTGTGATTGTCGGAGGAGGTATTCTGGGACTGGAACTGGCGGCTTCTTTTCGCGAAATGAATGTGAAAGTAACCGTGATACAGCGCAGCGGGCGTTTTATGGAGCGGCAACTTGATTCCCTTGCAAGTGAGCTGCTCTACCAGGAGCTGCTTGATCGGGGAGTCGAAGTGTTTTTCAACGATGAAGTAGCCACATTTTCAGGAACTGAGCGGGTGGAAGGCATTCGTCTGAAATCGGGACGAAAGCTGGATTGTCAGGTGGTGGTGATGACAATGGGCACTGTGCCCAATACCGAGCTGGCGCAGGAGGCCGGGATCGAGTGCAAACGCGGCGTGGTCGTGAATGATTACATGCAAACATCTGATCCGGACATATATGCTGCGGGAGAAATTGCCGAATGGTGCGGAAGAATGTGGGGGATTACATTGGCTGCCGAGGAACAAGCCGAGGTTATTGCCAGCTATCTGGCGGGAGATATAACCCGGCCCTATAAAGGAAGCATTTCAATGAATATCCTGAAAATGGAAGGTTTGCATTTGTGCAGCATCGGGCTGACGGAAGTACCAGTGAACGATCCTGCGTATGAGCAGATCGTTTTTACGGATCAATCCAAAAGGTATTACAAGAAATGCATTGTGCACCGCGACAAGCTCGTAGGCGCGATCATGATTGGAGATAAAAATGAGTTTGCCGAGTTTCGGGACCTGATCGCAAGTGGGACTGAGCTTTCGGAAAAGCGTTTGCAGCTGCTCAGGGCAAGTAAACCAGCCGATCCGCTGATGGGGAAAGTGGTTTGCTCCTGCAATAATGTAGGAGAAGGAAATCTGGAAAAGGCGATTGTAAATGGCTGTGACGATTTTCAGGACTTGTGTAAAAAGACCGGCGCTGGTACCGGCTGCGGCTCGTGCCGCCCCGAAGTGCGGGCGATTCTTGAGAAGGTAATGGAGCGCTCGCTGGTTGTTGCGTAGGGTTGATCAGTTTACAATGAATGCGGTGAAAAGATGAGAGACTATTATAATGTAAAGATCAACCTGCCGGGCGGTATTGCTTCGCCGGGGTTTTTAAAGGAGATTTTATTAGCAGCGAGAGAGGCGAATGTGCACAAAGTGCGTTTTGGTTCCCGGCAACAAATGCTGATAACCGCTCATTATGAGGATATGCGCTTTCTTGAAAAAAGCTTGAAAAAAGCTGCGATCCGCTATGAGGTAAATACAGACCGGAATCCGAATATTGTCAGTTCCTACTGCGGGGAAGATGTTTTCAGGACTGGTCAGTGGCTGCTTGCGAATGAATACCATTCGGTACTGGACTGTTTTGATTATCAGCCTTCACTGAAAGTCAACATATCTGATTCCAACCAGAGCTTTACCCCGTTTTTTACCGGTAACCTCAACTTCATTTCTTCACCTGAGCCGCATTTCTGGTACTTATATGTACGTCCAAGGCAGAGTAATGTGGTGTTCAAATGGCGGGAGCTAATTTATACGAATGAAATTGGAAAGCTGGCCAATGCGGTTGAGGCTTGTTTGCTGGAAGACGAATTTGTTGATGAAGAAACTTTGTTTTCGTCTGTGAATGCGCGAATTCAATATATATCCCAGCCAGCAGTCGGCGAGATTGAATTACCATCGTTTTCGCTGCCTTACTATGAGGGTTTTAACCGGTACGAATCGCGGACGTGGCTGGGATTGTACCGGCGCGATGAACTGTTTTCTGTCGATTTTCTGCTGGATGTTTGTGCGCTTTGTATGAAAACCAAAATCGGTGAAATCTGTATTACGCCCTGGAAGTCACTGATTATAAAAGGGATTGAAGACCAGTACCGGGGCGATTGGAGTAGTATACTGGGGAAGCATAATATCAATGTACGTCACGCTGCCAATGAGCTGGCCTGGCAAACGGAAGATCACCACGAAGAAGGTTCAGTACTCAAAAAGGAGCTGATCCAATATTTCGACAAACACGATACACGCACATTCGGCCTTTGCTTCGGTATACAAACCCGCCCGAAATCCGAAGTTTTTGGTTCTGTTTTAATTAAAAAACGTCCACTAATCCGTATTGGTCAGCTCGCGATTTTGAGTTTGTACGATATTTATTACACCGAAAATTTTAACCCAAACAGCCGGCGGTTGCTGGCTTTTGAAAAAGGATTGTACAGGATGCAGCTGGCTGTGCAGCTCGAAAAGCTTTGCCGAAGGTTCAACAACCAGCGCTCAAAACAGGGAATGCAGCTCGCCTTTGCGGCAGAAGAAGAATCACAACAACAGCCCGAGCCAGGGAAGGTACTACACCAATGCCCGGACTGCTTTACGGTATACGACCCACAGTACGGCGACGAACAACAATGCATTCCGCCGGACACACCTTTTGAAGCGCTTCCCGAAAGTTACTGTTGTGCGGTTTGCGGGATTGGAAAAGCGGAGTTGCGGGAGGTTGTTTTGGAAGTGGTTTAAAAACAAGAAGCGGCTTCGAACATTGTTCAAAGCCGCTTCTTGTTTTTACATAGGGCAAGTCTTCTCGATACAATGCCGGCTAAGCAATGCAAGTAAGTAGGCGATCTGCATCAGGATTTGTTAATGCCGCGCGCTGATCGAAATTTCATATAGTTGCTCCAGTGTATCTTTATTACGGAGGCAGTAAAAAGCCAGTTTGTTCCGGCCCTTCAGCTTCAACTTATCGGCTATTTTACGGCGATAATTATCGACGCTTTTAGGCTCAACGCAGATTTTTGCTGCAATTTCCGAGGTAGCCATACCTCTTGAAAGTAGCGCTACAACTTCCCATTCACGCCTAGTAAGGCTCCATAATTGCGCCAGATCTTGACGGGAATGTTCATTAATAGAAAACGAGGGTAAAAATGATACAGACATAAGTAGTTGATAAGTGTAATTGCGGATACAATTAAATATTTTACTGCTATTGTTACAAGTTTTAGTATGTAGATGCTTTGGAATTATTCAGTTGTTTGCAGAACGACATATTATTAACTACTTGATTGTCAAAAATCACCTCAAAAATTGAGGTAGAAATACCTCTTAAAAGGAGGGCGAACTACTACGGATTGTTGATTGTGTTGAATATAGTTTTGTATTAGCAAACATTAGGTCTGTTTTGGCTACTTAGCAGGCCCAATGATCTGTTGCACATCAAAAACAAACTTTCTAATCATTAAACTTTTTTTAACATGAAAAAAATTTCCTTTTCGTTTTTAGTCATCGCACTGACGTTAGCTGGGCGATTGTTTGGCCAGACAGTGACAATCACAGGATCCTTTAATAACCTGGATCCGGGTGCCAGTTATATGTATGAAGCCAATGTTTCCGGTCTTCCGTCTGGGGCGGGAAGTATCAGTGTCTCGTGGACCTATGTTGGGCGGAATGAAGATGTCGAACCGACATTAACAACGGGTGGTGCAGGTACAAACGGTCGAACAACAATAAAATGGGCTAATACGAAGCATACAACTTCGTCACAAAAGAGTATAAAAGCGACAGTAAGCTGGAAAGTGGGGGGTACTACATCGTCCAAAGCGAGTGACCCGGTTCAGATATTTGTGAACTATGTGGGAACGCCAGCTTCCATGACGGTGGCTGGAACTGTTCGCAGCAATGGGCAGAGTATTGACCGGCCCTGCGGAACTACACCAGTAACTGTGTCAGTACCTGCGGTAGAGACATATATGGCTGGTCTGCCTGTTACCTACACTTACACCTTTCCCTCGGGATGGACTCCGGGAACCGTAACAACAACAGCCACATCTGCAACATCCACTCCATCAGCAGGTGGAGCGGGTACGATCAGGGTTCAGGCTAAGATAACAGGTCAAACCTTCCAATCACAAATCCAGGTGACTGTCAACAGGCCGCTTCCTACGATCTCTGCAATTAGCCAGTCAACCATCAAAGTTTGTTCCCCAACAGAGAGCGTCGCCATCACTGCTACGGGTACAAATGCGGATAAGTTTGTGTGGACACCTACGTCAAATGTCAGAGTAAACGGCAGCAGTTCCGCGCAGACTATTACCGGAACATCTGCAAATATCGGCGGCATAGCGGACGGAACTTACACTGTAAGGGCGTTTTCGACAGCATGTGGAGTGCAAAGTACATCTTCGGTGACAGGAACAGTGGATAAGCTGTCCCCTCCTAATCGCAGCGATCTGAGATACGACTTGTCAGCAACGCCAGTTGACACCTATACTCACCAGGTATCTCCCTATGATAATCATTATATTACATTCTATAATACGGACAACACAACTATCACATGGAATCCGATATTCAGTTCAGGCCCGGCACAAGGATCAGCTGGTGTAATGAGATTTGATTTCATCTTACAGCCTTACCAGACTCTTGATTTTAGTCCTCTTGTACTGACAAATCAATGTGGTACTCTGTCTACTATTGCCTCATTCCAGGGAATTGGGCCATGGTTGATGGCCGCTTATCCGAATCCAGCTAGTGATGTACTGAATCTGGATTTAGCAACCGCCGACAAGACAGCGAAACTTCCTAAAGAGGCAAAACTGTACAGCGAGAAAACCGGGAAGGTTGTTAAGAGTGTTTCTCTATCAAAAGGAGCTGAAAAGAATAACAAAGTGCAGATTAGTGTGAGAGATTTACCACGAGGTACATACTACCTGCAAATTGCCGATGGAGCTGACGATAAGGCTGCTTCAAAGACTAGAATCGTGTTAGATTAAATTTAATGAAGTGTATGGTATACATGAGCTTTCAAATAAGCGATTGTGGTACCAAAAACAAGAAGCGGCTTCGAACATTGTTCAAAGCCGCTTCTTGTTTTTGGTACCGGGGACGGGAATCGAACCCGTACGAGCGTTTCGGCTCACAGGATTTTAAGTCCTGCGTGTCTACCAGTTCCACCACCCCGGCCAGTAACCATTGTTTTTGTGATGGTACCTAAGAGAAAAAAAGCACCGTTTCCGGTGCTTTGCTCTCTGAGCGAAAGACGGGGTTCGAACCCGCGACCTCGACCTTGGCAAGGTCGCGCTCTACCAGCTGAGCTACTTTCGCGTAACCGATTCGGTTATCGTGGTGCAAATGTATGTACACGCACTATTTGACGCAAGTTTTTATAACAAATATTTAACAAAAAATCTGAGCGGACTAATTAACAAATTGTAAATCACGTACTATAACGCTTAAACTTTTTTTGTAACCCCGAAATCCTCTCCATAAACCTGGCGCGGTTTTATAACGAAATTTTTTTCGCAAGTCTTCCGGTTTTTACCGTCCGTCCGATTTCGACGATCCATTTCATATTTTGATTACCTTTATTCTTCGGAGTGGGCAATGCAGGCTGTAAAGGCCTTTTTTCCAGTCGGAGGTTGTCTCTAAGTTTAAAATCTATAACGGCGTTTTTTCATGTTCCTTTCCAACGAAGTACTGTTTTTCGGAGGTTTTCTACTGGTGATTACCATCATGCTTCTTCTTGACCTGGGTGTTTTTTTCAACAGAAAAGACCACGTAGTCAAGTTTAAGGAAGCTGCCGCGTGGACGATCGTGTGGATTATCCTGGCTATGGGTTTTTACCTGATCATCAAAACGCATGGTGATCTCATCCATGGAGTGGAGAATTATGCGCAGCTGGAAAATATCAAAAACAAATATGCGCCTCACCTAACACTTATTCCGGGGGATTACGAGGCCAGCGTGGAGGTATACCGTAAAAACATGTCCCTCGAATTCATTACGGGTTACCTGCTGGAATATGCATTGTCTGTCGATAATATCTTTGTCATCATTCTGATCTTCGCCTCATTTGGTGTGCGGCCGAAGTATTATAAAAAAGTGCTTTTGTGGGGTGTGCTAGGCGCAATCGGAATGCGGTTCATCTTCATTTTTGTAGGCTCCGCATTGATGCAGCGCTTTGAATGGATCATTCTGGTTTTTGGTGCATTGCTCGTTTACCAGGGGGGGAAGATATTTTTTGAAGGTGGAGAGGAAGAAAAAATTGATCCGGCCAAACATCCTGTTGTGAAGTTTGCCTCCAAATACCTGCCCGTTTTTCCAAGATATGTAAGAGAACATTTCTTTATCAAAAAGAAAGGCAAATGGATGCTGACGCCACTTTTTGTAGTTGTTCTGATCATTGAATTTACCGATTTGATCTTCGCAGTTGACTCAGTGCCGGCGGTTTTCTCGGTTACCAAAGATCCTTATGTTGTTTTCTTTTCTAACATTTTCGCGATCATGGGCTTGCGTTCCATGTTCTTTTTCCTCAGCAACATCATGGGCTTGTTCCGCTTCCTGAAATATGGGTTGGGCGTTCTGCTGGTATTTATCGGAGGGAAAATGCTGGCGCACAGCTACCTGGAATCAATTGGTTTTGAAACCATTTACTCACTCTACGTGATTATCGGAATTCTTGCTATCAGCATCCTGGCTTCCGTGGTTTTTCCGAAAAAGGAGACTAACGAAGGAAAAGTAATTTCAAATAGCTAGCAGCCAGGATCGTCGAAGTATTTATGAAGCGGATTCTGAAAGCCTATTTAAAACGACTGACAAACCTTAGTACCCGAAACAAATCACTGCTCCTGACGCATTTGGCCGCGGAGCAGTTTCTTGACCTTCACGATACGGACTTCGTTCTTGAAAAACCATCCATTGAGCTGGTTAAACAACTTGTGCAGCAAAAAGCACGCATTGCTGTTTGTGATGTTGCCGACGCGCGGTATGAGAAAGTTAATCTGATCAGCAAGCGCCTGCGCAAAATCAGCAGGACCGAGCAGTTTATCCAGGAAGAGCGCGGTTCGCAGGATTTGTTCGTTGGTTACCCCTTTGTGAAAGGGAAGCTGGCCGACGGGACTTCCATTCACGCTCCACTGTTGTTCTTTCCCGTTACCTTGAAAATGGACCGGGAGCAATGGTGTTTGCAGCTTCGGGAGGAAGGTAATGTTGTATTAAATCAAAGCTTTGCGCTCGCCTACGCACATTTCAACGAAACTTCCCTGCCTGATGAAATTTTGGAAAAATCATTCGAGGACTATCCCAAAGATTTCCTGGAATTCAGGACGCAACTGTATGAATGGCTGAAAACAACGCCATTCCGGATCAACTTTAATCAAGAGTTATTTGAGGAAAAACTCGTTGCATTCAGCGCATTGAAAGCTTCTGAGCTGGACAAGACCGAGCGAAGCGGTGAGTTAAAGCTTTTCCCCGAGGCTGTTCTCGGTATTTTCCCGCAAGCTGGTTCCTATCTTGTACCCGACTATAATGCGCTGATTACTGCCTTTGATGAAAAACCATTTTCAATTCCGCTGATCAATGCAGAAGAGGAACTGTTCCCAGCAGAGGGGGAAGACAACTTATTTTTTTCGTCAAAAAACAATATTTTAAAGGTTAAGGAAGAGGAAATCCTGACACCGTTTCCGGTAGACGAGGCGCAGGAGGAGATTATATTACAGGTAAAAACGGGTAAGTCAGTGGTGGTGCAGGGGCCGCCTGGAAGTGGTAAGTCCCAGCTGATATGTAACCTGATGTCGGACTTTGCTTCGCGGGGAAAACGGGTGCTGCTTGTTTGCCAGAAACGCGCGGCATTAGATGTGGTGCATCAGCGGCTGAAAACGATTGGAATGGATGAATTTGTCGCCCTGATCCATGATTTCAAAAATGACAGATCTGCGCTATACAGGCAGATCTCGGCGCAAATCGAGAAAGTTGAAGCTTATCGCAAGGAGAATTACAGTCTCGATGCTGTTTTCCTGGAAAGGCAATTTACCCAGGAGAGCCGGGCTATTGACAAGACGGTTGCTGACCTGAATGCGTTTCGGGAAGCTTTGTTTGATGAGACTGAATGCGGAGTGAGCATCAAAGAACTGTATCTCACCAGTGACCAGAGCGCGCCGCATATCGATCTTCTTGCGCATTACCGGCATTTCAGGATTGATCATTGGGATCACTTTCGGAGGCGGCTGAAAACGTATTTCGATTATACAATCCACATTCCCGCAACGCACGACTGGGCTCAACGCAGGGATTTTGCTGATTTCGGCTTGCCGGAGTTGCGCATAATGGAGCAAATGCTATCCGATTATCCGGCTGCTTTTTTTCGACAAAAAGAGAAATTTGCCCGGCTTACCAACATGCCTTTTTCAACTGATTTTGTGCAAAATCGTGGGGAGGCGCTGGGGAGGCTGAGGGATATCGCTGTTTTGATCAACAATGACGATAGCTGGTCTTTATTAAAGCAATACATTTTCTCAACACATAACACGCATGAGCGGCTTGCCTTCGTACGGCAGACTGCCGACGCACTTGAAGGGTTTTTGCAGGAAGAAGGCATTGAATTTTCACTCAGCACAGTTGAGCTGGGCGTGTTCTCTCAATCTTTAAACAAGGCAATGGAATCCAAAGAATCGGCATTAACCGGGTTCTTCTGGGGAATATTTAGCAAGGAAAAAAAGGAAATTGAAAAAGTTGCCGCTGCCAATGGGCTTTCAACTGAACTCGCAGATCTGAGGAAATTACAGGTGCGCATCAGGAACAGGCAGGAAGTGGAGCGTTGGTTGTTGCACGAGAGCCTGGGTTACAAAGGCGGCGCTGTAATGCAAACGCAGCCCGAAACGTCACTTACCCAATTTTTTAAGCATGCAGAGTCAGCGGCAGATGCTGCAATGCGTTGTGCGTTTCAGCCCTGGCAGGCAGTTTTGCATTCGATTATCAGGAACGTGAATGGTTTAGGTGATTTTGAGTCAATTCTCAAAGGATTAATCCACTGGCTTGAAACCTGGGACAAAATGGAGCACGAAATGCTGCCGTTTTTACTGCCTATCCAAATCAGTAAATTAATGAGTGCACCGAAGGAATATGCCACCCGGATACGTACCTCGCTGACCAAGGACTTCGATTCGCTGGTTGATATGGACAGGCTTTTCAGGGAAATGACAGGTACTGAGCAGGCAGTGGCAAAAAGCGTGAGTATTGAACGCAGCAAAGCAGGATCAGCAAGTACCGAATCTATGATGGCGCTGTTTGAGAACAGCATCAAACTAGCCTGGATTGAGCACATAGAGTCCAAATACCCGCAGCTGCGCGCTGTTACCTCGCTGAAAATGGGGCAATGGGAAGCACAGCTTCAAGAAAGTATCCGGCTGAAACAAAAACTGAGTGTCGACATCAACAATATCAAGCTGCGCGAGGGTACTTACGAAGATATCGAGAAAAACCGGCTTGGAAATACGGTTACTTACAGGGAACTGGCGCACCAGGTTACAAAAAAACGCAAAGTCTGGCCGATCAGAAAGTTGATGGAAAGCTACTCGAAGGAAGTATTTCAGCTGGTACCCTGCTGGCTGGCTTCACCGGAGTCAGTGTCTGCGATCTTTCCAATGGAACAGGAGCTGTTTGATCTGGTGATTTTTGACGAGGCGTCGCAATGCTATGCAGAATACGGTCTTCCCGCTGCATTCAGAGGGAAGCAGCTGGTGGTAACTGGTGATGATAAACAATTGTCACCGAGTGACCTGTACAAAGTAAGATACGAAGATAGGGGAGAAGAAGAGGAGGAATATTCCGCTGCCAGAGAGATCGAATCTTTGCTGGACCTGGCTGCACAGTCGCTGGAACAATACCAGCTGACCGGGCACTACCGCAGTCAGTCACTTGACTTGATTGACTTTTCTAATCGCCATTTTTATAAAAACAGTCTTCGGCTGCTTCCTGATTTCAGTCAGGTGAATGCAGGTAAGCCCGGTATTCAATACATTAAAACCGAAGGTATTTGGAAACAGAATACCAATGCGGCTGAGGTGGAAAGGGTAGTAGAGTTAGTGAAAGAGCTCGCACCGGAAGGAAAAAGCATTGGAATTGTTACATTCAATTTCTACCAGCAAGTTGCCATTCAAGATAGTCTGGAACGCGAAAGTATGTTGCCAACGGATCTGTTTGTAAAGAATATCGAGAATGTGCAGGGCGACGAGCGGGACATTATCATCTTCTCAATGGGCTACGCGCCCGATGAAAAAGGCAGGTTATCTATGCAATTCGGGAGCCTGAACATGCAAGGCGGCGAAAACAGACTGAATGTGGCAGTGACCCGGGCGCGGGAGCACATTTACTTTGTAACAAGTTTGTGGCCTGCCCAGATGCAGACAGACCATACCGCCAATGCAGGTCCGAAGATGTTGAAAGCATACCTGGAATACGCGCTCGAAGTTTCGCAGGGCAAATTCCAACCCGTCCCGGTAAGTGCAAAGCAGTTCAGGACAGACTGGCTGTTGAAAGAACGGTTGACTAAGTTGCGCCCTGAGTATCGGAAAGAACTTCCATTCGGTGATTTGACTATCAAAGAAGAAGGGGTTTATAAGGGCTTGGTCCTGACTGATGATGATCTCTATCATGAGAGCAAATCGTCAAAGGAACCTCACGCTTACTTACCCCTTCTTTTGCGGCAGAAAAACTGGCCATTCAGGCGCATTTACAGCCGAGAGTACTGGACCGGCAATTTGCCGGCAGATATATTATAGTTCTCTGATGCGGATGTTTCTGAAAGAAACCTGATCGCCGTGATCCTGCAATGCGATTTTTCCTTTTGTCGCAGCGCCAAACCCTTCCCAAGTTTTGAATTTGCTGTTCGAGACAAGGTTTTCCCATTCAGAACCCTGAGTTGGAAAATCAACTACTTTCTTACCATTCAACCAGCTTTCACCGCGACCGCCTTTGATCACGACTTTGGCTTTGTTCCATTGTCCGGCAGGCTTTACAGCTTTGAAATCGTTTGGAGGAAGCATATCGTAGAGCGAGCCGGATTTGTGGTTTCCTTCCTTTCCAAATTTTGCGTCCGGGTGTTTTACATCATCCAAAACCTGGATTTCAGGACCTGTTGAATATGGGCAGCAGTATTTCTTGTCTTCAATTACATGGTAAATGATACCGCTGTTGCCGCCTTCTGCAATTTTCCATTCGAGTTCAAGTTCAAAATCACCGTATTCTTTGTCAGTAACAAGGTCTTTTCCGCCTTTCTCTGTCAGTACAATTGCATTGTCTTGTATTTTCCATTGCGGCAATACTTCATCTGACTGCCAGCTATGCCAGCCTTTCAGTGATTTGCCGTCAAACAGCGTTTCCCATTTGCCTTTTTTTTGCGCTTCTGCATTGTTAGTGGTAGAAGCGAAAGCGATCAATGCGATCAGGGATGCTCTGCTGAAAGCTTTCCAATTCTTGCTTGTCATGTTTTGTTTGTTAAAAATTTAGATCGCAATATTAAGTACTTTTCGGTTTTTAAATACTTATTTCAAACGAAAGTTCGGCTGCCAGCGTGGGTATTCGGACCTGATTTTTTTAAACTAACAACCATGGCTTCTATATTTTCAAAAATAGTCAACGGAGAAATTCCTGCTCACAAGATTGCGGAGAATGACGATTTCCTGGCCTTTCTGGATGCGTTCCCAATTGCAAAAGGACACACTTTGGTAATACCCAAAAAGGAAGTCGATTACCTGTTTGATCTCGATGATACTACTTATACCGGATTGTTGCTGTTTGCAAAGAACATTGCGCCAGCGTTGGAAAAAACAGTGCCCTGTATGCGCATTGGTGTGAGTGTAATTGGCCTTGAAGTGCCGCATGTTCACATCCATTTGATACCGCTCAATAGCATGAAAGACGCCGATTTTTCCAAAAAAATCAGCATTTCACAGGAGGAGCTGGCGCGTCTGGCTTCGCAGATCCGCGAAAACCTTTGAGCTAAGATCAGTAAAAAGAAAAGTCTTTTCGGAGGCCGAGGGTGAAGCCCTGTGTTTTGCGGTACAAATCCCCTATATCCGTCGCGTAAGCTCCTTTGACAGTGAGCCCGCCAAGCACGTCAAGGCGGGTTTGGAGGGCAATGTAGCCGGAGAATTGTTTCGGGACATCGAGAAACCGCCACGCGTATGTTCCGTAATTATGGGAGTAAGAGAACTTGGTCTGCCACTCTACCTTGCGGAATAGCGTCCCGCGCAAGCCAAGGTGGTAAAGCAGTACCCTGTTATTGCTGGTGAAATTATCGGCGTACTGCGGGTATTTCCAAACCGTCTGGGAGGTTGGTGGAATGAAAGGGGTCCCGATTGTTCTGTCATAATAGGACCAGCCGTCGCGCACCTGCTGGTTATTAAAATAATCGTCGTGCCCGCGTTGCTTTCCATCGCCGATGACGAACACATCTCCGCCCTGGCTCTTGGTATAGAGCATTTCCAAAACACCCTCTGTAATTTCGAAATTGGCGCCGTACGAATTTTTCTTACGCAGCCTGATCCCGTACAAACCGTCGTTTAATGTGGTGAGATAAAATAAGGAGCCGTCTTCGAATACGAATTGTCTGTACAAAAAGATGCTCATTCCATACGTCTCGATCTCCATTGCAGCATCAATGGAGCCAAGGTGGTTACCAACGCGATTGGTACTGTCAAAATGCGTAAGATTATCACCGGAGCCTCCAATTGCGCCTGTAACTGCGTGGATGTAGTTAGCAAAACCGTCGGGCAGCTTGCCGTTTTCGCCGCTAAGATGTTTGGAACTTCCTCCCCATTGCACCTGATGGTTGAAACCCCCGTACAGTTTCAAAGTAGAATGCGGCTTTCCGATCCGAAGGTAAAACGATTTTTGGTGCAATTTCAGACCGCTGGTGATCGGTCTGCCTTTTTCGAACAAGCCGTCGGCATAAAATGCCTGGAAGGAAACCCATTTTTTTGTAAAAGGAACAGGAACAAAGCGCGAGGTACCCAGGATGATTTTCGGGATCGGCATTGCATTCCCCGACCATGCATAAGAGCCGGAGCCGATCGTGGAATCGGCCAGGCCAATCCACTGCTTTTTCCGTCCGACAGACAGTTCCCAGTTCTTGAATTTCAATGTCGCATGCAACTGGGGTATAAGTACTTTTGAAGTTTCGCCGAGGTTAGCTACTGCCTCCACTCCGCCGCCTACTCTCCACACATTCCTGCCGGTATTTTCTGAGAGCGGCCAGTACCCTTCAATTCCAGCCCTTGCAGTTCCGGCGGGGCCAGTTACAGGTACAGTACCAAACTGATTTGCATGAATCCAAAAGGGCGTATGTCCATTGTTACTTCCCATGCCCGACAATTCTATGTAGTTGATTGTCGAGTCTGTGTATATTTCAGGTTGTTTGTCGTACTGCGAAAATCCGATCGAAGGTATAAGCAGCAAAAGAAAATAGTAGTATTTCATATATATACCCTCACACGCTCCGGAATGTGTATAATGTTTCCTTTCTCATAAAAATAACTATAACTTTTAGGTTTTCATATTGTACTTCCGCTGGACGATGCTAATTAGTCCAGAAAACCACTTTTACGAAACCCAATCATCAGCCCTGTTGAATGCCCGTACAAATCCCCATAGTCAGAGGCAACACTTGTGAAAATGCTGCTTCCTCTTAGTATTCTCAGCCTTTTCTCCACGCTCAAAATGACCGACGCCTGTTGCTTAACCGAATCAAATGAACTGATAAATGAGCCTGAATTCCGGGAATATGTTCCTTTAAATGCCCATTCCAAATCAAGCCAGCTCGCTGTTACTCCTGTATGAAACGCCCACACACGATTATTATTGGTAAATTCAGACCTGCTTCTCGGCAGATCCGGCCTCGTCTGGGAGGCAGCCGGGATCAATGGAGTACCTATTCCACTACCATAATAAGACCAGCCGCGGGTAAATAAATAGCTGTTGTAATAATTACCTTTTTCGAAGATAACCAGGCCGGAAAGCGGGTTCTTGTTCGTCTGATTTTTGGTACCAAGCACTTCAAACAGGAAAGACCGGAATGCGAAAAACTTTGCACCCTTCGGTAAAGGTTTCAGGCGCTTCATACTAATTCCATTCAGACCGTCGGAAAGGTTGATTACTTTAAAAAGAGAGCCGGATTCGTAGATGTTTTGTCTATACAAGAAATACGACCATTCTTTCCCCCTCCATTCTCCACCTATATCTACGGTGCCGAAGTGATTTCCGATTTTGCGGTAGTCAACAGTTTTTCCGATAATGGTATAAAGGTAAGCCTTGGGCGGACTAAGCTCACGGATTGGCATTGTTTCAGCCTCACCACCCCAGATAGCCTGGTGGTTCATACCCAGGTAAACCTTGTACCTGTCCTGGGGCTTACCCACTCTGAAGTACAGACTTTTATGATGAAAATAGGACCTCGGGACGCGACTGACACTTCCATAATTGATGATACTGGCCCCCAGATAGCCATCGGAGTAGGCAAATTTAAGTGCCACGATATTATCTGTAAAAAACAGCGGCAGATATTTGGGTATGGAAACCTGCACCCGGGGTATTGGGCGTGCATTACCTGCCATCGCCAGAGAACCGGAGCTCATCGTTGTGTCCATGAGCCCGGATACCATTCTTTGCTGACCGGCAAGGATTTCTACCATATTGAACTTTGCACTCAGGTAGGCGTCGGAGAGGAACACGTTACCGGCTTTCCCGTAACTGGCAATAGCTTGTACACCGCCGCTCCACTGGAATGTTCGTGGGTTGTTGGGGTTGAAGATCTTATAAACGCCAATGTCTGCCAATCCGAAGTTTCCGCTCAATGGAACACTTCCGTGCTGATTTGCAAATTGCCAGAACGGAGTCTGAGCAGTGGCGCCTGCAGCCGAAATAGAGGCTTTATAATAAAGCGTTGAGTCTTGAGAATAAGCGCTTAAAACAAAGCAAAATGTACAAAGAAATAAGCAGATTCGGCGCTGACAAACTGGAACGGGCATTTAAGTATATAGAAGTTATTCCTCCGTTGATCAATTGATAATTCATCAAAGTTATCGGATAAAACCGGATTTTCTCCATCCAAGCAAAACAGCTGCGCTCTTCGGAAATAACTCTCCAAAATCTGCGGCAAGCATGATTGCGAGGCGGTTGCTTTTGGTAGCAAAAATCGGGCTAGAAATGTCGAGAAGCAGTGAAGTTTGTTTGATTGTTCTTGAGAATGGAGTATTGTATGTGCCGAAATTCTGCGAGTAGCTGCCTTTGACGTTGAAAAAGATATCATTGAAAGATGCAGAAATCGCGCCATGGTAGGCGAGTAGCCGGTTGTTTGGCGTGAATAATGCTGCATTATTCCGGAGTTCTTTCCGCACCATAGATTGTGAAGGAATAAACGGTGTCCCGAAACTCCTGCCGCGATAAGACCAGCCCTGGCCATAGACATAATGGTTGAAGTAGTTATCCCTGCCGTATGTGCCGGTAGTGAAATCAAAAACTTCGCCGCCCTGATTTTTGGTATACATATATTCGAGCAGAATTGTATTCATATGGAAGCCGCGCTCCGGTGCGCCAGATGAATTTCGCTTGAACCTTAGTCCATTCAGACCGTCGGCTAGGTTGGATAAGTTGATGAGAGAACCATCTTCGTATATGCTTTGCCGGTAAAGCAAGTAAGTCCAGTTGTTTCCTTTCCATTCCGCCGCGACATCGATCGTACCGAAGTGGTTCCCAACCCGGCTGGCGGCCCAGGGTTTGCCGAAGACAACATAGCCGTAAGCTTCTTTGGGTTGGAGGCCGCCCGTGAAAATCTTGTCTTCACCTCCCCACATTGCCTGATGGTTGAAGCCCGCAAAAAAATTGAGCCGGTGTTTCTTACCACCAAGTTTAATGTAAAAGGATTTCTGATGCAGGTAGGTTTGTTCCACGCGACGGACATTTCCGAAATGAACATTTGCAGCGCCCAGAATACCGTCGGAGTAAGAAAACCTGAATGAAAGAATATCGCTGAATGGAAGAAGCTTGACAAACCGGCGGGTACGGATTTCGACTTTAGGATAAGGCCGGAAGTTAGGGGACATTGCTACTCCTCCGACACTAAGCAGGCTGTCGGACAAACCCATATATTCCTTCCGCTGACCGACGCTTAATTCAAATGGGCCTGCACTTCCGCCTATAAACAAATCCGAGAAGAACAAGTCGGACTTTCTACCTGCACTTGCAATGAGCTCAGCACCTGCAGTCCACTGGAAAAAGCGGGGGTTATTTGGATTGTAGATCTTGTAAAAAGCAGCCTTAGCTAACCCGAAAGAGCCCTCTTGAGGCACTGTGCCAAACTGGTTTGCATGCATCCAAAAAGGTATTTTGGATGTAGAGGCAGCACCGGAAATCCCAAGGGAATAATAGAATGTAGAATCCTGGGAAAATATTTTGGAGGAGCAGGCTGATAATAAAATAAAGCCCAGCAGTAAGGTCCTCATCGGGGTTGATGTCAGAAGATGGAACAAAGTGACAGGCAATTACTACCTGCCCTTTTTTCCAAAAATCACAACTGCGGTAAGCAGGATTATTCTTAATTCCAGGAACAATGTCCAGTTCTTAATGTAATAGAGATCATACATCAACTTGTGCCGCGCATCAAAAACGCCGGCTCCATAGGAGTACATAACCTGAGCATACCCGGTAATGCCCGGCTTGATGTTATGCCTCATGTTATAGTAGGGGATTGTTTCGTCAAATGTCTCCGTGAAAACCTGACGTTCTGGCCGTGGACCGATCAGTGAAAGGTCTCTTCTGAAAATGTTAATGATTTGAGGTAGTTCGTCAATGCGCGTCTGCCGCATAAAGGAACCGTAAGAGAATGTACGGGAATCGTTCTTTTTAGAAAACGACGCGCCATTCTGCTCTGCGTCCAGCCCCATAGAGCGGAACTTAATACAGAAAAAAGATTGATTATTCATCCCAACACGCTCCTGGCGATAGAAAATCGGCCCGGGAGATTGCATTTTGATGCGGAAGTAACTTAAAATCCAGAGTGGAAATGTGAGAAGAAAGAGAATAATGGAAATGGAGACATCAATAATTTTCTTAGGATATCTTACTCGTTTTCCGAAAGTGGGCATCGTTGACAAGTTTGGATTTGTCTCCAAAATGTCGTCAGGGATATAAACTTTTCTCAGGCTTTTTTCACAAAAATCGTAAACAGTTGTGATACGAATTGATTTGTTTTTACGCACAACCAATTCATAAATTACCCTATTTCTTCTGTCGTAATGGGGATTGGTGACGAGATGGACCTTTTCAAATTTATCTAGTAAAGGTCGTACTGTGTGGTTGATCAGATAATCGTCGTCGGATGAATGCGGTACTAGAATTATTTCTCTATAAATCCTTCTGAGATGCCTGAAGTCATTTTTTTGGAGAAAGTAATCATAGCTTGTGATTATCAGAATCTCATCGGTAGAGGCATTTTTGCTCAGCAGTCGATGTACATACTTTCGGTTAGAAACAGAAGTTTGATTCATATGTGTGCGGCATTGTATAGTTTAAAAGCGTGTGCAAAAGAGATGCAATAATAATCTAAAAATCTCTAATAAAAAATATTCGGGTCCTCACAGTGAATGTTCGGCATGTCTCATTTATTAACAAGACAATTATGTGAGAATAACTTATATCGCAAATGCTTCAAAGGGGAGGTTTTTTGATTCTCTTGAAAGGGAGCTGTTTGTGCATTCTACCGATAAGCCTACATATTATTTTTTTTAATCTGATATTGTGTTTGGTAGAATTCGCGTATTACTCTCCAGAGATATTGCTGCTCGAAATTTTCAAGTACAAACTTTTGCGCTAATTTTCCCATTTCTTCACTTTTTCGGCGATTCTCTATTAGCTTCTCGCATGCAGATACAATCGCTTCCGCACTTTTAGGCGCTATGAGAAATCCGGTTTTCCCATCTTCAATCATCTCGTTGCATCCATTTATATTGGTTGCAACACAAGGAAGCCCCATTGCACTAGCCTGAAGAAGTGCCTGCGGGAAACCCTCCCTGTAACTTGGAAAGACAAAAATATCAGATGCTATTAAAAAGCTCCGTACGTCTTTTTGATGTCCCACAGCTATAATGGACGGATTATTCTCGATCTCGCTTTCCGTTGTCGCTTGGAGTGGGTTAAGTTCTTCGGGCGCGCCGATAAGTAAAAGTTTCAGCCTGGTGTGTTTACTTTTTAAGAGGAGGAAAGCCTTCACAAGTTCGTTAACACCTTTGTAGAAAGCCAATCTGCCCAGAAATCCGAGCACAATGTCGTCAGGCTGAATCCCTCGTTCCAGCTTGAACCTATTGGCGTCTTCCACTACGGAACTCGTTCTGGCGAAGTAGTTGAGATCTATTCCATTACTGCTTCCATTTCCAAGAACAATCACTTTTTTGTCATCGGGTAACAAGTTTTTCAAAATGAATATTCTTAGCTCCTGGGAATTAGGTAGTACCCAGTCTGCGCACCAATACGTGAATTTCTCAACCCAGTTGAGCAGAACTCTTTTAGCACCATTTACTTCCATTAAAGGCAAGCCCGCGACAGTGTGGATTTTGACCGGAACCCCACACAAAACAGCAGCCAACATGCCCACCGTCCCAGCTTTGGGAGAATGCGTGTGAACGATGTCAGGTTTGATTTCCCTGATCAGCCTAATTGTATGAAATAGTGCTATCAGATCCTTAACCGGGGTCAGTTCACGTGAAAGTGGAAGCGGGAAAAATTTCGCATTCTGGTCTCGCTCCAACTCTGGGACATGCGAATCTGGGGTAGCAGCCATGTAGACGTCCATGCCATTTTCCGACATGTATTTGAGCTGTCCCTTCAGTAATAAACGCAACGAATAAGTTTCGGTCGAGATTCTAAGTAATTTGATCTTACCCATGTTGGCCAACCACGCCTTTAAAATAGGAAATTGTTTCTTTCAACCCTTCCCGAAACAGTGTTTCCGGATTATAGCCGAGACCTGATCTCGCTTTCGAAATATCAGCCAAACTGTGCTTGACATCACCTCTGCGTTCCTGAACAAAACTAGCTTGCAAAGGACTGTTTAGCTCATGGGTGATGCTTGACACTAGCTCGCGCAAGGTTGTTTGCTCGTTACAGGCAATGTTAAACACCTGGTGTTTGTCTATATTTTGCGACAGCAGAGCTTTTATATTTGCCTGAACAACGTTTGAGACAAATGTGAAGTCACGAGATGTAAGTCCGTCTCCATTGATTGTAGGACTCTCTCCTTTAAGAACCTGAGTGATAAATAAAGGGATTACAGCAGCATAAGGTCCATTGATGTTTTGTTTTGGACCGAAAACATTGAAATATCGCAAACCTACGCTATGAAAGTCGTATGTCCGGGAAAAAACATCAGCATATAATTCGTTCACATATTTGGTGACAGCGTAAGGGGACAGCGGGTTCCCGATTATTTCCTCCTTCTTGGGAAGCGATGGACTATCGCCGTAAGTGGATGAGGATGCTGCATACACCATTCGCTTTACTCCGGATTCCTTAGCGGCTTGTAGCACGTTCAAAAATCCGGTGATATTCACATCATTTGTAGTAATAGGGTCATTAATTGAGCGCGGCACCGAGCCCAGCGCGGCTTGGTGGAGGACGTAATCTATACCTTGCATTGCACGAAGGCAGGTGTCGAAGTCTCTAATATCGCCTTCTATTAACTCAGCCTGACCGTTTTCTATGAATTCAGATATATTTTCTAAATAGCCCGTTGATAAATTGTCCAGGATTAGAATCCTCTGAGCTTGATGCTGAGACAGATAATCTACCAGATTAGATCCAATAAATCCAGCGCCTCCGGTAATCAGAAATGTTGAGTTGGTTATATCCTGTTGATGATATCGATTGAATTTCATGTAGGTTGTTAAGTCTGATTACTTGTCTTAAAGACGGGATGCCACTTTGTTTTTTGGGAAAATACCTTTCACATCATATATAATGGGACCATTGGCGCCACTTGAAATTTCCAGGTTCAGAAATTGATCATGTCCGACTGCGGCGATAATGCCTTGGTAGATGGACAGGTCAGCGGGATAATCTACCAATGTTATTCCGTATTCGTGTTCCACTTCACTGCGATTAGCCCAAGGATCATACACATGCACATTCATCTCGTAGCTTTCTAGCTCGCGAATAATATCAATAACACGGCTGTTCCGGATATCTGGGCAGTTTTCTTTGAAGGTTATGCCAAGTACAAGCACTTCCTGTCCTTTGATTTTTCGATCGTTCTGGATGAGCAGCTTAATGAACTGGGTGGCCACGTAGGGCCCCATTGAGTCGTTTAGTCGGCGACCGGCCAGAATTATTTCGGGATGATAACCTACTTCTTTGGCCTTTTGTGCAAGATAAAATGGGTCAACTCCAATGCAATGCCCGCCTACAAGTCCCGGCTTGAACGGGAGAAAGTTCCACTTCGTGCCTGCTGCTTCCAGAACTTCACTTGTGTCAATTTGAAGCAGATTGAAGATTTTAGCAAGTTCATTAACAAAAGCAATGTTAATATCGCGCTGAGCATTTTCGATCACTTTTGCAGATTCAGCAACTTTTATGCTGGAAGCCTTGAATGTTCCGGCAGTGATGATGGTGCTGTAAAGTTCATTTACCTCGTCTGCAATCTCCGGTGTAGACCCAGACGTGACTTTTCTGATTTTTGTCAGTGTATGGTGTTTGTCGCCAGGGTTAATTCTTTCCGGTGAGTACCCACAAAAAAAGTCTTTATTATAAGAAAGGCCTGAGATCTTTTCTAAGATCGGAACACAATATTCTTCTGTTACACCTGGGTATACTGTTGACTCATAAATAATGATGTCGCCGGGCTTTATTGCACGCGCAACCGTTTCTGTCGCTTTTCGAACAGGCGTCAGGTCAGGATTGTTAAATTGATCTACTGGGGTTGGGACGGTGATAATATAAATAGCAGCTTCACTAATGTCATCTACATCGTCCGTGAATCTAAGTTTGCTGGCAGACTTCAAGCCTGCTTCATCTACTTCAAGTGTGCGGTCAAAAAACGTTTTTAACTCATTGATGCGTTGGAGATTAATGTCTAACCCAATGGTATTAAACTTCTTTCCAAATTCGACTGCGAGTGGTAGCCCGACATACCCGAGGCCCACCACACAGATTGTCTTGTTGTTTTGGTGCATATAGTCTATTAATGTCTATCTGCCACAAAATTAGCGATACTCTTCAATAATTTTGAAACATCATCGAAATTTCAGGTTGCGTATCTATCGTAGTGTCTGATTCACGCTATATTTGGTCAACGGGTCAAATAAAAGCAAGACAGCTCAGCCAGTAAATGAATGATCTACCGGCTGAGCTGTCTTGTATGACCTTCTAATTATGGAACCACTGTCCAGGTTCCGATCTTTTCAACAATTGTCCAGGTGTTGTCACTTGTTTTCCGAAGTCTCAGCCTGCTACCAACAACCTTGCTAGTAATCCACTTTCCATTGGTTGCAGAAAGAGGCATAATATTGTCGGTTGCATTTGGTATAACATAGATATTGTTTGCTGACTTAACTTCTACAGTTACTTCAGGCCATCCTGCATTTACCTTACCCAGTGTGATATTCCTTGGCCCAACAGATTTTTCATTTGTGTAATACGGCCTGTAATAGGTATAGTCCGCCAGACTATTCCATGAACCAAGTTCGTGAAGCATGGTTCTATTCGCGTCTGAAAGTGAGAGTTCGGCATTTACAATCATGTTGTTTGATGGGAAATAATCACCCGATTTAATAGGATCCACTATGCTGCAATTCAGGATTTTATTTGTACTATTCCAGTCTTTGAAGCTGAATGCACGTGTGCTAAGCTTTGTCTCGCGCTGGTCCGTTATAGTTGGATGGATTATATGAATATTCCCGATATTAGTGTCTCCTGTATCATTTGCCTCACGATGAATATAGAATGCCGCGCCGGCTGTTGGCGATGTACTCGCGTTCGAGTTGCAGTTTATAACAGTCGGGCTAAGTAACATTACTGAGCATGCGCGCGAACTCCAGTTCCTGGCTACGAACCCATTCAACTTCGCATTCTTCCAAATCGGGCTTTGAATCGTTATAGTTCCGCTCAGTGTATTTCTTACAGTTGTGGCTAGCATCCCATATTGGCTCCCATCGTCAATATGATTTGATATTGTAACTTCAACATTGTAGCCGGTTCCAGCAAGTGCCCCCGGACTAATTACAATGCCCGGGCCCTTATTGCCTCCTGTTACAGGATTTGAAATTCTTATCCCTTCCAATCGTTGCCCGGTATTACTTGGTTCAATGTCTATTCCTGCCTGAGGACCTTCACCATTTGTGTTAGTAAAAGTGGAGTTGATAACGTCAATGTTCCGAACTGAGGTAATGGAGAGTCCCTGCCTTCTGTTGTTATTAGCTGAAACGCTAACCAGTTTAATATTTTCGCTGATCTTTCTTACGCTACCAGAGCCTACATAGAATCCATCTCCCCCGCTGTCGTTTGCGGCCATGCCTTCCAAAACTACATCAGCTACACCTTCCATAGAGAAGATATGTCTGTGCTGGCCGGATGTATACTTTGATTTTAAATCCCTAAAGATTACGCCAGGGGCCTTGATGGTAATGTTAGACGCATCATACATGAACATCATTTTCTGCGATGTTGCCAAGGTTCCCATACCTTCTACAATCGTACCTTCCTCGAACGTAAGCGTAGAATTGCTCCAAATGCGTATACTTTTTATTTTGTAAGGCGAACTTCCTTTCGGGAAAAACACATTGCGGTATTTCGCATTGTCAAGCATCTTTTGAATGGCGGCTGACTGATCATTTGTCCCGTCAGCTACAACACCAAACCATCTTACATTAACTGCACCTTCATATACACGCTCATACCTTCTCGTGCCTGCAACCAGCGTCATTGCGCCATCATCCGTCGCAGTGGAAGTGCGATTGTACTTGAACAAGCCGGATCTGCCTTCGTCAGTGATGAAAACGGATGAAGCTGTATCAGCTACACCAGCCCTTAGCTGGGCAATGGTGAGATAGGGTATATAGTTTACCGCCGCAGTAGCAGCGACCCTCGCGTTCAACTCATCATTTTCATTAACAACTCCCTCGTCAGGTTTGAAGGATAGCTGCGACACGGCAATATAGGTGCTCTGATTATCCGCTTTCCGATGACTGCGTAATAGCTGAAAGACGCCATCGCCTGAGTTGCGTGTAAATTTCCCTTTTACTGTAAAAGCAACATGCGGCTTAGCTGATGAAAGCTCTGCGCCAACAAAATCAGAGAAGGTACCACCGGTCTGTTCAAAGCCGTCGGGCAGAACCAGTTTCAACCGGAATGCGTTTGATCCTTCGAAAACGAATACGGTGCTTGCGGTAAGGTACATGTAGCTTGCCTTGATGTCAATCTGGAACTCTTCATTTAAGCCGACGTGGGTAGCTTGTGTACCGATAGAGAATTTAATCGGGTCTATGAGAGGTGCAGCGCTGACCGTGTAGTAGACATTAATCAACAGAAGCAGTAAGGTTGCATTTAGGCGTGTAGTGCTTTTCACAGTTTTGTAGTTAAATAGGATTGTAATTTAACTACAAAACTATTTAAAAAGTTCTACAAAGAAAAATATAAATTATTAACTAATTCTATCAATTCTGATTCAATATTGTAGATAGAAGGTTAAAAAGCGCATGAATTTGGCGGTACGACCATCAATGCGGTATTTTTCCATAATACGGTAATTTTCAGCTTTTTAGCTGAAAAGATAAGCAACCGAAAGTTACAAAAGTTGGGAAGAAATAAATTTTGATGTGTAGTGAATATCTGTACCACTGTTAATAGAATATATTCTACTTTTAAAAGCCTGTTGTTTGGAGAAACGTCAACATAAAAGCACTAAAAATATGATGAAATCAGGATTGTGTAGATTCGATTTGCTCGATGAGGGAATCTGCGTACAGCTTTTTAGAGGCGAAATGGGCGTGGCAGTTAGAAGACAGTTTTTGATACAATTGCGGATCTCTGACGACGCTTAAAACTTTGGCATAATCCTGATTTCTCTTTCCAGGATTATGGATGTCGATGAAAATCGCTGATTCCATATCTTTAGAATAATTTACAATTTCGCCGACAGGGGATACCACACTTACAATGCCGCTTTGCATTGCCTCGGTAACGCTCATCGCCATGCCTTCATTGAAGCTTAGTTGAAGATAAAAGTGATATGACGGGAAAGTCTCCCATCTGTTCGAGCCGGTAACCTCACCTTTAAACTGGACATAGGAGCCTAAGTTGTTTTCACCAACAAGCTGTTGCAGGCTGGCTTCGGTTCCATCATCATCCCTGCCGTATATGTCAAAATATGCTTCTACACCATTTTCATGCAGATATTTAATGAGTTGAATGGCGCCAGGTAAATTTTTAACCTTATTTATCCTTCCTAAAAACATAAAACGAACATTATCGCCGATCTCCGGGCCCAATGCTTTATTGATAAGCGGTGTAGGACGGGTAAGAAAGCTTACAACCTTAATGTCAGCACTTGGTTTGAAGTGGCTGGCCACGTACTTCTTCGTTGCGAAGCTATCTACTAAAACAATATCAGCGGTGCGCACAGCATGTTTGTTAAACTGCTTCGCCAAAGCGTGAGGGAAGTCTGTACTATGAATAAATGAATAAAGCTTGACTTTCCTGTTCAGTAATTTACAAAGTGTCCCTACCAGGGAGCTCCTCCAGAGCGAGCAGATAAGTACATCAGGCCGGGTTTGTAATACTGCGCGGACAAGTTTGGGAAGTACAAGCGGATAGAGGGGCAGCGGGTAATCTAAGGATATGAAAACGCGCTTTTCTTCCTCCGAAAGGCCTGACATAACTTGTGTGTTGATCTTACCCAAAACAATTACAGTGAGGTTGTATTGCTTGTTAAGCGTAGGAATTGCGGAAAGTAGTGCAACCTCTACACCTCCAATCGCGATGCTATGCAGCACGTAGGTTACTCTTTTTTTTGAATTCAAGTTTAGCAAGGCTATTTTATTAAAACTTTGTTTCTCGAATTTGCCTGATCTATCATGCTCCTGATCTTCTCATTACCTGCCCGATTCTTTATGGTGTAAGCTTTGCCCTGATGGACAAGCTTCGCATTATTGAGGATGTACTTAACACCGCCTTTCATTTGCTCGTTTGTACCCTGGAAAAAATAGTAGTTCGGCTTGGGCGTATTTCGGATGATAGTTGGGTTAATAAACGTAACAGTTCCCGACACATCTTTAGCATGATAAGAAGTTGTATCACCACCTCCTAATGCAAGGGAGGCACCATACACCTTTGGACTGTCGGTGTAGTCCGTCCAGTTTTGAATGACAATGTCGATCTTGTTCACTCCACAAGTATTTTTTGCGAAAATGTTATGGAAGTTGGCTGTTGTAAGTACCGGTCCCAGGTTGTTGGTAGTTTTCAAAGCATTGAATTTGCAATTCACATACTTGCTGGTACAATCGTTAGGCTCAAATGACAGTGCCGTTTGTGGCTTAACAATCTTCGATTTTTCTTCTTCACCCGTACCTTCGATGGAAATTGCTTTAAATGTGCCATTTATAATCCCCGTTACTAACATTCCGACTCTTGTTGCATCGGTAATCGTCAGCTTATTAATCTCAATATTTTTGCTTTGCCTGTTCCAATGGACCCTCACCGTAACCCCATCACCGGAGCTTTTCTTCACACTTGCATTTGAAATTAGCACATTCTCAGGCGCATACATAGCAATCCCGGCACCATATTCTGACGTCTTATAATCAGGATTAGCTTTACTTCCGACAATATTAAGGCCATCGACGAACACATTCTTCACGTCCCACGCAATGAAAAGCATGTAACCATTTGTTTTCAGGCTTGAAGGACAAACGAGCGAGCTCCCCTTTGGGAAGTATAGTCGATTACCTGAATTTACAGAAATATGTCTTTTATAACCCTCGTATGATTCGTCGATTCCAATTGAAATCGCATACGGGGGAAATTTAACGTATTTGTGTTCTCGAAGAAATTTATTAATATGAGGTGAATAGTTGAAGTCCTTTAGAATTTTGCCGCCATTGAGGCTTTTAAGAAACGGTTCAATGTCTGTTCCGTACTTGATAGTGCTATCCCTTAATACTTGTTCACGTTTCTGCGCAAACGCACTTATATACATAAACGCGAATATGGTTAGTACTGTTAAAAAAGCTGATTTCTTCATAGTTTGAAAATTTGCCTAGAACAATGTCTTTGTCGTGGTATATATCAAGCCCAGAACAAAATCTTGCCACTTACGCCGGCTAGCGGAACAAAAAGCACTAAATGGGGAAAAGCCAGGTTCCCATTGTGTACAATTCGCTAACCAAAAAGCAGATAAGCTGAACTGTTAGCAAGCCACATGCTGATATCTGCTCTTATTGGTGCCACTTTTCCCAGCAGTGAATTAGGGACACAATGTGGGTAAATGTTGCATTCGAAATCGCCGTAAACAGGAATCTTGCAATCTACTAACTAAATTTTACCTGGATTAATCACGTTCTTAAGTTGTCGGGTAAGATTCTCACTCGACATATATTCATTCTTAAATCTTTGAATATTAGAAATATATTGCCTGTAAGCCTCGCTATCAATGATTTCCTCCTTGAATTCTGTCAGCAAATAGCTATTTAGTTCCTGTGGTGAGTTGAAGGGAATGCCTATTGGTCCTGCAATTGAAGCATAATAGTCGAAATAGTCATTTTTTACATAAAGCATCGGGATTTCCGCATTGATGGAATCCCAGAACGAGCCACTTGAACAGAGTGAGTAGTCGGAGTTCTCATAGTAAAAAACGGTGAAATGTGACTCCTGCGTGAGTTTGTCAAGCTCTTCGCGACTTAACGGACCAAAATCGGCGCGATAATTGACGTATTCATTCAAAAACGCTTGCATGTTGGGATACACGCGCCCGCAGATGTTGAATTTGTACCTTCGGTTTAAGACCTGTGCTTCTTTCGCAAGCTGAAAAAAATAATGCGAGTTTTTTGCTTTGGTTGCCACACCCAAGGTAGAAAATACCACGGGTGACGAACTTTTGTGGACCTTAGCAGGAACTGTAAATGGATAGGGGTGGTCGAGTATGATCACAGTCTGCGATGCGAAGGCTGGTAAAACTTCTACCAGGTTCCGATAAATACTTTTTCCAAGAATAATGTAGCTGATGTTTTTACTTATTCTTGAAAGTGTATGCTTTTGAAATGTCCCCCAGATCTTATTTACGAAATGCTTATTGAATTTGAGTGATTCAAGTTCTCCATGTGCAACTATATAAATTGGAAAATTCTTCGCACCGAATATCTTAAAGAGAAATTGAGCGAATGGATGAATTAAAAGAATGAGCAATCTACTGGCATTATTCTGCTTTGCCAGATAAATGAGTTCATTCAATTTTTTAAACTGCTTGTAAGCGCGAATGAATTCTTTAAAGCCACCGCGACGATTGTAAACGGAAATTGGATTGAAGTTGATACCCTGTACACCAGCTCGTACGATTCTCAGATGATCTTCTTCTGCAAAAAATGTAATATCCTCATCAGGAAAAGTATTCTGCAGAAGATTAAGGAACGATTTATTAAATTGCTCGTGCTGAATACTGACTGATGAAATATCTGATACATAAATCATCGCTATTGATCAAAGATTGTTTTATACGGTACTAGTACACCAGGGTCATTCTTGATAGTCGATGTGAATTTGTATATAGAAAATGCAAATACAAGACCTAAAAAGACAATTTTATAACGTCTGCTCGCATTGTAGTATGCAAGAGGTATTGCTAAGATTTGAAACATATCGTATGACCTCGCTATTCTGCTGAATATCGGATTTAAGTGTGTAAAGATTGTGTATAAGATTATACCGAAAACATAAAGATTAAACAGACCATTAAAAACCTTGTCACCGTCGTCAGAGTAATTTACCATAGGCAGCAATAGCAACAGAAAAAGTATTCTGCCAGAAAGTCCTTTCAGGAGAGAAGTGTAAGAATCTTCAAATACCTCTTGACCCAATTCCATATAGAATTCAGTTTTTCGTTCTGCAATAATAGAGCCGATCGTTTGAATTAAATATCCTGACAAGAAGAAGCTGATTGCAATTACCAATAATACAGCGAGCACAGTCAGGACATTCCATTTTAAATTATAGAGATAATAAGCTGGAAAGAAAACAATAGCAGATTTATGCAGTAGTGTAGCTAAAAATACAAGGAGAATAAATTTAGGAAAGGATCTTTGCTGTATGAAAATAAATGAGAGTAAAGTAAGGCACAAAGATATATCTTGCCTAACTCCAAAAATACTCCCCGCTGGACTGTACGACATAAACAAGAACAGCGAAAATATCGGATATGGACTTAATTTATAAAGGGTGGTGGAGTTTAGGGTTGTAATTAGTGTTGCAAAGAACAGGAGAAAGAATGTATACTCACCGCCAAAAAATAGTTTAGAGAAGCGCACGATAAACTCGTATCCTATCTCCATATGACTTTTTCCGATAGGAATTTTCTCTATCATACGAAAAAAGTTGATGTAGTTTCTCCAATCTGTACCAGTCTCCCAGCGAAATCCGGCCATCAAAATTGTAATTAATGCGAGAATTACAATAGGAATAATAAGAGATTTTTTCGACTCTTTTTGAATAAAGAGGTCGACGATTGTGACGATCAGCAATATGGAATATACAACATAATAAATTGTCATAAAGCTCAACATTTGAGACGATCTGTCTCTGTTACTCTATTTTATATTGAATTTTAACAGGTTTTTTAACCTGTTTTTTCCCTGTACCCCAATCTTCCTGATAATGAAGTCAACTACCACTATTCTAACAGATGATTTAATCCAGGATATAGACGGAAGATTTGGATAAACATTATTTTTTCTTTGAGCTTTTCTCGTCTCGGATAGCAACTTAAATTTACTAGCTGTGCTGCTGACCCCTTCCATTCTCATTCTGGATATAACTAAGGGAATATAGGTTGCATCATTGGATTTAAGGTTACTTAGTAGTAGATCGTAGTCACCACAAATAGCAAAGGATGTGTCAAATTCGCGTTGCGCAAATAGTTTCCTAGAATGGAAGATCGCCTGGTGTCCCATTGACATGCCAACAGATCTGAACCTGTTCTTAATTTTAGACCATTGCTCACCTACATCGATTTCTGAATCGTGGGGATATAAATATGTGACCTTTCCATATGCGACCAAATCATTGCAGTCTGTTAAATAGGTCACAGCTTCCTCAATAACTGTTGGAGTGGCGAGATAATCGTCTGAATTGATGAAAAGCACCCAATCGCCTGATGATAGCCGCACTCCCTTGTTCATTGCATCGTAAATTCCGTTATCAGATTCACTTATCCATGTGGCAATTCTGGAAGCATACTTTTCGATGATCTTTATTGTACCGTCGCTTGACTTTCCGTCAATAATTACATATTCTATGTTAGGATAAGTTTGATCTAAAATACTTTGTATTGCATGTTGAATATACTGCTCTCCGTTTCTTACAACAGTTATAATAGATATTTTGGGATTTGGATTGCTCATCTCAGATTCTAATGTGGAACATAGTCCATGGTATTTAGATTGGGGCTAAAATAGACTATATATGACGGGTTGCTTCGTCTACGAAATTGTTGACATACGTCTTTATTGTAAAGTGCTTCCTTACATCTTCAACTGCATTCTTTGAGATTCTGGCATATAATTCCGGATTTTGGATCAGTACTTCGATTTGTTGCGCCATAGTTGACTCGTCACCAAAATAGAGCAGTCCGTTAACTTCATTATCAATGATTTCGATAGTACCATGAGAGCCAAAAGCAACAACAGGGACACCGTACATCATACTTTCTACTGTAACTCTTCCAAATGCTTCACTGAAAGAGCACATCAGTGAAATATCAGTGTCCTTGAAAATACGAGATGTTTCTTTTACAAATCCTACGAATTCCACGCGGCTGCCAATATTTTCATGGTCAATGTAGTCAGTCAGAACCTTGTGATAGTCGGGCGAGCCGACGTCTCCAACGATTTTCAGCTTTACATTTATGTTTTTCTTGAGCAACAAGTTGACAGCCTTCACTGCCATAAGCTGATTCTTTGCCGGATTTATCACTCCAACAATCGAGATAGTCACCACGTCTGCTGCATTTCGCTGTTTGGGTGGTACCAATTCTTCTGTTACCAGACCATTATATATAATTCTGGTTATGGCTTTTACATTACTTTGTATATACCTGGTTTCCTGGATACTTTTAGAGATGCAGATGTTACAGGCTGCGCGCTTTGCGAAGAAGTTAAAGGCGGCTTTCCCCAGGCTGTATCGCAAATTATAGTCTTCGTAAACAAATTCTCTGATATGCCAAAGATGTTTTTTCCTCGAAAAAAATGCCACCAATGATCCAATAAAGATCACCGATGAATTTGTGTGAACGAGATTCACTCCTTTCCTGGCCACCAGAATTGCCAGGTAAAGTGCAATTCCTAAATTGTAGAGAAGCTTGTAGCATCCACGAAGTAATGGAAAACTGAGAGGTGGGGAATAAACGTCAGATTTGAAGTCAATTACACTGAACTTAATGCCGGCCTTTGCCAACTCCTTTGTAAAATCGCCCTCTCTACGACAAATTACCCACCATTCAATCTTATCACAACAGGAGATTAATAGCGTCAGTAACGACCTATTAGCCCCATAAAGCTGCCCATAATGGCTAAATGTTATTATTTTGATTTTATTACCAGTCATTAGAATCTGTTCACTCATTGGTAATGGCGTATAAATAGCCCTTTGCAGCGATCTTATAGGCTTCGTGTAGCGTGTGCATTATCGCGGTGAGTTTGAACTACCTTTTTTGCAACCAGGATAAAAGTACACGCATCTCTATCTTTTGCTTTCTGTGATGGGATTTTGTCGAATAAAATAATCAGCGGCTGCATTATGATGGCAAGAACGGGGCGAAGAGATTTTGGAATTGAGAATGTGATACCGTCTTGGAAGAGTTGTAGCCCCATTGCTGATCTGCCTATAATTCCCTTAAAAGAGACTACCTCGAAACCGGCATCTTCTACCACCTTCCTAAGTCCTGTTGATGTCCACCGCCACAAGTCTGTTGGATCTGGATGGAACATCCAGTAGCCGTGAGTACTTAGGATCAGTTGCCCATCGTCTTTTAAAACCCTATGAGCTTCCGTAAGATAAAGCGCAGGATTCACAACGTGTTCAAGAACTTGCGTCGACAGAACTACATCCAGGCTTTGCTCATCTAATGTGATTGTACCTTCAGGCTTAATATGGATATCTGCTATCTTGTTTTCAGGTAAGTCAATGCCGATATATTTTTCGACAAAAGGAGCTATCAGAGATTCATATGGTTTATTCCCGCATCCATAATCAGCCAAAACTAACCTAACGGGGCTACTTGCAACATATTTTTCAATAACTTCTTCAATTGCTTGCCTTAATTGTCTCAGATAGTAATAGCGTGTTGCCATTCTTCCGAATATGGAAGGGTAAAGTCGTTCAATACCAGGCTCTCTTACGTACATAGAATTATCGTGATGTGTAAATGATGATTAATTATTAGCAATCTATCCCATCTAGGAGGTAGCTTTTGAAAATTTCTTTAGAATCCCTGAGAACTTCTTAAAATGGAATATTGAGAATACTACTCCAACAATACTGAACTTAATTGCCAGTAGAACAATATGCGATCTGCTGGAAATGTGGGGCGTGATGTACTTCTCGGCACCGCTTAATAGTAAGATCAAAACAAAGGCGAGCGGAAGCTGTGAAACGATTTTTTGTATAAAAGCAGCGAGATTCTCCTTTAACAGGTTTGAAATCAGGATAAAAAAGACGGTTATGAAATTCACTCCAAAAGCGATGGATAGTGATATTGCTGTTGCAGTTAACGACTTAAAATAAATAACCCCGGAAAAAATGGAAATGACAATTGTTACCGCACTGAAAAGACCTAACTTAAATAATGTATCTGTCCTACCCACAGCCTGAAATATCGCTCCTGCACTGGAGGTAATCATTTGCACCCAGATAGTTATGCTAAATACCCGCAGAATTGGCACGACTTCCATCCATTTGCTTCCAAGCAAGATATAAATGATCTCGTCTGCAGAGAAGAAAATCAGTATCGAAACTGGAACCCCGAGCATGGCGAGAATATTTACAACCTTCAAGTATTCCTCAAAGATAATTCTCGGCTGATCTTTAAATTTCGCCAGGACAGGATGCAAGACTGGTGTTATTACATGTGTCAGGTTTGACACTGGATACATCATAAGCTGGTAAGATTGATTGTATATACCCAAACTTTGATTTCCCATGAACTTACCAATCAGTATATTATCCAAATTTCGCGAAAAGTAGTTGATAAAGTTAAATGCAAACTGGAAAAAAGAGTAACGGGCAATTTTTCTAAACCCTGATAAGCTGAATCCTTTGAAGATAGTCAGCTTTGAAAAGTATACATGCAGAAAAAAAATAATGGTACTCGATAGAATTGAACGCCAGACAATAGAGTAGTAACTCCACCCGCGACTCGCCAGATAGATCGCGCAGGCACCTGTAATCACGGCAACGATCACTTCAATAGTTCCGATCAGCTTGAATGAACGGGATTTCGATAACAAGCTTTTAGGTATAACTGATAGCGAGCTAAAGAAAACGCTGACTGCCAGCAGTTGGCCTATCGGCTTGTAAACCTCATTTTCATAATACCATGCGATCGCTGATGAAAGCAATGCAAATGAAACAGCTAGTACCAGACTTAGAAAAACACTGATTTTGAAAATGTCAGACGTGTCTTTCTGTGACAGACTCTGATCCTGAATAATCGCTACTCCAATTCCAATATCACTTAGAATGTAAAAGAATGAAATAAATACAGTCACAATGCCCAAAATACCATACTCTCCTGGCGAAAGTAGCCGGGCGAGTACAGAGTTTATTCCCAAACCAATCAAGATGTTACTGTACTTCGATATAAAAACTGCTATTGTTCCGCGCCTGATCTCCCCTTGAATGTGCATTATGACTCAAATTTTCGTCTTAGCTTGATCAAAACCAGCATAACAGGAAAGAACAGGGTAAACCATACACTGGCATTTTTAGCAAAAGCAATACTCCGCGCTGCTTTCCAAAATGCTTTTTGACCTTGCGAGCTATACATGGTCAGCCGCCAGAATTGGATGAACATTAATGACGCCTCAGACTTAAAACGAAGACCAGTAGAGATTGGCAACTTTCTGTAATTATCAAAAAGATCATTGATTAGCCCGTCTTCTCCGTAACCCCAATCTTTCTTTTTAACGGGTTGAACTACCCGCACCGGAAATTCCGTAATCTGGTATGTTGATCCTCTGAGACAACACATTCCAGCAAAGAAGATATAAGGGTATAAATTATCAACCTTGTATCTGTTGTACTCTTCAAAAAGTCCTCGCGTTTTGAAAATCAGCCCGCTCATTTGATGCGCTTTCCAGGCATATTTTAGTATGGCTTTTGGTCCGGCTGCCATTTTTCTGACAGGCCCAATCGGATCTCGTGACTCAGAAACGATTTCGTCATCTACTGATACAGGCACATAATTTGGAACAATATATGTGGTTGTTGGATCTGTTCTTAAAATACGCATGCATTCTGTTAGGTACTCGTAACCGATGTAGTCATCATCGCCAAGGAACATCACGTACTCCGCAGTTGCTTTCTCCAAAACGAACAGTACATTAGCCTTCAAACCAATATTCTCTGACTGGCGATATAAATCAATGCGCAGCTTATTCCGGTTCTTAAATGCAGTAACTTGCTGGAAAGTATCGTCAGGCGAACAATTATCAGATATAATAATCGAGATCTCATTAGTAAATTCCCCCTGCTCTATTATCTCCTCCAGTATTTCAAGGTTTCTGAGTAAAAACTCTGTCCGATTATAGGTTGGAATAATAATACTTAGTTTCATATATCTGGCTATGAATGACAAGCTGTTAACGCGACATTCACATTTGTTTAACTACTCAGTTGAGGTATTCCTCAATACTGTCTAAAATAGAAATCGTTGGCTTCCACCAGGGAAACTGGTTTTTCATTTTGGTAAAATCCAATTCCAGGTATTTCATGGTTTCATCGTAACGTTGCAGACTATCGGGGCTTAAAGATTCGTCTGCGCCTAGCGCTGCATATATACTGACGATAATGTCTTTTACAAACTGCGTTTCGTAGCTGGGTACATTGTATATCCCAGCCGGCACATCGTCAGATTGCAGCAATGCATCCAGCAAAGAAGCAACATCTTTGGAATGAATATACTGTCGCTTTTGATGCCCTCCGGTTAGCTTCGGTTTTTGTTTATTAGTCAAAGAAGACACGAGATAAGGGACAAGCCGCATTGAATTTTCACCTTTTCCATAAATAGTGGGTAAAATGAGGTGAAAAAACCGGGTCGAAAAGTTGGCGCTATCGAAAAACCGGGATAACAGCCGCTTTGAAACGCAGTAATTATTAGGTACCGGGAGTCTCGACATTAGAAGATCATCCTCTGTATATGCCCGGTCAACAGTATTATTGCCAATCTCGGCATAAGAGCCAAAAGTAATGTACTTTCCTTCGAAACTATGTTTATTGAGGAATAATGCGATTTCCAGAGGAAGGTATGTGTTTAGCTCATAAACAAAATCTTCACCCTTGCCAGCCTGAATACCACTTCCCGCACAGTAGATGATGTGATCAAAGCGCAACAATGCGTCGAAATCTATTTTAGTTTTCGGATAGTCGAAGACAACGTGCTCTGCTAGCTTTTGGCTGTTGTTCCGGCTAAAACCTGTAATCTGATATTTTGCCGAAAGGGTCTTAACCAGATCAATGGAAAGAAAGGAATCGCTACCAATAACTGCTACTTCAGTTCGCATAGGCTAGAATTGTCTTCTTTGTTTGCGCTTCTATCTCGGATGGTGTATTCGAGAAGGTTTTATACCATTCCAGCGTCTTTGCTATTGCAGTTTCCGCATTGTATTTCGGCTTCCAAAGCAGCTCATTTATTGCCAGGCTGATATCTAGTTTCAAAAGCCCCGCTTCGTGCGGCTGCCCTGCCAGTGCAGGCGTTTCAAACTGGCCGCTTCCCCAGTAAGTAATAGCCTGTTCAGCGAGCTGCTTTACGGTAAGATTATCCTCAGCAAGCGGCCCGAAATTATAGCTACGGCTGTATTTCAAAGGATTGTCGACAAGCTTTGTGCCCAAATGCAGGTAGCCGCCCAGTGGTTCAAGTACGTGCTGCCAAGGCCGCACTGATTTGGGATTTCGCACGGTGATCACTTCGTTATTTTGCAAAGCCCTCACTATATCCGGTATGATCCTGTCCTTAGCCCAATCGCCACCGCCGATTACATTGCCAGCTCTTGCACTCGCAATTGCCTTTTGGTGAGAATCGTAGCTGGCCGGATTGAAAAAGGAATTTCGGTAAGAGCTGATAACCAGTTCAGCGCAGGCCTTACTTGCGCTGTAAGGATCGTAACCTCCAAGCTGGTCCGCCTCGCGATATGGAAAGTGCCACTCTTTGTTTTCATAAACCTTGTCGGTAGTAATCAAAACAGTAACGCATTGATTTAGCAGAAGCCGAACAGCATCAAGCACGTGAGCAGTTCCTACTGCATTCACTGCAAAAGTCTCTGCAGGAATTTCGTAGGAAAGCCTTACCAGTGGCTGAGCTGCTAAATGGAACACAAAGTCAGGTTGAAAGGAGGTAATCTCTTCAACAAGTCGCTCGCGATCCATGATATTACTGATTACCGAAGTACACAGCTGATCACCATGAATGCAATTGTATAAATCATTCTCGTTGGTAGGTGCCAGCGCATAACCTTTCACTTCCGCGCCTAGTAAATGCAGCCAGTATAAGAGCCAGCTTCCTTTGAAGCCTGTATGTCCCGTAAGAAACACTTTTTTCCCTCTGTAATATTGAGGCAGATGTTTGTAATTCATAAGAGAACTTACCAGTTTTTCCAGGGAGCTTGTCCTGAATTCCAAAGACTTTCGAGTTCCTGTTTGTCGCGGAGGGTATCCATAGGCTTCCAAAATCCATTGTGCCGATAAGCGACCATTTTGCCGTCAGCAGCAATGTTTTCAAGAGGCTCTTTTTCAAAGATAGTACTATCGGCAGAAATGTAGTTCAATACCTCTGGCTCACATACAAAAAAGCCACCATTGATCCAGGCTCCGTCGCCTTTTGGCTTCTCCATAAAGGAGACTACGCTATCGTCGTTCTCTGAAATATTCAAAGCCCCAAAGCGGCCGGAAGGTTGTACAGCTGTAACGGTAAGTAGTTTGTTGTTCTGCTGGTGGAAGTTTACCAGCTGCTTAATGTCAACACTACCAACGCCATCGCCATAAGTAAGTAGAAAGGGTTGATTGTCAAGATATTTTTGAACCCGTTTCACCCGGCCTCCGGTCATTGTTTCAGTACCGGTATCCACCAATGTAACACGCCAGGGTTCAGCTTGTGAGTTGTGAATTTCCATTCGGTTTTCCTTCATGTCAAAAGTGACATCAGATTGGTGAAGGAAGTAGTTCGCAAAATATTCTTTGATTACGTAGCCTTTGTAACCGAGGCAAACAACGAAGTCGTTGAAGCCGTGTGAAGCATAGATCTTCATGATATGCCACAAAATAGGGCTCCCACCTATTTCGACCATGGGTTTTGGCCTTGATACTGTTTCTTCGGAAAGACGAGTGCCTAATCCTCCCGCAAGCAATACTACCTTCATGAAATTTGGTTTGATAGTGTGACTAATAAGCAGAAATACAAAATTCCGCCTTTGCAAAATTTACTTTTCGAGCAATAGCAAATGGTACTTCTCTCTAAAAAAGACAATGTAAATGAGTGTAAGAATTGCACTGACCACTGCAAATACGAAAGCAATTATAAATCTCTTCGGGCTGCTTTTGTTGATCGGTACCTTAGCCGGTTCAAGAATTTTAAATACCGGCTTTTCTTCCTTCACCTTGATTTTTGATTGTTCAAGCTTAACAACCAGATCAGAATAAATTGACTGGGCAAGTACATACTCTGCCTGCAACCGCTGTTCTTCAATTCTGGCTACATTTAGAAATGCATTCCTATTTCGGTCGCGGTAGCTTGATAAAGCATACTCCGCTTTATCCTGACGCGCTTTCGCCTCTTTTACTCTTTCATCAAGAAATAATGCCTGGTTGCTGGTTTTTGAAGTCCGGTAATCTTCTACGTATTGAACAAGGTATTCCTTTGCACTCTCCACGATCATAGCTGCTATTACAGGATCTTCCATTTCACATTCAATCGTAATAATTCCATTCTTATCATCCACATTGATACTTACCAGTCCGATTGCTGCTGAAATCTTGGCTTGCTCGTCAATAGTAAGGGAGATTATATTAGACTTAGGGAGCGACTTTTGAGCTTTTGTTAGAGCTGGCTTAGATCTAAATAGCGACTTAACACGTGTAACCAGGCTTTGAGTAGTATCACTCTCGAAATATTGACGAAGGCTTGGGTAGTTTTTACCGGATTCGTCAGTTACAGGTTGCTTTAATAAATATTGACCAAATGGGGTACTTCTAAGAATGTTAGGGTAAAGCTCTGGTACCAATTTTTCTGCGCCGCCTCTGTCAGCATTTACAGCCATACTGAAAAACGAACCCTGTCCTGACATTCCATATTCAGGAAGAAGGATGGTTTGTGCTGTAAAAAGTTTCGGAAGTAAAAAACTGTACAATATTCCTACCACTGCAAAGCAAGCGGGTGCCATTATTAATACAAGAAAGTACCTTCTTACAAAATCCAGCAAATCTGCTATGCTTACTTCCAGCGTTTCCCTCTTAGTTGAAATCTTGTTCTCCACCATCATTATAAAATACGTATCATCGCAATTGCGAGTGTGGTGAATAATGAAATAAGTGCCAAGCGTTCTCCACGAGACATTGGTTGCTCGTTTCTTGGTTCTTTCACAGGAATTGTGATAACGGAACCTGGTTCAACACGAGGGTAGGATCGGAAGAACAGGAATTTGTTGGTCCTGTGTGTACGGCCATTGGGGTACGAAACGTAGGTTCTGTTTTTACGTGCTCTCTCCGTATAGCCACCTGCTTGTGAGATATATTCCTTGAAGTTGAAGCTTCGGTCAAAGTTCACGACCGAAGGGTTGTAAACTCCTCCTTGAATCCGGATCATTTCTGACTTTTTAGGAATGTAAAGCGTGTCTCCGTCGACAAGTAGAAGGTTGGCAGGAATATTTGGCTTTTCAACTATTGCCTTCAAATCAAGCGCCACAAGTTCTCTGTTCCGGTAAAAGCGTGCTCCTTCAATGTATGCTTCCTTTTTCAATCCGCCTACTTTCGGAAACAGATCTGAGATACGTTCGAAGTTGTTCAATATCGTGTAAGTGCCCGGGTAGGTAACTTCTCCGGCAACTGTGACAATTTTCTGACTTTCGTACCGCGGCGATTTGCGGATAAGTACAATGTCGTAAGGCAAAAGCTTAAACTTCTGGTCTTCCTCATTCAACACCAGGTTATCCGCTACATTCAATGTGAATATGCGCACATTCTGCGACTCAGGCAGACCGGTAGTATCATTTTTTACCCGCCTGGAAACTTCAATGCGGTAAGGAACCCCGCCTTCGGTAAAGCCGCCAGCCTGAAATATAAGGTCGGCTATTGTAATGTCTTTGTAATAATAGTAAGCTCCTGGGTTGATAACCGATCCGTCAATTGACAGGTAAGTGAATTCTTTCAAGTCTTCGACAGACTTGATTGTCAAAATATCACCTGGTAATAGCTGAATATCGGGGATTTCATTGTTCAGCAGTTTTCTCAGATCGATTGCAACCAAGCCGGTTTGCGTATCCCCGCTGGCGCGTTCCAACAATGCGCGGTTCAAAAATGCTCTCTGACCAATTCCCTGTGCTATGTTGATCAGTTCCTTCACTGTTTTTGTACGTTCATCCAAGGGGTAAAAACCTGGGCGGGTGACAGCGCCACGAATTTCGACCTGATTGGCAATCACGTCGAGGATCTTCTTGATCGTAAAAATGTCGCCATTTTTGGGCACAAAAGAACTGATTTGAGTTGAATCAATCGTGCCGATAACAAAGTTGTTACCTGTATTACGTTGATATTGAATAAGCTGGGTAAATGCTTCGGGAGAAAAGCCGCCTGCATATCTGATCAGATCATTTAAGGTTTCACCAGCTTTTGCTTCAAAAACACCCGTTTTCTTCAATTGCCCTGCAAGTTCAATTCGCGTATCGTAAGGGCGAATAAGTATAATGTCCTGATCCCGCAACGCTATATTATCGCGGAGATCTCCGTCAATCAGAAACCGGTAAAGGTCAATTTTGCGAAGTATCTTGTTGTCTCTGATAATCTCTATATTCCTGTAAGATCCGTTGCGGTTAGGCCCGCCTGACACATATAATGCATTGAACGCACTAGCCAGGGAAGAAACAGTGTAGCTTCCAGGTCTGACAGCTTCTCCGATAATCATCACTTTAATGCTGCGTACATTGCCCAGCGTAATGCTCGAGTAAGTGCCGGATCCAGGTCTGTTTAATGTAGAGTATGCCTGCCTAAGCCGGTTAACTATTCTTTCATTTGCTTGCTCAATGGTGAGGCCGCTTACCTGCACCGGCGCCAGATTCAGCATTTTAACTGTTCCTTCCGGACTAACCTTCATCCTGAAATTGTCAACCGAATTCCCGTAAATATCAACGATCAGCTCATCGTCCGGACCAAGAATGTAGTTTTTGGGAGTAGCTATACGCAGGTTGGGTTCAAAAGTAGCGGATGAGCGACTAAAGAATGCTGATCCAAACGTTCTGTTTAATCTCCTCTGCCTTGCTCTTCCAGCGGCTGTCGAATCTCTTTCGTTGTTAGTCTCGTCGTCGAGTTCATCCAGATCATCCTGCTCCCGCGTTTCGTCGATCTCGTCTCTATTAGGATCGTTTCTCGTATTGTCTTTCGAATTTTGCTGAAGTCTCCGGCGAATTGTAGAGATATCATCGAGAGAGTAGCCTCTCTGAAGCGCAGCTCTTTCAATATCCATGTCGGACATTCCCGCACCTTTTGCCTGATTGTAAAAATCGACAGCCTGCTGGTTGCCTACTTGTGTGGGATCTACCGTTGGTTGAGTGGTTGGTGTCTGCGGAGCGGTGTTTTGTGCAAAAACTTGAAGATGGGCGAGAATTAGAAATACTGGAAAAATACTCTTAAAGTATTTCGCTAAAACGGATTGATAATGCATGTAGTGTTTTTATTTCAGCCGGTACTGGTGCGCTCCATTGTACCGGAATTATTTGGAAAATCCTAAGTTGTGGTAAAACTACAAAATCTTAACTAATAATGGTTTAACAGCCACTACAGTTGGCAAAATAGAACTATACAACTTTTATTGACAATTCTTTCAACTGACTGTCTGCGATAACCGAAGGTGAATCGATCATCACGTCACGGCCTGAGTTATTTTTCGGGAATGCAATGAAGTCTCTGATCGAGTCAGCACCTCCGAAAATGGAGCAAAGCCTGTCAAAACCAAATGCGATACCTGCGTGCGGTGGTGCGCCGAATTCGAATGCATTCATCAGAAAACCAAATTGTTCCTGCGCTTCTTCCGGCGAAAACCCGAGAATGCCAAACATTTTCTGTTGCAGTTCTTTCTCGAATATCCGGACAGATCCTCCGCCAACTTCAACGCCATTTATAACCATATCGTATGCATTCGCTCTGACAAGACCCAGATTTTTGTCCAAAAGATCAAGATCCTCAGGCTTCGGACTTGTGAATGGATGATGCATTGCAAACCACCGGTTTTCACTTTCACCAAATTCCAGCAGCGGAAAATCAAGAACCCAAAGAACTCGGTATTCGTCTGGATTACGTAAACCCAACCGCGATCCCATCTCCAACCGCAATTCATTTAATTGCTTCCGCACTTTATCGCCCTGACCCGAGAGGATCAGCAGCAAATCGCCCGGTTTTGCATTGAATGCAACTATCCATTTTTTAAGGTCTCCTTCGGTGTAAAATTTGTCAACGGAAGACTTGATTGATCCATCGGCATTATATCGTACATAAATCAAACCTTTCGCACCGATTTGCGGACGTTTGATCCAGTCTGTAAGCTCATCCATTTGCTTGCGTGTATACTCGGCACAGCCAGGTGCGCAAATACCCACAACCAATCCTGCATCATCAAAAACACCGAAGCCTTTGCCCGAAGTAAGATCCTGATCTTCGCCTTTGAGCTCCGTGAATTTCATGTCAAATCGAATATCCGGCTTGTCTGAACCATACAAACGCATTGCATCTGCGTAAGTCATTCGGGGGACTTCCGGCAGCTCGATTCCTTTTACATTCAAAAACAAATTCCTGATCATACCCTCGAAAGTGTTCAGTACATCTTCCTGGGTCACAAATGACATTTCGCAGTCAATTTGTGTAAACTCAGGTTGACGGTCTGCACGCAGATCTTCGTCCCGGAAACACTTCACGATTTGATAATAACGGTCAAAACCGGCTACCATCAATAACTGTTTGAAAGTTTGGGGCGATTGGGGCAATGCATAAAATTCACCTGGGTTCATCCTGCTCGGCACCACAAAATCGCGCGCTCCTTCTGGCGTGGATTTGATCAGAACCGGAGTTTCGACTTCGATAAAATCTAAGTTATCGAGGTAAGTCCTTGTATATCGGGCAACCTGATGACGCAGCTGCAGATTCTTGCGCACATTGTTTCTTCTCAGGTCAAGATAGCGGTATTTCATCCTGATATCGTCACCTCCGTCAGTTTCGTCTTCAATCAGGAACGGCGGCAGTTTTGCGGGATTAAGGATATTCAGTTCCGAAACCCGGATCTCAATGTCGCCAGTCGCTATTTTATCGTTTTTTGACAAACGTTCAATCACAATGCCTTTTGCGGAAACAACAAATTCGCGACCCAGTGATCGGGCGATTTCCAGCACATTCGACGGTGTCTTTCCTTCTTCAAAAAGCAGCTGGGTAATGCCGTACCGATCACGCAGATCGAGCCAGATCATTCCCCCCTTGTCGCGAACCCGCTGAACCCACCCGCACAATACAACCTCTTGATTAACATGTTCTAAGCTTAATTCCCCACAGGTATGTGAACGTAACATATAACTATTTTGATGCTGATATAAAGAAAGTCCCTGATAATAAATGCCGCAAAACTACGTATTTTTAGCAAATCTAACATGCAACGTTTTTCATGAATGTAATCTCCCGGCCGGTCAACCAGCTTTCAATTGTCCTTGTTTCCCTTGCTTTTGGTTTAACTTTTTCGTGTAATCCTGAGCCGGAGCCTCCACTGGGCACGTCTGATCAGTTTGAAACCCGGGCCGAAAAATTTCCCATTACACCGGGCATTGTTGACGAAGCTTCCGGGCTCGCACCAAGCCTGAACATGCTGGGCTACTTGTGGACACACCAGGATTCTGGTAACCCCAATTCCGTTTACCTGATCAGTAAAGATGGGAAGACGATTAAGGAATACACCGTGCCCGGCACAACCAACCGGGATTGGGAGGACATTGCTTCCGGTCCGGGCCCAAATGCAGAGTTAAACTACTTATATATCGCAGATATCGGGAATAACAATTCTCCGATTGCACCTGTAAGTGTCATTTACAGGGTACCGGAAATAGCGGATCTAAATGCGGCTTTCAATCAATCTGCTGTTGAAAAAATATCATTCAGCTATCCCGACGGTCCCAGAGATTCTGAATCGATGATCCTGGATCCTGTAACAAAGGATATTTTCATTATTTCAAAAACGGTCGAAAATACTGGTATTTACAGATTACCTTATCCGCAATCGACTAGTGAGGTGATTGTAGCTGAAAAGGTAGGCTCCGTTCCGGGTGTTTCCACTGCCACAGGTGCAAGCATTTCAAGAGATGGTAGCGAAATTTTAATCCGCACTTATCTGAACGTACATTACTGGAAGCGAATGGAAGGGGAGAGTGTAGGACAGGTTCTTACTCGGTCTGCATTCAAGCAGCTGCGAGTTGAACTGGAACCGCAGGGCGAAGGTATTTGCTTTGAAGCAACTAGGGCCGGATTTTACACTATATCTGAAAGATCCACAGCAACCGCGGTATCATTAAATTTTTACAAGAGAAAATAATTCATTTGATATGTTTAAAACGCTACTAACCGGGGTACTTCTATTTATCCTCTTTGCCGCCAATGCACAACCTGCGTCTAATGAGAATTGGATCCGCGAGAATTACACAAAGACAGAGTACGATGTTCCGGTTAGGGACGGGATCAAGCTTCACACCATTGTATATGTGCCGAAAGATGCGGCTCCCGATAAGAGATACCCGTTTTTAATGCAGCGGACCTGTTACAGTGTCGCTCCGTATGGGGCTGACAAGTATCCCGCGAAATTGGGTCCGAGTCCGGCTTTGATGCGGGATAAGTTCATTTTTGTGTACCAGGATGTTCGTGGAAGGTATATGAGCGAAGGCGAATGGACCAATATGACGCCGCATATTGACCAGAAGAAAAAGAAAACGGACGTAGACGAAGCCTCAGATGCTTATGATACAATCGACTGGCTGCTTAAAAATATTCCAAACAACAATGGCCGGGTAGGGCAATGGGGTATTTCTTATCCCGGTTTTTACACGACAGCCAGTGCATTATCAGGCCATCCTGCATTGAAAGCTTCTTCGCCTCAAGCACCGATTGCGGATTTCTTCTTCGACGATTTCCATCACAACGGTGTTTTTACACAAGGTTATTATCTTACATTCCCTGTATTTGGCATTAAGCCGCCAAAACCGACAACAGCATCCTGGTTTGCGAGCGAAATGATCAGCCCCGAACCTGACGGTTATACTTTCAACCTGAAAATGGGTTCGCTGAAAAATTTTGATAAGTATTATTCCAAAAACTGGTACTGGCAGGAAACGGTCGACCATCCCAACTACGATGAATTCTGGAAAAAGCGTGATATACTTCCGCATTTGAAAGGATTAAAACACGCATTCATGACAGTCGGCGGCTGGTTTGATGCGGAGGATCTGTACGGTCCGTTAAATACCTACAAAACCATTGAGAAGAATAATCCGTCGGCTTACAACACCTTGGTAGTTGGTCCATTCGGACACGGTCGCTGGAGTGCGGAGACCGGGCACACGATGCATAATGATATCTACTTCGGTGACAGTATCGCGACCTTTTACCAAAACAATATTGAAGCCAAATTCTTCAAGCATTTCTTGAAAGAAGCTGGTGATGGAAAAACTGGTTTACCGGAAGCATATCTTTTTGACACTGGTAAAAAAGAATGGAAAACTTACGACAAATGGCCGGTAGCTAATGCAGAAAAACGGAAGCTGTATTTTCATGAGAAAGGTAAACTAAGCTTCAATGCGCCTGCTGAAAACAAGTCGGTTACTGCTTATGTAAGTGACCCTCTGAAACCGGTTCCGTATACTTCGAATTACAAACAAATGTCGGGCTTTACGCCTTTCGAGTATATGTCCGAAGACCAGCGTTTTGCGGCAGCCCGGCCCGATGTGCTGGTTTTTGAAACTGACGTTCTGGACCAGGATATTACATTGGGCGGAGAGATCACTGCATTGTTAAAGATCAGCACAACAGGTACCGATGCCGATTTTTTCGTGAAGTTGATTGACGTTTATCCTGGTAATGAAAAGAACCACGATTACCTGAAAGACAACAAAACCGTATTAGCAGGTTACCAGCAAATGGTAAGGAGTGAAATTATGCGGGCAAGATTCAGAAACAGCTTTGAAAAGCCCGAGCCGTTGGTTGCCGGACAGTTGACGGACATTAAGTTCAGGTTACAGGATGTGCTGCATACTTTCAAAAAAGGACATAAAATTATGGTACAGGTGCAAAGTACTGCATTCCCGCTTTTTGACAGAAATCCTCAGAAGTACGTCGAGAACATTTACAAAGCTGCTGATACTGATTTTACAACTGCTACGCAGACTGTCTACCACCAGGCAGACGCAGCAAGCGCGCTGGAAGTTGATATAATCAAATAACACTCCACATTTATGAAATTTAAATTAATGGCAATGAGTCTTACTGCTGCAAGTCTGAACCTGTCCGCACAGGAAATTACATACCCACAGACCAAAAAGATAGAACATACCGACGAGTACCACGGGACCAAAGTTGCAGATCCTTACCGCTGGCTGGAAGACGATCGTTCAGAAGAAACTGCTGCCTGGGTGAAGGCTCAGAATGAGGTTACTTTCGGGTATTTGAACAAAATTCCATTTAAGGGAAAGATTTTCGCTGATCTCGAAAAAGCATATAACTATCCAAAGTATTCAGCTCCTTCTAAAAAAGGCGAGTACTTCTATTTTTATAAAAACGATGGTTTGCAGAATCAGGCTGTGTTATATCGTCAGAAAGGCCTGAAAGGAACACCGGAAGTGGTGATTGATCCGAATAAGCTTTCGGCAGACGGGACTACCAGACTGGCCGCATTCAGCTTGTCGAAAGATGGCGGGTATGCAGTGGTAGGATTGTCAAAAGGCGGCTCCGACTGGCAGGAATACGGGGTAATGGACATGAAAACGCTCTCTATGTTATCTGATAAAGTAGAATGGGTGAAGGTTTCCGGTGCAGCCTGGCAGGGAAATGGATTTTATTACAGCAGGTATCCAAAGCCGGACGGAAGTGCATTGGCTTCAAAGAATGAAAATCACCAGGTGTATTTCCACACGGTCGGCACGCCGCAAAGTGCAGATAAGCTGGTTTATGAAGACAGCAAAAATCCACAGCGTTTTCACACGGTTGGAACTACCGAAGATGAAGAATATGCAATCCTGAGTATCAGCGATAGAGGTAAGGGAAAAGACGGAAACGGGATTTGGGTTTTGAAAAAAGGAGAGACCAGATTCATTCCAATCAAGGAAGAAATAACAGATTTTAGTTACGGTGTAATTGACAATGTAGGTTCTGACTTTTTGATTGAAACCAATGAGAATGCGCCGAATAGCAAGGTAATGCTGTTTGAAACCAAATCAGGAAAGTGGAAAATCGTTTTGCCGGAAAAACCCGAACCTTTGCAGGGCGCAGGAACAGCAGGAGGGAAGCTTTTTGCGACCTATTCAAAAGATGTGACAACCAGAGCATACGTGTATGATCTGGCAGGGAAGTTGGAAAATGAGGTAGTATTGCCTGCTCTGGGATCTGCGAGCGGGTTTGGCGGGGAACGCGGGGACAGTTTCGTGTTTTATACATTTACTTCCTTCAATTATCCGCCGACTATTTTCAGATACGATATCGCTGCAAAGAAGAGCGAAGTTTTCCGCGAACCGGAAGTAGCATTCAAGCCGGCAGAATACGAGACCAAGCAGGTTTTTTACACGAGCAAAGACGGTACAAAGATCCCTGCATTTATTACCTACAAAAAGGGATTGAAGCTTGATGGTAGCAATCCGACTATCCTTTACGGATACGGCGGGTTCAATGTGAGTTTGCCGCCATCATTTAGTCCAACGCGCATTCCTTTCCTGAACCAAGGTGGCGTTTACGTGCAAGCTAATTTGCGAGGCGGAAGTGAGTACGGTGAGAAATGGCACGAGCAGGGAATGAAGCTCAAAAAGCAAAACGTTTTTGACGATTTCATTGCTGCGGCCGAATACCTGATCAAAGAAAAGTATACCTCGCCGGAAAGACTGGCTATTCAGGGTGGATCAAATGGCGGTTTGCTGGTAGGCGCAGTGATGAACCAGCGCCCTGAACTCTTTAAAGTCGCTTTCCCGGCAGTGGGAGTAATGGATATGCTGCGTTTTCACAAGTTTACAATTGGCTGGAACTGGATCGCCGACTATGGCAGCAGCGACAATGCCGAGGAATTCAAAGCGCTTTACGCATATTCGCCTTTGCACAATATCAACGAAGGCGGTAAATACCCGGCAACGATGATCACCACCGCCGACCACGACGATCGGGTAGTACCTGCACATTCATTCAAATACGCAGCCGAGTTGCAGGCCAAAGCCGGCGCTTCCTCGACTAACCCGCTGTTAATCCGCATTGACACCAACTCCGGCCACGGCGCCAGCAACACCAAAAAAGCGTTAGAGACACAAGCGGATATTTATGCATTCATGTTTGCGAATATGGGATTGACTTGGAAGTAGGGGAGTAGATATGTAACTAATTGTAATTTAATGTCATGATATTTGTTTTTAGAAATTCGCTAGCTCTATCATGCCATTATGAAAAAACTTTTAACGTTCATTCTATTATTATCTTCTTTTAACACCTACTCACAGACTTTAGAACAGGATCGTCTTGCGCTGGTCGCTGTTTATAATGCTGCAAATGGTGTCGGCTGGCCTGGAAACAACTGGGTTATACCGGGAGCGCCTGGTGATAACCCATGTGGCTGGTCAGGAGTAGGATGTGAAGGTGGGCGTGTAACCAGTTTAGATATTTCGGGAGATGAGTTGAAAGGGACTTTACCAGCCGAAATCGGCAGTCTCACGGCATTGAAAAAATTACTTCTGAATGCAAGATTTTCTAGCACTCACCTAACGGGTAATTTGCCTATTGAACTAGGTAACTTGATCAATCTGGAAGAGCTGGATATAGCTGGTCATGCATTTGGAATTACGAATGCAGATGTTATCGGTAATTTAGTTAACCTAAAAACCCTTTGGTTTACCCCTCTTTGGCCAATTCCAGAGAAGATTTTTACTTTAGCTAACGTGGAGACTTTGGTGCTGTCACTTGGCCAAGCTGCCTACCCGATTTTTCCGATCGGACCAGTGCCAACTAGTCTGATGAATATGACTAGTTTGAGAACTCTTATTATCAGTAATATGGGTTTTACGGGCCAATTACCTACTGAGTTAGGGAATCTGACAAATCTGAGATTCTTATCGATTGGAGAGTCTCCCTTCTTAGAGGGAAAACTACCTTCCAGCATCGGTAATTTAACTAATTTAAAACAACTTAGTATCAGCAGAATTCAGAATGCCGGGTCAATTCCGCCTGAAATAGGCAAGCTTACCAACTTAACAGAGTTGATTCTTTATAACAATGCTCACACAGGAACTATCCCAGAAGAGATTAATAATCTTGTGAATGCAACAAAAATCGTCTTGGACTACGGAAATCTGACAGGCCCATTGCCCGACCTCTCTGGATTAAAGCCTGGAATACTTTCAATTGAAAACAACAACTTCAACTTTACTGGCATTGAAGGTTATACTGATCGATATTATAGCTATAAGTCGCAAAAGGAAATACCGATTATTAAAGGAGATGGATATTTCTATGTAAATGCAGGCGGTACATTGTCAAAAAATACATATAAATGGTATTTGAACGGCATGTTGGATGCTACAAATGTGGGGGATCCCAAGTATACACCTAGCGGATTTGGTCAGTATCATGCGGAAGTAACTAACGCTGATGTGCCCAATTTTATCTTACCAAGCGACTACTATTCTTCACCGTTGCCAGTTACTCTTATCACCTTTGATTGCAAAGCCGATAAGGGACAAAACAAGCTCACCTGGCAAACCACCTCGGAAACCAGCAACAAAGGGTTTGAAATTGAAAGAAGCGCTGATGCGAGAACATTTAACAAGATCGGGTATATCGAGGGTAGTGGTGATAGTAAAGCACCGAAGAATTATACCTACTCCGATCAAAACCCTTTTAGTGTTACTTACTATCGTTTAAAACAGCTGGATTATAACGGCGACTCTGAATACTCAAAGATCATTATGGTCAAAAACGAGGCGCAAGTAAGCGTGTACCCTAATCCGGCAAGTGAATACCTGACTATCTCCGGGCTGGAAAGAGAAGAGGACGTTTTGATATTGAGCCAGACAGGTAAAGTTGTTTTGAAGCAAAAAGCCCTGTCGACGAAACCGGTCAATGTCAAAGCTTTGCCAAATGGTTTTTACACTCTGAAAGTCAACAACACAACAAAAAGAATTGTTATCACAAAATAGCAACTAAGGATATTTCACTTCAAAATGGTCTGCCTCATAAAAGAGGCAGGCCATTTTTTTATTAACTTCCTAATTTCCCATTAATTCTCAATTTATTTCTACATGCAGGATACAACAGGACGGTGTGGATAGGTAAGTTTTCTAATCTTGTGCACCTTTCCAGAGTAAGAATCGTGCAACTAAAACCTTTCTGGGAAGTGCTATTCACCTCAAATCGACAAAATAATTAACTTAAAATATATGAGCAGTTCTAAAGTGAGCCAGTATCGGTATGTAAGCTATTTGTGGGATGATGAAAAAGCAGCTTCGCTCGGCGATGATCAGGTGGCGCTTCTTCTGTACCGTTCCAACCTGTTGGGAGCAGATCTCCGACTAACCAACTATGCTGGTGGTAACACAAGCTGTAAAACCATAGAAAAAGACCCTCTTACAGGCAATCCGGTAGAGGTAATGTGGATCAAAGGCTCGGGCGGTGATATCGGTACATTGACAAGGAACGGGCTCGCTGGTCTATATGTCGACAGGCTGCATAGTCTTAAAAATATATACAGAGGACTTGAATTTGAAGATGAAATGGTGGAGCTATTCAACCACTGCATTTATGATCTCAAGTCAAAAGCTCCTTCCATCGATACGCCGCTGCACGGATTGCTCCCATTCAAGCACATCGACCACCTTCATCCCGATGCATTGATCGCGATCGCTGCATCGAAAGAAGGGGAAGCTATTACAAAAGAGTTATTCAACGGTGAACTGGCGTGGGTACCCTGGCAGCGTCCGGGCTTCGATCTTGGATTGAAGCTGGAACAGGCGCTGGCCGAAAACCCGGGAATACGCGGCATTGTGCTGGGTGGACACGGATTATTTACCTGGGGCGATACTGCTTACGAATCTTACATTAATACATTAGATACAATTGAAAAAGCTTCTGAATACCTGAATGAGAACTATGGCAAAAACCGCCCTGTTTTCGGAGGTCAGAAACTGGAAAGTGAGCCGAAAGAGCGCCGCGCGGAGATTGCAGGAAAACTGGCTCCATACCTGCGTGGCTTAGCTTCTGAAAAGCAGGCAATGATCGGCCACTTTACTGATGATGACCGCGTGCTGGAATATATTGCCAGCAATGATCTTGAAAAACTGGCACCATTAGGTACCAGCTGCCCCGATCACTTTTTAAGAACTAAAATCCGCCCGCTGGTACTGGATCTTCCATTCGAAAAGCTGACAGCAACAGATCAGGAGATACTTGAACATATCCGCCCGCAATTTGAAGCTTACCGCGCAGATTACCAGGCTTACTACGATCGCTGCAAGCATGATAACAGCCCCGCAGTGCGTGACCCAAATCCCGTAATTATTTTGTTGCCAGGTGTGGGGATGTTTTCTTTTGCAAAAGACAAACAAACTGCGCGCGTTGCGGCTGAGTTTTATATCAATGCAATCAATGTAATGAAAGGCGCGGAGGCGATTTCTTCTTACGTTTCACTGCCTGAGCAGGAAGCATTTGACATTGAATACTGGTTGCTGGAGGAGGCAAAACTGCAGCGTATGCCGAAAGAAAAGTCGGTGTCCCGTAAAGTGGCGTTTGTTACCGGCGGTTCAGGAGGTATCGGAAAAGCAATTGCGCAAAAGCTCTTGCAGGAAGGTGCTTGCGTCGTGATTTCGGATATTGATGAAAAAGCATTGGCTGAAACCAAAGCTGAGTTTGATGCCAAATTTGGTAAAGACTTTTCTGATACTACCATTGCAAACGTGCTCGACGACGAGCAGATCAAAGCTGCATTGCACGCGACCAAACTGAAATACGGCGGTGTCGACATTGTAGTAAACTGTGCCGGACTTTCGATTTCAAAACCAATAGCTGAGACAACGGTCAAGGATTATGATATTCTGCAAGATGTTTTGGTTAAAGGTCAGTTCCTGGTTTCACAGGAATCTGTTGCTATTATGCGCCAGCAGGGTTTGGGGGGAGATATTATCAACATCGCAAGCAAAAACGGAATCGTTTCAGGACCGAACAATGTAGCTTACGGAACTGCCAAAGCAGCCCAGCAACATATGTCGCGACTGCTCGCCGCTGAGCTCGGACCGGACAAGATCCGCGTGAATGTAGTTAACCCTGACGCGGTGATTGCAGGCAGCAAGATCTGGGAAAGCGGCTGGGCGGCTGGCCGTGCAAAAGCTTATGGAATTAAAGTGGAAGAACTGCCAGCTTATTATGCAAAACGCACGGTTTTGAATGCAGAAATCCACACCGAAGATATCGCAAATGGAGTTTACATTTTTGTGAGTGGATTACTGAGCAAGAGTACAGGAAACGTGATCAATGTGGACGGTGGCGTACCTGCTGCATTCCTGAGATAAATAATTGAGTGAAATGCGCCGGGGCCGGGAAGCCCCGGTTTTTTTGTTCCATAAAAAACGCTTTTACCCATGAGAATTGAACAATATCAGATTGACCAGCACAACGACAGCTTACTTTCCAGACATAATAACCAGCTGGCTTACACCAATAACATACTGGCTGAGGAAGGGATCAATGCCGGCGAAGTAGTAAAAGCACTTTCGGATTTTCAGGTCGCTATCCCGAGCTGGGCCTTGGGTACCGGCGGTACTCGATTCGGCCGTTTCTCCGGCGTTGGCGAGCCGCGTTCTTTGGAGGAAAAAACAGAAGATGTTGGTTTGCTGCACGCATTAAACCGTTCCAGCGGCTCCATTTCGCTGCACATTCCTTGGGATATCCCTGAAAGAGCACAATCCATTATGGACCTCGCTTCTTCGGTCAGTCTCAAATTCGACGCTGTCAATTCGAATACGTTTCAGGATCAGAAGAATCAGGAGCTTTCCTATAAATTCGGCTCGCTGTCGCATGTAGATAAGTCCGTGCGCAAGCAGGCGGTTGAGCACAATATTGAAGTAATCAAATACGGAAAAGAGCTGGGTTCAAAAGCACTATCAATCTGGCTTTCTGATGGATCTACCTTTCCGGGCCAATCCAACTTTGTGAAGTCTTTCCAAAATACGCTTGAATCTTTGCAGGAAATATATACTGCATTACCCGATGATTGGAAGGTATATGTGGAATACAAAGCTTACGAGCCTAATTTCTATTCCACTGTAATCCAGGATTGGGGCAGCTCCTTATTATTTTGTCAAAAGCTGGGACCGAAAGCCGATGTTCTGGTTGATTTGGGCCACCATTTACCGAATGCAAACATTGAGCAAATCGTTGCTACACTGATGATGGAAGGTCGCCTCGCGGGTTTTCACTTCAATGATTCCAAGTATGGCGACGATGACCTGACTGTGGGCAGCATTCGTCCGTATCAATTATTCCTGATTTTCGTAGAACTCGTGGCAGGAATGCAGCGGGCTAACCGCGCCGCGGATACGTATGCCTGGATGATCGACGCGAGCCACAACGTAAAAGATCCGCTGGAAGACCTGCTGCAATCAGTAGAAGCAATCCTGATCGCACAGGCACAAGCTCTGCTGGTGGACCGCACTAAGCTGGAACAAGCAAGAATGGAAAACGACGTAGTACTTGCACAGCAAATTCTACAGAATGCATTCCGCACCGACGTGCGTCCATTGGTTCGCGAATCAATGCGCCGGAACGGCGGCGCGCTCGATCCAATCGGGTTGTTCAGAAGTCTGAATGTACGGAATGAGTTAATGAATGAGAGAGGTAAGCTGACAGTAGCGACGGGGTTGTAACAAAGTAATGCGGTTTACCCCGCTTCGACTGCGAGTTGTACTTAGCCCTTCGACCAGCTTTTGTGCCTGCCCTTCGACTGCGCTCAGGGTGACAAAGCAATAGACTTGTCACCCAGGAGCGCAGTCGAAGGAACCTCAAAGCGATTTCCTCCGGATCAACGTAAACGGATTTTTAATCACTGCCCTTTTATTTTCATTGATCAGTTCGGCGGCGGTTCTGCCCATTTGTTCGTGATCGGTTGAAATGGTGGTAATGCCGTCGAGCAGGATTTCTTTCAGTGGGGTTTCATTGTAGGAGATAATACCGATATCTTTTCCAACTGTTAACTGCTGCTCGCGCGATTTTTTGATCAGGTTAACCAGGTCATTTTCCTCAATTACTACATACGCAGTATCCTTCACAGCCTTGTTATCTTCATGGAAATCGTACATGATCTCGTGCTGGAATTCATGCTGGATACAAAAGATTCGGAAACCTTTGATAATTTCTTTCGGATACCGGATCAGGGTCGGGAATATCAAAACCAGCTTCTTATAGACTTTCAGTAAGTCGACTGCTTCATTCAACGCCAGCACAATATCTTTCTCGAAGTTCTGGTATACAGATGAATGCTTTTTACTGTTCAATTCGAGATCTCTGTCCAATAATATGAGCTTCTCCGGCGGGATTGTTTTGAGCGTTTCGATCGCCTCTTCTGCCTTTTCGTAGAAATGCGGCATGATCACATAGTAGTCGTACTCGCCGAGGCTGTTCTTGATCAGGTTCCGGAAAATATTTGCATTGGAGTGATGGATATGCAGATCCACATTTACATTCTTTCCCAGATTTTCCACAAACGCATTGTAAACCTGCTTTTTGTAGTTACTGATCTTATTAAAAACCAGTAAAATCCTGACCGAGGTTTCAATGTCAACGCGATTGATGAAATACCCTTTTCCACGGACTGAAATGAGTACGCCGTCTTTGATCAGGTGTTTGTAAGCTTTTTCTACGGTATCCCGTGAGAGCAGATATTCCTCACTGAGCTGGTTAATGGAAGGGATTTTGTCGCCTCTTTTCAGCTTTCCTTTGCTGATTGCCTGCAAGAGGGATTTGATAATCTGGATGTACTTGGGGGCACTTTCTTTGAATTCAATGTCAAATTGTATTTCCATTAAAAAGTGGGGTTAGGATAGGTTAAAAGTAACAATTTTATCCTGCATCCAATAGAAAAAACCCGCCGAAATCTAGGATTCCGACGGGTTTTCAAACATACTATTTCAGATTATCTCGGACCTCTGCTGCCTCTGTCAGAAGCGCCTCTCGGTGCACTTTCCTGAGAAGAACGTCCATTGTTTCTTGGCTCCGGCGCGCTTCTTTCCTGACGGCTGGAACGCTGCGGCGCCTCGTAAGATTCACGTCGGCCAGGGCTGGCATTTACCGGCGCATCATTGGAGCGGCTTGGTCGGGCACTTCTCTCCGAACCAAATCCTGGGTTAGCCTCCCTGCTGCTGCGATCAGGCTGACGGGGTGCTTCATACCGGTTATTGCTGCGGTTGTCAGAAGGGAACGCCGGCTCAGCTTCTCTCGTGCGGCTTCCCCTCATATTGTCACGGTCTTCAACAGGATTACGCGGCGCATTGTTGATCCGGTCGCCGTCGCGACGGTCGCCGCTACTGCGATCAGAGTTGTCGCTTATCCGGCCATTGTTGATGCGGTCGTCGCGGCGGTCAGAATTGTCACTGATGCGACCGTTGTTACTCCGTTCATTTCTGTCAAAATCGCTATTGCCCCGCTCACTACGGTTGTTGTTATAATCACCTCTTCCATTGCGGCTGGCATCGATCACCGATCCGCGGCGCGCTGGCTCGTATCTCGAACTTCTGTCATCACTACGCGAATCATAGTAATTATTTCCTCTGCCATTACCTGCAACAATCACTCTGCCGCGGCCACTTGGGCTTGCGTCGATTGTTCGTACAGGTACACTTCTCCGGGTCACACGCTCAATCTCGTCGCGGCGCGGACCGTACACATAGGTGCGGTTGTTGCTGCGATAGTAGTTGTTGATGATCACGGTTTGATTGTAAACGTTCGTTACTCTTCTCCGCGGCGGGCAGTAGTTGTACCAGTTGCGATAGGTTACATAACGTTGTGGTACAAACACCCACCAGAATGAAGGAATATTTACTGAAACATTGATATTAACCCCGGGGCCAAGCGGCGCCCAGCCATAATAGCCGCCACCTGATCGCCAGTTTACCCAGGCAGGTCCCCATTCGTAATCAGGTACCCAGAACCAGCCGAGGTAATCGTCGAAAGACCACCGGCCGTAATGGAAAGGAGCCCAGCCCCAGTCGTAGTCGGATACCCAGGTGTTACCATACTCGGTAACTTCCCAGTATCCATTAGTAGAGTAGGGTTGAAAACCTCTTGGTACGTCGGGCACCCAGATAGAACCGAACTGCGGGTTGCGCACCCACCTTCCGTAAGGAGAGAGCTCCTCATAAAAAGTCTGAAAAGAAATACTGACCCCTGGCTGAGCTTGGGTTTTATTGGACACCGTAACACCGCCTAACATTAAAATGCACAGGCCGAGAATCCGAAGTATGCGCGTGGTGCTCATGGCTGTATGTTTAAATTGTTTTCTGTTTTTAAAAATCGTTTATTGGACATCACTTTTTGCAACCGGTTTAATGATGTTATACAGACTACCGGAAATACAATTAGGTTGCTTTTTGGAATTTCAATGTAAACTTTCGTGGCATTTATTAAAGTTTATTTTGTAAAATATTATTAAACAGCTTCTTAGCATTTATTTTGATTTGACAAATCTGAAAGGCTGACCCCTGGTATGACAATCAAGCGAGCTAACAGCCCTATTTTGCGATTAAACATTAACAAGCGTTAACAATATATCTCCTCCGAATAATGATCAATCCCGACACACTTCACAATGAATTGACTTTCCAGACAGCCCGCAGCGGAGGCGCAGGTGGACAAAATGTTAATAAGGTAGAAACAAAGGTGGAACTGCGATTTGATATCCTGAACTCGTCGGTGCTTACTGACGAACAGAAGCAAACGCTCATAGAGAAACTTGCCTCCAAGTTAACGAATGATAAAGTCCTGGTATTATACCACCAGACCGAGCGCTCACAGCTTGCCAACAAGGACAAAGTCGTTGCCAAATTCGACGACTTGATCAAACAGGCATTTACGGTGAAAAAGCTCCGTAAACCCACCAAACCCACTGCCGCTTCCCGGCTGGAAAGATTGAAAGACAAGCAGCGAAATGCGATGGTCAAATCGTTGCGGAAGAAAACTTTTGAAGATTAAGACTGTTTAGATCAATCGATAATGCACTCCGTTACAGCTGCTCAGCCCAAAATAAGCGCAGTTCTTACAATACCTGTCATCGTAGCTTCACTAGGCTATTTCGTGGATGTTTATGACTTACTGCTGTTCAATATCGTGCGCGTCCCGAGTTTGAAAGATCTGGGGTTGAGCGAAGACGAAATCTCTCGCATTGGTGCTAACATCTATAACTGGCAGCAAGCCGGGCTGCTGATCGGGGGATTTATGTGGGGAGTTTTAGGAGATAAGTTAGGTCGCCGCTCGGTGCTTTTCGGTTCGATACTGACCTATTCACTTGCAAATATTGCCTGCGGTTTTACCAGTAACATTGAAGTTTACTCGCTCTTGCGCTTCATTGCCGGACTAGGCTTGGCAGGTGAGCTGGGCGCTGGTATTACATTAATCGCCGAGATCCTTCCACGGGAGCTCAGAGGGTACGGCGCCTCGATAGTTGCTAGCGTCGGGCTGGCAGGAGCGATCGCAGCCTTCTTTGCCGTAAAGCTCACCGACTGGCGAACTGCGTACCTTATCGGGGGCGGAATGGGTCTGATCCTGCTGGTGCTGCGTTTCAATGTGCTCGAATCTTCGGTTTTCAATAAAAGTCTCGAAAAACGGGGAGCGAAGCGGGTCCCCTGGTGGACGCTGTTTACAAGCTGGGCACGGTTTGTACGCTACCTCCGCTGCATGGGGATCGGGCTGCCTACGTACATGGTAATCGGCATTTATTCCACTTTTGGTAACGAATTCGCAAAAGCGCTGGGCATTCCCGGAGAAGTTCAGGCTGGTACTTGTGTGCTGTACACATACATTGGTGTTGTTACAGGTGACTTTTTTAGCGGTATCCTGAGTCAATGGCTGAAATCACGTCGGAAAGCCATTTTGGTAATGATCGCCATGACTTTGGCCGGAGTAGCGTGGCTGCTTTACGGTGGTATCCGCTCAGATGAAGTGTTGTATATCTGCTACGTCTGCCTTGGATTTTCGATCGGGTATATCGCTATGTTCCTTACCACTACCGCAGAGCAATTTGGAACCAACCTCCGGGCTACTGCCACTACTTCGGTCGCGAACAATGTGCGCGCTACGGTATTAATTACATTGCCTTTGTTCCAGCTGCTAAAACCCTCCGTCGGTGTATTGCATTCCGGTGCGATCGTGGGCGGTATTTGCTTTACCCTGGCTTTGTTGTCTCTGTGGAAAATGGAGGAAACTTACGGCAAAGAGCTCGACTATGAGGAACTGTAACCTTTACTGAGAAGGCGGAGTACCGAACACGAGCTTGTCTGGAGTAGGGTATACCAGCAGTTTTGAAAAGTCGGTTTTCCAGAAATCCAGATCGAGTAACCTGTTGTTTTCATCTTTGGTAAGCGTGATAACAACCGGCGTTCCGTCCTGGTCCTCATACTCTGCCTGTATCAGATCACCCGCGTAAGCATCTACATTGCCGCCCAGACTGATACTTCCCATTACACCGCCTTCGTATTCATCTACTTTTTCGTTAACGGGATAGTCGTCGGGGTTGAGGTTGATGTATCTCAGCATGAAAGCAATCAGGTCTTTTTCGTTTTGTCGAATCGGTCTCATTTGGTGGGGGTAGAAATGGTTTTATTGCGCCACTGTTCGGCTTTTCTTCCAACAAACCAGAAAGAAAGTGCGAGTATGGCAAAGAAAATGCCTTTGTTGGTACGGTCCCAGAAGTACTCAAAATACCGGGTGTAAATGTTAAGCAGAAAGAACACCAGACATAAGTCGCGCAGCACGTACAATCCCTTCTGAAATGCATAATACAGCATTCCGGCGAGCATCAATGTAAACGCGGCTGCCCAATACCAGAAGTGACCTTGTTTCAGCAATTTCCATCCTTCCCAATCGTCATAGTTCCCGAATATAGAGAGTGTCCAGGCTGCAAGCAGGAACAGGAAAAGCCCGATGCTGTAAGTTACTTCCTGTAAGAACTTCATTGAGCCTGTGCGCTTCAAAATGAAAGATGAGCCCCAGATCACAAGTCCGAAAACCGTCATTCTCAGCGGATAATTCATGCCTAAGAACCGGAAACTTCCTTTGGACCAATAATGCGTTTGTGCACCCCACCAGCCTGCAAGTGAAATAATCATCACCGTCCAGAGGAGCGTTGAGCGTAAGAGAACTGCTATACCACCGTACACAATCGCCGCAATGAGCAGCGGCATGGCATAGTTGCTTTGCGCGTCGGCAAAACTGCGTGTCCAGTACGTGACAGCGATAGCGACGGTAAGGATGATCGTGATATTGTAAGCTTCGTTACTGGCGCGTGCCTGCGGAAAGCGTACTTGTCGTCTTTTGGCAAGAAAAACAAACAATGCAGTCAGGAGAGAAAAGCCTATCCCGAAAATGTTCTCGGAAATCCCCCATTTCTGCCGCAGCATTTCCAGCCACTTTTCGTCTATCACCAATGCACCGAAAGCCAGCAGACCGCATGAAATGGCTGAGATCAACGCATAAATGGCAATTGCATCGACATTCGAATTGCGCAACTGGTAACTTCCCCGCAGCTGTTCCGCTTGTTCTTTGGAGATCTGATTACTTTCCTCCCAGAAAAGAATGGCTTTATTGACCGCCTCTGCCTCTTTTTTTTCTAATTCCATTACGGTTTTTAATGCCTGATTTTACAAAGTCTATGCCGATGAAGTAGCAGAAGCATCACTGTTGTGGTGCCTGTTTAACAAAAGTGACAAATTTCTGGTAAGTAGCACCTTGTATTCACTGCAAAATCAGGCGAATTCTATGCAATTCGTCGAAGTTCTATTCAAATCCGTCGAAAGTACAGGCCCATTTGACGAATGTTTTGAAGGAGTCACATTGGCTTGTCTGTACTATTGCTGTGTAAAAAGCAAAAAAGCTGCCCGAATTCGTACTCAGGCAGCCTTTTCGCTGTTGGTTTAATCTATCGTTTCAACCCCGACAAGAATTCAACTACATCCCGGATTTCCCTTTTCGACATAATTGATCCCATCGGCGGCATGCTCGAAGGGACATTTTCCCTTTTGGCAATGCGGGCCGTCGCGATTTTGAGCGGCTCGGCCTCCGAAGTTTTGAGTACCAGTTCATGCTCGTTTTCCTGTGCAAGTACGCCCGCAGCTGTCGTTCCGTCCTTCAAAGTGAGGATTACCATACCATATCCTGGCGATAAACGCGCACTCGGTTCAATCAGCGCCTGCAAGATCTGCTCGCGTGAAAGTACGTTTCCAATATTCGAAAGAGAGGGGCCGACTTCGCCGCCTTGTCCGCCTATGGAGTGACAGCGCACGCATTCCGCAGCTGAGCTTGTCAGAAAGTACCGGCGGCCCAACTGCGCATTTCCGCCAAACAATGCATCCTGGTAGTCCGCAACAGTTTCACCCTTGGAACGCATTGGAGCCAGTTTCGAAATCAAAGCTGTGGATTTTGTTGAATCAATGGCCTCTCCCAGGTCCAGCGCCAGACTTGGGGGAAGTTTCTTGGCTTCCATTCTGCCGATCAGATCAGTGAGGATCGTTTCCGTTTTGACGACCGGCAAGCTGCCCAGCACTTTCAGCATTTGTTGCTGCTCTCTTACGCTACCTTTTTCAAAGATCTGGTTGGAAATGTCGGTGAGTGTTTCTTTGGACATATTCACACTTCCTACCATTCCCAAAGCAGCGGTACGAACATCGGCGTCAGCATCAGACATTCCTTTTTTCATCACCGCGTCCATTCCTGCATAATTCAGCTTGTTCAATGCAACGAGCATTGCCGCGCGCACCTTTGGATCTTTGTTCTCATTCAGGATTTTGACCAAAGTTTCATTGTTGTCTGAAATGTTCAGGTTGCTTGCAATCTGTGAGGTAGCGATGAGTATAGTCGGGTCGCTTTCCTTTAAAAGATCCGCAATGATCGGCTGTACTTTGGATTTAATAGCAGCTGGATCTCTGGTGATAACGCCGCGGTAACGCCCGTCTACACGGTCCATTACAGATGGACTTGCCCAGGTACCCAAAGTCGCCAGAGCCTCTGCCCTTATTTCCTTATCAACATCTTTTCTTTTTGTAAATGCGATGAGATCGTTCAGCTGAGCCTCTCCGCCAACTCTCAGCGCCGCATTGATCGCACGACGAAGCAGCGGCTCCGACTTGAATCTTTTCTCGTTCAAAGTACCCGCCAGCGCCGGCAATGCACCCGGAATAGAAAGATCGTCATTGATCGCGCGTGCTGCCTCTGTTACGATATATTCATCTTTGTCCTGCAGGAAAATACTGATACCCTCATTTTTCATTCTGCGAAGTACCAGTACCGCAGCGGTACGCACCGATTTTTCAGGATTGTTGGCCAATGCAAGAATGGGCTCAGCTTCGCCAATGCGCGATAATGCAAGTACAGCAGCGTGGCGCAAGTACACGTCTTCATCGTTATTCGCTTTGATCATGCTGATCAGCGGCGCGACGCCGTCCTTGTATTTGATCCTTCCGATAGCCTGCGCAGCATAGAACTGCACGCGCGGGTTTTTACTGGACAGCATTGGAACCAGCATCGGGCCGGCTTCCGCAATGCGCGCATCGCCCAACACTTTGGCCGCCTGAACCGTAATCTCTTCGTCGGAATCTTTCAGTAACGTCATCAATACATTGGCGTAAGATTTATCCTGGCGAGCCAATTGTCCCATTCCCCAAATCCCGTGAATGCGGCCCAACTGATTTTCTTTTTGCTCAATTGCTTTGTTCAAAATCGCCGCGCCTTTTGCGCCACGAGACGCAAGCTCGAACTGTGACTTCTGTCTGATCCGCATATCCTGATTTGACAACAGCTTCAACAGCATATCGTCATTTTGCTGTGCATAATCAAGCTGCATGAATTTCTTGGTTTCTGCACGAAGTGCTTTCAGGTCGTTCTTCTCTTCTGTTACATCCAGTTTCCAGACACGCCCGTAATTTTTGGTATCCCATCCATTGATCCAGTCGGCTACATACAAAGCGCCGTCGGGACCGAAACGGATGCCGGTCGGAAGAATGCCTGACAAGATGTTTTTCTCTCCGTTCAGCACGAAAGACGCACCTTTTGGTTTAAGTCCGAAAGCCCAGATTGGTGAGCGGGCCGGGTTACCTACAAATTCTACAAGGAAAAACTTATTCTTCCATTCAGAGCCAAGCGCAGTTCCGGGATTATATTGCATTCCGGTCGGTCCATTATGGAAATTCTGGATAGGAGGGATAATGTAAGCCGCCTGACCTTCCCAGCGAGGTTTGAAAAGCTGTTCGTCCATCCACACCTTATAGCTGTTGTTTTTCGGGTCAGTATACTTTCCATACTGCCAGTTAGAGCGCCAGCCCGCATCAGATCCTTCCACTACGTGCACCAAACGCTCGCTTTCGCCGGGATGGTCACCGTCGTTGTCAGAACTGATCAGGTTACCATATTCGTCGAACACAAATTCGTGTGTATTTCTGAGTCCGTGTGCAAACACTTCAAAGTCACTTCCATCCGGATTGGAGCGCGCAATGATACCCGAGTTAGGATGTTCATGTTTTACACCTTCTTTGGTCGTAATGTTGGCACCGATATCACCGATGTTCCAGTAAATTTTTCCGTCAGGCCCTTCAATCGGGTTGGACATTCCGTGACCTCCAAAGCCGATGTGTACGCCGTATCCGTGACTTATCGAGGTTTTTTCATCCAGCACACCATCACCATTTGTATCCCGTAATCTCCAAAGATCAGGAGCTATTGCCACGAATGCATCTTTGGCACGGATCAGCACACCGCCCGCCACATCTGAAACCTCTTCAAAAAAGTCGTCAAGAATGCGGGTTGATTTGTCTGCGATACCATCATTGTCAGTATCCTGAATTTTCCATACTTCGTCTTTTTCAACGGCAAGATCTTTCCAGTCGTGAGATCCGTCGCCATTCAGATCTTTCAGCCAGCTATTCTCCTTGCTTTTTTCGGGCGCAAATGTACTCCGCAGAAATGCGCGCCGCTCTTCCACGGTTTGCAGCGCAATGGAGGCGGTCATCCAGTTCTGGTGGCCGCGAATATCGAATTCAGAGTTCTTCTGGCGGTTGGTACGGTTGAGGTAAACTGCGCCCCAGTCGTCAACCGCAATTGCAACCGGATCGGGAGCGAGGGAATCGGAGGCCCAGAGATCCAGTTTAAGTCCGTCTGCTAATTTTACCGAAGTCTTTTCACGAATTTCCTTAGCCCGGGCTTTCCCCGTAGCAGCATCTTCTTGCACTACTACTGCGGTGCTGTTTGTTTTTGAAGTAGATCCCGTCGGGGACATTTTCATGCAGGATACCACCACAATGGTAGTCCCAGCCAGGAGTAGTAAAGGTCTTTTTAGTTGGATTTTGGAGATCATTGAGAAATTAGCTTAATGCGCGAAGAATGCTTTTCCAAAACGGAAAGACATACAAAGTAACGAAAAAGGGGGAAAGTACAGGATTATACTGCCGGGAGCTGGCGTGTAGCAGAAGATACTTAACTTAAATGGAAGTCGAAAGCAGCTCCTTCACTGAGACATTGAAATCTGTCAAGACGGGAGCGGCTGAGCAAATATCCAGGTCAGTGCAAATACGGACTGTCTTGCGGGCTGTGTAAACATACACAACCTCATTTTCAGGATAGATATGCCAGACCACTTTTACACTTGCATTGAAGTATTCAGCCAGTTTTTCTTCCACCTTTTCGGCGTCGTCAGTTGGGGAAATTACTTCAATAAGGAATTCAGGTACCGGCTCTATGTCCGATTTGGCTGAATCATCAATCTGTTTTCCATTGAAGTAGGCTAGATCCGGTCGGCGCATCTGAATACCGCTGAGCATTACATCCTGCTCCATAATCAATGCAGCCCCTGTGGAGAAAGCGACAGTCTTAAAGAATAGCTGCTGTAATTTCCTGATAATGAAAAGGTGCTTCTTTTTCAATTTACCAAACCGTATTATCCTGCCATCGTTCCATTCATATTTATATCCATCAACTGACTCCCACTTCTGGAATTCATCCAGAGTGCGGGGTAAAACTGATGATGGGGAACGAAGTATCATAACTGCGGTATCGATGTTGTCTTTACTCAAAAGTCAGGAAAACAGGTTAGCATAAACTTAATAAATCTATGTGTTACAATCAAAACAGTTCCAGCTGACCACTTGATCCTTTCGGTTTTTTTGCTTTGCCTTTAACAGTCCGGCCATTGTACTTCCAGGAGTTATCCCTTTCCTGCTGAACGATATCATCAAAACGGTTATTGGGCTCAAAGTCTTTTTCAAGCCGGGCAGAGACTTTGGACAAATTTCTGAGTGCATCCGACTTATCTTTATCTCCCATCTTGGAAAGCTGGATCGCCCGGTCAAGCGTGAGAATGGATTCGTCGTATACTTTGAGAGGCACAGGAAAAGGATGTCCGTCTTTGCCGCCGTGCGCGAAAGAGAAGCGTGCGGGATCAGAAAAGCGCGACGGTGTCCCGTGAATAATCTCACTGACCAATGTAAGCGATTGGATCGTTCTGGGGCCGACTCCTTCAAGCAATAACAATGATTCCATGTCTGCAACTGGATTATCGTGCGCCAATGCAAGCACTGCGCCCAGCCGTTTCAGGTTCACGTCTTCTGCCCTTACATCGTGGTGGCCCGGCATAACCAGTCTGCTTACCTCCCGCATGATCTTGTCGGGATTCTCTTTTGTAAGTTCCAGAATGCCGATCTTGGTTGGAGCAGCAGCCCTGTCGGTCAGGTTCAGGATATTGCCGCGGTTTGGTCCGTAAATAAATGTATGCGGCTCTTCAACAAAGGACTTAATGCCAGGCGAGTGCCAGTGATATCTTCGTGCGAGTTTTTCATCAGTGTTCATCCCTTGCTGCACCACAGTCCATTCTCCCTCTTTTGACAAAATAAATGAATGCAGGTACAGCTGAAAACCATCCTGAATAGCTGTATTGTCCACTTTCGCAGAGAGCCGGCTGCTATGCACAAGCTGTTTTCCATCCAGTCCGGTTTTATCGGCAATCAGTAAAAGTTCGTGAGGCGTTTCGCGGGAGTGCTTGCCCCGGCCGCCGCAAATGTAAATGCCGAGGTCGGACGATTTTTTGTTAACAGACCGCTTCAATGCACCCATCACGGAGGTAGTAATCCCGGAAGAATGCCAATCCATTCCAAGTACACAGCCGAGTGATTGGAACCAGAAAGGATCACTCAGCTTCTGCAACAGGGCACCGCGCCCATATTCCATGACGATCGCCTCAACGATCGCTCCGCCCAGCGAACTCATACGTTGCGCCAACCAAACCGGTACTTTGCCGTAATGCAGCGGTAAGTCTGCGTGCCCACTTTTCATACAATCTAAGTTACGGAAAACAGTCGGTCTTCGAGATAGCCTGCTGGTCGCGATAGTGCAAATTTCCGAATGGAACAGTTTTTTGTTAACATACGCATTATATAACACTTCCAAGAAAACGCCCGATTAATGGCTATACAGGTTTTAATAACATTGGTGCTTGTGCTGCTCAATGGTTTTTTTGTTGCAGCAGAGTTTGCAATCGTCAAGATCCGGGCTTCCCAGTTGGAGCATAAGGCGCAGGAAGGAAATAAAATGGCCATTTTGTCAAAACGCATTGTGGCCAATCTCGATGGGTACCTGGCCGCTACCCAATTCGGGATTACGCTGGCAAGCTTGGGACTGGGCTGGATAGGGGAGCCGGTCGTTTCAAAAATCCTGATCGGCGGCATGGAGCTTATAGGAATTTCGCTGGATCCAGAGCTCGCGCATCAGATTGCGTTGCCTGCTGCATTCGCTATAATCACGGTACTTCACATTGTTTTCGGAGAACTCGCGCCTAAGTCAATCGCCATTCAGCGGCCAGAGGCGACTACATTGGTTTTGTCTTACCCATTGCACATATTCTTTCTGATTTTCCGCCCAATTGTCTGGATGCTGAACGGTATCGCCAATTTTATCCTGAAAACGATCGGAATCACGCCCTCTCACGGAAGCGACGTTCACAGCAGTGATGAGCTCAGGTACCTGGTCCAGCAACAGAAGGAAAGCGGTATGATTGAAGCTGCAGATTATGATTTGATCAAAAATGCATTTGACTTCTCAGAGCGGCTGGCACGCCAGATTATGATCCCGCGACCGCAGATCGTCGGAGTCGATATCAACGATTTTAATGAGGAGAAACTGGAAATGATTATCGAAGAGGGTTATTCCAGGATACCTGTTTATGAAGATACCCTCGACCAGATCGTAGGAGTACTGCATCTGAAAGATCTGCTTTTGAAAATGCGACAGGGAAAAGACATTGTACTTCAGGAGCTGGTCAGGCCCATTTCTACCGTTCATGGTTCAAAGCCGATCGGTGCATTGCTTCGGGATTTCCAGGTTAATCGCCAGCAAATGGCCGCCATTGTCAATGAATACGGCGGCATCGACGGGATCATTACCATGGAAGATATACTGGAAGAGCTGGTAGGTGAGATTCAGGATGAATACGATAATGAAGCGCCTATTATCAAAAATGAGGAGGATAACAGTTTCACGGTGCTCGGATCCATTTCGATAGAAGACTTAAACGAACGATTGCCGCATGATCTTTCAAAAGGCAACGAATACGAGACGCTGGCCGGTTACCTGATCTGGAAGTTTGGCAGGATACCTTCTGTCGGTGAAAAGTTCAAGACCCGGAATTATGAATTTACTATCCTGAAAAAACAGCGGAGTACAATTACGCAGGTCAAGATTGCATTACTGGATAATCAAAGTGTGATTTAATTTATTGGTAAGATCAAATTCCAGTGATGTTTAGTAGTTTGTGTAAAATTCAGAACTGATCTATGAAAAAGCATTTGATTCATTGCTGTGCTTTATTGTTCCTCTTACTCTTTGCTGCGGATGCAGAAGCGCAGAAAGCAAGGAAAGATGATAGCTTTCCCACCTATGAACAGATCAGAGGAAACCGGAGGGAAATTTATGACTACGTTGCGCCTGTGCAGGTCTCGAACAGAAATGATATTCATGAAATCGGCCCGCCAACTGTACGCCTTATCTCGCGGCATTACAATGCATTCAGTTATCCTGCGGATAGCACGATTTATTTTCTGAATGGAAGGAAGATCAAAAACCAGAAAACTGCTGAGGCAGAGCTTAGACAAAAAGCAGGGAATGTGGAGCGCGTGATGATCGGGGCAGTGGATGAAAAAGGAATGCGGGTGATCGAGATTGATTATGAGCCCAAGAAGGTTGATTAAGCCTGGTGATATAGTTTCAAAATAGTTTCCTTCATTTTACTACCGGTCTCGCTCAGGATAAATGCGATACTTTCGGCCATATCTTCAGGAGAAATCCATTTGCTGAAATCAGAATCGGGCATTGCTTGCCGGTTATCGGGCGTGTCGATGATACTGGGCACAACTACCGCCGCAGAAATATTGCTTTTCTTTCCCTCCGCATTGATCATATCCGCCATTTGAAAGAGCAGCGACTTGGATAATGTATACGCAAAGCTACCGGCACCCTGATCAGGCACAAGTGCCGGCCGGGCTCCCACCAGAATAAACTGCCCGCCGCCATTTTTCTCGAAATGCGCAGTAAGGGGCTTAATTAAATTAAATGCAGTCATGAAGTTCATGCGGATCATTTTTTCAATATCCTGAACTGTCGTTGTTTCCAGCTTTCCGGGCGCAAATCCGCCAGCAAGTAAAATGGCTGCATTGATCCTGCCGGCTTTGATTATCGCATTTTTGGCAAAATTTTCTGCCTGTTCAGGATCGGTCAGATCAGCCTTGTAAGTTGAAACAAAAGCCGGATCGAAGTCGCCGGCTTTTGCTGTATTTCTTAAATTGATATGCAAACCATAACCAAGACCAGTCAGCTTAGAAGTAACCACTTTGCCTAAATTGCCCGTCGCTCCGCTAACGATGATTTGTTTTTCCACAATAAGAGTGCTTATGGTTTATTTTTCAAGAATGCGGATCAGGAACTCGCGGAAAGGCTCTGCAAATTCTTTTCTTTTCAATGCAAATTCAACGGTTGTTTTCAGGTAATCCAGCTTGTCGCCGATATCGTGGCGCTTGCCTTCAATGTGGTGCGCGTAGATATTTTCACGTTTCAGAAGCAGCAGCATTGAGTCAGTAAGCTGAATTTCATTGTTTTTCCCTTTCGGAGTCTGTTCAATTGTATTGAATATTTCCGGTGTAAGGATATAGCGTCCCGCAATGGCCAGGTTAGAAGGGGCAGATTCAATTGCTGGTTTTTCGACTAAAGTAGAAAGCTCCATAATGGAGTCGCTCAGCGTTTTCCCGCCTACAATCCCGTAACGGTTTACCTTATTGGCAGGGACCTGTTCAACAGCAATCACCGAACCACCATATTGCTCGTAAGTGTCCATTAACTGCTGCGTTACGGGAATTACAGAGTCCATGATCGTGTCGCCAAGCAAAACCGCAAAAGGTTCATTGCCAACGTGGTGGCGCGCATAATAGATAGCGTCCCCTAAACCATTTGCTTCTTTCTGACGCACAAAATGCACATTCGCCATATCTGCCAGGCGGCGCATTTCATTGAACCAAAGCAAATCTTCTTTTTCTTCCAGCCTAGTTTCCAGCTCAACATTCCGGTCAAAATGGTCTTCAATCGCCCTTTTTCCCTTTCCAGAAATAATCAGAATATCCTCTATTCCGGAATCAACAGCCTCCTGAACAACGTACTGAATGGTCGGGATATCGATAATAGGAAGCATTTCCTTCGGCATCGATTTGGTTGCTGGTAAGAACCGGGTTCCAAGTCCGGCAGCAGGTATAACGGCTTTGCGAATCATAGTTGGCTTTCGGCCGTCGGCTGTCAGCTTTCGGCTTTTTTGAGTGAATAAATATCCGCCTATGGAGGCGTATTATCTTTAAAATTATAAGTAAAAAGCTTCGAACCAGATATTCTTAGCTGATAGCTGATAGCTGATAGCTGATAGCTGATAGCTGATAGCTGATAGCTGATAGCTGATAGCTGATAGCTGATAGCTGATAGCTGATAGCTGATTCAAACCACGAAGGGCTTAATTACCCTTGCATTATGCTTTTTTAGTTGTACGAAAAGCTGGTTGAGCATATCATCGTCCCGGTATATTCCGATGATCGTGCCTCCTGAGCCGGCAAATTTCGCTGAGGCGCCACAGGCTCTGGCTGCATTAATCAACCTTTTATTGGAATCAGGTACATTGTATATCTGGCAACGCAGGTCGAAATTCTCGTTCATCAACTGGTGCAGATCGTCTGCGCGTCCTTCCAGCAAGGCTTGTTTTCCTTGTTCTGCTTTTGCGGCAATCTGGCCGAGTACATCAATCACGTGTGCTTCTCCCCGGTCAAACCTGGTGCGGACATCGCTGTGTACCTTGCCGGATACTTTGCTGAGATTGGTATTATATGCCACGTAAAGTTTGGGTAAGAGCTCCGGATTAATGCGTTCATAAAGCCCGTGACCTTTTTGTTCTATCATCGTCTTGTCAAAGTCCATGTACACGCAACCTTCGTAGCACTGAATTACGCGGTCCTGCAAACCGGCAGTTATGCCCAATTCTTCGGTTTCTGTAACCATGACAAGCTGCGGCAGGATTTCAAGCGGAATCTCGACCTTATAAAATTGGATCAAAGCACGAAAAAGCGCTACAACAATGGCGCTGGAACCCGACATGCCTACCTGTCTCGGAATGGAAGAGCGGTAGCGGACAGTGAAGTTCCGGTTAGGCAGTCTGATCCCCTGTTCTTCACAATAGTCTCCGAACTTCTTAATTCCCGCTTTGATTAACGGAATACCTCCATTGTACCCCAGCATACTAACTGTATCGCGCAGGTGGAATATACTGCGGAACGTGCTCAGATCCTGCGGCTGGGCTTCAATATGGAGTTCAGGAGATTCGTAAAGCGAGATGGAGGCACCGAAGTTCCTGACTGAAATGGAGATCGTTTTTCCAAAAAAACCGTCAGATGGATTGCCTAATAATCCCGCCCGGGCGTAAGCGCGTGTCTCAATGATCAAGGTGAAATCTTTTTTTGCCAAAAGTAATAACTTATTGACGATACAAAGACGTTTTACCCCTATACGAAATCGGGATTGAGGCAAAATCTCTGCTGGTTAGCAAGCCGACAGGCTGAAAACAAGAAAAGCGGGACAAAAATGTCCACGCTTTTTTAAGAGGCTGGTTTACTGATATATCTTACTGCTTAACTACCTGAATGTTAGCAATTAATTTAACTTCGTCACCAACAACCACGCCGCCAGCTTCTGTTACTGCACTCCATTCCAGGCCAAATTCCTTCCGGTTGATTTTGCCTGTTACTTCAAAGCCGGATTTATTGTTTCCGTAAAAATCCGTCATGCTACCGCCGTACTCTACTGCAAATTCGAAAGGCTTGGTAATTCCTTTTACAGACAGATCTCCTTTAAGTGTATAGCTCTCAGATCCTGTTTTAGCAAGTTTGCCGGTGAAGGAAAGTTTCGGGTGTTTTTCTGATTCGAAGAAATCACCTGACTTCAAGTGCTCGTCGCGCTGCGCCTGGTTGGTGTCAACGCTGGCAGTATCCGCCGAAAATTCAACAGTAGCGCCGTCGAAATCTTCCGTTTCAGTTTCAACTGATCCTTCAAAGGTTCTGAAATAACCTGTAACTGTTGAAATTACAAGGTGTTTTACCTTAAACTGAATTTCTGAATGTGTTGGGTCGATCACCCATTTTGTGGTAGCCATAACAGTAGTGTTTTGATGTATGTAATTACATTTAATGTATATACATGTAAATTTGAGGAATAGTTTCCAATGCACAAAAAAAATCCCGAACAATGTCCGGGATTTCTATCAGGCGTTAACAAATCAGTTTGGCATCGCGAAGATGGCGGGGTCAATTTTTGGATTTACTTCCAAGGTTTTGATGTGCAATGCCATTTTTGCACCCGGCATTGCAGAAGTTGAAACTTCGGATGTAAATGGATAATAAATACCTTCTACCTGCCGGAAGTCTGATTGCGTGTTTTCAGACTCGATATCCTGGCCATTGATGTTAGTTTTTGCCACGATTTTGAGAATGTAAAATGTGTCTTTGGAGATGTAGTTAACTCTCTTCACGCCATTTTTCAAGGTCATTGTCACCTTGTATACCTTTGCGCCAGCCAATTCCTCTTCTCCGTCCAGCGACAGTTGATAACCTTTTTGTTTGTAGTTATATAAACCGGTAATGTCTGTTTCCGAGGCCATTGATTTTACGGCCTCTTCGGGTAATGCGGTTGCCTTTGTTTCACCGGTCATCGGATTGATAGCCCAACCTGTATTTCCATTAATCGCCTGCACAATGGTTGAACCCTGCACGGTGGTCTCACTTCTGAAAGCCTGGTTTTGAACGATTGTGGTGTTGATCGGCACTTTCATGTTCATTACATCCATTTCAGCAGTGATCCTCATGCTTTGCAGTTTAGATAACTTATCCTCTCCGCCCATTGCCTTAATGTGTTTTGAAACGATTTCATCCAGACTCTGCGCTTGAAGGTTTGTGAAAATACCAGCAAGTATCAGGAGCAGGAATATGGTTTGAATGGGTCTGTTTGTCATGTTTGAAATGGTTTGGTTATTGTTAGTCGATGGCAAGGATTTCATTGGGGAATACTGTTACGAGCTTATACCTGGCACTTAAGTTAGCTATCGAAGTCCAATTTTTGTGCAAGAGCTTAAAAAGCTTACCGGCCTTTATGTTTTTCAATTGCAGGTATACTACTCTGGGAGGCGGAGTTGACGTACTGACCCTAACAGAGAAATTTGAATCTCTGGTTACAATAGTTAAATTATGATCCTTGGCGTAATTCCAAATCTCAGAATCAAGCCATTCATCATTTAAATCTTTTTGGTGGATGAACTCCTCCGAGTTCCAAATGGAACAATGATATGGAAGATTTACGTCGATGAGATATTTAAGCATATTAGGCAGCTACCGGGTAGCTTGCAAAAGTTCGTCCGGCCATTTGTGCAGCAAATTGAAGGCAAGCATCTATATCCAGGTTCTCCAGAGAAGGAAATTCATGTAGAATAACATCTCTGCTATCTCCGGCAGCCAGGTGTTCCAACACTGTTTGTACAGTAATTCTTTTTCCACGGATTGTAGGCTTACCGTTGCATAAGTCCGGATTCAACGTGATCCTGTTTATCAAATCGACCATATTCTTGTGGTATAGCGAGGTGTATTCACAAATATAACAACAAAAAAACGAGCGAACAGTGCTTGTTCGCTCGTTTGATTTGGTGCAGTTTACTGCTATTTAGTTCTTCAGTGCTTCCGCTCCTCCAACAATTTCAAGGATCTCCTTGGTAATTGCTGCCTGACGGGTACGGTTGTAAACCAGTCTCAGGTCTTTCAGAAGCTCTTGCGCATTTTCAGTTGCTTTATCCATTGCTGTCATCCGCGCACCTTGTTCAGAAGCGTTAGATTCGAGAACTGCACGGTACAACTGTATTTTCAGTGACTTTGGAATCAGCTCTGTTAAAATTTGTTCTTCGGTAGGTTCGAAAATGTAGTTAACCTCAGCTTTGGTGGTTCTGGCGCTTTTGTCTTCATTGGGGATCGGTAAGTACCGGTCTGCATGAATGATCTGCGTTGCAACGTTTTTGAACTCGTTATAAACAATGTCAACTGCATCGAAGCGTCCGTCGGTAAATGCCTTCATAATCTCCTCTGCTGCCAATTTTACGTTCGTAAAACTCAGTCTGCCAAACAAATCTGTATAGCCAATGTTAACAAGCAGTCCGCGGCGGCTCAGCGATTCAGCGCCTTTCTTACCAATCGCGAAAATCTCGACATTTCCCTTGCGTGCCTGCTCCGAGTACTTCTGCTCGATCAGCGCGAGTGTTGCTTTGATGATATTGGTATTGAATGCACCGCACAATCCGCGATCGGAAGTGATCACTACGATCAGTACCTTCTCTATCGGACGTACCGTTTTCAACGGGCTTTCTGCTGAACTTTCTGCTCCGGCTGAAACAGTTGCAAGCATGTCACTCAATTTCTGAGCGTATGGGCGCATTTGTAAAATACCGTCCTGGGCCCGGCGCAGTTTTGCCGCAGCAACCATCTTCATTGCTTTGGTGATCTGCTGCGTAGAGTTAACCGATACAATGCGGCTACGTACTTCTTTTAAGCTTGCCATTATTTGGAAGTTTAAAACATATCCGGTCGATGCCGGTGGTTAATATTTGGAAAGGGAGCAGGAATACTGCTCCCTTTTAAGACTTAGTGATATTTAACAGCAACTTCTCTGGCTACTTTCTCGATCACATCGGTAACGCTGTTGTCCAGCTTACCTGCGCGCAATGCAGCAAGTGCTTCTTTGTGCTGACCGCTAAGAACGGTAAGGAAGTCCTTTTCAAACTCTCTCACTTTGTTTACGTCCACTGAATCAAGCAAACCTTTTGTAGAAGCATACACAGTAGCAACCTGCTGTTCAACAGGAACCGGTGCATATTGTGGCTGTTTCAATACTTCCTGATTGCGACGACCGCGGTCAATAGCAAGCTTGGTAGCAGCATCGAGGTCAGAACCAAATTTCGCAAAAGCTTCCAATTCACGGAACTGCGCCTGATCCAATTTAAGGGTACCAGACACTTTCTTCATGGATTTGATCTGTGCATTACCACCCACACGTGATACCGAGATACCTACGTTGATCGCAGGACGGATACCAGAGTTGAAGAGGTTAGATTCAAGGAAGATCTGCCCGTCTGTAATTGAAATTACGTTTGTAGGAATGTAAGCAGAAACGTCACCAGCCTGTGTTTCAATGATTGGAAGAGCTGTTAACGAACCACCGCCTTTCACAATCCCCTGAAGAGATGGAGGAAGGTCATTCATATTTCGTGCGATCGAATCATCTGAGATGATTTTTGCAGCACGTTCCAAAAGGCGGCTGTGCAGATAGAATACGTCACCTGGGTAAGCTTCACGGCCCGGAGGACGACGAAGCAGCAAGGAAACTTCACGGTAAGCTACCGCTTGTTTTGAAAGGTCATCATAAATAACCAAAGCAGGGCGGCCTGTGTCACGGAAGTATTCACCGATCGCAGCACCTGTAAATGGCGCATAAAATTGCATTGGCGAAGGATCAGAAGCACCTGCTGCAACGATCACTGTGTAATCCATTGCACCGTACTTGCGAAGTGTTGCCTCGATACCTTTGATAGTTGAAGCTTTCTGGCCGCACGCTACATAGATACAGAAAACCGGCTCGCCTTTGTCGTAATATTCTTTTTGATTGATGATCGTATCGATTGCCACAGCTGTTTTACCAGTCTGGCGGTCACCGATGATCAGCTCGCGCTGACCGCGGCCGATGGGGATCATTGCATCGATCGCTTTGATACCTGTCTGCAGAGGCTCGGTCACCGGTTGACGGTAAATAACACCAGGCGCTTTACGCTCGATAGGCATTTCGAAAACTTCACCCAGGATAGGGCCGTTTCCGTCAATAGGTTCAGCGAGGGTATTTACAACACGGCCTATGATTCCGTCACCCACTTTTACGGAGGCGATTTCTTTCGTACGCTTTACTGTTGCACCTTCCTTAATGTCACTGAAATCTCCAAGCAATACGGCGCCGACATTATCTTCTTCCAGGTTAAGAGCCAAGGCTTTCAGCCCTGTTTCGAACACAAGCAGCTCACCTGCCTGTACCTGAGAGAGACCATAAATACGGGCAACACCGTCACCAACCTGAAGAACTGTCCCTACTTCTTCGAGCTCTGCTTCTGATCTGGCGCCTGCGAGTTGTTCGCGCAGGATAGCCGAAACTTCATCCGGTCTAACAGATACCATAGTATAATTGACTTATTTAGAGTATAGTAGTAAGTTTTTGAAAACTGCCGCAAAGGTAGTGTTTAATTTTGGTAAAAACAGTATCTTCTGAATAGTATAATTGATGAGAAACTGTGTCTCCGCAAAATTAGATTATTCCAAGTATAAACCCCTCATGCCCTTTCAGACAACATTTGCCGTTCATAAGCTATAAGGAACATTTTTAAAACTTTTTTAGGTACTAATTGTGTTTTTGTTGTAATTGAATTCGTTAATATCACTTACATCTGAATAGTTTATTTTATCGTCCATCAATCAGTATAATGTACAAATTAGAAAAAACCATTTTGGCAGCGTTGTTATTAGGCGCATTTGTAACAACGGAAGGCAACACACAGACTATCAAGAAAACGACCAAGCCAGCTACGGCTGTAAAAAAGGCTCCGGCTGCACCAGCAAAAGCAGCAACATCGCCATTAGTACTCAAAAATCAGATGGATTCTTTGTCAGCAGCGATTGGAGTGAGTTTTGCTAATTCACTTGCTTCACAGGGAGTAGCGGGAATAAATAACGAAGTGCTTACCAGGACGATCAATGCAGCGCTGAAAGGCGGTCAAACTACATTTTCACCGGAAGAAGCAAATTCTTTTATAGGTAACTATTTTCAAAAAATGATGGAAGAGAAAGGCGCTGTTGTGCGCACAGAAGGCGAGAAATTTTTGGAGGAAAATAAGAAGAAAACGGGAGTAACCACAACCGAAAGTGGCTTGCAGTATGAAGTAATCAAAACCGGGGACGGTCCGAAACCAACTGCAACTGACAAGGTTAAGACACACTACCACGGAACTCTGACCAATGGAACGGTTTTTGACAGTTCGGTCGACAGAGGAGAGCCTGTTGAGTTTCCGGTGAATGGCGTGATAAAAGGATGGACAGAAGCTCTTCAGTTAATGCCGGTCGGCTCAAAATGGAAACTGTATATCCCATATCAGCTTGCGTACGGAGAGCGGGCCGCAGGACCTCAGATACCAGCATATTCTGCATTGGTCTTCGAGGTCGAATTGTTAGAAATAGTTAAATAGGAAAACGTGCGAAGATGAGAAAGTACTTAATCACTCTTATTCCGGTTGTGTTGCTCGGGTGGCAGCGGGGCCCTGTTCAGGATCATACGGCAACAGTACCTGCTGTTGGAACGTCATCTTTGGAAGATGACATCAAGCCAATCCCTGCTCAATACAAAGCGGAGGAGTTGACTACACGTATTTTGTCAAGTTATCATTATAGAAAAACCAAGCTGAACGATTCCTTGTCCGAAGCGATTTTCGACAAGTACATTGACGGGATAGACCACGGAAAGCTGTACTATCTGGCCGAGGATATCAAGCAATTTGATCAGTACAAACATTCTTTTGACGATTATCTGCAAAAGAGGGAGTTGGACGTTCCTTTTCAGATTTATAACGTTTTCAGAAAACGGTACAAAGAGAGAAGCGACTATATTCAAAAGCTGCTGGGAGAAACGAAGCCATTTGATTTCACGGCAGACGAATCAATGGATACAGACCGCGAAAAAGCAGTCTGGGCAAAGAATACCAACGAGCTGAATGATACATGGAGAAAGTACCTGAAAAGCGAGGCACTTGATCTCAAACTTTCAGGAAAAGCGGATACAGCAGTAATTACTACGTTGCGTGACCGCTATAAAAACCGTGATCGTGCATTGGGTCGTATTCGTACCGAGCAGGTATTCCAGATGTTTATGAATGCATATGCAGAATCAATGGACCCGCATACGAGCTACATGGCACCAACTTCTGCCGATCGTTTCAAGCAGGAAATGAGCCAGTCACTGGAAGGGATCGGTGCATTGCTGGGCGAGGAAGATAATTACATTAAGATCAAGGACGTAATTCCCGGCGGACCTGCATTCAAAGGAAAGCAACTCAAGAAAGAGGATAAGATAGTAGCGGTAGCGCAAGGAGATGAAGGTAAAATGGTGGATATCATTGGCTGGTTCGTTGATGACGCTGTGAAGCTGATCAAAGGCCCGAAATCTACTGTGGTTCGTCTGCAGGTAATCTCCGCAGATGCGCTTCCGGGAACTCCTCCGAAAGAGTACCGTCTCGTTCGTGAGAAAATCAAACTGGAAGAACAACGTGCGAAGAGCGAGATCGTTTCGATCAACAATGCAAACAAGACTTTCAAGATTGGTGTAATCGATATTCCATTGTTCTATCGCGACTTTGAAGGGGCTCAGCACAGAGAGAAAGAATTTTCAAGCACTACTCGTGACGTGCAAAAGCTGATCACCGAATTGCAGGCCTCTAATGTGGACGGAATTGTGATCGATTTACGTAACAATGGTGGAGGATCGCTGACAGAAGCTGTTTCACTTACCGGATTGTTTATCAACAGAGGTCCCGTAGTTCAGGTGAAAGAGGGTCAGGGTGAAATTGAGGTACAATCTGATAATGATCCTGCAATCGCTTACGACGGTCCGATGGCCGTAATGGTAAACAGGTTTAGCGCTTCTGCTTCCGAAATTTTTGCCGCAGCAATCCAGGATTACAAACGCGGAATTATCGTTGGCGAGCAGACTTACGGTAAAGGAACTGTGCAGACATTGATCGATTTGAATCAATGGGTACCTAAGGAAGCTGATCAACTCGGTCAAGTGAAATTAACGGTAGCCAAGTTTTACCGCATCAATGGAAGCAGCACGCAGCTGAAAGGCGTAATGCCTGATCTGGAATTGCCAACTGCATTTAAAGAAAATGAATATGGTGAAGGTTCTCAGCCAAGTGCATTGCCGTGGGACCAGATTCCATCTTCGAAATACGAACTTACTAATAGCGTGAATCCGAATATGATCGAGCAATTGCGCGATAAGTACAAGCAGCGGTTGAAAACGGACGACGAACTGAAGACGCTTGCAAAGACTCTGCAGGAGTTCAAGGAAGCCCGTGAAAACAAGGTTGTTTCATTGCAGGAATCGAAGCGGAAGCTTGAAAGAGATGAAGCCGAGAAAAAAAGAGCGGCTATGAAACAACTGGGAGAAGACACGACTGACGGAGATGAAGAAGAAGATCCGAAAGCAGTGGAAGCGCCGAAAGAGGCTAAAAAGAAGAAGGATATTTACCTGACTGAAACTGGTCGGATGCTGGCTGATCTCATCGTGATTTCGAAGGAACCAAGTCTGGCGGGAGCTAAAAAGAAGTAAAAAGTTTAGAGTTTTAATAAAAATGAGGCGAGGGCAATTCCACATCGGAGTTGCCCTCTGTTTTTTGATAAATTGTAATTGTAAATCACTAGATTCGTAACGCTTGATAGCGGGTACTCTGGTGAATAAAAGCAGTTACAAGGACTAAATAGGATACGAATGCAACTCAAAAACGCGACAGTATTGATCACGGGCGGCGCTTCCGGTTTAGGAGAAGCGACTGTCCGGCTATTTGTACAGGCGGGTGCGAATGTGGTAATCTTGGATCTCAACGAAGCTGCCGGACGAACATTGGAATCCACCTTTCCAGCTCAGGTTAGGTTTGTAAAAGCAGATGTTTCGAGCGAGAGCGAAGTGCAGACGGCAATCGATTTGTCGCTTGAAGTATTTGGACGGATCCAAATCGTCATCAACTGTGCCGGTGTCGCGCCTGCCCGGAAAATCGTTGGCAAAGCCGAGGGAGTTTACGGGCCGCATTCTCTGGAAATTTTTGAAAAAACAATCCGTACCAATCTCATCGGTACCTTTAATGTAATGCGCCTGGCAGCATTTGCCATGGAGCGTAATGTGCCTGATGAAGAAGGTGAGCGCGGCGTCATAATCAACACCGCTTCTATCGCAGCTTACGACGGACAAATGGGCCAGGTTGCTTATGCGGCAAGTAAAGGCGGAATCGTAAGCATGACTTTGCCCGTCGCGCGCGACCTTGCTAGGTCAGGGATCCGCGTGATGGTAATTGCTCCGGGCCTTTTTGAGACACCTTTGATGCTGGGGCTGCCGGAAGAAGCCAGACTTTCGCTGGGTCAACAAATTCCATTTCCTTCGCGACTGGGTAGACCAGCAGAATACGCTTTGCTCGCGAAATCCATTGTTGAAAATCCAATGCTTAATGGTGAAGTGATCCGTCTCGACGGGGCTGTCAGAATGGGACCCAGATAATGAATAAGCTGCACAACATATTACCTGCACGTCCCACCATATTGAAGTGGCTGTTTCTGGTCGTTTTATCTACCGGAAGCTCGCTTTTCCGAGACGCAGCAAGCAGCAGCACTTGCCAGACAGAGCAGGTATATACAGCGGAATCCAGGCTAACTGCTGGCAAAGCGATTGCCCTTTTCCACTCGGCGACCGACGTTACTATTCCTGAGTACTTTGGTTTAAAGAAGTTTAGCTTAGTTCTCCTTTCTCATTTTGCAAGATCAATAAAGACGCGATACCATCAGCTAGGCATTACCTTTTTCTCCTTCTCCTACAAACTCCGCCTGATCAATTTGCAGCCTCACAACTGCGTTTCTAATACAACTCCTGCTGTTTTTCCCAGATCCTGAACAATCTGCATTGTTCTGATTACAAATGCGCGGCACACTTGCCAGCGCCTGAATATTTATGCCGTTCTCGACCTGAGAACGGCCAATAGCCATTTCAAAAATCTGGAAAATGAATGCAGGAAAACTTCTTAGCAGCGCAAGAAAATGGTTGCGCCGACTGGCTATGGCTTATATGCTCGGCTTTGCCAATGCGATCAATCAGGAAACAAAAACGATGGACGATACGGGCTTTAAAACGGAGCAGATACTGCCTGATGATATCGATTGACTAAAAGCACATTTGTAACACCCGGACCCTGCGCTGCCGCATTCCGGGTGTTCATGTTTTTAGTTGAATTTGCATAAATGTTGAATAGTATCCCTGCTCCTTATGTACTTTTGGACAAGAAACATAGCTTAAAAATGAACAGGAAATCGATTGCAGTAGATATGGACAATGTCCTCGTTGACATTGAAGTTAATTGGATTGAAGCTTACGAAGAAGCATTTGGAATAAGAGTAAGCCGGGAAGCCATGCTCGGTATCCCCGAAGATCAGGCATTTCCCGACCCACTGGCCGCGCGTAGCCTGCTGTACAAGCCCGGCTTTTTCCGCAATGCGCCAGTAATAGCCGGCGCGCAGGAAGCTATCCTGAAATTACAGGAGCACTTCGAGATTTACATTGTATCTGCCGCAATGGAGTTCCCGAATTCACTGCTTGAAAAACACGACTGGCTGGGTCAGCATTTCCCATCCATTCATTGGAGGAATATCGTTTTCTGCGGGGATAAAAGCGTGATCAATACCGACTACCTGATCGACGATCATTTGAAAAACCTCGACTACTGTAAAGGAACGCCGATCCTTTTCTCTGCGTCGCACAATGCAGGTATCGATAAATACCGCCGCGTAAACAGTTGGGCAGAGGTTTTAGAGCTGTTTGAAGCAGAGATTGCCAAATAGTTTCAGCAATCTCTTATTTCTCTTCCTTAGCCTTTTCTTTGAGCTGTAATAACTCATCGCGCAGCCTGGCAGCTTCCAGGAAGTCCATGTCTTTGGCTGCGGCTTCCATTTTTCGCTGGGTCTCTGCGATGAGCTTTTGCAAATCGTTTTTACCCATATACTGCACAACCGGGTCAGCGGCGATCCTGATTTCCTGCGGCTCTACATACGCCTTCCGCACTTTAGAGTCAGCTACGGAAGTTTGCTCCATGATCGCTGCCTTCGATTTGAGGATTGTTTTCGGAACAATGCCATTTTCAATATTATACTCCATCTGAATGCTGCGGCGACGATTCGTTTCGTCAATCGCAAGTTGCATGGAGCCTGTCATTACATCCGCATACATAATTACCTTCCCACGGTCGTTACGCGCAGCACGGCCAATCGTCTGGATCATCGAGCGGGTATCTCGCAAGAATCCCTCCTTATCTGCATCCATGATCGCCACCAATGATACTTCCGGCAAATCCAGACCTTCGCGCAGGAGGTTAACTCCCACCAGCACGTCAAAAACACCTAACCGCAGTTCTCTTAATATTTCAACACGGTCCAGCGCCTTTACTTCTGAATGGATGTACCGGCATTTGATACCCACCCGGTCGAGATATTTGCTCAATTCCTCCGCCATTCTTTTGGTAAGCGTGGTGACCAGAATGCGATCGCCCATCTTGATCCGCTCTGTAATTTCTTCCAGCAGATTGTCGATCTGGTTCAAACTTGGCCTGACCTCAATTTGCGGATCAAGCAAGCCGGTTGGACGGATAATTTGCTCAACAACAACTCCTTCTGATTTCCTCAACTCGTAATCCGCCGGAGTAGCGCTCACGAAAATGGTTTGCGGCGTCATATCCTCAAATTCCTGGAATGTAAGCGGCCGGTTGTCCAGTGCAGAGGGGAGCCGGAAACCGTATTCCACCAAAGCTTCTTTCCGCGAACGGTCACCACCCCACATAGCGCGGATTTGCGGCATGGTTACGTGGCTCTCGTCCACAACCATCAGGAAATCGTCAGGGAAGTAATCCAGCAAGCAGAATGGCCGCTGACCAGGCAATCGCCTGTCGAAGTAACGCGAGTAGTTTTCAATACCGGAGCAGTAGCCGAGCTCGCGCATCATTTCCATGTCGAATTCGGTACGTTCCTTCACGCGTTCCGCTTCTGCCAGTCTTCCTTCTTTGGTGAAAAACTGGATTTGCTGCACTAAGTCATTCTGTATTTCTGAAATGGACTGAGTCAGTACATCGCGACCAGTTACAAACAGGTTAGCCGGAAATATCGCCACAGCTTTTTCTGACGAAATCTTCTTTCCCGTTTCCGGCTCAATGCGCTGGATCTCCTCGATTTCATCCCCAAAAAAAATGAAACGGTAAGCAAAATCAGCGTAACCTGGAAAAACATCGACGGTATCTCCCTTCACCCGGAAATTACCGCGGTTAAATTCCAGCTCCGTCCGGCTGTAGAGGATTTCCACCAGCCTGAACAAAAACTGATTCCTGCTCACAATATCGCCGAGCTTGGCACTTACGATACTCTTTTTGTATTCGTGCGGGTTACCTGCACCGTAAATGCAGGAAACCGATGCCACTACAATGACGTCGCGTCTCCCGCTCATCAGTGAAGAAACCGTATGGAGCCGCAGCTTTTCGATTTCCTGATTGATCATCAGGTCTTTTTCTATATACGTATTGGTCGTGGATATAAATGCTTCCGGCTGGTAGTAGTCGTAATAACTGATAAAGTACTCGACTGCATTATTTGGAAAAAATTGCTTGAATTCGCCGTAAAGCTGTGCTGCCAGGGTTTTGTTGTGGCTGAGCACCAGGGTGGGTTTGTTGACGCGGGCGACTACATTGGCAACTGTAAAGGTCTTGCCCGACCCGGTCACCCCTAGTAGTGTTTGTGCTGGTTCGCCAGCTTGTATTCCCTGAACAAGTTGTTCGATTGCGTCGGGCTGATCGCCCGTAGGTTGGTATTGGGAAGTGAGTTCGAAGTTCATAACGCATATTAGGCCGTACCGGAAATAACGCATTTCAAAGATAGATTAGTTTCTTTGAAATGCGTCCGGAACTGCCTTATGCTTGTCTTAGAACACTTTCAGCGTTTTCAACTGCCTTTTTCTCTTTCCAATGCTGCCATTCAAGGCCCAGCAGCTTGGTCATGCTTTTGTCTACAAACGTGTGACGTACCAGGTTCATACCGCCTTTTACAGCTGTAAAAATGGAGTTATTGGCTCTCAATGCAAGACTGAAACCTCCGTCGATATAGCGGATATAGTGCCACCACAATGAAGGAATAAAAATCGTTTCTCCGTGGTACAATGTAGTTTCGTGGCCCACTGCACCTTTTAATGCAGGAAAACGCTCATAGTCCGGATTAAGCGGATCCACTTTGCTCATTACCGTAAAGGGGTGGTGGTATAGTCTGCGGCTCTCTTCCGGAGAAAACAGGATCAGCTGCTTGCGTGTCTGGAATTGCGTCAGGAATACATTGGAGCAATCCATATCGTAATGCAGGCTGGTAATCGATCCCTCACCTCCGAAGAATACAAACTTGTAAGACTTTAAAAATCCGTCCATGATCGTCGGAAAACGAATGTCGTTTGCGAGCTCAGGGATTTTCTTGAAAATATCAAAAAGGAAGATGCGAAGGTCAGTTGGTCCTTTCTCGATCAACGAGAGATATTCGCCAAACTTCATTGTTTTCGCGATCTGAAAATATTTATCTGCGTCGTGGAGATGGTTGTCAACCAAAGGAACATCCAGGTTGCCGTGGTTTTCCCTCAGCCACTCAAATGTCCATTTTTGAATCGCCGGCCAGTCTTTTGCCAAATCCGTAAAAACCACCGGCTTACTTGGTTTCAGGTAATTTTCGATAAATTCCTCGCGCGTCAACCCACTACGCTTTTCTATTGGCACTAATTTCATACAGAAACTGAGTAAATAGGTAATCAATTAGACTATAATACTGTAAACTCAACGTTTTCAGCGGCATGCATATAAGTTTTACCTTATCTAACGCCCGGTCAAATGTATTAAAGAGAATTCAAAAATATAAATTTCGATTCATTTAATAATCATATTCTTTTTACTATATAGAATTGGTAGGTTAATGAGATTGAGGATATAATTTTTATGCAGTACTACACCATTCTACCCCCGCCCGACCTCGCCGCCTATGTCCGGTGCTTTTGGGTGCTGGAACACGAAGTGAATGCCTGCAAGCCCTATTTTCATAAAATAATGGCCGACGGCTGTGCCGAGCTGATCTTTCACTATCAGGGCAGGTTTGACGAAATAGCGCAATCGGGCGAGGCGGCACTTTCTTTCACGTCCGGGTTAAGCGGACCTTCATCCCAGTTTCGCCGGTTCCGCATTGGTGAAAGTTTCGGGATATTCGGTGTGTACCTTTTCCCGTATGCATTGCCGGCTATGTTTGCGATTCCCGTCAGTGAGCTGGTCAATGAAATGCCTGATTTGCATTCGTTGCTGGGTAAAATGGGAAGCGAGCTGGAAGAGCAGATGATGCTTGCGGAAAACAACCAGGCCAGGGTTGCGATCATATGCAGGTTCCTGCGTGGCTGCCTTCTCGAAAGTGCACAACCCGAGCCAGCTGCATTCGCGATGATCAATCAGGTGATTCAAAGTAACGGACTTACCAGCGTGTCCGAGCTCGCTGCGCAGAACAGTTTGTCGACCCGCCAACTGGAACGTAAGTTCAAAACATTCGCCGGGTTCAGTCCCAAGCTTTTCTCACGCATTGTCCGGTTTCACGCCGCGATGAATGCCTACGGTGACAGGAGCAAATCATTGACCGAGATCGCCTACGAGGCTGGTTACTACGATCAATCCCATTTTATTCACGAGTTTAAAGCATTCTCCGGAGAACACCCGGGCAACTACTACTCGGGAAATTCGGAAGCGACAGAATACCGCGAGGTTTAATGTCGTGTTTTTCCAATTTTCTGTACTGGTACCGATCTAGTTTTGCCTCAAACATAAACCAAAAATCATGAGCACTGTAAAAATTCCAAACGGGCATCAGACGGTAATGCCCTATTTAATGCTGGACAAAGCAACCCGCTTCAAAGATTTTGTAACCTGGGTTTTCGATGGAGAAGTTGCTTCAACGCATTTTCAGGAGGACGATCCTGGTCTGATCAAACATGCCGAAGTGAGGGTAGGAGAGAGTACTATCATGTTTTGCGATAGTCGGGCGGAGTGGCCTGCCCAGCCAGCCAACCTTTTCGTGTATGTTGAAAATGCGGACGATACCTACCAAAAAGCGCTCGAATCGGGTGCGACGAGCATGATGGAACCCGCAGATCAGGATTATGGAAGAAGCTGTGGTGTAACTGATCCTTGCGGGAATGTGTGGTGGATTACTTCGGTGATCTGATACATTGAATTTTGCCTTCAAGCTGTCTTTGTCGCTATATTGAGAAGCGAAAAGACAGCTTTCTTTTTTATGATCAATTACGACAACAAAGTTTTTACCCCGCTCTCTAACACAGAAAACGGTGAGGTGGATTTGAGTATGCAGTTCGTTTACAAGCAAACAGGGAATATCGTTACTTCCACTTATGCAGGCGGCCGGATCATCACGGGGCACCTGATTGCATTGGTAGACGAAGCCGGCAACCTGGATATGCGTTATCACCAGGTAAATGACAAAGGTGAGATCACGACGGGCATTTGTAAATCAACACCGGAGCAACTGCCGAACGGAAAATTGCGTATGCATGAAAAATGGCGATGGACTTCCGGGGATCTCTCTTTTGGCGAATCGCTCCTGGAAGAGTTATAATGCCTTAACCTGCTTGTATTATGCGCTTTTTTAAGATCTGCTTCCTCATCTTACTTCTTACTTCAATCTTCCAAAATCTGCACGCACAGACTTCCAGAATTGTGTCTGGCAGCTCCAAGTTCAGTGTCAGATTTGTACTGGGTACCTGCAACGGGAATTTCGCCGCGCCGACGGGAACAGCAGTTTTCAATGAGAAGAGCCCGGAGAATGCTTCTTTTGATATCAAAATCGCCGCAAATACCTTTGAAACAAACAATAACTCGCGCGACAAAGACATGAAAAGCGAAAAGTATTTTTATGTTGAAAAGTATCCGGATATTCATTTCAAATCATCCCGTGTCGAAAAAAAAGGAAGTAGCTACCAGGCGATCGGTACGCTTACGATCCGCGACGTTTCCAAAACAGTTACCCTCCCATTTGAAGCTAAAAAGAATGCAGATGGGAGCTACAATCTGAGCAGTACATTCGAGGTAAACCGACTCGACTACAAAATCGGTGAAAAGGACTGGAAACTAAAAGACATCGTAACAGTCACTTTGCAGGCAGTCGCCAGGTAATAACTTCTTCAATAGCAAGCGGCTCTTTTCAGAAGCCTAAAATGCACTTGCCTAAATATTTTTGTGTTTACTTGTATTTAGTCTAAATAATACATTTTCTTTGTATTCATATTTAGTCTAAATAAGCACGAATGAAATTAATCTTTACAATCTGTTGCGTGCTCGTCAGCATAGCCGGTGCCCGGGCGCAGGCGGGCAATGGCGTGATCGAAGGCAAAGTGACTTCCAAAGACGGACTGCCGGCAGCTTCGGTAAGCTTGTTTTTAAAAGGTACCAGCTACGGTACCCGGTCGGATAGTGAAGGTTTTTTCAGTTTGAATGCGCCGGCAGGAAGTTACCAGCTTGTAGTAAAAAGCATAGGAACAGAAGAAAAGGAGATCAAAGTGCTGATTGAAGCGGGCCAGACCATTCAGCTTTGCAACATACAGATAACAGAAAATCCGCTTGCATTAATGGAAATGGTCGTAACCGGCCAGTCTGAACCTCAGTCGCTTAGAAACTCAGTTTACCAGGTTCGCACGATCGACAGCGAGCGGATCAGAATGCGAGGGGCTACCAGTTTGCAGGCTGTTCTGAACACCGAGCTGGGGATCAGGTTTTCAAATGACCTTACCCTCGGTACCAGCGACATTCAATTAATGGGCATGTCCGGCCAGAATGTGAAGATCCTGCTCGACGGTATTCCAATGGTAGACAGAGGTAGCACGCGCGAGAGTCTGGGGCAGATCGATATCAACAGCATTGAACGTATAGAGATTGTCGAAGGCCCGATGTCGGTGATCTACGGAACCGACGCGCTCGCCGGCGTGATCAATATCATTACCAAAAAAAGTCACTCCGGTTCCAATATCATTGTGAGTGCCCGGTTACAGGAAGAAACAGCCGGTAAAGAATATGACGCGCTCACCAAAAAAGGTACCCACAACCAGAGCCTGGGATTAACCTGGCAAAATCAGAAGCTGCAACTTTCGGGCAACCTTACCCGGAATAATTTCGGTGGCTGGCAGGGAAACGCAGTGGGTCGCGAGAAAGAATGGAAACCAAAAGACCAGATGCTTTACACCGCAGGCGCGCGTTACAAGACGGGCAACTGGAATATCTGGTACCGGTTTAATGGAACGGACGAAACGATCCGCGATTTCGGCAGACGAAATATCAATACCAAGGAAGCGGTTGATAGGGATTATATATCAAAAAGGTGGTTTCACCAGGTACAATCCGATTGGAAGGTTAATAAAAAGCTGAATGTCAACGGCGTTTTCTCTTATACCGATTACTCCCGGCGCACGCTTACTACCAAGCTGGACGCGAACGACCGCCGCACTTTGTCACTTGAACCCGGCTCACAAGACAAGTTTGTCTTCACCACCGCGTTTTTCAGAGGAACCGCGTTTTACAAAGTTTCTGACGCATTTTCGGTACTCGCGGGACTTGATTTTTCGAAGAATGAAAGCTCGGGTGCGCGGATTTCCGGTACGCCCTCCATTGCGGAATATGCATTGTTTGTAGCGCCGGAGCTCAAAGTTGGGGAGGTACTGCGACTTACCCCGGGCCTGCGTTTCCTGAAAAATTCTGTCTACGACGCGCCTCCTGTTATCCCTTCCCTGAATGCAAAACTGACTATTTCTAAAACCCTTGATTTTCGCTTTGGCTATGCGCGTGGTTTCCGTTCGCCTGCATTGCGCGAGTTGTATTTCGATTTTGTAGATGCGTCCCATTCAATTTTCGGGAATACAAATCTCAAAGCGGAATATTCGAACAGCTTCAACTCATTCCTGGTGTGGCAGGCTGCTGCCCGGCCGCATTACCGCCTGACTTCCACAGCAGGTGGCTTCTACAACATTTTTAATGACCTGATCGCCTTTGCGCTCGATCCGAACGACGCAAGCCGGACTACTTACCTGAATGTGCATCTGTTTAAAACAACAGGTTTTACAATCGATAACAAGCTATTTACCAAGCGCATTCAGGCGAGCATAGGTGGAAGTTACATCGGCAGGTACAACGAATTTTCTGCTGATCCGGAGCTTTACGGGGAATTGCCGGGCTTCGTGTGGTCTCCGGAAATCAATGCAAACCTGCTGTATACTTTCACAAAAATCAAGGCCGGGGTTAACCTTTTTTACAAATACTCAGGTAAGCGGCCAAACTATGAATCTGCGGACCAGATCAAGGTGAGCCTGGCTGAAACGGCAGGTTTTCACATGGCGGATATCACCATCAACAAAGCTTTTGGAAAATACGTGAGCCTGCTCGGTGGCGTGAAAAACGTCTTCGATGTGACATCCATTAACAATACTTCAACAGATACAGGCGGCGCGCACAGTACCGGCGGCGCGGTTCCAATGTCGTACGGGCGCTCGTGGTTCCTCGGCCTGAATGTACAGTGGTCAAAACATTAACATATACCCTTTAACATAACTCAATCCAAAATGAAGAAAATAGTCAAATCTCTGCTGCTGATCGCCTTCCTGGGAAGCTTCAATGCTTGTAATGACGACGAGCCGCCGCTTCCCGATAATGTAGCCGGGTTTGAAAGTGCTGAAAAAGGTTTTGAAGGAGAGGAGACAGAAATCAAAATCACACTCTCGCGGGCAGTGGATGTTATTACTCCTATTACGGTATCATTAACTCCCACACAGCTGACTTACGGTAATGAGTTTACAACCACTCCGGCGGCGGCAAACAATGCAATCGCATTGTCAGTACCTGCCGGCCAGTCTTCGGTATCATTTAAGGTAACCAAAAAAGCAGGCATTCTCCTCGATGGTGACGAGCATGTCGCATTCAAGATCACGTCAGTAGGAGCGCCTGCACTGGTAGGTACTGCCACAGACCTGAAATTGAGTTTTAAAGCGATTGTTTCAGAAGGTACGAGTATTCAGCTTAATGGTATTGCAGACCAAGAACCGGGTAGCAGCGCGGCCAATTCCGTATTCCTCGATCTGAGCAGCAACACGCAAACTGCGGTGCTGCGCGACAGCTGGGACCTTGGTTTTTACAGCGGCACCGATTTTCGCGTGATTATTAATGCAACCAATGGAGCCTCTGCATTAATGGTCAACAAATCGGATATCAACGCGGTAACTGCGAAGGATTTTGTTGCCGATTCGCTGGCAGTTGGTCAGGGAGTGGGTAAGCTGGCACTTGTTGATGATGCAAAAGGCGATTTGACAAAAACAGTAATCAAAGAAATTTCAGCTGCGGACGCGGACAATAAAGTGTACATCCTGAACCGTAAAGGCGGCGCGGCAAACGTACTTCCGGCTGATCAGCTCTACAAGATCCGCATTGTGCGGAGAGGAGCGGGATATTCGGTTCAGTATGCCAAAGTGAATGAAAATACCTTTAAAACAATCGACGTAAACAAAGACGCGACTTCCAATTTTGAATACGTGTCCTTGGAAAAAGGTGTTGCTGTGGACGTGGAGCCTGCGAAGGATAAGTGGGACATTCAATGGGGATATAGTATGTACTATACCAACTTCGGCACCGGGCTGATCCCTTACGGATTTTCAGATCTGGTTTTCACAAACAGACAAGCGAACGTAGAATCCGCCGAGGTGCTGACTACCACGGCTACTTACGATGCGTTTGCAGAAAGCAACCTGGCAGGTATCACATTCTCGAAAGATGCTGACGCAATCGGCTCCAAATGGCGGGTGACTTCCGGAAGTACTGTTGGCGTGAAAACCGACCGTTTCTACCTGATCAAGGATCCGGCAGGCAACATCTATAAACTACGGTTTGTGAGCTTCCATCCAAATGACGGTGGAGAGCGGGGCAAGCCGAAGCTGGAATACAAGCTTGTTGAAAAAGGCGCTTAACTGAACCGGGGAGCAACACGCCAACTGTGTTTCTCCCCGCATTAATTCAAATCATCTGCTATGAAAACGCTGTTCATTTCGATATTCCTATTCATTTCCGCATTGCAAATGCAGGAGCAAAAAGAGATTATTCCCGTGGTAAACGACCATGCCGGACAAATCGTGGTCGTCAAAGACCTTGATGCAAATACCAAACCTTACGTGTATTTCAGCTTTGCCACTGGAAAGGATGTTCCTGCGAGAGAAGCTAAAACCAAGAACTGGGACATCGCTTTCAGCAAAACGACCATTGCCGTAAATGGAGGAACAAGCGGCCCGGGCCAGGGTGGGGCATTGGTGGTGGAAAAACCATTTACTTCAATCACCGAGGCGCCCAAAGAAGGATATAAGTCAGACAGTGAAGCAGGATTTGCAGTACCTGGCGGAAGTGGTAATTCTTGGTACAAATATGATATGGGCGTGCACGCAATCCTGCCGATTGTCGGGCGGACGATTCTGCTGAAAACGGCCGAGGGTAAGTATGCCAAAATCGAGATCATCAGCTATTATAAAGGAGCGCCGGAAGATGTTCCGACAGAAGAATCCAGCTACTACACTTTCCGGTACGCACTGGCTGATGCCGATGGTAAGTTCTAGTTATTCCATTCGTATTTCCGGTTTCTTGATTTTTCGATCAGCTCCATTGCTTCGGAGATAAATCCGGCGAGGTGTTTTCTCTTATTATTTAATCCATCCATCCTGAAACAAGCGCGACGATCAGTGCGATCACGGCCATTGCCACCAGGAGGGAAAGTACCTTCCTCAGTCCATTCCTTTTTTGAGGTATATAAATGAATTTGTATTTGACCTCATCGATATCCTCCATGGTTTCCACGTTTTTCATCCCCGCTTTTTCGAGCACGCGGACAGAAGCCGCATTGTCTACATTGACGAAGGCAATCACATTCGCCGCCCGCAGGTTGTTTTTTGCAAAATGAATGAGCCCGGTGGCGATTTCGGTGGCGATCCCTTTGCCCCAGTATTCAAACCGTATACGATAGCCTATCTCAATGTCGAATCCACTCCTGTCGAGCTTGGCAACCCCGATGAGCTCGGCTGACTCGGCTACTTCGATGAGATAGCGGCCCAGGTAGGTATCTGAACCGTATTCTTCCAGGATACTTCGCAGCATTTCGTCCGACTGCGCACGGTTGAGCGCGTAGCCGGTAACATATTTCATTACATCGTCATTATTACTCAGGTGGTAGTACTTCTCGCTGTCCGCGGCAGTCATTTTGGTTAGCACAAACCGTCCTATTCTGATTGGCTCCACATCCATAAAGTTGCATTTTTGTCAAAGTGCGGACATAATTGCACGGGCTGATTCAGGCATTCACAGGTTTAGTTAAGAAATTTGGCCAATTCATGAAAAGTTGATGATTTTATTGGAGAAAAACGGTTTTAGCATACTTTTTATTCTAAAACAAATTTGTTAACACTCATTAACAATCACTAAAATTTGGTTTCTACATTTGAATTGTTACATTTGACCTTACACGGAATGATAGTAACATTCCGTATTGATAGTTCCAATTATTCTTGAATTCATTATAAAAGTATGAATTTTTTAATGTACTGATCACAATCAGCATCATGATAAAAAGAGCTTTTGTATTGTTTTTCTGCCTTGTGCACTTCCTTGTTTTCCCTGTTTTGGCGGAACGATTAGGCGCGGTGTGCAAACTGGAACTTGGTGCCAGTAACTTCTCCATTCATCCCCAATTATCTACCGAAGAAGCTGACGATTTCGTCATTGAAGACGATACTTTGCCCAGAAATCAGGCGATCGTCCGGGCTGACGAATTTGAATGGCAGGAGAGTTTAACGGACCTGCTGCGCCACCGCCATTCTACTTACAGGTTTATTACAATTGTTGATCAACAGGCCGCGCCTGAATATCACATTACACAGATCTCCAAAGCTGTGCGGGAGTCTGTCGTATTGCCTGCCATTACCAAAGGTACCCTCGTACTGCCTGGCTACTACGGTTTTCTTCACCGTCTCTGCCCATTCTAAAATTGCCTTCGAGCTTCTTATAGTTTCCGTTTGATACACACGGACAGGATCAGCGCGCCGCTTTCAGCCGCCTGCTCCTGAGCTCATTTACTATGTGCCCGTCCGGGCGCCTGGCTATTCTGTTCACCCCAACCACATTACCACCATTTCAACTACTCATCATGAAAAATCTACAATGGCCGCTTTTCCTGTTTATCAGCGCATTTGCATTTGGCTGTGCCTCGAAAAGTGAAACCACTTCCGGAATGAGCGACAGCATTCGGACTATCCCCGTAACCGAGCTGAAACCGCAAAAAACAGACCTGCACCGGGAGTATGTCGGCGATATACACGCAGTCAGGAATGTTGAGATATATGCACGTGTAAAAGGATATCTGGAACAAGTATATGTTGACGAAGGCAAGGAAGTCAGAAAAGGACAGATACTTTTCCGGATCAATAATGAAGAATATGCAGCGCAACTCGCCAAAGCCAAAGCAAACCTGCAAAGCGCGATAGCAGAAGCAAAAGGCGCTGAGCTCGAAATGAAACGGGTTAAGGTTTTGGTAGATAAAAACGTGGTCGCTAAATCTGAAATGGAAGTGGCAGAGGCCAAACTTGCTGCTGCACACGCCAGGATCGAAGAGGCCCGTTCCGAAAAATCCAATGCCTCGATCCAGCTGGCGAGGACCGAGATCAAAGCACCGTTTGACGGCATAATCGACAGAATTCCGCATAAAATGGGCAGCCTGATCGATGAAGGGACGCTTTTAACTACCCTTTCCGATACCAAAACGGTTTTCGCCTACTTTAATGTATCTGAAAACGAGTACCTCGAATACGTGCGTGCAAGAGGCGCTACCAACAAAGGTGCGATCGTGGAGCTCGAACTGGCCGACGGTTCTTATTTCAAACACAAAGGCACAATTGAAACAATGGAAGGTGCATTTGACGAAGGTACAGGCTCCATTGCATTCCGCGCACGTTTCGCCAACCCCGACAAGCTGCTGAAACACGGTTCAACGGGTACTGTCAGGCTTACCAACACAGTCGAAAATGCGATTTTGATTCCTCAGAAAGCTGCATTTGAGATCCAGGACAAGAACTTTGTCTATGTTTTGGGTAAAGACAATAAAGTCAAGACGAGAAGCTTTGTGCCGAAATCGAGACTATCGGGTTATTATGTGGTAAAGTCAGGTTTGGAATCAGGGGAAACGATCGTTTGCGAAGGACTTCAGGGATTGAAGGACGGAGCGACGATTAATCCGAAAACCATAACAATGGACAGCCTCAATACGGAGGCAAGCAAGATCGAGCTTACAGCCCGATAAGATCTATTTGTTTCACCTGAATTTTAAATCATGTTTCAAAAATTCATCGAGCGACCGGTGCTATCACTGGTTATCTCCATATTTATAACCCTGCTCGGGCTCCTGGCATTCACAAGCCTGCCCGTTTCTCAGTTTCCGGATATTGTACCACCGTCGGTGGTAGTAACCGCGACTTATACCGGCGCCAACTCCGAGGTTTGCGTGGATGCAGTGGCAGTACCCCTCGAAAGAGCGATCAACGGTGTGCCTGGCATGACTTACATGACCAGTGTATCCGGTAACGACGGCGTTACCACCATTACCATTTCATTTAATGTGGGAGTCGATCCCGACCTCGCTGCTGTAAACGTCCAGAACCGCGTACAAACCGTTATTGACGAACTTCCCGAAGAGGTAATTAAGGCGGGTGTTACCACCGAAAAGGAGGTAAACAGTATGCTGATGTACCTGGATATCATGAGTTCGGATACCTCCATTGCGGAGGATTTCGTGTACAACTTTGCCGATATCAACATTCTTAAAGAGCTGAAAAGGATTGACGGTGTGGGCCGTGCTCAGATTATGGGTAGCAAGGATTATTCGATGCGGGTTTGGCTCAAACCCGACCGGATGAACAGCTACAATGTGTCTGCCGATGAAGTTGTAAAAGCGATCCGCGACCAGAACGTGGTGGCCGCTCCGGGGAAAACAGGTGTGGCATCGGGCCGTGAGCAGCAGGTTTTACAGTATGTTCTAAAATATACCGGAAAGCTTTTCGAACCTGAGCAGTACGAGAATATTGTGCTGAGGTCAAATCCTGACGGTTCCATGCTGAAATTAAAGGATGTGGCCGACATTGAATTTGGTACGCTGGAATACGATATGGCTTCCAAATCCAATGGAAAACCATCGGCTTCCATTATGATTAAGCAGCGGCCCGGTTCCAATGCGCAGGAAGTTATCCAGAACATCAAGGATAAGGTGGCGGAGCTGAAAACAACCACTTTTCCCCCGGGAATGGACTACTTTGTCTCTTACGACGTTTCGCGCTTCCTCGACGCTTCCATTCACGAAGTGGTGCGCACGCTGATCGAAGCATTTATCCTGGTGATCATCATTGTATACCTGTTTTTACAAGATTTCAGGTCGACCATTATCCCGGCGCTCGCGGTGCCTGTTGCACTCGTGGGTACATTCGCATTTATGCAGCTGTTTGGTTTCTCGATCAACCTGCTGACTTTATTTGCATTGGTATTGGCGATCGGTATCGTGGTGGATAATGCAATTGTCGTCGTCGAGGCCGTGCACGCAAAAATGGCTGAAAAGCATCTGGATGCGCGTGAGGCTACCATTGAATCCATGAAAGAAATGAGTGGCGCGATCATCGCTATTACATTGGTAATGTCGGCAGTGTTTGTCCCTGTTGCATTTATGTCAGGTCCTGTCGGCATATTCTACCGCCAGTTTTCCATTACGCTGGCGATTTCCATTGTGATTTCGGGGGTCAATGCATTGACCCTTACTCCTGCACTTTGCGCATTGATGCTGAAAAACACGCACGGTCAGCCTTCCAAAAACACGTTGCTTGACCGCTTCTTCCGTGGTTTCAACAATGGTTATAATGGTATTTCGAACAAGTACCGAAACCTGCTTTCGGTCATAGTAGGCAGAAGAATGATCACGATCGGGCTGCTGCTTGCATTTTGCATTGGAACTTATGGAATCAACACGGTACTGCCAACCGGCTTTATCCCGACGGAAGATCAGGGTGTAATCAATGTGAATGTAACCACTCCCGTGGCGGCTACCGTAGAGCGGACCGAGGCTGTTTTGGATGAAATTCAAAAGGTAGCGCAGTCCCTGGAACCCGTGGAATCTGTGTCTTCACTTTCAGGATATAGCCTGATCACAGAGTCGGCAGGTTCGTCATACGGAATGGCGATGATCAACCTGAAACCCTGGGACCAGCGTACTGCTTCCGTTCAGGATATTATTGCCCAAATGGAGCAGAAGACGAAGCATATCACCGATGCCGACATTCAGTTTTTCCCGCCACCGACTGTTCCGGGATTTGGTAATTCGAGTGGTTTTGAGCTCCGCGTACAAGACCGTACCGGAAGTGACGACCTTCAAAAAACGGCGGAGATTACCAATCAGTTTGTCAAAGATTTAATGGCCGCACCCGAGATCGCCAGTGCATTCAGCAGCTTTGACGCAAGTTTCCCTCAATATATGATCCACGTGGACGCGGATATTGCTTCAAAAAAAGGAGTGTCGGTGGACAATGCGATGAGCACATTGCAAACGCTGATCGGCAGTCTTTATGCCTCCAACTTCATACGTTTTGGTCAAATGTACAAGGTAATGGTGCAAGCCGATCCGAGTTTCCGCCGCAGTCCGGAAGATATTCTGAAACTGTACGTGAAGAACAACCGCGGCGAAATGGTGCCGTTCTCGACATTCATTCGCCTGGAAAGGGTTTACGGACCAGAGCTTCTGACTCGCTACAACATGTACACGTCGGCGATGATCAATGGAGACGCGGCGCCAGGATACAGCAGCGGAGATGCGATCAAGGCAGTGGAAAGGGTAGCCGCGACGAGCCTGCCAAAAGGATTTACTTACGATTGGTCGGGTATGACGCGTGAAGAAATCCTGTCAGGTAACCAGGCAATCTACATCTTTGGTATCTGTCTCATCTTCGTTTACCTGCTCCTTGCTGCTCAGTACGAAAGCTTCCTGCTTCCATTACCTGTAATTCTTTCCTTGCCAACGGGCGTTTTTGGTGCATTCCTGGCTTTGAAGTTAATGGGGCTGGAAAACAACATTTACGCGCAGGTTTCTTTGGTTATGCTGATTGGTCTTTTAGGTAAAAACGCGATCCTGATTGTTGAATACGCAATCATAAGGCAGAAAGAGGGGCGCTCTGTGATCGATGCGGTTCTGGAAGGCGCTACTGAAAGGCTTCGTCCCATTCTGATGACCTCGTTTGCATTCGTGGCCGGTTTGATCCCGCTCGTGGTAGCATCAGGCGCGGGTGCGATCGGTAACCGTTCCATTGGTACTGCCGCGGCAGGAGGTATGCTCATTGGTACTCTGTTCGGGGTAATCATTATCCCCGGATTGTACGTGCTTTTTGCCAGTATGATCAAGCCCAAAAAGACCAAAAAGGTAAGTGCAGCGCATGAGGAGCCAGTTCTTGGCTAGTTAAAATATACGTCGGCAGCCGGCATTGCGCTGGCTGCCTTTTCATACATCTTATTAAACAGTAATGAAAACCTCCCAAAGGCTACATTCCGTGTTGATGATAGTCAGCACACTCTTAATATTGTCCGGATGCAAGCTCACGAAACCCGTGGAGCAGGCGGCCAGAATCAGCACGCCACAGCACTTTGCCGACCAGGCTGATTCGACCGGCATTGCGGCGATTCAATGGAAATCTTTTTTCAAAGACAAGTACCTGATTGCATTGATTGACACTGCATTGAAGGGTAACCTGGATCTGCAAATGGCATCTCAGCGTATCGAAATGGTGCGTACCAATATCCTGATCGCGCAAGGTGCATTATTTCCCGCCGTTTCAGCAGAAGTGACCGGCGGTGGCCGTAAGTTCGGTGATTATACAATGGACGGAGTTGGTAACTATGATACCAACTTTTCTGAAAACATTGATGCAGACCGCAAAATCCCATTGCCTTTTTTGCCCGACTACTTTGTGGGACTGCGCAGTTCGTGGGAGATTGATATCTGGGGAAAATTGCGTGCGCAGAAGAAAGCCGCTTACCACAGACTGCTCTCCACAGAAAAGGCGCGTCACGCTATTATTACGGGCTTAATTGCACAAATCGCAAGCTCTTACTATGAGCTTGTTGCACTGGATACGGAGCTGGATATTATTCGTAAAAACATCAGCCTGCAACAAACGGCTGTGGAAACGGTGAAGATCCAGAAAGAAGCCGGCCGCGCGAATGAACTGGGCGTGCGCCAGCTTACCGCGCAGCTTCTGAATACGCAAAGTCTTGAATTCGAAGTTCAGCAGAAGATCATTCAGGCAGAAAACAATCTGAACCTTTTGCTGGGCCGGTTTCCACAGTCCATTGTGCGCGGAAATGCATTGGACCAGGTTTTCCCTGAGACGATCAGCGCGGGTATTCCTGCCACAATGCTGAGGAGAAGACCCGATATCCAGCAGGCACAGCTCGACCTGCTCGCCAACTACTCGGAGCAGCAGGCCGCCCAGCTGGCTTTTCTGCCTTCGCTGAACATCACTGCATTCCTCGGTTACAGCGCATTCAAAAGCAGCTTGCTTTTCGCTCCCGGTTCGCTGGCATACAGCGCATTGGGCGGACTGGCTGCGCCACTTGTAAACAGAAAGGCATTAAAAGCCGGACAAAGAAGGGCCGAGGCAGCGAGCCGGGAAGCTCTGCTAGCGTATAATAAATCTGTATTAACCGGATTTCAGGAAGTAAGTACCAGCCTGAAAAAGATTGAAAATACCAGAAAGATCAGTGATTTGAAGAAGCAGGAGGTAGAGGTACTGCAACAATCCATTACCACGTCAAAAGATCTTTTTCAGACCGGGTACGCATCTTACCTGGAAGTGATCACAACGCAAAGAAGTGCGCTGGAAGCCGAATTGAGCCTCACAAATGTTCAGAAAGAGCAGTTTCTTGCATTGATCGAGCTGTACCGCTCGCTAGGCGGGGGATGGGAATAGATATAAAAATTAAGGCTATCGATGCTGCCACCGATAGCCTTAATTTTTATATCTAAGCTGACTTACCTACTGCATTCACGAAGCAACTTCGATCTTAACTTTCAGCAGGAATTCATCCATTTCAATCTCAGTAGCTTCTCCGTTCAGGTCTCCTACCAAATTCAGGTCGAGCGCCTGCACTTCCTGGCAGATGTATTCCTTGTTGGCAGTTACTGCACTTGCGAGCAGTGAGTCGTTGTTTTGCAGCGTGATGCGGATTTTGTCGGTAACCTCAAAACCGCTGTCTTTCCGCAGGTTTTGAACGCGGTTTACAAAATCACGTGCAATACCTTCCAGCCGGAGTTCATCGGTTACGGTAATATCCAATGCGACCGTGAGGCCGCCTTCACTTGCTACTAGCCAGCCCGGAACATCTTCTGCAATGATCTCCACATCGGTCAACGCGATGTCGAGCGGACCACTTGCGCCTTGCAACGTGATCGTTGAGCTGCTTTCGATTGTCTTTATTTCTGCTTCGTTCATCGCCGATATAGCCGCAGCGACTTCCTTCATTTTTGGTCCGAACTTGGGTCCCAAAGTTTTGAAGTTTGGCTTGATCTTCTTTTTCAGGATACCGCTGTCGTCGTGCACGAACTCGATCGTTTTCACATTCACTTCAGTCAAAATAATACCCGATACCTGCTCGATTTGGCTCTTGGTTTTTTCACTCAAAACCGGGATCAAAATTTTCGAGAGTGGCTGACGAACTTTCAGCTTGTGACCTTTCCGGATTGAATGCACCAGTGAGCTGATCCGCTGTGCCAGTTCCATCGACTCTTCAAGGTCTGCGTCAACAGATTCAGTCTCGATCTTAGGCCAGTAAGTCAGGTGAACTGAATCGTACTTATAGGCAGAATCGTGCTGCACTGCCAGCTCACGATCTCCGTCAGTAAGGTTCTTGTACAACCATTCGCCAAAGAATGGAGCGATCGGCGACATTAACTGTGCGACAGTTACCAGGCAATGCTGCAAAGTTTCGTAAGCAGCCAGTTTGTCGTCGGTGAGTCCCGTACCTTGCTCCTGCGACGGGTTCCAGAAGCGGCGGCGGTTAAGACGGATATACCAGTTGGACAGCTGATCTGTTACAAAATCCTGCACCAGACGGCCCGCTTTTGTCGGGTTATAATCGTCAAATTGCTCGCCTACTTCTTTAATCAATGTATTTAGTTTGGATAGAATCCAACGGTCGAGCTCAGTTCTTTTTTCAATTGGAACCGAGTTTACTTCGTGGAATTCGTATCCGTCCAGGTTCGCGTATAATGCAAAGAAGTTGTAAGTATTAACGAGCGTACCGAAAAATTTCCGCTGTACCTCGCCGATCCCGTCGATATTGAACTTCAAATTGTCCCAAGGCTCTGCATTAGTGATCATGTACCAGCGCGTCGCATCGGGACCGTATTGTGCCAATGTTGAGAATGGATCAACTGCATTCCCGAGGCGCTTGGACATTTTGTTTCCATTCTTGTCCAAAACCAAACCCGTCGAAACCACATTCTTGAATGCAACCGAATCGAAAAGCATTCCGGCAATCGCGTGCAGGGTAAAGAACCAGCCACGCGTCTGGTCCACACCTTCCGAAATGAAATCAGCAGGGTAGCTTTTGTTAAATATCTCCTGATTTTCAAACGGGTAATGCCACTGTGCATAAGGCATTGCACCCGAATCAAACCAAACATCGATTAAATCCGGCTCGCGGTGCATGACGTGGCCTTGCTTGGAGACCAGTACTACATTATCCACATAAGGTCTGTGCAGATCCGCTTCTCCGTTTTCCAGTTTCAGCAGGTACTCGGAGTTATGCCAGGCTTGTTCCTTGGTCAAATGGCCCGAGATAGTCGCTTCTTCCAGCAGATCTTTCAACTCTTCTACCGATCCTACACACACTTCATCGCCGTAATCGTTCCGCCAGATCGGCAGGGGAGTACCCCAGTAACGCGAGCGCGACAGGTTCCAGTCAACCAGGTTTTCGAGCCAGTTGCCAAAGCGGCCGGTGCCGGTACTTTCCGGTTTCCAGTTGATCGTTTTATTCAGTTCTACCAGGCGGTCTTTCAATGCGGTAGTCCGGATAAACCAGCTGTCGAGCGGGTAGTAGAGCACTGGTTTATCAGTCCGCCAGCAATGCGGGTAGGGGTGTTCGTACTTTTCGACCTTGAACGCTTTTCCTTCTTCTTTGAGCTTGATCGCGATCAAAACGTCAGTAGCCCTGAATTCAGGATCGTCCTGTTCTTCCTGCGAATAGTATTCGGGTTTTACAAAACGACCTGCGTAATCGGTAATTTCTTTTACAAACCTTCCTGTGCGGTCAACAATAGGTACTTCCTTTCCATTCTCATCTTTTACCATGATCGCCGGTATTCCATTAGCCTGCGCCACCCGGAAGTCATCTGCACCGAAAGTAGGTGATGTATGTACGACGCCCGTACCATCTTCCGTCGTCACAAAATCGCCGAGGATCACACGGAATGCCGGTGCGGCGGGTTGTATGTACGGCATCAGTTGCTTGTACTCCACTCCTTCAAGCTCCTTGCCTTTGAATTCTTTCAGAATGCGCCAGGGAAGCAGCTTTTTGTCGCTTGCTGTATAACCGTCAAAATCTCCGTTCTGACCTTTTTCACTGAAATATTTCCCCAAAAGATCCTTCGCCAGAACTACGGAAACGGGCGCGTGGGTGTAGGGATTGAATGTTTCAACGAGCACGTAGTTGATGTTAGCACCAACAGTCAATGCGGAGTTCGCTGGCAAAGTCCAGGGTGTGGTTGTCCAGGCTAGTATCCGGATATCCTGGTCAGGAAATTCATTCAGAAGCTGCCCGGTTTTCACCTTGAACATCGCCACAATGGTGGTATCCTTTACATCTTTATAGGTACCCGGCATATTCAGCTCATGCGAGGAAAGTCCCGTTCCGGCTGCTGGTGAATAAGGCTGGATCGTGTAACCTTTATAGAGCAAACCTTTGTCATACAGCTTTTTAAGCAAATTCCAGAGGCTTTCGATGTACTCGCTTTTGTAGGTAATGTAAGGATCGTCCAGATCCACCCAGTAGCCCATTTTTTCAGTCAGATCATTCCATTGATCTGTGAATTTCATAACCGTCTGGCGGCATCTTTCATTGTATTCTTCAACCGAAATGGTTTTTCCGATATCTTCTTTGGTGATCCCAAGCTCCTTTTCAACCTGCAACTCAACCGGCAGCCCGTGGGTATCCCAGCCGCCTTTGCGTTTCACCTGAAATCCCTGCAATGTTTTGTACCGGCAAAAAATATCCTTGATCGCCCGCGCCATCACATGGTGAATACCCGGCGTTCCATTGGCCGACGGCGGTCCTTCAAAAAAGGTGAAAGTAGGCGCGCCTTCGCGGGTTTTTACAGACGCTTCGAAGATCTCCTGGTCTTTCCAGAATTTCAGTACTTCGTCACCGATTTGCGGATAACTCAGATTTTTATATTCGTTATATTTCATATAAGCTGTTAGCGTCCGGCCTGAGCCCTGGCTGTTCAAGTAAATGGCATTATTATAACCCTGTACGGATTTTAAGAGTGCAAAATTACTACTTTTTTCTGCTAAAAGGATGTGGCATTTGGAATGAAGCCTTACCTTCGTATCTTGATTCAGTCTAATTAAGATCGCAGGCGTCTATGAAAAAACTGTTAGGCAAACTTCACCTTTACCTGGGACTTGTTTCGGGAGCTCTTGTTTTTGTGATTTCAGTTACCGGATGTATTCTCGCGTTTGAGCATGAAATCAAGAGTTTTACCCAACCTTACATGTTTGTTGACGCTCCGAAGCAGGGCAAGTTGCTCCCGCCTTCGGTACTGGCGGCTGAGGCTGAAAAGTTGCTTCCCGGCAAAAAAGCCAATGGCGTGCTTTATGATGTTCCTGGAAAAAATGCGCAAGTAGGCTTCTATAATCTTGATCCTGAATACTATTACGTCGTTTATCTCAACCCGTTTACCGGAAAAGTAGCGAAGGTCTGGAATGAAGACGGCGACTTTTTCCACTTTATACTGCACGGACATTACTATTTGTGGCTGCCTGAAAAAATCGGCCAGCCCGTTGTGGCGTCGGCTACTTTGGTCTTTTTTGTAATGATGATTACGGGGCTGGTTTTGTGGTGGCCTAAAAACAAAGCGGCTTCAAAGCAACGCTTTTCTATCAAGTGGAATGCAGCCTGGCGCCGGAAAAACTATGATCTGCACAATGTGCTTGGTTTTTACATTATGGCGATCGGTGTAATCCTTTCGCTGACGGGGCTAGTCTGGGGTTTTCAATGGTTTTCTCAGGGTGTTTATACTGCCACAGGCGGAGAGGGTTCTGCCATGTATTACAACCCTACCTCTGATACAACAGCAGTTTCAGCGGTCGATGCACCTGTGCAGGCGGTGGACCGGGCCTGGAACAAGCTGCAAGCGCAATATCCCAAATACGCCAGCCTAAACATTTCCATTCCGCATTTCAGGTCGGAGTCTATTTTCTCTTATGTGAATTTCCGGGAGGGTACTTATTATAACGTAGATTACCATTATTTTGACCAGCATACCTTGAAGGAAATCAAGGCTACCGGGCCTTATTCGGGTAACTATAAAGATGCCAATTTCGGGGAAACGCTGCGGCGGATGAACTACGATATCCATGTAGGCGCCATTCTTGGGTTACCCGGCAAAATTCTGGTGTTCTTCGCCAGCCTTATTTGTGCATCGCTGCCGGTTACCGGCTTTCTGATTTGGTGGGGTAGAAGAAATAAGGCTCCGAAACCTGTGAAGCGGAGCCTGAAAAGAGTAAAACCTGACCTGGTAAGCAGGTAATTCACTTCTGCTGATAAACCCGCACATAGTCGATCTCGTACCTGGCAGGAAATTCGGTGCCGGCGGGATCACCTCCATTGTCGCCACCAACCGCCATTCCGACCAGAATGTAATGCGGCTGGTGAAAAGGCGCCACCTGCTTGTTCGCGAGGTTCATTTTCGGGTCGGTATCCTGTGAAGCCAGCAAATTATCATCCACATACAGCTTGATCGATTTCTCGTCCCAGTCCATTCGCCAGGTGTGAAATTTGGTTGACCAATCCGGATCATTGAACTCCTTAATTGGCTTCTTAACTGAATTCCAGATTGGCTTGTACCTTTCCTTGGAGCCCCAGGCAATGTTTGCCAGCAACATACCACGGTAATATTCCATAATATCAATTTCCCCATTGTCAGGCCACTCACCGGCTGTTCCCAGTGTCCAGAATGCCGGCCACAAGCCAGCTCTTGTATCTATCTTTGCGCGCATTTCGAATCTCCCGTACTGGAAGCTTTGCTTTCCTCTTGTGATCAGACTAGCCGAAGTATACTCAGAAACCTCGCGACTTTCGTTCCATTTCTTGCTGCCTGCCTTGTAAGCAGGGTTTTTCACCTGTTCTTTCTTGGCTTCAATGATGAGATACCCGCCTTTGCAATAAGCATTCTGCGCCTGGTAGAATTGCAGCTCATGGTTCCTGACAAAACCTTCTTCCGAACTCCAGTTCTTATCATCGGGGGCCCCTTCGCTGTCAAATTCATCGGCCCAGACCAGCTTCCATTGGGCAAAACAAGGTGCAGTTAGCAGGAGGAAAATGGCGCTGAGAAGTATATTTTTCATAATTGAATGGAGTTTGGAACCAGTAAGGCCGGCCTGGACGTAAATCTAATAACCAGAGGCGGGATTTTGTTTAATCAACTTTTATCCTTCTTTTGCGGGCAGCGCAGGAGGTCCGGCGAAAGCCTGGAATGAACAACCACACGATGAATAAAATACTTTCAACAGCTAAAAAGGCCGGATTAGATGGTTTCATGCTCGCATTGCTCAGCATGATATTTCTCGCATGGCTCTGGCCCGCGCCGGGGATGAAAGATAGTCCGGTACCACTTTCGGATATCTCCACGTACGCAGTGTCCATTATTTTCTTCTTCTACGGACTCCGGTTAAGTCCCGAAAAACTCCGTGAAGGATTGACCAACTGGCGGCTGCATATCATTGTGCATTTGTCCACTTTCGTCCTTTTTCCATTGGTTGCGCTGGCGTGCCGCCCATTGTTCGTCACCGACGAAAGCCGCACGCTCTGGCTGGGTATCTTCTTTCTGACTTCCCTACCTTCCACGGTATCCTCTTCTGTGGTAATGGTTTCCATTGCGAGAGGAAATATCCCTGCGGCGATATTCAATGCAAGTATTTCAAGTCTGATCGGCGTTTTCATCACCCCGCTTTGGATGGGGGTGGTTATGGATACAGGTTCGGGACAATTTGACCTGCTTTCGGTAGTAGGAAAGCTCGCGCTGCAAGTATTGTTACCGGTATTCGCAGGGATTTTGTTAAATAAACGTTGGGGAGGTGTTGCCGAGAAAAACAAAAAGTACATCCGCTATTTCGACCAATTCTCTATTTTGCTGATTGTTTATACCTCGTTTTGCGAATCTTTCGGAGAGCACCTGTTTAGTTCGCTGGGATTGAAAGAAATCGTATTTTTAGGAATAGGAATGCTGGCGCTCTTTTTCGCAATTTATTTCCTGTTAACATTCATCAGTAGCCTGCTGAAGTTCAACCACGAGGACCGGGTTACTGCTGTTTTTTGCGGATCAAAGAAATCGCTTGTGCAAGGCGCAGTAATGTCCAAAGTGCTGTTTGCTGGTCCACAAGCGGGCATAATGCTGCTTCCGATCATGATTTATCATGCGTTACAACTGATTGCCGCCAGCATTATCGCACAGAAAATGGCGAAAGCGGCTGAGGATCAAGAGAAATTACGAGTGTCGAGATAAAAACAGAATGAAATGCGATTGATATCCTGGTTAATACGATTGTTGGTTTTAGTCTTGTTGATAGCCGGAGTTCAATCATTATGGTCAAATTTCCGCTCAGGCCATTGGGCTCCTGACTGGTTTGGTTTTAAAACGGAAGACCAGACTGAAACAACGCATACGCTCGTCTTGCAGGAGATCAGCGCAATGGGGAAGCTGGAATTGGTGAAGTATAATTTCAAGGATGTAGTGGAGCGGGAAGTGGTAAAAACCTTTCTGCCTAATGCGAAAGCGGTTTTGATCGTGCAAGGCGAGGCGATCGGATGCGTGGATTTGACGCAGGTGGAGATTGCCGATATATCTTCCGAAGACGAAACACTGGTCGTGAATATGCCAGAACCTGAACTTTGTGTTTTCAAGATTGATCATAGCAAGTCCAGGATCTACAATACCGAATTTGCATTCAGTGAAGAAGGGAAGCTGGTGGAAGAGGCTTATAAAGAGGCTGAGAAACAGATCCTGAAATCGGCGCAGGATATGGGTATTTTGGAACAAACGAAAGAGAATGCCCGCAAAATACTGACCCCGGTTTTGGAAAAAGCTTCGGGTAAAAAGGTGGTGTTAAAATTCCCGATGAGTGCAAAGATTGATAAATTACGCTAGCTGATCGCTTAACCCTTTCCAATGGAAAAACGCGGATATCTTACAACGGACGAACTGAGGGAGAAAATTGGTGAGGGCTCGATAGAGACGGTTATTGTAGGTTTTACAGACCATTATGGGCGATTGATGGGAAAGCGCGTCGACGCGGAATATTTCCTCGATTCAATGCTGGAAGATGGTACCCACGCCTGTAACTATCTGCTCACAACAGACGTGACAATGGAGCCGGTACCAGGATATCAGTATGCCAATTGGGAGCTTGGTTACGGAGATTTCCACCTTGTCCCCGACTTTAATACCCTGCGCATCGCCGACTGGCTTGAAAAAACTGCGCTGGTAATCTGCGATGTGTATAATGAAAAGTCGCACATTCCCGAAAGCATAGCCCCGCGATCTATTCTCAGAAAACAGCTGGACCGGCTTGCAAACGACGGAATGCAATGCTTCGCGGCTTCCGAGCTCGAATATTATCTGTTGGAAAATACCTATAAGGAAGCCTTTCAAAAGGGTTACCAAAACCTGTCGCCTGCCGGATATTACCTGGAAGACTATCACATTTTGCAGGGAACACGGAATGAAAAATTTACATCCGTAGTAAGAAAGCACCTTAAAAACTCGGGAATCCCGGTTGAAACATCCAAAGGAGAGTGGGGACTAGGACAGCACGAGCTTAATGTGAAGTATGCGGATGTACTTTCAATGGCCGACAACCATGTGGTATATAAGCAATGCATGAAGGAAGTGGCTGATGCAATGGGACTTTCGGTGACTTTCATGGCCAAGTTTGCGACAGATCAGGCGGGATCAAGCAGCCATATTCACATGAGTTTATGGCAAGATGGCGAAAATGCATTTGCGGGAGATCAGGAGTTTGGGCCGGTAAAAGGATCGGATCTGTTCCGCTGGTTTCTGGGCGGTTGGATCAGGCACGTACCGGATGTAATGCCATTTTATGCGCCTACTGTCAATTCGTACAAACGTTTTGTTGACGGATCCTGGGCACCGACTCGGCTGGCGTGGAGTTACGATAACCGGACAGCCGGGTTCAGAGTAGTAGGGAGCGGGAAGAGTTTGCGTATTGAATGTCGCATTCCCGGCGCCGACTGTAATCCTTATCTGGCATTTGCAGCCTCGCTTGCTTCGGGCCTGGACGGAATCAAAAACAAGATCGAGCCGCCTGAATGCTTTGTCGGGGATATTTATGCAGCGGCGCATTTACCGCGGGTAGCCCATACTTTAGCAGAAGCAGTAAACATGTTTGAGCATAGTGAATTTGCCAAAAATGCTTTCGGAGAAGAAGTAGTGGCACATTACACGCACTTCTTCCGCAACGAACAAAGAGCGTACGATACTTCGGTCACCGACTGGGAACGAAAGCGGTATTTTGAGCAGATATAAAAACTATTATCCGGGCGTCACACCGGTGCGGGAATACAACAAGATCAAAGCAAGCCCCATCAGGGCGACACACTGGTAAAGGAATAAAAGAATATCAAAGCAAGCCCCATCAGGGCGACACACTGGTAAAGGAATAAAAGAATATCAAAGCAAGCCCCATCGGGGCAACACACTGGTAAAGGAATACAAGAATATCAAAGCAAGCCCCATCGGGGCGACACACCGGTAAAAACACAAATCCGTAAATACACAAACCAATGCGTTTAGAAGGTAAAGTTGCCCTTATCACAGGCGGAAGCGGCGGAATTGGCCGAGAGACTGCCATTTTATTTGCAAAAGAGGGTGCCAAAATCGTGGTTACCGATGTGAATGACCAGGGTGGTCAGGAAACTGCCGATGCGATTGTAAGTGCAGGTGGCGAAGCATTTTTCCTTCATTCCGATGTGTCCAAAGCTGCTGATTGCGAGTCCGCTGTGGCTTTTGCAGAAGAAAAATTCGGTAAGCTGAACATTATCTTCAATAACGCGGGGATTATGCACAGTGATGATGACAATGCGATGACAACAGAAGAATCTGTGTGGGATCTTACGATGAATATCAATGCGAAGGGCGTGTTTTTAGGTTGTAAATATGGTATTCCTGCATTGCAGCGTGCCGGCGGCGGATCCATTATCAACACTGCATCCTTTGTCGCAATTCTGGGCGCGGCTACTCCCCAGGTGGCTTACACAGCTAGTAAAGGGGCGGTGCTTGCATTGACCCGCGAACTCGCGATTATTCATGCCCGGGAAAATATCCGCGTCAATGCATTGTGTCCGGGACCGCTTCGTACGGAGCTTTTGATGAAATTCCTGAATACTGAAGAGAAGAAACAACGTCGCCTCGTACATATTCCAATGGGCCGGTTCGGTGAGGCGAAGGAAATGGCCTACGCCGCATTGTTCCTGGCTTCCGACGAATCCTCATTCGTCACCGGCACCGACTTCCTGGTAGACGGTGGAATCACATCTGCTTACGTAACCCCTGTTTAAAAGGGAGGAAAGGGAAGAGGGAGGAAGGGGAGGAAAGGGGAAATTATATATTGAAGTTCAATTTTCCCTTTCCTCCATCCTCCCTTTCTTCCTTCCTCCATTTCGCCCCTTTAAAAAAAATGATTCAAAAAACAATAAGTCCGATTGATGGTTCGGTGTACGTGGAACGTGCATTGGCCGATGATGCTGCGGTTGAAAAAGCGTTGGAAAGCGCGGTTGCGGCACAGAAGTCCTGGCGTCAAACGTCGCTGCAAGAGCGGGCGGCGATTTGTATGAAAGCTGTTGAATACTTCCTGGAAAATGCAGACGAAATCGGACTGGAACTTACCTGGCAAATGGGCCGGCCAATCCGGTATACGGCCAATGAGATCAGAAAAGGTTTTCAGGAACGCGCTAAATACATGATTTCTGTTGCTGAAACTGCATTGGCTGACGTAGAAGTGGAGCAATTACCCGGCTTCAAAAGATTTATCCGGCGTGATCCGCTGGGTGTTGTGTTTGTAGTGGCACCCTGGAATTATCCATATCTTACTTCTGTCAATTCGGTGATACCTGCCATCATGTCTGGTAATGCGGTTATCCTCAAACACGCACAGCAAACACCGCTTTGCGCGGAACGTTATGCGGCTGCATTCGAATATGCCGGACTGCCGCAGGGTGTTTTTCAGTTCTTGCATTTAAGCCACCCGCAGGTAGCGCAGGTGATCGGCGACAGCCGCATTGATTATGTCGCATTTACCGGCTCTGTGGAAGGTGGACATGCAGTACAACGGGCTATTAACGAAAGGTTTATAGTAGGCGGACTCGAATTGGGCGGAAAAGATCCTGCCTATGTTCGCGCTGATGCAAACCTGGCCGATGCTGTCGAAAACCTGGTCGATGGATCCTTTTTTAACTCCGGTCAATCCTGCTGCGGTATTGAGCGCATTTATGTGCATCAGGATGTATATGATGAATTTGTAAGTGAGTTTGTAAAACTGACCAAGACCTACACCCTTGGGAATCCCGCTGAGCAGGATACGACACTGGGCCCGATGGTCCGTACAGCGGCGGCCGAATTTGCTCAAAAGCAAGTAGATGAAGCAATAGCGCAGGGAGCTACTCCGCTGATTGATACTGCATTATTTTCTGCTCACCAAAAAGGAACGCCTTATTTTGCACCACAGGTACTGGTCAATGTGGGTCATTCCATGGAGATTATGACGGAGGAAACCTTTGCTCCGGTGGTCGGGATTATGCCGGTGAGTGGTGATGAAGAAGCAATCAAACTGATGAATGACAGCCAATACGGACTCACTGCTTCTATCTGGACGAGCGACATCGACGCGGCTCTGGCGATAGGAGAGCAGGTGGAGACGGGTACCTGGTTTATGAACCGATGCGATTATCTGGATCCTGCGCTCGCGTGGACAGGCGTGAAAAATTCGGGACGCGGCTGCACCTTATCTAAGATCGGCTACGAAGCATTGACCCGCCCGAAATCATTCCATTTGAAAATTAACAGCTGAATAAATGAAGGTTGGCTTGCTTGAATGCGACCACGTCAGGGAAGATCTCATGCACATTGCCGGGGATTACCGGCAGATGTTTCCTGCATTGTTTTCGCAGGTTGCACCGGAATGGGAGTTCGTTTTCTATGACGTTTGCAATGGAATTTTCCCCGACTCCGTTCATGAATGCGACCTGTATATTTCTACGGGCTCCAAGTTTTCTGTTTACGATCAGGAAGACTGGATATTGCGTTTGAAAGTTCTTGTAAACGACGTCTACGAATCCGGGAAAAAGTACGTCGGGATCTGTTTTGGTCACCAAATGCTCGCAGAGGCGCTTGGTGGAAAAGTGGTACAAGGAAGCCCGGGCTGGCGCGTGGGAGTGCATTCATTTTCATCAATTGAAAACGCAGAATGGATGCAGCCTGAAATGCAGGAATTTAATCTTTTGATGATGTGCCAGGATCAGGTTGTTGCAATGCCGCCAAACAGTACTTTGCTCGCCAAAACGGCCGATTGTTCCGTGGGTATGTTCCAGGTGGGTCCGCATATGCTGGGTATACAGGCACACCCGGAATTTCCCGGGATCTACAACAAGGCGTTGATGGAGCTGAGATTGGAGCGGATCGGGCAGGCGAAAGTGGATGCGGGTATTGCCAGCCTTGCCTTACCTACCCACGAATTCGTAATTGCAACGTGGATAAAGAATTTTGCGATGCTATGAACTCGACTCTTGTATGCTTATTTTTACCTGACATTCCTGTTACGAATCGTATTTTCAATGACAAACAGTACTAATACCCCCCGCCAGATACTTAGTTCTCACCAGACAAATCAGAAGATCAGGAGAATCGCCTTTGAGATTTATGAACATAATTTCGAAGAACAAGGCGTGATCCTGGCGGGTATAGCAGGCGAAGGTTACGCATTTGCCGGCCGCCTCGCTGCTGAACTGTCCACCATATCCCCTTTAAAAATAGACTTGATTGAGCTTCGGTTTGACAAACACCTGCATCACCAGAGTCCGGTTGTTTTTGACAAAGACATTAACATCGAGAACCAAGTGATTATCCTGGTCGATGATGTGCTGAATACAGGACGCACGCTTGCGTTTGCATTAGAGCCTTTCCTGAAAGTACCCATGAAGAAGGTGCAGGTAGCAGTGATCGTCGACAGAAGTCACCATTTATTTCCTGTTCATGCAGATTACGTAGGCTACTCGCTCAGTACCACGTTGATGGAGCATGTGGAGGTGGTTTTGAGCAAAGAAGGAGAGGAGGGGGTGTTTTTGAAATAGCTATCGGCAGTTGGCAGTCAGCTTTCGGCTTTCAGGTATTCTTAACTTTAAGGAATCTTTATACTTGCTTAGAGTAGATAATTGACTTTGCATTTTTCATAAAAGCCGACAGCCGACAGCCGACAGCCGACAGCCGACAGCCGACAGCCGACAGCCGACAGCCGACAGCCGACAGCCGACAACCGACAACTAAGTATAAACTCTCCTCAGCTTCACATTCTCCACTGGTCTGATAATCAGCGGGACTTTCTCGATTTTTACGGAGCTGCTGTCCAAGCCAAACCATTTGTCTTCGGGGGTTGTGAAATCTTTGACGAAGAAGTAGGTTTTCATAACGAGCTGCTCAAATAGCGGCAAGTCATTTTCGAATGAAAGGAATCTTTCCAGAACTACAAACCGGAAGTCGCCCGTGATATTCTGCTTGCTCAGCGATTCGTAGCGGCTGGTAATGTCCACTTCCTTGTTCATTACCATGTCTTCAACCACTTTGCGGAAAAACATATTAATCCGCTGATCAACCCGGAAGCCCAGCCTGAAATTGATCTTAATTACATTATCATTCTTGTCATCGTCGGACAACACTTTGTATTCCATTGTGTACGGATCATCGGTAATATCCACGTGGATAAACCAATATACGTCGGCTCTTTTCGGCCGTTTCTGGAAAATGGAGTAGATAACCTTCGTTTCAATTTCCGTTGCACGTGATGCATTGGTCATAAAAACGAGGTGAGTGGTGTATTTAGGAATGCTGATATCGCGGCTCAGCTCGTGCAGCGCAGGCAGGTACTTTTCGAGTTTGGTGTATTCTGTAAGCCGGAGTTTAATGTAAAATGCCCTGAGCCAAACGGTCATTAGACCCGCTACCAATGTGCCTACCATAATCGTAAACCAACCTCCATGCGTGAATTTCAGCAGGTTTGCGCCGAGGAACATTCCCTCAATGAAAAGGTATAGCAGCATAAATGCGATTACAATCCACAAATTAACCCTCTTGATGTAGAGATAATAGGAGAAGAGGATCGTGGTCATGACCATCGTGAGTGTGATCGCCAGACCGTAGGCAGCTTCCATATTTGAAGATTGACGGAAGTACAGCACTACTCCCGTACAGCCCAGCCACAAAAGCCAGTTGATGCTCGGCACATAAAGTTGGCCCTTCTGATCGCTTGGATAGATAAGTCTCACTTTCGGCCAGAAATTTAACCTGATTGCCTCCGAAATCAATGTAAATGAACCGGTGATAACCGCCTGACTCGCGATAATGGCAGCAAGTGTCGCAATGACGACTCCCGGGAGCAGCCACCATTCGGGCATGATTTCATAAAATGGTTTTCGCGCATTCAGCAGATTACCCATCTCAGTGATCAGCCAGGCGCCCTGGCCAAAATAGTTGAGCAGCAAGCATATTTTTACAAAAATCCAGCTCACGCGGATATTCTCACGTCCGCAATGCCCCAGGTCGGAATACAACGCTTCTGCGCCCGTTGTACAAAGGAACACAGCGCCGAGTATCCAGAAACCGCCCGGGTGTTTGGTGATCAAGTCAAACCCATAAACCGGGTTTACTGCTTTCAGGATCTCGGGATGTTCTATAATCTGGAATAAACCAAGCACGCCGAGCATGACAAACCAGGTGATCATCAGCGGACCGAATGCCCGGCCAACAACCTTTGTACCAAAAGCCTGGATGATGAAAATCAGCGTAAGAATGCCGATTACGATAGGTATTGTCTGGATATTCGGGTAGATCAGCTGCAAACCTTCTACTGCTGAAGAAACCGAGATCGGGGGTGTAATAATACCGTCGGCGAGCAAAGTACTGCCGCCGATAATGGCCGGAACTGTCAGCCACTTGGCATGTTTGCGGACAAGTGCGTACAATGCAAATATCCCTCCCTCGCCACGGTTATCGGCGCGAAGGATCAGGATAACGTATTTAACGGTAGTTTGGAGCGTCAGTGTCCAGAAAATGCAGGATATTGCTCCGTAGATAATTTCTTCTGTGATCCTTTCATTCAGGATAATGGCTTGCATTACGTAGAGCGGCGAGGTGCCGATATCTCCGTAAATAATCCCAAATGCAACCAGCACACCAGCCGCTGTTACCTTATCAATTTTGTGCTTTGATTCCATTCATTTTGCTGAAAAAACAGCGAAAGTTAGGAAACGACGTGCAAAGAAGATATTGTCAAACTCAAATTTAATTTAGTGATCAAAAATCAACCGAAGAAAGTGTTGAAAAGCAGGTAGCCATTTAGTAAAATGATGACCAAGGTAATAATCCAGCTCACCAGGGTCATAGTCTTCGAATTCGCAAATTTCCCCATAATGGAAGATTTCGATGTGAAGAAAACCAGCGGCACCACGGCAAAGCTCAGTTGAAGCGAAAGTATTACCTGGCTGAACACAAGCAGTTCGGCCGTGCCCCTTTCTCCATATAGGGAGGAGACGATCAGTGCCGGAACAATGGCGATCCCCCGGGTGATCAACCTTCTCAGCCACGGTTTCAGGCGAATGTTGAGAAAGCCTTCCATAACGATTTGTCCCGCCAATGTGCCGGTGAGCGTGGAGCTCTGGCCGGAAGCGAGCAGTGCCAATGCAAAGAAAATACTGGCAAGACTCACCCCGAGAACCGGATCGAGTAAACGGTAAGCGTCGGTAATATCGGCAATCTCAAAATGTCCGTTCGCATGGAATGCAGTAGCAGCCAGGATCAGAATGGAGCCGTTGATGAAAAAGGCCAGACCGAGGGAGACAGTGGAATCAATGGTAGCGAATTTAATCGCAGATTTCTTCCCGGCATCGTCCCGCTTGAATGCGCGTGTCTGTACGATACTTGAATGCAGGTACAAATTGTGCGGCATTACTGTTGCCCCTAAAATTCCTATCGCGATATAAAGCATTCCCGGGTTGGTGACGATCTCGGTTTTCGGGATCAATCCGCCCAGCATACCTGCCATTGAAGGCTGTGAGACGATCATTTCATAGATAAAGCTCATCAGAATGATTCCCATTAACCCGGCCACAATGCTTTCTATAATACGAAAACCTTTTTGCTGAAAATATAAAACGAGCAGGACGTCCAATGCTGTAAAAACCACCCCCACGGGCAGCGGCAGGCCAAAAAGAAGGTTTAATGCGATGGCCGAGCCGATTACCTCAGCCAGATCCGTTGCTGCGATTGCAATTTCAGATAAAACCCAGAGTACAAATGAAACGGGACGGGAGTAGTAGTCGCGGCAGGCCTGTGCCAGGTCGCGACCGGATGCAATGCCAAGTTTAAGTGATAAATGCTGCAGTAGCATTGCAAACAGATTCGAGATCAGGATCACAGACAGCAACGTGTAGCCAAATCTTGACCCGCCTTCAATGTCCGTAGCCCAGTTGCCCGGGTCGATATAACCCACGGCCACCATTAATCCGGGACCTGTAAATGCCATCATTTTTTTCCAGAAACCCGCACCTTCCGGAACTGCGATACTGGAATGTACTTCCGACAGTGATGCCAGCTGGTTCTTGTCGTCAAGCGCTTCTTTGCGCAGAAATTCTTTCACTTTTAGACCGTCAATCATTTTACCTGCAACCGAAACAGTAATGAATATTACGAAATCAAATATAAGAAAAATCTCAAAAAAAATTTAGGCTAGGCTAAATTTTTTATTTTCCGCTTTCCAAATTGTACTTTTGCTAATATTCGGATCATATATCCTGGTTTCCGTGCAATGCAGAATTCGTTCACAGAAGAAAATTATCTTAAAATCATACACGCTCTTTCCGGCAGGGACGGCGGTGAGGTGAGCACCAACGCGCTTGCCGAAAGCACCGCCACGCGCGCAGCTTCCGTGACGGATATGTTACGTAAACTGGCTGAAAAGGGATTAATCAACTATAAAAAGTACCAGGGCGTAACACTCACCGAACAAGGCGAGAAGGTCGCGATCAAGGTGATCCGGAAGCACAGGTTGTGGGAGGTTTTTTTGGTGGAAAAGTTGGGATTTGGCTGGGACGAAGTGCACGATATCGCCGAGGAACTGGAACATATTCCCTCCGAAATACTTGTCGAAAAGCTGGATACCTTTCTGGGACATCCCCGGTTCGACCCGCACGGAGATCCTATCCCGGACGCAAAAGGGAATTTAACAGAACCTGATTATAAGGTGCTTACCGATGTGCATATCGGCGAAAAAGTACGTATGATGGGCGTGCTGGACCACGCGCCTTCGTTCCTGCAACATCTCGACCGTTCAGGGATTAAGCTGGGTTCTGTAATTGAGGTAAAGGAAATTAATGAATATGACAAGTCTGCTTCTGTACAAATAGACGGCGGGCAATCGTTGTTTATCAGTCTCGAAGTATCAAAAAACCTATTGGTACAACGCCGATGAGACACCGCCAGCCATGAGATTTAAAATTCTGGATCGTTACCTGATCAAAAACTTCCTGATTACCTACGTTTTCGTAGCGTTTGTGATCGTGCTCATTATCTGCATGATCGACTACACGGAAAAGGTCGACGATTTCCTGGAAAAAAAGGCGCCACTCAGGGAAATCCTGATTGATTATTACCTCAACCTCATACCATACTGGATCAATTACATCAGTCCGCTGATGGTATTTATTGCCACGGTATTCTTCACTTCACGTATTGCGGCCAGAACTGAGATCATCGCCATTCTTAGCAGCGGGATCAGTTTCGGCAGAATGCTGCTGCCATACATGGTGGGTGCAATGATCCTCGGCGCAGTCACTTTTTTACAGGTAGGCTGGATCCTGCCGAAAGCTAACAAAATCCGGAACAGCTTCGAGAAAACGTATGTGAAGGACCAGTTCTATTTCAGCGGGCACAATGTGCATATTACCATCGCACCCGATGTGTATGCCTATCTTGAAAGCTATAACAACAGCAGCATGACAGGCAATAAATTCACAATGGAAACCATCAAGGGTAACCAGCTAGTCCAGAAGTTTTACGCGGATAAAATTGTGTGGCAGCCCAAAAAGGGTAAATGGACCATGCAGAACTACCAGGTACGGACATTGGACAGTCTGGGGGAGAAACTTAGTCAGGGAATGGAGATCGACACGACGATCAACCTTTCACCCAAGGATTTTGAAAGTGACTACAACCTTTTTGAGACATTTACATTGCCGGAACTGAATGCGCACATCGACCTGCTGAAAAGCCGCGGCTCCGACGGACTTGAAGTTTACCTTATCGAGAAATACATCCGTTTCACGCAGCCTTTCGCCATTCTTATTCTCACAGCAATCGGCGTGATTGTTTCTGCGCGTAAGAGCAGGCGGGGTGTAGGCTGGCAAATCGCGCTCGGATTTATGCTTGCATTCATTTATATACTGTTCTTTCTTTTATCAAAAGGTGTGGCTGAGGCAGGTACCATTAACACTTTATTTGCTGTCTGGCTGCCGAATATTGTTTTCTCGTGCATCGGATTGATTTTATATAAAACACTGCCGAGATAGTATGTTCACATCTGCCACGCTGCGCTCGTACTTGCACCTGCATTTTCTGGTTTTGATCTGGGGGTTTACGGCAATTGTAGGTCTGCTGGTCACTATTTCACCCATTGCCCTGGTTTTTTACCGGACACTTTTCGCTTGTCTGGGTTTAGGGATAATCATTCTGTTTAAACAAAAACGGTTACGGGCAGATTCTGCCGATTTGCTGCGCATGTTTGCGGTGGGCTTTATCCTTTCTGCGCACTGGATGCTGTTTTTTGCCTCTGCGCGCGTTTCCACAGCTTCGGTATGTCTGGCAGGAATGGCGACCACTTCTTTGTGGACCAGTATCATTGAACCGCTGGTAAATAAAAAACGCATTCGGCCGCTGGAAGTGGGGTTGGGTATTCTGGCATTTGCGGGGCTCTATGTTGTTTTTCGGTTCGAGTTCGACCACGCGCTCGGATTGATGCTCGCGCTCGCTTCTGCGCTCCTCGCCGCGATGTTCACAGTAGCCAATAGCAGGCTCGTACAGCGTATTGACGCTTATGTGATTACTTTTTATGAAATGGCGGGAGCGACTGTGTTTTCGCTGCTGTCTTTGTTTGTGGCAGAATCATTTCAATGGACTGGCAATGCGCCTTATCTTCCGGAGTCAGGTGACTGGATCTGGATTTTGTTCCTTGCCTGGATTTGCACGGTCTACGCAAGTACAATGGCCACGCAGCTGATGAAGCAGTTTTCAGCTTACCTGATCAACCTGACTATCAACCTTGAACCTGTTTATGGAATTGCATTGGCCTTTCTGTTTTTTGGTGAAAAAGAAAGAATGACGACTGCATTTTACTGGGGTACCCTGCTGATTTTGATGGCTGTACTGCTGTATCCATTGCTTTCAGGAAGTGTGCTGGATAAAGGCAGCCGGAAGATAAGTGAGATCAACAATTGAAGGATAATAGGCGCCTCTGGCAGCGGGGAAGAAGCATATTAACTTATTACTGCTATTTTTGTCGATTCAATCCACACGGTAATATATGAATCCAGCACGACTACTTTTAGTAATACCATGTTACAATGAGGAAGCTATTCTGAATCTTACCTACTCCAAACTGAACATCTATTACAATAGTATCAAGCAGCAGGGCCTTATTGCCGAAGACAGCAGGATTTGTTTTGTCAATGACGGCAGCCGCGACAGAACCTGGAAAATCATCGAAGAACTCTGTCTGACAGATTCCAATGTGATCGGGGTTGGATTATCCAGAAATTTCGGTCACCAGAGCGCTATAATGGCTGGTCTGGAAAAGCACGTGGATCAATTCGACTGCTTTATTACCATTGATGCTGACCTGCAGGATGATATCAATGCGATTACCGGTATGATCGAAAGGCACCGCGAAGGCGCAATGGTGGTTTACGGCGTAAGGAGCGATCGCAGTTCAGACAGCTGGTTCAAGCGTGTTACTGCTGAGAAGTTTTATGTTTTAATGCAGAAAATGGGGGTTCCTGTCATTTTCAATCACGCAGATTTTCGTTTAATGGACCGGAGGGTATTGCAGGAGCTGGGTAATTTCAAAGAAATCAACCTGTTCCTCCGCGGCATTGTTCCCTTAATCGGTTTCAGAAACGACAAAGTATATTACAGCAGACTGGAACGGGAAGCCGGCGAGACCAAATATCCGTTAAGTAAGATGCTGCTTTTTGCATGGAACGGGATTACTTCGTTTTCCACATTCCCAATGCGGCTGGTGCTCTACTTCGGGCTTTTCAACTTTTTGATCGCGATGCTCATCGTGGTTTATATCCTCTTCTCATTCCTGATCGGGCATACCGTGCCGGGCTGGACGTCGACCATGCTGCCGCTTACCTTTTTCAGCGGGTTCAATATGATGGCGCTGGGGTTGATAGGAGAGTACATCGGAAAGATTTACGAAGAAGTAAAAGGCCGTCCGAGATACATTATTGAAAAAACTGTCAATGAATAGATTTTATAGAAAATACAGAACTGTTGGCAACTGGATCAACATTGCATTGATGATCGCGGTGCTGCTTCCGCTGCTTGTGCTGTCCTACTACAATCATCCCTCAGCAGCTGACGATTATTGTTATATCGATACCGTCCAAAAAGTTGGTTGGTTTGGCGCAATGAAGCTGTATTATACCACCTGGACAGGCCGGTACTTCGGTGTTTTACTCAACCACAGCAATCCGCTGCTCTTCCATTCCATCACGGGCTTCAAGGTATTACCCGCGGTTTTGATTGGCGGGACAATCTTCGCGTTATACAGCTTGTTCCGGCATTTGACACCGACATTGTCGAGAGTTGCCCATTTGGGTTTTGCAGGCGCTGTTTTCTTTTTGTTTATATTAAAAATGGCCAGCCTTGCGGAAGGTTTTTACTGGATGGCCGCCTTCGTGACTTACACAATTCCCAACATGCTGACGCTGTTCTGGATTGTACTTGTGCTCAGATGGTACCGGCAGGATACACAATCGGCAAGAATACTCGTAGGAGTGCTGGCTGGTTTTCTCGTTTTTGCGGTAATCGGGTGCAGTGAGCAGAACATGCTCACGATGGTGTTGCTGGTAGGAGCCTGGTGGGTTTACCGGCTGATTTACCACCGCAAAGTGGACGCATTTATGATTTCAATGCTGGTTGTTACTGCATTGTCCTGCTATGCGCTGCTCGGCTCCCCGGGTAACCAGGCGCGGATAGGCGGAAACCCGCTTGGAGGTAACATTCCTTTTTCAGCTGTTTCAACCATCAAAAAACTGGTAGTACTTGGTTACGAATGGATCTTTACAACCCCATTAGCATTTTTTACAGCGATCTGGCTGGTTGTGATGTCGCGACTGTCGGAAGGAGCGCGAAATTATTTTTCGATACCGATTTGGTACGCGGTTCTGCTTTTTATAGGCGTACTATCTGCGCAGCTTTTTCCATCTTACTACGGAGTCGGGATCGAGCCCACTCACCGGGTTGTAAATAGCGCGTACTTCTTTTTCCTGATCGGCTGGTTTTATGTTTTTGGTGTGATCTTCCATTATTTCAAGCAGAAGCGGTTCGGTTTTTTCCAATTTACCGTCGCTCGTTTCGTCGGACTTTATGTGATACTGCTTGCTTCTACTGCACTTTCTTTTTACCGGAGCGGCAATGTAAAGCTGATCTATTCAGATTGGCTCAGAGGAACGGCGGCCGCCTATGATCAGGAAATGTATGCGAGGTATGAGACGCTGAAAAACAGCAAAGAGGAAGTCACGTATCTTCCGCCGATCCAGTCCAAAGCGTTCTCGATTTATGTGCAGGACGACATTACCGCGAATCAAAATCACTGGTGGAACAAATGTATGGCGGGCTATTACGGCAAAGGTGCCATCATTTTGAAGGATGTTTCAAGTGAACAAAACAAATAAGCTTTTCCCGGTTACCATCGCGCTTATACCCATTTTGATCTGGGTATTGGTGATATTATACTACTCGGTGGATCTGCCCTGGCTCGACGATTTCGATCCTTTCCCTGATTTCCTGCACAAATGGATCGGCGCTCCATCGTTGTCGGAACAAGTCAAATTGCTGTTCCAGCCTAATAATGAGCATAGAATGGTGGTCGGTAAGCTGGTCACGCTTGGTTATTACTGGATTACCGGAAAGCTTAATTTTACTTTCCTGCACATTGCCGGCGCTTGCTTCACTTTGGGTACACTGGTTATCTTCTGGCGGGTTTTCAGGCAGACAAAGTTGAATATCTGGTACTTTCTGCCCATTCCTTTCTTGTTGTTCCAACTGCAGTACCATCTTGTTTTTCTTTGGGCAATTTGCAGTTTGCAGCATCAGCCGGTGGTACTGTTCGTTTGTTCATCAATGTACCTGCTTGCAAATAAGCGCTTTACCCTGGCTGCATTGTCCGGACTTTGTGCGACTTACGCGATGAGCAGCGGCATTTTCGTTTGGCCGGCCGGAATTATGGTGTTACTGCTGAGCGGGCGCTACAAGCAGCTCGCAGTCTGGTGTTTGATTGCCGTAGCAGGCGTAGGTCTATATTTCTACGGCATGTCGGCTCAGGGAAATGAGTCCAGTTTCGAGTTTTTTGCAAAATATCCGCATCTGTCTTTCCTCGGCTTTTTCGCTTTTCTGGGTGGTTTGTTCGATCTCTTTCCTGAAAAAAGCATTCAAGTACGTACTGCCTTGCCCATTCTAATGAGCTTTCTCATTATGGTGTGGATAGTGAGGTGGCTGTGGCGGCTGTTCTCGGATTGGACGAATAAGACGTTCGGCTGGCCTAAAAGAACGAGTGGAAGATTTGGCGAAAACGTTGAGAACGAATATAGTCCGGTGCAAATGTTCTTGCTGGGCGTGATTACATTCCTGCTCGTCAATGCGATTATCATTGGTTTGCTGCGGCCACGTTTTGGGTTTTTCGTGATGGTGGTGAGCAACTACAAAATGTACCCTGCGCTGTTCCTGATTGCAGCTTACCTGACATTCATTACCTCAAACCTCGTGGAAACGCGACGCAAGCTGGTATTCAGAGCTGCATTTGGAATAAGTATGCTGATATGGATAATCTCTGCGATCAACTACCTTCCGGTTATCTCGGAGCGGTCAAAATACCTGACAGTCAATGGGTACAATCAGGAGTTTAACGGTTTCGGGCTCGGTCACGTGCCATTTTCGGCAGGTGCCGCTTATGTTGACAGCCTAATGAAGGAAATGGTGGAAATGGGCGTGTACCAATATCCAGCCGGAGGCAGAAAGATCGCACAGCAAGTAAATGGGCCTAACGCAAAACAAGCTAATGCCCATATTCTGGTAAAAGATGAAGACAAGCAGATCTATATTAACGATCCCGCTGGTTCCATTTCGCTATCTAAAGACAAGGGAGAATATGTGTTTTTGAAAAATCCGGAAAGAACTTACCTGTTCAAAATTGAGCAGAAGAAATACGTCGGTCGAAATATTTTCCGACAGTACGAAAAGGGTGCTGATATTGTGATTCCCTATTCTTCTGTGCTTTCCGGGTCTTATGATATAGGAATAATCAGAACTGATAATACGGTTCCAGAAGGCGGCATTCTTCGAAAAATCATAATCCCTTAACTAAGACATTTTTTCGATAATAGCCCGAAAGGTGTATTTTTGCCAATATTGGTCATTGAAAATCCCTGAATATTGAAAACTCCTCAGATATCCATTGTAGCGCCGTTATATAATGAATCCGAGTCACTCCCGCTCCTGGTGCAGCGGATCAATGCATTGATGGATTCGAGTCCCCTGGCGATAGAAGTAGTGCTGATAGATGATGGAAGTAAAGATGATACTGCATTAAAAATCAAGCAGGTTGCCTTAATGGACGAGCGGTACCACGGCGTTTTCCTGTCGCGTAACCACGGACACCAGCTCGCATTGACAGCCGGTATCTCAGCCGCGCGCGGAACCGAGGCGCTGTTTGTGATCGATGGCGACTTGCAGGATCCGCCGGAGCTGCTGCCGGAGTTTTACAAGCTCCTCAAAGAAGGAAATGACGTAGTTTACGCCGTCCGCAAGAAACGTAAGGAAGGGTTGATAAAGCGGACGGGATACCATTTGTTTTATCGCATTTTACGCTCGATTTCGTACGTGGATATTCCGTTGGATAGTGGTGACTTTGCATTGGTAAGTCGCCGCGTAGTGGACGTAATGAACAAAATGCCGGAAGAGAGCCGCTACCTGCGCGGCATGCGTTCGTGGATCGGCTTCAAGCAAACCGGTTATGAGTATGAAAGAGACGCCCGTGCGGCGGGGGAGTCTAAATACTCGTTTAAACAATTGTTCAGACTTGCCTATAACGGGATTTTCAATTTCAGCGAATTCCCTATCAAGTTCATGAGCCGTACCGGCGTAGTCGCTATCCTGATATCACTGGCTTATTTCCTGGTAGTTGTAGCTAAAAAGCTGTTTTTTGCCCACGTGATTGAAGGTTTTACTTCATTACTTTTCGTCATTATTCTATTTAGCGGAGTGCAGTTGCTTGCGCTTGGCATTATCGGGGAATATGTGCTCCGGATATTTTTTCAATCCAAAAACAGGCCTTTGTTTATTATCAAAGAAGAGATAGTCAACAGAGAGTACATTTCGCCCGATGCTGTTTAATACCATTCAGTTCCTGATTTTCTTTTTAGTTGTTACGCTGGCATATTTCAGTTTGTCATGGCGTGGCCGCTGGATCTTGCTGCTTGCTGCGAGCTGTTATTTCTACATGGTTTTCAAACCGGTATTCATACTGATTCTGTTTGGGACCATTGTAATCGACTACTACGCAGGCATCTGGATCGAGAAATCGCAAAATCAAAAACAGAAAAAGTGGCTTCTGATAATCAGTCTCATTTCCAATATTGGCATTCTCGCCTTCTTCAAATACTACGATTTTTTACAGGATTCAATTAACGGTCTGCTGGCAAGTGCCGACTTGCGTCCGCTGGTTCCTCCTTTGGCGCGCCTGATCCCGCCGCAGTTTGCGCAATGGATTACGACCGGGTCCGGCAAAATTTTGCTGCCGATTGGCTTGTCTTTCCACACGTTCCAGGCGATGAGCTATACCATCGAAGTGTACCGCGGACACCAGAAAGCAGAGCGGCACTTCGGGATCTATGCATTGTACGTGATGTTCTACCCACAGCTTGTAGCAGGGCCCATCGAGCGGCCACAAAATATGCTGTTCCAGTTCCATTCGTATTTTAAGTACGATTTTGAGCGGGTAAAAGAGGGTTTAATGCAAATGGCCTTCGGGCTTTTCAAGAAGATCGTCATTGCAGACAGACTATCTCTTTTTGTTGACTATGCCTACGATCCCGGCGTTGAGCATAATGGCCTTACTTTGCTCACGGCAACGGTCTTTTACTCATTTCAGATCTATTGCGACTTTTCAGGTTACTCGGATATGGCAATAGGCGCGGCGCGTGTAATGGGATTTACATTGATGGACAATTTCAAAGCGCCTTATGAAGCCAGGTCTATTAAAGAGTTTTGGGGACGCTGGCACATTTCCCTTTCCACCTGGTTCAGAGATTACTTATATATCCCGCTTGGTGGCAACCGGAGAGGTGAATTGATGAGATACCGCAATCAAATGATTATATTCCTGGTAAGTGGATTGTGGCATGGTACGAGCTGGAGTTTTGTGATCTGGGGCGGGTTACACGGATTCTATCAGATCTCGGCCTCTTTGCGGGATAAATGGCTTGAAAAAGCAGGGATCAGGCTGCCTGACAATGCGTTGACAAGGATGATTAATCTGGTGGTGACTTTTCTGCTGGTTTCCCTGACCTGGGTTTTCTTCCGCAATTCCATCAGCCGCTCTGTTGAGATCTTAAAGGGAATCGGCAATTTGTCTTTATCCGACAAAATTATGTCGCCGCTGAATGCGCTTGAAATGTGGTTTTGCGTGTTCCTGATAGCTTTTCTGCTGATTAAAGAGCACTATTTTGAAAAGATACCAACCCGGAGCACAGTAACTTTTTTCATACTGTTCCCTTTACTTTCATTCCTCACCTACATACTCTGTGTAGTTACTGAAAAGCAGTTCATCTATTTCCAGTTCTAAAAAGGAAGTGAAGAGCAAACAATTGCTTTTAAATATTTGTTAGCTCATTTCGAACGACAGTTCTAGTCCATATTCTATTTTGTTTTAAAATGTACGAAGTAACATCTGACAACCGGTTGAAAAGTCTTATTGTTGTTGGTGACAGGGTTTTGATCCGTCCCAAAAGTCCAAGTGACAGAACAAACAGCGGCTTGTACCTGCCGCCCACAGTCACGGAAAAAGAGCAGGTGCAAACAGGCTATGTGATCAAAGTAGGCCCCGGCTATCCCATTCCCGTAGCAGTGGAGGAAGAACCCTGGAAGGAAACAGAAGAAAAAGTGAAGTATATGCCGCTGCAATCCAAAGAAGGCGATCTCGCGATTTACTTACAGCGCAATGCAATCGAACTGGAATACGATGGCGAAAAGTACGTCATCGTCCCGCAATCCTCGATATTGATGTTGGAGCGCTCGGAAGATCTGTTTGATTAATGAGTGAATGAGTGAATTTTGAATGACCGAATGACTGAATGATTGAATATACTTTTGACGGTTCAAACTTTAAACTCATAAACTCTAAACTCATGCACTCCAAACTCATAAACTTAAAAAACCATGAAGTACAAATTTCTAAGTAATACCGGGGTGCTGGTTTCGGAGCTTTGTTTTGGGACTATGACATTTGGTGGTGAGGGATATTGGGAGGCGATTGGTCGCTTGCAGCAGGAAGAGGGAGCCGCTCTGGTCAAAACCGCACTGGATAGCGGGATTAATTTCTTTGATACTGCCAATGTTTATTCTTATGGTAAGTCCGAGACCATTTTGGGCCAGGCGTTGAAGGACCTCGGTATCAAGCGCAGCGAGGTGGTTATTGCTACCAAAGTACGCGGCAGAATGGCCGCTGGTGCAAACCAGATCGGCTTATCGCGGCTGCATATCATGGATTCTGTTAATGAGAGTCTTGAAAGGTTAGGAACTGATCACATTGACCTGTACTATATCCACGGTGTTGATGTGGAGACTTCACTGGAAGAGACCATGCGCGGGCTGGAAGACATTGTGAGGTCGGGGAAGGTTAGGTACCTGGGTGTAAGTAACCATGCAGCCTGGCAGATCATGAAAGCGAATGGTATTGCGGAGAAAAACGGCTGGACCAAGTTCGTGGCTTGTCAGCATTACTATACAATCGCTGGTCGTGACCTGGAACGGGAGCTGGTACCTATGATGAAGGATCAGAATCTCGCGCTGATGCCTTGGAGCCCGCTTGCAGGAGGGTTTTTGTCAGGCAAGTACACGCGTGATAACCAGTCTACCGGCGAAAACCGGCGTGATAGCTTCGACTTTCCGCCTATTGACAAAGAGAAAGCCTACGATATCATCGATGTTATTCAGCCCATTGCTGACGCTCATTCCGTTTCGGTGGCACAGATTGCATTGTCCTGGCTTTTGCATCAGCAGAGTGTTACCAGTGTAATTATCGGCGCGAAAAAGCCTGAACAGCTCAAAGAGAATATTGCCGCAACTTCCATTGTACTCACTTCGGAAGACCTTGAAAAACTGAATGCAATCAGCGCATTGAAGACTGAGTATCCGCAATGGATGTTCGAGCGTCAGGGCAGAGACAGGATCCCGGGCTGATATGCGCAAAATCCTTTTTGCACTCGTACTTCTGGCATTTAGTAAGGCTAGCTTTGCCCAAAAAAGCGTTGCGATTACAATTGACGACATTCCTAACGTACATATCGTCGAGAAAGACGGTAGTTCGCGCTTGCTCCGTCGGCTCGATTCGCTTCAAATACCCGTCGCGATCTTTATCAACGAGGCCAATCTCAACAAAACTTCGGCGGCGAAGCAAAACGAAAACCTGCTGAAAAGTTGGCTGTTGAATAAAAATGTCACACCTGGTAATCACAGCTTTTCTCATCCCAATTATGGCGAAGTCGGTTTCGAGGCGTTTAGCGAGGATGTAGTGAAAGGCGAAAAGCTCACTCGTGAGATAATCGGGAAGAGCGGGAAGAAGCTGGAATATTTCCGGTTTCCGTTTAATGCAATGGGAAAAGATAGTGCGGCTCATTTACGCATGGAGAAGTTTTTGAGAGACAAAGGCTACCGCTCAATACCTTTCACGGTTGAGAATGAAGACTGGATGTACACTCAGCTTTATGAAAGAGCATTGAAAGATAGAAACCAGACGCTGTCTGATTCGATAGGGGAGCAATACGTAGGTAGCTGCATCAGGTTATTTGCTTACGTTGACAGCCTTTCAACAGCCATGTTCGGCAGGGAGATCAAACACATTTATCTGTGCCATGATAATCAGCTAAATACCGATTATTTGCCCAAACTGATCAAAGGATTGGAACAAAGGAGTTATCAAATGGTGAGCCTGGCTGACGCATTGGAGGATCCGGCTTATCAATCTAAGGATTTCTACTTTGGGAATGCTGGCTTCTCATGGATTTACAGATGGATAAAAGATCCTGTAAAAAGAAAAGCAGCGATGCGTGCGGAGCCTGTGAATTCAGGAATACAGCGCGCATTTGAGGAGATGAACAAAGCGAAATAATAGGGCAACAAAAAAAGCATGCAGTAAATGCATGCTTTCGAAATGTCTTCTTATGACTAAACTTAGATAACGCGAACGTTAACTGCGTTTAGACCTTTTCTTCCATTTTCCACGTCGTAAGACACTTTGTCGTTTTCACGGATATCGTCTTGAAGACCTGAAACGTGAACGAAAATGTCTTTTTCACCTGATGCTGGTTGGATGAATCCAAATCCTTTGGAGTCATTGAAAAACTTAACTGTACCTTCTGCCATTAGAATTGATCTTATATTTTTAAAAATCAAATGTATATAGAAAAAATATATAAACAAGATAAAAATTTAAATTGCTTAGAATTGTTCTTAATAATTTAACATAAAAAGAATGTCTGTAATTGACGTTGACAGCCTGATTTCGCCCTTTTGGTTGCCTAACGGGCACTTTCAGAGCATATATCCGGCACTGTTCCGGAAAGTGAAAGGAGTAAAATATTTCCGCGAAAAAATTGTAACTCCAGACGAAGATTTCCTGAATCTCGACTGGTCAGGCGCAAGTAGTAACCGATCGGGCACGCTTGTGATACTTACGCACGGGCTCGAAGGGGATAGTTCCAGACAATACATGCTGGGCATGATCAAGCTGTTGAATAAAAATGGTTTTGACTGCCTGGGATGGAATTTTCGTAGTTGTGGTGGTGAAATGAACAATGCATTGCGGTTTTATCACAGCGGTGCAACGGACGATCTTGATGTCGTAGTGCAGCACGCACTGCGGCGCGGGTACGAGAATATCTATCTCGCCGGTTTCAGTCTCGGCGGCAATCTGACACTCAAATACCTGGGCGAATACGCTACGCAACTGGATACCCGGATCAGGAAAGCACTTGTTTTTAGTGTACCAATGGATTTGAAAGCGTGCAGTCTCGCGATCATCAAGCCGGAAAACAGGGTGTATATGCAGCGATTCTTAACCACACTCAGCCCGAAAGTTGCAGCGAAAGCAGCACTGTACCCCGATAGTATCTCCATATCTGATTATAAGCACGTGAAAACGCTTTACGATTTTGATCACATTTATACAGCTCCGTTGCACGGGTTTAAAGGCGCAGATGATTATTACGAGCAATGCAGCTCCATGCATTTCCTGAAAGATATCCGTGTTCCCACTCAGATTATCAATGCTAAAAACGATCCGATAGTCCCTTTTGCTAGTCTGCCGCTGGACGAATTACGGGTGCATGAGCACGTTTCACTTCTCGCGAGCGGTCAGGGCGGGCACTGTGGATTCCGGCCTGCGCGGCTGGTGGATGAATTCTACTGGTCGGAAAAGAGGGCTCTGGAGTTCTTCCTGGCGGAAAATGGATGAATGTGGCCGGGGCAAACGCATCTTTGATTTTAAACTGTTCGAATCATTATTTTGTTAGCGTCATATCTAATATGATTCGTAATTTTGCGGCCCGGAGCCTTACACAGGTATTTCTTTTTGACCCGATTATTATCCAGTTATTCCCTGCTTCATGTCCACATTAACACTCAATCCGCTACCGTACATTATCATTGATTTTGACAGCACCTTTACGAAAGTTGAAGGGCTTGACGAACTTGCAGCGATCGCATTGAACGGGCATCCTGAAAAAGATCAGGTTGTTCAGAAGATTATAGATCTCACGAACAAAGGAATGAATGGCGAAATGTCGTTTGCAGAGGGACTTCGTCAGCGCATTGCCTTGCTGAAAGCAAACCGCTCGCATATCGGTGAATTAATTAACCTTCTTAAAACAAAGGTTTCGGATTCGTTTAAGCGGAATGCGCACTTCTTGACGGAGAATTCGGAGCAGATTTACATTGTATCAAGCGGATTTAAGGAGTTTATCGTTCCCGTGGCAACCGAGCTGGGCATCCGCGCGGATCATGTTTATGCCAATGAATTCGTGTTTGATGAAGAGGGAAATATCATTGGAATAGATGAAGAGAATGAGCTGTCGACTGACGGAGGAAAAATAAAAGTATTATCTGCATTGAATTTGCCGGGCGACGTTTATGCTATCGGTGATGGCTATACAGATTATGAATTGAAAGCATCCGGTCTTGCAAATCGTTTTTATGCATTTACCGAAAATATAGAGCGGCCGCGCGTTACAGCTGTCGCGGACCACATTGCGACTTCATTTGACGATTTCCTGTACGATAATAAGCTGAGCAGAAGCCAGTCTTATCCAAAAAGCCGCATTAAAGTATTGTTGCTGGAAAATGTGCATCCGGCCGCACTACGCGCTTTTAAAGAAGAAGGTTTTAGTGTAGAGTTTGTGAAAGGCGCATTGGATGAAGATGAGCTTTGCGAGCGGATTAAAGATGTGTCGATTATCGGGATTCGTTCCAAAACAAATATTACAAAGCGCGTTCTTGACAATGCAAACCGGCTGATGGCGATTGGTGCGTTCTGTATCGGTACCAACCAGATTGATCTGGAAGAAGCGGCAAAAAAAGGGATTGCGGTTTTTAATGCACCTTACAGCAACACCCGCTCTGTAGTAGAGCTGGCAGTTGGTGAAATGATCCTGCTGATCCGGAATATAGTTGGGAAAAGCAACCAGCTGCACCAGGGAATCTGGGACAAATCAGCAAATGGAAGTTTCGAAATCCGCGGAAAGAAACTCGGAATGGTAGGTTACGGCAGCATTGGTACTCAGTTGTCTGTTGTAGCTGAGGCACTGGGAATGGAGGTTTATTTCTACGATGAAGTGGAGAAGCTTTCTATCGGAAATGCTAAAAAATTGAACTCGCTTGAAGAACTGCTTTCCATTGCCGACGTGATCAGTATGCACGTAGACGGACGGAAAGAGAATACAAACCTGATCGGTAAGCGCGAGTTTGACCTGATGAAAAAAGGCGTCATTTTCCTGAACCTGTCACGCGGGCACGTTGTGGATATACAAGCCCTGGCTGACGCTGTAAAAAGCGGGAAAGTAGCCGGCGCCGGTGTTGACGTTTTCCCGAAAGAACCAAAAACCAACGATGAGCTATTTGAAAGCGAGCTGCTGGGCTTGCCAAATGTGATCCTGACCCCGCATATCGGCGGAAGCACAGAGGAAGCGCAGGAAAATATCGGGCACTTTGTACCTTCCAAACTGCTTGAATTTATGAATAATGGTAGTTCCTACGGAAGTGTTAATTTCCCGGAAGTACAATTGCCCAAGCTGAAAGATTCGCACAGGTTGCTGCACATCCACGCCAATGTACCGGGTGTTCTAGCCAAGCTGAACCATATTTTTGGTAAAAACAATATCAACATTACTGGCCAGTATCTGAAAACGAATGAACATATCGGCTATGTAATTGTGGATATCGAAAAAGGATATACGGAGGAATTCATTCAGGAAGTGAAAGAACTTGAAGGTACGATCCGGTTCCGGATGCTTTACTGAAAATACATTTATCCAACACCATGTCGCTAACCTTCTTTACCCCTGGGCCGGCCCAGCTTTATCCTACATTTGAAAAGCACCTGCAGACTTTTGTTTCCAATCAGCTTGGATCGATAAGTCACAGAAGTCAGCAGTACCGCGATTTACATAAATTCACCGTTGATCAGCTGCGGACTTTACTGAATGTACCTGACTCGCATGCGATCCTTTTTCTTGGATCTGCTTCGGAAGCCTGGGAAAGAATCCTTTTCGGCTGCGTGGAACTGGAAAGTTTCCATTTAGTAAATGGTTCTTTTTCAAAAAAGTTTTACGATTATTCCAATGCGCTGAACAAGTACGCGCACAAGTTCGAGAAGCCGATGGGAAGCGGGTTTTCAGCTGCGGAGATCGAGGTGCCTGAGTATGCCGAGCTCATTTGTGTAACGCACAATGAAACCAGCTCGGGGGTTCAAATGCCTGTTGCTGAAATCCACAAATTGAAGCAGAAAAATCCTGGCAAATTCATTGCTGTGGATATTGTATCCTCTGCACCTTACCCGGACCTGGATTATGCATTGATCGATACTGCATTCTTTTCCGTCCAAAAAGCATTCGGTCTGCCGGCGGGACTCGGTGTTTGGATCGTTAGCGAAAAATGCCTCGCAAAGGCAAAGAGCATCAAGAATCAATACTCAATAGGCGCACACAACGATTTGCCCACGCTTTGGAAAAATGCTCAGAACAATGAAACGCCTGCGACCCCGAACGTAATGGGGATATATTTGTTAGGAAAAATTGCAGAGGAGTTCAATCAGATAGGTGCGCAAACAATGCGCAAGCAAACTGAACAGAAAGCCGCCTCGATTTATAAGTTTATAGAGAAAACAGCTGGCTTTTCGGCATTTGTGAAAGAAAAAGCGTATCGCTCACAAACAGTTATCGTGACTGACACAGAGCTTCCTTCGGCCGACATTATCAAAAATGTAAAAGAAAAAGGAATGGTAATTGGCAGCGGATATGGAGAGTTCAAGGCCTCTCAGCTGCGTATCGCAAACTTTCCGGCTACATCAGCGGAAGAAGTTGACAGGCTTCTTCATGAACTAGGCAAATTGTAGGTATCTTATTTTGTGACGAAGCGCTTGTTTGAACGTCTAATAGTCAAACAAGCGCTTTTTTTGTGTACACCAACGATATACTCTGGAAATCAATCCTGGAAGATACTTTTGAAGACTTCCTGATTTTCTTCTTTCCTGACTGTCTTTCAATATTCGATTTCAGCAAGGGCTTTCAATACCTGGATAAAGAGCTCGAACAGCTCTTTCCGGTAGATGATTGCATTAGCGGGGTCAAATTTGTGGACAAGCTGGTAAAGGTATTTTTGCTCGACGGGAATGAAGAATGGATCCTGGTTCATATAGAAGTTCAGGGCTATGCAGACAGGACTTTTGCAGAGCGGATGTTTACTTACTATTACAGGATCTGGGACAACTACCGGCGCCGCATCACTGCATTCGCTATTTTGACAGACGAAAACGCTGCTTTTCTTCCGGATAAATTTGAACAAGACTTTTTAGGAACCCGCTTGACTTTTCGGTTTAATGCATTCAAGGTACTGGATCAGTCGGAAGAACATTTGCTGAAAAGTGCAAATCCTTTTGCGCAGGTTATCTTGGTAGTCAAATCCGCAATGCGGGGCAAGACGCTTGAAAAAGAAGATTTACTCTCACTGAAAATCACGTTAGCCAGGAGATTATTCGCGATGCAAATTCCGAAGAAGAAAATTGGAAAGCTGATGAAATTTCTGAAACTTTATATCAGGTTCGATGATGAAAACTTAGACCAGATCTTTGAACGTGAAATAAGTACGATCACTACAAATCCACGCAGCACTATGGGAATTGACGAATTGTATCTGCAGATTAGAAAGCAAGAGGCGAGAGAAAAAGGATGGACTGAAGGAAAACAGGAGGGCTGGAACGAAGGAAGGATAGAGGGAAGAAATGAAGGAATTAATGAGGGTAGAAATGAAAGAAATGTTGAATTCATAAAGAACTTACTTAAAGAGACTTCTTTTGACGACGCAAAAATCGCCGGCCTTGTGGGTGTTGATGCGGAGCTAGTTCAGCAAATCAAGTCGGAAGGTTCTCTGTAAATCTTATTTATATTGCATTAAAGCGTAGAATCGACGATTCTGCGCTTTTTGTCTTTTTAGTTTATTCACAAATCAAATTATTTAATGACGCTCTACAAAAAACTCCTGGCTGCCACCATGATTTTGTCGACGTTCGCTGAGGCTTTTTCGCAGACTGCGACGACAACAGAGCTATCCTACAAAAACCCGGTTTTTGAACCTATTCTCGCCGATCCCACTGTGGTGAGGGCGGACGACGGCATGTTTTATGCTTACGGAACAATGGACAATTGGGGGGATGGAAATGGCGCACGCTTAGTGCCGGTCATCAGATCGAAGAATCTGGTGCATTGGACCTACGTTAAAGATGCATTTACCAAAAAACCAGCCTGGAAAGAGAAAGGCGGGATCTGGGCGCCAGAAGTCGTGAAAGTGGATGGTAAGTACCACATGTACTATGCATTTTCAACCTGGGGCGATGCCGACCCTGGTATCGGCCTCGCTGTTTCGGACTCAGCTGCCGGGCCATTTACAGACGCTGGCAAGCTTTTCCTGAGCTCAGAAGTTGGTGTTCCCAATTCCATTGATCCGTTTTATATGGAAATTGACAATAAGAAATATGTGTTCTGGGGTAGTTTCAGCGATGCGGCAACTCAGGGAACTTATGGCGTAGAATTGAGCAAGGACGGGAAGTCTGTTCCGGACCTTTCCCAGAAGATCAAGGTTGCCGCCGGAGACTTTGAAGCGGTGATGATCCAGAAAAAAGGAGAGTATTACTACTTCTTTGGCTCAAAAGAAAACTGCTGCGATGGCGCCAAAAGCAAATACAACATTCGTGTTGGCAGATCGAAGAACCCGCTGGGGCCTTATGTTGACAAAGAGGGAAAAGAACTTACGCAACGCGGCGCAGGTACATTACTGATCCATCCCAGCGAACAATACGCCGGTCCCGGGCACAATGCCAGGTTTGTTACCGACGACAATGGTACCGACTGGCTGCTATACCACGCCATTGACAAGAAAAAACCACATGTATCCACAGGCGCGAATCGCAGGGTGCTGATGCTCGACAAACTCACATGGCCAAATGGATGGCCGGAAATTGCAGGTTTGGAGCCAAGTAACTCTGAGAAGAAAGCGCCCTTTTTCAAATAAACCTTTTAGCAAAAAATGAAATTATTTAAATCGACGATCCTGGCAGTTTTTGCCGCATTACTCACTTTTGGCTGCGCAAAAAAAGCAGAAGAAAATAAAGAACAAACTACTGCCGCCGACAGTAGCCAGTCTGCGCGGGAAATCTGGTCTAAGCAACAGGCCAATGACTGGTATGCCAGGCAAGGCTGGCTCGTGGGGGCAGACTTCCTGCCCAGCACTGCGATCAACCAGCTTGAAATGTTCCAGGCGGCTTCTTTCGATACGGCGACAATTGACAAAGAGCTGGGTTGGGCAGAGGAAATCGGAATGAATACAATGCGCGTTTACTTGCACGATCTCTTGTTCCAGGAAGATTCGGCCGGCTTTGTGAAGCGCCTTGATACATTCCTAGATATCGCGGAAAAGCACAAGATCAAACCGATGTTCGTGCTTTTCGACTCCTGCTGGGACCCTTTTCCGAAATTAGGAAAGCAACGTGCACCTAAGCCGGGAGTACATAATTCCGGGTGGGTACAAAGCCCGGGATTGGAAGCATTGAAAGACAGTACGCAATATCCGCGGCTGGAAAGATATGTAAAAGGAACCGTCACAGCATTTGCAAACGACGACCGCATTCTGGCCTGGGATATCTGGAATGAGCCCGATAACCCAAATACGAGCTCTTATGGAAAAGTGGAACTGCCGAATAAAGTTGACTACGTGCTGCCGCTTCTTGAAAAGTCATTCGCCTGGGCGCGCTCGGTAAATCCAAGTCAGCCACTTACAGCCGGCGTTTGGAACGGAGACTGGACTTCTCACGAAACATTGAAACCCATTGAAAAGGTAATGATCGATCAATCAGACATTGTCACTTTTCACAATTACGAAGATGCAGCAGATTTTGAAAAACGCATTAAGCAGTTGCAGCAGTACGGGCGTCCAATGATTTGCACCGAGTATATGTCGCGTGGAAACGGAAGCTTTTTCAAAGGATCATTGCCGGTTGCCAAGAAGTACAACGTAGGCGCAATCAATTGGGGGCTTGTGAGCGGAAAATCCCAAACAATCTATCCCTGGGACAGCTGGAAAAAAACTTACACCAGCGAACCGGAACTATGGTTCCACGACATTTTCAGAAAAGACGGTACACCTTACAAAAAGGAAGAAACTGACCTGATTAAGCAGCTTACTGCCTCCAAATAGGTGTAACCTGAATGGTACCCCCATTGAAATGCTTATGGAGAAAAAAGTTAATGCAAGATTTTTCAAAAATAGCATCGGCTACAAAGTTACCATTACAAAGTAGTAGCGTCTAAAAGCATAAACGCCCAGTTTATGCAAACACTTTACAGCATGTTACAGAAAGCACTAGTCCTGGTGCTTTCTGTTTTTACTATCAGCCAAGCCCAAACCACCTACTTTCACCAGGATTTTGCAACAACCACTTCTCTGGTTAATCCGCTTCCTGACACCGGTCAGTTCAGTCACATTATCCTCACAGCACCGCAGCTTTCGTATCACAAATTTCACAGAGGTTATGTGGAGTTTGTGAGGTCGCAGCAGGATTCTGCTACCGGCGGGATCATTCGTGCAATGCGGGCGACACCATTTCAACCTAATCCGAAAACATTGTTTATTCAGGTAAAACTGGCTGCGGAGTCGGTGCAGTCGGGGGAGGTGAATGCAATCTATTTCTATGCGGGAGAAGATTTCAACCCAGTTAACAATTCATTTCCGGGCAATGGAATTATGTTTTCAAAGTTCGTGATCAATTTCAAAGAAGATTCGATTTGCATCAAAGATTCTGAAAGTCAAAAGACAAGCCGGTGGATTCCGAAAAGAGAGAAGGTAACGGTGACCTGGGTGCTCAATAATGCAGACAAGAATCTCATTTACAGCGCCCCCGAAAGCGGGACAGAAAGTACAGTTGTTCCCGGTACTTACGATTTGTGGCTGAACGGTGAGCCGGTAAGTCTCGGAAGTAAGGGGTATCCCGGCAGCTCCGTTTTCTCCCCAACCAAGCTTTCCAATTTCGAGTTGAGGTTCAGGAATGGGCTGGGTAAAATCCGTATTTACGACATTCTGATCAGAGAAGGGGAAAATAGCGCGCTTTTTTCAAAAGCGATTATAATGCCGAATCCTGTTACGGGTCGGATGTTTCAGATCAGGTCGCCGGATATTGACATAAATACGGTTCGGCTGATTTCCACCTCCGGCAAGTTGGTTTCGGTCAAAACGGAAAGTCTGAAAAATGGTACAGTGCAGGTGCGGATACCTGACGATCTTCCCGCCGGAATATACATTGTCCATTACAACGATAGACAGCTGGTTAAGACCCGCTTGAAAGTGCTGTGCAATAATGATAATTTCAGTTGAAAACCACTTACTCAAAAGCTCACCCGCTTACTCGAAACAACTTTTCTGCCCGCATTACACCTTATACTTTCGTGATTATTTACAATCAAAAACAAATAGTCATGAAAAAAATGTCTCTTAAAAATCTGTCTGCATTGTTGCTCTCTCTTGTACTGGTTGCCGGTGTGTTCTCATGTAAAGACGATTCAAATGATCCAAAACCAAATGAGCCTGTAAATGAAAACAAAGTGGAAGGTTCATGGAAAATAAAGGCGATGACAATTGAACCGGCAGTAAATGGGATTACAGATATGCTGGCTTTCTATGAAGCTTTGGCGGGTAACAACTGCCTTTCCCAAACTACGATTACATTCAATGGCAACGGAAAGGTTACCGGTGCTGTTCCGGCCGGCTGTGTCGAAGATGACGATTCTCCCGTAGCAGGCACAGGCTCAACCTGGAAAGTGGTCGGTAATAAAATCCAGATAACCGAAGACGGAGAAACTGAGGAGTTTGATCTGGAAGTGAAAGGAAACGAAATGAAATGGTCTGTATCAGAAACAGAAGATGGTCAGACATTCAAAACAACATTAGTATTCAGGAAGTAAGAGCATACGGGAGCCGCGGAGTCAGCTTGGCTTTGCACAACTTTCTCTTTAAATTTTTCGAAATTATCAAACAAATAGCCGGTCTTATGTCCGGCTATTTGCATAATATTGCAGATATTCCTTCGAAACCCATATTACTTGAAATGAATTCTGCCACAGCACCTCGTTCAGATGCTTCCCACCTTTTTAGTGCCCCTGTTATTGTTGCCGCACTTGGCTATTTCGTAGATATTTATGATTTGCTGCTTTTCGGGATCGTCCGGATACCCAGTCTGATCGCACTCGGGCTATCAGATTCAGAAATATCTGTTACCGGGGCTAGTATTCTCAACTGGCAAATGACCGGCCTGCTTTTAGGCGGCATTCTCTGGGGAGTTCTGGGCGATAAGAAGGGGCGACTTTCAGTACTTTTCGGCTCTATTATCACTTATTCACTCGCCAACATTGCATGCGGTTTTGTGCAGGATGCGGATGTTTATAAGATTCTCCGGTTCATCGCTGGCATAGGTCTGGCCGGGGAGCTCGGCGCAGGGATTACATTGGTTTCCGAGATTTTACCAAAGCACTTACGCGCGATCGGGACTTCGCTGGTGGCGGGTATCGGTTTGCTGGGAGCCGTTGTGGCTTATTTTACGGTTGAGTTTTTCAACTGGCGCTATGCTTATTTTATTGGCGGCGGCTTGGGAATTTCCCTTTTGCTGCTCCGGATAGGCGTTTTTGAGTCGGGGATTTTCAAAGATATCAAGAATCAGAAGCATGTCGAAAAAGGTAACTTCTTTGCTTTGTTTACGAATAAAGACCGGCTTTTCAGATACCTGAGATGCATTGGTATTGGTCTGCCAACGTGGTTTGTAATCGGTATCCTGGCCACATTCAGTAATGAATTCGGGAAAGCATTGGGCATTGATGAACCCATTAAGCCCGGACTATCCATTATGTGGTGTTATGTGGGCCTTTCGATGGGCGATCTGGCGAGCGGTTTTATCAGTCACTGGCTCGAATCGCGCAAAAAGGCTGTATTTTATTTGATGATCTTTACGTTAGTAGGTAGCTGGATTTACCTGTATGGGGGAATTACGTCGTCGGCTTACTTTTACGCCACTGCTGCATTGCTGGGTTTTGGGATCGGATACTGGGCGATGTTCGTGACGATAGGAGCGGAGCAGTTCGGTACAAACCTGAGAGCAACAGCAGCTACTACCGTGCCGAATATGGTACGTGGAACTGTGGTGTTAATGACAACTTTATTCGCTAATTTTAAAGACTCTTTTTCAGTGATCAATGCAGGTGCGATGGTAGGGGTAATATGCTTCGCAATAGGTATTTACTGCATTTTGACGATACCCGAAACACACGGAAGAGACCTTGACTTTCTGGAAGAATAGCATAGAGGTAATTCTGGCAAATTTGAATTTTCACAATCAAAAATATATGTAATGGAAAGACGCGTAGCGCTGAAAAGCATGGCGTTGGCTGTGGGCGCACTGGCAAATCTGCCAGCTTGGGCATCGGGATGGAGCAAGGAATCATTGAATGGAAACAGCTTCCTTGCTGCCGACCAGTCCAAAACCCTTGCAGCAATTGTTGAGACCATCATTCCCAAGACCGATACGCCGGGCGCAGGGGAGCTGGGAGTCGCAGATTTTGCACAGAAAATGGTAAAGGATTGCTACGATAGCAAGACTCAAACCAGCTTTGCAAGCGGGATATCCAAATTGGACGAGGAGAGTGTACAGAAGTTTGGCAAATCATTCGCCGAAGCCAGCAAAGATCAGCGCCTGCAACTGGTGCAATCGCTGGAAAAAAGCCAGGATTTCGATGACCGCGGCTTTTTTAGTCTGCTAAAAAACCTGACTATCCAAGGTTACATGACCTCAGAATATGTAATGACCAATATAACCCATTATGAAATGGTACCAGCCCGTTTTCATGGTTGTGTACCTGTAGTGAAGGGATAAAAGGGAGGAAAGGGAGAAAGGAGGAAGTATTCTTAATTCCCCTCCTTCATCCTCCCTTTCCTTCATCCTCCCTTTCCTCCATTCTCCCTTACTTAGAAACTATGGCGAATTTTAATATAGACAGTAAAAAGGCCCGGACTTACGATGCGATCGTGGTAGGTTCTGGTATCAGTGGCGGCTGGTCGGCGAAGGAGCTGACTGAAAAAGGAATGAAAACCCTTCTTCTTGAACGCGGCCGGAGTGTAGAGCACATTAAGGATTATCCGACCACGAATATGATGCCGTGGGAGTTTGAGCACCGCGGACGTTTGCCCAAGGAAATCACAGATGCAAACCCGATCGTTAGCAAGTGCTATGCATTTGGAGAGTCGTCAGCGCATTTTTTTGTAAAAGACAATGACCATCCCTATGTGCAGGAGAAACCTTTTGACTGGCTCCGGGGATATCAGGTTGGAGGTAAGTCTTTGCTTTGGGCGCGTCAGACACAGCGTTGGAGCAAATACGATTTTGAAGGACCGGCGCGTGACAAGTTCGCGGTTGAATGGCCGATCAGTTATGATGATATCGCACCCTGGTACAGCCACGTGGAGAAGTTCGCCGGCATTACAGGAAATAAAGACGGGCTGGACGCACTTCCCGATGGCGAGTTCCTCCCGCCACACGAGTTGAACTGTGTTGAAAAGTACTTCAAGGAAAAGGTTTCAAAACAATACAAGGACCGGCATATCATCATTGGCCGTGCGGCGCATATTACCGAACCTAAGCAGGTACACCTGGATCAGGGACGTGCCAAATGCCAGCATCGTACGATGTGCGAGCGCGGTTGTCCATTCGGAGGATATTTCAGTAGTAATTCCTCTACCATTCCCTGGGCTTTGAAAACAGGTAACCTCACCTTACGCCCGCATTCGGTTGTCCATTCTATTATTTATGACGACAAGAAGCAAAAAGCTTCCGGTGTGCGCGTGATCGATGCGACTACCAATGAGATGATGGAGTTTTATGCAGATATCATTTTCGTCAATGCAGCTGCATTGAATACAAACCTGATCCTGCTTAATTCCACATCAAGCCGCTTCCCTGATGGATTGGGTAATGATAGTGGCGTGCTTGGCAAGTATATTGCTTTCCATAATTACCGCGCGAGCATTTCTGGGGAGTATGAAGGTTTCCTTGATTCTACCACAGACGGACGCAGACCAAATGGCGGCTACATTCCACGTTTCCGGAATGTTTACAAGCAAGAGACTGACTTTTTGAGAGGATATGCGGCAGGCTTCACAGCTTACCGGCAGACATACAATGATAAAAGTGGCGTCGGCGAGTCGCTGAAAGAAGGACTGCACCAGACGAAATACGGCAACTGGGGAGTAGGGTCGCACATGATGGGCGAAACTATTCCAAAGGAAAGCAACTATGTAGCGCTTGACAAAACGCAGAAAGACGCCTGGGGTATCCCGCTTCTGAAAATCGATGTGAGTTATGACGACAATGACGAGAAGATGATCAAGGATTACATCGAGCAGGTGAGCGAGATGTTTACCAATGCGGGCTTCAAGAATGTGAAAGCACATGACGGAAAACGTAATCCAGGTAATGACATCCACGAAATGGGCGGCGCGCGAATGGGAAAAGATCCTAAAACTTCCATCCTGAACAAATGGAATCAGGTGCACGCCTGCAAGAATGTGTTTGTTACTGACGGTGCAAGTATGACTTCTACTTCTACGCAAAATCCGTCGCTCACTTATATGGCACTTTCGGCAAGAGCTGTTGACCACGCTGTCAAAGAGATGAAGGCGAAAAATTTGTAGTATTTACATTCGATGAAATCGGGCCGGTACAGCAATGTGCCGGCCTTTTTTTGTGCCAAAAAACTGGTTAAACGAGCGCCAATACACAGAAAAGAAGAAAAGAGCGACACAGCAGGACAGTTGTGTTTTCCGGTTTATCTATGATTAATAAAACTTTTAATTTTTTTAATCCAAGACTAAGGGCATCCCAGTACAAAAAAGTCTTTTCATTATTACATAAACAAAGACTCAATGCACGATCCTTTGCTTAACCAGGAACTGAAACGCTCCGGCCCTTTTGTGTCTCTACTGCACGAAGGAAAGAACGATGTGAGTGAAATTGATTCTGCCTCATTTCTTAAACTGACCTTTGAACAAAATCCGGCAAAAGGCCTGGAATTGCTCTTCAAAAGATTCTATAGCCCGCTTTGCAGCCACGCTGTGCGGTTTGTCTACTCCAAGCAACTGGCCGAGGATCTGGTTAGCGAGGTCTTTTTTCAGTTTTACCGTACCAAAGCGTACGAGAATATCAATACTTCTTATACCAGCTATCTCTTCCGTTCTGTACGGAATGAATGCTTTACGTATATGCGGCGGGAGTTTGGTAAAACGGATACACTGGATGCGACAGAGGAAAACACAATATCGTGCTACCAGCAACTGCCCGATGCCGAGATCCATTACAACAACTTGTTTATCAAAGTCAATGAGGTAATCGCCCGGTTGCCGACGCAATGCCAGAAGGTATTCCTTCTCAGCAGATTTGAGAACAAGAAGTACAATGAAATCGCCTCTGAGCTTCACATTTCACCTAAAACGGTGGAAGTACATATATCCAAAGCATTGAAACACCTGCGCTCGGCGCTCCATGGCGAGTGGATGATTTCACTTGGATTGACCCTGTTGAGTTTTGCCTCTTTCTGACGGGCATTGTGGGTTGGTGTTGTACTTCGAAATTCTAGCAAAATGAAAACACTTATATCAAAACATAGCCTGTTTGAATATCTGGCCGGTCGCGCAAATCCATTGGAAAGGCAGCTGATTGAAGACTGGATCATGCAAAAAGAGAACAGCGAGCAATTTTATCAATGGTTAATGGAGTATGAAATCAACCATCCGCAGTTTGCGCCGAAACAGGAGGCTGCGCTTGAAAACCTGCTCAGGCGGCTGGATGAAGATCTTCCACAGCAGGACGAAAGGGAGATTCCGAATACCGCACAGTTCAAATCTGCATTTCAGAGTTTTGGAAACCGCTTCTGGCTTATTGCAGCTTCGGTGATTTTGCTGGTGAGCAGCTGCCTTTGGTTCAGGGAAGATATTCAATACAAAACCTATCAGACCGGCTATGGAAAAACAACAGACATATACCTGGAAGATGGCAGCAAAGTGGCTTTGAACTCCAATTCAAAACTCAAAATCCCGCGATTTGGATTCGATAGGGCAGTGCGGGAGGTAATGCTGGAAGGAGAAGCCGAGTTTTCGGTAAGTCACACAGTGGACAGCAAAAAGTTTATTGTAAAAACATCGGACAAGTTCAAGGTGGAGGTTTTAGGTACCACCTTCTCCGTGTACGCCAGGCCGCGCGGCACCAAAGTATCGCTTACCAGCGGAAGTGTCCGCATTGATTACTCCCGGGACGAGCAGCACAAGAATCTGATGATGGTACCGGGTGATCTGGTGACGCTGGACCGTGCGGGTGAGGTGCAGGTGGCACGGAAGCAGGATATCAAAACGTTTGCGACGTGGAAAGAGCAACGGTATGTATTCAATGCCACTTCAATGCGGGAAATCGCCGCGCTGATCGAGGAGAATTTCGGAGAGAAGGTAACGTTGGCTGACTCCGCTATCGCACAAAGAACCATCACCGGGAATTTCAGGACCAGGAATGCAGAAGAACTTTTACGGACGATCTCGGAAGTGCTCGATATGAAAATCGAGCGTAATGGAAGCACCATCTCTTTAATGAACAACTGATTATCCTTAACCACTTACTTATGAATCTAATGCTATCAGCTAAGCAATGGGTAAGCGTTGGACTTGTACTCATGACACAGGTCCCACGGCAAGCCCAGTCCCAGGTAATTGCATTTGCCTCCGCACCGGCTAAGCAGCACAATGCTTATGCACAAGAGATGAAACTTAAAAATGTGCTTCTGGACTTGCAGAAGCACTATGGAGTTGAAATCGTGTTTGAAGACCGTTTGGTTGGGTCAATCAATGTTGCTGCCAGCGCGCTCGATCTGAGCCAGTCAGTTGAGAAAAACCTGAGCATTGTTCTGGCTCAGAATGGGTTGAAGTATAAGAGGACGAGAAAAAATACATTTGTTATAACAGAGGAAAAAGCCCGGGAGAACGCTTCAAGAGAAGAAAAGACTACATCAGCTGCTTTGCCGGACCAGCCTGTAAATCATGTAGATCCTATAGCTTCCGGTACTGTGCAGCAGGCAGCTGTTGACCGCACGATTAAAGGTAGGGTTTCAGACGAAGCTGGTACGGGGCTGCCCGGTGTTAGTGTCGTTTTGAAAGGTACTCAGAGAGGTACTTCTACGAATGCAACGGGAGAATTCACATTGGATATTCCGGAAGGTGGCAATCCTGTGCTGGTTCTGAGTTTTGTCGGTTACAAATCTCAGGAGATCAGCGTGGGCAGTCAGGCGGAGGTAGCTGTTTCCATGGCGCCTGATGAGAATGCGTTGGATGAGATTGTTGTCGTTGGATACGGAACCGTTAAAAAGTCTGACCTGACTGGCGCGGTAGGGACCATCAAAGGGGAAGTGTTACAGGAGCGGCCTGCTTCTTCGCTGAACCAGGGCCTTTCAGGCCGCATTGCAGGGGTGAATGTATCGTCTAACTCGGGTCGACCCGGCGGACGGGCAAATATCCGCATTCGCGGAGCCAGCTCCATCAGTGTTTCGAATAATCCATTATATGTTATAGACGGGGTGATTTTGAATGCAGTGGATCTTGCAAACGGCAGTACGCCTATTGATTACCTCAATCCAAATGACATTGCTTCTATTGAAGTTTTGAAAGATGCTTCTTCGACGGCTATATATGGCGCCCGGGGGGCAAACGGGGTCATTCTTGTCACGACCAAACGCGGTACTTCCGGCGGTGGAAAAGTAACTTACGATTCTGATTTCAGCATTGGTGTAGCACCGAAGAAGCTGCCGGTACTGAACTCGCGTGAATTTTTGGCAGTGGAAGAACAAGCTTATGCCAATGCGCAGAAGTATGATCCAGTAGGCTGGGCCACAGGTACCAAATACACAGATCCCAAACTGAAGCGCACGAATCCGCTGCTTTTCGACTCGAATGGAAATCCATTGTACGATACCGACTGGCAGGACGAAACCTTCCAAAAAGCATTTACCCAGAATCACCAGCTTGGATTGACAGGTGGAAGTGAAAAAGGCAGTTACGGCGCATTCTTAAATTATCGTAATGAGAACGGTATCGTGCGCGAATCATGGCAAAAACGGTTTGCTGGTCGATTTGTGTTTGATAGCCAAATCAAGAGCTGGCTGAAAGTAGGTGGTACCCTGGGCTACACGGATCAGAATGAAAAGCAAATTGATCAGCTTGGTGGCGGAGGTATAACTGCAATGCGGCAGGTTTTGGAAGCATTGCCGATTATCCCTGTCAAATACCCGGATGGAAAATGGGCCAGTAACCGCGATTACCCCGGGATGGAAGGCGGAGATAGTCCGTTGCGTGTGGCTGCGGAAAGGTTATCTTACCTGAGAACGCAGACTATGCTGGGCAATATGTATGCGACAATCAGCCTGGCACCAGGTCTCGACCTGCGCTCCACAGTGGGTACCAATGTGATCAATCAGCGGGAAGATTACTTCGCTGCCGCTGGCTTGCAGTACATTTCCAACAATGGCGACGCGTCTGTCCGTAACAAAAGATTCAACTCCTGGCAATTTGAAAACTACCTGACTTACATCAGGGATTTTGGTAAAATACATTCCATTAATGCAATGCTGGGTTTATCGTGGCAGCATGTAGACCAGTTTGAAGATCTGGCGCGTAGCCAGAATTTTACGGATACGTATTTCCAATTCAATAACCTGGGTGCCGGTGCTACTGCGCTTGCTCCGTCTTCCAATGCGCTGGCTTATGGTTTAAATTCCTATTTCGCGCGGCTGAATTATAGTTTGCTCGATAAATACCTGGTAACCTTCACAGGCCGGATCGACGGATCGTCGAAGTTCGGGGACGCAAACAGATATGCATTCTTCCCGTCAGCTGCACTTGCCTGGCGTGTTTCGGAAGAGGATTTTTTAAAATCCAACACAACAATCTCCAACCTGAAAATACGCGCTAGCTACGGTGCAACTGGTAACTCGGAAATCCCCGCCTACCGCGCATTGGCCGGTTTGAACAGTTATGATGTGATTTTTGACGGTGCAAGAAGCGTAGGTATCGGAGCGGGCCGTATGTCGAATTCAAATTTGCAGTGGGAGAAAACTCAGCAGGTTGACCTTGGTATTGAGCTCGGCCTGTTCTCCAACAGGGTAAGCTTCGAGCTTGATTTATACAGAAGAAAAGTGAACAAAATGCTTCTCGACGCACCGCTTCCGTGGAGCAGCGGTTATGGAAGCATTTTTACAAATGTCGGAAGTATGGAAAACAAGGGTGTGGAGTTTGCAGTAAACTCTACCAACCTGAAACTGGGTGATTTCTCCTGGAATACCACTTTCAACATTTCTGTAAACCAGAATAAAGTACTGGCGCTTTCAGGAGGCAGTGACATTTTCTCAGGCAACACGGTAGTAAGAGTAGGGGAGCCGGTGGGATCATTTTTCGGGAGGGTGCACCTGGGTACCTGGTCAACTGCGGAAGCAGAGGAAGCAAAACGCTACAATATGCTGCCCGGGGACGTGAAATACCTCGATTTGAATGAGGACGGTACCATCAATGATAACGACAGGACAATTATTGGCAAAGGTATCCCCGATGGTTTTGGTACATTCCTGAACACATTTCAGTACAGGGCGTGGTCGCTGACAGTAGACCTGCAATATATGTACGGAAACGATGTGCTCGACAGAAGTATCCACTCAGCAGAGGACAGGCAGGGCATTGCAAATAGCTATAAAACTGTACTGAATGCATGGACAGAGACTAACCAGAATACACCAATCGCCCAGGTTCGGCCGATCAATGCTTATTATACCACCAATAACGACAGCCACAAAGTGACAGACGCATCGTTTATCCGTGGCCGCAACCTGCTGCTTGCCTATACATTCCCGGCTGATCTGGTTTCAAAGATCAAACTGGACAGGCTACGGGTTTATGGTTCGGTTCAAAACTTCTTCGTGGCTACGAAATACAGAGGCTACGATCCCGAAGTATCGAACTCAGGCTCTCCATTTGACCAGGGTTTTGGCTTATACGATTATCCAAAGCCAAGAGTTTTCATGCTCGGGTTGAACATTGGTTTATAACAATTTGACTCTTATTCTGAAGTAAAATGAATAGACTATCTAAAAGAATCGGCTTGCTCACCACGCTTTTGAGTGTTTTCTGGGCAACAGGCTGCTCTGACTTTCTTGACGAATCGGATCCGAGCAATTTTACAGTGGACAACTATTTTACGCAGCCGGCACACGGCCGGAGTTCTGTAAATGCGATATATGCGCCTTTGCGGGACCCGTTGAACAGCGGCTTTGGAGGCGGCGCCTGGATGATGACGGAGTTTGCGACCGGGCTCGCTGCGACCGATCTGGGACAGGCAGTGAACAGCTATTTCATCAAAGACCTGCGGAATACATCCGATAATGGTTATGGACAAACTTACTGGACTTCCTACTACCGGGGAATCGCCAACGCAAACCTTTCCATTCAAAAGGTGCCTACTATTCCGGGAATGCCTGAGGCTGATGTGAAAAAGCTGCTCGGCGAAGCTTATTTCCTCCGTGCGTTTTACTATTTCAATCTGGTACGTATGTTCGGTGGCATTCCACTGATCACTGAGCCGGTTAACCTGCAATCGGAACAGCTAAGACCTGGGCAGGCAACTCCCGAAGAAGTTTACAACCTGATCGTTTCAGATTTAACTACCGCAGAGGCGGCGGGCTTACCCTGGACGGACAATACCGGGAAAGTGAGCCTGGGAGCGGTAAAATCCCTGCTTTCTCAGGTATACCTCACAATGGCAGGTTATCCATTGCAAAAGGGTGCCTCTCATTATGAATTAGCCGCGAAGAAGGCAGAAGAAGTGATTGATTCTAAACAATTCAAACTCTTCGCGACTTACGGCGATCTGCACAATCCTGGTAAAAAGAATGTGGAAGAAAACATTTTTATGGTCCAGTTCAAAACGCAGATTCTTCCATCCAACTGGCAGGTTTCCATTATTCCGTATAACAAAAACATCTCGCAGTACTCTGATGAAACCGGCGGTATTTACGCAACAGCGGATTTTGTTAAATCTTACGATCCGGCTGACCTGCGTGCCAAGGAGAAGCAATTTTTCTTCACCAAGTTTACCAATGAAGCTGATCGTAGCAAGGAAGTCGACTTGGGTGGCTACTTTATTTACAAACACTTTGACGTCACTGCGCAGACCAGTACAGCCAACAGCGACCTGAACTGGCCCGTGATCCGGTATGCAGATGTGCTGTTGACCTATGCGGAAGCAGCAAATGAGGTAAGTGGTCCTTCGGCGAAAATCTACGACGCCGTCAATGCGGTACGCACAAGAGCACAGCTGCCCGCGTTGGCAGGCCTCACGAAAGATGTACTCCGCGAATCTATCTGGAAAGAAAGATGGTATGAGCTGTGTTTCGAAAACATCACCTGGTTTGACATGGTACGTTTGCGCAAGGCATTCAATGTTACTACGAGGAAGTTTGAGAATTATGTTGGGCACAAATTCTCATACGGGCCAACCGTCACCGAACGTGAGCTGCTGTTCCCGATCCCGACTGCCGAAATGCGGAACAATACGAATTTGCGTCAGAATAATGGCTATTAAGTCGAGACTTTGCATTTAGGTTAATCATTAAGCTTGTAAAAATTGATAGGTTCCTGATCACATTTCAGGAACCTATTTTTGTAAAATACCCTTTGGCATCACTTTTTTGAACTTACGGTTTTCAAACGAACAAATTCATTGACAACTGAACAACTATGAAAAAGACAGTAAATGTTTGGGTGCTGAGCGCAATGGTCCTAACGGGCGCCACGCTGGCAAGCTGTAATTCGCAAGCCGATAAAGAAAGAAAAGAGCTCGCCAATGCAGAAGAAGAGGCACTTGAAGCTGCTGAGCAAACTTCGGTAGCCGGTGACACCAGTAAGGAAGAACTGGCCGATGCAAAAGAAAATTTGCTGGAAGCGAATGCCAAATTGAATGAAAAGCAACAGGATTACCTGAAATCGCTGAAAGAGCGTGAAGCAAAAATCCAGGAGCGGATTACCAAGCTTGACGAGAAACTCAAATCGGCGGACGGAAATTCCAAAAAGCGCCTGACCGAAAGGAAAGATAAGTTTACAAAAGAACGCGACTTACTTCAGGCAAATATCCTCGAAATGCAAAAACCAATGGAAGATAAACGTCTTGAAACTGTGCAGAAGGAAGTACAGCAGCGCGTTGTTGCCATTGATAAGGAGCTAAGCCAGCAGGATTAATTTTGCGAAGCTTTCAAAAAAGTAAAGGCCGGTTCATCGCCGGCCTTTACTTTTTTGAAATTGCAATCCAACTTAGATAAAACGGTTGATCAGATTTTCCAGATGTTCTTGTCTTCCGGAAGTAATGGCCGGCTCGCCATTTGTTGCTGCCAGATCAAAAAGATCTTCCAGTTTCAATGCGCCTTTTTCAAATTCGGCACCTTTTCCGCTGTCAAAGCTGGCATATCTGTCTGTACGGATCTTGTCGTATTCGCCATTCTGGATGATTTTGTCGGCAACTACCAATGCTCTTGCTACGGTATCTACGCCACCAATGTGCGCATAGAATACATCTTCCATATCTGTCGAGTTGCGGCGACGTTTTGCGTCAAAGTTGATTCCGCCACCTTGCAAGCCGCCTGCTTTGAGGATTACCAGCAATGCTTTGGTCCATTCTGCGATATCGTTCGGGAATTGGTCAGTATCCCATCCATTCTGGTAATCTCCGCGGTTAGCGTCAATTGATCCCAGGATACCTGCATCAGCTGCAACCTGCAATTCGTGCTCGAAAGTATGTCCGGCCAAAGTAGCGTGGTTTACTTCCAGGTTCAGCGCGAAGTCTCCCAGTAAATCGTGCTGGCGAAGGAAGCCGATCACGGTCTCCGCATCGTAGTCATACTGGTGCTTTGTAGGCTCACAAGGTTTTGGCTCAATGAAGAATTTACCTTTGAATCCATTGGCACGCGCGTAAGCGACAGAAGTTTTAAGCATTTGTGCAAAATGCTCCTTCTCTCTCTTCATGTCGGTATTCAAAAGCGTCATATACCCTTCGCGACCGCCCCAGAAAACGTAATTCTCTCCGCCCAATGCGATCGTTGCGTCCAGCGCCATTTTTATCTGTGCACCTGCGTGAGTTACTACTGCAAAGTCTGGGTTGGTAGACGCGCCGTTCATGTAACGGTGGTGACCAAACAGGTTAGCAGTACCCCAAAGCAATTTAACACCCGATTCCTTCTGCTTCTGGCCGAGGTACTCGGTTAAAGTCTGCAGACGTTTTTCGTTTGTTTTAACATCATCTGCATAGTCAACTACATCCACATCGTGGAAGCAATAGTAAGGCAGGCCTAGTTTCGTGATCAGCTCAAATGCCGCGTCAGCTTTGTCTTTCGCACGATCCACCGCGTCTGATTTCTGATCCCATGGATAGAATAGGGTAGGACCTCCGAATGGGTCGAGGCCCGAGCCGCAGAACGTATGCCAGTAGGCCACTGCAAACCGAAGGTGCTCCTTCATGCTTTTCCCCGCGATAATGCGGTTTTCGTCATACCACCGATATGCCAGCGGATTATCCGTTTCGGGACCTTCAAAAGCGATTTTCCCGACTCCTTTAAAGTACTCCTGTTCTCCGAGTAAGATGCTCATTTTAACTATAAGTGTAAGATTGACATTTTATAATACAATACTATTACTTTTTTCTGAATTTATTGTAGTCTAAAACAAAAAGAGGAGCAGAAATGAATTCTGCGCCTCTCGAATAAGATATTTTTTTGATCTCAGAAAAACTTGGCTCTGTTGTCTTCGATCTTCGCATGCTCACGAATTGCTTCGTTTACAAGGTATGACATTCTGCTTTCAAGTGATTGTGTCAATTGTGTCTTGTACTGTGTGAAGTCCGCAATCTTCGGAGCTTCTGTTTTATTAAGAAGTTCAACAATGAAAACCCCGTTTTCACCAGTAAATACATCTGACTTCTGTCCCGGCTTCAAACCGAAAGCTTTACCTAATGCGATCGGATCGAAACCTGCGCTTGTAAGGAAACCTGTTGCGAGTGAAATATCATTTGCAGATTCAACCAATGCACCTGCGCCATACTTCTTGGCAATTGTGTTCAGGTCTCCGCTGGCGCCTTTCAACTTCGCGGTGATCTGTTCTGCCTTGATCTGATTTCTAACCTTCGTCGTAAGTTCGTCACGGAAATCGGCCACTTTCACTTCTTTTGCGTCAGACTTGCCAGTCAGCACTGCTACTACATATTGTTCCTCTGTTTCAAAAACAGGCGAAATGTCATTTACGTCAGAATCATTCTTGAACGCCCATCTCACGATTTCGCGTCCATTCTGGATTGCATTGATATTGGTAGCTGATTCAGGAATGCGGTTGGCAGTAGCAACTACCAATGCTTTGTTTTCTTTCACAGCCTTCTGGAATTGTTCCCTTGTTTTTACGGAATTAACAAACTCGTCTGCTTTTCTGTAAGCTTCGTCACGTGTCGCCTGGCTTGGTGCGATGGTCTTTCCAATTGCGGCAATGTGGTATAATGTATTCGATTTCGGATCTGTTACTTTAATAATGTGGAAACCGAATTGGCTTTCAACTAATCTTGGGATCAAACCTGGTGCAGTGGCAGAGAAAACAGCGTCTTCAAATGGCTTCACCATTGCGCCGTTGTTCTGGAAATAGTTCAGGTCACCACCGCGCTGTGCAGAACCCGGATCTGCGCTGGAAGTAGCTGCAAGTGCTTCGAAGTTCGCGCCTGCCTTGATTTGTGCAAGAATACCTTCCGCTCTCACACGGGCTGCTGCCTTAGCAGAGTCAGATTGGTTTTCAGGACGGATCAGAATGTGACTTGCTCTTGCAGAAGCTACGGTATCCTTTCTGGTACCGCCGTATTTATAGATGTAATAGGTATTTCCTTCGCGGTACGGTCCGTAAACACCACCTGGCACGAAAGTCTTCACAGCTTCTTTCAATTGGTCCGACATGTTAGCCAGCGACATGTTGATCGGTAGCGGAATGTCTGAATTCATGCTTGCAAATGCAGAATCATTTGGTGCAGACGCCAGGCCTCTCGCGAGTTCTTTGATTTCAGCGTAAAGCGCCGCGCTGTCGTCTTTTGCCGGCTGAACCGGGAAAGTTACATACTCGATAGAGCGGGTATCTGTTCCTTTATATTCTTTGCGATGCTTGCTCAGGTATTCTTCAAGCTGCGCATCAGTTACTTTAATGGTGGTATCAACTACCGAGAAATAAGGTACATACAGATAGCGCAAATCGGCTTTGGTATTTTGTGCTACGTATTCTTTCTCAGCCTGCGCTTTCGGAGTGTAAGTAGAAAGTCTCAGCAGGTTTTCATATTTGGTGCGGGTGCGTTCTTCACGAAGGCTGTTTTCGAAGTTCTCCCACGATTTCTGTTGTTCGATCGGAAGTGTTTTCAGGTTTTTCAGATAATTGATAACGGCGTTTTTATCAAATTTGCCCGTTGTAGGATCTGAAAAAGCTTGCAAAATCGAGGGGCTGATGTGATTTCCCTGTACCATATCGTACAGTTCATCATCTGTCACAGTAAGACCGAGCTCATCAAATTGTTTCTTGTATGCAATATCAACCACAAACTGGTTCCAGGCCTGATCTCTCAGTGAAGCCAGCTCATTTTCATTCAGGCTGCGGCCCGACTGCGCTTCATAGTTCTGGCGAAAGCCGTCTACCCTGCTTTGAAAGTCCTTGATATTGATTTCTTTGCCGGCGATCTCACCTACAACCTGATTATTACTTCCGCCCAGCATTGAATTGGGACCTAAAAGATCGCCCCCAACCATAAAAAGAATTAAACTGACAGCGATTACCGTCACGGCAACCCCGGATTTCTCTCTGATCTTGTTAATTAAAGCCATTTTCTCGATTCAAAATTAGTGCGCAAAATAAAATCTTTTCTTCGTGGAAAGCAAGAGCTTACATTCCAATTTCAAGATAATGAATGCGATGTGATTTGCTGCATGTAAGGCGGGTCCGAACGGTGGAATTCAGTACATATGTTTCAGATTGAAAGCATAGAGGATTGCCATAAAAGTACTGATCAGAACGCCTGCCATCGCAGTGATTACTCCGAGCCAGCCGCCGATCAGGAAAAGCGGCGCGAGGAATGCAACTCCGATGCCCGCCAAATAAAGGTAATATCCCTTTTTTTGAAGGTTCCACATCAGGTAAGCGGCATACAGAGATAACGATTCGAAGATCAGCATGATAATGGCTCCCGTTTTGATCGATTCCGGCGTAGTTTGCTCGATTACCGCTTCAAACATCTTGTCCATTGTCTCGGTATCGGCGGTTGTGTTTTGCCTGTCCACACTCTCTCTGACCGTCTCAAATGTTTCCCGGGTCCTGTCCGCCATTATTCCCGGGCTCCAAAGTCTTTCTGATTGTGTCCAAAGCCCTGAAACAGAGCTCATGAAGGTGAGGAAACACAAAATTGTAAGGAAAGTCGGACGTTTTACGGGATCACTCATTGAGTATGATAATCAGCAGATCAGTTCGTTCTGCTTTGTAAAATTTGCGGATTTCGATGAAAACACCAAGGCGATTTGAATATTCTTACAGGCAAATATACTTTTGTCCTTTCAGTCTGACTCAATACATAACAACGAAAAACTATTTCTGATGAGCCTTCAAATTTTGACCGACCGCATTAAAACTATGCTTGGAACCGACAGCGGTCTCGGTGCAACTGCCAAGTTCGTAACCGAAGAAGGCGTAATTTTCGTCGATGGTAAATCCGTTCCGAATACAGTTTCAAATGAGGATAAAGAGGCAGACGCTACCTTCGAGGTTTCTACAAAAAATGCATTAAAACTGATTGACGGCGACCTGAATGCAATGATGGCGGTGATGACAGGTAAGCTGAAAATCGATGGGGATATGGGCGTGGCAATGAAAATAGCTGAAACTTTCGGCGGAAGATAGTAGGGCCTGAAACCGGCTGACTTTTCCGGATGTGCAGGTTGACTTTAAAGCCCACATCCGGAACAATGGAAAACCCGAAATCAAATTCTGCAATTAACACCAGCCGCAGAAAGTTTGTAAAAGCAGGCGCATTGGCGGCTTCTGGCTTTATGATTGTGCCCCGTCACGTTTTAGGTAAAGGATTTATCCCGCCAAGTGACAAGTTGAATATAGCTGCGGTAGGATGCGGAGGAAAGGCCGATGTAAATATCAGGCTGGCTTATAATAATGGAGCGGAAAACATCGTCGCGCTTTGTGACGTTGACGACCGGCAATCTGAAAAGTACAGGAAGCAGTTTCCAAAAGCTCCTTACTACCGGGATTACCGGAAAATGCTTGAAAAGGAATCCCGGAACATTGATGCAGTACTGGTAACAACGCCAGACCACATGCATTTTCCGATTGCCAATTCCTGCATTGAGCTAGGAAAGCATGTATATGTGGAAAAGCCGCTTACCAAAGATATCTGGGAAGCCAGAACATTGACCCAGGCCGCTGCAAAATACAAAGTGGTAACCCAAATGGGAAACCAGGGCAGCAGCAGCGATGGTACCCGGCAGACGGAAGCGATTGTGCAGTCGGGTGTGCTGGGTGATGTGTACAAGATTGAAGTATGGACCGATCGCCCCGTGTGGCCACAAGGTGTAAAGTCACCCAAAGACAGAGGTGAATCGCAGCCGGTCCCGAAGGAAGTTGACTGGGACCTCTGGCTCGGTACCGCACCCAAGCGGGATTACCATGAAGCATATATGCCTTTCAGATGGCGGGGTTACTGGGACTTCGGTACCGGCGCATTGGGCGATATGGGCTGTCACTTTATTGACGTGCCTTTTCGCGCGATGAAGTTAGGGTACCCTACTTGTGTCGAATGCAGTGTAGGTTCAGTATATGCAGATTTTTTCAGTCAGGCTTTCTTCGATGATGTTTGTCCGCCTTCCACTTCCATTCACCTCAAATTTGCTTCAAAAACACCGGGAAAGGAAATCAGTTTTTCCTGGTACGACGGCGGTATCCGGCCGCAGCTGCCCGAGGGTTGTGATTACAAAACGGTGTTCGGCAGCGTAGACGGCGGGATGCTGTTTATAGGTACAAAAGGAATATTAAGTGCGGAAATGTTTGGTGAAAACCCGAGACTCTGGCCTGAGAAGCAGTTTGAGAATGTAAGGCGCAATGTCAAACCCCGGGCGCTCGTACCCGGAAGCTGGCAAGGTCACCAGCAACAGTTTGTGCAGGCTTGCAAAAAAGGATATGGCGCTTACACCAGCTCCGCTTTCGATCAGGCAGGTCCGCTTACGGAGATTGTTTTGATGGGAAATCTGGCAGTAAGATCTTACCTGCACCGGGAAGCCAAAGCCGATGGGAAAGGATTTACATTCCCCGGCCGCCAGAAGCTGATCTGGGACGGCGATAACATGAAAATCACCAATTTTGATGTGGCCAACCAGTTTGTAAGGCGGGAATACAGGACTGGCTGGTAATCATCAAAACAAGCTATCACTACTATCAGAGCTCCAATTCTCTCAGGTACATTTGTATAGTATTTTCCAACCCAAGGTACAATGCGTCGGAGATCAGGGCGTGGCCGATGGAAACTTCGTCTAGCCAGGGGATATTTTGTTTGAGGAAGCGCAGATTATCCAGGCTGAGGTCGTGTCCGGCGTTTAGTCCAAGTCCAACTTCCCTGGCTTTCTCTGCTGCAAGCACAAATGGGAGCACTGCTTTTTGTCTGTTTTCAAAATAACCCGCTGCGTAAGGCTCGGTGTAAAGTTCAACCCGGTCAGCGCCGCAGGCTTTCGCGCCTTCAACCATTCTTTCGTCCGGATCGACAAAAACAGACACGCGGATCCCGGCTGACTTGAAGATTCCTATAAGATCCGTGAGCTCACTTCTGTTTGTAATGGTATCCCAGCCCGCATTGGAAGTAATCGCATGTAAAGCATCGGGTACCAGGGTAACCTGATCGGGTTTATTTGCCAGAACAAGCTCGACAAACTTCTTTTCAGACGGATTTCCTTCTATGTTAAATTCTGTGGTGACTACCTCTTTCAAATCGTATACATCCTGATACCTGATATGTCGCTCATCAGGCCTGGGGTGAACTGTAATCCCCTGCGCACCAAACCGCTCACAATCCAGCGCGACTTTTAAGACATTAGGATTATCCCCACCGCGTGAATTACGAAGGGTAGCAATTTTGTTGATGTTAACGCTTAGGCGAGTCATTTTTTAATGATTGAATGATTGAATGAGTGAATGATTGAATGTGTGAATGTGTGAATGACTGAATGACTGAATGACTGAATGTGTCAGTTTGAATTATACCGGGAGTGCTAAATTAGGGTTAATTGGGAGGATTATTTTAGTTTTGTTGCTCGCGAATTTCGCTACGAGCTAGTCAGAAATACCAAGTACGTACAACTGATTCATTCTGAACCGAAAAATATCCATTCATATCAAAATACCCAAAATATTCACTCACTCACTAATTCAGTAATTCGAAATTCAATCATTCAGTCATTCAATCATTCAATCATTCAACATTAAAAACATGTCTCTAAAAACACAAGTCGAGTCGGGAATTAAGGATGCAATGCGGGCTAAGGATCAGGATACGCTTCGTGCGCTTCGTGCTATCAAGTCGCTTATACTTTTGGAAGAAACCAAAGGAGGAGCAACAGGAGAGCTTTCTGCTGATGACGAACTTAAACTTTTGACCAAAGCCGCCAAACAACGCCGTGAATCTGCGGATATCTACAAAACGCAGGGGCGTGCAGATCTGTTGGAAAAGGAAGAAGCGGAGCTGGCCGTGATCGAGCAGTTTTTGCCCAAGCAACTTTCCGAAGACGAGGTAAAGGCGAAATTGCAGGAGATTATCGGCCGGGTAGGAGCATCCGGACCTTCGGATATGGGTAAGGTAATGGGCGTAGCTACCAAAGAGCTTGCCGGACAAGCAGAGGGAAAAGTGGTTTCAGCATTGGTGAAGGGATTGCTCGCATGAAGTTACTGGATGTGATCATCCTCATTCCGCTCCTCTGGGGAGCTTTACATGGTTATCGCAAAGGTCTGCTGATTGAAATCATCGGAATAGCCGGATTTGCGGTGGCAATGGTACTTGGATTTAAGTTTTTAGGTCTGGGCATGGAAGTGCTCACGCCTTATTTCAGCGATAATATGGCGAAGAAAATATTGCCTTACATCGGATTTTCGGCTATTTTCTTCCCTACCATATTTTTGTTAAACCAGTTTGGCTACATGATCCGCCGCTCGCTTAGGTACTCCATTCTGGGCACTTTCGACAGTTTTGCCGGCGCTATGGTGGGTGTGTTCACGTGGGTTTTTGGCATCAGCGTATTCTTCTGGTTGGTTAATATGATCGGGGTGAAAATACCTGCACACCGAACAGATGAGACTTATCTTTACCCGCTCGTAGTCCCCATTGCGCCTAACCTGATCACCAAAGCTTTGGCGCTTATGCCCGATGGTACCGCCCTGATCAGTGAATGGAAGAGCGAATATCTGGACGATTGAACTTTCAGAAACAGCCTAGGGTTAAGCTTTCGATATTGATTTTCAATAACTTTGCAGTTAAAACCGGTTGAATGTACTATGCATTTGACCAAATAAATTAAGATGACCGGATTAGAGGAAAAGCAGGATATCCGCAAAATGAGCGTTGATCAGCTTAAACAATGGATGGCTGAGCATGGGGAAAAAGCTTTCAGGGCAAAACAGATTTACGAGTGGATCTGGAAAAAATCTTCGCATTCATTTGCCGAAATGACCAACCTTTCTCTTGGCACGCGCCAGTTAATGGATCAGCATTTCGTGATCCGGAATATGGAAGTAGCCAAGCAGCAGCAAAGTAACGACGGTACGATCAAATCCGCATTCCGGCTGTTTGACGGTAATCTGGTGGAGGGTGTGTTGATACCTGCTGCGGACAGAATGACGGCTTGCGTAAGCAGCCAGGTGGGTTGTTCGCTCACATGTAAATTTTGCGCGACGGGCTATATGGACCGTAAGCGTAATCTCGAAGCTGGTGAAATTTATGACCAGGTTGTCGCAATTGCCAGGCAGGCAGAGGGCAGCTTTAAAGCGCCTCTTACCAACATCGTATATATGGGAATGGGAGAGCCGTTGCTGAATTACGCCAATGTATTTCAATCTATCGAGCACATTACCTCTCCCGAGGGATTGAATATGTCGCCGAAGCGCATTACGGTTTCAACCGCCGGTATCGCTAAAATGATTAAAAAGCTGGGAGACGATGAAGTGCGTTTTCGCCTTGCATTATCGCTGCATGCTGCTAATGACGCGAAGCGTAACCAGATCATGCCAATCAATGAATCCAACTCACTGGAAAACCTGGCAGAGGCGCTGAATTATTTTTACAGGAAAACGGGTAACCGCATTACCTTCGAATACATCGTTTTCAACAATTTTAATGATACACTGCAGGATGCCAAGGAGCTTTGGGAATTTACCAAGAAGGTTCCTGCGCGGGTAAACATCATCGAGTACAATCCGATTGCAGAAGCTGATTTTAAGAACACGGAAGGAGACAAGCTAGATAAATTCGCGGGCTTTCTGGAAGATCGGGGCGTATCGGTGCACGTTAGGAGAAGTCGGGGCAAAGATATCGATGCAGCTTGCGGGCAGCTGGCTAATAAGGAAACAGCGTAGCACTTTGGCTTAACAATTTGTTAATATTGCATCGCTTAAGAATAAGTAGCTTTGTGCTGTTATAGATAAACTTATATACTTCTTCTATGTTTGGTCTTGAAACCGACATTTTTATTCTCCTCGCTTTTAGCATTTTAGCAGCCTGCGCATTCGAATTTGTTAATGGTTTTCACGATACTGCCAATGCGGTGGCAACTGTGATTTATACAAATTCCCTGAAACCAAATGTGGCCGTAATCTGGTCGGGTTTTATGAATTTCTGCGGTGTTTTCTTCGGTGGAATTGCGGTTGCAATGGGAATTGTCAACCTGCTGCCTGTCGAATTGCTGATCGACCAGAATGTTTATCACAGCGCCGCCATGGTTTTTGCATTACTTTTCAGTGCGATTATCTGGAACCTGGGTACGTGGTATTTCGGATTGCCCAGCTCAAGTTCGCATACGCTGATCGGCTCCATTCTTGGAGTGGGACTTGCTTTCACGTTTATGCCTGAAAATTCAAGTGCCACCGGTGTAAACTGGTCCAAAGCGAAAGAACTCTTCATGTCGCTGCTCACTTCACCGATTTTCGGTTTTGCACTTGCAATCATCATTATGTTCATATTGCGCCGCTCGCTTTCCAAGCCGTTGCGCGAAGTTGTTTTCAGTGAACCCAAAAAGAACCAGGCTCCCCCATTGTGGATACGGGCGATTTTGATCACGACGTGTACTCTTGTAAGCTTTTTCCACGGCTCGAACGACGGTCAAAAAGGAGTTGGACTTGTGATGTTGATTCTGATTGGAATCGTTCCTGCTCACTTTGCATTGGACAATAGTCTGGATCCCGGCAAAATGAAGTCGGACCTGATCGGGATTGAACAGGCGGTAAGCCGGATCGATTCATCAAGATTATCCGTTACCGATCGCGTGAATTTGGCTACGATCAAACAGGAAGTTGCCAACCTGACAGTTCAGATCAACGATTCACTGCCGGAGCATAAACTACCGATGGAAAAAAGAATGGACGCCCGTCGCTCATTGCTTTTGATCAGCCGCAATACAAAGACGATTCTTGACAATGGTCACGCGAACCTTAATTCTGCTGATGTTTCTTATCTGAAAATGCAGTCAGGGAGTGAGAATGGGATCCGCCGGTATACGGATTACGCGCCAGATTGGGTTATTCTAATGATTTCCCTTTCTCTTGGCCTGGGGACAATGGTAGGCTGGAAGCGGATTGTAGTTACAATTGGCGAGAAAATCGGAAAGCAGCATTTGACTTACGCCCAGGGCGCATCTGCGGAGCTGGTAGCCGCCAGTACCATCGGGGTTTCTTCTTACCTGGGACTTCCGGTTAGTACCACCCACGTACTATCTTCGGGTATCGCGGGTTCGATGGTCGCCAGTAAAGGTGTGAAAAACTTGCAAGGCGGTACAATCAGAAATATTGTCATTGCATGGATACTGACATTGCCTGTCACCATGGTTTTGTCAGGTACACTCTATGCGTTTTTCCGCTGGATTTTGTAGAAATTAAGAATTTATAGTAAATGAAAAGCCGCAGGGATCGCTTCTGCGGCTTTTCATTTATCCGGGCGTCGCACTTTCTTTGCTTTGGATTGGTTTTAATGTTGTAATTTCGAAATAGAGTTTTAAGATCCATTAAAGCCAATTATTCACCAGAATGACTACTATTGAAGAGCAGGTAAACCGTTACGGTTACGTTACGGAGGCAGTTGCAGAAGACATTGATTTGATTGCCGAGATCAAGAGATTAAAGAAGGAAAAGAATGCGGTTATTCTCGCTCACTACTATGTTGATGCAGAAATTCAGGACCTGGCCGACTACATTGGCGACAGCCTCGGACTCTCGCAGCAGGCAGCAGCAACTGAGGCTGATATGATCGTTTTTTGTGGAGTGCACTTCATGGGTGAAACTGCCAAAATTCTCAGCCCGAACAAAAAGGTTGTTATCCCTGATCTGAATGCAGGCTGTTCGCTTGCTGACTCAGCACCTGCAGATAAGTTCGCCGCTTTCAAAGCGCAGTATCCGGATCATATTGTGATCAGTTATATCAACTGTTCAGCGGAAATCAAAGCGCTGACTGACATTGTTTGTACTTCCTCCAATGCATTGCAGATCGTAGAAAGTCTTCCGAAAGATCAGAAAATCATTTTCGCGCCAGACGCAAACCTTGGCAGATATGTAGCCCACAAAACCGGCCGTGATATGGTTTTATGGGACGGTGCCTGCATTGTACATATTGATATTTCGCGGGAAAAGTTGAAGCAGCTGCAGGAGGAAAACCCCGATGCATTGCTTATCGCGCACCCGGAATGCAAAGAAGATATCCTCAAACAGGCAGATTTTGTAAGTTCAACTACCGGACTTTTGAAGTTTGTAAAAGAATCCCCTCATACCAAGTTTATTGTTGCAACCGAGGCTGGCATTTTACACAAAATGAAACAGTCGGTCCCCGATAAAAAGCTGATCCCGGCTCCCGGCTCGGATAACAATACCTGCGCCTGCTCCGAATGTCCGTACATGAAAATGAACACATTAGAAAAAGTGTATAATGCACTTTATTATGAGCAGCCGGAGATTTTTGTTCCGGAAGATGTCAGGTTAAAAGCCTATGAATCAGTTGCCCGAATGCTTGAATTAAGCAAAGGTATCTGATCAAACTGTTATGTAATTTTATTCTGATTTATGCCCCAATTTGATTTTCTGATCATCGGTTCGGGAATTGCCGGACTTAGCTACGCAGCCAAACTTGCCCGACATTTCGATTCATCGAATCAGGAGAAATCCATTGCTGTAATTACCAAAGTTCAGGTGGATGAAACCAATACCAAGTACGCACAAGGTGGAATTGCGGTTGTTTGGGCCGAATCAGATTCTTTTGAGAAACATATTCAGGATACAATGGACGCGGGCGACGAGGTCAACAAGCGGAACATTGTAGAGATCGTGGTGAGAGAAGCGCCCGAGCGGATACAGGAACTGATCGATTACGGAACCCGCTTTGACAAGGAAAGCGGGGGAGAATACGATCTGGCGAAAGAAGGCGGGCACTCGGATCACCGGATTTTACATTTCAAAGACATTACTGGCGCGGAGATCGAGCGCGCATTGCTTGAAGAAGTCAGCAGACATAAAAGCATTCAGATTTTTACGCATTATTATGCAGTCGAACTGATCACCCAGCACCATTTGGGAGAAACAGTTTACCGGTATCAGGAGGATATCAAATGTTTTGGCGCGTATGTGCTGAACAGACAAACGGGAAAAGTCGAAAAATTCCTCGCTAAAACCACCATGCTCGCGACAGGCGGCATTGGCAATATTTACCAGAGTACTACAAATCCTACGATCGCAACCGGCGACGGTATTGCAATGGCGTACCGGGCCAAAGGTATTTGCGACAACATGGAATTCATCCAGTTTCACCCTACCAGTTTTTACAAACCCGGACAAAAGCCTTCTTTCCTGATCTCAGAAGCAGTACGTGGTTTTGGAGGTATTTTGAAGCGCGCTGATGGGAGTACCTTTATGGAAAACTACGACCTGCGGCTCTCATTAGCGCCAAGGGATATTGTCGCACGTGCAATCGACTCTGAAATGAAGAAGAATGGGGTCGATCACGTTTATCTGGACGTGCGGCATTGCGACTATGAAAAGTTTGTCGAGCATTTCCCGAATATCACAGAATACTGCCTGAATGAGGGAATTGATGTAAGACAAGACATGATCCCGGTGGTTCCGGCGCAGCATTATATGTGCGGCGGGATCAGGGTAAATGAGTGGGGAAAAACCAATATCGACTTCCTGTATGCAGTAGGTGAATGTTCATGCACCGGTTTGCATGGTTCCAACCGACTGGCTTCCAACTCGCTGCTGGAAGCGGTGGTATTTGGCCACCGGGCTTATGAAGATACACTCGCCAGCTTCGAAAGAGCACAAACGCCGGGTAACATACCGGAGTGGGACGATTCGGGCACAACACACCCGGAAGAGCAGGTGCTGGTTACTGAAATGACGCGCGAGCTAAATAGCATTATGTCCAACTATGTGGGTATTGTTCGCACCGATCGCAGGATGAAACGTGCCTACGACCGGCTTGAATTGTTACATCAGGAACATGAGCAGCTCTACCGCGAGTCAAAGGTGTCGGTCGCCATTTGTGAGCTCCGTAACATGATTTCGGTCTCTTATCTGATCATCAAAATGGCAATGGCACGCCGCGAGAACATTGGTCTGCATTACAATTCCGACCACGTTCACCAGGTTATTTCTTAGCCAGAGTTTCCCTGTTTTTTCTGGTAACTACCCGTGTCAGTACGTTTTGGCCGATTTTTTCGCCGAGATGTGTTCCTTCTTCAACTCCGTCACGGTAATGTATCCCGCCATAAACACGGCTGATGGAAGCATCCCAATAAGCATCTTCAAATGACTTAAAGGATTTCACGCCGTGGCCGTACTTCTTTTCAGTAGTATCTGTAAAAGCCACATTGTCGCCTATCAAATGCGTCAGTACTGTTCCGCAAGCTGCCGAAATGGAGCTGTGACCACTTACATATTCAGGAAATGCGGGCGTTTCCAGGAACGGTCGCCAGTCGGGTGCCCAGTTGTTATTAATTACCGTTTCAGGTCTGATCCGCACTGTTCTGTACTTCTCATCCCAGCATGCTACAAACGCATCGAATATAGATAACGCGCCGAGTGTGTAAGCTTCGGTCGCCTGCATTAAATCCAGCTTCTTGTCAGTCGTTACGGTGCGTATAATGGCGAGCCAGTGTCCTGCGGGAGTCATTTTCTTGTTGGCGAACATTGCGTGCCCCACGACATTGGTCACAAATGCATTATCATCCCAGAAATAAGCAGTCGCTTTCTGATCGTCTGTCAGATTGTTGCCGATATCGTACACTTCCATAACCAGCTTCATGAACTTGCTGTCTTTGTTCAGGTCGTACTTAGCCGGCGGCGGGCAGCGGAATTGTGTAACCGAATCCAATGTAAATGTCCGCACGGTGTTCCACATCGGCTCGCACGCATCAGCGTAAGCAGGCGGCGTAGGTACCCAGGTGCCGGGGGCATTTGTAACTGTATACCGGTATCCGCGGATCTCCTTATAATGATCCTTTGCAGAGTAGCGAATAATGTGTTTTGCAACTGAATCACCATACGCAAGTGACCGCGTATATACATCTTCGGGAATGCCCATTTGCGCGTATTTCTCGAACAGGTCTTTTTCGTATTTGTCCCACATATCGCCTGAGAATGTCAGCGTGCGACCAACCGATGTAAACGCTTTAATGCTCGCCAGCGGGTAGCAGTAAGCAAGCGATGAATCCGGCCGGGGAGGTGTTTCAAATTTCACAAGCTGACCTGCAAGTGACTGATATTCGGGATATCCTGGTGCAAGTGCTTCGTAAGCTGCCAGAAACGAATAGCTGTAAATTCGGCTGGCTACCGGGGGTTTGAAGATATCATGAATGATCACATCAGTAAGGTATGTCGCCGTTTGATGGAACAGCTGCGGGTCTGCCGCTTTGGCATTGTACTCGGCCGGTGACAGCTCTTTCCGGCAACTGAAAAACAAGGGAACAAGGATCAGAGGGAGTAAGCGAAATCTCATTAGCAATATGCAGGTGAATCAGGATCTTTTGAATGAATATACGAAGATAATTAAGATTGGAATGGATACCAATTCTGGATTAAATAACGAATAATTGTAACTTATATACTACTAAATAAGCCATTTATGCGGTAAAACAGACATTTCGTTGTTATTTTTCTATAAATTATATTCCAAAAGCAAGAACACTTTTTATTGTGAAAAAATTGATATCTTTTTGTACAATCAGACGAGTAAAAAAGATGTCAATGCGCTTATGCTAGCAGTTTTTAGCAGTGCTGCGGATCGAATTGTGTTATTAGTACACCCTTTCATATCAGTGCCCGGCTATCTATTCACTTAACAAGAAAACTATGTAATAGACTTTCCGAACTACTCTTTACAGATTTGTAGACAGGCTTCCCGGAGATGGAAGCAATGCAAGCTCTACGTTCCGTGCTTATACGGTTAAGCAATTTTCAATACCACTTTCTAACTCTAAATTTTAATCTATGAGATTTTCTACTGAATGGATACCTCGTGTCATTTCACGTGGTGTTTTTTCACTTATCCTTCTCGTTGCCACTGTCATGATCGCTCATGCTCAGAACACAGTCAAAGGCCGGATCAAGGATGAGCAAGGCCAGGCATTGCCGGGCGTGAGCGTCGTTGTGAAAGGCACAACGGCGGGAACTGTGACCGACAATGAAGGCAATTACTCCGTGAATGCGGAAAGAAATTCGACACTGGTGTTTTCGTTCATCGGTTACCTGACTCAGGAAGTCGCGATCGGGAGCAAAAACTCAGTTGATATTACATTGGCAGCAGATACCAAGGCGCTGGAAGAAGTGGTGGTTGTAGGTTATGGTACTGCCAAAAAAGCTACTTTGACAGGATCGGTTACCGCAGTAAAAGGCGCCGAGCTTCAAAAAGCGCCCGCAGCAAACCTTTCCAATACCCTGGGTGGTCGCTTGCCGGGTGTTTCGGCTGTACAAGCAAGCGGTGAGCCAGGTTATGACGGATCAGCGATCCGTATCCGTGGTACCAACTCGCTTGGTAACAGCAATGCATTGATCGTAGTAGACGGTGTACCTAACCGGAGTGGTGGTTTGGACCGCATCAATCCGGCTGACATCGAAAGTATCTCCGTTTTGAAAGATGCGGCGGCAGCTATTTATGGTTCGCGCGCGGGTAACGGGGTAATCCTCATCACTACAAAGCGTGGCAAGACAGGCAAGCCAATGATCTCCTACGATATGAACCTGGGTATCTCGGCTCCGACACGTACACCTGAAATGTCGAACGCGGAAGAATATGCAACGATCCGTAATGAATTGCAAATTTATGATAACCTGCCGGTAGGAGAGTGGCAAGGTGCTTACCAGGGATTCAACTCAACCGGTTCCTATACACGTAAGGATAATGGAAACGTGATCAACGCGGTTTTCAAGCCGGAAGATATGCAGAAGTTCAGGGATCAATCGTCGCCTCTGCTTTATCCTGATACTGACTGGTACGGTTCTGTACTTCGGAAATGGGCGCCTCAGCAGCGTCATAACTTGCAGTTGACAGGTGGAAGCGAGAACATCAAATATCTTGCCTCACTGGGTCACATCAGTCAGGATGGTTATTATGTGAACTCGGCAACGGGCTACAAGCAATATGATATGCGCGTAAACCTCGATACCAAGATCAACAAATATGTAACTGCAAACCTGGGACTTACATTGCGTGAAGAATACCGTCACTTCCCGAGTGGTGGAAACAGCGCACAGGCGATCTTCCGGATGTTGATGCGCGGTAAACCAACTGAAATCGCAATCTGGCCAGACGGTCGCCCCGGTCCTGACATCGAAAATGGTCAGAACCCGGCGGTGATTACTACCAATACAACAGGTTATAACGACGATAAAAGAGATTACATCCAGACAAACGGCGGACTTGAAATTCAAATTCCGGGTGTAAGCGGACTGAAAGTGAATTTAATGGCGGCTCTGGATAAGCAACTGCGTCGTCAAAAGAACTTTGAAACTCCCTGGACACTGTTTTTCTGGGATAAGAAAACCTACGAAGCTGACGGTACAACTCCGGTGCTTACAGGAACAGTTCGTTCTACATTCAAAGACCCACGTTTGAGAGAAAGCGCTTCTCAGGAACTTTCCATCCAGCTTACAGGTCAGGTTTCTTACGAGAAGTCGATCGGCAGCCACAACTTCAATGTAATGGCGGGTATCCAGCGTGAGAAAGTGGATGCAGACGGTTTCTTCGCTTTCCGCAGGTATTTCATTTCGCCGGTGGTTGACCAGCTTTTTGCAGGAGGTAACCCGGAGCAGGATATCAACAACTTCGACTTGTACAAAAGAGCACGTTTGAGCTACTACGGTCGTGCGGGTTACAACTTCAAAGAGAAGTACCTGGCTGAGTTCCTGTGGCGCGTGGATGGTTCTTATGTATTCCCGAAAGAAGGCCGTTTTGGTTTCTTCCCCGGGGTATCTGCCGGTTGGAGGGTTTCAGAAGAAGATTTCTGGAAAAACAACATCCGCTTCCTGAACAATGTAAAAGTGCGTGGTTCATGGGGTCAAATGGGTGCTGAGCCTTACTTCCTGGGAACAGAAACATTGGCTGAGTACCAGTATTTGTCCACAATGGGCTTTGGCAGCTACATTATCAATGATCAGGTTGCTAAAACTCTGCTTGAAACGCGTGTAGCTAACCAGAACTTTACATGGGAAGTTGCAAACAATACCAACGTAGGTATCGAGGGTACTTTGTTCAATGATAAAGTTGCATTCGAATTCGATTACTTCGTAAACAACCGCTCCAACATCCTGATCCCGAAAGCAGGTTCAACTCCGTCTTCCGCGGGTATCGACGGCAAGCTTCCTCCTCAAAACCTGGGTAAACTGCAGAACAAAGGATGGGAGTTTAAAGTGAGCTACGACGGAAATGCAGGCGATTTCACCTATTCTGTTAGTGTGAACGGTGGTTTTGCCAAAAACAAAATCAAGTACTGGGACGAAACGCCAGGTGCTCCATCTTACCAGAGATCAACCGGAATGCCTTACAACTCATTCCTGGTGTATCAATTTGACGGTGCATTCAAAGACCAGGCTGAAATTGATGCAAATACGCTTGATTACAGCCCGATCACTGGTAACCTCAGACCTGGTGATATGAAGTTCAAGGATGTAAACGGCGACGGAAAAATCAGCGCTGACGACCGTTTGCGTACCGAAAAAGTACAACGTCCATGGTTTACAGGTGGTGCTTCAATCAACCTGGGCTACAAAGCATTTGATTTGTCAGTATTGTTCCAGGGTGCAACAGGTGGTTTGCAGATCATCGGTCTGACAGAGTCCGGTGACATTGGTAACTACCTAAAATACGACTACGATCACCGCTGGACAATCGATAACCCAACTGACAAGTACCCACGTTTGACCAACCGTAACAACAGATACTACACCAACACAGGTCAGGCTGGTATCAACAACTATTTCCTGAAAAGCAGCAACTACCTGCGTTTGAAAAACATCGAATTGGGTTACAACCTGCCTTCTGAAATAGGTTCCAGGATTGGTTTGAGCAACCTGCGCATTTACGTGAATGGCTTGAACCTGCTCACAATCGACAAGATCAAGGTATGGGATCCGGAAGCGACCAGAAATGACGGTCAGTATTACCCACAGGCAAAAGTTATGAGCGCTGGTGTTCGTTTGGCATTTTAATGAAAATAAATATGAAATTGAGATATAAAGGTTTAGCTGTTATAGCAATGATGGCGGGCGGTTTAGCCTCTTGTGATACCGAGTTTCTGGACGTAACACCGCCTACCGAAATCCCTAGTGAAGAAGTTTGGAAGGACGGGGCGTTGGCAGAGGGTTTTGTGACAGGTAACTATTCCGGACTGCAGCAGGGAGGTTTTAGCGAGCAAATGCTTGCTTCTCTGACGGACGAAGCCGTATTTACACATACCGGGCGGAATATCAACACGGTAAATGAAGGTAGTTTAAGTCCTTCTAACCTCGGTTGGGTGGATGCTACTTACGGTTGGGGTCCGATGTATACGCAGGTTCGTAATGCGAATATCGCCCTCAATAACCTGCCTACTGCTACTTTCACGGATGAAACGCTGAGAGCAAGGTTAATGGGAGAAGCTTACTTTTTGAGAGCTTACTATTATCAGCAGCTGGTGCGTTACTATGGTTCCGTGCCTTTGATCAAAAAGGTGTACAAGCTCAATGAAGATTACTCAGTACCCCGCAGTACTTTCGAGGAGTGCATTAAATCAATCGTAAGTGACTGCGATAGTGCTGCATTGCTGCTTGAAGGGAAAACGATGGCAAAAGGCCGCGCTACCAAAGTAGCTGCGCTTTCGTTGAAAGCACGCGTGTTGCTTTACGCAGCCAGTGACCTGCACGATATCCCAACTGCAAAGGCGAAATCGGCGGTAATTGCTGCTTATCCGAATCCGGAATTCCTGGGTTACACTTCCGGCGATCGCAAGGCCCGCTGGCAGGCAGCTCAGGCAGCAGCAAAAGCCGCGCTTGACTCCTACAATGGCGGTTATAAGTTAAATCTGACCGCACCCGTAACGCCTGAGCAAGGTAAGATCAACTACATATCTGTTGCAATGGCAGGAGCCAGCGGCGATAAATCACTGGATGCAAGTGCAGCTTCTGAGATTATTTTCGGCCGCTACTTTACAGCGAGCTTAAATGAAGGAGCGCGTCAGACAGGTTTGAACAATGGTCCGAACGGATACCACAACTGGGCTGGAAATACACCGATTGGTCTGCTGGTTGATGATTACGAAATGATGGACGGATCGAAGTTTTCGTGGACAAATCCTGTTCACAAAGCTAGTCCGTACGTAAACCGTGACCCTCGCCTTTATGCAACAGTAATGTACGACGGTGCACCCTGGAAACCACGTCCGTCGGATGCGAAAGATCCTGCGAACCAGATCCAGACTGGCGCTTATGACCTGCTTGACGACAAAGGTGCTTTGATTAACCGCAAAGGACTTGATACCAGAAGCAGCAGCATTGAAGACTGGAATGGCAGCCGCACAGGTTACTACATGCGTAAATTCATTGATCCAAACCCTGCATTGTACGATAATACGGACCGTCAGAATATCCCCTGGCCGTTCATCCGTGTAACTGAAAACGTGTTCAACTATGCTGAGGCAAGTATCGAGCTGGGTGAAGAGGCAGTGGCGCTGGAATGGTTGAACAAAATCCGTTTCCGCGCTGGTATGCCTGCGTTGAAAGTTTCAGGTGCTGCATTGAGAGATGCATTGCGCCACGAAAAGCGCATTGAAATGGCCTACGAAGAGCAACGCTACCACGATGCACGCCGTTGGATGATCGCTGCCGAAACGCTCGGCCGTCCATTGCAGTATATCAACGTGATCGGGAAGTTCAAGCCTGGTAAGTCAATGAAAGAGCCTTACCATTATGACACAACGGTTTACGATTATACTTACACGCCGGTGGAAGAGAAGTCGCACGAAAACCGGAAGTGGGTGGACAAAATGTATTTCCGTCCATTCAGCCGTGATGAGATCAACCGTAATGCCAAGTTGGTTCAAAACCCGGGCTACGATAAATAGTAATATTTTATTGATTAATTTTACTGAAACTATGTCTTCGATGAGGAGACATAGTTTCTTTTTTCTATCCCTTTTAAATCTTCTTTCGCTGTATGAAGCGCTTTAAATCCTGGAAATCAGGTGTTGTGGCTGGGTTAGCAGGTCTGAGTCTCATCTGTTGTAATAAAGAGGCTGAAAACAGTAAGCAGAAAGAAAACAGCGGCCCGCCACTTTTTACATTGCTGGCTCCCGAAAAAACCAAGGTTGACTTTAGTAACACACTCACAGAGGGTTTGAATACCAATGTGTTGATGTACGAATATTTCTATAATGGCGGTGGTGTAGCAGTCGGTGACGTAAATGGAGACGGTCTCGACGATATCTACTTCACCGGAAATATGGTATCCAATAAACTGTACCTCAATAAAGGGGATATGGTTTTTGAGGATATCACAACGCAGGCGGCTGTTGGTGGCAGGGAAAAACCCTGGAAAACGGGGGTTACAATGGCGGACGTAAATGGCGACGGGAAGCTGGATATCTATGTATGCTACTCCGGAAATGTTTCACCCGAAAGTTTGCGCAACCAGTTGTTTATCAATAAGGGAAACAATCCGGCAGGTATACCGCAGTTTGAAGAAATGGCTGGCCAGTACGGACTTGCCGATCCGAGTAATAGTACCCAGGCTGCTTTTTTTGATTTTGACAAAGACGGAGACCTGGATATGTTTTTGCTCAACCACAATCCTAAGTCGCTGCCAATCCTCGACGAAGCCAGTACAGCCGACATTCTGAGTAAAGATGATCCGGTAACCGGAGTGCGCCTGTTCCGCAATGATCCGCAGGGTACCGAGCCTTTTTTTACGGATATTACTAAGAAAGCAGGCATTCACAGCTCTCCGCTGACTTACGGATTGGGTATTGGCGTTGCCGACGTTAATCAGGACGGCTGGCAGGATATGTACATTTCCAACGATTATTCAGTACCCGATTTTTTATACATCAATAACAAAAATGGCACTTTCACCGATGTGCTGGATGAAAGTATCGGTCATACTTCGCATTCCTCGATGGGCAGCGATATCGCCGACTTTAATAACGACGGGCTACCTGATATTTTTACGCTGGACATGCTGCCCGAGGACAACCGGCGGCAGAAGCTGCTATCCGGTTTGGATAACTACGAACTTTTTGACTTCAATGTAAAAGTGGGCTTTCATCACCAGTATATGCGCAATATGCTGCAAATGAATGAAGGTGTGGGCAAAGGTTCAAAGGTGCCGGTTTTTTCCGAAGTAGGACAGCTTGCGGGGGTTTCGAACACGGATTGGAGCTGGGCTTCGCTCTTTGCCGATTACGATAACGATGGTTGGAAAGACATTTTCGTGACCAATGGAAACCTGCGTGATTTCACCAATATGGACTTTGTCAAATTCATGGGAGATCATTTGAAGCGCATTGAAGGACAGGTTAAGCGGGAAGATGTGTTGCAGCTGGTATATCAAATGCCTTCTTCTAATATGAAGAATTACCTTTTTAAGAATAGTAAAGACCTTACATTCAGTAATGTAGTGGATAGCTGGGGGCTGGGCGAAATATCAAATAGCGGCGGCGCAGCTTACTCCGATCTGGATAATGATGGCGACCTTGATCTGATTGTCAACAACATTAACAAACCGGCATTCATTTACCAGAATGAAGGAAACAAGCTTTTGCAGAACAATTATCTCAAAGTGAAGTTGGCAGGCGAAGGGAAGAATACATTGGGCGCCGGCGCGAAAGTAACGATCTATCAAAAAGGGCAAAAGCAGTATCTTGAACAAATGCCGACGCGCGGGTACCAGTCGAGCGTTTCTCCCATTCTGCATTTTGGTTTGGGTAAAAATGGGATTGTGGATTCGCTTTCTGTCACCTGGCTGAGCGGCAAGCAGCAGAAAATTGTTGCGCCGAAGAGCAATCAGCAGCTGGTATTGCAAGAAACGGACGGAAAAATGACGAAACCTTTTCCGCCAAAATACAATCCGGCTTTCTCTCCCGTAGCTTCCCCGATCGCATTCAAAAGTCCGGCAATTCAGACAAACGATTTCAAGCGCCAGCCGCTGCTGATCAACCCAATCTCGTTTTCGGGACCTGGTTTGCGAAAAGGCGACGTGAATGGCGACGGACTGGAAGATGTTTTTATAGGCGGAGCGGCCGGCCAGTCTGCGCAGCTTTATATACAGCAAAAAGGTGGTGCATTCACAAACAAGCAGGTACCTGCATTGGAAGCGGACAAACAGTCGGAAGATACAGATGCATTGTTTTTCGATGCCAATGGTGATGGTTCACTGGATCTGTTCGTGTGCAGCGGAGGTTATGCGAGCTTTCTGCCCGAAGATCCTTTGTTGCAAAGCCGGTTGTACCTGAATGATGGAAAAGGGAATTGGACCAAAAGCACTTCCCTGCCGAAAATGCTGACAAGTGCAAGCTGCGTACGTTCGGCTGACCTGAATGGGGACTCGCATCCCGACCTGTTTGTTGGCGGGCGGGTTATTCCCGGCAGGTACCCCGAAGCGCCGAGAAGTTATGTGCTCATCAATGACGGAAAAGGCAATTTCTCTGACCAGACTACAAAGTGGAATGCAACTCTGGAAAAGATCGGCATGGTTACCGACGCAGCCTGGGCGGACCTGAACAATGATAAAAAGGCAGATCTGATCGTTATAGGAGAATGGATGCCGGTAAGTGTTTTCATCAATTCAAATGGAAAGCTGGAAAACAAAACGACCGAGTATTTTGCCAAACCTTACAAGGGATGGTGGAATAAGATATTGGTAGAAGATTTCAATGGAGATGGAAAGCAGGACCTGGTAATAGGCAATATGGGGCTGAATACGCAATGCAAAGCCAGCGATTCGGAACCTGTCCAGATGATCTACAAGGATTTTGATGATAACGGATCTATCGATCCGATCATGAGTTTTTATATTCAAGGCAAGAGTTATCCCTATGTGACACGTGACGAATTGCTTGATCAAATGAGCATTATGCGTACCCGTTTTCAGGATTACAAAAGCTACGCCGATGCTTCTGTTAAAGAAATTTTCACAGCAGAAGAACTCGAAGGCGCGCAGGAACTGGAATCGAATTATCTGAAAACGGCTTATTTCGAAGGCAATGCGGCAGGTAAGTTCGTTGAAAAACCACTCCCGCTGGAAGTGCAAAGTTCGCCGGTTTATACGATTACCAGTCTGGATTACGATGGCGATGGACAAAAAGACTTACTGCTTTGCGGGAATGTGAGCAAGGCGCGGTTGAGATTTGGTAAATATGATGCGAATTACGGGGTCCTGTTGAAAGGCGACGGGAAAGGGAAGTTCGCCTACGTGCGGCAGACTGAATCGGGTTTCAGCCTGAAAGGAGATGTGCGCAGCGTACTCCCTCTTGGTAATAAATTGTTGTTTGGAATAAATCAGAAGGAAATAAAAGCTTATCAGATTGGTAAAGTTCAGTAAAATCTTTGCGCTGCTTTTTGCACTTGGACTTTTGGCGGGTTGCACAAAAAAGCAAAAAGAGTATAACATCAGTCCCGAAACGATCGGGCAGGTTACTTTGCAAATGACCGACGTCATGGTGCATGATGTAACTAATCCGCCATTGAGTGCGCGCTTCTTTTCATATGCTTGTCTTGCAGGGTACGAAACACTGGCGCAGCATGACAGCGCGTACAAAAGTATGCACGGCGTTTTGAACGATTTTCCTGAAATAGCGAAACCTCCCATTGAAACATACTCTCACCAGCTTGCTGCGGTAATGGCGATGCTGGAAACTGCGAAGAAAATGCAGCCCTCGGGCGCACTTCTGCAGAAATATCAGGATAGGCTGCTCGATTCGTGCAGGACACTCGGGTGGGACGATGAAGTGCTCGAAGGCTCACGAGAATATGGAATTGCGATCAGCAAGCAGATCCTCAAATACGCAAAAGCGGACAAATACAACCTGATCAGCAACTTCCCAAGGTACGAGCCGCGAAATACGCCAGGTACCTGGTACCCGACGCCGCCGGGTTATTTCCCGCCGGTAGAGCCTTTTTTTAGTACGGTCAGGCCATTTACGCTGGATTCTTCCTCACAGTTTATCCCGCCGCCGCCTGTTGCATTTTCCGAAAAAAAGGATTCCGAGTTTTTCAGGCTTATGAAAATGAATTATGACGATACCCGGGAGCGGGAGCATGAAGTGACCGCAGCATTTTGGGATTGTAATCCATTCGCATTGGAAAACACAGGCCACCTGCTGGTAGGAATGAAAAAAATATCCCCGGGCGCGCATTGGATGGGCATAACCGATATTGCTTGCAAGCAGGCGAAAGCAGATTTCGGTAAGACTCTGCTCGTTAATACAAGTGTGGCGATTGGGTTAATGGACGGTTTTATGGCTTGCTGGGATGAGAAATACAGAAGTAACCGCATTCGTCCTGAAACTGCAATCCGGAAATACATTGACCCAACCTGGAAACCTTTCCTGCAAACCCCGCCATTCCCAGAATACCTGAGCGGTCACTCGGTTATCTCGACCTGCTCAGCCGTGATACTGACGCATTACTTCGGCGAAAATTTTGCCTATACAGATTCGGTTGAAGAGCGATTCAACTTGAAAGCACGAAAATTTCCTTCATTCAAGGCCGCTGCCCTTGAATCCGGTATGTCAAGATTTTATGGCGGTATCCATTTTATGGACGCAATCACGAATGGTCAAAAGCAGGGGCAGCAGGTAGGAGAGTGGGTCGTTAAAACTTTGCAAGGAAAACAGTAGCCAATTAACTAGGTTAATGTGTTTTTAAGCCTGCTGATATCAACACTTTGCAGTAGCCCGGCTGTATATGAATATCCTGCGTCAAATAATTCCTTTGCTTTCCTGAAATCAAAAATCCCGAAGCGGTTCAATGCAGGCGGCTCAATGAGCAGGTTGCACTTTTTGAAACGCTCGCGGTTTTTCGTGTGCATGGCCAGGATCAGGCTGCGGTAAACGATCTCGGTGGTTGTTTTTAGGGGTTTGTTCAAACTGAATGGATTGCAGTGACTGCCGATGATCGCGTCAACTTCGCCTTCAATCTGCTCGACTGGTAAGTTATTGAGTACGCCGCCATCAACAAGATCGTGGCCGTTTACCCTGATCGGACTGAAAAGGCCGGGAATGCAGCAGGACGCGAGCAGCGGCAATGCAAGTTCACCATTCCGAAATAATACTGCTTCCCCCGAGACAATGTCCGTGGCATTAATTACAAGTGGTATTTGAAGTGATTCAAATGAGTTTTCGGGAATGTACTGACAAATCACCGTTTCGATACGTTTCATTTGCAACAATCCACTTGCGCCGAAACCTGGCCGCAGATAGGGATAAAAGCTGGTTTGGACGATTTTATCGAGAATATCAGCGGGCGGGAAACCATAGGCGATCATGGCGCCGACAAACGCGCCGGAGCTGGTCGCACTGATGATATCGGGCTTTATACCTTGCTCTTGTAAAGCCTGGATCACACCTAAATGCGCAATTCCACGGGCGCCGCCGCCAGATAATACCAAACCAATCTTCATGTTAATTGCCGATAAAGTCGCTCAAAGGTCCGCGCGTACCTATTCTGATCCTTTTTTCGGTATGTACCACAATGCCCGCTTCGTAAACCGGATCGTGCTCGAAAATCAGCACGTGCTCCTCATCGGCTGCATTTTGAAGTACCAGCTGCTTTTCGTCCATTGTTTGCAGCGGTCGCATATCATAGCTCATAATCCACGGAATGGGCACGTGGAAGGAGGAAGGAAGCAGGTCGGCTGCGTAAACCAGTTTTTTGCCTTTATACGAAATAACGGGCAACATCATCTGCTCGGTGTGGCCGTCGACAAAAAGAAAGTTAATGGACGAAAATGGGGATACCTGGTGTTCGATAAACCGAAGCTGCCCCGCTTCCTGCAACGGGAGTATGTTTTCTTTAAGAAATGAGGCTTTCTCGCGCGGGTTCGGGTTGGTAGCCCAGTTCCAATGTGCCTCATTGGACCAATAGGTTGCATTTGGAAAGGTAGGCGTGAGTTTCGTGTAGTCTTTACTGAAACGCACAGCTCCACCAACGTGATCAAAATGCAAATGCGTCAGAACCACGTCGGTAATATCTGCTGGCTCAAAACCTTTGCTCCGGATAGAACCAAGCAGGGTAGCATCGCCGTGCAGATCATAATGTCCGAAGAAACGCGCGTCTTGCTTGTCGCCCATTCCGGTATCAACCAGGATCAGCTTTTCACCGTCTTCAATTAGCAAACAGCGCATTGCCCAGGAGCAGAGATTTTTCTCATCCGCCGGATTCTGTTTGTTCCAGAGTGATTTGGGTACGACGCCAAACATTGCCCCGCCGTCAAGTTTGAAAAAGCCTGTATCGATGATATGGATATTCATAAGGGATGAACCGATTTTTGATCGTCCTTCACGGGAAGGTCCGAGTGTATTGTGTTGATCTAACATAACATTATTTTCTCGATCTTCCGACTTTGACAGCCAATAAGCGCCTTAACATGCATTTTAAAAAGCTACCATTTCTTTATCTCTTTCCGGCATCTCTTTGTTTTTACGCGCAAGTATCCGCGCAAAAGACACCGGTTCAATACGTAAATACCAGGATCGGCACTGCTCCCTCCACCACCGAAAGCGCACGGGCGCACAGTGAAGCAGGTAGTGAGTTGAAGGGACAGACAATCCCGTCGGCCGGTGTGCCAAATGGCATGACGCAATGGACTGCCCAGACGCGGTCGACAGAAACAAAATGCATTGCTCCCTACTATTATACCGACAATAAATTTCAGGGATTCCGGGGAACTCACTGGCTGAATGGCTCCTGCGTTCAGGATTATGGTACGGTTACAATTATGCCAATGGCTGGGGAGCTGGTCACTAAACCCGAATTGCGCGCCAGTACTTTTTTACATGAAAAGGAACAAACCTCGCCGGATTATTACGGGATTTACCTGGAAGACGAAAAAATACATGCTGAGGTAACTGCATCAGCCCGCGCCGCGATCATGCGGTTCAGCTTTGAGAGCGGAGGCGAAACTTTCATTGTCATTGAACCAAACAGTGACGAGGGCCAGGGGTTTGTGGAAGTAAATCCGGAAAAAGGAGAGGTGGTAGGCTATAATCCGGTTCACCGGATCTACCAGGGAGCGGGGGAGCCGGCAGGGTTTAGCGGGTATTTTGTAATGAAATTTGATAGAAAGATTTTTCAGTCGGGCGTATGGCTGGCCGATACGATCACTCCGATAGGCAAGACCCTCGAAGGTCAGGGTAAAGGAGAGAAGCTAGGCGCCTACGTAGGGTTTGGAGATGGCGTGCAGACTGTAACTGTGAAGATCGGTACTTCGTTCACCAGCGTGGAAGGTGCCAGGCAGAACCTGGAAAAGGAAATCGGCAACACGGATTTTGAAACTGTAAGAAAATCGGCTGAAAAAGCCTGGAATGAAGCGCTTGGCAAGGTTCAGGTAAAAGGAAGTGAAAACGACAAAACACTTTTTTACAGCGCACTATACAGGACCAAGCTGCTGCCGCGGCTCTTCTCTGACGTGGATGGAAGTTATCCCTCTTTTGCGGGAGGTACTCCGGTTCAAAAAGCGGAAGGGTTTGACTATTACTGTGATTTCAGCTTGTGGGACAGTTTCCGGGGCGCTATGCCGCTTGGTATTCTGCTCGAACCTGCGAAGGCCGGGGATATGATGCAGTCACTTGTGAAAAAAGCAGAACAAGGTAACTGGATGCCTATTTTTCCGTGCTGGAACCACTATACCGCCGCAATGGTGGGCGACCACGCGCTGTCTGTTATTGCTGATGCATATAGTAAGAACGTCCGTAATTTCGACGTAAATACAGCTTACAATGCATTACGTAAAAACGCATTTGAAATTAATACTGATCCTGAAAGTTATGCATCGGGGAAAGGCCGCCGGGCGCTTGAATCCTATTTAAAATACAATTACGTTCCGCTCGAAGACAGTGTTCCGCTTGCGTATCACCAGCGCGAGCAGGTTTCCCGGACGCTGGAATATGCTTACGATGATTTCTGCCTTTCTGAGCTGGCTAATGCGCTTGGAAAAACAAAGGATGCCGAAATGCTTCGCAAAAGGGCATTTAATTACAAAAACGTGATCGATCCGTCCACAGGTTATGCGCGCGGTCGTTACGCGGACGGGCAATGGATAGGCGATTTCGATCCTTTTGCCAAACGCGCCAGCTTTATCACCGAAGGTTCACCTGCACAGTATACCTGGTTTGTCCCGCAGGATATTGCAGGTTTACAGAAAATAATAGGAGGTCGGGAAGCTCTCATCAGAAAGCTGGATACGCTTTTTGACCAGGGACATTACTGGCATGGCAACGAGCCCAATCACCAGATCGCTTACTTATATGCATTTGCCGGACAGCCCTGGAAAACGCAGCAGAGGACGCGCAAAATCATACGAGATGAATATGATACCAGTATCGGCGGGCTAAGCGGTAATGAAGATGGAGGACAAATGTCAGCGTGGCTGGCTTTCAGTATGATGGGCTTTTATCCCGTTACGCCCGGCATCAATCAGTATGTGCTTGGAAGTCCGATTTTTGAGGAAACAACCATTGACGTTTCGAAGGGCAAGAAATTTAGTGTCATTGCAAAAGGCATATCAGATACTGCCCCTTACATCCAGTCTGCGACTTTCAATGGAAAACCTTTTAATCGTACTTACATCACCCACGATGAAATTGTAAAAGGCGGTACACTTGTTCTAAAAATGGGCGAAAAGCCTAATACCCAATGGGGAGCAGCCGCGGATAGTGCTCCTTTTTCACTCACGGAAAGAAAGTGAAAAGGTAAGTTTGTTTGGTATAAATTAACGGAATACTTGGATAAAAGGAGATATTCTGAAATAATATTCTGGCTTACTGTTGCCCGGCAATACATTGTTTGTAAATATCGCCATTAGTCTTTAATTTTCACCCAATCATTCCTGTTTACTCCAACCCGATGAACCGTCGAAATTTCTTTGAAAAAGCGATACCAGCCAGTTTTGCATTAGGTACCATTGCTGCTTCATGCGCTCCCAAAACGCAGCAGTATTATCCTGACAAGCATTTTCACATCAGCCGTGGCTACCATCAGATCCCTAAATTAAGGCTTTCAATGGACCGAATTGTGAAAGAAACCGTGGGTCTTCGCCCCTTCCGTGCATCGGGACCCCGGCTTGACGTGGAGCAGCTTGGGAATAAAACACTTGTGCATAACTACGGACATGGAGGCAGCGGCTGGTCGCTTTCGTGGGGTACCGGCAATATTGCCCGTAACCATGTGCTCAAAACCGGGGAGAAGAAAGTCGCCGTCCTGGGTTGCGGTACCGTCGGCATTGCTACTTCACGGCTTTTGCAGGAAAGCGGCTGCGAAGTGACGATTTACACGAAAGATGTTCCACCCAATATCACAAGCAACCTGGCAACAGGTACCTGGTCTCCGGCTTCGCGGGTTTGCGACAAGAAGGTAGCCAGGCCCGAATTCCACGCGATCTGGGAAGAGGCAACGCGGTTTTCGCATCGGAGATTCCAGTTCCTACTCGGAATGAACGACATCGCCTGCTGGGCAGAGGAATACGGTGTTTTCAACCAGGCACCTGTGTATACGCCGGGAGCCGGCGGTGAAGATTTCGAAATAGAAGGCTTGCTGCCGGAACGTGTGCGGCTAAGTGCCAAAGAGCACCCTTTCAAAGCAGATTATGTGACGCGCCGCTCCAACATCATGTTCAATATCCCTACTTACCTGCGCCACCAGTTACAGGATTTTACCATGTTTGGGGGTGAAGTGAAAATTCAGGAGATTAGACGGTTAGAAGATATTGACGCATTGCCGGAAAAGGTGGTGGTGAACTGCATGGGGCTGGGTGCCAAGCCTGTTTTCAATGATGAAGAACTTACGCCGGTTTCTGGCCAGCTTTCCTGCCTGATCCCGCAGAGTGATGTCAATTACAAACTTTACACCCAGGGAGCTAATTTCATTTCCCGCAAAGACGGAATTTACATTGGAAGCAATGGGATTGTAGGTAACTGGGACACTACGCCAAGCAAGGAGCAAACCGAGAAAACGGTTGGTATTTTAATGAAAGTAATGGAGGATATGAAAGGCTAGTCTGCTATTCCTCTTTCACGTGATATCTTCTTCTGATTTCGTTGATCAGAAATTTTTTGTGCGCCGTAAAACTCTCGGGGTGCATTGTGGCAAATATGCTGCGCCACTCCTCAAAGCGGGCATTATCCTCCTTTTGGAATGCTGCCGGATCTATCTTTTTCAGGGTAAGGTATTCTTCAAACTCCATATCTCAGATTTTAGACGCAATATATCGGTTTAAAAGTATTCGCAACTTATCATGACTACTTGCGTTATTCGTTGATATTTGAATTCGCAACGTTCGTTGAGGACAATACTTTCGAAATTATTAAAAATGAAAATTGATTTACGCAGTGACACGGTCACCAAACCTACTCCGGAAATGCAGCAGGCAATGTGGGCGGCGGAAGTGGGAGACGATGTAATGGGCGATGATCCGACCGTGAATACATTGCAGGAAAAAGCCGCACAGCTATTTGGAATGGAAGAAGCATTGTTCTGCGCGTCGGGTACATTGACGAACCAGCTAGCGATTCGTGCGCACACACAGCCTGGCAGTGACGTCATTTGTGACAAATACTCCCACATTTACCTGTACGAAGGCGGCGGGATCATGCTCAATGCACTTTCGTCGGTGAAGCTGCTGGACGGCGACAGGGGCAGGCTCACAGCAACCCAGGTAGCAGATGCAATCAGCAACGAGCACGACATACATTCCACGGTAACACGCCTCGTTTCGCTTGAAAATACCATGAACAAAGGCGGGGGGAGTTACTATGCTATGGAGGAAATCCGTGCGATCAGGGATGTTTGTGATGCAAAAGGAATTCCATTGCACCTCGACGGCGCGCGGCTTTTCAATGCATTGGTGGAAACGGGTGAGCAGCCGGCCGAATATGGCGAACTTTTTGACAGCATCAGTATCTGTCTTTCCAAGGGGTTGGGCTGTCCGGTGGGTTCATTGCTGATCGGGACCAAAGAGGTAATCCGAAAAGCAAGGCGGTTTCGTAAAGTAATGGGCGGCGGCTGGCGCCAGGCAGGTTTTCTGGCGGCAGCGGGAATTTATGCACTGGATCACCACGTCCAACGCCTGAAAGAAGATCACCTGCGCGCCCGTGAGATTGGGGCAATGTTTGCAGCTAAACCGGAAGTAGAGGAGGTTTTTCCGGTTGATACCAATATCGTTATCATCAGACTGGCAGATGGAATGTCCGAGTCTGAGTATGTAAAGGATCTGGCTGAAAAGGATATTCTTGCTGTTGCTTTTGGAAAAAGCCTGGTGCGCTTTGTAACGCATCTTGACTTTACCGATCAGCATTTGGAAGAGTTAAGAAAAAGAACAGCCTGAACGATAACGTGCCAGGCTATACTTCGGGGATCGTTTCCTCGTATTCGTACTCAGAATTTGGTCCCTGGTAGATCACCGTCATTCCCGTGAGATCGGCTACGTAGGTATGTATGCCTGCGGCGCCTATCTCGCGCAGGAAAGTAGGGTAATCGGTTTCGCCTTCCTGTGAGCGCTTAATTGCCTTCTTCACTTCTTCCAGTTCAAAAGCTTCCGCACATTCAAATTCCGGAAGTTCGCCCGGGATCATCAGCTTGTCTCCATTCGCAGCAGTATAGGTACGCTGGTAGTTTCTCACTTTAACCTCATAATTATCCACCCCGATTGATTTCAGGGCCTTTACAAAATAAGGATAAGGTTGTCCCGCCGACCGCTGCTCTGCCGACCTGATCAGTTCTTCCGTTAATTCAATCATTTCCATAGCTATGTGTTTTTATTTAACTCCTAACCTTTAAAATTGCTGTGCCAGCTATTATTTGCGCCTTTTTGCCAGTCATCAGGCGATTCTGGCTGTATTGAGTGAGGGTACCCATTCATCTCGTTTACAAACCCGGCAGGTATGTGTCCCTGCTTTTAGCTCTTCGGTATTGCCGCAAAATGAACAGGAATGAAAACCGTCTTTAAAAACTGTCTTGCTTTTCTTGTAATACAAATTCGGTAACAGCGGCAGTCCGTATTTCACATCTTCGTCTTTGTAAAAAAAGATGCTCACTTCTCCCGAAGGTTCCAGCAAAGCTGTCCTGACCTGCCCCAGGTGCTCAATGCTTTTTGACCGCAGTTCCGAGAAGAATTCATCCTGTGCCAATGTTTCCTTTGAAAATTCGCTGATCGAAAACCTGCCTTCGTTGATCAGGCAAACGGTTTTTCCCTCAATCAATTTTTCAAAAAACTTACTCTTGCCTGTTAGCCAGGTTACAAGGCGATAGAGCATGATTATGGTCGCGAATACCACCAGCGCCGGGATAATCCCTACATCTTCATAAAACATCGGGTCACCTGCTGCCGAGCCCAGTGCGATAATGATGACCGTTTCGAAAATGGATAACTGCCTTACGCCCCGCTTACCCGTGATACGCAGGGCAGCGAGCAGGAAGACAAACATCACGGTCGATCGCAGGAGTACTTCCAGCAAAAAAATGGGAGGGAGTTCATTAAACAAAACCCGATCCCATTCCAGGATTTCCGTCATTTAGCAGAAAGATTTGAGCAAATGAAAAGATGTTACTTTACACCTGACGGGTAAGGTAACATCTTTTTGCACTTGTTTAGTCGAGGTATAGTGTGACTGGCGATTTTAATTCGCTACATCTTCATCATCGTGATGCACGATCAGAGAACTTCTTGTATCCAGCTTCTTAATCATTTCATTCGTCATAGTATCCGCATAAACCCCGTAGCTGCTGATCAGTGTTCCTTTAAGACCATCCTTTGATTCAATCGCATAAACAATGGACATATCTCCGGGGTCTGTCATACCTTCAAAACGGTAAACCTGAACAATGTCAAAATCCTCGGGCGAGAGGTTCAGGCAAATTCCATCCTCCTTGTGCACTTCTAACGCGTGTGCAGTAAGGTTGAAATCGTATGTGAAACCCTCTTTTTTCAAATCTTCAAGCGTCCCCACCAGAGTATCCGGTTCTGACATGTTTTTATTGGAAGGATGTTCCTTTTTGGTTTGATCCTTATCCGTTCCTTGCAAGTCCATATCTAATTTGTTTAAGGTTATAATTGGGATATCATATCTCCCGATATGTATATGTTCTAAACCTCTTTGTTTTTAGAGGCAGGTGATTCTGTTTGTTTTAAAAACGCTGCGCTGTTTACGGCCTCACCAGAAAAAAGTATGCCTTGCAGTCGCAATGTCACCGGTTAGTGATTTGCGAGTGCGTTAAATGCCTTCGCAGCTACGCAAATGTCCTTTTCACAACCTGCGAATGCCGGGTTGCGGTTGTTTGTAGATTGTTTTTGTACAGCTAAATCTTGCCAAAATTTTAAATTTGACACGTACATTTTGAGGTGCTTTGACCTCAGTTTGTCTTAAAATGTAGAAAGAAAAATGCCCTTGGAGCGACAGGAACTTACTTCGGGCGGTAAACCAGCTGTCCGGTATGGTAAGCTGCAAAGCAGCCTAGCCCGCCGTCGATATTGGTGAACACGAGCGAAGGCTCTACAAACGGATTATCGGCGTTTCGCGCATTGTCCAGTGACTTATGGTACCTGTAATAATCTTCATCGGTGTTCAGTACCTCCATAATTATCGCGATGATCTTCGGATTCGGGTATACCGTGAAGTAAGGTCCGCTGCCTGCGCCATAGCCCTGGGGAACAGGCAGGCGCAATGTACCCCGCGGGGAGGTAAAAACGGTTCCGTCGAGGTTAGCGTCGCTTTGGAAGTTATCGCGGCCGATCGTCTCTTCCCAGCTCACGTTGAATCGGTTTCGCACCCGGCGCTCCTTGTACTCAGTCGCAATCGGATCGTCGGGAATGCTGTATTCAAGATCAATGAATGCTCTTACACGATAATAGTTGCGCTCTCCCGGAATGTCATTCCATTTCATTTTCAATGTCAGCGTAGTATCGCCGAAGTTGGAATAGGTTGTATCCAGTTCAAAGTCTGTGGGTACTGCCACTTTACGGGGTACTACGCAAGAGGAGGTCACGGTGCGCTTTTCATCGGAGACCGTAATCTTGTAAGTTTTACCCGGTTCAATAGGGAATCTGAGTTTGTCGATAACATAAAGGTTATTGGCTGAGTCGAACGGGACGATTACGTCCCGGGTTCCGTCGGAAAGCTTGACCGATGCATTACGGATAATTCCAGGCGTAGCATTTGGCGCTCCGAAAAGCGGGCGGGATTGGGTGACAACTACGTAAGTACGCTGGTTCTCAGGAGCAATAAAGGCCTGAACTGTTAGCTTGGATTCTGTTTTGGGTAAATCGGCATCGTCAATTTCCGTCACCAGCGATTCGCAAGCAGACAAGCCGATCCACATTATTAAAGCCATTATAGTGCTGATTTTCATAGATCAAAACTTGAAATTATAGCTGAATGAAGGAAGTATAGGGAAAAGCGAGTAGCGTTTCAATGTTTTTTTGTTCCTGACGAATGGGCCTTCCGTTACCGTTTCACTGTCGATATTGTAAAAGAATGGATTGCGCCTGTTGTAGATATTGTAAACGTCGAATTCCCAGGTGCGCTCGTGTCTTTTTTTCTTTTTGTGAAACTGAATTGCGACATCGCCGCGGTGAAAAGGCTCAGCACGATAGCTGTTTTTTTGTCCATATTCATTTACTTCTCGGCCACCATAGTCGATTATGGTTTGTCCGTCTGGCATCACGCGCGGGATGAAATTGTCCCTCAATCCTGTATAAGTGGCGACAGGCAGCGTCAATGCATTTCCGGTACCGTAAACCCAGGTTGCACTCAGGGTAATGCGTTTACTAAGCTCGTAAATTCCCACAACCGACAAATCGTGTCTCCGGTCGTAGCGTGGGAAGAAGGTGCGTCCGAAATTCAGCTCGGGAAATTTCCAGTAAGTCCAGGACAGCGTGTAGCCGATCCAGCCAGAGAACCGACCTGTTTTCTTTTGAATTAAAAATTCAGTTCCATAGGACCAGCCTTTGCCGGCAGTAACATTTTCTTCCCAGCTCAGCTCATTTGCATTTTCCCCATTGAAACTCAAAAAAGAAGATCCTTCCTTGTAGTTGAGAATATTGTCCATTGCCTTGTAATAGCCTTCCAGCGTTAATGTAATAGCCGGTTTTTCGAGGTCCTTTGCAAAGCCAACTGCTACCTGTCTGGATTGCTGGGGAGCCACGCGGTCGGTAGTAGGTACCCAGAGATCGGTAGGCAGCCCAAGGCCGGTGTTGGACAACAAGTGTACATATTGGTTCATTTGTGCATAGGAGGCTTTGAACGAGAAATCTTTGGCCAACCTTAATGCAGCTGAAAACCGGGGTTCCGGTCTGATATAATTTTTGGTCTCGGTTTGAAAAGAGCTCAATCTGAACCCTGCATTAATTTTAAGTGCATCAAGTGCCTGCCAGGTGTCTTCAATGTACAGGCCGGCTTCGAGCGAGTTCACCGGCCTGACAGAGCGTTCGATAGCATTATTGATAAATGAGCCTTCAATCGCGAGTGCCGAAGGTATAAACCGGTGGAAAGTCGCAAGGCCGCCGAATTTCACGGCGTGCTTCGTTGACGGGTAAAAGTCAAAGTCTATTTTACCTCCCAGGTCACGTATTTTTGAGCTGTAAGCCAGGCTGAATTCATCCGTATTGCTTCCGCTGATCTCTTTGGAATAACTTGAAACCCCGAAGTCGAAATTGCTGTAAATGAAGGAGGTATTTACGAAAAGCTTTTGATTAAGTACGTGGTTCCAGCGCATGGTTGCAGTTGCATTCCCCCAGGCGAGTCCGGCCTTTGTTTCAGAATCAGAGCTTTTTTCATTGGCGTGGAACTTGTCTCTTCCAAAATAGCCGCTGATATAAAGCTTGTCTTTCGAGCCCAGATCGTAATTCATTTTCGCATTCAGATCATAGAAATAATAGCCAGGCTTTACCTGGCTGTCTGATCCCTGCTGTGACTGGGCTATAAAAGGAGCTGCCAGAATATCAATGTAAGTACGTCTTCCCGAGATCAGAAAAGAGGATTTACCTTTTGAAATAGGGCCTTCCAAAGTAAGTCTTGAAGATATCAGTCCGATTCCTCCTTCTCCGTGCAGCTTTTCTTTGCTGCCTTCTTTCATATTCATTTCCAGGACCGACGAAAGCCTGCCCCCGTAACGCGCCGGAAAACCGCCTTTTGTCAGTTCCACGCTTTTCAATGCGTCGCTGTTGAATATGGAAAAAAAGCCGAAAAGGTGATTGGCATTGTAAACTACCGCGTCGTCGAGAATGATGAGGTTTTGGTCTGGTCCGCCGCCGCGTACGTAAAGGCCGGTTTGTCCCTCAGTCCCTTTTTGAACGCCCGGCATCAGCTGCAAAACGCGGAGTACATCTTTTTCACCAAAGAAAGCGGGTATCTTTTTAAGCTGCTGAATGGGAATTTCCACCTTGCTCATTTGCACGTCACGGCTCACATAATCTTCCTGCTTTCTTGCAGAAACCAACACTTCTTCCAGCTGGGTAATGGTAGCAAGGAATATATCCAGCTCAGCATTGCGGCGTAAGCTTACCTGGCGGGTTACTTTTTCGTAACCGACAAAAGAAAATGAAATACTGGCAGAGTCGGCCTTTGGAAGGGTGAGTGAGTAAAATCCGTATGTGTTGGTAACTGTGCCGTAAGGAGAATCCTCGATGTACACATTCACGCCTGGCAATTGTTCCTGACTTCCGTTTTCTTTCACGAAGCCGCTGATTGTTATACGTTCCTGCGCCAGGGCAGCTATGGAGAGAAGAAAAAGAAGAGGAGTAAACAAAAATCGCATAGCGCGGGAGCTGGTTCGCTTTTGTAACGACCTGATAAAATTAATATTATGGTACGTATCAGCATAACCAGCCCGCCGCAGCGCTCCTTCTTAGTTCATACTTATCGCATTGTCTTCCATATTGTTCCGTAACATCAACCCCGAAGAGACACTCGCCAGAACAAGTTTGAGATTTGAATCCAGATCCTTCTTAAACCAGACTTTTCCATTGTTGATTGTAGATACTGCCGCCACTACCTTTCCGTCCAATGTAAATTGATAACCGTAAACGTCATTTTGGGTCAAAAACGAAGAGGAGCCTTCTAGTTCGCGAATACCTTCGATCTCTATTTTAGTACGATTCGTGCGTACAAAGCCGACTGTGCTGTTTTTACCTAAACTCCGGCTTGCTCCGTCTACATTGTGGACCAGAAAGTCCCAGGATTCATCGGATTCTGCTACTTTGACTGTTCCAGCAAAGTAGTTTTTGTATTTAAGAGAAATAGAAAAGTAATCTTCCAAAGGCTCGTATTCGGTTTCCTTAAACCTGCTGACAAGCGCTACATCGGCAGAGGCGCCATTTAAACCGAATTGCTGGAAGCTGATCTTTTCGCGGGCTCCATTGAACTTGACAATAAATGGAAGCGAATAGCTAAATGTCCACCCACGCTTAACCTTGCTGGTTGTGTAGTCACCGAAAGAAAGTACCTGACCGATCTGAAATCCCTGGCGGCCTTTTACCTGGTAAGTTTCAGTTTCGGTTTTAAGCTGGTTGTTCACCGCGACCTCGGCAGTCCGGCAGGCAAATAGAGAAATTGAGAAAGCGGCCGTGAAAAGAAGGCCTTTTGCAAAGTGTAAAGAGGATTTGAATCGCTGGTTCATGGTAATCAATTATTTTTTTATTTCCAGAACCAAGAAAAGACAGGAAGGTTGCAGCTGTGAGCAAAATTCTTCGTAAACGGCAAAGGAGGCCCATTCGAGCCTCCCTTAAAGTTGATTGCCGAAAGCCGACAGCCGAAGTCATTTCACCCCCTTAACCCTCATTTTTAATCCATAAACAGTGGTCTCCGCGGTTATAAAAAGCAAGTCACGGTTTTTGCCTCCAAAACAAAGATTTGCAGTCCAGCCGTTGTGAACCGGGAAGTGCGCAATTTGTTCACCTTTTTTATCAAAAACGGTCACTCCCTTCCCGGTAATGTACAGGTTTTCTTCCTCGTCCAGGATCATTCCGTCAGAACCTTTTGAAACAAAAAGCGTCCTGTTGGTCAATGTTCCGTCGTTCTGAATGTCGTATTTGTAAGTCTTGTTGTCGCCGATATCTGCGACATATAATGTTTTGCCGTCGGGTGTGCCGATGATACCATTTGGTTTTTTGATGTGCTCGTCTACACGTATCAATTTCTTGTGATCCGGGGTTAGATAATAAACGTGCTCGCCGTCCTGCTGCATAGCAGGGTCGCGTTTCCAGTAATCGCGTTTGTAGAGCGGATCGGTCAGGTAAATGCCGCCTTTTGCGTCTATCCAGAGGTCGTTTGGTCCATTCAGCAGCTTGCCTTCATAATCTTTGACAAGCACGGTTGCTTTTCCATTCTTATCAAAAGACCACACCTGATTGTCCTCATCCGAACAGGCCACGAGATTCCCTTTTTGATCAAAATACATTCCGTTTGCTCGACCGGGATTATCAGAAAAAACGGAGAATTTGCCTGTTTCTGCATCCCAGCGAATGATTTTGTTGTTGGGCTGATCAGTAAAGAATACATTTCCGTCTTTATCGGGAGTGGGTCCTTCCGTGAATTTGTACCCGTCACCTAGTTTCTCGACCTGTGCGCCCGGGGCTACTATTGATTTTGAATCCATGATTTGTGCTGAAAGTAAAACCGGAATGAACAATGCTGTTAATCCCGAGAAAATAGAAAATATACCTGCTGTTCGTTTCATAGTAAAAACAATGCCGGGTTGAGTTGCTTCGGCAATGTTCTAAAAAGTCGGTATGCGCTGTTTCCTTACTTATCAAATCCTGGACGGAGCGACGCCGTAGGCTTTTTTGAATGCGAACGAAAAGTGCGAGAGGTCTTCAAAACCAATTTCGAGGTACACATCCGAAGGCGCTTTTCCTTTTTCTTTAACGAGGTAATAAGCTTCCTGCAGCCTGCGCTGCACAAGCCAGCGACTGGGTGAAATGTGGAAGATCTTTTCGAAATCACGCTTGAATGTCGCCAGGCTTCTTCCTGTGAGGTAGGCGAAGCGTTTCAGCTGCACATTAAAATGAAAGTTCTGGTTCATAAAACCTTCCAGGTCAATTTTGCCCGGCTCGGTGAAATCAAACAGAATGTCTTTCAAATGCGGATTTGTTTGTAACAAAACCAGCAATGCCTCGCGCAATTTCAAAGCTACCAAATTTGGATTATCGGGCTGACTCGCCTCGTAATAGGGGATAAGCGAGTCGATAAAGCTTTTCAGCAGCTTGTCGGAATGCAATTCTATCACCGATTCGTTCCGCTGGTGCGGTTCTGCGCGGTAACCATATTCCAGACTGAAATTGCGCAACGTTGGCTGATCGAAAAAGATAGAGATCGCTTTGAAATCGCCATTTTCAGGTGGATACTTACTGAACTTGATCAGACTGTTTCTCCTGCTCAATCTGAAATCTCCTTCGTTGCTTTGGTACTCGCTACGCCCATCATTGAGCACCAGGGAGCCAGCAATCTGGAAGCTGAAAACATGTTCCTGAACAAACTGTTCGCCTTCGCGGCTCCTCGAATGGTAGCAGGAATACACAATGGGCGGTATTTTGGAATCTTGAACCGGCTCGATCATCAGTATCGAATTATATCAAAGAAACAGCATTGCAGGCGCGAATTGTTCTGCAATGCTGTTTTCGGTTTCAAATGCAATTTGACTAAATACCCTTCATTGTCTGATAAACCTTGCCGGCTTCTGATTCAAAGAAGTTCTCAGATTCATCGTGATCTGTGGAAAGACTTACCTGCATCCACCTTTCGAGTTCCGCCTGCCGGGTCGCGTCGGCGCGCTGTAAAATACCGACCGCCTCACTTCCAAGCACCAGATGCAGCGGAGGCTCGGGGTGATTGGCTACATCCACCATTACTTTTGCAGCCTTGTCAGGATCGCCCACTGGGATGAATGCGCCGCTTGCGAGAAATTTCTGGATTCCACCTACTGTTTGTTTATAGTCTTCTATCTCAGGCGCATAGCTCATGGAAGCACCTGCCCAATCCGTGCGGAATCCGCCTGGTTCAATGCATGTCACTTTGATATTCAGCGGCGCTACTTCCTTGGATAATGCCTCGCTAAATCCTGCCAGTCCGAATTTGGCGGCCTGATACATTGTCAGCCCGGCGCCACCTACACGTCCGCCGATGGAGCTGATCTGCAAAATGCGGCGGATCGTTGTTTACGCATGTGCGGAAGCACGGCACGGGTTACTTCAATGGGTGCGTACAGATTAGTATTCAGCTGACTTTGAACCTGTTCATCGGTAAATGCTTCTGCCGCTCCGGTGATGCCGAAACCTGCATTATTCACCAGCACGTCAATTCTTCCAAAATGCTGAACAGCGTCGGCCACCGCAGCGTAGATCTGTTCCTTGTCCGTTACATCCAGCTGTATCGGATAAATCTGGTCTGGATACCGGTGGACTAACTCTTCTAGTTGTTCTGTATTTCGGGCAGTCGCAGCCACTTTATCGCCGCTTGCAAGTAGTGCTGCTGTGAGGCTTTTTCCCAATCCACGGGAGCTGCCTGTAATAAACCAAACCTTTGTCATCGTATTTTCTTTTTGAATTAACGATAGCAAAGTTCGGCGGAAATGGATGGGTGAGCTTTGCTGAAAAGCTCAAATTTGGTTTGTTGAAAAGCTCAGATGATTGCAGCAGTCCGGTGATTTACAAAGGAACACAACTGACATTTTCTCCTGCAAACACTAATTTAAACGTTCGTGCACTTTCGTGCATTCGTGGCAAAAAACACTAAGGCGGTTAAAAGTCAAGCTGGCAAGCAAAATAAAAAAGGTGCCGCATGTGGCACCTCAATAACTATGGAATTAACCTCTGTTGGCTTTTTTCAAGACCTTCCAGAAACTGCCTGGCTCGGGCTGTTTTCTTTGGAAAGAGGTCACGGTCACCTATTTTTATCAGTAACTGCCGCAAAAACTCGGCTTGCTCTTCCGGGTCATTTGGAATGTTAGATGTATATTTTTCTTTTGTTTCCATGTTTTAAAGTTACAGTTATTTTTTAAAAAAGAGAATGGCATCATACAAGCGTCCTGGTATATAAAGCTCAGTTATAAGGCTGCTGTTTTCTTTTAAAAATCCACCTAAAAACCAGTAGTGTAAACCCAGTACCTGAAAGTTTTTCTCAACGTAACCGCGATAAAGCGTGATTCGCTGATTAAACTTACGGCAAGTTTTGGTGCAGCGTTTCATGCATGTTTCCCTGCATCTCTCTGCGAAGTCTGTACTGCTGTCGCTTCCCTGCACCATGATGATTGCTTCCGGGAAATTTTCAAAGAATGGTGGAATGGTAGAGAGAACGGTTCGAAATACCTTGTATGCATCGCCATTGTTAGACTTTGCCTGATCAATAATGTCGTCTGATTGCGGATCATAATCTCCAAACCCAAGGTTATATACATTTTTACCTTCAAACTTTTCGATAAAAGTGTACTGCACAGCCTTAATTATAGTAGCAGAGCCTTTGCTCGTAAACATGAATTTATATCCAACCGGTAATTTGATTTCCTGAATCCTATAAGCATCGGACAAGTTTGCCATTCAGAAGATGTTACATGAATTGGCAAAAGTTAGGAAGGCGTTTTAACTTCTTTGTCTTCGATTAGCAGAAGGCAATTGCAAAATGATCGTCCGGCTTCATTCCGGATTTAAAGCGCGCCAAGCTGCCGCAACACTTCCCTGGTGATTGTCTTCCGGCAATTTCCAAACTCCGCATTTACAGTACTTCGTTTCTTACTTACCCGCGTCGCAAAGAAATACACATTATCTTTCCGTTCCACATAGCCAACCCACCATCCAATGTCATTTCCATCGACGCGCGTCCAGCCGGTTTTGGCGCGGAGCGTGTAATCGGCAGTTTGTTCATTGATCATTACCTTTTTAAGAATGTCAAGATTCCGCTTTGAAAATGGCACTTTTCCAGCGTAAACCGCTTCGAGAAAGGCAACTTGATTGCGAGGTGAAACACCGAAGGCCCCGAAATTCCAAAAGTCGTCGCCTTTTTCTGACAGGATATTATTCCCGTATTTGGCAGCTTTCAGGTAATGCAGGTATCGTTCCCGGCCGATCCTTTTTGCCAGTTCAATAAACGCCCATCCAGCTGACTCCTCAAATGCTTCTTTGACAGAAATATCATGGTATATTTCTGGCCGGTAACCATACAGCGTCGTGTCGGTCGAACCTGGCCACTTGACGATCTCGTTTTCATCTTGAATCACCACCTGTTTGGAGCGCGATGAGCAGGTTGATGATCTTGAATGTAGAAGCGGGCTGCGTCTCCTGACGTGAATCCATTTCATCATTCGTCAGCCATTTTCCCTTTTTGTGATCGTAAATGGTGATGCTGCCGGTAAGGTTGCAGGACTTGAATGGAGTGGTAAGGTCCTGTGCGAGAGTGGCGAGGGAGAGGAGCAGAAGGAAAAGAGTATGTGTAACCGTTTGCATCAGGATGTTGGTTGCTATAGATTGATGAATATAAATTGTTTCTTCGATCATTAATAAGCTTTAATATGGAATGTGTTTCTCTGTAGCACTTACTAATAAGTATAATGTGACTAATGGTTACAGGAAGTCAATCCCAGATCTCCAATTGAGGATTTCTCCTCAATTCCCCCGCAGGCTCAATAATCAACTTATCGTCTTCCATCCGCACTGTAATGTGCTCGCCACAATCAAAGCCCAAATCTTCCAGCCATTTTCCACAAAGACGGATTTCGGGAACGAACTTGAAGTTCCATTGAGAAGTCTGCTGGAATTTGGGATAGATTTTTAGTCGGCGTTCTTTGAATTTATTCATCAATAAGAGATCTGTTTGTCATCACAAATGTTTACAGTAAATGTAGAGTAAATTCTGAAATGTAAACACATGTGATGACATCTTTTTTCCGTCAATGCGACAGCTTGTGTCGTGGAAAAAACAGAGCTTCAAAAATTAGTAGGAAAAAGAATCATCCAACTTCGGACAGAAAAAGGTTGGAGTCAGTCAGATCTTGCCCGGGCTTGTGAAAAAGACAGGCAATCAATAGAAAGGATAGAGAATGGAAAAGTTTCGCCTTCGCTTTATACGTTGTATGAGATTGCGACGGCGCTGGAAACCCGTTTGGAAGAGTTGGTCCAAGTATGATTGATGTGCGTGTGATCAAAGGATCTATTAGCTGCGCTGATAGACCGGGGACACTACCAACTCTTCAATTTCAGTCCATGCAATACGTCCGATCAGGGACTATCGCATTAACTGTGTAAACTTTCAATCGGGGTTGGGAAAGACTTAAAGCCTGACCCTGTTTTCAAAAATAGTTAAAAATTGATTCAGGATCATCCCCCAGTTTCGGATGGGCATGGTCCATTTTTTCGAAGCCTCTCTTAAAGCTAGATATACCGATTTGATCACTGCTTCATCAGTCGGAAATGACAGTTTGTTCTTCGTGTACTTTCTTATTTTCCCATTCAGGTTTTCAATGAGATTTGTGGTATAGATGATCTGCCTGATCTCTAATGGAAAATCAAAAAAGACAGTCAGCTCATCCCAGTTCTCACGCCAGCTTTTAATGGCATAGGAATATTTGCTGTTCCATTTTAGTTCAAGGCTATCCAGGGCAGCTAAGGCCGCCTGTCGGGTGGGAGCACCGTAAATGTCTTTTAAATCGCGGCTGAACTCCTTTTTATCTTTCCAGACCACATACCGGCAACTGTTCCGGATCTGGTGGACTACACAAATCTGGGTTGCCGATTCAGGAAAAACAGACCGGATTGTTTGGGTGAAGCCGTTGAGATTGTCGGTGGCCGTGATCAGAATATCTTGTAATCCGCGTGCTTTCATGTCCGTCAAAACACTCATCCAGTAGGCAGCAGACTCATTTTTGCCAAGCCACATGCCTAAGATTTCCTTGTAACCATCGCGTTTAAGCCCAACGGCGATATAAACTGTCTTGTTAACTACCTTGCTGTTTTCACGCACTTTGAAGACGATCCCATCCATCCAAACTATCAAATAAACAGGTTCCAAAGGCCGGTTCTGCCAGCTGACAATGTCTTCTACTATCCTGGAAGTGATGCGACTGATAGTTGATGTCGAAACCTCAAAATTGTAAACATCCCTGATCTGGTCTTCGATATCAGCAACGCTCATTCCCTTCGCATACAGCGACACAATTACCTCTTCAATTCCGTCTACCATATTCTCCCGCTTGGGAACAATCATGGGATTAAAACTGGCATCCCGGTCGCGGGGCATACGTATTTCCGACTCACCATAGCTGGTTTTAACCCTCTTTTTTCCATAACCATTACGGGAGTTAGTATTGAGCGACTGTTCATGTTTGTCATACCCCAAGTGGCCATCCAGCTCTCCTTCCAGCATTTTCTCAATGCCCCGCTTCTGTAACTGGCCAAGAAAGTCGTTTAGCGTGTCGCGGCTCTTGAACTGCTTTAAAAACTCATCAGTCAATAAATCTTCTGGTCTCATAAACTGTGCTTTGTTAAAAGTAAAAAATCGGAGTTACAAACCCCGATTTAAACTTTACACAGATTTTGAGATAGTGTCTCCGATCAACAATCGTAAGGATAAAACCCGTTGATATATACATTCGCGATTTCCGATGATCGAATTTGGAAATGTTTCATCATTGTTCATACAATCTTCCAAAAAGCCGGTTTATCGATCAATGCACAGAGAATTCTAGTTTCTTCCCTAAGCCAATTTCCAGAATTCGATAAAGAGTTGACAGCTGAATGTCTGTATGACCATTCTCAATTCTAGAAATGAAGCTCTTTTTTGCTCCGATTTTATCAGCAAGTTGCTCTTGCGTCAATTTTGCTATTCGTCTTTCTTCTTTGATAATCTCTCCGATCAGAAAGGCTTTCGCCTTTAACTCAAACTCCACGCGCTCTTTTGTTCCAGGCGCACCATGATAGCGCGTGAAATGCTCTTCAGCTGTTGTTATTTCTGGATTTGCATTCATTTGTTTTTTCCGTCAAAATACTCGTTCATTAGCTTCACGGCCAACCTAACCTCTTCACTCGGTGTCTTTTGTGTTTTCTTTTGAAATCCGTTGAAAAGAATGACGAGGTTACCTTTATCAAAACAGCAAAAGATTCTAAATATATTGGTGCCGACCTCTACTCGTAGCTCATACAAACCCTTTTCACCCTCTATGTGTTTTAAGAATTTTTCAGGAACCCGATCGAAGTGCATCAATAGATAGATTACATAATCCACCTTGTCTCTAACTTTTTGAGTTTGGCTACGATAAAAATCGTCAAAATGATTCCGAAAGTAAACCAGCTCTCGATGCTTCTCCATTATTAAACTATCTAGTGTGTGTGTAATGTAAAGTTAACCTTAAATGTAACATTTAGCAAGGTTCACCTCCCCTTCACAACCCCATCAATCTCCCCCAACAGCGACTTTACCCCAGTACTATCCTGCAACAACTGCCAGATCATCACTCCGCTTACCTTCTCCTTGGCCAGCTCAGTTTTTTTCCGGATCGTTGGCAGCCCATTGTAATAAACCATCCCGCCATTTAAATGCATTTGATCCTGGTTTACGGAATCGGGATATTGACGAAGAATGCTCTTGTAAGACATGCTTTCCGGAGCAGTACCGCCGAAACCGTAGCCGTAGAACGGGACGCCAAGGGTCAGTTTTTCTTTGGGGATTTTGCGGGTTTCCAACCAGTATTGAAGATCTTCTTCGGCCATTGAGTAGGGGGCGTGCGGACCGGGTTTCTCAGGGCGCCAGGGTCCGGTGCGGTCGTAGGACATAATGTTCACCAAGTCGAATTGGGCGAGGGCTTTGTCGGTGAACTGGGTCTTGTAAACAGTGGCTATTGCGGCCGTAATGAGCTTATTTTTCTGTCTCAATGCAGTTGCCAGGTCCACGACAAAGTTCTCGTAGTTCGCGTCTATCAATTCACCTTCCAAGTCTACATCGATGCCGTCGAGATTGTTGTCAACGGCAAGATTTACCAGGTCTTTGATCAGTTTATTTTTCTTTTCTCCGATTAAAAACGAAGGATAATACTTCGGCGCACCGCCGCCTCCGATGGAAGCCATAATCTTCACATTTCTGGAATGGGCAAGCGCGGCCGTTTCTTTCAAACCTTCGGTTCTCGTAAGATTCCCCAAAGAGTCGGGGTTGATGAAGGCGATGTACAAATGCGTGATTTTGGCGAAATCGACCTGATTGGCAGCAGCTTGTAGATTATTGCCATTGGGTAAATAGCCGATTACTTTGAACCGGTTGTCTGCATCCGCGCCGTTGGAAACGGTGACGCTTTTCTTACTGCAACTGGTAGTAAATGCAAGAATCACCATGAAAACGGAGATGCCTTGTTTGAACAACTTTGAAAATTTCATGGTAATTCCTGATGAGTTTAATTTGTTATTTACCCGCTAACATAACCTTCGCGCCGCCCTTGCGGATGGATTCATAAACTGCGTCGATGACGATCATATCCTTCAAACCTTCGGCCCCGCTTACATTCGGGTCGGGTTTGTTGTTGAGAATAATGTCAGCGATACCGTCCATTTGCAACGTTTGGTGCGTGATCACGGGCTGGTCCATCGGACCTTTGTGCGTGCGACCTTTAATCGGACCGTAGCTGAATGCGGGACTGAGTTCTACAAAACCTTTTTCGCCAATCACGTACAATCTTTCGTAGTTATTGAAATTGTAAGTCGTGCCGCAGCTCGCTACTACACCGCTAGGGAAACCCAGCTGGAACATAATCGTTTCGTCCACTTCCTTGAATTTCACCGGATCGGTTTTGGTCTCCTGCGCTGTTACCCAAATCGGCTCTTCACCCGTCGCGTATCTTGCGCCGTTCAATGCATAAATGCCCACGTCCATCATCGCGCCGCCGCCAGCCAAAGCTTTTTTCAGTCTCCATTGATTGGGATCGCCGGATTTGAAACCCATATAATTGTTCACATGCATGATCTTGCCCAGCTCGCCGGCTTCGCGCATCCGGATGAGCTCGCGGGTATGCGGCTCAAAATGCATGCGGTAACCAATGTAAAATTTCACCCCCGCCTTATCACAAGCTGCTATCATTTCACGCGTTTGCTTCGCATTGTCGGCTACCGGTTTTTCGCAAAGTACGTGTTTGCCAGCCGCGGCAATTTGCAACACATGTTTGTGATGCAGCGAGTTAGGTGTGCAAACGTAAACAAGGTCAATATCCGGATTATCCTTGATCTTGCTGACCGTCTCGTAATTGTAAGTGTTCTTTTCAGGAATGTTGTACTTCTTTTTCCATTCTTCCAGCTTCGCCGGAGTACCTGATACCGCACCAACGAGTGTAGCCATTTTACAATCTTTCATCGCATCTGCCACGCGTGTTCCATAGCTGCCAAGTCCCATAATCGCGACACGCAGCTGCTTGTCGGCTTTTGGTCCGGAATACAAGTCCCGCGCCGCCGCAGGCAGGTCCGCCAATGCAGTTACACCTATTCCAAAACCTATTTTTTGCAAAAAATCACGACGAGAATCCATAGTAATTGGGTGTTATTTTTTGTTGATAAATACTTGCGCTCCATTGAAAAAGGGGTGTAGAGGTTGTATCTCCTTATAAAAAGGCGAGATAAGCTTCTGGCGTAACTATTCTTATTTCTGCCAATTTATAATCCTTGAGATTTTTGGTGATCAGCACATGAATGCTATTCTCGATCGCCGTATTGTATTGAATTGCGTCTTCAAAGTTCGCAAAACCGGAGGCAATAGCACGATCTATTACTTTACTGTTCACGGATAATATCGTAACTAATGTTCTGAAACGCGCAATTAATAGCGTCGGCTCTTTGACACCATACTGGGCATGCAAAACATAGTGAATGTTAGATATCGAAAGTGCGGAAATACAGATCTCAATTTTTCCTTGCTCTGCCAATGTAAATATTCGCTCGGCGAAACTATTGAAAGGTTTCCGTCCGGATAATAAGTCGATACAAACATCAGTGTCAACGAAAACCTTTTCCAAATCGCTATTTCGAATATTTTTCTAGTATGTGTTTTTGGTAAGCTTCCTTTTCATCGTACTTCTCAGGCAGCGTGACTGCGCCGGAAAGACTTTTTACAAACGGTGTTATATCAGAAGACTGCTCGTCGACAGTTGTGACGAAATTCAAATAATTTTCAATCAAATGCGATAGACTCACTTTTTTAGTCCTCGCATAATTCTTTGCACGTTCAATGGTTTCCGTGTCGAGTCTTAAAGTCAGCTTGGTGTCCATATTTTTGAGTCTGTACGTCTAAATATAATTTATTTGGACGTACAAATCAAAAAAAAGCTCCCGAGGCGAACCCCGGGAGCTTGATCTGAATCTTAAAAAGTAAATTATTTGACGGTGACGATGCGTTCCACTTTTTGTTCTGACAGCTGGAAAGTTTTAGATTGAACCTCACTTCCGCTGATCACGTCCAGCTTGTACTGGCCAGCTTCCATGTTGTCCAGATTTAAGGTACGGCCGAATTTCTGTTGTCCTTTACCAACTGTCTCGCGGTAAACAACGTCGCCACTTTCGTTTTTAAGCAACAACGTAGTGCTTGATTCTGCATTAGATTTGTCGACCAGCACATTGATCTTACCTGATTTAGTTGGGTAAATACCTGTTCCCAACACAGCTTTCTTAGCGTCTTTGTCCTCTGCGTTGGCAGTGAAAGTAGTTGCTACGAATGCAAATGCTAATGCGAAAATTTTGATTGAAGTTTTCATGGCTAATTTATGTTTATGGCTGTTGTTTTGATTTGTTTTTCTTTTTTGTCCCTGAGGACATAACAAAGGTGGTGTAAAACCCAGTACTATGTATTGCAAAGTACAGGAATGGTGGTCTAAGTAAATGAGCGGCGGATATCTTTCATGAGCAATTAAATGTTTTGATGTGGTGGACTCAAATTCGGTCTAATGATGGGCGTATGAAGGTGAAAGTTGCATAGTGGAATGTTAATAACTGTTAAAAAAAATGGCTGCCCGCAATGCAGACAGCCATTTCCTGGTAAAGACGATAAGACCTGGAACTATTCCTTTTCAACAAAATCCATGTCTTTCGTAAAAGTTTCTTCGAGATAATACAAAGCCAGCAGAGCCACAGCCGAAGTTGCTACTCCAATTACCAACCCACTTTGAATCACACCCAGGTCGGGTTTGAAGCTCACGAATAACGCCGCCAGCGGAATTGTAGCGCCCCGTACAAAGTTGGGAACGGTTGTGGCGACAGTTGCCCGCAGGTTTGTTCCGAAAAGCTCGGCTGCAATCGTGATAAATAAAGTCCAGTATCCATTGCAAAAGCCCAGCAATGCGCACATCAGATAAAAAGAGAACAGATCCGTCATCGGGATCATCAAATACCCGACTACCATGGCCAGCGAAAGCAGGATAAACAGCCTGATTACCTTTTTTCTGCTTTTTAAATATTGACTCAATAACCCGCTGACAATATCCCCGCCGACTTGTCCGGAGAATGCGATCATAACCGCTTTCCCGGCATTGATATCTATAATACCTTTGGCAGCTCCGAATTCAGGTGAAAACGTGATCAGGATACCAACCACAAACCAGATCGGCAGGCCCACGAGGATTGCCATCATATATTTACCAAACCGTTTTCCATTGGTCAGTATCATCATAATATTCCCCCGGTCGACTGACTTTTCCTTCACGTGTTTGAACATCCCCGATTCAAAAACGTTGAACCTGAGCACCAATAGGAGCAAGCCCATTCCGCCCCCAACAAAGTAAGATATCCGCCACGCGAAAAGATCTGCCACAAAATAAGCCAGAATAGCCCCCAGCACACCCAAAGTTGCCACCAGCGTAGTTCCATAACCCCTTATTTCTTTTGGCAAAACCTCGGTTACCAGCGTAATTCCGGCCCCCAGCTCACCCGCCAAACCCACTCCTGCTATGAAGCGCAATACCGCATATTGATCAAGTGAGGTCACAAAACCATTCCCGATATTAGCCAGAGAATACATGATAATGGAGCCAAAAAGCACTGAAAGGCGACCTTTCTTATCAGCAATAACACCCCACAAAACGCCACCGATCAGCATTCCCGCCATTTGGTAGTTCAATAAACTGATACCTTCCGTGAGCAGCTGGTCTTCCGGCACATTAAGCGCTTTTAAACTTGGTACGCGCACGACACTGAACAAAAACAGATCGTACATGTCGACCAGGTAACCCAGCGCCGCCACAATAACCGGCACCTGCATTAATTGCGATAAAAGAGAAGGACGGGAAGTAGGAAGTTCGGACATGGAACAGTTTGTTTACTTCGGCTGTCGGCTTTCGGCAGTCGGGTTTTTGTTTTACTTCGGCTTTCGGCCGTCAGCAGTCGGCCTTTTTGAATTTCATTCATCAATTCAAGACAATAAAGCTGACAGCCGATTGCCGACAGCTGACAGCTATAATCTATCAATCAACATCCCCCCATCTACACCAATCACCTGGCCGGTGGAGTAGGGGAAGTCGCCTCTGGTGAGGGAGGCTACGGCTTTGCCGACATCGTCGGGCGTGCCCCAGCGTGGCTGCAATGCAATGCCGCTTTGGAACAGGTTATCATATTTTTCCTGGACTTTGGATGTCATGTCAGTCGAGATAATGCCGGGGCGGATCTCGAAAACGGGAATATTGAACTCGGCCATTCTTACTGCAAAAAGTAGGTTCGTCATCGCCAGTCCCGCTTTTGAAACACAATACTCTCCCCGGTTTACAGAAGCTACTGTCGCCGAAATGGAGGTGACAAAAATGATCGTCGCTTCAAATGCATGGTTATTCTGCTTCGTATGTGCCATTCTTTTTGCAACCGCCTGGGTAAAGAAAAACGGTCCCTGCAAATTGGTGGTCATTACTTCCTCGTAGTTCTCAACGGTAGTTTCAAGAATGTCGAGTCGCACGCGGGGTGCGATTCCTGCATTATTGACCAACACATTGATCTCCCCTAAAACAGCATAAGCTTTTTCAATAATTGCTTCGCGATCAGCGGCGGAAGCGATACTTCCCTGGCAGTAAACCACCTCTGCGCCGAGTGCTTTCAATTCTTCTAACGCTTCGGTCACGCTCTCTTCACCGCGCACACCATTGATCGCGAGGTTGTAACCTTCTTTCGCCAGTGCTTTTGCAATACCGAAACCGATTCCGCGACTTCCTCCTGTGATCAGAGCGGTCTTTTTCATAGTTCCTCAATATCAACCCAGGCGCGTTTTGCCCAGCTTTCCAAACCTTTTTCCGCCAATTGTACACCACGCGCGCCCGCCTTCAAATCCCAGGGGAACGGGGTGTCTTTTACAATGTGTTTCAAGAATAGCTCCCATTGTGCTTTGAATGCATTGTCGAAAAGCTCCTGCTCAGGCACTTTTGCCCAACCTTCAAAGAATGGGATCGGCTGTGGAATGTCGGGGTTCCATACTGGCTTAGGCGTATTTCCGTAATGCTGAATGTAGCAGTCACGCAAGCCGGCCACGGCTGATCCATGCGTTCCGTCCACCTGCAAAGTCAAAAGATCATCGCGGCGCACGCGTACTGTCCAAGAAGAATTGAAATGTGCGATCACATCGCCTTCCAGCTCAAAAGTGGCATAGCAGGAATCGTCGGCGGTGGCTTTATAAGGATTTCCGTTTTCGTCGATGCGCTCGGGTATGTGGGTAGCGCCAAGGCAGGAAACTGCTTTTACTTTGCCGAAAAGATTATCCAGCACATAGCGCCAGTGGCAGAGCATATCTACGATAATGCCGCCATCATCTTCCTTACGATAATTCCAGGAAGGCCGCTGAGCCGGGATACTGTGCCCTTCGAAAACCCAGTAGCCAAATTCACCCCGAACAGAAAGGATTTTTCCGAAGAAACCATTTTCCATTAGTCGCTTCAATTTCAGCATGCCCGGCAGCCAGAGCTTGTCCTGTACCACACCATTTTTCAAGCCGGCGGCAGTTGCCAGTTCGTAAAGTTCCAATGCTTCCTCGGTGGTGGTACCGGTTGGTTTTTCACAATAAATATGCTTTCCGGCCAAAATCGCTTTTTTCACAGCAGCAGCGCGGCGACCGGTTACCTGCGCGTCAAAATAGATCTGGTAATTCGGGTCGGACATCACAGAATCGAGGTCTGTCGTATATTTTTCTACACCCGATTGCTTGCAGAGTGCCTGCAATTTTGATTCATTCCTGCCCACGAGAATAGGGTCCGGCATGATCACTTCTTCCGCCGAAATTTTTACACCACCTTGTTCCCTGATCGCCTTGATCGAGCGCAGCAAATGCTGGTTCGTTCCCATGCGGCCCGTCACGCCGTTCATGATAATACCAATGTTATGTGTAGTCATTGTGTTGGCTGTTAGCTATTTAGCAGTTAGCGATTATTTTTTTATACTGTTTTTAGAAAGGCGTCTGTGATTTCTTTGAGGAAGATGTTCTGGTCTTTGGCCCAATGGATGTTTGAAAATATTTCTACTTCGCAAAATCCATTAAAGCCCGTTGCTTCGACCCAGGTCCTGATTTTTTTCAGGTCAATGCAGCCTTCGCCCATTAACCCGCGGTCGTTGAGGAGGTCAATGGTGTTGACTTTCCAGTCGCAGACGTGGTAGGCAAACAAATTTCCCTTTGCGCCGCAGCGGGCTATTTCTTTTTCAAGATCACCGTCCCACCACAAATGGTAAACGTCTACCGCAACTCCTACAAAAGGTGAGTTGAAATACTCTGCGAGGTCATTTGCCTGTGCCAGTGTGTTAATCGCCGAGCGGTCGGCCGCATACATGGGATGCAGCGGTTCGATAGCGAGTTTCACATTCAGTTTTTCGGCAAGCGGCAATATCGCCTGGATACCTTCTTTGATCTGCTCACGCGATTTTTCGAGCGACTGATCGGGTGAAGCGCCGCAAACGAGCACGATCATCGGCGCGCCCAGTGCAGCGGCTTCTTCCAGTAATTTCTTATTATGGTCAATCGCCTGCGCGCGGCCCGCGCTGCTGGTGTGCGGGAAAAACCCGCCGCGGACGTACGACACAATTTCAAGCCCGGCAGATCGGATCAGCTCTCCGGCATGGTGAGGGCCGATCCGTTCTATTGAACTCTGCCAGACGCTTATTCCTTTGACCCCCGCCGCCGCATACTTTTCCACCGCCTCAGAAAGCTCCCAGGGCTTGGTACTAATGGTATGAATGCAGCAACGATCGAGTGTTATATTTCCCAAGGTTTTGTTTTTGTTTTAATGAATGCGTTTGTACATGTTGCTTCGACTGCGCTCAGCATGACAAGTCCTTCGATAGTAACTTCTTCTTTTGTCACCCTGAGCGCAGTCGAAGGGACGTGCACAAAAGCATCCTGCATGTCCCTTCGACCGCCCGGCGGCCCGGTCCGCTCAGGGTGACAAGGAAAGATGCAGAAAATACTTTACCTCACAGCCCCCAGATAAGTATAATACGGCAATCCTTTATTAACTCTGTCCAGGTAGAGCGCTACTTCCCTCGCGTGGTAATCGCCCCACATGCTGGATTCGTTATTCGGGATTTTCTGCCCGGTAGGTATATTATCCCAGCCATTTGGCCGGTGGTAGATCGAATGCAGGATCAATCCCTGGTGCGTCGGATCTGTTGACAGATAGGGTTCTGCAAATAGTGAATCCAATGCAGTCAGACCGGCTTGCCAGTATTTTTTGCCATTCTCATTTTCACCTTTACCCTCTAAATATTTACCCAACCTTAACAAACCCTGCGCCCCGATAGCGGCGGCTGAGCTGTCGATTGGTTCAAATGCATTGTAAGGATCAGAAGTACGGCTCGTGTAGTCGCCCAATTTGTGCAGCTGCGGAGCGCCTGTGTCCCAGTAGGGAATTCCGTCTGCGGCAGTATTTTCAATGTAGAAGTCGCAGGTAGCTTTGGCAGCTTTGAGGTATATTCCTTCAATTTCTACTCTGCCGCCCATTGCGGCAAGTTCTTCGTCTGCGAAGCTGGAAAGGGATTCCAGCTGTTCGGCGAAGCCGAGCATTGCCCAGGCCAGGCCGCGGGTCCAGGTTGTAAATCCGGAAAAACCTTGCTGTGAATTCGGGCAGCGGTAGTTACCATCGTTTGTATTAAAAACACTTTCATGTGCCGTGCGACCCCATAGATCGTAGCTGTCCCGGCCTTCGCCGTAGTAAACGGAATAGTTGGCGGTAGCAATGGAATGCAATGTGCCACGTTCCAGCAGACTGGTTTTTACATCATTTTCACCCATTAAACTATGTCCCATTAAATGCGAAACCATCAATGCGCGAACCGAGCGGATAGTATCTACAAAAAGAGAATGCGGACCATTAAATGAGTGAATAAATCCCTGACCGTTTTTGGTATTGGTCCAGCGGCGAGCCTGGACAGCCCCCGATATTTTTAGGGCAATCTCATAAAAATTGCGCTCCCATTCATTTTCTTCAATGCGCCCCTCATTCATCAATCTCAACAAGTTGCCGTAGGTACTTACATTGTTAAATCCATGGTCATGGACACCGAAGTGGCCCACGTGGGATGCCATAAATCCGACTGTCTTCTTCTTCGCTGCATCGAGGAAAGCAGTGTCGCCGGTTGCGTCGAACTGTAAAACCTCAGCCCCGTACTGAAATCCTTGCGTCCATTCTGTCCAGCCTCTCAGCGTGTATTTACCATTTACCGTAAATACCGGCGTGCCTTTCGAGTTATCATACTCCCTGTTAATCAGGTTGATTTTCTCGGCGGAAACCTGCCAGAGTCGATCGAGTTTGGATTGAAGTGATGCGGCGGTAAGGTCGTTCCTGATCTGCATAGTATCCTGATAGTATTATTTAGTATTTTATTTATAGGATAATACAAAGATATAATGGCCAAAAAACCTGATCAAGGTACAAATCGGCTAATGGATGGTACTTTTCCGAACTTGCTCGCGGTATTCGTTGGGTGTTAAACCTGTTTTCTTTTTAAAGATCCGGCTGAAGTAGGAGGGATCGTCGAGGTGAATGTGATAGGCTATCTCTTTGCTGCTCAGTCCGGTAAAAACAAGTAGTCTCTTCGCTTCGAGCAGCAATTTGTCGAGGATATATTCCTGGGATGGAGTACCCAGGTATTTTTTGATGATTTTACTCAAATAATCGGGAGAGACTGAAAGTGCATTGGCATATTGCTGTACTTCATGCATCTGCAGAAAATTCTTCTCTACCATTTCCTGAAATCGGCCAACCAGTTCCGGTATCGGCTGTGTTGCTGACTCTTCCGGCTGCGCATTCTGGTGACTTAGTAGCGCGCATTTTTGTAAAAAAACACCCAGGTACCTGCCAATCAGCGCCTGGTCTGCTTCGTTGCTCAGGTGATCGGAAACCATGTTTTCCAAAATATTATGGAAATAGCGCTTCTCAGATTCTGATAGCGTGATAATGGGCTGGCGGCGGGTTGGCTGAAAGAATGTAAACTGGGAAAGCGGCTGACCGACGGGATTATAGAAGTTGTAAAAGTCCTCCGAGAAAGCAACTATAAAGCCTTGGAAGGAGTTGGAAAATGTAAGCAAATGCACCTGCCCCGGCGTAAGAAAATGCAGTCCCGCACCGAGCACGGGATAAGAACGAAAATCAATCTCGTGAAATCCCTGGCCTTCTTCTACAAACAGTATTTCATAGTAAGTGTGCCTGTGGGGCGTGTCGGTGGGTAAAGGCGTGATCGGGAGCGGAATGGAGAGCTCCCTATTGATCTCAATGCTGTTTTTAAACCGGAATATTTTCAATGCAGAAACCTGACTGGGTGTTTTCGGCAGGGAGTGAACCGGTATTGCGTCTGACACGGGAATCATAATCTACTTTTTCAGTTGCTACAATCTTTCCAAAGCCGCAGGATCATTAAAACTACCAGCAGAGGCAGTTTTTTGAAGTCGTTGGTGACATTTTTATAATTTACTTTGTTGGTCATTGACAACCACAACAATTTAATTTCAAGGTGAACCAGGAAACCAAGAGCGGCCAGATATTCGATCTTCCTACGTTAAGACGTCTATATGCATTCGTTCGCCCTTACCAGCGCCAGTTTTATTTATTGATCGGGATCATCTTGCTCAATGCGTTACTAGCTCCTCTCACGCCGCTGCTCATCAAGTATACTATTGATACGCCCATTGCAAATGGCGATTTTCAGCAGCTGACAATCATGCTGATCGTGATGGTGGTAGTCACTCTTTTTCAAGGTGTTGCTCAGTTCTGGAATACTTATATGTCGGGCTGGCTGGGGCAGTTCATCATCCGTGATATCCGGGTGCAGCTTTATCAGAAGATCATTGGTTTAAGATTAAAGTTTTTTGACAACACCCCGATTGGCCGGCTCGTTACTCGTACTATTTCAGATGTTGAGACGCTTTCCAATGTATTCAGTGACGGAATGGCGGCCATTGCCGGAGATATCCTGCAATTGATACTGATCATTGCTGTGATGTTTTATACCGATTGGAAACTGTCGATCATCAGCTTGTCGATGATCCCGCTGATGCTGATTTGTACCTATATATTCAAGGAAAAGATCAAGGATTCATTCAATGAGGTGCGCGCCGCGGTTTCAAACCTGAACTCGTTTGTACAGGAACATTTGACAGGAATGGGCATTGTGCAGATTTTCAGCAGCGAGGATATTGAGTATAAAAAATTCAGGGAGATCAATAAAGTGCACCGCAATGCGAATATCCGGTCTATTCTTTATTACTCCATTTACTTCCCGGTGGCTGATGTGATCGCCGCCGCAGGTACGGGGCTGGTAGTTTGGTACGGGTCAAAACAGATACTCGATAGTGAAGTGACATTTGGTACCGTTACCGCATTTGTAATGTTTATCAACCTTTTCTTTCGCCCCATTCGTCAGCTCGCAGACCGTTTCAATACTTTACAAATGGGTATCGTGAGTACGGATCGTATTCTGAAAGTACTCGATAGCGACGAGTACACCTCCAACGAAGGCACCTACGATCCTCCGATGATAAAAGGCAATGTCGAATTCAAAGATGTCTGGTTCGCCTACAATGAGGAAGAATACGTTTTGAAGGATATAAATTTTAAAGTAAACGAAGGTGAAACAATCGCGCTTGTGGGTGCGACTGGCGCGGGTAAATCTTCTATTATCAATTTATTGACACGCTTTTACGATATCAATAAAGGAAGCATTTATGTAGATGGAGTAGAGGTGCAAAACTATGAGTTGAATGCGCTTCGCAAGTACATTGGGATCGTATTGCAGGATGTTTTTCTTTTCTCAGATACAATTGAAAACAATATCCGTCTCGGAGACTTTTCGATTACCCACGAAAAGATAATAGAAGCTGCTAAACTGGTGGGTGTGCATGACTTCATTGAGCGGCTGCCGGGTGGTTACAGCTACAATGTCATGGAGCGCGGCGCAACGCTATCCGTTGGTCAGCGCCAGCTGATTTCGTTTGTTCGGGCAATGGTTCACGAACCAAAGATCATTGTTCTCGACGAGGCAACCAGCTCGGTAGACAGCGAGACCGAAGAGCTAATCCAGCACGCCATTGAAACACTGATGAAAGGCCGCACTGCCATCGTAATCGCGCACAGACTTTCGACAATTCAGGAAGCCAATAAGATCATTGTAGTTGACAAAGGCCGCATTGTAGAGGAAGGAAACCACGAGCAGCTGCTGGAAAAAGAAGGAGCTTACGCGAACCTGTACCGGATGCAGTACAAGGAAGTGTTGAAGATCGGGGCTTAAAACGTTGTCATGCTTCGACTCCGCTCAGCATGACAAAGCTGGATACTGTTAATTCCTCCTGCCGGTATCCAATGGAATAGGTGGCGGACCGATCAGGAATTCGTCTTCGTCGCTCCTTCCAGCTGGTGTACTATCGCCTTCAATGCCAAGTGAGTCGCTTACACTAGGCGCATATAGTGTCGGGCAGTTGTAATTTTTAGTGATTTTGAAGCTCGGTTTTGGGAATGGCCCGGGTTCATAGCCGATTGATTTATCACGATATACTTTTTCCAAGAAGCTTCCTACAATCGGCAGCGCGGTTTTTGCTCCTTCACCCAGATTCGTAGTCCGGAAGTGGATACTGCGATCATCGCCACCGACCCAGGCGCCAACTACCAGGTCGCGGGTGATGCACATAAACCAACCGTCGGAGTTATTGGATGTGGTTCCTGTTTTACCGCCCAGTTCATTTCCATTGCGGGTTACATCAAATTTCCAGCGAATGCTGCCCGATGTTCCGCCTGGTTCTTCAACACCCGCTTTCAGCATTTGCACCATCAGGAATGCCGATTCCGGCCTGATCGCCTCGCGGTGTTCTGCCTGGAATTCCTCGATGACTTTTCCGTTGCTATCTTCAATTTTTGTAACCAGAATCGGCTTTGTGTAAGTCCCGTTGTTTACAAACACGCTGTAAGCAGCCACCATATCATAAAGAGACACATCAAACGGCCCTAAGCCAATGGAGGGTAATCCTTTTAGAGGTGTTGTAATGCCCATCTTCTTGGCATATCTGGCTACGTTATCCGCTCCAACCTGATCTGTAAGCTCCGCTGTAACCGAGTTGATAGATTGTGCCAGAGCGCGGCGCAATGTCATGCTTGCGTAAGAGAAGGTACCTGTCGCATTGCGCGGTCTCCATTCCTTTTGCTCGCCGTCTTCCATATAAATTTTCTCAAAAGGCTTATCAACGATCTGATCACACGGCGTCATGTTGTAAGTAGTATCGTCAATCGCGGTTGTGTAAACAAAGGATTTGAACGTCGATCCCGGCTGCCTTTTGCCCTGCTTTACAGCGTCGTATTTGAAATAATTATAATCCAAACCACCTACCCAGGCTTTGATCTGGCCGCTTTGCGGGTTCATCGCCATCATACCTGCCCGCAAAATCCGCTTATAGTAATCCAGCGAATCCATTGAACTCCAGTACTTCTTCATTTCACCACTGTTTTTCCAGTCGTAAACTGTCATGGTGTCCTTTTTATTCAGGTAGTAATTGATACTATCCGGGTTGTTCGGGAATTTAGCTGCAAGCGATTTGTACTTGCTGGTCCGCTTCACCACATTCTGAAGAAAGTCGGTGATTTCCTTGCCTTGTTCGTCTACCCACGGGTTCTGGTTGCGCCAGTGGTCTTCAAAAACGCGTTGCAGCTGCTTCATTTTTTGCGTCATCGCCTCTTCCGCTTTTTCCTGCATCCGCGAGTCAATGGTAGTGTAGATTTTCAAACCATCGGTATACAAATCATAGCCGTTTTCGTCACCCCATTTTTTTACAAAATCAACAACCGCATTTTTGAAATAATTGGCATTACCATCGTAAGGTGTTTCAAACTTGGTTTTCAGCTCAATTGGCAGGGCGCTGATGGAGTCAGCCTCTTTTGCGCTGATATAGCCGTACTTTTCCATTTGGGCGATCACCACATTGCGGCGTTCAAGTGACCGCTTCATGTTGCGGATCGGATTGTAAGTAGTAGTGGCTTTTTGCAAACCCACCAACACCGCCGATTCCTGCACATTAAGACTGTCCGGCGATTTACTGAAATACGATTTGGCTGCTGTATTGATCCCGTAAGTGTTATTACCGTAATCAACGGTGTTAAAATACATGGTCAGGATTTCTTCTTTGGTGAAATTCCTTTCCAGTTTAATGGCAGTCAGCCACTCTTTTGTTTTGTAAATCAATGTACTAAACCCTGGAACATAACCCAGCGCACCCCGCGCGCCGGATTTACGGGTTTTGAATAGTTTTTTTGCAAGCTGCTGTGTAATAGTGCTTCCTCCTCCACGATCTGTCGCGCCGGTCATAATGCCCATTGCGACGCTCGCCATAGCTTTATAGTCAATTCCTGAATGTTTATAAAAACGCACATCTTCGGTGGCTATCAATGCTTTTACCAGGTTCGGCGATATCATTTTATAGGTAACCGGAGTCCTGTTCTCGGTGTAGAACTTACCAATCATCACGCCGTCAGCAGTATATATCTCAGAAGATTGGGCGACTTTTGGATTTTGAAGATCTTCAACGCTCGGCATACTTCCCATGAGCCAGAGAAAGTTGGTCTCCACGCAGAAGATGTAAACGGCAAATGTAACGAAGCCATAAGCAAATGTTTTCCATACAAACATGATCGGGCGGTAAAAACGGGATTGGGTATCCACGTTGTTCTCCCACCAGCTGCGCAGGGATCTTTTGTTATGGCGATAGGAATGGAACAGGTTATCGGCGCGTTTTTTACCAATAACCAGAGAAATAAGCTTGTATGCGATACGGTTGATGAGTGTGGCAATGAATCTGAATACTGCCTTTATTTTGTTAATAAACGATCGGATAACTTGCATCAAACGTTATGGTTCGTAAGAATTCAAAGATAAGAAAAGCCGGACATTTATGATTGCGTCCGGCTTTTACGGTATACTATTCGGCTTTGTGAAATTTCAGGGCAGCGCCGTTCATGCAGTATCTTAGTCCGGTTGGCTTCGGGCCGTCATTGAAAACGTGTCCAAGGTGCCCGCCGCACGTCCTGCAAACTACTTCAGTCCGGATCATTCCATGACTTTTATCGACAATCTCCTCCACATTCTCCTTTGCAACAGGCTGGAAGAAGCTCGGCCAGCCCGAGCCTGATTCGTACTTGGTTTCGGAGCTGAACAACGGTGTACCGCAAGCTGCACAAACATAGGTACCCTCTTCTTTATTATCATTATAGGGATGCGAAAATGGCCTTTCAGTCCCTTTCTCGAACAACACAAAACACTGTTGCCCAGTAAGTTCCTGCTGCCACTCTTCTTTTGTTTTCTGTACCTCTCTCATTTTGTCAGATTTGAAGATATGTTACGTGTTTAGAAAAATTGTACCACATCTATACGTAACGTAAGACAGCCCTTTATCGTTTAGAAAAAATGCGTCTGATCCATGAATCTTCGCGCGGCCAGCATTGGTTGGGCGACTCCGGCGGGCGGCGAAAAAGTCCGGCTGAAATACCGAAATAAAGGTTAAATGCTTTCGGGTTGCCAATGTTCAACAGTCCCGTTAAATGATCGGTACCAATCCACAAAGGACCCGCGCGGCCAGCCAGCCCTATCGCGGGTGATCTGTATCGGTTCATTAAAGATACAGGTACAGACAATTCATACCATTTATGTTCAATGCGGGGTGTTACTGACAGAAAGGATTCTGCTTTCATGCCAAATGCACCCTGACTGATCAGATTCTGTACCCAAAGTCCGTTCACGTAAATTTTTGAACGCACATGGTAGTCGACACTTGCCTGGAATGCAGTTGGTAATACAGATTTGAAGTTAGGTGCGATTGTTGGGCCGCCGTCAAGCGAAGAATTAATCGCATTGAAAAGCCCCTCGGATCCCTGCAGTTTTTGGAAAGAATCAAAACGGAATTCCTTATCTCTCGTACTGGTCTCCTGTTGTAGCAGGTAAGCAGGATTTTTGAAGTGTACCCGACCGATATCCGTCAGCGAAACCGCGACACGATAGAGGTACTTATTCTTGGAAGGATCACGCTTCCGCTCGCCGCGTTCTGTATAGGAAAATTTATTAATGTCCGGGCGGTATTCGTACACAGCGCCGATATCAAATCCCCAGCCGCTTCCCGGAGGTGCGCCGCCTAGCAGCCAGGCTGGGGAAGGTTTGATGTTTTGAAATCCCTCATCGCGGGTAATCGCGTATTTTACATTAATCTGCTGCACATTGATATACTGGCGCCGGTTTTCGTAAGCTTCGTCGGGCAGGATATTGTAGGTGGAATTATCGATGATCGCGTGCGCATTGTACAGTCCGATCAGTCTTTTTACAGTGAAACCGACTTTCAGAAACTCAGTCTCGTTATCCATTACAATACCGCCCAGCGTCAATGCGACTTCCCCTAATCCGTTGAAATGCAGCTGGCCAGACTGGTTCTCAAACGTAGTTTCCTGAAGATCTTTCATCTGCGTCGTCTTGCTGATCAGCCGGGCAAGTGGCTCGGTGAGCTGGGTAGTATTCAGGATGTACCGCGCCCTCGTTGAAATACCCACTCCCACTTTCCCTTTCAGCATATTGAACATAATGGACGGGAGCCGCGTATCTCCCCCTGCGTTCAGATATTTGTAATTACCGTTCAGCTTTTCTTTCAAATAGGCTCGCGGAAACATGAGCACACCGCGCTCATTTCTGTACTGATCCGGGACAGAGTTGGTCATCAAAGAAAGAAAGGAAAAGGGCGCGTCGTACTTAATATGGTTGTTTCCCGTGTAAAACTGCGTTCCAACCAGGTTCACGTGGATCGCATAACGGCTATCGGCGACAAAGGCAGGATTATGGTACAATGCATTGGTACCCGCGTAATTTCCCATCGCAACGCCAGGCAAGTGCTGGGCCGATCCATTCAATGCTATCCCAAATAAAATAAAGGATGCGAGTATCAGACTTTTGGGCATAGTCACTAGAAAACGTTGAATCGGCGAATTTTATATCCGTGTGCAAAGAAAAGCGGAACTGCACGGAGTTGCAACGAATGTTCATCGATTGGGAATATTTAATCTTCCGTGAGCGGCATGATTTTAATGTGATCCAATTTAAACACCGGAGCTGAAAATGATATTATCCCGGGATTAAATATGGGCGCTCTCATAAAAAGGGTTAGAAAGGTACAAAGGTGTAGGTTTGCCGTTTTAAACGATTAGGTGCAATCCGGAAGTGAATTCCCGATTGTTTTGTTAATTGAAACATAGACCATATATTGTTTTGTTAAAAACGGATATAGACTTATTCAAATTTTGTATTGTATGAATTTCTCTTTTTCAAATTATCAAAGTGAAAATTTCTTCGATGAAATGTTTTCTCCCGATGGACAGACTCGTCCCGGGTACGAGCATTTGAAGAGCAAATTTGAAAATCTGACCCACGAAGACCTTACCAATCGCCAGCTTGCGACCGAGCGGGCGTTGCTTTCAATGGGGATTACTTTCAATGTCTATTCCGAGGGAGAGGGGACCGAACGGATTATGCCGATTGATATCATTCCAAGAGTGCTGCCGAACGCAGAATGGGAGTGGCTGGAAAGAGGCCTGAAACAACGCATTAAAGCGTTGAATATGTTTATCGATGACGTTTACAATGAACAAAATATTCTTAACGACGGTGTGGTGCCGCGTGAGCTGATCGAGTCCAGTAAATGCTTTTTGAAGCCGTGTATTGGGCTTAAACCACCCAAAGGGATCTGGTGCCACATTACCGGAACCGATCTGATCAAAGGCGACGACGGCACTTTCATGGTCTTGGAAGATAACCTCCGTTGTCCATCGGGAGTATCTTACATGCTGGAAAACAGGGAACTATCCAAGCAGATTTTTCCCGATGTGCTGGCACGAACAGGCGTGCGGCCCGTTTCTGATTATCCTACGCGGTTGTTGCAAATGCTGCAGCACCTTGCCGACCGTCCTAATCCGACTGTGGCGGTTCTTACGCCGGGTATCTATAATTCAGCCTACTTTGAACATTCGTACCTCGCGCAGCAAATGGGCGTGGAGCTCGTGGATACACGCGATTTGGTTGTTTCCGATGGTTATGTGAAAATGCGGACAACCAGCGGATTGCAAATCGTAGATGTGATCTATCGCCGCATTGACGATACTTTCATGGATCCGGAAGCATTTAACCCGGATTCATTAATAGGTATCCCAGGTATTTTTGAGGTTTACAAAAAGGGACGTGTCGCACTTGCAAACGCACCTGGTACCGGCGTGGCAGATGATAAGGTTGTGTACGCCTACGTGCCGCGGATCATCAAATACTATTTGAATGAAGAAGCCATTATCCCGAATGTGCAGACTTACATTTGCGGTGAAGAAGAGGATTTCAATTATGTGCTTGAAAACATCAGCGAGCTGGTTGTGAAGGAAGCCAATGAGGCTGGCGGTTACGGTATGCTGATCGGGCCCAAAGCTACCGAGCAGGAACACGAACTTTTCAGACAAAAAATCCGGAACAATCCCAGAAACTACATTGCGCAGCCGACTATCTCCCTCTCCCGCGTACCTTGCATGGTCGACGGGCACGCCGAAGGTAGGCACGTAGATCTGCGTCCGTACATATTGTATGGTGACGATATCAGCGTGATCCCGGGCGGACTAACCCGGGTTGCATTGCGTAAAGGTTCTTTGGTTGTTAACTCGTCCCAAGGTGGAGGCGGCAAGGATACCTGGGTTTTGTATTGATTTATCAGCACAGTTACTGGCAGGCTGTTGATGATAATTGGTTCGAATATTGAACCGTGTTTGAAACATGCCTGTTAATCGTTAAGTAACTTAAATGGTAAGAAAATGCAACGTGAAGTAACCGGTTGGTATAGTCCGGCGCTGAATGAACATATGGATATTGCGGTTTACGGACACTATGGTTTTGCACTCCTGCTGATACCAACCGCCGCTTCTAATTACATGGAATATGAGGAAAATGGCCTGATTGAAAGTATTCGACCATTTATCGAATCCGGAAAAGTTAAAGTTTACTGCATTAACAGCATCAACTCGGAAAGCTGGCTTAATCCTTACATGCACGGTTACGACAAGGCAGTGAGGCACCAGCTGTTCAATGATTACGTAATTAAGGAGGTTATCCCATTTATAAAGGACACGTCAAGCCCGACTAATGAGATTATTGCAGGAGGCGCATCGTTTGGTGCTTTGCATGCAGCTAACCTGTTTTTCAGGCACCCGGACTACATTCATGGGATCATCGCAATGAGCGGTTGCTACGATCTGAGTGTGTACACCGACGGGTATTATGATGATAACGTATATTTTAATTCGCCCGTCCATTATCTGCCGCAATTGAAGGCGGAATGGCATTTGTCGATGTACCGGGACAGCCGGCACATTCATTTCATATCCGGCTCAGGTGCATACGAGCGGCCGGAATATTCTCGACAGATTTCGGCGATTCTTACCTCAAAGAATGTCCCGCATGAATTAGATATTTGGGGAACTGACATTCCACACGAATGGTGGGTTTGGAAGAGAATGCTTCCTTATTACCTGGAAACAAGATTTTAATATTGGAAAAGGTTTCGAGCAAACAGGCGCTTACCCGAAACCCTTTCATTTATGCTCCCTCGAACTGTCTGAGAAAGCGCACATCATTCTCTGTAAATAAACGCAGGTCATTGATCCCGTAACGCAGCATTGTAATACGCTCGATACCCATTCCGAAAGCAAAACCTGTATATTCCTCACTATCTATTCCGCAATTTTGCAGCACGTTCGGGTCCACCATTCCTGATCCCGCGATTTCTACCCAGCCGCTGTACTTGCATACATTACAGCCTTTTCCCTTGCATATAAAGCAACTTACATCGATCTCTGCGCTCGGCTCGGTGAATGGAAAGTAGGAGGGGCGCAGGCGGATTTTTGAGTCTTTCCCGAACATTTCTTTTGCGAAATGATAGAGTGTGTCTTTCAGATCCTTGAAGCTGACATTTTTATCTACATACAAACCTTCCACCTGGTGGAACACGCAGTGTGCGCGGGCAGAAATAGCCTCATTACGGAACACGCGGCCAGGCATAATTGAACGGATAGGCGGTTTTTGCCGCTCCATTAAACGAACCTGTACGTTGGAAGTGTGCGTGCGGAGCAGCACATCGTCCTTCACTTCACCTTCACTTTTGGAAATGAAAAAAGTATCCTGCATTTCACGGGCAGGGTGGTTATCGGCAAAGTTCAATGCGCTGAAATTGTACCAGTCCTTCTCGATTTCCGGTCCGTAAGACACATTGAAACCCATTCTTTCAAAAATCTCGATAATGCGGCGACGTACAATGGTAAGCGGGTGCAGGCTGCCCTGTAAGTTTGGAACAACCGGCAGGGTAAGGTCAATTACCATTTCCGGGTTCGCATCTGCGGCATTTTCCATTGCCGTCGAAAATTCCTGAAAACGGCCCTGCGCAAGATTCTTCAAAGTATTAAGCTCCTGTCCGACTGCACGCCTGTCTTCCGGCGCGATATTTTTCAAACCGTCGAACAGCTCGGTAACAACTCCCTTTTTGCTGATATATTTCAATCTGAAAGCTTCCAGTTGTTCTTTGTTTTCAACCGTGGCTTTCTCAATTTCTGATACTAATTCTTTTACCTTTTCGGTAATCATAACGCTTTGGATGTTATTGGTAACAGACTTATTTGTCGCCGTTTCTGCAAAAACTGACCGGCGAAATCAGGGTAAAGATAATCAAAGTTCAGGCGCGTATAGACTGGTAAGCTGTCTCGGATGCTGATTTTCCCTGTTTAAAGCACAAAATCCTACTTTTTGGGACTACGTAAAATTACGCATTTTGCTAAGGTCTGTTACGTCATTTCACCTTTGGTTCAACCGCAAGGGCCTTTAAATCAGGATATTGAAAAAACATGCGTAGTTCTACGTATTTTATTTGAGGTGCAGTATTGACTAATTTTGAATCAACAATCAAACATTATTAGTCATACGTTACCATGAAAAATTTCACAGCATTTACTCGTTCCAATCTTTCTGAAAGAACTTACAACGAGAATCGCAACTCCATTTCTGTACAATCAATGGGGCGCACCATCTTTTTGACTCCCGACGTAATCACTTTCCTGGAAGGTGAAGGAAACTATACATTTATATATACAAACACTGGTAAGAAATATCTGGTGTCGAAAACATTGAAATCACTTGCTGAGCAGCTTAACGCTAATTTCATGCGGGTACATAAATCTTACCTGGTGAACTCGGACTATATAGTGGAGAGACTGGAAGACGATCGCATGCTAAAACTTTCCTGCGGAAAAGAAGTGGCAGTATCTCGCAGAAAGATCAAAGAAGTAAGCGGCATCCTCAACCACAACAGCCTGCGCATCAGCGCATAACTTATTAAGGTATTTTGGTGAATTAAATTAGTGGGTTATTCATAAAAACAGCAGCCATCGCATGATCGAAGGCTGCTTGTTTTGTTTTTAAAAAAGGTATAATGGAGGAAGGAGGAAGGGGAGGAAAGGTTGTAAGTTTATGAGTTGAAGAGTTTATGAGTCAATTATTCAGTCATTCAGTCATTCACTCATTTTAAATCCTTCATTCCTTCCTTCATTCATTCATTCATTCGATCATTCAAAATTAAAACAGCTTCAACCCCAGCGTCACCTGCCAGGAACTGATCTTTTGTTTCACATCTCCTCCCTGACCGTCGGCTCTAAAAGCGGCTACGTTTGTGAAAGAACCTTCTTTTCGAACATCCAGACTAAAACTACCCAGGTCAAGTCCGCCTCCGAGCTGGTATCCGAAAGTCGCCTGCGATAATGAGTTATTTAAATCAGAAGTGTAGTATTTGAAAGCATCACGAAGCTTCTGGTTATCACCGATCCTGAAAGAAGTTACCGGCCCGGCCAATATCCGGAACGGTCCGCCTTTTAAACCAATCAGCAACGGTACGTCGATATTACTGTATTTGATGTTGATTGTTTTAGAAATCGGTTGCTCTTTATCCATTTCAATGATCTCAAATGAGCCTCCCTTGGTAGATACTAAAACTTCGGGCTGAATGAAAAGCGTGCGTCCGAATCGCGCGTAAATACCGCCGACTGCACCTGTTTTGGTGTTAAAACTTTGTTTAAGGTTGTCCCTCACCGCCTTTCCGTCATAACCCAGGTATGGGTTGCCTGCATCATCATACCGCGTTGTAAATACATCACCCATCGTAAGACGCGACAAATTCACCCCTCCTTTGATACCGAATGCAAAACCTTTTTTCTGAGCTTGTGCTGATCCAATCGCAACAATGCATAACATACAAATACAAGCTACTTTTGTCAGGATGTTCATGGATAATATCATTTTTTAAGTAAGACGGATAATAACGCCAAAAAGGAAAAAACTATACCTTACCTTCATTCTTTTTGATTTTGTGGGGAAAACATCCAATTTCCAGCTTCGGATCGATATTATCAGCTTAGTTGTTATACACTTATAAATTAGATTATTCTACTTATGGCCAAAGCCAAAACTGCCTACTTTTGTCAGGAATGCGGGTACAATTCACCAAAGTGGGTGGGGAGATGTCCATCATGCGGCGAGTGGAACACATTTGTTCAGGAGGTGATCGAAAAGGAGGATCCAAAGACTGCCGTTTCCTGGAAATCAGTAAACCTGGCCAGCAAGCCACGCGCCATTTCCGAAATAGAGTACCATAATGAGCCGCGCATAAAAACCTCTGATGAAGAACTGAACAGGGTCCTCGGCGGCGGAATCGTGCAGGGGTCATTGGTGCTGATCGGTGGAGAGCCGGGGATTGGTAAATCTACATTAATGCTGCAGATCGCGCTGACACTTTCGAATAAAAAGGTGCTTTATGTTTCCGGTGAAGAATCAGATCAGCAGATCAAAATGCGGGCGGAGCGAATGGACGCTAAAAGTGACAAATGCTATATACTGACCGAAACGCACACCCAAAACATATTCCGGCAAATTGAAGACTTTCAGCCACAGGTTCTGATCATCGACTCCATTCAAACAATGCAATCAACTTACATTGAGTCGGGAGCTGGTAGCGTATCGCAGGTACGCGAGTGTACTGCTGAATTCATGAAATATGCCAAGGAAATGGGCGTGCCCGTTTTTCTGATCGGTCATATTACCAAAGATGGCTCATTGGCCGGACCCAAGGTACTGGAACATATGGTGGATACCGTTTTGCAGTTTGAAGGCGACAGGCACAATACTTACCGAATATTGAGAACTGCCAAGAATCGCTTTGGAAGTACCTCGGAGCTCGGCATTTACGAAATGCACGGGACTGGCTTGCGGCAGGTAAGTAACCCTTCCGAAATCCTGATCTCACAACGGGAAGAGCCGGTCAGCGGCATCGCGATCGGTTCGATGATGGAGGGTAATCGTCCTTTGCTGATCGAAATTCAGTCGCTGGTGAGTGTCGCCACTTATGGTACTCCGCAGCGAAGCAGCACGGGTTATGATGCAAAAAGACTGCAAATGTTATTGGCTGTACTTGAAAAGCGGGGCGGATTTCGTCTCGGTACGCAGGATGTTTTCCTGAACGTAGCCGGTGGATTAAAGGTGGAAGATCCTGCGATTGACCTCGCTGTTGTGGCATCTATCGTTTCTTCTTATGAAGACAAATACATTCCGCCGTCCGTGTGTTTTGCTGCCGAGGTCGGACTGGGAGGAGAAGTAAGGGCTGTGAACAGAATTGAAAACAGGATTTCGGAAGCAGAGAAGCTGGGATTTAAAAAAATGTACATTTCCAAATACAACAGCAAAGGACTGGAATTGAAGAGAGGCAACATTGAGGTGATCCCGGTAGCGCATTTGGATCAGCTTTTTATGTCATTATTCCTGAACGAGGCTTAATGCAACTACTTATCGCATTTTGGCGTGTTTCACCAGGTACGCCATCAGGATCGGGTCAAAACCTTGTGCGATATCAGCCTCAATGAAGTCAATTTTGTATTGGCCGCATTTGAGTTTGAGTTTTTGGTAAAAATCGCTGACAAACTCTTTGTAAGAGTCCCTGACCTGATCAGGTTGTACTTTAATCTTCTCGCCGGTTTCCAAGTCTACAAATTCGTAAGGCCGGTTCTCAAACTGGAAGTTTTCCTCCGTTTTGCGGTCTGTAACATGAAAGAGCAATACTTCATGCAGGTTGTGGCGTAAATGCTGTAGCGAGGAGAATATCTTTTCAGCGTTTTCCAGATTGTCGAACATATCACTGAAAATAACGACCAGTGAACGTTTATGGATTTTTTCGGCGATCTGGTGGAGAACTTCGGCAACTGAAGTTTTAAGAAGCGGCCGGCTGCTTGTCAGCTGGTTTTCAAGTTCCAGCATGATCTTGTGCACGTGTGAAGGCGTCGACTTCACTGCAGTCTGCACTTCTATTTGTTCCGAAAATGTGCAAAGACTTACTGCATCTTTTTGACGTTGAAGCAAATACGTCAAACTCGCCGCTGCCATAACACTGAACGTCATTTTACCAAAATTCTCCTCCGGATAGTACATGGAAGACGATGTATCCAGTAAAATATGGCAGCGGAGATTGGTTTCTTCTTCGTACCGTTTTACGTAAAGCCGGTCAGATTTCGCGAAGACTTTCCAGTCAATATTCCGGGTAGATTCGCCGGTATTATAGAGCTGATGCTCGGCAAATTCCACAGAGAAACCGTGGAAAGGCGACTTATGCAAACCGGTGATAAATCCTTCAACGAGCTGTTTAGCAAGGAATTCCAAATTTCCGAATTCTCTGACTTTGGCTAAATCAAGCTGCCGGTTGCTCATTGAAGTTTTACATTATTGTTTACCTCTCATTGCGATTACTTTGCCGGATTTGGGATCAATATGTTCATTGGATTCCAGCAGTACCATTCCCTCCATTCCTACAACTCTTACTGAAACAGCTGCTACTCCTTTTGCAACAATACCTAACAATCTGGCGGCTTCCTTGCTAAGGTCAACGATCCTGTTCCGGGAGAAAGGACCTCTGTCGTTCACTCTGACGATCACTTTTTCATCATTTTCAAGATTCGTAATTTCCAGCATCGTATTCAGCGGGTAACTCCTGTGAGCGGCTAACAATTCAGTGCTTTTGTGCACTTCTCCGAAAGAAGTTTTTCTTCCGTTAAACATCGACGCATAATAGGAAGCGTGACCTGTTTCTGTTTTGCCTAATTTGACCTGGGCGAAAACCTCAGGCGAGGCAGCGAATGCTAATAAGATGAGAATCAGAATCCGACGATAAGTCATATCTCAGGATTTAAGTGAAACATAATAAGGGGAAAACGCCCTTACTTGATACTTGTTGCCCGGCTGTTCGTAGGAAATGGACAGCCCGGAATTTCAAAAGTAATAGAAAAAGATCAGAAAAGAGCAAATACTATGGCTAAAGTACAACTGAAGGGTCGAATAGTGTAGTTCTCAACAGGGTGCGCCGTAATATGTCAGCGTTTTTTTTGTTCGCAGCAATAAACGTTTTATTTTAGCGTTTGAAAACCTATTTAAAACTAAACATAGTGGAAGACAGAGAGCAAATCTACTCCAAAAGGGTTAGGGCGGGAAAACGGACTTACTTCTTCGATGTTCGCTCTACGCGATCTAACGATTATTATCTCACCATCACTGAAAGCCGTCGCCACCCACAGGGAGACGGGTTTACGTACGAAAAGCACAAGATGTTTTTGTACAAAGAGGACTTTGATAAATTCGTGGACGCTTTGAAAGAGGCCGTTGACCACGTGAAAACAGAGTTGATGCCAGAAGTTGACTTCTCTCAGTTTGAAACCAAGGCCGACGAGGTGGATGTGGTTGGAGAGTCGGATCTTAAGTGGGATTAAAAACATTACATGAATAGAAAAGCCTTTGCAATCAATTGCGAAGGCTTTTGGTTTTTGTACTCGCTAAATGGTAATTTTGCAAAAAATTAAATTTAGCAGACAGGAGTTCTTTGCTTTTCAACAAGAAGAATGCCTGCTATTCACTGCATACTTCTTAAAATATGAGTCTTCAATGCGGGATCGTCGGGTTGCCAAACGTAGGTAAATCCACTCTCTTTAATGCCATTTCTACGGGTAAAGCCGAAGCCGCCAATTATCCATTTTGTACCATTGAGCCCAATGTTGGTGTAGTTACAGTTCCTGACGAACGTCTGGAAGTACTTACTTCCCTTGTGAATCCTCAAAAGGTGATCCCAACTATTATTGAGTTCGTGGACATTGCCGGTCTTGTAAAAGGTGCAAGCCAGGGCGCGGGGTTGGGTAATAAGTTCCTGGCCAATATCCGCGAAGTTGATGCGATTGTGCACGTAGTAAGATGTTTTCAGGACGAAAATGTCGTGCACGTGGAAGGACGTGTTGATCCTGTTTTCGACAAAGAAATAATCGACGCGGAGCTTCAATTGAAAGATTTGGAATCAATTGAAAAGAAGATCCAGAAATCGGAAAAAGGCGCGCGGGCTGGTGACGCGAAAGCGAAAGTTGAACTGGAATGGTTGAAGAAATACAAGGCTACGCTCGAAGCGGGCAACAATGCAAGAAGTGTTGAAATCGACGAAGAGACCAAGGAGGCGGTAATTGGCGATTTGCAGCTCTTGACTGCTAAACCTGTTTTGTATGTAGCTAATGTGGATGAAGGATCAATGCTGACCGGAAATGAGTATTCCGAGAAGCTTAGAGAGACCGTAGCAAAGGAAGGCGCAGAAGTAATTGTGCTTTGTGCCGCAATAGAATCCCAGATTTCAGAAATCGAAGATCCGGAGGAGCATGAAATGTTTTTGGGTGAATATGGATTAAAAGAGTCAGGATTGAGCAAGCTTATCAAAGCTTCTTATAAGTTGTTGAACCTGATTACCTATTTTACAGCTGGTGTGAAAGAGGTACGCGCCTGGACAATCGTAAAAGGATGGAAAGCGCCACAAGCAGCCGGAGTAATCCACTCGGATTTCGAGAAAGGTTTTATCCGTGCGGAAGTAATCAAATTAGCTGATTACGAACAATATAAAACAGAGGCTGGCGTGAAGGAAGTTGGTAAAATGGCAGTTGAAGGAAAAGAATATGTAGTTGCCGACGGAGATATCATGCATTTCAGGTTCAATGTATAGATAATTATAAATCCAAATGAAAAAGAGCAGCCACCAAGGCTGCTCTTTTTCATTTAAAGCTACCGGCGCCGGTTCCATTCAACTGTGCGGTAACCTACCAGCAGGTCTGCCCTGCCTGCGGGTGGACGGTGATAGATCAGGATATCGTAATCATTTTCCGTAGCGCCGTAGTTGCCTTCGATAAAAGATTCGTCTGCTTTTCCATTGGCTGTTTTCATGGTGTAATCGTAATTGATTACGCCTTGTTTAAGCATGATTTCCGCTTCGTAAGCCTGAGTGCCTGGATTGTAGGTCATTTTGTTGCGATCATTTAATTGCCAAAGATTAAATGCGCCATTGACATAGAAGGTAGCGCCAGGCTCTTCCGCTATTTTCAAGGTGAACAACACCGGTGTATAGTCAGCTTCCACGCTTCCGCGGCCGGATTCCCTTTGGTCCACAATGTAGTTACCATTAAAATCATCGACCTGAATGTAAGCGCCTGTACTTCGTGGCTTATCCGGAAAGAGGCGGAGACTGGTAAATTCATCGGTACGCTCCATTTCACCAATTCCAAAACCCCTGGCCGATAAAGTACGGCTGTCGAAATAACGGAATTCATTGCCACCTGGGAATGTATTTTCCAAATCAAAAAAAGTGTATTCAAGCAGCCGGTCAAAAGGTCTGACACTGGTAGGCTTGAAACCGCTTTTCATTTGATCAAACCTGAAATTTTTACGAATAATCACTTTCAGGTCAGTTTGCGGCGCGATCAATTCGTAACCTTTGTAATCCACGGAAAAATCAATCTGCTGATCAGAAAATTGTTCCTGAATACCCTGTGAGAACCGTGCCCTGGCATTGATATTGACCCTGTTTTCAAAAAGCATAAACCTCCTGCTCAGCACCGGCTTGCGGTCACGATCTGAATAAACATAAATCACGTAGTTGCCGGATAACTTCAATCGGGGCAATTCCAGCCGGTAATGGAAGTAAGGTACTTTGGTACTGAATGCCTGCTCGGGACTATTGACTGGATATTCGTTGAACTCGTAGGTAAATTCTATATCATTCAGGTTCGACTTTGTCCAGTCTGCATTGCAATGGATAATCTTGGCCCGATATGTATTGAATTCTGCCGACAGATCGTCAAATTCCAGAACGAACGGCGCGCCTCCATTGAGCTGCTTCACCGGAGCAGTAAGCAGGCGGGTAGGGTTTTCAGGATCTTCGAGCGAAGGGTATAGTAAAACAGTACGGATTTTTTCATCATATATATAGTCTTCCAGCCGGAGCCCGTTCGGCTGCGCCTGTGCTTTCAAAGCACAAATGGTAAGACAAATTACAAGCAGTAGTCGCATTGGAAATCTTTCAAATAGTAACGTTACTTTTTGGGTCAAGGTACGTATAGTTAGTAAAAGTGATTTGAACATTATTAACTATTTTTGTTTACACACGTATGACAGCACAACCTATCACCATGTATTCAGCAGAAGAGTATCTCGAACTAGAAAGAGCCGCGGATTACAAAAGCGAGTACTATCGCGGGGAGATTTTCGCAATGGCCGGAGCCGGACGGAATCACAACCGCATTAAGGAGAATTTGTCAATTGAAATAGGGTCTTTCCTCAAAAGCAAATCCTGCCAAAGTTTTTCAAGTGATATGCGGGTGCATATTCCGGAAAGTACATTGTACACATATCCGGACTTGCTGATTGTATGCGGCAAGGCAGAATTTTTGGATAGTCACACAGATACCTTGCTCAATCCGTCTGTAATCATCGAAGTATTATCTCCAAGTACCGAAAGCTACGACAGGGGCAAGAAGTTTCGGTTTTACCGCGGCATCGACTCGCTGGTAGAATATATCCTGATAGATTCCACTGAGCTTAGCGCAGAAGTGCATCGCAAAGGAAGCGGTGATATTTGGGGCCTTTCGTCTGCGGCTTACGATTTGGAAAGCAGTATTGAAATCAGCCAGGCAGGTCTCACATTGAAAATGTCCGACATTTATTCTCAAACGGAAGGTATATTCTGAGTACAAAAAAGGAGCTATTTTCTAGCTCCTTTTTAATAACTTTATTTCCCAGCCAGTTCTTCCACTTCCATCATCAGGTTTTCCCAATCTTCGGTGGTTTTTTCCAGCTTTTGTTTGATATCTGTGTAAAAGCGGTTCATTTCAGCAAGCGCGACAGAATCGTTGTAAATCGCAGGATCTCCCAGCTTTGTCTCTGTCTCTGCCTTGCGGGTTTCCAGATTGTTAATGGTTGATTCCAGTTCTTCAATCTGTTTTTGGGCTTTTTTCAGCTTGGCTGAATCTTCGCTTGAATGCATTTTTGGAGCATTCTTAGCGGACGTGGCTTGTTGTTCAGATTTCTGAGGAGGCGCGCTGCTAACTGTTGCTTTTTCACTCACAGCAGACTGCAAACCTCTTTCTTCAACCCAGATTTCATATTCCTGATAAGTACCTGGATATTCCTTGATCTGGTGGTCTTCGATATACCAAATTTTGTTCGCAATATTTTCAACAAAATACCTGTCGTGGGAAACGACGATGTAACTTCCTTCATATTGCTGCAAAGCCTGGATCAGGATATTAACTGACTGCATATCCAAGTGGTTGGTAGGCTCATCGAGCAGCAGGAAGTTGGCCTGTGACAACAGTACTTTTGCCAATGCAACGCGGGATTTCTCTCCCCCGGATAGTACCTTGATTTTCTTAAAAACATCGTCCCCCGTAAACAGAAAGCAGCCCAATACAGTCCTGAGTTCCGTTTCTGTTTTGGTAGGATTGGCGTATTTGAGTTCTTCAATCAGATTGTGCGCGATATTCAAAGATTCAAGCTGGTGCTGCGCGTAGAATGTAAATGAAACATTGTGCCCCAATCTCCTTTTTCCTTCGATAGGCTCTGTTCCGGCAACAACGCGAAGTACCGTGGATTTACCGCGACCGTTTGCTCCGATCAATGCAATTTTGTCGCCGCGCTCCATGCTGATGCTCGTATTATCGAGGATTACCTTTTCTCCGTAAGCTTTGGATGCATTTTCCAATTGAAAAACGTGCCTCCCTGGCTGAGTAGTAAATTGAAAACGGAAATGGACTTTCGCGTTTTCATCAACGACTGCATCCACTACTTCCATTCTGTCAAGCGCTTTTACGCGGCTTTGTACCTGACGGGATTTGGTCGCTTTGGCTTTAAACCGCTCGATAAAACGCTCTGTCTGCCGTATTTTGGCCTGCTGGTTTTCATAAGCGCCGCGCTGTATTTCATTACGCTCTTCTTTTTCTTCCAGATAATAAGAGTAATTCCCCGCATAGTAAATCAGCTTTCCACCTGATACTTCTATGGTCGTGTCGATTGTATTATCAAGAAATTGCCTGTCGTGGGAAACGACAATCACGGCTCCTTCGTACGACTGAACATATTTTTCAACCCATTGAATGGAAGGTAAGTCAAGGTGGTTGGTAGGCTCATCGAGCATGAGCAGCGATGGTTTTTGCAAAAGCAGTTTCGCCAGCATTACGCGCATTCTCCATCCACCCGAAAACAACCTGAGTGGTTGGTTTAAATCGCCAGTCGAAAAGCCAAGGCCTTCAAGAATGGCTTCTGCCTTCGATTGTACTGAATATCCGTCGAGTGCCTCAAATTCGTCCTGCACTTTTGCCAGCTTATCTACCAACGCATCGGAGTAATTGTGCTCCATATCGTGCAAAATCTTGTCGATCTGCACTTGCAGCTGATTTTGTCTTTCAAATGCCTGCATGGCCACCGACAGAATGGAATCGTCACTTTGATACGAAAGCAGGTCCTGGTTCAGAAACCCGATTGTGCAGTCGCCTGACTTAGAAATATGTCCCTCATCGGGCTGGAATTCTCCATTGATCATCCGCAGGAGTGTGGATTTTCCTGTTCCGTTCAGACCAATTAGGCCAATTTTTTGTTTCGGCTTTATATGTAGCGACGCACCGTCGTAAAGTGCTCTGTCGCCAAGGAAATAACTGATGTTGGTAATTGCGATCATAGTACAAAGTTACACGGAAAGAAGCAGATAGTAAATGTCGCATTGTTGGAATAGTTATAAACCAGACCCAACAGGTAGAATGCAATCTAATTTTATAGTAAATTTGATTATAATCCATTCATCTAAACAACAAGCTGTGAACGAGCTTTTCCCTATTTTTATCAAGCTTGAAAACCTGCATACTCTGATTGTAGGGGGAGGTTACGTGGGGCTGGAAAAAATCACCGCGGTACTGGACAATTCACCAAGAGCTACGATTACACTTGTCGCGCCTGAGATCCGTCAGGAGATTCTGGATCTGGCTGCGGAAAAAGAAAGAATCACATTGATCCGGCGGGTTTTTGAAGATCAGGATCTCGACAATAAAGACCTGGTCATTGTGGCTACCAACGATAAGGAAGAAAATAAGCGTATCTGGAATACTGCAAGAGCGCGGCATATTCTTGCCAATGTGGCCGATACGCCCGCAATCTGTGATTTTTATCTCTCTTCGGTTGTCCGCAAAGGAAATCTCAAAGTGGCTATTTCCACTAATGGAATGTCGCCTACTTTGGCCAAAAGATTGAAAGAAGTATTGGGTGAAGCGCTGCCAGATAATCTTGAAACTGCAATGCAGCAGTTGAAGGCAGTCAGGGATATGCTCAAAGGGGATTTTGCGTATAAAGTGGACGAACTTAACCGCATTACTTCAGTTTTAACAAGCCCTGCCAAAAGTTCTGAAAACAATGCGAAAATAGATTAGATAACACCTCAGAAGGTTACAATAAATCTCGCGCTAAATTGTTTTAATAAAGATATTTATACCAATACTTATCGCACCCTCCACATCAGCTATAATTTCTGCGTACCCGGATTATCAACTCTGGAACTGAAATTCCATTCATCGTTTGCATGCTCTTGTCAAAAGCGAAAAAATGAGTTCGTTTTTTAAGACTATAATATGTATTATTGAACATACTAATTAACCAAAGCCGAGTAGTCGGAAGCCCAATAATTTTTGAGATAGACTTATACACAATCATATGGATCGTTTTTACCGGAACAGTGGCCAGGGTCGGCTTTCGTTGTGGCTTCTTGGTGTTTTATTCTTTTCAATTTTCCTTTCTCCCCGTTATTCCTTTTCGGCTGCGCTCGCTATCGAGGTGAGGGGTGTTGTTAAAAGCACTTCCGGCGAAGTGCTGATCGGCTCTACAGTGCGCGTCAAAGGCACGCAAAAAGGTACTGTCACCAACGAAAGAGGTGAATTCGTTATTTCTGATGTAAATGAAGGGGCTACGCTGGTGGTGACAATGATCGGTTTTTTGCCAAAAGAGTTGCCTGCCGCACGGAATATGACAATTGAGCTGGCTGAGGATGCCGTTGGTTTGCAGGATGTCGTGGTCACCGGTTTCCAGCAGATCGACAAGGATAAGTTTACGGGCTCGGCTGTTACGCTCAAAACGGACGATGTAAAGATTGACGGACTTCCCGATGTGAGCCGCATGCTGGAAGGCCGCGCTGCGGGGGTTTCTATTCAGAATGTGTCGGGTACTTTCGGAGCCGCACCTAAAATCCGCATCCGCGGCGCAACTTCTTTGAATGGAGACAACAAGCCACTTTGGGTGATCGACGGTGTAGTTCAGGAGGATATCGTTAATATTTCCAATGACCAGCTTTCCAGTGGCGATCCTACCACATTGCTCGGTTCGGCGGTAGCGGGACTTAACCCGAACGATATCGAGACTTTTGATATCCTGAAAGATGCCGCTGCGGCTGCATTGTACGGTGCCCGCGCGATGAATGGGGTAATTGTGATCACAACCAAAAAGGGTAAGAGCGGGAAGCCGGTGATTACTTACTCAGGTAATTTCAGCACTCAGCTTACGCCATCCTACCGCAATTTCAACATCATGAATTCTGCCCAGCAAATGTCGGTACTGGGCGAATTGGAGCGGAAAGGGTACCTGAATTCCGATATTCTCTCCAAACCTGACTTCGGTGTGTATGGGAAATATTACAATTCACTCAATGGCGACAGCCAGGGTAATTTCCCGATTCCCAACACCCAGGCAGCCAAGAAAAACTACCTGCTGAGGTATGCAAATGCCAATACCGACTGGTTTGATGTACTCTTCCGTCAAAATTTCATTCACGAACATTCGGTCAGCATTTCGTTTGGTACTGATAAATCAAGTTCCTATGCTTCCGTAAGTTACCTGGATGATAATGGATGGACGATCGCCGATAAGGTGAAACGGTACACATTGAATTTTAACAACACTTACCAGCTTTCCGATAAGCTGAGTATCGGCCTCACCACGCTTGCTTCCGTGAGAAGGCAACAGGCCCCAGGCTCCCTAAGCCGCCAAAGCAACCCGGTGGAAGGTAAGTTCGACAGGGATTTTGATATTAATCCATTCAGCTATGCACTGAATACCAGCCGAACTTTGACAGCTTACGATGAAAATGGCAACCTGGAATATTTCAGAAGGAATTTTGCGCCATTCAACATTGTATCCGAGCTTGCTAACAACAGGATTAACCTGAACCTGGCAGACATCAAACTTCAGGGAAACCTATCCTATAAGCTCACTGACCATATCAGCTACGATTTCCTGGGCGCATTGCGCTACATTCAGACGGGCCGCGAGCACATTATTACTGAGCATAGTAATATGGCGAATGCATACCGCGCTGCTGATAATTCAACTATTGCTCTGGCTAACAAATACCTCTACACAGATCCTGATGTGCCCAATGCATATCCTGTGATCGTGTTGCCGAGTGGCGGTTTTTACAATCGGAATGAAGATCAGATGCTGTTTTACAACATCCGGAATAATTTCAGGTTCAACAAGATTTTTGCTGAAAGGCACCAGATTGACCTGCTGGCTGGTCAGGAGATCAAGTATACGAATCGCCAGAATTCCAATAACACCGGATACGGATTTCAGTACGATCAGGGAGGAACTCCGTTTGTAGATTACCGCATATTGAAACAAACCATTGAGACAAACTTCCAGTACTACGGAATGCGAATGGACTATGAACGTTTCGCGGCATTCTACGGAAGTGCAGGGTACACACTGGATGATAAATACAACTTTACCGGCTATGTCCGCTACGATGGTTCCAATGGTTTTGGTAAATCGGCGATTGCACGCTGGTTGCCAACTTATACAATTGCAGGATCATGGAATTTTGACCGTGAGAACTTCATCAAGGGGTTCAAATGGTTGAGTATGGGCCGATTAAGAGCGAGTTATGGACTTTCAGCTGATACTGGCCCGGCCACCAACTCCGCCGCTTTGTTCCAAAGTATTATCACGAGAAGGCCTTTTGCAGACGAAAAAGAATCCGCAATCGCGCTGTCATCGCTTGAAAATACCGAACTGACCTGGGAGAAATTATACAGCGGGAATCTCGGACTCGATCTCGGCCTGTTTGCCAATCGGGTGAACCTCACAGTGGACGGTTATATCAGGAACAGTTTCGATTTGATTGATGAAATAAGAACCTCAGGTATCGGAGGGCAGATCTACAAAGTTGCCAACTACGCGGATATGCAATCTTATGGCGTCGATTTTTCAGTTGATGGTGTTTTGTACAAAAGCAATGACTGGGACTTCCGGTCCAGGATCACTGTGGGATATGCCAAAACCCACATTACCAATGTTGATAACTCCCCTGGCATTTTTGATCTTGTAAAAGCCGAAGGCGCGAATGTAAAAGGCCGGCCGGTGAGAAGCCTCTTTTCCATTGATTACCGCGCATTAGATCCGAAAGCCGGTGTGCCGATCTTTGTGAATGAAAATGGGGAAGTAAACTCCGATGTTTATTTGCAGGATCAAAATGTGTCTTTTCTCAAATATGAAGGTCCGGTGGATCCACCCGTAACCGGCGGGTTTAACAATACACTTACTTATAAAGATTTATCCCTAAATGTATTCTTAACTTACCAATATGGTAACAAGATCCGCCTGAATCCATTGTACAAAACTGTATTCAGTGATCTTGATGCAATGCCCAGAGAGTTTCTCGATCGCTGGTTGATTTCGGGCGAAGAAGGCGTAACGCCCGTGGCATCAATTCCTGACAAGCTACAAGCTCAGTATCTTGCAGGTACTTATCCTTACAATATTTACAATTACTCAACTGAACGGGTCGCGAAGGGTGATTTTATCAGATTAAAGTCCGTTTCGCTTTCCTATAAAGTTCCTGTTTCCATTGCTACTCGCTACGGTTTGAAGGGAGCAAGCATCCAGCTGTCGTCGATCAATCCGTGGTTGATCTATTCTGATAAGAAGCTGAAAGGACAGGATCCGGAATTCTTTAACTCAGGCGGAGTAGCGCAGCCTATTCAGAAGCAGTTTACAGTTGCATTGAAACTGACATTGTAACAGAGAGTAGCACGAAGATTTGATTAAAAATATTGATATGAAGAGCTATAAAAATATGAAATACGTGTGGCTCATCTTGCTGGTGACCATATCGGCAGGCTGTGAGGACTTCCTCTCCACCGAACCGGATAGCACAAGAGCTTTGATTAACACGCCGAAACAAGTATCGCAGCTGCTGACAACTGCCTATCCACAGGGCGGCTATGTAGTATTTGCAGAAACAATGAGCGATAATGTGACTGACAAAGGGATTGGTGAAGATGACAAGACAAACCGGTTTTCATTTTTCTTCGAGGAAGTGGAAGCCACAGTGGATGATCAGGATTCGCCGGACCAGTACTGGGCGGAATGCTACCGGGCAATTTCCGTAGCAAACCAGGCGCTCGACCTCATTAGTAAAGCGGAAAATCCGGAGGAATACAGTGCGCAGAAAGGGGAGGCGCTGGTGGCACGTGCTTACGCGCATTTTATGCTTGTAAACTTTTTTAGCAAATTTTACGATCCTGCCCAACCAAATACCGATCCCGGGATTCCTTATGTAACTGAGCCGGAGCGCGTGGTGCTGAAACAATATGAGCGCAGAACGGTAGCTTATGTTTACGAAATGATTGAAAAGGATCTGCTGGAAGGATTGCCGCTGATCAGCGACGGATCTTACACGGTGCCCAAGTATCATTTCAACCGTGCAGCTGCCAATGCATTTGCAAGCCGGTTTTATCTTTTCAAAAAGGATTACCAGAAAGTGCTGCAGTATGCCAACGCAGCATTTCCCGGTGGGAATATTGGTGAAAATCTGCGTCCGTGGAATACAACCTACGAAAGTTTGTCACCCGCTGAGCTGTACAACACCTATTCCCGCGCAAACCAGAATGCGAATTTGTTGCTTGCAGAAACATCATCCCTGTATGGCAGGCATGTGGCCCGATACCGTTACGGGATGAATTTCAGGAAATGGCAGGAAGTTTCAGCAGGAGAAGGGATTATTGGCGGCAATGCGAGCTGGGCGTATCCATTGTACACCCAGGGCGACAATAATTACTTGATCCCCAAACTGAATGAGTATTTTGTGCGTGAATCGGTGAATGCAGAAATTGGCTTACCTTATGTAATGCTGCCCTTATTTACCGTAGAGGAAGTTTTGTTCAACAGAATTGAAGCAAATGCGTACCTGAATAATACAACAGAAAGTATTGCGGACCTGAACCTGTTTGTAAGTAAACGGGTATCTAATTACAATCCTTCCACACACACGGTAACAGCTAGCAGAATGCGTAATTTTTTTAATGTTAATAACACGCGTTCAGCGATTATCAATACGGTACTGGCATTTAAGAGAGTTGAATTTGTACAGGAAGGGATGAGGTGGTTTGATTTGCAACGGTACGCAATACCAGTGGAACATGTAACTGCATCAGGGCAGGTGATTGCACTTGCGGCAAACGATCCGCGGCGGGTTTTGCAAATTCCACAATCCGCAACCTTGGCAGGTATAGAACAGAATAGCAGATAATTGATACAGACAATGATCACAAAGGTATTATCAAAAATATCCCTCGCCGGAATGTTGGCGCTCAGTACGCTGGTGACTTCCTGTAAGGAGGAAGAAATCGGCGAAGTGGAGGAAATTCCCGGACTTGGCGGTGACGAATGGGTACCCGGACCCGTGGATCAATGGATTCTGGATAGTCTCACCACGCCTTACAATATCTCTGCGAAGTATAAATGGGACCAGTTTGAGTTTGGCAATATCACCAAAACGCTTGTGCCGCCTGACGAAGCCCAGGTAGTTCCGCTGCTGAGCACGATCAAAAAAGCGTGGACGGTACCTTACGTTCAGGAAGCAGGGAAAGTGTTTTATAACCGTTTTTCTCCCAAATTCTTCATTCTTTCAGGCAGTAACGAGTACAATGCAGAAGGCTCTATTACGCTTGGTACCGCAGAAGGCGGTCGCAAAGTGGTTCTGTTTGGGGTTAACCTCTTCAAGATAAAGGGAATGCAGGGGTATAATGCAGGCAGGGATTCATCCTTTGTGAAAGACTGGTTCCTGCATACGATTCACCATGAGTTTGGTCACATTCTCCACCAGACGGTACTTTATCCGGTAGAATATCGTAACATCACCAAATCACTTTACCAGGGTGGGAACTGGATCAACTGGTCGGATGCGGATGCGAGGCGCGACGGGTTTGTTACTGCTTACAGCTCGCTCAATTTCGATGAAGATTTCGTAGAAATGATCGCTATGATGCTCACCGAAGGAAAAGCGGGCTTTGATAAGATCGTAAACTCCATTCCGGAAGGCACGAGCCCGCGGGGAGTAACCAAGGCTCAGGCGCAGGCTTCGCTCCGGCAGAAGGAGGCGATTGTAGTGGCATATTATAAAAATACCTGGAATATAGACTTTTACAGCCTCCAAAAAAGGGTAAGAGGGTCGATGAACCAACTTTTTTAGGATTGATGAAAAAAATCGTTTTATATCTTCTGGTTGCATCGGCAGGTCTTTTTTCCTGCGAGAACAGCGACGATACATTGTTTGAAGAATCGGCCGACACGCGTCTGAATGCAGCCCTGGCTTCTTATCAGAAAAAGCTGGTAGAAGCGCCTTATGGCTGGAATGCGGTGATTTATCCGGCTGGTGGCGGGAGCTACGGGTTTTACTTCAAATTCAATGATCAGAACAGGGTAGTGATGTATTCGGATTTTTCGACAGCCTCGGCGGAAGATTCCAAAGAAAGCAGCTACCGCCTGAAAGCAATGCAAACGCCGTCGCTGATCTTCGATACTTACTCGTATCTGCACGTTCTGGCTGACCCGGATAAGGCGGTAAATGGCGGGATTACGGGAGAAGGACTGCGGTCTGACTTTGAGTTCAGTATCTTTCCTGACTCGCTCGGGGAAGACCGTCTTGCATTTGTGGGCCGCAAAAATCAAAGCCGGCTTGTTCTAACAAAAGCCACGCAGGCACAAGCGACTTCCTACGAAAGCGGTGACCTGGCCAAAGCATTGCTTTTTAACAACATATCCAAGTACCAGGCTTATTTCAAAAGAATTACAGTAGGTAACGTTACCTATGAAATCACGCCGAACGCGAAAGCACGAACTATTAAGCTGACCTGGCTTGATGGGAATACCCCCCGGAACTTTACGACCGGGTATTATTTCAGCGGAGCGAACCTTGTCTTTCTTAATCCGCTCGTGAATGGATCGCAGACGATCAACGGATTTAGTAATTTCAGCTGGAATGAAAACGCGGTTCAGCTGAGGTTCAATGCGGGAAACCTTGCTACAACCGTGCAAGGCGCAATTAAGCCCATCTCAGTTGACCTGGCAGCTGCCAGAAGATGGTGGCAGGAGCCAATCGAATCAGGCGGTGACTGGGAGTCAAGAAACCTATTTCATATCAATGGAATAGATGATGCGCTTGGCGTGCAAAATGAAAAGTATGGGGATGCCCTATATGTTGCTTTTGTCTACCAACCAGGTGTGGATAACAGGTATGATTTGTTTGCACCGATCTTTTCCGACGGAGAGTCGTACATTTTTGAGTACGCGCACGCACCAGCCAGACCAACCTTTACGTCAGATGGGCGGGTCGTTTTTAAAGAGTATGGGAAATTAGGCCCGGTTCCTGCAACCGGCCCGGTTGCTAAGGCTGCTGAGCTATTATACGAACCAAATGGATTTTATCTCATTCAAACCTCAGAAACTACCTATGATATGGTAAGTGCGAAAGATGCGAAGGCCTGGATCAGCTGGCGATAGTCGAATTTTTTTCTATTTTAGTCAAAACAAAAAGACACTCCTCGTTAAGAAGAGTGTCTTTTTTGCTTGAATGCTTGTTGCAGATTAATATCCCTCGTTTTGTACCAGCTTTCTATTCACATCAATCTCACGCTGCGGAAGTGGCAGTATCAGTCTTGGTGAATTGTAGGGTAATGCGCCTACATTGCCTTTGGTACGTTTGATATCATGCAGCATGTGACCTTCAAAAGCAAGTTCCAGGTGTCTTTCCTTCAAAATGGCAGGTAATGTCAATGTTGTCAAATCCTTTATACCGGCACGTTTGCGAATGCGGTTGATGTCAGCAAGCGGCGTTGCGCCCACAGCTGTTCCAAGCCGGAAATTCGCTTCTGCGCGTGTCAGGTACATTTCTGCCGAACGGAATTGCAGCACATTTCCAAACTGATCAATGTGCTTCTGCGTGTAAGTATTGATAGAGCTTACAAAGAACTGACCGCGTACGTCGCCCGCTTCATACATATTGCGGTGCCGCGGAAGAATCCTGATGTCGCCACGTCCGGAGCTGCCCGAGATATCGTCAATAGTAGCGCCGAAATAGGTATTCAGATCATTTATTCCGTCTTGCTGCGTTACAATCATGGAGAAAATGTATTCTCTCGGATTAGCTCCGCCATTTCTCAGGAAAGTGTAGAACAATGAGGTAAAATCAGTTGCCAGTGGATATTCACCTGATTCAATCACTTCATTCGCTTCGTCGCGGGCCTGTGCAAAGTTTGACTGCATCAGATAAACACGGGACAGCTGGGCAGAGGCGGCATATTTGTTTGCATAAATGGTGTTACCCGCAGGCAGGAGTGACTTCGCCGCATTCAGATCTGCCAGCACTTGCTGGTACACTTCGGCAACAGAATTTCTTGCAATCTGATCAGCTTCTGTTACCACCCGCGTTGGTTTGAGTACAAGCGGTACACCCGGGTTCTGTGCCGCATCGCCATCGCCCCATGCTCTTGCAAACAGTCTTACCAGATCAAAATAGACAGATCCACGAATGAATCTCGCTTCTCCTTCCACGCGTGCACGTTTGTCCTCGTCTACAATGTCGAGTGCAGCAAGCACATTGTTACAGCGGTTGATCGCCACATAAGAATCGCGCCAGGTGGCCAGGGAGGTCACATTCTGAGTGGTAATTTGCTTGTTGTACATTTCGAGCAGGTTTTGGAAAGTCCCGCCGAAACCCAGCTCATCACTGTTGCCCAGCAGTTCAGAAGCATACTGGAAAGCGCCGCCGTAAACATCCGGATCCTGCAATGCATCGTAGGCGCCGACCAGCGTCACTTCTACGTCGCGTGAGGTACTTAGTGCAGTTTCCTCTCCGATACTTTGCGTCGGAGCTACGTCCAGTCTATTGTCACAAGCTGTGAGCAAGAAAGATCCCGTAGCAAATGCCAGGGAATATATATATGTTCTTTTTTTCATAATTCAGATAATTTAACAAGCTGAATGCGATTAGAAACCAACATTGATACCAACCATGATCGTGCGTGGCTGAGGTGCTGTATAAAAATCATTTCCCAAAGCAAATTTTGTATCCACCTCAGGCAAGTCGTCCGTGTTCACTTCGGGATCCCAGCCTTTGTAGTTGGTAAATGTCGCCAGGTTAAGTCCTGATACGTAAACGCGCACGCGCTCCATTTTAAGTTTGCTTGTGATGCTCGAAGGCAGGTTGTAGCCCAATGTCACTGAGCGTAAGCGCAGATAAGATCCGTCGAGAATGTAGCGGGTAGATGCCTGGTTTCCGTTTCCACGATAAAAACGCGCTTCCGGAACATCTGTGTTCGGGTTTTCAGGAGTCCACGCATTCATTTGGTCTGCGGTTTGGTTATCCTCATAAATCCCGTTTGCAGAAGAATACTGGCCTACTCCGTAAAAATTGATCTTGTTACCGGCAACTCCATTAAAGAAGACATTCAGATCCAGCCCTTTGAAGGAGAATGTGTTGGTGATACCACCTACAATTTTCGGGTTAGGACTTCCTGCTGCAATTCTTTGCGCGCTGTTATATCCGCTGTTGGTAACTGTACCGCGCGGGTCTGCTTCTGTGTTTTTGTAAAAAAGCGCATCGCCGTTTGCAGGATCAACACCTGCGTACTCCACTGTATAAAACACGCCCACAGGCTGGCCTTCCATGACGCGGTTCATGTTGCGGATACCACCTTCGATGATTTGTCCCTGAATGTCAGTCACCTCATTTTTGTTGGTTGCAAAGTTTAGCGAGGTGTTCCATTTAAACTTGCCGATCAGGTTCTGTGTGTTCAATACAAATTCAAAACCTTTGTTTTCCAGCTTACCAACATTGGCATATAGCGTGGAAAAACCAGTAGTTGCGGGAACGTTTACTTGAAGCAAAAGACCTTTCGTTTTCTTTTCATAGTAATCTATTTCTCCATTGATCCGGTTGTTGAATAATCCGAAATCCAACCCGATATCGGCCTGATTGGTTGTTTCCCATTGCAAATTCGGATTTGCAAGCTGTGATGGGCGCTGTCCGGCTGCTCCTGCATAACCTGCATCACCTGCAAATAAACCAAGCTGCGGAAAGTCGCCGATCTCGGAGTTACCTGTCGTGCCGTAGCTTCCTCTCAGTTTCAAGAAGCTAATTGTTACATTGTCTTTCAGGAAATTTTCTTCTGATAGGACCCAGCCTGCGGACACAGAAGGGAAAAATCCGTAGCGTGAATCAACACCAAAACGGGAAGATCCGTCGATCCTGGCGCTGGCAGATAACAGGTATTTGTCAGAGAACTTATAATTTACCCGGAGGAAGTACGAAAGGAAACGGTAGTTGGTTTCAGAGGAGCTACCGCCGGATTTAGTAGCAGCACTTGCGATCTTTTTGTATGAATTCGAAGGGAACTGGGTTCCTTCAATGGAGTTCTCCCTGCTTTGTGACTGTTGGTAAGACATCCCCAATGTACCGTCAAAAGCATGGTTATTCACTACCTTCTCGTACGAGAAGAAGTTGTTTGTATTATAGTTGGTAATGAAAGTGCCAAAATTCTCACCCAAACCAGCAACTGCTGTACTTACATTCCTGATATTCTGGGTTTGATAGTAACTCTCTTCGTTTTGGTTCAAAATGTCAATCCCCAACTCGCTTCTGAATCTCAGACCAGGCAATAAATTCAGCTGTCCGTATGCGGTCGTCAGGTTTCTGGACGTAGTTGCCACGAAGCTCGCATATTTGATGGAGATCATCGGATTGAAATAGAGCGGAACGCCGACTTCTCCCGGAGGGGTACCAGTAGGCAAGCCGGTAGCGGGGTCGTTGAAAGGCGTTAATGGAGTTAATGCAGCCATTTGCAATGGGTTGGAAAACGCATTGTCACCCGGCAGACGTTTATTAACTGTTCTCGATAAACCCATTGAAAGTCCTACCTGCAACCATTTGTACGCCTGGTGGTCAAGATTCAAGCGGCCGGATAGGCGGTCGAGCTTATTTCCGATGATGGTTCCTTTTTGATCCAAATACTGGCCGGAGACGAAGAACTTCGTTTTTTCATTTCCACCATTCAATTGAAAATCAAGCTGCTGCTGTGGAGCTTTTTGAAAAGCCTGGTCTTGCCAGAGGTATTCTTTCTGGTCTGGTGTTCCGTAAGTGCCGAGGCTGTACGTGTCCAGGAAACCACCTTCGCCCAGCATGTATTGCGTGTACGAATCAGGATCATTTGGATCCACACCATCAATGCGATCGCGGTTGTTGGCCGCCATTGTATAAAACTTTACATACTGTTCAGCATTCAGGAAGTCGACACGGCGGGTAGCTTCCGAAGAACCGATCTGGTAATTAACACTTACATTGGTTTTTCCCGCCTTACCTCTTTTGGTTGTGATAAGCACCACCCCATTCGCTGCACGAGAACCATAAATGGCGCCGGCAGAGGCATCTTTCAGGATTTCAATGGATTCGATATCATTGGAGTTGAAGTCTGCAAGCGGGTTCGTTGCGCCTCCGGTACTATTGCTCACGTCGGAGGTAGTTACCGGCATTCCATCGATCACGTACAGCGGCTGGCTGCTGGCGCTGATGGAAGAATTTCCGCGCACACGAACATTGATCGCCTGACCAAGCTTCCCGGTTCCACTGTTCACATACACACCTGCCGCTCTTCCCTGCAATGCAGCGTCGACACTTGTAACAGGCATATTCTGGATCTCCGAACCTTTTACCTGGGCGATATTCCCTGTCACATCACGCTTGATCTGGGACCCGAAGCCCGTCACAACCACTTCACTCAGATTGCGGGTATCAGTCAGGAGCTTCACGTCGATTACACTTTGGTTACCAACAGCGATCTCCTGAGAGGTCATTCCAACGAAGCTGAAAATCAGAATGGAAGATGAATTTGGGACATTGACGGCGTAATCTCCCTGCACGTCTGTCTGCGTTCCGATGGTGCTTCCTTTCACCTGCACGGATACACCGGGCAGGCCGGAGCCGTCGTCGCTTGTTACTTTTCCTGTGATTCTAACATCTTGTCCGTTTGCTGACACCCATGCAATCACACAGAAAAAAAATGCAAATAGCAGAATTTTTTTCATAACGATAGGTTTGGTTATATTAACAATTGATAAAACAAATATATCCTTAATGTAAGTTGCGCCAAATTTTGTTATGAAAAATCTGATTTTTCAATGAAAGACAGGTATTGTGATTTTGGTAAAAGATAGGATATAAGCCAGCTGAAAACCGTTTTTGGCTGCTAATTGGGCAACTTTTTTAAATAGGAATAAAAGAAGAGTGACGCTTACCAGTACTTACCTCTTCGCAATGCAAAAACGGCTCCCCGCCAGAATATACGCAGGTGATTGAGGGCCGCGCGGATCGTTCCGAAATGCTTTTGCAGAACCAGAAAACGGTCAACAAGCGAGCGGCCGTGATTTTGCACAGAGGTACCGCCCATCAGGTAACGGCAAAGAATGAATGGAAGAAACTGCGCATTCCCGGCGCGTTTGAGGCACATGATTTCCCAATCAATATCTGCACTCAGGTTGGATATATCGTAAAATGGCACAACTTGCTTACGGGCAATAAAAGCCTGGTGGCAGATTTTCATCCCCAATGCAAAATCCGTCCATTTGATGTTCTCCGGTAAGGTATGTGGCGTAAACTGACTCCGAAGACCGTGTTCACGACTGTTTTCATCCACCATCATCGCATCACTATAATAGATATCTGCTTTGCTGGCAGTTGCTATAAGCAAACCCGCAAGTACCGTCTTGTCAAAAATTTCATCTCCCGCATTGAGGAACCAAAGGTATTGGCCATTTGCCAGCCGGATTCCTTTGTTCATCGCATCATAAATTCCCCGGTCTTTCTCTGAAACAATCCGGGAAATAATGGAAGAGTACTGTTGGCAAATCGACAGCGTAGCATCTGTCGAGAGCCCGTCGATAATCAGGTATTCGATCAGTGCAGGGTCAGCTACGTGCGAAAGCGCCACTTGTACGCTGCGTAATGTGCGCTCTACGTACTCTTCTGCATTGTAGGTGACGGTAATGATCGTGAGGATCGGCTGATTATCCATTTAATAATGAATTATAAATAGCCTGGTAGCGCGCTGCAATCAGGCTTTCTGAGTAATTGTTAACCACTTTTTCGCGGGCCGCAGCAGACAATGCAGATGATCCGTTGTTTTCCAGCACCCAGCTGATCCCAGCTGCCAGCGAGCCGGCAGACTTCTGTTCAGCCACAAACCCATTGATCCCGTGATCGATCATCTCAGGAATACCGCCTGTATCAAATCCCACCGCCGGAGTGCCGCACGACATTGCCTCCATAATCGTATTGGGCAGGTTGTCTTCCAGGGAAGGTACCACGATCAGATCGGCTGCATTATAGGCATTTACCATTGCTTCGGTATCGCTGATCTTGCCTATATAATGGACGGGTACGGGAAAATCTGCAAATCCGGAAGCATCGGCTTTCCCAAATAGCATCACCTCGATCTCAGGATAACTGGATCGGACCTGCTTCAATGCTTCTTGAAAGTAAACGAACCCTTTTCTCTTATCCTGGATGTTTGCTCCGGTAAAAAGAATCAGCTTTTTGTCAGCCGGTAACCCGAATGCATCGCGGGCGGCGAGCTTGTTTACAGGCTTGAATAATGTGGTGTCAATGCAGTTTGGAATGCAAAAAGAACTCAGATCTTTTGTAAGTGCGGCTTTCTTTGTAAGCGTATCCAGCCATAAACTTGGAGAAATCAAGGCTGTTTTTGCCAGCGAATACAATGCTTTTTTTGCCTCAAACTGTGTAAATGAAATATCGTAAATGTCAGATTTGGCCAGATAGGGGCAGTATTGACAATGGGACAAGAATCTTTCGCAGCCACGGCTATAATGGCAGCCGCCGGTCATTGTCCACATATCATGCATTGTCCAGACGACCGGTTTGTTCAATGCAAAAAGTTTTTCCAGCGATTTGAGTGAAAGAAATCCGAAGTTGATCCAATGCAAATGCAGGATCTCCGCTTTTTGAACCAAAGGATGCGCACTGATATCTGCGCCTACACCAGCAGGAGAAAACGCGAACCTGACTGATTTGTCAGCTTCCTGGGGATAAAAAAGAAGCCGCTCGGCGGTGAACCGGCCCCACATTTTTCGCAGCTCCCATTTTGAACTGCCTAATCCATAAACATTTTGCTCCTCTTTTGAAGGGAATGCAACCAGCAGACTGGACTCAGTACCTGACTTCAATAATGCGTGATGCAACCTCGCAGCTGCTACTCCTGCGCCTCCTTCCAGATGAAATGTACTTAAATGAAGTACCATGTAAATGAGCTTTGCCGACGGTTTCCGCAGGGATGTTAATGTTTGATAGAGGTAAAATTAAACAGTTCCTCGCTTAAAAATTTTATTCGTTAATCTATCTTTATCCTGAACTAAGTAAACCGACGATAATGTCTAATGAAAAGCGCAGCCACGAGGCGCATTCGGAATGGTACGATGTCCAATACGCAACAAAGGAGGCGAAAGACCGTGCAATTGAGCTGTGGGAGTATGATAATCAGCATAAAACGATCAACCACTGGATTCACCAGCGGATGCTTACCCTGACTGATCCTTTTGTGACTGAGTCCAAATCATGGCTGACGGTAGGGGACGGTTATGGATTTGATGCCAATCATTTTTACAAAAAGGGTCTGGACGTAACAGCTACCGACATTTCAGAAGCGTTTCTTCCATTATCAAAATCAAGAGGGTTCATTGAAAAATATGCCGTTGAAAATGTTGAGAAACTCACTTTTCCCGACAGCAGCTTTGACTATATTTTTTGCAAAGAAGCTTATCATCACTTTCCGCGTCCCTATTTAGGCGTTTATGAAATGCTCCGGGTCGCAAGAGAGGCTGTTATACTGGTAGAGCCCCACGATCCGATTTCCAAAATGCCCCTGCTTCTGGCGCTACGAAATATATTTGACCGTTTTGATACAAGGGCTTTACAAAAATACTGGAAGAACAGGTATTCATTTGAGGAAGTTGGCAACTACGTCTTCAAGCTCTCGGAACGTGAGATGGATAAGCTTGCAAACGGTATGGGCCTTCCGATGGTTGCATTCAAAGGCATTAATAACAATTACTATCATCCTTCATACAGCCAGGAAAAGGCCGACGATTCGTCCCCGGCTTTCAGAAAGATTAAGCGCAAGCTGGCATTTCATGATTTTCTCACGAAAGCTACATTAATGCCGTCACAGGTACTTTGTGCCGTGATTTTCAAGAAAGTACCTTCCACAACGGTATTGAATGTAATGCAGCGCGAGGGTTTTCAGGTTCACGTTTTTCCACCAAATCCTTACGCCAGGTAAATTATTCACCTGGCTTGAAACCGATGGGTTCTCTTGCTGGCTGGGGCGGATCCAGCAGGTACTGCAATGCCTGATGGATATCCTCAAATTTGGTTTCCATCTCGGTTTCAATCGCTTCGATCCGCTGCCTGAGTTCGGCAGAGTCAAGGTAGTTCTGTCGCATTGTGACAAATGCGCGCATAATTGTAATGTTCACTTCCAGCGCTTTCGTGCTTTTCAATACGCTGGAAAGCATAGCAACGCCCTGTTCAGTGAATGCAAATGGGAGGTATTTACTATGAGTTCCACGACCGATTTCTATGGTCACATTTTGTGACCTTAAAGATTGGTATTCTTTCTGCGTCAGCTCAAACATGAAATCTGCGGGAAATCTGTTCATGTTCCTGCGTACAGCCTGTTTTAAAACTTTGGTTTCAATCTCGTACATATCTGCCAGATCATAGTCGAGCATTACTCTGGAGCCGCGAATAACAAATACTTTGTTTTGAATGATTTGTAAATCCATAAACGTGTTTAAAGGTGTCCTATACAACCAATACGTCGGTTTTTAGCTTTGGTAACGGGGTAAATTGAAATTTTTTGGTAGGTTGAAATATGCATAGTTTTATGCCCGACAATAAACATGCACACAGAATGCTTCCTGAATTTCAAGGTAAAATCGCGGTGATAGGATTGGGTTATGTTGGTCTGCCAGTGGCCATCGCGTTCAGTTACAAATACGATGTACTAGGTTTCGATATCAACAGTCAGCGCGTGGCCGAGTTGCGGCGGGGTGATGATGTGACAAGGGAGATTTCGGTGGATGATCTGGCCAATGCACATCGGCTGTTGCTTTCAGATGATGAGCATGATCTGCTGGAATGTAATGTATTCATAGTGACAGTTCCTACGCCGGTAGACAATAATAAAAAGCCGGATTTGCGGCAGCTTCTGGCTGCAAGCAGTACCATTGCCAAATATCTCAAAAAAGGCGACGTCGTAATCTATGAATCTACTGTTTACCCGGGCTGTACCGAAGAAGACTGCGTCCCGGTGTTAGCTGCGAGAAGCGGACTTGAGTATAATATTGATTTCTTCTGTGGTTATTCCCCAGAGCGCATTAATCCAGGTGATAAAGTGCATACGTTTGCCAAAATCAAGAAAGTTACTTCTGGCTCGACTCCCGAAGCTGCGTATTTCGTTGATCAGCTTTACAGTTCTGTGATCGAGGCTGGAACGCATTTGGCACCTAGTATCAAAGTAGCAGAAGCGTCCAAAGCCATAGAAAATGCTCAACGGGACGTGAATATTTCCTTTGTGAATGAGCTTGCATTGATTTTTGACAGAATGAATATTGACACAACGGAAGTGCTCGAAGCTGCTGCAACCAAGTGGAATTTTCTTACCTATAAACCCGGACTGGTTGGCGGGCATTGTATCGGCGTTGATCCGTATTACTTGGCTTATAAAGCGGAGTCGCTGGGCTATTATCCGCAGGTAATTTTATCTGGGCGGCGTGTTAATGATACAATGGGCGTTTTTGTCGCCAACAAATTGGTGAAGCTTCTGATCAAAAAAGGTCACAAAGTGGAGGGAAGTCGGGTACTGCTGCTGGGAATCACATTCAAGGAGAATTGTGCCGATATGCGTAACACCAGGGTTATTGATGTATATCGGGAATTGGTTGATTTTGGCTTAGAGGTCGATATTCATGATCCCTGGGCCTCGGCAGAACAGGCGTTATCAGAGTTTGGAATTCAGCTTGCGCCCGAGCCGACAGGTGAGTACGAGGCAATTGTGCTTGTGGTGGCACATGACATTTATAATCAGCTCGACTTCAAGCAATTTACCAATGGCGATTCCGTCGTATTTGACCTGAAATCAGTTTTACCAAGAGAAATGGTGGATTCCCGACTGTGAACATAAGCTATTCCCGCCAGCCGAAAATGTTCAGTTGCAGGTCCATAATTTCGTTGCCGCGGTACCTGTGGTTTGTAAAAGGTCTGAGGCGGTGTTGATTAGTATCAATGTAATATCTGAACCCATTTTTCTCAAATACTGCGATTACAGCTGCGAGGTCCTGCGGATTGTTGACATAAGAATGAAATTCCACAAACAGGTTCTGCACATGTTGCAAGTGATCCTGGCAATCGTTTAAAACTTCTTTTTCGGCGCCTTCAATGTCTATTTTCAGAAAGTCAATGTGCTTTTCAGCAAGTAGATAGTCCCGCAAACGTATGGAGGCTATTTTCTTTTTTGCGGCTGTGGAGTAAATGGAGGATGAGTCTGCTGATTCGCTGCCAAACCAGATACCTCCCTGATCGGTCCAGACAGCTTTGTCAACTACCTCGACATTTTCAATGGCGTTGTCCGACAGATTTTTCCGGAGCAGTAATGCAATGTCGGGCTCAGCTTCAAAGGCAGTAATCCTAGCATTTGGATAGAGTTTCTTGAAATACAAAACGCTCATACCAACATTCGCTCCGCAGTCAAATATGACCGGCGCAGGGTTGGATGTTTCGAAGTAATAGAATTCGTCAGCAAAAATCTCTTTGTGCTGCCATAAAAATGACATTGTATCTGGCACTGCGAGGCGGTACTTTCCGAAACTAACCTGTGTAAGCTTGTGTCGGGCACTGTTTCCATATTTAAACAACAATCCGACAAACTCACGGCCGGCAGGAGTGTTGAGTGAATTGTAAGGTTCTTTAAGCAGATAGCGCAGCCAGTACATATAAGTGGGATCAAATGCGGTATTTGATCCAGTTTTTGATTTTAACAGAAACCGGCAGATTGTAGTACTTCCGGAACTGATTGATAAGTGATTCGTCAGGTCTCAAATGCGGATCCATTTTCACATTCCCTGTTTTCAGTTCCTGTCCGTATCCGGTGGATTTAAATGTAAAATTAGTGCCGCTGCCGTCTGTTCCAATGTTTTTTATTTTTGAATGAACCGGGTAGAGTCCGTAAGCGTGATTTTTCGCCTGGGTCAATGTCCATCGGATCGCCCAGGAATCTATAGTGCCTGTCTGCTGCTTAATCAGCATTGGCCAAAGATCATCGCCGCCTTCAATGAGCGTGTTACGCAATTCGGCTGTTCTCTGAGAATCAGAGAAATCCTGCATTCCCCAATCCGCTTTTGCCCATTTGTGCGCCCAGGTACCCCAGCCCCAGGAACTTGCGCGCGGAACCAGGAACAAATCATTTTGGTAAACTTGCGGAATGGAAAAGGGAGGCGTATATCCTGTAACGGAGAAAATATCGTCGCGGAATGCAAATACATGCAGTGCCTTGTTCATGTAATCCAGGAAGTCGGGCGTGGTGAGCATATCGTCTTCCAGCACGATCACCTTACCATATTGTTCAATGACCTCGGTAACACCCTTTATAACCGAAGACGCTAGTCCCTGGTTATGTTCTGATTTGATAATTGTGATCTTCCGGAACCCATTTAGCTGTTCGAGGTACTCTCTGATTTGCCGGATTGCATTCTGATCTGCTTCCTTTTTGGGGCCGTCGGAGTATATAAAAAGCTCGCTTTGAGCTGCCAGAGAATTTGCCTGCAACGATCCCAAAGTCTGTTCCAGGTGCCAGGGGCGGTTGTAGCAGAAAAGAACGATGGGGGCGAGCTGATCCGGCAAATCCATTAGTTTTTGAATGCGTCGATGATCAATGAGGTGTAACCCAGCTTGCCGCCTTTGTTGCGGTCGTCGTGATCGGCGGAGCGCCTTACCATTCCATCTTCTACCTTCCAGGGATATTTGTGAAATTTACCGTGCTCGTCAAAGTATTCCAGTGGCTTAACTGTGAAGCCTATCTCGTGCAGGAAACCCGACATGAGCTGATAATTGTACAAAATCTTATGATCGTCGGCTCCCTCGCCGGTTCCGCCTGGTTTTACGTAATTGATGTAGTCCGGGTCGGGATGATAGCCGTCGGGAACAGCCACGCGGAGAAATCCGCCAGGTTTCAGGAAAAGATAGCAATGCAGGAATGCAAGTTTCCCCTCTTCCGGCGTCAAATGTTCCCAAACGTGCTCAGCCAGGATCCTGTCAATGGAGTTTTCGTCAAAATACTTTTCCCAGTCACTTTTCTTTAAGAGGTTCAATGTCTCTATATCAGAATGTATCCAGCCTTTATAAACAGAATACATTGAGCCGACCACCATATTAATGGGTTTGCTGTGGTCGTAAGTAGTTAATTGAAACTTGCTGAAAGGCTCTTTCAACAAGCCGGCTACTATTTTTTGTTTAAGTGACATTGAAAAGCTGAAATTTTAAATGTGCCCAAAAGCTCAGGCGGCTGATAGTCAAAGATAGCAAAGTTAAAAACACAAATGCCAGAAAGGAATGGTGCCTCTCTCGTGGGAGCGGAATTGCAGCCGGGTTATTTTTTCTTCAAAATGCCTGTTTTTACAAAACTCCAACCTGTTCCGATACCTGTCGCAATATCCTCGGAAACCTTCCAAACTAAAATCCCGCCTCCGAAAATGACAGTTACTATAACAGATCTCAACAGCACATCGACGATTACTGCATAGAGGTCTTTCTGATCGGCGGGGTGGGGGATGAAGTAAACTGCCAGGTAAGCCAGCGCAGCGAGTGTCGCCACCTTGATAGTGCCGGTTGTGAAAGGCTGAATGCCCATTTTGCGCTTGATAAAAAAGAGCTTTACAAAGTTGTATGTAATGGTAGAAAACAGAGCGGCGGCTGCGGCTCCGTTGTAGCCAAACATAGGTATAAGTATCTGATTACTGAAAAGCAGTAGAATCGTGAAGAAAAGCATGAACACGATATCGTACCTGTAAAACTTCGAATTGGTAAGTATCTCCGAGTTCAATCCTGTCGCCATATCCGCAATGCGCGATACGCCCACCATCAGTACCACCCATTTTCCCTGTGCATAAATGTCTGATTTGGGAATCAGTCCGAAGATAGAATCAATGTTGCACCAGATGCCCAGGAAAAGAAAGGTACCTATAATGAAGAGGTTGAGAGACGATTTCTTGTAGATACTGTCGATGTGCGCTATATCATTTTTGGCATAAGCTTCGGAGATAATAGGCGCACTGATCATCACGATACTGTTCCGCGGAATGGAGATCACAAGTGCAATGCGGGAAGCAATGTCGAATATGGCAGTGTTCCCGAGTCCGCCCTCGAATGCGGGCAAAAGGACCTTTTCGATATGCGGGAGTAATGCAGCGCTGGCTCCTCCAAGTAGTACCCACAGTCCGTAACGGTACATTTCGCGGAATGCAGGATGTTTGATAAACCCGAAATCCAATGAAGTGTAGAGCCGGTTTTGGAAATACAGGTAGATCAGCATCGCCGTAATCGCAAGTGCATAGCTCAGGACAGTGAGCCACACCATTGTATCAAAAGTGATGATTTTGAAACCAAACAAAATGACCAGCAAGCTATTCGCCAGCCTGAGCCCCACTTCGCGAATAAGGGAAGGAACTGCAATGCGCAGGTTAATACGTGAATAGGATTCCAGCGCCAGTAAATAAACCATCCCGACCGTTAGGGGAATGAAAACGTAATAGTACTTAACCAGCAGAGGAGAATGGTCAAGGTAAAACTTTAAATAGAGTGGTTTGAAGAGCAAATAGAGCGAAACGAATGCTGCCAGACCCACCAGCGGGGTTACAATAATGAATGTAAAAAGCTGGCGCCTGGCTACTTCATCCTGAAACCGGCTGTGAAAACGCACTGCCACTGAGGGCACACCCAGCAGCGCAAAAGACATATAAATCACCGGGAAAGTGAGCAGGGTAGAGGCATATAAGCCAAGCTGTTCCTGCGTCATAAACTGGTTGTAGAGGATCAGTATGTTGAAAGTCCCTATGATTACTCCGACATAAGAAACAATAGAACTTTTAAATCCCTGACGAACAATAATCCCCATTTGAATGAACTTGATTGGCAGGACGAAATAAGATAAAATGCAGCAGATAGCCTATGAAAATACTGATTGTCGCAGGTGCGCGGCCTAATTTCGTCAAAATAGCGCCTCTGTACCGCGCTTTCAATGCGTGTCCTGAATTTGTAACACAACTGGTGCATACAGGCCAACATAGTGATTTTTCCATGTCAGGTATATTCTTTCAACAGCTTGGGTTGCCGAAACCGGATCATTTTCTCGGTGTAGGAGAAGGAACACAAACAGAACAGACGGCGAAAATCATGTTGGCGTTTGAGAAAATCGTGGAGAAACAGAAACCCAACCTGGTGGTTGTCGTAGGTGATGTAAATTCATCACTGGCCTGCGCGCTCGTTGCTGCTAAGTTGCATGTTCCGGTTGCTCACGTGGAAGCAGGATTGCGATGTGGAAATCGTCAAATGCCCGAGGAAGTGAACCGAATGATAATCGACGCCATTTCAGAGGATCTTTTTGCGACGGAAACAACAGCTGTTGAGAACCTACGTAAAGAAAATATTCCATCAGCCCGCATTCATTTTACCGGAAATGTCATGATTGATTCGCTCGTGCATTCCATGCCTGAGATCGACCGGGTTAACCTGATCAAAATGCAGGGAATTAAGCAGCCGTACCTGCTGCTCACCATGCACCGGCCGCAAAATGTTGATACCAAGGCAGCTCTTGAAGAATTGCTTACATTGATAAAGGTTCTGGCAATCAAGTACCCGGTGATTTTTCCGGTACATCCAAGAACCTTTCACCATATCAACAAGTTTGGACTGATTTCTACATTCAATGAAATCGAAAACTGCAATTTGCTTCTTCCCGCAGGCTATTTTGAGTTCACAAACCTGATCAAGAATGCAAAGCTTGTAATTACAGATTCGGGTGGAGTCCAGGAAGAAACTACATTTTTGCGCATTCCCTGCTTTACACTTCGCAACGAAACCGAGCGGCCCATAACAATTCTGGAAGGAACAAACCACCTTGTCGCAGATTATACTGCAAAGAAAGTTGTAGCTATGATTGACAAAATCTTGTCGGAGCCGATCAAAGAGTTTAAAGATCCTTTCGGATGGGACGGGAAAGCTGCCGAACGCATTGCGGCAGTTTTAAGAGAAAAGTACATTAATTCGTAGGTTTGTGGCAAACAATGCCAAGCAAATCGATCGATGTTAAAACAAATAAAAAACAGTGCGTGGGGTTTTTTGAATAAAGTGGGTCTTGGCGGAGTTGTCCAGCTTCATCTGGACGGGGCTTTAAAGCAATACGGCTGGTTCAAAAGCTTCCATTCAAAACAGTCCGTGGACGCGAATGGTAATCCGCTTCCCTGGTACACTTATCCATTTATTCTTTTCCTTAAACCCCGGTTGAAGGCTGGATTTCGCGTTTTTGAATATGGATCGGGCAATTCAACAATCTGGTATGCGGGGCAGGTGAAGCACATTACCGCCGTGGAACATGAGAATGCATGGATTCGACAAATCGGACCTCGCCTTCCTGTCAACACAACCTTGCTGGAGAAAGCACTGGGCGAAGATTACATACAGGCGGTAAAAGCAACAGGTGAACTATACAACATCATTGTCGTCGATGGTAGGAACCGGGTTAAGTGTGCGATTTTTGCATCTGATTTTCTGAGGGCGGACGGAGTGATCATTCTGGATAACTCAGAAAGAGAATGGTATCAGCGGGCCAAAGACTATCTTGCACAAAAAGGATTTCGCCGGCTCGATTTCATTGGTATGACGCCCATTGTGGGCATTGAAACCTGTACGAGCGTGTTTTACCGTGACGGAAACTGTCTTGGTATCTAACTAAATTTCGCGACGATAGGTGATTTTCACACACTCCCTCGCGCCGAGATTCCGTTTGAACCGGCTTAATGATTCCTTATATCGACCAAAATGATCGAGCGACGTTCCTAAGTCGAGGATCTTGCAGTTTTCCTGCTGACAGAATTCGTATAGACTCTGCGTCAGAAGAACAATGGGGCTATACGCAGCGAATGCACTATCGTAGTCAGATAGGAAAACGTAGAGTATGTGCGGTGCTACGCGGACGGCGATAATGGTGGCGACGATTATATGCTTGTGAGCGGCTGTGAATGTCAGAAAGTGGTTTGGGAAACTCTGTATCAGTTTAAATAGAGCTTCCTTAGAGATTGGTAGCGGATATCCTTTCTGACAGCGGCATTTACTGATAAACGAATATATTTCCGAAAAACCGGCATTCCGGTCCAATGCGGCCTCGAAACCGGCATTTAAACTTTTTCGCAATCTTCTCGCTTCCGGTTTGCTGATTATATCCTTAAATTTCGTTTCAGTTACAAGAAGATATTGGTTAGTAAGGGTACGAACTGCACTGAAACCAGTATTTATATAATTCCAGTGTGTTTTGTCATGAATGCTGCCGTGATAGCACGAGGGTGGAGTTTTGATAACCAGGCTTTTACACGAACTTCGTGCAAGCCAGTCCGTAATTGAATGCAGCATAAAAATCAGTTCGCTGTTGGTACAGTTTTCCTGAAAAGCAACTCCTCCGAACGGGGCGTTCTGCAGTGAAACCCAACAGCCGGTGGCATCTACATTACAGTGAAATTCAGCTATAATCTGGTGAGAACAATTTCTAATTAGTAAGAAGGTCTGAACAGGATCCGGCGACAAGCGAAGATGCTGACTGTTAAAGAACAAAAAATCGGAAAGTGCGGCCTTGTGACTGGAAAGGGGATATTCGTCAAACACCATCATAGTTATTCGACTATTGCCACAAGAAAATATGGATGCCTTTTGTAAATCCTGAATCAGCAAGTGTGTGTAATCGTTATTTGGAAATATTGGTATACTAATTTGATATTTTTTATGTTTAATACAATGCAGATTACTATTTTTGTTAATTATTCAAACAGTCCGGTTCGAGTGTACGGTAATTGCATAGGTTGGTAATCAGGTCTTTGAATTCACTTGTTAAGTGTACAACAGCGACGCTTAGCTTTAATTTAATCAGATTTCATACATATAATTGGCCCGAGCCTATCCATGAAACACATACTTATCGCCGAAGACCATGCAGTAGTGAGAATCGGTACGAAGCACCTCCTCAAATCATTGATTCCGGATTCTACGATTTCGGATGTTGACGATTTTGACAAGATACTTCAGGAAATTGAAGTAAAAGCATACGATCTTCTCATCCTGGATATCAATATCCCAGGTGGAAATACAACTAAAATGGTCGAAACCATTCGTCAGAAATCTCCCGGAACGAGGATACTGATGTTTTCCAGCTATGACGAACAGCTGTACGGATTAATGTACCTTCAAGCAGGTGCAGACGGTTATCTGTCGAAAGATGCGCCGGAAGAGGAGTTTAAAACAGCTGTAATGAGCGTTTTGAACAACAAAAAATACATGAGCGAGGATATGCAGCAGATGAATATCAACCGCCTCATCAACCCCAAAGAGTATCTTCCAGACCCGGTCGTAAGTTTGTCACCTCGTGAAACCGACGTGATGAACCTTTTGAAGGAAGGTTTAGGTACAGCCAAAATTGCTGAAAAGCTTAACCTTCAACTTTCAACCGTAAGTACTTATAAAGCACGGATTTTTGAAAAGCTCGGTGTGAAGAACATCGTTGAGCTGATCACGAAAATCAAGTAAGAGTTCAAAAGATTAATGCTGCTCCTGGATCTGATTCAGGAGCTTTTTTATTTATGTGCGATATTGCAGCTGCAATAAATGATGAATATGCGAAAGCTGGAAGTTGAGGAGATGAACCGCCTGACCGTGGAAGAATTCCGGGAAGCGGAGAAGTTTCCATTTGTAATTATCCTTGACAATATCAGGAGTTTAAATAATGTAGGTTCATTTTTCAGGACTGCGGATGCATTCCGCGCCGAAAAGATATTTCTGTGCGGCTACACCCAGGAGCCGCCGCACCGCGAAATTACCAGAAGTGCACTCGGTGCCGAGCTTTCAGTTGAATGGGAAAAAAGCACCAGCGCAGTTGATACTGTGAAGCAGCTGAAAGAGCGTGGATACCAGATCTGGTGTGCTGAGCAGGCAGAAGGCAGTACATATCTTCAAAATTTTGAGCCCGTAAGCGGAAAGCCCTGTGCATTTGTGTTTGGCAATGAAGTGGAAGGTGTAAACCAGGAGGTAATTGCAGAAAGTGACGGCTGTATTGAAATCCCGCAGTTTGGCACGAAACACTCTTTCAATGTATCTGTATCAGCCGGGATTGTAATCTGGGAATTCGTGAGAAAAAATTTAACATAAATATAACACGAAATATTTGGCCATTCTCGCCGAATAAATGCTAATTGCAGGTTCAGCATTGGTCTTTGTCTACATAGAAAATCAGATTATGAAATCGGCTACAAAAAAGTTGTCCACGGAACTTGCGGAAACGCTTACAGGTAAAATCGAAGCAGTTTCGGCAGGATCTAAAAAAATAAAAAAATCCATTGAAAAAGCAGCCGCTAAACTAGCGAAGAAGGTTGCAAAATTTGAAAAGGAAACTCAGAAGAAAAAGGCAAAAGAGGCAAAGAACGCGGAGAAGAAAGTAAAGCAGAAAACGGGTAAGAAGGAAAGCAAAAAGGGCAAAACAGAAAAAATTGCAGCACTCGTTGCAGCAGCTTCTTCAAAAGCGCCGGTTGCTGCACCTGTGAAAGCAGTTAAGCCAGTTGCAACCAAGCCGGCAGCGGCGAAGTCAACCAGAGCCACTGCTCAGAAGCCAGCCTTAGCCCAGCCTGCACCGGTACAATCGGAAACCAGTCCAGCTGAACAAGTTTAGAAAATGTCAAAGAGAGCCGACGAAAGTCGGCTCTCTTTATTTAGTAAGCTGCATTTACAAACCCTATCGTAGCCAACATTCTGCCGGTTACGCCATTTTCGCTGCGGTACGAGAAGTAATCTTCATTATGTAAGACTGTCGAGTACGGCGAGATTTCAATTTTTTCAGCAGTTAAGCCTGCTTCTACGAGTTGCTCCTGATTTGTTTTTTTGAGATCAACAAAAAACTTCCCTTTCTCTTCATCCCACCTTTTGCAGGTATCGCCGAAATGCTGTGCCACATCTTCGCCGACTTCGAATGAACATTCGTCTACGCAGGTACCAATGTAAGCCAGGCAATTTTCAGGTTTGGTTCCGAACAATTCCTGCATTTTCAAGACTGTTTTAGCAACAATTCTTCCCGCAGTACCCCGCCAGCCAGCGTGAATTGCCGCAGCTGCATTGGCTTCCGGATCGAGTATCAGAATCGGCGTACAATCAGCTACCGTTACCGCGAGCTGGATCCCTTTTTGATTCGTGATCAATGCATCATAACCTTCGAATCTGCCGGGTTCTGTCACATTTAGTATCTCTGTCCCATGTACCTGGTGCGATTTGGCGACGGTAGCAAATGGAACATGCAATGCTCCGAAAAAGAGGCGGTTGTTTTCAAGTACATTTTCGTAAGTATCCTGCGTTCCGCCCAGATTGAGTGACTGGAATGGAGCGGGGCTGATACCTCCGTGCCTGGTGCTTTCGGCTGCTACCACATTTGCGAGCTTGCCGAAAATAGCAGGCGCGCGGAATGAAGGTTTGGTTTCAGAATGGATGGGATCAATCATACTGGTTTGTGTTTGTTCAAAAATAGCGTATTAGAGTAAGCCGGAATTACTGATATGAATTTATTTTAGCTATTAAAGGTTGCTTGAAAAGCCGCTTGGACCTGAGTATGTCGCGCTGCCACAAAATCAGCAGGTTCGGCGATTGAAAAATAAATGCGCTAAATTTGCCCCGGTGAATGCCCAAAAAAGATGATGAAGTGATTATGATAAAAGTGAGCGTCTGCGTAGTTACCTATAACCACGAGAAGTTTGTAGCCCAAATGCTGGATTCCATTCTGAGCCAGCAAACTACATTTCCCTTCGAAATTGTGGTCGGCGATGATGCCTCGAAGGATAACACGGCGGCTATTTTGAAGGAGTACCAACAACGTTACCCCGATAAGATCAGGCTGTTGCTGCACCCCAAAAACATGGGTCTCAATGGTAAATTTAATGCATTGTCCACATTCGCCGCTGCAAAAGGTGAGTACATCGCTCAGTTTGACGGGGACGATTACCTGATCTCGCCGCACAAGCTGCAAAAGCAGGTGGAAATGCTCGATGCAAATCCGCATTATTCCGCTTGTTACCACAATGCACGGGTTATTTTCGACGACAATGCTGCGCCGCCTTACCTGGTGAATACGCTCAAAAAGCCCGAAATAACGGTGGATGATCTGATCGGGGAGGATGAGCTTTGTTTTATTGCGACTTCCAGCCTGATGTTCAGAAGAGAGGATTTTGCCAAACATCCTGATCCGGAATGGACGAACTTGTCAACGAGCGGGGATATTCCACGTAATATCATGTTCGCAACGCGCGGCCCGATCGGGTATATAGATGAAGTAATGTCGGTTTACAGAAAAAACAGGGGAGGAGCCAGCTTTGCTGACAACCATTACAGCGCTGATTTCCTTTTCAACCGCATTCAACTGTACGAGAATATCAACAAGGAGCTGAATTATAAGTACGACGACCGCATTAAGAAAAACCTGAGCGTATATTACTACAAGCTGCTGTTTTCAAAAGAGTACGGCAATACTTACTGGCCGCGGTTGAAATATGCGCTGAAATATCTATCCCTGGCAGAACCGGCCCCTGAGAAGAAAAAAGAGGTAATACGCGATTTCGTCATACCGGGATTTGCATTGAAAGTTTACAGTTTTATAGCGCTCAGCCTCTATAATCTCAAAAGCAAAGCAAAGGCTTGATAAACAATAAAGGGTCGGCATGCCGACCCTTTTCTTTTTAGAATAACATCTCCTGCGGCGGAGTTGCACCTTTCATACGAATGTAAGGCGTGGTTTGTCCGCGATGGTGAGTTTGGTGTTCAAATGCTTTCTCGAAAGCTTCTCCCATTGTAATATCCCTTCCGAAAACTTTTATGCTTTTGTTCAAGTCTGCTTCGCTTACACCTTGCAGCGAAGTAATCACAAAATCATAGCTCGCCAGGACAGCTTTGGTAACAGCTGCTTTGGATTGATCGGCCATTTTCTCTGCGGATCCTTCAAGTGGTCCTTTTTTACCTGTTGCTGCTGCAACGAATGCGATATTCGCATCAGCCAGGTGGTCCATTTGTGCAGCGAAAGAGCGGATTTCCGGAGTTGGTTTAAATGCATACCCGTCTTCCGGCATCGCATCCAGATACGCTTTCGTGTAGGCTTTGGCTCTTTCCCAATCCTTCACTTGCTTCGTGATCGCAGATTGCGCGAATGCTGATCCGGTGGCCAGCAGCATTAAACAAATGATAGTAATTTTTTTCATTCGACTTTGTTTTAATGGTTAAAAAAACACCGAAAGGTAGCTTTAAGCGTCACGATTGTCAACAGGAGCCTGCACTAATTAACATTCGGCAAAATATCAGGGAATCCCGGTACTATCTTTCGGAGCAACTTCGGTGATTAATCATTTTATTGCGACTGGAAGGCTCTTACCTGCCGGAACGAATTTTTGAGATACTGTGATTTGCCAACTGTATTGACAGACTATGCCTGAAACTCCCCAAGAGCGTGCACAAAAATACCTGGATCTTGGCCACAGCGAGGTCGAAAACCACGCGAAGGTCCAGCTTGAACTTTATGAAAAGCGGGTCAAAGACACAGCCTCGGTCACCAATGTGATCTCGGAGTTTTTCAAAACAAACCTGATCGATTTTGCATGGCATTACTTTAAAAGCAGGTTTGGTCCCCGGCACCCATACCAGGCGTACCCAAAGAATGGCGATACCGGCGTCTATCCTTTACAATCATCAATTCCCTCGCGAGACGAAATCAGTGTCGCATTGCTGTCTGATTGGGCCAGCGATACGGCTGAGTCCGACAAAGTAGCTAACCTGGTTGCCCGTTACGCGCCCGATTACACCATACACATGGGCGATATCTATTTTGTTGGTACGCCCAAGGAGATTGAAGAAAACTTCACAGCGCCGCATGCTTCCTGGTACTACGGGGCCTCCGGGAGCCTTGCATTGTCGGGAAATCACGAGATGTACTCCAATGGAAACGCCTATTTTCAGCATTTACTGCCAGCTATGTATGCCATGGAAGGAGAGGTGAGGAAAACACAGCAGGCGGGCTTCTTCTGTCTTGAAAATGCGCATTGGCGAATCATCGGTATTGATACCGGCTATACTTCTGTTGGTCGACCGCTGCTGGAAATCATCTCCCCACCCGACTGCCACTTGCGAAAAGAGCAGCTTGAATGGCTGCGCGACGTGGTGAAATTAGGAGATGTAAATGACAAGCGCGGATTGGTTTTTCTTAGCCACCACCCATACATATCCGCATTCCGCGAAGAATATGCAAAGCCTGGTGAGCAAATCCGGGAGTTGCTCGGTGAAGCTGAAAGGCAGGTTATCTGGCTGTGGGGACACGATCACAGGTTGGTTATTTATGAAAAAGTGAAAAACGGTAACGGACCCGTGGCTTACGGCCGGTGCATTGGGCACGGTGGCTTGCCGGTGGAGATCAAAATGCCTGATGCAAAGGATATCGGCAAGATCAGCCAGTATGATCGTCGCGTAAGAACGGTGATCAAAAGGCATTCACTCGGCTACAATGGGTTTGCAAGAATGCAGCTGAAAGGCGAAAACCTTAAGATAGAATACCGCGACCTGGAAGATACCTGCGTGTATGAAGAATCCTGGACGGTGGATAAAGAGAATGGCCAGCTCTCGTGGGAAGTTGTTCAAGCACTTCCGGAGCTGGCCATTCGGTAATGTAATGTTTATCAGCGGGCTGAATGTCAGTGGTGCCCGGCGTCGTGGCTGTTGTCACGGTAGAATGCGGCAAAAGTGACCACAAGCCCGATTGTTCCGAGAATGAAGACGAACAAATCTGCAAATACTGCGAGTATAACAAACAGGATTATGAATGCAGCAACATATGTAAAGCTGGATAATCCGGTGGTTTCGGTATGTGGTGTTTCAGACATTTTATTAAGCTATTATTGAGATCGTTTCCTTCGCGAAAATAATAATTACTGCCCAAGTTTCTGGTTTTTGGGACTGTTTTTTTTGATAACAGATGTTATTCCATAGTTTTGTTTGAATAAAATTTGCGGCTAATCCAATTCAAAAACTGATCCTGCTGCTGCTAAAATGACGTGCAATGCCCTACATGATCGGTTGTGATATCGGCACAACAAACGCCAAATCCGTTGCTTTTGATTCAGTTTCCGGTAATATCCTGGCTATTCATAGTGAAGGATATGAAATGAACCATCCAAAGCCGGATTGGAGCGAGGAAGATCCTGAGGAGATTTTTCAGGCTGTTTGTAATACATTGAAAAAAGTCACCGAAGAAGTCGGCACAAGTAACGAGCTTCTGGGTATCAGTTTCAGTGCCGCAATGCACGGTGTGCTGGCACTGGATGCAAATGGAAAACACCTTACTGCCCTGATTATCTGGGCCGATAACCGCAGCTCCGACATTGCCGTCAAATTGCGGGCTTCACAGATCGGAAAGAAGATTTACAACAACAACGGTACTCCCATTCACGCCATGGCGCCCGTATGCAAGCTGTTGTGGTTCAAGAAGAACGAGCCGGAAATATACAGGAAAGCGAAACGGTTTGTTAGCATCAAAGAATACGTCATTTACCGGCTAACCGGACAGTTTCTGATCGATTATTCCATAGCTTCGGCGACAGGGATGTTCAATATCCGCGAATTACAATGGGACCCTTATACCTTAAAAAAACTGGGACTGAAAACGGAAAAGCTCTCAAAAGCAGTCTCGCCTTATCATATCGAAGCAATTTCCGGTGAAAATCCTGCGGCATTGCCGGCAGGTACCAGGCTGATCATGGGCGCCAGCGATGGTTGTCTGGCAAACCTCGGTAGCGGGGCAATCAGTCCGGGCTCAATGGCGGTTACAATCGGTACGAGTGCAGCAGTCCGGATTTGCTCTGATAAGCCATATTCCGATCCGTTAATGCAGACTTTCTGCTATTTGCTCGACGAGAAAACCTACATCGTCGGCGGGCCTTCCAACAACGGCGCGGTTATTTTTGAGTGGCTCGTTAATACGTTTTTTACAAATGAAGAGTTCGACGTCGTCATCCAAGAAGCTTCCGAAGTTGCACCCGGGTCAGACGGACTGCTTTTCTATCCTTATTTGCTGGGAGAGCGTGCGCCGCTGTGGAGCTCTACGGTGCGAGGCGGATTTTTAGGGCTGGATATTTCACATACACGTGCGCATTTCGCCCGGGCCGTCATGGAAGGAATCATGCTCAATTTATTTGGGATCGCCAAAATCCTGCCCGATATGCAAACCATCCAGACGATTTATGCCAATGGCGGCTTCGCCAGGAGTTCTGTTTGGGTGCAGATGCTTTCTGATGTTTTTGGTATCAAAGTAAAGTTGAATGAGACCGTCGAAACCGGCGCAGTAGGCGCGGCGATGATCGGTTTGAAAGCGCTGGGCGTTTATAAGCACTTTTCAGAAATGCAGTCTTTCACAACAGTAGGGCAGGAGTTTGATCCAGGAGAAACGGCACACGATGTTTATGAAGATCTGAATAAGAAATTCAATAAAGGCGCACACGTTATGTTATCGCACGCGGTATAAACGGGTAGCTATAATTGCAGGTCCTTTTTTCTTGTAAATACCTGCTAATCATTGACTTCCGGGAGATTGTGTGAAGACCTGTAATGCATCATTCTGGCGAGAGCGAGTGATGCAACGCCGGTAACGAGCCAGAAAAGGTCTGTATAGGCTACGTACAGGTTACCCTCACCCAGCATTTTCCAAAACCAATCGCCGGTTGTAAAGCCATTTACAATCGGGACTAACATTGACGCTACGCCCCCCACAAGTAAATTAAACCAGGTAAGCCGCGCTTCGGATTTGAAAAGCAAACTACCGGCAGCTAGTACCAGCCAGGAAACAAAAAACACGGTATTGACTACGAAAACGTGATTCTTCAATGCAGGTAGCAATAATTCACTGCTGAACAGGATTGCGATTGCCGGGAAAAGCGAAAAGCAAATGGCGAGGTAAATCATGGTAACCCGGTGATGAAAACGCTTTTGCACGTCGGTATAATTATTCTTATTGCGCGCCTCCTTCCAAAGCAATATGCCACTGATGATCACAAAACAGGTGAAAAGTGCGAGGAGAAAGTAGATGCTTTTCAGTAAGAATCCACCGAACGTAGCGAAATGCAGCTTACCAATGCCAAACAGTACAGATTGTGTATAGTTTTTCTTTCCAGGTAAAAGATCAAGTTCTGTTTTGCCTGTTTTCAACCGCACCGAAATGTAACCGTCGCTTGTGAACGACCGGTCGTTGGACATAGATAAGGTAAGCAGCGCATCTTCTCTGTCGTAGTTTTTCAGCTGTAAAAATTTGAAATGCAGGTCGGGATGCTGTTGCCGGATATCTTCCAGAATAGCCGAAATTCCTGGTGTGAATGTCCGGGCAGGTGCATTGTCGTTGATTGCAATACCTTCGCTCGGCCTGATCATTTCGAAAACTTTCTTTTGATCTCCGCCGTAAAACACCATCACTACGGGGAGTAAAATCAGTATCGAGAGAATGTAAAATGCGCCTGTGACTGCGTACATCAGCTGAAAGGGGAGTCCGATCATTCCGAACACAGTATGTGCATTGGTCCAGACCTGTTTCCAGGTCCCTTTAACCGAAAACCCGTAAAATTTTGAGAAGATATTCCGCCAGTGAACCAGTACCCCGGTGACAGTTGCAAAAAGAAAAAACAGCGCTACAAAGCCTGAAATATACCGCCCAATGTAAAATGGGACCTGATCAAAGAAGTGCAGCCGATAGAGCGTTTCGCCGATTGTTGATGTCCCTTCCTCGCTGAATGTTTTTTTTTGAGGTGAGTAGGAGATGTTGTAGTGTTCTTCCGGTCTACCTTTTGATACAGTCAAATGGCCGTAAATCATCATATGCGGCTCTCTTTCTGACGGGATTCGTAAGATAATGTCTTCTGTGAGATCAAATCGGGGCTTTGCTTTCTTTAAGTTTGAAAGCACCTGATTGTAGTCGATTTTTTCAGTCAGTTTCTGCCGGCTTACCGGATTTTCCCATTGGTAAAATTCACTTTTAAAAATGGTGAATGCGCCCGCAAAGAAAATGACGTACAAGCCAAAGCTCAGCACAATGCCCGACACGGTGTGCGTGTGGAAAAATATGTTGTACAGCCGGTTAGAAAGACCTTGAAGCTTCATAACTATCGGAGAAAATAGGTGAATGCAGATAAGGCAGAAATAGCAAGCAGGTAATATCCCCACACTTTCAAGCCGCTTTTCGCTGCAAAAGCCAGTATCATAAATGCGACCCAGAGGATAAACAGGGAAAAAGTTGCTGTCATCATTACTTCTGATTTGAATGGAAGCAATGCAGCAGCAAACAAATGGATTGCAAGTGACAGAAAGTAGCCGCCAAGTAGCCCGGCCGTGATTTTCAGCGTACGCTGTCCGCGTGTGCTCAGGTATTCTTTCTTAGCGGGCATAAGTGAAAATATTAGCGACCAACAGGATGTGGACAAGTACTGTTAATGCAATGAAATAACGTTTTCCCAAAACTGCAGTAAACGGGATCAATGTAGCTGCAAGGGAGCATGCAGCTACGGCCAGCAACAGGCCGGTAGCCCATTCCTCATTGTAGACAAAAAGGGCTGTTCCGATTAAAAGGAGCAAGCTGCCCACGAGTTTTGCAAAACCCGCCGGAAGTTTGATCAGGTATTCGGGGCAGTATTTTGATTTGGAATAATACGAATAGACGCCCACCAGGATCAGGTAAAATGCAGCCATAACTGTTATGAAATCGAGTTTGGGAATCTTAACAGAACAGTTCAGGCTGTAAGGCCCGAACTGTCTTCGATTTTCGAATGCGCACTTAAAACTTGTAAGCAATGCTCAGACGGTAGTTTCTCGGTGGCTCAGCCTGCCAGTAGAATGCGGGCAGGTAGTCGTAATATCCGCCGGTGTACAGGTAAGTATCCAGTACATTGAACACATTCAACGTCAGGCGGATTTTGTCTTTTTCCCAAAACAATCCTCCGTCAAGCTTGAAGTAATCAGGTTGGTTCTGGCTGCGGTTGCTGTTACTCCAGTTAGAAGTTGCACGGTCGCCGAGGAAGGTTGCGCCGGCAGAGATACCCGCGCCTTTCAGTGCGCCATTCTGTACTTTGTAGCTCAGCCAGCCATTTACTGTATGCTTGGCATAACCGGGAATTATATCGCCAACTTTCGCGACAGTCACACCCTCAGTCACTTTTGTAACCTCGGAGTTGGTATAAGCATAGTTGGCAGTCAGGTTAAGTCCCGGCAGGATTGTTCCGCGGAGGTCAAATTCTATACCCTGCGCCCTTTTTTGTCCCAAAACAATACTGAAAGAAGAGTTCGGTCGCGAGGGGTCCCCAGTCAGCTCATTGTTTTTGATAATGCGGTAAAAAGCAATGGTAGTGTTCCAACGGCCTTCTGCCCAATCCTTTTTCACACCGAACTCCGTGTTGTTCCCGGTGATCGGCTTCACTGAGCTTCGATCCGCAATGCGGCCCGACTGTGGTAAGAACGCCTGATCGAACAAGGCGTACAATGAGGTATTCTTGGTAACTGACACGCTTAATCCAATGCGTGGCGTGAAGTGGCTTCCTTTCTGCTGCTCGCCGCCATATTGCGACTGGCTTACGTTGGTATACCTTCCGGCAAGGGTCAGACGGATTTTGTTGTCAATAAAGCCAAGTTCATCCTGTAAATAAACGCCGGTATATCTCTGATCGCTTATTCCGGCGCCAGCTGCTGCTCTTGCTTCCAGGTTAAGGGTGCGATCAAATACAGGGTAACCATTACTCGGTACGCCGTATACAGGGTTCTTAGGATCAAACGGGGTTTTCAGAGAATCCAGCAGGTGTGTTTGTGCGTAATCCGCGAAATAGTCTTTGGTACCTACATCAATTCCGCCCAGAATGCGGTGCACGATACCAGCTGTATTAATAGTCCCATTCACAAATACCTGTCCCAGTGTCATTTCACTTTTCGCGTCCCAAATCCCAACACCACGGATCATTTTGCCTAGGGAATCCACTTCGTTCGGCCACATGCTGCTGCCATTCATATTATAGTTGAGGTAGGCTACCTGGGCTGTCAGTTTCCATTTGTCAGTCAGATCGTGTTGCAGGTTTACGAAAATGCTCTGGTCTTTGATCTTAGTAGGAGAGAGGCCGGGAGGTACAGTAGTGAAATTGCGCGGCAGCGAAGCATATCCGTCTTTGGAAAATACATAAAATGATCCGACGTCTGACATTTTTGCATACTGCATGGTATACTCGGCAGTCAGCTTGGTTTTTTCGTCGATCTGGTAAGAAATCACTGGCGCTATGCTGTAACGGTTGTTGTATTCATTCGGGCGGAAAGAACCTTTATTTTGTCCGGCGATATTCAGGCGGTAAAGCAACTTCCCGTCCTTGCTCAGCTTTCCGTCAAGGTCTAATGTAGCGCGGTAAAGGTCAAAGCTGCCGATTGTAAAACTTGCTTCGCCTTTGGTCTCGCCCGTTGGTTTTTTGGTCACTACATTGTACAAGCCACTTGGGTCGCCATTTGCCAGCATAAAGCCTGCGGGGCCTTTTACGAACTCAATATGGTCAACAAAGCTCATATCTTCCGTCAGCGGGCCCCAGGAGGAGTTTACTACGTTGAAACCGTTGCGGAAAGCCTGGATCTGAGAGCCGCGCATGCTGATGTTGGCGTACATATCTCCCCAGTGTTCGAGGCGCGTGGCGCCGCTTACGTTGCGGACCAGTCCGTCGCTCATGCTGATAATCTGCTGATCTTCCAGCACTTTGGAGGTGACTACCTGAACGTTCTGCGGCGTTTCGAGAATAGGAGTGAGCAGTTTCAAACTTGGTGATAAATTGTCGTTTTTGTAGGTGTTACCTCCTTTGACAATTACTTCCTGCAACTCATTCGCATTCTCGGCCAATGTAAATGACACTTCTGTGGTTTCTCCGGCGACTACATCAATCGGTTTTTCCTGAGTGGCTGATCCTACGAAACTAATCAGCAGAATATGCGAGCCGGGTTTAACGCGCTCAATTGTGAATTTTCCTTGAGCATCAGAAACTGCCCCTCTTGAAGAACCCTTAATGCCGACCGAAACCGACTCGGCAGGCTGACCGTCTGAGCTCAGTATCTGCCCTGAGACTCTGCCATTTTGTGCAAATGCGACGGCCGTCGACAATAGGAATAAGATAAGAATGTATACCTTTTTCATCTAAGTGTAATTGGACTTTTGAGTTAATGAGCAGCAAAGATGAAACGGGAAACTTTTTGACACAAGCTTTTATTTAGATTTATTTAAAATAAGGAATCTGGTGTGGACCAAGCTTTTTTCATTTATCTAAAAACAGAAAAGCCACGTGGTCAGAGCGACCGCGTGGCTTTGTAACGTTTCAAAGGAGCTACTTTTTCTCTTCTATCTCTTCGACCATTTTCTCGGTAATCATTTTCTTTTCCGAAGAATTGCCCCAGGAGTTCATAATGTAGTTCATCACATCAGCGATTTCGTCATTTCCGAGCCCCGGGTTGGGCATCATGTTATCGTACTCCACTCCATTTACCTTGATTTTTCCCATTAAACCAAACTTCACAGCTTTGATCCCGTTTTCCGGGTTCGGCATGAAGTAGTCCGACTTGGCCAGAGGTGGAAATGTGCCGGTTACACCTTCGCCGGTTCCCATGTGGCAGGTAATGCAATTTTCGGAATAGACCATTTTCCCACGCTCGATGCTTTTGGCAAGATCGTCATCTTGCTGCGGGAAAACGGCTGAGCAAAAGATCCCTGCCGAAAGTAATGTCAGGATAATTTTCATGTATTAACTAGCTTTTCGGACTGATACGCACCACTTTTCCGGAGTTCTCTAGAACAACATAGATGTTACCATCCCAGCCCTGGCGCACGTCGCGTACCCGGCCGATTTTGTCAAAAATCACTTCACGTTTGGTCACCTTATTGCCTTTGATGGTCAGGTGGTGCAATTGCATGAATTTAAGTGAACCCACGATCAGGTCGCCTTTCCAGTCCTTGAATTTATCGCTTGTTACGAAAGTCATTCCGCAAGGTGCTATCGACGGTCTCCAAAAGATCACAGGCTGCTCCATTCCTGCTTTCGCAGTATCTTTCGAGATAATGCTGTTGTCATAATCAATACCGTAAGTAATGAGCGGCCAGCCGTAGTTTTTGCCTTTTTCAACGATGTTCAGCTCGTCACCGCCCTGAGGGCCGTGCTCGTGCTCCCAGATCACGCCGGTAGTCGGGTGGATCACCATTCCCTGCGGGTTGCGGTGTCCGTAAGTCCAGATCTCAGGTCTTGCACCGGCTGTTTTTACAAACGGGTTATCTGTAGGAATTTTACCGTCTTCAAACAGGCGTACTACTTTCCCCTGATCTTTACCCAGGTTCTGTGAGTTCTCCTTTTGGCCTCTTTCGCCTAATGACAGAAATACATAGCCTTTTTTATCAAAAACAATGCGGCCGCCGAAGTGCACATTTCCCTTCACATTCGGGATTGCCTTGAACAAGTGCTGAATGTCAACCAGCTCTTTTCCTTTCAGTTTTGCGCGCATCAATGCAGTATTTGCTCCGCCTTCATCGCCTTCTTCACCTTCTTTTTTAGGAGAAGAATAGCTGATGTAAATCCAGCCGTTTGTCTTATAGTCTGGGTGTAAAGCAATGTCAAGCAAGCCGCCCTGACCTTTGTACCAAACTTCCGGAATACCTGAGATCGGCGTAGCATCCAGCTGGCCTTTGGAAACGAGCCGCAATTTACCGCCGCGCTCGGTTACCAGCAGGTCGCCGTTTGGAAGCAGTGCAGAAGCCCACGGCATGGTTAGTCCGGTTGCAACTGTGTCCACTTTCAGGTCAGACTCAGCAATTTTCTTTTTAGGGCTGTCAGTTACATTGTTGTAGCTCATCAGGCCCACAGAGGCGGTCATTAACAAACCTCCGAGTGCGACAGGGAGGTACTTTTTTAGAATAGAAGTTTTTCCGTTCATAGGTTATGGTGAATAAAAGCTTGGTTTTGGGGGTTAAATGTTTGATTATAAAAGTAATGAAAACAAAACGCGCTGTGTATGCAGCGCGCTTGTTCCTTATTTAACTAGTTCCAGCTCATTTAAGTGTGCTGTAATCGCATTGATTTCGTCCGCGCTCAGTTCAATATCAGCCGCAGCGGCATTTTGAAGTGCCTGTTTGGCATCACGCGCGCCCGCCAGTGCAATGGTAATACCTGGCTGCTGAATAGTCCATTTCAGTACAAGCTGACCGAGTGATACGTTCTTCTCATCTGCAATCGGTTTGATTTTCGCGAGGAATGCATCTACCCGTTTCAGATTCTCGTCTTTGAAAAAGTGCAGGGAAGCGCGGTGGTCGTTTTCAGCGAATTGATGACCTGGCTTCATTTTACCGGTTAGTAAGCCCCGTTCCATTGGGCTGTAAGCCAAAATCGCCTTTTCATGTTCGATGCAATAAGGTACTAGCTCTTTCTCGATCTCCCTTTTGACCATACTATAAGGAACCTGATCAGAAACGAGATGAATGTATTTCGAAGCCTCGCGCATCAGGCTTGCATCGTAGTTACAAACACCCGCATAACGCACTTTGCCTTGCTCGATCAGCTGGCTCACCGCTTCCATTGTTTCTTCAATGGGCGTGGTTTTGTCGTGCCAGTGTATTTGGTAAAGGTCAATGTAGTCAGTACCCAGACGGGTGAGGCTATCTTCACATTCTTTGATGATGCTGTCTTTCGCAGCATACTTGTAGATGTCGATGTCCTTTCCCTCATTGTTTTTGCTGTGCATCGCAAAATCACCTTGCGTCACATCCCAGCGCATTCCATACTTGGTAAGTATCTGGACTTTGTCGCGGGGAATGTCTTTGATAGCTTCGCCCACGATCTCTTCGCTGAGACCTTGTCCGTAAACAGGTGCTGTGTCAATGGAGGTAACACCTACGTCGTACGATTCGCGGATCGCCTTCACAGCGTCGCTCCGCTCAGAGCCACCCCACATCCAGCCTCCTGCTGCCCAGGCGCCAAATGTGATCACAGATAATTCAAGATCCGGTTTTTCAGGATGATCAGACTTTCCAACTTTGCGGTATTCCATGATTTTGTTGTGGCTGTCGGCTTTCGGCGAGCGGCCGTCGGCTTTTTAGCGTTTAGTTTAGATGAAATTTTTTAGCTGTCGGCCGTCAGCAATCGGCTTTCGGCTTTTTAGTTTTTTGGAAATTCTTATGGCTTTCAGCGTCAGTTAGAGCTTCTTCAAGTTTCTTAAATTCAGCTAACAGCTAACAGCCAAAAGCCGACGGCTGACAGCCGACGTCATTTCGTCAACGAAAACGGCACTGCTTCCGGCTTGGTTCCCCATGTTTTGGATGGTTTGCTGCCCATGTTGAACTGCACTGTGCCTCCTTTTTGAATATCAGCATGTTCGAGATACGTATTTCCATAGCTTTTTCCATTCAGATTGGCCGACTGGATATAGATATTGGATTCGCTGTTTTCAGGTGCCTGCATCGTAAACTTCTTGCCGTTTTCCATTGTCAACGTAGCTTTCTTGAATAGCGGCGAGCCGATTACGTACTGCGTTGTCCCAGGAGTTACAGGGTAAAAGCCTAGTGAAGAAAAAACGTACCAGGCAGAAGTTTGCCCATTATCCTCGTCTCCGCAGTATCCGTCGGGCGTAGGCTGGTACAACCTGCGCATTACCTGCCTCGACCAGTACTGTGCCTTGTCCGGCGCGCCGGCATAGTTGTACAGGTAAATCATGTGCTGGATAGGCTGGTTACCGTGCGCATAGTTACCCATATTCATAATCTGCATTTCACGGATTTCGTGGATTGGGAAGCCATAGTAGCTGTCGTCGAAAATAGGAGGTAATGTAAAAACAGTATCCAGTTTCTGAACAAAAGCTTCACGCCCGCCCATTAACCCGATCAGTCCCTTCACATCCTGGAATACAGACCAGGTATAATGGATGCTGTTTCCTTCGGTAAATGCATCGCCCCATTTAAATGGATTGAATGGTTTCTGAAACTGTCCGTCCTTGTTCTTTCCGCGCATCCATTTAGTTTCAGGATCGAAAAGGTTGCGATAGTTCTGGCTTCTTTTCAGGTATAAATCCACCTCTTTCTGGGGCTTCTTCATCTCTTTTGCCAGCTGCGAGATACAAAAGTCAGCGTATGCATATTCCAATGTACGTGCTGCATTTTCATTCACTTTTACATCGTAGGGAACATAACCCAGCTCGTTGTAATATTCATGTCCAAAGCGGCCAACTGAACTTACCGGTCCGGCATTTTCAGTGTTTTTCAGGATTGCTTCATACAGTTTGTTAATATCGTAGCCTCTGATCCCTTTAACATATGAATCAGCAATCAGGGAAGCGGAGTTGGAGCCTATCATACAATCGCGGTGACCCGGGCTGGCCCATTCGGGAAGGAAGCCGCTTTCGTCGTATGCATTGGCCAAACCTTCCATAATCTGTCCGTTCAATGTAGGGTACATCAGTGTAAAGAATGGGAAAACCGCACGGAATGTATCCCAGAAACCATTGTCTGTGAACATATAGCCTGGTCTAACCTCGCCATTGTACGGACTGTAATGCACTACTTTGTTTGCCTTATCCAGTTCGTAAAATTTCCTGGGGAATAACAGAACCCGGTAGAGGCAGGAGTAAAAAGTGCGGATCTCGTCGATATTATCACCTTCCACCTGAATCCTGGAAAGTTCATCATTCCAGATTTTCTCACCTCTTGCTTTTGTAACATCAAAACTGTCGTTTGCCAGTTCGCGCTGCAGGTTAAGCTCAGCCTGTTCCGGACTGATGAAAGATGAAGCCACTTTAAGGCCCACTTTTTCGCCTCTTTTGGTTTTAAATCCGATGACTGCCCCAACGTGATTTGCTTTCAGTTCCAGCGTATCCTTTGCCAGCTGCTTGCCACGGAATGCGGAAGAAAATGTAAATGCTTTGTCAAAAACCAGGACAAAATAGTTTTTGAAATTGGCAGGAACACCGCCGCTGTTTTTGGTGGTATAACCGATGATTTTGCGTTCACCCGGGATGATCTTCACGTAAGATCCTCTGTCAAATGCATCCAGCAATACGTACGAACTGTCGGACTCCGGGAATGTAAACCGGAATTGTGCGGCTCTTTCGGTAGGTGCGATTTCGGTCGTAACATCGTAGTCGGCCAGGTACACTTTATAGTAATGCGGCTTGGCTGTTTCCGCTTTATGAGAAAACCAGCTCGCGCGGCTCTCCTCGTCGATCTTCAATTTTCCGGTAATAGGAAGGATTGAAAATTGCCCGTAATCGTTGATCCAGGGACTGGGCTGGTGCGTTTGCTTGAAGCCCCTGATCTTCTCGGCATCGTACATATAGCTCCATCCGTCACCCATTTTGCCAGTTTGCGGCATCCAGAAGTTCATTCCCCAGGGAAGCGCGATGGCCGGGTAGGTATTGCCGGCCGATAAGCTGAATTTAGATTGGGTACCCATCAGCGGATTTACGTAGTCGACAGGCTTTGGCTTTTCAGCCGATTGTCCGAACAGGACGGATGCATTTAATAGAAAAAGTAAAAGGTAATAGCAGTTTTTTTTCATTGAGCTGATATAAATAGAATTCTTCAATTCGAAACAGTGACAAATGTAATGGAAGGGCGTCTAAGAAGAACAGAATCAATCAAGAATTGCAAACGGTTGCAGTATGACATTTTGTACCGGCATAATTCTTTTTGCATGGAGGCAAAAGCATCACGTTTGGCGATGATCTTCCTTTGCCAATTTAATGCTCCTGTTTTCCTTGCAAACAGCTTTTATACTGACATTATTATAACAATCGATATACATTAAAATGACTGAACACTTAAATCGCCTGACTCCCAGCCAAATCGTTTTTGAGCTTGACCAGTACATAATCGGACAAAATGACGCGAAACGAAACGTTGCTATCGCATTGCGGAACAGGTGGAGAAGAATGAACAGCCCGGCAGACATTCAGAAGGAAATTATTCCAAACAACATATTAATGATCGGGGCCACCGGGGTAGGCAAGACGGAGATTGCACGCCGGCTCGCGAAAATAGCTGATGCGCCTTTTGTGAAGGTAGAAGCTTCCAAATTTACCGAAGTAGGTTACGTAGGCCGCGACGTGGAGAGTATGGTGCGCGACCTGGTGGAGCAGGCTGTTGGGATGGTAAGAATGCAGAAGAAGGAGGAAGTGAAGATCAAGGCCGAACAGGCCGTGGAAGATATCATTTTAGACGCGCTCATTCCGCCTGTACACGGTTCAGGTGTACCACGTGTGCGGCCAGAGGGTGGGGCAGACGATATGCCGGACGACGACGGTGAGCTGAACCAGCGCACACGCGAACGTTTCAGGGAAAAAATCAGGAATGGAGAACTGGACAGCCGGAAAATAGAAATTGAAGTACAGCAAAATCAAATGCCGAATGTGGGTATGATCGGAGGGACTGTTGACGATGTTTCGATGATGAATATTCAGGAAATGATCGGTAATATGATGCCGCGCCGCGGTAAAAAACGGAAGGTGACTGTGGAAGAAGCCCGTAAGCTGTTGCTCGATGAAGAAGCTTCCAAACTGATCGATATGGACGAAGTGAAGCTGGAAGCGATCAAAAAGGCCGAAAATCTTGGGATTATCTTCATTGATGAAATTGACAAGGTAGCTTCCAGCAGATCAAACGGTGGCGGAGGCCCGGATGTAAGCCGCGAAGGTGTGCAGCGCGATCTGCTACCCATCGTGGAAGGCAGCGCAGTTAACACCAAACATGGTGTTATCAACACAGATCATATCCTGTTTGTGGCCGCAGGTGCATTTCACGTTTCAAAACCTTCCGACCTCATTCCCGAGCTGCAAGGCCGCTTCCCGATACGCGTGGAGCTGAATAGTCTTACAGAATCGGATTTCTACCAAATCCTGAAAACGCCTAAGAATGCATTGACAAAGCAGTATGAAGCGATGATGGAATCAGAAGGGGTAGAGTTGATTTTTGAAGATGGTGCGCTGCGCGAAATGGCAAAGATCGCTTTCGAGGTAAACAGCGAAGTTGAAAACATCGGAGCAAGGCGCCTGCAAACAGTGATGAGTTTGCTGCTAAACGATTTCATGTTCGACATTCCCGACCTGATCGGTGCAGATTCGCAGATTACTGTTACCGCAGAAATGGTACAAGAAAAGCTCTCGCACTTAGTCAAAAACAGGGATCTGAGTCAGTATATTCTTTGAAAAAGGAGGATGGAGAAAGGGGAGGAATGGGACGAAAGGGAAAACTATCGTTCCTTCGTCCCATTCCTCCATCCTCCTTTTCCTTCTTGCTTCCATCCTCCCTTTCCTCCCTCGTTTAATCTACTCCCCGAAGAAAAGCCACTTTAATGCAATTGGAAATTCTTTGCTCCAATGCTTCTCGCTGTGATCTGCTTTGGGATTTGTGCTGGTTTTTATCTGTACGCGGTCGTAGCCAAAACGCTGATTTTCCAGTGCCTCTGTCAATTTATTGAAGTTCGGGATCATGTTCGCGCCCTCTTTTCCACCTGCGTATAGGTAAATGCGTGTGGCAAAAGGCTCGAAGAAGTGGATTACGTCAAAATAGATGCGCTGGGAAATCCATAACGAGGGTGAAAATGCCATGATCCTGCCAAAAACCTGTGGGAACATCAAGGCGGCATAAATGCTCAGCAGTCCGCCAACAGAACTCCCGCCAATACCAGTATTTAGTCGGTCGGGCTTGGTACGATACTTCGAATCGATGTGGGGTTTCAGTGTCTCCGCGATGAACCTGATGAACAACTCGCCTTTGCCCTTTCCTAGTTTAGGATTGGTGTATGGTGAAAATTCCAGGATACGGTCTTCATTGCCGTGGTCAATCGCGACGATGATCACGCCGGATTTTTCTTCCTTCGCCAGCTTGGTAAGGCTCTTGTCAATGTTCCAGTTACCGAATTCTGAACCTTCTCCAAAAAGATTCTGGCCGTCTGTCATATACAAGACGGGGAACGTAAGATCAGGGCGGTCGTAGTAATCGTGCGGGAGCAGGATCTGCACCCGACGTGTTTTGCCGAACTGAGGAATTTCAAATTCTTCGGAAACGAGCTCAACAATGGGGGATATGTCTGTTTTTTTCAAAACGTCAGTTTGCCAGCGAAGTACTGTATCCTGTATTAAGGTGTCCTTTTCAGTAATCACCCGATTTCCGTACGGATTGCCAAACCGGTCAAGTTCAACCTGGTCCCAGCCTCCGCGGGTGTATTTGTATTCTACTGGAAAATCCAGCTCTGCATCTTCGGGAAACTGAAAAGTATACTTGCCCGGAGAAACGAGCATCATTTTGTATTCTTCGAGGTCCGGCAGCCATTTGCAAAAATTTCCGGTAATGTAAACGGGCCGCTTGTCAACAGGTGTGGTACTTAATTCGACAGTCAGGGTATCAATTAATACTTGCATTTTATAGAGTCACATGGGTTACGTAACTACAAAAATACTTATTAATCAGGTCTCTTTGAATAATTAACGAATTCAAATTTAAAAGCGTGTCTCTCGTCGTGCTCGTGCACAATGCGCTCGGTTTCTGCCCATGCGGAAGGGTCGCTAATATGAAAAAAGGTATCGCCCTCAATATCGGTATGTACCTCCGTTACGTATAAGCGGTCGGCAATGGACTGCGCCTGTCTGTACAATTCACCTCCGCCGATGATGAATGCTTCCTCTTCTTCAATTTGACGTGCAGCCTCAATTGCTTCCTCCAATGAATGGACAACCATCACACCTTCCGGACGGAAATCTGCATTGCGTGTTACAACAATAGAGGTACGACCTGGCAGCGGCTTTCCGATCGATTCGAATGTCTTCCGTCCCATAATCATCGGGTGACCAAGGGTTAACTGCTTAAACCGCTTCAAATCATCCGGCAACCGCCACAACAACTGATTATCTTTCCCGATAACGCCATTACCGGATACTGCAACTATAATCGCTATTTTCATCTACAAATATTTTATCGCTCTGCGATTTTTTGATGTATTCGTATTGTTCCCGACGTTTGTCGCTTTGCGGTTTGCCGCTGTGATAGTCGCATAGCGACGCCACATCGGTAAAAACAACGCTACTTTGGAGGTTCGAAGATATATTTTTCGTTGTAGTCGACTTCGAACTTTTCGAGGATCGATTTGTATTCGGCTATGAATTCTACTTTTCTGTGATGTTCTTTTTGATTGCGGATATAGCGGATCACATTTTTTACCGCTGATTTGCTGTAAGAAAACACGCCATAACCAAGTTGCCACTCAAACCTTGAACCACAATATCCGCGACTATTAATCCATTGAGACGAATCGGCTTTTACATCTTGCATCAGACTCGCAATGCTCTGTGTCGTTTGGAATCCGATCAGCATGTGTAAATGGTCTTCCATTCCGTTAATTGCGAGCATCTTGTGTTTATTTTTCTGCACGATACCCGTAATGTATTTATACAAATCATCTTCCCACGTAGGATCAATCAGCGCAGCGCGGTGCTTTGGGGTAAAAACAAAATGCAGGTGAACCTGAGAGTAAGTGTTTGCCATTATGATAGTGTTGTAGTGTGTAAATATTTCAAACCAGCTTCTCAGATCCGGTAACCCCTGAGAAAATCGCCAATCTGCATTCTCTTTTTTCCCTCTAATTGTAAAATCTCGATCCCAATCCACCCGTCACCCGTTTTGAAGTGAAGAAATGATTTTTGGTCCGTCCTGTATTCGCCTGCTTCTCCCGGCTCGTCTGATTCAATCTGGGTTGTTTTAAAAATCTTGCATGAAAGTCCATTCAGGGTAGTCCAGGCAGCGGGGTAGGGTGATAAGCCTCTTACAAAGTTGTGAATTGCAAGGGAAGGTTTGTTCCAGTCGATCTCGCAGGTTTCGCGGAAAATCTTGGGTGCCAGCTTGATGTCCGCCGGTTCTTCCTGCGGTACTTGCGGGTAGTCACCAGCCTCAATGGCTTTTACAGTTTTTACAACCAGCGCTGCGCCTTTTTCCATCAAACGATCATGCAAAGTACCTGCGTCGTCTTCCGGGAAAATGGACTCTTTGTCCTGGAAAATGATTTTGCCGGTATCTATATCTTTTTCAATGAAAAAAGTCGTAACTCCCGTCTCCGTCTCTCCATTGATCACCGCCCAGTTAATTGGCGCGGCGCCCCGGTAATGCGGCAACAGCGAGCTGTGCAAATTGAATGTGCCTTTCGGCGGCATATTCCACACCACTTCCGGCAGCATCCTGAATGCGACTACCACCTGCAGATCGGCATTGAACGCGCGCAATTGTTCCAGGAACTCGGGGTTACGAAGCTTTTCAGGCTGTAAAACCGGGATTCCCTGTTGCTCTGCATAGATTTTCACCGGCGAGGCTGTCTGCTTCTGACCGCGGCCCGAGGGCTTGTCGGGCACAGTAACAACCGCCACTACATTAGAATTGCTTTCGACCAGACTTTGTAAACTTGGGACCGCGAAATCGGGCGTTCCCATGAAGATTATCCTTAGTGATGTTGACATATACACATGCTGCTTTTGCAGAATTATGGTGTTACCATTCACAAATATTGTTATTTTTGTCGTTCTTAAAAGCAAAATATGGTGTACTCGAAATCACATAGTAACCGAAAAGACGAGGTTTTCTAGCCTTTTTCTACGAGTGTAGTTACTCTTGTAGAGCGGTCTTAGAGCCGTTCTTTTTTTTTATCTGGTAATTCAAAAATTTATAAGACTTAAAACCAAAATAAGGTCATGGCTAAAATTTCATACTATACGGAAGAAGGATTAACAAAGCTGAGGAATGAGCTGAATGATATGAAAACCAAAGGCCGCACGGAAATTGCACGTCAGATTGCAGAAGCGCGCGACAAGGGGGATTTGAGTGAAAATGCTGAATATGACGCAGCAAAAGATGCGCAGGGAATGCACGAAATGAAAATTGCAAAGCTGGAAGAAATTCTTTCCAACGCCCGCGTAATCGACGAATCTGCCATAGATAACTCCCAGGTTTCAGTCCTTTCCAAAGTGAAGATTAAAAACCGTAAAAATGGAATGGAGGTAACATACACACTGGTGTCGGAAGAGGAAGCCGACCTGAAAGCCGGCAAAATCTCCGTAGGCTCACCAATCGGAAAAGGCTTACTGGGTAAAAAAGTAGGCGAAACAACAGAAATCAAGGTTCCAGCCGGTTTAATGGAGTTTGAAGTACTGGATATCAGCCGGTTTCTGGAGTAAATTTTTCAAACTAAGAAGTGGATCGTGGTATCTGTAAGATATAGCGATCCATTTTTTTTGCTAATAGCTAATAGCTAATAGCTAAAAGCTGACAGCCGACCGCCGATAGCCGACGCCGATAGCCCCCGACCCCTATGATCCCCAAAGGCTTTATCCTCACTGTCTCTTTCCTCTGGGTGGACGCTATGGCCCTTTTTCCGTTCATTTTGCTGAAACGAAAATCGCCCAGTCGTTTCCTGATCAATCATGAACGCATTCACTTGAAACAGCAAATTGAGCTTGGACTGATCGTTTTCTACCTCTGGTACTTCATCGAATATTTTATAAGGCTGGTTCAGTACAAAAAACATTATTTAGCCTATCTTCATATTTCCTTTGAACGGGAAGCTTTTCAGCATCAATCCGATCTTGCGTATCTTGAAAAAAGGCGTTTCTGGGCTTTTTTGAAGTATTTGCGGGATTAGTGAAGTTGCCTGATGCCAATCCGTTCTGAAGGAAAAAGTACATTTTAGTCGCAATTTTAAAAGCAAAATATGGCAGACAAGAGCGTAGAATTTCTTTATAAGTATCTAAACAATGCATCGCCAACCGGTTTCGAATCAACTGGTCAGCAAATCTGGCTTGACTACCTCAGGCCCTATATTGAAGAGGAAATAATTGACACTTATGGTACCGCAGTCGGTGTAATCGGCCCGGGGCAGGATTACAAAGTGGTGATCGAGGCTCATTCCGATGAAATTTCCTGGTTTGTGAATTACATCTCCGACGACGGCTACATTCACGTACGTAGAAACGGCGGCTCGGATGCAGCTATCGCACCTTCGATGCGTGTTAATCTGCATACTGCCAAAGGTGTTGTCAAAGGGGTATTTGGCTGGCCGGCTATTCACGTGCGTGACGTGGCCAAAGATCAGGTGCCGAAAGTACACGAGCTGTTCATCGACGTCGGCGCTGCCAAAAAAGATGAAGTTTTTGAAATGGGCATTCATGTCGGCACAGTAGTAACGTTTGCCGACGGGCTCGATGAGCTCAATGAGAAGTACTATGTAGGTCGCGCGCTAGACAACAGAATGGGCGGTTTTATGATCGCTGAGGTAGCGCGTATGCTGCATGAAAACAATGTGAAGCTTCCGTTTACATTGTATGTTGTGAATGCGGTGCAGGAAGAAATCGGCTTGCGCGGCGCAGAAATGATCGCACGCAGGTTGAAGCCCGATCTGGCGATTTGTACCGACGTTACTCACGACACGCAGTCGCCGATGTACAACAAAAAGGAACAGGGCGACTTGAAAGCCGGAAACGGCCCGGTGATCTGCTACGGTCCGGCTGTACAGAACAATGTGCGCGATATGCTAATCGGTGTAGCTACTGAGAAAAACATTCCGTTCCAGCGCCAGGCTGTGAGCCGGTCTACCGGGACTGATACGGATTCATTTGCATACGCTACCGAGGGCATCGCATCCGCATTGATATCGTTGCCGCTTAAATACATGCACACTACCGTGGAAATGGTACATAAGGAAGATGTGAAAAATGTAATTCAGCTGATGTACGACGTGCTTTTGTCCCTCAAAGGCGACGAGGATTTCAGGTACATCAAATAAGTTAATTGTCAGGCTGAGCGCAGCCGAAGCCGCGCTCAGCCTGACAAGCCTAAAAGTAGCTTTGGCTGCGCTTAGGATGACCAACAAAGGACCCATACAACCCATTTAAACATCAACAACTATGCAAATCATTAACAAATGGACAACCGTGTTCGCGGTAGGGGAGCCGCCATCAATCCCAACAACAAATTCTTCAAGCAAAGCACGGAATACACTTCCGAAGACTGGCAGCAGTGGGAAGAGCCTGAGGTAAATCCCAAGACCCAGTTCATCGAAGAGCAATCCAAAACTTTATTAAGCGTCTCTGACAGTCCGGATCTCGGCACTTTCCATTCCATTAATCCTTACCGGGGGTGTGAGCATGGTTGTATTTATTGCTACGCCCGTAACTCGCACGAATATTGGGGCTACTCCGCCGGACTTGATTTTGAAACCAAGATCATTGTTAAAAAGAATGCGCCGCAATTGCTAGAAAAGCTCTTCAATTCCAAAAAATGGGAGCCGAAGAGCATTCACATATCCGGTAATACAGACTGTTACCAACCCGGCGAGAAAAAATACCGACTCACCAGACAAATCCTGGAAATATGTCTGCGCTACCGCAACCCGGTGAGTGTACTCACAAAAAATGCATTGATCCTGCGGGATGTGGATGTTCTGGAAAAGCTCGCGAAGCTTAATCTGGTTCACGGCGCCATATCCATTACTTCGCTCAATGAGGATCTGAGACACAAGCTGGAACCGCGTACAGTCACCGGAAAGCGCCGCCTTCAAGTGGTGAAAGCCCTTACCGAAATCGGCGTACCGATGGGTGTGATGACAGCGCCGATCATTCCCGGCCTGAATGACCACGAAATTCCTGCAATCATCGAAGCCGCAGCTGACAATGGCGCGCTTTGGGCCAATTATACGGTTGTGCGGCTAAATGGCGCGATAGCTACCTTGTTCGATGAATGGGTTCACCACCATTTTCCTGATCGTGCGGCTAAGGTGTTAAACCAGATCAAAGAATGTCACGGCGGACAGGTTAATGATTCCCGCTTTGGGCTGCGAATGGTAGGCGAGGGGCATTTTGCCGAGCATATCAGGCAATTGCACGATCTGGCCTGCCGCAAGTATTTCAAAGGTAGAGAGCTCCCGCCGGTAGATACCAGCCAATTTCTGCGCGCCGGACAAATGCGGCTTTTCTAAATTTATGCCACGAATACACCGCAGCGACCGCCGCGAAGGAATCACGAAAATTCGTGGGGATTCGTGTATTCGTGGCAATAAAAACTTAGTTTTAAAGCAACCAATTCTAATCCCATGAAAACCCTTTTAACCGTATTTAGTCTGACACTGACACTTGGCTTGCTGGGCAACTGCGTCAATTCCTCCGCTTCTAAAAACCCGGTTCTTTCAACCAACGATTCCATTAACACTGCCGGGACTGAGCGGCCAGCCAAAATGCCGGTTACCGCTGCCGACCAGATCTCGGAGTACATTGGTTATCTGAAAGGTAAAAAGGTAGGGATTGTGGTAAATCAAACTTCCATTATCGGGAGCAAACCGATGGTAGACAGCCTGGTTTCGCTTGGGATCAACATTGTAACCATTTTCGGGCCGGAGCACGGTTTCCGTGGCACTGCGAGTAATGGAGATAAGGTAAGTGACAGTGTTGACCCGAAAACAGGGATTCCGGCGATTTCATTATACGGCAAATTAAAGCGGCCGACTAATGAACAAATGGCAAAGCTCGACCTGATTGTATTCGATATCCAGGATGTGGGTGCCCGTTTTTATACTTATATCAATACACTCGGCCACGTCATGGAGGCTTGCGCCGAGAATAATAAGGAAATGCTGATCCTCGACCGTCCAAACCCAAACGGTTTTCTGATCGACGGCCCCATTCTCGAAGATCATCTGCATTCAGGGATAGGGATGTACCGTATCCCCATTTCGCATGGACTGACCGTTGGAGAATTTGCGCAGATGATCAATGGAGAAGGCTGGCTGCCAAACAAGATGCAGTGCAAGCTGAAAATTATCAAAGTGGCCAACTACACGCACGATACACCTTACACCCTGCCCGTGCTGCCTTCCCCAAACCTCAATACGCAGCAGTCGGTGATGTTATATCCGCATATCTGTATGTTTGAAGGCACCATCATCAGCCAGGGACGTGGCACTTACATGCCATTTACAGTGCTGGGCGCACCTGCTTTAAAGGGTAAGTACGAATTCTCGTTTAAGCCCCAAAGTATCAAAGGCATGAGCGAAACGCCGCTGCACCAGGATCTGGAATGTTACGGATTGGATCTGCGGAAATATGATCTTACGTCGGTAAGAAAATCAGGCAAGCTCAACCTCGGGTGGCTGATGGAAATGTACAAAGCCTATCCCGACAAAGCACGCTTCTTTGACAGATCTCAAAGCAAGCAAATGGGCGATTTTGATAAGCTCGCAGGTACCGAAAACCTGAGAAAACAAATCATCGCCGGCGCTTCCGAGGAGGAAATCCGCAAAAGCTGGGAGCCAGGGCTTTCACAATTTAAGGAAGCAAGAAAAAAGTACCTGCTTTATCCCTGAGCGTGCACATATTTCCGGTGCAATTGAAGTGCCGGTCAGATAACCATACTTTTGCGCCCTAAAACAAAACATCCCAGGGATAGCTTCCCAGGGATGTTTAATTATTCTCAACGATATTTAATTAAAGGCGCAAAATGATTTAGTTTAGGTTATAAGCTCTTGAAGAATGCATGTATAATGCAAAAAAACTGCTATTTAGTGCCATTTCATATAGATACGATAGCAGGATTAAAATAGATCTGTCGCACCTTGATTTTTTTAACAGTCAGTGTAATTATTTTTTTAAAAAATTAACTAAAACACAGATGTCGATCTACATGAAAATAGTTCTATACCGTCGATCTCCCAAAATTTTGGGACAAACCCGAAGTTTATAGGGGTGAAGTCCGGTAATTAATGGGTAAAGCACGGTCAAACTTCAATGCCGGTCAGGAAAATGTTTTAACCCTGCTGAGCAGATCGTTCCGGTTGTCGTTGGTGATCGGAATTTCAATATCGTTGATCATTACATGCACATAGTCGATCGCCGTAATTGCATTCAGATTGATGATGAAGGATTTGTGTACCCGGAAAAACAGATTGACTGGAAGCTGTTGAAGCATGTTTTTCAAAGTTTCCCGGATCGTATATTTTTTGCTTCTCGTATGTAGTTCAAGATAATTGTCGTCACTGCGAATGTAAAGGATATCGGCCAGCTGAATTTTCGTAAACATCTGTTTCTCTTTGATAAACAGTGCGTCTTTAATTACCGTCGTATCTTCTTTTTCCTTGCTTTTACTCTCTCCGGCCAACATAGCAAGGCGGTAGTTTTCCAGCGCGAGCTTCACCGCAGTATATACCGTAATCTTCTGAAAAGGCTTTTGTAAAAATGCATGCGGCGCCGATTGCAAGGCTGCATTTACCACCGCAATATCATCGTGGCTCGACAAGAACAAAAACGGTATACCCAGATTTTCCCGGATATGATCGGCAAGGTCAATACCGGTCTGGTAGCCGTTCAGATTAATGTCAAGAAGCGCCAGATGGAAGATCTTGGAATTCAGCATTTCTACCGCGGTAGCGTAGTCAGAAGCAATGTCATTGGCCTCATAGCCAAATCCATTCAGGAGAAATTGGAGGTGTCTGGCTATGATAAAATCGTCCTCAACAATTAGAATATTCATTTTGACAAATTGTACTCAACACGCTTGTTGAATCGTGATTGATAAAGTGTTTGATAGAAAAGGGTTCCTTGCCGTAATTAAACTATATACGCATTGAGATACGAAATAACTTGTACTAAGGATTCCTGGCTGCGTACTAGTGTTACAATAACCAGCTTCGCAAGATATTAAAATAAATATAAAATCGATTCTCGCACAATGACTTATAAATTTTGTAGAGATATTTCGAGTGGAAAATTGCCTGTCAATTCAGAAAAACATATTCTAAGTTTGCGCTTTACCAACTTTATGAAAAAATTTCTGCTTCTTTTTGGCTTGATCGCATTGGTGAATGCAGCTGCATACGCGCACCTTGGAAGTATTTCCGGTATGGTGCAGGACAAGGCGACTAACCTGCCCGTCGCCGGCGCTTCCATTCAACTGTCAGGGCTGGGGAAAGCCACTGTTACCAATGAGCTCGGTCAATATCGATTTGAAGGGCTCGTTCCCGCGCAGTACAAGATCGAGATATCGCACCTCAGTTTCGGCGCGCAGGTAATTGAAGTGACTGTTACGGAAGATAAAACCGAGTTTGTTAAAACGGTATTGTCAAAATCGGATATCATGCTCACCGAAGTGCTGGTCTCGTCGCAGCGCGCGCACGACCAGCAGCTGATCAGCAGTCTGGATATCAAGCTCAGGCCGATCACCAATTCGCATGAGATACTCAGGATCGTACCGGGGCTGTTCATCGGCCAGCATGCAGGCGGCGGAAAGGCGGAGCAGCTTTTTCTGCGTGGATTTGATATTGACCATGGAACAGATATCCGGCTTACCGTCGACGGGATGCCGGTAAATATGGTTTCTCATGCGCACGGGCAAGGTTATGCCGACCTGCATTTTGTAATTCCCGAGCTGGTGCAGGGAGTTGACTTCAAAAAAGGACCTTACAATGCAGATAAAGGGAATTTCACCACAGCCGGCTGGGCGGAATTCCGCACCAAAGATGCATTGGACCAATCATTTGTGAAGCTGGAAGCGGGGCAGTTCGACACTTTTCGTGCTGTGGCGGGAGTTGATCTTTTGGGCAAAAAAGGAAGAGACCGGAACCAATCTGCTTATGTGGCCTCGGAGTATTCCTTTACCAACTCCTATTTCGACAATCCGCAGCATTTCAATCGCGTGAATGTTTTCGGGAAATACCACGGGCACATTGCGCCGCAAACCAGCCTGACCTTAACAGGTTCGACTTTCTGGAGTAAATGGAACCACTCAGGCCAGATTCCCGACCGGGCTTATGAATCCGGTCAGATCGGTTTTTACGGGTCCATTGATCCCACTGAGGGTGGAGAAACCAGCCGTACCAATTTTAATGCAGAGCTCGTTACGGTAACTGCCCGTGATTTTGTGATCAAAAACCAGCTCTTTTACAGTAACTACAACTTTGAGCTTTATTCCAACTTTACATTCTTTCTCGAAGATCCCGTAAACGGAGACCAGATCCGGCAAAAAGAGAAACGTAACCTGTACGGGTACAATGGAAGTATTTCCAAAAAAGCTTACTTAGGCAGTACAGTCTGGACAACTACCGCAGGCATTCAGTACCGCCACGATCTGACCGACCGGACAGAATTATCGCACACCAAAAACCGGGTAACAATGCTCGAAGCGTATAAACTCGGCAATATCAATGAAATGAACGTATCTGCCTACTTCGACGAGCTAGTTCAGGTGACCAGTCGATTAACGGTAAATGCAGGCGTGCGGGTTGATTATTTCCGCGATCAGTACGAAGACTTGCTTGGCGCGCCTGAAAAGCAGCACGCAGGTGGATCGATTGTTTCGCCGAAGCTTAATCTGTATTATACATTCAATCCAAGGTTTCAGCTTTATATGAACTTGGGCAAGGGATTTCACTCTAATGATACGCGGGTAGTTGTACCTCAGAATGGTCGTCAGATTTTGCCAGGAGCTTACGGTTCTGACCTTGGATTTATATTCAAACCTTTTCCCAAAATGCTGGTCAATGCGGCTGCCTGGTACTTGTGGATGCAGCAGGAATTCGTATATGTAGGCGATGCTGGCGTTGTAGAGCCGAGCGGAAAAACAAAAAGGCAGGGAATTGATCTTTCGATGCGTTACCAACTTACAAAAACGCTTTTTGCAGATGTGGATATCAGTACAGCCAAGCCGCGGGCTATTGGCGAACAGGAGGGAATGGATTATTTGCCGCTCGCGCCATTGTTTACTTCAACAGGCGGATTGTCACTCCAAATGCCAAATGGGCTCAGCGGCTCGCTGCGGTACAGGTATCTCGGCAACCGGCCCGCTAATGAGGATAATTCCATTGTAGCAAAAGGCTATTTCGGGAGCGATATGCAGGTCAATTATACCAAGGGGAAATTCATGCTCGGATTCTCGGTTCAGAATCTTTTAAATACCAAATGGAAAGAAACGCAGTTTGCAACCGAAAGCCGGCTCGCGAATGAAGCCGCAGCTGTGGAAGAAATACACTTCACGCCCGGAACTCCATTCAATGCAAAGCTATCTGCTACGATCTTCTTTTGAATTAATGCGTTTTGTAACGGCCTGAAAGGATAAAGAGCAATGTAACCACCGCCAGTCCGCCGAAAAACCATAGGCTTAATGCGACATTATAATAAACAATCGCCACAAGACAGACGCTGGAAAGCAGGAGTGCGACTGCCGGAAAGTAAGGGTAAGCAGGGACTTCAAACGGTCTGTCCAGCGCAGGTTCTTTTCTCCGCAAGGCAAACAGTGCGAACATACTGATCATGTACATCACCACTGCGCCCAATGCAGCCAAAATGATCACCTGATCGGTAGTGCCGAGGAGCAAAGCAGCGCACCCGGCGCTTCCACCTGCGAGCAGCGCCCAATGCGGCGTTTGAAAGCGCGCATTTACATTGCCCAGAAAGGAAGGAAGATACCCGCTTCTTGCCAATGCAAAAATCTGCCGGGAATAGCCGATTACTGTTCCATGAAAAGAGGCGATTAAGCCGAAGAGACCGAGGCTGGCAAAAAGCTGCGTAAGTCCGCTGTCGCGACCCAGCACAATGCCCAGAGCGGCAGGAAGTGGGTAGTCGATCTCACTCAGTGACTGCCAGGGCGCGATACCACCTGTAAATATCATCACTGCCAGCGCAAGTACCACCAGTGTAAGGATACCATATATGTACCCTCTCGAAATAGTACGCTTCGGATCTTCGACCTCTTCGGCTACCATGGCTACACCTTCAATGGCCAGATAAAACCAGATCGCAAATGGAAGCGCAGCAAAAACGCCAGGCCAGCCAAACGGCATCGGGTCTGTCACGTAAGTCTCATAAGAGAAATGCGGGGCAATAATGCCGATGTAGATCAGCAGCTCGCCCACTGCCAGCAGTGTAACCACCAGCGAAAACATGGCCGATTCTTTGATCCCCAACAAATTGATCACAATGAAAATCAGGTAACACCCGAATGCGACGTGAAGTACTTCAAGCTGCGGATACAAAAAATGAGAGTAGCTGCCCAATGCAAATGCAATGGCAGTAGGCGTGACCAGGAACTCGACCAGCGTGGCGTAGCCTGCAATCAATCCGCCCCACCAGCCAAATGCCCGGTGCGCGTAAGAAAATGGCCCGCCAGCCTGCGGAATGGAGGTTGTCAGCTCGGTAAAGCTGAAAATGAAGGTCACGTACATCACCGTGACTATGAGCGTGGCAATCAGGAAACCGATCGTTCCCGAGACTCCCCAGCCATAATTCCAGCCAAAATACTCACCTGAAATAACCAGTCCGACCGCAATTGCCCAGAGGTGAATGGGCTTCAATACTTTTTTGAGAGAGGCAGTTTGTTCAGAGGACATCGGGTTCAGGTTAGTGATTCAACATTATCTCGGGGCAGTGCGCAGGTAATCGCCCATTTCCCTGACCTTGTCGGTGTTCAGGTAGTCGACATTCATCGACATGAGCGTGCGCCAGGAATTGATATTATCGGGCGTTGCCCAAATCCTTACTTTTTTGCCCATATCATGAACCTGGTTGATCATTTTCATCAGGTTTTTCTTCTCTTTCTCGGGAATTGCACCTTCTCCGTTCCAGCGCGAGTATTTCTGAAATGCCTGGCTGATCAGACCGATTTTGTGCATTTGCGCAGGTGTGTAGTTGATTTCCGGGCGTCCGTCGAAGTAAATGAATGCAGGATAGCTCTCGAATTTGGCGGGCTCAGGCACGTTTCCGCTGATCACGATTTTGACCGAACCTTCGGGAGCAAATATCGCTTTGTGCGGTTCCAGCTGTTTGATCAATGCGGCCAGGGTTTCTTCACCCGGCGTTTTCAGGTCGATCAGCAACTGCAGCGGCATATCCTGCGGGTAGATCTTGCCGCTGTTTTTGCCTGCTTGTTCCAAAATAGGTTGAAGGTAAAGTGCGGCGAAAGTTTTTTTAGGATTGATCTCCTTCATTTCATGCGCCACATAAAGACTGTCTTGCACGAGATACAAATCCGCTTCAATGGATCCGAACTGTTGTTCATAAGCATCGAAGAAAGGTTTTCGTCGCGTATAGTCATTGTGTGAATGCGCCTGGGCGGTGGTGTAAGCTTTGCTTTTTTGAGCGAATGTAAAAGGCGTAACGAATGCTAAAAGCAGGAATGTAATGGTCAATTTCATGTGGCTGGTGCGGAAAGGGTAATCTTGAATCAGATCGATAACACAATCTTCTTCGGTTTGATTTATAAAGCAAGAATTTTCTTCTGAAATAACAGCCGATTTCAAACAAATTTGCAATGAAGTGCGCAGATGAGCTGAGAATATCTTTATTTTAGCCCAACTTATCGCATTCCGATACAAGGTAAATCAGCTCCTGCATGAAACAAAATTCTTCGCTATTCCGAAAAAAAACGGTTGAACAAATTCTCAAAGATGCACATACCAATGAAGGTGGATTAGCAAAAATCCTGGGAGTCAGGGACCTGGTATCGCTTGGAATTGCGGCAATCGTAGGAGCAGGGATTTTCAGTACAATTGGTCTGGCGAGCTACAATGGCGGCCCGGCTGTTTCGCTACTTTTTGTTTTTACGGCCATTGCGTGTGTGTTCACTGCATTGTCTTACGCACAGTTTGCCAGTACGGTTCCCGTATCCGGTAGTGCCTACACGTACGCATACGTTGCTTTCGGCGAGCTCTTCGCGTGGATCATCGGCTGGGCGCTTATTCTCGAATATGCGGTGTCCAATATGGTCGTCGCCATATCGTGGTCGGAGTACTTTGTGAGTATGCTCAAAGGTTTCGGGATCACATTGCCAGGCTGGCTCACGATCAACCAGGAAAGTGCATTTGAAGCATATAGCAAGCTGCAAACCGCCGGCGCCGCGGAGTTGTCGAGCTACGAACAATTTGCTGCTACTGCTTACGAAACAGCTCCCCGCATCGGCGACTTCGCGATCATGCTCAACCTTCCTGCCGGACTGGTTACATTGCTGATCACCGCATTGGTTTACATCGGGATCCGCGAATCGCGTACAGCGAGTAATATTATGGTTGTTTTAAAAATAGGGGTGGTGCTGCTGGTAATTCTCGCCGGGGCCTTTTACGTAAAACCTGAAAACTGGTCGCCATTTGCGCCCAATGGAGCCAAGGGTGTACTGAGCGGAGTAGCCGCCGTTTTCTTTGCATTCATAGGTTTTGACTCCATTTCTACAACCGCAGAAGAATGTAAAAACCCGCAGCGTGACATGCCGCGCGCGATGATCTATTGTCTGGTGATCTGCACCATTTTATACGTATTGATCACGCTTGTTCTAACGGGAATGGTCAATTATAAAGAGCTGAAAGTAAGCGATCCGCTTGCATTCGTTTTTCAGCAAAACGGACTGGACTTTATGGCCGGCGTTATTTCGGTCAGCTCCGTCATTGCAATTACAAGTGCATTGCTGGTTTACCAGCTGGGGCAGCCGAGGATCTGGATGACCATGAGCCGCGACGGTTTGTTGTGGAAGAGGTTCTCTAAAATTCACCCTAAATACCAGACACCCTCATTTGCCACGATCGTTACGGGGTTCGTAGTAGGTATTCCCGCATTGTTTTTCAAAATGGATTTCTTCGTGGACCTGACCAGCGTGGGTACCTTCTTCGCCTTCATTCTGGTATGCGGTGGCGTTCTTTACCTGGATCACAAAGGCATTTCAGCGCAGTCGAAGTTTAAGGTGCCTTATCTGAATGGGAAATACCTGGTAGGGTTGTTGTTTGTGATTGCCGTTGCCGGGCTCGCCTTGTACGGTCAGGAGGTGATTGCTGAATGGGACAAATTGTCGGGCGCTGAAATTATTGAGCACAAGCTGCTGACAATCATTTTCTGGATTACCTGGGCAGTTTTTTCGGTGTTGAGCTTCAAACACAACTTCTCAATCCTGCCCGTAGCGGGTATCCTGACAAACCTTTATCTAATGACCGAACTCGGTTCCTCCAACTGGCTGATTTTCGTGATCTGGCTGGCGATTGGGCTGGTGATTTATTTCAGCTACGGATATAGAAGAAGCAAATTGGCCCGGTAGCAGCAGCTTACAATTTCTCCACTTTCAGTTTAATCCGGCGAACTTCTTTTTGACGCACGCTGTCGAGGGTTCGTCCCGGTTCTAATGCGGAAAGTATGAGTTTGTATTGTTGTCCCCCAAACGATTTGACTACGGTGTCATTCACCACGCGGGCTGCCTGAGTACTGTCTTTACGGACAAAATTGCATTCGCCGAGGCACATCTCCACATGTTCATTAATCCTGCCTTGCTCGGTTACGCCCGTTAATTCCAGGTCCACCAAAGCGTAGCCTCCCCAGATGCAGTTGACATCCTCAGGGCAGCGGCCATCCGCGTAGTCAAAAAATGTCAGCGTGGCCTTCGGTACATCATTAATTGTGATCGTTTCCTTGTACGAGATGTATTCGTTTTTATCTATAGAATTATTCTGGCAGGAAAAAATAGCACCTACACCGGCAATCAGGATCAGAAGCTTTTTCATTATAAACACATTAAGTTTTCTGAAAGACCTGTTTAATGTGTAAATGGTTGGAAGTTAATGATGCACCGCTAATTAAATTATAAGCGTGAAAGTAGTGCCTTTTCCTACCTCGGAAGTCACATTGAGCTGACCGTTATGCTGCTGTAAAATTTGTCGGGAGAGACTTAACCCAATTCCTGAGCCCGTTTTTTTGGTTGTATAGAAAGGAATGAAAATGTTCTCGATCGCCTCTGGCTCGATACCGTCTCCATTGTCGGCTACCTCGATCATTACAGTATTATCGGTCTGGTAAGCAGTGAGTTTGATGAGGCGATCTGTTTGAGCCGAGAATGATTCAGAGGCATTTTTAACGAGGTTGATCAAAACCTGCTGAATCTGGTCAGCGTCGGCTTTGACCATCAGGTTCTCGGGTTTTACGGAAAGCTTCCACAAAACACCCGACTTCGTCAGGTCCGTTTGCAGCAGCTGCAATACTTCCTGTAAAAGCTCGGCAACACCGTGGCTCGCGAAAACTGGTTTCGGCAATGTAGTAAAATCGCGGTACGCATTCACGAACTGCATCATACCCTTACTCCGCTTTTCGAGGGTCGATAATGCTTCTTTCAAGTCATTAACAGCCTCCTGGTCGCTGGTGGATTTTTCGATATCCTCATTCACGATCAGCCGCATGGTACCTACCAGCGACACGATCGGCGTCATGGAATTCATGATCTCGTGACGTAGAACCCGCGTCAGGTTTTGCCAGGATTCTACCTCCTGCTGCTGTAATTCTGTCTGGATATTTTGTAAAACCACAATCCTGACCCACATACCCCGCAACTGAATCGCCGCACCCTGCAATGCAAGCGGCTGGTCTGACGGAGTACGGTAGAGTTCACGCACGCCGCTGTTCAGATTGGAAAGCAGCTCGTAGAGGCGCGGGTGCTTGTCTTTCAGCTCAACGAGCTGGTGTAGCCGGTAAATACCGAGCATCCGCAAGGCCGCATTGTTGATCAGGTTAACCTGGCCCGTACTGTCGAAAGTGATCAACCCTGTACCAATGTGCTGCACGATGGTATTCAGATATTGCAGGTTCGCTTCCTTCTCCGCCCGCGCCTGACGAAATGCGTGCAGTACCTCATTGAATTGCTGGTTAAGCTCCTTGAAAGTACGCCCCATTTTGTTGTCAGACCGGAAATTGATCGTAAAATCAGAATAGCGGACCGATTCGAGGAAGTAAGTAAGCTTCCTGTTTACATTGGTCACATACTGATATAGCAGCGAGGCTTGTACAAATATGAAAATGGTTCCGAGCACATACACGAGCATTTCATTGGTATGCCTGGCAGCAAGCCACGCCAGTGCAATCACGCTCAGGATAATAACTGCTATCCTGATCATGATCATAATACTAAAGTGCCGAAGTCCGATCATGGAAGGGCTGATGGTTTTTTAGTCAATAGTTGTAGTCATTGAGTCAATCGTAGTCATTGTGTCATTTGTGGTCATTGGAGAAAGGTATGCTTTGAGTTGATTGCTGAATTCTCAAAAGAAAAAAAAAGTGACAATCATTGACCAAATGACCATCAATGACTACAAATGACAATCAATGACAATAACTCCCCCTTCTAATCCTCGACCACATTCGCTGGCACGCCCGACATTTCGCTCAATATATATTTTTCCAGCGAACTGATTTTATAATGCGCCATATCAAATTTCGGATCTTTGAAAACCTCCGCCGCTGGGACCGAAATGGTGACCATTCCCGCCGCATGCGCCGACCGCAATCCAGCGTGCGAGTCTTCGAATGCAATGCATTCTTCCGGAAGTACACCCAGCTTTTTGGCGGTGGTCAGGTACACAGCCGGGTGCGGTTTGGTAAATTCTTCCAGCTCACCGGAGTGCCAGGTATCGAAGAATTCAGTGATATTCAATCTTTCGAGCACGCCTTCGATCAGTTCCATGTGAGAAGCAGACGCTACGGCCAGTTTCAGACCCTCGGCTTTAAGCGTTTTCAGCAGTTCAATTGCACCCGGCATTGCCTCTGCATTGTTGAGTATCAATGTATGTGCCTTTTCGAGGATTTCTTTTTCAAGCTCTTCAAAAGAAGGCGTGTTCCAGGGCTGGATTTTGTGGCAAAAATCAAGAAATAGTTTGATCGATAAACCGGTGGTTTGAAGTTTAAGTGCATCAGTAATCTCAAAATTTACTTTTTGCATTACTTCCTGGGCCGCCTGGTGCCACATTGGCTCTGAGTCGATCAGGAGACCGTCCATGTCAAAAATTGCTGCTTTAATCATATTCAGGTTATTGTAAATGCGAAATCCGGTTCGTGATTGGTTGAGAATTGTTTTTTTATAACTCCTTAAAACTACTACTTTCGTAACTAAGAATGGCTTTGGGGGTGTCCAAATTAAGGACTGAGATTTATACCCTTTGAACCTGAAACAGTTGGTACTGTCGTAGGAAAAAGCGTGCGCGATCGTGTGATCTGCAATACCTTACAAAAAGCCCGCCAGTGCGCGGCCGCTCCCTCCATTTGTCCGTTCCGTTTTTAAATAAACACTGTTATGGATTTTCATCTTGAACAAAACCTTGCCCATTTGAGGAGTACCGCCCCGCTGGTGCACAACATTACCAATTTCGTGGTGATGAACTATACAGCCAATGCATTGCTGGCAATTGGCGCATCCCCGGTAATGGCGCATGCAGTGGAAGAGGTGGAAGAAATGGTGTCAATCGCGGGTGTGCTCGTTGTGAATATCGGTACATTATCCGCGCCCTGGGTAGCCGGTATGAAACTCGCGATGCGGAAAGCCGCGGAACTGAAGAAGCCCATCGTGCTGGATCCCGTCGGCGCCGGCGCAACCACCTACCGGAACCAGACTTTGACTGAGCTCCTGGAACTCGCCCCGCCCGCAATTATCCGGGGAAACGGGTCGGAGATACTGGCGTTGGCCGGTGCTAATATCCGTACAAAAGGGGTTGACAGTACCGCTAATTCTACCGACAGCCTCGAAGCAGCGCGCGCATTGAGCCGACAGTTTGGCTGTGTTGTAAGTGTAAGCGGCGCCATCGACGTAATTGTTAAAGGAGAACAAACCGCCTACATTTCGAATGGAGTGGCTTTAATGACGAAAGTAACCGGAATGGGCTGCTCCGCCTCCGCCATTGCCGGAGCCTACGCAGCGATCGTAGCTGATCCCTTTGAAGCCGCCATAGCTGCTGCGGCCACAATGGGTGTTTGCGGCGAACTGGCCCACCGCAATGCAAAGCTTCCCGGCTCGTTCCAGATTGCATTTCTGGATTGCTTGTCAGATATTACGCCGGCTCACCTTTCTGAGCTTGCCAAAATCAAATTGTCCTGAATTACCTATAAAAATCAATGAATGCACCTGATGAAAACGTACAGCTTTACCTGGTAACAGACGAGGCTGCCTGTATGGGACGTGATTTGTACTGGGTAGTTGAAGAGGCGGTGCAAGGCGGAGTTACTATGGTGCAGCTGCGGGAAAAAACGCTGTCGACCCGCGCATTTATAGATCGTGCCAAGAGGTTGAAGGAGTTATTACAACCTTATAATGTACCGTTGATCATCAATGATCGGGTAGATGTTGCCCTCGCAGCCGATGCGGACGGTGTGCACGTGGGTCAAAGTGATATGCCTTATGAAATCCTGAATGAAATGCTGCCCGCCAGCAAGATCATAGGGCTTTCGGTTGAAAGTGAGGCAGATGTTTTGGAGGCCGAACAATGGGACGTGTCCTACCTTGGACTAAGTCCGCTTTATGCCACTCCTACCAAAACAGACACAAAACGCCCCTGGGAAATAGAGGGACTAAGCTGGGCTGGCACAAATAGCAAGCATTCGCTCATTGTGATAGGAGGTATCAATTTTCTGAATGCCGAAGAAGCGATCAGGAATGGGGCGGGCGGAATTGCCGTAGTGTCCGCTATTTGCAGCGCACCTTCCCCGTACGAGGCTGCATTCCGGCTTAAATCCATTATTCTTAATGCAACGGCCGGATCTCCCGACCAAATCTGACTATACCCAACCACATCCACAACCGCATGATGACCCGATACCCCACAGTTCTCACAATTGCCGGCTCCGACAGCGGAGGTGGCGCAGGAATTCAGGCCGACCTGAAAACCATTGCCGCACTAGGTGCTTACGGCGCGTCGGCGATCACTGCGCTCACCGCTCAGAATACGCTGGGTGTGAGGTCTATCCATGCAGTGCCGCCTGCCTTCCTGAAAGAACAGATTGAAGCGGTGTTCGACGATATTACAGTTGATGCGGTGAAGATCGGGATGGTGAATACCATCGAAGTGGCGCAGGTAATTGCCGAAATGCTGGAACGTTACAAGCCAGTTTTTGTGGTATTTGATCCGGTGATGGTTTCCACAAGCGGCTCCAAGCTGATCCGCGACGAAACCGTGTCTGTACTCTGGGAAATGCTTTTCCCGCGCGTGCATTTGATTACCCCCAACCTCGACGAAGCGCGGATCCTGATTTCGGAGACCATCGATTCTGTTGAAACTATGAAAATGGCGGCAGAAGAAATGGTGAGCAGAGGCTGTAAAGCCGTGCTACTCAAAGGCGGGCACCTAGTTGCGCCGGTATTATCGGATATTTTTGCCCAAAAAGACCAGGATACCCTGATCCTCGAAAGCAGCTATATAGACAGCCGGAATGTGCACGGGACGGGTTGCACATTATCATCGGCGATTGCCGCGTTCGTCGCGGCAGGAAATTCGGTTCCGGAGTCGATTATTTTCGCAAAAGAATACATTTCCGGTGCGATAGCCGCTGGTAAAGGTGTGACTACCGGCAAGGGGCCCGGGCCGCTCAATCATTCTTTTTCTCCTGTTCCAATGCAAATTATATGATCCACTTTACCGACCTGCTCTGGGAGAGCGCATTGCCTGTTTACGAACAAATACAGGCGCATCCATTTAACCAGGAGCTGAAAGCAGGGACTTTGCCGCTTGATAAGTTCAAATACTATATTTACCAGGATTCGCTGTACCTGGCCGATTTTGCCCGGGCACTCGCCGCCACCGGCGTGAAAGCTGGTAACAGCCACGAGCTGCTGGATTTTTTACAGTTTGCACAGAATGCGATCCTGGTCGAGCGGGCGCTACATTTGAGTTACTTCAAAGAATATGCGATTGAATACCAGAGTGGAAAAGGATCCGGCTGTTTTGCTTACACCAATTACCTGCTCGCCACCAGCGCATTTGAACCTTACGAAGTGTCAGTAGCTGCATTGCTGCCTTGTTTTTGGATATATAAAAAAGTCGGCGACTATATTTACGCCAACCAAACCACGCCCAATCCTTACCAGAACTGGATTAACGCATACGCAGGCGAAGACTTCGCGCAGTCAGTACAGAAAGCGCTTAATATCTGCAACCAACTCGCCGAAAACGCCTCCGAACAAACCAGAACCCGCATGATCGAAGCTTATAAGACTGCAACGAGAATGGAGCACGACTTTTGGGAGAGTGCTTATCGGGCGTAGCTATTGGCTTTCGGCTATCGGCTATCAGCCGTCGGTAAGGCTTTGCGGCACCAAAAAAGCTTGTTAGTATGCGCCCGTCTTCCCTTCCTCCCCAAAGCCGCCTGCCGAAAGCCGACCGCCGGAAGCCAATAAATCATTTCTTTCCAAAAAAATAGGGTATCGCTTAGCTAGGTTGTCAATCTCGAAACAACTAGCTATGAAAAAATATATCTTCACTATTATCGCCGCTGCATTTGGTGCGGCCGCATTTGCTCAGCAGCCTGTTCAGACCGTAAAAGGACGGGTTGTTGACACTGAATCACAGCAGCCCGTTATTGGTGCCAATGTGATCGTTACTTCACTTAATCCGATCCAAGGCGCAGCTACTGACACGGAGGGGAACTTCCGGATTGAAAATGTGCCGGTAGGGCGGCATGCATTCAGGATTACATCGGTCGGGTACGATGACGCTTTCCTGCAGGAAATAGCAGTGGGTTCCGGTAAGGAAGTCGAGCTGAATATTAAACTCACCGAGTCTTTTCGTGCATTGGACGAGGTGGTTGTAAAGGCGCAAAAAGAGACCGGCGCGCCATTGAATGATATGGTGAGCGTGAGCGGAAGGTCATTTACCGTTGACCAGACTAAAAGATTTGCTGCTTCTGTCAACGACCCGGCGCGTATGGCGCTGTCTTTCGCAGGTGTGTCTACGAATGACGACGGGAGTAACCTGATCATTATTCGTGGTAACAGTCCCAAAGGTTTATTGTGGAGAATGGAAGGCGTTGAAATCCCCAATCCCAATCACTTTGCTTCCGAAGGCTCTTCGGGAGGTGGCGTCAGTGCGCTGAGTGCGAATGTGCTGGGTAACTCCGATTTCCTGACAGGCGCTTTCCCTGCTGAATACGGCAATGCAACTTCCGGGGTTTTTGACCTTAAACTCAGAAAGGGAAACAACGAAAAGCGCGAGTATGCATTACAAGCCGGCGTTCTGGGCCTGGACTTCGCTGCCGAAGGTCCGATCGGGGCAAAAGGAGGCGCATCTTACCTGGCCAATTACCGCTATTCGACACTTTCTATCCTGAGTAAGCTCGGTGTAACAATGGGCGATGCAGTAAATGATTTTCAGGACGGGGCATTTAAAGTGTATTTGCCTTACGACGAAAAGGCAGTGGTGTCGGTTTGGGGAATGGGCGGAATCAGTACTTCTACAGTTAATAATGACGATATCAAAGAGAAATTCACCTCCAACCGCGGTATGCTCGGGGTCAATTATCTCCGGTATATCAACAGCCGTTCGTACATGGAAACCATTGTTTCGTACGCAGCCACCAAGCAGACCGGCGATTTCCTGGATAAAGAAAGCCAGGACATTTACCAGCAAAACTTCATTAACCAAACCCTGCGGGTATCAGCCTTATTCAATGCGAAACTAAATGCGAGAAATACGCTCAGAGTAGGCGCGATCATCAATCATCTGGATTTCAACCTTTTTGACCAAAATAATGAAGACGGGCCTTTCGTGAAGAACCTGGAACAGAATGGAAATACGCAATTATTCCAGGCGTATGCACAACTGAAATCGCGGCTTTCACCGAATGTAACTGTGAATGCGGGCTTGCACGGCATGTTACTGGGGTTAAATAACCAATATTCCATCGAGCCGAGGCTGGGCATGAAATGGGCGGTGGCTCCCAGGTCTACGGTAAGTTTTGGAGCCGGGCTGCACAGCAGAACAGAGTCGATTTCTACCTATTTCGCACAGGTAAAAGGGATTGACGGACATACTAATTCCGTTAACAAAGACCTGAAACTAATGAAATCGGCGCATTTGGTTGCAGGATATGAATTCAGGCCGTCGGCGAGCTGGCGCGTGCTTGCTGAGACTTACTACCAGCACCATTACCACATTCCGATCGGTCCGGCCAACACGAACTCGCCATTTCTTTTGCATAATTCGATGATCAACGAAATTGATGGTTTTGTCAACGATTCGCTGGTGAGTGCCGGAAAAGGCAGGAGCTACGGACTGGAATTGACGATCGAGAAATCATTGACAGGAGGCATTTACCTGATGAGCACAACCTCACTTTATCAATCCAAATACACCGGACGCGACGGGATCGAGCGCAGCAGCCGTTTTAATGGACAGTTTGTTCAAAACCTGCTTGCGGGGAAAGAATGGAAAGTGGGTAAAAACAAAACCAATGTTTTTGCAGCAAACATCAAGCTGCTAGCGGCAGGTGGAAATATGACCACGCCGATTGATCTTGAAAAATCAAGAAAGGAAGGTCGCACCGAGCGCGACTGGTCCCGAAGCTACTCCGAGCAGCTGCCCCACTATTTCCGGAGCGACCTGCGCGTGAGCTATACGAAAAACAGAAGGCGCACAGCATCCACCATTTCGCTGGATTTGCAGAATGTCAGCAACAGGCTGAATGCATTTGACCGGTATTATGATAAAAAGGAAGACCGTGTGAAGCTGATCACGCAAGTGGGGCTGATCCCGGTGTTGAATTACCGGCTTGAATTTTAGCGCTGCAAAGCTTCACGCGTTAAAATTTACACTTGGTCGGGCAATTCCCAGGGTCTGTCGGAGATGGCGCATATCGGACTTTGTAACCAGGTATATTTGAACGTACCTGCTGGAAGCAGCTAATTGGCAGCAGTTCAATCTATTTACCTAAACAAACAAGATCATGGAAACGCAGCGTGACGCCGTACTTTGGAGGAAAGCAAAAAGGAGAGCAGCTTTCAAAATGCATTTGCGTACTTACCTGATAGTGAATGCCGGTTTGTGGCTGCTTTATCTCGCCACGAGTTACCCGCATCTGAACGTATTTCCTTGGCCGATATTCCCGATGCTTGGCTGGGGAATCGGGTTGGCTTCGCATTATTTTACCTCCTACGGAAACTATGACGAAGATAGCCTTGCGAAGCGCGAGTACGAAAAGCTGATCAGATAGTAGGCCGGCGATTTGAAGGTGATGGAACGGTTGTTTTAGTTTCAGTGAAAAATGATTCTGATAGAAAAACTAAAACAATCATGGAAAAAGACTTTGAAGATAAGGAAGCAATAAAAAAGCTGAAATCACTGGCTGAGGATATTCGTTTTTGTATGTATACCACTTATAAAAACAACCGGATAGACTCGCGTCCGATGACCACACAGCAGATTGACGAGCAGGGAAATGTATGGTTTTTCACCAACCGTAATTCTGAGCTGGGAGATACTTCCAACCATGGAGAAGGAGTGACGCTGATTTACTCTGACCCAAAAAACAATACTTACCTGAGCATTTCAGGGAATGCGGAGCTGGTCAACGACGAGCAAAAGAAAGACGAGCTCTGGAATGTGATGTCCAAAGCATGGTTTCCCGAAGGTAAAGAGGATCCGGATCTGGTATTATTGAGGGTTATCACAGAAGAGGCTGCTTACTGGGATGCCACGTCTTCCAGAATGGTGGTGTTCTTGTCCATGCTGAAAGCGGCGCTTACAGGAACTACTCCCGAAGGCGGCGACCACGGAAAGCTGAATCTGGCTTAATCTACATTGATTTTATAGGAAGTGCTGACTGGCGTAAGGCTGGTCGGCACTTTTTTTGTTAGACCTGGCTAAATGACGCCGGTGCGCCGGAACGCCGGTACGCCGGTACATGCTGTGAAGAAATTCCTACACATATACGTTGTGGGGCGATATAATGAACGGGAAAGTGCACCCATCAGCAGGAAAGTTTATCAAACTGGTCCGGGAATGCTTTTGTTAGTCTTAGCTTTTTACATCTGACAACCAATGAGAAACAAAAAACTCCTCGTCTATATTCTTGTTTTCGTACTTCTGATCGCAGCCGGCTGGGCGGGCTGGCATTTCTATAAAAGGGAAAATGCAAATCCTGTTTCCGGGCTGAAACCCCGGGTAGAAATGGGGATCGGGCATATTACCAATATTACAGACAGTACCATTGACCTCTCCCTGAAACTGCTCGTGCACAATCCATTGCCTGTGGAGCTTGACATAAAAGGTTTCGAGTATTTTGTTGAAATGAATGGCGTGAAGATCATTGAAAACGAATACTCCAAGCCGTTACTGATCAAATCCCGGGATAGTACGATGGTAATGCTGCCTTCTCAGCTGAAAATCAAGGCGCTCAAACAGGAAGGTAACTCGGAAGCCAGCCAGGGAGAAGATAGCGCCGACTATCACTTCGAAGGTACATTTGCATTGAACAAACCTTTCTTGGGCAAAGACTCAGTTACACTTTCGAAGGATAAAAGGTTGCCGCTTTACCGCCTGCCCAAAGTCGAGATCGTTGATTTCGATATCACCAAATTCCGCCTGGGAAATTCAGATGTAATGCTGCAATTGAAGTTTTCTAACCAGAATCCCTTTCCGGTCCAGTTTGAAGATCCTTCCTATGTAGTAAGTCTGGGCAGCCAGGAGCGGCTGGCGGAAGGCAGCGTAAAGGGGGCGACTAAAATCAAGGGCAAAAGCAGCGAGATTTATCAGATCCCGCTTTCCGTTGATATGGGTAAGTTTATGAAGGCTGTCGGTCAGGTGATTACCCAAGGCAAGTCTATTCCATTTACGCTTTATTTCAAAAGTAAGTTGGTTTCCGACAATGATATTTTCAAGAAAAGCGACGTAAACGTGGTGGTTGACGGCACTTTGAAGGATATCGAAACGGTGAAGAAAAACCTGTCCAAGTAGCGGAAGCTACCTGGACGCGGTAAACCAGACTGTCATTTCATTCGCACCCCGGTTCGCCCAGGCATAGTAGGGGATCAGGGTTACATTGTCCTGCGACTTCAATACATTCAGTCCGCCGAGCATATCCTTTCGGAACTCAGGTGTAAATGCCTGATCGGGCTTGATTTGCAGCGAAAGCGCCTTACCCTGGTTATCGTGTCCCTCTGCACAATACAGTATAGGACCGCGTTCGATGGCAACTTTCCCTTGATTTGACTTTATATTTTCATTTGAAACAACCTGTCTGACCGGCATATCCATTGTCAGCTCGATTACATCACCTTTTTTCCAGGTTCTGTTGAGCTTTACATATCCATTTACAACACCCGCTTCGCTCTTTTTACCATTTACCAAAATGCTGACAGGCTGTTTTGTTTGCGAAACGTAAGTGTACAGATCTCCGGGAATTGCCTGACCGGTCGCCCAGCCTGGAATGCGTACTGAAATCGGAAATGCGGCTGTTTTTTCGGGAGATACCATGATTTTTACCTTTCCTTCCCATGGATAATTCGTTTCCTGAACCAGCTTCACCGCAGCTCCATTGACTGCAAGCGTTGCCTCGTTTCCTGCAAAAAGATTAACAAACACCTCATTGTTTTTGACTGCATATATGTATCCCGGTATAGAAGGAAGAAAGCGTGATACATTGCTGGGGCAGCAGGCTGTGCCAAACCACTCGCTCCGAACCGCCGCGGTGCCTTTTCCGAAATCGTTCTTTCCATTCGATGACATTGGATTGACGTAAAAGAACTCATTTCCTTTCACCGACATGCCGCCCAGAAATCCATTGTAGAGCACCCGCTCAAACACGTCCATGTATTTGCTCTCTCCGGTATTCAGGTACATTTTGTGGTTCCAAAGCATATTGGCGATCGCCGCGCAGGTTTCCTGGTATGCATTGTCATTGGGAAGTACATAAGCTTTGTCAAAAGCCTCGCCATCCTCGCGCGCGCCCACGCCACCGGTAATGTACTGCTTTTTAAAAGTAGCATCTTCCCAGATTGTGTTAAGTGCGTGATTATATGCAGGCTCGTTTTCGACCATTAACATATCAGCCACAGCTGCGTACAGGTACTGCGCACGCACTGCGTGACCCACTGCTTCCCGCTGCCGCACAAATGGTACCTGGTCTTGAAAGTAGGAGGGACCCAGCTTGTGTTCGTCCAAGAACAACGGCCGTTTGTCGGACCGGCCGCGCATGGCGATGAAGAATTTTGAAAGTTCCAGGTAATCCTTTTTGCCTGTGGCGTGGTAAAGGCGGACCAATGCAGTTTCGATTTCCTGGTGACCGGGCACGACCAGTAATTGGCCAGGTTTGGGTCCGATCGTTTTCACGAGGTGATCTGCATTCTTGGTTGCTACATTCAGGAGTGTTTTCTTGCCGGTCGCCTCGTAGTGTGCAACTGCCGCTTCATAAAGGTGCCCCACGTTGTAGAGTTCATGGCTGCCGTTTTCAAAAGAGTAACGGTGTGGCCCCGCAATCCAGTCGTAAGAGCCGGTCGTGTCTTTGTTGATTGTTCTGATTGTATACAAATATCCGTCAGGCTCCTGTGCAGCTGCGAATAAGGTGATCAGACTGTCGAGGTAATGGTCGAGTTTGGGATCGTATTCATTTTGCAGCACATAGGCCGCACCCTCAACGACTTTGAAAACGTCTGAATCATTGAACCTTACACCTTCGAATTTTCCTTTTTTCAATCCGCCGGCGACCGCGAAATTGTCGATCCGTTTTGATTCCTCGCATTGGTGCAATGCGTGCGGGATCGTTACATTTTTTGCGACCTGAACTCTATCGTGCCAAAAACCCGCCGTGGTTTTTACATTTTTAAGTGCGACAGGCTGAATCGTTTGTGCCCGAGAATCCAAAATGATTGTAAAAATAAGATACAACGTTATCGCGATGTATTTTGTCATGTGAAAGTCTGTTGCTAATGAATATGAGGTAGTGATGTATTTTAAACGACAATAAATATACCAGCAATGAACCGTCTCATACTTATTCTGGCCTTAGTGACTGGCTTTTCTAAATCTTACGGTCAATCTTCACCTTGGATATTGGGAGGCAAAATAGGTTTCGGCACAAGCGGAATTAACAAAAGCGAATATGAGATTCCGGAGATTTACAGAGATTTTTCAAGAGGAGCCAGTTTCGCATTCGGCATCCGGGGCGGATATCGGTTTTTCAGATATTTCGCCTTGAATGTAGATGTTGAGTGGCAGCACCTGCGCGACAATCAGAAGCGAACTAATAGTTTCAGATCCGCGAACGAGGATTGGGTAACGAACACACTTCAGTACGAAGCCAATCTCCAACGCCTGCAAATGCCTGTCACATTGCAGTTTTCACCATTGAAAAAAGCGGAATTTAGGCCTTATATCGTGGTCGGGATTGTGCCCACTTACATTCTTTCTGGATCGTTTATGGAAAAAGGCAGATCTTCGGTCGAAGGCGTGATATTCCCTGACGTCGACCTGGACGCAGATTTTAGTATACCCCAAAATAGAAAGTACAAAAGTGCAAGTCATTTTGTGGCAGGTTTGGGACTGGGCATAGGCAAACACTTCGCCATTGAAGCGTTGCATCATTTTGGGGAGAAATTAGTTTACACCACTTTTGATCCAGGCAACACCTTTGTACTCCCGCCGACGCGAATTACTTATGCGCAAAGAATCTCGCAGCTTTCGCTTATATACCTGATCAGGTAACCTATAACCCGTACTTTTCCATTCTCCGGTACAATGCGGCGCGGCTCAGGCCGAGCTCGCGGGCAGCGTCGGTGATGTTTCCGTTGAAACGTTTCATGGCCTTCACGATCATGGTCTTTTCCATGTCTTCTAAATCAAAGCCGGTAGCTGTTGTGGGTTGTCCGGCTGAGCTTTTGAGGAAAAGATCGTCGGGCTGCAATGTTTTTTCCTGGGATAAAATCACGGCCCGTTCCACTGCATGCTGCAATTCACGGATATTTCCCGGCCAGTTATATTGCTGCATTTTTTTGATCAATGCACTGCTGATATCGTTGACGGGCCGGTTGTATTTTTTGGCGTATAGTTTGAGGTAATAGTCAGCCAGGGCGCTGATATCTTCCGGCCGCTCACGCAATGGCGGCAAATCGAGCTCAATGGTATTGATCCTGTAAAGCAAATCCTGGCGGAAGGTCTTTTCAGTAACCATTTTTTCAATATTCATATTAGTGGCGCAAATCAGGCGCACATCCAGGGTAATGGGCTTGTTGGAACCTACGCGCGTCACCCGCCTCTCCTGGATCACGGTGAGCAGCTTCGCCTGCAGGGGCAATGTGAGGTTGCCGATTTCGTCCAGAAATATGGTACCGCCCTTTGCTTCTTCAAATCTCCCGGCCCGGTCTTCCTTGGCATCTGTAAAAGCCCCTTTTACGTGACCGAAAAGCTCGCTTTCAAAGAGTGTCTCGCTCAGTGCACCGAGATCAACAACCACAAAAGGCTTGTCTGCCCGCTTGGAATGCTGGTGAATATGTTTGGCAAGCTGTGTTTTTCCTGTTCCGTTTTCACCCAAAATCAACACATTTGCATCGGTACCTGCCACTCTTTCCGAGGTACCAAGCAGCTGGCGCATGATTTCGCTCGTAGCTACAATGTTATCCGATGAGGATTTTGCTTTTTTAGGATCTTCCTTGGATTTTTCTTCCTGGACCACAGCGGGCTTGTCCTTCCCGCCTTCCAGCGCCACTGCGATCGTCGCCAGCAGCTTATCGTTTTCCCAGGGTTTAAGTACAAAATCAATTGCGCCGGACTTAATGGCGCGTATTGCCATTTCAATGTCTCCGTATGCCGTGATCATGATAACCTTCGCAGCCGGGTTGATATCCAGAATCCGGTCGAGCCAGTGAAACCCTTCGCGGCCGCTGTTCACGTCACGCGTGAAGTTCATGTCCAGCAGGATCAGGTTATAGTCTCCGTTTGTTACGAGGAAAGGTAACTTCTGCGGATTTTTTTCGATGTCTACTGCTTTTGCGTGGCGTTTCAACAGAAGTTTGGCCGCACTAAGTACGTCCACGTCATCGTCAATGATCAGGATTTTGGCTTCGGAGAGTTGCATGGCTGTTTAAATTGCCGTTGACTTCAGTCAACGGGTATTAATTGGTTTGGGGGTTGCCTGGGCAACTGATTTTTATTGTGCGGTAAGTTAGTTGATACAATTTGAAATTCTATTTCCTCCGCTACTAAAAACGCGTTATTTTGAGCTTTATCACGAAAAATCCGGCTTGTCCGCAGCCGAACAAGAATGTCCGATAACGAACATTGGAAGTGCTTCATCAATATGTAAGCGCATTGAAATTGAGCTTGTTATCCTGGTTTCTCTTCTTTGGCACAGCGATTGGATAATCTAGGGAAAACTATCACGGCGAATTTTCAATAACACATATAATGGAAGTCAGGACACCTAACTCAACAAGCACCAGCAACAACGGTTTCTCCGGAGGGTCATCAATGGACAAAATAAAACCAAAGAAATTCTGGACTACCCAGCGCATCGGGATTATCGCCGGTAGCACCTTGCTGGTCACTTTCCTGGTTTACCAGTTTTTCTTCGCCGACAAGCGGAGCAAGCTGAACGTAGAACAGGATAAATTAACAGTATCAACAGTAAAACAAGGCCGTTTCGACGAATTTATTGTTGTTACCGGGGTTGTTCAGCCACTCAAAACGATCCAGCTGGATGCAATTGTAGGCGGATATGTCACCGAGAAGCTGATCGAAGGCGGTAATATGGTAAAGCAGGGCGATATCTTGTTGAGATTGGAAAACCAGAATCTGAAACTAAGCTTTCTGCAATCAGAAACAGAGGCAAGCCGATTAGTGAACGATCTTCAAAATACGCGTCAGAGTTTGAAAATTGCGCGGTTTAATCTTCAAAAGACATTAAGCGATCTGGATTTCCAATTGGATCAGGCCAAAGATGCACATGACCGGAATGTGAAATTGTATAAAGATAAGGTCATTCCGGAGGCTGATTTTCTTAAAACGAAAAGAGATTACGAGAAGCTTGTCCGTCAGCGCGAGATTGAAATCGAATCGCAGAAATACCAGGAGGAAAATGCCCGGATGACGATCAACCAGCTGGAAGGTACCCTGGCAAATACACAGAAAAACGTAAGCCTGTGGCGCCAGACTTTGGATAACCTGGTGGTAAAGGCACCAGTGTCGGGTTTGCTTTCTTCGATGAATGTGGAAGTCGGCTCGAACATCAACCAGGGCCAGAACATCGGTCAGATTGACGATTTGAATGGTTTTAAAATGCGGGTTAGCGTCGACGAACATTACATTTCCCGGATTTTTGCAGGCTTGCAGGGTTCAATGGAGTTCAATGGAAAAGACTATGGGTTGAAGATCATTAAAATTTATCCTGAGGTACTCAGCGGTCGTTTTGAGGTAGATATGCAGTTTGACAAAGGTGCTCCGGAACTGATCAAGAGAGGGCAGTCAGCGCCGATCCGTCTGCAACTGGGCCAGCCTTCGCAAGCGACGTTGCTGCCGGTAGGAGGGTTCTTCTCTGAAACAGGAGGTAACTGGGTTTACGTAGTAGGCGACGACGGCAAGAGAGCCGCTAAACGCAGCATCACACTAGGCCGCAAAAACCCTGAATACTTCGAAGTACTGGAAGGATTAAAACCAGGCGAAAAAGTAATCACAAGTTCTTACGAGAATTTTGGGGATAATGAGGTGTTGGAATTTTAAACGATACTTCGGCCGTCGGCACTCGGCGGTCGGCCTTTTTAACTCTATTAGTAATTATCAAAATTAACAATAACCAAGGCCGACAGCCGAGTGCTGAAAGCCGATAGCCAAGAAACCAATGATCAAAATCACCAACCTGCACAAGGTCTTCTCTACAGAGGAAGTTGAAACTACTGCGCTTAATGGCATTGACATGGATGTGAAAGATGGCGAGTTTGTCGCTATCATGGGTCCGTCCGGATGTGGTAAATCCACTTTGCTGAACATTCTGGGTTTGCTGGACAACCCGAGTGAGGGCTCTTACGAGTTTTATGGCACGGAAGTCGCAAAAATGTCGGAACGCCAGCGTGCGCAGATCCGCAAGGGGAATATCGGTTTCGTATTCCAGAGCTTCAACCTGATCGACGAACTGACGGTATATGAAAACGTGGAGCTTCCATTGCTGTACCTCAAAACACCACCTGCCGAGCGCAAGGAAAAAGTAGAGGCTGCATTGACCCGCATGAATATGATGCACCGCCGCAACCACTTCCCGCAGCAGCTTTCAGGTGGTCAGCAGCAGCGTACCGCCATCGCCCGTGCTGTAGTAGCAACACCGAAGACCATACTTGCCGATGAGCCGACTGGTAACCTCGACTCTAAAAACGGGGAAGAAGTAATGAACCTGCTCAGTCAGCTGAATGCATCCGGAACCACCATCCTGATGGTAACCCACTCGCCTTACGACGCAGGGTTTGCCCACCGGATCGTAAACCTGTTCGACGGCAAGATCGTGACGGAGAAAGTACATGTTTAGTTAGCTGTCAGCCGTCAGCTTTCGGCTGTCAGCTTTATTTTACTGATCTTAAGTAGGATTGCTGATAACCATTTTTTCGACCGCCGACCGCCGACCGCCGACCGCCGACAAATATTTAGCCAAATTTACCTCATGAAAAAAATCCTGACCATTTTGCTGGCTTGTACCAGCACGTTTGCTCTGGCTCAGAAGAAGTGCCATTTGAGCAGAAGTATTGACGACGACGGCAAAACAATGTCGATCCGGGTTACCGGTACAATTGATGGTCGGGAGATCAACTTTTCCCGCTCTTTTGATGTGGCCGAATTAAGCCGCGCCGAGCGGGTGGAGTTGCGTGACAAGGTAATAGAATCATTGGGCAGCGGGAAAATGAATATACCCGAGCCGCCCAAGCCGGTAGTGGCAGTAGCGCCGGTACCTGCACCGCCGCCGCCGGTGCCTTACTCTCCCGAAGAACCCGTTTTTTATTCATCGGCTAATCCGGAGCCGGAATTTTCGCGGTCACGCGATCCGCACAGGAAGGCTTTTGAAGGACTTGAATCCGCGGGATACCGGAAGCATGTAAAATACAATCCGCAAACCGGTGAGCTGTTTTTGCAATACCATTTCAAGAAAGACGAAGAAGAGTTTGTCTTTGAAAAAACGGTAAACGCAGAGGATAAATCAGAGGCAGAACGCCAGCGCATTATTGATCGCTTCGAACGCGAAATTGAATTGCCAGGCAAGGGAGTGGACATGTAAACCGGCGAGATTATGCTTCAAAACTATTTGAAAATAGCCTGGCGGAACCTGCAAAAGCACAAGTTCTACTCATTTCTAAACATTTTCGGGCTCTCGCTCGGGCTGGCCAGCTGCCTGCTGATCACTTTGTACGTGATCGATGAGCTGAGCTACGATGACTCATTTGATGCCGCTGACCGGATTTACAGGGTAAATTCGGATATCCGTTTTGGGGGTGCAGATATGTCATTGGCCGTCGCGCCTGATCCGCTTGCATTCACCATGCTCAAAGATTATCCGCAACTGGAATCAGTTACGAGGCTGCGGGATGATGGGAGCTTTCTTGTACGCCGGAAAAACGCTACGGAAAGTCTGAAAGAGGATGTCGTATGTTATGCTGATTCCACCTTTTTTGACGTATTCTCAACACCTCTCATTGCAGGCGATCGTAAACGTGTACTCAGGGAGCCTTTTACGATGGTGATCTCTGAGCGCTTAGCGAAAAAGTACATCGGCTCGCAGAATCCTATCGGGCAAATTTTGGTGCTTGATAACAATCTCACCTATACCGTGACCGGTGTGATGAAAAACATTCCGGAGCACTCGCATTTGTCGGCGCTGAATATGCTGCTATCGATGAGCGCTTATCCGGAGAGTAGGGAAGATAATTGGGGTAGTCACAACTTTCAGACTTATCTCAAACTGCGGAAAGGGGTTAAAGCTGCACAGTTCGAAAAGAATTTTGATACCATTCTTGAAAAATATACGAGTAGCTGGTTGAAGCAGGTCATGGGCGCTACGCTAGGTGAAATGCGGAAGTCAGGGAGTAGTATCAAATACAGCCTCATGCCGCTGACCGACATTCACCTGCGCTCGGATCGTAAAGCCGAGATCAGTGCAAATGGTAACATTCAGTATGTATACATTTTTGGGATAGTTGCAATTTTTCTTTTGGCAATCGCGTGCGTAAACTTCATGAACCTGGCAACGGCACGTTCGTCAAACCGGGCCAAGGAAGTAGGTGTGAGAAAAGCGCTGGGCTCGAAACGTTCATTTTTGATGAGCCAGTTTCTGACAGAAGCAGTTTTGCTTAGCCTTTTGTCGCTTGCATTGGCACTCGTGCTCGCTTATGTTGCATTGCCGTTTTTCAATAATCTCGCCAGCAAGCAGATCAGCTTTCCATTCGGTAATGTCTTGTTCTGGGTTGTTGCTGTTTTTACCGCTGTTGCAGTCGGCATACTGGCGGGAAGCTATCCCGCATTCTTCCTCTCTGCATTTACGCCATTGAAAGTGTTGCGCGGCGGGGTGGATCAGAATGGAAGAGGTGGATACCTGCGCAATGCATTGGTCGTGTTTCAGTTTATGGTCTCCGTCATGCTGATCATCGGTACCGGAGTCATTTACAACCAGCTGAATTTCATTCAAACCAAAACACTGGGCTATACGAAAGACCAGGTTTTGATTATTAAAAACACGTATCCACTTGACAAAAAAGCCCGTGCATTCAAGGAAGAAGTGGCTCAGCTGCCGAATATTCAAAGTGCCACACTCACCAGCTTTTTACCAACTCCATCAGCCCGTACCGACAACACCTTTTTTCCAGAAGGCGAGATGCAGCAGGAAAAAGGGATCAGCATGCAGCGCTGGACAGTTGATTATGATTATATCAAAACACTTGACCTGAAAATGAAATCAGGTCGTGCATTTCAGCAAGATTTTCCAAGCGATTCTTCCGGCATCATTATCAATGAAGCAGCTGCCAAAATTCTCGGCTATGCAGATCCGGTAGGAAAGCGGATATACGATCTGGTTCTGGATTCTGCCGGAACGCGGCGGACGTATACTATACTGGGTGTAGTAAAAGATTTCCATTACGAGTCGCTGCGGAAAAACATCGGCGCGTTAAGTATGATACTGGCGCCGAGTAACGGACTGGTAGCAATGCGTATTAAAGGAGGGAATTACCAACAGACTATCGCCCGGGTGGAATCCCTCTGGAAAGAAATGGCACCCGGACAGCCTTTTAACTACGGGTTTTTAGACGAAGATTTTGATAACCAATACCGCAGCGAGCAGCGTGTTGGCCAGATCTTTATCACTTTTGCGGTAATCTCCATTATCATAGGCTGCCTCGGACTGTTTGGTTTGTCTGCATATACAGCTGAAAGACGAACCAAGGAAATCGGCGTGCGAAAGGTACTTGGTGCAAGCGTACCGAACATTATTGCTCTGTTATCCAAGGATTTCCTGAAACTGGTACTCCTCTCCATCCTGATCGGAAGTCCGGTTGCCTGGTACGCAATGAACAGCTGGCTGAAAGATTTTGCCTACCACATCGACATATCCTGGTGGATGTTCGCCAGCGCCGGCGCATTAGCTATTGTAATCGCATTGCTGACCGTAAGTTTTCAAAGTATAAAAGCAGCATTGATGAACCCGGTGAGGTCGTTGAAATCTGAATAGAGGAAGAAAGGGAGGAAAGGGATGAAAGGGAGGAAGGGGCATTGTCAGACTGACAATACAAGTTGAAATATTTCTTCCTCCTTCCTCCCTTTCCTCCTTCCTCCCTTTCCTCCTTCCTGCCAAATCACTAACAATCCCAAAATCCCATGCTAAAAAACTACCTGAAAATCGCCTGGCGGAACTTGTGGAAGAACAAGACTTTCAGCCTGATCAACATTCTCGGACTTGCGCTGGGAATGGGTTGCAGCCTTCTAATTATGCTGTGGGTTCAGGATGAAGTGAAGATGGACCGCTTTCATGCGAATGACGAGCGCCTTTTTTCGATCATGGAAAACCAGTTTTACTCTGGTACAATCAGCACTTTTGCTGCTACTCCCGGCGTCCTTGCAGAAGCGATTGTGAAGGATATACCCGAGATTGAAATGGCTAGCCAGGTACTTTGGGAAGAAGAGCCGGTGATGATGGTCAAAGATGTTTTTGACAATGAAAAAGGAAGATATGTGCAGGGTGATTTCCTCAACATGTTCTCTTTTGAACTCTCACAAGGCGACAAGAAAACGGCATTAAAACGCCCCGACGGCGTCGTAATATCTCGGAAGCTGGCTGACAAGTATTTCAAGGGCCAGGATCCGATGGGGAAGACGATCCGCGTCGACAATAAGGATGATGTGATTGTTACCGGTGTTTTAAAAGAGATCCCGACTTATGCTTCCATGAAGTTTGACTTCCTGATGAGTTACGACCGCTGGCTGAAACAAAACAAGTGGGCGAGTGAATGGGGCAACAATGGTCCGCGCTGCGTGGTGCTGCTTGCCAGGAATGCAGATCCTGAGCGGGTAAGTGCCAAGATCAAAGACTATATCAAAACCAAAAACAAGGATAGTAATGTGGAGTTGTTTTTGGTTAACTACGGCAAATCCTATCTGTATTCAAGATGGGAAGCGGGCAAGCAAAACGGCGGCAGGATCGAGTATGTAAGGATGTTCACGATCGTGGCGATTTTTATTCTCGTAATTGCGTGCATCAATTTCATGAACCTCGCTACCGCCCGCTCAGTGAAACGGGCCAAAGAAGTAGGTCTCCGGAAAGTTGTGGGCGCCTATCGCAGCAGCCTCGTTGGTCAGTTTATGGGTGAATCAATCCTGATCACTTTCCTCTCGCTGCTCTTTGCATTACTGATCGTCGTGCTGCTGATCCCGGCCTTCAACAACCTGACCGAGAAAAAACTCGCGCTCGATTTCCTTAATCCATTCCTGTGGTTGCTTCTGTTTGCATTGACAATCATTACAGGTATTGTCGCAGGCAGCTACCCTGCGATTTTTATGTCGTCGCTCAATCCGGTTACCATTCTCAAAGGTGCATTGAAGTTTAAGCCCAGCGCCACTTACTTCCGTCAGGGATTGGTGGTGTTCCAGTTTGGCCTGTCCATTCTCCTGATCCTCGCGATGATCGTGATCTATCGGCAAATCGATTATATACAAAACAAAAACCTCGGTTTTGCGAGGGAAAACCTGTTGTATATTCCCGATATCGAGAAGGGAATGGAAGGGAATTTTACATCCTTCAAGCAGGCACTTGAAAATGAACCCGGGATTAAGTCCGTCACGCATGCACAGTCCAGTTTGCTGGATATCGGAAGCTCGACAATGGGCGTTTCATGGCCGGGTAAAGACACAACCCAGCAACTGCTGTTCAGTGTAAATCCTGCGGGTTATGATTTTGTAAAAACAATGGGCATTCAGTTGCTCGACGGTCGTGATTTCAGCCGCGACTATGGTACCGATTCACTCAATTACCTCATCAATGAAGCTGCCGCTGCCAAAATAGGCTATAAAGATCCGGTCGGAAAGGAGCTGACGATGTGGGGCAAAAAAGGGAAGATCATCGGTTTGATGAAGAACTTCCATATGGGTTCATTGCACGTTCCGATAGAGCCGCTGATCGTCAACTTACAGCCGGCCAGATCAGTATGGGGCGTCGCATTGATACGCACGGGGGCCGGGCAAACAGACCTGGCGATCAGGAATATTGAGAAGTTGTTCAAGCAGTATAATCCAGGGCTGCCCTTTAAATACCAATTCGCCGACGAGGAGTTCGGCAATCAGTACAAAGCTGAAAATGTAGTCAGCAAACTCTCCAACTACTTTGCATTCCTGGCCATTTTCATTTCCTGCCTCGGGCTATTTGGACTGGCTGCATTCACAGCTGAGCAGCGCACGAAAGAAATCGGGGTCCGCAAGGTACTGGGTGCGAGCATAAGCAATCTGGTCGGAATGTTGTCGGCCGATTTTATCAAGCTCGTGGGAATAGCCGCATTGATCGCGTTTCCGATTGCCGGGTACTTCATGCAATCCTGGCTCGAAAAGTACGCCTATCGCATTGATCTCGAATGGTGGTATTTCCTTGTAGCAGGGATCGCCGCATTAATCATAGCCCTGGTAACCGTAAGTTTTCAAGCCATCAAAGCCGCATTAATGAACCCGGTGAAGTCGTTGAAGAGTGAATGATGGAGGAAAGGGAGGAAAGGGACGAAAGGGAGGAGGGATTTTATAATAACGCTCTTTTAATTTCCATCCTCCCCTTCGTCCATCCTCCCTTTCCTCCATCACCCCCTTTTATCCCCCGAAAAAATATGCTTAGAAATTATCTAAAAATCGCTATTCGTAATCTGACGAGGAACAAGGTTTTTTCGGGGATTAATATTGCCGGGTTGTCGCTGGGACTTACCTGCTGTATGTTGATCGTGCTGTATACCAAGGACGAAGTCAGCTTTGACCAGTTTCAGGAGCATAAAAGCCAGCTTTACCGTGTAAAGGTAACAATGGCCGATGAGCGGGAAACGAGGACTATCGGGAGTACCAATGCAGTTCACGGCCCGGCTTTCAAGGAACAGATCTCGGAAATCAAGGAGATTGTCAGAATGCAGAGCAATGCGTTTGTAGTCAAGAAAGGGGAGAACCTGATGAACGAGAATGTGCTCTTTGCAGACAATAACTTCTTCACCATATTTTCAATGCCGCTCTTGTATGGTGATCCTGAAACAGTATTGTCAGATATCAGCTCCATTGTTTTGAGTGAGCAGCTGGCAGAAAAGTATTTTGGCACAAAAGATGCGATCGGTAAGACGATGCAGCTGAAAATTGGCGAGCAGTTTGAGCCCTTTGTGGTGTCGGGCGTGGCTAAAAAATGCCCGGAGAATTCTTCCGTTCAGTTTGAAGCTGTACTTCCATTTAAGTTTCAGGAAGCGCGCGGGTGGACGGATAGTGAATGGCTGGGATTTTACATGAACACTTTTGTGCTGCTGCATGAGAAAGCAGATTTCAGGTCGATTGTACCTAAAATGAACGAGGTGTTTGCGGCTAAATCTGCCGAAGAAATCAGCAAGATCAAGGATTTTAACCGAAGGATTTCTTTTGACCTGCAACCGTTTTTACAAATTCACCTGGAAAGTGAAATCAGTGATGTGCGAAACGGTTTGAGCAACGGCAGCAGCCCCGTTTATTCTTATATCCTGTCAGGAATCGCTGTTTTCATTCTGCTGATCGCCTGTATCAACTTCATCAACCTCACTGTAGCCAGGTCTCTGAACCGTGCCCGGGAGATCGGAGTTCGGAAAGTTGTCGGCGGAATGCGGAAACAGCTTGTTTACCAGTTCCTGGGCGAATCTTTCATGCTTTCTTTCATTGCATTTGCAGCGGCCCTGCTGCTGACGCAGATCCTGCTACCCACTTTCAATGCGCTTTCCAATAAGCAGCTTTCGCTGTCTTACCTGCTGGATTTCTACCTAGTTGCGGGCTACTTTGCATTGTTCGTTCTGACCGGCCTGATTGCCGGATCGTACCCTGCACTTGTTTTGTCTGGTTTCAGTCCGGCGGAAGCGCTTTATAGCCGGATGAAGCTCGTGCGAAAGAATTATCTTACAAAAGGCCTGGTGGTATTTCAGTTTGCAGTCTCGGTTTGTCTCGTAATCGGTACGCTGGTGATCTATTCCCAATTCAAATACCTCACGAATAAGGATCTTGGCTACGACGACAAAAATCTCCTGAGTTTCCCGTTGGGCCGCGATGCAGGTCCGGATAAAGTGGAAGTGATCAAATCGGAGCTGAGGAACATTCCAGGTGTCAGCGAAGTCGCTGCTTTTAATGGAAATTACAATGGTACCGGCGCTAAAATCGGTAAGGGAGAAATCAGTTTTGGTTACATTGGGGTAGATGATGCTTTTTTGAAAACATTGAAAATACCGGTTACGAAAGGCAGGAATTTTTCGAGCAGTTTTCCTTCCGATCCGCAGAATTCGGTGATCGTCAATGAAGCTTTCGTGAAAGAAGCCGGCTGGAAGGATCCGGTTGGTCAGGAAGTGAATTTTGAATGGAAAAATCAGAAAATGAAAGTGATCGGTGTAGTTCGAGACTACCATTATGCCTCTTTAAAAGACACGATCAAGCCGCTGCTTTTAACCCAGGACCCAAACTACCGGCTGCAAACACTTTACGCCAAGCTGGACTCCAAAGACATTCCCGCTACCATTGCGGCGATTGAGCGTGTTTTCAGAAAAAACGTTCAGTTTATGCCATTTGAATACAATTTTGAAGATGTTACCAATCATAAACGCTACGAAGCTGAGGCGAGATGGCGCGGAATGATCACACTTTCTGCCCTGCTTTCCATTTTCGTTTCCTGCATCGGTTTGTTCGGTCTGGCTACTTTCAATGCGGAAACGCGTGTGAAGGAAATCGGCATCCGCAAAGTGCTCGGCGCTTCGGTTGCCAGTATTACTGCTTTGCTGTCCATTGATTTTGTAAAACTGGTGCTCATCTCCATTATCGTGGCGCTGCCGGTCTCTTACTATGCTTCGGAAATGTGGTTGCGGGACTTTCCTTATCGCATTGAAATTACATGGACCTATTTCGCCGCCGCCGCGATCCTGGCAATCATCGTAGCAATGCTAACAATCAGCTATCAAAGTATCAAATCAGCAACAATGAACCCGGTGAAGGCTTTGAGGAGGGACTAAGGGAGGTGGCTGTCGGCTGTCGGCTATCAGCCATTAGTCGTTAGCCATTAGCTATTAGCTCCGATATACCTGGAAACCCAAAACTTAAAACGCTAACAGCCGACAGCCGAAAGCCGAAAGCCATTAAAACCTACCCTTATGCTTAAAAATCAACTCAAAATCGCGTTTCGTAACCTTTATAGTTCGAAGCTTTTTACTTCGCTGAATGTCATCGGGCTTACTGGTGGGATGGTGGCGGGTGTTTTTATTTTGCTGTGGGTCCAGAATGAGCTGAGCTTTGACAGCTATCATCAAAAATCGGACAGGATCAGCCGCATTATCACACACCTGACGCTGAGCAAGGAGGAAACCTGGCATTGGGCTACCACGCCGCTGCCGCTGGCCGAGCAGATCAAACCGCTGCCGGAAATTGAAGCGGTGACCCGCGAAAATTACATAGGTAATCTGCCGATCAGGGTGGAAGAACGAAAAATCAATGGGCAAAATGCGGCTTATGTAGACACCAACTGGTTTGAAGTTTTTGATTACGAGTTTGTGGCGGGCTCTCCGGCGACATTCAAATCGGCCGTGAGGAATATAGCGATGACCGAGGCTAAGGCGGAGGAGCTGTTCGGGCAAACGGACGCAGTAGGAAAAACAGTTCGCATTGACTCACTTGATTACGCAGTCGCGGCGGTTTACAGGAATAATCCCGCGAATTCCAGTTTTCAGCTCGATTATATGCTCCCGATGTCTGCTTACCTGGCAGATCCTGGAAATCTTAAAAACAATGACAACTGGAATAGCTTCAATTTTCAAACCTTCATCTTACTAAAAGACAAGCCGGATCTTAAAAAGTTGAGCAAGAAGCTGACAGGGATTATTTCAGTATCCAAAAAAGACGATGACGGAAAGCCGTCGACTAACACAGCCCTTGAAGCGGAAATGCTGACTGATGTTCATTTTAATAATGAAATCCAGCATGCAAACAACACCAATGGCGACCGCAGGACGATTTACATATTCTTCGGGCTTGGTGTGGTGATTATCCTGGTGGCGTGTATCAATTACGTGAACCTCACTACCGCACGCGCCAGTGTGAGATCCAAGGAAGTTGGAGTGAAAAAATTGCTGGGCGCAAGGCACGCACATCTTTTCGGACAGTTTATGACAGAATCAGTTATGACCTGCGTGATTGCATTGCTGCTGTCTGTTTTGTGCATTTACCTGCTGCTTCCTGTTTTCAATTCAGTTACCTCCAAAACTTTTACGCTTTCCGTTGCGAACCCGGCAGTTTGGACGATCTTGTTAGGAACTACTTTACTCGCCATTGTTCTGACAGGCGTTTATCCTTCCATTTTGCTTTCCTCGTTCAAGCCTTTCGACACGCTCCGTGGTACCAATGTGCTTGGGACCAGCAATGCAGCTTTTCGCAAAGGGTTAGTGGTTGTGCAATTTACAGTCGCCATTGTTTTTCTGATTGCAATGCTGGTTGTCAGGCAGCAAATGGATTATATCCGCAACAAGGAGCTCGGCTATAACCGCGCGCATACATTTTCATTCAGTCTTCCGTGGGGAATGAAGTCCAAAATTGATGCAGCCACTGTCAAGGCGACGCTGCTTGCCGAGTCCAGTATTGCTGACGTGACGATCGCCAGCCAGAGCATTGTGCAGATCAATAGCAGTACCTCCGGTTCTTATGACTGGGACGGGCGCCCGAAGGATTTTGCTCCTACCGTCGCGCAAATTGTCGTGGAGGATAATTTTCAAAAGATGTTTGGTCTAAAACTGGCCGAAGGCCGCTGGTTTGAAGCAAATCGTGTAACGGATCAGGGCAATGTAATTTTGAATGAAACTGCTGTCAAAAAATTGAATTTGAAACAGCCGGTTATCGGAAAGCGGTTTGATTTTCAGGGTAACAAAGGGGTAATTATCGGAGTAGTGAAGGATTTTCATTTCAAAAGTCTGCGCGACAAGATCGAGCCCCTGGTGCTTTTCCGTAGCAGCGGCTGGCAATCTGCACTTTATGTAAAAGCGCAGCCCGGGAAAGATGCCGAGGCGATCCGGGCAGCAAACCGGATCTGGGACGAGTTCATTCCCGATTACGCGATGAAGTATACTTTCCTCGACGAGTCTTACGATATGCTCTACAAGAACGAGCAGCGGACTGCAACGCTTTTTAACACATTTACTATTACGGCATTGCTTATCTCCTGTCTTGGATTATTCGGTCTGGCCACATTCACGGCGGAGCGGAGGATCAAAGAGATCGGCATCAGAAAAGTGCTGGGTGCGTCGATTGCCTCGGTGGTATCCCTGTTATCAGCGGATTTTATAGTTCTGGTGCTGTTATCCGCTGCAGTTGCCTCTCCGATTGGCTATTATGCAATGGAAAAATGGCTGCAGGAATTTCAATACCGCATTGAAATCAGCTGGATTATATTTGCCCTGGCAGGCGCAGCGTCAATCATAATTGCATTGCTGACAATCAGCTACCAGAGTATCAGGGCCGCATTGATGAACCCCGTCAAAAGTTTACGTAGCGAATAAAGAGTAAAACCATCCATTCCATGCTAAAAAATTATTTCAAAATCGCGTTTCGCACGCTCTGGAAGAACCGGCTCTTTACGGTAATTAATCTGCTCGGGCTGTCTCTCGGGCTTGCCAGTGTTGCGGTGCTGATCCTGTTTGTGCAGCGGGGGATCACTTTTGATACTTTTCACGAAAACACGGACCAGATTTATCTTGTACAGACGCAAAATCGTGATGGCAGGTACAATCAGACGGTTCATCCTATTTTAAACCAACTCGTAAAAACATACCCTGAAATAGAGGATGGTACCCATTTCCAGGGTTGGTACGATTTGTGGATCGGCTACAAAGGCAAGGATGCGCAGGGTGATACGAAGTTTGTAGACCCCGGTTTTCTGAGCATTTTTTCTTTTAAACTAAAATACGGAAATCCTCAGACAGCATTGGCAGACCGGCAATCGATCGTGATCAGCCGGCAGATCGCCGAGTCGCTGTTTGGTAACAGGAACCCTGTCGGCGAGACGGTCTCTATCAACGATACCCTCAACTTCAAGATTACGGGAGTTTTGGAGAAAATTCCTGAAAATTCGTCCCTGCAATTTGATGTACTCGCGCCGATCGCTTTTCTGGAAGCCGATCCGAATTTTGCGAACAATGCCGATTGGTACAACACCTTCTCGAACGTATATCTGAAGTCGCGAAAAGATGCAGATGTAGCAAAGCTCCAAAAGCAAATGCCCGCTTTTGCAAAAGCACATTTCGGGGCCGAGGCTGCGAGCCGCGGCGTGCATATTGCGCCATTAAAGGAATACATTCATACGGAAAATCCAGGTTTCAAATGGATGATCTACGGCGCAATCCTGATCGCGGGCTTTATCCTGCTGATTATCAGTATCAACCTGCTCAATCTCAATACTTCCATTGCATTTACCCGCGCCAAAGAAGTGGCTGTGCGGAAAGTGACCGGCTCTACATTAAAACAGATCCTCTTTCAGTTCTGGACCGAGTCGGGCATTGTGCTGGTTGCCGCGCTGCTGCTCTCCATTGTATTTGCGGTAACATACCTGGTGCCGGAATTTAATGAGTTCAGAAAAGGGAGAATGCAGCTCGTACTAAGCTGGGAGCGCGATTATGTGACGCTTGTGGTGCTGGCGGCGGTTATCAGCCTCATTGCGGTGATAGCGGGCACGTATCCCGCACTTTATCTGAACAAACTGGATCTGAGGGATACGATCAAGGGAAAACTATCCAACAAGGCCGGCGGCAGGGGATGGACCCGCAGTACGCTGATCGTTGTTCAGTTTGTGATTGCATTTGCCCTGGCGATCGGCGCAATTACAGTAAGAAAGCAGGTGAGCTTTATGCGGCAGGCAAAGTTGGGATTTGAGCACAGTAATGTTGTGGTAGTCTCGTCGGACTTGCAGTACAAGAATGGAAAAGTTGCGAGTAGCCAATTTAAGTCGATCCTCGACGGCCTGAATCAGGATTCCCGCGTGCAAAGCATTGCTACTTCGAGTGTAGTTCCTACCAAATACTGGGGTAATTACAACATGTACCTGCCGGAAAAAGAGACGAACCGGGAAGTGCGGTTCAGGCATTTAGGTACGGGCTCCCGATATGCGGAGACGTACGGGATACAGATGATCGAAGGCCGCGAGTTTTCTGACGAAATCGACAAGGAGGGTAACAATAATCCGGTGATTATTAACGAAGCTGCGATGAAGGCCCTCGGCTGGAAAACAGCGGTGGGCAAGCGGCTGCGCCAGAAAAATAATACCCAGGTATACACGATTGTGGGGGTGATGAATGACTTCCATTATCAGGAGCTGAAAGACAAGATTGAACCGCTGCTGCATTGGTACGACGGCCCGGCAGGGATAAACAACTACCTGAGCATCAAGCTTCATGATGTAGGCCAAGCCAAGAGTGTACTATCGGAGATTGAGGCTAAAATGCAGAAAATCCCCGCGAGAAAGCCCTTTTCAGCATTTTACGCAACTGACGCATTGAGCAATCAGTACAATCACATGGACGGAATCTGGAAGATGGTCAATTTCGTCAGTCTGCTGGCTATCATTATCGCATTTGCGGGTGTTTTTGGTCTGATAACACTGGCGGCCAACCAGCGTACCAAAGAAGTGGGTATCCGCAAAGTGCTGGGGTCCGGGATCTTGGAGATTGTTTATTTGCTTTCAAAAGACTTTCTGCTCCTGGTGGTAATCGCGATTATCATAGGTTCGCCGCTGGCTTACCTGTTTGAGAAAAAGTATCTGCAAACATTCGAGTACCACATCAGCATTGACTGGTACATTTATGCACTGGTCGGGTTATTTGCCTTACTGCTCACCATGCTGACTGTTGGTTTCCAAAGCATCAAAACTGCATTGATGAACCCGGTGAAGAGTTTGAGAAGTGAGTAGAGGTGGGTGTTTACGTTTTGATATAAATCCTTATTTTTGATTAAACAAAATTTGACGGGATGTATTTAGAAAGGATAACATTTGACCCGAAAACCATGGGCGGTAAGCCTTGCATCAGGGGAATGCGGGTGACAGTTGGTACAATTGTTAACCTGGTTGAGTCAGGAAGCAGCTTCGAAGAGATCTTGCGGTTTTACCCGTATCTTGAAGAAGAAGATATCAAACAAGCATTAAGTTACGCTGCCTGGCGTTCTGAGGAAATGGAACTTCCATTTCTGGTTGCATGAAAGTGCTTATTGATATGAACTTGTCGCCAACCTGGGTGGAGTTCTTTACTTTCAACAACATCGAATTCCTCGATCAGAAATCGAAGGTCAGGATACTACCGTTAAAGCCATAAAAACCAAAGTCCAATACCGAACAAAAGTGTCCGAAACCGGACACTTTTTTAGTTTAATATTGATGTTAATCGGTTGTAAGTCAAATAGATAATCTCTATTTTCTAGCTTTGGTATAATAATTCACTAACGGATAGCAGAAGTTTGCAAATCTTCCATTATCCGTTAGCCATGATTAAAAATTATCTGAAAATCGCATGGAGAAATGTGCTTAAAAGTAAGCTCTTTTCCTCCATCAATGTATTTGGGCTCTCCGTTGGCATGACCTGCTGTATGCTGCTGTTGCTATATATACTCAGCGAACTTGCTTTTGACAAACACCATCGGAATGCCGGCGATCTGTATCTGCTCAGGAGTGAAAATGTGCAGGCAAATGGTGAGAAAATGGACAATCCACGCGCGCCTTCGCCTTATGCACAGGCTGTGAAAGCAGAGTTCCCGGAGGTAGTAGAAGTTACCCGTTTGTGGCAGAACTTCATGGAAGAGAAAACCCTCCTTAAAATTGAAGAAGCCGGCAGAACCGTTCGCTCTTTCTACGAAACAAAAGGCATCCACGTTGATCCCGCATTCTTCGATATGTTCTCGTATGAATTTGCCGAAGGGGATCCGCATTCCGCTTTACAAGACCCGCATTCCATTGTGCTTTCCGAGGAAGTAGCTGCAAAGCTTTTTGGCAATGGGCCGTTTTTGAACAAAAACATAAGAATAGGCGGTCGCAGCGGCAATAATGAGATTTTCAGGGTTACCGGCGTTTACAAGGACGAAAGCCGCAGATCGCATATCGATGCGCGCTACTTTCTTTCACTTCAGGCCGGTTGGGTTGGTAGTTATCTGCGGGAGTCAAAGCAGGATTTCACCAATAACAATATGTTTTACACTTACCTGCAGCTGAAACCTGGAACAAGCGCAGAGAAGTTCGGGCAAAAGCTGCCTTCATTTATAGACAAATACGCAAGAGCAGATCTGAAGCTGGCCGGTTTCGAAAAAAAGCTGCATTTGCTCCCCGTCACCGACATTCACCTTTTCAGTCTGATTGACAAAATTGTTACCCCGACTACCAGTACAACTTATCTGTACATTCTGGGCTGCATTGCCATTTTTACCCTTTTAATTGCCTGTATCAACTTCATGAACCTAGCTACCGCCCGTTCAGCCAAGCGTGCAGCCGAGGTGGGAATGCGGAAAGTAATGGGCGCGGGGAAAGCAGGGTTGGTAGGGCAGTTCCTGGGCGAATCGATGGTGCTTACTTTTCTGGCGCTGATCATCGCTGTGCTCGCTGTAGCGTTTTGTCTTCCATTCTTCAATCAGCTGGCTGATAAAACCTTGTTTATTAGTGATCTGCTCAGGCCGGAGATCATTCTCGCATTCATCGCACTTGCATTGGTCACCGGTTTACTGGCGGGCAGCTATCCTGCTTTCTTTCTATCCCTCTTCAATCCTTTGGATGTGATCAAAGGGAAATTTGTGAACTCGGTATCAGCTACCGCAATGCGCCGCGGGCTGGTGGTATTTCAATTTGTCATTTCGATTGGTCTGGTAGTAGGCACGATCGTCATTCAGCGGCAGATCAAATTCATGCGTGAGCAGCCGCTCGGGTTCAATAAAGACCAGCAGATCGTCATAGCATTCAGAAGTGAGGAGTCGCGCAAAGCGTACACTGCATTGCGTAACGAGCTTTTGCAAAATAACCAGATCAGCGCAGCTGCGGGCACCTCTTACTATCCTGGTATCCTCAATCCGAGCGATATGAAGGTATATCTGCCAGGCCAAAGCGCGGAGACTGACGAAATGGTCAAGACAAACTGGGTTGCACCAGAATTCATCGAAACAATGGGCTTTACTCCTGTTGCAGGAAGGATGTTTTCGAAGGAGTTTCCGGGTGATACCAACATGAAAATGATCGTCAACGAAGCAACGCTGCGGAAATTCGGTTTTCCATTGGAAAAGGCGGTAGGTCAGAAGTTGTATTTCGATGACCGGTTTGGCGGAAATGTCCCTGTGCCCATCGAGATCATTGGTGTGGTTAAAGATTTCCATTTCGCAGATATGCACCAGGTAATCGAACCTTACGCGTTTTTTCTGCAAAGCGGTACTTATTTCAATTACCTGATCGCGCACGTTAATACAAAAGATGTGACAACCGTGCTGCCGTTTGTGGAATCTAAATGGAAGGAGCTGGTGCCGGATGAGCCTTTCACTTTCAGCTTTGTCAATGAAGATTTCCAACGCAATTACGCAGCCGACGCGCGGACTGGCCGCATTGTCAACTCCTTCACCATCATTTCCATTCTGATATCTTGTCTTGGTTTGTTCGGTCTGGCTGCATTCGCGGCGCAGCAGCGGATCAAGGAAATCGGCGTGAGAAAGGTACTCGGTGCTTCGGTAACGAGCATCGTAGCATTGCTTTCAGGTGATTTTATCAAGCTGATCCTCATTTCAATTGTAATCGCCACGCCATTGACCTGGTACTTAATGGATAAATGGCTGGAAGATTTTGCGTATCGCATTGATATCAAATGGTGGATGTTCCTGGTAGCAGGGATCATGTCCATTGTGATCGCCTTGCTGACAGTAAGTACCCAGGCGATTAAAGCAGCCATCACCAATCCAGTGAAATCTCTTAAAAGTGAATAGAAGGATAAAAGGGAGGAGGGAGAATGGAGGAAAGGGAAGTAAACGCTCCTTCGTCCTTCCTCCCTTTCCTCCTTCCTCCATAATCAAAACAACCTATGTTCAAAAACTACATCAAAATCGCGATGCGCAACCTTTGGAAGAGCAAGGGTTATGCGCTTATCAATGTTACCGGGCTTTCTGTTGCTTTTTGTATCAGCGCTTTTTTGTTTCTGACAGCCTATTTTGCATTGTCATTTGACGATTTTCACAAGGACAAGGACCGGATTTATCAAACCTATTTCTTCTCCAATGATGCTGAAAAAGCGCGCCGCTCCGGTTCCATGCCGCTGCCGCTTACACCGGCGCTGAAAGCCGAGTTTCCCGAAGTGGAAGCTGCTGCGCGTATCCTGAACGGAAGCGATGTGGTGCATTATAAAGGCAAATATTTTGACAAGCAGATTAAATTCACAGATCCGGATTTCTTCAAAATCTTTACTTTTCCATTAGTTCAGGGCAGTCCGGTAAGTGCATTGAGCGACCTGAGCAGCATTGTCATTACTGAGAATATGGCAAAGGGTGTTTTCGGCCAGGAAGATCCCATTGGGAAGCAATTGGAAGTGGGCCTGGACGGAAGCAAAAAACAGTATATTGTTACAGGTGTCTTCAAGGATTTTCCCGAAAACTCGACCATCAAGTTTGATGCTTTTGTACGAATTGAAAATTCCGGCGATTACAGGGGAGCAAAAGATCAATGGGACGCGCATTCTCATCCCGTTTTCCTGAAACTCAAACCTAACGTAGATCAGGTCGCTTTTGAAAAGAGGCTCCGCTCATTAAGCCCAAAGTACTTCAGCGACAACATTGCAAGTTTGAAAAAACAAGGCGCCAAGCCCGACGAGCGGGGAGATATCTTTGCATTGCGGCTTACAAAATTGGAGGATGTACATTTCGATACTGCGCTGGCAGGCAGCTCGCCGGTTGCATTGGTTTATGCATTAATGGCAATCGGCGTTTTCATTTTGCTGATTGCTTGCTTCAATTTCATCAATCTGAATGTGGCGAGATCTTTTGTCCGTGCCCGGGAAGTGGGGGTGAGAAAATCGCTGGGTGCATTGAAAAAGCAGCTTTTCCTGCAGATCTGGGGAGAAGCGGGGATCATCTGTTTTCTCGGCTTCCTGGTTGGAATTACACTTACCATTCTGCTCCTGCCGACTTTCAATGCAACGTTTCAGTCGAAATTAACCCTCGACTATATCTTCCAGCCTGATAAGCTTGCGTTGATCACCGCACTTTTTGTATTTGTCGCCCTGCTCGCAGGCGGTTACCCGGCCTGGCAAATGTCGCGGTTCAATGCAGTGGAAGTATTGAAAGGAAAGGTTTCTCTGAAAAAGCCCGGCTTGCTCCGTAACTCTTTAATTGTGACGCAGTTTACTTTATCCAGTCTGCTGATTTGCTGTACAATCATTGCCGTGCAGCAGGTTAACCACTTACGCACGGAGCCGCTTGGCTTCAAAAAGGAGGAAGTGATCAGTATTCCGGTAGGCAGCAAGGTTGACGGGCAGGTTGCATTGCGCCGCCTGAGAAATTTGTTGAAAGACGATCCCAATGTACTGAGCATGACCGGCAGCGGGGTTAACCTGGGCATCGGGCTCGATAGAAGCACTTCCCGTAGCGTAATCGGTTTTACTTTCAAGGAAAGGGAAGTCACGACGGACTGGCTGCAGATCGACTATGATTATCTCAAAACATTAGATATTAAACTGCTCGCCGGTCGCGAATTCGACCCGGCTTACCCGACCGATTCACTGGGCCGCGTAATCATCACGGAGAGTATGGCCAAAATGATCGGAGAAAAAGATCCGGTAGGCAAGTTTTTCCAGACTGATACAGCCGGTGTGAAGTACCAGATTATCGGGCTTGTTTCTGATTTCAATCTTTATTCTTCCAAAAACGAGAAGAAGCCGATCACCATGCACATTTCACCTTCGGGCGGGATCAGCTACATATTCGTGAAGGTTGCGCCGAAAAGTCTGAGAGTTGCAATGGACAAATTGAAAGCCTCTTGGAAGGAAATCTCTCCTGAGTCGGATTTCAATGCTTCGTTTGTGGATGAAAATACAAACGCCTGGTACAAAGAAGAAGAGCGTATGTCGCAGGTTTTCAGCCTGGCTTCGGCGGTGGCGATCGTTTTATCCTGTCTTGGCTTGTTCGCCGTCGCGCTGATTGTCATCGAACAACGCACAAAAGAGATCGGGGTACGCAAAGTGCTCGGTGCGAGCATTGCCAATCTGGTTCTGGTTTTGTCCCAAGACTTCGTCAAACTCGTATTAATAGCAATTCTGATTGCAACTCCGCTGGCGTGGTATGCAATGCAATCGTGGCTGGATAATTATCCTTACAGGATCACTATCAATCCCTTGGTTTTCATTCTTGTAGGTCTGGCCGCCATTATCGTCGCAGTAGCAACAGTCAGTTTCCAAAGTATCAAAGCAGCATTAATGAACCCGGTTAAATCACTGAAATCGGAATGATGGAGAAAGGAGGAAAGGGAGGAAGGAGGAAGGACAAAGCATCCCTCGTCCCTTTCTTCCCCTTCTTCCCTTTCCTCCTTCCCCTAAAACAAAAACAGCCATGATTAAGAACTACGTTATCACTTCGCTGCGCAACTTGCGTCGCAACTGGAATTTTACGGTAATAAATATTGTCGGGCTCACACTTGGGCTGGCTTGTTGCGTGCTGATCTTTTTTACGGTCCGGTTTGAGCTGAGCTATGACAAGCACCACAAAAATGCCGATCGCGTATTTCGGATCCTGAACCACAGCATTGCTGATGGAGATAAGGGTTTTAACACCGGAATGCCAATGCCAGCCATCGGCGCACTTGGGAATGATTTTCCCGAACTCAAAAATCAGATAACCTGCACTTATGGACTGCGCAGTGCATTGATCACGGTTACTGAAGGCACAGAGAAAAAGAAGTTTTCTGATCCGGGAAATACGGTTGCATTCATCGGGCCGGAGTATTTTAATTTACTCGATTACAAATGGCTGAAAGGGTCTCCCAAAACTTCGCTGCAAAATCCCGGCTCAGTTGTACTTGCTGCCTCAGAAGCAAAAAAGTTCTTTGGCAATGCAGATCCGATGGGAAAAACGATTACAGTTGAAAACCGCCGGAGCTTTGTTGTGACAGGTATCGTAGCCGATCCCCCGGTGACTACCAGCTTTCCTTTTAAGACCATGCTCTCATTTGCTTCCTTGAAGGATTATGGTGCTTTTACAAACTGGGACGATTGGGTTTCGAGCTATGGCGGCGGACAGATTTACCTGCTTTTACCTAAGAATATCAGCAAAGCGCAGTTCGAGAAGCAGCTGGAATCTTTCAGCAAAAAGTACCGCGATCCGGAAGACGCTAAAAAATCCAAGTATGTGCTGCAGCCGCTTGATGAAATTCACTTTGCGACCAAAATCGGCAACTATTCAAACCGGTCGATCAGCAAAGGGATGATCTGGGCTATGTCGCTCGTTGGTATATTCATCCTGATCACAGCCTGTGTTAACTTCGTCAATCTGGCTACTGCGCAGGCAATGCGGCGGTCACGCGAGGTCGGCGTGCGCAAAGTGCTGGGGAGCACAAAGGGGCAGCTGTTACGCCAGTATTTTTCTGAAACAGGATTGATCACCACATTATCCGTTTTGCTGGCGCTTCTCTCGGCGCAGCTGGTTTTACCTTATATATCGGATATTCTGGACATTAATGCGGAAGGTGCGTTATTTTTCACCGACGCGAGTGTTCTGCTGTTTTGCCTGGGGCTGACAATCCTGGTTACCCTGCTGGCGGGATTTTACCCGGCATTGGTGGTATCCGGCTATCAGCCGATCCTTGCATTGAAAGGAAAAGTATCCAAAGGCGGGAAAGGCCAATCTAACCTGCGCCGCGGACTGATTGTGCTGCAATTCGCCATTTCCCAGGTTATCCTGATCGGCACGCTGATTGCCAATAGTCAGATGAACTATTTCCGTAACCTGGACCTTGGTTTCAGTAAAGACGAAATCCTCACGATCGGTATCCCTGATCCCGATGCAGGCAAAATCAATAATATGCGATCGAAGCTGGCCGCGATGCCGGGTGTAAAATCTTACAGTTTCAGCGCATTTACACCGATGTCTCGGAGCAACTGGCAAACCGGTTTTACGTTTGAAAACAATCCTGAGCCTTTGGATTTTGGCGTGGTCATGCGCCCGGCTGATACTGCTTACTTCAATACTTACGACCTGAAAATGGCGGCGGGCAGGATGTATCAGCATTCGGATACCATCAGGGAATATGTGGTTAATGAGGCTTTTGCACAAAAACTGGGTTTTAAAAACCCGCAGGATATCCTTGGGAAAAGGCTGGCGATCGGTGGAAGCGAGTTTAAGCTGCCGATCGTAGGTGTGGTGAAAAACTTTAATACGTTTAGCCTTCACCGTGAGATAATTCCTTGTGTGGTGACTGCAATGGGCGGATACAGGACTTTAAGTGTGAAGCTGGATAAAAGCAGCGGCCCGCAGCAAATCGAGCGGATCAAAGCAGAATGGACGGCGCTGTATCCTGAATACCTGTTCTCGTATTCCTTCCTAGATGAAACACTTGACAGTTTTTACGATAAAGAAAATAAGCTGTTTCAATTGTTCAGGATATTGTCGGGAATCGCGATTTTCATTGGCTGTATGGGGCTTTACGGTGTAGTTGCATTTATGGCTGAAGCACGAACCAAAGAAATGGGGATCAGGAAGGCGGTCGGCGCATCGGCGTTCAATATATTCGGGCTTTTTTCGCTGGATTTTATCAAGCTCGTGCTCGTTGCATTGGTCATCGCTTCTCCGATTGCCTGGTACTTCATGAATGATTGGTTGCAGGATTTTACCTACAAAATCAGCATCAGCTGGTGGATTTACGTCATCGCCGGACTAAGCGCAGTTGTACTTGCATTGATTACGATCAGCTTTCAAAGTGTCAAAGCCGCATTGACTAACCCGGTTACCGCACTACGAAGTGAATAATTTTTCAGGATTGGCCTGCTGCATGCAACTTTCAAAACCAGGAAGGTATCTGTTGTGCAGCAAGGCCAGTCTTTTCTTCTTTTACCAAACCAAACCCTAACAACTAACCCCAACAAGCATGATCAGGAATTTTTTGAAAATCGCTATGCGCAACCTGCTGAAAAGCAAGGTGTACTCTTTGATTAACATTGTAGGACTGGCAGTAGGCATAGCAGTGGCCATGCTGATTGGTCTGTGGGTTTGGGATGAGCTTTCTTACAATAAATACCATAAAAATTACGACCGTATCGTGCAAGCCTGGATCAGCCAGACTTTCAATGGACAAACCGGCACAGGTACGGCGGTCTCCATTCCGGCTGTAACAGAAATGGCAACCAAGTACGGATCCGATTTTAAGTATACTTCTCTTGCTTCCTGGAACTTCGGGCATTTGCTGGCCAACGGAGACAAAAAGATCAATAAAACGGGTATGTGGGCTCAGCCTTCGCTGCCGCAAATGCTGTCGCTCGAAATGGTGCGAGGCGATTACAGCTCATTGAAAGATCCCGGCTCCATCATCATCGCAGAGTCTGTTGCAAAAGCTCTTTTCGGGAATGAAGATCCAATTAACAAAACGTTGAAGGTTGACATCAAAAGGAATGTGAAAGTGACCGGCGTGTTTAAGGATGTTCCATTCAATTCAGACTTCAACGAGCTCTTTCTGCTGATGCCGTGGAGTGATTACCTGCAAGCCGAGCACTGGGTGAAAGAGGCCGAAACGCAATGGGGTAACCATTCATGGCAGTTTTTTGCGCAGGTAGCCGATCACGCCGACATTGCGAAAGTATCGCGTAAAATCCGTGATGTAGAGCTTCCGCACGCATTTTCGAAGACCGACAAGCCACAATATATGCTGCATCCGATGAGCCGCTGGCATTTGTATTCAGATTTCAAAGATGGCAAGAATGTGGGCGGCGCAATCCAGTTTGTCTGGCTTTTCAGTATCATCGGCGTTTTCGTACTGTTGCTGGCTTGTATCAATTTCATGAACCTCAGCACCGCACGATCTGAAAAACGCGCCAAAGAAGTCGGTATCCGGAAAGCCATCGGTTCAGTGCGCAGCCAGTTGATTTTTCAGTTTCTGAGCGAGTCTTTTCTGGTGGTCTGCTTCGCACTTGTCCTGGCGATTATCATTGTGCTGATCTCTCTTCCTGCATTTAATGACCTGAGCGGCAAGCACGTATCGTTCCCATTTATGCAGCCGCAGTTCTGGCTGCTGCTGATCGTATTCTCGCTGGTAACCGGCTTTGTTTCCGGCAGTTATCCTGCATTTTACCTTTCTTCCTTCAATCCGCTTGCTGTGCTGAAAGGCACATTCAGAGTGGGCAAATGGTCGGCGGTACCACGGAAGGTGATGGTGGTTATGCAGTTTACCGTCTCCATTACATTGATTATCGGTACAATTATCGTCTTTCAACAAATCCAGCATGCTAAAAACCGGCCGGTAGGCTACGACAGGCAGGGATTGTTGCAGATCAATATGACTCCAAACCTGTACGGGAAGTACACGACATTGCGGGATGATTTGCTTAAAACGGGCGTGGTGTACGAAATGAGCCAGTCGTCCAGCCCGACTACCGGTATCTACTCAAATCAGATTGGTTTTGAGTGGGAAGGAATGGAGCCTGGATCTGTGCCACTGTTCGGTACGATCGCCTGTACACATGATTTTGGTAAAACAATCGGCTGGAAAATTGTGAAAGGCCGCGATTTTTCACGCAAATATTCCACGGATTCATCCGGCTTTATCCTGAATGAGTCGGCTGTGAAACTTACCGGAATTAAGGATATCATTGGTAAAACCATCCGTTACAATGGCAAGCCGCGACAGGTGGTGGGTGTGGTCAAGGATATGGTTATGCAATCGCCTTATGAGCCTGCCGTGCCTACTATCTTCCTGATGGACTATGGCTGGGGCAGCCTGATCAATGTTAAACTGGCGCCTGGTAAGCCTGTGGACGAAGCTTTGAAGAAGGTAGGCGATGTTTTCCGGATGCACGATCAGGATTCTCCTTTTGAGTTCAAGTTTGCCGACCAGGAGTATGAAGCTAAGTTCCGGTCGGAAGAAAGGATTGGCAAACTTGCGCGGGTATTCGCGGTCCTGGCCATTTTTATCTCGTGCCTGGGACTGTTTGGATTGGCCGCTTACACCGCCGAGCAGCGGACGAAAGAGATCGGGATCCGAAAGGCGCTGGGTGCAAGCGTGGCCCAAATGTGGGCTCTGCTCTCCAAAGAGTTTGTCTACCTCGTGCTGCTATCCTGCGTCATTGCTTCACCGATTGCACTATACTTCCTGGCCGACTGGCTCGATAAGTACGAATATCACATTGAATTGAGCTGGGTAGTTTTTGCAGTATCCGCGCTGGTCGCAGTAATTATCACGCTGATTACCGTGAGCTTCCAGGCAATTAAAGCAGCGCTGATGAACCCGGTGAAGTCTTTGCGGAGCGAGTGAGGTAGGATGCAGGACACTACCAGATTAGCTGCACTAATTTCTTGTACAGCGTGAACTTAGGATCAGCAGAAATCAGCGCGGTTTTTAGAGGATAATCTCGGATTATCCTCTAAAAACCATAGCAAAGTGTGTGTATCTAATAAGATTTTCATTTAGCTATAACCGGTTCGTTTGAAGTAACCATTCGTCGATTGAAATTAGCAGGTGGTAGGTAAAGTCCGGGTGTTGGCAGATTGGGAGTTTGTGTCGGTTAAACTTAGTAGCTGAAATTGCTTCTAAACTACATAAACGAACAATTTAAACATTTGGAAACCATGAAAAAGACCATCTTAGCAATCGCAACAATCATAACCCTGACAGTAGGAAACGGCTTTGCGCAACGTTACAGAGCCCACGAAATCCCAGCGATCAAAAACGGGAATTCCAGAGTCGATAATTCTTATGAAGAGTATCAGATCAACAGGCTCGACAACATCGTAAAGCTTACCCGCAAGCAGGAAAACCAGATCAAGAAGATCGAGAATAAATACGATCGCCTGGCTGCGGGAAACAAACGCTTCCGTTCTTACCAGGGAACACGAAGATTGGAAGAAGAGAAACAAAGAGAAATTATTTCCGTACTAACCCCCGTGCAGCGCCAGCGGCTTTTTGCCTACCAACACGCTGGTAAGCGGAACAATTGGAGAGGATAATCAGGAGTAAATAGATAGCCATGAAAGATGTAAAGGCCAGGTCCACCCGATCTGGCCTTTGTTGTTATTGTGAGATTCACATTGTCTCAGATTGCGCAGGGATGCCGCTCGCCTATTTTAATTTGCCACTTGTCACTAAGCTGGGGAATTTTCATATAGTACCTTGCATCACAAAGTACCTTCTTATACATTTGTTACGATGATATTGATCTGGAATGTATTAGCCGTTTCAGTCCATCAATAAAAACCTTAAATGTATACTGTCCATTTTTAAAAGAGACCAAATCTCTTGCCGGAATTGCTTTGCCTTTTTGAATCTATTAGCCATTAAAAAACATCATGATGAAAGCATTACTTCTTTTCGTGACATCCCTGTTGCTCTCGGGTCTGATCTGCGTCAAATCTTCTGCCCAACCAGTGGGCGGAGGCAGGATACTCGGCATTGTGACCGACTCCGTAAGTAAAAAGCCGATGGATTTTATCACAGTAAATCTGATGATCAATGGGACACCGGTAAAGGCGGATTTCACCAAAGCTGACGGATCATTCCTGTTTACAAACCTCAAACCTGACAAATACACGGTAGTGCTTGTAGGAGTAGGGTATAAGACCAGGACAATGACCGCAGACCTGAGCGATCCTGCCCAAAATGAGCACAACGTGGGCACCATTTACCTGGCCGCCTCGGCTACGGGATTAAAGGAGGTGACTGTTACCAGTGCAAAGCCGATCGTCAAGCAGGAAGTTGACCGAATTACGTACGATTTGCAGGCGGATCCTGAAAGCAAGGTGTACAGCGTGCTCGATATGATGCGCAAGGTACCTTACCTGTCGGTAGACGGGGATGAGAATATCCAGCTGAAAGGAAATGCGGATTTCAGGATACTGATCAATGGGAAACCGTCGAGTATGATGGAGCGGAGCTACAAGGAAGTGCTCCGGAGTATGCCAGCCTCTTCGATCGAGCGCATCGAAGTAATCACAACCCCGCCGGCCAAATACGATGCGGAAGGTCTGGCGGGAATCATCAACATTATCACCCATAAAAAAATAGATAACGGCTACAACGGCTCACTCAATATCAGTGAGAAGTTCCCGGTCGGCGGCCCAGGCTTCGGCGGCTCTTTCGCGGCAAAGCTGGGAAAGGTGGGTATGACGGTCCTTGTGGGAGGAAGCCAGTATAATACGCCTTCAACCCGCAATATGGTGAACAGGAGCACTTTCGGTGAAGTGGAATCGGAGTTGAAGCAGGATGGTTTTGCCAAGTCAGGAAACAACAGCGGGTACCTGGGCTACGAGATCAGCTATGAAATTGATACACTTAACCTGCTCAGCGCGCAGTTTAATGTGAATGGGAGCAAATCAACCGGCTCGGGTTTTCAGACTTCGGGTTTGAGCCAGCTTGGTGAAACGTTAGAAAGATACCGCATTGAAAATATCAACCGGGGGAATGGAACGGGAATGGACGCCGCGCTCAATTTTCAGTGTACTTCCAAAGCTGACAAAAACAGGTTGCTTACATTCTCATACCGGTATTACGGGTTCAACAATACACAGGAAAATAACCTGGCTATCTCGGAAGAAATCAACTTCAACCTGCCTGATTACCGGCAGGTGAATGAGCAGAGCTTTTCGGAACAGACCATTCAGGTGGATTACGTTTATCCTATCAAAAAGCTGAGCATCGAAGCGGGTCTGAAAGGTATTATGCGTACCAACCGAAGCGATTTTCAATACGATACATTTGATCCTGAAAGCGGCAGGTATGTAGTGAATAACGAAATGAGCAACAAATTCAATAATACCCAAAACGTATTCGGCGCATACAATACCTACCAGTACAACCTGCAAAAATGGAGCCTGAAAGCTGGTGTGAGGGTTGAGCAGACAGTAGTTGATGCAGATTTCATTTCAACAGACTCGGAAGTGAAGCAAAACTATTTCAATGTCATCCCCTCTGTTTCTATCAACAGGAAACTGAAAAACAGCAATGCGCTCAATTTCGGGTACTCGCAGCGCATTCAGCGGCCGGGTATCTGGCAGCTGAACCCATTTATCGACCGCTCCAATCCCAATTTTGAACGCACAGGCAATCCCGATTTGCGTCCCGCATTCGTAAATGACGCACAGCTAACTTACAGCATCTCCAAAAAAGGTTCGCTCAACTTTGGCGTTGGAATCATCGCATTTCGTGACCTGATATTCGGTGTTGCTGTGTACGATCCTGAAACCGATATCACGCGCACTTCCTATGCCAATACCGGGAGCGCGCGCCTGATTATGAGCATGCTGAATGTAAACTATCCGATCTCGAAAAAGTGGAATTTCAGTGTGAATGCGAGGGCTGCGCACGGCAAGGTGCGGGGAGTTGTGAACAATGTACCTGTTACAAACCAGGGGATTATGTCGCAGGTGTCAGTTTCAACGGGTTACCGGCTGGAAAAGGACTGGCGACTCAATGCAAACCTGAACATCAATGGACGGAACATCAATTTACAGGGTACGAACAATGCGATGACGAGCTATTCTTTGAGTGTTAATAAAGATGTTGTGAAAGACAAACTGTCCCTTTCTGCGGCGGTGAACAATCCTTTTACCAAATTCCGTGAGTGGCGGAGGGAAACATCGGGGCCGGATTTCGATCAGGTGGATTCCCGCAGAGACTATTTCCGGACATTTAATCTGAGTCTCAACTACAAATTCGGCAAGCTGAAAGAGGCAATCAAGAAAAATAAAAGAGGTATCCGCAATGACGATGTGCAGAGCGGTAGTTAAACGTGATAGTCAAACCCGGCAAGTTCAATGGATTTGCCGGGTTTTTTATGTCAAAAATCGAGGTGCCGGGATCACATTAACTACTTTTCCGTTGCGCTCTATTTCGTCTGTCTGGTGAAGGGTAACCAATGTACCGGCGGGAAGGTTGAAAAATGACATCGCTTCAAAGAGTCCGTTCAGCTCTCTGTCGAGGTTATCTGGTGTGAGTTCGTAGCAAACCTGGATTACCTGCTGCACGGCGCCTTTGTTGGCAACTACAAAATCGCATTCTCCCTTTTCCGCAAAATAGTAGATCTCCTTGTAGCTTCTTCTCAAATGCAGGAACATCATGTTTTCAAACTTTCGTCCGAAATCGTCGGAAAACGATCCGGAGTTTGCATTGATCAATCCGGTATCAGCTGCATATATTTTTCGGGGGTTGACCAGCTGCTTTCGGGCTGAGTAACTGAATTTTGGTATAAAATGGAACAGGTAAGTATATTCCAAATGCGAAAGGTAATCCATCATTGTATTAGTGGACCCTACTTCAAAAACGCTTTTCAGCCGGTTGCCGGTTACCATTTTACCCACATTTGAAATGAGGTACAATGCAAGTCTTTGCAGCGTTTTTACATCCCTGATCCCGTACCTGACAGCGATATCCCTGATCAGTATATCTTCAAAAAGGTGGTGTAATACTTCTTCCAGCCCGGATTTGACATACTCGGGGAAGCCGCCTTCGTGCAGGTAAGCCATTACAGTTTCTTCTGAGGGTTTTTGTTTCCGGAAAGTCAGAAACTCGCTGTAAGAGAATGGGAAAAGCTCCTTTGTGATGTGCCTGCCTGTAAGTTTAGTTCCCAGCTCTCGGCTGAGTAAGGATGCATTGGAGCCAGTGATTACCACTTTGCAGCCTTCGTCCAGCTTCTGTCTAACATAACTCTCCCAGCGATTTATGATTTGTATTTCATCAAAAAACAAAACGTTGGTTTTCGATTCTTTGACGATTGCATCGATGCGGGCAAAATCATTGGGTTCGAAGTCGTACAGCCGCGTATCTTCGAAATTGAGGTATAATGCTTCCGGGTGCTTTTCTTTTAACAGCTGGTACAGCAGCGTACTTTTTCCTGATCGCCTTATACCTGACACGATCAATGCATGTGACGATACATCGGGTAACGCAGTAAGTGTATGCCGGCGTAGCCCAACATCAAGCCCATCAAGGTTCGCCTTCTGGGCCTCCATTACATTTTCCAGTACCGATTTCAGTATCATACCGCTATATTTTCACAAATATACATTTTTATGCGCTAGCGAAATATAAGATTATGCATTACTAATGCACAATTATGTTCATCGGTAATGCATAAAATTGTTCAGCACTGATATTGATGTACCAATTGACTCACCAGAATACAGAAAAGCGTAAAAAAGCATCTTGAACAAACCAATGTTCAACCCCCTGAACAACTGTCCGTTTTTGAACGCGATCACGGGATTAACGTATTGTAAAATAGATACTTAGATAAGTGGCATAACTTTGTTATTTACCAGCAAATCAACCCCAACGGCTAATAGCCAACAGCAAACAGCAAACAGCCAAATCCAACCAACATGCTTCGCAACTACCTCAAAATAGCTTTTCGCAGTCTGTGGAAATACAAGACGAACTCTTTCATCAGTATTACCGGTCTCGCAATCGGGATAAGCTGCTTCCTTTTGCTGGCCACTTATGTGCTGCATGAGCTGCGTTATGATCGTTTTCAACCCAATGCAGAACGGATCTCGCGGGTTACCTTATTTTATCAGTCTGGCGAAGGAGCGGCGGAGTACATTGCGATGACGCCCACGGCGATCGCGCCGCTGTTTGCCCGGGAGTTTGAAGAAGTAGAAAAAACAGCCCGGATATACCCTTACAGCGGCAATGGCGCGGTTTCTGTTCAATACCAAAATGCTTCCTTCAACGAGCGCAAAGTAATATTTGCCGATTCTTCTTTCTTCGGCATTTTTTCGTTTCCATTTCTAGAGGGAAATGCCGCTACTGCATTGTCTTCGCCTAATTCGGTGGTGATCGATGAGACAACCGCTAAGAAGATTTTCGGCAATGAAAGTCCGATTGGTAAGTCCATCAAAATGGACGAGCGGCTGACATTACAGGTGACGGGCGTGATCAAAGATGTACCTTCTTATTCGCACATTAAATTTAACTGGGTTGGCAGCTACAGTACACTTTCCCGCTCCAAAACAGAGGTATTCGACTCGGCCAACGACTTTTCCTATGTGCTGACCAAGCCCAATGCCGACCTGAAAGCATTGCAGTCGAAAATTGATAGTTATGTAAGCAAAAACATGAACAGCCCGCAAAATCAGGGCTTCAAAGTGCGGTTGGAACTGGAACCTCTCACTGATATCCATCTCTATTCCAAAGCAACAAACGGCCCGGAAGCAGTCGGGAATTACAAATACATTTACATACTTTCAGGCATTTCGATCCTGATCCTGCTGATTGCCTGCATTAACTTCATCAATCTGGTTACCGCGCGTTCAGCGGTTCGGGCGCGGGAAGTAGGAGTGCGCAAAGTAATCGGAGCTGTAAGGATGCAATTGTTTCGTCAGCATCTTTTTGAAAGCGGCATTATCACGCTGGCAGCAACAGTTCTTGCATTGCTTGCCACAATCTTGCTGCTGCCTGGGCTGAGCAATCTTACCGGCAAAGTGCTTGATCTGGCTGTCTGGCCGGGTTACAGCTTTGAACTCGTCATTCTTTCTTTGATCCTGCTGGTTACCTTACTGTCGGGCGCGTATCCTGCCGCGGTACTTTCTGGATTTGAGCCGGTGAAGGTTTTGAAAGGAGTACCGCTGTCGCACACGGGAGGCGGCGGGCTGCGGAATTTTCTGGTGGTTTTTCAATTCACCATTTCAATGCTCTTTATCATCGCCACCATTATTGCCAATCAGCAGCTTAACTACATTCAAACCAAAAATCTAGGCCTGAACCCATCTCAGATCATTGTCCTCGATATGAGCTCAGGCATATCGGCTGGTAAGCTGGCGGCTATGAAAGGCGAGCTGCTGAATAATGCCACTGTCCAGTCTGTTACCGCTTCTTACGATTCGCCCCTCAATGTGCAGGGCGGGTACTCGATCACGGCAGCCGATAAACCGGCAGGTTTCAACATGAGCATTACTGCAATACCCGTTGAAAAGGATTTTGTGCCGACAATGGGAATGAAGCTGGTTGCAGGGGAAAATTTCAGTGACGCCGACGTTGCCCAGGCCAGCCTGGATAGCACCGAGCTGCGGTCTTACGCATTCATTTTAAATGAATCGGCAGTGAAGGCGCTTGGGTGGACAGCCGAGAGCGCAATTGGTAAACTGGTGAATTTGAATGGCCGGCATGGAAAAGTCAAAGGGGTGGCGCAAGATTTTCATTTCCGGTCGCTTCACGAGAAAATAGGTCCGATCGCGATCATGCCTGAATACAGCTATTTTGGAAAAATGCTGGTTAAAGTTTCAGCCAGCAAAGCCTCCGATGCCATTGCCACGCTCGAAAAAAGCTGGAAAGCCAATTTCCCGCTCCGGCAGTTTGAATACCATTTCCTCGACCAGGAATTTGACGAAATGTACGCAGCCGAAAACAAGGTATCTACAATCCTGCAAGTGTTTTCTTTGGTAACAATTCTCATTTCCTGTCTGGGCCTGTTCGCATTGATTGCCTTTATTTCACAGCAGCGTACCAAGGAAATCGGAGTGCGGAAAGTGCTGGGTGCATCGGTGGCCAGTATTGTTCTGCTGCTTTCACGTGACTTCATCAAGCTGATCGTGATTGCCATCGTACTTGCCTCGCCAATAGCCTGGTATTTCATGAGCGAGTGGCTTAAAGATTTCGCCTATCGCATTCAGATCAACATGGGTGTCTTCGTGCTGGCAGGAATCATCGCCATGATCATCACCTTTATCACCATCAGTTTTCAAAGTATCAAAGCCGCATTGATGAACCCCGTGAAGGCGTTGGGGAGCTAGGAATGAAAGGGAATAAGGGGACGAAAGGGATGAAAGGGAGTAAGGGGACGAAGGGGAATACGGCGATGAAAGGGAGGAGTTTGAAAAGCATCCATCGCATCTTCCCTTTCCTCCATCCTCCCTTTCTTCCATCCTCCCTTTCCTCCAAATTTTAAACGAACAACAAAATGATCCAGAACTACCTCAAAATCGCGCTTCGTAATCTGCTTAAACATAAGGCTTTCAGCTTTATAAATATTGCCGGGATTACCATTGGGCTTAGCTGTTTCCTGCTGCTTTCGCTGTATGTAAAAGATGAGCTGAGCTATGACCGTTTTCATGTGAATGCAGACAGGATCTATCGCCTTTCGCGAACGTTTTTGTCCAAAGACGGGACCGAATCGCTTCGTCTGGGGCACGCTGCGCCGCCTTTCGGGCCCCTCGTGAAGCAGGATTTTCCCGAAGTGGAAGAGGTAGTCAGGCTCCTTCAGGTGAATGCCAATGTACGTTACGGGGAAAAGACTTTTAACGAAGAAGACGTATTCGCTGCCGAGGCAAATCTCTTCAAGGTTTTTAGTTTTCAATTGAAACAGGGAAACCCGGCCAATGCACTTGCCAATCCATTTTCGATCCTTTTTTCCAGGCCAATGGCCGAAAAGTATTTTGGCAAGGAAGACCCGATAGGCAAGATCGTCCGGCTGGATAATCAGCTTGACTATACCATCACAGGTGTTTTCGAGCCGCTCCCTTCGCAGTCTCATTTTCATCCCAATTTCCTGATTTCATTCTCAACCTTAAATGACGACCGGATTTACGGCGCCGAGGGCCTGAGGACCAACTGGGGTAACAATTCATTTTCTACCTTCCTGCTTTTACCTGCGGGCTACAACCCTCAGAAGCTCGTAAAAGCATTCCCGGCTTTTCAGAACAAACACATTGATCCGCGCGCTTCCACTTACTCGCGGCTGGATCTGATGAAACTGACCGACATCCATTTGCATTCACATTTGGATTCGGAAATTGAAGCAAACGGCGATATCCAATATGTGTACCTGTTTTCGGCAATTGCGCTTTTCATCCTGCTGATAGCCTGCATTAATTACATGAACCTCGCTACGGCCAAGTCTGCGACGAGAGCGAGGGAAGTAGGAATGCGCAAAGTGATCGGCGCGGTAAGGCACCAGCTGATCAGACAATTTTTGAGCGAATCCATGTTGCTGGTAACCATATCCCTCATTTTTGCATTGGTGACCGTTACGCTTTGCCTGCCTTTGCTGAACCAGTTTACTCAAAAGCAGTTAACATTTGCCGCACTGCTGGATCCTGTCTTCTTCTCGGTGCTCATCTCCATTACATTGTTTACCGGACTGATAGCCGGCAGTTACCCCGCATTTTTCATGACATCTTTCCAGCCGCTAAGTGTGTTTAGGGGGAAAGTTTCTTCTGCCTTGAAAAACGGGAAGCTGCGCCAAATCCTGGTTGTAACGCAGTTTTCCATTGCTGTGGTACTGATTGTGAGTACTACCGTTGTTTACAATCAAATGCGTTATGTGCAGAATTACAATCTGGGTTATTCCAAAGATCAGGTAGTGCTTTTGCAGGCGGGGAGTGATTCCAGTACCAACTATGAGAGTATCAAGCAAAGATTGAAATCAGGTAGCAATATCATTGAAGTAGGACGCTCTTCGCGGATTCCCTCAGGCCGGCTGCTCGACTCGTGGGAAGCTTACGTGATGAAGGGCGATTCAATGGCGCCGACAGATATTAATATTAAGTCGCTCAGCGTAGATGAAGATTTTATTCCCACATACCAGATCGGAATGGCGGCCGGCAGGAATTTTTCGCGCGAGTTTCCGACAGACCGGACCAATGCATTTGTCCTCAATGAAACAGCGGTCAAATTATTGGGCTGGAAAAACCCGCAGGAGGCAATCGGCGCCAGGTTTGGATATGGTGAAATCCGCGGACAGATCATCGGCGTCACCAAAGATTACCATTTCGAATCCCTGCACCAGAAAGTTGCACCTATTGTGATGTTCTGTCAGCCCGACAGACTGGGCTGGATGTCAGTACATATTTCGGGCGGCAATATGCAGCAAGCGCTCGCACACATCGAGACGGTGTGGAAACAACAATATCCCGAGGTGCCTTTTTCTTACGAGTTCCTCGATCAGCGTTTTGGTACTCTTTACGCCCGCGAGCAAACCCAGCAAATGCTCTTTGGTATCTTCGCAGGAATCGCCATCCTGATTTCGTGTATGGGGTTGTTGGGATTGTCCATGTTCATGGCCGAACTGCGCACCAAAGAAATCGGTGTCCGCAAAGTGCTCGGTGCATCGGTATCAAGTCTGGTCATCATGCTTTCCAACGATTTTCTGAAACTCGTTACAATCGCCATTCTGATCGCTTCGCCTATTGCCTGGTACGCAATGGACAGCTGGCTGCAGGATTTTGCATACCATACCGACATGCACATTGGCGTATTCATTTTCGCAGCTATCATCTCGGTCGGGATTGCATTGCTGACTATTAGTTTTCAAAGTATCAAAGCTGCATTAATGAACCCGGTTAAATCTTTGAAGTCGGAGTAAGAAGAATGTAGGAAGGAGGAAAGGGAGGAAGGAGGAGGGATAATGCTCTATAAACTCCAATTCTTCTGCTTCGCCCTAATCCTAAGAAATCAATATTTTATGCTGAAAAACTATCTGAAAATTGCGCTTCGGACGCTGGTACATAACAGAACTTACTCGGTGATCAATATTGCCGGGCTGGCTTTGGGAATGGCGGTTTCTGTTTTGATCCTCATTTTCGTCATGCACGAGCTGAGTTTTGATCGATTTCATGCGAACCATCAACGGATATTCAGGCTCGTGGCGCAGATTAAGATAGACGGGAATGATCTTCAAATGACTGGCTTCAATCAGCGCGTTGGTCCTGCATTGAAATCGACGGAAACGCAGGTAAAGGATTTCGTGCGCGTTAAAGAGTCTTACGAGAAAGTTGTGATCAAGTCACCGGCTACTGGCCAGCTTTTCTATGAAGAGAACTTCCTGTTCGCCGATCCCTCTTTCTTTACTGTATTTTCATTCAAATTCAAAGAAGGAAGCACAGCCCGCGCGCTTGACAAGCCTTTTACGCTGGTAATCTCGGAAAGAGCAGCACAAAAATATTTCGGCGCAGCAGATCCCGTTGGAAAGACGCTCTTATACGATGGAAAACACCCCATGCAGATCACCGGGATCATGGAAAACGCGCCTTCCAACTCTACATTCGACCTTGATTTCATTACTTCCACGGCTAGTTTCCCGCAGTTAAGCGCGCAAAACAAAGATCTTTATGAGAATGAGGGCGTTTTCACCACTTACCTCCTGCTTGATTCAGAAGCGTCGGTCGGCAAGGTGGAAAAAGCGATAGGCAAGCTTAGCAGTACGGCCGATTTTCTTAGTAAAAACTCGAAGTACGTGCTAGATCAATTCAGTACTATCCATTTAGGTAACAATTTCGGAGGGGTAGGAGCGGGCAAGATGATCCCGATTTTTGCAGGTATCGCATTGCTGATCCTGTTCCTGGCACTCTTCAATTACATGAGCCTCACCACAGCCCGCTCCACCTTGCGTGCGAAAGAAGTGGGTGTCCGGAAGGTAGTCGGCGCCGGCAAAAAAGGCCTGGTTGCACAGTTTTACATGGAGTCGGTACTGGTTTGTACGATCGCATTCCTGCTCTCTTTCGTGCTCGTCAACCTGCTGATGCAGCCTTTTTATAACCTGCTTGATCTGCATATAGATGCTGCATTCCTGCTATCGCCCCAGTTCATGACCTTCCTAGTCGCGCTGCTGGTTGTTACTGCAATGGTCGCGGGAAGTTACCCCGCGCTGGTGCTGTCGGGATTTGCGCCTTTGGAAGTGCTGAAAGGTCGTTTTTCGCGCGGACAAAGTGGTGCTGCGGTCAGGAAAACTTTCATGGTTTTTCAGTTCACAGTTTCCATTACGCTTATCGTGTGCAGCCTCGTTGTGAAAGACCAGCTTACATTCCTGCAAAACAAAGAGCTCGGCCTCTATAAAGATCAGGTGCTTGCTATTCCTATCACGCAGTCGCTTGCCAATAACTACTTTCCATTGCGGAATGAAATCCGCGACCGCGCCGGGGTCAATGGCGTTTCGGCCACTAACTCGGGGCTTTTCAAAGGATATAATATCTGGTTCCTGAAAAATTTCACTACCCGGAAAGATGTAGGGCTGATCACTATGGTGGCCGACAATAATTTCGTAAAAACAATGGGCTTGAAATTAAAAGTAGCACCTCAGCCGGGTACGTATAAAAACCGGAACTATGTGCTGCTGAACGAAGCTGCGGTCAAAGAACTGGGCGTAAAAGGCAATCCGGTCGGGCAGAAAATCGGCGATAAGGATGAAATAGCCGGTATCGTCAGCAACTTCCATTACAACTCACCGCAGGAAGGTATCCGCGGGCTTGGACTTTACGTGATGAGCGACACTACGAATATTCTAAAATACTCCAATTCCAGCGGAGTACTGTATGCCCGCCTCGATCCAAAAGCCGATATCAAAGCGAATGTGGAAGCGATCGGTCAAATCTTTAAGAAGTATGAATTGAACAAGCCATTCGAATACTACTTTCTCGACGACGCGTTCAATGAAACCTTTCAGACGGAGGTACGCATGTCGAAGATGTTTTCGCTGTTTACCGGAGTCGCCATTTTCATAGCCTGCATGGGGCTTTTCGGACTGGTGACATTCACGGCCGAGACGCGCACAAAAGAGATCGGCATCCGGAAGGTGCTCGGTGCTTCGGTGGCTGGTATTATCACTTTGTTGTCAAAGGATTTTATCAAACTGGTATTGCTTTCCATTGTTTTTTCCCTGCCGGTTGCCTGGTATTTCATGGAAAAATGGTTGGAAGACTTTTCCTATCGCATTCAAATCCCGGTTTGGATCTATCTGACAGCAAGTCTGGCCGCCATTGTAATTGCATTGATCACGATCAGCTTTCAAAGCATCAGAGCAGCATTGATGAACCCGGCCGATACATTGAGGCGCGACTAACGAGCAAGAAAACAAATTCACCATGTTAATCAATCATTTCAAAATTGCATTGCGCACGTTGCTGCGGTATCGCAACTACACGATCCTGAATGTGTTAGGCCTGTCAGTAGGTGTAGCTGCATGCCTGCTCCTGTACGTGGTCTATAATTATGAATCGGGATTTGATAAATTCCACGCAAAGCACGACCGCATTTACCGGATCGTGAGGGAAACGCAGTATACGAGTGGACAAACGGACTATTCCCCGGGCAACCCATTACCTTTTCCAGCTGCATTGAAAGTGGATTTGCCACAGCTCGACAAGATCGTCCCCGTACATGGTACTATGGACGCGCAGGTTACAGTTTTGGGAAAAAATGCAAACAATCAGTCGCAGGGCCAGAAGTTCAGAGAGGAGGATGAAGGCTTGATGACGGAGCCGGAGTTCTTTGACGTTTTCGATTTTGCCTGGCTCGCGGGATCAAAAGAAGTTTTGAAGGATCCAAATGTAATCGTACTGTCGAAGCGGCGGGCCGAAAAATACTTCGGCAGCTGGCAGGAAGCGGTCGGCAAATATTTGAAGATCAACAACAAGGTAGTAATGCAGATCGGCGGCATACTGGCCGACCCGCCTGTAAACACCGACTTCCCCGTAGACATGCTGGTATCTTACGAGAGCAAGCGGCAGCAGCCATTGCATTTTGGACACGGAGATTTCGAGAATTGGGGGACCACCAGCAGCAGCGATCAGCTCTTTGTGCTCCTTCCTGAAAACATGACGGTAGCGTCAGTTGAAAACCTGCTAGCCAAATTCGCTGTCAAGCATTACAACAAGAAGAACGATAATTCCAGGATCAAGCTGCTTTTAAGTCCACTCGCCGACCAGCATCACGACAACCGTTATCATAACTTCTCGAATCACCAAACCAGCAGGGGAGTACTATGGACGCTGGTGATTATCGGGGTACTGATCATTTTCATGGCTTGTGTAAACTTTGTAAATCTCGCTACCGTACAGTCAGCGAGAAGGGCAATGGAAGTGGGTGTGCGGAAAGTGCTGGGAAGCAGCCGTCAGGAACTGGTAAGTCAGTTTTTGAGTGAGACTTTTCTGGTGGTCAGCTTTTCGGTTGCATTCGGTGTCGTGTTAGCGACGCTTTGCATGCCGCTTCTTGGCAAAATATCTCAGGTACCCGCCGACCTTCCGGTCATCAGCAATCCCCGGATCTGGGTATTTGTGGTAGTGCTTTCTCTTGCTATCAGTATTGTTGCAGGATTTTATCCGGCCATTGTCATGTCGGGCTTCAAGCCGATTGAGGCTATCAAGAGCCGTGCAGCCACGCGTTCTATCGGCGGTATTTCCCTTCAAAAAGCATTGATTGTAATCCAGTTCGGCGTTTCCCAAATTCTGATAGTGGGTACAATCGTGACGATAACACAGATGGAATTCGTGCAAAATCTGGATCTGGGCTTTACCAAAGAAGGTGTGTACTCGGTTACACTCGATGATGCTTACGGAAGCCGTTTTCAAACTTTTAAAAATGAATTGCTCCAAAATCCTGCGATCAATGCGGTGAGTTTTGCTTCCGATGTGCCTTCGTCTGAGAACAAATGGTCGGGTAACTTCGCGTTCGGCAACAGGGGCAAAGACGAGGAATTTCAGATATTCAACAAGTTTGCCGATGAGGATTATTTCAAAACATACGGACTCGAGTTTGTTGCCGGAAAGCCCTACGAGCGCGGCGATTCGGTAGGTTCCTGCGTTGTGAATGAGACTTTGCTGAAAAAGCTGAACATCAAAGATCCCGCTTCGGTGATTGGTAAAAATATCAGGCTCGGCGGCGGCAAGTGGCAACCGATCGTAGGGGTTGTTAAAGACTTCAAAGCCAGCTCGGCGCGTGAGGCGATGACCCCGATTCTTATCACGCCTATGAAGCAGTTTTACTGGCGGGGAGGCATCAAAATCCGCACGCAGAATCTCTCCAAAGCAGTCGCGGATATCGAGCGCATTTACGGCAAAGTATTTCCCGAGGTAGCCTTCCAGGGTCAGTTTTTCGACGAGTCAATTGACGACTTTTACAAACAAGAAAGGCAAATGAGCCTGCTTTACCAGGCATTTGCCGGTTTATCCATTTTCATCGCCTGCCTGGGGCTGTTTGGCTTGGCTACATTCATGGCGCAGCAGCGAATGAAAGAAGTAGGGGTCCGCAAAGTACTCGGAGCATCAGTTTCCAGCATTGTAACCCTGCTATCCAAAGATTTCCTTACCCTGGTTTCTATCGCCATTCTGATCAGCTCACCCTTCGCCTGGTACTTCATGAACAAATGGTTATAGGATTTCCAGTACCGGATCGAAATAAGCTGGTGGATGTTCGCGGCCGGCGCAGCCCTCGCCATCACAATCGCATTTATAACTGTCAGTTTTCAAAGCATTAAGGCAGCTTTGACGAACCCGGTGAAGTCGTTGAAGAGTGAGTGAAAGGGAGGTCTTAGGCCAAGACATTAATTAGCTGTTTTGCTAGTACTTGGCATTTACTGAGAATGTTAAACATAAACACACTATGATCATGATCTTAAACTATCTAAAAATTGCATTTCGCAATCTTATTCGCAATAAAACCTATTCTATAATTAATATAGCTGGGCTTGCAACAGGAATCGCAGTGTCTGTTCTAATTCTGCTTTTCGTAATGCATGAACTTAGTTACGACAAATATCATAGTAACTATAAACAGATTTTTAGAGTTGTTCAATCACAAATAATCGGCCAGGAGGAGCTGCAATTTGCTTCATTTCCCTCTGATTTTGCACCAACTCTCAAAGCAAGAAATCCACATATTAAGGATTATGTACGATGGATGTCTCAACACGGCAATGTGGTGATGAAAAATCCTGACAGACCAGAGAGAATGTTTTATGAGAAAGAGATCCTCTTTGCTGATCCATCTCTTCTTCGCATATTTTCTTTTCCCTTAAAAAAAGGCGACATCAATTATGCGCTCAGGAAGCCTAATAGTGTAATTATATCTCGCGAGATGGCGTTGAAATATTTCGCGGATACCGATCCAATAGGCAAAGTGCTTCTGGTAGAGGGAAAACTTGTCTTACAGGTAACTGGCGTCACAGAAGACCTGCCATCTAACTCTTCGTTCCATTTTGACTTTCTGCTACCATTAGAAACATTTCCTGCTTTGAATGGAGTTGATAAATCTAAATGGGCGGCGGGAGGATCTTTTAATATCTATCTTTTACTAAATTCTGAAAACCGTGCAGCCAGTGTTGAAGAAGACATTAACAAGACTTTCAGCAAAACAGCAGGCTCAAATGAACAATTCTCCTATTCGCTGGAAAACCTATCTTTGGTTCACCTGAGTAAAGATCTGAGAAATCCAGGCAAGACGAAACTGGTTTACGTTTTTGCCGGAATAGCGATTCTAATTATCCTTTTAGCAGTAGTTAACTATGTAAGTCTGACTACTGCCCGTGCGACACTACGGGCAAAAGAAGTTGGCGTTAGAAAGTTTATTGGCTCGGGAAGAATTGGTTTAATAAAACAATTTTATATTGAATCATTGCTGTTATGTGTTCTTGCCTTTCTGCTTGCTGGTTTGTTGATCGAGTTTTTTCGCCAGCCGTTTTATCAATTACTTGATTTACGCATTGATATATCGTTTATTCTATCACCGGAATTTCTTGGATTTTTGCTGTTCCTTTTTTGCTTAATAGTCCTGATTGCCGGTGGTTACCCCGCATTAATGATCTCCGGGTTTGCACCGCTCGATATTATTAAAGGGAAGGTTGCCGGCAAGTATAGTGGGGCATCAGTAAGAAAACTATTGACAGTATTTCAGTTCGCAATTTCAACTACACTTATCATTTGTAGCGTGATTGTGAGAAACCAGATTTCTTATATGCAGAACAGAGATTTGGGATTGTACAAGGATCAAGTTTTATCAATTCCTGTTGATCACGACACCATACAGAATCTCTTCGCATTCAAAAATGAGCTAAGTCATTATACGGGCGTACAGAGCGTTTCCATTGCTGATCTAGGACTTTTCCGGAGTTATAACATCTGGTCAATCAAACATTGGCGCACAAAAGAAAAAATCAAATTGTACTACATAGTAACGGACGCTGATTTTGTCAAAACATTAGGTATTAAATGGAAAATGGCACCTGTACCAGGTACATTCACCAGCAGAAAACACGTCTTATTAAACGAAGCGGCTGTCAGCGCATTCGAAATCGAGAAAACACCTCTGGGGAAATCTATTAATGATTTGGATGAAGTTGCAGGTGTTATTCGAGATTTTCAATTCATATCTCCTCGTGACGGTATCAAACCTATGGCTTTGATGATAGAGCCTGATCCATTGAGTTTTGATAAAGAGGCTGGATCAAGAGGAGTACTTTATGCTCGTCTCGACCCCAAAGCAGAAGTAAGTGCTAATATTCAGATCATAAAGCAGCGGTTCGAAAAATATTTTCCCGGAAGACCTTTCGAGTACTACTTCCTTGATGATGCACTTGATCAAACAATTAAAACAGAGGTGAGAATGGGGAAGATGTTCAATATCTTCACCTTACTCGCAATTTTCATTGCTTCTATCGGATTGTTCGGTTTAGTAACCTTTGCGGCCGAAGTACGTACCAGGGAAATTGGGATCAGGAAAGTGCTAGGTGCTTCCGTGGGAAGGATTGTTGCTTTAATCTCTCAGGATTTTGCCAGATTGATAATGATTTCAACTGTCGGTGCTATCCCCTTCGCCTGGTACTTCATGAACAAATGGTTACAGGATTTCCAGTACCGGATCAAAATAAGTTGGTGGAGGTTCGCGGCCGGCGCAGCCCTCGCCATCACAATCGCATTTATAACTGTCAGTTTTCAAAGCATTAAGGCAGCTTTGACGAACCCGGTGAAGTCGTTGAAGAGTGAGTGAAAGGGAGGAAGGAGGGAGGGAGGATGGAGAGGGAAGTTTTTTATCCTCTCTTTCCTTCTTACCGAACAAAAACGTCCGAATGTGAACAGTAGTTTCTATGTATTCAATTTGTAATAATTGAATATTAGACTATTCGATAGTAAATCCTTAGTGGCGCATAATTTGTACAACAGCTAACAGCTAACAGCTAACAGCTAAAGTCCCCTCAATCCCGATACCTATGTTAAAAAACTATCTCAAAATCGCCTTTCGTAACCTTTGGAAGCATAAGGTTTTTTCCTTTATCAATGTAATGGGACTGACTGTCGGGATGTCGGCTTGCTTCCTGATTTTTCTGTATGTCAGCTTCGAGCTGAATTATGATGCGTTCCATAGTAAAGGAGACCGTATTTACAGGTTGGTTACGGACATCAAAACGCCTTCTGAAACCATTAACACGAGCTCTACCTCGTGGGCATTTGCGCCTGCGATCGCTGCGGATCTTCCCGAAGTGGAAGCTTTTACGCGGGTGAGTGGCGGCAGTTTTTTGGTCAGGAAAGGCGACATTAAGTTTCAGGAAGAGAATACAGCCTTCGCTGATTCCAGCTTTTTTCATGTTTTTGATTTTAAACTATTAAAAGGAAACCCAAAAACTGCCTTGAAGAACCAGCTGAGCCTGGTGCTGAGCGAAAAAGCGGTGAAAAAGTACTTCGGCAATGCAGACCCGATCGGACAAACGCTCCTGCTTTCGGGCGAGGGGCTGCCTGCCGTGGTAACAGGCGTTTTGCAGGATATTCCCGAAAACTCACAAATCAAGGCGGATATGCTCATTTCCATGTCCACGCAAACACAGCGGTTTAGCAAAGACCTGGACGAGCAATGGGGCAATTTCGGCGCGACTACCTACCTGCTGCTCAAACCCGGAACTACCGGGGCTGCATTAGAAAAGAAGCTTCCCGCTTTTTTAAAGAAAAGGGCCGGTAAGCTGATGGACCAAATGCAAATGCATTACACCCTTTTTCTCGAACCGCTGAGAAACGTATACCTGCATTCGACGCGTGGCGGCCAGGAGACGGGGAGTATGAATAATGTGTACATATTTGCGGCAGTTGCAATCTTTATCCTGCTGATAGCCTGCATCAATTTTATCAATCTCACCACTGCACGTTCTGTCGAGCGGGCGAAAGAAGTGGGCATCCGCAAAGTAGTGGGGGCGCCAAAATCATTGGTAGCGCGGCAATTTATCAGTGAATCGGTGTTGCTTTGTCTGATTGCATTTGTTTTATCAATGCTCCTGTCGGCTGCGTTGATGCCTTTGTTCAATACGCTCGCAGGAAAGATTATCAGCGAAGGGATTTTCAGTAATCTTTCCTATGTGCTGATCATGTTTGTGGCTGCATTGTGCATTGGGGTACTGGCGGGAATATATCCGGCGCTGGTTCTTTCGTCCTTTGAGCCGGTGGTTGTTTTAAAAGGGCGGTTTACGACAAGTGTGAAAGGTATTTTGTTGAGAAAAGGATTGGTAACCGTACAGTTTGCGATTTCAATTGCGCTGATTATCTCAACGATCGTGGTTTATACACAAATGAACTACATGCGTAACCGCGACCTTGGTTTCGCCAAAGACCAGATGCTGATCGTCAACTCTCAGGGTGACCCTAAAAAAGAAGCATTCCGTCAGTCACTGGCCAATCTTGCGGGCGTAAAATCGACTACCATTTCGTCCAGCGTACCCGGCAGTGGTAACCCAGGTGCCTATTCGGAAATTGAAAATAAAAGCGGCGATCTGCAGATAGCCAACCTGGATCTGTACTTCGTAGATTTCGACTATATCCCGCATTTCGGCCTTAAAATGGCGGCGGGCCGCCCGTTTGCAAAGGAATTTGGAACAGACACAACACAGGCGATGGTACTAAACGAAGCCGCTGTCAAGCTTTTTGGTTACAGCTCGCCGGAGGAGGCGATTGGCCGTCGGTTCAAGCAGTGGGGCAGGGAAGGCAAGATTGTGGGAGTTGTTAAAGATTTTCATTTTCGTTCGCTGCAGGAAACGATCAAGCCGCTCTCCATGCGCATTGAACCCAATGGAACCGAGCTGATTTCTGTTAAAATGGAAGGTAAGGATGTGAAAACCGTGCTCGCGGCAGTAGAGGAAAAATGGAAACAGATCATACCGGAGCGACCATTCAGCTACTATTTTATGGATGAATTCTTTGACCGGCAGTATCGGGCAGAAGAGCGTTTCGAGAAGCTGTTTTTCAACTTCGCGATCCTTGCTATTTTCATTTCCTGTCTGGGATTACTTGGACTTGCTTCTTACAGTACCATGCAGCGTACCAAAGAAATCGGCGTACGGAAAGTAATGGGCGCATCGATCGGCAGCATTGTGGGACTGCTTTCCAGGGATTTCCTGAAACTGGTATTCATCGCATTTATCATCGCCTCGCCGGTAGCTTACTACGCGATGTACAAGTGGCTTGAAAACTTTGCATACAAAACCGATATCTACTGGTGGATATTCGTACTAGCCGGCATTCTCTCCACCGCCATCGCCTTCCTGACCGTCAGCTTCCAGAGTATCCGGGCCGCAGTCATGAATCCGGTCAGGTCGCTTCGGAGTGAGTAATTTTTTAGGGGAGGAAAGGGAGGATGGAGGAAGGGGAGGATGGAGCAAGCTTCCTTCGTCCCTTCGTCCCTTTCCTCCCCTTCTTCCCCTTCTTCCCCTTCCTCCCTTTCCTCCTTAAAACTTCAAGGAGTAATTCCGCCTTTTTGGGTGTTGGCGCATAGATATACATGGCAAGCTCTTATCTTGCAGTACATTACTTCATCTAGCTAAGATGCCTCTGCCCAGAATATTTACCATCACTTTCACCGCGATCACATTTCTTTGGTCGGTCTGCTCTTTCGGGCAGAAAAATTCGTTACCAGCTAACCTTTCGGCCAAGGCCGAGCTTGGCGTGATTGCTGCTTCCAACAAAACTACCCCTTTCTGGCTGCGTACCAACCAGTTCGGTGTTATTCCTACCGACGCCCCGGCGGCGCTTGCGTCTGCCGCGGTACGCAGGAACTACGTGTTCTATGATAGTGTGAGCAAGAAGGCACGCAAGTTTGACTGGAGTGCCTCAGTAAACCCGGTACTGGTTTATTCCAAAGCAAACGACGCAAAAGTCCTGCTACCGGAGGCTTACGCCAGTGTGCGGTTTAAAAATGTGGAGTTTTACGCAGGCCGCAGAATGGAATTGATGGGTCTGGGGGATTCTACGATGAGTATGGGTTTTTATTCCGGCTCGGGCAATGCGCTGCCAATCCCCAAAGTACAGATCGGTACCATTGGTTTTACACCTCTGAAATTCACGAAAAACTTCCTCGCCATTCACGCGGGTTTCTCGCACGGCTGGTTTGCCACCAACTACCTTGAAGGTGTGCGTTTGCACCAGAAGTTTATGTACTTCCGGTTCGGAAAGCCGAAATCGAATGTGAAGGTGTATGCCGGTCTTAACCATAACGTGCTCTGGGCCGGCCAAGCCGATTACCTGAAAAACGAGCCGGACCTCGCCAAGGATGGAAAATTCCCTTCTTCATGGAGCCTCTATCCCAATATTGTATTTGCCTATACGCCCAAAAATTGGTACGAAAAAAACGGTTACGGCGCATTTGACAGCTACCGCCTAGGTAACCACCTCGGTAGCTACGATTTCGGGGTGGAAGCAAAGGTGCTCGGTTACAACATGTTTGTATACCACCAGCATCCATTTGAAGATGTATCGAGTATGATTTTTAAAAATGTACCTGACGGACTTTTTGGGGTAAGCTTCAAAACAAGCACTGCATCTGCGGGAAATATGTTCAGGCTAACGCGGCTTACACTGGAATTCCTGACGACCAAGGATCAATCGGGTTCTACATTCTATATCCCGGGCAGCAAATTCCAGGGTGCTGACAATTACCTGAACCACAGCCAATATACACAAGGGTGGTCTTACCAGGGTAATGCCGTGGGTACGCCATTTATTATCCCGGGGAAAGATATGGATCAAAGCAAGCCGAAGAGCGGGCGGTTTTATCCTAATAACAGGGTCAACGTATGGTATGCAGGGGCACAGGCTAATTTAGGCAACAGCTGGCAGTTTGGATTCCGCGGTTCATTCAGCCGCAATTTCGGAACACCCGGAGCCAGCTTTGAGCCTCCGCGCAGTCAATTGTCGCTGCTGGCTTCTGCCGGGTACAAATTGCCCAAGCTAAGAAACACAAGTCTTATAGCGCGCCTGTCGACAGACAGTGGCGAGATTTTCAGGAACAGCACAGGCGGATTCCTGGGTATTTCGCGGATCTGGTAACAGGCCGCATTGTCACTCCAATTTACAATGTTCAAAGGTGGACAAATCTGTCCGCTTTTGAACATTTTTTTTGTTTTATGCTGATGTAAGTATTTGATAGTAAATGCGTTTGGGTGCTTGGCATAAGTTTGTTGCTCAGGGTTATTTACATTGAATCGATTCCGGAATTGCCAATGTAATCACGCGACTGTAAACCCTTTCCCAGCCAGGCAAATGTTAAAAAACTACCTCAAAATCGCGTTTCGGAATATCTGGAAGAACAAGGTTTTTTCTGCAATTAATATTGTTGGTCTGGCCGTGAGTATGGCGGCTTGCATCGTGATTCTGCTGTTTGTTTTCTATGAAAAAAGCTTCGACAAGCAGCACACAAAAAACATTTACCGCCTCGACGAAGTGCAGAAGTTTGAAGGAATGGTGGCACCCCAGAAAGTGGCACTTTCTATGTTCCCGATGGGCCCGACCCTGAAAAACGAATACCCTGAGATCCGCAACTACACCCGCGTCAATGCGAGTACCAACATGATGGTAATGCGGGACCAGAAGAAAGTGGAGCTCCCAAGAATCCTCTGGGCTGATCCAAGCTTTTTCAGCTTGTTTGATTTCGAGCTGCTACAAGGTGAGCGGGAGAATGTGCTTAAAGAGCCTAACACGGTGGTATTATCCCGGGAATACGCAGATAACATTTTTGGAAAAGAAGATCCGATTGGAAAAACGATCACGCATTATGGAAGTGATACCCTTGCCTTGAAGGTGACCGGGATCATGGAAAATGTACCTGCTACTTCCCATTTGCAGTTTGATGCATTGTTTTCGTTCAGTTCCATCACGCGGCCCGACTTTATGGACAACTGGGGCGGTAACTGGCTGGTCACCTATCTTGAACTTGCACCAGGTACCAACGTTGCCAGCCTTGAAAAGAAATTTCCTTCTTTTTTGCACAAGCACATGAAAGGAGGTAACTGGAAGTTCTACGAGCTCTTTTTACAGCCGCTCGCCGAAGTGCATGCAAAGTCCACCGATATCACCCACGATTATATCAACTTCCAGAAATTCGACCAGAAATACACCTATATCTTTTCATTGATCGCGACGATCGTGCTGGTTATCGCTTGTGTGAACTTCATGAACTTATCCACGGCACGCTCTACCGGTCGCGCCAAAGAAGTAGGTATCCGCAAATCCATCGGTGCGCAGCGGCTGCAGCTTTCTGCCCAGTTCATCGGAGAGTCTATCCTGTTGTGTATGATCTCATTGGTGCTCGCTATTCTGATCGTCAAGCTGATCCTTCCGGCAGTGGCGAATTTCAGTCAGCGGAAGCTGGATTTTTCCATTTTTACCAACCTTCGGCTTCTGCTGCTCGTGCTGGCTGGAACCGTGGTTATCGGTATCTTTTCAGGATTGTACCCGGCTGCATTCCTTTCTGCATTCGAGCCGATCAAGGTTTTGAAAGGAACCTTAAGAACAGGGAAAAGTACATTCAGGAGCGCCCTGGTGGTCACGCAGTTTACCAGCGCTGTTTTCCTGATCATCGCCACTGGCTTCGCGGTTCGGCAGCTTCGTTTTATGGTCACCAAAGATCCCGGATTCAAGAAAGAGCAGGTGATTGTGATTCCGCTCGATTCGAAGTCCGGTCCGAAATATGCATCACTTAAACAGGAACTGCTTACCTGTCCGTATGTAGAGTCGGTCACCGGCTCGCAGCAGCGGCTGGGCAACAATTTTCACCAAACCGGCGTGCGGTTCCAGGGTACGGGACCTGTGAAGGAAATCACCTCTTCACAAGTGATTGTGGATCCCGATTACCTGACTTTATACAAGATCAAACTGATTGCAGGGCGAAATTTCACCGATACGCCGGGCGATAATGCAAAAACCTACATCATCAACGAGGCACTTGCCAAAAAGCTGCTGCAGGAAGAGCCCACGCTGACCATGCAGTCCCTGATCGGAAAGCGCTTTGGCTTTGGCGGAATGGATTCACTGTCTACAATTGTGGGTGTAGCGGAAGATTTCAATTTCAATTCCCTTCACCACAAAATAGAAACGCTGTGCCTTTTCAATCAAAAGGACTGGGGCTATTCGGAAATGTCCGTGCGAATAAAAGGTACCCAAAATAAGCAGGCAGTGGCAGCAATCAAGGCGCTATGGACCAAATTGGTACCCGACCAGCCTTTTACCTATTCGTTCCTGGATGAGCATTTTGCCGAGATGTACCGCGCCGACACGCAGGTCAGCAAAATTGTGGGGATACTCGCCGGGCTGGCGATATTCATTTCCTGCCTCGGACTGTTCGGCCTGGCTTCTTACTCTGCCGAGCGGCGCTTCAAGGAAATCGGGGTGCGCAAGGTAATGGGAGCCTCGGTCGCCGGCATTGTAGCACTGCTTTCGGGGGATTTTATCAAGCTGGTCATTGTGTCAATACTGATCGCCACGCCGGAAGCTTGGTGGGCGGTGACTACCTGGCTGCACGATTTTGCATACCGGATCGATCTGGAATGGGGCATATTCCTCGGCGCCGCGGTGCTGGCGGTGCTCGTCGCATTGCTGACGATCAGCTTCCAGAGTATCAAGGCTGCATTGATGAACCCTGTTAAATCGCTGCGTTCGGAATAGCTTTTCCGATGTATTTGTAAATGTTGGTTTGAACCTAAAATGAACATTAATATAACAATCTCATGAGCCACATTGCTATTCCAATCCCACCGCTTCAAGGAAAGCAGGAGATTAAAGTTGAAGTGACGATCAATGGAATTAAACAAAACTTATTTTACCGGGTCGAGCTGTTTTACTGGGAAGATTGCTCCAATCCGGTAGCCCATCGCGCGGACTGCATTAGTGAAATGCTGTCTCACCATGATCCCGAGTGGACGGTGTACTACATAGGCGCTCCGACTGATGAATTTGTACCCATTACGTTTGTCAAAAAAGAAAGCAGAAACCTGTTGAGAGAAGCTATCGCGTAAACACTACTTCTTTCAGTCGCTGAAAATCTTTAATTGCATCGTTGTTGCATTTGTGGTCGCTGAGGCTATCTTTGCATCATTGTTGCATTTAAAGATTTTTTTATGAAAAAGCATTTATTCAAAAGTTTACTGATTATTACTGCGCTGCTGACTGTTACAGCCTGCGATAATGACAAGGAAAAAGAAGTTGAACCCGAGCTGGAAACGGAACACCGTTTTGTCCGGATTTTGGTAAACGACGAGGTTTCAAATGAGATCTCGCTGATCGATCCACAGAAGATGACGGCTGAAAAGTTCACAGCCAGCTTCCCGAAATCTGCATTGTATCGTACGGCTGCGGGTCGTTTCGGAGCTTTGGTCAACGGAGCCAATAATCATGTGCAGCTTTTTGACACCGGTCTGGAAGGCCACGGCGACCATGTGGACGTAAAAGGTACTCCCAAATTTGGCTCCCTGATTGGCGACGGAAACAAGCCGACGCACTTCAAGAGCAAAGGCGACGAGATCATCACTTTCAACGATGGTGACGGGACATTGAGCATTGCCAAGCAGGCCGATTTCCACACAGCCGGCGCAAAAATGAAACTGATCAATGCGGGGAATGTAGCCCATCACGGCGCCATGACCAAGTTTGACAATGGAAATTATGCGATCACAGAAAAGGACGGTTCAGTTGCAGGAAGCTTGCCGGAACGTGTGAAAATCATTGACGCTAGCGGTAAAACGGTACATCCTTCTACCATTCAGACGAAGGGTATCCACGGAAATGCAACGAATGGACAGGTTTCTGTTTTTGGATCGGCAAGCGGAATATTGGTTGTGGAGCAGTCGGGTGCTCAGAAGCTGATCCCGCATCCCGCTGATTTTGGCGACGCTTGGTTTGGCAGCATTTACGAAGCAGGAGGTGTGGGTAAATTCGTAGGCTTCACGGCTGCGAAAGGCGCTTATCTGATTGATGTCAGCAAAGGCGAAGTGAAGCCGGTGCTGGCAAGTGCAGACATTATGCAGGCGAAAATCGACCTGGCAGGAAAGAACCTGGTTGCATTGATGTACAATGGCGATGTAAAGCTGTTTGACCTGGCGTCGGGCGCGGAGAAAGCGAGCGGATCTGTGATTGCTCCGGTAGCACGCGACGAAGTGCAGAAGCCGCAGGTAGAGGCGACAGCCAGATACATTTACATCATACAGCCAAAATCAGGAGAGCTGTTGCAGATCAGTACTGCAAACTTTGCCCGCAAGCAAAGCATGAGAGTGTCGGGAACACCTTACCGGCTCAGCATTCTTGGATTTGAATCCAGTGAAGGCCATTGATATTTGTGCATTCTGCCGTGGTGTAACAGCCCCGGCAGAATGCATTTATCCTAAACTCATTTCCTGCCGGTTTTCCGTCTTTTTGCCTTGCTTACCGGCCGGGCGTTGAAGTGCAGCTTTCCCCAATATTCGGGATAATGCATATTGATAATTCCCTGCGGCGACCACACCCAGTTATATTCCGGTATAATCTTCTTTGTCTCCGCATCACGCTTTCTGGCATATTTTCCATCGCTGTCCACTTCATGCTGCCAGTTTACCCGCGAAAAGTTAACGCGCCACTCAGACCCGTTTTCAGGAATCACAGCCGCTACATCGCTAGTGGACAATCCTTTGAACGGTATGGCAATTTCGACAGTCCACTGCTTATCACGGTCCGTTGCATTGTTGATTGTTCCTTCGATGGACACGGCCGTTTGTAGCCCTTCAATATCCCACTTGATATCTGCTTTTCCGCCGTTCCGGTAGGTTTTGGCGAGGAAAAGATCAAATATATTGTTGAGGGCATTCACTTCCAGCTCATAGTAGTTCTCGGTATCTCCATCGGGATCAATGAAAACTTCGAAATCATTTTCAAAATAAACGATCTGGTCTTTCCGGTTTTGGTAAGCCCAGATATGCTCTTCCTCGATCACGGCCGCGATGTAGAGGTAATCTTTGTCCCAAAGCATTTTGGCCCGCGTTTGCTGCAAAGGTTTTGGCTTTTTATTCCCTTCTATATCTTCGAAAAGCGAAGTCCAAGCGGCTTTTTTCCAGGAACTCTCATTGAGCTTGCCATCGATTACGAGTCGCTTGTCAGGCTGGTAGCATTCGTAGCTTTTTGGCTGCGCAGGAGCCTGCGCGAGATTTTCCTGGAAAAATCCCGGTAGTAACGAGGTGAAAAACGGCAGGCAGGTTTTGGATAAAGTCGCAGCAAGCCTGGTTCTGCGTTGTGGAAAGAATAGATGATAATATTTCAAGACTGGTCGATCAGGAATGTACAAAGCTTTGAATATAGTCCCAACCAGCCAGATTTGAAATATAAGTAACCGGGCTTCTGCTCACAGTTTTTTCTCAAAATAGAGTATCCCTTCGTGGGGATTATAGTTGTAAGGCGTCGTCGCGACAAACCCGAAAGACTGGTACAATTTAACAGCCGCCGGCATTTTAGGCCCAAGTGTGTCGAGCTTGATGGTGTGGTATCCCAGTGCCTCTGCTTTTTTGATCAATGCACCTAAAAGTGCTTTTCCAATGCCCATGCCCTGGAAGCCGGGTTTGATGTACATTCTTTTCACTTCACATGTGTGATCGTTTTCTATCCTCCGCAAACCTGCCACCCCGATCGTCTGACTGTTGGCTTCCACCAGGAACAGGGCGCCGGTGGGCTCCCCGTACATTTCCGGGAGAATGGTCAGTTCATTATCAAAACTTTGAAAGGATAAGGTGAAATCGAGTGAGTCGGCGTATTCGCGGAACATGGCCGCGCCTGTCTGGTATTCGAATTTTGTACTAGCTTGTTTAATGATATAATCCATACTATTTCGTTTTTTCTGAAAGTCTTCCCGCGCGCATCTGGTTGCTGAGTAAAGTCTGGAACAACTTCCAGCGGAGCTCCGGCGCATCGGCGGTGCCGCCTCGGGATTCAATGTAATTTTTGACAAGATCCTGCCCGTAATTATAGTTGATCACGTAGCTTCTGTATTTCCGGATAAAGCGGATATAGTCTGTCGCACCTTTCGGCGGGAGCAAACAATAAGCTTCCAGCCAGCGCTGTGCCTCTTTTTCATCCATCTTGCCACCCAGTAAGCCGCGCGCTACCTCGTTTCTTGCGTAGCCCAGCTGTGATTTGAGCGACAATGCATTGAAATAGGCACTTGTGCCCACGGTATCCAGACCCGCCACTGGTAACAGCACGCTTTTGCAGAATTGCTCCTGCTCTTTGCCCGGAAATGCAATGGAGATCCCATAATTCGCGCTGCCTTCTGCAATGAGCGACTGCGGACTGAACAGCGGATAAAGCGACACTTCAATCCAGCCTTTGTCGCGGAAAAGATTTTTTTCAAGCAATGCATTGTACACGTGGTGGCCCGGGTAACCTTCGTGGCAGGCCAGGTCTATCGCGCGTTCAATAAAGATCGGCTGGCTGACATTGATCTGGATCAGGCTGTGGTAATTGCCTTTGTACCAGTTGTAGCCCGACCAGGGTTTGTCAGTAACATATTCCAGCTCAAAGGTTTCATTTTCGGGTAATTTGTAATGCGATAATGTTCTCCTGCGCGCCTCGGCAATGGCGGTCTGAAAAACGGTGTCAATTTTGTCTTTTGGAATAAGAAATCGGCCGGCCGTTTTTTGGTACCGCTCCTGGATACTGCCTTTTCCGGGGAGTACGTGATCAAGTTTGGAGATCAAATCCTGGAAATGCTTTTCATCATAAACCGGCGCAACAGCATCGAAAAGCTCTTTTGACTCGGTGTCAAATGGGACGAAGTCTTTGGTGAACACTTTGATCCGCCGCTCAAAGGCGGTTAGCTGGTAAGTCAGCCAGTCTGCGCGCGCAGCGATCGTGTCATTGGAGGTGCCTTTCTTTAATGTCTGCAACTGCTCTTTCAATGCAGCTACTTTGGACAAAAATGCCGCTTTTGGAAAACTGTCAGATGTGCTTTCCGCCGACCTTAACGAATCCGGTCCATAATATGCATCCACGAAATCACTATCATAAGCACCGATCAAAAGCCCAAGTCTGACATATTCATTTCCTATTGCATTGAGCTTGATCCTATCGTCCTCATTGTCAGTAGGAGAGGAGCACCCTAAAAGTATAACTGACAGAAGGAAAAGAATGCATTTGGTCATAGCACTTACGGCTTAGTGGTTACTTGTACCAAGATAGGGATTTCGGTGAATGTGAGAAAATTGTGGAAGCACTTTGGGCACGCTGTGCACCTCAAATTCAACATACCCCAAAATGTGCCGGATTTTCCCAGTTTTGTCCGGGTCAAAATGCTGGAATAGAATTGATATTGTTTTCCCTGATTCCAAAATATTGTGAACCCTACAAATAAGACACAACGCTGACATGGGCAAAAAGGCGCTATATGCAGAACAAGAATTGGTAGTTCTGCTCAAGGACAACAATCCGAGCGGGTTCGACTATCTATATGAAAACTACTCAGCCCCATTGTACGGCATTGTGCTGAAAATCGTCAAAAGCGAGGATAATGCAGCCGACGTATTGCAGGATACGTTCCTGAAAATTTGGAAGAATATCGGCAGTTATCAGCCCGAAAAAGGTACCCTGTTTACCTGGATCCTGAACGTGGCCCGCAATACAGCTATCGACAAGTTACGCGGGGAAGTGAAGCTGGCAAGGATGATCAAGTTGCATGCTGTTCCGGAGCACGAATTAAACTCCAAACTGGCTTTCTATCCTGCTGCTGCTAATTTTGATATCAAACAGCTGGTTGATAACCTGCTGCCCGAGCGGAGAACCCTGATTGACCTGGTGTATTTTCAAGGTTATACGCACGAAGAAGCTTCGGAGTACCTATGCCTGCCGCTCGGCACGGTTAAGTCGCGGGTCCGCAAGGCACTGCAAGACTTGCGCGGCGTGTTCGCATTGCGTGAGTTGAGCTTGTACGCAAACTAGAAAATCAAAATTCTTTATAGCTAAAATGCATTAAACCTGGAATTTAGGTTGTGTATTCTCGGATAATGGCGTGTAAAACTTGTAGAACCCGAGTTTTTTCGAAAAATAAAATTGTCGAAATTCTTCAGTGCAGCTGCCCATTTTGCCCAAGCCGTTTTGAGAAATTGCTTCACTTTCCATTTAGCGTAAAGTTGAAAATGTGCGTTGAATGGCAGGCAGTTTCATTCCGTTGCGCTTGGAAGTAATTGTACTTTCAATCATCCGCCTTGTTCCTGCTTATTGTCGCCAAATGCGACTACCTTAATGCAGGCTCAAACTCTGCAACCCGTTTTCATTCCGAAAATTACCTCTACCCGTACGTTGCGATTGCAGCGCCAGCTGTGGTGCGTATCTGAGTTTGGTGCGAACAGGATGTTGGAATTGTTATATCATTCCTTTTAGTCTCTCCTGAGAATTACTCTTCTGCTCAAATCGAAATACATAAATCAAATGCAGAAAAATGCTTGATTATGTGAGATCTATATTGTAGAAATACTTTTTGAGCACCCTGTAATCTAATTTTGAAAAACCAGGTACACGTACTTTGGTTAAATATGTCATATAGAAAAAGTGATATTTTTAAATGATCTGCGAACGTACATTTGTCGATACATTTTATTGACTTACTTATTAAGCTAACCATTTACAAATCAATCACATTATGAGAAAATTTTCCGTACTGTTAATTTTATTTCTGCTTAATCTGGGACTTACCCTTCCCGGGTTTAGTACAGGCGCTGACTGCGGTTGCCTGGATGCCCAGAATGCCATTAAAAATGGAAGTTTCGAATCCGGAACAAATTACTGGAGCAAAACTGACGGCACCAACTTCGGAATCGACGCTGCCTACAATATGTGCGGCAGCAAAAATGGTCTGATTACAGGTTCAGGTACAGTTTATCAGGTAGTAGACCTGGCCGGCGGAAGCCAGGTTGACCTCTCCATTTACGGAGGTACCCACAACAACAGCAAAACACACCAGTTTAAGCTGACTTTCTACACCAGCAACAATCAGGAAATCGGGGGTGACGAAAACAGGAAAGTCATCAATATGGACTATGAGGTTCGCAATAACCAGCTAAGACAATACACAACTTCCATTACTGCCCCGGCCAATGCGGCCAAAGTGGTATTGTCCATCTACTCGAGTGGCGATTATTTCAAGTTCGATGTGGCTTGTATGAGCGTAACGCCACCTGCACCGGCCGATTGTGGCTGCCCGGATTCGGAGAATGCACTTGCAAACGGAAGCTTTGAAAGTGGCACTGTTAGCTGGTCAAGAACGAGCGGTACCAACTTTGGAACTGACAACGAATACAGCCAATGCGGTGCAAAATATGGTTTCATCGACGGCGCAGGCACAATTTACCAGGAAGTGAATGTGTCGGCAGGTGCAAAAGTGGATGTAAGTGTATATGGTGGAACTCACGACGCAGGCAGAACGCATCAGTTCTGGCTGACTTTCTACAACAGCGCAGGCCAAAAAATAGACGGAGGTCACAATCAGGTAGTGGATATGAACTACAAAGTGACCCAGTACCACAAGTTGGAACAATATAAGCTCTCAGGTACAGCACCTGCGGGCGCTGCCAAAGTTCGCTTATCGGCTTATTCCAGCGGCAACTATTTTAAGATTGATGTGGCTTGTATGAATATCACCACACCGCCGCCTACCGACTGTGGCTGCCCGGACGCGCAGAATGCAGTTAAAAACGGAAGCTTCGAGTCGGGTACCGATGCATGGACTAAGTCGGCAGGCACTAATTTCAGCCAGGATGAAGCTTATAGCGTTTGTGGCTCCAAAAATGGAGTAATCTCGGGCGCGGGCAGCATTTACCAGGAAATCAATCTCACTCCCGGCAGCGTAGTAAACCTGAAAGTGTTCGGCGGGACGCACGATACTTCCAGAGACCACGTGTTCAAACTTGAATTCTATACCAGCTCAGGTCAGCTGATTACCATTCCGGTAAATAATGACAACCAGGTACAAATGGATTACCGTGTGACGCAGACGCACAAACTGCAGGAGTACAACCTAACTGCTACTGCTCCTCTTTTCGCAGCCAAGGTTCGCTTTTCGGTGGTTTCAAATGGTGATTATTTCAAAATAGACGGTGTTTGTATGTCAATAACACCACCATCGAAGGAATGCGAAAGCTGCAGCGACAACAAGCTAACCAATGCGAGCTTTGAAGACGGAACTGTGGGCTGGACAACAACAGGCAATGTAAGCGCAGAAACGATCATCGCAAACTGCGGATCCAAAAGCCTTATCCTGCAAGGTGCAGGCTCTTTCCGCCAGGACGTAGCTGTTGACGGTAACTCCGGCAATACAGCTAATCTGATCTTCTACGGCGCGGTTACCGAAAACAGGGATCAAAGAGTTCAGATCATTTTTCTAGACGGATCCGGCAAAGTCTTGGGTACGATTACCAGGGATGTTGATAAAATTGTAGATGATGCTCCGTGGGGATTGCAGAAATATGTGCTCGCCGGAACAATGCCCGCCGGTACTACGATCGTCCGGATCCAGGCGTCGGGATCTGAAAACTACCTGGCAATCGACGGTACCTGCCTGACTTTTACAGGCCCTGCGCTTCCTGTAACACTTGCTTCTTTCCATGTGAAGAAAGAAGGCACAACTGCTTCCCTGGCCTGGACAACAACGCTTGAAACCAATTCTGACCATTTTGATGTACAGCACAGCGGCGATGGTAAAAACTGGTCAGTACTCGCCACATTGGCAGCGCAGGGTGAAAGCAAAGGCACTATCTCCTACAGCTATACACATACTAGCCCGTCTGCTGCAAATCTTTACAGACTGAAAATGGTGGATGCTGACGGAACCTTCGCGTACAGTTCTATCAAAAGCCTCAATTTTGATGTTGACGGACAAATGAGCATTTACCCGAACCCGACTTCGGACCGCATCAGGTTTACCGGCACTCAGCAGATCAGCAATGTAAAATTGTACAATGTGAGCGGTGTGCTGGTATTGAACACCAGCGTGGACGCAGAGAATGAAGTTGACCTGACGAAACTGGCACAGGGTACCTACTTTGTGAGAGTAAACGACGGTACGACCACCCGCAAGATTGTGGTAGTAAGGTAAGACAACTTCTCAGAACCCATTCAAGTGGTCCGAAACCCCTCCTCCTGAAACTCAGGGCGAGGGGTTTTTTACAATATGTTCCTAACTTTCCGGAAAAGTCACTTCGTCATTTCGTGGATTCTGTAAATAGTTTTTTTAAATCGCCGGAAGATACAATCGGGCAGCCGGTCACACTGTCCAGGTCAGACTTCGGCGCTGATTTTCGTTGGGGTGTAGCAACAGCTGCATATCAGATTGAGGGCGCGGTGAATGAAGATGGCAGGAAAGATTGTATCTGGGATACGTTTTCGCGAAAAAAAGGAAGGATCAAAAATGGTGATCACGCGCAGATAGCCTGTGATTTCTATCATCATTACGAAAAAGACCTGCTGCTGGTCAAAGAACTCGGCTTTACTGATTTCAGGTTTTCCATTTCCTGGTCGAGGGTACTCCCGCTTGGGCGCGGAGAAATCAATGAAAAAGGAATCGCATTTTACAACCGGCTGATAGATCAATGCATTGCACTCGGCCTCACGCCGTGGATCACATTATATCACTGGGATTTGCCACAGGCGCTGGAAGATCTCGGCGGCTGGACTAACCGGCAGATTGTAGACTGGTTTTCAGACTATGCAGTCATTTGTGCCAAAGCATTTGGCGACCGCGTTAAAAACTGGATTATTCTGAATGAACCAATGGCGGTTGCGGGACTGGGTTATACCACCGGATTGCATGCGCCGGGTAAAAAGGGTATCTGGAATTTCCTGCCTGCGGTACACCACCTTGCATTGTGCCAGGCCGAAGGTGGAAGAAGGGTCCGCGAGCTGGTACCGAATGCATTTATCGGTACCTCGGTTTCCTGTTCCTACGTGTATGCGGAGTCGGGTAATGCGGTGGATATCCGTGCAGCGAAAAGAGCTGACGCGGTGATGAACAAGCTTTTCGTGGAGCCGGCACTCGGGTTGGGTTATCCGGTAAAGGATTTTCCGTTTTTGTCAAATCTGAATCGCTACATGCGGGAGGGAGATCTGGAAAAGCTCCGTTTTGATTTTGACTTTCTGGGCGTTCAAAATTACTTCAGTGTGGTTGTGAAGCATTCGTGGCTCGCCCCGGTAGTTTGGCTCAAAGAAGTACCCGCGAAGCTCAGGAACGTACCTGTCACCAGTATGGGCTGGGAGGTGGACCCGGACGGAATGTATAAGATCCTGAAACAATATGCCGCTTACGAAGGAATCAAAGAAATCATTGTATCAGAAAGCGGAGCTGCATTTGAGGATCATTACAAAGACGGTAAAGTAGCCGATCCAAAGCGCAGGCAGTATTTCGAAGATTATCTGGCAGCGATCCTGAAAGCCAAAAATGAGGGTGTGAATGTAAGCGGCTACCTGGCGTGGACTTTGATGGACAATTTCGAATGGGCAGAAGGATATGCAGCAAGGTTTGGATTGGTTTTTGTTGATTTCAAAACGCAGAAGCGGACGATCAAAGAGTCAGGTTTTTGGTTCAAGTCGTTTTTAAATGAGTAAAAACTGAGGACTGTTTTACAACCAATGGAATAGCCCGCACGTCTTTGAACAAACCATAACCTTAGTAAGAGATGAAAATCCTCATTGTACTTTTCGGCCTGCTTGCGTGGATCGGCTGCCACGATGAAAACAGCGTGCTGAACGACGAGATCATGGAAGTAGAAGCAACCTGGGCAAACGAGCTGGCAGCAGACGGCTGCTCGTGGCATTTCAGCGTTTCAAATAAGGATAGCACCTATTATCTCCTGCCTGACGAAGCTTCACGTAAAACGATCGAAGCTGAGCTGGGTGTGATCAGAGAGTATTATGGATTTACGCCGGTTTATTTAGAGTATAGTAAAACCGGAAAAAATGCCGCTGTTCAGTGCGGCTGGGGTAAGACAGGTACTTACGACGAAATCAGGGTAATTGCAATCCGCAAAAAGTAACTACAAGTTCAAAATTTCCTTTGCCTCCTTCTCTGAATAGTAGGGGCCCAATTCTGCTTCATCTATAATTTCCTGCACCTGCTCTTCTGTGGCAGGTGTTGCTTTTTCATGATGTTCATACTGGTTATCAAGGTGAAGGGTAATCAGGCCTCTTTGTTCCAGCGTTTGCAGGATTTTCGTTACCAGCGCATTGTCTGTTTCATCAACCTGGATTTGATACGTTATCATAAGCGTTTTTGTGTTTGCTATCAGAGGTTCAAAAATCGTACCCGCTGGTAACTGTTGCAGCTGATATGCACGCATTGAAGTCAGGAAATGTCCGAATATGAACAGTGTTGATAAGGTAAGTAATTGATTTTAAGTTTCTTATTTCTTGGCTCTGTTTTATTGCAGATCATATAAAACAGACGAAGATCTGTTGTAACAAAGGAATTATGACGACGCGCGCAACTTTTGCTGCGTTTTTAACATCATTGAAAAAAAATCTGATAATCATGAAAAAGAGACATTTACTTCTAATCGCATTGCCGCTGTTGTTTTCAGCCGGAGCCAGGGCACAGTCTGACAGTGAGCAGCCTTATGTTTCCAAAAAATTCACCAGCCCGTCGTTAAAAGAGCTTGTTGTTGAAACTTCGGGAGGATCAATCGCCGTAACTGGCGGGCAAAGTGACGGATTCAAGGTGGATATGTTTGTAAAGCCCAATAACTGGAACGGAAAAGACGAGCTTTCGAAAGACGAGATTGAAGACCGGCTGGAAGATTACGATATCCTCATCGGGACAGAGGGAAACAGGGTGGTAGCTACCGCGAAGCGCAAGGCAGGAACCAAGTGGGACAATAAAAAGAGCATCTCAATAGGATTTAAAGTGTATGCGCCCAGAAATGTGGCGACTAATCTGAAAACCAGCGGGGGCAGCATTAAAATCGCATCCCTGACCGGCGAGCAGAACTTCCAGACAAGCGGCGGGAGCCTGAAAGTAGAAGACCTGAACGGAATGATCCACGGGCGTACTTCTGGCGGAAGCATCGATGTGGCGAATTGCAGCAACGAAATCGACCTGGAAACCAGCGGGGGCAGCATCAAGGCAGCCGGATTGAAAGGGAAAATTGAACTGAATACTTCCGGCGGCAGCATCACTCTGAACAGTATCAATGGCGATGTGGTAGCTCACACGAGCGGCGGCAGTGTAAAAGGCGACGATATCAGCGGCACACTGGACACCGGCACTTCGGGCGGCTCTGTGCGGCTTGCCAATGTTTCGGGCAGTATTAAGGCAAGCACAAGCGCGGGAAGCGTGGAAGTGGAACTGACCAAGCTCGGAAAGTATGTTGATATTTCAAGTTCGGCAGGCAGTGTGCGGGTAACCATGCCAATGGACGCAGGAATGGACCTGAACCTGAAAGGTAACAAGGTAAGTATCCCTTTGAAAAACTTCGACGGTCGTGTAGAAAAGGAATATGTCCGCGGCAAAATGAACGGCGGCGGTATTCCCGTGACCTTATCAGCAAGCAGCGGCAGCGTTTATGTAAACTGATCCTGCATTCAGCATTGAGAGAAAACGTCGGGTGATCGCCTGACGTTTTTTTGTTTTTCACCGAGACCAAATCGAATTCCGGACGTCAAAAGAGAAAAGCGCTTTTGACTTATGTTTAAAAAACTGACGGAGCAGATCCAGCATTTTTTTGGTATTTCAAGAAAGGAGGCACGGGGCGCGATTGCATTAATGGTGATTTGCGTGCTTATAGTTTGGTTTCCTTTTGTATTCAGAAGGTATATCCTGCCACTTTTTCCACCTGGCCCCGCGCCTTTGAGCCAGGCGAAGCTGGATAGCATTGTTGCCGACATTGAAGTTGAAAACAAAGCCAGGTACAAGGCACAGAAAAGAAAGCCACCGGAGTATTTCAAAAAACCGGCCAAACCAGTCCGCCTCTTTGCATTTGACCCGAATGCAGCCACAGTGGAACAGCTTTCTGAGCTTGGAATACCATTGTTTCTGGCCAGGCGGATTGATAAGTTCAGGTCGAAAGGAGGGAAGTTCAGAAAGAAGGAAGATTTGCTGCACATCTATGATTTCCCGCCGGAGCTGTTTCAAAAGCTGACGCCTTTTATAGAGATCCAGACTGGCAGCCCGGTAGGTACTCGTTTGTCCAAAGCACCTGAGGCAGTGAACACCCCCAAAGAAGGGACACGGAAATTTGCGCCTCCCGCGATTTCTCCATTTGACATCAATACTGCCGATACAACTGAGCTTGTTAAGCTGCGCGGGATCGGTACCAAACTTTCTGTAAGGATTTTGAAATTTCGCGATGGACTTGGCGGGTTTCATTCCAAGAGCCAGTTTGCCGAAGTTTTTGGTTTGGATTCGATTGCATTAGGCGAGCTTAACAAATATGCGGTGATTTCAACCGGCGTAAAAAAGATCAATATCAATACTGCTACGGCTGCTGAGCTGGGAAGTCACAGCTACCTGAAAAATAAAAAGCTGGTTTCAGTAATTATCAATTACCGTAACCAGCATGGAAGCTTCAAAAACAGCGCAGACCTGCGTAATGTTAAAATCCTGGACGAGGAGCAGCTCCGGAAAATAGAGCCTTACCTTGATTACTGAACCATTAAAAGTTTGGTTTCAGCAGGTATTTGGAATAAAATGTATCGATCACCTTCACAGCCTCGTCGGGTGTGTCCACCACGCTGATCAGTTTCATGTCTTCTGGATTGATGTTGCGTTCTGTGAGCATGGTACCTTTGATCCAGTCCAGTAGCCCGGTCCAGTAAGAGCTTCCTACGAGCACGATCGGGAACCTGCCGATTTTCTTGGTTTGGATCAGTGTTAATGCTTCAAAAAGCTCATCGAGCGTGCCGAAACCGCCGGGCATCACTACGAAACCCTGCGAGTATTTGACGAACATCACTTTCCTGACAAAGAAAAAGTCGAAGTTGATGCTTTTATCGTGATCAATGTAAATGTTGCTGTGTTGTTCGAAAGGCAGCTTGATGTTGAGACCAACGGACTTACCCCCTTGTTCAAATGCACCTTTGTTACCGGCTTCCATGATACCGGGCCCACCTCCGGTGATCACCCCGTAGCCGTGCCTTACCAGCTTCGCGGCAATTTCCTCAGCTGTTTTGTAATGCGGATTGTCTGGTAACGTCCGCGCCGAACCGAACAGGGAAACGCATGGACCAATCTTGGCAAGCTTGTCGAAACCTTCTACAAACTCTGCCATTACCTTGAATATAACCCATGAATCGGCACTCTTTATTTCACTCCAGTTCCTGTCTTCAAATGCTTCCTTGATCCTTTTTTCATCTTCGGGAACCGCCGGATTAAGAAGGGAAACATCTACCAACTCGGCATTGGTTGGCTTTGTTTGTTCACTCATATCACTCATATTCTAAACTCCATTTAATTGTTAAACCATATAATGGTATTTTTGTATTACAAGCGTGCCTTGCGGCCGCTTGCTATTCACTTGACCGCCTATAAAGGACGGGCTTTAATAAACAGAAAAGTAATGAGAAAAATTGCTATTGGTTCAGATCACGCCGGATTTCCATACAAAGAGCCGATCATTGAATGGCTGACTGCAAATGGTTTCGAAACCAAGGATTTCGGTACATACAGTCCCGACTCAGCGGACTACGCGGATTTCGCACATCCTGTTGCCAGTGCTGTTGAAAGCGGGGAGTTTGAAAAAGGCGTTTTGCTTTGCGGAAGCGGCCAGGGCGTTTGTATTACTGCGAACAAGCACCAGGGAATCCGCGCTGCATTGGTGTGGGATACTCCGCTCGCGGCATTGACGAGGCAGCACAATGATTCCAATGTAATCTGCTTTCCGGTACGTTTTATGGAGCTGGAAACTGCATTGGCCAGCCTGGAAGCTTTTCTTGCAACTGAGTTTGAAGGAGGCCGCCACCAGACGCGTGTTAATAAAATCGCGTGCTAGTTGGTGCGTTCGTAAATGCCTTTCCAGGCGCTGAGCTTGTATTGCTTCTGTAATGCCGGAACTCTGCTGAGCAGTTTCGGCATTAAATTCACCTTGTCGATCACGTAATCCGGCGGATCCTTTTTGAAGTTGTCGTAAACGTGGATTACACTGTCGAAGTTATCCAGGCTGCGCAAATCGTAGCTCGCCAGTTCCCAGTTCAGGTAAGGCGTGGCCGTGTAGTTATCGATATACTCCCCTGAATGGCTGCCCAAAACGAGGATCCGTTTCCCTGTAATCTGCTCGGGAAGGTTGGCAGGCTTGGTTCGCAGATTTTCCAGTCTTCCCATTGAAATACCCGGAATGATCCCCCTCAATCCCTGGTACTGAATCAGGACAATCACCGCGCCCATCAGGGTAAATTGCAGTTCATCGGCCCAGCTGTTTTTCTTGAAACTCTGAAAATAGTGGGTAGCAAAGAATGCCGCTGGCGGAATGAAGATCACAAACTGCATCGGTGCCAGGAACTGCATTAATGGGATTGTAAATACCGCAACAATGAACCAAAGCGCCATTACCTGCTGAATGCGGGTTTGATAGTTAACAAACCGTAGCGTAGTGAAGATCCGCATAAATCCCATGATCCCGAAGCCGAGCGGCAGCAGGAGTGAAGCGAGCAGCGACGAAAAATCGTTGAGGTTATATTGCTTTACCTGGAATACCGAGGTAAGCAGGTTCCTGTTCAAACTTTCAATCCCGTTGTTCAGGTAGAAAAAGAGCACGACCATTAGTAATGGAAACAGGGAGCCGAAAAGACCCAGTAAGTGGTGACGGATCGTGGAACCTGTGTAGAACAGCAGCGCCAGAAATGCCCAGATCACAAACAGGGAAGCCGGGAGGTAAAACAACGTCGCGATTCCGATGTAGAGACCCATTTCGAAAACCTGCGTAGTCACTTCGCGCCTCACGAGCATTTTGACGATTGACCCGAATGCAAAAAGCAAAAATGTGTTGGCCATCAACATGGGTGAAAGTGTACCCATATCAAAGGATATGTTGAGGAAAAGTGTATAGAGCGCCCCAGGCAGGAATGTGCGCTCGGGGAATACTTCACGCGAATGGATTACATAATTGAAATACAGGATCTGAACAATCGACACTGTCATCGCGGCGATCTGATACACCCACTGTGTGCGCCCGAAAAGGCTGTCGATCAACCAGTAAGTCAGGCCGGAGAATGGGCTTACATTGTCCCACACATCGCGGTAAAGCATGAAGCCGCGGCCCATTTGTTCGCCCACGAGCATCCAGCTCAGTTCAGGTATCAGCAGGGGCGCGCCACCCAGGAAAAAGGGGAGGCGGAGCAGCAGGAAGAATACTACCAGGCTGATGGTCTGATACCTTGCATTGACTCGGAAAAAACTAAGCAAGTACGATGCGGATTATGTAGCTTACGGGAATAACTTTTACGAAATTACAACGCTGCATTCTACAAAAACAAAATAAGTGCGGATATTTGTGATCATTGGAAAAACGTGGAAGGATGATTTAGGAATGTTAGTTTACATAAACCTAAACTGAGAAGCAGACAGTCTGAGTACCGCATACGCGACCCTTCTCCGATAAAGAATTTACACATGGAATCGAAAAGACAACAAAAAGTAGGCAGGCAGATTCAAAAGGACCTGGGCGAGATTTTTCAAAAGGACGCACAGCACCTGATCAACGGATCGATCGTGACGATTACAGCAGTGAGAGTTACGCCTGACCTGGGCATTGCAAGAGCTTACCTGAGTTTTTTGCCTGATAAGAAAAAGACCATTTTACTGGAAACGATCAAGGAGAATACGCGCTTTATCCGCCAAAAACTGGCTGAGCGTGTTCGTCACCAGCTGAGGATCGTCCCGCACCTTCAATTTTACGCAGATGATACCGCAGAATATGCAGCCAAGATGGAAATGCTGTTCTCTGATCTTGTAATACCGCCTGCCGGGCCGGACGAGGAAGAAGAAACAAATTGATTCCTCCCGGTTATGGATCTTTCTTACCGTATTGCCGTTCGCTATTTTTTCTCGCGTAACAAAAGAAGCTTTATCAGCCTGATTGCCCGGATTGCAATGGCCGGTGTGGCTGTTGGCACAATGGCGATGGTAGTGGTTCTTTCTGTTTTTAATGGAATGGAGGATCTCAACCGGCGAATTTTCAAGACTTTTGATTCTGACATCAAGATAGCACCGGCGGCGGGAAAGCGGTTTACGATTACGCCTGAGATGCTCAGCAGTATCAAAAAAGTGAATGGAGTGAGCTTGATTACACAGATAATCGAGGACAATGCACTGGCAAGATATGGTAATCAGCAGACCATAGTCAGGCTAAAAGGTGTTGACCGGACTTTTGAGCAGCAGGAAAGACTGGATACCGCCATCATAGAAGGTTCTCTCACATTACGCGGCGTAAATGGCACCCCGTACGCGATCGTCTCAGAAGGTATCCGCAATGCGTTGTCTATTTCGCTGGAAGATATCATTACGCCACTCGAATTCCTTTATCCCAGAACAAGTTCCAAAGCACTGAACCTGACCTCGCCGGAAGCTTTCAACCAGCTCGCATTGAGGCCGGGCGGCGTGTTTTTTATAGAAACGCGATACGATGATTACGTGATCGCGCCGGTGGACCTGGTCGATTCGCTGATGCAATACCGGGGCGACAGGTCTGCGATCGAGATCAATGTAAGTCCTGGGTTTCGTGAGCAAGAGGTAGGCGGGCGGCTTGCCAGCGTATTAGGCAAGGATTTTGTGGTAAAAGACCGGGATTCCCTGAATGCAGATTTACTGAGAGCGATCAAAATGGAAAAGCTTTTCGTGGCTGTTACCCTGTCCCTGATTATTTTAGTCGCCGCAATCAACATTTTCTTCTCACTGAGCATGCTGGCGATTGAAAAGAAAAAGGACGTTTCCATGTTGTATGCACTCGGTGCAACCCCGGCGCTGATCAGGAAAATTTTCCTTGCAGAAGGTGCGATTGTTGCGCTTTCCGGCGCAGTTTTCGGATTGATCGGAGGTATCCTGATTTGCTGGTTACAGATTAAATACGGCTTTGTTTCAATGGGAATGGCTACTTCGCTGGTAGATGCGTACCCAGTCAAATTAATATGGGAAGATATACTCTATACAGGCATTGTTGTCGTTATGATTACCATGGTAGTATCCTACATACCAGCCCGGCGCGCAGCCGAGGCGGGCGCTATTTTGCGGGTTTAAGTACTTCCGAGAACAGAAAACGACTTATTAAATTCAATAATTTGAATCACTCCCCAGCTAACAATTCGAAAGCAGATATGACCGGTCGCAATACCTTCTTTTTGAGCCGACTAATCGCTATAATTTTCGCACTTAACTTACTTCTATCGTCCGTTTCCGCCGCTCCCGACAGCCGGGTTCAGGCTGATACGGTGTACCGGAGAAACCCCGGTACCGTCACGAAAAAAGGTCCATACCGTCCTGAACGTACCAAGAAAAGCGACATTATCTACACCCGCCTCGATTTGCAATTTGACTGGGTAAAGCAACAGGTACCTGCCTCCGCGGTGATTGCATTCAAACCGCACTTTCATGCCCAGAACACATTGGAACTGGATGCAAAGGGTTTTGATATCAAAGGGGTTTCCATGCTGGATACGGTGGGAGACTATGGTGCACTTACTACCCAGGAGATTGCCGGCAAAGTGACCAAGAAGCTGAATTTTACCTATGAGGATAAAAGAAAGCTGATTATCAAGCTCGAAAAGAACTACACGAGAAATGATACGCTTTTTGTCAAAATCGATTATGTAGCAAAGCCGAATGATGTGCCCAGAAACAAAGCCGATGACAGTCAGACCGACAAAGGATTATACTTCATCAATGCGGATGGGCTGGATGAGGGCAAGCCGCGCCAGATATGGACCCAGGGCGAGACGGAAGGTAGCTCCTGCTGGTTCCCGACCATTGACGCACCCAATCAGAAGTTCACACACGATTTTTACATTACTGTAGACAGTACCTTCAAAACACTTTCAAATGGAGTGCTGATAGGGCAGAGCGAAGGTAAAAAAGGAACACGGACAGATCACTGGAAGCAGTCCATTCCCCACGCGCCTTACCTTGCGATGATCGCAGTAGGTGATTTCGTGGTTGCCAAAGATATGATGCCCAATGGTCTTGAATTAAGCTATTATGTAGAACCCAAGTACGGGCCCGACGCACACGCGATCTTCGGTCGCACTCCTGAAATGATGGGCTTCTTTTCCAACATATTCGGCGTTGAGTATCCCTGGGAGAAATACGCCCAGATCGCTGTCCGCGACTTTGTATCCGGGGCAATGGAAAATACAACTGCAACCGTGCATGAAGAGGGTATTCTGAATGATACGCGTTCGCTTGTTGACGGGAATTCAGATGCGGTGATCGCCCACGAATTGGCGCACCATTGGTTTGGGAACTATGTAACCTGTGAAGAATGGGGGCAACTTCCATTGAATGAGTCTTTCGCAAATTATTCCGAGTACCTGTGGAGCGAGTATAACAATGGAAAATACGAGGCTGACTGGGGTAACTTACAGGAAATGAAAAGTTACATGCTTGAAGCAGAGACCAAGCAGGTACCAATGATCCGCTACTTTTATAAAGACCGTGAAAATATGTTTGATAGCCACTCTTACGCAAAGGGCGGGCGCATTCTACATATGTTGCGGTCGTATGTGGGCGACGATGCTTTTTTTGCTTCTCTTAAATATTATCTACGAAAAAATGCATTAGGCACTGTCGAAATCGATGACCTGAGATCTGCATTTGAAAAAGTTACAGGAGAAGATCTCAACTGGTTTTTTGACCAGTGGTTTCACCGGCCCGGACATCCAACTTTGAAAATACAGCAGGAATATGCGGCGAATGCAGGCAAGGTTGTGTTGAAAGTTAAGCAGGCTCAGGATACACTCGCGACAACTGTTTACAGGCTGCCGCTCAAAGTAGACGTTTGGGTGAGCGGCAAGAAAAGCCAGTACAATGTGGTTATCGATAAGGTAAACCAGACGCTGGAATTTCCGGCTGCCAAAAAGCCGGATCTGGTAGTATTTGATGCAGACGCACAGCTGCTTGCAGTGATTGAGCACGAGAAAAACCGTCCTGAAATGCAGTTCCAGTATTTGAATGCAGATCGATTCCTGCACAAATATGATGCATTGTCTCAGCTGGAAGGTGCGTTGGCAGATACAACGGTGAAGAATATACTCGAGAAAGCAATGGGAGATCCATTCTGGAAATTCCGTCAAATGGCTGTGAGTAACTTCGCTGAATATGCAGGTGCCGGATTTGCTGATATTGAAACTAAAATCCAGAACCTCGCCCGAAAAGATCCGCACCCGCAAGTGCGCACCGAAGCTATCATTACGCTGGCTTCGTTTGGCGATAATAACAGCGATGCGATTTTCAAAGAGGCACTTAGTGACAGTTCTTATCTGGTGGTGTCGGTCGCTATCGAAAAATACCTGATGTCACAGCCGAATGATGCAAGTGAAATAGCGGCTCAATTTGAAGATTCTCCCAACGATGCAATCGTGACATCGGTCGCGAACTATTATGCAGGCTTGGCTCAGCCCGAGCGTTTTGACTGGTTCCTGGAAAAAATGCGCGCGATGAAGCCTACCGAGAAGTATAATTTCTTGCAGGTTTTTGGTAAATACCTGATCAAATCAAAACAGGATATTCAACGCAAAAGTATTCCGGTGCTCGAAGGTCTGGCGAGAGATAATCCATCCTATTTTGTGCGTTTCGGTGCATTCCAGGCACTGGGACTTTTAACCGACATTCAGGGTGTTACAGCGCTCAGAAAAGATATCCGCGCGAAGGAAACAGAGCCAAAGCTTAAAGAAATGTACGCGCAGTTCGGAGATCTTTAACAGGTCTTGTCACTGTGGATCGAGGTAGTAATCCAGATTTTCTTTCGTAATGATATCGAGCGGAAGAAATTTAATGGGTGCTACCTCTTTTTTAAACACGAGGTGGTTGGCCAGCTGGTGTATCCCCCAGTATCCCTGACCAAGCGGATTCTGGTTAATGAGGAAATGGATGACTTCTTTGTTAAGATAATCGAGGTTTGCTTCCACCAGATCGTAACCTATCAGCTTAATGTCGCCCAGGCTGTTTTGTTCCAGGTAAGCTGCTACTTCAAACGCTTTTGAATTGGTGACATAAATGGCTTTCAGGTCCGGGTTTTCGTTTCTGATTGCATCAAGTTGCTGGCCGGGACCCTCGTTTTCTGAAAAATGGACTTCCCTGCTGATTACCTCAAAGTTTCTTCCATTACCAAGACTTTTGAAATAGTCTTTAAAACCTTCTTCTTTCGTGATCAGGTGGGCTGAGTTGGAAATATCCTCATTGATATGCGCAATCAGAATGCTGCCCGATGATTGTAAGCCAAAGCTCAAGATTTTGGCAGCCAGACACCCGCTGCGATAGGAATCCTGCCCAATGTAGCACAACGGATTTACGTGCTCGATCTGCGTGTTGAAAAGCACATAGGGAATGTTCATCTCCGCCCATTCTTTGAAAAACGGCAGTGCCTCCTTGTAAAACACAGGCGCAATTAGCAGTCCGTCAGGCTTGTCGGCTGTAACCTCTGTTGCTCGCTCGATGAACGAACTGTCGTCGTGCGGATCAAAGGTAAATTGCGTGATAGACAGACCGTATTGCCGAAGCTCCTTTTCCGCCTTTTCCAATCCCATTCTCGGGGCTTGCCAGTAGGGATCCAATGCAGGATCAGGCACGAGTACGGCAAGGTTATAAGTACGCTGCGATTTCAGGGATTGTGCAATAAAGTTAGGCTCGTAGTTCAGCTCTTTGATAATGCTCAATATCCTTTCCCGCACATCGTCAGCAACCCTTCCGCGGTTATGGAGTACACGATCAACAGTACCTTTGGAGGTTTGTGCCCGTTCTGCTATATCTTTTATTCTTACAATTTTCTTTTTCACAATCAATCAGAGGTCATTAGCTTCTGTGAAGCATGCAAAAGTAGTAATTAACAGCACTTTCAGGAACAGAATCGCCGTCGGATTGCTGGATTAAGAATTACTTTTCAAATCTTTTTTATAACATATTTGAGATAAATCAATTTCTCAGCTAAATTCACGCTTGATAGCTTTTGCACAGGATATAAAATCGTGTACGATAACGATCAACAATTTTTCCTGCGTGTTCGTGCACTTTTTTACTAATTTGCTTTGTAAATATGTTTTTACAATTAATTTTGTAATCAAGTAATCAAGTAGAAGATTATTCGCCGTTTCTGCGGTTTAACATAATTGACTACCACTCTTAAATTGATACGTTTTAGAATTAAATACCTTTTGACGTTCCTTGCTCTTATACCTGAAATCCGCCTTTAACCTTTTCTATATTCCTAAATTTAAGATCCACTAATCCTAAATCCTGAGAAAGCGTAAGTCTGTCCGACTTGCGCTTTCTCATTTTGGATCAGGGAATTTCTATGGTAACATTGTCACTGTCGACGTAAGCAGAGCAAGTCAGTATCCAGCCTTCATTTAAATCTTTGTCCGTAAGCACTTCGTTGACGCTCATGTGGACAGTCCCTGTCTTGCAAATTCCCGCGCAGGTAGAGCAGCGTCCTCCTTTGCAGCTGTAAGGCAGACGAATACCTTGCGCCAAAGCCGCGTCGAGCACGGTAGTGTGTGCCGGAACATGAAGATGGTACAACGTTTCCCGAAAGTTGAGAACAATGTTGTGCGGGTGTGATTCAGGCGGGGGAGGAGGTGGGGAGGTAATCACAAAGTTTTCTTTTCGGATCTGGTCTTTTGAAAAGCCCATAAAATGGAGTGTGATCTCCGACGAGCGCATCAGCTCAAATGGCCCGCAAATAAAAAAGCGGGCGTCCGCGTGATCGTATTTCAGTGATTTATTAACAAGCTGTTCAAGTCGCGTGTTATTGATTCTTCCGCGGATCCCATTCCATTCATCAGAAGGTTGGCTATGAATGTGAATGGCGCGAAAACGTTCCTGGTGCTTGTTTTCCAGGTCAAGTATCTGTTGCCAGAAAAGCGTGTTCTTTACATTCCGGCTTGCATAGATCAGCGTTACGTGCGATTGAGGCTCTTCATTAAGGGTTTGTTTCAAAATTGAGAACAGAGGTGTAATTCCACTTCCGGCACCGATCAGGATAATGTCCCTCTCAACTGAAATGCTTTCTTCGAGAACGAACCGACCTGATGGAGACAGCGCTGTAAAAACGTCACCTTCCTGAACATGGTCAATCCAGAATCGCGAGATTTCTCCGTTGGGCACGCGCTTGATGGTAATGGAAGGATATTCGTCCACACCCGGCGCCGAGCTCATTGAATAGGAACGTCGTACTTCGTGCCCGTGCATTTCAATAAGAAAAGTAAGGAACTGACCGGCTTTGTAGGCAAGCGGATTCCCGTCGGTTCTTTCAAACACAAAGGTTTTTGCGTCCTCAGCCTCTGTGATAATTTGCCTGACTTTTATAGATATAGTCGAATCTGACATGCTATTTGCTCGATTGGTTTGACAAGTCGGACGCAGCAGTTTCAAGTTGCGACCACAACATTTCGTATTCCGCCAGCAATGTCCACGAATGTGCTTCACAAACCCATTTCATGTGGAAGAGCGGAGCAACCGAAAGCTTGTAGAGCAGCGGGTTTTCATACGCCGTCAAAAGGCCCGCAATGAAAAAGCCAAATCCTTCAAAATTCCTGACACTAAAATGCTCCACCGGAATGCGTTCCACAGGTACATCCAGTCGCATGAGCGAAATGGATAGCAAAACCCGGTCCATATCGTGCAGGGGAGTTGTGAGGAGCTGTTGTGTGTCGGCGATCAACTTAGTCCTGACCTGTTCAAGTGCGGCCGGCCTGAATGCAGCTATCAATCGCGCGACGTGGTAAACGATCAGCGGAGTTCGCGGGTACTGATGTGCGCAGCGAAAGGGGACTCTGATATACCTGTCGGTTGCTATCACTGAGCGAATGTATTCCAGACTGGCGTGATCGTGTTCATTCAGCGGTAGCCCGTATTTATAAATACAATACAGCATGTTGCTCAGCACGCACACATCGAACTCGACATACATATTTTTCCCAAACCACGTAGAGTATGCTTTCAGGTCCCGGTACTCTGGGTAGGTATTCCTGATCCACAACCTATGTCCATTGGAATGCAGCGCAAGCTTTTCTTTAAGCCAGGCCAGTTCCTCCTGCGTGGGGTTGGTGGTCATGTAAATGAATGCGGTGTCATCTATATCATCGGGAATGCGGAAATGCTCGAAATGGCGAAAGATATAACCGTTAGGGAAATGTTTGGTAGGTTTCGTTTTCCAGAAATTATAGGTTTTCAGCCCGTCTTTGTTTCTGAAATCGGGGTAATTCGCAATAATCTTTTCACAAATGCGATCGATCTGTTCGGCAACTTCGACGGTCACTTGCCTGCGAATGGATTGCAGCGTAAAGCAGATAATGGCCGAAAAGAATATTGTGGTATCCTGTCGTTTGTAGCCGATCAATGGGTTAATCCTTTGCGCGGGGAAAATCCCGGCTGGAAAATAATTGTCTCCCCGGGATTGCAGATTTTCAATCTCTGAAATAAATCGATGCAGCGGCTGCTTCATGTCCTGAAACTAACAAAACATTAAAAAAAAAGAAACCCCGCCTCGCGACAGGGTTTCCTTCGATATATCTGGAAAAGTTTAAACGCCTTCTGCAACTACTTCTTTTACGTCAGGTACCATTCTGGTGAGCAGGTTCTCAATTCCGGCTTTTAGCGTCAATGTAGAAGACGGACAGCCGCTGCATGAGCCTTGCAGCAACACTTTCACGGTACCGGATTCCTCATTGAACGAATGGAAGTTGATAGCTCCTCCGTCGGATTCTACCGCTGGCCGCACGTACTGGTCAAGCGCTGCTTTAATCTTCTGAACAGTATCCGAATCGCGGGAGTCGACGATTACGGTATTTTTATCAATGGTTTGCTGCGCGAAAACGGGATGGTTTTCTTCGAAATAGATTTTGATAAATTGCTTGGTATCTCTCAAAACCTCTTCCCAGGCAATGCTGTCATCTTTCGTAATTGTAACGAAGTTGCTCGCGATGAATACGCGTCTCACATGCGGGAACTGAAACAGGTCAGAAGCCAGCGGAGAAGCTTTTCCTTCTTCCAGGGCGGCTTCCAAAGATGGGTAATCAAAAGATAGCCCGTCTGGAACCAGCTCGAAGTTCAGGACGAACTTCATTGAATTCGGGTTGGGACTTAGTTCGGTATATACGAAAACTGGACGTGTAAGCATGTCAGTGGAATTATTGAAAACAGGTTGTACTTAATGCAAACAAGCAAAGCGCGCTTTTGGTTTTCCATTAGGTTTATTGTAAATGAAAAAACCCGTAAGGTGCGGAACCTGACGGGTTTTTAAAAAGCATTAACTAGAAACTAAGCTTCTGCAGTAGCAGTAGTTTCAGCAGCAACTGCGATCGGTTCGATGTGAACGTAAGATCTGTTTTCGCGAGTTTTACGGAAAACAACGTTACCATCAACCAATGCAAACAAAGTATGGTCACGACCGATACCTACGTTTTTGCCAGGATTGTGTTTGGTACCACGCTGACGAACAAGAATATTACCTGCTTTGGCAACCTGACCACCGAATAATTTTACTCCAAGACGCTTGCTTTCCGATTCACGTCCGTTTTTCGAGCTACCTACACCTTTCTTATGTGCCATGATATCTTAACTATTAATTGTTATTTCCTGATTGAATAAAGTTTGACTCCGTTTCCGGGCGTCAAAAGTTGCATTAAGCTACGATGTCGTCGATGCTGATCTTGGTCAAATATTGACGGTGACCATTTTTAACCCTGTAACCTTTACGTCTTTTCTTTTTGAAGACGATCACTTTCTCACCTTTAAGGTGTTCAAGGACAGTTGCCTTTACAGAAGCGCCTGCTACTGTTGGTAGGCCAACCGATACTGTGCCTCCGTTATCTACGAGAAGGACTTTGTCAAATACAAGTGCAGCGTTCACGTCACCTTCAAGCCTATGCGTGAAGATTTCGCGACCCTTTTCAACTTTAAATTGCTGACCTGCGATTTCTACGATTGCGTACATGTTAATAAATTAAGTAAGCTGTTTCAAAATGAGGTGCAAAGATAGAGAGCTAAACACAGAATGACAATAGTTTAGCGATATTATTGAGCCTGAATGCGGGGTAACTACGTATATTATTCACTCGGAGAATAGGGAAACCGCTGTATTGATTGTCTTTTGTTACATTTACCTGTGCAGCAACAGCAAAGTCGGGTCATTAAAGGAGTCTGTCACCAGACTTTTATATGATTACCAGTTACTCAAACGTTCTGTTTCTGCGGCAGTTACCATGTTTTAACAAAAATTAACAAGGCTACTTGTTACTTTTTCACAGGAATTCCGTCTCAATAGAGAATGCATTTAAATTCGACAATATGAAAATTGGTTTATGGTTTTCCCTGGTTCTATATGCAGGATTAGTGTTACCTTCTTACAGTGTAAGTCTGCAAAGGCAGGAGGCCGAGCTATACGAGCAAGGCCAGGGCGGGTACCAGATTGGCGACGCGGTAGCAGGTTTTCAGCTCAAAAACACGAATGGGAATACAGTATCCCTGGCCGATTATGCTAATGCAAAGGGTTTGATCGTGGTTTTTACAAGTAATCATTGTCCCTTTGCTAAAGCTTATGAGGACCGTATTATAGCGCTCAACAGCAAGTTTTCCGGTCAGGGATTCCCGGTAGTTGCTATCAACCCAAGTGATCCCGGCACACATCCGGATGATACTTTTGAGAAAATGAAAGAGCGGGCATTGTCCAAGAACTACGGGTATCCCTACCTGGCAGACCAGTCTCAACAGGTATCCAAAGCTTTCGGTGCAGGCAGGACACCGCAGGTTTTTGTGGTACAAAAAAGTGGTTCAAAGTTTATTGTGCGCTATATTGGCATGATTGACGACAATCCGCAGGATCCCGGCGGGGTTACAAAGCTTTATGTTGAAGAGGCTGTGAACAACCTGCTTGGAGGAAAACCTGTGGTGACCACTGTAACCAAGCCGGTGGGTTGTCCGATCAAATGGAAAAATTAAAAAACCAATGCATTAATCCCGATGAACAAACGTCTCCCTCTTCTCGCGATCACCCTATTAGTATTTGCTCAGATTGCGTTGGCACAGACCAAAAGCAAGAAATTTTCGAGCGAAGGTGAGTTTACCAGCAACTGCGAAGGCCCGGCGGTGGATGACGACGGCAATGTATACGCCGTGAACTTCGCACGGGACGGTACGATCGCGATCATGAATGGAAAGGGGAATGCGAGTTTTTTTGTGACTTTGCCAAAAGGGAGTACCGGTAACGGAATCCGGTTTGGAGATAAAAACACATTTTATGTGGCCGACTTTACAGGGCACAACATCCTGAAAGTCGACCTGATAACGAAGGATATTTCGGTTTTTGCCCATGAGCCGAAGATGAACCAGCCCAATGATCTTGCTATCACCGCCGCGGGACACATCTTTTGTTCAGACCCAAACTGGAAAGAAGGTACAGGTCAGATCTGGCATGTTTCTCCGGAAGGCAAAGTGAAGCTTGCAATGGAAAACATGGGCACTACCAATGGAATCGACGTGAGTCCTGATGAAAAGAAGCTGTATGTAAATGAGAGTGTACAGCGTAATGTATGGGCTTTTGACCTGGCTGCTGACGGGACTCTGAGTAACAAAAAACTGCTGTACCATTTTGAGGACGGCGGAATGGACGGTATGCGCTGCGACGTGAATGGGAACCTCTACATTGCGCGCCACGGAAAAGGCGAGGTCGCAATCCTTTCTCCGGAAGGTAAAATCATTCAAACCATTACTACGATCGGTAAAAAAGTATCCAACATCTGCTTTGGCGGCCGGAATGGAAAAACCTGCTACATCACATTGCAGGACCGCGGCTGTCTGGAAATGTTCAAAGCGCCGACGGCCGGAAGGGAATGGGCCATGATGAAAGCATTCGCCAAGAACAACAAATAGCAACTCCTTAGTTTTTCATTAAAAATTGTTAACTGCAATTGTAAGCTGGTGTTTAGTAATTTACTTTGTATATCAAAGTACTTTTCAGATTTATCATCAAAACTTATGATAATGGAATTTCTAGCAGGCTATTTACAGCGTAACCAGAAAATTGCATTGATCGCATTTGTGTCAGCTGCGGCAATGAGCTTATTGTTATTCAGGATCTTGCTGCACGACTGGGATTTTGTTTTTCTCGCATGGAACCTGTTTCTCGCCTGGGTACCACTTGTCTTTATCAAATGCGTCGACGAAATGGAAACCAGGCGCCGCGTACCTTTTGGGCTGCTGATGTGCTATCTCCTGGTCTGGCTGTTGTTTTTCCCTAATGCGCCTTACATTATCACTGATCTGAAACATTTACGTGGAATCGGTGACAATATCATCTGGTACGACTCGCTGATGATCTTTACTTTCTCGGTAGCAGGATTTCTCGCCGGGCTTTACAGTATCCGCATTGTGCACCGCATTATCACTGCACGCTGGAATGAGCTGCTTGCGTGGGCGGTAATTCTTTTTTCAATGATACTGAGCGGCTTTGGCGTATATCTTGGAAGGTACGGGCGCTGGAACAGCTGGGATATCCTCACAAAACCGATGTCGCTGTTCAGAGGTATTTTTGAAAGTATGCAAAATCCGCTGGCCATAAAACACACGATCACGTTTTCGTTCGTGCTGATGTTATTGTACTTTGCGTTCCACATTTTCGCAGAACTAAAACAAAATGAAGGGACCCATAGATATCCGTAAGGCACTGCGCAGTTTTACTTTCGCCGGTGTCGGGATCTTCAACCTTTTCCGGTACGAAAACAACGCCAGAATTCATTTAATTGCCTGTCTCGTTGTAGTCGCTGCGGGAGTAGCCTTCCAGATTTCAGCTACGGAATGGATGATACTTGTCATTCAGGTCGCCCTCGTTTGGGCGGCGGAAGCATTTAATACGGCACTTGAAAAGCTGGCCGACCTTGTTTCACCCGGCTATCACCCTGTGATCAAAGTTGTGAAGGATACTGCCGCCGCGGGTGTGCTGATCCTCGCTATTTCGGCAGTGATCGTAGGCGCGATTATATTCTTTCCAAAACTCATTTTATTGCTCTGATTTGTACTACCTGCATTTATTAATGTAAATATATTTATGAACTCCAACCAGGATTCCCTGCACACGCTGACCGAGATCCGCGATTTAATGGAGCGCTCGTCTAAGTTTCTTTCTCTCAGCGGGCTAAGCGGTGTATTCGCGGGCATTTTCGCTTTGATCGGCGCGGCGGCAGCTTATTTGAGATATAAAACAAATTGGTTTGAGGAGATACTAAGTCCGTTCGGGGCTTACCACGGTCCTTCGGGAAAGCCCCTCATCGGTTTTCTATTTGTGGACGGACTGCTGGTTTTGGTCCTGTCGCTGGCCGTAGGTATCCTGCTAACTGTACGGAAGGGACAGAAAAAAGGATTGACGGTTTGGAACAGCAGCTCCCGCCGATTGCTCGTAAGTATGCTGATCCCGCTCGGTACCGGTGGGGTTTTTTGCCTGGCAATGCTGCATTACGGCTTTGTCTGGCTTGTTTTTCCGGCTACGCTGCTTTTTTACGGACTGGCTTTGGTCAATGCAAGCAGGTTCACTTACCCGGAGCTTTTTTATCTGGGAATGCTGGAAATTGCGATCGGCTGCATTGCGCTGTTTATGACGGGTTATTCATTGCTCTTTTGGGCTTTCGGCTTCGGGGTACTCCACATTATTTATGGGCTTACAATGCACAACCGCTATGATCGTGACAAAAGTAAAAGTGGCAGCACAGCTGTAAAGGGTTTGATAATTGTGTTATTGATGATGTTCGGCACGCGAAGCAATGCGCAGGTAGCACCGGACAGTACGATCCGCCAGGCTATAAAGTGGTATGATAAGGAAACGATCTATTTACGCGGCGGCAATAGCTACATTAAGGATAATGTAATTTATTCGGGTCAGCGTGCATTGAAAAAAGAGTTTCTGGTATCAACTCGCGGACTTGATCTTTATATGAGATCGCGGCGGGTGAGAACTATCGGGTTGGTGATTTCGGTTGCAGGTTCAGCAGGTTCCATTATATCCCTGATTTCAGGTAACCGGGATAACCTGCGTACTTTTTTTTGGGTATCGGTGGGAACAGGTCTTGTTTCCGCCGGCTTCACAGGCAGGGCTAATAACCTGCGCGATGAAGCAGTTTGGGTAAGAAATCGCGACGTGATGCGCTTTATGCAACCCATTGTAGAGTAATTTGATGGGAGGCGAACAAATGGAATGGTTAGAGAAATTCAATAAGGTATTCGAAAGTAAGATCAGGCTGGGATTGATGTCAGTGCTGGTGGTGAATGATGCTGTCAGCTTCAACGAGCTGAAAGAGCTTCTGCAACTGACAGACGGGAATCTGGCGTCGCATTTAAAGGCTTTGGAGGAAATCAAATATGTTGAGGTTCAAAAGCAATTCGCCGGCAGAAAACCTTTAACAACCTACAAAGCCACCGACTTGGGCCACAAGGAATTTACCGAGCATTTGCAGGTGCTTGAAAATATGATCAAAGCGAATTTATAGATGGAGGAAGGAGGAAAGGGAGGAAGGAAAAAGGACGGGGGTACTGTGTTAGCAGCGCCCCGTCCTTTTTTTGTTATTCTGTATTCGGATATTTAGAACTTCACAGGAACTGAAAATCCTTCTTTGTCCCACTGAAAATCAACCGATTTGTCTTTAACTGTAAAGGTCAGTTTTTCTTCTGACGTAGCGTATTTCTTTGCAGGTACAGATACTTTCAAAACATCCTTGTCTTTGTTTTTCTCATAATCATAAGCACCTGACTGACCGAGTACGCTGTTCAGGATAATGGTCCATTGCTTTTCGCCAGGGATTGTGAACAAGCTGTAAGTGCCTGCTTTCACGTCCTTTCCAGCGAATTTTCCATCTTTCTTGAATGTGATTTCGGTTGAAGCATTTGCTCCTGTTCTCCAAATCTTGTCGTATTTTTCAAGGCTCTCGCTACCTTCTTTTCCAAATAGCACACGTCCTTTTTTAGATGGTTGTCCGTAAGCAACGCTGACATTTTTGCCTTCGGCCGTTACGCGCGGGCTTTGTGCGGAAGCCCATGTGAATGCAACCAGGGAGAAGAAAAGCGCTAAAAATGATTTTTTCATAAAAGCTAAAATTAGTTAAACAAAATAGGTGATTGGGAAACTTAAACTCCACGAAGTAATGAATTCAAAAGTTGTTAATCAAGTGCTCGCGTGCCAATCATTGCGATACGATGCAACATTAACGTTGATTAACATATCAGACGAGGGAAAACAATGGTTTTAGGGATTTCACGCTATATTTGAATAATGACATTTGACACAAATCCGACTGTAAGAACGCGCTTTTTCGATACCAAGATCGAATTTCTGAAAGGAGTAGGGCCACAAAAAGCAGCTCTGCTCAACCAGGAACTGAGCATTTTTACCTATGGCGACCTGATCCAGCATTATCCCTTCCGGCACGAAGACCGCACTGTTTTTCATCAGATTTCAAACCTGAATGAACAAATGCCAGCTGCCCAGATCAAAGGCAGGCTGCGGGAACTGACCACAGTAGGCGAGGGAGGCAAAAAACGGTTGGTAGCCTATTTTTCAGACGGTACCGGCATGATGGAGCTGGTCTGGTTCCAGAGCATCAACTGGTACGAAAAGAGCCTGCGTCCCAACACGGAATACATTGTTTACGGAAAACCAATGCATTTTGGCGGCAGGTGGAGCATTACGCATCCGGACATTGATCTGCTGACGCAGGAAAACGAGCGAGGCGGCTTTTGGCAACCTATTTACCCGCTCACCGAAAAGCTGAGGAGAAAGTTTATCGACAGTCGCGCAATCAGTAAAATGATGCGGAGCCTGCTCGAAATTTCCCGGCCGCATATCAGGGAAACGCTTCCGGAGACACTTACTCAAAAATACCGGCTGATTTCCAAGGCAGACGCTCTCTGGCATTTTCACCTACCCGAAAGCCAGAAATCGCTGCATCAGGCGCAACGGAGACTCAAATTTGAGGAGCTGTTTTACAATCAGTTCCGGTTGATTAAGAACAAGCTTTTACACAAAACTGAGTACCCCGGACTTGTTTTCTCAAAGACGCATTTAGTCAAAGCGTTTTACGAACATTTTCTTCCCTTTCAGCTTACCAATGCACAGATCAGGGTTTTGCATGAAATCCGCGAAGATCTGAATACGGGTAAGCAAATGAACCGGCTTTTACAGGGTGATGTAGGTTCCGGCAAAACGATCGTGGCATTTATCAGTATGCTTTTTGCATTGGATAATGAAGCACAGGCTTGCCTGATGGCGCCGACAGAGATTCTGGCAGACCAGCATTTTCAGGGGTTGAGAAAATTTGCCGACCTGCTTGGTGTGAATATCTGCAAGCTGACTGGTTCCACGAAGAAAAAGGAGCGCGAAATCATACATAAGCAGCTGCTCGACGGTACCATGCAGATTATCGTCGGAACGCATGCATTGATCGAGGATATTGTTCAGTTCAAAAATCTGGGCCTTTGCATTATCGATGAGCAGCACCGCTTTGGAGTTGCACAGCGGGCTAAGTTGTGGGCCAAGAATAGCCGCATTAATCCGCATATGCTGGTCATGACAGCCACGCCCATTCCGCGAACGCTCGCGATGACGCTCTACGGTGATCTAGACATTTCGGCCATTGACGAGTTGCCGGCAGGGCGGAAACCCATTAAAACAGTTCACAGGTACGATGCGCACCGGCTTTCGGTTTTTGGGTTTTTAAAAGATGAAATCGCCAAAGGAAGGCAGGTTTACATGGTTTATCCATTGATCGAGGAGTCAGAGAAAATGGATTTGAAGGATTTGATGGATGGTTACGAAAGTGTATCCCGCGCGTTTCCGGATGTTCCGCTGAGTATTTTGCATGGAAAGATGAAAGCCCAGGATAAGGACTTTGAAATGGGACGATTTGTTCGGAACGAAACCAAGATCATGGTCGCTACTACTGTAATTGAAGTGGGAGTGAACGTGCCGAATGCGTCGGTAATGGTGATTGAAAATGCTGAACGTTTTGGCTTGTCTCAACTACACCAGCTGCGCGGCAGGGTAGGGCGGGGCGCCGAACAGTCGTACTGCATTCTGATCACGGATTACAAAATTTCGAAAGATACCAAGCTGCGGATCGAAACAATGTGCCGCACCAATGACGGATTTGAAATTGCCGAAGTGGATTTGCAGCTGCGCGGGCCAGGAGATATTTCAGGAACGCAGCAAAGCGGGCTTGTGGACCTGCTGGTTGCAAATCTTGCCCAGGATGGTGAGATACTGAAAGCGGCGCGCCAGTCCGCCGAGGAGATATTGGAAAAAGATCCTGATCTGGTGGAAGCTGTCAACCAGCCGATCCGACTGCATTTGGCAAACCTACGTAAAGAGGAAACCAACTGGAGCCGGATCAGTTAATAGATCAAAGTACTATTTCTTTTATTTCTTCTATAAAATCAAATGTCTGCGGACGTGTGACGTGCAGGGCAGCTCCGAGGGAAGTCGCGTAGGGCAAGTCGGTCGCGTACACTTTGTGGTCCGGATAATGGCGGGCAATCAGTTTGGTGAAAATCTCGTTTCTAGCAAAACCCCCGTCGATATATATTGCCTGGACTTCGTTTACTGCTATCAGGTCAAGCGACACAAACAGCAGTTCGGTCAAGCCTTTAATCAGGTGATGATAGGCGATTTCAGCCGAAGAGAATGCACTTACCTGCCATTCCTGAGTATTTGGCTCCGGGAACGGGCCGTTTCCTGTCATGCATGCTGAGTAGAACTTCGGTGTATCCAGGTTGAGATATGCTTCATTGAACACAACGCTTTTGTAAAAATCGGGTTCAACCCGGAAGTACTCTGCAATGCGCGCAACCTGGAAATCGTGCTCACGTCCCAGGAACAAACGGGATGCGGTAACCCCGCTGCCTTCCGGCGTGAGGTAGTTCATACAGTCACGTTCGAGCTGGTAGGAGGTAAGCGGTTTTGATGCAAAAGAATTGAAGTTAATGCACCAGGTACCTGTTGAAAGCAGCACAAATGGTTTTTTGACGGCCATTCGGTACGGGATCAATGCAGAGGAACTATCGTGCAAGCCAAATCCTGACTGTACACCCTTGTCGCCGTGACGGTAGATGAAAGACGATGAAGCAAGTACCGGGGCCAGCTTTTTGTGAATACCTTCTTCTTTAACCCACTCGTGGTAATCCCACATTTCAAAACTCCACAATGCTGTGTGACAGCCCAGGGAGGTATAATCGCTCACTTTGCGGCCTGTCAGCAGATATAGAATGTACTGGGGCAGGTGCAGCGTGGTAGCGATCTGCTTGTAAATGTCAGGTTTGGTATGTTTCAGCCAGTAAAGCTGCATTCCCGAGTTCAGCATACCCATTGCAGGGGAACCTGTTTGAAGCGAAATCCGCGTCGGATCGCCGTAGGTGCTGTAAAAGTTCCTCAGCAGGTCCTCAGGAAATGGTTTCAGGTAAGAATAAAGCGGGGTAAGTGGCTTATTGGCAGCATCCAGGTGGACAAGGCTCGCGCCGTAAGCAGCTACATTAACAGCCTTGACATCGTATTCGGGATTAGCCAGCAGCTCATTCCATCGGTCCTGGACCCATTTAGTCAGCAGCTCGCAATCCTCTGTAGGAAACCCGTCCTCGTCGGTCGTCTCCGGCAACGATTCGGAGAATTCTTTAACGATCTCGTACTTTTCATTGAAGAGCACGTACTTTTTATTAGTCCTTCCAATGTCAAAAACCGCTGTTACTTTCATTAGCTAATGTTGTATCACTTTTACCCGGAAATATATTTTTTCGGTTAATATAGTGACTTTACGTTAAAACATGTACCCTTATTCTTTGTTTGTAAAATCTTGTTTATTGCCCGTTTTACCCACTATCAGGATGTTTTTTCAAGGATAGGTTTGAAAACCCGGGTCCACCTGCGGTAGCCTTCTTCATTCATGTGCAGGCTGTCGCTGGTGAAAATTGCTCCGTCCGGACGCCCATCTTTTAGCATAACCGGCCACACGTCAATGTATTTATGGTTCTTATCGGATCTGATAAAATCCTGAATGAGCTTGTTGGCTTTGATTACATCCTCCTTTCTGTCCCAGCGCGAGGGAGAAGGTTTCAGAGAAACGCCGTAAATGAGTACGTCAGGCTGTTTGTCGCGGATCGTTTTCGTAAGTGTCACATAAGCGTCGCGTACCTGCTCGGGTGTTTTCTTCTTTTTGCCAAACATATCGTTCTCACAATAGATGACTACGGTTTTTGGCTTGTATTTGGTAATGGTGCGGTCGGCGTAGTGGATTACTTCGGGCAAGGTGGAGCCGCCGAATCCCCTGTTGATAATCGGCAAAGGCGCCAGGTCTTCCGCGGCTGACTGCCATTTAGTAAATGAAGAACTACCCGTAAAGACAATTCCACCCGGAGCAGGCATCTGCTCAGCATCCTTTTTTTCGAAATTCAAAATCGCGTTCTCAGATCTATTCACCTCGTAGTCAGGCTGCCAGGGTGCGTCGAGGTTGTTGTAGTTGGGTTTGTGACAGGCTGTGAATGCCAGCAGCAGGAGGAATAATGATTGTTTTTTCATTCTAACAAAAAGTGGATATGCCCAAATAAGGCATATCCACCGTATTTTTAATGTATTGAAGCAAGTATCTTTTATTATTTCATACCATAAAAATACCGCAAACCCAGTCCAATACTTCCTGATGAAATGTTCGGCGAAAAGGAATAACTAATTCCGTTTCCTTCGTATTTAATATTTTCACCATTGGGGTATTTATTCTGAAAATACTCGGTGGTCAAAACTCCATAACCAATACTGATCGGATTCAGGAATGCAAAGCCGCCTTGAACCGCCCATTTGGGCGATAAGCGCCAAACTACTCCCGCACTGATGCCGGCGCTTAAATTGATTGAATTGATCTTGCTTTCATAAACCAGCTCGTTATTGGTAACCGCGTTGTTGGTTTTGAACTGATACCCGAGGTTCAACGCAGGTCGGGCGTATAATGCAAATTTTTCACCCACCGACTTGTAAAACTCAGCAAAACGCTCAACTCCTAAGCTGAGCTCCCCCAAACTGTTGGGATCTGGTTTATAGTAGCTGTTACTCTGAATATTTAAAGAGTGTGTCAGGCCCCAGCCGACTGCCCGATTGTCTTTGGAAAATTTACCCAAAGAGATGTTGATATGATGATTATAGGCATTCGTATTGGGCTCGTTGCCTTTTTGCCTCACATTATTGAGGTTGTTAAAAAACGACCCGCTGATAAACGATTCGCCTGCCTGAAACTGTGCCGTTGCAATATGGTTCAATAAAACCAGCAGCAGGAATGTAAATATGGAATTTTTCATTGCTCTCAGTTTTTAGGGAAGATATATTTGGCGACGCGGAGGGTAATTACATTTGGGAATGCTGTAGCAATACCGGTATTGAGTGTAAATACGCTGGGAGCGTCATCTTTGAAAGGAACATAATTAGCATTCAGAGAGAGGATATCTGCAAAACCTTCGATGGCCCAGCCATTTTTCTTCGAAACATAAGCAATACCCGGTTTGATACTCACTCCGTATTGCCAGAAATCTCTGTACTCGTTAACCGGCGTGCTGCCCTGGATATTAGTAGTTCTGATCCATTGATATTGAGGCCCAAGCTCACCGTGCAGGAACACCGACCAGTTGCTGCTTCCCAGCGATTTGTACTGGCGGATAAAGGGCAGTAACGCAATCCCCTGTGAAAGTTGGCTGTTCGCAAGATCATTTTCATCGTATTTCGTGCGGTTATACGTTACATTATACCGAACGCCCAGTCCCAGCATAGTACGCTCCCCGATCATTTTTCCAAACTGGATTTCCGGCGCAATGGTGTGTCGCCGGGTCCTCGCAGAATTAAGCGGATCAGCGGGTTCTTTACTCCTTGAAGTTTCCCCATCAAAACTGATCGTACCGCCCACATACCCGGTCCCTTTTTGTATCTGTCCGTGAGCATTCCCGACAAGGAACCAGGTTCCAAGTAAGGCAAATAGAAGAAGTTGTTTCATGACTCTCGTTGTTAGTTTGATGCAGGCAATATACATATCATTAAGTCACCTGAGAATTATTTAAAATATTTTAACTAAAACACAAAAAAAAGAGGCCGCCCCAGCAGGACAGCCTCTTAAAAATTACCGGTACCAAATTTAACCTAACAAGAATTTATGGGGAACATCGGCTGTCGAACGTCGGCAATCGGCTTTCGGCAATCGGCTTTTACTTTGAACTCCCATCGCAAGCCGAAGTATGACAGCCAACAGCCGAAGTATACCTGCGACAGCCGACGGTCGAAGTCCCCCTTTAAAATACCCCTTCCCAGTTCCCCTGGCGGTAATATTGTAGTAGTCTTTGCTGCATTAAGAAGTCATATTTTGCCTGAATTGCATTGGCCTGGGCTTTGCTCAGGTTTGCTTTTGCAAGTGTATATTCAAAACTATTGGCAATACCTGCATTTAGCTTGCTTTCTACCACCGCAAAGCTGGCTGTGAGCGATTCTACCTGGTCGCGGGCCGCAGCATATTTATCGGCCAATGCATCCAGGTTGAGCACAGCCTGCTCGATCGCCTGCCGGAGCTGCTGGTTGGTTACATCCAGCGTGTTCTGCGCAAGCCGCTCCTGGACTTTGGCAAGCTCAACCCGCGGCCGCGTAACCCAGCGGCCCATGATCGGAATATTCAGGCTGAGCAGCAACGAACCGTTTCGCGTAGAGTTCAGTTGGTTCAGGTAATCCAGTTTCCGGTTGCTGGTTGCATAAAACGCTCTCATGCTCGCGCCCAGACTAAGCGAAGGGTAATTAGCCGCTTTAATGGATTTGACTTGATATTTGAAGCTTTCCCTGTACAGCTCAGCACTTTTTATTTCGGGAAAAATCCGCTGGGCACTTTCATAAAGAGCAAGCGCATCCTCTTTTCGCTGCAAAGTGTCTTTGGGATTCAGTATTTCAAACTGGATCTTATCGTCTGGCGTGATGTTCATCCGTTGAAAAAGCGCGAGTCGCGCTGTGCGATAATTGTTCAATGCGGTGATCTGTGCGAATTTATCATTGGAAAGCTGCGCCTTGATCTCGTAAAGCAGATTAGCGCCTACGGTACCTGCATTTACCTGCTTCGAAACGCGGTCGACCTGCTGTTCCGAGGAGAGTACCTGCTGCGTCGCCGCTTCAAGGAGTGCATTGGTGGCAAGTACATTTACATATCCCTGCATCAAAAGAATGGTCTGCGCATTCAGCACCGCTGTCCGGTTTTCTACCGCCGATTCTTTCAGCAGGACACCCTGGCGGATCTGGTTCTGTAATTTGAAGCCCTGGAAAACGGGTATAGAAAAGCCCGTCCCGATCGCATTCAAACCATAAACCTCATCTATATACGCATTGGTATACTGGTCGATGCTCCGCCCCATATTGAAGCTTTGATCGGCCCCGATGTAGATCTGCGGCATGATTTGCGACCTCGTTTGCCGCAGCTGTGCCTGTGCTGCTTCGGCCTGCAGGTTCCCTTGCTGATAGGTAAGGTTGTTCTTGATCAGCAGGTCGACGCAATCTGCAAGGCTAAGGGTGGTCTGGGCCTGGCTGAACAGAGGCAGCAGGCAAACAAGTAGAAAAAAACGTTTCATGGCTAATAGGTATTTTTTTAGGCTAACCAGCCGTCTTTCAGGCGAACTACGCGGTTGCCATATTCGGCATTTGTTTCTGAATGAGTTACTTGTACAATCGTTACCTTATCTTCCTGGTTGAGTTTCTGAAATAACTCCATAATCTCGATCGACTGCTCCGAATGCAGGTTACCGGTTGGTTCATCGGCAAAAATCACTTTCGGGTTATGTACGATCGCCCTGGCGACACCTACCAGCTGCTGCTGGCCTCCCGACAGTTGGTGCGGGAAAAGGTCTTTTTTTGCGACCATATTGAATCTGTCGAGCAATTCTGCCACCCTGCTTTTCCGCTCGGAAGATGAAGTTCCCTTGTAGAGCAGCGGCGTTTCAATGTTTTCATAAACCGTCAATTCGTCAATCAAATGGTAAGCCTGGAACACAAAACCAATGTGGTGGCGGTGCAATTCTGTGCGCTTCTTTTCTGACAATTTTTGAACAGGCTCGTCGAGAAAGAGGTATTCACCTTCCGAAGGCTCTTCCAGCAAGCCCAGGATATGCAGCAGGGTAGATTTTCCCGAGCCCGACGGACCCATAATGGAAACAAACTCACCTTCTTTTATATGTAAATCAATGTGACGCAAAACGTAGGTTTTGCCAAATCCTGCCGGGTAGTACTTTGATATCTTTTCTAACTTAATCATAAAAAATGTTGGGTTTGAGATTCAGGTTGTAATTACGGACAAGCGTTTTGAAAAACAAATCCGTTGCCATCGTCTCTTATGCCAATCCTATTTTAAAAACCCTTGCCAGAATAGTATTCAGCTGGTATTTAGTGGGTTAACATTGATTTGAATGGATTGATCGTTCAAAAACGTACAAATGTGTACGGTATCGGACGAAGCAGACGGACAACCTGAAAAGCTTGTGCAGTTCACTCCGATCTGAGAGAAAGTGTTGGTTAGCGGCGGCGGCCTTCGCCCCTTACACACCGACTGTGAGCATTGTAAATGAAGAGTTTAGACGGGGTTCTACACAAGTCTACAACTCCATCCTTGCTGTTAAAAATGAGCTTATTCAAGTTCCTAAGGTTGAAATTGCCTATTTGAGAGAGAATAAGAGGTTTCGGAAAGAAAAAATAAGGAGTTAAAACCTTTGCCGATGTGGCAAACTGTAATGCAGGAGGAAATAATGATACTCAGAGAACATTCCGGCAGCGGATTTGGGGTAAATATTTCATTGAACTACTCATAATGCCCCTTTGCAGAAATAATCGTAACGGTGATTTTGTTTTCGTCTACGGCATAAACGAGGCGGTGTTCCTGGCTAATCCTACGAGACCAGAAGCCGGCCAGATCGTATTTTAACTGCTCAGGCTGGCCCGTACCGGTATATGGGTGCTCAGTTAGCTCGTCGAGCAGCTTTCGGATTTTCTTCAGGACAGGCTTGTTTCCGGATTTTTTCAGTTTTTCAATCCCATCCAGAGCCTTGTCAGTAAAAGCTATCTGATAGCTCATAGGCCAAGCAGCTGGTCAAAATCCGCTTTATCTACTTTGGTCGTTTTTCCAGCGCGGTACTGGTCAATGCCTTCCTGGATTTCAGTGATTACCTGGGGATCCATGAAGTAGCGGTCCTTCTTACCGACGGGCGTGAGCACATAAGCCTTCTCTTTTCCTCTTTGTATGACAACCTGCTGATTACTGTCAACCAGGTCCATATATTTCTTTTGGTTATCGCGAAACTCGCGGGAGCTGATCACTATCATAATCCTTGCTTTTGTGTACCACTTTGGTACGCAAAATACAGATAAATAGTTCAGGTGCTTTCATTTCTTTCATATATTCTAACTGCCAGCTTTTTGCCAGGTTTGAAGTGTATCAGGAATGGATTTCCATTTTGTAGCCAACACCGTGAATGGCGGTGATTTTTACGGCGGGATCGGGCGCTAATAATTTGCGCAGCCGGGACACAAAAACATCGACGCTCCGGCTTACGATAATGCCTTCGTCCTCCCAAACCGATTTGAGAATAAAGTCTCTTTCAAGTACCTGATTGCTGTTTCTGACAAAAAGGCTAAGCAATTTGGCTTCCCGGTAAGTAAGCTGGCTTTTTGCATTGCCGCATACCAGTATTAGGTTTTGACTATCGAGCGACGAATTCCCGAAGTAAATCTCGGAAGTCTGAATTGCAGCAGCTTCTGTCTTCGGTAGATGTAATTTTTGCTTGTTCCGATTCCAGACAAACAATCCTATTCCGGCGAGGCCGCAGGCAAAAGGTATGATCCACAGCTGAATGCCCGAATTACTTGCTGCATTCTGCGGTAGAGGATCAAAACTGACCTGCAAGGTGAAGCAGCCTTTTTCATTATCTCTATTTTCGCAGGCTACTCCGCCTTTTTGAGTTAGATCCTGGAAATTATAGCCAAGCTGCAACTCACTTGTCTCACAGTTGAACACCATCACATTGTATCCCCGGCCAATATTTTGGGTCTGCAAAGATTCCTGCAGGAGCTTGGGTAGCTTCTCATATTCTCCCAGGTTCTCGACCCGGACTGAGAAAGTATTTGCATCGATTTGTTTGACAGCCGGAATTGTTGTGACCGAATCGCCGGCCGCCAGCAGCAAATGGTGCGCTGCCCTTCTTAATGCTAGGTTAGCTTTCTCTGCAAAGCGTACATTTTCATTGTTGGCAGATACGGTTTGAAAAGCCGGCAACAAAGCAAGTAATGCTGCAAAAAAGAGCAGTTTGAATGGGAAAACAGATTTGTTGCCGGTGTTCGTCATTTGTGAAAATTGATTAGCACTTATCTTTCGAACCTTTCTTTTCGTCCAAAGGTCCGAACCAGTGAAATACCGGCGTGACAATTTTTTGTTTGGCTGGTTCGACAGCTGCTGGCGAAGCAGTTTTCTGGTTTGTTCCCGGTTTTTTGACTGCTTTTTTAACGGGCTTATCCGCCGGCAGCGCGGTAGAAGTAGTCACCGCCAGCAGGATTGCGCAAATGAAGCCTGATGCATTTTTCATAGTTCCGATAATTTTTGTGAATGGAACAAATCTATTCGCTGGGGTGTGAATGCGGGTAAAAGGCTTGTAAAAGCTTGTTAAAAAAATGTAAAACCGTCACTTGCTGTACAAACTTCATTAATTTTCCGCAGAAACAGAACATTATTGCCGGCCGGGCGTGTTACGATGCAGAACACCAACCTACCGAATTGAAAACTGTTTCTCCCCACGATCCTTACGCAGCACTTCGCTATTCCGATTTTCGTTTTTTTATATCAAACACTTTTCTCTTTTCGGCCACGATCCTCATTCAGGAGGTAATTGTCGGTTATGAACTGTATAAAATGACGCACGATCCGCTGGCGCTGGGTCTTGTTGGTTTGGCGGAGGTGATTCCGTTTATTATTACTTCACTTTTTGGCGGGCACATCGCCGATCAGAAGAACAAGATTACGATCATGCACATTAGTTTGGTCGTTATTCTGTTGGGTTCGGTGATCCTGTATGTTGCTTTTCAGCCGGGGATTTACAACTCGCTAACCCAGGGGCAGCATTTGGCAATTATTTATTCGGTTTTTGCATTGATTGGCTTCGCGAAAGGCTTCTATTCGCCCGCATCCAGCTCCTTGAAGCCGTTTCTGGTTCCCCGCACGATTTACCACAATTCGTCTACGTGGAGTAGCTCATTCTGGCAGGCGGGATCAATCACGGGACCGGCGATAGCAGGTTTTCTATATGCATATCTTGGTTTAGCCAATGTGCTGCTGATCGTCATTGCCAATTTTGTGATCTGCTGGATTTTGCTGGGCATGATCAAGACGCGGCCCGAGTTTCCTAAGATAACCACGCCGATTATCGAGAGCCTGAAAGAAGGATTCCGATTTGTTTTCAAGACGAGGATTGTGCTTTACGCCATTTCCCTTGATCTGTTTTCTGTGCTGTTCGGAGGAGTTGTCGCCATTCTGCCCGTGTTTGCAGAGGATATATTGAAAGTCGGACCGCAAGGATTGGGCTTGTTGCGTGCAGCGCCTTCCATTGGTTCGCTGATCACGATGTTCGCGATGGCTTATTACCCGCCGACACATAATGCGTGGCGGAATATGCTGATCGCGGTGGCGGGCTTTGGGATATTTACGATCGTCTTCGCGCTATCAACCAGCTTTTTACTTTCCTGTGCGGCGCTTTTCGCGACGGGCGTTTTCGACAGTGTGAGCGTTATCGTGCGACAAACTATCTTACAGATTTACCCACCTGACGAAATGCGCGGCCGGGTTGCGGCCGTGAATGGAATGTTTGTGAGCTCTTCTAACGAGCTGGGCGCATTCGAATCAGGAGTAATGGCGAAAGCTTTCGGAACTGTTCCTTCTGTTGTAATCGGCGGGATCTTTACAATGGTAGTTGTTACGTGGATCTATTTTCGGTCCAAAGACTTGTTTTCTGTGAGATTGAGTTGATAAGAAGGAAAGTTTTGTGTATTTTCGAAAGAGAGCACACTTATTTGCAATACCTACATGACAGATCATAGTCCGTTAAATCCGCTGCAAATCAGCCTTCTGCGCCTTTTCGATCAAAAATTGAGCGATGAAGAGACGTTGGAAATTCGCGAATTGCTGATGAAGTATTTTGATCAACGCTTAAAAAAGGAGCTGGACAAAGTGCTTGCTGAAAAAAATTACTCAACCGAAGACTATCGTAAAATGTTAATTGACGATAGCTTTGGCGCAAATGGTTAAAGTAGTTATTGATACAAATTGTCTTAGAGCCTCTATTCCTCCGAAAAGCCCATACTATCAGCTATATTTAGATTTTATGGCAGGAAAATTTAAATGGTGCGTCAGTAATGAAATTCTATTTGAATATGAGGAAATACTTGGCAAAACGTATTCTCCCACTACTGCGAATGAGGTTTTGCATCAATTAACAATTGCTCCAAATACTATTTTCAGGGAACCTTTCTTTAAGTGGAATCTCATTGAAAACGATCCAGATGATAATAAGTTCGCAGATTTAGCGATCAGTTCGAACTGCGACTATCTGGTAAGTAATGACAGTGATTTCAGAATGTTCAAAACACTAGCTTTCCCAAAGCTCGAAGTTGTGAATCTGGAATCCTTTTTGAGACTTCTTCGGTAATATTTCACTCCGCCCGTAAGCTCTTGACCGGGTTCATTAATGCAGATTTATACGTTTGAATGGAGACCAGCAAGATAATGGCCGCTGAGAAAGCGAGTGCTATTATTGAGAATGTCGGCCAGTCAGGGGCTATTCTGTAAGCGTAGTTGTTCAGCCAGTTTTTCATTACAATGAAGGCCAGCGGAAATGCGATTACGGCGCCGGTGAGTGTTACCAGCAGGAATTCTTTCAGGAACAGCATAACCACGTTGATCCCCGACGCACCCAGCACTTTTCGGATCCCGATTTCCCGAGTTCGCCGCGCTACACTGAGCGAAACCATCCCGATTATACCAAGCACCACGATGATCAATGCCAGTAATGTGGCCAATTGTGCCGCTCTTTGCAGCCGGATCTCGGATTGATATAACTTTTGCAGAGTCTGATCCATAAAGGTGTATTCAAAAGGTGCGTCGGGCATCAGCGCAGACCATTTTTTCTGAATTGCCGACATAGCCCGAGCCACATTTCCATTCAACCTGAAACTCAGGTATCTGTATGTATTTCCACCACGTACGTGACTAATTGCCAATGGTTTGATCGGTTGATGCATGGATTCAAAGTGGAAATCCTGGATAACACCGGCGATCGTTGCAGGTTCAGGAAAGAAATGGATCCTGACCTGCCGCCCCACAGCTTCTTCGGGAGACTTAAATCCCAGGGTCTTCAATGCAGAACGGTTGATGACAATGCGGTATGTCTGGATAGCTGCATTTGGCTTCGCTAAAAATTCACCGGCCAGTACTTTGATCCCAAAGGTCGATGCGAATTTTTCATCGGTTGAGAAAAATTGGGTGTGTACCGCTTGCGCAGAATCCTGGCCCGGCTGGTAAATGCCGTATTGAGCGCCCGTATTCCCGTTTGTTATTTCGTACGATAAACTAACATCTGTTACTTCTGCAAGACTCGATAGCTCGTTACGGATTCCCTCCATTTTAGCCACGCCTTCGGGCGTCCAGTCGCGGGGTACTGCTATGGAAACCAATGCATTTTTCTCAAAACCCAGACTTTTGTTGAAAAAGTAATCAACCTGCTGGGTGATAATAGCTGCTGCTACAAAGACAAATAAGGCGATCGTAAATTGCAGCACTAGCAGAGATCTCCGGAAACCGACATGCTCTTTGACGGACTTCAACTTGCCCTTCATCGAGTCTACCGAAGGGATTGCAGAAAGTATGAAGGCAGGGTAGGAGCCAGCAAGCAGCCCGATTAGCAATGCACAAAGCAGGGGCAGAATGAACACCCAGGGAAAAAGGGAAATGCCTGACACAAGCTGTTTACCAACAATTTCACCAAAATAACCTCGTGATAACTCATAAAAACCAATAGATAACAAGCTTGCGAATGCGGCCAGCAAGATGGACTCGGCAAGAAACTGCCCGATGATCTGCCTTTTCAGGCTTCCCAGCACTTTTCTTACGCCAATTTCTTTCAGTCTGGAAGAGGAGCTCGCAACAGAAATGTTGACAAAGTTGACAACCGCCATCAACAAAATGAATGCCGTCACAGCCGACAGAATGTAGATCATCTTCTGTACCAGCCCGTTATTGGCTTCGAGATAGTAATCTTTAAGCGGAGTCAGGTAGATACTTACATTTTCGCGCGCACTGGCTGGTGCATTTGTTTTCAGTATTTGCGCAATCGGTTTTTCAAGATCTTTTGGTTCAATTCCTTTTTGTAACTGGATGAAAGTCACCATAAATGGAAAATTCCAGTCCGTTTCTGAGCCTTTGCGGCCTTCGAGTGAGCTGAGGGGGATAAATATCGAGGAGGGATTATTTAGTAAGTGGCTGACCGAGCTGGATTTAAGATCCTTTAAGACGGCTGTTACCTGATACTCCTGCTTGCCTCCTACGAAGTTATGCAGCGTCAGGTTCTGGCCGACAACATCGCTTTTTCCAAAATATTTGAGCGCTTTTTCTTCTGTGATTACGATGGAATTGGGCTGCTGCAATGCAGTCTTAACGTCACCGTGCAGTGCCGGAAAACCGTACATAGAAAGCAGTGTTGTGTCTCCCGTCTGTACATCTTCCCGAAAGTGCCTGTCGCCGCGGGAAACTGCGACGGTAATGGCATCGTAACGGTAATAGCCGGCTACAAGGTTAGGATATTCGTCGCGCAACGTCTTGCCAAGCGGCCCGAAGGTAGCAAAGTCGATGCCCATTTCCGGTACCTTCCATTTACTTCGGACAATGTACTGCTGATCTGCATTCCGGAGATCGGCATTCACCTGCAATTCCCCGTGAATATAACTGCCGACAAGGAACGTGAAAGTAATCCCAACGGCAAGTCCAAAAACGGTCAGAACAGAGTAGAATTTACGTTTCAGTAAATTCCGCCAGGCAATAGTGAAGTAGTTGTGCATCATAATCCCGGTATTTTTATCAGGTTTTGACAAAAATAGCCGGGATTAAAGACGTTGATTTTCGTTTAACTTTTTTTAACCTCCAAAGAAAGATATCGTTCCCTCAGAAGGCTAACAGCCAACAGCTAAAAGCTAAAGCTCTTCGCTGTTGCCCAACTCACTCCGTCCTCAAACTCTTCACCGGATTCATCAATGCAGATTTAAATGCCTGCGCACTGACAGTTACCAACGCAATGACGACTGCGATCATTCCGGCTCCGGCGAAGATCCACCAGGAGAGCGGCTCACGGTATTCGAAGTTTTTGAGCCACTCGCTCATAGCGTAGATGGATACCGGTGTTCCAACGACAATCGCAATAAATACCAGCTTGATGAAATCTTTGGACAGCAACATTACCACGCTTTGAACACTCGCGCCCAGTACTTTGCGGACACCGATTTCCTTCGTTCTGGACTCGGCGGCAAATGCAGCCAGGCCGAATAGACCCAGACAGGCAATCAAGACAGCAAGTACTGCAAAAGTGAGCATGATGTTTCCCTGGCGCTGCTCGGAAGCATATTGTTGGGCAAAGTTCTCGTCCAGGAAGTGAAAATCCAGCGTAGCTTCCGGGTCGAATTCCTTGTAAGCCTGACGCATATAAGCAAGTGCTTCTTTGGTCTTTTCCGGTGCAATTCTTACATAAATATTATCTCCGTCACCCGGCGCAGGGGCTTGTAATACCAGCGGCTCAATCTTGTGTTGTAGTGAATAAGTATGGAAATCAGCCACAACTCCTACAATAGTCGCTTCTTTCGTATTACCTTTGTCGTCGATGAAGTACTTGATCCGCTTACCGACCGGATCTTTCCACCCCTGCTTTTTGACCAAAGCTTCATTTACCATTGCGCCGGCTGATAAGTCCGCTTCTGATTCCGAGTTCAGATTGCGACCCGTTACCAGCTTGATCTCCATGGTTTTAAGGAAATCGCCGTCCACTGCAAACTTCTGTACCATTTGGGTGCTCGGGCTCATCTGGCCATTTTCTTTCTCCATAAACATACCGGCCGAACCTATGAAGTTGGTGCCGATCGGGTTACTTGAAGATGCGACGCTTTCGATATACGGACTTTCCGACAACTTCTGTTTGACGGCACGAACCTGGTTTCTGACCTCGTTTTTATCAATGTGGAACACGAGTACCTGACTTTTATTGAAGCCCAGATCTTTGTTGTTGACGTAATGGATCTGACGGTAAACCACCGCAGCGCAGGCGATCATCACCACCGTAGCTGCAAATTGAAATACAACCAGCGATTTGCGGAGATATGCACTGCTAATCTGGCTGCCGATCTGACCTTTCAATGCATTCACAGGTCGGAAACCTGAAAAGCGGATTGCGGGATACAAGCCGCTTATCAATCCAACCAGCAGGACAAATGCGGTGGCAACCAATGCGCTCAGCAGGTCGCTCCGGTAACCAAGCGTAAGTGATTTCTCTGCCAGTTCGTTGAAGAGCGGAAGCGAGATAACGACCAGAATAAATGCCACCAGACCCGACAAGATGGTCATGATCATCGATTCCGTCAAAAACTGTCCGATCAGCTGGCCCCTTTCTGACCCGATGGATTTTCTGACACCTACTTCGCGGATCCGCTTCATGGAACGGGCAGTGTACAGGTTGACATAATTGATACAGGCTATCAGCAGGATCAATGCGGCGATGGCAGAGAATACGTAAACGGTATTTGCATTTCCGTTCGGGCTGATATCAAAATCCAGGTGCGAGTTCAGGTGGATTGATGTAAGTGGTTGAAGCTCCATTTGGTAGCTTACATTGCCCATTTCTTTTTTAAGGTATTTAGGGAAAAAACCTGCCAGCTTTTTCTTGAAGTTTTGACTATCCGTACCGTCTTTCAGCAGCAGGTAAGTATAAAGTTCAAATTGCTGCCAAGCGGTAGTATAGTCTTTGGGTAACGAGCGTAATGCGCTGAATTTAAGATGAGAGTTCGCAGGGACATCTTCAATGACCGCAGTCACGACGTTTGGAAAGTTGTTGCTGAACAGTACGGTTTTTCCGACTGCCTGGGAAGCGTCTTTGAAAAGCGTTTCGGCCAGTGTTTTTGTCAAAACAATCTTCTGCGGCTCTGTCAAGGCGCTTTTTGCATCACCGTATAAAACAGGGAAGGAAAATACATTGAAAATAGAAGGATCAGTAAAATAAATGTCGTTTGCTACTACCTCGTTTTTACCATATTTCATTGCGCCGCCGCCTTCTGAACTGATACGAACCGCGCTCTCTACTTCGGGATAGTCTGCTTGCAGGGCAGTGGCAAATGGCGCAGAGGTAAGCGGGATGTGCAGGTTGCCTTCGTCCCACGTCGCTTGCTGCACAACCCGTACAATGCGATCCGCTTTCTCGTGAAAGCGGTCGTAGCTCAATTCATCGGCGACGTAAAGCAACATCAGCCAAACCGCTGCCATGCCAATACCAAGTCCGAAAATGTTAAGGCCGCTGAAAAGCCTCTGTTTGCTGAGGTTGCGGAAACTGATTTTGATATAGTTGAACAGCATATTGCGCCTAGGTTTGTTTGTATACCCCTGTTAAAAACGTATGCCAATTTTGCATATACTCTAATATACAGTGAATTACATCTGATTGTCGCTATATTTTGTCCGCTTTCGAACATTGGGCTTACGTATGTCCGGTCAAAATACCTAATTTTGCCAACTTCCTAGTTTTGGATGCATGAACAGTCTTTTCTCTTTGATTTTTTAACCAGAATGAACCCAACACCCGCTACCTCTTTACAAGATATTGTAGGGCACGCCAAAGAATACGGCTTCGTTTTTCCTTCTTCTGAAATATACGACGGTCTGCAGGCTGTTTACGACTACGGCCAGAACGGCGTCGAACTTAAAAATAACCTGAAAGCCGCATGGTGGAAGGCGATGACGCAGCTGCACGATAATATTGTGGGTATCGACGCCGCTATCTTCATGCACCCGCTCACGTGGAAAGCTTCGGGGCACGTCGACGGGTTCAATGATCCGATGATCGATAACAAGGATTCTAAAAAGAGATACCGCGCCGATCAGCTGCTCGAAGGCAAAGCGGAGCAATATGCTGCAGAGGGTAACGAAGAAAAAGCAAAAGCACTGCTGGAAGAAATGGGGCGGCTGCTCAGTGCAGAAGACCTGAACGGCGTTCGCGAGCTTATCATTGCTGAAAATATCAAATGCCCGGTTTCGGGAACTACCAACTGGACAGAAGTGCGCCAGTTCAACCTGATGTTCAGCACGCAGGTGGGCTCGGTAGCAGAAGATTCCAGCCTCATTTACCTGCGTCCGGAAACTGCGCAGGGGATTTTTGTAAACTTCCTGAATGTACAGAAAAGCGGCCGGATGAAAGTTCCATTCGGTATTGCACAAATTGGAAAAGCATTCAGGAATGAAATCGTGGCGCGCCAGTTTACTTTCCGTATGCGGGAATTTGAACAAATGGAAATGCAGTTTTTCATTCGCCCTGGTACTGAAATGACCTGGTATGAAGCCTGGAAAGAGGCGCGTATGAAATTCCATAAAGCGATTGGTTTACCAGCAGAAAAGCTGAAATTCCACGACCACGAAAAGCTGGCACATTATGCCAATGCGGCGGTGGACATTGAATTCCAGTTTCCATTTGGTTTCAGGGAAATTGAAGGTATCCATTCAAGAACGGATTTTGACCTGCGTAACCACCAGGAGCTTTCGAAGAAAAAACAGCAGTACTTTGATTCTGATCTGGATGAAAATGGCAAACCTTACGGAAACTACATTCCGTACGTGGTGGAAACATCAGTAGGCGCTGACCGCCTGTTCCTGGCTACTTTCTGCAATGCTTATACTGTGGAAACAGTAGGTGAGGGCGAAAACCAAAAGGAGCGTACTTATCTGAAATTGCATCCTGCATTGGCACCATTCAAAGTTGCGGTACTTCCATTGGTGAAGAAGGATGGACTGGCGGAAAAAGCACAAGCAATTGCGAATTCACTTAAATCGTCATTCAGAACAGTGTACGATGACGGTGCGGCAATCGGCAAGCGTTATACCAGACAGGATTTGATCGGAACGCCATTCTGCATTGCAGTGGATTACCAGACAATGGAAGACGATACCGTAACCATCCGCCACCGCGATTCAATGGAGCAGGAGCGTGTTGCGATCAGTGAATTGAAAGAGAAAATCGGACATCAGGTAGCAATCGAGCGGATCCTGGAAGCGATATAAATAGAATTTTGAAAGAAATGAAGCGGGCTGGCTCTTAATGGAGTCAGCCCGTTTTGTTTGTTGTTGATGTTTACTCTGCGGTGTGCAGGCGCACCAGATCTTCTGCATTTCCTCTGATCAGATCCACCGAGTCTACTTCAAGAATTTGCGCGATCTGAATTAATCGCTCCAACGTAATGCGCGTGTAGGCAAGCTCAATTTTACTATAAGCATTTTGAGATATGCCCAACTTCATTGCGAGGTATTCCTGTGTGTAATCTCTGTACTCCCTGATTTTCCGGATATTCAGCGCCACGGATCTGATCTTCGCCTCTATCGATTGGTCCATGAAACTTCTTTTTTGTTCGTAAAAAATTCAGTTTTACGGATACATACGACCAGCACACTGCGAAAAGATCAATGGCGAGATATCCGTTAAATCATCCGTTCATATACGTTAGGTAATCTTCTTATTTCCGGAACATACATAATTTCTTGTAAAGAACTGAAATTCAGTCTAAAAGTTTTAAAACATAGCTTTCAGGAATAAAGCTTAATTTTTTTGCAAAAAAATTTAAACCTGCTCCTGCAAACAGGAATTGCACCTGCGCAGCTTGCTTGAAAGTGTCAACTGGTGCGAAAACTGCGTCAAACTGTTATTGAAGAAGAGGCTGGTTAGAAATAACCGCCTTTTTTTCATTAATTGAGCAGCTTAAAACACCAATTACACATTATTATGATCAATCAGCTATACGGCACTTCTCTGAGCCTGCTTACAGACCTTTATCAGCTCACAATGGCTTATGGTTACTGGAAATCGGGCAAGGCGGAGCAGGAAGCAGTTTTCAACTTGTACTTTCGCAAACACCCGTTTCAGGGAGGATTCACCATCACCTGCGGACTCAACAGCGTGATCGAATATATCAAAGAGTACCGCGTAAGCCAGTCAGACCTCGACTATATTGGTTCCTTAAAAGGAAATGACGGGAATGCATTGTTCGAACCGGGTTTTCTTGAATATTTATCCCAAATGGAGCTGCAATGCAGTATTGATGCTATTCCGGAAGGTACTGTCGTGTTTCCAAACGAGCCGCTGCTGCGCGTACAGGGACCTATCCTGCAATGTCAGCTGCTGGAAACGCCGCTGTTGAACCTGATCAATTTCCAGTCTCTCGTCGCCACAAAAGCTGCACGGATGCGGCTGGTGGCAAAGGATGATACCTTACTTGAATTTGGTTTAAGGCGCGCGCAAGGTCCCGACGGCGGGGTAACTGCCAGCCGCGCGGCTTATATCGGCGGTTTTGATGCAACTTCCAATCTGCTCGCCGGCAAAATTTACGATATCCCGGTAAAAGGTACCCACGCGCACAGCTGGGTAATGTCTTTCGATTCCGAGCTGAAAGCATTTGAAACTTACGCGCAGCATTTGCCGAATAATGTAACCCTGCTGGTAGATACCTATGATTCGCTTCAAGGTGTACGCAATGCAATTGAGGTGGGGAAAGAGCTGAGAAAACGCGGCTATGAACTTGGGGCAATACGGCTGGATTCCGGTGATCTGGCTTATCTAAGTATCGAGTCACGGAAACTGCTCGACGATGCAGGATTCCAGCAAACGAGTATTGTTGCCAGCAATGATCTCGACGAGTACATTATGGACAGTCTTAAAATCCAGGGCGCAAAAATCGATATCTGGGGAATTGGTACCAAACTGGTTACAGCGTATGATCAGCCTGCATTAGGCGGTGTTTACAAGCTTGCCGCGATCAAGACAAGCACCGGTGAATGGGATTATAAGCTGAAATTATCCGAACAGCTTGTCAAAGTTTCCACGCCTGGAATTCAGCAGGTTCGGCGGTTTCGGGACGGCAAAGGTTTTGTGTCTGATATGATCTTCAATATCGAAAATCCGCTGATCGGTAAGTCGACGATGGTTGATCCTTATGATTTTACAAAAAACCGGTCATTTGAAGAGGGAATGCATTTTGAAGATCTGCTGGTGCCTGTTTTCGCAAAAGGCCAGCTCATTTACAATCAGCCTTCCATTCATGAAACCCGGCAGCGGGTCAAGGATCAGCTTGCGCATTTTTACAAAGGAATCAAGCGTTTTGTAAATCCGCATACTTATCCGGTTGGATTGGAAAAGCATCTTTTTGATCTAAAAACGAACATTATCATGAAATTAAGACAAGGCCAGCCCGCTGCGCAGTAATGCAGCAGGCTGGCCTTCGCGCTACTATTTCTTCTCAGGCATTAGCACAACCTGGATGAAATCGTCATCATTGAAATACTTACGCGCAGCTTCTTTGGTACTGGCAACTGTAATTGTTTTCAATAGTCTATCCTGCTGGAAAATCTCGTCCAGATCGTCTCCCAGGAATGTATTATCGTCGAGGTAACTCAGCCAGAAGCTGTTTGTTTTAGTAGCTGTTTCCATTTGTCGGCGTGTTTCAGCTACAAACTTTTCAATGTCTTTCTGGTCGGCCCCGTTTGCCTTTACCTTCGCGATTTCCTCTTTCGTGCGCTTGATCAGCTTTTCCACATTCTCCGGCGCACATCCGAAACCAACTGTAAACCGGTATCTTCCTTTTGGAAACTTGTCGGTGCTTTCTGACACACTTACGCCATAAACCCCGCTCTCTTCCTCGCGCAAAGCCTCGATCAGTTTGATCTGTAAAACCTCCTGCAAAGCTTCTATCTGAATGTTGTTTTCAGGATTGTAATCATATTCTCCGCTTGCAACCAGCGTCACACGACTTTTGGGCTCCATTCCTTTATAAATCGTCTTTTCAATTTTTCCTTTTGGAGGGAAAATATTCGGATGATTAAAGTCGTCGTTCCTTTCTGTCGAAGGCAGGCTGCCGAGGTATTTTTCGATATAAGGCTTGATGGAGTCCACCCGGAATGCGCCTACAAAGGTGAAAACGAAATCGGAAGCATCAGAAAACCGGTCTTTGTAAATCGTTTCAGCGCGATCCAGGTTAACCTTATCCACACTTTCTGGTTTGAGCGGCTGGCGTTTCGGATTGTAATTTGTCAAAACCGCATTCAATGAATCCGAGTACACTTTCTCGGGAGTCAGTGTCTTCTGGATATTTTCCAGGTAAGCTTTCTGGTTTGCCAAAATCCCCTTAACCAGTTCTGCATCTTTGCGCGGCTCTGTAAAATAAGCATAGATCAACTGTAAAGTGGTTTCCAGGTCTTTCGGATTAGTTTCACCTCCGATACCCTCGGTAAGCTCGCTGATATAAGGCCCGGCGCTCGCCGTTTTGCCTGCCAGAAACTTTTGCAGCTGCGTCTGGTTGTAAGGTCCCACACCGCCAGACTGGATCAGGTAACTGGTAAAAACACCCGTTTCGCGCTCTTCCGGAAAAAGGGAATAACCGCCCCGCGCAGTCGCTTTGATCAGGATTTCGTCGTTTTTGAAGTCAGTTGGTTTCAGCAATACCTTCACGCCATTCGAAAGGGTAAGCTCAGTAACATCCAGCTTTTCCAGCTTCTTTTCCGATGTAACTTTTCCCGCAACAGGCTCTTTGCTCAGCAAAGGCGTATCAACAACATCGTCAACATAAGCAGTCACATCTTTTCCGGCATCCTTTAACAATGCACGGATCTCCGCCTCGGTTGGTAATGCGTCTTTGCTTTGTTCTGGCCCCATCACTACCACCGCCCTGTTTTTATCTGTAATATATTTTTTGGCCAGTGCGTTCACCTCGGTGAGATTGACGCTTTCCAGGTGTTTTTTGACAAATTCAAAATAGGCCGTCATGCCCATGTAAGGCTTTTCGTGCAGGAAGTGGTTGAGGTACTCCTGTACGTGATTCGCAGATTTGGTCTTGTCACGTTCCCGGTAATACTGTTCGATGCTGTTGAAAAAATCCTTCTTGGCACGATCGAGCTCAGGCTGTGTGAAGCCAAATTTTTGAACACGTGCATTCTCTTCGAGCACAGCAGTCAATGCAGTTTTCATGGAAGCCGCATCCTTGGCAAGTGCTACGGATGTATAAGAATCCAGGTTGCCGAGGAAATCCCCGTACTCACTTCCTCCGTACAGAAAGGGCGGATTAGGCTTTTGGGTGAGCTCCTGCATGCGTTGTCCCATCATCGCATTATACAGGGCCTGGGCGAAGTTGTTCCGGACATCCTGCAATGTTTTTTCCTTGCTGTTAGGCTGCTTGTAGATCAGCTGAATGAGATTTTGAGGATATTCCGGGTCCGTAACAATTGCAACCTGCGTAGATCCGTCGAGCGGAATTTCATACTTCGTGCGCTTTTTAGGATTGACAGGCGGCGCAATGGAGCTGAACTTTTGTGTAATGATCGCTTCCACTTTGGCAGGATCAAAATCACCCACCGCAATCACGGCCATCAGGTCAGGCCGGTACCAGTCTTTGTAAAACGCCTTGATCGTTTCCGGTTTGAATGACTTTAAAATGCTGTCCTTCCCGATCGGCAGACGGGCTGCATACCTGGAATTATTGAGAATTACTTTCAGGAATTTGTCACGCATTCTTTGCTGCGCGCCACGGCCCATTCTCGATTCTTCTAAAACAACGCCCCGCTCTTTCTCGATTTCAGCCGGGTCCAGCAATGCACCGTGCGCCCAGTCTTCAAGTACCTGAATGCCTTTTTCAAGTAATCCCGCCGAATCTGTCGGGATCGGCAGCATGTACACAGTCTCGTCAAAGCCGGTATATGCATTCAAATCAGCACCAAAGCGTACTCCCGTTTTTTGCAGGAAGTTGACCAGTTCGTTCTTGGGAAAGTTGGTGGTACCATTGAAGTTCATGTGCTCCATGAAATGCGCCAGTCCCTGTTGCGCATCGGTTTCCAGTACCGATCCGGCCTTCACAGCCAGTCTGAGCTCCGCCCGGTTTTTCGGTTCGGTGTTCTTCCGGATATAGTAGGTGATCCCGTTTTTCAGTCGGCCGGTTTTTACGTCGGGATCAAGCGGTATTTTTTGCGAGGCCAGATCCTGCGCTGAAACCAGCGAAACAAAACCCGATCCCGTGATAGCAAAGCAAAAAGCGAGAAATGCCTTTTTCATTTTTTGAATTTTAAATTGATGTAAACCCAGTGAAACGAAATATAACTCTTTTCTATTTGACCGGTTCTCTGAGAATGGTTTTTAACTTTTCAGGTGAAGTTTTTCGAAAATCGGACAGATATATTTCGTGGTGCAGACCATTTTTCTTCAAGTCGTGGCGGGTTGTAAAGTCATTCAAAATCTGCAAAGTCTCTGGCTCCTGATCGAATGGACCTTTGTGCATTACTTGTACACATTTTCCCTCTTTCAGCTCAAAAAACGAAACTGCCTTGATCAATTCCTGCTGCTTTTTGGCGAATACAGCTTCGACAGCCGTATTCACTTCACTTGCTGTAATTTGCTCAGGCAAGCGGATAAGCAGCCGGTATTCCCACTCACTCCGCGGGATCTTCAAAGGGGCATCAGAGATGGATATACCTGAATATTGCTGCTCGTCGTACCACCAAAGTGCTTCCAGCTTTGGAACAATAAAATCGTTTCCTTTGGCTTTTGCGTCAAATTTCAGTTTATAAGCAACCGGATAAAGCGCCTGAATGTGCGCGGCAAATTCCTCCCCGGCAGGATCTCCTTTGCCGGTTATCGAAATGTATTGTACAATGCCGAATTCGACGATCTCCGGCCTGTCAGCGGCATTATAGTAACTTTTGCATGTTTTCTTGAGATCTTGCCTGTTCATAGCTGCATGAGTTTGAAGTTGATTCCCGAAGTAAGTGCTCCGGATTGACAACCGTATGTCAGCAGATTTATAAACAGCCCTTTATTAGAGGGCGGTCGGGCACCTGATACCTTTGAATGCAAGTCCGCGCCGGTATTTCAGTTTTGAGCGATTTTTAAAAACCATTGATCCGTTCTTTTCTTCCACATCCCCAAACCCTTCAATCCACTGCGCCCCCTTTTTTAGGAAAGCTACTTCCCTGGTCGACTCTGTCCCTTCTGACACGAAGGTATATTTGGCGTAAATGGTATCACCGCGCATTATTCCATCGATTTTACCCTGATTACGATCTTTTTCAAAAAACGCGTAAAACAACTCCCCGGTGACAATGCTGTCCGCGACATTGATGTGCAGGAATGCAGAGTCTTTTTTGGTTTTGTACACAAAGCATTCGTATAATTCAAAATCGGAGATCAGCTTTTCAGGATTGCCTGTTTTCGCATAATTGAGCCGTTTTCCATTAGTCTCAACCACGAGCGTGCTGTCTCCGACAGAGATGATTTTCATTGTATCCGTTACATCGTCGGTGCGTTCGGTAAACTCGTTTTTCCCGGTCAGGATTAGCAAGTCGCCCTGTTTTTCCCATCTCTCATAAGTTTTGGATTCAAGATTAATCGCGGTAGCCCGGCCGTCAGCCTTCAATGTAAAACCCCTTTTGTGTTGTGGCTGATCTGGTATCTCGGTCACCCAGCTACCTGTGATGGAGCCGGATTCTTTGGAGCAGGAGACGATGGCAATGAACGCACAGAAGATCAGGATATGCTTTAACATCAGGCGGGGTGGTTTGTGGTTGCGCAAAAATGGACTATTCTCATGAATAGCAAAACTGTTCTACAACGAAAAACAACTTGCCTGCATTATCCCAATGCCGTCAAATGCAGATTTTTGGAGACTGAGCAGACCAGTAAAACAAGCACCTGCTACTTTTCCCTGGCCACAGAATCCATTCTGCTGATTTCAATCACATCTACCGTCATAAACCCAAACTCTTCCGTGACAATACCCCGGATTTTGTAAACACCTTTGACCGAGAAGTTGGCTTTCGTGCCTCTTGGAAAATGGACCGTATCGATGAACTGCCCTTCCTGGTCCAGAAAAGTACCGAAATGCATTGCCTCGCCCCGCGAAGTCCGCGTATTTTTAACCGCAACCAGATACCCGTACTGGATCACTTCCTGGTTTACATACCGGTGAAGGTCCTTGCTCATCACACTCGGCGGAAGCGGATGTTTCACAAGCGCAAACGGACTGCAAAGCGGGTACCCCAACAATTCGATCTGGTCATAAGCATCGTCGATCGCGGACGAGTCAAAAGAGGGGAGCTCGTAATCCTTGATTTCTGTCTGGAACAACTGCTTTTGCGGCGCCTTTACAGGTGTGGTGCTCAGCCGGAAATGTGCTTTCCATAACAAAGTCTTCTTGTCAATCCCGGTAAACCGAAAAGCATCAATGCGGATCAAAATGGTCAGCTGTTCAATGGAAATAGCAACGCGGTCCAGGAAATTGTTGAGTGACAAAAAAGGTCCTTCCGCCGCGCGCGCCTGAATGATCTTGGTAATGGTTTTTTCTTCAATTTCATTCAGGAACTGCATTCCGATGTAAATATCTTTTCCTTCGATGACGGTTTGGGCGTAACTGTGGTTGACGCACGGTGCCAGCACATTTCCGCCGAGCATTCGTGCCTCGTGGATGTACAATTCCTGTCCGTAAAAGCCGCCGCCATTGTTGAGCACGGCTACCATAAATTCCAGCGGGAAGTAAGTTTTGAGGAAAAGCGTCTGATAGCTTTCCACGGCGTAGGAAGCAGAATGCCCTTTTGCGAAAGCATAGCCGGCGAAACTGGCGATCTGGTTCCAGATTTCCTGCGTCATTTCTTCATCATAACCTTTCTCCCGACAGTTTTTGAAGTACTTACCTTTTACCCTTTCAAACTCCTCTCTTCCCCTGAACTTGCCACTCATTCCGCGCCGGATCACATCCGCTTCGCCCAGGTCGAGCCCGGCAAAATAATGTGCAACTTTGATCACATCTTCCTGGTACACCATGATACCATAAGTTTCTTCCATTAATTCCAGCAATTTGGGGTGCGCTTCCTCGCGCCGCTCGGGGTGGCGGTGGCGGAGAATGTACTCGCGCATCATCCCGCTTTTAGCCACGCCCGGCCTGATAATGGAGCTTGCCGCCACAAGTCCAAGGTAATTATCCACTTCCAGCTTTTTCAGAAGCATGCGCATAGCAGGCGACTCCACATAAAAGCAGCCAATGCATTGCGCCTGTTTGATCAGGTTGTTGATATTAGGGTCTGTTTTGAATTTCTTCACATCATCAATATCAAACTCGGGTGCGTCGGGTCTATTATATTTGATTACTTCGAGTGTCTCCTTGATCTTCGCCAGCCCTCTTTGTCCGAGAATGTCATATTTATTCAGGCCAACATCCTCTGCGATCACCATGTCGAACTGCGTAGTAGGAAAGCCTTTAGGGGGAATGTCGGTAGCAGAAAAGTAATGGATCGGCCGCTCCGAAATCAGTATACCTCCTGCGTGGATACTGAGGTGGTTTGGCTGGTTGTTCTTTTGTAGATAATCAGCGTATTTGATCACCAGCGACCCATATTGATCGAGTTTCCGGGGATCGTACTTTCCATTGCTCAATGCTTCAATCTCGTAAGCAGGCAAGCCGAAAACCTTCCCCAATTCCCGCACAGCTGCACTATGCTGGAAAGTACTGTAAGTCGCCAGCAGTGAAGCCTGGCCTTTTTTGCCAAAAGTATCGAAGATATACTGTGTCACATCTTCCCGGTCACGCCAGGAAAAATCAATATCGAAGTCTGGCGGGTTTTTCCTGTACAAATTCATAAACCGCTCGAAGTACAGGTCGAGCTCGATAGGATCTACATTCGTGATATTCAGCAGATAAGCGATGATACTGTTTGCGCCACTCCCGCGCCCTACATAGTAATATCCTTTTTCCCGCGCATAGCTGGTAATTGCATGATTGACGAGGAAAAAGGGAATGAAATTCTGTTTCTCGATCAATTCCAGCTCCATATTAAACCGGTCCAGAATGACGTCGTTCACATTCGATCCATAGCGGTACCGCAGTCCGTCGCAGCCGAGCTGAAAAATGCGCTGATAATCATCCTTTTTGCTTTTCCCAAAAACCTGCAAATTCTGATGTTCGCGTTCATCTCCGAATTTGAAATGGACATCACATTCATCCAGCAACTTTTCGGTGTTGTAAATGATTGTCGAAAGATCCTTTTGGTTAAAGTGGTAGGTCAGCACTTTGCGCGGCATGATCTGTTCGTCTTCGGAGCCGGTTTCCGAGGTAAGCAATTTGCTGAGCATTGTATTTCCGTCAACCGCACGCAAGAGCCGGTGTGCATTGAAATCTTTTTTATGCCGGAATGTAACTGCCTGCTGAATAACCAGCTTGTCTTTAAATTTGAATAAATGTGAAAACTGGATTTTGTTCAAATCTTTCAGCGAAATGCCAATGAATTCATTTTCGCCAAAATGCTGCTTTTTCACATTATTGACCTTTTCAAAAGGGTATATAAATGCGGTATCCTCTAGTTGCGGTGCTGCGTCGGGGAAGTTCGACTTCTCATTCAGGTGTTTGGATAAAAACCCATTCAAGGCCTGAAATCCCACGTTGCTTTTCGCCAGGCCGACATACTGTTGTTCAATTCCGTTCCGAAAATCTATTCCGACAACCGGTTTGATGTCAAACCTGGGCGCGAGCCGGATGAAGTTCAGGCAGCCGGAAGTATTATTAATGTCTGTCAGTGCCATACAATCATAATCATTCTCCCGCCCCAGCCGAAGCAAGTCTTCCTCCGGAATCATCCCGAAACGCAGGCTAAAATAGGAGTGACAGTTGAGTAGCATTTTTGTCGGATATCTAAACTTTATACTTACCTTGTGCGTTACTAACGCGATACGTTATGATTGTGAGTTTTTCGTCCAAAATCACGGAAAAAATCTGGCTTGGAGAGCGGGTACCCTCGCTCCCCATGGATATCCAATCTGTTGCGCGGCGAAAACTGAGAATGTTAAACAACTCACAGACCCTGGGTGACCTCAGAATCCCGCCATCAAACCGGTTGGAAAAGCTATCCGGGAATTTGAAGGACTTTTATAGCATTCGTGTCAATATTCAGTGGCGGATTATATTTAAGTGGGTTGATGGAAATGCTCTGGAAGTAGAAATTGTTGATTATCATTAACTGTACTCAATGGAAAAGCTAGGAAACATTCACCCCGGGGAAGTGCTGCAGGAAGAATTTCTGATACCGCTGGGGATTAGCGCCTATAAATTGGCCAAGGATACTTCGATTCCGCAAACAAGGATCAGCGAGATCATCAAAGGACGTCGCAGGATCACTGCGGATACGGCACTCAGGCTGGCCAAATATTTTGGGACTTCTCCCAAATTTTGGCTGGGATTGCAGGATGATTTCGATCTGGAAGAAGAGCAGCATCACATAATTAATGAGTTAAACAACATACAAACACTGCAGCAGGACGCAGCCTGATCTTCAAGCGGCTAGGCATTTCTGTGTGCCGGAATAATGGGCGGGTCGCCGTTGAATGGGTTTCCCATGCTTGAAATGTTGGGTATCCCGAGTGTTGTCGCCCAGCTGATAATGGAATTCCCACGCTCGTCGATCCCATATTTATCCCTTATGTAGTCCATTGCCAGGTACAGGTTCAGCCGCTCTTCCGAATCGTCGAACATATTGATCTGGTGATTGCCGGATACCAGGTCGCTGAAATTCACACCTACCAATCTTACCATCATTCTGCGGTTGTGCAGCTGGTCAAAAAGCCGCTCTATATGCGGGATCAAGACGTGATCTGCTGAGGAGTAAGGGATTTTGACCTGTTTGGAAAAGGTATTAAAATCGGAATACCGGATCTTGACGGACACACACGAAGTCAGCTTGTTGCCTGAGCGCAGCTGATAGGCCAGGTTTTCTCCCATTGCACGGATCATTTCGCGCATCCGCTTGATATCGCCCGTATCTTTTCCGAAAGTGCGCTCGTTGGAGATAGACTTACGCTCATGAAATGGGATAATAGGAGAGTTATCCAGCCCATTGGCGCGGTTCCAGAGCAGTATGCCGTTTTTACCCAAAACCTGGCTCATGACCTGCACCGGCATATCCTGGATCGTCTTCACATACCGGATCCCCATGTTTTGCAGGATCTTGTCCGTCTTTTCGCCCACCATCGGTATCTTCTTAACAGGCATCGGGGCAAGAAAGGACTTTTCCATTCCCGCTTCGACTTTGCGGTGATTATTGGGCTTAGCTTCTTCTGTGGCTACTTTCGCGACAATCTTGCTCGTTGAAAGTCCAAGCGAAATCGGCAGTCCGCTCTCCCGCCTGATGCGCTCGCCGAGGTTGGTAGCAAGCTTGTAAGAGCCGAAAAATTTATCCATTCCCGACAAATCGGCATAAAACTCATCAATACTGGCTTTCTCAAAAACAGGCACAGTTTCACTGATAATCTCCGAAACAATCTTGGACTCCTTCGAGTAGACACCCGCATCGCCACGGATCACAATCGCTTCCGGACAGAGCATTCTTGCCGTTTTCATAGGCATTCCGGAATGTACCCCAAATGCCCGCGTTTCGTAACTGCATGCAGCAACTACACCGCGATCGCCCACGCCGCCGACCATAACCGGCTTATTTTCAAGCCTGCTATCATTCTTTCGCTCCACGGAGACAAAGAAGGTATCGAGATCCAAATGCAATATCGTGCGGTCCACAAGTTGGAATATTTACGTGTTGATGGATTTATTCCAAATATATGGATCATTTCCATTCTAGAAAAGGAAATATTCCAAATAATTATTATTTTTGAAAAGACATCGATTTTGAGTAACTGATCAACTGACAAATGCCGACCGAAGAAGAGTTTAAGCGTTTTAAACAAGTAAGAGAAGAGTTGAATCTGACCCAGTCAGCATTCGCGGAAGAGTTGGGTATCAGCGCAACTACGGCCGACATTGAGCGGGGCCGCACCCGTATCCCGGGTCAGGTTGTAAAGGAGCTATTAAAGAAGTATCACATTAATCCACTCTGGCTTTTTGGTGAAAGCAGCCAGAAATACCTGCATTCTGATAAAGTTTCGGTTGCGCCGAAAGTAGTAACGGTTGATAGTGAGGGTAAAGAAAATATTGTCCTGGTCAATGCAAAAGCCGCCGCAGGCTACCCGAGTAATATTGGTGACGCGCAATGGTTTGAGCGTCTGCCCGCATTCGGTATACCGCTTCCTGAGTACCGCAATGCTACTTTCCGCGGTTTTCAGGTCGACGGAGATAGTATGTCGCCCGTGCTGCAATCAGGTGAATGGATCGTCGGGAAAGCTGTTGATGATATGGACGGACTGAGCAATCGCCGCATGTACGTGATTGTCACTGCCGACAGTGTGTTGGTTAAAAAGATCCAGAAAGAGGCAAATTCCGGTTTCGTAAACCTGGTATCGCTGAATCCGGACTATGCGCCAATCCGGATTGACCAAAACGAGATCCGGGAAATGTGGCAGGTGAGCAGTAAGCTGACATTTAACCTCGAAGCCGATACGCAGCAGGTGAGCCTGCAAAGTCTCCATCAGGAGATGAAGGAGTTGAAAGCGGAGGTAAAAAGGCTGGTAAAATAATCCGGATTACACTTCCTCTGCCATCAGCTGCTTTTCGTACAGCTCTTTGTAGGCACCGTTTTTCGCCATTAATTCTGCGTGCGTACCTTGCTCGATAATCTTTCCTTCGTCAAGTACCACGATCCTGTCGGCAAGTTTCGCTGAGGAAACCCGGTGCGAGATAATAACCGAGGTACGGTGGTCCATAATACGTTTCAGGTTGTTGAGAATGATATTTTCCGTGTTTGTATCAACAGCGGAAAGGCAGTCGTCGAGAACTAAAATCTTGGGATCCCTTGCAATAGCACGGGCGATAGAAAGTCTTTGTTTTTGTCCACCCGAAAGCGTGATGCCTCTTTCACCCAGTACAGTATCGTAACCCTGCGGAAAGTCAATGATGTTATTGTAAAGATCAGCGTCTTTCACAGCCTGCTCAATGCGTTCGAAAGGCATATCGAGGGTGCCGAAACGTACATTGTTCTGGATCGAATCTGAGAAAAGGAAAACATCCTGCGGTACATATCCGATTTGGCGGCGGTATGCGTGCACATCATAATCTTTCATCGGCGTACCGTCAATTAAAATCTGTCCGCCAGTCGGATCGTAGAGCCGGCAAAGCAAATGCGCGAGCGTACTTTTTCCTGAACCCGTTGTTCCGAGTATCGCGACCGTTTCGCCGGCCTTGATATCGAGATCAAAGTCGTACAGCGCCTGGATACCTGAGTCGGGATAAACGAAATTCACGTGTTCGAAGCGGATACCGCCGTCTAGTTGCCTGATCAGATTTTTTTCAGAGACCAGCGGCGTTTTTTCATTCAGAAATTCATTGATACGTGCCTGAGAAGTTGCTGCACGCTGGATCTGGCTGGTTGTCCATCCAAGCGCCATTACGGGCCAGGTGAGCATATTGACATACAAAATGAACTCGGTAATATTCCCGGGTGTCAGTCGCCCATTGATAATTTCCTGTCCGCCCACATAGATAATCAGGATATTACTTAACCCGATCAGCATAATGATCACCGGGTAAAAGAATGCGTCAACTTTGGTCAGAGCGAGGGATTTTACTTTAAATACCTCGGCTTCTTTTTCGAAATTATCGTAAGAATGCTTTTCCTGAACAAAAGACTTGATCACGCGGATTCCTGAAAATGCTTCCTGCACATAAGTCGAAAGCGCCGAGAGCTGCTTCTGGATTTCCTGCGAGCGTTTCATGATCATGCTGTTGACCACATATACGCTTACTGACAGTACCGGCAATGGCAGCAAAACATAGAATGTCAGCTTGGGACTTACTGAAACCATGTAGGATATTACCAGCACAAAAAGAACCAGCAAGTTGATCCCGTACATCAATGCCGGACCAACATAAATGCGGACATTACTGACATCTTCCGAAATCCTCGCCATCAGGTCACCCGTACTATGGCGGCGAAAAAATGCGGCAGGTAGTGTCTGATAATGCTGGTAAATGTCGTTTTTGAGGGCAAATTCAATGTGCCGTGACATAACGATGATTGTTTGCCGCACAAGGAAGAGGAAGATACCTTTTAACAAGGCCATTAACAGGATCAACAGTCCGTAAAGCAGGATACTGAATGCAAAAATGTCGTACATCTTAGTTTGCAGCGACACTCCGTTAAAAAGGTAATACACATCCAGTGTTTCGATTACCAGATCAAGCGCGTAACGCACGAGCTGTGCTGGAATAATGCCAAAAAGGTTGGAGATGACAGTAAAAACGATACCCAGAATGAGGTACCATTTGTATTTCCATAAGTACTTATTGAGGTACTTTAATGCTTTCACCGGCTATGCTTTGGGTAAGAAAAATGTTACTTTGAAATAGGCAACATCCTATTTATTTAAAACGTTGCAAATTTAAGGCAGGCGTTTCATTTTTTCGAATGTGAACAAAATGCGCTAATTTCGCGTCAAATTTTAGATGCTGCCGCAGGGTACAAGACCAACCTTGCTTTAATATGAAGAAACGTTCTTTGAATTACTGTACTTTTTATACAATTAGTCCCGGCTTATGCTGAATAGGAGATTATTAAGAACCAAGGCTGTTCAGGCACTTTATGCTAGGCAACTGACTGCTGAAGCAAACCGCCTGCTGGCGTTGGATCACATTGAGGAGGCTTTCGCGCCGGATCTGAATTCGATGGAATTTCAGGACAAACAAAAATTGTCGGGCATGAAAAAGCTGGCGAGCATTGCTTTGGACGAGTTCATCAAAAACGGAAAACTGAGCGAAGACGAGGAATTGCCCGAGCGCGTGGTACGTGTAGCAAGAAGTGCCTATGAAGCTTACGACAGGCAAACCAAGTCGGACGGAGAGAAGCTGGTAAGAAGGGTTTTAAACGAAACCGAGCTGATCCACGTAGATTTTGTACGGATTCTTTCCATGCTGATTGAACTATCGCATCAGGCAAAGATCGACCGGGAAAGAAGATATGATGATCCGGAATCGCCTTTTCCGAAAGATTCGGGACTGAACTCAAACCGGGTAATCCAGCTTTTGGCCGAAGATAAAAGCCTTGAAGAAGAGATTATCCGAAGTGGGATCAACTGGAGTAATGAAATGGGTGTGATCCGGAAAACATACCGCGAAGCACTTCGGAAGGACGAGATCTATGAGGCTTACTGTCGCCAGGCCTCGCATACTCCGGAAGAAGATCAGGCGTTGGTCCAGCACGTGCTGCGGCAGGTAATCCTGAAACACGAAGTTCCGCTAGACTATCTGGAGCAGCGTGATCTGTACTGGGCTGATCACAGTGAACTGATCCGTGGCCTTGCTATCAAAACTTTGAAATCGGCTGATCATGCGCATACATTCCAGCTCGCTCCGCTCACAAAAGATTGGGAGGAAGACCGCGAGTTTGTTGAGGAATTATGCAAGATTGTAGTCGCCGAAAGTGATCAGTATGATGTATATCTTGATGATCAGCTGAAAAACTGGGAGCTGGAAAGGATTGCATTGGTAGACCTGATCATTCTGAAAACAGCATTGGCCGAGCTCATTCACTTCCCTGGAATACCGGTAAAAGTGACCATCAATGAGTTTATTGAAATTGCAAAAAGGTACAGTACCCCAAAAAGTGGTAAGTTTGTAAACGGCGTCCTCGACGTACTTTCCGTGAAGCTCGCGAAAGAAGGAGTGATCAGGAAAAGCGGCCGCGGACTGATCGATAATAAATAATGCTGGCTTTTGCCGCATTGCAATGGAATAATTTTTGGAGCTGTCGGAGATAGGAAGCCTATGGCCGACTCAACAGCTAAAACTAGGAAATCATGAGTAAAACCAGTAACAGTCTAATTGCATTTCTGACCGGTTGTGTCACAGGTGCTGCATTGGGAATTCTTTATGCACCCGACAAGGGCGAAGTGCTCAGGACACAATTGACTTATCGTTTGTCCAAATACCGGGAAAAACTACAGGAAGTAGTTCAGGACCTTATAGATAAAAAAGACCAGCCTGATAACTTTTCACGTTCGGAAGGAGAGCGGGTTGTAAACGACGCGCGCGAAAAGGCTGAAAAACTGCTCGAAGATGTAGACCGCCTCATGGCGCAAATCAAAGGTCAGGCAAGCTGAACCGCGATATGAAACAAATATTCACTTGCATACTCCTTGCGGTATCACTGTCCTTTTACAACTGTTCCAACGGCGAAAAAGGAGAAAATGAAAAACAGGCATCTTCAAAAATGCCTGTTTTTGCATTGATCGACAGTGCATCCTATGATTTTGGGACAATACAGGAAGGCGCAATTGTAGAGCATGATTTCAAGTTCAAAAACGAGGGTGAATATCCTTTGATCCTGAATAATATCTCTTCTTCCTGTGGCTGTACTACACCTGAATGGCCGAAAGAGCCAATCGGGCCTAATCAAACATCGAGTATCAAAGTGCGGTTTGACACTAAAAACAAAACCGGTCCGCAAGTGAAAACAATTACGGTTTATGCCAATACAGAGCCGGCGTATTCTGAATTACGGCTTAAGGGAATCGTAAATGCAGCACCAAAGCCGCAAGAAACCAAGTAACCAACTCTATCCATTTAAGACTGCTTTGCGGTCTGAACTTACTTAACCCATTCAATTAAGATGAAGCTTTCTCTTTTAGCACAGGCAGCAACCGACGGTTCTCAAACTATGATTTACCAGGTTGTTATGTGGGTCGGAATTATAGGTGTGTTTTATTTCTTTATGATCCGTCCGCAGCAGAAAAAACAGAAGGAGCAGAAAGAGCTGTTGAACAACCTGAAAAAGGGTGATCAGGTAGTCACGATAGGAGGGATACACGCAAGAATTTATACCGTTGAGGAAGCGACTGTAACGCTTGAACTCGACAAAGGAGTAAAATTAACTGTCGACAAATCGGCAATCTCACGCACAATAGCAGGATAAACCTATTAGGCCGTGAATTACGTACCACCAAACCAAAATAGAATCAAAACCTTTATTGGATGCTTGCTGGCCGCGTCTTTCTTCTGGCTGATGAATGTGCTGAACAGGGATAATTATTCAATCAAGCTGAATTATCCGCTGGAAATAGAGTACGATCAGGCCTCGTACGTTCCCATGCAGCCGCTTCCACGGCGGATTTCGGTCAATGTTTCAGGGGACGGATGGAGGTTACTCCAGAAATCCTGGCTTAATTTCAATGCCAACCCTGTGGTTTACAAAGTGGTCAATCCCAATGTGAGGAATGTAATCAACTCCACTGCGCTCACCGACCAGGTAGCCGAGCTCTTTCCGGGATTGAATGTCAACTACGTGGTATCTGATACTTTTGAGTTGAGTTTTGAGCCAAAAATCAGAAAAATCATCCCAATCCGGGTTGATAGTGCGGGTATTGAAATCAGAGAAGGTTATGTAATTTCCAGCATTATTAATGTATCTCCTTCGTTGATTTCGGTTGACGGGCCGGTTTCATTGATTAAGACCTTTCCCGACACGATCCGTATTTCTGTGCCAACTCCGAAGATCCAGAACAATTACGACGAAAGCATACCCATTCCACTGCCCGTTTCGCCTCTGGTAGATGTGAGTCACCGCGACGTATTTGTAAGTTTTGAGGTGGCACAATTCCTGAATGTACCTTTATAGTAACGCGCCGTAAGATCATGTCAGCTCCGCTTCAAATTGGTGTTACTGGTGGAATTGGTTCGGGCAAGAGCGTTGTTTGCGAGCTGTTTAGTTGCTTGGGGGTTCCCGTTTACAATGCGGACTCCAGGGCAAAGTGGCTTACCAATCATCATCCAGGGATCAGGCAGCAGGTAACCACGCTGCTGGGTCCGTTGGCGTACAATGCAGGCGGTCAGTATGATACTTCGTTCGTCGCATCAGTAGTTTTCAAGGATGAAGCATTATTGAAGCAGTTGAATGCGATCGTTCACCCGGTAGTACAGGAAGATACCGCACACTGGGTCGCGCGCCATTCCAGCGCTGCTTATGTGATCAAAGAAGCCGCAATCATGAAAGCGGCTGGTGAAGGTAATACGCTCGATTTTGTAGTTGTTGTCGAGTCGCCCGTCGCACTTCGTGTTGCAAGAATATTGAAGCGGGACACGCGATCGGAGCAGGAAATCAGGGCTATTATCGATCGGCAGGTGTCCGACGAATTCCGAAGCAAAGTGGCCGATTTTGTTATTTCAAATGATGAAAACGCCGCATTGATCCCCCAGGTTATGCAGCTGCACAGACGATTTTTAGCTTTCGCCAAATCTTAAAAATCCACATCAAGCCCCAGCGCCTGCTTCAATTCAAGCAGGTACGGATTTTTCTCAGCCATATAATTGAATTTTTCAGCGGGAGTATACGGAAGTCGGTTGACTTCTTGCGGAGCAACGCGCGCATTCACATCTAATTTTGGCGCATTCAGGCGGCTCTTCAAAAAGCCAAGCAACTCGTAACGCACGTTCTGGAGTGCTTCAAGCTGGTGCGTATTCGCCAGCGCGATTTCAATGGAAGAACCTTCCAGCTTAAACTCACTTCTTAGTGTAAGTTCCTCCGTCGTTGAATTTCCCCCTTCTCTGCGCTTTTCTGCGAACTCATACCAAAGCCGCTGCAGCGCTTCAAAGCTCAACTCTTCCTTTCTGACCCCGTTTGTAAATGCACTACTATCCTGCTGCCGGGTTTCCGCAACAGCCTTCGCTGCCGGCTGATGATTGACCGGCGGCGTCATTGCAAGCGGAATGGTATTCTTCAATTTGGAAGACGTAACCGGTGCCGCTACACCGGCTGGCGCAGGTGCCTGGGCGTTACCATTGCTGTGTGGTGAGGCATTGTTTTCACCAGCTACCGTGCCGTTTTTTACTGGTTCGGACTCAGGCTCAACTTTTTTTTTTGCCGTTTCATCAACGGCGGCGAGTGAGTTTAATTGAAGGACATTGGGAATGTTGGCCAGCTTCATCAGGCAAAGCTCAGCATGTAGTCGCTGGTTCTTGGCAGATTTATAATTAATGTCGCACTGGCCGGTTATGCTCAATGCAGACAGCAGGAAGCTCATATCCGCTGCCGCCGACTGTTCCAGATACTTGCGTTCCGCGGAAGCTGAAACTTGGAGCAAGGTCACAGTGGCAGGATCTTTACAAACCAGCAGGTTCCTGAAATGCTCCAAAAGGCCTACCACGAACAAATGTCCGTCAAATCCTTTTCTCAGAATTTCGTCAAAGAGGATCAGAGACTTGGCAATGCTGCCGGCAATAAGTGCGTCTGTTATTTTGAAATAATAATCGTAATCAAGAATGTGCAGGTTTTCCAGCACGGCTGCATAAGTAAGCCGGTTGTCGGTTGAAAAAGTCACATTAAGGTCAAACATCGAAAGCGCGTCGCGCAAGCCGCCGTCGGCCTTTTGTCCAATGAGCTCCAAAGCCTCACTTTCTGTCTCAATACCCTCTTTTTTCGCGATATCAGCGAGGTGGTATGCAATGTCTTTGGACTGAATTCTGTTAAAATCGAAGATCTGGCACCTGGAAAGGATAGTGGGCAGGATCTTGTGCTTTTCGGTGGTAGCTAAAATAAAAATAGCATAGGTCGGCGGCTCTTCCAGGGTTTTGAGAAAGGCATTAAAGGCAGCCTGCGAGAGCATGTGCACCTCGTCTATAATATAGATTTTATACTTGCCGGTTTGAGGCGGATAGCGCACCTGGTCAATCAGGTTACGGATGTCTTCAACCGAGTTGTTTGAAGCAGCGTCGAGCTCGTGGATATTAAAGGAAGCATTGTTCTGAAAGCTTACGCAGGATTCGCATTCACCGCAGGCTTCTACATCATCACCAAGGTTTTGACAGTTGATCGTTTTTGCCAGGATACGCGCGCAGGTTGTTTTACCAACTCCTCTTGGTCCACAAAAAAGAAAGGCCTGGGCGAGGTGATTGGTGCGTATTGCGTTTTTTAATGTAGTAGTAATGTGTGATTGCCCAACCACCGAATCAAAGGTAACCGGGCGGTATTTTCTGGCGGAAACAACAAAATTATCCATGATGCAAGATACCTCCGTGCAATGGATTTTCAAAGCTACTTTTTCTCCACCAGCGGGTAAACGCGCACGTAATCCACCAGCATTTTTTGAGGGAAAACGCTGTCGTCCACGCCTTTTTGCCCGCCCCAATCGCCTCCTGCGGCAATGTTTAAAATGAGGTGAAAAGGCTTATCAAAAGGCCATTCTGCCCATTGGTAAGCGGCTTCTTTGGGGAAAACGAAGTAAGGTTTATTGTCAACTAGTATGGTAATGGATGCGGGAGTCCATTCACAGGAATACACATGGAAGTCTTCCGAAGCACGGTCGACGATCACGCTGTTTCCCTTGTTGGTTTTGGCAACGTGATTGAATGCTTTGGTGTGGATGTTACCATGTACGCGGTCCTGGTCGAAGCCGACGTGTTCCATAATATCGATCTCTCCATTGTCAGGCCAGCTTTTATTCCCGTAATTATTTTCGCTGTACAGCATCCAGATAGCGGGCCACGTTCCTCTGCCTTTTGGCAGCTTGGCCCTTACCTCGATCTTACCGTACAAGAAATCCCCTTTTTCCTTGGAAACGAGCCTGGACGAGCTGTATTCAGCTTTGCCCGATTTCTCCTTGATGGCTGTAATAACGAGGTTACCGTCCTCGACTTTCGCATTCTCGATCTTGTCAGTGTAATTCTGCAATTCATTGTTTCCCCAGCCATGATCGCCCGTTGCGGAAGACCATTTCGCCGGATCAGGTTTCCCGGGTTGATCAAACTCGTCCTGCCAGGAAGGTGTGGAGGCGAAGGTGTACTCTTTGTCTGACTGTGCTATCGTTTCAGGTCGCGAGCAGCAGAATAGCAGAATAAATGGCAGAAACGAAATGTAACGCATCACTTTGAATTTTGACCTTTTAAAAGTGAGTCAAGCTTTGACTTATCAATCTTGCTTAATATGGAATTTACCTCATTCAGTTTTTTCTGTACAATAGGATGATCGGACAAAGTAGCTGGATTCATCTTTTTCTGTTTCGAGTTCATAGCTTGTTACCTATAATATAGAGATCGTAGAATTGATTTGGCTGAAATTGCTCAGCGCCTTCTTTCGTAAGTCCTAAAATAATGTATTTCCGGGATAACTCATTGAGGTTGCTGGAAATTGCAATGCGATACAGTCTCTGTCTTTTTGCTTCGCTGCCGGCAAAGACTACTCTGAAAGCCTTGTCAAGGGACAAAAAGTGCTCAATGATGTTAAATGTCGTTGCCAGAACTTTATGCATGTCCTGATTTTTGGTCTCTGTCTGATCACAGAGCTCTCCGGAACTCAGTACATCTAATAATGCCACGTTGTATAAATCCGGATGTTCGGTCCTGGTTAGCAGTACTACCTTTTGGACGCATCTGTCTGCACTTATGCTTGTAAACGTGTAACAGTATTCTGATGCTGCATGATGAGGATAAATTTCTTCCCGCATTAACTCTTAATAGTGTGTTTAAATATTTTTCTAAACGTAAACCTTTCCAGAATAACGATCATAAAGTAATTCTCCAACGGTTTAAACTTACCTTTGCAGACCGCACTCAATGTTGTTATGAAAGAAATCAAATTCAGTACAGAAGTAGAAATCCCCGCTTCCGAATGGAAGATGGATCATCAGTCAAAAGTGCTCACGCTTGGGTCGTGCTTCGCGGATGTCCTGTGGCAGCAGCTAAGTGCCTATAAATTCCCGGTGCTTAACAATCCCCTGGGGACGATTTTCAATCCGCTTACTATCGCTAAAACAATTGATTCTGCCTTGGAGGAGCGTTCTCCGGCTTCGGAGTTATTCATGAAGACGGAGGATGATATCTGGTTGCACCACGATTTCCACTCTTCGCAATGGGCGGGTAACCGGTCGGAGCTGGAAACGAATATCAAGTCGCATTTGGTGGAAGTTGGCGCTTTTCTTAAAGAAGCCGATCTGCTGGTTATCACACTGGGGACCGCTTATGCTTACCGCCACAAGGCCAGCAATATGATTATCGGCAATTGCCACAAGCTGCCTGCGGATCAATTTATAAAAGAGCTTTTGCATCCCGACCAGATCATCAAGGCCATGGAGCCGCTCGTGCAGAAATTGCTGATGTTCCGCCGGAGCCTGCGCATTGTCCTTACCGTAAGTCCTGTCCGGCACACGCGCGATACGCTGCCGCTCAACCAGGTGAGTAAGTCGATATTGAGGCTGGTTTGTCACCGGCTCTGCGAGAAGTATAAGCATATCATGTACTTCCCGTCGTACGAGATTATGGTAGACGAGCTGCGCGACTATCGTTTTTACGATTCCGATCTGATCCATCCCAGTAAGCTGGCAGAAGATCACATCTTCAATGCATTTGCAAAGACCTATATCTCGCCCGATTCGCATGATCTGATGCGTCAATGGGATAAAATCATGTTGACGCTCAACCACCGGCCATTACATGGATTTTCGAAAAGTCACCTGAAATTCCTGAAAACGCTTTGGAGTAAGCTGAATGAATTTTCAAGAAGAATAGACGTCACAGAAGAGCTGAATGAAGTCGAAAGGAGAATTGGAGAATTTCCTGTTTCATAACAAACTCAAAGACCATTTTCTGTGTTGAATAGAATTAGTTAAGGTCGTCAACCATCGTAATGGGAGAATTTACAATCAATAAAGAAAAAGTATTACAGGCGCTAAGTACTGTCGAAGAGCCGGATTTGAAAAAAGACCTGGTGACACTCGGTATGATCCAGGATATCGAGATCGGAGTTAACCAGGTTCAATTTACAGTTGTTTTAACCACCCCCGCTTGCCCCCTCAAAGAACTGATCAGAAGGAATTGCGAGAATGCGATTCACGAGCATCTGAGTCCTGATGTTGAGGTGATTATCAAGCTCACTGCCAATGTAACTTCTACCCGGCAGACGGGCCCGCTCATTCCTGGTGTTAAAAACGTGATAGCTATTTCATCCGGCAAGGGTGGAGTAGGGAAATCTACGGTGACAGCCAATCTGGCAATGGCGCTGCACAGGTCTGGTGCGAAGGTGGGGATTATCGATGCGGATATTTTTGGTCCATCGATCCCGGTGATGTTCGGCGCTGAAAATATGCAGCCGACCATTACTCCGAAAGACGGCAAAAATTACATTAACCCGATCCGGCAGTATGGGATTAAAATGATCTCCATTGGATTTCTGACCCCGCCCGACAGCGCAGTTGTTTGGCGCGGACCAATGGCAAGCCAGGCTTTAAAGCAGTTTTTTGCAGATACTGATTGGGGCGAACTTGATTACCTGCTGATCGACCTGCCGCCAGGTACCAGTGATATCCACCTTACTTTGGTGCAAACGGTTCCGGTAACAGGAGCAGTAGTGGTGACTACTCCGCAGAAAGTGGCGCTGGCTGACGCGATGAAAGGTTTGGCAATGTTCAGACAGCCGCAGATCAACGTTCCGATTTTAGGTATTGTGGAGAATATGGCGTGGTTTACGCCGGAGGAATTACCCGATCATCAGTACTTCATTTTCGGAGAAGGTGGCGGACAGAAGCTGGCGGATAAATTCGATGTGCCGCTGCTGGGTCAAATACCGCTCGTGCAGGGAATCAGAGAGGCTGGTGATGAAGGAAGGCCTGCTGTGATGAACACGAATCCGATTGTTAATGATGCATTCAGGGACGCGGCAGAGGCACTTGCACAGCAGGTAGCGATCAGGAATGCGAATAAAGATAAGACCGTTCCCGTCGAAATTCAGGTCTGATTTCCGGCCTGTTTATGATTTGATTTTTTGAATATTATCTTGCATCTTAGCAAATACATAATAGAACCAATGGATTCCAAAGAAAAAACATTAGAACTTATTGAGCAGGCACTTGAATCAGTGCGGCCCTATTTGCATGCTGACGGTGGTGATGTGAAACTTGTTGAATTGACTGATGATAACATTGTGAAGCTTGAATTGCAGGGATCTTGCCAAAGCTGCCCAATGAGCGCCATGACATTTCGTGCGGGTCTTGAAGAGTCAATTCGTAAAGCAGTACCATATATTAACAAGGTTGTTTCCGTGAACGTACCGGCGCTGGCTTAACCGTCAGATCTATATAAAATCATCGAAAAGGCAGTTCTCTAATATGGGAACTGCCTTTTGCTGTTTTAAACCGGCCAGTTTTTTCATACAGATTGATTCCTCCCGAATAGTAGCTTATCTTGCGCGTGTTGAATAAAAACCGCGATTATACTATGCGTATAGGAATATTTTTTGGAGGCCCTTCACGAGAAAGAGAGATATCATTTGCAGGTGGGAAAACAGCTTTTGAGTATCTCGACAAGTCACTTTTTGAACCAATACCTGTATTTGTCGATAGCTTCGGAAGGTTCATCCTGCTTGAAAAGCAACTGATGTATTCCAGTGAGATACGCGAGTTCTATCCGCCAAAATCCCATCAGAAAGCCGGCTTCAAAACGTACATCGAGTCTTTTCCTGAGCTGGCTGTTGAAGCTTTGCCGGTCGAGATTGGTACGATCATTACGCCTGCCGATTTCAATAATCATTTTGATTTTGCATTTCTTGCCATGCACGGTCCCGACTGCGAGGACGGCGCGATTCAGGGTTTGCTCGAATGGTATAAAATCCCTTATAGCGGCCCTGGTTTAATGGGCTCAGCTGTGGGTATCGATAAAATTTTACAAAATGAGATGATCGCGCTCGTCAATGGGCAGCAGAAGAAAAGCTGGACGCTGACTTACAAAAGCTGGATTCCGCAGGAATATCCATTGTTGTTTCAGGTACTTAAAAAGCACCTCGGCCTGCCGCTCGTGATCAAAGCGCCGCATCAGGGCTCGTCGATCGGCGTAGCAATCGTGAAAGAGGATTCGCTGGAAGAATTCATCTCCGCAGTCAACCAGTGCTTTTTCAGGATTGAGCTGGAAGCAGATACCTGGAAATCATTTGGAAGTGGAGAGAAACAAGCCTGGGGACAAAAGATAGCGAACCTCGACGAGGGCATTGGATTCCCTGTTGTGTTAGCAGACAAAACCATTTACCATCCCGCTGATTTGATAAGTGAGCTGGATACCTATTTTGCTGCGGGTAATGCTTTGGCCGCATTGAGCAGCTCGAATGCGGAAGACCAGGTGTTAGTAGAAGAATACATCAATGGACAGGAATTTTCGTGCGGCTGCATTCAGTTCGATGACGGAAAGCCGCTTGCATTGCCGCCAAGCGAGGTGATCAAAATGGTACAGGTTTTTGATTTTAATGCCAAATACAAACCCGGTGCCAGTCGCAAGCGCATCCCTGTTGATACTTCTCTTAAAAAAAACCAGGAAATTCAGCGGGTAATCGCACAGGTCTTCGAACAGCTTGGAATCAATGTATGTGTGCGGATCGACGGATTTCTGACAGAAGACGGCCGGATTGTGCTTCACGACCCTAATACAATTCCCGGTATGTCGCCCACCTCGTTTATATTCAAACAAATGGCGGAAATCGGCCTGAATGTGACGCAGGCGCTTACTTATCTGGTTCGTCAGTCTATTCGCGAGCGGATCAGAACTGGTAAAAATACCTGGGCGCTCCGGACTTTGCTGGCCAATCTGGATGCGAAAATCAATGCAACCAATGCGAATGCAAAACCAGTCGAATACATCGTTTTCGGCGCGACGGACGAAGAGTATATTAATGCCCGTCTTCGTTTCGGTGCATTGAATGCGCAGGGGAACACCTTGCCTGTGCCTGTGCTAAAAGCAAGTGATGGACAGATTTACAAGCTTACTACCCCGCTCATGTTCAAGGAATATGTGGCAGAGGTAGAGGCGCTGCTGAAAGCAGAACGTCACGCGCTACTTTCGGAAACGTCTGCCCGTGCAGAGCAGCTGACGCAGTTTTATGCCGGCAATGTTTCGTTCGAGGTATCGTCCTATCCTGACCTGGCGGCGATGCAATTAAACGCCTGAAACGTTGCCGGGTTTTCAACTTTCTACCTGTTTTTGCTGGTTTTGGTGACCGGTTTTTTAAATTGGGTAGATTTTACAATGAAATTCATTCCTTTCGATAACATAGATATTAATGGCAAACGGCGCTGAAAAGGTAAGATTGAGCCTTCAAAAAGATAACAAGGGATGGAAAAAGTGGGGGCCTTATTTGTCCGAACGCCAGTGGGGAACTGTACGGGAAGATTATAGCGGAAACGGTGATGCCTGGAATTACATTACCCACGAAATGGCTCTGTCAAAAGCTTACAGGTGGGGCGAAGACGGAATCGGCGGTTTTTCTGATAACAAACAGCATATCTGCCTCTCCTTCGGATTCTGGAACCATAAAGACAAGATTTTAAAAGAGCGGATATTCGGACTTACCAACAGGGAGTCTAACCACGGTGAGGACGTAAAGGAAATGTACTATTACCTCGATAGTACCCCCACGCATTCTTACACCAAAATGCTCTACAAATACCCGCAGCAGCTTTTTCCTTACGACAAGCTGCGCCAGGAAAATGGCCGCCGCGGAAAGCAGGATCCTGAATACGAAATCATGGATACCGGCGTGTTTGAAAATGATGAGTATTTTGACATTTTCATTGAGCACGCGAAGGCGGATGAAGAGGATATCATGATGAAAGTCACGGTGTTCAATCGCGGCCCTGTTGATGCCCCGATCACTGTGCTACCTACCATTATGTTCCGAAACACGTGGTCGTGGGGGTACGAAGCTTTTAACTACAAGCCTATCATGAACGGCATCTCAAACCGTTTGGTAGAAGTAACCCACCGGAAACACGGGAAATACAACCTTTATCTGGATAATGCCGACGAGCTGCTGTTTTGTGAGAATGAAACAAACTTCAAAAAGCTTTACGGTACTGCCAACAACACTGCTTATCCCAAAGACGGGATCAACGATTACATTGTTTCTGGTGGCAAAACAAACACCGTCAACCCCAATAACATTGGTACCAAAGCATCTGCCCGGTTTACACGGACGGTAAAAGCCGGAAGCAGCGAAGTGTTTCGTCTGCGCTTTGTTAACCACACGATCTCAGAGCCTTTTGGTGGGTTTGAAGACCTTTTTGCGAAGCGGATCCGTGAGGCTGACGAATTTTATGATGATTTGCAGCGCGACGTTTCGGATGCTGATTTAAGGTCTATTCAGCGCCAGGCTTATGCGGGAATGCTTTGGAGCAAGCAGTTTTATTACTATAATGTATACGAGTGGCTGAAAGGTGATCCTGCTCAGCCCGGACCAAATCAGGGACGGAAATGGGGTCGTAACTCCGGCTGGAAGCATTTGTACGCGGCGAATATCATTTCAATGCCGGATAAATGGGAGTATCCCTGGTTTGCAGCCTGGGACCTTGCATTCCATTGCGTGCCGCTCGCCAGGGTAGATGCGGATTTTGCCAAAAGGCAGCTCGAAATTCTGCTCCGCGAATATTATATGCACCCCAATGGGCAGATACCCGCTTATGAATGGAATTTTTCTGATGTTAACCCGCCGGTTCATGGCTGGGCTACTTGGAAAGTGTATGAAATTGACCGGGAGCAAAACAATGGAGTAGGGGATATTCAGTTTCTTGAAAAAATATTTCACAAACTGCTCCTGAACTTCACCTGGTGGGTTAATCAAAAGGACGATACCGGAAATAACATTTTCAGCGGCGGCTTTCTGGGGCTGGATAATATTGGTGTTTTCGACAGGTCTACTCCAATGCCTTTTGGCGGAAAGCTGCAACAGGCTGATGCGACTGGCTGGATGGCGATGTATACCCTCAATATGCTTCGTATTTCCGTTGAAGTGGCGCTTGTTCACCCCGTTTATCAGGATATGGCGTCCAAATTCTTTGAGCACTTCCTGCATATTGCGGGTGCAATGGAGTCCATTGGCGGGAAAAATTCATCGATCAGCTTGTGGGATGAGGAGGACCAGTTTTACTATGATGTAATCCACATTCCAAACGGGCAAAGTATCCTGTTGAAAGTAAGATCGATCGTCGGATTGATCCCGCTTTTTGCTGTCGAAATCCTGGATCCTCAAAACCTGGATAAGCTGCCAATTTTCAAAAGGCGGGTTGAATGGGTGCTTGCGAACCGACCGGATCTGGCAAGGTTAATATCACGCTGGTTTGAGTCTGGCAAAGGAGAGAACCGTTTGCTGTCGATCCTGCGCGGTCACCGGATGAAAATGATCATGAAAAGAATGCTTGACGAAAGCGAATTCCTTTCAGATTACGGCGTGCGCGCATTGTCCAAATACCACGAGCAGAATCCTTACAAGTTTTATATCAACGGTGAGGTTTTGCAGGTGGATTACACTCCGGCTGAGGCACTTACTGATATTATGGGCGGTAATTCCAACTGGCGAGGACCGATCTGGTTTCCATTAAACTACCTGATTTTTGACTCCCTGATGAAATTTCATGCATACTATGGCGAGGATTTTATGGTAGAATATCCAACCAATTCCGGTAATCTGGCAACTATTAAAGAGGCAGCTGTGGCGATTGCCTGTCGCCTGATAGATATTTTCAAAAAAGATACAGAAGGAAACCGGGCAGTTTACGGCCACGATCAGAAAATGCAGAAGGATAATAATTTCAATGATCACGTGCTGTTTTACGAATATTTCCACGGAGATAATGGCCGGGGCTGCGGTGCCAGTCACCAGACCGGGTGGACGGGACTTGTTGCTGAACTGATCCACAAAACCGCCAAAGAAACAGCTAAGGAAGACGAAACGGAAGAAGCCGGGGCCGCAAAAAAATCACTGGTATAAGTTTAAAAATTCTTAATCATACTTCAACTACTTATGACTGCAAATCTAGAACCGAGTGTAATGGCCAAAGTAAATAGCTGGCTTAACGGTGATTACGATATTGACACAAAGCAATCCATTCAGCAATTAATAGACGAGGGAAATGATACTGAGCTGACGGACGCATTTTACAAAGACCTTGAGTTTGGAACCGGCGGGCTTCGTGGGCTAATCGGTATCGGATCCAACAGGATGAACCGCTACACAGTTGGAACTGCAACGCAGGGTTTGGCCAACTATCTGAACAAAGCTTTTCCAGGAGAAGAGATCAAAGTGGCGATTGCGCACGACAGCCGCATTAAGTCAGACGAATTTGCACGCATTATCGCAGATATTTTTTCAGCAAACGGGATCAGTGTCTATCTGTTCGAAGCACTGCGTCCGACTCCTGAGCTTTCTTTCGCGATCCGCGAGCTTGGTTGCAAGAGCGGGGTTGTAGTGACTGCTTCACACAATCCGAAAGAATATAACGGATACAAAGCTTACTGGGACGACGGTTCTCAGGTGGTTGCACCGCACGATAGCAATATCATCGGCGAAGTGAATGCGATCCAGTCGATTGATGAAGTTAAGTTCGACGGAGACGCTTCTAAAATCACAAAAATTGGTAGTGAAATTGACGAGAAATATATCAACCACATTCTTTCACTGTCTATTTCAAAAGACGCTCTGGCGCGCCAGAAAAACTTGAAGATCGTTTATACCCCATTGCACGGAACAGGTGTTACATTGGTTCCGAACTTGCTGGCGAGAATGGGCTTCGAGGCTGTGACCGTGATTGAAGAACAAGCTGAGCCAAAAGGCAACGGGCAGTTTCCGACTGTCGTGTATCCCAATCCGGAAGAAACCGAGGCAATGTCGAAAGCGGTTGAAAAAGCAAAAGAGATCGACGCTGACCTTGTAATGGGCACAGACCCGGATGCCGACAGGGTAGGTATCGCAGTAAAGAACCACCACGGCGAAATCCAGCTTTTGAATGGAAACCAGACAGCCAGTGTGCTGATCTACTATCTTTTGAATGCGTGGAAAGATGCGGGTAAACTGACGGGTACGCAGTTCGTCTGCAAAACCATTGTAACTACCGACCTGATCGACAAAATGGCGGCTGCTTTCGATGTGAAATGTTATAACACCTTAACCGGTTTCAAGTATATCGCCCAGGTAATCAGGGAGAAAGAGGGCGTGGAGCAATTTATTGGCGGCGGTGAAGAAAGCTACGGATACCTGATCGGGGATGCGGTGCGCGATAAAGATGCGATTGCTTCCTGCGCAATGATCGCCGAGCTCACAGCTTATGCAAAAGATAAAGGTCTGAGCCTTTTCGATATGTTAATGGAAATCTACAAGCAATTTGGTTTCTATTACGAAGGGTTAATTTCTTTGACCAAAAAAGGTAAAACCGGCGCTGACGAAATTCAGCAGATGATGGCTGATTTCAGGGCAAACCCTCCCAAGTCGCTCGCAGGCTCACCGGTGATCAGAATGGACGACTACAAGGCACTCACTACAACGGATTTTACCAGCGGAACTACCAGCTCCATTCCTTCCGGTGAAATGGGTATTGAACCTTCCAATGTGTTGCAGTTCTTTACCGAAGACGGCACCAAATTCACCTGCCGCCCATCAGGAACGGAGCCGAAGATTAAATTTTACGTGGGAGTACGCGCTGCTTTGGAAAGAAATGAGGACTTCGACAGTGTTTATGCTTCCTTGAAAGAGAAGGTGAAAGCGATTGGCGAAGAGCTGAACCTGAAATAACTTTGTCGATAAGTAGAAAAATGCGAAGGCGGTCCAAATGGGCCGCCTTCATTATTTTGTATATGCGATGATCATTTTCCTGGGAGTGCCATTTATTACCGTCACTTTTTCGATCCGTTCGATTGCCAATGCATTCATTTCCTGGAATGTGGCTGGTTGGGTATTTATGTAAAGTTCATGCTCTTTGCGGGTATCTGCTATTCGTAGGTTGTCGTCGTTAGACTTTCCGATACCAGTGGAAACGAAAAGTTTATCGCCGGACTTGCCTGTTAATGCGTCTTTCAAATAGACGGTGGTGGAAAAGGCTCCTATATTGGTTGTAATTTTTTGCTGAAAATATGCGACTTCATTTTCCTTCTTAATGAGCAATGCTTTTTCATAATCTTCTGTAAGTGCATTGATGAGTGGTGCCGGTGGAAGCTGGCCCATTCCGATGCCTCCTTCAAGAATATAACCCGAGTGACCTTTGATAGGACTAAAATCATCTTCTCCATTGCGGGAACCCGCACCTGACTGTCCCCGGCTGTTTCTTGTCGTGACAGAGATTGATGTGATGAATTGTTGAAAGGGGTCGAATTGTATTTTGTTGATCGCAAGTTCAGCGCCAAACTTATTAACAGCTTTTCGGACTTCGTTGATATCATCCCAGTCCATCAATGGAGTAATTGCCCAGTATATCGTATCATTTCTGATCAAAACACCTTTAACACTCTCTGCCCGCTCCCTGCGGATCTGAGTGGTGTCTGCTGCCGGAGAAATGGTTTTTGGTTCCGGCTTGGTGTTTGTTTCTGACTTATCGGGTTCGTTTTTGGCTGGCTCATCCAATTTCGGTGCTTCGGGAATTACTACTTCCGCAACGAGCGGCTTTACAAGCGGGCGGATTTCGGCTGGTGCCAATGCGACAATTCTTTCGCGAAATGGCGCAACGAATGCAGAAGAGATGTAAATCAATGCGATCAGCGTAGCATATTTAGCCCACGCCATGTATTGAGATGGTTTTCGGTTCATCATCTTGATGCGTTTCTTTAAAAGTGATTGCGCAAAGGAGTTTGTTAAAGGCAGCTCGTGGGACCGCATTACCGTATTTAACAGGTTATATTGATATTGTTTTTTCTCAAAACCATTATTCAGTACAGCCCGGTCTGCCAGGTATTCGAGATTTTCCTGCACCAGCTTCTGATGAACCCACACGAAAGGATTAAACCACAACAGGATCTTTGATAGCTCGGCCATAAGCAGGTCGGCACTATGCCATTGTCGCGCATGTTCCGTTTCGTGGGCAAGTATGTTACGCAATTCGGATTCAGAGTGTCGATTCGGGTCGAGTATGATCCAGTGAAAAAATGAATACGGGGTACTGCCGGGTACGTTAATGATCTTGGTATCGTAATCCCATTGTTCTTTCCGACTTTTGACAACCAGCATTAAAAGGCGGCCAACCTGAACAAGAAAAAGCGCGGCTAAAATGGATACGCCAGCGAGGTAAATCATCAAAATCCATTCTGATAACGACAAGGCCGGAAGAGCAGGCGTAGCAGGCACCTGGAAAGTGCCGGATTGAACCGCGGAAATTGGTTCGGCAAGAATGGGCATTTTTCCTACCACCTTCGGAATGTGATGGTGAAATTCGGTTTGCACCCTCAAAGGTCCCCACGCCGGTAAAGGAACAAGCGGTAATAACCACGCTGCTAGTGCATTCAACCAGAGCAATGCACGGTTGAGCTTCGAAAATGTCTCAAACTGGATCAGCCAGCGGTAGCCCAGCGTAAGTACAGCCAGCAGCAAGCTGACCTTCATCAGGTAAGGGAACAACATAGGTAGCAGATTAATGGTGGTACATCAACTCTTTACTCTCCTTCTTCAATCATTTTGATTATCTCACGCAGATCGTCGGGTGTTACCTTTTCATTTTTGGCAAAATAGGCTACCAGATCTTTGTACGAATCATTGAAATAGCCTCCGACTACCTTATTCAGCACAAAGTGGTTCTGGTAATCTTCCTTTTTGACAACCGGAAAATACTCGTACGTATTTCCAAACTGCCGGTGGCTCACATACCCTTTCTCTTCCAGGTTCCGGATAATGGTCGACAGGGTGTTGTAATGCAAAGGCGGATTTGTAAACATCGGAAGCATGTCTTTTACAAACGCGTTTTCCAGGCTCCAAAGCACCTGCATTACCTCTTCTTCCTTGTTGGTTAACTTCTCAAATTCCATGTTTTAAATGTAGAAACTATTTTTATAGTTAGCAAACTATTTTTCTAGTAATTGTAAATTGAGCTAATTCTTAGTGGGTTTTCAATTAACACTTCATCCTCGCTAAGTGACCGCAGGATTAGGTGCAATGTATGCCAAGATCAGGTTTTAGTAGCAGGACGTTGTATATGTCGAGCCGTAGTTCAAAGCATTGATTTTGAACGAAGTAGTTGCTCATTTTGGCCAAAGCAGGTGAGCTAAATCTGGCGGCGGTCAGAAGAATGGCGTTGGACTCGGCGCGAATGTAAATATATTAGGGGAGTGGCACTAACAGGAAGTTAGTAGTGTCCTCTTAGCGATTCTATTTTTATAAATTCATCGGTCACCTGATAGATAATTCGGTGCTCTCTGTTTATTCTGCGAGACCAGGATCCTGTAAGCTCGTATTTGAGTGCCTCGGGCTTTCCGATGCCGTGAAAAGGAGTCTCGAGTATAGACCTGAGTAGTTCTTCTATTTTCTTCTGGATACTGACATTGCCAGTCTTTTTCCAATATTGAAGATCTTCCTGGGCTTTGTTGGAGAAACTGAGCTTCCTGCTCATTTCCAGAGATCATCAAGTTCAATAACCTTGTATTCGCCATTCTCGAATTGCTTTCTGCTCTCCTGTATTTTGGCTACAAATTCGGGATCATAATCATCAGCTTTTGTAACAAAGGATATCTTCAACGCTTTTGCAAAAGCTTTCAGTGCTTCAAGCTGCTCCTTGTTCTCCGGATGAAATACTAATGTTTCCATGTTCATTTTGGCTTACATGTAAAGATAAAGGAAGTGACGGCTTTTAGCAAAACGAAAAAACTGTCGGTAACTACAGGCAAATCATGCGGACAAAGTTCCATATTCCAACCAACACTTCATCCCGGCTAAGTGACCGGAGGATTATTTAGAATCATGAATATTGATACTATTTAAAGAAAGGATATTAAATTACACGGTAAAGCACAACAAACTTAACTAATATGATGAATAAACTACTACTCAGCAGGTTAGCGGCATTCCTGCTGATTTTGCTTGTTCTGTTGACTGCTGCACATGCGCAAACCGGAACTGTGAATGGAAAGGTGCGGGATCAGGAAGGGAGCGAAATTCCGGGTGTGAGCGTCAGTGTCAAAGGGAGCTCACAGGGAACGTCTACGAACGAAAATGGAGATTACACGATCAATGTTGCACAGGGCAGTACGCTGGTTTTCAGCTTCATTGGCTTCAAGCGCACAGAGGTCGTTGTAAGCGGACAGCAGGTTATCAATGTTACCCTGCAATCCGAAGCTTCCATTCTCAACGAAGTGGTGGTGACCGCGCTCGGGCAAACGCAGGAAAAGCGTGCGATCGGGTACTCGGTACAGTCGATTAAATCGGACGAGATCCGGAATTCGGGGAATCCGAACATGATCGGTGCATTGCAGGGAAAGGTAGCGGGGGCGGTGATCACCGGATCTGGCGGCGCGCCTGGCGCAGGTGTGAACATCATTTTGCGTGGTATCACTTCTTTGAGCGGCAGCGCCGATAATCAGCCACTTTTTGTCATCGACGGCATTATCATCAGCAATGCAACCACTGCTGGCAACCCGCTTCCAAGTGCAGGTTCAGCCTCGCCGGGAGCATCAGAGCAATTTGCCAATACCAACCGCGCCGCCGATATCAATCCCGACGATATTGAAAGCGTGTCGGTACTGAAAGGTCCCGCGGCTACTGCGCTCTACGGATTGCGCGCCTCGAACGGTGCCATTATCATCACTACAAAGAGAGGTAAGTCGGGTAAAATGAATGTGTCCGTTTCCTTGTCGGGCGGACTGGATGTGCTCGGGAAATCGCCGGATATCCAAACGCGCTTCATTCAGGGCAGGTTTGGCGAATTCATTTCGCCTACGGAGGTGAGGCAACGTACGCCGTACCAGTCTTTCGGGCCTTCCATTATCGGGAACAGTACAGACCAGATTTACGACAATTTCAGAGGTTTTTACCAAACAGGTTACCGCACCAACAACAATGTCTCCATCACCAAAGGCGGAGAAAAGGGGAACATTTACTTTTCGGTTGGCCATAATTATCAGCAGGGTATTGTGCCGACTACGGATTTTTCGAGAACATCGGGGAAATTAGCTGGAACATATAATCTGACCAAAAACTTCTCGGTATCTGGTTCCTTCAATTACATTCGGTCGGGTGGGAAGCGGCCGCCCGCTGGGGATAAGTCGATTTTCAGTGCATTGGCTTACTGGCCCAATACTTACGATGTCAATGATTATCTCAATCCTGATGGTTCGTATAAGAATTTGCTGCCCGGTTTTACCGATAATCCCAGGTACCTGGTTGAAAAGAGCCCGAGGATCGATAAAGTCAATCGCTATATCGCAGACGCGACCCTGGACTACAAGATAGCCGACTGGCTCACAGCCAAGTACCAGCTTACTTTCGATGCATTCAACGAGCGCAGGTTCAGGCAGGTAGACAGTACTTTTGACGTAGGAACTGCAGTAAAAGGTTTTTTGATCAAAGAATATATCAATTACCGCGAGATCAATTCCAATATTTATGTCACTGCTTCCAAGCAATTTAATGAGAACTGGAATGGTTCGCTGATGGTGGGGAACTCCATTGTAGACAGCCGGAGGCCGGATAGTTACTATGAGCGCGGGGAGGGTTGGAGAGCACCTTTTACAGATGAAATCAGTAGCTACCGAAACCAGCAGGTAAGGCCCTACTCGCCGCTGCAATACCGGATCGTAAGCTTTTTTGCCGATGCCAAACTCAGCTACAAGGAAATGCTTTACCTGAATGCAACCGGTCGGAACGACATTGTTTCCACGCTCCCTACTGCCAGCAATTCGTTTTTCTATCCATCCTTTAGTGCCGGTTACATCTTCACTGAAAATCTCCCCAAGAACAATTTCCTTACTTATGGTAAGCTGCGCGCCTCCTGGGCGCAGGTTGGGAAAGGCACGGATCCCTACGTAATCGGGGCTTATTATGAGATTGCGGATAATTTTCCATTCAATAATGCGGTACCCGGCTATGTGCGGCGGTCTACAACGGCATCGGATAACCTCAAACCTGAACGCACAACTTCCATGGAATTTGGTACCGAATTGCGCTTTTTCAAAAACAGGCTGATGCTTGATGCCACCTATTTCACAATGGATAGCAAAGATCAGATCGTGCGGGCGCCTGTTTCAAATGTTTCGGGCTACTCGTTTTACTATACCAATATCGGGCTGATCCGGAACAAGGGCGTTGAGTTGCTGGTGTCCTACAAACCGGTGCAGACTTCCAGGTTCACCTGGGATATGTCGCTGAATTTTACCAAAATGTCGGGCAGGGTAATTGATATGCCCGATGAACTGGAAGAGATTTCTTATTTCGACAATGGCAGCAGGGGCGTTCTGAAAGTGCGTGAAGGGAGCAAAGTGGGCGATTTGTGGGGACTGGATTACATGCGGGCGCCGGACGGACAGAAGCTGATCCAGGCAAACGGATTTCCATTGACAAGTCTGGTCACTACACCTTATGGCAATGCATTGCCCGACTGGACAGCGGGTTTGACCAACACATTCAACTACAAAGGATTGGGCTTGTCTTTCCTGCTGGAATGGCGGCAGGGCGGCGATGTCGTCGATCTGGGCGAACGGAATGCATTCCGCGCAGGGTCAATCAAAATAACGGAGCGGAGGTACGAGCAAGTGGTGTTCAAGGGTGTTGTCGAACAAAAGGCTGCTGACGGGCAGGTTACCTATGTGCCCAATACCAAACCGGTAGTGCTCGACGACGCATTTTACAATCCTTCAACCGCCCGCTACATGGGCAATGCAGCCGACTTCAACATACAGGACGGATCGTGGTTCCGGCTGAGAACGGTCAGTCTGAATTATGCATTGCCAAAAAACCTTATTGCGAATACGGTCTTCAAAGGGGGCGTGCGATTCAGCTTTACCGGGACGAACCTCTTCCTCAATACGCCTTTTCGCGGGTATGATCCGGAGGCACTTACGTTTGGATCAGGCACAAACCTGATTGGTTTTGTGGGCAGGAACAATCCTGCGACAAAGAGTTTTCAGCTTGGCGTAAATGTTAATTTCTGATACTATGAAATCTTTGAAACAAATATTAACAACGTGCGCCGCTATGTTAATCCTGGCAGGCTGCAATAATTTTCTCGACATCAATGTAGACCCGACGCTGAAAGCCGAGGCGAGTTTGCAGGAACTGCTACCGACTGCTCAGTTTTACACCGGCGAAGCAAGTTACCAGCAGGCTTATGTTGCCTGCCAGTATGCACAGCAACTCGGCAATGCAATTGGGGCAAATGGCATCGATACCTACGCCGAAACCGATAATATACTGGGTTGGACAAATACCTATTTGTACGTCGTGCCGCAGCTGAATGCGATTATTCAGAAGGGTACAAGTGAGAGCGCGCCGGCATATGTGGGTATTGCCAAAGTTCTATTGGCGTATAATCTTGGACTCGCGACTGTGAGCTGGGAAAACATTCCTTACTCCGAGGCCGATCAGAAGAATTTTACGCCGGCTTACGATACGCAGCAACAGATTTACGAAAGCATGCAGCGGCTGCTTGACGAAGCTGTTGTGGAACTGACTAAAAACAGTGGCACAAAGCCGGCAACTGACGACCTGATCTATGGCGGCGATACTTCCAAATGGACAAAGCTGGCTTATTCACTTAAAGCCAGGTATGCCATGCACTTATCCAAAAAGAACCCACAGGCGGCTGCCCAGGCGGCTCTGGATGCGTTGGCAAAGGGAATGGAAGGAAACGAAGATGATTTTCAGCTGCAATACAACTCCAAAAACCTGAATCCCTGGTACAGTCGCGTTGCCATTCCGAATACTACGAGCAATTTATCGGTAACCTTCACCAATACTTTTGTAGACCTGATGAATGGGACAAAGCAGGCTGTTGTTGATCCGAGACTGCCGAAAGTGATTTCACTTAAAGGCAGCCAGACGGTTTACGCAGGTGTGGTACCCGGCTCGGGCAGCGGCTCAACGGTGGACCTGACTGCGCAATCCTGGCATTCGGGCATTAACTCGCCGCTTGTGATGATGCCTTATTCCGAGCTGGCCGCCATCGAGGCAGAAGCGCGGTTCCTGCTTAATGGAGGCAGCGAAACCTCAGCAGGTACTACCGCGCAAGGTTATGGCGCGTATCTCGAAATGATCACTTCCAACATGCAGAAAGTGGGAGTTTCCAATGCAGATATAGCCACTTACATTGCCTCCGCACCTGTGAACCCAGGTGCTGGAAAGCTCACTTTGAAACACATTATTACGGAAAAGTTTAAAGCGATGCTGCTGATCGGAGACATCTGGACGGATATCAGAAAATATGATTACCTGGACTTTCCGATGCCCACGAATGTAAATCCCGATCTGCAGGGAAGCCGCATTCAGAGGATGCGTTATCCCGATTCGGAGATTACCAGAAATTCAAAGTCAGTGGAGGCCAACCAGAAAGATCCGGCGGTGCCCATGTGGCTTTTTACCAAATAAATTCCTTCACTAACATTTGAAATAACTATGAAGAAATATATCAAGCTGGCCTGCGCACCCCTGTTTGCCCTGGTCTTCCTGAGTTCCTGCTACGAAGAGCCCGATCTATTTGATGACCTGCTCGTCAGCAATGGAAAAGTGGCTCAAATTGCAGTTTTGTGGCTTGGCGATACAAAAGTGTATTCGGCAGCGGGCGTTTTGCAGCCCGGTATTACGGTGGATTCTGCTACGATGGTGAATGTCAATATTGAGTATACTTCGGAAATCGGGGTGAAAGAGTTCAAGGTATATAGTGCGCCTACAACAACCGGCACGCAAACACTGATTGCGACAGTTCCCGCCGGAACTCAGAAATACGATGCAGAGCTGCGTAATTATGTTGTCAAAGTGCCTGTAAAAGCGCCTCAGGCCAGGAACACGACAATAGTGTTGTTTGCGGAAGTGATTGCGGATAACGGGCTTCCGTCATCTCAGCGGAATGTTACCCTTAAAACAACCCCCTGATCTGCTAATGTGATTCAATAAAGTAAAATCCATCGCGCACATTGTAATACTTGATGTGCGCGGTGGATTTTTTAATAACCTGCGTGGCCACTGCTTTGAACACTTCACTTTATCTTTGGCCAAAAAGTTAGGCTACCAATGCGGCTCCAATCCCGATTTATATATTTGATTTTAAGTAAACAGGCCGGAATGCTGGTTACGCTGCTTCTCTTTACCGGCCACATTGCCTTAGCTCAGCAGCCAGCCACAGTCAAACTGGTAGGAAAGGTAACGGATGAGAAAACGGGGAAGCCGCTGCCTTTTGCCAATGTTTTTATCAACAATTCATCCATCGGGACCAATGCGGATGAGAATGGAAGCTACAAACTCGCTAACCTGCCGATCGGTAACCTCGAACTCGCTGTTTCATTTCTTGGCTATGAAACGATCAAGCAAACGCTGCGCTTCGAGCAGCCTGGTACCAAAACCGTGCTGTTTAAGTTGAAGGAAGGAATGGAGCTGCAAGGTGTAACCGTTTACGCACGGAAGGACAAGAAGCGCGAAAAACACCTGAAAATCATTACCCGCGAGCTATTGGGCAATAACCGGTTCAGCAAGCTTTGTAAGATTGTCAACCCTGAAGTACTGCGCATTTCACTGGACGATAATGGCCACCTTAGTGCGCAAACTATCAATGCGCTGATCATCGAAAATTATGCGCTCGGTTACCGCATTCACCAGGACCTCGATGATTTCGACTACTTCGCCGGCAAAGTTTACTACGGCGGCAGCACACGGTTTGAGCTGTTGGTTCCCAAAGACGATGCGCAGAAAAAGCTTTGGCGCGCCAACCAAAAGGTAGCTTATCAGGGATCTCTCAAACATCTGATCGCAAGTATGGTTTCCGACAGCCTCCGTGAGCAGGGATTTAAGGTGTACCAGGTAATCCCGGATTCGCTGCGCCGCTTTAATACAGTAAGAAGCGCCTCGGGGTATAATACGATTAAGAACCATTTAAACAACCGCATAGAGCCGGTGAGAGGAATGCGGCTGGTGCGCGACGGTGAGTTGGCAACAGAGCGCCTGATTGTATCCAAAACGGCTCTTGAAGTCTTTTATACGTCGAAAAGAGGACGGTCCCCGTATTCCGATATGCCGTTTTCATATACGCAGATTTCGATGCCGCAGGGGTATATAGTGGTAACGCCGCAGGGCTGGGTGGTGATGCCAATGGGATTTGAAATCGCAGGTGACCTTGGCAACGATCGTTTTGCCAATCTGCTGCCTGCCGACTGGAAGCGCGACGATTGACTATCGCGCGGATTTTGCAACCGTATTGTTTTCGAGAATGATAAACGGAAGCCTGGTATTCCAGTCGGGCTGTACGCGGTCCTGGTTCAGAAATCCCCTTGAAAAATTGCCCAGCACAATGTCCGTGTCTCCGTCGCCGTCCCAATCTGCCGCGTCCATACAGATCCATCTTCCAAGCCGGTCAATGGGCACCCTCTTTGGTGAGAAAACACCTTCTTTTTTATCCTGAGTAAAAATCAGGAATTTCTCGAATGGTTTGTTTTTGAGGTCTGCGAAGAACGCAATGGTAGCGATATCTACCTTTCCGTCTTTGTCAAAATCTGCTGCTGTTGCTTTTGTGCAGCCATTTACGGGATAAAAGAAGGTTTGTTTAAATGTAAAATTCCCTGTATTCGTGAAAATGTATAAACCGTGGTAGGGTTTCAGGATGCGGGAATAATCACTATTGTCTCCCGCAGTGTAGATAATGTCTTCCAATCCATCTTGATTGACATCAACCAGCTGAAAGCTGCTCGATCCGTACACCGGAGGAAAACGCAGGATGTTCTTTTCTATAAATCCGCCTTTGCGGTCATTCGTAAAAAGCCAGATCCCTTCGTCACCGTGCGCGAAGAGTGCTACTAGATCCGGCCACCCATCCGCATTGATATCACGTATATTGATGCACGTTGCTCCTGGCATTTCCCGGATTACCTGAGTTGTGAAACTTCCGTCGCTTAATTGTTTAAGCAGGTACAATCCTCCCGTATTATGGCCGAATGCGCAAATCGTATAATCAGTAAGTCCGTCACGATTACTGTCGATCGGGCGCGTTTCAATGGGCCGGATCAGCCCTTTTGAGAGATTATGCAGCTTGGAAGTCGGGTCGTTTTCGAGCATGATCACTTGTCCTTTCGTCTCGTCCGAGGCGCTCATTCCGCCCATGCAGGTAAGCAACGTCAGAACTCCTTTTTTTGCTGAAAGACTAAGATCGACAGGTGGAGAGGGGAGGTTGTGAAGCAAGCTTTTGCCGAGCTTCGCATTGTACAAAAACAACGCAGGATCAATGGCAGAACCTGAAAAAACGGAGTGTGTTGCACTGTCAATCCTGATAAGCATAGTGCTTGCAGTGGCAGAATCCTCTCCCGGCATTATGACGGAAAAAAGCTCCTTTTCTATCATTTCTGGCTGTTTTTGCGCAACCTGCGTGAGCGAATCGGGTGCAAGCGTTTGGTAGTAGGCAAGTATTTTCTGCCAGTCAGGTGAAGATAGCGTTGACGTTTTGCTATGGAGATACATATTTCCTTCCAGTACTTCGATGCCTAATTTTTCGGCCATCGCAGGCAGTACTGCATTGCGCCAGGTAGCCTTGTCCAGCAACGCGGGCACGGGGAGCTGATGGCAGTTTCCACAATACGCTTTTGCCAGCTCGCTTCCCTCAGCAACACGCTTTTTCTCCCGTGCAGATTCACAGGCAGCCAGGACGAGTGTCAGTGAAAACAGCAGCAAGCCAGGCACCCTGATCCTGGAAAGAAGTAACCGTAAAATTCCTTTATGTTTAAGTGTAACCATCAGTAACAGAGCTAAAATCGTATAACGGCGACTGCTAACGCCAACCGCCAAAATAGCGCGGAAATGCACTTTTGACGATCAGGTATGACATTATTTTATCTTTTTATAATACTAAAATATATTCGAAAGAAAATATTACCTGCAAACAGACAATTAATTGTCCGAATAATAATAGATTTGATAGCTTAATAAATTATTAACCTAATAGAAAACTATGAAAAGAATTTACAAGAACTCCCGCTGGAGTGTCTTATTCTCCTTCATGCTCAGTTTTGCGACACTCGTCGCAGTTGCACAGGATCGGAAAATTACGGGAAAGGTGACTGACGTGGCGGGGGTAGGAATTCCGGGTGCGACAGTAGTACTCAAGGGAACTCAAACCGGTACGAACACCAATGCAGATGGTGAGTTCTCGATGAGTGTGGGCGCTCCTGATGCCACGCTCATTATCAGTTTTGTGGGCTACAAGACCCAGGAAGTGGTGGTTGGAAATCAAAGTGCCTTGTCCATCAGAATGGACGACGACGTGTCGGCGCTTGAAGAGGTAATTGTTACCGGTTATACCGTTGACAGTCGTCGCGAAACTACCGGCGCGGTATCTACCGTAAAATCCAAAGACCTGACCGCAACACCTTCGGGTAACGTCGAGCAGCAGCTGCAGGGACGTGTAGCCGGTGTAACGGTAATTACCAATGGTCAGCCAGGTACTACCAGCCAGGTCCGCGTACGTGGCTTTGGCGCATTCGGTGGTAACGAACCATTGTATGTCGTGGACGGAGTACCTACAAACTCAACCGATTTCCTTAACCCGGACGACATTGAAACAACCACCGTATTGAAAGATGCGGCTGCGGCTTCCATCTATGGAGCGCGTGCTGCGAACGGCGTAATTGTTTATACAACCAAAAAGGGTACAAAGAAGGCTAAAAAGCTCTCTATCACTTACGACGGTCTGTTTGGTTTTACAACACCTGGAAAAGGCCAGCCGATGCTGAACCCACAGGAGCAAGCTGACTGGACCTGGCAGGCGATCAGAAACGATGCATTTCAGGGTGACTCGCTGCCGAAATTCAACAGCGTGGCACAAGGACAGTATGGAACTGGCGATACCCCGGTTTTGCCCGATTATATCAACGTGGGCGGAGCTACCGGTGTAAGAGGCACATTGGACCTGGAAGCCGAGCGTAAGAAATACAACATCAATCCAGCAGCCGGTACGATCTATCAGGTAGTTCGTGCGAACAAGCAGGGTACTGACTGGTATGATGCAATCACACGGAATGCACCTATGCAGCGCCACACCCTGGGTTTTTCAGGAGGCGGTGACAATAGCCGGGTTTACGCTGGTTTTAGTGCGCAGGACCAGAAAGGAATTCTGCTCAACAACAGTTTCAAACGTTATGCATTCCGCATTAACACGGAGTTTGACGTAGTTAAGAATTTGAGAATTGGCCAGAATGCACAGTTTACCTATTTGCAGGTACTCGGTCAGAATGGTGGAGCTGGTGGACAGGGTGTTGCATCTGAGGAAAATGACATTCTGTCAGCTTTCCGTATGCCTTCTATTATCCCGGTTTACGATGAGTTTGGCGGATATGCAGGTACTGCCGCGAAAGGTTTTAACAACCCTAGAAACCCGGTTGCGTCGCGTGATGGTTTGAAAAACAATAGTGCATTTGCAGGTAACGGATTTGGTAACTTCTACGCTGAGCTGGATGTGATCTCAGGACTTACTCTGAGATCGAGCATCGGTGCGCAATACAACAACTACGCCAGCCGCGGTTTCAACAGATTGCAGTATGAAAACTCTGAAAACAACTCTGCGTTTGGCTATAATGAAGGTTCTGGTCACCGTTTTGCGTGGACATTTACTAACACCCTGAACTTCAAAAAGCAATTCGGATTACATAGCCTCGATGTATTGCTGGGTCAGGAAGCATTGAACAGCGGTGCAGGTAAAAACCAGAGCTCTTCCGGTTTGAACCCATTTTCGACTGATATCAATTACATCAACATGAACAATGTGGGATCGCGGATTGTAGGCAGCGACTTTTATAAAGGTGTAAACTTCTACTCGTTATTTGCCCGTGCCAACTATACCTTCAACGATAAGTATATCGTGACTGGAGTTGTGCGCCGCGATGGTTCTTCCCGCTTCGGATCTAACAACCGTTACGGGGTATTCCCTGCATTCTCTGCTGCTTGGAGACTTTCTTCAGAGAACTTCATGAAGAGCATTCCATTCATCACTGAGCTTAAAATCAGAGGTGGTTACGGTTTGATGGGTAACTCTAATAACGTTGACCCAAACAACCAGTACAGCTTATATGGTGCAAGCCTGGGACAATCTTCTTACGATTTGAATGGTACTAACTCCAGCGCGCTGGAAGGATATTACCGTACACGGATCGGAAACAGAGATGCTAAATGGGAAACCAGTATAACGAAGAACATCGGTATCGACGGAACATTCCTGAAAGGCAAACTGGACATTATTGTGGATTTCTGGCAAAAAGATACCAAAGACCTGTTATTCCAGGTTCCGGTAACTGCTACTGCGGGGTATGATGCAGCTGTTCCTTCCGTTAACGTTGGTAAAATGTCGAACAAAGGGATTGACTTGCAGGTAATTACCCGCGGTCGCATCAGCAATGATCTGGGCTACGAGTTCAACTTCACTGCCGGTGTTCTGAAAAACAAGATCGAATCACTTGCTCCTGGAATCGAATATCTGACAGTTAACCCTGATTTCCGTGGAATTAAGCCGATCAGAAACCAGATCGGATACTCAATTTCTTCATTCTACGGATATAAAGTGGTAGGCTTGTTCAAGGACGATGCAGAAGTTGACGCTGCTGCAACTCAGGAAGGTGCAGCTCCGGGCCGTTTCCGTTATGAAGATATCAATGGCGACGGTGTTATTACTACCGACGACCGTGCTTACCTGGGCAGCCCTGTTCCCAAGTTTACAGGTGGTGTAAACCTTCGCTTCACCTTCAAAGGGTTTGATCTTGAAACTTACATGTATACTTCAATCGGTAACAAGATCTTCAACGTTTCGAAATGGTTCACAGACTTCTATCCTTCATTTACCGGTGCTGCTGTGAGCGCACGTGTTAAAGATTCCTGGTTGCCTGATCGTACCAATACCGAAACGCCGATTTTCGAAAGTACTTCCAACTTCAGTACCAACACGCAGGCTAATTCATTCTACGTGGAAGATGGTAGTTTCTTCAGATTGCAAAACCTGACACTGGGCTATACGCTGCCCGGAAACCTTCTGAGCAAGATCCGCATGCAGAAGCTGAGAGTGTTTGCTTCGACCAACAACCTGTTCACGTTGACCAAATACAAAGGTCTTGATCCAGGCGTAGGTGGAAGTGCAGATACCAACTTTGGTATCGACCTGGGTAACTATCCTATTACAAGAAGCTACACAGTTGGTATCAACCTGGGTTTTTAATAAGAGCAAAGCGGTTGACAACAGTTTAGAACATCGATTAACATTTCTAAGAATATGGAAAAAATAGTATCAAAGAGTGGCCTGTTAGTTTTAATCATGCTAATGCTGATCGGCTATTCGTGTAAAGAGAGCTTTTTGGAAGTTCCGGCAACAGGTCAGCTGGATGAAGGCCAGCTTTCTACCAAAAAAGGGATAGAAGGTGTGCTGGTATCTGTTTACGGCCAGCTGAATGGTCGTGCAAACAGGATGGCGAGCGCGAGTAACTGGGTTTGGGGAAGTATCCGGGGCGGTGACGCCAACAAAGGAACTGACCCGGGTGATTTCAGTGATATTAATCCAATTCAGCGTTTCGAGTACCTTTCTACACAGGGGGTAATTGTTGACAAATGGAAAGGTAACTACGAAGGAGTAGCCCGCGCCAATCTGGTGATGAGACTGTTGGCCACCAATCCCGCAGACGTAACTGACGAAGACAAGAAGAGAATTGGCGGAGAAGCAAGATTCCTGCGTGCCCACTACTATTTCGAGCTGAAAAGAGGCTTTAACAATACCCCTTATGTAGACGAAACAGTGGATTACGGAACAGGTATCGAGAAGGTTCCTAACACGACCGATCTGTATCCAAAAATCGAGGCTGACCTGAAATTTGCTTACGAAAACCTGCCTGAAACGCAAACAGCAGCAGGCCGGATTAACAAATGGGGAGCAGCTGCTTACCTTGCGAAAGTGTATATGTATCAGAAAAAATTCGCAGAGGCCAAAGCTCTGTACGACCTGATCATTGCAAACGGAAAGACCACTAACGGTAAGAAGTACGCGCTGGTACCACGTTTTCAGGACGCATTTAAGGCTGCAAACGACAACAATTCAGAGTCGGTATTTGCAATCCAGGCAGCGGCAAATACAGGTAGCGTAAACAACGCAAACCCTGATTTTGACCTTAACTGGCCATACAACACAGGTCCGAACGGTCCTGGTAACTGCTGCGGGTTTTTCTCGCCAAGCTTTGAGCTGGTTAACTCATTCCGCACAAATGCAAGCGGACTTCCATTGCTGGACGGATCCTATAATGTAGGTGCGAATGAAGTAAAGTCAGATATGGGCGTCAAAAGCGATGCGGCATTCACGCCGGATGCAGGTCCATTGGATCCACGTTTGGATCACTCGGTAGGTCGTCGCGGAATTCCTTACCTGGACTGGATCGACCACCCAGGTGCTGACTGGATTCGTAACCAGGCCAATGCAGGACCTTATTCACCTAAGAAATACGCTTATTACAAATCGGACGTAGGATCGTTGCAGGATAACAGCTCCTGGACACCAGGTTACACTGCGATCAACGTGAATATCATCCGGTTTGCAGACGTACTTTTAATGGCAGCAGAGGCTGAGATTGAGGTTGGATCTCTTGAAAAGGCACGTGAGTACACCAACATGGTACGCGAAAGAGCGGCACTTCCTTCGAGCTTTGTAAAAAATAAAGCAGGGGCGAATGCGGCTAACTACGTAATCGGTCTTTACAAAACGCCCTGGGCTTCCAAGGATGAGGCCCGCAAGGCAGTACGTTTTGAGCGCAAGCTTGAACTGTCAGGGGAAGGTCATCGTTTTTATGACCTTGTTCGTTGGGGAACTGCCGCTACCGAAATCAATGCTTACCTGACTTACGAAGGCAAAAAGCTGAGCGGTGCATTGGGTGGAGCTAAGTTTACGCCTAACAAAAATGAGTATCTCCCGGTACCGCAGGAGCAGATTGACCTTGTAGGAAAAGACGTACTTATCCAGAATCCAGGCTACTAACAGTTTTTTAATAAACAAACAAAAGGAGATGGTATTCATTTGCCATCTCCTTTATTAATTTAGGACAATCCTTCTTCATTTTACCATATTGAAATTAATGGCGGCCAAGTATTCCATTCTGTCTGTTTTATTAGCTGTGTTTCTGATTTCCTGTAAAAAGGAACTCAAAACGTTTACCGAACTCGACACCAACGAAACAGGAATTAACTTCTCAAACCGGATCACGGAAAACGATACCATGAACATCCTCGCATTCGAGTATGTGTACAATGGTGGCGGCGTCGCGCTCGGGGATTTCAACAATGACAGCCTGCCGGATGTTTATTTCACAGGAAACACTGCCCAGAACAAGCTATACCTGAATAAAGGCGACTTCAAGTTTGAAGATGTAACGGAAAAGGCCGGAGTTGCGCCGAAAAACAAATGGTCGACGGGAGTGGCTTTGATCGATATCAATAATGACAACCTGCTGGATATTTACGTTTGTGCGTCGGTTCGGGACGTGGCGCGTGAGCGGGAGAATATGCTCTATGTTAATCAGGGATTGGACGCGAATAATGTGCCGGTTTTCAAGGAAATGGGCAAGGAGTACGGGATTGCAGATACTACCCACACCACCAATGCAGCCTTTTTTGACTATGACAACGACGGTGACCTGGATCTTTTTCTGGTCGTCAACGAAATGGACGATAACAATTTTCCAAACAGGTATCACAAGAAGATCGTCGACGGATCTTCCCGGCGAACTGACAGACTTTACAGAAATGACTGGAATTCGGAATTGAAGCACCCGGTTTTTACCAATGTTTCAAAAGAAGCAGGCATTCTGATCGAAGGATATGGTTTGGGGGTGAATGTGACTGATGTGAACCAGGACGGGTGGAAGGATATATACGTGACCAACGATTACCTCACGAATGATTTGCTTTATATCAACAACGGCAACGGGACCTTTACCGATAAGGCAGGTTCTTATTTCAAACATACCTCGCATTCAGCGATGGGAAATGATGTAGCTGACATCAACAATGACGGGCTGGTAGATGTGATTGCGGTAGATATGATGCCCGCTACAAACAAGCGGAAAAAAATGATGACGCCCGCAAACAGCTACGTCACTTACCAGAATAACGAGCTTTTTGGCTACCAATATCAGGTTGCAAGAAACACTTTGCAGCTAAATCTCGGCGCAGCAGGAAACAGTAAAGATCCTGTTTTCAGCGAAGTTGGCTTGCTGAGCGGAATTGCGGAAACGGATTGGAGCTGGGCACCAATGGTGACTGATTTCGATAACGACGGGCTACGGGATATGATTATCACAAACGGATTCCCGCGCGACATTACTGATCTGGATTTTATTGCCTACCGAAACGAGGTTTCCAGTATTATGGAGCCTAAGATGATGCTGGACTATGTTCCCGCTGTGAAGCTCAAAAACTTCGCATTTAAAAACACAGGTAACCTCGGATTCAAAGATGTGACAGGCGACTGGGGCATTGAGAATGCCGGATTTTCCAATGGAGCGGCTTATGCAGACCTGGACAATGACGGCGACCTTGATTACATTATCAACAACATCAACGATTCAGCCTCTGTTTTCAGAAATAACAGCATTCAGATCAAACCGGCAGAAAGTAACTTTTTACGAATTGGCTTCAAAGGAGAAAGGTATAATCAAAAGGGGATCGGCGCAGTTGTGGAGATCACTTATGCAAGTGGTCAGAAGCAGATTGCTGAAAACTCACCCTACCGCGGCTATCTTTCAACAGTGGAGCCAGTGGTGCATTTTGGTTTGGGTAAAATACAGCAGGTGGATCGCGTAAAAGTAACCTGGCCGGGCGGCAGGTCTCAGGTTTTACAGAATGTGAAGGCAAACCAGGTTCTTGTCGTAAGTGAAAAGAATGCGGTAGAAGGAAATAATGTTGAAGTCGAAAAAGAAGCTGGTAAACCACTTTTCACTGATATCACAAATGAGCTGAATGTGCCTTATGTGCATGAAGAAACGGATATCATCGATTTTAATGTGCAGAAACTGCTGCCACACAAAATGTCGCAATTCGGACCGTCCATGGCGGCAGGAGATGTAAATGGGGATGGGCTAGCTGATATTTTCGTCGGCGGCGCCATGCAGCACAAAGGCCGCTTCCTGATCCAGCAGGCTGGGGGGCGTTTCAAAGTGTCGGACTTGCTGCCAGGTGCAGAAGGCTTGGAGAAAGATACGGAGGATATGGGCGTGCTGCTCTTTGATGCAGACGGAGATCAGGACCTCGATCTCTTCGTCGTAAGTGGCAGCTACGAAATCAACCGGGATTCTCCGGGACTAAGGAGCATTCTTTATCTCAACGACGGTAAAGGCAAGTTCAGCATCGATACTGCTGCGCTCCCCAATCTGCTCGTTAACGGTTCCTGCGTGAAGGCAGTTGACTTTGACAAGGACGGTGATCTTGATCTTTTCGTGGGAGGCCGTGTTGAGTCGGGCATGTATCCGAAACCTGTTTCCAGCTACATTTTACGGAACGATTCACAAAAAGGTACTGTCAGGTTTTCCGATGTGACAAAATCCATTGCACCTGAACTCGTGAACATGGGGCTCGTTTGTGATGCATTATGGACCGATTTCGATAACGACGGCTGGATGGACCTGCTGGTGGCAGGAGAATGGATGCCTCTCACGTTTCTTAAAAATGAAAATGGGAAGCTGCGCCGGATCGAGTCGGGACTTGAAAATAAAAAAGGCTGGTGGGGTAGTCTGATCGCTGGGGACTTTGATAATGACGGCGATATGGATTACATCGGCGGAAACCTGGGGGCCAATACTTTGAGCCGGGCTACCGACGAGCGGCCAGTCCATGTTTATGCCAAAGATTTTAACAACGATGGTTACTTCGACGCGATTCCTACTATTTTCTACAAAGCTGAGGATCAATCTTATAAGGAATTCCCATACAATACAAGGGACGATTTGGGCAAGCAGATCATCCAGGTAAGACAGCGGTTTCAGGAATACAGCAAATTTGCACAAGCTTCGTTGACGGACATTTTGAAACCGGAAGAGATGAAAGATGCATTGCACCTGACAGCCAACTGGATGAAGAGCAGTTACATTGAAAATCTCGGAAATGGAAAGTTTTCGATACGCGAGCTGCCGCTTCAAGCACAGTTTGCGCCGATTTTCGGGATGATAGCCGACGATTTCGATCAGGACGGAAACCTGGATTTACTTGTTTCAGGAAACGATTATGGGTCGGAAGTCTCCGTTGGCAGGTACGATGCTTTTTACGGATTGGTTTTGAGAGGAAATGGAAATGGTACATTCCAGCCGCTCAGCCATACAAAAAGCGGATATCTCACCAAAGGCAATGCAAAAGCGACTGTGCGAATCCCGACTTCCGGCGGCAACTGGCTTACTGCTACTTCGCAAAACAGGGATTCCATTCGTTTTCATAAATCCTCACATTCGGCGCGGCTCATTCCTGTATCAGGCTCTGAAACGACTGCATTGCTGAAACTCAAAAATGGGAAAAGCAGGAGAGAAGAGTTAAGCCATGGATCTTCGTTCCTTTCGCAATCCAGCCACGTGCTGGCACTGCCGCCTTATGTTTCCGAGGCTGTGATTTTGGATTCCAAAGGTTCAAAAAGAACTGTCAGGTAAGGTGATCAGTGATTCGATAGTCCGGCAGACTCTTCGAAATTGGCCCTACCTGAGCGTGGATGCAAAAAAGTCCGCTGAGCAATGTGGTCAGCGGACTCTTTGCATTCAAATGACTGTATTAACTTACTTTAATTTCCTGTGCAGGCTTTTCAGAGCCGGGGATAATCGGAAGTGTGAGGAGCAGAATGCCGTTTTGATACTCAGCTCGGATATTTTCTGGATCCACTGTTTCATCGATCATAAATGTACGTTCAAATGAAGCTTTACTGAATTCGTGCCGCACCCAGTTTCGGTTTTCGCGGGCTTCTTCTTTCAGCTGGTACGAAATGCTCAGTTCGTGTCCCTTTAAATTGATCCTGAAATCTTCCTTGGCCCTGTCGGGTGCGAATACGAAGAGTTGATACTCGCTTTCGTTTTTAAGAATATTGACCGGTACACGGTATTCACGGGAGTTACCGGCAAAGCGGTTGTAATGATCGTGGCGCACTCCAAAGCCGCGATTTCCATATCTGTTACACATATTTGTTTGTTTTAAATGGATACTCATTAATACCTGCGCTCAAAGCCCGGGTTCAGGTCCGCAGGCTTTTCCAGCTCGCCCCAGTGCCTGTCGCAATGGCGTAGACCGTGTCCGCGAAAGTGTCTGGGATGGAACCGCGTCCCTGCGGTCAGGTGGAGGCTTGCAGCTGTAATCAGCGCTACGCTGATCCCCAGCAAAATTTTGGTACTTCTTCTCATGGTTAGATTTGTTTTGGATAATTGTTGGAATGATCCCGCAGGCTTTCTTTGGTTTCATAAATCTCATAACGGTCGTAGAACGGCGCCCGCGATCTGTGCCCACGCCATCTTCCGAACTGTCTTCTGCCTGCTACCAGCCGGAAAATCAAGCCGAAAACAAGAAGGAACAGGAGTGCCTTGAAAATGAGAAATGGAATGAGAAAAAGCAGAAAGCCGCCGAGGATACCTGCGAGTACTACTCTTGAAATGGATGTGATCATGGCCGAATGAGTTGATTAGCTGTTTGATTACAATGCAGTTCAATGCATTAATGAGGCAGACGGGTAAGTCGGGATTTTACTTTAAGCTTGACAAAAAATAAAGCCCGGTCGGCTGACCGGGCTTTCCTACATATTTTCTGGCGGCTTTCTGCATCGGTTCCGCATTTCCTGCTTGAACCTGATCCTTTCGTCCGGCGTCATCTCTTTCCATTTGTTTCGCCATTCACCAAAACGGGACGGTCCATTTTCACGGTTCCATCTGCCCCAGCGCGGAGGCCCGCCGCCGCCCGGCCTTCCGAAATTGCCGAACAATATCCGGCACAAAAGGAGAAGCGCTACCGACTGCCAGTAAGTGATCTCGTTTACATCCACGAGCAAGGGTAGTGTCGCATTCCAAAGAAATTTCACAACCGCACCCAGCAGCAATGCGGCGAGCAGGGCAAATACAGGGAAAAAAAATGCAAGCCGCCTTCTCTTCATGTTGCGCTCATTCATGGTTGACAAAGTTAATAATTTACAAACTCCCGGTAAACCGTTTCCAGCCGCTCCCGCAAATGCCGGACCGCATATCTTTTTCGGGAAATTAAAGTCTTGATATTTTCTCCAGTTCGATCTGAGATCTCCTGAAAAGTCTGGTCTTCCATTTCATTCCATATAAAAACCTGCCGTTGGTTTTCCGGCAGTTCTTCCAAAGCAATTGTAAGCTGTTCCCAAAAAACTTCTTTCAGGTAAGCCGTTTCCGGCGAGTTGTCGTCGGCCAGCAGAATCTCCTTGAAGTTAAATTCTCCGTCTTCATCTTCATACCCGTAATCTTCCAGAAAGTCGGGTTTTTGTTTCCGGTACTTATCGATAATGCGGTTTCGCGCAACCCGGTACAGCCAGCTTCCGACCTGCTCGATTGCTTCTACCTCAGGCACACTGCTCAGCTGGTACCAGACATCCTGCAAAATATCTTCCGCATCCTCATCGGAATTCACACGCTGACGTATGAATCCCATTAACTGCTTACTGTACGCAGCGACGGTCTGGATGATATTTGGCTTTTTCTGGGACAAGCGTTGAAATAAGGTATTACCAATCAGGTAGACGGGGATCGCGGCAAATTACTTTAAGGTTTTTTGCCACGAAGACACGAATGCACACGAATGCAGGTAATTAACTTTCGTGTCCATTCGTGCATTCGTGGCAGGATAAGATTTTATCTCCTGCAAATTCAAAGAATAGTACAACAAACCGCCAATTGTACTTTTTACAGTTTACTGTCAAATTTCAAACGACTTGTTGTACTTTCATTAGAAACATATAACTATTCTAATATTAATAGATAACAGCAAAAAGAACTTTCTTGATCTCAAAATCAGCCTATTGACTTTCAGTGCACAATCCAGCTACCTTTGAATTGTCAAAACGGTTAAGCAACAGCAAAAAAATTGATTTTGACTAGTGCAGTGATAGTAAAAGATTGAAAATATAAAAAGTACAATTATTAACGACTTTAAAACATTAAGTAAAATGAAAAAGACATTTTTAGCAATTGCAGTATTGGTGGGAGTATCAACTGCAAACTTTTCAGTAGCTGCGGACAAAGCAAAAGAAAACAGCGCTTCGATCGAAGTTGTTTCTAACAGCGAATTGAAATTCAAACTGACTCTTGAAAACGTAAAAGAGAGATCTTCTTTGTCTATCAAGAATTTCAGCGGAGAAACTGTTTACAGCACTTCTCTTCCAAAATCAGAGAACTACTCAAAAATATTTGACCTGTCAAACCTTGCTGACGGAAACTACAGCTTCGTGATCAACAACGGAAGCGAAGTATCTACGAAACCTTTCTCTATCTCAACAGAGACAAAACGTCAGGTAACTGCGGTAGTAAAATAGTATAAATTTGTTGATCAAGTATAAAAATAGCAGCCCGGTTTGAGGCTGCTATTTCTTTTTTAGGGTACCTGCTAAAACGGTAGTACCTTCTTCTCGCGGCTGCTTTGCGCCGCCAGGTCGATCACACGTGTAGTGCGCAGAATTTCTTCCGGCTTTACGGCCAGCTCTGCATTGTTCACAATCGCATCATACACATTTTGGTAAAAGGGCGCATAATCCCCGGCTTCACTTTCGATCACGCCTGTAAAGTCTTTGCTGTATAATTTTCCCCAGCGGTCTTCCGGTTCCACACCCCAGGGCTGCGTTGTTGGCAGGATATCTTTTCTTAATGTTTCCTCCTGAGGATCCAAGCCGCCTTTGATGAACGAACCTTTGGTGCCATGCAAAACGTACCGCAGGTGATTTTCATAGATCATCAGGCTGGACTTCACGATTACCAGCTTGTCTTTATACCCTAAGCGGATATCAAAGTAATCATCGATCTCGGAATGCGGCCGTACCGTGCGAATTTCTGCAGTAACCGTTTCAGGCTCACCGAAAAGCACCAGTACCTGGTCGATCAAATGCGGACCGAGGTTGTAGAGATTGCCGCCCACGGGTACGCTTTTCTCCTTCCAGGATTCGGTTGGTACCACTTCACGGTAGCGATCGTAATGGCTTTCAAATTCTATTATATCGCCTAATTTTCCTTCTGAAAGGATTTTTTTGACTGTCAAAAAATCAGAATCCCATCTCCGGTTCTGGTAGGCAGTGAGTACCAGCCCTTTTTTCTCCCCCAGTTCGAATAGTTGCCGCGCTTCTCCCTCAGTGGCTGCAAATGGCTTTTCGATCACCACATGTTTGCCGTTTTCCAACGCGTCCATGGCGTATGGAAAATGGGTATCGTTGGGTGTGCAAATGAAAACCAGGTCAATCGACTCATCGCTCAGCAGCTCGTCGACGGAGCGTGCATTCCCGATTTCCGGGTCAAAAGCCTGCGCTTCGTTTTTGCTTCTTTCAACAACGGTTTTGATTTTAAAACCTGGATTAGTGCTCAGAAAAGGCGAATGGAAATAGCGTCCCGACAATCCGAAACCTATCAACCCGACATTCAGAATTTTTGAAGGCATATCATTTAAATAGTTAGACTTAATGCAAATGTAACTTCACGCAGCTGAAAATGCGTTTTAAGCTTCCGCCCACAGCTGTTTAGCCTTGGCCAGATCTCTTTTCATGGCATCGAAAACCACTTTTTTGTCGACGGTAATTTCGAATGCACCCTGATCGGCCCCGCCCAGCGGATATTCCAGGTGAAGGCAGATCGGCACTTCTACCTTGTGCTCTTTCAGGAGTTTAAAATAAGTTTTGAAATCAACCATACCCTCGCCGAGCGGCACATTCTTCGGTCCCCATTTCCCGTTGGTTTTTTCCCAAACAAAATCTTTCAGTACAATGGTCCTGATACTTGGACGGATCAGATTGAAGCCCGTTTGCCAGGAAAGTCCGCCTTCGAGCGTCGCGTGACGGATATCATACTGTGCGCCCATTGTTTTCGGATTTGCCTTTTGCAGGATTTCCCAGATCTCGAACATGGAAGCGCCGACCATTCTTCCCGCATGGTTTTGATAGCAGCCTACCAAACCCAGCTGTTCGTTCAGCTGGCTCAGCCCGGCCATTTTTCCTTGGTATTCTTCCAGGAGCTGCGGGATTGTTTTCTGATCGTTGTATCTGTACCAGTTCATCCGGTAGTACTTGAAGCCAAGTTTTGCCGCGGTTTCCAATAATTTTTTGTCGACCGGATTGGTCGCATCTTCCACAGCTGTACAAAACAGCGAAGGCGAGAAACCAGCTTTTTTCATTGCTTCCACCGCCAGCGGTAAATCTGTCTCCACTTTCTCGGGCAGTACATGGCCTTTGGGGCGTACCGTCAGGTCGATTCCGTCGAAGCCCATTTCTCTGGCAGCTTCGGACATATCCTGATAATTCAGGAATTGGAGGTGTTTTGAGAAGATGTTAACCTTCATCGTATCTGCATTTGCACTGGGCTTTACTGCAAATGTGTCCGTCGAGAGCAGCGGGACAGCACTGGCTGCAAGTGCACTTTTGATCAAAAAATCACGGCGGGAAAGAGCTTCAATCATGGTCTTTATGTTTAGGAAAAACAGTAGCGAACAGCGTACATTTTACAAAGACGAGGTTTTCAGTAGAATTACTGACTTCACGCTTTATTTTACTTTCGTTAGGGATATTTCAATTAAAAAATATGAATGTAACACGTCTGAACCGCCGCGACTTTCTGAAAGCCGGAGCGGTCGTTTCCTCGTTCATGATTGTGCCGCGGCACGTTTTGGGAAAAGGTTTTACTGCGCCGAGCGACAAGATCGTATTTGGCTTTATCGGCTGCGGCCGTCAGGCCGGTGGGTTGCGTAACCGTTTTATCGCATTGCCCGAAGTGCAGGTAACTGCCGCCTCTGACGTTTACCCGGTCAAGCTGGAAACATTTTTGACAGCTGCAAATAAATCGTATGCAGAAAAGACCGGAAAAGCCGACTATAATGCTGCCAAAGCGCATTCGGATTTCCGGCAGATTCTTTCCGACAAAGATATTGACGCGGTCGTAATCGCTTCGCCAGACCATTGGCACGCTTCAATGGCGGTTCTGGCTGCAAAGGCGGGAAAGGATATTTACTGCGAAAAGCCATTATCGCTCACAGTACGGGAAGGTAGGGCCATGGTAGAAGCAACCCGGAAACATAAGCGGGTATTTCAAACCGGTAGTATGCAGCGGTCTGCGCCTGAGTTTACGAAAGCCGTGCAGCTGGTGCGGAGTGGTGCGATCGGGAAAGTTGAAAAAGTGTACGTGAATGTTGGTGGGCCGCCAAAGGTTTGGGACCTGCAAGCCGAAACCCCACCAGCCGGACTGGACTGGAAAATGTGGATGGGCCCAAACACGGTCGACAGACCCTACAATAACCAGCTCGCGCCCGCGATAGACGCTAATTTCTGGCCGGCCTGGCGAAACTATGATGAATTTGGCGGAGGCGGAATGACCGATTGGGGCGCTCATATGTTTGATATTGCGCAATGGGGCTTGAATATGGACAGCAGCGGCCCGGTTGAGCTTATCTATTCAGATCCGAAACAAGGGCTGATATATAAGTACGCAAATGGAACAGAAGTAATTCACCGGCCCATGGAAGGCAAGCAGCATTGCCACTTTGTGGGAACGGAAGGAGAAGTATTTGTTGCAAGAGGAGAACTGAAAACCACGCCGGAAACTTTGAAAGACAAGACTTTTCAGGAAGGCGAATCCGATGTATATGTGAGTACAAATCATTACCAGGATTTTATCAATGCAATCAGGTCACGCAAGCCGCCCATTTGTGACGTGGAAGTCGGGCACCGGACAGCGAGTGTTTGCAACATCGGCAACATTGCATACCGGCTTGGCCGGTCGCTGAAATGGGATCCGGGGAGGGAGAACTTCGTGCAGGATAAAGAGGCAGATAAGCTGCTCGGAAGAACAATGCAGAAGGAATGGAGAGTGTAAGTAAAGAATATTGAAAGTAAACCGGAGATGGGTCGCAGCTCCGGTTTTTTGTTTTATAGGATTGTGCGAGCTCGCCATATCATAACAAGACGTTGCGGTCCGAGGTATGCCCGGAAACAGATACTGGAATGCACTTTCTGTACACTTGCGAGGAAAAGCAACAGTCCTGCGGCAGAGCATAAAATAGCAATCGGTAATCTTGGAGTAACTTTGGATACAAAGACGAGAACACGTTTCAAATGAGAATTGAATGTATGGAAAAGGATAAAGCGATTTTAGCTTTCAAGCAACTGATGACGCTCATTGCAAACAGGCAATTCGGACTAGTTTATGATCTGGATTATGAAAAGGAACTGACCGAGGAGGAGATTGAAGAGATCGTGGATTCCCACCCAGGAACACTGTCTCCCACTCCTGACGACGTCATAGAAGATACCTACCTTTTTGAAACATTGTATCCCAATCAAGTAGCAGCTGACATACCCCTGTATTATGATGGAGAACGTGGAGATTTAACAGTGGGCTGCCGGGTATTTGATGTTGGAGAGGACGAATATAGATTCGCAATAGAAGAGATTCACGTGATGTAGGAAAACTAGTTTTTGATTATCAGTTTGTGCGCATTGTTCTCCGGCCCGCTCAGAAAAAGAAACTTAGTGCCTTAAACTATCTTTCTGATTGAATTAGGGAAGCTCGCTGGAGTTTGAAAGAACGGAGTGAAATTCAACATTCCTTGAACCGCCGATGCAACGACATTTGTTTTATAGACTGGTCTTCCACGCACATTATATGCCGGGTTCTTTCAAAATGTTTATTTTTGTAAAATGAGCAATCAGCCAGTGACAATACGGTTCAGCAAATTGGAAGAGTTGGAGCAGGTATCCGCAGAACTGATGCAATTTGGAAAGGATATCCCGGTGTGGCTTTTTGAAGGTCACATGGGCGCGGGCAAGACGACATTGATCAAAGCCATTTGCAGGCATTTAGGCGTTCAGTCACACGTACAAAGTCCCACGTTTTCGCTCGTAAATGAGTACGCGGCAGGTCAGGATGCTGTTTTTCACTTTGATTTTTACCGGATCAAAGATGAAACGGAAGCATTGGATATGGGAATTGAGGAGTATTTCGATTCAGGCTCATTCTGCTTCGTGGAATGGCCGGGAATGATCGCATCCCTCTGGCCGGAGCATTACCTGCATCTTGACCTCAGCGCAGACGAAAATGGCACGAGAATATTAAATGTTAAGAGGATTTAAGAATAACACATACCGGATTTAGTTTCACTTTCTTCGTTCAATGGCGCAATCACAGATCACCGGCTTCGAAGAGCTGGCCAAGCAGTCGATATTATATCCCCAGGAGTCATTAATGGCTGTTCGTAAAGATCAGAATGCATTGCACATAGGTCTTCCTAGGGAGGTTTCGCTGCAGGAAAACAGGATTGCATTGACGCCGGACGCGGTCGGGATACTGGTGCGGAACGGTCATGAGGTTTGGGTGGAGAAAGATGCCGGAAAAGGAGCGAACCTCTCAGACCACGAGTATAGCGAGGCCGGGGCCAAGATCGTGCAAACTCCCGAGGAAGTGTATCAGGCCAAGGTTATCCTCAAAATCGAGCCGCTTGTAGACGGTGAATTCGGTTACGTAAAGTCCGGTACTACGGTCATTTCTGCGCTCAATCTGCCTGCGCTGGAAAAACAATATTTCGAGAAGCTGAATGAATTGAAAATTACCGGAATCGGCTATGAGCTGATCGAGGACAAAGTTGGAGGTAAGCCGATTATCCGTGCAATGGGAGAAATTGCCGGCAGTACGGTGCTTCTGATCGCTGCCGAGTACCTGTCGACACCAAATGGCGGTCGCGGTATCATTTTGGGAGGAATAACGGGCGTTCCGCCGACCAAGATCGTGATCCTGGGCGCAGGTACGGTCGCTGAATACGCGACGCGGGCTGCAATCAGCGTCGGGGCTGATGTGAAGGTGTTTGACAAACACATTTACAGATTGCAGAGGCTGAAATATGCGATTGGTCAAAACCTTTATACTTCTATCATTGACTCCGATATCCTTGCGGAGGCAATTGGCCGGGCAGATGTAGTAATTGGGACAATGCGCGCTGAAAACGGATTGAGCCCGTTGGTTGTTACCAAAGAAATGGTCTCGAAAATGAAGGCAGGCTCAGTAATCATCGATGTAAGTATTGATCAGGGCGGCTCTTTCGAAACATCAAGAATGACTACTCACAAGAACCCGACTTTCAAATACAATGACGTAATCCATTATTGCGTACCGAACATTCCGTCGCGCGTGGCGCATACTGCAAGCACCGCATTGAGCAATGTATTTTTACCATTTTTGTTGCAAACCGGCACAATAGGTGGCATTGAGGAAATGATTTATGCCAACCGTTGGTTTATGAAGGGAGTTTATTGTCACAAAGGAACACTCACCAACTCCCACATCGCCCGAAGCTTCAACATGCGGTACAAAGATCTGACGTTGTTGCTGGCTGCGAGAATGTGAAGGGGCCGTCGGCAGTCGGCTTTCAGCTATCGGCTTCTTTTGATGTAAAAGTAAAAATGCTGATTGTCGAAGCCAAAGAATAAAAAAGCCAACTGCCAAAAGCCGAAGTAAAAAAAAGCTGACGGCTGAAAGCTGAAAGCCGAAGTAATCTAAAAAAATCGCCGACGGCCGACCGCCGAAGTAAAAAAGCTGACCGCCGAAAGCCGAAAGCCGAAGTAATCTAAAAACAATGATCAACAACAGTAACGAAAACGCCTTGATGGATGATGCTAATTCTCCGGAATTGAATCAGAAGCTGATGGGGCATATATCAGAGGATTTTGTAAAAGTGGCCGACCAGTTAAAGGAGGCTTCTTACCAGATCCGCAAACGCGGATTTTCGGATTTTCCCATTTTTGTAGTGACCAACAATGAGCTGCACATCGGCGCATTGCTGATTGATGCACAGGAGCTGTCAAATAAATTCAGCTACCGGGCATCTTATATGCAGGAGTTTGTAGATCGGAAATTGATCGGGGAAGAATCAATGCTGCTTTTTACCGAAAACTACAAAAACGCCGATGAATATTGCTGCCTGTTTGCATTGATCGGCGAATTCTCAGGTTTTGTTTTCGTGCCTTATCCGGAAGATTAGGCAGGTACCAGTAAATAGGTTTTTGACAAAGGAATAGCCGCTGGCTAAACAATAGCGGCACGTTAAAGAATGGGGCGTTAGGTTTGCAGGGAATCTGACTAGATTTATTTATCTCTTTTTAACCATAAAATCGCCCCTCAATGGAATCAAAACTACCTCTTGAAAAGGAACTTGAACCTATCTTTCTCGGCAAATTCCCGCCGTTTTCCGAAAGCGTTAAGGAGTTTTTGGTCACTTACGGACCTTACTTTATTCTTGTTTTATCGATTATCGCAGTATTTGGACTTGTCACTGCTTTCGGCATCGGCAGTGCTGCATTAGGCCTTGGCGCAATGCCGGCCGGGATCGGGTTTAACTTCTATCTCAGTATTGCATTAGGTATACTCACATTGATTATGTACCTGATGGCATTCAATCCGTTGCGCGCCAGAAAACGCGCTGGCTGGAATTTGCTTTACTATGCCGTGCTGATCGGTGTTGTGAGTAACCTTGTACAGCTCGCCTTGCTTTTTGCAGTTTTTGGCGCCGTAATCGGATTTTGGATCTTATTCCAGATCCGGGAGAAATATGTGATCTGATACTTCGCACACCTTCATTGATAAAGCGAGCGGTTTCCCGCCCGCTTTTTTATTTTTACCGCTGGTCACCAAAATCCGCTTTCTGCTTGTAACTTTAATAATACCCCTCTACTTTGCACTTTTTGGTGCCTTAACCCTGGATTCTCAGCAAATGAATATCATAGAAGTCAGAAATGTTACTAAAGAGTACGCCAATCACGTGGCACTCGATGATGTAAGTATCTCCATTCCAAGAGGAAAGATCTTCGGCTTGCTCGGTCCGAATGGCGCGGGGAAAACTTCGCTGATCCGCATTATCAACCAGATCACAGGCCCGGACAAAGGCGAGATCCTGTTCGACGGGGAGTTGTTAGGTGACAAACACATTTCGAGAATAGGTTACCTGCCCGAAGAAAGGGGTTTGTATAAGAAAATGAAAGTGGGTGACCAGCTGCTGTACCTGGCGCAACTCAAAGGTTTGTCTCAAAAAGAGGCAATGGAAAAGCTGAAACACTGGTTTGTTAAGTTTGACATCAAAACCTGGTGGGATAAAAGTGTGTCCGACTTGTCAAAAGGAATGCAGCAGAAAATCCAGTTTGTATCCACTGTTTTGCACGAGCCGGACCTGATCATTCTCGATGAACCTTTCTCGGGATTTGACCCCATCAATGCCAACCTGATCCGCGACGAGATCCTGGAACTTAAACAGAAAGGCTGCACGATCATTTTCTCCACACACCGGATGGAAACCGTTGAAGAGCTTTGCGATCACATAGCTTTGATACATAAATCGAAAAAGGTGCTGGACGGCCCAAAAAAGGAAATCAAAGAGCAGTTTAAAACAAACACTTACTTCGTCGAATACAAAGGTTCGCTACCCGTCTTGGAGGGACTTTTCGAAATATCGGCTGACAAAGAAGTGGAAGACGATTACCGCCGGGCGACCATTCATATTGGTGAGAATAGAAGTCCTAACGCATTATTGGCTAGCCTTTTACCTAATGTAGAAATCCGTTCCTTCGGCGAGAACATACCAAGTATGAGCGATATCTTCATGCGGTCTGTTAATGAGATACCTGAGGCCTGAGCTGCTTAACCAACCTTAACTTCCTTCCAAATGCGCAATATTTTCCTTGTCATAAAAAGAGAATACCTCGTCCGTGTCAAAAAGAAATCCTTTCTGATCATGACCTTGCTGGGCCCGCTGCTGTTCGTGGGCTTTTATGCGGTAGTGATCTGGGTAGCGATCGGATCCATCGATACGAAGACCGTACAGGTTCTGGACGAAAGCGGCTTGTTCCGCAATGAATTCAAGGATTCTGAAACATTAAAATTCAGCTTCATTACCGGCGATCTTGATTCTGCTAAAACGGGTTTCAGAAAAGCGGAGGCAAATGCATTGGTTTACATCCCGAAGAATGTGATCAAAGAGCCCAAATCGGTGAAGATATATGCTGCAAAAAATGTCAGTATGGACCTTAAATCCGAAATCGAGAAGGTTATTGAAAAACAGATTGAAGATATCAAGCTCTCGGAGGCAGGTATTACACACAAAATACTGGAAGATTCACGTGTCAATGTCAGCTCGGAAACGATCAGCCTGAGTGAGGAAGGGGAGAAAACCAGTAGTTCAGGCGCAGCTACTGTTATTGGTGGGATCTGCGCGTTTCTGATCTATATGTCTGTTTTTATTTATGGAACGCAGGTAATGCGCGGGATCACCGAAGAGAAAACCAGCCGCATTGTTGAGGTAATTATATCATCCGTAAAGCCATTCCAATTGATGTTGGGTAAAATCATCGGAGTAGCACTTGTGGGGCTTACCCAGTTTGTACTCTGGATCCTGCTCACAACCGCACTTACAAGTGCCACTTCTGCTATTCTGAGCAGTCAGATACCGAAAGATTCCGTGCAAATGCAGCAGCAAATGGAGAATGTACAAAAGGGAATGCCCAACCAGAATGTACCCGGCGGATCTGTGGAAAACCCGATAACGGAAGTACTTGGCGCTATCAATAGTCTCAACATTCCGCTCATTCTGGGCTGTTTTCTGTTTTACTATCTGGGCGGGTACCTGCTTTACAGCGCGCTTTTTGGCGCAGTAGGGGCGGCGGTCGACAATGATGCGGACACGCAGCAGTTTATGCTGCCCATTACCTTGCCAATTATTTTCTCGTTCGTATTCGCGCAGTTCGTACTCCGCGATCCCGACGGAAGTCTCGCATTCTGGACCTCGATCATTCCATTCACATCACCGATCATCATGATGGTGCGGATCCCGTTTGGCGTACCTGCCTGGGAGATTGCATTATCGATGGTTTTGCTTGTTCTGGGCTTTATGGCAACTACCTGGCTGGCTGCCCGGATTTACCGTGTGGGTATTCTGATGTACGGGAAAAAGGTGACCTATAAGGAGCTGGCGAAATGGATTTTTTACAAGTAGTTCTTAACACTTTTTAAGAGAGTAAGGGACTTTACCTTGTTGTTATTTTGCTATTTTTGGCCCATCGTTGATAAAACTGTTTTGTCAATGAAACCAGTTTAGCACATTTTGCATATCATATTTTTTAATTTACCATCTCTCAGATGACCCGTTTCAACCGTTCCAACAACATTGCGGGTTGGATTGTATTCGCAATAGCCTTCATCACCTACGCACTTACCGTTGAACGAACTGCCAGCTTTTGGGACTGTGGCGAGTTTATCGCCTGTGCGTTCAAATTACAGGTGCCTCACCCCCCGGGAGCACCCTTTTTTCTTTTAATAGGCCGCTTGTTCTCATTATTAGCATTTGGCGATCTTACCAACGTGGCTTACTGGGTCAACATGGTGTCTGTGTTAAGCAGTGCACTCACGATCCTGTTTTTGTTCTGGACAATCACGCTGCTTGCACGCAAGTTCGTCGCCAAGCCTGAAAACGAAATGACAACCGGCGACCTGATCCTGGTACTAGGTGCAGCTGCAGTTGGCTCACTGGCTTATACCTGGTCCGATTCGTTCTGGTTCTCAGCAGTTGAAGCCGAGGTATATGGTATGTCTTCGTTTTTTACAGCGATCGTAATCTGGGCTGTTTTCAGATGGGAGCGGGTAGAAGATCCTGCTGCCGAAAATCGCTGGCTGATCCTGATCGCTTACCTGGTGGGTCTCTCTATCGGTGTTCATTTGCTCAACCTGGTTACCATTCCGGCGCTTGCATTGGTTTATTATTTCAAGAAATATCCGAAACCAAGTGTTTTTGGCGGAATAATGGCATTTGTTGGTGGTTTGGTGATTCTGGCTATTATCAACTCCGGCATCATCCCCGGCCTGCCGAGCGTTGCGGGTAAATTCGAGATCTTCTTTGTTAACTCGCTTGGATTGCCCTACAAGTCCGGAGTTATTTTCTTCATTATCATTTTCCTGGGCGCATTGATCTGGGGGATCCGGTATTCTCATCAAAAAGGCAATGTGCTGCTCAACACAGGCTTGCTTTCACTTGCCTTTGTATTGATCGGCTATGCGAGTTACCTGATGGTGCTGGTACGTGCAGAGTACAATCCGCCTATTAATGAGAACAATCCAAACGACGTACTGAGCTTTGTTTCCTATCTGAAAAGGGAGCAGTATGGAAGCCGCCCGCTGCTTTTCGGACCTTCTTTCGTGTCCCGTCCGGTAAGTCAGAAACGTGGTGCGCCGATGTACCGCAAGCAGAATGGAAAGTACGCGATCTACGATTATCGTCCTGAGTATGAATATGAGCCAGGCAGCAGTATGTTGCTGCCGCGTATGTACAGCACGCAGCCCGGTCACCCGCAATTATATCAGCAGTTAACTGGTCTTGCCGAAGGTCAGAAGCCCACAATGGGGCACAACCTGTCGTTTATGTTCTCTTACCAGATTGGTCACATGTACTGGCGCTATTTCCTGTGGAATTTCGTAGGCCGGGAAAGTGACGAGGAAGGTGCAGGGAATCTGCTTCCCTGGGATATCAGCAAGAAGTACCCTGAACCGATCGAGAACAATAAGGCGCACGATAACTTCTTTATGCTGCCGTTCCTGCTTGGCTTGTTCGGTATCGTGATGATGTATTTCCGCCAAAAAAGAGACCTGCTCGTCTTGGGACTGCTGTTCATTCTGACGGGCGTCGCATTGGTGGTTTACCTCAATTCTCCCCCAACTGAGCCACGCGAGCGTGACTATATCTACGTAGGATCTTTCTATATATTCTGTATCTGGATCGGATTTGGAGTACTCGCTATTGCCGATGCGATCAGCAAGTTTATTGGCAATTCATCGACCAGGGCCATTGCTGCGACGGGCATTGCGATGGTAGTTCCGGTTATTATGGTTGCCAAAGGTTGGGACAATCACAACCGCAGCCACCGGTACCATTCAGTTGATTTTGCTAAAAACCTGCTCAACTCCTGCGCACCGAATGCGATCCTGTTTACAGGCGGCGATAATGATACATTCCCATTGTGGTACGTGCAGGAAGTGGAAGGTTTCCGTACCGACGTGCGAGTTTGTAACCTCAGCTTGCTCGGTACCGACTGGTATATCGATCAGATGAAACGCAAAACCTATCTGTCAGAAGCGCTTCCGATTTCCTTGGACAAGAGCAATTATGCTTTTGGTAAAAACGATATCGTTCCTTTTTATGAAATACCGAGTGTGAAAAATGGTATTAACCTGAAAGAATACCTCGGACTGGTTAAACAGGAGAACAAGGCTATTCAGGTGCCGCTGACGAGTGGAGATATGACTTCAATCCTGCCTTCGTCGGTGTTGTTCCTGCCGGTGAATGCAGATGCGGTTAAAAAGATGAACATCATTAAGTCGGACCTGCTGCCTTTCGTAAGTGACTCGATCAGCTGGACAATCGGCAAAGGTGATTTGTATAAATCTGACCTGATCATGCTTGATATCATCGCAACAAACGACTGGAAAAGGCCGATCTACTTCTCGTCAACATTGGGCGGATCCAGCTACCTGAACCTGAAAGAATATATGCAGCTGGAAGGTTATGCGTATAGATTGTTGCCTGTGAAAGTGCCGGGCGCAAGCGATGGTTATGTGAATGCGGACGTGATGTACAACAATTTGATGAACAAAATGTTCTGGCGCGAGCTTGATAATCCGAATACCTATTACGACAATACGTACCTGGGTTCTCCGGTTGCAACTGCAAGAATTGCATTCCTGCGCTTAGCCGGTCAATTGCTGGCAGACGGTCGCAAAGACGAAGCCAAGAAAGCGATTGACAGATCGCTGGCGACAATGCCTGACGAGAGTATCCCTTACGATCAGTTCTCGGCCAACTTCATTGGGCCATTGTTTGATCTGGGAGAAACAGCCCGTGCATTAAAGATAGCAGACACAATGGTGACCCGCGCTGACGAAGTGCTTACGTGGGCTAAGGATAACGGAACCACGCGCCGCCGCGACAGTAACGTTTACCTGTACATTCTGCAAGTTATTGTGCAGGAATGCCACGAAGCCAAGCAGGAAGCCGCTGCTAAAAAGTACGAGCAAGTTTTCCAGAAACACCTGGCTGCATTTAATATGTATGGAGGGCAGTAGTCTTCGACTGCGCTCAGACTGACAAGCTTCTTACGTTGTCACAAGGAGCGGAGTCGAAGTGTTGTCACCCTGAGCGCAGTCGAAGGGCATGTACACAGACGGGCTAATCCAGCTTCACTTTCACCCAAACCAAACGGTGATCGGAGCTGGATTCTCTTTTTTCTACCAGTTCGGCCATTGGTTCTCCTTTTGCAGGCCAGAATACACCGCTGTCAAGGATCTTGAAACCATTTTTGGACGGAAGTACGTAGTCTGCACGCATTCGCCAGAATGCAGTATGGTTTTTGGCAAATGCATTTCCCGCGCTATGTTCCGCGCCGCCTTTGCTTGCCGGAGTTAGCTCGTTATTAATCTTCGGATCATTGAGCAATGAACGTATTCCCTCGCCAATTGCATTGCCTTCATCTGGCGAAGCATTCTGATCACCCATGATTACAAATGCGGCATTTGAGTCCAGACCGCCTTTTTTCCCATTGTCGTCATAAATGTATGCGCCGTCACTGATGTAATCTTTCCAAAACCGGATCTCGTCATGATTGCGCTTTCCGTTGCGGTCTTCGGGACCGTCGAAAGAAGGTGGGGTAGGGTGGCTGGCAAGTACGTGGATTGTTTTTGCTCCCACCTTCACTGGGATATCCCAATGGGATTTTGACGAAAGAGGAAATTGTGCCCAAGCTTCCGGCGAGTACCAGTCACTTCCGTCAGGTTTGGTGATTTTTAATGCACCCGGCATATCTTTCCATTTGAAGTGCTGGAAAGTCCTTACCTGCGCCTCGTCGATCGGATACCGCGATAGCAACGCCATTCCGTACTGGCCCGGGTAATTGCCAAAGCCCCAGGCGTCGTTTCCGTACTGTTCCGCTTTCCCGTTCCCGTCAAGGTCGAACGGACTAGGCTGGCCGGTATTTACTGTTGAATAGTAGTAGTAAGGATAATCAATCCCTTTCGCGCCGTCTGAATCGGTCTGTAGGTAGTTTTTGATGAATGCGCCCACGCTTGTGGTTCCGTCTTTCACATAATCAAACTCATTCAGCAGAATGACGTCAGGACGAACAGTTTTGATAATCCTCGCAATATTCCTGATCTGCTGATTGCGGCCCGAAGACAGTTCTTTAACCAGGATTTGTTCTGAAAGCCCGGGTGTGCCACGCGGAAAGTAGTTTTCCGCTTCCATACTTACATTATAAGTAGCCAGGGTAAGTTCATTTGCCGACTGCGCCTGCAGCTGAAAAGTAGCGGATGTGATCAATAGAGATAAGAGTGTTTTTTTCATAATAATAAATGCTGAACAACAAAAGTATCCGCAACAAGGGTAATGAATGTTACGGCAGTTTGAATTTTTGGAAGTGGGCGCTGGCAACAAAAAAGAGCCGCCTCCCGAAAGAAGCGGCTCGTGTAATTCAGGTATTTATATCAATGAAAGAAATCCTTCATTTTATCAAAAAAACCTTTTTCGTTCTTGCCTGGTTTCGGCTGGAAGTTAGGCGAGTGGCGCAGCGATTCCAGCGTTTCACGTTCGTCAGATGATAGCTGCTGTGGTGTCCACACATTAATGTGAACCAGCTGGTCACCTTTTCCGTATCCATTCAGGTCTTTAATGCCTTTACCTTTCAACCGAAGGATTTTACCTGCCTGCGTACCCGATTCTACATTGATCCTCGCCTTTCCGTCAATCGTTGGAATTTCGACCGAGGTACCTAATGCAGCATCGATGAAGCTCAAATGCATATCGAAAACAACGTTATTTCCATCGCGTTTCAGCATGGCATCTTCTTCTTCCTCTATCACGATCAGCAGGTCGCCTGCCATTCCGCCGCGCGCTGGTACATTACCTTTGCCCGACATCGACAGCTGCATTCCTTCTGCCACACCGCCCGGTATATTCAATGTAATCAGGTCGTCCTGCAAAAGTCTTCCTTCACCCGCGCAAGCATCGCAACGTTCGCTGATGATCTTGCCATCTCCGTTGCAGGTAGGACAGGTGCTGGTAGAAACCATTTGTCCAAGCATGGTACTTACTACCTTGCGTACCTGACCGGTTCCGTTACATCCATTACAGTTTGTTAGCGAAGTGCCGTTTTTGGCTCCGTTACCGCCGCATGTATTACAGGTTACGTGCCGTTTTACCTTTATTTTTTTATCAACACCGTTCGCAACTTCTTCCAGGTTCAGTTTAAGCTTAATGCGCAGATCTGAACCTTTCCGAACACGACGGCCGCCAGGACCACCGCCCGCACGACCAAAAATGTCCCCAAATGGGCTGCTATCTCCGAATATATCTCCGAACTGAGAGAAAATATCGTCCATCGTAAACCCGCCGCCTCCGTAGCCACCAGCTCCGCCGCCGCTTGCGCCGCCTACACCCGCGTGACCATATTGATCATAACGTGCCCGCTTGTTATCGTCGCTCAGGATGCTGTAAGCTTCTGCTGCTTCCTTAAACTTGTCTTCCGCAGTCGGGTCGTCAGGGTTCTTGTCCGGGTGAAACTTGATCGCAAGCTTGCGATAAGCTTTCTTAATGTCATCCGCAGTAGCTTGCTTGTCTACGCCTAGTACCTCGTAATAATCTCTTTTCTTTGCCATTATGTTTTGCTAATGTACCATGTAAAGCGGCTGAGCAATCTTGATTCAACTAAGCCCCTACTATCACTTTCGCGTAGCGTATGACCTTGTCATTTAAATAATATCCTTTTTCAATTTCGTCAATCACCTTGCCTTTCAGATCATCGGAAGGCGCAGGGAACTGTGCGATCGATTCGTGGATCTCGGCGTCGAAAACTTCTCCTTTCGAGCTCATTGCCTTCAATCCTTTTGATTCCAGAGCCTTGAACAACTTATTGTAAATCAAATCCACACCTTCTTTCAATGCTTCCACATCGGTGGAAGAATCAAATGAAACTTTGGCACGTTCAAAATCGTCCACGATCGGGAGAATGAGCTTTACCATGTCGGCGCCGGCACCTGAAATCATTTCAAGCTTTTCCTTGGCTGTTCTTCTGCGGAAGTTCTCAAAATCCGCATACAGACGCAGGTACTTGTCTTTCAGCTCAGCAATCTCGGTTTTTGCTGCCGTCAATGGATCAGCTTCCTGAGCAGGTGCTTCATTTTTTATTTCCTGTCCTGCATTGTCAAGCGGTACCGAATTGGAAATTTCGTTGTTTTCATCATTTACCGTGCTGTCAGTTTCCAATGGCACATTTTCCTCGTTCATTTCGTAATTTTTGTCTTGATCTATGTTGAAATCTGTGTTTTCAGGCATAATTCTTAATAATAACGTGACTTATACAATGCACCAATTGAAGTAAATTATTTTGCCAGAGCTAAAATACTGACAAGATGGCATTTTACAATCAATTTGTAAATTTGCAAGATGACCAGCGCAGATCTAGTAAGCCAGGAAAGGAGTGGGTTCGTGAAAATGAAGGCGAAAGAAATCGGCTTCGACTTCTGTGGTATTTCCAGAGCGGAGTTTCTGGAAGAAGAGGCGCCGCGCCTGGAAAAATGGCTTAACAAAGGCCAGAACGGGCAAATGGGTTACATGGCCAACCATTTTGACAAGCGACTTGATCCACGTAAGCTCGTTGATGGTGCAAAGAGTGTTATCTCCGTGCTCTTGAATTACTATCCCGAAAAGCAGCTTCCCCAGGGAGAGGACGATCTCAAAATATCCAAATACGCCTACGGTACCGATTACCATTATGTATTAAAAGAAAAGCTGTCGCAGCTTATGCTGGCGATCAGTGAGGAGGTTGGGGAAGTAAATGGCCGGGTGTTCACGGATTCTGCGCCGGTAATGGACAAAGCCTGGGCGGCCAAAAGCGGACTGGGTTGGGTCGGGAAGCACTCCAATTTGCTTAACCGGGAGATGGGCAGCTTTTTCTTTATTGGGGAAATCATCTGCGACCTCGAATTGGCTCCCGACGGTCCCGTCCAGGATTACTGCGGTACCTGCACCCGCTGCATTGACGCTTGTCCGACCGATGCAATTACAGAACCATTTGTAGTCGACGGGAGCAAATGCATTAGTTACTACACCATCGAGCTGAAAGAAGCGATACCGCAGGACGTTTCGGGCAAATTTGACAACTGGATATTCGGATGTGATATCTGTCAGGATGTATGTCCGTGGAACCGTTTTTCCAAGCCGCACTCTACGCCCGCATTCGATCTGCCGGAAACTTTGGCAGGGTTTAAAATGAGCGATTGGCAGGAAATTACGGAGGAAGTGTTTAAGGAAATTTTCAAACGGTCGCCTGTAAAAAGGGCCAAATTTGAAGGTTTGAGGCGTAATATCGATTTTGTTATATCGTCTAAATAAAAAGCACAATTAATAGTTAATCCTTTTATATTTGGGTTCGTGAGTTCCTTTCGATGACTGAATAACACACTCAATCTTAACATGAGAAAACAATCTGTCAATCTTTGGGCCGTGCTGGTGTGCGTAGTGATCGGGCAAATTATTCCTCCAATATGGTACAGTGCCTTTTCTGAAAAGTGGATCGCGTTGAATGGTTTCACCATGGACCAGATCAAAGCTGCCACGAGCCCGGCTCCTTATCTTGCAAGCATTGTTTCCTCCTCGTTCATGGCCTACACAATGGCCTGGGTCTTCACCAAAATTCCCGTTAAGTCTGTATGGAGCGGCTTTCTGACAGGTTTGCTGTTCGGGGTTGTCTTCATCCTGTTTGACACGATCGTCAAAGATCTTTTTTCCCTCAAACCTTTTCTCCTGGCGCTGATCGACGGCGGCGTGAGTGTATGCGTTTATGCCATTACGGGAGCTGTGTTAGGCGGCTGGCGAAAGTACTACTAGCTTCTGCGCCAAAATCCCGCCGCGCTTTTCAATCTTATTATAATACTAGTTCAATAACATGCTCCACGCGGCCTGTCGTGGCTTTTTGCGTGCGTTTTCCGCGTTGTGCCGGCAAAGCTGCATTCCGTTGTTCAATGGGTGTTGTAAGTAGCAGCCAACGCCGAATCTAAATTGGTGTTTCGAGCACGCAGCCAAATTTCTTTTGATGTTATAAATGTATTCTCGACAAATAATATTTCTTTTCAGCTGCATTGTTGCACTTTTAACGGCTGTGGTTCTCATTATCTCAGAATATTAGTTTAGTGCAATTATAATTAACCGAATAAATTGCTATTCTGTTGAAATGAATATAAATTTCAAAAAATTTAAAAAACCCAACGAAACCTATGACTAAAAATTTACGGTTGATGCTACTGACGTTCGTTCATGTAGCATTTCTTTGTTGCACCGCATTCGCCCAGGACCGGCAGGTCACGGGGAAGGTGAATGACGAGAATGGTGCAGGACTGCCAGGGGCTAATATTCTCATTAAAGGCACCACCCGGGGTACAAACACAGACGCTGACGGTAACTTCTCTATTTCTGCTGCGTCCGGTTCCACGCTGATCATTTCTTCAGTAGGTTATACCTCGAAGGAAGTAGCCGTAACCGGATCTGTGAGCACAATTACTGTAAGCCTTGATCCCGATGTACGAAACCTCGGAGAAGTGGTGGTAACTGCATTAGGTATCGAAAGAAGCGCGAAGTCGCTTACCTACGCAACCCAGAAAATTGACGGGAAGCAGCTGACCGATGTCCGCGATGCCAACTTCGTGAATACCCTTTCAGGTAAGGTGGCGGGTATCGTGATCACACAGGGTGCAAGTGGGCCAGGCTCTGCTACCCGCGTTACTTTGCGTGGTAACCGCTCCATTTCAGGTAATAACAATGCGCTCTTTGTGGTGGACGGTGTTCCCATTGATAACACGGTTCAGGGACAGGTGGGCAGCGATTTTGGTGGTGTGAATGGAAGCGACGGTGCTTCGAGCATCAACCCCGACGATATTGAGTCAATGAACGTACTGAAAGGAGCGGCGGCGTCTGCACTATATGGTAGCCGCGCGGCCAACGGGGTTATTATGATCACGACAAAAAAAGGAAAGGCGGGTTCGGTTTCAGCAAACATCAACTCCGGTGTCGTAATTGAAAATCCATTCATTCTGCCGCAGCTTCAAAATACGTACGGACAAGGTAATGGGGGCGCTTTTGCTGAAAAAGCGAGTCAAAGCTGGGGTGCAGCCGCTACTACTTACCCGAATAATGTAAAGGATTTTTTCAGGACCGGCGTGTCGACCAACAATTCGATCGGTATCTCGGCTGGAACTGACAAGGTGCAGACTTATACTTCTTATACCCACAATAGCAACCAGGGCATCATTCCGAACAATGGATTGACGCGGCACACTTTGAACCTGCGTATAGGCACGCAGTTCAGCAAAAAGTTCTCTACTGACGCGAAAATCACGTACACCAATCAGACCATCGAAAATAAGCCGCGCGCCGGAGAAGAAAGTGGTGCTGTGATGAATGTGTACAAAGTGCCCAGGAGCGTTGATCTGAACACTTACAAGAACTACGAGGACGAGAATGGAAATCCAACTTACTGGACTACTTCTTCCATTTACATGAACCCTTACTGGACGATCAACAAAACACCAAATACGGAAAAAAGGAACAGGACTATCATTCTCGGCTCTGCCAAATACGAATTGACAGATTGGCTTAATGTGCAGGGAAGGATCAGTTTCGACAGGTATGATGACCGCATTTCAAGAAGCTGGGCCAACAGAACATTGCTGTTTGCTGGCACAGGCGGATCTTACGAGGATTTTACAAACAATATTTCTGAGAAGAACCTGGATGTAATTGTTTCGGGAAATCATAACATCGGTAAAGATTTTGCATTGACTTACAACTTCGGTGCGGGACAAACTTACAAGCGCTTTTCGCAGGTAGGTGGTTTTGCAAACGGTTTGAACGTGCCAAACAAGTTTGATCTTTCATTCGCCACTACATTAACCCAACGGGCTGATTTCAGTGAAAAAGAGCTGCATTATGTATTCGGTACCGCTTCTCTTTCTTACAAAGACTTCCTGACCGTGGATATGGCGGCGCGCAATGACTGGTCTTCTACATTGCCAAAACCTTACTCGTATTTCTATCCGTCATTCGGAGCAAACATCGTGCTTTCTGACGCAATGCAACTGCCTGAGTGGATCAGCTTTGCCAAAATCAGGGGATCGTGGGCGCAGGTAGGTAATGATACCGATCCTTATCAGCTGGTTCAAACCTACACTTTCTCACAAGGTGGCGGACCTGACAAGCTGGGCTTCATTTCCCGTGATGATACCAAACCTGCCGAAAACCTGAAACCCGAGATTTCTTCTTCAACGGAGTTCGGTATCGATCTTCGCACATTTGATGGTCGCCTGGGACTGGATGTAACTTATTACAATTCCAATACGGTAAACCAGCTGCTCAAACTGGCGCTGGCGCCTGCTTCGGGATTTGCATTCCAGTTTATCAATGCGGGTAAAATCAATAACAAAGGGGTAGAAATCTCCCTCTCTGCCAAGCCGGTCAGAACTGCAAACTTTAGCTGGGATATGATGGTGAACTTTGCACGTAACAAAAACACGATTGTAAAGCTAAGCCCTGAAATCAAAGAAGCTGCATTGGCAGGCGGATACGGACGTACTGCCAGCCCGATTGTAAGAGAAGGCGGCTCCTACGGAGATCTTATCTCACAGAAATGGGATCGGGACAGCACAACAGGCGCATTCATCCTGACTACCCCGGATAGCTTAGGTAAAGGTGGCGGCCGTCCGGTAGTAACTAAAACCAACGAGATCATAGGGAACTTCAACCCGAAATTTACATTGGGTTTCAGCAACCAGTTCAGCTACAAGAATTTTGTGTTAGGGTTTTTGATCGATGGTCGTTTCGGAGGTGTAATGACTTCTGGTACAGAAGCTAACCTGGCTTTTGACGGAAATGCAGCATACACCACCAACAACAGAGAAGGTGGCTGGGTACTCCCGGGCGTGACGCGCTCAGGCGAAGCCAATACTTCGGCGATTAATGCGGAGGATTTCTGGACAACAGTATCAGGCGGTCGTTATTCGTGGGGTGAATTCTTTACTTATTCCACTACCAATGTTCGTTTGAGAGAGCTTTCGCTCGGTTACAATATTCCGACTGGTCCTAACTTCTTTATCAAGAATGCGCGGATCTCGTTCATCGCACGTAACCTATTCTTTATCTATCGTGGAAGCGCTATCCTGGATATCCCGGGAGTTGCCAAGAGAAAGTTGCCGTTTGATCCGGACGTAAACCTGGGTGCAGGTAATTTTCAGGGTGTAGAATATGGAAACCTGCCTTCGACGAGGACCATCGGCTTGAATCTAAAACTAGGTTTCTAATCACAAATCATTATTAGGCTACGACAATGAAAATAAATATAAAATACAAAAAGATAGCGTGCATTGGACTGATAGCTGCAACCGTCGGAATCGGCCAGGCTTGTACCGGCGATTTTGAGGAAATGAATACTAGCAAGACAAAGCTGACGACTTTGTCGGACGACGAGCTTCCATTCCTTTTTTCCCGTGCACAGCAGCAGGCATCTTACTCGAGTGGAACATACCAGATCGCGCAAAACCTGTTTGCTGATTTGTATGCGCAGTATTTTGCTACTTCCGCGACCTACTTTCCTACAGATCGCTACGCAATGCGCTTTGACTGGCTTACAGGTCACTGGAACCCGATCTACACGCAGGTGGTGCCGCAGCTGAAAACCTTGTTTGAACAAACAGATCCAAACTCGGCTGAATATGCGTTGGCGAATGTGATCTGGGTGTTTGCATTCCACAGGCTGACAGATTACTACGGTCCGATCCCTTATTCGGCAGCAGGTACCCCGGCTTTATCCATCAAATACGATTCGCAGGCTGACATTTATAAAGATTTTTTTGTCAGACTGGATGCAGCTACTGCTGTGCTGAAAGGCAAAACGAAGGAAGTTCCTTACGGAAAATTTGATTTGATCTATAAAGGCGACGTGAACAAATGGATCAAATTTGCTAACACATTACGCCTTCGTCTCGCATTGCGGATCTCAAAGGTAGATCCGGCGGAAGCCAAAAAACAGGCAGAAGCAGCTTATGCGGGCGGCATTATGACAGATATTGCAGATGACGCATATATGGGAAAAACGCAGACAGGCGACGATGCCAACGGTCTGAGCCGCATTGCGGTATGGAATGAGTTCCGTATGAGCGCATCGATGGAGTCGGTATTAAAAGGTTATGCTGATCCGCGGATTGGTGTTTATTTTCAGCCCGCCAGCGGAACGGGTACTTATGAAGGCTTGCGCAATGGTTTGACGCCCACTCAGCTGGCTGCCGCACCAAACAGCAACAACAATAACTCGAACGTAGGTACAAGATGGGCTACCGGCTCTGGCGCCGACTGGACAACTGTTTTCGACACTCCACAAAACATCCTGCATTCTGCCGAAGCTTATTTCCTGCGTGCAGAAGGTGCATTGAATGGGTGGGCAATGGGCGGAACTGCTAAGGAGCTTTATGAAAAAGGCATTACTGCTTCGATGAAGCAATGGGGCGTTTCGGATGCAGCTGCGGCGGCTTACGTCAACAGCCTGAACAAACCTGTTGCACCTGGTGATCAGCAAAATTCACCTGCTATCTCCAATATTCAGGTGAAATGGGACGATGCAGCCAGCATCGCTGTAAAACGCGAGCAGATCGGTACGCAAAAATGGCTGGCGCTGTACCCAGACGGTCTGGAAGCCTGGGCAGAAGTGAGAAGAACGCGGTTCCCTAAGCTGTACCCGGTTGTGAATTCGGACAACGAAGATTTGAAAAACGGCGCGATGATCCGCAGAATTCCGTTCCTGACCACAGAGAGGCAGACAAACGGAGCGGCAGTAAAAGAAGCCGAGGCGTTATTGGGTGGTCCTGATAAAGCGAGCACACCATTATGGTGGGACAAGAACTAGCCCCGATGGTGCTCTTGAAGTAAGCAAAAGGCGGGCTATGTGCCTGCCTTTTTGCTATTTAAATAATCCTCCTCTTTTTTGAATCGAGATTACAACTTTTGAAATAATGAAAAACAGCTTTCTGGCTCTCGTTTTATGCAGTATCCTGTTCTCCTGCCAGTCAGAAGATACCTTATTTACGCTGCTGAAACCGTCGCAGACTGGCATTGACTTCAACAACTTCATTGATGAAGATGCTTCGAATAATGTGCTGGAATACGGATATTTTTATAATGGCGGCGGGGTTGCAGCAGCCGATTTCAATAATGACGGACTCGTAGATCTTTATTTTACGGGAAATATGGTTGCCAATAAATTGTATATCAACAAAGGAAATTTTGAGTTTGAAGATGTATCGGATAAATCCGGTACTGCATTGAATGAGGGTTGGAAAACAGGTGTATCGCTGGTAGATATCAACGACGACGGCTGGATAGATATTTACGTTTGCCGCGCCGGCGCGCAAGACCCACGCCTGCGTACCAAGCTGTTGTATGTCAACAATGGGAAAACGGCCGACGGGATACCCACATTTACCGAAAAGGCAGCCGAGTACGGGCTCGATGACCGTTCTTACACTACCCAGGCAGTTTTTTTCGATTATGACAAAGATGGGGATACTGATTGTTTTCTGCTCAATCACTCGGTTCAGCAATATGCCGGCTTCAGCAACCTCATTGCCAATTACCGCCAGCAGCGAAATGATGCTTACGGAAGCAAGCTGCTGAGGAATGACAACGGAAAATTCACAGACGTGACCGATTCTTCCGGTATCGTATCGAATGTCCTTAGTTTCGGATTGGGGATCAATATCAATGATTTTAACAATGACGGCTGGCAGGATATCTACATTTCCAACGACTATAACGAAAACGACTATCTCTATCTGAATGAGAAGAACGGGCGGTTCAGGGAAGTGATCCGCGAGGCGACCGGTCACGTTTCGCTGTATTCAATGGGCACGGACGCGGCAGATATCAACAACGACGGACTTGTGGATATTCTCACGCTGGATATGCTCCCGGCCTCCAATGAGCGGATCAAGCTTACTTCCGGCGATGATAATTACGACAAATACCAGCAGCTGCTCCGCGCAGGCTTCCACGACCAGACCATGCGGAATATGCTGCAGCTGAACAGCGGCGTCAATGCCGACGGCGTGCCGGTTTTTAGCGAAATCGGTCAGCTGGCAGGTATTTCGAATACGGATTGGAGCTGGGCGGGTTTGATGGCGGATTTTGATAACGATGGCTGGAAAGACATTTTCATATCAAACGGATACGCCCGGGACTACACCAATATGGAGTTCCTGAAATACTCGACTGATCTTCAGGGGCAAGGGGGGAAGCAGCCGACACAAATGGAGATCATCGCCGAAATGCCCCCGATCGACGAACCCGATGATATCTTTCAAAATCAGAAGAATCTCACATTCGCAAAAAAAACAAAAGAATGGGGCTTTGAAAAAGGTAACCAGTCCAATGGCGCCATTTACGCCGACCTAGACAATGACGGAGACCTTGACCTGGTTATCAATAATGTAAATCAGAAAGCATTTGTATACAAAAACAATGCAGAAACGAAGCTGCCCAACAAGTACCTGAAAGTAAAGCTGGAAGCGCCCAAGTTCGCGTTCATGGCGGGAGCGAGGCTGGATTTATATTCCGATTCGCTTACGCAGACGCACAACTTTCAGCCGGTACGCGGCTTTCAGTCTGCGCAATGGGATGCGGTACATTTCGGGCTGGGCAGCGCGCAGCGTATAGATAGCCTGATTGTGTCCTGGGCGGATGGAAGCAAGCAGATTGTGAAGAATATAAAACCCGGCACACAGCTGGTGCTGAAATATACCGATGCGAGAAAGTCTTCCGGTGAACAGATCCTGCCTCAAACCAAGATATGGGAGCCGGAAAATCTCCTTGATTTTACGCATACCGAAGACCTGCGTAACGATTTTCGTGTACAAACGCTGTTACCTGCAATGCTCTCCGCCCAAGGCCCGCATTTTGCAAAAAAGGACATTAACAAGGACGGAACTGAGGATATCTATGTTGGCGGTGCGCGCGGGCAGGCCGGCGCTTTGTTCGTGAGCAAGAATGGGAAATTTGTGAAATCGCCGCAGGCTGTATTTGAATCTGATGCTGCTTTCGAAGATGCTGATATGGAATTTTTTGATGCGGACGGGGATGGAGATTCTGACTTGCTCGTGACCAGTCAGGGGTATGAGCTCAATGCGGGCGATCCGTTGTTGCTGCCGCGGCTTTATATCAACGACAATGGGAAATGGCGCAAAGCAGCAATGCCCGCGGCCGGTTTGAATGCGGCAGTAGTGGTGAGTGCCGACGTGGACAAAGACGGTGACGCGGATCTCTTTTTAGGTAGCCGGGTAACACCGGCCCTGTTTCCTGAAAGTACCGGGGGTGTTCTGCTGATCAATGACGGAACAGGGAAGTTTTCAGACCAAACCAAAACCAATGCACCTGAGCTGGCTGGCGCGGGAATGGTAACTGACGCCGTTTTTCAGGACCTGAATGGCGATGGATTTCCCGAACTGCTGCTCACTACCGACTGGGGACCTGTAAAGGTATTTGCCAATAACAAGGGAAAGCTCGCCGACGCGAGCGCAGCCTGGGCAACCAATGCACTGACCGGCTGCTGGAATACCATTGAGGGTGCTGATCTGGATGCTGACGGGGATATGGATTTTGTTGTGGGGAATATTGGGACAAACTCGCAGTGGAATGTTGTTTCTCCAAAAGGCCTATCTATGTACGCCGCGGATTTTGACAATCTTAACCGCATTGTGCCGGTGATCGGAATTACTGAAAACGGAAAGGAATTTCCTTTTGCGAGTCGCGACGAGTTGCTCGATCAGGTTCCTTCATTGAAAAAGAAGTATAATAACTATGTTACCTATTCCACCGCAGCCCTGAACGAAATACTCCCCGCGGAAAAACTGAATGCGGCCAGGAAGCTGGTGGTGAATGAATTCAGGAGCGGGGTTCTTGAAAATAATGGCGGCAAGTTTACATTCCGTCCATTGCCGGTCGAAGCCCAGTTTGCCCCTGTTTATGCCATTGCAATCACCGATATGGATGCAGACGGAAAACCGGACCTTATTCTCGGCGGTAACATCAGGCAAACACGCGTGCGGCTTGGAAAAAGTGACGCTAGTTTAATGCAGGCGTTTATCAATAAAAGTTCGCAGCAATTTTCATATCTCCCTCAATACAGCAGCGGATTTTACGTTAAAAGCGATGTGCGGGACATTGCAGTTTTGAAGGCTGGCGGAAATAATTACTTGCTGGCTGCTGTCAATAACGGGAAGATCGAGGGGTACAGGTTGAGAAAACGATAAGTTTAAAACTACCATTTTGAAAGCCCTGGTTGTTCACAGCCGGGGCTTTTTGTTGCTTGCGCCTCAGAGGTACTTATTTATACCAATCAGTTTTGTAATTGAATGTGCCGGAAAAATGATATAAAAAATAAATAATGCCCGGTACTTCATAAAATTATTTAATTACCGCAGTTTTTTAAGATATTTGCCTCATGGATAAGGTGCAATAACTTTATTCTGCATTTACCAATTTAACCAAATTAAAAATTTATTAAAGAAATAATCTATGAAAGAAAAGCTACCCGAAACCCTCTTCCGGGTTTTGTTTTCGGTGTTATTTCTTCTGGTAACTACCATTTCTGCCTTTGCTCAGGAAAGGACGATTACCGGTAAGATCTTGGATGAAAAAGACCAGGGGTTGCCTGGCGCTTCCGTGACCGTAAAAGGAACCACAAAAGGAGCAAATGCGGATGTTGACGGTAATTTCAGTCTGGCCGGTGTAAAAGATTCCGACGTAATCGTGATCAGCTCGATCGGGTACATGAAGCAGGAAGTTACAGTGGGAGCACAAAGCTCGATTAGTGTGAAGCTGCAACCTGACGTAGCTAACCTGGAAGAAGTTGTTGTAACTGCCTTGGGTATCTCCAAAGATGCCAGAAAGCTAGGATACTCGGTAACTACAATAGGCGGGGAAGTAATGACCAAAGCCCGCGAAACCAACGTAGCCAACTCACTCGCCGGACGTGTTGCCGGTTTGAATGTGAAAGGTACAAGCAGCGGCCCTGGTGGAACTGCCAAGATCCTGATGCGCGGTATGCCAAGTATGAACTCGGCGGGTTCTCCATTGATCGTGATCAACGGCGTGCCGATGGATAACACGCAGCGCGGAAGTGCAGGGGAGTGGGGTGGAGCAGATGGTGGAGATGGAATCGGTAACCTTAACCCGGACGATATTGAGTCGATGACCGTTTTGAAAGGTCAGGCTGCGTCTGCATTGTTTGGTGCGCGTGCGTCCAATGGTGTTATTTTGGTTAAAACGAAAGCGGGGAAAAAAGGTGATTTCTCTGTAGATTACAATTTGAACTACTCCCTCGATGAGCCTCGCAACATGACCGATTTTCAATATGAATTCGGTCAGGGAGATGGCGGTATGAAACCGACTACAGCCGTGGCTGCACAGCAAACTGCCCGCCAGGCATGGGGTGCCAGGCTAGACGGTTCACAAGTGATCCAGTTTGACGGTAATAGTTATGCTTACTCTGCCCAAAGAGACAATATCAAGAACTTCTATCGCATGGGTTCCAACTTCACAAACAGTGTGGCGGTGACCAAAGGTGGCGACAATGGATCATTCCGGTTATCGCTTGCGAATCTTGATACCAAATCGATTATTGAAAATAGTGGATTAGGCAGAAAAACAATCAACCTGACAGCGGATCAGAACATTACCAAGCGGCTGAGTATTAATGTAATGGCGAATTACATTGACGAAAAAATAAAAGGTAAGCCTGTTTTGAGCGATGGTCCGATGAATGCCAACAACGGTATTTTCCTTGCACCAAACATCGATCAGCGCATTCTCGCGCCGGGCTTCAATCCTGAAACAGGAAAAGAAATCGTTTTCAGTGATGACGAATATGTTACAAACCCGTACTTCGTTGTTAACCAGTTTGTTAATGACGTAAAAAGGAAACGTTTGATTTCTGCTGTTGCGGTGAAATATCAGTTCGCTGACTGGATCTATGCACAGGCAAGAGTTGGTTATGACAATGCGAATGACCGTATTTTTAAAGTAACTCCTTGGGGAACAGGTTTTTCTCAGAATGGTAGAGGCGCGCTGGATGAACTTTCCAATGCACAGCGTACAGAAATCAATGTAGATGGTCTGTTGGGTGTTACAAAAAGCATCGGCGAAGATTTCACGGTGGACGCGATCCTCGGTGCAAACCTTCGTAAAAACCAGTATGAAAAAGTGCAGATCGGTGGTAGTCCTTTTGTGCTTCCTTATTTGTACAGCTGGAATAACGTGGTGAATTTCAACAGGAACTACGAAGTGCAGAATAGTGAAGTGCAGTCAGCCTACTACAGTGTTGATCTCGGATACAAGGGAATCCTGAATTTGACCACAACCGGCCGTTATGATTCATATTCTACGCTGCCAAACAGTGCAAGAAGCATTTTTACACCTTCTGTAACAGGTTCGTTCATCTTTACAGATCTTTTGAACTCATCTACACTTAGCTTCGGTAAGGTTCGTGCTTCTTACGCCCGTACGAGCGGAGAGCCCGCGACGCCTTATGGAACTGCTATCTATTATGGTGTAGGCAACTCCTTTAACGGCGTTCCGACAGGTAATTTCAGCGATGAGCTTCCAAACTTGTTCCTGAAACCATTTACGAAAAGTGAGGTTGAAGTTGGATTTGAGTTGAAATTTTTTGGAAGCCGTCTTGGACTGGATGTTTCTTACTACAATCAGAAAACGAAAAATGAAATCATGCCTGCCACATACAGCAGTGCAACAGGTTACGTAAGAGGTGTGGTAGGGTCTGGTTCAGTTCAAAACAGAGGTTTGGAAGTAATGGTGACAGGCTCACCGGTAAGAACTTCGAAATTTGACTGGAATGTATCTTTCAACCTGACATCAGTTAGAAACAAGATCCTGAGCACAGATCAGGATAACCTTGACATTAACCTGGGTTCTAACCGTGCCACATTGGGTAATGCGGTAACGGCGTTCGTAGTGGGAGAGGCTGGCCCTCAGATTCGGGCGTACGATTACAAGTATCACGCAAATGGGCAGATCATTGTAGATGCTTCCGGTTTACCTGTTCGCGATGACAAACTGACCAGCTTCGGATCGGTATTGCCTACATTGTATGGCGGACTAAATAACGACATCAGATTGGGCGATTTCAACTTTGGTGTTCTGGTTGATTACAACTACGGTAACAAGATCCTTTCTGCAACCGAGAACTACACTTACAGAAACGGTTTGAACAAAGCGACATTGGTGGGCCGCGAAACCGGTGTAACTACGGGCGTTACCGAATCGGGAGCTCCTAACACGGTAACTGCATCCGCGAGAGCTTACTATACAGCTCTGGCAAATAATGTCACGGGAATCAGTGTCGTGGACGGCGACTTTATCAAACTTCGCCAGCTTACATTAGGCTACAACCTGCCAGCCAAGATGGTAGAAAAATGGCCTTTGATCCGTGCTGTGAACATTTCTCTGGTGGGACGTAATTTGTTGTACTTCACAAGAGAAACCAAGAATATTGATCCGGAAGCTACTTTCGGTGCCAACCTGAGATACGCGGGTATCGAAGGAACCAGTTTACCTGCAACGCGCAATTATGGTGTGAATGTAAACTTCAAGTTTAAATGAAAATCGACATGAAAAAGAGTATTATAAGTATGATCGTTTTAGCAGGGCTGCTTCCGTTGTCCTGTACAGATAGCTTTGACGACCTGAACACCGACCCGACCAAAGCAACAGGTGAAACATTTGATGCCAACTTGCTATTGCCATCTGTTCAGTACAATTATGTGGATGCCACGGCAGGTTATAATGGTGGGATCCTGTTCCAGAGCATGTGGGTGCAGATTTTAGCATCTACAACTTCCGGCGCAGCCAATTATTACTCTAATGGCGACAAATACGGTATTTCGAGCAATACCAACTCGTATCTGGCTAGCACATGGAATAGGGGTTTCCGCGCAGCCAGCCTTGCTTATGAAATGGAGCAGCTTTCGAAAGACAAGCCAGCACTTGTAAACCTGATGAACATTGCCATTATAATGCAGGTACAGAGCATTGCAACAATCTCCGACACTTACGGGGACGTACCTTATACTGAGGCGCTGCAAGCGAAAACGGGCATTACATTGCCGGCATATGATACGCAGGAGGCAGTTTATAAATCATTGCTGACAAGATTGGAAGCAGCCGTGGGTGCTTTGAATGCTGATGCAGCCATTCCAACCAACGACTCATTTGAAGGTTATGAAGGGAACATTGTAAAATGGAAGAAGTACGGTTACTCGCTGATGCTGAAACTGGCGATGCGTTTGACGAAGGCAGATCCTGCCACCGCCAAAGCTTATGCAGAGAAAGCAGCAGCAGGCGGCACATTTGCGAGCGTGGCTGATGATGCATATATCATTATGGACGAAGCTAATGGTTATAATAATGGTAATGGAGCAGCTTTGTCTACACCAGCAGATATTTATCAGGTAAGATGGAGCAAGACGATGATTGATTATCTGAAAGCTACGAATGATCCACGCCTAGGCAGAATTGCAGAGGTTCCTGCGCCTGGCTTGACAGCTAATCAGTCGATCACTTCCGCAGGCGATAACACACCGGAAGCTCAGTTGGGCCTTCCAAACGGGTATGACCTGAATGGCGGTGCAACGGACATTTCAAGAAGCGCCGGCTATCCCGGCGGCACCGGAGCAGGGGCAAATGTGACGCCAATCGGCCGTTACTCACGTCCGACCTCAATTTACCGGTCAAGAAGCGCACCACTTTTCGTGCTTACCTATGCTGAAACTGAATTGCTGCTTGCAGAAGCCGTAACAAGAGGTTATGCAGTTGGCGGAACGGCAGCGGCACATTACAAGAATGGTGTCTCTGCTGGTATTCAGTCACTTGGTAAGTATGGTGCAGCTGCTGCGATCACACCTGCGGTGGCGGACGCTTATGCAACAGCGCACCCGCTTGTGCCTGCGAATGCTCTGAAACAGATCAATGAGCAGATATGGGCTACAACAGGTATCTTGTTCAACTTCACAGAATCCTGGAACAACTGGAAGCGTTCTGGTTACCCTGAATTGAAACCTGTCAACTATGTAGGTAACTTCTCAGGAGGAACGATTCCAAGAAGACAGCCTTACCCAACCACAGAGGCTGCTCAGAACGGAGCCAATTATGGCGAAGCAGTAGGCAGACTTTCCAGCGGAGACAACTGGGTTTCCCGCATCTGGTGGGATAAATAATATTAAAGGGGTAAGGAATATAAATTTTCTTACCCCTTTGAAATAAAATGACTGTGCTAAGTTTTAACTTCAACCAAAAGTTGAAGTTTTTTGATTTTAGGTAAATCTCCTCCTGAAACTGGTAATGCTGCATTAAATGAATAACAAGAGCAGGTATTTCTGTTTTCTTTTTACCCTTCTTTTCGCCTCTCCATTGCTGCTAAGAGGCCAGCAGCCGCTTTTCCGCCTGCTTCCACCCAAGCTGACCGGGGTAGACTTCGTCAATCCGATCAATGAGGACGAGCGCAGCAATGTAATGTCCTACGAGTACTTCTATAATGGCGGCGGTGTGGCTGTCGGCGATATCAATAATGACGGTTTCGACGATCTTTTTTTTACTTCCAATGCAGGTCCGAACAAACTATACCTGAACCTCGGCGCGAAGGGACAGCTGATGAAATTCAGGGATATTACCAGCTCTGCGGGAAAAGGATTGGAGGGACGAAAGGGCGGCTGGAAAACGGGCGTGACAATGGCGGATGTGAATGGCGACGGGCTCCTGGACATTCACGTGTGCTACTCGGGGAAAGTATCCGACGAATTGCGCAAAAACCAGCTTTTTATCAATCAGGGGAATTTGAAATTCGTCGAACAGGCGCAGGAATACGGACTGGATAATGTAAGTTACAGTACACAGGCAGCCTTTTTTGATTATGATAATGACGGAGACCTGGATATGCTGCTGCTCAATCACAGCGTCAAAAAGATCGATAACATGGAACTGGCGCGGGCGAAGCAGGAAACCGACGCGCTGGCTGGCAACAAGCTTTTTGAAAATCAGAATAACAAATTCACAGAAGTTACGCAAAAAGCAGGTATTCACCAGTACCCGCTCACATTTGGACTGGGAATGGCCATTTCGGATGTGAACCAGGACGGGTGGCAGGATATCTACGTCACCAACGATTACAACGAGCAGGATTACCTATACATCAACAACAAAAACGGTACGTTCACGGATGTTACCAAAGAGTATTTCAGGCATATCGCCCAATTTTCAATGGGCGTCGACATTGCCGATTTTAATAACGACGGACTGCCCGACATTATGTCGCTCGATATGCTGCCCGAGGACAATCAACGGCAAAAATTGCTTCAATTACAGGAGAATTACGAGTCTTTTGAATTGATGACCAACCAGAACCTGCACAAGCAGTATATGCGGAATATGCTGCAGCTGAATAATGGGAACGGTACATTCAGCGAAATAGCCCAGTTTGCGGGAGTTTCCAACACGGATTGGAGCTGGAGTCCGCTGCTGGCTGATTTTGATAATGATGGTTTTAAAGATCTCTTTGTTTCAAATGGTTATTTCAGGGATTATACCAATAAAGATTTCCTGCGCTACTGGGGCGATTACAAGATCAAGCGGGCTGTGGATAAAGAGCCGTTTTACCTGATGGACCTGGTGAAAGCGATGCCTTCGACCAAGCTTGCCAACTATATTTTCAGGAACAACCGTGACCTTACTTTTGCTAAAATGCAGGATAAATGGGGGCTGGACCAACCTTCGGTTTCAAGCGGGGCGGTGTATGCAGACCTGGACAATGACGGCGACCTCGACCTGGTCGTGAACAACATCAACGAACCTGCGTTTGTCTACGAGAATACAGGGAGCGAATCAAGAGAAACGCATTGGCTGCAAATCAAGGTGAAGCAGACTGGTGCTAATACCGCTGGTACCGGCTCGCGCGTTTACGTTTATACTCCTTCGGGAATGCAGTACCAGGAGGTTAACCAAAACAGGGGCTATTTATCCAGCTTGCCTCAGCGGCTGCATTTCGGACTGGGAAAAGAGGCAGCTGCCGATTCGGTGAAGGTCATTTTCCCGGACGGATCTTCTAAAATGCTGCGTGCAGTGAAAGGCGATCAGCTGCTGGTCGTGGAACCTGATAGAGGATTAGAAAAAGAAGCTGCTGCCGCGGAAGCTGCGTCTGTCTTTCAGAATGCAGGCGATTTGATCACGCATGTTCATGAGGGTTTCAATGAAAATGATTTCAAAAGGCAGCCGCTGATGCTGACGATGTATTCTCAAACTGGCCCTGTTATCGCAAAGGGTGATGTGAATAAGGATGGTTTTGAAGATATTTTTATCAGCGGCGACCAGAATAAGCAGGCTAAAATCCATTTGCAAAAAACCAACGGTACTTTCGTGCGGTTGCCCGGATTTTCAATCGGCGACGAGAATGTATCCGCTACGTCGGCTGCTGCCTTTTTTGATGCAAATGGCGACGGGTATGATGATCTTTACGTGGCAAAAGGCGGTTACTCGATGTTTGAGCCGAACACTTTTTCACTGCAGGATGAAATTTACATGAGCGACGGAAAAGGGCAGTTGAGCCTTTCGGTACTGTCATTGCCCAATCTGAAAGCGAGCAGCAAATCTTGTGTTCGTCCTTTTGATTTTGATAAAGACGGCGATATAGACTTGTTTGTCGGCGGCCGCGTGATTCCGGGCAGGTACCCCGAGGCGCCGGTTTCCTTTTTGTTGTTAAATGACGGTAAAGGGAATTTCACAGTGAAAGAATCGCCATTCTTCAAAATAGGAATGGTAACAGACGCGCAATGGGGTGATCTGAATGGTGACGGAAATGCAGAGCTAGTAATCTGCGGTGAAATGATGCCGCTGAAAATATTCTCTTTCAACGGGAAGGATTTTGAAGATCAGACGGCAAGTTACCTGGGCGAGGAGATCAGTGGATTCTGGTCGGCATTAAAGCTCGAAGATCTGAATGGCGACGGCAAACCCGACATTATCGCAGGGAATATGGGACTGAACTCGCAGATCAAAGCCAGCAAAGAAGAGCCAGCAGAGTTGTATTTCGCTGATTTTGACAAAAACGGCTCCATTGATCCTTTCTTCAATTTTTACGTACAAGGCAAGTCGTTCCCTTTCGTAAGCCGCGACGAACTGAACGATCAGATCTATCCGATGCGCAAGAAGTTTCCTTTCTACCGCGACTATGCGAATGCATCGATCCAGGAAGTTTTCTCCAAAGAAGATCTTGAAAAATCCACGAAACTGGAAGTAAATGAGACCAGAAGCCTTTGCTTCCTGAGCACAAACGGGAAGTTTGAAAAAACGGTCCTGCCTTTGCAGGCGCAATTTGCACCAGTATGCTCCATTTTGGTTGAGGATTATACTGGGGATGGTAAAAAGGATGTTTTGCTGCTTGGCAACAAGACCGATAACAGGCTTAAAATCGGTAGTATGGATGCTAATTTTGGCTGTTTGCTCACAGGGAACGGACAAGGTGCATTCAGTTACGTGAGTCAGCCGGTTTCAGGATTGTCTGTGCGGGGCGATGTAAAAACCGCATTTAACATCCGGATCAACAAGCAGCCTTTTGTCACAATAGGCGCTTTTAATGAAACACTCCAGTTTTACAGGTACAACAACAAATAATGCGCAGGTTAATACTGTTTTTGCTTCTTCTGAGCCAGGTTGTTTTTGCCGGAAAGGGCAAGGAAGATCTCCGCATGCATTTGCAGCCGGCTGTTTTTTCTGTTACCATGGTGATGATCCACGACGTGGTAAATCCGCCCGCTGCCAGCCGTTTCTACACCTATTGCTTAATGGGCGCCTATGAGATCGCGGCGAAGAACAACAAGCAGATCGTTTCACCTTCAAATTTTGTCAAAGGTTTGCAGCCGGTTACGGTGGCAGACAAAGGCTGTAACTACCAGATTGCGGCCTTGTACTGCATTCTCGAAACAGGCCGGTTGATTATTCCTTCGGGATATATGCTCGAAGAGGACCAGAAGAAGCTCGTGATCAGTTTGCTGCGGGAGGGCTACTCGCAGAAGGAGATCGACGGGGCTATACAGGTGGCGCAGGATGTTGCCAAACAGGTTGCGGCAGGTGCGGCAACGGACGGATATCTCAAACTGAGCACCAGAGTGCGGTACCGGCCTAAAAAAGGTGAGGCATACTGGTACCCGACGCCGCCGGGCTACATAGAGGGCGTGGAGCCGCATTGGCAGACGATCCGGCCGATGATCATCGATTCGAGCGCGCAATTTGTACCCAAACCACCGGTGGAATTCAGCAAGGATACTACCAGCGCGTTTTACAAACTGGCCAGGGAGGTTTACCTAGCCGGAAAGAACTTGAAGGAAGATGAACGCTTTATCGCTTCTTACTGGGATTGCAATCCATTCGCGATCAATACCTCGGGCCACATGTCCATTGGTTTTAAGAAGATCAGTCCTGGCGGGCATTGGATGAATATTACCGGGATAGCAACCACCAAAGCCAGGCTGGATCTGGACAAAGGCATTATGGTGCACGCCATTGCAGCGGCGACTTTGATGGACGGGTTCATCAGTTGCTGGGATGAAAAGTACAGGAGCAGCCGCGTCCGGCCGGAAACGGTGATCAACCGGTCGATGGACCCTAAATGGCAGCCGCTCCTGCAAACACCTCCATTTCCCGAGTACACCAGCGGGCATAGTGTGATCTCAACAGCTGTCGCCGAAGCACTTACTTACCTGCTCGGTGACAATTTCACGTTCCGGGATGACACCGAAGTGATTTTCGACTTGCCTACACGTGATTTCAAATCGTTCAGACAAGCTGCGGAAGAAGCTGCAATTTCACGTCTGTACGGCGGGATACATTACCGCGACGCCATTGAGAACGGGCAGGAGCAAGGGAAAGCGATTGGCCGGTTTGTTGTAGAGAAGCTCAGAACCAACGGCATCAAGCCGGTACTCTGACATTAAGTACCGGTTGGTAATCAAACTTGGCCCAAAATTGGATAGTTTTGGACTCTGTATAAAGCTAATTTCCATTATGATCAGAGCACTTTCACTGCTTCTTGCATTCGTTTTTTCAGCCGGCTGTTTATTTGGGCAAAACCCGGCGGGCGCGGAGTGGAGAAAGGACAGAGAAGCGGCAGCAGTGTTGGTGAAAGAGAAAGACGCAAATGTCAACAAGCCCCCCAGGTGGGAGTATGGATTAAATGGCGGTTATGCTTACCGGCTTTTCAGGCCAGGCAGGATCTCGGATCTGGCGACTAAGAACTACATAGATGATCTGAAATCGGGATTTGCGGCGGGTGCAAATGTCTCTTATTTTCACTGGGAAAAAGTCGGCTTCGGGCTTCAATATGAGTACTACCAGGGAGAGGCAGCGGCTGCGGATGGTTTGAAAGAAAACGTAACGATCCAGCATTTGAGCGGCTCGGTGATCTACCGGCATTATTTGAAAAATCACACCACTTCGGTACTGAGCTCATTTATGCTCGGGTACCAGCCGTATCAGAACAAAGCTGCATTGGGCGCAGAGCAACTTACATTCACAGGCAAGACAATGGGCTGGGGTATCAGCGTCGGGCTGGAACAAAAGATCAGCAGGCATTTTGCCCTTAATCTTACCGGCAGCGCCATGATGGGAGCGATTTACAGAATGAAGCGAAAAACGGGTATCAGTACCCAAACACTCCATTTATCCAAAGACGACAGTGTCGATCTCTCCCGCGCTTCCCTGACACTGGGATTGCGTTTTTTTTAGTGGCTTCTTTACATTAACACACACACTAATTGCATGAAGATGAACAAGTTCGTAATGTTATTAGGCGTAGGCTTAATATGTTTTTTCCTTATCTATGTGATCATTAATCAGGCTGTGAGTATCTCCTATCTGAGAGCAGGACTTGAAAGTACAGAGAAAAGCCTGAACCTTGTAATTAAGTTGGTTAACTCGACAGATCTTACGAAAGATCAAATCATCAAAATTTTAGAGACTGATACGCTGCTTTCAGGCAATCGCATTTTTGGAGATACAATAGAGATTGATGAGGTTGATCTCATCTTTCAAAATAATCGACTTAAAAGTATTTCAGTCAGATGATTAATGTTGATCCTCCATTATACATTCTCCTGCTCGCAATGCAGCTTTTTACGAAACCAATTGAGAAAGAAAGTTCTTTGAGTAACCGCGAGATAGCAATAGAAATTTACTTACTAGAGTCGGACAAAATAAGGTACTCGGACAACAGCATGGCATTCTATCCTGACGAGTCAGATCTCCCCCTTTTGCCCTTAATAACAAACGAGGAAATAGTCTCATATCGGAAGAAGGTGCCTTCCTCACAAGATGATACTGTTTACCTGCTAAGATTGAATAAGACCGGGATTGAAAAAATTAGGAAGTTGACAAATGTTCAGATAAGTAGGGGCAGGCCATTTGCGATCTGTATCAATAGAAAGCCTGTATTTGGCGGCTATTTCTGGCAATCATTTTCGTCCTACTCCTGTGACTGGATCGTTATTCCACTAGATTTTGCATCCGGTGAATTATCAATTTTGAATGGCTACCCGTCTACAAAGTTTTCTCGTGTAGATGAGGATCTAAGAAAGAGTAGTGTTCTTAGCGAAGCTTTCGAAGATAGAAGCCGTTCTAATAAATAATTTTCTCAATCGCTTTCATGGAGTTTATTGCTTTTCAACTAGCACTAAGTAAGGGAAAAATTGGATTTGGGAGTCTTCTTAGTATAGGTGTTATATCTTTCCGGAAAATTTCAGAGTAAACCTGAATAGGATGCTGGCAATGCAAGGTATTCCGTTACTTTGGATCTTAATTCTAAACTCTTAAAAGGCTGACCTTAATCGCATGAGAAAATTGCTTCCCTGCGGCCGCCCCTGGCTGCTGATTTTTGCATTACTTTCCATTTCTTTATTTACAAACGGCGTTGTTAAGGCGCAGAAAAAGAAGCCGGTAGTCGTTTTCGTCACCGGCGATCACGAGTATAGCGGCGAAGAGACACTCCCGATCCTGGCTGCCGAGCTGGAAAAGAACTATGGGATGAAAACCGTTTTCCTGAAAGCCAAAGACGGGCCTAATGACGAAAAGAATATTCCCGGTCTGGAAGCGCTGAAAGATGCAGATCTGGCCGTATTTTATCTCAGGTGGCGACAGCTGCCCCCCGACCAACTTGCGCACATTGATGCTTACTTGAAAACAGGTAAGCCGGTGATGGGTTTCCGCACCACCACTCACGCATTCAACTTTCCGAAAGGCCACGAAAGTGAGAAATGGAATGCATTCGGCGAGTTTGCATTGAATTCGCCCCCGGGATGGGGCGGGGCTGCCAAGCATACGCATTACGGTCATGAAAGCAGTACAGATGTGACCGTTATTCCGGAACAAGCAAAAAATCCGATACTTACTGGCGTGAAAGGATCTTTTCACGCGCGCTCGTGGCTGTACCGCGTACTGCCCGACTACCCGACAAAGAATTCTACCTGGCTGTTGATGGGCAAATCGGTAAATCCTGACAAGGAAGCGATCGAGAATCCGGTAGCGTGGACAGGTACCAATTCGTTCGGTGCCAAAGTTTTTATGACTACCCTCGGGCACCCGGAGGATTTTCAACTCGAACCTTTTCAGCGCCTGATCGTCAATGCAATCCACTGGGAGCTGAGTTTACCGGTTCCTAAATGGAAAGGCAAGATGAATATCGACGTTGCATACCGCGGTATGAAATAGTACCTGCATTGATCCTAATCCCAACCTTTAAGAATACCATTAAAATGTCTAAACCCAGAAGAATCAGCGTTCACGTATCGCTCATTGTATTCGGATTGGCGCTGATCGCATTCAGTGCATTCAAGTTCAATCAATCTGCTTCCATTACTCTTCAAAAAGGCGCACATATCGTTTTGCTCGGCAATAATTTAGGTTCGAGGATGATGAATTACGACAATTTTGAAACGGAACTGCACGTGCGCTATCCTCAGAATGAGCTTTTTATCCGTAATATGTGCGACGGCGGGGATACTCCTGGTTTCCGGCCGCACGCCAGCCGCAATTCACCCTGGGCTTTTCCCGGTGCTGAAAAATTCCAGACAGAACTGGCCAATCCTTCACAAAGCGAGGGGCATTTTGATACGCCAGACCAGTGGTTGACCAGACTGAAAGCCGATGTAATCGTTGCATTCTTTGGGTATAATGAATCTTTTCAGGGTAAAGCAGGGCTGGCAAATTACAAAGCTGAGCTGGACGCTTTTATCAAATATACTTTGAGCCAGAAATACAACGGCAGCACTGCACCCCAGCTCGCTATCGTTTCCCCGATTGCATTCGAGGACCTGACAGACAGGTACGATCTGCCAAACGGCAAGAAGGAAAATGAGAATTTGCTGCTGTATACCAACGCAATGAAAGAAGTTGCCGGACAGAATGGAGTGCTCTTTGTGGATGCATTCGCACCATCGCAAAAATGGTACGCTGAAACCAAGGAGCCGCTTACGATCGACGGCTCGCAGCTGAATGAAGAAGGTTATAAAAAGCTCGGGTTGCTGCTCACAGATCAGATTTTCGGTAAGTCTTCGCACAAAGCAGAAGCAAACAGAAAGCTGGTACATGAAGCGGTGGACGAGAAAAACTGGATGTGGCACAACGATTTCAAAGTCCCTAACGGCGTGCACGTGTATGGTCGGAGGTATAACCCATTTGGTCCTGATAACTATCCTGCGGAGATCGAGAAGATCCGTGAAATGACAGATATCCGCGATAAAGCAATCTGGCTGGCTGCTTCAAAAGGACAGAAAACCGATTTTGCAGCGGCCGATAAGAATACCAGGCCGCTTCCGCCGGTGAAAACGAATTTTAACCCGGAGAAAAACGGCAGTCTTACTTACCTGTACGGTCAGGATGCATTAAGCAAGCTCAAAGTGCCGCAGGGCTACAAAATCGAGCTTTTTGCTTCCGAAGAAGAGTTTCCGGATCTGGCGAAACCAATGCAAATGTCTTTTGACAACAAGGGACGGCTCTGGATCGCGACAATGCCAAGTTACCCGCATTATAAGCCAGGTGATACGAAGCCAAACGACAAGATCATTATTCTGGAAGATACCAACAATGATGGTAAGGCGGATAAACAGACTGTTTTCGCTGACGGGCTGCATTTACCGCTCGGCTTCGAGATTGCTCCGGAAGGGGTGTATGTATCTCAGGGTACAAACCTGAAATTTTTCGCAGATACCAATGGAGACGATAAGGCGGACAAAATGGAAATCCTCCTCAGCGGCTTTGATGACCATGATACGCACCACAACAGTCACGCGTTTACGGTGGATCCGTCAGGTGCAATTTACTCTGGCGAGGGCGTTTTCCTGCACACCAATGTGGAGACTTCCTACGGGCCAGTACGTGCTACCAACGGAGGTTTTTACAGATATGCACCGCAGTTGAAGAAACTGGAACGTACCGCACAATTGTCGATCCCGAATCCCTGGGGTATTGCATTCGACGATTGGGGACAACCGTTTTTTGCCGAAACTTCCAGCCCTGATGTACGTTGGATGCTGCCGGGTACTGTGTTGCCGAGATATGGAGAAGCTACCCACAAATCCGTGCAGCTCGTGGAAGAAAAGCACCGCGTACGTCCGACGTCGGGCCTTGAATTCGTATCCAGCCGCCATTTCCCGGATGAGCTGCAAGGCGATTTCCTGATCAATAACACCATTGGATTTTTGGGTACAAAAGAGCATACGCTGGTAGATGACGGCACAGGTTATAAGAGCCGCCACCGCCAGGATCTCGTTGTAAGTGAAGACCGTAATTTCCGACCTGTTGACATGGAATTTGCGCCCGACGGCTCGTTGTACGTGATTGACTGGCACAATATCCTGATCGGCCACATGCAGCACAATGCGCGCGACCCGTTGCGTGACCATTCGCACGGTCGTGTTTACCGCATTACTTACCCGTCACGTCCGCTGGTGACGCCTGCCAAAGTAGCAGGTGCGAGCATTGAAGAACTTCTGAACAACCTGAAACTGCCGGAGTACCGCACCAGATACCGGACAAGAAGGGAGCTGAGAGGACGGAATGCAAATGAGGTTTTGACCAAAATGAATACCTGGATCGCCGGACTGGACAAAAACGATCCGAAATACGAGCACCACTTGCTGGAAGGGCTGTGGGTAAGCTGGGGATTGAACAAGGTAGACCAGAAGCTGCTGAAACAATTACTGAAAGCGAAAGACTACCACGCGCGGGCTGCTGCCGTAGAGGTGGTACGTTACACAGGTCACCAGGTACCGGATCAGGCTGCATTGCTGATGCAGGCGGTCAGGGATGAAAACAGCCGGGTACGTCTGGTTGCCATTGTTGCGGCTTCGTGGATCGGTAAAGAAAAAGGGTTACCGATTTTGGCCGAAGCTAAAAAAATGCCGCTTGACGATTGGATGATCCACGCGTGGGAAGCCGCAGATGCGCATTTGAATGATCGGAATGTCAAGAAGGAAAAAGAAGAAGTTGCACAAACGGCGCTGAAAGGCAACGATCTGATCTTGTTCAACCAGGGCAGACAGATTTACGCCAAAGAAGGTTACTGCGCGACTTGCCACCAGCCCGACGGTAAAGGATTGGCTGCGGCAGGGTTCCCTCCGCTTACCAACACCAATTGGGTGCTCGGAAGCGACGAGCGGCTGATCAAGCTGGCTTTGAAGGGATTGCTGGGACCTATTGAGGTAAATGGGCAGAAGTATCCTGGACAGGTACCAATGACGCCTTTTGGCGGGCTTCTGAAAGACGATGAAATGGCAGCTGTGCTCACGTATGTTCGAAATTCGTTCGGAAATAAGGGTCCTGCTATTACTCCGGAGAAGGTGAAGCAGGTACGTGCCGCCACCGAGAGTAAGAAGGACTTCTACTCGCCTGATCAGTTGCTGAAAGAGCACCCAATGGAGAAAATGTAATAGAATGCAGCGTATAAACGCAAAGAGCGGCCCAGGGCCGCTCTTTGCGTTTATACGCTGCATGGTGCCTTTGCCTAAGATTTGCCGGAAAGTTTGAGATTAAAGGCGTTAATCTTTTAGATTTGTCTTCCGCAGTCTGGCTCCTTCACACAACAGGCCGCTGCCTGACTCTCATCTATTAGGTTAAATTTATGCAGCGATTCTTAGCGGGCATTGTGATAGTCCTTGTTGCCCTTGGCTACTTCGTGTACAATTATTATTACGCAGTTAACTTCCCGTATCAGGACGATTTTCTCCTCATTCAGTTTATCGAAACGATCTCGCAGGGCGGGCTGGGTATTTTAGGCGTTACTAAGGAGCTTTTCAGAACATTTAACGACCACAAAGCAGCTGTGCCGCGGTTTGTGTCGCTGATCAACTATCATTTGACAGGGTATCTCGATTTCCGGGCCTACATTGTCATTGTTTCGATTAATGTCTGCTATATCTTCTACTTTTTATACCTGCAATTCCGGAAGTTAGATTTGTCGCTTTGGTACTTTGTGCCGGCAGCATTCCTGTTTTTCCAGCCGCTTTATCACGAGATCTCAAACTGGGCACTGACGGGAATGCAGCATTCTTTTCTGACTGCATTTACAGTTACTGCGATCATGCTCGTCGCCCGGCGCACCAGCGGCGCTTTTCTTGGTGCGATGTTCTGCTGCTTCCTGGCAACTTTTACGCACGGTAACGGGATACTTTCATTTCCGGCGATCATCTTCTATTTTCTGTGCATCAAGGATTTCAGGGGCGCGGTGATGACATCTGTATTTATGATCGGGTGTTTTCTAATTTACATTGTCGGCTACGAATCAGGGCAGGCGGGAAAGCTGCCTACCAGCGTAATCAGCTTTCTTTCCTCGTTATTCGGTTTAATCGGTTCGAGTATGTCACTGTGGTCAGCTCCGGTGCTTTGGTCGGCAGTTTGGGGGATTCTGATCGTTGCTTTTGTTCTCTTCATTGTTGTTAAAATCGCTCGAACTTACTTCAACAAACCGGTGGTTATCAAGCCAGGTACTGTTGAGCTGGTCGCCCTTTTTGCATTCATCTTCATTACCAGCTTTGTGGTGGCGCTGTTCCGGTCGTGGGCGGGCAGCACGATCGCAAGTCGCTTTCAGATATACGCTTCACTAGCCACGGTCATTTTTTACCTGTTACTGCTCAGTTATTCACCATTTTTCCGGCGAATGCGGGTAGTGTCTATTGGGATTGGCCTCAGCGCGTTCTACTGCATTTATTCCTATTACAAATTCACGGGAATGGTGGCCGGGCAGAAAACGGTTTATCTCGCAGATGTTTACAACTGGAAAACCAATCATAATATGTTTTCAGTTGAAAAGTCTATTCTCCGGAATGCGGATTTCTATCTCACGCCAGCTTACCGGAAAGGCTTTTTCAGGCTCCCGCAGCCTGTTGTTGAAAAGGCACAGCTGGATTCCATGTTTGCTGCGCAGGCTTCTGCGGCAACGGATCACGGCATATATTTGGAAGAATGGGAAGTGGATCGCGTTACCAGGGATACCACGGAGCTACTTACGTACTATTTTGTTTCAAGTACAGTTTTGCCGGTTAGGAAAGGGCTTGCTGGCGACCGGTTTATGGTTTTGAAAGACCGTGCCAGCGGACAGGTGCACCTGGTGAATGCCAATCCAAAGGTGGAAGCCAGAAAAGAGATCTTGACATCCGGAAGTTATTACAAACCTGGTTTCAATGTCCTTTTCCGGATCGACGATCTGGTGACAGGCAGCTATGACCTGGGCATTCTGGATGTGGAGGACGATTACACGAAAGCGTTTTACCGGCTCGACAAAGCGCTTGTTGTCACCGCCAGCAGCATCGTGCTGCAATAGGTATAAAAACCGTTCTTCCGCATTATTTTACCGCTGGATTAACCGATCTGAATATTGGTTAATTAATATTTCCTGTTGCCCCATCCCGTCGCATTAAATCGTTCCCGAAGGCTGGATTCCTCCGAAAAAAAACGTATCTTTACATGCTTAAAAAGCCTGAAAATGGTTCTTTTTATCCAAGTGAAAAACAAACTATATGTCAAACGAAACAGTGCTTGAAGTAAACAGTTATTCAGCTGAAAATATCCAGGTTTTAGAAGGTTTAGAAGCCGTCCGCAAACGTCCGGCGATGTATATCGGTGACACTGGTTTTAAGGGAGTTCACCATTTGATTTGGGAGGTTGTTGATAATTCCATTGATGAAGCAATGGCCGGCTATTGTGACACCATCAATGTTACGATAGAAAAGAATAACTCTGTTACAGTACAGGATAACGGTCGTGGTATTCCGACCGGAATGCACCCGAAAGAGAAGCGGTCTGCGCTTGAAGTGGTACTGACAGTGCTCCACGCAGGAGGTAAATTTGACAAAGACACATATAAGGTTTCAGGAGGTTTGCACGGGGTAGGGGTTTCCTGCGTAAATGCACTTTCTATACATCTCCGCGCGGAGGTTCACCGCGAGGGCAAAATATTCGAACAGGAGTTCAGTGAAGGCAAGCCGCTTTATCCTACCAGGGTAATTGGCGAATCCGAAAAGACAGGGACATTTATCCATTTCCTTCCTGACTCAACCATTTTTACAGTAACCGAATTTAAATACGAAACCGTAGCAACCCGTTTGCGCGAGCTTTCGTATCTGAACAAGGGGATCCGCATTACACTGGAAGACAAAAGAGAAGAGGACGAAGAAGGCAAATTCCGCGGCGAAGAATTTTATTCAGAAGTGGGTTTGAATGAATTCGTTACTTACCTCGACGCGACAAGGCAGCCGCTTATCCCGCAGCCGATCCACATGGAAAGCGACAAAGGCGCGATTCCGGTCGAAGTGGCGATGATGTACAATACATCTTACAGCGAGAATGTGTTCTCTTATGTGAACAACATTAATACCATCGAAGGAGGAACGCACGTTTCCGGTTTCCGGGCTGCATTGACCCGTACACTGAAAAACTACGCAGAGAAATCAGGTATTCTGGCAAAGGAAAAAGTAGAGATCAGCGGGGACGATTTCCGCGAAGGCTTGACGGCTGTGATCTCCATTAAAGTACAAGAGCCGCAGTTTGAAGGACAGACCAAAACGAAGCTGGGTAACTCGGAAGTAACCGGGGCAGTTAGCCAGGTAGTGGCTGAAATGCTCGATACTTATCTGGATGAGCATCCCAAAGAGGCGCGCGTTATTATTGATAAAGTGATCCTCGCGGCGAAGGCGCGTATCGCAGCTAAAAAGGCGCGTGAAATGGTTCAGCGCAAAAATGTGCTCACCGGCACCGGGTTGCCAGGAAAACTGTCTGACTGCTCTGAAACTGACCCTAACGTCTGCGAATTGTACCTGGTCGAAGGGGACTCTGCGGGTGGGACTGCCAAGCAGGGCCGTAACCGCGCTTTCCAGGCGATACTACCGCTTCGTGGTAAAATCCTGAATGTGGAGAAAGCACAGGAATACCGCATTTACGAAAATGAGGAGATCAAGAACATGTTCACTGCCATGGGCGTGCAGATCGGAAAAGATGGTGACGAAAGAGCGCTGAATATTGACAAGCTGAGGTACCACAAAATTGTGATCATGACCGATGCCGATATCGACGGAAGCCACATTCGCACGCTGATCCTGACGTTCTTCTTCAGATATATGAAGATCTTGATCGATCACGGATACATTTACATTGCCCAGCCGCCGCTTTATCTCGTGAAAAAAGGGCGTGAAGAGCGTTACTGCTGGACAGAATTGCAAAGAGAAGATGCAATCCGGGAAATCGGCGGAGGAAAAGAAGACTCTGTGAACGTGCAGCGATATAAAGGTTTGGGGGAAATGAATGCGGAGCAGCTCTGGGAAACAACGATGAACCCCGATAAGAGAAGCTTAAAGCAGGTTTCTGTGGAATCAGCCGCAGAAGCAGACCATTTGTTCTCCATGCTGATGGGCGATGAAGTAGCCCCGCGGCGCGATTTTATTGAGAAAAATGCAAAGTATGCACGTGTTGACGTATAGCCTCTGATTCGCATCGGATCAATCGAAACGGATGGTTGTCACTGGCAGTCATCCGTTTCTTTTTGAGCCGAAAATTAACAGAAACTTCATCGACCCGAAAACAATAGATTATTTACATTCGTTGAAATTTTAGCAGGTTTCTTACAACTCATTAGATTCTAGTTTATGCCCGATTCGAGTAACCATACATATAACAGTGAAAAAAAAGGTAAGTTGACAAACTTGTTAGCATTCTTCAAGAGCTCCAAAGAACCCGTGCCTTCTGAGGAAAGCAAGGCGATTACTTTGTCTGAGAAAGCTACTACGCAGGTTCAGCAAAGCGACATGATCAGTCGCGACCTGAGCTGGCTGAAATTCAACGACCGGGTACTCGATCAGGCGCTGGATGAGAGCAGGAACCTGTTCGACCGCCTTAAATTTCTTGCGATTACTTCTTCCAATCTGGACGAATTTTTTACAATCCGTGTCGGTAGCCTTTACAACTACCTGGACTTCGGAAAAGAGCGGCTTGATTATTCCGGCCTGCGGGAAATTCCGTTCCGGAAGGTGATGATGCGCGATATACATGATTTCGTGCGCCGGCAAAATGAATGTTATTCCAACCAGTTGAAGCCACTTTTCTCCAAGCACGGTTTCCGCATTGTTGATCTGGAAGAGACCACGCAGGAAGAAAAGAATGCAGTTGAAGAGTACTTCGAGCGCACCGTTTACCCGATGCTTACTCCAATGCTCTTCGATTATACCCACGCATTTCCGGTATTGCTCGCCAAGGTTCTGGTACTCGGTGTGATCACGCAGGTGAAAGGAACCACTTCCGAAGAAGACAGGAAACTGTCTTTCGTGCAGCTTCCATTGAACCTGCCGCGATTCTATGTAATTGAGCGGGAGGACGAACTGTTGTTTATACCCATTGAAAATATCGTCAGAAAGCACATTAACAAGCTGTACCGGAATGTAGATATCGCATCGACGAACCTGTTCCGCATTATCCGGAACGGCGATTTCACATTGGAGGAAAGCGACGATATTGAGGCAGATTTTATAGATGAGATCAAGCAGAAGATCAAAAGCAGAAGGTTGGGGCGGGTGGTGCAGGTATCCGTTGAGCCGGGGATTAATCCTGACTTACTGAACCTGATCAAAAAGCGTTGGGAAATCGACGACTACAATGTTTTCCCGACAGAAGGATTGATCGACTACACCGCTTTCTGGAACATCATCAAGCATCCGGAATTTAAGGATCAGATCCCGCCGACCCACCCGCCGGTACCACCGCTTGGACTTGACAGGGAACGTATTCCCGATATTTTCGAAACCATGCGGGAAAGGGATATTCTCCTGCACCATCCCTACAACAATTTTGAGCCGGTTTTGCAGCTTCTCGAACAAGCAGCTGAGGACCCGAAAGTATTGTCGATCAAATTGACCATTTATCGCCTGGCGAAAAATTCACGTGTTACTGAGGCGCTGCTGCATGCTGCTGAAAACGGGAAGCACGTGGCAGTATTGTTTGAGGTAAAGGCCCGGTTCGATGAGGAAAATAACATTCGGGAAGCGCAACGGCTGCAAAAAGCAGGCTGCTTTGTGATCTACGGGATCGGATTGCTCAAAACACACACGAAGCTGCTGCTGATCGTCAGAAACGAGGGTGCCCGGGTACTGCGGTACGCGCATTTATCAAGCGGGAATTACAATGAAGATACATCGAGACTGTATACAGATACCGGGCTGCTGACCTCGAATGAGGAATACACGCATGATATCTCCGAGTTTTTCAATGTCATTACCGGGCATTCCATCCCTACGGAATACCAGAACCTGATCACCGCGCCGAGGTACATGCGTGCCAAGCTGATCGAGCTGATCCAGCAGGAAGCAGAGAATGCGAAAGCCGGACTCAAAAGCGGTATTTGCATTAAAATCAATTCACTGGAAGACAGAGATACGATTCTCGAATTGTATAAAGCGTCCGAAGCTGGCGTGCCTATTCGCCTGATCGTACGAGGAATGTGCTGCCTGCGCCCGAAGCGGAAAGGATTGAGTGAAAATATTACAGTGAGGTCGCTTGTCGGCGATTTCCTTGAACACTCGCGGATCTTTTACTTTCACCAGAATGGAAACCCGCTGGTGTACGGAGGTAGCGCCGATGCGATGGTGCGAAGCTTCGACAAGCGCATTGAGTCCCTTTTTAAGCTGGTGGACCCGCGCGTACGCCAGCAGGCGATCCATATTCTTTATTACAGTTTGCAGGATAATGTAAATGCCTACGAATTGCAGGAAGATGGATCTTATATCAAATGCGAGATTGAAGACGGCGTGGAGCCGCTGAATGTGCACAAAGCTTTCTACGATGTCAAACTCGACGAAGTAATGGCGACGCAATTATTTCAAGAAGAGGATAAACAGGCAGAAGCCAGCCTCCTGGCGCCAGTCGAAACTGAAATTCAGAGCGAGCCGAATAGCGAGGAATAGCTACTCTTTAAAGAATACCCTTTTCACGCGATCTCCTATGCCAGTCAGAATCTCATAGGGGATCGTGTTTATTTTTCTGGCCAAATCACTAATAGGTACCTGCTTGCCGAAAACGATTACTTCGTCTCCTTCTTCCGCATTCGCCTCACTTACGTCGACCATCGTCATATCCATACAGACATTTCCGATCGTGGGGCAAAGTGTTCCATTTACCCAAACCTGCCCGATACCGTTTCCAAACCGCCGGTCGTAACCGTCCGCATAACCGATCGCTAGCGTAGCAATCGCTGAATCATGTTTGATCTGGCCTCTTCTGCTGTAGCCGACCGTTTCACCGGTTGTCAGATATTTGATCTGCGAGATAACAGTTTTAAGCGTACCGCCGGGTTGCAATGCACTTTGCTCCTGACCAGTCGCTTCCACGCCATAAAGCCCGATGCCAAGCCTGACCATATCCAGCTTGTATTCCGGGAAACGTACAATACCGGCAGAATTAAGAATGTGCTTCAATACTTTATAGCCGAGGGTACCTTCGAGTCGCGAGGCGCCTTCGATGAACTGGGCGTATTGCTGCTTTGAGAATTCGTTATGTACACCTTCATCAGCCCCAACCAGGTGCGAAAATATGCTTGCTACCTTTATTTCAGTATGTGCTCTCAATTGATCCGCAAGCCAGTTAAGATCGTCGGCCACAAAGCCGAGCCGGTGCATTCCGGTGTCGAGTTTTAAATGAATCGGAGGTATGTAGGAGTCTGCGGGCAATTTTTCAATGTAGGTGATCCAGTCGGTCAGTACGCGGCGGCTGTAAATTTCGGGTTCGAGCCTGTGCTGCAACAGTAAATCGAAGGTAGGCGTAGCCGGACTCATCACCATAATCGGCAGACTGATACCGTTCTGGCGCAAGACAACACCTTCATCTGCATACGCAACGCCGAGATAATCTACCCGGTGATATTGCAGAAGCGACGCTACCTCCGCGCTGCCGCTTCCGTATGCAAAAGCTTTCACCATCGCCATAACTTTGGTTTCCTTTCCTGCCTTTGAGCGATAGTAATTAAGGTTGTGTACTAATGCGTCCAAATTGATTTCCAGCACAGTACCGTGTGCTTTTTGCTGTAAACGCTGCACGATCTTCTCGAAAGAAAACGACCGGGCACCTTTTACCAGGATCAGGCTGTCGGTCAATGATCCGAAAGGGAAATCTTCCAGGAAAGCTTCCGTTGTGTTGTAAAAAGACTGACTAGGGAAGTCAAATAATGCTGCCTGACCGCTGATTTGCGGACCAATTGCGATGAGCTGATGGATGTTCTTTTCTTTCAACAAGCTCGCAACCGACCGGTAGAGCTCAGTCGGGGTTTGCCCGGTTTGCAATAAATCCGAAATAATCACCGCCTTTTTCTGTCGCTGTTCCTGCTGTCCCAGGAAGTTAAGCGCCATTGCCAGCCCCTGAATATCATTGTTATAGGTATCGTCGATCACATAATTGTGATTGATACCTTCCTTTAATTCCAATCGCATTGAAACCGGCCTGAGCTGCCTGATTTTCTGCTGAACTGCCTCTGCAGTAATCCCAAAGTCAAGCATAAACACAATGCAATGTGTCAGGTTTTCAAGGGAAGCCTCGTCACGGAATGCAGTTTCGAAGTTGTGGGTGCCGAGTGTACCATTCAGCTGGATTAACGTTTTGTCCGACTGAACTTCAAATGTAACCTGCACATCGGCCCCGGAGCGCTTACTGCCCCAGCTTACGGTTTTCAGGAATGCATTAACTGGTTTCAAGATCAGCCTGATCTCTTCGTCTATATCTGTATAATCTTTCCTGTAAATCAGCTTTTTCACTTTGGTAAAAAGACGGAGCTTTTCAGTGATTTTTTGTTTCCGGCTTCTAAAACCATTATCGTGTGCTGAACCGATATTCGTGAAAATGCCGATTGTCGGCTGCATAACGGGTTGCAGGTACTCCATTTCGTGGGCCTGCGAAATGCCTGATTCAAAAATTCCAAGCGTATGTTCATTGCTGATGTTCCATACGGAAAGCGGCACACCAATCTGCGAATTGTAGCTTTTGGGACTCGCCACGATTCGGTGCTCGGGAGACAAAAGCTGCACCAGCCACTCTTTCACAATCGTTTTTCCATTACTGCCGGCAATGCCTATCACGGGAATGTCGAACTTCCCCCTTTTCTCTGAAACCAGTTTCTGCAATGCGCGAATGGAAGAAGGTACGATCCAGATCTTCGCATCGGCCCAGCTGGCAATTGTCTCACGCAGCTTTTCAGCTAGGTGCGCGTCTTCCAGGACAAATTCCCGTACACCCGTTTCGTAAAGTTCGGGAACGAAGCGATGCCCGTCGTGGCGCTCGCCTTTGATCGCAAAAAATATACTTTGTTCCGGAAATGATACCTGGCGGCTGTCAGTAAGAATGTAAGCGGCTGTGGTTGAGATAGGTTGAGAAATCGTCGGAGTAAAGCTCATTCCAATGCATTTTAAAACGGCGTAAAGGTATCAAACCTACATCCATTTTTTGCTTTTGAAATAAAATATCAAACCTGTGGTGACCACCGCCATCAATCCCCAAACATAAAAATAGCCGTACCGCATTTTAAGCTCCGGCATATATTCAAAGTTCATTCCGTAGACACCAACAATAAATGTAAGCGGCATGAATACAGCTGAAAAAATAGTCAGCGTTTTCATCACCGAGTTCATCCTGTTACTGATCGTCGATAAGTGCACGTCGGCAAGGCTGGCTACCAGCTCTCGGTAAGAGTCAATAGTGTCTAATACCTGCATTACATGATCGTAGAGATCGCGGTAGTAGGGGATAACATCTCTGGTAATCTGCACATTATCTTCCCTGATCAGCTGGTTGAGCATATCCCGCAGCGGCCAGATCTGTCGTCGGGCCAGGGTCAGCTCGCGTTTCAATGCATAGAGTTGTTTGAGTGAAATATCCTCGGTACCTCTGATCACCTGATCTTCAACGGTGTCCAGCTCGTCACCTAATTTTTCAAGTATAATAAAGTAATTGTCGACAACGACGTCCAGCAATGCGAAAAGCAGATAATCAGGCCCGTTTTTGCGCGTTTTACCAACCGAAGCCCGCAGCCTGGAAAGTACCGGCGAAAAAATGTCGCTGGTTCGTTCTTCCTGAAACGATACCAGGTAATTGTTTCCCAAAACAAAGCTGACGTGCTCGGATGAAATGCAAATAGGCTGCTCAGACTCAATGTGCAGCATTTTCAACGTCAAAAACAACTGGCCCGAATCGTAAAGTTCCAGCTTTGGCTTGTGTTCCGTATTGACTACGTCCTCCAACAGCAGCGAATGCAGGTGATAAGCATTTCCCAGTTTCTGAATGAGTTCAATCTCGTGAATCCCGTCCACGTCAAGCCAGGTTATAACCGGCTCTCCGCGCTCGGCGGGCAGACAATCTTTCAGAGACTTAACTGGCTCATCCTTGATCATTTTTTCATTATACTGAATCCTCCGCACCGTCGTTTTCAGCGCGATATCGGGCCCGACATAAGTCAGAGTACCCGGAGAAGTCAGCAAATTCCGGCGTTTGTAACGCTTGGTTTTTTTGATCAAAGGGGAAAGCTGCTCGCTTTCTGACTCGTTGGTTGGCTCTTCCTTACTCAATTAGTTCAGGATTTAAGGTGAAAAACAAGCAGCGGAACGTGGGTATCTACAACCAGTTTCCTGGTTACACTTGGGTTGATCAGGAATTCTTCGATGAAAGAACGTTCCCGGGCAGACATAATGAGCAGATCGGCGCCCGCTTCGTCGCAATATGCTTCAATTCCGTCAATCACACTGTTTGCTTTCCTGTAAACAATCTGATGGTCGGAGATAGCAAACTCGGATTTTATTTCGTCAATGTACTGGTTGTCAGGCTGAATGTTGGGTTGCGCATCGGACTGGATTTTCAGCAAAGTCAATTCGGCGCCTAAATGGTTGAGCAGTACAAAGACTTCCCGGAGAATGTCGTTTTCGTCGTATTCAAACTGAGTGGCATATACGATCTTGCTGAACTTTGCAGGATTGCTTTGCGGAGGTATCACAAGTACCGGGCATTTGGATTGCAGCGCAATGTGCGTTGCCGAGCTTCCTATCAGCTTATCGAGAAAACCCCCGGTCCCGGTGCGTCCCATGATTACCATAGCAGGCTTATATTCTTCAATCGCCTCTTCCACAGCAGAGTTTACACTGCCCAGCGTCCATATTGCACGTGCATTATATCCTGCGGCCACCAGGTTTTCGGCGTACTGATCCAGTTTGTTCCGATACTCATTTTCTAAGTCGGTGGTCATTGATAGGAAATCGGCACCGCCTACTCCTGGCAAAACGCCTCCGGGTGTAACGTTTACATCGGCAATGTAGGGTTGGTAGGCATGCAGGACAAGCAGCTCGGTTGCTCCCTTTTCAGCAATGATTTTTGCAGCATTCAGCGCGTGCTCGGCGTTTTCAGAAAAATCAATCGGAATCAGTAGGCGGTTCATAAAATGATGGTTTGAGTTGGGAAAATGCAGTGCCCGAACATATTCAATTTAAGAACTGGATCAAAGGATCCTGGTCAGTTTTCATAAAATGATAAGACAGGGATGAATGTACTCCGCCGCTGCAAATTTCGTACTGGATACAGAGGCATGTTAAATTTTTGTGCCAAATTAGATCTTTAAAACCGCAGCCGTAGCCGGATCAAATAGCTTCTTTCCTGAAATTTTTGCATTTATCATAGCCACGGTGTTTTAGAATAAACAGTTTTTTATTTCACTTTTTTAATAATATAAGATATAAATATTAAAGTAGCCGACGAAACACAATCATTAAATTCTGTTTTTCAAGTTTAATGCAGTTGTGTAATAGTTGGGCTTAAATTGATTTTTTATAAGTTTACCATCGCAAACCGATCTCCCACTTCAATCCCGATATGAAGAGCAAAATTACTTTAATCAACATTGCATTAGTTACAGTGGCGGCTATTGCCTCAGTGCTAAGCGCCTACGATATCGTTCCCCTCTCAGATACTGTCCTGATTTCTCTCCGCTGGCTTGCGCTGGCCAGTCTGATTATTTATGCTTTCATTAAAAAGAACCTGACGACCTCGATCCTGATCTCGATGCTGGTTGGTACCGAAATCGGCTATGACTTCCCGAAATTGGGAACAGAGCTGCATTTCCTCCGTCAGATATTTCTGCAAATGATCAAAACGGTCATCGCGCCGCTGCTTTTTGCGACCTTGGTAACTGGTATCGCCGGCCACTCCGATTTGAAGCAAGTGGGCCGTATGGGCTGGAAATCGCTTTTGTACTTCGAGGTAGTTACCACCTTTGCCTTGTTGATCGGGTTGTTTTTTGCAAACTGGTTCAAGCCCGGTGAAGGAATTATTCCTCCCGAAAGTTTGAACGCAACATTACCAAAAGTAGCGGAGCAAACCTGGCAGGATATAGTATTGCATTCATTTCCTGAAAACATTGCCAAATCCATTTACCACGGTGAAGTTTTACAGATCGTAGTTTTCAGCGTGTTGTTCGGGATAGCGCTTGCATTGCTTCCCGCTGCGAAAAAGGAAAAGTTTGTGCATGGCGTAGAGCTGCTGGCCGAGGTTATGTTCAAGTTTACCAAAATCATCATGTACTTCGCGCCGATCGGAGTAGGTGCGGCAATTGCTGAAACAGTGGGGCACATGGGGATTGATGTTTTAAAAAACCTCGCATTGCTGCTTGCTACCCTCTATTGCGCATTAATCGTCTTTATCCTGATCATATTTGTGCCGGTTGCAATGATTGCGAGAATCCCGGTGATCAAATTTGCCAAAAGTATCTTCGAGCCCGTGTCCATTGCATTTGCCACTACCAGCTCAGAATCTGCATTGCCCAAAGCAATGGAAAAAATGGAGAAGTTCGGCGTGCCCCGGCAGATCGTATCTTTCGTAATGCCAACGGGTTACAGCTTCAACCTCGACGGCTCTACGCTCTATCTTGCACTCGCGACTGTGTTCGTGGCGCAGGCTACCGGTACCGAAATGTCTTTGGGGCAGCAGCTCACAATGGTATTGCTGCTGATGCTCACCAGTAAGGGCGTTGCAGGTATTCCGCGTGCCACGCTGGTCATTTTGCTGGGTGCGATCGCTAATTTTGGAATGCCCGAATGGCCGGTACTGCTGATTATGGGGATCGACGAGTTAATGGATATGGGCCGCACATCGGTGAATGTGATCGGAAACTGTCTGGCTACCGCGGTGATCGCGCGCTGGGAAGGAGAGCTGGACGATGAGAAAATGCAGAACTCCGACTTGATTACAGATGAGCCCGTGCTGCCGGGAGTTTAATAAATAGTTTAGTTTAATTGAAAATTCATGCTTACCGTTTACGGAATACCCAACTGCGATACCATTAAGAAAACGCGGACCTGGCTTGACAGGAACAATGTTGCATATACTTTTCACGATTACCGGAAAGACGGTATTTCGGAGGAGAAGATCAGCAAATGGTTTACAGAATTGCCCTGGGATAAGGTTTTAAATAAAAGCTCCACAACGTGGAAGGAATTGCCGGCGGAGCAGAAAGCGAATGTAACTGGCGGGGAAGCCGCTGCTAAAATCCTGGCAACCAATACTTCCGCTATCAAGCGGCCTTTAATTGAAGACAGCGCCGGCAAAGCGATACTTGTCGGTTTTTCAGAAAAGGAATTTGCCGATCGGTTTCTGAACTAGGCTTTCCGGGTTACGATCACAGTTTTATGGTGATCGGAGAGGGTTGTGGCAAACAGATAAAAGTCACCGCCCTCTTTCAGTTTCCACTTTTTACGTAAATCCTCTGTTTTTGCGGGGAAATTGCGCGTCGTCAGGTTTGCTTTATTGCCGCCGATGAACTTTGAAACTTCCTTCATATCTGGTTTGCATTGCGCTATAATGTCGAATGTGCGCCCCGGGAAGTCCGCTACGCGTGTTTCCGATGTATAAAGCTGGCTGTTTACCGCAAGCTTCTTTACCCCAAATACCTGACAGAGTATCTTGAATGCGCCGGCTTTCAGCACTGCGGCGTGTGGTTCGTAGAGATAAGCAAGCGGCTGGCTGTAAGCAACCTCTGCATTCTTTTCTTTTTCCCTGTCAAAATCAAGCGCGTGAACAGGCTGACCTTGCTCGTCTACAATGCGCGTCTTGATTGTAAATGAGGGTTCGAGATGATTTCTGTCCAAAACAAAAAGCAGCTCCTTGCATTCACTTTCATAACCTACCACGTGCACTTCTTTCAGGTGTGTCAAAGCCTTTGCGGCCAGGTCTATATCCAACAAGGGGGAGGTTTTGATCAGGATATTGGGTGCCAGATTCAGCAGCAGGTTCTGGTTTGCGGGCATGTCTGGCGTGCAATCGGCGAGCTGTACTACTTTTTCCTTGTGCTCATTTCTCCTCGCCGGATCAGCGTAGATCCAGTCAGCGTGAATGGGAGTATGTGCCAGTGAGTGCAAGGAATCTGCATGGTGGACGATGATGTTCGTCGCATGCAAATGGGAAAAATTGATGCGGGCTGCGGATGCGACCTGCTCCTGCATTTCGAAATAATGCACTTCGTTGAAGTTTTCGCGCATGTAAAAACAATCTACTCCCATCCCGCCTGTGATGTCGATCAGCCGCTCGCCGGAGACCATGCCCGCCTTGTACCGGGCAGTAGCCTGTGAAGAAGATTGTTCGACTGATAGCGCGGGCGGAAAAAGGAGCGCGGGGTGGCTTGCCCAGTCGGGAAGCTTGCGAGCGGCCTTCTGTCTTGCCAGGATCTGCCCCGCCATTTTCTTGATATCCAATCCATTTCCCTGTCCTGATTTCAGGATCAGATCGTTAATATCCCGGTGCAGATTTTGTTGTATAAAATCAATCTCAGCCTGGCTCAAACTGCCTTCCTGATCATCGGATCGGGTAATTGCCTCATTCATAACACTCTTGTACAAGCAGGTTTCCAGCCGTGAAAGTACACTTTTTTGGCTTTGCCTTTTCACATTGTACAATGGCGAATAAAATGATAACTTGTCGACTCATATCCTATTTCCCTAAGTTAACCTTTAAAAATCATGAGAATTAAGACCTTTGAAGAGTATCAGGTTGCCTACAAACACAGTGTAGACGATCCCGAAGGTTTCTGGGCAGAGGTAGCCCAACAGTTTCAATGGCGTAAACCCTGGAAGAAAGTCCTGAGCTGGGACTTCAAAGAGGCGAATGTGAAGTGGTTTGAAGGGGGGGCAATGAACATTACCGAAAATGCACTCGACAGGCATTTAGAAACAAAAGGTGACCAACCCGCTCTGATCTGGGAACCCAATGATCCCGAAGACAAGGCTGTATCAATCACATACCGGGTACTTTACGATCGCGTTTGCCGCTTTGCCAATGTATTGAAAAAGCATGGGGTAACAAAAGGGGATAGGGTTTGTATTTACCTGCCGATGGTACCGGAACTTACTGTTGCTGTACTTGCCTGTGCGAGAATCGGTGCGGTGCATTCGGTGGTTTTTGGCGGGTTTTCAGCAAAATCCATTGCGGACAGGATCAATGATGCGCAATGCACAATGGTGATCACATCCGACGGCGCATTCCGCGGATCGAAGGTGATCCCTATGAAAGAAACAGTCGACGAGGCGCTTGTACAATGCAGCTCAGTAAAGCATGTAATTGTGATGACCCGTACCCGCACACCCGTTTCCATGCTGAAAGGCAGGGATTTGTGGTGGGAAGAAGAGGTAAAGCATGTGGATTCAATCTGCCCGGCCGAGCCAATGGACGCAGAGGATATGCTGTTTATCCTTTATACCTCAGGCTCAACAGGCAAGCCCAAAGGGGTTGTGCATACTTGCGGGGGGTATATGATTTATGCTACCTATACCTTTGCCAATGTATTCCAGTACGAACCTGGTGAGGTTCACTTCTGTACGGCAGATATCGGCTGGATTACAGGCCACAGCTATATTGTTTATGGTCCGCTTTGTTATGGAGCTACTTCAGTTATTTTTGAAGGGGTGCCTACTTACCCGGATGCAAGCAGACTATGGAAAATTGTTGAAAAACATAAGGTAAATATCCTTTATACCGCCCCGACTGCCATTCGTTCATTGATGAGTTTCGGTCTGGATTATGTAAAAGGTCATGACTTTTCTTCTCTGACAAAACTGGGCTCTGTTGGAGAGCCGATCAATGAAGAGGCGTGGCACTGGTTTAAAACCAACATTGGAGGAGACCATTGTCCGCTGGTAGATACCTGGTGGCAGACCGAAACAGGCGGTATTATGATTTCGCCGCTGGCAGGGATCACGCCTGAAAAGCCCACTTACGCCACATTGCCGCTTCCCGGTATCCAACCGGTTTTGGTGGATGAAACTGGTCAGGAAATAGAAGGCAATGATGTAAGCGGCAACCTTTGCATCAAATTCCCGTGGCCCGGCATTATCCGGACAACCTACGGCGACCACGAGCGCGCAAAGCAAACTTATTTTTCTACTTATCCCGGGATGTACTTCACCGGAGACGGCTGTTTACGTGATGAAGACGGATACTATCGCATTACCGGCCGCGTAGATGATGTGTTGAATGTATCAGGTCACCGCATCGGCACTGCCGAAGTTGAAAATGCGATCAACATGCATTTGGGCGTCGTGGAATCGGCTGTAGTGGGCTACGCGCACGATATCAAAGGACAGGGAATTTACGCATACGTAATCGCCGAGAACGAAGTGGACGATGCAGATATGTTCAGAAAAGACATAGCCGCCACCGTGTCCCGCATCATCGGCCCGATCGCCAAGCCGGACAAGGTACAGTTTGTCACAGGTCTTCCCAAAACACGTTCAGGTAAAATCATGCGCCGTATTCTAAGAAAAATCTCAGAAGGCGACGTGAATAATTTAGGTGATACATCTACGCTGCTGGATCCTGGGGTTGTGGAAGATATTAAGAAGGGTGCGTTGTAGTTGTTGGCTAATTTTATTGCATTCGCAATTTTATGTCTTGTGATAGTCAGAAGCCTCATTTGAGGCTTTTGACGTTTATGGGGTTTGAGGTTTGAATATGTCGAGCTACCACCTGAACAAATCCAATGCTTTCCCATCTTGTGTAATTGCTAAAAGAAAGGGTTTCAACGAAAAAAGACCCACGACGGGCCTTTTGTATCTTCGCAATTTATCAAAACCTTACTTTAACTTAAATGTAGCTGCTTTATCTTCCGCACAACCGCAACCTTTGGCGCAACCTCCGGTATTTCGCTTGTCAAACGATTTCCAGAATCGCCAGGCGATGTAGCCCGCTGCGGCCAGGAACAATATTAGTATGATAGCTTCTTGCGTTTGCATATTTTTCAAACAGTTACCTACTTCCAATTGTTCCTTAATGCCAGTTGGAATGCATGCTGGTAATGGTGTTCACTGTGCCATGCATAATTGGCAATCACTTCATCCATACGGAACGTCCGGTTGGTGGCGGGATGTATGTAAGTGCGGGCAAGATCGCGCTCATCCATTGAATTGAGCAATAAAACCCAGCGCAGATGCACATAGCGCAACAGCTGAATGGATAAATCGATCTGCGCCATTTTTGCATCAGGTAACTCAGCCCAGAGTTGTTCTTCGTAAGGCTTTATCACCGGGTTGTCTTCCGTCATCGCCAGTCTGCACCGCGTATATGCATTGATGTGGCTGTCGGCCACGTGATGTACGAGCTGTCGCACTGTCCAGCCGTCTGGCCGGTAAGGTGTATTAAGCCTGTCATCTTCCCAGCTGCCCAGAAGATTTATGAATTTCGAAGGCAATGCACTGATGATTTGAATATTAGATTTTACCTCAGCCAGGGTGTAATTTTCCTGGGTAGTGAATCTACCAATTGGGTAGCGAAGTTGTTCTAGATTCATAGGTGGTGTTTTACTTCGGCTTTCGGCTTTCGGCGGTCGGCTTTTGCCAGTTAGCGCTTGAATTGATGTTTTGTTTTGCTTCGGCTTTCCGCTGTCAGCTCGTACGATGTTTTTGATTTATGATAGCTGTCCTGAATCATTCAAAGAATACAACCAGCCGACTGCCGATTGCCGACAGCCGTCAGCTCTCCTAAAAATTCTCCCTGATCACCTCCACCAACTGTTGGTGTGCGGGGCCGGCGGTGGCTATGATGTCGCCTCCGAAGAGGTAGTTGTCGTTGCCCTGGAAATCTGTGACTTTGCCGCCTGCTTCTTTGATCAGAAGTACGCCGGCCGCCATATCCCAGGAGTTGAGGTTGTATTCGTAAAAACCATCAAAGCGGCCTGCTGCTACGTACGCGAGGTCTACTGCTGCCGCGCCCATTCTGCGGATGCCGTGCGTTCTTTGCATTAGCAGTTCCAGGATGTGCATGTACCTTTTCTGCTTTTCAAATTTGTAATAAGGAAATCCGGTGGCAATCAGGCTGTCCTGTAATGATGGTACAGTCGATACTTTGATTTGCTTGTCGTTGCACCAGGCACCGCCGCCCTGCCACGAGTAAAACATTTCGTTAAGGCTAGGTTCGTGTATTACACCAACCAGTAATTCTTTTCCGCGTGCCAGCCCGACACTCACGCAGTAGACAGGTATTCCGTGAATGAAATTGGTGGTGCCGTCGAGGGGATCTATGATCCAGTTTAATGCAGTCGGATCGGGTTCAATGCCGGTTGTACCTTCCTCCGTGATATAGCTCGCTTCGGGCAAAATGTGGCTCAGTCCTGCAACCAATAGCTTTTCTGCTTCCTTATCGACGTAGGAAACCAGATTATTCAGGTCTTTATATTCAATTTTATCTCTTGAAAACAGCGCGGCTTCCTGTTGAATAAAGGACGAAGCCTGTCTTACAATTTCAATTGTTTTTCGAGTCAGTAATTCCAGATCCATATTCCTTTTCCCCGGTGGGGATTTTTGAAAGTGAGTTGTTAATGTAGTACACCCGGACAATCAGCATGAGCAGGATCGGGACTACTACAAAATTGTGCTTGGTAGCATTACCTGTTGCGCAAAGTAAGAGAAATCCATAAAAAATCAAGAAAAACTGGAACCACGCGGGTTTCTTCTTTTCTGACAAAAAGAAAATAACCGGCAACCAGAACGGGAATGCCCACAAAACATCATAGTTCCAGGAAGTAACTCCGTGGTTGGTACCAAACCATAAGAGCAGAAGAATCCATCCTGCCAAGCCCACTATCGAAAACAAAATTTTGTCCAGCGCAAAATTGATTTTTTCTTTTTTGATCTGCCAGTAAGTGAATGCAAGCACCAGAATGCCCAACGTCCAGAAAACAACAGTTGGCGTGATGGGGCCGGGCCCAGGCTCGGGTTCGGCAGTGAAAAGAACCTGCGTGGTAGCTACGAGCGGCGCAGTACCTGTGGCCGTTTTTACCTTTGCATCCGCAAATGATTTTGCCATGTTGTCAGGCAGAAAAGTGGCCTGTTCGGCTGTTGCGATTTCATCGGAAGGATTACCTATCGCAAGGTCCATTCCAAAATCCGCCCACGGTTTTTGTTTGTAAGCGTACCTGTCGATCCACTGCCTGAAACTCAGTTTTTCCTTCGTGTAACCATTGTAAATCAAGCTATCTCCGCAAGCCGCCTTCAATGCGCCCGACATGCGGGTGGAACAGTTGTCGTAAAAAAATTTGTACTGGTACTGCCGGTTTTCAGGCAGGTAGTTGGTTTCCAAAAACTGGAAGAGGCGCTGTTTCTGAGTTAGTGTCAGATTAAGGATCTGCTCGGAAATGGAGCGGTTTTCATATTTCCAATGCTCGGCTTGCAAGCCAAAAGGCGAAACGGAGAGTGAATAGGGCAGGGTACCTCTGAGAAATTTGATGTAAAAATTGCCTTCCTCAAAGCGAAACGTGCCGTAGTTGTAAGCACGATCTATACCAGTTACCGGATCGTAAATCCAGAGTACACTATGTCCAAAGCCGGAGTACAGTTGCTGACCTGGACCAATGGTGACCAGACTTGCTTTCGACTGTGGGCTTAATGCAGGAAGCTGCGCAAATACATTTGCGTGAAACAAAAAGATAGCCAGAACAAGCGCAATTTTGCGGACAACGCCGCAGAGTTTAATCCTCATATTTATCAGATTTCTTTTTTTCTTCGGGTTTACCAGCCAGCACGATTACAATTTCGCCTTTGATAGTTTTGGGTGAAAAATAGTCAATTACTTCCTGCAAAGTACCTTTTACATTCTCCTCATAAATCTTCGTCAGTTCCCGCGACACGCAAACCTGCCGCTCCGCCCCAAAAAACTCTATAAACTGCTGCAAAGCTTTCACCAGTCGGTGCGGCGATTCGTAAAAAATCATGGTCCGCTCTTCTTCTGCGAGATTTTGCAGGCGCGTTTGTCTTCCTTTTTTATGTGGTAAAAAGCCTTCAAAAGTAAAGCGGTCGCAGGGAAGTCCGGAGTTCACCAATGCAGGCACGAATGCGGTCGGTCCGGGCAGACATTCGATATCGACACCCTGGCGAATGCATTCGCGGACCAGCAAAAAACCGGGATCGGAGATAGCGGGCGTACCGGCGTCTGAGACGAGCGCCATGGTTTCGCCTTTGAGAATGCGCTCTACCACGCGCGTCACCGTTTGATGCTCATTGTGAATATGGTAGCTGTGCAGCGGTTTGGAAATCCCGAGGTGCTTCAAAAGTGAGCCCGAAGTACGGGTATCTTCCGCAAGCACGGCATCCACGCTTTTCAGCACATTAATAGCCCGAAGCGTAATATCTTCCAGGTTTCCGATTGGGGTAGGAACAATGTAAAGTTTCATCTAAATGCAGCGCGCCCGTCTTTTTCAGAGAGGGTTGCCAGTGGGTTTATTTTCTTTTTTCAAAGATTTCATCAATAGCAGCAGCCAGCTTTCTGTCCTTGTCGGTGATGACATTGCCTTCGCTGTGGGTATTCAGCTCAAAATCTACCTGGTTATAAGTATTGGCCCAGAACGGATGATGGTCCATTTCATTCACCACTTCCGATACTTCGGTCATAAAACTAAAAGCTTCTTTAAAGTCCTTGAACTTGAAGCTCTTTTTTAATTTGTTATCATCTTCCTTCCACATAGCTGCTTTCGTTTTGTTGATGCTAGATCTTGGTAACGCGGTATTCTACAAACTTGTCAGGCCCGTTTCCGCGGACGCAGGTTATGGTTTCAATCAGGTATAACTGCTTTCCTTTGAAGTTACCAGTGCCCTTCATGGAAATGCGGCCACAGCCGTCTTCGCCTGTTCCCCGATCGTAAGTAAAATCCGCTCCATTCATTTCCAGGTGTTTGATATGGTTAAATGGCGTAATTTCTTCAAGATCCAGCTTCTGCTCAGCAATCCGGCTCACTTTCATGGTCACTGCCAGAGAGTCTTTCCTGGACTTGTTGAAAAACTTATACCCCTGGTAAGTCCCAGTGAGGTCATTGTCGCCGGGCTGTTCCTGAGCAGGCTCCGTTTTGTCCTCGCTCTTCTTGCAGGAAATCATCAAAAACACTGAAAAAAGCAGCGCGAGGCAGGTTTTTAACATTTGACGCCGGGGTTAACATTTTATCAAAACGAATATACGAGGATTATCGTTGTTTTAATGATCGGGGAAATGCCCTGTTCGCTTTTGTAAGTATATTTGCAGCTATTCAAAACATTATGAAAATAGAACTAGTCCGCGTCGATGATGCCTTCCATTTTGAAGGTTCGGGTTCATCAGAAGTAAAAGTACATACCGACGGCTCTCCTGAAATCGGAGGCAGGAATCTGGGAGTCAGGCCAATGGAGTTGTTACTGATGGGGCTTGCGAGCTGCAGTGCAATCGATGTTGTGCTGATCCTGAAAAAGCAGCGCCAGGAAATTACCGACTTCCGTATTGTAGCCGACGGAGACCGCGAGCAGGAGGAAAATACTGAACGCAAACCTTTCCGTAAAATTCATTTGACCTTCAAGTTTGCCGGAAACCAGCTTGACGAAAAGAAGATCAACCGCGCGATCGGACTTTCAATGGAAAAATATTGTTCCGCAACTGCGCAGCTGGAAGCACTCGCTACCATTACTTACGACGTTGAAATTGCGACCGTCTGAAAAGTCACTTTGTAGATTCTAATTTATTCTAAAATGCAACAATACCAGGACTTGCTACGCCACATTCTGGCAAACGGAGTTCGGAAAACCGACCGCACGGGAACAGGAACGATCAGCGTTTTTGGATACCAGATGCGTTTCAATCTGAAAGACGGATTCCCGCTCGTCACTACCAAAAAGGTACACACCAAGTCCATTATCTACGAACTTCTGTGGTTTTTGAAAGGAGATACCAATATTAAGTACCTCAAAGATCACGGGGTTTCTATCTGGGATGAATGGGCTGACGAAAATGGCGACCTCGGTCCTGTTTATGGAAAACAATGGCGAAGCTGGGAAGGCGCAAACGGGAAGTCTGTCGACCAGTTGCAGGAGGTTTTGAAACAATTAAAAAACACACCTGACTCGCGGCGCATTATGGTGTCGGCGTGGAATCCTGCCGAATTGTCGCAGATGAAATTGCAACCCTGTCACGCGTTGTTCCAGTTTTACGTGGCCCCGCCCGACGAAGAAGCTGGCGAGACAAGAGGTAAACTTTCCTGTCAGCTCTACCAGCGCAGCGCAGACGTTTTTCTTGGCGTACCATTTAACATTGCCAGCTACGCACTGCTTACCATGATGATCGCGCAGGAATGCGAGCTTGACCTGGGCGACTTTGTGTGGACGGGCGGAGATACCCACATTTATCTCAACCATTTGGAACAGGTAGAATTGCAGCTCAGCCGCGAGCCGCGCCAGCTTCCTACAATGGTGATTAATCCTGACGTGAAAAACGTGCTTGATTTCGAGTTTGACGATTTCGAGTTGCGCGACTACAATCCATGGCCCGGAATTAAGGCGCCGGTGGCCGTTTAGCACTTCCTGAAATGAGCATTCAGTACATTTTAGAGATTATCGGAACGTTCGCGTTTGCCATTTCAGGTGCATTGGCAGTGAAGGATTTAAAGCATCCCGACTGGTTTGCGGCCACGTTCACTGCATTCATTTCCTCGATCGGCGGAGGAACGCTGCGCGACATTTTGCTCGGGAGTTACCCGCTGGTTTGGATCAGTGACATCACGATCATTTATGCTATTCTTGCAGGGGTACTGGTCGCATTCATTTTCTTCGACTTTTTGCTCCGGTTAAGGAAAACACTGTTCCTGTTCGATACCTTCGGAATCGCATTGTTCACGATCGTTGGGACGGAAAAGGCGCTGCATTTAGGTGTAAGACCTGAAATTGCGGTGATAATGGGCGTTTTCACGGCTACAATGGGGGGAGTGATCCGGGATATGATGACGAACGAAATTCCGATCGTGTACCGGAAAGAGGTATATGCAACTGCATGCCTCGCCGGGGCATGCAGTTATCTTATTTTTGACAGCCTTGGTATGGAGCGCAATACCGCATTCATTTCCGCCTCGCTGGTTATTATCCTGATCCGGATCCTCGCAGTGCGCTATGAATGGAGCATACCCCGTTTTTTCAGATAAGATTACTTCTTTTTCTTCTTGCCTTTTACATTCCCTGCAACGGCTTTCGGAGTTACCTTCGGCTGTATCTCGGCAATCGTTTTTTCTATTTGTCCTTTGAAAAAACCTGTAAAAGCCTGGTCCGAAGCATTGCCCAGGGTCAATGCTTTTTGTGCGACCGGCAGTGCCTCATTGTATTTGCCCAGCTTGCTGAGAATAGACGCTTTCAGCCACATATTGTAATAAGATTCTTTCAAACCGATCGCCTTGTCAGCCCAGGAAAGTGCGATTGGGAGATCTTTCCCTTTTGACAACAAATAACCCGCCGCACTTTCCAATGCAGCAGTATCCTCCGGCTTTTCAGCGATAATCTTGTTCAATGAGTTCATTGTCAGCGACTCGGTGCGCACTGAAACCGGCACCGGGATTTTAACCGAAGACCACGACAGGATCAGGTAGCCGGTACTGTCAGAAACGGGTTCAATGTCGATCTTGAAAGCTTCCGTAAATTCACCTGAGGTAGGTACCACGCGTGTCCGCGCCACATCTTCCGATTCCGAGTAAGCTTCTGTTCCCTGGTTATAGTTTTTATTCAAAATCACTGTCCACGCTGTGCCGGAAGGAATCGAGAGCAACGCGTATTTTCCGGAAGGTACCTTTCTGTCGCCGAAAGTGAATTCTGTACTTACTTCAATGGTAGTGGGAGAATTGGCTCCGGTTCGCCAGAGCTGGTTGTATGGCGCGAGCACCGAGCTGTCTGCAAAAACCTTGCGTTTCCGGAGCATCGGGCGGGAATACTTTACCGTAAAATCGGTTACACCGATTGTTTGCATCACCTGAGCACCTTGGCTGGGCGCCGGTGTGCGCTGCGCAATCGCGTAGGTTGAAAGTAGTAGTGTGAGTGAAACAATGAGTAGTTGCTTCTTCATAGAGTAAGGCGGTTTTGGGCTGGATATGTTAAACTTGTGGTGAAAATAGAATTAAAAAATCAGATAGCCTAGATGAAACGCGACAGTTTGCTTGCATTGCTCAGATCGTATCAGCCCCTGAATGAGGAGGAAAATCAGATGTATGTTGATACGATTGCATTTGTTGAAAACAATGAAGATTGCTTTGAAAGAACATTGCTGGAAGGGCATGTTACTGCGTCGGGCTGGGTACTTTCGGCCGACAGGCTTTCTATTTTGCTGATGCACCATTTCAAGCTTAATCAATGGTTTCAGCCCGGCGGACATTGCGACGGAGATCCTGACGTAGAAGCAGTAGCGCGCAAGGAAGTTTGGGAAGAAACAGGGATCAATGATCTGATTCTTGCCAAACCAGGTATTTACGACGTAGACGTGCATTTGATCCCGGCCAACAAAGCACTACCGGCGCATTTACATTATGATATCCGGTTCGCATTTGTCGCACCTGAAAATGCGCAGATCGTCATCAACAGCGAGTCGCGTGACGTTCAATGGATACCAATCCCGGAAGTGGCTGCATTCAATAACTCCGAGTCGATTATGCGAATGGTTCGGAAAACTAGTTCTTTATAAATTTCAGAACTTGTTTTTGATTATCGGCTTCCACGCTCAGTACGTACAAGCCGGTAGGAAGCTGGTCAGCCCGGACAATGTGCGTCGTAGTAAGTCGCTCCCGGTTGTCATATCTCGCAGTTCCATTCAAATTATATATCCGGACTCTCGCGATTTTGCCTACTAAAGTGACAGGGATTGTCAGTGTGAGATCCGCCGCGACCGGATTTGGCGTAAGCAAAATGTTGCTCAACGACGAATTTTCTAAACCCAGCGGACCGAATTCGGTTGCGATAATTTCCTCAGCTTTTGCTGCATCAGGCACTCCGAAACCGATCATATTATTCGGATTTGCCGCATTGTGCCCCGATTTTTTCAATGCATAAATCAGTTGCTGAGCGGTGAGGTTCGGATGCGCCTGCCACAGAATAGTAGCCAGGCCGGCAATCAGTGGGGCTGAGAACGAAGTTCCGTTTGAGGAAGAGGGAGTACCTGACACAGTACCGACGATCGCACCAACACCCACCGCCGCGATATCAGGCTTTTGTAGGCCGGCTGCATTGGGACCAATGGAACTGAGCGACGCATAGCTGCGATCGTACAAAGTAGCGCCGACTGTAAGTACTGAATCCACGTCGGCCGGAGCGGTGATGTACCTCCATGCATTGTTCCCTTCGTTACCAGCGGAAGTTACAACGAGCATTCCGGTGCGTGTTGCAAAACGTGCAGCACGGCTGATAATGGTCGTTTTTCCATCCATATCAGCATAAGTATAGTTGTAATCCGCATTATCAAATGCTCCCTCGAAGGAATAGTAACCCAATGAAGTATTGATCACATCCACTCCGATACTGTCTGCTCTTTCGGCAGCCAGTAGCCAGGTAATTTCCTCATAAGGCGATTCACCCTGATTATGTTCAGTCTGATACAATGCGTACGAAGCTTTGAACGCGCCGCCGACCATTGTGCCTGGCTGGTAAGCAGCCATTGTTGAAAGTACGTGCAGTCCATGCGAGCCGTCGTTGAACACATTTCCATCACGGGCAACAAAATCGTGGCTATCTGCAATGCGGTTTTCAGTGCGCAGCTGTTCGAGGAAGGCCACCTGATTTCCGTTGTTAAATCCATTGTCCATCACGGCCACCAGCATTCCTTCTCCGTGAAAACCTTTGGCGTGGATTCCCGGTACGCCCATTAACGCGAGCTGCGCATTCATATTTCCGTAGTTGACATCTTCCACGGCTTCAAACTTTTCATGCGTAGCCGCCGTGCGCTCGATTCCGGGCGATTTTGATCCGATATTGGCTACCGGCAGGTTCAGTTCGATTCCTTTGTAAAAAGCCAGTTTTTTGATTGCATTGAGCTGTGTTGCAGAAGCTTCTACCAACGCGCCATTGAACCAGCGGGAAGGGTAAATCACTTTGGCGCCTGTTGCTTTTACCGCTGCAACGTAGGTCGGGTTGACCGGAAGATCGGCGGTTGTGACGGGAATGTTTTGCCTGTTCCGGCGCGCGATTGCACGTTCGGAAAGGAAGCTGCCCGGATTTTCAATGGAAAAGGGGGAGCCTGCTTTGTCTTTGAAAAGAACCAGGTACCTCGGTGCACTTTGCGCAAATGCAAAGTCCGAGGTAAGTAAAAAATAAAGTAGTGTGATGGATAGAGTTCTGATCATTGTTTTCCCGTTTTGCTGATTGTAAAAACTTCTTTCGAACCTGATTCAATAATTCCCTTGCCAATGCATTCCGCTTCGTGGCAGTAGCGCAAGTTAAGCCGCTCGCTGTATATCAGACCAACGTCCGCTGCATATATTTCAATATACTTCTTTCGCGACAAAAGTGTGGAATCGTCCTGATAAACAATGGATACCGTATTTGGATAAAACTGCGTGCCCACTTGAAAAGGCTTATTCAGCCTGGTAGCCCTGGCGACGCTTTCATCTGCATTATTGTATGCATTGAAATCCCATTGCGAATGTTCCGATAGTGGAAAATGCATTTTTAATATGATCTTTCCATTCTCCTGCTCAAAAGCTTTGTCCGGGCTAAGCCAGGCTGCGTGGGTGGAATCCGTTTGCCACTGGTTATTGGCAGTAATGCTGGCGTAAGTGATCGGGAATACCTGCTGGCCGTCGGGTTGTTGAAAAATGCTTTCTACTGATCTGCGTATTCTGGCAGCGGCTACGGTTTTCTGATCAGGAAGGTACCTGGTTTTTTCAACCAAGAATTCGGAATAATTGCCGGAATGTAATGGGAAGAAATCCTGTGAAGCAGTGCTTTCCCGGGGAGCGGGATTGTTGCAGGATACGAGAAAAAGCAGGAGATAGAGTGTGGTTGTGGTTTGTTGCATAAGTGTGTGTGGTGTGCTAGGCTACTTTTTCATCCGGGATTTTTCGCCCGCCCAGGTGTGGACATTCCAGCAAGGCTTTAAAGCCAGGATAGGGAACAATGGTTTTGAGATACCCGTAATTGTCTGCCAGCGAGATTGTCCGGTTGTGATCACCCATTGAAATGTCGACATCATTCATTCCAAATTGACACGGATGTTCGTACCCTGCTGCGTGCGTAATCTCAATGATCTCTTTGGCGAGCGTTTTCATATAGTTATTAAAACGCGCGCTTTTCAATGCGGGGTCAATGCCCGATTCCAGCCATTTGTTGTTGGTGGTAATGCCAGTGGGGCAGCGGTTCGTGTGACAAATCTGCGCCTGAATGCAGCCGATTGACATCATTGCTTCTCTGGCTACATTAATAATATCTGCTCCCATTGAAAATGCCATCACGGCCTGTGCAGGCAGGCCTAGCTTACCGGAGGCTATAAACGTTATCTTGTCAGTGAGATTCCTTCGCTGAAAAATTTTGTAAACAGTTGTGAATGCATATACCAGCGGCAGGGCCACGTGATCGGCGAACGAAGGCGGCGCGGCACCGGTACCTCCTTCTCCGCCGTCAATGGCGATAAAGTCGGGGCCTTTTCCTGTTTCTACCATTAAATCAGCCAATTGTTCCCACATTTCCACTTTTCCGACTGCTGATTTGATACCAACCGGCAAACCGGTTTTCTCCGCCATTTGCTCAATAAAGTCGATCATTCCCCTTACATCCTCAAAGGCACTGTGGTAGGGTGGTGACACCACGTCGACGCCCATTGGCACACCCCTAATTTCTGCGATTTCGGCGGAAATCTTACTTGCCGGCAGCACGCCGCCTTTTCCGGGCTTTGCGCCTTGTGATAGTTTCAACTCAATCAACCTGACACAAGGATTCTCCTGCGTCATTTTGATCAGCTTTTCCATTACAAAATTCCCTTCATGATCACGGACACCGAAATAGGAGGTACCCATATTGAAAACCACGTCGGCGCCAAACTTATGATATGGAGAAAGCCCTCCTTCGCCTGTATTGTGGAAGTTTCCAAACTCGTAAGAGCCTTTGTTAAGCGCCTCCACTGCACGGGAGGAGAGTGAGCCAAAGCTCATCGCACTTACATTGATAACGGAGCGCGGGCGGTAAGGTCTTTTTCTCTGATGATACGCGCCGATGATTTTTGGCGATGGAATTGTGTAATGGTGCGGATCATTTCCGTTTTTAACATGGTGGTTGTGGGTGGAATCGAGTCTTTTTGGCAGCAAAGCCGGTTTGATGAGTACGTATCCAGGCTCGTGCATATCCTGATCCGTCCCGAAACCCTGGTAATTGTTCTCTTTTTTGGAAGAAGCATAAATCCAGGACCGCTGGCGCCGGTTGAAAGGCAACTCTTCACGGTTGTTTGCCACAATGTATTGTCGAAGTTCCGGGCCGATGGTTTCGAGCATGTACCGGAAATGTCCGACAAGCGGGAAGTTATGCTGAATGGTATGCTTGCGCTGGATGATATCCCTTATTGCGATCAAAACAGGTACGAGCAGAATATAAACCCAGACAGGTACCTGCGCGAAAAAGGCCAGCAAATGATCCATAAACAGCTTCTAGCTTAAATTTCGGTTTCCTCCCAGTCAGTGACTTTGCTGAGATCTTTCCAGTATCCCGGATACGATTTCACCACTACCCCGGGTTCCTCAATGCGGATCGGGGATACCATTCCAGCCGGAGCAAATGCCATGGCCATTCTGTGGTCGTCGTAAGTGTGAATGGAAGGGATTTCGGTTGAGTCAAAACCTGGGATCGAGGTAACTTCGTATAGATGGTCTTTTTCAACCTCCTTCAACTCAGCGCCTATCTTTTTCAGTTCCTGCTGCAATGCAAATACGCGATCAGTCTCCTTGATTTTAAGACTTTCCACGCCGGTCATGGATAAACGGATGTTTTTAACTGCGCAGCAAACGGCAACTGTCTGAGCAAGGTCGGGACAATCGGTGAAATCCCAGCCAATGGAAGCGGCAGCCGGAATTTTCGTGAGCAGAACACCTCGTTCAGTAAAGACGCTTTCTACACCCAGGTGACGCATAATATCTACAATGGCGCTATCGCCTTGCAATGAATCTTTTTTAAGTCCCAGCAATTCCACCTCTGCATTTTCAGCCAAAGCTACGATGCTGTACCAATAGCTCGCACCCGACCAGTCAGACTCGATTGCATAAGGTTTGGGCTGGTACTTCAATGGCGGAATTGTAATGGTGTTGGTCTGCCAGTCAGCCTTGTATTCGATCCCGAAATACGCCATTTGGTTCAGCGTCATTTCGATATAAGGCCGCGAACCTACTTCGCCTTCGAGTTGAATGGTCAGTCCGCTGGGCAGCTCGGGCGCGATCATCAGCAATGCAGATATATACTGGCTGCTCACGTCGCCGCGCATGGTCAGGTGGTGGTTTCCGGAATAGCTAAATCCGTTCAACTTCAAAGGCGGATATCCTTCCTGGTTCTCGTATGTAATGTCAGCGCCCAGCTTTCGCAATGCATCTACCAAAATCCCGATCGGTCTTTCGCACATCCGTGCCGTGCCGGTCATTGTTTTAAGTTGATTGGTAACAGCATAAAATGCAGTGAGGAAACGCATGGTAGTACCTGCGTCTATTACGTCCGCTACCGGATCTTTGGAAGCCAGCAAACGCATCATCGTTTGTGAGTCGCGGGCTTCGGAAACATTGGAGAGTTCGCATTGAAAGCCTGTCAATGCATTGATGATCAGTGCGCGGTTGCACTCGCTTTTGGAGGCTACCAATTGGATTTCTGCTCTTACCGGCTTCTGCGGGGGGCTAACGAGAATAGATTTCACTTTAAAAAATCAGATTTCAAATAAATGCGGCAATGCTGCGCACGCAGTTCAATAGGTTTCCAGTACTTTCAGCTTGTTACGGTTGTTGATTTTCAGGGAAGAAAATGTGAGCCGGTAACAAACATACCCGGCGAGCATCATGGAGCCGCCTATAACAAGGGAAGAAGTATCAGTGGTAAAGCGTTTGTTATCAATGCCTTTGTTGAAAAAATCGGCACCGATAAATATGAGCCCGGCGAGCGGCAGCAGCGGCGCTGCCTGGGATATAAAAGGGATATTCCGGGAAACTTTCATCAACCGGACATCTTTCAACAGAATCTCCTGGTAGTCGACCCGGTTCACGGCATCGTTGACTATTCCGATGGTAAATGAACTGTCGGAAACGCTCGCAATGGTTTCGTTAAATTTGATCGTTTCATTCCGCATTCTGAACTTGATATTGTCACCTGGGAAGAATCGGTAACGATGGAATCCACCGATTGCGGGAGAAGCGTCGAGGACAAGGTATTTTTGCCCGGGACTGGCGATCACCCTGCTCGAATTTCCCTGTTTCAGAAATAATTCCTCACTTGTAGGCGCGTTTACGGGATCGTAATGGTCCTGTGACCATGCCGTCAGACTCCCGAAAACAGAAAAAAAAACGATAAGCAGCAGCTTTCTCATAGCACAAATAGAATGTTTCAAATATAGGGAATCATTCTCTTAAACGGGCAGAAGTGTTGCAATGTTGCCTATTTAAACTCCTGCTCAGCCCTCTTCCTCAGGTGTTTCCTCCTTGGAAACTTTTACGGAAACGCCTCCGGAAATGATCATTTTCATGATATCAGTAGATGAGGATTCAATAGGTACAACCAACGCGGCAGGCACTATGAAAAGCTCCCCGGACAAGGAATATGAAAAGGGCATGTAAACAGCCACGTGATCCGTTATTTTAAGATGAGAGAGGTCGTTTTGAGTGATAAAGCCGATTTTCTTGATCTCGGTATCCTTGTAAATGGTGACCAGAACGGGTTGGTTAAACTTCTTTTTGTCGCCCACGAAAGCCAGGATCAGATCCTTGATGGAATAGTAGATCAGGCTTACCAATGGAATGCGCCGCATGATCCTTTCGGTAAACTTGAAAAACGACTGCGGAATGATCGTTGAAAAAAGAAACCCGAGCAAAATGATCCCGAGCACAATGATCAGCACACCCAGGCCGGGCAGGTACACCGACTGCTGATTCGAAATCGGAATGTCGATCGGGATAATGTTGTCAAGAAATTCGACACCCGTCCATATCAGGAGCCCGGTAGCATACAGCGGCGCTACAAGCACTAGCCCGCGAATAAAATAGCTGAAAATCCTTTTAAGGATAGAATTCTTTATTTCCATTTAATTTGAGGTCCATTCAGGCAAAAAGGGCGAGCAGCTGTTATCAGAACTAGGTAACGAATTTTTGGACGAAGCCGAACGAATTTTGGATATTTGCACCCCGGCAGCAAAAGTTACGCTGATAACCACGGTAAAAATAAAAAGAAGTTCACTCATTTGACGTATATGTATCAGGCCAGTTATTTGAAACATTTTACCGAGGAAGTATTTCTGGCCATAGGCTGCCCGCCGGCAGAAGCTAAGCTTGCCTCCGAGGTCCTGGTAAGTGCTGATCTGCGCGGGGTCGATTCGCATGGAATAGCCAGGCTCGCAGGGTATGTGCGCCTGTACGACCACGGGAGATTGAATCCTGCACCCGAAGTAAAAGTGGTCTATGAAACGCCGAGCACAGCTGTGGTGGACGGAGACCGCGGGCTTGGACTAGTAGTGGCACCGAAAGCAATGGAAGTTGCGATGGATAAGGCAGAGAAAGTTGGCTCAGGCTGGGTGTCGGTCCGGAATTCGAATCACTTCGGGATTGCGGGGTACCACGCTATGCTTGCGCTGCAGAAGGATATGATCGGCTGGACAATGACCAATGCGGCACCGCTGGTTACGCCCACTTTTTCGTTGGATAAATTGCTCGGGACTAATCCGGTGGCAGTGGCAGTACCTGCACAGGAAGAACCCGCATTCGTGGCTGACTTCGCTTCCACTGCTGTTGCTTATGGCAAGTTTGAGATATTGCAACGTAAGAATTTGCCGGCTCCACTTGGCTGGGCCCAGGATGCAGCGGGTAACCCGACAACGGATTCCAATGCGGTGAAAAGTGGTGGCGGATTGTTGCCTCTGGGTTCTGACCGTGAGCATGGAAGTCACAAAGGTTACGGCCTCGGCGCGATCGTCGATATCTTTTCAGGCGTACTTTCAGGTGCTAACTTTGGGCCGTGGGTACCGCCGTTTGCGACCGCCGGGTTCATGTCTGCACAGGAAGGTGTCGGTTTAGGTACCGGGCATTTTTTAGGTGCAATGCGGGTGGATGCTTTTCGTCCTGCTGAGGATTTTAAGATAGATATGGACAAATGGATCCGTGCATTCAGAGGCGCAAGGGCGGTAGAAGGGCATAAAGTAATTATACCGGGTGACCCTGAGCGTGAAATGGAAGCAGATAGAAGCGTGAATGGAATCTCTTTATTGGAACCCGTCGTTTTGTCATTGGAAGAACTTGCCAAAAGATTCGGCATTCCTTTTGAAATCAATCTATAAACAAAAAACGGCAACGCCGAAGCCGCCAGCTGAAAGCCGATAGCCGATAGCCACTCTATGTCTCGTAATTTCAAAGTAGGTTTGTTCGTCACCGTCGCCATTCTGGTCACGACCTTTTCATTTTATTTTTGGCAAATATTCAAGACACCCAATTTGCAGGTCGACAAGCAGGCAAGCTTTGCATTGCTGATCCCCGAGGGAGCCTCTTACGAGTCGGTACTGGATACCTTGAATAAGCACGAGGTGATTAATGATCACATATCGTTTCGATTCCTGGCCAAGCTTCTGAAATACCCTGAAAAAGTAAAAGCAGGCCGTTACGTGATTAAGCCCAACAGTAGCAACTATACGGTTGTGAAGAAGCTTGCATCCGGTAATCAAGACGCAGTGAAGCTGACTTTCAACAATATCAGACTGAAAGAGGACCTGATCAAAAGGATCGGCAGCCGATTTGAATTTGGAGAAGACAATTTTAGAAAAGCATTGAATGATCCTGCTGTTTGTAACAAATACGGGCTCGATACGCTTACAATCGTTTCCATGTTTTTGCCGAATACCTACGAGATATACTGGACTACCGGCACCGAGAAGTTTCTTGATCGCATGCACAGCGAGTACAAGAAATACTGGACTGACGAGCGCGTTGCCAAAGCAAAAGAAATCGGGCTCACGCCGGAGCAGGTTTCAATTCTGGCTTCCATTGTGGAAGAGGAACAAGCCAGAAAAGTGGATGAACGCCCGCGCGTGGCAGGGCTCTACCTGAATCGTCTGAAAGCGCAAATGCCTTTACAGGCCGACCCTACCATTAAGTTTGCATTGCAGGATTTCGGTATTAAAAGGATTTTGAATGGACAATTGCTCATTAAGTCTCCATACAATACTTATATCAACACCGGACTACCTCCCGGCCCGATCCGCGTCGCTGACCTCAATTCGCTGGACGCAGTGCTGAATTACGACAAGCACGATTATATTTATATGTGTGCCAAAGCCGATCTGTCTGGCTACCACGCATTTGCAACCAATTACGCCGACCACCTCAAAAACGCCCGGCTTTATCAGGCAGAATTGAACAGGCTCCAAATCCTGAAATAACATGTTTGTTTACGAAGTGAAAGGAATCAGGGTCAGGTATGCTGATACTGATCAGATGGGGTATGTTTATTATGGAAATTATGCGCGCTACTACGAGATAGGGAGGGTAGAAGCGCTCCGCAGCCTCGACTATCACTACAAAGCAATGGAAGATGAAGGTGTGATGATGCCGGTTTACGATTGTCATTCGCGCTATCTCAGACCTGCCCGGTACGACGATCTGCTCAGCATTAAAGTAACTATACAAGAAATGCCGGGCGTGCGTGTCCGGTTTTTGTATGAAATAAGGAACCAGCTCGACGTTCTGCTGAATACCGGAGAGACTACGCTGGTTTTTCAAAGAATGGATAATGGAAAATTGTGCACGATTCCGGAAAAACTGAAAGTTAAGCTGCAATCGTACTTCGAATAAACGATACCATGGGAAATATGCTTGAAAAACTGCTGCAAAACCGCCAGATCAAGCGATTTGTTAAATGGTCACAACAAACATCGCCGGTAAGAGGGAGAGTTTCTCTGTACGATATTGCACTCAACCTGGTCAGAAGCAACCGCAAGTATGACATTGACCAGCGGGCTTCGGCCGTTGCTTTCAGCCTGACGCTGGCGCTTTTTCCTGCTATTATCTTCCTTTTTACCCTGATTCCTTATATTCCGATTGAGAACCTGGATCAGCAGATCATGGAATTGCTGCGGGAGAATATTCCCAGTGGGATCTATGAGGATGCGGACCAGACAATTATGGATATCATCAGCCGCCCGAGGGGAGGAGTGCTCTCCTTTGGTTTCATTTTCGCGATGATTGCATCGACCAATGGAATGATGTCACTCATGCGCTCGTTTGATATGGTCTATGAGGACGACGAAATCCGAACTTTTCTGCAAATCCGGGGTATAGCCATTGTTTTGACGTTGCTGTTGCTGCTGGTGTTGTTTGTCGCCGTCATCTTGTTAATTGTAGGCGACGCAGTGATGAACATGCTTGGGGAATGGAACATTGTGAGAGATAATTTCTTACTGATTTTACTGAATGTGACGAGGTACCTGGTCAGTTTCGGTGCTTTGATGCTCACGATTTCCATTATCTACCGGTTTGCTCCGTCACACGGCAGGCAGGTAGCGTTCCTGAACGCGGGAGCTATCGTGGCCTCAGTACTTATTTTAGTAGCTACCTACGGATTTTCGTTTTACCTCTCACGGTTTAGTTCCTATAACAAATTGTACGGTTCCATTGGTACCATGATCGCGCTGATGATCTGGCTTTACCTGCTTGCATTTGTAATTATTCTGGGCTTTGAAATCAATGCGGGCATATTGGCTGCACGTACTTCAAAAAACTCCCTTAAGGGCTGATCTGCCGGAAAATAACTACTTCCGCCGCCTCTGCTTATTGTTCCTACTTTTGTGCCGGAAGGCGCACACACCGCATCAACAAAGCGCCGTCGTGAGCTAAGCCGCATTTGTGAGGACAAGATGAAACAATCAGAGCAGCCATTGGTTACGGTAATCCTGACCGTATTTAATCAGGGACAATACTTGGAGGAAACGCTCAGTTCGGTCTTTAACCAGACCTATCCCAGCATTCAGCTCATCGTGGTGGATAATGCAAGTACAGACAAATCCTTGCAGATTGTGGAGCAGTTCCGCCAGAACTCTTTTGATTTTCAGTTAATCACCAATGCTTATAATGCCGGTTTGTGCCGCGCATTTAATCAGGGCCTTGCAGTTGCTCAGGGGAAATATGTAATTGATCTCTCCGGCGACGATATTCTGTTACCCGGGCGGGTCGAGATGCAGGTAGCTTGTTTCGAAAAACTGCCGGAGGAATATGCAGTAGTATTTTCAAATGCGCAGTATATAGATCAGGCGGGAAGAAAATTAAACGATCATTATCCTGTCGACCAGAATGGCCACGCGTTGACCCAGGTACCTTCCGGCGATGTTTACAAGAATATACTGGAAAGATATTTCATCTGCACACCTACGATGATGATGCGGAAAGATGCATTGACTGAGCTGGGTGGATACGACGAAAGCCTGTTGTTTGAGGATTTCGATTTTTGGGTAAGATCGGCTGTAAAGTTTAAGTATCATTATCAGGACCAAATTTTGACCAAAAAGCGGGTAGTGCCTGCGTCTTTAGCAACACAGGTTTACCAGAAGAACAGCGGCATGCTCGCCTCTTACTATGCAGTTTGCAACAAAGCTTATGATTTGAACCGCGATCAGCAGGAATTTGACATTCTCGCGCAGCGGATCCGCACCTTTATCAGGAAATGCCTTTATGCGCAGGAGTACGAACTGGCGCTCCGTTTCCGCCGGTTACTGAACTATATAGAAAATCCTGGCTGGCAAACTGAGCTGATTATTTTACTTTGCAGACTTCACCTCCCGCTCAATTTCGCGTATCGGTTTTATATCAAAAACTTAAAAAAAGCATTCAGACAGGAAGGATTTAGCTTTTAACGTTGTTAGTTAAATAAAGCTTAGAAGTTTTATGCCTGCTGAATTCATCAAAATCTATCCCCAAAACCCGGACGAAAGGCGTATTCGCCAAGTTGTCGATTGTCTCCGCGGCGGCGGTCTGGTTATCTATCCTACCGACACGGTTTACGGTCTCGGGTGCGATATTTACAACACCAGGGCGGTTGAAAGAATCGCGCGCATCAAAGGTATCAAGCCGCAAAAAAATGATTTCTCGTTTATCTGTTACGATCTGAGCCATATTTCAGATTATGCACGCGTCGGCAATACTGCATTCAAAATCATGAAACGGGTACTTCCGGGGCCTTATACCTTCATTCTGGATGCCACCAGCAACGTTCCCAAACTTTTGAACACGAATAAAAAGACGGTCGGCATCCGGGTGCCAGACAACCTGATTCCCCGTTTGATCGTAAGAGAGTTAGGAAACCCCATTGTCACAACTTCCATCAAAGATGATGACGAGATTATAGAGTATTCTACTGATCCTGAGCTCATTTTTGAGAAATTTCAGCATCAGGTAGATATGGTAGTTGACGGTGGATATGGAGGAAATGTTCCGTCTACGATCGTGAAGGCCGACTCCGACGACTTTGAGATTCTGCGGGAAGGCCTGGGCGATGTAAGTATTTTTTCCTGATCTGAAATTGTAAAGATCCAAGGCAGTATTGAACATTGCTGACCACAGAAAATAATTATTATAAATTTTTTGATAATATCAACAGCCTTTAGCATATTTGATAGTGTCGGAATTAGAAGAGAATAGTGCTCAGAATCGGGCGGTTAGATTAGAATTACAGTACCTGCCTTGTCTGGAATACTTTACCTGCATTCTGCAACACGAACAGGTTTTGATTGATATTGAGGAGAGATACGTGAAGCAGACATTCAGGAACCGGTGTAGTGTACTAACTACCAATAAGATCGACGTATTGACGGTTCCTGTCAAAGGATACGAAGCAGCCAGCCCCACAAAAGACATCTTAATCGATTATAACCAGGAATGGATCAGGCGCCACTTGGGTTGCTTGAAAGCCGCATACGGAAAATCTCCGTTCTACGAATTTTACGCATCCGAACTAATCCATATTTACGGTAAAAAGCCAAAATTTCTGGTCGATTTGAATTATGAATTATTGACAATTTGTCTTAGATTGGTTGGAATCAAAAAAGAAATTAGGTACATTTTGTCAGGTGAGCAGGATAGTGAAAATGGAATTTTTAATGCTATATCGCTCATTAACAGTAAGAAAAATCAAAATTCTTTTATATACTACACGCCAGAGCCGTACTATCAGACATTCGGGAATGGTTTTGTTGGCAACTTAAGCATAATCGATTTAATTTTTAATATGGGGCCGGAAGCAAAAAGTGTTTTGTTAAGATCCTGTAAATCTCGATAAAGCTATTTGAACAAACGGGGATCAAGTAGCGTTAATGATTTTAAAACACTTTTTTATTGCTACACAATGGAAGCAAAATTTTCGAATAGAGTGAAGGAAGTAATTTCAATGAGCCGGGAAGAAGCCCTCCGACTTGGCCATGATTACATTGGAGCCGAACACTTGTTACTTGGAATGATTCGTGAGGGAGACGGTGTGGCGATTGGGTTGCTTAAAAAACTCGGCGTTTCGTTAGATGATGTACGTCAGACTATAGAACAGGCGACCAAGGGTGCCGCAACCAATAACGTCAAAAATTTACAGAATATACCTTTAACCAGGCAGTCTGAGAAGGTACTTAAAATTACCTATCTGGAAGCCAAGATATTCAAGAGTACCCTGATTGGTACAGAGCATTTGCTGCTTTCTATACTTAGGGACGAGGATAATGTTGGTACTCAGATCTTGCATAAGTTTAATGTTAACTACGAAGTCATTAAGGAAATGTTAGAATATCAATCATCTGGATCCAGACCTCACATGGGGCCGGAGACCGAGGACGGAGACGACGAAGCAAGAGGCGGCATGTTTGGAGGCGGCGGATCTTCATCCGGAAAAGAATCAAAAGGAGCGGAGAAATCTCGTACGCCGGTGCTCGATAACTTCGGACGCGATCTTACCAAAATGGCGGAAGTCGGCAAATTGGATCCTATCGTAGGCCGTGAAAAGGAAATCGAGAGAGTAGCTCAGATTTTGAGCCGTCGGAAAAAGAACAACCCAATTTTGATTGGTGAGCCTGGTGTAGGTAAAACCGCGATAGCAGAGGGACTTGCATTGCGCATCGTTCAGAAGAAAGTATCTCGCGTTCTTTTTGGAAAGCGCGTTGTTACACTTGATCTTGCTTCTTTGGTAGCGGGTACCAAATACCGTGGCCAGTTTGAAGAAAGGATGAAAGCAGTAATGAACGAGCTGGAAAAATCACCTGATGTAATCCTGTTTATCGATGAGCTGCATACAATAGTCGGTGCAGGTGGCGCTTCTGGTTCGCTGGATGCATCCAACATGTTCAAGCCTGCGTTGTCACGCGGTGAAATTCAATGTATCGGTGCAACAACACTCGATGAATATCGCCAGTACATTGAGAAAGACGGCGCCTTGGCACGTCGTTTCCAAATGGTAATGGTGGATGCGACTTCAATCGAGGAAACTATTCAGATCCTTGAAAATATCAAAGATAAATACGAGGATCACCACCACGTAAATTACACACCCGAGTCGATCAGTACTGCTGTGAAGCTCTCGGAGAGATACATTACTGACCGTTTCCTGCCGGATAAAGCAATTGACGTTCTGGATGAAGTGGGCGCAAGAGTTCACATCAGTAATATCACTGTCCCTGAGGATATCCTTGTTCTCGAAGAACAAATCGAAAATATCAAGCAGGAGAAAAACCGGGTTGTTAAAAGCCAGAAATACGAGGAAGCAGCGCAACTGAGAGATCGCGAAAAGAAATTGATCGACCAGCTGGATCGCGCTAAGCTTGCCTGGGAAGAAGAAACCAAGCAAAAGCGCTATACGGTAACTGACCAGAATGTAGCTGAGGTAGTAGCGATGATGACGGGTATCCCGGTAACTAACGTTTCCATGGATGAAGGCAAGAAATTGCTGAATATGGCCGATGAGCTGAAAAGCAAAGTAATTGGTCAGGATCCTCCGATTGAGAAGTTGGTAAAAGCGATTCAGCGTACAAGGGTCGGCTTGAAAGATCCCAAAAAGCCGATTGGTTCATTTATATTCCTTGGTCCGACTGGTGTAGGTAAAACGGAGCTTGCCAAAGTGCTTTCGACTTATCTGTTTGACAAAGACGATTCACTGGTGCGTATCGATATGAGCGAGTACATGGAGAAATTCAGCGTATCTCGTCTGGTTGGAGCGCCTCCGGGATATGTAGGTTACGAAGAAGGTGGCCAGCTGACTGAGAAGATCAGAAGAAAACCTTACAGCGTAGTTCTTTTGGATGAGATCGAAAAAGCGCACCCGGATGTGTTTAACATCCTGCTTCAAGTGCTTGACGACGGTATTCTGACAGACGGTCTGGGGAGAAGAGTCGATTTCAGGAATACGATCATTATCATGACTTCGAACATTGGAGCACGTGACCTGAAAGACTTCGGTACAGGAATCGGATTCTCGACAAAAGCGAAATCCGAAAATCAGGACGAGATCATGAAAGGAACAATCCAGAGCGCACTGCGTAAAGCATTCTCGCCTGAGTTCCTTAACCGTTTGGACGACGTGATCGTGTTTAATTCACTTCAACGTGAAGACCTGCACAGAATTATTGACATTTCACTTGGTAAACTGTTCAGCCGCGTAAAAGGCTTGGGTTACGAGATCGAGCTCACGATTGCTGCGAAAGATTTCCTTTCTGAAAAAGGTTACGATCCGCAATACGGCGCCCGTCCATTGAACCGCGCGATCCAGAAATACCTTGAAGATCCCGTAGCGGAGGAAATCCTGAAAGGCGATCTGCGTGAAGGGGATGTTCTGGTTGCTAATCACGAGGAGAATAGTGAGCAGCTGGTGATTACAGTTCGCAAGAAAGAAGAAGAGCTGGCTAACTAATCAGCCCGCTATATCAAACATAGTGTTGCAGAGGCAGGTCGAAAGATCTGCCTCTTTTTGTTTGCAAATATTAACAGGGCGGATCAAAGCATTTGGCTATATTCAGCGTTCGCATTATGAATTAGGTTATATTTAACCAATGAAAATTTAAATATGCAGATGAAGTTACAATCCATTCAAAGTGCATTTATAGCTGCTTTCTGTTTGCTGATCTTTCAAACTAATGTAGTCGCTCAGAAATATGCAAGTGGTCCCCAGGTACTTACTTTCTTCTCCGACGCTGACGACACAGATCAGCCTTACGGGTTGTACCTTCCTCCTAATTACGATCCTGATAAAAAATACCCGCTTGTTGTAATGCTTCACGGAGCAGGGTCCAACCATCGACTTGCGCTCCGCCGCGTATTCGGAAAGAGTAATGCGGAGAACGAGACGGATGTGGAAGCATCCCGCAACTTCCCGAAATGGGATAATGTGGATTTTATTGTTGCGTCAGCTTATGCACGCGGGACTGCGGGATACCAGGGTGTGCCCGAGGAAGATGTTTATAATATGCTCGATGATGTAAAGCGGCGTTTCAACGTAGATGAGAATAAAATTTACTTAACCGGCTTGTCAATGGGCGGCGGCGGTACTTTGTGGATTGGTCTGACACGTCCGGATATCTGGGCTGCAATCGCACCAGTTTGCCCTGCTCCTCCGGCCGGAACATTCGATTTGGCACCTAATGCACTAAACTTCCCGATCCACTTTTTTCATGGGGACGCTGATCCCGTTGTGCCCGTTGATGGTACAAGAAAATGGGTCAGTCACTTGCAGGACATAGGTGTTGAAGTGAGCTATAAAGAGTTTGTAGATGTGAAGCACGACAGCTGGGTAAGTGCCTATGATAATGAGTTTATATTTGAATGGTTCAGTCACGCAGAGCGTAATCCTTTCCCCGACAGAGTGCGTTTTGTCAGCAAACTTTATAAGTACAACAAATCTTTTTGGGTAACATTTGATAAGATTACCTATGGTGAACTGGCCGAGATTGACGCAAACCTTGCAAAGCCGAACGCATTGCAGATTACTACCAAAAACCTGGAAAGCTTTACATTGAACCTCAAAAATCATCCGAAGTTCAAGCCAGGGAATGTCGCCCTTATCTTGGATGGTGTAAATCTGTCGGCGAAAACGGACAGTACGGCTTCGTTCGTGAAAAAGAATGCGGTTTGGACATTGATGCCTAGTGCGGAGTCAACTACGACAGGCAAAAGGAAAGGTGCTGAGGGGCCAATCTTTGATGCATTCTCCGGGCGGCAAGTGTATGTTTACGGAACAGCCGACAACCCGTCACCGGAGGAGCTCGCAAAAAGAGTGGAGATCGCCAATGCAGCTGCAAATTGGTCACAGTACCGTGGGTCTTTCCTGGGAAGGATCATGTTTTTCCCGCGGGTTCTTTCTGACAAAGAAGTGCGCCCGAGTGACCTGGAAAGCAGCAATCTGATTTTGTTCGGGACAAAGGAAACAAATTTGTACATAAGCAAATATGCAGAGAGGCTGCCGGTGCATTTAAAATCCACAGACAAAACCCACGGTCTCTTTTACGTTTTTCCGATGGATCAGCATTATGTTGCAGTCAGTTCGGGACTGCCGTGGTGGCTTGGGACAGAAGATCAGGGTTATCCTTTTGTACCGGTTATGCATCGGAAGCTTTCTGAATACAAAGACCTCATATTCTTCAAGGAAAGTGCCAAGAATATGTTAGTGGAAGGTTATTTCAGTCCTGAATGGAAGTTAACAGATGAGATGAAATCCAAGCTGTCGGCCTCCGGCGCAGTAATCCTCACGAAGTAGAATTATTATCTTTTACCATATAACCGATGAATTACGACCAAAAGATTTCCCGGAAATCATTTATGAAAGCAGGCGCATTGATGCTTGCTACGCCCATGTTATCTAAACTGAATTTGGACTCGAAGGCTGCTTCCAAGATAGGTTTACAATTGTACACCTTACGCAATGAACTATCCAAAGACCTACTTGGAACCCTGAAAAGGGTGTCTGCGATAGGTTATAAGGAAGTGGAGCTGTTTGGCTATTCAGACGGAAAATTCTTTGGCAAAACACCTAAGGAATTTAAGGCGATCCTGGGCGATCTTGGCTTAAATCCGGTGAGCGGGCATTATGGTGCTGGAGTTGAGAATAAGACCGCAAAAGGTACGCTCAGCAACAATTGGCAGCAGGCAATTGACGATGCGGCTGAAATCGGGCAAAAATACGCGGTATGCGCCTATTTGACAGACAAGGAACGGCAAAGTATTGATCAGTACAAAAGCTATGTTGAGCTGTTCAATAAGTCGGGCGAGGTAGCGAAGAAAGCAGGACTGCAGTTTGGATACCACAATCATGATTTTGAATTCAAACAAATTGACGGACAATTACCTTATGATCTGATTGCTTCCACAGACCCAAATCTGGTTAAGTTGGAGCTTGACCTTTACTGGATCGTAAAGGCCGGAATGGATCCTGTTGATTTGTTTAAAAAGTATCCGGGTCGTTTCCCATTATGGCACGTGAAAGATATGGACAAGACAGACCAGTCTTTCGCGGAAGTAGGTACCGGATCCATTGATTTTAAGAAAATATTTGATGCCCGGAAGACAGCTGGCCTGACGCACTTCTTTGTTGAGCAGGATGTAGCTAAAAGACCGCCGCTTGAAGCAATTGAGACCAGCTTCAAGAATGTAACCAAGATGAAAGTTTAATAACAAAAAAAGACCCGGCCGCATAGCAGCCGGGTCTTCCAAATTATGCAGATAAAAATTTCAGTTTACTAACTGTAATTTAAGCTCATTCAGTCTGCTTCTTAAAGACGCGTCGATCTGGCGGTCTTCAATAGTCAGGATATATCCTCCAATCAACGCAGGATTGATTTTCTCAGCCAGTTGCACTGTTCTTCCCGTTTTCTCTTTAACGATTTCCTGAAACTGCTGACGCAGCTCTTCTGTCAAAGGAGTTGTTGTTGTAACAGTCGCTTTCTGAATTCCCTGGTGAAGGTTGTATGCTTTTATAAATTCGTTTGCGATCTCATCAAGGATCGACTCACGGTTTTTCTTTGTAATAATATTAAAGATCGCGTAAGATACCGGATTCACGCGGCTCTCGAAAAGTGCTTTCAGTATACCTGATTTCTTTTCGTGACGCACCACAGGGCTTTTCAATGCAAGCATCAACCCTCTGTTTTTGTCGGCTGTATCTTTAAACAAAATCATATCCTGGTAAACTGCTTCAAGCACATTTTGCTCTTTTGCAAGTTCAATCAGCGATTTTGCATATCTGGAAGCTACTATACTTACTGACATCGGAAATCAAGTGGTTTAATTAAGACGTGCAGAAGAAGCAAGTTCCGCGATCAATTTTTCCTGGGCTTCCTTGTCTTTCAATTCACGCTGCAATACTTTCTCAGCGATTTCGAGTGAAAGTGTAGCTACTTCTTTTCTGATTTTAGATACTGCAACCTGTTGTTCGTTGCGGATCGATTCGCGAGCGCTTTCGATCATTTTCTGTGCTTCCACAGCTGCTTTGTCTTTTGATTCAGCGATCGTGCGATCAGCGGCATCTTTCGCGTCACGAAGGATCTGGTCACGAACCGCATTCGCTTCTGCGATCAGTTTCTCGTTGTCAGACTTCAATTGAACCATCTCAGCGCGGGTTCTTTCCGCCAGGTCCAATGCACCTTGGATTTCGTTTTCACGGTCTTTAAGTCCTTTGATGATGGGTTTCCAGGCAAATTTGGCAAGGATGAAAACCACCAGTAAGAATACTACAAGCATCCAGAAGATAAGACCTGGGTTTGGAGTAAGCAATGACATAGAATAATGAGTTTAAGTGTAAGTAGCTCTCTTTTTTCAAAAAATCGTGGAAGCCTAATGCTTCCACGAAGAGTTTCATTTTACTTCTCAGCCTAATGCATTTGAAGTAAGGACTAAGTCCAGTGTCGATTAAAGCTTGAACGAGATCAGCAGACAGATAACCGCCGCGAACAACGCTACCGCTTCAATAAGAGCCGCGATGATAAGCATTGCAGTCTGGATAGCACCAGCAGCTTCTGGCTGACGAGCGATACCTTCAACAGCGCTACCACCGATTTTACCGATACCAAGACCAGCACCGATTGCAGCAAGACCAGCACCGATTGCAGCACCGAAAACAGCAAGACCAGCACCGCTCTGCTCAGCAGCTTGAAGCAAAATTTGAAGCAACATAATTGTGTTTGTTTAAAATATAATTGATAAAAAGAGATTCGGAATCAATGTCCGTGATCTGCGTGGCTATGTTCTTCGATAGCGCTGCCGATGTACATGGACGATAAAAGTGTAAAGATAAATGCCTGGATAAACGCTACCATGATCTCGATAAAGTTGAGGAACAAGGCGAAAAGCGAAATAACCGGCGCGATCACGATGCTTTGGAAAATAAAGATCAGACCGAAAAGACTTAAAAGGATAATGTGGCCTGCTGTAATGTTGGCAAAAAGCCGCACCATCAGAGAAAATGGCTTCATAAACACACCCACGATCTCAACCGGAATCATGATCAGCAACAATGGCGCTGGAACGCCGGTTGGTTTTAAAAGGTGTTTGTAATAATTGCCATTTGCATTCAGGTGGACAATAATGAACGTCAAAACTGCAAGTGTCATGGTCACTGCGATATTTCCGGTCAGGTTGGCAGAGCCCGGAAGCAGACCCATGATATTGTTGATCAATATGAAGAAAAATAATGTCAGCAGGTAAGGCAGGTATTTTTCATATTTAGGACCCACATTAGGCTTTACAACTTCGTCGCGGATGAAAAGAATAATCACCTCCATTGCTGACTGAAAGCCTCTTGGTGCTTTCCTGTGATTGTTCTTGTAGAATTTCGCGATGCTCGTAAAAACGAGGATCAGAATCACCGCGCTGAGCAGCATAGAAGCTACATTCTTTGTAATTGAGAAGTCGTAAATCTTACGAGACTCGTCAACCGGGATAATCTGTTCTGAATCGCCGTGAACCAGATGGTATCCGTTGTATTCGTGGTGTTCGTTGTGGAAATTGGATGAAGAGAATACTTCAATTCCGCGGTCAGCTGAGTAAAGAATCACCGGCAGCGGTATCACCACCCCGTGTGTGATTTCCCATTCGTGAGAGTCGGCAATGTGGTGCATGATCATCTCACCGATATTGAACTTCTCCTCTGACTCTTCAAGATTATGTTCAATTTTGTGCTCTTCCTCGTTAATGCTTTCGGCTACCTTTTCACCCTCATGCTGAGCCTGGGTAGGAACGCTAAAAAGACAGGTAGTAGCTACCAGGGCAATTGTAAAAAAACGTCTGATATGGATATACATAAATGCTTGAAATACTATGCTTTGTCAATCGCGGCGCAAGTTACGATACAAACCATATATTTCAAAACATGTATAAAATAAATAGAGTGCAAAAAAATTGATAATGAATAGGAATGAATCACTTAGCCCCTGATATAAAAAGAAGGCAATGAAAATGAGACATAGTATAATGCGGGCAACGATTGAAGAAATGTAAAAAGTGACAAATTTCTCCCGGTTGTTTCTTAATCCTATTTCCATTAGCCGGTGACCCAAAAATGAGAGTCCCAGGAAAAACAGCAGAATATACCATATATAGGCGTGAAGCAAGGTATCTCCTCCAAAGTACTTAACAAGGAATAATACAATTCCCAAAATGAGGGTGGCAAGTAATGTGCGTAGCATTAGACTGACTAGGTGAAGGGCTCAGGACTTAGTAAAGCTTCTGATCAGCATATAAAGCGAGCCGGCTATTGATGTAAGCGAAAGGACCAGCGTCCATACAGGTACTTTGTTTTGCTGGTATTCGTCCAGTTTGTACCCGCCCCAGGTAAACAGCAGAATCGTCCCCAGCATTTGTGTAGCCAATCCGGAATATTTCAGGAACTTGGAAGACTGGCTTTTAACCGCATCTTTTCTGTTTTTCTCCCCCGATGTGTTGCTTTCGCTGTCCATGCCGCTGATCGATAATATTACGGTAAAATTGCTCCAATTTTCACAAATGCCGCTATCTTCGATACGGTTTTATTTAAATTGCCGTTTTAGTTTTGCTTGTTACAAGAAGATCAGACCACCCCTAAAAGCTGCTTTGTGATCGACATTATTGCCTTTCATATCCGAAAATTTACTTCATTCCTTGTTCTGATAGCGCTGCTTGCTGGATGTTCGCAGTTCAGCAACAGGCCGGGCGCGGTGAATTTCCATAACATTTCGGCGAGGTATAATGCATACTTCATGGCCGAGCAGGATATGCTGGAAGCTGAGTACGAAATGAAAAAGGCTTTCAAAGAAGATTATAACCAGCCGCTCCCGATCCTCCTTCCGATGGATTCGCTTCTGGCGCTTCCTGTAAAGCCAAAGCTGGAAGATGCGATCAGAAAAGCCTCGATAGTTGCTGAAAAACACCAGAACAGTAAGTGGCTGGATAATAGTTATATCCTCTTGGGCAAATCCCGGCTTTACCTTGGGCAATGGGCCGATGGGCTGGAAGCACTCCGGTATGTGTATGCCAATGGGCACGATGAGAATGACAAGAACAATGCGCTGATCTTGTTAATGCGGGCGTATATCGAGCAAAAAGATTACTCAAATGCACTGGGCGTGGCAGAGTACCTAAGCCAGCAGCCACTCAGCAAATCCTCTATCCGGGAGTTTTATCTTACCAAAGCATATCTTCATCAGCAAAATGGAGAGTACCTGACTTCGGTTGCAATCCTTGAAGAGACATTTCCTTTATTGAAAAAATCAATCGAAACAGCCCGGATTCATTTCGCTGCAGCGCAAATGTACGACCGGCTTGGCCAGTATGCTTTGGCAAACCGACATTACAGAGGAGTTTCCAAAAATCGCCCTTCCTATGATCTGGGATTTTATTCGTCCATGAATTCCCTGCAAAATGAAGTTGTACTGAATCCTAAGAAAGACCTGAGCTCAGTAGGTTTCGACAAAATGCTGCGCGACAGGAAAAACGATGATCTACGTGATAGGATTTACTTCACAATGGGTTTGCTTGCAGAGCACCGCAAGCAGGTTCCGGAAGCGGTGGGTTATCTTCAAAAATCAATCGCGGCTTCCAAAGGAAATATGCAGCAAAAGGCATATACCTATTTGCAACTTGCCCGCATTAACTATGAAGCCCTGGAAAACTATGAAGTTTCAAAATCATATTACGACAGCGCATTGGTGATCCTCCCTCAGGAAGCACCCGAGTACCGGTTGGTTGCCGACAGAAAACGCGCATTGGATAGTTTTGTAACTCAATATAATATTGTTACAACCCAGGACAGTCTGCAAAAATTGGCTGCAATGAACCCAGCGGCACTCGACAACAAAATTGACGCCATTATCGAAGCCAGGGAAAAACTGCGCATTGAGGAAGAAGAAAAAGCCAGAAAGGCCACTCTGGCGGCTCAGAGTAATGTAAATAGTCCAACTGCCTCAAACCCGCTTGTAAATGGAAATGAGCGCAGGTGGGAACTCTATGATCCTGCATTGATTAACCAGGGTAAAATGGATTTTAGAAGAACCTGGGGTAACCGGCCTCTGGAAGACGACTGGCGCAGAAGCAATCGTCCATTGCAGGCTTCTGCTAACAACCCTGCTTCTTCTTCTGACGATAGCACAAGTTTGGCAAGTACCGGGCAAGTGGATCAAAGCTTAAAGAAAGGTACTCCGGAATGGCAGGAAGCGCATGATTTGCTAAAAAAGAATATTCCGCTCACCGAGCCGCAAATGGCCGAGTCGCGGCATGCCAAAGAGGAAGCATTGTATAATTTGGGTAAGATCTACCGCTTTGACCTTAAAGAGCCTGGCCGGGCAATTGCTACATTCGACCGTATGCTGACAGAGTATCCCCAAACGCAGTTCAAGGATGAAATTTACTACCTGCTCTATCTGAGTTACGAGGAAGATAATCAAACGCGAGCCGCCTGGAAGAATAAGCTCGTGACTGAATATCCAAATTCTACTTATGCGAGGCTGGTTAGTAAATCCAGTGAAGCTGCCGGAAATTCTGGTAACCCAATTAAAGAATATGAAGCTGTATATCAGCTATATGCGAGCGGAAATTATACCAAGGCGCTTGAAGATATTGAACGTAACCTGCCGGCATATAAAGGAGGATCCATGGAGGATAAGTTTGCTCTGCTGCGTGTTTTCCTGATCGGGAAAGTGCGGGGCAAAGAGGCTTATGGACAGGCGATTACCGAATTTATGCGATTGTACCCGACCAGCATTTACCTGCCACGCCTGAAAGAAATGCAGGAATTCAATTCTGTTTCGATGGGAAAAAGATAATTTCCCCGAAATCATATCTTTGTAAGTTTTCAATACCAAATCCCACATCTAATGATTGAGTTACAACCCGGAAAATATCGTCGCACCATTATACGCTTGTGGAAGTATGTGGCACTGGGGCTGGGTCTGATTATCCTTTATATTGTTGCTGTAAGCTTTAATTTTTTCTGGCTTTTTGGTGGAATGCCGGATTTAAAGATTCTTGAAAACCCCAAAAGTGAACTTGCTTCCGAGCTGATCAGCGAGGATGGCAAATCTCTTGGTAAATACTTCTTCGAAAACCGTACACAGATTGACATCTCCCAGATTTCGCCAAACCTGATCGACGCGTTGGTTGCCACTGAGGATGCACGTTTTGTAAATCACTCGGGAATCGACCCAAGAAGCCTACTGCGTGTATTCAAGGGAGTTGTTTCCGGTAATTCAAGTTCCGGTGGAGGTAGTACGCTCACCCAGCAGGTTGCCAAAAACCTATTCAACACACGTTCTGAGGAGTATGAAGGATTGTTGGGTAAAATTCCGGGAGTCAGGATTGTAATCGCGAAGACCAAAGAATGGGTGCTGGCAGTGATCCTTGAAAGAAAGTATACGAAGCAGGAGATCATGCAAATGTATCTCAACACTGTTTCATTTGGTAACAATACCTACGGGATTAAAGTAGCTGCCAAAACATATTTCGACAAAGAAGCCTGGGACCTGAACGTAACCGAAGCTGCGCTGCTGGTCGGTTTGCTGCAAAATCCAACGCTTTTTAACCCTTTGCGTTTTCCGATGAATGCAACCAATCGCCGCAACACGGTTTTGGCGCAAATGATGAAGTACGAGTACATTCCGGAAGAGGATTTTTTAAGATACAAGGAAAAACCACTGGGTCTCAATTTTACAGTAGATAGCCATAATACAGGTCTGGCTCCATATTTCCGTGAGTCAATGCGGAATTATCTCAAAAGCTGGGTGAAGATTTACAATGAAGAACACGACAAGAACTACGATTTGTACACCAGCGGGTTGCGCATTTATACTACCATTGATTCAAGAATGCAGCGTTATCAGGAAGATGCTTTAAAAGAGCACATGAAAGAGCAGCAGCGCCTTTTTGACGAACACTGGAAAGGTCGTAATCCATGGACTTTCGATAATGGAAAAGAGATACCTGGATTTCTGGTCGCTGCTGCTAAGAAAACCCCGCACTTCATATCCCTGAAAAGAGACCTGGGCGAAGATGAAGCCTGGAAAATCATGCGTAAACCTTATAAAATGAAGGTTTTTACGTGGAATGGTGAGAAAGAGGTGATGATGAGCCCAATGGACTCCATTGCTTATTACAAACGGTTTCTGCGTGCAGGTATGATGTCAATGGACCCTCGTAACGGACATGTAAAAGCCTGGGTAGGCGGTATCAACTTCAAGTACTTTAAATACGACCATGTGAAGCAGGGTTCTCGTCAGCCTGGCTCGACGTTTAAACCTTTTGTTTATGTTTCTGCATTGGATAAGAGCTTTCTGACCCCTTGTGATCACGTCACGGATCAGCCGATTTACTTTGGTCCTTCGGATGGTGTTCCTGGTGGGTGGTCTCCAAAGAATTCAAATAACAAATACTCTTACCAGGCGCTTTCTCTCCGGCAGGCTTTGGGAAAATCAGTGAACACGGTAAGTGCATACCTGATGAAAATGGTGCGACCAAAGACGGTTGTAGAGTATGCACATAAGCTTGGTATCACCAGTAATTTGCAGGCAGTTCCGTCGCTCTGTCTGGGGATTAGTGATGTTTCGGTTTATGAAATGGTGGGCGCCTATTGTGCATTCGCCAATGGCGGGCACCGTACTGAGCCGATGACGATATTGCGCATTGAGGATCGATATGGAAATGTTTTACAGGAGTTTTTCCAAAAACAGAATCAGGAGATCAGCGAGAATATGGCGTACAATATGCTTTACCTCATGCGTGGTGCGGTAGAAGATCCGGGTGGTACAGCTGGCAGGCTCAGACAATGGGGTGTTACCGAAGGAAACGAGATCGCTGCCAAAACAGGAACTACTTCCAACTACTCCGACGGTTGGTTTATGGGTATGACGCAAAATCTGGTTACGGGTATCTGGGTTGGGGGAGAAGATCGTGCAATTCACTTCCGTACTATTGCATTGGGACAAGGTGGCCGGATTGCAATGCCTGCCTGGGGCATGTACATGCAGAAGGTATATGCTGATCAGACTTTGGTTCAATACCGTAAAATTCCATTCAATAAGCCGGAAAACTATGTAAGAGATTGCGGCAATGTGTCCATTGACAGTACCGACACCTATGTTCCGCCTTCCAGATCTGACGACGAAGGAGTTTTGTTTTAATCTTCAAAAGCCAAATTGCATTGAATATTCTCGTTGCACCCGACAAGTTTCGCGGTTCGCTCGAAGCGGATGAGGTATGCAATGCAATTTGTGAAGGAATTTTACTGGCTTATCCGAATGCAAGTGTGACAGCATTGCCGCTTGCGGACGGAGGCGAGGGTACAGCTCAAATCCTGACAAAGCAAGCCGCCGGAACGCAGGTCGAAGTGAAAGTTTCTGATCCGCTGGGCCGTGAAATTATTGCTTCATACGGTTTGTCGGGCGATGGCAAGGTTGCATTCATAGAAATGGCCGCTGCTTCGGGGTTGAAGTTGCTCTCGGAGGAAGAGCGCAACCCGCTGCTTACCTCCACATTTGGTACCGGCGAACTGATTATTGATGCACTGGATAAAGGTGCGAAGAAGATTATCCTGGGCATCGGCGGCAGCGCGACTACTGATGGCGGAATAGGGCTGGCGAGTGCGCTGGGATACCGGTTTTTTGATAAAAACAGCAAAATGCTTGGGGTTAACGGAGGCGCCTTGTCTCTGATTGAACGGATCGAAACTACAAACGTAGATCCCCGGCTAAACGCCACTTCCATTGTAGTAGCCTGTGACGTCACAAATCCATTGTTCGGAGAAAATGGCGCAGCTTATGTATATGGTCCTCAAAAAGGCGCAACTGCTGAAATGGTGGAAATACTTGATCAGGGACTGCGCAATCTTACTGTTGTTGCTACTAAAACTTTCAACCGCGATTACAGTGGCGCGCCTGGTGCCGGCGCCGCTGGTGGGCTTGGAGCAGGGTGTATGTGGTTTCTAAATGCTGAACTGAAAGACGGAGTAAGCATTGTAATCGACCAGAGTAACATGGCCGAGCTCATCAAAAAGGCTGATCTGGTCATTACCGGTGAAGGGAAAATTGATGAACAAACATTGAGCGGAAAGGTAGTAAAAGGATTGGCGGACTTCTGTGCGAAGTATCAGGTACCTCTCGCAGCGGTGTGCGGCACGCTTCAAATTACTCCTGAACAAACCCGCGAGGCTGGGATTATGTATGCGGTTTCAGTTTTGGATAGACCAATGGATCTGCATGTTGCCCAAAATGAGGCATTCAGGTTGGTGAGAGACGCAACTTTTCAGCTGGTACGCTTGTTTTTTGCCAAGACCAGATTTGATTTTTCCTGAGTATCTTTTATTAAATGTCTGAATTCAACTATAAGGAAGAGCTTTCAAAGATTCCGAACGATCCGGGAGTTTACCGGTATTTTGACGAAACGGGGACGGTGATTTACGTGGGGAAAGCCAAGAACCTGAAAAGCAGAGTTTCCAGTTACTTCCTGAAATCCAACCAACACGATCGTAAGACGAGACGACTTGTAAGTCAGATCAGAAGGATCGAATATACCATTGTATTAAGTGAATGGGACGCGCTGCTGCTTGAAAACCAGCTGATCAAGCAGTTGCAGCCTAAATTCAATATCCTTCTTAAAGACGATAAAACCTATCCATTCATCTGCATTACAGATGAGCCTTTTCCCAGGGTTTTTCCAACCCGGAATATGGACCGGAGCAGAGGTACTTTCTACGGGCCTTTTGCCAATTTGAGGTCAATGCACACGCTGCTTGACATGTTCAAGTCCCTTTATCAGATCAGATCCTGCCAGCTTCCGCTCACTAAGCCGAATATCGAAGCCAGGAAATTCAAGGTTTGTTTGGAATACCATATTGGAAACTGTAAAGGTCCTTGTGAGGGCTTGCAAACTGAGCCTGAATACAATGCAGAGATAGAGCAGGTACACAATATCCTGAAAGGCAATTTGTCGTCTCCGCAACAGTATTTTAAAGAGAAAATGCTTGCTGCGGCTGAACAAATGGCGTTTGAGAAAGCACACGCCTGGAAAACCAAGATAGAACACTTATCTAATTTCCAGAGTAAGGCAACGGTAATTAACCCGCGGATCGGGAATATCGATGTGCTCACGATCGTGTCCGACGAAGAAGCTGCATACCTCAATTTTATGAAGATAAAACAAGGGTATATGGTGGCTACGCAGACTGTCGAGGTGAAGAAGAAGTTGGACGAAAGTGATCATGATATACTCGCGATGATGATCATCGAAATGCGCAGCACCTACGGATCGGAAGCACGCGAGCTGATCTCGAATGTTAAGCCCGATCTGGAAATGCGGCTTGAAGTAACCGTTCCGCAGATTGGCGACAAGAAGAAGCTGCTGGATATGTCGATGAAAAACGTGATGTATTTCCGCCGGGAAAAAGCCGAGCGCAGGGAAGTGGAAGCTTCTGCGACTTCTTCTAAAAAGGATCGCATACTGATTCGTTTGAAAACGGATTTACAGCTGAAAGCCCTGCCAAGGCACATTGAATGCTTTGATAACTCCAATATCCAGGGTACTAACCCGGTGGCGGCAATGGTTTGTTTCAAAGAAGGGAAACCTTCCAAGAAAGACTACCGCCATTTCAATATCAAAACCGTGATCGGGCCCAATGACTTCGCGTCGATGAATGAAGTTGTGAGCCGGCGTTACCTGCGATTGATCGCAGAGGAACAGCCCCTGCCTGATCTGATCGTGATTGATGGAGGTAAGGGTCAGCTGGGTGCTGCTTGTGATGCATTGAAAAGTCTGGGTATTTACGGTCAGATTCCCATTATCGGTATTGCTAAACGTCTGGAAGAAATCTACTTCCCCGAAGACTCACTGCCGCTTTACATTGACAAGAAGTCGGAATCACTTAAACTGATCCAGCAGATACGCGACGAAGCGCACCGTTTTGCGATCACTTTTCACCGGGATAAGCGGAGCAAAGGAAGCCTTGTCAGTGAATTGGAGGGAGTTGTTGGTGTCGGTAAGGTAACTGCCGCCAAATTGTTAAAACATTTCGGCTCGGTACGCGGCATTCGTGAAAGCTCGCTGGAAACGCTCACCGAACTCGTCGGTTTGGACCGCGCCAGAAAGGTACGTGCCTACTTTGATGCTATGGCTGAGTAAGTCCGATGTTTTTGCCTGCGATGTAGCCGGTAGTCCACGCGTTCTGAAAGTTGAACCCGCCTGTAATACCGTCTACGTCCATTACTTCTCCTGCAAAATACAGTCCCTTTACCGAGCGGCTTTGCAATGTTTCAGGATCAATGTCTGTCAATGAAATTCCGCCGCAAGTCACGAATTCTTCTTTGAATGTAGTTTTTCCACTCACTGCGAATTGACTGTTTGTAAGCACTTCGGTGAGCCGGTTCAAGTTTTTGTGGCTCGCATCTCCCCATTTCAGTGTCTCGGGAATTTCCACCATTTCAGTAAATGCTTTCCAAAGTCGCAGCGGCAATCCGAACCTCGCATTCGATACAAGCTGCTGCTTCGGTGTTTTGGTTTTTTCATTGATCAGGAACTCACGCACTTGCTGCTCATTCAGTTCAGGTAACCAGTTGACTCTGCACCCAAATTCATAATTTTTCTCGGCAAGCTCACGTGCTCCCCAGGCTGAAAGCTTCAAAACAGCCGGCCCGCTCAGTCCCCAGTGGGTAATCAGCAGTGGGCCGCGCCACTCGTATTTAGTACCCGAAATCTTCACGATCGTATCCTGAACTGAAACTCCTGCGAGCGGAAGCAGGAAATTTTGAGGGGTATTAAATGTAAACAGCGAGGGTACGGGAGAAACAATCTGGTGGCTATGTGTTTCCAGCCAGTCAAAGCTGCTGAGCCGCGGATAACCTCCCGTAGCAATAAGCAGCCGGTCGACCTGAAGTATTTCTTCATCTCCCAAACGCAGTTCAAAACCTCCTGAAGTAGATGTAAATGAATCGACAACTGTACTCGTCCTGATTTCAATATTAAGCTGGCGGGCAGTCCGAAGCATGCATTCGATGACTGTGTGAGAGGAATCGGTTATTGGGAACATTCTTCCGTCGGCTTCGGTCTTCAACTTTACCCCTCTCTTTTCAAACCAATCAACAGTTGCATTCGCGTCAAACTTCGGCAGCAGCTTTCGCAGAAGCTTCTCGCCACGCGGGTAATTTTTGATAAAAAACCGAAGATCGGAGGGATTGTGGGTCACATTGCAGCGACCTCCACCCGAGATCCTGACCTTGTTCAAAACGGTCCTGTTCTTTTCTAAAATGACAATTTTAGCTTCCGGGAATGTCTCAGCAGCAGTAATTGCCGCCATAAATCCCGAAGCGCCTCCGCCAACAATCGCTATTTGCATCGTAATAGTTTGATCATGCAAAAATGAAATGTAAGTTTTAAAAACTGCAATTTCTTTTCATATCTTTCAAAAACCTTCAAATAATTTAACAAAAACCCGTCAAAACTATACATGCGGAAAATTCTCGTCATCGGTTTAGGTAAAGTAGGCTCGCTGGTAGGAACACTACTAAGCAAACGGTTTGAGGTAACAGGTGTTGACAAAGCTGCGCCGGCCTCGGTGCTGCCGTTTCCTGTACTATCGGGAGATGTAAATGATCCTGAGAAGCTCGACCAGCTAATGTCAGGTCAGGATGCGGTTGTATCCTGTATGCCTTACAACCTCAATCTGCCGATCGCCCGCAAAGCTTACAAGCACGGTATCCATTATTTTGATTTAACGGAAGATGTTGGTACCACAGCAGCTATTCGCGAGCTGGCAAAAGACAGCAGCAACGTTTTCGCTCCACAATGCGGTCTGGCGCCTGGTTTTATAGGGATTGTTGGAATGGATCTGGCGAAAAAATTTACAAAGCTGCGGGATATCGAGCTGCGCGTAGGTGCATTGCCGCGCTATCCGAATGGTTTAATGGGCTATTCTTTTACATGGTCGCCGGCCGGAGTCGTAAATGAATACATTAATGATGCAGAAGTGATTCACAACGGGGTCCGGAAAATGGTACCGTCTCTGGAAGGTATCGAGATGATCAACATTGAAGGCCAGGAGTTTGAAGCATTCAGTACGTCTGGCGGCCTTGGTACCATGTGCGAAACATTGGAAGGCAAGCTGGACACGCTCAACTATAAGACAATCCGTTATCCGGGACATTGCAGCCTGATGAGATTTATGCTGTACGAACTTTGTTTGAAAGACAAGCGAGAGCTCGTAGAGCAAATCTTGACGGAAGCAAAACCGCCTGTGCAGCAAGACGTTGTATATGTATATGCGGTAGTTGAAGGCTGGAAAGACAACAGGCTGGAACGCGAGGAATTTTATAAAGCATATCACCCGATCGAGATAGATGGGGTCCATTGGCGGGCTATCTCCTGGACCACAGCTGCGTCGATCGCAGGTGTGGTGGAATTGGTAGCGAACGGAATTCTTCCGAATAAAGGTTTTATCCGGCAGGAGGATATTCTTCTGAGTGATTTTCTCGCAACACAAAATGGACGCTATTTTCTTTAAAATGCTATTCCTAACATGATTGATATCAAATCTGTATTAAATAAGCTGAACATACAGCCACTTAATAACGGCATCACTACCGGTCAGAAAAGCTGGCAAGGCGACGGTGACGTTATCGAATCCATTTCGCCAGTCGATGGTAAAAAGATCGCCGGAGCAAACCAGGCAGAGCGCAGCGATTATGACCGGGTAATCACCAAGGCGGAGGAAGCATTCAAGGTTTGGAGAATGATGCCCGCGCCAAAACGAGGCGAAATCGTGCGGCAAATGGGCGACGCGCTTCGGAATGCAAAGACCGAGCTGGGCACGCTTGTCAGCTATGAAATGGGTAAAAGCTTGCAGGAAGGTCTCGGAGAGGTACAAGAGATGATCGATATCTGCGATTTCGCAGTGGGGTTATCACGCCAGCTGTACGGACTAAGTATGCACAGCGAGCGGCCGCAGCACCGCATGTTTGAGCAGTGGCACCCACTTGGTGTTGTCGGGATCATTTCTGCATTCAACTTTCCCGTAGCCGTGTGGTCGTGGAATGCGATGCTTGCCTGGGTTTGTGGTAATGTATGCATTTGGAAACCGTCAGAGAAAACGCCGCTTACAGCACTGGCTTGCCAGAATATCATCAAATCAGTATTGAAAAACAACGAGGTACCTGAGGGCGTATCTTGCGTGATAGTCGGCGGGCGGGAAGCAGGAGAATGGATCGCGTCGGATGCGCGCGTTGCATTGGTATCCGCCACGGGAAGTACAAGAATGGGGAAAGCTGTAGCAGAAGCTGTCGGGCGCAGGCTCGGGAAAAGTATCCTCGAACTTGGAGGTAACAATGCGATCATCGTCACGGAGCATGCAGACATGAACATTGCTATTCCCGGGATCGTATTTGGTGCCGCAGGGACAGCCGGCCAGCGTTGCACATCAACTAGGCGGGTGATTGTGCAGGAAAGTATTTATGAAGAAGTAAAAACCAGGCTTTCCCGCGCCTATGCGCAACTGAGGATTGGCAATCCGCTGGATGCTGGGAATCACGTGGGGCCTTTGATCGACTTGCAGGCTGTCAAACAATACAATAGCACCATAGAAAAACTGAAAGCAGCCGGTGCAAAGTTCATTGTTGAACCCGGCGTGTTGGAGGGCGAAGCGTTCAGTTCAGGTTGCTATGTAAAGCCTTGTATTGCAGAAGTTGAAAATAGCTGGCCCATTGTTCAGCAGGAAACGTTTGCGCCGATATTGTATCTGATCAAATATAATGCGTTGGAGCAGGCTATCTCAATGCAAAACGATGTTCCGCAAGGTTTGTCATCTGCCATTTTTACATTAAATATCAGAGAATCAGAACTCTTCCTGTCACAAGCAGGCTCCGATTGCGGCATTGCAAATGTTAACATCGGAACATCGGGCGCGGAGATTGGAGGCGCATTCGGCGGCGAAAAGGAGACAGGCGGAGGCAGGGAATCGGGTTCCGATGCGTGGAAAGCTTATATGCGAAGGCAGACGAACACGGTCAATTTCGGCAGCACGCTTCCATTGGCGCAGGGAATAAAGTTTGAGATTGACTGAGTAAAATTTTTAACTTTGTACAAACGGCACATTATACTTTTTCAATCCCCTTCATGAAATATCAATTAACATCAGATCAGATTTCATCAAAAGTAGCGGGTGAAACCGTGATTCTTAATCACAACAAAGGGGCGTATTATGGCTTGGACGAAGTAGGAGTGCTGGTTTGGGATACACTTGAAAAAGGCCCGCAAACGATTGAAGAACTCTGCAACGTGGTGGTAAGTGAGTATGATGTTGATCTCGATACCTGTAAAGGTGACATCGATACGCTGCTGAAAGATCTGATATCTGAAAAGCTGGTGGAAACTGTCAAATAAATTGGGAAAGCTGCGCAGATTTATTGGCAAATGGCGAAGTCTGAGTAGTTCAGGCAAGCTGATCTTTATCAAAGCTGCTGTTTGTCTGCTGCTGGTTAAAGCCGGACTTTCATTGCTTCCATTTGCTACATTCAGGCGGCTATTTCACCGGTTAACCAGCACTGAAAAGGTAGAGGAAAAATCCAAAGAAGAAATAGATCTGGTTGTATGGGCGGTGGATACCGCAGCGAACCTGTTGCCATTGGAGCTGCTGTGCCTGCCGCGCGCCCTGGCTGCCAAATTCCTCCTGCGCAAAATTCCCGCTCTTACGCTGGAAATCGGATTTGAGATTAATCCTGCAAAGTCTTTTGAAGCCCACGCCTGGGTGGAGCGCAATGGAAATATCATCATAGGAGACTGGCCTGACGAGATTTCATACAAGCGGCTCTGGGTCTGGGAATGAGCTAACCTAAATTATACATGCATTATTACAAGGCTTTCGGGCTGACTGTATTCTCTGAAATACCATTGCCGGAATTAAGTGAGGGAGATTGTAATGCTTCGCCCGATCTGCTAATCAGAACAGCTGCATTTGAACTGCCCGATCTCAGCAAAACGCAAGTTTACAGGCGGGGAATCCGCGCCTTGTTTGGTGAGAATGCAGGCGACCTGGTTCTGCATTGGCCTGGTATCGCTTCATTCAAAGCGATCGCGGGTAATGAGCTGATTGTAAATCCGTTTGTAAAAGATCCCAATTTGATCAGTCTTTTCACTGTCAGTGAAGCAATTGGATTGATATTGTTTCAAAGAGGTTTGTTGCTGCTGCATGCCAGCTCTGTGCTGGTAGGGGCGGAAGCATGGTGTTTTATGGGTACACCTGGCGCTGGTAAGTCAACCACTGCGGCTGCATTCATCAAAGCGGGCGGCCGGTTGCTCAGCGATGATCTTACGGCAATCCAGATCGGAGAAAACGGCTCAATATCTGTTCTGCCGGCTTACCCGCAGCTTAAAATCTGGGACAAGACCGTGGCCGGGTTACAATACAACAGAGAAGTGCTCGAACCTGTCAGTGAAGGAGTAAATAAGTTTTCATTTCAGCCTAAATTCGACTTTCCAGATCAGCCGGTTACTCTTTCTAAAATCATTTTTTTACACCGCGCCCGGAACCGGGGTGCATTACAGCAGGTAAGTGTCAGTGAAATGCCGGGCGAGCTGATCAAGAACTTTCCTCTTCCTGCACAACTGCTAACCGGTGAGGCCCTTAAAGCGCATTTTCTCCAAAGTATGAAATGTGCCGCACAGGTAGAAGTGATCAAGAAACGGAGGCCAGAAGGATTCGATTTGCTGGAAAAATGGGTTCAGGAGAGTGTTACTCATTTGGTTTAGTGCATGAAGATATCCCCTGAGCTGAACATATTGATAAAAGCGTCGCTCGACTCTGAAAGCAATTTGCCTTTTCAGGTAGATACTCGTCCCATTGATTGGCAGAAGCTTGGCCGGCAAGCCAAGTGGAACCAGGTCCGGCCTCTTGCCTTCGATTATCTTTCCCAAAAACAAACACTGGAAATTGCTCCTGATGTGCTTGCCCGATTAAGAGATTTCAGCGTCGGACAGGCTGTTACAAATATGGCTTTTTCAAGCATTTCGGTCAGTTTGAATCAACAGCTGGCGGAGCAGGGGATCCCGGCATTTCTGATGAAAGGCGCATTATGGGCGTGGCTCCTCTACGAAAAGCCCGGACTAAGGGAATTTGGAGATATTGACTTTTTTGTCGAGAAGGAGCAGCTGCGAAGGGGATTAGATGTATTTGAAAAAAATGGATTTGAACCTGACTCCTACCGTAAGTACCTGCTAAGGAATGATCAAGCCACCGGCGCTTACCTCGACACAGATTATCAGCTCCCTTTGACCCCTGTTCGGGAACATGCATTACAGTCCCTGGAAATCCAATGGAATTGCAGCTATCCGAGATATCAGTTCAATTTCAGCTGGGGCGAACTGGGCGGGCAAATGGTGGAGCAACAGATTATGGGCAAGAAAGTCAATGTGCCCGGAATGGAGCATCAGCTAATTATGATGCTGATCCACCATGCAGGTATTGAGCAATGGGACAAATTGAAATACATGGCCGACTTCGTGCGGCTGCTGAGAAGGTATTCCACAACTCTTGATTGGGCCTACGTGTCCAACGTGGCCAGAAGCAAAGGTTTTTACAAACTACTATTAGAATCACTTGGAGCCGCACAACTGTTTACGGGAATACAATATGTGCGGCTTGTCGATGCAAATCAGGAAGCGAAGTATCCGACTCCTGAGTTTATGAAAAATGTGGTCAGCCACTGGGAAGAAGAAAGGGACACGCTGAGCACCAAGACTCTTCGGATTTTGGTTTACAACCTCAAATACCGGGACAACTGGAATGTGAAGTGGAACATTCTCGCCGGTCACCTCAGCTACCTTTTCCATTGGCGGTTGATCTGGCACAAATGGATTTGGCACAAAAGGCGCTAAGTAAGCTGTACTACGATTTCTCCGCTGAATGTACCACCTCCCGGTAAAATGTATAGCCCGTCGCCGGAATTGAAGGAATCAACATTCGCAGTGAGTGCTTCAATAGCAATACAATCTCTTTCCGGCGGTGTGTAAACAACCAAGTGGTTGAATTTGCCTTCACCTGTTTCCTGTGTTACAGTAAGTGTCACGTCCTGATTTTCAGATATCAGCTCAGTGGTTGCAAGCTTTCCCTCCGATTTTACAACAAAACAATTGTCGAAGACTTTGCGGTGTAATAATGCAGGTTTATCAATGTGAAAATGCGCGACGCCCGTAGGAATCTGATTGCTATCAAATGTTACGATCTGGTCTGATGGGATGATGATTTTCCAGGCTTCTACGTCTTCGTTACCAAGCCTGAAATACGGATGCCAGCCGAACATAGCCGGACAAGGTTCTGAGCCTTCATTCAAAGCTTCAAACGATACTACAAACCGCCCGTCAGCATGGAGCGTATACCTAATGGAAAACAGAACCCGGAAGGGATACCCTTCGGGCGCATCTATCAGATAAGATAGCTTAATGGATGCATGGTCAGCATGTGCCAGTTGTTCTTCCAAATGGAAATGCTGCTTTCTTACAAGGCCGTGAATTGCATTCAGTCCATTCTTCTCGTTTTTGGCCAATTGATAATCTTTCCCTAAAAACCTGTATTTACCGTCGGGAATGCGGCTTGCAAATGGAAATAAAAGCTCGCTTGCACTTTCAGTATCATGTTTTAAAGTTTCAGGTGTGGGAGGTGTTTTTAAGACAGAAAACAACGTAAGATCTTTCCGAAGTGATAGCTGCCTGACGATTCCGCCTAACTCGGGCACCACTACAAAGCGGTTGCCGGTTGCATTTTCCTGCACCACATATTCGGTAAGGTCACCAAACTGTTGCTTGAATATCTCGAATGCCATAGAATTCTCTGTTTCAAATGGGTTTATAAAACAATAGCCGGGCTTTAAGTGCCCGGCTACTATTTTATGGTATTTATTTCAAATTTTATTCGTTTGAAGCATCTTTTTCAGCTTCTGCCATTTCCTCTTCCTTCTTTTCCTGTTCAAGAGTATGTTTTACAACTTCTTCGTGAATGGCAGCTTCCTCATTTGAGCGACGGTTAATGTACGCCTGATAGCTTGTTTCCTTTTCGTAAGGACGTTTGCCAATCAGTTTTTCAAGGTCGCTTTGGAACAAGATCTCTTTTTCAAGCAGCTCTTTTGCCAGTACTTCCAGTGCGTCACGTTTTTCGATCAACAGGTTCTTAACAAATTGATACGCCTGATCAACCAACTTTCTAACTTCTTCATCAATCGCTTGTGACGTTGATTCAGAGTATGGCTTGGTAAATGAGTAATCTGATTGTTTAGAATCATAGAAAGAGATGTTACCAATCCTTTCATTCATTCCGTACATGGTAACCATGCTGTAAGCTACCTTCGTAACTCTTTCCAGGTCACTTAGTGCGCCTGTCGAGATTTTGTTAAATACCACATCCTCAGCAGCTCTTCCGCCCAGTGTCATACACATTTCATCAAAAAGCTGCTCTGTACGATACAGATACTGCTCGCGAGGGAGGTACTGTGCATAACCCAACGCGGCAACACCGCGGGGTACGATCGATACTTTCACCAATGGATCAGCGTGTTCCAGGAACCAGCCCGCCACCGCGTGACCAGCTTCGTGGTAAGCTACAATCTGCTTTTCCTCTGGCGAGATCAGTTTGTTCTTTTTCTCCAAACCACCTATCACGCGGTCCATTGCATCCTGGAAGTCCTGCATTGTTACTTCATCCCGGTTACGACGTGCCGCGATCAATGCGGCTTCATTACAAACATTCGCAATCTCTGCTCCCGCAAAGCCAGGAGTTTGGGACGATAGTTTCTGGATATTTACATCAGTTGCAAGTTTCAAAGGTTTCAAATGCACTTTGAAAATTGCTTCACGACCAATTACATCTGGTTTATCAACGGAAATCTGACGGTCAAAGCGGCCTGGACGAAGTAGGGCAGGATCAAGTACATCCGGGCGGTTGGTGGCGGCCACGATGATGATACCCGAATCGGTTGCAAAACCGTCCATTTCAACTAAAAGTGAGTTCAATGTATTTTCACGCTCATCGTTCGAACCCGGCATTGCGCCACGGCCACGCGAGCGTCCTACTGCGTCAATCTCATCGATAAATATGATACAAGGCGCTTTTTCCTTGGCTTGTTTGAAAAGGTCACGGACACGGGCAGCACCCACACCTACGAACATCTCGACAAAGTCGGAACCGGAAAGAGAGAAGAATGGTACACCCGCCTCACCAGCAACAGCTTTCGCAAGCAAAGTTTTACCTGTTCCCGGAGGGCCTACAAGCAATGCACCTTTTGGAATCTTCGCACCCAGTTTTTTGAATTTATCAGGACTTTGAAGGTATTCTACAATTTCCTTAATCTCTTCTTTTGCTTCATCAAGACCCGCCACGTCATTAAATGTGATCTTTACCTTGTTTTCAGCATCAAAAAGCGTAGCACGGGAGCGGCCGATATTGAAGATCTGACCACCTGGACCTACTCCGCCCGACATTCTGCCGAGTATGAAGTACATCACCAGTATCATTACAATGAAGAAGCCCCAGGTTCCGAGGAAGCTGGTCCAGTCATTTCTTGTATCAACCACAAAAGGTACTTTGTCATCGTCAGGCACTTTCTCCTGCATTCTGTCAAAATCCTTTTTAAATGTTTCTGCCGAGGTTACCTGAAACTGGTAATGTGATGCGCTTTCGCCGCCGAAATAGTTATTTTCCTTTGCAACTACCTTGTACTTATCTTGTTTTAATGCCTCTGGTTTAAGGGTCACTTCTACCGACTTATCATTCACGATAGTCACCCTTTCCACTTCCCTGTCCGCCATCATTTTTTCAAAACGCTTCTGAGTAGTTTCGCGGATTGTCGAGGTACGGTTCAGGTAAGTAATTCCCAGTATAGTGGCAATAAGAGCGGCTATGATCCAGCCTTGATATCCTTTTTGAGGACTTTTAGGACTGAGTGGCCCTCTTTTGTTATCGTTTTCGGACATTCTTTGTTTCTAATTAAGAGGAAATTTATTAAACAACGTTCCCGGTAGGGTGAATGTTCACCCCCCAGCCTTTTATACCATGGAATCTTCCAGGTATGTCACCTCTGCATCTCCCCATAATTCTTCCAGATCGTAGTGCTTACGGCGTTCCTTGTTGAAAATGTGGGCTACGACGTCCACATAGTCAATCAAAATCCATTCGCCGTTTGCTTTTCCTTCTTTCTGCCAGGGCTCTGTTTTGGAGATTTTATACACCTCTTCTTCAACCGAGTTTGCCAGAGCATCGATCTGTGTATCGGAGTTACCGGAACAAATCACGAAAAAATCAGTTATTGAATTTTTTACTTTGCGGAGGTCGAGTATTGCTATGTCCTGGCCCTTCTTTTCTGTCATTCCTTTTACTACCAGCTCGGAGAGATCTTTTGAAGATAGTTCTTTATTTTTGCGTTCTTTCATGCGTAATTGATTCCTTTCTAAACCCTAAAGTAAAGCAAAAAAATTGTACAACTCGATACAGGATACCTTAATAATTGGTAAAAAAGTTATCTATCTGCCAAGTTGTCATTCAACAAACGACATTGCGGCTGAAATAGTACACGCTGGCTTGTTCACGGAGGGTACCGTTGTCATTACTGGTCATCAGCTGTCAGGGCGGGGACAGCGGGGGACTTCCTGGGTATCGAATCCGGGAGAAAACCTGACGCTTTCCATTGTACTTACGCCTGCTTTCCTGTCCGTTCAAAACCAGTTTCTTATTAGTCAGACAGTCGCCCTCGGAATTAGGGCATACCTTGAAAGATACGTTTCAGGTGTTCAGATAAAGTGGCCTAACGACATTCTTGTTAAGGAAAGAAAGATCTGCGGAATACTCATTGAAAACGCAATTCAAGGTAGCAGGCTGAATACCTCAATTGTCGGTATTGGCTTGAATATTAATCAAATGAGTTTCAATAGTGAGCTCGCTTCGTCACTATTCATCGAGACTGGCAATGTGTTTGCTTTGGCCGACGAGTTTGCATTATTAATGCACAGCCTCGATGCAGCTTATCTGCAGCTAAGGTCCGGACACCGATATGACGAGATTCGTCAGGCGTATATGGACAGTCTTTACGGGCATTTGCAAGAAGTAAAATTCTCCTACGAGGGTAACGTTTATACAGGTACCGTCACGGGGGTAAATGAGCTGGGGCAGCTATCTGCCAGGCTATCAAATGGGGACATGCTCACGAACCTGGGCTTAAAAGAAATCAGCTGGATCAGGAGCTAGGTTGCCCCCATTTGCCAATTACAAACATCACAATCGCACTGATTCCCAGTCCCAGCGACTCCCGGGCCAACTCAATATTCAGGCTTCTCATTTGTGTCTCACCAAAGAAAATGCCCTCAAACTCGGTCGGCCATTGAAATACAGCGCCGATCAGATAGGCGGCTCCCAGTACGTAGAAAACCCAGCTGGGCCAAAGATCCCGGATGCCCATAAAGCAGGCAAGCGCTGCAAAGCTGTAAATCCCGATCCAAACGCCGGAATCCGGATCGTTCAGTTGGAAATAGGCGAAAATGACGAAAATGATCCCGAAAACTATTTTAAACAATCGCATTGTTCTTGAAGAAAAAGTGAGTCTGTTTATTTGAATAAAGTACTATCACAGGTTCAATTTACCTGTATTTCCTCATTTATTGACAAAACTGCGCCAGCGCATTGGTGGCATCAGAATACCCCAGGTTTGCGGCCTGTTTGAGACTTGTACAACCCAGGTCTTTCTCCCCATCGTTCCATTGCGACAAGCCGAGGCCGTAAAATGCTTTTCCGTATTGTCCGTCCAGCTTCACTGTTTGGCGGAATGCCAGCGTAGCTTTTTTGAAATCATTTAAACGGTAGTAAGTATTGCCCAGATTGTACCAGGCTTGTTTGTTGTTTTCATCGAGCCTGGTTGCTTTTTCGAAGTCAGGGATAGCTTCTGTGGGTTTGTCCATCAGCACCAGCAATTGTCCACGGTTAAGGAAAACATCAGCGGTATCAGGAGCAAGCTCGGCAGCTTTGTTATAGTCTGCGAAAGCGGAATCCAGGCGGTTTTCACCAGAGTAAAGCAATGCGCGGTTGAAATACGGGCGGTAGTTGTCAGGTTCCAGTTTGATTGCCTGCGCAAAGTCCAGCAATGCGTTTTCGCTTTCCTTTAACTCGTAGTAGGCGACAGCACGGAGGTTGAAAGCTTCTGAACTGGTGGTATTTTTTTCAATGGCAGTATTGATGAATTCAATGGCTTCACGGGGTTTCCCTTCATTCATCAAATCCTTTCCTTTTTTGAGAAAAGCGTCAGAAGATTGGGAGCAGGCATTCAGAAGTAGTAAAAAAAATAAAAAAAATAAGCGGGGCATACTGATTCATTTCTAGGTGATTCGCACAAAAGTAGCGTGAAACCGTAAATGAATGTTTTCTTTTTGTTAATAAAATGTCTTTATCTTTGCACCCGGCAAATCGGAACTACCAGCTCCTTCCGAATCCCCCAGGTCCTGACGGAAGCAAGGGTAGGTGGTCGATGCGGTGAGATTCTCGGTTTGCCTTTTTTTGTTCCCCCCTGCGATCCCCCCTTCTTTCTTTTTGCATTTGACCAGGGTTTTCTACTTTTGTGGAATATTCTAACCAATAAATTTCCGATATGAAGTTTTTCATTGACACTGCTAACCTGCAAGAGATTCAGGAGGCACAGGCGCTTGGCGTTTTAGATGGAGTTACAACCAATCCATCCCTGATGGCGAAAGAAGGAATTACAGGTAAAGACAATATTATGCGCCATTACAAGGCAATCTGCGATATTGTTGATGGAGATGTAAGTGCCGAAGTGATATCAGTTGATTTGGAAGGAATGATCCGCGAAGGTGAAGAGCTGGTGGAGATTGATGATAAAATAGTGGTGAAAATCCCGATGATCAAAGAAGGCGTAAAGGCATTAAAATATTTTTCAGGCAAAGGTATCCGAACCAACTGTACGTTAATTTTTTCTGCCGGACAGGCACTTTTAGCAGCAAAAGCGGGAGCAACCTATGTATCTCCGTTTATTGGCCGTCTGGACGATATTTCAACAGATGGAATTGGCCTGATTGAGCAAATCCTTACTATTTACAGAAATTATGGGTTTGACACCCAGGTACTGGCGGCATCAGTTCGTCACCCGATGCACATTATCCAATGTGCAGAAGTAGGCGCCGATGTAATGACCGGGCCGCTGAGCGCAATGGAAGCGTTGTTGAAGCATCCATTGACTGACATTGGTCTTGAGAAATTCCTTGCCGACTACAAAAAGGGCAATTCCTAAAATCGTTTTTGCATTATTATGACTGAGTCTTCGGAGCCGATAATTGTACTCGACCAGGCTGATATCTTCCAGGGTGACCGGCCTGTATTGAGTGATGTGCATTTTGAGATTAAAAAGGGAGAGTTTGTCTATCTGATCGGTCGTACCGGCAGTGGCAAAAGCTCACTTTTGAAAACGCTTTATGCAGACCTGTGGCTCCATACCGGATCTGCAAAAGTAGCTGGTTACGAGCTCCATAAAATCAAGAGAGCGGATATCCCGTTCCTGCGTCGCCGCATTGGAATTGTGTTCCAGGATTTTCAGCTGCTTTCCGACCGTTCTGTGGAAGATAACCTTTCGTTTGTACTCCGCGCAACGGGCTGGGATAACCAAGCGAAAATTTCGAAAAGAATAGCCGAAGTACTCATGCAAGTAGGCTTAGGTACCGCGCAGAAAAGAATGCCGCACCAACTTTCGGGTGGTGAGCAGCAGCGGATCGTAATTGCCCGTGCTATGCTGAATGAACCCGCAATCCTGATCGCTGATGAGCCGACGGGTAACCTGGACCCGGAAGTAGGTGACCAGATCATGAATGTTTTCAGGACGATTAATAATGCAGGTACCGCCATTTTAATGGCTACTCACAACCACGATTTTCTCAGGAGATTCCCTGCACGTGTATTGAAGTGCGAGAACGGGAGTGTAACGATCAGCTGAGTCAGATCACATAAAATGAAAAGCGGGCGAAGTTTTAAACTTCGCCCGCTTTTCATTTTATACCTCTCACATTAACTATTTGGCTGTCATATCAATGATCGGAATGATCATCTCCTCCAAAGACACACCGCCGTGCTGGAAAGTATCCCGGTACAAGTTGACATACTGATTATAGTTATTCGGGTAAGCAAAGAAATAATCTTCTTTCGTAAACACGTAAGATGTTGAAACGTGCGGTTTCGGCAGGAAAATGCGCTCTGGTTTCCGGCAAACCATCAAGTGGTTGTCATCGAATCCCAGGTTTTTCCCGTGCTTATATCTCAGGTTAGTATTTGTTTCGCGGTAGCCGATGATCTTAACCGGCTTTTGAACGCGGATCATGCCGTGGTCAGTAGTTAGGATCAACCTGCACTTTTTCTCAGCCACTTTTTTAATAAAGTCTAGAAGGGGAGAATGCTGGATCCAGGAGCGGGTAATTGAGCGGTAAGCAGCTTCATCTGGCGCAAGTTCCTTGATCATCTGAACATCAGTCCGAGCGTGCGAAAGCATATCCACAAAGTTATAGACAATCACATTCAACTGATTATTCAGCATGTTGTTAAAATTGTCTATCAACGATTTCCCCTGATTTGTATTGAGGATCTTGTTGTAAGAAAACTTAATGTTAAAGTGGTTCATTTCCAGTTGCTTTTGCAGGAAATCCTGTTCATGGTTGTTCAGACCTTCTTCACCTTCTGGGGTGTTTTCATCACTTACCCACCATTGCGGATGCTTGCGCTCCATTTCGCTTGGCATTAAGCCTGAAAAGATCGCATTTCTAGCATAACCTGTGGTAGTCGGCAGGATTGAGTAGTAGGAAGATTCTTCCTCAATGTTGAAATACTCCTGCAAAATGGGCTGGATCATTTTCCATTGATCGTATCGGAAATTATCTATCAAAAGGAAGAATACAGGCTCGTCGGAGGTTTTCAGATGTGGAAATACCTTTTGTTTCATCAACTGGTGCGACAAAATCGGCTTGTCCGACTTCGGATCATTCAGCCAGTCTTCATATTCGTCTTCGATAAACTTGCAAAAATTGGCATTTGCCTCACTTTTCTGCATGCTGAATACTTCCGCCATTCCCTGATCTTCGGAATTTTCCAATTCCAATTCCCAGTAAATCAACTTTTTATAGATATCCGCCCATTCCTCGTGCCCGATCCTGTCCTGGTATTGCATTGCCAGGCTCCGGAATTCTTGCTGGTAGCTTAATGTGGTTTTTTCTGTAACCAGTCTTTTATTGTCAAGTATTTTTTTAACCGACAGGAGAATCTGATTAGGATTCAGTGGTTTGATCAAGTAATCATCTATTTTAGAGCCTATTGCATCCTCCATGATATGCTCTTCCTCACTTTTGGTAATCATTACTACAGGAAGGCTGGGCTGCTGTTGTTTAATCTGGGCGAGTGTTTCGAGGCCGGTCATACCTGGCATCATTTCGTCCAAAAAAACTATGTCAAACCTGTCATTTTCAATGCGATCCAAAGCATCTGCTCCACTATTTACAGGAGTAACATTGTATCCTTTGTTCGTCAGAAACATGATGTGCGGTTTGAGAAGATCTATTTCATCGTCCGCCCAGAGAATGTTATATTGCATAAGCTTGTTTTTTCAATAATAATTAAATGAAATGCCTTAAAGGGTAACGGGACAATCAGAAAGTGTGGTATAAAAATACCTGTTTTAACATATTTTTAGAATTGACACCTGACTGTATACGTTGGCAAAAAGGGTACAAAAGGCATACCAACAATGCGGCTTGCAGCCCGTCAGAGAAACTTTTTGGTGACACGGGCCAGGTCATCGGGAGTGTCTACACCGTGTGAATCATCGGAAGTTATTACCGCTCTAATTGCATATCCGTTTTCCAGCCAGCGCAACTGTTCCAGTGCTTCCGCCTTCTCCAATGCAGATACCGGCAGCTTTGTAATTTCAGCAAGCACGTCGGCCCGATACGCATAAATTCCAATGTGTTTGTAAAATGTGTGTGCAGAAAGCCACTGGTCTTTTTCCGTGTTGCGGAGATAGGGAATCGTTTGCCTGCTGAAATACATAACTTCATCTTTCTTGTTCAAAACGGCTTTCGGCACATTTACATTGAACAAAATGTCCTCCTGATCGATTACCTTCACCAATGTAGCGAGCTCGGTTTGGTTGTCAAGTACCCCGGCAAGCTGGTCGATCGGTTCGGGGCTGATAAATGGTTCGTCGCCCTGAATGTTAATGATGTAGTCAAAATTCCCCTCGGTTTTGGTAAGTGCCTCATAGCATCGGTCGGTACCGCTCTGGTGAGATTCGGCTGTCATCACAGCAATTCCGCCAAAGCTTTTTACATGATCCATGATCCGCACATCGTCAGTTGCCACAATCACCTGGTCGAGACGGGTTGCTTTGGAGGATTGTTCGTAAACTCTCTGGATCATACTTTTACCCCCGATATCCACTAGGGCTTTTGCCGGGAAGCGGGTAGAGGCATAGCGGGCGGGAATGATTCCTAATATTCGCACAAGGTCGTTGGTTTGATTTTTGTCAATTCTGTTCCAAAATAAAGCTAAAAATTGCAAAATACTTTTTCATATCGCTTTTCAAAGAATATCTGGCGCATCCTCCCCGATGCGGACCCGGCCAGCTCGGTATGGGCAGTCGAGCTGCGGGACACGGAGCAAAAAGTGGCGTCTGTCGCGGTAATTGATTCAGGGGAAAAGGCACTGCGCTGGGAAGGTATCCCGCTGGGAATGGACTGGTGGTCTTCGGTAACTGCGCTTTCTTCCCACCAGTTTTTTCTGCACCATTACAGATACCCGGACCTTCCCGAGCCGACAGACTTATCCGCATTCTCTGCGCTCACCGGGGAGCATTTGTGGGATTTGCCTAATCATCTGCTGGTCAAAATCATCGACAAAAACCGCATTGAGGTTGCAGCCAAAGCTGGCAGCGGGTTTAGCTACCATTTGTGCGACGTACGTTCAGGCGCGTTGCTGCCGCGCGAGGAAATTGTGCAGGCTGATGAAGACCAGGTAATTTTGCAAGAACCTGTTCGTTACAAAAAGGGCAATGTATTTTTCGACAAGCTGAGCTCCTTTGTTGAAGAGATAACCGGTGGTCACCAGCCTATCAGTATCGATTATTTAGAGAAAAGGCCCTTTATGATCTTTTCTTATTATATTTACCATCAGGATAAAACCGTGCAATATCTTCTGATTATCACTACCAAAAGAGAGCTTGTTTTACATGAAAAGCTGTCAGAAGAACGCGAAGGAATGGGCCGCTCCACAATGATATTGAAGGCGTCAGCACTGATTTATCTTAAAAATAACAATGAGTTTTCGAGTTTAACGCTTTCATATTAAATGAAATACATTTTTTGCCTGACTGTTCTGGCAGGTATTTTTTCAGGAATGATCAGTGCCCGGGCTGCGGGGAATGTTACAATTGATTCAGTAGGAGTTGAAAGGGTAGGAGGCAAGGTGTTTGTCTTGCATAAAGTAAATCAGGGACAAACCATGTTTGCGGTAGTGCGGCAATATGGCACTTCTATCCAGGCTCTGCGTGAAGCTAATCCCGGTATGAGCGATCAAATTCAGTTTGGACAGACGATCCGCGTACCTTACACGCCAAAGGTCAGCAAAAAAGAGGCGAGGAAGGAAGACAAAAAGGAGGAAAAGAAGGAAGATAAAAAAGAAGAGAAAAAGGAAGTCAAACCTGCTGCGCCGGCCGCGGCTGCAAAGCCTGATACCACTCCATCCACGACTTCGGCACCTACCGCCGGATCTTCCGTTTCTGTATCTCCTAACGGAAAACACATTGTGGAGCCGGGCCAAACATTGTATCGTGTTGCTGTTAAATATGGTGTTTTGATGGCCGATCTACGCAAATGGAATAATTTGACTGACGATAATCTGAAAGACGGGCAAGAGCTGATTGTGAGCGAGAAGGGGGCTGAGAAAGCTGTTGCGGCAGTTACACCGCCAGCAGCGCCGAAGGTAACCAGCACAACGGTAGTTAAGGATTCTGTAAAAGCGAAGACTGTCGTTCCTGAGAAAGTAGTTAAGCCTGTGGAAGAAGCAGTTGAAGCTCCGAAAGTGGTTAAAGGCAAGAGAAAATCAGAATCGGGGCTTGCGGAAGTAATCGAGACTGATGAAAGTACCAGTAAGTTCCTCGGCTTGCACCGAACTGCACCAATCGGCGCATTGGTGGAGGTTTTAAATGAGTATAATCAGGAAAAGATCATCGTCCGCATTATCGGCCGGATCCCTGATACCAGCGTTAACGACGATATTGTTATTAAGTTATCGTCACGCGCCTTCGAAAAAGTTTCTCCCAACAGCAAGCGTTTCAGAGCAGTTGTAAGCTACCTGGAATAGTTTTGTTATCAATTCCATTATGAAACATTCACCCAAATTCCGCTCTAAGAGAGAAGAGGAGAGAGAAGCTCTGAAAAACACTGCCGGATACAAGATTTGGAGCGTTATGTTCACATTGCTGTATCCTTTCATTGCCATTTTTACATTCCTATTTTCAGGAATTGTCATGTTCTTCTCCGGCATTTCCCGGGTTCTGGCTTACCTGTTCGGAGGAAGCCATGCAAAGCATTGAAGTGCCTCATTTGTCCCCCTACATTATAGATTTATTAGAAGATAAAGTCGAGCAGTACAACAAGCCCGACTTTATCTCCCTGGATCCAGTAAGTATCCCGCATCGATTTTCGTTGAAGCAGGATATCGAGATAATGGGTTTGTGGGCAGCAGTACTTGCCTGGGGGCAGCGGAAGACGATCATCAGCAAATGTCTGGAACTGGCTTCGCTCATGGACAATGCGCCCTATGATTTTATCCGGAATCATGAAGACAGTGATTTAACGCCTTTTCTGAACTTCAAGCACCGCACATTCAATGCCACTGACACCCTCTATTTCCTTCATTTCTTCCAGAACTACTACCGGCAGCACGATTCACTTGAATATGCATTTAGCTCGCATATCAATGCAGCAGACGAGACGATAGAAAAATCTTTGATCGGTTTTCACAACATGTTTCGCGATTCGGAACATTTCCCATCGCGTGCTGCCAAGCACATTGCCACCCCAGCTCGGAAGTCTTCCTGCAAGCGGCTGAATATGTTTCTGAGATGGATGGTCCGGAAAGACAATAATGGGGTTGACTTCGGTATCTGGAATAATATATTGCCTTCACAGCTAGTATGTCCCTGCGATGTTCACGTAGATCGCGTTTCCCGCTTTCTAGGCCTTATAAAAAGGCCAAATACGGATTGGCAAACTGCATTGGAACTTACTGCCTCATTAAAACAGCTTGATCCTTCTGATCCGGTCAAATACGACTTTGCACTGTTCGGTTTAGGGATTGAAGGTTTTGCCAAGTAGTGTTACAAACCAGCCTCCAAATACTTAACGAAAGGAAAAAAGCAAATCCGATCGTTAATTTGCGTCCGCCTCTGAATTAAGCTTTTCTTGCAAATCATTCCTAGTGTAAAAATTGCGACTGCGAAGTTGCACAATACACTAAACGTTTTGCGAAATGAAAACAATTTACAAGTTATCGGGTGCTGCTTTCTTGTTAGCAGGAATGTTTAACAGCGTTTGCGGACAGACAACCTCTTATGGTTCGCAAGCCGGCGATCAGGGTACCGATGGTACTTATGTGGGAATATGGGCGGGCTCCTCCACGGTCGGCGAGCATAATACATTTGTCGGGAGTCTTTCCGGGTTTGCTAATATAGGCGGAAATCAGAATACAGCGCTTGGAAGCAGGTCTGCTTTCTCGATTTCTCATGGAAGCGAGAATACTTTTCTCGGGTACTTATCGGGCAAAAGCAATACAACAGGCAGTTGGAATACCTTTGTAGGATCGAAGTCAGGGGCAGGCAGTGGTGTGGGTCTTAGAAACACTTTCATTGGCGTAGAAGCAGGCGGCTCTAACTACTTTGGTAACGAAAATATCTTCATTGGCTGCCGGAGCGGCTTCTTCAATAAGGAGGGGAATTACAACTTGTTTGCTGGAAATGGAGCAGGAGAGTATAACACAAGCGGACATTACAATGTATTTCTCGGACACGGAGCCGGAAACAGTAACTTGAAAGGGCTTGCAAATACATATATTGGACATGAAACGTCGGGGAGCGCCAATGTAACCTATGCAACAGCAGTGGGCGCGAAAACCAAAGTCACCCGGGATCATAGTATTGTGCTCGGGACAATTTTCGACAATGTAGGAATTGGGGTTGAGGCCCCTACTTACAAGCTTCACTTGAGTACGTTTTCTGCTGCAAAAGCCGGCTCTTCCGCATGGATTGTCGCCTCTGACAAGCGTCTCAAAAAGGATATCTCAGATTACACCGAAGGGCTTGATGTGTTAAAGCAGATCAAACCCGTCTGGTTCAACTACAACGGCGCGGCCGGTTTGCCAACAGATAAGAAGTTCGTAGGGATCATTGCCCAGGACGTGCAGAAAATAGCTCCTCACATGGTGGGTACATTCACCTATCAGGATTCGCTTGGCAATAAGACAGAATACCTCGATTACGATGCAAATGCAATGACATATATGCTGGTAAACTCTGTGAAAGAGCAGCAGCAAATGATCGAGCAAAAAGACGAGGAAATCCGGCAGCTCACAGCTGAGACTGCCGAATTAACGAAGAGACTAGCCCAGCTAGAACGCATTGTGGCTTCCAACATGACTCGGCCGCTTACCAATCCTGCCGCCAGAACCAACGAAGTAAATGAGAATGGAGTGATTCTGGAACAAAATTCGCCAAACGGTTTTTCCGGTAGTTCTTCAATCAGGTTCTTTATTCCGGAGACGATCAAGGATGCAGTATTGAATATTTATTCAACAAACGGACATAAAATCCGTACAGAAGTTGTGAAAACGCGCGGAGAAGGATCCATTCAGCTTTCTGCTCATGATTTTGGAACCGGCGTATTCATTTACGATCTCGTTACGGATGGGAAAAGCAATGGCGCTAAAAAGATGATGGTGAGTAAATAGTTTGTTTTTAAATGCGAAAAGCCGGACTTCATCGAAGCCCGGCTTTTCGCATTTAGATAAATCAAGTTTATAAAGTAGCTCGGTCAAACCGGACTGACTCTACGGTAAACAACGGTTTTGTTCCCGCATTCGGATTTCTGTATACAAAGAACAACTTATGCAGCTTTTGATCAACTGGCGCTTTAAGCGGGATACTTACTTCTCCCGTTTTGTCGATCTTCACTTCGCCGATCTTTGTGCCGGCCGGACTGTCAAGTCGCACTTCCAAAGTACCGCCGGCAGTATATTTCTCATTGCTACTGCCTGCTATTGCGAGGTTTGAGATACCGGTCAGGTCAATATCGTCGAAGGCGAAGAAGCTGCCGCTTTTGGAGCCTATTACCATTTCTTTACCGTCCTCCCCTTTAAAGTTGGCGGTATTTTGAGTAGTGTCGGCCAGGGCTGCCATCAATGTTGCCGGACGCAATGCAAGTGTTTTAGCACCTGTAAGTGGTCCCATTGTGCCACTTCCTTTATCAGTATAGCTTGCCGTGATGATGTACGAACCGGATTTTTTCTTCGCTTCGGTCACGTACGAACCTTTCAGTGGTTTTTTATCAACCCCCTTGTCATTCGCAAGTGAAAGAATGTACTTCACCATATCCTCGATTTCTTCGGGCTTGTGTTGTGGGTGGCCCGGCATTGCCTGCTCGCCCCAAACACCACTTCCACCTTTCAGAACTTTGTCGGTAAGCGTTTTAAGTGAATTACGTTCACTTGCATACTTCTTCGCTACTTCCTTATAAGCGGGACCAATGGATTTTTTATCTACCGAGTGGCAGGCTTTGCAGTCGCTCAATTCGATCAGTCTTTTTCCGGTTTCAAAGCCGGTGTTTGCCTGGTGACCCTGGGCCAATATGGTTTTGTCAAAACCTTCCAGGTAATTGATCGTCACAGTAACTTCGTCCTCCGGGATCTTCTTATTCGCGAGGCTGCCATCTTCTTTATCCGAAACCGAAACTTCGTAGTTTACAGGTTTGTCGTTCCAATAAAATGTTTTGTTGCCTTTTACAGCCACATCAACCTTCGGAATTGCATTACCTACACGCACAATAACTTCCGATGTATTTGCATTCCCTGCGTTGTCGGTTACTTTCAAAGTAGCTGTGTATTCGCCCGGCTTTGCGTAAGTATAGCTTGGGTTCGCCACATTGCTCTTAGGAAGTCCTTTCCCGAAAGACCATTCGTACTTGATCGGATCACCATCATAGTCGAGAGATCCTTTTGACGAAAAGTTGACTTTCAAAGGCGTAGCGCCAGTTGTATTCGTAGCGGTTGCCACTGCTACCGGCACGCGGTTACCTGCATTGTATGTGATATGCGACAAGCTTGCTTCGTCATTTTGGGCAAACCAGTTTGGCCCGTATTCCAATGTATAAAGCGAACCGTCATTTGCAAACTGCATATCAATCGGGTGACTAAATTTGGTATTTGGTAAAAAACGATCAATGCTCTTCAGGTCACCCTGCTCGTTCATGGTAACTATATTGATATAGTCACGGATCCAGTCGTAAGCGAAGAATTTTCCATTGTAGTATTCCGGAAACTTCACCTTGCTATCCTTGTAGTCGGAAGAATAGTAAACAGGTCCTGCCATTGCATTACGGCCACCTTTACCAACAATCGCTCCGAATTCAGGAGAGTCTGCATAAGGATAGTAGATGAATGCAGGATTGGCTGGCGGTAACTCTTGCAAGCCGGTATTATGCGGCGAGTTATTGATCGGTTTCGCCGGGTCAAATGGTCCGTGTGAAGTACTGTCAGCAAAATTGAAATCGATATAAGGCTTGTTATCAGCGATGAAGAGTGGATACCCATAATAGCCTGCCTTTCTCGCCTGGTTTACTTCATCGTAACCGCGAGGTCCCCGCTTCGGATCGTCCAAAGATGCATCCGGACCAACATCACCCCAATACAGATAACCATTGTGCTGATCCACTGAAATGCGGTAAGGGTTTCGTGTTCCCATTACGTAGATCTCAGGCCGTGCTTTCGGGTTACCTGCAGGGAACAGATTTCCTTCCGGGATATCGTACAAGTTAGTACCGCCTGGCATATTTGCGCGGCGGTCGCCATAGCGTGGTTTAATGCGAATTACCTTGCCTCTAAGTGAATTCGTGTTGGAAGAAGTGTGCTGTCCGTCGAAACCTTCACGTCCCGGCCGCTCATCGATCGGTCCGAATCCATTGGACTGGAATGGATTTACATCGTCGCCGGTAGACAGGTACAAATTTCCCTTGCTATCCCACGCAATGGAACCACCGGTGTGGCAGCAGTCCGTTCTCTTTACAGGAACAGTCAGTAAAACCTCCTCGGTGCTGAGTAGCAACGTGTCTTTGACGTCATCGTATTTAAAGCGGGACAAATGCTGAGCAGTATCCGGTGCAGATGAAAGCGGAGAGTAGTACAGGTAAACAAGCTTGTTCGTATTGAAATTAGGATCAATATTTAAACCCATTAAACCATACTCCTGCTTGGTATAAACAGGTACCTCTGCCACAACCTTTACTTTGCCCGTTTTTGGGTTATACAATTTCAACTTTCCCTTTCTTTCTGAAAAAAGCACGCTCTGATCTTCCAGTACGACCAGCTCAGTAGGTTCGTCAAGCTTGGTAGCGAGGGTCTTTTTAGTGAAACGGTTTTCTTCCGGCCTCGCCTTCGCGAAGTCGAGCTTTTCGGCCATTGCCCACTTCAAACCGCCGATAAAGTGTTTTACAAAAACCGGGTTTTCATATGTAGCATCTTCATGCCCGAAGTTGGTGTAAAATGCTTTTCCACCGTCATATTCATGGAACCACGACATTGGATGGTCGTCGCCCATTTTCCCGTCTTTATAAGTCTTCTCATCAATTTTGACCAGGACATTAACCTTCGGATTGAAGTTTTTGAAATCATAAAACTCATCCTTGATCTTCCATTTCTTCGGAAAACCCGTCATGGAAGGGTGCTGATCGTTCACTACATAAGCTTCGCCTTCCTGTACGTTCGGGTTGCCTGGATGGCTCGCGAAATAGGCGCCGGAAAGTTGGTTGTACCAGGGCCAGTCGTACTCGGTGTCGGTAGCCGCATGAACGCCGACGTACCCGCCTCCCGCCTGGATGTAGTGTTCAAATGCTTCCTGCTGTTTATTGTCCAGGATATTGCCCGTCGTATTCAGGAAAATGACCGCGCCGTACTTTTGCAGGTTCTTTTCTGTAAAAGCCGTCGCATTCTCAGTAGTATCCACGGCAAAGCCATTTTCTTTGCCATATTTCATGATCGCCGCTTTTCCGGCCGGAATGGAAGAATGCCGGAATGCAGCCGTTTTGGAAAACACAAGCACGCGCTTTTCAGGTGTGACAGTTTGTGCCGAGGACGCTAAACCGCAACAGACCAGGCCCATCGTACCTATCACTCGGAGTCGGTTCAGCAAGTTTTGATAAAGAATTTTACGCATTACAGATTAGGTGAACTGGTTATTTTTTAGTGTTCGAACTGCATTTTCATTCTACTCAAAACGAAACAATGCAGCAGGTAATTATATGAAAAAAACCTCCCTTCCATAAGGAAGACAGGTTTTTAATATACTTGTACAATCGACAATTACAGACCTAAAACTTTGCGGTTGAAAGCCTCGTCAGCTCCGGTCCCTGCAAAGTCGTCAAATGCCTTTGTAGTTACTTCTATAATGTGGCTTTCAATGAAAGGCGCACCTTCTGCTGCACCTTGAACAGGCGACTTAATGCAGCATTCCCATTCCAAAACTGCCCAGCTGCCGTAATCGTACTGAGATAGTTTGGAGAAAATACCACTGAAATCAACTTGTCCATCGCCTAGCGAGCGGAAACGGCCGGCGCGGTCAGCCCAGCCTGCGAATCCGCTGTATACACCTTGCTTACCCGACGGATTAAACTCGGCATCTTTTACGTGGAATGCCTTAATGCGGTCGTGGTACAGGTCGATGAATTGCAGGTAATCGAGCTGCTGCAATACAAAGTGGCTCGGGTCGTAATTGATGTTGGCGCGCGTGTGACCGTCGAGGTGATCAACGAACATCTCAAAAGTAGATCCGTCAAAAAGGTCTTCACCAGGGTGAAGCTCGTATGCTACGTCGACGCCATTTTCATCATAAACATCCAGGATCGGCTTCCATCTTGCAGCCAGTTCTTTGAATGCAGTTTCTATCAGTCCGGCCGGGCGCTGTGGCCAGGGGTACAAAAATGGCCAGGCCAATGCACCCGAGAAAGTCGCGCTTGCGGAAAGTCCGAGTCTGCGGCTTGCTTGCGCCACATATTTCAAATGCTGCGTAGCCCATTCAGCCCGCGCTTTCGGATTGTTGCGTACCTCGGGCACTGCAAACCCGTCGTACATTTCATCATATACCGGGTGCGAAGCCACGAGCTGACCGATGATATGCGAAGCCAGTTCAGTAATTTCCAGACCTTTGTCGGCCAGTTTACCTTTCAGCTCATCCGCATAAGTCTGCGATTCAGCGCATTGTTTCACATCAATTACCCGCGGATCCCATGTAGGAAGTTGAAGGCCTTTATAGCCTAGCCCCGCCATGTAATCAGCAATCGAATCCAGTGAATTAAAAGGAGCTTCGTCACCGAGGAATTGTGCCAGGAAAATCCCCGGCCCTTTGATTGTTTTCATGTTTTTAATGTTGAATGATTGAATGAATGAATGATTGAATGAGTCGTTTATCTGGTGTTTTTGCGGGCTTTGGACAGAATTTTGATAAGCTCTTCCGCTTCTCTCATTAGGGATTTCAATTTGTCTAGAGGCAATATTTCGGATTCTGAAATTATCTCTAACCAAAATAATGATTCGTCCGCCTCCTCGATCGTAATACTCAGTTTTGAAAAAAACTCATTCTGACTTCTGGCTCTGCAAACCGCTCGATAATTAGCTCCCACGGATGAAGCTGATCGAAGGAACTGTTTTCCAACAATCCGCGCTTCCTCGGTCGGGGGCAGTGCTTTGAAAACCTTAATGCTCCGCAATACGAAATCTTTTGTCCGATTTTGCAGCAATAAGATAAAGCTCGATTTAGAGCTTGCATTTTCCATAAGTCAGTGTGTGTATTTATTTCAAAATGGGCATTCGATCATTCACTCATTCAATCATTCAAAATTTAAATATTAACCCACGCCTGCGCTCTGTTACTTTCCAAAATCTTCTCGCAAATCAATAACTCCCTGTATCCGTCCGCGAAGGTTGGGAATGTTGGGTTTTCTGGTTGTTTGCCTGCGGCGATGGCTGCGTATACTTCTTTGAACATTTGTTTTGAAGTATCAGGGAAACCTTCGTTGTGGCCGCCTGGGAATGTGATTGTTGAACGTACATCCTCATTGACCAGCGAAGGATCGCGCATCAGGATTTCATTGCTCTTGTCGCGGTTACCAATCCACATTTCGTTTGGTGATTCTGAGCACCAGCTGAATGTTTTCTTCGAACCGGCAATTTCAAGTGCCATTCTGTTTTTCCGGCCAGCCGAAACCTGTGATACCGTGATTACGCCTTTGCTGCCATTGTCAAAACGCAGCAACACGTTTGCGTGATCTTCTGTGTTGATAGGTACATCTGCATAATCCTCAGGCTGCAGCATCTTGCCGGAATATGTTTCCACCGGTTTAAGCGGCTTTTTGCGTGTTTTATGAATGGTATTGAAATCGGCCATGACAGCAACTGTTTTCAGGCCGGTAATGTATTCCAGTATATCCATCAAGTGAGAACCGATGTCTGCAATCGCGCGGGAGTCGCCCGACTTATCTGGTTCCAGGCGCCAGTTGTAATCTGTCTCGTAGAAAAGCCAGTCTTGCAGGTAAGATCCGATGAAGGAATAAATTTCACCCAGTTCGCCTTTTTCACGCATTGATTTCATCTGACGTGCCAGCGGGTAGTAGCGCAGGTTGAAGTGTACTGCATTTACTAATCCTGTTTCAGCGGCAAGCTTTACCAGCTCTTCTGCTTCCGCAAGGTCTTTGGCAAGTGGTTTTTCACAGATCACATGTTTACCGGCCAGCAATGCAGCTTTCGACTGTGAGTAGTGAAGGAAGTTGGGCGTACATATATGTATAGCCTGAATGTCATCTTGTTTCAAAAGGTCTTCGAAGGTATAGGAACGTTCGATCCCGAGTGCGTCTGCTTTTTGTGCTGCCAGTTCAGCTGTCACTTCGCAAAGCGCTGCTACTTCAACATTTGGAAGGCGTCGCAGCGCTTCAATGTGCGCCGGGCCGATGAAACCTGTGCCGACAACGCCGACTTTGATTTTATTCATAAACGGGAATGGAAAATAGGTGAGAAAACAGTCCGCCGAAGCGGGTTAGGATTAAGGTTAAAAAAGAATTGAATGCAGGTCAGAAGTCAGTCCACTTGGTGTCTGTCTGATTGGAGGCAATGACAGCGTCAATGAACTTCATCCCTCTCAATCCATCCTGTGCAGTTGGGAAATCGTAAACAGGATCTACTGTGCGACCCTCCCAATGAGCTCGTACGTGCAATGCAAAATTGCGGTACAAATTGGCGAATGCTTCAAAGTAACCCTCGGGGTGCCCGGCAGGAATGCGCGTGTGCACCTGGGCAGCTTTGGATAGATTACCCACACCTGTGCGGATAATGCGTGCGCCCTGGTTGGTTTTGTGTATCAGCGTATTAGGTTCGAGTTGCTTCCATTGCAATCCACCAGTCTCCCCGTAAACGCGGATGTTCAGGTCGTTTTCTTCTCCGTTTGCAATCTGGCTGTTTTGAAGAATTCCCTTGGCACCATTGTTGAATCGCAGCAGAATGTTGGCATCATCATCGAGCAGGCGACCTTCCACAAAAATGGTCAGGTCAGCGCAAAGCTGCGTGATTTTGAGGCCGGTAATGTATTCAGCCAGGTTTTCGGCGTGTGTTCCGATATCACCGAGTCCGCCAGCAGCGCCGGAGCGTTTCGGGTCGGTACGCCAGGCAGCCTGCTTGTTCCCGGTCACTTCCACCAAAGTAGCCAGCCAGCCCTGCGGGTATTCCACGATCACTTTTCTGATCTCACCGATTACACCGGAGGCAATCATTTCGCGGGCTTCCTTTACCATGGGATAGCCCGTGTAATTATGGGTCAAACAGAAAACCAGCCCGGTTTTTTCAACCAATGCGACGATCTCTTCTGCTTCTTTCGTATTTAATGTAATCGGTTTATCGCAAACGACATGAAAACCATTTTCCAGGGCAAGCTTGGCAGGGGCGTGGTGTACGTGATTTGGAGTAACGATCGCCACAAAATCCATTCGCTCGCCCTCCGGGAGCTGCTTTTCTTTTGCAATCATTTCTTCAAAATCATTATAAACCCGGTCTTCCGGTAAATACAATGCGCTACCTGACTCCTTCGACTTCAATGGGTCGGAGCTGAAAGCACCGCAGACAAGCTCGATTTCTCCATCCATGATCGCTGCACGGCGATGTACCCCACCAATAAATGCGTCCAGGGAACCACCTACCATGCCCATTCTGATCTTTCTTGACATTCCAGTTGGTTTAAAGTTTTGAAAAGATTTTAAAGGTATAAAGAGTAGTATATATCACTCTTACTTCTTACAAATATAATTTTAACACTCAAAAAACACCCCCGAAAGCCTGTTAAAACCAGTAGAATCGCCGTTAATTTGTTTTTTCTGTGAAAATCTTAAATTAAAGCTTTAACGCAGACCGTTTTCAAAAAAACCATCTAATTCAAAAAATCAAACCCTTTTAGTCTTATGACTCAAACTGTTAACAGCAGCAGGTTATTCAACGCAAGTTGTCTTGCCATCATTACAACGGCCTTTTCATTCAGTATCAGAGCAGGTATCCTCCCGCAATTGGGCACTGAATTTGGCCTTACCGCCGAGCAGTTGGGCTTTATTAACTCCATGTTCTTCTTCGGATTTCCAATTTCGATGATCATCGGAGGTATTGTTTATCACACAGTCGGGCCGAAAATTATCATGCAGGTTGCTGTCGTGGCGCACACGCTTGGAATTTTGCTGACGATCTACGCCGGCGGCTACACAGGCTTATTGGTGTCTACATTCTTTATCGGTTTCGGAAACGGCTGTACAGAAGCGGCTTGTAACCCGATGATCGCTGACATGTATTCCAGCAACAAGCTGAACAAAATGCTCGGCCGCTTCCACATGTGGTTCCCGGGCGGTATCGTATTGGGTAGCTTAATTTCGAAGTTCATGACTGACGCAGGTTCGTCGTGGCAGACTCAGATCTGGGTATTGATGATCCCAACCGTTATCTACGCATTCCTTTTCTTCGGTCAGGCTTTCCCAAGACCGAAAGTGGAAGGTGTAACTTCACTTGCGAAGAACTTCCAGGCGATGCTTACTCCTTTGTATATCTTCATTTTCTGCTGCATGGCGCTTACCGCGATCACAGAATTTGGTCCTAACCAGTGGGTGAATGTAGTATTGAGCAGTAGCGGAGCAGATCCGATGCTCGTATTGGCATTGACTTTCGGTGTAATGACGATAGGAAGACTTTTCACAGGTCCGGTGGTGGATCTGGTTGGTCAAACAGGTATTCTGCTTTTCGGTGCAGTTCTGGCGGCTATCGGTATCTACATGTTTAGCACAGTAACCGGCCCTATCGCATACTTCGCGGCCGTTATATTCGGATTGGGTGTGTGCTTCAACTGGCCGACTGTAATCGGTTTCGTAGCGCAGCGTGTTCCGTTGAGCGGCGCGCTTGGAATGTCCATTATCGGTGGGGTAGGTATGTTGTCTACTTCAATCTTCCAACCATTTATCGGTCGCTGGATCGACTCTGCACACTCTGAGTATTCTGCGCAGGGCCTTACAGGTTCCGCATTGGAGCTGGCAGCAGGGCAGGCTACATTGTCTACCATGCTTACTTTCCCGATCATCCTGATCGTCGCATTTGCGATTCTCTGGTTCTGGGCCGGAAATCCAAGAGGAGGTCACGTTGAAGAAAAGCTGGTGGCCGAACAGCCTCAACTTTAATTCACTAGTCAATGAAAAAGCGTCAGGCAGTTATCTGCCTGACGCTTTTTCATTTTTATCTAAACTCATTTCAATTTAACAATCGTAACCCCGGCTCCGCCACGGTCAGGATGTTCATCCTGCATTCCTTTCACCTGTGAATAGCCTCTCAAATGGTTTCTGACAAGCGTTCGCAGGATTCCGTCGCCTTTGCCGTGGACGATCCGCAGCTCATCGTAACCGAGCATAATTGCATTGTCCATGAATTGGTCTACAAGCCCCAGCGCTTCCTCACCGCGTTTTCCGCGCATATCCAGGTTAAAGCTGAAATTGAGCATACGTTCGTTCAAATCAACTCCTTTTGCAGCGGATTTTATTTTCTTTTCGCCCGTGGCAGCTTTGTAAGTTTTGTTGGAAACCTTTTCCAGGCGGTTCAGCTTGACATTGGATTTCAAATCTCCGATCCGGATCTCAGCATCTTTACCTTTCACAGCCAACACTTCTCCAATGGCAGTCTGGCCTAGAATGCGGACATAACTTCCCGGCACGATCTCTCCGCCTTCTGGTTCGTATACTTCTTCTGCCGGGGCGGTTTCCTTAACTTCTTCAAACGCCAGGTTTTTCTTGCCAAAGGTTTCAAGCTCGTTTCTTACAGATTTCGTTTTCTCCTTCTCTGCTTTATTTTCCTTGATTTCGCGAATCGTATTTTCTATAAGCTGATTAGCGTCTGTCAGCAGATTTTTGGCTTTTTGTTTCGCTTCGTTTACAATCTTCTTTTCATTCGTTTCGAGGCGTTCTTTCAATGCAGTATAGTCCGCCAGCTGCTTGGCAAGCTTTCTTTCCTTGATGCCAATCTCAATGTTCTTCTCTGAAAAGACCCTGCGCTCAATGTCAAGCTCTTTCAGCAGCTTCTCAAAATTGACCTGTTGCTTGCCGAGCTTCTCCTTGGCGCGGTTCACCACAGCTTCCGGCAGACCGATCTTCGAGGCAATTTCAAATGCGAACGAACTTCCAGGCCGGCCGATTTCCAGCTGGTAAAGCGGTTCCAGGTGCTCTCCGTCAAAACGCATTGCGCCATTCACAAGACCCTCCGTTTTGTCGGCTAGTACTTTCAGGTTGGTATAATGCGTGTTAATCACACCATAGGCGCCCGATTTGACCAGGTTTTCCAGGATTGACTCCGCAATTGCTCCACCTAAGCCAGGCTCAGTCCCCGTTCCGAACTCGTCGATGAGAAACAAAGTGCGCCTGTTCGCGGTCGTCAGGAAGTACCGCATATTTGTCAGGTGGGAACTGTACGTACTCAGGTCGTTTTCCAGCGATTGTTCGTCACCAATATCAATGAAAATATTCTGGAAAAATCCCATTGAGGAACCTTCATCAACAGGAACCAGCAAGCCGCATTGAAACATATACTGGATAAGTCCGACCGTTTTTAACGAGACAGACTTACCACCTGCATTCGGCCCCGAAACAATCAGAATGCGCTGTTTTTCACTCAGTTCGATGTTCAGAGGTACCACTTTCTTGCCCTGCTTCTGGAAAGACAAATGCAGCAGCGGGTGACGCGCATTTCGCCAGTCTATAAATTGTCGGTTGGTAAATGGCGGATTAATCGCGCCCATCTCGGCAGCCAGCTTGGCTTTCGCTCGCAGAAAATCCATTAACCCGAGGAATCCGTAGGCTTTTTGCAAATCCGGAACGAACGGCCTGAGCTGACTGGTAAGTTCAAGCAGTATCCGGTTGATCTCGCGCCGCTCTTCATATTCCAGCTCACGTATTTCGTTATTGGATTCAAAAACGTCAGTAGGTTCTATAAAGACGGTTTGCCCGGTAGCAGACTCATCGTGGATAAATCCTTTCAGCTTTCTTTTATGTTCTGCCGCAACAGGAATAACCATTCTTCCATTCCGCACCGTAAGTGAAACATCGTCACCGATCCAGCCGCTGCTTCGGGCCGATTTCAGGATTGTGTCGAGCTTTTTACGAATTCCCGCCTGTTCAGAAATCAGTCGTTTTCTGATACGTGAAAGCTCGCTCGATGCAGAATCACGAATTTGACCGCGGTCGTCGATAATGCGGTCAATGGCGTCGGTGATCGTTTTTTCTACTCTGATAGTTTTGGCGTATTCGCCCAGGATCGGGTAGGAGTCAGGTTCCTGGCTTTCAAAGAATCGAAGACAAAGCTTGATCGTGAGCAAGGAAACTTTCAGATCCGAGAACTCAGCCTGGGTAAGCAACATTCCTTCAATCGCGGCGCGTTTCAGATAAGGCGTCGCATCTATATAGTTTTGAGAAGGGAAATTTTCTCCGATTTCAAGTATGCGCTGCATCTCGGCCGTTTGGCTGACGAGCTTTTCTACCAATGTAAAATTCTCGGAAAACTTGATCTTTTCCACAAAAGCTTGCCCAAGCGGGCTGATACAAGCCTCCTTCAATCGTTCCCGAAGTTTATCAAAACCTAATTTTTGTTCTAGTGTATTGGGGTAAAGCATCTATTTGGCTTTCGGCTTTTTTTAATTAAAGATGTAGGTGGTGTTGCTGGGTACTTCGGCAGTCGGCTTTCGGCAGTCGGCTTTTTTTTAGTTAATGACTTCGGCAGTCACCACCGGCTTTCGGGTTTTTCGTTTATTGCTTGCAAGTTTTAATTCGCGGAGCAAAAGTCTGGTAGCCGACAGCCGACGGCCCCCTTTAAAATATCCCCCTGATTTCCTCCTTCAACACTTTCAATGCATGCGAGGCTGGCTGTACTTCTTTTTCGATTACTTGTGAAAAGATTTTTTTTGCCAGGTCGGAAGGCGGGGCTTCGGCAGGTACTTCGGTGGCTGCCTGGTTGATAACTGCAACCGTCTCATTCATTGCATTGGTGATCTGTTCCCAGGCGTGCGTACTCATATAAAGCTGCTGCGCCACGTTGTGATTGTATTCATCCCTGATCTCCTGCAAAAGGATCTGCTGCAATTCCAGCGCGCTCATTGCGGAAGGTACCAGCCTCAATAACAAATTACTGGGCGTGATACGTTCAAGAAAGAGGCACATACGCTCGTAAGCCTGCAACCGCAAGGGGAGGGTGATCTCAATGTTTTTGCTTCTGATGTTCCATTTCTGTTTTTCAAAGATCTTTTCGGCAACGGTCTTAATCGTCATGTAAATACCGAAGGTAACGATCGCTCCGAGGAGCAAAAAGGCCAGTATAAGCTGATATTCCATATTCAAATGTTAATTTTCGATCCAAAAACGAATTGCAAAATTAGCGGATTGCCAGAATCAGCCGATATTTATTTAGGGTCTCGAATGGAACGGGGACCGCCGCTGTTTAGTTTTTATCCGAACGAGCATCTGCATTCAAATGGAAAGCCCAATTCAACTCACAGCAAACGCTAAGCTGGAAATTAAATCTACACTGGAAGCAAACAAGATTCCTGACACCTACGGGCTGAGGGTAGGACTGCGGGGGGGCGCATGCAGCGGTACTTTTCTGCTTGGATTTGATACGGCGACTGAATTTGACCAAACCTACCTGGTAGAAGGGATTAAGGTAATCATAGACCGTCGCCACCTGATGTACGTCATCGGAGTATCCGTGGATTATGAAGAAGGCGTGAACGGCAGCGGCTATACGGTTTCAGCCGGTGACAAGCAGCCGATGTAAGTAAGTCCTTTATTCCTCTATCGTCACATGCTTCCAGTTTTCCCCGGAACGTATCCTGTTCAGCTGCGTATGCGTAATCCCAAACTGCTTTGCGATCATTTTAAGGCGGTTATTGTCGTTTTTTAGCAGCTTTTTGATGATACGTACCTTGCTTTCCGTCAACTTATAATTTTTGGTTCGTCTTGGGATCACGCGGTTGATAAATGCAGGATTTTCGCGGTTATGCTCAATCATCTCAGCCTTCGTAACCCATTTCAGATTTTCGTAGTAGTTGTTTTGTTTTTCAAAGTCGATATGAATAACAAAATTATGCTCTGCGTCAGGTTTATCTACAAAGTGCTCAGCTACAAGCTTGTGCACGTAACGATTGATTGTTTTTCCTCCCGCAACCCTGATATTCAGCGATCTGTATCCCTGGATAACCGATCCTTTAATGACCACTCCGTCTTTCGGATTGTTCTGAAAACTTTTCAGCCTGCCATAATTAGATACTTCGTAATGAGGAGCGTTTTCGATTTCGTCGAAGATAATTTTAGCCCACTTTTCGTTCCAGAAACTCCGACTTACATTTAACTCATTCATTGTGATAAGGATATATTATTAGGTTTTATAAGGTTGCATTCGAAACCCGCGGTGCTGGCACACTCCGCGCTTTGCTGGAAACATTTTTGCAATCTTTTTCTGTTGCTATAAGTGCTACCCTGCGGTTTACACATTTAGATTCATCAAAAACTAAAAAAATGAAACGTACGCTCATCATCGGCGCTACCGCCAATCCATCCAGATACGCTTATCTGGCTGCCCAAAAACTCAGGAATTACGGTCACCCGATCTTGTTACTCGGACGAAGAAAAGGTGCTGCATTGGGGGAAGAGATACATCTTGAAAAGACAAACTGGAAAGACGTGGACACCGTCACATTGTACATCAACCCGAGCCACCAGCCTGAATATTACGATTATATCCTCTCTTTAAATCCCAAACGCGTCATCTTTAACCCTGGTACTGAGAACCCTGAATTTAAAAACATGTTGTTGGATAAAAATATCATACCAATTGAGGGCTGTACGCTGGTAATGCTATCAATTGGTCAATATTGATTGTACTACCATTTAATTAATGCAGAAGCCCACGTAAACCCGCTTCCAAAAGCAGCCAGACAAATCAGGTCGCCGCTCTTCAATCTGCCTTCCTCCCAGGCTTCGGATAACGCGATGGGAATGGAGGCAGCGGTGGTGTTGCCGAAGCGTTGCAGATTATTTACTACCTGCGATTCGCTCAATCCCAATTGTTGGCGCACATAGTCGCTGATACGGATATTGGCCTGGTGGGGTACCAAAAGATCAAGATCGCTGTGAGTGAGTCCGTTAGCTTCAAGTGCTTCGCCGATTACTTCGCCAAATCGCACGATCGCGTGCTTGAAGACTGCATTTCCATTCATGTAAACATTGAAGCCGCCCTCTTCCAGCATTTCACTGTTCACCGGTCTTCCCGGCCTGCTGCTGCCTGGGTCACGTACATAAAGTTCTTCGGCAAACCGCCCGTCAGCGTGCAGGTGTGTAGATAATATACAATGTTGGGGATCGTCGGTTGCCGATACTACTGCCGCACCTGCGCCATCTCCAAAGATCACTGCGGTATTGCGGCCTGCGGTACTTTTGTCGATCCAGGAAGACTGGATTTCGGATCCTACGACCAATGCATTTTTATACATTCCGGACTTGATAAACTGATCGGCGATCGACAGTGCATATACAAACCCTGAGCATTGTTCACGAATGTCGATCACGGGCTTTCCATCCATTTTTAGCTCGCGCTGCATCAAGAATGCCGAGCCCGGAAAGAAGTAGTCGGGGGTGATTGTTGCGTAAACGATTACATCAATCTCATCCGCGCTCATTCCTGCGCGTTCCAGCGCCTGGCGGGAAGCCGCGGCTGCCATGCTGTAATTCGTGTCTTTGCCGTATTCGAAGTACCGGCGCTCGCGAATGCCGGTACGTTCCTGGATCCATTCATCGGACGTTTCCATCCATTGCGTCAGATCATCATTGGTCACAATGTTTTCGGGAACATAATAACCCAAACCTGTAATGCGCGAGAATTTCATATAGCTATTTTAACAACAGATTGTCAATGATTAGTCAGGCTTTTTGTCCCCGCAGATTTTCTATCACTGATAAACCTATATAAAGTACCAGTATCAATGGAACTGCGAAGAATTTCAATGTAACAAGAAGCACAATTGAAGCAACTATCAAAAGAAATCGTGCCTCGTTTCCTTTCCAGCCGAAATGCTTGAATTTCAAAGCAATCAAAGGCAGTTCCATTACCAGCAGGTACGACATGACCACCGTCAGGATGAGCAAATTGTTGGTGTTTATAATAATATCTTTCCAAAAAGCTCCCTCAAACTGAACGATGAATGGCAGCGAGGCGATCAGCATCGCATTGGCCGGGGTAGGTACGCCTATGAATGCGTCCGACTGCCTCGTGTCGTTATTAAACTTGGCTAGCCTTATTGCTGAGAAGATAGCAATGATAAAAGCGAAATAGGCTTTCCAAATCCCCATCAGATCCGGAATGCTTTGCATGAGCAGTTGATAAACAATAATGGATGGCAGCAGTCCGAAAGTGACCATATCTGCCAGGGAGTCAAGGTCTTTTCCGATTGCGGAGCTTACTTTCAGCATTCTGGCCAGAAAGCCATCGAAAAAATCGAAGATGAGCGCCACTGCTACGAGCAGGCAGGAAATCAGCAGGTTGTTATGAAAAGCTTCTACCACGCCAACGCAGCCACATAGAAGGTTTCCGCAAGTGAGTGCATTGGGTATGTTTCGTCTGATCATAGTTGGTGCCTTTTTTTATCTGAAAAATGGATTGTTCTTTTTCTCAAAACCGACCGTAGTCGGATCCATGTGGCCTGCATAAACAGTATAGTCTTCCGGTAAGGTGAAGATTTTTGTGCGGATACTTTCCAGTAATGTTGCGTGGTTTCCGCCGGGTAGGTCTGTCCTGCCGATACTCAGCCGGAAAAGCACATCGCCGCCGATAACAAAACGATCTTCGTGACTTACGAATGCAATATGGCCCGGCGCGTGGCCTGGCACAAAAACGATTTCCAGGCTGCTGCTCCCGAAACGGAATACTTCTCCCTCTTTAAGATAATTATCCAGTTCAGGTTCGTCGAATCTATGAAAGCCGTAATTCGATGCGTAAGTTTTCACGGCTTTCAGAAGTGGCTCGTCGAGCTGGTGCAGCGAAAAGGGGATGTTGTATTTTCGCTTCAATGCAGCTACACCCAGTACATGGTCGATGTGTGCGTGGGTGTTAATGATATGTACCGGTTTGAGGTTATTTGCTTCTATAAAACCAGCCAGCTCTTCCACTTCTGAGTTTTCGTAGCAACCAGGATCTATGATGACGGACTCGCCGGTTTCATCATAAAGTACATACGTATTTTCGGAAAACGGATTGAATGTAAAATCTTTTACGCGAATCATGAAAGTCAGATTTACTGCATTTGACCAGGGGCGAAGTTACAAAAGACTTTGTAAACAGCCCCGCGGCTTTGGAGTAATAAGACCTAAAAGAAAATGCCACAATGCAAAATGGCTGCATTGTGGCATTTTCTTGGTTGCTTATTTAATCCGGCAATACTTCCTGTAAAGTAGCTCTAATGCGATTGTAGTACAGTCTGGTCGTTCCTTCATAGCCTGAATCCGTTCCAATAAACAGCCAGATCTCGCCCTTTGCATTTGCTTTCACAACAAGCGGTTTGCCTGCATTGGATCTGTCTATGAGCACGTATTCCACTTTATCTTTTCCATTTGCGACATCTCCCAGCAAAACTACATCTTTACCACCCTCGGATTGCTGGCCTTTATCCAGGTTGAACTCATATTCAGTGTCTTTTAAAGTGGTGATCGGCTCTGTACCTGACGCGCCCGCTTTTATATAAACTGAACTCGCAGGCGATCCACCTACTCCAAAGCTTCCACTTGCTGCATTGGTGCCCAGGTTAACGTCGAAAGTAACATCGTAAGATTGTCCAGGAATCAGCCCGATCACCTTTTTCTTCAGGTACATAAAAACATCGTCGCTCCGATTTGTACTTTGAATCATAAAAGCGCGCTGAGAACTATCCAGCCCGGTGGGCAGGGACATTACACCCGCAGCAAAATCTAAAATTGATGTGTCTGTTTTGGTGGAGTAATCCGAGAATTCTGCTGTCCAGCCTTCCGGGCCTGTTTCGAAGTTCGAATCTACGGTAGTGATTGCATTCAAGCCGTTATCATTGCAGGCAGACATCATCAACGTGAAAATTACCCCTGCCGCTGCGATCCATTTTTTCATGGTTTTAAACTGATTTATTGAAAAAGTAAATAATGCATTGTCCTTCCAAGAGGCAAATACGGGCTGCAAGGTTGGAAACAACACTGTTTAAAATGCATTTACTTTATCCGATTGAAAAAATGACAGGTCGCTTGTGCAGGTCAGGTTTGCGCGTTTTCCAATTCCGCACCGGCATTGTTTTCACGAACTCGGTAGCAGCGGTGATATCGGCGGCAATGCTGAGCATTGTATCCGGCTGGCAGGTTTCCAGCAGTGTATCGAGCAACTGATTGTTTCTGAATGGAGTTTCCATAAACAGCTGGGTCTGCTGCCGCTGCCGGCTTTCTCTTTCCAGCGTTTGTATCATTTTTTTGCGCTGTACTTTATCGATCGGCAGGTAGCCGTGAAATGCAAACGATTGGCCGCTCAGGCCGGAGGCCATGATCGCCAGCAGAATGGAAGACGGACCCACCAGCGGAACTACCTGAATGCCGAGCTGATGTGCTATGTTCACCGCAACTGCACCCGGATCAGCAACGCCCGGACAACCGGCTTCGGACAGCACGCCGGCATCCTGCGATAAACCCTTTAGCGCTTCATAGGTTGCTGCTTCCGGCGTATCCTTGTTCAGCTCGATGAATGTAAGCTCGTCAATGACTTTTCCTAGGCGCAGGCTGCTGATGAAACGTCTCGCTGTCCGTACATTTTCCACAAAAAAAATGTCCAGTGCTTTGATAGCCTCAATGACACCGGGACTGAGTACCTGATCTTGTGTACCCTCGGCCAGGACGGTCGGGATCATGAACAGCTTTAATGGTATTTTATGCATTGAAATTGTAGTTACTGCTTATTTCCAACCAATTCGGGGCTATTTGCATCCTTAGGATTGTATAAACTTAATACTATGAAAAGGCTTCTATATATCACATTGTTTCTGAGTGTTCTGATTTCATGCAAAAAAGACAGCATGGATGTCATGAGCTCAGCGGTTGCGAATACAATTGCAGGCAACTGGCGTCTGGCAGAAATTGAGAGGGCTTCCGTCGACAATAAGAATGTCTGGGAAAATGCCTCCGCGTCGCAGGTCGATACCATTAGTTTTCGCAGTGACGGCGTTATCTTACAAGCAAACGGCCTCCCAAGATGCTGTGCACCCAAGTCGCTGATCATTAACGGACAGCTGATGGATATCAAGCCGCAGTCGCCGATCCCTGATAATCCGATCTGCGCGTTGGTCAATTGCGTTTACTGCCCGGTTTGGGAAATCACATTTACGGGCAATGAGCTTATCGTATCTTCCTGTCTCAACCAGCGGAGGAAATACATTAGATAACCTCGTCAAAAAACCGCGTAACTGCCGCAACGAACTCCTGCGGCTTTTCTGCCTGAACCCAGTGGCCTGCGTCTGCGATCGTTTCAAATCTGGCTTCCGGAAACATTTCCTGAATACCCGCAAAATCTCCGTCCTGAATATAATTGGACTTCTCGCCACGGATAAAGAGCACAGGTCCCTGAATGGGTGATTCATATCTGATTTCTTCACCTACATTGGACATATCCGTGGTGAGAAGCGGCAGGTTGAAACGCCACGCGAAGCCTCCTTCATCTTTTCTATACAAGTTTTTGAGTAAAAACTGGCGGACTGCCAGTATCGGCTCGTACTCGCTCAATATCTCGTCTGCCTCGTTCCTGCTTTCGATCTGGTCAACAGGAATTGCATTCAAGCCTTCCAATATCCTGGCATGGTGGATCGGGTAACCTTTTGGGCCGATGTCGACTACCACAAGACCCTCATAAGTGCCGGGGTAGGTCACTGCATATTGCATTACTGTCTTGCCGCCCATTGAATGTCCGATCAGGATCGGGTTCTCCAAACTATGTTCTTCTATAAATTCCTTTAAGTCGGCAGCGAACGTGGGGAAATCCAGCGGGCCTGCGTGTGGCGATCGTCCGTGATTTCTTTGATCGACCAGGTACACACGGTATCCCTGCTCTGCAATTGTCTTACTGATCCCCGACCAATTATCGAGCAAACCGAAAACGCCATGAAGTATAATAACCGGCTTTCCGTGTTCACCTACCTGTTTGAAATTTAGCTGCATGATATGAGTTGAAATGAAAATTTAATAATACGATAATATTGGGTTTTTCTCCTTCGGGAGCAGGGTTCAGAAAAGTTGAGAAATCACTGAAACCGGCAAATAATCGGCTGAATACGGTAATGCTGCTGATTAAGGATTTTTAAGAATTTGTTAAATTCAAAAATATTGAAGTATTGGTACACTATAATGCATTATTTCAATAGATCAATTAGTTACGTATATTAGTATTGCATTTTAGTACGATTAAGCTTTTTGTTTCTAAAATAAAAATCTTATTATTTTGCGGTAAATGATCACTCATCGCTACCGATGATGCCCCCATTTATACAAACCAAATCACCAAATTTTATGAACGGGAAAAGTTTACTTTTCAAGGCAGCGTGTTGTACGCTGGTTACTCTTCTATTAACCATTTTCGGGCCGGATGTTTCTGCCCAGGTAACTTCATCAGCAATCACCGGCCGGGTTACAGATTCTAAAGGCGACGCGCTACCAGGCGCAACCGTCGTGGCGATTCACACGCCTTCGGGAACAAGGTACGGATCAGTTACCAATGATCAGGGCTTGTACACGATTCCGGCAGTTCGGGTAGGCGGGCCTTACTCAGTGACTGTTTCGTTCGTTGGTTTCAATGACAAATCTCAGGAAAATATCTACGCAAACCTGGGAACATCCGCAAATGTTAACTTCGATTTGCAGGACGGATCTACTGACCTGAGCGAAGTAGTTGTAACAGGTGCAGGAAGCGACATTTTCAGCTCAGACCGTACAGGTGCGGCAACCACCTTTAATAAAGGATTGCTCGGAAGCCTGCCAACGCTGGGTAGAACGCTGAACGACATTACGAAATACAATGCTTACAGCAACGGTCGTTCATTCGGCGGCCAGGACAGCCGTTATAACAACTTCACGATTGACGGTTCTGTTTTCAACAACGGTTTCGGCTTGGGTAGCGAAGCGGCAGCAGGTGGCCGGACAGGTTCAACGGCGATCTCTCTGGACGCGATTGAAGAAGTTCAGATCAACATTGCACCTTACGATGTACGTCAGTCAGGTTTTGCGGGAGCTGGTATCAATGCAGTGACGCGTTCAGGTACCAATGAATTATCGGGTTCTGTTTTTCACTTTTTCAAAAACAAAAGCCTGGCGGGAGACAGACCAGACGGTAACAAAATCAAGGTTAATGAATTCAATGAGAAGACAACCGGGTTTCGTTTGGGTGGACCGATCATTAAAAACAAGCTTTTCTTTTTTGTTAATGGTGAATTCGTAAAACGTTCAAGCCCTGCATTGGATTTCGTGCTGAACCGCGGCCAAACAGGAAGCAACGTATCCCGCACAACTGCGGCTGACCTCGAAGATCTGGGTGCTTTCATGAGAGAGAAGTTCCAGTATGATATCGGCGCGATCGACGGTTTTAACAACGAGAACAAGAGTAACAAATTCCTGGGCCGCATTGATTACAACATCAGCGACGCGCATAAACTAACATTACGTTACTCTCACCACGACTCTGATTCTGATGTACTGATCAGCCAGAGCAGCAGCAGTAACACAGCGGGTTTTGGGAACCGTACCAACTCACTTTCAGCGATTTCTCCTCAGAATACAGGATATATCATTCAGGATAACACCCGCTCCTTCGTAGCAGAATTGAACTCGAACTTTGGTGGTAAGTTTGCCAATACATTCATCGGTACCTTCAACAAGCAGATCGAAGACCGTAAATACAAGGCGCCAATCTTCCCGACAGTTGAAATCCAGAAAGACGGATCAACTTATACCACAATCGGTTCTGATCCATTTACGCCAAATAACAAGCTGGATTACTCTACGCTTAATATTACGGATAACCTGACGTATTTTGCCGGAAAACATACACTGACTGCCGGTGCTTCTTACGAGTATTTCAAATCAAACAACCTGTTCTTCCCGACTTCAAACGGAGTTTACGTTTTCAGATCGATCCAGGATTTCAAAAATGCAGCGAATGCATACCTGGCTAATCCAAACCTGACAGTTGCGCCGGACACATTGGTTCGTTTCAACTATCGTTACTCATTGCTTCCGGGCGGTGCGGCACCTTGGCAGGAGTTCAAGACTCAGACAATCAGTCTTTACTTACAAGATGAATACCAGGTGACGCCTAATTTCAAGCTCACTGCCGGTCTTCGTGGCGACTATATCACGATCCCAAACACTTCGAAACAATATTATAATGCAGAAGTTGCTGGTATAGAATTCAAAGATCCTGCTGGCGCACCTTATAATGTAAATACAGGTAATGTTCCAAAAGCACGCATTTACTTGTCGCCTCGCATCGGTTTCAACTGGGATGTGAAAGGAAACCGCACGACACAGGTTCGCGGTGGAACGGGGTTGTTCTTGTCGAGAATCCCTTACGTTTTGATCTCAAACCAGTTGGGTAACAATGGGGTGAACTCAGCAACGATTGCGGGGAACAATACGACCGCATATCCGTTCACATTAGATCCTTCTCGTTACAACCCTACAACATCGGCTCCATTGCGCGGCTATCAGGTAAATGCATCGGATGAAAACCTGAAATTCCCACAAATTTGGAAAAGCAACATTGGTATTGATCAGCAAATAGGCTGGGGTGTAGTAGCAACTGTTGAAGGTATTTTCAACAAAAACTATAATGCATTGCGCTACATTGACGTAAACTTGAAGGCGCCAACTGCTGAATTTGCAGGTCCTGATACCCGTGATCGCTTTGCCGGATCGGGTCTTAGCGGAAGCGCAGCAACAGTTGCTCGTTCTGTTTCAGATAAGGTTGCCAACGTTTACGTTTTGACTAACACAAACAAGGGCTACTCTTACTCCATCACTGGTAAACTTGAAAAAGCGGCAACCCGCGGCTTCGGTGGAATGATCGGTTATACTTACGGACAAGCAAGAGACGTAGCGTCTGTATCAAGTACAGTTGAAGGAAACGTTCCTGGTGTAAATGGCCTGAACTACCTGGATCTTGCATGGTCTGGAAACGATTTGCGTCACCGTTTTGTGGGTTACATAACATACCGTAAAGAATATGGCGGCAAGTTTGGCGGAGCAACCATGTTTACCTTGGGTGGTGTTTCCAACAGCGGAACCAAAATTTCATACGTCAGCTCTACGGATTTGAATGGCGACGGTCAGAATAATAATGACCTGCTTTATATACCAAACAGCGCATCTGAAATCACTTTTGCTACGCTAAATACGCCGGTGAATGGTAAGACGTACACATTTACGCCAGAGCAGCAAGCAGAAGCTTTCCAGAAATTCGTTGACAATCACCCATATCTGTCAAAGAGAAAAGGACAATACACAGAGCGTAATGGTGGTGCTTATCCCTGGTTGACAAGATTTGACTTCACAGTAGAGCAGGATTTCTTCGTGAAAGTGGGTGCGAAAAACAAAAAGAACATCATTCGTCTGCGTGCTGACATTTTCAATGTAGGTAACCTGATCAACAACAAATGGGGCGTAGGAAACCAGGTGACTGTTTCTTCAAACAGCACACAGTCTAACCCGCTTAACTTCGCAAGCGTATCTGCACAAGGAGTTCCTTCTTACAGAATGGGAACGCAGATCGTGAATGGAGAGCCGGTACTGGTTCGTGATGCATTTGTAAAGTCTCAAACGATCAACGACGTTTGGCAGGCACAGATTGGTATCCGTTATATCTTTAACTAAGCAGAAAGCTGCTGGTTAGTAAGAGAGCCCGGTCACATTTGGCCGGGCTCTCTGCATTTAATCTTTTTTGTAAAAAATACTTTGTACCAGAATCGGATTGTCGGTACAGATAATGTCCGGCCCGCCGCTTTCCCAAAGCTTCTGGTACATCGGTCGCGAGGCGCTTGCCTGCAGGGTATCTATATTTCCATTGGTACCCAGCGAGGATACCACATTGAGGTTATGAATTTTGTCGTAAAAAGGTTTATCCTGCAACTCACGCGGGGTTAATGCAACCAGCTTTTCCATCGGCAAGCCTGATTTGGTAACTGCTTCAATGTGATCATTACTGTTAAACCCAACAGCCAGCATCAAATCCGGTGCGAGCTGGTGTGCCAATCTGGCTTCCGCAAGCGAGTAGCAGATCAGTACAGATTTGTTTGCATTGCCTGTTGCTTTCAGCATTTCAATGGTCTTGGTAATGCTGGTTTCCGGCTTTTTATCAACAATGAGGATCAGGTTTTTGTCTTTGCTCCAATCGAGTACGTGTTGTAGCGTAGGTATACCATGTTCGGTAATTGAACCGTAGCTGTCTTTCAATTTCAGTTTACTTACTTCCTTCCATTTCTTCTTGTTAAGTAGCCCTTTTCCATTGGTGCGAGTTTCAAGCTCGTTATCGTGCGAGATTACCAGCAGACTGTCGGCAGTCATTCTCACGTCGAATTCGAGCAAAACGCAGGGGACCTGCTTGTAGGTTCTATCAAACGTGGCCATACTATTCCCCGGAAAACCATCTTCCGTGCCACCCTGGTGCGCCATAATCATGGGCGTAGTGCGGCCGGACGGTTTCAGATAGCTTTGCAGCGAGTTAGGTGCGTCGAATTTGCATTCTCCTGTTTGTGCATTGCTATACGTCGGAATGGCGGCTAGCAGCAAGGCAATTCCGTTTTTGATCGTTGAGTTCATGAGCTTGGAAGTTTAGTCCGGTACCTTGTCTTTGTTCAAAATCGATTCCATTCCTGCGCGGTAACCTTCTATAACCAATCTGGAAATATCGTCCGAGGTAAAATGTTGTAAGTCGAGGAATAATGGCGTAAGAGGACGGATCACAGTGAGCTTTATTTGCTTTCCGCGCAATATGGAACGGTCCACATACGATTCTGCCCAAAGAATATTGCTGTTAACAATCTGATTGACAGTAATGTCGCGCACGCGTTCAATTAATGTGATCAGGTTTCGGGTATTGATCCCCTCGGGCTGGTATAGCAGAGGTGAATGGCAGGCTATGAGTACAATTTCCGTCGCGCCGTCTTCGATAGCCTGCCGGATCGGAGCAACTTCACGCATTCCGCCGTCGAGATAAAGTTGCTGCTCAATTTCCACGGCAGGCATCAACATGGGAATGGAAGAACTCGCAAACACGAACTCGACGTAATGCGGATCGGCTGTTGAAACATACCTGATCTCGCCGGTACTGACGTTCACAGCACCTACTTTGACCTTAACCGGGGTATTTGCCAGATATTCGTTGTTGAGGTGCTTGCGGATCAGGCTATGCAGCGGTGCCGGGTCGACGATCCCGTCAAACCGGCTCATCAATGTGTTCATTCCCAGCATGACGCGCGAGCGCAGCATGGATATATCCTGGGGCTGCGTGATGTTCTTGATCCAGAATTCGAGCAGGCGACGGCCGGCAGCCTGCCAGTTTACCGCGTTCTTTTCAGTAAGCTGCTTACCTGCCTCATTGGCCAGAAAGGTGGTATTCAATGCGCCGACCGAAATACCGTAAATCATTTCAGGTTCAAAACCATTTTCCAAAACTGCCTGGATCACGCCAACCTGAAAAGCGCCCTTCATAGATCCGCCTCCAAGGACGAGTGCTTTCATTTATTTAATGATTGAATGAATGAATGATTGAATGATTGAATGAGCCGCCGTGGTACGGTGAATGATTGAATTAGTGAATGAATTGCGAATGAGTGAATGAGTGAATGGTTGAGTGGCTTGAAATTCTAAACTCTATAAACTTATTCCTTATTCCTTCCTCCTTCCTCCCTTTCCTCCTTCCTCCCCCCCTTCCCCAATTCTAAACATTTTCAATATTAAATTGATATAAACAGAAGATTTTATTCCAAATTTGAAGATTAGTGTTCAGGAACATATTTGCTGTTCATCGGATCGGGATCTTGGCCTGGACAACCTCTTAATATCCAGAGGGACGCGGTCCCTTTTACATGCGTATGACCCTTTCAATAAAGGAAATCCAAGTGCCTATTGCAGACGAAATGAAGGCTTTTGAGCAGAAGTTTCGTCAATTCATGAAAAGCGATGTAATGCTGCTTGACCAGATCATGAACTATATTGTAAGGCGTAAAGGCAAGCAATTACGTCCGATGTTCGTCTTTCTTTCCGCTGGGGTCTGCGGCGATATTTCAGAGTCAACATACAGGGGCGGGGCTTTGATAGAGCTATTACATACCGCCACACTCGTGCACGACGATGTCGTGGATGATTCCAATTACCGTCGCGGCTTTTTCTCCGTCAATGCATTGTGGAAGAACAAGATTGCTGTGTTGGTAGGAGATTACCTGCTTTCCCGTGGACTGCTTTTGTCAGTTGATCACGGCGAATTTGATATACTAAAAATCGTTTCTACTGCGGTTCGCGAACTGAGTGAAGGGGAGTTGCTTCAAATTGAAAAGGCCCGCCGGCTCGACATTGATGAAGAAGTATACTACCAGATCATTCGTCAGAAAACAGCCTCATTAATTGCTTCATGCTGCGCGGTAGGAGCCAGCTCGGTAGGAGCCACGGAAGAAATTGTGAAGCGAATGCATGCATTTGGCGAGAAGGTGGGAATGGCATTTCAGATTAAAGACGACCTTTTTGACTACGGGGAGGAGGAAATCGGAAAGCCGCTTGGCATTGATATCAAAGAGAAAAAAATGACGCTGCCACTGATTTATGCACTCAATAAAGCCTCCTGGCTGGAAAAAAGAAGGGTGATCAATATCATTAAGAATGAGAGCCACAAACCCAAAAAAGTGAGCGAAGTAATTGCTTTCGTAAAAGACTCAGGCGGCCTTGGTTACGCGCAGCAAGTGATGCAGCGTTACGTTGAAGAAGCGAGGGCACTTCTATACGAATTTTCTGAGTCACCACACAGACATTCCCTGGAACAACTCGTTCAATTCACCATAGAAAGAAGTAAGTAGCTATGATCTTGTAGTTATAGATTTCATTGCAGCTTTTGAAGGAAATATGTAAGTAACTATTATAATATGACTAAACTTTTAGTTATGTTAGCACTTCCATAAAACCTTAATGTCATGAAAGCTATATTTTCTGCATTGATCTGCTTGTGCATGCAATCTGCTTATGCACAAATGAAGGTAGTATCTTCAAAAAATCTTGAAAAAGAAGGTATCGACAACATCAACCTGGCCAATGGTTACGAACGCGGTGAACTGTCTTTGACAAAGGAGGTCATGAGAAAGACAAGCCTGATCATCGAATCTTCATTTCCTGAAAATCCCAATCCCGGAATCTCTGTATTTACCCAAATTTACATTAACGAAGCAGGAAGCCCGGATTACGTCATTTTCGACATTCGCACGGGAGATGGATATAACAAGGATTCGCTCGACGGACACGCCAGATATGCTTTTATGACCGGATTTGACGGCTGGAAAGTCTCTAAACCAGGGAAGAAATTCTCCGTTGTTGCCTTTAGGACGATTGGAAAACAGCCCGTTGTGCGGGAGGTCAGGCAGGGCGATAGTTCGGTGGTTGATCTGAAAACGGCGCTTGTTTTCCAAGATACCTTGAAGGTTAAAAGGCTTTATCTTAATCAGCTGGAGTTGAAGAAATTGCCGGATGTTATTTATCGGTTCCCCAATTTGGAAGAACTGTATGCGGGTGATAATGAGCTGCAAACTTTGAATATAAATATGAAGCGGCTTCCAAAACTCAGGCAGCTGCATTTACAGAATAACCATTTGACCAACAGCGGATTCAATCTTTCACCAAACAAATCACTACGATTGCTGAACCTGAAAGAGAACAAACTTACTGACATTCCAAACCCGATCCGCAAATCCAAAAAGTTGGCAATACTGTGGCTGGGAGGAAATGAGCTTACCGCATTATCAAATAAGAGTTTTCGTAAGTTAAAGCAGGTGCAAGACCTGAATTTTTACAAATCGGACATTGCGCTTTTACCAAAGGGAATAAAAAAGATGAAGAAGCTGCAAGTGCTGGACCTTTATTACAACAAGCTTGAAATGCTGCCAGCCTCCATTACCAAGCTCAAAAAGCTTACACATCTTGCTATTTCCTATAACCAGATCAAAGTTTTGCCTGAACGAATCGACAAACTGAGGCGCATTCATACATTATATACGCACCATAATCGACTAAGTAAGCTTCCTGCAAACATTACCAAAATGCAAAACCTGAAAATACTAGATTTAGGGTTTAACTGGTTCACAAATTTTCCCCCGGAACTGACGGCATTCTTGAACTTGCAGGAACTCGATTTATCGTCGAACAACTTCCCAGAATTCCCCGAGCAGCTTCTGCAAATAAGGCAGCTTGAAAAACTTTATCTCCGCGGTAATCCGTTCGTCAAAGAGGATGCTGAAATAAAATACAGCAGGCAGCTTGGTCAGCTGAAAAGCAAAAACATCGAAGTGTTTTATTGAATTACAAATTCCACCAGTAAGTAAACTTCAACACAACAGCTCTGTTTTTAACGCGGAAGTTTTCGGGTAAATAATTATCGGTGTAAACAATGAACAAGTCAGATGCAGGCTTGTACCGCCATTGCAGACGTGCATTCAGGTTGATATTGTCAGCCTGATTGTTGTACTGCATAAAAGTGGTAAAGAACAGCCGGTTCGTGAAGGTAACATCTACACGTGGTCCTACGAGCCAGAGCTGGGTACGGTTCCAAGGCTCCGGAAGCCGGATATCGTTATAGTTCCCGGCCATTGTAATAGCTACATAAGGTTGGAAACGGTAACCCAGTTCTGCGCGGAGATTGTTTCTATGGCCATTTTGGTAATAACCGCCGAAAATTCCGGACGCGAGATAGGTAAAGCGGTTCTGCGGACCAGAGACAATGTCGAAGCCAGCTGCCTTCCAGCTGTGAGTGCTGCCCGTTTCCAGCGTGAAGCCGCCCAGGTTGGTAGGATCAAACGGACGCAGCAGGCGAATGTTATAGCTTCCGCCCCACAATGCAATCGTAGCCCGGTTGATGAAATTGACATTATAAGAAAGTGTAAATTCCTTGTCGCTGACGTTGAATTCTTTATCCCAATACACATTACTTACCAGCTTTGGTCCGTGGCTTATGATCTTTGGATTTTTTATAAAAAACAGATAACCGACATTGGGGCTGATCTTGTAATAGCCCATTCGCGTCGCATTAGGCACATAGCCGACTTCTGCATTGAAGTTCTTGCCCACATACTCGTGCTGCCATTGCCAGAAGAAGTTTGCACGATTGAATCTGAGGTCAGCAGCATGGGTGAAATCATCACCTGATTTGCCGGGAGTAAAAGATTTCAGCACCATTACCTTACCTGTCCAGAGGTTTTTCGCGCTGGCCAGGTTGAACTCGGCGCCGACGTTGCGGTTATACCGGTTGGTTCCTACATGTTGCTCGGCTACGTAGTTGGTTGCGTCCTTATTGACAAAAATGAAACGCACATTGGAGCGGGCGAGTACCTGTCGCTGTAATGCGAGAACAGCGTAATTGTTTCTCGGAGTGAGCGTATCATTCGACCCGGTCTGCACATCCAGCAAGCCCACGCGCCAGTTCTTATTGATCTTCCCGCTTACTCTTGCACCAAATTGGATCGGTACTCCCAAACCGATGCGCCGCGAGAAAAAAGGGCGAATGGTAGCGTACCCGAAGTTGGCGAAAAGATCGGCGTTTTCCAGAAAGAACTGTCGACGCTCCGGAAAGAAGAGCTCAAACCTGTCCAGGTTTGTTTGCTGTACATCCACATCCACCTGCGAAAAGTCCGGATTGACGGTCAGGTCCAGGTTCATGGAAGGAGTAAGTCCCACTTTTATGTCGCCGCCTATGGCCGGCTTGTAGTTCGGGTGCGCGTCGGTCTGGTAGTTTTTGGTCATCCGGGTGGCTGCGTAGGGGATAAGCGATACGTTTGGTCCCGGATTTGGCGGCGGAGTATCCCACACAAGAACGCCCGTGTATGCCAATGAAGCAGACGGGAATTGACGGGGTACAGGCGCCCATGCCGATTTTTCTGAGATAGTCAGGTCCTGGCGGCTGAAATTGATCCCCCAGCGGGTGATACCCGGCTTGTAACGAATGCTTTTGAATGGAATAGCGGCTTCCCAGACCCATTTATCGTCCTCATTTTTAACTGCACTCACCCATTTATTATCCCAGCTCAGATCCACCGTCCCTCCGTCACCCTGCTGTCCGTCCCAAGGTGCCCCGGCTGCATTTGCCCCGAAAGAAAACCCGTTGGTCTTGTCGTCGAATGTATCCATGAAAAGGAGGAAGTTATCGTTTTTTCCAAACGAGAAATCCCTTTTCAGTGACTCAACAATAATAGAACCGAGAACGGGCTTGTGGTTCACAACGAGAATGTACAGGTTTTTCCTGTCGTAGCAGAGCTTTACGTCGGTTTGCGCCCGTGAAAAGCTCGTGTCCATGGGCGTGATCATGAAGAAATCCCGCGCCGTTTCGGCAGCGCCCCAGGCTATATCATCTGCAACACCGTCGATTACGAGCTCCGAAGTGGCTGCATGAATGTGATACTGGTAATTTTCATTGGGTTTCTGAGCAATTGTTCCTGAAATGATTAGACAGAAAAAAAGGCAGGTTAGGATAGAAGTACGTTGCACTTGTCGGGGTTAAGGAATTAGGAAGATGGAGCCGGATGCATTAGTTTCTGAACCACTTAGCATCTGCGTAAAAGGTGCCAAAAGGAACAATCGAAGAGAGAAAAGATAAAAACGACTTTTTAAATGACCAGCTTCTTTCTATCGCTACCTGGATGAGCAAAATCACAAAAAGAACGAAAAGCACACCATGCGCTGTACCCACGTGACGAACCGCCATCGGCATGCCCGCGAAATATTTCAAAGGCATCGCAATGCCGAGTAAAACCAGGTAAGATATACCCTCTAAAAAAGCCACGATGCGAAGGCGGCCCAATGCAGATTTGATGAGGTCGGAAACCATATTGAAATTCAGATTAGAAGAAAACAGATCAGGATATAAATATACATACTGAACGGTTTTGAATCCTGAACTTTTGTGCGGACAAGTACAAAAAAAGAGGGTTCAGCTGTGGCCAAACCCTCTTTCCGGTATATGCAGTGCAATTTACACCGCTGCTACTTTTTTCGCTTTCGCCTTCGGAAGTCCGGCAGGGGCGTTTTCCTTATTTCTCATTTTTACAAAATCCTTGAAACGGCGTACGGTAGCCATAATGAAGCCGATAACAAGAACAAATGTACCCAGCCAGAGAATGTTGATCAGCGGCTTCTCAGTTGCTTTCATTACAATGAAATCACGCTGCGTCGTATTTACACCAAAAGTAAACTGGCCTGTTTGCGGATTGATTTCCTGAAACTGAATCCGTAAACCCAGATCGTTGCTCGTTTCCGGTTTGCGGGCCACCATTCTGTCGCGGATGACGAATGAAGGTGTAATTACAAATTCTTTGTCTTTATCCAGGATGCGGACAATCGCCTTAACAGCAGCATCGCCAGCGCCCAGGGTAACACCTTCCACTTCTTCCGTCCGTACTACATTGTCCAGGACAGCGACGTAATCATTGACAAAAAACGTATCACGCAGGTTAACGGTGAAGTTCTCAGTTTGGCTCCAAACCGGCTCAGCAGTCGGGTTGGTGACCATGGAAACGTAGGTGTAAAGGTCTTTATCCACCTTCCGCTGAATGTCCGGAGAGGAAACAATGCCTCCCATTCTCGGATTGATCTGAACGCGCGGGAACAATGTGAAGATCCGGCCTGATGGTTCGCGGTATTCGATTTCGTAGTAGAAGTTTTCAGGGAAAATCTCGATAGTATCTCCCTTCGTATTGTATTTTTTGCCGTCTACTACAATATCGCGCAAGGCCACCGCATGGAAATCGCCTTCTACGATATCAACCCAGCTTTTGGGGATATAACCAGGAATATGACGCGGTTCTACGCGTACGTCGCGCCAGGTAAGCATATAGTCGCCCATTTTCTCGGCTTTGTTGAGCCAGAGCGTAATGTTCTCTTTGTTCTCTTTGTTATCGTTGCTCGTAAATTCCTCACTGCGGGAGATCATCAAGCCCGAATTGTTGATCGAAACAACTTTGGTATAAGCCGACGAAAACAGGATTCCGATCAGCATCAATGCAACTCCGATATGCGTGATTGCGCCACCTGACAAGTTGTAGTTGCCGCGAATGATGTTAAGCAGGATCGTTCCATTTGCAACGATCGCGAAGATGGCGGTTGTAAGCAGTACGATGTACTGGATATCACTCACACCTTTTACCGTAATCACCGCCGCACTGATCAGCAACGAAATAAGAAGCGGGTTATAGAGTGCCTGCAAATTGCCTTTGCCTGTGCGTTTCCACCAGAAGAACTGACCAATACCAGTCAATACGATGATGAGCGAGAAGAACCAAAGCTGGAATTTATTGTAATGCGCGATCTGATCGGCTGGCAATGCCATGTTCAATACCGTTCCAAATGCTTCCGCTATCTTGTTGTAAACCGGAATGGATGTTGTTGCCAGAATCTGAAAGCCGGATAGACATAGCAGGGTAGCTCCGATAAAAATCCAGAATTCCTGAGAGTAGGTGGAAACTTCTTCTTCATCGCTCGGCAACGATTTCCAGCGGTAAACCAGCAAGCCAATCGCTACGATCGTGAATGTCAGAAGGTAGATCAGCAACTGTCCCGACAAGCCAAGATCTGTAAATGAGTGAACAGAAGCATTACCCAAAACGCCGCTTCTCGTCATGAAAGTAGAGTACAGGATCAGAATGAATGTCGCAATGGTAAGAATGAAAGAAGTCTTCAATGCAGTTGCATTCCTTCGTGCGATAATCATCGTGTGAACTGCCGCTACAAGTACCAGCCAGGGCACGATAGACGAGTTTTCAACAGGGTCCCAGTTCCAGTAGCTTCCAAAGTTGAGTGTTTCATAAGCCCAGTAAGCGCCCATTAAAATACCGACCCCAAGGATCAGGGAAGAGAAAAGTGCCCATGGTAAAGCAGGACGAACCCATTCCTGAATTTTCTTGCTCCAAAGTCCGGCGATTGCAAATGAAAACGGGATCAGCGTAGAAGCGAAGCCGAGGAAGAGGGTAGGAGGGTGGATCACCATCCAATAGTTTTGTAAAAGCGGGTTCAGACCGTTACCGTCTTTTGGAATGAAATTCGGATCCATTTTATAAACAGGAAGATCCGGCATTACTTCTTTCAATAACAAAAACGGAGTAGAACCGATTTTCAGGTCCAGCCCAGGAATAACTACGCCTAAGATCATCGACGTAAGGAATGCTTGTACCAATGCAAAAACCGTCATCACAGGAGCTTCCCATGAGCGGTTTGAGAAGATCAGAATGCAGCCTAAAACCACATTCCAGAATATCCAGAGCAAGAAGCTACCTTCCTGATCCTGCCAGAAGCTGGAAATCGTGTAACCAGTTGGCAGTGAAAGCGAGGAGTTTTTCCAGGCGTAATGGTATTCGAAATAGTGGTTACCGATAATCCAGTAGAGTGAAAATACCACGCCGATTACCGCAGCCATGTGGACGAAGAACACAACTCTTGCAAAACGCTTCCAGGTAAGCGTGTCTTCCAGCGAAGCCGCCTGCATCCCGGATTTGAAATAGGCGAATGTTGCAACAAGGGCTGTTACAAAAGCAATAATAACCAGCAGGTGCCCTGCACTTCCTATGGTACTGTGAATCATGATTGTACTGCGGTATGTTCAGTGGTTTCCATCTTTCCGTTCTCGTATTTGGACGGACATTTCATCAGTATTTTCTCAGCTGAGAATGTACCGTCTTTCATTTTTCCAACCACAACAACCTGCTCCGATTTGTCGAAGTCCTGAGGTTTTGAATTTTTGTAGATTACCTTTTGCTCTACATTGTTGTTGTCGACCAATGTAAAAACGAAATAGTTAGGGTCGATTTCGGGCTGGTACTCCATTTCAACGATCCTGCCGCCATTGTCCTTTTTTAGTTTTCCAACAACGTGGATACTCTCTTCGTCACCATCCTGGGCCATTTCTCTGGCTTTGGTAAAATCGACATATGTACTTGCGTCTCCGGCAGTTGAGACGATAATTCCTATTGCAACTGCAATAATGATAAGGCCGAATATCTGGATCTTTTTCACGGGATAAACCTATTTGATATTTAACTCTTTTTCAATTCTTCTAAGCTTGCTATCGATACGAAGCATATTAATCGTAATTCCCGCGAAAATTACAGCAATCACGGCAACTACGACCCAGATCTTACCATCTTCCCGCAGTTTATCGGCCATCGGAACGTCGTCAGTTGCCTGGGCAAATACATTAGCGGATAAAAGAAGTAAGGTCAGCAGGATGAGAGAAAGTCTTTTCATCTTATTTATTAATAGACTCAAAATCTTAACGAAATTTTGATTTGAAATGTTTACTGGATTCTAAATTAAGCTTAGTGTGCTACTTTATCGCTGGTGGTGAGGGATTCTTCCTGCACCCGGTTGATGTGCTTCATACGGATCCGCAGCTCGGCAAGCCACAGTCCTAAAAGAATGTATCCGATCACAGCCGGGTAAAATACTTTCCGGATATCGTTGTTGAAATCGTAAGAACCGAATGTGCTGTTGCCGCCGCTGCCGGGGTGAAGAGAGTCGGTCAAACGGGGTAATATGTAAATGATCGGGATAAAAACGGCGAATGCGAAAATGTTGTAAACCGAAGAAATGCGCGCCTTTCTTTGCTCGTCTTCAAATGAACTTCTCAGCAGCAGGTAGGCGAGGTAAATCAATATACCCACAGCAGCCCCATTCAGTTTCGGATCATTGGGCCAAGGATCGCCCCAGGTGTAATTGGCCCAAATTGAGCCCGTCAGGCAGCCCAGTATTCCAAAGAAAATAGCAGATTTTGCAAGTTCACTTGCGATATCATCGTCATTGATCTTTCCCTTGCTCAGGTACCTGATGGAAAAAACCATCGACAAAAACAGCAGGGTTGTCATGGCAAGCCAAAGCGCCACGTGAAAGTAAGTATTGCGGATACTTTCGTTGATAATGGCCAGGCGCGGTACGGGCCCGATCAATCCCATGACGATCACATAAAATATGATCGCGATGCACAGGATTTTCCACCAGATCTTTCTCATTTTGAGTCTTTTTACCTTAAATTTTTTGCCCGCTATCTGCAAAAATCAGCTTCTCCACAGATAAGGAAAAAGCAGGTAGCTGAGCGTAATTACTATGAGATCAATAGATAATAGTGTGGTGATTTCGTCCGTGCTGACAGACCAGTCGAGCCCGTCCAGCGCGTTTTTTGCCAGCCTGATTGTCATCAAAAGCATGGGCAGGATAATCGGAAAGCTGAGTACCGCCATTAAAGTGGCGCTATTGTCTGCTTTGGAGGCAATGCCTGCTACCAGGGTGAGTACAGACGCAAAGCCAATTGCCGCCAGTACAATGCTGATCATATATAAACCAACATCCCCCACCGGGTTTCCCATGACCAGCGAATAGATCGCGAAACCGATTCCCGACAATGCGAGCATGATCAGGGCATTGTAAATGATTTTGGAAATGATAATCGCCTGCGGACTACATAAGCTGTAATAATACATCAATCGTCCATACCGTTCCTGGGAAAAGCTTTTTGCAATCGCGTTAACAGCAGTAAACAAGATAATGATCCAGAATAACGTGTTCCAAACGATAGGAGTGAGCTGGTTCCGGCGAAGACTGAAACTCAGGTAAGTCACGAAAACAGTGCTGACCACGTACAACAACATGCCGCTGAGCGCATATTTTTGTCGCCATTCCAGGGTTACTTCTTTCCAGATTAGGGTTCTGATCTCGTTCAAATCGTGCAATCGGCTATCTGCGTTCAGGTATCGGAGCGTCGCTTAATGATGAAAATCCCGGACTGGGATTCTCTGTTTCGAGCTGCAAAAATACGACATAAAGCCTCAGGGAAATAATAAAACGGACAGGATTTTGAGAGACAGTTGTCATAAAGCATTTGAATTCCGCATGGAAATATTTGAATTGCGGGTGGATAGTGCTTTATTTGTGGTTTAAATAAAATCAATCTAAATAAGCATAGATGCCCGGCAAGAATGTAGCTCAGCTTCGCAAAGGCGAAACAGGTGTGATCAAATCTTTCACCGACCGGGATCTGTCTTTGAAATTGCTGGAAATGGGCTGTTTGCCCGGTGCGGAGGTGAGAGTGGAAGCGGTGGCACCCTTTGGCGATCCGATCTGCATTAATGTTTCCGGCCAGTATAGTTTATCTCTTCGCCTTAACGAAGCGTCTGTCATTGAGTTGGAATAAGGTTTAATGCTGTTTACAGTCTTCTCCATTGAAACAAGGAAATATAAAAGTTGCGCTGGTAGGTAACCCGAATGCCGGCAAGTCCACATTATTTAATGCATTGACCGGTTTACGTCAGAAAACCGGAAACTTCCCCGGCGTAACTGTCTCAAAAAAGTCCGGAACATTTCGAATCCCCGCCCATAATAATCACGAAGAAGCGCAGGTAACACTGGTAGATTTACCGGGATTGTACAGTATCTATCCGAAATCGAAAGATGAGAGTGTGGTAATGGACATTCTCGCCAACCCGAAGCATCCAGATTTTCCGGACGTGGTCGTGATCGTGGTCGATGCTTCTAACCTGCAAAGAAACCTGCTGCTCTTTACTGAAATAAGCGACATGGGAATTCCATCCGTGGTTGCATTGAATATGCTTGATGTTGCGGAGAGTATGAGCCTGACCGTGAATGCGGTACAGCTTGCCATGCAGCTGAATGTACCTGTGGTCAATATCAACGCACGAACCGGCAAGGGAGTTGATAAGTTAAGAGAGGCGATCGGACAGATTTACCATTCCAAAGAAAAAACGATCCAGCATTATTTTTACGAACCAAAGGAAAGCGAGGTAAGTCTGATTGGGGAAGTAAAGGAAATATATCAGCTTGAAAACGACTATGTTGCATTGCAATATGTTTGTCAGCACGATAACTTCTCCTTCCTGGAACAGCCAGCCAGAACACGTTTGGACAAGCTGATCGAGAAGTATGGTTTTGATGAAAAGCATTTCCTGGCTACGGAAACGATCGCGCGGTATGAGAAGATCAAACCTATTGTATCAAAGGCGGTTAAATCTGCGGGTATCACTGAGCAACCTTACTGGACCAGAAAGCTCGATAGTATTTTGCTGCATCCATTCTGGGGCTATATCTCCTTTTTGGTAGTCCTTGTCATTGTATTCCAGGCCATTTTCGCTTGGGCAACTTACCCAAGCGATCTGATCGATGCAGGTATCGCCCAGGTGATTGAGTGGACCAAAGAGGTGCTTCCGCCTGGGGTATTAAACGATTTGATTACGGATGGTATCCTGGCGGGAATAGCCGGAATTGTTGTATTTATTCCTCCTATCGCTATCCTTTTTGCATTGGTTTCGATCCTGGAAGAATCGGGGTATATGGCGCGGGTGATGGTAATTATGGACAAATTAATGCGTCCCTTTGGCCTGAACGGCCGCAGCGTGGTGCCACTTATTTCAGGAGCTGCCTGTGCTGTACCTGCGATTATGACTACCAGGAGCATCAGCAGCAGATATGAGCGGCTGCTTACCATCCTCGTAACTCCCCTGATGAGCTGTTCTGCACGACTGCCTATTTATACCATTCTCATTGCGCTGGTAGTACCGTCTACCACTGTGCTCGGTTTCCTCAATTTGCAGGGTTTGGTATTGCTCGGGCTTTACGCTTTGGGTTTGATTGGGGCCTTGTTCTCAGCGTGGCTGCTTTCGCTTTTTATCCCAAGAAAAGAGCCGGGCTATTTCATGCTCGAAATGCCTTCGTACAAGTTGCCGCGGTGGGGACATGTGGGATTTACAATGTATGATAGTGTAAAATCGTTTGTGCTCGAAGCCGGGAAAGTCATTTTGGCGATTTCCATTATTCTTTGGGTGTTGTCTAACTATGGCCCAGGGGACAAAATGGAGTTAGCCGAGCAGCAAACTGTTGAGAAAATGCAGGCTGCACCTCAGGAACAGATCGACGTGGCAGTGGCATCGGCGAAGTTGGAAAATTCTTATGCGGGGCACTTCGGACGGTTTATCGAACCTGCGATCCGCCCATTGGGGTACGATTGGAAAATCGGGATTGCATTGCTCGCTTCTTTTGCGGCAAGAGAGGTATTTGTGGGCACAATGGCGACTATATACAGTATCAGTGGTGATTCCGAAGATGTTCCGACAGTGAAAGAGCGGCTATTGCAGGAAAAGAATCCTGAGACGGGACAGCCGATGTTCAGTCTAGCAGTCTGTTTTTCGCTCCTGATGTTTTACGTGTTCGCGATGATGTGTATGAGTACCATCGCAGTTGTACAGCGTGAGACCCACGGCTGGAAATGGCCCCTGATCCAGCTCGCCTACCTGATGGTACTAGCCTACGGATCAGCGTTTGTGGTTTATCAGCTACTAAGCTGAGCTGCTTCGATGTCTGAGCGCGTAATCCGCTTTTTGCGCTGGGACAAATCAACAATCGTAGAAAGATCAGCTTCCAGCTTTTGACTGAAATCTTTTAATGAAACATTTTTTGGCATAACCTTAACAAAAAAAGGTTTACTTGCTTTTACAGTATAATTCCTTCTCTTTTTTGCGGGCAATCCGTGTTCCAATGATTCTGACTTTTCCATCCCTTATTAAAAAATAAGAAGTTAATACTCTTTTCAGGAAGCTGGTTCCAATGCAAAGGAAGCGAACTTCTCTGGATCTGTTGCTAATCAGGATCAGGCGATCTCGATCTGTAAAAGTACTCTCCGCCTCAGTATTAACGATTCTATGTTTTTCCTCCGACTTACGTTCGTTTCCTTTATCCCAATCAAATTTAAGTGGTGCCAATGCAAAGTTGGCTAATGTGATATGCAGTGAGACGCACTTACTTCAAATTGGTAACGCATTTCATACCTACCAACCCAAACTTTCTACAAGATCAGACGCGATCAATGCGCTTTGGCCTCTTTGAGCTGCTGCTTTGTCCCCGGCTAGTCCGTGCTGGTATACACCGAAGATTGCAGCTTCGTGGGGTTTGTATTTTTGTGCTAAAAGGCTGAGGATTATTCCCGTCAGTACGTCGCCGGTTCCGCCAGTCGCCATTCCGGGGTTTCCTGTTGAATTGAAATGTACTTCTCTATTCGGAAGAATGACGGCAGTGTTTGCCCCTTTAAGACAGACAATAACTTTGTGTTTTGCAGCAAAATCCCGACCAAGTTCAAGACGATCGAATTCATTTTCACTATCGCCTGCCAGTCGCTGGAATTCTTTCGGATGCGGGGTTAAAATCGTATTCTCAGGTAGTTTATTTAATAATTCACGATTCGTTGACAGAATGTTCAACGCGTCTGCATCTATAACAAGAGGTACCCTGACTTCTTCCAGCAATTGTTCAAGCACTTTGGCTGTATCGCTTTCCTGCCCCACACCGGGCCCGATTCCAACTGCTGAATAGGAGCTAAGCTCAGGCAAATTGCTTAGATGATTTTGCGCCTGATCTGCCAAAACCATTGCTTCCGGGATGGAGATCTGGATTATCTCATATCCGCAAAGCGGCGAATGCATTGTCAATAAGCCAACACCCGAGCGCAGACAGGCTTTTCCTGAAAGTACAGCTGCACCCATTTTGCCAAAACTACCCGCCAAAAGCAGCGCATGCCCATAAGTACCTTTGTGCGAAAATTTACCCCGTGGCTTAACCAGCGTTTCGGCAGCTTGCTGGTCGGTAAAAAAATAGGGGCTTTCCGCTTGATTGATGAATTCCTGATTCAATCCGATATCTACTACGTGCCACGCTCCGGTAAAAGCGACATTTTGTGGAAACAGGAATGAGAATTTAGGGAGCTGAAACGTGACCGTAAAATCCGGTTCTATAATCACTTCTTCTTTCGCATTTGACTGGTCTGTATACAGCCCGCTTGCTAAGTCAACAGCTACAACTCGGTTAGGCAATGCATTGATCCTGGTAATGATTTCAGCCAATAAACCCTCCACCGGCCGCGACAATCCTGAGCCCAGTAAAGCATCAATGCAAACTGCCTTAGCAGAAATCACGGGAAAGTCAATTGCTGAATGAATGTAAACGGGAGTAAGCTGGTCCTGCAAACGGATCAGATTGGCTTGAAAATCTTCCGAACTTTTGTCTGTGTATTCAACAATAACAACCTGCACATCATAGCTCCGCTGGCTAAGTAAACGCGCAATCGCCAGGCCATCGCCGCCATTGTTGCCTTTTCCGCAAAACACGGAAACCGGTCTCGTATTCACATATTCACTACAAAACCAGTTGACAAAAGCTGCCGACGCGCGTTCCATTAAATCGAGGGAAGAAACAGGTTCGTTTTGAATAGTATGCTTATCCAGCGCCCGGATTTGTTCTGCACCAAGTATTTTCATGCTCTTGTATTTAATGAGGTAAGTATCTGTTCCAAATCTTCATACCAGCGAGTTTGCCTTGCTGAATTAATCCAGTATTTAGAGCAAGTGCTTTTAGATAAGCGGAAATAATCTTAGATTTGCACGCATTTTCGCAAAAGCTGTTTTGAATGAAGGGGCGTCACCCCGTCCGCTGGGAACAAGCTATCACTTAAATCTATAAAAAAGCATTCGTCATGAGCGAACTTATTAAACTCGTAGAAGCTACGATTGAAAATCGTAAATCCGAGTACCCTGAATTTTCTTCAGGCGACACAATCAACGTACACGTTAAGATTCGTGAAGGTAACAAAGAGCGTATCCAGCAGTTCCAGGGTACCGTTATGCAACGTCGTAATCTTAGCTCAAGCGGTGAAACTTTTACAGTACGTAAAATCTCAAACGGCATAGGTGTTGAACGTGTTTTCCCAATCCTTTCACCAAGTATCGCGAAAATCGAATTGATCCGTCGTGGTAAGGTACGTCGCTCACGTTTGTTCTACCTACGTGGCCGTCAGGGTAAAGCAGCTCGCATCAAGGAGCTTAAAGTGGCTAAATAAAGTCCCTCTTAAAAAATTAAAAACCCTGCAAGTGATTTTTTCTTGCAGGGTTTTGTTGTTTTGTACAAATCCGCCAACTCAAATACCACATTGCAATGACAATCGACTTCTTCAAATACCAGGGCACAGGAAATGACTTCGTAATGATCGACGACAGGAGCCAGCAATTCCCGGTTTCAAAGGAACTCATTGCTTCCATCTGTCACAGAAGATTTGGTGTGGGCGCGGATGGGCTTATTTTGCTCCAAAATGCCGAAGGTTATGATTTTAGAATGGTGTATTTTAATGCAGACGGTGGCGAAGGAAGTATGTGCGGAAATGGCGGTCGCTGTGTTGTGCAGTTTGCCAGTGATCTGGGAGTTTTCAGCGGAAAAACGAAGTTCATAGCCGTCGACGGGGAGCATGAAGCTACCATTAACGGAGATATAATCACGCTTAAAATGTCGGGCGTAAAGGATTTGGAGCGTTATGATGATTTTGATTTCATGAATACCGGCTCTCCGCATTACGTCACTTACGTGGATGATGTGACCGAGGTAGACGTAGTAAATATCGGAAGCGAGATCAGGTATGGTTCAGTTTATGGACCGAAAGGCGGCACAAACGTCAACTTTGTTGAGGTAATTGAGCAAAATCACCTGAGTGTAAGAACGTACGAGCGTGGCGTAGAGGATGAAACGTTCAGCTGCGGCACCGGTGTTACCGCCTGTGCATTATCTGCCCATTTAAGAAAAGGCTGGGAGAGCCCGATCAAAGTAGAAACGATTGGAGGAACCTTGCAAGTCGCATTTTCCAAAACGGAAAGCGGAGAATTCAGTGATATTTATCTGATTGGACCAGCTGTAAAAGTTTTCAGCGGCGCATTGAGCGTGTAAATTGCGGGTTAGCAGACTAACCTTCCAGTATGCCGCCTTTTACATGAAAAATGGTCTTTTCAGACCATTCAGGCACCCTGCAATAATCCATTGCAGCTACCTTACTGCGAACGCCATTGGTACAGATGACTATTATGGGATCGTAGTCGGCCAGCAACTCCCTCTTCTGCCTGATATCAGCGAGGGGAATGTTGATCCCGCCTTCATTAAATTCTTCAAATTCCCATTGCTCACGAACGTCAACAAGCACTGAACCTGGCTTTTGGCTTAATTCCAGTGCTTGTGACAGACTGATATCCGAGTAACTCTTACGCATTTACCTCAATACAGCGAAAGGATGGTTGGTTTCAACCGGGATGTTTTTGGCGATTAGCTTGTGAATGTCGCGGAGAAAAAGTTTTTCTTCCTTGTCACAGAATGAGATCGCAATTCCCTTTGCTCCTGCGCGACCTGTCCGTCCAATTCTGTGAACGTAAGTTTCCGGAATGTTCGGGATCTCGTAATTGATCACGTGGGTAAGATCGTCAACGTCAATGCCGCGGGCAGCAATATCGGTCGCTACCAAAACGCGGGTAGTCTGACTTTTGAAATTCTTTAACGCATTTTGACGCGCATTCTGAGATTTGTTACCGTGGATCGCCTCCGACGTTACCCCTGCTTTTCTCAATACCTTCACAACTTTATCCGCACCGTGCTTGGTACGTGTAAAAACCAATGCGGTAGAAATAGACTGGTCTTCCAGAATGTGCAGCAGTAAAGAATTTTTGTCAGATTTATCGACAAAGAAAACAGACTGCCTGATTGTATCGGCTGTGGAGGAAACCGGGGTAACTTCCACCTTTACGGGCTGATTCAGGATCGTTCCCGCAAGCTGAACGATCGCCGCCGGCATTGTAGCCGAGAAGAATAGTGACTGCCTTTGCGCCGGCAATAACTTGATAACTTTTTTTACGTCATGAACAAAACCCATATCCAGCATACGGTCGGCTTCGTCCAATACGAAAAATTCAAGCTGGTTGAGCTTAATAAAACCCTGTGTGATCAAATCGAGCAACCGGCCCGGCGTTGCGACGAGGATATCAACTCCTCTTCTTAATGCGTCGGTTTGAGGCTTCTGGCCAACACCGCCGAATACAACCGTATGTTTAAGTCCGGTGTGACGACCGTAAGCTGCGAAACTCTCGCCTATTTGAATCGCCAGTTCCCTGGTTGGAGTCAATATCAATGCACGGATTCGCTGTCTTTCCGAATTCCCAACAGGCTTGTTATAAAGCAGTTGCAGCATTGGTATCGCAAAAGCTGCCGTTTTTCCTGTTCCGGTCTGTGCGCAGCCCAACAAGTCTTTTTGTTCTAAAATAATCGGGATCGCTTTTGCCTGAATGGGGGTGGGGGTGTTGTATCCTTCTTCTTTCAGAGCCTTCGTGATAGGCTCAATGAGTGTTAATTCCTGAAATGTCATTTGTTTTATTTAGCGGCTGTGTCAGATATTGATTTGCAGCCAGATCCTATTGTGGCCAATGGCCGACGGTATAACAGCAGTTACGTTTTTAACGTTCATGAAAAAATATCATGGGATTGTCTTCTCTTTTCATAAATTTAGATATTCCTCATCAACCATATTTAGCCATGATCAAAAACAGTCTTTTTACGCTCTTGCTTTCCCTATTCTTTGTCGCAGCTCAGGCACAGGATATCATCGTTAAGAAAAATGGGAAAACCGTCGAAGGTAAAGTCACAGAAGTCGGAGTTGACCGCATTACCTACAAAATCAACAATACAGAAAACAGCGCGAACTTTGTGATCCTGAAAAGGGAGGTTTTGCGCATTGAATTTGAAAATGGACAGACAGTTTTCATGACTGATCGCATTGATGGTGGCCGCGCGAAGACAGTTATAGAGCGCGAAAGTGAAGCTTTTGGAGCTAACCTGATTAACATTTCACCTTTTAAAGCGCTTGACAGCGGGCCGGGTTTCGGGATCAGCTATGAGCGGATTGTTGATAAAAAAGGTTATTTCGGGATCATTCTGCCATTTACGATTACCATTCCCGGAAGTTCCACTTACATTTTCGACGTTCCAGATAATAATGGTTCTGCGATGTTCTATTTGTCGCCCGGCTTGAAGATCTACCCATTTGGACAAAGAAAAGTTACTTATGCTGTTGGTCCGAGTTTCTTCTTTGGCAGGGGCGAGCGTTGGAACAATACCAACACATACGATCCTGTGACCGGCGGATTTATTTCAACCGGCCGGAACAATGACTGGGTGAGAATGGGGTTGCTTGTCAATAACTACGTTAACTTCCAGGTCACACCCAAGTTTCAGATCAGCCTGAATGGCGGCCTGGGATCGAGGTACGTTGATCGTGAAAAATATATGTCAAGAACAACCATAACCCGCGGCTTGCAGGTAACAGGCGAGTTCAATTTCAGCCTCGGATTCAGGTTCTAAAAGCTGCATACTATTTTATAACCCTGAAAACCGGGTAACGTAAGTACTCTTTCTCCCGGTACACGGATTGATCATAGATAAAGTCGAGCTGCGCATTTGCATTCTTTGCAAATGCCGGCTCGGCTTTCTTTTTTGCTTCCAGCTTCTCTTTCAGCTCAGGTGATTTGGTCAGAAGCGCTGCTGCCAGATCTTCAAAAACATAGTTGGAGTAATGCTCCTTTGCCTGTAAGATCATGTCAAAGAAATTCCATTTAAAAAATGAATCTACGGCTTTGGGTTCCAATGTTTCGACAATATATCGGTTGGTCCATTGATTTACGGGTATATACCAATCTCCTTTTTTGAATGGCAACCTTTGCTTCTCAGTTCTGACATTCACGCTGGTATGCCAATAATGTCCCTCAAACGGCATTTTAGGTGACTCCACATTTTCTATATAATAAGTCTCCACGTCGAACTCGGTATCTTTTTCCAGCTGCTGCATTGCGACCTCGTTCAGTTTCAGCAATGCAACTACATTGTGCCAGCCCTGCGGGATGATATAGGCTTTTGGCTTTGTAACTTCATCCAGCGGGACATAGGTGTCATAAAAAGGGATTGTTTTGGTAAAAGGCTTTGTACGGTCGTAATGCAGGCGCTCAGCCCCGGTTACTTCACTTTTAATATATTTCGGTTCATAACCCTTGAATTCGATCTCGGTATTTTTCGCTTTGTCCACCTGCCAGGTAATCGCAAACTTCTCCTGCGTTTTCACCGACTCTTTTGTTTCCTGACGTAAACTCAACAGCTTGTTCCGGTTAGCTGCCAGAAACTTCAAATTACCGTGCAGGTAAGCATAAGTCGCCCTTACGCGTTGATCGTACGGTTTGAGCATGTGGGTCTCTGTCATTACGCCAATCGTGTGAAACAATGCAGCATAACCTGTCGAATACCGCGGCCAGTCCGGGAACTGAACAAAGCCTTTATCCGGCGTCTGCCCCCAGGAATTTACATACGGCGTTGATTCAAAACCTGCCTCTTTCAGGTGGTTGTACATATAAGGCAGAAAAACAGCATTGTTGAAATCGCCCAGCGGTCCGCCCAGCTTATCCTTCTGCGCATAGTCGAGTGTCATTACATACTGGTAATCCGCTCCGTTGCTCACGTGGGTATCTGCAAAAAGATCGGGATCCAGCTCGTGAAAAATGGCCGCGAAACTACGCGCATTCCGCGTGTCGCTTTTAATAAAATCACGGTTCAAATCATAATTGCGCGCATTTCCCCTAAACCCATATTCTTCGGGACCTTCCTGATTGGTGCGGGTTGTACTATTCCGGTTCAATGCACCACCAATGTTGTAGAATGGAATAATCGCAAGTACCACACTGTCCATTTCCGGGTATTTACCTGGATTTGTTACAATATCCCTGAGGAGCATCATCGAAGCATCCACCCCGTCGGACTCGCCTGCATGGATCGCATTGTTGACGAGCAAAATCGCTTTTCGCTGTGCTTTGAGCTTTTTGATATCGAAATCCCGGTTTTTCGAATAAAGTACCAGGTGCAGCGGCCGACCACTGTCTGTCGGACCTTTTTCCGTCATCTGGATTTGCGGAAAATTCTTGGCAAGCAGTTTGTAAAATGCGATACCCTCTTCGTAAGTAGGGGTTTGCTTGCCGCCGCTTACTTCGAATCGCGTTTTGTATTGAGCAGTGGCAACGAACTGAACAAGTAGCAGAAGTGAAAGTATCGAAATGCGCATTGTGGAGTTAAGAAGACGGGATTAGTATTTATATTTCTCAATCAGGTACAGATATGGGGCTGTAAGGTGATGAACGAAAATGTCCTTCTCGGAATCTGGGAACTGACGGTAATAATCTTCATCTGGCAGTAATGTAATGGTCGGACCAATGCGGACATAGTTACTGGTTTCAGCATAAAGCGGCGGCTGAAACCCGGGCAATGCCTTTTTAACCGATTTGGATGCATAGTTACCGAGGTACTTTATATAATTCTGCACCGCTTTTGAACTCGGGTTTCGCATTTTCTTGTACGCATGCTTCATTGCAACCCTTGCAATATGCTTTTGCTTCTTAGAGAACAGGTGATTTGGCAGAAACCATCCTGTTGATTTCCGCATTTACTTTGTCGAGCCACAAGTACTGCCCCTCACACGTCCAGTGCGAATCTCCCTTGAGATAAGAGCTGCGGCCCATTTTGCGGAAATCAGCGAGTATGTCGATCGTCGGCATATTCAGTTTCGGATGTGCGTAAATGCGCTCAATCAGGTGATTGTAAATCCCGTATTCGGGATTTAATACGGATACCTTATTGGGTATTACAGAAAGGAAAACATGCTTAAAACCAATGGACTCAGCAAACTTCCGGCTTTCGTTCAGATTAATAACCATCGTATCGATCTCTCTATTGCTTACTTCCTTAAAAGACGAAGTCACTCCGGTCGTGTCAGTATCCATGTAAAAAACCATATCCTGATCATTATTTACCATGGTAACGGACTCGTTGACGCGGTCGAAAAAACGATGCTGGAAATCTGCCCGCCATTCTTTTACTCTCAGAAAAAAATCATTCTGGAACAAAACCGCGTCCAGCCTGTCGCGCGTGTAAGTTGCATTAAAAGCATCATCCAGCTGGTTCATGAATGGCGGCGGATTTACGTGCGTTTTGAAAGTGGCAGTATCAGGAATGAGCACCTGAACAGGTGCAACCATTTTCTGCCGGAAGTGCCGCTCCACGGACTCTAAAATCAATATGTTAGTCTCTGTGGTATCCAGTTTGATATGGAGGAAATCCGACCAATGCACGTATGTATATGCATCAACAGAAAAATCCTTTAATCCCACGCGCTGCGCTTCCGTGAAGCTGTCGCCGATGATGTAAAGGTGAACTTTGCGCGTTCCGGTAGCTTTTGCAGGCGGCACGTAATCTGTGCATGTGCGCCTTGGATCTTTGAATTTGGAAAGATTTGATAAACGGTAAAGGTCTCCGTACTGGTATCCGTCATTGATCAGCTTCCATTCACCCACTTTTGTAAGCAAATACTGGCTCTGCCCGATCGCAAAAATGACTGAGCCTAAAATCAACAGGACGTATTTTAAAATCTTCATCGACTTATCGCAATTTGACAGACCAAACCTGAATCTTCTTTTCTGATCTGCTGAATATCAACAATTTGTAGTAGCCTGGCTGGTAAGTGAGCTGAACAGGCATTTCAGACGGAATTGCTTTGTCGCCCAGTCGCTTGCCCGTCATATCGAAAACTGTCGTGTAACCTCCTGATTTGATTGTAATAAAGCGGTTATCTACACCAAAAAAGTGGTACTGAATAACAGGATTTGGCAAAATATCCTTGATCTCAAACAATTCCTTCCCGTCTTTACTAATAATCGCAGTCTTGGAATTAACAGACCGCACCAGGATCCAATCCAGAGAATTCCGATCAAATAAAGTCCTGAAAGAAGAACCGGGCTCCGGGCGCAGTAACTGTTTCCTGGAAGTAATTTTCCCTTCCGGATTGATCCTGACCAGTTCACCGGAAACACTTACCCCAACCAGCTCCGGCTGGCCGGTTCCGGGATCCTGTGTCCAGGTGAATGCACTTGCGGTTCTTGTAAGGATATCAACAGGGAAACCTTGCCTTACACTGCCGTTTTCTTTGAGCAAGTAGATCTTACCATTTTTCTGTGTGACGATAAATCCCTTGTTGCCGATCTGGTTCAATGCGATTACGGGACTCTGAATATTCTCAAAACGTACCGAACTGTTCAGTCTTTTTACCGGCCTGGTCACGCTTTCCCAAATGAAAAGTTCTTCTGCCGTGGTCTTGATGATAAAACGGTTACTTCCCTCGTCGCCTCCGTCAATGGCGTACAATGCATTGATATCCGCAGAAGAGGGCAGTATTCCAGTGAATGTAGATACAGTAGTAGAGTCGTCTTCGTCCAGCGCATAAACGGTTTTTGCTGTCGCGAAAATGCGTTGTTGACGGCCGATATTTAAAAAATCGACCTTATAGGAAGCTGTAACAATTGGCCCGTCAAGCTTGGCGATCACTTCCGTTTTACCCTCGCGCAAGTTATTTGTCCTTAACAAGTTGTGATTCTTATCAGTCAGCAGAACCTCGGAACTCCCGTCGATCGGGTTCTGTAATGCGGTCAGTTCGGTGTCGAAGAGATCGGGCCATTCTATGTCGATATTGAGGAAAGTACGGTTAAGTACCTTGCTGGCTGTCTGCCGTTTTTTTGGTGTAAATGTAATCTCGGGAAAAGCTTCATCGTCTGCATAGCGGCATTGAAATGTGACAGACTCCATTTTCGAGATCAGGTCCGAATATTTGGTGAAACCCTCATTTCCAGCCCGGGTTTGCGCTTTTCTGAGGTTTACAATGACCGAAAGCTGCGCCTCGCTGTTCGTTTTGGTCAAAACACTGTCGTATTCTGGTGATTGTTTCCAGGTAATCTGGTTTTCGTAATCAACAATGTAATTCTGCAAAACCTGTGAATTGTTGCTGATTACGAGGTAAGGCGCGACGTAAGTGAAATAGCTGCGTGGAAAGCCCGAGAACATCGGCCCGTAAAGTCCGGAAGGCAGCTCCGGAATTGGTACTGAATAGATATCATAACCCTGGTACTGATCCACCGAGGCATTTGTTTCAGAATTAGACAGCCGGGCAAGTTTTTGTAAAACGGGCCGCACTTTGTCATAATTTGAAAACTCGGCAAGCAGAATCTTCCCGTCGCTGATACTATTGTTTTCTTCGAGCTGACAGAGTAGCAGCTCAGAGCCCAGGTTATTGATCAGCAGATTGCTTTCTGAGGAAATGTAGTAGTTCAGCTTATCCCAGGAAGGTGATTTTTGTTTCTTGTGCCATTTGCCAAATTCCTTTTTAAATGCAGCTTTATCAGACGCAGCCGATCGGTAGAGGAAGGAAGTTTGCTGCGAAATGTGCTTGTGACCCGCAAACGGCATTCCGGGTATATCCTTCAAAATGTTCGCCATATAATAATCAGGCGCATCGCTACCCAACGATTTCAATGTCAAATTCCCCTTTTTTCCAGGCTTTGATTCAATATGATAATCCTGGTAGGTCGGGAAGTTTTTTGCAAATTCAGTGTAAATGCCGATTGCATTATCAGCGGAAACAACCGATTTCCAGGCATCGTTTCGCAGGTAAATGCTCGTACCGAATTCTGAATCGTCGATGTTGGAAAACCTGGAACGAAGCCGAAAGGATTGGATGCTGAGGGAAGAAGCACGCATTGCATCTTCTATCAGATCACCATAGTAGCTCACGATCAGAAGATTATCTTTAACCAGATACGAGAATAGCGGCCGGGAATTACTATCAATAATGTCGGTAATGCGGTGATTCTGGAAGTTATGGTGCAATGCACGAATATTGGCGTTTTGCGGGCTGGAAAGCCACTGCTCTTCCTCGGAAGTGACAGGAATATACATCAGCACACCCCATTCAGTGGCAGTGCGGGGGTGGTAGGAGTAGGAAACTGCTTTTCCTCTTAAAAAATTGTAAAGCCGCTTTTTATCGGTAGTAAGCAGATTGAGCAGGGAAAGATTATCGCTCGCAACATCAAGCAGCGGCAGCCTCTTCAAATCCAGGCCTGCTTCCGTAGCTGCGTAAGTGGAATCCTGTAAATGCTCGCTGGTAATTACCACCACCGCATTGGAGGGGATAAACTTCCAAGCAGCCGTGGAACCACGTGTCCACTTATATAAGAAATATCCTGCCGACGCTATAATAACAATCAACAGGACAATGAAAATGCTCTTTTTTGACACAGCTTATCTTTTAAGCACGTATCGCTCTGACCTTTTTATTCAGTTCAAGACGAAAACGCAGCAGTTCCTTGAAGCTTCGTATACAAACTTTCCACAAGTTCCATTTCACAATTGATACGGTTCCGGTTTCACGGTCTTTATGCGTGATAGGTATGTCAAACAGTTCTTGTCCGGACTTTTTCGCCATAACCGAAAGGAAAATGTTCGGCGCGAAAGGCTCCGGATTGGGAAGCTGGTTCATTAATTTTTGGAGAAAACTTCCTTTGATCAGGCGGAATGGAATGTTACTGTCCATAATATATGTACCGTAAACAAGGGAGATCGTGCTGCGCAGGAATTTGGTGATAAATAGCCGTACACCTGCATCGTGCCTCACTTCGCGATAGCCCAGAATGAACTGTGAACGATCACGCTTTTCCCATAGTTTGTGGAAGTCACCTGAGATAAACTGGTCGTCGCTATCTGTCTGAAACACGTATTCAGAATTGAGCTCCAGTGCTTTGCGATATCCATTTACAACTGCATTGCCGTGTCCGCCATTCTTTTGATTGACTACCGTCAGATTGGAAACTTCTTTTGCCAATTTGTCCAAAAGCACTTTTGTATTGTCTTTGGAACCGTCGTTAATAACAATGAGGGTTGTATTATCGTTGGGAAAAGTCTGTTTCAGGAAGTCTGTCCAATTATAAACTACTTTTTCTATACAATCCTGTTCATTGTACGCGGGCATCACTATACTTAGACGGTATGACATGCAGAATTTTATTTGGTATGATTACGCGAAATTAATAAATAAGGCTGGAACCTCGATATGTCAAATGATTAATTACTAAGCGTACTTATCCTTTAACGCATTGATAGGCTTTTCAAAGAAATGCCATGAAAAAGATGCCACTGCCACTGTAAGTACCATAACAAGCAGTGCTTCAAAGGCCACAGAGCCTTTAAGGTCAGGTACATACTGGTAAATTTTCCTGAACAGGCGCACAGTCGGGTGCATCGGTCCACTGTGAAAATGGTTGTACACAAAATTGTGATAGAGGTACAAACCATAACTGATTTTACCCAGGTATATGCTCACCGGATTTTCAAGAAACGCCGCCATAACACCTCCGTAACCCATTACAGCCCGGCCAATCAGGAAAAACCCGAACAGTGATGATACCGTTCTGTCGAATACGACAAATGAAATATTGAACCTGTCTTCAAAGGTCTTGGACCATATTTGCAGTAGCACCCAGCCCAGAAATGCGAGCAGTACCGGCCAGGATTTACTAAAAAGCCTTTCAAAGAAATCAGTCTTATAAACCTGTAACCAGGCCATTAAGCCACCCAATGCGAAAGAATCCAGACAAGCCGGTGTACTTACATACGTTACAATCCAATCGTCAATTCCAAAATCCGGATTGGCAAAATAGTACCAGAACCGGAATGCAATACTAAGTGCACCCATGATCCCGAGCACGGGTACCAGCTTGTTTCTTGGAATGAAAAAGATCAGAAATGGAAAAAAGAGATAAACCTGCTCCTCAACCGCCAGCGACCACAAATGATCCATGGATCCCATCCAGCTTTTGTAGGTCGCCATGTAGATATTGGTACCGTACAAAGCCAGCCAACCGAGTTTTTCGCGCGTCGGAGGTACATTGAAGATGTACAAAAGTAAAATCACCAGATAGTAAACAGGGAAAATCCGGATTGTCCTGCGTACGAGAAACTTGCCCAGGTATTTTCTGAAACCTCCGGGCGTACCGAAGTTTTTGTCCTTGCTTTTTAAAAGTATCCTAGAAATCAGGAAGCCACTGAGTACGAAGAAGATAGTAACACCTGTTGCGCCCACAGGTATGGTATTTACTTCCACAAAAAGATGCTCTATCAGCACAAGCGCGATCGCTATAAAGCGGATCCCGTCCAGTTGAATGATATGTCCTGATGAATTCGTGCGCATGTTTACCAGTTTACCCTGACTTTGTTGGCTTTGATCGGATTGATCGTGATTTTTTCGCCTTTGAAAAGTATTCCGGTTTCATTCCCGTCCTGACGGATCAATGCGACATTATAAACTCCTTTTTCCAGTGGTTCTGTGAACGGGATATCCGCGTAAAAACCTTTTGAAAAGTAGTACTGCTTCAAAAATAGCTCTTTGCGGCTCTTGTTGCGCGTCCGGTACGCCGGGAATATGTAGTAACGGTCTTTGGAGCTGAGCAGCACATACACGCCGCTGTCCTGCAAACGCTGGCTACTGAAAAGGTTATTTTCAACCAGCAGAGACTTTTCAGCTTTCTTGAATGCAGTATTGTCGAACAGCTCCACCATTCCGCGTGACCCGCCTGCATAGTTCTGTCTGTCCGCGATCCCGATCAATGGGAGCCATTTATCATAGATAACCGGTGTTTTTTCAACAATATTGGCCGCGAAAGAAGTGTCGGTAGGATAGCGTAAAGATTTGTCGGTGAATGTAGAATTGAACTGCGCAGTCACCAGCATTTTACGCAGGTTGTAAGCGTCTACCAGATGGTAATGGTAGCTGAATACATTGAAAACCACCGCAAGAAAAACAATTGCCGTAATGTAAGGAGACAGGAATGTGCCCCGGATCGGTATCACTACATAGAGGTAAGCAACGAGCAGTAGCAGAACAGAATAGATCTTGTACCGGCTTGTAACCAGTGTCTCGATACCGAAGCCTGCCCGGGAATACACCACGATCAGCGCAGTCCCAAGAATGAAAAGGACTGTTCCCAAACAGAACAGGTCAGTTGTTTTTTCAAACTTGTTGGCGTACTTATTCCTGACAATCCTGAAAAGCGTGGTTGAAACAATTGAGACTGCAACAAAAAACAGGACAATGCCCAGGAAAAAGCAAACCTTGAAATGATCGAGGACAGGGAACGATTCTGCAAATGACCCCAGGAAAGACATATATCCCTTTACCAGCTGGAAGAGGCCGGCACGCGTGACCGGGTTATTGTCAAACTTTTCGTAGGTCGAAAAATAGCCGAATACCGTGGCAGCACTCCACAGGATCCAGATTGCGAAACGTTTCCGGTCGCCGGACAAGAATAGGAGTAGTGCGCCCAGTGGCAATACCAGAAGTCCGTTTCCGCTCGTAACCGTTGTAAGTACCGCTAGGAGTAATGAAACGACGAATGGGAGTGTTTTGGGCTTTACACAAAGAAAAAGTGTCCAAAGTGTCAGTGTAACAACCCCGAAATTCTGAACTGCCGACATTCCCCAGTACATATTCTCCCAAAATGCAAGAGTGAGCCACAAAAAGGGTACAGGCAGTAAGGCAAAAAGTGGCTTTTTGTTCTTTTTCAGCAATTCGTACCAAAGCGGAATCACACCGATCAGCAACAGGTTTCCGCAAATCATCAGGTGCTTGTAGTTCAGTGACCCGAAAATCCAGAAATCCAGCCAGGCGAAAATGCGGGTGAGTACAATTCTGTGCTCGTTATGCTGCCTTAGCAAGGCGCGTACCTCACCTTTCCAATCCGTTGCCTGGGAGAATTCAATGATGAATGCCTTAAAAGCGTGGTCGTCCCACTTGGGGATATTAATAGCGTAGTAGTTCCAGACCGTAAAGTAAATCAGGACCGGTAGCAAAAGGATCAGGCTCAGAATGACAGTTAAAGCCTTTTTTGTCATGCCGGTATCAGTAATTGATTTAAATGCGTGAAAATGGAATCGGGATCAAGGCCGGATTGCTTCTGATGATAAGTCTGACTTCCATAGCGGCTATTCGGGTATCCTTCTGCTTTCAGACTCTTAAATCCGCGTGGAACAATGCCGTTTTCCAGCAATTGCACTGAAAGTTGCTGCGCAAGTCCGCCAGTGCTGATATGCTCTTCGGCGACCAGGATAGCCGGCGATTTTTTGATCAGCTCAACAAGATCGTTTTCGATAGTCAATGGGAAATGTAGTGCAGTGACTACATTCACTTTCGCAGTCAGTTCTGGCGATAGGGAGAGAGCAGCCATTACATTATTGGCAATCGGCCCCAATGCGAAAACTGTTATATCTGCATGATCAGGCCGGTGAATGATCTTGAAAGAACCGGTTTCAATGCTGTTTGCAGGAGTTGTTTTCCCTGCGCCGAGACGCAGGTATGCAGGGCGGCTGTCGGCAGCAATTTGTCTTACAACTGCTTCTACTTCATCCGAGAATGCAGGTACCCAAACGTTTGCATTTTGCTGCCCGCTCAGGCAAGCCAAGTCTTCAATGGTATGGTGGCTGCTACCCATGATGCCGTAACCATAACCTCCTCCATTTCCAACGAGGAAAACAGGTAAGTTATTGAAGCACACGTCATTTCTGAACTGTTCGAGACAGCGGTAAACAATGAATGGAGCAATGCTGTAACAAAAAACCTTGTAGCCTTTATGCGCAAAGCCGGCAGCTACTCCGACCATATTCTGCTCGGCAACACCTGCATTGATGAACCGTTTGCCCAATTTGGCCTGCAAGTTTTCCAGCGCGTTATAGCCCAGATCGCCTGTAATGAAAACGATAGAATCGTCCTCCATTGCAAGCTGTTCCATGGCATTTGAAAATTCTTTTCTCATTGTTTGTACTTACTCAGTTCATTTATGAATAACCACTTCTGATTGATGAGACAGTAGTGGGTAATGTTTCTTCTCATATTCCTGGATAGCTTTCGCCAGTTCCAGAAATTCCTTCTGCATGGCTTCAGAGCTCTCAAAATCAGCCACTACCAGACTATCTATCTTTTGAAATGCACTTTGATAATCCTTCTCATTCAAGATTTCCATAGCATCAATGTTTAGACTGTTTTAACATCAATTTCGTCATATTCCGAATGCGTTCCAAACCAGCGTATGTAAACGGTTCTGACTGAGAAGAAAATCATGGCAATGAGCCGGTAACGATTTCCCTTTATATTGAAGACATAACGATTGTCTCCTATGAAATCAACACTATTGAAAACAGACTTGACTTCATTGAAATTAGCCCAATCTGCGGCTTCGGTCTTTAATGCCCATTCTTTGATTGCATTTACAGCTTCGGGATAAATTGATCCGTAAACATGTAGCGTTTTCTGTTTGATAATAACCATTCGGCCCCATTAGAATATAGAAAAAAACAAGTGATTTAATATTCAGAATGTTGAGCTGTAATGGTTTACTATCTATTTACTTCCTTAACTGTTTCACTAACGCACGAATCTCTTCTGCTGTTTTGTAAGATTTAGGGCCGCGCCTGATCCTGGTGCGAATATATTTGGGCCGCTTTTTAGTCTCCTCAAAAATCTTGGTAATGTATTCTCCCAAAAATGAGATACCGAGTATCGTCAATCCGCCGAAGAAAACAATTAACACAATGACCGTGCTGATACCTTGCGGGGTATTCGGGAAAAAGAACAGCTTCGCGAGAATCTGCCAGATAATTCCCAAAATGGAAAGCCCGGTCAATGCAAAACCTGCGTAACTCATCAGTTCCAGCGGAGCGAAGCTGAACGAGAAAATCGCTTTTTTAGCCCACCAGATGTTCTTTGTCCAGTTGTTGGTGGAAACACCGAACATCCGCTCGGGCCGAACGTAAGGTACCCCTGTTTGCTTGAAACCTACCCAGGCACGTAATCCCCGCAGGAATTGCTCTGTTTCGGGCAGGTCTACCAGCTCTTTTACTACTTTCCGATCGATCATCGAGAAATCGCCAGCGTCTCTTGGAATTGGTATGTAACTGAGCCCCTGGAAAACTTTGTAAAAAGTCTTATAAAAAAAATGGATATGCGGCTTCATCTCGCGCTGTACACGCACGCCGTAAACCACATCATTTCCTTCCATCCACTTTTCATAAAATGCCGGGATAATTTCAGGCGGATCTTGTAAATCTCCATCCATTAAAACCACACAATCGCCGGTAGCAATTTCCATTCCGCTCAGAAATGCTGATTGAGAGCCGAAGTTCCGCGAGTGACTGATTCCCACGACATTCGGGTCTTTGTCACAGATCTTATTAATAACTTCTTCCTGATTATCAGGTGAGCTGTCATTTACAAAAATGATTTCGTACCGTACTTTGAGCTCATTGAATGTTTTTACGAGCCGCTCGTACATAAAAGGAATCGCCTGCGCATCCTTGTAGCACGCGATAATAGCCGTGATGACCGGGTTTAATTTCGGGTTTTCAAATGCGGGGATTACCTTGCCTTCGTAGCTGATGTCTTCCTGCCACTGGCTGTATTTAGACAAGCCGGTTTCCAGTGAGGTACGCGCTTTCCAGCCAAAGTCCTGCTCAAAAGCAGAAGGATCTCCATACCAATCTGCCAAGTCCCATTTGCGATTTGAGAAGCTGCCCCACTGCGGTTCCTGGGTAATCGAGAATGTGGCGCGGGTTACGTCCACAAGGTCGCCCATTGTCGTTTTTTTACCCGTCGCAATATTGTATGATCTGCCCGAAGTGTCTTTGCTGATCTTCAATGCAGCATCCAGAAACGCCTCCACACAATCTTCTATAAAAACGAAATCGCGGCTGATATCCGGTGAAACCAGCGAAGGCAGCTGTTTTCTTCTGGCATTTTCAATGAGTTTCGGGATCAGCCGGTCTGGCTCTTCCCAATATCCGTAGATAGAATAAAGCCGGAGGTTCAGTGTTTTCAGACTGGCAACTTTGGCATAATATTCAAGCAAATATGCCGCTGAAACCTTCGAAACCGCATAGTGGCTGTTGGGCTCTACACGATCTGTTTCTTTCGGAGATGTGCAATTAAAACCATACTCTGAGCTGCTGCCTGCATGGATGTAAACCATTTCAGGCGTACAGTTCTGCAGGATATTGGCAGTTCCGATTACATTGGTCTCGTAAGTCAGATTGACGTTGCTTTGCTTGCTGTAAGCGCCGTAAGCCGCCAGGTTGAATATGGTCTGCGGCTTATATCTTTCAAAAATCTCCTGAACAGAATTATTGGAGAGGATATCGCAATGCACGATATTTTCAAAAGGCACATCCAATAGCTTCAACCGCCAGGCTTTGGTCGCATCGTGTGTCAATGCAAAGCAATCTTTACGGATCTTGAAAATGTCGTTGAAAAGATTGGCGCCGATAAAGCCGCTGGCTCCGAAAACGAAAATTGGCCCTTTTAAACTTTCAATTTTTTCGCGGTAAACCGGTAAATGGTCAAGCATTCGTCAATTCATTAAAATAGCGCTCCTTTACTTCAAGGGTTGCTTGCTCATATTGGTCTTTGTTCATCGGCAGGTAATGCCATTCCAGCTTGTTTTCCATGTAGGAAACACCCTTGCCTTTTACTGTATTCGCGATAATTGCTTTTGGTAAACCGTTTTTGTGGCTTTTCAGCTCATTCACTGCCATACTGATGGAAATGATATCGTGTCCGTCCACTTCAATGGTTTCAAAGCCGATCGCATTCCACTTTTCAACAGAAGCAGTTTCGCCCAGAACCTGATCGGTAAAGCCAAAACCCTGCAAACCATTTTTATCGATAATCATCATCAGATTATCCAGCTGATTTTGGATTGCATAATGCGCTGCCTCCCATGTAGTTCCTTCATTTGTCTCACCGTCAGAAAGCAATGCAAATGAATAGCTTTCCTCTCCAGCTACTTTGGCTGCATGCGCAATGCCGGTCGCGATCGGTAAACCATGACCCAGTGAGCCTGTTGCGAAAGGAATTCCTTTGTACTGGCGTGGAGCAGGGTGAGCCGGCAATGTGGTACCGTCCAGGTAAAAGGTATCCAGCTCTTCGTCAGTGATTTCACCTAATACATTCAGACAGGCATAAAGCGCTGCTGCTGCGTGGCCTTTGGATAATATAAAAGTATCGTCGACCGATTTTTGAAGAAAAAGAACTGCGATCATCAGATCAATGCAGCTCAGCGAGCAGCCGATGTGGCCGGCATTGGCTTTATGGTACAAACCCAGGATTTTGAGGCGGAGCTCGCCGCTTATCTGCCGTGGATCATTCAATATCTCTTCTGCGGTCATGCGTGATGTGTATATCAATTGTAGGGAACTGCTCACAAAATAACGGTCAAATCCTGTGTTTTAAGTGCGCAATATACGAAATCTTATTGGACGGCTTTGAAAAGGGCGGGTTATGGTGGCGGGTTTTCAGTAGCGGACACCTTTCAGGTCGGCAATTACAATCGGTACCTGTTGTCCGGCTTTTTTGAGCCTGATCAGGTCGGTTTGAGTGGTATCCATCACCTGAATGTACTGCGCATCCTTAGGCAGGTACAGGTTGGTCAATTGTGCGTCCTGAACAGAGTAGGGCAGGAAAGTTTTGTCCATCTCGCGCCTCGCTATCAGCTTGATCGCCGGGTAATAAATCGTATCTCCCTCCTGGTAGGTGCTCTTGATTTTCTGTGCCGCGGCATAGTAAGGATTAGGTACCCGGGGCACGGCGAAATACCCGTATTTGATGGATCGGTCCTGGTAGAATTCGCGGAGGCGCAAGCCTACAAAGCACAGCTGGATCGCCAGAAATCCATACAGCAATAGTCTGTAACCCATTTGCAGCTTTCGGTAGTATTGAAGCAGCAGACTTAATAAAACGATCACATAAGGAAATGAAAAACCCGGGTAGCGCTGGTTCAAACCATAAGTATGTCCCGCACGAAATGCCATGAAGATTAGGAAGAATGTGGGTATCAGTCCCATCAGGTAAAGCATCCACAATCTCTTGCGCTCTTCCTTACCGGCAGCGCGGTGTATATCGGGGATAAATGAGAGTGCGAAAATGCTTACCGAAAAGATGCTGAATTGGAGTTTGTGATGACTGTAAAACAGCCCCGCCAGGATAATAAACGCAAAAGGCACCTTGTCTTTGATTTGGTCAGGCGCTTTGATGTGATTTCTGAAACGGTACCAAAGGATGATCAGCAAGCCCGTGGCAATCGCGACTGCCACATTCCTTTTGCCGCCCAATGCATCCGTAAGTCCATTTGTGAAAATCACGAGATCTGTAAAAATCGGCAATGCCCGCTGAAAAACATTCCCTAATGTAGCCGGCAGGATTGTCCCGTACGGATTGTTATAAGGCATGGTATCGGCCATTCTTTTATAAAGATCAGCCTGGTCTTTCAAAGTATATAACGTGTATTTACCACCTCCCGAAGTGAGCCACCATGTAAGTCCCGACAATGCTGCCACTGCTGCAAGCGCCATTCTGATCCAGCCTTTGATGCTCCTTAAAAAGAAGAGCGCGTACGCTCCATGTGCCAATAAAACTGAAATAGTAAGAAAGTGCGACAACAGCCCTAATCCTGCCGAAAGAATGTAGCCGAGATACAATAATGCCGTTTTCCGCCTGTTAGCCTTATTTTCAATAATTTGAAGGAAAAAATAGGTAGCCAGAAGCGTCAGGAAGAATGTAAGCGAGTAGTTACGCGCCTGGTGACTGTATGCAATGAAAAATGGCTCTATGGCAACAATGCCGGCTGCGATTAACCCGGTATTAGCATTGAAAAACCGCCGGCCGAACAGGTAAGTAAGACCGATAATCATCACACTTAATAGCACCGAGAAAGATCTGGCAGAGTAATCCGACAAACCAAAAATGTCCATCCAAAGGTGCAGAAGCAGGTAATAGAACGGGCTGTTACCAATGTCGCTGCGCGTTAGCGCGTCGTAATAATCGTCAATGGTTTTCGGTGCCCAGAACTCCGCAGGGGTAAATGCGCGGGCAGTAGGGATTTCCTCGTATGTGAAAGACCGGATTACCTGAAGTGGTCTGTAATCCAATGGCGGGGTTTTCCAAAATTCCTTAACCGCAAGTCTTTGCGTTGAATAAACCGGTTTTTGATTAGCGCCTTCCAGGACAATTCCCTGGCTGACAACCATCGTACTTTTCTCATCAAAAAAAATGCTGAACCGGTCCAGACGATATAATCTTAATGCGGTTCCGGCAATTAGAATGACGATTAATATGAGCCAGGAACGCAGATTTTCGCTTGTGAAATTTAGGGACATTAGATGTTTGCTGGTGGGTTCCGTTTTGAGAAAATGAACGGAATTAACATATCAAGTAGCCGCGAAAATAAGCAAATTTCCTTTTGTAAGACATTTTTCAGATTTTAAGAATCGTAAATTCTACTCTTCGGTTCCTCTGGCGGGTTTGCTCTGTTTGGTTGCTTGCAATGGGTCTGGCCGGGCCCCAGGCTTTGGTTTGAATGCGTTTTCCTTCGACCCCTTTTGAGAGCAGGTACTTCTTCACCTCGGCGACCCTGTCCGCCGAAAGTTTGACGTTTTTTTGAACATCGCCCTGGTTATCGGTGTGCCCTTCCAGAAGGATCTCCATACCAGGATAAGCATTCATCGCATTCACGATGCGGTCGAGCTCAGGGAATGAAGTTTCAATAACGGCGGCGCTGCTTTGCGCGAACATGGTATTGCTTAGTCGTATTTGCGCCCCTTTCTTTACAGGTTGTAAATAAAGGTTTTTACGGATTGTTTTAAAACTGGTATCGTCTGTCAAATCTATGTCCTCGGAAATCGGGAAGTAGCCCTCTCCCGAAGCGGCGACTCTGTAAGCTTCTTTCAATGGTAAAATGAGCCGGTACTCGCCAGTTTCCGGGTCGAATGTCGCTTTACTGAAAACAGAGTTGTCTTTCTTAATTTCTGCAATAATTTCAGACTTAACAGGCTTGGTCGTTTCCGCCTCATAAACATTCCCTGCTACAATCACCACAGGTTCAGGCTTAATCTCCGGCGACATCCTGATCCTGAAAATATCCTCGGTGCCCGGCGCTTTGTCACTTGCGGAGAAGTAGGCATAGTCGCCAGTCGCCGGAATGTTCAGGAATGCGTCCCAAAGAGGCGAGTTGATGGAAGGCCCAAGGTTCTCTGGTTTTGACCATTTCAGCCAGGTATCGTCCAGTCTTCTCGTCATAAATATATCCCCGCGCCCGTAGCCGCTGTGTCCAAAGGAGGAAAAATACAGCGTCTTGTTATCCAATGCCAGAAAAGGAGTGCCCTCGTCATCTGCCGAATTGATCAGAGAACCCAGGTTGCGAGGCTCTGTCCAGGTTTCATCTTTTTGTAAAAATGAAATATAAAGATCTTTGCCGCCCTCAGTATCCGGTCTTTGAATTGAAATAATCAGTACATTCTCGAAAGGAGAAACCGTAATTTCAACGCTCTCCGTTTTCTCGAGCAAATTCAGGATCTTGGATTCCTTCGGAAAAGACCAACCCGTTTTGGTTTTATAAGATTTGGAAAAACCGAAGTACATACTTCCGTCCGGCCGGTACACATTGATGAGGTACAGCGTTTTGCCATCAGCGGAGATGCTGGTTGCCGCATTGGGGCCTGCATTGTTGATAGGCGAACCCATATTTACCGCATTCGACCATTGCCCTTTTTCATTGGCTGTCGAAAACCATACATCCTGTGTGGCGGGGTTGCCTACATTGCCGGCAAAATTGCTGCGCGTGAAGAAAAGCGTTTTTCCGTCGGGCGAAATGACAGGGGCAACGTCCTGACCGGTGCTATTGATCGCACTGCCCATATTTTCCTTTTTCGACTTGAAATCAATGCCCGTCGCTACGTGAATGCGCGCTTCAATCGGCGCAATACTTTCCGAAATTCCTACTGCATCGATTTCATTGAAGCCCGACACTTTTCCCGTTTGCAATACCAGCTTCACAGCATTGATTTGCAGATTTTGTTGTTTTGGGAAAATCCGCAGCATTCGTCCTTTTACGGTGAGCTGAGTAGCGGGCGCTTCCATGACGAGGTGCTCCTTGCCGGAAGGTTCGTAAGCATATATCCGAACAACCGCGCCGGGATTGACATTTTCCGCAATTGCGATCTGCTTTAAAGAGATTGCTTTCTCGAACCCGACTTTGATCCAGTCCTCACTTCTGTTGTCCGCCTCAGCTGGTGACCAGGCACACGGACTTGACCCAAAATCAGGCATTTTATTCGGTTCGCCGAGAATTTGTTTGGAACGAGAAGCGTAGCCGAATGCAGAAGGCCGTAATTCAGAAGAGTAGCCAAGTACCTTATTAGCCCACAGCACTTCCTGAGCTTCACTATATTGGGGAAAAACTGAAGCAAACAGGCAAAACGTAATAATTCGTGTCAGTAAATTCATGGGGCGCTCCATTCCGGCAGAGGCAAGTCAGTATCTGGTAATATTATTAAGAATACAGATGAATGTCAAACCTACTGTTTGGAGCCGATCAGCAATATCCAGTCCCAGCCCGGCTGTGAGTCGGGAGGTTGTACCACAACCTGTTCCGCCGTGCTGAACTTTCCTCCGTCCCACCTGCGCCCGGTTCGCGGACTATACCAGACAGCGCCAAACTCACTTCCATGTAGGTATTTTAGATCAACTTTGACGGGCCTGGATTCGGGCAGGTACATCATGCACATTCTTTTGTTGGATAGGGAAACAATGCCGATCTCGGCTTTATCAATGGAGTCGGGCAGCAGATCGGGCTTGTCGGGCTGCATGTATTCCCACGGGATTCCTTTCAGGATTTTAACCAGCTCGTGGATATACTCTGCACCGTCTTTGGTAATGTTTACTTTCCAGGTGGGATTAAAATTTTTGATCGTGCTCATGTGGCAAAATCCTGCGGCTGAGCTCAGAATAGACTGGTAAGCCTGCGTCCGGATCAATGAAGATTGATCGGTTATCTCTCTTGGGAACTCTGAATTGGCAATCAAAAATGGTCGCAATGAAGCTTCTGCCGAGTTTTTCTGCCAATTGGCCAATGCAGCATACTCCGAGGGCGTGACAGTAGAATCGGGAATAATGAATTTCAGACTGGAAAAATTCGAGGAGTTCTCGTTAAGGTTAGTGGGCGAGCACGTATTCAGTGACGCCAGTATTTGTCCCTCAGAAACCGACCTGATACCTTCCGCAATGGACCCAAATTGCGCCGCGCTCTGGTACTCTTCCTCACTTACGATCCAAATGATGTTGGAATAACCGGCAAAAGCTTTTCCTACATAGGCACCATATTCTTTCCACGCTGCTTCATTATAGGTATCGAAAATGGCATTCCAGCTTTTCCTTGACACTACAATGCCCACTACCAGGTTCCGTTCTCTGGCGGCGGCTATTATTTTGCCAAAATGGTCGAAGTACGCTTTGTTGGGCTTGGTAATATCATTATTGATAAACGGCGCGACTTTATTGATGTTTCGTTGGTTTGGAAGCATTGGCAGCAGCTGCACCAAAAAGGTATTGAAGGATTGCGATTTCCTGATATCCATATATTGGACCGCCTCCGTGTAGCTCAGCCGCCGCAGCAATTGCCAGGCTACATCGGCTACCATCAGAAACGGAACGCCATTATTATCAGTAATATGTCGTCCATTCGGACTGATTTTCAATGGGAATTTGGGCGCGGCTTCCTGAACTGGCTTAAATGGATTGACAAAGCCCAGACAAAAGGCAATCAGTATTCCCAGGCATGCAGGCAAAAGCAACTGCGCGCGGCAGTTCCTGATTTTTTGTACCAAGTTCAAATTCAATTTGTGCAGAAGCTGAGACTAACTAGCTGTTTCTTAACCTTTCAATCGTAGCCGCAGGATCGTTTGAGTTGAAAACAAAGCTGCCGGCCACCAGAATGTCCACGCCTTCTTTGACAAGCTGTGGCGCATTGTCCAGATTAACGCCGCCATCTACCTCAATCTTGAATGAATACCCAAATTTTTCACGGAGTGCATTCAGTTTGGCGATTTTCTTGTAGGTATTCTCAATGAATTTTTGTCCGCCAAACCCTGGATTAACAGACATAATCAACACCAGATCAGTGTCTTCCAGAATATCTGTCAGCAGCTCAACCGGTGTGTGCGGGTTCAATGCGATACCTGCTGACAACCCGAGCTCTTTCAGGTGCTGGATATTCCGGTGCAGGTGTGTACAGGCTTCGTAATGAACAGTTAAGCCCCAGGCGCCTGCTTTTTTAAATGCTTCGAAGTATCGGTCCGGCTTTTCGATCATTAAATGCACATCGAGCGGCTTGCCGGCGTGTTTGTGAATTGCCTCGCAAACGGGTATCCCGAAAGAGATGTTGGGAACAAATACACCGTCCATTACATCGACGTGAATATATGTGGCCGAACTTGCATTCAGTATTTCAACATCACGTTGCAGATTGCCGAAGTCGGCAGCTAGTATGGAAGGAGCAATTTCAGCCATGATAATCTCAAATTAACGAAAACGATATCCGGCGAAATTAGCAATTACTTGTTTAAATCGCGAAAAATGGCATTTGCCTGAGCATCGAAGTCTGGAAAGATCGGCGTTTTAATCAGCTGCTCGCCGCTAAAAGTCCCAAACAACAGATACTGCCCCGAATACAACGTGTATACCTCGACCAGGGTTTTTTCAGGAAATACAATCCAGTATTCCTTCACGCCGTAGCGTTCATAAATTTTTTTCTTAATGACGGTATCCATTTTGAAAGAACCTTTTGAAACTACCTCAACTACCATATCCGGCGCGCCGCGTACCCAATCCTGCATGATATCTTTTTGCTTGTTGGAAATAAAAAGTATGTCAGGTTGTAAGACGTTGAATCTGTCTTCCAGAATCGTGTCCAAAGGAGCAATGAAAACCTCGCCCAGGTTATTATCTTTTACGTACCTTTTTAAGAAAAAGGCCAGGTCAAACAAGATTCGCTGGTGAGAGAGCTTCGGGCTAGGCGACATTACTTCCTCTCCATTGATGATCTGCGTCAGATCGGGATTGTAAAAAACGGTTGTGTCCATTGTTTTCATTTTCAATGCCTTTTACGAAAATACATAAAATCAAAATAGAAATCATCGGGCTTAAAGATGGTGTTTCTATTTAGACGGTCGGATTCTAAATCGGTTACACAGGTCAGCAAGTTTTTTACAAATCTCATATTTGAGCCGAACTCATCACAAGACTTACTTCCAAATTAAGAGTTTGAAAAATTGGCGAATTGATCGTGTCGCTAGTTGTAAATACTCCGTGAGTCTGGTATGCTATCCGCTGTAATGTATAGATCTCAATCAAGGCCTTCTCTGGAAATACAAGCCAGTATTCCTGCACGCCGTACCTTTCGTAAATAGCTTTTTTTACAACCGTATCCATTCGGTACGAACCTTTTGAAACTATTTCGAGCGCCATTGCTGGTGCGCCCCTGACCCAATCCTGCATGATATCAGCCTGCTCTTTTGCAACAAACAATATATCCGGTTGTAGCACATTGAATTTCTCTTCCAGAATCGTGTCCAAAGGCGCGGCGAAAACCTCTCCCAAATCATTGTTTTCAACATAAGTCGTTAGTGCGCGCAGCAATTTCCTGGAAACCCGCTGGTGAGAAAGCTTCGGACTAGGCGACATTACTTCCTCTCCATTGATGATCTGCGTGAGATCGGGATTGTAAAAAATGGTTGTTTCCATTGTTTTCATTTTCAGTGCCTTTTACGAAAATACATAAAATCGAAATAGAATTCATCTGACTATAAGATGGTGTTTCTGTTTGGACGACCGGATTTTGAATCGGTCACATGGAATTACTAAAATTTCGAATAAATCTTAAATTTGACCCAAATCCATAAAGCCATTCCGCATGAGTCCCGAACAGCAGATCCAGGAGCTTACCGACAAGCTGAACCACTATAACTATCGCTATTACCAGGATAGCGTATCCGAAATCTCTGATTACGAGTTCGACCAGCTCTTGAAAGAGTTGAAGGCACTGGAAGATGCAAACCCGGAATTCAGGCAACCCGATTCACCGACACAGCGGGTAGGAGGGACGATCACAAAGTCATTCAACACGGTGTACCACCGGTACCCGATGCTTTCGCTCGACAATACTTATAATGAACAGGAATTGCGCAATTTCGACGATCGGGTAAGACGCGGACTTGATGGAGAGGCTTACGAATACATTTGCGAACTAAAATTTGACGGGATATCCCTGAGTTTTACCTACGAAAATGGTGTACTGGTAAGAGGCGTAACACGAGGCGACGGTACGAGAGGGGATGAGATTACAACCAATGTAAAAACGATCAGGACTCTGCCTTTGCGAGTGAAATCCGACAAGCTGCCGCCGCTATTTGAAATCCGCGGAGAAGGTTTTATGCCGCTGAGCTCATTTCAGAAGCTGAATGAGGAAATGGATATGCTGGGTGAAAATCAGTATGCCAATCCGCGCAACGCAGCTTCTGGTTCTTTCAAGTTGCAGGATTCAGCAGAGACTGCGCGCCGGCAGCTCGATTGCTACATTTATTCCTTTTTATCAGACAATGCATTTTTCAAAAGTCACGAAGAAAGCTTGCTGGCGCTGAAATCGTGGGGATTCAACGTTTCGCCCGGCTGGAAAAAAGTGAGCAATATCGATGAGGTAATCGCTTACATTCATGAATGGGAAGAGAAAAGAACGACGCTTCCGCTCGCTACTGATGGTATTGTAATCAAGGTCAATTCATTTGAGCAGCAGCAGGAACTAGGTTTTACAGCCAAGAGTCCGCGTTGGGCAATTTCATTTAAATACAAAGCAGAAAACAAGCCTGCGGTACTCCGAATGGTTACCTACCAGGTAGGCAGAACAGGAGCAATCACTCCGGTCGCTAATCTGTGCGATTTAACTGAGCGTGCGCTCCCTTATAATCAGGTGAAAGGCGTGCATTTATCAGGCACCCGCGTAAAAAGAGCTACGCTGCACAATGCAAATGAGCTTGAAAGATTAGGTTTAGAGATCGGTGATACTGTTTTCGTTGAGAAAAGCGGAGAAATTATCCCCAAAATCACAGGTGTGGACGTGACTCAGCGAGATTTGTTTCCTACTGAACCCATTGTATTTCCAACCCATTGCCCTGAATGCGGCTCCGAGTTGCAGCGGAACGAGGGAGAAGTTGCATTCTTTTGTCCGAACGACAGCCACTGCCCGCCGCAGCTGAAAGGCCGGATCGAGCACTTTATTCACCGGAAGGCGATGAATATCGAGAGTCTGGGTGAAGGTAAAATTGAGACACTATTTGACCTCGGCCTGGTGAACACGCCTGCGGATTTGTATGATCTCAATGAAGGGAATTTGTTGGGTATTGAGAAAAGTATTGTTAATGAAGAAACAGGGAAAACCAAGAAGATCAGTTTCCGTGAAAAAACAGTTGAAAACATCCTGAAAGGCATTGAGCTTTCGAAAACAGTCCCATTCAAAAATGTGCTTTTTGGATTAGGTATTCGCTTTGTGGGCGCTACCGTGGCAGAAAAGCTGGCGACTTACTTCAAATCCATCGAGGCGCTGCGCAATGCAACTTACGACCAGCTGGTTGCGGTTCCCGAAATCGGCGGCCGCATTGCAATGAGCATTGAATCCTATTTCAGCGTGCCCGAAAATCAGCAGCTCGTCGCCCGCTTGCAGGCTGCCGGACTGCAAATGGAGAGCAACGAAAAACCTGTCGAAAAAGAAAGCGATGTGCTGGAAGGCAAAACTTTCGTGATATCGGGCGTATTTGAAAATTTCGAGCGGGACGATCTGAAAGAGAAGATTGAAGCCAATGGAGGAAGGGTTTTGAGCGGCGTTTCCGGAAAGCTGAACTACCTGCTGGCCGGCGCAAATATGGGTCCGTCCAAACTGGAAAAGGCGCGTAAGCTCGGTGTGACAATTCTTTCAGAGGAAGAATTTTTGGCAATGATTGATAATAAGTAAGGTAAAACGACTTAGAAAGCTAACTTTGCGTTTTCGAAAATCAACCAATTATATAGTTTAATAATGCCATTGGACCAACGTTTCAAAGGGGTAGGTGCCGCATTGATCACTCCTTTCGATCAAGAGAATGAAGTAGATTATACAGGTTTGAAAAAGCTGATCGACCTGGTGAGTGAAGGCGGTAGCGATTACCTCGTCGTACAGGGAACCACCGGCGAATCGCCTACGGTATCTTCCCGCGAAAAACGTGAAATCCTGGCATTTACGATTAAGAACAACTACAAGTCGCTACCGATCGTGTACGGTGTTGGTGGGAATGACACGAGAGCAGTGCTCGAATGCATTAAAGAAACCGATTTTACGGGTGTCGATGCAATCCTGTCCGTTTGTCCGTACTACAATAAACCTACTCAGGAAGGCATTATCGCGCATTTTACCGCCATTGCCGACGCTTCGCCTGTTCCTGTGCTGCTCTACAATGTGCCCGGTCGCACGGTGATCAATATGAAAGCGGACACCATTGTGAAGCTTTCTGCACATTCCAATATCATCGGGATTAAGGATGCAGGTGGAAGTATTGAGCAAAGTATGGAGCTGGCCGCGCGTGTTCCCGACGATTTTCTGCTGCTTTCAGGAGACGATAACCTCGTTACTACGATGATCAGCGTGGGCTGGCACGGAGTTATTTCAGTTATCGCTAATGCATTTCCGAAAGAGTTTGGTGAACTGACCTGGCACGCGCTGGAAGGGCGCTTTAAGGAAGCCGCCAGATTACAGCTCTCATTCCTGGAATTTGATACATTGCTTTACATTGAATCAAATCCGGTTGGGATCAAAAAATGTCTGGAAATAAAAGGTATATGCAGCTCAAACGTACGCTTGCCACTGCTAAAAGCTTCTCAGGAGCTTGGTGAAAAGCTTGAAAAAGCGATGATACGCGAAGGATTTATATAATGATTACATTTTATCCCGGACCCTCCAAAGTTTACGATGAGGTTGGTCAATATTTGCAGGAAGCGGTTGAAAGTGGAGTGATCAGTGCGAACCACCGGAGTGGTTCCTTTATGCAAATGATGGAAGAAACCATCAGCAACCTGAAATCGAAACTGGACGTTCCTGCGGATTACGAAGTTTATTTTGTTTCCTCGGCCACTGAATGCTGGGAGATTATCGCCCAGTCGCTGATCTCGGTACCGAGCCTGCACATCTATAATGGTGCATTCGGAGAGAAGTGGATGGAATACACTCAGAAACTTACCTCCGGCGCAAGCGGACTTTCATTCGACATGAATGACCTCCCGGATCTTCCTTTCGCCAGTAAATTGTCGGGCAGCGAGGTGATTTGTCTGACACATAATGAAACCTCAAACGGAACAGCGCTTCCGGCCGGATTCCTGGAATCGTTAAGGTCGGAGGGGGATAACCTGATTGCGGTGGATGCAACTTCTTCTATGGCGGGCGTGGTACTTCCCTGGTTATCAGCTGATATTTGGTATGCGTCAGTACAAAAATGCTTCGGCCTGCCTGCCGGAATGGGTGTGATGATTGTTTCACCAAAAGCAATCGAACGCGCCGTGGAAATCGGAGAGCGAAAGCATTATAATAGTCTGCTTTTCATCCGCGAAAACTTCCTCAAAAATCAGACTCCATTTACACCTAATACATTGTGCATCTACCTGCTCAACAAGGTAATGCAGCAGGTGAAGCCTATCAGTGAGGTAGCTGCGCAAACCAGGTCGCGCAGTGATCAATGGTATCGTTTCCTGGCTTCAAACAAATATAATCTTCTGGTTAAAAATGAAGCAGCCAGGTCTGAAACGGTGATCGCGGTGACCAATACGCCGCAGCGGATCACGGAGATCAAAGAGGCAGCCAGAAAGAATGGGATCACGCTTGGAAATGGGTACGGAAAACACAAGGATACCAGCTTCCGGATCGCCAATTTTCCTGCTATATCTGACCAGGAGATAGCAGCTTTGCAGTATTTTCTTGTCCAAATGGCGAGAAAGCAGTAATGAGTAGTAAACGGAAATGTTTGTATTTAGTAAATAAAATCAACACCATTTCCCGCAATTTTAAGTTGTGCGTTTAGACCTATTAAAGCAATACCAGGCGCAAACAAAATGTCTCGTAGCCCTGGACTCCATCATTTTCGGCTTTGATGGCGAAGAATTGAAATTACTGCTCGTAAAAAGAGGAATTGAAGACGAGGACCGTACCTGGTCTTTAATGGGCGGCTGGGTGCAGCCCGATGAGAGTCTCGAAGGCGCATCTTCCCGCATTCTGTTCGAGCTTACCAATCTTAAAGATATCTACCTGGAACAGCTGCATACTTTTGGCAGTCCCGACCGTGATCCCGTAGAACGTACAGTGTCAGTAGCTTACTTTGCATTGATTAATGTAGAGGACTACGCGCACAAGATTTCCCGGAACTTTGAGGCGCAGTGGTTTTCAGTTCAGGAGCTTCCTAAATTGCTGTTTGACCACGGTTCTATGGTAGAAATGGCGATCCAGCATCTGCGTTACAAAGCTTCCCAGCACCCGATCGGTTTCGAGCTGCTGCCTGAAAAATTTACCATTCCACAATTACAGAAACTTTACGAAGCCATTTTCGGGACGGAGCTGGATAAGCGCAATTTCAGCCGCAAACTGCTGTCTACCAATCTGCTGATCAAGCTGGACGAAAAACAGAAGGGATATTCCAAGAAAGGCGCATTCTTTTATAAGATCGACGAGGAGAAGTACAAAAAGCAGTTTAATACCTTCCTGAATTTCCTTCCTGGAAACGGCTCTTAATCAGTTACCATGACAGTACTGGCTTATTTTCGTATTGATATATAAGTCGAAATACAACGATTTTAAGCAACTTTGCGGTTCTACCTCAATGCGCGCCGCATGTTCAATTTTAAAGAAATCGTTTCCGTTACCCTCATTCTTTTCTCCGTGATCGACGTACTTGGTTCCCTGCCGGTGATAGTGGATTTCAGGAAAAGACTTGGTAAAATTGAGTCTGAAAAGGCGACGATCACGGCTGGAATCATCATGGTCGTTTTTCTTTTTCTGGGCGAAAGGCTGTTGAGTCTTTTTGGGGTAGATGTGGCTTCTTTCGCCATTGCGGGTGCGATTATCCTCTTTTTGTTGGGGTTGGAAATGATCCTGGGCAGGAATATTTTTAAACACGACAATATTGATGTGGGCGTCGCCTCCATTGTTCCTATCGCATTCCCGATTATCGCCGGAGCCGCTACGATGACTACTTTGCTCGCATTGCGCTCAGCCTATCAAATCCAGAATATCCTCATTGGTATCTTGTTGAATCTGTTTTTCGTATACCTGGTGTTAAAGTCTTCAAACTGGATCGAAAAGAAGCTGGGGCAAGGCGGGACGGATGTATTAAGGAAAATTTTCGGGATAATCCTTCTGGCGATCGCAATCAAGTTGTTTAAGACCAACCTGGTTGTATAGCAGAAAATCCCCGGTGTCAAGTATTCAAACCAATAGATAGTAATAGCAATGCAACAGCTGGATAGCCTTAACCAAGTCGCCGAATTTCACAAAACATTTAAGCACCCGATTGTAGCCGCACCTGCTATTCCGTCGGAAGAGCGCAGCAGGTTGCGCGTGGCGTTGTTGGCGGAAGAATTGAAGGAGCTCGAAGTAGCTATCCTCGAAAAGGACATTGTTGAAGTAGCAGATGCACTTTGCGATTTGCAGTACGTATTGTCAGGAGCTGTGCTGGAATTTGGGCTAGGCGAAAAATTCAGGGAGCTGTTTGACGAGGTACAACGCTCGAATATGTCGAAAGCATGTTTGACAGTGGAGGAAGCAGAAGCCACAGTGGCCCATTATCAGGCAAAAGGTACTGAATGTTATTTCAAAGAAGATAATGGTAAATACCTGGTATACAGAACTTCCGACGATAAGACTTTGAAGAATATCAACTATTCCCCGGCCGACCTGGCTTCCATTCTCGGTTAATCCGGTTTTCAAACAGATTTGATTATGAAAACATCAGTTCTCGAACGGTTTCTGAGGTATGTGCAGATCGATACGCAATCAGACCCGGAATCGGAAAGTTTTCCGAGCACAGCCAAGCAGCGCGACCTCAGTAACTTACTGGCGGTGGAACTGCTCGAACTGGGTGTTTCCGATGCGCACGTAGACGAGCACGGTTACGTGTACGCGACGATTCCTGCCAATTCCAACAAAATCAATGTGCCTGTGATTTGCTTTTGCTCGCACGTGGATACATCTCCGGATGTTACCGGCGCGAATGTAAAGCCGATTGTACACAAGAACTGGGACGGAACGGACATTGTCCTCCCCGACGATAATACGCAGGTTTTAAGAATCGGAGAATTGCATGATCTGGACCAGCAGATCGGAAATGACATTGTTACTGCGAGTGGCAAAACTCTGCTGGGAGCCGACAACAAAGCCGGTGTGGCCGAAATTATGGCAGCAGCCGAGTACCTGATGAACCACCCGGAGATCAGGCACGGAGAAATTAAGATACTGTTCACCCCCGATGAAGAAGTAGGCCGAGGCACAGAGCGCGTCGACCTGGCTAAACTCGGTGCGGATTATGGATATACTGTGGATGGTGAAGCCGCAGGTACACTTGAAAACGAGACCTTTTCAGCTGACAGCGTCAAAATCACGATCAATGGTGTGAGTACCCACCCAGGTTACGCGCTCGGGAAATTGGAGAATGCAGTCAAAATCGCCTCAGATATCATCGCCCGTTTGCCGAAAGACGCATTGTCACCAGAAACGACCGAAGACAAGGAAGGTTTCATTCACCCGACACACATAGAAGGTATTCAGGAGAAAGTAATCCTCAGCTTCATCATCCGGGATTTCACAACAGCCGGTCTCCACGAAAAAGAAGAATTCCTGAAAAGCATAGTTGACGAGGTGCTGACTGCCTATCCCAATTCCACAGCGGATTTCATGGTACAGGAGCAGTACCGCAATATGAAGGAGATTTTGGATAAATACCCGGAGATCATCGCTCATGCAGAAGAAGCAATGCGCCGTGCGGGACTTGATCCCGTTTGCAGAAGCATCCGCGGCGGTACAGACGGTTCCCGACTATCTTTCATGGGCTTACCCTGCCCCAACATCTTCGCCGGCGAACACGCATTCCACTCAAAGCTAGAATGGGTTTCGGTACAGGATATGGAAAAAGCGGTTGAAACAATTGTAAATATTTGCAGGGTTTGGGAGGAGAAGCACTAAGTGAATTTTGAATGACTGAATGACTGAATGATTGAATGACTGAGTTTTTTCAGTTATCGAATGACTCAATTTTGAAGGTTGTTGAGGATTTTTGAAAAATTTGTCGAAACACATTGGTCACTCTTAATTTAGATCCAAATCGTAGTTCAAACTCTACTTCCAAGATTACAACCGTATAAAATTTCTCCATTCAGCTGTACTCCAATATTCAATCATTCAGTCATTCAATCATTCACCATTATAACAAAATGTCCCAAAAAAAGACGAAATTCTACGTAGTGTGGCAGGGGAGGAAGACTGGGGTTTTTACGGACTGGAAGGAATGTGAAGCTCAAATTAAAGGCTTTGAGGATGCACGCTACAAGTCTTTTGAATCCCTTGAAGAAGCTGAAAAGGCAATCCAGCGGGATTACTGGGAATTTGTGACAAAGAAGGAAAGCAAGCCGGTACTGAAAGAAGCACCTGCGTCGGTGGGTAAGCCTATCAAAAACAGCATTATCGTCGACGCGGCATGGAATACGGCTACGGGAGATATGGAGTACCAGGGCATTTACTACGCCACGGGGAAACGGATTTTTTTGCAGGGACCTTTTAAAGATGGTACCAACAACATAGGCGAATTTCTCGCGATCGTTCATGCGCTCGCCTATTTGCAGAAAAACGAAAGCGACCTTCCCATTTACAGCGACTCGCGCACCGCTATTGGCTGGATCAAGAAAAAGCATGCGAATACCAAACTGGCATTGACGCCCAGAAATAAGCCTGTTTTTGAAATGCTGCAACGTGCCGAAAGGTGGCTGGCCAGTAACACCTATCCTAATAAAATCCTGAAATGGGAGACAGAGTACTGGGGTGAGAATCCAGCTGACTTTGGACGAAAATAATTAATGGCCAGAAACACTCATTTCCAATTTAAGCAATTTACGGTGCAGCAGGACCAATGCGCCATGAAAGTGTGCACAGACGCGTGCGTGCTCGGCGCGTGGGTGGATGTTGGGAATGCCGACAGGATACTTGACATCGGCACCGGCACCGGATTGCTTTCATTAATGGTCGCGCAAAGAAATACTTATGCTGCTATTGATGCTGTAGAGATTGAAGCAGAAGCTTTTTACCAGGCTGGTGAAAACGTGGAAAACAGTCCATTCAATGGTCGCATTACATTGTTTCATGCTGCTGTTCAGGATTTTACTTCCGAGTATTTGTATGATCTGATCATTTCAAATCCGCCGTTTTTCCAGTCAGATCTGCGTTCTCCTGCTGAAAAAATCAACCAGGCACATCACGCAGAGACACTTGATTTTGCGGCTTTATTGGAATCAATCGAAAGGCTGCTAGCACAGGAAGGCAGGTTTGCGGTTTTGTTGCCTGTTGATGAGGGAATTCAGTTCAAAAAAATGGCAGCGGAACAGAAATGGCAACTGACCCGCGAGTTGCGTCTTTTTCATCAACAAGGCAAGAAAGCTTTTCGCCTGCTGATGGAATTCCGGAGAGCTGCGGATGAGATCCAAACCACTGTTGCTGAAACCCTGGAAATCTACCAGGCAGACGGTGTTTCACATCATCCCGCGTTCAGGACGTTGCTGAAAGACTTTTATTTAAAATTTTGATCGGGAAAAAAGCGAACTTTGCGGCATTATAAATCCAGTCCGCGCCATTGCAGATTATTCATGACCCATTCAGCTATTCAGATATCCGTTATTGTTCCGCTTTATAATGAAGACGAATCACTCCCAGAGCTTAGTGAATGGATCGGACGGGTGATGAATGAAAATGGGTTTTCCTACGAAATTCTGTTTATAGACGACGGCAGCAAAGACCGCTCTTGGGAGGTTATTTCCCGACTTTCACTCGAAAATGCCCGCATTCGCGGCTTTCGTTTTGTTCGTAACTATGGCAAAACAGCTGCATTGCAAACCGGTTTTCAGGCTGCAAGGGGAGACGTGATTATCACAATGGACGCAGATTTGCAGGATAGTCCCGACGAAATCCCCGAACTGTACCGGATGATCACGCAGGAAAGGTACGATCTGGTGTCCGGCTGGAAAAAGAAGCGGTTTGATCCTGTTACCAAAACAATCCCCACCAAAATCTTCAATGCGGCTACCCGGAGCATTTCAGGTGTGTATCTGCACGATTTTAACTGCGGGCTGAAAGCCTACCGGAAAGAGGTTGTCAAGAATATCACGATTTACGGTGAAATGCACCGCTACATTCCGGTAATCGCCAAATGGAATGGCTTTGCGAGAATAGGGGAGAAGGTTGTGCAGCATCGTCCACGTAAATACGGGCACACCAAATTCGGTTTGGAGCGCTTTATTTTTGGCTTTCTTGACTTGCTTTCAATTGCCTTTGTGAATAAGTTTGGGCGTCGGCCGATGCATTTATTCGGTAGTCTGGGAACCCTTATGTTTTTTCTAGGAACCATTATAGCATTTTGGCTTCTTGGAAGAAAAATATACAATATCTACCATTTGTTGCCTTACCGTAATGTAACCGACAACCCATTATTTTTCCTGGCGCTTGTTGCGATCATGGTCGGTTCCCAGTTATTTCTTGCAGGCTTTCTGGGTGAGCTCTTCGTTAAGCAATCTGTTTCCAAAACAGGTGACTACAACATTTCTGAGCGGGTGGGCGATTGAAGTTGAGTTTATTTAATCAAAAAATATAAAAAATATTACCTATTACACAGATAATGATCGCTAACGTACACAAAGCACATCCCTGGCATGGAATTCCAATGGGTGACAACGCACCCGAGCTTGTAACTGCATTTATTGAGATTGTTCCTACTGATACAGTAAAATACGAGATAGATAAAACGACAGGTTACCTGATGATCGACAGGCCGCAGAAGTACTCTAACATTGTTCCTGCGCTTTACGGCTTTATTCCAAAAACCTACTGTGCTGAGAAAATCGCTGCGTTGGCACGCGAACGTTCCGGACGCGATGTGACCGAAGGCGATGGTGACCCACTTGATATTTTAGTATTGTGTGAGAAGATCATCTCGCACGGGGATATCCTTTGTACAGCGAAGCCAATCGGTGGAATTCGCCTGATCGATGGTGGCGAAGCTGATGACAAGATCATTGCCGTGTTGAAAGGAGATGAGGTTTACGGTGGATTTTCTGACATTGCCGAATTGCCTGAGGGTATCGTGGAGCGTTTGAAACACTACTTCCTTACTTACAAAAACCTGCCCGGCGAAGCTGCCCACATTGAAATTACCAACGTTTACGGTCGCGAGGAAGCTTTGGAAGTAATTATGACTTCTGTGGAAGATTACAAGCATTCATTTTACTGAGCGTCTGATTTACAGACAGAATAGCAGCATAACAATGGAATATTGAGCCGTTTCCGATAGGGGCGGCTCTTCTTTATTTGTATCTTTGCGGAAATTTTGAATTGTCAGAATCTCTGAAAATCAGTATCTCCATACTTCATGAGTAATATACAGGAAATAAAAAAGCGCCGCACATTTGCGATCATCAGCCACCCCGATGCAGGAAAAACAACCCTTACGGAAAAGCTGCTGCTATTCGGAGGCGCAATCCAGACGGCCGGGGCGGTTAAGTCAAATAAAATCAAGAAAACAGCGACCTCCGACTTTATGGAGATCGAAAAACAAAGGGGTATCTCGGTTGCAACTTCCGTAATGACCTTTGAATACAGAGACCTGCTGATCAACATCCTCGATACGCCGGGTCACAAGGATTTTGCAGAAGATACTTACCGGACGTTAACAGCGGTCGACAGCGTAATCCTGGTTGTGGATTGCGTAAAAGGCGTTGAGGAACAAACGGAGAGGTTAATGGAAGTGTGCCGGATGCGCAATACGCCCGTGATCATTTTCATCAATAAGCTTGACCGTGAAGGTCAGAACCCGTTTGAACTGCTGGACGAGCTTGAAAGCAAGTTGAACATCCGCGTTCGTCCGCTTACCTGGCCGATCAATATGGGGGCCAATTTCAAGGGAGTTTACAGCCTTTATGAACAAATGCTGTATTTCTTTAAGATCAATAAAACAAAAATCGAAAGTGATGTTGCCAAGGTGAGTCTGGAAGACGAAAGCCTGACGGATTTGGTGGGAGAAAAAGATGCCGAGCAGCTTACCGAAGATGTAGAGTTGGTGGAAGGTGTTTACGATGCATTCTCGGAAGAAGCATACCAGAAAGGAGAACTGGCACCTGTATTTTTCGGAAGTGCGATCAATAACTTTGGCATTAAAGAGTTGCTTGACACATTCTGCGAAATATCACCCATTCCCCAGCCACGCCCTACTGACGTGCGTGCAGTAGAACCTACTGAACCGAAATTCACCGGCTTTGTATTCAAAATTCACGCAAACCTTGACCCAAGGCACCGTGATCGCATTGCATTCCTACGCATTTGTTCAGGGAAGTTTGAGAGAGGGAAATTTTACAAACATGTAAGGTTGGGCAAAGAAGTACGTTTTTCAAGTCCGTTTACATTCATGGCATCTGATAAAAGCGTGATGGACGAAGGCTTCCCCGGAGATGTAGTCGGACTTTACGATACAGGTAACTTCAAAATCGGAGATACGCTGACTGAGGGAGAAAACCTGCAATTCTCAGGTATCCCGAGCTTTTCACCTGAAATTTTCAAGGAGTTGATCAATATGGACCCGATGAAATCCAAGCAATTGGAAAAAGGAATCCAGCAGCTGACAGACGAAGGTGTTGCCCAGCTTTTTACATTGGATCTGGGAAACAGAAAGGTAGTAGGTACAGTCGGAGAACTGCAATTTGATGTGATCCAGTACCGTCTGGAACATGAATACGGCGCAAAATGCCGGTGGGTACCAATGAATATTTCCCGCGCTTGCTGGCTCACTGCGGATGAAAAACCAGCAATGGACCAGTTTATCAGACTAAAAGGAAACCAGATCGCCTACGATAAAGACCGCAACCCCGTATTTTTAGCTGAATCAGAATGGATGATCCGCATGAACCGCGAAAACAACCCTGCGATCCATTTCCACTTTACGTCGGAGTTTAAGACGGAAATGGCGGTGTAAGTTAATGAGTGAATGATTGAATGAGTGAATAAATGAATTTGTCATGCCGAGCTACTTTGTCATGCTGAGCGCAGTCGAAGCATAGTGCACTATGCTTCGACTGCGCTCAGCATGACAAAAGAACGCGGCGGCTCGGTCCACTCAGCATGACAAAACTATTCACTCATTCACTAATTAAAATCATTCAATCATTCAATCATTCAATCATTCAAAATCCCCCCTTCACTTCCTAGGCGTCCGTTCTCCCCGCATTCCTCTTCTGTCTTCCAGCATGGTTTTGTATTTTTCCTGCTGCTCCACTGTCAGGATTTTGGCCAGTTCGTTGTTGAAGTTTTCCATTGACGTGCGCATTTCAGAACGGTCTGCGTTTTGCGCGTTTCTTAATTCCTGCATCTTTTGGGCGCGGGCGAGGCTTAGGTTGTAAACCTGCTTCTTCTGGTCTTCTGATAAGTTCAGATTCTCAGTAAGCGTTTTCGTCTGGTTCTCGGCGCGTTGCTCCGCCGTCATATCGCCTCCTCCCTGACGCTGTGCAAATGCAGCTACGGTCGCGAAGGTCAATAGAAATATAAACACGATTTTCTTCATGGTTTTTTCATTTAGAGACCAGGGTTAGAGTCAAAAACCGTGCTTGGGTTTAAGTGGGTATTTTATTAATTGTCAGCAACAAACGAAATAACTAAGCTTCCTTCAATAATGCGCGCGTCAGACTTTCCCATTCTTCCTCCAATGAGCCTGTGAAAACGTCAGCTCCTGCCCGACGGTACCAATAACCTGCATTGAATTTATCGCCTTCTACCCTGTGCAGGTAAGCATGCAGCCGATCGTAATCGCGTGTTCCTTCTGCGCTCTGTGCAATATTATGTGCAGCTTCCCAATCGCCTTTGGCGTCATACCAAAGGGCTTTCAGTGATTCCGGAATGCCTGCCGGTGGTATTTTGAGTGTCAATGATTCTTTGAATTGCTCGTAGGTCATAGCAGGATCAGTTCTGTTTTGGTATAAAAAAGTGTTTGCAAAATCTGAAAAAATAAGCCAACATGAAAATTCAGGGCGGCAATTGTAACTTCCTGCGATTATAGTCACCACGGGGCTATTTGTTGATTTTCATTGTATATTGTAAAGTTGAACAGACCCCAATTATTTTATGTTTAAACCATTATCAACCTTACTGACAGGGCTGATTATCAGCTTTTATTGTCAAGCACAAGAAACATTCCCGCAGAACGGCGCCTATGATGAGCGACCCGGCCGTTTTGCTTTTACCAATGCAACTATCGTAGTTGATCCTAAAACCACCATCGAAAATGGCACGCTGCTGATCGAGAATGGTAAGATCGTCCACGCAGGAAAGCAGGTGAAATTACCCGCGGGAGCTGTTACCATTGATTTAAAAGGAAAATACATTTATCCTTCATTGATCGACCTCGACTCGGATTACGGAATGCCGGAGGTGAAAAGAGAGCGACCATCAGGGGGAAGACAAACACCCCAGCTGGAATCCAATAAAAAAGGCGCTTTTGGCTGGAACCAGGCGATTCAGGCTGAAAATGATGCAAGTCTTATCTTTACTCCGGATTCCAAGAAAGCAGCGGATCTGCGTAAAATCGGATTTGGTACCGTGTTGGTTCACCCGCACGACGGCATTGTGCGCGGCAATGGCACGGTAGTTACATTGACTGACGAACCTGCCAACAAAGCGCTTCTGAACCGCAAAGCCTCTGCGCATTTTTCTTTCAGTAAAGGTTCCTCGTCGCAGACCTACCCTTCGTCGACAATGGGGGTGGTAGCGCTTTTGAGACAGAACTACTACGATGCAGAATGGTACGCCAGAACGCCGAAGGCGAAAGAAGCAAATCTATCACTGGAAGCTTTCAACCAGATCAAAAATTTGCCCTCATTCTTTGAGACTGGCGATAAATACAGCGTACTCCGCGCAGACAAGGTCGGAGATGAATTTGGGGTTCAGTATATCATCAAAGGTGGTGGAGATGAGTACCAGCGCATTAATGAGATTAAGGCAACGAAGGCGACGCTCATTCTGCCACTGCAGTTTCCCGAAGCTTACGATGTAGCTGATCCCTGGGATGCAGATGTGATTAGTATGTCGCAACTGAAACATTGGGAAATGGCGCCGAAAAATCCTTCGGAGGTGGCGAAAGCCGGGATACCATTTGCATTTACTTCGGCCGGGTTGAAGAATAAGGCTGATTTCTTGAAAAACATCAGAACAGCGATCGAATACGGCTTGTCAAAAGAAAAAGCACTGGAAGCAGTGACTACTTTGCCCGCGGCGCTGATCAAAGCTGAAAACCAGATCGGCAGTCTTAAACCGGGTATGCTCGCCAATTTCATCATCACCTCTGGCGACCTGTTCGGTAAGGATAACGTGATTTATGAAAACTGGATCCAGGGAAAGAAATTTGTCATAGCGCCTATCAATGCGCCGGATATCAGGGGTACTTATTCCTTGTCGATCAATAATCAGCCTGCCGGCAAATTGCAGATCAGCGGCTCGACAGATAAGCCGGAGTACAAAGTAGTTGTTCAGGATTCCGCGAAAATCACGCCCAAGGCTATTTTATCAAACGAATTGCTCACCCTGACTTACCAGGCTGACAAGAACGTGCCGGGAACAACCCGGTTGACAGGCTGGCGCAACGGAACCGGACTGTCGGGAGAAGGTGTACTGCCGACGGGTGCTGTGGTACCCTGGTCTGCCACGCTTACCGAGAAGTTCCAGCAGGTAGCAGCGGCTGACACTGCAATAGCGAAAGTGAAAGAGACTGGTCCGGTCGTATATCCATTTGTGGGTTTTGGAAATGAAGAATTGCCAAAAGCAGAGACGGTATTGATCAAAAATGCAACCGTTTGGACCAATGAGAAAGAAGGTATCCTGCAAAACTCGGATGTAATTGTACAGAATGGAAAGATCACGAAAGTCGGCAAAGCGCTGAGTGCACCTTCGGGAGCGAAGACCATTGATGGTGCCGGCAAGCATTTGACGAGCGGCATTATCGATGAGCATTCACATATCGCATTGTTTACGATCAATGAGGGCGGACAAACCAGCTCGGCGGAAGTGAGAATGAGCGACGTGATCAATCCTGATGATGTCAATATTTACCGCCAGCTCGCAGGCGGGGTTACCGCGTCTCAGCTGCTTCACGGTTCTGCGAATTCGATTGGCGGACAAAGTGCGATGATCAAGCTGAAATGGGGCGCAAGCCAGTCGGAAATGCTCTTGCCAGATGTGAAAACGATCAAGTTTGCATTGGGAGAGAATGTGAAGCAGTCCAACTGGGGCGATGTGGCGCGGGTTCGTTTCCCTCAAACCAGAATGGGCGTGGAGCAGGTATATTTTGATCACTTCCTGCGGGCCAAGGAATATGCCAAAAGCTGGAAATCATTTAATGGTACCTCCAAGAAAGTAGCTGCCAATGCGCCGAGAAGGGACATTGAGCTGGATGCACTGGCTGAAATTCTGGACAACCAGCGCTTTATTACCTGTCACTCCTATGTACAGTCGGAGATCAATATGCTCATGCATGTAGCGGATTCTTTGAAATTCAAGATCAATACATTTACCCACATTCTGGAAGGTTACAAGCTGGCTGACGGAATGGCGAAGCGCGGAATCGGCGGTTCTACTTTTGCGGACTGGTGGGCGTACAAAATGGAGGTGAAAGAGGCGATACCTTACAATGCGGCATTGATGTACCACGAAGGAGTAACAGTGGCCATTAACTCAGATGACGCGGAAATGGCCCGCCGCCTTAATCAGGAAGCTGCCAAGACAGTGGAATACGGTGGAGTTCCTGAAGAAGAAGCCTGGAAAATGGTAACACTTAATCCTGCCAAATTACTGCACGTTGATAATAGAATGGGCAGTATCAAAGCTGGAAAAGATGCGGACCTGGTACTTTGGAATGCGCACCCGCTCTCCATTTACGCCCGCCCCGAGTTTACGATGATTGAAGGAGCTGTGTACTTTGACCGTAAGAAAGATGAGGAGAAGCAGAAGTCGATGCAGCTCGAAAGAGAAAAGTTGATCCAAAAGATGCTGAGTGATAAATCGGAAGGAAAACCTACACAGAAACCGCAAGCGACACAGCCAAAAATGTGGCATTGCGAAGACATAGTAGGTGTGCACACAGAGCACGAAGAAACCAGGTAATCACTCCGTTAATCATCGAAATCATGATTCAAAAAATATTAACAGGAACAATCAATACGCTGATCGCGCTGGCAGCAATTTCCCCGGCCATTGCTCAGAACCCGGCACCCGCATTGCCACAAACCAAACCGACGGTACTCACAGGCGCGACGATCCACGTCGGAAATGGGCAGGTGATTCAAAACGGCGTAATCGCATTCGAAAAAGGGATCATTACCTACGTAGGTGCAGCGGGTTCTAACCCGGCTGCATCGGGCGCAGAAACAGTTGAGGTAAAAGGCAAACATATTTTCCCGGGAATAATCTCGCTTAACACCACGGTCGGTTTGCAGGAAGTCGCATCAGTGCGGGCCACACTGGATTTTGCGGAAGTAGGAGAGATCAACCCGCATGTGCGTGCATTAGTCGCTTATAATACCGATTCAGAAGTGATCCCTACTTTGCGCGGGAATGGAATTCTCGTTTCGCAGTCGGTTCCTCAGAGTGGGGTAATATCCGGCTCTTCTTCTGTGTTTTACAGCGATGGGTGGAATTGGGAGGATGCAGTTTTAAAAAAGGACGATGGTATCTGGCTAAGCTGGCCACCTTTCCTGGCAAGCAGCTTCAACTACGATGATTTCTCAATTTCTACCAAAAGAAATGACAAACGCCAGGAGGTAATCGACCTGATTAAGGCTACTTTTTCGGAGGCAAAGGGATATCATGAGATTGCTGAACCCGCTTCTGTAAATCTGCGTCTGGCTGCATTGAAGCCGGTTTTTGCCGGTACTACGAATTTGTACATTCGTGCAGACTATGCCAAAGACATTATTGAAGCCGTAAAGCTTGCGAAAGAATTTGATATCAAAAGAATCGTAATTGTAGGTGGAAATGAGTCTTACAAGGTAGCCGCATTCCTGAAAGAAAATCAGGTACCGGTTATTTTGAATCCGACCCACCGGCTTCCCGGTCGTGTTGATGAGGGTGTATATATGCCTTACGAGCTCCCTGGACTGCTGCATAAAGCCGGGGTGAAAGTCGCAATAACCTATGCCGATGAATGGTGGAGAACCCGGAACCTGGCTTTTCTGGCGGGTACTTCTTCCGGCTTTGGTGATGTGACACTTGAGGAAGCACTTCAATTTGTTACTAAAAACGCTGCAGAGATTATCGGTGCAGAACGGGAAGTAGGTACGCTTGAAAAAGGCAAACACGCTTCTCTGATCGTTTCAGAGGGTGATATTCTGGATATGCGCGGTAATGTTGTCGGGATGGTGTTTGTGAAAGGAGGTAAAGTGAATCTCGACGATAAACAAAAGCGGCTTTACGAGAAGTACAAGGCGAAGTACGGAAAGAAGTAGATCTTTCCGTACTTAGACAGATCAATCAACACTAATCATATAAATACCATCATCGGCGATCTTGATCAGGCCTTGCCTGTAGAGACCGCCGATTGCTTTTTTGAATACTTTCTTGCTGATCTGCAACCTTTTATAGATTTCCTCAGGTGAGCTGTTGTCTGACAAATTGAGGAAACCGCCTTCTTTTTTTACAAGATCGAAAATGAGTTTGCCGGCAGGTTCAATGATCTCGGTAACACTTTTTTGCAGACTGATATCCAGCTTATTTTCCTCGCGGATTTTCTTCACATAACCTTTCAGGCTGTCACCTATTTGCAGGTCACGGAAAACTTCATTGCCGTAGATCAATCCTTTGTGATACTGATTGACAATCGCATTATAGCCCAGGTCTGTTTTCTGGAAAATCAGCAAATCCACTTCATCGCCTTCCTTAACGGTCAGGCGCTCATTATCGAGGAACTTATCGATTTTGGTAGAAGCAAGTAACCGGTTGCTTTTTTGATCCAGATATAAGAATACCACGTGCCATTCTCCAATCTCCATTGGCTTGGTCTGCTCCCGGAATGGAACAAACAGGTCTTTGATCAAACCCCAATCCATAAAAGCACCGTATTCTGAAACATCTTTTACTTCCAGGTACGCAAACTCGTTCCGGATGATCTTCGGGGTTTGGGTAGTGGCAACCGGCCTGTCTTCTGAGTCAAGGTAAACAAACACGCGGATCGTATCGCCCACCTGCATTTCGTCTGTAAGGTACTGGTTTGGCAATAGCACTTCTTCACCTTCCACGTCGCTCAGGAACATGCCTACACTTGTTACTCTTTCAATGGTCAGCTGATTGTATTTTCCTATAAAAAGCATTATCTATCGTCATTGTGAGGTGCAAAGGTAATGTTTTCGGCACGACTATCAGTCTTCCTCGCCGCCGCCTTCGCCTTTACCCTCCATTGACTGTCTTTCTTTGGAGCGGTTCAGCCGGTACGACAGCGTTACCAGGAACTGGCGTGGCCGCCATTGAAATTCGTTCCGGGAGTAGTAACCTGCATTTTCCACGATGCTTCTGCGCTTATTGGTATTAAACACGTCGCGCACGCTTCCAGTAATGGTACCGCGGCCTTTAAGTATATCTTTGGACAATCCGAGGTCAATGAAGTAGACTGAGAGATCTTTCCCCTGCGTGGTCCGGCGCGGCGCGCGGTAATTACCGGAAGCTTGTAAATCAACCGATTTGAAAAGCGTAAAGCGAGAGGAAAGGCGGCTTGTCCATGAATAAGTATCGCTCTGGTAAAGTTTGTCATTGTAATAACCCTGGTTCATGGCGCGGAAGATATTCGCATTCGCCGTAAGTTTCCACCAGGGAGCCGGATCGTAGGTCAGGTTGAATTCAAACCCATAAGAATCGCCCGTAGAAAGGTTAATCGGAGTGATGGTGGTAAAACCTGTCGAATCCACGGAAGTGATATTTTCAACCACGCCAAGCCGGTGCCGGTAATAGACACTGGATAGCAAGGAGCCTTTTTCCATATTCATCAAATGACCGGCTTCGAATGAATGCGTAAATTCCGGATTCAGCAATGGATTCCCGGCCCGGAACACGCGCGAGTCACTAAAGTTAGAGAATGGGAGCAGATCACGGAAGCCTGGCCGGCTTAGCCGGTAACTGTAGCTGAGTTGCAGCGTTTGTGCCTCCTGCAGCTTGTAGGATAGGTGCAGGCTTGGAAAAAGATTGAAATACTCCCGGTGGTTTGTTAATGCAGTCTTCTTAAGTTCAGTCAGGATATCGGTGTATTCGCCGCGTAATCCTGCCTGAACGAACACTTTTCCAAACTGATTACTCGCCATGATATATCCTGCATGGATTTTCTCGTCGTAGGCCAGGCGATTGTCAAAATCGGGCAGGATGATCCAGTTCATCGCCTCGTTTTGCTGATGTACCGAAAAGTCGTTATCCAGCAGTCTGATTGAAGTTTTCAGTCCCGCTTCTATTTTGCCGTCTTTGGAAAACGGATGAATGTAGTCGAGCTGTGCCAGAAAATTCTTCTCATCTTCGGTGTTGAATGAGCGTTGCACGATCCCGGCGCCGTTGTTGGTTGCAAATTCGTTGTATTTGGCAGATTCGGTTTCATCGCTGAGAATGTACTTGGCATCGAATGACAGACTTTGTCCCTTTCGCTCGAAGGTCTTTTTATAGCTCAATGCAGCTTCCAGATTCTGGCGGGGTTCCGTCTCACGTTCATCCCTCACCACAGTTCGTGTGAGCACATTGTTGAAATCAAAATCCCGGTATTCCAGCCTGGATCTGTTGTCGTTCTGAGAATTACGGTAAGAGACAGTTCCGGTAACTGTATTGTAGTTATTAATAAAATAATCGAGACCAACCATCACATTGTTTGAGTAGCCCGACCTGGTGCGGTTTGTGTTGGATTCGTACACAAAGCTGGTATCTGCGCCAGTGTAGGTCTGCCGGGAATTACCTCTTCCCGGACCTTCGCGGTACATTAGTCCATAATTGGCGATGAAGTTGACTTTTTTGCGTCGGTAGTTGAGGTTGAAAGAGCCTCCGAAATTGGAAGGATATCCCGCAGTTCCCGTGAATGATCCATTCAGACCATACCGGATATTTTTCTTCATGACGATGTTCAAAATACCAACTTCACCTTCTGCATCGTAGCGGGACGAGGGATTCGTAATAATTTCAATGCTTTCGATCAGGTCGCCAGGTATTTGCCGCAATGCTTCGGCAGGATTAAGTCCTACCATTCCCGACTGCTTCCCGTCGATCAGTATCCTTACATTCTGGCTGCCCCGAAGTGCCACATTCCCTTCGACATCTACCGTTACCGAAGGCATATTGTTGAGGATGTCAGATGCATTGCTGCCGATGTTGCTGAGGTCTTTACCTACATTAAAAACCCGCTTGTCGAGTTGCAGCTCCATCTGGCTTTTCTCCCCGCGCACGACCAGCTCCTGCAGCTCCCTCGCATCAGACACCATCGCGATCGCACCTACATTCACATTTGCGGAAGCGACATTAATATTGGGTATAACCTTCTCACGCAAAGACAGAAAAGTGATTTTGATGAAATAATTCCCCGGATCTGCCGAGATCGAAAACGTACCTACTTCATCAGAAGTACCGCCGCCGATCAGCGTAGAATCCTTGGTTCCGTACAATGCGACGTTCGCGAAGGGAACGGGCTTCTTTTCGGCGTCGAGCAGCTTGCCCGTAATTGTAAAGGCGGCTGGCTCTTCCTGCGCATAAAGCGAGGTTGAAAGCGTGGTTAGCAACAAAAACAGAAGCAATGATTTTTGCATATCGAAGTTGTTAATGCCACAGCTGTCGTTTAGCTGCCGCCATACATTGAAGGTGATGAATGTTTTAGATGGCAAAAGCCGGTGGAGGTTTAACAGAAATTTAATCTCTGTTAAAAGTTATTGACAAAAAGCTGTTCCAGAGGATATTAGTATTTTTCCGCGGGCCGGGGAAGCTGGCGGAAAAAGGAAATTCAGGAATATTCGGGATGTTATTCCAGCGTGTTGCTAAGTCTTTTCAGCTCAATTTCAGCAGCTTTTGCAGCGTAGTTCAGGTTGATAAGGCGATAGCCCGCATCTTCAAAGCTTCTTTGTGCTTCCCGCACATCGATAATCGTCGCCTGTATCAGTTCAAAACGCTGTAAAGTAAGATCAAGCAATTGCCTGCTCAATTCATAATTCTGCTTTTGCGTCTGTAATTGTTGAAGCGAGCTGACGTAGGTCTGGTACATTTTCACCGCACCTGCATTGTAGTCGCGCACCAATGCGTTTCGCTGGATTTTTGCGCTTGAAGTATTGATTTCCGCTGCCTGCTGTTGCCTTTTGAATGCAGATCCATTGTAAATCGGGATACTCAGCGTTACGCCGGCCTGTGGACCCAATGTCTGGTTGAGCAATGTAAAACCCGCTGCTGTCTGGTTGCGGGAATAGTTGTAAGCTGTGTTAAAACGCACGGTAGGGTAGCGCAAAGCGGCTGTTTCTCTAACGATCAGCTCATTGATCCTGATCTGGTGATCGGCTGCTTTTACATCTGCATTGGCTGTCACGCGATCAATGATTGCGTCAAGTTTGAGGTTGGTGTCGACCGTAATCGTATCTCTTAATGTAAGTGCGGATTTCGGGTCCAACGTCAGGATGCGAAGCAGCTCCGCTTTGGCGACCTGGGCTACCATCAGCTGATCCAGGAATGTTTGGTTTAATGTATTAAGATCGATTTGCGCTTGGAAAAGATCCGCATTGTTCGCCATTCCCGCTTCTTTTCTCACCTTTAAAATTTCCAGCCTTTTTTCAGAAGCCTGAATGGAAGTGCGGACTGTGTTGAGGTAGCTCAGCTGGCGGACAACATCATAGTAGCTGGTCATCACCAATGCGATCGTATTCTGAATCTGTGAGTTAAGGAGCTCGCTACTTTGGTATTGCAGTTCAGCAAGGCGTTTCTTGGTTGAAACGATCCTCTTCCCATTATACAGGATAATGCTCGCAGAAACGTTCGCCTGGGTATTGTTACCAGCTGCTGCATTTCTGTTGATCTCGGTACCGTTGTTGAGCTTTTGGTTTACTTGGGTAATCTGCTCGGTATTGGATGCATTGGCGGCTACAAGCGGCAGGCCACCTGCCACGCCGTAGTGGTTGAGCACCGTGTTCACTTCAACATTATTCTTCGCGATCTCTATTTCATAGCTGTTCTTCAACGCTGTTGCAATCGCTTCATCCAGGGTGAGGGTCAAACTGTCAGTTGCCTGAAAACAAAAAGCATTGCTTCCACAAAACAAAAGAAAAACGAGCAGGTAGTTTTTAAGATTAAAGATCGCGAGCGGGTTCATGCAAGAACAATATTGGATTTAGATAAACAGGAAAATCAATGGGTAGTTACTGACAGCTCTTCCGCCATTTTCTCTTCTTCTGTCTTTTTATGTTTTTTAGGTGATATGAATGTGTAAATCGCCGGGATTACGAACAATGTAAGGATTAGGGAGAACATCAGTCCACCCACAATCACAACCCCCAACGGAACCCGGCTCGTGGCCGCTGCTCCGAGACTCAATGCGATAGGCAATGCACCGAAAGCAGTTGCAAGACTGGTCATCAGGATAGGTCTCAGGCGCTGCGTAGCAGATTCAATGGCGGCCGACATCCTGTCCATTCCCTGTTCTCGCTTCTGATTTGCAAATTCAACAATCAGGATACCATTTTTCGTCACCAGACCGATCAACATGATCATTCCGATTTGAGAGAAGATATTGATCGTTAATCCAAATAAATAAAGGCTGAGCAATGCACCTGCTAATGCGAGCGGCACGGTGATCATAATAATAAATGGATCGGTAAAGCTTTCAAACTGTCCGGCCAATACCAAGTATACGAGCAAAAGAGCAAGTCCAAATGCAAAACTGGTGTTTGAAGAGCTTTCTTCAAAGTCACGTGACGGACCTGTCAATGAGGTTTGGAAAGACTCGTCGAGTAGCTTGTCCCCGATTCTTCGCATTGCTTCTACGCCGTCGCCGATCGTCTTTCCTTCTACCAAAGAGGCGGAAATCGTGGCGCTTTTATAGCGGTTGTAGTGATAAATTGTCGGCGGCCCGCTTTCTTCCTGCATCTGGACGACGGCAGTCAGCGGTATGTTCTCGCCACGGTTATTTCTTACATACAGTTTTGAAATGTCAGCCGGTCTGTTACGTTCCGATTTTTCTACCTGGCCGATTACCTGGTACTGCTGCCCATTCATGATAAAATAGGCAAGCCGGCGACCGCTGAATGCAGATTGGATGGTAGCGGCCACGTCGGTAGTTGAAAGTCCCAGGTCGCGCGCTTTAAGGCGGTCGATTGTTAGTCTTATTTCAGGCTTATTGAATTTCAGGTTGACATCGACATTCTGGAAAGTAGGGTCTTGCCGCGCTTCGTCCAGGAACTTAGGTAGGACGTCGTAGAGTTTGTCGAAGTTAAGGTTTTGCAGAACAAACTGCACCGGCAGCGATCCTCTCGACCCTATACCCACTGAAATTGTCTGTTCCTGAGTGCCGAAAATCCGGGCGTCGTTGAAACGGGAGAGTTTCTTATTAATATCCTGCGCAATCTCATTCTGGCTCCTTCTCCGTTCTCCGGAAGGTACCAGACCGATTCGGGCGGTGGCACTGTTTACGCCGCCGCCGCCGAATCCTGGCGTGGCAGAGAATGTAAATGCTTTTTCAGGGATTGAATCGTTCAGGAAATTGCCGAGATCATCAGAAATCTGCTGCATTTGATCAAAGCTGGTACCTTCCGGAGCGGAGAGATTGAAACGGATACTATTTCTATCCTCCATTGGAGCAAGCTCACTTTGTAAATTGGAATAGGTAAACCAGATCATAACTCCGCAGACAAGCACGAGCACCCACGAAAGCCAGCGCGCTTTCATGAAACCTCTCAGGCCGCGATTGTAGCCATTTTCCATTCCCTCGAAAAACGGTTCCGTTTTGTTGTAAAACCAGCCGTGCCCCGAGTTCTTTCTGTTGAGAAAAACGTTAAGTACCGGTGTGATCGTTAGTGAAACGAATGCAGAAATCAATACCGCAGATGCTACTACAATACCAAATTCCCGGAAGAGGCTACCGACGAAACCTTCGAGGAAGATTACCGGAAGGAACACGACCGCGAGTGTCAGAGATGTTGAAATAACAGCGAAGAAAATCTCGCGGCTACCTTCCAGAGCTGCCTGGCGAATGGGAAGCCCGCTTTCAAGCTTTCGGAAAATGTTTTCCGTGACCACGATACCATCGTCAACCACCAGACCTGTCGCCAGTACAATTCCAAGCAAGGTGAGAATGTTGATGGAAAACCCGAACAGGTACATGACAAAGAATGTCGCTACCAGCGAAATGGGAATATCAATCAGCGGGCGAACGGCCACCAGGAAGTTCCGGAAGAAGAACAGGATTACGATCACAACGAGCGCGAATGCAATGAAGAGCGTTTCTTCCACTTCCTCAATGGATTGCCGAACCAGCCGCGTGTTGTCAATCAAAACGCTGAACGTAATATCAGATTTGTTTGACTTCTGTATTTCTTCCAATCTTTTGTTAAACTCATCGGATATTTTCACGTAGTTGGCACCTGGCTGCGGAATTACGGCCAAACCCACGGAATAAACTCCATTGTACTTCCAGCTTTGCTCTTCGTTTTCCGGACCAAGCTCCGCTTTCGCCACATTACCCAGCCGCACGAGGCCCGAGCTGTCGTTTTTAATGACAAGATCATTGAAGTCCTTCTCGCTGGTAAGCCGGCCCATTGTACGAATGGTAAGCTCCGTCTTACTCCCGTAAATCTTACCCGCAGGCAGCTCTACGTTCTCGGCCGCAAGGGTATTTGAAATGTCATTGAATGAAACGTTGTATGCGCTCATCTTGTCCGGGTCCAGCCAGATGCGCATTGCGTACCTTTTTTGACCAAAAATATTAATGGCACTTACCCCGTCGATCGTTTGTAAACTTTGCTGCAGTACATTTTCGGCATATTCGCTCAACTCCAGAAGTCCCTTTGATGGACTCTGTACGGCGAGCAGCAGGATAAAGTCACTGTTTGCGTCGGCTTTGCTTACGACCGGAGGCGCGTCAATATCCTGCGGCAAATTGCGCTGTGCCTGGCTTACCTTGTCGCGTACGTCGTTGGCTGCGCCTTCGAGATCTGCTTCAAGATTGAATTCAACTGTGATGTTGCTAGTACCGATCTGGCTGGAAGAGCTGATACTTTTGATACCGGGAATACCATTAACACTCTTTTCGAGCGGCTCGGTAATCTGGCTTTCGATTATGTCCGCATTCGCGCCGGTGTAGCTGGTCCGCACGTTAACGATCGGGGGATCAATGGCGGGGTAGTCGCGGAGCGAGAGGAAGTTGTACCCTACCACACCAAACAGAATGATGAGCAGGTTCATAACGACCGCAAGTACGGGTCGCTTTAATGATAGTTCCGAAATATTCATACCGTGGGTTTCAAGGGATAGTCAATGTAAAACGTTACATCGTTGCAGCTTTCAGGTTTCTTACACTTCTCACTTTCACAGGAGCATCGGGACGGGCGAACAATACGCCCGAAACTACCACCGAATCGCCAACATTCAGTCCGCTGGTGACTTCCACTACATCTGCCAGGCGGTCGCCGGTTTCTACCGTCACAAAGACAGCTTTGCCGCCTTTTACAGTAACCGCCTTTTTCCCCTGGGCCTCAGGTATGATACTGTTCGTGGGGATCAGTATGCTGCTTTTATTTGAATTTGTTTTGAGATAAACCTTTGCAAATGAGCCGGGACTTGTAGATCCTGAGTTCAGAACAGCCCGCACGGTTATATTTCGTGTCGACTGGTTGACCTGCGGTTCCGTGGCGATTACCCTTGCAGTTTCCCTTTTCTTAGAAGCCTGATCAAGCAGTACTTCTACGTTCTGACCTTTGCTGACGTATTTCTGGTAGGTTTCAGGTACTGTAAAATCAATGCGGAGATTAGAAAGCTGCTGCATAGTGGCGATCACGCTTGTAGGCGACACATAGGAACCTGCGCTTACTTTTCTCAAACCTATCACCCCCGTAAATGGCGCTCTTACGATTGTCTTGTCAATAAGTGCCTGGGTATAAACCATATCTGCCTTAAAGCTGTTGACCTGGTTCAAGGCAAGATCGTAATCCGCCTGGTTGATCCCATTGATCGCGACCAATTGCTTTAATCTTTTCTCGGTAGTTTCGGCTAGGTTAAGCTGGATCTTGATTTTATCAAGCTGCGCGATCAGGTCTGCATTGTTGATTCTTGCGATTACAGTTCCTTTCTGAACAGTTTTTCCTTCGGGAACATCCAGGTAAGTGAGCAGCCCGCTTACCTCGGGGCGGAGCTCTGCAAATTCATTGGCGACGATGGTACCGTTTACTTCAACCTGGTCACTAACCTTTTCTGATTTGGCAATAATCACATCAACCATAGTTGGGCCTCCGCTACCTTTCTGTTGAAAAGTATCTTTTTTCTCACCACAGGAAAGAGCGATGAAGAGCGTACCCGAAAATGCTAGAAAAGAGAGGGGAGTAATTCGAAAACGGCCTGAAAAAACAGGCTTTTTGTTAGACATCATAAGTTGGTAGAATCCGCAATTAAGGTTTAGGAGTTTTTCGGATCTGCAATATGCTTTTGGCACAGTTTCAAAATTATATATTAAATCTGAAACCGATTAGACTTTTCTGTATTATAAAGGTTTAATTTAGAAAAATATATATTATAGCGTTTTAGCGATTACCCTCAGCAGCGTGTCGCATTTTAGCTCCGTTTCTTCCCACTCTTGCTCAGGAATCGAGTCCCCGGTAATACCCGCTCCCGCAAAGAATGTCGCTTTGCCATTTTTAAACCTTACATTCCTGAGATTGACAAAAAGGCTTGTGTTTTCTCCTACCTGCACAGGCCCGAGGAACCCACTGTAAAAGGATCTGTCATAGCCTTCGATACTCAAAAGGAATTCAAGACTTGGTTCTTTGGGAACGCCGCATACTGCGGAAGTAGGGTGGAGCAGTTTCAACATAACCGGCCCCAGTTCAGGGAAGTTAACCGCGTTAGTATCTACTTCAAAATCCGTGCGAAGGTGATAGAGATTTCCTGCAAGTACTGTTTTAGGTCCTGTTTCCAGGTATTCTCTAAGCCTGATTTTCTTGAAACACTCAACAATGTACCGGCTGACCAGCGCGTGCTCTTCAATTTCCTTTTCGCCCCATCTGATATCATATCTCGGGATCAGCTCGCCTGAATGTGTCCGGGCTTTCTGTGTTCCGGCAAGCGACATGGTTTTGAAAAAGCCATTTGCCTGCTGCTGCACGAGCAATTCGGGACTTGCGCCCAGCCAGATCTCGTTTTCTTCCGGAAGGTTTACGAGGGAGACAAACGCGTGCGGGTATATTTTAGATAGTTCGCAGAATGCATTTGCAGGCTGGAAATGGTCCGAGTAGCTAAGGTCTTTGGTTCTTGACAAAACCACTTTCTTAAACTGGTTTTGCCTGATCGCTGCAACCGCAAGTTCAACGGTGCGCTGGAAGCGTAATTTTGCGTATTCGTTTTTCTCCGGTTCTAATGTGGGAAGCTGGCCGCTGGCGGTATAATCAGCTTTGTATTCGGTTAAAGCGGATGCTAGCTTGCTCAGTTTCTGTACTTCAATGTGCTCTTCGCCCAGTTTGTTCTCAACCCCATTGACCCGGTATTCTGCTGAGAATGAAAGGATAATATCGCCTTCCAAAAACCGTACATCCTCCCCGGTTTTCCAGTCGAATCCGGCGACCATAAATCCGGCGGGAAGCTTGTCAAATTCCGGCTGTACCTTCTTTATTCCATTACCAATAGAAATGAGCAGCTTGATTTCACTGGTGTGAGGAAGCCGCCAAAGCGCGGAAGGGAATCCCATTTGTGTAGCAGCCGCCCATATCTGCTGAATTTGTAAACCTTCGAATATCGAAAGTGAGGAGCGGGTTTCTACTGAAAGCATTTATAATGAAATGAATAAGTCGAATTTATTTGATTTTGATGCAAAATAAAGTCAGCGTTTTGCATTCACAATAGCGACCGTCAACCTGCTGATGCATACCAGCTTGTTCTGGTCATTTGTAATCCTGATATCCCAGATGTGTGTTGTTTTCCCCAAATGGATTGAGGTAACCTTTCCTGTTACAAAACCTTCTTTCACGGGCCGCAAATGGTTGGCATTGATCTCCAGACCGACCGCCTGTCTGTCGTCGCCCTCGGGTAGAGCTAGAAATGAAGCGATGCTACCCAAGGTTTCAGCAAGTACCACCGAGGCACCGCCGTGCAAGATGCCAAATGGCTGGTGCGTGCGGCTGTCTACCGGCATTCGGGCAGTTATAAAGTCGGTTCCGATTTCAGTAAACTCGATTCCGAGGTGGTCGGCAATGGTGTTAATGCTGAACGATTTAAGTTGTTCTATTGACACGGTTTTAACAAACATATCTAAAAAATGTATAAATTTGTTAGTGCTTTGCGGAGTAAAAACAAGGTATTTGCAAAATTAATATTTAAATAATCCTATTACTTTGAAAAGAAAATCTATATACCTCATTCGTCACGGTGAAACAGATTTCAATCGCAGAGGAGTGGTACAAGGCAGCGGAGTAGACTCCTTGCTTAACGAATGGGGAGAGGCCCAGGCAGCTGCTTTCTTCAATGCTTATCAACATGTTCCTTTTGACAAAATATATACTTCTGATTTAAAGCGAACACACCAAACCGTCCGCGGGTTCATCAAGCTGGGCATACCCCACGAAAGTTACTCAGGCCTCAACGAAATCTCCTGGGGAGCCAGAGAGGGGCGGGAGCCTAACACGGGTGATAACAACTATTACAGAGAGCTGGTAACAGCCTGGCGCAATGGTCAGATCGAGCTGGCAGCCGAAGAAGGTGAGAGCCCCGTTCAGGTAAGAGAGCGCCAGATCCCGGTGATCGAGACGATCCTGTCGCGGCCGCATGAGCGTAATATCCTCATTGCAATGCACGGACGGGCAATGCGTGTCCTGCTTACGACGCTCTTCAATCAGCCGCTGGTGAGAATGGACGATTACGAACATAGTAATCTTTGTCTTTATAAAGTCAATTATTCCTACGATACGCAGAAGTTCGAACTGGAAGTTTCCAACGACATCACGCACCTGCTTTCCCTCGAAATTCCGCAAACCTTGTAAGAGCCGTTTGTGTAGGTTCGTTTCCTTTGATGTATTTATACGGTCTTCAACATTCCGTGTAAATACATTTGTTATTTTCGGGGCAATCAACGCGCTACTATTACATGTCCAAAAAACGTATTTACTGGACTCTTCAGATCCTCGGATGGACATTGCTGATCATGTTCGAATACATTCCTTACGTACTCGAATATGGTTTTGAAATCGGTGAATTTTACACAGCCCTGGCCAATATTCTGCTTGGGATCGTACTTACCCATGTTTACCGGCTGGTTATCCGAAAATGGAACTGGTCCTCACTTCCATTGCCGCGCCTCGCGTTGCGGGTGGTAGGATCAGTGTTGTGGCTCGGGCTGATTATGGCGATGATCAACCAGCCAATGGACAGGGAAATGCTGGAACATAACCTGCTGAATCAGCCGCTTGTTTTCTGGAGTTACTATGCCAACTGGTGTAAAAACCTGCTGGCTTGGATACTTTCCTATACTGTTTACCATTATGTGGAGCAGAACCGGCTTGCGACTTACGAGAAGATCATGCTGAAAATGTCTGCGCGGGAGGCTGAGGCGAAGGTGCTCCGGTCGCAGCTTAATCCGCATTTCACATTTAATGCATTGAACAGTATCCGCGCGCTGGTTTACGAAGATCCAGCCAAAGCACAGCTAAGTATCACTCAGCTTTCCAATATCTTAAGAAACTCGCTGCTTGCAGACAGAAGAAAAACCGTTGACCTGCAGGAAGAGCTGCGCACGGTGGAGGATTACCTCGAACTCGAGAAGGTGCGTTATGAAGACAGACTGAAGTACACCATCAATGCCAATGCGCAGGCTGTTTACTGGCAGGTACCGCCTATGATGTTGCAAACGCTGGTGGAAAACGGCATCAAGCACGGAGTTTCAAAAGAGGTCGGCGGTGGTTTCATTGACGTTAAAGCCGAGATTGTTAATGATGTGCTCGCAATTAATATCTTCAATTCGGGTAACCTGGGGACTACTGAATCCGGTGGGGTCGGTCTGAAAAATACGGCTGAGCGGCTTTCTATTCTTTATGGCAAGGCGGCTACTTTCCGGATTTACCAATGCGAGAATAATGTAGTTTGTTCAGAAGTTAAAATTCCAATGCTGTCGGAAAACGTGATGATGGTGGGGCAGGAGTCGGGAGCAGGTAACTGAGAAGTAATGTTCTAATTTTATCAAATAAATAACTAATTCCTAACTGATCTGCCATGAGAACCCTGATTGTTGATGACGAGCGTCTTGCGAGAAATGAATTGAAACGTTTGCTTGAACCGTATACGAAAATTGAAATCGTAGGCGAGGCCGCGAATGCAGACGAGGCGCTGGTGCTGATCGACGAATTACAGCCTGAGCTGCTTTTTCTTGACATTCAAATGCCCGGCAGAAATGGATTTGAATTGCTATCGTCCATTGAAGGCAAGACCCCGGAGGTGATTTTCACAACTGCTTATGATGAGTACGCGATCAAAGCATTTGAATACAATGCACTCGATTATTTGCTCAAACCGATCGATAACGAGCGACTGAAAGAGACCATTCACAGGATTGAAGAAAATCAGGCACAGCCAGAGGCGCCTGCTCCTGCCCACGAGCGCGCCGAAAAAGTACTAAGCGGAAATGACCAGGTATTTGTAAAAGATGGCGAAAAATGTTGGTTTGTTAAGTTGGGTAAAATCCGTTTGTTTGAATCAATGGGCAATTACGTGCGACTACATTTTGACGATCAGAAGCCACTGGTACTGAAATCGCTCAACAACCTGGAAGAGAGACTTGACCCGAATACTTATTTCCGGGCAAACCGGAAGCATATCATTAACCTGGGCTGGATTGAGAAAATTGAACCATGGTTCAGCGGCGGCTTGCTGGTAACACTGCAAGGCGGCGATAAGATCGAGATTTCACGCCGTCAGGCGATCCGCTTTAAAGAATTAATGAGTCTATAATATAAACCCCGACGTGGACTGCGCATGAAAAAACAGGCTCTAATTCTAATCTTTGCAGCGGCTTTGCTTTACAGCTGTAACCCTTCTGCTAAAAACGAAAACACAGATGGTCGAAACGGACTTTCGCAAGGCGAGATACGAATGGCGGCTTTCGGGAAATGCGATACCGCTGCGAATGGACAGGGTGTAAGTGTGAAAGTAGAAGTGTGGGAGCCGGCAGATTCCAGCGAAGTTGCTTCTGAGATCCGAAATAATATCGCAGCCAAACTGATTGATAGGGTTAACCAGCATGGTGATTCAGCGAGCATCGCCGCGAACCGGGCTGCTGGAAAAACGCTTGAAGGTGCATTCAATGTTTTTCAGCGCAATTACAATGACTTCAAAAAGGATTTTCCCGATGCTCCCGGCTGCTGGGAAGTAAGCTTGAAAGGTGATACTGTGATGGTTACTTCTAAAATCCTTTTTTACCAGCTAGACCATTATTCATTTACTGGTGGCGCACATCCTAATACCTTTCGCTCGTTTCATGCATTCGATGCAACCGATGGTGCGGAGGTTGAAATGAAAAAGTTTGTCGCCGACTCTGCTGCATTGTTACAGCTCGTGGAACGCCATTTCAGAAAAACCGAGAAACTTGCTTCCGATATTGATCTGGAAGAGGCAGGCTATTTTCTGCTGAATCACCAGTTTGTACTGCCGGTCAACTACGTTTTCACGCCAAAGGGTGTTTTATTTTACTACAATCCCTACGAAATAGCTGCCTATGCGCGTGGAGCAATCCAGTTCACGATCAGCTACGAAGAGCTGGGTGACATTGTCAAGAGAAAGCAAGTAATGTAGCTGTCCTACATTTCCCCGGAATCCAGAAAGCTGTAAAATCCGCTATCGGTAAATATCATGTGGTCCAGGATCGGAATGTCCAGCAAAAGCCCGGCCTCTTTGATCTGCGTCGTGAGCATTCTGTCCTGGTGGCTTGGTATCAATTGCCCGGACGGGTGGTTGTGAACGAGGATTACTGCGCTTGCCAGGTAATCCACAGCCAGTTTGAAAATCAGCTTGATATCAACGGATACTCCTGAAACTCCGCCCACGCTCACCGGCAGAGCGCGCATTACCTGGTTTCCGCGATTCAGAAGTAAGATCCAGAACTCTTCATTCGGCTTATCCAGGAGGTATTGCCTCATCTCTTCATAAACTGAGTCTGATCCCATGATCTTTCTTTTCCGCGTTGGCATGATATCGCTTCTCCGGCGACCAAGTTCGAGTGCTGCTACAATGGAAATCGCTTTTGCTTTCCCCATTCCCCGGTATTTCATGAATGTCTTGTAATCAAGCTTCGCAAGTTCATGTATGCTATTGCCGACGCTGGCCATAATGATTTTTGCAAGGTCAACGGCGGATGTTTCCGGGGTACCTGAGCAAATGAGAATGGCTATCAATTCTGCATCGGTGAGGGCGGCGCGGCCTTTTAGCATCAGTTTTTCACGCGGTTTGTCTTCTTCGGACCAGCTGTGAATGCATCTTGGATTGTCTGACTTTCGTTTTCTGGACATTTGGATCAAATTCGGAACCTACTTATCTGTTAGACGTTCGATATTTCATTCGGTCACACACTTATTGTCCCAATTCTGTCAACGCAGCCCTCGCTTTGTTATCAATGCTGTTTTTATACTCGTGTTTTTTGAAAGACATCGCCTTTTTAAAGTAGCTGCCTGCCTTTTGCTTGTCCTGTTTTTCAAGATAAATATAACCTAGCTGCAATGCAGCGGAGGCGCCCATGCCAGGGCTCACAGACTGGCTTAGGAGCAGACAGCGCTCGTAATAGGGGATTGCGCCGGCATTTTGCTCCATTTTGTGCAGTATCCGGGCTTTTCTGTAATTGAACTCGGCCTTTTCGGGGATGACTGTAAAACTGTTTTCTGAAGTATTCTGGATGATCGCAAAAGCTTTTGGTAGAAACCCGCCGTCCGTTGCGTAGCGCGCCTGATAAAGTACTTTTTGTTGCGCGCTGATTTTGCCTCCCAAAAATTCTTTGGCTGTTCGTTCCGCAAGCTGATCAGCTTCCACGATCATTTCTCCCGAAGAACTGATCTTTTTAAGAAATGCATTCGCCTCAGCATCTTTCCCGGCTAGCCAACGACACATGAAAAGTTTGAAATAAGTATCTTTAATGTAATTGAAGCCGCGATATTGCTTTTGGAATAAAATGTAATAGTCAGCCGCCGCATCATAATTGCCTCTCTGCAATTCTATCTCACCTTTGAGATATTTCAGAAATGGAAAGTCAACATAAGCCTCACTGCTGGGAGCATTATTCAGAAAGATGAAAGCTTCATCGCTTCGATTTTCTTTCATCAAAATGGTAGTAGCAAAAAAGTGTAGCAGGAGATTGTCAGGCTGCTCTGTCGGCCATTTGCGAATTCGTTTTTGTTGCTCCGGAGAAAGTTTCAGCGTGTAAGCGTGTAATAGTAAATCCACCAGCTCCGCCTCCTGGCGAAAAAAAGGCTCCTCGCGTTGTACCATCCTTAACTCACGGATTCCAGCCTGTATGTTGCCTTTCAAGCCGAGTATCTTTGTCACCCAAGCGTAGTTGTCGGGTATCGAGCCGATCAATACGTGGAGCAAGCCAAGGGATTTTAAAGTTGGAGTGAAGTCAGGGAATTTCTTCCGGTTCTCATCCAGTAGTTTGTAAGCTTTGATTATCTCCCATGCGCCGCTCATCTGGTCGCCGAATTTCAACCGGGCGAATGCCCAATGCAATCTTATTTCTGCTAACAAAAAGCGTTTATAAGGGGATTGATCAGGTAATTTAGATATGATATCAAGCCGCCTGCTTTCCAATGCAAGTAACTTCTTGTAAGAAGCCCGGTCTTCCGAAATCAGCAGGTAATGCAGATCTGCATAATTGTCCAGGTATGGTATAAATGCATTGCCCACGTTACCGGCCCGCTCCGAATCTATCAGTTTACGTGCATTTGGCAAACGCAATTTTTGGATCTCAAAATATGCTTTTTGAAGTTTGGGAGTAAAGTCCACCCCGATTGTCGCATTCTCTGCCCTTCCATTGTTGTTTGAAAGTAAGAGAAGCAGCAGTAAAATACTGAAAAAGCATTGCCTCGTTTTGGTCAGCATTTTTGGGAAAAGTACATAGAAGACATAAAAAAAGGTTGCCTGAACAGACAACCTTTCAAATCTATTTAATGATTATTATCGACGCTGGTGAACAGGTTCTACACTTTCAACGTCAGCCAAAATACGGCCACAATGTTCGCAAACAATAAGCTTTTTGCGCTCGCGAATATCAGCCTGACGTTGTGGAGGGACAATGCTGAAACAGCCTCCGCAGGCGCCACGTGATACGTGAACTACTGCAAGTCCGTTCATAGAGTTGTCACGGATTTTCTGATAAGATTTAAGCAGGCGATCTTCGATTTTCTTAACGTGTTTTTCTCTCTCCGCGATCAACCCTTTTTCCTCCGCTTCGCTTTCGCTTGTAATCACCGAAAGCTCGCCTTTTTTAGCTTTCAGATCTTCATTTCTTTCGTTCAAAACAGACTCAGCACGGTTTGCATCCTCTTCAATTAGACGGATACGGGCGCGGGCTTCGTTGATTTTCTTGTCAGCCAGCTGCATATCCAGCTCCTGTAATTCAACTTCCTTGGTGATTGCATCGTACTCGCGGTTGTTGCGGACGTTCATTTGCTGATCTTTGTATTTCTTGATCAGCTTTTCACCTTCTTTTTGTGCATTCTTGAAATTGTCGATCTCATTGTTAAGGTTCGCAATCTCACTTTTAAATTTCGCTAAACGGGTCTCAAAACCGATAATCTCGTCTTCCAGATCTCTCACCTCTTCAGGAAGGTCACCGCGTGTTTTTAGTATTTCGTCAAGGCTTGAATCAATTTCCTGCAATTTCAGGAGAGCATCTAATTTCTGTGCGATTGTGTTTTCCATGTATGTCTTTAATGGACTTGTTTCAATGCGTAATAAGTGAAGGCAGTCAGCCGTAGATTCTCAACAAATAATCAGGCAATATTCTTGATGAAATTACTTTCTATACAAAATATCGAACCGGATTGGTATTGACCTCTGACAAACAGAGTGCAAAATTAGGGAATTTTCCGGACAAATAGTTATATAGTAAATTTTTAGTATATACTTCACTTTCGTAGTGGCCGATGTCACAGATCATTATCCTTCGCTCCGCGTCGAAAAATTCGTGATATTTATAGTCGGCAGTTACAAATACATCCGCCTTCGCCCGGATTGCCTCTTTTAAAAGGAAACTTCCGGCACCGCCACAAACCGCAACTTTCTGTACCGTATGTGAGCTGGTCGGCGTGAACTTGATCATCGGAAGCTGCATTCGGTCTTTCAAAAACCCTAAAAAAACATGCAACGGCATCGGCTCTGGCAGAGCGCCAACAGCACCTGCACCAACTTCCTGGTTGAGGTTTTCCAGTGTTGTCAGGTAGTATGCTACTTCCTCATAGGGATGTACTTGGCGAAGTACCTGCAGTATTTTGGTTTGTAAAAAGGTTGGGAACATCACTTCTACCCGGTGCTCATTTACTTCTTCCAGCTGCCCGTTTTTGCCAATAACAGGATTTGCATGTTCTCCCGGCATGAATGTGCCGGTGCCTTCTACCCTGAAACTGCAGTTTTTATAGTCGCCAATTTGTCCGGCTCCTGCAGCGAAGAGTGCGTCAAGAATGGACTGGGTATTTGCAACGGGTGTAAAGAATGCAAGCTTGGTCAGTATTTGGGCTTTGGGAGAAAGTACTTTCAGGTCAGTTAGCCCTAATCTTTCAGCGATTTGCCAGTTCACTCCCCCCGGTACATGATCGAGATTTGTATGCGTCGCATAAATAGCTATATCATTCTTAATGGCTTTAATAACTGTGCGCTCAACATAGTTATTCCCATTTAGCTTCTTTAGTCCTTTGAAAACGATGGGATGATGGGCTACTATGAGGTTGCATTGCTTCAATATCGCTTCGTCAATCACTTCCTCGGTGACATCAAGCGTGAGCAGCACACCTCGCCCTTTTACTTCCGGTGATCCGACGATCAAACCGGCGTTATCATATCCTTCCTGGTATGAGAGAGGGGCCAGGTTTTCCAGCTCCCGGATAATATCCTTTATGTAGGTCATTTTGGCTCTGAATACAACTATTTCATTCTCAGAATCTTCCTTTGTTGAAGATTATTCTTTCACAAATAAAATAACTAAATTGGTGTCTCAGCTATTGTAATCAATAATAATAATACTAGTTTTGCACCACGTTTTTCAGAAAAGCACTGGAAAATAGCCTGGTTTGGTAGTTCAGTTGGTTAGAATACATGCTCGGCCTACGTTAGGTGGAACGCATGGGGTCGCGGACTTCCGCAGCCCGGTTCGAGTCCCGTCCAGCCCGGCAATTTTGAAAGTTTGTAATATTCTGGTTTGGTAGTTCAGTTGGTTAGAATACATGCCTGTCACGCATGGGGTCGCGGGTTCGAGTCCCGTCCAGACCGCCAGAAAGTTTTGAAGTTCTTTAAGTATTGGTTTGGTAGTTCAGTTGGTTAGAATACATGCCTGTCACGCATGGGGTCGCGGGTTCGAGTCCCGTCCAGACCGCAAAAAAGCTCAGAGAAATCTGAGCTTTTTTCATTTGAGGTAATCCAATTACTACCATTATTTTTTCCCATGTTGTCAGGCTGTCACACATGGGGCGGGCCGCGCAGGCTTGCGGACTTCCGCAGCCCGGTTCGAGTCCCGCCGGGTGGCCGTACCCCCAGACCGCAAAAAAGCTCAGAGAAATCTGAGCTTTTTTCATTTTTATACATCAACAAACGGGCTTGGATGAAGCCTGCTTGCTGATCGAATTTATCGGAGAAAGCGTTAGAAACCCGGATTTTGTTCCATACTTGGGTTACCCTCCATTTCTCTGGCAGGAATTGGCCAGAGGTAATCTTTGGCCTTGAAAGTCCGGGTTTCTACATTGACCGGCTTCTTGGTTCTCGGGTCAATGGCGCCTTCTACAACTCCATTCATTACCTTTTCTCCGATCTTCCACCTGCGAATATCAAACAGCCGGCTTCCTTCAAATGCCATTTCGACACGTCGTTCACGCCGGTATAACTCCCTCATTTTAGCTTCGCTGTTGTATATCTTGGCATCTACATTCGGCATTTTTGACCGGTTACGAATTGCATTCAGATACTTCAAAACATCAGGATGGTTCCATTGTCCACTCTCTACCAGCGCCTCTACGTACATTAAAAGCAAGTCTCCGTAGCGGTAAACCATATAGTCCAGCGATCCGCGGCCCCGGCCTTTATCGGCCAGGTCAACATATTTCCGTAGCCAAAAACCTGTTTTGGAAGAATAATTGGCCGCTAATCTGTTTGGATTATTAGGAGAATCGTACCACGGATTCAAATCACCATAAAAGGTAGAGCCCGGGTATGCAATGGTTAGCTCCATTCTGGGGTCTCGGTTGGAATGGAAGTTCGGGTTTAGCTTATAGATCGCCGCGCTGTCGGGAGATAATTCATCAAGCGTTTTTCCCTGCTTTGTTTCGTAAGTGTTAACCAGCGAACCAGTTGGGTTCAGGCATGCATTTCCTCCCAGATAGCCTGGCGCGCTCCTGTAAAAAGTATCATCATTTCCCGATTGCCGGATGAAAATGCGCTCTTCATTCACCTGGCCTTCATAATTGAAGAGCGAGGCATAGCTGGGATGCAGCTTATACAGGTTCAAGTCGATCACCTGCTTTGCTGCACTGGCAGCTTCCGCATACTGGTGATTGTTGAGGAAAGCCACTGTCTGCATGGTGTAACAGGCTCCTTTACTTACCCGCCGAATGTCATTCACTGCATAAACTGCCGGTAAGTCTGCCGCTGCTGCATTAAGTTCTGCAACTACAAAATCAACAACCTCTTGCCGCGTGTTTTTCTTCAGATCAGTTTCGGTTGGCAGCACAACAGTGGTAACAATAGGAATGTCACCATAATACAGCATCAGGTCCAGGTGGAACCAGGCCCGCAATGCACGAGCTTCTGCGAAGTAGCGCTTTTTGAGGTTAGGCTCGATCAGCGCTTTTCCCGCATGTTCAAGAAAACGGTTGGCTCTGCGGATCGCAGTGTAGTTTTCCTGCCAAACCGGCTGAATAGCCGCCCATTCAGTTGCGCGCATTTGAGAGTTGGAATTGCCAAGTGCGATAATGTTAACTTCTCCAAAAAAGTTGGCATACCAGACCGCGTTGTCCGTCATTCCTTCGAAAGTAATGCGGGTGTTGTTCTGGTACCGGAAACCGCCGGTCGGCACCTGATCGTACAGGATATTAAGCGCCGTGTTGATTTCGCCCTCCGTGTTCCAGAAGTTCTCGTCTGTGGTAGCAGTGGGGTGGTCTCTCGTCAGAAATTCCTCTGCGCAGGAGGAGAGCAGTAGCGCTGACAATGTAAGTATTAGTAATCTTTTCATAAGGTCGGAGTCTAGAATTTTACATTCAAACCAACTGTAAACACTTTCATTAGCGGGTAGTTAGCTTCACTTCCCCGGGTTTCAGGATCAAAGTATTTCATCTTGCTAAGCGTTATTGCGTTTTGCGCATTCACGAAAACCCGCAGGTTAGTCAGCTTAATTTTCTTAATCAGTTCAGGATCGAAATTGTAGCCGAGCTGAATGTATTTAATCCTCAAAAACGCTGCATTGGTAAGCCAGTAATCAGAGGGAAGTGCATTGTTTCCGGGCGCCGGCGACAATCTTGGGAACATTGCGCCGGGGTTTTCGGGTGTCCAGTAATCAGTCTGATACTGCATCGGGGTGCCTCCGTCGAAATTTGAAGTTACATTCAGTACGGTCTGGTACCTGCCTGTGTAGTAAGCAAGGCTTTTTGTAAAACCATTCAGCTGTGTTTCAAGACTAAATCGTTTGAAGGCGAAGTTCAAATTGGCAAAGTAACTTCCTTGCGGATTCGGGTTGCCCATGATCAGCTTGTCTTCCTTGTCTATATTTCCGTCTTCATTAATATCCAGGTATTTGATATCGCCGATCTGCTGGCCAGCCAAAAGTGGTACACCGGATTCAATGTCAGCCTGCGTTAGCAGTCCATCCGTTTTGTGCAGATAATAGCTGTTAATCGGCTTGCCAACCGCATTGATTTCCAATCCGCTTGAACTCACATATGGACCGCCCCGCAGTGACTGAATCTTGTTATTGTAGTAGGAAAAACCCGCGCTCCCGCTGATTTCAAAATCTTTTCCCAGCGACTTGGAATAGTTGACCATAAACTCCCAGCCTTTGTTGGAAACCGAACCTGAATTGACCGGAAGTGAATTGACGCCCGATGAAAGTGACAGCGGCGGCGAAAGAAGGATATCGTCCGTGGTTTTACTAAACCAGTCAATGGTAATGCCAAGATTGTCAAACAGGCGGATATCTGTTCCTATATCAAGCATTTTAACCGTTTCCCAGGTAATTTCCGGATTTCCGATGGTGGTCTCCACGCCGTTACCTCCGTCAATCAGGCTCTGGTATCGGTAGCGTTCCACATTCCCGTTATTTCCCATTAATCCATAGGACGCGCGCAGCTTGAAGCTGGTCAGAAAATCAATGTCTTTCAGAAAGCTTTCGTTATGAATATTCCATCCCACTGCAACAGAGGGGAAAGTGCCCCATTTCCTGTTTGGGCCAAACTTTGAAGATCCGTCCGCGCGTACTGTACTTTCAAGCAGGAATCTGTTGTCAAATACATAATTGAACTTAACGAAATAGGACGCGAGGGTCATTTGATCAAAGTTGGAAGGATTGTCAGCTTCCCTCGACAAACCGGCTATCGCATAAACGAAGTGCTTTCCATAGGTTTGAGAAAATTCAAGGTTGGAGGCGAGGTAATTATAGGTGCTTCTTCCAACAGTGGAGCCTTTTGAATTACCATAAGTAAACACCAGGTTTCCGGTATAGTAATCTAAAAAGTTGTAAGAGTTCCGGTTATCTAGGTATCCATTGGAATTAATGCGGTAGAGGTACTGACCACGGATTTTCAATTCAGGGGTAATTTGCCAGGTAGGCTGAAAATTGATATTGATCTGGTCGGATTTGTTCTGCGCGTAGCCGCCTCGTTCCAGTTCAGCCATCGGGTTCATCATTTCTCCGAAATTCCCGTAAGCCTGATAACCATTATCTTTAACCGGATACTTCGGTACAATGTTGGGTGGAGTTGAATAGACTAAGTGCAGTGAATTTCCAAAGCGGACCAGCTCGGACCTGTTCCTGCCGCGGTTCGCTACAAGGTCCAGTAACATAGATACATTTTTGGTGAGCGTTACGCCCGTATTTGCCCGGAAAGAAAATCTTTCATAGTCACGCTTCGGCGTCAAACCGTCCTGATACAAATAGTTGCCGCTCACTGCAAAGCGGGCCAGCTCATTTCCGCCCGAGATACTTACGGAGTGACTCTGGATGATCGGATTTTTGTTCAGCATTAATTCCGACCAGTTTGTATTGGGATAAGCGATGGGATCGTTGCCCTCTCTGGTTTTTTGAATGGTTTCGCGGCTATACGGTTCGAGCCCGCCGATGTTCGCGTAAGCTTCATTCACCATTTCCATATACTTGGGTGCATCCACGAATTTGGGCAGGTAAGTGGCATTCTGTACGCCGCCGTAACCGTCGTACGTAACCGAGAGCTTGCCGGGAATCCCTCTTTTGGTTGTCACCAGAATAACTCCGTTTGCCGCCCGGGCACCGTAAATGGAAGCGGCAGCTGCATCTTTCAGTACGGTAATGCTCTCAACGGTCGTTGGATCGACGGAATTAATATCAAATGGAACACCGTCGACCAGTACAAGAGGGGAGGAGTTACCGATTGTCGAGATTCCCCGGATCAAAATATTAGAACGGTCCTCACCAGCCATTCCGCTTCCCTGCAACACGGTAAGTCCGGTTACGCCGCCTTGTAAAGCCTGAGAGAGTTGGGTGATCGGTTTATTCGCAACCGCTGCCTTCACGTCAAGCTTTCCGATCGCATTGGCCAGGTTACGGGCTTTTTGTTCCGAATATCCCGTGACTACCACTTCATTCAGGGCAGTGTTCTTTTCTTTTAGTGAAACGACCATGTTCTTTGAGCTCAAAACAGGGAGCTCTTTCGGGTCGAGGCCAACGAATGTGAAAACAAGTGTATCGCCAATGTTGGCTTGTATTTCAAAATTCCCGTTGGGATCAGTTGTTACGCCACGATCCATCTTTTTAACCTGGACAGTTACGCCAGGCAATGCAATCGGCGGCTCACTCCCATCGAATACCTGACCTTTGATGTTGATTGTGTCAGCAAGGATGGTTAGATCGGGATTTTTATTAAATGGAAATGGTTTGGAGCGGGCGTTAACTGTACCTGTAAGAAATATAATCAGGCACAAAGCGGGAGTTATACCCGGCAGCAAGCCAGGCAGACTCAGCAGTCGCAGTTTTTTCATACTTTTGATTAAAGGATTGAGCTTGTTTCACAGTGAGTAATTCCTTGTGCAGCTCGGGCCGGTTTACCAGACCGGAAATATCCGAGTATGCAATTCTGACGGTGATGTTACCAGCATCACCGTTTTTTTATTTGTCGATGTGTTTATTTCATAGGCAAGTGGTTTGGCAGGAGACAATGCTTAGTAGCATCAGTGAATTGGACCTGAGTTTGTAAACGATGAGTATTAACTCTACAAAAAGTACCCACGGTTACATGAAAATTTTTAGTTTTTTCTTGCTTAATCTTAGTTGCGGGGGAAAAGGAAGTATTTGAATGGGGCATTAAGTACTAATGCCCGGCGCGGCACAATTTTTCTTGTAAAGCTGATCTGAGGAAGTCAACCTGAAAGAAATGGGGAGAAAAGCGGATTGGCTGCTAAGCGCTGCGGAGGTTTGAGGTGAAGCTTAAAAGGTGTAGAAAAGGCCGATTTGAAACTGATTTGGCCTAAAATGAAAACACGCAGGTTTCAAAATGAACCCGCGTGTCAAATTACACTTCATCAACAAACTAAAAACCAAATAAAACTAATACGAAAAAATTCGCTTGTCAAGTTTTTTTTGCTGTAGGAGGGGGATTCGAACCACCCACGGTGCGGTTAGCTACGGTACAAATACTGTTGGTGGTCCACCCCAGTCGACTTGCGTCGGCATTATGCCGCGTTTATCCCTTATTCACCACCCCCGAGACAGGAGGGCATGGCTGCCAATTTCATCACCCTACAATGTGATCTTCAAACATTCCTGAAATTTTAAAGTTCCATTCCCGTTTGGTTTTGCAAAATTATAGCTTCCAGATTTAATATAAAATATTTTCATTAAAAATTGTCAAAATTTACAATAATCTCATAAATTAGGTCCTTGTATTGCGAAAAATTCAAACATTCAGATAGAAATGCAGAAGTATTCAGATATTGACAGTACCGATCTTCGTATTTTATCCCTTTTGATTGAAAATGCTGCGTTGCCGTACACGGAGATCGGTAAGCGGGTTTTTGTATCTGGCGGTACCGTCCACGTCCGGATGAAAAAGCTGGAACAAATGGGTATCGTTAAAGGATCACAACTCGTGATCGACCCGGCAAAGCTGGGCTGGGATATCAGCGCTTTTCTCGGAATTTATCTTGATAAAAGTTCACTGTACGAACAAGTTGCCACTGAACTGGAAAATATTCCGGAAGTAGTGAACATCCATTATACAACAGGCATATACAGCATTTTTTTAAAGATCGTTTGCCGAGATACCGGCCACTTGCGCGAAATTCTGCACGACAAGATTCAGAAAGTGAACGGTATCCAGCGAACGGAGACATTTATTTCACTTGAAGAGCGCATTAACCGGTCCATTCCCCTTACAGAAAGCTAAATGTTCCCCAGGTATTGACTTCGGAAAACATTTATCCTACATTTGTATTGTATATATAAAAAACTTATATATATTCGCTTAATCAAATTTTAACTCATGGATAACAACACAACAAGTAACGAATATGTCCGGGGCACTTTAAAAACCATCGTGTTGAATTTGTTAGCCGAGCACGACAGGATGTACGGATATGAAATTACGCAGGAAGTAAAGGAAAGAACAGGCGGCGCGATCGCGCTGACGTTCGGAGCGCTTTATCCGGTGTTGCACAAGCTGGAACAGGAGGGATTTCTCATCACAGAGTCTGTGGAGGTGGATGGCCGGCTTAGAAAATATTATTCACTTACCAGTCCAGGAAATGAGGCTGCCCGTAATAAAACCAATGATCTTGAACGTTTTATAGACGCAGTTCGACTATTACTCGCTCCTAAAAATCTGGCCACCGAATAAACGAGTTACATGGTTAAAATCTAAAACAGATTGTCCTATGAAACGCCTTCAGGAACACCGCATTGATTTGATTAAATCATATTTGAAGTCGAGCAAGCTGAATCCGGAATTGCTCCCGGAGATCCTCGATCATTTGGCTTGTGAGGCTGAGGAGCGTCTATGGGACGGAAAACCGTTTGAGCAGATATTCGAGAATATCGTAGAAACAGCGGATACCAGGACACTTCTTGATTTGAGTGTTGACCATAAAAATCTGTTAGCCATGGAAAAATCTTTAAATGACATCGTATTTGAAGGTCGCAACAAGCTTTACGGCGCCTATGATCTGAGGAAGTCTTATAAACAAACGATTCAGAAGTCCGTCATAATGGGCGTGACGCTCTTCGGATTGATCGTTTTCTTTCCCAATCTCTATGCAAGACTGGTGCCTGATCCCAAGCCGGACGACATTGCTTACATTGTTGAAGCAAAGCCGATCGACATTCTCCGGGAGTTGCCTAAGCCGCCGGTGGAAGTAAAAGAGCCTGCGCCGGTTGCCAAAACGGTACGAATGTTGCCACCGGTTGTGATGCAGGATGATCAGGTTTCAATGGAAAACCTTCCTCCTGCGATTGAAGAGCTGGAAAATGCAGTTCCGGCTGAGAAAACCCTGGCGGGCATCGAAGATCTGGACATTATTGTCCCGCCGGCAGCAGAAATCGGTAATGCGAAGACAGCGGCGGCGGGAGTCAAAACGAGAGAGGAAAGCATCTTTTTACATGTAGAACAAGCGCCGGAATTCCAGGGCGGAATGCAGGGGATGGCTGCGTTTTTACAAAAACACCTTAGATACCCTGCTGCCGCGTCAAAGGCGGGAATCGAGGGAAGAGTGTTCGTGCAATTTACAGTTGGATCTGATGGAAAAATTGAAGATGTATCTGCAATCAAGGGGATAGGATTTGGCTGTGATGAAGAAGCGGTACGGGTTGTGAAATTGATGCCAGGCTGGACTCCGGGTCGTCAGGCGGGAAATCCGGTACGTGTGAAGTTCACATTGCCGATCGCATTTCAGTTAAATTAACCGTCTTCTGGCATTGCGTAAATGCCTCCTGTTATTCAGAAAATCCTCGCTTCGGTGAGGATTTTTTTGTTTTTTTGTAGTTCGAAAATGACTTGATGTACGCAATTGTTGATATAGAAACCACCGGAGGAGGGAACGCCGCGCGAATTACCGAGATAGCAGTTTTCAGGCACGATGGCCTGAAAGTGGTTGACTTCTTCCATTCCCTCATTAATCCCGGAGTTTATATTCCACCGTTCATCACCCGCCTCACAGGCATTGACAATGCGATGGTGAAAGACTCGCCTACATTTTACGAGGTGCAGGATGCAGTACGTGCGGTTACCAAAGATGCGTGGTTTGTGGCGCACAACGTCCGGTTTGATTATGGCTTTATCAAAAGAGAATTCGGCGCATTAGATGAGTACTTTCAGCGCGATGTATTGTGTACCGTTCAATTAAGCAGGAAAATTTTCCCCGGCCTCAAATCTTATAGTCTCGGCAATCTTTGTCAGAGCCTCGAAATAGGTATTGAAAACCGCCACCGGGCTCACGGTGACGCAGAAGCGACTGTCCGTCTGTTCGAAAAGCTCCTTGTTCACGATCGCCACAAGCTGATCCCACTTGACGTTTTCGTATAGCTATTATTTTGCCAGACCGTTTTGGAATGATTTTTTAAAGTACAGGTTAAAAGTTTTTAACCTAAAAATCCTTTCCAATGAAAGCCTATTTGAATTACCTAATAGTTCTCCTGCTATCATTTACACTAGCAAGCTGCGAAGTGGTTGGTGATATTTTCAAAACAGGTATGTGGACAGGAGTGATCTTGGTTGTCGCAGTTATTGCGGTGGTCATCTGGCTGCTTGCCCGGGTATTTGGCGGCGGCAGGCGATAGTCCCTGCATTAAAAGCGTAATTAACTGCCGCGATATAAATTGCCTTACGGGCTTGTTTATAAAGATTCTCCGTTTCATCTTTGCACTCCCTGAACGTTTGCTCAGGTAAAGCGGGGGATTAGCTCAGTTGGCTAGAGCGCTTGCATGGCATGCAAGAGGTCGTCGGTTCGAATCCGATATTCTCCACATTGAGGTTGATAATCAATAAGCTATGAGATATCAACGATTTGTTACACTCAGAAGGGCGTTCAGCATTATTGTTGAGCGCCTTTTTTTGTACTGTTTAGTATTCCTTTTTAGATAGGCCATTTATCAAACTACATCATTCGGCTCGCGTGACAGCAATGGATTTCAATCATCAACCGGAAAGAAAAGGCTAAATGTTGCGCCATGTCCGGGTGTGCTGCTGGCAGTAATGGCGCCACCATGGTTGGCAACCACTTTCTCGCAAATCGCTAATCCTATGCCCGTTCCGGAATATTCGCTCTTTCCATGCAGACGTTGAAATACCTGAAAGATGCGATCTGCGTATTTTTGGTCAAAACCGATCCCATTGTCAGCTACGTCGATTTGATAATACACAGGAGATTCTCTGACAAGGTTGATTGAAGCAGGCAAGTTGCGGGCTGGAATAGTCACTGACGAAATGCGGATCAAAGGCGGAACTTCGGCGTTTCTAAACTTTAAAGCATTGCCAATCAGATTCTGAAATAATTGACCCAGCTGCGTTTTATCGCCATCAATTGTGGGCAGCGGCCCAATGATAATCTCTGCATCTGTCTCTTGGACAGCTAGGTCCAGGTCGCCTAAGACACCTTGTACAACCGCTTCTATCGCTACGGGCATAGTAGTTTGCTGTCGGGTGGAAATCTTGGCAAAGGCCAGGAGGTCCTGAATCAGAGCAGACATGCGGGCAGCGGCGGAATGCATTCGATGAAGGTAAGTCATACCCTCGCCCAACTGGCCCGCATACCGTTTTGTTAAAAGATCACAAAACGCCTGGATTTTTCGAAGCGGCTCCTGCAAGTCGTGTGAGGCTACGTAGCCAAACTGTTGCAGGTTGTCGTTGGAGCGCTCCAGGTCGGCAATAGTTTGTTTTAACGCAGCTTCATTGTTTTTATAGGAGTCGATATCCATAAATACCCCTCTGATGTGGGTCATTTTTCCGTGCTGGTCATAGAACGGCTCCCCGTGAGAGCGTACCCATTTTCTGTTTTGCCTTCCTGTAATCAGCTGGAGTTCGATGTCCCATCCTTTACCTTCGCTGTAAGCACCATGAAGTGCATCTTCCATTATCTTTTTATAGGGCCCCGGGAAAAATTCCATGGCTTCCTGCGGTCTGATCTGATAGTCATATGGGACTTCATATATTTCGTAAATAGTTTTTGACCAGGATGACTGCTTTGTCTCTACATCAAGTTCCCATCCACCCACACGTGCTATCCGGCCCGCCTCAGAAAGCAAAAACTCACTTTCGGCCAGTTTCTGTTCCACAAGCTTTCGTTCATTGATCTCTTTTTCAAGCTCATCTACCGATCGAAGGGATAAAATCTGAGGTAAGATATTATAGAGGCTGAACACCGTAAATATGGAAACCAGGGCGGTCAACAATCTTATCAGCACATTAAGCCGGTAAGCGGGCCACCAGAACATGGCTGCATCAGTTAAATGAGTCAGCCCGCACAGAATGATAAATGCCCCGAAAAGCCAAATGATTTTAGAGAAAGGCAAGTCCTTTCTTTTAACGACCACCCGTATTAGTAGTAGCGGTATAGCAAAGTAAGCGGCCCAAATAAAAAGATCGGATACAATATAAGTCCAGCCATGCAGATCTGACCAGGTTCCGCAGTTCCAGCGTGCAGGCCAGTTTGCGGTTGACAGCAGGTCGCCAAAAAATTCAGTTGCCTGGTGAGCTACTGTGGCAGTTTGTTTCTGGTGCAAGTGAGGCTTGGCGCCGCATACCGGGCCGCACTCGGCCGTGGCATTGAGGATCTGTCTAGGTTCCAATGGTCTATATTATATAACCTGCCAATATTAAGTAACATTTACACAAAGTTAGATCTAATACTCCTGACATTTTTGTGGTTACCACCTGCTTGTGTAAGGTTGCATTGATTACGCTGCAGATTCGAGATTTTCAAAGTCCTTATGCTCCTAAATGTGGTTTTAGAAGCATCGTTTCGTTTACCGGGTTAGCCGTAAGTCTTTTATACAAAACCCTGCTCGCCGGGTTGCAGGCCATGCATCATGTACCAGATTATAAATCATAACGCAATGATAATTTCGATCCGCTAGCCATGGAATGATATTAGTTGGTTTGACAGTCATCATCAGCCGAGAAGCGGCTTAACCTGGTTCCATATGCCAATACTATTACTTGCCCTGACTGTTGCCAATTTTTTTACGATCGCTTTTTTAGGCCTTGAAGTTTACTTATGGCGACAATGGTATTTACATAAAGATGTGGTTGGCGATCACGACTATGCCCAAAGGTGTTTGATTGGAGCCCTGGCCCTGCTTGTCTTCCTGTCATTTGGGAAGAGCCTCATTCGCATTCTGTTCAGTAAGGGCGGCAAGGGGACGGAAGAGCCCGATGCAGAGCGTTTTGAAGATCAGATAAAGCTTTCCAGGCCGGATGGAAGCGTGATCAACATTGAGCAGGGAGGTGTTAAAGGCAATCAGACCATTGTTTTTATTCATGGCTGGAATTCCAACAGCATGCAGTGGTTTTATCAGAAAAAATACTTCAGCAGTAAGTATCACCTTGTGCTAATGGATCACCCCGGTCTGGGTAAGTCAAAACGCGCCCGAAACAAAGATTTTAGCCTGGAAAAGTTGGCGGCCGACTTGGATGCAGTCATCGATAAGTCCGGTGCGAAAGATCCGGTACTGTGGGGACATAGCATGGGCGGCATGACCATCCTGACCTTCTGTAAGCTTTACAAACATAAAATGGCCAACATCAAAGGGATTGTTTTGGAACATACCACTTTTACCAACCCTACCAGGACATCTATTCTAAGCAAATTATTGACGACTATACAAAACCCGGTACTGAAACCAATCTGTTGGATCATGATCATCTTTTCTCCATTACTGTGGCTGAGCAGATGGATCAGTTATTTTAACGGTAACTTGTTAATCATGACCAGGTTTTTGACGTTTGCAGGGACACAGACGGGCAAGCAACTGGACTTTGCCAGCAGGCTTGCAGCCATGGCGCCGCCGTCAGTTACTGGAAGAGGAGTTCTGGCTATGTTCGAATATGATGCTACTTCTGCTTTTAGTCAGATCGGAATACCTACCCTGATCATAGCGGCTAATAAGGACCGGCTGACCAAGCCGGAAGCAAGCATTAAAATGAACCAGGCGATATCTGGCTCGAAGCTGGTTACCTTAGCGCCGGCAGGGCACATGGGATTTGTAGAACGTCATGGGGAAGTAAATCAAGCAGTAAGCCAATTCATTATCGCAGAAGCTACGTGAACCATACGCCGCAAGAGATCCTGCTTCTGACGGATCATTAGTTTACAACAGGTATACAGATTGCTGGATTTAAGCGCTGACTGGCTGGTGAAGCAATATAGTTTCCAAGATACCACGGCTAAGCGGGCAGGATGATAGTGAACCGGCTGCCGATTCCTGGTTCAGAGTCAACAGAGATCAATCCACCATGGTTTGAGACCACTTTCTTACATATCGCAAGTCCAATCCCTGTCCCTTCGTAACTAGTGGCTGTATGAAGCCGTTGAAATACTGAAAATATCTGCTCGGCATATTTCTGTTCGAAGCCAATCCCGTTATCCCTGATTTCGATTTGAGCGTAAGATTTAAAAGCGTCAAGTTCTGGATAGTCAACAATCTGGTGGGCTGCCAACGGTTTTGATATTATGGAAATAACAGCCGCCTGGTCTGCTTTTGAAAATTTAAGTGCATTGTTAAGCAAATTATAAAAAAGCTGTCGCATTTGGGAAGGCGCTGCCGCCAGGACCGGGAGCTCAGAAACGTGTATGGAAGCCGCTTTTTCACTAATTACTAGCTCTAAATCCTCAATCACTTCGGCAACAACCTTTTTCAGGTCAACCATTTCAAACTCTTCGGTTTTGTCTAGATGGGCAAAGCTCAGGAGGTCGCGCAAAATCTGGGCCATCCGTGTGGCAGTGCCTATAACTTTGTCCAGGTATTTTAAAGCACTTTCATCAAGACTTTCCAGGCTTTGATCTCTGACCAGTTTAGCGAAAATGCTGATTTTGCGGAGTGGCTCTTGAAGGTCATGGCTGGCAACACGCGCATACTGTTCCAATTCGATGTTGCTTGCCAACAGTTGCTGAGTTCTTTGAGCAACCTTGTGTTCCAATGCTTGGGTCAATGAGACCTGGTCATGTATATCTGTTAAAGAGCCTGTCCATAGCTGGACCTGCCCATGCTGCTTATCCACTGCTACCAGTCGAAAAAGGTGCCATCGGTATTGGCCCGCCGCACTGCGGACCCGCGCAGTATCCTGAAAGCCCTGCCCGGTCCCATACCCTTGGCGCCATTTGACCTTTAAACGCCCTGCGTCCTCGGAATGGATGCACTCCAGCCAACCACTCCCGAGTGAAGCGGGTGCAGACTGGCCTGTGTAAGCATACCAGGTCTGAGTGAAGAAGTTAGCTTCTCCTTTAACATCAAGAGTCAACGCCATTTGCGGCAGGGATTCAAGAACAGTCCTTATTTTCCGTTGCTCGTCTTTTTGACTGCTTATATCCGAAATGAAAAGCATGATGTACTTGCCATTTCCTTCGTCAGCTGTTTGCGAAGCTGTCACCTCAATGGTTTGGCTCGGGCTTTCTAGTTCGACGGGCTCATTGGTTGGATTGTCAAGCACATCTTGTATTCTATCAAAAGCAAATCCTTGAAAGAGCGTCGGAAGCGTCATTATATTTAGATCCTTTTCCTCTGCCCTCAATATGTGCCTCGCCTTAGCGTTCAAAGCCTCGATTTTACTACTTTGAGGGTTGATAAGCACTACACCGAGTGGTGCCTGATCTAAAAAGCTACCCAAATGGACGCCCTTTACAGCAGCAAAAGGCTGTCTCACAACCAGGCTTTGCATAGAAAGGCCTATTTTGCGAAAGCTTCTTTTCTGCCTTGTCCGCAATGCTGCGTTTAGAACGACAGGGGTTAAATCCAGCGAGTTGGTGTAAGAAATAACAGTGGTATTGACTCCAACCTGGGCAGCGAACTGTATTGATTGCTTTACGCTACTAAATTGCGAAGGATCTGCAAGCAGGAGCACTGATAACAAAGGCTCAGAAGAGGATATCTTTTGCACCAACCGGACAGGCTGCGGCTCGGCAGGTCCTATAATGAGTACTTCTGCACGTGCAAGCTCAGTGCCAGTCTCTTCGTAGGCCGCCAAAAATATATCGCCGTTGGCACCAAGCTCACCTTTGATCGGCCCTTCGTACGTACCTAATCCGGTATAGATCACCAAGTCGGCCATTTGTCGTTATTCAGAGAGCAGCGGGAGCTCCAACAAGGAACGTCCTATCCAGGTATAAAGCAAGTCCGTAGTAGGCGACATCACATCAGCCGCCCTGGCGTCTCTTAAAAGAAGGCCCAGCCTGCCGTTTTGCTGATATCCAATCCCTCCTGCAATGGTCATGGCTTCATTCACAGTATCTACCGCACATTTTGCTACTTCTGCCTTTGCAGCAAGGATATTTAAAACAGCGTCTGCCGCACCACTGTCCCCGGCCATAGCGGCATGGTATATAAGTCGGCGCGTACTTTCCACTTTGGCCCATAAAGTTCCAAGGCGGTGCTGCAAGATCGAAACATGCGACAGGCTGCTGCCATTGTATGTGTAATATCTTGTAAGCAGAACGCTCTTAGCCTCCTGAATTGCACTTTCAGCAATGCCAAGATAAGTCCCGGCCATTGCCATCAAAAAATAAGGGGCCACTACATTGAATATATACCAAAGCTGATCTCCTTTTTCTCCAAGGATGTGCTTACTGGTAATATGAATGTTGTTTAAGTTTAATGCGATAGAAGAATTCCCTCTCATTCCCAGGCCGTCCCATTGTTTGCCCCACTGCATTCCCGGACTATTTTCATCCAGGACAGCGCATGAAAATTGCCCGGGACCAGCGTCGTCACTTGCAGCCATTGTTGATATTACATACGAATGCGCTTTACCTCCATTTGTTACAAATGACTTTGCGCCCGTAATTAGAAATTCGTCATTCGTAAGGGAAAGCAGCGCTGTTTGGGGAAAATAGAAATGAGAGCCAGTTCCTGGTTCGCTTAATGCCAATGTCGTCAGGTGCTTCCCTTCGGCAATCGGCCGCAGATAATTATCTTTTTGCCATGGTGTTGCCTTCGCAGCTATTACAGCAGTACCTACACAATGCATCCCGAAGCATAGGCCGGCAGAAGCATAGGCTTTTCCCAGTTCCTCACAAACGCGTGTCAATGCAAACAAGCCTTGCCCCATCCCTCCAAGCTCACTCGGAACGACCAACCCAGTAAGTCTGGATTGCATGAGGGCTTCAATTGTGTTTTGTACCCATGTCCCGTTCGCATCCGCAAGAGCTGCCTCATTTAAGGTCACTTCAAGGGCTATCTCACGGGCTTTGTTTATAACCGCATTTACATCCATTTGTAAGAGTTGTATTTCACTTGTCTCTGCAATTGTCAATCATCTTGTCCAGGCAAATGACCAACTCATCGAAGGAGTATGGTTTGACAATATAATCCTTGGCACCGCCAGCCAGACTTCTTGCTTTATAATCTGCACTATCCGAGGTGGAAAAAATTACTTTTGGTATTTGCTGGCACCTATCCTGAGCGTTCATCAGTTCAAGCGTTTGCAGACCATTGAGTACAGGCATGTTCATATCCAGAATAGTCATACAGGGCAATTGCTCATCAGTTAAACCACTAAGGTAGTCTAGCGCCTGCTGACCATTTTCTACCATTTTAACTGCGATATCGGCGTTAATGTGACCAAGTGCCAGCTGGATCATTTCCTGATCATCCTGATCATCCTCGGCAATTAGTATATGCATGAAAAATGTGGGCTGGTAATTGTAGCTGTAATTAACAAAAATTTTTCCAATTGCCGGTTGCAAGCTCTGATCCTTATGGCGCGATGGATTTAACACCTTCCGTGTTTTTAATTGAGGCGACACCCTCCCCATTTCAGCAAATTGCCAAACAGCATCAAATCTTAAAATGTTGGTAAATACCAATATGCGTGACCATTGTACATCCCAATTTTGCAACGTACTAAACAACAGTTACATGCAAACGCAATCTATCTTCAAAAAAGCAGCGCAGGGTTTTATTCTTGTATCTGCGCTTGCCCTGCTTTCAGTCAGCATCATGGCATTTGGCGATCCGCAATCGGTCATGGACCTGGTTCGTGTCAAGCTGACCAATACAGACGCATTCAGCTCTATCCGGGGTGTTTACGGAGGTGTAGGAATGAGTCTGTTTATCACGCTGATCTATTTGATGTTCCGTGACATTGTCGGCGGTTTGGCTTTTCTAAGCTTGTTGTGGGGCTTTTATGCATTGTCCCGAATCGTTACCATTATTTCAGAAGGCGACCTCGGTCCGTTTGGCCAGCAGTGGCTGGTTATTGAGTCGAGTTTGTTCTTACTGGCCGTACTACTATTGTGGGTTAACAGGAAAACGCTAACACATTCCGTGAATGATATCAAATGATAAGCGCCAATGGCTGCCGGTCTGAAATCCGTCGAAAGTCAAGGACGGGCAAAAAGGAATATGCAATCGGGAATTTAATGGCTTGTCACCAGTGAGAAAAAATGTTAAACTATAATTACTTGAATATGAAAATGAGTTTGATGGCGCTTGTACTTTTTTTAAGCTTGCTTTTGTCTTGTGCCAAGGATGGAGAAATCGGTCCACAGGGGCCGAAAGGTGATACGGGAGCCACTGGTCAAAATGGCCAGGACGGACAAGATGGTGCAGATGGTGCGCCAGGCACTCCGGGAGCTCCCGGTACATCAGCCAATGTCTGGACCTACATTTACAACAATCAGCGGATCAGCGCACAAACCGCTGGTCATTTGGATCCTGCAACCGGCAAATACATATTTTCCGGAGTAAAAAAATATGCTCCCGAAAACTATGAAAGAGTTCAAAATAGCGGTGTCGTCTTAGTCTATTTCAGGATGAGTGGCATTGGAACCTGGAAATTAGGCTCATATCAAATCAATGTGGGAAGTGAAGGTACAGGCAATAGCGGGGACGTACGCATGACATACGCTCAGGATCTTCAATCTCTAACTGTCCGGAGTGAATATGCAGCCTCAAAAGATAATGGCGCTGAAATGCAGCAGGCACAATTTGATTTGAAGATTATCCTGATAGAATCCAGTACAGTAAACATGTCTGCCCTGAGAAAAAGCGCACCCAACCTGGAAATCACTGCGGTCGAACAATACTTGAAAGCAGTGAAAATCAACTGAGTTTGCTCTGATAACGCCATGAAAACTTACCAGTCATTTTTTACGACAATCTTTCTTGTTCATATGTGGTGCTCATCAAGTGCTCAAATCGGCCCGTCGCGCAAAGCGTTGATGAACGTTATGCTATCCAATCAGCAACTATCTCAAATAGAAGTCAAAGAAATAACGATGGCCGCGGGGCAGGCAGCGCCCAGGCATAGCCATCCTTGCACAGTAGTGGGCTACGTGTCTTCCGGCCGGGTGTTGTTTCAAATTGAGGGCGAAGAGAAGCGGATCATAGAAGCAGGAGAAGCCTTTTACGAACCTAAAGACAAGGTGATCCTGCACTTTGATAATGGATCTTCGGAGCAGCCGCTGACATTCATTGCCTTCTACTTAAAGCAAGCTGACGAAGAGTTGGTGAAGATCATCAAGTAGGTCTTACTAGTTCGTTCCGCTACATGCCTCATTTGGCAGGCAGATAGTGTCACCTAAATACACAACCTACTCGGAATGGCATTGGTTGTGCATAAATAAGGTTACCTTAGAGGATGAAAATCAAAATATTAGCAAAAGAAGATCTCCCGCCGCCAAATTCTACATTGAAGTTCCGGATTAAAAATACAACCAACTGGCGCGTTGGTTTTACCGACAGCAAAGCCGGTGATTTTGTCCAAGAAGTAGGAGGAATTACTTATAGCTATTCCTGGAACCAGATTGACGAGTATTACTTGACTACGCCCATTTGATGATCAACTAACGGTATTTACCTGCCGTTCTGGACACGGATGTTTTATAGAAATGTCGTGTCACCTTTTACTTAGGGAAAACAAACTTTTCCGCATTGTAAAGAACCTCAAAATACAATGTGGAATTGTTCTCCCCTGATTCCCAGATATCAAAAACGGAACTCTCCATCTGTTTCGATGTGCGGGTCTTGCGCTTCCAGTTGTTCTTATCCATTATGACATATTCATCAGTTACAGAAATAACCTTGTACGCCTTCTCGGCACTGCTACCATCGCCGCTTGATTCAATTGCACGGATAAGAACGGCTGCCATCTCTCTTGTAAGTGTCTCTTTTTCAGGTTGTTTACTTTGCTTGTAGCAGAATCCCAGTCTCAACAACAAACCAAGATTGACCGGATTTTCCTTGAAGAGCTCTTCGCCTACGAGAATTGCTTTTTTCAAACGACCTTTCTCAACAAGCGGCGCGAACATCGTTATAGTCTTGAAATCTAAACTTTTATAATCTGGTGAGTAAAGATTGCCATAGTACAGGTAAATTCCTTTTTCCATGGAAAAGTACTGTGGCTGGCTGACAAACTCTGCAATCAGCTTTGGATAATGATATTGATGAGCTGTATCGTTGATCACAGTTTTGATGCGATTTATATCAACATCCTGCGCGTGACAAATCTTAAAAGTCACTATCAGCAAGGCCAGTAATTTTGCTTTCAGCATACAACTATTTTTTGGGTAAAAGTAAGGCAAATTCTAAACCGATTTACCTCTCTTTCGTCGCAAATAACCGGGGCTTCATTCTTTCTTCTTGAAATAGTACCGCATAACCGGCCAGTTCTTGTTCTCGTATGTCAAAAGCGAATTCAGGTAGGTCCAGCCATTGTTTTCCATGTGATTCAACAGCTGGGCAATGGAGCGAAACTCGATGGCCACATTGCTCGAATCCTTGATGATCCGCTGGTTCTTCGCATTGGTCCCATATTCCAGAAAAACGTCCAGCTTCGTCGACAGACCACGTTCCTCAACTTTCACTTCACAAATTTTGACCGCCGGCATTTTGTTAATGTTTGCTTCGCCGACGAATATCTGGGCCTGAAGTTGTTGGCAGGAAAGTAGAAGCGCAATCGTAAGTAGTTGTTTCAGAAATGTTTAAACTTATTTGTGGTAAAGATCCGGTTAAAGTATCGCAGCATTTAGTGCCATTTCATTATAATATACAGAGCGAAAACTTTACTATGATATTAGTCGCTCACACATTTCGCAGCAGGCTTTTATTTTTGGTAAAATGCATTTGTCAAAATCCAGAACCGGCTTTTTTTCGTAAACTTGGGATCGACAGTTTGACTGTGTGTACGGGCAGGTTCAATGCCGCACATTCCGTTGATAGCAAAGGTTGGTTCAAATAAAGAGATTAAGTTTGCACTAATGCGGCGACTTGTACCTGCCGATAGAATTTTTTAATCAAATAAGCAGCAGCATTTCGCAGGTAAAGTGATGAGTGATCCAACTTCCAGTAAGGCAATTTTCATAGCGGACGACGACAGTGACGACAGGTTTTTTATTAAACATGCCATTGTTTCGTCAAAAATAAATGCAGAGCTCATCGAGGCCGAGGACGGACTGTATCTTATTGAGCTGCTTAAAAATACTGCATTAGAAGTATCTCTGATCATCGTCGATATGAACATGCCGAAGATGAATGGAATAGAGACAGTTTCACACGTTCAGAAGCTTCCCGCTGCAAATGGAGCTCCGATTGTGATCATGTCGACTTCGCCGAGTGAGCAGCTTGCCAGCGACGCGGAACGCGCAGGCGTGGCCGCTGTTTACAAAAAACCTGATTCCATTGAAGAATTTGAGCAGCTCATTCAACAACTTCAAAGAAAATATCTACTTTAAGCTACTAAACACTCCCATCAACAGGCATAATGAGTCTTGATCCCACCAAAATAACCGCACATAAGTTGCCGAAAGCACCGACCGGCATCAATGGTCTTGACCAGATCACATTAGGTGGGTTCCCCAAAGGAAGACCTACGCTGATCTGCGGCGGGGCCGGATCCGGAAAAACATTGATGGCAATGGAGTTTCTGGTGCACGGTGCGCAGAAATTCAATGAGCCGGGTGTTTTTGTAGCTTTCGAAGAGAAATCCGAAGAACTGGCGCAGAACGTCATCTCTCTTGGATACGACCTCAAACAACTGGAACAGGATAGGCTGATCAAAATAGATCATGTGCATGTAGAGCGGCATGAAATCGAGGAAACCGGCGAGTACAACCTGGAAGGACTTTTTATAAGACTCGGCTACGCAATCGACAGCATCGGCGCAAAAAGGATCGTCTTGGATACACTGGAAAGTCTTTTCTCGGGACTGGGTAACCAGGCGATATTGCGGGCCGAACTTAGGAGATTGTTTCAATGGCTCAAAGAAAAGCAGGTGACCGCGGTGATCACCGGAGAGCAGGGCGACGCAAACCTGACGCGGCAGGGATTAGAAGAGTATGTGTCTGATTGCGTGATCTTGCTTGATCACCGCATTGAAAATAAGGTATCTACCCGCATTCTGCGCATTGTTAAATACCGGGGTACCGTACACGGTACAAATGAATACCCTTTCCTGATTGACGAAGAAGGTATTTCTGTGCTGCCGGTTACTTCTCTCATGCTTAACAATGATGTTTCTTCCAATAGAATATCCTCCGGCATACCTACGCTGGATAAAATGCTGGGCGGCACCGGATTTTACGAAGGAAGCAGCATTCTGGTATCTGGAACAGCGGGTACCGGCAAGACGAGTATTGCGGCCAATTTTGCAAATCAGGCCTGCAAAGATGGACTGAGGTGTATTTTCTTTGCATTCGAGGAGTCGCCACAGCAAATCATCCGGAACATGCGCTCTATTAACATGGATTTGCAAAAACATGTGGATGATGGGCTGCTTTATTTCAAGGCATCGCGCCCAACGCTCAATGGTCTTGAACTGCATTTGCTTGCGATGACGAAGATGATAGAAGAGGTGAAGCCTCAGGTCATTGTCATGGACCCGATCACGAATCTTATCACAGTTGGCTCTACGAGCGAGGTAAAAAGCCTGCTGATCAGGCTCATTGATTACTTGCAGTCTAAACAAATAACGGTGATGTTTACGGCCCTGGCGCTGAAAGATAACCGGTCGGAGCAATCTGACGAGGGAATTTCTTCTTTGGTGGATACCTGGCTGCTGGTGCGGGATATTGAATCGAATGGAGAGCGGAACAGGGGAATGTATGTGATGAAATCACGCGGTACAAGGCATTCTAATCAGGTCAGGGAATTTTTGATATCGGACACGGGCATCCAGTTAGTGGATGTATTTCTTGGGCCGGGCGGCGTACTGACTGGCTCCGCGAGGGAAGAGCAACAGTTGCTTGAAAAAACAGGTATCGCCCTGCGTGATCACGCTGTTACGAGAAAGGATCGTGAAATTGAGCGGAAGAAACTTGTACTTGAATCAAAAATTGCCTCCCTTAGGGAAGAATTTGAGTCGATTCAGGAAGAACTAAACAAGACTTATATTGAAGAAGAGCTTAAAAAAAATATCCTCGATGAAAACCGACAAGAGCTCACTCAAAAAAGAGATAAGTAATGATTTCTGATCAAGTGAATACAGAACCCACGGAAGGAGTTTGGGAGCTAAGACTTTACATTGCCGGCCAGACACCCAGATCTGTGGCGGCACTTACCAATTTGAAAAAGTACTGCGAAGAACACCTGAAAGGTAAATACACCATAGAAGTCGTCGATTTGCTCCAACATCCGCAACTGGCGGAAGGTGACCAGATTCTCGCGATTCCTACCCTGGTCAAAAAAGTGCCTGAACCGATCCGTAAGATCATCGGGGACTTGTCGAATGAAGAAAAAGTGCTTGTTGGTCTGGATATTCGTTCGACTGGCAAGCAACAATGAGCGAAAACCAATCGAATATACCGGAAACAGGGGACGAAAGCATTGAACCGTATGTGCTGCGGCTCTATGTTGCAGGTGCATCGCCCAATTCTACGCGGGCAATCGTCAACACCCGGGAAATATGTGACCGGTACCTCAAAGGAAATTACAGCTTGCAGATCATTGATGTGTATCAGGACAAATCACTCGCTTCGCAGCAGCAACTGCTGGCGCTACCTCTGCTTGTAAAAATCAGTCCTTATCCTGAAAGGAAATTCATCGGGGATATGTCCGATACGGCAAAATTATTACACGGCCTCGGACTATCTCCGGAAAGCAATGGATAACAGGAAAACATACGAGGAGCTCCTCGCAGAAGTGCAGCAGCTTTCCAGGCAACTGCAGGAATCAAATGACACGATCCATGCGATCAGAACTGGCCAGGTTGATGCCATTATCGTGAACGATCCCGAGGCAGGCGACCAGCTTTACACATTGAAGTCAGCCGACCATACCTACCGGATTTTCATAGAAAAAATGAACGAAGGCGCGGTTACGCTCAACCGGGAAGGGACTGTGCTGTACTGTAATTCCATGTTTGCCGAAATGGTGGGAATGCCTCTGTCTAGTGTCGTGGGTTCCTCATTGCATGTATTTATCGCAGCAGATTTTCAGGAAGCTTTTGAAAATCTCATCAGCAACGGGTGGAAAGAGGATACCAAAATGGAACTCTGCATTCAGCAAAATGATAAAAGCATTCCGTGCCAGTTATCCGTTGCCACGCTTGACCTCGATGGGCGCGAATCACTCAGCGTGATCGTAACCGATCTTTCCTTTCAAAAGCATACACAAAAACAGCTGAAAGAAAATTATAAAAGGCTGGAAGAAACGAATGCGCAACTGGAAGCAAGTAATCACGACCTACAACAATTTGCTTCCGTAGCTTCGCACGATTTGCAGGAACCACTGCGTAAAATCCTTATTTTCTCCAATCTGCTCGCGACTACTTACGGGAAAGAAGCCAACCCGGAAGCAAAACAATATCTCGAAAAGATCTCGGCGTCTTCGTTGCGAATGCGGAATATGGTCAATGATATCCTCAAATATTCACGGCTTTCCAGTGCCCAGATTAATCCGGAGCTATTTGAGCTGCGGGAGTTGATCAGGGAAATTGAGGATGATTATGAGATTTTGATTGAAGAAAAAAAGGTTAGGCTGGTAGTCGGAGAACTGCCGGCTATTGAAGGTAACCGGGCCCAGATCAAGCAGGTTTTTCAAAATCTGATCAGTAACTCCATCAAATTTGCCAACCCTGCCGCAACGCCGGTCATTAAAATAAGCGCCACTTCGGAAATAAATAGTAGCACTCCCGACCAAGCCGAAATACCTGTTTGCTGCATAGTTGTTGAGGATAATGGGATTGGATTTGATATGCAGTACCAGGAGAAGATATTCTCTCTTTTTGAGCGACTTAACACCAAAGAGAGCTACGAAGGATCAGGTATCGGGTTATCAGTGACAAAGAAAATCATCGAAAAGCACGGCGGCCAGATTTCAGCAGAAAGCAAAGAAGGGGCAGGCGCCAGGTTTACTATTGTGCTGCCTCAGCGGCAGAGTTCTTAGGTTCGTTTCTCATTCGTATTCACTTCCTTTAAAATCCTATCCTAGTCGTGCCATAGGCAACTACTTTCTTGTGGTACATCCGACTGCTAAGGATACATTTCATTCCATTACTCCGCATTCAAACGCATTTGTACGGGTAAGTAACAAAAACGTCAGTCAACAAAACTGCATAAAAGCTCACCCCGCAGGCTATTTTCACTTAATATTGCAGGGACTTTATATTAGACGAATTTATCATGGCAGAAAACATATTCGATTTTGGAATGATCGGGTTGGGCGTTATGGGCCGCAACTTCTTGCTGAATATGGCCGACCACGGCTTCTCGGTTATCGGTTTTGACAAAGATGCGGTGAAAAACTCCGCGCTGGAAGGAGCTGCTACGCCCGGAACTACTGTAAAAGGTGTTTCAGAGCTTGCAGAAATGATCAGCCTTTTGAAGCGCCCGCGCAATGTAATGATGCTCGTGCCTGCTGGCCAGCCTGTGGACGATGTGATAGCTTCTTTGCTGCCTCTGCTTGAAAAAGGAGATGTGATTATCGACGGAGGAAATTCGCATTACACCGATACACTCCGCCGCGTGAAATACCTGCGTGAAAAAGAGATCCACTTCATGGGAATCGGGGTTTCCGGTGGTGAAGAGGGCGCACGCCGCGGACCAAGTATTATGCCGGGTGGTGATTTGCTGGCGTATGAGAACGTAAGGCCGATGCTCGAAGCAGTAGCAGCGAAAGTGGATGGTACTCCCTGCGTAGCTTATCTTGGGAAAGAAGGCGCGGGGCATTATGTCAAAATGGTGCATAACGGTATAGAATACGCCATTATGCAGCTGATCAGTGAATCCTATGCTATTCTTAAAGCAGCCGGTTTGAGCAACCAGAAGATCCAGGAGACTTTTAAAACCTGGAATGAAGGCAAGCTTAAATCATTCCTCGTTGAAATCACTGCTGATATTTTCCTGCAAAAAGACGATAAGACTGACGCTTACCTGGTAGATGTGATCTCTGACAAAGCGGGTTCAAAAGGAACCGGTAAGTGGACTTCGCAAGATTCGATGGAGCTTCCTGTAGCAGTGCCGGTGATCGATACCGCAGTAGCAATGCGTACTTTGTCGGGTTATAAAGATGAGCGTGTGCAGGCAGCTGCGTTATACAGCCAGTCGGCAGCGGTGGAACTACCCGAGCAGGAATTGGTTGACCTGGTTTACGATGCCTTGTATTTTGCTACTATCCTGAGCTACGCACAGGGATTGGCGATGTTGTTCCAGGCTTCGAAAGACCTGCAAATGGATATCCCGCTTCCTGAGGTTGTAAGTGTGTGGCGCGGCGGTTGCATTATCCGCTCCTCGTTGCTGCCGGTATTTGTAGATGCTTACAAGCAGAACCCGGAATTGTCCAATATATTACTGAACCAAGAGGTCGCTGCACTCGTTAAGTCAGCAGAAGGTAAGACGCGTGAATTGATTGCGTATGCGGTGAAAGCGGGTATTCCGGCGGCAGGTCTGATGTCAGCGCTGGGCTACTTCGATGCATATAAATCTGAACGGATGCCGACCAACTTAATCCAGGCACAACGCGACTATTTCGGCGCGCACACTTACCAACGTATCGATATCCCCGGTACTTTTCATACAGAGTGGGGTCAACAATAAAATCGAAGTTTTATGCAAAGCAATAAACGTCCTCCTGCCTCGGTACTCTTCATTTTCGGCGGAAGCGGAGATTTGAATTACAGGAAGTTAACTCCGGCACTTTACAATTTGTTTCTGGACAACTGGATGCCGGATCAGTTCGCGATCGCGGGAATCGGAAGAAGTCCGTATACAAACGAAGCTTATCACGCGCATTTGCTGGATGGTGTAACCAAGTTTTCCCGCAGGAAAGGAAAGCAGAATGGTCACTGGACGGAATTCAGTCAGCATGTTTCGTATCTGCAAATGGACGGCGACGATGCCGCCGCTTACCACAAGATCACGGACCTGGTAAAGCAGAAAGAAGAAGAATGGGGTGTTCATCCCAATGTAATTTTCTACCTGGCAGTCGCTCCGCAGCTTGTACCATCAATCGCACAGAAGCTTGGCGCGTTGAAAATTTGCTCTGAGAAAAGTACAACAAGGATTGTAGTTGAAAAGCCATTTGGTCACGACCTGGCAAGTGCACACGAGCTGAATATCTTGCTTTCTGAAATGTTCGCTGAGGAACAGATTTTCAGGATTGACCATTATCTGGGAAAAGAAACCGTTCAGAATATCCTCGCATTGCGTTTTGCGAATGCATTGTTCGAGCCGATCTGGAACCGCAATTACATTGACCACATACAAATTACCGCCGCCGAAAGTGTGGGCCTTGAAGGCCGCGGCGGGTATTTTGAGCATGCAGGTGCATTGCGTGATATGGTGCAAAACCACATCCTGCAAATCATGTGTATGATTGCGATGGAACCGCCCGTTTCATTTGACGCAAACGAAATCCGTAACAAAAAAGTAGATGTACTGAATGCGATCCGACGGATTACGAAGGAGCAGGTACACGACTACGCTGTCCGCGGACAATATTCCGGCGGCTGGAAAAAAGGTGAGAGGGTAGTAGGGTACCGTGAAGAGCACGGGGTTAACCCGCAATCCAATATCGATACCTTTGCCGCTGCCAAATTTTACATTGATAACTGGCGCTGGCAGGGAGTACCATTCTACGTAAGGACTGGTAAGTACCTCAACCAAAAAGCCACGCATATTACGCTGCAGTTCAAGCCTGCGCCGCACTATGCATTTCCTTCGGAAGCAGCAGAGACCTGGCGTGCCAACCGGCTGACCATCAGTATCCAGCCCAATATGGATATCAGCATTCGTTTCCAGTCTAAACGCCCGGGACAAACGATGACGCTTGATCCTGTTGACATGACATTCGACTACGACACTGTTGCAGGAGAGCATTTGCCCGAAGCTTATGAAACCTTGCTTTTGGATGTAATGGAAGGCGATGCAACATTGTTTATGCGGAATGATCAGGTAGACGCAGCATGGAAAGTGATTATGCCGATTCTGGAAACCTGGGAGGCAAGATTGCCTCAGGATTTCCCGAATTACGCACCAGATTCGTGGGGGCCCGATGAAGCGGACGCATTGATTGCACGCGACGGCCACACCTGGATAAACCTTCCACCTGTACCCTGATATATGGAAATCCACATTGCAAAAGACGGGAAGCAACTCAGCGAGCAGCTTGCTTCCTGGCTTGTAACTTACATCAGGGAGGTACTTTCCACGAAGCCGCATTTCGCATTCGTTCTTTCGGGAGGAAGTACTCCAAAGCAGCTTTATTCACTGCTTGCACAATCGCCGTACAAAGAGCAGATCCCCTGGGAGGATATCCTGTTTTTCTGGGGAGACGAGCGTGCTGTTCCGTTTAAGGATTCGCGAAATAACGCCAGAATGTGCTTTGATGAACTGCTGAACAAGGTTCCGGTAAAGAAAGAAAATATATTCGTTATGCGGACAGATATGTCGCCGGAGGAATCCGCCGCCGACTATGAGTATATTCTGCGAACGCACTTTGAAGGAGAGGAAACAACTTTCGATTTCGTGTTATTGGGAATGGGCGACGATGGACATACCCTGTCACTGTTCCCCGGGACCGACGTAGTACTTGAAGAGAAACGCTGGGCTACTTCGTTTTTCCTTCCTGCACAGGACATGTACCGCATTACGCTCACAGCCCCGATTGTCAACCAGGCAGCCGCGGTTGCTTTTCTGGCAGTTGGAGAAGGTAAGGCGCAGACCTTGCAGCATGTTTTGCAAGGAGAAAGGAACATTGATCTGTACCCTTCCCAGATTATTCAGCCGAAGGGACAATTGCATTGGTTTGTAGATGAGCCTGCTGCGGCATTACTTTCCAGATAGAACCTGATTTTAGATAGAGATGAAAGGCGACCTGACAGACAGGTCGCCTTTTTTATGTGGCAAAATCTTGCGTTTAAAATCTCTGCAAACCATTGGATAAAAATAATCCGTCGTATGGAAGCCGCAACCGTATTTTTAGTCCAACAAACCTCAACCAAACTATGCAACATCTCCTGAAAGTGCTAGCGGCGATCATCGTGATTACGTACTCGCTGCGCCTCGTCAATGCACAAAATGATCTCCTGGTTTTCAGCGGTCTGGCCGTAATCCTGGCGGCGCTTTACTATGTTTTTCAGGAGCTTGATCACATTCTCGAACAACTTAAATCTAAACTATAATCAAGATGAGAAGGAACATTATCATTGGCTTAATCGGATTTATTCTGCTGACGATTATTATTACGGTACAACCTTTCAGTTTCGAGAATATAGACGCGGGCAATGTCGGTATCCGCATTAATCTATACGGAACTGACAAGGGAGTTGACAATATCACAATGGTAACCGGGCGCGTGTGGTACAATGCGTGGACTACTAAGATCATCGAATTTCCCACTTACACGCAGAGTGTCGATTACGATTCATTTGTGATCACGACCAAAGATGCGGCGGAATTCAAGGTAGATCCGAAGCTGAATTATCACATTAACCCCGACAAAGTACCGCAGATATACCGCCAATACAGGCGGCCGTTAGCTGAAATCCAGCAGGGATTTATGAAAAACACCATTTATGATGCCTACCGGATTGTGGCCAATTCATTCACTTCCGACAGCGTGATGTCAAACCGGGAAGTTTTTGAAGACCGGGTACAAAACGTTTTAACAAAAACCCTAGGCAAAGACGGCTTCATCTACGATCAGCTGACTTCTGCTATCACACCGCCACCTTCACTGCGGCAAATGATCGATGAGAAAAATACGTCTATACAGGCGAGGCTGAAAGCGGAAAACCAGGCGAAACAGGCAGAAGCAGAGGCAAAAGTAATTATTGCGCGGGCGGAAGGTCAGGCAAAAGCAACATTAATCAAAGCCAGGGCGGAAGCGGAAGCAAACCAGCTGCGCCAAAAAACACTGACGCCGCTGCTGATCCAGCAGGAGTGGGTGTCCAAATGGAACGGTGTGCTGCCGACCACGAATGCAGGCGGCAGTACGAGTTTGATGCTGGGTGTTAAGTAGTTATTAATTTGCATCCATTTCCTAACCATTCAAGGAAATGGATGCATTAATGTATTAAAGAGCGGATTTGTTGATCAGGCTACCTGGCAAACTAATATGTGCCGAGCTATCGAGCTTCATTTCCAGCGATTTAATAACATTCTTTTCAATGTTAAAAGTGCTGCTTTGCTTTACCTGCGCACCCGCCTTTCCTATTTCATTTGTAGAATCAATCTTAGTCAAACCGGCTCCTTTCAAATCCAGCTGCAAATGCTCAATCTTATTCGCGGAAAATAGAATAGCTCCGTCGGTTTGGTTAATCACCAAATGATCAGACTTCCAATCAGTAACTTTACAAATCACATCGCGTGATTCAATGCCTGCCAAATTGGGCGCAGTGATATAAAAGGAGGGAATTGCGCGTAACGCATATTCCGTGGGCATATTTTCTTTCGCCCAGTCGCGGTGGTAAGTGAAAACAATGGTATCCGCTGACATTTTCCATGTCAGATATTTCGGGTCGGCAATGGTTCTTAGCTCGTGGTTTTTGGCAGGCCGGATTTGTGTTACACCAAATGCTAGCCCTTCCAATATGATGTATTTAAAGGCAGGCAATGCTTCGTTGCGATAGCCTGCAAGCGGATCGGTCTTATCGATTTTATCATATTCGGCTTTCAAAACAAAGTTGGCGCCCACAGTCACAAGCAAAATGAGAACGAGCAGACATGTAATTAGAATATTGCTAGGTTTCATAATCGGATTCTATTTTGTAATAGGAAAGTTTTCGGCGATGAATTTGTCATAACGTGCACCCAGCTCTTCTAAACTGATATCAAGTATATAAAGGGTGCGAAAAATATCCGGCAGTTCGATTTCAAGAAACCGTTCTTTCCGGTAAGCCAGGATCCTGACACGCGCATTTTCGTCTGCCGAATACCCGATCCCTCTTTTATTGTAAATAATTTCTTTGTTCTGGAGAAAATCATATGTGCGCATGACCGTGTTAGGGTTTACTTCGAGCATAGCGGCCAGATCTCGCACAGAAGGTATTCGCTCGCCTGGCGGCCATTTGCCCAGCAGGATCTGCTCGCACAGGAAGTCGGCTATTTGAAGATATATCGCCTGTTTATCTTTAAATTCCATTGGATAGTCGTTTAAATTTCCTTTTCACGAAGCCGGAGAAAAGTTGCAATCCAGAGTACAAGCACAATGAATGCGGGAAAGCATTGAATAAGGAGCGAGAATGGAGAGGGAAAGTCCAGATTATAATAACTTGCTGGCTTTGCTCCCGGTCCGCTCGTCACCGCGTGCGTCCAAACCTGCCATCCCGTAATTGGAAATGTAACTACTTTGGCAGGGTAACCCGTAAAATAATTGGCTAGACACAACTGGATAAGCGCGGTTACCAAAAACACACCGATCAAAACCGACGCAGTTTTCACATAGGATGTTTTTTCAAAATACAGGGAACCGAGGAACACAGCTCCGTGAATAATAAAGTAGTAAAGGATTGAGTACCGCAGCACCATTTTAGGTAAAGTATGGTATTTGCGCGCGCCCGCTGCAATGTTTGTATTGGCATATTCCATTGTCCCCGAATGCAGCTTATAAAAGAGAAAAACAAATGGAATGATGAAAATTAAATTCAGCAGTAACGACGTGAAAAACTTTTCGGCGGCAGAGGCAGGAACCATAACGGCAGCTATCCCGGTAGAAGGTGGTCCGTACTGGCTGAATGCAGAGCTGGTATACAAGCTTGATCCGAAAAGCACAATCATGAAAAGCGCAAGTATTTGTAACAGCTCCTTAACAGTACTGTATTCGGTGGAAAGTCCCACAGGCACCATTAGAAGTAGCAGCAAAACGAGCAGGAGAGAAGCTATAAAAAGGTAATTTCTGCCTTTTTCAGCAATTTCTAATTGTACCATAAGTACAAACCGGTGGAGGTCAAAAGTCTGATTCATTTTGTTAAAGAGTTTCCAAGGCTAATAGTTGAATATTTTCTGAATGCGTCCGGGATTTTCCATTACCGCATTGAACAGCTGTTCCAGATCTACGCGGCTTTCTTCTTGCTCCGAATTCTCGAAAACCGCTTTATAGCCTCGTAGTGAGGGCTCTGAGTAGATCACCCTGTCATCATAAGCCACATTGGAAAGTGTGCCAAAACAAAGTCGCTCGGTAACCACGTCCAGGCTGTGTTTAAGCAAAATCTGGCTGTCTTCCAGAATGATAATGGAATCGATCAAGTTGTCCAGATCACGTACCTGGTGTGTGGAAATAAGGATCAGCCGGTCTTTGTTAAGGGCGCTGGAAACGAGTTTACGAAATTGACTTTTGGAGGGAATATCAAGTCCGTTTGTGGGTTCATCCATGATTAGCACGCGGGTATTGGCTGACAATGCAAATGCGATCAGAAACTTCTTTTTCTGGCCAAAAGACATTCCCGTAAGCTTATTATTTTTTGGCAGGTCCATTTCTGAAATATGCTCGCGAAACCGGTGTTCATCGAACTTTGGATAAAACGGTGCAAGCATTTGCAGGTACTTTTCCATGGTCACAGCAGGCAGGTAAATTTCCTCCGGAATAAAGAAAACATCTTGCAAAAAAGCAGGTAACCGTTTTCTGGGCTCATATCCAGCCACTTTGATCTTTCCCTCCAATGGAAAAAGCAGCCCGACCATATTGCGGAGCAAACTTGATTTGCCCGCTCCGTTCTTGCCCAGCAACCCGTAAATGTGTCCGGGTAAAAGCTCCATACTCAGGTTCTCGAACAGTTTGTTCTTTTTACTATAACCAAATGAAACTCGGTCCAGCTCGATCATATTATAGTTGTTTAGTGTTCTAGTAATATAGTACACTGTAAAAGTATAGATCTGTTTTGATTTCACAATACCTGGCTGGAAATATCTTTAATGTAAAGAACAGGTTAGCTGTTCCTGAGCAGCTTCTGGTAATCTTCCTGTGTGTCGATGTCGACTTTGCCGAGGGGAAACGACAGGGGGTGAACTTCGCTGCGGTGGGCTAATAGCAACTTTTTTGCGCCTTCGCTGCCTTTTAGCTGCAGCAGCTGGTCGAAATATTTGGTAGTGAATAAAACAGGAGTGCCGATGGTATCTTCATAAGAGGCAGCTACAATGGTTGCGCCTGCTTCGGCTTTGTCGATGAGACTTTGCAGGATTCCGGCAGTAACAAAAGGCTGGTCGCTTACCGCAAGTATGCAGCCGGCGATATCCGGTAATTTTTCTTTCGCCAAAGTAATACCCTTCACAATGGACGATGCCATTCCTTCTGACCAATGCGGATTGAATACGACCTGACAGGAGAGCCCGGCAAGTTGATTTTCAATCAATGCAGCTGAGGAACCTGTGACAACGATTACTTGCCCGCCCGCAACTTCCATGGCAACTTCGGCAACGTGGCGTATGAGGGTTTTGTTTTGAAATGTCAGCAGCTGCTTAGGTTCGCCCAACCTGGAAGAGTTGCCTGCTGCCAGGATAACAACCGCATACGCGTTTTGCGCTTTTTTCATTACTGATGCGCAGTTTGGATCGCACAGAGAAATTCATCCTTTTCCTCCTTGCTGTATTCCATTGTTTTCTGCGCACGATTGTGGATCGGCTCTATCTTTTCTCTCAGCGAATTACCCGTTTTTTCGTTCAGCACAGCCTTGATTTCTGCAAGAACCGACAATGCAATTTCTTCTGAGGTCTCTGCACCGATATCCATTCCAACCGGACCGTAAATCCGGGACTTCTGTGATTCAGTGACTTCGATACCTTCTTTCAAAAGCTCATCAAACATCCGGTTCAGCTTCTTTTTCGGCCCGAGCGCACCTATGTACCTGAACTGATCTCTTAACAGGAGGGATTTCAAAAGCGCCAGATCGTAGTTGTAATTGTGCGTCATGAGCAGAAAGAATGTCCTGTTATCCGTAGGTATGTGGTTCAAAAGTTCTTCTGCTTTGCTGACGATCACCCGGTTTGCTTTTGGAAACCGCTGCCGGGTCGCGTGGCCCGTCCGGCCATCGGCGACGGTAATATCCCAGCCCAGCACAGCCGCCATATCGACCAGCGGAATGGTATCATTGCCAGCACCGGCGATGATCAGAGCGGGTGGGGGATTGAAGTATTCTACAAATCCGGTGACTTCCTGTTTTTGCAGCGTGAAATTTTTAAAGAAAGAGTCGCCAAGCTGATATGCATTCCCTGATTCTTCCATCAGAACCGTGGATGCGAGCAGGTCTTCACAGTTATTGAAGATCAGATTGTCATCTTGCAAATGCAAAAAACAGGTACCAGGCTGTACTCCGTTCCGGGCATTCAGTGAGAACAATGTAATGGCGACTGCGTGCTGTCTTTTTGCCAAAACCCTTTTTAATAACTCAACCGGATTGTCGGGCTGCGTGGGTTGAATGGGTTCGAACAGAATGTGAACTATGCCGTTGCATCCCAGCTGCACGCCCAGTGTTGTGTCATTTTCGTCTGTCGTATCGTAGGTAACCAGCTTATTTTTCTGTTGTGAAATGGCGAGGAGCGCTTTTCTGAGCGCATCTCCTTCAAGGCAGCCGCCGCTGATCGCGCCGGTAAGCTGTCCGTCGTCGGTCACGAGCATGCGTGCGCCCGGGCGTCGGTACGATGAACCTTCCACGTGCACGACAGTGGCCAGAGCCATTTTCTTGCCGGTGGCAATCGCCTGGTCGTATGATTTGATGATTTCACTGATCTCTTTCACCGCGGTGCGCTTTTACAATTGTCGATAATACCTTAACACTATGCGCAACGTGCTCCTCTGTCGAAAATCGGCCGAAACTGAAACGGAAGGAATTATGGATCGCTTCGTCCGATAGCCCCATTGCCTGCAATACGTAGCTGGGCTGTAATGTAGCCGAGGAACAAGCCGAGCTGCGGGAGAATGCAACGTCGCTTCCCGCTTCAAATATCAGCCTTTCGCCGTCAATTCCTTCAAATGCAATATTGGTGGTATGCGGGAGCCGGGAGTCCGTATTTCCATTGATGGTAATGCGGCCTGTTGCGGTAAGTTCCGTCTCAAACCGGTCGCGCAGCTTCGCCAGCCGGGTTGATTCCGTGTTCATTTCTTCCATGGACAGCTCACAAGCTTTCCCGAAGCCCACAATCGCGGGTACATTCAGGGTGCCGCTGCGCATGTTGCGCTCGTGACCGCCGCCGTCAATCTGGGCTGTGAGCATCACCGCCGGATTCTTTTTTCGGACGTACAATGCGCCAACTCCCTTCGGTCCGTACAACTTGTGGGCACTGAAAGCCAGCAAGTCGATACCGTCTTCCTGAACGTTCACCGGGACTTTGCCCACCGCCTGCGTGGCGTCTGTGAGCAGGAGTACCTGGTGTTGCTTCGCGATCGCCGCAATTTCACGGATCGGGTGCACGACGCCCGTTTCATTATTGGCATACATCACGCAGATCATGACGGTACTTGCGGTGATTGACTTTTGTAACAATTGCAGATCGATGGTACCGTCGCCCGCAACGGGTAAGTACGTAACCTGCACTGCATTGTTCTCCACGTGCCGGCAGGTATCCAACACCGCCTTATGTTCGGTTGAAACAGTAATAATGTGCTGATGCGGCCGCTCATCTGCTTCCAGTACTCCTTTAATTGCGAGGTTAACTGCTTCCGTAGCGCCAGAGGTGAACACTATTTCATTGGGATGAGCGCTAATCAATGCGGCTACCTGCTCACGTGCAATATCAACAGCTTCTTCCGCTTCCCAGCCGTATGAATGCGTTCTGCTGGCTGCATTGCCGAATTTCTCGCAAAAATAGGGCAGCATTTCTTCCAGAACCCGCGGGTCCATGGGAGTAGTAGCATTGTTATCGAGGTAAACGGGCAGCTTCACGGCCATAGTTTTCTTTGATCAGGAACCAGATATTTCCTGTTTAACCAAAATAAACAAAAAAGCGTCTCATTTTATGAACAAGATGACTTCCTTAACTTCAATAAGAGGCGGATTGAGGTATGCGGCACAACAATGAAACTATTTATTTATTTTTGCGTTAAACTCTACAACTTTGGTAGATTATCATTGTTCCACTTTAAACATAAAAAAGTATGTCACTCAGACTTGGAGATATTGCCCCTGATTTCGAGGCAAATACTACACAGGGACCCATCAAATTCCATGAATGGCTCGGCGATAGCTGGGGATTGTTGTTTTCTCACCCGGCGGATTTTACGCCTGTTTGTACAACGGAGCTTGGCAAAACCGCACTGTTGCAAGGAGAGTTCCAAAAACGCAATGTGAAGGTACTGGCAGTAAGTGTGGACGATCTTGACTCGCATAACCGCTGGATCCCCGATATCAATGAGGTAAATGACACAGAGGTGAATTTCCCGATCATCGCAGATGAAGGCCGGAAAGTAGCTCAGCTTTACGATATGATCCATCCGAATGCAAGCGAGAAGTCGACGGTGCGCTCAGTATTCGTGATCGGCCCTGATAAGAAAATCAAACTTACATTGACTTACCCGGCTTCTACCGGACGTAATTTCAATGAAATCCTGCGCGTGATTGACTCGTTACAGCTAACAGCCAACTACTCGGTAGCAACGCCAGCAGATTGGAAAGACGGAGAAGATGTAATTGTAGTTCCGGCCGTAAGCACCGAAGATGCCGAAAAGAAATTTACAAAAGGCCTGAATATCGTGAAACCTTATTTACGGTATACTCCGCAGCCTAATAAATAAGGGAGATGGAGGAAAGGGAGGAAGGAGGAAGGATCATCCTCCCTTTCCTCCATCTTCCCTTTCCTCCGTTTACGTTACTCTTCTTCCTGAATAACCTTCTCAGGAACAATCATTTCTTCGCCATAATAAATCATGTGGCGGGCTCCTTTGTAATAGTACCAAATGGAGGTTGCCATCGCGATGTGGCTGATATCATTATAGTTGAACCACGGGCCGAAGCTGAATTTCAATGCATGTAACCCGGCTGCGATTGCTCCCCAGAGTGTCGCGATGAAGATATTGACACTGCCAGGATCCTTGCGTTTCTTGTATACATATATCTCAATCAGGAAGAGCATCAGGAATAACCCGTAAAATGCGTGGATCTCCACAACGACAAAGTTGAGGGTTACGAATGTCAGTACAAAGAATACAGCCAGCTCCACATAATTCAACCAACCCAGGATTAGTCCGTTCCTTCTCTGCAACAGCGGCTTGATATGCCAGATTGCGGCACGCTCAAATAGTGCCACTGCGATCATACTTGCAAACCAGCCCGGAATTTTACCTCTCTGTCCGGTAAGGTACAAAAATCCGTGTCCCAGCACTCCGCCGATCGCAGTCGCGATCGCCATAAAAAGGAAGAAATACTGTATTTGTTTATACATCCGGTGCGCTCTTCCCAGTTTGTTGAGGTGGAAAAACGCGTAAATGCAAATGACCGTCATTGCGAGGCTCGATAACACAGTAGAAGGTTCCAGAATGGTAATACCGAAGACCTGGACCTGGTGGACTTTTGAAAAGTCGATTGCAACATCATTCATGAACAGAAGAGCGTTTAGTCGCGGAAAAATGGGAAGCTAATTCAGATTTCATGGCTAAAAGTAAAATACAAACGGCTAAGTAATGGCAATAACTTATCCTGAGAGCTCACTTTACCAAAATTATACCAGCTCTGCTTTGCATTCTCCAAAGTCCGCGCACCTCTTATTCTCCGTCGCAACGGCCAAAACCGGCAATTGGAAGACGAAAACAGCCCGGCTGTCTATTATCACTTTGGAAGTGCATACAATATTTTTCTTTTGTATCAGGAATTGTATTTAAGCCAGGACAGGTGAACTGACCCTCTTTTTATCAAAGTAATCAAGATCATGAAGAACACATTACCATTTATTTTTCGAAGTACCTCTTTGATTCTCCTGACCATTATTTGCCTCCAAAATGCAAACGCACAAGCTCCCGCAGCAGCTTCGCAGGACGTTGTTGAAAGTACTGCCAGAGGTAACTCTAAGATCTCCGGAATTGTACTTGATTCAACAGCGGCGAAGGGTGTGGAGTTTGCGAGCATTGCATTATTCAGTGCCGCTGAAAACAAGGCAGTCGACGGTACAACTGCGGATGAAAACGGCAAGTTTGTTATCCCGAAAGTAGCGCCGGGAAATTACAAGCTGCTGATCTCTTTCATTGGATTTAAAGAAAAAACCATTGGCAACATCAGGATAGAAAAGGGCCGGGATATCGAGCTCGGTTCCATTCAGCTTGCTTCGAGCATCCAGAATTTGCAGGAGGTGACGATCACCGGAGAGAAATCGCTGGTGGAAGAAAGAGTGGACAGGCTCGTTTTCAATGCAGAAAAGGATATTACTTCCAAAGGCGGCGACGCTGCGGATCTTTTGCGGAAGGTCCCTATGCTGTCTGTCGACCTGGACGGAAACGTGTCGCTCCGTGGGAGTTCGAATATTCGCGTCCTGATCAATAACAAACCTTCTACCATCATTGCGAGCAATGTGGCTGATGCATTGAAGCAGATCCCGGCTGATATGATCAAGACTGTGGAGGTGATCACTTCGCCTTCCGCCAAGTACGATGCTGAAGGATCGGGCGGGATCATTAATATCGTGACCAAAAAGAATAACCTGCAAGGTTTGACCCTCAATATCGATTCTGGCGTAGGTAACCGGGGTACCAACCTGGGTTTAAATGGAAGCTACCGCAAAGGTAAGATGGGCTTTACCCTGGGAGGATTTGGCCGCGCATTCTATAACAAAGCCACTTCTTTGCTTGATCAGACTACCTTTTCGAGAGAGGGCTCTTTCCTGACAAAGCAAAGTTCTGATGCCAAAGACCGCGGATTATTTGGTCAATACACACTGGGCTGGGACTATGATCTCGGTAAGAACCAGGCGCTTTCTGCGGGGCTCCGTTATGGGACACGGAATTTTATACAAAAACAAAACCTGACAATCAATCAGTTTGAGAATGACGTGCCCGACCTTACTTCGCAGCGGAAAGTGAACAGAAAGGATTTATCCGGTACAGTGGATTTCAATATCGACTATATCCGCACTTTCAAGCCTCAGCAGGAATGGAGCGTTTCGACACTTTACAGCCGCACAGGTTTGACAAATAACTTCAACACCGATCTGCTGACGGAATCCAATGCAGTAAGCAGCACCTTGAAAAATGAAAACAAGAACCACAACTCTGAATTCACATTACAGACAGATTATCAGACGCCAATTGGCAAAAATCAGCTCTTCGAGTTTGGTGCAAAAGGCATTTTCAGGACTGTCGACAGCGATTTTCGGTACTTAGCCTCTACAGAGTCCGGAGATTTTGTATTAAGTCCAACCAATCCGTCGGGTACCTTGAATTACAGCCAGAATGTAGCGGCGGGCTACTTGTCTTATACGCTGACCACCAAGAGCAAATACACTTTCAAGGCAGGGACGCGGTATGAATTTACGGGCATTACTGCCGATTTAGGTGATGCAGGCGAAGTGTCGATCCCAAACTATGGTAACCTGGTGCCCAGTATCAATGTTTCGAAAGCACTTTCGGGAAGTACTACTTTAAAAGCGGCTTATAACCGCAGGATCCAGCGCCCTGGTATTCAGCAGCTGAACCCGAACGTAAATCTTTCCAATCCGCAGAGTATCAGCACAGGCAATCCTGCATTAAGCCCCGAACTGACTGACAATTTTGAACTCGCATTGAGTACTAACATTAAGAAAACATACCTGAATGTTTCTGCATTCGCACGACAGACCAATAATTCGATCACACAGGTGAGAATGGCGGTAGATACATTGCAGGGCGCAATTGTAACTACATTTGAAAATATCGGAAAGCAGCGGGTTTATGGGATGAATGTGTATGCAAATGTTTACCTCACTCCCAAATGGACTATGAATGGAAGTCTGGATATTTTGCACACTTACCTCGAAGGACAAACCACGAATCTGGATGGAGTTTCGGAGTCGGCCAGTAACTCAGGATTCAACTACGGCGGGAGGTTAATGTCGCAAATCCAGCTTCGTCAGGGTTGGGGCTTGCAGGCTTTTGGTTTTTACCGCGGCAAAGAGATCCAGCTGCAGGGAACGCGCACCGGATTTTACATGTACTCGCTGGGTTTCAAAAAGGACCTGGCCAACAAAAAGGGTAGCATTGGTTTCGCAGCCGAGAATTTTATGACAAAAGGGGTAAGGTTCACTTCTGATCTGACTTCGCCCCAATTTAACCAGAGCGCGCAAACGCAGCTTTACAACCGTAACTTCAAGATTACATTCAATTACGCGATCGGGAAAATGAGCTTTGACGCACCTAAACGCAAGACCAAGTCAGTCAATAACACAGATGTAATAGGCGGAGGCGATCAGAAATAAGAGTAAGAATACCTTACAGAGAACCGGTGTGCAGCCTGCATACCGGTTTTTTATTTTGACACCTTCTAAAAATATAAAAGCGATTGGTTATTACGTTACTTTGACAAGATATTTTATCATTTTTGATATACAGAAGAGAGAGGAAGAGACCGGATTAACCTGCACAATATGAAATGGACCTATTTGATTCAAAGGAAATTACGGGCAATGTGCTTGCTGGCGGGTATTATGCTGGTGATCATTCTGGGTACGGTGCTGTCGCAGCATAATGTGGAGGGAATTGATCATTCTTCTGCGTCCATTTACAATGACCGCCTTATACCTGCTACCACGATTATTTATATCACGGAAAATCTATATAGCAAGCGGCTGTCGCTGGAAAATCACCTGTTCAGCAGTAGTGCCGGGCTTTCAGCAGGCGTGGAAAATCAGCTGAAAGCTTACGATAAAAGCATTGATTCGCTGCTGCGTCTTTTTGAGAAAACTTACCTGGTAGAGGAAGAAGCAAAAAGTTTAGCAGCATTCAAAGACCAAAACAACCGCTATGTGCTGCTTGAATCTAGGATTCTGGCGCTTTGCTCCGCCGGCAATGTAGATGAGGGAAAGAGGATATTTGCCCAGCAGGGTGCATTAAAGTTCAGGGAGGCGGTAACGAGCCTGAATGAATTGACTGACATTCAGTCCAATGTAGGAAAAGATCTGATGAAGGAATCCAAAAGCAATATGGCCAGTTTCGGGGTGATTACTTCGTTGCAGCTCGGGCTGGCTGTGGTAATCGGGTTGATGATTCTTGCATTGATTTACGAGTCACGCATAGTTGAAAAGCCCGTCCTGAAAGATAAAAGCCAATATTTTAACCTGAACTGATGATTAACAGAAAGGCCGGAAGAATCAAATCTGCCGGCCTTCAATTCTGTTCGGATCTTTTTTATTGCCCTACTTTACGGCCTTTCAGTGTTTCACGCTGATTTTTCACCTGCTTTAATAGATCCTTCTTCACAAATAAGCGGGCTCCATTGCCATTTTGCAGATCGAATGTGCGCTCTTTATAATCGAATTTGTTATTGGGCAAAACGTCCAGAAAGTAGTTCTGTCCGCTCAGGTTGAACTTCATTCCTTTGGTATCCTGCTGCGTATCGTCCCAGGAAACATTGATCGTCCCGCTGGCAGAGCCTAATGCAACGCCTGGCGTAAAAGGCAGTACATTGATCGTCTGAATGCTTTTTCCATTGCTCATGGTAATCTGACCTTCCGGATTCACTTTAATATCATTAGGATCCGACACTTCTCTTCTGATGTTGATCGCTTTGTCATTGAAAAACTGCACTTTTTCCAATGGTATATTGGCTGCTTCCAGATCGCGGCGTAAATCCTCTGTAAACACGGTGTAGTTGGAGAGTGGTACCGAGTTCATGGTGGTACAAGCCGAGATCGTGCCGAGGAAAAACGCACCTGCAATTACTTTCTTAATCAGATTCATGTTAAAAATTGGTGTTCGTATGGAACAGGTTTGAAATTTTAGCTGGGTTGCTTACACTCGCAATATTAAGAAAAAAGCCTCTCACATGCCAACCGTCTGCTGGCGCCCTTCTCAATGCGTAATCTGACAATGTGTCAGCCGAAGTGTGTTTTGATTGTAATTGGAACGCATATTTGATTCGGGTATTGCAAAAGCCGAAAAACAATTGTTAAAAATAAACAACTAAAAAACAGACTATGGAATCAGTGATTCAGGAAAAAGGAAATCTTAGCATCCACACCGAGAATATCTTTCCGATTATCAAAAAATTCCTTTATTCGGACCACGAAATATTTTTACGAGAATTGGTTTCCAATGCGGTCGACGCTTCCCAGAAAATTAAAAAGCTGGCTTCCTACGGCGAGTTTAATGGAGAGCTGGGCGAGTTAAAAGTCGTTGTGAAACTGGATAAAGAGGCGAAAACAATCACTATTAGCGATAATGGTATTGGTATGACAGCCGACGAAATCAAGAAGTACATTAACCAGATCGCATTCTCCGGTGCGACCGAGTTTGTTGAAAAATACAAAGACAAAGGGGAAGACGGTAAAGGCGACAAGGGTATCATCGGACACTTTGGTCTCGGGTTTTACTCGGCTTACATGGTCGCTGAAAACGTTGAGATCCTCACCAAATCATATAAAGAAGGCGCAGAGGCAGTGCGCTGGCAATGCGACGGTTCGACAGAGTTTGAACTTTCGCCGGCAGAAAAGGCAGAGCGCGGATCAGATATCATTCTGCACATTGCGCCTGATTCCGAAGAATTCCTGGACGAACATCGTCTGCGCGGAATCCTTGAAAAGTATGGCAAGTTCTTGCCGATTGAAATTGAGTTTGAAGAAAAGATAATCAACAACCCAAACCCAATCTGGACCAAAAGCCCGTCGGACCTGACAGATGAGGATTATCTTGCATTTTACAAGGAGCTTTATCCGTTCAGCGAAGATCCGCTTTTCTGGATCCATTTAAATGTTGATTATCCATTCAACCTGACCGGTGTCCTGTACTTCCCGAAATTAAGGAACGATTTCCAGGGACAGCGCGAGAAAATCCAGCTTTATAGTCGCCAGGTATTCATTACCGACGAAGTTAAAGACATCGTTCCTGACTTCCTGCAACTGCTGCACGGCGTGATTGACTCTCCGGATATTCCTCTGAACGTATCCAGAAGCTACCTGCAAGCCGACGGTAATGTGAAAAAAATCAATGGATACATTACCCGGAAAGTGGCAGATAAGCTCTTGGAAATCTTCAAAAATGACCGCGAGGGATTTGAGAAGAAGTTTGACGATATCGGTTTGTTTGTGAAATACGGAATTATCAGCGATGATAAGTTCTACGAAAAAGCCAAAGACTTCTGTCTCGTAAAAAATACAGATGGTAAATTCTTCACTTTTGAAGAGTACCGCCAGCACGTAGGTGAAAACCAGACTGACAAGCATGAAAATCAAATCTGGCTTTATACCACTGACGAGAAGAAGCAGGATGCATTTATCCAATCTGCCAAAAAACGCAGCTACGACGTCCTTGCGTTAACCAGCGTAATCGACTCGCATTTTATAAATACATTGGAGCAAAAGCTTGAAAAGGTAAATGTAAAGCGCGTTGATGCGGATACACTTGACAAGCTGGTTGAAAAAGATGTGAAGCTGGAAAGCATTCTTTCAACGGACGATCAGGATAAGGTGAAAAAGATTTTTGAGGAAGTTACCGGCAGCAAAACTGCCAATGTGCAGGTTGAAGCAATGCCGGTGGACGAGCTGCCCGTGGTTATCACGTTTCCGGAATTCATGCGCCGCATGACAGATATGCAGGCCAGCTCAGGTCAGCGCTCTATGTTCGGAGATATGCCTCTAATGTACACGGTTTCACTAAACTCCAACCATCCGATTATTGGACGTATCCTGCAAACAGAAGATGAAACTGCTCAAAAAGCATTGGCGAAGCAGGTTTATGACCTGGCATTGCTGTCGCAGGGAATGCTTTCAGGAAATGATCTGACACAATTCATTCAACGCACAGTTACGACGCTTTAATGCATAAAGTGCAGTTGTTATATAAAAGTAAAAACCCGCTGGAAGGCGGGTTTTTTATGCTCAAAAATCAAGCAATGCTGTTATGAAGGTTTGCCAGTCATCAGGCTTGCTTTTAGCTGAGCCAGTTCTTCCCATTTCTGATCCCGGGCAAGCTCTGCCTGTTTTGGCCAGGAAGAAGGATTTTGGATCTGAAATCTCGGTCCTGCTTTTTTGAGGATACCTGCCATTCTGATCACCGAAGCTTCGGCCAGCTGCTCATAAGTGTATATGCCTTCTTTGTTTAATAATTCCTCGATCTTAGGGCCGATGCCGTCAATTATTTTGAGATTTTCCGGCTCATTGTTCGGGCTGGTTGTCGGATAAACAGTTTTGGTAGCGCTTGTTGCGATAGGCTGGTTGGTATTATACGTCATGGAATATGGAATCGGCGGGTAAAAGGTTTCTTCATTCAGGTAAAGAGCAGGAATGAAAAAAGCCTGAACGTTTAAGTCCAGGCTTTCTCTTCATTATCGGTTCATAGAAATAAGGAACTCTTCGTTGTTCCGCGTCCCTTTCATGTGTTCGAGCAGGAAGTCCATTGACTCCATTGCATTCATATCCGACATGTGTTTACGCAGGATCCACACTTTCTTCAATGTTTCCTTGTCAAGCAGCAGATCTTCGCGACGCGTACCGGAAGCCATCACATCGATAGCAGGGAACACGCGCTTGTTGGAAAGTTTGCGGTCCAGTTGCAATTCCATGTTACCGGTACCTTTAAACTCTTCGAAAATAACTTCGTCCATTTTAGAACCTGTATCGATCAACGCCGTAGCAATGATAGTCAGAGAGCCGCCATTCTCAACATTTCTTGCCGCTCCAAAAAACCTTTTAGGCTTGTGCAATGCATTTGCATCCACACCACCCGAAAGAATTTTACCGGAAGAAGGTACCACTGTGTTGTAAGCACGTGCGAGACGCGTAATAGAATCCAGCAAAATCACGACGTCGTGACCGCATTCTACCATTCTTTTTGCCTTTTCCAAAACAATGCTCGCCACTTTCACGTGACGGTCCGCTTGCTCATCGAATGTAGACGCAATTACTTCGGCACGTACGCTGCGTTGCATATCGGTAACTTCCTCTGGACGTTCGTCGATCAGCAGGATCAGCAGGAACACCTCGGGGTGGTTACGTGTGATTGCATTCGCTATTTCCTTTAATAAAACTGTTTTACCAGTCTTCGGCTGCGCCACGATCATCCCACGCTGTCCTTTTCCGATTGGTGCAAAAAGATCAAGGATACGCGTTGAATATTGATCAGGACGAGAGCTGAGTTTCAGACATTCGTCAGGAAACAATGGGGTCAGGTATTCAAAAGGAATACGGTCCCTGATTTCTTCGGTTGTTTTACCATTTACAGTCTCAACACGAAGCAGGGCGAAATATTTCTCGCCTTCTTTCGGTGGACGGATTTGACCTTTAACAGTATCTCCCGTTTTCAGACCAAAAAGTTTGATTTGAGAAGGGGATACATATATATCGTCGGGACTAGCAAGGTAGTTGTAGTCCGCAGATCTCAGAAAACCATATCCGCCGTCCTGCATAATTTCGAGGACACCTTCATTGATAATCAATCCGTCGAACTCCCGGACGTAGTTGTTGTAGTTGCGTTTAATTTTTGATGAAGGATCTTCACGCTGCTGTTGTGGCTGTGCCTGGCGCTCTCCTCCTTCATGCTGCTGTTTTGCAGGCTTTTCTTCTCTGGCAGGGGCATTTCCGTTGTCTTGAATCGCTACTGCGGGTTCATCCTGCGTTTCTGTATGAGATACTTGTTCTGTCTCAACCGGAGCAGTAATTTCTTCCCTGCCGAGATCATTCAGTGTGTCGTTATCTTCGTCTGCTTCGTCAGCAATGTCAATATTTTTCGGAAGTTCATCGAACATGGCCTGGGCTTGCGGCTTCGGGCTATCGAAAAGTGGAGCTGCCGATTTGCCGGCATTCTCTTTCTTGCCTTTTGAGCGGTTACCACCCTGTTTTACAGCTACGGGCACAGGCTCAGCCGGGCGACGTGCGCGTTTTTTCTTTGGCTCGTCATCACCTTCTTCAGCCACAACTTCGGAAACTACGGGCTGAGCAGCAGCACTTCCATTTCCCTGGTTGGCGAGAATGCGGTTAATTAATTCTTTTTTCGAGAGTTTAGTATGATCAGGTATTCCGAGAGAACCTGCTATTTCTTTAAGCTCCGAGAGAAGCTTAATGTTTAATTCATCAATTGTAGGCATAAAGAGAATGGAAAGTAAAGTAAGACTTTACCGATGGGATAATAAGTTGTGAATGTTATTGATATAAAATTTGGGCCCGACCCAAAGCCGTGTGATGGTCATTGATATTGAAATAAAAATTTATCGAAGAAGCGGGAATCATTGACCTTACTAGCTGAAAAACTTGAATGGATCAATGGTGAATTTCTGCAACTTGATACAATGGAAGTATTGACAATAAATCGGCAAGATTTTTTAAACCTAGGTAACGTTGGGAACGGAGCTACCGATAGATGGATTCTGGATTTATAAGTCGATACTGACTTAGATGGACGAAGGTGCAAAATTTGTTTTGTATTTCCAAACTAATGTAGTTAAAAATCTTTGTTGTTCCCCATTTGCCAGAAAATGACCGTTTTAACTTTATTTAAGATGCCAGTTTCTCTCGTTTGTTTGCCTGTACCTCATAAAATCGGGATATTTGTTGCGGTTCAATTACGGACCAGGTTTTCCGATTAACATGAATATTGTCATTGATTCCGGCAACACTTATTCCAAAATTGGCTGGTTCCAGGGGGAAAAACTATTACGCTATACGACGGGGTTGAATTTTGAAGAATTAGTTAGGGCTGTTCGGCGGGATAGTCCGAATTACATTCTCTTTTCCTCGGTCAGCTACACTGAGGAAGAGTTCAGAAAAGCACTTCAGTTGCCCATTTCAGTGATGGCACTTACTCCCCAGTTGCCTCTGCCGATCACGAAGGTTTATGATACGCCGGAAACACTCGGCGCGGACCGGATCGCTGCCTCTGCAGGTGCGAATGCATTATTTCCGGACGAAGATTTGCTGGTTATAGATATGGGAACGTGCATTACCTATGATCTTATCGATCAAAATGCAGCTTTTCAGGGCGGGTTGATTTCTCCCGGCGTAAGAATGCGATTCAAGGCGATGAATTCGTTTACCAAAAGACTTCCCCTGATCGATCCGGAAAAAGACCCGCAGCTCATTGGCAAAAGTACCAGAAATGCCATGTTGAGCGGGGTCATGAATGGAGTGCTTGCAGAAATTGAAGGAATAATTAGAAGGTACCGACACAAATTCCCGGCATTGCGCGTAGTTATGTGTGGCGGAGATGTTACTTTTTTTGAAAGTAGCCTGAAACCGCCCATCTTTGCGGTGCCGGAACTGGTTTTAATAGGCTTGAACAGAATTCTAACTTATAATGTCTCAATACAATAAAGTATTACTACTTACATTAACAATAACACTGGGGTGGAGTTGTGCAAATCTCAAAGCACAAGGTCTTGGCAACTCGCCTTATTCTTCACTCGGGATAGGGGAGTTCTACGGCGAGGCATACTCCGATAACTCGGGAATGGGACAATCAGGGGTAAGTACTGCAAGTGGCTTCCAGATCAACAACCTTAACCCGGCACTCTGGGTTCGAAACCGTTTTACAACATTGGATGTGGGCCTTGTTACACAATACAAGGATATTACGGCAGGGTCTGACAAGCAAACCAACTTTGGCGCAAACCTTGCTTATCTTTCACTCTCATTTCCTGTAAAACCACGGTGGGTGATCGGAGTTAATCTAAAACCTTACAGCTTTATTGATTATGAAAATAAGGCTACCAGGCCAGTGGTAGGAACGGATTCAGAGGCGGAGTATTCAACGTCTGGAAAAGGTGGTATAAACAAGGCTTCTATCACAAATTCGGTTCAGATCAATAAGTATATCAGTGTTGGGCTGGAAAGCAGCTACCTTTTTGGCAATGCCAGGAAATCCTCAGAAGTTTTTCTTAGAAGGCCTGGTGAAAATCCTGCAAACAATTACCTGGTTAGTTTGAATCAAAGGACAACTTATTCCGACATAGCTTTCAGAGCAGGAGCAGCAGTAAGGATCCCCATTAAAAAAGAAAATAAGCTGAATCTTAACCTGGGAGGTGCATATAGTTTTAGCACCAGCCTCAATTCTGAAAATACAACGACGTTCGAGCTGACCCAGGATTCTTTCCCGGTTACACTGCCTGATACACTTGAAAATAACATTTCGGGTAGCCTAACCATTCCTGAACAATACCAGGTTGGTGCTAGTCTCGAATGGCCTTTCAAGCTGATCCTTTCAGCAGATTACAGTCGCCAGTCCTGGTCGCAGTACCGTAATTTCGCCAATGTAAGCGAATCACTCAGGGATGTTAACCGCATTCACCTTGGTGCTGAGTACCTGCCACGATTTACTTCTCTTAACTACTTTAACCTGGTAAGATACCGCCTTGGGTTCAGCTATGGTAATACGCCATACGTAGTGGCCGGGCAGAATGTAAACGATGCAAACATCAGTCTCGGATTTACATTCCCGATGGGCCGCGGCTATCAGAACTTCCTTTCGGTTTCTTTAATCGGAGGACAAAGAGGGAATTCGGGGGTGGGACAGATCAAGGAGCGCTATGCCCGTGCTGTTCTTGGCATTACGTTGTTGGAAAGGTGGTTCATCAAACAGAAACTAGATTAATCATGTCATGAAAGCCGTCATTTTCATTTGGAACATAATTACGGCAGGTAAGCTCATTCTTCCTTTTTGTATTGTAAGCCTACTGGGAATACTGCTTTCATCTTGCGAAGACAAGAAGAATAAGGTTGGCGCATTGTATACCGGACCTGTCGAAGTTATCAATGAGGTACAGGTAAAATACAGTGAGCAGGGAAAAATCAAAGTGCTGATGAAAACACCCAGATCCCAGCGCTTCCAAAATGACAACCAGATCTTTCCGGATACAATCAACATCAGTTTTTACGATACGCTGGGCCAGGTTGTTACCCGTCTGCGCTCGGATTCCGGCAGATACGATAAATCCTCAGATGTTTACATTGTGAAAGGGAATGTGCGGGTTGTAAAATCCGAGACGCAGGAGATTATGACCACATCTGAGCTTAGCTGGAGTCCGCGGACCAGGAAAGTGTTCACAGATAAGCCACTTGCGGTTCGTAACAATCGTACTTCGGAGGTAACCAATGCGATCGGGATGGATGCAGAGCAGGATTTTACCCGGATCAAGTTCAGAAAGGCAACCGGAATTTATAAGTTCAGCGGACCTTAGCGGGTTTTGCAATTTGCAAGTGCCTGCTCTACAAAGGTTATCGGGGTGTAAACACTATCTTTCCCCCACTTTACAGACACAAAGGTTACTATTTCAGCTATTTCGATATCTGTAAGTTTCGGATTTCCCGGCATTGGCCGGTTGAATTCCTTCCCATTTACCAGGATAGTACCTTCCATTCCATTTCTAATAACACAGGAAACGAAAGCTTTATCTTTAAGCAAATCAGAGCCTTTGATGGGTGGATAGAGATTAGATAATCCTTCGCCGGTGTTCTGGTGGCAGTTTGAGCAATGCGTCGTATACAATTGCATTCCTTCTACGAAATACTGCTCCGTTTTAAGTTCTTCCTCGTTCTTACACGATATGAAGGCAATGCAGCAAAACAGGAATGCAATCCGGATCATGGAGGATATTCTCAAAGCAGTATTAACTTTCGTACTCTTTCAATAGCTTCTTCATATCCCGGATAAGGCGTTCTGCTCCTTCATCAGTTGTACCATCGTACATTCCTCTAACATGCTTCTCCTTGTCGATCAGGATAAATGCGCCACTGTGCAGGAAACCGCCCGCTGAGCCACTGTCGGTCTCAACTGTAACCATGTAGTTCGTTTGTCCGATCTTGAAGATCTTCTCCTTTTCACCTGTCAAGAACTGCCACTGATTTCCTTCAACGCCTAAATCCTTCGCATATTTATTAAGTACCTCTGGCGTGTCGTGTTCAGGATCGATGGAATGGGAGAGGATCATTACATCCTTATTTCCTTTGTATTCGTTGTAGACCTTGATCATCTGCCGCTTCATTACCGGACAGATAGTAGGGCAGGTAGTAAAGAAAAAATCAGCGACATAAATTTTGTTCTCGACTGCTTTCTCCGTGATGGTTTCTCCATTTTGGTTTACAAAAGAAAATGGCGGGATTACATTGTAGATCGTATCCACCACCTCTTTTCCATTCACCGTCTTTGTTGTCCAGTCGCGCTCACCGAGTATGGGGAGTTTATCATTGTTGTTACAGGATGACAATGCAACACAAAAAAGTAATAGGGAGGCGCAAGCGTTGAGTAGATAACTTTTATTAAACTTCATAAAATCTTTACTGTAAGAATATTGCGGCTTCCTGCATTGATCTCAGGGTGAGCTGTTTCACCTGCAGGATTTTGTCTCTTTCACTTTCAAAATAGGTAACAGCCTGTTCCGGTTTCAGCTTTTTAGCCGAATCGCCTCTGTACTCGTGCATCCAGTCCATCATCAGCTTATCAGATTCATTCAATTTCTGGTTGAGATCCACTGCCTTGATGCGCTGTTCCGCCATTGTATTGCTGCTCACGCCCACATTACTCAGGCTATCAATCTCCTGGATTTTCTTTGACAACCTGGATTTCAACAGCATAATGCTATCCATTTTAGGCATTACTTCATCGTGGATAGCCAACACCTCATTTTCAAGTGTGGCTACTTTGTCTTCTTCTTTCTTTGTGCAGCCGGCTATAAGGCTGATCAGGATTGTTAATGCAAAAACTTGTTTCATGAAGGGAGTAAGTTTTACGTGGTAATTAAATGGACTTTTAACCTTTTAAAATCAACTCCCGTGCATTGAGCAAAACAGCCTCGGAAGGGTTGTGCCCACCGATCATCTGCGCGATTTCCTGCACCCGCTCATCAATGGACAACTTCTTGATTTTGCTCACCGTCCGATCCGATGAATGGTCTTTATAAACAAAGTAATGCGCATCGCCGCTGCTGGCAATCTGATGCAAGTGGGTAATTGCGATGATCTGATGTTTTTCGGCCATATTCTGCATCATTTTGCCCATTTGCTTGGCTATTTCGCCAGAGACGCCGGTGTCAATTTCGTCAAAGATAATGGTAGGAAGCTTGCGTTTATCGGCAAGTATGTATTTAATTACCATCATAAGGCGGGAGAATTCACCGCCTGAGGCTACTTGCCTCAATTCCTGCGGAGTAATTCCTTTATTGCCGCTGAACAGGAATGTGACCGCATTCGTACCGGTAGGCGAGGGGGCAGTCTCTGCAAATTGCACCGAAAGACTTGCATTCGGAATGCCCAGTTCGGCCAGTCTTTGCAGAATAAGCTTTTCAATGGCAGGCGCCACTTTTTTCCGGCTTTCAGACAGCGCAGCCGCACTTTTCAGCATTGCTTCCCTGGCCTGGGCAGTGGCGGTCTCGGCAGCTTGCAGATCATCGTCCAGGTTTAGGACAACTGTCAGCTTGTTTTGCAGCTCTGATTCAATGGCGAGCAGCTCGTCCACTGTCGATACCTGGTGTTTTTTGAGCAGATTATAGATCAGATCCAATCTTCCCTGTACTTCCTCGCTCCGTCCTGCATCGACTTCAACAGAACTGTTAACCTGATCTATTTCATCGGCCAGGTCGCGCAACTCGATCAATGCGCTTTGCGCACGCTGCCGGAGTGTTTCGTAACCGCCGACCAGCCGTGCAGCCTGGCCCAATGCATTGATTGTATTTTTAAGAAAATCCAGTACCGAAGCCTCCGGATTATCAAGGTAGGTGTGAGCCAGCTGCAGCCGCTCCTTTATCTCAACAGCATTTTCGAGGATCGTCAGCTCTTCTTCCAGCTTCTCCTGCTCGCCAGACTTCAGGCTCGCCGTGTTGAGTTCCTGAAACAAAAACTGATCGTAATCAAACTCCTTTCTTAGCTGCCCGGCTTTTTTTTGTAGTTGGTCCAGCCTGGTAGCCGCATCCCGGAATGTTGTGTAATGCTTTGAGTAGGTTTTTAGAAGATTTGAATTAGTCGCGAAAGAATCAATCACTTGTAACTGGAAATCATTGCTACCCAGCAAAATGGAATCGTGCTGCGAATGGATATCCAGCAACTGCCCGCCAATTTTCTTTAAAGTTTCGAGATTAACGGGTGTATCGTTGATAAATGCACGTGATTTGCCAGATACAGCGATTTCGCGGCGGATTATGCATTCGTCAGTAAAATCGAGGTTTTCCTCTTCGAAATTCGGCCCAAGATCATAGCCGGCCAGGTTGAAGCTACCCTCAATCACACATTTTTCAGAAGAATCATAAAGTGATTTGACGTCCGCCCGGTTGCCAAGCAGCAAGCCTATCGCACCCAGCATGATGGATTTACCCGCGCCGGTTTCTCCTGTTATAATATTTAGGCCCTGATCCGGCGACATTTCCAGTTGCTTGATCAGCGCGTAATTTTTGATAAGTAAATTAGAAAGCATGTCTGAATATACTTATGATATTCACAATACGAAAATATAACCGGTGAGCGGCTATGAATTAATGTTCAACGCTGAATTAGCGTCGTAGACAACTTCATATAGTTCGGAAATCGCCAATGTATGCGGGTGACTTCGTGTATCTTCGATAACCAGGTTACTTTCGTTAAAGCTAGCCAGTGTGCCGAAATAAGTTTTACCATTGTTCAAAACCGCTGTAATTTCTTGATTTAAGAGCGATTGAAGTTGCGCAGGAAGCTGCGGAGATGATATGCGACCCAGTCTTTTACTCATTTTATAACGAAAGCCGCTGGTATAGTTGTGTTTTGGTAGGATCCAGGCTCACCAGTAAATTGTAAGCCTGCGCACGCTCCTCGGGCTGCGCTTCAATCAAAATTCTGAACAACTCGTCCGATTTTGCGTCAAAGAATGCATTGACGACGACACTTGCAGGTCTCAGCTGATTTACTTCCTTTATTGTTGTTAGAAATTCGAGAACTTTGGCGCGTGTCTCTGCGGGATTTTGTGTCGCCACATCCAGGCCCTGACGATAGTACTTGTACATACCCTCCCGGAACGGAGTAAACTGCTGGCTCATTAAATTTTCAATTAGCCAGTACCTGTTCCTCGAATCACCACCTGAGTCCCAACCCCGCTTATTGGGCGACGCATTACGTGCCTGGTTAACCAGGTTAAATGCTCTTTGTACGTATGGAGCTCCACCCATTCTGCTGAAAGAATCGTAATCAAAGATTAGTGCCACATTGGCGTAAAACGCCAGAATGTAGGGTAGTTCTTCCGTATAGCTGTTTTCATTAAAATAAAGCTGCGTGTTTGGCAGATAAGTAAAGGAGAAGTTCTTATCTACGTAAGTGAGCAGCACAGTTTCATAATTGGAATTATAAACCGGTCTGGAAACCACCAGCTGCGCGTTTCCTTCATAACTGCCCTGAGTTAATGAGCGCGTAAGGTTTACATTCAGCTTGCACTTGATCTTCTCTTCCTTCGCGAACTGGTCATTTGTCCACCTCGTATTATTAAGAAAATCGTTCATATAGGTTTGCAGCTGGTTCATTGACTGCGGATCCGTTTTCTGCTGCGCCACAAGCTGCTCATAGTTCAGGTTCACGGTAAACTGAAACTCCTGGGCAGAGGCATTATTTGAACAGCAACAAATCAGCAACGCTGCGAAAAACGATAAAATACCTTTCATGCTTCGCTCCATTTATCAATCACAATTTTTAAAATATCCCGGGCAACTTCCTCTTTAGATTTCAGCTCAAAGAGGCGCTTGGTACCGTTCCTTTCAATAACGGTAATTTTGTTGGTATCGTGCGCAAATCCAGCACCTGCATCATTAAGAGAATTCAAAACTATGAAGTCGAGGTTTTTGCGGGCCAGCTTTTCTGCTGCATTCTGCACTTCATTCTCGGTTTCAAGTGCAAAGCCTATCAATATTTGCCTGTCACTTTTTGCCGGACCGAGTGTTCCTGCGATGTCCTGCGTTTTAGTCAGTTCTAAAAATAGCTCAGTACCCTGCTTTTTAATCTTCTGGTCTGCGACGTATTTAGGCGTATAATCAGCTACTGCGGCTGCGAAAATGACAAGATCCTGTTGCGGAAAATGCTTTGTCGTCGCTTCCAGCATTTCGCTCGCAGTAATTACCTGAATGCGATTTACGCCAGCTATTTCTTTCATTTGAGTAGGTCCGCTCACCAGCGTAACCTGTGCTCCTGCCGCTGAGAATGCCGCCGCCAGCGCATAGCCCATTTTTCCAGATGAATGATTGCTGATGAACCGGACTGGATCAAGCGGCTCGACAGTAGGTCCCGCAGTAATCAATACCCTTTTATTTTTGGCTACCGGTTGCTGTGCAAAGTGATTGCCAAGGCGCAAAACGATCGTTTCAGGCTCGGCCATTCTTCCGTCGCCTGTAAGCCCGCTCGCTAGTTCACCGAATTCAGGTTGGATAAAAATGTTCCCGAATGCGGATAGCGAGCTAATATTTTGCTTTGTTGACGGATGGTGAAACATATCCAGGTCCATTGCTGGCGCGAAAAACACGGGGCAGCGGGCTGAAAGGTAAACAGCAGTGAGGAGGTCGTCGCAATTTCCGGTTGCGCATTTCGATAGTGTTCGTGCAGTAGCAGGAGCAATGATTATCGCATCCGCCCAAAGTGCGAGGTCGACGTGGTTGTTCCATTCACTGCCATCGCCGCCTGTGAAAGCGCTGTAAACCGGATTTTTGGAAAGAACCGAAAGCGTGAGTGGGGTAATGAATTCCGTGGCAGCTTTTGTCATAACTACCTGAACTGCCGCTCCGGCTTTCACCAGAAGTCTGACCAGCAAAGCTGATTTATAGGAGGCGATGCTGCCCGAAACGCCAACCAGGATCTTTTTGTCTTTGAGGTTCAAAGGCTAAGAAGTTAAAATCGGAATAGAGATCAGGCTTCTGCAAACCATTGCAGAAGTTTCCGCAAGGTATAAAATAAGAAACCAGCCACAATCTATATTGGGGCTGGCTTCTCAGTGTCAATGCTTGTTATTCTTCGTCGGAGCTGGTACGGTAGCTGCTGTAAGTTTTGCCTTCAATAAACTCATCGATTGCAATACTTCCGGCCTTCGGCATACGCTCGTAGAACTTAGAAATCTCTATCTGCTCTCTGTTTTCGAAAACTTCTTCCAGATTGTCTACACCTGAAGCAAACTCGGCAAGCTTATTGTTAAGCTCTTCTTTCATTTTGCTTGAAATCTGGCGCGCCCGCTTTGAAATAACGGATACGGATTCGTACAGGTTACCGGTAACGTCAGCTATTTTATCAGTATCCCGTGTAATGATCGATGGATTAGTTGCCATTGTCTTATATAGTTTGAAAAATTCTAAATCTGTTAATGTATTCTACTGTCCTTTTGGTTCCGCAATTGCAGGAGTGGTAACCCTGGTCGGTGCATTTGAAGGCTCTGGCTGTGTTTCTTTCAGTTTCTGTCTTTCTTGTTCGAGCTTTGCGATTACTTCGATTTGCTTCTGACTGTCATCAAACATCTTCTCAGCATCGCGATTATATCTGCCGGTCGGATACTTGTCGATCAATTCCTGGTAAAACTTCACAACATCCTGATAACGTTCCCTTTGTTTATCAATAAAGCTGTTTGTGGCAAGATTATATTGCGATTCTACCTTCAGGAATGCTAGCTCTTCATTGTATCGGGAATCGGGAAAATCCCTTTTGAAGTTATCAATCGAGATTACCGCCGATTTAAGAGAAACAATATTGAAGTCACTGATTTTGTAATACAACTTCGCACGCTCATAGGCTTTTCGTTCGAGCTTTGAGCGCAGTTCAAGAATGTACTTGGTACATTCATCCCGGAACTCGCTTTCAGGATAAGTGTTGATAAAATCCTGCATGGCCGAAATCGCAGTATGCGTGCTGGCTTGATCCAGGTTGTAAGGCGATGAGTCCTTGTATAGCGAAAATGCGTGCATATAATACGCTTCTTGCGCATAGTCGCTGCGTGCGTAAGTATCGTAGAATTTCTTAAAAAGAAATTGAGCGGTATTATATTGATTCTGGTGGTACTGCGAATACGCGTAGTAAAACTGAGCGAGCTCAGACTCTGTACTACCTTTCAGCAGAGGGATCAGCTCTTCAAAAAGGAGTCCCGATCTGTAGAAATCCCCTTTTTTGTAGTACGCCATTGCTGCATCGTATTTCTCCTGGTCAGTACCTGTTTTCTGTAATCGAGAGAATTTGCTACAAGAAGTAGTGAGAAGCAGAATTGAAATGAAAAGCAAGAAATAGCTTGCCGGACTGTTTTTTCGCATATTGGCTGCAAAGGTAATAAAAAAAGCTACACCATTCATAACGAAAGCGTAGCTGATCTAGTGTTAATTAGTAACCTATTGCTGATGGCGAACAAGCATTTTTTTAGTGGCTACTTTCTTTCCATCAACAGACAGTTGGTAAAAGTACAAGCCGGTTGGCATGTCTCTAGTATTTACCCGAAGCTTTCTGTCATTTTTGTTTAATGTAAACTGATCCATCTGCGATCCTAAGACGTTGTAGAAGATCAATTTAGCCTCCCTTACCGAAGGCGAAATAGTGAAATCAAGTTCTGCATATTCGCTGGCTGGGTTGGGATAAATATTAGATACGGAAATTTTATCATTTACGTAAAGCAACTCTTCTACTTTCGCCTGTGCTTCTACCGCATTAGACTTTCTTTCACCACTTTTTTCAACCGTTTCCGAAGCGAGTAAGTTGTTGCTATCCGAATTCGTAGAACTTGAAAATAAGAAGGAAGTGTAAAAGTTGTTCAGTGCTTTTGGATTTTGTAGAGAAAGTGGCTTGTAACTGAGACCGTCCGGCATAACCGCGAACTTCAAGTTGCTGGAAGTGACTGGTTTCTTCTTTCCAACAATATTCAGTCGGCTCCCTCCGGATACTGACTGTGCATTTAGACCCTCAAAACAGAGCGCAAATGCAATCACCATATGTAAACAAAGTATATATCTTTTCATAGCTGGTATTCAGATACTTATTGACTAATTTTTTAGAATTTAGTTAAAAAGTACACTACAAAAATATAGAGAAATAATTGTATATTCAATATATATTGTGTGAACGGCTAACTTTATTTTTTTAGCGTAAAAAACCGTGCCGCACACCTCACCAACTTCTCTCTGCACTACTTTTTTATAACTCTGCCCAGGTTGTCTTCTCCCGGGTCGGCTTTTCTTTGATCCGCCAGCTGAAACCATCCAGTTGCCGCTCTGCCGGCTTGATCTTCGCCGGCGGGATCAGCTTACCGTCAGGTTTGCCGATGAATGAAATTTTCTGGACTCTATTATCTTCGAAAAGCAGGTTCATTCGTCCGCATTCAACCCTGTTGAGACCAATATTCTTTTGCTTGTCGTCCACCGCGTAATAAGCACTTTCGCCATTTCCATCCACCAAAACCTGTTTCAGTTTATTTCCCTTGTCAAAGAATGCATTAATCGTACGTCCTTTCACCTGGTTGAACTGCCGAACCAGGGTATCTTCCGTAATCACAAATGATTTCCCCTTGAGCAACATCCTGTTAATCTCATTGTTGACCAAAAACGCAGTGATCGAATCGGCTTCCATTTGGTAATATTGCTGGCTCCACAAAATCGGTTGTCGAAAAAACCGGATCACTGAGTCAGCGGTATTATAACTTATGGAATCGCATTTACCCTGAAAATCAGCTTTGTAAATAAAAACATTCTTATTTCCAATCAGCTTCCGGGTTGAATCAGCTGCGTTTTCGTACGAGTAAAGCGTATCTGCCCGGATATAAAGCGTATCGTCCGAAACCACATTCCTGACGTAAGCGTGACCAAAAATCTTCGAATAACCTTTTGATTTCCAGTAATAGCCTTCGTCACCATTCAAAACTGTTTTGTCCTTTTTGGCAACAATCACCACATTTCCTTTCCCCTGTCCGTTGTTAGTTTTCCCATCAACCACAAGCGAGTCTGCGGTAAGTGTATACGTTTCATTGTCAACAGTTGTTCTTTTATGAAAAGAAGATTGCGTCGACTCAGTATTATACTGCCCCTTGGTTCCCACCACCGTACCATCCTTATTGACAATCTTTGTAGGCCCGTTGAAATAGGACCACTTGGTGAGGGAGTTGTAAAGCAGCGTATCCGTTGTGAGCGTATATTTTTTGTTGACGAGCTTTACATTCCGGTAATAGGTAAATTCCTTTGTCGCGGTGTTGTAAAAGCCTTCTTTACTCGTCAGGACGTTCTCTTCGTCAACTGTGCGCCCCGGTTGCTTGTAATAGGCAATCCCATTCGCCATTTCGTACTCGATCTTGCGAGTCGTTAATGTGCGCTTGCTATCTTTCAAAACAGTTTTCCTGCCGCTAACAATGGCAAGTCGCGTGTTTCCGTAGTAATAGAGTGTATCTCCTGTTACGGTGACGGTATCTCCCTGCACAATTTTGACATTTCCAAAGGCCTCAATGACATTTGTACTGATATTCTGAATCGCAAGGTTACTATATAAAAGAGCACCTTTGTGCTTAAAAACACCATTGGTAACCCGTCGTGAATCAACGCCATTTGCATTGATTATTTCAAGTTCATCAGACTTCAGAATTTCAACCAGATCCTCACTGGAACCGGTGTTATTCTGGGCCAATGCATTGATGGACAGTAGACTTGATAATAAAAACAGTAAAGAAAAGAACGTTCGGTTATTGATATTGTCTTTGATATTGATGACGCGTGAAAGTTTAAAAGAGTTGCAGCCGCTGTTGTAATTTTTTTTCTTCATGTTACTGTTCTTTCCTTTACCTTTGAATTTACCGCAGTTGCTTATAATGAGGCATCCCAGGCGAAGGTTGATCTATCTGGTTGCTTCAAAAGTACATCAAATACGTTTTTGAGGTTCAACGTGGATTCTTTTTTAACTTTTATTAACCAACAAGGCTGGGACTTCAATGCGCAGCGATCCTTGCTTGCGGTGAGTGGCGGTGTGGATTCGATGGTACTTATGCATTTGTTCCACAAACACGGATTCCAGGCCGGAGTAGCGCATTGTAACTTCGGTTTGCGTGGGGAAGAATCTGATGAAGACGAGCGTTATGTACGGCAAAAAGCGTATCAATATGGTTTCGAATTTTTTGTAAAAACTTTTGACACCAAGGCTTTCGCAAAACAAAAGTCAGTTTCAACTCAGATGGCAGCAAGGGAATTGCGGTATAAATGGTTTGAAGATATCAGACAAAATGGCCAATATCAATGGGTTATAACTGCTCATCATGCCAATGATTCCCTCGAAACAGCTTTGTTGAACCTGACGCGAGGAACCGGGCTGTCTGGTCTGAAAGGTATTGCTCCGCAGGCCGGCAACATAATTCGACCATTGCTGCGAATGACGAGAGGGGAGGTACTCAGATACGCAGAAGACCATAATATTCATTGGCGCGAGGATCGATCAAATGCTTCCTTGGATTATCAGCGCAATAAGATCAGGCATGAGGTGGTGCCCGTTTTGAAAACACTAAACCCGGCGCTGGAACATACCTTCGTGACCGTTTCTGAAAGACTGCTTGCGACAGACAACTTGCTTAAAGAGTTGATGAATGCATGGAAAAGAGAAGTTGTAAAAGAGTCTGATGGATTGATCTATATTAATAAGGAGAGGCTGCTTTCTTCTAGCGAACCGTTTTTCAGGTTATCCTCACTTCTGCAGGATTATGGTTTCGCGTATAGCGCAGCAGGTTCAATACTGAAAGCTGTTGCTGATATTCCTGGCAAGATCTTCCTTTCGGCTTCACATGAGTTGTTGATCGATCGGGAATTTATAATCCTCAGGAAAAATGCACATCTCCAAACCAGTGCGGTCACGATCTCCGAAGTTGGATATTACACTTTATCAGGGAATACTTCATTATACGTAGGAGAGGCGCAAAGCTGGGATTTGGCGCAATTAAAAGACAAAAACCTTGCATTCTTCAACGCGGCGCTTGTCCAATTTCCTTTGCAGCTACGGGATTGGGCAACGGGCGATACCTTCTGTCCTTTCGGAATGGGCGGAAAGCGAAAGAAGGTAAGCGATTTACTTACTGACATGAAGCTGGATCGGTTTCAGAAGCAGCGAGTAAAAGTGCTTGTAAATGGGAACGGGGATATCATTTGGCTAGCTGGAATCAGGTCGGACGAACGCTATAAGGTTGACGCAGGCACCAGGAAGGCTATCTCCATTCACTTTTCGGATGATAGTAACAAGCAGGAAGATCAAATTTATTAAAAGATTTTCCACTCACTTATTGCGTTAAAACATTTTGTTTTTACATTTGCACCACGTTTCGGATACGCCGAAACATTTAGAGAGATGGCAGAGTGGTCGATTGCGACGGTCTTGAAAACCGTTGACTGTAACAGGTCCGGGGGTTCGAATCCCTCTCTCTCTGCAGGAATATAAAACCTCGTTTAATCATTAAACGGGGTTTCTTTTTTTATGCTCGTCAGGACATCAAAAGACTCTTGTAAGTGCCCCGTTTTTCAGACAGTCATTTGTTGTTGAATTACTTTTTTCACCAGCAACTCCTTCCACTCAAATGGGGTCAAATTGCCCAGTCCTTCGTGCGGCCGTCGCTGATTATATTCTTCGATCCACTCAGCTGTTAGTTGCCTGACCTGATCCAGGTCAAAGAACAAATATGCGTCTAATACTGCTTCCCGATACAGTCGGTTAAATCGTTCGATATAGCCGTTTTGAGTTGGCTTCCCCGGCTGTATATACCTAGTTTCAATGCCTTTCTCCTCACACCAGATTGCAAAATCTTTGGAGGTGAATTCCGGCCCATTATCGGATCGGATTGCTTTTGGGAAGC